>NZ_QGNA01000009.1 GCF_003173615.1 Falsiroseomonas bella | reverse complement strand
CTTCAACCGGCTGAAGCACTTCCGCCGCATCGCCACGCGCTTCGACAAGCTCGCTCGAAATTACCTCAGCGCCGTCGCCATCGCCGCCATCAGGCTATGGACCAGGTTTGAGTCCAGGACCTAGCCGGGCCCCTGCCCCGGCCGCAGCGCCGCCACCAGCGCGGCGTTGCTGTAGCGCGGATCCTCGGTGACCTCGGCGCCCAGCCAGTCGGGCAGGTCGGGGTCCACCTCCTCCGAATCGAGTTCGACCTCCGCCAGCACCAGCCCCGCGAGGGAGGCGGGGGCGGCGAACTCGTCCACGGTCCAGAGATGGCCGGCGAAGGCAACTTCCCAGCGCGTCTTGGCCAGCGTCGCGAAGGGGGAGAGGGCGAGCATCGCCTCGGCGTCGGCGACCGGGATCGCGTATTCGAACTCGGCGCGGACCTTGCCGCCCGGCCCTTTCACGGTGAGCAGCGCGGCGGCGCCGGCGATGCGGATGCGCACGCTGGGCTCCTTCGGGCCGCCGGCGGCCAGGTAGCCCTGGCGCATCGGCAGCGGCGCGCGGGCGGCCTGCCGCCAGCCATCGCCGCGGACCAGGAATTTCCGTTCGATCTCGATGCCCATGCCGGTGATCTAGCGCCTGATCCGCGAAGGCGGAATCGCCGAAGCGGTGAATCAGTCGCTCAAACAAAGCCTACCCTGCCCTGCCGCACGCCATGCTCGACGCGGCAGGGGGTCGCGCCCACATTGGCTCCATGAACCTGCTCGTCCCGACACCGGTGCTGTTCTATCCGCAGAAGCGGCCCGCGGCGGCGTCCGGCACGCCGCTCAAGGTGGTCTCGCCCTTCGAGCCGAATGGCGACCAGCCCGCGGCCATCCGTGAGCTGGTCGCCGGGCTGGAGCGGGCGGAGCGCGACCAGGTGCTGCTGGGCGTCACCGGCAGCGGCAAGACCTTCACCATGGCGAAGGTGATCGAGCAGGTGCAGCGCCCGACGCTGGTGCTGGCGCCGAACAAGACGCTGGCCGCGCAGCTCTACGGCGAGATGAAGTCCTTCTTCCCGGAGAATGCGGTCGAGTATTTCGTCAGCTACTACGACTACTACCAGCCTGAAGCCTATGTGCCGCGCACGGACACGTATATCGAGAAGGACGCGCAGATCAACGAGCAGATCGACCGCATGCGCCACTCCGCGACGCAGGCGCTGCTGGAACGGTCGGACGTGATCATCGTGGCCTCCGTCAGCTGCATCTACGGCATTGGTTCGGTCGAGAACTACAGCCGGATGGTGGTGAAGCTGGAGCGCGGCGGGAAGATCGAGCGCGACACGCTGGTGAAGGGCCTGGTTGAGCAGCAGTACCGCCGCAACGACAGTTTCTTCGCGCGCGGCACCTTCAGGATACGCGGCGAGACGGTGGACATCTGGCCGAGCCACCTGGAGGACCGCGCCTGGCGCGTGTCGCTGTTCGGCGACGAGGTGGATGGCTTGCGCGAATTCGACCCGCTGACCGGCGAGATCGTCGGCGAACTCGACCGCGTCGCGATCTACGCCAACAGCCACTACATCACGCCGCGGCCGACGCTGCAGCAGGCGATCCGCGACATCAAGGTGGAGCTGAAGCAGCAGCTCGAAATCCTGCACCAGCAGGGCAAGCTGCTGGAGGCGCAGCGGCTGGAGCAGCGCACGACCTTCGACATCGAGATGCTGGAGACGACGGGCAGCTGCAAGGGCATCGAGAACTACAGCCGCTACCTGACCGGCCGTAAGCCCGGCGAGCCGCCGCCGACGCTGTTCGAATACCTGCCCGAGAACGCGCTGCTGATCGTGGATGAGAGCCACGTCACCGTGCCGCAGATCGGGGGCATGTATCGCGGCGACTTCGCGCGGAAATCCATCCTCTCCGAATTCGGCTTCCGCCTGCCCTCCTGCACCGACAACCGACCGCTGAAATTCGAGGAGTGGGACGCCTATCGCCCGCTGACGGTCTTCGTCAGCGCGACGCCCGGCCCGTGGGAGATGGAGCGCACCGGCGGCGCCTTCGCGGAGCAGGTGATCCGGCCGACCGGCCTGGTGGACCCCGTGACGGAGATCCGCCCCGTGGAAGGCCAGGTGGACGACCTGCTCGCCGAATGCCGCGAGGTCGCGCAGAAGGGCGGCCGCGTGTTGGTCACCACGCTGACCAAGCGCATGGCGGAAGACCTGACGGAGTACATGACGGAAGCCGGCATCCGCGTGCGCTACCTGCACTCCGACGTGGACACGCTGGAACGCATCGAAATCATCCGCGACCTGCGGAAGGGCGTGTTCGACGTGCTGGTCGGCATCAACCTGCTGCGCGAGGGGCTCGACATTCCCGAATGCGCGCTGGTCGCGATCCTCGACGCCGACAAGGAAGGCTTCCTGCGTTCGACGACCTCCCTCATCCAGACCATCGGCCGGGCGGCGCGCAACGCGGAAGGGCGCGTGGTGCTCTACGCCGACACGATGACGGAAAGCCTGCGCCGCGCGCTGGAGGAGACCTCCCGCCGCCGCGCCAAGCAGATGGCCTGGAACGAGGAGCACGGCATCACGCCGCAGACCATCAAGCGCGACATCTCCGACGTGCTGCAATCGGTCTACGAGCAGGATTACGTGACGGTCGAGGCGGTGGAAGGCGACGAGACGACGAACTTCGTCGGCAAGGACATCGCCGCGACCATCGCGGAGCTCGAGAAGAAGATGCGCGCCGCCGCGGCCGACCTGGAATTCGAGGACGCGGCGCGGCTGCGCGACGAGATCAAGCGGCTTGAATCGCTGGAGCTCGGGCTGCAGCCGAACCTCGCGGGGCGACCGCTGCAGGCGGAAGCGCCTGCGGGGGCGAAGGCGAGGCAGAAGGGCGACTGGAAGCCGAAGCCGCTCGGGCCGGGCGGCGGCGGCTACGATCCGGAGAAGGGCAAGGGGGCGTCCGGGCGCGGGCGCGGCCGGCGCCACTGAACGCGGGAATAGGCGCGGCGCCGCGCCGTTGTGTGGCAGCCGCGCCATCGGTCCGCCCCGCCTTTGCCATTCGGGGAGGCTTCGCTGGCGGCGCCACAACGAATCGGAGAGCCGGATGACCCCGAAGACCCTGCTGCCCCGCCTGCTCCTGGCCGCGCTCATCGCGCTGCCGCTGGCCGCCTGCGACGGGATGTCGCGCACGCAGCAGAGGGCCCTGTCGGGCGGCGCGATCGGCGCGGCGGGCGGCGCGGCGCTCGGCGCCATCACGGGCGGATCGCTGGTGACCGGCGCGGTGCTCGGCGGCGCGGGCGGCGCGGCGGTCGGCGCGTTGACCTCGCCCTCGCGGCGCTGAGATTCAGCCGGGCTTCAGCGGCAACGGCAGGCCGGGGGGCGCGTTGGCGCCCCATGGCCGACCATCACGCCCGGATCATCATCGCCGCGCCCGCCGCGGAGGTCTTCGCCTTCATCGCCAATCCGATGAACCTGCCCCGCTGGCAGCCCTCGCTGCGCGAGGCGTTCCGCGAAGACGAGGCGCGCATCCGCGTGATCGGCGGCGGCGTCGGCGCGCAGGGGGTCGCGGCCCATGCGCGCTTCCTGGTCGAGCACGAGGCGCGGCGCCTCTGTTGGGCCGCGGAAGCCGGCATCGGCTGCGCCGGCGATGTCACGGTGACGGAGACGCCGGACGGCGCGGAGGTCGCGCTGGAACTGCGCCTCGGCCCGCGCGCCGAACGGCCGGAGGCGGTGCGCCGCTGGACGGGCGATGCCGCGCTGGACATCGCGGCCGCGATGCAGGCGAGCCTGGAAGCGGTGCGGCGGCATTGCGAGGGCGCGGTGCAGGGCGTCACCCTGGTTTCCGGCGGCACCCAGTCCGATCCCTCGACGGCGCCGCTGCGCGACAGCCGGGCCTATGGCACCAGCGTGGAGCCCGACCGGGGCTGATCGCCGCGTTGCGGATGCGCGCGGCGGCGCCTTGCGGTCACCGCGGCGCGGGCTCCGCGTCGTCCTCGGCGGCAACGCCCGCTTCGTCCTGCGGGCAGGCGGCGGCGCGGCGCTGCAGCCAGGCGCTGCGCAGCGCGGCGTAGGCATCGAGCGATTCCGCCTCGAGCCGCGTCAGCGCGGGCTCGGCGCGCTCATAGGCGAGGAAGGCGTCGCCTGCCTGCCAGCCGGCGACCGGCGCCGCGCCCAACCCCTGCGCGAGCGCGGCATTGGCGGCGAGCGCCGCGCCGGCGTCGCGCAGCGTGCTCGGGCCGAGCAGCGGGAGAACCAAGTACGGCCCGCTCGGCAAGCCCCAGGCGCAGGCGGCGTCGCCGGGCGAGAGGGGCTGGCGTTCCAGCCCGCGCTCCGCCGCCGCATCATGCCAGCCGCCCCAGCCGAGCGTCGCATTGATGCCGAAGCGCCGCGCGGCGTTCCAGGCGCGCGAAAGATCGCCGGCGGCGACGGCGCTCAATGCGGTGACCGGCTCGCCGAGATTGGCGAGGACACGGCCGACGCCGGCGCGCGTCTCCGCCGAGACCTGCGCGCGCCAGAGCGCGGCGGCGGGGGCCAGCGCGTAGGATTGCGCGAGGGCGTTGAAGCCGTGGATGCGGCGGTTCACCCCCTCCCACGGGTCGGGCGCGGCCTGCGCCGCGGCGGGCAGGAGCAGGGTGGCGCAGAGCGGGAGGAACAGGGCGCGCATGGGCGGAGGCTAGAGCAGCGCCCGTTCGAGTGGAACCGCTCCGCGGTTCCGCCGAACGGGCACAAGCTGCTCTAGAGATTTAACTTGTAGAGCACGACCTCCTGATCGACTGGTTCCAGCCGATCGAAACGTACTCTAGCGCGCCCTGCCTGCCGGCGCGACGGGCCGCGTGCCGGCGGGCGCGCAGGATCGCCTGCGCCGCCCCGCGATGGCTCCGCAGCCCGGCGCGGCGGCGATATCAGACGGCGGCGCGGCGGCGCACGGCCACCAAGCCGGCCGCGGCGATGGCCAGCACCGCGAGGCCGGCGGGCTCGGGCACCTCGGTCACCTGGACGGAGAGGAGTTCGACCTCGCTGCCCTGGACGGCGAAGCTGAACAGCAGCACCGGCGTGTTGATGCCGTCGTTGCTGTACGCGTCGGCGCGGACCTCGGCGAAGCTGTCATCGGGATCGAAGAAGGGACCGGTCAGCGAGAAGCTCTGCAGCGCCGTTGCGTCGGCCAGCACGCCTGCGATCGTCTGGAGCAGGCTGACATAGGTGCCGCCCAGGTCGATGCCGCCTTGCGCTCCGAAGACGAAGGAGTCGACACCGGTCAGCGTGCCGCCGCCGCCTATCCCCGACGTGAATACCCCGAAGCCACCGACTGCGCTGAAGGGTGCGCTGCCGCCTGCGATGGTGATCTGCGTCGGCGCGCCCGGGCCGAAGGCCGTGACGGTCCCTTCGGTGGACGTGCCGCTCACGGACGTGCCGGTCGGGTTGAAGGTCGTGACGAGGGTGAAGCCCTTGCCGGTGAGGTCGGTGCCCGGGGCGAAGAACTTGCCCGCATGGTCGGTGCCCGCGGTGATGGTGCCGCTGACGGTGAGGGTGATGATCGGGGCCGCCGAGGCGGGTGCGGCGGCAGCGGCGCCGAACAGGAATGCTCCGAGGGCGAGGGCCCGGAGCGGGTGGCAACGAAGCATGCGGTGCGTCTCCACGGAAAGTCGCGCCCCGCCGGGGCGGCGGCGAGTTGTAACCGTGTCGGGTTTAGCAGACGCGTTAACAATTTCAAGATGAATTGAAATCGTAACTATACAGCTTAAGTGAAAATTTACGTAGTATTCTTCTGACGCAGGACTTTGCCAGGCCATCAAGGGCGCGGATGCGGCGGTCCTGCCAATTCCCTCGGATGGTGACCGATCCGCGCTCGATCGCCGGCGCGCGCCGCGCCGCGGCGGGCAGGAGCCGCGGCAAAGGCGCTCTCCGGATGGCAAAAGGGGGCGGGCCCTTCGGCCGCGCCCCCCCCCTTGGCGGAACCCCCCTGCCGGGCCGGATCAGCGGCGCCTGCGGCGCGCCACGGCGAGGCCGAGAAGGCCGGCGCCCAGCAGCGACAGGGTTGCAGGTTCGGGCACCTCGGTCAGGAAGGCGCCGCCGGTCGGGTTGTCGAGGGCGACGAGGTAGAGCGAGCCGAAGGCCGCGACGAGGTCCACCGACCCCGTGTTGGTCGCGCCCGAGGGCTTGGCGTAGCTATCGTACACATGGAAGCTCGGGATGGGCCTGAGGGTCGCGCTGGAGGGAATCGTCCGGAGGCTGATCCAATCCGCCTCGGCCTGCTGGCCGGCAAGGCTCGTGTAGTCGGCCGGCTGGGGATTGTTCACCGTCAGCGTGATCTCGCCGGTGATCCGCTGCGTGAAGAGAGTGGCGGCGCCTCCCGTTCCGGTCGTCGTCAGGGTGAAGCCCAGCACCGTCGGCGTGTTGAGGGCGGTGGTCTGGCCTGCCCCGAACCACGCGCCATTCGTGAAGGTGAACCGGCCGATCACGAATGCGGTCTGGACGCCCGCGTTCGTGAAATCGAAGCCCTCGAAGCTGATGACGGTCGGGTTCGGAACCCCCAACGCTGCGGGGTAACTCAGCGCGACGGAGGTCGGCTGGCCGGCGATCGCGGTCGAACCGGTCAGATACCCGCGGGTCTGGCCGGGGTCGGCATAGGCAATCCCCGTGCTGCCGCTGGGCACGATCGGCGTGCCGTTCAGCAGGCCGCTGGTGTTGATGCAGCTGGTGCAGCTGCCGCCGAATTCCGCAAAGGGGCCGCTGAAGTGGGTGAACTCGAAGTCGACCGTGCCGCTGCCGGTCGTCTGGCCGATGAAGGGCGGCTGCAGGAAGGCCGCGGCCTCGTTCGCGCCGCCGAGAAGGCCGGCCGCAAGGGTCGCGGCGAGAAAGCCATGCTTCACGTTTGACACCCGATGTTTCTCCCGTTGCGGCGTTCGCCCGCAATCATGCGCAGCCGAGCACGTTTCTCAGGCTGCCGGCAACATCGTTCGCGGTTTCGCGATTTCGGTTCGGCACCGCTTTTCCGCTGACGACCGCACGTCGACCGGAAGGCGAGGCCGCTCGCTCCCTCACCCCGACAGCTTCAGCATCGCGATCCCGGCGGCGATCAGCGCGATGCCGCCGATGCGGAGCGCCGTCGCCGGCTCGCCCAGCACCAGCATCCCCACCGCCGCCGTGCCGACCGCGCCGATGCCGGTCCACACCGCATAGGCGGTGCCGACCGGGAGCGCCTTCAGCGCCAGGCCGAGCAGGAAGATGCTGGCGGCCATGGCGCCCAAGGTCAGCACGCTCGGCCAGAAGCGGGAGAAGCCATCGGTGAGCTTCAACCCCACCGCCCAGCCGACCTCGAGCAGGCCGGCCAGCGTCAGCCAGATCCAGGCCAAGGGCTCAGGCCACCCCGGCGCGGCGGAGTTCCGGCTCCAGGCGGCCTGTCAGCATAAGCCACGCCATGCGGAGATCGGAGGCGAGCGACCACAGAGGGTAGCGGAAGGTGGCGGGCCGGTTGCGCTCCACCAGCATGTGCGAGCCCCAGGCGAAGCCGTAGCCGACCACCAGCGCCGCCAGCGCCAGCCAGAGCGGCCCGACCAGCAGCGCCCAGAGCAGCACGACCACGCCCAGAACGGTGCCTGCTGCATGGACAGAACGCGTCAGCGGGTTCGCATGCTCCCGAAGGTAATAGGGCCAGAACTCGGCATAGGTGGCGATGCGGTCCGACATGACGGGACGTTAACCGATGGCACGCCGGTCCGCCATCGCGGCTTTGCGCTACCGCGGCGCGGGCGCGGCTGGCAGGTTGGGATGGATGCGCCTGCCCACCGCCCTGATCCCGCTGCGCCATCCGGCCTTCCGGCTGCTCTGGCTGTCCAACCTGGTGGCGAATACCGGGATGTGGATGCAGAACACCGGGGCGGGCTGGCTGATGACCAGCCTCGCGCCCTCGCCGCTGATGGTGAGCCTGGTGCAGGTGGCGGCGCTGCTGCCGGTGTTCCTGCTGGCGCTGCCGGCGGGCGCGATGGCGGACATCGTGGACCGGCGGATCTTCCTGCTGGCCACCCAGGCCTGGATGGCGGTCTGCGCGCTGCTGCTGGCGCTGCTGACCCATGCCGGCGCGCTCGGTCCCTGGGGCTTGCTGGCGCTCAGCTTCGCGATTGGCGCGGGGACGGCGATGTCCTCCCCGGCCTGGCAGGCGACGACGCCGGAGCTGGTGCCGCGCGACGATCTCAGCGGCGCGATCGTGCTGAACGGCATCGGCTTCAACCTCAGCCGCGCGGTCGGCCCGGCGATCGGCGGCCTGGTGGTGGCGCTGGCGGGGCCGGAGGCGACCTTCGCGCTGAACGCGCTGGCCTTCCTGGTGGCGATCGCCGCGCTGGCCAGCTGGAAGCGGGAGGCGCCGCGCAGCAGCCTGCCGAAGGAGAGCTTCCTGTCCGCGCTGCGGGCCGGGCTGCGCTTCGTGCGCGGCAGCCCGCCGCTGCGCGCGGCGACGATCCGCGCCTGCGTCTTCTTCGGCGGTCTCGCCGCGATCTGGGGCCTGCTGCCGCTGGTGGTGCGCAAGGGCCTCGGGCTCGGGCCCGAATGGTACGGGCTGATGCTGGCGGCGATGGGGATCGGCGCGGTGATCGGCGGCTTCATGCTGCCGGCGCTGCGGGGGCGGCTCGATCGCGGCGCGATGGTGGTGGCGGCGAGCCTGCTCGGCGGCGGATCGCTGGCGCTGCTCGGCTCCGCGCCGCATGCGGCGGTGGGGCTGCTGGCGATGATGGGATTCGGCTTCGCCTGGCTCGCCGGCGCCTCCACCCTGCAGGCCGCGGCGCAGCTGGCGACGCCGCCCTGGGTGCGGGCGCGCGCACTCGGCTTCTACCAGGTGGCGACCTTCGGGGCGCTGGCGCTCGGCACCGCGCTCGGCGGCTGGGCGGGCGAGGTGGTGGGGCTGAAGCTGGCGCTGGCAGCGTTCGGCGCCGCATGTGCGCTGGGGGGAATCGCGGTGCGGCACATGTCCATCGAGGCGATTCCCGCCCCGGCCGCCGCACCCGCCGGCGCCAGCGTCGCACCGCGGCCGGAGCCGGCCGATCCCACCCTGGCGCCGATCCTGGCCGATGGCCGCCACCGCGTGCTGGAAGTGACGCGCTACACCATCGACCCGGCCGAGCGCCGCGCCTTCCTGGCCGCGATGGAGGAATGCCGCGGCGTGCGGCTGCGCGGCGGCGCGCTGGCATGGCGGCTCTATGAGGACGTGGCCCATCCCGAGCGCTGGGTGGAGCTGTGGATCGTGGAGAGCTGGACCGCGCATCTGCGGGAGGAGGAGCGGCTGACGGAGCACGACCGCGCCGCGCTGGCGCGCGCCGCCGGCTTCCAGCGCGGCGCGGCGCCGCCCGAGGCGGCGCGCTACCTGAACGTGATGCCCGACATGTTGCGCTGACAAGCGGAACGAGGCCGCACCGCACCGCGTTGGTTGCACATCCGCCAACAAGGAGCCTCGGAGCCGACATGCCGAAGACGCGCAACGACCTGGACGACAACGCCCGCAAGACGTCGATCGGCGTGCTGCAGGGCTGCCTGACGGACGGCATCGACCTCTACAACGCCACGCGCCAGGCGCATTGGAACGTGAAGGGCCCGCAGTTCCATGCGCTGCACACCATGTTCGAAGAGTTCTACACCACCCTTGCGACCGACATCGACGAGCTGGCGGAGCGGCTGGTGCAGCTCGGCGGCACCGCGATGGGCACGAGCCAGTCGGTCGCGGGCAGCACGCGCCTGCCTCCCTATCCGACCGATCTGCGCGACGGCGAAAAGCATGTCGCCGCGCTGCTGGAGCGCTATGGTGCGGTGGCGAAAGCACTCCGCGAAGGCATCGCCACGACCGACGAGGCGGGCGATGCGGACACCGCGGACCTCCTGACCGGCGTATCGAGGAACACGGACAAGGCCCTATGGATGCTGGAGGCGACGGCCGAGAGGTGACGACGCGTTGCGCGACGCCGGAGGCCGCGATCGCGGCCTTGGCGACGCTGCACGGACAGGCGAGCACGGCGCTGCGCGCCGCGCTGGAGCGCGTGATGGCCGGCGGCGCACCGCCGACGCCGGAGGAACGCGCCGCCTTCCGCTATCCGGAGCTGCGGCTGACCTATGCCGCGGGCGGCGCGCGCCCCGCGACGCGCCGCGCCTGGGCCAAGTTCCAGGCCCCCGGCACCTACGCAACCACCATCACGCAGCCGGCCTTCTTCCGCCGCTACCTGCTGGAGCAGCTGCGCCCGCTGATGGAGGAGTTCGGCGCGACCGCCGAGGTCGGGCCTAGCGGCCAGGAAATCCCCTATCCCTATGTGCTGGAGCCCGGCCGCGGCGTGGAGGCGGGCGACGCCACGGGCGCGATGCTGGCGCGGCACTTCCCGACCCCCTCTCTGGCGGAGGTGGGCGACGAGGTGGCGGACAGCCTGTGGCAGGCCGCGCCCGGCGCGCCGCTGCCGCTCGGCCTCTTCGACGCGGCGCGGGTGGACTACTCGCTGCGGCGCCTGGTCCACTACACGGGCACCGACTGGCGCGCGATCCAGCCCTGGATCCTGCTGACCAACTACCATCGCTACGTGGACCAGTTCATCCGCTGGGGCCTGGCGGAACTCGCGCGGGAGGAAAGCCCCTGGTCCGGGCTGGTGCTGCCGGGCGGCGTGCAGATCGCGCGCGGCGAGGTCGGCGCCGATCCGCGCGCCACGGCGGAGGCGCTGACCGCGGCCTCGCCCTGGCACCGCTTCCAGATGCCGGCCTACCACCTGGCGCGGGCGGACGGCTCGGGCGGCGTGACGCTGGTGAACATTGGCGTCGGGCCGTCCAACGCGAAGAACATCACGGACCACCTGGCGGTGCTGCGGCCGCATTGCTGGCTGATGGTGGGGCATTGCGCGGGGCTGCGCGGCAGCCAGGCGATCGGCGACTACGTCCTCGCGCATGCCTATCTGCGCCGCGACCGCATCCTGGACGAGCTGGTGCCACCGGACATCCCCCTGCCCGCCCTGGCCGAGGTGCAGGTCGCCCTGCAGGAAGCCGCGGCGCGCGTGACGGGTGAGCGCGGCGACGCGCTGAAGCGGCGGCTGCGCACCGGCACCGTCGTCACCTATGACGACCGGAACTGGGAGCTGCGCTGGTCGCGCGAGCGGCGGCCGCTGAACCTCTCGCGCGCCATCGCGGTGGACATGGAAAGCGGCACGCTGGCCGCGCAGGGCTACCGCTTCCGCGTGCCCTACGGGACGCTGCTGTGCGTGTCCGACCGGCCGCTGCATGGCGAGATCAAGCTGCCGGGGGCGGCCAGCGCCTTCTACGAGCGCGCGGTGGGCCAGCACCTGATGATCGGGCTGGAGGCGGTGGAGATCCTGCGCGGCGACCTGGGATCGCTGCACAGCCGCAAGCTGCGCAGCTTCGACGAGCCGCCATTCCGATAGGAAAAGCGCCGCTACCAGCGCGCGGCGACGGTGATCTCGACCTCGGAGGTCGAGGCGAAGCCGTCGCCGCCATCGGCGCGCAGGCGCACCACGGCATAGGGCATGGTCCAATGCGCCTGCTGGCCGCCCTGCCCGCCCGAGACCGGGCTGGCCTGGGCGTCGGAGAGGCAGTGCCCGATCTCGCCGCGCAGCGCGTCGAAGCGATGCCGCACCTCGGCGGCATGCTCGCGGCTCTCGGTCCTCAGCATGGTGGCGAAGATCGCGCCGCGCTCCGGCCCGTCCAGTACGCGCGTGACGCCGCGCCGTTCGGCGATCGAGCCGGGGATCAGGTGCGGCGCGAGGCCGATGTCGTTGAAGCCCCATTGGGCCGCCGCAACGAGCCGCTTCAGCGCCGGGCAGAAGGCCTCGTTCGCCTCGGCGGGCAGCGGCATCAGAAGGGGCAGGAGCAGGCTCAGGCGGCGCATGGCGGCGGGTCCGGGTATGGCGGGCCGAGGTTGGCGGCTCACGGCGGCGCGATCAATGCGCAACCGCGACCTTCGCCCGGACCGGACAGCCTTTCGCGCCGCTTCCCTCGACTCGGCCCGGATTGGTTGTGTGCCCCGCACCCGGTCGCTATCTTCACCCGGAAAGCGAGAACACAGCATGAACGATCTGTTCGGCCGCGGCCGGCTGAAAGGCGGCGCCGCGGCTCTCAGCACGGGCGAGTATTCGGCGAAGGACATCGAGGTCCTGGAGGGGCTGGAGCCCGTCCGGCGCCGGCCGGGCATGTATATCGGCGGCACCGACGAGAACGCGCTGCACCACCTCGCCGCCGAGATCCTCGACAACGCCATGGACGAGGCGGTGGCCGGGCATGCCGACTTCATCGAGGTGACGCTGGAGGCGGGCAACTGGCTGACCGTGCGCGACAACGGCCGCGGCATCCCGGTGGACCCGCATCCGAAATTCCCGAAGCTGTCGGCGCTGGAGGTGATCCTCACCACGCTGCATTCGGGCGGGAAGTTCTCGGGCAAGGCCTATGACACCTCGGGCGGCCTGCACGGCGTCGGCAGCAGCGTGGTGAACGCGCTGGCCGAGCGGCTGGAGGTGGAGGTCGCGCGCGACCGCACCCTGTTCGGCCACGCCTTCGAGCGCGGCAAGCCGGTGCAGAAGCTCAAGAACCTCGGCACCATCCACAACCGCCGCGGCACCACCATCCGCTTCAAGCCGGACCCGGAGATCTTCGGCAAGCAGCTGTTCAGCCCGGCGCGGCTGCACCGGCTCTGCCGGTCCAAGGCCTATCTGTTCCGCGGCGTCGAGATCCGCTGGAAATGCGACCCGGCGCTGGTGCAGGGCACGGACACGCCGGCCGAGGCGGTGCTGCACTTCCCGGGCGGCCTCTCGGACTTCCTGGCCGCCAGCATCGAGGGCCGCAGCCAGGTGGTGCCCGCACCCTGGTCCGGCGAGATGAGCTTCGCGGAGAATGCCGGGCGCTGCGAATGGGCGCTGACGTGGCTCGAGCAGGGCGAGGGCTTCCTCAACACCTACGCCAACACCATCCCGACGCCGCAGGGCGGCACGCATGAGGCCGGGCTGCGCGCGGCGCTGGTGAAGGGCCTGCGCGCCTATGGCGAGCTGAAGAAGGACCGCCGCGCGGGCAACGTCACGGCCGAGGACCTGCTCGGCGGCATGGCGGGCATGCTCTCGGTCTTCATCCGCGACCCGCAATTCCAGGGCCAGACCAAGGACAAGCTGACCAGCCCGGAAGCGGCGCGCCTGGTGGAGGCCGCGCTGCGCGACCATTTCGACCACTGGCTGGCCGGCGACCCCGCCACGGCGGACAATTTGCTCGCCTGGGCGGTGGAGCGCGCGGAAGAGCGGATCAGGCGGCGCGAGCAGAAGGACACGCCGCGCAAGAGCGCGACGCGCAAGCTGCGCCTGCCGGGCAAGCTCGCCGACTGTTCCCGCGAATCCTCGGACGGCACGGAGCTGTTCCTGGTGGAGGGTGATTCCGCGGGCGGCAGCGCCAAGCAGGCGCGCGACCGCGAGACGCAGGCGGTGCTGCCGCTGCGCGGCAAGATCCTGAACGTGGCGAGTGCTTCCGCCGACAAGCTCCGCGGCAACCAGGAACTGAAGGACCTGATCGAGGCGCTGGGCTGCGGCGTGGGCGAGAAGTTCGACATCGGCCGCCTGCGCTACGGCCGCGTGGTGATCATGACCGACGCCGATGTGGACGGCGCGCATATCGCGGCGCTGCTGATGACCTTCTTCTACAAGGAGCTGCCGGAGCTGGTGCGGCAGGAGCGCATCCACCTGGCGCAGCCGCCGCTCTATCGCCTGCAGGCGGGCGGCAAGACGGTCTATGCCAAGGACGATGCCGACAAGGACCGCCTCATCAAGCGCGAATTCAAGGCGAACCAGAAGGTGGACGTCTCCCGCTTCAAGGGCCTGGGCGAGATGCCGCCGGCCTCCTTGAAGGAGACGACGATGGACCCGAAGCGGCGCACGCTGCTGAAGGTGGTGCTGCCGCCGGAGGAGCGCGCGCGGACCTCCGAGCTGATCGAGGCGCTGATGGGCCGGAAGCCCGAGCTGCGCTTCCGCTTCATCCAGGAGAATGCCGCGAAGCTGGACGAGGAGGCGGTGGACGCCTGAGGAAGGCGTTGCCTACCCCGCCTCCTCCGGCAGCGTCGCCGGGCGCGTGACCTCGAAGACCTCCTCGTCCTCCGCGCTGCGCTTCGCCGTGAAGCCGAGCGACTTCACGAAGGCGAGCATCGGCGCGTTGTCGGCCAGCACCTGGCCCGCGATGGTCGCGATGCCGTTGGCGCGCGCCCAGGCGAACAGGCGCTCCATCAGGTGCCGCCCGAGCCCCTGCCCCTTCATCGCGCGGTCCACGATCACCGCGAATTCGCCGGTGATGCCGTCCGGCTCGCGGATCAGGCGCGAGACGCCGAGCAGGTCCTCGGTGCCGTCCGGCAGGCTGCGCACGGCGACGAAGGCCATCTCCCGGTCGTAGTCGAGCTGCGTCATGCGCGCGATCTGCTGCGGCGGCAGCTCCCGCAGCTGGGAGAAGAAGCGCCAGCGTATGTCCTCGGGCGTCAGGCGGCGGAAGAAGGCGGCATGCGCCTCCGCGTCCTCGGGGCGGATCGGGCGGATGGTCAGCGCCTCGCCGGACTTCGTGTTCCAGCGCGTGACCCATTCCTCGGGGTATGGCGGGATCGCGAGCAGCGCCGCCTCGCCCGCGGGCCGCAGCGTACAGCGTGCGTCCAGCGCCATCACGCCATCGGCGCGCGCGACCAGCGGGTTGATGCCGAGGGCCGCGATCTCGGGGAAGTCCACCGCGACCTGGCTGAGCCGCACCAGCGCATCCTCCACCGCATCGAGATCGGCGGGCGGATGGTCGCGATAGCCGGCGAGCAGCGGCGCGGCGCGGGAGCGCGCGATCAGCCCCTTGGCCAGCGCGTCGTTCAGCGGCGGCAGGTCGAAGGCCTCGTCGCCCAGCAGCTCGGCCGCCGTGCCGCCCAGGCCGAAGCCGATGAAGGGCCCGAACATCGGATCCTCCTCCAGCCGCAGCTGCAGCTCGAGCCCGCGTTCCACCTGGCGCTGCACGAGGAAGCCGTCGAGCCGCGCATCCGGCCGTCGCTGCCGCGCCGAGGCCAGCATCGCCGCCGCCGCCTCGCGCAGCGCCGCCGCGCTGCGCAGTCCGAGCGCGACGCCGCCGACTTCGCTCTTGCTGCCGATGTCGGCGCTGCGCAGCTTGAGAACGACGGGAAAGCCCAGCGCGCCTGCCGCGGCGACGGCATGCGTCGCATCGGGCACCGCGCGGCCCTGCACCACCGGCAGGCCATAGGCGGCGAGCACGGACAGCGCCTCGTCCGCGGTCAGCGCCAGCCGGCCTTCGGCGCGGACGCGGGCGAACAGCGTGCGCACGGCGTCGCGGTCGGGCGCCAGCTTCAGCACGTCGCGGCCCGGAAGCTCGGCCGCGGCGCGGCGGTTGCGGCGGTCCTCGCAGAGCTGCAACGCGCCGCGCACCGCGGCTTCGGGCGTGGCGAAGGCCGCGACGCCGGCGCGGGCCAGCGCCAGGCGCTGCGGCGCGGCCGTCGCCTCCCCGGCCCAGCAGACCAGCACCGGCGCGGCGCGGGTCGCCTTCGCGGCGGCGGCGAGCGCGGAGGAGATCGTCTCGGCGTTCTCGTCGGCGACCGGCGCATGCAGCGCGACGACCGTGTCCACCTCCAGCAGGGCGGCGAGCATCGCCGCCGCCTCGCCGAGCGCCGTGCCACCGAGCGGGCCGAGCACGACCGGGTTGCGCCCGTGCCAACCGGCAGGCAGCCCGATGGCGAGGCAGCCCAGCGCCTCCGGCGAAAGCTCCGCCAGCCGCGCCCCGCCCGCCAGCGCCGCATCGGCGGCGAGCTGCGCGAGGCCCGTGGCGTTCGCCACCACCGCGATCCGGTCGCCCGCCCCGCCACGCGGCGACAGCTTCGCGCGCGCCAGCGTCTCCGCGGCGGAGAGCAGGTCGGCAAGGCCCGAGACCTGCAGCACGCCGGCGCGGCGCAGCGCGGCGGCCATCACCGCGTCGGTGGTGCCGCTGCGGTCGGCGAGCCGCCCGCCCGCGCGGATCGCCACCACGGGGCGCGTTCGCGCCGCGGCCCGCGCGGCCGAGATGAACTGCCGCCGGTTCTTGATGCGCCGGAGATCCAGCAGGATCGCCGCCGTGCCGGGATCGCGCGAGAGCCAGTCCAGCGCATGGGCGAAGCCGAGATCGGCATTGCCGCCGATGCCGATCACATGGCTGAAGCCGACGCTCTCGGCCTCCGCCCAGTCCAGCACCGCGCGGGCGAGCGCCGAGGACTGGCAGATCAGCGCGAGCTTGCCGGGCCGCGGCGCGAGATGCGCCAGCGAGGCGTTCAGCCCGATCGCGGGCACGCAGATGCCGAAGCTGCCCTGCCCCAGCGCGCGCAGCCCGGTGCGCGCGGCGATCGCGCCGAGATCGGGCGCCGCCCCCGGCACCACGGCCGCCTGCGCGCCCCGTTCGGCGAGCGCGGCCATCGCGGGCTCCAGCGCCTCCGGCGGCAGGGACAGCACGGCGAGGTCGGGTGGATCGAGCGCGGCGATGGAGGACGCCGTCTCAAGACCGGCATGCTCCATGCCGACGAGCGAAAGCCGCCCCCGGAAACCGCCGCCGGCGAGGTTGCGCGCCAGCAGCCCCGATTGCGGCAGCGCCGGATCGGCCACGAGCACGACATGCCTCGGCCGATACAGCGCCTCCTCGCGCAGCCTGCCGCGGGGGCCGAGCGTGGGCAGGGGCTTTTGCATGGTGCAACGCAGCATGCACCCCGCCCGGCGCCGGCCGCAACCATCGCCCGATCACAAGCCGAGGGCTTGCGGAGGCGCCCGCCCCGGCGTCCCATCGAAGCGGAGGAAGGATACGCCATGCCCGCTCAGGACTCCCGCTGGGACCCCGAAATGCTCGCCTTCAGCACCATGATGGAGCAGCGCGCCGCCGCGCAGCCGCCCATCGTGCTGACCCCGCCGCTCGACGAGGCGCGCAAGCTGAATGACGGGCCGCAGCTCGACCTCGCGCAGGGCGGGCCGACCATGGCCGAGAGCGGCGACCGCTGGCTGCCGATCCGCGGGCGGCGCCTGCTCTGCCGCTTCCATCGCCCCGCCGGCGGCACCCTGCCGGTGCTGATCTACATCCATGGCGGCGGCTGGGTCTGGGGCAGCGTGGACACGCATGACCGGCTGATGCGCGAATACGCCGCCGCCGCCGGCTGTGCGGTGATCGGCCCGGACTATGCGCTCAGCCCCGAGGCCGCTTTCCCCCAGGGGCTGGAGGAATGCGCCGCGGTGGTGCGCTGGGTGGCGAGGCACGGCGCCGAATGGGGCCTCGATCCCGCGCGGATCGTGATCGGCGGCGACAGCGCGGGCGCCAACCTGGCGATGGGCGTGGCGCTGCTGCTGCGGGAGACGGACCCGGACATCCGGCTTTCGGGCCTGCTGCTGAACTACGGCGTCTTCGATTCGCGGCTCGACACCGCGACCTATCGCGAATTCGCCGAGGGCTACTTCCTGACGCGGGAGAAGATGCGCTTCTACTGGGAATGCTATTGCCCGCGCCCGGCGGACCGCCTCAGCCCGCTGGCCGCGCCGCTGCGCGCCGATCTGCGTGGCATTCCGCCGGTGCTGCTGCACATCGCGGAGCTCGACGTGCTGGCGGCCGAGAACCACGCCATGGCCGAGCGGCTGCGGGCTTCCGGCGTGGCGGTGGAGAGCCGGCTGTCTCCCGGGACGGCGCATGGCTTCCTGCGCGCCCTGGCATATGTCGGCGCCTCCCGGCAGGCCGCCGCGGATGGCGGGGCCTGGCTCGCCCGGCGCTTCGCCTGAACGGGGCGTGCGGCGCCGGAAGCCCTGTTGTAAAATACCTTCACGGTTCTTTGATACGGAGGCGGCGCAATCCGCGCCGCCCTGCCGGGGAGATGCATGTTCAGGCCGCTGCTCATCGGGACCTTCGGCGCCGTGCTCGCGCTCACGCTGGCCTGTGCCGGCCTGGCGTGGTGGACGGCCTCGGTCGCCGTGTTCCAGATGGAGCGCACGCGCCACGTGCATGAGGTGCTGCACGGCCATCTGCACCTGGAATCCGAAGCCGACCGCCTGCTGCAGGCGGCCACGGCAGCAGCCCTCGGCGACGAGCAACTGGGCTTCGGGCCCGGCCATGCACGGGCGACCATCCGCGCCCAGTTCGCCAACATCCGCAGGCACATCACCGCCGAGATCGCGATGCTCCCGCAGAACCTGGCCGAGCGGGAGGAACTCGACGATCTGGCAGCCCTCGAGCAGCTCTCGCATGGCTTCGTGCAGCGCCTGGAGGATGCCGCGAGCCTCTCGGCGGCGGGCCGCATGGAGGAGGCGCGCGCGCAGCTGCGCATCGTGGTGCAGGGCGGGCTCGGGACCGAGTTCCGCAACGCCGTGCACGCCGCCGTGGACCGGGAGCGGGAGGATGCGATCGCCGCGGAGCGCGAGGCGGAACGGATGACGGCGGCCCCCGCGCGCCTGGCACGGCTGATGGCCGCCCTTGCCGTGCTGGTCGCGGTGATCGCGGCGGCCGTGCTGATCCGCCGGCTGCAGCGCCCGCTCGACCAGCTCGCCGGCGCGGCGGAGGCGGTGACCGGCGGCGACTTCTCGCGCCGGGTCACCGGCGTGCCGACGAAGGGCGAGCTCGGGCGCGTGGTGCGCAGCTTCAACACCATGCTGGACGAGGTGGCGCGCAGCCGCGCGGCGCTGCAGAGCAGCCATGCCGCGCTGGAGCAGGCGGTGGAGGCGCGCACCGCGGAACTCGCCGCGGCGAACGAGGCGCTGCAGCGGAGCGACCAGGCGCGCAGGCGCTTCCTGGCCGATGCCAGCCACGAGCTTCGCACGCCGCTCACGGTGATCCGCGGCGAGGCGGAGGTGGCGCTGCGCGGGGCGGACAAGCCCGTCGCCGATTATCGCCACGCCCTCGGCCGTGTCGCGGAGGAAGCTGCGCACACGGCGCGGCTGGTGGACGACCTGCTCTTCGTCGCCCGGTCCGAGGCAGGCGAGGCGCGCAGCGCCAGGCACCCGGTCGCGCTGGACGAGGTGGTGCAGGGGGCGGTGTCCGCCGCGCGCACCCTGGGGGCGCCGCGGGGGATCCGGGTCGGATCGAACGCCCTGCCGCGCCGTGTCGTGGTGCAGGGCGATGCGGACCGCCTGCGCCAGCTGGTGCTGATCCTGCTCGACAACGCGGTGCGCTATTCCGACGCCGGCGGCGAGGTCGTCGTGGAACTGCAGATGCTGCAGGAACAGGTACGGCTCGTGGTGGCGGATGACGGCATCGGCATCGCGCCGGAGGATCTCGAGCGCGTCTTCGAGCGGTTCCACCGCGGCGCCGACGCCGCGGCGCGCCACGACGGCGGCAGCGGCCTGGGCCTGCCGCTGGCGCGCGCCATCGCACGGGCGCATGGCGGCGAGGTGCGGCTGGAGAACCGGACGGGCCGTGGCACTGTCGCGCTGGTGGAGCTGCCGGCCGCGCATCCGCTGCAGGCCGTCGCATGAGCGCATCCCGCACCGCGCCCCGCGCCGCCCGCCGCGCCGCCCGCATCGAGAGGAGGACACAAGCCGCATGAAGGCATCGCGCATCCTGCTGGTCGAGGACGAGCGGCGCGTCGCCGATTTCCTCGCGCGCGGGCTCCGGGCGGAAGGCTATGCGGTGGACCTCGCGCATACCGGGCCGGAGGGCCTCGACCTGGCGCGCGGCGGCGGCCATTCGGCGATCCTGCTCGACGTGATGCTGCCCGGCATGGACGGGCGCGACATCTGCCGCAGGCTGCGCGCCGATGGCGACACGACCCCGGTGATGATGCTGACCGCCCTCGACTCGCTCGAGGACAAGGTGGACGGCTTCTCCTACGGCGCGGACGACTACCTGCCGAAGCCCTTCGCCTTCGCCGAGCTGCTGGCCCGCCTCGCCGCGCTGATCCGGCGCAGCCGCATCGTCGCAACGCCGCCTTCGCCGCAGCGCCGCGTCTTCGTCGCGGCCGGGCTCGAGCTCGACCCGGATGCGCTGACCGTCGCCTGCGGCAAGCGCCGGGTGGCGCTGACCTCGAAGGAATTCGCGCTGCTCGAGCTGCTGGCCGGCGCGCCCGGCCAGGCGGTCAGCCGGGAGCGGATCCTGTCGGAGGTCTGGGGCCTTGCGGAGGATCCGCTGACCAACGTGGTGGACGTCTATGTCCACCGCCTGCGCCGCAAGCTGCAGGAGGCCGGCGACGCGGCGCCGGTGATCGCCACCGTCCGCGGGCATGGCTACCGCCTGCTGGAGGAGCGCGACCTCGCCCCGGAGTGAGCGGCGCGTCGGGGCGCTTGCGCTGGATCATCACCCGGCGGGGCGGCATGGTGGCAAGCCCCTGCACGCTGATCGGAGAGAAGCCCGCATGATGCCTGGACGACGCAGCCTGATCGCCCTCGGGGCCTGCCTGCTGGCACCGGCCGTGCCGCGTGCCGCCCGCGCCGAGGCGCCGACGCAGATCCAGGTCTGGCGCGATCCCGATTGCGGCTGCTGCCATCTCTGGATCCCGCATCTGCAGGCGGCGGGGTTCACCGTGCAGGACAACCGCGTTCGCGCCCTGGCGGGGTGGCGGCGGATGCTCGGCGTGCCGTCGGACCTGCTGTCCTGCCATGTGGCGCGGGTCGGCGGCTTCGCGATCGAGGGGCATGTGCCGCCGCTGGCGATCCGCCGCCTGCTGGCGGAGCGGCCGGAGGGCGTGCGCGGGCTTGCGGTGCCGGGCATGCCGGTGGGCTCGCCGGGGATGGAAGTGCCGGGTCGCGAGCCGGACACCTACGACGTGATCGCCTTCGGCACCGGCCCGCATCGCGCCTTCATGCGCTTCCGCGGGACCGAGCCTGTGTGAGTCAGGCGCCTCGGGCGCTCGGCCGGCTCACGCCGGCCGGTGATCTCAGCCCGCGCGAAGCGCCCGCTTCGCCGTCTCGGCCAGGAAGCCGCTCGCGACCGGCAGGATGGCGTCGTTGAAGTCGTAGCGCGGGTGGTGCAGTTCGCGCCCGTCCTCGGCCGGGCCGTTGCCGATCCAGACGAAGGCGCCCGGCACCTCCTTCAGGAACCAGCAGAAATCCTCGCCCGTCATCGCCGGCGGCACGTCGCGGCGGACCGGCGCGACGGCGGCCGCGGCCTCGGCGGCGAGTTCCCGCTCGGCGGGGTGGTTCACTGTGGCCTCGACGCCGACCTTCCAAAGCACCGCCGCCTCCACGCCGAAGGTCGCGGCGATGCCCTGGCCGATGCGGTGCATGCCCTCCCGGATCGCCTCGCCGGCCTTGGGGTCGAGCCAGCGCGCGGTGCCCTTCAGCACGACGCGGCGGGGGATCTGGTTCACCGCCTCGCCGCCCTCCACGATCGTCACGCTGACCACGCCGCCCGCCAGCGGGTCGAGGTTGCGCGCCACCACGCTCTGCAGCGCGACGATGCAATGCCCCGCCGCCACCATCGGGTCGCGCGACAGGTGCGGCAGCGCGGCATGCGCGGCGTGGCCGTCGAAGGTCACCTCGAAGCGGCAGCCCGCGGCCATCACGGCCTTCTCATGCACCGCGATGGTGCCGGCCGGCAGGCCCGGCCAGTTGTGCCAGCCGAAGATGCGCTCCATCGGGAAGCGGCGGAACAGCCCCTCCTCCACCATCCGCTTCGCGCCGCCGCCGCCTTCCTCCGCGGGCTGGAACACGAGATGGACGGCGCCGGTCCAGGAGGGATCGTCCAGCAGCAGCTTCGCCGCGCCGAGCAGCGCGGTGGTGTGGCCGTCATGCCCGCAGGCATGCATCACGCCGGGCACGGTGGAGCGCCAGGGCAGCGCGGGGTTCTGTTCCTCGATCGGCAGCGCATCCATGTCGCCGCGAAGGCCGACGCTGCGGTTGCCGCCGCCGCGGCGCAACGTGGCGACGACGCCATGCCCGCCGACGCCCTCCGCGATCTCGGTCACGCCCATCTCGCGGAGCTTTGCCGCAACGAAAGCCGCGGTATGCTGCTCCGCCAGCGTGAGGCCTGGATTCGCATGAAGATGCCGGCGCCAGGCGGTCAGGGTCTCGGCAAAGGCGGAATCCATGGCAGATGAGTAGCCGGTCCGTGCGGGCTGCTCCACCCCCGCGTTGCAACCCGGGCGGACCGATGACGCTTGTTGCCCGGTGAGGACGATCCAGACGCGCGCGCTTCTTCTGATCCTGTGCCTTCTGCTTGCCCTGCCCGCCGCCGCGCAGGAGCCGCCGGCGGAGCCGCAGGAGGGCATTATTCCGTATACGACCACGCTGGTCCCGACCGGCGAGGATGAGCTCGACCCTGCGCTGGAGCAGGCTTCCCAGCTGCGCGCCCTGGCCGGGCCGGCGCCGGTGGACGCCTATGGCCTGGTGGCGCGTGCGCGCGCCGAGCCCCGCAGGCTGGAGGAGGTGCTGCATGCCCGCGGCTACTGGGCCGGAAGGGTGGAGGTGCGGATCGGCGGCGAGCCGGCCGAGACCACGGGCATCGCGGACCGCTTGGCCGCCGCCGCGCCGTCCGGCGTGGCGGTCGAGGTCCGGGTCATCCCCGGGCCACGCTACACGCTGCGCCGCATCGCGTTGCGCCCCGCCTCCCCGGCCGAGGCGGCGGATGTCGCGGCGCTGGGCGACCCGCCCGGCCTCGCGCCCGGCGACCCGGCCGCCTCCGGCCCCGTGCTGGATGCCGAGGAGGCGCTGATCGACCGGCTGCGCCGGCAGGGCCATCCGCTGGCATCCGTGGTGGACCGCGAGGTCACGGTGGACCACGAGGCGCAGCGGATGGATGTGGTCTGGACCCTCTCGCCGGGGCCGATGGCGGAATTCGCCACGCCCGACATCACCGGCGAGACGCGGGTGAACCCGGCGCTGGTCCATCGCGTCGCCGACCGGATCACCGGGGAGCGCTTCTCCCCCGCCCGGCTCGAGCGCGCGCGGCGCGAATTGCTGGCACTCGGCGCCTTCGACACGGTGCGTGCGCGCACGGGGGAGCGGCTGGACGCCGCCGGCCGCCTGCCGGTGACCTTCGCGGTGGCAGACCGGCCGCGCAACGCGGCGGGCTTCACGATTTCCTACGAGACCGAGTTCGGCATCTCCGGCCGCGTCTACTACGAACGGCGCAACCTGTTCGGCAACGCCGAGACGCTGCGGCTGGAGGCGGAGGCCTCGCGCCTCGGCTCGGGCAGCATCACCGCGGACACCAACTACCGCGCCAGCGCGATCTTCCGCCGGCCCGGCCTGTTCGACGGGCTGACCACGCTGATCCTGGAGGGGACGGCGCTGCGCGAGCAGCTGAACGCCTATGACCGCGACGCCCTCATCGCCTCCGCGCTGCTGGAACGGCGCGTGGGTGACCGCTGGCTGCTGCGCGGCGGCCCGATCTTCGAGACCGGGCAGATCGGCCCGCCGGGCGGTCCGCTCGATCCCTTCGACCTGGTCGGGTTCGTCGGCGCGGTGCGCTACGACGCGACGGATTCGCTGCTCGATCCGCGGCGCGGCTGGCGGCTCGATGTCGCGCTGACGCCCTATTACGACCTGCTGGAAGGCGGCACCTTCGCCCGGGCGCTCGGCAGCGCGCGCACCTATTACGACGTGACGGGCGATGGCGGATCGGTGATCGCGCTGCGCGCGACGGCAGGAACCCTGCTGGGCGACAGCGCGGCGGCGCCGCTCGACAAGCGCTTCTATGCGGGCGGCGGCGGATCGGTGCGCGGCTACGGCTTCCAGCGCATCGGGCCGCGCGACGCGCAGGGCCGGCTGACCGGCGGCGCGAGCCTCGCGGAAGTGTCCGTCGAGCTGCGCCAGCGCGTCTCGGGCCCGATCGGCGTGGTCGCCTTCCTCGATGGCGGCACCGCCTCGGACTCCGAGACGCCGGATTTCGGCGATATGCGCTTCGGCGCCGGCCTCGGCCTGCGCTATGCCACGGCGATCGGGCCGCTGCGCATCGACGTGGCGGTCCCCCTCAGCAAGGAGCCGGGCGATACCGGCTATGGCATCTATGTCGGCCTTGGCCAGGCGTTTTAGCCGCCACCGCTGGCGCGTCCTCGCGCTGGCGCTGCTGCTGCTCGCGCTGGCGCTGCCAGTCGGCGCGCAGGATGCGGCGCGCGGCACCTGGGTGGAGCGGCAGCTGGAATCGCTGGTGCCCGGCCTCGGCATCCAGGGCCTGCGCAACCCGCTCTCCTCGAGCCCCGGCTTCGCGCGGCTGACGCTGTCCGACCAGCAGGGCGTCTGGCTGGAGATCGAGGAGGGCAGCGTGGAGTGGTCGCCCACCGCCCTGCTGCGCCGCCGTGTTGAGATACGGCAACTGACCGCGCAGCGGCTGGTGGTGCATCGCGCCCCGGTTTCCGACACGCCGGCGCCGCGCGATGCGCCGCCAGGGCAGCTGATCCCCGACCTGCCGGAGCTGCCGGTCGCGGTCCGGGTGGACCGGCTGCGCATCGAGCGGCTGCAGCTGGACGAGGCGCTGCTGGGCGAGCCCGTGGCGCTCTCCGCCACCGGCGGGCTCCGGCTGGACGATGCGGGGCTCGACCTGTCGCTCGATGCCTCGCTGATCGAGGGCGGCGCGGTGCTGACGCTGCAGGCGACGCTGCGGCCCGGCACCGGGCGGCTGAACGCCGCCGCGACGCTGCGCGGCGATGCGGGGGGCGCGCTGTCGCGCGTCGCAGGGCTGGGCGAGCGGCCGATCGCGCTCGACCTCACGCTGGACGGGCCGTCGGAGCAGGCGGCCTTCACGCTGCGCGCCACCGCCGGCGAGGGCGTGAGCGCGGATGTGGAGGGCACGCTCGCCGCGCCCGACACCTCGCGCCTCGGCGTCGCGCTGACCGGCCAGGTGGATGCGTCGGGCCTGCTGCAGCCGCCGCTCGCCAGGCTGGCCGGGCCGGTGGAGATCCGTCTCGACACCAGCCGCATGCCGGATGGCGTTTTCGACCTGCGCACGCTGCGCGTCGCTGGCGACGCTGGCAGCGTCGCCGCGCAGGGCCGGCTCGACCTGTCCGGGCCGCGCAGCCAGATCAGCGTCGCGGCCGATCTCGCCGCGTCGGACGCCTTCGCGGGGCTGCTGCCGCCCGACACGGTGGGCTGGCAGGCGCTGCGCGCGGAGGGGCAGGTCAGCGGGCCGCTGGATGCGCCGCTCGTCGCGCTCACCGCGGCGCCCGAGGGCTTCACCAGCGCGATCGAGCCGTTGCAGGCACTGCTCGGCGCCGCGCCGCGCGTGACGCTGCGCGCCGCCGCGCCCGACCGGATCGAGGCCTTCTCCCTGACGGGCCAAGCGCTGGAGGCGACGGCGGAGGGGCGCGTGGGCGAGACGCTGGACCTCACCTTCGCCGCGAATGTCTCGGCGCCTGAAGCGGCCGTTCCCGGCCTCACCGGCGCGCTCAGCCTGCAGGGCACGGCGACCGGGCCGGTGGCCGATCCCACGCTCACCGTCACCGCGCGGTCCGACCGGCTGGAAGCGGCGGGGCGCGTGCTGGAGGCGCTGTCGCTCGATGCGCGCATCGCCAACCCGGCGACGCGGCCGGATGTCGATGCGCGCCTCGCCGCCACGCTGCAGGAGCTTCCCGTCGCGCTCTCGCTGCGCGGCACGCCCGAGGATGCGGGCTGGCTGCGCCTGCAATCGGCCGAGGCGCGGCTCGGCCCCGCGCGCCTGGCGGCCTCCGGCCGCGTGCAGCCGACGGCGCTGCTGGCCGAAGGCGAGGCGCGGCTGGAGGCGGAGCAGCTTGCCCCGCTCGGCCGCCTGCTTGGCCAGCAGATCGAGGGCGCGCTGACCCTTCAGGCGCGCGGCAGCGTCGAGAACGGCACGCAGCGCGTCACTGCGGAGCTTTCGGCGCCGCGCTTCGCCGGCTTCGGCGTGACGGCGCGCGACGTCTCCGCGAAGGTGGAAGGCCCGCTCGATGCGCTGGACGTTGCGCTCGCCGGCACCGCGAACGAGGTGCAGGCGGAGGCGCGCGGGCGCGTGCTGGCGCTGCAGGACGGCGCGCGGCGCGTCGAGCTGGCCGCGCTGCGCGCCACGACGCAGGGCGAGACGATCCGGCTTGCGGCGCCCACGCGCGTCACGCTGCGCCCGGACGGCGCGGTGGAGATCGCGGAGACGCGCCTCGCCCTGCCGCGCGACGGCACGCTGCGCGCGGAAGGCACATGGGGCCCCGAGCGCGCCGATATCCGCGCGACGCTGGCGAGCCTCAACCTCGGCGCCTTCGCGCCGCTGGTCCCCGCGGTGAACCCGGTCGGCACCCTGACCGGCGAGGCGCGCATCACCGGCCCCGTCGCCTCGCCCGAGATCACCGCGAGCCTGCGCGGCCGCGGGCTGCGCGCCGGGCCGGAAGCGGCGCGCGCGCTGCCGCCGGCGGAGCTGCGGCTCGACCTTCAGCGCACCGGCGCGGGGCTGCTCACGGCCGATGCCGATCTGCGCGTCGGGCCGCAGCAGCGGCTTGCCGCCACCGCGCGCTTCCCGCAGGGGCCGGGCGCGGCCGCGCCCTTCGAGGCGACGCTGAACGGCAATGTGGACCTGGCCGCCCTGACCAGCCCCTTCCTCGCCGCCGGCGCCGACCGGGTGACGGGGCGCCTCACCTTAGCGCTGCGCGCCAGTGGCACGCTGAACGCGCCGGTGCTGGGCGGCGAGGCGCGGCTTGCGAACGGCTCCTACCGGAACCCCGTCACCGGCGTGAACATCAGCCAGCTTGCCGGCGTGCTGCGCCCCGACGGCCAGCGGCTGCGCGCCGACCTGACCGGCCGCGCCGGGAACCAGGGCACGCTGGCGCTGAACGGGACCATTGCGCCGCTGGAGGCGGGCATGCCGGTGGATCTGCAGCTTGTCGCCGCCAACGCCCAGCCCATCGCCAGCGACCTGATCCGCGCGACGCTCGACGCCGAACTGCGCCTCGTCGGCCAGCTCGCCGGCAGCGCCACGCTGGGCGGGCCGGTGCGCATCCGCCGCGCCGAGATCCGCATCCCCGAAAGCCTGCCCGCCGGCGTCCGCGTGCTGGAGCCGGTGCGGGAGATCGGCACGCCGCCAGGCCGCGCGCCGCGCCCCGCCCGGCGAGTGCCGGCGCCTGCCGATGCGGCCGAGCCCGCCGCCGGGCCGGTGATCAACCTCGCCATCGCCGTGAATGCGCCGCGCAACGTCTATGTGCGCGGCCGCGGCCTGGATGCCGAGCTTGGCGGCGAGCTCGCGGTCGGCGGCACCATCGCCGCGCCGGACATCACCGGCGACCTGGAGATGCGCCGCGGCGACATCACCGTCATCGGCCGGCGCATCGCCTTCGACCGCGGGCGCCTGGATTGGCGCGGCGGCCTGCTGCCGGAGCTCGACCTGCGCGCCACCAGCCAGGTGGGCGGCGTCAACGCGCGCGTCGAGGTGACGGGGTCGCCGACGCAGCCGCAGATCGTCTTCTCCTCCACGCCGGAGCTGCCGCAGGACGAGGTGCTGGCGCGGCTGCTCTTCGACCGCCCGCTGCGCCAGCTCTCGCCCTTCGAGATCGCGCAGATCGCCTCGGTGCTGGCGGGTGCGGCCGGGCTGCCGGGCGGCGATGCGGCGAGCGGCTTCCTGGAGCGCATCCGGCGCAACCTGGGGCTCGACCGGCTTGCCGTCGGCAGCGAGAGCGAGCGCGCCTCCCGCACCACATCCGCCGAGGACCGCGCGGGCGCGACGCTGGAAGCCGGGCGCTACGTGGCGGAGGGCGTCTATGTCGGCGTGAAGCAGGGCACCGAGCCGGGATCGAGCCGCGTCGGCGTGCGCGTGGATCTCGGCCCGCGGCTGCGGCTGGAGGCCGAGACCGGCGACAGAGAGGCGGGGAACCGCGTGGGCCTCAGCTACGAATGGGAGTGGGGGCGGTAGGGGGGTGCGCTGGCGCTCAGCCGTTCTGTACTGCCGGTCGCGCCCCCACCCGCCGTCGCTGCGCGAGGGCACCCTCCCCCGCACAGCGGGAGAGGGATCGTCAGCGCAGGCAGCTCCCTCCCCTGCGTAGCGGGGGAGGGTCGGGGTGGGGGCGCAACCGTCAGCCGGCGTCAGAACCGGGGCGAGCGCCCTCCCCCGGCACCACCACGCGTCGCGGCGCCAGCATCTCCAGCGCGCCGCCCTCCCCCGGCGCGAAGCCGTGCAGCCAGAACCAGCGTTCCGCGAAATCCATCGCCCCCATCACCGGCGAGGGCGCGGAGAGGATGCGCACCCCGCCGCACTGCCCCATCCAGTCGTAGTGCCGGTGCCCGTGCAGCGCGACGATCCGCCGCGCATCGCGCCGCAGCCGCCACACCACCCAATGCCCGTTCACCAGCGCCGTCCCGATGCGGTCCGCGAGCTTCGCGCCAGGGCGCGGATACTCCACCAGGTGATGATGCAGGCAGACCAGCCAGCGCGCCGCGGGATACTGGCGCATCGCCGCCTCCGCCGCATGCATCTGCGCGGCATCCACGATGCCGAGCGCATTGGTGAAGGAGAAGTGCGTCCGCCCGTTGGAATCGAGCAGCAGCACGCCGAGCCCGTCCGGCGCATCGGGCGGCGCGACGAGCGGGAAGCTCTCGTCCCAGACCGTGCGCGCGAGGCGACCGTCGTGCAGCCTGCCGCGATCCATGAAGCGCGCCAGCGCCTCGGCCCGTCCCTCGGCCGCCAGGAACGCATCCAGCGTCGGGCCGAGCCGGCGCGACTTGCGGTCCACCACATGCACGCGCCCGCCCTGCAGCCGCGCCATCGCCGCCAGCATGCGCAGCCGCCGCAGCTTGCCGCCGGGCGCGATCGGCAGTTCGAGCCGCGCGGGATTGGCGCGGTCCACGATGTTGACGTCGTGGTTGCCCGGGATGATCAGCGTGCGCGCGCGCAGCGCCGGATGCACCGCCATCGCCTCCTCGAAGGCGATGAATTCCTCGTTGCGCGCGGCATCGGTGATGTCGCCGGTGATCAGCACCCAGTCGAGCGGCCGCGCCGCGTGCTCATCCTCCAGCAATTCCAGCGCGCGCAGGAAGCGGCCATTGCCGCGCGGCCCGTCGCGGCCGCATTCCAGGCGGAAGCCGAAGCGCGTGCCGACCAGATGGATGTCGGAGAGATGCGCGACACGCCAGCGTGCCTCGCCGTCCGCGAACGACTTCGGCAGGTCGCGCGGCGTCCCCGCCCAGGCCTCGGCGAGCGACCAGGCCGGCGCGGCGACGATGAGATAGACGGCCACCGCCCAGGCCGCGTTGCGCAGCGCCGCTTCGGCCGCCGGCCAGAGGTCCTGCGTGGCGGAGAGCGGCACGGCGAAGCGTGGCAGCGGCCCGAGGCCCCAGGCGATGACGCCCGCCACCAACGCGATCAGCAGCCCCGCCAGCAGGCCAGCCAGCGTGCGCGCGAAGGCATAGCGCCGCGTCGGCGCCAGCGCCTCGATCGCGCGGCCGATCAACTCGCGGATGCCGGTGTAGAGCGGCTGCACCAGCGTCGCGCCGAGCCCCCAGAAGCTCTGCTCCACGAAGCGCGCAATGCGCAGGCCCCAGCGCCAGGCGACGAAGAGAGCCACGGCGAGCACGAGAAGCCCAAAGGAGAGATGGAAGCCGACCGCGATCTTGTCGGCCACGGTGCGGGCATACCAGGCGAGCGCGATCGGCGCGGCGCCGACCGTGATCGCCGGCAGCACGACCAGTGCCGCGAAGGCCAGCGCCAGCTTGGGCAGGCTGATCTCCACCAGCATCGAGGCCGCATGGCCGAGCAGCGTCTTGCTGACCGTGGAGGATGCGTCATCCTCCAGGTCGCCATCGCGCGGATCCGAGAAGGTCATCGGCGCGCGATGCCGTTGGGGGCAGGACGAATCATGCCCGCGCCGCGTGCAGGACACGGTGACGCGCGGGCGGTCGTCGTCCCCCGGCGCCGTCGGTCATCGCGGGGTCGGGCGCGCGCGTCATTTCCCGCATCCTTGGCCAGGGCCGGAAGCTGTGCACGGCACGGTGGCGCAATCAAGCGCGGTTGAGTTGCGGCACGCGCCCCGCCTTCCCATTGAAGAAGAAAGGCCGCGCCGCGGCCGCACAACGAGAGGAGACATGGCATGGACGGACGGGACATGGAACGGTGCGTCGGCAAGGCCAGCCGCCGCCGCGCCCCGCGCGCGGGGATCGAGGCGCTGCGCCGGAACCAGCAGCCGATCCGGGGCGCGACGGCGGAAGACTGCCTGAGGGCCGGCCGCGACCCGGACCGCAAGCTCGAGAAGCTGCGCCGCGACGCCGGCGGGGCGGAGGCGTTGCGGGCCTGAGACCCGGCAGCGCGGCCCCGCCGGTTGACGCGGGGGCCGCGCCTCTCCATTCCCCGGCGGATGCCCCCGCCGCCGCTGCTCCATCTGCGTGACATCCGCCTGCGCCTCGGTTCCTCCTGGCTGCTGGACGGGGCGGAGCTGATGGTGGGCGCCGGGGAGCGCGTGGCGCTCGTCGGGCGCAACGGGTCGGGCAAGTCCACGCTGCTGAAGGTCGCCGCCGGCATGATCGAGGCCGATGGCGGCACGCGCTTCCTGCAGCCCGGCGCCACGCTGCGCTACCTGCCGCAGGAGCCCGACCTGGCCGGCTTCGCGACGACCGGCGCCTATGTGGAGGCCGGCCTAGCGCCCGGCGACGATCCGCATCGCGCGCGGGTTTTGCTGGAGGGCCTCGGCCTGACCGGGGAGGAAGCGCCGGCGCGACTTTCCGGCGGCGAGGCGCGGCGGGCGGCGCTGGCCCGCGTGCTGGCGCCGCGGCCGGACATCCTGCTGCTGGACGAGCCGACCAACCATCTCGACCTGCCCGCGATCGAATGGCTTGAATCCGAGCTTCTGCAGCTGCGCGGCGCGCTGGTGCTGATCAGCCATGACCGCCGGTTCCTGGAACGCCTCTCGCGCGCGATGGTCTGGCTGGACCGCGGCACGACGCGACGCCTGGAGGAGGGCTTTTCCGGCTTCGAGGCGTGGCGCGACCGCGTGCTGGAAGAAGAAGAAGCAGAGGCCCACAAGCTGGCCCGAAAGATCGTGCGGGAGGAGCATTGGCTGCGCTACGGCGTGACCGCTCGGCGCAAGCGCAACGTGAAGCGCCTGGCCGGCCTGCAGGAGCTGCGCAAGCGGCGCAAGGAACGCGTCGCCGCCGTCGGCACGGTGCGCATGGCCGCGACGGAGGCGGACGGCTCCGGCACGCTGGTGATCGCCGCGGACAACATCTCCAAGCGTTTCGGCGATGCGCCGCCAGTGGTTGAAAAATTCTCCACGCGCATCCTGCGGGGCGACCGCGTCGGCATCGTCGGGCCGAACGGCGCGGGCAAGACGACGCTGCTGCGCATGCTGACCGGCGCGCTGCCGCCCGACGAGGGCGAGGTGCGGCTCGGCACCAATCTCCAGATGGTCACGCTGGACCAGATGCGCGCCGGCCTCGATCCCGACATGACACTTGCCGATGCGCTGACCGGCGGCCGCGGCGACCAGATCCGCGTCGGCGGCGAGGCGAAGCACGTCGTCGGCTACATGAAGGAGTTCCTGTTCGTTGCCGAGCAGGCCCGGACGCCGGTTGGCATGCTCTCGGGCGGGGAACGCGGCAGGCTCATGCTGGCGCGCGCGCTGGCACAGCCTTCCAACCTGCTGGTGCTGGACGAGCCGACCAACGACCTCGACCTCGAGACGCTCGACCTGTTGCAGGAGCTGCTGTCAGATTACCAGGGCACGGTCATCGTCGTCAGCCACGACCGCGATTTTCTTGATCGTGTCGCGACCAACGTCATCGCCTGGGAGGGCGATGGGCGCTGGCAGGATTATGCGGGCGGCTATGCCGACATGGTCGCGCAGCGCGGCCGCGGCGTGCAGGCCAAGGTCTCGGACGTCCCGCGCCGGGAGTCGGAGACCCGCGCCACCGAAGAAGCGGCACGCCCCGCAACGAAACAAAAGATATCCTTCAAGGATCGGCATGCGCTGGAGACGCTGCCAGCGCGCATCGCCCAGCTGGAACGCGAGATCGCCGCCCTGCAGGCGCAGCTTGCCGATCCCGGGCTCTATGCCCGCGACGCCGCCGGCTTCGCCGCGCGCAGCAGCCTGCTCGGCAAGAAGCAGGCGGAGCGCGAGGCCGCCGAGGAGGAATGGCTGCGCCTGGAACTGTTGCGCGAGGAACTGGAAGGCTAGGCTTCGCGCATGAGCGCAACGCCGCGCGAGCCGCGCGTCCTGCTCGGCATCGGCTTCATGGTGCTTGCGGCGTCGCTGCTGCCGGTGATGACCGGCCTCGTGCAGTGGCTGTCGCCGCGCTACCCGTCGGAGCAGATCGTCTGGGCGCGCATCACCGGGCATCTGGTGGTGATGCTGGCGATCATGCTGCCGTCCGCCGGCTTGCGCGTCTTCGCCACGCGGCGGCCGGCGGCGCAGCTCGGCAGATCGCTGATGCAGCTGATCTCCACCGGCTTCCACTTCACCGCGCTGGCGTCCATCCCGCTGGTGAAGGCGACGGCGATCGGCTTCATCTCGCCCTTCATCGTCGCGCTGCTGGCCTGGCCGATCCTGGGCGAGCGGCCGCGGCTCGGCCGCATGATCGCCGTGCTCGTCGCCTTCTCGGGCGTGCTGGTGGTGATCCGCCCGGGCAGCCCGGAATTCCAGTGGGCCTCGCTGCTGGTGCTGGGCAGTGCCTGCGCCTTCGCCTTCTACCAGGTGCTGACGCGCATGGTGGCGCCGCATGACCGGGCGGACACCTCGGCGCTCTACAGCGCGCTGCTCGGCGCGGTGGTGCTCTCCCTCGCCGCGCCCTTCTTCTGGGTGACGCCCCAGAGCCTGGGCGATGCGATCGCCATGCTCTCGGTCGGCGCCTTCGGCGCGGCGGGGCATTACTGCGTCGCGCGGGCGATGAGCTATGCGCCGGCCGCGGTGATCTCGCCCTTCCACTACTGGCAGATCATCGGCGCCACGATCATGGGCGTGATCGTCACCGGCCTCTGGCCGGACACGGTCACCTGGGCCGGCGCGGCCATCGTGGTCTCGGCGGGCATCTACCTTGCGCTCAGCGAGGGGCGGCGCCGCTGACGCCGGGCGCGGAACGTGGCATGGAAGGGGACCGGGGAGAGGGATCGCAGGCATGACGGTGGGCGTGGGCGGGTCTGACTTCGCCACGGAACTCGCGGGCATCCGCAACCAGCGGGACGCCGTGCCGCCGATCGGCGTGGAGGAGCATGCGCGCCGCGTGGAGCGGGCGCAGGCACGCATGCGCGAACTCGGCATCGCCGCGCTCTGGCTGGACGGCACCACGAACCTCGCTTGGCTGACCGGCCTGAAGCATGGCCAGAGCGAGCGCCCGGTCGGCGCCATCCTACCGGCGCAGGGCCCCCTCTCCTATCTCTGCCCCGCCTTCGAGGTGGAGCGGCTGCGCACCATGCTGCTGCTGCCCGGCGATGTGCGCGGCTGGGAGGAGGACGAAGATCCCTACGCGCTCTTCACCGAGATGCTGCGCGAGGCCGATGTCGCCGGCGGCACCGTCGCGCTGGACGACATGGCCCGCGTCTTCGTGGCGGAGGGCATGCGCGGCGCGCTGCCGAACCACCGCTTCGTCGCCTCCGGCCCCGTCACCAGCCACCTGCGCGAACGCAAGACGGAGCAGGAGGTCGCGATCCTGCGCCAGGCGATGGGCATGACGCTGCAGATCCACGCTGCCGCCGCGCGCGCCCTGCAGCCCGGGGTGACGACGACGGAGGTCGGGGAGTTCCTCGCCGCCGCGCATCGCCGCGCAGGCTTCGATAGCGGCCCCGCCTTCTCCATCGTGCTGTTCGGCGAGCCCACCGCCTATCCGCATGGCGTGCCCTATCCGCAGACGCTGGCCGAGGGCGACGTGGTGCTGATCGATGTCGGCGCGCCGCTGCATGGCTATGTCTCGGACATCACGCGCAGCTACGTCTTCGGCACGCCGACGCCGCGCCAGCGCGAGATCTGGAACCTGGCGAAGCGCGCCCAGGCCGCCGGCTTCGCCGCCGCGAAGCCCGGCGCGCCCTGCGCCGCCATCGATGATGCCTGCCGGGGCGAGGTGGTGAAGGCCGGCATGGGGCCGGGCTACAAGGTGCCCGGCCTGCCGCACCGCACCGGCCACGGCATCGGGATGGACGTGCACGAGGCGCCCTATTTCGTCGGCGGCAACCAGCAGCCGCTCGCCGTCGGCAACACCGGCAGCATCGAGCCGACCATCGCGATCTATGGCGAGTTCGGCATCCGGCTGGAGGACCACATCGTCATCACCGAACGCGGCGCCGACTGGCTGACGCCGCCCGCACGCTCCGTGGACGATCCCTTCGGACTGGAGGGGCGCGCGTGATCACGCTGTATGGCGTGCATCGCTCCCGCGCGCTGCGCTGCATCTGGGCGCTGGAGGAGATGGGGCTGGCGTATCGGCTGGTGCCGGTGATGCAGGCGTTTCGCCTGGCCGATCCGGCGGCGCCGGATGCGCCGTTCAACACGCGCTCCGCGGATTTCCTGGCGCTGAACCCGGCCGGCTCCATCCCGGTGCTGGAGGAGGATGGCGTGGTGCTGGCGGAATCGCTGGCGATCAACCTGTTCCTCGCGCAGCGGCACGGCGGGCCCATCGGCGCCGCCGATCCCGCGGAGGCGGCGCGGATCGCGCAATGGACGCTGTTCGCCGCCACCGAGATCGAGCCGCGCAGCCATGCCATCCTGATGAACCGCGTGCAGCTTCCGCCCGATCAGCGCAGCGAGGCGAAGGTCGTGGATGCCATCGCCGCACTGCGCCGCCCCTTCGCCGTGCTGGAGCAGGTGCTGGCGCAGGGCCATCCGGTCGGCGGACGCTTCACCGTGGCCGACATCGCGCTGGCCGAGACCGTCCGCTACGCGCAGCCCGCGCCGGAGGCGTTCGAGGGCGCGCCGCATCTGAAGGCGTGGCTCGCCGCCTGCCAGGCGCGGCCGGCCTATCGCACCATCCTGGCGCGGCGCGACGCCGAGCCGGCCCTGTAGAACCCCTTCAACGGAAGGAAAGAGAAATGCTGACCATCTACGGCGTGCTGCGCTCCCGCGCCTCGCGCAATGTCTGGCTCGCCCATGAGCTCGGCATGCCCTTCGAGCATGTGCCGGTGATCCAGGCCGGCCGCGCGGAGGGATCGGGCGTGGCGCTCAACACGCGCTCGCCGGAATTCCTGCGCATCAATCCGAACGGCCGCATTCCCGCGATGAAGGATGGCGATCTCGTCCTGGCGGAATCGCTGGCGATCAACCTCTACATGGCGAAGAAGGCCGGCGGCGCGCTGGCGCCGAAGGACCTGGCCGAGGATGCGCAGATGACCGCCTGGACGATCTGGGCGATGACCGAGGCCGAGCCGCACACGATCGAGGTGCTCTACAACAGCATCGGCAAGCCGCCGGCCGAGCGCGACGCGGCGAAACTCGCCGCCGCCGTCGCCGCGCTGAAGGCGCCTTTCGCCGTGCTGGACGCGGCGCTGGCGAAGGATGGCTTCCTGGTGGGCGGGCGCTTCACCGTGGCGGACCTCAACCTGGCCGAGGTGATGCGCTACGCCCAGCCCGCGCCGCAGCTGTTCGAGGCGGCGCCGAACGTCAAGACGTGGCTCGCCGCATGCCAGGCCCGCCCGGCCTTCCAGCGCATGATGGAGGAGCGGAACAAGGAGCCGGCGTGAGTCTGTCTGGCGCGCCTTTCCGCTGACGCGGAAAGGCACCTCAAGCGCCGGCGGCCCTCCGGGCCTTGGCTTCGCCGCATAAGCGGCGGGCCGCATTCGCGGCCTCGGCCCGGCCGAAATACGCCGGGCCGCAAGAGTTCGTGCTCCCTTACCGCTTCGCGATCACCTGCAACATCCCGGTGACCGCCAGGCCGGCGAAGACCTGCGCGAGCGGCAGTTGCGATTCGTCGTAGTGGCCCGCCGCGTCCAGCAGGTTCAGCGTGCCGAGCGTGGTGCCGTTCCAGCGCACCGGGATGTTGAGCGCGCTCTCGCAGCCCAGGCTGCGGATCAGCTCATGGTCGTAGAAGGCGGCCTGCACGTCGGCGTAGTCCTTGCCGATCCAGGGCTGGCCGCCGGTCACCACCTTCTGGAACCACCAGCTGTCGGTGATCGGCTTGCGGCCGCCGATCGGATAGGCCTCCGGCATGTTGGTGTAGTAGCGCTGGCTTTCCTTCACACCGGGATGGATCACCAGGATGGTGAACAGCCGGTGGCCGAGCGTCGCGGCGAAGGCCGCGTCCAGCGCGCGGAACAGCGGATCCGGCTGGCCGGGCTGCGCCGCGGCGGCGGCGACGGCGGACAGGTGCGGAACGGGATCGGTCATGGCGTTGCCCCAGGGCGAGAATGGGTTCGGGTGCGTTCGGGGATCAGGCCCTGCGGGCGGAACCGCAGCAGCAGGATCAGGGACAGGGCGATGATGCTTTCCCGCAGCGCCGCCTTCTGCACCGGCGTGACGCCCGGGATCTCCTGCGCGAGGAAGCGCGTGCTTTCCAGCAGCAGGACGACGAAGAGCGCGCCGACCACCGCGCCGCGCATCGCGCCGACGCCGCCCGCAGTCAGCGCCAGCACGATGTAGATGGTCAGCAGCGGCGCGAAGCCATCCGGCGCGATATAGGCGTTGTAGTGGGCGTAGAGCGCGCCGGCGAAGCCGACCACCGCCGCGCCCAGCGCGAAGGCGCGCAGCTTGAACCACAGCACCGGCTTGCCCGCCACCGCGGCGACATCCTCGTCCTCCCGCACGGCGCGCAGCACGCGGCCGAAGGGCGAGTGGGAGGCGCGGGAAAGCAGCAGGAAGGCGATCCCCACCGCGCACCAGACCAGCGCGAGGAAGATCAGGTTGAACTGCTGCGGCGAGACATCGCCGCGCCAGGGGCCGGGGATGCCGCTGATGCCGTCCGTGCCGTTGGTCAGCCAGATCTCGTTGGAGGCGACGAGGCGGATCACCTCGGCGAAGCCGAGCGTCACGATCGCCAGGTAGTCGCCGCGCAGCCGCGCCACGATCAGCGCCATGATCCCGCCCGCCACCGCGGCGATCGCGGCCCCCGCGGCCCATCCGAGCGGCATCGGCCAGAGCAGCTTCGTGGTCAGCAGCGCGGAAGCATAGGCGCCGACTGCGAAGAAGCCGACCAGGCCGAGATTGACCATCCCGGCCAGGCCCCAGATCACGTTCAGCCCCAGCGCCATCAGCGCGTAGAAGCCGGCGAAGACCAGCATCGCGACGATATAGGCTTCCATCAGGCGGCGCGCCCGAGCAGCCCCTGCGGGCGAATGGACAGCACAAGCAGGATGGCGAGGAAGGCGGTGACGGTGCGGTAGGCGGGCTCCAGCAGCACGCCGGCCATCTCCTCCCCGATGCCCACCACCAGCGCACCGAGCGCGGCGCCGGGGATCGAGCCGAGCCCGCCCACCACGGCGGCCGCGAAGACCGAGAGGATCACGCGGAAGCCGGTCAGCGGGTCGATCGAAGTGTCGAGGCCGAGCAGCATTCCCCCGAAGCCCGCCAGCCCCGCGCCGATGAACACCGCGACGCGCGCGATGCGGTCGGGATCCACCCCCTTGATGTCGGCGAGCTGCGGGTTGTCCGCCACCGCGCGCATCGCGCGGCCGAGCCGCGTGAAGGCCAGCACCGCGAAGAGCGCGCCCGCGGCGGCGCAGGCATAGAGCGTATTCTGCACCTGCTGCGGCCCGATGCGGATGCCGTCGAAGCGCCAGTCGCGCAGGATCGGCAGGTCGTAGCCGCGCAGCTCGTTGCCGAAGAAGAAGCGCAGTATGTTCTCGATCAGCAGGGTCAGCGCGACCGAGGCGATGGCGACCGTCAGCGGGCCGGAGGGGCGCAGCGGCTTCAGCGCCGCCTCCTCCGCCAGCAGCCCGACGGCGCCGGCGACGAGGAAGGCCGCGACCAGCGCGAGCCCGGCCGGCAGGCCCCATTGCGTGTTGGCGACCCAGCCCGCGAAGGCGCCCACCGTGGCATAGGCCGCGACCGCGAAGTTCGGATAGCGCAGCACGGCGAAGATGGTGGTGAAGCCGATGGCGGGCAGCATCAGCATGCTGCCCGTCATCAGCCCGTTCAGCAGGATCTGGGCGATGTCGCGCCAGTCCTGGATCATCGCGCCGGACTCGGTACGGCGCCTGACACGCGGATCAACGCAGCTCGACCAGCTCGAAGCGGCCGCCCGCGGCGCGCTCGTAGCGGAACTTGGTGCCGCGGATGTCGCCGCGCTCGTCGAACTCCACGGGGCCGGAGGAGCCTTCGTAGTTGATCGCCCGGCCGGCCGCGAGCGCGCGCAGCCCGTCCGTCACGTTGTCCACCTTCTCGCCGTCGCCCTGGCTGATGCGGCGGACGTTGTCGCGGATCGCGACGCCGCCGGCATCGCCGGCCGCGGCGGCTGCGAGGATCGCCAGCGCCGCGTGGTCGTTGGTCTGCGCCGAATAGGGGTCCACGGCCGTGTTGCCGAACAGCCGCTCCAGCCGCTTGAAGGCGCCACTGTCCACGTCGGGGCTCGGCTGCCAGGTCATGGCGCCGTTCGTCACCTCATGCGGCAGGCTGTTGAGCAGGTTCTGGTTGATCGCATAGGCGGGCGCGAAGCGGCGGCCGTCGAAGCCGGCGCGGAACAGCTCGCGCAGCAGGATCGTCACGTCGGGCAGGTAGCCGTTGAGGAACACCGTGTCGGCGCGCGCGCGCATGATCGCGTCCACCTCGGAGCGGAAGGCGGTCTTCTCGCGCTCATAGACGGTGTAGCCCACCACCTCGCCGCCCGCGGCGCGGAATTTCGCAACCAGCACGTCCTGGCTGGACTGCGCGAAGGGCGACTGCGCCGCCAGGTGGAAGATGCGCCGCGCGCCCTGGCGCAGCAGGAAGTCGGCGCCGGTCTCGATCTGCAGCTTGCTGTTGGGCTGGGTGCGGAAGATGAAGCCCTGGTGCGGCAGCAGCGTGATGGAATCCGCGCCCGAGACCGTGAACAGCGGCACGCGGTTCTCCCAGCAGAGCGGCGCGACCGCGGTCGTCACCGAGCTCGCCCAGGTGCCCATCATGGCGGAGACGCGGTCCACGTCGATCAGCTTGCGCGCGCCGCGCACGCCGGCATCGGGGTTGGTCTGGTCGTCCTCCGCCACCACGCGGATCTGCCGGCCGCGAATGCCGCCCGCGGCGTTGGCTTCCTCCACCACCGCCTGGATGGCGCGCAGCATGGCGGGGCCATAGGGACCGCCGGCGCCGGTCAGCGGCGGCAGCGCGCCGAACACGATCGGCGCGCCTTGCGAGAAGGCCTTGCCGCCGATGGCGAAGCTCGAGACGGCGCCGGCGGCGCTCGTCGCGTAGAGCGCGCCTGCGGCGCGACGCAGGGCCGCGCGGCGGCCGATGCGGAACTTGGTCATGCTGTCATCTCCCTGTCGTTCACAGTAGCCACGCTCTAGCCGCCGAGGAACAGGCGGCGCACCTCGGGGTCGGCGGCCAGCGCCTGGGCCTGGCCGGTGCGCGCGACGCGCCCATCCACCAGCACAATCCCCTCCTCGGCGATGGAAAGCGCCTCCAGCGCGTTCTGCTCGACCATCAGGATCGCGGTGCCCTCGGCGTGGATGGCGGCGATGGAATCGAACAGGAATTCCGCGGCCTTGGGCGACAGCCCGGCGGAGGGCTCGTCCAGCAGCAGCAGCTTCGGCTGCACCATCAGCGCCATCGCCATGGCGAGGATCTGCCGCTGCCCGCCCGAGAGGGTGCGCGCCGCGCGGCGGCGTTTCTCGGCCAGAACGGGGAAGCGCTGCATCAGCGCCTCCGTCCGCTCGCGCACCACGGCGCGGGGCTCGAGATAGCCGCCCATCTCCAGGTTCTCGCGCACCGTGAGGCTGGCGAAGATGTTCGCCTCCTGGGGCACGAAGGCCACGCCCTGGGCGGCGATGGACCGAGGCGGCAGGCCGGTCAGCGCCCTGCCCTGCAGGCGGATGCTTCCGGCCTTGGGCTTGAGGATCCCGGCGATGGCCTTCAGCAGCGTGGACTTGCCCGCCCCGTTCGGCCCGACGATCGCGGCCATGCGCGCGGGCGCGAGCGCGACGGTGATGCCCTTCAGGATCTCGTCCGCCGCGCCATAGCCGCCGACGACGCCCTCGACCTCCAGCAGCGCGGCGGCGTCAGGCATGCACGCGGCGCCCCATATAGGCTTCCTGCACGCGCGCATCGTTCGCGATGCTCTCGAAGCTGCCCTGCGCCAGAAGCTTCCCCTCGGCCATGACGATCACCGGGTCGCAGAGCGAGGCGACGAAATCCATGTGGTGCTCCACCACCAGCACCGTCATGCCTTCCTCTCGCAGATGCGCGATGTGGCGCGCGATCTCGGCGGCCAGCGTCGGGTTCACGCCGGCCACGGGCTCGTCCAGCAGCAGCAGCTTCGGCTCCGCCATCAGCGCGCGGCCGATCTCGAGCAGCTTCTTCTGGCCGCCGGAGAGCGCGGCCGCCTGGTTGTCCAGCACGCGCGAGAGGTTGAGCCGCGCGGCGATCGCCTCGGCGCGGGCGCGCAGCTCCTCCTCCCGCCGGCGCATCGCTTGCGTCGCGAGCAGCGCAACGGCGAGCGATTCGCCGGGCTGGTGCTGGCCGTAGAGCAGCAGGTTCTCCAGCACGGTCAGGCGGGGGATGCCGCGCGCGATCTGGAAGCTGCGGACAAGGCCGGCGCGGGTCACGCGATCCGGTCGCGCACCAGTGATGTCCTGCCCGTCGAAGATGACGTTTCCGCCATCTGGCCGGATGACCCCGGAGATGCACTGGAAGGCCGTGGACTTGCCCGCGCCGTTCGGGCCGATCAGCGCCGTGACGGTGCCGCGCCGGACCGCGAGGTCCAGCCCATCCAGCGCCACCACCCCGCCGAAGCGCCGGACGAGGCCGCGCACCTCCAGCAACGGGGCGGTCATCACGCGAACGCTACACGCGCCCCTGGCGGGCAGGAAGGGGCGCCCCCCCTTGCGCGCCCCCGGAGCGTCCTCTTATTCCGGAGCGCCGGGTTGGGTGTTCAGGGAGAAACCGCCTTCATGCCATATCGCCTGCTGCTGGCCGCCACCGCGGCGCTGACCCTCGGCGCGAACCAGGCGGCCTTCGCCCAGGATGCCGCCGCCGGACAGCGCGTGTTCAACCAGTGCCGCGCCTGCCACGTCATCGAGAACAACGGCCGCAACGGTGTCGGCCCGAACCTGCATGGCGTCGTCGGCCGCAAGGCCGGCTCCATCCAGGGCTTCCGCTATTCGGCGAACATGCAGGAACTGGCCCAGGGCGGCCTGACCTGGACGCCCGAGAATCTCGACCGCTACCTGACGAACCCGAAGGACCTTGTGCCGCGCGGCTCGATGGCCTTCGCCGGGATCCGCAACGAGCAGCAGCGCAAGGACCTGATCGCCTACCTGCAGTCGCAGTCCAACTGAGTCAGGCGAACTGAGTCAGGCGGCGCTGCGCGCCTCCCGCAGCAGGGGGGCGCGCAGCGCCAGCACCTCGCCCACGGCCTCGGTGAAGGCGGCACGCTCCGCCTCCCCGACCGCGAGAGAGAGCGCGACCATGCCGCGGCGCGCGACGTAGAAGCCGCGCTCCAGCAGGTCGAGGAACAGCAGCTCCTTCAAGGGCTGGTTCGTCGCGGCGGCCTCCGCGGCGTTGCGCGGCGCCTGCGGCGTCACATGGAACGCCATCATGCTGCCGCGGCCGGTCACCTGCACCGGCACGTCGCAGCGCGCCGCGATCGCGTTCAGCGCGGCGCGCAGCGCATCGCCGCGGGCATTGTGCGCCACCGCCTCCGCCGGCGTGTAGATCTCGCCGAGCGCGGCGATGCCGGCCGACATCGTCAGCGTGTTGTTGTTGAAGGTGCCGGCATGCGGCACCGCGTCGGCGCGGCGCGGATCGAACATCGCCATGAGGTCGGCGCGGCCGCCGAAGGCGCCGAAGGACATGCCGCCGCCCACGTATTTGCCGAGCGTGGTCAGGTCCGGCGTGACGCCGGTGGCTTCCTGCAAGCCCCCGGGGGCGAGGCGGCTGGTCATCACCTCGTCGAAGATCAGCACGGCGCCGGTCTCGTCCGCCAGGGCGCGCAGGCCTTCGAGGAAGGACTGCTCGGCCGGGATGCAGCCGCCGCCGCCGAGCATCGGCTCCAGGATGATCGCGGCGAGGTCCGACGCATTCTCCCGCGCGACGGCGCGGGCGGCGTCGAGGTCGTTGTAGGGCGCGACGACGGCCCGGTGCGGCACGTTCACCGCCGGCGGCGCGCCGCGCGGGAAGCCGAACAGGCTGCCGTGGTAGCCGCCCTCGAAGCCCAGGATGGTGCGCCGGCCGGTGGCGATGGTCGCACAGGCGAGCGCGAGCAGGTTCGCCTCGGTCCCCGAATTGGTGAAGCGGACCTGGTCGATGGAGGGGAAGCGGTCGCAGACCAGCCGGGCGAAGCGCGCTTCGAAGGCGTTATGCGCGGTGAGGTTCAGGCCGCCGTCGAGCGCGCGGATCACCGCGGCGCGGATCGCGGGGTGGGAGGCGCCGAACAGCCCCGCGGTGTATTCGCCCGCCATGTTCACATAGGCGAGCCCGTCCGCATCGGTGACGCGGCACCCCTCGCCCTGCATCACGGTGAAGGGGAATGGCCCATGGAACAGCACGGTGCGCGTGTTGCCGCCGGGCATGACCTCGGCGGCCTCCTCGTGCCGCGCCCGGCTTTTGGGGCGGCGGCGCGCATAGGTCTCCCGCGCCTCGGCCAGGGCGTGGTCCAGGGTGAGGTTGCGCCCGTGCATGCCTTTGGTCTCCCCTCGCCGGTCAGCCACCCTTCCGCAGCCGGCGGCCCCGCGCAAGCGGGTGGGAGGCGATGCGCAAGCGGGCGGGCGGCGATGCGCCGCCGCGGGTTGCCAGATGCGGCGCAGGCGCTATCCCTCCCGGCAGCCGGAATGGGATGGATCGCGATGACGCCGCTGCTCGAAGGCCTGCGCGTGGTGGAGGTCTCGGCCTTCGTGGCCGCGCCGATCGGCGGGATGACGCTGGCGCAGCTGGGCGCGGAGGTGATCCGCATCGACCCGCTGGGCGGCAACATCGACATCGGCCGCTGGCCGCTCGCGCCCTCCGGCACCAGCCTCTACTGGACCGCGCTGAACAAGGGCAAGCGCAGCGTCAGCCTCGCGCTGAACACGCCGGAGGGGCAGGAGATCGCGGCCGCGCTGATCGCCGAGGCCGGCATCCTCATCACCAACCTGCCGGCCGAGAAGGGCTGGATGTCCTATGCGGAGCTCTCGAAGCGCCGGCCGGACCTGATCATGCTGCGCGTGACGGGCACGCATGACGGCGCCAATGCCATCGACTACACGGTGAACGCGGCCGTCGGCTTCCCCATCGCGACCGGCGAGGACGAGCGGCCGGTGAACCATGTCATGCCTGGCTGGGACGTGGCGGCGGGGCTCTATCTCGCCACCGGCCTGATCGCCGCCGAGCGGCGGCGTGCGCGCACCGGCGCGGGCGGGGAGATCACGCTCGCGCTCTCGGATGTCGCCTACGCCACCGTCGCCAATCTCGGCTATGTGGCCGACGTGCAGCTGAACGGGCATGTGCGCCCGCCGCTCGGCAACGCGATCTACGGCGCCTTCGGCCGTGATTTTCAGACGTCGGACGGGCGGCGGGTGATGGTGGCGGCGATCTCCAACCGGCAATGGCGCGCGATCGGCAAGGCGACGGGGCTGACCGAGCGGCTGGCGCTGATCGGCCAGGTGATGGACGTGGACATGGAGGACGAGGGCGGTCGCTACACGGCGCGCGACGCGATCTGCGCCGTGCTCGCCCCCTGGTTCGCGGCGCGCACGCTGGCCGAGGTGCGCAAGGCCTTCGAGGGCTCGGGCGTGCTCTGGGGCGCCTACCAGGATTTCGGGCAGATGGTGCGGGAAGATCCGCGCTGCTCCACCGCCAACCCGCTGTTCCACGAGATCGAGCAGCCGGGCGTCGGCCGCGTGCTGGCGGCCTCCGCGCCGCTGCAGCCGGCGCTGCCGCCGCGCCCCGCCTCGCCGCTCGGCGCCGACACCGATGCGGTGCTGGCCGAGCGCCTCTCGATGCCCGCGGAGCGCATCGCGGCGCTGCGCGAGGCCGGCATCCTGCCGCGGAGCGCCGCATGAGCGACCTGATGCGCGACTGCCGCGGCGTGCTCGCGGCCGCGGAATCCCTGCTGGAGGCGGCGCGCGGGGCCATCGCGCGGCAGGTGGCGCCGGGCGGGCGGCTCGATGCCGTCGCGCTGGAGGCGGAGCAGTTCGCCGCGCACGGCCTGGCCTGGACCGCGACCTATGTCGAGGCGCTGCGCCAGGCGTTGCGCTGGGCGGAGAGGCTGGAGGCCGGCGGCAAGCTGGGCGCGACGGAGCGCGCGATCCTGACGCTCGGCTTCGCCGAATATGGCGGGCAGATCGCCGGCGGCATCCCGATGAGCCAGGTGGAGATGGCGCGCCCCGCCGATCTCGGCCTGGACGACGCGGCGGTGGCGCCGCTGCGCGCGGCGCTGGCGCCCTTCGACGCACGGCGGATGACGGCGGCCTGCGGCGCGATGCTCGCGGCGCTGGAAGCCGAGACCTACGGCGAGATCGGGCTGGACGACCCCGAGATGGCGCTGCTGCGCGAAACCTTCGTCCGGTTCGCCGCCGCCGAGGTCGCGCCCTATGCGCAGGACTGGCACAGCCGCAACGCGCTGATCCCGCTGGAGACGATCGCGAAGCTGGGCGAGCTCGGCGCCTTCGGCGTGACGATCCCGGAGGCGCATGGCGGCCTCGGCCTCGGCAAGGTCGCGATGTGCCTGGTGAGCGAGGCGCTGAGCGAGGGCTATGTCGGCGTCGGCTCCCTCGGCACACGCAACGAGATCGCGGGCGAGCTGATCGGTCTGAACGGCACGGAAGAGCAGAAGGCACGCTGGCTGCCCGGCATCGCGAGCGGCGAGATCCTGCCGACGGCGGTCTTCACCGAGCCCAACACCGGCAGCGACCTCGCCAACCTGCGCACCCGCGCGGTGCGCGAGGGCGACGTGTTCAAGGTGTATGGCGCCAAGACGTGGATCACGCATGGCAGCCGCAGCGACATCATGACGCTGCTGGTTCGGACAAACCCCGAAGCCCCCGGCCACAAGGGCCTCTCCATGCTGATCGCCGAGAAGCCGCGCGGAACGGAAGACAATCCCTTCCCGGCGCCGGGCATGTCGGGGTCGGAGATCGAGGTGCTCGGCTATCGCGGCATGCGGGAGTACGAGATCTCCTTCGAGGGCTTCGAGGTGCCCGTCGCCAACCTGCTCGGCGGCGTCGAGGGCCAGGGCTTCCGGCAGCTCATGGAGACCTTCGAAAGCGCGCGCATCCAGACGGCGGCGCGCGCGCTTGGCGTGGCGCAGAACGCGCTGTCGCTCGGCCTGTCCTACGCGCGCACGCGCATTCAGTTCGGCAAGCCGATCCTGCAATTCCCGCGCGTCTACGGGAAGCTGGCGATGATGGCGGCGGAGACGATGCTGGCCCGCCAGCTCACCTACTTCGCCGCGAAGGAGAAGGATGCCGGACGGCGCTGCGACGTGGAGGCGGGGATGGCGAAGCTGCTCGCCGCGCGCGTCGCCTTCGCCAATGCCGATGCCGCGCTTCAGATCCATGGCGGCAACGGCTACGCGCTGGAATACCCGATCAGCCGCGTGCTGTGCGATGCGCGCGTGCTCTCCATCTTCGAGGGCGCGGCGGAGATCCAGGCGCACATCATCGCCCGCGGCATCCTGGGCCGGCTGAACTAGCATGCCCTTCCCCGACCTTCCCGCCCCCCTCGCCCGCGCGCTCGCCGCGCGCGGCTATGCCGAGCCCACCGCCGTGCAGCAGGCCGTGCTGGCGCCGGAGACGGCGGGGCGCGACCTGCTCGTCTCGGCGCAGACCGGCTCCGGCAAGACCGTCGCCTTCGGCCTGGCGCTGGCGCCCGAGCTGCTCGGCGGCACGGAGCGCGTCGGGCCGCCGCGCGTGCCGCTGGCGCTGGTGATCGCGCCGACGCGCGAATTGGCGCTGCAGGTGCAGGCCGAGCTGTCCTGGCTCTACGCGGAAGCCGGCGCGCGCGTGGTCGCCTGCGTCGGCGGCACCGATCCCCGCGCCGAACGCCGCGCGCTCGATCTCGGCGCGCATATCGTCGTCGGCACGCCGGGCCGGCTGCGCGACCATCTGGAACGCGGCAACCTGGAGCTGACGGGCCTCAAGGCCGCCGTGCTCGACGAGGCGGACGAGATGCTCGACATGGGCTTCCGCGACGAGCTGGAAGCGATCCTGGACGTCACGCCGGACACCCGCCGCACGCTGCTGTTCTCCGCGACGATCCCGAAGGAGATCGCCGCGCTCGCCAAGCGCTACCAGCGCGACGCGCTGCGCATCGCGGCGACGGCGGAAGGCGGGCAGCATGGCGACATCGCCTACAAGGCGGTGATCGTGCCGCCGCGGGAATCCGAGCGCGCGCTGGTCAACGTGCTGCGCTGGCACGACGAGCGCGCCATCGTGTTCTGCGCCACGCGCGCCGCGGTGAACCGCCTGCACGGCAACCTGACGGAACGCGGCTTCAACGCCGTCGCACTCTCCGGTGAGCTGACCCAGGCGGAGCGGAACCGCGCGCTGCAGGCGCTGCGCGACCGCCGCGCGCAGATCTGCGTGGCGACCGACGTCGCCGCGCGCGGCATCGACCTGCCGGAGCTCGGCCTGGTCGTGCATGCCGAGCTGCCGCGCGACCGGGAGACGCTGCAGCACCGCTCCGGCCGCACCGGCCGCGCGGGGCGCAAGGGGCTGGCCGTGCTGCTGGTGCCGGCGAACCGGCGGCGCGAAGCGGACCGCCTGCTGACGGCCGCGCGCATCCAGGCCGAATGGGGCCCGCCGCCCTCGGCCGAGCAGATCCGCACCCGCGACAACGAGCGCCTGGTCGAACAGGCGATCGAGGCGGCCGGCACGGCGACGAACGAGGCGGAAGCGATGACGCTCGGCCGCGCCGTGCTGGAGGCGAAGGGCGCGGAGGCCGTGGCCGCCGCGCTGCTGCGCGCCCTCGGCGCCGCGCTGCCGGCGCCCGAGGAGATCGAGCCGCCCGAGCCCGCCACGCGCGCCCCGCCCGCGCGCGACCGGCGCGAGGGCGGGGGCGAGGGCGTGTGGTTCAAGCTCAGCGTCGGCCGCGCGCAGAACGCCGATCCGCGCTGGCTGCTGCCCTTCCTTTGCCGCCGCGGCCATGTGACGCGGCAGGAAGTAGGGCGCATCTCGGTGCTGGAGCGCGAGACGCGCGTGGAGATCGCGCCCTGGGCGGCGGCGCGGTTCGAAGCCGCGGCGCGCCGGCACGACGCAGATGACGAAGACATCCGCATCGCGCCGATGCGCGCCGCGCCCGAACCGGCCGGCACGCGCCCGCTCAAGCGCCGCCCGCCGCCCGCCAAGCGGCGCTGAACGGGGCTCAGCCCGGCAGCGCGGCGACGGCCGACTGCAGCGCCGCATCGTCCAGCACAGCGGGCAGCACCTGGAGGAAGGCGGTCTCGCCGAACATGCCGAGGCCGCCCGCGGCGTTGGTGCCGAGCCGCAGCGTCGTAAGCCCCGCGGCCGGCCCGCCGGTGGCGATGCCGGGCGTCGCGCCGTTCAGGCTGGCCGCGGCGCGGCCCGCGCCGTCGAAGGCGACGCCCATCCGCATCATGGCGCCGGCCGTCGCAAGCCCGGTGGAGGCGGTCGCGGTCCCCGTGCCGTAGAGGCGCATGCTGCTGCCGGTCGGCTGGTTGTCGAGCACCCAGCGCAGCGTGTTCGTGCCATCGTCCATCTGGATGATCGTCTGCACCGACCCGGTGGCAAGCTGCGGCAGCCGCCCGGACCACAGCACGGTGCAGGCACCGTTGCCTCCGATGCCGAGCGTCGCGAGCGAGGCGGCGACCAGGTCGGCGCCGCGCGTGCTGGCCTGGGTGAGGCCGGGCGCCGGCAGGACCAGCGAGGAGGCGAAGGTGCCGTTCGGCTCGTTGGAGGCGCCCCAGACGAGCAGGTCGGCGCTGGCGCTGCTGCCGGCCGCGCCGTTGAGCATGATGCGGTGGGCGCCGCCGCCGCCGCTGAAGCCCAGCCGCCGCCAGATGGTGTCCACCGTCGTCTGGAGCGCGGCGGAGGTGCTGCTGGTGCCGATCTGGACGGTCGCCGTGCCGGCGAGGGTGCGGGCCCAGACGAAACGCGCCGCATTGGTCGTGGTGTTGCGGGTGAGGCCGGACTGGTCGGTGCTGGCGGTGCCGGCGCCCTTGTCGAGTTGCAGGCGGGTGGCGGTGAAGCTGCCGTCGGGCGCGGCGATGGCGCCGTAGTCCGGGGTGACCACCGGCGCGCTGCCGGTGCCGCCGCTCAGCACCGTCCAGCCCGATCCGGCGCCGAAGGCCAGCGGCGACGGCATGTCGTTGGTGCGCTGGCCTTCCACCAGCAGCCGTGCGGCGGAGCCGACGAAGCGCGGCACGTCGGCGGCGAAGAGCTGGATGGTGGTGTCGTCGGCGCCGAGGCCCGTCGCGCGGGAATTCACCTGGGCGCGGAGCAAGGCGAGGGGCGGGTGGATCGCGCCGTTCGCCACCAGCACACCCTGCTGGGGCGGGGTTGGCGACAGCGCGGCGTGCACGCCGAGCAGGGCGGGGAGGGCGATGACGCTCATCTTGTGTCTCCGGGCGCGTGACGGCACGGCCGCGTGCGGCCGTGATCCAGGGAGCGGATGGGGATCGTCGGGGATCGGGCCACGGGATCGGCGCGGAGTTGCGCGGCGTTGGACGGAGTCCGGCCCGAGGCGCTGCCGGGTTAGCAGCGGGCGGCGGCGGACGCAAGAATTTTTTCCTCGGATGGGATGAGGCTGCCGAAGCCCGATCAGGATTGCATCCTCTTTTGCTTCGCATTTTGCGAATAGGGGCGTGGGTCAGAGGTGTGCGCAGGCCAGAAGGCTATCGGCAAGGGGGGCGATTTCCGGTCGGGCCGGTGAGGGCCGACGAGCCGCGACTCGCCGCCAGGGCCGGCGTGACGCGGCTTCTTCATGCCACGCGCCCCCGGCCGGGACGCGGCACAAAAAAAGGGCCGATCCTTTCGGACCGGCCCGAGGCAAGGTTGAGGAAGGCTAAGCTGCCAGGGACGGGACAGGCCCGCCGCATGACGTTTGAGAGGTTAGCAAGGGGCGTGCCAGAGCCCGGCGGCCTACCCCACCCGCTCCAGGATCGAGCAGTAATTGGCCACCGCCGCGCCACCCATGTTGAACACGCCGGCCCGATCGGCCTTCGGCAGCTGCATCTCCCCGGCCTGGCCGGTCAGCTGCATCGCGGCCATGGCGTGCATGGAGACGCCGGTCGCGCCGATCGGGTGACCCTTGGACTTCAGCCCGCCCGAGGGGTTCACCGGCAGCCTGCCATCCTTCTTCGTCCAGCCTTCCAGCGCGGCGCGCGCCCCCTGCCCTTCCGGCGCCAGGCCCATTGCCTCGTATTCGATGAGCTCGGCGATGGTGAAGCAGTCATGCGTCTCGACGAAGGAGAGGTCCTCGAGCTTCAGGCCGGCGGTGTCGAGCGCCCGGCCCCAGGCGGCGCGCGCGCCTTCGAAGCGGATGATGTCACGCGCGGCGATCGGCATGCTGTCCGTCGCCTGCACCGCGGCGCGGAAGCGCACGGCCTTGGCCATGGACCGCGCCGTCTCCTCATCCGTCAGGATCAGCGCCGCGGCGCCGTCGGAGACGAGCGAGCAGTCGGTCCGCTTCAGCGGCCGCGCGACGAAGGGGTTCTTCTCGCTCTCGGCGCGGCAGAAGGCGAAGCCCAGATCCTTGCGCATCTGCGCATAGGGGTTCGAGACGCCGTTGTGGTGGTTCTTCGACGCGATGGCGGCCAGCGCGTCGGACTGGTCGCCGTGGCGCTGGAAATAGGCCTCCGCGATGCGGCCGAAGACGCCGGCGAAGCCCGCGGGGATGTCGCCCTCGGTCTTGCGGTAGCTGGCGGAGAGCAGGATGTCGCCGACCTCGGCGGTCGGCGTCGCGGTCATCTTCTCGGCGCCGACGACCAGCGCGAAGCGGCCGCGCCTGGCGGCGAGGAAATCGAGCGCTCCGTGGATGGCGGCGGAGCCGGTGGCGCAGGCATTCTCGTAGCGCGTCGTCGGCTTGAACCGCAGCTCCGGCACATGCTGCAGCAGCAGCGAGGCGAAGAAATCCTGCTTGGAGAAGCCGCCGTTGAAGACGCCGACGAAGGCGGCATCCACCTCGGCCGGCTCGATGCCCGCATCGTGGATGGCGGAGAGCGCGACGCGGCCGAACAGGCTCTCGATGTCCGGGTCCTCGAGCTTGCCGAAGGGGGTATGGGCCCAGCCGACGATGCAGGCGGTCATGGCGGATGTCCTTCCTCGCGTGGCGCTGAAATAGGGCGGATCAGCCGCGGGACCAAACGGCCTTGCGGCGCTCCTTGAAGCTGGCGATGCCCTCCGCGGCCTCGGGGCCGGCGGCCTGGCGGGCGAAGGCCTCGGCGCCGGCCTCCCCATAGCCGGGCGGCAGCACGGCGCCGAGGGCGGCGATCAGCCCCTTGGTCTCGGCGAGCGCGCCGGGCGCGCCTTCCAGCACGTCGGCGATGGTCAGGTCGAGCAGGCGGGCCAGCCCCTCGGCATCCGGCGCGGTCGCATGCACCAGGCCGATGCGCGCGGCTTCCTCGGCGTCGATCACGTTGCCCTGCAGGCAGAGCCGCGCGGCGGCGCTGCGGCCCATGCGGCGCGTGAGCCAGGGCAGGATCTGCGCCGGCACCAGGCCGCGCCGCACCTCCGGCGCGGAGAAGCGCGCCGTCCCGGAGGCCAGCACGATGTCGGCGGCGCAGACGAAGCCGAGGCCGCCGGCATAGGCGCTGCCCTCGACGGCCGCGATCACCACCTGCTTCAGGTCCGAGATCGCCTGGAAGCGCGCGCCGGTGCGGCGGTTGCGTGCCTGCTGTTCCGCGAGTTTTTCCTCCGCGCTCTTCGGCGCGCCGACTTCCGTCAGGTCGAGGCCGGCGCAGAAATGCCCGCCGGCGCCGCTGATGACGACGACGCGCGCGGTGGTGTCGGTGCGCAGCTCGGCCAGCGCCTCGTCCATGCGCGCGACCAGTGCCTCGCTCATCGCGTTGCGGCGATGCGGGCGGTTGAGCACCAGGCGCACGACGGCGCCGTCGCGCTGGACGAGAAGTGGGGTGTCGTCGCTCACAATCCGGTATCCGTGCCGAGGTGGAACAGGCAGTCGCCGCGCGCGGTCATGCCGGGCCAGCGCTTCACCAGCACCACGCCGTCGCGCTCGAAGGCGATGCGGGACGGCGCGCGCCAGGGCGTTTCGGTGTGGTGGATCAGGCCCGCCGGCTGGCCCGCGCGCACCTCGGCGCCGAGCTCGGCCAGCGGCTCGAACACGCCGGGATCGGGCGCATAGGCATAGTAGTCGGCGCCGCCGACATCGAGGATGCGCGTGCTGCGCTTCCGCATGTCGGCGTCCCAGGCGATGTCGGCCGCTTCCAGGTGGCGCAGCGTGCCGGCGATGCCGCGCTCCGCGACGCGGATAGCCTCCGGCGTCGCGTGGCCGCCGCCGCCGAGCTCCGTGCCGAGATGCAGGATCCCGCGGCGGAAGCAGATCTCGGAGAGTGTCCGCCCGCCATTGGTGCCGGGGATGACGATGTAGGAATGCGGCGCCCCAAAAGCCTTCAGCGCCGCGACGCCGCGCGCGAAGAGCGCGGCATCGTCGCCGCGGCGGATCAGCGCGGAGGGCGTGTACATCAGGGATGAGCCGCCGGAATGCAGGTCGATGACGCTGCTGCAGAGAGGCAGCAGCGCCTCCGTCACGTGATACGCGATCTGTTCCGTCACGCCGCCATCGGGATCGCCGGGAAACAGGCGGTTGAGGTTGCCGCCATCGATGGGGCTGGTGCGACGGCCCGCGCGCGCGGCAGGAAAGTTCAGCGCGGGCAGGATGATCAGGCGGCCCTGCACCTGGGCCGGCTCCACCTCCCGGATCAGGCGGCCGAGCGCGATCTGGCCTTCGTATTCGTCGCCATGGTTGCCGGCGACGAGCAGCACCGTAGGCCCCGTGCCGTTCGCGATCACCGCGATGGGGACCGGGATGAAGCCGTAGGCGCTTTCATGCGTCGAATGCGGCAGGCGCAGGAAGCCGTGCCGCTTGCCTGGCGCGTCGAGATCGATCTCGCAACTCAGCGTGCTGCGCATGGCGTTTCTCCCCGCCCGAGGGTCGGGCGGGGCGCCGGCCGGGTCAAGACGCGGCCGGTCAGACGCGCTCCGCCTGGCCGGCCTTCACCTGATCGAGTTCGCTGCGGAGGCTCGCGATCTCGGCCCGCAGCGCGGCGAGCTGCTCGCCCACCGGGTCCTCGTTCAGCCCGCCAAGGCCGTAGCCGATGCCGCCATCGTCGCAGGGCGAGCCCTTGGGCGGGCGGGCGGGGATGCCGACCACCGTGCAGCCCGCGCGCACCGCATTCACCACCACCGCATTCGCGCCGACGCGCGCGCCGCGGCCGACGCGGATGGGGCCCAGCACCTGCGCGCCCGCGCCGATGGTCACATGGTCCTCGATGGTCGGGTGCCGCTTCCCGGGCTGGCCCGAAAGCCCGCCGAGCGTGACGCCGTGATAGATCAGCACGTCGTCACCGATCTCCGCCGTCTCGCCAATCACCACGCCCATGCCGTGGTCGATGAAGAGCCGGCGGCCGATCATGGCGCCGGGATGGATCTCGATGCCGGTCAGCATGCGGGCGATGTGCGAGGAGAGCCGGCCGAGGCCGCGGAAGCCATGCCGCCACAGCCAGTGCGAGAGACGATGCCACAGCACCGCATGCACGCCGGCATAGCAGAAGATGCTCTCGAACCAGCCGGGGCGGGCGGGGTCGCGGGTGCGTACGTTGCGGGCGAGCTCCAGGAGTTCCATCGGAAGGATCACTCCATCCAGGGCGGCGTGGGCAGGCCGCGCGCGCGCAGGAATTCCGGGTTGAACAGCTTGGACTGGTAGCGTGCCGCGCCGTCGCAGAGCATCGTCACCACGGTGTGGCCCGGCCCCAGGTCGCGGGCCACGCGGATCGCCGCCGCGACGTTCAGCCCCGCGCTGCCGCCGACCGAGATGCCTTCGTGCATCTGCAGGTCGAAGACCTGCTCCAGCATCTCAGGGTCCTGCACCTGCACCGCGTCGTCGATCAACTCGCGCGCGCTGGCGAGGTTGCCCGGCGCCCGCGCCGCCTGGCCGATGCCCTCGGTGATGGAGTTGCCCTCGCCCTTCACCTCCCCGGTCTTCACCCAGGAATAGAGGCCGCTGCCGCCGGGATCGGCGAGCACGATGCGGATGTTCTTCCGCCGGGACTTCAAGGCGCGCGCCACACCCGCAAGCGTGCCGCCGGTGCCGCAGGCGCAGGTGAAGGCATCCACGCGCCCACCGGTCTGTTCCCAGATCTCGGGGCCGGTCGTCGCCGCATGGGCTGCGGCGTTGGCGAGGTTGTCGAACTGGTTGGCCCAGACGGCGCCCATCTCCTCCGCCAGGCGGCGGGAGACATGCACGTAGTTGCCGGGATCGGCGAAGGGCTTCGGATCCACCAGCCGCAGGTCGGCGCCGATCATGCGGAGATAGTCCAGCTTCTCCTTCGCCTGGGTGTGGGGCACGACGATGATGCTCTTCCAGCCCATCGCATTCGCCGCCAGCGCGATGCCGATTCCGGTGTTGCCCGCCGTGCCCTCCACGATGGTGCCGGGCTGGCCGGGGGTGAGCAGGCCGCGCTCCACCGCATCCTGGAGGATGCCGAGCGCCGCGCGGTCCTTCACGCTGCCGCCGGGGTTCATGAACTCGGCCTTGCCCAGGATCTCGCAGCCCGTCGCCTCGGAGGCGCGCTTGAGCCTGATCAGCGGCGTGCGGCCGACGGCGCCCCAGAAGCCATCCACAACGGAGGTCGCGGGCATCGGGGCATCCATCGTCGCGTCCTTCGGCCGGTGCATATCGCGTCCGACATAAGGCGAGCCCCCCTTCACTTTCCAGCTTCAGGCCACGGCGGCTCGCGCGAAAGCGAGGATCATGCATGCTCGGCACGCATGAAGACGCCGAACTTCTTCTTCGGTTGCGCCCCGCCGGAGAGCAGCGTTTTCCGCCAGCACGCCGCCGGAGGCGACGTTTTTTTCTGCCAGTCCCGGCAGCTTCGCCGGCGCGCCGATCACGTCGGCGTACACCCTGCTGACCTGGACGGATGCCGCGCACTACGCTCCGCATCTGAAGGGAGCCGGGACCAGCATGATCAACGCGATCAAGACGCGCCTGACCCGCCGCCTGAAAGCGCTTCGCGGCACGGCTCTGGCCGAAAACCTGCCTCCTTCGCGCCCACCCTGCTGCTACCTGGGCGACCAGCGCGCCCTGGCGGTGACTGGCGGCGGACACAAGATCTTCCTGGATACGCGCGACGTCGGGCTCACGCCCCACATCGCCCTGGACGGCATCTGGGAAGTCCACATCGAGAAGCTGGTCCGTCGGCTGCTGCGGCCTGCCGCGACCGTGGTCGAGGTCGGCGCGAACATGGGCTACCACACGCTTTCCATGGCCGAGGCGGTCGGGCCGACCGGCCGGGTCCACGCCTTCGAGGCCAACCCACGGATGGTCGCGCTGCTCCGCGACAGCATCGCCGTCAACGGCTACGACGACCGTGTCACGCTGCACCTGCTCGCGGCGATGGACGCGCCGGGCTCGCTCAGCTTCGCGACGCATCCCTCGCATGCCGGCAGCGGCTATGTCGTGCGCGGCGTGCCGGCGGCCGACTTCACGGAGCACGTGACCGTCGAGGGCGCACGGATCGACGACCGCCTTCCCGATCTTCCTGAAGTGGATCTCTTCCGGCTCGACTGCGAGGGCTCCGAGCCGCCGGCTTTGCGGGGTGCGGAAGGGCTGCTCAGGCGTTCGCGCGATGCGGTGATCGTGACCGAATGGGGCTCCGGCATGATGTCACGCCATGGGCCCGTGGCGGAGCATGAGGCGTGGCTGGGCGGCCTCGGCTTCGTGCACTGCCTGGAGGTGGACAGCCAGGGCAGTCTGCACCGGCGCGAACTCGGCACGCTGTCGGACGTGGTGCTGGCCGATCTCGTCTTCAGCCGCAGGCCGCTCGTCTTCTGATTCCGCGTGAGGGAAGCTGACGCAGCCGGCGCGAATGTGGCGCTGCTCCCGATTCGCCGTGCCGCCGCGCGCTGCATTCCGAACAAAACCGAACACGACTGCAACGTCCCGGTCGGATAGATTGTTCTCGATTTCGCGGGGACCGTTCGACCACAATGGTTGCAATGACCAAGCCGCTGGCCGGCCGGGGCGAGACCTCGGCCGACTACAAGCGCGACCTGGGGCTCTACATCCGGGACCTTCGCATGCGGCGCGGCCTGACGCAGGCCGAGCTCGCGAAGGCGGTGGGGATGACCTACTACACCTCGATCAGCGCGATCGAGGTCGGCCGCAACGTCGTGCCGTCCGAGCGCTACATGGCGTTCGCAGAGGCGCTGGACGTGGACCCGCGCATCTTCGGCCGGCGCGTGCTGGCGCTGACCAATCCCTGGATGCACGCAATGCTCTTCGCCTCCCGCCCGAAGGAGGAGATCGAGCGTCTGAACGCGGTGCTGGGCCAGCGCAGCAGCTCGCAGTGACGGCGACGCGGCCGGCTTGGCGCGCCCGGAGGGATTCGAACCCCCGACCTACGGAGTAGAAATCCGATGCTCTATCCAGCTGAGCTACGGGCGCCCCTGCTCGGCCTTACCATCCGGCGCGCGTAGCGGGTAGGCTCGCGCGCCCTCGCGTTCCGGGCGCAATCTCTCCGATATATCCAACCCAGGATTGACGCCGACGGCCCCCGGCCGGCAGTTTCCGGCTCCGCCCCCAGCAGGAGCCGAGCGCGATTCCGCGGCGACCAGCGACGATCCGGCGCCTGCGCCGCTGTCTCGCCATCGCGCTGGTCGCGGTGCCGGGGGTGGCGCCTGCGCAGACGCCGCCGCCCCTGCCCGGCATCATCCAGCGCGTCGCCCCGCCGCAGCCGCCCGATCTCGGCCCTTCCCTGCTGCCGCCCGAGACAGGCGCCGTCACCGGGCCGGGCGCGACGCGGCTGATCCTGCCGGCGCGCGTCTCCATCGTGGGGAACACCGCGCTGGCCGAGGCCGCGTTGCGCGCCCGCTTCGCGGCGCTGGAGAACCGCCAGGTCACGCTGGCCGAGGTGGAGCAGGCGCGGCTGGCGATCCTCGGCGCGTATCGCGAGGCCGGTTTCCCCTACGTCGCCGTGCGCGCGACGCTGGCCGCGTCCCCGCGGGGAGAGATCGAGCTGCGCTTCCAGGTGATCGAAGGCGCCATCGCCGAGATCCTGCTGGAAGGCGAGATCGGCCCGGCCGCGCGCCAGGCGCGCCGCTTCCTCGATCCGCTTGTCGGCCAGCGCCCGCTTCCGGCGGCGGCGCTGGAACGCGCGCTGCTGCTGGCGGGCGACATCGCCGGCGTCTCGGCGCGCGGCGTGCTGCGCCCCATCGCGGGCGAGCCGGGCGCGCTGCAACTGGTGGTGCAACTCGCCCGCCAGCCCTTCGGCGGCTTCTTCAGCCTGGACAATCGCGGCTACGACCTGACCGGCGCCTGGCAGGGGCTGCTGGTCGGGCAGCTCAATTCCGTCACGGGTCTCGGCGAGCGCAGCGAGATCGCGATCCTGCAGACGGACGGCAACGGCCAGAGCTTCCTGCAGGTGACGGAGGAGTTTTTCATCGGCGGGTCCGGCCTGCGGCTGCGCGCCTATGCCGGCGGCGGGCGGGCGGCGCCGGGCTCGGCCCTGGCGGCGATCGGCTACGCGGGCGACACGCGCGTGGCCGGCGCGGCGCTGCTCTATCCCGTGATCCGCAGCCGGCCGCTGAACCTGAACCTATCGGGCCAGCTCGACGCCTATGAGAGCACCGTCGAGTTCCGCAGCGCGCCAGGCGAATCGCGCAGCCGGCAGAGCCGCGATGCGGTGCGCGCGCTGCGCTTTGGGCTCGACGGTGCCTTCCAGGATGCCTGGCTCGCCACCGCCCCGGCCGCGGCGGCGACGACAGGCTTGCTGCGGTTCTCGCAGGGGCTGACCACGCTCGGCGCCAGCGACGGCGACGGCGCGCTCACGGCACGCCTGGGCAGCGACTTCGGCTTCTCCAAACTGGTGGCGGAGGCGAGCCGGCTGCAGCCGCTGTTCTCGCCGGCCGAGGGCTGGCTCGTCTCGCTCTTCGGCGTGGCGGCGGCGCAATGGTCCGACGACGTGCTGCCGCCGGCGGAAAAATTCTATCTGGGCGGCAACCGGCTGGGGCGCGGCTTCTATGCGGGGCAGGTCTCGGGGGACCGGGCGCTGGCGGGCAGCCTGGAGCTGCAGCTTTCGACCATGTTCGACCTGCCGGGGCTGCGGCTCGGCACGCAGTTCTACGCCTTCCGCGACGAGGGCAGCGCCTGGGACAACGGCCCCTTCGCGCTGGACCGCTCCGTCGGCTCCTGGGGCGGGGGCGTGCGGCTGCAATTCGACGAGCGGGTGCAGCTGGACATCGAGGGTGTGCGGCGGATCACGCGGCAGCCGGATGGGGCGAACACGACGCCGCTGAGCGAGGACGCGGCGTATCTGCGGGTGCTGGTGCGGTTCTGAGGACGCTCAATGCGTCCAGTTGTCGGTGCGGCCGAACCGGAAATTGTCGGCGTAGCTCTTGGGCTTGATGTCGGCCCGCACCGGCGGCGGCGCCTCGACCTCATAGGGAACGCCCTTGGCCTCGCACCAGGCGACCGCGTCCTCGCAGGAGCGGAACGCCAGGCGCACCTGCGCCCGCGTGTCGCCCGATCCGGACCAGCCCATCAGCGGGTCGATCCGCTTCGGCTCCCCCGGCTCGTACTGAAGCGTCCAGTCTCTGGCGCGCGCCCGGCCGGACTGCATGGCGGATTTCGGCGTGCGGTAGATGCGGGCCTTCTGCATGCGGCGGAAACTACCACCGCGCCGGGGGCTACAGAACCCCCGCGCGCAGCAGGTCGTGCAGGTGCAGGATGCCCACGGGGCGCCCGGCCTCCACCACGAAAAGGCTGGTGATCCGCTTCTCGTTCATCAGCCCGAGCAGGTCGGCCGCAAGGTCCTCGGGCGCCGCGGTGCGGGGCGTCGGCGTCATCGCGCCCGCGACCGGGCCGGACATGGCCAGCCCGCGCTGGAAGGCGCGCCGCAGATCACCATCGGTCAGCACGCCGACCAGCCCGCCCGCGCCATCCACCACGCCGGTCACGCCGAAGCGGCGGGAGGTCATCTCCACCACGGCCTGTTCCAGCGTCGCCTCGCGCGGGACCAGCGGCAGTTCCTCCGGCCCGTGCATCAGGTCCCGCGCGCGCTTCAGCCGCGCGCCGAGCTTGCCGCCCGGATGGATCGCGCGGAAATCGGCGGGCGAGAATCCCCGCGCCTCCAGCAGGCACATGGCCAGCGCATCGCCGAGCGCCAGCTGCATCGCAGTGCTGGTGGTCGGCGCCAGGCCGTTCGGGCAGGCCTCCGGCATGCGCGGCAGCGCCAGGCAGAGATCGGCGGCGCTGCCGAGCGCGCTTTCGGCGCGCGAGGTGATCGCCACCAGCTCCACGTCGAAGCGGCGCGTATAGGCGATGATGTCCGCGAGTTCCGGCGCTTCCCCTGACCAGGAGAGCGCCAGCACCACATCCTCGCGCCCGATCATGCCGAGGTCGCCATGGCTCGCCTCGGCGGGGTGGACGAAATGCGCCGGCGTGCCGGTGGAGGCCAGCGTCGCCGCGATCTTGCGGCCGACATGGCCGGACTTGCCCATGCCCGTGACGATCACCCGGCCGGGATGGGCGAGGATCATCGCGACGGCCTGCAGCACGCGCTCGCCGAGCGGGCCTTCCAGCGCGTCGCGCAGCGCGGCGAGACCCTCGGCTTCCAGCGTCACGGTGCGCAGCAGCGTGGCGCGGCGTGCGGCGTCGCTCATCCGGCGCGGCCCGACAGAATCTCCCGCGCGCGGGCCAAATCCTCCGGCGTGTCCACCCCGAGTGGGACCGCATCCACCGCGATCGCCTCGATCCGCATGCCGGCTTCCAGCGCCCGCAGCTGCTCGAGCTTCTCGCGCTGCTCGAGGCCGGAGGGCGGCAGCGCCACGAAGCGCGCGAGCGCGGCGCGGCGCCAGGCATAGAGGCCGATATGATGCCAGAGCGGCCCCTCGCCCCAGGGCGCGGTGGCGCGGGTGAAATAGAGGCAGCGGAAGCGGCCCGGGGCCAGCACGCTGCCGACCATCTTCACCACCTGCGGCGCCGTGCGCTCCTCCTCCCGCACGATCTCGGCGACCAGCGTCGCGACATCCACCGCCGGGTCCATCAGCGGCACCAGCGCGGCGCGGATCGTCGCGGGCGCGATGGTCGGCAGGTCGCCCTGCACGTTCACCACCGCATCATGCGCGCCGGTCGGGTCGAGCACGGAGACCGCCTCATGCACGCGGTCCGTGCCGGAGGGATGGTCGGCACGCGTCATCTGCACGCGGCCGCCGCGCCGCGCGATGGCGTCCGCGATCACCTCGCTGTCGGTGGCGACGACGACCTGGCCGATCTCGGCCTCCTGCGCGCGGCGCCAGACATGCACGATCATCGGCTCGCCATGGATGTCGGCCATGGGCTTGTCCGGCAGCCTGGTGGCCGCCATGCGCGCGGGGATGACGACGATCGGGTTCATGCGTCAGAACGACTTGGTCAGCGCGTCATAGGCCTGCAGCCGCGCGACCAGCGCCTCGAAGTCGCGCAGCGGCACCATGTTCGGCCCGTCCGAAGGCGCGCGGTCGGGATCGGGATGCGTCTCGATGAAGAGGCCGGCGACGCCGACGGCGACCGCCGCGCGGGCCAGCGTCTCGACGAATTCCCGCTGGCCGCCCGAGGAACTCCCCTGCCCGCCCGGCTGCTGCACGGAATGGGTCGCGTCGAACACCACCGGGTGCCCGGTGCGCGCCATGATCGGCAGCGCGCGCATGTCGGAGACGAGCGTGTTGTAGCCGAAGGAGACGCCGCGCTCGGTCAGGATCACGCGGGGATTGCCGGCCTCGGTGATCTTGGCCGCGACATTGGTCATGTCCCAGGGTGCCAGGAACTGGCCCTTCTTCACGTTCACCGCCCGACCGGTGGCGGCGGCGGCGAGCAGCAGGTCGGTCTGGCGGCAGAGGAAGGCGGGGATCTGAAGCACGTCCACCACCTCCGCCACCGGGGCGCATTGCGCGGCCTCGTGCACGTCGGTCAGCACGGGCAGGCCGAGGCTTTCGCGGATCTCGGCGAAGACGGGCAGCGCGGCGGTGAGCCCCATGCCGCGCGCGGCCTTGCCGGAGGTGCGGTTCGCCTTGTCGAAGCTCGTCTTGTAGATCAGGCCGATCTGCCGCCGCGCCGCGATCTCCTTCAGCGCCTGCGCGGTCTCCAGCGCGTGGGCGCGGCTTTCCATCTGGCAGGGGCCGGCGATCAGGGCGATGGGCAGGTTGTTCGCGAGCCGGACGGGTCCGATCTCGACGATGTGCGGGGCGCTCATGCGGCGGGTGGCTGCCACCGCCGGGGCGCCCGCGCAAGGGTCAGCCGAAGTATCCCCGCCACCAGGCCACGAACCGGCCGAGCCCGGTGCGCAGGTCGGTGGTCGGGCGCCATCCGAAGTCGCGCTGCATGGCGGAGACATCGGCGAAGGTCGCCGGCACGTCGCCCGGCTGCATCGGCAGCAGCTCGCGCTTCGCCGTCACGCCGAGTAGCTCTTCCAGCATCGCCACCATGTCCAGCAGCTCTTCCGGATGGCTGTTGCCGATGTTGTAGAGGCGGTGGGCAGGCGTGGCGGGCGGATTGTCCAGCGCGGCGACCACGCCGGCGACGATGTCGTCCACATAGGTGAAGTCGCGCCGCATCCGGCCCTCGTTGAACAGGCGGATCGGCCGGCCCTGCAGCATCGCCTCGGTGAACAGCCAATAGGCCATGTCCGGCCGGCCCCAGGGGCCGTAGACGGTGAAGAAGCGCAGGCCCGTCAGGTTCAGGCGATAGAGGTCGGTGTAGGACTTCGCCATCAGCTCGCCGGCCAGCTTGGTCGCGGCGTAGAGTGAGGCGGGGCGGTCCGCGCAGTCCGATTCGCGGAAGGCGCCGTCCGTGCGGGAGCCATAGACCGAGCTGGTGGAGGCATAGACCGTGTGGCCGATCCGCCCCTCCGCCCGGCGCACCCCTTCCAGGATGGCCAGCGTGCCGGTGACGTTGGCGGCGGTGTAGGCGAAGGGCGCCTGCAGCGACCAGCGGACCCCGGCCTGCGCGCCGAGATGCACCACCCGGTCCAGCCCCGGATGCGCCGCCATCAGCGCCAGCACGGAATCCTGGTCCGAGAGGTCCAGCCTGTGGAAGGCGAACTGCCCCGGCCGGGCCTTGCCGGTCAGCGCGGCGAGCCGCGCCTCCTTCAACTTGGGATCGTAGTACGGGTTCAGGTTGTCGAGGCCGATCACCTGCTCCCCGCGCGCCAGCAGCGCCTGGCAGAGATGCGCGCCGATGAAGCCGGCGGCGCCGGTGACGAGGACCTGGCCCATGGTCAGGCGGCGTGTCGCGGAAGAGGGCGGGCGCCGGCTGTGGCGGACATGCGCGCAAAGGCTCCTGGCGGGCCCGCCGTCGCCGGGACGGTGCCGACGGGACGCGGCGGTATAGCGGTGCGCCGCGCGGGGCGCCAAGCTCCGGCGCCCGGTTAACCGCTTCGCAGCCGGATATTGTCAAGAATTGCGCAGCCGGGCCGTTCGGCGGCGGTGCGGCCATGCCCGGCGCGGCGCGGGCGTGATATGGGGGCGCCGCCCGCAGGGGGCGCCGGCGACCGGCCCGGCCCCTGCGGCCGCACAGGTGAAGGGGTGAGCGATGCGCGTGGCGATGATCGGGTCCGGCTATGTCGGGCTGGTTTCCGGGGCCTGCTTCGCCGATTTCGGCCACGAGGTGGTCTGCGTGGACGTCAATGCGCAGCGCATCGCCGACCTGAAGAAGGGCATCATCCCGATCTACGAGCCGGGGCTGGACCGGCTGGTGGCGGACAACGTGGCGGCCAACCGCCTCTCCTTCACCACCGACCTGAACGAGGCGGTGCCGACCGCGGAGGCGGTGTTCATCGCCGTCGGCACGCCGGAGCGCCGCGGCGACGGACATGCCGACCTGCGCTACGTGCAGGAGGCGGCGCGGGAGATCGCCCGCGCCATGGCCGGCTATACGGTGGTGGTGAACAAATCCACCGTCCCGGTCGGCACCGGCGACATGGTGGAAGGCATCATCCGGGAGGCGCGGCCGGAGGCCGAGTTCTCCGTGGTGTCGAACCCGGAATTCCTGCGCGAGGGCGCCGCGATCGAGGATTTCAAGCGCCCGGATCGCGTTGTGGTCGGCGCGAATGACGAGCGCGCGAAGCAGGTGATGGCGGAGCTCTACCGCCCACTGTCGCTGAACGCCGCGCCGGTGCTGTTCACCGACCGCCGCACGGCGGAACTGACGAAGTACGCCGCGAACGCCTTCCTCGCCACCAAGATCACCTTCATCAACGAGATCGCCGATCTCTGCGAGGAGGTGGGCGCCGATGTGCAGCTGGTCGCGCGCGGCATCGGCATGGACAAGCGCATCGGGCCGAAGTTCCTGAACGCCGGCCCGGGCTATGGTGGCTCCTGCTTCCCGAAGGACACCAAGGCGCTGATGCGCAGCGCGCAGGACTACGGCGTCGCGATGCGGATCGTGGAGAGCGTCGTCGCGGTGAACGACGCGCGCAAGACCGCGATGGCGCGCAAGGTGGTGAAGGCCTGCGGCGGCAGCGTGCAGGGCAAGACCATCGCGGTGCTCGGCCTCACCTTCAAGCCGAACACCGACGACATGCGGGATTCGCCGGCGATCAGCATCATCGGCGCCCTGCAGCGCGCCGGCGCCCGCATCCGCGCCTTCGACCCGGTGGGCATGGAGCAGGCGAAGAAGGAACTGACCGACGTCGCCTACGCGACCGATGCCTATGACTGCGCGCATGGCGCGGATGCGCTGGTGCTGATCACCGAATGGGACGCCTTCCGCGCGCTGGACCTGGCGCGGCTGAAGCAGCGCATGGCGGCGCCGGTGGTGGTGGATCTGCGCAACGTCTACCGCGCCGAGGAGATGGCGCGGCACGGCTTCGACTATGTGCGGGTGGGCGGCCGGCCGCACCTGGCCTCGACGGGCCGGTCGAAGCCGGTGGGCTGAGCGTCACAAGCGGCGCGGCCGAGGGTGCCGCGCCGGACCGATCATCGCAGGGTTGGCTGATCACGCCCCGCCGCTTCGCGGCGCGGGTGGCGCTTGCACTTTGTGCAACTTGCCGCCCGAACGCGCGATGGTTGCGGATCATCGCACGATAACGCTTTGAATTTCGTCGCAGAAAGCAATCCGCGCTCGCCTGATGCGCGGCCCGCTGGAGCCCTCGGCAACCCATAGATTAAAATTCTTCAATTTTTTGGTTATCAATTGGACAGGAACAGAATATTTTTATGAGGTTTTTCCGATGGTTATGGGCTTCGCTCACCAAACGAAAACAGATCATCACGATCCGGCCGCCTATTCGTACACTGTAAAAAAATGTCGATTGACTTATTTTTTCGTGCTATCCCTGATTGAGACCTGGGGGCCTTGATCGCGTGACGATCACCGCGCCGCCCGGGCCCAGGATGGGGAACGACAATGAGCACCAGTCTCACACAGATCTGGTTCGGCGTGCGGGCGGTGGACTTCACCAGCGGGTCTTCGCAACTCGACACGCTGGATGACTCGAGCGACTTCGCCACGCGCGACGTCCTCGGGGGCACCTACGATTACGCCGGCAGCGAATGGCAGCAGTTGCTCGCCTTCGTCGGCACCACCGAGCAGCAGGCGGCCCTCGGCGTCGACCTGACCGACGGCGTGAATGCGCCGACGGCCGGCGCGGTGAACACCACGGGCGACCTTCAGGTCGGCGAAGGCGTCGTCGCCCACAACCTCGCCGACATGGGCGGCGGGACCCGGCTGACGAACACCAGCGCGATCGACCGCAGCAACGACCCGGTGAGCATCTCGGGCCACGGCAAGCTGAACGGCGCGCGCCTCACCAGCGACGTCTCGGACAACTGGGTCACCTTCTCCAACGACATCGGCTTCGGCTTCGTCAACGGCAGCGGCTGGGACCTGCACGGCAACGCGACGCGTCTGAACGACGGCGACAGCATCACCTTCGACGTCGCCGACACGACGGTGCTGAAGTTCGTCTCCTTCACCGTGAAGGTGCTCGGCTCGGGCGCCACGAATGTGGTGCTGGATTCCGACTCGCGGACGATCGCGGACACCAACGGCGCCCTGCAGGGCGGTTTCGTGCAGGACGCCTCGGCCGGCGAGCTCGACCTCGGCGTGCTGGCGCACGGCACGAAGGTCGAGATCGACTACGAGCTCGGCAAGATCCTGGTGAACGGCAGCGAGGTCGGCGACACGGGCGGCTTCTTCGTCGAGTTCCTCGCCAATGGCGGCGACAAGGTCACCTTCGGCTCGGTGGTCGGCAACGCGACCGGCTGGTCGGTGGACGACCTGGTGCTGACCGTCGGCGACGACGGGCCGGACATCGTGCCGGGCGCCGGCGTGCTCTCGCTCGACCTGTTCCGCGCGACCGATGGCGACCCCGCCCCGGGCGGCCTGCTCGAGCGGCACCTCTACGCCTATCTCGACGCGAACGAGAACAACGCCATGGACGGCGCCGAGCCGGCGGACGCCGAGAATCTCGGGCGGATGCGCGAAGGCTACGAGGCCTACGACGATCCGGCGAATGATGGCGACGACAACCCGGTGCAGGGCGCGCCGGCCACGACCGACTGGCTCGACATGTATGCCTTCGGCTGGGCGAATGCGCAGGTCGAATCCGGCCACCAGTATGGTGAGCACGTGGTCGAAAACTGGACCGCGGGCGGCGCGGGCCGCTTCGCGCTCGGTGTCAACACCGCGCGCGACTCGGCCGATGTGACGGCAGGCGGCCCGAATGGCAGCCCCGCCGACATCGAGACCGGCACGGACACCTACAGCGACGGCGCGCCGGCCGCGGTGGACCGCGGCGAGGTGCTCGGCTTCGTGCTGAAGGCCTCCGCGGCGCTCTCCGCCACCATCACATATGGCAACGCCGCCGACTTCACGCCGGAGGATGCGGTGGACATCATCGTCCGGCTCTACCAGGGCTCGACGCTGATCGAGGAGATCGAGCACGACATCACCGGCGGGGACGGCAGCTTCACGGTCTCGGACAACTTCGGCGGCTTCTTCAACCGCATGGAGATCCAGGCGGCCGGCGGCATGGACGGCATCGAGACGGTGGATGCGGGCGCGAGCTTCGCGCTGGTCGACCTCGACTTCCGGCTCGCCCCGGACCCGGTCTGACCCGTTTCCCCGACAACCGGGGCGCGACGAGACGGGGGCGGACGGCAACGTCCGCCCTTTTTCGTTGCCCGCCGATTCAACCTGTGCGCACTATACGGCCCGCCGGAAGAAACCTTTACGCGATCGTTCGGTTCGCGACACGCATCGTATACAATAGAAAACTTTGAATATTGCGAACCTCACACGACGGTGCGCGGCAGCAACACCGCCCGCTCTTCGAGCAAAATCGACATTTCTCCTGCCCCTCCGTCTGGACAGCCACGCAGGAAGACTGCGAATTGGCCCGGGGATGCGGGCCCGTCGCTCCAGGGGGGAGCGACTTGCATTTAGATTAACAGCCCGCGTCTTCATGCGCTTGATGTCTGGATCAGGCCAGGGGGGTCGATTGCATGCCAATACTCGGTGCGGACAAGGATTGGTGGCGCGCGCTCGTGGAGGAGAGCTCCACCGGTCAGCCGAGCGAATTCGTGGCGAATCGACCTGCAGCCCGGCCCGAATCGACCGAGGAACCAACCGCCTTCCGCGGCGCGACGCCAGGCACGACGAGCCTGACCTGTGACGAGGCCGAGCCCGAGCCGCCGGCGCACAGCACCGCCTGTGGCTGCGGCGCCTGCGCCCTGCCGTCCATCTTCGGCCTCGAGCCGCAGGATCCGCGCCAGGAAGTCCCGGGCGACGCCCCGCCCGGCATCGGCGCGCCCGGGCTGGCCGGCACGGAGGCGGCGATCATCGCCGCCAATGTCGTGCTGAACGAAATCCCGGACGGCGGCATCGGCATCGCCTATGGCGACACCTTCAAGCTGCACAGCAATCCGGGCTCCCGCTACATCGTCTATCTCGACTTCGACGGCCACACGACGACGGGCACGTCCTGGAACAGCTACTGGAAGACGACCTCGATCAATTCGCCGGCCTTCTCGCTCGACAGCTCCGCGAGCTTCGGCGCCAACGAGTTGCTTGCCATCCAGCGGATCTGGCAGCGCGTGGCGGAGTATTTCTCCCCCTTCAACATCAACGTCACGACCGAGGATCCGGGCGTCGACGCGCTGCGCTACAGCGGCAGCACCGACCAGGCCTTCGGCGTGCGCGCGGTCATCACCGACGAGGGCGGGAAGAACTACGGCGGCATCGGCTACACCGGCAGCTTCGACTGGAGCAGCGACACGCCGGTCTTCGTCTACGCCAACCGCCTCGCGGACAGCACCAAGAACATCGCCGACGCCACGGCGCATGAGGTCGGCCATTCCCTCGGGCTGAGCCATGACGGCATCGTCGTGAACGGCACGCGCCAGGACTACTACTACGGCCACGGCACCGGCGTGACCGACTGGGCGCCCGTGATGGGCGTGGGCTACAGCGCCAACATCGTGCAGTGGAGCAAGGGCGAATACACCAACGCCACGACGCTCCAGGACGACCTGGCGATCATCACCACCCAGAACAGCGGCGTCGCCTACCGCACCGACGACTGGGGCAACAGCTTCACCACCGCCGGCGCCCTCGCCGGGACCGAGGCCGGCGGCGTCGTCACCGTGCAGACCTTCGGCGTGATCAGCGGCTCGGGCTCCCGCAACGACGTGGACATGTTCCGCTTCGACGTCGCCGCGGGCGGCAGCCTGGACCTCACGGTCTCCTCCTGGACGCGGATCCACGTCTCGGGCTCAAGCACGCCGACCTACGCGCCCTCTCCCTTCAGCATGATGGACGTCTCGCTCAGCCTCTATGACGGGGCGAAGAAGCTGATCCAGACGGTGAACGAGGCCACCTCGCTCGGCGCGCAGCTCGTCGCCAGCGCGCTCGCGGGGGGCACCTACTACATCGCCATCGACGGCGTGGGCTTCGGCAATCCTCTCGCCACGAGCCCGACCGGCTACACGGAATACGGCTCGCTCGGCCAGTACATGGTGACCGGCACCTACACGAAGACGCTGGCGACGCCGCCCTCCGATCCCACGCCGCCGCCGTCGGATCCGACGCCGCCCCCCTCCGACCCGACGCCGCCCCCGTCCGACCCCACGCCGCCGCCATCCGACTCGACGACGACGACGCCAACCCTGAGCGTCAGCCGCGTCGCCGTCGTCACGCAGGAAGGCGGCGCGGCCGAGACCGTCGTCGTGAAGGCGGCCAATGCCACCGGCGATATCACCGTCCAGGTCAGCGGTCTCGACCCGGCCGAGGGCAGCCTCTCCGCCACCTCGCTGCTGCTGAATGCGGCGAATGGCTGGACGGCGAATCTCGGCATCGCCGGGCCTGACGACGACAACGCGAATGGCGACGGGCTCTACACCCTCACCCTGGCCGCGGCGGGGCTGCAAAGCGTCACGATCGCGGTCACCAACGAGGACAACGACCTCTCCGCGACCAGCGGCGGCCGCTTCTTCGGCACCTACATCACCACCCCGAACGTCAACAACGCGACCATCAGCGCGCAGCGTGCCGTGGACAGTTTCTTCACCACGCTGCGCGAGGGGGTGACGACGACGGGCGCCGGCATCGACTTCCGCTGGCAGTTCACCGATCTCGCCGCGGGCGACAAGGTGATGCAGGTGGTGGCGAACTCCGGCGTCGAAGCCTTCCGCTTCGAGTATTCGGCCGATGACGGCGCCACCTGGCAGCGCTTCCTCGATGCGCCCGACGCGGCGCTGAGCTGGTCGGGCGAGTTCATCGCCACCGGCGTCGGCAGCACGCTCTGGGTCCGGCTGGTGGATGCGGTGATGGCGGGGGACACGGTCCGCGACACCGTCACGATCAACCTGATGACGGTCTCGGACGCCCAGGTCTCGGGAATCGACGCGATCTTCTGACGCGGTCGGGGCCCGCTTTGCGTGGGCCCCGCGCCGGGGAACGGATCGGGGCGGCGGGATTCGAACCCACGGCCTCCTGTACCCAAAACAGGCGCGCTACCAGGCTGCGCCACACCCCGAAGCCGGCGGCAACCTAGGCAAGCCGCCGGAAGGCGGCAAGCGTCAGGGCTGGCTGCCGAACATCCGGTGCAGCACCCGGTCGCCGACGCGGATGTCGAGCTTCTCCGTGACGCCCCCCTGCAGCTCAAGCGTGGCGCGCACCGGGCCGCGGCTGTCCACCGGGGTCAGGCTGAGCGGGATCGTCCGCTCCGCGATGCGGTGGATGCGGCCGTCGGCGGCGATGAAGACCATGTCGAGCGGCACCAGCGTGTTGCGCATCCACATGCTGCTCTCGCGCGGCTGGCCCCAGTCGAAGATCATGCCCTCGTCCGGCTTCACCTCGGTGCGGAACATCAGGCCGATGGTCTGCTGGTCGGGCGTCAGCGCCATCTCGATCGTGAAGTCCAGCCGGCGGCCGTCGCGCGTGACGATCACCATCCGCTCGGTCGGCAGGCGCGGCTGGGGGCGGTCCACGCCGGGCTGGGCGAAGGCCCCGGGAGCGTTGGCGGCAGCGACCAGGGCGGCAACGGAGGCGAGGAGCGGGCGGCGGAAGGTCATGCGGCGGAGGATGGCACGGCGCCGGCCGGCTCAGGAAGGTCACGAAGGGTAACGGCGGCCAGGGCGCGGATCGCCTCCCGCACGGGCCCCGGCCGCGGCGCGTCGGCGATGGTGGTGAACCAGGGCTCCGGCGGGTTGCGCCCCGCGGCGCGCGACCAGGACAGGCCGCGCAGCACGGCTTCGGCTGCGGCCGGCAGGCGCGGCGGGATCGGCAGGCGGTTGAGTGTCGCCCAGACGCCGGCCCAGCAGCGCGCCACCGACCAGGGATTGTAGCCCCCGCCCCCGCTGACGATGAGCCGCGGCGCCAGCGGCATCACGGCCCCGACCACCGCGCGATGCGCAGCATTGGAGAGCGAAAGCCGCGACAGCGGGTCCTCCTCCACCGCATCCGCGCCGCACTGAAGAAAAATCGCCTGCGGGCGGAGGTGGCGGATCAGCGGCAGCACGGCGTGGCGCAGCAGCCAGTCCATCTCGCTGTCGTTGAAGCCGTCCGGCACCGGCAGGTTGCGCGCATGGCCGCCGGCGCGGTCCTCGGCGCGACCGGTATGCGGCCAGCGGTTCGCCTCGTGGATCGAGAGGGTGAAGACGCGCGGATCATCGTGGAAGGCGAGTTCCACGCCGTCGCCGTGATGCGCATCGATGTCGAGGTAGAGGATGCTTTCCAGGCCCTGGTCGAGCCACGCGGTCAGGCCCAGCACCACGTCGTTCAGGTAGCAGAAGCCGGAGGCGCGGTCGGACATGCCGTGATGCGTGCCGGCGCCGGGCACATGCACCACGCCGCCATCGCGCGTGAGCTCGGCCGCCAGGATCGCGCCGCCGGCGCCGGTGGCGGGGCGCCGGAACACCTCGCGATAAACGGGGTTGCCATGCGCGCCGATGTGATGCCGCGCGCGGTCTTCCTCCGTCACCGCCTGCGCGGCTTCGGTGCGCATCAGCGCCGCGACGTAGTCCGGCGTGTGGAAGCGCATGAGCTGGTCCGGCGTGGCCCGCGGGCTGTCGCGATACTGGTCCTCGGCCACCCAGCCCATGGCGCGGATCAGGTCGAGCGTGGTGGAGACGCGCGGAATCGCCAGCGGGTGCTTCGGGCCATAGGTGGAGCCCCGGTAGATCTCGGAGCCGATGAGGATCGGGCGGGTCACGCCCCCGACATGCCATGCCGGTCCGGTCTTGCAAGCCGGGCCGCCCTGCCGCATGACACCCTCACACATCGGGGGGAGCCCATCGGGGGCTGAGAGGCGGGCGACCGCGACCCCACGAACCTGATCCGGGTCATGCCGGCGAAGGGAACGGTGTCCAGTTCGCGTGCGCCCGCTTCGGGCTTTTCCGTCGTTCTGCCGTCCGGGCTCGATCTCGGGGGCGTGCCCGTGCTCGGCGCCTGCCGGGTGGAGGTCCCGGGCGGGCGGGTGACCGCGCTGCTCGGCCCCTCGGGCTCGGGCAAGTCCACGCTGCTGCGCCTGGTTGCCGGGCTGCTCAGGATGCAAGGCGCCGTGGTGGCGGAGGATGGCGCGCCGCTCGCCGGGCGCATCGCCTGGATGGCGCAGCAGGATCTGCTGGTGCCGTGGCGCGACGCGCTCGGCAATGTGACGCTGGGCGCGCATCTGCGGGGCGAGAAGCCGGACGAGGCCCGCGCGCGCGCGCTGCTGGACCAGGTCGGCCTCTCGGCGCCGGACGCGCGCAAGACGCCGGCGCAGCTCTCGGGCGGGATGCGCCAGCGCGTGGCGCTGGCGCGCACGCTGATGGAGGATCGGCCCGTCGTGCTGATGGACGAGCCCTTCAGCGCCGTGGACGCGCCGACGCGCCACCGCCTGCAGGAGCTTGCGGCGCGGCTGCTGGCCGGGCGCACCGTGCTGCTCGTCACGCATGACCCGCTGGAGGCGCTGCGCCTCGCCGACCGCATCCTGGTGCTGACGGGCAGCCCGGCCGTGCCGGTGGAGGTGCCGGTGCCGGAAGGCGCACCGCCCCGCCCCGCACGCGATGCGGCGCTTCTGGACGCGCAGGCGGCCCTGCTGGAACGCCTGGCGGAGGCGGCATGAGAGGCATCATCGCCGCCGCCGGCCTGATCGCACTCTGGCAGGGCTTCGTGTGGATCACACAGGTGCCGCCCTTCCTGCTGCCATCGCCCTGGCGCGTGGCGGAGGCGCTGCTCGCGCGCTGGGACAGCCTGCTGCAGAACGCCCTCGTCACCGGCGCCGAGATCCTGCTCGGGCTTCTCCTCGGCACGCTGCTCGGCTGCGCCGCGGCGCTCACGCTCGCCGCCTGGCGCGGCGGGCGGCGCTGGCTGCTGCCGCTGCTGCTGGTCTCGCAGGCCGTGCCGGTCTTCGCCATCGCGCCGCTGCTGACGCTCTGGTTCGGCTTCGGCATGGCGAGCAAGGTCGCGATGGCGACGCTGATCATCTTCTTCCCCGTCGCCACCGCCTTCTATGACGGGCTGCGCCGCACCGAGCCAGGCTGGCTCGACCTGGCCGCGACGATGGATGCGACGCCCGCCGCCGTGCTGTGGCGGCTGCGCGTGCCGGCGGCGCTGCCGGCGCTCGCCTCCGGCCTGCGCGTCGCCGCGGCCGTCGCGCCGATCGGCGCAGTCGTCGGCGAATGGGTCGGGGCGAGTGCGGGCCTCGGCTACATGATGCTGCACGCCAATGGCCGCAGCCAGACCGATGTGATGTTCGCCGCCCTTCTGGTGCTGGCGCTGATGGCGCTGGCGCTGTGGTTCTGCATGGACCGGCTGCTGCGCCGGGCCATTCCCTGGCAACCGGACCAACTGACGGAACCTGTACGATGATCACCCGCCGCGCCGCCTTCGCGCTGCCGCTGCTCGCGCTTCCCGCACTCGCACGTGCCCAGCAGCGCACGGACCTCACGCTGCTGCTCGACTGGTTCGTGAACCCCGACCACGCGCCGGTCATCGTCGCGCAGGAGGCCGGCTTCTTCGAGCGTGCGGGTCTCAATGTCCGCATCGTCGCGCCGGCCGATCCGAACGACCCGCCGCGGCTGATCGGGGCGAAGCGCGGCGACATCGGCGTCTTCTACCAGATGAACCTGCATCTTGCGGTGGACCAGGGACTGCCGCTGATGCGCGTCGGCACGCTGGTTGCGACCCCGCTGACCACGCTGACCGTGCTGCGCGACGGGCCGATCCGCACGCTGGCCGACCTGCGCGGCAAGCGCATCGGCTTTTCCGTGGCCGGCTTCGAGGAGGTGGTGGTGGGCACGATGCTGGAGACCGTCGGGCTGAAGCTTTCCGATGTGCGGCTGGTCAACGTGAACTTCGCGCTATCCTCCGCGCTCATGTCCGGCCAGGTGGATGCGATCGTCGGGGGCTACCGCAACTTCGAGCTGCACCAGCTCGACATCGAGGGCCGCCCCGGCCGTGCCTTCTTCCCCGAGCAGCACGGCCTGCCGATCTATGACGAGCTGATCTACATCGCGCATCGCGACCGTGCGCGCGACCCGGTGCTGCGCCGCTTCATGGACGCGACCGAGGCCGCCACGACCTTCCTGGTGAACAACGCCGAGGAAAGCTGGCGCCTGTTCATCGCCGGCCCGCGGCGGGAACTGGACAACGAGCTGAACCGTCGCGCCTGGACCAGCACCCTCCCCCGCTTCGCGCTGAACCCCGCGGCACTCGACCGCAACCGATACGAGCGGATGGCGCGTCTGCTCGCCGACCGCCGCCTGATCCGCAGCGTGCCGGCAGTTGAGAGTTATGCCGTCGAATTGCCTTCGGCACGCTGACATGCCGGATGACGGCGGACGCGTCGCCCTCTAGCCTGCACTGGCCGGGCGAGGGAGGACGGGATGATCCGCTTCGACGACGGCGCAGCCTATGAGCGCTCGATGGGGCTCTGGAGCCGACCGGCGGGCGAGGTGTTCCTCGACTGGCTCGCGCCGCCGCCGGGCCTCGCCTGGGTGGATGTCGGCTGCGGCAACGGCGCGTTCACCGAGCTCATCATGCAGCGCTGCGCACCGGCCGCGGTGGACGGCATCGATCCGTCGGAAGGCCAGCTCGCCTTCGCACGCGCCCGGTCGGGCGCGGCGGGCGCGCGCTTCCACCAGGGCGACGCCATGGCGCTGCCCTTCGCAGATCGAAGCAGGGACGCGGCAACGATGGCGCTCGTCATCTTCTTCGTCCCCGACGCCGCCGGCGCCGTGGCGGAGATGGCACGCGTGGTGCGCCCTGGCGGGATCGTCTCGACCTATGTCTGGGACTTTGCAACCGGTGGCTTTCCCTGGGGCGTGGTGCAGGAGGAGGTACGCGCGGTCGGCGGCGCGCCGCTCCTGCCGCCGGGCCTCGGGGTGGAGCGGCTCGAGGCGCTGCGCGACATCTGGGCGGGCGCGGGTCTATGCGATCTCGTGACATGTGAGATCACCGTGCAGCGCCGCTTCGCCGACGTCGCGGATTTCTGGGACAGCGTCGCCTGCAACACGAGCCTGCGCCCGACCATGGCGACGCTGCCCGCTGACCGGATCGCGCTCATGAAGCGGCGCGTCGAGGCGCGGGTCAGGATCGAGGCGGATGGCGCCGTGGTGCACTCCGCCAAGGCGAACGCCATCCGCGGCTGCGTGCCGGGCTGATGCCGACGCCGCGCCTCATCGTGGATGCCGATGCCTGCCCCGTACGGGACGAGATCCTGCGGGTCGCCGGGCGCCTCGGCTTCGAGACGATCTTCGTCTCCAACGGCGCACGGCCGATGCGCCCGCCCGGCGGCAACACGCGCATCGTCGTGGTGAGCGAGGGCGCGGACAAGGCGGATGACTGGATCGCCGACCAGGCGACGCCGACCGACATCTGCCTGACGAACGACATCCCGCTCGCCGCGCGCTGCATCGCCAAGGGCGCCTTCTGCCTCTCCTACAAGGGCCACCCCTGGACGGAGAACAACATCGGCTCGGCGCTGGCCGGGCGCGAGCTGTCACGCCACCTGCGGGAGATGGGCATGGGCGGCGGGCCGCCGCCCATGGCGCAGGCCGACCGCTCGCGCTTCCTCAATGCGCTCGATGCCATGGCGCAGGCCGCGTTGCGCAAGGCGCGCGGCGCCCTGTAGCCTGCCGCGCGGGAGGCCCGCGCCATGGACAGCCAGACCGACGCCCTGCCCGGCCGCGCCTTCGACGGCCTGCCGGTCCGCGCCCCGCTCGATGCAAGCTGGGCGATGCGGCGCATCCGGCTCTCCACCGGCGCCGACCTCGCCTTCACCTGGCGGAACGGCACGGGAATGCCGCTGCTGTTCCTCACCGCCAATCGCACGACGCGCAGAATCTTCGACTTCGTGCTGGCGGCGCTCGATCCCGCCAACCCGGTCTGCGTGCCGGATTATCGCGGCCTCGGCGAAAGCGCCGACCTGCCCGCCGCCGCAGACCTCGACGACCATCTGGATGACATCGAGGATCTCTGCGACGCGCTGGGCTGGGAGGAGTTTGCGGTCATCGGCCAGGCGACCGGCGCGACGCTCGCGCTGATGCTCGCCACGCGCCTGCCGGACCGCGTGGTGGCGCTGGCCGCGGGCGACGCCGCGGTGTCGCTGCGCGCCGACGTGTTCGACCTGTTCCTGCAGCAGGTGGAGCGCCACGAACGCGGCTTCGCCACGCGCGAGGACGCGCTGGCCGAGACGCCGTTCCGCGCCGAATGGTCCGACGCCGTCGCGGCGCAGTGGCTCGACACGGCGCTGCGCCGCGACGCGGATGGCCGCCTGCGCTGGCGCTACCACACGCCCTCCATCGTCGCGACGCAGCGCGCGCTGACGGAGGATCTCTGGCCGCGCATCCGCGTGCGCCTGCCGACGCTGCTGTTCCACGGCGAGCATTGCACCGTGATCGACGCCGAGGCGATGCGCACCGCGCGCAGGAACATCCCGCAGGCGCGCTTCGCGACGCTGGCCGGCGCCAATCACCGCCTCACGCAGGACGCGCCGGGCGAGTTCGCGCGGCTGGTCGGCGGCTTCCTCGCCGAGGAAGGTTTCCTCGCGCGCTGACCGGCCCTTGATATGCGTCAACGCGCATGGCTGGCCTCCGCGCTACCCGGATCCCAGGCCGCGCGATGGCCGCGTGGCCGGAGGAGTTCGCCATGCAACGACGCGCCCTGCTCGGCCTTGCTTTCGCCGGTCTTCCGATGGCCGCCCTCGCCCAGCCCCGCATGACGGAGGCGCAGCGGCGGCAGTTCCATGACGAGGTGCTGGCCCGCGATTTCAGTGCCTTGCCGCCCGGCGCGCAGCAGCGCGTGACCGAGGCGTTCCGCGCCGGCACGCCCGACCTGCCGGAAGCCGATGTGCAGGCGCGCTGGAACGCCATGACGGCGCAGCAGCGCGGGGAGGTGCTGACAATGCATGAGCGCCGGCGCGGCCGCGGGCCCGGCATGGGTCCGGGTGGCGGCCGCGGTCCGGGGCCGGGCCCTGGCCCGAACCGGCCGCCGGGCTGACGGCCGGGCCGGCGCGACAGGGCGCGCGGGGGCTACAGCCCCTTGTGCGCCCCGTCGCACAGCGGCGACTTGCCGGTCTGCTTGCAGCCGCAGAACCAGGCCTTGCCGTCCTTCTCCGCCGTCCAGGAGACGGGGGAGAGGCCGCTGCCCTTGTGGCTGCCGTCGCAGAAGGGCTGCTTCTTCGACAGGCCGCAGGCGCACCACCAATAGGTCTTGCCCTCCGTCACCTCGACGGCAAAGGGCGCCTTCTGCGCAACGGCAGGGAGTTGCTGTTCCGACATCGTCCCGGTCCTCTTTGTCTTCTTCGTCCGTCCGCCCGCGGACGGGATTCGTCAGCCCTGCGGCATGCCCTCTGGCACCACTGTCTTCACAAGGCTCGCATCCAGCGCCTCGTATTCGTGGTAGCCGATCGTCTCGTAGAGCTGCGCGCGGGTCTGCATGCGATCGAGCGCGGCCATCGTGCCGCCGGTCTCACGGATCGTCGCATACAGCTCCTCCATTGCGCGGTTGGCGACGCGCAGATGGCTGACGGGCCAGATCACCATGGCGTAGCCGAGTTCCTCGAACTCCTTCGCGGTGAGGAAGGGCGTGCGGCCGAATTCGGTCATGTTGGCCAGCAGCTTCACGCCCGGCATGCGCCTGGCGAATTCGGCGAACATCTCGCGGCTGGTCAGCGCCTCGGGGAAGATCGCGTCGGCGCCGGCCTCGAGATACAGCTTCGCGCGCGCCACGGCGCCGTCCATCCCCTCGCTCGCCGCCGCGTCGGTGCGGGCGATGATGTACAGGTGCCGCCGTGCCTTGCGCGCCGCCGCCACCTTGGCCGCCATGTCGTGCGCATCGGCCAGCTTCTTGTCGTTCAGGTGGCCGCACTTCTTCGGCAGCAGCTGGTCCTCCAGATGCACCGCGCCGGCGCCCGCTTCCTCGAAGGCGCGGACCATGTGCATGACGTTCAGCGCCTCGCCATAGCCGGTGTCGCCATCCACCAGCACCGGCAGCCCCGCGGCGCGCACGACCTGGCGGATGTACCAGCACACATCGTCCACGGTGATCATGCCGAGGTCGGGAAGCCCCATCGTGGCCGACATCGCGGCCCCCGACATGTAGAGCGCCGGGAAGCCCGCGCGCTTCGCCAGCAGCGCCGCAATGCCGAGATGCGCGCCCGGCATCTCCAGGATCTGCGGCCGGTCCAGCAGGGCGCGGAAGCGCTGGCCGGCGGGCTGATCCGGCAGGTCGGCTCCGATCACATAGGGCATGTTGTTCGCCTTCCTCAGAAGAACAGGAACGTCACCAGCACGAAGAGCGGGATGAGGAACACCGCCGCCCAGGCGCAGTAGCCGAAGAAGCTCGGCATCCGCACGCCGTTCTCCTCCACGATGGCCTTCACCATGAAGTTCGGCGCGTTGCCGATGTAGCTGTTGGCGCCCATGAACACCGCCCCGCAGGAGATCGCGGCCAGCACCAGCGCGCCCTCCGCCATCAGCTTCGCGGGGTCGCCGCCGGCCAGCTCGAAGAAGACGATGTAGGTGGGCGCGTTGTCCAGGAAGGAGCTCAGCGCGCCGGTCAGCCAGAAATAGACCCAGGGGATGGGCTGCCCATCGGCGCCCGAGGTCAGCGCGACCAGCGGCGCCGCCGCGCCGTCCATCCCCGCGCGCAGGATCGCCAGCACCGGCGCCATGCAGACGAAGATCGCCGCGAAGAGCTTGGCCACTTCCAGGATGGCGCCCCAGGCGAAGCCGTTCGCCTCCCGCAGCGCCTGGGAGGTGAACTGCACCGAGACGGCCGTGATCGCCAGGAACAGCAGGATGCCGGCGACGCGCTCGACTTCCATGCGCTGGCCGAGGACATACACGTGGCCGAGCCGGACATAGCCCATCGCGATCACCACCGCGACGATCGCCACCACCAGCCAGACATTCAGCCAGCCCTCGATGCCGAGCTTCTCCTTCGGCCCGGTGTCGGGCACCACCGGCCGCTCCCGTTTCCACGCCCAGCTGTCGAGCAGCCAGTAGACGGCCAGAAGGATGATGGCGCAGGTCAGGAATTCGCCGAACAGATGGGTCGTCGGCCAGAAGAAGGACACGCCGCGCAGGAATCCGAGATAGAGCGGCGGGTCGCCCACGGGCGTCAGGCTGCCGCCGATATTGGCGACCAGGAAGATGAAGAACACGAAGGTGTGCGTCTTCTGCCGGCGGAAGGCATTGGCGCGCAGCACCGGGCGGATCAGCAGCATCGCCGCGCCGGTGGTGCCCATCAGGCTCGCCAGGACGGTGCCCACGGCCAGCAGCGCCGTGTTGGTGGTGGGCGTGCCGACCAGCGAGCCCTTCAGCAGGACGCCGCCGCCAGCCGTATACAATGCCAGGAGCAGCGCGATGAAGGGCACATATTCCAGCACCATAACATGGGCGAACTCGTACCAGGCCGGGCCGAGGCCGTGCACCGAGGCCAGCGGCACCAGCAGCAGCGCCGCCCATCCTGCGGCGATCTTGCCGTAATGGTGGTGCCAGAGATGCGCGGCGAAGAGCGGCATCAGGGCGATGGAGAGCAGGATGCCAACGAAGGGGATCGCCCAGGCCAGCGACAGCTCCGCGCCGGAAATGCCGCCCGCCGCCGCGGCGCTGCCGGGCAGCATCGCCGCACCGGCGGCCAGCAGCCCGCCCCCTGCGCCCAGTCCCCGCAACCGCATCCAACCCGCTCCGACCGACCCCTGTCGGGGTTCGGGATTAGCCCGTCCGGGCCGGAAGGTCACGATGGCGCGGGCCCTGCCCTTTCCCCGCGGCGCCGCAGCCCGTAATTAGCCAGCCGACCTGATCGAGGGACCGAACACGATGGAGATGACCGGCGAGCGGCGCATCGCTGCCCCCCGCGAGCGCGTGTGGGAGGCGCTGAACGATCCCGCCGTCCTGCAGGCCGCGATCCCGGGCTGCGAGAGCGTGGAGCGCATCGGCGACGACCAGTTCCAGGCCAAGGTGGCGGTGAAGCTCGGCCCGATGTCCGCCCGCTTCGGCGGCAAGGTGACGCTCAGCAACATCAACCCGCCCGAGTCCTACACGATCTCCGGCGAGGGCCAGGGTGGCGCGATGGGCTTCGCCAAGGGCGGCGCCGATGTCGCGCTCGAGGAGGTCGGGCCGGAAGAGACGGTGCTGCGCTACAACGTGAAGGCGCAGGTCGGCGGCAAGATGGCCCAGCTCGGCGCCCGCCTGATCGACAGCACGGCCAAGTCCATGGCCGACCAGTTCTTCGACCGCTTCGCCGCCCAGGTTGCCCCGCCTGTTCCGGCGGTGGCCGGCACCGACACCGAGTATCTCGGCCATCCCGGCGCGCCCGGACCGATCACCCAGCACGGCGCCGACGGCATGTCCCCCGGCGGCCTGGCGCAGCGCCCGAACCCGCATCCCTGGGAGACGGGCCTGCCGATGCGCGTGCTGACCTCCAACGTGCTGGGCATGCCGTTCCAGGTCTGGTTCGGCCTGGGCGCGATGCTGGTGGTGCTGCTGCTGATCTTCGCGTCGGGCTGACCGGCATGGTCCCGGCCTCGGTCGAGGAGACCCAGAAGCTTCTGGCAGCCGGCGGCTATGTCGCCGACCGCCAGCTCGCGACCACCGTGCATCTCGCGCTGCGCATGGGCCGCCCGCTGTTCCTCGAGGGCGAGCCCGGCACGGGCAAGACCGAGATCGCGAAGGTCCTGGCCGCGCAGCTGCCGCGGCGCCTGGTCCGGCTGCAGTGCTATGACGGCATGGACCTGGCCTCGGCCGCCTATGAGTGGAACCACGCCCGCCAGCTCATGGCGATCCGCCTGGCCGAGGCCAGTGGCGAGGCGACCGATCGCGCGGCGCTGGAACGCGGCATCTACGACCGGCGCTTCCTGCAGTCCCGCCCGCTGCTGGATGCGCTGGAGGGCGAGCCGGCGGTGCTGCTGATCGACGAGCTCGACCGCGCCGACGAGCCCTTCGAGGCCTTCCTGCTGGAGATTTTGGCGGATTTTCAGATCTCGATACCGGAGTTCGGCACGGTGAGGGCCGCGGTGCCGCCGGTGGTGGTGATCACCTCGAACCGCACGCGGGAGGTGCATGACGCGATCCGCCGCCGCTGCCTGTATCACTGGGTGGACTACCCGGATGCGGCGCGGGAGCGGGCGATCCTGAAGCTGCGCGCGCCCGGCGTCGGCGAGCGCCTGTCGGCCCAGGTGGTGGCCTTCGTGCAGGCGGTGCGCCAGGGCGACACCTTCAAGCCGCCCGGCGTGGCGGAGACGATCGACTGGGCCGGCGCGCTGGCCGCGCTCGACGCACGGGAGCTGGAGCCGGCGCTGGTGGACGAGACGCTCGGCGCGCTGCTGAAATACCAGGACGACATCGCGAAGATCCGCGGCGCCGAGGCGGCGAAGCTGGTGGCCGAGGCGAAGCAGGCGGCGGCGTGAAGGGGAAGGGCGCCGTGAGGGCCGCGCACCCCTCCCCATGATCCCGCCCAAGGCCGCCCTCACCATCCCCGCGCCGAGCGCATCGGGCGCTCTGCCCGCGAACCTGATCGCCTTCGGGCGCCTGCTGCGCCGTGCCGGGCTGCCGGTCGGCCCCACCGAGATCCTCGCCGGCGCCGCGGCGCTGGAGGCCGTGGACCTTGGCGAGAAGGCGCAGGTGCAGGCCGCGCTGCGCGCCACCATGGTCCACCGGCACGAGCACTTCCTGCTGTTCGACCACGCCTTCGGCCTGTTCTGGCGCGACCCGGAGGCCGGCAGGCACGCCGCCGCGATGGCGATGCTCGACGGCTTCAAGGAACCGCCGAAGCCCTCGCCCGCCTCCCGCCGCCTGGCCGAAGCCATGCGCGGCGACCGCAAGGACCAGCCGCCCCCGCCGGAGCCGAAGCCCGAGGAGCAGCTCGACGTCACCTTCACCGTCAGCGACCGGGAGCGGCTGCAGGCGATGGATTTCGAGGCGATGTCGGCCGAGGAGATCGCCGCGGCCAAGGAAGAAATCCGCAAGCTGGTGCTGCCGCTGGATGCGCGCCCGACGCGCCGCTTCCGCGCTTCCAGCAGCGGCACCCATGCCGATCTGCGCCTGACCGTGCGCGAGAGCCTGCGCTCCGGCGGCGAGATCCTGGACATCGCGCGGCGCCGGCGCGTGACGCGCACGCCGCCGCTGGTGGTGCTCTGCGACATCTCGGGCTCGATGTCGCGCTATGCGCAGGTCCTGCTGCACTTCATCCATGCGGTGACGAACGACCGCGACCGCGTGCACAGCTTCCTGTTCGGCACGCGGCTGACGAATGTCACGCGCCAGCTGCGCCATCGTGATCCCGAGGCAGCCTTCGAGATGGTCTCGCATGCCGTACCGGACTGGTCCGGCGGCACGCGCATCGGCGAATCCCTCGAGAACTTCAACCGACTCTGGGCGCGGCGCGTTCTGGGCCAGGGCGCGGTGGTGCTGCTGATCACCGACGGCCTCGATCGCGAAGGCGCGAAGGGGCTCGCGGACGCCACGGAAAGGTTGCGGAAATCCTGCCGGAGGCTGGTCTGGCTCAATCCCTTGTTGCGCTACGCCGGCTTCCAGCCCAAATCGCAGGGCATCCGTGCGATGCTGCCGCATGTGGACGAATTCCGCCCGGTGCATAATCTCGCCAGCCTGCGCGAGCTGGTGGCGGCACTGTCGGACCGGCAGCCAGGGCGCGGGAGGGAGTTTTCCGCATGACGGCAACCGACTCGGAGGACATCCTCGGCATCGCCGCCGAGTGGCTGGCGGAGGGCGAGACCGTCGCCCTTGCGACGGTGGTGGAGACCTGGGGCTCCTCTCCCCGCCCCGCGGGCTCGCAACTCGCCGTGACGCAGTCGGGTCGGATCGCCGGCAGCGTCTCCGGCGGCTGCATCGAGGGCGCGGTCGCCGATGTCGCGAAGCAGACCATGGCGAGCGGCACGCCGCAGCTTCTCGATTTCGGCATCAGCGACGAACGCGCCTGGGAAGTCGGCCTCGCCTGCGGCGGCAAGCTCAAGGTCTTCGTGGAGAAGGTGGGGTGAAGCTCGACCTGCTCCAGCGCCTACGGGCTGCGCGCGCGGGCAAGCGCCCGGTTGCGTTGCTCACCCGCCTGCCCGATGGCGCGCAGCTGCTGTTCCCCGAGGACGCTGCATCGCCGGACCTGGCCGAGGCCGCGCAATCCGCGCTGGCCGACGACGCCTCCCGCACCGTCACGGTCGGCAACGAGCAGTGGTTCGTCGCGGTCCACAACCCGCCGCTGCGCCTGATCGTGGTGGGCGCCGTGCACATCGCGCAGGCGCTGGTGCCGATGGCGCTGCCGCTCGGCTTCGCGGTGACGGTCGTCGATCCGCGCCGCGCCTTCGCCACCGAGGAACGGATGGGTGATCGGGTGACGATCTCCACCGATTGGCCCGACGAGGCGATGGCGGCCCTCGCGCCGGATGTGCGCACCGCCGTCGTCACGCTGACGCATGACCCGAAGCTCGACGATCCGGCGCTCGAGGTCGCCCTGCGCTCGCCGGCCTTCTACATCGGCTCCCTCGGCAGCCGCCGCACCCATGCCAAGCGCGTCGCGCGGCTGACCGAGGCGGGGCTGACGGAAGCCGAGATCGCCCGCATCCACGCGCCTGTCGGCCTCGACATCGGGGCGGTCACCGCACCCGAGATCGCCGTCTCCATCCTCGCCCAGGTCGTGGCATCGCGCCGGGGCGGGCCGAAGAAGAAAGCGCAATCATGATCTTCGGCCCGACGCCCCTCGACGAAGCCCGCGGCGCCGTCCTCGCCCACACCGTCCGCCTGCCGGGCAAGGTGCTGAAGAAGGGCACGGTGCTGGACGAGGCCGCGCTCGCCGCGCTGAAGGAAGCCGGCCGGCGCGAGGTGATCGCCGCGCGGCTCGAGGCCGGCGACGTGCCGGAGGACGAGGCCGCGGACCGCATCGCCAATGCGCTGATGGCCCCCCTGCTCGCGCGCTCCCGCGCCTCCACGGGGCGGGTGAACCTGTTCGCCGAGAGCGCCGGGCTGTTCAGCGTGGATGCGTCGCTGATCGACCGGCTGAACCAGGTGGATGAGAGCGTCACCGTCGCCACCCTGCCCGACCGCAGCGTGGTCGGCGCGAAGGAGATGCTGGCGACCATCAAGATCATCCCTTTCGCGGTCCCCGGCGCCGTGCTCTCCGTCGTCGAGGCGATGCTGCGCGGCCGCCCGGCGCTGGCGGTGCGCCCGTTCCGCCCGCTCTCGGTCGGGCTGGTGCTGACCGAATTGCCGGGCGTGAAGGAAAGCGTGATGGAGGGCGCGGTGGAGGCGACCTCCGCCCGCGTCGAGGCGCTGCTCGGCACCATGCTGCCGGTGGAGCGCGTGCGGCATGAGGAAGCGGCCGTCGCCGATGCGCTGACGCGGCTGCGCAAGGCGGGCGCGCAGCTGCTGCTGATCGCCGGCGCCTCCGCCGTGGTGGACCGGCGCGACGTGGGCCCGGCCGCGATCGTGCGCGCGGGCGGCGCGATCGAGCATTTCGGCATGCCGGTGGACCCCGGCAACCTGATCTGCCTCGGCCGGCTCGGCGACGTGCCCGCGATGGTGCTGCCCGGCTGCGCCCGCAGCCCGAAGCTCAACGGCTTCGACTGGGTGCTGCAGCGCCTCTTCGCCGGGGAGCGCGTGACGGCGAAGCACATCATGGGCATGGGCGTCGGCGGCCTGCTGAAGGAGATCGAGGCGCGGCCCCTGCCGCGCGCGGAAGCCCCACGCACGCCCGTCTCGCCCATCGCGCCGCGGCGCGCGCGGCAGGTCTGCGCGCTGGTGCTGGCCGCCGGCCGGTCCCGCCGGATGGCGCCGCTCAACAAGCTGCTGGTGCCGGACAACAAGGGCGTGCCGATCATCGCGCGCGTCGTGGACAATGTGCTGGCCTCCCGCGCGCGGCCGGTGATCGTCGTCACCGGCCATGAGCGCGAACGCGTGGAGGAGGCGCTGGCCGGCCGCGCGGTGCTGCTGGCGCATGCCGATGACTATGCCGAGGGCCTTTCCGCCTCGCTCAAGGCGGGGCTGCGTGCCGTGCCGCCGGAGGCCGAGGGCGTGATGATCTGCCTCGGCGACATGCCGCTGGTGAGCGGGGAGATGCTCGATCGCCTGATCGCCGCCTTCGACCCCGAGGAAGGCCGCGCCATCGTGCAGCCGACCTATCGCGGCAAGCAGGGCAACCCGATGCTCTGGGCGCGCGAGTTCCTGTCCGAGATGCTGTCCATCAGCGGCGACATCGGCGCGCGGCACCTCGCCGCCAAGCATGCCGACCGCTTGGTGGAGGTGGAGATGGCGAACGACGCCGTGCTGCGCGACTTCGACACGACGGACGCGCTGAAGGCGCTGCCGGAATACGCCGGGAAGCGGTAGCGCACCCCCGGCTCATCCGCCGCGGGCGAAGGCGAGCAGGTCGGCCGAGAGCCGGTCGGCGTCGCTGAACGGGACGCCGTGCGGCGCGCCGGGATAGACCAGCAGCCGCGCACGCCGCGCCAGCGCCGCCGTGCGGCGGCCGGTCAGGTCCAGCGGGCAGGTCTGGTCCTCCTCGCCCTGGATGACCAGCACCGGCAGGTCCAGCGCTCGCAGCTCCGCGCGAAAGTCCGTCTCGCTCAGCGCACGGTGGAAGCCGAGCAGTGCCGGCAGCGAGGCCTGCAGCGCCAGCCCGCGCACCCAGTCGAGCATCGCCTGGGAGACGTGCGGCCCGCCGAAGGGCCGCGCCGCCTGCTCCAGCCAAGCCGGGAAGTCGCGCGCGATCTCGCCGCGCAAAGCGTCCAGCAGGGCGGGGTCGATCCCGTCCGGATTGTCGGCGCGCCGCGCCAGCAGGGGCGTTGTCGGCCCGACCATCGCCAGCCGCGCGACGCGCCGGCCGCCGTGGCGAGTCAGGTAGCGCACCGCCTCCCCGGCGGCGCCGGAGAAGGTGACCAGCGTCGCCGCCTCGATGCCATGTGCCTCCAGCACCTCGGCAAGGTCGTCCGCCAGCGTGTCGTAGTCCCATCCCCGTCCCGGATCGGCGGAGCGGCCATGGCCCCGCCGGTCATAGGCCAGGCAGCGGAACCCGGCGGAAGAGAGGGCCTGCATCTGCAGGGACCAGGAGTCGGAGGGCAGCGACCAGCTCGCCAGGAAGACCACGGGCGGTCCCTGGCCGATGTCGCGGCGGAACAGCGCCACGCCGTCGCGCGTGACGAGGTGGCCGGTGGGAAGAAGCGTCGCCATGGCAGGCACTCCCGCGCTGTTGTACGCGGGCAGCCTGCACGGGCCTAGCGCGGCGGGGCGATGACGCCGGAGGTAATCGGGCCGTGGCGGCGGGCGCCTATCCCATCGCCGCCTGCAGCCAGCGCGCCCAGCCCAGCACCGCGGCGTCCTCGCCGATGCGGCCGACCAGCTGCACGCCGAGCGGCAGCCCCTTCGGCCCCGTGCCGGCCGGCACCGTCACGTTCGGCCCCCACAGCGTCGTCCAGAGCAGGTTGAAGGTCGCGTCGCCGGTCCAGCCGAGGCCCTCCGGCGCCTCGCCCGGCGCGCTCGGCGTGAGCAGGGCATCCAGACCCTCGGTCGCCCGCGCGAAGCAGAGCTTGGCGGCGGATTGCGCCAGCCGCGCCTCGCGGAAGGCGGCCATGGGCTGGCTCCGCGCCCAGTCCATCCGGTCCAGCAGCACCGGGGAGAGCTGGGCCCGCGCCTCGTTCAGCTCCCAGGCGAGGGACTGCGCCGTCTCCATGTTCATCAGCGCCGGATGCGTCTCGGCGGCCTTCAGCAGCTCGGGCGGCAGGGTGAAGTCCACCACCTCCGCGCCCGCCTTGCGCGCCTGGTCGGCCACGCGCCGCAGCAGCGCCACCGTCTCCGGCGCCGCCTTGCCCGGCTCCTGGCCGAGGGTGAGGCCGAGGCGCGGCGCGCGGCCGGGCTTCGCCTCGGGGTCGCCCAGGGTCCGGCCGGTCATCGCGGCCATGGCCAGCGCGCAATCGGCGACGGAGCGGGCCATGACGCCGATGGTGTCGAGGCTCTCGCTCATCACCTTCATGCCCGCGCGGTGCAGCGCGCCATAGGTCGGCTTGTAGCCGACCACGCCGCAATAGGCCGCCGGCCGCACGATGGAGCCCGCGGTCTGGGTGCCGAAGGCGAGCGGCAGCATGAAGTCCGCGACCGCGGCGGCCGAGCCGGAGGAGGACCCGCCCGGCGTATGCGCCAGGTTGTGCGGATTGGCGGTGGCGCCGGGATGACGCGTGGCGAATTCCGTGGTGACCGTCTTGCCCATGATCACCGCGCCAGCCGCGCGCGCCGCGGCCACGGCGGCGGAATCGCCGCGCGGGCGCCAGCCCGCCCAGATCGGCGAGCCGTAGCCCGTGGGCATGTCGGCCGTGTCCAGCACGTCCTTCACGCCGAAGGGGATGCCGTGCAGCGGGCCGGGCCGGGCCTTCGCCGCCCCGCGCCTTGCCTGGGCGGGATCGAGATGGACGAAGGCGTTCACGGCCGGCTCGCGCGACGCGGCGCGGGCGAGGCAGGCCTCCATCAGATCGGCGGGGGAAAGGCGGCCGGCGGCGATGGCGCGGGCGGCCTCGGTGGCGGTCAGGCGGTTCGGCTCCATGGCGGCGATCATGGAATGGCGAGGCGCCGTTGCGAAGCCGCCGCCGCACCTTGGCCGCCCCTGGCGCCGCCTTCCGCCCCGCCCCACATCGCGCCGATGCCCGACACCGCGATCCGGGTGGCGGAGGACGCCCATGGCGCCCTCGCCTATGCCATCCCCTGCCCGCCCGAGCGCCTGCCCGCGGTGCGGCCGGAGGCGCTACTCGCCGCCTGGGACGCGGCGCGGGCCGGCGCGGCCGCGGGGCGCTGGGGCCCGGCGCGGACGCTGGTGTTCCGCCGCGCCAATGCCGAGCCGACGGTGCTCGCCATCGCCGACCGCGACGCACGCTGCTGGGCAGAGGCGGTGGACCGCGGCGCCGGCCTCTGCACGCTGGCCGGCCTCGCCCTCTGCCTCCGGCTGCTCGCGCTGGTCGAGGTGATGGGCCGCGCGGAGTGGCTGATCGGCCTGTTCGACGTGACGCCCCAGGGCGTGGACCTGCATCCCGCGCTGCTGCGGGCGGCGGCGGGGATGCCGCTCGATGCGGGGGCGAGGTTCGACGCGGAGGAACTTCGGAGGCTATTGTCGCGGGGCCTGCCCGCCAGGGCCTCCGCCTGAGCCATCCCCGCGCCGAAAGTCCCGGAACATGCCGCGCTCCGCCCTTCTCCTGCTGCCCCTGCTGCTGCTCGCGGCCTGCGACTCGGCACGCCTGCAGGGCGGACGGGTGGACGTGCCCTTCGGCGGCGCGCCGCGCGGCGAGCAGGATGCCCGCCTCGCCGCCTGCCGGGCGGAAGCGACGCGCGTGGTGCAGTTCCGGGAGCGCGGCCAGACCATGCGCACGGACGAGACGGAAAGCGGCCGCGGCACCATCACCGTCGCGCCCTACAGCCGCGCGGAGGCCGACCGCGCCTCGGCGCAGCTCACCCGCGACCAGATGATCCAGGACTGCCTGCGCCAAGGGCAGGTCGGCGGACAGGCGGGGACGCGGTAGGCCACACGCCGGATGGCCACGCGGGGCGCCCTTTCCCGCGCACTCTCCCACCGCGACAGCCGCATCTTCTTCGGCGGCTCCATGGTGGCCTGGACCGGCCTCTGGATGCAGCGCATCGCTGTCTCCTGGCTGGCCTGGGAGCTGACAGGCAGCGCCTTCTGGGTCGGCATGGTCGCCTTCTGCGACCTGGCGCCGGCGGTGGTGATCAGCCCGCTGGCCGGGGCGGTCGCGGACCGGGTGGACCGGGTGAAGCTCGCCATCTGGACGCAGGTGGCGATCGCGCTGCAGGCGGCCGCCGTCGCGGGCATCACCGCCAGCGGCCACATGACGATCGGCATCCTGCTGGCGCTCGAGGTGCTGAGCGGCATCGCGGGGTCCTTCGCGCAGCCGGCGCGGCAGACGCTGATGCCGGGCATCGTGCCGCGCGCCGACCTGCCGGCGGCGGTCGCCGCCAATTCGCTGACCTTCGCCGTGGCGCGCTTCGTCGGCCCGGCCATCGCGGGGCCGGTCATCGCCGCCTTCGGCGTGGTGCCGGCCATCGCCGCGAACGCGGTGGGCTACCTGATCTCCGGCCTGTCGCTGCTGATGCTGAACGTCGCGGTGGCGGAGCGGCGCGGCCATGCCGGCAAGGGCGGCATCTGGGCCGACGTGGCCGATGGCGTGCGCTACGCCGCGCGGCATGCCGGGCTCGGCCCCCTGCTGCTCTATGCGGCCATCACCGCGATGCTGCTGCGCGGCGTGCAGGAGGTGCTGCCCCCCTATGTGGAGCGCATCTACGGCCTGGGCGCGGAGAGCCTGGCGATCCTGACCGCCTGCTTCGGCGTCGGTGCGCTGGTCGCCGGGCTTTGGGTGGCGGGGCGCGGCAAGCTGGCCGGCACGACGCGGCTCGCGGTCTGGTCCGGGCTGGCGCAGGCCGGCGCGACGGCGGGGTTCGTCGCCACGGGGTTCTTCCCGCTGGGCATGCTGAGCGCGGCGCTGATCGGCGCCTTCGCCTCCGTGCAGGGGATCACGGTGCAGACCCTGATCCAGTCCGCGACCGACGCGATCTATCGCGGGCGGATGCTGAGCCTCTGGGGCCTCATCACCCGCGCCTGCCCGGCGCTCGGCGCGCTGGCGCTGGGTGCGGCGGGGGAGGCCTTCGGGCTGCGGATGCCGACGCTGGCGGCGGTCGGCCTGTTCCTGGTGGCCTTTTCCTGGGGGCTGTGGCGGCTCAAGCGGATGCAGGACGCATTGGAAGCCGTGCCGCCCGATCCGGCGGGACGATCATGATGGGGGATGACGGATGCTGAAGGCGGCGATCGTGGGCATGGGCCGCTGGGGCCGGGTGCTGGTGGACAGCGTGCAGGGGAAGAATGATGCCCCGCTGCGCTTCGTCTCGGGCTGCACCGGCACGCCGGAGAAGGCGCGCGACTATGCCGCCGCGAAGGGCATCCGGCTGCTGGATGGCTACGACGCCGTCCTGGCCGACAAGGAGGTGGAGGCGGTGGTGCTCGCCACCCCGCATGGCCAGCACGCGGCGCAGGTGATCGCGGCCGCGCAGGCCGGCAAGCATGTCTTCGTCGAGAAGCCCTTCACGCTCGCCAAGGCGGACGCCGAGGCCGCGGTGGGGGCGTGCCGCGCCGCGGGGCGGGTGATGGCGCTCGGCCACAACCGGCGCTTCCTGCCGGCGACGGCGATGATGAAGCAGATGCTTGCCGACGGCACGCTCGGCACGCTGTTGCATGTCGAGGGCAATTTCAGCGGCTCCGGCGCGCGCAACTACAAGCCCGGCATGTGGCGCGCGGATCGCGCGGAAAGCCCGCTCGGCGGCATGGGCGGCATGGGCATCCACATGGTGGACATGATCATCAACCTCGCCGGCCGCTTCCGGGAGGTGACGGTGCAGAGCCACGCCCAGGTCTCGGAGACCATCGACGACACCACGGCGATGCTGGCGCGGCTGGAAAGCGGCGCCACGGTCGGCTTCACGACCCTGGCGCTCACCGCGACCTTCTGGCGCGTCGGGCTGTTCGGCACCAGCGGGGTGCTGGTGCAGCAGGGGCTGGAGCAGCTCACCTGGACGCCGGTGGAGGGCGAGGGCTGGGTGAAGACCTTCCCGAAGACCGACATCGAGGCGGCGGAGCTCGCGGCCTTCGCCAGGGCCTGCGCGGGCGGCGCGGCCTATCCGCTGCCGGTGGAGGAGGCGATCCACGGCGTCGCGGTGTTCGAGGCGATGATCGGCGCCGCGGCGTCGGGCAGCACCTACGCGGTCGCGTGAATCGGGGGCGGCGGGCGGTTCCAGAGGGGCGCGTTCGGCCGTAAAACCCCGGCGCGCCAATTCCAGGAGGTCCGCGCCGTGTCCAAGATCACCCGCCAGGGCAGCAACCAGATCCTCTCGACCTCGGTCGAGTACCACAACTTCGTTTACCTGGCGGGGCTGACCGCCGACGACCTGTCCAAGGACGTCGCGGGCCAGACCCGCGAGGTGGTGGCGAAGATCGACGCCGCGCTGGAGGCGAACGGCACCGACAAGACGCGGATGCTGCAGGCGCAGATCTGGCTGAAGGACATCCGCGACCGCGACGCGATGAACAAGGTGTGGGTGGAATGGCTGGGCGATGCCGGCCGCCCGGCGCGCGCCTGCGTGCAGGCGAACATGGCCGACCCGCGCCACCTGGTCGAGATCATGATCACCGCCTGCAAGTGACCTGACAGGTTGCAAAAACGCCGGGCGCCTCGCGCGCCCGGCGAGAATCGTTGCCGGATCATCACGTCGGCACATGACTGCCATGCAGCGGCTGCGTTTCGAGTCTGTGTCGCGTGTTTCGCCTGTTGCATTTGTGTCGCAACACTGTGTTGCCACCGTGTTGCGCGTTTCAACCTAGGACGATTTCCCGAAACCCGGGCGTCATCCACAGCCGCGCCGAACGAATCACGCCAGATTACCGGATGTAACGCCCGTGCCGGGTTGGCAGGGCGCGAGAGGGCCGGATACGCCACTCTCACGGTTCCGTTACGGGTCCGTGGGGGCTTTGGCAGGGGTATCCGGATGCGGGCAGGACGCGCGCTGGTTTGTGGCTTCGCTATCCTTGTCGCAACCGCCGTGGGGTCGGCGGCGGATGCGGCGGGACAGCAGCAGAACCGCAACACCAGCGCGCAGAATGCGCAGGCGCAGCAGCGTGTGGCTGCCCGCCCGGCAACGACGCGCCCGGCAACGACGCGGCAGGCGACGACACGCCAGGCGGCGACACGCCATGTGGTCCAGGGCGGCACCCGCGCGACGGCGCCCGCAGGGCGCACCGGGGAACCGGCGCTGACGCCGGTCTCTTTCCGGGGCGCGGCGCTCGGCGGCACGCCGATCCTGCATGTGGCGCAGAGCGCGGGCCTGTCCTGCGTGCCCTTCGCGCGCATGGCCACCGGTATGCAGATCAGCGGCGATGCCCGGCTGTGGTGGTACAACGCCGCCGGCAGCTACGCTCGCGGCAACGCGCCGGAGCGCGGCTCGGTGCTGGCGTTCAAGTCCTCGGGCGGGATGCGGCGGGGGCATGTCGCGGTGGTCAGCCGGGTCGTGAACGACCGCACCATCCTGATCGACCACTCGAACTGGGCCGGCCCGGGCATCCGGCGCGGGACGGTGATGCGCGGCGTGACGGTGATCGACGTCTCCGACCGCAACGACTGGACGGCGGTGCGCGTGCAGGTGGGCTGGGACAACGACAGCTTCGGCCGCGTCTATCCGGCCTATGGCTTCATCTACAACCGCCCGCACGGCGCCCGCATCCTGACCGCCCAGGCGGAGCCGATGCAGGAGGTGGCCGAGGCGCCCTCCCCGCACGTGCTGCAGCACGAGCGCCTGGCCCAGACGCTGGGCCGTTGACCGCGGGGGAACCCGCGCGCGGCGGGGCGTGCTAACCTCCGCGACAGGCGGAGGCACCGATGCACGAGAAGCGACCCGACGGGGCGGAACGTCTGATGCTCCCGACCGGGGGCGAGATCCCGAACAATGCAAGGCTGCCGGTGCTGCTGCACCGCGCCGCACTGGCGCCCGGCGATCCCGCGGCGGCCGAGGCGTTGTTCGCACGGCATGGCTGGCCGCCGGCCTGGCGCAACGGCATCTACGACTTCCACCACTACCACCCGAACGCGCATGAGGCGCTGGCGATTGCGGCCGGCCAGGTGCGGGTGCGGCTCGGGGGCAAACATGGCGTGACGCTCGATCTCGGCGCCGGCGACGTGGTGGTGCTGCCGGCCGGCACCGGGCACCGCAACCTTGGCCAGTCGCCCGACCTGCTGGTTGTCGGCGCCTATCCGCCCGGCGATCCGCCCGAGCAGTTCACCGGCCGGCCCGGGGAGCGCACCAAGGCGGTGCATGCGATCCCGGCGACGCCCGACCCGCCCTGCGACCCCGTGACCGGCGGGGCCTATCCCCGTGGATGAGATCGGCTTCCACACGCGGCTCTGGCGCGGCGAGGGCGTGATCGTGGATGTCGGCGCGCATGACGGGCTGCTGACCCTGCCCTTCGCGCGCCTGCCCGGCGCGCAGGTGATCGCCTTCGAACCGCTGCCGAGCGCCTTCGCGCGGCTGCGGGCGGCGGTGCTGGCCGAATACGGCGCGATCCCGCCGCAGATCGCGCTGCGGCCGGAGGCGCTCGGCGCGGCGCCGGGGCGGCTGACGCTCAGCGTGCCGGTCACGGCGGGCGCCGCGATCGAGCAATGGGCCAGCCTGGTGAAGGACTATGCCGAGTTCGAGGGCGTCGCGACGGAACGGCATGAGGTCGAGGTGATCACCCTCGACAGCCTGGCGCTGCCCAAGCTGACGCATATGAAGGTGGATGCCGAAGGGGCCGAGGAGGAGGTGCTGCAAGGCGCGAGGGCGACGCTCACGCGCTGCCGGCCAGTGTTGAGCCTCGAGGTCGAGGAACGGCACCGCCAGGGCGCGACGCGGGACGTGCCGGCGCTGCTGCAGGGCCTGGGCTATGCGCTCGGCTTCTGGCTGCACGGGGCGATGCAGCCCTTCGCCGCCTTCGACGCCCCGACGATGCAGGTGGCGTCGAGCGATCCCTCGGTGTTCGGCGCCTCAGACCCCTACATCTTCACCTTCTATGCCTGGCCGGCGGAGCGTGAGGCGGAGGTGCTGGCTGCGCTGCGCTGAGCGCGGTGCGCAGCAGCAGCACCAGCGCCGTCGCGACGAGCAGCGCGACGAGGGCGTGCCCGGCCTCCCACCTCGTGCGCCAGGCGGTCCAGGCGGGCGGAAGCGTCTCGGGCGTCGCCGCGGCGATCCAGCCGTTCACCGGCGCGACCACGAGCCACCAGGCGAGCAGGCCGAGCAGCACCAGGCCGGCGGCGATCCAGGCCGCGCGCGCCTCCGCCGTGCCGCGCACGCTCCACGCGAAGGCGGCGAGGAGCAGCGGCGTGCCGAGCAGGGTGACCGCGCCGGCCACCGCGTAGCCGGGATAGAGGGTCTGCTGCACCACGAGCCAGTGCTCGGCCGTCAGGCGGAGCTTGCCCGGGATCTCCAGCACATGCCCCGCCGGGGCCAGCAGGGCGAGGACCAGGGCGAGCAGGGACGCGAGGCGGAGCGTTCGCATGGCACCGGGATTCCACGGGCGAGCGCGGGCAACGCCGGGAGAAAACGCCGGTTGCGCCTCATTCGACCGATGCGGGCAGCCACATAACCTGCTGGATATGCTGGGCTCCGCTGGCGAGCATGGCCAGGCGGTCGAAGCCCAGCGCGATACCGCTGCCGGCGGGCATGCCGTGGTCGAGGGCGGCCAGGAAATCCTCGTCCACCTCCCAGCCTTCCTCGCCGGCTTCCTGCTTGCGGGCGGCGACGTCGCGGGTGAAGCGGTCGCGCTGCTCGGCGGGGTCTGTCAGCTCGTCGAAGGCGTTGGCGAGTTCCAGGCCGGCGACGAAGAGCTCGAAGCGCAGCGCGGCGCGGGGGTCGGCGGGGTCGCGGCGGGCGAGCGCGGCCTGGGGGGCAGGCCAGTGGGTGAGGAAGGTCGCCCGGTCGCGGCCGAGGCGGGGTTCCACATGCGTCAGCAGCAGGTGGAAGAAGGCGTCCTCCCAGCCGAGGCCCTCGGGCAGCGCGAGGCCGGCGGCGCGGGCGGCGGCATGGAGGGCGGCGGCGTCGCCCTCGGCGGTGGCGTGGTCCACGGTATCCAGGATTTCCAGGCCGTTGCAGTGCGTCCTGAACGCTTCGGCGCAGGACAGGCGTTCGAAGGGCTCCGCCAGATCAGTGGCGACGCCTTCATGCGCGACGTGTCGTGGGCAGACGCTGCGAACGAAAACTTCTGTCTCATCCATGAGGCCGGCGAGGGTCAGGCCCGGCGCATACCACTCCAGCATGGTGAATTCGGGACCGTGGCGGGGGCTGAGCTCGCCGTTGCGCCAGACGCGGGCCAGCTCGAACACCTTGCCGGCGCCGGCGACGAGCAGGCGCTTCAGCGCCAGTTCCGGGGAGGTGCGCAGCCACAGCGTGGTGGCGCGGCCGGCGCCGAGATGGGGACGGAATTCGCTGCGGAAGGCACGGAGATGCACCTCCATGCCCGGGACGGGGACGAGGCAGGGGGTCTCGACCTCGGCATAGCCGCGGCCGGCGAAGAAGGCGCGGGTCTCGGCGGCCAGGCGGGCGCGGCGGCGGAGGAAGGGCAGCCTCGCGGCGAGGCTTTCGGGGTGCCAAGGGGGTTGGGGCATGGACGCGGGGCGGTCTCGGGGGCTAGGGGCCGCAACCATGCCCGATGACGCGATGCCCCGCACGATGCGCAGCGCCCAGGCGCTGGTCGCGGCCGGCCTGCTGGACCCGGCGGCCGAGGCGGCCGTCGCGCGCGTGGCGGAGCGCTATGCCATCGCGGTGACCCCGGCCGTGGCCGGGCTGATCGGGGCGCCGGACGACCCGATCGGGCGGCAATACATCCCCGATGCGGCGGAGCTGATCACCGCGCCGGACGAGATCGAGGACCCGACGGCGGATGCGCCCTTCACGCCGGTGAAGGGGGTGGTGCGGCGCTATCCGGACCGGGCGCTGCTGAAGCCGCTGCTGGCCTGCCCGGTCTATTGCCGCTTCTGCTTCCGGCGGGAGGTGGTGGGGCCGGATGGCGGGCTGCTGACCGAGGCCGAGCTTGCCGCCGCGCTGGACTGGCTGGCGGCGACGCCCGCGATCCGCGAGGTGATCCTGACCGGCGGCGACCCGCTGATGCTCTCGCCGCGGCGGCTTTCGGCGCTGATGCGCGCTTTCGGACAAATTCCCCATCTGGAGATCGTGCGGGTGCACAGCCGGGTGCCGGTGGCGGATCCCGCGCGTGTAACGCCGGAGCTGGTCGCCGCGCTGGATTCGGACAAAGCCTTCTTCCTGTGCGTGCATGCCAATCACGCGCGGGAATTCTCGGCCGAAGCGGCGGCGGCGCTGCGGCGGCTGTCTCGGGCAGGGGTGCCGCTGCTGGGGCAGTCCGTGCTGCTGCGCGGCGTGAACGACAGCCCCGAAACCCTTGAAGATCTGTTCCGGGCGATGCTGCGGTGTCGCGTAAAACCCTATTACCTGCACCAGCTGGACAAGGCGCCGGGCACGGCGCGCTTCCGGGTGCCGGCGGAGGAGGGTCTCGCGCTGGTCGAGGGGTTGCGCGGGCGGATCAGCGGCCTGGCGCAGCCGACCTATGTGACCGAGACGCCGGGCGGCGGCGGCAAGGTGCCGGTGCGCCGCGCCGGCTGACGGACGCTGGAGTGGACGGATGGGCGGCGCGGCCCGCGCCGTTTCAAAGAGCGCCGCGAACATACCACGAACGAAGGGCGCGGTGCCAGCGGCAACGGCGGCGCGCAGGCGCCGCCGCTACGGCGCCCGCGGCGGCCCCCCGAAGGCGTAGCGCAGCCCGAAGAGGATCAGCGAGTGCTGCTGGGATTCCAGGGTCAGCGGCGCATCGGTGCGCACGCCCTTCGGGTTGATCCGGTAGCCGTCGTAGCTCTGGTGGCCGAAGGTGCCGAGGAAGCGATACTCCGCCGTCAGCGACAGGCCCGGCACCGCGCGCAGCGGGAAGGCGGCGCCGACAATGGCCTGGTAGGCGAAGGCGCCGTCGGTGCCGGATGCGCTCATCCCGAAGGCGCGGCCATCGGCCGGGCCGAGGCGGTAGCCGTCGAGCTCCGTCCACTGATAGCCCAGGCCGGCGCCGAGATAGGGCTGCACCCAGTCCACGCCGAGCCGGACATCGTAGAAGCCGTTGACCATCAGCCCGTAGCTGTTCTGCGACCCGCTCGAGAAATTGGCCACGTCCGTGCCGCTGATCCCGCCGATGCTGGTGGAGCGGTAGGACCCCTCCAGCTCCGCCCGGACCCCGTTGCCGAAGCCGTAGCCGAGCGACAGCACCCCCGCGAAGCCGGTGCCCCAGTCTATGGTGAGCGTCTCATCCGCCAGGCCCGAGGCGGAGATCGTCTGGTCGAGCGGGATGTCGAAGCCCATCCCGGCGCCGAGATACAGCCCCGTGACCGGCTGCGCGGAGGCCATCGCCGGCAGGGCGACGGCAAGCACCCCGGCAAGGGCGTAGCGACTGGTCTTCATCGCAGTGACCTCCTCCCATTCCGCCAGGCCGGACGATGCGCGCGGCCCGCGCGATGCCCTCTTCATAAGAAGAATTGAACGGACAGGAGATGATCTCGATCAACCCGGCGGCGTGTCGTTGCCGGGCCGGCGCGGGAAGGCGATGGGCTAGGCGCGCTCGCGCTTCGGAAGCCCGGCCAGGTCGTCGAGCCAGGGCAGCGCCGAGCGGCACCAGATCTGGCCGACCGGGACGAGCTCCGCCCGCTGGCGGCAGGTGCCGAGGCGGAGGCTGTGGACCTTGGGCTCCTCCCCCTCCCCCGTCGCGGTGATGGGGGAGCCGCAGGTGGGGCAGAAGGTCTGCAGGCGCCTGCGGCCGCTCTCGGCGATCTTCACATAGGTGCTGGGCGTGCCGCTGAGCAGGCGGAAGCCGCCGGGGCGGGTCAGCGCGACGGTCCGAAAGGCGCTGCCGGAGAGGCGCTGGCAGTCGGTGCAGTGGCAGACGAGGATGCCGGCGGGGTCGAGCTCGGCCTCATAGGTGATGAAGCCGCAATGGCAGGCGCCGTCCACATGCATGGCTGTCCCCTTCCCCGACGTGTTTCGCGCGCGGGGAATGATGGCATGGCGCGGCGCGGATGCGCATATGATGGCGACGAGTGATGAGAGCGGAGGCGGCCATGGGGGCAGCCAGGACGATCAGCGCGGCCGAGTTCCAGGCGACCTGCCTGGAGGTGCTGGACCGCGTGCAGACGGGCGAGTTCTCGCGCGTTGAGGTGACGCAGGCTGGGAAGGTCGTGGCGGTGGTGACCGCGCCGCCGGCGCCTGCGGATCAGCCGCGCGACCTGTTCGGCTTCATGCGGGGAAGCGTCATCATTCCACCGGAGGTGGACCTGACGGCGCCGACCTCGGACGGGCCGTCGGACGCCGAGCTGGGCATCCTGCACCGGTGACGGCGGTTCTGCTCGACACCTGCGCCGTGATCTGGATGGCGCAGGGCGAGCCGATGAGCGCCGCGGCGCGCGCGGCAATCCGCGATGCCCTCGCCGGCGATGGCGCCTTCGTCTCGGCGCTCACGGCGTGGGAAGTCGGCCTGCTGAGCCGCGCGCGCGGCAAGCGGCCGGCCACGGTCTTCCTGCCGGACACGAAGACCTGGCTGGACCGCGTGTTCGCGGCGCCCGGCATCAGGCCCGTGCCAGTGACGCGCGAGATCGCGCATCAGGGCAGCGCCTTGCAGGGCGCGTTCCACAACGATCCCGTGGATCGGATCATCGTCGCGACGGCGCTGACGCTCGGCGTGCCGGTGGTGACGCGGGACCGGGCGATCCTGGCCTATGCGGAGGCGGGGTTCGTGCAGGCGGTGGCGTGCTGAGGCGCGACCGGCGCCGTTCCCAGGGCCGGGCCGCGGCTTCGCTCAGGCGCCGGGCGGGGCGCCCCAATGGGGCGGCCAGGTGGCGCGGATGACCGGCAGCGCCTCCATCCGCGCCATCCACGCGGCGATGCGCGGTCCTGCGAGGTTTTCGGGGGTCATCAGGCCGGGGTTGCGGGAGGCGATGCGGCGGGCGAGCGCGACCAGGGGGTAGAGGGTGGCGTCGGGGGCGCCGAAAAAATCGCCGGCGAGGAAATCGCCCTCGATCAGCGTCTCCCAAAAGGCGAGTTCGGCGCGGAGGCAGGACTGGGCGTCTGCGATCTTTTCGGGGTCGCGCTGGTCGGGCGGGGTGAACAGCACGGCCTCGACCAGTTCCTCGAGATGGGTGGCGAGATACTGGTCGGCCTCCCGCACCATGCGGCGCTGGATGGCGCGGCGGCGCGGATCGGCGGCGAGCAGCGGCGGGGTGGGGGCGATGTCCTCGAGGTATTCGAGGATGGCGGCGGATTCGTAGAGCACGAAATCGTCGTGCTCGATGACGGGCACGCGCCGGCGGGGGTTGAGGGCGGCGAATTCGGACGCTCGAAAATCGCCGGCATCGTAGGACATGGGGCGGAGGGCGTGGGGGATGCCCTTGTGCGCCAGCGCGATGTGGACGCGCCAGGTGTAGGGGGAGCCGGAGAGGTAGTGCAGCGTGAGGGGCATGGGGGGCCTCCTGGGGGTGCTGCGGGTGGCCCGGCGGTGTCAGGCTATCGTGCTTTGCCGCGGATCGCACCACCGTGGTGCGCGAGACAACAAGCTCAGCGAGCGATCTTGTTGGCGGCGACCGGAAGGCGATGTACATCGTAGCTGTTTAACCTGGAGGGGACGCGTGAGCGGGTTAAAATCGCAGAAGCAGATCGCAGATGTTCTGTTTCCTGTATCTAAGCACGACGATGACGAGCCAGAAGTACGCAATATCCCGCCCGAACAGCGCCGCCTACACACAGAAACAGCAGACTATACTGTCGCCTCTCTACACCAATATCTGGCGAATGGCAAGGTTAGAATACCAGAGTTTCAAAGGAAATACGTTTGGAAGAGGACGCATGCTTCCAGGCTCATTGAATCTCTTATAATTCAGTGTCCCATACCCATTATTTATCTGAGTCAAAATTACGACGGAAACCTACTTGTAATAGATGGAAATCAAAGACTGCTGAGCATCAAACTTTTCCTAAATGACGGGTTCGAGCTTCAGGGTCTGACAACCTATCCGGAGCTTAACGGATATAGTTGGAGCACGCTGGACCCGCGCTTCAAGGATCACATCGAGAATAGAACGATCCGATGCATCACGATATTGAACGATACACATCCTCAGATTAAGTTCGACGTGTTTCAACGTCTGAATACAGGAGCAGTATCACTTAATGCTCAAGAGTTACGGCACGGCTTGAATTTCGGCCCCCTTATGAAAAAAATAAAAGAACTCGCCGAAAACAAGGATTGGTTGAATGCTGTAGGCATAAAGGCCGACAAGCGAATGAAGGCAGAGGAATTGATTTTACGCTTCTTCGCACTCCGTCATGATAGACAGAACTACCAAAAGCCTCTTTCTGGATTTCTTGATGAATTTAGCAGCAAAAACCGTGACGCCAAGCCGGCGGATGTAGAGAAGTGGTCTCGCGAATTCCTGGACACATTCCAACGCATTCGTGCTGCTCTTGGGAAGCACGCATTTCGTCTGATCGACACACATACCAGGTTGGGACCTTTCAACTCCGCCCTTTATGACGCACAGATGATCGCGTTTGCTGAGACGACAAATCCGAGAATTCTGGATTATTTACCTCAGGATGTCAGCTTCCAGGCCGCAAACGCGACATTACTCAGCAAAAGTCATTTTCTTACAACGATCAGGCAGGCCACCAGCGACGAGTCAAGCGTTAAGAACCGTATCGTGTTGTACAAGAGTCTTGTGGATAATTTCTGAGCCAATCCCAGATGCCATACCGTGTTAGCCGCGCTCGTCGAGATTTCGACTCCCGCGTCAACGGACTCCTAAAGACAGCACGGAAAGCCGAAAGGGCAGCGAGGGCGCGACCTTCGCTCGCTGACGTGCGAGACATGGCTTTTCACTGTGCTGTGTTTCAGGCATGCGCAGCCCAGGAGGTTTATTTTAAGATTGTCATTGAGAGTTGGGCGTTGAAGCTGAGACAAAATGGACTAGGAAACAGCTTACCAACGCACGCGCGCGCATTCATTGCATCTTGTCTATTCATGCCGCACTATCAGAAGTTCTTTTCGCAGAAAGACGAGATCCATCTGGCAAAAGGCATTATGAGTGCGCACAATAACTGGCCAGTTTTGGACGGGACAAGTATATCTCTCCAATTCGACGGTAAGCTTTGGCACAACAACGCGTCTTATCCATCCTATAGTAATGTTAAGAAGGTTTTTGCTAGATTAGGGATCGCCGATTTCGATGCTCGCATGGGAAGGCTATTAAAAAGGGATGTTGAGTTGATGTTTGAATCATTTCAGAGCGTACGAACTTCGATCGCTCACTCTCACCCCCCGAATTTAACGATTGCAGACGTTGAGTCCCTTCTTAAATTAGCTGTAGAAATAGTTCACGCGATTGATCGTATATTTTATGGGCACGTACTCGCTCACGGAGGGGTAACTTGCTGGACGTTCTAGCCGTCTCGCCGCAGTTGGTCCGCCCAAAGCGCGCCCCTCGCCGCCTTGCCCTCCCCGCCCCCTCGTTGTAAGCGCGCCGCGATCCATCAGCCCCTTAGACGACGTCAGGACACCGCCCGCCATGGCGAAGATGCAGGCCAACCAGATGCGTGCCGGCATGGTCATCGAGTTCGAAGGCCAGCGCTACACCATCCTCAAGCAGAACATCATGATCCCCGGGAAGGGCGCGGCCGTCATCCAGGTGGAGATGCGGAACGTGAAGACCGGCGCGAAGAAGGACCAGCGCTGGCGCACCGCCGACACCGTCGAGCGGCTGGAGACGGCGGATGAGGAGTTCACCTTCTCCTACGCCGATGGCGAGCAGCTCGTGCTCATGCATCCGGTCAGCTACGAGCAGACCCTCGTCAGCAAGGACATTTTGGGGGACCGCCTGCCCTTCCTGACCGAGGGCATGACCGTGAATGTCCGCCTCATCGAGGGCGAGCCGGTGGCGATGTCCCTGCCGGAGACGGTGACGCTGGAGGTGGTCGAGGCCGATCCGGTGGTGAAGGGGCAAACGGCGAGCTCCTCCTACAAGCCGGCGGTGCTGTCGAACGGCGTGAAGACGATGGTGCCGCCGTTCATCACCGCGGGGGAGAAGATCGTGGTGAAGACGGAGGATGGGTCGTATTACGAGCGGGCGAAGGGGTAGCGCTTTCGTCGGTCGCCGGGCCCGGAGCAACCGCGCCGTCTTCTCTTAGGTCGGTCGGGCCCCCACCCGGCCGCGCTGGACGCGCGGCCCACCCTCCCCCGCATTGCGGGAGAGGGTTTGTACGCGGGAGAGCGTTTTGGGGGGGCGGCTCCTTGAATGGAGGGGTCCGGGGACGATCATCGTCCCCGGCGGGGGTTTTCGGGGGCGGCGCCCCCGGGCTAACACACGCAGATACGGGCCGGCGGCGGACAGCCGACCGGCCTTCGTTCTTTCCAGGACCCGCATCCGATGGCCGTCTCGCCGCGCATCTCTCCTGCCATGAATGTCCTGCACCAGGCGGTCCAAAAAGCCGGACGCAGGCTGTTGCGCGACTTCGGGGAGGTCGAGAACCTCCAGGTCAGTTCCAAGGGGCCGGGGGATTTCGTCAGCCAGGCGGATCTGCGGGCGGAGCAGACGCTGAAGGAGGAGCTTTCGAAGGCCCGGCCGGGCTGGGGGTTTTTGGGCGAGGAAGGCGGGCAGGCGGAAGGCGAGTGGGAGTGGCGCTGGGTGGTGGATCCGCTCGACGGCACCACGAACTTCCTGCACGGCATCCCACATTGGGCGATCAGCGTGGGCGTGGAGAAGCGGCTCGGGCCGGACAAGACCGAGCTGGTGGCGGGGTGCATCTACAATCCGGCGGCCAATGAGCTGTTCTGGGCGGAGAAGGGCGTCGGCGCCTTCCTCAACGACCGGCGGCTGCGGGTCTCGGGGCGGCGGGACATGGTGCAGGCGGTGTTCGCCACGGGCATCCCGTTCGCGAAGGTGCAGCGGAAGGCGGAGTTCTCGCTGACGCTCGCGAAGCTGATGCCGCAGGTGGCGGGGGTGCGTCGGTTCGGGTCGGCGGCGCTCGACCTCGCCTGGGTGGCGGCGGGGCGATACGACGGGTTCTGGGAGCTCGGGCTGAACCGGTGGGACATCGCGGCGGGGATCGTGATGGTGCGGGAGGCCGGGGGCGTGATCAGCGATCCGGCGGGCGGGGACGGCTTCTACGAGAGCGGGCATGTGGTCTGCGGCAATCCCGTGCTGCAGCCGAAGCTGCGCGAGGTGGTGGCGGAGGGGATCGCCGCGGCGGAAAGCGCGCGGGGGCGGGAGTAGGCCGCGGGCGCTTGGCGGCGCAGGGCGGTCGGGCCCCCACCCCGACCAGCCTTCGGCCTCCGACGCCTTTGGCGTCGAAGCCCCCGCACAGCGGGGGAGGGAGAAGAGGCGGGGCGGGAGATGGGGCGAGCAGAGAGAAAATTCGCGCTGCGTGGCGCCGACTCGACACAACGGGTAGGTTGCACGCGATGAATGGCCGCCGCGCCCTGCTCGCGCTGACGATCCTTGCCGCGCCTGGCGTGGCGGGGGCGCAGTCGCGTGGGGCGCCGGCGCCGCCGCTCGCGCTGCCGGCGGGCATGTCGCCGCTGCCGCAGGGGGCCTATCGCGTGATCTTCCGCGGGCCGGAGGTGGCGCTGCCCGCCGGTGCCGCGGAGGTGCTGGCCGAGATCGGGCGGCGCATGGCGGCGAGCCCGGCGGGCTCCGGGCGCATCACGGTGGAGGCGCAGTCCTCGGGGCCGCGCAACGATGCCTCGACCGCGCGGCGGCTTTCGCTCGAACGGGCGAATGCCGTGCGGAAGGCTCTGGCGGCGGGCGGGCTCGACGAGACGCGGGTGGATGTGCGGGCGCTGGGGCGCACGCCGGAGGGGCTCGACGCGGCGGACATCCTGCCGCCGGGCGTGACCCGCACCGGGCGAAGGGGGTAAGGCGCGCGGATGACCAGCCCCACCATGTATCTCTGGCGCATGCTGATCTTCCTCGCGGCCGTGGCGGGGCTGGCGGGGCTGCTGGCGGGCGAGATCAGCCACGCCTTCCTGGCGAACCCGCTGCTCAACGGCGTGATCCTGGCGGTGCTGCTGCTCGGCATCGCCTGGACGATCCGCCAGGTGCTGGCGCTGACGCGCGAGGTCGAGTGGCTGGAGCAGTTCCGCAATCCCGTCGCCGGCGCGCCGAGCCGGCCGCCGCCGAAGCTGCTGGCGCCGATGGCGAGCATGCTGGCCAGCCGGCGGAGCGAGCGGCTTTCGCTCTCGGCCATGGCGATGCGGAGCGTGCTGGACGGCATCGCCTCACGCCTCGACGAGCAGCGGGAGATTTCCCGGTATGCGACGGGGCTGCTGATCTTCCTCGGGCTGCTCGGCACCTTCTGGGGGCTGCTGCTGACGATCGGCAGCGTGTCCGACGTGATCAACGACATGTCGGTGGGCACGGGCGACATCAACGCGCTGTTCAACCAGCTGAAGGCGGGGCTGAGCCAGCCGCTCAGGGGCATGAGCATCGCCTTCTCGTCGTCGATGCTGGGTCTCGCGGGGGCGCTGGTGCTGGGGTTCCTGGATCTCCAGGCGGGCCAGGCGCAGAACCGCTTCTACTCGGAGCTGGAGGACTGGCTGGCGGGGGCGACGCGGCTGTCGTCCGGGGCGCTGGGGCAGGACGGCGAAGGCTCGATGCCGGCCTACGTCCAGGCGCTGCTCGAGCAGTCGGCCGAGAACATGGACGAGCTGCAGCGCGCCATCGCCCGCAACGAGGAAGGGCGCGCGCAGGGCAACCAGGCGCTGATGACGCTGACCGAGCGGCTGACCGTGCTGGCCGACCAGATGCGCGCGGCGCAGGTGCTGATGAGCCGCATGGCGGAGGCGCAGGCGCAGCTGCAGCCGACGCTCGCGCGGCTGGCGGATGCGGCCGGCGGCGGCGCGATGGACGACGCGACGCGCGGGCATATTCGCAACCTGGAGCTCTACCTCGCCCGCATCCTGGAGGAGATGGGCCAGGGGCGGATGCAGGCGACGACAGAGATCCGCAACGAGATCAAGGTGCTCGCGCGGACCATCGCGGCGCTGGCGGAGGAGCCGCGGCAGTGATGGCCGTCCGGCGCGCGGGCGGTGGCGCCTGCGATGATCGAAGGGCGCAGCGGCGGCACGCCGCGAGCACCGGAGATCTGAATCGCATGCGCGGCCCCGCAGGGGCCATCTAGGCATGGCGCTCGGGCGGGGGCGGCGGGACCGCGGCGGGATCGATGCCTGGCCGGGCTATGTGGATGCGCTGTCCACGCTGCTCATCCTCATCATCTTCGTGCTGCTGGTCTTCGTGCTCTCGCAGGGCTTCCTGTCCGTCGCGCTGTCCTCGCGGGACCGGGCGCTGGATCGGCTGAACCGACAGGTGGCGGAGCTCGGCGAGCTGCTGGCGCTGGAACGCGGCCAGGCGGAGGAGCTGCGCAACACGCTCGGCCGCACCAACGAGGAGCTGCGCGCGGCGGCGACGGCGCGGGACGCGGCGCAGCGCAGCCTCTCGCTGCTGCGGGACGAGCGCGACCGGCTGGCGACGGAGCGCGACACGACGCGCGGCGAGCGCGACAGGCTGGCGGCGCGGCTGGCGGATCTCGAAGCCTCGGCGCGCGGCGGGACGGCCCGGATCGCGGAGCTGGAAGGCCGGCTGGCGGAGGCGCTGGCGCGGGCCGAGGCGGTGGGCGGCGATGCCGCGCGCACCGCACGCACCCTGACCGATGCGCAGCGCCTGTTGGCGGCCGAGCGCGCTGCGCTGGAGGCGGTTCGGCGCGACCTGGCGGCGGCGCGGGACCAGGCTTCGACGCTCGGCCGCGACCTGGATGCGGAACGCCGCACGCGCGAGGCGCGGGAGCGCGACCTCGCCGCGGCGCAGTCGCTCGGCCAGGGCCTGACGCGCGAGCTCGCCGCCGAGCGCGAGGCGCTGGCGGCGCGTTCGCAGGAGCTGGAGGCCAGCCGCAACCAGGCCCAGGCGCTGACGCGCGAATTGCAGGAGACGCGCGGCGCGCGGGATGCGAACCAGCGCGCGCTGGCCGCCAGCCGCCAGGAGGCCGAGGCGCTCAACCGCGACCTCGCGCAGCGGCGGCAGGAAGCGGAGGCGCTGGCGCGCGACCTGGCCGCGGCGCGGCAGCAGCTGGAGGCGGCGCGGCGCGACATCGCCGGCCTGCAGGAGGAACGCGCGAAGCTCGACCAGACGGTGCAGGCCGACCGCGCGACGATCGAGGCGCGGCTGTCCGACATCGCGCGGCTGTCGGAGCAGCTCCGCGCGCTGACCGCGCTGCGCGACCAGCTGGAACGCCAGGCGGCCGAGGCGCTGGCCCGCGCCGAGGAGCAGCAGCGCCTGCGCACCGCCGCGCAGCAGCAGGCCGCCCAATCCGAGCAGCAGCGCAGCGCCGCGCAGCGCGCGGCCGAGGAAGCGGCGCGCGCCCGTGCCGCGGCGGAAGCGCTGGTCGCGCAGGCGACCGGCCGCTCCACCGAGGCCGAACGCGCCGCCGCCGAGGCGGAACGCCAGCGCAGGGCGGCCGCGCAGCTTGCCGCGGAGGCCACCGCCCGCGCCGCGGAAGCCGAGCGGCGCCGCCAGGCGGCGGAGAGCCAGTCGGGCGAGTTCGCGCGGCTTTCGGAAAGCGCCCGCACGCAGGTCGCGCTGCTGACCAGCCAGCTCGAGGCGCTGCGCGGCGAGATGGCGCGGCTGAATGCTGCGCTCGATGCCTCGGAAGCGGAGGGGCGCGACCGGGACGCGCAGATCGCGCTGCTCGGCCAGCGGTTGAACGCGGCGCTCGCCGCACGGGTCGAGGAGCTGCAATCCTATCGCTCCGACTTCTTCGGCCGGCTGCGGCGCGTCATCGGCGAAAGGCCCGAGGTGCGCATCGTCGGCGACCGCTTCGTCTTCCAGTCGGAGGTGCTGTTCCCCGTGGGCAGCGCGGAGATGTCGCCGGCGGGTCAGCAGCAGATCCGCGACCTGGCGCGCGTGCTGCTGGACCTTGCGGCGCAGTTCCCGCGCGACCTGAACTGGGTGCTGCGGGTGGACGGGCACGCCGACCGCAGCCCGATCCGCGGCGGCGGGCGCTTCGCCAACAACTGGGAGCTGTCGGCGGCGCGCGCCATCGCGGTGGCGCAGCTGCTGATCGAGGCCGGGCTGCCGCGCAACCGCGTCGCCGCCGCGGCCTTCGGCGACACCCAGCCGCTGGACGACCGCGAGACGCCGGAGGCCTATGCCCGCAACCGGCGCATCGAGCTCAGGCTGGAGGCGGGGCCCGCGGCGAATGCGGCGGAGGCCCCTGCCCCCGCTCCGGCCCGGGCGCCGTAGCACGCCTCCACGCGGCGCTTGGCGGGGGCGCCGGGGCATAGGACAACTGCGCGACACCGCCGCCGGACGCCGAACGATGACCGCAAGCCTGCATGTCGTGGACCATGCCCTGCTCAGCCATCGCCTGGCGGAGCTGCGCGACGTGGCCACCCCCTCCCCGCGCTTCCGCCGGCTGCTGGCGGAGATCGGCGCGATGCTGACGGTGGAGGCGACGCGTGGGCTGCCCTCCGTGACGGCGAAGGTGACGACGCCGCTGACCACGATGGACCACCGCAGGCTCGCCGGGCCGGAGCCGGTCCTGGTGGCGGTGCTGCGTGCGGGCCTCGGCCTGCTGGAAGGCGCCATGCAGATCCTGCCGGACGCGCCGGTCGGCCATGTCGGGCTGATGCGCGACGAGCATACGCTGCAGCCCTCGCAATACCTGCTGCGCATGCCGCCCGAGGTCACCACGCGCGGCGCGATCCTCTACGACCCGATGCTGGCCACCGGCGGCAGCGCGATCGCCGCGATCAGCCGCGTGAAGGAATCCGGCGCGCCGGTGGTGCGCTTCGTCTGCGTCGTCGCCGCGCCGGAAGGGGTGGCGAAGCTGCGGGAAGCGCATCCGGACGTGCCGATCTACACCGCCGCGCTGGATGTGAAGCTGAACGAGCGCGGCTTCATCGTGCCGGGCCTCGGCGACGCCGGCGACCGCTGCTTCGGCACGGAGGGATAGCGGCGAGCGGAGCACCGCCAGCATGGACGGCAAGCGGCAACGCCCTGACCGCAAGCGGCTGGAACCGCCCACCCATGCGGAGGCGGCGGCGGCGCACAGATCGGGCCGCAGGCTTGTCATCGGCGGCATCGGCGCGATCGGCGCGCTGCTGGCCGGGCTTGTCGTCGGCATCCCGGCGCTCTTCCCCGATGCGCAGCCGAAGCAGCGCTTCGACAACCGCCGCATCATCCCGCCCCTGCTCCGCGCCCGCATGGAGCTTCGCCGGCCCGGCGGGCGGGAGGCCGACCAGCGCGGCACGCTGCCCGGCGACCTCGACGAGCAGGAGGCGCTGCTGGTGCTGAGCCGCGTCGAGATGCGCGACTGGAACCTCTCGGTCGAGACGCCGGCGCAGCGCGAGATGCTGGAGGTGACGTCCTACCTGGCGGACGACATATGGCGCGCGGCGCAGGTGCGCGTCGCGGTGGTGCCGGTGGGCGGCGCGCCGGATGCCCGGCTGATCGCGGCGCAGGGCAACACGGCCTGGGTCTGGGCCGACCAGCTCGTGGCCGCCGGGCCGGGCTTCATGGGCAAGACGTTGGACCAGGCGGAACTTGCCCGCCTCAATCCCGAGCTCGACCTGGACCGGCCCGGGCTGCGCGGGCGGCTGAGCTTGGCGGAGGCGCTGGTGCTGGATGGCACGGCATCGGGCCGCGGCGGCTTCGCCTTCGATCCGGCGACCCGCATCGCGCATCGGCGCAGCGACCCGCGCGACGCGCCGCTGCCGCCGCTGTTCCGCGCCGCAGCCTTCGCCGGCCCCGCTCTGGCGCGGGAGGGGCGCGTGGGCGCGACCTGGTTCGGGCTGCTGCCGGCGGAGATGGCGATCAGCGGGGCGGTCGCGGCGCAGGATGCGGGCGGCGCCTTCCTGCCGCCGATGCCGGAGCCGGGTCCGATGCGGCTCTGGCGCGGGCGGGTGCGCGACGGCGGCGGTGCGGCGGATGTGCTGGAGGTGGCCGAGCCGGTGGCGGGGGTCGCGCCGCTGCCAGCCGGCGGGCTGCTGGTGGAGGCGCCGGGGCGACTGTTGGCGCCCGCGGACCCGCCCTCGATCCTGCTGGCGCAGATCGGCGCCGTGGGCGGCATGGAGGAATGGGTGCGGCGGATCCGGCCGGACGGCACGACGCTGTGGGAGGCGACGCTGCCCACCGCGGAGCACATCGCCTTCGCGATGACGGAGCCGGGTCGGCTCTGGCTGCTCGCCACCCCGGATCGGCTGAGCCAGACCCTGCACGCGATCGCGCTGGCCGATGGCCGCATCCTCCGGTCGCGACCGGTGGCGTGACGAGGAAGGAGGCGAGGATGGGCGGCATGCTGGATCCGGCGGCGGCGGGCGCGCGGCGCGAGGCTTTTCGGGCGTTGCATGCGGAAGGCTGCTTCGTGCTGCCCAATCCGTGGGACGTGGGGACGGCGAAATACCTCGCGGCGCAGGGCTTCCGGGCGCTGGCCACCACGAGTTCCGGCGCCGCCTGGTCGCGCGGGCTGGCCGATGGGACGATGGATCTCGATGCGGTGATCGCCCACGTCGCGGAGATCGTCGGCGCGACCGCGCTGCCGGTGAACGCCGATTTCGGCCATGGCTACGGCGCGGATGCCGAGGGCGTGGGGCGGGCCGTGGCGCGCTGCCTGGAGACGGGCGTCGCCGCGCTCTCGGTGGAGGATGCCACCGGCGACCCGGCGCGGCCGCTGTTCCCGCTGGAGGAGGCGGTGGCGCGGATGCAGGCGGCGCGCGCGGCCTGCGACGCGGCGCCGGGGCGCGGCATCCTGGTGGGCCGCGCGGAATGCTTCCTGACGGGCCATCCCGATCCCCTGGCCGAATCGTTGAGGCGCATCGCGGCCTATGCGGAAGCGGGGGCGGAGGTGCTCTATGTGCCGGGGATCCGGACGCCGGAGCACATCGCGGCGGTGGTCGCCGCCGCCTCGCCGCTGCCGGTGAACCTGCTGGTCTCGCGCCCGATCGGGCTGACGCTGGCGGAGATCGCGGCGCTCGGCGTGCGGCGCGTCAGCATCGGCGGCGCGCTGGCCGGCGTCGCCTGGGGCGCGGTGGGGCGCGCGGTGGAGGCGATGAAGGCGGGGACCTTCGACGCGCTCGGGACTCGGATGCCGGGGACGGTGCTGGACGGGTTGTTCGGGGCTTAGCGCGCCGCCGCTGCGATCAATCCGGGTCGACGGGCAGCAGGAAGCGGGCCTCGAAATCGGTGCCCTGCATCGGGGCCGAGACCTCGAGCAGCCAGCGCCGCGCCACCGGGGGGTCGTTGCTGGACCAGACGCGCCGGAGGCCCAGGATCATGATCGCGGCCTTGAAGGAAAAGTAGGGCGAGCGCGTCGGCCGGATCGGCGGCTGCGGCGCCGGGCCGACCGAGTTCGGCAGCCGGAAGGCGAAGGGGATGCCGCGGGTCGAATCGACGGCCTCCGCCGGGCATTCCTGCTCCCGCTCCCAGACGACGAAGTCCGAGTTCCTGCGGGGCGAGGTCGCGTTCTCGCTGGTGTCGCGGAACTCATGCGTGTCCACGCAGCGCAGCCGGATGCGGTAGGGGCCGGTCGGGGCAAGCGGACGCGCGGTGCGCACCACGCCGCCGACGCGCTGGCCGAGGCGAAGCCGGCCGCTGCCTTCGAGATCGAGCGTGGCGGCGCCGAAGCGGCGATGGCGCAGCTCGGCCCGCACCGCGCGCACCGTCTCCAGCGCCGTCACGCCGGCCGACAGCAGGGGCAGGGCGACCATCGGGTTGAAGTCGGGCGAATGGATGTCGAAGACCCAGGGCCAGGGCAGGTAGGAGGCGACGAAGCCCGTCGCGACGGCGAAGCCGACCGCGAGGACGCCATGCGACATGGCGGCATCGCGCGGATGGTCGGTCTCGCTGTGGCCCGGTCGCGGCACGGCGGCCGACGTCAGATCAGCTTCGCCTCGAAGGGCGGCTTGAAGTCCGGGGCCTCGAACTCGACGACCCAGAGATCGGGGTCGCGCTTCACCTGGCGCTCGACATAGGCATCGGCGGCGGCGTCATCCACCGGGGCCTCGCCGGTGGCGCGCATCCAGGCCGGGCGGCCTTCGGCGTCGCGGACCTGGGTCAGCACCACCAGGCCCTGGCGGCCGCGCAGCAGGCAGAGGATGCCGCCGGAATCGGGGTCTCCCTTGCGGATCACCGCGGCCGGGCGGCCGGCGATGTCCGAGAGGCGGGTGGCCATGCTCACCCAGATACCGGCCTTGACGCGGGGTTCCATGCGCCGAAGGTCGGCGCCGTTCGGCGGGCGTGCAAGCCCTTGCCTGCCGCCGCAGGCGGGTCCATTCACCGCCGCGAGAGGTATCCCCCATGTCCAAGCCCCAGGACCTGACCGATGGCCAGCGCGCCTACGAGGCGCGGCGGGCCGCCAAGGCCGGCATGACGCTGGAGAAGTGGCTGGCCGAGAAGGAGAAGCGGGCGAAGGCCGAAGCCGCCGAGGCGGCGAAGGAGGCCGAGCTGGCAGCGAAGGCCACGCAGCCGGAGAAGAAGGGCTGGCTCGGTCGCCTGCTCGACAAGGCGCATCAGCCGCTGAAGTGATCAGCCGGCGCTCTCCGCGCCCAGGCTCTTCAGGTATTTCATGCCGGTGTCGCACATGACGGTGGCGATCGTCGCGCCCGGCGGCAGGCGCGCGGCTTCGCGCAGCGCCGCGACGACGTTCGCGCCGGTGGAGGTGCCGCAGAACAGCCCCTCCTCCCGCGCCAGGCGCAGGGCCATGGCGCGGGCTTCCTCCGTGGAGACGGGTTCGACGGCGTCGGCCAGGTCGGGGCGCCAGAGCGGCACGACATAGCCCGCGCCGATGCCGTCGATGCGGTGCGCGCCGGGCGGGCTGCCGCACAGCACGGCGGATTCCGCCGGCTCCACGGCAACCAGGCGGATGCCCGGCAGGGCGCGGCGCAGCGCCTGCCCCGTGCCGCGGAAGCAGGCGCCGGTGCCGACGCTCTGCACGAAGGCGACGAGGGTGCCGCCGGTGCCGGCAAGCAGTTCCTCGGCCAGGGCGGCATAGGCGGGCAGCTGGTCCGCGTTGTTCATCTGGTCGGTCCAGTAGGCGCCGCGTTCCGCCGCGATCACCCCGGCCGCGGCGATCATGCCGCGCGTCAGCGCCTCGGTCATGCGGCCGGAGTCGCTCGGCAGGATCGTCAGCGCGGCGCCGAGCAGGCGCATGTGATCCAGCTTCTCGCGCGCGAAGGCGTCGGAGGTGACCAGGTGCAGGGGATGCCCCTTCACGGCGCAAACAAGCGCGAGCGACACGCCGGTGCTGCCGCCGGTGTATTCCACCACCGCGCCGCCGGGCGGCAGGCGGCCGTCGCGCACGGCGGCCTCGATCATCGCCAGGGCCATGCGGTCCTTCATGCTGCCGGTGGGGTTCTCGCTTTCCAGCTTGAGCAGAATGCGGGCGCCGTTCGGCGCGGCGATGCGGCGCAGTGGCAGCAGGCCGGTGCCGCCGATGCGGTCGAGGATGCTGGGCTGCGCGGGCATGGCGGCGGGTCCCGGTGTTGCAGGGTGATACTTGCATATGCATTGATTGCAGATACAATCAATTCGGCGCAAGCAGGGGATGGACGCATGCGGAAGCCGACGCTGCGCACGGATGCCGGGGCGCTGCTCGAAGCCTGTCCGGGGGTGCTGGCGCGGGTCGCGGCGCGGCGCATCACGCGCGTCCTGGACAGGGCGCTGGCCCCGACCGGCCTCGGCGCGGCGCAGTTGGCGCTGCTGGCGCAGATCGCCGTGGCGAAGGACGACCGGATGGCCGCGCTGGCGCAGCGCGCGGGCCTCGATCCCTCCACCCTGTCGCGCAACCTGCGCCGGCTGGAGGCCGAGGGCCTCGTGGAGATCGCCTCGGTGGAGGCGGATCTGCGCCGTCGCGCCGTCTGGCTGACGGAGAGCGGGGCCCGGCGGCTGGAGGCGGCGCTGCCCCTCTGGCGCGCCGCGCAGGCCGAGGTCGCGCGCCACGTCGAGGCGGCGCCGGCGCGGCGCCTGGCGGCGCAGGCGGAGGCGCTGGAGACGTGACCGGCTACAGCATGCGCAGCAGCGTGCCGTCCTTGCGCAGCGCGTGGTGGTGGATGGCGCCGGCGACATGGGCGGCGATCAGGAAGGGCAGCGCCCAGCCGATCAGGCTGTGGCCCCAGTGCAGAACCAGCGCCAGCGTCTCATGCGCCTCCATGAATTTCGGCAGGTCGATGAAGCCGAGGAAAGCGGTCTGCCCCTGCAGCGGGAAGCCGTAGGCGTTCGTCGTGAAGAAGCCGAGCAGCGGCTGGATGATCAGCGCGGCATAGAGCAGGTGATGCACCGCATTGGCCGCGCGGCGCATGCCGGGAGGGATGTGGTCGGGCAATGCGGGTGGCTTCGACAGGAGGCGCCAGGCCAGCCTTGCGACGGCCAGCGCCAGGATGATCAGGCCCAGGCTCTCATGCAGCGCATAGAAGGGCATCTTCACGTCATCCTTGATGAAGCGGATGACGAGGCCGGTCAGGATCGCCAGCACCAACAGCGGCACCGTGGTCCAGTGGAACCACTTGGCCAGGGCGGAATACTGGCCGTCCGGGTGGAGGTCGTCCACGCCGCGGATGCGGATGAGGGCGGCGGCCGGTTGGGGCTGGTCCATCTCTCGCGTCTCCCGCGGCTGCGCCCAGTATGGCATGACCGCCGCCGACACATGGAAGCGAAAGCCGAATGAGCGAGGTGCCGGACTGGCCGGAATTTCGTGCCGCGCATCCCGGCGCCGCGCCGACCGAGTGGCTGCGCGCGGCCGCGGAGCCCGACTGGAGCGCGGCGGTCGGGCATCGCTTCGCGCTTGACTGCAATGCGGGCCGGGTGCCGGAGACGGTGATGCGGCGCTACCTGGTGCAGGACTACCAGTTCATCGGCGCCTTCTGCGCGCTGCTCGGACGCGCGATCCACACCGCGCCCGACCTGCCTTCGCGCCTGCCGCTCGGGCGCTTCATGGGGCTGCTCTGCTCGGAGGAGAATACCTTTTTCGTCCGGGCGTTCGATGCGTTGGGGGTGAGCGAGGCGCTGCGGCGCGACCCGCCGCTGTCGGATGCCGCGCGCGGTTTCAGGGCGCTGATGGTGGAGGCGGCGGAGAGCGCCGTGCATGCCGATCAGCTCGCGGTGCTCTGCGTGGCGGAGTGGGTGTATCTGAGCTGGGCACGCCCCGCGCGGGCCACGCGGCCGCCGCAACCCTTCTGGTGCGCGGAATGGGTGGACCTGCATGCCTCGCCCTATTTCGAGTCTTTCGTGCGTGGGCTCCGCGCGGCGCTGGACCGCGAGGTGATCGCGCTGGATGCGGCGGGGCGGGCGCGGGTGCGGGCGCTGTTCACGCGCGCGGCGACGCTCGAGCGGGCCTTCTTCGACAGCGCCTATGACGAGACGCTGCCGGCTTGAGGGCTGAAGGGCGCGCGGCCCCCACCCCGACCCTCCCCCGCATGCGGGGGAGGGAGATGATCGCCGCCCATGCGGATTGGAGCATCGATCCGCGCAAGCGGTGGATCGCGCTGGCGCGGCGTGGCGCGGATGGCTGGCGGGCGGAGGCGCCGCGGCTGGTGGGGGATACGGCGGTGCTGCTACCGGGGCTGATGGCGGAGGGCGCGCCGGTGGCGCTCGGCCTTGACCTGCCACTCGGCGTGCCGCGCGGCTGGGCGGCGCAGCGCAGCGAGCGCGACTTCCCGGCGATGCTGCGAGGGCTGGCGGGCGATGCCGACTTCTTCAGCGTGAGCGCGACGCTGGCGGAGGTGTCGCCGGCGCGGCCCTTCTATCCGGCGCGGGGCGTGAAGGGGATGACGCGGGCGGCGCATGCGGCGGCACTCGGGCTGGCTTCGGCGCGCGACCTGTCGCGGCTCTGCGACCGGGCGACGGCGACGCGGCCGGCGGGGGCGCCGGTGTTCTGGACGCTCGGGGCGAACCAGTCGGGCAAGGCGGCAATCGCGGCGTGGCGGGACTGGCTGGCGCCGGCGCTGGCGGCGGGGGCGCCGGTGTCGCTCTGGCCCTTCGAGGGCGGGCTGCACGGGTTGCTCGCACCGGGGCGCGTCGCGGTGGCGGAGGTCTATCCGGCGGAAGCGCTGCGGCAGCTCGGGCTGAAGCTTTCCGGCAGCAAGCGCGCGCAGGCGCCGCGGATCGCGCTGGCGGAGACGCTGCGCGCGGCGATGGCGCGGCTGCGCGTTTACGCTTCGCGCGACCTGGCGCGCATGATCGCCGATGGGTTCGGCGCGGATGCGGCGGGCGAGGACCGGCTGGACTGCGTGCTCGGGCTGCTCGCGCTGATTGCGGTGCTGGACGGCGCGCGCGAGGATGTCGTGCCGGAGGATCCCTGGATCCGCCGCTGGGAAGGCTGGGTGCTCGGGCAGTCCGATATGCCGCGCGAGGATTCATGAGATTCGACAGCGACGCGGAGCTCGCCGCGCATGTGCGGGGGCTGCTGGACGCCGCCCTGCCCAAGGCGCGCTGGACGCATGAGGGACACATCGCGGCGACGGCGGGGCTGATGCTGCTGCATCCCGGGATGGATGTTGAGCGCGACCTGCGCGGGCTGATCATGCGGCTCAACGACAGCCATGGCGTGCCGAACAGCGACACGCGCGGCTATCACGAGACGATCACGCGCTTCTTCCTGCTTGCGCTGCGGGATGCGCTGGCGAAGGACGACGCGACCGCGCCGGCGCATCGCCGCGTGAACGCGCTGCTCGATGGTGGCGCGCTCGGCAGCGGCAAGCGCGCGCTGGCGCCCTACTGGTCGGAGGCGGTGCTGTTCTCCGTCGCGGCGCGGCGAGGGTGGGTGGCACCGGACCTGGCGCCCCTGCCCTATCCGAACGCATGAGAATTGCGGCAGGCGCCAAGCGCCTTCCGAACGCCCGAACGGGCGCCGCGGCGTATGCCGCGAAGCCAAGCCGCCAGAGGCGGCGCCCGGCGCCTGAGGGCAAGGGTCAATAAAGCCCCTTCGTCCGCGCTGCCTGCTTCACCAGCGCCACCAGCAGATCGAGCTGCGGCGTGGGCACGTCGGCCAAGCGCGCGAGCTTCAGCGGCAGGCTGTAGATCGTGTCGATCTCCATCGGCCGGCCGAGCTCGAAATCCTGCAGGATGGAGGGCTTGTGCAGCATGTTCGACGCCGCGACGCGCTCCACCGCGGCGTCGGGCAGCGGGCAGCGATGCGCCGCGGCGATCGCCTGGCCTTCCTCGGCGCTGCGGCGCGCCGCCTCGCGGATCACCGGCTCCGCATAGGCGTGGCGCACGCCCATGCCGGTGAGCACGCAGAGCGGCCCGCTGGACAGGTTGCCGAGCAGCTTCGCCCAGATCTCGGTGCGGATCGTGGGGGAGACCGGGCAGGGCATGCCGCCGGCGGCGAGGATCGCGGCCAGCGCCTGGGCGCGCTCGCTGATGCGGCCGTCGGGCTCGCCGAGGATCACGCGGATGTTCGCGTGCTCGGAGTGCACCACGCCGGGGCGGATGATCTCGCTCGCGGCGTAGACGACGCCGCCGATGGTGCGCGCCACGCCGATGGCGTTGCGGATGGCGTCGCCGGGATCGGCCTCGGGCAGGCGCATGCCGTCATGCGGGCCGCCTTCCTGGTCGAAATACCACCAGGGGATGCCGTTCATCACGAAGGCGACGGGCGTGTCGGGGCCGAGCAGCGGCGCGATGCCGGCGGCGACGGCAGGCAGCGCAGGCGCCTTCACGGTGACGATCACCGCATCCTGCGGCCCGAGGTCGCGCGGGTCGTCGCTGGCGTGCGGGCGGCAGTGATGCGTGCCGTCATGCGCTTCGAGGGTGAGGCCGTTCGCGCGGATGGCGTCGAGATGGGGGCCGCGGGCGACGACGGAGACGGTGGCGCCGCCGCGGGCAAGACGTGCCGCCAACTGGCCGCCGATCGCGCCTGCCCCGTAAACACAGATCTTCATTCACTCGTCCTCGGGTGTTGCGCGGCCCCCACCCCGACCCTCCCCCGTTTCACGGGGGAGGGAGAGGCATTCACGACAGAAGCTCCAGTGCGGCGCGGCTGAGGGCCTGGACGCCGAGTTCGATGCAGCGCTCGTCGGGCTGGTAGCCGGCATTGTGCAGGCGGTCGTCGCGGCCCGGCGCGCCGGAGCCGATACGCAGCTGGAAGGCCGGCGCGCGGGCAGCGAACTCGGAGAAATCCTCGCTGCCCATGCTGGGCTCGCCCGCCTGCGGGTCCTCGCCGAACTGCGCGCGGATGGCGGCGAGCGTCGGTTCCAGCACGCGGTGGTCGTTCAGCAGCGGCGGCACCTTGCGCTGGTAGTCCATCTCGCAGCGCACGCGCATCGTCGCCTCGAGGCCCGTCGCCAGGCGGCGGATCGCAGACTCTGCCAGGTCGCGCGCCTCCGCGTGCAGCGTGCGCACGCTGCCCTTCAGATGCACGCGCTCGGGGATGATGTTGTAGGTCGTGCCGCCCTGGAACATGCCGATGGTGACGACGGCGGGATGCAGCGGCTTGATCTCCCGGCTGACCACCGTCTGCGCCTGCGCGACGAATGCGCTGGCGGCGACGATCGGGTCCACCGCGGCATAGGGGTGCGCGGCGTGGCCGGACTTGCCGCGCACGATCAGGTCGAAGCGGTCGGCGGCGGCGAGGCAGGCGCCGCGCGCGTAGCCGAAGCGGCCGACCGGCATGTCCGGCTGGTTGTGGAAGCCGAGGGCCAGGTCCACGCCCTCGGCCGCGCCGTCCGCGATCATCGCGGCCGCGCCTTCCAGGATCTCCTCGGCGGGCTGGAAGACCAGCAGCACGCGGCCGGCGAGCATCGGCGCCATGTCCCGCAACACCGCGCCGACGCCGAGCAGAGTCGCGGTGTGGATGTCGTGGCCGCAGGCATGCATCTTGCCCGCGACGGTCGAGGCATAGGGCAGCCCCGTCTCCTCATGGATGGGCAGCGCGTCCATGTCGGCGCGGATGGCGAGCGTGGGTCCCGGCCTGCCGCCCTCGATCACGCCGAGCACGCCGGTGCGTCCGATCCCGGTGCGATGCGGGATCGCCATGCGCGCGAGTTCGGCGGCGACGATGCCCGCCGTGCGTGTCTCCTCGAAGGCGAGTTCGGGGTGGGCGTGGATGTCGCGGCGCAGCGCGACGAGGTGCGGCGCGATCGCCTCCGCGGCGTCGCGGATGCGTCGTGTCGGGTCGTTGGCGGTCATGGCGACATGGTGCATGAAGCGGCGCCGCCTGCACAGGTGAAGAAGCGGTCATGGCGCGGAGCGGCGGCTTGCAGCCCCCTGCCGCCGCGTGCATTAGGAATTTGTCTGGACAAGGGAGGGAACATGCCGGGAATTCTCTCGCGTCGCCTGCTTCTGGCTGCGGCGCCATCGCTTGCGCTCGCCAGCGTTGCGCGGGCGCAATCGTGGCCGAACGGCTCGATCCGTCTCGTCGTGCCTTTCGCGCCGGGCGGCAGCACCGACATCGCGGCGCGCTTCCTCGCCGATGGGCTGTCGCAGCGGCTGGGCGTGACGGTGGTGGTGGAGAACCGGGCGGGCGCGGGCGCGACCACGGGCAGCCAGGTGGTGGCCGATGCCGCGCCGGACGGGCAGACCCTGGTTATGAGCAACATCGCGAGTCACGCAATCAGCCCGACGCTCTACGGCAACCGCGTGCGCTACAACCCGGTCTCCTCCTTCAGCCATATCGCGATGGTGATCACCAACCCCTCAGTCTGGGTGGTGAACAAGGACAGCGGGATCAATTCGCTCGCCGACCTGGTGCGCATGGCGAAGGGGAAGCAGGGCGGGCTGGACATGGCCTCCTCGGGCGCCGGCTCCTCGAACCACCTGCTGATCGTGCGCTTCTGCCAGCAGAACAACATCGACTTCACGCATGTGCCGTTCCGCGGCGCGGGGCCGGCGATGCAGGCGGTGATCGCGGGCCAGGTGCCGATGATGTCGGACAGCCTGCCTTCCGCCGCGGCGCATATCCGCCAGGGCAGCGTGCGCGCCATCGCGATGAGCAGCGCGGAACGCCACCCCTCCTTCCCGGAGGTGCCGACCTTCCGCGAGGCCGGCTTCGACCTGGTCAGCACATCCTGGTTCGCGCTGTCGGGGCCGGCGGGTATGCCGGCTGCCATCGTGCAGCGGCTGAACCGGGAGACGCGGGACTTCGTCTCCACCCCGGCCGCGCAGGCGCGCTTCGCCGAGCTCGGCGGGACGGCGGGGGACATGACGCCCGAGGAATTCACCGCCTTCGTCGCTGCGGAGGTGGAGCGCTGGGCCCCGGTGGTGCGCGCCTCCGGCGCCACGGTGAACTGAGGGGCGCCGGGACGGTGGGTGCAGGCGGGCAAAAGGCGGCCGGGCCGATTGTCAGAAACAGTCTTTCCGGCTTTGCTCGCAATTGCGTGACGTGCCGCGTGACGCGTAGCTAGAGGGAACCGGCGCCAGGGCGGCGAAGACTGCCCGGCGCCTTGCGTGCTGCCCGCATGTCAGGCAGCCGCGATGGGTATGGACAGGCGTCTATCCCGGGGGCAGGCCCGGGCAGGAACGAGGTGGCGATGAGACTCAACACGAAGAACCTGATTTCGGGCGGGATCTTCATCCTCGTCGCGGTGATCGGCCTGTGGCTGAACACCGACCACACGCTGGGCTCGGCGCGCCGCATGGGCCCGGGCTACATGCCGATGCTGTCCTTCGGGCTGCTCGGCGTGCTCGGAGCGATCGTGTTCCTGGGCGGGCTGTTCAACGGTCCGGATCCGCTTGCACGCTGGACACGGCTCGAGGTGATGGCGGTGCCGCTCGGCATCGTCGCCTTCTTCGCCGGCTACTTCATCGCGGACGCCACCGGGCTGTTCACCGGATGGTATCCGCTGGGCTGGGGGGCTTTTGCGGGGTGCCTCGCACTGTCCGTGGCGCCTGGCTGGCGGCCGATCGGCCTCGTGCATGCCGGCCTGGCGGTGTTCGGGCTGATGCTGGAGCAGTTCGGGCTGATCGCCTCCATAACCACGATGTGCATCGTCGCCGCCTTCGCCGATCCGACCCATCGCGTGAAGGGGGTGATCGGCATGATCATCTTCCTCTGCGTGCTGTGCTGGCTCGTCTTCATCTACGAGCTCGACATCCGGGTCCCCGTCTGGCCCGTGTTCCTGACGCAGTGATCGCCGGGACGGGGAAGGAAATCGGACCATGGAACTGCTGATCCAGAACCTCGCTCACGGCTTCAGCGTCGCGCTGAGCGTCGAGAACGTGCTGTTCGCCTTCATCGGCTGCGTCATCGGCACCGCCATCGGCGTTCTGCCGGGCATCGGGCCGGTCGCGACGATCTCGCTGCTGCTGCCGATCACCTTCGGCCAGCCGGCGACCACCGCCATCATCATGCTCGCCGGCATCTACTACGGCTCGCAATATGGCGGCTCCACCACGGCCATCCTGCTGAACCTGCCAGGCGAGGTCAGTTCGGTCGTCACCACGCTGGAAGGCTACAAGATGGCCCGGCGGGGCCGGGCGGGCGCTGCGCTTGCGACGGCGGCCATCGGCTCCTTCTTCGCCGGCACCGTCGCCACGATCTTCGTCGCCGCGTCGGGCCCGCTGCTCACCTCCGTCGCGCTGTCCTTCGGCCCGGCGGACTACTTCTCGCTGATGCTGCTGGGCCTGATCATCTCGGCCGTGCTCGCGCAGGGCTCGGTGATCAAGGCGATCGCGATGGTGGTGCTGGGCGTCTCGCTCGGCCTGGTCGGCACGGACGTGCAGACAGGCCAGCAGCGCTTCACCTTCGGCATCCCGGAACTGTCCGACGGCATCGGCTTCGTGACGATCGCCATGGGCATGTTCGGGATCGCGGAGATCATCCTGAACCTGGAGCGCCCGGAAAGCCGGAACGTGCTGTCGGGCAATGTCGGCAGCCTGTGGCTGACGAAGGAGGAATGGAAGCGCGCCACGCCTTCCGTGCTGCGCGGCACCGCGCTCGGCTCCGTGCTCGGCATCCTGCCGGGCGGCGGCGCGGCGTTGTCCGCCTTCGGCTCCTACATGATGGAGCGGCGGCTTTCCAAGTACAAGCACGAGTTCGGCACCGGCGCGATCGAGGGCGTCGCCGGGCCGGAATCGGCGAACAACGCCGCGTCCCAGACCAGCTTCATCCCGCTGCTGACGCTCGGCATCCCGAGCAACGCGGTGATGGCGCTGATGGTCGGCGCGCTGATCATCCAGGGGATCCAGCCGGGGCCCCGCATGGTGGAGGCCCAGCCGGACCTGTTCTGGGGCCTGATCGCCTCGATGTGGGTCGGCAACCTGATGCTGCTGGTGATCAACCTGCCGCTGATCGGCGTGTGGGTGAAGCTGCTGCAGGTGCCCTACAAGTACATGTATCCGGCGATCCTGACCTTCTGCGCGATCGGCGTGTACTCGCTGAACAACAACGTCTTCGACGTGTATCAGATGCTGGCCTTCGGCATCTTCGGCTATCTCTGCTCCAAGCTGCGGATGGAGCCGGCGCCGCTGCTGATCGGCTTCGTGCTCGGCCCGATGATGGAGGAGCATCTGCGCCGCGCCATGCTGCTTTCGCGCGGCGACGCCATGGTGTTCCTGGAACGGCCCATCTCGGCGACGCTCCTCGGCATCGGCTTCATCGCGCTGGCGACGATGCTGTTGCCCGGGCTGCGCAGCAAGAAGGACGCGGCGCTGCAGGAATAGCGCCGCCGGGTTCGCCGGAAGCAGGGCCGCCCCCAAGGGGGCGGCCCTTTTCGTTTGCGCGGGTCGGCGCATGATGGGGCTCCGGAGGAGGACGCGCATGGACCTGCAACTGACCGGCAAGGTGGCGCTGGTGACCGGCGCCTCGGTGGGGCTCGGGCGCGGCATCGCGCGGATGCTGGCCGAGGAGGGCTGCCGGCTGGCGCTGCTGGCGCGGCGCCGGCACCTGCTGGAAGAACTGGCGGCGGAACTGCCGGCGGGCGCGGAGCCGCTGGTGATCGCCGAGGACTTCCGCAGTGCCGGCGCGGCGGAACGCACGCGGGATGCGGTGCTCGGCCGCTTCGGGCGCTGCGACATCCTGGTGAACAACGCGGGCGGCAGCCGGCCGCAGACGGACCTCGGCAGCGAGGAGGTCTGGATGGAGAGCCTCGACCTCAACTTCCACGCAGGGCGGCGGATGGCGCATGCCTTCGTGCCCGCGATGCAGGCGCAGAAATTCGGGCGCATCGTGAACATCACCGGGCCGGACGAGCCCTTCAGCATCAACGCGGCCAATGCGCCGAACGGCGCGGTGCATATCTGGGCCAAGGCGCTGTCCCGGCATCTCGGGCGCGACGGGATCACGGTGAACTGCATCCCGCCCGGCCGCATCCATTCCGAGCAGATCGACACCCGCATCCTGCCCACGCCGGAGATCGCGCGGGAATGGGCCGAGCGCGAGGTGCCGGTCGGCTATGTGGGCGAGCCCGAGGACCTGGCGGTGCTGGTGGCGTTCCTGTGCTCGCCGCGGGCGCGCTACATCACGGGCCAGGTGATCCATGTGGATGGCGGGGTGCGGCGCTTCAGCCATTGAGCGCCACGCCCCCGATGCGGAGGTCGGGGATGAGGACGCGGCACGCCACGGGCCATGAGGCGCAGCACACGCATATCCGGCGCACCATCGCCCTTGCCAAGCGGCGGCGCGGCAACGCGCCCGCGCCGCCCGGCTTCGGCGAACGGCTGGCCGATGCGGTGGCCGCGACCGTGGGCTCCTGGCGGTTCATCGCGATCCAGTCCACGCTGCTGGCCGGCTGGATCGCGACGAATGTGCTGCTCGGCGGCGGCTGGGACCCCTACCCCTTCATCCTGCTGAACCTGCTGCTGTCCTTCCAGGCGGCCTACACCGCGCCGGTGATCATGATGAGCCAGAACCGGCAGGCGGACACGGACCGCGACCGCGCGCTGGCGGACTACCAGGTGAACCTGCGCGCAGAGGCCGAGATCGCGCTGCTGCACGAGAAGATCGACCTGCTGCGCGAGCAGCAGGTGACGGAGCTCACGCGGATGCTGCGCGACACGCTCGCGCGGCTCGAGAGGCTTGAGGAGCGGCGCGCATGATCGGCTGGATCGTCCGCATCCTGCTGCTGGCGGGCGGCGCCGTGGCGGCGCTGTTCGTGGCGCCGGACGCCGAGAATTTCGACGTGGTGCAGGGGATGATGTCGGTCGCGATCCTGGCGGCCGTGGTGCTGGTGGTGGCGCTGATCAGCCGGAAGTAGTCACGACAGCCGCGGCCCCGGCGCGTCGGGGTCGAAGCCCATCGCGGCGGGGCTGGCGAGCGGCTTCTGCATCTCCATGATCAGCCCGTTCAGCGCGCCGGAGGCCTTGAAGCGGGCGAAGACCTGCTCGCCGAGCTTCTGCAGCCCGCCGATGGTGGGCTGCGCGACGTCGTCCATGGTGAAGGCGGGCGGCGGCGGATCCAGCTCCACCTGCAGCCGAAAATAGGCGAGCTCGTCGCGTGCCTGGCGCAGCATCATCTCGTGCTCGGTCAGCGCCGAGGCGCCGTCCATGAAGACGTCGATCAGGCCGGGCAGCCAGCCGGCGAAGCCGAAGCCCTGCGCCTTGTCGCCGTTGATGCGGTTCACCCGCGCGCCGGTGCCGAGCGAAAGCACCAGGGCGCGGTCGGCCTTCGGGAAGATGCGCCGCGCCTCCGCCAGCGCGACGGCCGCCGGGTCGTTGGCGAAGACGCCGCCATCCACCAGCGCATGGCGCCGCTGCGCAGCGGGGTAGTTGGCGTCGAGGGATTCGACGATGGCGGGCGGGAAATAGGTGGGGGCCGCGGAGGTCGCGCGCGCCACGTCGCGCAGCCGGAAATCCTCGCTGCCGTTCAGCCGCGCGCGCCAGGAGCTGAACAGCTTGGGCCGCGCACGCTCGAGGTCCCAGGCGGTGACGAGCAGCTCGGGCGCGACCTCCCGCAGCTGGGTCTGGCCGAGGCGCTGGGCGAGCAGCTGCTCCAGCGCCGAGGGCTCGTATTTGCATTCGGAGATCGGGTTGCGGCGGGTCCAGGCGCCGGGCGGGAAGATGGTGCCGCCATGCACCGTGTAGAGCTCCGCCAGCTCGGCCGGGCCGTGCCGCAACGCGCCGGGGGCGCAAAGGCCGGCGGCCATGATCCCGCCGGTGGAGGTGCCGGCGACGAGGTGGAAGGCGTTGGCGAGCGACTTGCCGGGCATGCCGAGCGCGGCCGCGATGTGGCCGAGGGCGACGGCCGGGATCAGGCCGCGGATGCCGCCGCCATCGAGGGAGAGGATGCGGACGGTTCCGGGCATGGTATGCACTCCCCTTGGACCTTTGGGGGGAGCGTAGCGGGTTTCGCGCGGGGAAGCAGCGCGATTGCTGGGTTGCCCCCCTCACCTCTTCCCCCTGAGGAGGGAGAGGGCTTCTGGCGAGGCGTTGGCGGGGTCAGGCACGCTCTTCCGGCGTCACCCGGAAGCGGCGGAGGTCGCCGCGGCGCAGGACCACCAGCTCGGCGGCCTCGCCCACCCGGTCGCCGGTGAGCCAGCGCAGCAGCGAGTCCACGCCGAGCATCGTCTCGCCGCCCGCCGAGAGCAGCAGGTCGCCGCGCTCCATGCCGGCGCGGTCGGCGGGGCTGCCGCGCTGCACCTCCGTCACCAGCACGCCGGTCGCCCCGTGCAGGCCGTGCAGCCGGACGAAGCGGCGGGGAATCGCCTCGCGCTGGCCGGAGAGGCCCAGGCGCGCGCGCCGCACCCGGCCGAAGCGCACCAGATGGCCGAGCACCAGCCGCGCGGTGTTGGACGCGACGGCGAAGCAGAGGCCCTGGGCGCCGCCGATCATCGCCGTGTTGATGCCCACCACCGCGCCCCGGCTGTCCACCAGCGCGCCGCCGGAATTGCCGGGGTTGAGCGCGGCGTCGGTCTGGATCAGGTCCTCCACGGGCCGCCCGCCCGCACCCGTCAGCGTGCGGCCGAGCGCGCTGACCACGCCGGCCGTGACGGTCGAGGAGAAGCCGAGCGGGTTGCCGATGGCGATGGCGAGCTGGCCCGGACGCAGCGCCGCCGAATCGCCGAGCGTCCCGGCCGGCAGCGCTGCGTCGGTCTCGGCGCGCAGCAGGGCGAGGTCGGTGTCGGGGTCGTCGCCGAGCAGGCGGGCGGGCATGCGGCGGCCCTCGGCGGTGGCGACCAGGATCGCCTCGGCGCCGCGGACGACATGGCTGTTGGTGAGGATCAGGCCATCCGGCGAAACCACCACGCCGGAGCCCGCGCCGCCGCCGCGGGCGGCGCGGATGGCCACGTTCACCACCGCCGGCCCGGCGCGCTCCACGGCGGCGGTGACGGCGGCGGAATAGGCGTCCAGCAGGGCGCCATCGGAGGGGATGGGGGCGTCGAGCATGTTTCCCAAGATGGGAAGCGGGCTCCCCTCCCCCAAGCCGTGGCATGGCGGGTATGATTCCCGCATGGAGATCGTGCAGGCCGTCCTGGCCCTGATCGCGGCCTGTGTCGGCTTCGCGCTGATCGCGCGGCATGCGCGGCTGCCCTATGCGGTGATCCTGGTGCTGGGCGGCATCGTCCTGGCCTTCGTGCCGGGCCTGCCGCATGTGACGCTGGATCCGCAGCTGGCGCTCGCCTTCTTCGTGCCGCCGCTGCTGCAGGCCAGCGCCTGGCGCACCGATTGGCGCGCCTTCCGCGGCAATATCCGCCCGATCCTGCTGCTGGCCGTCGGCGCGGTGCTGTTCACCGCCCTCTGCGTCGCGGCGGTGGCCAAGCTGCTGCTGCCCGGCCTGCCCTGGGCGGCCGCGATCGCGCTCGGCGCCATCGTCGCGCCGCCGGATGCGGTGGCGGTCTCGGCGGTGCTGCGGCGGCTGCCGGTGCCGCAGCGGCTGGTGGCGATCCTGGAGGGCGAGAGCCTGGTGAACGACGCGACGGCGCTGGTGCTGTATCGCCTCGCCATCGCCGCCGTCGCGGCGGGCAGCATCGCGCTGGAGAGCGCGGCGCTGAGCTTCGTGCTGGTTGCGGCCGGCGGCATCGCGGTGGGCTGGGCGGTGGGCGCGGCGGCGATCTGGTCCTTCCGGCGCCTCGACGATCCGCTGCTGGAGACGGCCGTCAGCTTCATCGCCTGCTACGGCGCCTTCATGGCGGCGGAGGCGCTGGGCTTCTCGGGCGTGATCGCGGTGGTCACCACGGGGCTGGTGATGGGGCAGATGCAGCACCGCGTGCTGTCGCCGCAGACGCGGATGACGTCGGTGGCGGTGTGGCGCTTCAGCGAATTCGTGCTGACCAGCCTGATCTTCATCCTGGTCGGGCTGCAGCTGCGCGGCATCCTGGAGCGGATCGCCGACCGGGGCGTGCCGGAGCTCGCCGGGCTCGCCCTCGCGATCTCCGCGGCGCTGATCCTGTCGCGCTTCGTCTGGGTGTTTCCCTCGCTCTACATCCCGCACTGGATCGCCGGGCTGCGGCGGCGCCCGAGGGAGCCGGTGCTGGGGGAGGCGATGGTGGTCTCCTGGGCGGGGATGCGGGGCGTGGTCTCGCTCGCGGCGGCGCTGGCGCTGCCGCTCGGCTTCCCGGAGCGCGACCTGCTGGTGTTCCTGGCCTTCTGCGCGATCCTCGCGACGCTGGTGCTGCAGGGCACGACCCTCAGCCGCGTCATCACCCATTTCCGCGTCGAGGAGGCGCGTGCGGCGGGCATGGCGCCGGACGAGGCACGGGCGCGGCGGCAGGTGGCGCGGGCGACGCTGGCCGAGATCGAGCGCCGCGCGGAGGACATCCTGGAAGGCGCGGTGGCCCGCGACCTGGTGGACGAGTATCGCGAGAAGGCACGGGTGTTTCGGGGCGTCGCTGATGGCGGCGGGCAGGCGGAGCTGGAGGCGCGGATGCGCATCCGCCTCGCCGCGCTGCGTGCCGGGCGCGTCGCGCTGCTGGACCATCATCGCGATGACGGGCTTTCGGACGAGCTGCTGGCCGGGATCGAATCGGAGCTCGACCTCGAGGAGCTGCGCATCCTGCGGCTGCTCGGCGCGACGCCGGGGAAGTAGGGGAAGACGATGGGCACGGAGACGCTCGCGGCACGGCTGGAGGAGGCGCGGCGCGGCCTGCTCGATCTTTCCACGCGCAACCGGCTGCTGGCCCTGCCGAAGCCCGGCCGCTCGCGGGGCGTGGTGATCATCGAGCGCGAGGATGCGGATTTCGTGCTGGCTGAGCTGACGGCCGGCGAGTCCTTCGGCTTCGAGGCGGTGGAAAGCGCGGCGCCGGAAGCGGCGGGGACGACGCCGGCCGAAGCACCGGCGAAGCCGAAGCGCGCGCCGCGGCGGACGGCGAAGGCGAAGGCCGAGGGCGTGGCGGTGGCCGATGCGGCGAAGACGGAGGCCGAGTGGCGCGCCGACGACCGGCTGCGCGTGGCGATGACGCCGGCCGATCTCACCCGCCGCCTGCGCGACCTGATGACCGATGCGCGCACGGCGCGCGAGGAGACGGGCATCGCGACGCTGTCGCTGGCGATCGGCACGCTGTCCTGGCGCGATCCCGGCACGCCCGGGACGGAGCGGCTCGCGCCACTCGCGCTGCTGCCGGTGACGCTGGAGCGGCAGGGAGTCAGCCAGACCTTCCGCATCCGCTCGGCGGGGCTGGAGGTGCAGGAGAACCTTTCCCTGCGTGAAAAGCTTGGTTCGGAGTTCCGCGTCGCCTTGCCGGAATTCGATGCCGAGACCTACGACCCGACGAAATGGGCCGATGCCGTCGCGGCCGCCATCGGGGAGCGCGAAGGCTGGGGCGTCGATGCGGACGGGCTCGCCGTCGGGTTGTTCTCGTTCGCAAAATTCCTGATGTGGCGGGATCTGGGGCCGCGCGAGAATCCGGGGCTTGCCGAGCATCCGATGGTGCGCGCGCTGGTCGGCGGCGAGATGATCGCGGCGCCGCCTCCCTTCCCCGACGACGCCGATGTGGACGCCACCATCAAGGTGGAGCGGCTCGACCACGTGATCGACACCGATGGCAGCCAGGCACTGGCGGCCGAGGCCGTCCGCCAGGGCGGCCACGTCGTGATCCAGGGCCCGCCCGGCACGGGCAAGAGCCAGACCATCATGAACATCATCGCCCAGGCCGTGCTGGACGGGCGCAGCGTGCTGTTCGTGGCGGAGAAGCTGGCGGCGCTGGAAGTGGTGAAGCGGCGGCTCGGGACGATCGGGCTCGGCGCGGCGTGTCTCGAATTGCATTCGGAGAAGCAGTCGAAGCGTGCGGTGCTGGACGAGCTGCGCGCGACGCTCGCGCTGCCCAATGTGCCGAAGCCGGAACGCGCAGCGCTGGTGCAGCGGCTGGGCGCGCTGCGGTCGCGGCTGAACGCGCATGCCGCGGCGATGGCGGGCGAGGTCGGGCAGAGCAGGCGCAGGCTGCACCAGGTGGTGGGCAACCTGGTCGCGCTGCGGGCGGAAGGCGTGGCGGCGCCCGACTTCGCGCTGCCGGGCGATTGGACGGCGATGGCGATCGCCGAGGCGCGCGATGCGGTGGCGGAGCTTGCTGCGCGCGCGGCGGAAGGCGGTCCGCGCAGCGCCTGGCGCGGCGTGACGGTGGCACTGGCGCCGACCGACCAGGAGCGCTTCCTGGCGCGGCTGCCGGCGCTGATCCGCGCGCTGGCGGCGGGCGGCGATGTCGGGCCGGCGGCGCTGCGCGCGCGGATGGCGCGGGACGCGGTGGCGGCGACGGCGCCGCGGCACGATCCGGCGGCGATGGGACATGCGGCGTGGCAGGACGATCCGGCGCCGCTGCGCGCCCTGGCGGAGGCGACGGCGGCGGTTGCGGCGGCCGAGCGCGATGCGCGGCTGCAGCCGGGGGCGCTGGCGGTCGAGGGCATCGCGGAGGCGCGGGCGGCGCTGGCGGAAGGCGGCGGGATCTTCGGGTTCCTCTCTTCGTCGCTGCGCAACGCGAAGGCGGTGGCGGCGCGGGTGGCGCGCGATGCGGAGAATGCGCTGCCGGCGCTGGATGCGGCGCTGGCGGGACAGGCGGCGCAGCGTGCGCTGCGCGAGGGCGAGGCGCTGGGGCGCGCAGCGTTCGGGGCGCTGTGGGGCGATTCAGGGGCGATGGCGGCGCTGGTGGCGTGGCGGGAGGAGAAGGGAAGCGACGCAGCAGTCGCGCTGGCTGGCGGAGGTGGTGCGGCCCCCACCCCATCCCTCCCCCGCAGCGCGGGGGAGGGAGCCGTTGGAGCTTGGGAGGAGCTTCGGGCGGCGACGGGGCTCGATGGGCGCGTCGCTTTCGGCAGCGATGATCCCGCCTGCGCCGACATCGCCGCGCGGCTCGGCGACTGGGCGGCGGCGCCGGAGGGCTTGCCGCTCTGGCTTGGCTGGCAGCGCGCGGTGGAGCGGGCGGGCGCTGCGCTGGCGCCGGTCGCGGAGCGGCTGGCGGATGGAAGGCTGGCGCCGAAGAAGGCGGAGCAGGACTTCGCCTTCGCGCTGGACGAGGCACTGCTGAAGGCGGCGATGCGCGCGCGGCCGGAACTCGCGACCTTCGACGGGGCGGAGTTCGACCGGCTCGCGGCGGATTTCGCCGAAGCGGACAAGGCCCGCATCGAGCTGACGCGGCGCGAGGCGGCATACGCGCATGCGCAGGCGCTGGCGCGGGTGCGCGCCGGCGTGCCGGGCTACGAGATCCTGAAGGGCGAGTTCGAGAAGAAGCGCGGGCACCTGCCGGTGCGCACGCTGCTGGAACGCGCGGGGCCGGCGATCCAGGCGGCGAAGCCGATCTTCATGATGTCGCCGCTTTCCGTCGCGCAGTTCCTGGCGCCGCCGCACGGGTTGAAACCCGCCCTGACCTTCGACCTGCTGGTGATGGACGAGGCGAGCCAGATCGAGCCGGTGGATGCGCTCGGCGCCATCGCGCGCTGCCGTCAGGTGGTGGTGGTGGGCGACGACAAGCAGATGCCGCCCACGCGCTTCTTCCAGCGCATGACCAGCGAGGACGATGCCGAGGAGGAGTTCGCGGAAGGCCCGGTGGCGGCGCGGGAGGTGGAGAGCATCCTCGGCCTCGCCAATGCGCGCGGCGTGCCGAACGTGATGCTGCGCTGGCACTATCGCAGCCGGCACGAGAGCCTGATCGCCACATCGAATGCGGAGTTCTACGAGGGACGGCTGATGGTGCTGCCCTCGCCGCGCGCACGGTCGCAGAAGCTCGGACTTTCGCTGGTGCGAGTGGATGGCCAGTGGGAGCAGGGTGCCGGCGTCAACCGCATCGAGGCGAAGGCGGTCGCGCGCGCGGTGATGGCGCATGCGAAGGAGACGCCGGGCGACACGCTCGGCGTCGCGGCCTTCTCCATCAAGCAGCGCGACGCGATCCTCGACGCGGTGGAGAAGCTGCGGCGCGAGGATCCCGAGCTCGAAAAATTCTTCGGCGCGCATGAGGACGAGCCGTTCTTCGTGAAGAACCTGGAGAACGTGCAGGGCGACGAGCGCGACGCGATCCTGATCAGCGTGGGCTATGCGCGCGGTGCGGACGGCAAGCTGGCGATGCGCTTCGGCCCACTTTCGGCCGATGGCGGCGAAAGGCGGCTCAACGTGCTGATCACGCGGGCGAAGAAGCGCACCGTCGTGTTCAGCGGGCTCACGGCGGAGGACATCGACCTCGACCGCGCGAGCGGGCGCGGCGTGGCGGCGCTCAAGACCTTCCTGCGCTTCGCGGCGGCGGGCGACATGCGCCGGGCCGAGGGCGCGTCGGCGGCGGCGCCGATCGCGCGCGTGATCGCGCAGGAGATCGCGGCGGCGGGCAAGGAGGCGGTGGCGCGCATCGGCATCTCGGGCCTCTACCTGGATGTCGCGGCGAAGGAAGGCGCGGATTTCGTGCTCGGTGTGGAGGCGGATGCGGGCGACTGGACCAGCGTGCGCGCCGCGCGCGACCGCGAGCGCGGCAGGCCCGGCGCGCTCGGCATGATGGGGTGGAAGCTGCACCGCGCCTGGTCGCTGGCGTGGCTGCAACGGCCGGAGGCGGAGCGCGCGAAGCTGCGCGCGGCGCTCGGCGCCGCACCGGTCACAGAAGAGGAGGCGGCGCCGGTGGCGGCGGGCCCCGATCCCGGCCTGGCGCAACCCTATGAGGAAGCGACGCCGGAGGTGCCGAAGGACGCCGCGATCCCGCAGGTGCCCTTCGCGAAGCTCTCGGAAATCCTCGCGGCGATCATCCGCGTGGAGCAGCCGGTGCATGCGGATGCCATTGCGGAACGCGCGCGCATCCTGTGGTGCAAGGACGCGCTGGACGCCGCGGATCGCGCGGCGCTGCAGCAGGCGCTGCGCCTGGCAGGGCAGTTGCAGGGCGTCTCCGAGCGGAACGCCTTCTGGAGCGCGGAGGATGCGCCGCCGCCCGCGCCGCGTGACCGGCGCGGCGCCGCCGCCCATCTGCAGCGTGCGGCCATGGTGGCGCCGGCGGAGATCGAGGCGGCGTGCAAGGCGCTGCTCGGTGCGATGGCCATTGCGACGGAGGAGGAACTCTCGGCGGGCGTCGTGCGTCTGCTGGGGCTCGAGGCGCGCGGAACCGCAGCGGTTGCGGCGCGTGTGGCCGCTCTCGTCGGATCCGGGGCCATCGCGCTGCGCGCGTAGGGCGTTATCGCGCTGCGCGCGTAGAGGCACAGGCCTTCTGTCGCCCCGGCGCAACCTTCCGTTCATCGGCGGCGTTTCCCGCCCAACGGACCGGCGGCGCTCCTGCCGGCCGGCCGGGACAGTGAGGAGCGACGCGATGAAGACGAGGATGCTGGGTGCCCTGGCGCTCGGCCTGATCACGGCGGCCTGCGGCGTGACCGAGCAAGAGCGCGTGACGGGCGGCGCGGCCGCGGGTGCCGCGACGGGTGCCGGCGTGGGCGCGCTGGGCGGGCCGCCGGGTGCGCTGGCCGGCGCCGCGATCGGCGCGGGCGCGGGCGCGGCCACCGGGGCGCTGACAGAGCCTTCCACGGTGAACCTGGGCGAGCCGCCCTGGAGCAACCCCGATGCGCGCGTGCCGGGCGTGAACAGCGGGACGGCCCGCAGCAACACGGGCAGCCGCAGCGCGGGCAACTATCGCGGCAGCGGCATGGCCAGCGCCCAGGTGCGCGAGATGCAGCGCGCGCTCAATGATCGCGGCTACAGCGCGGGGCCGGCGGACGGCGTCTTCGGCCCGCGCACGCGCGAGGCGGTGATGGCTTGGCAGCGCGCGAACAACATGCAGGCGACCGGGCGGCCAAACTCGCAGATGATGGCGAGCCTCGGCGTCGGCGACAGCATGACCGGCAGTTCCGACCGCAACCGCGCCTATATGGGTGGCGGGACCGTTGGCGGTGGCCAGGTGCAGGATGCGGGCCAGGTCAGCGGATCGGGTGGCTCGGCGAGCGGCGGGAGCGGCGGCGGTGTCGGGAGGCTCGACCGGCCGAACCCGACCGGTGCCACCAGCGGCGTGCCGGCGCCTTCCAACAACCCGATCAACGATCCGGTCGGCGGCGGCGGTAGCGCGGTGGTGCCCGGGTTCAACCAGAACCGCGACGGCAGCGCGAGCGGCGGCAACACCGGCTCGACGCAGTAGGGCACGACCGGGGAGGCGGCGCACCGCCTCCCCGCATCCGGCACCTCAGGCGCCGAACATGGTGTTCGGCAGGAAGGTGACGATCCCCGGGAACAGCGTCACCAGCGCCACCGCGACCAGCATCAGGCAGAAGAAGGGCATCGTGTTGCGCGTGACGGTCAGGATGTCGCGCCCTGTCAGCCCTTGCAGCACGAACAGGTTGAACCCCACGGGCGGCGTGATCTGCGCAAGTTCGACCACCAGCACGATGAAGATGCCGAACCAGATCAGGTCGAATCCGGTGGCAGCGATGATCGGCAGCACGACGGAGGCGGTCAGCACGATCATGCTGATGCCGTCGATGAAGCAGCCGAGCACGAGGTAGATCAGCGTCAGCACCAGGATGATGGTGATGGGCGAGAAGCCCTGCGCGCCGACCCAGGCGGCCATCGCGGCGGGGATGCCGGAATAGGCCATCGCCTTGGTCAGGAAAGCGGCGCCGGCCAGGATCAGGTTGATCATGCAGGATGTGCGGACCGCGCCCATCAGGCTGGCCGTGAAGCTGCCCCAGTTGAGCGTGCCGCCCCAGGCGGAGAGGGCGAGCGCGCCGACCACGCCGAAGACGGCCGCCTCCGTCGCGGTCGCCCAGCCGAAATAGATGCTGCCCATGACGAAGCCGATCAGCAGCACCACCGGGAACAGCTGGCCACTGGCGCGCAGCTTCTCGCGGAACGGCATCGGCGGGTCGGCGGGCGGCGTCTTCGACGGGTTGAGCAGCGACCAGACTGCGATGTAGCCGCTGAACAGCGCCATCAGCATCAGACCGGGCACGATGCCGGCGATGAAAAGCCGCACGATCGAGACCTCGGCCGCCACGCCGTAGACGATCATGACGATGGAGGGCGGGATCAGCAGGCCGAGCGTGCCGGCGCCGGCCAGCGAGCCGATCGCCATGGGCTCCTGGTAGCCGCGCTGCAGCAGGGCGGGCAGCGACATCTTGCCGACGGTCGCCGCGGTGGCCGCGCTGCTGCCCGAGACGGCGGCGAAGATGCCGCAGCCGATGACGTTCACATGCATCAGCCGCCCCGGCAGGCGCTGCACCCATGGCGCGAGGCCGCGGAACATGTCCTCGCTGAGTCTCGTGCGGAACAGGATCTCGCCCATCCAGATGAAGAGCGGCAGCGCGGCGAGCGTCCAGGAGGCGAGCGATCCCCAGACCGCGCTGCCGAGCACCTTCTCCGCCGGGAAGGTCGCCATCCCCGGCATCAGCAGGGGCAGCGCGACGACGCCGACCAGGCCCGTGGCGAGCAGGCCGAGCCCGATCCAGACGCCGAGCGCGAGAATGGCGAAGAGCGCGCCGAGCAGCAGCAGGCCGGCCTCGGTCTGGGCGAGTTCCATGGCTAGAGCTCCTCCATCGCGCGCTGAACGGCCGAGGTTTCGGCCGCCTTGCGATAGGAAGGCCGCCCGCCCGCGAGGTGCACCGCGAGGTCATCGAACAGCGCGACGGCGAACAGCGCGCAGCCCGCGGCGCTGATCGCCTGCGGATACCACAGCAGCCAGGGCACGGTGCCCTGCGCGACGTCCTCGAACTGCCAGGAATCGTAGGCGAGGTCGGCCATGGCATAGGCGAGGAAGGCCGCGAGCGCGGCGGAAAGCGCCAGCGCCACCGCCTCCATCGCGAAGCGCACACCGCCCTTCACATGGCCGATGATGAGGTCGACGCGGATATGCGCGCCATGCCGGAAGGCATAGGCGAGCGGCAGCAGCGCGGAGCCAGCCACCGCGAAGGCGGTCAGGTCGTCGGCACCGTTGAACACCAGGCCGAACTGCCGGCCGATGACCTGCGCGGCGATGATGGCGCCGATCGCAGCCAGGGAAACGCCGCCCGCGATGCCGCCGAGCAGGTAGAGCAGGTCGAGCCCGCGCCGCAGCACGGCCATCTCAGGCGAAGGCGCGCGCGGCGCGCCGGCGGGTCGTCATGCGGCGAGGCTCCGCTGTGTCAGGGCATCAATGCGTGGACGGAGGCGGGCCGGGAAGCCCGCGCGGGCAGCACAATGCAGCCGTCGCGGCGGCGCTGCCCATGGCGGCGGCAGGCGCCAGGGCGCCGTGCCGCAACCACGCGCAGCCGGTCCCGGTCAGGCGCGGCGATAGGCCTCGATCAGCGCCTTGCCGTCGGCGCCGGCGCGCTGCACCCACTCCTCGGTCATCTGGGCGCTGACGCGGCGCAGGCCGTCCATGAACTCGTTGGTCGGCGGGATCACCTGCATGCCGCGCTGGCCGAGCGTGCGCTCGGAGCTCGTCTGCGATTCGCCGGCAAGCTCGTAGCCGCGCACCTCGGCCCGCGCGGCCGCGGCGCGGATCGCCTGCTGCAGGTCGGCAGGCAGGGCCTCCATCGCGCGGCGGGAGACCATCACGGCGTTCTTCGTCATGGTGAAGCCGAGCGGCGTGAAGACCTTCGCGTAATCCCAGGCGGAGGTGTCCACGCCGGTCTGGGCGGAGGTGATCTGCGCCTGCGCGACGCCGGTGGCGAAGGCCTGGGCGAGCTCGGCGGCCTGCACGAGCGTGGGCTGCGCGCCGACGATGGTGGCGAAGCGGTTGGTGGCCGGCGAGAAGGTGCGGAAGCGCAGGCCCCGCAGCCCCTCGATCGAGGTGATCGGCTGCTGCGCGTAAAGGCCCGCCGGCGGCCAGGGCACCATGTAGAGCAGGGAGAGGCCCTGGCGGGCGAGGCGCTGCTCGATGTAGGGGCGCTGCAGGTCGGCGAGCTTCTTTGCCTCGGCGAGGTTGCTGACGAGCTGGGGAATGCTGTCGGCGTCGAAGAAGACGTCCTCGTTCGCATAGGCCGCGAGCAGGATCTCGCCCAGCTGCACCTGGCCGGTCTGCACGCCGCGCTTGATCTGCGGCATCGGCAGCAGCGCAGCGCCGGAATGCAGCTGGACCGCGAGGCGCCCGTTGGAGGCGGCCTGGATCTCCTCAAGGAAGGTGCGGATGTTGCGGGTGTGGAAGTTCCCGTCGGGGTACGGGGTGGCCATCTGCCAGCGCGTCGCCTGCGCGGCGGCCTCGCGGACGATGGCGGGCGCCGCGACGGCGGCGCCGGTGGCAGCGAGAAGGTGGCGGCGGCTCAGCATGCGGATCATTCCCCCGTTTGGATGCCTCTCCTGGGAATGAACATCGCCGCCGCGCGCCGCCGGGGCAAGAGCCCCCCGCTACACGGGGTAGGCTGCCGGATCCACGCCGGCCTGCTCAAGGAACTTCCGCATCTCGCTCACCTCGTCCTTCGAGAGGCTGTGGCGGCTGTCATGGAAGCCGTGGGTGTGGCCGTTGAGCGTGACCTTCACCTGGCCATGGCCGCCATGGGCGACCTCGGCGCCGAGATCCTCGAAGACGGCGAGCACGTGCTTGGGATCGATGTTGGAACTGACCGGGTGCGCGAAGAGGGCGTGCAGCACCTTGCGATGGCGGTGATTCATCCTGGCGTGGTCCCGAACTGGTTGCACGCGCAGTCTTCACGGCCGCGCGACCGCTGTCCTTGATCAGGATCAACGCGGGCGCGCGGCGCGGCGCGGCGGGATCAGCCGGCGCTTTCGACGTAGTGGCGCAGTTCCTCCGCCTCGTAGAGCGCCTCGTCGATGCGGGCCTTCACCAGGTCGCCGATCGAGACAAGGCCGGCGAGGCTGCCATCCTCCGCAATCACCGGCAGGTGGCGCACGCGCCGGTCGGTCATCAGCGCCAGCGCCTCCGGCAGGGTGGTGCGCGGCGTGACGGTGTGCAGCAGGCGCGTCATCATCCGCGCCGCCGGCAGGCCCACCGCATCGCCGCCATGGCTGGCGAGGCAGCGGACGATGTCGCGCTCGCTGACGATGCCGAGCACGTCGCCCGCCGCGTCGCGCACCAGCGCGGCGCCGATGCGGTGCTGGGCGAGGATGCGCGCGATGGTGCCGGCGTCGTCGTCGGGGCCGACGGAGACGACCTGGTTGCCCTTGCTGCGCAGAATGCTGCCGATGTCCATGGCCCGGTCCCTTCCCGTGGGAGCACCCAGGCTGACAGACGGACACGCAACGAAGCAAGGAAAGGCTGTGCTGCACCGCGGCAAGCACGGCGTGGTTGCATTCGCCCCGCGCAGCGGGAGCCGGCCTGGACCGGGCTAGGTCCTGGACTCAAACCTGGTCCATAGCCTGATGGCGGCGATGGCGACGGCGCTGAGGTAATTTCGAGCGAGCTTGTCGAAGCGCGTGGCGATGCGGCGGAAGTGCTTCAGCCGGTTGAAGC
>NZ_QGNA01000008.1 GCF_003173615.1 Falsiroseomonas bella | reverse complement strand
ATGCTTCAACCGGCTGAAGCACTTCCGCCGCATCGCCACGCGCTTCGACAAGCTCGCTCGAAATTACCTCAGCGCCGTCGCCATCGCCGCCATCAGGCTATGGACCAGGTTTGAGTCCAGGACCTAGGGCGAGGCGGCCCGCGGCATCAGGTCCAGATGAAGTCGCCGGCGCCGAAGCCGGTCAGGTTGCCGCCCGCGAGGTTCACCGCCAGGTCCGCGGTGCCGTTGCCGTCGGCATCCACCAGCAGCAGCGTCGTGCCGGTCGCCATCCGTGCCTCGGAATGGCCTTCCGCGCTGAAGGCCGCGCCGCCGCGCCATTCGAAGGCGCCGCGCAGCATGCCGAGGAACAGCAGGTCGTCCACCCCGGCCTGGAAGTCGGTGATGCGGTCCGGCGTGGCCACGGCGCTGTCGCCGGCCTTGAAGACGAAGCGGTCGGCGCCGCCGCCGCCGGTCATCAGGTCCACGCCCGTGCCGCCGATCAGCCGGTCCGCCCCGGCATTGCCGATCAGCGTGTCGTTCCCCGCCAGGCCGTCGAGCGTCGCCGTGCCCGCAGTGAGCGTGATCCGGTCTGCCTGGGTGCCGCCCGTCACGCTCTCCACCCGCGCCACGCTCACGCTGTTGGCGCCGAGGGAGGAGAGCTTCACGCGGTCCGTGCCGCCGCCGAGATCGAGCGTCGCGCCGGTGACCGCCGTCGCGAAGGTCACGGCGTCCGTCGCCGACCCGCCGAGGATGGTCTCGACATTGCCGACGATCACGGAGTTCGCCACGCCGGTGGCGAGCTGCAACCGATCCGCGCCGCCCCCGAGATCCACCACGGCACCCTGCGCCGCCGTGGTCAGCGTGACCGAGTCCGCGGCGGCGCCGCCGCTGATGCGCTCGACATTGGCGACGCTGAGGCTGTTGGGCCCGGCGGAGGAGAGCACGAGGCGGTCGCTCCCGCCGAGCAGGTCCACCGTCGCCCCCGTCACCGGGGCGTCGAGCGTCAGCACGTCGTTGGCGGCCGTGCCGAGATAGGCGCCGCCCGAGGATCCGCCGCCGGTTGTGCCCCCGCCGGTGGTGCCGCCGCCCGTCTCGCCCCCGCCGGTGCCGCCCGTCCCGGTCACGAAGCCCGACCAGGGCGAGGTGGTGTCGAGGGCGGGCGCGACGGACAGGAAGGTCGTGCCGCTCACCGCCGCGGTGGTGCTGGAGATCTGGTTCGCGGCCAGGCCGAAGACATCCGTGCCGCTGATCGTCGCGCCATAGGTCGTCTGGTTCAGCAGCAGCTTCGCGCTGACCGAGCTCAGGTTGTTGATCACCACGTTGTCGGTCATCACCAGGCTCGACCCGGCATAGGGCGTGCCCTCGCCGCCGAAATGCACGATCGCCGGGTTCTGCGACTTCGCGCCCTGCTGGATGACGTTGTTCTCCAGCAGCGCCTTGCCGCCATTGGGCAGGTCGATGCTGTAGCTGGTCGTGCCGTCCTCGTCCTGGATGCGGCTGTTGCGGATCACGGTCTCGATCGCGCGGCTCTTGATCTCGTGGCCGACCCGCGTGTCGTGGAAGTAGCTGTCCTCGATCACCAGGCTCTTGATCTTGCCCACGTAGAGCCCGTGGGTCTTGCCATCGCCGGTGCCGTTGTGGCCGAACTCCGAGCGGCGGATGGTGATCGTCCCGTCCGGGTAGGAGCCGCTGAGCAGGCCGTCCTGGTTGTGGTGGAAGTGGCTGTCGAGGATGGTCAGGTTGCCGCCCTCGAAGCGGATGCCGGCGCCGTTGCCGTCCGGCACCTTCGCGCCGGTGAATTCCAGCCCCTGGATCGTCACGTCGGACCGGGTGATCAGGATCGCCTTGCCGTTGGGCGGGGCGACGGTGGCGACGAGCTTCGCGATGCCGCCGACCGCCTTGATGGTGATGTCCGTGGTGATGGTGGCGAAGTCGTTGGTGTAGGTGCCCGCCTGCACCGCAAGCACGTCGCCGTCCTTCGATGCGGCGACGGCGGCGGCGATGGTGGCGTATTGCTGCCCGGTTCCGACGGTGAGAGTGGCCAAGACTGATCCTCCGGCTGTGCCGCGCCCGGAATGGGTACGACAGGGCTGGTTCGCGAACGACCGCGCTGCTCCCGCATTCCTGATCGGAAGCCGCGGTCACATACTGGTGATCAGTACATTGTATTCGTCAACCGCAGGATGTGGTTGTTCCGCGCGCGTCAACCATCGCGGAGCCAATACACCAGGATCCCCGCCCATTCCCGCAGCGCGAACCAGGACCGGGCGAGATGATCGGGGCGCGGCAGCCAGTCGCTCGCGATCCCGCTGGGCATCCGCTCCCGCCGGACGGGGTAGCCGGTCACCGGGAAGCCGAGCCGCGCGAAGGCCGCTTCCGCCCGCGCCAGGTGCCAGGCATGGCTCACCACGTAGGCGGCCCCGATCCCCTCGGCGCGCAGCATCTCCGCCGACAGCACGGCATTGTCCCGGGTGTCGCGCGCCCGGTTCTCGACCCAGCGGACCTCCACGCCGAAATCCTCGGCAAGGCTTCGCGCCATCAGCTCGGCGAGCGGCGGACCGCCGGGCGCGACGGGGCCCGCGGTCACCAGCAGGGGCAGCCCCGTGCGCCGGTGCAGCGCGGCGCCGGCCCGCAGCCTTTCCAGCGTCAGCGGCCCGACCTCGGGCGCGCCGGCGCCGGAGGCCATCTCGCCGCCCAGCACGATGATCGCCGCCGGCGGCGGCGCGCCGGCTGGCGCCGCCAGCGCGGCCTGGCGTTCCAGCGCATGGGTCAGCGTGCCGGCGGCGAAGGGCGTGGCCAGCAGCAGGAGCCCGAGCGCCGCGGCCGCGGCCAGCGCGCCAGCCGCGCGGCGGCCGCGCCACGCCAGCAGGCCGGCGGCGACGATGAACAGGACCAGCAGCAGCGGTGGCAGCAGCAGGCTGGTCAGGACGCCCTGGAACGGCATGCCGCGCGCCTAGACTCCCGCGCCGCTTTCGTCCATCGCTGCCGCGTGATGCCGCAGGGAACTCCGATGGCCGAGGCCGATCTCGACCGCTGGCTGCGCGAGGCCGGCGAGCTGCTCGCCGCGACGCGCGCCGCCGGCCTGGATGCGGCCATGGAGCGGGCCGTCGCGACGACGACGGCAGCGCTGGCGGCGGGCCGGTCGCTGCTGGTCTGCGGCAATGGCGGCTCGGCGGCCGATTCGCAGCACATCGTCGGCGAGCTCGTCGCCCGCTTCCTGAAGGAGCGCCGCGCCATCAAGGCGATCTGCCTGGCCTCCAACCCCGCCGTCCTGACCGCCTGGAGCAACGACTACGCCTACGACACCGTCTTCGCCCGCCAGGTGGAGGCCTATGGCGAGCCCGGCGGCGTGCTGCTCGGCCTCTCCACCTCCGGCAATTCGCGCAACGTGGTGCTGGCGATGGAGGCGGCGCGGGCGCGCGGCATGGCGACGATCGGCATGACCGGCGAGGGCGGCGGGCGCATGGCCGCGCTCTGCGACGTGCTGCTGGCCGTGCCCTCGCGCTTCACCCCGGCGATCCAGCAGGTCCACCTGGTGATGTACCACTGCTTCTGCGCGGCGGTGGAGCAGCGCCTGGGCTGATGCCGGCGAGCGCTTGGCTTCGCCGCACTGGCGGCGGCGGCCGTTCGGCCGCTCGGCGCGCGCAATGCGCGGGCCGCCATCGGATCACCGGAAAGGCTCGCTGACAGGAGACCCGCGCGGCCGGTCAGGAGGCCAGCGCCTCGAACTCGGCCGCGACCTCGTCCCAGCCGCGGCCACGCTGCAGCGCCAGCGCCGCCGCATGCATCTCCCGCCAACAGGCATCGTCCGTCAGCAGCCGCACCGCATGCTCGACATAGCTGTCCTCATCCGGCGCCACGACGCCGGTGACGCCGTCGCGCACGCGCTCCGGCGCGCTGCCGATCGGCTGCACGACGCAGGGAATGCCGAGCGCCTGCGCCTCCGCCAGCGACAGGCAGAAAGTCTCCTCCCAGTGGCTCGGGTAGAGCATCACCCGCGTCCTGCGCAACCGGCGCGCCAGCCTCGGGCGCGGCAGCGGCCGGCGCCGCACCACGCCCCTGTCGGCCAGCGCCTCCGCCGTCGCGAGCACGCCGTTCATCAGCGTGAAGCCGGAGCCGCGGGTCAGCTGGTAGACCTCCGGCCCGCTGTAGAGCTCGAGCTGCGCGCCCGGCACGCGCGGCTGGATGCGCTCCGTCCAGAGCCGCAGCAGCCGGTCGAGGTTGCGCGCCGGATTGGAGGTGAAGACCGCGCGGGGAGGGGGCGGGCTCGCGGGGGCGCGTCGCCGGCGGAACTCGTCGGAGACGGCAAGCGGGATCTCCACCACGCGATGCCGCGCCATCCAGCGCGGCACCGTCGCGCGGTGATAGGCGCCGAGCACCACCACGGTCGGCGGCAGCACCCCCATCTTCAGCCGGAAGGGCAGGCTGTCCGCCTTGCTGGCCGGGTTGTGCAGCCACAGCACGCGGTGGCTGGCCAGCGGCATCTTCAGCAGCAATTCGTGGTCGCGATTGGCGATGAAGAGGTCGGCGCGCCCCGGCAGGCCGCGCCGCAGCGGCGCCCAGGTCACGCCGCGCAGCTGCACCGTCTCCGTCCGATCGTTGTGGACGCTGACCTCGTGCCCGCGCCGCGCCAGGGCCTCCGCCAGCGCCGCGGTCGCGCTCTCGACGCCGCCGAGCGGGCGCTTGCGTGGCGTGTCGCCGTCGAACTCCAGCCCGCGGTTCGCAAAGACGATACGCAATCCCGCCATGCTCGACCCCCAGCAGCCCGGCCGCCGGCCAGCCGTTGCGGCGGCCCGGCATCCCGGCTTTCGAGCAGCGCTAACCGCGCGTCACGCACGCGGTTGCAGCGCAGCGCGCGGATATGATGGGCGCGGCGCGGTCAGGACTCGGCGATGCGCTCCAGGATGCAGAACTTGCCGGCGGCGGGATGCGGCATCAGCATCCGCCAGCGCGCCGCGCGCGCGGCGACGAACTCGTCCACCGCAAGCTGCGCGCCTTCCGAGAAGAAGCCGTAATCGTCCACCACCGCGAAGCCGCCGGCCGGCATGGTGCGGTCGAGGAATTCGAGCGCCAGGCGGATCGGGTCGTAGAAGTCGAAATCCACGTAGGCGAAGGCGACGGTCCCGGGCACGTCGGCGGTCGCGAGCGTCTTGTCGATCCATCCCTTGATGATGCGCGTGCGATCGGGCGGGAAGGGCACCAGCGCCAACTTGTCGCGCACCTGCTCCTCATGCGCGCGCATGTCGCCCTGGTAGGCGGCCATGCTGCCGGTGCCGGCGATGTCGTCGATCAGCCGGTCCTTCTCGCCCGGCGCCGGCAGCCCCTCGAAGCTGTCGAACAGCCAGAGCCGGCGGCCGGCATGCGGCAGGATCTCATGCGCCAGCAGCCGGGAGGTCGCGCCCTCGTTGCAGCCGAACTCGCACACGTCGCCTCCGACCCGCAGCGCCCGGTGCAGGTAGTGCACGATGTGGACGCCCTCGCCGACCGTCGTGCCGTGCAGGTTGTGCAGGATCTCGGCGCGCGCGGGATCGCGCGGCAGGTCCGGGAAGACGAAACTGCGATAGAGTTCCTCGATCTCGACGACGTCCTTGCGATGGACGTTGCGCAGCGTCATGGCCTCGCGCAGCCGTTGCCATTCCCGGGCTGGCAGGGTCACCAGGCCCGCGGCCTCGATCGCGCGGCGGACGATCGCGCGGACGGGTCGCATCGCGGAAGTCGTCAAGCGGTCTCTCCGGTTCTGCGTGGCACGGTATGCGCCCAGGCGATACGGGACACCGCCCCCCGATGCAACCGCAAGGGGCCACAAGCCCAGGTGTACATTGCGCAAAGTTGTCGGGTCTGGAAAAACGGGCCGGAGCCGCGCGGAGCGCAACGACGGTGAGGATCGCGATCGTCGGCCCGTTCTTCTTCCCCCAGCTCGACGGGGTGGAGAAGGTGATGCTGAACCACGCCCGCCACCTCGTCCGGCGCGGCCACGAGGTGCATGTCGTCACCTCGTTCCTGCGCTACCCGACCGGCCGGTTCGAGCGCGTCCCGGCGCGGGAGGAGATGGAAGGCTTCACCATCCACCGCCTGCCGGTCCGCGTGGCCAAGCCGAACTGGCGCTTCGCCTATCTCAACAATGGCGGGCTGGTGATCCAGGGGCTGGTGGCCACGCTGCGCCGGATCGGGCCGGATGTGCTGCACGCCCACCAGATCGCCGCCCCCGCCTGGGCCTTCGGCGCCGCCTGGTACGCCTGGACGCGGCGCCGTCGCTTCTTCTACTCGCCGCACTACCACCCGGACATGCAGCCTGGGCAGGAAGGCCAATACCGCCTGCTGCACGGGCTGAACGCACTGCCGATCGGCATCGCGCGCCGCATCTTCCATCTCACGCGCGTGGATCACGCGCCCTTCCTGGCCGAGTATCCGAAGGCGCGGCCGGACCGGCTTGCGGTGCTGCCGAACGGCGTGGACCCGCCGCGCGACCTGCCGCGCCCCGTGCGGCCGCCGGAGGAGGCGGTGTTCCTCTTCGTCGGGCGGGTGGACGAGCACCGCAAGGGCTTCGACCTGCTGCGCACCGCCTTCGCACGGCTGCGCCGGCCGGGCTGGCGGCTGGATGTGATCGGCCGCATCTCCGATGCCACGCGCGCCTCGCTCGCGGCGGAGTTCGGCGATGCGGTGCGCGTGCTCGGCCTGGTGGACGAGGGATCGCTCGAAGCCGCCTATGCCGAGGCGGACGTCTTCGTCATGCCCTCGCGCTACGAGGGCTTCGGGATGCCCTTCATCGAGGCGATGCGCTACGGCGTGCCGGCGATCGGCACCGCCATCGGCGGCGTGCCCGAGGTGGTGCCGGAGGGCACCGGCCTGCTGATCCCGCTGAACGACGTGGATGCGCTCACCGCCGCGATGCGGCGGCTGGGCGAGTCCCCGGCCGAGCGCGCGGCAATGGGGACCGCCGGCAAGGCCTGGTCCGCGCGCTTCCTGTGGGAGGAGATCGTCGCGGGGCTGGAGCAGGACTACCGCACGGCCTGATCGCGCCTTCCTTCCGCTGCGTGGCGATGCCAAGCATGGCGGCGATGAGCACGCTTTCCGAAGCCCGCCTGGTGCCGGCCGACGCCACCGGCCTGCCGGGCTGGTGCGACCGCTTCCTGGAAGACCCGGAAGCCGGCGAGTTCTTCGCCTCCCGCCTCTGGTACGACACGCTGCTGGCGCATGCCCTGCCGCCCGGCGCGGCACCGGTGCTGGCGCTCGGCGGGGAGGCGCTGCTGCTGCCCATGCTGCGGGCGGAGGGACGGCTCGGCGCGCTCACCTCGCCCTATGCGCTGGACTGGCGGCCGCTGCCGGCGCCCGGCGCCGACCCCGCCGCGCTGCTCGCGGCCGGGGAGGCGCTGGGCCGCGCCTGGCGCTTCGCGCCCCCGATCCGGCTCGACCTGCTGGACCCGGAGGCGCCGGCGCTCGAGCCCCTTCTGGCCGGCTGCGCCGCCGCCCGGCTCCGCCCCCTGCGCTACCGGCACACCGGCAACTGGCACGAGGCGGTGGCACCCGGCGCGGGGTGGGAGGGGTATCTCGCCGGCCGCCCCTCGGCGTTGCGCTCCACCATTGCCCGCAAGCTGGCCCGGGCGGGGCGCGAGGCCGAGTTCCACTGGCTGGACGCGCCCGGGCCGCCGCTGGAGCAGGGGATCGCCGCCTATGAGAGCGTGCGCGCGCGCAGCTGGAAGCCGCACGAGCCCTTCCCCGATTTCGACGCGGCGCTGATGCGCGCGGTCGCGGCGCGGGGGCTGCTCCGGCTCGGCGTGCTGCGGCGGCGGTCGGATGGCGAGCCCGTCGCGGCGCAATACTGGGTGCTGGATCGCGGCCGCCGGCGCGCCACGGTGCTCAAGCTCGCGCATGCCGAGGGCGAGCGTGCCGCTTCGCCCGGCACCGTGCTGACGGCCCTGATGATCCGGCGGCTGCTGGCCGACGACGGCGTGCAAGAACTGGATTTCGGTCGCGGCGACGACGACTACAAGCGGCTCTGGGTGGGGGAGCGGCGCCAGCGCATCGGGGTGCTGTTGTGCGATCCGCTGCATCCGGCCGGCCTGGCCGCGCTGCTGCGCCAGGCGGCGGGCCGGCTGCGGCGCCGGCTGGGCCTCAGCCGATGAACAGGCGGGCCAGCGCGACCACGCCGATCCAGGAGAGCACGGACAGGCCGGCGATGGTCAGCGTCGCCGCGGCCGGGGACAGCCGTTCCTCCCGACGGGCCCGGGCGTTGAGCTCGATCGTCACCTCGTCGAGAGGGACCCGGTTCATCGCAGACGCTCCACCACGCCGCGACCGTCCGCGGCATCGCGCACTATCCGGGGGAAGGGTAAACGTGTCGCTAACGCAGCCGCGGCATCTTGCGGGAGCGCGCGCCAGGAGCCACCGGTGCTGGCGATGTCGCTGCGATCGGCCCGCAAGGCCCCGCCGCGCCGCCGCCGGACGGCCAGGCCAGCCCGGAAGGGGAGGGAAGTGGATCGCATGATCACGATTCCGTGTTATCACGCCGCTCGTTCGCTTCGCCAGGATGTTCTGGCATGAGTATTCCGGATCAAGCCGGCACCGAACCTGTTTTCGTTTCAGTCTGCATGTTCGCCTACAACGAGGAGGCGGGCATTGCGGCCGCGCTCGCTGCGCTCGACGCCTGCGGCGAGGAAGCGCGGCTGCGCGTGCATGTGCTGATCAACGGCTGCACCGACTCCACCGAGCAGGTCGTCCGCGCCTGGCAGCCGCGGCGGATCGAGGTGGTTCCCGTCGTGCTGCCGCGCGGCGACAAGGCGAATGCCTGGAACCACTATGTCCACGAGGTCGCGCCCCGCGACGCCGCCATCCACCTCTTCACGGACGGCGACATGATCGTCTCGAAGGGCTCGGTCGCGGCCTTCCTGAGGGCCTTCGAAGCCGATCCGCACGCCAATGGCTGCGCCGGGTTGCCGGTCAGCGGCCGGTCCCGCGACGGCTTCCGCGAGAAGCTGCGCCGCGGGCGGGAGATGGCCGGCAACCTCTACGCCCTGCGCGGCAGCTGCGTGGAGGCGTTCCGCCGCGCCGGGGTGCGCCTGCCTTTCGGCATGTTCGGCGAGGACGGGCTGGTCACCGCGCTGGTCAAGCACGACCTCGACCTGCGGCGGCAGCGCGACGACCTGCGCGTCACCTCCGCCGAGGAAGCGGGCTTCGGCTATGTGCCGCTGTCGCTCTGGCGGCCCGGCGACTGGCGCACCTACCGCAACCGCAAGATGCGCTACGCGGTGCGCCGGCAGCAGGCGCTGATGCTCTACGACCTGCTGCGCGAACGCGGGCCGGAGGGCATGCCCGTCCATGTCGTGGACCTCTACCGCGAGCGCGGCGACGCCATGCGGCTCGCCTGGCGCGGTCTCGACACGTATTTCGACTGGGTGGCGATCCGCCGCATCCGGCGCGACATCGCCGCGGATGACAGCGTGAAGCAGGAGGCGCGTGCGCACCTCTACAGCTGAGGCCGGCTACCGCCCTTCCGGCAGCGCGGCGAGCCGCGCATGCAGCGCGGAGGGGCTGGTGAAGGCGCCGCCCAGCTCGTCGCGGAAGAAGGCGAGGAAGGCGTCCATGTTGGCCAGCAGGGTCCGCAACTCGGCCTCCGACCGGACATAGGGCGTATTGCCCACCTGCAGGGTCGGGCTGTGCAGGCTGAGCGTGAACACGCCGAGCCCGTCCTCGCGCAGCCGCAGCGTCACCGCCCGCATCTCCGCCAGCCCGCAGCCCTCCGGCGAGAGGCGGCGCGGCACCAGCGCATTCACCCGCTGCGCCCACCAGGCCAGCCGCAGGCGCCGCCCGAGCGGGCTGCGCGCCGCGCGCAGCACCGGCCCCGCCCGCCTGCCGAGCCAGCCGAGCGGCGCCGCCGTGGTCGGCAGCGACAGCAGCCGGCGCGACCGGCCGAACCACCCGGGCCGCGCGGTGAAGCGCGAGAAGTCCGGACCGCCGAGATGGCTGTAGTCGTACCAGGGGCAGATGCTGAGATCGGTCTCGAAGCCCAGCTCCTCGATCGTGTCGAAGGTGTTGGGGCTGAGGCCGTAGCGGCCGGCCTTGAACAGCCGCGGCTGCTCCCCGGTCAGTTCCGCCACGCGCTCCGTCAGGGTGACCAGCTTGGCCCGCTCGAGCCTCGCGCCGAGATTGCCCGAGAAGGAGTGCCAGTCGTCCTTGATCTCGACGATCGGCGGCGTCGTCCAGGGATGCAGGTGCACGCCCACCTCGCAGCCTTCCGCCGCAAGGGTGCGGATGATGCGCCGGCTGACCTCCTGCGTCGCGACCGGGTGGTCGATCAGCAGCGCGGGCTTCACCCCGTGCCGGCGGAACACGTCGAAGCTCGCGTCCAGCCCGGTGATGGAGGAGACCTCGCCGACATCGGTGGCGATGCCCTTGTGCCAGTCGAAATGCGCCTCGGTGTCGATCACCACCTGCAGCAGCGGTTGCCAGTCGCGCGGCGTGTCGAATTCCTGCAGCCCGAGCGCGGCGGGCCCTTCGCTGAGCCGGCGGGTGAAGTTCACCCGCAGGTCGGGCAGCGGCGCCGGGTCGGCATGCCCGCGGCGGTACAGCGCGGCGTAGCGCGCCGCGACGGTGCCGAGCTCCAGGTTGCGCTCGGCGAAGCCGCGATGCGCCCGGCCCATGCCCTGGCGCAGCGACGGATCGGCCCGCAGCCGCTGGATGGCCGCGACGAACTGGTCGGCATCCGCCGCCATGAAGCCTGCCTCGCCCTGGTCGATGATGAAGTCCGTCAGGCCCGGCAGGAAGGTGCTGACGATCGGCACGCTGCGCGCCATCGCCTCGAGATAGACGTTCGGGAAGCCCTCGGCGGTGGAGGCGAAGACGAAGGCATCGGCTGCGGTGAACCAGCGCGCCGCGTCGTCGCGGAAGCCGGCCAGGATCACCCGGTCCTCGATCCCCTCCCGCGCCATCAGGGCGCGGATCTCCGCGACGTAGTCCTCCTCCAGCAGCGGCCCGACCACCGCGAGCTTCACCTTGGGATCCGGGATGCGCGCCAGCGCCGCGACCAGGAAGGCAATGTTCTTCCTGCGCGACACGGAGCCGACATTCAGCAGCACCATGTCCTCCGCGCCGAGGCCGAGTGCGGCGCGCGAGGCCGCGCGGTCCTCCGGCGTCACCGGCGCGAAGTCCAGCGCGACGCCCTGCGGGATGAAGCTCAGCCGGTCGGGCGAGACCGTCTCGAGCGACCGGCGCAGCAGGTGGGGGCTGATCACCACGAAGGTGTTGATGCTGTGCATCAGCAGCCGCACGAGCGGCCGGTTCCGGGGGCGGTACTCCGCCAGCAGCTGCGTCGGGCTGTCGTCCAGCGTGCAGGAGAACAGCACTGGCCGCCCGGCCATCCGCGCGAAGGCATAGGCCAGGAAGGATCGGCTGACATGCGAATGCAGGTGCACCAGGTCGAAGCGCCCGATGTTCCGCGCCAGCCAGCGCAGCAGCGCGATCTCCCCCGGCGCGCCGTAGCGGTTCGGCAGGTAGTGCACCGGGATGCCCTCGACCGAGCCGGTCTCCGCGCCGTCCTCGGTCGCGGTCTCGTAGGCCAGCACCTCGTTGGCGATGCCGCGCGCTTCGAGATGCGGGATCAGCCGCGTGTAGTAGATGCCGTCGCCCGTATAGTCGGGGTGGAAGCGGCGGTAGACATGCAGCACCCGCACCCGCCCGCCGGCTGCGGCACGGGCATCCTCGCCGGACTGGCGCGCAAGGGCAGGGCTCTCGGGCATGGTCCTCTTCAGGTTGTGCAACCGTCCTGGCGGGACGGGGAAGCTTCTGCCCCCACGCGCATCGCAGGGCAACCGCTCAACTTTGTTTACAATCGCGCCGCGCCATCCCGGAGGGCGACGAGGCCGCGCTCCGGCGTGGCGGCCGCCCCGAAGCGCAGTTCCTCCCAGCGCGCCGGGCGGCCGCCGATCTCTTCGCGGAAGAAGGTGTAGAAATCGTCGAGCCAGTCGAGCAGCCGGCGCACATCCTCCGCCGTCCTCGTATAGGGCGTGTTGCCGGGCTCGAGCGAGGGCGAGTGGTAGGTGAGCACGAAGACTCTATGGCCCCCCGCCCGCATGTGGCGGACCAGCCGCTTCGCCTCCTCGATCGTGATGCCTTCCGGCGTCAGGCGGATCCGCTCCAGCAGGCCGAACCGCGACAGCCCGGCCCCGACCGGGGCCAGCCCCGGCCTGCCGAAGGCGAGGGGCGCCATCCTGGCGCCGAGCGGGCCGGCGAGCCGCCCGACCAGCCCGGCCGAGACCGGGATCTCCATCAGCGTCCGGTCACGATCGAGCCAGTAGGGCCGCGACGAGACGGGCCAGCTGCCGCGCGCCCACTCCGTGCCCTCAGGCGGCCAGCAGACCGCGACGCTGCTGTCGGCCCGGTAGCCCAGGCGCTTGAGCACGTCCGCGGTGCGCCGCCCGGCCCCGTAGCGGCCGGCGCGGAAGATCCGGGGCCGGACGCCCAGCCGCTCGCCGATGACCTCGGTCAGCCGCCGCGCCTTCTCGTATTCGAGTGCGGCGGGCAGGTTGCCGGCATAGCTCGTATGGGTGCCGACCTCCTCGAGGAAGGGCGGGTTCACCCAGGGATGCAGCTGGGCCCCGATGTCGCAGCACCCGTCTTGCAGCAATTCGCGCAGCGGCGCGCAGCCTTCCTCCTGCGCGGCGACGGGGTAGTCCACCAGATAGGTCGGGACCACGCGGTGCCGCTCGAACACGCGATGCGCCAGCTGCTGGCTCCCCATCGCGCGCACATCCACGGCCTCGCGCGAGAAGGGGCCCGACCAGTCGAAGCTTTCCTCGGCGTCCACCGTGGTCAGCAGCAGCGGCTGCTCGTCCGGCGCCGCCGCGCAGGCCGGGGCATGGAAGCGGCGGTCGGTCACGGAGGCCGTGCAGCCCAACGCCGTCTCCGGCAGGTCCGCGAAGGGCTCGCCGATCACATGCCCGGCGAGGCCGTAGACATCGAGCCAGCGCCGCGCGATCGCGCCCATGGCGAAGCGCCGCCGCGCCAGGTCGCGGGCCGCGGTGCCGAGACGGCGGCGCAGCGAGGCATCGTCCATCAGCCGCAGCACCGCCGCGACGTATTCCTCCGCCGTGTCGAACAGGAAGCCCGTCTCGCCCGGCAGCACGAAGTCGTCGTTGACGCCCGGCAGCCGCCGCGCGACCACCGGCAGGCCATGTGCCATCGCCTCCGGCACCACCGTGCCGAAGCCTTCCAGCCGCGAGGCGAAGACCAGCATGTCGGCCGCGGCGAACCAGGGATGCGGGTCGCGCCGCTCGCCCGCGAAGACCACCGCCTCCGTCACGCCGAGCCGCGCCGCCGCGGCGCGCAGCCCGGCCGCATAGGCGGGTTCGATCTCGGGTCCCACCAGCACGAGCCGTGTGCGCGGGTGCGCGGCGCGGAGCCGCGGCAGCGCCTCGATCAGCAGCAGCGGGTCCTTGCGCTCCACCAGGCCGCCGACGAAGAGCAGGACCGGGTCGTCCTCCGCCGCGCCGATCGCCGCGCGCATCCGCGCTCGCGTCCCCGCCGTCTGCGGCGGCGCGGTGATGCCGCAGGGAATCAGGTGGCAGCGTTCCGCCGGCGCGGCACGCAGCGTCTCCGCATGCAGCTTCGGGCTGATCGCGACATAGGCGTCGAACAGGCGGAAGCCGCGCCGCGCGATCGGGCGCAGGGCCGGGCGGTACTGCGAGACCAGCATCGGCAGGCTGTCGTCGAGCGTCGCCGAGATCACCAGCCGGCAGCCGTACAGCCGCGCCAGCAGGTAGCTGCCGAAATACCAGTCGGCATGGGTGCGGACATGCACCGTGTCGAAGCGCCGGAGGTTGCGCAGCATCCACCACAGCAGCGCCGCCGCCCGGAAGGTGCCGCGCGAGAGATAGGTGACCCGGCGCAGCGTGGAGCAGGCACTGGCCGCATCGGGATCCGCCGGGGCCGGCGTGTGCGTGACGAGCAGTTCATGCGCCACCGTCGGCGCGATCTCCTGCATGACCGCGCTGGACCGTTCGAGGAAGACGCCCTCGCCGGTGAACTCCGGACGGTAGTATTTCAGGATATGGAGGACGCCGGCCGGCCGGCGCTTCCCGCTGCTGTCCGTCATCCGTGTCCCGCGCGGGCGATCCCGCCGGGCATCCGTTCCCGGCCGGCCCCGCGCCGGACGGCAAGCGAACGTCCCTATCCCCTACGTCGCACAAACCGCATGTAATGTAACCATAGAACGATACGCGAGCGGGATGCGGCCAGCACAACCGCCCGTCGCGTCTGGCGGTTCGGCTCAGGCCGCTTCCGCGCAGGTGAGCGCGCGCACCAGCGCGTCGAGCTCGTCCTGCCGGTATGGCTTGCCGAGGCGCGGCAGGCGGCTCGGCGTGCCGGCCGGCGCCTCGGCGTAGCCGGTCGCCAGCGCCACGGGCAGGTCCGGTCGTTCCTGGCGCAGGCGCTCGATCAGCTCGAGCCCGGTCATCCCGGGCATCGCATGGTCCGTCAGCACCATGTCCAGGCCGCGGTCCCGCGCCAGCAGCACCAGCGCCTCCTCGGCGGAGGCGGCGATGATGGCCTCGTGGCCGAGGTCCTCCAGCATCATGGCGGTGCCGGCGGCCACCAGCGGGTCGTCGTCCACCACCAGGATCCGGCGCGGCTGCGCCCGCCGCGCGGATGGCAGCGACGCCGGCACGGCCTTCTCCGGCCCCGCCGCCGCCTCGGCGCGCGGCAGCCAGACCGCGACCTCGGTCCCGGCGCCCGGCCGGCTGGCGATGCCGAGCCCGCCGCCCGATTGCTGCGCCAGCCCGTGCACCATCGAGAGGCCGAGCCCCGACCCCTTGCCGATGCCCTTGGTGGTGAAGAACGGCTCCGTCGCCCGCGCCAGCGTCGCGGCATCCATTCCCATGCCCGTGTCGTGCAGCAGGACGCGCAGATAGACGCCGGGCGCGAGGCCGGGCGGCGCATCCGCGGCGGGGGCGATGGCGGCCTCGATGCGCAGGCGGACCTCGCCGCCCCCCGGCATCGCGTCGCGCGCATTGACCGCAAGGTTGAGCAGCGCGAGCTCCAGCTGGTTCGCATCCACCAGCGCCGGCGGCAGCCCCTCCGGCAGGTCCAGCACCACGCGCACCTGCGGGCCGACCGAGCGTTCCAGCAGCGTCGCCATGCCCCGCACCAGGGCGGCGAGATCGGTCGGCGCCGGGCGCAGTTCCTGCCGCCGCGCGAAGGCCAGCATGCGGGCGGTCAGCGCCGCGCCGCGCTCGGCGCCCTGCTGCGCGCCGTCCAGCAGCCGCGTCAGCCGCGGCTCCTGCGGCAGCCGCTTGCGCAGCAGTGCCAGGTTGCCGAGCACCACCATCAGCAGGTTGTTGAAGTCATGCGCCACGCCGCCCGTGAGCTGGCCGAGCGCTTCCATCTTGCGCGCCTCGTGCAGCCGTGCCTCGGCCGCCTTCAGCTCCGTCAGGTCGTGTCCCTCGGCCACGAGCCAGGCAACGTCGCCGGTGGCGTTCGTGACGGGGCGCAGCGAAACCTCGATCGGCGCGATCCGCCCGTCGCCGCTGAAGGCCGGCATCTCCTCCCGCACCGCGGCGCCGGCGGCGGCTTCCAGCACCGCGGCGCGCATCCGCCGCGCCACCGGGCCGTCGCGCCAGGCGGGCAGCTCCGCGACGTGCCGGCCCACCGCCTCGTGGCGCCGAAGCCCCAGGAAGTGCAGCGCCGTCTCGTTCATCTCCAGCACGGTGCCGTCGCGGTCGAGCAGCGCCGTCAGCTGGAAGGTGCTGTCGAAGATCACGCGGAAGCGCCGCTCGCTCGCCGCCAGTTCGCGCGTGCGCTCGCCCACCCGCGCCTCGAGCCCCGCGGCGGCCTGGCGCAGCGCCTGGTTGGCCGCGGCGAGCTGTTCGCGCGCCCGCGCCACCCGGCTCGCCATGCGGATCACCAGCGCGGACAGCAGCAGCAGCCCGAGACTGAGCCCGCCGAGCACCCAGGCCGACCACCGCACCGCCGCCCGCCAGGGCGCCAGGGCCTGGGCCACAGGCACGCTCGCCGTCACCACCACGGGCCAGTTCTCAAGCTTGCGGTAGGCGATGATGCGCTCCTCACCGCTGAAGGGCATCACGCCGCGCAGCGTCCCGGCGGTGTCCGGGCCTTCCAGGCGCGCGCCGAGCGCCGTGCCACGGAGCGTTGCGCCGATCTGCTCCGGCCGCAGGCCGGTGCGGGCCAGCACGCGCCCCGCATCGTCGAACAGGCCGAGGGTCGTGCCGCTGCCGAACTCCTGCAGCAGGGCGATGCCCTCGAAGAAGCTGGTGCGGGCGGAGACCTGCACCGCGCCGTCGAAGACGCCGGCCGCGTCGCGCAGGGCGCGGCTGTAGGTGAAGAGCGTCTCGTTGGTGATGCGGCTGTGGATCGCCTCGCCGATATGGGCGATGACGCCGTCGCGATGTGCGCGGAACCAGCGCCGGTCGGAAAGATCCACCTGCGGCGCCGGGTCGGCGGTGGAGGTCGCCACCGGCATGCCCTCCCGGTCCACCACCATCAGGTAGTCGCCCGCGGATCGCGCCGAGAGGTCCACCAGCCATTGATGCGCGCCGCGGCTGCCGCGCAGCGCCACCGCGCCGCCGAGACGGGCCACGCGGGCGGCCACCTGCTCCGAGACCAGCTCGGCGCTGTCCAAGGTGCGCTGCGCATACTGCTCCGCCACCAGCGCCAGGCTGCGCATCCCGCTCTCGGCGCGGTCGAGCGCCGCCGACCGTTCCTCCTGCAGCGACGCGACGCGCATCCACACGATGGTGGCAAGGAAAAGCGAGACCAGCGCGACCAGGGCCACACTGACGCGATGCGGAGCCAAGCGTCCTCCCGATGGCGGCGCCGGCCCGGGGCCAGCGCCGGCAAGCGTTACGCGGAGGCCCCGGCAGGCAGAAGCGCCGAGGCGTGCCCTCGCAGGGTCGTGATCGTCAGGCCGCGTCGAGCTGCTCCGAGAGCGCCAGCCATTCCTCCTCGAGCGCGCAGGTTTCTTTCGCGATTGCGGCCCGGCGCGTTGTCGCCCAGGCGATGTCCTCCGGCTTGCGCTTGGCATATGTCTCGGGATCGCCGAGCCGCTTCTCGATCAGCGTCGCCTCCAGCCCCAGCCGTTCCAGCAGCTTCTCCACCTCCTTCAGCCGCTGGCGCAGGGGTGCGAGCTTCTCCCGTGCTTCCGCCCGGTCGCGACGCTCCGCCGCCTTCGCGCCGCCCGCCGGCGCGGCCTCGTCGCGGTTGGCCGCCCGCGCCCGCTCCACCAGCAGCGCCCGGTAGTCGTCGAGGTCGCCGTCGAAGGCTTTCACCGTGCCGTCGGCCACCAGCCAGAGCCGGTCGGCGACCAGCTCCACCAGGTGCGGATCGTGGGTGATCAGCAGCACCGCCCCGGCGAAATCGGCCAGTGCCTTCACCAGCGCCTCGCGCGCGTCGATGTCGAGGTGGTTCGTCGGCTCGTCCAGGATCAGTAGGTGCGGCGCATCGCGCGTGCAGAGCGCCAGCAGCAGCCGCGCCTTCTCCCCGCCCGAGCAACTCCCCACGCGTGTCTCGGCCTTCTCGCCCTGCAGGCCGAAGCGGGCGAGCTGGGCGCGGCATTGCGTCTCCGTCGCGCGCGGCAGCGCGGCCCGCATGTGCGACAGCGGCGTGCCGTCGGGGTTCAGCTCCTCGGCCTGGTGCTGCGCGAAGAAGCCGACGCGCAGCTTCGGCGCGCGCCGGATCTCGCCGCGCGTGGGCGCAAGCCGCCCGGCCAGCAGCTTCGCCAGCGTGGACTTGCCGTTGCCGTTCGCGCCGAGCAGCGCCACGCGGTCGTCCGGGTCGAGCCGGAGATCGAGGTTGCGCAGCACCGGCGGCCCGCCATAGCCGGCCTCCCCGCGCTCGATGGCGACGATCGGGGGCGAGAGCTCCTCCGGCTCGGGGAAGGCGAAGCGCGTGGGGGAGTCCTCGATCACCGCCTCCAGCGGCGGCAGCTTCTGCAGCGCCTTGAGCCGCGACTGCGCCTGGCGGGCCTTGGATGCCTTGTAGCGGAAGCGATCCACGAAGGCCTGCATATGCGCGCGCTGCGCCGCGATCTTGCTGGCTTCCGCGGCCTGCTGCGCCGCGCGTTCGGTCTTCTGCCGGACGAAGTTCTCGAAGTTGCCCTGGTAGGTTGTGATCTTCGTCCGATCCAGATGCGCGATGACGTCCACGCAGCGGTCGAGCAGCCCGCGATCGTGGCTGACCACGATGGCCGCGCCGGGGAAGCGCGTCAGCCAGCCCTCCAGCCACATCGTCGCCTCGAGGTCGAGATGGTTGGTCGGCTCGTCCAGCAGCAGCAGGTCGGGCTCGAGGAACAGCGCGCGGGCGAGCGCCACGCGCATCCGCCAGCCGCCGGAGAAGGACGCCAGCGGGCGGGCCTGCGCCGCCCCGTCGAAGCCGAGGCCGGCCAGGATCGTCGCGGCGCGGGCGGGCGCGGCCTCCGCGCCGATGGCGATCAGGCGCTCATGGATCTCGGCCGCGCGGTGGCCGTCCGGCTCCGTCTCCAGTTCCGCCAGCAGCGCCGCGCGCTCGGTGTCGGCGGCCAGCACGGCATCGAGCAGCGAGCCGTCGCCGCCCGGCGCCTCCTGCGCGACATGGCCGAGGCGCGCGCGCGCGGCGAGGCGGATCTCCCCGCCATCCGGCTGGATCTCGCCGATGATCGCCTTGAGCAGCGTGGACTTCCCGGCGCCGTTCTTGCCGACCAGGCCGAGGCGGCGGCCGGTGTCGAGCGTCATGTCCGCCCCCTCCAGCAGCGCGCGGCCGCCGATGCGGAGCGTGAGGTTGCGGATGGCCAATACGGTCATGGCGCTCTCCTACTCCCTGGCCCGGCGGCAGGGGAGGGCCGGGCCCGGGTCTTGCGCCGCCGGCCGCTTGCCCCTATCCCGCGCGCGCCTTCGCACGTGCAACAACAGCCCCCAGGACCAGCCGCCATGGCCATCGAGCGCACCTTCTCCATCATCAAGCCCGACGCCACGCGGCGGAACCTCACCGGCAAGATCAATGCCGTGTTCGAGGAGAACGGCCTCAGCATCGTCGCGCAGAAGCGGATCTGGATGTCCACGGCCCAGGCCGAGACCTTCTACGGCGTCCACAAGGAGCGCCCCTTCTTCCGCGACCTCGTCACCTTCATGACCTCCGGCCCGGTGGTGGTGCAGGTGCTGGAGGGCGAGAATGCGGTGGCGAAGAACCGCGAGCTGATGGGCGCGACCAACCCGGCCAACGCCGCCCCCGGCACGATCCGCAAGCTCTTCGCCGAGAGCATCGAGGCGAATTCGGTGCATGGCTCCGACAGCCCCGAGAACGCCGCCATCGAGATCGCCTACTTCTTCGCGGGCACCGAGATCGTCGGCTGAGTCTTCGCTAGCCCGCACCCGCCCGCCGCATGCGGGCGGGTCCTGGCCCGGCGCCGCGCGCGTCTTCGTAACGTTTCCTTCAGCCCCGCAACGCATCCTCCCGCCATCCATCGCAGCGGGAAACATTCCATGCGTCGCTGGCGTGCTTCCATCGGCTTCCGTCTTGCGACGGGCCTCGTCCTGCTCGGCGCCGTCGCGCTTGGCGGCGCCTTCACCACCTTCTTCGCGCTTGGCCACCAGGCCGCGCGCCAGGCGGAGGTGGCGCGGCTGAACGCGGCCGAGGCGATGGTGCAGCGCGTGCGCGTCGGCATCTACGCCGTGGTGATGGAAAGCCGCGGCCTCTACCTCGCGGCGAACCGCGCCCAGGCGGAACGCTTCGCCCGCGGCCTGACGCGCCACCTGGACGAGATGCAGGCCGCCTGGACCGAGCTGCGCGGCCGGCTGCCCGCCGCCGAGGCGGAGAAGATCGCCCGGCTGGAAGGCGCGCTCGGCGACTTCGTCCGGCTTCGCACCGAGCTCGCGCGCATCGGCGTGGAGCAGGGGCGGGAGGCGGCGGACCGGCTCGGCAACAACGAGGCCAACCGCGCCAACCGCACCGCCTTCTCCGACGCGCTGGACGCCCTTGGCGAGACGCTGGCTTCCGCGGTGCGGCTCCGCCAGGAGGAAGCCGCGCGCGAGGCGCGCAGCATGGCCCTGGCGCTGATCGGCCTCGCGCTGGTTTCGGTGTTGAGCATCATCGGGGCGATGCTGCTGCTCATGCACCGCCAGGTGGCGCAGCCGCTGCGCCGTCTGGCCACGGCCTTCGCCGCGATGGGAGAGGGAAGGCTGGACGTGGCGCTGCCGCCGGCGGGCGCGGACGAGGTCGGCGCCATCGCCGGCGCCGCGGCGGTCTTCCGCGACCGCCTCGCCGAGAATGCCCGGCTCGCCGCCGCCGCCGAGGCCGCCCGCGCCGAGGCAGAGGCCGCGCGCCGCCAGGCGGCGCAGGACGCGGCGCATGGGCTGGAGGCCGCGCTCGGCCAGGTTCTGCGCAGCCTCTCCGGCTCCGCCGAGGAACTCCGCGCCACGGCCGGGCAGCTGGACGGCACGGTGCGCCGCACCGCCGAGCAGGCGGTCACCGCGGCGGCCGGCGCGACGCAGGCGAGCAGCCATGTCGGCGCCGTCGCCGCCGCCTCCGAGCAATTGAGCGCGGCGATCGCGGAGATCACCCGCCAGGTCGCCCAGGCCGCCGCCGGCACGCGCCGCGCGGTGGAGGACAGCCGGCGCAGCGACGCGACCGTGCAGGGCCTGACCGATGCGGCGAACCAGATCGGGGAGGTCGTGAAGCTGATCAACGAGATCGCGGGCCAGACCAACCTTCTCGCCCTCAACGCGACCATCGAGGCCGCCCGCGCCGGGGAGGCCGGCAAGGGCTTCGCCGTGGTGGCGGGCGAGGTGAAGGCGCTCGCCGCGCAGACCGGCAAGGCGACCGAGGAGATCGGCCGGCAGATCGCCGCCATCCAGGCCGCCACGGCCGAGGCGGTGGGCGCCATCCGCGGCGTCGCCGCGCAGGTGGAGGCGGTGGACCAGGTCGCCGCCGCCATCGCCGCCGCGGTCGAGCAGCAGGGCGCCGCGACGCGCGAGATCGCCCGCAGCGTCGCCGAGGCCGCGAGCGGCACGGGCGCCGTCTCCGGCGCGATCGGCGTGGTGCGCAGCGAGGCCGAGGCGAGCGAGGGCGCGCTGGCGGCGCTGCGCAGCGCCGCGGACGGCATCGCGCAGCAGGGCGGCGCGCTGCGCGGCGCGCTCGACGACACGCTCGGGAAGCTCCGCGCCGCCTGACGACTTTGGCGATCTGCGCCCGCCGCTCATGCGGCGAAGCCAAGCCGGCGGAGGCCGGCGCCGGCGTCTGAGGTGCCTTTCCGTGTCAACGGAAAGGCTCGCCAGGATCAGGCCCCGCAGCCCTCGTCGCGCAGCAGGCGCTCCACCTGCTCCGCCGGCACGTCGCCGGCGGTGAAGCAGCCGCCCGGGCCCTTCAGCAGCACGAAGCGCAGCGCGCCGTCGCGCGCCTTCTTGTCCTTGCGCATGCGCTGCAGCAGCAGCGTGGCGGAGAAGGGCCGGTCGAGATCGCCGATGCGCGCCGGCAGCCCGACCGACTGCAGATGCGCGATCACCCGCCCCGGCAGTTCCTGCGCGCAATGGCCCAGCCTGGCGGAGAGCGCGGCGGCGAGGCCGAGGCCGACGGCCACCGCCTCCCCATGCAGCAGCCCGCCGCCATAGCCGGCCTCGGCTTCCAGCGCATGGCCGAAGGTATGGCCGAGATTGAGCAGCGCGCGGCCGCCTTCCTCGCTTTCCTCGCGCTCATCCGCCGCGACCACCGCCGATTTCAGGCGGCAGGATTCCAGCACGGCATGGGCCAGCGCGGCGGGATCGCCCGCCACCGCCGCCGGTCCCATCCGCTCGCACCACTCCCAGAAGGCATCGCCCGAGATCAGCCCGTGCTTGGCCACCTCCGCCCAGCCCGCGCGCAGCTCGCGCGGCGGCAGCGTGCCGAGCACGCCCGTATCGGCCAGCACCATGCGCGGCTGGTGGAAGGCGCCGACCAGGTTCTTGCCGAGCGAAAGGTTGATCCCGGTCTTGCCGCCGACCGAGCTGTCCACCTGCGCCAGCAGGGTCGTCGGCACCTGGACGAAGGGCAGGCCACGCAAGGCGATCGCGGCGACGAAGCCCGCGAGGTCGCCCACCACCCCGCCGCCGAGCGCGATCACGCTCGTGCGCCGGTCCGCCCCGGCGCCGAGGATCGTCTCGAGCGCCGCCTGGGTCGCGGCGAAGCATTTCGTCTTCTCGCCCGGCGGCACCAGGTGCTCGGCCAGGATGGCGAAGCCGGCTTCCCGCAGGCCCTCGCGCAGCGCGGGCAGGTGCAGCGGCGCCACGTCGGAATCGCTGATGATCGCCACGCGCCGCGTCGGCAGCACCGGCGCCAGCAGCGCGCCCGCGCGTGCCAGCAGGCCCGTGCCCACCAGGATGTCGTAGCCGCGCTCGCCGAGCCCGACGGGCAGGGTCTGCGGCGCGCGATGCGCGGCGACGGCTTCGGCGACGCGGCGCGTCGTGACCTCGGGTGGTTCGTCGGTGCAGTCCACGATGATGTCGGCCTCGGCGAAAAGCGGGTGTCGCGCGGCGATCAGGCGCTCCAGCACCGCGCGCGGATCGGCGTTGAGGAACATCGGCCGGTGCTCGCGCCCGGCGACGCGGCGCAGCAGCGTCGGCAGGCCGCAGCGCAGCCAGACGGAGAGCGCGCCGGAGTCGCGCACCGCGGCGCGGGTGCGGGCATCGGCGAAGGCGCCGCCGCCGGTCGCCAGCACCAGGGGCGGGCCGGCCAGCAGCCGCGTGATCACGCGCCGCTCGCCGTCGCGGAAATAGGGCTCGCCGTAGCGGGCGAAGATTTCCGTGATGGGCAGGCCGGCCGCCGCCTCGATCTCGGCATCGGCGTCCACGAAGGGCAGGCCGAGCCGGGCCGCCAGCCGGCGCCCGATCGAGGATTTCCCGGCACCCGGCATGCCGACGAGCACGACCGCCCGCCGCGCCAGGGTCTCTGGGACCGCGGGGGGCGCGGGCAGGGGGCTGTCCAGGTCGGGCGGCGCCTCATCGGAGGCAACCAGGGCGGAGTTGCGTGACACGATCCCCAAGGCTAGCACAGCCCCAGCCCGACGAGGATCCGCCCCGCCGATGTTCCGCAACCCCGTGCTGCTGCTCGTCGCCGTCCTGCTTGGCGTGCTGCTGCTCGGGCTGCTCGTCATCGGCGCCTTCCCGCCCTCGGTCACGCCGCAGCCGACCGAGCGCGCGATTCCCGCCGAGCGCTTCGCGCCGCGCAACTAGGCCGCGGCCTGCTCGCGGTGGACCACCAGGTCGAGGCCTTCCTCGAGATGCTGGCCGCCGAGCGCGGCGCGGCGCGCAACACGCTCCACGCCTATCGCGCCGACCTCGAGGATTTCGCCGCCCATGCGCGCGCCCGCGGCGTGCCGCCCGCCGAGGCGCGTGCCGAGCTGGTGCAGGGCTATCTGCGGGCGCTCTCCGATGCCGGGCTGTCGGCGCGCACCGCGGCGCGGCGGCTCTCCGCGCTCCGGCAGTTCTTCCGCTTCCTGGTGCGGGAGGGCGCGCGCACCGACGACCCGACCGTGCTCGCGGAAAGCCCGAAGCTGCCCGCGAGCCTGCCGAAGGCGCTGAGCGAAGCGGAGGTGGAGGCGCTGCTCGAAGGCGCGGCGCGGCTGCCGCTGAAGCGCGGCCCGCTCGCCGTCGCGCTGGTGGAGCTGCTCTATTCCTCGGGGCTGCGCGTCAGCGAGCTCACCGCGCTGCATGCCGGCGCGCTGCGCGCCGATGCGCCGCTCGTCGCCGTGTTGGGCAAGGGCGGCAAGGAGAGGCTGGTGCCGATCTCGCTGCGCGCGCGCGAAGCCGCGCTCGCCGCGCGCGGCGAGCCGCGCAAGCCCTCACGCTGGCTGTTCCCCTCCCGCGCGGCGGAGGGCCACATCACACGCCAGGCGGTGGGCGCGGTGCTGAAGGACGCCGCACTCGCCGCCGGGCTCGATCCCGCGCGCGTCAGCCCGCATGTGCTGCGCCACAGCTTCGCGACGCATCTGCTCTCGCGCGGCGCCGACCTGCGCAGCCTGCAGATCCTGCTCGGCCATGCCGACATCGCGACGACGCAGATCTACACCAAGGTGCTGGACGAGCGGCTGCGGCGCGTGGTGGAGGAGCATCACCCGCTGGCCGGCGGCGCGACGGCCTGAGGACGACGTGCCGCGCTCGCGGCAGTGCAACATGTTGCTGCTGCAATCCGCCGGACAGGCGCTTTCGCGGGCCGTGCGGTTTCGCAAGGGCTTTGGTCACCGCGCATGGTCATGTTGCGTTGCAAACGCGTTCCGAAGCCGCATGGCAGCCGCGCCGCAAAATCATGTCGCCGCGACCTGCGCTTAGGTTCCGATACGAGCTGTCCGCACGACCCGTGACGGACGGGGAGGAACGCTTCGCGCCAGGCGTGAGCCGGCCTCGGTCGGCGTGACGATGGCGGCGCGTTCCGGGAGGAAAGCGCATGTCCAAGGACCCAGGTCTGCAACGCCGCGTCTTCCTGAAGGGAGCGGCGGCTGGCGGCGCGGCCGCCTCCACCATCGGCGCGGCGGCGCCCGCCGCGGCGCAGAGCGCCACGCCACCGCCATCCGCGGCGCCGCCGCCGCAGGCCGCCGCCGCGCCGGGCTACATGGTCCTCCGCCCCGAGGAGGCCGCCTTCGTCGAAGCGCTGGTGGACACGATGATCCCGGCCGACGAGCTCTCGCCCAAGGGCACCGACATCGGGATCAACGTCTTCATCGATCGTGCGCTGGCGTCCGGCTGGGGCAAGGGCGACCGGCTGTACCTCCAGGGCCCCTGGAAGGAAGGCACGCCGCAGCAGGGCTACCAGCTCTCGCTGACCCCCGCGCAGCTCTGGCGCGCCGGGATCGAGGCGACCAACGCGCATTGCGAGAAGGCGCATGGCAAGGCCTTCGACCAGCTCGACGCCGCGCAGCGCAACGCGGTGCTGACCGATCTCGACCGCGGCCGCGTCACTTTCGACAACGGGCTGTCGGCGCGCGCCTTCTGGTCCATGGCCTATCAGAACGTGATGGAGGGCATGTTCTCCGACCCGATCTATGGCGGGAACCAGGGGAAGGCCGGTTGGAAGCTGGTCGGCTTCCCCGGCGTGATCGAGAACAACCGCGGCCGCGTCGTCTCCAGCCGCGACAAGCGATTCGAGGCCGACCCGGTCTCGATCGCCGACATGTCGTGAGGGGAGGGGACGCAGATGGCACGCAGACTTCCTGACGTCGATGTCGTGATCGTCGGTCTCGGCTGGACCGGCGGCATCATGGCCAAGGAGCTCGCCGAGGCGGGGCTCAAGGTGGTCGCGCTGGAGCGCGGGCAGATGCGCACGCCGGAGGAGGACTTCACCGTCCCGCGCATCCGCGACGAGCTGCGCTTCGCGAACCGCACCGACCTGATGATGAACACGCAGCAGGACACGCTGACGATCCGCAACAACCCCGACCAGGAAGCGCTGCCGATGCGGCGCCTCGGCAGCTTCCTGCCCGGCGAGGGCGTGGGCGGCGCGGGCAGCCACTGGAACGGCGTGACCTGGCGCTGGGGCGACATGGAGCTGCAGATCCGCAGCCGCTACGAGGAGAAATACGGCAAGGCCTTCATCCCCGAGGACATGACGATCCAGGACTGGGGCGTCACCTATGCCGAGCTCGAGCCGTTCTACGACAAGTTCGAGAAGGTCGCCGGCGTCTCCGGCAAGGCCGGCAACCTGCGCGGGCGGAAGATCGCGGGCGGCAACGTCTTCGAGGATCCACGCGCCAACGAGTATCCTCTGCCGCCGCTCGAGGATCCGCTGTCGGGCGTGATGTTCGCCTCGGCGGCGAAGGAGATGGGCTACCACCCGCATCCGCGCCCCTCGGCCAATGCCTCGCAGCCCTATGTGAACCCGGACGGCGCGCGCATCGGCGCCTGCCAGTATTGCGGCTTCTGCGAGCGCTTCGGCTGCGAGAGCAACGCGAAGGGCAGCCCGAACATCACGGTGATCCCGGCGGCGATGCGCAGCCCGAACTTCACGCTCCGCACCAATGCCTGGGTGACGAAGGTCAACAAGGACAGCGATGGCCGCAAGGCCACCGGCGTGACCTATGTGAACCTGCTGAACGGCGAGGAGCTGGAGCAGCCGGCGGGCATGGTGATCCTGGCCGCCTACGGGCTGAACAACGCGGCGCTGCTGATGTGGTCCGGCATCGGGGAGGTCTACGACCCGCGCACCGGCCAGGGGCTGGTGGGCAAGAACTACTGCTACCAGACCGGCACCGGCGCGACGCTGTTCTTCGAGGACAAGTTCTTCAACCCCTTCATCGCCAGCGGCGCCTGGGGCCAGAACATCGACGACTTCAACACGAACTGGGAGTTCGACCGGCGTCCGCACAACTACATCGGCGGCAGCACCATCGCCGCCGGCGGCTCCAACGGCCGCCCGATCGGCTATCGTCCCGTGCCGGCGGGCACGCCGCGCTGGGGCACCGAATGGAAGCGCGCCACGCGGCAATGGTACCAGGGTGCCATGGGCATCGGCGCCTCCGGCAGCGTGATGCCGCACCGCGCCAACTTCCTCGACCTCGACCCCACCTACCGCAACGTCTTCGGCCAGCCCCTGATGCGCATGACCTTCGACTACAAGCCGAACGAGGTGCGGCTCACGGAGCACATCGCCGGCGTGATCAACCGGATCGCTGACACGATGGGCGCGAAGCACGTGAGCCGCGCGGGGCCGCGGCGCAGCTGGACCTCGGTGCCGTACCAGAGCACGCACAACACGGGCGGCACCATCATGGGCAGCAACCCGCGCGAGAGCGTGGTGAACAAGTATCTGCAGCACTGGCAGCTCAGCAACATGTTCATCCTCGGCGCCGGCGTCTTCCCGCACAACGCCGCCTACAACCCGACCGGCCCGGTCGGCGCGCTGGCCTATTGGGCGGCGGATGCGATCAGGACGAAGTACCTGCGCGCGCCCGGCCCGCTGGTGCAGGCCTGAGGCACGCATGATCGCGCGCATGACGATGGCCGCGGCCCTGGCATGGGCCGCGGCGGGCGGGGCGCAGGCGGCGGATGCACAACGCGGCCGCCAGCTCTTCGCCGCCTGCCAGGCCTGCCACACCGTGGATGGCGAGAACGGTGTCGGCCCCACGCTGAAGGGCGTGGTCGGACGCCGCGCCGGCACGGTGGAGGATTTCCGCTACTCGCCGGCGATGCGGCGCTCGACCGTGGTGTGGAACGCCGCCACGCTCGAGCGCTTCATGGCCGATCCGCAGCAGGTGGTGCGCGGCAACCGCATGCCCTTCGAAGGCGTGGCCGACGAGACGGACAGGGCCGACATCACCGCCTTCCTGGAGCAGGACGCGAAGTAGGCGGCGCGCCGGGTCCGATCCCCGGCGCTGCAGCCGCCCCGCCCGGTCGGCGAAGCCCGCTATCCCACGCGCAACAGCGCCGGCCCCTCTGCCCGCAGCCATTCCACGGCGGCCTCGCGATGCGGCGTGCGGCTTTCCACCAGCGCCCAGAACCGCGCCGAGTGGTTCAGCTCCCGCAGATGCGCGACCTCATGCGCCACGACGTAGTCCGTCACCCATTCGGGCGCCATGACCAGCCGCCAGGAGAAGGCGAGCGTGCCGTCGGGCGCGCAGCTGCCCCAGCGGCTGCGCGTGTCCTTCACGCGGATCGTGCGCGGCTTCACGCCGAGCGCCGCGGCATGCGGCGCGGCCAGCACGGCGATGCGGCGCTTCGCCTCGGCGCGCAGGAAATCCACCGTGCGGCGGCGCAGGAACTCGCGTGCGCCGGTGACGACGAGCTGCGCGCCTTCGAGGAAGGCACCGCCGCGCGCCCGCGGCTCGTGCCGGATCTCATGCGGCGCGCCGCCGAGCAGGAAGGATGCGCCCGGCGCGAACTCGATCGCCGGCGTCAGCGCCGCCAGGCGTTCCACCACCCAGGCCTCGTGCTCGCGGATCAGCGCGAGGCCGGCGCGACGGCCGCTACGCGGCGGCAGCGTCACCACCACCGCGCCCTCGCGCGGGCAGATGCGCAGCGAGACGCGGCGCGCCCGCGTGGAAGGACGCCAGCGCACCGGGATCTCCGTGGCAGGCGCCAGCGCGCCGCGCGCCGGTGGCAGGATCACGATTTCCGACTCGGGCAGCGGCATGCTGCCATCATCGCGCGACGCGCTCCCGTTCTGCAACGGCTTGACAGCGCGGCGCGCTTGCACGCGCTTGTCCGCATGCCGCGCCTGATGACGCATGTCCTCGCGATGCTGATCGTCGGCGCGATCTGGGCGCTGACGCCGGCGCTCGCCAAGCTCGCGATGCAGCAGGGCATGCGCCCGCTCGGCGTCGCCGCCGTCACCGCGGCGGTGGCGGCGGTGGTGCTGCTCGCGGCGGGCGCGGCGCGGGGGCAGCTTCCGCCGGTGGATCGCGCGCATCTGCTGCAATACGCGGCGGGCGGCACGATCGGGCTCGCGCTGGCGAATCTCTTCGCCTTCACCGGGCTGCAGCGCGCGCCGGCGGGGCTCTTCGCGTTGATGGTGCCGCTGTCCGGCCTGCTGACCGTGATGTTCTTCGCGCTGGCGCGGGTGGAGCGCGCGGGATTGTGGCGTTCGATCGGTGCGCTGGTCGGGATGTGCGGCGTGGGGCTGGCGATGGCGCCGGGTGCCGCGCTGCCCGACGCCGCGATGCTGCCCTGGGCCGCGCTGATGCTGCTCACGCCGCTGTGCTACGCGCTGGCCAACCTGCTGTCCGTGAAGCTTGCCACGCGCGGCACGCCGCCGTTGGCGCAGGCGGCGGGCACGGTGGTCTGCGCCACCGCTGCCGCCGCGCTGCTCGCCTGGCCGCTCGGCCATCTCGGCCTGCCGCCGACGCCGTTGCTCGCGGGGCTGCTGCTGATGCAGGGCGCCCTCACGGGCCTCGCGTACCTGCTCTACTTCCACCTGCTGGTGCATGCGGGTGGCGTGTTCACAAGCCAGATCGCCTATGTGATCACGCTGGCGGGGCTCTTCTGGGGCTTCCTGCTGTTCGGCGAAGTGCCGGGACCGCTCACGATCCCGGCCGCGCTGCTGATCTTCGGCGGCCTGGCGCTGGTGACCTTCGCGCCGAGGCCGCCGCCCTTCAGCCGCTGAAGTGCTTCATCTCGATCTCGACGAAGCTCAGCGGCGCGCTGCCGCCATTCACCACGTTGTGCTCCACGCCGAAGGGTCGCGCATAGGAGATGCCGGCCTTCAGATCGGCGGTCTGCGTCGCGCCGCCCGGCAGTTCCAGGTGCAGCCTGCCGTCGGTCACCGGCACGACCACATAGGCCATGCCATGCCGGTGCCAGCCGGTCTCCGCGCCGGGGTCGAAATCCCAGCGCGTGACGCGGACCTTGTCGTCATCCACCTGCACCGTGGCGATGGCCGGCGCGCGGCAGCGCAAAGGCTCGGCTTCTCGCATCGGATTCAGACCTCCGGTGCTCGCCTGCTGCGCAGGCTCCGCCCTGCGGTCATCCGATGCGCTCATTCCGCCGCGGCCTTCATCCCGAGGCCCGGCAGCGGCAGCGCGCCGGCGGCCTGCATCGCCTCCCACGCCTTCTGCCCCTGCTCGGCCGAGAGCGGCAGGTGCGGCGGGCGGATGGTGCGCCAGCCATCATGGCCGGTGGCGCGCGCGATGATCTCGCGCAGGCCCGGGATCAGCGGCACGGCGGTCGCCGCCTTGCGCGTGGCGTTCAGCACCGCCTGCGCCGCATCGGCCTCCGCACCCGTGCGCTTCTGGTAGACCACCTGGCCGAAGCGCGCATTCACGTTGGAGGCCGCGGTGATGCAGCCCGCGCCGCCATCGGCCAGGATGCGCTGCACGAACTCGTCGCTGCCCGAATAGACCTCGAACCCGTCCTTGGCGAAGTGGTCGATCATCGCCTTCATGTTGGCGTAGTCGCCGGAGGAATCCTTCACGCCCTTGATCACGCCGGGGAAGGCCTTCAGCAGCCGCCCGATCAGGTCCAGGCTGAAGGGCACCGCGCTCTGCTGCGGGAAGTGATAGAGATAGATCGCGATGCCGCCGCCGACGCGGTTCACCACCTCGCTGAACCAGGCGAACAGCCCGTCATCGCTCGGACCCTTGTAGTAGAAGGGCGGCAGCACCAGCACGCCGCGGCAGCCCTGGGCCTTGGCGTGCTTCGTCAGCTCCACCGTGTCGGTCAGGCTGGCGCAGCCGGTGCCGGGCATCAGCACGGAAGCCGGCACGCCGCGCGCCAGGATGCCTTCCAGGATCTCCTTGCGCTCGTCGAAGCCGAAGCTGTTCGCCTCGCCGGTCGTGCCGAGGATGCCGAGGCCGTTGCACCCATTCGCCAGCAGCCACTTGCAGTGCCCGGCGAAGCGGTCGAGGTCGGGCGAGAAATCGGGCTTCATCGCCGTCAGCGCGGCGGCGTTCACGCCGCCGAACAGCGCATCCTTCATGGTGTCTGGCTCCTTCCTTCGGTCTTGTTCGTGGATCGGTCGCTGCGCGGGCGCGCGGCGCGCGGCGTGCGGCCCGGCCAGGCGACCAGATGGTCTTCCAGCGGGCCCGCGTCGCGCTCGCGGATCGCCTTGCCGCGCACGCTGACGCCGGCCTGCACCACCGTCTCCGGATCGCCGGAGACCAGCGGATGCCACCAGGGCAGGTCCTGCCCCTCGGCCAGCAGCCGATAGGCGCAGGTGGGCGGCAGCCAGTCGATGCCGGCGAGCTTCTTCGGCGTCAGCTTCACGCAATCCGGCACGCGGGCGCGGCGGTTGGCGTAGTCGCTGCAACGCGCCGTGCCGAGGTCGAGCAGCCGGCACGCCACGTTCGTCCAGCCGAGCTCGCCCGTATCCTCGTCGCGCAGCTTGTGCAGGCAGCAGCGGCCGCAGCCGTCGCACAGGCTTTCCCACTCGGCGCGCGTCATCTCGCCGAGTGTCTTCGTCCGCCAGAAGGGCTCGCCCGCCGCCATGGCGCTTCTCTAGCCGCTGCGGCCGCCTCAGGCCAGCCGCGCCAGGGCGGCGAGGAAGCGCGCCGCCGCCACCTCCGGCGGCCAGGGCTCCCAGGGCGTGCCGCCGAACTCGGCGACCAGCGGATCGGTCTCCATCACGGCCGCGCGGATGCCGAGCGTCGCGCGCACCTCTGCCTGCGACCAGCCCGCGACATACACCGCCTCGGCCGCGGCCATGGCGATGTCGCATTTCTTGTGGAGCTTCTTCTCTTCCGCGCTCCAGGGCGGCAGCGCATATCGCGTCGCGACCACGCCGGCCAGGCTCTCCTGCAGCGCGCGGAACCCTTCGCCGAGGAAGGGCTTGAGCGGCGAGATGCAGTCGAAGTTGATCAGCCCCTCCTCGGCGTCGTGCAGCAATTCGCGCCGCAGTTGCGCGCGCGTCGCTGCCGGCTTCGCCGCGCGGCGCAGCGCCAGCACCGCCAGCGAATGCTGCGCGACGGAGAGCGGCGCCGGCCAGATGGAATGCCCGCCCCAGCGGAAGGTGCGCGCCAGCCCGGTGGCGAGGTCCTCGTCGGTCCAGTCGAAGGGCGTCGGCGCCAGCAGGTCGAGCCGGCGGCCGGAGGGCAGGCGTATCCAGGCGCGCGTCGCCTTCGTTGCAGTCGTCATGCGCGCCAGATGCCGCCCGCGCCCGGTGGCGTAAAGGGATGCCGGGCGTTGCCTCGGCCGCGCCGCCCCCGCATCCTGTTCCCATGAAGTTCCTGCACGCCGCCGACATCCACCTGGACAGTCCGCTTTCCGGCCTGCAGGCGCGCACCGACCGGCCGCCCGAGGAGCTCGGCCGCTGCACGCGGCTCGCCTTCGCCAATCTGGTGGACCTGGCGATCGAGGAGGATGTCGCCTTCCTCGTCATCGCGGGCGATCTCTATGACGGCGACTGGAAGGATTTCTCCACCGGCCTGTTCTTCGCGGCGGAGATGCAGCGCCTCGGCCGGCCGTGCTTCCTGCTGCGCGGCAACCATGACGCGCATTCGCAGATCACGCGACGTCTGAAGCTGCCGGCGAATGTGCGCGAGTTCTCCGCCCGCCGCCCGGAAAGCTTCGTGCTGCGCGATCTCGGCGTCGCGCTGCACGGCCAGTCCTTCCCCGACCGCGCGGTGCCGGAGGACCTCTCCGTCACCTATCCCGATCCTGTGGCCGGGTTGCTGAACATCGGCGTGCTGCACACCTCGGCCGACGATCCGGGGGAGCATGCCACCTACGCCCCCTGCACGCCGGACCGCCTGCGCGACAAGGGCTACGACTACTGGGCGCTCGGCCATGTCCATATGCGTCGCGTGCTGCACGAGCGCCCCTGGATCGTCTTCCCCGGCAACCTGCAGGGCCGCCACGCGAAGGAGACGGGCGCCAAGGGCTGCACCCTGGTCACGGCGGAGGAAGGCCGCATCGTCGCGGTGGAGCACCGAAGCCTTGATGTGCTGCGCTGGGCCGCGCTGGAGGTGGATGCGACGGAGGCCGAGGACTCCGAGCTCCTCGACCGCATCGCGGAGGCGGTGCGCGCCGCCCTCGCCGCCGCGGAGGAGCGGCCCCTGCTCGCGCGCCTCACCCTCACCGGAGAGACGGAGCTGCATGCCGGCCTGCCCGACCGGGCGGAGGAATTCGCCGCGCATGCCGCCGGCGCCGCCATCGAGGCCGGCGGCCGGCTCTGGATCGAGAAGCTGCAGCTGCGCACCCGCGCGCCGGCGCGGCTTGCCGCCGATGCGCTGGAGCCGCTGCGCCGCGCCTTCCTCGACGCCTTGGCGGACCGCGCCGTCGCCGATCCGTTGCGCGCGGAGCTGGAGGCGCTGCGCCAGCGCGTGCCTCAGCCCGCGCGGGCGGAAGCCGACATCCCGGCCGATGCGCTCGGCCTCGCGCGCCTTGGCGACGAGGCCTGGGATGCGGTGCTCACCGCGCTGGCGGCCGAGGGCGGGCGATGAGGCTGCTCGCCCTCGACCTGCTGCGCTACGGCCACCTGACGGATGTGCGCCTGCGCTTCGCGCCTTCGGCGGGGCTGCATGTGGTGCTCGGCGGCAACGAGGCGGGCAAGTCCACCGCGCTCTGCGCGATCGGCGACGCGTTGTTCGGCTTCCCCCACAGGACCGATTTCGCCTTCCTGCACGACAGCGCGCAGCTGCGCATCGGCTTCGAGCTTGCCGCGCGGGACGGCACGCGCGCCGCCTTCATCCGCCGCAAGGGGCGGCAGAACACGCTGCTCGACGCCGCCGAGGCGCCGCTGCCCGAGGCGGCGCTGCAGCGCTTCCTGGGCGGCGCCGGGCGCGACCTGTTCGAGACGGCCTTCGGCCTGAACGCCGCGACGCTCCGCGCAGGCGCCGCCTCGCTGATCGAAGGCGGCGGCGCGGCGGGCGAGGGGCTGCTCGCCGGCATGGGCCTGCCGCATCTGCGCCGCGCGCTCGAGCGGCTGGAGAAGGCCGCGGACGAGCTGCACGGCACGAAGCACCGCGTTCGCAGGCTCCCCGCCGCCGCCGAGGCCTGGCAGGCCGCGCAGCGCAACCTCGACCATGCCGCGGTGAAGCCCAAGGAATGGGCCGATGCGCAGGAGGCGCTGGAGCGCACCGCTCGCGACCAGGCGCGGATCGCCGCCGAGGCCGATGCCCTGAAGCGGGAGGAGCTGCGCCTGCGCCGCGCCCGCGCGGTGCGGCGCCCGCTGCTCGAACTCGCGCGGCTGCGGGCGGAGCTGGCGGAGACGGGCGATGCGCCCGCCCTGCCGCCGCAGGCCGGGGCGATGCTGGCGCGGATCACTGCGGATCTCGACAAGGCCGCGCAGGACGTGGCGCGGGAGGAGGCGGCGTTGGAGCGCCTGGCCGGCGAATGCGCGGCCCTGCCGCGCGATCCGGCGATCCTGGCGCTGCAGGATGCGGTGGATGCGCTCGCCCCCCTGCGCATGACGGCGCAGGGCGCGGAACAGGACCTGCCCGAGCTGCGCCGCCAGGCCGGGGCGCAGCGCGAGCGGATCGCGGCCGCCGCCGCGCGGCTGGGCCTGGATGCGACGCCGGAGGCCGTGCGCGAGAGGCTGCCGCAGGAGCGTGAGCGCCTTGCGGCGCAGCGGCTGATCCGCGGCCGCACCGCGCTGCAGACCAGGCTGCAGGCAGCGGTGGAGGCGCTGCACCTCGCGGAGCGCCGGCACGCGCGCGCCGTCGCCTCGCTGGCCGCTGCGGAGCTGCCCGCGCCCGCCGCCCCGCTGCGCCGCGCGATCGAGGCGGCGCGCGCGGAAGGGCGGTTGGACCAGGACTTGGCCAGGGCCGAACGCGACCTGGCGGAGGCGGCGCAGCGCGCGGCGGCGGCGCTCGCCGCGCTGGACAACTGGTCCGGCGACGCCGCGGCGCTCGCCTCCTGCCGCCTGCCGCTGCCGGCAATCTGCGAGGAGGCGGCCCGTCGGCTGGACGCTGCGGGCAGCGCCGCGGAAGCCGCGCGCCGGACGCTGGACGACATCGCGGCGGAGATCGCCACGCTGGAGGTCGACCTCGCCCGCCTCGCCGGCGCGGGCGTCGTGGCGACGCGCGAGACGGTCGCCGCGGCACGCGAGCGGCGCGACGCCGCCTGGCGGGACATCCGCCGCCGCCTTTCGGGCGAGCCCGCCGAGGCCGCGCCCCACACCTTCGAGGCGCTGCGGGACGAGGCGGACCGGCTGGCCGATGCGCGCGCCGACGATGCGCAGCGCGTGAACGCCTTCTCCGTGAAGTCCGAGCGCCTTGCCCAGCTGCGTGCAGCGCAGGCCGAGGCGATACGGGCGCAGGCGGCCGCCGCCGCCGCGCTGGCCGCGGCCGAGCACGACTGGCGCGCGCTCTGGGCGCACGCCGGCGTCACGGTGCTGTCGCCGCAGGCCATGCGCGAGTGGCGCGCGGAGCGCGACAAGGTGCTGGAGCTGCAGGCGCGCGCGGCCGCGCTGCGCCAGCACCGCGACGAGCTGCACGCGCGCCGCGACGCGGCCTGCGCGCTCCTGCAGGCGCACCTGCCCCCGCCGCATCCCCCCGCCCTCGCCGCGCTGCTCGCCGCGGCGGAGACCGCCTGCACCGCCCTTGAGGAGGCCGAGGCGGCGTATCGCCGCCTCCGCGAGGGCGCGACAAAGGCGGAGGAGGAGGCGGAAGCCGCGCGGACGCGGCACGAGGCCGCGGCCGCCGAGCACGATGCCGGCGCCGAGGCCTGGCGCCCCGCCGTCCGGCTGCTCGGCCTGCCCGACACGGCCGAGCCGGAGGAGGTGGAGACGGCCCTCTCGGCCTGGGGCGGCATCGCCGAAGCCGCCGCGGCCTGGCGCGACGCCGAGGCACGGATCGGGCAGATGGAAGGCGCCCTGGCCGCTCTCGCGCAGGCCGTCGCTGGGGTTGCGGAGCGGCTTGGCGAGGCCGCGCGCGGGGAGCCGCCGGCCGCGACGGCGGCGCGCCTCGCCCGCCGGCTGGAGGCGGCGCGCGCGCTGGAGATCCAGGCCGAGGCGCTGGGACGCCAGGCCGAGACCCGCCGCGCCGAGGCCGAGGCGGCGCGGGAGGCGCATCGCGCGGCCGAGGCCGAGCTCGCGCGGATGCACGCCCTTGCCGGCACCGCGGATCTGTCCGCGCTGAGCGCCGCAGTGGAGCGCGCGACGCGCCGCGCCGACCTGCAGGCTTGCATCGCCGCCGAGGACGCCAAGCTGCGCGAGCAGGGCGACGGCATCGCCGAGGCCGAGCTGCGCACCGAGCTGGATGGCTTCGACCCGGACCGCGCCGCGGCACGGCTGGCCGAGATCGAGGCGCGGCAACAGGAGCTGAACGAGGAGCGCACGCGCCTCGGCGGCGAGCGCCAGCGCGTGGAGGCGGCGATCGCGACGCTCGAGGCAGGGCGCGACGCGGCGGCCATCGCGCAGGATGCCCGCCAGGCGCTGGCCGACGCTCAGGCCGCCGCCGAGCGCTACGCCAGGCTGCACGTCGCGCGCACGCTGCTGAAGGCGGCGATCGAGCGGCTGCGCCAGGGCCAGCAGGGCCCGATGCTGCAGGCCGCCACGCGCCACTTCGCGCTGCTCACCGGCGGCCGCTACGCGCGGCTGGACACCGACGAGGACGCGGACCCGCCGGTGCTGCGGGCGCTGCACGCGGACGGCACCGCCTGCCCGATGCACCAGCTCAGCGAGGGGGCGCGCGACCAGCTCTACCTGGCGCTGCGCGTGGCGGCGTTGGAGATCCAGGCGGAGGCGGCGGAGCCGCTGCCCTTCATCGCCGATGACCTGCTGGCCAGCTTCGACGAGACCCGCGCGCTGGCGGCCCTGCGCCTGCTGGCCGGGCTGGGGCAGCGCGTACAGGTGATCCTCTTCACCCACCACGCCCATGTCGCGGAGCTTGCCGCCGGGGTGGCCGGCGCCGCCGTGCTGCGTCTGCCTTCCGATGCGGCGGCGGCCCTTCCGGCGGCCTGAGCCCCCGTCCTAGATTGTGCGGGAAGGAAGGAACGCCGCCATGGACGCCCGCACGCTGCCACCCGTGATCCGCCTCTCGCCCGAGGACGGCGTGGTCATCGCCCGCATCGCCATCCCCGAAGCCACGACCGTGGCGGAGGGCGTGACCACGAATCGCCGCATCCCACCCGGCCACAAGATCGCGACCCGCGCCCATGTGAAGGGCGAGGCGATCCGCCGCTACGGCCAGATCATCGGCTTCGCCACCGATGCGATCGCGCCCGGCGACTGGGTGCACACGCACAACTGCGCCATGGGCGACTTCGCCAAGGACTATGCCTGGGGCGTGGATGCCAGGCCGACGCCGATGATCACGCCGGCTGCGACCTTCATGGGGATCCGCCGCGCCGACGGCCGCGTCGCCACGCGCAACTACATCGGCATCGTGACAAGCGTGAACTGCAGCGCGCATGTCGCGGACCTGATCGCCGACGCCTTCAAGCGCAACCCCTTCACCGGCCAGGACCCGCTCGCCGAATTCCCGAACGTGGACGGCGTCGTCGCACTCACCCACAAGACCGGCTGCGGCATGACGATGGGCGAGCCGCTGCGCCTGCTCCGCCGCACCCTCGCGGGCTTCGCCCGGCACGTGAATTTTTCGCACGTCATCGCCATCGGCCTCGGCTGCGAGGTGAATCAGCTCGGCCCGATGCTGGAGGAGCAGAAGCTCGCCGGCCGGCTGCGCAACATGGACATCCAGGAGATGGGCGGCACGCGCAAGACGGTCGAAGCCGGCATCGCCTTCGTGAAGGAGGTGCTGGCCGAGGCCAACCGCGTGCAGCGCGAGCCCGTGCCTGCTTCCGAACTGATCGTCGCGCTGCAATGCGGCGGGTCGGACGGCTATTCGGGCATCACCGCGAACCCCGCACTCGGCGCGGCCTCCGACCTGGTGGTGCGCCACGGCGGCACGGTGATCCTGTCGGAGACGCCCGAGACCTACGGCGCCGAACATCTCCTCACCCGCCGCGCGGTGAGCCGCGAGGTCGGCGAGAAGCTGGTGGCGAAGATGCGCTGGTGGGAGGAATACACGGCGCGCGAGGGCGCCGAGATGAACGCCAACCCCTCGCCGGGCAACAAGGCGGGCGGTCTCACCACGATCCTGGAGAAGTCGCTCGGCGCCATGGCCAAGGGCGGCACCACGAACCTCACCGCCGTCTACGACTACGCCGAGCCGGTCACCGCCAAGGGCTTCACCTTCATGGACACGCCCGGCTACGACCCGGTCGGCGCCACGGGCCAGGTGGCGGGCGGCGCCAACCTGCTCTGCTTCACGACGGGCCGCGGCAGCGTCTTCGGCATGAAGCCCACGCCCTCCATCAAGCTCGCCACCAACACCGCGATGTATGAGCGCATGGTGGACGACATGGACGTGAATTGCGGCACCATCCTCACGGGCGAGGAGAGTGTCGCGCAATGCGGCGAGCGCATCTTCCAGCTCATGCTGCGGGTTGCCAGCGGCGAACGGACGAAGAGCGAGGGCTACGATTTCGGCAGCTCCGAATTCGCACCCTGGACCCTTGGCGCCACGATGTAGCGCGATGGCGCCGCTCCAGTCGCGTTACGAAACCGAGGCGTCCCGGTGAAGCTTTTCTGACAGCGTTCCGCGCCCGTTGCGGCGCGACCGCTGCGGCGTCTAGCTCCGCCCCGCATCACCGGGGTTCCTCCATGCGATCGAGCTTGCGCATCGCCTTTCTCGCGAGCGTCTTCGCGCTGCCTGCCTCGGCGCAGGCGCCGCAGGTCTTCCACCGCATCGCCACGATCGAGGCGCAGCGCATGCTGCCCGCGGATCGCGACCGCGCCCGCCGCTCCATCGCGGAGATCGTCGCCGCCACGCCGGACGGAAACACGCTGGTCTATGTGGATGGTGACCAGCGCGGAATCGGCTTCGTGGACATCACCGATCCCGCCGCGCCCCGTCCCGCCGGCTTCGTGCCGCTGGAAGGCGACCCGACCTCCGTCACGGTGCGCGGCGGCCAGGCCTTCGCCGTCGCGGACACCTCGCCCGACAAGGCCAATCCCTCCGGCATCGTCGCCGTCGTGGACATCGCCGCGCGCCGCGTCACGCAAAGCTGCGCGCTCGGCGGCCAGCCGGATTCGACGGCAATGAGCCGCGACGGCCGCTTCCTCGCCGTGGTGATCGAGAACGAGCGCAACGAGCAGCTGAACCGTGGCGCCATCCCGCAGCTGCCGCCGGGCAACCTCACCATCATCCCGACCACGCCGCAGGGCCTGGACTGCAACGCGCTGCGCCGCGTGGATCTGACCGGCCTCGCGGAGGTCGCACCGACCGACCCCGAACCGGAATTCGTGGACATCAACGGCCGTGGCGAAGCCGTGGTGACGCTGCAGGAGAACAACCACATCGCGATCGTGGACCTCGCCTCCGGCCGGGTGACCGCGCATTTCCCCGCCGGCCGCGTCACGCTGGCGCAGGTGGACGGCAGGCGCGACGGCGTGATCCGCCCGACCCAGACGCTCGAGAACCTCGTGCGCGAGCCGGATGCCGTGCGCTGGCTGGATGATGACCGCTTCGTCACCGCGAACGAGGGCGACATGGTCACCGGCAGCCGCGGCTTCACCATCTTCCGCCGCGACGGCGCGGTGGAGTGGGATTCCGGCAACCTGCTCGAGCATCTCGCGATCCGCATCGGCCACTATCCGGAAGCGCGCAGCGGTGCCCGCGGCAACGAGCCCGAAGGCATCGAGGTCGGCACCTTCAACGGCCAGCGGCTGATCTTCGTCGGCTCCGAGCGCGCCTCCGTCGTCTCCGTCTGGCGCGACGAGGGGCCGGGCCGCGCGCCGAGCTTCCTGCAGGTGCTGCCCGCCGGCGCCGGGCCGGAAGGCCTGCTCGCGGTTCCCGCGCGCGGCCTGTTCGTCGCGGCCGCCGAGGCGGACAGTCCGGAGACCGGGCTGCGCTCCGCGCTCAGCCTGTACCGGCTCGGCGACGGCCCCGCGCGCTACCCGACGATCGAGTCCATGCACGGCCCCGATGGCGCGCCGATCCCCTGGGGCGCGCTGTCCGGCCTGGCCGCCGACCGCAGCGCGCCGGGCCGGCTCTTCGCCGTGACGGACAGCTACTACGCCGAGGCGCAGATCCTGACCGTGGACGCGACGCAGACGCCGGCCCGCATCACCGCCTCCTCCACGGTCACGCGTGACGGCCAGCCTGCCCGCAACCTCGACATCGAGGGCGTTGCGACGCGCGCAGGCGGCGGCTTCTGGCTCGCGTCGGAGGGCAATCCGGAGCGCGAGCAGAACAGGACACAGAACCTGCTGCTGCGCGTCTCCGCCTCCGGTGCGATCGAGCAGGAGATCGCGCTGCCCGAAGCGCTTGCGGTGCCCGCGACCCGCTTCGGCTTGGAGGGCGTGACCGTGACCGGCGAAGGCGCCGAGGAGACGGTGTGGATCGCCGTGCAGCGCGAATGGCGCGACGATCCGCGCGGCCATGCCAAGCTGCTGCGCTACCGCGTGGCCACCGGCGAATGGGGCGTGCTGCACTACCCGCTCGGCACGACGCCGGCGGGCTGGATGGGACTTTCGGAAATCACCGCGGTCGCCCCCGACCGTTTCATCGTGATCGAGCGTAACAACCAGTGGGGCGGGGCCGCGATCAAGCGCCTCTACGAGGTCTCGGTTGCCGGGCTGACGCCCGCGGCGCCGGGCGCGGCGCAGGTGCCCGTGGTCGCGAAGCGCCTGCTGCGCGACGTCGTGCCGGATCTCGCGGCGACCGGCGGCATCGTGCTGGAGAAGCTGGAGGGCTTCACGGTGGACGCGGCCGGCGATGCCTTCGCCGTGACCGACAATGACGGGGTGCAGGGCACCTCGGGCGAGACGCAGTTCCTTCGGCTGGGCCGGCTGACGCGCTGAGCGTCACCGCGCCGGAGGATCTGGCGCACGAAGGAAGCTTCGTGCGCCCCGCGTCAGACGTGGAAGCTCTCGCCGCAGCCGCAGCGGCCCTTCTCGTTCGGGTTGGTGAAGGTGAAGCCGGCCGACATCTGCTTCACCTCGTAGTCCATCACCGTGCCGATCAGGAACAGAGAGGCCTTGCGGTCCACCAGCACCGTCACGCCCTTGTCCGTCACGGTCTCGTCGCCCGGTCCCGCGGCGTCCACCCAGGTCAGGTCGTAGGACAGGCCGGAGCAGCCCTTCGTCTTCACGCCGATGCGCAGCAGCCTGCCCTGCTCGCCCTTCTCATAGAGGCCGCGCAGCCTTTCGGCCGCCGCGTCGGACAGTTGCATCAGCGGCGGCAGCGCGCGCTTCGGGCGGACAGGCGGGTCGGCGGTCGTGCTCATCGTCTCCGCTCCCTCATCAGTACATGTTCAGCGCGAGGCGCGCGTCCTCGCTCATCCGGCTCTGGTCCCAGGGCGGGTCCCAGACGACCTCGACGGTGACGTCCGTCACGCCGGGCACGGCGCGCACCGCTTCCTCCACCTGGCTCGGCAGTTCCTGCGCCGAGGGGCAGGAGGGCGTGGTGAGTGTCATTTCGACCTTCACATGCCCGCTGTCCTCGATCTCGATCGCGTAGATCAGGCCGAGCTCGTAGATGTCCACCGGGATTTCGGGGTCGAACACCGTCTTGATCACGGCGATCACGCCATCCTCGGAGACGCGCGGCGCCGGCGGCTCCGTCGCGCCTTCCGGTGTCCAGGCGCCGTGCACCGGTTCGGGCGGCGCGGTGGGCGTCTCACTCACTGCTTGCCTCCTTCGCCCCGTCGAGGGCGGCATTCAGCGTGTGCCAGGCGAGCGTCGCGCATTTCACGCGGCTCGGGAATTCGTGCACGCCGGAGAGCGGCGTCAGCCGCTCCATGTCGTCGGCGATGTCGCCGCCGCAATGCGGGCAGGTGCCCGTCATCGCCAGTTCGCGGAAGGCCTCGCCCATCTGCTTCGCCTGGGCCGGCGTCTTGCCCTTCACCGTCTCCGTCATCAGCGAGGCCGACGCCATGGAGATGGCGCAGCCGCGCCCCTGGAAGGCGGCATCTTCGATGTGGCCGTCCGGCGCGGTCTTCAGGAACAGCTCCATCCGGTCGCCGCACATCGGGTTGTCGCCGCGCGCCGTCAGCGTCGCGTCGTCCAGCCGCCGAAAATTCCGCGGCTTGCGGCCGTGATCGAGGATGACTTCCTGGTAGAGGTCGCGCAGGTCGCCAAAAAGGTCGGTCATCGGAAGAACTCCCGCGCCTGCCGCAGCGCCTCCGCCAGCAGGTCCACCTCCTCCGGCGTCGTGTAGAGCCCGAAGGAGGCGCGGCAGGTGCTCTCCACACCGAAGCGTTCATGCAGCGGCTCCGCGCAATGGCGACCGGAGCGAACCGCGATGCCGGCGCGATCGAGCAGCGTGGCGATGTCATGCGCATGCGCGGTGTCGAGCGCGAAGGCGAAGACGCCGCCACGATCCTGCGCGCGGCCGAGCAGCGTCAGCCCCTCGATATGCGGCAGCGTCGCCATCGCGCGATCCACCAGCGCGCGCTCATGCGCCTCGATCGCCGCCATGCCGATGGACTGCACATAGTCTATCGCGGCGTGCAGGCCGATGGCCTCCACGATCGGCGGCGTGCCGGCCTCGAATTTTGCGGGTATCGGCGCCCATATCGACTTCTCGAACGTGACTTCCGAGATCATGTCGCCGCCGCCGAGGAAGGGCGGCATCGCTTCCAGCAGCGCGGCCTTCGCGTAGAGCACGCCGATGCCCGTCGGACCGTACAGCTTGTGCCCGGTGAAGACGTAGAAATCCGCGTCCAGCGCCTGCACGTCCACGCGCCGGTGCACCGCGGCCTGGCTGCCGTCGAACAGCACCTTCGCGCCGGCCTCATGCGCCATGCGCGCGATGCGCTCGGCCGGCGTCACGGTGCCGAGCACGTTCGACATGTGCGTCACCGCGACCAGCCCGACCCTGCCATCCGCCAGCTTGGCCGCGAGGTCGTCCATGTCCAACTCGCCCGCATCGGTGATGCGGCAGACGCGCAGCTCGATGCCGTGCGCGTCGCGCGCCATCTGCCACGGCACGATGTTGGCGTGGTGCTCCATCTCGCTTATCACCACCGCCTGGCCGGGCTTCAGCACGCCGCGGCCGTAGCTGTGCGCGACGAGGTTGATCGCTTCGGTGCTGGACTTGGTGAAGACGATCTCCCGCACGTCGCCGGCGTTGAGGAAGCGCGCCACCGCGCCACGCGCGGCCTCGTACGCCTCCGTCGCCACTTCGCTCATGTGGTAGGCGCCGCGATGGACGTTGGCGTACGCCGTCTCCATCATGCGCACCATCGCGCCGATCACCGCGCGGGGCTTCTGCGCCGAAGCGCCACTGTCGAGGAAGGTGAAGGGCTTGCCGCGCACCCGCTCCGACAGGATCGGGAAGTCGTCCCGGATCCGCCGCAGGTCGAGCGCGGGGATATGCCCGTCCATCACGCAGCCACGCCCTGGCGCTGCCACCAGCCGGCGACGCCCTGTTCCAGCGCAGTGCGGATCGGCTCGTCCGCCACGGCTTCCACGGCTTCGGTCAGGAAGGCTTCCACCAGCATCGCCTTGGCCTGCGCCTCCGGAATGCCGCGGCTGCGCAGGAAGAACAGGTGGTCGGCATCCAGCTCGCCCACCGTCGCGCCGTGGCTGCACTTCACGTCGTCGGCGTAGATCTCGAGCTGGGGCTTGCTGTCGATCTCCGCATCCGGGCTCAGTAGCAGCGCCTGGTTCATCTGGTAGCCGTCCGTCTTCTGCGCGACCTGGTGGACGTGGATCTTGCCCTGGAACACGCCGCGCGAACGGCCGGCCAGCACCGTCTTGTAGGTCTGGCGGCTGCTGCAATCCGGTGCGGCGTGATCGAGCGAGGTGGTGGTGTCCACATGCTGCCCGTCGCCGGCCATCTGCACGCCGTTCATGTGCGCTTCCGCCTTCGGGCCGGTCAGCGCCACATGGATCTCGTTGCGCGCCAGCTTCGCGCCGGCGTTCAGCGTGAAGTTGTCATAGGTGCCGCCCGCGGCCACGCGCGCATAGACGGTCGAGAGGAATATGCCCTCATGCCCTTCCTGCTGCAGCCGCCCATGCGCGAGCCGCGCGCCCTCCGCCACCTCGATCTCGAAGACCGGGTTGTGCAGGTAGCGCGCGGCGACGGGGCCGGTCGCGGTCTCGATGATCGTCAGCGACGCACCGACGCCGAGCCGCACCAGGTGGCGCGGATGGAAGGCGGGCGCGCGCTCGCTCTCGGCTGCGAGGGAGAGGATCTCCAGCGTGCCGGCCGCGACGCCGGCGGCGACCTCCACCACCAGCCCGTCCTCGAACAGCATGGTGTTCAGCGCGGCCAGCGGCTCGTTCTCCGGTCGCGCCAGCGCGCCGATGCGCCCTTCCAGCCGCGGCAGCGCCGCGCCCAGGCTCTCCACCTGCAAGGCCACGCCGTCCAGCGTCGAGAGATCGGGCCGGAAGCGGCCATCCACGAAGACCGCGCGCGGATGCGCGGTCGGCGGCAGGGCAGGGGCGTCGTCCACGCTGGTCAGCGGCTCGCCGAAGGCGGCACCGGTGACGGCGGCGAGGTCGGTGTATTTCCATGCCTCCATCCGGCGCGTCGGGAAGCCCTTCGCGCGGAACGCATCCGCCGCCTTGTCGCGCAGCGCTTCCACCCAGGCCACGCGCGCACCCGGCAGGCGCGTTCGAAGCCCCTCGTAGCGGCCGAGGAAGGCCGCCGCGCCGGTCGTCGCCACCGCCGTCATGCCGCCGCCTGGACGCCCGCGTAGCCCGCGGCCTCCAGCTCCTCCGCGAGTTCCGGCCCGCCGCTCTTGATGATCCGTCCCGCCGAGAGGACATGCACGCGGTCCGGCACGATGTGGTTCAGCAGCCGCTGGTAGTGCGTGATCACCAGCGCGGAGAAATCCGAACCGCGCAGGCTGTTCACCGTATCCGCCACCAGCTTCAGAGCGTCGATGTCGAGGCCGGAATCGGTCTCGTCCAGCACCGCGAATTTCGGCGCGAGCAGGGCGAGCTGCAGCATCTCGTTACGCTTCTTCTCGCCGCCGGAGAAGCCGACATTCACCGGCCGCTTCAGCATCTCCTCCGGCATGTTCAGCACCTTCATGCGGGCGCGCGCCAGCTTCAGGAACTGCATCGCGTCGATCTCGGCCTCGCCGCGCGCGCGGCGGATGGCGTTGAGCGCGGTGCGCAGGAAGTTGGCGTTGCCGACGCCCGGCAGCTCCACCGGCGCCTGGAAGGCCAGGAACATGCCCGCGACAGCGCGCTCCTCCGGCTCCATCGCCAGCAGGTCCACGCCGTTGAAGGTCACGGAGCCTTCCGTCACCTCATAGCCCTCGCGCCCCGCCAGCACGTAGCTCAGCGTAGACTTGCCCGAGCCGTTCGGGCCCATGATGGCGTGCACCTCGCCCGAGGGGATCTCGAGCGTCAGCCCGTTCAGGATCTGCTTGCCCTCGACGGTGGCGTGCAGGTTCTCGATCTTGAGCATGGTTCCCACGTGTCCTTAGCCGACCGAGCCTTCGAGGCTGATGGCCAGCAGCTTCTGCGCTTCCACCGCGAATTCCATCGGCAGTTCCTTCAGCACTTCCCGCGCGAAGCCGTTGACGATCATGCCCACGGCCTCCTCCTCGTTGAGGCCGCGCTGGCGGCAGTAGAAGAGCTGGTCCTCGGCGATGCGGCTGGTGGTCGCCTCATGCTCCACCTTCGCCGTCATGCAGCGGTTCTCGATATAGGGCACGGTGTGCGCGCCGCACTTGTCGCCGATGAGCAGGCTGTCGCACTGCGTGAAGTTGCGCGCGCCATGCGCCTTCGGGCTGATCTTTACCAGGCCCCGATAGGTGTTCTGCCCCTTTCCCGCGCTGATGCCCTTGGAGACGATGGTGCTGCGCGTGTTCTTCCCGATATGGAACATCTTGGTTCCCGTATCGGCCTGCTGGTGGTTGTTGGTGATGGCGACCGAGTAGAACTCGCCCACGCTGTCGTCGCCCTGCAGGATGCAGGAGGGATATTTCCAGGTGATGGCGCTGCCCGTCTCCACCTGCGTCCAGCTGATCTTGCTGCGCGCGCCGCGGCAGGCGCCGCGCTTCGTGACGAAGTTGTAGATGCCGCCGCGGCCTTCGCTGTCGCCCGGATACCAGTTCTGCACGGTGGAGTACTTGATCGTCGCGTCGTCCAGCGCGACCAGCTCCACCACCGCCGCATGCAACTGGTTCTCGTCGCGCATCGGCGCCGTGCAGCCTTCCAGATAGGAGACGTGGCTGCGCTCGTCGGCGATGATCAGCGTGCGCTCGAACTGGCCGGTGCTCTTCGCATTGATGCGGAAATAGGTGGACAGCTCCATCGGGCAGCGCACGCCCTTCGGGATGTAGACGAAGCTGCCATCCGTGAAGACGGCACTGTTCAGCGCCGCATAGAAGTTGTCGCCCTGCGGCACAACGGAGCCGAGATACTGCTTCACCAGCTCGGGGTACTCCTGCACCGCCTCGCTGATCGAGCAGAAGATGATGCCCTCCTTCGCCAGCCGCTCCTTGTAGGAGGTCGCGACGGAGACGCTGTCGAACACCGCGTCCACCGCCACCGGCATGCGGCCGGAGTCGGACGGGCTGTCGCCCGCGCCCTCCACGCCCGCAAGGATCGCCTGCTCCTTCAGCGGGATGCCGAGCTTCGCATAGGTGCGCAGCAGCTCGGGATCCACCTCGTCCAGCGACTTCGGCTTCACCTTCTGCACGGGCGCGGCGTAGTAGTAGGCGTCCTGGTAGTCGATCGGCGGATACTTCACCGCCGCCCAGGTCGGCTCCTCCATCTTCTGCCACATCGCGAAGGCCTTCAGCCGCCATTCCAGCAGCCAGGCCGGCTCGTTCTTCTTCGCGCTGATGAAGCGGACGATGTCCTCGTTCAGCCCCTTCGGGGCGAACTCCATCTCGATGTCCGTCTCGAACCCCCATTTGTAGCCGGAGTCGGTGACGGACTGGACGGTCTCGAGCGTCTCGGTGACGGCTGGCATTGTTCTTCCGTTCCCTACTCGGCGGCCGCGATGGCGGGCGGCGCGAATATCGGCTTCGGGGTTGCGATCTCGGCGACGGTGATGCCGGAGAGCGCATCGCGGATCGCGGCGTTCACCGGGTCCCAGCGGCCGCGCACGGGGCAGACATGCTCCGCCTCGCACAGGCCGAAGCCGCCATCCACGCAGGCGGTCAACGCGATCGGGCCGTCTATGGCGACGATAACGTCCGAAAGCGGGACCTCGGCGAGCGGCCGCAGCAGCCGGTAGCCGCCGCGCGGTCCGCGCTGGCCCTCGACAAGCCCGGCTTGCGACAGCATCTTCAGCACCTTCGCGACGGTCGGCTCGGCAACGCCCGTCCCGGCCGAAAGACCCGGCGCGGTCTGCACCCCGCCCTCCGCCTCCAGCCGGCTCAGCACCACCACCGCGTAATCCGTCAGCTTAGAGACCCGCAGCACGCGGACCCTCCCGCCCTGTCAAAGCGGACCAACCCGGTCCAGATTGCTAGATGCGCCCGCCCCCACGGAACGTCAAGGACCGTCGGGCACCGACGCGGCCCTTCTTGCCGCCCCGCCGCGCGCCCGCCATGGTGCCGCCCGCCACAGGACGGGGGAGAGCATGCCGACGGTCCGCACCGACGATGGGGTCAACCTGCACTATGAGGAAGCCGGCACCGGCACGCCCATGGTGTTCGTGCACGAATATGCCGGCGACCATCGCAGCTGGGAGATGCAGCTGCGCTTCTTCGCCCGCCGCTACCGCTGCATCGCCTTCGCCGCCCGCGGCTATCCGCCCTCCGACGTGCCCTCCGACCCCGAGAAGTACAGCCAGGACCGTGCCACCGACGACATCGCCGCGGTGATCAAGGGGCTGAACCTCGGCAAGGCTCATGTGGTCGGCCTCTCCATGGGCGGCTTCGCGACGCTGCATATGGGCCTGCGCCACCCAGATCTCTGCCGCAGCCTGGTTGCCGCCGGCGTCGGCTATGGCGCCGCCCCCGGCAAGATGGCGCAGTTCCACGCCGAGACGGACGCCGCCATCGCCCGCATCCGGTCGGAGACGATGGCCGTGTTCGGCAAGACCTACGGCCGCGGCCCGACGCGCCTGGTCTTCGAGGAGAAGGATCCGCGCGGCTATGCCGAATTCGTGCAGCAGCTCTGCGAGCACAGCACGGAAGGCTCCGCGCTGACGATGAACGGCGTGCAGCGCCGCCGCCCCAACCTGTTCGACCTCAAGGACGGGTTCTCGAAGATGACGGTGCCGACGCTGATCATCGCCGGCGACGAGGACGACCCGACGCTGGAGGCCAGCATCTATCTCAAGCGCACCATCATGAGCTCGGCGCTGCTGGTGATGCCGAAATGCGGCCACACCATGAACCTCGAGGACCCGGACGCCTTCAACCGCGCGGTGCTCGACTTCGTGACGCAGGTGGATGGCGGCGCCTGGCGCAACCGCATCCCCGCGAGCCTCGCCGGCGGCATCATCGCGGCGAAGGAGAAGTGATTTTCGGGGCGGGCGGGGTGCGCCCCGCCCGGCCCGCTCACAGCGCGGCCCAGCCGCCATCCACCGGCAGGTCCACGCCGGTGATCTGCCGCGACACGTCGCTGGCCATGAACAGGCAGGCATTCGCCACGTCCACGTCGTTCGTCACGCGTCCGAGTGCGTAGTCGGCCGCGTGGCGGCGCGCCGCCTCCTCCTCGGTGATCCCCAGGCGCTGCGCCATCTCGCGGCAGACCTTCTCGCGGAAGCGCGGGCCGTCCACCATGCCGGGCGCGACATTGTTGACGTTGATGTTGTGCGGACCGAGTTCCAGCGCGAAGCTCTTGGTGATCCCGCGCAGCCCCCACTTCGACGCGCTGTAGGCCAGCCGCCCGGCGCGGCCGCGCATGCCGAAGGTGCCGCCGACATTCACGATCTTGCCCCAACGCTGCGCCACCATCATCGGCGCGAAGGCGCGGATCGTGTTGAAACAGCCGCGCATGTTGAGCTCGATGATCTCGTCGTACTCGGCCTGCGTCGTGGTCAGCCCGGTCTTGCCGATCGGCCCCGATCCGCCCGCGACATTCACCAGGATGTCCACCGTGCCGAAGCGCGCCTTCGCCTGCTCGGCGGCCGCGAAGCAGGCGGCGTCGGAGGTGATGTCGGTGCCGACCACGATCACATCGGTGACCTTCGCCACCTCCTCCGCCACCGGCCCGATCGCCGCGGTGTCGCGGCCGACCAGCACCAGCTTGCAGCCTTCGGCCGCGAAGGCGCGGGTGATGGCGGCGCCCATGCCCTTGGCGGGGCCGGTGATGGCGGCGACGCGGCCGCGGAGCATCAGGTCCATGGAGTCGAGATTCCGGTCTGTCGGTATCCGCTTCGCGCGCCCGGCGGCGGGAGGCAAGTGGGTTGCAGCCCGCGACGGTCGGCCGCGGGGCACGCCGTGGGAACCGGCCGGATCCATGGGCGGATGCGGAACAATGCCCTGCTCTCGATGAAGCTGCTCCGGCATCAGGTTCGGCGGCAAGATCGGGAGCGTGCCCGATCCCGCCTCCCTGGCGCTGATCGGCCGGTCCAGCCCCCTCTCTCGGCCCCTGCGCATGTTTGACATTGTAGGCGTAATAGTTGCGTAATAGGTCGCACAAGCGGTGCAGCCCTGCTCGACCGCCAGACAGGTCAACGGAAGCAGCGGGAGGCCCGATGCGCAGCTTGTTTTCCACTCTACCCGCAGTCGCAGTCGCCGCTGCGCTCTGCGCGGCGGTGCCGGCGCGGGCGGATCACATCGTCGTTGATGAATATTGGAGACCGCCGCCCGAAGCCCAGGACTTCTCCCTCGATATCCGGGTCGGTTGGTTCGCGCCGGTGACCCCTGGCAATCCGGTGTCGATCGAGTTCAAGCTCACTCTTACCACAGTCGATCCCTACACCACTCCCACCATGAATCCACGCATCGAGGTCAGTTCGAATGGACAGACTGTCGTTGCGGACGAGGTTAGCTGGATCGGCGACCATTACAAAACGACCTATCTGCTCGCCGCACCTTTGATCTTTAACACTCCTGGCCTTTTCAATGTAAATTGGAAATGGTCTGGGACTGTATTTTTAGACTATTTCCAAGAAGCCTACATAGGCTCAGATTTTCGTCGGGTTGAGACTGAGGTTACGGAACTTGTCTATTACGAATATACACAAGAGGAGTGTGATCTTTATGGGTTGTGCGGTGGTTTTTGGGAGGAAGAAACTTACACGGTCGTTGAGATTGTCGAAGTTCCTATCTATGACATTGAGAATTTGTGGGTCTCCAACTATCTGTTAGGTGAGAGCAGGAGCTTCACGCTGCTCGTCGATCCGATCACCGGCGGCGGCCTGAATCTGGGTGGCACGAACGGCGAGGTCGCTGTTGGCGTCCCCGAGCCCGCCTCCCTGGCCCTGTTCGGCGCCGGGCTGCTGGGCCTCTTCGGCCTGCGCCGGCGCGCCCCGGCGGCGTAAGCCCGACAACCTGTCGGAAGACCTGACAGTCGCGCGGACGGCTCAGCCCCGCCGCGCGGCGATCAGGAATTCCCGGTTCCCCTCGGGGCCGAGGATCGGGCTGGCCTCGATGCCGATGACCTGCCAGCCCGGCAACGCCGACCACCAGGCGCGGATCTCGTTGCAGACGCGCCCATGCACCGCGGGCTCGCGCACCACGCCACCCTTGGCGACGGCAGGCCCCACCTCGAATTGCGGCTTGATCAGCGCCACCGCCCAGGCGCCGGGCGCCGCCAGCGCGAGCGGCGCCGGCAGCACGGTGCGCTGCCCGATGAAGCTGGCGTCGCAGACGATGGCCTGCACCGGCTCCGGGACCTGCGTCGCATCCAGGTAGCGCGCGTTCACGCGCTCCTTCACCACCACGCGCGGGTCGTTGCGCAGCGTCCAGGCCAGCTGCCCGTGGCCGACATCCACCGCATAGACCTTCGCCGCGCCGTGGTGCAGCAGCACGTCGGTGAAGCCGCCGGTCGAGGCGCCGACATCGAGGCAGACGAGGCCCTTCGGCGAGAGCCCAAAATGCGCCAGCGCATGCGCCAGCTTCACGCCGCCGCGCGACACCCAGGGATGGTCCTGCCCGCGCACCTCCAGCGGCTGGTCGGGCTTGATCGCATCGCCCGCCTTGGCCACGCGCTGCTCCCCGCTGAACACCAGCCCCGCCAGGATCAGCGCCTGCGCCCGCGCGCGGGATTCGACCAGCCCGCGCTCGACGAGCGCGACATCGGCGCGCTGTTTCGGCGTCACGCCGCGAACCGCTTCAGCGCCGCGCGATCCACCGTAACGCCAAGCCCCGGCGCCTCCGGCACGCGCACGCGCCCTTCGGCCGAGACCGGCGGCATGCTGGTGACCGCGTCGCGCACCGGATGCGGCGAGCGGTCGAGTTCCAGAAGCGGCGGGCGCGGGAACAGGCCCGGCGGGTTGTCCGGGATCACCGCGAGCAGATGCAACGAGGCCGCGAGCGTCACGCCCGTGCCCCAGACATGCGGGTTCACGCGCACTCCGAAGGCGCTCGCCATGTCCGCGATCTTCTTCAGTTCCGAGATGCCGCCGCAGGCAGCGACATCCGGCTGCAGGATGTCCACGGAACGGCGCGTGATCATCTCCGCAAAACCCCAGCGCGCGAAGCTCGCCTCGCCGCCCGCCACCGGCAGCGGCTGGCGCGCCTTCACCTCCAGGTAGCCCGCGATGTCCTCCGGCGGCACCGGCTCCTCGAACCAGCCGATGTCGCAATCGGCCACCGCATTGCCATAGGCGATCGCCGCTGGCGCGTCATAGGCGTGGTTGCAATCCACCAGCAGCCCGCAGTCCCGCCCGATGGCGTTGCGGAAATCCTTCGTCAGCGCGATGTCCTGCTTCAGCCCCCAGCCGGTCTTCAGCTTCAGCGACCGGAAGCCTTCCGAGCGGCGCTGCCCGGCTTCCTCCACCAGGTAATGCAGGTGGTCGTCGCGCTCGCGGCGGTAGAAGCCCGTCGCATAGGCCTCGATCTCCATCCGCAGCGGCCCGCCGAGCAGCCGGTGCACCGGCAGCCCCAGCGCCTGCCCCGCGATGTCCCACAGCGCGATGTCGATGGCGCTGATCGCCTCCACCACCAGCCCGCGCTGCCCGTGGTCGCGCAGCCGGTTGTACAGCGCCTGCCAGATCGCCTCCCGCGCCATGGCGTCCTGCCCGATCACCAGCGGGGCCAGCCACGCGACGATGGGCGCGGTCAGTTCCGGCGGCCCGAAGGCCTCGCCCCAGCCGGTGATGCCGTCCTCGGTCGTGATCTCCACCAGCATCGCGCCGCGCCTGCGGTACCAGGCCTGCGAATAGGCGAAGGGTTCCGACAGTTCCGCCATCAGCACATGGGGCGCGACGGCGCGAACGGTGGTGCCGGGCATGCTCGTCTCCTGGGGGAGGACGCCGTCCTCCACCGTCAGTCTTGCACCGTCGCCGCCCTTCGCGGCAAGGCGCCGGCCGTCACGCGCAACCCGCGCCGCGCATCGGGCCGCCCGCGATGCCGGTCACGCAGCGCCACCGGCGGCGAGCATCGCCGCATACTCGATCGCCTCCACCATGCTCGACGCCGCGGCGATGCCGCGCCCGGCGATGTCGAAGGCGGTGCCGTGGTCCACGCTGGTGCGGATGATCGGCAGGCCGAGCGTGACGTTGACGCCGTTGAGCCCGGTCCAGCGCCCGCTCTCGCGATCCACCTTGAAGCCCAGCAGCTTCACCGGGATGTGGCCCTGGTCGTGGTACATGGCGATCACCGCGTCGAACTGGCCCGCCGCCGCCTTGACGAAGACCGTGTCGCCGGGATGCGGGCCGGTCACGTCCTCCCCGCGCGCCCGGTACTCGGCGATGACGGGCACGTTCACGCGGTCGTCCTCCTCGCCGAACAACCCGCCCTCGCCGGCATGCGGGTTCAGCGCGGCGACGGCGATGCGCGGCCGCGCGATGCCGAGGCGGCGCAGCGCATCCAGCGTCAGGTCCAGCGTGCGGCGCAGGCGTTCCGGCGTCAGCAGCGCGGGCACGCGCGCCAGCGCCACATGCGTCGTCACATGCACCACGCGCAGGTCGCCATGCGCCAGCATCATCCGGCTGTCGCGCGCCCTGGTCAGCGCGGCCAGCAGCTCCGTGTGGCCGGGATGCGCGATGCCGGCGCCGTTCAGCGCCTCCTTGCTGATCGGCGCCGTGGCGATGGCCGCCGCCTCGCCGCGCATCGCCATGCCGACCGCCGCGACGATGGCCGCATGCGCCTGGCGCCCGCCCTCGGCCGCCGCCACGCCGAAGGTCGTCGGCGCCTCCGGCCGCGTCGCCGCCACCACCTCCACGCGCGGCCACACGCCGCCCGTGCCGAAGGGCACGAGTTCCGAGCCGAGCCCGAGCGCTGCGTTGGTCCGCGCGAATTCCTCGACCGTGCCGACCGCGACGGGCCGCAGGGCGCCGGCCGCGACGCGCGGCGCCAGGTCGGCGATGGCCTTCAGCACGACCTCCGGCCCGATGCCGGCGGGATCGCCCATGGTGACGGCGATGACAGGCGATTCAGTCATGCGACGACGCGCTTCCCTTGCAGCAGGTCACGGAACAGCCCCCGGTCGTCGAAGGCGCCGGAGGAGGAAATCAGCGGCGTGCCGTCCCACGGCCCGCCACGCAGCCGGGACAGCGGCAGCCCGGTCCGTACCTCGCCCGCGACATCGAGCGCCATGACGCCGAGCGCAAGACACAGGTCGCGCAGCGACCGCCCGCCCACCACGCCGAGCAGTGGCGGCGGCGGCAGGCCCGCGAAGGTCTCGGCGAGGCCACGCCATATCGCGCCCGGCGCGTCGCCCGCCGCCTGAAGTGACAGCGCCGCGCCCTGGCCGTCGCCGAGCGCCGCGGCGGCGCGCCGCGCCGCCTCGCCGGCCTGCGCGACGGAAGCCGGCCGAAGCACCGCCTGCCCGAGCCCCGGCAGCATCGCCGCCGCGCGCGCATGCCGGCTGCCGCAGAGCAGCAGCAGCGGCCCCGCCGGCGGATGCGCGGCGCGGCCCGGCCCCGCCAGCGCGCGCGCCAGCCCGCCCGATCCCGCCCAGAGCACCGGCTGCGGCAGATCGGCACGGGCCAGCGCCGCGAGATCCGCCTCCGTCTCCACGTCGCAGAGCCAGGCGCCGGCCCCGCCGGGCACCTCGCCCGCGGCGAGGCGTCGCGGCCGCAGCCCTGCTGCCGGAAGCAGCGCGCCGAGATCCGGGCCGGCCGTGCCATCGGCCAGCAGCAGCCGCCCCTCGCGCATGCGCCGCCCCTGGCCCGGAAAGGCCGGCGCGATCACCAAGCTGGAGAAGCCGCCCGCCGCACTGGCCGCCAGCTCCGCCGCGACATGGCCGCGCAGCAGGCTGTCGAGCTTGCGGAAGGCAGGCCGCCCGCCCGCCAGCCAGGGCGCGAGCGCGGAAGCGCGGCTCCTCGCGGCATTGGCCGGGCCATCGCGCGTGTCGGCGTCCAGCGCGCCGGCATCCGGCGGCGTCTCCAGCGCCACGGGAAGCGCATGCCCGGCCGAGGCTGCGAAGGGCGCCGTCGCGTCCAGCGCGCCCGTCAGGTCGTCGGCGAGCAGGCGCAGGCGGCTCATGCCGGGGCTTCCCTCGCCCGGCGCGCGGCCGGGATGCGGACAGGCGAGGAGGCGGCGATCGGCGCGGTGGCCGTCGGATCAGCCGGGACGCGCTCACCACCGGGTGGCAGCCGCGGCTCCGCGCTGAACATGCCCCGCTTCCTCCTGCCGCGATGACCGGCGCCCCGCTCGGTCCCGCGTGACTGTGCGCGACTGCGCGCGAATTTGGCAAACGGCTTCGTCCCGTCCGCCGCCTTGCGGTGCGGAGGAACGCCCCCTTGCAGTCCGACAGTCATTCCCGCATTCACAGGCGATCAGGCGACCCTCGGCGGCCGGAAATCGCTGCACTGCAAAATCGAAGCTGAAATCCTGCGGGATCCGTCAAGCAGATCGATCGCGCGGCGGCGGATTCTTCCGTTCCCAGACTGGGCGACCCGTCCCGAGGCTTGATCGCGCCTCGCATCTGTATCAATATCGCCCGGCAAACGATGCTGGGCTCCCGCATCGGCATTTCATCACATTGTCGGTTCCCTTATGACAATACTGTCCTTCAGCGCGAGCGATTTCTCCACCTGGGCGTTGGGTGCGCCCACCGATCTCAATTTCCGGTGGGACGCCTTCCGCATCGCGCTGGACCAGGATGTCAGCGTGCCCGTGCTCGGCGTGCCGGGCGCCACCATCACCCTCGACGGCAACATCAGCGGCCATGCCGGGCTCTTCGCGGAGCTGCAGCTCGGCCTCGGTGCCGCCAGCATCGAATACGGCGTGGCGCTGGATGCGCCCTCGGACGCGTTGTTCCTGAACGTGCCCGTCGCCTTCGACACAGCGGGCTTCAGCGTGCTCGGCGGCGCGATGCAGACGGAGGGGCCGGACCCGGCTGGCGGCTTCTTCCGCCTCGGCCTCGACTGGGAGCTCGCCGCCGCGCTGACCGGCGTGCGCCTCGACATCCCGCTCGAATGGGCGGGCGTGAACGATCCCTCCGCCGCGATCGAGGGTGTCGGCTTCTCCACCGGGCCGCGGACGCAGGACCTGTTCCGCATCGATGGCGGCGACCTCGATCCGCTCTACGCCTCGCTGATCCCGGGCCTGCTCGGCGGCACGCTGCAACTGCCCTCGCGCGTGGACACCGGGACCTCCGCGCTGGTCGCCGACGACGACCTGCCCGATCTCGTCTCGGAAGGCGCCTCGGCGGTGCCCTTCGCCGACATCCAGCTCGACCTGGATGGCGCGATCAGCCAGCTGCTCGCCTCGCTCGGCCTGCCGATCCAGCTCGAGGGCGACCTCACCATCGACACCGGCATCTTCCGGCTCGAGCTCGGCTACACCATCCTCAGCGCCGCCGCGGCGCTCGCGCTGAAGTTCGGCCAGCGCTTCACCTTCGACGCCAGCCATGTGGATGTCCGGCTGGAGACCGAATTCGGCGACGTCGTCACCGGCCGTCTCGGCGATGATTTCGACATCCCGACGCCCGATGGCGGCTGGGGCACGATGGCGGTGGAGGCGACCTACAGCCTGGTCGGCAGCTTCCGCAACCAGTCGGGCATGGTCGCCTCCGCGCGCATCGACCATGAGTGGTTCGCCGGCAATGCCGAGCTCACCGTCTTCGGCCAGACCGCCGAAGGCGACCCGCAGAACAATGGCGGCGGCTTCGAGTTCGGCCCGCTGTTCCGCGGCAGCTTCCCCTCGGCGGAAGGCTGGGACTTCGCGAAGTTCTACCTCTACGACGACGCGTTCTCGGTGGAGGCCGCCTTCGCCCCGCTGACCGAGACCTACGTCGTCAACTGGGAGAATTTCTGGGAAGGCACGCCGGACGCCGACATCCGCACCCTCACGCCGCACCAGGTGGAGATGGATGCGCTGGGCGGTAACGACGCGATCACGGGCAATGCGCTCGACAACGCCGTCACGCTCGGCGGCGGCGACGACAGCGCGAGCGGCGCGGAGGGCGATGATTCGCTTTCCGGGGGCGAGGGGGCGGACACGCTGGAAGGCGGCCCCGGCGACGACACGCTGGATGGCGGGCCGGGCAGCGACCGCGCCCTGTTCCAGGGCGGCGGCGACGTCGTCGTCACGCTGGACGCGAATGGCGATGGCGGCGCGACCGATGGCCTCGGCGGCCTCGACGCGCTGCTCGGCATCGAGGAGATCGAGACCGGGGACGGCAACGACATCATCCTGCTCGCCGGCACCGGGACGAACCGCGTCGTCTCCGGCGGCGGCGACGATCTCGTCGCGACCGGCGCCGGCCATGACGAGGTGCGCGCCGGCGCCGGCAACGACACCGCGTCGCTCGACGAAGGCAATGACTGGGCGATCGGCGAAGCCGGCGCGGACAGCCTGGACGGCGCGGCCGGCAACGACACGCTGAACGGCGGCGCGGAGGCCGACACCCTCGCAGGCGGCGAGGGCGACGACAGGCTGCTCGGCGAGGATGGCGGCGACGTGCTGCTCGGCGCCGCGGGCGCCGACACGCTGGCGGGCGGTGCGGGCGCGGACCTGCTGGAGGGCGATGCCGGCGCCGACACGATCGATGGCGGCGACGGCGCCGACACGCTCGCGGGCGGCGAGGATGCCGACCTGCTCTCCTTCCTCTCGCTCTCCTCCGGCGTCACGCTGAACCTGGGCGCGGAGACGGTGGAGGGCGCGGGCGGCGCCGTGGTGGCCCCCGGCACGGCGCGCGATGCGAACGGCGCGGTGGATCTCGTCTCCGGCTTCGAGAGCGTGCAGGGCAGCGATCACGACGACCTGCTCGTCGGCGGCACCACGGAAGCGCTGGAGGGCGGCCTCGGCGCCGACACGCTGGTGGGCGGCAGCGGCGCGCATGAGATGCGCGGCGGCGCCGGCAACGACACCTTCGTGGTGCGCCGCGCCGACCAGGTCGTGATCGAGACCGGCCTGGCGGGCGACCACGACCACGTCATCAGCCATGTGGACTTCTCGCTGCTCGCGACGCCGACGGTCGAGGACCTGACGCTGGTCGGCGCGGCGCGCCTCGGCACCGGCAACGCGCTCGCCAACCGGCTGACCGGCACGGATGCGGCCGACACGCTGGAGGGTGCCAACGGCGCCGACAGCTTCTTCGGCGGCGCGGGCGACGACGTGTTCCTGGCCGATGGCGGCGACGACCTCTTCGTGGAACTGCCGGGCGGCGGCCGCGACACGCTGCGCCTCGTCGCCGGCAGCGCGGCGCCGACCACCTTCGACGGTGCGCTGAACGGCGCGGCGGAGATTGAGGATTTCGTTCTCGTCGTCACCGGCGCGCGCAACCTGCTCGGCAATGCGCGGGACAACCTGATCACCGACAATGCGTCGAACAACCGCCTGGAGGGGCGCGAGGGCAACGACACGCTCTCCACCACGGCGGGGCTCGACACGGTGCATGGCGGCCCGGGCAGCGACCGGCTCGTTGTGGATTACGGGAACGCGACGGGCAGCGTGTTCCTCGGTACCGGCAACGGCGATTTCGGCGCCGATGCGGTGAATGGTGGCTTCGCCGGCCGCGTCTTCCAGGATTTCGGCCGCTTCACGAGCTTCACGGGCATCGAGAGCTTCTCACTCGCCACGGGCAGCGGCGCGGACAACATCCGCACCGGCGACGGCGGGGACAGCATCAGCAGCGGCGGCGGCAACGACACGATCAACAGCGGCACCGGTGCCGACACGGTGGATGCCGCTGCCGGCAGCGACTACCTGGCGGCGACCGTCGAAGGCGGAGACGCGGCACGCGCGCTCGATCTCGCCAGCGACGAATGGCAGGACCTCGGCTCGCTGCAGATGCGCGACGTGGAGGGCGTGAACCTGCGCTGGCTTGGCGACGGCGCGCGCGACATCACCACCTCGGCCAGCGTCGTGTACAACGACGTCATCACCACCTTCGGCGGCAACGACACCTTCCGCGGCGGCGTCGGCCTGGACAGCTGGGCGGCGGGCGCGGGCGAAGACCTGCTGGTGCTGGACTATGGCAACGCGACGGGCAGCGTCTTCCTCGGCACCGGCAATGGCGACTTCGCAGCGGACACGGTCAGCGGCGGCTACGCGGGCCGCGTGTTCCAGGATTTCGGCCGCCACACCTCCTTCAGCGGCGTGGATCGCTTCCACCTGACCACCGGCAGCGGCGCGGACAACATCCGCACCGGGAACGGCGCGGACAGCATCAGCAGCGGCGGCGGCAACGACACGATCAACCCGCTGACGGGCGCCGACACGGTGGATGCCGCCGCCGGCAGCGACTACCTGGCGGCCACCGTCGAGGGCGGCGAGGCCGCACGCAGCCTCGATCTGCACAGCGACGATTGGCAGGATCTCGGCTCGCTGCAGATGCGGGACGTGGAGGGCGTGAACCTGCGCTGGATCGGCAGCGGCGCGCGCGACATCACCACCTCGACCAGCGTCGTGTTCAACGACGTCATCACCACCTTCGGCGGCAACGACACCTTCCGCGGTGGCGTGGGCGAGGACAGCTGGGCGGCAGGCGCAGGCGACGACCTTCTGGTGCTGGACTACGGCAGCGCGACGGGCAGCGTCCTCCTTGGCACCGGCAATGGCGACTTCGCGGCGGATGCCACGAATGGCGGCTATGCCGGCCGTGTCTTCCAGGATTTCGGCCGCTACACCTTCTTCAGCGGCGTCGAGCGTGTCCACCTGACCACCGGCAGCGGCGCGGACAACATCCGCACCGGGAACGGCGCCGACAGCATCGGCACGGGCGTGGGCAACGACACGGTGAATGTCGGCACCGGCGAAGACACGGTGGATGCCGGCCTCGGCAGCGATTACCTCGCCGCCACGGTCGAGGGCGGAGAGGCGGCGCGCAGCCTCGATCTGCACAGCGACGAATGGCAGGACCTCGGCTCGCTGCAGATGCGCGACGTGGAGGGCGTGAACCTGCGCTGGCTCGGGAACGGCGCGCGGGACATCACGACATCTGCCACCGTCGGCTTCAACGACATCATCACGACCTTTGGCGGCGACGACACCTTCCGCGGCGGCGTCGGCCTGGACAGCTGGGCGGCGGGCGCGGGCGAAGATCTGCTGGTGCTGGACTACGCCAGCGCGACGGGCGCTGTCTTCCTCGGCACCGGCAATGGCGACTTCGCAGCGGACACGGTCAGCGGCGGCTACGCGGGCCGCGTGTTCCAGGATTTCGGCCGCCACACCTCCTTCAGCGGCGTGGATCGCTTCCACCTGACCACCGGCAGCGGTGCGGACAACATCCGCACCGGCATCGGCGCCGACAGCATCAGCAGCGGCGGCGGCAACGACACGATCAACCCGCTGACGGGCGCCGACACCGTGGACGCCGCCGCCGGCAGCGACTACCTGGCGGCCACCGTCGAGGGCGGCGAGGCCGCACGCAGCCTCGATCTGCACAGCGACGATTGGCAGGATCTCGGCTCGCTGCAGATGCGCGACGTGGAGGGCGTGAACCTGCGCTGGATCGGCAGCGGGTCGCGCGACATCACCACCTCCGCGACGGTCGGCTTCAACGACGTCATCACCACCTTCGGCGGCAACGATACCTTCCGCGGTGGCGTGGGCGAGGACAGCTGGGCGGCCGGCGAGGGCGACGACCTTCTGGTGCTGGACTACGGCAGCGCGACCGGCAGCGTCTTCCTCGGAACCGGCAATGGCGACTTCGCGGCGGATGCCACGAATGGCGGCTATGCCGGCCGTGTCTTCCAGGATTTCGGCCGCTACACTTTCTTCAGCGGCGTGGATCGCTTCCACCTCGCCACCGGCAGCGGTGCGGACAACATCCGCACCGGCATCGGCGCGGACAGCATCAGCAGCGGCAGCGGTAACGACACCATCAACCCGCTGACGGGCGCCGACACCGTGGACGCCGCCGCCGGCAGCGACTACCTGGCGGCCACCGTCGAGGGCGGCGAGGCCGCACGCAGCCTCGATCTGCACAGCGACGAATGGCAGGATCTCGGCTCGCTGCAGATGCGGGACGTGGAGGGCGTGACCCTGCGCTGGCTCGGCAGCGGGTCGCGCGACATCACCACCTCGGCCAGCGTCGTGTTCAACGACGTCATCACCACCTTCGGCGGCGACGACACCTTCCGTGGCGGCGTGGGCGAGGACAGCTGGGCGGCCGGCGAGGGCGACGACCTTCTGGTGCTGGACTACGGCAGCGCGACCGGCAGCGTCTTCCTCGGAACCGGCAATGGCGACTTCGCGGCGGATGCCACGAATGGCGGCTATGCCGGCCGTGTCTTCCAGGATTTCGGCCGCTACACTTTCTTCAGCGGCGTGGATCGCTTCCACCTCGCCACCGGCAGCGGTGCGGACAACATCCGCACCGGCATCGGCGCGGACAGCATCAGCAGCGGCAGCGGTAACGACACCATCAACCCGCTGACGGGCGCCGACACCGTGGACGCCGCCGCCGGCAGCGACTACCTGGCGGCCACCGTCGAGGGCGGCGAGGCTGGGCGCAGCCTCGATCTGCACAGCGACGAATGGCAGGATCTCGGCTCGCTGCAGATGCGGGACGTGGAGGGCGTGACCCTGCGCTGGCTCGGCAGCGGGTCGCGCGACATCACCACCTCCGCGACGGTCGGCTTCAACGACGTCATCACCACCTTCGGTGGCGACGACACCTTCCGTGGCGGCGTGGGCGAGGACAGCTGGGCGGCCGGCGAGGGCGACGACCTGCTGGTGCTGGACTATGGCAACGCGACGGGCAGCGTCTTCCTCGGCACCGGCAATGGCGACTTCGCGGCGGACACGGTCAGCGGTGGCTCCGCCGGCCGCGTCTTCCAGGATTTCGGGCGCTACACCTCCTTCAGCGGCGTGGATCGCTTCTACCTGACCACCGGCAGCGGTGCGGACAACATCCGCACCGGCAGCGGCGCCGACAGCATCAGCACCGGCGCGGGCAACGACACGGTGAATGCCGGCGCGGGCGACGACCTCGTGGACCTCGGCAGCGGCGGCGGCAGCGCCCAGGGTGGCGACGGCCTAGACACGCTGGTCGTCTCGCTCTCCGCCGAGACGGCGGCGCTGGTGCTCGATGCCGCGAACGGGCAGATCCGGCGCGGCGCCACTATCCAGGTCACCTTCTCAGGCTTCGAACGGTTGGAGGTCGCCGGTGGGCTCGGCGCCGATATCCTCGCCGGTGGCCTCGACAACGACCGGCTCGATGGCGGCGGCGAGTCCGACACGCTGAGCGGCGATTCAGGCTCCGACACGCTGCTGGGCGGCGCGGGCGATGACCGCCTCGCGGGCGGCAACGGCAGCGACCGGCTCGAGGGTGGCGACGGCTTCGACACGGCCGTCTTCGGCGGCACGCAGGCCGACTACGCGATCTCCCTTCTCGCCGGCGGCGGGCTGTTGGTGACGGACCTTCGCGTCGGATCGCCGGAGGGCGCGGATACGCTGCTTGGTATCGACGTGATCGTCTTCGCGGACACGCTGATCGGCACCAACTGGCCCACCGCGGGCGACGATGCGCTCGAAGGCACCGCTGCGGCCGACACCATCGATGCGCTGGCTGGCCACGACGCGGTGCTCGGCCTCGCTGGCAACGACCGCCTCGTCGGCAACGACGGCGACGACACGCTCTCCGGCGGCGCCGACAATGACAGCCTCATCGGCGGCAACGGCCATGACAGCCTGGATGGCGGCACGGGCGCCGACAGCATGCTGGGCGGCGCCGGCAACGACCGCTACGTCGTGGACGACGCCGCCGACCGCATCGCCGAGACGCGCACCGGCGGCGCCGACACCGTGCATTCCTCCATCACCTGGACCCTCGGAGCGCATCAGGAGGACCTGGTGCTGACCGGCGACGCCGCCATCGACGGCACCGGCAACAACCTCAACAACGTCGTCACCGGCAACGGCGCCGCGAATGTCCTGCTCGGCGGCGGCCGCGCGGACACGCTGATCGGCGGCGGCGGCGACGACCTCTACCTGATCGACGCGACCGACACGCTGATCGAGCAGGCGGGCGGCGGCAACGACACCGTTGTCGCCAACGCCACCTTCGCGCTGCCCGACCATATCGAGGTGCTGCGATTCAACGGCGGCGCCAATGTGCGCGGCGACGGCAATGCCGAGGACAACTTCATGCTCGGCAATGTCGGCAACAACCGCCTGCTCGGCTACGACGGCAACGACACGCTGAACGGCGGCCTCGGCAACGATACCCTGCAGGGCGGCGAGGGCGCAGACAGCCTGGTCGGCGGCGAGGGCGTGGACCGTCTCGACGGCGGCAATGGCGACGACACCTATGTCGTCGCGGATTCGGATGTGGTGATCGAACTTCCGAATGCCGGCATCGACACGGTGCTGAGCGCGATCAGCTACATCCTGCCCAATGCCGTGGAAAACCTGTCGCTGCTCGGCGCCGGCGACCTGACCGCGATCGGCAACGCGCTCGACAACGTGCTGACCGGCAATGCCGGTGCGAACCTGCTGCGCGGCCTGGGCGGCGACGACCGGCTCTCCGGCGGCCAGGCCGGCGACACGCTGGAAGGTGGGGTGGGCGCGGACACGCTGACGGGCAGCGGCGGCCTCGACCAGTTCCTGTGGCTCAGCCCGCTGGAAGGTGGCGACACGCTGGTGGATTTCCGCGCAGGCGAGGACAAGCTCGCCTTCCAGGCAAGCGGCTTCGGCGGCCTGGTGTCGGTCACGTTGTCGCAGGATGCGCCGGTCGGCGGCGTGGCGCAGTTCGTCTACACCAGGGCGACCGGCGTGCTGGCGTGGGATGCGGATGGCGATGGCGCGAGCGGCGGCATCGCCATCGCCACGCTGTCCAACAGGCCGTCCCTGGCCGCGGCGGACTTCGTTATCGTCGCGTAGCAGGCCCGGGCGTCACGCCCGCGCCGGCTGCGCCACGGGCTTGCCGAGCGCGGCCTTTGCCGCGGCCACGATGTGCTTGGCGTTCAGCCCCGCCCAGTCGTACTGCACCTTCGGCGCTGCATGATCCAGGAAGCGGTCGGGCAGCGTCATCGGGCGGAACTTCAGCCCGGCATCCAGCAGCCCCTGCCAGGCGAGGTGCTGCGCCACCAAGCCGCCGAAGCCGCCGACGCTGCCTTCCTCGATGGTGATCAGCACCTCGTGCTCCCGCGCCAGCCGCTCCACCAGCGTCGTATCGAGCGGCTTGGCGAAGCGCGCATCGGCGACGGTCGCGGAAAGCCCCTGCGTGGCCAGCTCGTCGGCCGCCTTCATCGCCTCGGCCAGCCGCGTGCCGTAGGACAGGATCGCGATGCTCGTGCCCTCCCGCAGCACGCGCCCGCGCCCGATCTCGAGCGGCGTGCCGCGCGCCGGCACGGCGATGCCCGTGCCCTCGCCGCGCGGATAGCGGAACGCCACCGGCGCATCGTCGATGGCCGCCGCGGTGGCGACGATATGCGCGAGTTCCGCCTCGTCCGCCGCGGCCATCAGCACGATGCCTGGCAGGCAGCCGAGATAGGCGATGTCGAAGCTGCCCGCATGCGTCGCGCCATCCGCGCCGACCAGCCCCGCGCGGTCCATCGCGAAGCGCACCGGCAGGCCCTGCAGCACCACGTCATGCACCACCTGATCATAGGCGCGCTGCAGGAAGGTGGAGTAGATCGCGCAGAAAGGCTTGAGCCCTTCCGTCGCCATGCCGGCGGCGAAGGTCACCGCATGCTGCTCCGCGATGCCCACGTCGAAGCAGCGCGTCGGGAAGCGCTTGGCGAACAGGTCGAGACTGGTGCCGGAGGGCATCGCGGCATTCACCGCCACGATCCGCTCATCCGCCTCCGCCTCCGCGATCAGCGCCTGCGCAAAAACCTTCTGATAGGCGGGCGGGCCGGGCGGGGCCTTCTGCTGCTCGCCGGTGATGACGTTGAACTTCTGGACGCCATGATACTTGTCCGCGCTCGCCTCGGCCGGCGCGTAGCCCTTGCCCTTCTGCGTGACCACATGCAGCAGGATCGGCTGCACGTCGTCCTCCGCGTCGCGCAGGTTGCGCAGGATCGGCAGCAGGTGGTCCAAATCGTGCCCGTCGATCGGGCCGACATAGTAGAAGCCCATCTCCTCGAACAGCGTGCCGCCGGTCAGCAACCCGCGCGCGAATTCCTCCGCCTTGCGCGCCGTGCGCTCGATCGGGCGCGGGAAGCGCTTGGCCAGCTTGGCCATCATCTCGCGCACGTTCAGGAAGGGGCGCGAAGACACCACCTTCGACAGATAGGCGCTCATCGCGCCCACCGGCGGCGCGATGGACATGTCGTTGTCGTTCAGGATGACGATCAGCCGCGACTTCAGCGCGCCCGCATTGTTCATCGCCTCATAGGCCATGCCGGCGGACATCGAGCCGTCGCCGATCACCGCGATGACGTTGCGCGTATCCCCCTTCAGGTCGCGCGCCACCGCCATGCCGAGCCCGGCGCTGATCGACGTCGAGGAATGCGCCGCGCCGAAGGGGTCGTATTCGCTCTCGCTCCGCCGCGTGAAGCCGGAAAGCCCGCCTTCCTGCCGCAGCGTGCGGATGCGGTCGCGCCGCCCCGTCAGGATCTTGTGCGGATAGGCCTGGTGGCCGACATCCCAGATCAGCCGGTCGCGCGGCGTCTCGAAGATCGCGTGGATCGCGACCGTCAGCTCCACCACCCCGAGCGAGGCGCCGAGATGCCCGCCCGTCACCGAGACGGCGTCGATCGTCTCCGCCCGCAATTCGGCCGCGAGCTGCTTGAGCTGCTCCGCCGAGAAGTTGCGCAGATCGGCCGGGACGCGGACGCGGTCCAGCAGCGGCGTGGCGGGAGGTGCCATGGTCAACTCTTCCTTTGCACCGTGTAGGCGGCGAGCGCGCGCAGCAGATCTGCGCGCTCCCCGAAACTGTCGAGATGGTTGATCGCCTGCTCCGAAAGCCGCTCGGCCTGCAGCCGCGCACGCTCGAGCCCGAGCAGCGAGACGAGCGTGGCCTTGCCGGCCTCGGCATCCTTGCCGGTGCGCTTGCCGGTCTGCTCGGCGGTGGCCGTCGCGTCCAGCAGGTCGTCGGCGATCTGGAAGGCCGCGCCCAGGTCGCGCCCATAGGCCGCCAGCGCGTGGCGCTGCGCCGAGGGCGCCTTGCCCAGGATCGCGCCGGCCTCGGCCGAGAACTCGATCAGCCGCCCGGTCTTGAGCAACTGCAGCCGCCCGATCGCCGGCTCGTCCAGCGGCGCCTCGGCCTCCTCGGCCAGCATGTCCAGCATCTGCCCGCCGCACATGCCCCGCGCGCCCGCGGCCCGCGCCAGGCAGCGCACCAGCTCGGCGCGTACGGCGGGGTCGGAATGCGTGTCCTCCTCGGCCAGCACCTCGAAGGCGCGGGCCTGCAGCGCGTCGCCGGCCAGGATCGCGGTTGCCTCGTCGAAGGCGCGATGCGCGGTGGGCTTGCCGCGGCGGAGGTCGTCGTCGTCCATCGCCGGCAGGTCGTCATGCACCAGCGAATAGGCGTGCAGGATCTCGATGGCGGCCGCCACGCGCAGCGCCGCGGCGCGGGAGACGCTGAACTGCCGCGCCCCTTCCAGCACCAGGAAGCCGCGCATCCGCTTGCCGCCGCCGATGGAGGCATAGCGCATCGCCTCGAACAGCCGCGCCTCGGGGCCTTCCGGCCGCGGCAGAAGGGTGTCGAGCGCCGCCTCGATCTCCGCCGCGGCGGCGGGAAGGGCGGTGGACAGGGCGTCGGGCGGGGCGAGGGTTTCGGACATCAGCCGGCGTCCCGCAATGTCGGGCCGGCGGCCGAATCGACAATGGCCTGGACCTTCTGCTCGGCCTCGGCCAGCAGGGTCTCGCAATGGCGGCGCAGCGCGGCGCCGCGCTCATATTGCGCCACGGCCTTCTCGAGCTTGCCCTGCCCGCCTTCCAGCTCCCGGACGATGCCCTCGAGTTCCTGCAAGGCTTCCTCGAAGGACAAACCGTCAATCGGACGAGACGCTTCGGCGCCTGGAGTGTCAACCATCCTTGACATGATGCACCATCCCGGTCGGCTGGCAAGGAAAATGCGGGCCGTCCGGCGTCGAGCCGGCACAGCGATGACAGGGGATAGGGTGCATGGCGGGCGGGGACAACCAGGGCGCAAGGCAATTGATTTGCGCGAGGGCGGGTGCCGGACACACCCCGGCCAGCGGTGGCTGATCAGGGCCGAGGCGTTCGGCCGCGATAACGGGCCCGGGACACAGGCACGCCCCGATCACGACGCTCCCGCGACGCAACGCTGCCGCGGGATCGGACCGCCGCCTACGCCGGTCAGGCTTGCACGTCGTGGAGAGGTCAGCTGACCGTGGCGCTGCCCTGTTGCCAGCCATCGACCCCGCTGACGACGGTTACGACGCCCGTGGGGTAGGGGAGACCCTGGAGGTCGCGGCGCGAGACCCGAACCGTCGCCTTCGGGGGATGCTCGGCGATCTGAACAAGGGCGTTCAGGGCACGCCAGGCGGTGCCGGTCCAGATCTCCGCGTTGCCACTGCGGGTTTCGAAGATCTCCGCGCCCTGGGTCTTCGCCACCACGCGAATATCGCCCGGCTGGGGATTCGGAGCCATGTGATCGCCTCCTGCCGAAGAGGGAAGCGAAAGGGTCCCCCCTGCCGTCCGATCACGGCAAGCGTATTCGGGAACAGAACGGCTTAGGAACGCATCAGTGCCCGCACATGCGTGGCCGCCGAGCTTGCCAGGGCGTCAAGGTCGTAGCCGCCCTCCAGCAGGCTCACGAGCCTGCCGCCGCAATGCCGGTCCGCCAGATGGCACAGCTCCTCGGTGAGCCAGGCGAAATCGGCCTCCCGCACCCGAAGCTGGGCCAGCGGGTCGCGCGCATGGGCGTCGAACCCGGCCGAGATCACCAGCAGCTCCGGCGCGAAGCGATCGAGCGCCGGCAGCAGGATGTCCCGCCACGCCGCCCGAAACGCCGCGCCATCGGCACCGGGCGGCAGCGGCGCGTTCACGATGTTCCCCACCCCCGTCTCATTCGCCTCGCCGGTGCCGGGATAGCAGGGCGACTGATGGGAGCTGGCGTAGAACAGGGTGCCGTCGGCCTCGAAGCAGGCCTGGGTGCCGTTGCCGTGATGCACGTCGAAATCCACCACCGCGACCCGCGTCAGCCCATGCGCCGCCTGGGCGTGGCGCGCGGCGACGGCGGCATTGGCGAACAGGCAGAAGCCCATCGGCCGGCCGGGCTCGGCATGGTGGCCCGGCGGGCGGGTGGCGCAGAACACGCGCCGCACCTCGCCCCGGCAGACCGCGTCCACCCCCGCGACGGCGGCCCCCGCGGCGCGCAGCGCCGCCTCGGCGCTGCCCCAGTTCATCGCCGTGTCGGCATCGAGCTGCACGATGTCGTCCGGCTCCGGCCGGATGCCGAGGATCGCGTCCACATACTGCGCCGGATGCACGCGGGTGAGCTGCTCGACAGTCGCTTCCGGCGCCTCGTCCCGGATCAGGTCCGAGAATTCCTCGCTGTCCAGCGCGCGCAGCACGGCGCGCAGCCGGTCCGGGCATTCCGGATGATGCGGCCCCATGTCGTGGTGCAGGCAGGCCCGGTGGGAAAAGAGCAATACGCTCACGCCGGCTCCTCCCGCTTCTTCAGCGTGAACCGGAACACGCCGTTCTCCTCGCTGAAGGCGACCAGCGCGTGCCCGGTCTCCTGCGTATAGGCCCGAAAGTCCTTGACGCTCGCCGGATCGGTGGCGAGCACCGTAAGCCTTGCCCCGGCCGGAAGGCTGCGCAGCGCCTTGTTTGCCTTCAGCACCGGCAGCGGGCAGGTCAGCCCCTGCACGTCGAGCAGCGTGTCACTCATCCCGCGAATCCAGCACCGCCGCCGCGGCGGGGCAAGGCGCTTGCGGGCGGCGGGCCGGCGGCGCAACTGTCCCGCCATGACGTCCAAGCCCGGAACCGCAGCCGCATGGCGGCTCGGCATCGATCTCGGCGGCACCAAGATCGAGGTGGCCGCGCTCGACCCCGCCGGCGCCGTCCGCCTGCGCCGGCGCGTCGCCACGCCCCGCGACTACGACGCCGGCATCGCGGCCATCGCCGGCCTGGTCGAGGGCGCCGAGGCCGAACTCGGCGGGCGGGGCACCGTCGGCATCGGAATACCCGGCAGTGAGAACCCAGAAACGCGCCTGATCCGCGGCGCCAATTCCACCTGGCTGAACGGCAAGCCGCTCGGCGCCGACCTCGCCGCCCGGCTCGACCGCCCCGTCCGGCTGTCCAACGACGCCAACTGCCTGGCGATGAGCGAGGCGGCGGATGGCGCCGGCGCCGGTTACGGCAGCGTCTTCGCGGTGATCCTCGGCACCGGCTGCGGCGGCGGGCTGGTGGTGAACGGGCGGCTGGTCGGCGGGCGGAACCACGTGGCCGGCGAATGGGGCCACAACCCGCTGCCCTGGATGAGCGCCGCCGAGCATCCCGGCCCGCGCTGCTGGTGCGGCCAGCATGGGTGTCTCGAAACCTTCCTCTCCGGCCCGGCGCTCGCCGCCGACGCCGACGGTCCGGAGGCGCGCGACGCCAGCGGGCTTCCCGCCCGCGCCGCTTCCGGCGACTCCGCCGCGCAGGCCGCGCTGGATCGCCACGCCGATCGCCTGGCGCGTGCCCTGGCCGCCGTGGTGAACATCCTGGACCCCGATGTCTTCGTGCTCGGCGGAGGCCTGTCCAACATGGCGCATCTCTACGAGGCGCTGCCGCGGCTGATCCCCCGCCACGTCTTCTCCGACGCCTTCTCCACGCCGATCCGGCGGGCGATGCATGGCGACAGTTCCGGCGTCTTCGGCGCAGCGCGGCTGTGGTGACGACCCGTCTTCCCTACCGCGCTGGTCTGGCCTTCGGCGCGGTCGCCTTCCTCGCCGGCGCGGTGCTCGGTCCGCTGCGCGAACTGGCGCTGGCACCCCGGCTCGGCGGTCTCGCCGCCGCCTGGATCGAGGCCGCGGCGATGGCCTTCCTGCTCTGGCTCGCCGCCCGCGCTACGGTGCAACCCGGTTCCAGCCTGCGCGATCGCGCGCTGATCGCCGCGCTCGCGCTGACCATCGTGCTGCTGGCCGAGGCGGCGCTCTCCTGGATCTTCGCCGCCACAGGCCTCGCCGCCGCACGCGCCCCGCGCGGCGCCGCCGAGCAGGTTCCCGGCCTTGTGCTGCTGCTCTGGCTCGTCGCGCTCCCCTTCCTGCGCCGGACGACCTGACATGGCGGCCGCCATCGCCGACATCCTGATGGGCGGCGCCGTGCTGCTGATGCTGGTGGCGATGTGGCGCGTGCTGCGGGCCGGAACTGCGGCGTTCCGAGCGATGCGCGCGGGCCATGCCGGCCCCTGGCTGATCTGGGATCCGCTGCGCTTCCACGATCGCGCGAGCGCCCCGCCCGCCGCGCAACCGCATCTCGATGCCTTTCGCGCCCACATACGCCGCGCGCTGCCTTTCATCGCGCTGTCCCTCGCGCTCGGCATCCCGGCCGCGATTCTGGCGGGCTGAGATGCCCGCGCTCTGCCGCGACTGCGACCACGCCGCGGCGGCAGCCTTCGCCGCCTGCCCCGCCTGCGGATCGCGCCGCGCAGTCGCGCATCCCGAGCTGTTCGCCCTCGCCGTCGCACATGTGGATTGCGACGCCTTCTACGCCTCAGTGGAGAAGCGCGACCGGCCGGACCTGCTGACGAAGCCCGTCATCGTCGGCGGTGGCAGGCGCGGCGTGGTCGCCGCCGCCTGCTACGTCGCGCGCACCCGCGGCGTGAAAAGCGCCATGCCGATGTTCAAGGCGCTCGCCGCCTGTCCGGACGCCGTGGTCATCAAGCCGGACATGCAGAAATACGTCGCCGTCGCGCGCCACGTGCGCGCGCTGATGGAGGCGCTGACGCCGCTTGTCCAACCGCTCTCGATCGACGAGGCCGCGCTCGACCTCTCGGGCACCGCGGCGCTGCACAAGGCGCCGCCCGCGGTGGTGCTGGCGCGCTTCGCCCGCCAGGTAGAGCGCGAGGCCGGCATCACCGTCTCCATCGGCCTTGCGCGCAACCGCCTTCTGGCGAAGCTCGCGGCCGAGCGCGACAAGCCGCGCGGCTTCGCCGTGCTGGGCAGTGAGGCGGCGGAATGGCTCGCCGACAAGCCGGTGGGCCTGCTGCCCGGCATCGGCCCGGCCTTCGCGAAGAAGCTGCAAGCGGCCGGCTTCACCCGCCTCGGCCAGCTCGCCGCGCTGGACCCGCGCGAGGCCGCGCGCCGCTTCGGGGAGGACGGGCCGGCGCTGGCCGCCCGAGCCCGCGGCGAGGATTCCCGGCGCGTCTCCCCCGATCGCGAGACGAAATCCATCTCCGCCGAGACCACCTTCGACACCGACCTGCGCAGCGTCGAGGAGCTGGAGCGCCCGCTGTGGCGCCTCTGCGAGAAGCTGTCGCGCCGCCTGAAGGAGAAGGAGCTGGCCGCCGGCGGCGTCGTGCTGAAGCTCAAGACCGCGGGCTTCGAGACGCGGAGCCGCCATGCCCGCCTCGCGCGCCCCACGCGCCTGCCGGAGACGCTGTTCCGCGCCGTTCAGCCCCTGCTGGCGAAGGAGGCGACGGGAAGCGCCTTCCGCCTGATCGGCATCGGCGCGCAGCCCCTCGCGCCGGGCGATGCCGCGGACCTGCCCGACCTCGCCGATCCCGATGCGGCGCGGCGCGCGGCGAAGTGGCAGGCGGTGGATGCGCTCCGCGCGCGCTTCGGCGCGGAGGCGGTGGTCAGCGGCCGCGGCCTGCCGCGGAAGGGCCCGGGCTCAGCCTAGCCCCGCGCAGGGATCCCCGCCCGCCGCGCCGCGCAGCGTCGCGAAGCCCGGCGCCGCGCCGCGGATCTGCCCGATCCAGCCGGACGTCGCCAGGCTGCGCGGCGTGGTGTCCAGCACCGCCGCCGCACCTTCCGTGCAGCCCGTCAGCATCAGCGACAGCGCGAGGTTGCCGGTGATCACCGGGTTCTGCGGATCGGCCGCGCGCGCCGCGCGATAGGCCGCGCGCGCTTCCGCATGCCGGCCGAGCATGTCGAGCGCGATGCCGCGCCCGTTCAGCGCCTTCGCATCGCTGCGCGACCAGCGCAGGATGTCGTCGAACAGCGCCAGCGCCTGCTCCGCCTGCCCGACCTCGAGCAGCACGCGTGCCTCGGTCTCCATCAGCAGCGTGTCGCGCGGGTTGCGGCGCCGCGCCTCCGCCAGCACGTCGCGCGCACGCTCGGGGTCGCCGGACTGCAGCAGCATCTTGCTGTAGCGGGAGGCGACCTCGACATCGCCGGGATGCGCCTGGTAGGCGCTGGCATAGACCTGCAGCGCCATCGCGGTGTTGCCGCCGCGCTCGGCGGCGGTCGCCACGCGCAGCTGCCGCTGCACGTCCGGCGAGGCGGAGGAATAGGCTGCGTTCTGCCCCCCGCCCCCGCAGGCGGACAGCAGCAGGGCGGCGAGCAGGGGCGGGGCGAGGCGGCGCATCATTGCATGGCTCCGATCGCGTCGAAGAGCTGGAGGATGGAAGGGCCGACCAGAACGAGGAACAGCGGCGGCAGGATGAAGAGGATCAGCGGCAGCACCAGCAGCGCCGGAAGCCGCGCCGCCTTCTCCTCCATGCGGATCAGGCGCGCCTGGCGCTCGTCGGCGGCCAGCGCGCGCAGCGCGGTCCCGAGCGGCGTGCCGTAGCGCATCGCCTGGGAGAGCGTGGCGGCGACACGGCGCAGCCCGTCCACCTCGGCGCGCTCCGCGAAGCGCTCCATGGCGGAGCTGCGATCCGGCATCAGCCGCATCTCCTGTGAGAGCAGCGCGAATTCCAGGGACATCGCCGGGTTGGCGCGGCGGAGGTCGTTCGCCACGCGGTCGATCGCGCTCTCGAGGCCGAGGCCCGCCTCGGCGCAGACCACCAGCAGGTCCAGCGTGTCCGCCATGCCGCGGTTCAGCGCCGCGACGCGCCGCTTGCGCAGCTGCGACAGGATCATGTTCGGCGCCAGCACGCCGGCCGCGGCGCCCATCAGCAGCGGCAGCAGGATGTTCCCGCCGCCGCCGCGCGCGGTGTACCAGGTCAGCGCCGCGGCCGGGCCGGCGACCAGGAACAGCAGCTTCATCGCCACCAGGAGCGGCGCGGCCATCGTCATCGGCACGCCGAGCGGCACCAGCGTGCGCTCCACCTGCACGCGGTCCTGCTGCGAGGCCATGAAGCGGACGATGCCGCTGACATCCAGCAGCCGCAGCATCGAGGCGCCGATGCTCGCCAGGCTGCGGCGCGGTGCCGTCTCCGGCGTCACGCCGATCGCCGCGCGCTTCACCCGCTCCGCCATGCGGTGCTCGGTCAGCTCGTTGGCGGCCAGCGCCACGGCCAGCACGGCGAGCAGCCCGGCGGCGAGGAGGCCCGCGACCAGCGGGCTCATCGCGACTTCCGCCTGAGGCAGGCAAGCGCCTTCAGCCGCCAGCGGCGCTGCGCGGCGCGGGCGGCGCGCTGCTGCGCCGTGCCGCCATCGGCCTCCGGCACCAGGATGGCCGCGCGCGCCGATCGGGCGGCGGGCGCGTGGCGAGGATCGGGGCGCTTGCAGACAGGCGTCATTCCGAGGTGCTCCGCTTGATCATGGACCGGATCGTGAGCAGGCCGAGGGTCAGCAGCACCAGGGCCATGGTCAGCAGGTTGTTGCCGCGCGGATCGACGAACAGCGCGTCGAGATAGCCCGGCTTGATGAAGGAGACGGCGGCGCCCGCGAAGGGCGGCAGCGCCACCAGGATGCCGGCGGAGGCCTTTGCCTGGCCGGCCAGGGCCTGCGCCTTGGCCGCCATCGCCACGCGCTTGCGCACGATGTCGGCGATGTTGTCCAGCGCCTCGGCCAGGCTGCCGCCGGTCTGCGACTGCAGCCCGATGACCACGGACAGGAACGCGTACTCGCGCAGGTTCGTGCGCTCGTAGATGCCCCACAGGGCCTTTTCGAGCGGCGTGCCGATCGCCGTCTCGCCCAGCAGTCGCTGGAATTCCGCGCGCGTCGGATCCGGCATCTCGCGCGCCACGCTGCGCACGGCCTCGCCCACCGGCAGGCCGGCGCGCACCGCGCGCACCATCAGGCCGATCGCGTCGGGGATCTGCTTGAACGCCTCCTCCCGGTGCTTGCCGAGTTCCCAGAGGAAGATCATGCGCAGCGAGCCGACCGCGGCGATGACGCCGAGCATCACGGCGGGAAGCCCGGGGACCACCATCGTTGCGCCCCAGGCCGCGAGGCCGCCGACGGTGCCGGAGAGCACCAGCACGATCGGCAGCGGCATGCGCCGGTTCGCCAGCACGCCGGGCGCCACGCCGACCCAGCTCGAGAGCCGCCCGCCGAGCCCGCCCCGCGCCATGGGCCGCGCGATCACCGACTGCTCCGGCACGGCGCGCCGAACCTGCCGCGCGCCGTATTGGTCGGTCAGCCTCTCCTTCAGCCGGCGGTCGTCGCGGTTGCTGAACAGCAATGCCAGCGCCGCGAGCAGCAGCACCACCGCGGCAGCCGCCAGCAGCGGGCTCACGCCACGATCTCCATCGCCTGGGCGAAGGCACCGTCCAGCCCGTAGTAGCGCAGCTTGTTCATGAAGCCCGGCCGCACGCGGGAGGAGGCCCAGCGCCCCATCAGGTTGCCCTGCGCGTCCTCGCCCTCGTATTCGAAGGTGAACAGGTCGTTCAGCGTGATCACGTCGCCTTCCAGGCCGCAGACCTCCGTCACCTGCAGCACGCGGCGCTTGCCGTCGCGCATGCGCTCCAGCTGCACGATCAGGTCCACCGCGCTGACGATCTGCGTGCGGATCGCGCGCAGCGGCAGGCTGACCGTGCCCATCTGCACCATGTTCTCGATGCGGGTGATGCCGTCGCGCGCGTTGTTCGCGTGGATCGTGCAGAAGCTGCCGTCATGGCCGGTGTTCATGGCCTGCAGCATGTCGAAGGCCTCGGCGCCGCGGACCTCGCCGACGATGATGCGGTCGGGGCGCATGCGCAGCGCGTTCTTGATCAGGTCGCGCTGGGTGATCTCGCCGCGGCCCTCGAGGTTCATCGGCCGCGTCTCCAGCCGCACCACGTGGGGCTGCTGCAGCTGCAGCTCCGCCGCGTCCTCGATCGTGACGATGCGCTCGCCATGGTCGATCATGCGGCTCATCGCGTTCATCATCGTGGTCTTGCCCGAGCCCGTGCCGCCCGAGACGACGATGTTGAGCCGGCAGCGCGAGGCGATCTCCAGCACGCGCGCGATGGAGGGCGAGAGGCTGCCGAGCTCCACCATGCCCTGAAGGTCCACCTTCCGCTTGGCGAACTTGCGGATGGAGATGCAGGGGCCGTCGAGCGCCAGCGGCGGGAACACCACGTTCACGCGGCTTCCGTCCGGCAGGCGGCAGTCCACCAGCGGGCTCGATTCATCGACGCGCCGGCCGACGGAGGCCGCCATCTTCTGCGCGATCGAGGCCACATGCGCGGCGTTGCGGAAGTTCAGCGTCACCTGCTGCAGCTTGCCGCGCTTCTCGATGAAGATGTGTTCCGGCCCGTTGATCATGATGTCGCTGATGCCGTCGTCGCGCAGCAGCTCCTCGATCGGGCCGAAGCCGAGCATGTCGTCCACCAGCTCCTGCGCCAGCAGCGCCTGGTCGGTGGCCGAGATCTCGATGCGCTGGGTGCCGGCGACCTCGTGCACCAGCCGCTCCAGCTGGTCGCGCACGCGCGCCACCGGCATCTCCACCGCGGCGCGCGGGTCGATGCGCTCCATCACCTGGGTGCGCAGCGCCTGCAGCGGCGCCGGCTCGGCCGGCTTGGCCGCGGCCGGCGCGGGCGCCGGCGCCTCGCGCTCCGGCACCGGCGGCGGCGGACGCAGCGCGGCTTCGGTGCGGCGGCCGAACGCCTTCATGCGCGCCGCAGCCAGCCGAACAGGCCGCCGCGCCGCCGCACGGCGGCGGTGCCCGAGACCTCGCGCACCAGCGGCACCAGCGCACGCTTCAGCGCCGGGCAGGCGGCCGTCGCCGGCTGGCCCAGGTTCAGCGCGCGCAGGATCTGCTTCGGCTGCCAGGGCAGCACGCATTCCGGCCGGCCGCCGAGCCCTTCCTCGACAAGCGGCAGCGACAGCCCGCCGGGAATGCCGAGACGGTTCAGCACGAGCAGCGGATGCGAGCCCGTGCCCTGGGCCAGCACCATCCGCTTCAGCGCCAGCGCATCGCGCACGCCCGCGACATCCGGCCCGAAGGTGATCAGCACCTGGCGGGACGCCGCCAGCACCGCCTTCTCGACCGCGCCGGGCGGCGAGCGCAGGTCCACGACGATGGTGTTGAAGCGGTGCCGCAGCAGCTCCAGCAGGCGCTTCACGCTCTCCGCGCTCGCGGTCGGCGCGGCGTCGATCGGCTCCTCGGCGGCGATCACGCGCACCCGGTCGCCCACCGGAATCGCCGCCCGCTCCAGGAACAGCGCGTCCACCCGGTCGGGATGCTCCAGCGCGATGCGCAGCCCGCTGCTTGGCTTCACGCCGAGCGAGAGCCCGATGGTCCCGCCGCGCAGATGCAGGTCCACGAGCGCCACATGGCTGCGGCTCGCCGCCGAAAGCTCGAGCGCGAGGTTGGCCGCGACCGTCGTCGCGCCGGCGCCGCCGCGCGCATTCAGCACGGAGACGACGCGCCCGCCGCGCCCGGTCGCCTCGCGCTCCACCACCGCGCCCGCGATGGCCGGGCCGAACAGCCGCGCGACATGGTCGCGGGTCAGCGGCTTGTAGATGTATTCGTGCACGCCGAGGTCGTGCGTCAGGCGCCGATACAGCGGCAGCTCGTCGCGGTCGCCCACCACCAGCACGCGCACATCGGGCTCGCAGACCGCGGCCAGCGCCTCGAGCTCCGGCGTCGGGTCCTCGAGGCCGGCGACGTCCACGATGAGCACCTTCGGCGTCGGCTCGCGCTCCATGGCGCGGATCGCAGCCGCCACGCCGCCGCGGCGCACCACCAGCTCCGAGATGAGCGGCCCGAGGCCGCCACGCAGCGCCGCCTCGCTCTGCTCGTCGGCGATGAAGGCGAGGACCTCGACGCGGTCGCTCGCCGTGGAGTCGGTCCCGCTGCGGGACGCCAGGCTAGTTGCGGACATATTGGCCAGACAGCGGCGGCAAGGCCGGTATCCCCCTCACTGGTTGCCCCGCGGCGCCGCCGGCGCCACCGCCGCCGCCGCCATTCTCCCCGCCCTGGCCCGAGGCCGAGGGCGCACCGAGCCGCGCGGCCGCGATCGCCGCCGCCTCGCCGCGCGCGGCGGTCGCAGGCGCCTGGCCGCGCTGCAGGTCGGCCGGGTTCGCGATCATCGCGCGCAGGTTCGCGTCGTTGGCGCCGGTCGCCTGCCAGGTGCCGGGCCGCGTGAAGGGCTCGGGATCCGTGCAGGCGCCGGCGGCGAGCGCCAGCGGCAGCCAGATCAGGAAGGAGGGCTTTCGCATGGGCATCTCCGAGGTCACTCGAACCGGAAGCCGAGGCCCGGCGGGATGGGCGCGCCCGGCGGCACGGCGGAGACCTGCCGCTGCATCAGGATGCGCTCCAGGCTGGTCGCCGGGCGGAAGTTGTCGGTGGGCGCGGCCAGCGCGGTCGGGTTCGAGACCGGCTGCACGAGATAGGGCGTGACGATGATCACCAGCTCCGTCTCGCGCCGCTGGAAGCGGTCGGAGCGGAACAGCGCGCCGAGCACCGGGATGTCGGTCAGCCCGTTGACGCCTTCGGTCAGCTGAGCCGTGTTCCGCTGCAGAAGTCCCGCGATCGCGAAGCTCTGCCCGCTGCCCAGTTCGATCGTCGTCTCGGCGCGGCGCACCGACAGCGCCGGGATGCGGATGGTGCCGCCGGCCAGCGGCAGGCTGATCGCGCCCTGCTCGCTGAGCTCGCTCACCTCCGGGCGCACGCGCAGCGTCAGGCGGTCGTTGCCCAGGACGATGGGCACGAAGGCGAGGCTCACGCCGAAGGTCTTGAACTCGATGGTCACGCTGTTGTTGCCGTCCGCGCCGCTGCCCGCGACGGGGATCGGGAACTCGCCGCCGGCGAGGAAGCTCGCCACCTCGCCCGACTGCGCCGTCAGGTTCGGCTCGGCCAGGATGGAGACCAGGTTGTCGGCCGCCAGCGCATCGATGATGCCGTTGATGTCGTTCGTGCCGTCGTTGAAGCGAAGCCCGAGGCGCTGGGGCGAGGCGCCGGCCACGCCGCTGCCGATCGCGCCCCCGATCACGGCGTTGAGCGGCCCGGCCGCCGCGCCGGAGGCGATGCCGTAGGCCCAGTTGCCCGGATTGCCGAGCGCCGCCCAGTTGAAGCCGAACTGCCGCGTCAGGTCGCGCGAGATCTCCGCCACGCGCACCCGGATGTTCACCTGGATGGCGGAGAGCACGCCGATCTCGTTGACGATCTCGGTGTCGGCATTCGCCATGCCGCGCGCGATCGCCTCGATCCGCCGCGCCTCGGCGGCGGTGGAGACGGTGCCGGAGAGCACCAGCGCGCGGCCCGCGGCGCGCACCTGCACCCGCCCCGGCCCGCTCATCAGCGAGCGGATCTGCGATTCGATCTGCCGCGGGTTCAGCGGCCGCGCGGCGGGTGCGGCGGCGCGCTCGCCGCCCGGGCCGCGCTCGCCCTGCACGCGCCCGCCATAGACGGTCACGTCGTATTCGGCGACCGGGCGGCCGACGTCGTTGGTCGCGACCACCGTCGTGCGGCCGTTGTCCACCGCCATGATGAACACGCTGGTCGGCGAGGAAGGCTGCACCCGGGCCACGCGCGGGTCGGCGGCGATCACCGTGGTCGCCGCGCCCGGCAGCGTCAGCAGCCGGCCGGTGCCGGCCTCGAGCCGCAGCGGCACAGGTGCGGCCGGCGCCGGCGTCGCGGCGGGCTCGGCCGCGGTGCGGTCCTGCAGCGGGCGCAGCGGCGCCTGCGCGAAGTTGCGCGGCGGGATCGCCGGCGGGATCGTCGCCTGCGCCGGAACCGCGCCGAGCGGCGTCGCCGCCAACGCCTCGGGGCGCAGCGAGGGCACCTGGGCGGCGGCCGGGGCCGGCGCGAGCAACGGCGCCAGCGCGAGGGCGAGCAGGGGGATGGAAAGCGGCCTCACCGGAAGGTGACCTCCTGCGTGTCGTTGCCCTGGATCACCCGCATGCGGGCCGGCGTCGGGTTGTCGGGATTGCCGAGCGCGTTGGAGACGTCGCCGCCGAACACCGGCATGGCCGTGCGCAGCGTCTTCTCCTCGTCGAGCGCGGCGCGCACCGTCACGGCCAGGCGGCCGAGCTGCTCGGCCACCGCGACGCGCTCCGCCGCCTCCGGCGAGACCTCGAGGGTCACGGTGCGGGCCACGCGCTGCTGGCCGAGGGCGTTGGCCTGGTTGCCCTGCGTGATCTGCTGGTCGATGGCGATCACGCGCAGGCCGGTCTCGACGGTCTCCGCGATGACGCGGCGGGAGGCAGGCGCCTCGGCCGCGTTCAGCGTCTGCACCAGCACGAGGTCCACCAGGTCGCCCGGCGCCACCAGGCCGCCGGCGCCGGTCACCGCATCCACGCCTATGCTGATCGCACGATAGCCCTGGCGCAGAACCGCGGCGAGGAAGCCCCGCTCGCCGGGATGCATCACGTCGTCCCGCGTCAGCGGCGCGCCGGGCGGGACGAAGCGGCGCACCAGCGCGCCACGGAAATCCGCGATGGAGGAGGCGGTCGCCAGCAGGCTGTCCACCGGCGGCGTCGGCACCTCGACGATCGAGATATCCGCCTCGTTCAGCAGCGTGCCGGAGGGCAGCGGGCGCGCCGCGGCAAGGACGCGCGCGGTGGCGGGCGGCGGCGGCGGCGCCGGCGCGGCCTCTGCGTTGATCGTCGGCGCGGGCGGATGGCCGCGCATCGCGACGCCGCCGAGGCCGCCGGCGGCGAGCAGGAGAAGGACGATGGCCAGTCGGCGCCAGGTCATGGGTCTATGCTCCGAGGCCCGCCGCGACGGTGCCGGCGGCGATGGCAAGCGCGTAGGGAAGGGGGCCGCGACGGGCGATGCGGTTCGCCTCCACCACCGCCACGCGCATCGGCAGCGCGGCGTTGGGGCGGAGCGCGGGGCGCGGCATCACGCGCGACATGGCGAGGTAGGCGATCCCGAGGGCGCCGCCGGCAAGGCCGATGGCGAAGAGCAGGTCGGGCATCGCGGAAGGGGCCGTGCCCACGGCCAGGGCCGCGATCAGCTTGACGTCGCCGCCGCCGATGAACCCGCGGGCATGCAGGAAGAGGAAGCCGCCGCCGATGACGAAGGCCATGGCGAGGGAGGAGAGGGCCGCCGTGGGCCCCTCGATCAGCCGGAAGGCGATGCCCAGCGCGAGCAGGGCGAGGCTGCACCAGTCGGGAATGGTGCGCGTGGCGAGGTCCGACCAGGCGGCGAAGGCGAGGATGGCCGTCGTGACGAGCAGCAGCATCGCGATCGTCTCTTGGCGGGAGGGAAGAAGGTGGAGCCGCGGCGGCGGCGGGCCGTCCGCCGCGGCTCCGAGCCTGATCAGGCCGGGACCTTGGCCGAGATGCTGTCGAACACGTCGGTGAACAGCGTGCCCAGCGGGGTGGCCAGGGCGGCGACCGCCACCACGACGACGGCGCCGAGCACGCCGTACTCGATCGCGGAGATGCCGCGCTTGTCACCGAGGAGGCGCTGGGCGGAAACGATCAGAAGGTCACGCATTTGGATAACTCCCCTCTTGAGGATCACGGTTGCGGGTCTGGCGGACCCTGCGGAGTGGTCCGCCGGGCCGGATCGTCGTCCACGCCGGGGAACCGGAGCAGCGCGTCCGGGGAGATCATTTATCCGTGCGGCGCAACGAGGCAATCGTTAAATGGCCGCAGAGGGTCCATTCCTACAATTCCGAACAGCCAATTTACAAGCATCCACGCAGGCAGACAGAAGAATTCGTCCGGCCTCGAATGATGTCTGCTCACCGGTGCGGTTTGTATTTACGCCGGCCGACATCGTGATTTTGTGGCGCCTGTTTCTTACAATGTAAGCTTCGCGCCCGCACAAAACCTGACAATTCGAAGGTTGTCTGAAGATCGTGAGCGAGGCACCATACATCGTCAATTCACACGAACAGTCTCAAAAACGGGGCAATGACGATGCTGGACGGAGCTCTTCGGGCAAATCTCACCAGATTGCGCAAGGACCGCCGCGGCCTTACCACGATCAGTTTCGCCGCCGGCGCGGTCATGGTGTTCGGCGCCCTCGCCGTCGCGACCGACAGCGGCGTCTGGTACGCCGCGCGGCGCGGGGCGCAGTCGGCAGCCGATTCCGCCGCCGCGGCAGGCGCCGTCACCCTCGCCATGCGCGGCGCCGGCCAGGTCCAGACCGTCGCGCGCGACGTCGCCGCCCGCAACGGCTTCGCCGCGGACGCCAGCACCACGATCGAGGTCAACGTCCCCCCGACCAGCGGCCCCAACCGCGCCACGCCCGGCGCCGTCGAGGTCATCGTCCGCCAGACGCAGTCGCTCGGCGCCTCCGGCTTCTTCCTCTCCACCCCGCCGACCGTGCGCGGCCGCAGCGTGGGCATCCTGCGCAGCAACGCCGATGTCTGCGTCCTGGCCCTGACCGGCCAGCTCGCCTTCTCCGGCGGCGCCAATGTCAGCACGCCAGGCTGCATGCTGGCCTCCAACCGGCCCGCCGATGTCGGCGTCACCGTCTCGGGCGGCGGCAGCGTCGAGGCCTATGGCATCACCACCGTCGGCTCCTGCCAGAATTGCAGCGGCAGCGGCATAAGCCTCACCCAGCCCGCGGCCGAGTGGCAGGTGCCCGCGAGCAATCCCTTCGCCGCGCTCGACGACAAGATCCTGCCGGCCTTCGGCAACGGCACCTGCATCGATCCGGGCAACAACCCGACGAGCCTGCTGCCCTATGAGCGGAACGGGCGCCGCGCCTATTGCAAGGACATCAAGCTCAACGCCAATGCCACGCTGACGCTCGAGCCCGGCACCTATTACCTGCACAACGCCTCGCTGGTGATCCAGAGTGGGCGGGTGAACTGCCCGACCTGCACGGGGGGCGCCGGCGTCACCTTCGTGCTGACCGGCGACGCATCGAAGGTCGGCGGCATCGACATCAGCGCGAATGCGGTCGTGCGCCTTCAGGCGCCGACCACGGCGGCCGACCCGGACTACAGCGGCGTGCTGTTCTACCGCGACCCGCGCGCCACCAACGGGCTCGGCGGCGGCAACCCGGCGGTGCGCGTCAATGGTGGGGCGCAGCTTTCCCTGGCTGGGGGGATGTATTTCCCGAATGCCGATGTGCGCTTCAACGGCAACAGCAGCGCAACGGGCTGCAGCATCCTCGTGGCCGCCGCGATCGAGTTCGGCGGCAGCGCCACCGCCTCCCAGTGCTCGAGGACGGGGACCGCCGTGCCGCAGGCACGCGTCGTCGCCTTCGCGAACTGACCATGCATGGCGGCAGGCGCCGGCGCGGCGCGACGGGGTTCCGCGCCACCCGGGCGGGGATGGCGCCGCAGCGCGCCGAAGCCTGGAGCCGCTTCGCGGTTCCGCCGGACTGGCGGCGGCTGCTCCAGCTTCATCGCCTTCTGGAGGATGGCCGCCCGATCGGCTTCTTCGCCCCGATCCTGCCCTGCCTTACGACGGCACCTTCGACAGCATCGTGTCGTAGATGTCCGTCAGCAGCGTATCGAGCGGACCGGTCAGCCCGGCCACCGCCACGACCACGAAGGCCGCGAGGATCCCATACTCGATGGCCTTGAGCCCGCGCCGGTCGGCCAGCAGGCGACGGAGCGGCGCACCGGCCATCGCGATCATCGCAGTCTCCTCGAACGGACGCGTTGCTGCCGGCGCTGCGCTGTAGCCAGAAGCGGCCGGCGGGAGCCTTCGCGCCTGTCCAGCGGCGGAGACAACCGAGACGAGTCTTAAGGCCTTGCGCAGGAACGTTGCAAACGCGAACTGCGGCGATCCGCGGAATTCCTACAAAATCGAACAAGCGCAGGCGCCTTCCTCCCGCCGCGTCGTGCCGAAAGCCAATCGTTACCATTTCAAACGCGTTCATCTTTCCCGTGCCGGCATAACTGCCTCATGTCGGCATCAAAACATCAGCGCGAAACAATATTTTCTCGCCTTGCGCGGTCGCTGCCGCGCGACCGGCGGGGCGTCACGACCATGGCCTTCGCCGGAACCGCCGTGGTGCTGTTCGGCGCGGTGGCCATCGCCGCCGATGCCGGCGTCTGGTACTCCGCACGGCGCGGCGCGCAGAACGCCGCCGATGTCGCCGCCGCCGCGGCGGCAACCTCCCTCGCCATGTCCGGCGCCGCGCCGGCCCGCACCGCCGGCCTCGACGTGGCCGCGCGCAACGGCTTCCCGAACCTGGCGCCGACCAGCGTCGCGGTGAACATCCCGCCCAGCAGCGGTGCGAATAGCACCAACCCCTCCGCCGTCGAGGTGATCGTCCGCCAGCAGCAGAGCCTCGGCGCGGCCGGCTTCTTCCTCAGTGCCGCGCCCACCGTGCAGGGCCGTAGCGTCGCCTCGTTGCGCGACGCCAGCAATGTCTGCGTGCTGGCGCTGACCGGCACCCTCTCCTTCGGCGGCAATTCCGTGGTGGATGCGCCGAACTGCGTGCTCGCCTCGAATCGGCGGAGCCTCGCCGGCGTCGAGACCAACGGCAACAGCTTCGACGTGATCGCCTTCAGCCTCAGCACCGTCGGCAGCTGCCCGAACTGCACCAGCAGCCGCTTCCAGCTCACCCAGCGCGCCGCGGAATGGCAGGTGCCTGTGGAGAACCCCTTCGCCCACCTGGATGCGAAGCTGCTGCCCATCTTCAACGCCGGCACCTGCCTCGACCCGGGCAACAACCCGACCTCGCTCGCCCCCTACGAGACCAATGGCCGCCGCGCCTATTGCGACGACATCCGGCTCAGCGGCAACCGCACCCTGACGCTGAGCCCCGGCACCTACTACCTGAACAACGCCTCGCTTTCGCTGCAGGGCGGCACCTTGCGCTGCCCCACCTGCACCGGCGACAGCGGCGTCACCATCGTGCTGACCGGCAGCCCGGGCTCGATCGGCGACATCACCATCAACGGCAACGCCAATGTGGAGAACCTGCGCGCGCCGAACGCACCCGCGGACCCCGACTTCCGCGGCGTGCTGCTGTTCCGCGACGGCCGGGCCACCAACACCGGCAGCAACGGCAACCCGCCCGTGCGAATCAATGGCGGGGCCAACCTGACCCTGATGGGCGGGATGTATTTCCCGAACGCCCATTCCCGCTTCAACGGCACGGCCGGCACCGCGCTCTGCGGCGTGCTGGTCGGCGCCTCCTTCGAGTTCACCGGCAATGCGGGCGTCGCGCGCTGCGGCGAGGTGGGCACGCGCGTGCCGCAGACCCGCATCGTGGTCGTCGCCGAATGAGGCCCGCCGCGGCCCATCCCGCCGCCCTGCAAGCAATCCGGCGGCGCGGACGGGACATTTCCTGACAAGTTCGAACGCGCATCGTTAATCGAATGGCAGCATACCTGTGTTCGACAAAAGACAGGCGTGTTGTCAGGCCAGCCATGACGTCGTTCACCCCCCGGACGCTTCTTCGCAGCCTTCGCGCCGACCGCCGGGGCGTCAGCTCCCTCGCCTTCGCGGCCGCCGCCGTCGGCTTCTTCGGTGCCGTGGCGATCGCCGCCGATGCGGGGGTCTGGTACTCCGCGCGGCGCGGCGCCCAGAACGCGGCCGATGCCGGATCGGCGATCGCCGCCGTGGCGCTCTCCATGTCAGGCGCCACGCAGGCCCGCACCGCCGCGCTCGACGTCGCCTCGCGCAACGGCTTTCCCAATGTCGCGCCGACGACCGTCGCGGTGAATATTCCCCCGAGCTCGGGTCCGAATGTCGGCAACGCCACGGCGGTCGAGGTGGTGATCCGCCAGCAGCAGGGCCTCGGCGCCGCGGGCTTCTTCCTCTCCACCCCGCCGATCGTGCAGGGCCGCAGCGTCGCCTCCCTGCGCGAGGCCTCGAATGTCTGCATCCTGGCGCTGAACGGCCAGCTCTGGGCCGGCGGCAACACGGCGGTGAACACGCCGAACTGCGTGCTCGCTTCCAACCGCCGCAGCATCCCCAGCGCGGAGATCGTCGGCAACAGCCTCTCGATCAACGCCTTCAGCATCTCGACGGTCACGACCTGCCTGAACTGCGAGAACGGCAACGTCGTCCTCGCCCAGCGCTTCCGCGAATACCAGCCGCCGACGCTCGACCCCTACACCGCACTGAACACGAAGGTCATGCCGCGCGCGAGCAACGGCTGCACCAACCGCGGCGGCGGCAACAACCGCAACCTCACACCCTTCGAGAAGAACAACCGCGAGGTCTATTGCGGCGACATCCGCATCAACGGCGGCGAGGTCGTCACGGTCGAGCCGGGCACCTACTACCTCTTCAACGGCTCGCTCTTCGTGATGGGCGGCGGCTCCCTCACCTGCCCCACCTGCACGAACGGCGAGGGCGTCGTCTTCGTCTTCACCGGCGACCCGGCCTCGATCGGCGGCGTGCAGATCGCCGGCAATTCCACGGTGAACATCCGCGCCGCCCGGCTGCCGAAGGATCCCGACTACGCCGGCATCCTGTTCTACCGCGACATTCGCGCCACCACGAACAACATCAACAACCCGGCGGTGGACATCGCCGGCACGGCCGGCATCAACCTGGCCGGCGGGATGTATTTCCCGAGCAGCCATGTCCGCTTCATCGGCACCAGCGGCACCGTCGCCTGCAGCGTGCTGGTCGCGAACTCGATCGACTTCCAGGGCACCTCGGACGTCACCGGCTGCGCCGAGACCGGCACGCGCGTGCCGCAGACACGCATGGTGGTGGTTTCCGAATGAGGCGCATCCTCGGCCTCCGCCGCCGCGCCGGCACCGCCTCCATCGAACTGGCCCTGCTGGTGCCGGTGCTGGCGGCCGTGCTGGTGGGCATGTTCGACTGGGGGCTGGCGATCGAGCAGCGCATCCGGCTGCAGACCGCGGCCCGCGCCGGCGCGCAGCAGGCGCTGCGCACCCCGGCCGACACGGCGGCGATCACCGCGGCGGTGCGCGCGGCCGCGCCCGACTTCGCCTCCCTGTCCATCAACCCGAGCCCGATCTGGTGCGAATGCGGCACCACCGCCACGGCCTGCACCAGCGCCTGCGAAGGCGGGCTCGCGCGCTTCGTGCGCGTCTCCGTCAGCCATCCCTTCTCGCCGATCACCCCGGCGGGCCCAACGAGTGTCTCGGCCAATGTCACGCTCCGTCTCCAATAGGGCGCGGCGCGGCAGCGTCTCGCTGGACTTCGCCGCCATCGCGGCGACGCTGGTGATCGCCCTGATCGCCTGCGTGGATGTCGGCCGCTACGTGGCCACGCGCACGGCGCTGCGCGCCGCGGTGGGCGAGGTCGCCCGCGCCGCCATGACGGACGCCGCGATCACCGGCTCGGAAACGCCCAAGGCGCTCGCGCTCGCCCGCGTCTCGCTGCTCGACCCCGCGCAACTGACCATCCAGGTCAACCGCGCGGCGACGACGGTGACGGTGCAGGCCTCCTACACCTTCAGCTTCATCAGTCCCTTCTTCGGCGCGGAGAAGGATCGCAGACTGGCCGCGTCCGTCACCACCCCGATCTGATGCGGCGTTCGGAGGACAGGGTGGCAGGATACGAGAGACCGGGGGCGCTGATGCAGCGGGAGACACCCGAAGGCGGCAGCTGGATGAATGTGCCGGCCGATCCCGGCGCGCCGCTCGACTCCGCGGCGGCGCTGGCCGGTGCGGTGGCGCATGACCTCGGCAACATGCTGACCGTCGTGCTCGGCAATGCCGAGCTGCTGGTCGAGGGCCTGGCGGACCGGCCGGAGCTGCTGGAATTCGCCACCCTGATCCTCGGCGCGGCGCAGCGCGGCACGGAGCTGACGGCGCGGCTCGACCGCTTCGCCCGCCCTCTCCGGGAGGCCGCCGGCCCGACCGATGCCGCCGCCGCGCTGCAGGCCTTCGGCCGCCGCCTCGCCTACAGCCTGCCGCCGGAGATCCGCCTCGACCTGGCGATCGCCCCGGACCTGCCCGCGATCGCGCTCGCCGAGCCCGCGCTGGTCGGCATCCTGGACGAGCTGGTCTCCAATGCGCTGGCCGCGATGCGCGGCAAGGGGTGCCTGCAGATCCGGGCCGAGAATCATTTTCTTTCGCACAAATCTCCACGGATCGTCATTGTCGTGCAGGACGACGGGCCCGGCATGGCGCGCGAGACACTACGCCGCGCCACAACCGCCCGCTTCACCGCCGGGGTCGCGGGACACAAGACCGCCATTGGACTTGCACTCGCAATGCGTGTAGTGCTGGCCGCAGGGGGACGACTGCAGATTGCATCCAACCCGGGCGAGGGCACGCGTGTGAGTCTGGATCTTCCATCAATATCATGAGGATGAGGACGAATGGCTCGCTCTTACCCCTTGATCACGCGCGCGTGTAATGTAAGGTTGCATTGGTTAACAGAAATGCACATGTTCGTAGCGCCATGAACACCTCCGGATCCGTCCTGGTCGTGGAAGACGACGCCCAGGTCGCCTCGACCATCGCCGGCGCCCTTGAGCGGGATGGCTGGCGCACCGAAACCGTGATGTCCCTCGCCGAGGCGCGCGAGCGGCTGGAAGCCAGCCGCCCGCGCATCATCGTGGTGGACATCGGGCTGCCGGACGGCAGCGGCATGGCCTTCGTGCGGGAAGCCGCCGGCCAGCCCGATCTCGGCATCGTCGTGGTCACCGGCCGCAGCGAGGAGGTGGACCGCGTGGTCGGCCTCGAGCTCGGCGCCGACGACTACGTGACGAAGCCCTTCTCCCTGCGGGAGGTCACCGCCCGCGTGCGGGCGCTGTCCCGGCGCATGGACAGCCGCGAGGCCTCCGCCGCCGGCGGCGCCCCGCCCGCGCCCGCCGAAGCCGGCCCGGCCGGCTGGCAGATCGGCGACGTCCTGCTCGATCCGCTGCGTCTGAAGGTGATCGCCGCGGACGGCACCGAGGTCCGCCTGACCGGCGGCGAGGCCGGCCTCCTCAAGCTCCTGCTCGAGGCGCCCGACCGCACCGCCGAGCGCGAGACCATCGCCGAGCGCGTGCTCGGCCATCGCCTGATGCCGCACCAGCGCGGCGTGGACCAGCTCGCCTCGATGCTGCGGCGCAAGCTCGCCGCCGCCTCGGAGCAGCGGATCCAGGTGCTGGCCCTGCGCGGGCGCGGCTATCGCCTGGTTGCCTGAACGGGCGGAGGATGGCGCCACGATGATCCGGCAGGCTGAGAAATCCGCGCCTCGGCTGCCGGGCATCCTCGTCGTGGACGACGAGCGCCAGATCGTCGATCTGCTCACCCGCTACCTGGCGCAGCACGGCTATCGCGCCCTCGGCGCCTATTCGGCCGCCGAGGCGCGCGAGCGCGTGCTGGCGGATCCGCGGATCGCGGTGATGATCACCGATGTCCGCATGCCCGGCGAATCCGGCCTCGCGCTCTCCGAGGAACTGATCCGCCATCGCCCGGACGCCGCCGCGCTCGAGGTCGTGCTCATCACCGGCGCCGGCATCGGCGAGCATGCGCCCGCCGTGCTTGCCGCGCAGGGCTTCGAGATCCTGCGCAAGCCGTTCCGGCCGAGCGAGATGGTCGCCGCCGTCGCGCGCGCGCTCGCCACCAGCGAGCAGCGGCGCCGCGCCGCCCCGGCCGGCGAGCCCGCCCTGGCTGGCTTCGCCGAGGAGCAGATGGCCGCGCCCTCCCCGCCGCCCGCCGGGCTGCGCGCGCCGCTGATGCCGATCATCGCCGCAGCCGAGGCGCTGGTGGAGGCATCCGCCCCCGACGAGGCCGAGACCCGCGAACAGGTCCGCCGCATCCATGCCGCCGCGCTTCGCCTGCTCGCCATGATCGACGAGAGCGAGGCCTCCTCAGACCATGCCGGCGGCATGCGCGATGCCCCGCCTTCCCGGGGCGCCGGCGCGGCCGGATAGCGCGGCGCTCGCCGCCTCGCATCCGCGGGTCGCGGCCCCGGCCTTCCGCCTTCAGCCCGCGTCCATCGTCGCCGCCCGCGTCGCGGCCTCTGCCAATGCGCGCCCGACGGCATCGCGGAAGCGCCTGATGTCGTAGGGCTTGCTCAGGATCTCGAGCGCCGCCTGGTCCGGCGCGCGCTGGCCGAATTGCTGCTCCGCATAGCCCGAGGTGCAGACCACCGCGAGGCCGGGCTGCAGCCGCCGCGCCGTCTCCGCCAGCTCGAGCCCGTCCATCTCGCCGCCGAGCACCACATCGGTGAACAGCAGGTCGAAGCGGAAGCCGGAGCCGAGGATCTCGAGCGCCTCCGCCGCGCCCTGCACCGCTACGGGCTGCATGCCGACCTGCCGGCACAGCCGCACCGCGGCCTTGCGGACATCCGGCTGGTCCTCCACGACCAGCACGTCGAGCCCCGCCGGCAGCGTCGCCGGCGCCTCGCCCTGGAGCCCCGCCGGCCCCGCCGCGGCACCCTCCGCCACGACCGGCAGGTAGAGGGTGAAGCAGGTGCCCTTGCCGGGCTCGCTGCTGACCGTCACATGCCCGCCGGACTGCTTCGCGAAGCCCAGCACCATGCTGAGGCCGAGCCCGGTGCCCTGGCCGGGCGACTTCGTGGTGAAGAAGGGCTCGAAGATCCGCGCCCTGATCTCCGGCGGCATCCCCGTGCCCCGGTCGGTCACCGCGACCATGGCATACTGCCCCGGCGCCAGCCCGTCCTCCTCGCCGAGCTCGCCCGCGCGCACCGCGACCAGCCGCGTCTCGACCACGATCGGGCCGCCGCCCGGCATCGCGTCCCGCGCATTGACCAGCAGGTTCAGCAGCGCCGCCTCCAGCTGCGCCGGATCGGCCGACACCTGGGGCGTCGGCCCGGCGATGAGCCGCAGCGGATAGCGCTCGCCCAGGGTGCGCTGGATCAGCTCGATCAGCCCCGGCAGCATCTCGTGCAGGTCGAGCGGCTGGGGCCGCAGCGGCTGCCGCCGCGCATAGGAGAGCAGCTGGCTGGTCAGCCGCATGCCGCGCTCCAGCGCGCCGCGCGCGGCCTCGATCAGGTCGGGCGCGGTGCGGCCCTCATGCGCCTCGTCGGCCGCCATCTCCAGGCTGACGGAGGCGACGGTCAGCAGGTTGTTGAAGTCATGCGCGATGCCGCCGGTGATCTGGCCGAGCGAGTTCAGCCGGTCCGCCTGGCGCAGCGCCGCCTCCGCCTCGCGCTGGGCGGTCACGTCCTGCACGTAGCCGAGCACGGAATCCGTCCCGCCCGCCGGGTCGCTCTCCCAGCGGCCTTCGGCGCGGCAATGCACCAGCCGTCCGTCCGGGCGCCGCACGCGGAACTCGAAGGCGCCGGGCTGGCCGGTGCGCACGATCCGCGTCAGCGCGTCGCTGACCGTCGCGCGGTCCTCCGGCACCACCAGCGCGAGCGCGGCGGGTCCCGCCGGCACCGGCGCCGCCGGATCGGTGCCGAGGATCGCATGCACCTCCTCCGACCAGGAGACCTGCTGCAGATCCGCCTGCCAGCGCCAGGTGCCGAGCCGCGCGAGCCGCTGCGTCTGGCGCAGCTCCACCGCCTGGCGCTGCAGCGCCGCGCGGGAAAGGCGCAGGTCGCGCTCGAAGCGGGTGCGCGCCGTGACGTCCAGCGCCGCCACCAGCACCGCGCGCCGCCCGGCGAATTCGGTCAGGTGCAGGCTGATCTCGACGATCTTCTCCTCGCCCCGCGCCGTCAGGTGGCGCCAGGGGCCGGAGGCGCCGCGCGTCCGCCGCAGCTGGGCCGAGGCGGCGCGCGCCGCGGCGCGGTCCTCCTCCGGGCGGATGTCGAGGATGGTCATGCGCAGGAACTGCTCGCGCGACCAGCCGTAATCCTCGATCGCCGCGTCGTTGACGCTGAGGAAGGCCAGCGTCTCCTGGTCGTAGATCCACATCGGGATCGGGTTGCGCTCGAACAGGCTGCGGAAGGCGGCCTCGCTCTCCGCCAGGCGCAGCGTCGCCTCGTGCTCCCGCGTGATGTCGCGCACCATGGAGACGAGGTGCGTGCAGCGCCCCGCGGAATCGAAGACCGGGGCGATGTGCAGGTCCACCCAGACCTGGCTGCCGTCCTTGCGGCGGAACGCCGCCTCCTGCCGCATGCGCTGCTTCTGGCGCAGCGCGTCGGCGATCGCGCTCCAATCCGCGCCGTCCGCGCCGTTGCCCTGCAGCAGCCGCGGCGCGCGCCCCACCAGCTCGGTCGCGGAGAAGCCGGTCAGCGCCTCGAAGGCGGGGTTCACATGCACGATGCGCCCCTCGTCCGGCGCCGCCTCGGTGATCAGCACCGCCTCCGAGCTCGCCTCGACGACGCGGCGGTGCAGCACCGTCCGCTCCTCGTCGCGCAGCATCTGCAAGAGCGGCCGCAGCGTCGCGGCGGCATCCCGCACCAGGTCGAGCAGGTCCGGCCCTGGCGCCGGGCAGCCCAGCAGCAGCACGCAGCGCTCATCCGCGATGCGCACCGGCGTCGCCACCAGCGTCATGGGTGGGCTGCCCGCCGCCTCGCGCAGCAGGGCGTGCCGTATGCCTGAGCCCGGAACCTCCAGCTGGCGCTGCCGCCCGCCGACGATCGCCGCGCCGAGCAGCGGGTCGGCGATGCCGATCGGCGCCGCCCGGATCGCATCCAGCAGGCCCGGCCCGCCCAGCGCCGGGGACGCGTGGCCGCCGACGAGCTGCAGCGTCGCCCCGTCCGCGCCGAGCCGGTGCAGCGTGCAGAGCAGCCCCCCGGTGGCGCCGCAGAGCGCCTCCGCCGTCGCCTCGATCGCCGCCTCGTAGCCGGGCGCCTCGACCGCCAGCGCCTTCAGCCGGTCGGCCAGCAGGCTCCAGGCAAGCCGGCTCGCCTCCGGCTGGGTGTCCGGCAGGCCCTCGCAGGACGCGGCGGCGAGTGCCGCGAGGTCCCGCAGCGTGCCGGCCTCGTCCGGGGCGAGGTCGCGGCGCGGCCGGCGGTCCAGCACGAACAGCATGCCGAGCTCGCGCCCGTCGGACGCCACCACGGGCGCGCTGGCGCGGAAGGCGAAATCGGTGACGGCGACCTCGGCGGGGGATTCGCTGGCGCGCAGCCCATGGGTCGCGCCGAACACCTTGCCCTCGGCATCCTGCAGCCGCAGCACGGCGGCCGGGGTGCCGAGCATCCGCGCGGCCATGCGGACGATCCGGCGGCCGGCATCCTCAGGCGCACCCGCCAGCCTCGGCTCGATCGGCTCGGCTGCGGCGCCACCCATTCCTCGCCCCACTCCTCCCCCGCGGCCGCAGCCGGGTGCCAGGCGGGCAGCAACGCGTCACGCGCGACGGCGCGACGTCATCTCACCCGTCACGCGAAAGTTAGCACGTGGGCTCGCAGAAACGGAAGCGTCCGGCGCACGGGCGCACGCGGGCGATGCGCCGGGCCGGGCCGGTGCGCGCCGGGTCAGAGCCGGCGCAGCGCCCCGCAGACCTGCTCCACCTGCGCGTCGGTCAGCTCGGGGAACATCGGCAGGCTCATCACCTCGCCCGCCGCACGCGCCGTTTCGGCGCAGCCGGCGGGCCCGAGCGGCGTGCGGCCGGCATAGGCCGGCTGCAGATGCACCGGCTGCGGGTAGTGGATCGCGGTCGCGATGCCCTCCGCGCGCAGCCGCGCCATCACGGCGGCGCGGTCCGGCGCGCGCAGCACGTACTGGTGGAAGACATGGCCCGCATCCGCGCGCCGCGCCGGCGGGGCCAGGCTGCTGCCGGAAAGAGCCGCGTCATAGGCCGCCGCGATCGCCTGGCGCCGCGCGATGCCGGCATCGAGCGCCGTCAGCTTCACCCGCAGGATTGCCGCCTGCAGCTCGTCCAGCCGGGAGTTCACGCCGACATCGCTGCTGATGTAGCGCTCCTTCCAGCCATACTGCCGGATCGCGCCGATGCGGTCGGCGAGGTCCGCGTCATCGGTGGTCAGCACGCCGGCATCGCCCAGCGCGCCGAGGTTCTTCGTCGGATACAGCGAGTAGCAGGCGACCCGGCCAAGGTTGCCGACCTTCGTCCCGCCGAGCGTCGCGCCATGCGCCTGGCTGCAATCCTCGATCACCGCCACGCCATGCGCCGCCGCCGCCTTCAGCATCGGCGCGAGGTCGCAGGCCTGGCCGTAGAGATGCACGGGGATGATGGCGCGGATCGGCGGCAGGCCCGGCGGCGGGTCCTCCAGCACGGCCACCAGCTCGTCCGGGTCCATCGTGTAGGTGTCGGGGTCGATGTCCACCAGCAGCGGCGTCGCGCCCACCATCTCGATGGCGGCAACCGTCGCGACCGCGGTGTGGGAGACGGTGACGACCGTCGCCCCCGGCCCGATGCCCAGGCCCCGCATCGCCAGCGTCAGCGCATCCGTCCCGTTGGCGCAGCCGATGGCGCGCGCGGCACCCTGCCACGTGGCGTATTCGCGCTCGAAGGCCTCGCCTTCCTTGCCGAGGATGTACCAGCCGGAGGCGAGAGCGCGCGCCACGGCGGCGTCGATCTCCGCCTTCTGCGCGCGATACCCCGCGCCGGGATCGGCCTGCGGGACGGTGATGGTGGTGGCGTTCATCGGAGAACCCTCAGGCGATGTATTCGGCCAGCCGCGGCCGGTACCAGTCCAGCGACCGCCGCAGCCCCTCGTCCAGCTCCACCCGCGGCCACCAGCCGGTGGCGGCGCGGAAGGCGCGGTCGTCGGCGGCGAAGCTGCCGATGTCGATCGGCGCGCGGTCGGCCGGAAATTCCTTGATCTCGTAGCGGCCGGCGCCGCCATTCGCCGCGATCAGCCGATCGGCCAGATCCTTCAGCGACAGCGGCGGCGAGCCGCCGAGGTTGAAGGCGCGCCCGCCCACCTGCGGCTCATGTGCATGCTGCGCGGCGCGCAGGAAGGCGTCCACCACGTCGTCCAGATAGGCCAGGTCGCGCAGCTGCTCGCCGCCCCACACCTCGAAGGGCTCGCCTTCCAGCACGCGGCGGATCCAGATCCCCAGGAAGGTCTGCCGCGCATCCTTGATGCGCAGCCGCGGCCCATAGCAGTTGGTCAGCCGCAGCGAGACCACCGGGCGGTGATGCACCCGGTTCTCCAGCAGCCAGTACTGCTCGCCCGCCCATTTGGACACGCCGTTGGCATCCGGCGGATTGACGGTGTGCTTCTCGTCCACCGGCAGGTATTGCGGGCGGCCGTAGAACTGGCGTGTCGAGGCATGCACCACCACCGCCTTCGGCGCCGCCTCCCGCAGCACGCCGATCAGCCGCACCTGCGCGACGGCGTTGATCGCGATGTCGGCCACCGGGTCGCGCTGCCCGCCCATATGGCTGGTCTGCGCCGCCATGTTGAACAGCACGTCGATGCCCTGGCAAAGCGAATGCAGCTCGGCGTCGCGGATGTCGCCGCGCACCAGCATCACGTTGCTGCCTTCGAGGTTCAGCGGACTCGCCCCGCCATCCGGCACCATCGCATCCAGCGCCACCACGCGCGCGCCCTGCGCGGCCAGGGCATGGCAGATCCCGCTGCCGAGGAACCCGGCGCCGCCCGTCACCAGAACGCGCTTGCCGCGCCAGTCGCCCTGCATGTCAGTGCTTCCCCAGCCGCTCGCCGGCATAGCGCCTTTCGCGGATCGGCTTCCACCACGCCTCGTGATCCAGATACCAGCGCAACGTCTTCTCGAGCCCCGCCTCGAAATCGTGCTTCGCGCGCCAGCCCAGCGCCGCCTCGGCGCGGGAGGGATCCATCGCGTAGCGGAAATCGTGCCCGGGGCGGTCCTTCACGAAGGTGATCAGCCGCTCCCGCGGTCCGGCGGGATCGGGACGCAGGCGGTCCAGCACCGCGCAGATCGTCTTCACCACCTGCAGGTTCGTGCGTTCCTGCCGCGGCCCGATACAATAGGTCCCGCCCGGCTGCGCGGCGCCGAGTGCCGCCTTGCACAGCGCCTCCGCATGGTCGTCCACGAAGATCCAGTCCCGCACATTCGATCCGTCGCCATAGACGGGCAGCGCCTTGCCCTCCAGCGCGTTCAGCGCGACCAGCGGGATCAGCTTCTCCGGGAATTGCCAGGGGCCGTAGTTGTTCGTGGTGTTCGTCACGAAAGTCGGCAGGCCGTAGGTGTGCTGCCACGCCCGCACCAGGTGGTCCGACGCCGCCTTCGACGCGGAGTAGGGGCTGCGCGGATCATAGGGCGTCGCCTCGTGGAAGGGCGGGTCGCCGTGATGCAGCGCGCCGAACACCTCATCCGTCGAGACGTGGTGGAACCTGAATTCATCTTTCGCTGGGGCGTCGAGCGCGGACCAATGCGCGCGCGCCGCTTCCAGCAGCACCTGCGTGCCGACGACATTGGTGCGGATGAATTCGGCCGGCCCGTCGATCGAGCGGTCCACATGGCTCTCGGCGGCCAGGTGCATCACCACCTGCGGCCGCCATTCCGCGAAGGCCGCGCGCATCGCCTCGGGGTCGCAGATGTCGGCGCGCAGATGCACATGCCGCCGGTGCCCGCGCGCCTCTTCCAGCGCATCGTGGCTGGCCGCGTAGGTCTCCTTGTCCACATTGACCACGACATGGTCGGTGGTGCGGATCAGATGTCGGACGACGGCCGAGCCGATGAAGCCCAGGCCGCCGGTGATCAGGATGTGCATCGCGTCGTCCAGCCCGGCTTCAATCTCGGCGCGGATTGCGGCGGAAGCGCGACCGGCCGGGGGCGGCGGGATGGTCGCTCATTCGCCGGGCGGAGAATGCCCCGGCTCGTCCTCCCGGTCGAGACGCGCGCCCCGCTCCGGCCGGGTCCGACGTGCGCGCAGGATCTCCGCCACGCCGAACAGCAGCAGCAACTGCCCCGCCACGACCTCCAGGCTGGCCAGCACGCGGATGCCGTCGTCATGCGGCTGGATGTCGCCATACCCCACGGTGGACAGCGTCGCGACGGAGAAATGCAGCGAGTCCGCATAGCTGATGCGGATCGGCCCGGCCGGCCCGTTGAACAGCGGCCGCGCCGACAGCTCGTCCGCGATCCGATAGGCCGAGGCGAAGCCGACCACCAGCAGCGCATACATCAGCAGGAAGGCGACGGCGGGCACCACCAGGAAGCGCGCGCGGGCGCCGATCTCGTGCACGATCAGCGAGACATCCACCATCAGCCGTATCACGTCGCGCACCGCAAAGGCGGCGATGCCGGCCACGCCCGCCATGGCGGCCAGCAGCGCCACCGCCTGGAGGTCTGGCGGCAGCCGGTTGATCGGCAGGACGAAGCAGGCCAGCGCCACCAGGCTGGAGGAGAGCAGCCAGCGCGAGGCATGCGGCAGGTGGTCCAGCTCATGCGCCGTCTGCTGCGCCGCCACCGCGTCCAGCTCGCGGTGATGCCGGAGCACCATCGCCACGAAGGCCAGCACCGGCAGCAGGAAGCCCAGCGCGCGCGACCAGGGCAGCGCATCCGGGAACTGCGCGTGGCCGAGCACGACGAAGAGGCTGGCATAGATCGCGAGCCCCGCCGTCATGCCGAAGGCGAAGTGCAGGCCGCGCGGGAACAGCCAGTAGACCACGCCGAGCGCGAGGGCGGCCGCGCCGATCACGGCGAAGGGGAACATGTGCCCCTGGTCGCCCACCCCCCAGGCCACGACGACGGAGAGCGCCAGCGTGAACCCCATCGCCCGCATCCAGCCGGGCGGCAGCGGCCGGCGCCCCGGCCGCGTCATCGCGGCGCCAGCGCCACGCCAGTGATCTCCACCTTCCAGGCCGGGTCCACCAGCGGCGCCTCGATCGTCATCCGCGCCGGCTTGTGGCCGGGATCGAGCCAGGCGTCCCAGGCGCGGTTCATCGCCGGCGCGTCGCGGATGTCGGCCAGCACCACCGTCACGCTCATCAGCGCGCGCTTGTCGGTGCCGGCCTCGGCCAGCAGCGCGTCGATCTGGCGCAGGATGTCGGCGGTCTGGCCCTCCGCATCGGCGGTCGCGTCATCCGCGACCTGCCCGGCGAGCCACACCAGCCCGCCCCCCACCACCGCGCCGGACAGGCGCGCCTCCTCGGCGATTCGGCGGATCGTCATGCTTCCCTCCGGTTGCGGCTCACGGCTATTGGATCGCTTCCGGGAGACTGACATGCTGACGATCATCGACAAGACCATCCTCGCCAGCCGTTGGCTGCTGGCGGTGTTCTTCCTCGGCCTCGCCGCCGCGCTCGCGGTCTATGCCGTCCGCTTCCTGTTCAAGCTGTGGAAGTTCGCCGTCGGCGTGCTGACCACCGAGGACACGAAGCACCTGATCGAGCTGCTGCACCTGCTGGATTCGGCGCTCGTCGCCTCGCTGGTCATCATGGTCGCGCTGTCTTCCTACGACAGCCTGGTTTCCCGCCTGACCACCGACGAGAACGAGCGCAAGACCTCCTGGGTCTCCACGATCGATCCCGGCAACCTGAAGGTGAAGCTGGCGACCGCGCTGGTCGCGATCTCCTCCATCCACATCCTGCAGATCTTCATGGAACTCGACCAGTACGACGACCGCAGCGTCTTCTGGGCGCTGTTCCTGCACGGATCCTTCCTGGCCGGCGTCGTCGTGCTCGGGCTGCTCGACAAGCTGCAGGGCAAGGGCGCGAAGTAGCGCGCGCGGCCCTCAGCCGGCCAGGTGCGGCCGGCGGAGCAGCCGCGCGAGCAGCCCGTCCACCGGCCCCGCCACCACCGACACCGCCCAGAGCAGCCCGGCCGTCAGCACGATGGCCGGGCCGGAGGGCAGGTCGAGGTGATAGGACACCAGCAGCCCCGCATAGGCCGAGAGCGCAGCGATCCCAACGGCCGCATAGGCGAGGCCGGACAGCTCCCGCGACCAGTGCCGCGCCGCGACCGCGGGCAGCATCATCAGCCCGACCGCCATCAGCGTGCCCATCGCCTGGAAGGCCGCGAGCACGTTCAGCACGACAAGCCCCAGGAACAGCATGTGCCACAGCCCGCCATGCGCACCCTCGGCCTGCGCGAAGGCCGGGTCGAAGGTCTCGAGCGCCAGCGGCCGCCAGGCCAGCGCCAGGGCCGGCAGGGTGATCGTGGCGACGCCCGCCATCAGCAGTAGCGCCGCATCATCGACGCCCAGCACCTGGCCGAACAGCAGATGCGTGAGGTCCCCGGTGTCGCCGCGCAGCGAGACCATCGTCACGCCGAGCGCGAGTGCGATCAGGTAGAGGGCCGTCAGCGACGCATCCTCCCGCCCGCCCGTCGCGCGCGAGAGCGCCCCGGCGCCGAGCGCCACGATCAGCCCGGCGACGAGTCCGCCGAGCGACATCGCCGGCACCGAAAGCCCCGCGATCAGGAAGCCCGCCGCGATCCCCGGCGTGACGCCATGCGCCAGCACCTCCGCCGTCAGGCTGGTCCGCCGCAGCATCAGGAACACCCCGAGCGGCGGCGCCGCGACCGCCAGCGCCAGGCACCCCACCAGCGCGCGGCGCATAAAGCCGAATTCAAGGAAGGGGCCGAGCAGGGCGTCAATCATGGGCAGCGCGCGCTGCCCCCACCCAACCCTCCCCCGCACTGCGGGGGAGGGCTGATGCTCCCTCCCCCGCAGTGCGGGGGAGGGTCGGGGTGGGGGCCAGACCGACCGTCCAATCCGCGGGCCTCGACAGCCCGCAACGCGAAAATCACGCCGCCTCAGCCGTGCAGGCCGGCGCCGCCTCGTCCCACGCCTCGGCCATCATCCGCGCCTTCAGCCGGTTCGCCGCGCTCAGCACTTCCGCGGTCGGTCCGAAGGCCACCTTCTCGCGCGCCAGCAGCAGGCAATCCGGGAATGCCTCCCGAACCAGATCCAGGTCGTGCAGCACCGCCACCACGGTCCGCCCTTCGCCATGCCAGCGCTTCACCATCGCCAGCAGGTCCGCGGCGGTGCGCGCATCCACGGCATTGAACGGCTCGTCAAGCAGGATCAACGCGGCATCCTGCACCAGCAGCCGCGCAAACAGCAGGCGCTGGAACTGCCCCGCCGACATGGCACCCACCGGCCGCCCGCCGAAGCCGCCGAGCCCCACCGCCTCCAGCGCCGCCTCGGCCCGCGCCTTGTCCGCGGCCGAGGCCGCCCGGAAGGCGCCGAGCCGCGACCACATCCCCTGCAGCACCACGTCGCGGCAGAGGATCGGGAAGGCGCGGTCCATCCCCGCCTGCTGCGGCAGCAGCGCCAGCCGCGCCGGCCGCCCATCGGCATGGGTCGCACTGATCCGGCCCTCGTCGGCCTTGTGCAGCCCCGCGATGGCCCGCAGCAGCGTCGTCTTGCCCGCCCCGTTCGGCCCGACGATCGCCGTCAGGCTGCCCGGCGCGAAGCGGGCCGAGAGGTGATGCACCGCCGGATGCCGGCGATAGGTCGCCGTCAGATGGTCGATGCGGAGTTCCGGGCCCGGCATCATCGCTTGGCCCGTCATCCCTGGCTCATCGCCCAGGCCACCGCCGCCCACAGCACCGCCAGCACGCCGGCCGCCAGCATCAGGCGTGCGCCGGCGCCGGCGGAAAGCTCGAGCGGGTCGGAAGGCAGGAAGCGTCGCATGGTGACCGTATAACGTAGCATCCCTATAGCCGGATGCCGGGGGCGGAGGGAAGGGGCGGCTGGGCAAAGCCCCCGGCGCCGCCTAACTCGAAGGGCGATGCGCGGCGAACCCGATCTCCTCCCCCCTCCCGCCGATCCCGACGCGCAGCTGCGCCGGGCCCTGACCCGCCAGCGTGCCGTCGCGACCGGGCTGCTGGTCGGCATGGGCGGGCTGCTGGTCGGCTCCTACTGGCTGCCGCCCGGCTACTGGACGGACATGCTGCAGGCCTCCGCCAAGGCCGGCGTGGTCGGCGGCATCGCCGACTGGTTCGCGGTCACGGCGCTGTTCCGCCACCCCCTCGGCCTGCCCATTCCCCACACCGCCATCATCCCCAACCAGAAGGAGCGCCTGGGCGGCGGCCTCGGCCGCTTCGTGGCGAATCACGTCTTCACCGAGGCCGAGGTGCGCCGCGTCCTCGCCCGCCTCGACCTCGGCAAGATCCTCCGCGACTTCCTCGCCGATCCCGAGGCCGTGCGGCCCGCCGCGGTGGCGCTGGCCGGCGCCATGCCGAAGGTGCTGGGCAGCCTGGAGGACGGCCGCGCGCGCCGCCTGCTCACGCGCCTGGTGCCGCGCCTCGCCGGCGGCCCGGGCTCGGCCAAGGTGGTCGCCCGCGCGCTCACCGCCCTGATCGAGGGCGGCCGCCACCAGGAGGTCTTCGGCCTCGCCGTCGGCCAGCTCAAGGCCGTGCTGACCGCCAAGGAGGACCAGCTCAAGACCGCGATCGAGGCCCGCGTCCGCGCCGAGGGCGGCAGCCTGGTCGGCTGGATCGCCGGCGCCGCCATCGCGCGCCGCGTCCTCGGCGCCCTGAACCACGAGCTGGACCGCGTCGAGCCCGGCGATTCCGACCTCCGCCGCGCCTTCGAGGAATGGGTGCGCGCCGAGATCACCCGCATGGAGCAGGACCCCGAACGCGCCGCCGCCATCGGCCGCGCCGTGCGGGAGGCGCTGTCCCATCCCGCCGTCGCCGCCTGGCTCGGCGACATCTGGGCGCGGCTGCGCGCCGCAATGGAAGCCGACGCCGCCAACCCCTCCGGCCGCACGGTGCAGGCGCTGGAGGGCATGCTCGGCAACCTGGGTAATGTCCTCGCCGAGGACCCGGCCGCGCGCGAGCGCCTGAACCGCGCGGCGGAGCGCGTGCTGCTAGCCCTGCTGCCCAATGCCCGCGCGCAGCTTTCCGATTTCATCGCCGGCGTCGTCCGCAACTGGGACACCGCGACGGTGACCGAGAAGATCGAGCTGCGCGTGGGGAAGGACCTGCAATATGTCCGCATCAACGGCACGCTGGTCGGCTTCCTGGTGGGCGGCGCGCTCTTCGCGCTGCTGACGGCGCTGTTCGGTCGCATCGCGGTGTGACGCGGCCGCCGCAGGCGGTTGCGGCGGATCAATGCCCGGCACGGCGCGCGACGCCATGGTGGCTGCGTCTGCCAGCCCCCTTGCGGAACACCTTGCCATGACCCCGCGCAGCCAGCGCGCCGCCGTTGACCCCGAGCTGCTTTGGCTGCTTGCGGTGCCGGTCTGGATCGCCGCCTACGCCAGCCTGGTGCCGCTGGCGGACCTGCTCTTCGGGCTGACACCGTTGATGCGCGACACGCGGCTCGGCGAGGCGGTGTGGTTCTTCCTCTACGACGTGCCGAAAGTGCTGCTGCTGCTCACCGGTGTCGTCTTCGCCATGGGCATCCTGCGCAGCTTCTTCTCGCCGGAGCGGACGCGCGTCCTGCTCGCGGGCCGGCGGGAGGGCGTCGGCAATGTGGCTGCGGCGGGGCTCGGCATCGTCACGCCCTTCTGCTCCTGCTCGGCGGTGCCGCTTTTCATCGGTTTCGTCTCCGCAGGAGTCCCGCTCGGCGTGACCTTCTCCTTCCTGGTGGCGGCGCCGATGGTGAACGAGGTCGCGCTCGGCCTTCTGCTCGCGCTGTTCGGCTGGAAGATAGCGGCGCTCTATCTCGTCCTCGGCCTTGCAGTGGCCATCGGCGCCGGCGTCGTGCTCGGGCGGCTGCGTCCCGAGCGCTGGGTGGAGCCCTGGGTGCTCGCCCAGCGCGCCGCCCCCGACCTCGCGGAGGAAGCCCTCGCCTGGCCCGCCCGCATCCGCCTCGGCCGCGACGCGGTTGTGGAGATCGTCGGCAAGGTCTGGCCCTGGATCATCGCCGGCATCGCGGTCGGCGCCGGGATCCATGGCTACATGCCGGAGGATCTGCTGGCCTCCTTCATGGGGCGGGAGGCCTGGTGGTCGGTGCCGCTCGCCGTGCTGCTCGGCGTGCCGATGTATTCCAACGCCGCAGGCGTGATCCCGGTGGTCGAGGCGCTGCTGGGCAAGGGCGCCGCCCTCGGCACCGTGCTCGCCTTCATGATGTCGGTCGTCGCGCTGTCGCTGCCGGAGGTGCTGATCCTTCGCCGCGTGCTGCGGCCGCAGCTGATCGCCGCCTTCGTCGGCGTGGTCGCCGCCGGCATCCTGCTGGTCGGCTATGTCTTCAACCTGGTCCTGTGAAGCGGAGAGCGCCGTGAAGATCCAGATCCTCGGCACCGGCTGCGCGAAGTGCCAGAAGCTCGCCCAGGTCGCCGAGCAGGCGGCGGGCGAACTCGGCCTCGCCTACGAGATGGAGAAGGTGACGGACCCGATGCGCATGGCGCAGATGGGCGTGATGCGCACCCCGGCGCTGGCGGTGGACGGCGTGGTGAAGCTCTCCGGGCGCGTGCCGGAGGCCGCGGAGCTGAAGCTGCTGCTCGGCGCACCGCGATAGCCCGGGCGCACCCCACGCTTGGCGCCGCCCGGTACGTCCCCTTGATGTGCCGAGCGTGCCATCCATGTCCCGAAGCGCATGGCAGTTCTCCCGGCGGTTCCCGCGGGTCGCCGGCGCACGTAGAAGATGGCCAAGCCCACACACATCCGGTGACAGACATGCCCGACAGCCGTCGCCCCTCCAATGCCTCGCGGCGCCGGCTTCTGGGTGTCTCGCTGGGGATCGGCTCGGCCGCGCTCCTGCCCGGCTGCGCGATCCCGCCGCGGCTCGCCGCCGTGCCGGCCGACCGGTCCAGGCACGCGCGCGTCCTCGGCCTGCCCAATGAACGCTTCCGGATCGCCACGCCTGAGGGCCAGGCCGCATTCGACCGGGAGGTCGTTGACGCGCTCGTCCGCCGCCGCCGGGCGCTGAACCTGCCCGAGGGCGCGATGGTGCCCGCCTTGAACCTGCTCGCCGTCTCCGGCGGCGGGGAGAACGGCGCATTCGGGGCGGGACTGCTGAACGGCTGGACGGAGCATGGCACGCGGCCGGTCTTCGACCTGGCGACCGGCGTCTCCACCGGCGCGCTGACCGCGCCCTTCGCCTTTCTCGGCCCTGACTGGGACGGCCCGCTGCGCGACGTCTACACCTCCATCACCCCGGAGCGCGTGCTGCGCCGCCGCCGCATCACCGCGGCGATCTTCGACGACGCGCTGGCGGACACCTCGCCGCTGTTCGAGACCATCTCCCACTACCTGAACGAGCGCATGCTTGCCGCCATCGCGCAGGGCCACCAGGAAGGCAGGCTGCTGCTGATCGGCACCGCGGATATCGACGCGCAGACCCCGGTCGTCTGGAATGTCGGCGCCATCGCGGCCAGCGGCCATCCGCGCGCCCTCGACACCGTCCGCCGCATCCTGCTCGCCTCCGCCGCCATTCCCGGCGCCTTCCCGCCGGTGATGTTCGACGTGACCATCGACGGCGAGGCGCATCAGGAGATGCATGTCGATGGCGGCACCTTCGCGCAGGCCTTCCTCTATCCCAGCGCCGTGACCAGTGCCCGCCGCGCGGCGATCGCGCGTCGCCAGCGGGTGCAGCCGGCGCGCGCCTGGATCATCCGCAACGGCCGGCTGGACTCCGACTGGGCGTCGGTGGACCGCCGCAGCATCAGCATCGCGGCCCGCGCCGTCTCCACCATGATCGCGGCGAGCGGCTTCAACGACGCCGTGCGGCTCTACTTCTTCGCGCAGCGCGACGGCATCGACTACAACCTGGCCTATATCGACCAGGGCTTCACGCAGACGCTGGAGACCCCCTTCGAGCCGACCTACATGCGCGCGCTCTACGCCTATGGCTACGACCAGGCACGGTCGGGATTCGAATGGGCGAAGACCCCGCCGCTCTGACCCTGGCCGCCACGCCGCGCCGCGGTTCGGCGACGCAATGAGGCGCTGGGCACGCCTGCTCCTGTTCGGCGCGGCCGGCGTGGCGCTGCTCTTCGGCGGCATGTCGGCGGCCCTGCAGCTCGCCATCTCGCACGGCGCCTTCACCGCGCAGCTCGACGCTGCGCTGGAACGCGCGATCGGGCGCGCGGTCACGCATGGCGAGGTCTTCGTGCGGTTCGGGCTGCGGCCGCGCATCGCGCTGTCGGATGCGACCATAGCCAACATCGAGGGCGGATCGGAGGCCGATTTCGCCCGCATCGGCCGCCTGGAGGTGACGCTCGCCCCGCTGCCGCTGCTGTCCCGGCAGGTGGAGATCCACAGCCTTCTGCTGGCCGATGCCGACATCCTGCTGGAACGCGACGCGGCGGGACGCCCCAACTGGATCTTCGGGCGCGACCGCGCCGCGGCGCCCTCCGAGGCCCCGGCAGGCGGCCTCCGCATCGCGGAACTCGAGATCGAATCCTCCCGCATCCGCCTGCCCGGCTCGCCGCTCCACCGGATCGAGATCGACACCCTCACGCTTGCCCGCGACGATCCCGACGACCCCCTGCTGCTCGACGGCCGCATCCGCCTGAACGGCGAGGCGCTCTCGATCGAGGCAAGCCTCGGCGCGGCGGCGGATGGCGCGCTGCCGCTGTCGGCCAGGGTGACGGGGCAGGGATTGCGGCTCAACCTCCGCGGCACCTGGCCGCGCGGCACCGACCAGCCTGCCTGGTCGCTGGCGCTGGACGCGAAGGCGGAGCCGGGGACGATCCGGCGGCTCGCGCGCAGCTTCGCCGAGCGCGAGCTGCCGCTTGCGCCCGGGCCGGTGGCGGTCACCGCGCAGCTCGGTCCCGGCAGTCCCTTCCCGACCGTGTCGGACCTCAAGGTCCGGGTCGGCGCGACGGATGCCGGCCCGATCCTGGCGGGCCTGCGCCTGTCGCGGGCGGAGCTGCGCGCCGCCTCCTTCGAGGATCCCGTCGCCGTCTCGGCGCAGGGCCGCCGGGCCGGCGCCGAGCTCAACCTGGTCCTGGCGCTGCCCTCGCTGCGCACCATGCTGGAGGCGCCGGCGGACGAGCCCTGGCCCGTCGAGGCGACCATCAACGCCGGCCCGTCGCGCCTGACGCTTGCGGGCGCTGTGCGGCGCGACGCGGGGCTGGGGCCGGCGGAGTTCCAGGCGCGGCTCGTCACGCCCGACCTGGCGCGCGCCGGGCAGGCCTTCGGCGTCGCGCTGCCCCGCCTCACCGGCGTCACGGCCTCGGCGCGGCTGTCCGGCCTCGCCACGCGCGAAGTGCGGCTCGCCGCGCTGTCCGTCACCGCGCAGCCGCTGGAAGGGCAGGGGGAGCTGACCATCGGCTTCGCATCCCGCCCCAGCCTGCGCGGCCGCTTCGCGATGCGCCGGCTCGACCTCGATGCCTTCGGCGCCGACGCGCCGCGCCGCCCCGGCCAGCCGGCGCAGCGGCTGATCCCGGACATCGCCCTGCCCGTTGAGGCGCTGCGCGGCCTGGATGCTGCGCTGACCCTCTCCGCCGCCACGCTGCGGGTCGGCGGCGTGACCTGGCGTGACGCGTCCACGGCGGTCGCGCTCGCGAATGGCAGGCTGGTGCTCGACCCGCTCGTCGCCACTTCGCCCGGCGGCGTGCTGGGCGGGCGCTTCACGCTGGACGCCGCCGCGGCGCCACCGGCGGCGGCGCTCCGCATCGACAGCCGCGGCCGCGGGCTCGACCTGGTGGCGCTGCGCCGCGCCTTCGGCATCCCCGCGGCCTTCGAAGGCCATGCGGACCTCGCGCTCGACCTGCGCGGTCGCGGCGCGACCCTGCCGGCGCTCGCCGCGACGCTCTCCGGCGAGGCCGGCATCGCGATGGTCGGCGGCCGATTCACCGGCGCCACCGCGCTGTCCATCGGCCCCGACCTGTCGCGCGCGCTGCTGCCGCGCGGCACGCCTTCGGGCGGGCTCGGCCTGCGCTGCTTCGCGCTGCGCCTCTCGGCCGATGACGGCGTTGCGCAGAGCCAGGCGCTTCTGGCGGAGGGCGAGTTCGGCCGCGTGGATGGCAGCCTGGCCCTCAACCTGAGGAACGAGACGCTGGCGGCGCGTCTGCTGCCCGATATCCGCGTGATGGGGCTGACCATCCGCACGCCGGTGACGGTGGGCGGCACCTTCGCGGCGCCGCGCGTCGGGGTGGAGCCCGGCGCGGCGCTGGCGCAGGTGGTGGGCGACACGGTGGCGAACCGGCTGTGGCGCAGCAGCACCGCGGAATTCCTGCGCGGCACGACCGGCAGCACCCCGCCCGGCGGGGATTGCGCATCGGCGCTGACGCTCGCCCGGCTGGGCAGGGCCGGGCGCCTGCCGGAACCCGCCCCGGTGCCGATCCCGCTGGTCCCGCGCGAGGTCCAGGGCATCGCGCAGGACGTGGTGCGCGGCTTCGGCGGGCTTCTGGGCGGCCGGCGGCGTTAGAGCAGATCGCGTTCAGATGGAATCATCTGAACGCGTGAAGATGCTCGCCAAACAAAGGCTGGAGCATGATGCGTGAACGCATGTGAACGCAGCATGCTCTAGCGCGGGCGTTGGCCGCTCAGTAGGCGACCTTGTCCGCCTTCCCCGCCCAGGCCCCGAACACGTCCAGCGCCTCGGCGGCCAGCAGCCGCCGCATCGGCAGCGTCCGCGCCTCCACCGGCTTCGGCACCTCGTCGTAGAGGAACTGGTCGTCGAAGCCGATCGCGGCCGCGTCCTCGCGCGCATTGCCGAACACCACCGCGTCCAGCCGCGCCCAATAGGCCGCCGCCAGGCACATCGGGCAGGGCTCGCAGCTCGTGTAGAGCACCGCGCCGCGCAGGTCGAAGCGGCCGAGCGCGGCGCAGGCGCGGCGGATCGCCACCACCTCGGCATGGGCCGTCGGGTCGTTGGTGGAGGTCACCTGGTTCCACCCCTCCGCCACGACCCGGCCCTCCGCCACCACCACCGCGCCGAAGGGGCCGCCCGCGCCCGCCTCCATGCCGCGGCGCGACAGCGCGATGGCATGGCGCATGAAGCCTTCATCCTGTGCGGTCATCGGCGGCCCCGGCTCGACGGGGCCGTTCGCCGGCCCCAATTTCGGGTCTGGAGGTACCGGCATGAAGCTCGCCCTGTCCATCCTCGACCAGTCCAGCGTCGCCTCCGGCCGCACCCCGCCCGAGGCGATCCGGGAGACGCTGGCCCTTGCGCAGCGCGCCGACGCCTGGGGCTATCGCCGCTACTGGCTGGCCGAGCACCACAACAGCGCCAGCCACGCCGGCACCGCGCCCGAGATTCTTGTGAGTGCCATCGCTGCGACCACCCAGCGCATCCGGGTCGGCACGGCGGGCGTGATGCTGCCGCATTATTCCGCGCTGAAGGTCGCCGAGCAGTTCAAGGTTCTCGAAGCCATCGTGCCCGGCCGCATCGACCTCGGCGTCGGCCGCGCGCCGGGCAGCGACGGCCGCACCGCCTTCGCCCTCAACCCGAACGCCAACGAGGCCGCGGACCGCTTCCCGCAGCAGGTGCAGGAGCTGATGGGCTGGCTCGGCGACGGTCTGCCGGTGAACCACCCTTTCGCCCGCGTCTCCGCCCAGCCCGAGGGGCCGACGCGGCCGGAGGTCTGGATCCTCGGCAGTTCCGATTTCGGCGCGCAACTCGCCGCCTATCTCGGCCTGCCCTATTGCTTCGCCCACTTCATCACCGATGGCCGCGGCAGCGAGGAGGCGCTGGCCCTCTACCGCCAGGGATTCCGCCCCCATCCCGGCCAGGCCGGGCGCCTCACGGAGCCGCACGCCGCCGTCGCCGTCTTCGCCCTGACCGCGCCGACCGAGGCCGAGGCCTGGCGCCTGTTCCGCTCGCGCGAGCTGTGGCGCCTCTCCCGCGACCGCGGGATCTACCCGCCGCTGCCGAGCGTGGAGGAGGCGGAACGCTACGACTACAGCCCGGAGGAACTGGCACAAGTAGAGCGCATGCGCGCCCGCGCGATCGTCGGCGCGCCGGAGCAGGTGATCGCGAAGCTGCAGGCCGTGGCCGAGGCGCATGGCGCCGCCGAGGTGGCGGTCCTGACCCCCTGCCACGACGCGACCGCGCGCCAGGCCAGCTTCCGGTTGCTGGCGGAGGCCAACGAGGCCCTGCCCGCGGCGGCGTGACCGGCTCTCCCTCCCCCGTTTACGGGGGAGGGTCGGGGTGGGGGCCGCGCATGCTACGGAAGGCGAGGCCCGCCCGCCCTACGAAGGAAACCGCTCCGGCCGCCTCACATGCCGCCGTCGCGCCGCCACGCGCGCAAAAACCTCCACCACCACCGGCAGCACCAGGAGCGGCAGCGTCGCCAGCGCAAGCATCCCGAAGGCCGCGCCCCATTCCCGCCCGCCGAGCATCAGCGCCACCCCCGCCAGCGTCCAGGTTCCCGCATTGACGCCGACGCAGGCGACCAGCAGCCGGCGCAGCCGCCTCTGCCGCTGCGCCCGCGCCTCGCCCGCATCCGCCTCGGTCCAGGCCCCGCCGGCGGGGCCGACGTCATACAGCCTGGTCTCATCCACCTCGAAGAGAGGCGGACGGTCCGTCAGCGGCGGATGACCACGAAGTGGACGGGCTGGCCATGCTTCCGCGCGCGGCGCAGCCGCCACCAGATCGAGCCTGCGCCGACCGCCGCGGCGACGATGAGCACCGGCAGCGCGAGCGCGGCGAACATGATCGCGACCGCCGCCAGCACCAGCCCGCCGGCAGCCAGCGCGACCAGCACGGCGATGCCGCCGACGCGCGCCAGGATACGGTCCAGCGTACCGGCTGGCTTCGGCGCGGCATCCCGGAACTCGCCCTCGGGCGTCATGTCGAGCACGGGCGGGCGCCGCCCAGGAGCCATCGGGTCGTCCATGCCGCAGATGTTGCCCGCCCCGGCCCCGGCTTCAAGTACGGCCGGGCCGGCGTGACGAACCGTTACGATCAGCCCACCGGCGCCGCATCCACCACATGCAGCCCCGCGCTGACCGAATCGTTCCAGCTCTCGGCCCGCAAATGCCCCGCCAGGTGCAGCACGCCGCCGCCGAGCAGCGCCTGCGCCAGCGGCCCGTCCTTGGCGCGGAAGCAGATCGCCTTCAGCCGCGGCCCGCCGCCCTCGCCTTCCAGGAAGCAGCGCACCGCCGCCCCCTCCTTGCCCACGCGGTCGGCGCGCACCACGCGGGCGCGGTTCAGCACGAAGACCGGCTCCTCGTTGCCCGCGCCGAAGGGCGCGAGGCGGGCCACATCCTGCGCCATCGCCACCGTCGCCCCCTGCACCGCCAGCGTCCCCTCCACCGTCAGATCGGCAGCGGAGGGCAGGGACGCTGCGTGGGAGAGCCGCTCGTCCAGGAAGGCCTGCACCTCCGCCCCGCGCGCCTCGCGATAGGAGAAGCCGGCCGCCATCGGATGCCCGCCGCCGGTCTCCAGCAGCCCCGCCTGGCGCGCCGCGATGATCGCGGAGCCGAGATCCACGCCCGGCACCGACCGCCCCGACCCCTTGGCCAGCCCCGCCGCCAGACCCGCCACGCAGGCCGGCCGGTTGAATTTTTCCTTGATCCGCCCCGCGACGATGCCGACCACGCCGGGGTGCCAGCCCTCGCCGGAGACGAGGAGCACGGGGTGGCCGCGATCCGCCTGGCGCTGCGCCGCCTCGAAGGCGGCGGTCAGCACATCGGCCTCCACCTCCTGCCGCCGGCGGTTCACCGCATCCAGCGTCGCCGCCATCGCCCGCGCCTCGACCGGGTCGTCCTCGACCAGCAGCCTCAGGCCGAGATCGCTCTCCGCGATGCGGCCGGACGCATTGATCCGCGGCCCGAGCAGGAAGCCGAGGGTATGCGCGCTCGGCGCATCCTTCGCCTGCGCCACCTCCAGCAGGGCAGCGATGCCCGCGCGCCCGCGCCGCGCCATCACGCGCAACCCTTGCGCGACCAGCGCGCGGTTCAGCCCGGTCAGCGGCATCACGTCGCACACCGTCGCCAGGGCGACGAGATCGAGAAAGTTCTTGAGGTCGGGCTCCTCCCGCCCCGCGAAGAAGCCGCGCCGGCGCAACTCCCGCTGCAGCGCGACGGCGCCGAGGAACGCCACGCCCGCGGCGCAAAGGTGCTTGAGCCCGCTCGTGCAATCCAGCCGGTTCGGATTGACCGCCGCATGCACCGCCGGCAGCGCGCCCTCCGCCTTGTGGTGGTCCAGGATCACCACCTCCGCGCGCCCCTCCGCGGCGGCCAGCGCCTCGACCGCCGCGATGCCGCAATCCACCGTGACGATCAGGGTCGCGCCGCGCTCGCACAGCGTGCGGATCGCGGCGGGGTTCGGGCCGTAGCCCTCGTTGATGCGGTCCGGCACGTAATGTGCCACGCGGCAGCCGAGCTCGCGCAGCAGCCGCACCATCAGCGCGCCCGCGCAGGCGCCGTCCACGTCGTAGTCGCCGAACACCGCGACGGCTTCCTGGCGCTGCACCGCATCGGCCAGCCGCGCCGCCGCGCGGTCCATGTCGCGCAGGCAGGACGGGTCGGGCAGCAGCGCGCGCAGCGTCGGTTCCAGGAAATGCGGCGCGTCCTCGATGCCGACGCCGCGCGCCGCCAGCAGCCGGCCGACGATTTCCGGCAGGCCGAGCCGCTGTGCGATGCCGAGCCCGATGCGCGGCTCCGCCCCGCGCCAGATCCAGCGCCGCCCCGTGGCGGAGCGCGCGACGCCGAGGACCGGGCCGTCCGTATCGAGCTCCGCCGCGAGACTCACGCCACGAACGCGCTGGGCTTCAGGGCGAAGTTGTGATGTCCCTCGACATACCGCACCGTGCCCGACTTCGAGCGCATGACGATCGAATGCGTCACCGCGCCCGATCCGAAATGCCGCACGCCGCGCAGCATCGGGCCGGTGGTCACGCCGGTCGCCGCGAACATCACGTCGCCCTTCGCCATCTCCTCCAGCGTGTAGACATGGTTCGGGTCAGTGACGCCCATCTCCTTGCCGCGCGCGATCTGCTCCTCGTTCTCGAACAGCAGGCGCCCCTGCATCTGCCCGCCGATGCAGCGCAGCGCCGCGGCCGCCAGCACGCCCTCCGGCGCGCCGCCCGAGCCCATGTAGATGTCCACGCCCGTATCCGGCTGGGAGACGGCGACGACGCCCGAGACATCGCCATCCGGGATCATCATGATCCGCGCGCCGGCCGCGCGGCAGCGCTTCACGATCTCCTTGTGGCGGTCGCGATCCAGCAGGCAGACCACCAGGTCGGTCACGCTGCGCTGCTTCGCCTTCGCCAGCTCCCGCAGGTTCTCCTCGACGCTCGCATCGATGTTCACCACGCCCGCCGGCAGGCCGGGCCCGACCGCGAGCTTGTCCATGTAGATGTCGGGCGCGTGCAGGAAGCCGCCCTTCTGCGCCAGCGCGACACAGGCCATGGCGTTCGGCCCGCCCTTCGCCGTGATGGTGGTGCCCTCCAGCGGGTCCACCGCGATGTCCACCTCCGGCCCGCCGCCGGCCTTGGCGTAGATGCCGACCTTCTCGCCGATGTAGAGCATCGGCGCCTCGTCCATCTCGCCCTCGCCGATCACCACGGTGCCGGAGATGGCGACGGTGTCGAAGGCCTTGCGCATCGCCTCCACCGCCGCGCCGTCCGCGGCGTTCTTGTCGCCTCGGCCCATCCAGCGGGAGGCGGCGAGCGCCGCCGCCTCCGTCACGCGGACAAGCTCCAGCGCCAGGTTGCGATCGACATGCACGCTGCTGTCGGCCATGGCCGTCTCTCCCGGTACTACTGCAGGTTCTCGATACGGATCAGCGCCGGCGCTTCCACCACCGTCTCCAGCGCCGCGATGCGCGCAAGGGCGGCGCGCATCTGCGCCTCCTCGCAGTCATGCGTGGTCACCACCACCGGCACCGCCTCGCCCGGCGCGCGGCCGCGCTGCAGCATGGATTCCATGCTGACATGGTGGTCGCGCAGGATGGCGGTGACGTCGGCGATCACGCCCGGCCGGTCCAGCACCATCAGCCGCAGGTAATAGGCGCCGACGCGCTTCTCCATCGGGATCGAGGGCAGCGCCGAAAGCGCGCCATCCGCCACGCCCCAGACCGGCGTGCGCCGGTTGCGCGCGATATCGATCAGGTCCGCGCAGATCGCGCTTGCGGTCGGCCCGCCGCCCGCCCCGCGCCCTTCCAGCACCACGCGGCCGCAGAAATCGCCCTCCGCCACCACGGCGTTGAACACCCCGTCCACCCGCGCGATCGGATGCGAGACCGGCACCATGCAGGGATGCACGCGCGTCTCGATTCCGCCATCCGTGCGCCGCGCGATGCCGAGCAGCTTGATCCGGTAGCCGAGCTCCTCGGCCAGCTTGATGTCCAGCGCCGAGACGCTGCGGATCCCCTCGACATGCACCGAGGCGAAATCCACCGGCCGCCCGAAGGCGAGTGCCGCCAGGATCGCCAGCTTGTGCGCCGCGTCGATGCCGTCCACGTCGAAGGTCGGGTCAGCCTCCGCATAGCCCAGCTTCTGCGCTTCGCTCAGCGCTTCGGCGAATTCGCGCCCGCGCTCTCGCATCTGCGTCAGGATGTAGTTGCAGGTGCCGTTCAGGATGCCGAGCACGCGCGAGAGGTCGTTCGCCGCCAGCCCTTCCCGCACCGCCTTGATCGCCGGGATGCCGCCCGCGACCGCCGCCTCGAACATCAGCGGCACGTTCTTCCGGTCGGCAAGCCGCGCGATCTCCGCGCCATGCACGGCGAGCAGCGCCTTGTTCGCGGTGACCACCGGCTTGCCAGCGGACAGCGCGGCGCGCACCAGGTCGGCCGCCGGGCCTTCCGTGCCGCCGATCGTCTCCACGACCACGTCCACATTCGGATCGGCCGCGAGCGCCGTCGCATCCTCGTACCAGCGCAGGCCGGAGAGCGAGACGCCGCGATCCTTGGTGCGGTCGCGCGAGGAGACCGCGGTGACCGCGATCGGCCGCCCGGCCCGCGCCGCGACGGTCTCGGCATTGTCCCGCAACAGCGCCAGCACGCCCGTGCCGACGGTGCCAAGGCCGGCGACGCCGATGGCGAGAGGTTTTGTCATGCGGCGTCTCCGAGGTTGCGCGGCCCCCACCCGCCCTCGCTGCGCTCGGGCACCCTCCCCCGCTCACGCGGGAGAGGGATCGTCAGCGCGCCCGGCTCCCTCTCCCGCGTGAGCGGGGGAGGGTTGGGGTGGGGGGCGGGCGGTACAGTCAGGGCATCAGCCTTCACGCGGCGTCGACTTCCATCCCATCCACCGGCCCGGCATTGTCGGCGGCCAGGAAGGTCCGGATGCCGCGCAGCGCCTGGCGGATGCGGTGCTCGTTCTCGACGAGGGCGATGCGCACATGGTCGTCGCCATGCTCGCCGAAGCCGAGGCCCGGCGCCACCGCGACCTTCGCCTTCTCCAGCAGCAGCTTGGAAAAGCCGACGGAGCCCAGATGCCGGAAGCGGTCCGGGATCGGCGCCCAGAGGAACATCGATCCATCCGGCGCCGGCACGTCCCAGCCGGCCGATCTCAGCCCCTTCACCAGCACGTCGCGCCGCTTGCGGTATTCCACGCGCATCGCGGCCACGCAGTCCTGCGGCCCGTTCAGCGCGGCGACGGCCGCCACCTGGATCGGTGTGAAGGCGCCGTAGTCGAGATAGGACTTCACCCGCGCCAGGGCGGAGATCAGCCGCGGATTGCCCGCCGCGAAGCCCATGCGCCAGCCGGCCATGTTGTAGGTCTTGGACATGGAGGTGAACTCCACCGTCACATCCTTCGCGCCCGGGATCTCCAGCACCGAAGGCGGGGGGTTCGCCTCGTCGAAATAGAGCTCGGCGTAAGCGAGGTCCGACAGGATGAAGAGCTCGTGCCGCCGCGCCATCGCGACCAGCTCGCGGTAGAACTCCCGGCTGGCCAGCAGCGCCGTCGGGTTCGAGGGGAAGTTGACGATCAGCGCCGTCGGCTTCGGCACGGAATGCCGCACCGCGCGATCGATCGCCGCCAGCATCGCGTCGTCCGGCGTGTAGGGGATGGAGCGCGCGGAGGCACCCGCGATGATGAAGCCGAACTGGTGGATCGGGTAGGACGGGTTCGGCACCAGGATGGTGTCGCCCGGCGAGGAGATCGCCTGCGCCAGGTTCGCCAGTCCCTCCTTGGAGCCGAGCGTGGCGACCACCTCCGTCTCCGGGTCGAGCTTCACCCCGAAGCGGCGCGCATAGTAGCCGGCGAGTGCCTTGCGCAGCCCGGGGATGCCCTTCGACATCGAATAGCGATGCGTGCGGGGGTCCTGCACCGCCTCGACCAGCTTGGCGACGATGTGCGGCGGCGTCGGGCTGTCCGGGTTGCCCATGCCGAGGTCCACGATGTCCTCGCCGGCCCCGCGCGCCTTCGCCTTCGCGCCGTTCACCTCGGCGAAGACATAGGGCGGCAGGCGCCGGATGCGGTGGAACTCCTCGGTCATCGTCGTCGGTCCGTTTGATTCGCGGGGAAGATAGCCGACCCGCTCAGCCGCCGCGAGGCGCGAGCAGGTCGCGCGAGGGCGGGGGCGGCGGGGCGGGCGCCAGCAGGTCGCGGGAGGGCGGCGGCGGCACCGCGGGCGCGAGCAACTCCGGCGCTGGGGCGGGCGGCGGCGCGGCGGTGGGCTCCGGCGCTCGCGCAGGCGGCGGGGCAGGGGAGGGCAGTGCGGCCGGCTCCGGCGCCCGGGGCGTTCCGGCCGGCGGGGCGGGGATGGGCTGCGCCGCCGGCGCGGCGGGCAGCGCCTCCGGCTCCAGCCGGATCGGCGGCACGGCGGCCAGCCGGGGCGGAGCCGGCGGCGCGCCCTCGCCGGCGGGGAAGGCCGCGCCCCCGCCGGGCTCCAGCGGCGTGCGCGACCGTGCCCGGTCGGCCGCCAGGTCGGCCGAAAGGCCCTGCCGCGTCTCGGCGCTCGGCGGCTCCGGGCGGGGCGGCACGCTCGACAGGTTCGGCCACTCGCCGTCCAGGCCGGGCGGCGGCTCCCGCCCTTCCAGATGCGTCCGGAAGAACAGGTTCGACAGCCCCGGCCGCGGATCGAGCTCCGAGATGCGTTCCGTGCAGGCCGGAAGCGCCAGGATGGCGGCCAGCACCATCCCCCGGCGCGCTTGATCCAGCGCCCGCCACACCCTAGCCTTTTGGCGTCTGCCGTGGCCTTCGACGCGCGGGATCATCGCTGCCCTTTTCCGTGCAGGAGCGAGGGTTAGCCCGAACCGCAAGCGGGCGGAAGCATCGCAGCGGCGTAACACGGACAGGCCGTCACCCGAACGGGTGGCAGGACAGGTTGAGGGCTGGAGTGCGGATGTCGCAGGACCCGACCACCGAGGACAAGACCAGCTTCCGCCTGCCCGACCCGGCGGTGGTGAGCCGCACCATGGCCGACGTGGCCGAGCGCGGGCAGCGCATCGTCACCGACTTCCTGAAGCGCCAGGGCGCGGATGGCGCCGCCGCGCCGGGGCCGGACCCGCTCAACATCGGCTCCGCCTTCATGGAGATGACGACGCGGCTGATGACCAATCCGGCGCGGCTGATGCAGGCGCAGATCGGCTTCTGGCAGGACTACCTGACGCTCTGGCAGAACACCGCCCGGCGCATGATGGGAGAGGCGCCGAAATCCGTCATCGAGGAGCCCAAGACCGACCGCCGCTTCAAGGACGATGCCTGGCGCGAGAACGAGGTCTTCGACTTCATCCGCCAGTCCTACCTGCTCTCCGCCCGCTTCTTCACCAACGTGGTGCAGCACACCGACGGGCTCGACCAGAAGACGGCGCAGAAGGTGGATTTCTACACGCGCCAGTTCGTGGACGCGATGAGCCCGTCCAACTTCCTGATGACCAATCCGGAAGTGCTGCGCCGAACGGCGGAGACGGGCGGCGAGAACCTGCTCAAGGGCCTCTCCAACCTTCTTTCCGACCTCGAGCGCGGCAAGGGCCAGCTGCGCATCCGCATGACCGACGAGACCAAGTTCAAGGTCGGCGAGAACATCGCGGTGACGCCGGGCAAGGTGGTGTACCGCAACGCGCTGATGGAGCTGATCCAGTACCAGCCGACGACGGAGAGCGTCTTCAAGCGCCCGCTGCTGATCATCCCGCCCTGGATCAACAAGTTCTACATCCTCGACCTCCGCCCCAAGAACAGCTTCATCCGCTGGGCCGTCGAGCAGGGGCACACCGTCTTCGTCGTGTCCTGGGTCAATCCGGACGAAAAACTCGCCGAGAAGGGCTTCGACGACTACATGCGCGAAGGCCCCTACGCCGCGCTCGACGCCATCGAGCAGGCGACGGGGGAGAAGGCGGTGAACGTCATCGGCTACTGCCTCGGCGGCACGCTTCTGGCCTGCACCCTGGCCCACATGCAGGCGAAGAAGGACACGCGCATCAAGTCCGCGACCTTCTTCACCACCATGCTCGACTTCGCCGAGGCCGGCGAGCTCGGCGTCTTCATCGACGAGGAGCAGCTGCAGTCCCTCGAGGACAAGATGAACAAGCGCGGCTTCCTCGAAGGGTCGGAGATGGCGACCACCTTCAACATGCTGCGCGCCAACGACCTGATCTGGTCCTTCGTGGTGAACAACTACCTGCTGGGGCAGGAGCCCTTCCCCTTCGACCTGCTCTACTGGAACGACGACAGCACGCGCATGCCCGCGCGCATGCACAGCTTCTACCTGCGCCGGATGTACCAGGAGAACGACCTGGTGAAGCCCGGCGGCATCGAGCTGGACGGCGTTCCCCTCGACCTCCGCAAGATCAAGCTGCCGACCTACATCCTCTCGACGCGGGAGGACCACATCGCGCCCTGGAAGAGCACCTACCGCGCGACGCAGCTCTATGCCGGCAAGATCCGCTTCGTCCTTGCCGCATCGGGCCACATCGCCGGCGTGGTGAACCCGCCCGAGGCCGGGAAATACAGCCACTGGGTCGGCGAGGACCTGCCGCCCGACCCGGACGCCTGGTTCAAGGGCGCGACGGAACTCTCGGGCTCCTGGTGGCCCGACTGGCAGCGCTGGATCGCCAGCCAGGACAAGGCCCAGGTCCCCGCCCGCATCCCCGGCGCCGGCGCCCTGCCGCCGCTATGCGACGCGCCCGGCGACTACGTGAAGGTCCAGGCGCGGGATTGACCGCCGCCCGAGCGCCCCGGGTTGGGGGCGCGGAGGCAATGCACGACGATCTCGTTGTTGCCCTGACCGAAGGCGTGGCGCTCCACCGCGAAGCGTGCTTCCCAAGCCGCGATCTGCGCGCGCATCGGGGGCGAGGACGCCGGCGTGCGCTGCACCAGGATGACGCTGGCCGGCAGGGATTCCACCATCCGGCCGAATTCCGCCGCCGACAGGAAGGTGATCCCGGACCGCGGCGCGTGCAGCGCGAAGAAGGGGTTCCGTCGGAAATCCTCCTCCTCGGGCAGCTGCACCACCATCAGCGGCCGCCTTTCGGCAGGCGCGTAGTGCGGCCAGCCGAGCAGCGTCCAGGCGTGGCCCGTGAAGACCGGCCCGGCGCAGCGCGCCTCGTCCTGCAGGAACCGGACGACGGCGCGATAGTCGGGCCGGAGCGTGTTCGCGAATGTGGCCGAGGCCGGCCGGTACAGCTGCATCCCAAGGCCGAGCGCCAGCACACCGGCGGCCAGCGCGCCGGTTCCGGCGCGCCAGGCCAGGCCGGGCCGGGCCAGTATCCCCATCGCGACCAGGACCGCCATCGGCAGCAGGAGGATGACGGCGACGCGGGGCAGCAGGACGGGCCGCCCGAGGCTCGCCGCGAGAAGGGCGGCGACATAGAGCATCGGCACGGCCAGCAGCACCGTGATCGCCGCCCGGTCGCGCAGGCGCGCCGCCCCGATGGCGGCGAGGCCGAGCAGCAGTGCCAGCAGCGCAACGCGCAGCCAGCCCGGCAATTCGAACATCGCCATCCCGGGACCGAGCGGAATCGCGAAGCTCTGCACCTTCCAGACCGAGAGCGGCGGGATCCACGCGATGTTGCCGGAGTTGCGCTGCGCCACGAACACCAGGAACTGCGGCCCAGAGATCGCCGCGATGACCGCGCCGGCCGCGGCCGCGGGCGCAAGGTCCGCGAGCCGCGCGGCGCGGCGTGACAGCAGCGCGCCGGCAAGCGCGGCGCCGAGCGCGGCGGTGAAGAACAGGGCCGTGGCATGGGTGTGGATCGCGGCCACGCTGCCCAGCACGACCAGCGCGAAGGGCGCCGCCAGAGGCCGGGCTCCGCGGCCTCCATGCACCGGGGCGCCCGCGACGCGGCGCACCCAGAGGAAGACGCCGAGCAGCGCAGCGGCCTCGAACAGCGGCGCCAGGGCGACCGGCCGCGCCTCGACGCCATGCCAGACGCAAAGGGGCCAGACGGCCAGCAGCGCCGCGGCGCCCAGCCCGGCGGCGGGCCCCGCCACCTGCCGGCCCAGCCAGCCCGCCATCCCGACGAGCGCCACGGAAGCAAGGGCGGAGGGCAGGCGCAGCGCGGAATCCCCGCCTCCGGCGATCGCGCTCCAGATGTGCAGGAGGGAGTAGTAGAGGGGTGGATTGGTCTCGATCCGCCTTCCCTCTCCCCAGAGGAAGGCCTGGCCCTGCTCGATCCAGTAGCGCGTGAACGCCTCGTCCAGCGACAGCGAGGAATGATCGAGCAGCTGGAGGCGCAGCAGCAGCGCCACCGCCATGATGGAGGGCAGGGCGAGCAGGCGGCGCCATTCCCGCTGCCTGAGGGGCCAGGCATCGGGTCGATGCGGCCCGACATTCCATGCCATCCCGCTCACGAACCGATTTGGCGGACTCGGTCGAAGCGCGTCAATATTGCGACAATGGCAACCCTGAGTATGGACGCTTCGCCTTACGCGACAACGCCGGGCGGATTACGCGGCGGGCTGTCGGCAGAATTGACACCGCTCGCCCGACTGCCTGTCGGTGAAGTTTACACTCAACAACATTATAGAAAACTTACGTAGCAGATTCATAGATATAGAAGATGGCATGCGGCATGCATAGCCCGTTATGTTGCCGTCCCGAAAAGATTGCAACGATTGGAACGACGAGGAAGAAAGTCATGTTAGATTCGAAGCGATTCGCTCGCGCCCTCTGGGCGCTCGGGCTCGTTGTCGGCTCGGCCGCATGGTCATCGGCCCAGGCGGGGCTCGAGATCCGCAGCTGGGTCGGTACCCACGAATTCGGTGCCGAACCCGGCCAGAGCATCCCGACGGGGATCCAGGGCTACGTCAACGGCGCCCTCTACACGACGCATACCGGCTACTACAAGTTCACCTACGGCCCGCCGCCGCCCGTCGGCCTGCCCTCGCCGCCCGCCACGGGCCACGGCACCGCGATCTTCAAGAACGAATTCCGTGAGCCGATCGGCGGCGGCGGCGACAGCTTCTGCAACAACCCCGGCATCGCGGGATGCGGCGGCATCGCCAGCGTCGTCGGCGCCACCTTCACCCGCTATTACGCGGCGAACACGCTGATCCCCTTCGAGTTCTTCTTCCACCAGGACGTCGGCAACCATCTGCTGGCCAATGGCGCCACCTCGACGGCGAACGGCGCCTATCTCGTGCAGATCGGCACCGGCACGGCGCGCAATGCCGGCCCCGGATCGCTGGCGCTGATCGGCCTGACGGACAACACGGTTACCCTCGGCACGAACGGCAGCGTCATCGGCGACCACGACTTCCAGGACCTGACCCTGTCGATCACGCAGCTCCCGGTGCCCGAGCCGATGTCCCTGGCGCTGTTCGGAATGGGCCTGGCCGGACTTGGCTTGGCCCAACGTCGCGCGCGGCGCGCCTGAGTTGTCGCCGCCGACCGTGCCGGGGAGGCACTGTCGGTATACTTTACAATGGGGCGGCATCGCTCGGTGCCGCCCCACCCCTCAGCGCATCGTCCCCGGTATCTGCGCCCCGGTCAGCGAATTGAGGAACGGCGCATCCGGGTCGAGCGCGCCGGTCACCCCGCCCAGCTGCATGCGTGCCATCCGCGCCACCTCATCCCGCGCCAGGGCGCTGGCGATCCGCGCCTGCGGCAGCGGGCCGGGCGCGGCCAGCCGCGCGATCGCCGGCGCGCCGCCGGGCATGAAGGCAGCGGGCGCCAACGCCGCCGCCGCCCGCTGCGTGTCGTTCTCCCGCAGCGCCAGCGAGGCCTGGCCGAGCGCCACCGCCACCGTCTCGGGCGCGGCCGTCTCGGGGATCCCGATCGCCTGGCGCCACTCGGTCCGCGCGGTGCGCAACTCGGTGACGGTCGCGGCCGAAACCGGCGCCCAGCGCGGGTTCCGCCGGAACGCCTCGGCCACCAGCTCCATCTGCCCGATCGCGCGCGCCGCCTCCGCCGGGCGCCCGTTCAACGAGGCGCCCCCATCCGAGAAGGCGGCCGCCGCCTCCGCGATCATCGCCGGCACCGGATCGGCGCTGGCGACGCCGAGGCCGGGGGGGATGCGCGCGAACTCGGGCGGCTGGCGCATCTCCGCGCAGGCCGCCAGCAAGGCGACGGGCAGCAGGGCGATCATCAGGAATGCGGGGCGGCGCATCCGCGTCTCCTTCGGACAGCGCCGGCAGCGATAGCCGAGGCGCGGCGCGGCGCCTACTCCGGATCGGACCGCATGATCTCCAGCATCTGCTGGTCGGCGAAGTGGGTGGCCGCGGCAGCGCGGGGCATCAGCGGCATCGGATCGAGGCGCGTCAGCACGGCCTCCCCGCCCGCGGCTGCGACCGGCGCCAGCGCCGCTGCCGCCTCATCCCGCCTGTCCCGCTCCAGCGCCGAGGCGGCGGCGGCGAAGGCCATCGTCACGGCGGCCGTGGTCGCCTCCGGGCGGACGCCGAGCGCGCCGCGCACCTCCCGCTCCGCCTCGCGCAGCGTGAAGAACAGGGTGGGATTGGCCCCGGTCCACCACTGGTCCTGCTGCAGCGCCACGCTCATCCAGGCGAGCTGCGCCACCGCCCGCGCCGCATCCGCCGGATGCCCGGCCAGGCGGGCCGGATCGGCGAAGGCGGCCGCGGCGCTGAGCACCGCCTGGCGCGCCGGGTCCGCGGCGCTCGCCTGCGGCTGGAGAGGCACCGGCGGCACCGGCTCGGGCGGCGCGGCGCAGGCGCCGAGCAGCAGCACCAGCCCGGCCGCCCACGCCCCGGCCCGGTTCAGAACCACCACCGTCCCCTCCTGCCGTCGTCATCCATCCGGCGCATTCCGGCCTGCGCCTGCGCCAGCGCGAAGGCGGCGCGCGGCAGGACGGGGAAGGCAGCCAGCCGCGCCAGCATCGGCTCGACGCCCGGCGCGCCCACGAGCGTTCCGAGCCGCGCCGTGGCGCCGGCCCGGTCCCCCGCGCGCAGCGCCGCCGCGGCCCCGAGCAGCGCATCCACCGCTGCCTGGGGCGGCACCATGGGCGGGATCCCGAAAGCGGCGCGGGCTTCCGCGCGCCCGTCCTGCAGCAGCGGCACCACCAGCGGGTAGAGCCCGATCCAGCGCTGGTCCGTGGCGAGCTCCACGGTGAGGAATTCCAGCCGCCCCAGCGCCTCCGCCCCCGCCGCGGGATCGCCCGCGATGGTGTCCGGCCGGGCGAAGACATAGGCGGCCGACAGGATCGCCCCTCGCGTCGGATCGCCGAGCCCCTGCGGCGCGGCGCTCTCGGGCAGGGTCACCGGCGCCGGGCCGGGCGGCGGCGTGCCGCAGGCCGCGAGCATCAAGGGCAGCAGCAGCGCAATACGGCGCAGCATGACGGTCTTCCCTCCGGCGCGGGGTCGCCGCGCCGTCCAGGCCGCGCGGGTCAGCGCCGCGGCGGCGTCCTCTCGTTCATCTGCGCCAAGCCGCTGACCGCCGCCGAGGTTCCGGCCGCCGCCTGCGGGATCCGCGGCAGCGCCGAGAGCAGCGAAGCGGCACGCGCCGCGCCGTCCGCCCCGGTGACCGCGGCCAGCGCGGTCTGCGCGCCCGGCGGGTCGTTGGCGCGATAGGCCGCGGCCGCCGCGTCGAAGGCGTTGACCGCCGCCTGCGGGCTGGTGTCGGGCCGCACGCCGAAGGCCTCGCGCACCGCGTCCCGCCCCTGGCGGACGGATCCCGCCACCGTCGGCGGCATGCCGATGAAGCGCTGGTCGTTCGAAAGCTCCGGCGTCAGCCATTCGAGCTGGGAGATCGCCTCCGCCACCGCGATCGGGCGGCCCTGCACGCTGGCCGGATTGCCGAACACCGCGGCGGTGTTGTTGATCGCCGTCCGCGCCGGATCGGTGATGATGCTGGCAAGCGAGGCCGGCAGGTTCGGCGTCGGCACCGAGGCTGTCGGCCCGGTCTGCGCGCAACCGGCGAGAAGCGAGAGCCCGATCAGGGCGGCGAGGGTCCGCATGGAGCGTGTCTCCGTGGCGAGGGCGCCGGCGAGCCCGAAGCGCCCGCGCGGAGCCTCAGGCTAGGCCCCCGCAACCGCAGGCGGAAAGGCACAAACCGTATCCACTTCGTGTGCGTTCCGCCCGACGCGCTCAGCGATTGGCGCCGCCGCCCGACTCGCGGCTGAGCATCGCGCGCGCCTCGCGCAGCGCGCGCCGCAGCGGCTGCGGCGTCTCCAGCGCCGCCAGCGCCGTCGCCGGGTCGGCGTTGCGCTGGGCGACCGGCGCCAGCGCCGCGGCGGCCCCCGCCTGGTCGCCGCGGCGGAAGGCGGCCGCGGCGGCGAGCAGCGCATCCTGCGCCTGCTGCGGCGTCGCCTCGGCAGTCAGGCCGATCGCCTGGCGCAGCGCCGCCCGGCCCTCGCGCAGCAGCCGCGTCACCCAGGGGCCGTCGGCGAAGCGCCCGCCGTCCTGGAAGGCCGTCGCGGCATTCTCCACCATCGCGGCCGCGAAGGCGGCGGCGGCCGGATCGCCGCGCAGCGCGCGCTCCCGGTCGAGGAAGGCATGCGCCGCGCTCTCCGTCGCGAAGCGCGCCGGATCGCCCGCGCCGCGCATCACCTCGGGCGGCAGCTCGGCCACGGGCTCCACGGTCATCCGCTCGCAGGCGGCCAGCAGCAGCGGCAGCAGCAGCAGGCCACGGCGGATCACGCCAGGCTCGCGCGGTGTCGCTTCGCGAGTTCCACGTAGTGCACCGCGGTGCGGTCGAAGCGCGCGCGCTCCTCCGCCGTCATCACGCGCACGAGCTTCGCGGGGTTGCCCATCCACAGCTCGTTCGGCCCGATGATCTTGCCCGGCGGCAGCAGCCCGCCCGCGCCGAGCATCCCGCCTTCCTCGATCACCGCGCGGTCCAGAACCGTCGCGCCCATGCCGACGAAGGCGCGGTTCTTCAGCGTGCAGGCGTGCACGATGCAGGCATGCCCGATCGTGACGTCGTCGCCGATGATCAGCGGCTCCGCGCCGGCGTTGAGGTGCAGGATGGAGCCGTCCTGCACATTGGTGCGCGCGCCGATGCGCATGATGTTGGTGTCGCCGCGCAGCACGCAGTGGTACCAGATCGAGGTCTCCGCCCCGATCTCGACATCGCCGACGACGACGGCGGTCGGCGCCACCCAGGCCTCGGGGTGGATGCGCGGGAACTGGCCCTCGAAGGGCAGGATGGGGCCGCGCGCGGCCCTGGGATGCAGGTCGTCCATGTGGTCGTTCCCCTATTCGGCGGCGAGCGGCAGCGCCGGCGCGACATCCAGGCCGAGCATCAGCCCGATGTTCTGCACCGCGGCCCCCGACGCGCCCTTGCCCAGGTTGTCGAGCTTCGCGACCAGCACCGCCTGGCCGTGCTTCTCGTTGCCGTAGACGCGCAGCTCCAGCCTGTTGGAGCCGTTGAGCTCCTCCGGCGCCAGCCGTGCCTTGCCGTCCGCCGGCTGCACGCTGACCCAGGCGGAGCGCGCATAGGCCTCCTGCAGCGCCGCCTCCAGATCGGCGGGCTTCGGATTGCCGTTCAGCAGCGACAGGTGCAGTGGCAGGCTCACCAGCATGCCCTGCGCGAAGTCGCCGACGCTCGGCACGAAGAGCGGCCGGCGCGTCAGCCCGCCATAGGTCTGCATCTCCGGCAGGTGCTTGTGCTCCAGCGAGAGCCCGTAGAGGAAGAACGGGGCTGCGGTGCGCGCCGGCTCGAACTCCGCGATCATCGCCTTGCCGCCGCCCGAATAGCCGGAGACGGCGTTGATCGTGACCGGATAGTCGCGCGGCAGGATGCCGGCCTCGACCAGCGGGCGGATCAGCGCGATGGCGCCCGTGGGGTAGCAGCCCGGGTTCGCCACCCGCGGCGCCGCGGCAATGGCCGCTTCCTGCGCCGCGTTCAACTCGGCGAAGCCGTAGACCCAATCGGGATGCACGCGATGCGCGGTGGAGGCGTCGAGCAGCTTCGGCGCCGCATCGCCGAGCTCCGCCGCCATCGCCGCCGCTTCCTTCGCGGCGTCGTCGGGCAGGCAGAGCACGACCAGGTCCACCTCCGCCATCAGCGCGCGCTTGGCCGCGGGGTCCTTGCGCTGCTCGGCGGCGATGGAGCGCAGCGCGATGCCGGGGAATCGCGCCAGGCGGTCGCGGATCTGCAGCCCGGTCGTGCCGGACTCGCCGTCGATGAAGACGCTCGGGATGGGGCCCTTGGCCATGATACGGCTCCTTTCGCCGCGAGATGGGGCCGGATTCCGACCCCGGAAAGCAAGAGGGGCGGGCCCTTGCGGACCCGCCCCCCGGATGAACCAGCCATGCAGGCCGGGCGTGACGCCCGGTCCGCTGGGCGTCAGCGCTTGGAGAACTGGAACGAACGTCGCGCCTTCGGCTTGCCGTACTTCTTGCGCTCCACCGCGCGCGGGTCGCGGGTGAGGAAGCCGGCCTTCTTGAGCAGCGGGCGCAGCCCCGGCTCGTAGTAGGTCAGCGCGCGGGAGATGCCGTGGCGCAGCGCGCCGGCCTGGCCCGAAAGGCCGCCGCCGACGACGGTCGCGTAGACGTCGAACTGCTGGTAGCGGTCCGTCACCAGGAAGGGCTGCGAGATCAGCATGCGCAGCACCGGCCGGGCGAAATACTTCGACAGCGTCTTGCCGTTGATCTCCATCTCGCCCTTGCCGGGCTTCACCCAGACGCGGGCAATGGCGTTCTTGCGGCGGCCGGTCGCGTAGGAACGGCCCTGGGCGTCACGCTTCGGCTCGCGCGGGGCTTCGGCCTGGGCGGCGGCGGGGCCACCGGCCGCGCTCACCATGTCCTTCAGCTCGGCCAGCGAGCCGCTGCGGGAAGTCTGCTCGCTCATCGAATTACGCCACCTTGTTCTTGCGGTTCATCGCGCCGACGTCGAGCGCGGCCGGGGTGTTGCCGCCATGCGGATGCTCGGGCCCGGCATAGACGTGCAGGTTCTTCATCTGCCGCCGGCCGAGCGGGCCGCGCGTGATCATCCGCTCCACCGCCTTCTCGATCACGCGCTCGGGGTGGGCGCTCTCGATCCGCTCGCGGAAGCTGCGGCCCTTGATGCCGCCGGCATAGCCGGTGTGCCAGTAGAACACCGCCTGCTCCGCCTTCTGGCCCGTCACGCGGACCTTCCGGGCGTTGATCACGACGACATGGTCGCCGCAATCCACATGCGGGGTGAACTGCGCCTTGTGCTTGCCGCGCAGCCGGTTGGCGACGATCGAGGCAAGGCGGCCCAGCACGAGGCCTTCCGCGTCGATCAGCACCCAGTTCTTGCTGACCTCCGCCGGCTTGATGGAGGTGGTCTGTCTCGTCAGCATCTTCTTACAGTGATCCGAAACGGGGTTCGGCGGGCCGTATCGCGGGGAAGGGCCGGAAAGTCAAGCGTTACCGCGATTTCGCGCCTGTGGTATCCTGATACCGCCACGCCCCGGCAACTTCGCAGGATCTGCAAAGCCCCGCCATGCCAGGACCGTCCCGCATCACGGGAGATCCGCCATGTTCAGCCATGTCACCCTCGGCACCAACGACCTGCCGCGCGCCATCGCCTTCTACGACCGCATCCTGGCCCTGCTCGGCATCGCCCGGCAGGAGAGCGACCTGGAGAAGGGGTATGCCGGCTATGCCGCGGCGCCGGAGACCACGCCGCAGATCTGGCTCATGCGCCCGATCGACGGCCGCCTCGCCCGCGTCGGCAATGGCGTGACCGTCGCCTTCGAAGCGCCGGACCGCGCCACGGTGGATGCCGTCCATGCCGCCATCCTCGCCGCCGGCGGCCGGGACGAGGGTGGACCGGGCCTGCGGCCGCACTACCATGCCGACTACTACGGCGCCTATGCGCGCGACCTCGACGGAAACAAGCTCTGCTGCGTCTGCCACCGCCCCCCGGCGTGATGGCGGCGGGGCGGAAGGGAGAATCGCCCCGATGACCACCGGCACGCCCCGCAAGCTTGGCCTCGCCAACCGCTCCTCCAACTACGGGGACCGGGAATTCGCCCTCTATCTCCGGCGCAGCTTCGCCAAGTCCATGGGCTACTCCCAGGCCATGCTGGACAAGCCGGTGGTCGGCATCGCCGACACGGCCAGCGACTACAACAACTGCCACCGCACCGTCCCCGAGCTGCTGGAGGCGGTGAAGCGCGGCGTGCTGGCGGCCGGCGGCCTGCCGCTGGCCTTCCCGACCGTCTCGCTCTGCGAGCCCTCGCTGAACCCCTGCTCCATGCACTACCGCAACCTGATGGCGCTCGACACGGAGGCGATGCTGGCCGCCCAGCCGATGGACGCGGCCGTGCTGATCGGCGGCTGCGACAAGACCGTGCCGGCCCAGCTCATGGCCGCCGTCAGCGCCGGCACGCCCTCCGTGATGCTGGTCACGGGCCCGATGCTCGCCCAGGCCTTCGAGGGCGAGCGCCTCTCCGCCTGCACCGATTGCCGCCGCTACTGGGCGAAATACCGCGCCGGCGAGGTGACGGAAGACAAGATCGCGACCATCGAAGGAAAACTCGCCACCACCGCCGGCACCTGCGGCGTGATGGGCACCGCCAGCACCATGGCCTGCATCGCCGCCGTGCTGGGCTTCATGCCGCTCGACGCCGCCAGCGCCCCCGCCGTGCATGCCGACCGCCTGCGCATCGCCGAGGAAGCCGGTGCCCAGGCCGTGCGGCTGATCCAGAAGCCGATGCCGCCCGCGGCGCTGGTCACGGTGGAGAGCGTCGAGAACGCGATGCGCGTGCTGCTCTCCCTCGGCGGCTCCACCAACGCCGTCGTGCACCTGGCGGCCATCGCCGGCCGCGCCGGCGTCACGCTCGACCTCGCGCGGCTCGATGCGCTGTCCGAGACGACGCCCGTTCTGGTGGACCTCAAGCCCACCGGCGAAGGCTACATGGAGGACTTTCATGCAGCGGGCGGGATGCGGGCTCTGCTCTGGGAGTTGCGGGACCTGCTGCACCTGGACACCCCCGACCTCGACGGCACCCCGCTGCGCGCCCGGATCGGCGACGGGTCGCATTTCGTGGACCGCAAGATCATCCGTGCGCGCGAGACGCCGATCAGCCCGGTCGGCGGCATCGTGATCCTGCGCGGCTCCCTCGCGCCCGACGGCGCCATCCTCAAGCGCAGCGCCGCCACGCCCGCCCTGTTCGAGACGGAGGCGCGCTGCGTCGTCTTCGACGGGCTCGAGGACCTGGCGAACCGCATCGACGACCCGGCGCTGGATGTCACGCCGCAGGACATCCTGGTGCTGAAGGGCGCCGGCCCGCGCAGCCCCGCCGGCATGCCGGAAGCCGGCTACCTGCCCATCCCGAAGAAGCTGGCGCGGGCGGGCGTGAAGGACATGGTCCGCATCAGCGACTGCCGCATGTCCGGCACCGCTTTCGGCACCATCGTGCTGCATGTGGCACCCGAGGCCGCGGTGGGCGGCCCGCTCGCTCTGGCCGAGACCGGCGACCGCATCCGCCTGTCCGTCAAGGACCGCCGCCTCGACCTGCTGGTGGACGAGGCGACCCTCGCCGCCCGCCGCGCCGCCTGGCAGCCGGCCCCCGCCCCGGCCCGCGGCTGGGACCGGCTGGTGCATGAGCAGGTGACCCAGGCCCCGCTCGGCGCCGACCTCGCCTTCCTCCGCCCGCCGGGCTAGACCGGCACAGCCCGCCGCTCGCCACGCACGTCGGAGACTGGTCGCCCATGCCCGTGATCAACCGCATCGCCGAGTTCCACCCGGAGATGACCGCCTGGCGGCGGGACTTCCACCAGCACCCCGAGCTCGGCTTCGATGAAGTCCGCACCGCCGGCATCGTCGCCGCGAAACTGAAGGAATTCGGCTGCGACGAGGTGCATACCGGCATCGCGAAGACCGGCGTGGTCGGCGTGATCCGCGGCAACGGCAACTCCGGCCGCGCCATCGGCTTCCGCGCCGACATGGACGCGCTGCCGCTGCAGGAACTCACCGGCCTGCCGCACGCCTCCACCATCCCCGGCAGGATGCATGCCTGCGGCCATGACGGGCACACCACCATGCTGCTCGGCGCCGCGAAGTACCTTGCGGAAACGCGCAACTTCGACGGCACCGTCTACCTCGTCTTCCAGCCCGCCGAGGAGAATCTCGCGGGCGGCGAGGTGATGGTGAAGGAAGGCCTGTTCGAGCGCTTCCCGATGGAGCGCATCTTCGGCATGCACAACTGGCCCGGCGCGCCCGCCGGCACCTTCCTGCACGCGCCGGGGCCGGTGATGGCCGCGGTCGCGAACCTCGAGGCCACCATCACCGGCCGCGGCGCGCATGGCGCGATGCCGCATAACGGCGTGGACCCGATCCTGATCGCATCGCACATCGTCGCCGCGCTGCAGAGCGTGGTGGCGCGCAACGTCAATCCGCTGGAAGCCGGCGTGATCACCATCGCCCACTTCACCGGCGGCCACACCTTCAACGTGATCCCCGAAAGCGTCCATCTGCAGGGGACCGCGCGCTGGTTCCTGCCCGAGGTCGGCAACCTGCTGGAGCGCCGCTTCAAGGAGATCGTCACCGGCATCGCCATCGCGATGGGCGGCAGCGCCGAATGCAGCTTCGCCCGCGCCTATCCCGCCACGGTGAACGAGCCGGAAAGCACCGAGATCGCCGCCCGCGCCGCGCGCAGCGTCACCGGCGAGGCTCGCACCCGCCCGCTGCCCCAGCCCACCATGGGTGGCGAGGATTTCTCCTTCATGCTGGAGAAGAAGGCGGGCGCCTACCTGTTCCTCGGCGGCGGCAAGGGGCCCGAGGACGCAATGGTCCACCACCCGAAATACGACTTCAACGACGAGATCCTGCCGGTCGGCGCGAGCTGGTTCGCGACCCTCGCCGAGCAGATCATGCCGCGGCGGGGCTGACCTTGATGCGGGGCGCATCCATCCGCGCGGCGTCCGCAGCGTCCGCGGCGGCGCTGTTGCTGCTGCTCGCGCAGCCGGTCTGGGCGCAGCAGCGCGCCCAGGCGCCCGCCGCCGCGCCGCCCGCCGCCCCGGCGGCGCCGGCCGCGCCCGGCACCACGCAGACCCAGCGCGAGGCCTGGCAGATCGCCTGCGGCGAGCCGGGCGAGGGCGGCCTCCGCCCCTGCCAGCTCTCGGCCCGCATCCTCGTGCAGCCGCAGAACCGGGTGGTTGCGCGCATCGTCCTCACCCGCCAGCCCGCGACGCGCTCGCTCGGCCTGGTCTTCCAGGTGCCGCACGGCGTGCTGCTGCCCGCGGGCATGAGCTGGCAGATCGACAATGGCGAGGTGCAGCGCATCGCCTTCCAGACCTCCGACGCCGAGGGCGTCTTCGCCGGAATTCCCGTCACGGACGACCTGCTCGCCGCATTGCGCCGCGCGAACGTGCTGCGCCTGTCCTTCGCCACGGCGGCGCAGCGCGAGACGGTCAGCATGCCGGTGCCGATGACGCAGTTCGCGGAAGGCGTGGACCAGTTCTTCGCCTCCGAGCGGCGCCCGGCCGATCCGCAGGTCGTCCCCGCCCCGCCGCCCCCCGCGCCACCCGCGCCGACGCCGCCCGCGCGGCGCTGATACAAGCGCAAAAAGTTCCGACCTGCGGCCCGCCGCTTATGCGGCGCAGCCAAGCGAAGCGCCGGCGATTGAGCGACGAAGGTGAAACCCTCGTCCGCCTGGCATGAGGATCACGTCGCGAAGCTCTGCCTGACGCCGTCCAGCGCGATCTGCGCCGCCAGCGCCGCGAGCAGCACGCCGAGCACGCGGCCGATCACATGCCCGCCGGTGCGCCCCAGCAGCTTCGCGACCTGCCCCGCCGCCAGCAGGCAGACCAGCGTCAGCAGCAGCACCGCGACCAGCGCGGCCATCACGGCGGCGAACTGCATCGGGTCGCCGCGCGCCTGCTCGCGCATCAGCACCATGCTGGTCATGCCGCCCGGCCCGGCCAGCAGCGGGATCGCCAGCGGGAAGACCGAGACGTCGTGCTGCTCGGCGCCCGCCTTCTGCTCTTCCGGCGTGGCGCGCAGGAAGGTCTGGCCCATCACCATGTCGGCCGCCAGCAGGAAAAGCAGAAGGCCGCCCGCCACCTTCATCGCCGGCAGCCCGATGCCGAGCGCCCGCAGCAGCCAGCCCCCGAGCAGCGCGAAGACCAGCAGCACCACGGCCGCGATCACCGTCGCGCGGATCGCCTGGCGTCGCCGCTCGGCCGCGGTGTTGTTGGTCGTCATGCTGGCGAAGATCACCGCGGTCCCGAAGGGATCCACGATCACCAGCAGCGCAACCAGCGTGAAGCCGAAGGTCTCGAGCATGGTCCAGGAGCCTCCCTCCCCCGCTTGCGGGGCAGGGATGGGGTGGGGGCCGCGACGCCACGGGCAGACGCGGCCATGCCCGCACCCTAGCCGTCCCCGGCACGCGCGACAGGCGACCGGCGCCGCCTGGGACGCCCCGCCAAGCGGCGGGCCTAGCTGCCGACCTTCAGCGTGCTGGTCAGGCCGCGCAGGCAAGCCAGGATGGACAGCGGCGTGATCTTGCCGGTGCGGGGATTCTCCTCCGACGGCACATTCTCGATCGTCATGGTCAGCCGCGCCGCCGCGGCCTCGACGCGGATGGTGTGGGTGTTGCGCGTCACATGCGGGTCCGCCCAGATCTCGATCATGGTGCGCTGCGGGCCGATGCCGGCCAGCGCGAGCGCCGCCGCCACGTTCACGTTCGCAGGAAAACCCTGCGCGGCGTCATAGGCGTTGCCCTTGAACACCAGCGTCTTCTCGTCCTTCACCGCCAGCACGTCGATGCCGTGCTGCTCGAGATAGGGCGCGCCGACCAGACCGCGCGGCGGCTTGCGCGTCTCGATGGTGACGGAGGCGACCTCGCCCTCCGCCGCTGCGCGCACCGCATCGAGGCCAAGCAGCGCGCCCGTCGGCACGATGATCCGCGCGCCGGTCTTCCGCGCTTCCTCCACCAGATGCATCCGCGGCAGCAGCGCGCCGCAGGAGGAAGGGACGAAGATCCGCCCGCGCGCGATCGCGGCCTTCGCGACCTCCTCGAAGATGGCGGCCGGCGCGGCCTCCACCACGATGTCGGCCTCGGCCAGGCCGGCGATGTCCACGATGGCGGGCCTGTTGCGGAAGCCCGCCAGGTTGGCCTGCGCCTTGGCGTGGTCGCGCGCGGCGACGGCGACGAGCTTCAACCCGTCCACGCCGGCATCGAGCGCGCGCGCCAGATGCAGGCCAATGGCGCCGAGCCCGGCGATTCCAACAGTGAGGGTGCGTGCCATGCGATCCGTCCTGCGCTGCGTCCGGCAGGTCGGTCACGCCCCAACCCGACCCTCTCCCGCATCGCGGGGGAGGGTGGCCGCGCAGCGGCCGGGTGGGGGCACGACCATCCTGCCCATTCGCCGGGCCGGTTAGCACGCCCCCCCGCCCGCCGGGAGACTACTCCTCCTTGAAGCCGTAGGCCGGGATGCCCTGCTCGGCGCCATAGTATTTGTAGGGCAGGAACTTGCCGGTCATCTCGATCTTCACCCGGTCGCCCTTCTCATGCGCCATGCGCTCGAAGTGGAAGTCGAAGTCGATCGCCGACATGATGCCGTCGCCGAACTCCTCCTCGATCAGCGCCTTCCAGGCCGGGCCGTTGACCATCACCATCTCGTAGAAGCGGTAGATCAGCGGGTCGGTCGGCGGCATCGCCGTGCCGCGATAGGGCACCTCGTTCAGCATCCGCTCCTCGACCTCCGTCAGGCCGAACAGCGTCGCGGCCTTGGCGGCGAGCGGCTTCACCAGCTTCATCTGGCCGAGCAGCGCGCCGACGATCAGCGTGTCGGACACGCCGCCGATCTCGCCGCAGATGTATTTCCAGGTCCAGTTCCTCTCGCGCTTGATGTCGAGGATCTTTTCCGTGAGTTGGGCGCGCGTCATGGCGTGCATCTCCCTGCGTCGGTGGTGGGGTTTTCACGCCGCCGCCCGAGGGGGCGGCGGCGTGATCTGCGGCGCGGCGGGGCGAACCTCCGGCACGGCCTTCGGGTCCCAGCCGGCGGGCTGCTTGCCCGCCAGCGTGCGGCTGCGCGTGATCAGGAAATCCAGGATATGGTCGCGCAGCTCGTGATAGCCCGGCATGTGGTGCAGGTTCGCGCGGTCGCGCGGCCGCGGCAGCGTGTTCACCACCACCTCCGCCAGCCGCGCATCGGGCCCGTTGGTCATCAGCAGGATGCGGTCCGCCAGCAGGATCGCCTCGTCCACGTCATGCGTGATCATGAAGGCGGTCTGGTCCGCCTCCGTCACCAGGCGGGACACCTCCTCCTGCAGCGCGCCGCGCGTCAGCGCGTCGAGCGCGGAGAAGGGCTCGTCCATCAGCAGCATCTTCGGCGCGATCGCCAGCGCGCGCGCGATGCCCACGCGCTGCTTCATCCCGCCCGAGAGCTGCGCCGGCTTCTTCTGGGCCGCATGGCCAAGGCCGACCTTCTCCAGCGCCGCTTGCGCCGCCTCGCGCAGCTTCGCCTTGGGCCAGGACGGGTGACGGCAGGACAGCGCGAAGGCGACGTTCTGCTCCGCCGTCATCCACGGCATCAGCGCATGGCCCTGGAAGATTACGGCGCGGTCGAGCGAAGGGCCGGAGATCTCCTGCCCGTCCACGATCACCACGCCGTCCGACGGTGCTTCGAGCCCCGCCAGGATGTTCAGCACCGTCGTCTTGCCGCAGCCCGAATGCCCGACCAGGCAGACGAACTCGCCGCGGTTCACGCTGAACCAGAGGTCCTCGAAGATGGTCGCGCCCGGATAGCGCCGCGCGATGCCCTCGACGGAAACATAGGCGTTGCTCATCGCGTCACTCCGCCCAGGCCACGGCGCGGGCGAGCACGCCGAGCAGCCGGTCCAGCAGCAGGCCGACGATGCCGATCAGCAGGATCGCGATCACGATGTCGGCGAGCGAGAGGTTGTTCCACTGGTTCCACACCCAGTAGCCGATGCCCGTGCCGCCAACGAGCATCTCCGCCGCCACGATCACCAGCCAGGCGATGCCGATGGAGATGCGCATCCCCGTCAGGATGGTCGGCGCGGCGGCCGGCAGGATGACCTTCCACGCCGTCTTCAGCCTGCCCGCCTCCAGCGTGCGCGCCACGTTCAGCCATTCCTTCCGCGTGCTCGACACGCCGAAGGCGGTGTTGAGCAGCATCGGCCAGACCGAGCAGATGAAGATGACGAAGATGGAGGAGATCGAGCTGTCCTTGATCGTGTAGAGCGCGAGCGGCATCCAGGCGAGCGGCGAGACCGGCCGCAGCACCTGGATGAAGGGATTGAGCGCGGCACTCAGCAGCGGCGACATGCCGATGAGAAATCCCAGCGGAATGGCGACCGCGGCAGCCAGAAGAAAACCCGCCGCGACGCGGGCCAGCGAATAGGCCAGCTGGATGCCGATGCCCTGGTCGTTCGGCCCGGCGATGTAGAAGGGGTCGCGCACCAGTTCCCAGAGCCTGGCCGCGATCTCGGACGGCATCGGGAAGCCCGTCTGCCCGCCCTGCGCCGCCGCCGCGCCGAGCAGCGCGGCGTATTCGGGATCGAGCGCCGCGCCCCCGCCGCTGCCGCCGGATCGCGCGGAGAACTCCCAGGCGCCGAGGAAGGCGGCGAGCAGCGCAAGCGACAGCAGCGCCGCCCGCGCATTCGTCACACGGGAAGACATGGCCGGCTCAGGACGTCCGGATGCCGCGCTCGGTCCAGGGCGCCGGGTTCGCGGGGTCGAAGGTGCGGCCCATCAGCGTGAAGGACTGCACCGTCGTCGCCGGCACCGCCTGGCCCAGCGCGCGCATCGCGTTCGCGGCGTCGGTGGCGAGGAACACCTGCTCCGCCACCTGCCGGTAGTCCACGTCGCGGTTCAGCTGACCCCAGCGGCGCATCTGCGTCATGATCCACATCGCCATGGAGTGCCAGGGGAAGGGATCGAAGCCGATGCGGTCGGGCACGCGCTGCACGCGGCCGAGGCCATCGGCGAAGGTGCCGGTCAGCACCTGCTCCACCACGGTCTGCGGCTGGTTCAGGTAGTTCTGGCCGGAGATCGCCGCCGCCACCTCGCGCCGGTTGGCGGCATTCTGCGAATAGCCCGTCGCCTCCACGATGGCGCGCAGCAGAGCGTGGAAGGTGTTCGGCGTGTCCGTGATCATGCTGCGCGGCACGGCGAAGGCGCAGCACGGATGCCCGTCCCACAGCTCCTTGGTCAGGATGTGGATGAAGCCGACGCCGTCGAACACGGCGCGCTGGTTGAAGGGATCGGGGCCGAGATAGCCGTCGATGTTGTCGGCGCGCAGGTTGGCGACCATCTCCGGCGGCGGCACGGAGCGGATCTGCACGTCGCGGTCCGGGTCGATGCCGTGCTCCGCCAGGTAGTGGCGGAGCAGGTAGTTGTGCATCGAGTAGTCGAAGGGCACGGCGAAGCGGAAGCCCTTCCAGTCGCGCGGGTTGCGCTTCTCGCGGTGCTTGTTCGCCAGCGTGATCGCCTGGCCGTTCGTGTTCTCGATCGCGGCGACCGCGAAGGGGATGGGCTGCGCCACGCCGGCGCCGAGGCTCATCGCCAGCGGCATCGGGCTCAGCATGTGCGCCGCGTCGTATTCGCGCGCGATGGCGCGGTCGCGGATCACGGCCCAGCCGGCGGTGCGGATCACCTCCACGTTCAGCCCGTGGCGCTGATAGAAGCCCATCGGATGCGCCATGATGATCGGCGTGGCGCAGGTGATGGGGATGAAGCCGATCTTCAGGTCCCGCTTCTCGATCGTGCCGGGCGCCTGGGCCAGCGCCTCGCGCGCGGCGCCGAGGGGGAAGAAGGCGTTGATCGCCGCGAAGAGCGTGCCGGCGCCGACCGCGCGCAGCATGCCGCGCCGCGTGGCGTCGTCCGGATACAGCGCGCGCAGCACCGCCTGCTCGGCGATCTCGCCGTACTCATGCGTGCCGTCCTGCGCGGGGGCGTTCGGCAGGTCTTCGCAGGCGAGGCCGGGCACGTGCGTGCGCCCGCAGCCGCACAGCGACGCATCGGCGTCGAACGGATTGGCGAAGCGACGGGCCATGGCGCGGAGATCTCCCGGACGTGTGACCCGCCAGATGGCCGGCTCCGTCCGGGCTCGCAACCAGCCTCTCGCCGCCTTTTCGAGCAGATCAGGCGCCCTCTACGCCATCTTCGCTCACCAAGAGGGCGGACTGCCCATTATCGCGTCAAACCACGGGGCTGCGCCCGCCATCCACGTTGATCGCCGTGCCCGTGATGTAGCTGGCGGCGTCCGACACGAGGAACGTCGCAAGCGCGGAAAACTCCTCCGGCCGCCCGTAGCGCCCGAGCGGCAGCCCCGCGCCGGCCTTGGCGAGCCATTCCTCGTAGCTCTGCTCCGACTTCATGCCCGCATGGCGCTTCTGGTGCTGCTCGGAATCGAAGAGGCCGACGAGCATCGCGTTCACCAGGATGCCGTGCTTCGCACCCTCGTTCGCAAGGATCTTCGTCAGCGCCATGCCGGCGGCGCGGGAGACGGCGGTGGGCGCGCTCTCCGCCGCGGGCGCCTTCGCCGCGATCGCGAGCACGTTGATGATGCGCCCCCATTTCCGTTCCGCCATGCCACCCCACACTGCGCGGGACAGGCGGATGGCGGCGAAGAGCTTGAGGTCGAGATCGGCCTGCCACAGCGCGTCGTCCACCTCCGGAAAGGGGCCGCGCTGGCTGGTGCCGGCGTTGTTCACGAGGATGTCCACCGGCCCGAGCGCCGCGGTCGCTTCCGCAACGGCCTTGGCGCAGCCCTCCGCGGTCGAGACATCGGCCGCGATGGCGGCGATGCGCGCGCCCTGGAAGCGGGCGGCGATGCCGGCCTTGGCCGCTTCGAGCTCGGCGGGGCGGCGGGCGACGATGGCCACGGCGGCGCCGGCCTCGGCGAAGCTTTCGGCCATGGCGCGGCCGAGGCCCTTGGAGGCGCCGGTGATCAGCGCGGTGTGGCCATCGAGACGGATCTGCATGATTTCCCCCTGCAAACCCGGACAGGATAGCGGCGCTGGCCGGCACGAAAAGAACGGGGCCGGCACCCGGGGGGAGGGCGCCGGCCCCGTGCGTCTGCGGGAGCCTTATGAAGGGGGGCTCAGCCCCCGCAGAGTAAAGGTTACGCCACGCGGGGACGCCCGCTTGGCAGCGGGCGGACATTCGCGTTGGCCGGGGCGGCCGGCACGCGGAAGTCCGGGTCGAAGACGCGGGCGAGGTCGCTGCGGCTCAGGCCGATATCGGCCAGCTCCCGGTCGGAGAGGGAGCGCAGGCGTTCGAAGGTCGCGCGGCGCTCGGGGAATTCCAGCAGCGTGGTGCCGACGGCGGCGAGGAAACGGCCGATGCCGCTGAAGGCCCGGCGAACGCTGCCGGCGAGGGCGGCGTCGCGCGCGGCGGCGGCCTGGGCGCGGAGCGCGTCCACCTCGGCGGCGGAGGGTGCGGCGGCGACGGGGAACAGCCCGATCTGTTCCTGGGTCTGGCGGGGGTTCATGATGCTTCCGGCTCTGTCGCGGCGCTGTCCGGGCCGGCCCCGATGGCCTCTCTCCGGTCGCGCTGCGTGAGCCGAAGATAGGGAGGGGTCGGCGCTTTTTGGTGCGCTGCAACAACGCCCGAGACATGCGCTGAGCGCATGAGTTCCTGTGGAAGCATGTTCAGGAGTTAAGGCTTCGTGACCACCGACCCGCACCCTGCCCGTCTCGACGCGCTGCGGGCCGAGCTGTCCAGCCTCGGCGTGCAGGGCCTGCTGGTGCCGCGCGGCGACGCCTTCCTCGGCGAATATGTCCCGCCCTCGGCCGAGCGGCTGGCCTGGCTGACGGGCTTCACCGGCAGTGCCGGCCTGGCGCTGGTGCTGCCCGACCGCGCCTTCCTCTTCGTCGATGGCCGCTACACCACCCAGGCCGAGCGCGAGACCGACCCCGCCCTCTGGACCCTGCGCCACGTCACGGAGCAGCCGCCCGCCGAGATCCTGCGCGCCGAGGCGACGGGAAAGCGCATCGGCTACGACCCCTGGCTGCACACCGAGGCCGCCCTCGCCAAGTTCTCGGACGCCGGCGCCACGTTGGTGCCGCTGGACGGCAACCCGATCGACGCCGTCTGGCGCGACCGCCCCGCCCCGCCCGAGGCGCCGGCCGTGCCGCATCCGCTGGAATTCGCCGGCCTCGACGCCGCCGCGAAGCGCGATGCGGCGGCGAAGGTGCTGCGCGAGGCCGGCGAGGATGCCGCCGTGTTGGCCGATCCGCATTCCGTCGCCTGGCTGCTGAACATCCGCGGCGCCGACCTGGCCTATACGCCGCTCGCGCTCGCGCAGGCGCTGCTGCGCGCGGACGGGACGGTGACGCTGTTCCTCGACCCCGCGCGGGCCGATGCGGCGCTGCGGGCGCATCTCGGCAACGCCGTGTCGCTGCGCCCGCCGGGTGAGCTCGGCGCGGCGCTGGATGCGCTCACGGGCCGCAAGCTGCGGGTGGACCCTGACGTGACCCCCGCCTGGATCGCCCGCCGCCTGCGCGCGGCCGGCGCCGATGTGGTGGCCGGCGAGGACCCCTGCCGCCTGCCGCGCGCCTGCAAGAATCTTCGGGAGCAGGACGGCGCCCGCGCGGCGCATCACCGCGACGCGGTGGCGCTGGCGCGCTTCCTGGCGTGGTTCGCCGGCGTGCCGCGTGACGGCCTGACGGAAATGCGCGCCGCGCAAAAGCTGCTGGCGCTGCGGGCGGAGGGCGCGCTGTTCGTCGCCGAAAGCTTTCCCGCCATCGCCGGCGCCGGCGAGCACGGCGCCATCGTGCATTACCGCGCGACCGACGCCACCGACCGCCCCATCCGCCCCAACGAAGCTTTTTTGATCGATTCGGGGGCGCAGTACCGGGACGGGACCACCGATGTCACCCGCACGCTGTGGACCGGTCCGGGCGCGCCGCCGGCCGCGCTTTGCGAACGCTACACCCGCGTGCTGCAGGGCCACCTGGCGCTGGCCGCGACCCGCTTCCCGGAGGGCGTCGCCGGCCCGCATCTCGACGCCATCGCACGGCGGCCGCTGTGGGAGGCGGGGCTCGACTACGACCACGGCACCGGCCACGGCATCGGCAGTTTTCTGAGCGTGCACGAAGGCCCCGCGGGCATCAGCCGCGCGGCGAAGCCGGTGCCGCTGAAGCCCGGCATGATTCTTTCGGACGAGCCGGGATTCTACGAACCCGGCGCCTACGGCATCCGCATCGAGAATCTGTTGCTTGTGCGGCCTGCGCCGGCGATGCCGGGTGGCCGCAAGCCGTTCCTGCAGTTCGAGGTGCTGACGCTGGCGCCCTACGAACGCGCGCTGATCGTGCAAGAAATGCTGACGCCGGCCGAGCGCGCGCAGGTGGATGCGTATCATGCGCGCGTGTTTTCCGACATTGGCCCGCTGGTGGATGCGGCGACGCGGGCGTGGCTGGAGCAGGCCTGCGCGAAGCTGTAGGCGCGCGGTCCGTTCGCATCTTGCGCTGCCAGTCGCGCCCCCACCCTCCCAGCCTTCGGCCGGGCCCCTCCCTCCCCCGCTTTGCAGGGGAGGGTGAGCTGGCGCCAGCCGCTGATCTCCCTCCCCCGCAGTGCGGGGGAGGGTCGGGGTGGGGGCGCGACCGACCGCCGGCACATCAACGCGTTCGCCTGACCCCTCGCCGCCCCCTCACCCCGTCGTCCTCCACCGCCAAGGCTGCCCCGCCGCCCATTCCGCCAGTTCCAGCAACCCCCGCATCACCCCGACCGACAGCCCGCCCGAAATTGCGCGCGCCCGCGCCGCGATCCCCTTCACCGTTTCGGACAAATTCGCATCCGGCAGCCAGTTCACCTCGGCCGGCAGGGCGCAGGCCAGGCCGAGGCGGCGGGCGAAGGGGATGGCGATGCGGGTGATCCGAAACGCGCGGCGATAGGCGCGGACGATGAACCACTCGATCGCGCGCAGGGGATTGTTCCGGGCGAACTCCGGATGGTCGGAGACGCGCAGCAGCATCCGGTGCAGGTTTTTTCCGAGTGCCGCGCGGCGCAGTGCGCGATGGGCGGAATCGGCCTTTCCCAGATTTTCTGGAAGTGCCCGCCACGGCTTGGTGGAGCACGCGACCCAGAAGATGGCGTCCCAGGTGTAGCGCGCGAGGGTCGGCGGCCGGCCGCGGGTGGAGCGGTGCAGGATGGCGGACAGCGCCGCCCATTCGATGTCGGTCAGCGGGCGCCACGGGCGCGGGGCGGAGCGGCGGAGGGGGAAGGCGGGGGGTGCAGGGCGCATCCCCTCAGCATATCGGAAAACAATCCTAGTATCGAGTCGAAATTCCTCGGGTGCGGCCCCGGCAGGGTGGCCGGGGCCGCAGCCTGCCGATCAGCCCGCGCCCCGCCTGCGCAGCGTGGCGAGGCCGAGCAGGCCAAGGCCGAACAGCGCGAGGCTGGCCGGTGCCGGCACCCCAACCACCGTGTCGTCGCCGAACAGGATCACGCGGCCACCATCGGCCACATAGGCGGGGTTCACGAAGAATCCTGCCCCGGGCCGCAAGGCAAACAAGAGCGTTTCCCCCGCGCGGGCGGACTGGTCGCCGAGGTAGCCGGCGGAGAGGACGAAGCCGATCATCGTGCCGGGCGTCGAGGAGAAGCTGGACACGCCGAGGGTGGGAACGCCGCTGGCGGTGCCGGAGCTTACGCTGTTCACCGGGCCGAAGGTGCCGAAGCCGGTGGCGGGCTCGCTGGGGCCGCTGCCGAGCTGCACGACGCCGATGTCGAAGCCGAAGGCGGTCGTGAAGAAGCCGGAGCTGACCGCATTCCCCATGCCGCCGATCCGGATGCCGGTGAGCGAGCCGAGCACCGCCTCAAGGACCGCCTGCGAGGGGGCCGGGCCACCCACCCCACCGATGCCGAAGCTGCTGGTGGTGAGCGGGACGGAGATCGCGCCGAAGCTGCCGGTGGGCGGCATGTTGAACTGCGCCCAGAGTTCGATGGGCGCGGCGGCGGCCGGCGAGGCCATGCCAAGTGCGATTCCCGCTGCCGCCAGCGTGCGCTTCAGTGTCTGCATCGTCATGTCGCATCCCTGCCCGGCTTCGCGATGCCCACCCTTGGGCCGCGATTCCGCCGGGCGACGTCCTACGAGCCGCTTTGCAAGACGTGTGCCGCAAATGGAACCGATGAGGTGACAATGACTTGCGGACCTCGTCGGTGCCGGGGGCAGGGGAGTGTAAAGCCTTCCGACAGTGGGAGGTTGGAGGACCGCGAGCGGACCTCCGACGCGCTGGCGTGCCGTGCGCGGCTGCGCGGGCCGCGCGCCGAGAGCGCGCATGACGATGCCGGCCGCGACCGGGTGATCGTGCGCCTGACCACCGGCGTGGAGATCGGCTTCGCGCCGCGCGATGCGGAGGGTCTGGCCGGCGCGACGCGGGAGGAGTTGGCGGTGATCGAGGTGGAGGCCCTCGGCCTCGGCATCCATTTCCCCCGGCTGGACGCCGATTTCCATGTGCCGGCGCTGCTGGAGGGCGTGCTGGGATCGAAGGCCTGGATGGCTGCGCGGCTGGGCGCGGCGGGCGGAAGGGCGCGCGGCGGCGCGAAGGCCGCGGAAGGTGGCGGGGGGCTGAGCGGGGCAGGCTCGGGCGTCGTCGCGCGGCGGCTTCCAACCGGCATTGAATGCGGCATCGACTGATGTCAAATCCTGTGCCTCGACCGCTGTGGACAGATCGCCATGCGGACCACGCTTGCCATTGATGACGCGTTGATTCAGCGCGCGCGCGAACTCACCGACATCAAGGAGACCTCCGCTTTGGTGCGGGAGGCGCTGGACGCGCTGATCCAGCGCGAGGCGGCGCGGCGCCTCGCGCTGCTGGGCGGCACCATGCCGGAGTTGCCGGACATCCCGCGCCGGCGCAGCGCGCCCGCCGCGAAGGACGAGGCGTGACGCTGGTCGATACCGGCATCTGGATCGCGCATTTCCGGCATGGCGACGCGCGGCTGCGGCGCCTGCTGGAGTCGCGCCTGGTGCTGGGCCATGCCTTCGTGATCGGGGAACTGGCCTGCGGCCGCATCGCCGAGCGCGCCACGGTGCTGCGGCTGCTGCGGGAGTTGCCGCAGGCGGTGATGGCCGAGCCCGAGGAAGTGCTCGGGTTCATCGAGCAGCACGATCTGGCGGGCGCCGGCATCGGGTATGTGGACGCGCATCTGCTGGCCTCGGCCGCGCTGACGCCGGGCGCGCTGCTGTGGAGCGGCGACCGGCGGCTGGCGGCGGTGGCGGGACGGCTCGGGCTGGCGATGCCGGCAGAGGGGTGAGGGTGTGGCGGGCGGCGGTGGCATCGCGCCTCGAAATCACTGGCCAAAATCGGTACGGTAGCGGCATGCATCCCTTTCAGCGACTCGCTGCGGCCGAGAAGCGCATCCCAATTGAACCGACTTGGTCCCCTCCCGACGCTGACACGGAGTATTGCTGGATTGATGCGCCTTTGGAGATAGGCGGGTCAGTGGAACCCGGCCTTATCCTGCATGTCGGATTTCTTAGGTATCGCCCCGACTGCAATGTTACGTTTGAGGTGCGGGTGTCGACGAACCTCGCGCGGCGGCGCATCCCGCTGATGCGCATTGACTGGAAGGCGCTCAGCGGTGGTCATACCAACCAGCCTCGGCATGGCACGGAGTGGGCGGGGCGCCGCGTGGGCGACACACACAACCACGCATTCGTTCTCAATTGGCATGAAACACAAGCGCGAATGAAGAGGCACAACCTGCCAGTCGCCATGCCGATTGCAGAGTCGCTACAGGATTTTTCTGCGCTGCGTACTTACGTTGGAAGAGAGTTCAAAATCAGTAATATAGATACTGTTCCAGTACCGGGTTGGGAATACAAGCTACTGTGAGGACAGAGCGATGAGCGATGTCGCTGAAAATACAGTTGTCGCCGAGGCGGTGCGAGCTGTCGCGAGCGATCTTGTGTCCGTCCAGCACTGGAGAGATGCGAGTTTTGTGAGGCTTCCCCTCATTTACCCGAGCGGTTCAGGGGTTGCCGTCCGCGTCGATCAGTTCAGTGCGGGCACTTTTCGCGTGAGCGACAATGGGCTCGCCTTCCAGGAGATCGATGCTGTTGGCGCAGCCCGATCGTTCGCACGGACGGCGGCGACCGTGACCGAAGAACTGGGCGTCCAGCGCAACTCTCGCGCCGTCTTCGTAGATGCACCTGTGGATCAGCTTTATCGTGCCATCGCTGATGTCGCGATGGCCTCATGGCAGATTGCGGATCGCGTGTATGCGAGGATGCGTGATGAAGACGAGGACGGCATCGTCGACTACCTCGCGGAAAGGCTCGTTGCTATATTTGGGGAGCCCGCGGTGCAGACAGATGGAGCCACCGTGGTCGGCGCATCGACAATCAGTTGGGAGGTTACAGCCACGGTCGTGGTCGGCGGTAAAATCACGGCATTTCAGGCTGTAGGCTCGCATCCCAACTCCGTCTGGCGCGCGAACGCGGCCTTCGACGATCTCGCGGCTCTGCCTAACCCGCCGCGGCTAGTTGGCGTCGTTCGCAGTAAGCGAGAGCTTGGACCCCGCCTAACCCTGCTTTCGCGCTCCGGCGCTCGGATTATTGAAGGTGGCCAGTCCGACACTGACTATCGTGCCGCGGCTGCCGCATAAACAGAAGGCAAGCGAGCCCCTACTTCAGCCGAAAGCCTCAGGGCTCGCTCAGTCGTGCTGGTGCGGCATCTACTGCCACCTCCAACCACCCCCTCCCATCCAACCGCCCAGAATCCCCCGGCAGCAGCAGCACGGTCGTCGTGTCGCTCTCCACGATCGCCGGCCCCTCCACGCGCTGGTCCGGGGCCAACTCGGAAAAACTCCAGACCGGCAGCTCAACAAACGCGCCGCCGATGCGGGCGCGGCGGAGGCCCATCGGCGCGGAGGCGCCGCGCGGTGGGCGCGGGGGCGCGGGGCGGGGCGGCAGCTTGCCCACGGCGGCGACGCGGGCGGTGACCAGCACCACCTCCTCGCCGCGCAGCGCGTAGGTGAACAGCGCCTCGTGGCGGGCGTGGAAGGCCTCGGCGATGCGGGCGGGCAGGCCGGCCTTGTCCCAGTCCACGCCGTCCAGCGGCACCGCAACTTCGAAAACCTGCTCGCCGTAGCGCATGTCGGCGCTGCGGCGCAGCTCGGGCGTGCCGGTCATCCAGCGCGCCATCCGCGCGCGCGCCTTCTGGTCGAGCGCGGCGAAGAAGGATCGCACGGACTCCTCGGCGGGCAGGCCTGATGCGTCGGCGAGGCTTTGGGACACCTCGTAGCGCAAATCGGTCTGCAGCATGCCCCAGGCCGAAAGGCCCGCGGCCAGCAGCGGCACGGCCACGCGCGTCATCCCCAGGTCGCGCGCGACGGCGGAGGCGTGCAGGCCGGCGGCGCCGCCGAAGGCGAGCAGCGTGAAATTGCGGGGGTCGACGCCGCGGCGGACGGTGGCGACGCGGATGCCCTCGGCCATCGCGACATTCGCAAGCTGGTGGATGCCCGCGGCGCATGCCATCGGGTCCATGCCGAGTTTCGCGGCCAGGCGCGCGACGGCGGCCTCGGCGGCGGCGATGTCGAGGCGGCGCTGGCCGCCCAGGAAACGATCGGGGTCGAGGTAGCCGAGCAGCAGATTGGCGTCGGTCACCGCGGGCTCGGTGCCGCCGGCGCCGTAGCAGGCGGGGCCGGGCACCGCGCCGGCGCTGCGCGGGCCGACGCGCAGCATCCCGCCCGAATCCACGAAGGCGAGGGAGCCGCCGCCGGCGCCGAGCGTCACGATGTCCAGGCTCTCGAGCGCGATGCGCTGGCCGCCGACCTCGCGCCCCTTGCCGAGCGCGGCCTCGCCATTCGCGACGAGGGCGACGTCGGTGGAGGTGCCGCCGACATCGAAGGTGACGAGGTTGTCGCCGAGGCCGGCGCGGGCGAGCGCGAGCGCGGCGGCGACGCCGCCGGCGGGGCCGGAGAGGGCGGTGCCGGCGGCCAGGCGCTGCGCTTCCTCCACCGGCGCAACGCCGCCATGGGAGAGGATGACGAAGAGCGGGCCGTGGAATCGGGCGGCGTCGAGGCGCTGCTGCAGCCGGCCGAGATAGCGCGCGACGATGGGACCGACGGCGGCGTTCACGACCGTGGTGCTGAAGCGCTCGTATTCCTTGATCTGCGGCAGCACGTCGGCGGAGCGGGTGACGTAGGCCTCGGGCAGCGCGGCCTGGATGGCGGCGGCGGCCTGCGTCTCGTGCCGCGGGTCGCGCCAGGCATGCAGCAGGCAGATGGCGACGGCGTCCACCTTCTCGTCGCGCAGCGCGGCGATGGCGGTTTGCAGCGAGGTTTCGTCGAGCGGGATTTCGGTGGTGCCATCGGCGCGGATGCGCTCGCGGAGCGGCAGGCGCAGGTGGCGCGGGACGAGGGGTGCCGGGGTGGGCAGGCGGAGGTCGTAGCGCTCGGGCTTCAGGCCCTCGCGCATCTCGATGACGTCGCGATGGCCCTCGGTGGTGAGCAGCGCGACGCGGGCGGTGCGGCGTTCGAGCAGGGCGTTGGTGGCGACGGTGGTGCCGTGGACCAGGCGCTCCGTCACTTCCAGCAGTTCGGCGAGCGTCAGGTGCAGCGTGCTGGCGAGCAGGCGCAGGCCGTCGAGCACGCCTTCGGACTGGTCGTGCGGCGTGGTGGCGGATTTGACGAGGAGCGTCTCGCCATCGGCGCCGATGCAGACGACGTCGGTGAAGGTGCCGCCGACATCCACGCCGATGCGATAGGGCGCGCGCATCAGACCAGGCCCTCCTTCGCGTCGGCGTCGCGCAGCGCGGGGTCGCGCTTATCGGGCGGGCCCCAGCCGCCGCCGCCGCCGGAGCGCACCACCAGCACGTCGCCGGGGCGGAGCTCGACACCGGTTTCCTTGGTGCGCAGGTCGCGCTCGGTGCCGTCGGCGTGGCGCAGGGTGTAGCGGTGCGGGGCGCCGTCCGCGCCGCCGAGCATGCCGGCGGCGCCGTGGCGGATGCCGTCGCCGGCGGTGTTGGCCATCGCGGGCTGTTGCGTCTCGATCACCAGTTCCAGCTCGGCGCCGAGGCCGCCGCGGAAGGTGCCGTCGCCGGCGGAACCGGGGCGGAATTCGTGGTGGCGGAAGAAGAGGGGGAAGCGGGCCTCGGCCATCTCGACGCTGCCGAATTTCAGGCCGCCGGCGGAATGCCACTCGCCGGCGCAGGACCAGCCATCGCCCTTCGCATGCCCCCCGCCGCCGGGGCGAGCGTGGAACAGGTGCCAGACAAACTTCTTGCCGCGCTTCGGGTTTTCTCCGGCGATGGCGACGCGGAAGCGGCGGCCCCAGCCGCCCATGGCGCGTTCGGGGCAGGCGGGGGCGAGGGCCTTGACGATGGCCTCGACGATCTCGTTGGAGCAGTGGCTGGTGCAGAGGGTCACGGCGGCGCCTTCGCGCGGGCGGACGATGCTGCCCTCCTGCGCGACGACGGTCAGGGGGCGGAAGGCGCCGTCGTTCTTCGCGACCTCGGGGTCGAGCAGATAGGCCAGCGCCATGCGCGCGGCGCTGACGGTGTTGGGCCAGGAGGAATTGACGAAGCCGCGCACCTGCGGCGACGACTCCGAAAGATCCACCGTGATGTCGCCGCCGCGCTTCGTCACGCGCGCACGGATCGGGATGTTTTGCGCGCCGTGCCCGTCATCGTCGAGCGTCGCCTCGCCGAAGTATTCGCCATCTTCCCAGCTTGCGATGATGCGCCGCGCATGCGCTTCCGACAGGTCGAGGATCGTATCGGACGCCGCGGCCAGCTTGACCGCCCCATGCTCCGCCAGCAGCGCCTGCACGCGCTTCGCACCCAGCCGCGCCGCGCCCCACATCGCCATCAGGTCGCCCCGAAAGTCCCGCGCGATGCGCGTGTTCAGCGCGAGCATCGCGACCAGGTCCTCGCGCAGCGCGTCGTCCTCGCCGAGGCGGATGGGCGGGGTGCGGATGCCCTCCTGCCAGATTTCGAAGGCGGCGGGGTTGTAGGCGCCATGCGTCGCGCCGCCGATGTCGGACTGATGCGCGCGCACCACCGTCAGGAACCGCAGCGCGCCGTCCCCGAACACGGGAAGGACGATCGTCAGATCCGGCAGGTGGCTCCCGCCATGCCAGGGATCGTTCAGCAGATAGGTCTCGCCCGGCTGCATCGTCGCGCCGAAGCTTTCGAGCACCGCCGCGGCGGCGAAGGGCATGGCGCCGACATGCACGGGTATGTGATCCGCCTGCGCCACAAGCCGGGCCTGCGCATCGCACAACGCGATCGAGAAATCGCGCGAGGAATTCAGGATCTGCGAGGTCGCGGTGCGCAGCAGCGCCTCGCCCATCTCCTCCACGATGGCGCGGAAGCGGTTCTCGAGCACGGCGAGGGTCACGGGATCGGGCTGCATACGGAAAGGCTCATGCCCGGCGCGGGCAGCGTCAAGCCGCGGGCGGGCCTCTGGCGGCGCGGCCGGGGCGGGACCATGATGGCCGGCATGGCGCGCCCCGCCACCCTTCCCGCCCTGCTCGAAACGACCGCCGCGCGAAACCCGCGCGGGGCGGCGCTGCCCGGCTTCGACTGGGCGGGCGTGGCGGGGGCTGTGCGGCGCATCGCGGGCGGGCTCGCGGCGGCCGGGATCGGGCCGGGTGACCGCGTCGCGCTCTTCCTGCCGAACCGCCCCGGTTTCCTGCTGCTGCTGCTGGCGCTTGCACGCCGGGGCGCCTGCGCGGTGCTGCTCAACACGCGCTTCCGCGCGGCTGAGCTCGCGCCGCTGCTGGCCGGCGCGCAACCCAAGGCCATCGCCGTCGCGCGCGATTTTCCCGCCGTGGACGCAGATGCGATCCTCGGCAGCGTCCCGCCCGAGGCCCGCGCCTCGCTCCGCCTCGCCATCGGCGTGGATGCGCTGGGCGAAGGCGCGCTCGCAGGCCTGCCTGTGCTGCCCTTCGCCGCGCTGCGCGGCGCCGACGAGGCCGACCGCTCGACGCCGGATGCCGACTGCCTGACCTTCACCACCTCCGGCACCACCGCCGGCCCGAAGCTCGTGCTGCATCGCCAGCGCAGCATCGCGACCCACGCGCAGGACGTCGCGGCGCGCATCGGCACGGCGGCGCCGGGTGCGGCCTTCCTCGCCGCCGTCCCGCTCTGCGGCACTTTCGGGCTTGCGGCGGCAATGGCCGCGCTGGCCGGCGGCGCCGCGATCCACCCGATGGAGCGCTTCGACGCCGCTGCGGCCGATGCGCTGATCCGGCGCGAAGGGGTCACGCATCTCGTCGGCGGCGACGACCTGCTGCTGATGCTGGCCGAGGCTGCGTCCGGCCGCCCCTATGCACGCTTCGCCTTCACCGGCTTCGCCAATTTCCACGGCAATGCGGAGCGCGTGATGGCGGCCTCCGCCGCGCTCAACCTCGCCGTCCGCGGCGTCTATGGCAGTTCGGAAGCGCAGGCGCTCTTCGCGTTGCAGGACCCCGCCGGCCCCCATGCCGCCGTCGGCGGCGGCACCCCCGCCAGCGCCGAGGCCGCCTTCCGCATCGCCGAGGATGGCGAGTTGCTGCTGCGCGGCCCGTCGCTGTTCGACCGCTACCTGGGCGACGAGGCAGCGACGGCGCGCGCCCGCGTCGAGGGCTGGTTCCGCAGCGGCGATCTGGCGGAGGCGCAGCCGGAAGGCGGCTTCGGCTTCCTCACCCGCGCGGGCGATGCGCTGCGGCTCGGCGGTTTCCTCGTGTCGCCGGAGGAGATCGAATCCTTCCTGCTCGCGCAGCCGGGCGTCACCGCCGCGCAGGTCGTCGCGCTGGATGGCCGCGCCATCGCCTTTCTCATCCCCGGCGCCGCCTACGACGAGGCCGCGCTCCACGCCGCCTGCGAGCGCAGCCTCGCGCGCTTCAAGGTTCCGGCCCGCTTCGTGACCCTTGCAGAATTCCCCACCACCGATGGCCCGAACGGCCGCAAGGTGCAGCGCGCGGCGCTGCGCGAGATGGCTCGTGGCGCGCGTTAAGGATCCCCGCGCCGTTGCGATCATCGTCGCCAGCGCGCTGTTCATGCAGAACCTGGATTCCAGCGTGGTCGCCACCGCGCTGCCGGCGATGGCACGCGACCTGATGGTGGACCCGGTGCATCTCTCGGTCGCCATCACCTCCTACCTCGTCGCGCTCTGCGTCTTCATCCCGGTCTCCGGCTGGGTGGCGGACCGCTTCGGCGCGCGCCGCGTCTTCATGGCCGCGATCGTGCTGTTCACCTTCGCCTCCGCGCTCGTCGGCCTCGCGCAGGGCCTGCCCTCGCTCGTCGCGGCGCGCATCCTGCAGGGCGTCGGCGGGGCGATGATGGTGCCGGTGGGACGCCTGCTGCTGCTGCGCCGCGTCAGCAAGGAGGAGCTGGTCGTCGCCATGACCTGGCTGACCATGCCCGCCCTGCTCGGCCCCGTGCTCGGCCCGCCGGTCGGCGGGCTGCTGACCGATGCGATCTCCTGGCGCGCCGTGTTCTGGCTGAACATCCCGGTCGGCATCCTCGGCCTGGTGCTGGTCTGGATCTTCATCCCCGATGTCGAGAAGCAGGACCCCGGCCCGCTGGATGCGAAGGGCCTGGCGCTCTGGGGCTTCGCCATCGCCTTCCTGATGGCGGGGCTGGAGACGGCCGGCCGCGGCATCGCGCCGCCCTGGTTCGCGCCCACGATGCTCGGGCTGGCCGCGATCGCCACCGTGCTGGCCGTGCGCCATTCCCGGCGCGCCCGCAGGCCGGCGGTGGATCTCTCGCTGCTGCGCCTGCCGAGCTTCGGCGTCTCGATGGGCGGCGGCACGCTGTTCCGCGTCGGCGCCTCTACGCTGCCTTTCCTGCTGCCGCTGAAGCTGCAGCTCGTCTTCGGCCTGTCGGCCAGCGCCAGCGGCGGCATCACCTTCGCGACCGCGCTCGGCGCCTTCGCGATGAAGCCGCTGGTCCGCCCGCTGCTGAAGCGCTTCGGCTTCCGCGGCGTGCTGGTGGTGAACTGCGTGCTGGCGGCGATCGGCGTCGCGGTCTGCGCGCTGTTCACCGCCGCCTGGCCGCTTGTCGCGATCTTCGCCGTGCTGGCCGCGGGCGGGCTGACGCGCGCGCTGCAATTCACCTCGCTGGCGACCCTCGCCTATGCCGATGTGCCGCAGGACAAGCTGGCGCCGGCCACCGCCATGGCGGGCACGATGCAGCAGCTGGGCCAGGCGCTCGGCGTCGTGCTGGGGTCGCTCGCGCTGGAAGCGGCGATGCTGGCCACCGGCGCGGGCGGCGCGGGGCCGCGCGAATTCGCCATCGCCTTCGTGATCTCGGGCCTGGTCGTGCTCGCCTCGCTCCCCTCCATGCTGCGCATGCCGGCCGATGCCGGCGCGCGCGTCTCCGGCCACGGAGGACGGTGACGGCCGGCGCACCCGCGTGCCATGCTCGGTGCGACTGGGGAGATCGCCATGCGCCGCCTGCTCGCGCTGTTCTGCGTCCTGCTCGCCCTTGCCGGCCCGGCGCTCGCCTTCGAGCCGCCCGGCCTCGAGAACGACGCCATCGCCTACCAGGCGCAGTTGCAGCGCCGCTTCCCCGCCGGCGCCACGCCGCAGCAGCGCAGCCAGGCCGAGACACGCGCGCGCCAGGCGCAGAGCCGCAACGACTGGGCCGGCGCCGCCGCCGCCTGGGAGGAGCGGATCGGCATGGGCCAGGCCGGGCCCGACCAATGGCTCGCCCTGGGCGAGGCGCAGCTCCGCCGCAACCCGCCCGAGGCGATGCGCGCGCTGCAGGCCGGCTGGCGCGCCTTCATGCAGGTACCCGGTGGCCCGCCTGAGATCCCGTCCCTTTCCCTGATGGCGGAGGCGATGCGCCGCCTCGACCAGCCGATGTGGCAGATCCAGGCCCTGGAAGCGGTGGTGGAGCGCGCGCCGGAGGATGCGAAGCACCGCGCCGCGCTGGCCGAGGCGCGGCGCAGTGCCGGCCTGCTGGTCCGCCAGGTGCGGACCGAGCCGGATGCGGAACCCGCCCGCGTCTGCCTCGCCTTCACCTCTGCCCCGGCGCGACGCGACGACTGGCAGCCCGGCGACTGGGTGCGCGCCGAGCCGCCGCTGCCGGGCATGGCGGTGACGAAGGAGGGCGAGCAGATCTGCGTCGCCGGCCTGCCCTGGGGCCGCACCACGCGCCTTGTCCTGCGCGCCGGGCTGCCGGGCGAGGACGGGCTGCGGATGATGCGCGACACGCCGATCAACGTCGCGATGCCCAACCGCAATGCGCGCATCGTCTTCGACAGCCGTGCCTTCATCCTGCCGCGAGGCCAGGCGCCGGCCATGACCGTCGCCACGGTGAACGTCGCGGAGATGACGCTGCGCGTCACGCGCATCGGCGAGCGCAACCTGCTCGGCCTCACGCGCGACTGGCGGCCCGGCGAGCAGATGGAAAGCTGGCTCGCCGGCGGCTTCGCGGAGGATATGGGCCGCGTGGTGTGGGAAGGCCGCGTCGTGCTGCCGCCGGCCGAGCCGAACCGGCTGGTGCGCAATGCCATGCCGCTGCCGGATGCGCTGCTGACCGCCGGCCCCGGCGTGTATGTGCTGCTCGCCCGCCCGGCGGACGGGTCGCGCGGCCGCTTCCGCGCGGAAGCGGCGGCGGCCGTGCTGGCGACCGATCTCGGCATCACGGCGTGGCGCGGCACCGGTGGGCTCTCTGCGCAGATCCGTGGCTTCTCCGACGCGGCGCCGAAGGAAGGTGCTCGGGTCGCGCTGCTGGCGCGCAACAACGACATCCTGGCGGAGGCGACGACCGGCGCGGACGGCCTCGCCAGCTTCAACGCCGCGCTGCTGCGGGGCGAGGGGCCGCTGGCGCCCGCGGCGCTGCATGTCTTCCGCGGCGAGGATTTCGCCTCGCTCGATCTCGAGACGGCGGCCTTCGACCTCTCCGACCGCGGCGCGGCGGGCAGGCCGCATCCGGGGCCGCTGGATGCCTTCGTCTGGCTCGACCGCGGCATGTACCGCCCGGGCGAGACGGTGCAGGTGGGCGCGCTGCTGCGCGACGCGGGCGGGCAGCCGGTGGACATCCCCGCGCGGTTGCGCGTGCTGCGCCCGAACGGCCAGGTGTTCTGGGCCGTCGTGCCGCAGCGCGTGAACGGCGCGGCCTTCGTGCAGCGCGTGGCACTCTCCACCGGCGCGCCGGCCGGCGCCTGGACGGTGGAAGTGCTGGCAGACCCGGACGGGCCGCCGATCGGCAGCACCACCTTCCGCGTGGACGCCTTCGTGCCGGAGCGCATGGAGGTCGAAGCCGGCCCGCTGCCGCCCGCGCTGGTCGGCGGCCAGCCCGCCGAGATTCCGCTCACCGCGCGCTTCCTCTACGGCGCGCCGGCCGCGGGCCTGACCGGCATGGCGGAGCTGCGCCTGGTGCAGGATGCGGAGCCCTTCGAGGCTTGGCGCGGCTGGCATTTCGGCCTGGCGGACGAGGTCTTCTCGCCCGACCTGCAGAGCTTCGAGATCCCGGAGACGGATGCGCAGGGCCGCACGACGCTCACGCTGAACCTGCCACGCGCGCCGGACAGCACGCGGCCGGTGAAGGCCGAGGTCGCGGTGACGCTGGAGGAACCCGGCGGCCGCGGCAGCTCCACGCGCTTCTCCCTGCCGGTGCGCTCGGGCAACACGCTGCTGGCGATCCGGCCGGCCTTCCAGGGCGGCGCGGTGGATGCGAATGCCGAGGCCGCCTTCGACATCGCCGCCGTCAATCCGGCGGGCGAGGCCATCGCGGCCACGCTGCGCCTGCGGCTGGTGCGCGAGCGCCCCGACTGGCGCATCGTGCTGCGCGACCGCGTGGCGCGCTACGAGACGGTGTGGCGCGACGAGCCGGTGGATTCCACCGACATCCAGGTCGCGCCCGGGCGCCCCGGCCGCTTCGCGCGCACGCTTTCCTTCGGGCGCTACCGCATCGAGGTGACGCAGCCGAACGGCATGGCCATCGCGTCCTACCGCTTCCGCGCGGGCTGGGCCGGCGGGGAGTCGGCGGAGGTGCCGGACCGCGTGGACCTCGCCGCCGACAAGCGCGCCTACACGGCGGGTGAGGTCGCACGGGTGCGCATCACGCCGCCCTTCGCGGGGCAGGCGAGCGTGGCGGTGCTGACGGATCGCCTCGTGTCGCTGCGCGACGTCGCCGTGCCGGAAGGCGGCATCGAGATCGAGGTGCCGGTGGATGCTGCCTGGGGACCGGGCGCGCATGTGGCGGTCACGGTGTTCCGCGCCGGGCAGTCTCCCGCGGGGCGGCCGGCGCGTGCTCTCGGCCTCGCCTGGATCGGGCTCGACCCCGCGGCGCGGCGGCTCGATGTCGCAATCGAATCGCCCGACCTCGCGCGGCCGAACACGCGCGTCGAGATCCCGGTGCGCATCGCGGGTGCGGCGGGCGGCAGCGCGATGCTGACGCTCGCCGCGGTGGACGAGGGCATCCTGCGCCTCACGCGCTTCCGCTCGCCCGATCCGGTGGAACATTTCCTCGCGCGGCGGCGGCTCGGCCTCGACATCCGCGACGACTACGGAAGGCTGATCGCGCCGGCGGAAGGCGAGGCGGCGGTGCTGCGCCAGGGCGGTGACGAGCTGGCGGGCTCGGCGCTGGACATCCCGCAGCGCCTCGTCGCGCTGTTCCAGGGCCCGGTCTCGGTGGGCAGCGACGGCGTCGCGCGCATCCCGCTCGACCTGCCGGATTTCGCGGGCGAGCTGCGGCTGATGGTGGTGGCCTGGGACGGCGCGCGGATCGGCGCGGCGTCGAAGCCGATGACGGTGCGCGAGGCGGTGGTCGCGGAGGCGCTGCTGCCGCGTTTCCTCGCACCCGGCGACGAGGCGCGGCTGCCGGTGCTGCTGCACAACATCGAGCTGCCGCCGGGCGAGGTGGTGGCGACGCTGACGGCGAGCGGCGCCATCGAGCTGGCGGGCCCGGCGCGGCTGGCCCAGACTCTTGCGACGGGCGCGCGCGCCACGCCCGCCACCGCGCTGCGCGCGACGGTGGCCGGTGAGGGCGTGCTGCGCCTCGTCGTCACCGGGCCGAACGGCTTCGCCACGCAGCGCGAGGCGCGCATCACCGTCCGCTCCTCCCGCGCGCCGGTGACGGAGATCGCGACGCGCACGCTGGCGCCGAACGAGACGGCGCCGGTGCCGGTGCCGTCGGACCGCTTCATCGCGGGCACCTGGCAGGCGCGCGCGACCTGGGGTGCGCCGGTGCGCTACGATCCGGCGGCGCTGCTCGCCGCGCTGCTGCGCTTCCCGCTGGATTGCGTGGAGCAAGCCTCCTCCCGCGTGATGGCGCTGGTGCATGCGCCGCAGAACCCGGATACGGCGGCGGATGACGCGGCGGCACTCGGCCGCGCCATCGCCTCCATCCTCGACCGCCAGCGCTTCGACGGCCGCTTCGGCTTCTGGGGCGCGGAAGGCGAGGTGCAGGACTGGGCGAGCCTCTACGCGACCGAGGCGCTGCTGCGCGCCCGCGCCGCCGGCGTGACGGTGCCGCAATCGGCGCTCGAGGATGCGCTGCGCGCGGCGGAGGAAGGGCTGGATCGCAATGCGGACCAGCCGGAGCAGTTCGCGGCCATGGCCTATCGCGTGCATGTCCTCGCACTCGCCGGGCGCAACCGGCTGGGCGCGGCGCGGCGCCTTGCGGAGAATGTCGATGCGCTGCCGACGCCGCTGGCGCGCGCGCAGCTCGCCAGCGCCTTCGCGCGCGCCGGTGACACGCAGCGTGCGACGCAGCTCTTCGCGAGCGCGCTGGACGCGACCGCGCGGCAGTACTGGAGCTTCGATTTCGGCAGCGCCTCGCGCGACCTGCTGGCAATGGCGGTGCTGCTGAAGGAGAGCGGCGTGGCGCAGGATCGCCTGCCGAACCTGCTCGGAAGGCTGCCCGGCGCGGATCTCACCCCCGCCAGCACCAGCACGCAGGAACAGGCCTGGGCCGTCGCCGCGGCGCAGGCGCTCGGGCGCGACGGGCGGCCGGTGCGCATCCTGCTCGATGGCCGCGACCTGCCCGTCGCGGCGGTGGTCGGCGCGGCGCTGACCGGCGACGCCACCGCGCAGAATCGCGGACAGGCGCCGGTCGTGCAGGCGGTGTCGGTGGTCGGCGTGCCGACCTCGCCGCTGCCTGCGGCCGCGCAGGGCATGCGCGTGGCGCGGCGCTTCTTCGCGCTGGACGGCCAGGCGCTGAACCTCGACGCGTTGCGCACCGGCACGGATTTCGTCGTGCTGCTCGAGGCCCGCGCGCTGACCAACGAAAGCCACATGGCGATGGTGTTGCAGGGCCTGCCCGCGGGCTGGGAGATCACCGGAAGGCTGCCGGCCGGCGAGGTGCAGGGGATGCCCTGGCTCGGCACGCTGACCGAGCCCGACAGCATGCCCGCGCGCGACGACCGCTTCGCCGCGGCGGTGACGCTGACGCCGGAACAGTCCCTCGCGCGGCTTGCGGTGCGCATGCGCGCCGTCACGGCGGGGCGCTTCGAGCTGCCGGGGATGGAGGCGCAGGACATGTATCGCCCCGGCGTCTTCGCGCGGCAGAACAGCGCGCGGATCGTGGTGCTCGGGCCGGATGATCCCGCGCCCACGGCACCGCCCGCGCCGGCGCCGCAGCCGAGGCGGTAGATGGCGGAGGGCGCCCCGCCCCCACCCCGACCCTCCCCCGCACTGCGGGGGAGGGAGAAGAGCGCCGCGCTTCGCTCTTTCTTGCCCTCCCCCGCAGTGCGGGGGAGGGTTGGGTGGGGGCTGTGCGCGCTTCTGCTGCTTGCGCTCACGCCATTCGCCCTCGACCGTCTCTTCCCGCCCGACCTCTCCCGCTACCGCAGCACCGGCACCGAAATCCTCGACCGCGAGGGCCGCACGCTCTCCGTCCTGCCGGTCGCAGGCGGCACCTGGCGGCTCCGCACCACGCCGCAGGATGTGCCGCCGCATCTCGTCGCGATGCTCGTCGCGGCGGAGGACCGGCGCTTCCTCAGCCATCCCGGCGTGGACCCGCTCGCCCTCGCGCGCGCCGCCGCGCAATGGCTGCGCGCGGGGCGCGTCGTCTCCGGCGGCTCCACGCTGACCATGCAGGCCGCCCGCCTGCTGGAGCCGCGCCCGCGCACGCTGCGCAGCAAGGCCATCGAGAGCTTTCGCGCGTTGCAGCTCGAGGCGCGGTTCAGCAAGGACGAAATCCTCGCCATCTGGCTGACGCTCGCGCCGCAGGGCGGCAATCTCGAAGGGCTCCGCGCCGGCTCGCTCGCCTGGTTCGGCCGCGCGCCGGCGACGCTCGACGCCGCGGAATCCGCGCTGCTGATCGCGCTTGCCCGCCGCCCCGAAGCGTTGCGCCCCGATCGCCACGTCGAGGCCGCGCGACGCGCGCGCGACGCCGTGCTGCTCGCCCGCGCGCCGGAAGCCGGCGCGGTCAACGATGGCGAGCGCGCCCACGCCCTGGCGCAGTCCGTGCCAGTGCAGCGCCAGCCCATGCCGCGCCTCGCCCCGCATCTCGCACGGGAACTCGCGCGCAACGCCGAGCCCGGCGCGCGAATCGCGACTACGCTCGACCGCGACCTGCAGCGCGCCGCGGAACGCCTCGCCTTCGAGGCGCTGCGCGACCTGCATTCGCGCGCGGCCCTGGCCCTGGTGATCGCGGAGACGCAGTCGCGCGAAGTTCGCGCCCTGGTCGCCGGCGCCTTCGGCGAGGAAGCGCGTGCGGGCATGATGGACCTGACACGCGCGGTGCGCTCGCCGGGCTCGGCGCTCAAGCCCTTCCTCTACGCGCTCGCCTTCGAGCATGGCGTGGTGCGGCCCGACACGGTGCTGTCCGACATGCCGCGCCGCTTCGGCAGCTACGCGCCCGAGAATTTCGACCGCGGCTTCGAAGGCCGCATCACGGCCGCCGAGGCGCTGCGGCGCTCGCTGAACCTGCCGGCCGTCGCGCTGCTGAACGAGGTCGGGCCGCTGCGCTTCGCCTCTCTCCTCAAGGCCTCCGGCGCGCCGCCGCGCCTGCCCGCGGGCACCGAGCCCTCGCTGCCGCTCGCGCTCGGCGGCGCCGGGATGACGTTGCGCGGCATGGTGTCGCTCTATGCGATGCTGGCCGAAGGCGGGCAGGGCGGCACGATCCGCGTGCTGCCCGGCGCGGAGGAACAGGAGCGTCCGCGCGTGCTGGCTGGCTTCGCCGCCGCGCAGGCCGCGGGCGTGCTGGTGCAGCCCTTCCCGCGCGGCGGCCCCGCCGGCGTTGCCTGGAAGACCGGCACGAGCTGGGGCGGGCGCGACGCCTGGGCCTTCGGCCTCGATGCGCGGCATGTCGCCGGCGTCTGGATCGGAAGGCCGGACGGCACGGCGATGCCGGGCGCGACCGGTGCGACGCTCGCCCTGCCGGTGCTGGCGCGCGCCTTCGCGCTACTGCCGGCCGCGCCGCGCGAGGCGCTCCCGGTGCGCGCCGCGCCCGCACCCTTCGCAGAAGCCGCGGACCGCCTGCGCCTGCTGTTTCCCATGCCGGGCGCCGTGCTGGCCGAGGGCGGCAGCGTGACGATCCGCGCCGCGGGCGGCCGCCGGCCGCTGACCTTCCTCGTGGACGGCGCCCCGGTGGAGGCGCATCGCGCCCGGCGCGAAACCGCCTGGACCCCGCCCGGCCCCGGCTTCTACCGCATCACCGTGCTGGACGCGGAGGGCGCCGCGGCCCGGGCGGAGCTGCGCGTCCGGTAGCGCGGCCGCGCCTCACCCCTGCACCCGGTGCCCGTAATCGGCCGGATGCACCGAGACCATCTCGGCGGCGGCGTAGAAGGCGAGCAGCACGACCACGCTCTCGATCCGGATCGACGCCGCGAGCCTTGCGCCCGCGCCGTCCTCCCCGCGCGTCAGCGCCGGCGTGTGGCGCAGCCTGTTCCACAGCGCGAGGCCGAGCGCGCATAACACCGCCGCCACCTTCCAGGCCAGCGCCCAGCCATGCCAGGCGTCCAGGATGCGGTCGAGGCGGACCGTCAGGTAGCAGGTCAGCAGCAGGCCCGTGGCGAGCATCACGCCGACGGCGACCGTCGCCGCCACGCTCCAGTCCCGCAGCAGCGCCGCGGCGGAGGCCGTGTCGCGCCGCCGCGCCACCCACAGCAGCGGCGGCAGCGAGCCCACCCAGAAGGCGACGACGCCGAGATGCACCACCACCAGCGCCGCGATCTCCTGCCGCGGGCGGTAGAGCACCGAATGTCCCATCGCCGCATAGGAGAAGAGAACCAGCACGACCCCCACCGCCGCCACGGCCGGCCCCGCGCGCCAGCGCGTCGCCGCCGCGCCGAGCAGCAGCAGCCCGCCGCCCCGCAGCCAGAAGGCGTCGCCGATGCGCGAGCGCATCACGGCCCCCCAGACATCCGGATCCGTGGCGCTCGCCCCCGCCGTCAGCACGAAGACGCGCAGCGCCAGCGCCGCGACAGAGAGCACCAGGCCCGCCGCGACGGCGCCGAGCAGCCACCGCCGCAGCCTCGCCGCCTCCGCCGCTTCCAGCCGGTGGCCGAAGCCGATGGCAAAGAGCGCGAGCCCCGCCGCGCCGATCGTCGCGACGTAGTAGAGCGCGCGCAGCACCACCGTGAGGCCGTCGGCGAGCGACGGGTCCGGCTGCAGGTATTCCAGGATCATGGGGCGCGCGGCCCCGCGACACGGAAGGGAATGACGCCGCCGACCGGATGGCCGTCGGCGGAGATGATGCGCCATTCGGCGCGGTATTCGCCGGGTTCGAGCGGCGGCAGGGCGATGACCTCCCGCGTCGCCTCCCGGATGCTGCGGCGGGGCAGGGCGATCTCCTGCCCGCCGACGCGGCGCAGGCGCAGCGCGGTCAGCTGCACGCGCTCGCTGAACTGCAGCTCGATGCTTTCCGGCGCGCGGTCCAGCACGGCGCCGGCGGCGGGGACGGAGCCGCGCAGCTCGGAATGCGCGGCGGCCGGCGCCGCGGCGATGGCTGTGAGCGGAAGCAGGATCAGGCCGCGCCGTCCGGGCGCCTCATGCATGTTCGGAATCGGGATGCGGACCATCCTCGTTCGGCACTCCTGGGATTCGCGCGGAGCCTAGCGATTGCCGCCGTGGGAAGGTCAAGGGTCGCTCCGGCGTCGCCCACGCCGCCGTCAGGTCCCGGCCGGAGAACCGGGCTCGTCCGGCATGGCGAAGCACCGGCGCACCAGGGCGACGAAGTTGCGCAGGGCGGGCGATCCCGCTTCGCGCCGCGTCGCAAGCCGCAGCGACACGGTGGGGCGGTCGGCCGCCGCCAGCGCACACCATGCGACGCCATCCATCTGCACGCGGCGCAGCGAGTCGGGGACCAGCGCGACGCCGAGCCCCGCGGCGACGAGGCCGAGCGCCGAGGTGATGCGCGGCGCCTCCTGCCCCAGCTGCGGCGTGAAGCCCGCCTTCAGGCAGGCCGACAGCGTCGCGTCGAACATGCCGGGCCCCTCGACGCGCGCGAAGGCGATGAAGCGTGCGGCGGCGAAGTCGGTGAGCGGCCGCGGCGCATCGCCGGCGGCCAGCGGATGCGTTGCCGGCACGGCAACCACCATCGCCTCGTCGAGCAGGCGATGCACCGCGAGCCCTGCTTCCTCCGGGATCTCCGCGCGCAGCAGGGCGGCATCCAGCCGCGCCTCCCGCAGGGCCTGCACCGCCTGGCTGCTGAGGCATTCGTCGAGCGTCACGGTCACGCCCGGCCAGGGCAGTGCGAATCTTCATGGTCGGTTCCCGGTTGCAACGACCGCGATTTCGCAAGGCTTGCTGGCCGTCAATCCAGCTTCGTTGCGTGTCCGTGGCTTGCGGCCCCGCAGCCGGAATTTCCCGCGAGGGCCGCGACAGGCTCCGCTGCACTATCGCCCCGCGGACAGGCATGTCCCGCCGCTGCAGACCGTGGTCAGGCCAGACGAACGAGACGCGCTCATCCGGTTGTTGAGCGATCCCGAGCAGGCGATGCCCGGATTGGCGAGGCAGTTCCTCTGACCCGCATTCGAGCTGCCCGACGCTTGGCCCGCCAGCATGGTCGCGGCTTGCGCAGAGGCCAGGGACACGCTCGCGCGTGCGATGAGTTCGGCCTGGGCCGCGTCGTAGCGCCGCATGGACCCCGTGAACCTGTCCACGAAGATGTAGTCTCCGCCGACTTCTTCGCAGAGCGCGCCGCCGGCGTTCGGCAGGTTCGTGCAGCGTCCCAGGTTGGCGCGCTCCACGTGCTGGCCGCAGGCGGCGAGGTTGACGGCGGAGACGATGACGAGTGCTGCGACCGCGAGGGACTTGCGGATGGGGCGGCGGCTGGCCTGCGGGATGGAACGCATGATCCTGTGCTCCTTGCTTGAACCGTGCCGGTCGGCACGGATCGGCTTCGACAAGGGCGAGTAGAGCCCGGGCGCGGGCGGCGCGCGGTTCCCCAGGGAACAGCCCGCGCGGCGGCGGCGGCGGCGGCGGGCCTGCGGGGTGCATCCGCACGTGTCGCAAGCGCTGGACATGCTGCACCCGCGCATAGGAGATCGGACCTGTCGGAGGACTTTACATCCCTGCGAATGGGGCATGCGTGGCCCTCAACAATGTTCTGTTTTCGTTAGCCTTGTCCAAGCGGCATGGATTTTGCCCGCATGGTGAAGCCGGTCGATCTGGCGGCATCGAAGGGAATGGATATGGGTCGTTTCCACAGGACCTGGCTGGCGGGCATCGTCGCGGTCATTGCCGCTCTGTATGCCTCCGCCGCCAGCGCTGCCCTCTTGCAGTTCAACGCGACAAGTGCCGGCAGCGGGTATCTCGGATACCTGCAGATCGAGAGTTCGGTGCTGAATGGCAGCTCCTCTCAGCTCGTCGACAACACGAACATCGTGAGCATCCTGTTCACGGAACCCGGTTCCGGGTTCGTGATCGCCACGGCTGGTCCGGGCGGCCAGGGAACCTTTTTCGACAGCAGCGGTGCCTCGCCGACCATTACCAATGGTGCTGGCTTAACCGGAGGGACGGCGTTTACGAACGGAGTCACCATATTTTCTAGTGCCATAATATCACTCGGCACGGGGGTGAGCACGGTGTTCTTCAGGGACGTGACCTGGACCACGGCGGTCGTCGGGGTTCCGGAACCCGCGACCCTGGCGGTGTTCGGGTTCGGCCTGGCCGGCCTTGCCGCGGCCCGGCGGCGCCGCGCCTGAGGCTGCGCTTCCTTCGTGGGTGTTGTCGGCCGGGGAGGGATCCGAGCCTCGGCAGGCCGCACGGACAGGACACAGCATCCAGGGTCAGGGCCCGTTCTCGCCGGCGGAAAGCCGGCGAGGCGTGCGCCCCCGGTCCTGCGGGCGTCAGCCAGGGCTCGAGCACGCCGCCAAAGCGTCGCGCATGTGCCCGGGTACCGGGGCGGCGACGCGGATCGGCGGGTCGAGCGGCAGCGCGATCTCGCGGGCGAGCAGGTGCAGCGAGCCGGGGCCGCCGCCATACATCGCGTCGCCCAGGATCGGCGCGCCGAGATGCGCGCAATGCACGCGGAGCTGGTGGGTGCGGCCGGTCTCGGGGCGGAGTTCGACGAAGGTGAGGCCGGGCGCTCGGCCGAGGATGCGCCAGGCGGTGCGGGCGGGGTCGCCGGCCGCGTGCACCTGCATGCGCCAGCCGCTTGCGGCGGTGCTGACCTTGCGGAGGGGGGCGTCCACCGTGCCGTGCTCGCCGCGCAGGGTGCCGCGCAGGATAGCCCAGTAGAGCTTGCCGACGCGGCGCTCGGCGAAGAGCGCGTTGAGACGCGCGAGCATCGGCGCGGTGCGGCCGAGCACCAGGCAGCCGGCGGTGTCCGCATCCAGCCGATGCGCCGGCTGCGGATCGCGACGCTTGCCCATGCGCAGCGCCGGCAGCCAATGCTCCAGGCTCTCGCCCGACCGCGCGGAGACCGGCATGCCGGAAGGCTTGTCGAGCACGAGCAGCTCCGGCCCGACATGCAGCAGCCGCGCGCGCAGCCAGTCCGGCAGGGGCGGCTCCGGCGGCCGCGTTGTCGCGCCGCGTCCCATGCGCGGCGCCGGCGCCTCAGCGCCGGCGGCGGACCGCGCCGAGCCCGGCGAGCCCCAGCCCGAACAGCGCCAGCGCACCGGGCGCCGGCACCTCGACCGGCTGGATTCCGCCGCGGTCCGCACTGGCATTGTCGGCGTCGGCCACGAAGGAGAAGCTGTTGCTCGCCGTCAGGCCGGTGCCGGAGAAGGTGACGTCGAGCTTCACATAGAGGTCGCCGTAGAACACGCCCCCGATGCGCAGCTCGTTGCTGTAGGTGGCGTCGGCGCCGGTGATCTCGCCGGTGTCGGACGCGTCGGCCGAGCCGAAGGGCGCGCCGTCCGACGATCCCGGCGAGCCCTCCGGGCTCGTCACGATGTCGAACACGGTGTTGCCGAGCAGGCCGTTGATCGAGAAGCCGCTGATCGTGCCGGCGCCGATGTTGGACAGCGTCCAGGGGTTGGAGAAGGTGTCGTCCGGCTGGCTTAGCGACCAGCCGGTGCCGGCGGCCGAGGAGGTGCCGCCGGACCAGGTCGCGGTCTCGCTGCCGCCGGCGGCGAAGAACACCGTCACCTCGATGCCGTTCATGTCCGCGCCGGTCGTTGCGAAACCGGTCAGCGCAGCCGCCTTGTAGGTGGTGCCCGGCGTCGTCGCGACGGTGGAGGTCACGGGACCGGCCGCGGCCTGGTCTGCGCCGAACAGGCTCAGCCCTGCGACGAGGGCGGAAGCGGGTGCGGAAAACAGGCTCAGGCGACGCATCAAGGGATCCTTCCTCTGCGGGAGAGATTCCGTCTATCGCGCAAGCAAAAGTTGCACCAGGGGAAACGGGACGCCGGAACAAGAAAATACATTGCCATTGGGACCACCCTGGGCGTGCCGGCGCGACGCGGCCGCGGCACAATCTTGTCTTGCCGCGGCCCTGCTGCGGCGGGCAGCCTGCCGCCCATGCCCACCGACCCGCGCCCCCTCGTCGTCTGCCTCGGCAGCGTGGTGATGGACCACACCTTCCATGTGGACGAGATCGTCCAGCCGCCTTCGAAGAACCGCGCGCGCAGCTATGCGCTCGGCGCCGGCGGGCTGGCTGCCAATGCCTCGATCGCCGTCAGCCGCCTCGGCGGCCACTGCGTCTTCTGGGGTCGGGTCGGCGACGACCTGAACGGCCGCCCGCTTCTGGATGCCCTGGCCGCGCAGGGCGTGGATGTCTCGCATTGCCGCCTGGCGCCGGGCGGGCGCACGCCCGTCTCCGCCGTGCTGGTGGACCCGGTCGGCGAGCGCAGCATCTATTCGTATCGCGGCGACAATCTCGGCACCGACCCGTCCTGGCTGCCGCTGCAGCTGATCGACGGCGCGCGCGCCTTCCTCTGCGATCCGCGCTGGCTCGAAGGCGCGGCATGCGCGCTCGACCATGCGCGCGCGAAGGGCGTGCCGACGGTGATCGACGGCGAGAAGACCGAGACGCGCATCCTGCTCGACCTTATCCCGCGCGTGGACCATGCGGTGTTCTCGATGCCGGGCCTTGCCAACTACGCGCCGGGCAAGAAGCCGGAGGAGGCGCTGCGCAACGCGCTGGCCGATGGTTGCGTCGTTGCCGCCGTGACGCAGGGCGAGAAGGGCACGCTGTGGATGACGCGGCAGGACCCGACGCCGCGCCGCACGCCCGCCTTCCGCGTGCAGGCGACGAACACCACCGGCGCGGGCGACGTGTTTCACGGCGCCTATGCGCTGGCCATCGCCGAAGGCCGGCCGATCGAGCAGGTGATGCGCTTCGCCTCCGCCGCCGGCGCGCTTCGCGCGCGCGACGGCGCGACGCCCGACCGCGCCATGGTGGAGGAACTGCTGCGCGCCCGATAACCAGGGCCGCGGATGCGGCCCGCCGCTTGTGTGGCGAAGCCAGGCGAAGCGCCGGCGTGTGAGGGACGAAGCTGAAACCTTCGTCCGTGAAAGGTCAGCCCCGTTCCTCGATGCGCGCCAGGATGTCGGCCACGTCCTGCGGCGTGAAGGGCTTTTCGAGGATCGGCGGCGGCGCCTGCGGGTCGAGCGCGCCGATGGCGGAGGGCCCGGCCACCGTGTCGCCGGTGACGAAGGCGAAGCGGCCGCGCAGATGCGGCTGCGCGGCCACCGCCTCCCGATAGAGCGCCGCGCCACCGCCGCCGGGCATGCGCAGGTCGCAGAACACCGCGTCGTAGCGCTGCCGCGCCAGCCGCGCGCGCGCCTCGGGGATGTCGCTGGCCGTCTCCGCCTCGATGCCGTGCAGGCCGAGCAGCTCCGCCAGCACCGCGCCCACCTCCGGCTCGTCATCCACCACGAGCACGCGGTGCCGCGCCGGCGCGGCGGCGGCCTGCGCGGCTTCCGCCTGCGGCTTCTCCTCCCCCGCCGGCAGGCGCACCACGAAGCGCGCGCCGCCGAGCACCCCCGGCTCCACCGCGATGGTGCCGCCATGCGCGCCGAGGATGTTGCGGCAGACCGCGAGCCCGAGCCCCGTGCCTGCGCCGAGCGGCTTCGTGGTGACGTAGGGTTCGAAGATCTTCTCGCGCAGCGCCTCGGGCACGCCGGGGCCGTTGTCCTCCACGGCGAAGCCCACGCTGCCGGCGGGCTCGGCCCAGCTTTCCAGGCGCAGGATGCGCGGCTCCGGCCGGTCCGCCAGCGCGGCCTGCGCGTTCACCACCAGGTTCACCGCCACCTGGCCGAGCTGGTCGGGATCGGCCTGGATGCGCGGCAGCGCGGGATCGAGCGCGCGCTCGATCGCGATGCCGGCGCTGCGCAGCCCGTAGCCGGCGAGATCCAGCGCGCCTTCCAGCGCCGCGTTCACCTCGACCGCGGTGCGCAGCGGCGCCTGCTGGCGCACCATCGCGAGGAAGGTCTTGACGATGCGCCCGCAGCGCGCGGCAGCGGCGTGGATGCGCGCCGCGCGTTCCCGCACCGCGGTGTCCTGCGCCAGCGCCTCCAGCATCGTGGTCTGCGCGACGACGACGGCGAGCGGATTGTTCAGCTCATGCGCGACGCCCGCCAGCAGGCTGCCGAGCGCGCTCATCTTCTCGGTCTGGTGCAGGCGCTCGCGCTGGCGCGCGAGTTCCGCCTGCGCCTCGTGCATCGGCGTCAGGTCGCGCAGCCAGGCGGTGAAGAACACCTTCCCCGCGGCCTTCACCTCATGGATCGAGAGCTCGCAGGGGAAGATCGAGCCGTCGGCGCGCATCGCCTCCATCTCGAGGCGCTGGCCGAGCACATGCGGGCATCCGGTGCGGTGGTAGCGCGCGAGGCCTGCCTCGTGCCCGGCGCGGTGATGCGGCGGCACGATGGTGTCGCCGATCGGCTTGCCCATGATCTCGGCCTTGCGATGGCCGAAGATACGCTCGGCCGCGGCGTTCCAGCCGATCACGCGGCAGTCGCGGTCGGCGGTGATGACGGCGTCGAGCGCGGCGTCGATCACGCCCTGCTTCAGCGCCTCCGCCTCCGTCAGGCGGGCCAGGAGGGAAAGGGTGTCGTCGCTCATGCGGTGCTGCCTCCGGGCGGACGGCGCCACGCCGCGCATGCGGCGCGCGCGGCTTGGGCCCGCATGGCCGGGCGCACCATGTCTGAGGCGCGCAAGCCAAGCCGGCGGAGGCCGGCGCCGGCGCTTGAGGCATCAACCATCAGGCGTGAACTGGTAGCCCTGGCCGCGCACCGTGCGGATCAGGGTGGGGTTGGCGGGATCGGCCTCCAGCTTGCGACGCAGGCGCGTGACGCGGATGTCGATGGAGCGGTCGAGGGGATCGGCCTCCTCCCCGGCGGGCAGGCGCAGCAGCCGCTCGCGCGTCAGCACCTGGTTCGGGTTCTCGGCCAGCATCTGCAGCAGGTCGAATTCCATCGGCGTCAGCGCCACCTCCGCGCCGTCGCCGTCCAGCAGCCGCCGCTCCGCGGGGCGCAGGCGATAGGGGCCGAAGCGGCATTCGGCGGGCATCGCGCGTTCCGGCGCCGCCTGCGCCGCTGCCGCGGCCTCGGCCAGCGCGCGCCGGCGTCGCAGCACGCTGCGCAGCCGCGCCAGCAGCTCGCGCAGCTCGAAGGGCTTCGCGATGTAGTCGTCGGCGCCGATCTCGAGACCGACGATGCGGTCCATCGAATCGCCAAGCGCCGTGACCATCAGGATGCCGGGCGGATCGGGCAGCGCCCCGAGCCGCCGCGCGATCGAAAGACCGCCTTCGCGCGGCAGGTTGATGTCGAGCAGCACCGCCTCCACCGGCGCGTCCGCCAGCACGGCATCCAGCGCGGCGCCATCGCCGCAGGGCAGGGCGTGAAAGCCCTGCACGCGCAGATACTCCACCATGACTTCGCGCAGGTCGCCCTCGTCCTCGACCACCGCGATGCGCGCCAAGCCCTGCGTCATCTGCCGGACCGTTCCGCCCCCAAGCGGGGCCACCATACCGGCATCGGCAGGGATTGGTAGCGGCGATGCGGCGCGGCACCGGATCACGCCCTCCCGGACGAGGCCGCCGGGGGAGCGCGCCCCCGCGCCGTCCGGGGTCAGCCCAGTCTCTCGCCCCGCAGGGCGCGGCCGAAGGCCTCCGGGCCCAGCAGCTCCGACAGGTGCTTCAGGCCGAGATAGGGGATCAGGAACAGCCAGACCAGCAGGCAATAGGCCAGGAACTCCGCCCAGCGCCCGCCCGCGACGTGCTCATCCAGGACCTGCGCGGGATGCAGCCCGTGCAGCGCCCCCGCCACGAGCTCCTCGATCGCGGTCAGCACGACCAGGACCAGCAGCAGCAGCAGCGACCCGCGCAGCGCGCCGCGCAGCAGCGGCTCGCCCGCCACCCGGCGGCCCACCTTCGCCGCCTCGCCCAGCATCAGGAACTTCCCCAGCACCGCCGCCTTGATCAGGGCGAAGCCATAGGTCGTGTAGCGCAGCGATTCCTCGGTCAGCAGCGCGGCCTTGTAGAGCTGGATCGCGGCGAAGCAGACGGAGAGGTAGAGCACGGTCAGCGCATAGCTGCGCATCTCGTGCCGAAGGCGCGGCATCACGCCGGGCCGCGTTGCGGAGGTGTCCATGCCGGCGAGCCTAGGCTGCGGCACGCCGCCCTGTCATCCGTGGTCGAGGCACCGTGAGGATGCGCGCCCCCGGCGGCCTCAGCGGCCGGTCATGATCCGCTCGACCAGCTGCTTCGCCGTCGGCACGAAGCCATTCGAGTAGAAGGGGTCCGTGCCGAAGCGGTAGGCGTTGTGGCCGGAGAACATCAGGTTCTCGTCCAGCTTCCCGCCATGCGCGATGTCCTGCAGCGTCTTCTGGATGCAGAAGCTGCGCGGATCGGCCTTCTTGCCGGTGCTGAAATCGGGCTCGGTCTGCGCCCAGTTGCTGAACCGGCAATGCGAGAGGCAGCCCATGCAGTCCACCTGGTCCTGCACGATCTCCTTCGCCTTGTCCGGCGTGACGAAGATCAGCGTGTTGTCGGGCGTGCGCATCGCCTCGGTGAAGCCCTCGGCCTCCCAATGCGCCACGCGGGCCATGTCGTGCGGTGCCAGGTAGACGAGGCGCTTGCGCGGGCCGACGCCGTATTCGGCGATGTGGTCGCCCACGGGCTCGGTCGTGTAGGCGACCTGGCGCTCGTTGCGGGCCTCGAGCTCGCGCAGGAAGTCGTTGTGGACCGCGGAGCTGTAGAAGCCGGTCGGCGAGAAGGGCTGCAGCAGCACGTCGCCATCCTTCAGCGTCAGCAGGCGCCGCTTCCATTCCTCGCTGATCGGGCTTTCCTGCGTCAGCAGGGGGCGGGTGCCGAACTGGAACGCGACCGGGCCGAGATCCGGGTTGTCGATCCAGTCCTCCCATTCCTCCAGCCACCAGACGCCGCCGGCCATGATGATCGGCACCTCGTTCAGGCCGAACTCGTTCATGGTCTGGCGCAGCTTCAGCACGCGGGGGAAGGGGTCCTCGGGCCGCTTCGGATCCTCGCTGTTCGACAGGCCGTTGTGCCCGCCGGCGAGCCACGGATCCTCGTAGACCACGCCGCCCAGCCATTCGCGCGTCTTGCTGTAGGACCGCTTCCACAGCGCGGAGAAGGCGCGGGCGGAAGAGATGATCGGGTAGTAGTGCACGCCGTATTCGCGCGCGAGATCGCCCAGGCGATAGGGCATGCCGGCGCCGCAGGTGATGCCGTGCACCAGGCCCTTCGCGCCTTCCAGCACGCCGCGCGCCACGCGCTCCGCGCCGCCCATCTCCCACAGCACGTTCATGTGGATGCGGCCCTGGCCGCCGGCGATCTCATGCGCGATGCGCGCCTGGGCGATGCCGCCGGCGATGCCGTAGGCCACGAGTTCCTCGTGCCGGTCGCGCCGGGTGCGGCCGTGATAGACCTGCCGGATGACGTTGCCGTCGGCGTCGTAGCTGTCGGCATTGACGCCGGAGAAGGTGCCGACGCCCCCGCCGGAGGCCCAGCCCCCGCAGGTTGCGCCGTTCGATACCGCCACGCCCTTGCCGCCCTCGACCAGGGGCAGCACCTCGACGCCGCCCATGCGGATCGGGTTGATCGCCTTCAAGGCTGTCTCGCTCCGGTGACTGTCCAGTTCCGTGCCGCGGCTTGTAGCCCGCGGCGACCATGACGCGAAGATGGCGCGGCCGGCCCCCTTTGGGAGGGGCCGGCCGGCGCCTTCGTCAGGCGCTCACTCGGCCGCGTCGCGGCCGTCGCCCCCATCGCGGTCGCGCCGGGGGCCGCGGTCGCGGTCACGACGGGGGCCGCGGTCGCCCCGCTCGCCCCGCTCGCCATTCTCGCCCTCGGGGCGCGGACGGCGCGCGCCCACCTGCTCGGTGATGTCGGCGCCGGTCTGCTGGTCCACGACGCGCATGGACAGCTTCACCTTGCCGCGGTCGTCGAAGCCGATGACCTTCACCTTCACCGCGTCGCCTTCCTTCACGACGTCGGTGGTCTTCTGCACGCGCTCATTGGCGAGCTCGCTGATGTGGACCAGCCCGTCCTTGGCGCCGAGGAAGTTCACGAAGGCGCCGAACTCGGCGGTCTTCACCACCTTGCCGGTGTAGATCTTGTTGATCTCCGGCTCGGCGACGATGCCCTGGATCCAGTCGATCGCCTTCTGCGCGGCTTCCGTGCTGGTCGCGGCCACCTTGATCGTGCCGTCGTCGTCGATGTCGATCTTCGTGCCGGTCTGCTCGACGATCTCGCGGATCACCTTGCCGCCCGATCCGATGACGTCGCGGATCTTGTCCTTGTTGATGCTGATCACGGTGATCCGCGGCGCGGTCGCGGCCACGTCGCCGCGGGCGCCGCTGATCCCCTTCGCCATCTCGCCCAGGATGTGCAGGCGCCCGTCGCGCGCCTGGCCGAGGGCGATCTTCATGATCTCGAAGGTGATGGAGGTGATCTTGATGTCCATCTGCAGCGAGGTCACGCCGCCCTCGGTGCCCGCCACCTTGAAGTCCATGTCGCCGAGATGGTCCTCGTCGCCGAGGATGTCGGACAGCACGGCGAAGCCCTTTTCCTCCTTGATCAGGCCCATCGCGATGCCCGCCACGGGCCGCTTCAGCGGCGCGCCGGCATCCATCAGCGCGAGGGAGGTGCCGCAGACCGTCGCCATGGAGGAGGAGCCGTTGCTCTCCGTGATCTCGCTGACCACGCGCAGCGTGTAGGGGAACTTCTCCTTCTCCGGCAGCACGGGCCGGATCGCGCGCCAGGCCAGCTTGCCGTGGCCGATCTCACGCCGCCCGGGCGAGCCCATGCGGCCGGTCTCGTTCACGCTGAACGGCGGGAAGTTGTAGTGCAGCATGAAGTGCTCGCGGTACTCGCCCGTGAGCGCGTCGATGATCTGCTCGTCCTGCCCGGTGCCCAGCGTCGCCACGCAGAAGGCCTGCGTCTCGCCGCGGGTGAACAGCGCCGAGCCATGCGCGCGCGGCAGCACGCCGACCTCGGCCCGGATCGGCCGCACGGTCTTGGTGTCGCGGCCGTCGATGCGCAGGCCGGTGTCGAGGATGTTGTTGCGGACGACGTCCGCCTCCAGCTCCTTCAGCAGGCCCTTCGCCGCGGCGGCGTCCAGGCCCTCGGCCTCGAGCTGCGCGACCACCTGCTTCTTCACCGCGCCGACGGCGTTCTGCCGCTCGAGCTTCGGGATGATCTTGTAGGCCTCGGCCATCGGCGCGCGGCCGATCTCCGCGATGCGGGCCTTCAGCGTCTTCTCCGCCTCGTTCTCCTCGGGCAGTGCCCAGGGTTCCTTCGCGGCGACCTCGGCCAGCTCGATGATGCCCTGGATGACCGACTGGAAGCTCTTGTGGCCGAACTCGAGCGCGCCGAGCATCACCTCCTCGGAGAGCTCCTGCGCCTCGGATTCGACCATCAGCACGCCCTCGGCGGTGCCGGCGACGACGAGGTCGAGCTGGCTCTGCTTGCGCTGCGCGAGCGTCGGGTTCAGCACGTACTGCCCGTCCACATAGCCCACGCGCGCCGCGCCGATCGGCCCGAAGAACGGAATGCCCGAGAGCGTCAGCGCCGCCGAGCAGCCGACCATCGCGACGATGTCCGGGTCGTTCTCCAGGTCATGCGACAGCACCGTCGCGATCACCTGCACCTCGTTGCGGAAGCCGTCCGGGAAGAGCGGGCGGATCGGCCGGTCGATGAGGCGGGAGATCAGCGTCTCGGATTCGGAGGGCCGGCCCTCGCGCTTGAAGAAGCCGCCGGGGATCTTGCCCGCGGCGAAGGCCTTCTCCTGGTAGTTCACGGTCAGCGGGAAGAAGTCCTGGCCGGGCTTCACGCCGCGGTTGCCCACCGCCGTGCAGAGCACGATGGTGTCGCCGAGGCGGGCCATCACCGCGCCATCAGCCTGGCGTGCCACCTTGCCGGTCTCGAGGACCAGGAGCTGGCCGCCCCAGGCGATTTCCTTGCGGAAATACTTGTCGAACATGCGTCGTCCTTCTCGGCCCGGCACCCTTGCCGCGGCCATGACATGCGGCCGCGCACGCGACAGCGCGCGCGCACGGCCAGGAAACGACGACAGGGATCCGTCCGAGAGTCTGCCTGACCGCGTAGGCGGCGCCCTGGTGTGGCAGCGGCGTCTCGGGCGGCATGGGAAGGGGGCTCCGGAGCACCGGATAGAACCGCCCCAAACGGGAAAACCCATGTGGCCGGAAACGCCGCCATCGTCCCGGAGGCCTGGCGGCAATCTCGTGCAATCCGCTGCCATCGCAGCGCGGGCCGGACCCCGCCTTGGGGACCGACCGCGGCCGCTATCTAGGGCTTCCCCCCGGGAAAGGCCAGGGAAAAACACGCAACCGGGTTGATCCAGGGCATTTCGGGCCGGCCGGGCCGGCGCCAGACTGCCCACCATGCGTCGCTACATGCTCCTCGGCTGGGTCCTCCTCTGCCTCGTCCTCGGCCTGGCCCTCTTCCTCGGCGGCTTGCCGCGGGAGGCCGCCTGGGCCTGGTCCATCGGCGCGCTGCCCGTCGCGGCGCATGTCGGCTGGGGCCTGGTCCGCTCCCTGCTCGGCGGCCGCGTCGGGGTGGATGCCGTGGCGCTCGCCGCCATCCTCGCCGCCGTCCTGCTGGGCGAGGCCGCGGCCGCCGCCGTCGTCGCCCTGATGGTCGCGGGCGGCGAGGCGCTGGAAGCCTGGGCCGAGGGCCGCGCCACCGGCGCGCTGACCGAGCTCATGGCCCGCGCCCCCCGCCGCGCCGCCCGGCTGGAGGACGGCACGGTGCAGGAGATCGGCGTCGAGGCGATCCGCCCCGGCGACCTGCTGCTGGTCCGCCCGGGCGAGACGGTTCCCGCCGACGGCACGCTGGAGGATGCCGAGGCCTCGCTCGACGAGAGCGCCCTGACGGGAGAGCCGCTGCCGGTCCGCTTCGCCGCCGGCGCCGCGCTGCGCAGCGGTGCGGTCAATGCCGGCCCCGCCTTTCGCCTGCGCGCCAGCCACGAGGCCGGCGCCAGCACCTATGCCGCCATCGTCCGCCTGGCCGAGCAGGCGGCGGCCGAGCGCGCGCCGATGGCCCGCCTGGCGGATCGCTGGGCGCTCGGCTTCGTCGCCTTCACCGGCGTGCTCTCGCTCGGCGCCTGGGCGGTCACGGGCGATCCGGTGCGGGCGCTGGCGGTGCTGGTGGTGGCGACACCCTGCCCGCTGATCCTGGCCGCGCCGGTGGCGCTCGTCGCCGGCATCGGCCGCGCGGCGCGGCGCGGCATCGTGGTGAAGGGCGGCGGCGCGCTGGAGCGCCTCGCCCGCGTGCGCACCGTGCTGTTCGACAAGACCGGCACCCTCACCCCCGGCCGCCCGCGCCTCGCCGCCGTGGATGCGGACCCGGCGCTGGGGCGGGAGGCGGCGCTGCGCCTCGCCGCCGCCGTGGCGCAGGGCTCGACGCACCCCGTCTCCGCCGCGCTGGTCGCGGCGGCCGCCTCGCGCGGCCTGTCGCTGCCCGTGCCCGATGAGCTCGCCGAGGTCGCCGGCGGCGGCCTCGCCGGCAGCGTCGAGGGCCATGCGGTGCTTCTCGGCGCCGAAGGCTTCCTGCGCTCCGCCGGCATCGCGCCGGAGGACGGCTTCGGCGTGGCCGCGCAGGTTTCCGCCGCGGCGGGCTCGGTCGCCTGGCTCGCCGTGGATGGCCGCCCCGCCGCCGCCTTCGTCATGGCCGACGGCCTGCGCCAGGAAGCGCCGCGCGCCGTGCGCCGGCTGCGCGCGCTCGGCATCACGCGCATCGTCCTCGTCACCGGCGACCGCGCCGCCGCCGCGGCGCCCATCGCGCGCGCGCTGCGCCTCGATGCCGTGCTTGCCGGCCAGGCGCCGGCCGACAAGATCGCCGCCGTGCGCGCCGAATCGGAGGCCGCGCCCACCGCGATGGTCGGCGACGGCGTGAACGACGCGCCGGCGCTCGCCGCGGCCGATGTCGGCATCGCGATGGGCGCGCATGGCACCGCCGCGGCGGCCGAGGCCGGCGACGTCGTGCTGCTGGTGGATCGCGTGGACCGCGCGGCGGAGGCCGTCGCCATCGCCCGCCGCGCGCGGCGCGTCGCCTTCCAGGCCATCGCGCTGGGCATGGGCATGTCCGGCGTCGCGATGGCCGTCGCCGCCGCCGGCTACCTGCCGCCGCTGGCCGGCGCGCTGGTGCAGGAGGGGATCGACGTCTTCGCCATCCTCTATGCCCTCAGCGCGCTGCGCCCCGGCGCCGACGAGGCCGCGCCCGCAAGCCTGCCCGCCGAGGCGGGCCTCGCCGCGCGCCATGCCGAGCATGCCGGCCTGCGCGACCTGGCCGAGGCGCTGCGCGCCGGCGCCGAGGCCATCGGCCCCACCCCCGCAGCGCTGCCCGCGCTGACCGAGGTGGAGCACCGCCTGCGCGCCGAGCTGGTGCCGCACCAGCAGGAGGAGGAGCGCGCCTTGTACCCCGCCGCCGCCGCGCGCCTCGGCGGCACCGACCCGATGGCGCCGCTGGTGCGGATGCATGCCGAGATGGAGGGCCAGGCCGAGCGCGTCGCGACGCTGCTGCGCGTGGCGGAGCGCGACTGGCCCGCCGCCGCGCCCGAACTCCGCCGCACGCTGTTCGCGCTGGAGGCGCTGCTGCGCCTGCACCTGGCGGCGGAGGAGGAGATGCTGGCGGGGATGAGCGCGGAGGCGGCGTAACGCGTGAGGGGGCGCCCTTGATCGGGCGCCCCCGACGCCTTCACCCCGGGATCGCCACGTCGATCCCACGGTAGAAATAATTCATCGCGCGGATCTGGTCGTCGGTCAGGCGCTGGCCCTGCGCGATCACCTGCGTGCCGTCCTGGCGGACGATCGGCCCCTCGAAGGGATGCAGTGTGCCGGCGGCAATGGCGTCGCGCACGCGCTCGGCCTCGCTGACTTCCTCGGGCGTCATGTTGGTCCAGGGCGCCATGCGGAACATGCCGGAGCCAAGGCCGCCCCAAGTGTCGGTCGGGCGCCAGCTGCCGTCGATCACCGCGCGCGCGCGCTCCGCGTAGTAGTCGCCCCAGTTGTTCACGCTGCTGGTCAGGTGGGCGCGCGGCGCGAAGCGCGTCATGTCGCTCGCCTGGCCGAAGCCGAACACGCCGCGCTCATTGGCCAGCTGCAGCGGCGCCGGGCCGTCGGTGTGGCTGCACAGCACGTCGCAGCCCTGGTCGATCAGCGCGCGCGCCGCATCGGCCTCGCGCGCCGGGTTGGACCAGGCGTTCACCCACACCACGCGCACCTTCATGGAAGGATCCACGGACCACGCGCCGCGCATCACCGTGTTGATGGCGTGGATCACCTCCGGCACCGGGAAGGTGGCGACGTAGCCGATGGTCTTGCTGCGCGACTTGCGCGCCGCGATCACGCCCTGGATGTAGCGGCCTTCGTAGAAGCGCGCATTGTAGATCGCCATGTTCGGCAGCGTCGTCGGGCCCGTCGCGTTCTCGAAGAACACCTGCGGGTGCTGCGGCGCGAGGCGCTGCGTCGGCGCGAAATAGGAGAAGCTGGTGGTGAAGATCAGCCGGTGGCCGGTGCGCACCAGCTGCGTCACCACGCGGTCGAAATCGGGCGGTGCGACGGACTCAACGGTCGTCGCGTTCACGCGGTCGCCCAGCAACTCGCTCATGCGGCGTCGGCCCTGGTCGTGCATGTGCGACCAGCCGAAATCGCCCACGGGGCCGATGAGCACCACGCCGACATTCAGGCGCTGCTGCGCCCCGGCATCGCGGCCGAGCGTCGCGGCGCCTGCCAGCGCGCCGGCGCCGGCCATCAGGGTGCGGCGGGTGAGGGACATGGCGGGGGTTCCTTCCGGAAAGGCGGGCCTATGGGCGGTGCATTAAGCGAATTTCATGCCGGGCGCTACCGGTCCGGCACGAAGGGGATGCCGAGCCCGGCTGGCCCCGCCGCGCCGCCGCGGCGCAGCCGCATGATCAGCACCAGCACGACGATGGTGATCAGATAGGGCAGGGCGGACATCAGCTGCGGCGGCACGCGGAAGCCCGCGCCCTGGGCATGCAGCTGCAGGATCGTGATGCCGCCGAAAAGATAGGCGCCGAGTGCCGCGCGCCAGGGCAGCCAGGAAGCGAAGACCACGATCGCCAGCGCGATCCAGCCGCGCCCGGCCGTCATCCCGCTGGTCCAGAAGGGCGTCAGCACCAGCGAGAGATAGGCCCCCGCCAGCCCCGCGCAGGCCCCGCCGAACAGGATCGCGAAAAACCTGATACGCAGAACCTTGTAGCCCAGCGCATGGGCGCTGGCGGCGCTCTCCCCGCAGGCGCGCAGCACCAGCCCCGCCCGCGTGCGCGTCAGGAACCAGGAAACGCCCGCCACCAGCGCGAAGGAGGCATAGACGAAGGGGTCCTGGTTAAACAGGACCGGGCCGAGGAAGGGGATCTCCGACAGCAGCGGGATCTCGATCTTGCCGATGCCCGCGCGCTGCGCGCCGACGAAGCTGGCGCCGACCACGCCCGACAGGCCGAGGCCGAAGATGGTCAGCGCCAGACCTGCCGCCACCTGGTTCGCCGCCAGCCCGAGCGTGAGCGCGGCGAAGATCGCCGCCATCGCCATCCCCGCCAGCACCGCCGCCGCGACGCCCGCGGCACCCGATCCGGTCGCGATGGCGGCGACGATGCCGCAGGCCGCGCCCATGATCATCATCCCCTCGACCCCGAGGTTCAGCACGCCAGACTTCTCGACCACCAGCTCGCCGATCGCGGCGATCAGCAGCGGCGTGGAGGCGGTGATGACGGTGAGGAGAATGGCCTCGAGCAGTGTCACGCGGCGACGCTCCTCACCAGCCGCGGCCGGTAGAGCAGCAGCGTGTCGCAGGCCAGCACGTAGAACAGCAGCAGCCCCTGGAACACGCGCGTCACGTCGAGCGGCAGCTTCAGCATGATCTGCGCGTTCTCCGCGCCGATGAAGGTCACCGCCAGGAACACGCCCGCAATGAGGCACCCCACGGGGTTCAGCCGCCCGAGGAAGGCGACGATGATCGCGGTGAAGCCGTAGCCCGGCGAGATGCCCGGCTGCAGCATCCGCACCGTCCCCGCTGCCTCCAGCACGCCGGCCAGCCCCGCCAGCCCGCCGGAGATCGCGAAGACCGTCCAGGTCAGCCGGTCGGCGCTGAAGCCGGCGAAGCGCGCGGCCCGCGGTGCCTCGCCCACCAGCCTTATCTCGAAGCCCTTCAGCGTGCGCCCCATCAGCACCGCCGCCAGCACGACGACGAGCAGCGCGATCGGCGTGCCGATGTTGAGCCGCCCGCCCTCCAGCAGCAGCGGCACGATCGCCTCCGGCTCGAAGCCGACCGTCACGGGCATGTTGAAGCCCTGCGGGTCGCGCCACGGCCCGCGCACCAGCCAGTCCAGCAGCAGCTCGGCGACATAGACCAGCATCAGGGAGGTCAGGATCTCGTTCGCGCCGAAGCGCGTCTTCAGCAGCGCCGGAATCAGCGCGAACAGCGCGCCGCCCAGCGCGCCGCACACGAGCATCGCCGGCATCAGCCACGGCCCGTCCGGTGCCCCATGCGTCGCCAGCGCCAGCCAGCCGCCGGCCATGGCGCCGACCAGGAACTGCCCCTCGGCGCCGATGTTCCAGTTGTTCGACCGGTAGCACAGCGCGAGCCCGACCGAGATCAGCACCAGCGGTGTCGCCTTCACCGCCACTTCCTGCAGCCCCCAGGAATCCGACAGCGGCAGGATGAAGAACACCGTCAGGGCGTGCAGCGGGTCCTGCCCCATCGCCGCGAAGATGATCACGGCCGAGACCAGCGTCAGCGCCACCGCCAGCAGCGGCGAGAGCAGGCGCAGCGCGAAGGGCGTCTCCGCCCGCTTCTCCAGCACCAGCCTCATGCGGCGTCCTCCGCCGGGAAGCCCGATCCGCCCATCAGCAGCCCGAGCGATTCCTGCGTCAGCCCCTGCACCGGCAGCGGCGCGGAAAGGCGGCCATGGAACATCACCGCGATGCGGTCCGCGATCTCCAGCAGCTCATCCAGGTCCTGGCTGATCGCCAGCACGGCGGCGCCTTCCGCCGCCAGGTCCAGCAGCGCCTGGCGGATGCGCCGCGCCGCGCCGGCATCCACGCCCCAGGTCGGCTGCGCCACCACCAGCACGTCGGGGTTGCGCAGGATCTCCCGCCCCACCGTGAATTTCTGCAGGTTGCCGCCGGACAGCGCGCGCGCCTCCGGGTCGCGGCTGCCCTTGCGCAGGTCGAAGACGCGCGTCACCTCGTCCACATAGCCGAGCAGCCGCCCGCGCCGCACCAGCCCACCCGCCAGGAACTCCCCCGCCGCATGGCCCGAGAGCAGCGCATTCTCGCTCAGCGGGAAGCGTGGCGCGGCGGCATGGCCGAGCCTCTCCTCCGGCACGAAGGCCGCGCCGAGCCGCCGCCGCGCATTGATGCCCTGCCGTCCCACCGGCCGCCCATCCAGCAGCACCGCCTCCGCGCGCGGCGCCAGACGCTCGCCCGACAGCGCGGCGAAGAGCTCGTCCTGCCCGTTGCCCGCGACGCCCGCGATGCCCAGCACCTCGCCGCCATGCAGCGCGAGCGAGACATCGCGCAGCGCCACGCCATGCGCCTCGGCGGGCGGCAGCGACAGGCCCGCCACCGCCAGCCGCACCTTCCCGCGCGGGGCCGTCGGCTCGTGCTTCACGCCGAGCACCGTGCTGCCCACCATCATGCGCGCGAGGCTCGCCGCACTTTCCGCGCGCGGATCGCAGCGCGCCACGACCTTGCCGTGGCGGAGGATGGTCGCCGCCTCGCAGATGCGACGCACCTCCTCGAGCTTGTGGGAGATGTAGAGCACCGCGCGGCCCTCGGCGCGGATCTTGGCGAGCGTGGCGAACAGCCCCTCGGCCTCCTGCGGCGTCAGCACGGAGGTCGGCTCGTCCAGGATCAGCAGGCGCGGGTCCTGCATCAGGCAGCGCACGATCTCCACGCGCTGCCGCTCGCCCACCGAGAGCTGCCAGACCTCCCGCCGCGGATCGAGCGGCAGGCCATAGGCGCGGCTGGTCTCTGCCAGGCGCTCGGCCACCTGCGGCAGCGGCGCATCGCCATCCAGGGCCAGCGCCACGTTCTCCGCCACCGTCATCGCCTCGAACAGGGAGAAGTGCTGGAACACCATGCCGATGCCGAGGCGCCGCGCCTCCCGCGGGCCATGCAGCACCACCGGCGCGCCCTGCCACAGGATGCGTCCGGCATCCGGCTGCAGCAGCCCGTAGAGCATCTTCACCAGCGTGGACTTGCCCGCGCCGTTCTCGCCGAGCAGCGCGTGGATCTCGCCCGCGGCGACGGTCAGGTCCACATGGTCGTTCGCCGCCAGCGCGCCGAAGCGCTTGACGATCTGCTGGGCTTGGACCAGTGGCGGGGAGGCAGGCATCGGCGCGTCTGCTTAACCGTGCGCCGCCTGCTTGGGAAGCGCGAAGGCGATGCTGCAACGGGCGAGGAGCTGGGCGCGCGGGGTGAAGCGGGACGTGCACGCCGTCTGGCTCGCCGCGCGCCATCCCCGGACGCCCTGGCACGCGAAGGCCCTGGCGCTCGCCGTCGCGGCCTATGCGCTCTCGCCGATCGACCTGATCCCGGACTTCATCCCGGTGCTCGGCTACCTGGACGACCTGCTGATCGTGCCGCTCGGCATCCTGGCGGTGACACGGCTGATCCCGCCCGATGTGCTGGCCGAATGCCGCGCGGCGGCGGACGCCGCGGAGCGCCGCCCGCGCAGCCTGGCCGGCGCCGCGGCGATCGTGGCGCTGTGGCTCGCGGCGGCCGTGCTGCTGCTGTGGTGGTTGTGGCCCGCTTCCGGCTGGTAGGGACGATCAGAACAGCACGCCCGGCAGCCAGGTCGCCAGGGCGGGGAAGGCCATCACCATTCCGACCGCCAGCAGCTGCAGCAGCACGAAGGGCACCACGCCGCGATAGATGTCGCCTGTGCCCACCCATTTCCCCGCGACGCCGCCGAGATAGAACAGCGAGAAGCCGAAGGGCGGCGTCAGGAAGCTGGTCTGCAGGTTGAGCGCTATCAGCACCGCCAGCCAGATCGGGTCGATCCCCATGGCCAGGAGCACCGGACCGACGATCGGCACGACGATGATCGTGATTTCCACGAAGTCGAGGAAGAACCCCATCACGAACATCACCGCCATCACGGCCAGCAGCGCGCCCCATTGCCCGCCGGGGATGGCGGAGAGCAGCTCCTTCACCGTCTCCTCGCCGCCCAGGCCGCGGAACACCAGGCTGAACAGCGTCGCGGCGATCAGCGTGCCGAAGATCATCGCCGTGATGGTCATGGTGGTGTGCGACACGGCGGAGAGCACGCCCGCGCCGTAGCAGCGCCAGAGCGCAACGACCACGCCGAAGCCGAGGCCCAGGCACAGCACCGCCGCGACGCCGAGTGCCACCTGGTCCGCCAGCGGCGGCTCCGCCCGGCCGAGGCGGAGATCGAAGAACACGCCCAGCAGCACGACGCCCACCGCGCAGAGCGCGCCGAGATGGATCGGCCAGGGCCGCCCCTGCTGGCGCAGGCCGGCGAGCATGGTGGCGCCGATGGCGCCCACCGCCGCGGCCTCGGTCGGCGTCGCGACACCGCCGAGGATGGAGCCGAGCACCGCCACGATCAGCACCATCGGCGGCAGCAGCGCGTTCAGCAGCTCCCGCGTCGTGACGCGGCCGGCCTCCGCCTTCGGGATCGCCGGCGCCAGCTCCGGCCGGAGGAAGGCGATGACGAGCTGATACAGGATGTAGAACCCCACCAGCATCAGCCCCGGGATCATCGAGCCGGCAAACAGCTGCCCGACCGAGACCGTCTCCACAGAGAATTTTCCCTGCGCGAGCTGCGCCTGCTGGTAGGCCGCCGCGATCACCTCGCCCAGGATCACCATGACGGTGGAGGGCGGGATGATCTGGCCGAGCGTGCCGGCGGCGCAGATGGTGCCGCAGGCGAAGCGCTTGTCGTAGCCGCGGCGCAGCATCGCGGGCAGCGCCATCAGCCCCATCGTGACGACCGTCGCGCCGACGATGCCGGTGGAGGCCGCCAGCAGCGCGCCGACGACGGAGACGCTGATCGCCAGGCCCCCGCGCACCGTGCCGAACAGCCGCCCCATCGCCTCCAGCAGCTCCTCCGCGATGCGGGAGCGTTCGAGCATGATGCCCATGAAGACGAACAGCGGAATCGCCACCAGCGTCTCGGTCGTCATCGTGCCGAAGATGCGCTGGGCGAGGGCCGCCAGCAGGAAGCTGTCGAAGACGCCGAACAGGATGCCGAGCCCGCCGAAGACGATGGCGCAGCCGGTCAGGATGAAGGTGACGGGGACGCCGGTGAGGATCAGCGCGCAGAGCGACGCGAACATGAGCAGGTCGAGCACCTGCCCGATAGCAAAGGTGCTCATGCGCTGCCCTGATGCGCGCGGTAGGGAAAGTGGGTGCTGGCCGCGCCGGTCAGCACCGCGATGCAGCGTATCGCGATGGACACGGCCTGCGCCGCCAGCAGGATCGCCATGAGCGGGATCAGCGACTTCAGCGCCGGCACCAGCGGCACACCGCCATAGGCCATCGGCCCCTCGTCCTGCCGCCAGGATGCGGCCGCGTAGCCCCAGGAGCCCCAGACGACCAGGGCGCAGAAGGGCAACACGGCGACAACGATGGAGACGAGGTCCACCGCCGCCTTCTTCCGCATGGACCAGCCGGCATAGAGCACGTCCACCCGCACATGCTGGTCCACAAGGTAGGTGTAGCCGATCGCCAGCATGAAGAGCGTGGCGTGCAGGTAGATCACGCTCTCCTGCATCCACACGAAGGAGGAGGCGAAGGCATAGCGCAGCACCACCACCACGAACTGCGCCAGTACCACCGCCAGCGCGAGCCACATGACGCCGCGTGCGAGCCAGCGGCTCGCGGCGTCATGGGCGTCGGCGATCTTCAGCAGAAGGTGCAGCGCTCAACCCCAGCGAATGGGCAGGGCGCGCGCCTGGAAGTTGGCGCCGTAGGACATCATCATGTAGCCCTGGCTGCGGTTGCGGAATTCGGCGTAGCTGTCGGCGACGCGCTTCACCATCGCGTCGCTCGATCCGCGATACTCCGCCAGGATCTCGCCCGCCGAATTGCCGAGCGCGATCAGCACGTCGCGCGGCACCTCGCGCGGCGTGACGCCGTGGCGGGAGACGAGCTCGGCCAGCGCGCGCGGGTGGTTCGCGTCGTATTCGGTGGTGATCTCCTCCGCGACCGACTGGCAGGCGAAGCGCACCGCGGCCTTCAGGTCGTCCGGCAGAGCGTTCCAGCGCCCCATGTTGATGCCGATCTCCTCGGCGGAGGACGGCTCCTGCACGCCGGGCCAGTAGTAGTTCTTCGTCACCTGGTGCAGGCCGAGCGGCGCATCGCTGAACGGTCCGAGGAACTCCGCCGCGTCGATCGTGCCGGACTGCAGTGCGGCGAAGATCTGCCCCGCCGGCAGCGTGACGACCGATGCGCCGGCGCGCCGAAACATCTCGCCGCCGAGGCCGGCAGTGCGGAAGCGCAGGCCGCGGAAATCCTCGATGGAGCGGATCTCGCGCCGGAACCAGCCGAACCATTGCGGGCCGCTGTCGCCGGTGTTGAAGGGCTTCACGCCGAAGCGGCCATAGACCTCGTCGTACAGCGCCTGGCCGCCGCCATGCATCATCCAGGCCTGCCGCTCATACACGGTCATGCCGTAGGGGAAGCTGCCGAAGAAACCGATGGCCGGCGACTTCGCGATCCAGAAGGCGGGAACGCCGTGATAGAGATCGGCCGTGCCGGCCGCCACCGCGTCGAAGGCGCCGGGCGCGGGCACCACCTCGCCGGCGGCGAAGAGGCGGACATTGATGCGGCCCGCGGTGACGGCGCCGATGCGGTCCGCGACCTTCTGCGCCGCGACGCCCGGCCCGGGGAGGTTGCGCGGCCACAGCGTGACCATGCGCCACTCGATGCGGCCCTGGGACAGCGCCGGCGTGGCCAGCGTTGCGGTGGCGATGCCGCCCGCGGCGGCCCCGCTGATCAATCCACGGCGGTTCATTGTGCCTGCCTCTCCCGTTCGTGTCGGAAGTTCTTTTGTCGCAAGGGGAGCGGGGCCGCGCAAGCGGCCCGTCAGGCAGCCTGACCGTCAGGCCGGCGGCAGCCGCAGCGCGCCGTCCAGCCGGATGGTCTCGCCGTTGAGCAGCGGGTTCTGCGCAACCGCCAGCACCATCGCCGCGAACTCGTCGGGGCGGCCGAGCCGCTGCGGGAACAGCGGCTGCTTGCCCAGGCTTTCGCGCGCCTCCGGCGTCAGCCCGTCCATCAGCGGCGTGTGGATCAGGCCGGGCGCGATGGTGACGACGCGCACGCCGAAGCGCGCAAGCTCCCGCGCCGCCGGCAGCGTCAGCCCGACGACGCCGCCCTTGGAGGCCGAATAGGCCGCCTGCCCGATCTGGCCCTCATAGGCGGCGATGGAGGCGGTGTTCACCACCAGCCCGCGCTCGCCATCCTCCAGCGGATCGTTCGCCGTCATCCTCGCCGCCGCCAGGCGCAGCAGGTTGAAGGTGCCGATCAGGTTCACCCGGATCACGCGCGTGAAGAGATCGAGGTCATGCGGCCCGTTGCGCCCGGCGACGCGCGCCGCCGGCGCGATGCCCGCGCAGGAGACGGCGATGCGCAGCGGCGCCAGCGACGCAGCCTGCTCCACCGCCGCCGCGACCGGCGCTTCCTCCGCCACGTCGCCCACGGCCGCGACGCCGGCGATGCGCGCGGCGACGGCCTGCGCCTTCGCCGCATCGATGTCGAGCACTACGACCTTCGCGCCCGCCGCGGCCAGCGCCTCCGCCGTCGCCGCGCCGAGCCCCGATCCGCCGCCGGAGACGACGGCGGATGCGCCCTGCAAGCTCTTCATCGGTCCTCTCCCGCCTTGGGCGCGCGCTTCTCGAGGAAGGCCGCGAGCCGCGCCTGCGCCTCCGGCCCGGTCTGCGCCAGGGCGGCGACCAGGCTTTCCACGAACAGCCCGTCGGCTTCCGCCATGTCCTGGATGCGCGGCAGCGCCTGCAGCACGCCGAGCACGGTCAGCGGCGCCGCCTGCGCAACCTTCGCGGCGAGCTCGCGTGCCTTCGCCACCGCGCCGCCTTCCGGCTCGACATAGGTGACGAGGCCCGCGCGCTCCGCCGCGGCGGCATCCAGCGCGCGGCCGGTCAGCATCATGTCCGTCATCCGCGCCGCGCCGAGCAGCCGCGCGACATGCACGCTCGCCCCGCCGCCGACGAAGATGCCCCTGGTTCCCTCCGGCAATGCGAAGAAGGCCGTCGAATCCGCCACGCGGATGTGGCAGGCGGCGGCGAGTTCCAGCCCGCCGCCGACACAGGCGCCGTGGATCGCCGCGATCGCCGGCACGTCGCCCTCGCGGATCCTGCGGAACACGCGATGCCAGCCGCGCGAGTGCCGGAACACCTCCTCCGCGCTGCGCGCCTTGTGCTCCGATAGGTCGAGACCGGCCGAGAAGCACGGCCCGTTGCCGTGGATGACGATGGCGCGCGCCTCGCGTTGCGCCTGCACCACGGCATCCTCCAACGCGGCGAGCAGCGCGTCGCTGATCGCGTTGCGCTTCGCCGGCCGGTTCAGCGCGATGGTCGCGACCGCGCCTTCACGCGCGACGGTGACGAGGGGCTCGCTCATCCGCCGGCGATCCGGCGCAGCGCGCCGAGCAGCGCGGCGCGTTCCTGCGCGTCCATGCCGTCGCAAAGGGCCTCTTCCACCAGCGCCTCCTGCGCCTTGGCGCGCTTCAGCAGCGCGCGGCCCGTCGGCGTCAGGCGCAGCAGGTTCGCGCGGCGGTTCCGGGAATCCTCAACGCGGCGGATCAGCCCCTCGGCCTCCAGCCCCGCCAGCAGCACCGCCAGGTTCGGCGGCTTCACGCGCAGCGCCTCCGCCAGCGCGGCTTGCCGCATCGCGGGATGCGCTTCCAGCAGCAGCAGCGCGCCGAGCCGGCCCGGCGTGAGGCCGAGCGGCGCCATGGCACGGTGGAAGGCGTCGAAGGCCGATTGCTGCGCCAGGCGCAGCCAGAAGCCCAGGCGATCATTCAGCGGCGGCGGCACCGGCGTGACGGCGACGGCGGCGGCGGGCGGCAGTGTCTCGGCGCGGCGACGGAGCGTGGACATCCGTGTCAGTATGCGAAGCGGCGCCGGCTCTTGGAAGGGGGGCGGCGCCGGATTATTATGCCGCATAACAAATCCACCGGAGGGACGGCGATGTCCGCGCCGATCGAGGCAGACGCTGCCCGCAAGCCGCTCGGGCCGGGCCCTGTGCGCTTCGCGCGGCGCGCGGATGGCGCGCTGCTGGTCACGCCGGAAGGCACGCTCGGCGCCTATCCGCGCCGGCTGACGGAACGGCTTGAGCATTGGGCCGCGGTCGCGCCGGAGCGCACGCTGATCGCGAAGCGCGATCCCGCGCTGGGCGGCGACTGGCGATGCATGTCGTACGGGGAGATGCTGGCGAAAGTGCGCGCCGTGGGGCAGGCGCTGCTGGATCGCGGGCTGTCGGCGGAACGGCCGCTGGTAATCCTCTCGGGCAACTGCCTCGATCAGTTCGTGCTGACGCTGGCGGCGCTGCATGTGGGCGTGCCGGTCGCGCCCGTCTCGCCGTCCTATTCGCTGCTCGCCACGGACTACGCGAAGCTGCGCCACTGCATCGCGCTGCTGACGCCCGGCCTCGTCTTCGCCAATGACGGCGTGCGCTTCGCCAAGGCGATCGCGGCGGCGGTGCCGGCGGGAACGGAGGTGCTGGACGCGCAGGGCTTCGGCGCGCTGCTCGCGACAGAACCGACGCCGGCGGTGGATCGCGCGGCGGAAGCCGTGGCCCCGGATGCATGCGCAAAGATCCTGTTCACCTCGGGCTCCACCGGCCAGCCCAAGGGCGTGATCAACACGCAGCGCATGCTCTGCTCCAACCAGCAGATGATCCGCGAGGCCTTCCCCTTCATGGCGGAAGACCCGCCGGTGCTGCTGGACTGGCTGCCCTGGCACCACACCTTCGGCGGCAACCACAACACCGGCATCGCGCTCTACAACGGCGGGACGCTCTACATGGACGAAGGCCGCCCGGTGCCCGGCGGCTTTTCCGAGTCGCTGCGCAACCTGCGCGAGATCGCGACCAGCATCTACTTCAACGTGCCCCGCGGCTTCGAGGAGGTGGTGCACCACCTGAAGCAGGACGCAGCGCTGCGCCGCATCTTCTTCTCTCGTGTGCGGATGATGTTCTACTCGGCCGCCGGCCTGCCGCAGCACATCTGGGACGAGCTGGACCGCATGGCGCTGGCCGAACGCGGTCAAAAGATCCCGATGATCACCGGGCTCGGCGCGACCGAGACCGCGCCCTTCTGCCTGGTGGTGCGCGAGGATTTTTCCGAATCCGGCGCGGTCGGCCTGCCCGTGCCGGGGATCGAGATGAAGCTCGCCCCGGTCGGCGACAAGATGGAGGCGCGGGTGCGCGGACCCTCCATCACGCCCGGCTACTGGCGAAACCCGGAGGCCACGCGCGCCGCCTTCGACGAGGAAGGCTTCTATCGCTTCGGCGATGCGCTGGTGCCGCTCGATCCCGCCGACCTGCACAAGGGCTTCCGGTTCGACGGCCGCATCACGGAGGACTTCAAGCTCTCCACCGGCACCTGGGTGAGTGTCGGCCCGCTGCGCGCGAAGCTCGTCGCGGCGCTCGCGCCCTATGTGAAGGACGTGGTGATCGCCGCACCGGACCGCGACGAACTCGCCGCCATCCTGCTGCCGGAACCCGAGGCTGTCGCGCGCATCGTGCCGCAGGGCGAGGATGCCGCGACGCATCCCGCGCTCCGCGCCGAACTCGCGGCGAAGCTCGCGGCACTCGCGAAGACCGCCACCGGCAGCAGCCAGCATGTCGCGCGCGCCACGTTGCTTACCTCGCCGCTCACCCTCGATGCCGGCGAGATCACCGACAAGGGCAGCGTCAACCAGCGCGCCGTGCTCGCGCGCCGCGCCGCGCTGGTGGACGAGCTTTTCTCCAGCGCGCCGCCGCCGCACGTCATCACGATCGGAACCCCGCCATGACCGCGCTGCACACGTCCTGGGACGACGCCTGGCTGCTCGCCGGCGCGCGCACGCCTTTCGCCGATCTGTCAGGCCCTCTCGCGCAGATCTCGCCGACCGATCTCGGCATCAAGGCTGCGCGCGCCGCGCTGCGGAAGGCGCAGGCGGCGGGCGAGGAGATCGGCTACGTCGTCGCCGGCTCCGTCGCGCAGGCCAGCTTCGACGCCTACATGCTGCCGCGCCATATCGGCCTCTATGCCGGCGCGCCGCAGGACGTGCCTGCGCTGCTGGTGCAGCGCGTCTGCGGCACAGGCATCGAGGCGATCATCCAGGCCGCGACGTCCGTGGACCGGCAGGGCGCGGGCCTTGCGCTCGCCGTCGGCGCCGAGAGCATGAGCCGCAATCCGATCGCCGCCTACACGCATCGCAGCGGCTTCGGCCTCGGCGCGCCCGTCGAGTTCAAGGATTTCCTGTGGGAGGCGCTGCTCGATCCCGGCTGCGGGCTCACCATGGGCGGCACGGCGGAGGAGCTCGCGAAGCGCGGCAACATCACCCGCGCCGAGGTGGACGCCTTCGCCAGCCGCAGTTTTTCCCGTGCGCTCGCGGCGCGCGAGGCCGGGTTCTTCGACGACGAGATCGTCGCCGTCATGACCGAGACATTCGCGCGCGAGGGCATGCAAGACCGCGGCATCGTACTCCCGCGCAAGATCGAGAGGCTCGCCGCGGACACGCATCCGCGCCCCTCGTCGCCCGAAACCCTCGCAAAGATCAGGCCGGCCTTCGGCGGCGTGCAGACGGGCGGCAACTCCTCCGCCGTGGTGGATGGCGCAGCCGCCGGGATCATCGCCTCCCGTGCCGGCGCCAACGGCCGCAAGCCGCTCGCGCGCCTCCTCGCCGGCTGCGCCGTCGGCTGCCCGCCGGAGATCATGGGCATCGGCCCCGTGCCCGCGATCCGCGCGTTGCTTGAACGCACCGGCCTCGCGCTGCACGACATCGCGCTGGTCGAGATCAACGAGGCCTTCGGTGCGCAGGTCATGGCCTGCGCCCGCGCGCTGGACCTGGACGAGGCGCGGCTCAACGTGAATGGCGGCGCGATCGCCATCGGACATCCACTGGCCGCGACCGGCATCCGCCTTTCGCTCACCTGCGCGCGCGAACTCGTGCGCCGTGGCGCACGCTACGGCATCGCCTCGGCCTGCATCGGCGGCGGGCAGGGCATCGCGCTGCTGCTGGAGAACCCCGATGCCGCTGCCTGAGCCCACCCTGGTGCATCGCCGTGCCGTGACGATCGAGTGGGGCGATTGCGACCCCGCCGGCATCGTCTTCTACCCGCGCTACTTCGCGATGTTCGACGCCTCCACCGCCTTCCTGTTCCAGGCCGCGCTCGGCATGCCGAAGATCGCCTGGACCAAGAAATTCGGCATCCTCGGCATCCCCATGGTGGACACCCGCGCGAAGTTCAGCATCCCCAGCGCCTATGGCGACGCGGTGGTGATCGAAAGCCGCGTCACCGCCTTCCGCCGCTCCGCCTTCGATGTCGAGCACCGGCTGCTCAAGGCCGATGGCGCGCTCGGCGTTGAAGGCTTCGAGACGCGGGTGTGGACGGTGCGTGACCCGGAAACCGGTCGGATCCGCTCCGCGCCGATCCCGGAGGAGGTGGTGAAGGCGTTCGCGTGACATCCTCCGTCGGATGACTGGAAACGCGCATCGCGCGGCGCCATCATCCTCGCAACGGCAGAGGAGGGTCCGCCATGTCCGAGGGTATCCTGAAGGGGCGCGAGCGAGCGCTGGAGGATGCTTTCTTCGCCCAGCAGGAGGAGGCGCTGCTGAAGCGCCTGCGCGATGCGGACCGCAACAGGTCGCGCAAGGACGCGATCGCCGCGGCGCTGCCCATCCAGGACGAGGCGCTGCTCGACCGCCTGGTCGCGCTCGAGCTCGGCCCGCAGAGCGTGGCTGCGCTGGCCCTGGCGCCGCTGGTCTTCGTGGCCTGGGCCGACGGCACGCTCGAGCCTGCGGAGAAGGAGGCGGTGCTGCGCGCCGCGCGCGAGGCCGGGGTCGACAAGCAGCCCGAGGCGATGGCGCTGCTCGATCACTGGCTGAAGACGAAGCCGTCCCCGCAGCTGCTCGACGCGTGGCGTGGCTATGCCCATGCCATCGTCTCGGCGCTGCCGCCCGAGTCGCGCGCGACGATGGCGCAGAAGACCATCGGTCGCGCCCGCACGGTCGCCCAGGCCGCCGGCGGCTTCCTCGGTCTCAGCAGCCGCATCTCCGACGCCGAGAAGCACGTGCTGGCCGAGTTGGAAAAGGTTCTTCTCGGCTGAAGGGGTCCGGGGACGATCATCGTCCCCGGCGGGAACGCGAGGGCAGGGCCCTCGCGTCTTCCCTCACCCGCGCGCGACGCCCACCTGCGCCTTCGCGGCCGTCAGCATCAGCCCGCTGTCGTTCATGATCGTCGCCAGGTTGAAGCCGCGCTCGAACATCTCCTTCGAGTACTGGCCCGACATGGTGTGGATGCCCGTCTTCACGCCGTGCTTCGCCGCCGTCGTGCGGATGTGGTCGATGACCTTCAGGAACTCCGGCTCCCGCCGGTCCTGCAGCGGCTTCATGCCGAGCGACAGCGAGAGGTCCGACGGACCGATATACACCGCGTCCACGCCCGGCACGCTGACGATGGCCTCCAGGTTGTCGAGCGCGGTCTTCGTCTCGATCATCGGGATCACCAGCACGTCGTCATTGGCCGCGTCGGTGTCGGCCGCCGCGCCGTAGATGCCGGACCGGATCGGGCCGAAGCTGCGCGCGCCCTTCGGCGGATAGCGGCAGAAGGACACCAGGTCGCGGGCTTCCTTCTCGGTGTTGACCATCGGGCAGATCACGCCCTTCGCGCCGCCGTCCAGCACCTTGCCGATGATGCCGGGCTCGTTCCACGGCACGCGCACCAGCGGCGTGACGCCATGCGGCTGCATGCCCTGGAAGCAGGCGACCATGGAGAGGTAGTCCTGCACGCCGTGCTGGATGTCCACCGTCAGGCTGTCGAAGCCGGCCTGCGCCATGACCTCCGCGCTGAAGCCCGAGGGGATGGCGAGCCATCCGTTCACCACCGGCTTGCCTGCAGCCCAGGCCGCCTTCACGCCATTCGCCATCGCGTTTCCTTCCCCTCGCTCCTGCGGGATGCGGGGACGCTAGGCTTGGCGTTCCGCAGCGTCAACGCGAGGGCGGCCGCTATCCTTCCGCGGCTGCCATGAGCTCCGCGAGGCTGGCCGGCCGGTCCGTGACCTGCGCGCGGGAGAGCAGGAAGGCGACCACCGTGTCCTCCAGCGCACGTGCCTGCACCGCCGCCTCCGCGGCGCCGGGGCCGAGCGCCGTCGCCGCGGCCCGCAGCGCGACGGCATCCGGCGCCAGCCCGTGCCGCCTGGCCAGCGCCGCGACCAGCAGCCCGATGCGCAGCCGCTGCGCGGCAAGCGCCATCGCCGCCACGCGGTCCGGCGCCTCGCCGCGCGCCGCGGCGGCGGCGGCGAAGCCCGCCCAGATCGCCGCGGTCTCGGCCGCCACCGCTTCCTCGGGCAGCGGAATTTCGCCCGCCTCCGCCAGCAGCGCGTGCAGCGCCGCCTGGCGCAGTTGCCGCCGCTGCAGCTGCGTCGCGCGGTCGGCCAGCCTGGCCTCGATGCCGCCGCGCAGCGCCGCCAGCCCCGCGAAGCCGCTCGCCTGCGCCAACGCGTCGTCGAGCGGCGGCAGCACGCGGCGCAGCACCGCGCGTGCGCGCACCACGAAGCGCGCCTCCCGCCCGGTCAGTGCGCGGTCCGCCATGCCGCCCGGCAGGCGCAGCGTCACCTCGCGCGTCTCGCCCGCCTTCATGCCCTGCAGATGCGCCGAAAGCCCCGCCGGGTCGGCCGCGCCGGCGCCCAGCAGCTGCGCCTGGCCCGAGAGGGCAGGGAGCGGCAGCGGCCCCTGCTCGCCGAGGTCGAGCCCTTCCACCAGCCGCGGTGCGCCGATGTCGCAGCAGAAATCCACCGTTCCCGCGGCGTGGTCGAACAGCAACGGCATCCGCAGGAAGGCCGTCTCCGCATCGGCGAAGGTCTCGGAGACGTAGCAGCGCGTGAACCCGCCATCGCCCGCGGCCAGCAGCGCCGCGTCCTTGCGCCGCAGCCGTCCCTCTGCCGAGGAATCCTGGCTTTCCAGGCGCAGCTTGCTGCCGCGCAGCCCGCGCGGCGCACCGACCGGGCGCAGCGCCACCGATCCCACCCAGCTGCTCTCCGGCCGCGCGGGGATGGCGCCGGGCAGGTGGAAGATCACGTAGCTCTGCCCCTCCTGCGTCGTCGTGCCCTGCACGCGCAGCCGGATATGCGGCGGGTTGGCGGCCGGCTCGATCGCCAGCACCTCCGTGACGAGGCCGGCGCCGTTGTCGCCGAAGGTCCATTCGTCCGGCAGCCGTCCCGGCGCGCCGGGGCGCGCGCCCAGGATGCCCGGCTGCGGGATGGCGTTGCGCGCGGGCAGCAGCGTCGCGGCAACGTCGCAGACCAGCCGGTCCTCCGCGCCCGCGCCCGCGCCGGGCGGAAGAGGCTGCCAGGCGCCGCGCCGCCGGGCGAGCGCGTGCAGCTCGTCCTCGACCTCGGCGGCCGAGGGCGCGGCGACCAGCCGCTCGAGCCGGAGCCCCGTCGGGTCGGGCGGCGAAATCTCGGGCAGCGTCGCGATCTCGGCGCGCAGCACCAGGTCGTGTTCCGGCGGGGCGGACAGCGTCTCGATCCGCGCCGGCCCGATGCTGGCCAGGCCGGTCTCGCGCAGCATCGCCGCCACCGCGTCCCGCGCGGCCTGCTCGATGCATTCGGCCATGGTCGAATCGAGGATGCGCGCCAAGGCGGGGCGGCTGCGTTCCGCCTCCCGCGCAACGGCGGTGAGGCCGATCTCCTGCAGCCGCGCCTCACGCCGTTCCATCACCGCGTCGCGCGACACGACGAGGATGAACCGGCGGCGCAGCCGGTCGGCGGTGAGGGGAAGGAAGCGCGGCGGGGCCGGCGTCATCGGGTCGGGCTCGGGCCGGGTCTGGGCCATACGGCCAGCTTGCCGTTGCGGCGGCCATATGAAAACCCGGCCGCCCCTGGTTGGGACGGCCGGGCTGGAGTCACGGACGCGCCGGGTGTCCGGCGCCGCCGATCAGGCGGCTGCGCGGTCGGCGCGGCCCGGGGCGCGGGCCTCGATGGCGGCGCGGATGGCGGCGAGGTGCGCACCGCCATGCAGCAGGGGCGCGCAGGCGCGGTTGGCATCCCAGCCCGAGCCGGCCTCGGCCAGCGTGCCGGCGACGCCGAGCTGCGCCACCGGGGCGTTCTCGAACCAGGACCGGTTGTCGCAGTCGAGCCAGCTTTCGGCCGCCGCGCCCTCGGCGAGCAGCACGTCGTGGCTCTCCAGCTCGACGTGATAGTAGGTGACCTCGGCCAGCCCGGCCTCCACGGTGACGGAGGTGCCGTTCACCAGCAGCCGCGCCGGCACCAGCGCGCCGTCGAGGAACATGCAGTGGTCGGGGGAGACGAGCAGGTCGCGGCTCGGGGTGTTCTCGGCCAGCGCGCC
>NZ_QGNA01000007.1 GCF_003173615.1 Falsiroseomonas bella | reverse complement strand
CGATTTTGAGACGCAATCCTCCTACAGCGTGACCATCCGCGCCGATGACGGCGCCGGCGGCACCTACGACGAGACCTTCACCATCGCCGTCACCGACGTCGACGAGACGCCGGACAACACCGCGCCGACAGTCGAGAACGGCAGCGCCACCATCGACGAGGATGGCGAGATCAGCGGCAACCTGAACGACCTCGCCACCGATGCCGAGAACGACACGCTGACCTTCTCGCTGGTCAGCACGACGCCTGCCGGCCTCACCTTCAACGACGACGGCAGCTACACCTTCGACGCGCCGGCCAACTTCAACGGCCAGGTCAGCTTCGACTTCGTCGCGTTCGACGGCCAGGCCACCAGCAACCAGGGCACCGTGACCATCACCGTCAATGCGGTGAACGATGCGCCCACGGCGCCGAACGGCGTCACCAGGACGGTCAACGAGGACACATCGATCCTCATCAGCACGGCCGACCTGATCGCAGGCGCGACGGATGCGGATGGGGACAGCATCGTCGTCTCCGGCGTCACCTCCAACGCCTTCGTCACCGGCGGCCTGGAGGCCGGCGGCATCCGGGTGACCGGCACGCTGAACACCAACGGCGTGCAGACGATCACCTACCAGCTCAGCGACGGGCATGGCGGCTTGGTGGACGGGCTGATCACCCTCGACATCACGCCGGTGAACGACCGGCCCGTGGTCACGCCCACGACCTTCCAGGGCACGGAGGACGTGCCCTTCGTCATCGCCATCGCCGATCTGCTGGCGCAGGTGGCGTCGGACGTGGATGTCGGCGACACGGTCAGCTTCCTGAACGTCACCGGCGACTTCGGGGGCGCGGTGACGATCGGCGGCGGCAACCTGATCTTCACGCCGCTGCCGAACCGGGACAGCGCCGGATCCTTCTTCCTCTCCGTCACCGACGGGCAGCTGAACGCCGGCGGCACCATCACGATCAACCTGGCGCCGGTGAACGACGCGCCAGTGGCCGGCGACGACGTGGTCGCCCGCACCGCCAGCCCGCAGGTCATCACCTTCGCCACGCTATTCGCCAACGACGTCGATGTGGACACGGCGGCCGCGAACCGCACGATCAGCGCCATCACGAACGAAAGCGGCGTGACGGTCGCGGTGAACGGCGCGGCCCGCACGGTCACGGTCACCTACGACCCGGCGCATGTCGGCGCCTACAGCTTCGACTACACCGTCTCCGACGGTGCGGGCGGCTTCGACACCGCGACGGTCACTCTCAACACCGTGCCGTCCGCGACGGACGATTCGACGACCATCGGCGAGAACCGGGGATGGTCCGACTATCACTTCGTCAACGTCATCGGCAATGACAGCGACGCGGATGGCGACCTGCTGACGGTCGCCTCGGTGGTCGCGCTGAACGGTGCGCCGATCGTGGCGGAGCGCTGGGACAGCAACAGCGACGGCCGCTTCGAAAGCCTGCGCTTCTACGTGGACGACCCCAGCAACAACACCAACGGCGTGTTCCAGGTGGAGTACACCGTCTCCGACCAGCGGGGCGGCACGGACACGGCGGTGGTCACGATCACGGTGACGCCGGAGGACGATGCGCCGATCGTTCGGCCCGACCTACTGTCCTCCGAGATCGTCAGCACCAGCCAGTTCACGCCGGTGGACATCGCCTTCGCCACGCTGCTGGCGAATGACGAGCATCCGGACGGCACCGCCTTCACCATCACCTCGGTGCAGACCTTTGTGCGCGGCAGCGCGGCGTTGGTGGACACCGATGGCGACCTGGTGAACGACAGCGTCCGCTTCACGCCGGACGCGAACACGCCGCTGTTCGAGGATTTCAACAGCTCCTGGCTGGCCTATTTCTACTACACGGCCACCGAGACGAACGGGGACGGCGACACCGCCTCCACCTATGCCTTCGTGCGCGTCTTCGACGTGAACGAGGACCCGACTGCGGCCGACGACACCGTCACGCGGACCGGCACGAACCCGCAGGTGATCAGCTACGACACGCTGTTCGGCAATGATGTGGACTGGGACAGCCCGAAGAGCGGCTGGACCATCAGCGCCATCACGAACGAGAGCGGCGTGACCGCGGTGGCGGACAACGCGGCGCGGACGGTGACCGTCACCTTCGAGGCGGGCTTCACGGGCGCCTATGCCTTCGACTACGCGCTGGCCGACGGCGAGGGCGGCACGTCCAGCGCGACCGTCACGCTGAACACCGCGCCTGTCGCCGAGGACGACGAGGTCACCATCGCGGAGAACACCGCCTGGACTTTCTATACCGACGTCGACGTCACTGCGAATGACGGCGACGCGGATGGCGACCTGCTCTCGGTGGTCGGGGTGACGGCGCTGAACGGTGCGCCTGTGATCGGCATCGGATACGACGCGAATGGCGACGGCCGGAACGAGAGCGTCCGCTTCTATGTCAACGATGCGCTGAACGACACCTTCGGCACCTTCGAGGCGCAGTACACCGTCTCCGACGGGCGCGGTGGCACGGACACCGCGGTGCTCACCATCACCGTCACGCCGGAGAACGACGCACCGCGCGGCGTGGTCGAGAGCCCCGGCGTCTTCACGACGCAGGAAGACACGGCGATCGTCATCCCCGTGGCCTCCCTGCTGTCGAACGGCGACTACGATCCGGATGGCGACTCCTTCTGGATTTCCAGCGTCACGGAGTGGGGCAGCTACGGCGGCGATGCCGTGCTGGACGACAAGGGCACCGCCGACCGCAGCGACGACGAGGTCGTGTTCACGCCGGACGCCAATTTCAACGGCAACGCCTTTTTCTACTACGTGCTCGAGGACGTGTTCGGCGCGCGGAACACGGACACCTATGCCAACGTCACCGTCACGCCGATCAACGACCCGGTGACGGCGAATGACGACGTGATCGCGCGCCTCTTCCCCGAAGCCGGCACGCAGACCATCACGCGCGCGCAGCTGGTCGGCAACGACAGCGACGTGGACAACGATGCAGCGATCACCGGCGTCGTCGCCGGCGCCAATGTCAGCAGCATCGTGCTGAACGCCAACCAGTCGGTGACGGTCACCTACACCTCGGGCGCGGCGACCTTCACCTACACGCTGTCGGACGGCACTTTCTCCGACACGGCGCTGGTCACGTTGAACAGCGGGCCGCAACAGACCGGCACGCCAGGCGTGCTGAACCTGACGGAAGACACGCAGTCCTACTTCACGGACGACCAACTGATCGCGCTGGCCGGCGTCACGGATCCGAACTCGGACAACCTGTTCATCCGCAGCTACGGAAGCAACAGCAACATTTCCGCCTCCGATGGCTTCTTCTTCAGCAACGAGGACAACTGGCTGACGCCGGTCCAGAACTTCAACGGCCCGACGACCTTCACCTTCACCATCAGCGACGGCAACGCGGCCACCGACCTAACTGTCACGCTGAACGTCCAGGTGGCCGCGGTGGATGACCCGGCGGTGGCAGTGGACGACCTCGCGCTCGGCCTCGCCACCACGGAGCAGACGCCGATCGTCATCCAGATCGCCGACCTGCTGGCGAACGACTCCGACGTGGAAGGCAATCCCTTCTCCGCGGTCAGCTTCTACACGGTCGCCTGGATCGGGGGCGGCGGGACGGTGGTGAACAACGGCAACGGCACCGTCACCTACACGCCGGGCACCGATGTCGCCGAAGGCTACAATCCCTGGTACGGCAGCAACAGCTGGGGCGGCTATGGCGGCCCGGGCTTCTTCTACCAGGTGACGGGCGGCGACACGGCCTTCGTCCGTGTCACGGTGAACAACGTGAACGACCCCGTCGTCGCGCAGGACGACTTCGTCGCCCGGCTGCCCGGTGCGCCGGAGAACCAGGACGTTTCCTTCCTGGACATGGCGGGCAACGACGACAACCCCGATCCGAACAGCGTGCTGACGATAATCTCGGTGCAGAACGCGGTGAACGGCAGCGCGGTGTTGAACAACAACGGCACGCCGGACAACCCGACGGACGACTTCGTCACCTTCACCCATACGGGCGCCGACGCTTCCTTCCAGTACACGGTGCAGGAGGAAGGCGGCACCACCAGCACGGCGACGGTGTATTTCAACGGCGCGCCGATCGCGCAGCCTGACGCCGTCACGGTCAGCGAGGCCGAGGCGACCTATGCGCCGGACGGCAGTCGCCGCGACATCTACATCGACCGGCTGGAGCTGGTCGGCAACGACACTGACCCGGAGGGCCAGGACCTCTACATCGCATCGCCGATCTCCAGCTTTCCCGAGGCGCGCTGGGACACCGACGTGATCTCCTCGGTGAGCTACTCCTCCTTCGGGGTGACGGTGCGGCTGCTGGATCCCAACTGGTCCGGCGAGACCTGGTTCGAATATCGCGCCCGCGACTTCGGCAACCCGAACGCCTTCAGCGAGGCGGTGCGGGTGACCCTCACCGTCGAGGACGGCAACGACGCGCCGCTCACCGGCTGGGACTACTGGGCGTACAACGGTGCCAGCTATGGCGACGCCGACCCGGCCACCAACGACATGGTGGGCTACGAGGATGCCGTACTCGACATCCCGGTCAGCCGCCTGCTCGAAGGGCAGTTCATCGGCGGCGTCTACCAGTTCGGCGCCGATTTCGACGAGGAAGGCGACCCGCTCTCGATCGACCCGGCCTCGCTCTCGTCCATCTACGGCACGGTGCAGCTGGTGGAGCTCGGTGGCGAGCAGTTCGTCCGCTTCACGCCCCGTAGCGACGTCAATGGCGAGGTGTATTTCGACTACGCCGCCACGGACGGCACGACCGGCACGCGGAGCACCGCCTATGTCTACATCAACCCGGTCAACGACGCGCCGGTGGTCAGCGACGGCGAGATCCCGGTGCCGGTCGGCGCCACGGACTTCTTCATCAGCTTCTCCCAGCTTCTGACCTTCGTCAGCGACGAGGATCACAGCGATTTCCAGCTGACCTTCCTCGACGCCTTCGCCGTCAGCGGCGGCGCCGTCTCCATCGAGGCGAACGGCATCCGGTTCACCGATGACGGATCGGGCGACCCGCTGCAGTTCGAGTTCAGCTATCAGGATCCGCTCGGCGCCTCGGACAGCGGCGTGATCACACTGGTGCCGACCGTCCCGCCGCCCGTCGTGCTCTACTTCCAGGGCTACGACTACGGCACCGGCAACTCGCAGCTCTGGCACTACGTGCCGGACAACAGCCCCTTCGTCGGCATCGCGCTGCCGGAGATCAACGGCAGCCCATACTACTATCCGTCGGAGATCACGCCCTTCGGCGACGGCGTCGCCTTCCTCGCCGGGGACGGCCTGCACAGCTTCAGCGAGGTCGGCGGGCTGAACACGCTGATCAGCGGCGTCTACATCAACGAGTTTCTCGTCGTCGGCGAGAACATCTTTGCCATCGACTACGACAGTTTCCATGCCTTCGGGCCCGGCACAGCCGGGGGAGCGGTGGCAGAGACGGGCTACGCCCTCTCCGGCCTGACGGAAGGCCAGGGCAGCATCTACTTCGTCGGATACGATGACTCGCAGGGCTGGCAGCAGATCTTCCGCTACGATCCGGCGACGCAGCTGGTCGAGCAGCTGACCAGCGAAAGCGGTGGCGCCGTGTCCAGCATCCGCGACCTCGCGGTGACCTCCGACGCGGTCTTCTTCGCGGCCGACACCTACGATTCCGCGACGGGCACGACGGACGTCGGCGTGCTGTTCCGCCTGGATCTGAACAACGGCACGCTGTCGAGCTTCGGCTGGACCGGCATGGCCGAGGATCCCTATGTCCGGGACCTGGTCGCCGTCGGCGAGCAGGTCTACTTCATCGGTCGGAACGAGACCGGCCAGGAGCAGCTCTGGCGCGCGGACGACAGCGGGACAGGGGTGTTCGTCTTCGACAATTCCTCCGGCCTGGATGGCTTTTTCAGCGGCCTGAACTACGCCGGCGATGTTTCGCTCATGGCCTTCCAGGACGGCGTTCTGGCCAATTTCTATGACAACGCCGGCGACGGCAACTACTACCTCTTCTTCGGGAACCAGGACGGCTTCTCGGCCGCGGACGACTTCAACTACTCTCCGTACGATGTCGAGGTGGTGGATGGCGAGGCATTCTACATCGCCTATGACGGCAACAACTTCGATTACCAGGAGGTGTTCGTCTTCGATGGCGCCTCGGTGCAACGCCTGACCACCCACGAGGCCGACTACTACCTGAACGAGCTTGAGGTGATCAGCCGCGACCGGCTCTTCGTCACCAGCTACGGCTACGCCGGCGGCGCCGAAGGCAGCTACGGCAGCATCGTCTACGAGTACAATCCGGCGCAATACGGCGACACCTTCACGCACGCCCTCCAACGCGAAGCCTCGAACATCGCCTATCGCAATCTGACGGCGGCGGATGGCGGGCTCTACTTCGAAGTCAGCATCGACGACATCATCTACACCTACTTCGCCTCCTACCAGTTCGGGAACTTGACGCCGGTCAACGGATTCAACGTCAGCACCAACGGCGACCAGGGCTTCTTCGGCGACATGCCGCTCGCCTCCTTCGCGTTCGGCCTGGGTGCGGAGGCGACCTTCTTCGACATGACGGACGAAGTGGACTTCGTGGACATCGCGCCCGGCCAGGACCCGGACAACGCCGCGATCCCGGCGAACTCCTATCCCTCCGGCTTCGTCCAGCTTGAGCAGCTGGGCGACTCCTCCATCGCGGACATCTACGCCATCGCGACCATCCCGGAGGTCGGGCCGGACCCGACGGTGATGGTGCGCATCACCCACGATCCGGGCACGGGCACGCGCAGCTTCGATCAGGTCAGCGGCCTCACGGCGGTCGGCTACACCGGGAACCCCGAAGACATCCGCGAATACCTCTTCGAGCCGCATGCCCTGGGCGACGTGGTTCTGGTGACCAAGGGCATCTACGACCCCACCACCCTGCAATACGACGCCTTCGAGCTCTGGCTGATCGAAGGCCTCACCGCGACGATGATCGACGACAACGCGGGCTACCTCTTCAGGACCGAGGTTGCGCGTGCCGGCGACGTGCTGTTCTACGAGGACCAGTTCACCCCCGGCGCCGGCACGGAGCTGATGCTCCACGACCTGGCGACCGGCACGAGCACGCTGGTGGACATCAACCTCGGCAGCGAGAACAGCGACCCGCGCGAGCTGGTCGCGGCAGGTGGCGGCGTCTACATGCGCGCCGTCACCGAGGGCATCGGCTTCGCCGGCGATATCGAGCTGGTGCGCGTCGAGACCGATGGCAGCTTCACTGTCATCGACCTGCGCGACGACGCTGAATCCAGCCAGGGCGCTCTGCCGCGGCAGATCACCGCGGTGGACGAGGACACGGTGGTCGTCTTCGGCGACACCGATGCCGGACCGACGCTCTGGTCCGTCACCGGGACGACGGTGGATTTCAGCATCGGCCTCTGGGAATCCGGGATCTCCGGCATTCCGTTCCTGGAAGGCGGGACGGAGGTCTACGGCACGGGCCTGTTCTTCTTCGCAGACACCTGGACCGGCCAGGGCACGCAGCTCTTCCGCTACGACATCCCGACGCAGGATATCCAGCAGATCAGCAGCGGAACCTTCGTCGGCCGCGATGCCTTCGAGTACAGCATGGAGGTGGCGGAAGGCTTGCTCTGGTTCGTCTTTGACGAAGGCTATGGCGATGGGCTCGAGCTCCACTACTACGAGCAGGGCTTCGGCTGGGGCAGCCTCTCCGATCTCGACCAGGGCTCTTCCGGCTACGACGCCTGGAACCTGGCCGCGATTGCGACACAGGAGGTGCTGGTCGCCTGAGGCACCCGCCCGGGCGGCGCGCGGCCGGCCGGGGACTTTACCGGACCGTCACGGTCCCCCCACATAAGCGAAGCCCGGCCCGCATCGCGGCCGGCCCGCCTGCCAGGAGCCCGAGATGAACGACACGATCTATGCCGACGGCGTCACCGACGTCACCGTCGTCGGCGCGAATGCCCGGGTGCGCTTCCACACGCTCGTCGCCGAAGGCAAGGGCAAGCCGAAGGCCGTGCACGCCTTCACGCTGGTGATCCCGGTGGAGGCGCTGGCCACCTTCGGGGAGCGGCTGCCGCAGCTGACCGAGCAGCTGCTGCAGTCCGGGCGCCTCAAGAAGGTGCAGCGCGAGCCCGCGAAGGCCTCCGCGCCGAACTGATCCCGGCGCCGCTCAGCGCCGCTCCTGCTCCAGGAAGCGGGGGTCGTTGAAGTCGAAGATGCGCAGGTCGGGGCGCGCCGTGGTGTCGATCTCGTACAGCGTCACCCGCGTCTCCCGCCCCTGCGCGTCCACCACGGTCCATTGCCGCAGCTGCATCGGATCCTCCGAGAAGGAAAGCGTCAGCCGGCCTTCCGCCGGCGCGCCCGTGCGGTGCAGGCTCACATGCAGGAAGCCGCCGCGTCGCTCCATCCCGGTAACGGTGACATCGCCGGAAAGCCGGATCTGGTCGCGCAGCAGCAGGCCAAGCGGCGTGGAGGAGGCCGGGACGGTGGTGGGCTGGCGCAGCTCCCGATCGAACATCATCACCTGCCCGCCGGAGGCCACCAGCAACAGCGGCTCGGGCGGGTCGTAGTCGAACCGCATGCGCCCCGGCCGCACGATCCAGGCCGTGCCCTGCGCGCTCGCGCCGTTCTGGCCGATCTGCAGGAAACGGGCGCGCAGGGTTCGCAGCCCGTTCAGATAGGCCTCCACCTGGGCCAGCACCGCCCGGTCGGGCGCGGCGGCGCGCGATTGCGGCCGCTGCTGGGCAAGCAGGGGCTGGAGCGGGAGGGCGGCGAGCAGGGCAGCCCCCAGAAGACGACGTCTCGACATGGCGCAAGAGATGGCCCGCCGAGGTGGCGAACGGAAGGCGGGGAAATGTGACGCAGCGTGCCCCGCGGTTAACGCCTCGGTCACCCAGGCCGCGCCATGCTGGATTCCACGCCGAGGAACGGCGCCGACCGAGCCCCGAGGACCGGGCAGGATGCGGAAGACGCCCCGATGCCGCTCGACTTCGCCGGCCCCCTCACCGCCCCGGTGGACGCCGCCGAACTGCATGGCGTGCCGCGCCACCTGCTGGCCCGGCATGTGCTGGACCAGCTCTCGGTCGAGTTGCGCCGCGCGGTCATCGCTGTTGAGTTGAGCGAGGCCGGCAGCTTCGTGAACATGGGCATGAATTTCGACCGCGTTGCCTGGCGGATTGCCTGGCGCCGCCCCGGGCTGCCGCAGATGTCGGGCACGATCCCGGTGCACAGGGGCGAGATCGTGGCCTGACGCGGCCCGCCCGCCCTGCAAGGCAGCCCTACCGGGTGGGCTGGCCGCCACCCAGGCCGGGGATGAGGCCGGGCGGCATGCCCTGGGGCATCCGCATCGTCTGGTAGCCCTGCGGCCGCTGGAAGCGCGCCGGGTCCTGCGCGCCGAAGGTCACCTGCGTCGCCTCCATCCCGCCGCGGCGGCCCTGATGCGCGCCCTCCGCGCGCAGCACCACGCCGTCCTCGGTGATGCAGGACCGGCCCTGGCCGTCGCGATCCTGGATGCTCCAGATCGTGCAGCGCAGCCCGGCGATGGTCGCTGTCCCCTCGCGGCGGAAGCGCGCCTCGGCCGAAGCGATGCGGGCGGCCATGGCCTGCGCGGCGGGAATGTCCATGATGGTGCGCATCTGCTCCATCACCAGGAAGGCGCGGCCGTTGCGGGTGTCGGCCACCATCCAGCCCATGCCGCCCGGCATGTCGGTGCGCATCGTTGCCGTCGCGGCCTGCCAGCTCACCGTCATGCTGGGTGGCACGCCTGCCGGTGCGTCGGCCTCGATCCGGTAGGTCACGGCGACGTCGCGCTCCGGCGTCAGGGAGGGCCGGTCCTGCGCCAGGGCGGGACCGGCCAGCAGCAGCAAGGCAAGGGCGGCAAGACGGGTCATCGGACTCCTCGCTGCAATCCAGGCGCCGGCCCGGCCGGCGGCGTCAGGTGAGGGCCGCCACCGGCAGTTGCTGCGGCGTCGCCCAGCCGATCGTACCCACCGACTGGCAGTTCGGGCACACGGGCGCCCAGGCCGCCTGGTCGGTGCCGCAGGCGCTGCAACGCCAGCGCGGCTCGGGCGCCGCGGTTGCCGCCAGGCGCAGCCATTTGGCCTGCGCCGCGCGGCTGTCCGGCGAGTCGCCGGCCTCCACCTCCTCGAGATCGGCCAGCGCCAGATAGGCGCGGCGATCCGCCCGGCCGGTGGCGACCAGCGCGTCCAGCTCCTGCCGCGCGCGGCCGGTCAGCCCCGCCTCGGTGGCGAGCCGGCCAATCAGCAGCTGGCTCTCCGGGTTGCGCGCCGTGCCGTGGATCAGCAGGTCCGCCGCCTTCACGCGCTGCAGCGGGTCGACCTCGCCGGCGAGGTAGGCCTCCGCGAGGTCGGGATGCGGCTTTGCCTTCCACGCCTCCTCCAGCACCTGCTTCGCGCGGCGGGGGCTGCCCGTCTCGCGCAGCCGGCGCGCATGCGCGAGTGCGGCGGGGGTGAAGCCCTTGTCGGTCTCGAAGGCCTTGCGTTCCAGCTCCGCCGCCTTCCCGCCCTCGGCCGGCTCTTGCCCGGCCGCGGCGAGCGCGAGAGGCGCCTGGTGCGGGCCGGGGGCGGCCAGCGCCAGCGCCTCGCGCCAGTCCCGCGTGCGCAGCGCCAGCGTCTCGCGTTCCTCGCGCAGCCAGGCGGCGCCGGGCTGGGCGGCCTCCGCCTCCCGCGCCAGGCGCTGGGCGGTCGGCCAGTCCTCGCGCTGGATCGCCTGGCGCAGCAGGCCGCGCAGGCCGAGGAAGCGCGAATCGTCGCGCAGCGCCAGCAGGTGGAAGGCTTCCGCCGCGGCCTCGTCGCGGCCGGCGAGGCGCTCGGCCTCCGCGGCCAGCAGCAGGGTCTGCGGCGTGTCGCCCAGCTTGTCGCGGGCGCGGCGCACCTCGATGCGCGCGAGGTCCGGCGTGCCGGCGGCCAGCGCAACCAGGGCGCGGGTCACCGCCGATTCGCCCTCGGCACGCCGCCGCGCCTCGCGCTTCGCGCGACGCCGGGCCGGCCAGCGACGCAGCGCCGCGATGCCCGCCAGCAGCAGGTGCAGCGCCACGAAGCCCAGGGCCAGCAGCAGCAGGGCCAGGGCGAAGGGCAGGATGACCTCGACATCCCCGACGCGGATTTCCACCGCGCCGCCGAGCCGGGCCATGTAGAGCACCCCCGCCACGCCAAGGGCGAGGAGGGCGAGATAGAGCAGAGCCGCGCGCATCCGCCTGGCCCCCTCAGCCCGCCGCCATCTGGCGGAGCGCGGCGCGGGCCGCGACCAGCGCCTCGGCGCGGCCCATCCAGTCGGCCATCGCCGCCTTGGCCGGCGCCGAGAGGCGGGACAGGTGGCCGAGCGCCGCCTGCAGGTCGCCGGCCTCCAGCGCGCGGCGCGCCTTCTCGATCTCGGCGGCCGCGGCGTCGCCCCACAGCACTTCCTCGCCGCGCCGGACGGTCACCAGGCCGGACAGGCGCGAGACGGCGTTGTCCAGCACGCCGCCGGTCGCGGGCGGCTCGCTGGCGGCCAGCGCGGCGCGCGCGGCGGCGTCGAAATCCAGGCGCAGCGCCGCCTCGGTCGGCGGGGCGGCGGTGGCGAAGCGGGCGAGCGGGGCCGGCGCGTTGGCCAGCTGCCCGATCGGCCGCCCGGCCTCGAGCGCGGCGCGGGCCGCGTCGATGGCGGCGAGCCGCGCGGAGCGGCCTTCCAGGGCGGCAAGGCGCTGGGCGAGGCCTTCGAGCGAGGCGATGCGGCCGGAGAGCTGCTCCGTGGCCTGCGCGCGCTGCACAAGCTGCCCCTCCAGCGCCGCGAGGCGGCCGGTCAGGGCAAGTTCCAGCGCCCCGATCCGCCCGGCCTGGCCCTCGATGGCCTGGGCCCGGGCGGCGAGCGCCGCCTCGGCGGCGCCGATGCGGCCGGCGGCGGCCGCGATCGCCTGGTCGACCGCAGCCTGCCGCTGCTGGCCTTGCGTGCCGGCGGCCTGCAGGTCGCGGCCGAGCGAATCGGCCCTGGCCGAAAGCTGGTCGAGCCGCGTGCCGAGCTGCTCCACCGCGCTCCGCGGCGCCAGCGTCGCCGGATCGATGGTCGGCCGCGCGGCAAGATCGCGGGCCAGCGCGTCCGCCCGCGCCGAAAGCTGGTCGAGACGCGTGCCGAGCTGCTCCACCGCGCCGCGCTGTGCCAGGGCCGCGGGATCGAGGACCGGGCGCGCCGCCAGCTCCTGCGTCAGCGCCGCCACCCGCTGCTCCAGCGCGGTCACCTGGCGGGCCGCCGCCTCTGCCCGCGCCGTCGCGGCCTGGGCGGCCTCCCGCAGCGGGGCAAGGTCGGGCGCGGCCGGCGCCGGGCGGCCCTGCAGCTGGGCCAGGCCGGTGCGCAACTCCGTCAGCTGCTGCGCGGTCTGCGGATCGGGGCCCGTCGCCTGCGGCGGCGGCAGCGGCCGACCGAGAAGCCAGAGGACCGCGCCGACCAGCACGAGGGCCGCGACGACGATCGGCAGGACCGTCGGATCGAAACGCCGGAGCCGGTCGAGGAAGCTGGGGGAGGAGTCGGGGGGGCTCATGGCTCTCCTGATCGTGACGGACTGACCGGCGCGCCAGCATCGCGCGGCCGGCCGAGCAGCGCCAGCGTCGCTTGCTCCTCGGGCCGCTCCGCGACATGCACGGCGCGCCATGCGAGGGGCGACGCGGCCGCGACGGCGGCCTGCGCCACCCGGCGGCTGATGGCGAACACCTCCAACCGTGGCGCGACATCCGCAAGGCCGGCGGCCCGGAGCAGGTTCATCGCACAGCGGGCCGAGCGTGGCGAGTGGAACAGGATGCCGGCGACCTGTCCGGCGGCCAGGGCCTGCCGGGCGGCCTCGGGCAGGCGGTCGGCCGGGGCGGCAGCATAGGCGATGCGGCGGATCACCCGGAAGCCGCGCGCCCGCAGCGTGGCCGCGAGGTCCAGCGAATAGCCCTCGCCGACGGCCAGCAGCAGCGGGCCGTCCCGCGGGTCGAGAGTGGCGGCGACGAGGGCGGCGAGGCTTTCCGCGGTGCCGTCCGCGGCGCGGCAGTCGTTCCAGCCGCGCGCGCGCGCCTCGGCCGCGGTCGCCTCGCCCACCGCGAGCACCGGCAGGCCGGGCACCGGCGGCGGCAGGGCACGCGCCGCGGCGCGGCTGGTCAGCAGCAGCGCCTGGCAAGCCGGGATCACGAAAGCGCGAGGCGCGAGCACCAGGGCCGGCGCGAGCACCGGCTGCCAGCCGAGCGCTGCCACCCGGGCCGCCGTCTCGCTGCCGCCCGGCTCCGGGCGGGTCACGAGGACGGCGGGGCGTGGCATGTCAGGCGAAGATGTCGGCCGGGGCGTCGCGGCGCAGGCTGTCGCCCAGCTCCCGGCCGAGCCGCGCGGCCTCCTTCGGCGCGCCATGCAGCGACCGCTTCAGCAGGAAGGAGCCGTCGGCGCGGGCCACCAGCCCGGTCAGGTGCAGCTGGCCATCCGGCAGCAGCCGCGCATGGCCGCCGATCGGGGTGCGGCAGGAGCCGTCCAGCGCGGCCAGCAGGGCGCGCTCCGCGGTGGATACGGCGCGCGCCTCGGCATCCTCGATGCCGGAGAGCAGTTCCAGCAGCTCGACATCCTCGGACCGGACGGTGACGCCGACGATGCCCTGGCAGGCCGCGGGGACCATGGCGTCGGGGTCGAGCACCACTGCCGCCTCCGCCTCCAGCCCCAGCCGCCGCAGGCCCGCCAGGGCGAGCAGCGAGGCATGCGGGCCGTCCGCGGCGCGGACCTTGCCGATGCGGGTCTGGACATTGCCGCGGATCATGGTGATCTGCAGGTCCGGCCGGGCATGCAGGATCTGGCTCTGCCGCCGGACCGAGGCGGTGCCCACCACGGCGCCGGCCGGCAGGCAGGCGAAGGGGTCCGCGGGGTCCACCGCGCCGGCCTTTGGGCCGTCGTGCCGAAGGCACGCAGAACCAAGAATCAGCGCGTCGCGGCTGTCCTCCCGCGTCAGGGTGCAGGCCAGCTCGATGCCGGGGGGCAGGTCGGTCTCCAGGTCCTTCAGGCTGTGGACCGCGAAGTCGATCCGGCCATCGGCCAGCGCCTCATGGATTTCCTTGGCGAAGAGCCCCTTGCCGCCGACATCGGCCAGGCGCCGGTCCTGGATCTTGTCGCCGGAGGTGGCGATGGCGTGCTCCTCGAAGGCCTTCACATCCCGCAGGATCGGGCAGAACTTCGTGACGAGGCCGAGGAAATGCCGCGTCTGCCACAGCGCGAGCGGCGAGCCGCGGGTGCCGACCCGCAGCGGCAGGCTCCGCATGTGCGGGCGGACATGCGCGGTGGCGGCCAGGCGGGGACCGCCATGGGACGGGCCGTTGGACGCGGCGTGAGGATGGGCTGGACCCGGCGGATGGGCTACCGACATGGGGCGGCGTCATAGAGCCGCCGATGGGGCGACGAAAGTGGCGGAAAACGCGGAACCGATGCGCAGTTTGCCGGGGGACGGGCTGGTGCTCGGCCTCGAGAGCTCCTGCGACGAGACCGCCGCCGCGGTGCTGCGCGCCGATGGCACGGTGCTGGCCGAGGCGGTGCTGAGCCAGCTTGCCGACCATGCCCCCTTCGGCGGCGTCGTGCCGGAGATCGCGGCGCGCGCCCATCTGGCGCATCTGCCCGCGCTGGTCGCCCGCGTGCTGGCAGAGGCGGGCACAACGCCAGCCGGGCTTTCGGCGGTGGCGGCAACCTCCGGGCCGGGGCTGATCGGCGGGCTGATCGTCGGCGCCAGCTTCGGCAAGGGGATCGCGGCGGCCCGCGACATTCCCTTCATCGCGGTGAACCACCTGGAAGCGCATGCCCTCTCGCCGCGGCTGCCTTCGGTGAGCCCGGAGGGGCTGCCGTTTCCCTATCTGCTGCTGCTGCTCTCGGGCGGGCATTGCCAGTGCGTCGCGGTGGAGGGCGTCGGGCAGCATCGGCGCCTCGGCTCCACCCTCGATGACGCGGTGGGCGAAGCCTTCGACAAATCGGCCAAGCTGCTCGGCCTGCCCTGGCCTGGCGGGCCGCATCTGGAGCGGCTGGCGGTGGGGGGCGATCCCGCGCGCTTCCCCCTGCCCCGCCCGCTGCTCGGCCGCCCCGGTTGCGATTTCTCCTTCAGCGGTCTCAAGACGGCCGTGGCGCAACAGGTCGCGAAGGGCCTGGACGAGGCGGGGCGGCGCCACCTGGCGGCCAGCTTCCAGGAAGCGGTCGCCGCCACCCTGGCCGACCGCGCCCGCCATGCGCTCGCGATGCTGCCGGCCGCCACGGCGCTGGTCGTCGCTGGCGGGGTGGCCGCCAATGGCGCGGTGCGGGCCGCCCTGGCCGAGGTCGCGCGGAAGGCCGGGCTGCCGCTGGTCGCGCCGCCGATCCGGCTCTGCACCGACAATGCCGTGATGGTCGCCTGGGCGGGGATCGAGCGGCTGCGCCTCGGTCTCTCGGATCCGCTCGACCACGCGCCGCGACCGCGCTGGCCGCTCGACAGCCTCGCAGCCTGAGCCTGGGAAGGTCAAAAAGATGCGCTCACCCGTCGTCCGCAGCGGCGATCTCCGCGAGACGCTCGACGCCATCACCGATCTGCTGAAGGAGATCCGGCGCGAGCAGCTGCAGCAGGAGGCCTATGGCATGGTCACCCGCTTCGCCCTCGGAGCGCTGCTGCGGGCGGCGCCGCCGGACCAGCGCAAGGCGGTGCTGGCGCGGCTCGCGGCGCCGGAGGCGCTGCTCGGCCCGGAGATCCCGCCCGACAGCCCGCTCGGCCGCGCCGTCGCGGCGGAGGCGGCCAGGCTGGCCGCGGCGCTCTCCGAACCCGCCGGTTGACCGGGCCCCGCATCCTTCTGCGCCCTCCGCGCGTTGCCGGGTGCTGATGCGAAAGGAGAGCGCGATGCGGAACACTTCCTTGCTGCTCGTCGGGGCGATGGCCCTGGCACTGGCCGCCTGCGGCGAATCGCGCGGTACGCGCGCCGTCAGCGGCGGCCTGCTGGGCGCCGGCGCAGGCGCGGCCGTGGGGTCGCTCTCCGGCGATGCCGGCAAGGGCGCGCTGATCGGCGGCGGCCTCGGCGCGGTGGGCGGGGCGGTCACCGGGCGGTAGAGCGGCGACGGCAGGGGCGGTGCTTGCGCCCCATCGGGGCGCGGGCTAGCCCGCCGGCGTGAACTACAGGCACGCCTTCCACGCCGGCAATTTCGCCGACTGCCTCAAGCACGCGCTGCTGCTGGCGCTGCTGCGCGGGCTGCTGGCGAAGCAGAAGCCTTTCGGCGTCCTCGACACCCATGCGGGCATAGGTCGCTACGATCTCTCGGCGCCGGAGCCGCAGCGCACGGGCGAGTGGCGCGAGGGCATCGGGCGGCTGGCGGCGGGGACGCCGCCGCCGGCCCTGGAAGACTATCTGGCGCAGGTGCGCGGGGCCGGCTTCCCCGCCGCCTATCCCGGCTCGCCCGCGCTGATCCGCGCGCTGCTGCGGCCGGACGACCGCCTGGCGCTCTGCGAACTGCACCCCGAGGACCATGCCACGCTGAAGGCGGCGTTCCGCGGCGACCCGCAGGTGGCGGTGCACAAGCGCGACGCCTGGGAGGCGGTGACGGCGCTGACCCCCTTCCCCGAGCGCCGTGGCCTGGTGCTGATCGACCCACCCTTCGAGCAGGAGGGCGAGTTCGAGCGCCTTGCCGCCGCGATCGCCGCGCTGCGCCACCGCTTCCGCGCCGGGATCGTCGCGGCCTGGTACCCCATCAAGCATCGCGCCCCGGTGCGCGCCTTCCACACGGCGCTGCGCGAGGCACGCGTGCCCGACTGCATCGCCTGCGAGTTCACGCTGCGCGAGCCGACCGATCCCGCACGCCTCAATGGGTGCGGGCTGCTGGTGGCCAATGCGCCCTTCGGCTTCGCCGAGAGGGCGCAGGCGATCCTGGAAGCCTTGCTCGCCGGGCTCGGCCGGGGCGAGGATGGCGCATCGGCAACGGTGACGCGGATCACCGAGGAGAATTGAGGCCATGCCCGGACGCCCAAGGCGACGCATCGCGGTGCTCGGCGCGGGCGCCTGGGGCACTGCGCTGGCGGTGCAGGCGGCGCGCGCCGGCAATGCCGTGGGCCTCTGGGCCCGCAACCCCGACCGCGCCGCGGCGATGGCGGAAAGCCGGCAGAACGCCACCTACCTGCCCGGCGTGACGCTCTCCCCGGCGATCGAAGTGACGGCCGATCCCGCCGCCGCGCTGGCCGATGCGCTCTTCGTGCTGCTCGTCGTCCCGGCGCAGTTCCTGCGGCCCGTGCTGATGGCGCTGCCCGACACCGGCGCGCCGGTGGTGGTCTGCGCCAAGGGCGTCGAGCGCGGCACGCTGCGCTTCCCGCTGGAGGTGTTGGAGGCGCTGCGCCCCGGTCGCCCCGCGGCGGTGCTCTCCGGGCCGAACTTCGCCCATGAGATCGCCAAGGGCCTGCCCGCCGCCGCCGTGCTGGCGAGCGCGGATGCGGCGCTGCGCAAGACGGCGGGCGACCTGCTCGGCACCGCCGGCTTCCGAATCTATGGCGGCGACGACCCGATGGGCGTGCAGGTGGGTGGCGCGGCGAAGAACGTCATCTCCATCGCCGCGGGCGCGGTGATCGGCGCCGGCCTCGGCGAGAACGCCCGCGCCGCGCTCGTCACGCGGGGCCTGGCGGAGCTGTCGCGCCTGACGGTCGCGCTCGGCGGGAGGGCGGAGACGGCGGCGGGCCTGTCAGGCCTCGGCGACCTGCTGCTGACCACCACCGGGCCGGGCAGCCGCAACACCTCGCTCGGCGTCGAGCTCGCGCGCGGCGCGAGCCTGGCCGATGCGCTGGCCACCCGCGTCGGCGTGGCGGAAGGCGTGGAGACGGCGCCGGCGATCGTGGCGCGGGCCGCGGAAGTCGGCGTGGAGTTGCCGATCTGCGCGGCGGTGGCCGACCTGCTGGCCGGCGGCGTCTCGGTGGGCGATGCGATGGGGCGGCTGCTGGCGCGGCCGCGCCGCGACGAGTAGCCCCGCGCAACATCCGCCACGACGGCAATCTGCGTGTCGCGCGGCCGCCTGCGCGCCGACATGCGCGCAACGCGATTCCCGGCGCCGCAATGCTTGGCGACATGAGGGTGCAAGGTCAGCTCGGCAGGATCCCCGGCATCGCCCCCGCCCCGGCAAGGTGCCGGCGGAGGGGCCAGCCAGGAGACCTCCGATGCGTGTCCCCGCCTTCATCCACCTGCCCGGCGATGCGATGCCGGCTCCGGACCCCGTGCTGCCGCGGCCGCTGGCACGCCTCGCCCTGCGCTTCCGGCTGTGGCGCGCGGAGCAGCGCACCCTGGCAGAGATCGCGCGCCTCGACGCGGCGACGCTCCGCGACATCGGGGTCTCGGCCTGGCAACTGCGGGAACATTTTCGCGGCGAGCGCGAACGCGTCCTGAGGCGCGAAGCCGGCTGGTTGAACCTGTCCTGAAGGCGGCGCCGCGCTCAGGCGCGGCGGCTGAAGCCCCCGTGCGGACGCATCGGCTCCGGGCGGGGCCCCATCACCGCGTCGATCATCGCCTTGGCCTGGGTGACCATCGCGGCGAGCGTCGCGCCGCCCTCCGCCGGGGTGAGCTCATGCGGGGCGCCGCGGCCACCGGGCGGGTGGATGATCACCTGGCAACGGTCGCGGCCGCTGTCCCGCAACTCGATCTGATGGCCCCGGTAGGAGCGGAAGGAAACAGCTGTCAGGCGGCCCACGTTGCACCTCGTGACGGATGGATGACCTCCCCATGGTCGGAAGGCAGGCTAGGCCGGCTCATGCTGCGTCGCAACGCGCGAAGTGCTGCACTGGCGATCCGGAGAGCCTCCGTCTCGCGGAATCGTCATGCCGGTCCGCAAAGTCAGCATAGCCATCTATGCTGCACTGCACCATAAGCAATCGGCGACGACAGAGGACATGCGGACATGAGCAGCAACCCCTTCCTGAGCCAGTGGCTCAGCGCGGCGAATGCCGCCGCCGGCGCCTGGCGCGGCTTCTGGACGGCCGAATTCGCGCGGCAGCAGGCCGCGATGGCCACCGAATGGCAGCGCCAGACCATGCAGTTCTGGACGCAGGCGATGACGGCGACGATGCAGGGCGCGACAGTCGCTCCCGCGCGGTCGGAGCCCGCGGCCCCGATGACGGCCGAGCCCCTTCCGGCGCCGCAGCAGGCGGCGGATGAGCCGGCCGAGGCGCCGGCCGAGGAGAAACCCGCGCCTGCTCCGAAGCGTCCGGTCCCGGCGCGTGCGGCGACGCAGCGGGTGAAGGCCCAGGCCAAGCGCGGCCCGGCCAGGACGCCGTCGCGCCGCGGACCGGCGGCCACCCGGCACTGACCGGGCGGTTCAGTCGCCGCGCCTGGGCGGGTCGCGGCTGAGCCCCCGCGCGGCGATCGCCTGCTCATACGCCGCCCAGCGCTCAGCCTGCTCTCGGCCGAGCTGGAGCAGGTAGTCCCAGGAGTAGATGCCGGTGTCGTGCAGGTCGTCGAAGACCAGGCGCACCGCGTAGTTGCCCACCGGCTCGATCCGCATGATGCCGACATGCCGGCGCCCGGGCACGATCACCCGCTGGCCCGGCCCGTGGCCCTGGACCTCGGCCGAGGGGCTTTCGACGCGCAGGTATTCTGCCGGCAGGGCGAAGCGCTCGCCGCTGTCGAAGCTGACATGCAGCACGCGCTCGGCGCGGTTCAGGCGGATCTCGGTGGGCGTGGGCATGGTCGTGGCGGGCCGAGGCCTCGCCTCAATCCAGCTTGCGGGCTTCCTCGGGCAGCATCACCGGGATGCCGTCGCGGATCGGATAGGCGAGGCCGGCCTTCTCGCTGACCAGCTCGCCGCGCTCGCGGTCGTAGCGCAGCGGGCCCTTGGTCACCGGACAGACCAGGATCTCCAGCAACCGCGGATCCACCAAGCCGCCCGTCGCCACGCCCGTCTCGCCGCTCATCTCAGCACCCCTTGGTCTCAGGAGCCCTCTCTAGCTTGGGCGGCCCTCGGGCGCCATGCCGTGGCTGTCCATCTGCATCAGCGCCACCAGCATGCGCGCGCGTTCCTCGACGCTCGCCACTTCCAGCAGCGCCTGCTTCTCCCGCACGTCGAAGGGGCAGACCATGCAGAGCGTGGTGACCAGCATCGCGTCCCCGGTCTGCTCCACCGCCTCCCAGTTGGCCTCGATGCCGCGCGCGCGGAAATAGGGCTGCAGCGCACCCAGCAGCGCCGCGCGGTCGAGCTGCGGCGCCGGGCGCTCGGCGGAGAGGTCGGCCTCGTAGGCGGCATAGTCGGCGCGCACCCGGCGATAGCCGCGGCGCCCGCCGATCTCCTCGGCGATGCGGTAGCGGATCACGCCGGTGAGCGTGATCAGCAGCCTGCCGTCATCGGTCTCCGCAAAGGAGGAGACGCGGCCGAGGCAGCCGACCTTGAACAGCTGCGAATCGCTGCCGATGCGCGGCAGCGAGGGATCGCCCTGCACCATGCCCAACATCCGCCCGGCGCCGAGCGAATCCTCGACCATCGCCAGGTAGCGCGGCTCGAAGATGTTGAGCGGCAGGCGTCCCTCCGGCAGCAGCAGCGCGCCGGAGAGCGGGAAGACCGGGATCTCCGTGGGGAGATCCGCGAAGGCCGGATGGAAGGCTGGCATGGTCTCCTGCTCGGTCGCGCGGCGCGGCGCCTGACACTGTCGGAAGCTTCCGACGGCGCGGGCCGGGGCCCGTCAACGGAACAGAAGGGTGGAGAGCTTCCGGCGTCCTGCAAGGGTCGCGGGGTCGTCGAATCCCCAGGCCTCAAAGAACTTCAGCAACTGCTTGCGCGCCGCTTCCTCGTTCCAGGCCTTGTCGCGCCGGATCGCCTCGATCAGCGCATCCACCGCCTTCGCCCGCTCCTCCATGGCGTTCAGCGCGACCGCGAGCTCGATCCGCGCCGCGTGGTCGTCGGGGTCGGCGGCGAGGCGCCGCTCGAACTCGCCGAGCTTCTCGCGCGCGGCGCGGCCCTCGATCGCGAGCTGCAGCGCGGAGCGGACAGAGACGACCTCCGCATGCTCCTTCAGCTTGTCGGGCACCTGGTCGAGCACCTGCTGCGCCTGCTCCTCCTCGCCCAGCGCCATCAGCGCGCGGGCGAGGCCGGCGAAGGCCTCGGGGTTCTCCGGCTCGGCCTCGACCAGGGCGGCGAAGAGCTGGAGCGCCGTGTTGTGGTCGCCCTGCTCGGCGGCGGCCTTCGCCTCGGCCAGCAGGTCGGCGCCGGGCAGGCTGCCGCCGCCGGCCTTGAGGAGGTTCTCGACGAACTTCTTCACCTCGCCTTCCGGCAGCGCGCCCTGGAACAGGTCCGCGATCTGGCCCTGCACGAAGCCGACCACGGTCGGCACCGACTGCAGCGGCAGACCCATCTGCGCCAACTGCTGGACCAGGGCGCGGTTCTTGTCGATGTCGATCTTGACTAGGCGCACGCGGCCCTGCGCGGCCTTCACCACCTTCTCGAGCGTCGGCGTCAGCGTCTTGCAGGGGCCGCACCAGGTCGCCCAGAAATCCACCAGCACGGGAACCTCCCGGCTGGCCTGCACGACATCCTGCATGAACGTCCGCTGGTCGCCGTCCTTGATGATGTCGGCGCCGTCGGGCGCGGCCGCTCCGCCGGGCGCGGTCTGGCGGGTTGGGTCGAAGATCACGTCCATCTCTGGCATTCCCAAGGCTTTCGCACCGATACATGCGCAGCCGGGCCGCGGAGGGCAATGGGTGGCCCGGCCGGCGCCGGTTCAGGGCGCTTCCGGCGGGTCCACCAGCTCGGGCCGGTGGCCGAGGCGTTCGAGGAAGCCCAGCAGGTCGGCGGGCCGTATGGCGGTGGTCATGGCGTTGGTCAGCGGGTGGAAGTTCACCCACTCATGCGCCTGCATCAGCTGTCGGTCGAAGACGGGCCGCACGGCACCGGGCGCCGCGTTGACCAGGCCGAAGGGCGTCACCGAGCCGGGCTCCACGCCGAGCTGCGTCATCAGGTCCTCCGCCGGCCCGAAGGCGACCCGCCGCGCGCCGAGGCCGCGGGCCAGCGCGTTGACCGAGACGCGCCGGTCCTCCTGCAACACGACGAGGAGGAAGGGGCCCGGCGATTTCTGCGGCTTGAGGAACAGGTTCTTGGAATGCCCGCCGGGCAGATCCGGTCGGAGCGCCTTGCTTTCCTCCACCGTGAAGACGGGCGGGTGGCGCACGGTGCGGTGGGCGATTCCCAGCGCGTCGAGGCGCGCGAGCAGGCTTTCGGGTGTCTCGGGCATGGGGGCGAGATGCCGTGCGAGAGGGTGGCTTGCAATCCCGATCCGGGCTGCTAAAAGCCCGCCACCGCACGGAGCGCGGGCGTAGCTCAGGGGTAGAGCACGACCTTGCCAAGGTCGGGGTCGAGGGTTCGAATCCCTTCGCCCGCTCCATTCTTCTCTCTCACAACCTGTCTCTCCTGGTCAGTGCACGGCTCTGTCGTGCAGGTTTGGCCGGGGTTTGCGCGCGGACCTTGATGGTGCCCTGCCGGAACGAGGCCGAATTCTCTCTCTGATTGGGCCACAGGTCTCCAAACCTCGGGGGCGGGCCGATTTATCCATCAAGCTTTGTGTTATTGATTTCAAAGGATATTTTCCTCACCGACCTTGATGGAATTCAGCAGGCACTTCGGCCATCGGAGAGTCCCGGAGAACGGAAAATCGCACTCAACCCCGAGATCGGCTGGGACCGGTCGAGCCGCATGGCAGCCACCCGCCGGAGGCCGCTGACTTGCTACGCGTAACTGGCCTGCGCTTAAGCAGACTGCCGAAGAGGGCCTAACGCGCGGGAGGATAAGCGCGCAGCTAGCGCAACCGTGAGCCACCGGGCTATGACTTGCTCGTAACCTTTGCAGGGCATTGCGATGAGCTCGAGCGACCAGATTCCGTTCGCCTATCCCGATCTCGTGGCAAATCCGGAGCCCAGGTGCCCCTGCCTGCTTCTCCTTGACACGTCCTACTCAATGAACGGGCAGCCCATTGCGGAGCTCAACGAAGGCCTGCGCACGTTCAAGGAGGAGTTGACCTCGGACTCCATGGCAATGCAGCGGGTTGAGGTCGCCATGATGACTTTCGGCCCGGTCCAAACGCTCCTCGACTTCCAGACCGCTGACGTTTTTCAGCCCCCGCACCTGACCGCGAGCGGCGACACCCCAATGGGGGCAGCCATCACGCAGGGCCTCGACATGCTGGAGGCCCGTAAGGCCACCTACAAGCAGGCCGGTGTCGGCTACTACCGGCCCTGGGTGTTCCTGATCACGGATGGTGCACCCACGGACCACTGGCAGGCCGCCGCCGACCGCGTCCGGGCAGGTGACGGCTCCGAGCGGAAGGCGTTCTCGTTCTTCGCCGTGGGCGTCGAAGGCGCCGACATGGGCCGGCTCACCCAGATCTGCAGTCCAAGCCGCCCGCCCATCAAGCTGAAGGGCCTTAGCTTCCGAGAACTGTTCATCTGGCTCTCGAGTTCTCTGAGCGGTGTCGCGCGGTCGCAGCCTGGTCAGATGGTGGCCCTGCCGCCGCCGACGGGCTGGTCTGCCGTCGGATGAGCCAAAGGCGCTGGCGCACCGCGTTCGCATCCGTCGTCGGCACCTCTCATATCAAGACCGGAACCTCCTGCCAGGACGCAGGGGGGTGCGCGGTTATCGAGGCGGCGGACGGGAGCGAAGTTCTGGTCGCAGCGGTCGCCGACGGCGCCGGGACCGCTACGCGCTCGGAGGCCGGCGCATGGCTCGCGGTCAAGCACTTCCTGGAGGCGTTCGGCGAAGCCGCGCGCACAGAGCCTTGCCTGGGGAGCATCGATCGAGCCTTCGCCGACCGCTGGTTGGCCGCCTTCAGGGAGGCTGTCTGTCGGCTTGCGGAGGCAGAGGGCCGCCGAGTCCGGGACTATTCCTGCACCCTGCTTGGCGCCGTCATCGGACCGTCTTCGGCGACCTATATCCACATTGGGGACGGCGCCATTGTCGTGGGCACGGAGGAGCCGGGCGAATACACCTGGGTAGTCTGGCCGCAGCATGGAGAGTACGCGAACACCACACATTTCTTGACGCAGGAGGATGCAGACGCCGTCCTGGTGTTCGAGACCGGCCCTGCGGTCGATGAGGTGGCGCTGTTCTCGGACGGAATCGAGCGGTTGGTTCTGGACCTTTCGTCCAACACGGTCCACTCGCCTGCATTCCGGCCCATTTTCAACTGGCTCGCCGGAACGGAGCCCGACAGGTCGGAGCGCCCGTCGGAAGCGCTCGTCGCCTATCTCAGCTCAGACCACGTGAACCGGCGTACCGATGACGACAAGACGATCGTCATGGCTACCCGCGCCATCCCCGAAGCCGGATGCGGCTAACCAGATGAGTTCTGCGAGGACGTTCGACGTCAATGGCAGCCCGATAGCACTGGGTAAGGAACTCGGCCGCGGCGGTGAGGGCGCCGTCTACGACGTGCAGGGGCGCCAGGACTTAGTGGCCAAGCTCTACCACTCCCCGCCGAAACCTGATCACGCGGCGAAGCTGGCCGCTATGGCGGCCATGGCCAACGATCGTCTGATGCGCGTGGCCGCGTGGCCGAGCGGTACGCTGCACGGCGCCTCCCGCTCTGTCATCGGCTTTCTGATGCCGAAGGTCGGCGGCCACCGCCCCGTCTTCCAACTCTATGGCCCGAAGTTACGGCTCCAGGAATTCCCGCGCGCCGATTGGCGGTTCTTGATCCATGCAGCGTCCAACGCTGCGCGAGCCTTTTCGACCGTGCACTCAGCGGGCCTGGTCGCGGGCGACGTAAACCACGGCAATCTCGTCGTCGCCCAGGACGGCACAGTGCGCCTCATCGACTGCGATAGCTTCCAGGTTTCCTACGCGGGTAAGACCTGGACCTGTCCCGTCGGCGTTGGCACTCACCAGCCACCCGAGATGCAAAGCGTATCAAGCTACTCGGGCGTTCACCGCACGACTAACCACGACAACTTCGGCCTCGCCGTCATCATCTTCCAGTTGCTGTGCATGGCCCGGCATCCGTTCGCGGGCCGCCACCTTGGCAGTGGGGAACCGCCTTCGATCGAGGAGGCCATCGCCCGCTCGCGCTACGCCTACTCTCGCGACAGGGCTCGCACGGCGATGGCGCCACCGCCAGGGAGCCTCCCGATTGATGCCCTGACGCCACGCATCCAGGATCTGTTCGAGAACGCGTTCTCACCGGGAAGCGTGCGAGGCGGCAGGCCAAACGCTGATCAGTGGCTTGCGGCGCTACAGGAGTTAGGTGGGGACCTGCGGCAGTGCTCGGTGAATCAGGGACACCACTACCGCAAAGGACTGTCGCGGTGCCCCTGGTGCGACATCGAGGCGGCCAGCGGTACGCCCCTATTCCCGGCGGTGTTCGTCACGACCGGCGGCCATGCCAGCGGCATGGTGGCGCTCTGGCAGCAGGTCACCACTCTCACCGAGCCGCCACCCCTTCCCCCGCCGCCAAACCCACACGCGACCACGGCCCGGCCTTCATCGGCGGCGATTGAGGCGGGCCGAAAGGCCCGCAAGCTAAAGTTGATCGCATACGGCTCAACGGCAGCTGCGGCCGCGACTGCACTGACGCTTGCTCCGTCGGGGTTGGGCGTGCTGCTGGCAGGCGGCATTGCCCTCGCTGCCTATGCCGCCGCCCAAGCTTCACCGGGAGCGGGCGCTCCCAACGAATTCAAGCGCAGGCTGGACGACGCGCAGAGGGAGTGGGGGCACCTGCGCTCGCACTGGCTGGCACCGATGCCAGGAGCGCCATTCGACCAGGAGCGGGCCAAGCTGAACGCCCTGAAGGCCCGGCACGATGCCTTGCCCAGCGAGCGCGCCAAGCGCCTCCAGAAGCTCGCCGAGCAATTGAGGCAGAAGCAGCAGGAAGACCACCTCGACAGGTTTCCAATTGCGAACGCGCGGATCTCTGGCATTGGGAGGGCAAAGATCGCGACTCTCTCTGCGTATGGCATCGACACGGCCGGGGACATTGTAGAGAGCCGGATTCTGGGCATCCCGGGCTTCGGACCGGCAACGGTGGCGAAACTCGTCACCTGGCGGCGCCAGCACGAACAGACATTCAGGTTCGACCCAAATAGGGGTGTCGCGCCGGCGGACATGGCCAAAGTCGAGCGCGACATCGCTATAGAACGGAACCGGCTCGAGGCCGAGGTCGCAGCTGGTTTGGCGAAGCTGAAGGCAACATCGGCCGCGGCCGACACGCGCCGCCGTATGCTCGAAGGCAAGGCGGCCGAATTGCTGCCCAAGCTCGCTCAGGCGACGGCAGACGCGAATGCAGCCCCGGGCACCGAGGCCGCCCTGAAGCGGGTGGTGGCGGTCGCCGGCGTTGCATTGGCTGCCGCCGTCGTCGTCGGCCTGAGCCGCAAGCAGCCTGCTCCTATCTCACCGCCGTTGCCTTCTCCTGTCGAGTTTCAACGTCCCGCGCCGATCAACACAGCGCCACCAGCCCAGCCTGAGCGCGGTTCGACTTCCTCGACGCCGGCCACCCCCGGGCCCATACGGCCACCCGCTCCGCCGCACTCGGAGCCTTCGCCACCTATGCCGCTCTACCCTGAGCAGCGCTCAGCCCCGCCCGCGCCCACTGTTCGGGTTGCGCCCTCGCTCTCTGGAAGTCCTTGGCTTCAACCGACCAGCCCTGCATCGGCTGGCACGCCTGAAGCGGTCGAACGGGTCGCTACGCGTCAGGGCGCGAACGTCCGCGAAGCGCCGAACGGCAGCGCCACAGTCGTGAGGACCGCTCCAGCTGGTTCGGTGTTCCGGGTGTTCGGCCGGAACAGTGGCTGGGTGCAGGTGGGGGACGGAAGTCCGTGGGGATGGATTCACTCCAGCCTCCTTGATCAGGCTCCCTGACCAAGAGATCGGTAAGCGTTGCTCTGCGGCCCTTTGTGGCGGGGCGGGTCAGGCCGGGCCCGATTTCGTCCAGCACCATGGCATGAGTTCGTCGATGCGGCTCTGCGGCCATCCGTCGACGAGGCGGGTGAGCAGGTCGGTCAGGTATCGCTGCGGATCGACGCCGTTGAGCTTGCAGGTCTCGATCAGCGAGGCGATAGCGGCCCAGGCCTCCGCACCCTCGTCGGAGCCTGCGAACAACGCGTTCTTGCGCCCGAGCGCGACGGGCCGCGCGGCGCGCTCGACACTGTTGGTGTCGAGCTCGATCCGGCCGTCGTCGAGGAACCGCAGCAGGCCCTCGCGATGGTTCAGCGCGTAGCGGATCGCCTCCGCCATGGTGCTGCGCGCGGGCAGCCTCGCCAGCGTCACCGCGAACCAGGCGAACAGGTCCTCGACCAGCGGGTAGCTGCGGGCGTGTCTCTCGGCCAGGCGCCGCTCGGGTGGGGTGCCGCGGATCTCGCCCTCGATGACGTAGAGCGCGGCGATGCGGCGCAGCGCCTCCTCCGCGATCGGCGCCTTGGCCTTCTGCGCGAGGTCGTAGAACTGCCGCCGCGCATGGCTCCAGCAGAACGCCACGACGGCCGGGCCGGGCCCCGTGGCCGGAGCGGCGAGGCCCTTGTATCCGGCATAGCCGTCGCACTGCAGGATGCCGCGGTAGCCACCGAGCAGCGACCGGGCATGCTCGCGCCCGCGACCCGGGGCATAGGTGTAGACGACCGCCGGCGGGTCGGCCCCGCCCCAGGGCCGGTCGTCGCGCGCGATAGTCCAGAACCAGCCAGTCTTCGTCCTGCCACGCCCCGGATCGAGCACCGGAACCGAGGTCTCGTCCGCGAACAGCCGCGCCGCGCCGAGCAGGATCGCCTTCATCCGCCGCACGACCGGCGCTATCTCCGCTGCGGCCGTGCCGACCCAGGCCGCCAGCGTCGCCCGGTCCACCGCCACGCCCTGGCGCGCCAGGATCCCGGCTTGGCGATACAATGGGAGGTGGTCCGCATAGCGGGAGACCAGCACATGCGCGACCGTCGCCTCGGTCGGCAGCCCGCCCTCAATGAGGCGCGCCGACGCCGGGCGCTGCACCACGACGCCGGCGCACGACCGGCAGGCGAGCTTCGGCCGGCGCGTCACGATCACCCGGAACTGTGCCGGCATCACGTCCAGCCGCTCCGATGTGTCGGAGCCGATCTCCGCCATCGTCGCCGCGCAGCACGGGCAGGCGGTGCTCTCGGGCGACAGCACCACCTCGACGCGCGGCAGATGGGCAGGCAGCGCACCGCGGCTGGCCCGGCGCTTGGCCGTGCGCTCGCGCTGCAGGTCCGGATCGCGCTTCTCCGCTTCGGCATCGGACTTCGCGATCGCCGTCTCGAGGTCGGCCAGGCCGAGTTCGAGTTGCTCCTCGGGTAGTTGCTCCGACTTCCGGCCGAACTGGTGCCGCTGCAGCTTCAGTAGGATGTGGCGGAGCCGGTCGTTCTGCGCCTCCAGCGCATCGCGCGCGGCGCGGGCATCGTCGCGCTCGGCCAGCGCCTCGACCAGCAGCGCGCGCAGCAAGGCCGGATCGTCGGGGAGTGCTGCGATGTCGAGTGCGTCGGGCACAGCAGAATCGTCACCGATCGCGCCGCGTCGCGCCAAGCGGAAAGCGCTACCCCGCGATCTCCGGGCGCGCTGTCCAGGCCGGCATGCGCCAGTCGATCCCCTCCAGCAGCATCGACAGCTGCGCCGGCGTCAGTGACACCGCGCCGTCCTGCGCGTTGGGCCACACGAAGCGTCCGCGGTCGAGCCGCTTGGCGTAGAGGCACAGCCCCTGGCCATCCCAGAACAGCAGCTTCACCAGATGGCCGCGCCTGCCGCGGAACGCAAAGACGTGGCCGCTGAACGGATCGCGCCCCAGCACCTCCTGCACCAGCCGCGCCAAGCCGTCGAAGCCCCGGCGCATATCCGTCGGGCCGGCTGCCAGCCAGACCCGCACGCCCGGCGGCGGGCCGATCACGCCTCCAGCGCCGCTGCAAGGCGCGCAACCGCCGCGGCATCCGCCGTCGCCGCAACCCGCAGCACCCGGCCGTTGCGCAGCACCACCTCGATCGGCGCAGGCGCGACATCAGCCGGGATCGGAGGCGGAGACGACGGGGCAGGCGCCGCATCCGGCGCCACGATCCGCACCGGCAGCAACGCCGGCTGCGCCACACGCCGGCTCGGCGCCTCGCCGCGTGCCGTTCGCCGCCAGCGATGCAGCAGGCTCGCGCAGATGCCGTGCCGGCGTGAGACGGAACTCACCGTCTCGCCGGGACGCAGTGTCTCCGCCACCAGCCGGACCTTATCCTCCGCGCCGTAGCTCCGACGCCTCTCACCACGGGTGACGATCTCCACCCGCTCCAAAGCTCCAGTGCCAGCACCAGTGCCGGCATCAGTGCCAGCCAATCCTCTCGCCATCGCCACACCTCCGCGATGGCACTCCTCTCAGCCCTCCGCGCGCCGACGCAAGAAGGGCCGTGGAGCAGCGCTTACAGAGATCGGCACTCTGCGCCGGAGCAATCAGCCCCAGGACTACGCGGATGGAGCCGATCCACTACAATGCCTTCCGCCAACGCCCGAAACGTCGGCGCTCGCCCGGATGTCCATGTGTGCTCGCGAGCATGTCGCCATCCGCGCCCGAGCGCACGGCCGTGATATCAATCAGGCTAATCTCGTTGGGCCAACAGGGATCCATGGATCCAGCCGATCGGCGCCGCGTCGCCGGGGTAGCTGACTTGTCTCCAGTTCCCTGCAGTCTGAACAACCCTGAGCCGAGTGCCGCTGGCAATGGTTCGCAGGACCGTTGCCGACACGGACGGGGATGAGCGCACGTTCGCTGCCTGCGTGGTGGTGCTCCAGGTGACCGGCACGCCTTCACCTGCTACCTCGGCGCCCGCGGTGGGGGTGACAAGCTGTGGAACGGCTACCTGCTGCAGCAGCGGCGCATGCGCCGTCGACGGCCGAGGTGTCGGCGAGATGGGCGACCTCGGCGCTGGCACGATGACGGCGTTGCCGCTCCCCATTGGCGGCGTGCCACTGCGCGCGGGATCCGATGAGTTGCGCAGGACGAGAAACAGCGCCAGCACTGCGCCGGCGACCGCCAGCCAAGTGCCTCGCGGCAGCCTAGACTGCCTCGCTGCGACCGCGATTTTGGGTGATGCAGATCCTGGCAGCGTAGCGCCGTTGATCGGCGCAGCCTGTCGGTAGGACGAGGAGCGGCCTGCCAGCCGCTGCGAGTAAGACAGGCCCGTTCCGGGCACAGACACGGAGCCGTTCACGCCGCGGCGGCTGAAATTCACCCTCCCCACCCGACCACCGACAGACACGCTGCTTATGCCACGTGAGCCCAGGTATACGCGCAGCCCTGGGATGATCGTGAAGGATTTACGGAAACGCCATCCCATCCGGGCATCCTCCACCGCGCAAGAAGCCTACCATCCCCGAAGGAGAGCATGAGACACAACGCTGCTTTGCGTACTCCCGGGCGCCTTTAGGCGCGGCGCGGCGGCTCGGCTACCGGAGGCCAGCCGTGCAAGTCAGGAAGATGGCCTGGCACCTGGTGGGCGTCGCGCCGCAGTCTGGCCGTCAATTCTGCTGCCAACCTGTCACCGTGCCGTTCTCCAGCACCACCCGCGATTTGAAGCGGTTCCGGCCTGTCTGCTGGTACTTGCAGGTCTCTACAACCTTGGTGCGCTGCACCTTCTGCGCGGTCTCCACAGGTTCGCCCCAAGAGTCCACCAGCTGCTGCCGGGTCATCCCCTGCCAGACCTTTCGCTGCATGATGGCATCTACGATCTGCGGGTCATTGTACCGTTCCATCAAGATTTTACGGCGCCGGACATTCGAGAGATGTGACCAAGTCGCCGCGATTGCTCCCAATGCAATGACAACAAGCAATATCTCCACCGCATCGCGCTCCGATCAAGTCAGGCAGTATATATCTCCCACAGAACGTGTCTGAGCAAGCGGTTGGATCAGATCTGCTGCAGCGCAGGTTCGTTTTGGGACGAGCGCTTCTGCTCGCTCTGCGTTACCTTGCGAGTAGAGTCTCGAAGCCGGCTTGGCCGGCCCGTACTAGGCGCTGCTCCGTCCAGGCGACCGAAAATGGCTCCATCAGTTTGGGCAGCACGAGACCCTCTGACTGCCCGTTTAGAAACGCTTCAATGATGGGCGGCGCGAGCAGGGTCAGCCGTAGGATCGAGCCCACATATCCCCGCTCGATCTTTTCCGCCCCAGCCAATTCGGTGATCGATGCGTAGCGTCCTTCGTCGAGCATCCGCTGATATCGAAAGGCCCGCGCCAGCGCCTTCACCAGCGCCGGGTCTGCCCGCGTCAGGACCGCGTCGCCCTCCCCGGCCACCGGCGTCACCACCGTCTTCCGCCCCGGCCGCCGCCGGATCTTCAGCGGCACGCGGACCGTGATGCTGGTGGCGGCGGTCATGCCGCGGCGCTCAGCGCGCCGGGTGCGATGGCGCCGAGATCCCGAACCAGGCCGGCCAGCCCCTCGACGCGGAGCCGGATGTCGGCGGCGGCAGGCCCGACCACCACCCGCTCCACGAGCGCCCGCACAATCCGCGCCTGCTCAGCAGGGAACAACTCCTCCCATATCGGATCGAGCCGATGCAGAGCGTCGCGGACCTCGCGCTCCGTCAGGTCCGGTGCTTCCCGCCGTGCCGCAAGCCAGGTGCCGACCACGATCTCCGGCTGGCGCAGGAGGGCACGGACCTGGCCGATCACCGCGCCCTCGATCTGAGCCGCCGACACCCGCCGGACGATGCCGTCGTCCACCATCATGTCGGCCTTCAGCACGCGCTGCGCCACGTAGTAACGATAGCGCCGGCCATTCTTCACCGCGTGCGTCGGCGACATGGCGCGGCCATCGGTGCCAAAGATCAGCCCCTTCAACAGCGCCGGAGCATGCTGCCGATTCTGCGCGGCACGAGCGCGCGGGCTAACCTGCAGGATGGCATGCGCCCGATCCCACAGGTCCCGCGGCACGATGGCTTCGTGCTCGCCGCGATAGATGTTCCCCTTGTGCGTGACCTCCCCGATATAGGTCCGCAGGTTCAGCACCTTATAGACGTCGCCCTTGTCCAGCAGCTTGCCGGACTTGCTCGAGATGCCCTCCGCCTGCAGGCGGCGCACCGTCTCCACGCCCGACCCGGTCTCGACGAAGAGTTCGAAGACGCGCCGGACGCGCGCGGCTTCTGGCTCGTTCACGATCAGCTTCCGGTCGGCAACGTCGTATCCGAGCGGCACCTTCCCACCCATCCACATGCCCCTGGCCTTCGAGGCCGCGACTTTGTCGCGGATGCGCTCGCCGATAATCTCGCGCTCATACTGCGCGAAGCTGAGCAGGATGTTCAGAGTCAGCCGGCCCATGCTCGTCGTCGTGTTGAAGGACTGCGTGACCGAGACGAAGGTGACGCCATGCGCCTCCATGGTCTCCACCAGCTTGGCGAAGTCCATCAGCGAACGGGACAGGCGGTCAATCTTGTAGACCACGATGACATCGACGAGATCCTGTTCGATGTCCGCCAGCAACCGCTTCAGCGCAGGACGTTCCAGCGTGCCACCGGAAAACCCACCGTCGTCGTAGCGGTCCCTGACCAGGGTCCACCCCTCGGCGCGCTGGCTGGCGACATACGCCTCACAGGCTTCGCGCTGCGCATCGAGGGTGTTGAACTCCTTGTCGAGCCCCTCGTCCGTGCTCTTGCGCGTGTAGACCGCGCAGCGGAGCTTCTTCGTGGTCGCCGGCATGACCTCGCCGGCGGGTGCCTTCCGCCTCATGCGCCACCCCCCGGCTGGCGCAGGCCAAAGAACGCCCAGCCATTCCACCGCGTGCCGGTGATGTGCCGGGCGATGGCAGACAGCGACCGATACGGCCGCCCCTCATACTCGAAGTCATCGGCACGGACGGTGACGACATGCTGCACGCCATCATGCTCGCGGATCAGCCGCGTGCCGGGCAGTGGCCGGCTATCGGCACGGATGCGTCGGAGCACGACGTTGCCGCCGTCCAATTGCTCACCGAGTGCCTCGAGGCGTGCCCGCGTCTCCGGCTTCAGGCCGCCATAGGCGAGTTCCTGGATGCGATAGGCGAGCCGGCTGGTGATATAGCTGCGGCTGAACGGCGGTGGCTCCTTCCCGAACAGTTCTCGCCACTGCTGCTTCAGCTGCGCAATCGTCGCGGTCTTCAGCGCCGCGAGGCGCGGCAGCACCTGGGTCGTCGGGATCTTCGGGATGGTGGGCGCCGGCGGCGCAGCATCGTGCTGCCTCGCCTTCGCGGTCGATCGTCGGGTCATGCGACTCCCTTTCTCCTGGGGTTCGCATGACGGCGCTGCCTGGCGGTCGAGTGTAGGCGAACGTCTCCATGCTCCTCGACCTGGGCGGCATCCCGCGCGAGATCCTCGGCAGTGCGGCTGCGCAGCCGCACCAGGCCGCGGGCGAGGAGGTCGCAGACCTCGCGGAGATGGGGCGGGAGATGGTGATTGGTCGGGTTCGGCAGGGGCATCGTGATCCAGCACGCATTGTCCTGCCTCCCCTTTACGGTCCAGCGCGGCGCTTTTTCTCAGGCGGTCGAGCAGTCGGCAGGTCATGGATGCTGCGCAGCGCCGAGGGCCGGCCGACATCCGGCTTGATCCGGTTCCAGAAGCGGCTCACCCGGTTCCTGATCGAGGTGTCGCAGGGGACGTTGTCCTGCCCCACGGTCCTGGCGAACCAGTCCCGCACCTTGTCCATCATCTCCTCCTGCGTCGGCGGCACGCCCTCGTCGTTGACGATGACGATCACCTCGGAGAGCGCGCCCTCCCAATCATACTTCACCGGCGCGCCACGGCCGCGGCGGCGCTCCGGCGCCGTCGGGCTGCGCACGGCGTGCTCCAGCGGCGGCAGCTTCGCGTGCGCCGCCTCGAAGCGCTCGAGCTCGGCATGCCGCACCACCAAGATATCCTGCTTGACGAGGATGTGTGCGTGCTCGTCCTTCTCGCCCAGCGGCTCCAGCAGTTCCCCGGTGGGAGAGAGGAACCGGCCAACAGCCGCCTCACGGCCTTCGAGCACCGCAAAGGCCTCGATCCTGTGCAGATCGATCGTGCCGACATGCCAGCGCTTGCCGCAGGGAACGTGAAACGGACGGCCATTGTCCTCATGATCGATGTCGCTCACCGCGAAGGGCAGGCCGCCGACGGCGATCGAGACGACAAGTTCGCCCTCAAGAGCATAGGCCGTGATGTCCGCCATGCTCAGCGACCAGCGATCGCATACCTCGGCCAGCATGTAGTATGGCTTCCGCGAGAACATGCGCGCCATGGCGTCACCGGCCCCCGATTGCGCGTAGCCGTCGGTAGGCGCGTACCACCTTCTCCATGTCGTCGCGCATATCCGGCGGCAGGCGCCGCGCCACTACGAACAGATCGTCCATCTGCAGCCCGAGGATCGCCGCCGCGCGTTCGATCAGCTCATCCCGCGGCGGGCTCTCCAGCCCGCGCTCGATGCGGGAGAGGTAGGGGGCGGAGATGCCGAGGCGCTCCGACATATCGACCAGCCCGATGTTGAGCGCGATGCGCCGCTCGCGAATGACGCCGCCGAAGCTCACGGCACATCTCCCGCAATCAACCGGTAGCGCCGCAGCCGGACCGCGATGAACCGATCCGACACGCCGAAATCGCCGGCGAGCGCGGCGGTCAGGCCGGCCAGCGCATCTGGCGGCGTCGAGGCGGGCAGCACACGGCTGCCCGGCCGGCCGCGATGCGGTGCATGCACCATCGGAAGCCTTTCGCTTCGCGCTCGCGCCACCAGCCGCAGGTGCAGCTGCCGCGGCGGTACCAGCAACGCGCCCATGAACTCATTGGCGCGTCGCTCCGCGCGCGCCGAGGCGCCGTCCAGGCAGTTCGGCCCGACTGTCACGGAGCGGTACCGCCGCGTCGGTTCTGCGACCGAGGGCGGCGCATCGAACACGATGTGGCCGACCTCATGTGCCACCGTGCTGAGCTCGAGATCGGGCCGGTCTCCGATCAGCCGGCGATTCACGGACACCAGGGCGAGGCCCGGCGTCGAGGGATCCGTCTCGAACACCCCGAGCACCTGCCGCCCCGAGGTATCATGGACAGGCTGGCCGAAATCCCAGGCCGAAGCGATGCGCCGTCCGTTCACCTCCAACTGCGCGACGGCCGCCACGAGGGCGTTGGTGCTCAGCGCCCAGGGCGAGGCGGCGCGGGCGACGACTGCACGAAGCTGCGCGGCCACCGCCCAGACGGCTTCGGAAACGAGGGGGCGCGGCACGCCGGTGGCGGGATCGTGGGGATAGGACAGGGCGAGAGACATTGGCGGGGCCTCTGGGGGATTTATGCGTCGGCGCAAGGCGTATGTTCTGTTTATGTTCTCCATCAGCGCTGAGTCCAGCGCGCGGACAATTATCCGGTCAATAAATCTTCGCATCGATCTCGCGGCCGGCGCCCCGCCACCAGGAAACCCAGCATCGGCCGGCCTCGGCCGTTGGTCAGCAATTCGGCGAGATTGCTGACCAGGAATTCCTGCCTTTGCTGTTCAATTGATCTGCCCCGGCCGTGCTCCGGTCCCGGCGTCGCAACACCCCACCCGACGCCGGAGACCAACATGGCCACGCAAGCCCCCCGACACGTAATTCAGCCTGCCTGCTGGGACCCTGACCGCCTCGCCGCCAGCATCGCCATCGCCCACCGTTACGCGTGCCGCGGTGCCCGTCGGCTGAGCCTTTCGCGCAGCGATCGGGACGATCTGCGCCAGGACATCCTGCTCTCCATGCTGGAGCGCGCCGCGCGCTTCGAGCCGGAACGTGCGCCGTGGGACGCTTTCGCGACCCTCTTGGCCCGGCACGTGGTCGCGGATCGCGTCCGGCTGCAGCGTGCCGGCGTCCATCCTGCGCATGTTCACGTCGATCTCGATGCTTTCCCGGTGGGCAGCTCCGTCACGCAGCGCGACGAGGTCGACCACGACCTGCGGCTCGACCTCGCCCGCGTCGGCGCCGACATGCCCGCGCCCTGCGGCCGACTGCTCGCGCTGCTCCGCAATACGGACGACATCGCCGACGCACAGCGGCAGTCACCGGAATCCTGCGCTGCGTTCTACCGCACGATGGCCGAGCTGCGCTGCTGGCTGCACGCCGCCGGGCTGCGGCTGATGCGCGACACCTCGGCGCGCGCCGCGAGCGCTGCGACCCCCCTGAGAAAAAGCCGCGTCCCGATCCGTAGAGAGGAGATGCCGGACCATGTGCAGAAAGGAACCCGCGTCGATGCGCATTGAGCACCCAGCCTCCTCCACCGTGACGCCGTTCACTACTCGAGGCGGTGCCGTGAGCACCGAGAACGAACTGCATGACCGCCTTGCCAGCGCCCTGCCCGGTACGGCGATCGTCTACCACATCGGGATGCTGGCGCGGGATCGTGACCGGCTCGCCACCATGCTCACGCCGGAGCAGCGCGACGAGCTGAACGCCCTTGCATCGCGGGCTTGGCGGCTGGCGGTCGCGGGCTGGGCGGACCTGCTGCAGCGCCGGATTGGCGAGGCGTGCTTCGCCTATCTACTGGTGGTTCGCAAGCGTCCCCTCAGCGCCCGCAGCGCGCGCGCGCTGGCCGCTCCGCAGTTGATGCTGGCGGAGGCCGCATGATGGGCAAGGCCTCCCGCGACAAGGGGCTGCGCCGCGAGCGGGCTATCGTCGATCTCCATCGCAAGTGCGGCATCCGAGCCGAGCGTGTGCCGCTCTCGGGGGCGCTGCATTATCGCGGCAACGGCGCCGACGTCGACCTCTATGTGCGCGGCGCCGAGCCGCTCAAGGCCGAGGTGAAGGCGCGCGGCGAGGGCAGCGGATTCCGCACGCTGGAGCGCTGGCTCGGCAGCAACGACGCGCTGTTCCTGATGCGCGATCGCGCGACACCCCTGGTGGTGGTGCCGATGCATGTCTGGATGGAGATCGTCAGCCTCAGCACTGTGCAGGCGGAGCCGGATGGCGACGCCAACCGCTGCGCCCGCCGTCGTGACGCCGAGCACGGCCCACTCCCACCGACCGACGCCATCGCGCGCGAGGCTGCATGAGCCGCTGCATTCCTCACCCTCGTCGCCTCGCTCGTGCGCGCGACCTCGCCCGCACCGCCGCCGGTGGCGCCGCCCTCGCCGGTGGCTTCCTCGCCCTGTGCTGGGCCGTCGGCCTCGCCTCGATCCCCTGACCCATCTGCGCCGGAGACCCCCTGAATGAGCAACCGAACCACCTTGGCTGATCTGCGCGGCATGGATGCCGGCCAGGCCGCCCGCCTGCCACCCGCCCATCTCGCCCTGCTGCTGGAGGATGCCGCGGCGCTGCGCGCCGACGCCAAGCATGTGTCGGACCTGCTGAGCGATGCCCTGCACCGCCGCTATGGCGCCATCGCCATCGAGCGCCGTCAGGCCGAGGGCAAGGACACCGGCCGGGTGCGCTTCCTCGACGCCGGCTTCGAGATCACCGCCGACCTACCCAAGCGCGTGGAATGGGACCAGGCGCGGCTCGCCGGCGCAGTCGAGGCCATCCGGGGCTGGGGCGAGGATCCGTACGACTACGTCGCGACCGAGATCAAGGTCGCCGAGAGCCGCTTCACCGCCTGGCCGCCGAAGTTGCAGGCGTTGTTCCAGCCCGCCCGCACCGTCGGCACCGGCCGCCCGTCCTACAGCCTCGAACAGGTGGAGTGGTAAGCATGGCCCACGAGTTGCGCATCCGCGTCGCGATCCCGCTCACGGGCGACGCCATCGCCCGTGCCAAGGGCGTCGCCGCCTTCGAGCAGACCCTGGACGGCTTTGCCGAGGCGGTCGCCCGCGCCGGTGGAGAGATCGCGGTCGACGTGATCAAGGCCAATCCCCGCGCCGCTAGCCCCGACACGAAGCCGGAGATGCATTGATGGCAATCTCCCTCGCATCCCTGCGCCGAGGTGGTGACACCCGTCCGCCGCGCATCCTCGGCTACGGCGTCGCCGGCATCGGCAAGACCACCTTTGCCACCGAAGCGCCCAATCCGATCGTCGTGCAGACCGAGGATGGGCTCGGCAGCATCGCCGTGCCCACCTTCGGTCTGCTGCGCAGCTTCCACGATGTGATGCAGGCGATCGGCAGCCTCTACGACGAGGACCACACGTTCCAAACCGTCGTGGTCGACAGCCTCGACTGGCTGGAGCCGCTGATCTGGCAGCACACGGCGCAGCAGCACAACCAACCGAACATCGAGGCCTTCGGCTACGGTAAGGGCTATCTCGCCGCGCTCGACAATTGGCGCGCGGTCCTGGAGGGGCTGAACGCGCTGCGCGACGAGCGCGGCATGGCGGTGATCCTGCTGGCCCACGCAGAGATCAAGCGCTTCGACAGCCCGGAAACCGAGCCCTACGACCGTTATCAACCCAAGCTGCACGTGCGGGCCTCAGCGTTGGTGCAGGAGCACGTCGATGCCGTGCTCTTTGCCAACTACCGCATCACCACCCTGAAGTCGGATGCCGGCTTCGGCAAGAAGGTCGTGCGCGGCGTCAGCGGCGGCGACCGCCTGCTGCACACCGTGGAACGACCGGCCTTCCTCGCCAAGAACCGCTTTGGCCTGCCGGAGACGCTGCCGCTCTCCTGGCCCGACTTTGCCGCCGGCATCCCGTTCTACGCCGGCGGTAGCGCTGCTGCTGCCACCCCCACCCCCGACGACAGGAGCTGAGCCATGGCCCTTCTCAATGGCACCTTTGACGCCGGCAGCGTTGAGCCGGCGAAGCCCTTCGAGCCGCTCCCGGCGGGGAAGTACCGGGCACAGATCGTCGAGAGCGAGATGGCCGCGACCCGGGCGGGCGATGGCCAGATGCTGAAGCTGACCCTCGAGATCCTCGACGGCCCGCACGCCCATCGCAAGCTGTGGGACCAGCTGAACCTGGTGAACCCGAACAGCCAGACCATGGAGATCGCACAGCGCACGCTCTCGGCGATCTGCCATGCCACTGGCCAGATGCAGGTGTCGGACAGCGAACAGCTGCATTTCAAGCCCATGCGCGTGACGGTGAAGTACGAGCCGGAGGGCAACGACAAACACGGGGTCTGGCAGAAAGCCCGGAACCGGATCGGCGGCTATGAACGTCCCGATGGCGGTCCCGCAGCACGCCCCGCCCCCGCGGGGCCCATGCCGCGCCCGCAGGCGCCGCCGCAGGTGCCCAGCGTTCCCGCCCCACAGGCATCGGCGCCGTCACGCCCGGCCAACAGCACCGTGCCGCCCTGGCGGCGGACCGGCTGACACGCGCCGTCCTTGACCCTCCTGCCGGCGGGCGCTGCTCGCCGGCTGCTCCCTCTTGCACATGGGACCTGTCATGGCCGCGCTGCCACCCCCTTCCTGTCCGACCGTCGATGCCATCTTCGCTGCCTACGAGGCCACCGCCGATGCCGGTTGGCGCGAGCATCTCGGTGCCTCCCTGATCGGCACCGGCTGCGAGCGCGCCCTCTGGTATTCCTTCCGCTGGGCGTCCCGCGCGCGGCACACGGGGCGGCTGCTGCGCCTGTTCGAGACCGGCAATCTCGCCGAGGCGCGTTTCGTCGCCAATCTGCGGCGCATCGGCGTCACCGTCCTGGAGGTCGATCCCGACAACGGCCGCCAGTGGCGGCTGCGCGATAGCAGCGGGCACTTCGGCGGCAACATGGACGCCGTGGCGAAAGGCTTCATTGAAGCGCCCTCCGCCTGGCACGTCGTCGAGTTCAAGACGCACAGCACCAAATCCTTCGCCAAGCTCACGGCGGAGGGTGTGGAGAAGGCCAAGCCGCTGCACTTCGCGCAGATGCAGGCCTACATGCATCTCGCCGCCATCGATCGCGCCTTCTATCTCGCGGTGAACAAGGACACGGATGAGCTCTACCAGGAGCGCATCCGGCGCGATGCCGAGACCGGACTGCGGCTGGTCGCGAAGGCGCAGCGGGTGATCGGCGCGGGGCGCCCGCCAGCGCGGATCAGCGAGGATCCCGCCTGGTGGGAATGCCGCTTCTGCGACCATCACGCCGTCTGCCACGAGGGCGCAGCACCCGAACGCCACTGCCGCTCCTGCCTGCACGCCTCGCCGGTTGCCGAGGGCGGTTGGCACTGCACGCGGCACGGCACGCCTGTCACTCGCCGGGAGCAGGAGGCCGGCTGCGCCGCGCATCTCTACATTCCCGACCTGGTGCAGGGCGAGCAGGTCGACGCCGGCGAGGATTGGGTCAGCTACCGCCTGCTGGATGGCAGCGCGTGGCGCGACGGCGTGCCGCAGGAACCAGCGTCCCAGTTCGTTCCACACGGTCCCTGCAACCGCTGCGGCACCAACGCCTACGCGATCGGGCCCGGCAAAGGGCCGCACCCTTATGGCCTGACCTGCAGCGCCTGTGGTCTCGCTGGCCGGTGGCTCAGCAAGCCCGCCGCCCGCGCCATGGGCCTGCCGGCATGAGCCTGTCCCTGCGCCCCTATCAGCGCGCCGCCATCGAGGCGCTGTACGACTATTTCGCCGGCAATACCGGCAATCCGCTGGTCGTGCTGCCCACCGGCACGGGGAAGTCGGTCGTCATCGGCGGCTTCATCCGCGAGGCGATCGCTGCCTACGCCGACACCCGTGTCCTGGTCCTCACCCATGTGAAGGAGCTGATCCAGCAAAATTTCCTCGCCCTGCTGCGCGCCTGGCCCGAGGCGCCGGCTGGCATCTATTCGGCGGGCCTCTCCCGCCGCGACATTCGCGCCCAGGTACTCTTTGCGGGGATCCAGTCGATCCATCGCCACGCGCGGCAGGTGCAGCAATGCGACCTGGTGCTGATCGACGAGGCGCATCTCCTCGGCCGCAGTGACAGCGGCATGTACCGCTCCTTCCTCGCCCAGCTGAACGACATCAATGGCGGGCTGCTCAAAGTCGTGGGCTTCACGGCCACCCCGTACCGCCTCGACAGCGGGTTGCTGCACGAGGGCAAGGATCGGCTGTTCACCGACATCGCCTTCGAGGTGCCGGTGCTGGAGATGATCCAGCAGGGTTATCTCTGCCCCGTGGTGCCGAAGCACACCGAGACGCAGCTCGATGTCGGCGGTGTCGGCACCCGCGGCGGTGAGTTCATCGCCAAGGATCTCGAGGCCGCGGTCGATCGCGACGAAGTCACTCGCGCCGCGGTGCAGGAGATCGTCCAGCACGGCGAGGGCCGCGGCTCCTGGCTGGTGTTCTGCTCCGGCGTCGCCCACGCGCGCCATGTCCGTGACGCCATCCGCGAGCATGGCATCGCGTGCGAGACGGTCACCGGTGACACCCCAGCGCCCGAGCGCGACGGCATCCTCTCGGCCTTCAAGGCGGGACGGCTGCGTTGCGTCACCAATGCCAACGTGCTGACCACCGGCTTCGACGCGCCGGGTACCGACCTCATTGCCCTGCTGCGCCCGACCAAGAGCGTCGGCCTCTATGTCCAGATGGTCGGCCGCGGCACCCGCCTCGCCGAGGGCAAGGATGACTGCCTGGTGCTCGACTTCGCCGGCAACACCGCGCGGCACGGACCGATCGACAAGGTGGATGGCCGCAAGAAGGAGCCGGCCGGCGACGGCGAGGCGCCGATCAAGGTCTGCCCCGAGTGCCAGACCATCAACCATGCCAGCGTCCGGCGCTGCATTGCCTGCGACCACGAGTTCCCGCCGCCCGAGGTGAAGGTCGCCGCAAAGGCCGCCTCGAACGCGCTGCTGTCGATCCAGGAGCAGGCCGCGTGGTGCGAGGTGACCGGGGTCCGCTACGCCCGGCACGAGAAGCCAGGCAAGCCGGCCTCGCTGCGCGTCACCTATGACTGCGGCATCTCCGCGCATAGCGAATGGGTCTGCTTCGAGCATACCGGCTATCCGCGCGACAAGGCGCTGTCCTGGTGGCGGCGCCGCGCGGCGAACCTCCCGCCGCCCGCGACGGTGGATGAGGCGCTGGCAGCCACCAGCACCCTGCGCCGGCCGATCGCCATCCAGCTTCGCGCCGCGGGACAGTACACCGAGATCGTCGCAACGAGGTTCGTGTGAGATGCCGCACCTGCACGCGCCCTGCCGGTCATTGGGATTGGTTCCATCCGCACCGGCCGCTCCGCGTCCATTGGACCGTCCCATCCTGCTCGCTGACCTGCCTGTCCCTCTGGCCGGAGATCCGCATGGTTGACCCCAACGACCAGGAGATGGCGGCGATGCGCCGGGCCGGGGAGATCGCGGGCGAGTTCATCGAGGCGGTCGGCCGCAGCGACATGGCGAGCTGGTCCGAGGAGGACTGGCGCGGCTTCATCGAGGCGATCTGCGGCGCCTATGTCGACTGCCTGGTCGAACAGCAGGTCGCCATCAGCCAGGCGCTGCATAAGGTGCAGGGGCTGCCCGCATGAGCGAGCAGGTCTCCTTCATGGCGGAGTATGGGGCACGGCTGGCCGACAACGGCTACGCCGTCATTCCCATCATGCCCGGAGCGAAGTTGCCGGGGCGCCTCAGTGGTGGGGAGTGGACGCCCTATCCCGACTGGACTCGACACGCCGACCGTCCGTCGAAACCGTTCGAGATCGACATCTGGCGGCGCTGGCCCGAGTGCGGCGTCGGCATCGCCTGCGGTGCCATCGTCGGGCTCGACATCGACGTCACCGATGCCGCGTTGGCGATCCAGCTCACCGAGTTGGCGACGGAGATGCTGGGCGACACGCCCTGCATGCGCATCGGCCAGGCGCCTAAGCGGCTTCTGGTGTATCGGGCGGAGGCCACCTTCGCGGGCCGGAAGCGCCATCCCCTCGAGGTGCTGGCGCGCGGGCAGCAATTCGTCGCGCACGCAATCCATCCCGGCACCGGCCAGCCTTACACCTGGCCGCAAGATAACTTGCTCGACGTCCCGCTGGCGTCGCTGCCCTCCATCACCGAGGAGCAGGCTCTCGCCTGGCTCGACCGCGCCTACGCCCTGATCCCGGCCGATCGGAGGCCGCGCACGCTGATGGCCGACAGTGCGCCGCCGGGCACCTGGCAGGGCCCGTCCGATCCGCGCGGCACCTTCGCCGCGATCGAGGCCGCCCTGCGGTTCATCCCCAATGAGGATCTGGACGGCGCCTCCTGGATCACCATGGGGGCGGCAATCAAGGCCGCGCTCGGCGAGGAGGGCCGGCAGCTCTGGCTCGACTGGTCGCGGCAATCCTCGAAGTCAGGGGTGTCGGGCAAAGGCGATACGCCGGAACGCCGCTGGGCCGCCCTTCGCCCGCACAGCATCGGCGCCGGCAGCATCTATGCCATGGCGATCGACCGCGGTTGGGTGCCGCCACCGGAGATCACGTTGAATGCCGCGGCGGCCGAACGCGCGGCGCAGCCGCACCCCGCAGCAGGTTTGCTGGCCAAGGCAGCGAACACGAATGCATCGCCCGCTCCGGCGCCGCCTCCCTATCGCGTGCCACCTCAACTCCTCGAGGTCGACGGCGCGCTCAAGATGTTCATCGACTACGCCACCAGCACGGCCGTCAGCCCGCAGCCCTTCCTCGCGCTGGGCGCCGGGCTCTGCCTCATCGGCGCCGCCGCCGGGCGTCGCTACCGCACGCCGACGGACCTGCGCAGCAACGTCTACGCCATCGGCATCGCGGACAGCGGCGGTGGCAAGGATCACGCGCGGCGCTGCGCAAAGCGCGTGCTGCATGCCGCCGGCCTCGAGCGGTATCTCGGCGGCGAGGACTTCGCCTCCTCGGCGGGGCTGCTCTCCTCGCTGCAGCTGCATCCGGCGCGGCTGTTCCTGCTCGACGAGTTCGGTCAGTTCGTGAAACTCGTGCTCGGGCCCCGCGCCCCGTTCCACAAGGCAGCGATCTGGTCCGAGCTCACCAAGCTCTACACCTCCGCCGCGGAACCCTACATCGGCGCCGAATACGCCGACCAGAAGTCGCGGCCGCGCGTCACCATCGAACAGCCTTGTGCCTGCCTGTGGGGCGTCACCGTGCCAGGACCGTTCTGGGCCGCGCTGGAAGGCGGCGCGATGGCAGATGGCTCGCTCGCGCGCTTCCTCGTGTTTCTGACCGACGACGACTACCCGGAGCGCAGCGAGCGCCCGGCACCGATGGATCCTCCCGCCGACCTGGTCGCCGCACTGAAGGCGATCGCGGCCGGAGCGGCCGGCCACGACTATGGCGGCAACCTCGCCGCCATCATGGAGCCGAACGCCGCCATCCGGCCCTACACCGTGCCGCTGTCAGGTGAGGCTGAAGCCGCCATGGCGTCGGTATGGCGGGACGCAACGGATCGTCTGCGTTCCCATCGCGGCACGCACGCCACGGCCCTGTTCGGCCGACACGCCGAGAACGCGGCGAAGCTGGCCATGCTGGTCGCGATCAGCCGCGATCCCGGAAGCCCGGTCATCGAGGCCCGTGACGTCAGCTGGGCGGCGTCCTTGGTCGAGCACTGCATCAGCACGATGCTGCGCGAAGCCGATCGGCGTGTGGCCGACACGCCGGCGGAAGGTCGCGTGAAGAAGGTGCTCGAGGTGATCCGCGCCGCGGGTCGGATCAATCGCAGCCAGTTCGCGCGGAAGACGCAGTCGCTGACAAAGCGCGAGCGCGACGAGGCGGTGGCACTGCTGCTGGAGAGCAAGCAGATCGAGCTCATGGAGGTGCCCAACACGAAGGGGCCGCCGACCGGATGGCTGACTTTCGCATCCAGCCTTGAAGGGTCGACCGATGCAGCCGCCTGACCTCCCGCAAGTCCTTGAAAAGCCGAGTTGCTCAACTTTTCAACCTTTCACGCGGGCGCGAAGGGAGAGGGAGGCTCGCGCGCGTACGAAAGGAGGGGGAGAGATAGGGATGAATAGTATTGAAGAGTTGAATTTATATATCTTTCAGCAGGTTACCCTCCCTCCGGCACCTCCCCGTCACCTGACTCTTCATCCGCAAGGGCAGGAGGCGCGGCCATGACGCTGCCTGGTGCGCCGTGCCCGCCGCGCTCGTCCCTCGACCTTGCGCACAGCCCGACGAGCAGCCCCGAGATGGAAGCCCTGCGCCGCCGCGTCTGGCGCGAGCAGGGCGTGGTCTCGCTGGCGATCGAGGACATCACCGACGACTGGGTGCGCCAGGTCGTCATCAACGAAGCCACGCGGCGCTGGGGGCCGCGTAACGGAGGGGGACAGCATGGCCGGTAAGCGGAAGACGAAGCGGCAGACGTCGCGCGAGGATCTGGCGAAGCCGTCCAAGTGGCGGCTGCAGCATGGACAGGTCGGCGAACCCGTGCGCGAGGCCGATCCCGAGACTGGCCTACCGGTCATGCACCGCCGCACAGTCGACACCCTCGGCCAGATGCTGGCCAACGGTACCATCACGCAGGAGATGCACGATGCAGGCGCCGTGTTCCGCCGGCAGTTCCGCGTTGCGGCGCTCGACCAGCTGCGTGCCATGCCGCTGATCCGCATTCCAGGCGGCTCCGGTGATTCCCTCACCGATCGCCAGGTCGCAGCACGCGAGCAGGTCGCGCATGCCATGATGGCGCTGGGCGGCTTCGAGAGCGCAGCCGGCTCCTGCGCCTGGCACGTCGTCGGCCTCGAGCACTCCGTGCGCGAATGGGCGCTGCGCCAGGGCTGGGGTGGGCGCAGCGTTGGCCACGCGCAGGCCCAGGGCATGTTGGTGGCGGCGCTCGGCGTGCTGGCGGTGGTCTACGGCCTCGTGCCGCGGCAGCGGGCCGCCTGACGGGTCACTCCATGCCGAGCACGAAGGCGGCGGCCTCGCCGATCAGCGTGAACGGCAGGGCGGGATGATGGGCGAGGATGGCGTCGTGCACCGCCTTGCTGGTGTCGACCCTGGTGAAGGGATCGGGAGGTCGCCGCGCAGCCCGCGCGGCGGCCAGCGTCGAGACGCTCAGCCACGGCGGAGGGAGGCGGGGCGGCTCGCCATCGGGCATGCGGACGCATATCGCCCCTATGAGAACAATACAAGAACATGGTAGAGGGGCCGTGGCCAGGAAGGAGGACGGTGATGGCAGCACGGCAGCGGGCGGCGATGCGCCCTCTCGATGCGGCGCTGGTGCGCCTGCAGACCATGGCGGCGCGTGGGGGCCAGCCCAACCGCATGGCGCGTGAGGTCGAACTCATCGTCGGCGAATGGCTCGGCGAGGCCGGCGCGGATCCCGATGAGGTGAGGACGCGGCTCGACGAACTGCACGAGCAGCTGGCGTCGGGTGTCGTCGATGCTGAGGAACAGGTGTCCTACGTCGATCCCGACGAAGCCGCCGCGGTGAAGCAGGCGGGCATCACCCTGGCCGCACTGGTCGCGACGCGGGATGCGGTGCAGCGGGCGCGCGACACGCTGTAGCCGCTAAGCCTCGATGGCTGACACGCCGCCCAGGCTTCGCTATGGCGGGAGAGCATTCAGGGAGATGCCAGTCTATGTCGAAGAAGTTCCTGACCGATGTGATTGCGAAATCGTCCGAGTTGTCGGGCGTCGCTTCCGCGAAGCTGGCGGGAGACCTCATCGAGGCGATCCGCGCCGAGATCGTCAGCAGCGGGCGGTTCACCATTCCCGACTTCGGCTCCTTCGCTGTGCGTGAGACGGCCAAGCGGACGGCGCTGAATCCGCGCACGGGCGAGAAGGTCGCGGTGAAGGCGGGCGCAACGGTGAAGTTCAAGGCGAGCCCCGCGCTGAAGGCGGCTGCGCTCGGCGGGCTGAAGAAGGCCAAGCGCAAGGCTGCGAAGGGCTAATTCGGGCGCGGGGGAGGTCGCGGGCGGTATGGAACCTGTCCTGACGCCGCTGCTGTGCCGCGAGGCACGCACGCTGCTCGATCTGGACACGGCTGAGGTAGCGTTCGTCACGCGCATTCCCGTGTTGGATCTGGAGATGTTCGAGGCGGGCCACACCATGCTGCCCACGATCACCCTCGCCGCGCTCCAACGTCTCTTCGAGCGTGGAGGTGTCGTGTTCGCACCGGAGAAGAGCCGGCGTGGCGTGCTGCTCCAGACCTCTGCGTAGGGTGCAGAGCGGGCTGAGCGCGCTGTTACAATTCACCCGCTGGCGGAGCGGAATCCGCATCTCGTAGACTCTCCCCACGATGATGAATTGCGGGTGCAGCCTTCTGCACCGCGGCTCGCCAGCCACAGCGTCGCTCCATCGAGACAGTGGCTCGCGAGCCGCAGGGTCCTTCCTGGGCCTGGCGTATGCGGGGGGCGGAAGCGCGCAACATCGCTAGCGCCAGGCCGGAAATATGGTTTGCAGTTTGCAGCCTTTCCGAGCCGTTTCAGATCGTTAGCTGCAAACCGACGCCGCCCCGCGGTCCTGCAAACCACCTGCAAACCGGATGGCATCATGACGCTCCCCTGGATGGCGGCGAAGATTGTGCTGCGTCCGGTGGCGGAGCTGCGCCCGCATGCCGGCAACGCCCGCGTGCACAGCCCCGAGCAGTTGGAGCAGATCAAGGCCAGCATGCTGGCCTTCGGCTTCACCAACCCGCTGCTGGTCGATGAGGACGGCGTGCTGATCGCCGGCCATGGCCGGCTCGAGGCCGCGACGGCGCTCGGCATCCAGAAGGTGCCGGTGATCGTGCTGCGGCACCTCTCCGCGGCGCAGAAGGAGGCGCTGCGGCTCGCCGACAACCGCATCGCAGAGAATGCGACCTGGGACCAGGCGCTGCTGCGTGATGCGCTGGCCGCGGTGCAGGCAGTGCCGGACATCGACCTTGGCGCACTCGGGTTCTCGGCCGCGGAACTGGCGGACATCCTCGCGGCGGCTGGAGATGCCGCGTCCGACGGCGACGCGCCCGAGGCTCTGTCCGCGGATCCCGCCGAGGAGGGCAGTGCGGCTGGCGCGGCGAATGGGGAGGAGGCGCTGGCGGAGGACCCCGCCGATGCCGAACCGGAGCCGCCGCGCCAGGCCGTCACCCGCCCTGGCGACCTCTGGCTGCTCGGTGAGCATCGCCTGCTTTGCGGCGACAGCACGGATGCCGCCAGCATGGCGCGCGTGATGGGCGAAGACCGCGCCTCACTGCTGTTCACCTCCCCGCCGTATGGGAATCAGCGCGACTACACCACCGGCGGCGGCACGGATTGGGACGCCCTGATGCAGGGCGTGTTCCAGCATCTCGACGCCGCCTTGCGACCCGACGGCCAGGTGCTGGTGAACCTCGGCCTGATCCACCGCGACAATGAATGGCAGCCCTATTGGTTGGCCTGGCTCGACTGGATGCGTGCCCGCGGCTGGCGCCGGTTCGGCCTCTACACTTGGGATCAGGGGCCCGGCCTGCCGGGCGACTGGAACGGTCGCCTCGCACCGGCCTTCGAGTTCGTCTTTCATTTCAACCGGCAGTCGCGCCAGGCCAACAAGATCGTGCCCTGCAAATGGGCCGGCACGCCGAACAAGGGCAGCGGGCTGCGCGCGGCGGATGGCACCATCTCGGAATACCAGCATGCCGGCCTGCCGGTGCAGGACTTCCGGATCCCCGACAACGTCCTGCGCCTGACCCGCCACAAGGGGCGGGGGATCGAGACCGAGCACCCGGCGGTGTTCCCGGTCGTGCTGCCGGAGTTCCTGATGCGGGCCTACACCGACGAGGGCGAGGTGGTGTTCGAGCCGTTCGGCGGCTCCGGCACCACCATCCTCGCGGGCCAGCGCACCAGCCGTCGCGTGTGCGCGATCGAGCTGGCGCCCGCCTATGTCGACCTGGCCGTGGCGCGCTGGCGGATGCTGCATCCCGACCTGCTGGTGACGCTGGCCGATGACGGGCGCGACTATGACGCCGTTGCCGCGGCGCGGATGGAGGTCACCGCCGATGCAGCTTGATCTCGTGGTTTCCGCGCTGCCGGTCGCATCCCTCGTGCCCTACGCCGAGAACGCGCGCACGCATTCGCCGGCGCAGGTCGCGCAGATCGCCGCCTCCATCGCCGAGTTCGGCTTTGTGAATCCGGTGCTGGTCGACGCCGAAGGCGTGCTCATTGCCGGCCATGGCCGCGTCCTGGCAGCGAAGCAGTTGGGCCTCGCATCGGTCCCGGCGCTGCGGCTTGGCCATCTCTCGCCCGCGCAGGCGCGTGCGCTGCGCCTGGCCGACAATCAGATCGCGCTGAACTCGGGATGGGACGAGGCGCTGCTCGCCGTCGAGATCGCCCGCATCCGCGACGAGGCGGTCGTGGACCTGGACGTGCTCGGCTTCTCTGGCATGGAGCTCGACCGGCTGCTGGCAGCTGCCGATGCCGGCCTCGGCGATGATGCCGATGACGCCCCGCCGCCGCCCGTGGTTCCGGTCACACGCGCCGGCGACCTCTGGCGCTGCGGCGACCACCGCCTTCTCTGCGGTGACGCGACGAAGCTGGTCGACGTGCAGCGCGCGCTCGGTGCTGGCCAGCTGGCCGACATGGGCTTCGTCGATCCGCCCTATAATGTCGCTTACGAGGGCGGCACCGCGGCGAAGATGACCATCGCCAACGACGCGCTCGGCGGCGGCTTTCCCGAGTTCCTGCGCCCCGCGCTGGCCAACCTGCTCTCGGTGACCAAGGGCGCCTGCTACGTCTGCATGTCCTCCTCCGAATGGCCGACGCTGCACCGCGTCTGGCAGGAGGCGGGCGGGAAATGGTCCAGCACCATCATCTGGGCGAAGAACACCTTCGCGCTCGGCCGCGCCGACTACCACCAGCAATTCGAAGCCATGCTGTATGGCTGGAAGGCCGGGGCGCAGCACTACTGGTGCGGCGCGCGCGACCAGGGGAATGTCTGGCACTTCGACAAGCCGGCCAGGAACGATCTGCATCCGACGATGAAGCCGGTGGCGCTGGTCGAGCGCGCCATCCGCAACAGCAGCAAGCCGCGCGACACGGTGCTGGACTGCTTCGGCGGCTCGGGCACCACCATAATCGCGGCCGAACGCACGGGGCGGCGCGCCGTGCTGCTGGAGATCGATCCCGCCTATGCCGATGTGATCGTCCGCCGCTGGCAGGAGGCGACCGGCGAGGCGGCGGTGCTGGAGGGCGAGGACCGCACTTTCGCCGATGTCGCCGCGGCGCGATTGATGATCGAGAAAGCCTAATCATCGCAACAAGATAACGCTGCATCTTGCTTGGCTCGCGCGCGGCACAGCGCGAATGGTCCGTCACCCGCAGGGGATGCCATGCACCACGACGGAGATCGCCATGACCGACCGCACCACCCGCACCGCCCGCAATCAGGAGCGCAGCCTCGAAGCCTTCCTCGCCGAGAAGGCGCGCTTCGACGCGATGGTCGCCGAACTTCAGCAGATGAGCGCGGACCACTTCGGCGCGGATCCCGACACGGTGCTCTGGGGCGCGCATGCCAGCCTGCAGCACTGGAACAGCCTGCTGGCGCGGGTGACGGACTCCTACTTGAAGCGCGGTGAATGGGCCGAATGACGGGCCCCATCGCAGCTTGCTGCGATGGGAACCCGACGCGGGCCACTCCCGCACCGCCCCGACCGGCGCTGCCGGCGGGGCTCCCGGCAGTAGGGGCCGATGACCGGCACCCGGAACCGGAGACCACCACGATGACCAAGCTTTCCGACACCCAGCGCGTGATCCTCAGCGCCGCCGCTCAGCACGAGATGGGCCTGGCCCGCGCGCCGAAGACCCTGCCCGCCGCGGCCCGCAACGCGGTCTTCCGCAGCCTGATCAAGAACAGCCTGCTGACCGAGATCAACGCCCCGCGCGAGCATGTCGGGCTGGGCTGGCGGCAGGACGAGGACGGCACCTGGATCGTGGCGCGCATCACCGACGAGGGGCTGCGCGCCATCGGCATCGACCCGAATGAGGGTGACGCGGGGGCCGGTGAGCCCGACTGCTCGGGCATCGAGGGCAGTGTGCCCGACACGGCGCCCACGGTGGCGCCGGCCGTGGAGCCCGCCACACAGGACGCCCCGACGCCCGAAGCCGCCCAGGCCGCGCCCCTGGCGGAGGACATCGCCCTGCTCGACCAGGCCCTCGCGGCAGGCACCGCGACGCCGCGGGCCAGCCTGCGCGACACCGCCGCGGCCATCCTCGCCGCCTGGGACGACGAAGCGAACCGTGCGGGCGACATGATCGGCGCCCTGGACGCCCCGATGGAGGCCCTGCGCACGCTGCTCGCCGGCAAGCCCGCCCGCGTCGCGCGCGAGCCCGGCGCCCCGCGGAAGCCGCGGGAGGGCACGAAGCAGGAGCAGGTCCTCGCCCTGCTCCGCCGCGAGGAGGGCGCCAACATCGCGCAGATCTGCGAGGCGACCGGCTGGCAGCAGCACACGGTGCGCGGATTCTTCGCCGGTCTCAAGAAGCGCCAGGGAATCACGGTCGTCGCCGCCGAGCGCATCCGCCAGGTTGGGCCGAACAAGGAAGGCGCGCGCGGCAGCTACACCATCTACAAGATCGAAGGCTGATACCTCGCTGACGCAATCAGGGCCCGTCGCGGTGCGGCGGGTCCGCGTATCGTTCCCAGGGCTTCAGCTTGGGCTTGGGCGGATCGAGCGCGAGAAGCAATTCCTCGATCGTCCATGTCTGGCGCTTCGCCGACTTCGCAACGCCAAGCAGCACCTTTCTGGCATCATCGAGGTACAGCTTCACCATGCGGGGCGTACCGCAGCGGTGGGCAGCGAGCGCCATCGCCTTCGCGGTCGCCTCGACCATCTTCTCGATGTCCTTCCGTGCGTCTGGTTGCTGCATCGTCGTTGGCCTTCGATGATGATGGCGATCGCGATGATGTTGCACGGCAGGTCAACTGCCGCACGCGGAAATTGGCGCTCAGCGTGCCTTTCGTGATCGACGAATGCGTGCGGCGGGAGGTCCGCCGCCATGCCAGAGTTGACCCCATCTACCCGCGAGGCCGCCCGTCGCCTTGGCGTCAGCGACACCGCCATCCACAAGGCCGAACGGGCGGGCCGCATCGCCCGTGAACCGGACGGCCAGTGGGACATCGACAAGACCCGCCGCCGCCTGACCGAAACCGCCGATCCCGCCCGCTCGCCCCTGGCCAGCGGTGCTGGCGCAGACGGCACGCCGTTCGCCCGGCTCAAGGTCGCGCAGCTCGCGCTGAAGGTGGAAGCGCAGCGTCTCTCGCTCGACGAGACCAAGCGCCGCCTGCTCGACGTCACAGAGGCCAATGCTGCGCTCGACGAGATCGGCAGCACGATGCGCGACGCGCTGCTGAACTGGCCCGCCCGCGTCTCGGGTCTGATCGCCGCCGAGCTCAACGTCGACCCGCATCTGCTGCAGACCGTCCTGCAGAGCCACATCAATGACCTGCTGACGGAGGCGGCCGATCGCTTCGATCCCGCAGGCCTCGGAGGGGGCCGGTCTCCGCAGCCGTGAGCATGTGCGCCGTCGCGTGGGCTCCATGCTGCGCCCGCCGCCGCAGCTCACCGTCTCAGAATGGGCCGAGCGGCACCGTATGCTCGGCAGCCGTGCTTCCGCGGAACCCGGCCCGTGGCGGACCAGCCGCACGCCCTACCTGAAGGACGTGATGGACGCACTCTCCGCCGTGCATCCCGCCCGGCGCGTCGTCTTCATGAAGGGCGCGCAGGTCGGCGCCACGGAAAGCGGCAACAACTGGCTTGGCTACATCATGCACCACGTGCCGGCGCCCGCGCTCGCGGTGCAGCCGACCGTGGAACTGGCCAAGCGCTTTTCCCGCCAACGCATTGACCCGCTGCTGGAGGAAACGCCGGCGCTGCGGGAGCGCGTGGCGCCGGCACGGGCCCGCGATAGCGGCAACACCATGCTGTCGAAGGAATTCCCCGGCGGCATCCTGGTCCTCACCGGGGCGAACAGTGCGGTGGGACTGCGCTCGATGACGGCGCGGTTCCTGTTTCTCGACGAGGTGGACGCCTATCCCGGTGACGTCGCCGGCGAAGGAGATCCCATCGCCCTGGCCGAGGCCCGCGCCCGCACCTTCGGCTGGCGGCGCAAAGCCTTCCTGGTCAGCACGCCCACCATCGCCGGCCGCAGCCGCATCGAGCGGGAGTATCTCGCCTCCGACCAGCGGCGGTTCTTCGTGCCATGCCCCGAATGCGGGGAGATGCAGTGGCTGCGCTTTGAGCGGCTGATCTGGGACAAGGGTGTGCCCGAGACAGCGCGGTATCACTGCACCGCCTGCGACCACCCCATGCAGGAGCACGACAAGACCGCGATGCTCGGCGCTGGCGAATGGCGCGCGACGGCCGAGGGCCAGGATCCGCACACCATCGGCTTCCACATCTCGGCGCTCTACTCGCCGGTGGGCTGGCTCTCCTGGGCGCAGATCGCGCGCGACTGGGAGGCGGCGCAGGGCAAGCCCGAGGACATCAAGACCTTCAAGAACACCGTCCTGGGCGAGACCTGGCAGGAGCAGGGCGAGGCGCCGGATTGGGAGCGGCTCGTCGAGCGCCGCGAGGACTTTCCGATGGGCGTGGTGCCCACCGGCGCCCTGGTGCTGACGGCCGGCGTGGACGTCCAGGACGATCGCCTGGAATGCGACGTCTGGGGCTGGGCGGAAGGCTTCTCGTCCTGGCTGGTGGATCACGTCGTGATCCCCGGCAGCCCGCGCGAGCGGGAGCCCTGGGACGAACTGGCGAAGGTGCTGGCGCGGGACTGGCCCCGCCATGGTGGTGGTGCGATGCGCATTGCCCGGCTCTGCGTCGACACCGGCGGCCGCGACACCGCCGCCGTGTATGGCCACCTCCGCCGCCTGCGGGATCCGCGCATCGCGCCGACCAAGGGCGTGGACGGCTGGAACCGCGCGCAGCCGGTGCAGGGCCCGACACCGGTCGATGCCCTGGTCGACGGGCGCAAGCTGCGGCGCGGCCTCAAGCTCTGGACCGTCTCGGTCTCGACCTGGAAGGCGGACCTCTACCGCCGGCTTTGGCTCGGCCGCGGTGACGCGGAGGAATTCCCGCCCGGCTGGGTGCATCTGTCGCGGGCGATTGAGGTCGAGTGGGTCAAGCAGCTGGTCGCCGAGCAGTTGCGCACGGCGAAGGACCGGCGCGGCTTCGCCCGGCAGGAATGGGCGAAGCTGCGCGAGAGGAACGAGGCGCTGGACTGCGCCGTGCTCGCCCGCGCCGCGCTGTGGCTGCTCGGCGCCGACCGCTACGGCGAGCGCTTCTGGCAGCAGCTGCGGGACCAGATCGCCGATGCCCCGCTGCGGCCGAGCGGGCTTCCCGCCGCCGGGAATATCGCTCCCCCGTCGCCGCCGCCGGCCGCGCCTGACACCCATCGCCCGCGTGGTTGGCTCGCCCCGCGCGGCGGTTGGCTGCGCTGACACTGGAGATTCTGATGACCACGATTGTGCCCGTGCGCACCAGCATCGCCGCCGGCCAGGCGCTGAGCGGACCCGTCGCCAGCGTCGGCTATGGCGTCTGCCTGCTGCTGCTGCCCGCCGCCTGGACCGATGCGCCGCTCACCTTGCAGGGCTCGCTCGACGAGGGCGAGCCTGCAGCCTGGGCGGATCTCTACGACCATCTCGGCAACGAGGTGGTGCTGACAGCCACAGCCGGCCGCGCCCTCACCCTGCCGCCGACGCTGCTGCTCGGCTGGCGCTGGCTGCGCCTGCGCTCCGGCCTTGCCGCCGCGCCAGTGAACCAGGCGGCGGAGCGGCTGCTCACCCTCGGCATCCGGCCGCTCGCATGACCGCGCTGTTCCAGCACTACCTGCCGCCGGCGCCGGCGATGCTGCCCTACGTCTCGGGGCGCTTCTATGCCTCGCAGCATGCGCGCGCCGTGGGCGGCGCCGTCGCGATGACCGCGAACCGGCTCTTTTGCGTGCCCTACATGCTGGCGCGTCCCGGGCTGTTCTCGGCCATGGCGGTGAGCGTGACGACCGGCGCAGCCGGCCTCCTGCGTATGGCTTTGGCTGCCGACGATGGCACTGGGCATCCGGGGCGCCTCATCGAGGAGCCGGTAGCGGACGCCGACACGACTGCGGCCGGCAACGCGCTCTGCCCCTTCGCGCAGCCGCGTTGGATCTCGGCTGGGGTCTGGTGGCTGCTGTTGTGCTTCTCCGGGGCGCCCTCGGTGCGCGGCACCTCCACCCAGGCGTTCAGCGGCGGCAACACGCTGCTGCTCGGCTCGGCCGTGGCCGATGGCGGCGCCGGTGGCGGCACCGGCAGCGAAAACGGGTTCTTCGCGGCGCTGACCCACCAGGCCGGTGTGCCGATCATGCCCAGCCCGCCGAACGGACTGTCCTATCTGGGCAACGTGGCGACGCCGCTGCCGACGCTGCGGGCGGCGTGATGGACCCCGCTGTTCTTGCCTGGGCGCTGGCGCAGCCGGCCGGCAGCCGGGCTGCGGTGCTGGCCGCGGCGTATACGGGTGGCACCACGCGCGTGACCTTCGATGGGCGCACCGTGGAATATCGCAGCCTCGACGAGCTCGGGCGGGCGCTGGCGGTGCTGCACGCGGCGGAGAACAGGGCCGCGCGTCGCCCCAGCGTCACCTTCGCCAGCTTCTCGCGCGAGGGAAGCAGGTGATGGGCCGTCTCCGTGATGCATGGAATGTCCTGCGCGGCTATGCCGCGGCGCAGGACCACCGCGCCTCGGCCTGGGCATCCTCCGGGGGCAGTGCCAATGCCGAGGTTGGCCTGGCCGCGGCGACGGTCGCCCGCCGCGCCCGCGATGCCGTGCGCAACGACCCCTACGCGAGCCGCATCGTCGACCTGTGGACCGGCAACGCCGTCGGCGCCGGTATCACCACCCGCTGGCCCGATGATGCGCACGGCCGCGCTTGGCTGCGCTGGGCGGAGAGCACGGCCTGCGACGCCGAGGGCCGGCTCGACCTCCACGGCCTGCAGGCGCTGGTGATGCGGGCGGTCGTCGAGAGCGGCGAATGCTTCGTCCGCTTCCTGCTGGCGCCGCCGTCACCATCGAACCCGATCGGCCTGCGCCTGCAGGTGCTGGAGAGTGACCATCTCGACACCGCGCGGAACGGGATGGTCGACGGCGCGCCGACGATCCAGGGCATCGCCCTCGGCGACGCCGGCGCCCCGATCGGCTACTGGCTGCACCGCGTGCATCCGGGCGCCGCGTGGATCCTGCCCAGCGCGACTTGGCAGAGCAGCCAGCGCATCCCATCCGGCGACGTGCTGCACGTCTATCGCAAGCGCCGGCCCGGCCAGCTGCGCGACATCTCCTGGCTCGCCCCGGTGCTGCTGCGCCTGCGCGACCTCGGCGACTACGAGGCCGCCCTGCTGATGAAGGCGAAGATCGAGGCGTGCCTCGCCGCGGTGGTCACGGAGGAGGGCGATGAAGCGCTGACCGGCACCGCTGCCGGCCTGCTGCGCGACGCCCAGGGTCGGACGGTCGAGAGCTTCGAGCCGGGCATGATCCTGTACCGCCGCGGCATGGGCAGCGTGGAGGTGGTGAACCCCTCGGGCGGCGGGTCGCACGCGGCCTTCGCCCGCCGGGCGCTCGAGGCGGCCGCGGTCGGGGCGGGCCTCACCTACGACCAGGTCTCCGGCGACCTGACCCAGGCGAACTACTCGTCGCTCCGCGCCGGCAAGATCGAGTTCCGCCGGCTCTGCGAGCAGGTGCAGTACGGCATGCTGATCCCGATGCTGGTGCGTCCCATCGCGGACCGCTTCCACGCCCAGGGCGCGCTGCTTGGGTTGTGGGGGGCGGAGATGCCGGACGGCGTCAGCCATGTTCCGCCGGCGCACGAGATGATCGACCCGCTGAAGGACACGACCGCCCTGATCGCCCAGGTGCGCGCCGGCTTCGTGCCGCAGCCCGAGGCGGCTGGCGCTTTTGGCTACGACTTCCGCGCCGCAGTGGAGATGATCCGCGAGGCCAACGCCCTGCTCGACGAGGCCGGCATCTCGCTCGACACCGACCCGCGGCGCGTCGCGAAGTCCGGCGGAGCGCAGGACGCAGCGCAGATGGCCGCGGTGGAGATCGCGGCGACCGGCGCTGCGGCACCGCCGCGCGTGACCCCAGCAGAGGGCTGACCATGACGGATATCATCGAACCGGGCGGGGGCGACCCCGCGCCGGAGCCTGCTGCTGCGCCCGATCGACTTCCCGCTGCTGGGCAGTCGATCGTCGCGCAGCGCGCGATTACCGCCCCCGCCACCGTCGATCGCGCCGCCCGCACTGTCGAGGTGGTGTGGAGCACCGGCGCGCGCGCCCGCAACTTCGTCCCCGCCCTCGGCCTCATCACCGAGGAGCTGGAGATGTCGCCGAACGCGGTGCGGATGGATGCGCTGCGCTCCGGCCGCGCCCCCGTGCTCGACACCCATCGCCGCGGTGGTGCGCGCGACGTGCTCGGCCGCGTCACCGCCGCCCGCCTCGAGCGCGGCCGCGGCTATGCCACGCTGCAGTTCTCGACCGCTGCCGACGTCGAGCCGATCTGGCAGCGCATCGCCGACGGCACGCTGCGCGCGGTGAGCGTCGGCTATCGCGTCCACCGCTACGAGCCGCGGCCCGATGCCGCCACCGGCGAGACCGTCCACCGCGCGGTGGATTGGGAGCCCTTCGAGATCTCCGTCGTGCCGGTCCCGGTGGATCGGGATGCCGCGGTCCGGGCGCAGGGAGAGCAGGGCCTCCCCGCGCCGGCGATCGAGCCCGCCCTGCCTGACGAGGATCCCCCCATGCCCGAGACGACGCCGGAGACCCCGGCTGCTGCCCCGTCGGCGCCGCCCTCCGCCGCGCCGTCTACCCCGCCCCAGGAGACCACCGTGACCACCACGCCCGAGCCGACCCGCGCCGCACCCGCAGCGGTCGCGCCTGCCACGCCGGCGCCCGACCTCGATGCGGTCCGAGCCGAGGCCCAGCGCGCCGAGCGCGAGCGCATCGCCGGCATCGACGCCGCCGTCGAGGCGGCCCGCGCCCTGCTGCCCGCAGAACGCATCACCCCGGTCCGCGCCGAGGCCATTGCCCAGGGCTGGACTGGCGACCAGGCCCGCCGCGCCCTGTTCGACGCCTTGGTGGCACACGGGCCGCGTCCCGCGATCCCCGCCCGCCCGGAGACCGGCCCCAGTCACGACGACCCGGCGCAGATCCTCGACGCCATGGCCGAGGCCCTCGCCGTCCGCGCCATGCCGGGCTACCAACCCCAGGGGTCCGGGCGCCACGTCGAGTTCATGGGCTGGCGCCCCTCCGACATGATCGGCGAGCTGCTGCGCGCCCGCGGCGAGCGGAGCGTGCCCCGCAATCCTACCCTGCTGGCCGAGCGCGCCTTCCACACCAGCTCCGACTTCCCGCTGCTGCTGGCCGCCGCCGCCAACAAGATGCTGCTCGCCGCCTACCAGCCGGCACAGCCGACCTACCGGCAGATCTTCCTCCGGCGCGATTTCCGCGATTTCAAGCCGCACCGTCACCTGCGCATCGGCGACTTCCCGACCCTGCTGCCGCTCGCCGAGAACGGCGAGATCCAGGTCGGCACCATGTCCGAGAGCCAGGAGATCGTGCTCCTGCAGACCTTCGCGCGGCGCATCCGCGTCACGCGGCCGATGCTGGTCAATGACGACCTCGGCGCCTTCACCGACTTCGCCGCCGCCATCGGCCGCCGCGTCGCCGAGTTCGAGAACGCCACCGCCTACCAGCTGGTGAACTCGGCCAATGGCGACGGCCCGACGCTGACCACCGGCAGCGCGCCCGTCTTCGCCACCGGCGCCGTGCGCGCCAACAAGGCCAGCACCGGCACGGTGCTCGACACCGACACCATCGGCGCCGGCCGCACCGCCATCATGAAGCAGCGCACGCTGGATGGCCTGCCGATCTCGATGGGCCAGACCATGCGGCTGCTGGTCGGGCCGAACCAGGAGCTGGCGGCGCGGCGCGCGACCGTCACCGTTGCCGCGAGCGAGATCGGCAAGGCGAACGTCTTTGCCGGCTTCGTGCAGCCGGTGATCGAGCCGCTGATCTCGGCGAACCGCTGGTACCTGTTCTCCGACCCGGTCGCCGCACCCGTCTATGTCTACGGCTACCTCAACGGCGCCGAGGGGCCGCAGGTCACGACCGGCCCGGTGCAGGGCGCCGACGGTGTCGAGGTCAGCGTGATCTTCGACTTCGGCGTCGGCGCCATCGACTGGCGCGGCGCCTGGTTCAATCCGGGCACCTGATCCTCCCCACTACTACAGCAGCTTCGTCGAGGGCGCCCGTCCCCCGGGTCCCCAGCCAAGCATCCGCTTGGCTGGGCGGGGTGGGGCGCCTTCGGCGTTTCAGGAGACCCTTCTATGCGCAACTGCATCCGTCCCGACGCGCGCTCCATCCCGATGGTCGTGCCCTATGCCGGCGGGATCCTCTCCGGCCAGGGCATGCTGGTCGGCGCCTTCTTCGGGGTGGCGGCCTCCGACGCCGCCCAGAACGCCACTGTGGACTGTGAGACCCGCGGCGAGTTCGAGCTCACCAAGGAGCCCGCGCTCGCCATCAGCCAGGGCGCGCGGGTGTTCTGGGACAACACCAACCGGCGCATCACCACCACCGCCACCGGCAACTTTCAGGTCGGGCTCTGTACCCTCGCCGCGCTGGCAGCGGATGCCGCGGTTCGGGTGATGCTGGCCCGCGTGCCGGCGAGCGGCGCATGAGCCGCATCGATCCCAGGGCCACGCGGGGCTATCGCAACCGCAATCCCGGCAACATCGAGCACGTCCCTGTCAATAAATGGCAGGGCCTCGCCGATCCGCCCTCGGACGGGCGCTTCTGCCGGTTCGTGAGCCACGAGCACGGCATCCGTGCCCTGGCGGCCCTGCTCACCACCTACCAGGATCGCCACGGCCTGCGGACGGTGCGGGGGATCATCGACCGCTGGGCCCCGCCGGGGGAGAACGACACCGGCGCCTATGTTGCGGTGGTGGCGCGGCGCTTGGGCGTCGGCGCCGACGATCCGGTCGATCTGCACCGGCACGACCAGCTCCGCCCGATGGTCGAGGCCATCATTGCCCATGAATGCGCTGGGCTCGCCTATCCGGCCGCCGTCATCGACCGCGCCCTGACCCTGGCTGGCGTGCCGCCGCCCGCGCCGGCGACGCTGCGGCAGGTCGCCACCACCACCGGCACGGGCCGTGGCGCGGTGGCGGTCGGCGCGGCTGGTGTGGCGACCGTCGCGGCCCAGGCGGCACCGGCGATCCAGGCGCTCGGCGCCCTGGCGCCGATGGTCGCCGTCGCGGTGATCCTCGCCACCATTCTCGGCGTCCTGGTTTGGCGCCTGCGGCGGCCGGCATGACCGCGCTGCTCGCCGCCTGTTGGTCGCGCATCGGCGGCTGGGTCGCGGCGGTTCTCGCGGGGGCGGGCGCGGTGCTCGCCCTGCTGGCCGTGGGCCGGCGGCAGGGCCGCGCCGAGATCGAACACCAGGTGGCCCAGGACAGCCTCGATGCCAGGGAGAGAGCCGATGCGGCATCTGCCGAGTATCGCGCTGATGGTGCTGCTGGGCGCCTGCGCTCCGGTCGGTTCTGAGCCGGCCTGCTTCGCGGTGGTGCCGTATGATGCCCCGAGCCAGCGTCAGGCGGCGGTGGAACTGGCCGCGCTGCCTGGCGATTCGGCGCTGGCGCGCATGATCGACGACTATGGCGATCTGCGTGCCCGCATCCGCGGCGCCTGCGGGCGATGAGCGCCTTCGCCGCGGCGATGGAGGCGCTGGTTGCCGATCCCAATCTCGGCAGCGATGCCGTCTACCGGCAGGGCGGCAGCGGCGCGCCCATCAGCCTCCGCGTCCTGCGCTCCTCGCCAGACCGCGTGGCTGATGCCTTCGGCACCGAGATCCTCTCCGCGACCGACATCCTCTCGGTCGCCATCGCCCAGCTCCCCGACCTCGCCGCCGGCGACAGCTTCGCCCTCGGTCCCGACCTGCTCGCCGTCACCCATGCCGAGCGCGACGCCTCCGGCACCGCCTGGCGCGTGCTCTGCCAGCGATAGGAGTTCCCGCCATGCCGCAGAACGCCCTCACCCTGCTGGAGATCCTGCGCGACCTGTTGCTCGGCGCCGCGGCCGGCCTCGCCGGTGGCTTCGTGCGCTGGAACAACCCGGAGCGCCGGCGCTTCGGCTGGTGCCTCGCCTGGGAGGTCCCCTCCGCCGCCCTGGTCGGCAGCGCCGGCTATGCCCTCGGCGGCTTCCTCGAGTTCAACGAATACGGCCGCTTCCTCTTCGCCTTCGTGTTCGGCTATCTCGGCCAAGCCGCGCTGCACGACCTCGCCGTCGCCATCATCCGCCACCGCACCGGCCTGCCTCCGGGCGACGGCACGCCGTGAGGTTGGCTGCCCGCATCGTCGGCGACCTGCGGCAGGTGCTCGCGGCCGAGGTCCGGGCCGGCGAGCGCGCGGCGATGACGGCGATCCGCGCCGAGACCGAACAGGTCAAGCAGGAGCTGCGCGGGCAGGTGAGCAGCAGCTTCGGCGGCAATGCGCGAGGGATCGCCAATGCCTGGCGGTCGCAGGTGTTTCCCCGCGCGGGGCAGTCGCTGCGTCCTGCCGGGCTGGTCTGGACCAAGGTGCCCAACGTCATCGACGCGTTCGAGCGCGGCGCGCTGATCCGCGCCAAGGGCGGGGGAAAATTCCTCGCCATTCCGACCGGCTTCAATGCGGCGCGAGGGCGCCGGGGACGCGGCGAGAAGGGGATGCGGGTCACGCCGGCGCAGATGGTCGCCTCGGGGCAGGGTTTCCTCCGCCCCTTTAAGTCCGGCCGGGGCTTCGTCTGGTGCTTGCCGCTGCGCCAGGGGGAGCAGACCGGCAGGCGTCGGCGGACGCGCCTGATTGCCGGCGGCCTCGCGGAGGTCGGCACCGGCAACCGCAAGGGCCGCGAGGCCTGGGCGCGCGGCATGCTCGCCCGCGGCATGGTGCCGATGTTCCTGCTGCTGCCGCAGGTGAAGCTCGCCAAGCGGCTGGACGTGCAGGGTGCCGCCGAGCGCGGCCTGCGCCGGTTGCCGGGGCGCTTCGTCGCAGCCTGGGAGCGCGAGAGCGGGAGATCGGCGCCATGAGCGTTCGGGAGGCTGCGATCGCGGCGCTGCACGGCCGGCTGGCAGTGGCGCTCGCCACCCGCAATCCCGCCCCGCAGGTCCTCCGAAACGAGACTGCGCCGCAGCGCTTGCCGCCGGGCGGGCTGGTCGTCATCCGCGACGGCGAGACAGTCGAGGAGACGGCGATCCTCTCGCCGCTCGCCTGGGCCATCGAGCACCGCGCCGAGGTCGAGGTCACCGTCGGCGGCGCGACGCCGGCGGCCCGCACCGCGCTGCTCGACGCTCTGCTGGTGGCCATCGCCGCTGCCATCACCGCCGACCGCACCCTCGGCGGCGCGGTGGAATGGGCGCAGCCCGGTGCGCCCGACTTTGAGGATGTCGAGTTCGAGGGTGCCGCCGCCGCGCGCGCCGCGTCGATCCCCGTCACGCTGTTCTTCACCGTCGCCGGCTCACCGCTGGCCTGACGCTTCTTCCTCCCGCTGATCCCGGAGATCTCCGATGCCCCGTGCCATCGGCGCCAATTGCCGTCTGCTCATGACCCCCGAGGCGACCTACGGCACCGCGCCCGCGGGCGACTGGCTGCGCATGCCGTTCCTCTCCTGCGACCTCGGTGCCGAGCAGCCGCTCCTCGATGCCGATGTCATCGGCGTCGGCAGTAGCCGCGATCCCGCCGCACCCTTCCTCGACACCGTCACCGTGCAGGGCCAGGCGGTGGTGCCGGTGGACCTCAACAACATCGGCCACTGGCTGCGCCTGCTGCTCGGCGCGCCCACCACCACCGGCACCAGCCCGAACTTCATCCACAGCTTCGGCTCCGGCGCCGCGGCGCTGCCATCGAACAGCATCGAGATCGGCTATCCGGACGTGCCGAACTACGATCTCTGCACCGGCGTGCGCGCCGACACGCTGGAGATGGACTTCTCGCCGACAGGGCCTGCCACTGCGACCTTCGGGCTGATGGGGCAGGGCTCGACGCGCGGTGCCTCAAGCTCGGGCGGCACGCCGACCAGCGCTGCCTACACGGCCTTCAATAAGGCGCAGGGGGCGATCAATCGGAACGGCGCCGCGCTCGCCCAGGTGACCGGCGCGCGGCTGACCTACGCAAACGGGATGGAGATGGTGCGCACGATCCGCGCCGACCGGAAGGTCGAGGGCGTGGATCCCGGCATCGCGCGCGCCACCGGCCAGATCACCGCGCGCTTCGCGGACACCGCGCTGCTGACCCAGGCGCAGAACAACGAGCCGGCGGAGTTCGCCTTCGGTTACACGATCGATGCCAACCGCAGCCTGACCTTTACGCTGCACGAGGTCTACCTGGCGCTCGCCAAGACGCCGGTCGAAGGGCCGGGTGGCGTCGAGGCAAGCTTCGAGTTCCGCGCCGCCTTCAACGCGACGGCGACGCGGATGATGACGGCGGTACTGAAGAACCAGCAGGCGGGGACGGAGTACGCGTGAGCGCATCACCCAGAAAATTCATCTATCGGGATGTTCTCTTAACTGATCGCACCTCATGAGGCGGCGCGCCGAGCTTCTGTCTCAGATCAAGTTCATCTGTAGAGCCGATCTTGAACATGTAGGTCAGCGTTCGGCCGGACATTGCGTCGAGAAGATTCACCGCTCGCGACGCGCAGTCGGCGAATTCGACAGGTTCGTCCAGTACCCTCGGCGTGACCTGGGCAAGTTCCTGCACGTGAGCGATGTACGCGTTTCGATGTTTCACCTTCAGGTCGTTCAATGACTGCCGAAAGGCCTTCACGTCCTTGTCGAGGGCGGCTGTCCGTTGAGGGTCCAAGCCCTCTCTTTTCATGGCAGCAAAGGCCGACTGGAAGGATCGAATTCCCCTTCCGTCGTCATCGAGCGCAGTGAGGCGCGTCACGATATCTCTAGACGCGCTCTCCAGAAGCAAAGCCTCAAGGGCGAAAGCCTCATAGCTCATCGTCGCGAGAGTAGGCAAAGCGCACCTCTGACGATGCGCGTAAATGAGGATAAGCAGCCAGAGGATGTCCTCTCTGAGACCGTCAAGAAGCGTCGCCGATGGTGTGAACTGCCTGGTCATATACCTGCGATCCCCTGGAGAATCCGATGGTCGCGCTGCGCGGGCCGGGATGACGGATCGTCCTGCCGAACACGCTATCCGCGATCCTTACTCTCGCTCGAGGTCCTGCAGCACTTCCGGCAGGTCGCGTGCGCCGTGCAGGACCCGGAGGATACGCGGCGGCACCGCATTGGCGCGGTAGACGAGGATGTAGGGGAACCCGCGCAGCACTAGGAACCGCACGCTTTCGGGCGCAAGGTCCCGTCGCTGCTTCCCCATCTCGGGATGCTCCCCGAGTAGCTCTGCAGCATGTCGGATCGCGACACGCAGATCCTCTGCAGCCCGCGGATTGTCCTGCGCGATCCACGCCACCGCCTCACGCAGATCGACGCGCGCCTCCGGGGAGAGGATGGCATCATCGCCTCGAAACCGCGGGCTCAGCGACCCTTCCTCGCAGACTTCGCGCGCGCGATCACCTCGCCGAGTTCGGCATCCACCTCGTCGGCGGTGAGCCAGCCCTTCTCATCCGCCTCGCGCTCAACGCGCTCCAGCATCTCCGTGAAGGCCACGCGACGCGCCTCCTGCTGTTCCAGGAGCCGCAGCGCCGCCCGCATCACCTCGCTCACGTTGCCGTAGCGACCCGAAGCCACGCAGCGCTCCGCGAAGCCTTCGAGTTCGGGCGTCAGACTTACATTCGGCATCCCAGTCCTCCTGCCCGTGTTATGTCAGACTTTGACATGACCCGGGCGTATTTCAAGTCCGGAGACACCCGCATGCTCACCCTCGACCTCCGGGCCGAGCCGTACTGGCTCGACCTGCCGCGCGGCGTCCGCGTCGAGATCCGGCCCGTGACGACCGCGGTCATGGCCGCGGCTCAGGCCGCCGCCGCGCGCCGCCTCGCCGCGATCCGCATCGCCGACCCGGACCTCGACCCCGACATGTCGCGCGGCCTCTCCTTCGCCTTCCTGGTCAAGGCGCTCGCCCGTCACGCCGTCACCGCCTGGGAGGGCGTCGGCGACGCCGCCGGCAAGCCGCTGCCGCTCTCGCCCGAGGCGGTCGAGCGCCTGATGGACCTCGACGACATCGCCGCCACCTTCTGGGACCGCGCCACGGCGCCGGTCGCCGCGGTGGCCGCCGAGGGAAACGGCTGAGGGCCCGCGCCGCCTGGCACTTCGGCCGCGGGCCCGACTACTGCCGCGGCTGCGCCGCCCTGGAGCGCGACTGCGGCCTGGCCTGCCCCTACGGCCAGCACGCGCCCACCAGCGTTGAGGGCGCTGCCTGCTGGTCGGCCGGCACCACCTGCATCGCAGCTACCATGGCCGGCCTCGACCTCGACATTGCTGGGGCTCTCTCTGTCGCACGTGAATTGGGCGCGCCGTCCTGGGTGGCAGCGGAACTGCTGTCGGCACTGCGGGCCGGCATGGCGGCCGGGATAGTCTCCAGGCGGGATCCTCAGGAAAGCCCGGTCGGGGAAAGCCTTAAATAAACAACCCTTTGAATTGGCAAGAGTTTCCGGGGTTCCCGGGTCGTGGCCAGGATGACCACGAAAATGAACTCAGGCCCAGTAGGGGAGGTAGCGTGCGAACTTCCGCGATCCGCCGACCTTCTCGTCGGCCTTGATCAGCCCGGCATCAACCGTCGCGGAAATGATCTGCGACGTAATGGCGGCCTTCGATTCGGGTAGATCAAACCGTTCCCGGAGAGATTGATTGGTCATGCGCTCCGACATCACCCACTTGAGCGCGGCGTGCTGGTAGCAAGCGCGAACACGATCCTCGCGATCCATCCCATCGAACGGCCGGTGTCCGAAAATGGTGATGACAGTGCGCTTGTGACCGACTCGAAAATCCGGCGCAGGAAGCTGATAGGCTTCGGCAGCATGTACGACGCGGTCGATTCCGCTGCCCTTCTCCTCGCAGATGCCGAGGCGCCGCATCAGGTCCGCCAGTCGCTCATTTCGTGACTGGTAACCATCGATGAAGCGATCGACGGCCACGATCGGCTCGCCTGGGTTCGAGATCTCCAGGCGGTCGGCATAGATCTCGACCATGACCGATGCGCCGGCCATCTCGAGGTCCTGATGGATCAACGCATTCGCCACGAGTTCGCGGATCACCACCTCAGGAACGAGCTTCACCTCGGTGCGCAGCGCGTCCTTGATGATCTCGTTCTGCGGAAGCTGCCCCATCACGAAGCGGACGAGGCCTTGGAAGCCAGCCGCGTAGCCGCGTGAGCCGGGCTGGTCGAGCTTCGTCTCCAACTTCGACGTGCCGCTGTAGACGACGACCCTCGGTGCCTTGCGCGCGACGTCCGGGAAATCGGCGAGCTGCTTCGCCAGCATCAACGCGCCCAGCCGGCGGACCGCGTACCCATCGGGCACTTCGTCAATCAAGCGCTCTCGGGCGAGGCGCTCCATGACCCCAGCGCGATCCGTGGGATAGGGCTGCTTCAGCAACTCAAAGAACGCTTGGGTATCGAGCAGCTCGACGATTGCCTGCGCATCGAGACCCGTGCGGGAGTGCTGCTCCAGCCAATCGGGCTGCCCTTCAGCAAAGATCCGCCGCAGCTGATCCTCGCTCATGGGAACCAGCGATTCGCCGGAGCGCATCAAGTAGGCACCGTCGAGGTGATAAGCCGTCCCGCGCGGGCGTGACGGGATGTGGAACACGAGCACGCGACCATCCGGGTGCTGCACTTCCTCCACGTCCACTCTGAATCCCACGGCCTTGAACAAGCGCTCTGCGGTAACCACGACGTCGGGAAAGGCCCGCGATCCGACGACGGGTCGCGGAGGGGCATCGGCGATCCCCAACAGGAGGTGGCCGCCGCCCTCATTCGCGATGGCTACGCAGTATCTGTTGAGCTTATCCGTGTCGTACTGCGCCTTCGCTTCCTTGAACTCGAGACGCTGATGCTCGGTCGAGGCTTGGCGCCAGAGGTCGATCTGCTGCGGGGTGGTCGGCATCCTGCGCTGCGTCTTTCCGGCGATCTGCCCCACCGCGGCCCACGGAGGCGGCGTTGAGAGCGATTCCTGTTCAGCGTGCAAGATAGACCGGCCGCTTCTTCGCAGCGAGAGCACGCGCGGCGCCGATGACGCGTGACGGCCGATGCAAGGAGGGCTGCAGCCCATGGCCGACGCCACCCGCCGCGTCTCGGTCCGCCTCTCGCTGGACGACGCCGCCCGGGTCAAGGCCGGGCTGCGCGAGGTCGGCGAGACCGGCCAGCGCTCCCTCGACCAGATCAAGGGCGGTGCCGAGCGCGCCTCCCGCTCGCTGGACCTCCTCGACGTCGCCACGCGTGGGATCCAGATCGCCGGCGTGGCCGTCGCGGCCCGCGCCCTGGTGCAGGCCGGCGACGCGCTGACGCAAAGCCTCTCCCGCCTGCAGAACGCTACCGGCTCGGTCGAGCGGGCGAGTTCGGTCTACGAGGCGCTGTACCGCAACGCGCTGTCCACCGGCGTCGCGGTCTCCGAGAGCGTCGACGCCTTCCAGCGCTTCTCGATCGCCGCCCGCGAGATCGGCGCTACCTCTGACCAGGTGGTCCGCTTGGTCACCGGCCTGCAGCGCGTCGCCATCGTCTCCGGCGCCTCCACGGGCGAGATCTCCTCGGCCACGCTCCAGCTCGCCCAGGCGCTGGCCTCCGGGGTGCTGCAGGGCGACGAACTGCGCTCCATCCTCGAGGCCATGCCGCTGCTGGCCGAGGGGCTGGCCAAGGAACTCGGCGTCTCCATCGGCGAACTGCGCAAGCTCGGCTCCGAGGGCAAGCTCACCGCCGAACGGGTGTTCCCGGCCCTGCTGCGCGCCACGGAGCGGCTCGGCGCCGAGCTCGACCGCGCCCCGCTCTCCCTCGGCCGCGCCTTCGGGCAGCTCTCCGCGGCGACCGAGAACTTCCTCGGCCAGCTCGACCGTGCGATCGGCCTGTCCAATGCGCTGGCGCGGGCTCTGTCGGCCGCCGCCCGCGCGGTGGACGGCGTCCGCCAGGGCGCCGGTCTGCTCAGCGAGGAGGAACGCTTCGCCGGCATGCGCCGCCAGGCCGAGGCGCTGGCAGCCCAGATCGCCCGGCTGGAAAGCCAGCAGGACGGCCGGCAGAGCCTCAGCGCGCCGGTCCGCCGCGGCAGCATCCGTCCGGGTTTGGTCGGCGCCGCCGAGCAGCAGGCCGGGGTGGATCGTGCGGCCCGGCTGGAGGAGCTGCGTCGGCTATACACGGACCTCCAGGCCGAGATCACCCGCGGCGAGCAGGCCGCCGGCGAACGCCAGCGGACGGAGCAGGAGAGCGCCGCCACCCAGGCCGCCGAGGCCCGGCGCCGCCGCGCCACGCAGGACGTCCAGGACCTCACCCGCGACCTCGACGACCGCTTCCGGATCAATCGCGAATACGAGGAACGGGTCCGCCGGCTGCGCGAGGCCGAGGTGGCGGGCGGCGTCACCGCGGCCGAGCGCACGCGCCTCGAGACCCTGGCGCTGCAGGAGCGCGACGAGGCGCTGCGCCGCCTCGAGCCGCGCGTCGCCGCGGTCCGCCGCGCCAGCAATGAGGGCGCGCGGGAGGCGCGCGAGGCCGAGCGGGAGCTGAACGAGCTGCTGCGCGAACGCGAGCGGCTGATCCAGCAGAACGAGACCGCCTATGAACGCTACCAGCGCCGGATGGCCACGCTGTCCAGCCTGGTGGAGCGGGCGGAACGGGCCGGCCGGGCGGTGCCCGACGAGACCGTCCAGCGCGAGGCGGTCGCGGCGATGGAGGAGCTGGAACGCGCCGAGGAGCGTGTGCAGCGCGGCGCGGAACGCACCTCCGACACCGTCCGCGAGCTGGGCCTCACCTTCTCCAGCGCCTTCGAGGACGCGATCGTCAAGGGCGAGAAGTTCTCCTCGGTGCTGGAGGGCCTGCTGCAGGACATCACCCGCATCCTCGCCCGCAAGGTCATCACCGAGCCACTAGGCAATGCCGTCTCTGCTGGCCTGTCGGGGATCTCCTTCGACAGCCTGTTCACCGATGTCGGCTCCTGGCTCGGTGGGCTGTTCCGCGCCGAGGGCGGGCCGGTCGCCGCCGGTCAGCCCTACATCGTTGGCGAGCGGGGGCCGGAATGGTTCGTCCCGCGCCAGGCAGGCACCGTGCTGCCCAACGGCGCGGTGCCCGGCGGGGCCAGCCCGACCATCCACACCAGCATCACCATCGACGCCCGCGGCGCCGATGCCGGCGTCGAGGCACGGCTGCGGCTGCTCGCCGGGCAGATCGCCCGGCAGGCCTCGGCGATGACGCTGGATGCCATCCGCCGCGGTGGCGCGGCCTACGACACGGTGCGCGGGTAGCGGGGAGAGGTCAGCATGACCGAATACGCCTGGCCCGCCTCGCTGCGGCCGTCGCGGCTGAGCTTCTACCTGCAGCACAACACGCTGCGCTTCGTCTCGCCGGTCAGCCGTGCCACCCAGGTGCTGCGCCGCGACGGCGCGCGCTGGATCGCCGAAGCCAGCTTCGACCCGCTCAACCGCACCCAGGCCGGTGTGCTGGAGGGGCTGCTCGCCGCCCTGGCCGGTTCCGCCAACACGGTCCGCATCTGGGACTGGCGGCGGGAGTACCGCACCGGCGATCCCCGCAGCCAGAGCGAGGTCCCGAGCGGACCCTACTCCTTCTCGGACGCCACCATCTTCACCGACGGGACGGGGATGGTGGTGGGCAGCGGCACGCCGTCGTTGGCCGCCGGCGCCGCGCGCGGCGCCCTCTCCCTGCAGACCCAGGGCTGGTGGCCGAACGCGGTGGCGGTCGGCGCCGGCGACCATATCGGCCTCGCCGGCCGGCTCTACATGGCCACGGAAGGTGTCGTGGCCTCCGGCACCGGCACGGCGACCATCCCGATCGCCCCACCGCTGCGTGCCGCCGCCCCGCTCGCCGAGCCGCTGGTGCTGACGACGCCGACCGTCGCCATGCGGCTCGCCTCCGACGACGAGGGGGCGAACCCGACCCGGCCGGGCCGCTTCACCGCCATCACCATCCGCCTCGAGGAGGCCCTGCCATGACCGACGGCATCGCCGCCACGCCGCGGCTCTCGCCCCAGGCTGCCGCGGCCGCCACCGCCCCGGTCGCCACCCCGGTGGTGCTGGTCGAACTCGACTTCGCCTCCGGGCCGATCCGCGCCTGGACCGGGCTCGGCCCGCTGCATTGGGCCGGGGTGACCTATGAGGGCATGGGCACCATCGGCGCTGTCTCCGACATCGAGGAGACTGCCGAACTCAGGGCGGTGCGCATCACGCTGACCCTCTCCCCGGTGCCGCAGGAGGTGGTGGACATCGCGCTCGCCGAGCAGTCCTTCCGGCTGCGGCCAGCGCGGCTGTGGGGCGCGCTGCTCGATGCCGAGGGTGCCTTCGTCGCCGATCCCTTTCCCCTCTGGGCCGGGCTGATGGACACCATGCAGGTGGTGGACGGCGCCGAGCCGCGCATCTCGCTCACCTGCGAGAGCCGCCTCGTCGACCTCGAGCGTGCCGAGGTGCGGCGCTACACCGATGCCGACCAGCAGGCCGAGTATCCGGGGGATCGCTTCTTCGAGTTCGTCCCCGCCCTGCAGGAGGCGGAGATCCGGCTGCCGGCCAACTGATGGCCCGGCGCCCGGATTGGCCTGCGCGGCTGGCAGCCCTGCTGGCCGCGGCGGAGACGCGTCCGTTCGATGCCCATCGCTGGAACTGCGGGCGATTTGTCCTGGCCGCGGTCCACGCGGTGACCGGCGCGCATCCGCGCCCCAGGATCCTGTCCTCGCTCGAGGCCACCGCGGACAGCGCGGGCTTTCCCCGTATCCCGCCGACCTTCGCCCGCGCCGGCGATGTCGTCCTCGCCGGCGAGCCACCGCGCCTCGGCGTCGTGGTCGATGGCGGCCGCGCCGCCTTCGTCGGCCCCCGCGGCCTGGTCCGCGCCCCCCTTACGACCTGCACCACGGCCTGGCGCATCGACTGACATCTCGGAGGACCGCGCCCGATGCCTGCCGCTGTCCCCCTCATCGCCGTCGCCGCGGCCGGCGTCGCCTCGGCCGCCGTCGGTGGTGGCATCATCGGGGCCGTGGTTGGCGCCGGCGCCGCCTTCATCGTCTCGGCTATCGGCCAGTCGATCTTTCCGCAAAAGCAGAAAAAGCAGGCCAGCCTCAGCCCGCAGGCAGCCGCAATCGCCGGCTTCGACGCCGGCCAGCCCGGTGCCGGCCGCACCCAGGCCTTCCGCCAGCCGGTCACCGAGCACCAGCTCGTCCTCGGCCGCTGCAAGGTCTCCGGGCCGATCGTCTTCCTGCACTCGGCGACCGACGATGAGGGCCGCGCCGACGGCTACTTCTATTCCGTCGTCGTGCTCGCCGCGCATCGTGTGCGGGCGATCGGCGAGGTGTTCCTCGGCGACAAGGTCGAGAACGACGGCTCGCTCGCCGGGCTGGTGCGCATCGACCGGCACCTGGGCGCCTCCGACCAGGCCGCCGACGCCAACCTGATCGCCGAAACCGGCGGCCAGTGGACCAGCGACCATCGCGGCCGTGGCCGCGCCTATGTCGCCGTTCGGCTCAAGCTCACCGCCGAGGCCTTCCCGGCCGGCCCGCCCAACATCGCCGCCATCGTCGAGGGCGCCGACACCATCCTCGACCCGCGCACCGGCATCGTGGGCTGGTCCGACAATCCCGCTCTGCTGCTCGCCTGGTACCTCACCGCGCCCTTCGGCTGGCGGGCAGCCTGGGCCGACATCGACATCCCCGCGCTGATGGCCGCGGCGAATGTCTGCGACGAGCTGGTCGGCACAAGGGCCGGGGTCTACGAGCGCCGCTACACCGCCAACGGCGTGCTGTCGCTCGCCGAGGGCAAGATCGCCATCACCAGGAAACTCGCGGCCGCCATGGCCGGGGCATTGGTCGTGAGTGGGGGGCGGTTCTTCATCCATGCCGGGGCGCCGGCCCTGCCGGCGGCCAACCTCACCTCGGACGACCTGCGCGCTGACGTCACCATCCAGGGCGCGCGGCCGCGGCGGGATCTCTTCAACGGGGTGCGCGCGGTCTATGTCGAGCCGGCCGCCAACTGGCAGCCGACCGACGCCCCGCCGCTGCTCGCCTCCAACTACGTCGCCCAGGATGGCGGCGAGATGATCTATCGCGACCTCGAGTTCCCGCTGACCACCTCGGTCAGCACGGTGCAGCGGCTGATGAAGGTCGAGCTGGAGCGCAACCGCCGCCAGCGCACCGTCGCCTTCCCGGCCAACCTCTCCGCCCTGCGGCTCAGGCCCTGGGAGGCGGCAACGGTCGCCCTCGATCGGCTGACGCCCTTCCCGGCGCGGGTGACCGCCTGGTCGCTGGCGGCCGAGGGCGGCGTCGACCTCACCCTGGAGGAGGAGGACGCCGCGGTGTGGGACTGGAACCCGGCGGTCGACGAGAGGGCGACAGGGAGCAACCCTGCGGTGGTGCTGCCGAACCCGGGCGTCATCGCAGCACCCGCCAGCATCACCATCGAGACGCCGCAGGCGACCGCCTTTGCCGTGCTCGCTGTGTCCTGGGCGGCGGTCGGCTCCTCGCACCTCGTTGGCTACCAGGTTGAGTTCCTCCCCGCCTCCGTCGCGGCCTGGCAGGGCTATGGCGGCTCCCTCGGCGCCACGGCAGCCGCGATCCCCACGGCCGAGCCGACCGGCTTTCGGGTGCGCGCGGTGGCGCGTAGTGGGGCGGTGTCGGGCTGGCGGCAGGCGCTGGTCCCGGCCGCCGTAGCGGCGCCCACGGCGACGGGGATCAGTGGCGGCATTCGCCTCTCCGGCGGCTTCCCGCCCGATGCCATCCGCCTCCAGGTGTTCGAGGCCAGCAGCGCCAGCCTCGCCGCCGCGACCAAGCTGGCGGCGGAGCCGACCAGCCTCTTCTGGGATCGCAGTGGCCTCAGTGCCGGCGATACCCGCTGGTATTGGCTGCGTGCCGTCTCGGCCGAGGGCAACGTCTCCGCCCTGGCCGGCCCGATCTCCGCCACCGCGCTCTGAGCCGGAGCATCCGCTATGCCCGCCCGCATCGACGACCTGCTGGTGCTCGACACCGCGGTCAGCAAGACCGACCTCGCCAAGTACCTGCGCGACCGCGAGACGGTGCTGCCCGCCGACTTCGGCGGCCTCGGTGATGGCGTCGCCGACGACCGTGCCGCCATCCAGGCGGCCTTCGATCGCGCCGCGGCGGACCAGAAATTCGCCGTCATCCCGCCCGGCACCTGGAACGTCTCCGCCGGCGTCACCCTGGGCGGCGGCGCCCGCGGCCTGATCATGCACGGGATCATCCGCTACACCGGCTCGGCTGCGGCGACCGTGCTGACGCTGGGCGATGGCGGCACCGTCCGCAACGGCGAGAAGCACTATGCCGGGCTGCAGGTCGTCCGGCAGACCCAGTCCGACTGGCTGGATGAGGCCGATATCGGCATCGTGGTGCGCAACATCGACGCCTCCGTCGTCGAGCTCCGCCTGGTCTCGGGCTTCACCATCGGCATGCGCACCCTCGGTGACGGCCGCGGCGTCGAAGACAGCACCTTCCACCTCGGCCGCATCCTCAACAACCGCATCGGTCTCGACATCCACTGCGCCACCGCGACCGCCTGGAACACCTCGATCCGCTACTATGGCGGCCACTTTGCGGTGGCGACGGGTATCAACCCCACCATCGACCGCTTTGGGATCCGGCTGTCCAAGGCGGACGGCGCCTATTCCAACCACAACCGCCATGTCTTCGACGCCCCAAACTTCGAGCTACGGCAGCTCGATCCGAACGTCGCCATCCCCTTCCTCAACGAGACCAGCGGCTCGGCGATCATTGGCCGGGCGCTGCGCATGGAGGCCTGTTCGCCCATCGTCGCCCGGCACACCGCCGCCGCGCAGGACTGCGAATACGAGGTCGCCTGGTCCAACACCTACCAGGTCGGCATCGACTACGCTGCCACCGCCACCCGCTGCGGCAACACTGTGCTCAACCGCCATCGGGCACCGGCGTCGCGGCATCTGCGGCTGCTCGGGTCCGTGCCCAATGTGCGGGCCCAGGCCTTCCGCCACAGTGCGACCGAGATCGGCGTCGAGGGGTTGGCGGTGGTCGTCACCTCGACCACCAGTGCCACCACCCTTGCCGGGCTGTCCTTCAACGGGTTGGACGACATCACGCCGACCTCCCGCGGGCTGCTGCTCGCCGCGCAGCGGGGACTGGCCTTCGTTGTGGAGTGCGGGCAGGCGAAGGAGTTCGCCCTCGTGCATTCCCTGGTCGGCGGCGCCGACGGCGGGCGGATCTTCGTGCGCTGCTTCGATGCGGCGATGAATGTGCGGGAGAACGTCGCCGGCGACGCGCTCGCCTCGATCACCACGCTGCTGTGGAATACCCCTTCCAAAGCTTGGACCGGTGGGGCGGCCATGGCCGACGCCTTGCTGAACAAGCGCATGACGGTGCGGCTGGGGTCAGCGGTCGCCTTCGCGCAGATCGGCATCGTCGGCTTCGATGGACAGATCGAGGTCGAGGCGCTGCGGCTCTACGGGTTGCCCGAGGCGGCGCCCGCGCTGCTCTGCGGCACCCCCGCCCTGCCGGTCGGGCAGCGGGAGTTCGCGGCGGAGGTTGCGTGGGATCTGCCGAACTTGGCGCCGGGCGAGACGAGCCTGATCGACGTCACCGTCACCGGCGCGCGGCAGGGAGACCTTGCCCATGCGGCGCTCGCCTCGTCGACGCGCTTCGTCGAGCTCGACGCCGCAGCATGGTCCAGCAACACCGTGCGCGTCGTGGCCAGGAACATTTCCACGGCCACCTTCGATCTCGGATCGGCGACGCTGGCGGTGCAGGTGACGAAGTGGCGCGTGCCATGAGCCGGATGGCGGATGCGGTGTCGCCTCCGCACCCGCCTCCAACCATGCGGCCGGCCCTATGGCGACCGGCCTGGTGGGCACCAGCGGGTTCGCCGCCATTCCCACCACCGCCCTCGATCCGCCCCACCGTGCGGCGTCTCCTGCGGTCCCCGCGCTTACGGGTCCGGGTCCCCGACTGTTCGAACGCTAGCGCCAAGCGACGCACATCCGAGCGAAATTCTTCTCCGAGAGAATCCACCGCGCTGACGCGACCCTAGGCAGCAGGGGGCTGTTGCATCCAGCGACATCATCACGATGAGCGCCTTAAACCGGCGGAGGGCGGCATCGCGCGCATGAGCGCCAGCCGTGGTTGCTCTTGCGACAGTATGCCCTTTAAGGATGAATGGTGTCGCAATCGGACACGGGGGGCGAGTCGTCCTGCGCTTGGCAATTACTGCCTTTGCATGCCTGCTGCTGGTCGGCTGCACCCTCCCGCCCAATACTGCCTTGCGCGACTGGGCGCGCCTCGCCAGCGTGCTCGTAGACCACCCAAGCGCGGCGGCGCCAACTCCCGTCGACCGGGACGGGCTGCTCGCGCAGCAGGAAGCGCTCGCCATCTACCTCTACGCGCTCTCGGTCCTCGCGCAGGAGGAGAGCAAGCTCACCTTCCACGCCGAGGCCTATGCTCCGCTGGTGCCGCGTGCCGCGGCGGCCGACCCCGCCGCGGGACCAGCGGTCGCCGAGATCGGCCGCCTGCTGGACGCCGCCCGGGCGGGCAACCTCGCCCCCGGGGCGCGCGCGAGCAGCGCCGGGTCGCCGACGGTGATCGAGGATCTGCGCCTGCGGCCGCTGATCCGCGCCGCCGATCCGCCGGTGCAGGTGCTGGTCGGCACGCTGTCGCGCGCCACGGTCGGCGCGCCGGGATCGGACCAGGACACCTACCGCCAGCTGCTGGCGGCGATCGGGGAGGGCCACGCTTTGCTCAAGGCACGCGCGTCCAACATCCGGCAGCGCGAGGTCGAGCGCGAGATCCATGCCCAGGAGGACCGGCTGCGCCGCCTCATGTTGCTCCTCGCGCCCGATCCCGCGGTGGGGCTGCGGCCTGGCGCGGCCGGGATGGTCGGCGCCGTGGTGCAGCCGTGATGCGGCGCCTCGTGTTCGCCGCCCTGGCGGCGCTGCCGGCCGCCTGCAGCGCGCCCGACTATACGCCGGTGCGCGATTGGGCCCGCACCGCCAGTCTCGCCGCCGATTTCCCAGCCGGGCGCCTGCCGCCGCCGGTCTCGGAGGATGTACGGGAAGGTGCGCTGGCGATGCGCGAGGCGCTGGCCACCTACCTCGCCGCGCTCGGGCGCATGGCCGATGACGGCGTGTTGCCCTATCCGGAGAATCCCTTCGTCGAACTGGCCCCGCAGGCCGGGCGCGCGGGCACCGGCGGCGAGCAGCCGGTCGCAGCCCTCGGCGCCGTGCTGCGGCGCGCGACCAGGCAGAACTGGCGCGCACCGCAACTGCGCGGCGCGATCGGCGAGACCGATCCGTCCGTGCAGGCGCTGGTCCAGGCGCTGACGGCGGCAATCGGCCGCAATGCCGATCCGAACGAGCCGCCCGCCATCGCGACGGCGCGCGCGCAGTATTCTGCCATCATCGTGCGCATCGGCGAGGATCACGCACTGCTCCGGGCCCGCGCCTCCGACATCACCGACGAAGACGTGGTGGAACTGGTCCGTGCCGCAGAGGATCGCCTGCGCCGCGCCATGCTTGCCCTGCCGCGGCCATCCATCCCCGCGGCCGGGCCGGCGCCGTGATCGGCTTTCGGCGGATCGCACGCGCCCTGGCCGTCGCGGCGATGCTGGGCCTGCCCACGATGGCCGTCGCGCAGCCGACCGGGGAGCGGGTCGAGGCGATCCTCGATCGCATCGATGCCATCCGCGACCAGATCCGGATACGCCCTGGCGGCGTGCTCGGCATCATGGGCTACAACATGTCGCCCGATGGCTCGGCGAATGCGCTGCAGATCAATCGCAGCACAGTGAGCGCCGACGAGGGCGCCTCGACCTTCACGCTCAGCCAGTTCGGCTTCGGCTTTACCTGGAGCGAGAGCTTCCCGCTGTTCACCGAGGCTTATGTCGGCACGGCGCGCTACGACCCGCGCGCGGTGTTCACCAATCTCGGCACGCGGCGCTCGCCCCTGCGGTGGAACAACATCGCGGCGACGCTGGGCGTGGGCTACGACATCCGCATCGGGGAGTATCTCTGGCTGCGGCCGATCCTGAATGTCTCGGGCGGCTATGCGGCGTCTGATGCCTCGCTGTTCGGGCAGTTCATCCAGTACCGCACGGACCGCGACATCTCGGCGCTGACCGGCCAGCACGTGAATGTCGGGGGCCTCGGCGGGTCGCTGATGCTCGCCTACTACGACTACCGCCCGGCGCGCGACATCGATGTCGAGCTGCGCTACACGCAGATCCAGTTGCAGACCTTAGGCGACACGATCCGCGCGGCGCGGGGCAGGTCCACCGCGCAGACCGCCAGCCTCTGGACGCGGTATCGCTGGCCGACCGGCTGGGAGGCGTTCGGCCGGCCGGTGCGCTGGGTGCTCGACGGGTCGTTCAGCTACTACCTCGGCGACCAGGCCGACATCATGGGGTTCACCTGGTCGGCCAAGGTCGGTGGCGGCATCGAGATCGACGTGGGCCGCCAGGAGTTCGGCGCCCTCGGGCTCAACCTGTCCCGGGTGCGCCTGGTCGCGCGGTACTTCATCGGCGACAACAACATCACCGGCACGTCTGTCGGTATCGGCATGAGTTTCTGATCGGGTGCACCAGACTTCGCGCCGTCCGCACGGCCGTCGCTTCGCTGCAAGCTCGAAGCGCGGCGGTTCCGAGGCGGGGGGCGGCGCGCTGGAAGGGCAGCAGTATCTCGAGGTCGCGGTGGAACTTCGACGAATATGATGCTGCCGCTGCCAAAAGGGCAGGGCTTCGTTCCCGACTGCTCCGGCGTCGTGCATGCGGCTGTCATGTCCGCCAGACGTTGCTTCGCCTGTCGCGCGCTCCAGGAGGCAGAAGCCCAGGCAGCGGTGGCCCCATAAGCATCTTGATCTGTATCAACTCTCGCATCGCCACCTTGATGTTCTGTCACGCCGATTTAGAGCCGTCGGCAAAGGGGCGAGCCATGAAGAAGACAGAGAAGAAGTCGGCTCAGATCCCGCAACCGGCGGCTGTGGCCGAGCATGCGGCCCGGGCCGTCGATCTGCATGGCCCTTCTGTCGCCGAGCGCATGGAGATGGGAAAGGCGCTACGCAACCAGTTGCCTCGCACCGCGCACGCCGAATGGAAGCGGCCCGCGCAACGGCAGGATCCTGTTGCCCTGCTGCAAGCATCGGACGCTGAGCGTCTCCCGGAACTGGTGCCGATCCGCTACGGGCGGATGCTGCAGTCGCCCTTCGCCTTCTTCCGTGGTTCGGCGGCCGTGATGGCGGCCGACTTGGCGGGCACGCCGGCCACAGGGATGCGCGTGCAGGCCTGCGGCGATTGCCACTTGGCGAATTTCGGCGGCTTCGCGACGCCGGAGCGCAACATCCTCTTCGACATCAACGATTTCGACGAGACGCTGCCCGCACCCTGGGAATGGGACGTGAAGCGGCTCGCGGCGTCCTTCGTGCTCGCCGCGCGGTCCATCGGCCTGTCGGACGGCAAGGGGCGAGACGCCGCGGTGGCCATGGCGCGCGCCTACCGCAAGCGCCTGCGCGAGTTTGCCGCGATGCATCCCCTCGAGGTCTGGTACGCGCGCGTCACCGCCGAGGATGTCCTTGCCATGGTGCCGGCGGCACGCGTGGCGGCTCTCAAGGCCCGCATCGACAAGGCATTGTCGGGCAGCGGCTCGGAGCTCGATTTCCCGAAGCTCGCCGGCGTCGTGGGTGGCCGCACGGCAATCCGGGATACGCCGCCGCTGATCTTTCATCCGGACTTCGCCCGGTCCCAAGAATTCGACGAGGTCCTGAGCCAGATCTTTGCAGCCTACCGGGAAACCCTGAGCGACGACCGGCGCGTGCTGCTCGACCGCTACCGGTTGGTGGATGCGGCCATCAAGGTGGTGGGTGTGGGCAGCGTCGGCCGGCGCTGCTGGATCGCGCTGATGATGTCCGCGTCGAATGAACCCCTGTTCCTGCAGTTCAAGGAGGCCGCGGCCTCGGTGCTCGAACCCTTCGCTGGCGCCAGCGCCTATGCCCATCACGGGCAGCGCGTGGTGAACGGGCAGCGGCTGATGCAGCCGGCCTCGGACCTGTTCCTGGGCTGGGTGACGGGCGCGAATGGCAAGCAGTTCTACGTTCGGCAGCTCCGCGATGCGAAGATCAAGCCACTGATCGAGACCTTCGACGACGAGTTACTGGAACTCTATGCGCGGATCTGCGGCTGGTCCCTCGCGCGCGCCCACGCCAAGAGCTCGGAGGTGTCGAGCATCGCGGGCTATCTTGGTTCGGGTGCCGCCTTCGACGAAGCCGCCGGTGACTTCGCCGTCGCCTATGCCGACCAGGCGGAGCGCGACCATGCCGCGCTGAAGGCCGCGGTGCGAAGGGGCGCGGTGACAGTGCATCTGGAAGCGTAGACACGAAAGGGGCGCTGCGCCATGACAGTCGTCGCTGCTCTCGCAGAGAGACGGCAGGCAGCGGGCCTGACGCGCCGTTTCGATGATTCGGGCGGCTTCGGGAGAGCACTGCTCGGCGGCCAGTTCGATTGCCTGCCGGTCCGGGAGCAGCCCTTCGCGGCGACGCTTCGGGTGCTGCGCGTGGGCGACATGGTGGTGCAGCAGGCCACCACCTCGGCCCATGTCACGCGGGGCGGCATCGCGCCCGGAATAGCAGTGCTGATGATGAACCTGGAGGCCCCGCAGCGCCCGGCGCGGGTGAACGGCTCAGAGGTCGGTGCCGCGGAGGCGATCCTCGCGCTCGGCGGTGCCGAGATCACATCGAACAGCCCGCGGCCTCTCGATTGGGCGGCCCTTGCCCTGCCGCTGCCGTTGCTTGAGGAGTTGTCCGAGCTTGCGCCGCCGCAGATGCGCGTCAGGGGGGCGGTCAGCCTGCTGGCGCTGCGGCCCGACCGTGCGGCGCGGCTGGCTGGCGCGCTCTCGGCGTCGCGGCAGTTGGCAGACGATCTGCCGATGCTGCTGGAGACCCCCGATTGCGCTGGGAACCTGGCCATGTCGTTGCGCGAGGAGGTCGCCGCAGCCCTGGCTTCCGAGGCCGAGTTCAGGCCGCGCCCGCGTGCCGTCGGTCAGGCGCTACGCATCGTCGCGGCGGCAGAAGCGTTGATGGAGGCGCAGGTGGAGCGGCCGGTCTACACGGAGGAACTCTGCGCAGCGCTAGACGTATCAGCCCGGGGGCTGCACAACGCCTTCCGCGCCGTAGTGGGCATGAGCCCGCACGCCTACCTCAAGTCGCGTCGGCTGATGCTGGCGCACCGCGCATTGCTCTGCCGGCAGCACAGCCCGGACCTAGTGAAATCGGTCGCCCTCGGGCATGGCTTCTGGCATCTCGGCCATTTCGCGCGCGACTATAGGGCGCTGTTCGGCCGGCTGCCGTCGGAGACGCTCGCCATGCGCGCCGCGAGCGACCGCGGCCACGACCGGTCGCCGGGCTGGGGCATGCGGGCCACATGACGCCATGCGTCACCGACGGCCATCCGGGGAATGCCGGATCATGCAAGCACAGAGGCGAATCGAGGATCACGGCTTATGACCCGTCCATACCTGACGCGCCGCGGCGCGCTGCTGGCCACCGGCACAACGGCGGCGCTGGGGCTGACCGCCTGTGCCAGCCCGGATCGGGGCCCGCCCGTCCCGCGCGACAGGACAGGCGCCGCGCAGGTGCTGGGCGTGCCGAACGAACGCTTCCTGACCGCCACCCCCGAGGGCCTGCGCGCCATCGAGGCCGAGTTCGTCGCGGCCGGCGAACGGCAGCGTCGCCGGCTCGCGCTGCGGCCCGGCGCACCGGCGCCGCCGCTCCGCCTGCTTTCGGTGTCGGGCGGCGGGGAGAACGGGGCCTTCGGGGCCGGGCTGCTGTGTGGCTGGTCTGACCTGGGCACGCGCCCCGACTTCAACGTGGTGACCGGGGTCAGCACCGGCGCGCTGAGCGCCCCCTTCGCCTTCCTCGGCCGCGACTACGACCCGCAACTGCGCGCGGTCTACACGCAGCTCACCCTGGCAGACATCGCGGAATCGCGCGGGCTGATCCGGGCGGTGTTCGACGAATCCCTCGCCGACACCACACCGCTGTTCCGCACCATCTCCAGGTATCTCGACGAAGCGATGCTCGCGGCGATCGCGCGTGCCTATGATGACGGGCGCCTGCTGCTGATCGGCACCACCAACCTCGACGCGCAGGTGCCGGTGATCTGGAACGTCGGCGCGATCGCCCGCAGCGGCCATCCCCGGGCGCTCGACCTGGTGCGCCGCATCCTGCTGGCCTCGTCTGCGATGCCGGCCATCTTCACGCCGGTCATGATTGACGTGACGGTGGATGGAGAGGCGATGCAGGAGATGCATGTCGATGGTGGCGCCTTCGCGCAGGCCTTCCTTTACCCGTCCTCGGTGGGCCGGGCGCGGCGCGAACGGATCGCCCGCGGCACCGCCGCGCGCGACGTCGAGGTCTATGTCATCCGCAATGCGCGGCTCGACCCTGAATGGGCACGGGTGGAACGCCGCACGCTCGGCATCGCCGGGCGGGCCATCTCCACCATGATCTCGGCCAGTGGATTCAACGACGTGCTGCGCATCTACGCGGACACGCAGCGCGACCGCGTCGGCTTCAACCTGGCCTTCATCGGCAGCGATTTCGACAAGGAGCTCCCCGCACCCTTCGACCAGGGCTTCATGCGCGCGCTGTTCGACTATGGCTACGCGCGCGGCCGGCGCGGCTACGACTGGGCCAAGCGCCCGCCGCGGTGACCGGCGCGCGACGCCCCCGCACCGCAACTGCCGAAGGAAGATCGGGCGCACGACACGCATGGGCCTGTATTGCGCTCTACTGGAGTCATCCGGGATGACGAGGCACCACCTTGGGCGCGTTACACGACCGCGGCGCCTCCGACAGACACGACGCGAGTGGCGGCGGCCACGATCCTGCTCCCGGCGTGGGCATGCGGACCAGGCAATCCGATGCGCCCGCACCCTGTTCTCGTGCCGCGGGCGGATTGCCGATTTTGGATATGGTCTTCGGGCGAGGCCGCAGGACGCGGCGGCCATACTCACGCAACATTGCGTGGTGGGATCGGGGTGCGCGCAGGCGTACCGCGCGGTTCCTTGAGGGAGGCAGGCCGATGAGGGTTCTTGGAACACTCGCAACCGGGATCGTGGTCACGATGCTGGCCTTCGGGTTCGCCGCGCCGCCGGCCGCGGCGCAGCAACTGCGTGGCACGCCGGGGGCGCCCAACGCGGTGGAGTTCCCCAACTCACGTGTCCTGCCCGCGCCGCCCGGCCGCTTCGAGGGCATCATCGCGCCCTCCGCGCGGGAGAGCACGCCGGCCTGGCCGCCCGCGCTCGGCGCGCCCGAGAACGCGCCGAACGTGCTCCTGATCATCACCGACGATGTCGGCTTCGGCGCGCCCTCCACCTTCGGCGGCATCATCGAGACGCCGGCGCTGGAGCGCGTGGCCCAGGCCGGGCTGCGTTACACGCAGTTCCACACCACCGCCCTCTGCTCGCCGACGCGAGCCTCGCTGCTGACCGGGCGCAACCCGCATTCGGTCGGCTCCGGCGTGATCACGGAGCTGTCCACCGGCTTCCCCGGCTACAACGCCATCATCCCGGCCGAGACGGCGACGATCGCGGAGACACTGCGGCAGAACGGCTACGCCACGTCCTGGTTCGGCAAGAACCACAACGTGCCGCCGTGGGAGGCGAGCCCTGTCGGCCCCTTCACGCGCTGGCCGAACGGGCAGGGCTTCGACTACTTCTACGGCTTCGTCGGCGGCGACACGCACCAGTGGCAGCCCGGCAACCTGTTCCGCAACACGACACGCATCCAGCCCTTCCTCGGCAATCCGGGCTGGAACCTCTCCACCGCCATGGCGGATGATGCGATCGCCTACATCCGCACGCAGCGCGAAGCGGCGCCTGGCCGGCCTTGGTTCGTCAAATACGCTCCGGCCGGGACCCATGCGCCGCACCAGCCGCCGGCCGAATGGATCGCGCGCTTCCGCGGTCGCTTCGACATGGGGTGGGAGGCGCTGCGCGAGCAGATCTTCGCCAACCAGCAACGCCTCGGCGTGCTCCCGCCGAATGCGGTGCTGACACCCTGGCCGGAACAGCTGCCGCGCTGGGCCAGCCTCTCGGCCGACGAGCGCCGCCTGTTCATCCGCCAGGTCGAGGTCTATGCCGCCTTCCTGGCCTATACCGACCACGAGATCGGCCGCGTCATCCAGGCGGTCGAGGATGCCGGCCAGATCGACAACACGCTGGTCATCTACATCAGCGGCGACAACGGCGCCTCCAGCGAGGGGCAGCTGCGCGGCACGCCGAACGAGGTTGCCTACTTCAACGGCATCGAGACGCCGGTCGCGGCACAGCTCCGCCTGATGGACGCCTGGGGCACCGAACGCACCTACAACCACATGGCGGCCGGCTGGGCCTGGGCCTTCAGCACTCCCTACCGCTGGTTGAAGCAGGTCGGCTCCCACTTCGGCGGCACGCGCAACGGCATGGCGATCTCCTGGCCGCGCCGCATCGCGGACCGCGGCGCGATCCGCCACCAGTTCCATCATGTGATCGACGTGGCGCCGACCATCCTCGAGGCGATCGGCATCCCCGAGCCGCAGATGGTGAACGGCGTGCCGCAGCGCCCCATCGAGGGCGTCAGCATGGCCTACACCTTCGATGCGGCGAACGCGCGGGCGCCGTCGCGCCGGCGCACGCAGCACTTCGAGATGTTCGGCAATCGCGGCATCTACCACGACGGCTGGTACGCCAATACGACGCCGGCCAACCCGCCCTGGGACAGCACGAGCCCGCCCCCCGCGGATGTGGTGAACGGCTACGCCTGGGAACTCTATAACCTGGCGGAGGACCCGACGCAGTCGCGGAACCTCGCGGCACAGCACCCCGACCGGCTGCGCGACCTGCAGCAGCTGTTCCTGGTGGAGGCGACGCGCTTCGGCGTGCTGCCGATGGCCAACTCGACGCTCGATCGCCTGCTGGTGGAGCGACCCGGCTTCGCGGCCGGCCGCACGGTGTTCAACTACAGCGGCACGGGCGTCGGCCTGACCTCGGACAGCGCACCATCGATCCTCAATCGCGCCTATCGCGTGACGGCGGAGATCGAGGTGCCGCAAGGCGGTGCGAACGGCATGCTGGTCACGCACGGCGGCCGCTTCGGGGGCTATGGCTTCTACCTGCGGGAGGGCCGGCCGGTCTGGACCTGGAACTTCCTCGACATCGAGCGGACGAAGTGGGAGGGGACGGAGGCGCTGCCCCCCGGCCGCCACAGCATCGTCTTCGAATGGCGCCCCGATGCGTCGGGCCCACCGGTGGGTCGTGGCGGCGTCGGCACCCTCTCCGTCAACGGACGCACGGTGGCGGAACGCCGCATGGAGCGGACCATCCCGATCTACCTGCAGTGGTCTGATCCCTTTGATGTCGGGCAGGATACCGGCACCCCGGTCGATGAGCAGGACTACCAGATGCCCTTCGCCTTCACCGGGACGCTGCGCAACCTGCAGTTCAATCTCGGCGCCTCCACGCTGCCGCAGGCGTCGCGGAACTGACGCCATGGCTGCACAACATGACCCACGGTGGAAGCGAGACCTACGTCTCGCCACCACTGCCTGCGCCCTTGGCGCCTGCGTCCCGCTTCCGGGACGCCTCGCGGCGCAGACGGCTCCGGCCGCGCCGCCGCCCGGCGCCCCCCCGGGGATGGATGCGGACGCGCTCGCCCGTCAGACGCAGAACCCGGTCGCCAACCTGATCAGCGTGCCGTTCCAGAACAACACGAACTTCAACTACGGCCCCCGGAACCACACGCAGAACATCCTGAATATCCAGCCGGTGATCCCCTTCGGCCTCAACGAGGACTGGAACATCATCACCCGGACGATCCTGCCGGTGATTTCCCAACCCGGCTTCGCGCCGGGGGAGGGCACGACCTTCGGGCTCGGCGCGTTGCAGGTCTCGGCCTTCCTGACGCCCGCGCAGTCCGGCCGGCTGATCTGGGGCGTGGGGGTCGTGGGTCAGGCCCCAACGGTCACCGACGAGGTGCTCGGCAGCAGGGCCTGGGGCGTCGGCCCGACCGCCGTCGCGCTGACGATGGCGGGACAATGGACGATCGGCGGCCTGGTCAACAACGTCTGGTCCATCGGCGGCGAGGGCAGCAACAAGTACAACAACTTCCTCTTCCAGCCCGTCCTCAGCTATAATATTCCACAATCGCCGGGCACCTACCTCTCGTTCTCGCCGATCATCACTGCGAATTGGGAAGCGCGCAGCGGCGACCAATGGACAGTCCCGGTCGGATTGTCGGCGGGCCAAGTCTTCCGGATCGGCAGCCAGCCGGTGAACGCGCAAATCGGCGCCTACTACAATGTCGTGCGCCCGGATATCGGACCGGAGTGGCAATTGCGTGCCCAGTTGCAGTTCCTCTTTCCGCGGTAGGGTCGAACATGGGCGGATGTTGTCGTGGGGCAGGGTGCCAGCCGCCCGCGCGGCGGTCAGGAACCTCCGGCGCATCGTAACGCCGTGAGCGAACCATCGGATGCACGGGAAGCGACCGGGGTAGGGCCTCATTGGGCTGCGTTGGTTTGTGTCGCGGCCCTCGTCTGCATCCCCGTGCTCCTGGCGGCGCTGCTCGTCTCGCCGTCCAGCCCGACGGCGCGCGAGCAGCAGCGCGCCAGCTTCGTCGGCTCAGCCACCTGCGCCACCTGTCACGCGCCGCAGGCCGCCGCCTGGCGAGAGAGCGACCATGCCCGCGCCATGGCCGCCGCGGCGCCGGCGAATGTGCTCGGCGACTTCTCCGGCGTGACCGTCACCGACGGCCGCCACACCGCGACCTTCCGGCGGGACGGAGACCGCTACGTCATTCGCACGGATGGGCCCGATGGAACGGTCGCGGACTTCACCATCACTGAGACCTTCGGCGTCGATCCGCTGCAGCAATACCTCGTGCTGTTTCCCGACGGGCGCCGCCAGGCGCTGCCCTGGGCCTGGGACAGCCGGCCACGCGAGCACGGCGGCCAGCGCTGGTACCACCTGATGGCGAACGAGCCGCTGCCCGCGACCGACCCTCTGCACTGGACCGGCCGCGAGCAGACCTGGAACTTCATGTGCGCGTCCTGCCACTCGACCGGGCTGGTGCGCGGCTACGACGCGGCGACGGACCGCTACGACACGCGCTGGACCGAGATCAGCGTCGGCTGCGAGAGCTGCCACGGGCCGAGTGCCGCGCATGTCGCCTGGGCGCAGGCCGGCGCGCTTGGCGAGGACCCGCATCGCGGCCTCTCCGTCCGGCTGCGGGACCGCTCCGGCGGCGCCTGGCGCTTCGCGGCCGACGACCCGCGCGGCATCGCGCGCTGGGAAGGCCCGCCGCGCCAATCGACCGCCGCGCAGGTCGAGACCTGCGCCCCCTGCCATGCCCGCGCCCGCCCGCTGGTGGCGGACCCGTCGCCGGGCCAGCGCTTTCTCGACACCCACGCGCCGCTGCTGCTCGAACGCGGCGAGTACCACGCCGATGGCCAGATCCAGGGCGAAGTCTTCGAATGGGGCTCTTTCGCGCAGTCGCGCATGAGCCGCGCCGGCGTGGTCTGCGCGGATTGCCACGACCCGCATCGCGGCACGTTGCGCGCGGAAGGCAACGCGGTGTGCGCGCAATGCCATCTGCCCGAACGCTTCGACACGGCCGAGCATCATCGCCATCCGTCCGGCAGCGCGGGGGCGCAATGCGTGTCCTGCCACATGCCCGCGGTGACCTACATGGGCGTGGACCGCCGGCGGGACCACGCCTTCAGCGTGCCGCGGCCCGATGTCGCGGCGCAGATCGGCGCGCCGGACACCTGCACATCCTGCCACACGGACCGACCGCAATCCTGGGCGGCACGACAGATCGTGGAGTGGTTCGGGCCGCGTCGACGCGACGACCCGCACCCCGCGCTGGCCATCGTCGCGGGGCGGGAAGGACGCGCAGGGGGGGATGCTCTGCTGGCCGCCATCGCGACGGACCGTTCGCGTGCGCCTATCCTGCGGGCGACCGCCGTCTCGCTGCTGCCCATGCCGCCTTCCCCGGCCACGGCGCAGGCGATCGGTGCCGCGTTGCTTGACCCCGATCCGCTGGTACGCGCCGCGGCGCTGCGCACGCTTGACGGCCTGCACCCGCGCAACCGGCTGCACGCCGCGCGCTTCCTGGGCGACGAGACGCGGCTGGTGCGCATCGAGGCGGCACGCGCCCTTGCCCCCGTGCCGCTCGACGCGCTGCCCGAAGCGGCGCGCCCCGCCTTCGTTCGCGCCTGGGAGGAACTGCTCGCGAGCGAGCGCGTCGCCGCCGAACGCCCGGAGGCCCACGTGAACATCGCCACCCTGCTCGCCGCGCGGGGCGACATGGCCGGCGCCGAGGCCGCCTATCGCGAAGCGCTGGCGCGCGACGCGACACATCTCGGCGCGCTCGTGAATCTCGCGGATTTCGAGGCGCGGCGGGGCCGGCACGCGGCGGCCGAGGCGGCGCTGCACCGCGCCGTCGCCGCCCAGCCGCGGGAGGCCGAGGCACATTACGCGCTGGCGCTTGCGCTCGCGCGCCAGGGTCGCGCAGCGGATGCGATCGGGTCACTGGCGGAAGCCGCTGCATTGCGCCCGGAGGAACCGCGCTACGCCTATGTCCAGGCCATCGCGCTGAACCAGTTGCGGCGGACCGAGGACGCCATGGCCGTGCTGCGCGCGAACCTCGAACGCCACCCGCGCCACCGCGACAGCCTAATGGCGCTCGCGACGATCGAGCGCGACCGGGGGAACTTCACCGAGGCGGAACGGTTGGCTGCCGCGGCAGTCGCGCTGAACGCATCCGACCGCGAGGCCGCCGCACTCCTCTCGCAACTGCGGGGGCTTCGCCAGCGCTTGCCGGGGATCCGTTAGGACAGCGCTGGCGCGCCCGTCCGTCGCTACTCCAACTCGATCAACAGCCCGTCGCCACCGATCTGCAGTGCGACGCCTGTACGCTGCGGACGGAGCTGGATGGACACGCCTGCCGGGTTACGTAGCCAAACGCCACCGCGCACCGCAGCAGAGCCCGCGACCGCGCCCGCACGCGCCGCACCATAGAGGCCGGGGAAGTCGGCGAGTCTGGAGAGCGCGTACACGTCGCCATTGGCCCGGAGTTCGGAGATGCCGACCCCGCCGACGCCAAGGCCGCGGACGCGAAAGCGGTGCGTGTGACCCTCGAAGGTCAGCGTGCCGCTTCCCCAGGACACGCTGCCGAGCAGGCTCACCTGGGTCTGCGTGATGGTCACATGGCCCACCGGGTGCGCGGGCTGGGCGCTTCCCGTTCGCGCCCCGATGCCGGCGGCGAGGACCGTGACCAGGCCGGCCTTGCCGACGGCGCGACGGGTGGATTGGCGGGATGTCATCCTGGGGGTCTCCGCGAAGGACTGGGGCGGCTTGCGCGACGGGGAGCCCCCGGCGCCTGCGGCCGTGATGCTTCCGCCGGTTCGAGCGCTCCGGGTCGGTACCGGGGGGCGCCTTGCGTGCGCCACGGCCACGCGGAGCGGAAGCGACGAAGTGGATGGCTCCTAACGGCCGGCCCGCGGATCAAGCGGTCCGCGGGGGTCCAGCGGTCCTCGCGGATCGAGCGGGCCTCGCGGGTCCAGGGGACCCCGAGGATCGGCCAAGCCACGCGGGTCGGCGGCGCCGCGCGGATCGAGCGGCCCGCGCGGGTCGAGCGGACCTCGGGGATCGGCCAATCCGCGCGGATCGGCCGCGCCACGCGGATTGGCGGGTAGGCGACGGCGTGGCGCCTGCGCCTCCGCGCGCCGCGGGGCGAACAGGGCCAGTAGACCGAGCCCTGCAAAAGTGCCGAAGCTCGCACACACGCGCCGGGTGAAACGCCGGTCGTCTTCTGCCATTGCTTCGGTCATGTCGTCCCCATGAATTCAGGCCGATCTTGGGCACAGAGACGGCCGCATCCGGCGAACTCGCCGCCGCCGCGCGGATGCGAACGCCGGTCAACGCCGTGCCGCGTCCTCAGAAGCGCAGACTCACGCCGATGATCGGCCCGGCCAAGTCGAGCGAGATGTCCGAGCGGCCCTTGTCGTAATCAATATGAATCCAGCGATAGCCGACCGACGCGCTGATGTTCCGAGTGATCTGCCAGTCGAGCGTAGCCATGACCTGGTAGGTCAGTTGCGAGCCGACGCCGAAGCCGCCGATGTCGCCATAGCCGGTGATGGAGAGGCTGTCGTTCAGGCGCAGAACACCGCGCGCGGAGATCACCGGGTCAACCCAGCTTACCGAGTTGTCGATACTGCGTCCCCGCAGCCTGCCGGCATCAAGTGTGAGTTCGGTGTCGAACCACCAGGCGCGCACGCCACCGCCGAGTTCGAACCGGCCCGTCTGTCCCTCGGCAACCGTGTACAGGCCGATCGCCGACACCTCGGCGGATTGTGTCCGCGCGCTTGCGCCGCTGAAGGCGCCGTGACCCGGAACCGGCACGCCCTGCTGCAGGTTGAGGTAGAGCGTATCCATGACAAGGCTGAAGTTCCCCCGCCGCGCCTCGAACAGGCCCATCGCGGAAAACTTCATGGTGCCGAAGATGTCGCCGAAATCGGCGGAGAAGCTTTCCGAACCCTCCGCGGTGGTGACTTCGCCGCCGAGACCCGAGAACCAGACGTAGGGAGACAAGGTGAAGGTCCACTCATCCGGCGCGGCGGCCGGCGCCTGCGCGATGGCGGGCGTGGACAGGAACGCGAGCGCGCCCAAGGCCCTGAGAAGGGATCCCGCCCTCGGCCCGCAACTACCCCACGTCATGCCATCCTGCTCCCCATAACCGACGCTGTCCGGAACGGACTTCAGGTTAGATGGCAGGGCGGATCGCTGTCGATGTTCCCAGAGGCAATTTGCCGATTCAGGATAGCGGGTCCCTGTCGACGCCCACGAACCATTCTGCCACGTCAGGATTGCGGGCATTGTCGGCACCCGGCCGGACGCGTGAAAGAGGGATCTCTCTATGTTCTGCTGCTTGCGCATGGGGGCATCGATGACCGCTTCCCCGTCCATCGCCGCCGCCGGGGGCGACCCTGACGTGGCGCTTGGGCGGAAGCAGGTGAACCCCGGCGCGACGGGCTCGCCGTGGCGCGGCACGGTCGGCCGGTGCATGCGCTTCGCGATTCGTCTAGCCGGCAGCCTGGCGGTGACCCTTGCGACGCTGGTGCTCGCCACTGGGGCCGCGGACGCGCAGCAGTTGCGCGGCACGCCCGGGTCGCCGACCGCGGTGGAATTCCCCGATTCCCGTGTGCTGCCGCAATCGCCCGCCCCCTTCGCCGGCACCATCAATCCTTCCGCGCGGGACAGCACGCCCGCCTGGCCGCCCACGCTCGGCGCGCCCGAGAACGCGCCGAACGTGCTCCTGATCATCACCGACGATGTCGGCTTCGGCGCGCCCTCGACCTTCGGCGGCATCATCGAGACGCCAGCGCTGGAGCGCGTGGCGCAGACCGGGCTGCGCTACACGCAGTTCCACACCACCGCGCTGTGCTCGCCGACCCGCGCCTCCCTGCTAACCGGGCGGAACCCGCATTCGGTCGGCTTCGGCGCGGTCGCGGAACTCTCGACCGGGTATCCCGGCTACAACGCCATCATCGGCGCGGATACCGCGACCATCACCGAGACGCTCCGGCAGAACGGCTATTCGACCGCTTGGTTTGGCAAAAACCACAACACGCCGCCCTGGGAGATCAGCCCCGCCGGCCCCTTCGACCGCTGGCCCACCGGCCTCGGCTTCGATCTCTTCTACGGCTTCATGGGCGGCGAGACGAACCAGTGGGAGCCGGGCAACCTCTACCGTAACACCACGCGCATCCTGCCCTTCGAGGGACGGCCGGGCTGGAACCTGACCACCGCCATGGCGGACGAGGCCATCGCGCACATCCGCCAGTTGCACGAGGTGGCGCCCGGCCGTCCGTGGTTCATCCACTACGCGCCGGGAGGCGCGCATGCCCCGCACCACCCGACGCCCGAATGGATCGCCCGTTTCCGCGGCCGGTTCGACGAAGGCTGGGAGGTGATCCGCGAGCGCATCTTCGCCAACCAGCGGCGCCTGGGCGTGCTGCCGCCGAACGCGGTGCTGCCGCCCTGGCCGGACACGCTGCCGCGCTGGGCGAGCCTGTCGGCCGATGAGCGGCGGCTCTACGCGCGCCAGGCCGAGGTCTTCGCCGCCTACCTTGCCTACACCGACCACGAGATCGGCCGCGTCATCCAGGCGGTGCGCGATGCCGGGCAGATCGACAACACGCTGGTCATCTACATCAGCGGCGACAACGGCGGCAGCGCCGAAGGCCAGATGCACGGCACGCCGAACGAGTTCGCCTTCTTCAACGGCGTCGAGATCCCGGTCGAGCAGCAGCTACCCTTCATCGACGAATGGGGCGGAGAGAGGACCTATCCGAACCTCGCGGTCGGCTGGACCTGGGCCTTCGGCACGCCGTACCAGTGGACCAAGCAAGTCGCGTCGCATTTCGGCGGCACGCGCAACGGCATGGCGATCTCCTGGCCGCGGCGCATCGCGGACCGCGGTGGCGTCCGCCACCAGTTCCACCACGTGCTCGACATCGCGCCCACGATCCTGGAGGCGATCGGCATCCCCGAGCCGCGTTCGGTCAATGGCGTGGCGCAGCGGCCGATCGAGGGCATCAGCATGCTCTACACCTTCGGCGCCGCGAATGCCGGCGCGCCGTCGCGCCGTCGCACGCAGCATTTCGAGATGCTCGCCCATCGCGGCATCTACCACGATGGCTGGTACGCCAACACGACGCCACCGACGCTGCCCTGGCAGAGTTCCGGCCACGCGCCGGAGGATGTCGTCAACGGCTATGCCTGGGAACTGTACAACCTCGCGGAGGACCCGACGCAGAGCCGGAACCTCGCCGCGCAGTATCCCGACCGGCTGCGCGACCTGCAGCAGCTCTTCCTGATCGAGGCCGCGCGCTACCAGGTGCTGCCGCTCGACAATTCGAGCCTGCCGCGGCTGATCGCCCAGCGGCCCGGTCCCTCGGCCGGGCGGCAGGAATTCGTCTACCGCGGGCCGGGCGGCGGGCTGCAGGCCAGCGTGGCGCCGTCGCTGCTGAACCGCGCCTATCGACTGGTGGCGGAGATCGAGGTGCCGGCCGGTGGTGCGAACGGCGTGATCGCGACGCATGGCGGGCGCTTCGCAGGGTGGGGCTTCTACTTGCTGGAAGGCCGGCCGGTCTTCACCTGGAACCTGCTGGACCTCGAGCGGGCGCGTTGGGAAGCGCCAGGCGCGCTGCCTCCTGGGCGGCACAGCATCGCCTTCGAATTCCAACCCGATGCATCCGGGGCGCCCGTGGGGCGCGGTGGAATCGGCATCCTCTCGGTCAACGGACAGGTGGTGTCACAACAGACGATGGCGCGGACGCTGCCCTTCGCCGTGCAGAGCGACGAGACCTTCGATATCGGCCTCGACACCGGATCGTCGGTCGACGACCGGGACTATCGGACGCCCTTCCCCTTCACGGGGCGCCTGGAGCGGATCGTGGTGACGCTGGGCGAGTCCACCCTGCCGAGGTCGCCGGCGCGGTGAGGCCGACCGAGAGGCAGTAGGTGCCGCCACGGAAAGACCTCGGCCCCATGGGGTCCATGGGGCCGCCTGTTTGTCTCCGGAAGCCCCCGCGAGCCATCGACGGTACGAGGAGTTCTTGCATGAGGGACAGGGCATAGATAGGCAGCATCGGAAGCAGGAAGGCGATCGCCTTCACTTCGCAGGCGAGCCGTCACGTTCGCTATCCCGACCAAGCCGACGCGCTTTTTCCTCCCCAGAGAATTTCAGTCCCCGGTTCCCACCGCTGCTCCAGTCGGTCTCATCACAACCTGTCTCTCCTGACCGGGACACCGCGCTGAGGCACAGGTTTCCTGCGGTTTTCGGCCGCGACCTTGACGGTGCAAGGCCGGAACGAGGACGGCTTTTCTCTCCGAAATGCCGGAGACTCTCCGAACCTTGAGGGTTGGCCGGTTTCTCCAACAAGGTTTAACGCCTTGTTTTCAGGCCATCTTCGGTGCGGCTCCCCTGCTCGGATTCAGCATTTCCATCGCCTGACCAAAGCAACAGAGAGTAGAAAATCCCGATTCGCACCCAAGCCGGCAGGCACATGTTCAATCCGATCGGCCGAGCGCACCGGCAAGGTTGCCCGGCCGCGCCGCAAACGCCCGGATGCTAGCCGGGCGCATAGGCAACGTGACGTGGACCAGCAACAGCGGCTCGTCGGAGTACGGGCCGTGCTCCCGCAACCTGGCCTCGGCTTCATCGGCCACGGCCCGCGGGACGTCGCCAGGGCGCGTGGCCACCAACACGTAGGGGCGCGACGCCCCGATCGTGGAATGCCGGTGGACCGCGACTGCGTGCCCCGACGTGCGCGCCGACGCGACGACGGCCCGGACATTGCGATCCAGCTCGTCCTGGGCCTCGAGGGAGAGATCGCGGAGCAGCAGGGCGGCGCCAATCCAGCCCGGCGGCCGCTTCCGGGTCAGGGCGTCAAGGACGCGCTGGACGAAGGGCGTTACTGCCTTCGGTTGCTCGCTGGCAGCACGCGTCCCGGCGCTCAAGGCTACATCAAGGTCGTTGGAGATGCCGTAGATCATGAGCGGTGCACCGGGCGGCCGGTCGCTCGTGTCCGAGAATCCGTGAGCCACGTAGAAGGCCAGGAGGTCCAACTCGTCTGCGAGATAGTCGCCCCGCTCCTCGAAAATCGCTCGCCGGGACAGGTAGTGGAGGATAGCCGTCGGATCAGCGAGGCACCGGGCGACCACATCCAGCATGCCTATGGTCATGGTGGGAGCCAGCGAGATGTCGGCAGGGAGCAGGCCCGCGGCGCGCAGGGTCGGGGCGCTCGCGGTAAGGTGGCCGATGCCCTCGAGAACCACGTTCAGGCGGATGACGCCCTCGATGCGCGCCGGATCGACGTGTAGGCGCCTGCCACCCTTCGCCTGCAGGGTCACGGGCCCTGCCGCGTCCCCGATGAATGCGGCAAGCCGCGCGGACTGGATGGACGCATCAACGACGAGCTTCCCGAGTTCGGCCCGCAGGCGCTCCAGCCCCCCGCGGCGGGCGCTCTCGGCGAAGCGGCCCGACTTGGCCTCGACAAGCAGGAGCCAGCCGTCGAGCAGCAGGACGACATCGTTCTCGTAGCGGCGAGCATCGGACGGATCCGTCCAAGCCACGCCGGGCCAGACCCCTGCCCCCGGGAGGGCAACCCGCAGGATGTCGGCCGCTGTCTGCTCCAGCATCGAGGCGCGGGCCTCGGCCAGCGCCTTGCTGGCATCCGAGTCGTCCTGCGACAGGTAGCGGATGATCTCGGGAGCGAAGCTCGTTAGGGTCGAGGCCATCGGCAGAAGCCAGCGGCCCTCCGCCCTCACGAACGGGCGCGACCAGACGGGGTTCGCCAGGAACAGCCTGTCCACGGGGACGTCTGCTAGGTCGCCTAGCGACATTGCGAGCTTGTCAACGAGCGCGACGGCCGCCTCCACCGTGACATCGGCCCCGGCCTGGGCGGCGGCGGCTGCCACGTCATCGAGACTGATGCTGACGGCGTCCGCCACGAATAGGTCAGAATGGGAGACAAGCCCGAACTTGAAGGCGGCGAGGTTTTCCCCGAAGCGCTCGCGCGCCCAGCCCACGTCTATCGGCTCGGTGTGCGGGAAGGCCCGGTTGTACGCCTCTGCCATCGCCTCGAAGCTGGGCTGGAAGAGGAAGCGGCGGACCCGCGCCAAGTGGGCCTCAAGCCGATCTGCGCATTGCCTGGCCAGGGCGCGAAGCAGCGGATAGACCGCGCTAGCGCGAAGCCCGTGGAGGCTCCGGAAGTGCGGGTCGAGGGGCCGGACGATCGGCAGGAAGATGCGCAGGATCTGCTCGCCGTAGAACTCCCCTCGGATCGCCCAGGTGTGCATGCGCATCGTCTCGGTGACGGCGCGCGCCTGGGCGCGCTCGTCGCCCGTGTACTCGTAGTTCGCCCACCCCCGCATCATTAGGGCGTCCGCGAGCGGCCCAATGAGATCCAGGGCCTCTGCGACCTGCTGCGGCGTGCCGATCACGCCCGTGAAGCTGGCCGGATCGCGGCGCAGGATGAGCGCCTGGAGGAGTTCCGCGTGCGCCTGGCCGATGCCCTTGATGCCTTGGCTGCCGGACATCGCGCCGACCACTACGACGAGGCCGACCAGGCTCAGGACGTGGAAGGGCTCGAAGCCGGACAGGGTCTCGTCGAGCCGGGCGACAAGGGCCTGGTACTCCTGCTCGGCCCGGCGCCCGGTGGCGCGGATGAACTCCGCCCGCTCCTGCGGTCGCATAGCAAGGAACTCATGCTCCACCACCCGCAGCCCACCTTGGCGGGCTCCTCGCGGTTGCGCCCCAATCGTTCGCCGTTCGCTCACCCCGCACCTCGTGCCTGTAGCGCCCATCTGCTGACCGCTGTCACCAGTGCCGACCTCAACGGGCCGCGCTGGATAGCCCAGGCATGATGAACTCGGTGCGTGGCTGCCGTCAGTCGACCATCCGGAGCTGGCAAGGCGACGGGTCGATCGTGGTCATGACGGGCCGAGCAATGTGTGTGAAGGAGCATAGGGCCTGGCCCGGGGCCAGGTTCGGCAGCGAGTTCCAGGTTGCCTCGTTCACGCCGGGGACGACCTTGCGCAGGCGGTTCACCACGCCCGTGTCGGTGAGCTTGTGCAGGATCCAGTTGTTGACGAGGCCGAGCACCTCGTCGGGAAGGTGGCTCGGAAGCTGCGTCACGAATATGAGTCCGAGGTAACGCTTGCGGCCGCGGCGGGCGATGCGGGCAACCTGGTCGAACAGATTCGGCATCTGCTTGATGCGCTGCGCCGACAGAAACTCGTGGGCCTCCTCGATGAAGATGTTCACTCGAGTCAAGGGCTTCGGCTCCCTGTTCTCGCGCAGCGCGTCCTCACGCTCCTTATAGAGCTCGTCCTGGCGCATCTGCAGAGCCCTCAGCATCTGCGCGATCACGAGGTTGCGGAGGTATGGCGCGTCCATGTCGCTGAGGTCGACGATAGAGATCTGGCCGGGGACGAGCATCTCGTCGACGTCAATGCGCTCTTCTTGTGTTTCCGCGAACACACCGGCCTTCTTCATGCGCCAAAGCCGCTTAGCGATAGCCTTCCAGGACCGGGAATCCTTCTCGATCTTGCGCGCGTTGAGCGTTTGCTTAAGCGTGGTCTCGTGACCGCGGAAGCCGTTCGTGCGTCCCTTGTACCGGTCGATGTCGCCCTCGATCATCTCGATGGCTGCGCCAACAACGTCGAGCATCATTTCGATTGTCATGCGCGGCCAGCCGCTTTGGAGCTCGTCGATTTCGAGGGCCTGTCGCTGCTCCTCATCGTCCGCCGGAAAGATCTTCTCGCGCTCCATGGTGATGCGGCAGATCTCGTAGGCATCCAGAAGGCGACGTTCCTGCGGCTCGCTCAGGTCGAGCACCTCGGTGAGCACGTGAGGTGATAAGTCGTCGAAGGCGATCTTGAAGTCGCGCTTGCTTGGGTGTTCGGGATTGGCGGGCGCGCGGCCGGACAGGTAGAACAAGCGCGTATTCGCCGCCCCCCGCGCCTGCAGCTTGCGTTTTCTCAGCGCCGCGAGCATCTGCGGGTTATCGGTCGGACGGTCCATCGTCGTGTACTCGCCCTCGATGTCGAAGACGACGACTGCGTTCCCCGCCTCGGCGAAGTTCATGATGCTGCCAGACACCGTGGTGCTCTTGCCGCCGCCGGTCGTGCCGAGGATGGCGAGATGTTTGAAAAGAACGGACTTCTTCGCCGCCGGCACCTCCACGGCGATCGAGCTCACGCCGTCCATCAGGCCTAGGCGCACTGGCATGTCCCCTGGCGGGATGTCGAGCCCGAGCACCGCCTTGACCTCGTCGCCGTCAAGGAGAAACACGGGGCTGTTGGGGCAAGGGCGGCGGACGGGTGGGATCACCAAGCCATCGACCCGCTCGCCGAACACCTCCACCTGTGCGATGCTGTGGTACTTCGGCGTCAGCACTGCCCCGTGGGCCGCCGCGACAACGAGGGTCGGCGCGGTCGCGCCAAGCGCGTCGGGCTCGGCGAAAGGCCCCGAGGCGACGACGCCCAGGTACTCCGCCTCGATTTCATTGGACCGGGGGTGGATGCTTGGAATGCGGACGTAAGCCTCGCGGCTGACGTTGCCGATCTGGTGCTCAGGGACGAGCACGGTGACGGTGCCGTCTTCAGAGCCGGGGCGGTCGAACATCGTGCGGGCGCAGGAGCCCCTGTACGCCTCCGGCTCCTGGTAGGCCCCGCCGTTGTCGTTGCCCGTGCGCTCGAGCTGGTCGGCGGCCATGGCGATCTTTTCGGCTGCGTTCAAGGACCCCTCCTGTGCCGTGACGGGCGTCACGCCCGGGTGTTGCGTTCGCCGAGAAAGCGGAACGGGGAACCGCTGCGCGCCAGAGCGGCGTGGACCTGGGCCGAGAGGCCGCCGGGCTCGAACATTCCCTTGCAGGTGCGGTCAGCGATGTCGATGAGGTTCGGAAAGCCGCGCGCCTCCTGCAAGGCGCTGTCGGCCATCACGATCTGCGCGGCTTCGTGCACGTGGTCCTCATGCGCGTAAAAGACTCGTCCCGGGCAGAGGGCGGAGGCGCGGTACACCCCGAGCAGCACCTTGGAGCCGACGTCCTCCTGGAAGCTGCGGACAGCCTGATAAAGGCCCGACCTCTTGTAGTGCGGGCGCTCATAGCTGCTGCCCGTGATGTAGCCCTCGATGATGTCCTTGGTATTCCGCAGCACCGCGTATTGGAGAGGGTGGAGCGCGTTCGCGATGGTCACCACCGCCTCGTCGCTGATCTCGCTCGGGACGAAGATGAACCTCCGGTGCTCAAGGAGCAGGCGGCGGAGCATCTCCAGGCTTGCAAACGCCATCTCGTTGCGGCCCGACCCGACGATGAGCTCGTGCGGCATCGGTCCGCCATGGCCCAGGCGCCACGGACGCTCGGAGCGGTCGGCCAGCATCGCGCGCTCCGCGTAGATCATGAGGGCGCGGCACAGCATGTCGCTGATGTTTATCGGCTGCCCATCGTCGCCGAACTCACGATGAGGCACCTCGCGGTTCTTGCGCCGGGCACGGCGGGAGAGGAACTCCAGCACCTCGTCCTCGGCGTTGCCGTTCCGCCGCATGATGTCATGGCGGTAGAGCCGGTGCCCGATCGAGCCGCCGTCGCCAGTGCCCTGGTATGAGGTGAGGCAGATGCCGATCTGGACGACGGTCACCGGCAGGGTGCTGACGGTGACTCGGGTACCGTCGCAGGCCTCGACAAGCCCGTTGAACAGCACGTTGCGGATCGCGCGGGTGATGACCTCCGGGCTGAGCGTGTAGATGCCGCTCTCGCGAGACGCGTCGGGCGCGCTCGGGAGCCCGTCCTCCAAAGCCTTCAGCACGCGCGGCGCCATGTCGTCCTCGAACTGGGCCGCCAACTCGACTTCCCGCTCCAGGCGGGCGGCAAGCAGATCCATGCGCTCACCGGAGGTCCAGGTGTCGAGGTTTAGCGCCTTCCGAAACTCGGCTTCGAGCGAGCTGGCGACCTCGACACCATCCATGTCGTCGGCGGCCTCGTCGGCGTCGACATAGCGGCGGTCGGCGACGAAGCTGGCCGATTCCCCGGCGTCCGATCCTAGGCCGTCGCTGTGATCGCCCTGCGGCAAATGGTTGATCTCGTCGAGCGCCACTGTGACCTCCGGTTCGTCCGCTCTGTCCTTCGGCTCAGCCACAGGAAGTTCGACAGCTATTTTTGCCGGAAAAGGCCGATGACGCCGGGCGAGGTCCGAGGCCGCCCGATCACGCCAGCAAGGCGGGCCGCGACGGGTGCCGGCAGGCCGAAGCGTTCGCGGAGCGGCCCGGGGCCGCCGCCACGCATAGCCCGGAGCTCGCGCCAGGGGGCCAAGAGCTCGACCGCGAGGTCGTCGGCTTCGTCCTCCATGGCGCTGATTACACCCGCGTGCCCGGTATGGCCGCGGTCCATAGCGTGCCGGAACGGCTCGATTGGGACATTTCGCAGGGCGGCGGACAGCTTTTCTCCTGGGGTCGCTGGACGAGTTCGGTCGAGGACAGCGAGGATGCGGGGGCCGAACGCAGTCACGGCCTCCTCGCGTGGCTTGAGGTAATGGAGAAGCAGGTGGGCGACCTCATGGGCGATGGTCATGCGCTGCTCGTCCACCGGGTCGTCCCGGTCCACTAAAATGAGAGCCTTGCCCGCATCGGCGATCAGACAGCCCCGCAGTGGACGTGGCGCACCGTCTAGCCAGGGATCCGCGCCCACACGGCAGAGGAAGCGGACGACCGCGCCGGTGTGGAGGCTGGCGACGCGGTGGACAGCCACCGGTAAGACCCGTGCTGCCGCACGCTCGACGTCGGCCGGGCTCCCAAACCGCGCGCGACCTCCGGCCCCCTCCCAAAAGGCGTTGGCGACGTCCTCGCTCCGGTAGCGCGCCATCACTCGTCCGCCTCGTGGTCACGAGCCGCGAGCAGGCGCCCGGCCTGCGAGGCGTCGGCCGGGTGGGCGCTGCCGAACCGCTCTACCGCTTCGGCAGCGCGCAGCAATGAGATCAGCCGGTCGGCGTCGATGCCGAGCGCGCCGGCGATCTCCGCAACGTCCCCGACCCAGTGCTCGTCGCGCGGGCGTCGGCACAGGGCGAGTTCAGTAAGCGCTCGCCCGCTACAGGCAAGCGCTGCGGCGGGATCCTCGTCGGGGAAGGCCTTGCGCCAGGCCTCGAAGAGCCCGGCGACCAAGGGCGCGGGCCCACGGGCGGCCCGTCGGGCAGCGCGGGCCAGGAAGTCGTACGCCGGTTCTTCAGAGCTCATCGCGCAACCTCTTCAACCGGAGGAGCATGCGATCCTTGGCCTGCTTCACAATCCGCTCGACGTTGGGCGCCTGCGGGTCGAGCCCAAGGGCGTGCGCAAAGGCCTCGGTCTTCTTCTCCTCCTGGAGCAGGAGAGTGAGGAGCCTGGCCTCAGCCTCGTTCGTGGCAAGCCGGTGCCCGTAGAGCTTCATGATCTGCCGCGCGTCTATCGCATCTTCCCCCCTGAACACGTCCTTCGCGCGGGAGGTCCAGAATTCGACATCGCCTTCGACCTCTTTCAGCAGTTCGCCCCGTCTTCGAGAGTTGCGGATGTGGTCGATTGCATCCCGCATCGCGATGCGACAGAGGAAGGACCACAGTGAGCCCTTGGCTGCGTCGCAGCGGTGGGGATCGGTCGCGTAGACGAGAATGGCGTCGGTCGCGAGGTCGTAACTCTCCTCCTCGGAGAGGCCTCGGAACTTGCGCCGGAGAACCGCCTGAATCGGACCCTGAGCCTCTCTGAACAGATCGAGAGAGGCCGTCCGGCTGCCGTCGAGGATCCGCTGGTGGATCTCGTTCAGGCGCTCCTTGAGGTCCATGGAGGCGCCTTCACCGACGGCTGAACTTCGTAATTAGGCGCTGACGGGCGAGGGTCACGTAATGCGAACTGAGCTCAATCCCGATGGACGGGAGGCCGCGACTGGCGGCAACCGCAAGCGTGGTACCGGATCCGACGTAGGGATCGAGGACGACCCCCTTCTTCGGGCACCCCACCGCGAGACACCGGCTGACCAAGGCCTCCGGAAAGGGAGCGGCATGGCGGTAGCGGCGCATGGCATTCGGGGCCGGGATGTCCCAGACGTCTTCCTGCCCGTCCAGGCCGTCCCGGTTGAAGTGGTACTTGCCGGACTTGGTTAGGATGAAAACCGTTTCTGTGGTGTTCCAAGGGCGGTCCCGAACGCTCGGCTCGGCCAGGGGCTTGGGCTTCCGCCAAATGACCGACGATCGGAGGACCCACCCGTCGGCCTGGAGCGCGAGCGCCACTCTCCACGGAACGCCTAGGAGGGACTTTTTCGGCAAGCCGAAGCCAGGTCTGTCGACCGCCCTGTACTTCTGTCGCGCGACACTCCGCCAGACCTGTTTCGGGTCGCCGCCGCGCGGCTGTCCCTTACCCGAATAATATGTGTCCGCCAGCACAACGAAGGCGGTGCCTGTCGGCTTCAGAACCCTGAGTACCTGGCGGAACACGGCGGCAAGCGCCTCCACATAGTCCTCAATGGTGTCTTCCTGGCCCGTCTGTCCGTCGACGCCATAGTCGCGCTGCCAGTAGTAGGGGGGGCTCGTCACCACGCAATCGACGAAGTTGTCGGGAAGCCGGCTCACGCCCGCAAGGGCGTCATCGTTGCTGATGATCCAGGGGACGTCGCCCCGGTAACCGTACTTGACCTTGGCCAGGGTTTCGGGGTCTAGGAGCTTGAACGCTGCCTTCTGCTGGCCCTTGAGGCTCTTGAAGCGTGCTTCCGCGCGCGTCTTCGAGACCTCCTGGGGCTCTCCCGCCTGCAGCCCGCGCAGTATGCCGATGGTATTGGCCTTAGTCACGTCGTCCACCTCGATTCGAATCCCTATCCTCTTACGCCTGACTCCGAGGTTCAAGCGAAAGCAGCGCGGTGTCGCCCGACATCACCGGGTGGACAATGTTGGCCGTCTCCTCTCCCATCGGCAGCAAGTAATCTGGGAAGGGGTCTAACGTCTCGGCCGACAGCTGAATGCATTCACTGGGCACGGACTGCCACCTGCCCGCCGTGGTTCGAACCTGAAGACCCAGTGGTGGACGGAATTTGGCGATCACGCGCAGCAAACGCTGCGCGTTGTCTGTCCCACTCAGCCCGAATCGGATCCATAAGCGTCGCCAGCCCGAGGCTCGCGACCTGCCGCCCGTCCAGGGCTGCCTCAATAATGTCCGGTGCGAGCAGCGTTAGCTGTAGGAGCTGACCGAGATAGCCCCGATCGATTCACTCCGCTGCCGCCATTTCGCTGATCGAGCCGTAGCGTCCTTCGTCCAGCAGCTTCTGGTACCGGAACGCCCTGGCCAGAGCCTTCACCGAGGCCGGATCGGCCCGCGTCGGGAGTGCCGCCTCGCCGCCGTCCTGCACCGGCGTCACCACCGTCTTCCGCCCCGGCCGCCGCCGGATGGTCAGTGGCACCCGGACCGTGATGCTGGTCGCCACCGTCATGCCGCCACCTTCAGAGCTTCGGGCGCGACGGCCGTGAGGTCTCGGACGAGGCCGGCCAGACCCTCCACGCGGAGGCGGATGTCGGCTCCGGCCGGCCCCACCACCACCCGCTCCACCAGCGCCCGGACGATCCGCGCCTGCTCCGCCGGGAAGAGCTCGCCCCATAGCGGGTCGAGCCGAGACAGCGCGTCTCGGACTTCGCCCTCCTTCAGGTCGGGAGCCTCGGCCCGCGCGGCGAGCCAAGTGCCGACGACGACCTCCGGCTGCCGCAGCAGCGAGCGGACCTGGTCCACGACCGCCGCCTCGATCTCCGCCGCCGACACCCGGCGCACGATGCCGTCGTCCCCGGCAGCCGCGGCGTCGCCCTTCAACACCCGTTGGGCGACGTAGTAGCGGTAGAGCCTGCCATTCTTCACGCAGTGCGTAGGTGACAGCGCCCGTCCGTCCACCCCGAAGATCAGCCCCTTCAGCAGCGCCGGCGCGTGCTGCCGATTCTGCGCCGCTCGGCTCCGCGGGCTGACCTGCAGGATGGTGTGCGTCCGGTCCCAGAGATCGCGCAACACGACCGCCTCGTGCTCGCCGCGGTAGACGTTCCCCTTGTGCGTGACCTCCCCGATGTAAGTCCTCAGGTTCAGGATCTTGTAGACGTCACCCTTGTCGAGCGGCCGACCCGACTTGGCGGTGATGCCCTCCGCCTGCAGGCGGCGCACCGTCTCGACGCCAGAGCCGGTCTCGACGAAGAGCTCGAACACGCGTCGCACCCGCGCCGCCTCGGCTTCGTTCACCACCAGCCTCCGATCCGCCACGTCGTATCCGAGCGGCACCTTCCCGCCCATCCACATGCCGCGCGCCTTTGACGCTGCCACCTTGTCCCGGATGCGCTCGCCGATAATCTCGCGCTCATACTGCGCAAAGCTGAGCAGGATGTTCAGCGTCAGCCGTCCCATCGACGTGGTCGTGGAGAATGACTGAGTCACACTCGTGAAGGTGACGCCGTGCGCCTCGAACGTCTCCACCAGCTTCGCGAAGTCCATCAGCGAGCGGCTGAGCCTATCGATCTTATACAAGACAACAACATCGATCAGGCCTTGCTCGATGTCGGCCAGCAGGCGCTTCAGCGCGGGGCGGTCGAGGGTGCCGCCACTGAACCCGCCATCATCGTAGCGGTCGCGGACGAGCACCCACCCTTCGGCGCGCTGAGACGCGATATAGGATTCACAGGCCTCGCGCTGCGCCTCGAGCGAATTGAATTCCTTGTCCAAGCCCTCGTCGGTAGACTTGCGCGTGTAGACCGCGCAGCGGAGCTTCTTTACCGACGCGGGCATGGCCCCGTCCGTCAGCTTGCGGCGGCTCATGCCCCAGGCCTCCCCTTCAGCCCGAAGAAGGTCCAACCGTTCCAGCGCGTCCCGGTGATGTGCCGCGCGATGGCGGAGAGGGATCGGTACGGCCGCCCCTCGTACTCGAAGTCGTCGGCGCGGACCGTCACCACGTGCTGCACGCCGTCGTACTCGCGCACCAGCCGCGTGCCCGGCAGCGGTCGGCTGTCGGCGCGGATCCGCCGCAGCACCACGTTCCCGCCGTCGAGCTGTTCCCCGAGCGCCTCGAGCCGTGCCCGCGTCTCGGGCCGCAACCCGCCGTATGCGAGCTCTTGCACACGGTAACTGAGCCGGCTCACCAGGTAGGGTCGGTTGAAGGGCGGCGGCTCCTTGCCGAACAGCATGCGCCACTGCTCCCGCAGCTCCGCGGCCGTCGCGGTCTGCAGCGCCGCGAGGCGCGGCAGGACCTGCGCGGGCGGGATCTTGGTCGGCGCTGGCGCCGGCGGCGCTGCGCTCTCCTGCTTCGCGTTGGCGGTCGATCGTCGGGTCATGCGACTCCCTTTCTCCTGGGGGTCGCATGCAGGCGCTGCGGCGCAGTGGAGTGTAGGCGAACGTCTCCCGACCCTCGGGCCTGCTCGGCCGCGCGCGCGAGATCCGCGGCAGCGCGGCTGCGCAGCCGCAGCTCGCCAGGGGCGAAGATGCCGCGGGCCTCCCAGAAGCGCGGCGGAATGCGCAGCGGCGGCTGTGGCGGGATGCTGTCCATACTTAGCATTACCCAGCCTCCCCGGAATCCGTCCCACGGCATCGGCCGTTTCTGATCATCACAGCGACAGCATCGCCGGCCACGCTGCCAATGATTGCCGAGCCGGAGACCGCGGCGTCGATGGTCTGGATCGTCTGGCGCATGCGCGTCACATGCCAGCTCCGCGCAGTCCGGCGCCATGCACCAATGTCGCTGCGAAATCCGCATGGCGTGGAACGCAACAGGAGAGCGCTCGCGAGGGGTGCTGTTGTGTTCATCGCGCGCACCATGCCGAGCGCAGCGCGCCGCGGGGAGTGCGTTCTTGTCACGCGCGTAGCCGAGCGAAAACAAACGAAGCGCAGCGTGGCCGCAGCACGGGCCGCCGCTGGTGATCGCGGCCGCGACTCGGGCACGGCACACGCGCTGCCGCGGCAGGGTTCAGACGGGATGATGGCGACCATGGAGGTCCCTCCGACACGCAATCCTCTGCCCCTCATTTACCGATCGAGCCCGCCGTTCTTCTCACGCGCCTCGCTGGAACGCAGACGATCGTCCCCCTCCGGCTGATTACCGGGGCCACCTGTGACGTGTTCCACGCCGGTACCCCGCTCGGGCTTGGGAGCTTGGCGAGCGGTTCGCATCGCAAACCCCCGAGCAGTAGAGATGATGAAATTCTCCGACAGTCATCAGATCCGTATTTCGCGCCCGGTTGCTCTTGCTTGCCGATCGATAATACTGAAATCCGTTCTCCACTACACAAGCCAAAATACTCTTGCGCGGTAATCATCATCGACCTACTTTGACCATGTGAATAACTGCAGCCGGCAATCAACGCGGCGCAGCTCACGCCCCATCCGACAGACAGGACGATTCCCGCATGCGCGCATCGTCGCCCTCTGCCGTTTCAGACGCGGTCTCCGACCTGCGCGACCTTCGCCTCGCCCTCATCGCGAACTGGACGTCGCTGCTGACAGAGTTGCTCGGCAAGCCGGCTCGGCGGACGGCTCGGCAGTGGCGCTGGAACCGCCGCGGCAGCCTCTCCGCGGTCGTGAGCGGCACGAAGCTCGGCACTTGGTTCGACCACGAGGCCGGCACCGGCGGCGGGCCGCTCGAGTTGATCGCGCGCGAGCGCGGTGGCGACTGGCGTGAGGCGGCCGACTGGGCGCGCCGCTGGCTCGGCATGCCGGTGTGGGACCCGACGCGGCCACGCCCCGCCGCAGCCGCCGCGGCCAGTGCCAGCGCTGCCACGGACCAGGTACCCGACCCTGCAGCCGCATGGGAGGCGCAGCTGCGGTACTACGCGCACCGCGCCGCGACGATCACGTGGGAGAGCGCCGGCCCCGCGGATCCCTCGCACGGCTACCTCCAGCGCAAGAGCGTCCGCCCGCACGGTATCCGGATGGAGTCGGGCGACGTGCTGGTGGTGCCGCTGCTGGACCTCGACGGCACGATCCACACGCTCCAGCGCATCTACGAGGACGGCACCAAGCGCTTCTTGTCCGGCGGTGCGAAGGCCGGCCACTTCACCCCGATCGGCGCTCCGCTCGTCGATGCCGCGACGATCCTGATCTGCGAGGGCTGGGCGACGGGCGCCACCGCGCATGAGGCGACGGGCCTGCCGGTGGTCGCAGCCATGGACGCAGGCAACCTCAAGCGGGTCGCGCCTATCCTCAGGGATCGCTACCCGTCAGCGCGGCTAGTGATCCTCGCCGACAACGACACGAAGCCCGGCCGCGTGGACAACCCCGGCGTCACGGCCGCCATCACCGCCGCGCGCGCCGCTTGCGCCCTCGTCGCGATCCCGCTGGAGCCCGGCGACTTCAACGACCTGGCGGCCGCGCAGGGCCTCGAGGCGGTCCGCGAGATCATCGCTGCCGCCGCGCCCCCGCCACGGCCACTGCCGACCTATGCGCTCGCCTCGCTTGAGCTGGTCGGGGCGCGGGCGGCGCTGGAGGACCGGATCGCCGACTTCATGGCTGATGTCGCGGCGTACTGGACCGCCGATCCGCTTGAGGCCGAGCTCGCCCCGCAGCCGGGCCCGCCGGACTGGGCCGTCCGCGCCACAGCTGACGCCGCGCACGGGGCGGCATGCTCCTAGACTTCAACGCCGCGCCCCGTCCGCCACGTCTCGCCCTGCCGGTGGCCGTGGGCCTCGGCAAGACCACCGCCATGCAACGCGGTCTGGCCGGCCTGCTGCGTAGCGGTGCGTTGCGGGGCAAGACGGTGGTGGTCGGCGTGCCGCGGCACGACCTCGCTGCGGAGCAGCGCGACGCCTTCGCGGCGCTCGGCGTGGAGGCAGCGCTCTGGAAGGGCCGCAGCGCCCCGGACCCGCGGCCGGGCGAGCCGGACCGGCTGATGTGCCTCGATCCCTCCGCGCCGTTCGACGCCATCGAAGTCGAGCGCGTCGTCGAGACCACCAGCTGCAAGGTGACCCGCGACGGCGTGACGAAGATCTGCCCCCTCTACCACCAGTGCGGCTACCAGGCGCAGAAGCCGCCGCTGCGCGGTGCCGACGTCGTCATCACCGCCCACGACACGCTGTTCCACATGGCCCCGAAGGAGCTTGGCGCCGTCGGCTTGCTAGTGCTGGACGAGGGCTTCTGGGCGGCCGGGCTCCGCGGCACCGACGGCAAGGCGCTGCTGACGCTGGACGGGCTTCGCCCGCATCTCGGCACGGTGCTGTGCTGGACGGCGCGCAACAAGGAGAACTGGGAGGCTACCGCCGACCTCCACGCCGCGCGTGAGAAGCTCTGGAAGGTCCTCGCCACAGCGCCGAACGGGCCGCTCTCGGTCGCCGCCCTGCGGGCCGCCGGACTCACCCCGCAGATCTGCCGGGACGCCTCCGGCCACGAGCACCGGCGGCTCCGCAATCCCGGCCTCTATCCCGGGATGGACCCAGCCGAGCGCCGGCGCCGCATCGCCGCCGTGCTGCCGAAGGAGGGCGAGCCCTGGGCGCCACCCGGCCGCACCGCCGCGATGTGGATGCTGATCGCGGAAGCGCTGGAGAACGACCACGACGTGGCCGGCGCGGTGCTGTGCGACGTGATGACCGAGAACGGCACGGTGCGGTCGCTGCGCCTGGCCTGGCGGGCTGGGCTGCGGAAGTCGTGGGGCGCCGGCGGGCCCGTGCTGCACCTCGACGCGACGCTGCGGCCCGAGCTGGTCACGCCCTTCCTGCCGGACATCACCGTCGCCGAGCCGGTGCGGGCGACCGAGCCGCATGTCCGGGTTCGCCAGGTGCTGGGGGCGCCAACCAGCGCGAAGGCCCTCGCCCCCGATGCGGGCGCGCCGGCCCGGGACCAGTCCGCCGCCCTGCTGCGGCGGCGCGAGATGGCCGCGCTGATCGCCCTGCGGGCGCGGACGCTGCGCGGCCGGGCGCGATCGGGCAAGGACCTGCTGGTGATCGGCCAGAAGGCGGCGGTCGATGCGCTCCGGGCGCTCGGCCTGCCGGCCAACGCCGAGGCGGTGCACTTCAACGCGCTGAGCGGCCTCGACCGGTGGCGCGAGGTCGCGGGCATGATGGTGCTCGGCCGCACGCTGCCAGCGCCCCTGACGGTCGAGGCGCTCGCCGCCGCCCTCACCAACCGCCCACCCCTGACCAGCCGGGGCGACGTGGCGTGGTGGTATGGCCGCGTGGAGCGGCGCATCGCGCTGGCAGATGGGGGCGTGCACGCCACCACCGGCGAGGAACATGCGGACCCGACCGCGGAGGCCCTGCGCTGGACGATCTGCGAGGGCGAGCTGGTGCAGGCCGTCGGGCGCGGCCGCGGGGTCAACCGCACCCCCGAGAGGCCGCTCGAGATCGACCTGCTGACCGATGTCGTCCTGCCCGTCGCCGTGCATGAGGTGCTGGCCTGGGAGGAGGTCCAGCCGAGCCGGCACGACATCATGGCCGCCGCCGGCGTGGAGCTCGAGAACGCAGCCGACATGGCGCGCTGCTTCCCGGAGCTCTGGCCCAGCCATGACGCGGCCCGCCAGGACGGGAGGAGTGTGAGAAACTGCTATTATAGGGATCTCCATAATAGCAGATCCTCACACTCCTCCTCGATTGTGAGCTACCGGCCCGCCGGGCCCGGCCAGAAGGACCGGCAGGCGCGGTTCGACCTCGCGCTGATTCCAGATCCTCGCGTCTGGCTCGAAGCACGGCTGGGGGCGCTGGCGCATTTCGAGATGCTCGGCAGCGAGCCTTCGCCGCCTGCGGCGGCTGATCCCGTCGCCGACGCGCGTGCCCGCCTAACCGCACTCAGCGCGCGGCTCGACGCCGCCATCCACCAGCGCCTTGCCACCGACCGCGCACGCCTCGCGGCGCTGTCGGCCCGTCTCGACGCCGCCAAGCCACACCCGGCCGCGGCCTGACCCGCGCTGCCCGCGGCGGCGCACCGACCATCCATAGGGAGAGACCATGATCACCGTCTATCGCGCCGGCTCCTTCGCCGAGGAGCCCGATCCGCCCTGGCGCATTGCTGCGCGCGACTACGCGCAGCCATCCGATCTCAACTGGGCGGAAGCAATCTCCGCGGAACTCGACTGCGAGGGCAACCGCATCGCGCTCCACGCCGGCAGCATCCGCGAGGCATCGGTCCTCTGGTGGACCCTGCCCGACGGCGGGCACTACGCCGAGTTCGAGTGCCTCTATCAGCCTGTGGCGGCCGTCCTGGTCCCGGACCAGCGCGACTGGCTCAGCTTCTACATCGCGTTCGTGCTGCCCTTTCTCCAGGGCCATGCGGCGGTCGCACTCGCCCACCGGCAGCAGCGCGTAGGTGACGTGCTCATCGCGCGGGCGCGCCACGGCGAGGGTGACCACGTCGACCCCACCACCGGCACATCGGAGTTCGACACGCACCCGCGCTGGAACCCCGCCCTGCGCGATCAGCACCAGACTACCGGACGCGGGAGGCCAGCATGACCACCAAGCGCATCACCGTGTTCCGTGCTGGTGTCTTCAGCACCGAGCCCCACCCACCTTGGATGGAGGCAGTGCATGCCGCAGAGGTCGAGCGGGAAGACTACGACGCAGCCCTCGACCTCGTGCTCGGTCAGCGCACCTCGCACACTGCGGTGAATGGCGTTGCTTGGCCCGCGGCGGAGGTCATCACGCGTCGCACGCCGGATGGCGGCTACTTCGTCGATATGATGGCGGAGGAGTACAGCCACGCCGAAGTTTGGATCCCTGACCCAGCGGATTGGCTGCCGTTCCACGTCGGCTACGTCGAGCCGTTCCTTATGACGCATGCCACGATCCGTCGCAACGACTGCCTCGACCGCCTCACCAACGCGCTCATCGCCTTCGCGCGGCATGGCGAGGGCAGGCACATCGATCGTTTGACCGGTGAGTCCCGCATCGACGAGCGCGAGGACGAGGAGCGACGCAAGCGCAGCGCTGCCGCGCGCAGCCGCACCACCAGTAACTGACGGGAGACGCCACTATGGCCAGCAAGCGCAAGCGCGCGACCACCCCGCGCGAGGACCTGTCCAAGCCCTCCAAGTGGCGGCTGCAGCACGGCCCCATCACCGCACCGGAGCGCGCCACCGACCCCGAGACGGGCGTGCCCGTGCAGCGGCGCCGCGCCGTCGACACCCTCGGCATGCTCCTGGAGAACGGCTCCATCACCCCGCAGATGCACGAGGCCGCGGAGATCTTCCGGACGCAGTTCCGCGCCGCAGCCCTCGACGGCATGCGCACCATGCCGCTGATCCGGGTGGCACGCGGCACCGGCGACACGCTGACCGAACGCCACGTCAGCGCCCGCCAGAAGGTCTCGGCGGCGATCAAGCACGTGGGTGGGATGGACAGCCCCGCCGGCAGCAGCCTCTGGCACGTGGTCGGGCTCGAGTGCTCGATCCGCGAGTGGGCCATGCAGCAGGGATGGAATGGCAAGGCGCTCGTCCCGGCGCATGGCCAGGGCATCCTGGTCTGCGCGCTCGGGACGCTCGTCGAGCACTATGGCCTGGCGCCCCGGTCTCGCCGTACCGCCGCAGTGGTCATGCCGCCGCCGTCGTCGGCCGAGGTGGCGGCCGGCCGCGCCGCACACGCCTGACCCGCCCGGCCGCTAGACGCGGAGGAGTGTGAGGTTTTGCTATTATGAATCTCCTTCTAATAGCAGATCCTCACACTCCTCCCGTTCTGGGCTTACCTTCTGGTCGGCGCCCACGTGCACGCACCATGGCGAGGTTACAATTGCCCCCGTAGCGGCGCGCGAAGCACCCAGTCTATCGAGAAGCTGCGCCGCGCTGATGGAGCTCGACGTGGCGGTGGCGAATGAGCCACAGCGTCGCCCGATCGAGATCGTGGCTCGCCAGCCGCAGGGTCCTTCCTGGCACCGCTGTATGCGGGGGGCGGAAGCGCGCGACCTCGCTAGCGCCAGGAGAGTTTTTCAGGGTTCCAGGCGGATGCCAGTTTGTTAAGAACGACTCGCAACCGATTGCATACATTGCATTCTCGTTCTGAGCGTGTCGTTGCCAGCCCCGGCCAGTTGCCGCCCCGGGCTGGCATCGCGCCCGCCCCGATTGCCAGCGCCCCTGCCGCGATGGAGAGGATCATGCCGGAGCGCACCACCTCCGCCCGCGAGGTCGCACGCCGCCTCGGCGTCTCGCACACCGCCATCCAAAAGGCCGAGCGGGTCGGGCGCATCAGTCGCGAGCCGGACGGCAACTGGGACATCGACCGGGTGCGCCACGACATGGCCGAGACGGCACGGCCGGGTCGCTCGCCGCTGGCGCCCCCGATGGAGGCGACCGCGCTCGGGCGGCTGACCATCGCGCGGTTGGCGCTACGGGTCGAAGCGCAGCGCCTCGCGCTCGATCGGAACAAGGGGCGGCTGATGGACATCGCGGCCGCGGACGCCCGCATCGACGAGATCGCGGGCGCCATGCGCGATGCGGTGCTGAACTGGCCGGCGCGGGTGTCCGGCCAGATCGCCGCCCAGATCGGCGCCGAGCCGCACCTCGTGCAGACGCTGCTGCAGGAGCATGTCGCGGTGCTCTTGACCGACATGGCCGACCGCTTCGAGGGGCAGGCGGTGGCTCTCTGAAGATGGCGAGCCAGTCGTCGGCTCCGGGCGCATCACGCCGTCGGCGACCTGCCCCGTCATCGCCGAGCATCCCAATGCTGACGCCGCGGAGACGAATTCCGCGCGGGGCGGAAGCCTGGCGCGGCGGCCGCATCGCCGTCACCTGCCTGTCGGCATGCTGTGCTGATGGCAGCGAACTTCCCACCACTGGGAATATCGCCAGCAACTTTCGTTTGCCGATCGGCGGGAAGTCCCTGCCCGGCAGAGATCATGATGTGATTGGGCTATATCGAAGAACGCAATCCGCGTTGTGACGATCCCGCTTGGCTCGGGCGCGGCACAGCGCGAATGGTCCGTCACGCGATGCGGATGACGGAGACAACGATGACGAAGCGCGAAGCCAACCAGCAGCGGAGCCTCGACGCCTTCCTCGCGAAGAAGGCGGAGTTCGACGCCCTGCTGGCGGAGTTGCAGCAGGCCAGCGACGACCACTTCGGGGCGGACCCGGAGGCGGTGCTCTGGGGCGAGACGGCCTGGCTCGCGGACGCCACCGCGAAGCTGAAGGAGATCGCGGACCAGCACTTCCGACGCGGCGAATACGCCCCCTGACGCGGGTCGCTCCCGCACCGCCCCGACCGGGTTCCGCCCGGCGGGGCTCCCGGCAGTAGGGGGCCGAGGGTCGGCTCCCGGAACCGGAGACCCCGACGATGAAGCTTTCGGACACGCAGCGCGCCATCCTCACCGCCGCCGCCGAGCACCCCGAGCACCTCGCCTACCCGCCGGAGCGCCTGCCTGCCGGCGCGCGCCAGAAGGTGGCGCAGGCCCTGCTCAAGAACGACCTGGTGATCGGCGTGCACCGCCCCGCCTACGACGCCATCGCGAAGTGGACGGTGGACGGCGACGAGATGCTGCTCAAGATCACCGACGACGGTCTGCGCGCCATCGGCATCGACCCGAACGCGGGCGACGCGCGCCAGGAGGACGAGCAGAGCGCCGAGGCCATCGCCCGCCGCAACGCCGAGCGCCGCGCTGCCGCGGAGGCCGTCGCGCCGGTGGCCGACACGGCGCCGACGGGCGGGGAGGACGCGACGGAGGGGGATGCCCCCGCGGAAGACGCCGAACCCGCCCAGGGCGCGCCCACGCCCGCCCCGCGCGCCAACCTGCGCGACGCCGCCACGGCGGTGCTGGCCGCCTGGGACGACGAGGCCAACCGCGAGACCGACATCGTCACCGCCCTCGACGGGCCGATGGCGGCTCTCCGGACCGCCCTCGCCGGCAAGCCGCCCCGCGGCGCGCGCGACCCCGGCGCCCCGCGCAAGCCGCGCGAGGGAACGAAGCAGGAGACAGTGCTGTCGATGCTGCGCCGCGAGGAGGGCGCCACCATTGTGCAGATCTGCGATGCGACCGGCTGGCAGCACCACACGGTCCGCGGGTTTTTCGCCGGGCTGAAGAAGCGCCAGGGGATCGAGGTGCAGGTGCTGGAGCGGGTCCGCCAGGTCGGCCCCAACAAGGAGGGCGCCCGCGGATCCTACACGGTCTACCACCTGCCGGCCTGACAGCCGCGCCGGACGCGTCGAAGGCCCGCCGCCGAAGGGTGGCGGGCCCTTGCTCGTGAAGGCCATCGTGAGCGGCGGCATGCGGATCCCCGTCGCGGCTCCGCGATGGCAGCATGAGACAGCGGTAGGCCCGAGCCGCCCCCACATCGACAAGACCCCCGCCGCTCAGTGGAGACGGCGGACCCGCCTGCTCGCCGCTGGTCGAAAGCAGCGGGGGGAGGCAGCGGGGCGCACGCAGCGGCTCGCACCCGACGACAACAAGCGCCGCCTACTCGGCTTCGCCGACGGCAACGCCACGCTCGACCAAATCGCAGGCCGGACGCACGAGGCGCTGGGGAGCAAGCCGACGCGAGCGCCCCCCTACTGACGCCTGCCGCTATGCCACCCGGAACACTCCACCCATTCCGCCGACGTGATGCTCCAGCACGTGGCAGTGCAGCATCCAGTCGCCGGGGTTGTCGCCGACGAAGGCGATCCGGACCTCCTCGCGCGGCGCCATCAGGAGGGTGTCCCGCCATTCGCGGTGCGCCGTGGGCGCGCCGTTCCGCGCCAGCACGCGGAAGGCGTGGCCGTGCAGGTGGATCGGGTGCCACCACGCGGTGGCGTTGCGCAGCGTCACGATGCAGCTCTGCCCTCGCGCGAGGGTGAAGAGCGGCTTATGGGCGTGGCCCGCCATCACCACGCCGTTCACCGCCCAGGCCATCCCGCGGCGCAGCAGCTCCCTCATGCCCAGCCGCTCGCCGTCGAGCGTCGCCTCCGCCAGACCGCCCATCATCCCGCCGCCGAAAGCGATCTCGACGCGCAGCGCCTGCGCGTCGAGAACCGGCTCGGCCAGCGGGTTCGGCGGCAGCATCGCAGGCGCCGGCTGCGGCGTGGCGCGCAGCGGCGGGGCCTCGGCATAGGCCAGCTCGGTCAGCCGGTAGCCGCCGCGCGGGAAGAAGCTGTCGTTGATCGCGAAACGCTCGCCGGGCGCGCCGGTCATGTCGAGGATCAGGTCCGCGCGCATCCCTGGCCCGAGCAGGACGCGCCCGCCCTCCGGCGCATGCGGCGCGACGGGGTGGCCATCCAGCGCGATGACCAGCGGCGCATGGTCCTCGAAGGCAAGGGCGAAGATCCGCGCATTGGCGGCGTTGATCAGCCGCAGCCGGATGCGCTCGCCCGCCCACACCGCGAAGCCGCCCTGCGGCACGCGCCCGTTGATCGTCACCGCGTTGCCGAGCCGCCCGGCATGGGCGATGTCGCGGACCTCGCCGAAATCCGCGCGGATCGCCGCATCCGGCCCGACGCGGAAGTCGGAGAGCAGCCAGGTCACGTCGCGGTCCACCGGCGGTGCGGCGTCCTCCGCCTCCTCGACGATCAGCGCGCCAGACAGGCCGCGGCCGAGCTGCTCTGGGCTGTTGGCGTGCGGGTGATACCAGAAGGTCCCGGCATCCTCGCAGCGGAATGCGTAGGTGAAGGACGCGCCCGGGGCGATGGGTGGCTGGGTGAGGTGCGGCACGCCGTCCATCGCGTGCGGCACGCGCAGCCCGTGCCAGTGGATCGTGGTCGGCTCGGGCAGCCCGTTGCGCAGCTCGACGCGCAGCATGTCGCCCTGCCGCACGCGCAGCTCCGGCCCCGGCACCTGGCCGTCGAAGCCCCAGACGGCGGTCTCGGGATAGGCGCCGCCGAGCAGCGGCACCTGCGCCGGGACGGCGCGCAGCACGCGCAAGGCGGGCTGCGCCGCGCGTGCATGGAGGGGCGCCCCGGCCGCGAGGCCGAGCGCCAGGCCCGACCGCAGCACGGCACGGCGGCGCGGGCCTGTTGCGGCGGGCGGAGAAAGGCTTGGAGCGACCGGCATGGTGGCCGAACGATAGGAGGCCACCCCCGGCTCGGCCAAGCCGCCCCGCGCCCGCCGCGCGGGTTGCTCAGCCCTCGACGCGGATGTTCCGCTCGCGCACCACGCGGCCCCACCGGTCGGTTTCGGCGCGGATGAACTCGGCGAGCTCCGCCGGGCTCGACGCCGTGCCGTCCAGGCCGGCGGCCGCGAGGCGCTGCAGCACGGAGGGCTGGGCCACGGCATCGCGGACCGCGGCGTTCAGCCGCGCCACCGCCGGCTCCGGCGTGCCGGCCGGCAGCATGATAGCGCCCCAGGACGAGCTCTCGGCGCCGCGCAGCCCTGCCTCCGCGACGGTCGGCACATCCGGCAGCAGCGGGTTGCGCGTGGCGCTGGTGGTGGCGAGCGCCCGCAGCCGTCCGTCGCGGATGCCGCCGATCGAGGAGGCTGGCTGGTCGAGCATGAGCTGGATGGTGCCGGCCATCAGGTCGTTCATCGCCTGCCCGCTGCCGCGATAGGGGACGTGGGACAGCTCGATCCCGGCGGCGGCGGCCAGCACCTCGGTGAAGATGTGCGTCGCGGTCCCGACGCCGGAGGAGCCGAAGGCGACCTGCCCCGGCCGCGCCCGCGCCATGGCGATGAAGTCGGCGAGCGTGCGCGCGGGCGACGTGGCCGGCACGACCACGAGGATGTCCGTCTTGAACGCCATCGAGACCGGCGCGAGGTCGCGGCGGATGTCCACGCTCCGCATGAGGCCGAGATTGGGCGCGATGGTCATCACGCCGTTGGTGCCGAGCAGCAGCGTGTGCCCGTCGGGCGCGGAGCGCGCCGCGGCCTCGGTGCCGATCGCACCGCCCGCGCCGGCGCGGTTCTCGACCACGACAGGGTGGCCGAGCGTCTCGCCCATCCGCTCGCCGAGGATGCGCGCCGCGACGTCGGTGGAGCCGCCCGGCGCGAAGGGGACGATAAGGCGCAGCGGCCGCGCGGGCGCCCACGCCGCCTGTGCCGAGGCGGCGCGGGTCACGAAGGGTAGGGTGGCGGCGCCGAGCAGCAGGTGGCGGCGCGGCAGGCGGGTGGTCATCTCGTGCTCTCCACTCGAACGACGTTGATGGGGTCTCGGGGCGGCGGGCCGAACAGGGCGAAGGCCTGCGCGAGGTCGGCCTCCAGCGCCGCGGCGTCCTCCACGCCGGCGCTGAAGCGCAGGATCGGCCCGCCTGCGGTCCAGGGCACCGCCGTGCGGGCGGGGGCGGGGTCGATCGGCGCGACCAGGCTGCGCGTCGCGCCCCAGGAGGCGCCGATGGCGAAGTGGCGCAGCGCCTCGACGACGGCGGGCAGGCGCGGCCGCGTCCAGGCCGCGAGCACGACGGAGAAGACGCCGGAGGCGCCGGTGAAGTCGCGCCGCCAGATCGCGTGCCCCGGGCAGGACGGCAGCGCGGGGTGGAGCACCGCATCCACCTCGGGCCGGGCGGCGAGCCAGCGCGCGAGGCGAAGCCCGGTCGCCTCGGACCGGTCCAGGCGAAGCCCGAGCGTTTCGAGCCCACGCATCACCAGGGCGCAGTCCTCGGGCGAGACGCCGTGGCCGAGCGCGCGCGCCATGTCGCGCAGCCGCCGGTAGAGCGCCTCCTCGCGCACCGACACCGCGCCCATCAGCACGTCGGAATGGCCGTTGAGGTATTTCGAGACGGCGTTGACGGCGAAATCCGCGCCATGCGCGAGGGCACGGAAGCGCAGCGGCGTCGCCCAGGTGGCATCGGCCGCGACCCGCACGCCGCGGAGGCGCGCGGCCTCGGCGATCGCCGGCACGTCCTGCACCTCCATCGTGACGGAGCCGGGCGACTCCACCCAGACCAGGCGCGTGGCGGGCGTGAGCAGGCAGGCGATGTCGCGCCCGATCAGCGGATCATAGAAGGCGACCTCCACGCCGCAGGGGGCGAGGAGCGTCGTCGCCAGGGTGCGGACGGGATCATAGGCGCTGTCGGGAAACAGCACGCGCCCGCCCGCGCCGGCGCAGGCCAGGGTGACGAGGGTGATCGCCGCCATGCCGGACGGGACGACGAAGCTCCGCGTGGCGCCTTCCAGCGCGGCGATACGACGCTCCAGCTCGCGCGACGTCGGCGTGCCGTAGAGGCCGTAGGAATAGCCGTCGTAGAAGCGCTCCCGGCGGCTGCCGTATTCGGCCATGCTGCCGAAGACCACGGTCGAGCCGCGGTGGACGGCAGGTGCGAGGCTGCGGAACGCCTGCGGATGCGCCGATGCGGGAAGCGGAAGCTCGTCCATGCCCGGCAGCTTAGGGGCGGGCAGGCATATGCCAGCACCTGCGCAATGATGCAGTGATCATGCGCTTTGGTTATAAAGGCGCGTGAACCTCGCCCTGCTCGACACCTTCGCGGCGGTGATGAAGACCGGCTCGGCGACGCGCGCCGCGGCGCTGCTCGGCGTGTCGCAGCCCGCCGTCAGCCGCGCGCTCCTGCGGCTCGAGGACACGACGCGGCTCCGGCTGTTCGAGCGGACCGGGAAGCGCATCGCCCCGACGCCGGAGGCGGAGGCGCTCTACCGGGAGGTGCTGGCCGCGAAGGCCGGGCTGGACCGCGTGCGCCAGGCGGCGGCGCGGCTGCGGGAGGTGGGGACGGGCCTGATCCGCGTGGGCAGCTCCGCCGCGCTCGGCCTGCACCTGATCCCGCAGGCGATGCGGCGCTTCCTCGACAGCCGGCCCGGCGTGTCCGTCAGCCTCGAGGTCACGAGTTCCGCCGCGGTGCGGGACGGCGTCGCGGGCGGCACCTTCGATCTCGGCGTCTCGGCCGACGAGGTGGACCGGTCGAACGTGACCGCGCAGTTCCTTCTCCGCTCCCCGGGCGTGCTGGTGGTGCCGCCCGGGCACAGGATGGCCAGCGCAGGAACGGTGGGACCGGGCGACCTCGACGGCGTGGCGATGGTCGCCCTCGCGCCCGAGGACCGCGCGCGGCAGCGGCTTGCCGCGTTGCTGGCGCGCGCAGGGGCGAAGCCGGTCATGGTGGCGGAGACGCCCTTCTCGGCGACGGTCTGCGAGCTGGCCATGCAGGGGCTCGGCGTCGGGCTTGCGAACTGGGTGGCCTATGCGGCGGGGGGCTTCGCCGAGCGTGGCTTGGTGGCGCGCCCCTTCCGCCCGGCCATCGAGTTCCGGGCGCTCCTGCTGCTGCCGCCGCGGCCGGCGCGCTCGGTGCTTGTGGATGAGTTCGTCGCGGCCTTGCGCGCTGGGATCGCGGCGCTGCCGCCCGGCCCGGATTAAGGCGCCGGTCTCCCTCAGCGTCGGGGCGCTGCACACAAGATCGTGACTCCGCATCTGTACGCTTGACCCTCCCACCTTGGGAGGGAGCATCCATGCCGCTGAAGACGGGAGACCGGCTATGAACATCGGCGAAGCCTCCAAGGCCTCGGGCGTTTCGGTGAAGATGCTGCGCTATTACGAGAGCATCGGCCTGTTGCCGCGCGCGCAGCGCACCGAGAGCGGCTACCGGGTGTACCGTGCCGAGGATGTGACCGCGCTGCGGTTCATCCGCAACGCGCGCGACCTCGGCTTCCCGCTCGACAGGATCGAGGCGCTGCTCGGGCTCTGGCGCGACCGCACGCGCGCGAGTGCCGAGGTAAAGCTCCATGCCGAGGCGCACGTCGCCGATCTCGACGAGAAGATCGCGGTGCTCCAGCAGATGCGCGACGCGCTGCGGCACCTCGCCGCGCATTGCCACGGCGACGACAGGCCGGACTGCCCCATCATCGACGGGCTGGCGGGCAGCGCGCAGCCTGCCCCGACCAGCCGGTCCGCGCGGCGCCCGGCGAGCGCGGCCTCGGCCACCTACGCGCGCATCGGGGTGTAGGCAGCCGTCGCCGCGGCCCGTTCAGCGCATGCCGGAGCGCATGCCCGGCCCGAAGCCGTCGGCGGCGTCGTCCAGCGTGCGCCGCTGTCCCTCGTCCAGCACGGCGGTGAGCGCGCCGAGCGCGGAGCGCAGCGCGCGCATCGCGTCCAGTCGTGCCGACAGGGCGGACTCGTAGATCGCGACGCGCTCGTCGAGGCTGCGCGGCTGCGACATTGCTTGGCGATGGGCGCGCATCATGTTGCCTGCCGCGTCGCGCGCTGCGGCGGCGAAGCGGTCCCAGGCGGTAAGCTGGTCCGGCCGCAGCTGCAGGGCACCGCGCAGCGCGCCGAGATGGGCGTCCATGAAGCGCGCCGGGCCGGCCTCGTCACGAGGGCCCATGCGGCCGCCCATGCCGCGCGCGCCGCGGCGGTAGCCGCGCTCCTCAGCGTCCTCGACCTCGACCCGGTTGTTCGGTCCGATGTTGATGATGATCTGCATCGGCGCGTCCCGCATGCCGCCCCGCCCACCCCGCATCGGCCAGCCGTCGTCGTCGTCATCGACATACCGCGTGCCGGGGCGGCCGCCCATCATCCCCATGCCTGCGCCGGGCGCCTGGCCACCCATCATGCCCATGCCCGGTCCCTGGCCGCCCATCATGCCCATCCCGCTGCCGGGCCCCTGCCCACCCGTCGGGCCGCGCGGCGCCGTGGGCGAGGAAGCGGCCGGCGGCTGCGGAGATGTCTGCTGTGCCACCGCCGGCCAGGTCAGAAGCAGGGCTACCGCCCCGGTCAGGATCGTCTTGCGCATCTGGCTTCTCCTTCCTCCCGTCAGTGTGGCGGGCGTCCTATCGGACATCCCTCGACAAGCGGGGCACGCTGCGCCGCGAGCCGCAAATCTCCCTTCCGCGATGACCTCAGGCCGTCAGCCGAGCCCCGCCTTGTCGCTCCGCGCAACGTCGCCTTCCGCGCCAGCGCTCTGACGATGGTTGCCGTTGCGGCCGTGGCGGCCGTGGCCGAACAGGTGCAGCAGCGGGCACGCGAGGATGATCAGGTAGGGCAGCAGGCCAAGCGCGTGCGCGTAGTGCTCCCGCAGGACGTAGAAGGCCGCCACCAGCGCGAAACCCAGCACCGTGATTCCGGTCGAGGTCCGCCACCAAGCCGGCCGTGCCGGCGGCACCGCATCACCACCGGCCATGTCACAACCCTCGCATCCGCATGTCACGGAGGTGCTCCGCCATCAGCTCGTCGGCGAGGCGCTTCTGCTCGTCGCTTAGCACGGCGTAGAGCGCCGAGGTGGCGGCGGCCATCGCCTGGGTTGTGTCCAGCTGCGCCCGCAGCAGCGCGGCGCGGCGCTCGAGCTGGGCCGGGGCGGAGGCCAGCTGACTGGCCGACTGCATCGCCTGCGTGTACGCCTGACGGAGCCGACCCGACTGGGCGCGCACCGCATCGGCGAAGGCGTTCCATTGCGGCATCTGGGCGTCGGTCACGCGCAGCTCGGTGCGGAAGTAGGCCAGCTGTCCCTCGATGCGTTCGAAGGCCCTCAGCGTGCCCGGGGACATGCCGCCCTGACGCATCGACATCATGCGCTGCATCATCTGCATCATCTGGCCCATGTCGCCGCCCATCATGCCGGGCTGCCCATCGGGGCCGGGCATCATGCCCATGCCGGAGGTCGCCGGCCGGCCTGGCTGTGGAGGCACAATGGTCGGCGGGGCGGGCGGCGTCGCCTGTGCCTGAGCTTCGCTTCCGGGCGGGTGGTGGGCGGAGTGGTCCTGGTCGTCCTGCGCGGGCGCCTGGGCGTGCGCATTGCCGAGCGCGAGCGTCATCCCGAGTGCAGCTGTCGCGAGGACCGAGCCGATACGTGCAACCATCTTGCCTTCCTCCGTTCTTCTCACCGCCAGCAACCGAGGCCCTGTTCGGCGGGTCAGCGCAAACGCCGTAACGCGCGAGGATCCATCCAAGACGCGCGCCGAGCAGGGGCTGCCCTTTGGCGGGACATCACCCCTCCACCACGAACTCGGTCATCATGCCGGTCGCGAGGTGGGGCATGTGGTGGCAGTGGAACATCCACCGCCCCGGCTGGCCGGCATCCAGCGCCAGGACCAGGCGCTCGTTAGCGGGAACCTGCACCGTGTCGCGCACCGCACCCGCGATCCGACGCCCGCCCGCCTCCACGACCTGGAAGCGGTGGCCGTGCAGGTGCATCGGGTGCGCCATGCCGCTGCGGTTCGTGAGCGCGATCTCGATCCGCTCCCCGGAGCGCGCCTGCAGCGGCCGGTGCCGCCCCCAGGCGCGGCCGTCGATCGTCCAGGCGTACGGCGCCATGGTTCCGGTCAGGGCCACGTCGAAGCGGCGCTGGGGTGGCCGACTCGCGAGCGGCAGGGCCGCGCGGAGAGCCGCCTCCTGGGCACTCGCATAGGGCGCCGCGTTCGCCTCGCCGAGGGGCGCGATCCGGCGGATCTCGGCGCCTGCAGTGGCGAGCACGATTCCGGTCCGCTCCGTCGCGCCCTCGCGCAGGGCGAGCATCGGGAAGGCCCCGCCGCCGGCGGGGATCTCGACCAGCAGGTCGGCCCGCTGCCCCATCGCCAGCGCGAACCGCTGCGCCGCGATGGGGAGCACGGGCTGGCCGTCCACCGCGAGGATGCGTGCGGAAAGGCCGCCCGTGTCGATGCGGAAGACCGTCGCGGAGGCCCCATTGATGATCCGCAGCAGGACGCGGCCGCCCCGCTCGACGCGGACCACCTGCGGGTCACTGAGGGTGCGGTCGTTCGCGAGGTAGGCGTCGAAGTCGATGTCGTTCAGGTCCATCGCCGCCGCCGCCGTCGCGCCGCCGGCGGGTGCGCCGTGACCCGCGTGCCCGGCATGGGGGTCGGCGGGTGCGGCGTTCAGCCGGGCCAGGTGCTCGGCGAGCGGGGTGAAGGAAAAGTCGTGCAGGAGCAGGGTGACCTCCTGCCGGTCGGCCCGCAGGTCCTCCGCGCTGCGCACGATCAGCGGCGCAGCGAGTAGCCGCATCTCCTGGTCGGGGACGTGGGCGTGCATCCAGTGCGTGCCCGGATCGGCGGCGAAGTCGTAGCGGCGCGTCTCGCCGGGCCGCAGCATCGGCGCCGGCATGTCGCCCACCCCGTCCTGCTCCACAGGCGGGATTTGCCCGTGCCAGTGGATGATGGTCGGCTCGTCGAGGCCGTTCGTCAGCGCTGCACGGAAGCGCATGCCGGGCTCGAGGGTCATGCCGGCCGTGCCGTCGGGCTGCAGCAGACCGAGCACCCGGGCCGGACGGCCGCCGATCTCCAGTATCCGCGTCGTGGCCCGGATGACCGGCGCGTCGGTGCCCGCCACCGCCGACCGGCCGCCGGCTCCGATCCCGCCGAGCATCGCGCCACCCAGCGCCAGGACGGACCGACGAGACAGCGATATCATTTTGAAGCCCTTCGACTGCTGCGATCATTCTCGGTCCGCATCACGTCGTCAGCGTTGCTCGATTATGACGAATCAATGCTGCCGCCCGCGCTGTAGCAGCAGGTCGACCACGGCCGCGCCGAGCAGCGCCGTCACGTCGATCGCATTGCTCGCGTGGGGAATCGTGTTCGTCGTCAGCACGCGGGCCGCGCCGGCGCCCAGCAGTGCATCGTGGGCGCCCTCCGCGAAGACGCCGTGGACGGCCATGCAGACTGGGGCGGCGGCCCCCGCCGCCCGCAGATGCCCGACGGTCTCGATCATGGTCCGCGCCGTGGAGACGATGTCATCGACGAGGACTGGCGTCCTCCCCTCCAGGAGCGCCGGATCGGGGGGGGTCACCTCGACGTCCCGGTCGCCGCGCCGCACCTTGCGCAGCACGGTGTGGGGCGCCCCGGCCGCCCGTGCGACTTCGGCGGCCCATTGCTCGCTCTCCTCGTCGGGACCGACGACCAGAGGGCTCGGCACCTCCCGCGCGATCCACGCCGAGAGCAGAGGGGCCGCGTGCGCAGCTACCGCCGGGATGCCGTACAGCGCCGCGAGGGAGGCGTGCCGGTGCAGATGGGGATCCACCGTCACCAGCCAGTCCACGCAGCGCGAGACGAAGCCGGCGAAGAGCAGCGAGGTCACGGCCTCACCCTCCCGGAATCGCCGGTCCTGGCGCATGTAGGCGAGATAGGGTGCGACCAGTCCGACGCCGGCGGCGCCGAGCTCACGCGCGGTTTCCGCCGCGAACATGAGGGGCAGCGCCTTCGGGTCCGGCCGGTCGAGGGTGCAGAGCAGGACGACCTCCCGGCCTTGCGGCGACGAGCCGTAGCGCAGGTAGGTCTCGCGGTCCGGGAAGCGCCGGATCTCGGCCGAGGCCAGTTCGCCGCTGAGCGCCATGGCGAGCCCGGGGGCCAGGGGATCGTCAACATCGAGGGGAACCACCAGCGGCCGGGTCACGACGGATCCCCCAGCGCCAGGATGTCGGGGTTCGCCGCCACGTAGGCGAGCGCGTAATCCAGCTCGCCGGCGTTCTCGGCGTGCACCGTGAACAGCGGCTCGCCGACGGCGACGCGCTGGCCGACGGCCGCATGCAACTCCAGCCCCGCCGCCTTGTCGGCCGGCGCGCCGGCGAGCTTGGCGACGCGGGCGAGGCGGCGGTTGTCGATGCTCGCAACACGCCCGCCCTGGCACGCCAGGACGGGCCTTCGGAAGGCCGCCCTGGGCGGCCGCCGCATGCCGCCCTGCGCCTCGCAGATGCGCTGGAACTTTGCCCAGGCCCTGCCATCGGCCAGGGCGGCGCCCGCCACCTCCTGGCCCCTGCCGCGCGCGGCGGCCCCCGTCAGCTCGAGCAGGGCCCCGGCCAGCGCCAGCGCGCGCGCCCGCAGGTCGGCGGGCGCGTCAGCGGTCCCCTGCAATACCGCCAGCACGTCGTGCGCCTCGAGTGCCGGTCCTATTCCCCTTCCGACCGGCTGCGTGCCGTCGCTGGTGACGATCCGGGTCGCCAGCCCGAACGCCGCCGCGACGCGCTCCAGGCTCGCGCCGAGCGCCTCGGCGGCCGCGGCGCTGCGCACCTTGGCGGTGGGGCCGACCGGGACGTCCAGCACGACATGCGTCGAGCCTGCGGCGATCTTCTTCGACAGCACCGAGGCGACGAGCTGCCCCTCGCTGTCGAGGTCCAGCGCGCGCTCGACCCGGATCAGCGTGTCGTCCGCGGGGCTGAGCCGCACGGCACCGCCCCAGACGATGCATCCGCCTTCACTCTCGACCACGCGCCGCATCGCCGGCAGGTCGAGATCCACAGGCGCCAGCGTCTCCATGGTGTCTGCCGTGCCGGCCGGGGAGGTAATGGCACGCGAGGAGGTCTTCGGCATGGTCAGCCCGCAGGCGGCGGCGATGGCGACCACCACCGGCGTGGTGCGGTTGCCCGGCAGCCCGCCGACACTGTGCTTGTCGGCTATGGGAGCTCCTTGCCAGCCCAGGCGATCGCCGGCCTCGACCATGGCCCGCGTCAGGCCGACGGTCTCGTGGTCGTCGAGCGGCCGCGCCGTGCAGGCCGTCAGGAAGGCCGAGAGCGCGATGTCATCGTAGTGCCCGGCGACGATGTCGGCGATGATGTCCGTCAGGGCCTCCTCGCCCAGCCGCCGGCCGTACATCTTGCCGCGGACATGGCCGAGCGACCGGAGCGGAGGCGGATGGCTCACGGCCACCGGCTCGCCGGGGATCACGCCGAGGCGCCGCCAGGCCGATTCCGACAGACCGACCTCATGGAGGGACACCAGCCCGTCCGCGACATGGTGCAACGTGGCGAGGATCGTCCGACCGGCCGCGGTGGTCAGCTTGACGCGGGCGTGGGCGGCGAAGCCCTCGGAACGGCAGAGCGGGCAGTCGGTGCTCATGTAGGCGACCGTCTCGTGCTGCGTGTCGATGCCTGTCCGCTTCGCGGCCAGCCTGCCGTCGGCGGCGCCGCTCACGACAGCACCGCGCGGCCGCCGTGCTCCGCGACCCGGCAGGGCCAGCCCAACTCCTCCTCGATGCGATGCCGAAGCGTGTCGGACGCCTCGGGCTCGCCGTGCACGACCCAGGTCGCCTTCGGCGGGCGCTCGAAGCCCTTGAGCCAGCGGAGCAGTTCGTCCGCATCGGCATGCGCCGAGAGCATCGGCAGGTTGGCGATCTCGGCCCGGACGGGGATGTAGCTTCCGTGGATCTTCACGGCTTCGGCGCCGGCCACCATCGCGGCGCCGCGGGTGCCGCCGGCCTGGAAGCCGCTGAAGAGGATCGTGTTGCGGCGGTCGGGCGCGAAGACCTTCAGGTGGTGCAGCACGCGGCCGCCGGTGGCCATACCGCTCGCGGAGATGATGACCTTGGGCATGGGGGTGACGTCGAGCGACTTCGACTCCTCGACGTCGCGCACGTAGCGGGCGACGCCGCAGGCGGCGCGGCACTCGCCCTCGCTCAGCCGCGTCAGCCCGGGGTAGCGGCAGAGGATATCGCTCGCATCCTGGGCCATCGGGCTGTCGAGGAAGACCGGCAGGTCCGGGATGCGGCGCGCCGCCTTCAGACGCTGCAGGTGGAACAGCAGCGCCTGGGCCCGCCCGACTGCGAAGGAGGGGATCAGCACCGTGCCGCCGCGGGCCGAGGTGCGGGTGATGACCTCGGCCAGCGCATCCTCGGGCGATTTCGGATCGTGGCGGCGGTTGCCGTAGGTGGACTCGACCAGCAGGTGGTCGGCGAGCGGCAACGTCTCGGGGTCCGGCATGGTCGGGCTGTCGAAACGGCCGATGTCGCCCGAGAAGACGGTGCGGACCCCGTCATGCACCAACTCGACACTGGCGGCGCCGAGGATGTGCCCTGCCAGGCGGTAGCGGATCGTCACACTGGGCAGGATCTCGTGCTCGCGCCCGAAGTCGAGCGTGCGGAACTGGCGCAGCGAGCGCTCCGCGTCCGCCTGCGTGTAGAGCGGCAGCGCCGGCTTGTGCTTCGAGAAGCCGTGCCGGTTGGCGAAGTCGGCGTCCTTCTCCTGCAGGTGCCCGCTGTCCGGGAGGATCAGCGCGGAAAGGTCCAGCGTGGGCGGCGTGCAGTAGATCGGCCCGCGGAAGCCGTTCCGGACCAGGAGCGGGAGATAGCCCGTATGGTCCAGATGCGCATGGGTCAGGACCACCGCGTCGATGCTGCGCGGCTCCACCGGGAACGGATCCCAGTTGCGCAGGCGGAGCTGCTTGAAGCCCTGGAACAGGCCGCAATCGACGAGCAGTCTGGAACCGCGCAGCTCAACCAGGTACTTCGACCCCGTGACGGTGCCGGCGCCGCCCAGGAAGGTGAGGCTGGCGGGACCCGTCACCGCCCTGCCCTGCTGCTTCGCCCTCATCCGATGTCCCCCGTCACGCGCCACCGCCGCGCCAACGTGCGACAAGCAGCGCGGCGGGCGGCAGCAACACCCATTGCAGGAAAGGCGTCAGGCCCGTCCCGAACGGCGGCAGGCGCGGCATTGCCTCCGCATAGGCCCAGGCGCGCTTCACCTCGACGTTCAGCCATTCGAGGTAGACGGTGACGGCGAGACCGATCCCAAGAGTCAGCAACAGCACCGGGCCGAAGCGCGCCCGCGGCCATTCCGGCGCGCCGGCGAGCAGCAGCGCGGCGCCAAGGGAACTCATGCCGATGATCGCGTCGCCGGCGGTGCAGTGGATCACCGCCCAGGCGATCTCGCCGGCTGTGCGCTCACGCCAGAGCGTGTAGAGGGGAAGCTGCGCCACCTCCCACGCCAGCATCAGCGCCACCAGCACGGCGAGGTACGCCCGCAGCGTGCGCAGCCACGCCAGGTCGGCCCGACCCGGGCGCGTTCGCGCCGTCATCCCGGCTGGCTCCAGGCAACCTCGCGACGCAGCGCCGCGAGCCGCCTGGCGCCCTGCCGGCCGAGCAGGCGTGCGTTCACCGCCACCACCACCGTCGAGAGCGACATCAGCGCCGCGCCGAGCGCGGGGGACAGCAGAACCCCCCAGGGCATGGCGACGCCCGCCGCAAGCGGGATGGCGATCACGTTGTAGCCCGTTGCCCAGGCGAGGTTCTGCGCCATGCGATTGTAGGTGGCGCGCGCGAGCGCGAGGATCGCCACCACGTCGCGCGGGTCGTTCCTGACGAGCACGATGTCGGCTGCTTCGGCCGCGACATCCGTGCCGGCGCCGATCGCGATGCCGAGGTCGGACTGCGCCAGCGCCGGCGCGTCGTTCACGCCGTCGCCGACCATCGCGACCGACAGGCCGGTGGCCTGGATCGCCTGGACCGTCTCGGACTTCTGGTGCGGCAGCACCTCGGCGCGGACCTCGTCGAGCCCGAGCTCGCGGCCGACCTGCTCGGCCACCGGGCGCGCGTCGCCGGTCAGCATCATGCACCGCAGATCGAGTGCCTGGAGCTGCCGGATCGCCTCCCGGCTTTCCGGGCGGACGACGTCCGCCAGCGCAACGGCGCCTGCGACCGTGCCGTCCAGCGTCACGAAGACCACGGTACGGCCCGCGGCCTGCTCGGCAGCGACACGCTGGTCCTTCACCTCGATTCCGCGCCGGCGCAGAGTGCCGGGGCTGACCACCTCCACCTCGCGCCCCTCGACCGTTGCCCGTGCCCCTTCGCCAGGCAGATTGCGGAAATCCGCTGCCGCCGGCGACGCGATCCCGCGCTCGGCGGCGCCGCGCAGGACGCCCTTGGCGATCGGATGTTCGGACTGGGCCTCGAGCCCGGCCGCCAGGCGCAGCACCTCCGCCTCGCCGAGCCCCGCGTCCAGCGGGACGACAGCGGCGACCGAGAAGGCGCCCTCGGTCAGCGTGCCGGTCTTGTCGAAGACCACGGCCTGCAGACCCCGCGCGCGCTCGAACGCCGCGCGGTCTCGCACCAGGAGGCCGTTGCGCGCGGTAAGCTCCGTACTCACTGCGACGACGAGCGGCACGGCCAGGCCCAGCGCGTGCGGACAGGAGATGACCATCACCGTCACCATCCGCTCCAGCGCGAAGGCGAGCGGGGCGCCGAGCACGAGCCACGCGACGAAGGTGCCGCCACCCACGACGATCGCGACCCAGGTGAGGACGCCGGCGGCCCGGTTCGCCAGGTCCTGCGTGCGCGAGCGGCTGGCCTGGGCACGCTCGACCAGCGTGATGACCTGGGAAAGGTAGGTCTCGCCGCCGGTGCGGTCGATCGCGACGGTGAGCGCACCCTCGCCGTTCACCGATCCGCCGACGACGCGCGCGCCCGGTGACTTCTCCACCGGCTTGGACTCGCCGGTCAGCATGGATTCGTCCACGGAGGAGCGGCCCTCCGTCACGCTGCCGTCCACCGGGACCTTGGCGCCGGGCCGCACCAGCACGGCGTCCCCGGCCCGGAGCTCCGACAGTGGCACTTCCTCCGTCGCCCCGCCGGGGCCGAGGCGCGTCGCCGTGGACGGCATCAGGCGCACCAGCGCCTGCAGCGCGCCAGAGGCGCCGAGCACGGATTTCGCCTCGATCCAGTGGCCGAGCAGCATGACCAGGATCAGCGTCACCGTCTCCCAGAAGAACACCTCGCCCGGGAGGCCGAGCAGCACCGCGAGCGAGTAGACGTAGGCCGAGACGATGGCGAGGCTGACCAGCGTCATCATGGCGGGCTTGCCGCGCCGCAGCTCGCCAAGGAGGCCGGCGAGGAACGGCCAGCCGCCGTAGAAGAAGACGATGCTGGCGAGCAGCGCCTCGACGAGCCTTGCGCCGGGGAAGTCGATGAGGCCCGGGAGCCCGACGAGCATCTGGATGTGCTCCGAGAGCAGCACCACGGCGACCGTCAGCGGCAGGCAGATCCAGAAGCGTCGCTGGAAGTCGGCGACCATCGCACCGTGGTCGTGGCCCTCATGGCCGTGGGCGGCTTTCGACGCGCTCGCCGCGCGCGCAGGATGCTGGTGCGTGCCACGCGACGCGGGCGCAGGATCTTTCGGCGGTGCGTGCCCGTGATGGCCTGAGTGACGGGCGTGGCTGTCGTTCGGGTTCATTCCGGTGTCCCACGATGCTGCCCGGACTTCAGGACCGCCGGGGCGACGGACCACGGCTCCAGCTCAAACGCTCGGCATGGTCAGCCTGTCGCAGCAGCCGGTCCGGTGCCGTCGGCCCCGGTGCGCCGCTCAGGGGCGGCACCATGGTCGGTGTCCTTGGCCTGCCTGGCCGCATCGATGCAGCACTCGTGCAGCTTCGGCAGCGCGTCGAGCCAGGCGCGGACCGGTGCGCCGGCCAACTCGCCAAAGGCCAGCGCGAGGCCGGTCTGCGCCGCCATGGCTTCGACCGGGTCGCGGGCCGCCATCAGGCGCTGCCCGGCATCCAGCGCATGGCGTACCGCCGTATCGGCCATCGCCAGAGCACCCTGGACGGCATCCTGCTGCCCCTGTTGCATGCCGCGCAGCATCGCCAGCGCAACCGGATGGCGGCGGGACGGCTCAGCCATCTCAGCCAGCCCGCCGCCGCCAAACCACGGCGCGACGGCGCCGAGGCGCCAGAGCGTCTCGGCCAGCGGCGCCTCCTCAGTCCTCGAGGCCATGTCGTCCTCCTCCTCTGAACGGCGGTCCCGGCGGCGACCGGGCGCGGCGCGCGACAGCGGCAAGCGACGCCGGCGCATCGAACCCGCGCCGGCCGGTGTGCGGGTCAGCGCCGGTTTCCGCGCCTCCGTCACGGTCAGCGATACCTGGCGAGGAAGGCGCGCAGCTCGGCGATCTCGCGCTCCTGCTCGCGGATCACCGCCTCGGCGAGGCGGCGCATGTCGGGGTCGCGGCCGTACTGGATCTGGATGCGGGCCATGTCGATGGCGCCCTGGTGGTGCGGGATCATCGCGGCCGCGAAGTCGCGGTCGGCGTCACCGGTGAACTGCAGCGCCATCTCGCGATGCATCTTCTCGTTCGCGGCCAGGAAGGCCGCTGTCGAGGGCGAACTCGCCGCGCGCTGCGCGGCCTGCCCGTGACCCGCGTGCGGATCGGTGGACCGGCCTCCGCCCATCATGTTGCCCTGCATGTGCTGCGTCATCGACTGCATCTGCTGCATCTGCTGCGGCGTCATCCGCTGCATCATCTGCATCATCCGCTCCATCTCCTGCTGCGTGGGCGGGCTCTGCGCCGGCGATGCCTGCACCGGCGTGGCCGAGCGATGACCGCCGTGATGCGGCATTCCTTGCGCGAGCACTGTGCCCGCTGCGACGGCAACGCTCACGGCACCCATGACCGCAAGAGCAGCGCGAAGACCAACCATCTACTTTTCTCCCGGCCGATGAACCTCGCACATCTTCGCGCGGCTTCATGTCGGCGCCGTCAGCGGTTCATGACAAAGTATGTCCGGATACCGGGCTGCGTCTGGCTCCGTGCAACCGGCCGGAACTCACGCCGTTCCGCGACGCACCAGGGCGACGCGCTGTCCCGCGAGCGATTTCGAACGCCCGCCGCAGCGCGCACCGCACAGGCAAGCGCGAGGACAGGCCAGATGCACACCAACCGCCACCAGACGAACCCCGCCGACGGTCGCCACTGGGACGACGCCAGCCCACCTTTCGCGATCCGTGTGCCGGCTGCCCACCATGAATACCGGCTGCTGCTCGATGGCGACGAGCCAGGTCGCATCGCCGGCACGGAGGCACGCGATCACGTCTGGGGCCAGGGCGGCGATGACGCGATCGGCGGCGGCGCGGAGGATGACGTCATCGACGGCGGCGGCGGCAATGACCTGCTCTCGGGCAACGACGGCATGGATCATCTGCACGGCGGCGACGGCGCGGACACGATCTACGGCGGTGCGATGGCCGATATGCTGTTCGGCGGGTCGGGCGACGACGTGCTGGACGAGGGCGCGGGGCATAGCGGTCTGGATGGCGGCCCCGGCAACGATACCCTGATCGGCGGAGCGGGCCCTGATGCCTTCATGGTGGATCCGGAGAGCGGCGACGACGTGATCCGGGACTTCACGGCGGGGCCCGGCATGTTCGACCACCTGGCGCTGCGCGACCTGCGCTGGGAGGATCTCGGCTTCGAGGACGCCGCCACCGGCGTGCGCGTGTTCTGGGACGGCGGCTCGGTCCTGCTGGAAGGCGTGCGGATGGCCGACCTCGCGCAGGACGACTTCATGTTCGCCGACAGCCCCGACCTGCCCTCCGCGAGCCGGGATGCCACCGCGCCGACCGGCGAGGCGCCGACGCCCAGCCAGGCTGGCCCGGAGATCGAGGGCGACGACATCGCGACGCGCAACATCGGGCCAGGCGGCGTCACGCTGGCCGTGGATGGCGGAGAGGCGATGATCGGCCGCGCCCGCGCCGACGAGCTCGTCGGGGGCGAGGGCAACGACCACGTCATCGGCCGTAACGGCGACGACGCCCTCGCCGGTGGGGGCGGCGACGATATCCTCCAAGGCGACATCGGCCGGGACACGCTCGACGGCGGCGACGGCATGGACCGGCTCGACGGCGGGGACGGGGCGGACAGCCTGGCCGGCGGCGCGATGGCCGACGAGCTCATGGGCGGGGACGGCGACGATGTGCTGGACGAAGGCGGCGGTCACGGCATGCTGGAGGGCGGCACCGGCAACGACACGATGACGGGCGGCACCGGTGCCGATGCCTTCATCGTCACGCCCGACAGCGGCCACGACGTGATCACCGATCTCGAGGTGACCGGGCTCGCCGAGGGCGCCTTCGACCACCTCGCCCTGCGCGACATAAGGCCGGACGAGGTCTCGGTGAGCGACTCCGACGAAGGCGCGCTGGTCAGCTGGGACACGGATGGCGACGGGACCGACGAAGGCTCCGCCTTGCTGCTGGGCGTCGCGCGTGCCGATCTGCGGCAGAGCGACTTCATGTTCATCGAGGAACCCGGCTTCGTAGCCGGGATCTCGGCCGACGGGTCGGACTACATCTTCGCCTGAATGCATCGGCCCCGACCCTGGGCAGGGTCGGGGCCGACAGCCCGCAGGTGGCGTTCAGCCGCGCGATGCGGCCAGCGGCGGCGCGAAGCCGCGCAGGCGGAGCGCGTTGCTCAGCACGAAGACGCTCGAAAGCCCCATCGCGGCCGCCGCCAGGATCGGGGAGAGCAGGATCCCGAAGGCGGGCCAGAGCACGCCCGCCGCGACCGGGATCAGTGCCGCGTTGTAGGCGAAGGCCCAGAACAGGTTCTGCCGGATGTTGCGGATCGTCGCCTGGCTGAGCGCGATCGCATTCGGCACACCGCGCAGGTCGCCGCCCATCAGCACGACGTCCGCGCTCTCGATCGCGATGTCGGTGCCGGTGCCGATGGCCAGGCCGACATCGGCCGCCGCCAGCGCCGGCGCGTCGTTGATGCCGTCGCCGACGAAGGCGACCTTGCGCGTGCCGCCCGCCTTCAGCCGCTCGACCACCGCGACCTTGCCGTCCGGCAGGACCTCGGCCTCGACCTCGTCGATGCCGAGCTGGCGAGCGATCGCCTCGGCGGTGCGCCGGTTGTCGCCGGTCACCATCGCGACCTTGAGGCCGAGCGCGTGCAGCGCGGCGATCGCCGCCGGCGTCGTCTCCCGGATCGGATCGGCGACCGCGATCGCCGCGGCGAGCCTGCCGTCCACGGCCGCGTAGAGCGGCGTCTTGCCCTCGTCGGCCAGCCGGGCCGCCTCCTCGGCGAAGGGGAAGACCTGGATGCCTAGCCGGGCCATGAAGCGGTCGGCGCCGACCGCGATGCGCCGCCCGGCGACCGCCGCCTGCACGCCGTAGCCGGCGACCGCCTCGAAGGCCTCGGGCTCGCCGATCGCAAGGCCGCGTGCCTTCGCTGCCTCCACGATCGCCTCGGCCACCGGGTGCTCGGAGCGCGCCTCGACGGCGGCGACCAGCGCCAGCACCTCGTCCGCGCCGAAGCCCGGTGCGGGGATGAGATCGGTGAGCTCCGGCCGGCCCCTGGTCAGCGTGCCGGTCTTGTCGAGCGCGACCACCTCGGCCTCGCGGAGCGTCTGCAGCGCCTCTCCCTTGCGGAACAGCACGCCCATCTCGGCCGCGCGCCCCGTGCCCACCATGATGGAGGTCGGCGTGGCGAGCCCCATGGCACAGGGGCAGGCGATGATCAGCACGGCGACCGCATTCACCAGCGCGAAGGTCAGTGCCGGGTCGGGGCCGAAGACGAGCCAGATCAGCCCGGTCAGCGCCGCGACGGCCATCACGGCCGGCACGAACCACATGGTCACGCGATCGACCAGCGCCTGGATCGGCAGCTTCGAGCCCTGCGCCGCCTCGACCATCTTCACGATCTGCGCCAGCACCGTGTCGGCGCCGACGGCAGTCGCGCGGAAGCGGAAGGCGCCGGTCTTGTTCACCGTGCCGCCGACGACGCGCGCGCCTTCCGCCTTCGCCACCGGCACCGGCTCGCCGGTCACCATGCTCTCATCCACGTAGGAGTGGCCGTCCAGCACCTCGCCATCCACGGGCACGCGCTCGCCGGGGCGGACCAGCACGGTGTCGCGGGTGCGGACCTCGGCCACGGGCACCTCGATGGCCTCGCCGTCGCGCTCGATCCGTGCGGTGCGGGCCTGCAGTCCCATCAGCCGCTTGATCGCCTCCGATGTGCGGCCCTTGCTGCGCGCCTCGAGCAGTCGGCCGAGCAGGATGAGTGTCACGATGACCGCCGCCGCCTCGAAGTAGACCGCGAGCGCCTGGCTGGGCAGCAGCGAGGGTGCGAAGGTCGCGACGACCGAATAGGCCCAGGCGGCGCCGGTGCCGATCGCCACCAGGGAGTTCATGTCGGGCGCGCCACGCAGCAGGTTCGGCCAACCCTTGCGGTGGAAGCGCAGGCCAGGGCCGAACAGCACGACGGTGGCCAGCGCGAACTGGAGATACCAGGAGCCCTGCATGCCGATGGTGCCGGCGACCCAGTGATGCACCGCCGGCACCAGGTGCCCGACCATCTCCAGCAGGAAGAGCGGCAGCGTGAGCGCGGCCGCGAGCAGCGTGGCGCGCGCGAGCGAGCGGAGTTCCCTGGCGCGTGCCTCGCGTTCGCGATCCTCGCGCGCGCCGGCGGCCTCCAGGGCGATGGGGCTGGCCTCGTAGCCCGCCTTGCTCACCGCCGCCTGGAGCGCGCCGACCGTCACCACGCCGGTAAGGTGCCGCACGGTCGCCCGCTCGGTGGCGAGGTTGACGGAGGCGTCAACGACCCCCGGCACGCCGCGCAGCGCACGCTCGACGCGCCCGACGCAGGAGGCGCAGGTCATACCCTTGATCGCGAGTTCGGTCGTCTCCTCCGGCACCGCGTAGCCGGCGCGCGCGACCGCGCCGACCGCGGCGCCGACATCAGGCGCCCCGGCGAAGCGGACCTCGGCACGCTCGGTCGCGAGGTTGACCGTCGCGGCCTGCACGCTGGGCACGGCGGCCAGCGCGCGTTCGACACGGCCGACGCAGGACGCGCAGGTCATGCCCTCGATGGGGAAGGAAACGGCGGTGACGCCCGCCGTTCCGGGGAGCGGCCCGCCGGAATGGGCCGCGAAGTTCGTGTCCGGAGCCATGTGTCCCTCCTGGGATCTGAGTGGTCGGACGCGACCGTCATGTCTCCCAAGTTGGGAGGGTCAAGCGCATCCGACCGACCCCGACGCCGATCACGCTTTCGTGATAGCGCTCAGTGCCGCGCCATGCTCCGCATCGCCTCGGCGCAGGCCTGCTGGCAGCGGCGGCACGCCTCGGTGCAGACCCGGCAGTGCGCGTGCATCTTCGCGTGCTTCTCGCACTCGTCGCCGCAGAGCCGGCAGGCCGTCTCGCAGGCCGCCAGCATTTGGCGGATGACCTCCTCGTTCGACCCGGTCCGGCGCGATGCGACGGTGCCCGTAGCAGCACAGACATCGGCGCAGTCGAGGTCGAGGCGGATGCACTGGGCGAGCTGCTTCACCATGTCCTCGCCGAGGCAGGCATCGGCGCAGGAGGTGCAGACCTGCGCGCAATCGTAGCATTCCTCGATGCACCGGATCAGCGCGTCGTTCGGGTTGCCGCGGACATGCGGATGGGTGCTGATCATCTGCTGGACGTGCATGGGGCCTCCTTGTCGTGTCGCTGGTGCGATCGGTGGCGCGTGATGCGATGAAGTCGCTGCCGATCGCCCCTTTCCGAACACGGGGGCGACCGCGGCGGTTTGGTCCCGCTTTGCGACAAAAGATGTCATCCCTGGCCGGCTCTTGACCCTGCCAGGATAGCAAGCCCCACCTGTCTTCCCGGACATCAGCCAGAGGAGACCACGATGATCCGGTTCCGCATCGCGAACATGACCTGCGGCGGCTGCGCCAAGGGCGTCACCGCCACGTTGAAGGAGATCGACCCGGCCGCCGAGCTGCGCTTCGACCTCGAACGCCGCGAAGTCGCGGTGGAGAAGGCCGCTGCCGATCCCGCCATTCTCGAGACGGCGCTCACCTCGGCGGGCTGGAAGACCGAGCGCCTCGCCGACTGAGGCACGGGGAGGCTTCGTCGGACGCGCTGCAATGGTTTGTCGCGCGCCCGGCACGCCAGCGACATCCTGGCGGCGCAGGGTCGCTGCGCCGCCAAGGAGCAGCTTCGATGACACACAGGCTATCGCGCCGCCAGATGATCCCGCTGCTCGCCGGCGGGGCGCTCGCCCTGGGCCTGCCGCCGGCTCATGCCGCCGCGGCCTGTGGTGGGACGGTCTTCACCGCGGATGAGGGCGCGCCCGGCATCACCGCCATCGACCTCGCCACGGGCCGCACGAGCACCACCCGCCTGTCCGTTGCGCCCCACAACGTCGAAGCCGCCGGCGGGGGACGATGGCTGCTGGCGGTCGGCAATGCGCCGACAGCCCACGGTGCCGGTCACGGCCCCTCTGCCGCGCTGCTCGTGGTCCTGGAACCGGTGCCCGGCGCCGCGCCGCGCCTCGTCGCGGAGGTGCCGGTCGGGCGGCACCCCGCGCATGTGGTTGCCGACAGCACCGCAACGCGCGCCTTCGTCACGGATTCAGAGGCCGATGCCCTGCAGGTCGTCGACCTCGAGCGCCGCCGCGTGTCCGCGACCGTGCAGCTGGGCGACTACCCGCACGGCCTGCGCCTCTCCCCGGACGGGCGCGAGGCCTGGGTCGCGAACGTCCGCGACGGCACGGTGTCGGTCGTGGACGTCTTGCAGTCGAAGGAGGTCGCGAGGATCCAGGTCGGGCCCTCGCCGGTCCAGGTCGCCTTCCTGCCCGACGGATCGCGCGCCTATGTCTCGCTGCGCGGCGCCGACGCGGTGGCGGAGATCGAGGTGGCCACGCAGCGCGTAATGCGCCGTATCCCGGTCGGTCGAGGGCCGGTGCAGGTCTTCGCGACACCGGATGGCAGGCTGGTCTACGTCGCCAATGAGGGAACGCGGGCGGCGCCGGGCACGGGCGTGTCGGTGGTGGACGTCGCGGCGGGGGCGGTCATCGCGACGACGGAGACCGGCCGTGGCGCACATGGGGTCGCGATCTGCGCCGACGGCAGCCGTGCCTTCGTGACCAATATCTACGACAGCACGGTCGCGGAGATCGACGTAGCGGCCCAGCGTGTCACCCGGCGCTTCCGCACAGGGCGAACACCTAACGGCATCACCTGGATCGGGTGAGGCCGAGGATCAGACCGGCTCGCCGCCCCGGAAGCGCATGAAGGTCCGGTGCGGCCCCTCGCCGAATGCCACCAAGTCATAAGTGTCCGGTGCCCGGCCAGGCACTTCCATGCCCGGTGAGCCGAGCGGCATCTCAGGCACGGCGAGGCCGCGGATGCCGGCCGGCCGCTCCGCAAGCAGTCGCTTCACCGCGAGAGCCGGCACATGCCCCTCCAGCACGAAGCCGCCGACGAGGCCGGCGTGGCAGGACAGCAGGTCGGCCGGCGTGCCCAGCATCCGTCGCGCCGCCGCCACCGAGCGCACGACGTTGTCCTCCACCGCGAAGCCGGCGGCGCGCATGTGCTCGACCCAGCCCCCGCAGCAGCCGCATCCGGCATCGCGCCAGACCTGCAGCTTCGGCAGTGGCTCGGCACGCACGACGCGCGGCGCCGCCAGTCCGGCCAGACCCACCGTGAGCAGACCGCGACGTGCGATCATGCCTGCCTCCTCTCATGTTCCGACGATCTGGGGAGCCGGACCGTCGCCACCAGCCCGCCGCCGAGCCGGTTGGCCAGCACGACCGTCCCGCCATGCGACTCCACCGCGCGGCGGGCGATGGTGAGCCCGAGCCCGCTGCCCCCGGTGCCCCGGTTGCGCGACTGCTCGAGACGGCGGAACGGCTCGAACACGGCGTCCATCTCCGCCTCGGGGATGCCAGGCCCGTCATCCTCGATGGCGACGACCGCCTCGCTGTCCCGGTCCTCGAGCGCGACCCGCGCCGCACCGCCATACTTCACCGCGTTGTCGATCAGGTTCGCGAAGGCCCGCTTCAGCAGCACGGGGCTGCAGACCAGCCGCGCCTGCGGCGGCCCCTGGAACGAGACGGCGGCGCCCGCGTCGACGGCGGCGTCGCACAGCGTCTCCAGCATGGCCACGAGGTCCGCGGGCCGCCGCTTCTCGCTTTCGGTCTCGCCGCGCAGATAGGCCAGCGTCGAGGATATCATCGCCTCCATCTCGTCGAGGTCGGCGTCGATCGCCCGCGCGGCCTCGGTGTCCTCGAGAAAGCCGGCCCGCAGCCGCAGCCGCGCGATCGGCGTCCGCAGATCGTGGCTGACGGCCGCGAGCGCCTGGGTGCGGTCGGCGATCAGCGTGTCGATCCTCGCCTGCATGCGGTTGAAGGCCTGCGCCGCGTGCCTGATCTCCCGCGGGCCGACCTCGGCGACCGGCGCCGACGGGCCGGAGCCGCCGATGCGGTCCGCGGCCTCGGATAGCGCGCGCAGCGGCCGCCCGATCAGCCGGACGACGACGAGGCCGAGGAGCAGGATGCCGACGCCCATCGCCGTGGTGGAGGCGAGCGTCGCGTGCTCCGGCGCGGTGGAACGGAACAGCGCGGCGGAGAAGTTCAGCCAGCTCCCGTCCGGAAGTGGAATCGCGCCGAGCAGCTGGTGCCGCGCGGGGTCGTGGCCAGGGGTGCCCTCCTCGGCGTAACCCAGCCGGAGGTCGGCCACGTCAAGATCCGGGACCAGTTCGACAAGCCGTGCCCTGAGCGCCTCGATGCGCGGGCTCGTCTCGTCCACCAGCCGGACCGTCGGTTGCGGCGTCCAATGGATGTCGAGGCTCGCGGAGGAGAGCGCGTGGGCCGTGCGGTCCCGCTCGGCCTGCGGCAGCTCGGCGACCGCGCGCTTCGCGCCGGCCAGCTGCTCGGCCAGCTGCGCCTCGCGCGTGCTGCCCAGCAGCGCGTCCGTGCCGACCTGGTGCAGCCAGAGGCTTCCCAGGTGAAACGCCATCAGGCCGACAAGCAGCACGAGCATGATGCGCCCGCCGAGCGTGTCGGGCAGCAGGCGCCGCAGGCGGCTCACGATCCGCGCCGCACCGCCGGCACGAGCATGTAGCCGGCCCCGCGGATGGTCTTGATGACCGCCGGGCTGTCCTCCGTCGGCTCGAGCTTGCGGCGCAGGCGGCTGACCATCACGTCCACCGATCGCTCGGTGCCGTTGTAGGCCATGCGGTTGCGCGCGAGGTCCAGCAGCTGGTCGCGGCTCAGCACCCGCTGGGGATGCTCGCAGAACGCCAGCAGGAGGTCGTACTCGCCACCCGAGAGATCCACCACGGTGCCGTCCGGAGCGGCCAGCTCCCTCCGCCGCGTGTCGAGCGTCCAGCCTCCGAAGGTGATGCTCTCCCCGGCCGAGCCGGCGACAGGTTCCCCGGCCGCGCCCCGCGAGCGACGCAGTAGGGCGCGGACGCGGGCGAGAAGCTCGGCCGGGCCGAACGGCTTCGGGATGTAGTCGTCGGCGCCGAGCTCGAGCCCGAGCACGCGGTCCGTCTCGCCGCCACGCGCCGTGACCATGATGATCGGCACGCCGGACTTCGCGCGCAGCGCACGGCAGAGGTCGAGCCCGGACTGCCCCGGCAGCATCACGTCGAGCAGCACGAGGTCCACCTGCGCGTTGCCCAGCGTCTCCCACATCTCGCGCCCGTCGCGCGCACCCGTGACCCGGAAGCCGCTCTGACGCAGCAGCTTCACGATGAGGGCGCGCATCTCGCCGTCGTCCTCCACGACAAGGATGTGCGCCTCGGGGTCGAGCGGGGGCGTGGTGCCGCGTGCGGGGTCCATCATGCAACCGTGGTCAGGTCGGGCGACGCCCGGCACGCTGGCCGGATCGCGCCGCATGTCGGACCATACGCCGCCGCGCGCCCGGACGTCAGCCGGGCGGTCCGCACAGGCAGCATCCGCTCCGCCGCCTCAGTCCTGATCCATCGGCGTGAAGCGTGCCTGGACGGGGCGCTGGTTCGGCAGCGTCAAGGTGACGACGGCCCGCATGCCGCGCGCCGCGGTGAAGTCGCCGCTACCCGCCAGGACGTTGGCGCCCGCCGGCGTGAGCGCCACGGTCGCCTGCCGGCCGCCGGCGAGCACCACGGCCTGGGCGCTGGCGCCGGCCGCGGGGAGCGGGCGGTCGGCTCCGTCGAACAGGAACAGCCGCAGCGTGCCGCCCTGCGCGACCAGCTCGCCGTGGTTCTGGCCGATATCCACCTTCTGCCCGCCGTTCGGCCCGCGGCGCGGCTCGTGCGCGCCGGCCACTCCGGGGGTCAGCGCCAGGGCAGCCAGCCCGATGCCGAGGGTGCGACGTGTCGTCATCATGCTGCGCTCCGTCATGGGGTCAGTAGGCCTCGGCCACCGTCAGCTCGCCCTGGCGCGCGCGCAGGCGCTCGAGCGCCGGTCGGCCGAAGCGGTGGAAGAGAAGCGGCGTGAGGAAGGTGTCGAGCAGGGTCGCCGTGATCAGGCCGCCGAAGATGGTGATGGCGACCGGGTGCAGGATCTCCTTGCCCGGCTCGCTGGCGCCGATCATCAGCGGGATCAGCGCGAAGCCTGCCGAGAGCGCGGTCATCAGCACCGGCGTCAGCCGCTCCAGGCTGCCGCGGATGACGAGCGCGAGCCCCCACCGCTCGCCCTCCAACAGCGCGAGGTTCAGATAGTGGCTGACCTTGAGGATGCCGTTGCGCGTCGCGATGCCGGCGAGCGTGATGAACCCGATCATCGAGGCGACCGAGAGGGGCTGCCCGGCGATCCACAGTGCCGCGATCGCGCCCACCAGCGCCAGCGGCACGTTGCCCATGATGATCAGCGCCAGGACCGCGGAGCGGTAGCGGCCGTAGAGCACAACGAAGATCATCGAGAGCGAGACGAGCGAGAGCAGCGCGATGAGCTGCGACGCCTCCTCCTGCGCCTGGAAGGTGCCTTCGAGGGCGAAGAAATACCCTGATGGGAGTTGCGCGGCCGCCATCTCGGCGCGGATGCGCGCGACGATGCCGGCCATGTCGGAGCCGTCGGTGTTGGCCAGCACCACGATCCGGCGCCGCCCGTTCTCGCGCAGGATCTGGTTGGGACCGTCGGTGTCGCGGATCTCGGCCAGCAGCGAAAGCGGGACACGGCCGCCAGGCGTCTCGATCATCACCGCGGAGAGGCCGGCCCCGGTGCGGTCGGCGTCGGCGAGGCGCAGCACGATGTCGAAGCGGCGCGAACGGTCCACCACCTCGCTCACCACCTGCCCGCCGGAGAGCGACTGGAGGGCTTCCGCGACGGCGGTCGCCGAAACGCCATAGAGCGCGGCGCGCTCGTGATTGACCGCGACCTGCAACTGCGGCACCCGCACCTGCCGCTCGACCTGCAGGTCGCGCAGCCCGGGCACGGCAGCAAGGCGCTGCTGCATGGTGTCGGCGAGGACCCGCAGCGTGTCGAGGTCATCGCCGTAGATCTTGAGCGCGATCTCGGCTCGCACGCCCGAGAGCATGTGGTCGAGGCGATGGCCGATGGGCTGGCCGACATTGGCGTTGCCGGGCAGCACGCCGAGCCGCGCGCGGATGTCCGCGGCGATCGCCTGCTTGCCCCGCTCCGAGGGATGCAGCGAGACGTCGATCTCGGAGGAATGGACGCCTTCCGCATGCTCGTCGAGCTCGGCCCGGCCCGTGCGGCGCCCGACGGTGCGCACCTCCGGCACCTGCATGATCAGCCGCTCCGCCTCGCGGCCCAGCCGGTCGGCCTCGGCCAGGCTGATGCCGGGCTGGAACTGCAGGCTGATGGTCAGCGTGCCCTCGTTGAAGGGCGGCAGGAAGGAACGCGGCAGTAAGGGGACGGTGGCGATCGCGCCGGCGACGCCGAGCCCGGCCGCCAGGTAGACCAGCCGCGCGCGCGCGAAGGCCCAGAGCAGCGCGCGCTCGTTCCAGCGCTTCAGCACCCGCACCAGCCAGCTGTCGCCGTGCTCCATTCGCTTCATGCGCGGCAGGAGGTAGTAGCAGAGCACCGGCGTCACGGTGATGGAGACGATGAGCGAGGCGAGGATGGAGACGATGTAGGCCACGCCGAGCGGCGCGAAGAGCCGGCCCTCGATGCCGGACAACGCGAAGAGCGGCACGAAGACGAGGATGACGATCATCGTCGCGTAGACGATGCCGGAGCGGACCTCCTGGCTCGCCCGCGCGATCACGGTCAGAGCGGGCAGCGGGTGCGGCGCCTGCCGGTTCTCGCGCAGCCGCCGGAACACGTTCTCCACGTCCACCACGGCGTCGTCCACCAGCTCGCCGATGGCGATGGCGAGGCCGCCGAGCGTCATCGTGTTGATGGACAGCCCGAGCAGGTGGAAGACGACGACCGTGATCAGCACGGAGAGCGGGATGGCGGTCAGCGAGATGAAGGTGGTGCGCCCGTTCAGCAGGAAGATGAACAGGACCACCGCGACGACCGCCACCGCCTCCAGCAGCACCTTCTGCACGTTGCCGATCGAGGCCTGGATGAAGTCGGCCTGACGGAACTGCACCTTGTCCGCGACCACGCCGGGCGGCATGGCGCGCTGCAGGTCGCGCAGCGCCGCCTCGACCTGCTGGGTCAGCCGCACCGTATCGGCCGAGGGCTGCTTCTGGATGGAGAGGATCACCGCCGGCCGCCCCATGCTGCCGGCCTCGCCCCGCTTCAGGCGGGCCGCGAAGTCCACGGTCGCGACCTGGTGCAGCAGGATCGGCTGGCCAGCGCGAAAGGCGACGGGCGTGCCGGCAAGGTCCTGCAGGCGCGCGGTGCGGCCGATATTGCGGATCAGGTATTCCCGCCCGGCCTGGTCCACGTAGCCGCCGCCGGTGTTGGCGCCGAACTGGCGCAGCGCCGCGACCAGCTGCTCATGCGTGACGTCGAGCGCGTTCATGCGCGCGACGTCAGGCGTGACCCGGTACTGGCGCACCTCGCCGCCGATCGGGATGACCTGCGAAACCCCGGGGATCGTCAGCAGCTGCGGCCGCACCACCCAGTCCGCCAGCTCGCGCAGCTCCATCGGGCTGGCGCGTCCGTCAGTGGACATCGCCACCAGCATGATCTCGCCCATGATAGAGGAGACGGGCGCCATTTGCGGCAGGACGTTGGGCGGCAGCTGGGCGCGAACCAGGGACAGCCGCTCGCTCACCTGCTGGCGGTTGATCCAGATGTCGGTGCCCCAGTCGAACTCGACGAAGACGATGGAGAGGCCGACGCCGGAGACGGACCGCACGCGCGTCACGCCCGGCATGCCGTTCATGGCCGTCTCGAGCGGGAAGGAGACGAGCAGCTCCACCTCCTCCGGCGCCAGCCCCTCCGCTTCCGTCATCAGGGTGACGACGGGCTTGTTGAGGTCCGGGAAGACGTCCACCGGCAGGCGCTGCAGCGTCATCGCGCCGTAGATGACGAGCACCAGCGCAGCCGCGAGCACGAAGAGCCGGTTCCGCAGGCTCGCGGTGACGAGCAGGTTGAACATCGCTCAGCGGACCTGGGCGATCAGGCCGGCCGCTTGCGTCACGACGCGCGCGCCGCGATCGAGACCGGCGGTCACGAGCACCGTCCTGCCATCGAGCGGCTGCACGCGCACCGGGCGCGGCACGAAGCGCTCGGCGCCCGGCATCTCGAACACGATCTGGCTGCCTTCGGGGCTGCGCACCACCGCCTCGGACGGCAGCACGATTCCGCCCGCGCGCCGCGGCGTCTGCACCGTCACGGTCACGGGGGTGCCGACGGACAGGCCCGGGGGCACCTGCTCGATGCGGAACTGCAGGGGCACGGCCTGCTGCCTCAGCGCGAGGCCACGGCCGATGAAGGAGAGGGCCAACGGCTGGCCGCCGGTGGTGACGGCGGAGGCGCCGGCGATCTCGGCGACCAGCGCGGCGTCGAAGGCGACCGCCTCGATCCAGAGCCGGGCGGGATCCACGACCTCGAAGAGCGGCTCACGGGCGTCCACGATCTGCCCGGCGACCGCGTTCACCACGCTCAACACGCCGGAGGCCGAGGCGCGCACGGCCTCCCGGCCGTTCAGCCCGGATTCCACCGCCGCGCGGCGCTGGCGCAACCCGTCCAGCTCGGCCCTGGCCTCGCTGATCTCCCGGGCGGAGACGCTGCCGGCCAACCCCGACAGGCGCTGCACGCGCGCCTGCGCGATGGCGATCTGCGCGTCGAGCTCGGCGAGGCTCGCCTGCACGCCGCTGCGCTCCTGCGCGGCGAGGACGGGGATGATCCAGGCCAGCACCTGGCCGCGCTCGACGCGGGAGCCCAGCGTCGGGAAGCCGCCCTCCGGCGGCTCGATGCGGCCGGCCTGCGGGGACTGGACGCGCCCGGAGGCATTGGGATCGGCGATGACCTGACCGACGATCTGCACCGCCACCGGCGCTTCGGCGCGTTCCGCCATGACTGTGCGGACGCCCAGCAGGCGCTGGGTCGGCTTCGGCACGAAGACGCTTCCGTCGGGCTGGCGGCGCGGCGCGTCCATCGGCTGCGCGGAGGCCGCCGTCGGCAGCAGTAGGCCCACCAGGAGCAGCGCCGGGACCAGGGCGGCGGCGCGCTTCGGCAGCGGCGTCGGACCGTGCTTCGCCGCAGCAGGCGCCGGTGCCGGTTCCTCCTCGACCAGCGCCGGCAGGCGGCGCGGCGAGGCAAGCCGGCCGAGCAGGAGGCCGAGCAGCAGCGACACGCCCGCGAAGCCCCAGACCAGCGGGTTGCGCAGAAGGGCCGCGGCATCCTCGGCGATGCCGTGCGGCGCCGCGACGCCAGCCGCCACGGCCGGCACCTCGAGCGTCGCGGGCAGGAGGTCCATCTCCTCGCCGGCCGTGATCGTGAAGAGGAGGTTTCGGGGACCGGGCGTGGCGAACGCCGGGGGGGACGCGACATAAACCGCCTCGCCGGCACGCTCGACGGCGACCTCTTGCCCGTCGACGCTCATGGCGAGCGTCGCACCATCGATCGGCTCGTTCGAGGCGTGGCGGTCCAGATAGATCCACAGCCGCGCGTCGGTCCCGAGCACGGCGACCAGCTCGAAGAGGTCCGAATGCGCCTCCGCGCGTGGGGCCGCGGCTGCCGGCGGCGGCGGCTCGTCGCCATGCGAATGGCCCTCATGAGCCAGGGCTTGGCGGAACAGCAGCAGGGCACCGAGGAGCAGCCCGACGTAGGTTAGGGCACGGAGCGAACGTGACGTCATCTCTATCGCGGCTCCACTCCGAGCGCCTGGTTGTATCGGGACGCGGCCTGCCGCAGCGCGACCTGGCTGCGCCGGCGGTCCGCATCCGCGGCCGCGAGCGCGGCGCGGATCCGGAGCGTCTCCGCAAGGCCGGTCTGGCCGGCGCGATAGGCCGCCTCGGACAGGCCGGCCGCTTCGGTGAGGGAGCGGTGTCTCTCGTCTGCGAGGCGGACCGCGGCCCTGGCATCCGCGAGCGCGGTGCGGGCCCGCTGCTGCTCCGCCGCGATCAGCCGCTGCGCGGTCGCCGTCTCGGCCGCCGCCGTGGTCAACTCCGTCTGGGCGGCGGCGCGCCGTTCGGCGTTGCGCGGCTCATGCGCGAAGGGGATGCGGACACGCACGCCTAGCCGGCTGTCCCAGCCCGCGCCACGCTCGTCCTGCTCTTGGCGCCCGAAGATGGACACCTCGGGGTTGTCGCGGTCCTCGACCGTCGCCACGCGCAGCGATGCCCGGCCGACATCCTGGCCGAGCCGTGCGGCGGCCAAGCGGGGGTGCTCGGCGGCCAGGGCCGCGCCCTCGCGCGCCGCCTCCTCCCAGCCGGGGCGCGGGTCTCGGCCGGTCAGCGCATGGAACGCGAGGCGCGCCTCGCGGACCGCGATCTCCGCTTCGCGCAGACCGGCCTCCGCCTCGCGCGCGTCGGCGGAGGCCAGCAGCTCGTCGGCGCGGGCGACCTGCCCGCCCCGTGCCTGCCGCGCGACGTCCCGTGCCAAGGCCGATGCGCTCGCGGCACGCGCCCTGGCGGCGGTGAGCGCGGCCTCGGCGGTCGCCCAGGTCCAGTAGGCGTCGCGCACCTCGCCGGCGAGTGTGAGGCGCTGGAGGGCGATCCTCGCCGCCAGCCGCTGCGCTTCCGCCCCGGCCAGGTCGCGCTGCGCACGCGACTGGCCGGGCAGCCAGACCGGCACGCCGAGCTCGACCTCCGCCTCGCGGAACCCCCGGTTCTGCGTGAGGCGATCTGAGGTGTAGCCGAAGGCGATGCTCGGCGCGCCCGGGGTCAGGGCATTGGCGCCGCGCAGCCGCGCGTCGATCTCCGCCCGGCGCCCTTCCAGCGCCTGGATCTCGGCGTTCAGGCTTGCCGCCGCATCGAAGGCCTCACGCAGGGGCGAGGCAAGCGCCGGCGCCACCGCCAGCGCCAGAGCGGCGCCCATCAGCCATCGAGCAAGCACATAGACCCCCGGCCCGGTTTCCCCGGTCGGGAACATGCTGGGCATTCACGTCACCCGGGTTGCGCAAGTATGACAAAAGATTGCACGCGCCAGGTGGACGACGCATCGACACCTCCAGTGCCCGTCCCGCGCCGGCCGGAGTCGCCGAGCCTGTCGCCGGTCAGCAAGAGCATCGCCTCGATCAGCGCCTGCTGTCAGCAACACGAAGCGCGTTGAGGCGAGGAAACACAGGGCGTCGGCAGCAGGCTTCGGGCTCAGGGCACTTTCGGTGCTGGGCACGACGAAGCGGCGCTGGAGCGCACATGGCGCCGCTCCGCCCACGCACATCACGCTGCCAAAACCGGATCCAGCAGCGGATAGTCCACATAGCCCCTTGCATCGCCGCCGTAGAAGGTCCCGCGGTCGGCCGCGGCCAGCGGCGCGCCGCTCCGCAGCCGCACCGGCAGGTCGGGGTTGGAGATGAAGGGTGTGCCGAAGGAGACCAGCGCAGCGCGGCCGGCGGCGATGTCCGCCTCCGCGCGGGCGCCGTCGTAGCCGCCGTTCAGCATCACGGCGCCGCGGTAGTGCTGCGCGACCAGCGCCGGCACGTCGAAGCCGGGACGCGCGTCCACCACATGCAGCCAGGCGAGTTCGCGCCGGTCGAGCGCCGAGATCACATGCGCATAGGTCGCCTCGGCCTCCGGATCGGCGATGTCGTTGAAGCCGCTCCCTGGGCTGAGGCGCACACCGACGCGCCCGGCGCCGATCTCGGCGATCGCGGCGTCGGTGGCGGCTAGCAGGAAGCGCGCGCGCTTCTCGACGCTGCCGCCCCAGGCGTCGCGCCGCAGATTGGCGTTCGGCGCCAGGAACTGGTTGGGCAGATAGCCATTCGCGCCGTGGATCTCCACGGCGTCGAAGCCGGCCTCGCGCGCCAGCCGCGCCGCGCGGGCATAGGTCGCGATCACGCCCGGGATCTCCGCGGCGTCGAGCGCGCGGGGCACCGGATGCGGCTTCGGCCCGGTCCATGTGTGGATCGCCCCGGCCGCCGCGACGGCGGACGGCGCGACCGGCGTCGCGCCCTCGAGGAAGTCGGGATGCGAGATGCGCCCGACATGCATCAGCTGCACGGCGATCAGCCCGCCGCGCGCGTGGACGGCATCCGTCACCTGCCGCCAGGCGGCGACCTGCGCGGCATCGTAGAGGCCGGGGATGTCGATGTAGCCCCGCCCCATCGCGTCCGGCGCGGTGCCTTCCGTGATGATCAGCGCCGCGGCGGCGCGCTGCGCGTAGTAGGTCGCGTTGAGCGCGTTCGCCAGGTTGCCGGGCGAGCGGTTGCGCGTCATCGGCGCCATGACGACGCGGTGCGGCAAGTCGAGCGCGCCGAGGCGGAGCGGCGTGAACAGTCCGGCTTGGGTGGGCATGGGTCTCTCCTTGGGGTTGGGCGGTGGTGGTGGTTGTGTCAGGCGCCGAGGTGGGCCGGCGCGCAGGCCGTGCCGGCAGAGATCAGCGCGGTGAGGCGCGTGGCCCGGCTGCCGAGGAAGGCCGCCAGCCGCACGGCGAAGTCGGGCGCCAGCGCGCGACGCGCGGCAGCCGGTCGAAGCTGTCCTCGCCGATGGCGGGGTCGATCAGGTCGACGCAGCGGAAGGCCGTGAAGCGCACCAGTTCGAGGCGGGCCATCGGACGTTGTCCTTGGGAACGGGGAGGAGGGCGCCGGGGCGCGGCGACCGCAGCAGGGTCGCCGCGCCTCAGGCTCAGCCGCGCGAGGCGATGTGCTGGAACAGCAGCCCGAGGCTGGTCGTCGCGGTGTCAGCCGGGACCCAGACGGTGCTGACGTTCTCGCCGCTGCCAACAGCCACCGGCACCTGGCCGGCGGGCGGGAGCTGGACGAAGGACGGATCGAGGTGGTGGATCTCGATGCTATCGCCGGAGCCGCTGACATGCACCGCGCCGCCGCCGACGATATTGCCGCGCGGGCCGGGGCCGTACTCGATCTCGACATTCTCGCCGCTGCCGATGGTGCGCGGCCAGGCCGGGCCGTCCGTGGCAAGAGCGGGCGCGGTGAGCGTGGCGCCAAGCAGCAGGGCCGCCGCGCGCAGCGCGGCCCGGGAGAGAGTGGACATGAGGGATTCCTTTCGCAGTCCGCCGCTGCGGTCGCCGCCGGGATCGGGGCGCTGGCATTGGCAGAGGCGACCGTCACGGCTCCCAAGTTGGGAGGGTCAAGCGCGTGCAACCTGCCTCGTCGAAGGTCACGCGTTCGTGATAACGCTCAGCGCTGTGGCATGCGCCGAGGCGCCTTTGGCCCGATGCCGCAGCCGGGCAAGGCGTGCATGCTCCGCCGCATCTTCGCGGGCGAAGCGCACGATCGCGTTTCTACGGTCGCGCCAGCGGCGCGGGAGGGCATCGGGCTCGCCGTGCTGCCCTGCTACCACGGCGATCCCGAGCCCAGGCTGGTGCGCGTGCTGGCGGAGCCGGTACCCGCGCTGACGCGCGAGCTGTGGGTGGTGACGCATGAGGATCTGCGCCGCACCGCGCGGGTGCGCGCCTGCCTCGACGTGATCGGCGAGGGCATCGCCGCGCAGCGCGCGCTGATCGAGGGCGCGGGCTCAGCCGGCGGAACGGCGTGATGCGCTCCGCCCGCCCTGCGCGAGCTGGCTCGCCACGATGCTGCCGATGACGACGAGCATGCCGGCAAGCTGAACCGGGGTCAGCGTCTCGCCGAGCCCCCACCAGCCAAGCAGCACCGCGGCGACCGGGCTCAGCAGGGCTAGCGGCGCGGCCGCGGTCGGGCCGAGCCGTGCGATGCCGCGGAACCACAGGATGTAGGTCAGCGCCGCGCCCACGAGGCCGAGCCAGGCGAGGCCAAGCAGATTGAGCGCGCTCGGCGCCGGCAGGGGCGGCTGCAGCCAGAGCACCACGGGCAGCAGCAGCAGGCCGCCCGCCGCCAGTTGCCAGGCGGTGAAGGTCAGCGCCGGCACCGGCGGCTGCCAGCTGCGCGTCAGCACGGTGCCGAAGGCCATGGAGACGGCGCCGCCGAGCCCCGCGGCGACGCCGAGCGGATCGAGCGCGGCGCCTGGCGCGAGCACCAGCATGGCAACGCCCGCGATGCCTCCGAGTGCGGCCAGCACGGCCAGCGCGCGGATCGGCGTGCCCAGCACGGCGCGCGAGAGCAGCACCACGATGAGCGGCTGGATGGCGCCGACCGTCGCCGCGACGCCGCCGGGCAGCCGGTAGGCCGAGACGAAGAGCAGCGCCCAGAACACCGAGAAGTTCAGCGCGCCGAGCAGCGCGCTGCGGCCCCACCAGATCCCCTGCGGCAGCTGCCGCACCAGCAGGGTCAGCAGCAGCCCGGCCGGCAGCGCGCGCAGCAGCGCAACGACCAGCGGATGCCAGCCGGCCAGCATCTCGGTCGTGACGATGTAGGTGCTGCCCCAGACCGCCGGCGCAAGGGCGGTCAGCAGCAGGTCCGCGCCGCGCGCGCCGCGTTGCATCGTCACGCCTTCACCGGCTGCGCCGCGCCCCGCTGCTGCGCCATGCGGCGCAGCAGCAGGTAGAAGACAGGCGTGAAGACCAGGCCGAGCAGCGTGACGCCGGCCATGCCCGAGGCGACCGCGATGCCCATGGCGCGGCGCATCTCCGCCCCTGCCCCCGTCGCGATGGCGAGCGGCACCGCGCCGGCGATGAAGGCGATGGAGGTCATCAGGATCGGCCGCAGCCGGAGCCGCGCCGCCTCGATCACGGCGTCCAGGGGATCGGCGCCCGCCATCTCCCGCTCGCGGGCGAACTCGACGACGAGGATCGCGTTCTTCGCCGCTAGCCCGACCAGTACCAGCCAGGCGATCTGCGTGAAGACGTTGCTGTCGCCCCCGTTCGCCAGCACGCCGGCCAGCGCGCTGACCACCGCGAGCGGCGCGACGGGCAGCACCGCGAGCGGCAGCGACCAGCTGCCGTACTGCGCCGCCAGGATCAGGAAGGCGAGCAGCACCGCGACGGGGAAGACGTAGATCGCCGCGTTGCCGGCCAGCCTCTCCTGCAGGGCGAGCTCGGTCCATTCGACGCCCATGCCGGGCGGCAGCACCTCGCGCGCCAGCGCCTCCATCGCCGCCTGCGCCTGGCCCGAGCCATAGCCCGGCGCAGGCGCGCCGCCGACCTCGGCCGAGGGATAGCCGTTGTGGCGCACCACGCGGTCCGGTCCGGTCGAGACCTGCACCGTCACCAGCGAGGCGAGCGGCACCATCGCCCCGGTCGCGCTGCGCACGCGCAGCCGCGCCAGGTCCTCCTCCCGCAGGCGGAAGGCGGCGTCGGCCTGGGCGATGACGCGGTAGGTGCGGCCTTGCCGCTGGAAGTCGTTCACGTAGAGCGATCCCATCGCCAGCTGCAGCGCCTGCGCGACATCGGCGGGCGCGACGCCGAGCGCCAGCGCGCGATCACGGTCGAGCTCGACCCGCAGCTGCGGCGCGGAGACGTGGAAGCTCGCCATCACGCCGGCGAGTTCCGGCCGCTGCGCCGCCGCGGCGACCAGCTTCTGCGTGGCTTCCGCCAGCGCCTCCAGCCCCAGCCCGGCGCGGTCCTGCACCTGGAGCTTGAAGCCGCCGACCGCGCCGAGCCCGGGCACGGGCGGCGGCGGGAAGACCAGGGCAAGGCCCTCCTGGATGCCGAACAGCTTGCCCTGCAGCCGCTGCGCGATGGCGTTGGCGGAGAGCTCCGGCGTCCGCCGCTGCTCGAAGGGGTCGAGCATGGTGAAGACGACGGCGGCGTTGGGCAGCGTGACGAAGCCGTCGATCGAAAGGCCGGGGAAGGCGACGACGCTCTCCACGCCGGGCTCGTCCAGCATGATCTGCGACATCTGCCGGGCCACCGCCTCCGACCGCTCGATCGAAGTGCCGGCGGGCAGCATCGCGATGCCGACCAGGTAGTACTTGTCCTGCTGCGGCACGAAGCCGGTCGGCACATGCTGGAAGCCCTGCCAGCCGAGGCCGAGAATGCCCGCATACAGCGTGAGCGCCACTGCGCCCATGCGCGCCGAACGCTTCACGAAGCCGGCATAGCCTCGGGCGGTCGCCTCGAAGCCGCGGTTGAACCGGCCGAAGAACCAGCCGAGCGGCCCGCGCCGCGGCGCGCCGTGCGGCTTCAGCAGCACGCCCGCCAGCGCAGGGCTCAGCGTGAGGGAGTTGACCGCCGACAGCACGGTGGAGACGGCGATGGTCACCGCGAACTGCCGGTAGAACTCGCCCTGCAGGCCGGAGAGGAAGGCGGCGGGGATGAAGACCGCGGCGAGGACCGAGGTGATGGCGACGATCGGCCCTGTCACCTCCTCCATGGCGCGTCGCGCGGCGTCCTTCGGCGCGAGGCCGGCGGCCATGTGCCGCTCGACGTTCTCCACCACCACGATCGCGTCGTCCACCACGATGCCGATCGCCAGCACCAGGCCGAACAGCGAGAGCGTGTTGAGCGAATAGCCGAGCGCCAGCATCACCGCGAGCGTGCCGACCAGCGAGACGGGCACCGCCACCAGCGGGATCAGCGAGGACCGCCAATCCTGCAGGAACAGCACCACCACCAGCACGACCAGGGCCACCGCCTCCAGCAGCGTGACCAGCACGGCCGAGATCGACGCGCGGACGAAGATGGTCGGGTCATAGGCGATGCGCTGCTCGATCCCCTGCGGGAATTCCGCGGCCATCTCCGCCATGGCGCGCCGTACGGCGGCCGCGACGTCGAGTGCGTTCGCATCGGGCGCCTGGATGATCTGCAGCGCGGCGGCCGGCTCGCCATCGAGCAGCGAGCGCAGCGCATAGCCTTCCGCGCCGAGCTCCACCCGCGCGACGTCGCCGAGCCGCACCATGCGGCCCTCCGCGCCGGTCCTGAGCACGATGGCGGCGAATTCCTCCGGCTCCGCCAGGCGGCCGCGCAGGTCAAGCGCGAGCTGCGGCGCCATGCCCGCGCCGGGCTGGCGGCCGACGGCGCCGGCGGCGACCTGCAGGTTCTGGGCGCGCACGGCGCGCACCACCTCCGCCGCCGTCAGGCCGCGCGCGGCCATCCGTTCCGGGTCGAGCCAGATGCGCATCGCGTAGTCGCCGGCGCCCCAGACATTCACCTCGCCGACGCCCGGGATGCGCTGCAGCCGGTCGCGCACCTGCAGCGTCGCGAAATTCGCCAGATGCAGCGCGTCGTAGCGCCCGTCCGGCGAGACGAGGTGCACCACCATCAGCATGTCGGGCGAGACCTTGCGCGCGACGACGCCCTGGCGCTGCACCTCCTCCGGCAGCCGCGGCAGGGCGCGCTGGATCCGGTTCTGCACGCGGATCTGCGCGAGGTCCGGATCCGTGCCATGCGCGAAGGTGACGGCGAGCGTCACCTGCCCGTCCACCGATTGCGAGGTCATGTAGAGCATGCCCTCGACGCCGTTCACCTCCTGCTCGATCGGCGCGGCGACGGTCTCCGCCAGCTCGCGCGGGGAGGCGCCGGGGAATTGCGCGACGACCTGCACCGTGGGGGGCGTCACGGCGGGGTATTCCGACAGCGGCAGGCGCAGCAGCGCCAGCCCGCCGGCCACCAGCATCAGGACCGAGAGCACGACCGCGAAGATCGGCCGGTCCACGAAGAAGCGAGGGATCGCGTTCACGACCGGGGTTCCCCTGCATTCGCGGCAACGGAAGCCGGCAGCGGGGCGATGCGCGTGCCGGGGCGGACCATGCCGCGGGCGACCACGCTCTCGCCGGGCGAAAGCCCCTCCCGCACCACGCGCAGCCCCTCGCCGGCCGCGGGGCCGAGGCGGACCGGGCGGAACGCCGCGACCCCCTCCGGCGCGGCGACCAGCACGTAGCGCCCGCCCTGCGCCGCGCCGATCGCCACCTCCGCCACCAGCACCATCGGCCGTGGCGCGGAGAGCGGCACGCGGACGCGGGCGAAGAGGCCCGGTGCGAGGCGGCCATCGGCGTTCGGCAGCACCGCGCGCAGCCGCGCCGTGCCGGTCGCGCGGTCCGCCTGGATGTCGAGGAAGTCGAGCCGGCCGCGGCGCGGGAAGCCCTCTTCGCCCGTCAGCCCGATGTCCACCTCGACCGGCGCGTCGCCCGCTTCCGCGGCGGCGGCGAGCAAGCGGAGGTAGGTGGGCTCATCCACGTCGAAGAGCAGATGGATCGGGTCCACCGCGACAATGCCGGCCAGCAGCGTCTCGCCGGCCGCGACCAGATTCCCCTCGGTCACCAGCGCACGGCCGACGCGGCCGGCGATGGGCGCGGCGATCACTGTGAAGTCAAGGTCGAGCCGTGCGCTGGCGACCGCAGCCTCGGCGGCCTGCACCTGCGCGGCCAGCGCCTCGCGCTCGGCGGCCTGCTGGTCGAGACGGTCGCGCGGCGCATAGCCCTCGCCGGCGAGGCTGCGCGTGCGGGCATGCTGGCGGCCGGCGAAGGCATGGCGCTCGCGCGCCTCGGCCAGCGCCGCCTCCGCGCGGGCGAGCGCGGCGCGATAGGGCCGCTGGTCGAGGCGGAACAGCACCTGGCCGGGCTGCACCAGCCCGCCCTCCGGCACCTCCACGGCCTCGATCATGCCGCCGACGCGCGGGCGCAGATCCACGCTGCGCGCGGCGTGCAGGAAGCCGGTGAATTCGGCGATCTCGGCCAGTTCGCGGACCAGCACCGGCGCGACCGGGACGGGCATGGGCGGCGGCGCGACGGCCGGCGTGTCGGCCTGGGCCGGGCGGCCGGACTGGTGCCAGGCGAAACCTCCGCCGGCCGCCATGGCGGCCGCAAGGGCGAGGGGAAGCAGGCGAGGCATGGTCGTTGGTCCTCTGGACATTGTCGGTGCCGGAGGCTGCGGGCCTCCCAGCTTGGGAGGGTCAAGCGCCTTTCGCGGCCTGCTTCGTGGCGAGGCTTTCCCCCATCAGCGCCGCGACGGCGTGCGCAGCGGGATCGGGCCGGGCGGAGAGACCGGCGATGGCGCCGCGATGCTCGGTCTCACCCTTGTGCTGGATCAGCTTGCGCTGCGCCTCGATGCCCTCGGCCGGCACCAGGATCTCGATGCCGACGATGGCGCGCATCATCGCCTCCAGCCGGTGCGGCTCGACCTTTTCCATCCGCCACGGCGCCTTGGGCGCGAGGCGGCCTTCGAAGGCGTCGGACAGGCGCTCGAGATGGCCGGGCAGCGCCTCGGCCGGCAGGGTGCGCGCGGTGCCGGAAAGATGGACGGCGGTGTAGGTCCAGGTCGGCACCTGGTTCGGCACGTCGTACCAGTCGGGCGACAGATAGGCGTCCGGCCCCTGCACGGCGAGCAACGCGGGCCGGCCGGCCTCGGTCAGCAGCCCGTGGATCGGGTTGGCGCGCGCGACGTGTAGCTCGATGCGGAGCCCGTCGGCCTGCAGCTTTGCCAGGAAGGGAATGTGCACGGCGTGCGGCAGGCCGGCTGCGTCGGCGATCACCAGCAGCCCGAAGCCGCGCGCGCCGAGCATCGCCAGCGCGTCGGCGGTCTCGGTGCGGAAGGCGGGGTGGACATACATGGCGGCATCTCCGGGGCGGGTTGGGACGCCATTCCGCTACGCCGGACCGGCGCCATGCCCTATGACCGGTTCCTCGAAACCGATCGGTCCAGTTCGCCATGCCGAGACGCCAGGCGCCGCCGGTCTGGGGCAGCTTCGCGCCCGACCACGCCAGCGGTGTGCCGCTGCAGGAGCAGCTCGCAGCGCATTTCCGCGGCGCCGTGCTGGAGGGACGGCTGAAGCCGGGCGCGCAGCTGCCCTCCACCCGCGCCCTGGCCGCCGAGGCCGGCGTTTCGCGCCAGACCGCCGTGCTCGCCTATGAGCGCCTGGTCGCCGAGGGCTACGCGGAGGGCCGCGCCGGCGCCGGCATGTACGTCCCCGCCCTGCTGCCCGAGGCGCTGCTGCAGGTCGGCCGCCCCGCCGTGCCGGTCGCGCCGGATGCGCCGAGCGGCAGCCTCTCCCCCCGTGGCCGCGCCATCGCGACGCTGCCGATCACCCCGGCGCGCCGCGGCCCGGGCCTGCTCTCGCCCGGCCTGCCGGCCTTCGACGCCTTCCCGGCCGAGATATGGGGCCGCCTGTCGGCGCAACTCTGGCGCGACCGGCCGACTTCGGAGTTGCTGGGCTACATGGAACCGGCGGGCCACCTGCCGCTGCGCGAGGCGGTCGCCGCCCATCTGGGCGCCGCGCGCGGCCTGGCCTGCACGGCCGAGGAGGTGCTGATCACCTCGGGCTCGCAGCAGGGGATCGCGCTCGCGGCGCGGCTGCTGCTCGACCCCGGCGACGCGGCCTGGGTCGAGGACCCCGCCTATGTCAGCGGGCGCAGCGCGCTGGCCGCGAACGGCGCGCGCCTGGTGCCCGTGCCGGTGGATCAGGAGGGGCTGGATGTCGGCGCCGGCGAGGCGCTGGCTCCGCATGCCCGGCTCGCGCTGGTCACGCCCTCGCACCAGTATCCGCTCGGCGTGACGATGAGCCTGCGGCGGCGCCTTGCGCTGCTGGATTGGGCGGAGCGCACCGGCGCCTGGATCCTAGAAGACGATTACGACGGCGACTTCCGCTACGCGGGCCGCCCGCTGCAGCCGCTGCGCGCGCTGCCGCGGCACGGCGCGGCGCGCGTGATCTACATCGGAACCTTCGCCAAGGTGCTGGCGCCGGGGTTGCGCCTCGGCTTCGTGGTAGTGCCGCGCGCGCTGGCGGAGGCCTTCGCCACCGCACGCGCGCTGACCGACCGGCAGTCGGCCGGGCCCGAGCAGGCCATCCTCGCCGCCTTCATCGCCGAGGGGCACCTGGCGCAGCATCTGCGGCGCATGCGCGTGCTCTACGCCGCGCGACGCGCCGCGCTGCTCGAGGCCTTGGCCGAGGGCGCGGCCGACCTCGTCGCCTGGGAGGCCGACGGGCCGCAGGCGGGGCTGCACCTCACGGCACTCTTTCGCGACCCGGCGCTGGACGACGTCGCCGTCTACGACGTCGCACGGCGCATTGGCCTGCAGACGCCGCCGCTCTCCGGCTCTTTCCTCGGCCCGCCGAAGCGCGGCCTGGTGCTCGGCTTCGCGGGTACGGCGCCGGAACGCATGCGCGAGGGCGTGACGCTGCTTCGGCGCGCCATCCGAAGCATCAGCGGGACACGACCGCGCAATGTCGAAGGCGCCGCTTGATACCTACAACGGGAGCGATGACACAGAGGGCTCCCGCGATGCTGCGACAGAGACCGCCGGGACTGGTCCCCGGCCGGTGACGCCGCCCAGCGAGACGCCAGGTGCCGCGCGCAACTTGCATCCCGGTAGGGACGCGGGTTACCCCGCGCCCCCCGGACAGATCCGAGCGTGCGCTGCTAACGCACTCGGCTCCCACCTCGGGTATTTGACGAGGAAGCGTGCTTGCGGCCAAGGATGCCGGACCCTGGCGGATGGTATCCAGCGCGCGATGAACAGCTTCATCCGCTGCCACGTGACGAAGGCCTTCTGGCTGCGCCGCATCAGCGCGCGCCGCCAGTGCCGAACCACGTGAAAAGCGAATGCGGTCATCCGCCGCGAGTTGGTGGGCACCGCGTGATACGCGAAGTAGCCGCGCAGCACCTGCCCCAGCCAGCGCCCCTGCTCGGGCACCGGCAGGTGGCACATGCGGTAGAGCGTCTCCTTGATCTCCCGAAGCTTGTCCCGCATCCGCTTGGTGATGGTCTGCCGCACCAGGATGAACTTGCCGTCCTGCCGCTTCCCGCAGATATGCGTGAAGCCGAGGAAGTCGAAGGTCTCCGGCTTCCCGAGCCCCTTCACCGACCGGCGCGGAACCGCAAAGCGGCCGAACTCGATCAGTCGGGTTTTCTCGGGATGCAGGTCCAGGCCAAACGTCGCCAGCCGCTCCCGCAGATCGCGGAGGAACCGCTCGGCATCGGCATGCCGCTGGAAGCCGACGATGGTGTCGTCGGCATAGCGGATGACGATGACCTCGCCGATCGCCCTGCGCTTGCGCCACTGCTCCACCCAGAGGTCGTAGACGTAGTGCAGGTAGATGTTCGCCAGCAGCGGCGAGATGACCGCGCCCTGCGGCGTCCCCTCCGTGCCTTCCGTCCATCTCCCCTCCTCCATGACCCCGGCCTTCAGCCATTTGGCCACCAGCCGGAGCACACGGCGGTCGCCGACCCGGTGCCCCAGGAACCGCACCAGCCACTCATGGCTGATGCAGTCGAAGAAGGCCCGGATGTCGGCGTCCAGGACCCAGTTCACTTGCCGCAGATTGATCCCGTACGCGAGCGCATCCAGCGCATCGTGCTGAGAGCGCCCGGGTCGGAACCCGTAGGAGAAGCCGAGGAAGTCCGTCTCGTAGATGGCGTTCAGCACTTCCACCATCGCACGCTGGACGATCTTGTCCTCCAGCGACGCGATGCCGAGCGGCCGTTGCCGGCCGTCGGGCTTCGGGATGTACTGCCGCCGCGACGGCTTCGCCCGGTAGCCGCCGTGCATCACGCGGCGGTGCAGGTCGTCGATGTTGGCATCGAGCGACACCGCATATTCGTCCCACGTCACCCCATCGACGCCGGGAGCAGCCTTCGGCTTGAGCTGATGGAAGGCCCAGGCCAGCAGGTCCGGTGTGATGTGGTGCATCAGCGCGGTGAACCGTTCACGCTTGTTCCGCTTCGCCGCTTCTCGTACGCGGGCCAGCGCCTGTGACACGGCGTCCCGGCTCAGCGTCCGGACCGTGCTTTGCTGCCCCGCGGTTCCCTTGGCCCCGCCCCTTCCCTCCACAGCCTCCGCGCCTGGTCGCCCGGGTCTGTTCGGCCGCTTCCCTGGTACTATGGACGGGTCTGACTTCCCTGGGCCGTGCATCAGCGGATTTCGGCCGAAGCCTTCCCGCCGCGGCCTGGCGCACTCATGCCAGGCAGCCCATGGATCTCCCGGTTCTCGTGTGGATGGTGTCCCCGCGTGCATGGGGTCTCGGACCGCGCAGGGCCGACATGCACCTCGCCATGATGGTGCGCGTCGTGTGGCCTTCCGCTTATCTCTACAGCGTCGGCGCCCTGGAGTACAAACATTTCGCGGCTCAATACCCAGCCCGCGGTTTCCCCTGTCAACGCTTCGCCGCCGCCCTCGCGGGCGCCAGCGCATGACTCGGGGCCGTCGTGGTCGGCTACACCTTCAACGTGCGGCTCTTTCATCCGCTTCCATCCACCGATCTCCCGGCGCGCAGAGACGGTTGTGTTCCCAGTTCCCACCGCTGCTCCAGTCGGTCTTCCAACCTCGCATTTTCAATGCGTCGACGGCGCCGTGAACCGCAGGTTTCCTGGGGTTTCGCCGCACTGGCTTGGGGTTTGGAGAACGCAACGACCCCTAAAATCGCTCTCCGGAGACTCGAAAGTCTCCGAAGCTCGGGGGTAGCCCGATTTAACCCTCAAGCCGTATTCCGTTGAAATTAAACGGGATTCCCCACTCCAAGCACGGGGCAAGTTCGGAAGCCGACCGCCTGGCAGAGGCTACCGGAGGTCGTAGTCAGCGGCACCCAAAGGCAGGATGGACACCGCTTGGCAGAAATTAGGCGCGCGACGCGCCGCGCATGAAGCGAAAGAAGCTGATTCCGTCGAACGTCAGAAAACTCGACCGGCGTACCCTGAGCATGACCACGCAGTCCGTCGCACCAAACTGCCGGGCCAAATCGTGCCCGATGAACCGCGCCGTGTCGGCCCACGACCGCTCGTCAAGCGGTGGCTCCTTGGTCATGTGGACACCAACGACGAACACGCGATCGGCGATCTCCATCCGGCACACGGCCGTGTCGCCATTCTTCGAGCCGGTTCCTGCCCGCCAGCGTTGTGCTTTCTGCGCGATCGCATGGAGCGAGCCGGGGAGCTGATTCAAAATCGATATGAGGATATCGAACCGATGCCGATGATTTGACGCGTAGACCTCCCGGGCGACCAGGCTCCACATTGGTGGCAGGTCGATCCCCGGCGTCGCGAACTCGCGCCGGTCAGTGCGGGGCGAAGCACGTCCGCGGACGGCTGCGTCGGCCTGGAGGAAAAGCACCTGGCGTCCTTCAAGTCCCCGCGTGTCAACCACGAACCCATTGGTGAGATACAGCGAGAGGAGGTCCTGTTCATCGGCAACGAAGTCAAGCACATCGTCCGCCGTTGCCCGCCGCGTCAGGTAGTGCAGGAAGGATATCTCGGTGTCGAGGCGCTCGGACAGCATCCGGAGCTCGGCGAGGGACAGCACTGGCGCCCACTCCTGATCGCTCCGTAACAAGCCCATATCTCGGAACAAACGGCGGCTGCTTGTGACCGACGCAAAGTGCTCAATGCAAACGCCAAACTTGTGGACGACGCTCGGTCCCGACGTGTCAAACCGTACGGTCTCCCCCGCGTGGTCAGTGAGGCTTACGTCATGCCGCCGGCTTGCCAGTAACGCCTCGAGACGCGAGGCCTGGACGCCCGGCTCGACGAACAGTCTCTCGAAGTCGGTCTTCAGACTCGCGAGCCCGCCGCGGCGGCCAGCAGCGGCCAGCTTGCCGGACTTCGCCTCGAAGATGAGCACTCGCATCCCGAGGACGGCAACGACGTCGTGCTCGTATAGGACCTTCGTGTCTGGATCGGTCCACGTCACGCTGCGATACACGGCGGCGGACGGCAGCGAACGGCGGATGATCCGCTCAACGTCCTCTTCAAGATAGAGGGTTCGAGCACGCGCATACGCGGCTCTGAGCTTCTGGTTGGCGCCCTGTAAGCGTTCGACGATGGCGAACGGGAAGCTCACGATCAACACCGGTAACGGCAGAAACAGGGTGTCGTCAGTCAGAGCGACGAAGGGCCGTTCCCATATCGGGTTTGCGAGGTAGACGCGCTGCAGGTCCTCCTCGGTCAGCGAACCCAGGGGGATTGAACAGGAGAACAGCGCCTTGGATATCTTCTCGCCAAACCAGGCAGCGAGCTCCTCCCGATGGAACGTGAAGAGGGGCGCGCAAAGCATCTCCGCCACCTGGAAGCCCGCTAGGCCTCGACCTTTCTGCTGAAGGGGACAAGCGGCAGCCTTGCGCCACATTCGCCGCGCCCATTCGGAGCCGTCGAGCATGCTCTGCACGACCTCGTCTACGTCGGTCCCCTGGCGAAGTATCTCCTCTCGGTCGAGGCGCTCAGCGAAGCGCGCGCGGACCTCATCCAACAGCGAGAACAGCGCTCTCGCGAAGTCGGAGAGCCGGTAGCCGAGCTCAGCCTCAGACACAGCATCCATTTGGGACAGCAAGGCGGGCACTACCTCGGCAGCGTCGTCGCTGTTGAAGACGTTGCGGTAGTAGACGGTCCGGAGGCGGATGTTTCGCGCAAGCACGGCATCAGGGCCGGCCTCCTGGCCAGGCGCAGTCGAGGTCAGGTACGCAGCCAGATTTCGCTGAAGGAGGTTCCATAAGCGCACCATAGATTTCGGTGACGCAGCCACCCGCCGTCCGGGGCCTGCGGCGAGCACAAATGCCTGCAGCAGTTCCACGTGGACTTGCTCGAGTTCCGAGGGTCCGGGGCCGAGCGCAGCCGGCACCATCTCCTTGAGGAGCTGCTCGCCGGACTTCGCCAGAAGGGCAACCGAATCCCGGGCGCCAAGGAAGCGGACGAGGCTTGCGCTGGTCTCAGCTACGACGGCCAGAGCATCGCCTTCAATGCGTTCGATCCGGAGGCGATCTTCGTCAATCTCGCCATATCCTGGAATGGCGGTGAGCGGCGATGGGGCGCCTGCACCCCGGAACTTGGGGCCACGACGAGTTGGTCGCCTTGTCACACCAGCCCGCCGTCCTGCTTCAGAACGCTTGGCCTCGCACGATCCGAAACTCTGCGTCGGTGCATCGCGCCTGCGGCCGCTAGTGGGGCCGTGCGGCGCAAGCGAGAACGACCCCAGGTCGACGCTCCAGGAGAAGCCTTGCTCTCCGCCTCGCCCAGCGGGGCGTCCTCATAGCCGGAACACCCGCATCGCCTCGTCGCCGTAGTGGTTGATCACCTTCACCGCGATCCGGCCCGACTTCGGCTTCACAAAGGGACGGCTTTCCGTGCGGTAGAGGCTCGCCCAGGCGTCCTCGTCCACTTCGGCCTTCAGCGCGGTCTTGAGCTTCTCGAAAGGGTCCTTGCCGCCGAGGAAGTAGGCGTGGCGGACGAAGAAGCTGTCGCCGTCGTAGTCCGTGTCCACGAACCAGCAGGCCACGTCATCCTCGACGCGACCGGAGGAGCGGACCTCGCCCGTGGTGGGGTCGAAAATGTCCACGCCCTTAAGGCGCACGACGTATGCGCCGTCGGCCTGGTCGAGCGCGATATCCGGCTCGCCGAACACCACGAACAGGTTGCCGCCGCCGGCCTTGTAGGCTTCGGCGGCGCGCAGCTCCTGGCTCATGCGCGCCTTCAGCACCACGAGCCGCCCGAGGTTCATCGTGCTGTCGCCCACCTGCGGGTCGAAGGCGAAGCCGCAGACGACCATGGCATCCGCCCAGTCGCGGCATTCGCGCGCAGCCTCGCGCACCAGGTCGGGGCCGACGGTGCCGTATTCGGGGCCGATGACGATGGCGGCGCGCTTCTTCACGCCGGCTTCCTCGTATTCGCCCTCGGCCGAGACTCGGCTGCCGCCAGGCCAGGGGCGCAGCGTGGCGAAGGTCAGGCGCTCATCCTTCTTGGTGTTCTGCACGCCGGCCTTCTGGAGGTTGTCCAGCACTGCGGTCACGAAGTCATCGCCAGCGTCCGGCCGGGTGCGGAGCGGGCGGCGTTCGGGCACGGGCTCGCCCGCTTCCTGCGCGAGCGCCTCCATCACGGCCTGGTCGTCCTCATCCGCGGGCAGGACGCGGTGGGGCGAGAGGCTCTCCACGGTGAAGGGGCCCGTGACGCGGACGGCATTCTTCTTGGCGTAGGGGCGGTCGTGCAGGAACTCGGTCTCGGCATTGCGGGCGATGGAGGCGTCCATCTCCGCCTGCCGGGCGCGGCGGGCGGCCCAGAAGGCCGCATGCGCCTCCTGCGCCGCCGGCTTCGCGTCTTCGGGCAGGTTGCGGGGGACCTGCCATTCGGCGTGCTGCGTGCCGAGCGCGGTGTTCAGGGCGGCGAGCGCGGCCTCGATCTTCGGCACCCAGTTGGCGTGGATGACGTCGATCTCGGCGTTGTTGGCGATGGATTTCAGGGTGACGTGCGGCACGCGCTCCAGCACCAGGCCCTGGCGGATGTCGTGGCGGAATGGGCCTTCCTCGGGCGGGCGGCCGGTGATCTCGCCCTCCTTCGCCGCGCCCTCACGGCTGTCGCGCAGCAGGTAGGCAGGGAAGCGCCCAGCCATCAGGCGCGTGCGCGCCAGCGCCAGAGCGACGCGTGAGGTGTCGGTGGTGATCCAGCGGCGGCCCCATTGCTCGGCCACGAAGGCGGTGGTGCCTGAGCCGCAGGTGGGGTCGAGGACGAGGTCGCCGGGATCGGTGGTCATCAGCATGCAGCGCTGAACGACCTTGCTCCCCGTCTGCACCACGTAAACCTTCGGGTCAGTGAAGCTGCCCGTGTGCGTGTCATCCCACACGGTTGTCATTGGCTGGACTGGAAAATCGTCGAAAAACCGAACGAGGCGAAGATTGTCGCCTACGACTTCAACTCGCCCACAAGCCGCTGCCCGAGCGATCCCCTCGACAGTGGTGCTCCAGCCTCTTGTGCCGCTCGGTGCGTACTCCCGGCCCCGAAACGGGAACCTGAACGCCATGGCCGATCCTTCTCCGCTCGGGCGCCCCTGGCGCGCAGACGTGAGGTCACCAAGACGGGCAAGCCGTTCGTTCTCTGGAACCAGAGAGAGGTTCGTTCGCTCCTCAGTCGAAAGGGGCCTTCTCCAACCCGCGTCATCTTGAGCAAGCGGGTACAAGCTGACGTCGCCGGATACACGAGGCTTATCGAGAAACAGTGGCCGATACTTTGCCTGAGACCGATTTTTCGCGAACCACGCAACATAATCCACTGGGGCAGAGAGAAATTCTGACGTTTGCCCCGACGTTTTCGTGATCACCAGCAAGCCGAGAAAATTCTCCGACCCGAACACCTCATCGAGCAGATTGCGAACGAGGTGCACGTTCTCGTCGCCAATCTGCACGAAGATGCTGCCGCTTTCCGACAGAAGTTCCCGCGCCACGATGAGTCGATCACGCAGGTAGGCCAGGTAGCTGTGGATGCCGTCCTTCCAGGTATCCCGGAAAGCCTTGATCTGCTCCGGCTCCCGCGACATGCCGTCGGCCTTGCCCTCCTTAACGTCGCGACTGCGCGTGCTCGGCTGCCAGTTGCTCGCGAAGCGGATGCCATAGGGCGGGTCCAGGTAGATCATCTGCACCTGGCCGCGGAGCCCTTCCTTCTCCGCCAGGCTGTTCATCACCAGCAGGCTGTCGCCCAGGATCATCCGGTTCGACCAATTCTCGGCGTGCTGGTAGAATTCGAGCCGCGCCGCCTCATCCGTGATGCGGTCGAAGCTGCCGAACAGATCGGCCTGCGGTGCCGCTTCCGTCGCCGAGACGCGTTGCAGGTCGCGGATCAGCGCCTCGGGATACAGCTTCTCCTGGATGTAGATAGGGACCGTCTCAACGCGCAGCGGCGCGCTGTCCTGCTCGTCCTTCCCACGCCAGACCAGTTGCGGATCGAGGTCAGGGTTGCGGGGATAGAGCTTCGGTTCCGCCCGCGCTTCCTCCTCCGCCATCAGTGCCGCAGTCTCCGCGGTCGGGATGTTCTTGCGCGCGATATCGGCGGGGTGGACGAGCGTCTCCACCTCGGTGGCGGGAGCGTCGGGCTTGAGCTTCTTCGGACGGGCCATGCTGCGCTGTCTTCCGGATTCAGGCGGCGCGTGAGAGCGCGTCGGCGTTCAGCCGCCGCCGGATGATCTCATCCACGCCATAGGGTCCATCCACCCGGCAAAAATCCCAGCGGCCGAAGCGCCCCAGCGCGTTCACCGCCGGCACCCAGAGCTTGCGCATGGTGTCGTGCTTTGCGTCGTCCTGTGCGGTCTGGCGGCCCTTCACCTCCAGCACGAGGTGCAGCGGATCATCGGGGCCGCGACCGTCATCCACCACCACGATGAAGTCGGGCCGGTAGTGCCGCTCGGTGCTGCCATCCACATAGGGCACTTCGAAGCCCAGCCGGTCGTTCTTCACGTAGCGCAGTACCTCCGGCATGCCGTCCAGCGCCTGCGCCGCCGCGGCCTCCCAATTCTCGTCACAGACGATCAGGTTGACCTGGCACTTGGTCGCGTCGGGCGGCCAGAAATTGGTCTTGGTGGTGGCGAAGCTGACATGGCGGCTGCTGCCCGCCTCGTTGTATGGGTCCAGGATGGGCCGCAGCGTGCCCGGGCCCGCGACCTCGGGCGTGCAAGCACGGAAGATCCGCTCCGCCGCCTTGTCGCCGATGTCGCGCCACAGCAGGTAGGCCGGGAAGGTGCCGCCCAGGCAGGTCAGGCATTCCGCCATCCAGCGACGCGTGATGGTCAGCAGTGGCGGAAACAGCCAGGGCTTCAGGTGGTCCTCGCTGTCGCGAAACCAGGTACGGAGCGTGTGGCCAGCCAGGTGGAAGGCGATGGTGGTGTCGCGTTGGTGGCGGAGATCGTTGAGCGTCAGCGTGTGCTCGGCGCCGATGATAGCGGCGTTAACGGCCTCAGGCGGCGCGTCCTCGGGCGTGATGGTCAGGCGGCTTTCGTTGGTGAAGGCGGCGGTGATGCGGCCGGGCGGCAGAACGGTGCGGTAGCCAATGACGCGCGGGAAGCGGATTTCCAATGCCGCGCGCTCCGGCAGCACGGCGTGGACCTGGGTGGTCTTCTTCGGGGGCGTGTAGTCGGCCTTGGAATTGGCCGGCACGAAGCTGAAGGGGATGCCCAGCACCTCGGCATATTCGGGCGCGAACATGGCGTTGCCGGCGTCATCCACGCCGACCGGGTCGTAGGAAACGCGGCGCAGCGCGCGGCCGATCACCTGCTCGCACAGCAGTTGCGTGCCGAAGGCGCGGACGCCCAGCACATGGGTGACCGTGCGCGCGTCCCATCCCTCGGTCAGCATGGAGACGGAGACCACGCAGCGGATCGGCTCGCCCAGCCGGCCGGGCTGGCCGACGGTGTTCATCACTTCGCGCAGCAGGTCGCTGTCGGTGACGGTCTCGGCCTGCGCATGGCGGCCGCGGGCGCGGAGTTCGCGCTTGAAGGCGTCAATCTCCGGGCCGGCCAGCTTGCGGAAGTTGTCCGACAGCGCCTCGCCGGATTCGAGTTCCTCGCTGTCGATGAGGATGGTGACGGGGCGCTCGACCATGCTGCTCTGGCCGATGCCGGCCTGGGTGACGTTGGAAAAGAGCGGCAGGTTGCCAGGCACGATCACGCGGCGCTCGGCGCCCCCGGCGTCGGTCTCGATGCGCTCGTAGCCGGCGATCCAGTCGTGCACGAGCTTGGAGGTCGCGGTGTTGTTGCACACCACGATGAAGACCGGCGGTGTGCTGCCGCCGCGGCTGGCCCAGTTCTCGAACACCTGGCGGTAGTGGCCGTAGAGCGCCTGGAGCGCGCCGGTGAGCTGGGAGGGAAGCTGGTCGGGCGTGAGTGGCTTGCCCTGCTTGGCCCGGCCGGCCTTGGGCAGCTTCACATCCGAATGTTCCTGGATGTAGCGATAGACGTGGCGATAGACCGGCTCATCGGCGCCCGGCAGGTCCTGCACCGGCACGCGCGGCACCTTCACGATCCCGCATTCGATGGCGTCGATCAGGGAGAAATCGGAGACGACCCACGGGAAGAGCGTGCCCTCGGGGTAGCCTGAGCCGCGCAGGAAGAAGGGCGTGGCGGAGAGGTCGTAGACCAGGACGGGCTGGCCGACGACGCGTTGCAGAGCCTCAATCCCGCTGATCCAGAGGCGGGCGGCGGCATTGTTCTTCTTGGCCTCCGCCTTGCCTTCAGCATCGAGCTTCGCGCCGGCGTCATCCGCGGCGCCGACCTTCTGGCGATAGCAGTGGTGGGCTTCGTCGTTGATGACGATGATGCGCTTGCGGCCGAGCAGGTCCTTGCAGATGCGCTGCGCCATCTGGCCATCGGTTTCGGGGCGCTCCACCTTGCCGGTGCGGCCGGCCAGGATCTCCTTCGCCAGCTTCGGCGCCTCGAGCGTTTCGCGCTTCTTGAAGGCGTGGAAGTTGGTGATGACGATCCGGGCGCGCTGGAGGTCGTCACGCAGCTCCCGCGGCACGATGTCGAGGGCTGCATAGATGTTGGATGGGTCGGACGGGTGGAGCACACGCAGGCGGTCCCTCACCGTCAGGCCGGGGGCCACGATCAGGAAGGCGTCCGTGAAGCGGGTCGAATTGCGCGTGCGGGCGGCGTTGAGGGTCTGCCAGGCGATCAGCATCCCCATGACGGTGGTCTTGCCGGCGCCGGTCGCCAGCTTGAAGGCGATGCGCAGGAGGTCCGGGTTGGCTTCCGAATTGAGGGTGCGCAGGCGCTCGGTCTCGGCGCGGGGAGCGACTTCGGTCAGCCAGATGGCGGTCTCGACTGCCTCGACCTGGCAGAAGAAGAGCGGGCGGGCCCGGCCGTGTTCCCGCCAGTGGCGCAGCAGGCGGGCCGTGACGGGCGTGACGGGGCGCAGGCCCTGTTCGCCAAGGGAGCGCCATTGCGCGACTTTGGCCCTGATTTCATTGATGTAGTCGTTCGGCTGGCGCTTCCCGTACTCGTCCTCGAGGTCGAGGGTGGCCTGGGCCTTCACCTTGTGCTTCGGCGGGGGGACGGGGACGATGAATTCGCTGCGCCGCCGGCCGAGCGCCGGGGTGCCGGTGGGGATGCCGTTCTCGTCGAGCTCCCAATGGCGGGATGGCTCCGCGAAGGGGCTGTTGAGAATCGGATTGTCGATCACGGGGCCTGTCACGCCCCGAAGATGCCACGGACTTCGCCCTCGCATAATGGCCATGTGGCCGCGGCCGTTACTTTCCCGACCCGTCACTGCCGAACAATTCGCCCTGGCTGCGCCAGCATAGCGGAAATGGTTCCAACAGGGCGGCCAGGGCTACCGAGGGCGGTTGCCGCCCATCGACGGCGTTGGTTACGAGGTCGGGCGCCAGGAGGGTCAGGCGCAGCAGGGACCCCAGGTACCCCCGCTCGATTCGCTCCGCCGCAGCCATCTCGGTGATCGAGGCGTAGCGCCCCTCGTCCAGCATCCGCTGATAGCGGAAAGCCCTGGCCAAAGCCTTCACCAGCGCCGGATCGGCCCTTGTCATGACCGGCGCCGCGCCATCTGCCATCGGCGTCACGACGGTCTTTCGCCCCCGCCGGTGGCGAATCTGCAGCGGCACCCTGACCGTGATGCTGGTGGCGGCAGTCATGCCGCCGCCCTCAGCGCATCGGGCCGAATGGCAGTGAGATCGCGGACGAGGCCGCCGAGCCCGTCCAGCCGCAGCCGAATGTCCGCGCCCCCCGGGCCAACCACCACCCGCTCCACCAGCAACCGCACAACCCGCGCCAGCTCCGCCGGAAAGAGGTGTTCCCACAGCGGGTCGAGCCGATGCAGCGCGTCGTGGGTCTCGCCCTCGGTCAGGTCCGGCGCCTCCACGCGCGCCGCGCGCCATGTGCCGACCACGATCTCGGGCTGCCGCAGCAGCGCCCTCACCTGGTCCACGACCGCGGTCTCGATCTCCGCCGCCGATACCCGGCGGACGATACCGTCGTCGCCAGCGGCGTCGCCCTTCAGCACGCGCTGCGCCACGTAGTAGCGATAGAGCCGGCCGTTCTTCCGGGCGTGGGTGGGCGAAAGCGCACGTCCGTCCACCCCGAAGATCAGCCCCTTTAGCAGCGCCGGCGTATGGGCCCGATTTTGATTGGCGCGGACCCGCGGGCTGACCTGCAGGATTGCGTGTGCCCGGTCCCACAGATCCCGCGACACGATCGCCTGGTGCTCGCCGGGGTAGACCTGCCCCTTGTGCGAGGCCTCCCCGACGTAGGTCCGATTGTTCAGCAGCTTGTAGACATCACCCTTGTCGAGCAGTCGCCCGGACTTGCTGGTGGCGCCCTCGGCCCGAAGGCGGGCCACCGTCTCGATGCCCGACCCGGTCTCGGCGAAGATCTCGAACACGCGGCGGACGCGTGGGGCCTCCTCCTCGTTCACAACCAGTTTGCGGGCTACGACGTCGTAGCCGAGCGGCACCTTGCCTCCCATCCACATCCCTCGCGCCCGCGACGCTGCAAATTTGTCGCGGATGCGCTCGCCAATGACCTCGCGCTCGAACTGCGCAAAGCTGAGCAGGATGTTGAGCGTCAGTCGTCCCATGCTGGTGGTCGTGTTGAAGCTCTGCGTCACGGACACAAAGGTGACGCCATGCGCGTCCATCACCTCGACAAGCTTGGCGAAATCCATCAGCGAGCGGCTCAGGCGATCGATCTTGTAGACCACGATCACATCGATGAGGTCGGCCTGGATATCGCGCAGGAGCCGCTGCAGCGCCGGCCGCTCCAACGTGCCGCCGGAGAAGCCGCCGTCGTCGTAGCGGTCGCGGAGCAGCGCCCAGCCCTCGGCGCGTTGGCTGGCGATGTACGCCTCGCAGGCGTCGCGCTGCGCGTCGAGCGTGTTGAACTCCTTGTCCAAGCCCTCGTCGGTGCTCTTCCGCGTGTAGACCGCGCAGCGCAGCTTCTTCGTGCTGGAGGGCATCGCAGCGGTGGTGGCACGCGTCTTCATGCGCCACCGCCTGGCTGGCGCAGGCCGAAGAAGGTCCAGCCGTTCCAGCGCGTGCCAGTGATGTGCCGCGCGATGGCGGATAGAGACCGATACGGCCGGCCCTCGTATTCGAAGTCATCGGCGCGAACGGTGACCACGTGCTGCACGCCCTGCCATTCCCGGATGAGGCGGGTGCCAGCCAGCGGCCGGCTGTCAGCCCGGATGCGGCGCAGCACCACGTTGCCGCCGTCCAACTGCTCGCCCAGCGCCACCAGGCGATCGACGGTCTCGGGCTTCAGCCCGCCATAGGCGAGCTCCTGGATCCGATACGCCAGCCGGCTCTGGATGTAGGCGCGGTTCCAGGGCGGCGGCTCCTTGCCGAAGAGCTCCCGCCACTGCTGTTTCAGGTCCGCGGTGGGCGCTGTCTGCAGCGCGGCGAGGCGCGGCAGCACCTGCGTCGGCGGGATCTTCGGGATAGTGGGCGCCGGCGCGGGCGCGGTAGTGGATCGCCTGGTCATGCGAGTCCCTTCCTGTTGGGGTTCGCATGCAGGCGCTGCCTGGCGGTGGAGTGTAGGCGAACGTCTCCCGCGCCCCGAGCTATCTCGGCATCTCCCGCATCGTCTTCGGCAGCGCGGCTGCGCAGCCGCACCAGGCCGCGCGCCAGGATGGAACAGACCTCCCGGAGGTGCGGTGGGAGGTGGGCGTTGCCGGAGGGCTTGGATGGGGGCGCCATCCCCATGATTACCGGGGCTGCCGCCGGGGTGTTTCACCGCCGAGCTGCAGATTAGATTCGACAGCGGCATGCCGAATCATGTACCTGATACGTTCCACATTACAGGGACGTCACGTGCAGAAGGACTTCACCAAGTTCGCCAACCAGCGGTTCCTCAAGACCGTGGACTGGGAAGTTCTGGGCAAGCTGCTCACGGCGCACCGGGCAGGCATCAAGGGCCTCGACCTGGAGGCCCTGCTCGCCGATGAGGTGGAGGGGCGGACGCGGATCACCGAGTACCTGCTCGGCTCGAAGGACTCCTACCCGGAGGGCCTGATCCAGGACCTGCATCGCATCGTCCGACTCGACAGCCCGACCGGGATGCGACTGCTGCAGGAGGAGGCGGAGCGCCAGGGGGTCGTGATCATCGACCCCGCCGAGTGCCCGACAGCGACTCCGCGTGACTACGCCCTCGTCGCCTTCGTGAAGTTCCCGGACGTGTTCAAGGAGGCGGAGCACACCTCCGTCTTCATCGCGCCGCCCAGCGTCACCGAGTTCGATGCCGGTGAGGATGGGCTTGCGGCCAGCATCACCAAGGAAACGCTAGAAGCCCTGCGCGTCCGCGCCTCCGGCATCTTCGCCGCCGACCTACGCGGGAAGTTCTGCCGCGTCCGCGACTATGTCGATGATGGCGAGCTGTGCATCGCAGTCCGCCATGGGGCGCCGCCGGTTTCGACCGAGGTCATTCGCGGCGACGAGGACGAGGTCATCGGCTTCCAGGAAGTCGACACCGCGGTGATCTCCTTCGTCGAGGCGACGGGGCGGCTCACCGTCTGGGGCTGCGCGAAGAAGCGCCGTGCCGACCTGGCAGAAGCATTCGCCACCGAGATTCTCGGGCGCCCCGGCGTGTTCAAGGCAGCCAGCTCGCAGAACCTCTACACGCTGGCCCCGGCAGAGAAGTCGCATGGCACCTTCACCTTCCGTGTCGGTGACCTGGAGCAGATCGAGCGGGTCGAGATCACGGAAGCGCAGGCCAACCGCGTCGCCACCAATGTCCGGACCGGCCGCGAGAAGACCCTGTTCTCGGTGCGGGTGAAGGACTCCGAGGGCAGCGCGCTGCGCCGTCTGCATGAGAGCCGGGCTGACATCAGCTATGGCGACAATGCGTGGCGCCTCGACCACATCATCGCGCGCATCGTCCTGAAGACGCCGAGCGGCCGCGCGCCGACGATCAGCGTCACGATCAAGCCGCCCGGATCGGTCACCTTTCCCAGGGTCCGGCACAAAAAGCTGGTCATGGCATTGCTCAAGCTGAACGCGCTGACGAATGACCGGCGGCCTATCGTACCAGCTCTGGCGGCTGAGTGAGGCCGGCGAGCCGGTCGTCATGCTCGGCCGGCAGCATGGTGCGGAGGAGGAGGCTGCCTTCGAGCGCCTCATCCAGCTCGGCATCCTCCTGCATCGCGGGCGCGAGGCGTCCTGGGCTGTCTGCGACGACTGCGACTGCGGCGCTGATGAACGTGCAATCGTGTGGGACGGCGATGTCGCCACTGCCAAATGCGCCGGCGATCGCCGAAGGGATGAGCGCCTGCGCGCGGACGATGTGCGCAGCTTCAACGTGGTCCTGTCGGCCTTCATGGAAGGCGTGGCTGAGTCCATGGGATTGGGCCGTCCGGACCAGATCGCGCCAGGGCTGTGGAGCCTTGGCATGCTTGCGGACGGGCGGATCATCGTGGCCGCACCCACCCGCATTGGCATCCGGCAGCCAGGGCTGGTCGGCGCGATTCGCCTCGCCCACAAGGAAGGCACGGTCATCCTGGTCGGGCCAGAACTGCCCACGCTGATGCGCGGCAACCTGGCCGAACAGAACATCCATCACGTTCAGCCGATCCACGCCCTTCTCCCGCCGGTGGGTGATATCCCCCTGGCACTGGACGTCGCCCGACTGCCAGATGGGCGCGCCGGCCGACACAGCCTCGTGCTCACCGTCGAGACGCGCACGGTCCTCATCGGCGGGAAGGCCGCGACACTGCCGCCGCGGCCGTTCCAGCTGCTCCACATCCTCGCGCGGCAGCACCGGCGCGGAAAGCCGATCGTCAGCCGGCACGCCCTCCTGGACGAGATCTTCACGCCGAGCACGGCCGAAGGCGCAGTCCGCGACCTGGTGTCCGAGACCCGCCGGCAGCTGAAGCGGGCCTTTGGCGATGCCGCAGAGGTTGAGCAGCTGATCACCACCCACACGACGACCGGCTACGCCATCAATCTCCCTCCGCTCACCGTGGCGGTGGTGGAGTAAGCGGCGGGCTCGGTGAGGGCCGTTCCCACACCTCTCCCACACCCGTCCCACCCCTGTGGGAAAGCATCCCCGGCAGGTTCGGCTGGTCATCACCAGCCAGCCGGAGCCGCCGATGCCCTCGCTCACCTTCGCCGAATTCGAACCCCTGCACCGTATGGCCGTGCGCATGGCGCGCGGCCTGTGCCGCCGCCTCGGGCTGCCCGCGCATGACGCCGAGGATTTCGCCCAGGACCTCCTGACCGATCTGCTCGCCCGCCTGCCCGGCTTCAACTCGGACCAGGGCGACCTCGGCGCCTTCGCGCTCACCTGCTTCCGGCATCATGCCGCGCTTCTGGCGCACCGCACCCACCGGCACCGGGCCCTCCACCACGCCACCTCCCTCGATGATCCGCTGCCGGAGGGTGCCACGGTCGGCGCCATGCTGTCGGAGGCAGACGGCTACGGCGCGTGGATGGGCCAGCAGACCGATGCCTTCGCGGACGTGAATCGCCGGCTGGACCTCGAGCGGATCGCCGGCGTGCTGACGGAGGAGGATGCGCCCCTCTGCGCCGCCCTCGCGCGTGGCGACGTCGATCCCGCCCGCCACGCCGGCCTGTCGCGCACCACGGCGTTCCGGCGCGTGCGCGAGATGCGACTGCGGCTGCGCGCCGCCGGCATCGCCCCGGCGGCCTGAAACAGAACGCCTGCAGCCTCGGTAATCATGGTCATGGACACCAGCATCACCGACATCCGCGCAGTGGTGACGCCTCTCACCGAGGCTTCGCTCTGCACCTGGCTCGGCGCCGCGGCCCCCGGCGACAGCATCACCTACCACCGTGGCGCGCTCGCCCGGCAGGTCTGCCCGCAGTTGCAGTGCCTGCCCGAGAACGAGCGCACCGCGCTCCAGCGCCTGGCGGCCCGTGCCTGGAAGCTGGCCGAGCTCGGCCTCGCCGACATCGTGCAGCGCCGCTACGGCTATGAGGACTACGCCTACATCCTCGTCGCCCGCCGCCGCCCGCGCCGTACCGCCTCAGCCATCCTGCCGATGCTGCTCGCGGAGGCCGCGTGATGGACGCGCTCCGCACGAACCGCCCCAGCCTCGACGCGCTGCGCCACATGCCGGTGAGCGACGTCATGGCGCTGCCCGCCGAGCATCTGGCGCTCCTGCAGACCGATGCGCGCGAGGCGCTGGACGCCGCCAAGCGCATGCAGGACTGGATCGAGGCCGCGATCGCGCTGCGCTACGAGCAGCGCGCCATCGGCGCCCGTGCTGCTGCCGGCAAGGACACCGGCACGGTGCGCTTCCAGGACGGCGCCGTGGAGATCGCGGTCGACTTGCCGAAGAAGGTGGAATGGGACCAGGCGCGGCTCGCCGCGCTGGCGGAGCAGATCCGCGCCGGCGGCGAGGATCCGGGCCAGTACGTCGAGGTCAGCTTCAAGGTCTCCGAGCGGGCATACACCGCCTGGCCCGATCGCATCCGCCAGGCCTTTGAGCCGGCCCGCACGGTCCGCACGGGCCGCGCCACCTATCGCCTCGCCATCATGTCCGAGACGGCGCTGCGCGACAGTCCGCATGGCGCCGGCGTCATCCCGCTGCGGGGAGGCCGCTGATGGCGCTGCGCATCATCACCGCCGATGAGCGGCAAGCGGAGGCCCGCGGCATCAAGGCCGTGATCTTCGGCAAGAGCGGCATCGGCAAGACCTACCTCCTGCTGACGCTCGATGAGGGCAGCACGCTGTTCATCGACCTGGAGGCGGGCGACCTCGCCGTGCAGCACTGGCGTGGCGCGTCGATCCGCCCGCGCACCTGGGAGGAATGCCGAGACCTCGCGCTGTTCCTGGCCGGCCCCAACCCCGCGCTGCGCGACGACCAGCCCTATTCCGCCGCGCAGTATGCGCGCGTCCTGCAGGCCTATGGCGATCCGACGCGGATGGACGGCTTCGCCACGATCTTCGTGGACAGCATCACGGTCGCCGGTCGGCTCTGCTTCCAGTGGTGCCGGGGCCAGCCGGAGGCGCATTCGGAGAAGACCGGCAAGCCCGACATCCGCGGCGCCTATGGGTTGCATGGACGCGAGATGATCGCCTGGCTCACGCATCTCCAGCATGCGCGCGGGCGCAACGTGATCTTCGTCGGAATCCTCGACGAGAAACTCGACGACTTCAATCGCCGCGTCTTCGTGCCGCAGATCGACGGCAACAAGACTGGCCTCGAACTGCCCGGCATCGTCGATCAGGTCATGACGCTGGCCGAGATCAAGCCGGACGCCGCTCCCGGCCAGCCTTCCGTCGCATCCTTCCGCGGTCTGGTCTGCCAGACGCTGAACCCTTGGGGATATCCCGCGAAGGATCGCAGCGGCCGGCTCGACATGCTGGAGCCGCCGCATCTCGGGCAGCTCTTCCAGAAAATCCGCAGCCCATCGCCGCCGATCGACGCGCACGGCGCGCCGTCGATCGCGCTGCCCGCCCCCACCCCCAACACCTGATCGGAGCAGAAGCACCATGGCTGCCTGGAACGACTACAACGACGCCCAGTCGAACCCGAACCTGATCCCCAAGGGGACGCTGGCCAAGGTCCGCCTCACCATCCGCCCCGGCGGCTTCGACGATCCGAGCCAGGGCTGGACCGGCGGCTACGCCACGCGCGGCAGCACCGGCGCCGTCTATCTCAATGGCGAGTTCACTGTGCTGGAAGGCCCCTACGCCAAGCGGAAGATCTTCACGCTGATCGGCCTCCACAGCCCGAAGGGGCCGGAATGGGCGGGGATGGGCCGCAGCTTCCTTCGCGGGATGCTGAACTCGGCGCGCGGCATCTCCGACAAGGATGTCTCGCCCCAGGCCCAGGCGGCGCGCCGCATCGGCGGCTTCGCGGACCTCGATGGCCTCGAGTTCGTGGCGAAGATCGAGCACGGCACCGACGCCGGCGGCGAGACCAAGAACGAGATCCGCATGGCGGTGACGCCGGACCATCGGGACTACGCCAAGCTGATGGGGCGGCATGTGGCGCCGGCGGGTTACGCACCGCCCGCCCAGGCCTACGCGCCGCCCGCCGCGCCGGCCATCCACCAGGGCGCCTTCCCTGCCGCGGCGCCGCAGCCCGCCGCTGCCGGCGCCGACCCGCGTCCCGCCTGGGCGCGCTGAGGGAGGGCCGCACCAGCATGCTGCTCCGCCCCCGCCAGAAGCTTTTCGTCGAGCGCAGCCTTCGTGCGCTCGGCCAGCGCGGCAACACCCTCGGCGTCGCCCCGACCGGCGCCGGCAAGACGATCATGCTGTCGGCGGCGGTGGGCGAGCATGTCGGCGGTAGTGCCGCCAAGGCCGCGGTCCTCGCGCATCGGGATGAGCTCACCGCGCAGAACCTGGCGAAGTTCCGCCGCGTGAATCCTGGCATCGCCACCTCGGTGGTGGATGCCGGCCAGAAGTCCTGGGGCGGCCAGGTCACCTTCGCCATGGTGCCGACCCTGGCGCGCCAGGCGAACCTGGAGGCGATGCCGGCGCTGGACCTGCTGGTGATCGACGAGGCGCACCACGCCGTCGCGGACAGCTATCGCCGCATCATCGATCGCGCCCTGGATCGCAACCCGGCCTGTCGCATCTATGGCGTCACGGCGACGCCGAACCGCGGCGACAAGATCGGGCTGCGCCAAGTCTTCTCGAACGTCGCCGATCAGATCCGGCTCGGCGAGCTGATCGCCTCCGGCCACCTGGTGCCGCCGCGCACCTTCATCATCGATGTCGGTGTGCAGGACGAGCTGCGCGCGGTGCGCCGCAGCGGTGATGACTTCGATATGGGTGAGGTCGCCCGCGTGATGGACACGGTGCCGGTCACCGACGCCGTGGTGAAGCACTGGCAGGAGAAGGCCGGCGGCCGCCAGACGGTGGCCTTCTGCTCGACGGTCGCGCACGCCGAGCATGTCGCCGCCGCTTTCAACGCCGCCGGCGTCCCCACCGTCATGGTCACCGGCGACATGCCGGACGGCGAGCGACGCTCGGTCCTCGCCGCCTACGCCCGGGGCGAGGCGCGCATCGTCGTGAATGTCGCGGTGCTGACCGAGGGATGGGATCACCCGCCCACCTCCTGCGTCATCCTGCTGCGGCCCAGTTCCTTCAAATGCACCATGATCCAGATGGTCGGGCGCGGGCTGCGCACCGTCGATCCGGTCGAGCATCCCGGCATCGTCAAGCGCGACTGCATCGTGCTCGACTTCGGCACCTCATCGCAGATCCACGGCTGCATGGAGCAGGACGTCGATCTCGACAGCCAGCCCGGCGAGGGCGAGCCGCCCACCAAGACTTGCCCCGCCTGCGAGGCCGAGGTGCCGATCGCAGTGATGGAGTGCCCGATCTGCGGCCACGCCTTCGAGCCCCGCGGGCGCGAGACGGCGCCGCTCGCCGACTTCATCATGACGGAGATCGATCTCCTCCGGCGCTCCGCCTTCCAGTGGTGCGATCTGTTCGGCGATGACGCCGCACTGCTGGCCAATGGCTTCAACGGCTGGGCGGGTATCTTCTTCCTGAACGGAGCCTGGCACGCCGTCGGCGGCGCCAAGGAGGAGCGGCCCCGCCTGCTGTCCATCGGCGAGCGGCTGGTGGCGCTGGCCGCGGCGGATGACTGGCTGAACACCTACGAGACCGACGAGAGCGCCCATAAGAGCCGGCGCTGGCTGCGCGAGCCGCCGACCGAACGCCAGCTGATCCATCTGCCCGCCGCCGCACGGGCCGATCTCGGCATGACCCGGTACCAGGCCTCGGCGCTGCTGACCTTCAAGTTCAACCGCCAGGCCATCCAGCATCTCGTGCGAAGCGCCCAGCCCGCGGCGCTGGGGCAGGCGGCATGATCGATGGCCCGCTCCCCGGAGCCGCCCTGCGCCGTCTGCTCCCGCCCGGCGCGTGGCTTTGGCTGGTTCGACCCGGCGCCGCGGAAGAAGCCGCGGCCCTCGGTCTCCTTCTGCTGCATCGCCTGCCAGGGCTTCTGGTCGCGCTTGGCTGGGAAGTCGTCCGCCATGGTTGACCTCACCGAGCAGGAGAAGGCCGCGATGCGCGCCGCCATGCGCCGCGTCGCGGAGACGATGGCCGAGATCGGCTGGGGCACCCGCTTCCAGGAGTTGAGCGAGGCGCAGGTGCTGACGCTGATCGAGGTCGCCGTCGGCGGCTTCCAGGAGGCGATGCAGGCGATCGCGCGGCAGGACGCGGCGGCGGAGGTGCCCTTCTGATGCTCGACTTCAACAGCCGCAGCCAGACCTCGACGCATGTGAACGCCGCCATCGACGCGGCGCTGGTCGCCGCCAATCAGGCGACGCCTCCGCGCAGCTACCTGGGCGGCTCCCGCCTCGGCCATGCTTGCGAGCGGGCGCTGCAGTTCGAGTTCGTGAAGGCCCCGAAGGATGAGGGCGCCGACTTCGACGGCCGGCTGCTCCGCATCTTCGGGATCGGCCACGCTCTGGAGGACGTCGCCGTCGCCTGGCTCCGCGGCGCCGGCTTCGATCTCTACACCCGACGCGGCGGTGGCGAGCATGGCGAGCAGTTCGGCTTCTCCGTCGCCGGCGGTCGCATCCGCGGCCATGTCGATGGTGTCTTCGCCGGCGGCCCGACCATCCCCGGCATGGCGTTCCCGGCCCTGTGGGAGTGCAAGACCATGAACGCCAAGGCCTGGCGCGAGACGTCCAGCAAGGGCGTCGCCGCGGCCAAGCCGATCTACGCGGCGCAGATCGCGGTCTACCAGGCGTACATGGACGCCAGTGTCCCGGGCGTCGCCGACAACCCGGCGCTGTTCACCGCCATCAACAAGGATACGGCGGAGCTGCACCACGAGCTGGTGCCGTTCAACGCCGAACTGGCGCAGCGCATGTCGGACCGCGCCGTGCGCATCCTGGCCGCGACGGATGCCGGCGAGTTGCTGCCCCGCGTTGCCGCCCAGGCCGATCACTTCGAGTGCCGCTTCTGCCCCTGGGCCAAGCGCTGCTGGGCGCTGCCTGTATGACGGCATGGGGCGACTTCAACGATGCCGCGCCGCTGCCGGATGACTGCGTGAGCGAACTTCCCGCCGCTGGGCAGATCGCCCTCGATCAATTTCCCGGCGCTGGGCTGTCGATGCTGAAAGCCGCTGGGCCTATCGCGCCGGACATCGAGCAGATCGCCACCTTCCTCGACGTGGTGTTCGGCTATTGCGACGGGCTGATCCCGGTCCGCGGCTTCGTCGACCAGGGCCAAGGCCTCGACACCAAGCCGCACAACATCTGGGTGCCGGCCGATCGGCACGCCGCCGCATCTCTCAGCGCGTATGCCACCTGGGCCGCACGTGAGGGCAGCGCGGTCTATGTCATTCCCGGCACCGTCGCCGAGCAGGGCCAGGCCCGCGCCGAGCATGTGCTGCAGATGCAGACGGTGGTCGTCGATCTTGATGCCGGCGACATCGCCGCCAGGCTGGCGCATCTGGTCCACCACCTCGGCGCGCCCACCCTGGTGGTGGAGAGCGGCGGCCGCACCCCCGAGGGCGCCGCCAAACTGCACGCCTGGTGGCGCCTCACCGAGCCGGCCGAGGGTGAGGACCTGGCGCGGGTCTGCGCGCTGCGCGGCGAGATCGCGGAAAAGGTTGGTGGCGATCTTCACTTCCGCTCCGCTCACCAGCCGATCCGGGTGCCAGGCACGGTCCACCAGAAGCATGGCACACAGCGGCGCGTCACCATCCTGGAGCACCGCCCCAGGGTCGAGGTGGAACTCGCCGACTTTGCCGCGGCCGTCGCGGCCATGCCCACCATGCCGGGCCTCGTGGCGCCCACTGCCGCAGCTGGCGCCAATCGGCCAGGGCTCGATGCCGTCCTGACCACGCCGGTGCGAGAAGGCGCCCAGGATGGGTGGACGCGCTTCCAGGGGGCGAGCGCCGCCATCGGCCACTTCGTCCGCCAGGTGCATGAAGGCCGCATCACGCCGGACCAGGGCTGGGAGGCGATCTGCGGCTACAACGCTGCCTGCCTGCGCCCCGCCTGGCCGCTCGATCGCCTCAAGGCCGAGGCCGACGCGATCTGGGCGCTGCACGTCGATCGCAACGGGCCGCCGCTGCTGCGCGCCGACAGCGCACCACCAGCAGCCGTCCCCGCCCACACGCTCGGCGCGCTGCTCGACGACACCTCCCCGATGCCCGACGACCTCATCGGGCCCCGCCTGCTTACCCCGGGTGGGATGCTGGTGCTCGGCGGCGCGCCGAAGGTCGGCAAATCCGACTTCCTGATCAGCCTGCTGGTGCACGCCGCCGCCGGCGCGCCGTTCCTGCGCTTCACGGCGCCGCGCCCGCTGCGCGTGTTCTATCTCCAGGCGGAGATCCAGTACCACTACCTGCGGGAGCGCCTGCAGCAGCTGCGCCTCGACCGCGCCGTCGTTGCCCGCGCGCGCGACACCCTCGTCGTCACCCCGAAGCTCCGGATGCTGCTCGATGAGCGCGGCGTGCCGCTGGTGGCCGCCGCCATCCGCCAAGCCTTCCCCGACGCGCCGCCGGACGTGATCTGCATCGACCCGATCCGCAACCTCTTCGATGGCGGCCCGGGCGGCGAGGGCGAGAACGACAACGCGGCGATGCTGTTCTTTCTGCAGAGCCGCGTCGAGGCGCTGCGCGACGAGGTGGCAACCGAGGCGGGCATCATCCTCGCGCACCACACGAAGAAGCTCAGCAAGCAGCAGGTGAAGGACGATCCCTTCCTGTCGCTCTCCGGCGCCTCCGCCCTGCGCGGCTTCTACACCTCCGGCATGATCCTCTTCCGGCCCGACGAGGAGGAGACGCCGCGCGAGCTGCATGTCGAGCTGCGCAACGGGCCCGGCCTCAATCCGCTCCTCATCGACAAACGAGGCGGCGCCTGGGTCGAGCTCGACCGCAAGGGCGAGCGCATCGTGCGGCGTGACCTCGGCGCCCGACTCGATGCCGAGCGCAGCCGTCGCCACGACGTCATCCTGCAGATCATCGCGCAGGAGGCCCGCGAAGGGCGCGTGTTCACGGGCGGCGCCTTCGCGGCGCAGTTCGAGAACACCCACGGTCTCGGTGGCAACGACACCATCGCGCGCCGCATCAACGTCCTCGCCAACAAGGGCTACATAAAGTTCCTGCGCGCCGCCCCGGAGCACGGCATTCCTGCCAGCAAATCCTCCAAGGGCTATCTGCTGGTGCAGGACATGCTCTTCGCGACCGGCGAGGAGACAGTGGATCCCGAGACCGGCGAGATCACGCCCACGCTGGTCCGCCTGCTGCCCAGCCACTTCCAGTCCGACACCAACAGCGCCGTCCTGCCGGTCGAGAACCCCGAGGTCTGGGTGCTGAACGACCCGGAGGTCGAGGCATGATCGGCCCGATCGGAACGCTCTCGCACCGTGCGGAACTTGGCAGTTCCGCAAGTTCCGCAGCGCTGCGGAACTTCGCTGCGGAACTTGATTTGCCCAAGCGAATCAACGGGTTCGCCAAGTTCCGCAAGTTCCGCAAACGGGCTTTGCGGAACTGGCTTGCGGAACTTGAAAACATCCAACCCGATCAATCGGTTAGGCAAGTTCCGCAAGTTCCGCAAAATCCCACCCCCCTACGGGGGGTGTGCGTGCGCGCCTCAACGGCGCGCGCACACCACACCCGGAGCGGTCGGGTTCGGGCTCGTGGTCCACCCCGAGAGGGCCATCCCGGAAAGCCGGGCAGCGACGGCGAGCTCCGCCAAGAACCGCGCCGTCGCCGCCCTCACCACAGCCGTCCCCTCCCGGAGACCACCATGGATCTCGCGACTCTCCCCATGCCCTCGGCCGATGCAAGCGGCGCCCTGCCCGAGCCGGCGCTCTTTCTGCCGCGCAAGCCGGGCATCCTCGCCCTGGATCTGGGCACCACCACCGGCTGGGCCCTGCGCTTCGACACCGGCCGGATCACGTCCGGCGTCGAGACATTCAAGCCCCGCCGCTTCGAGGGCGGCGGCATGCGCTATGTCCGCTTCGTCGACTGGCTCGTCGAGATCGCCACGCACGCCCACGGCATCCGCCGCTTGGTGTTCGAGGAAGTCCGCCGACACGCCGGCACCGATGCAGCGCACGTCTACGGCGGTTTCCTGGCGACGCTGACCTCGTGGTGCGAGGAGCATGACGTCCCCTACGAGGGCGTGCCCGTCGGCACCATCAAGCGCTACGCCACCGGCCGTGGCAACTCAGACAAGGCGGCGATCATCGCCGCCATGCGCGCCCGCGGCTTTGCGCCGGCCGACGACAACGAGGCCGACGCCCTGGCGCTGTTGCTCTGGGCGACCGACCCGGAGGGTGGTCGAGCATGAGGCTGCCCGATGCGCCGCGTCCGCCCCGGTCGTGTCTGGACCTGGCACGCAGCCCGTCAACGGCGATGGACATCGACGCCATGCGCGCCGCCGCCTGGCACCGGCACGGCGTCGCCGCCCTGGCCGTGGAGGACATCACCGATCCCTGGCTCCGCCAGGCCGTCATCAACGAAGCAAGCCGGCGCTGGGGGCGTCGGCACGGAGGGGACCAGCATGGCCGGTAAGCGCAAGGCAAAGCGGGCAACGTCGAAGCACGAGGATCTAGCGAAGCCGTCGAAGTGGCGGCTTCAGCACGGCACCTTCGAGGGGCCGATCCGCGCGGCCGATCCAGAGACCGGGTCACCGACGCAACATCGCCGTGCGGTGGACACGCTTGGGCAGATGTTGGCCAACGGCACCATCACGCCGCAGATGCACGAAGCGGGCGAGATCTTCCGCGGGCTGTTTCGCGCGGCTTGCTTCGACGGCATGTCGACGTCGCAGATCGTGCGCCTCCCCGGCATGCGTGTCGACACGCTCTCGACGCTGCAGATCGACGCGCGGCGCCGTGTCGCGGCAGCGCTGGATGCGCTCGGTGGGCACGACAGCCCGGGCGGCTCCTGCGCATGGTTCGTCGTCGGCCTGGAGTTCTCGGTCCGCGAGTGGGCGATGCGCCAGGGCTGGGCGGGACGGACAGTACACGGCCCTGTCGGGCAGGGCATCCTGGTGGGGACGCTCGGCACGCTCGCCATGCACTTCGGCCTGACGCCGCGCACACGGGCGGCGTGAGAGCGGTGGCCGGGGCGATCTCCACCGCCCCGGCCACGCTGTTACAATTGGCCCGCTGGCGGCGCCGAAATCGATGAGGCTAGACTCTGGACACGTAGAGAAGGCGCGACCGCGCCGCGGCTCACCAGGCACAGCGTCGCTCCATCGAGACAGTGGCTCGCGAGCCGCAGGGTCCTTCCTGGGCCTGCTGTATGCGGGGGGCGGAAGCGCGCAAGGTTCCTAGCGCCAGGCCATTTTTCCAGGTTGCCAGCGCCGAGCAGTTGCCAGCCGCGCCGGCCACCATTCCACGATCACGCAGGTGCAGATGCCCCAGGCCCCATGGTCTGCAAGCGCCGTCGAGGCGCGCGCGGTCGCCGCGCTGCTGCCCTATGCCGGCAACGCGCGCACGCATTCCGCCGAGCAGGTGGCGCAGATCGCGGCCAGCATCCTCGAGTTCGGCTTCGTCGCGCCGGTGCTGGTGGACGAGCGCGGCGAGCTCATCGCCGGTCACGGCCGGCTGCTGGCCGCGAAGTCCCTCGGCCTCGACACTGTGCCGACCATCGTCCGCGCTGGCCTGACCGAGGCGCAGAAGGCAGCGTATCGCCTCGCCGATAATCGCATCGCGCTGAATGCCGGCTGGGACGAAGCGCTGCTCGCGACCGAGGTCGCGAAGCTGCAGGAGATGGGCGGCGTCGACCTGGCGCTGACCGGCTTCGACGGCGCCGAGATCGAGCGGCTGCTGGCCGGGCTGGAAACCGATGCCGGCAACCTGCCGGCGCCGGTGGTTGCCAGCGGTGCCGAGCCGGCCCCTGGCAACCAGCCGGACGCGGATAGCGCCGAGCCAGCCGACGACCCCGCGGATGCCACGCCGGAGCCGCCACGCCAGGCCGTCGCGCGGGTCGGCGACATCTGGCTGCTCGGCGAGCACCGCCTCGCCTGCGGCGACAGCACGAACCGCAGCACCGTCGCGCGCGTGATGGCCACCGATCGCGCGTCGTTGCTCTTTACCAGCCCGCCCTACGGCAACCAGCGGGACTACACCACCGGCGGCGTCTCGGACTGGGATGCGCTGATGCAGGGCGTGTTCCAGCATCTCGACGGCGCGCTGCGCCGCGACGCGCAGGTGCTGGTGAATCTTGGGCTGATCCATCGCGAGGGTGAATGGCAGCCGTATTGGCAGGGCTGGCTGGACTGGATGCGTGGCCAGGGCTGGCGGCGCTTCGGGCTCTACGCCTGGGACCAGGGGCCCGGCCTGCCGGGCGACTGGAACGGCCGCCTCGCACCGGCCTTCGAGTTGGTGTTCCACTTCAATCGCGAGGCGCGGCCGCCCAACAAGATCGTGCCCTGCAAATGGGCCGGCACGCCGAACAAGGGCAGCGGGCTGCGCGCCGCCGACGGCGAGGTGAAGGCCTACACCCATATTGGCCTGCCGGTGCAGGAGATGCGCATCCCCGACAGCGTGCTGCGCATCACCCGCCACAAGGGTCGTGGCATCGAGACCGAGCATCCGGCGGTGTTCCCCGTCGCGCTGCCAGAGTTCCTGATGCGCGCCTACACGGACGAGGGCGACGTCGTGTTCGAGCCCTTCGGTGGCTCGGGCACGACCATCCTCGCCGGCCAGCGCACGGGTCGGCGCGTCCGCGCCATTGAGCTCGCGCCGGCCTATGTCGACCTCGCGATCGCCCGCTGGCGGATGCTGCATCCCGAGCTGCCGGTGACGCTGGCCGACGACGGCCGCGACTACTGCGTGGTCGCTGCGGCGCGCACGAGCCTTCAGGCAGCGCCCGAGCAGGGCGGTAAGGCGACGGCCGATGCTGCCTGATCTCCGCGTCGAGATGATGCCTGTGGCGGCGCTCGCACCCTACGCCGCGAACGCCCGGCTCCATCCCACCGAGCAGGTGGCACAGTTGGCCGCCTCGATCGGCGAGTTCGGCTTCAACGTGCCCGTGCTGGTGGACGACGCCGGCGTGCTGATCGCCGGCCATGGCCGCGTGCTCGCCGCGAAGGCGCTCGGCCTCGAGGAGGTGCCCGCCATCCGGCTCGGGCACCTGTCCGAGGCGCAGGCGCGGGCGTTCCGTCTGGCGGACAACCAGCTGGCGCTCAACTCCACCTGGGACGAGAGCCTGCTCACCGCCGAGCTGCGCTCGCTCCGGACGGACGAGTTCGACCTCGGGCTGATCGGCTTCGACGGCGCCACACTCGATCGGTTGCTGGGAGAGGCGGCGCCGGACGCGGCAGCGCAGGGCGGCGGCGATCCCGACGCCCCGGCGCCGGAGCCGCCGGAGGCACCCGTCACGCGGCCCGGTGATCTGTGGCTACTCGGGCCGCATCGCCTGCTGTGCGGCGACGCGACCAGCGCCGCGGACGTCGCCCGGCTGCTCGACGGCGCGCGGCCGCACCTAATGATCACGGACCCGCCCTACGGCGTGAACTACGATCCCGAATGGCGGAACGAGGCGGGCGTGTCGGCGACGATGCGCACCGGCAAGGTGGCGAACGACGATCGCGCCGACTGGCGCGAGGCCTGGGGGCTGTTCCCTGGCGATGTCGCCTATGTCTGGCACGCCGGCGTGCACGCGCGGACCGTGATCGAGAGCCTGGAGGCAGCCGGCTTCGCGGTGCGGAGCCAGATCGTCTGGGCGAAGTCGCGTTTTGTGCTCGGGCGAGGCGACTACCACTGGCAGCACGAGCCCTGCCTCTACGCGGTGCGCAAGGGCGCCACCGGTCACTGGCAGGGTGCGCGAGACCAGGCGACGCTCTGGCCGATCAGCACCGGTGGCGACGAGGACTCGGCGACGGTGCACGGCACGCAGAAGCCGGTCGAGTGCATGCGCCGGCCGATGGTGAACAATTCCGCGCTGGGTGATGCGGTCTACGAGCCGTTCTCCGGCAGCGGCAGTACGATCATCGCAGCGGAGACCACCGCGCGCATCTGCTACGCGATGGATGTCGACGCCCGGTACATCGACGTAGCGGTGCGGCGCTGGCAGACCTTCACGGGGCGCGCCGCCGTGCTAGCCGGGGAGGATCGAGTCTTCGACGACATCGCCGCCGCCCGCGGCACGCAGGCGGCGGCGTGATTCCTTCGGCGCGATCAGGCCGGCAGGTGGTAGATGGTGAAGGAGCCCTTCGCGCCCTCCTTGTTCGGGCCGACCTGGCGGACCCGCTCCAGCACCTGCACCTCGATCCCCTGGCGCTTCTTCAGGCCCGCGAAGAAGCCGCGGACCGTGTGCTGCTGCCAGCCGGTCGCCTCGCAGATCTGCGCGATGGTCGCGCCCTCCTCGCGGCGGAGCAGGGCGAGCACCGCCTCCTGCTTCGTCCCCTCGCGCGGCTTCCGCGGCGCGCCGGGCTCGCGCGCCTGGCGGGGCGGCTTGCCCGCCAGGGCGGCGCGCAGGGCCTGCATCGGGCCGTCGAGGGCGGTGATGATGTCCGTCTCACGGTTCGCCTCGTCGTCCCAGGCGGCCAACACCGCCGCGGCGGCGTCGCGCAGGCTGGCGCGCGGGGCGGGCGTGGGCGCGCCCTGGGCGGGTTCGGCGTCCTCCGCGGGGGCACCCCCCTCAGCGGCGTCCTCCCCGCCCGTGGGCGCCGTGTCGGCCACCGGCGCGGCAGCCTCCGCGGCAGCGCGGCGCTCGGCGTTGCGGCGGGCGATGGCCTCGGGGCTCTGCTCGTCCTCCTCGCGCGCGTCGCCCGCGTTCGGGTCGATGCCGATGGCGCGCAGCCCCTCGTCCGTGATGCGCGCCACGATCCAGGTCCCGTCCTCATCCTGTCGCCAGCCGAGCCCGACATGCTCCCGCGGGGCGTTAATCTCGGTGAGCAGGTTGTTCTTGATCAGGCTGCGGAACACCGCGTTGCGGGCGGCGGCCGGCAGGGTCTTCGGCGCGCGGGCGAGGCCCATCTCGTGCTGCGCCGCGGCGCTCAGGATCACGCGCTGGGTATCGGAAAGCGTCATCGTCGTGGTCTCCGGTTCCGGGAGCCGACCCTCGGCCCCCTACTGCCGGGAGCCCCGCCGGGCGGAACCCGGTCGGGGCGGTGCGGGAGCGCGGCGCGTCAGGCGCGGTATTCGCCGCGCCGGAAATGTTGGTCGGCGACCTCCTTCAGCTTCGCGGTGGCGTCGGTGAGCCAGGCGGTCTCGCACCAGAGCACCGCCTCGGGATCCGCGCCGAAGTGGTCATCGCTGGCCTGCTGCAACTCCGCGAGCAGAGCGTCGAACTCTGCCTTCTTCGCGAGGAAGGCCTCGAGGCTCCGCTGCTGGTTGGCTTCGCGCTTGGTCATGGTCGGCTCCGTCATCTGCATCGCGTGACGGACCATTCGCGCTGTGCCGCGCGCGAGCCAAGCGCCGTCGCCGCGATGGCGATTGCTATCTTCGAGGGATCTCGATCACATCATGATCGCCGCTGCGCAGCCGGGCCGCGTGGCCTCGCAGCGCGAGGTGGCGCGCCGCCTCGGCATTTCCCACACGGCGCTGCAGAAGGCGCAGCGCGCCGGCCGCATCGCGCCCGAGGCCGATGGCGCTTGGGATGTCGAGAAGGTTCGGGCACGGCTCGCTGACAGCAGCGACCCCGTCCGCAAGACGGCGACGCTGGCGCCAACCGCACCGGCAGCATCGCGGCTAGCGACGCCACCGCCTGTCGCCGCGATGGCGCCGGCGGCCGATCCGCTGCCGCGCGCCGCCCAGAATACCTTCCACGATGCGCGCACGGCGAACGAGGTGCTCAAGGCGCAGGAGCGCCGGCTGCGGCTCGACGAGCGCAAGGGCAAGCTGGTCGACAAGGCCCGCGCGCTCCTGCTGGTGCACCGCCTCGCCAAGGAGGAGCGGGACGCCATCCTCGCCTGGCCCGCCCGCGTCGCCGCAGAGATGGCAGCCGAGCTCGGGGTCGATGCGCACCGGCTGCAGACGATGATGGACGCGCGGCTGCGCCAGCACCTCGCTGAGCGGCACGACGTCCGCGTGAGCGTCGGCTGATGGTCGGGGAGCATCTGCTGGACGAACTTGGCCGCTTCGAGGGCGACGCCGAAATACTGCAGGCCTGGCGCGACGGCATGGCGCCGGAGCCGGCGCTGCTCGTGTCGGAATGGGCCGACCGGCATCGCCTGCTCGGCAGCCGCGGCTCTGCCGAACCGGGGCCGTGGCGCACCGCGCGCACGCCCTACCTGCGCGAGATCATGGACGCGCTGTCGCCGGCGCATCCCGCTCGGCGTGTCGTGTTCATGAAGGGCGCGCAGGTCGGCGGCACCGAGTGCGGCAACAACTGGATCGGCTACGTGATCCACCACGCACCGGGGCCGATGCTCGCGGTGCAGCCGACCACCGAACTGGCCAAGCGCTTCTCCGACCAGCGCATCGACCCGCTGGTGGAGGAAACGCCGGCGATCCGGGAACGGGTCGCGCCGGCCCGCTCCCGCGACAGCGGCAATCGCCAGCTCAGCAAGGAGTTCCCGGGCGGCCAGCTGGTGATGACCGGCGCGAACAGTGCCGTGGGCCTGCGCTCGATGTCGGCGCGGTTCCTGTTCCTCGACGAGATTGACGCCTACCCCGGCGACGTCGAGGGCGAAGGTGACCCGATCGCACTGGCCGAGGCGCGGGCCCGCACCTTCGGCTGGCGGCGCAAGATGCTGCTGGTCAGCACGCCGACCATCGCCGGGCTGTCGCGGATCGAGCGGGAGTATCTGGCGACAGACCAGCGGCGCTACTTCGTGCCCTGCCCGCATTGCGGCCACCGCCAGCATCTGCGCTTCGAGCGGCTGGTCTGGGACGAGGGTCAGCCCGAGACGGCGCGGTACCTCTGCGAGGACTGCGATGCGCCGATCGGCGAGCAGCACAAGGCGGCGATGCTGGCCGCGGGCGAATGGCGAGCCACCGCCATGGCCACCGATCCCCATGCGATCGGCTTTCACATCTCGGCGCTCTACTCGCCGCCCGGCTGGATGCCCTGGTCGGAAATCGCCCGGCTCTGGCTCGCGGCGCAGGGCGACGACCGCGCCATCAAGACCTTTCGCAACACGGTGCTGGGCGAGACCTGGCAGGAGGCGGGGGAGGCACCGGACTGGCAACGGCTCTACGACCGCCGCGAGCACTGGCCCGCGGGCACGGTGCCGATGGGCGGGCTGCTGCTGACCGCCGGCGTGGACGTGCAGCGGGATCGCCTCGAGGCGAGCCTCTGGGCCTGGGGGCAGGACCGCCAGTCCTGGCTGGTCGAGCACCGCGTGCTGGCGGGGAACCCGTTCGAGGCGGCGGTCTGGGAGGAGCTGCGGCTGCTGCTGGGCGAGACCTGGCGGCATGCCAGCGGGCACCGCCTCCCCATCGCTATGGCGGCGATCGACAGCGGCGACGGCATGACCACCGCGGAGGTGTACGCCTTCGTGCGGCGCGCTGGCGCGGGCCGCGCGCTCGCCGTGAAGGGCCAGGACGGGCTGCGCGCCGCGGTCGGCCAGCCCGCGGCAACGGAGGTGCGACGCAACGGCCGGAAGCTCGGTGGGCTGAAGGTCTGGCCGGTCGGCTCGTCCTTCCTGAAGGCCGAGACCTATGGCTGGCTGAAGCTCGACCGGCCGACGGAGGAGAGCGGCGATCCCTTCCCGCCGGGCTACGTGCACCTGCCGGTGCATGCCGCGGGCGAGGAGTTCTGCCGGCAGCTCACCGCCGAGCAGTTGGTGGCCCGTGCCGGTCGCAACGGCTTTCGCCGACTGGAGTGGGTGAAGACCCGCGAAAGGAACGAGGCGCTGGACTGCCGGGTCTATGCCCGCGCGGCCGCGGCGGCGCTTGGCGTGGATGGCTGGGGCGACGGGCGCTGGGCGCGCATGGCCGATGCGCTGTCGTTGCCGGCAGCCGAACTTCCCACGGGCGGGAATGTCGCTCCCCCGTCGCCTTCGCCGGCCGCACCCGACACCCATCGCCCACGCGGCTGGCTCGCGCCGCGCAGCGGCTGGTTGCGCTGATCCTGGAGACCCTGATGACCGCGATCGTGCCCGTGCGCACCAGTATCGCCGCCGGCCAGGCGCTGAGCGGCCCTGTCGCCAGCGTCGGCTATGGCGTCTGCCTGCTGCTGCTGCCCGCCGCCTGGACCGACGCCCCGCTCACCCTGCAAGGCTCGCTCGACGAGGGCGAGCCTGCAGCCTGGGCGGATCTCTACGACCATCTCGGCAATGAGGTGGTGCTGGCCGCCGCCGCCGGCCGGGCACTCACCCTGCCGCCCACCCTTCTGCTCGGCTGGCGCTGGCTGCGGATGCGCTCCGGCCTCGCCGCTGCGCCGGTGAACCAGGTGGCGGAGCGCCCTCTCACCCTCGGCATCCGGCCCCTCGCATGACCGCGCTGTTCCAGCACTACCTGCCGCCGGCGCCGGCGATGCTGCCCCACGTCTCGGGGCGCTTCTACGCCTCGCAGCATGCGCGCGCCGTCGGCGGCGCGGTCGCGATGACGGCGAACCGGCTGTACTGCGTCCCCTACGTGCTGGCGCGTCCCGGGCTGTTCTCGGCCATGGCTGTCAGTGTGACGACGGGCGCGGCCGGACTCCTGCGTATGGCGCTCGCGGCGGACAATGGTGCCGGCCGGCCGGGAGCGGTGATCGAAGAGCCGGTGGTGGACGCCGACACCGCCGCCACTGGCAATGCACTCTGCCCCTTCGCGCAGCCGCGCTGGATCTCGGCCGGCATCTGGTGGCTGCTGCTGTGCTTCTCCGGGGCTCCCTCGGTACGCGGTACCAGCACGCAGGCATTCAGCGGCGGGAACACGCTGCTGCTCGGCTCGGCCGCGGCGGATGGCGGCGCCGGCGGTGGCACGACCGGCAGCGAGAACGGGTTCTTCGCGGCGCTGACGCACCAGGCCGGTGTGCCGATTATGCCGAACCCTCCCACCGGGCTGTCCTATCTCGTCAACGCGGCGACGCCGCTGCCGACGCTCAGGGCGGCGTGATGGATCCGACTGTTCTCGCGTGGGCGCTGGCGCAGCCGCAGGGGAGCCGCGCCGCGGCGCTGGCGGCCGCCTACACGGGCGGCACGACGCGCGTGAGCTTCGACGGGCGGACGGTGGAGTATCGCAGCCTCGATGAGCTCGGCCGCGCGCTGGCCGTGCTGCGCGGTGCGGAGATGAGCGCAACGCGCCGTCCCTCCGTGACACTCGCCAGCTTCTCGCGGGAGAGAACCGGGTGATCCGACGTCTCCGCGATGCATGGCAGGTGCTGCGCGGCTATGCCGCGGCGCAGGACCACCGCGCCTCCGCCTGGGCGCCCTCGGGCGGCAGCGCCAATGCCGAGGTCGGCATGGCTGCGGCCACGGTCGCCCGCCGCGCCCGCGATGCCGTGCGGAACGATCCCTATGCCAGCCGCATCGTTGATCTCTGGACTGGCAATGCGGTCGGCGCGGGCATCACCACCCGCTGGCCCGGCGACGCGCACGGCCGCGCCTGGCAGCGCTGGGCGGAGAGCAACGCCTGCGACGCCGAGGGACGGCTCGACCTCTACGGTCTGCAGGCGCTGGTGATGCGGGCTGTGGTCGAGAGCGGCGAGTGCTTCGTGCGCTTCCTGATGACTGCTCCCTCGCAGGCGAACCCGATCGGCCTGCGCCTGCAGGTGCTGGAGAGCGACCATCTCGACACGGCGCGGAACGGCATGGTCGAGGGCGCGCCGACCATCCAGGGCATCGCGCTTGGCGAGGCCGGGGAGCCGATCGGCTATTGGCTGCACCGCGTCCATCCCGGCGCCGCCTGGATCCTGCCGGGGGTGACCTGGCAGAGCAGCCAACGCATCCCCGCCGGCGACGTGCTGCACATCTACCGCAAGCGCCGGCCCGGCCAGTTGCGCGACGTGTCATGGCTCGCTCCGGTCCTGCTCCGTCTGCGCGACCTCGGCGACTACGAGGCCGCCCTCCTGATGAAGGCCAAGATCGAGGCCTGCCTCGCGGCGGTGGTCACCGAGGAGGGCGATGAGGCGCTCACCGGTGCGGCGACCGGCCTGCTCCGCGACGCCCAGGGTCGGACGGTCGAGAGCTTCGAGCCAGGGATGATCCTGTATCGCCGCGGCATGGGCTCCGTGGAGGTGGTGAACCCCTCCGGCGGCGGGAGCCATGCCGCCTTCGCCCGCCGCGCGCTGGAGGCCGCCGCGGTCGGCGCTGGCCTCACCTACGACCAGGTCTCGGGCGACCTGACGCAGGCGAACTACTCCTCGCTCCGCGCCGGCAAGATCGAGTTCCGCCGGCTCTGTGAGCAGGTGCAGTACGGGATGTTGATCCCGATGCTGGTCCGCCCGATCGCGGACCGCTTTCACGCCCAGGGCGCGCTGCTCGGGCTGTGGGGCGCGGAGATGCCGGTCGGCGTGTCGCACGTCCCGCCAGCGCACGAGATGATCGACCCGCTGAAGGACACCACGGCGCTCATTGCCCAGGTTCGCGCCGGCTTCGTGCCTCAGCCCGAGGCCGCCGGTGCCTTTGGCTACGACTTCCGCGCGGCCGTCGAGATGATCCGCGAGGCCAATGCGCTACTCGACGAGGCGGGCATCTCGCTCGACACCGATCCGCGCCGTGTCGCGAAGTCCGGCGCCGCCCAGGACGCTGCGCAGATGGCAGCGGTGGAGATCGCGGCGACAGGAGCGGCAGCTCCGCTGCGGCAGCCGGCCGGGAGCCAGGCGGAGCCTGGCTGAGCGTCCGCAGTCCACAGAACATCCCGACCTTTTCCACAGGGATATCCACATGACCGAGACCAATGGGCTGGGCGGCAGCGATGCCACGCCGGAGCCTGCTACTGCGCCCACCGCGGCGGACGTTCCGCTCGTGGCGCAGCGTGCCATCACAGCGCCTGCCACCGTCGATCGTGCCGCGCGCACCGTCGAGGTCGTGTGGAGCACCGGCGCTCGCGCGCGGAACTTCGTCCCGGCCCTCGGCCTGATCACCGAGGAGCTGGAGATGTCGCCCAACGCGGTGCGCATGGAGGCGCTGCGCTCCGGTCGCGCCCCGGTGCTCGATACCCACCGCCGCGGTGGCGCGCGCGACGTGCTCGGTCGGGTCACCGCCGCCCGCCTCGAGCTCGGGCGCGGCTATGCCACGCTGCAGTTCAGCACTGCCGCCGACGTCGAGCCTGTCTGGCAGCGCATCGCTGACGGCACGCTGCGGGCAGTGAGCGTCGGCTATCGCGTGCACCGCTACGAGCCGCGGCCTGATCCGGCCACCGGCGAGACCGTCCACCGTGCGGTGGATTGGGAGCCCTTTGAGATCTCCGTCGTGCCGGTCCCGGTGGACCGGGATGCGGCGGTGCGTGGCGAGGCGCCGCAGGGCGCGCCAGCCATCGCCATCGAGCCCGCCCTGCCTGACGAGGAACCACCCATGCCCGAGACGACGCCGGCCGAGCCGGCTGCTGCCCCGTCGGCGCCGCCTGCCGCGTCGCCGTCCACCGCCCCGTTCCAGGAGACCACCGTGACCACCAGCCCCGCGCCGACCACGCCGCCCGAGCCGACCCGCGCCGCGCCCGCACCGGCCGTGCCGGCGATCGACCTCGAGGCCGTCCGGGCCGAGGCCGAGCGCGCCGCCGCCGAGCGCATTGCCAGCTACGAGCCGGTCCTCGCCGCTGCCCGCGGCCTGCTCGCCGCGGACACCATCGACGCGCTGCGCCAGGCCGCCATCCGCGAGCGTATCAGCCCCGAGGTGCTGCGAGGCCGCCTGTGGGACGCCTTCACCCAGACGCAGACGAGCCGCCCGACGCTCCCGGCCCGCCCCGAGACCGGCCCCGGCCACGACGACCCGGCGCAGATCCTCGACGCCATGGCCGAAGCGCTCGCCGCCCGTGCCATGCCCGGCTACCAGCCGCAGGGTTCGGGCCGCCATGCCGAGTTCATGGGCTGGCGCCCCTCCGACATGATCGGCGAACTGCTGCGCGCCCGCGGCGCGCGGAGCGTGCCCCGCAATCCCACGCTCCTCGCCGAGCGCGCCTTCCACACCAGCTCCGACTTTCCGCTGCTGCTGGCTGCCGCTGCCAACAAGATGCTGCTCGCCGCCTACCAGCCGGCGCAGCCGACCTACCGCCAGATCTTTCTCCGCCGCGACTTCCGCGACTTCAAGCCGCACCGGCACCTGCGCATTGGCGACTTCCCGACCCTGCTGCCGCTCGCGGAGAACGGCGAGATCCAGGTCGGCACCATGTCCGAGAGCCAGGAGATCGTGCTCCTGCAGACCTTCGCGCGGCGTATCCGCGTCACGCGACCGATGCTGGTGAACGACGATCTGGGTGCCTTCACCGACTTCGCCGCGGCGATTGGCCGGCGCGTCGCCGAGTTCGAGAACGCCACCGCCTACAACCTGCTCAACAGCGCCAATGGTGACGGTCCGACGCTGACCACCGGCAGCGCGCCCGTATTCGCCACCGGTGCGGCGCGCGCCAACAAGGCCAGCACCGGCACGGTGCTCGACACCACGACCATCGGCGCCGGCCGCACCGCCATCATGAAGCAGCGCACGCTGGACGGGCTGCCCATCTCGATGGGCCAGACCATGCGGCTGCTGGTGGGGCCAAACCTCGAACTCGCCGCGCGCCAGGCGACGGTGGTGGTGCAGGCGAACGAGATCGGCAAGGCGAACGTCTTTGCCGGCTTCGTGCAGCCGGTGATCGAGCCGCTGATCCAGGCGAACCGCTGGTACCTGTTCTCCGACCCGGTCGCCGCGCCGGTCTATGTCTACGGCTACCTCAATGGTGCCGAGGGGCCGCAGGTCACGACCGGCCCGGTGCAGGGCGCCGATGGCGTCGAGGTCAGCGTGATCTTCGACTTCGGCGTCGGCGCCATCGACTGGCGCGGCGCCTGGTTCAACCCGGGCACCTGATCCCGCCGCTTCCCTCCCTCCCATCCGCATCGCGCCAGGGCGCCGCCGGAGAGCCGGTCGGCGCCCTGCGCGCTTTCAGGAGACCCTCCCATGCGCAACTGCATCCGTCCCGACGCGCGCTCCATCCCGATGGTGGTGCCCTATGCCGGCGGGATCCTCTCCGGCCAGGGCATGCTGGTCGGCGCCTTCTTCGGGGTGGCGGCGTCCGACGCCGCCCAGAACGCCAGCGTCGACTGCGAGACTCGCGGCGAGTTCGAACTGACCAAGGAGCCCTCGCTGGCCATCAGCCAGGGCGCGCGGGTGTTCTGGGACAACACCAACCGCCGCATCACCACTACCGCGACCGGCAACTTCCAGGTCGGCCTCTGCACTGTCGCTGCCCTGGCGGCCGATGCCACAGTGCGCGTGATGCTGGCCCGCGTGCCGGCGAGCGGCGCATGAGCGGCGATCCGAAGCTCAGCCGGGGCTACCGCAACCGCAACCCCGGCAACATCGAGCACCTGCCCACGAACAAGTGGCTTGGCCTCGAGACGCCGCCCTCGGACGGGCGGTTCTGCCGGTTCCGCTCGCACCAGCACGGCATCCGCGCGCTGGCGTTGCTGCTGCAGAGCTACCAGGACCGGCATGGGCTGCGCACGGTGCGCGGCATCGTCGCGCGCTGGGCCCCGAGCAGCGAGAACGATACGCGGGCCTACCAGGCGGCGGTCGCCGCACGGCTCGGGGTCGGGCTCGACGATCCCATCGACCTGCATGACGCGGCCACCATGCGCGGCCTCGTCGAGGCGATCATCCGCCACGAGCTCGGCGGCATGCCCTACGCGCCGGAGACGATCGCGGAGGGCCTGCGCATGGCCGGCCTGGTCCAGCTGGGTCTCGCGCACAGCGGGACGGTCCGCGCCGCCGCGGGCTCGGTGGTCGCCGGCGTCACGGCGGCGGCGGTGGTTGATGCCGTCACGACGCTGGCGCCGCATGCCGAGGGCCTGGCCGCCGTGCTGCGCTCGATCGGCCCCTGGGGCGTCGCCGCCGCGGTGATCGGCGTCGCGGCCTGGACCATCCACCAGCGGCTGCAGCGGCAGCGGGAGGTCACCCGATGACGGACCACGACCGCGAACTCGGCATCATCGTCACCCGCCTGACCGAGATCGAGCGACGCCTGGCCGAGGGTGACAAGGACATGCGCGAGCTGACCCGCACCGTCACGGAGCTGGTCAAGGCGATGGCCGGACTCACGGCGCGGCTGTCGCTGGCGGCGGGCGGAGTGCCGGGCGCGTCGCCCGCGATCCCGGCGACGGGCGCGGCCGCAGCCGGCGGAATCGTGGGCGCCGCAGTCGGCGCGAAGCTCGCCTCATGGCTCGGGCTCGGCTGATCCGACATGGGCGTCTTCGACGATGCACTTGCGGTGCTCGCCGCCGACCCGAACCTGAGCGTCGAGGCGACCTACCGCGCCGCGGGCACCGGCGCGCCTCTCCCCATTCGCGTCCTGCGCTCCAGCCCTGATCGCGTGGTGGACGCCTTCGACACTCCGGTGCTGCGCGCGACCGACGTGTTGACAGTCGCCATTGCGGCCCTGCCAGCGATCGAGCCGGGCGACACCTTCACCATCGGCCCGGACCTGCTGACGGTGGACAGCGCCGAGCGAGAAGCTGCCGGGGTCGCCTGGCGCGTGCTCTGCCGGCGGTAGCATGCGCCTCTCCGCTGTCGTCGGCGATCTCCGGAAGGTGCTGGCCGAGGAGGTCCGCGCCGGCGAGCGCGCCGCCTCCCACGCCGTGCGCGCCGAGACCGACGCGCTGAAGACTGAGCTCCGCGGCCAGGTCACCGGATCCCTGGGCGGGAAAGCCCGCGGCATCGCCAATGCCTGGCGCTCCCAGGTCTTCCCCCGCACCGGCGTGTCGATGCGCGCCGCCGGCCTGGTCTGGAGCAAGACCCCGCTGGTGATCGAAGCCTTCGAGCGTGGGGCGCTGATCCGGCCGAAGGGCGGCGGGCGCTTCCTCGCGATCGCCACCGGCTTCAACGCCGCCCGCGGCTGGCGCGGCCGCGGTGACAAGGGGCTGCGCGTCACGCCGGCTCAGATGGTCGCCTCCGGCCAGGGCTTCCTGCGGCCCTTCCGCTCGGGGCGGGGCTTCGTCTGGTGCCTGCCGCTGCGCCAGGGGACGCAGACCGGCCGACGGCGGCGGACCCGCCTGATCGCCGGCGGCGTCGCCGAGGTCGGGACGGCCAACCGCAAGGGCCGCGAGGCCTGGGCCCGCGGCCTGCTCGAACAGGGGATGGTGCCGATGTTCCTGCTGCTGCCCCAGGTGAAGCTGACCAAGCGCCTCGACGTCCGCGGAGCATCGCTGCGCGCCCTACGTCGCCTGCCGCGGCGCTTCGTGGCGGCCTGGGAAGCCGAGACGGCGAGGACCGGATGAGTGTGCGCGAGACGGCTCTGGCTGCCCTGTACGCCCGCCTGGGTGCCGCCCTGGCCGCGCGGAACCCCGCCCCGAAGGTCCTCCGCAACGAGACCGTTCCGCAGCGCCTTCCGCCCGGTGGGCTCGTCGTGGTCCGTGACGGCGAGACGGTGGAGGAAACCGCCATCCTCTCGCCGCTCGCCTGGGCGGTCGAGCATCGCGCCGAGGTCGAGGTCGTCGCGACCACGGGCGCGCTGCTCGATGCGCTGCTGGTCGACATCGCGGCCGCGATCGCCGGCGACCGCACCCTCGGCGGCGCGGTGGAGTGGGCGCAGCCCGGCGCGTCCTCCTTCGACGACGCCGAGACTGAAGGCGCCGCCGCGGCCCGCGCCGCCTCCGTTCCCGTCACGTTGTCCTTCACCGTCGCCGGCTCGCCGCTGGCCTGATCCCGCTCCCGGAGACGCCCCATGCCCCGTGCCATCGGTGCCAACTCGCGCCTGCTCATGATCCCCGAGGTCACCTACGGCACCGCGCCGGGCGGCAACTGGCGGCGCGTGCCCTTTCTCTCCTGCAACCTCGGCGCCGAGCAGCCGCTGCTGGATGCCGATGTTATCGGCCTCGGCGGCAATCGCGATCCGGCCGCGCCGTTCTTCGACACCGTCACCGTCGAGGGCGACGTCGTCGTGCCGGTGGACCTGATCAACATCGGGCACTGGCTGCGGCTGCTACTCGGCGCGCCGACCACCACCGGCACCAACCCGAACTTCACCCATACTTTCGGATCGGGTGCGGCGACGCTGCCCTCGCAGGCGATCGAGATCGGCTACCCGGACGTGCCGAGCTACGACGTCTGCGCCGGCGTGCGCGCGGACGCGCTGGAGATCGATTTCTCGCCGACCGGGCCGGCGACGGCGACAATCAAGCTGATCGCCCAGGGCTCGACGCGCTCGGGCTCGTCCTCCGGCGGCACACCGGTCTCGGCCGCCTACACGGCCTTCAACAAGGCGCAGGGCTCCATCTCTCGCGCCGGCTCTGCGCTGGCGCAGGTTACCGGCGCGCGGCTCGCCTACTCGAACAGCGTCGAGGCGGTGCGCACAATCCGCGCCGATCGCAAGATCGAGGGCGCGGATCCCGGCATCGCCCGCGCCACCGGCCAGATCACCGCGCGCTTTGCCGACACGACACTGCTGACGCAGGCGCAGAACGGCACCGCGGCGGAGTTCGCCTTCGCGTTCACCATCGACGCGAACCGCAGCCTCACCTTCACGCTGCACGAGGTCTATCTGGCGCTCGCGAAGACGCCGATAGAGGGGCCCGCCGGCGTCGAGGCGAGCTTCGAATTCCGCGCGGCGTTCAACGCGACGGCGACGCGGATGATGACCACCGTGCTGAAGAACCAGCAGGCGGGGACAGAGTACGCGTGACGCTTCAGCCGGGTCCGGCCTGGCGAGCTCTTCCGCTTTCGCATCAAGGCCGCCAGAATATCTCCCTCTCGTGAGCGCCGCCGACGGGGAAGAGGCAATAGCGTTGAGGGTCTTCATCGCGAACTTCGGTCAGTCGAATTATCTCTGGCCGAGATGTCTGGAGCGCGGCACCGTCGCGACCATCAACAACGAGCGCGTCCATCCCTTTTGGGAGCGCCGGGACCGCGACGGTTTCGTCGACTTCGCAGTGGCAAACCTCAAGACGGCCCGCATGGAGATTCCCACACGGGCGGTCGCTTCACGCTGGTTCGGCCTGAACGATGCCATCGCCGAGACAAGCGGTGACGTCTGGATCCACAGGGAGAAGGATAAGCTGTGGTGGACGATCTCGCGGCCTGAGCCCGTCGAGATCACCCTGATGCCCTCCTTCAATCCGCAGCGCGATGGCCCTCGCGTCTTCGAGCTGCACAAGCCAGCCGAACCATGGCGAGACCGCGACCGAAAGGGACGCCCCCTGCCTTGGGCCGGCCTCCACCCAAAGGCTCGCGATTTCCTCTTCACCGAAGGCACGTTGCAGCAGCTCTCACCCGACAATGCGGAATACGCGCTCGCTCTCATTGATGGCGTCGGCCTCGAGCCCTGGCACGGCAGGCCCGAATGGCAGGCAAAGGTTGTGCGAACCGGCCGCAACCCCGCGACCATCTATGACGCCAAGCGCAAGACCATATTTCGGATGGTTGAGACCGTGTTCAGCACGGTGGCTGCCGCGAATGGTCAGCAGGTGCTGCGCACCCTGAAGGACAAGCGCACGTCCTTCGACAAGCCGGCGCTGGAAAAGTACGTCGCATCCCTCATCGATGATCAGGACGGCCTCTGTGCGATCACCGGGATCGCGTTGCAATTTGATGAGGACGGTAGCGACCCCGAGCTGCGTTGCTCGCTCGATCGGATCGACAGTGCAGGACACTATGAGCCGGGCAACCTGCAGATCGTGTGTCGCTTCGTGAACCGCTGGAAGAGCGACAGCGCCGATGCCGACTTCCGTCGTCTCATCGGGCTCGTTAGGGCAAATACCTTCTGAGCCGCGGCCGTTGAACGTCTGAATCGACCCGAGGACCGGAGCGACAGCGTCGTATCGGTCCAAGCGCCATCGCTGGGGCACGCCAGTCAATGCGTGTGCGTTCCTCTTGAGCGTGCCCCAGACCTTAGCGGCTCAGCTCAATCACCCCCACCAAGGAATCTCCCCGATGCTCACCCTCGACCTCCCGGCCGAGCCGTACTGGCTCGACCTGCCGCGCGGCGTCCGCGTCGAGATCCGCCCGGTGACGACGGCGGTCATGTCGGCGGCCCAGGCCGCCGCCGCGCGCCGCCTCGCCGCGATCCGCATCGCCGACCCAGACCTCGACCCGGACATGTCGCGCGGCCTGTCCTTCGCCTTCCTCGTCAAGGCGCTGGCTCGCCATGCCGTCACCGCCTGGGAGGGCGTCGGCGACGCGGCCGGCAAGCCGCTGCCGCTCTCGCCCGAGGCGGTCGAGCGTCTGATGGACCTCGACGACATCGCCGCCGCCTTCTGGGACCGCGCCACGGCGCCCGTCGCCGCGGTGGCCGCCGAGGGAAACGGCTGAGGGCCCGCGCCGCCTGGCACTTCGGCCGCGGGCCCGAATACTGCCGCGGCTGTGCCGCCCTCGGCCGCGACTGCGCCGATGCCTGCCCCTACGCCGCGCACACCCCCGCCAGCGTTGAAGGGCACGCCTGCTGGGCCGCCGGCACCACCTGCGCCGAAGTCACGATGGCCGGCCTGACGCTCGACACCGCCGGCGCGCTCGCCGCGGCGCGCGAACTGGGCGCCGGCGGCTGGGCCGCCACCGAACTGCTACTCGCTATCCGCATCGGCATGGCCGAGGGCAGCGCAGAGCGCAGCGCGGCGAGTCCTGCCACCTAATCCGCCGGCAGGTCGCTCGGTCGCCGCTCCAGGATCGGAGCGAGCTTGCCAATCTGGTCCGCGATACGGGGAACTCCGGCCTTGCGGAGCGCGACGACATACTCGGGGAGCTCGAGCGGCGGGGCGCGGTAGTGATCCAGGTCTTCCCGCACCGCATCGGCGAAGGCCGACGGATCGATGCTCTCGACGTCGAGTAGGAAGTCGTCCGGGTGCACGGCGTGCAGGCCGTAGGGCGCCAGGCGGTCCGGCGGGAAGTCGGAGACGTTGAAGGTTACGATGCAACTCGCCTTGCAGACCACCGCGGCGGCGAGGACATGGCGGTCGTCAGGATCCGGCAGGACCATCGCGTCGATGAGCGGTTCGTAGCCCGTGACCAGTGCGTCCAGGACTGATGCGTCCATCAGCTGGCGGGTCCGCGCGAGATCAGCAGGCTTCAGGTCTGGCCGCTTCTGCAGCAGATTTCGGATCCATTCATCGTGCACCCGGTCGCTCCACCTCGCCCGGAACAGCTTCGTCTGGGCGAGGAAGAGCACGAGGCTGCGCAGGCGTGCCCCGTAAAAGACATTCGCGTCGAAGAACGCCGTGAAGGTCGAGATCACGCCTCAGTCCAGTCCCAGCCGGCGCGCCTCCGCGGCCATCTCCGCCAGCGCCTGCTTCCGCTTGTCGGCGGAGGTGCGCTCGAATGCCAATAGGTCTGCGAACCGCACACGCCGATGCCGCCCCACCATTCGGTGGGGGATCTCGCCCCGGTCGATAAGGCTGATGAGGAAGGGCCGCGACACGTTGAGGTAGTCGGCGGCCTGCTGCGTGGTGAGTTCGGCCTCGTGGGGGATAACCGAGATCGGCCGTCGCTCGGCCATGGCGCCGAGCACGGTGAGCACGACTTCAACCGCGCGAGCCGGCAGCGGGACGACCACGTTGGGCTGCTCGCGCAGCACCAACTGCACGCCCTGACCGGCCCTGGCGGCGGGGGCCAGGCTGGCGGCGGCGGTCTTGGCGATGGCGGCCTCGGCCTCGTCGGCGACGATGGGCTCGGCCTGGTCGAGCAGAGCGAGCATGGGGCCCTCCAGTGGCCTCTGGTTGCTCGCCCTTATACGAAGCGATCGCAGTAAACGCAACTAACGAAACCGATAGCCGGAGAGGGCACCATGGCCGACGCCACCCGCCGCGTCTCGGTGCGCCTCTCGCTGGACGATGCCGCCCGGGTCAAGGCGGGGCTGCGCGAGGTCGGCGAGACGGGCCAGCGCTCCCTCGACCAGATCAAGGGCGGCGCTGAACGCGCCTCCCGCTCCCTCGAACTGCTCGATGTCGCCACGCGCGGCATCCAGATCGCCGGTGTCGCCGTCGCCGCCCGTGCCCTGGTGCAGGCCGGCGACGCGCTCACCCAGGGCCTGTCGCGTCTGCAGAACGCCACCGGCTCCGTCGAGCGTGCCGGGCAGGTCTACGAGGCGCTCTATCGCAACGCGCTCTCGACCGGCGTCGCGGTCTCGGAGAGCGTCGACGCCTTCCAGCGCTTCTCGATCGCCGCCCGCGAGATCGGCGCCACCTCCGACCAGGTGGTCCGCCTCGTCGGTGGCCTGCAGCGCGTCGCCATCGTCTCCGGCGCCTCCACCCAGGAGATCAGCAGCGCGACCCTGCAGCTCGCCCAGGCGCTGGCCTCCGGCGTGCTGCAGGGCGATGAGCTCCGCTCCATCCTCGAGGCCATGCCGCTGCTGGCCGAGGGCCTGGCGCGCGAGCTCGGCGTCTCCATCGGCGAGCTCCGCAAGCTCGGCTCCGAGGGCAAGCTCACCGCCGAGCGGGTGTTTCCCGCCCTGCTGCGCGCCACCGAGCGCCTCGGCGCCGAGCTCGACCGCGCGCCGCTCTCGCTCGGCCGCGCCTTCGGCCAGCTGACGGCGGCGACCGAGAACTTCCTCGGCCAGCTCGACCGCGCCATCGGCCTGTCCAACGCGCTGGCCCGCGCGCTCTCGGCCGCCGCCCGCGCGGTGGACAGCGTCCGCCAGGGCGCCGGCCTGCGCAGCGAGGAGGAGCGCCTCGCCGGCCTGCGCCGCCAGGCCGAGGCGCTGTCGGTGCAGATCGGCCGGCTGGAGAGCGAGGGCGACGGCCGCGACAGCCTGCGCGCCCCGGTCCGCCGCGGCAGCATCCGCCCGGGCCTGATCGGCACCGCCGAGCAGCAGGCGGGCGTCGACAGCCGGGCGCGGCTGGAGGAGCTGCGCCGCGACTACTTCGCCACGCTGGCCGAGATCGACACCGCCGAGCGGGAGTCGCTCAACCGCCGCCTTGAGGAGCAGGAGCGCGCCGGCCAGGCCGCGGCCGATGCCCGCCGGCGCCGCGCCACACAGGACGTCCAGGAGCTCACCCGCGATCTCGACGACCGCTTCCGGATCAACCGGGAGTACGAGGAACGTGTCCGGCGCCTGCGGGAGGCCGAGGCGGCCGGCGCCGTCACCGCCGCCGAGCGCACCCGCCTCGAGACGCTCGCGCTGCAGGAGCGCGACGAGGCGCTGCGCCGGCTGGAGCCGCGCATCGCCGCGGTGCGCCGCGCCAGCACCGAGGGCGCGCGGGAGGCGCGCGACGCCGAGCGGCAGCTGAACGACCTGCTGCGCGAGCGCGAGCGGCTGATCCAGGACAACGAGACCGCCTATGAGCGCTACCAGCGCCGGTTGGAGCGGCTCGGCGACCTGGTGCAGCGCGCCGAACGCGCCGGCCGGCCGATCCCCGACGAGACGATCGGGCGGGAGGCGCAGCGCGCGCTGGACGATCTGGAGGAGGCCGAGCGCCGCCTTCAGCGCAGCACCGAGGGCACGCGCGAGGCGGCGCGGGAGCTGGGCTTCGCGTTCTCCTCGGCCTTCGAGGACGCGATCGTGCGCGGCGACAAGCTGTCGAAGGTCACGCAGGGCCTGCTGCAGGACATTACCCGCATCATCGCCCGGCGCACCATCACCGAGCCGCTCGGCAACGCCGTCTCGGCCGGTCTCACCAGCCTCGGCGCCGGCAGCTGGTTCGACGGCATCGGCTCCTGGCTCGGCGGGCTGTTTCGGGCCGAGGGCGGGCCAGTCGCCGCCGGCCAGCCCTACATCGTCGGCGAGCGCGGGCCCGAGTGGTTCGTGCCGGACCGCGGCGGGACCGTGCTGCCGAACGGCGTGTCGCCGGGTGGCCCGCTCATCCAGCAGACCATCAACATCGACGCGCGCGGGGCGGACGCCGGCGTCGAGGCGCGGCTGCGGCTGCTCGCCGGTCAGATCGCGCGGCAGGCCTCGGCGATGACGCTCGACGCCATCCGCCGCGGCGGCAGCGCCTACGAGACGGTGCGGGGGTAGCCGCCATGGTGGAATACGCCTGGCCCGAGGCGCTGCGCCCGACGCGGCTGACCTTCTACCTGCAGCACAACACCACGCGCTTCGTCTCGCCGGTCACGCGCGCCACCCAGGTGCTGCGTCGCGAGGGCGCGCGCTGGGTGGCGCAGGCGACCTTCGATCCGCTCGACCGCCTGCGCGCGGGCCTGCTCGAAGGCCTGCTCGCCGCGCTGGCCGGCTCGGTGAACACGGTCCGCATCTGGGACTGGCGGCGCGAGTTCCGCACCGGCGATCCGCGGGTGCAGGGCGACGTGCCGAGCGGGCCGTTCTCCTACTCCGACGCCACCATCTTCACGGACGGCACCGGCTTCGTCGTCGGCTCGGGCAATCCCTCGCTCGCCGCCGGCGCGCCGCGCGGGGCGCTGGCGATCCAGACCGGGGGCTGGTGGCCGAACGGCATCGCGGTCGGCGCGGGCGACCTGATCGGCCTGGCCGGGCGGCTGCACATCGCCACCGAGACCGTCACCGCCTCCGGCGCCGGCACGGCGACCATCCCGATCGCGCCGCCGCTGCGCGAGCCGCTGTTGATCAACCAGCCGCTGGTGCTCAGCAAGCCCACCGTCGCCATGCGCCTGGTCTCCGACGACGAGGCCGCCAACCCGACCCGGCCGGGACGCTTCACGGCGATCACCATCCGCCTCGAGGAAGCTCTGTGATGTCAGACAGCAACGGCACGCCGCGGCTGTCGCCGCATGCGGCTTCCTCCGCCACCTCGCCGGTCGCCGCCCCGGTCGTGCTGGTCGAGCTCGACTTCGCCTCCGGCCCCTTCCGGGCCTGGACCGGCCTCGGCCAGCTGAACTGGGCGGGGAAGGTGTTCGAGGGCGTCGGCTCGATCGGCGCGGTGGGGGAGGTCGAGGAGACGGTCGAGCTCCGCGCCGTGCGGCTGACGCTGGCGCTGTCGCCCGTGCCACAGGAGGTGGTGGACATCGCGCTCGCCGAGCGGAGCTTCCGCCTCCGCCCCGCCCGGCTGTGGGGCGCGCTGCTCGATGCCGAGGGCGCTTTCGTCGCCGATCCGTTCCCGCTCTGGGCAGGCCTGATGGACACGATGGAGGTGACCGACGGCGCCGAGCCGCGCGTCGCGCTCACCTGCGAGAGCCGGCTCGTCGACCTCGAGCGCGCCGAGGTCCGCCGCTACACCGACGCCGACCAGCAGGCCGAATACCCGGGCGACCGATTCCTCGAATACGTCCCCGCCCTGCAGGAGGCGGAGATCCGTCTCCCCGCCCAGTGACGCGGCAGCCGGACTGGGCGGTGCGGCTGGCAGCGCTGCTGTCGGCGGTGGAGACGCGCCCCTTCGATGCCCATCGCTGGAATTGCGGGCGCTTTGCCCTCGCGGCCATCGAGGCGGTAACGGGGGAGCGGCCCGCCTTCCGGGTGCTGCCCGATCTGGCCGCCTCCGTCGACAGCACTGGCTTCCCGCGGATGGCGCCGCTGCGGGCCCGCATGGGCGACGTCGTCCTCGCCCCCGATCCCGACCGCCTCGGCGTGGTGCTCGACGCCGGCCGCGTCGCCTTCGTCGGCCCGCGCGGCCTGCTGCGGGCGCCGATCACCCTCTGCACCGCTGCCTGGAGGATCGGCTGATATGCCCGCCGCCGTTCCCCTCATTGCGGTCGTCGCCGGCGGCGTCGCCTCGGCCGCGGTCGGCGGCGGCATCATCGGCGCGATCGTCGGCGCCGGCGCCGCCTTCGTCGTCTCGACCATCGGCGCCTCGGTGTTCCCCGCCAAGCGGCCGACGTCGCCGACGCCCTCCGCCTCGCTCCGCCCGGGCGACGACCCCACCGCACCCGGCGCCGGCCGCACCCAGTCCTTCCGCCAGCCCATTACCGAGCACCAGATCGTCTTCGGCCGCTGCAAGGTCGGCGGGCCGATCGTCTTCATCCACTCGGCCACCGACGACGCCGGCCGCGCCGATGGCTGGTTCTACGCGGTCGTCGTGCTCGCCGCGCACCGCGTCCGCACCATCGGCGACGTCTGGCTCGGCGACACGCTGGCGACCGACGCGAAGTTCGCCGGCCTGGTGCGCATCGATCGCCACCTCGGCGCCCCGGACCAGGCCGCGAACGCCAACCTGATCGCCGAGACCGGCGGGAAGTGGACCGCCGAGCACCGCGGCCGCGGCCGGGCCTATGTCGCCGTGCGGCTCAAGATTACCGCCGAGGCCTTCCCCTCCGGCCCGCCGAACATCGCCGCCCTGGTCGAGGGGGCCGACACGATCCTCGACCCGCGCACCGGCGCAACCGGCTGGTCGGACAACCCGGCCCTCTGCCTGGCCTGGTACCTCACCGCGCCCTTCGGCTGGAAGGCCTCCTGGGACGACATCGACATCCCCGCCCTGATCGCCGCGGCCAACATCTGCGACGAGCTGATCGGCACCCGCGCCGGCGTCACCGAGCGGCGCTACACGGTGAACGGCCGCGTCTCGCTCGGCGAGGGCAAGATCGCCATCACCCGCAAGCTCGTCGCCGCCATGGCCGGCGCGCTGGTCGTCTCTGGCGGGCGGTTCTTCATCCATGCTGGCGGGCCGGCGCTGCCGGCGGCGACGCTCACCTCGGATGATCTCCGGGGCGACGTCACCATCCAGGGCAGCCGTCCGCGGCGGGACCTCTTCAACGGGGTGCGGGCGGTCTACGTCGACCCGGCCAAGAACTGGCAGCCCACCGATGCGCCGCCGCTGCTCGCCTCGAACTACGTCGCTGAGGATGGCGGCGAGCAGATCTACCGCGACATCGAGTACCCGCTGACCACCTCGGTCGCGACCGTGCAGCGGCTCATGAAGGCCGAGCTGGAGCGCATCCGTCGCCAGCGCGAGGTCGCGTTTCCGGCCAACCTCTCGGCGCTGCGGCTCCGGCCCTGGGACGGGGTGACGGTCGCCCTCGACCGCGTCGGGCCCTTCCCGGCGCGGGTCACCGGCTGGCGGCTGTCGCCGGACGGCGGTGTCGACCTCACGCTCTCCGAGGAGGACCCGGCGGTGTGGGACTGGAACCCGGTGGTGGACGAGCGCGCCGCCGGCGACAGCCCCTCGGTGGTGCTGCCGAACCCGGGCGTCATCGCTGCCCCCACCAGCATCACAGTCGAAACGCCGCTCGCCCCGACTTTTGCCGCCCTCGGCGTGTCGTGGTCGGCGGTCGGCAGCGCCTACCTGGCCGGCTACGAACTCGAGTTCCGCCCCGCCTCCGTCGCCACCTGGCAGGGCTACGGCGGCGCCCTGGGCGCGACCGCGGCCTCGATCCCCACCGCCGAGCCGACCGCCTTCCGGGCGCGCGCCGTGGCGCGCAGCGGGGCCGTGTCGGGCTGGCGGGAGGCAGCCATCCCCGGCGCCGTCACCACGCCTGCCGCGCTCGGCGTTGCCGGCGGCGTGCGCCTCTCGGGCGGCTTCCCTGCAGATGCGGTCCGGCTGCAGGTGTTCGAGGCCAGCAGCGCCAGCCTCGCCGCTGCCGTGAAGCTCGTCACCGAGCCGACCGCGCTGCCCTGGGACCGCACCGGCCTCACCGCAGGCCAGGCCCGCTGGTACTGGCTCCGCGCCGTCTCCGCCGAGGGCAATGTCTCGGCCCTCGCCGGACCCGTCACCGCGACCGCCCTGTAGGAGCCGCGACATGGCCGCCCGCATCGACGACCTGATGGTCCTCGGCCAGAACATCTCCAAGACCGACCTGGCGAAGTACCTGCGCGACCGCGAGGCGGTGCTGCCGCGCGACTTCGGCGGCCTCGGCGACGGCGCCGCCAACGACCGCGCCGCCATCCAGGCCTGCTTCGACCGCGCCGCGGCGGACGGGAAGTTCGCCGTCGTCCCGCCCGGCACCTGGAACGTCGACGCCGGGGTGACGCTCGGTGGCGGCGCACGCGGCCTGATCATGCAAGGCGTGATCCAGTACACCGGTGCGGCCAATGCGCCGGCCACCGTGCTGACGCTGGGCGACGGCGGCACCACCCGCAATGGCGAGAAGCTGTACCTCAATCTGCAGGTCACGCGGCAGATCCAGTCCGACTGGCTGAGCGAGGCCGACATCGGCATCCTAGCGCGTAACCTCGACTCCTCGCTGCTCGACCTCCGCCTCGTCTCGGGCTTCACGATCGGGCTGCGCACCCTTGGCGACGGCCGCGGCTTCGAGGACACCACGCTGATCCTCGGGCGCATCCTCAACAACCGCTTCGGCCTCGACGCTCACTGCGGCACCGCCACGGCCTGGAACACCTCCATCCGCTACTATGGCGGCCACTTCGCCTGCGCGACCGGGATAAACCCAACGCTCGACCGCTTCGGGGTGCGCTTCTCGCGCCAGGCCGGAGCGTACAACAACCACAACCGGCACATCTTCGACGGGCCGAACTTCGAGCTCCGCCAGCTCGACCCGAACGTCGCCATCCCCTTCCTGAACGAGACCAGCGGCACCGCGATCATCGCGCGGGGGATGCGCATGGAGGCGTGCTCGCCGCTCGCGGCGCGGCACACCGGGGCGGCGACCGACTGCGAGTACGAGGTGGCCTGGGCGCAGACCTACGTCATCGGTATCGACTACACGGCGACGGCGACCCGGGCGGGGAACGGCGTGTTCAACCGCCACCGCGCGCCGGCCTCGCGGCTGACCCGCCTGCTGGCCAACATCCCGAACCTGCGCGCCGCGGCCTTCCGGCACAGCAACACCGAGATCGGCGTCGAAGGGGCCTGCATCATCGCGACCTCCACCACGACCGAGACCGCCATGGCGGCGCTGTCCTGGAACGGGCTGGACGGCATCGCCGCGACTGGACGAGGGCTTCTGCTGAACGCCAATCGCGGCGTCGCCTTCGTGGTGCAGACCACGCACGCGAAGGAGTTCGCGTTGGCCCATTGGCTGGTCGGTGGTGCCGATGGCGGGCGGCTCTGCGTGCGCTGTTTCGACGGCGCCGGCACCGTGCGGGAGAACCAGCCGCAGGACGTGCTGGCCTCCGGCACCACCATGCAGTGGGACACCGCCTCGAAGAGCTGGCAGGCGGGCGCGGTGATGCAGGACAGCTCGCTCAACCGTCGGCAGACGGTGCGGCTCGGGGCGGGCGTTGCCTTCGCGCAGATCGGCATCATCGGCTTCGACGGGCAGATCGAGCTCGAGGCGCTGCGGCTCTACGGCCTGCCAGAGGATGCCCCGGCGATCCTCTACGGCTGCCCGTCGCTGCCGGCGGGGACGCGGACGCTGGCGCTGGAAACCAGCTGGGACCTGCCGAGCCTCGGTCCTGGCGCGACGGCCAACGTCGATGTCACGGTGCCGGGTGCGCGGCGGGGCGACTTTGCGGACGCCTCGCTCGACACCAGCAGCATCGCCTTCGTGCTGGACTGCCATGTCTGGTCGAACAACAGCGTGCGCGTGACAGCGCGGAACGTCAGCGCATCGACGGTGGACCTCGCCGCGGCGCCGCTGGCGGTGCAGGTGGTGAAGCGGCGGGTACCGTAAGCGGCTATTCTGGACGGGGTGACCGTAAGCGCACAACCGTGGCCGCAAGCGCCGCTCACCTCGCCTCTCGGGCTGAAAGATTGACGTCCATCAAGGATATCGGCCGCGATCGCGCTTAGGCTTGCACCATACGGCATCCGTCGGCTGCCGCTGAAGGATCAACATGTCCATCATGCAGGGCCTACGGGCCTATCACGCCGTTCTCGGCCTTCTCGTCATTGCCACCTTTCTGACAGGCGAACTGGGCACGATCCACGCGGTGCTGGGTTACGCGATCGCGGTCATCATCGCAGGCCGGGTCATTGCTGCTCTCTCAGGTCTCCGGCAACTCGGGCTGACGCGTTTCTACCCGCAGTTTGATGGGCTGACGCTCGGCAACGCCTTCACCCACCCAGCCATCAGCAAGACGCTGCTGGCTGGTATTGCCGCCTGCCTGATCTTGGCCACGACCACCGGCATCGCGATGGATCGCGGTAGGACGCTCGGCATGGCCACCAGCGTCGTCGTGAGCGAAGCGCAGGCGCGAGATGACGGCCGTGAACGCCGGCGAGACGCGGAAGGCCCTGGCGGCGAGCGGGAGGATGGCGTCGTTGGCGAACTGCACGAGGGGCTATCGAACCTTCTCATGATCATTGTCGGTCTTCATGTCGCCTACCTGTTCCTGTTCAAGCGCCCGCTGGCGCGCTTCATGCTGTTCATCGCAACGCCCAAACCCCCACAAGTCGACACCGGTCGCGCGCCTTGATCCACGGCACGCGCGCAGCAACAGGCTCAAATCTCCGCAGGCAACGCCCGCACCCAGAAGGGAAATCCGATGCCTCGCCTCCACCTCCACCCGGAACGCCATCTGGTCTCGCGCATCGGGTGGCTCCGGGCGGCGGTGCTGGGAGCGAATGACGGCATCGTCTCCACCGCCAGCCTGATCGTCGGCGTGGCCGCCGCTGCGGCCACACAGAGCGACGTCCTGATCGCCGGCGTGGCCGGCCTGGTCGCCGGTGCCATGTCGATGGCGGCTGGCGAGTACGTCTCGGTCAGTTCTCAATCCGACACGGAACAGGCCGACCTCGCTCGGGAGACCCAGGAACTGAGGGACAATCCTGCCTTCGAGCGTGAGGAACTGGCAGAGTGACCTGCCCCCGTAGAAGCGGTCCGCCGGTAATGTAGTCCGGCGGCAGCGAAGGGGTGGCTGGGATGGCGCGGAAGAAGGCGCACACGCCGGAGGAGATTGTTGCGAAGCTCCGGCAGGCGGAGGTGCTGATGGGCCAGGGCAAGACGGTGGCCGATGCGGTGCGGGCGATTGGGGTGACGGAGCCGACGTACTACCGCTGGCGGACGGAGTTTGGTGGCCTGAAGCTCGACCAGGTGAAGCGGCTGAAGGAGCTCGAGCGTGAGAACGCGCGGCTGCGGAAAGCGGTGTCGGACCTGACGCTCGAGAAGGTCATCCTGAAGGAAGCCGCCTCGGGAAAGTGGTGAGCCCTGCGCGGCGGCGGGCCTGCGTCGAACACGTCGTGCGCGAGCTCGGCGTGTCGGAGCGGAGGGCCTGCGCGGTGCTGGGGCACCACAGATCGACGCAGCGGAAGGCGGCGCGTGCGCCGGACGACGAAGCGGCACTGACGGCGGACATCGTCGAGCTTGCGAAGCGCTACGGGCGGTATGGCTACCGGCGGATCACGGCGCTGCTGCGGGATGCGGGCTGGGCGGTGAACCGGAAGCGGGTGGAGCGGATCTGGCGTCGCGAGGGGCTGAAGGTGCCGCCGCGGCAGCCGAAGCGCGGCAGGTTGTGGCTGGGGGACGGGTCCTGCGTGCGGCTGCGGCCGGAGCACGCCAATCATGTGTGGGCATATGACTTCGTCGAGGACCGGACGCGGGAGGGTCGGAAGTTCCGGATGCTGTGCGTGGTGGACGAGTTCACGCGCGAGGCGCTGGCGATCCGGGTGGCGCGGAAGCTCTCCTCGGCCGACGTGATCGACGTGCTGGCCGATCTGTTCATTGCGCGGGGGGCGCCGACGCACATCCGCTCGGACCAGGGGCCGGAGTTCGTGGCCGACGCGGTGAAGGGCTGGATCGAGGGCGTCGGGGCGAGGACCGCCTACATCGAGAAGGCGAGCCCGTGGGAGAATGGCTACGTCGAGAGCTTCAACGGCAAGCTGCGCGACGAGCTGCTGAACGGCGAGGTGTTCAACACGCTTCGGGAGGCGCAGGTGCTGATCGAGGGCTGGCGACGGCACTACAACCGGGTCCGGCCGCATTCGGCACTGGGCTATCGCCCGCCCGCCCCGGAGACAGTGCCCTTGCCCGGGTCGCAGATCGGCTCACGAGCAGGTGCGGCTGTGATGGCCCACTAAAATTCCACCCGGACCACTCGATGGGGGCTGGTCACACTCCGGCGGCTACAGCATGCTCGTATCCGGTCTTGCGCGCCCTGCCCTGCTCGTTGAACCGCATCGCGTAGGAGAGCGAGTCCGCGACCTCCTCCCAGGTGACATGCCGCAGCTCCTGGCCGCGATGCTCCAGTGGCGCAGCCGGCGGCTGATAGGCGCCAAGCTCGCGCAGGATGCTCACCACCACCTCGTCGATGACGCTGGCCGGCAGCGCGGGAGCCAAGCCGCGTCCTAGTCCACGTGCCTCCGCCGCCGCCTCGTTGATGCTGGCGGAGCGCTGCGCGATGGCGAGGCGGATGGTCTCGCGCATGCGGAAGATGACCTGCGGGTCGATCGGGCTATGCTCGGGCATGGCGAGATCATGTTCGCTTTGTGTTCTCCGCGCAAGACCGTCTGTGGAGCCGCACGACGATGCCTGAGGAAACGCCGATCAAGGTCAACCGCGCGCCCGTGCTGACCCTGTGGGCCGCTGTTGTCGCGGAGCGGCTGGGACACCCTCCCGACACAGCCCTGAGCCTGGCGAGCGCGGTGGCGGGCACGGCGGCGCATGCGAAGGCGAAGCGGCTCGGCCTGGCCGAGGACCGGCCGCAGTCGCTGGAGGATCTGCGGGACGTGCCGACGCTCCGTCATACGGTCCGGCTGCTCGGCAAGGACATCGGCATGACCGCCGATGCGGACGGCGTGGTGCTGGCAGCTGGCAGAGACGGGAAGCCCTCGCCCGCCGAGCCCGTGCGAACCTACCTGCAGCGAGCGTTCGGCGAGCGGCTCGGAGAGGCGCGCAACGCGATGGAGGCGTTGGCGGCATCGGCGCCGCCGGACGAACTGAACCGTGTGGGCTTCCGCCTCTACGAGCGGTTCCGGCCGGAGGTGCCGGAAGGTGTGAAGGGCTGGGGTGCGAAGGGGGAGCTGTACGTCGCAAAAATCCGCGAAGCTTCGGCTGACGAATTCCGAAGGTCCCGCTGAACGCCTTCAGCCCGACCAGCAGCATCGTCACCGTTCCCGCCGGCGTCGGATCAGCGCGCGTCTGGGCGCGCGTACGGCATGACGGTCAGGGCGGCTCCGCGGCAGGCACAGTCTTCGCGCGCATACAGCGCAGCACGAATGGCGGCTCGACCTGGGACACCATAAGCGAGGGCACTGCCTCGCACCCGGGCGGCACGCCGGATCAGACCATTGACGTGCCGCCCGCGAACATCACCGTATCGCCGGGCCATCAGTTCCGGGTGCAGTGCGGGCCGAGCGGCACCTTCGGGCTGGTGTCCTACGGCAATGATCCGAGCCGCACGTTCCTGCGGTTTGAGTGGGGGGCGTGAGAGCGCCCTGCCCCTCGCGCAGATCGGGATCATCGGTTTCGACGGGCAGATCGGGCTTGAGGCGCTGAGCGAACACGCGCGCTTGCGCACCCGGACTTCGGTCAACCAGGCTATGCCCCCAAGCATCGTGAGGTCTGCCACCGCGGAAATGTACGCAGAATGACGATCCGAAAGAACGGCAACTTGGGCAAGTCGCAGCCGCCGTAGGCCACACGCGCTGTATCGTGCCGATTCGACGTCTCTCACGGCGTTCGATCGTGAGCGGACCGCCGGATGACAGAGTGACGCCAGCTCATATCAGTCGCTCGGCATCGCTGACGATTACCTGCCGTTGGTGCGCTCCACTGCCCAGTTTCGGCAAGCCGCGCGCCGCGAAGCGCCAAAAGCAATCCTCCGGGCCGGCGCTTGTCGCACTCAATGGGGCTGCACAGGCGCACGAGCTACGGCCGCACCAGAACGACACCCTCCACTTCGAATTGGACCCCCACCGCCTCGCCTGGAACGCGGCGCTGCAGCCGGTCCGGCGCGAGCGCGAATAGGTCGCCCAGCGGCGTCGACAAGTAGTACTCCGAGTGTGAGCCCATGTAGGTGGCGCGGGAAACAGTGGCAGGCATCGCCTCTACGGAAGCCATGTCCACCACGCGAATTGCCTCCGGCCGTATAACGATATCCACCGGGCCCGCCGACAAGCCGCGCACTGGGAGCTCAAGCCGCGTCGCATCCAGCACCACCTCCGCCGTATCTCCCCGCACCGCCTCGATGTGCCCGCGAACGTGGTTGGCCTCGCCCATGAAGGTCGCGACGAAGACTGAGTTGGGCTGCGTGTAGAGCTCCGCCGGCGTGCCGACCTGCGCGATCTCCGCGTTGCGCATCACCACGATCTTGTCGGAAACGGCGAGCGCCTCCGACTGGTCATGCGTGACATAGACGACCGTTAGGCCGAGCCGCTGCTGCAGCGCGCGGATCTCCTCCCGCATCGAGCGGCGCAGCCGCGCGTCGAGGTTCGACAGCGGTTCGTCGAAGAGCAGCACCTCCGGCTCCAGCACCAGGGCGCGGGCGACCGCGACGCGCTGCTGCTGCCCGCCCGACATCTCCGACGGGAGCCTTCCACCGAAGCCCTTGAGGCCCACCGTCTCCAGCGCGAGCTCGGCCTTGGCATGCGCGTCGCGCTTGCGCAACCCCGAAGAGACCAGTCCGTAGGCGACGTTGTCGAGCACGCTCATGTGCGGGAACAGCGCGTAGGACTGGAACACCATGGAGACGTTGCGCTCGCCCGGCGGCAGCAGCGTGACGTCGCGGCCGCCGATGAGCAGACGACCCTCTGTCGGCTGCTCGAGCCCGGCAATCATCCGCAGCAGCGTCGTCTTCCCGCATCCCGAAGGGCCGAGGAGCGTTACCAGCGTGCCGCCCTCGATGGCCAGGTCGAGCGGCTTCACGGCCTGCACCGCGCCGTAGCGCTTGCCCACGCCCTCCAGCCGCACTTCGGCGCCACGGCTTTTCAGCATCAGGGTCATGCGCGGCCTCCGACCGGAATGGCGCCTGCGCCGCCGGGTCCGCGGCGCCCGAGCCGGCGGCGCCCGACCAGCAGGTTGATCAGCCCGATCGCGCCCATCATCAGCACGATGAGCACCGCGCAATAGGCGATGGCAAGCCCATAGTCGCCATTGATCACGCGGTTGATGATGAAGACCGTCGCCATCTCGTACTGCGCCGAGACCAGGAAGATTACGGCGGAGACCGTCGTCATCGCGCGTACGAAGGAATAGACCAGCGCGGTGACGATGGCGGGCTTCAGCAGCGGCAGCACCACGGTGCGCAGCGCGCGGAAGGTGGAGGCGCGCAGCGTCACGGCCGCCTCGTCCAGCGACTTGTCCAGCTGGCTCATCGCCGCGACGCCCGACCGCACGCCGACCGGCAGGTTCCGGAAGACGAAGCAGGCGATGAGGATCATCGCCGTGCCGGTGATCTCGAGCGGCGGCAGATTGTAGGTGAGGATGTAGGCGACGCCGATCACCGTCCCCGGCACCGCGAAGGTCAGCATCAGCGCGAATTCCAGCGCGGTACGGCCGCGGAAGCGCTGGCGCGTCAGCACCCAGGCCGCGAGCAGGCCGAGCAGGGCCGTGATGGGAGCCGCGATGGCGGCGAGCTGGATCGTGGTGAAGAGCGAATGCCAGGCGCCGCCCGAGAACAGCAGCGTCCCCTGGGGCGTCCATTCGAGGGCGAAGGCGCGCTGGAAGTGGGAGAGCGTCGGCGTCCAGTCCCGGCCCCAGACGCGCACGAAGGCGCCGGCCAGCGCCATGGTGTAGACGACGACCGTCAGGACCGCCCAGGGGATGGCGATCGCGAAAGCGAGCGCCTTCACGCGGCGCGGCAGCGGCGTCGGCAGGCCGACATCGCCCTTGCCGGTCATCGAGACATAGGAGCGCTTCCCGACGACCGCGCGCTGCACGAGGAAGGCGACGAGGGCAACCACCAGCATGATCGCCGCCAGCACCGCCGCGCGGCCGAAATCCTGCTGCGCGCCGACGACGGCGAAGAAGATCTCGGTCGAGAGCACGCCGAAGGAGCCGCCCAGCACGATCGGGTTGCCGAAATCCGCGAGACTCTCGACGAAGACGACGAGCCACGCATTCGCAAGGCCGGGGAGCATCAGCGGCAGCGTGACGGACGAGAAGGTGCGCATCCGGTCCGCGCGCAGCGTCTGCGATGCCTCCTCCATGGTGGGGGAGATCCCCTCAACGACGCCGATCAGCACCAGGAAGGCGGTGGGCGTGAAGGAGAAGACCTGGGCGAGGAAGACGCCGTTGAAGCCGTAGATCCAGCGGCCGAGCTGCACGTCGAACATCGCCTCCGCCAGCTGGTTCACGACGCCGGAGCGGCCGAAGATCAGGATCAGGCCGAGGCCGATGACGAAGGGCGGCGTGATGATCGGCAACACCGTCAGCAGCCGCATCGCCCGCCGTGCCGGAAATGCGGTACGCGTGACGATCAGCGCGAAGCAGAGGCCGAGCAGCGTGGCGGCGCTCGCGGTCGAGGTCGCCAGCAGCAGCGTGTTCCAGAACACGCCGCAATTTACGTCGGCGCCGATGCAGGCGAGGCCCCAGATCTTGCCGTCCAGCAGGCGCGCGCCGAGCGCCGCGGCGACGCCAAGCTCCTCGCGCGGGGTGAACATCTGCGACAGAACCGTCAGCACCGGCCAGGCGGTGAAGATCGCGATCGCGGCGATCAGGACGCCGACGGCGCCGGAGATGAAGCGGTCGCCGCGGAACAGGCCGCGCAGCGCGAGCCCGTCCGTCAGCAGGATCAGGCAGCCAAGGAACGCCAGCGAGCCGCCAAGCCCGATGCCGAACTGCCGGTCATCCAGCTCGCCGAACAGCGCGGCGAGCCCGGGATAGGACCAGCCCTGCACGCCGATCACGAAGCCCTGCGCGACGATCGCCGCGAGCCCGAGCCCTCCGCCCCAGACCAGGAAGCGCGCGCGTCGTGCCGCAGTGCCCGCCGGCAGCGCGCCCGGCAGCGCCAGCGTGAGGGCCGCGATCACCGGCCAGAACCAGAAGCGCCCATGGGCCAGCGCCTGCCACAGCGCCGAGGCGGCTTCCGGGTCCTGCTGGCCGAGCGCGAAGAGCGTGCCGAGCGTCACGCCGTCCTGCTGCATGTGCCAGGGCAACAGGACCGCGCCGATCGCCGCGACCGACCAGAAGAAAAGGGAGGAGCCCAGGAACATGGCGGGGTGTCAGCGCGGCAGCGCTCCGACCTCCCGGTCCCAGCGCGCCAGCAAGCGGCGGCGTTCCGCGCTCGCGCCGAAGCGGGCGTTGTCGTAGTCGATGATTCGCGCCGTCGCCATGTTCGGCGCGCCGTCGGTCAGCGGCACGTTGCGGTTCGCCATGGTCTGCAGCTTCTTCGCCTCCCGGCTGGCGGTCAGCTGCGCCTCGGCCGAGAGCGCCCAGTGGTAGAAGCGCTGGGCGTTCTGCAGGTTGCGCGCCCCGCGGATGATGGACATGGAGCCGATCTCGTAGCCGGTGCCCTCGCAGGGAACGGCATGGCCCACCGGGAAGCCGGCCGCGGCTTCCTCCGCCGCGTTGTGCACGAAGGAGATCGAGATCGCCGTCTCCCCGCGCGCGACGGCGGTGATCGGCGCGGTGCCGCTGCGCGGATAGGCGTTGATGCTGCCGTGCAGGCGCTTCAGGTAGTCGAACGCCGGCTCCTCGCCCATCATCTGCACCAGCGTCGCGATCACGATGTACGCGGTGCCCGAGCTGTTCGGGTTCGCCACCTGGATCTCGCCGCGATAGGCCGGGTTCAGCAGGTCCGCCCAGCAGCGGGGTGCCGGCAGGTTGCGCCGCGCGATCAGCTCCGTGTTGAAGCCGAAGCCGAGGACGGAGGCATAGACGCCGACGGTTCGCCCCTGCGTCTGGCGCCACTGCGCCTGCGCCCAGTCATGCAGTTCCGCGATGCGCGGGCTTTCATAGGCCTCGGTCAGCCCTTCCTCGCCGGCGGCGACATGCGGGTCGCCGGTGCCGCCCCACCAGACGTCGCCCCGCGGGTTGCGCGCCTCGGCGCGGATCGCGGCCAGCATCTCGCCGGTGGAGCGCTGCGTCAGGTTGACGCGGACCCCCGTCTCGCGCTCGAAGCCGCGCGCGATCGGCTGGCACCACTCGATCGTCGCCGAGCAGTAGAGGTTGAGCTGCCCCTGTGCCGCCGCCGGCAGCGCCGGCAGCAGGGCGAGGGAGGCAAGGAGCGCGAGGCGGCGCGGCGTCATGGTCTTCCTTCCGTCCGGGGTGTCAGCGCGGCAGCGAGCCGATCTCGCGGTCCCAACGCTCCAGGATGCGGCGGCGCATCGCGGCCTGGCCGAACTTCGCGAAATCGTAGTCCACAAGGCGGATGGTCGAGAGGTCCGGGATGCGCGGATCCGGCGCGGCGCCGCGATGCGCCGGCGCGTGCCACTGGTTGACCTTCGGGCCGATGTCCATCGCGGCTGGCGTCAGGTACCAGTCGTAGAAGCGCCGCGCCTGGCTGATGTTGCGCGCGCCGCGGATGATGGACATGCAGGCGACCTCGTAGGAGGTGCCTTCGGCCGGATAGACGATGTCGATCGGGAAGCCCGCCTGCTGCATGGAGGCTGTCTCCATGTTGAAGCTTGCGGCCAGCGCCGTCTCGCCGCGGGCCACCGCCTGCATCGGCGCGGCGCCGGAGCGCGTGTAGGCGTTCACATTCGGATGCAGCCGCCGAAGGTAGTCGAAGGCGCGGTCCTCGTCCCAGAGCTGGATGAGGCCGGCGATGATCGTGTAGGCGGTGCCCGACGAGTTCGGGTTCGGCAGCTGCACCTCGCCGCGATAGGCGGGGCTCGCCAGGTCTTCCCAGCTGCGCGGGATGGGCAGGTTCTTCCGCGCCATCAGCTCGCGGTTGTAGGCGATGCCGATCGCGCCGGAGGATACGCCGACGCAGTGCCCGTTGGAGAGACGATGGGCGCGCTGCGCCCAGTCGTGCAGCCCCGCCATGTTGGGCGAGGTGTAGGTCTGCAGGAGGTTGCGCTCGGCTGCGGTGATGTGCGTCTCCGCGCTGCCGCCGAACCAGACATCGGTGCGGGGGTTCTGCGCCTCGGCGGTCAGCTGGGCGAGAATCTCGCCGGAGGACTTGCGCGTCATGTTCACGCGGATGCCGGTCTCCCGCTGGAAGCCGGCGGCGATCGCCTCGCACCAGTCAGCGGCGGGCGCGCAGAGCATGTTGAGGCTGCCCTGCGCCAATGCGGGCACGGACAGTGAGGCGGCGAAGACGCCGGCCAGAGCAAGACGACGGAGCAGCATGGCGGGTGGCCTTGGCAAGCGATGGTGGGGGCCGGCGCGCCGCGCCGGCCCGTGTTGACGTCAGCGGGGCTGCGAGCCGACCTCGCGGTCCCAGCGCTCGATCAGGCGCCGCCGCTCGGCAGCCCGGCCATACTTCGCGAAGTCGTACTCGATCAGCCGGATGCGGCCGAGATCCGGCGCGTTCGGCGGCAGCGGCGCTGCGCGGTTGGAGGGCGTCTGCAACTGCCCGCCCGCCTCGAAGCCGAGGCGCTGCGCGGGCTCGGTCAGCGCCCAGTCGTAGAAGCGCCGCGCCTGCGTCAGGTTGCGCGCACCGCGGATGATGGACATGGAGCCGATCTCGTAGCCCGTGCCCTCGCAGGGCGTGGTGTAGGAGACGGGGAAGCCGGCGTTCCGCTCCGTCACGGCGTCATGCACGAAGGAGAGCGAGACGCCCGTCTCGCCGCGCGCCACGGCCTTGATCGGCGCCGTGCCGGAGCGGGTGTAGGAATTCACGTTCGGGTGGAGGCGGCGCATGTAGGCGAAGGCCTCCTCCTCGCCCATCAGCTGCACCAGGGTCGCGATGACGACATAGGCCGTGCCGGAGGAGTTCGGGTTCGCCACCTGGATCTCACCGCGGAAGCGCGCATCCAGCAGGTCGGACCAGCAGGCCGGCGGGGCGATGTTCTTGCGGGCGAGCAGCTCCGTGTTGAAGCCGAAGCCGACCGCGCCGGCATAGACGCCGATGGCGCGCTGGTTGGACTGGTTCCACTGCGCCAACGCCCAGGGGTGCAGCTGGGCGTTGTTCGGGCTGGTGTAGGCCTGGGTCAGGTTCTCCTCCGCCGCGGCGAGGTGCGGATCGCCGGTGCCGCCGAACCAGACATCGGCGCGCGGGTTCTGCCCTTCCGCGCGGATGGCCGCCAGCGTCTCGCCCGATCCGCGCTGCGTCATGTTCACGCGGATGCCGGTGTCGCGCTGGAAGTTGGTGGCGATGGCCTGGCACCACTCGACCTGCACCGAGCAGTAGAGGTTCAGCGAGCCCTGCGCCGCGGCGGGCGCGGCTGCGAAGCCAGCGCCCGCGAGGAGCGCGGCGGCGAGGAATGTGTGTCGGCGTCGCATGGAGCCTGGTCCTTCCCTTGCGTGTGGTTGGTCAGTGGCGCAGCAGCGTCGTCTGCGCCGGGTCCACGGCCACGCCGACCGGAGCGCCCGGCGGCAGAGGCTGAAGCCCGCGCAGATGCGGTTCCTCGGCGATCAGTCGGATGCCCTGGCCGGCTTCGAGGGTGTAGCGGACATGGCCGCCGAGGAACTCGGCGCGCACCACCCGGGCAGGCAGGGAGCCGGCCCCGTCGCGCAGCAGGCTGAGCGCCTGCGGCCGCAGCGCCAGGGTGGCGCGACCCGGCGTGGCCCCGGCATGCACCGGCAGGGCGATGCCGCCGGCCCGGAACCCGTCCGAGGTCACCTCGCCGTCGATCAGGTTGGCGGTGCCGAGGAAGCCGGCGACGAAGCGATTGGCCGGGTGGTCGTAGAGCTCGGCGGGGCTGCCGACCTGCAGGACGCGGCCCTCGTCCAGCACGGCCATCCGGTCCGCGGCGGCGTTCGCCTCCTCCTGGTCGTGGGTCACCAGGATCGTCGTCAGGCCGAGGCGGCGCTGCAACTCCACGAGCTCGGCGCGCACGCCCGCGCGCAGACCGGCATCGAGGTTGGACAGCGGCTCGTCCAGCAGCAGGACCTCGGGTTCGATCGCGAGGGTGCGCGCGATCGCGACGCGCTGCTGCTGCCCGCCGGATAGCTGCGCGGGGCGCCGGTCCATCAGGTGCGCCAGCCCGACAAGCTCGAGCGCCGCCTTCACGCGCTGCTCGCGCTCCGCGCGAGGAACGCGGCGGCGCTCGAGGCCGAAGGCGACGTTCTGCGCGACGGTCATGTGCGGCCAGAGCGCGTAGCTCTGGAACACCAGGCCGACATTCCGCGCCCAGGGCGCCTGCCGCGTCGCGTCGCGGCCGCCGATCAGGATGCGGCCGGAGTCCGGCATGCCGAAGCCGGCGATCAGACGCAGCAGCGTGGTCTTGCCGCTGCCCGAGGGGCCGAGGAAGGCGAAGAACTCGCCCTTGCGGATGGTGAGCGAGACATCCTCTAGCACGCGCGTCGCGCCATAGCCGAAGGAGACGCGCTCGATCTCGACGCCGGCGCTCATGCCGTGGCCCTTCCCTCGCGCATGCGGCGCGATCTTTCGCGCTCGGCGATGCGGTGCGCGGCATAGGTGCAGACCGCGACCGTCAGCACCGCGATGACGCCGAGCGCCGCGCCCGGGCCACGGCCGGCCGCGCTCTGCATGAAGACATAGATGCCGTAGGAGAGCGGCGCGTCCACGTCGCGCGTGGCGAGCACCAGCGTGGCCGAGAGCTCGACCGCCGCGGTTGCGAAGCTGGTGACGAAGGCGGCTGCGAGGCCGCCCGCCATGAGCGGCACGACGATGCGCGTCAGCGTCGTCGTCTTGCCGGCGCCGAGATTCTCCGCCGCCTCCTCGAGGCTGCGATGCACCTGCTGCAGCGCCGCGGTGGCTGCGCGCAGGGCGTAGGGCAGGCGCCGCACCGCATAGACGATGGTCAGCATGATCCAGGAGGTCGCGAGCGAGGCGCCGTCCGGCATCTTCACGTCGAAATAGGTCCGAAGGATCCCGATGCCGAGCACGAGGCCGGGCACCGCCAGCGCCGACATCGCCATCAGGTCGAGCAGCTTGCGACCGGGGAGCTTCGTGCGCAGCACCAGCCAGGCGATGACGACGCCGATCACCACGTCGATCGCGCCGGCGAGGCCGCAATAGAGCAGCGTGTTCGTCAGGAACTGCGGCGTCTCGCGCAGCACGGTCGCATAATGCGCCAGCGTGAAGCCGTCGGGCAGCGGGCTGAAGGACCAGACGGTGGCGAGGCTCAGCAGCAGGATGCCCACATGCGGCGCCAGCACCAGCAGCAGCACGGGTATCACGAAACTCCAGGCCAAGGCCTTGCCGAGCGGCGAGAGCGGCCGGCGCGCGAGCCCGCCGCCGCCGCGTTGCTGCGTCGCGAAGTCGCGCCCGCGCAGGATCAGCGCCGCGCCGGCCATGGCGATCACCGAGACGACGACGAGGATGACGCTGATCACATAGCCCATCGGGTCGCCAAGACCGACCGACGTGACGCGCAGATAGGCCTGCGGCGCCAGCATGTTCGTGACGTTCAGCAGCAGCGGCGTCGCCAGGTCGTCGAACACCTTCACGAAGACCAGCGAGGCGCCCGCCAGGTAGCCGGGCAGGGCCAGCGGCAGGACGATGGTGCGCAGCAGGGTGAAGCCCTTGGCGCCCAGGTTCTGCCCCGCCTCCTCCATCGCGACGTCGATGTTGGAGAGCGACGCGGTCAGGTTCATCAGGATGAAGGGGAAATAGTGCAGCGCCTGGACGAAGATGACGCCGTTCAGTCCCTCCATCAGCGGAATGCGGAAGCCGAACCAATCCATCAGCAGCAGGTTCACCGTGCCGTTGCGGCCGAAGACCAGCTGCATGGCAACCGCGCCGACGAAGGGCGGCATGACCAGCGGCAGCACGCCGAGCGTCGTGATCAGCGCCGCGCCGGGAAAGCGGTGCCGCGCCAGGATCACCGCCAGCGGCACGGCGATGAGCGATGCGACGACGACGCTCATCGCCGCGACGTAGAGGCTGTTCCAGAAGCTCTCGATGAAGAGGCTGGTGCGGAAGAAGTCGCCGAAATGCACCAGGGTGAAGCCGCCCTCGGCGCCGGTGAAGGCGACGACGAAGACGCGCCCGACCGGAACCACCAGGAAGGCGAGCAGGAAGGCAAGAACCAGCAGCGCCGCCAGCACCTGGACCGGCGAGGCCTCGATGCGCCAGCGGGCGCGCCAGGGGCGCGCCGCCGCGGAAGGCAGCGTCGTTGCGGACACCGCGCGCCGTCAGCGCGCGCTGCGGGCGCGTTCGGCCAGCTGCCGGGCCTCCGCGTAGTTCGCGACGGCGAAGCGGTCCCACTCCTCCTCGAGCTGCGCCTGGCGCGGGCCGGCGGGCCGGTTCGGGCGGGTCGGCTGGAAGGCGCCGGCCGTCGCCGGGTCGATGGCCTGCTCGGCCGTGATCGGCACGCGGGTGAGCTTCACGCGCGCTTCCGCCACGAGGCGCCGGCCTTCGGCATTGTCGCGCCGGGCGAGCGCGGCCTCGGCCTCGTGCACCGCCTTCCAGGCCGCGGTCAGCTCCCGCAGGCGGAAGGTGACGAGGCGATCGAACAGGCTGTTCAGCAGCTCGTACCGCTTCTCGGAGAGGTCGTTGTCGAAGCGCACCCGTGCCCCGAGGGAGGCATCGGTGAAGGGGTTCGGGAAGCCTTGCGGCGCCTTGGCGTAGGTTTCGGGCCGCACCGGCAGACGCATGACCTTCGGATCCAACAGCACCTCCTGCCCGGCGGGCGAGAGGAGGAACTGGATGAAGGCGCGCGCGGCGTTAGGGTTCGGCGCGTTCTGCACCATGGCGATGTTCGCCGGCACCAGCGTGGTGACCGACGGATAGACGAACTCCACCGGGAAGCCGGACGCCTTGGCCGAGAAGCCGAAGAAGTCGATGACGATCCCGATGCCGTACTGGCCGCTGTTGACGGCGTCCGGCACGCCGAAGCTGCGGTCGGAGACCTGCGCGAAATTGCCCGCGATCTCGAGCAGCTGCGCCCAACCGGCCTCCCAGCCCTCGCCCTGGAGGATCGTCTCCACCGTCAGGTGCGTGGTGCCGGACCGGCTTGGCGAGGAGATGCCGACATGGCCGTGATATATGGGCTTCTTGAGATCCGCCCATTCGCGCGGCACCGGCAGGTTGTTCGCCCGCAGGTAGCGCGTGTTGTACATGATGCCGTAGCCCGACACGGCGAAGCCGAAGTAGTGGCCCTCCGGGTCGTGCGTCGGTCCGCCGCCGACCCGCGGCGGGATGCCGGATGTGTCGATCTGCGGCTTGGCCAGCAGGTTGCCGGCCTTCAGCACCTCGAAGGCGTCGGGGGCGCTGGCCCACATCAGGTCGGGCGGGCTGGAGCGCGTCTCGCGGATGAAGGCGACGGCTGCCGTGGTGCTACGGTTTTGCACCTCGACCTTGGTGCCCGGATGGGCCCGCTCGAAGGCCTGCACAAAGGGGGTGGTGACGTCGCGCGAGAAGCTGGTGATGATGACGACCCGCTGTTCGAGCGCTGTCTGGGCGCGGAGTTGCGCCACGGGCAAGAGAGCTGCGGAAGCAGCCGCGAGAACCGCACGCCGCCCTGTGCGATTTGGTTGCGCCATGCGCTTGTCCTCCCTGTGCCGCGGGCGTCGACTCTAGCACCCGCCCTCTGCGCCGCTGTCACATCACTGCAACATACATGTCATGACGGCAAGCCGGGGGTCCAGCGCCGCCGGCTGGGGAACGCGATCGGGAACTCCTGGCGCTGGATGTGCCCTACTAGACGTCTTGGCGCTCCCTTACCCCGGAGGTCGTCCTTGGTTCAGGCGGCGCGCGGCGGGATCGGCCGGCGGCGGTTCGAATCCGGGCGCATTCCCTCCGGCAAGAAGGAGCCGCATGCCCTCGCCGGTCCTTTCACTGCATCGGTCTTCCCTCTCGCGGCCGTGCGGCCTGTTGGACCGCGCCGCGGTCTGCCGGCTCGCCGGCCGGTGCGACATCTTCCAGGACTAGCCTCATCGACACGTCCAGGCGGAACCTGCCGCGACCGCACTTCTCTATCCTGATGCAGCCAGCGCGCTCGGCGAGCCGGCGCTGCAGCAGCACGAGGCGCGCCTCGAGGTTCTCGGCGTGCTCCGGCAGCCGGATCTCGGGATCGAGGCGCAGTTCCCGGTTCGAGAACTCGGTTCGTCCCTGCTGCGAATGCTCACGCACGAGCTTCCAGAAGATGGCGCCAGCGACGCCCTTGATGAGGTAGTCGTGATCCAGGAAGATGCTGTCGTCCGCCTGATAGTGGCGGACGACAAGGCTGCGCGCCGGCTCTGGCGCGGCGGCCGCGACCGCGGCGGTGGGCGCGCCCGCCTCCTCATGCGGCATCGCCCGCATCATCATCCCAAGATGCGAGGCAATCACGGCGAGCGCATCCTCGTCGTCGTACCAGAAGCTCATCGCCTGGGTGCTCTCGACGAACAGCACGCCCGCGACCCGGTTATCGCCGAGGATCGGCAGCGCAAGCTGGCTGTGCGGCTGCTGCAGCCCCGGAAAGGGGATCTCCGTCATGCTCGCCCAGCTCATCCCGGACCGGCGGGCACTGTCGGCTATGGCCCTGCCATAGCCGTATTCCGAGGTCGCATGCGTGATGCGGATCGGCACGCCCTCGCGTGCGCAGACGCCGATCACGCCCTCGCCGAAGGCGACCTCCGAACCGATGCCCGACGCGGCGTAGCCCTGCGACGCCACGGTATAGAGGCGCGACGCCGCGGTATCGGCCATCAGCACCATCGCGTGCTCGATCCCGAACAGGCTCCGCAGCTCCGCCAGCGTGGCGTCGAACAGCTCCGCGAGCTCCGTGCAGGCCGAGATCCGCGCGCAGCAACGCCGCGTCGCGGCAAGCAGGCTGCGCCGCGGCGGCGGGGGAAGCGTGGGCCCGGGCACCCGCTCGATGGACAGCACGCGATAGAGATCGGAGCCGAGCAGGCGGAACACGCCTTCCATGCCGTCATAGGTCGCGATGCCGGCGAGCCGCGCCTTCATGATCTCGAACAGCGGCCCTTCCGTCTGCGTCCCCAGATAGGCGAGGCGAAGCCGGTACTGCGCCATCGTCACCGGGTCGATGACCAGCACGCTCGCCCGCCGCGTCGCCAGCACGTTGCGGCGCGTCTTGTTGAAGAACTGGTAGGAGAGCGCGACGTGCCCGCTGTCCACGTAATGGACCTGGGAGAGGATCGAGACATTCGGGACGCCGTCGGCATCGCAGGTCGCGATCTTCGCCGGCACGAACCCCTCGAGGCAGTCGCGGATGGCGTCGATGTTGAGCTGGCTCATCGCGGCAGGGCGCCGCCGGCGCCGGGGCCCGGGGTCTGCAGGAAGGCGTCCCTGGGCGAGAAGCTCAAGACCGCCAGTCCCGCCGGATCGTGGGCGCAGTAGGCGGATGCCAGGGTCTCCGAATAGCCCGCGCGCACGAGGATGCGGCAGAAGGCGTCGGTCTGCTCCGCGGCGCGGCGGATGTCCTCGGGCTGCGCGACCTCCGCGCAGGCCAGGCCGCCCTTGAACTGGATGGAGCGATGGCTGCCGGGCTGGGAGAAGGTCGCCGCGATCGCGCCGCTGCGAGCCGCGGCCGCCAGCAACGCCTGGTTGGCGTCCCGCGACATCACCAGGCGCAACCGCTGCGCGGCGACGTCGGCCGCGCAGGCCAGGGCGAGACCGACCATGGGCCAGCCATCCTGCCCGCTGCAGGCGACCACGATGCTGAGGCCGCTCTCGCAGAAGGTGGCGAGGTCGGCGTCGAGAGGACCTGCCGTCAGCACGGCAGGCCTCGCGGCGCAGGGGCGATGCCGGCCGGAGTTCCGCGGGAGGGTGGCGAATGACATGAAGCCACGGAGTTCATCTCAACCGTTCCGCTGTTGCGGCTTCGCTCTTGGGGCGTGACTCTAGCGGCTGGTGGACACGACAGGAAGCCGCGGCCGGCGCCCGGGCGGCGCCGTCGGTCCCGCGCTTAGGATCAATTTAGCATTTCGCTCAGGAACACTTAGCAAGCCTTCCCGCGCGCCCCGGCCTATCACCCGCCCCACCGAAGCATTGGGAGCGGCGCCGTGACACCTAAGCAGCGCATCGAGGCCCTGGAGCAGATGTTGCTCATCAGGGCCCATGAGGAAGCAGCCGTCGCGCTGCAGGGCGCCGGCAAGGCGGGCGGCACCTGCACGGCGGTCGGGCAGGAGGCCTCCGCCGTCGGCGTCGTCATGGCGCTCACCGAGAACGACCAGATCCTCACCAATCATCGCAGCATCGGGCACCTGCTGGCCCGCGGCGCCGATCCGCGCCGCACCATGGCCGAGATCCTGGGACGACAGGATGGCTACTGCGCCGGCAAGAGCGGCTCGCTTCACATCTCCGCGCGCGAGCTCGGCGTCGTGCTCACTTCCACGATCGTGGGCGGCGAGCTTGGGCTGGCGACCGGCGTGGCGCTGTCGCGCAAGATGCTCGGCCAGCCGGGCATCGTCGCCTGCTTCTTCGGCGACGGCGCGGCCTGCGAGGGACGCTTCCACGAGTCCCTGAACCTCGCCGCGGTGTGGGAACTGCCGGTCCTCTATGTCTGCGAGAACAACCACTGGCAGGCCTTTGTGCACCGGCGCGAGACGATGCTGGTCGAGAGCATCACTGCGCATGCGCCGGCCCACGGCGTCGAGAGCAACGCGGTGGACGGGAATGACGTGGAGGCTGTGCACGACGCCGCAAGCGCGGCCATCGCCCACATCCGCAAGACCGGCCGGCCCTACCTGCTGGAGACGGTGACCTATCGCCTGCGCGGCCACTACGAGCCCGACGACCAGTCCTACGTGGACCCGCAGGAGCTGGCGCATTGGCGCGCGCGCGACCCGATCCTGCTGCTGAAGCGGAAGCTGGACGGGGAAGGCGTACTGGACGCCGCCGGGCAGCAGCGCATGGAGCAACGCGTGCGCCGGCGCATCGAGGAGGCGGTCGGCTTCGCCGAGGCCAACCCGTATCCGTCGCTCGATGCCCTCACCACCGACGTCTACGCCTGAGGAGCAGCAGACATGCCACGGATGACGGCGAACGACGCGCTGACCAGCGCGCTTATCGAGGAGATGCGCCGCGACAGCCGCGTCCTCATGTTCGGCGAGGGCGTCGCGACGAAGCGCAGGGATCTGCTGGAGGAATTCGGCGCTGCGCGCGTCCGCAACACGCCGCTTGCGGAAGGCATCATCGCCGGCACCGCCGCCGGCGCTGCGGCCACCGGCCTGCGCCCGGTCATCGACCTGCTGTTCGCGCCGTTCCTGTGCTACGCGATGGACGAGATCGTGAACAGCGCCGGCAAGCTGCGCTATCTCTCGGGCGGGCAGTTCGCCTTCCCGATGGTGGTCCTGGCCGCCACCGGCGCGGGCTGGGGCGTCGGCGCTCAGCACAACCACAACATCGAGGCCTGGTTCGCGCACAGCCCAGGCCTGAAGGTGGCGATGCCGTCCACGCCGGCGGACTTCAAGGGTCTGCTCAAGGCGGCGATCCGCGACGACAATCCGGTCTTGTTCTTCACCGACCTCGCTCTCGGCTTCACCGAGGGTGACGTGACCGACGAGGTCGTGCCGCTCGGCCAGGCCGCAATCCGTCGCAACGGCCGCGATGTCACGCTGATCTCCTACGCGAAGACCGTCCACACCTGCCTGGCGGCCGCGGAACAGCTGGCCGATCGCGGCATCAGCGCCGAGGTCCTGGACCTGCGCACGCTGAAGCCGCTCGACGAAGAGACGGTGCTCGCATCGGCTCGCCGGACCGGTCGCGTCGTCGTAGTCCACGAGGCCAGCCGAATGTGCGGCATCGGCGCGGAAGTCGCCGCCATCGTCGCGGAGAAGGCCTTCCGGGACCTTCGGGCGCCCGTGCTGCGCCTGACCGGCCCCGATGCGCCGGCGCCCGCAAGCTTCCCGCTCGAGCAGGCCTTCGTGCCGCAGCCCGGTCAGATCGTCACCACGGTGCGCGACCTGCTCGGCACGCGGGATGTACGGGACGTCGAACTCGCCGGCGTCCCCGTGTGAAATCAACCAGGGGACCACGCACGGCCCCAGCTTCAAGGAGGAGGCAGACAGTGAACACCATCCGGACATGCTTGGCTGCGAGCACCCTCATGGCCCTGCCGGCGATCCTGCAGCCATCGCAGGCGCACCCCGCCCATGCCGGCCCCGCCCCATCGGTAAGCCGAGCGGCCCCGACGCTCGTCTCCGTTGCGACCCAGGCCGAGACGGCGGTCGCGCCCGCGCGGACCGTGGAAGGGCCGCGCCAGGCGTTGGGCCGTGGCGAGGCCTTCAGCTGGGTCGGCCTGGACGCCGCCGGCAGGCCGATCTCGCTCGGCATCGGCGTGACGCAGACGGCCCTGGACGAGCTTCCGGACGCGGCCACGGAACTCAACCTGGCACTGCCCGCCGAGGCCGGGACGCTCGGCTACGACCATGTGGGGCTGGACTGGATCCCGCACGGGCACGAACCGGCCGGCGTCTATGACAAGCCGCACTTCGACCTGCACTTCTACCGGATCAGCGTCGCCGCTCGCGACCGCATCACGCCCGAGGATCCCGACTACGAGGCGAAGCTGGCGCGCGAGCCGGCCGCGGGCCTCGTGCCCCCGGGTTTCGCACGCGTGCCCAGCGGCGTGCCGCGCATGGGCGCGCATTGGGTGGCCGCCGATGCGCCAGAACTTGCCGGACAGCCCTTCGAGAGGACGCTGCTCCTCGGCTCCTATGACGGCGAGCTGACATTCGTCGAGCCCATGATCACCCGCGCCTTCCTCCAGGCGCGAACGGAGGCGATCCTGCCGGTCCGGGCACCGCAGGGTGCGGTGGGCGCGCTGGCCTGGCCTGCGGCTTACCGCGTCTCCTTCGACCAGGGTATCCACCACGTCGCGCTTGTCGGTCTCCGGCCGTTGCCTCAGCGGTAAGGGGAAGGTGATCCGCCTCGCGCTGCGGCGCTACGCGACGGATCACCTCCTGTCGCGCCCTCGCCTCCGCATCGCCGTACGGCGCGGGCGAGCGGCAGCGCGGCGGCGGGCGGCGATCATCCGGACCGTCCGCTCCAGTTCCGCAGTCGCCGCCAGCCAGAGATTTTCATTCCACGGTTCCCACCGCTGCTCCAGTCGGTCTCCTCACAACCTGCCTCTCCTCACCGGGCCGCCGCGCTGAGGCGCAGTTTGGCCAGTGTTCGGCGCGGGAGGGTTGATACTTCGAGATGGTAACGACGGCCTCCGGGCGTCTCTCTTTGCCCGATTCTCTCCGAACCTTGGGACTTGGCAGCTTTGGTCTACAAGGTTCAGAGTCTTGTTTTTCCATCATTTTCGCGGCGCGCCCGTCCGACACTTTCAGCAAGCGCATTGCTCGGGCGATCGCCTCGGGACGCCGAATCGCCAACCTTCCCCCCAAGCCTAAGCCCGGGGATTCCGCGCGGTGGATGGCTCCCACTGCCCCGCCATGCTTCTGCTAACGGCCGAAGGCAGGGCGAGAGATGGGAAGCCAACGATATCCTCGCCGCGGCAGCCGTGGCGGAGGCGCCGTAGAGGCGCTGCGGCTCTACCGCCTGCCGGAGGACGCGCCGGCGATCCTCTACGGCTGCCCCTCCTTGCCGGCCGGGACGCGGACGCTGGCTCTGGAGACCAGTTGGGACCTGCCGAGCCTCGGCCCCGGCGCGACGGCCAACGCCGACGTCACCGTCCCCGGCGCGCGGCGGGCGACTTCGCCGATGCCTCGCTCGACACCAGCAGCATCGCCTTCGTGCTGGACTGCCATGTCTGGTCGAACAACAGCGCGCGCGTGACGGCGAGGAACGTCAGCGCCTCGACAGTGGACCTCGCTGCGGCGCCTCTCGCGGTGCAGGTGACGAAGAGGCGGGTGCCGTAGTCGAGTTAGAATACGCGATCGGTCATCAGGAGCTGTGTGCCTGCCGGTACCAGGCCCTGATCGCGCGCCAGCGTCCGCGCGAAGAACAGCATCAGCTTGCGGCCGTCGTCATCGACATGGCCCCAGATCCGAAGCAACTCGCCGCGCTGTGCAAGCGCAGGCTTGCGACCAGGGACGCGCCTGAGCTTCGCCCCGGTCGCATTGTCGGTCATGGCGACGCATCCAGTGTGATCTGACGGTAAGACGATGCCAGCTGACGAAGGCTTGGGCCAGGGCATATCTGCAAGCACAACGGTGGCGTGATCTTCGCCCAGGGCGGCTTCATCGGTGTCGATGGATCGAACGCGCTCGAGGCGCGTCCCGCTATACAGCCTGCCAAAGGATGCACCGGTGGTGCTCTACGGCTGCCCGTCGCTGCCGGCGGGTGCGCAGACACCGGGGCTGGAGACCAGCTGGGATCTGCAGGGCCTCGGGCCTGGCGCGATGGCCACCATCGACGTGACGGTGCCTGGCGCAGGGCAGCATTCACTTCGTTTCAACACGCCCTTCAGGCGTCCGGCCGGTCACATCGGCGATCGCATCGCGCCAGCTGACATCGTCGGGCTGGAACACGCTCAATAGGAATGCGGTCGAGAGGCGCTGGATGGCCGCTACCCGTCTTGGCCGCTCATCGGTTGTCTCGCGCGCCTCGTAGTTCGGAATGCCGCCCAGCGAATGTTCGCCACCATGGAGCGTGAACAGCGCTTTGGGCCCGGGGCTCTGGTCGTATGCCTCACGCCACCACTCCGGCCCGCGGACGGTCATGGCGCCCTTGTCGGCGCCGCCTGCCACGATGAGGGCCGGAGCGGTCATCCCGGAAAAGTCCGGATGCATGAAAGGGAACCTCTGGGCCGCAAAAGGGCTCAGATTGGCGCCGCCCGTCCCCGGAAGGGTCAGCAGGATCCCGGCCCTGACACGTTCGTCGCGGATAATCACAACCGATCCGTCGTCAGGATCCGGATGGCGGGCGCCCAGCAGCATGCTGGCCGCCTGCGCTCCCCAGGAATGGCCGGCAACCGCGATCCGATCACGGTCGACCCGGTCGGACAGCGCCGGAACGGCGGCGAGAAGCGTGGGCAGCGCGTCGAGGACGTGGACCAGGTCGTTCTCCCGATGCCGCCACAGCTGCGGCCGACGTGGGTCGTCCTGCGCCAGCCCGAACATGCGCGAATCCAAGTGAGTGGGCTGTATGACCACGAAGCCCTGTGCCGCCCAGTGGTTCACCAACGGGCCGTAGGCATAGAGCGACTGGCCGTTGCCATGGGAGAACACGATGACCGGGAGCGCCGCCCCGTCGAGCGGTGCCGAGATGCGTACCTGGAGAGGCGCTCCGCGCCCCTGCAACGGGAGGCTGATGGGCGCTACCGAAAGTATGGGGCGGGTGATGCCCGCCACGTGGTCTCCCCCAATGTCAGTGGCTGCTTCGGACATTCATCTCTTCCTCGCTGGACCGGGACCAAGGCTCCGTTGCCGCCAGCAGGCCGGCCTCGCCGTTCCGGCGTGGCTGCACCCCCATCCTCACCCGCCGTCGTCGCGGCGACATCGCAGCGACGACACCGGTGTGGCCAGAGGCGGGCACTGCGAGGCGATGCCGGGCCGCGCATTCGGCTGCGGGAGCTGGCTCGGCACGCGGTGGGAGCAATCGGTCCGGCCGATCGCCCCACCGCTCCAGTCAGGCCCCGCCGCGCACGAAGGCGAGCAGGTCGCGGTTCAGCACGTCGGCGTTCACCGTGAGCATGCCGTGCGAGAAGCCTGGATAGGTCTTCAACGTGCCGTTCTTCAGCAGCCTGACCGCGATCCTAGCCGAGCTGTCGATCGGCACGATTTGGTCGTCCTCGCCGTGCATCACCAGCGTCGGTACGGTAATCGCCTTCAGGTCATCGGTCTGGTCGGTTTCGGAGAACGCCTTGATGCCCTCGTAGTGCGCCTTGGCGCTGCCGCTCATCCCCTGCCGCCACCAGTTCTGGATCACGCCTTCATGCGCCGTGGCGCCCGGCCGGTTGAAACCGTAGAATGGCCCCGCCGGCACATCCCGGAAGAACTGCGCACGATTGGCCGCCAGCGCGTTGCGGAAGCCGTCGAACACCTCGATCGGCAGACCGCCCGGATAGGCTTCCGTCTTGAGCATGATCGGCGGGATGGCCGCCACCAGCACGGCCTTGGCGACGCGACCGGCCGGCTGGCCGTGCTTCGCCAGGTACCGCGCGACTTCGCCGCCGCCCGTGGAATGTCCGATATGCACTGCGTTGCGGAGGTCGAGATGCTCCGCCACGACGAAGGCATCCGCCGCGTAGTGGTCCATGTCGTGACCGTTCGAGACGTGGGCCGAGCGGCCATGGCCACGCCTGTCATGCGCGACAACGCGGTAGCCGTTCTGCAGGAAGAAGAGCAGCTGTGCATCCCAATCGTCGGAGGACAGCGGCCATCCGTGATGGAACACGATGGGCTGGGCATCGCGCGGACCCCAGTCCTTGAAGAAGATCTCGGCGCCGTCGTGGGTCGTTAAATAGGGCATGCTGGTTGTTCCTTGTCGGTTGGTGTTGCTCTGCGCTCCGGCCGCGCGCGGCAGGCCGGCGAGCGCGATCATTGCGGCCGCCCCCAGTTCGATTGCCTGGCGCCGTGTCCGATCGAGTGCCGCGTCCATATCCATGACTCCCTGTCCTGTTCCGCTCGTCGCGGGCCGTCCTCACCATGTCTTGGGGCGGCAGGACGCGTCGTTGCGTGGCGGCCAAATTCTTCCAAAGAGATCGAGCCGACCGCTGTCGCCCTTGCTGCGCATGGCGATCGCATCCCGATCGGCAGAGAAGGCTTGCGGAAGGCGCGCGATGGCGCGCGTCTTCCTCGTCGTTGTGGGATGATCAGCCGCGGTCCGGCGCGCCGCCGAACAGCCGCGCGAGCGGGTTGTGGGTGGCGGCTCCCTCGGCCGGCAGCGAACCGTCGCCGCCGATGAGCGCCAGGCGCCACGGGCTCGTGCCGGCCGCAACCCAGACGACCGACGCGTTCTCGCCCGAGCCGACGCTCACGGGAACGAGGCCCGGCACCGGCTGCTGGGCGAATTGGGGATCGAGGTGCCCGATCTGCATGTTCTCGCCGCTACCGGTGACGACGACGCGGCCGCCGCCAATGATGTTGCCGCGAGGGCCGGGACCGTAGTCGATCTCGACATTCTCGCCGTTGCCCGTGACGCGCGGGTAGAACCCCTCGGCGAAGGCGGTTTGAGCGTAGGGCAGCGCAAGCAATGCGGCGCCGCCGATCAGGATGCGAAGCATGCGAGTCATGGTGCAGGATCCTCTACGTGTCGTGCCGACGCACCGTGCGTCGGCTTGCGGAGGAGAATGGAGAGCGCCACCTGAGACGTCCTTGGGCTCGCCTTGGCATGTCCTGAAGCCGTCTGCGCCGCGGTTCAGCCGTAGGTCGTGCCCTCGGCGCCCCCGAGATCACCGCGGGCACCCTCACGGAAGGCGCATGGCGAGGACGACGATGGCGGCCGGGCACCTCCGTCGTCCACGCACCGGGAGGATGTGGGAGCTGTGCGGCACCGCGGCCGGCACGAAGGCGGCGCCGCCGGACGCCCCGCCGAAGTGCCTGGTGCCGATCCGAACGGCGATGCTGACCTTGCCGGCAAACCTGCTGCAGCGGCCGGTCGAACAGCCGAACGCCATCGCACCGCAGCTCCACCCGCCATCATCGTCCTCCCGATGGCTTGTCAAGACGGAGACGATGAACGGCGTGTGCGCGGAAGTCGTCGGGCGGGCGCTGCAAGCCCCTCCGGCGGCTCTCAGCGGCGCTATGCGCCGGACAGCGCTTCGGCGCGACGCAGACCCTCCAGCACGCGCCTGCCGCCTGGAAGGGGGCCCTGGGCGGGGAGCAAGGGCGTCGGCTGCGCCAAGTACTCCAGCGCCGCATCCGGCTCGGCGCGGCGGAACACGGTGATCGCGGCCCGCGCAGCGTCGTCCTGGCCGGCCATGGCCAGCGCCGCCGCGAGCAGGGCGTGGGTGGCGGCAAAGGTCGGATTGCCCGCGATGGATAGGCGCAGCGCCTCCACTGCCTCGATGTCGCGGCCGAGCTCCAGCAGGGCGCGGCCTTCGCCCTGCAGCCAGATCCAGCGCATCGGCTCGCTGGCGCCGAAGGCGTCGGCGCGGCGGAACCAGTCGAGCGCCTCCTCGGCGCGGCCCAGATGCAGCAGATTGAGGCCCAGCTCGCGATGGATGAACACCTCGGCAGGGTTGCGCGCCAGCATCGCCTTTGCGGCAATGATGGCATCGTCGAATGCGCCGCGCGCCCGCAGCAGTCCGAGGCCGCCCTTCAATGCGAGATAGTGGCCCGGTGCGAGCTTCAGCGCTCGTTGGAACATCTCGTCCGCCTCGGCGAGCTTCGCGTCACGCGCAGCAGCGTCGTCGAAGGGAGCCCCCTCCACGACCGCCTTCACCGCTAGCATGCCGATCCCGGCCAGCGCATCTGCGTGCTCAGCGTCGCGCGCCAATGCGCGGGTGAAGTACGCGCGCGCGAGGTCCAGGTGCTCTCGCAGCGGGGCACCGCGACAGAAGGCGGACCAGCCGAGCAGCGTGTAGTCCTCGGCCGTGCCGCCGCCCGGACGCTCACGTTCAGCGCGCTCCGCCCGGTCGGCATCGGCATTGATGAGGCGCGGCGCGATGGAGCGGACAACGCGCCCTACGATCACATCCTGAAGCGCCAGCACATCGCCCGTGCAGGGGAGATCGAAGCGGTCGGCCCAGAGATGCGCGCCGGTGTCGGCACAGATGAGCTGAAGGTTCACGCGCACGCTGTCGCTGACCACCAGCACGCTGCCCTCGACCACGTAGCGCACCCGCTGCGAGCGCCCGATCTCGCGCGCGTCGGCCGCGTGCAGGCGATAGGTGTCCGCCGTCACCTGCGCGGCGACAGCACCGCCGCGCGGGAGGGCGCGCGCAAGGTCGGTGGTGATGCTGTCGGTCAGCGCATCGGCGAACCATTGATGCGCCTTGCCCTCGCCGCGACCGGCGAAAGGCAACACGAGCACGGAAAGCGCTGGCGCCTCCGCGGCTGCGTAGGCCGCATGGGTCACCGTCGTCGGCTCTGCGATGATCGTGACCGGCGCAGTAAATCGGTAGCCGCGCCCCGGCACGGTCGCGATCCAGTCCCGGAATGGCCCGAGCGCACGACGCAATGCCGAGATCTGAACCTGGAGGTTGTTCTCTTCGACGATGACGCCGGGCCACACCCTGTCGAGCAGCGCCTCCTTGGTCAGCAGCTGCCCGCCCGAGGCGAGCAGTTCCAACAGCACGTCAAGGGCGCGACTGCCGAGCTCGACGGAAACGCCTTCCTCTAGCAGGACGCGCTCGCGCACGCGCAAGAGGAAACGGCCGAACGCATAGGCGTCCGGCGAGTCGGCTGGCGCGGCAAGGGCATTGAAGCCGTCGAGCATCTGTCTCTTCCTCGTCTGCGGTCGACATCAACCGGGCGCCGCTTCGGGCGGCGATGCGCCCGGCATCCACGTGCCGGCGCGACGGCCGTGGCGGAGAAGATCAAGGCGCGCCGGGTCGGAAACGGGCTTCCTCCGCCAGTCCCATCAGCATGGATACGTCGTCGGGTGTGCGTCCGCCGGCCCGCAGCGCAGCCGGGCCGCTCGCGGCGGCTCGCCCGGACGAAGAGGCCCGCCGCAGCGCACGTCAGAGCCACGCCCCTTTCGCCGCCCACGCCGCCATCTCGCCATCCGCGACTGTCAGTGACACGCGCCACCGGTCGCTGCGGCGCAAGATGTAGACATGCTCCCACGCGGCGACGATATCAGCCTCCTGGCCGTGCATGCGCCAGACCAGGCGGGCCTGGGCGACGTTAGGGAACAGCTCACTTGCGGAAAGCACGCGGGCCTCGGCACGCACGACGCCCTGCTGGCGGTAGAACTCCATCAGCCCCACGCAATGCGCGCGGAACGCCTCGCGCTCCATGGCGAAGTTGCCGGTTGGCGAGGGGAACAAGCCGACCTCGTCCCAGAGCTCGCTGAGCGCTGCGGCAGCGTCGCGGTTGAACGCATCGACGTAGGCGCCAAAGAATTCGGTGACGTCCCCGTGAATGCTCATGTGTGCTCCTCCCGGATGAATGGGTGCGCGGAGCGACGCTTGCTCCGGTGGCGGGATGGCCTCAACGCCACGCTGGCGCAGCGCTCGTTCCGGGCCGTCGGTGGCTGGTCGCGATACCCGTCCCGCATCATGCCCGCCTGCGCACGACCCATCCCGCTCCACCGGTCGTCATTCACAGGATGCCCGAAAGGGTGCTGCCGCGATCCTGAGCCGCAGAGCGCCAGGGTCTGCCATCGCGCCACGCCGCCGCGACCGAAGCGCCAACATCGGCAAGCGCCGCGTCGCGCGTCGCCATATCAGCCGCTCCCTCCGTCAGGTAGGCGGCAACCAGCAGCGGCGCGCCGCTTGGCGGCCATACCAGGCCCACATCGTTGCTCGTGCCGTTCGGCCCCGTTCCGGTGCGTTCACCTGCCTGCCAGCGCGGCGGCAGGCCAGCGCGCAGCCGCGTACCGCCCGTTCTGTTGGCGCGAAGCCAGGCGAGCAGATGCGCGCGACTACCAGGCGAGAGCACGTCGCCAAGTGTGAGGCGCTGCATCGTCGCCAGCATCGCGGCCGGCGTCGTGGTGTCGCGTGGGTCGCCCGGCCGAGCCTCGTTCAGCGCAGTCTCCCATCGGTCTAGGCGCGTGACGTCGTCACCGATGCCGCGCAGCCAGGCAGTCAGGCCCGCGGGGCCGCCGAGGCCACGCAGCAGAAGGTTGGCGGCGGTGTTGTCGCTGAGCGTCATCGTCGCCTCGCAAAGCTGGCCTACGGTCATCCCGTCCGCGCCCGCATGGCGCTCCGTGACCGGCGAATAGGTCACCACCTCCTCACGCCGGTAGCGGATGCGGTCATCGAGACGCATCCGGCCGGCATCGACCTGCGCGAGCACGGCGCCGGCGGCGAGCAGCTTGAAGGTGCTGGTCAATGGAAAGCGCTCCGTCGCGCGATGACCTGCCGCCTCGCCGCTGGCGCTGTCGAGCACGGCGACACCAAGCCGGCCTCCGCGCGCCGCCTCGATCTCGCGCAGGGCGGCCTCGAGCTGCCCGAAACGCCCACTCGTCCTTGCGGGTGATGCGATGGGCGCGCTGGCCGCGATCGCCGACGTTCCGGCGAGCAGTGTCCTGCGCCTAATCACCGTGCGACCTCGGTGCGCCAAGCCGATGCATGAGCGACGTGTGTCATGAGCCGTCTCCTTGATTGAACACGGTCGGCGTCGGTCACCATCGTCACGCCAGCCCCGTCCATCATGCGGCGATGGGCAACAGACGCGACGGCGCGGCGACGGGGGCGGTGCCGAGGATGCTGGACAGCAAGGCACGGCGGCGCGATGCGGGCAGGCGTCGCATTGTCACGGACTGACCGGAATGCGCGCGACGACCTTGACTTCGAAGTCGAAGCCCGCGAGCCAAGTGACGCCCACCGCCGTCCAGGCCGGGTAGGGCGGCGCGGGGAAGACGCGGTCCTTCACCTTCAGCACCGTCTCGAACTGGGCCTGCGGATCGGTGTGGAAGGTCGTGACGTCGAGGACGTCCGCGAAGCCGCAGCCGGCTGCCGCCAGCGTCGCCGCGAGATTGTCGAAGGCGCGCTCCACCTGGGCTTCAAGGCCGGGCTCGGGGCTGCCATCGGCGCGGCTGCCGACCTGGCCCGAGACGAAGAGCAGGTCGCCGGAGCGGATGGCCGCCGAGTAGCGGTGCGCCTCGTAGAGGGCGTGACGCCCAGGCGGAAAGACGGGCTCGGGCCGGTTCATGCCGGTTGCTCCATGGGTGCTGGTGGAAGAACGCGCTCGCGTCGGTCGGGCGGTGCCATGGCAAGGCCCCGGGCCTCGCCAGCGCCCATCACCGAGGGCCGCATTCCCGGCGGGTCGGATCCCGGTCGCAGCGCTGGGCGCGGGCACGGTCGCTGATGATCTGCGCGTTGAGGGCGGTAGTGCTGGCAAGGTTCGCCCGGTAGGCGCTCTCCAGGGAGCCGCCAGCCGAGCCGCACCCTGCGACGGAGAAGCCCATCAGCAGGGCGACGCCCGCGCGGCGGGAGGTGCGGAAGGCAGGGGAGACGCGATGGGAAGACATGGTGCTCGGCCTTTCGTGGATTGGCGATGTCCGGGCGGTCGCGGCGCGGTCCGGCCCGGGTGCGCGTGCGCTCACGGCTTCGCGCCGGCCGGCGCCGCGGCCATGGCATCCCGCCCGCGCTCCACCCGCACGAGCAGCACGAGGCTTGCCGCGAGCAGGAGCGCGCCGTTGAGCGGATGGAGCGAGAGGGGCAGCGCGGCGTCCGCCGCCCCCAGGACGACTTGCGCCACGTAGAGGCCCGCGATGAGGCAAGCCGATGTCGCAAAGCCGCGCAGTCGCCGCACCAGCAGCGCCCCACCGAGCAGCCCGCCCACCGGCAGGGCCAGCGTCACGCCGAGCGCGGCATGGGCGTCCCAGAGCCCGCCATCGCGGAACAGCGCCTGGCCCGCGGTGAGGAACTGCGCCAGCAGCCCGAGCGGCAAGGCGCGGGCCGCCAGCACGAAGGGGGCGGGCGGGGGCAGGGCGTCGGGAAGGGACCGCACCGCTCAGGCCTCCGCCGAAAGCGGCAGCAGGCGCGAGCGGGCCGCGACGGACTGCGCCGTCGCCGCGATCCAGCGCCGCAGCCGCGCGGCATAGGCCTCGCCCGCCGCATCACGCTCCGCGGGGGAAAGCCGGTTCGCCCGGAAGAGCAGATGGGGCCGGGTCCAGGCGAGGCCGCAGCGATGGGCGGTGGCCTCCAGCGGCCGCAGCAACTCCTCGAGCGGGTAGAGGTTCACGCCCGCCGGCCCATAGGCCTCCGGGACATTGCCCGCCGTCGCGGCCACCAGCACAGGCAGGTCGCGCAGCCGCTCGCCTTCCTCGGGACGGGCATAGACCATCCGGCTCAGCACCGCGTCCTGCCAGACCTTCAGCAGCGGCGGCGTCGAATACCACTGCACAGGGAATTGCAGCACCAGCCGGTCAGCCCGGTGGAGGCGACGGACCTCTGCGTCCGTGTCGAACACGCCCTCGGGGTGGAGCCGCGCCATGTCGGCGACCTCGACGCCGGGCAAGGCCCGGGCTGCGGCGAGCAGCGCGGCATTCGCTTTGGAGCCCGCAGGATCGGGGTGGAAGAAAAGGATCAGGGTTCGGGTCATCGAAGCCTCCGGTGTACGGGCCGGAAACTGGGCGACGGGACGAAATCCTTCCAACAGATAATCTGTATATGGCATTATCCATCCCATGAAGCTTCGCGGCGTGGACCTGAACCTGCTCGTCATCCTCGACGCCCTGTTGGAGGAGGCGCATGTCTCCCGCGCCGCGGACCGGCTCGGCCTGTCGCAGCCCGCCACCTCCAGCGCGCTCGAGCGCTGCCGACAGCTTTTCGGCGACCGGTTGCTGGAGCGTGCGGCCGGGGGCATGCGCCGCACGCCCCGGGCCGAGGCGCTGCGGCCGCGGTTGAAGGAGGCGCTGGCCGTCCTCGGCGGCGTACTCGACTTGCCGGAGGTGCCGCTCGCAGAGCTGCGCCAGACGGTGCGGCTGCTCATGGCCGACAGCCTCGCCGCCCTGCTCCTCGGCCCGCTGGTGGCGGCGCTGGCGCGCAGCGCGCCGGGCTTGGATGTGGTCGTGCAGCCCTGGCAGGGCGGGGCCGCCGCGCTGGACGGGCTGGCGCGGGGCACGCTCGACCTCGCGGTTTCGCTGATCCCGCCGGCCGGGCCCGATCTCCGCCGCAAGGAATTGCTGCGCGAGGAGTATGTCGTGGCCATGCGCCGCGGCCACCCGGCCCTGGAAGGCTTCGACCTGGAGCGGTGGCTCGCCTACCCGCATGTGCTCGTCTCCACCCGCGGCGACATGCGCGGCGCGCTGGACGAGGCGCTGGCGCGGCATGGGCGCACGCGGCGGGTCGGCTGCGTGGTGCCCCACTTCCTGCTGGTGCCGCCGCTGCTGCTGGGCTCGGACCTCATCGCCCTGCTGCCGGGCGGGTCCATCCTGGGCGCGATGCGCGAGGGGCTCTCGGTCCTGGAGCCGCCCGTCGCCGTGGAAGGGTTTCCAGTACACCTGGCCTGGCATCGCCGGCGGGAGGGCGATCCGGCGGTACGACACGTGGCAGAGACGCTGCAGGCGGTGGCGCGGGTTGCCACGTGATCAACCGTTGCCGTTCGCGGCTTCGCCATCGCCAAGCAGCCGAGCCACGCATTCCGCCATGCCACGAAGGCGATCGAACGCGAGCCGTCGGAGCGTCACTTCCATGTCTCGCGGACGCGGTCGGCAAAGGCGCGGAACGACGCAGGCCGCTGCCTGGTCACCTGCTCGACGCCCAGTGTCGTGCGATCCTCGGCGCCTGACGCGATATCCGCGTCCAGGCCCGTGAGCATCTCGGCATAGTCAGCCCGGAGGCCCTGCGCCACGAGGCGCGTTGCGAGAGCGGCCGGGTCGAGGGACACGTGGCGCACCGGCCGGCCAAGGGCCGCAGTGATGATTGCCGCGGTATCGTCGTAGCTCAACGCTTCCGGACCCGTCAGCACGATGTCGGAATTGAGGGGCGTTGCGGCAGTCAAGGACGCGGCGGCCGTAGCGGCGATGTCCTCGGCGTCGATGAAGCCGACCCGCCCTGTGCCGGTCGCGGTGTAGATGATCCCCTCTTCCCGGATCGTCGCGGCGTGCGGCCCTTCCGAGAAGTTCTGCATGAACCAGGAGGGGCGCAGCACCGCCCAGGCCGAGGCGTTCCTTGCCAACCATGCATGAACCTCGCCCATCATGGGGCCGCCGGCCTCCAGAAGCGACGAACTCAGCAGAACGAAGCGACGGACGCCCCGTCCCATGGCTTCCTGCAGAAGTGGTTGCATGACCGCCAGGTGGTCGGCGCGATCCGTTGGCGCGACAAGGTAGGCCGCATCGCATCCATCGAAGGCCGATGCGGACGACGGATCCGCCCAGTGGAAGCGCCTGTGCCGGGGACCATCGGGCGTGCGTGTGCCGATCGCGACGTCGATGCCCATCGCGGTCAGGCGGGCGGCCACGTGACGGCCTGTCTTGCCCGTGCCTCCAGTGATGAGGACGCGCTCAACCGCCATCAGGCTGCCCCCGCATACGCGGCGGCCGCGGCCTCGGTGCCTCCCAACGCCGTCAGGACGACGAGCGGGTTCCAATAGTCGCGGTAATGCGCAATCCGCCCTTCCCGCAAAGTGACCACCGAGATGTAGAGCTGATTGTAAGGCGCACCTGTAGCCACGCCTTCGCCACTGCAGGAAAACTCGAAGACCACCGTGTCGGCAACGGCATGAACTTTGCCCAGCTCCATGGGCCCGAAGGTGAGCAACGGGCCGAGCCTTTCCAGGTGGGCCGCAAGGGCAGCCGTCCCTTCCAGCCGCCTGGGCAGCCCGTCAGGCGCATAGGGAAACTCGAAGACGACATCGTGTGTGAACAGGCCGAGCAAGCTGTCTGAAGAGGCGAGCCTGTCACCGAGGGCGGCACGAAGGAGGTCAGAGAAGCTATCGAACGTGTCAGCCATGATGGAACCTCGTCTGGATGAAACGTCAACGCATTGATCATGAAGGAGAGCTGAGGACCAAGTTTCTGGTCATGCCGGCCTCCTGTGTTCGGGTCAGACACTGGGAGGTCAGGCGAAATGCTTCCAACAGATAATTTGTATTTCCCATTATTCATGCCGCGAAGCTTCGCGCCGCAGACCTGAAACTGCCTGTCATCCTCGACGCCCTGTCGGAGGAGGCGCATGTCTCCCGCGCGGCGGAGCGGCCCGGGCTGTCGCGCGCGCCACGACCAGCGCGTTCGAGCGCCAGCGCCAGTACACAGATTGATGCTGATGCGACGGTGTCCATTGCGCAGGCGCCTCGGCGGTGGACACAGCATTCAAGATCAGGCGCTGGAGGTAGGTCGGATGACGATCTCGCTCGTATCGACCTCGCGCGGCTGGGCGATCACGTGGGCGATCGCGTCGGCGATCGCTGCGGGCTTGAGAGCGATCTGGCGGTAGGCGACCATGGCCTCGGCCGCGACCGGATCGCTAATCGTATTCGCCAGTTCCGACTCCACGACGCCCGGATAGACGCAGGTGACACGGATCTTGTCGTTCTCCTGCCGCAGCCCGTCCGAGATCGCCCGCACGGCGTATTTCGTCGCGCAGTAGACGGCCGCGGTCGGCGCTACAGAGAGCCCACCGATCGAAGAGACGTTGATGATCTGCCCCGCCCCCTGTCGGTTCATGACCGGCAGCACCGCGGCGATCCCGTAGAGGACGCCCTTGATGTTGACATCGACCATGCGGTCCCATTCCTCGACCTTGAGGGAGGCCATGAGCGACAGCGGCATGATGCCGGCATTGTTGATGATGACGTCGATGCGGCCGAACGCTTCGACGGCGGCATCCGCAAAGCTTTGCACATTCGCGCGCGAGGTGACGTCGAGGCTGCGGGCCAGCACCTTGCCGCCCGCGGCCTCGATGTCGGAGGCAAGGCGTTCCAGGCGATCGATGCGGCGCGCGCCGATCACAACCCTCGCGCCGGCAGCCGCCAGCGTGATCGCCGTCCTCTCGCCAATGCCGCTGCTGGCGCCCGTGATGAGAACGACTTTGTCCATTCTATCGGTCACGGCCTGAACTCCTCCGTTCGTCGGGCACCGTGTTTTGGCCGATTGGTGCTCGGCGGCGGTAGACCATTCGTCCGGAGTTCTTGCACGATTGTCCGAACCTGGCCGATCGCCTCTTTCCCCTACCTCGCCCTCATGCGACACGCGGCCATGAACCAGCTCGCGGCGCTCACGGAGACACTGAGCCGTCACGCACCTGCGGACGGCATCCATCCGTGCCCGTTGCCGGGCGTATCACTGCTGCGTTCTTCGACGCCGACGATGCCGATGCCCGTCGTCTACGAGCCGACGCTGTGCATCGTCGCGCAGGGGCGCAAGCGGGCCGTGCTGGGTGCGACCGCCTTCATCTATGACGCGGCGAGCTATCTGATCGCGTCGGTGGACCTGCCGCTCATGGGATCGGTGATCGAGGCCAGCGCGGAGCGGCCATATCTCTGCCTGCGTCTCGACCTCGACATGACGGCGCTCGGAGAGCTGGCGATCCGCCATCCTGAAACCCGCCCCGAGGCGGACGGCCTTCCCGTGGGGATTGCGCTGAACCGGACAACGCCCGCGCTGCTCGACGCCGCGACCCGGCTCGTGGGCCTGCTGGACACGCCTGACGACATCGAGGCGCTTGCGCCGCTGACGATCCGCGAGATCCTCTATCGCCTTCTGACCGGGGACAGCGGCGCCACGATCCGGCAAATGGCACGCGCCGACAGCCGCCTCAGTCAGATCGCCCGTGCCATCGTCTGGATGAGAACGCATTTTCGGGAGGCCTGTCCGATCGAGAAACTGGCTGAGGTTGCGGGCATGAGCCGCTCCGCCTTCCACGCCCATTTCAAGGCGATTACGTCGATGAGTCCGCTTGAATTCCGCACTCATCTGCGAATGCATGAGGCGCAGCGGCTCATGGTCGGTGACGCCGTGGACGCCGCTGGCGCAGGCTTCAGCGTCGGATACGGCAGCCCTTCGCAATTCAGTCGCGACTACACCCGCATCTTTGGTATGCCCCCCGCCAGACACGCTGGCCGGCTGCGCAGCTGCGTTGAAACCCGGCCCGAACCGCAGGAGCCAGCGTCCGTCTCGAAACGCCATCGATGTGAGTTGGCGGGGCTGGATGGCCGGGCCGCATCGTAACTCGACCGGGTTGCTCCGACACTCTGGATGGACCACGCGATGTGGACCCCAGTCAGCGGGGGCACATCGGAGGAGGTGGCGGAGGTGATCGTGACAGCCGTCAGCGGTGGTATCGACCATTTGCACTCTGTCGCGACCGAGGGCATGCGAGCATGGGTCGCAATGCACCGCGAAGCTTCCGAGAGGGAGTCTGTCGCAGTCATGCGAAGGGAGGAGAGGCTTGGCTGAGACGCAAGCGCGGGCGGTGGCGCGACTGCCATGGCAGGAGGTGCTGCGGTACCTCGATCCGGCGCGGCGGCTCGATCCCTTCGACCCGCGGGTCGCCGGCACGCCGGCGCTCGGGCTCGACCTGCCCGGCAGCGACCTCGACATCCTCTGCCACGCACCGGATCCAGATGCGTTCCTCGCCGTGCTCTGGCCGCTCTGCTCCGGCTGGCCGGGGTTCGCGTCGTGGCAATGGCGCGGCGCCTACCGCCCGCTCGTGGCGCGCTTCCAGGCCGGCGGCTGGGAGGTCGAGATCTTCGCCGCCGCCGAACCGGTTGAACAGCAGATGGCCTGGCGGCATGCCCGCATCGAGGCCAGGCTGCTGCGGATTGGCGGCATGGCGCTTCGAGACCGCGTGATGGATCAGCGGCGGCAGGGCATGAAGACCGAGCGTGCGTTCGCGGCGGTGCTGGGGCTTGAGGGAGACCCGTATCGCGCGCTGCTCGCATGCGAGGCTTGCGACGACGACGCGCTGCTGCGGCTAGGTCCTGGACTCAAACCTGGTCCATAGCCTGATGGCGGCGATGGCGACGGCGCTGAGGTAATTTCGAGCGAGCTTGTCGAAGCGCGTGGCGATGCGGCGGAAGTGCTTCAGCCGGTTGAAGCAT
>NZ_QGNA01000006.1 GCF_003173615.1 Falsiroseomonas bella | reverse complement strand
ACGGCTCGATGATCCGCCACTCCGCCTCGCTCAAATCGAACCGCGACATGCCCCTATCCCCCGTCAACTCCGACGGTGAATCAGATCGCGTCGCGTCGCAGCAAGGACTTTGGGTTCAGGACCTAGGTGCTCTCGGCCAGGGAGAGCTGCGTACGAACCAGCTCCGCGAAGCGGCCGTCGAGCTTCACCAGCTCGGCGAAGCCGCCGCGCTCCACCACGCGGCCGCCTTCGAAGACCAGGATCTCGTCGGCGTCGCGCACGGTGGAGAGACGGTGGGCGATGATGAAGGTGGTGCGGCCCGCCATCAGCGCCTTGAGCGCCTTCTGCACGCGCGCCTCGGTCGCCGCGTCGAGCGCGCTGGTCGCCTCGTCCAGGATCAGCACCGGTGGGTCCTTCAGCAGGGCGCGCGCGATCGCCAGGCGCTGGCGCTGGCCGCCGGACAGCGAGGAGCCGCGCTCGCCCACCATGGTGTCGTAGCCCTGCGGCTTCATCGCGATGAAGTCGTGCGCCTCCGCCATGCGGCAGGCACGCTCGATCTCCTCCTGCGTGGCGTCGGGGCGGCCGACCACCAGGTTGTCGCGGATCGAGCGGTTGAACAGCAGCGCCTCCTGGAAGACGACGCCGATGTTGCGGCGCAGGCTTTCCAGCGTGATGTCGCGCAGGTCGTGGCCGTCCAGTGTGATGCTGCCGTCCACCGGATCCCAGAGGCGCTGCAGCAGCGCCATGGCGGTGGACTTGCCCGCGCCGGTCTGCCCGACCAGCGCCACGGTGCGGCCTGGCGGGGCGTGGAAGTCGATGCCGTCCAGGATGCGCGGGCCGCCCGGATAGGCGAAGGCCACCTGATCGAAGCGGACATCGCCGGTGACGCGGCCGAGCGAGGCCGCATCCGGCTTCTCCGGCACGGAGGAGCGGCTGTCGAGCACGGCGAAGAACTGCTCGAGCGCCGGCGTCTGCAGCAGCAGGTGGGAGACGAAGGCGACCGCGCCTTCCAGCCGCGCGATCAGCAGGGTCGCGAAGCCCATGAAGGAGACGATCTCGCCGACCGTCGCCTGGCCGCGCAGGTGCAGCAGCGTGCCGAGCATGAAGATCGCGATGACGGTCAGCGTGGCGGCCGAGCGGGTCAGCACGGAGACCACCGCCCACCAGTTGAGCACCGGGAACTGGCGGTCCAGCACCTGGGTGATGATGTCGCGGAACAGCCGCGCCTCGGAGCCGAGGCGGGTGAAGGACTGCACGACCATCACGTTGGAGAGCGCGTCCTGGGCGTTGCCGGCAAGCTGGGTGTGCAGCGCCTCCACCTGGCTCTGCGCGGCATGGGTCTTGCTGATCACCCAGGCCGAGACGACGGCGAAGAGCACCACCAGCGCCACGAGCAGCAGCCCCAGCCGCCAGTTCATGATGAGCGTCAGCGGCAGCAGGACGGCGGCGGCGATGAAGGTGACGAGGTGCTCGCGGAAGAAGGACAGCCAGAAGGCGAAGAGGTTGTCCGAGCCGAGCAGCATCACCTTCATCAGCCGGCCCGACTGCGTGTCGCCATGGAAGGAGAGCGGCAGGGACAGCACATGCTCGAAATAGCCGCCCATGACGGTCAGGCGGTTGCGGTGCGCCATCCGGTCCGACAGCAGGGCGGTCGCGACATTCGCGCCGATCGAGGAGAGCCCGACCGCGGCCCAGAGGGCGAGCAGCGCGAAGGCCTCGGTCCAGAGCGCCTCCGGCTCGATCCGCTCTGAGCGCGCCAGCAGGTCCACCACGCGGCCGAACAGCACCGGTTCCAGGAAGGAGAGGCCGGCGATGGCCAGCGCGGCGAAGGCGAGCCCGATGGCCACCCAGCGATCCGGCGCAAGCAGCGCCAGCACGCGCCGGTAGACCTTCAAGAAGTGCATGCACCGGGCCCCTTCCACGTCCGCGTGCCCCGGAAATCCCGGCGCCCTGGAGTCCCGCCACAAGGACTCGCCAAATTCCCACCATCTTGCAAGCCGCCGCCGATCTGCGGCAGGAACGCCGGGCAAATGCCGCAGCGGGACGCCGGGTTCCGCCATGGAGGAGAACGACCATGAAGACCAGCCGCCGCGTCCTGCTTGGCGCCAGCCTCGCCCTGCCCCTCGGCCTGCCCGGCATCGCCCGCGCCCAGGCCTGGGCGCCCAGCCGCTCGGTCCGGATCGTGGTGGGCTTCACGCCCGCCGGGACCACCGACATCGCCGCCCGCATCCTGGCCGAGCCGCTGGGGCGCCGGCTGGGCCAGCAGGTGGTGGTGGAGAACCGCCCGGGCGCCGGCGGCAATATCGGCAGCCAGGTGGTGGCCACGGCCGATCCGGACGGCCACACGCTGCTGATGCAGACGATCAGCGGCGGCGCGATCAACTACGAGCTCTACGGCTCGCGGATGCCGATCAAGCCGGAGGACCTGGCGGCGGTCGGGCTGATGATCCGGGTGCCGAACGCGATCTTCGTCAACCCGAACCTGCCGGCGAGGACCCTGCAGGAGCTGGTGGCGCTGGCCAAGTCGCGGCCGGGCCAGCTCAACATCGGCTCTTCCGGCGCCGGCACCTCGCTGCACATGACGGGCGAGCTGCTCAAGCTGGAGGCCGGGATCGACATGACCCATGTGCCCTTCCGCGGCGCGGGTCCGATGCTGCAGGAGACCATCGCGGGCCGGATCGACGTGGCGGTGGACAACCTGCCCTCCGTCATCGGGCATCTGCGCGAGGGGCGGCTGCGCCCGCTGGCGGTGACGACGAAGGAGCGCACGCCGGCGATGCCGGAGGTGCCGACCACGGCGGAAGCCGGCTTCCCCGGCGTGGAGGCGACCGCCTGGTTCGGGCTGCAGGCGCCGGCGCGCACTCCCCGCGCCGCCATCCAGCGCTACTCCGACGAGCTGAACGCCATCCTGCGGGAGGCCGACATGCAGCGCCGCCTGGCCGACCTCGGCGGCATGCCGCCGAACCTGACGCCGGATGGCGGCACCAGCCCCGAGACCTTCGACGCCTTCATCAAGGCCGAGATCGCCAAGTGGGGCGAGGTGGTCCGCCGCTCCGGCGCGCGGGTGGAGTAGCCGGCGCCGCCGGAACCGGGCGGCCCGCCGGCGCGTTGCGCGGCCGGATGGAGGGGGTCGCCCGGTGCCGGAACGCTTCGCGGTCTATCGCTACCCGATCGCCCGCGCCGACGGGGAGCGGGAGTTGCGCTACACCTTCGCGCCCTACAAGGGCGTGGGCTATGCTGGCAGTGACGAGCCCTCGGACGCCCACCCGATGGGCAACGAGCCGGACGAGGCCGGGCAGACAAGGCCCGCCGGCCATGTCGAGGCGCCGGACGGGGCGCGGATCGTCTCCTTCGAACCGCCGATCCTGGAGATTCCCGGGCGCGGCAACTTGGCCCTGGACGCGGTGATCGGCGCCACGGAGGGCGAGGCGGATGACCTGGGCCACCTGGTGCGCTGGCGACCGCGCGCGTAGGCCCGGCCGGGCCGGAACGCTGGACAAGGCGGCGGGGGCGGGCCACATGCGGCCGTCATGCCGGAGGCCCCTCCCCCCTCCCGCGCGGAAGGTGCGCCTCTCCGCACGGAGGAATTCGACTACGACCTGCCCGAGCGCCTGATCGCCCAGGCGCCTGCGCGGCCGCGCGATTCCGCGCGGCTGCTGGTGGTGCGCGCCGAGGGCCTTGAGGATCGCGGCGTGCTGGACCTGCCGGCGCTGCTCGATCCCGGCGACCTGCTGGTGGTGAACGACACGCGGGTGATCCCGGCGCGGCTGCACGGAAGGCGCGGCGATGCTCGGGTGGAGATCATGCTGAACCGCGCCGAGGGTGGCGGTCTTTGGCAGGCGCTGGTGCGCAACGCCCGCCGGCTGCGGCCGGGCGACGAGGTCGCGATCGAGGGCGCGGAGGGCTGCGTCGCCCGCGTGGTGGAGCGCGAGGGCGGCACGGCGCTGCTGGACTTCGGACCCGACCAGGCGGCGCTGGCCGTGGCGCTGGAGCAGGCCGGCGAGGTGCCGCTGCCCCCCTACATCCACCGCAAAGGCGGGCCGCGCGCCGAGGACGCCGCGGACTACCAGACCATCTTCGCCAAGCGCCCCGGCGCCGTCGCCGCGCCGACCGCGAGCCTGCACTTCACGGACCGGCTGCTGGCGGCGCTGGAGGCGCGCGGGGTGCAGCGCGCGACGGTGACGCTGCATGTCGGCGCCGGCACCTTCCTGCCGGTGCGCGAGGACGATCCGCGCCGGCATCACATCCACCGCGAATGGGCCGAGATCGGCGAGGATGCGGCGGCGGCGATCAACGCGGCGCGCGCGGCGGGACGGCGGGTGGTGGCGCTCGGCACCACCGCGATGCGCGTGACGGAGACGGCGGCGCGCGAGGACGGGACGGTGGCGCCCTTCCGCGGGCTGACCGACCTCTACATCCTGCCGGGCTTCCGCTTCCGCGCGGTGGATGCGTTGCTCACCAATTTCCACCTGCCGAAATCCACGCTGCTGATGCTGGTCTCAGCCTTCAGCGGCACGCGGCGCATGCGCGCGGCCTATGCGCATGCCATCGCGCGGGAATACCGTTTCTTCTCCTATGGCGATGCGAGCCTGCTGTTCCGCTGCGCGCAGGACCTGCCGGCATGACCTTGCGCTGGTCCCTGACCACGACGGATGGCGCGGCGCGCGCGGGCACGCTGCATACGGCGCATGGCGAGGTGCCGACGCCGGTCTTCATGCCGGTCGGCACCGCCGGCACGGTGAAGGCGATGACGGCGGATGCGGTGCGCTCCACCGGCGCGCGGATGGTGCTCGGCAACACCTATCACCTGATGCTGCGGCCCGGCGCGGAGCGCGTGGCGCGGCTCGGCGGGCTGCACCGGCTGATGGACTGGCGCGGGCCGATCCTGACGGATTCCGGCGGCTTCCAGGTGATGAGCCTGACAGACCTGCGCAAGATGGACGCCGATGGCGTGACCTTCCGCAGCCATGTGGACGGCAGCTACCACCGGCTGACGCCGGAGCGCAGCGTGGAGATCCAGCACCTGCTGGGCGCCGACGTGACGATGTGCTTCGACGAATGCACGCCCTTCCCCGCCACGCATGCGCAGGCGGCGGACAGCATGCGGCTGTCCATGCGCTGGGCCGCGCGCTGCCGGGAGGCCTTCGTGCCCCGCGACGGGCATGGGTTGTTCGGCATCGTGCAGGGCAGCACCTTCGACGATTTGCGCGCGGAGAGCGTCGCGGCGCTGAGCGGCATCGGCTTCGAGGGGTATGCGATCGGCGGGCTCGCGGTCGGCGAGGGGCAGTCGGAGATGTTCCGGGTGCTGGACGCCACCACGCCCCTGCTGCCCGAGGACGCGCCGCGCTACCTGATGGGAGTCGGCACGCCGGCCGACCTGATCGGCGCGGTGCGGCGCGGCGTGGACATGTTCGACTGCGTGATCCCGACGCGCAGCGGGCGCACAGGCCGCGCCTATACCAGCCGCGGCGTGCTGAACCTGCGCAATGCGCGGCACGCGGAGGATCCCTCGCCGCTCGATCCCGATTGCGATTGCCCGGCCTGCACGCGGCATTCCCGCGCCTACCTCCATCACCTGATCAAGGCGGAGGAGATGCTGGGGCCGATGCTGCTGACCTGGCACAACATCCGCTACTATCAGACGCTGATGGCGCGCCTGCGCCGCGCGATCGTCGAAGGCCGCTTCGAGGCAGAGGCCGCGGCGATCGAAGCGGTCTGGGCCGAGGGCGAGGCGGAGAGGAAGGCGGCATGACCATCAAGACCGACGTCTCCGGCCTGACGATGCTCGGCCAGCATGTGGAGCAGCCGCGCTCGCCCGAGGAAGCGGTGCTGGAGCGGGTGCCGAACCCGCATCCCGGCACACGCTACTGCGTGCGTTTCGTCGCGCCGGAATTCACCTCGCTCTGCCCGATGACGGGGCAGCCGGACTTCGCGCATCTCGTGATCGACTACGTGCCGCGGGACTGGCTGGTCGAGAGCAAGTCGCTCAAGCTTTTCCTGACCAGCTTCCGCAACCATGGCGCCTTCCACGAGGCCTGCACGGTCGGCATCGGGAAGCGGATCGTGGAGCTGCTCGATCCCGAATGGCTGCGCATCGGCGGCTACTGGTATCCGCGCGGCGGCATCCCGATCGACGTGTTCTACCAGACGGGGACGCCGCCGGAGGGGGTGTGGATTCCCGACCAGGGGGTGGCGCCGTATCGCGGGCGAGGGTGAGCCTGGAAATCTGGTCATTCGATGACCATAATCCGGGCATGAGCACGCATAGCGTCGCCGAGGCGAAGACCCATCTGTCGGGCCTGATCGACCGCGCCTTGCAAGGCGAGGAGGTCGTCATCACGCGGCATGGGCGACCTGTCGTTGCGTTGCGCCCGGTCGGCGACGCGCCGGCGCGGATGTCGAATGCGGAAAGCCTCGCCTGGCTGCGTGCCAACCGCGTGAAGGGCGGCGGAGCGGATCCGGAGGACGCGGCGAGCCTTGTCGGCCGCCTGCGCGACGACGAGCAGCGACGCTGAACGCCTATCTCGACACCAGCGTCCTGGTCGCGCTGCTGACCGAGGATGCACTGTCCGAGCGCGCCGATGCGCTGCTCCAGCGCCACGATCCCGCGGTGATGGTCAGCGACCTCGCGCGCGCCGAATTCGCCTCCGTCATGGCGCTCCGGGCGCGGACGCGGCGCATGGACGATGGCGCCGCGCGCGAGGCCTTCGCGAAGCTCGGCGCCTGGGTTGCGGCGGCCACGCTGCCCGCGAGACTCGAGAACGGTGACGTGCTGCTGGCCGAAGGCTTTCTTCGGCGCTTGGACATGACGCTGCGGACCCAGGACGCCATGCACATCGCACTCGCGCTCCGGCTGGGCGCCTCCGTTGCGACCTTCGACGCGCGCATGGCGGAGTCGGCACGCGGACTCGGCGCAGTGGTACTGGAGGGATGACGGCTTCCTCGCCGCGCGAGCTGATCCGCGCGCAGGCGCTCGCGCTCGGCTTCGATGCTGTCGGCTTCGCGCGCGCGCATCTGGCGGAGGAGGTGCGGGAGCGCCTCGCGGCCTTCCTGGCCGAGGGGCATCACGGCAGCATGGGCTGGATGCAGGATCGCGCAGCGCAGCGGGCGCATCCGCGCGCGCTGTGGCCGGAAGCGGTGAGCGTGATCTCGCTCGGCGTGAACTACGCGCCGGAACGCGATCCGCTGGCGACGCTGGCGCGGCGCGACAGCGCGACGATCAGCGTCTATGCCCGCAACCGCGACTACCATGACGTGGTGAAGGGGCGGCTGAAGCGGCTCGGCCAGTGGATGGCGCATCGCTTCAAGGGGACCGAGCTCAAGGTGTTCGTGGACACCGCGCCGGTGATGGAGAAGCCGCTGGCGCAGCAGGCGGGGCTCGGCTGGCAGGGCAAGCACACCAACCTGGTCTCCCGCGCGCATGGCTCCTGGCTCTTCCTCGGCGAGATTTTTTGTACGTTGGAGCTGGAGCCGGATGGGGCGGAGAGCGACCATTGCGGGTCTTGCGATGCCTGCCTGCGCATCTGCCCGACGGATGCCTTTCCCGCGCCCTATCGCTTGGACGCGCGGCGCTGCATCTCCTACCTGACGATCGAGCATCGCGGGCCGATCCCGGAAGGCCTGCGCGCGCGCATGGGCAACCGCATCTATGGCTGCGACGACTGCCTGGCGGTCTGCCCCTGGAACAAATTCGCGCACGCCCATGAGGAGCCGGCCTTCGCGCCGCGCGCCGCGCTGCAAGCGCCGAAGCTGGCGGAGCTGGCCGCGCTGGACGATGCCGGCTTCCGCGCGCTGTTCAGCGGCAGCCCGATCAAGCGCATCGGGCGCGACCGCTTCGTGCGCAACGTGCTGGTGGCCATCGGCAATTCGGGCGATCCGTCGCTGAAGCCCGCGGCGCAGGCGCTGTGCGAGGATGCCGACCCGGTGGTCGCGGACTGCGCGCGCTGGGCGGCGGCGCGACTGCCGGCCTGAACGCCCCCCGCTCGACGAGGACCGCATGCAGATCCTGATCCTGCGCAACAGCGAGAGCGCACCGGAAGGCGCCTTCGGCGAATGGCTCGCGGCGCAGGGCCATAAGCTGCGCGTGGTCGCCGGGGAGGAAGCGGCGGCGCAGGATATCGAGGAGGCGGAGCTTCTGGTCTCGCTCGGCTCGCCGCACGGCGCGTATGACACGCATATCCCATGGATCGCGCGGCAGCGCACGCTGCTGGCGGAGCGGATGGCGCAGCGGCGGCCGACCGTCGGCATCTGCTTCGGCGCGCAGATGATGGCGGCTGCGGCGGGCGGGGATTCGGCACGCATGAAGGATGGGCGCTTCTTCCGGGGCTGGTTCGGCATTGCGCGCGCCGAGGATCCGGTGCTGGCCGGCCCCTGGCCGCGCTGGCACGGCGATGCGATCACCGCACCGCCAGGCGCCGCCGTGCTGGCGGAGGATGCGGGCACGGTGCAGTCCTTCGCGCTGCCGCGCGCGATCGGCGTGCAGTTCCACCCGGAGGCGACACCCGCGATCATGCAGGACTGGGCGGAGCGCTACACACCGCCCGGCCTCGTGGATGCCTCGGCGCTGGCGGCGGAGAGCGCGCGGATCTATCCGGCGCGCGAGGCTGCACGCGCAGCGCTGTATGGGTGGTTGCTGCGGCGCGCGACGGAGGAGTGACCTGCAGACGCGGCCGGCGCAGCCGGCCGAGCGCGCGAATGCGCGCCGCGCCAAGTGGCGCGAAGGCAAGCGCGCGGAGCGCGCGCCCGCCGTCTGAGGGCAACCAAAAAGCTCAGTCGGGCTGGATGCCGCTGCTGCGGACGACGCGGCCCCACTTCTCGACCTCGGCGGCGAAGAAGCGTCCGAACTCCTCGGGCGATGACATCACCAGCCGCGCCTGCTGAGTCTCGGTCATCACCTGCTGCACGCGCGGCTCCTGCAGCGTCTCGCGCAGCGCGGCGTTCATGCGGGCGACCATCGGCGCAGGCGTGCCATGCGGCGCGAAGACGCCCCACCAGGCCTCGGCGATCAGGTTGGGGAAGCCGGCCTCAGTCGAGGTCTGGGTGTTCGGCAGGCCCGACAGGCGCTGCGGGCCGAACTGCAGCAGCGGGCGCAGCGTGCCGCCATTGATGTGCGGCAGCAGCAGGGCGGAGGAGCCGATCATCATGTCCACCGTGCCGGCCACCGTGTCGTTCACCGCCAGGCCGCCACTGCGATAGGGCACATGCGTCATGCGGACGCCCGCCGCCTCGCCCAGCAGGATCATCGTCAGGTGGCCGATGGTGCCGTTGCCGGTGGAGCCGTAGGAGACGGCGTCCGGCCGCGCCTTCGCCGCGGCGATCACATCGGCGAGGTTCCGGAAGGGCTTGTTCGCCTTGGTCGCGATCGAATAGGGCGAGCCCCCGATCAGCATGACCGGATCGAGGTCCTTCATCAGGTCGAAGGGCGGGTTGCGCAGCAGCGCGGAGATCGTCGCATGGCTGTCGAAGGTGAGCAGCCAGGTCAGGCCGTCAGGCCGCGCCTTCGCCACCGCATCCGCGCCGATCGAGCCCGCGGCGCCGGAGCGGTTCTCCACCACCACCGTCGCGCCGAGGCGCTGCGTGAGCCCCGGCGAGACGAGCCGCGCCACCGCATCGGTGGAGCCGCCCGGCGCGAAGGGCACGACGATGCGGATGGTGTTGCCCTGCGCTGCGGCGAGGCGCGGCGCGGCAAGGGCGATGGCAAGCGCGCCGAGCGCGCCACGACGGGCGATGCGGGTCATCCCGGTTTCCTCCCTGCGAATTGGGGGCGCACCATCGCCAAATCGCGCGCGCAGGGCAAGCCAGGGTCAGAAGCGCGTCATCTCCCGTTGCACCTTCGCGAGGAAGGCGCCGCAGCGCGCCTCCGTCGCGCGGTTCATGTCGTAGAGCGCGAGATACTGCACCTCTGCCTTCCAACCGGTCAGCGCGCGCAGATAGCGCGTGACGGCCATGCGTGGCGGATCGGCGACGAAGAGCGCGTTCCACCAGGGACGGCCATAGGTGCTGATGCCGGCGATCTTGCGGATATGCCCGAAATTCGGCCGCGCCACGCCATCCTGCAGCGTGAAGGAAACGCCGGGCACGAAGACGCGGTCGAAGAAGCCCTTGAGGATCGCGGGCAGGCCGAAGGACCAGGTGGGGAAGGAGAGCACGAAGGCCTCCGCGCGTTCCACGCGGCGGATGTAGTCCTCGACCGGCGCGCGGTTGTCCGGCACGGCGTGGTAGCCGCGGCGTTCCGCGGCGCTCAGCACCGGATCGAAGCCCTCGGCGTAGAGGTCGCAGAGATCCACCTCGTGCCCCGCCTGGCGCAGCCCTTCGCGTGCGGCGTCGCGTATCGCAGCGTGGAAGCTCTCGGGCAGCGGATGGGCGTAGAGGTAGAGCACGCGCATCAGGCGCGGCCCGCGCCGGTGAGCACGGCGATGTCCTCCGGCGCGAGATCGACCGGCGTACCGTTGCGGATGAGCTCGGCGAAACCCTCGTTCGGCGCCATCAGCGTCAGGCAGTAGAGCTTTTCGTTCGTGTCGTTGAGGACAATGTGCTCCACGCCCGGGCGCAGGACGAAGGCGTCGCCGGGGCCGATCGGCATCTCTGCGCCGTCGGCATAGGCCTTGCCGCTTCCGGCCAGGACGATGAAGCATTCCTCGGCGGCCTGGTGCGTGTTGGGGGGCGTGCGGCCGCCGGGCTCGAAGATCTCGACGACGAGGGTGAAGGAGACGCCGTCCTCCAGCGGGTCGAAGAGGCAGGCGAAGTAGTTCGTGTCGTTCGGCGCGATGCGGAAGCCGCGCAGGTCCTTCGCGCGCTTGCCGATCACCGGGGCGGTCATCATCGGGCCGTCTCCTTCTGCCGTTGCGCATCCGGCCCGCCGCTTGCTAGGCGGGCGGCATGCAGGTGCTGATGATCTACGCCCATCCGCGCGAGGACAGCCTGGCGGCGGGGCTTCGGGACGCCGCGAAGGCCGCGCTGGAATCGGCGGGCCACACGGTCGAGCTGCGCGATCTCTATGCGGAGCGCTTCGATCCGGTGCTGAGCGCCGAGGAACGCGGGCGCTACCACGACGTGCCGGCGAACCTGCAGGGCATCGAGGACCATGTCGCCGCGCTGCGCCGGGCGGAGGCGCTGGTGCTGGTGCATCCGACCTGGTGGTACGGCATGCCGGCGATCCTCAAGGGCTGGTTCGACCGCGTCTGGGCGCCGGGCGTGGCATTCCATCTCGGTGCGGGCGCGATCGAGCCGGCGTTGACCAACATCCGCCGCATCGCCGTTGTGACCACCTATGGCTCGCCGACCTGGCTGCTGTGGTATATCGGGCGGATCGACCGCAAGCTGTTCGGGCGCGGCATGCGGCGGCTCTGCGCGCGGGACTGCAAGGTGGAGTGGGTGACGCTGACGCGCATGGACCAGCGCACGCGCGCCGAATGCGAGGCGTTCGTGGCGAAGGTGCGAGCGCATTTCGCCAAATGGTAGGCGGCTAGCCGGAAACACCCACCACCGCGTCCAGCTCGCGCCAATGCGGCGCGGTCGCTTCCAGCACGCGGCCGTCGCGCAGCACGATGCGGTCCGATTGCGGGCGGGAGAGCAGCTCCGTCATGAAGCGCGCGGAGAACAGGATCAGGTCGGCCGGCGCGCCGGCGGCGATCAGCCCCCTGCCCTGCAGCCCCATCGCCTCCGCCGGGTTGGCTGCCATCGCGCGGTGCCAGTCGCCGAAGGGATGGTCGAGATGCAGGATGCGCGTCGCTTCACGGAAGACCTCGACCATGTCGAGGTCGCCATAGGCGTAGAAGGGATCGCGCGTGTTGTCGGAGGCGACGGAGACGCGGATGCCGGCGGCGCGCATCTCATGCACCAGCGTCACGCCGCGCCAGCGGGGCGTGCGGCCGGGCACGCGGTCCTGCAGATACATGTTGCACATCGGCAGCACGACGATGTCGATGCCGGCCTCGGCCACGCGGGCGATGGTCTCGCGCGCGAAATCCTCCGGCTGGATGGAAAGGGAGCAGCAATGGCCGCATTGGATGCGGCCCTTGAACTTCCGCTTCAGCGCGGTCAGCGCGATCTCGCGCAGGGCCCGCGCGCCGGTCTCGCCGCTTTCGTCCACATGCAGGTCGAGGTCGAGGCCGCGTTCCTCGGCGAGTGCGAAGAAGGTGTCGAGTTCCTGCTGGAAGCCGGGGGGCAGGTCGTCATGGATACCGCCGGAGGGGCGCGTGACCATGCCGAGCACGCCGCCCGAGGCGGCGACGAGATCCGCCAGCGCCTTGCCGTCCGGGCCGGAGAAGCGATCCACCGGGCAGATCGAGGACATCTGGATCGCGATGCGCCCGGCCCAGGCGTCGCGCAGCTCTCGCATGACGCGCCAGGTGGTCATGGCGTGCGGCAGGTAGGTGTCGAGATGGGTGCGGATCGCAACCGTGCCATGGGCATAGGCGCAGCGCAGCGCGAAATCGGCGCGGGCGCGGATGTCCTCGCCGCTCCAGGCGGCGTTGCGGTCGGACATCACGGCGGTCAGCGCGCCGATGAAGCTGCCTTCGGGGTTGCGGGTGCGCGGCCAGATATGGCCCTTGTCGAGATGCGTGTGGGCATCCACCGGCGCAGGCCAGACCAGGCCGCCCCGCATATCCACGCCATCCGGCGCGGTGCCGGGCAGCGCGACCGCGGCGACCTTCCCGTCCTCAATGCGGATGTCGAGACGGATCAGCCCGTCCTGGTCGCGGTCGGCGTCGAGCCCTGGCACGAGCACGCCGGGGGCGCGCGCATCGCGCAGCCAGAAGCGGCTGCCGGCGCGCTGAAGCATATCCTTCACTTGCGTTCCTTCATCGCGCTTTCGTGCCAGTGGCGCAGCGCGAGGTGCGACACCAGGGTCATCGCCAGGAAGATCGCGATGCCGGTGGCGGAGACGAGGACGAGGGCGGCGAACATCCGCGGGATCTGCAGGTTGTAGCCGGCTTCCAGGATGCGGTAGGCGAGGCCGGAAGCGCGGCCGCCCGTGCCGGCGACGAATTCCGCGACGATGGCGCCGATCAGCGCGAGGCCGCCCGAGATCTTCAGACCGCCGAGGAAATAGGGCATCGCCGTCGGCAGGCGAAGGCGCATCAGCACCTGCCAGCGGCTGGCGCGATACAATCGAAACAGGTCCTGAAGGTTGTGGTCGGCGCTGTTCAGGCCGAGCGTCGTGTTCGACAGGATCGGGAAGAAGGCGACGATCCAGGCGCAGATCAGCAGCGCGATGCGGATGTCGTCCACCCAGATGATGATCAGCGGCGCGATGGCGACGATCGGCGTTACCTGCAGGATGACGGCGTAGGGGAACAGCGACAATTCGATCACCCGCGACTGGGCGAAGAGCACGGCGAGCGCCAGGCCGAGCGCCGCGGCGACGAAGAGGGCGGCGAAGGTGATCTGCAGCGTGATCCAGAGGGAGACCTGCAGCGTGTGCCAGTCCCGGATCAGGGTGCGGCCGACCTCGATGGGGCCGGGCAGGATGTAGGGCGGGATCTCGTTGACGCGCACCGCCCATTCCCAGAGGCCGAGCGCGATGATGCCGATGGCGAGCGGCGCCAGGATGCGAGCCCAGCCTTCGCCGGTGAGGCCGAGGATCGTGCGCTCCCGCGCCTCCTGCGGCGCGTCGGCGACTTCGTTGGCCGAGACGGAAACACCCATGCGCGCCCCCTATTCGCCCATGGCGCCGTGCAGCGCCTCCGACACCGCGCGGCAATGCGCCGCGTATTCGGCGGAGGTCCGAAAAACCTCGCCGCGCGGATAGGCTTCGTTGACCTCCATGTCTTCCACCACGCGGCCGGGGCGCGCGGCCATCACCACGATGCGGCGGGAGAGGTAGACGCTCTCGAACACCGAATGGGTGACGAAGACGGCGGTGAAGCGCTCCAGCGCCCAGAGGGTGAGCAGGTCGTTGTTCAGCCGGTGGCGCGTGATCTCGTCGAGCGCGGCGAAGGGCTCGTCCATCAGCAGCAGGCGCGGCTTGGTGACCAGGGCGCGGGCGATGGAGACGCGCATCTTCATGCCGCCGGACAGCGCGCGGGGATAGGATTTCTCGAAGCCCTTGAGGCCGACCTCGGCGAGCGCCGCGGCGGCGCGGTCCTCTGCCTCGCTGCGCGCGGTGCCGGCGAGGCGCAGCGGCAGCATCACGTTCTTCAGCGCGCTGGACCAGGGCATCAGCGTCGGCTCCTGGAAGACGAAGCCGATGTCGCCTGCCGCGTTGCCGCCGGCGGCCATCTCGATGCTGCCGGTGCTCGGCCCCATCAGCCCCGCGATCATGCGCAGGACGGTGGACTTGCCGCAGCCCGACGGGCCGAGCAGGGAGACGAAATCCCCCTGCCCGATCGCGAGGTCCACGCCCTGCACGGCCAGCGTGCCGTTCGCGTAGCGCTTCGCCACGCCGCGCAGGGTGACGACGGGCGGTCCCGCCGTCACGCCTGTCGCCGCCGGAAAGCCATGGTCAGGCAAGACCGACCCGCTTGTTCACGAAGTCCAGGCTGTAGGCGCGCTTGACGTCCATGCCGGGCGGATAGAGGCCGACATCGCGCATCGTCTCGTAGAAGGACTGCCAGCGCGCATCGGTCATGGCGCCGATCCCGAGGCTCAGCGCCTCACCGGAGCGGACGATGCCGTTCTCGTTCATCACGCGGATCGCGTAGGCGATCTTGGCGTCCGTCATCTCGGGGTTGTCGCGCTTGATCTGCGCATTCGCCTCCTCGATGCCCTGGCCGGTCATGTATTGCGTCCAGCCCTCGATGGTGGCGTTGACGAAGCGCTGCACCACGTCGCGCTTCTGCTCCACCATTCGGCGGGAGATGTCGATGGTGGTGTTGTAGTTGTTGTAGCCGGCATCGGCGATCAGGAAGACCTTCGGACGCGCGCCGGCCTCGATCGCGGCGTAGGGCTCGGAGGAGAGGAAGCCCTGCTGGATGGCGTTCCGATCGGCCATGAACGGGCCGACGTTGAAGGTGTAGGGCCGGATCTGCTCGTCGGCGAAGCCGAAGCGGCGGCGCAGGAACGGCCAGAAGGTGACGCGGCCGGAGGCACCGATCAGGATCGGGCGGCCGCGCATGTCCTCGAAGGAATTGATGCCGTTGCCCTCGTGCGTCATCAGGATCTGCGGATCCTTCTGCATGATGGCGCCGATGGTCATGAAGGGCAGGTTCTCGCGCACGTAGTTCAGCGCCTGGAAGCCGTTGGACATGATCATGTCCACGCGGCCGGCGAGCAGGAGCTGTGCGGGGTTCTGCTGCGGCCCGCCCATGCGGACCTCCACATCCAGGCCGTGGCGGCGATAGATGCCGGCCGCGACCGCCTGGTAGTATCCGCCATGCTCGGCCTGGGCGCGCCAATTGGTCTGGAACGACACCTTGTCGAGGCTCTGCGCCACCGGCACGCGGGCGCCCGGCACCGCGGCCAGGACAAAGCCGGCGGCACCGCCAAGCAGGGCGCGACGTTCGACGCGGTAGCGGGTGCGGTTCGTGGTGCCCATGCGGGTGAATCCTCCGTCGCGTCTCGGCCGCGCGCCAACCGGCGCCGCGCGCCCTGCCAAATGGCAGTCGGCGCAGTCGCAGCAAGGGGCGTGCCAGGGCGTCGCCCCGGCGCGGCCGACATAGCCCGGCACGGGTGCGGCGCGAAAGCGGGCAGACGCAAAAAAATTGGGCAGGCCACCGCCGGGATGCGAACGAAATCCGCGATCCGACGCGCTAGCGGTGTGGCATCGGGATTGCCTACCCTTCCGGCGTGCAGCCCGCCCCACATCTCCGGCTTGACGCATTGATCAAGCGCTACGGTGCCATGGCCGCCGTGGACGGCGTCTCCCTCGACGTTGCGCGGGGCGAGTGCATCGCGCTGCTGGGGCCATCAGGCTGCGGCAAGACCACCACGCTGCGGCTCGTCGCCGGGTTCATCGCGCCCGACTCGGGCCGCATCCTGATCGGCGGACGCGCGGTGGAGCGCGATCCGCCGCATCGCCGCCAGATCGGCATGGTGTTCCAGAACTACGCGCTGTTCCCGCACCTGACCGCCGCGGGCAACGTCGCCTTCGGGTTGGAGATGCGCAACGTGTCCCGCGCCGAACGCGACTCGCGCGTGGCGGAGGCGCTGGCGATGGTCGGGCTGGACCGGCTGGCGGATCGCTATCCGGCGCGGATGTCGGGCGGGCAGCAGCAGCGCGTGGCGCTGGCCCGCGCCCTGGTGATCCGGCCCGAACTGCTGCTGCTGGACGAGCCGCTGTCCAACCTGGATGCCGGGCTGCGCGTGGAGATGCGCGAGGAGATCGCGCGGCTGCGCACCCAGGCCGGGATCACCACCCTGTTCGTAACGCATGACCAGGAGGAGGCGCTGGCGCTGGCCGACCGCGTCGCGGTGATGGATCGCGGCCGCATCGTGGAATGCGCGAGCCCGGCGGAACTGACCGAGCATCCGCGCCACCTCTTCACCGCGCGCTTCCTGGGTGCGCGCAGCGTGCTGGAAGGGCGCGCCGAGGCCGGCATGTTCCGCGCGGCGGGGCTGCCGCCGATCCCGCTGCCCGCGGGCGCGCGCCCGACTCATCTGGTGCTGCGCGCCGCGCGGCTGCGGCTGACGGGGCCCGACAGCGCGCCGGACGCGCCGCTGGTCGCCGCGGCGAGGATCGAGGCGGCGACGCGGCTGGATGACGCGGTGCATTACGAGCTCGCGGTCGGGGCGCACCGGCTGCGCGTGCGCCGCCCCACCGCCGAGCCGGCCCTCTCGCCGGGCGCTCACGCCATGCTGGTCGCGCCCACGGATGCGATGAGCTGGATCGAGGATTTCGAGACCGCTGCAGGAGAAGCCGCATGACCGCTCGCACCACCCGTCGCACGATGCTCGGCGCCGCGCTCGCCGCGCCGGCCATCTGGGGCAAGGACGCCGTCGCGCAGATCAGGCGCGGTGACGAGCTCACCGTCGGCGTCTGGGGCGGCGTGCAGGAGCGGATCGTGCGCCAGTATTGCGGCACGCCGCTGGAGCAGCAGCACGGCGTGAAGATCAACTACGTGCTCGGCGGCACCACGGAGCGGCGCGCGCGCGCCTATGCCGAGCGAGGCCGGCCGAGCTTCGACGTGCTGTACCTGAACATCTCGGAAAGCCGCCAGGCGGTGCGCGACGGCGTGACGCAGGCGCCGACCGCCAATGTGCCGAACTTCGCCAACCTCTATCCGCTGGCGCGGCAGGGCGGCTACGGCGTGGCCTTCAACCCCGTCACCATCGTCTATGACCGCCGCGCGGTCGCGTCACCGATGACGTCGTGGAAGGATTTCTGGCGCGACGACCTGAAGGGCAAGGTGATCTGGCCGACCTACCCGGGCGCGCAGGGCACCTCCGCGCTGCTGATGTCGGCCAAGGTCTGGGGCGGCAGCGAGCGCAACATCGACCCGGCCTTCCAGAACATCGCGCGCCTGAAGCCCTTCGCCGCGATCCAGGGCAGCCAGGACCAGCTCTACGGCATGTTCGACAGCGGCGTCGGCGCGGCGAGCGTGGAGTTCGGCAGCTTCACCCGCCGCTATGCCGAGACGCGCAACCCGAACATCGTCGTTGCCGATCCCACCGAGGGCCAGGTGGTGGCGATGAACGTGGCCTGCATCACCACGGGCACGCGCAACCAGGCGCTGGCCGAGGCCTGGGTGAACCTGCATCTCTCGCCGGAATGCCAGCAGGCCTATGCCGAGCAGATCTACTACAGCCCGACCATCACCAACCTGACGCTGCCGGCGGAGCTTTCGGCGAAGCTGGTGATGGGCCAGGCGGCGGTCGAGAAGCTGGTGGATTTCGACTGGGGCGTGGTGGCGCAGAACGAGCCGCGCTGGTCCTCCCGCTTCACTCGCGAGATCGCTGGCTGACACGGGGCGTTCCATGACGGGCAGGGTCGGCTCGGGCCTGCTGGCCCTGCCCTACGGCGTCTGGCTGCTTGCGGCCTTCGCCGCGCCGCTCGGCGCCGTCGCGCTGCTGTCGGTGCAGCAGACGGGCGGGATGTTCGACCCGATCTTGCTGGTGCCCTCCACCGAGCAGTATGTGGAGCTGGTCGGCGACCGCTTCTACATGCGCGTGTTCCTCAACACGCTGCTGCTCGGCGTCGGCGTGGCGACGGCCTGCGCGGTGCTGGGCTATCCGCTGGCGCTGTGGCTGACGCGGCTGCCGCCGCGCTGGAAGCCGCTCGGCTTCGCGATCGTGCTGGTGCCGCTGCTGACCAACGTGGTGGTGCGCTCGCTCGGCATCATCCTGCTGCTGGCGCCGCGCGGCATTGTTGCCTCGCTCGCGGTGGAGCTCGGCCTGCCGCGGCCGGACCTGCTGTTCGGCTGGTTCGCGGTGGGGCTGGCGCTGACGCAGGTCTTCCTGCCCTTCATGGTGCTGGCGCTCTACGACGTGCTGGAAGGCCAGGAGAAGCGGCTTGACGAGGCGGCGACGAGCCTCGGCGCCGGGCCGGCGATGCGCTTCTTTCGCGTGGTGCTGCCGCTGTCGCTGCCGGGGCTGCGCGCGGGGCTGGTCATCACCTTCCTGCTCGCTTCGGAATCCTATGTCTCGGCGGCGCTGGTGGGCGGCCGGAAGGTGCTGGTCAGCGGCATGATCGTGCTGAAGGAAGGCATCGAGGTGATGAACTATCCCCTCGCCTCGGCGCTCGCGATGCTCATGCTGTTCGCGGGCGTGCTGGCCACCTTCCTGATCGGCCGCGCCATCGCGCTTCTGACACCCTGGATTCCCGGCCGCCCGCCCCTGCCGCGCCTGAGGCTGCCGCCGGCGCTGCGCCGCGCGCTGGTGGCGGTGGCGGAAGCGTTGGCGCCCATCGTCTCGCGGCTGTTGCTGGCCATTGCGATCCTGCTGCTGGTCTTCCCGCTGCTGCTGGTCGCCGTAGCCAGCGTGAACGACAGCCCGCAGGCGACCGTCGCGCAGTTCGTCGGCTTCACGTTGAAATGGTATGCGCTGATCCTCGAGAATCCGCGCTACCTGGAAGACGCCTGGACCAGCCTGCAGCTGGCGCTCTGCGCGGTGGCGATCGCGCTGGCGATCAGCCTGCCGGCCGCCTTCGCGCTGGTGCGCGGCGGCTTCGCGGGGCGGGAGGCGCTGGGCGCGCTCTATGTGCTGCCGCTGGCGCTGCCGGGCATCGCCATCGGGCTCGGCATGCTGCGGCTGCTGCAATGGTTCAACATGGTGCCGCCCTTCCTCGGCATCCTGGCGGTGCATGTGGTGCTGATCGCGCCCTTCATGCTCATGCTTTTGCGCGCCTCCGTGGCGCAGCTTGACCGCAGCCTGGAGGAGGCGGCGGGCGGGCTTGGCGCCACGCCCGCGCGGGTGTTCCGCCGGGTGATCCTGCCGCAGCTCGGCCCCGGCATCGGCGTGGCCTGCGTGATCGGGTTCCTGAATTCCTTCGGCGAGGTCACGGTCACCGCCTTCCTGACGACGGCGCGGATGCAGACGCTGCCGGTGCGCATCTATGCCGAGGCGACCTTCAGTCTCGAGAACACGGTGAACGCGATCAGCACCATCTTCATCCTGGTGACGATCGCGCTGCTGCTGCTGGTGAACCGGCTGATGCCGCTGGACCGGGTGTGGCGGCGGTGAATGGGTGACCCCGCGTCGGCTCAGCCCCAGTAGGGGCGTGCGCCATAATGCGCGTGCAGCCGTTCCTCATGCTCGCGCGCGAGCAGGCTGGAGGGCTCGTACTCCGGGCTCGCCTTCACCTGGTCGCGCGTGACGGTGACATGCACCTGCTGCGTCGCCCAGTCGATGCCGCTGAACCAGCGCGGCGAGAGGATCACCTTGCGCGCCGGCCACCAATTGGCGGTGTCCACCACCACGTAGCGGATGGCCCAGGGGTCGTCGTCCACCAGGAACTCCTCCACATGACCGATGTCGCCGTCGGTCGCCTGGATGTAGTAGCCGGTGACCTCCTTCGCGCTGCGCAGATGCGGGTCGCCGCTCGGCTCCTCGCGCGTCTCGGGGGTGGAGCGGGGCGGCTCGCCCGCGGCGGGAACGGCGGTGGGCGCGGCGAAGGGCGGCGCGAAGCTGAGGTTCCAATAGGGCGTCCAGCCGTAATGGCCGTAGACGCGTGATTCGAGCTGGCGGGAAACGGGTGCGTCGAAGCCGATCTCGGGGCTTTCCTCAACCTGGCGGCGCGTGAGGTCCACCGGATATTCCAGCGTGGTGCCGCCCGCCGCGCCAAAGCACGAGGGCGGCAGCAGCACCCTCCGCCCCGTGAGCCAACCGCCCGTGTCCACGACCACCCAGCGGACATTCCAGTCGGTTTCATCGAAGAGCAGGTCGGCGATGCTGCCGATCCCGCCGTCCCGCGCACGGAGCCCGCTGCCGATGAGCGTGGTGGATCGCCAGAGCATCGCCGCCTCCCTTCGCGCGCATCGCCTTCCTTCCGGAAAGCGCGGCGCGGCGGATGGGTTCCCGCGCTGGCGACCCCGCTGCGGCGGAAAACGCCAGGCGGCGACCGGCCGCCATGGCGACCAGGCCGCGGCGAGCCGGTCAGGCGACCGGCGTGAGCAGGGGGCGGCCTTCCATCTGGGCTTCGAGATTGGCCCGCATCAGCGCGCCCATGTCCTTGCGCGTCTCGACCGTCGCGCTGGCGGCGTGGGGCTGCAGCACGACATGGTCGAAGGTGAGGAATTCCGGGTCGATGTCCGGCTCGTTCAGGAACACGTCAAGGCCGGCAGCGGCGATGCGCTTCGTCCTCAGTGCGGCGAGCAGCGCGGCCTCGTCCACGACCGTGCCGCGGGAGACGTTGCAGAAGATCGCGCCGGGCTTCAGTGCCTCGATCGCCGTCCTGTCCACCAGGCCCTTGGTGGCCGGCCCGCCGGCGGCGGAGACCATCAGGATGTCCACATGCGGCGCCAGCGCGGCGGGGGTGGGATACCAGTCGTAGGGCACGTCCTTCTTCTGCCGCGCGCTGTAGGCGATGGGCATGCGAAAGGCCTCCGCGCGGCGGGCAATGGCGGCGCCGATGCGGCCAAGGCCGACGATGCCGATGCGCTTGCCCCAGACGCGGGTCTGCAGCGGCATGGAGCCCTTGGTCTTCCAGGATCCGTCGCGCACCCAGGCATCGCCGGCCGGGATGCGGCGCGCGGCGGCGAGCAGCAGGCCTATGGCCATGTCGGCCACTTCCTCGGTCAGCACGTCCGGCGTGTTGGTGACGCGGATGCCGCGCGCCTTGGCGGCGGGGACGTCGATCAGGTCGTAGCCGACTCCGTAGCAGCCGATGATCTCGAGCTTCGGGAGGGCGTCCATCAGCTCGGCGCTGGCGCCGACCTCGCCCTTCGTTGCGATGGCGCGGATGGTGTCGCGGTGCCGCGCGAGCATGCCGGGCTTGTCGGCCGTGGCGTAGTAGAGATGGACCTCGAAGCGTTCGGCCAGCGCCCCGAGATCCCAGTCAGGCAGCTCCCCGACGACAAGAACGCCGGGCTTCACGGCACCTTCCCCATCAGCTCGTCCTCGACATGCACGCGGATGATCTCGTCGAAACTCTTCTCGGCCTGGAAGCCGAGCGATTCCGCCCGCTTCGCGTCGAAGCGGCGGGGCCAGCCGGCGACGATCCTCATGATGGTCTCGTCGGGCTCGCGGCGGATCAGCGCGACGGCCTTGTCGCCGGCGACGCGGCGCAACGCCTCGATCTGCTCGGCGACCGTCGCGGCGAGGCCCGGCATCGTCAGGTTGCGGCGCGCGCCGAGTGGTTCGGTATCGAGCGTCGCGGCGTGCAGCAGGAAGCCGACCGCGGCGCGCGGGCTGGCGTGCCAGTGCATCACCGTGTCGGGCACGGGCAGCACGGCCTCCTTCCCGGCCAGCGGCTCGCGCAGGATGCTGGAGAAGAAGCCGCTGGCGGCCTTGTTGGGCAGGCCGGGGCGGATGCAGATGGTGGGCAGGCGGATGCCGACGCCGTCGAAGAAGCCGCGGCGCGAATAGTCGGCCAGCAGCAGCTCGCCGATCGCCTTCTGCGTGCCGTAGCTGGTGAGCGGCGTGGTGAAGAACTCGTCGCCGATCGCGTCCGGAAAGGGCGCGCCGAAGACCGCGATGGAGGAGGTGAAGACGACGCGGGGCTTGTACTCCGCGCCCTCGCCGGCGGCGCGCAGCGATTCCTGGCGGATCTCCTCGAACAGCAGGCGCGTGCCGTCCAGGTTGATGCGGTAGCCCTTGTCGAAATCGGCCTCGGCCTCGCCGGAGACGATGGCGGCGAGGTGGAAGATCAGCTCCGGCCGGCCGGCGATCATGCGGTCCGCGGCGCCGCCGGCGGAGATGTCCGCCGCCCAGGCCTCGCCCGCCATCCCTTCGGGCAGTTGCGGCGCGATCACGTCCATCAGGCTGAGCTTGGTGACTGGCCGCCCGCCCACCGCGCCATCCGCGGCGATCCGCGCGACGAGCTTGCGGCCGACCATGCCGGCGGCGCCGATGACGAGGACATGCATGCCTGGACCCTCCCGAACCGGGGCGCAGGCTAGGGCGGAATGGGCGGGTTAGGAAGGCGAGCGGGCACGGGCGCCGTCAGGCCACGCGGATGTTGCGGAACTGCCAGGGGTCGGTGGCGTCCACCTCCTCGGGGAACAGCACGCCGCGATCCTGCAGCGGGGTCCAGTCGGAATAGACGCCGACGACCTCGCCGAGATACGGGCGGCAGATCTCCAGGATGCGGTCGTGGTCCATCTCGTCGGATTCGACCAGGCCGCGGCGCGGGTTCTCGATGGCCCAGATCACGCCGGCCAGCACGGCCGCCGTCACCTGCAGCGAGGTGGCGTTGTTGTGCGGCACCAGCTCCCGCGCCTGGCCGATGGTGAGCCGCGAGCCGTACCAGTAGGCGCCCTTGGCGTGGCCGCAGAGCAGCACGCCGAGCTCGTCCATGCCGGAGACGATCTCGTCCGTCATCAGCCGCTTCTCCGGCTGCATCTGCCAGTTCTTGCCCGCCAGCTCGTGCACCGACAGCACCGCATCGTCACAGGGATGGTAGGCGTAGTGCGCGGTCGGGCGGTACAGCACGCGCCCGTCGGCGTCGCGCAGCGTGTAGTAGTCGGCGATCGAGATGCTCTCGTTGTGGGTGATCAGGAAGCCGTGGAACGGGCCTTCGAGCGGCGTCCAGGTGCGGACGCGCGTGCTCGCACCCGGGCGCATCAGGTAGATCGCCGCGTCGCAGCCGAAGCCGTGGCGGTGGCCGTCGGCCGGCAGCGCCTTCTCATGCGTGCCCCAGCCGAGCTCGGCGGGCTGGCAGCCCTCGCCCACGAAGCCGTCCACCGACCAGGTGTTGACGAACTCGCCGGGCTTCTTCGGGCGGTCGGCGACCTGCGTGTCGCGCTCCGCGATGTGGATCACCTTCACGCCGAGATCGGCCGCGATCTTCGCCCAGGCGGCACGGTCGGACGCCGGCGGCGGCGCGGCAATCGGCGCGCCGGTGTCGCGCGCGATGTCGAGCAGCGCCTGCTTCACGAAATGGCTGACGAGGCCCGGATTGGCGCCATGCGCGGTGATGCTGGTGGGACCGCCCCGGGCCATCTCACGCAGCGCCACCGCTTCCTCGCGCATCGCGTAGTTGGAGCGCTGGGAGGGCGTGAGGGCGGGATCGGTGTAGCCGCCGGCCCAGGGCTCCACGACGGTGTCGAGATAGAGCACGTCGCGCTCCTGGCAGAGCTTCATCAGCGCCACCGACGACACGTCCACCGACAGATTCAGCAGGAAATCGCCGGCCCGCAGCAGTGGCGAGAGCAGCTCGGACAGATTGTCGCGCGTGACGGCCTGCTCGACGAACCGGATGCCGTATTCGGCGGCGACCTCGCGGCCGCGCGGCTCGGCGGTGACGATGGTGATGTCGTCGCGCGCGATCTCGATGTGACGCAGGATGAGGGGCAGGACGCCCTGGCCGATCGAGCCGAAGCCGAGCATGACCAGGCGGCCGCGGAAGGTCGCGTGCTTCACCGTCGGTGTCTCCGATGAGGGGTGGGGGGCAAGGCCGCTCAGGCGGCCTTGCCCAGTTCGTATCCAGGCGTCTCGAGCAGCGGCGGGTCCGCCACCTCGGCAATGCCCGCGCGGTCGAAGCCGTTGAAGGCGGTGCGCAGCGAGGCGCCATAGGCGCCGAGCTGGCCGACCTCGATCCAGTCGCCCTCGGCGACATCCCCCGGCAGCAGGAACGGACCCTTCATGTGGTCCGCACTGTCGCAGGTGGGGCCGAAGAAGCTGCAGGCGACGAGCGGCGCGGCGCTGTCGCGCAGCAGCCGCACCGGGAAGCGGAAGCCCGGTGCGCCCGCATCCGACAGCGCGCCGTAGACGCCGTCGTTCACGAACAGCGCATCGCCGCGCCGGTGCTGCACCTGCAGCACCACGGAGGTGCCCGCGGCGACCAGCGCGCGGCCCGGCTCCGCCCACAGCGCGAGGCCCGAAAGGCCCTCCGCCGCGACGGCCTGTCGGATCGCCGCCATGAAGGCGGGGAGCGGCGGGGGCACGACATCGGGGTAGGCGACCGGGAAGCCGCCGCCGACATCGAGCAGGTCCACCGCCACGCCCGCCTCCCGGATCACCGCCGCGGCCAGCGCGATGGCACGGGAATAGGCGGAGGGGTCCAGGCACTGGCTGCCGACATGGAAGCTGACGCCGAGCTTTTGCGCATGCGGCCGCGCGGCGCGCAGCAGCGCGACGGCATCGGCCGGCGCGGCGCCGAACTTGCCGGAGAGGTCGTACATCGCACCGCCCTTCGGCAGCGCGAGACGCACAACGAGGCCAAGCCCCTCGCCGCCCCCGGTCTCCTCGCGAAGCTTCGCAAGCTCCTCCGCGCTGTCGAGCACGAAGTCGCGCACGCCCTGGCGCTGCCAGGCCTCGCGGATGGCGCCGCGGGACTTCACGGGGTGCATGAAGTGGATCGCGGCGTCCGGGAACATGTTGCGCACCAGCCGCACCTCGGCTTCCGAGGCGCAGTCGAAGCGGCGCACGCCGCCGCGCCAGAGGGCGCGCAGCACCGCGGGCTCCGGGTTGCACTTCACGGCGTAGAGCGTCTCGCCGGGGAAGGCGGCCAGGAAGGACCGCGCCGCGCCCTCGATCGTGGCGGGGCGGATGCAGTGCAGCGGCGCTTCCGGGCGCAGGCGCGCGACGAGCGCGTCGACGCTCCGGGGGAGCTTCTGGTCAGGGCGGCGGAGCGTCGCGCCGCCAGGCGCGCGGGAGAGCGGGCTGACGGCGCCGCGGAAGCGGAGATCGGTCATCGCAGGGGTTCCGAAGCGCAGAGTGGCAGGACGCCCCGCCGCCACGCCCCTGCCCTGTCGGGCACGGCGCGGCGGCGGGGAAGGAGGGAGCCGCGAGGCGGCCTGACGCAGCCCCCTGGCGCACGGCGCGCCGCCCTTGCGGGCGGGCGGGACGTGGCAGGGCGCCGCGCTCAACCGGGGCGCCGGCGCCGCGGGCGCTCGCCGCGCGCAGCCCGTGGGGACTGCGGCGGTGCGGGCCGGGGCGTGGCGCGCCGGATCAGGCGCTGGCTGGGTCGCGAGATCGTCTCGCGCCGCGGCATTCAGGCGACACAGGCGGCTCCCCCGAACTTTCCGGCCCATGGGTGGCCGGCACGGACAAGAGACGCGTCCCGTCGTTGCTGTGGCCCGGAAACGGGGCCTCGCGGCACGTGCGCTGGCGTCGGAACTCGCCGCCACGGACAGGCCGCGGCGACGGCCGGAGAAATAGCGGCGGCCTGGGGCGATTGCAAGGGGATTTTTCGGCCGACGCACGCGATCTCGACCGACCCACCCTGCCCCGGTGAGAATTGGCCGGAAATGTTACCGAATTATACGGCGCGGCAGAGATATTCCCAGGCAATGGTCGCCGCGGCGAGGGCGGTGATCTCGGCGTGGTCGTAGGCGGGTGCCACCTCCACCACGTCCATGCCGCGGAAATCGAGGCCGCCGATGCGCCGCAGGATCGCCTGCGCCTGCCAGCTCGCCAGGCCGCCGATCTCGGGCGTGCCGGTGCCGGGCGCGAAGGCGGGGTCGAGCGCGTCGATGTCGAAGGAGAGATAGGCGGGCGCGGGGCCGACCACGTCCACGATCCCGGCCGCCACGGATGCCGGCCCCATCTCGTGCACCGCTTGCGCCGAGAGGATCGTGACCCCCTTGCCCAGCGTCCAGGCCATCGTTTCCGGCTCCACCGGGGAGCGGATGCCGATCTGGATCATACGCTTGGGATCGAGCAGTCCCTCCTCGATCGCATGGAAGAAGGGCTGCCCGTGCGAGAAGCGCTGGCCGAAGCTCTCGGGCCAGGTGTCGCAATGCGCGTCGAAATGCACCAGCGCGAGCGGGCCGCCGACGCGCTTCGCCAGCGCGCGCAGCAGGGGCAGCGTGATGCCGTGCTCGCCGCCTAGCGCGACCAGGTGCTGATGCTCCGCGGCCTGCTGCTCGATCAGCGCCAGGCTGCCGGCGAGGTCGCCGAGCGCCAGGCGGAAATCGCCGATGTCGGCGAGGTCCAGCGCGCGGGGATCCACCCGCGTCACCGGATGCGCGCCATCCACCAGCATGCGGGAGGCACGCCGGATCGCGGCGGGGCCCTCGCGGGTGCCGGCGCGGTTGGTTGTGCCGAGGTCGAGCGGGATGCCGGCGATCGTCGTCCCGGTGCTGCCCGCGCGCGGCGGCAGGCCGAGGAAGCCGGGCGGGGTGGCGAAGGTCGGGACGAGGCTCATGGGCCACTCCTGCCCGTTTGCGCCGGGGGATGCCAGCGTGGATTGCCCAGGAAGCGGGCACACGACGGTGGCTTGATGCGCTGTCTGCGACCATCAGCGACGACGCAGGCAGCGTCACGCGCGGCAGCCCGCTGGCACGCGGATTGCTGAAGGCGGGTTGCTGAAGACAGAGCGAAAATCTCGTCCGGGAGACTTCATACGATGAATCGTCGCAACCTCGTCGCCGGCGCCGCCGGCGGCCTTGCCGGCGCGCTCGCCACGCCCGCCGTCGTGACGGCGCAGACCACCTTCAACTGGCGGATGACGAGCTTCTACGGGCCGCAGGCCGCGTTCTACTCCACCGGCCCGGGCAGCGCGCGCGACCTGATCGACCGCATCCAGCGCATGTCGAACAACCGCATCCGCATCCAGTTCTTCGGCGCGGGCGAGCTGATCCCGGCCGCCGAGGGCTTCGACGCCGTCTCCTCCGGCATCGTCGAGATGAACTACGCGAATGCCTATTTCTGGACCGGCAAGACCTTCGCCGCGCAGTATTTCACCGCCGTGCCCTTCGGCCTGAACTACCAGGGGCTGAATGGCTGGATGTACGACGGCGGCGGACTCGACCTGTGGCGCGAGGTGTACGACCGCTTCAACCTGGTGCCCTTCCTCTGCGGCAACACCGGCGTGCAGATGACCGGCTGGTTCCGCCGCCCGATCGAGAAGGTTGAGGATCTGCGCGGCCTCAAGATGCGCATCCCGGGCCTCGCGGGGCGCGTCTACCAGCGGCTCGGCGTGGATGTGCGGCTGCTGCCGGGCGGCGAGATCTTCCCGGCGCTCGAGCGTGGCGTGATCGACGCGGCGGAGTTCGTCGGGCCCTTCCTGGACCGCCAGCTCGGCCTGCAGCGTGTGGCCAAGCACTACTACACCACCGGCTGGCACGAGACGGCGACGGCGTCCGAGCTGATCATCAACAAGGCTGCCTGGGCGCGGCTGCCGAACGACCTGAAGGCCATCGTCGAGAACGCCGTCGCGGCCTGCAACGTGATCTCCGAGGCGTGGTGCCAGAAGAACAATGCCGAGGCGATGGAGGACCTGGTGAAGAACCAGGGCGTGATCGCGCAGCCGCTGCCGGACCCCATCGTGGAGCGCATGCGGACGGAGACGATGGCTGTGCTGGACGAAGCCGTGTCGCGCGATCCGGTGACGAAGCGCGTGCATGACAGCTACTTCGCCTACAAGGCGAAATACGATGCCTGGGCCGGCTACTCCGAGGCCGTGTACCACAGCCGCATCCGCCAGGGCTGAGCGTGGCGCAGGACACCGCCACGCGCCTGGCCAGCGCGATCGATGCCGTCGTGGACCGCCTCGGCCAGCTTTCGGCCGTGGCGGTCGCGGCGCTCGTCGTCGTGATGTCGGCCAATGTGCTGCTGCGCTACGGCTTCTCGCTGGGCAGCGTCTGGGCGCAGGAGCTGGAATGGCACCTGATGTCGCCTATCGCGCTGCTCGGCGCGGCCTATGCCCTGCGGCATGGCGAGCATGTGCGGGTGGACGTGCTCTATGCGCAGTTCCGGCCCCGGGTGCGGGCGGCGATCGACCTCTTCGCCGGCGTGGCGGGGCTTGCCGTCTGCGTGCTCGTGATCTGGCTGTCCTGGCGCTATGTCGGCGTGTCCTTCGCGCAGGACGAGGGCTCGCCCAATCCCGGCGGCATCCCGTTCCGCTGGGCGTTGAAGGCCTTCATCCCGGTGGGCTTCGCGCTGCTGCTGCTGCAGTTCACCGCGGAGACGTTGCGAGCGTTTGCGCAGCTCAGGACCGCGCGCGAAGCGACCTGACACCTTGATCCCTGCCACCACCCCAACCCTCCCCCGCGCGCGGGGGAGGGAGAGCCGATGACCATGCCGATCACCGAAGTCTATGCGATCCTGATGCTCGTCGGCTTCTTCGGGCTGCTGATGATCGGCATGCCCGTGGCGCTGACGCTGGCCGTGACGGGCTTCGTCTTCGGCTGGCTCGGCTTCGGGCCGATGCTGTTCAACCTGCTGCCGCACCGCATCTTCGGCGTGGTCACCAACTACTCGCTGCTGGCCATCCCGCTCTTCGTCTTCATGGGCGTGGCGCTGGAGAAATCGCGGCTCGCCGAGGACCTGATGGAGGTGGTGGGGCGGCTTTCCGGCGCGCTGCGGGGCGGCCTCGGCCTCGGCATCGTCTTCGTCGGCGTGCTGATGGGCGCGACGACGGGGATCGTCGGCGCCACCGTGGTCACGCTCGGCCTGCTCACGCTGCCGGCGCTGCTGCGCCGCGGCTACGACAAGGGGCTGGCCTGCGGCGTCATCTGCGCCTCCGGCACACTGGGACAGATCATCCCGCCTTCGCTGATTTTGATCCTGCTTGCCGACATCATGAACCTCTCGGTCGGCACGCTCTTCGCCGCGGCGGTGTTTCCCGGGCTGATGCTGGCCGGGATCTACTGCGCCTATATCCTGGTCCTCGGGATCATCCGGCCGGAGATGGTGCCGGCCGTGCCGGCGGAAGAACGGGCGCTGACCTCGACGCGCGACCTGCTGGCGAAGCTGGTCAGGGTGATCGCGCCGCCGGTCGGGCTGGTGGTCGCCGTGCTCGGCTCCATCATCGCGGGCGTTGCGGCGCCGACCGAGGCGGCGGCGATGGGAGCGCTCGGTGCGCTGGTGGTCTGCGCGGTGGGGAGGCGCCTGACGCCGGGTCTCGTCGTGGAGACGCTGCGGAGCACTGCGCGCATCACGGCGATGATGATGTTCATCCTGATCTGCGCCCAGGTCTTCGCCCTCTCCTTCCGCGGCCTGCAGGGCGAGCAGATGGTGCACGACCTGTTCGCCTTCCTGCCCGGCGGCGTCGCGGCCGACATCTGGTTCATGCTGGCGCTGATCTTCGTGCTCGGCTTCTTCCTGGAATGGATCGAGATCTCCTACATCGCCGTGCCGATCTTCCTGCCGGTCTTCGCCAGCGCGGGCGTGGATCCGGTGTGGCTGGCAATGCTGATCTGCGTGATGCTGCAGACCTCCTTCCTGACACCGCCCTTCGGCTGGGCATTGTTCTTCCTGCGCGGCGTGACGCCACCGGAGGTGACGACGGGCGACATCTATCGCGGCGTCGTGCCCTTCGTGGGGATGCAGGTGCTGGCGGTCGGGCTGGTGTTCCTGTTTCCGGCGTTGGCGACCTGGCTTCCCAAGGCGATCGGGTGGTGACGTGGATGTATAATTACGTGCCATTAATTTTGCCCGGCTAAGCCCTTGGGGCGTGCCCGACAGGTCACGCGCAGGGAGCCCCATGCATGTCCTTCGCCAATCTGCGCATCGGCGCCAAGCTTGCCGCGCTCTGCGCCGCCTTCGCGTTGATCCTGCTGGTTCTCGGCACCGCCGTGACGCTGAAGTCGCGAGACACGACGGGGGAGATCACGACGGCTGCGGAAGCCGCGGAGGCGCTGACCCACGCCGCCCGCATCCACCAGGAAGTCCTGGCCATCGCCATCGAGCGCTATCGGCTGACGGAGAATTTCAGCGCGGCGGAGGCGGCCCGCAACCTTCGTGAAACCGCTCGGCTGCGGGCGAGCGTGGCGGACGCCTTGCGCAACTTTGAAGCCATAGCCGGCCCGAAGCGGCTTGCCGCGCTGGCACAGGTGCGCGAGCCTCTCGCGGCGTTCAACCGCACGCTCGACGCCGCCCTGGCGGTCGTGGCGGATGCGGAGCGCAGCAACGACTTTTCCGCCGCGATGCGCCAGCGCTACGTGACGGCGGCGGAGCCTGCGACGGCGCAGCTCGGCGCGGTGCGGGCCGCGCTGCGGGGGATGGAGGCGGCCTCGAAGGAGGTTGCCGTCGATGCCGAAGCCGCGGCGCAATCCGACATTGCCCAGCTGGAACTGACCATTGTCCTGGTCTCCCTCGCCGGCCTCGCCGCAACAATCCTGCTCGGCTGGCTGATCGGCAGCCGCGCGATCGGCCGCCCGCTTGGCGCCGCGGCGGAAAGGCTGCGCAGCCTGGCCGATGGCGACACCGACAGCGCCATCCCCTTCGCCGCCCGGCGGGACGAGGTGGGCGACATCGCCGGCGCGATGGCGGTGTTCCGCGAGAAGCTGGTCGCAAACCGCGCCATGCAGGACGCCGCGGTCGCGGAAGCAGCGACCAAGGCCGCGCGCGCCGACCGCGTCGCCGCTTTGACGCGCGGCTTCGAGGCCGAGACGGCCGGCGTGGTGAAGGCCGTTGCCGCCGCGGCGACGGAGATGGAGGCGACGGCCAGCGCCATGGCCGGCGGCGCCGAGGCGACCGCGCGGCAGGCCGGCACGGTCCGGAACGCCGCCGGCGAGGCCAGCGCCAATGTCCAGCAGGTCGCCGCCGCGGCGGAGGAACTCGCTTCGTCGGTCGGCGAGATCACGCGCCAGATGGCCGAGAGCAGCCGCATGGCCGCGGAGGCGGTGAACGAGGCCGGCCGCACGCGCGAGGCGGTGCAGAGCCTTTCGGACAAGGCGAGCCGCATCGGCGAGGTGGTGCGCCTTATCAGCGAGATCGCGGCCCAGACCAACCTGCTCGCGCTGAACGCGACGATCGAGGCGGCGCGGGCGGGCGAGGCCGGCAAGGGCTTCGCGGTGGTCGCTTCGGAGGTGAAGAGCCTCGCCGCGCAGACCGGGCGCGCGACGGAGGAGATCGCCGGTCAGATCCAGGCCGTGCAGGGCGAGACGGCACGCGTCGTCGCCGCGATCGGCGCGGTGGGCCAGGTGATCGAGCGGATCAACGAGATCGCGACAGCGATCGCCGCCGCGGTGGAGGAACAGGGCGCCGCGACGGCCGAGATCGCGCGGAACGTGAACCAGGCGGCGCAGGGCACCGGCACGGTCACCGCGAGCATCGCCGGCGTGGACGAGGCAGCGGCGCAATCCGGCGCGGCGGCGACGCAGGTGCAGGCCGCCGCGCGCGAGCTCAGCCGCGGCGCGGAGGCGCTGCGCGGCCAGATCGACCGCTTCCTGGAGCAGATGCGCGCGGCGTGACGCGCAGGGCTATGCCTCGAGCGTCGCGTCCAGCGTGATCGCTGCGTTCAGCACCTTGCTGACGGGGCAGTTCGCCTTGGCGGCGGCGGCGAGCTCGTCGAATCTTTCCTTCGCGATGCCCGGCACCTTCGCCTTCAGGACGAGCACGATGGCGGCGATCTTCCAGCCGCCGGACTCCTGCTCCATCGTCAGGCGCGCTGTGGTCGCGAGCTCCTGCGGCGGATGGCCGGCGCCGCTCAACTGGAAGGCGAGCGCCATAGAGAAGCAGCCGGCATGGGCGGCGGCGATCAGCTCCTCCGGGTTCGTGCCCTGCCCGTCGCCGAAGCGGGCCGTGAAGGAATAGGGCGTCTTGCTCAGCGTGCCGCTCTGCGTGGTCAGCGTGCCCTTGCCCTCCTTGCCGCTGCCCTGCCAGAGCGCCGAGCCCTCGCGCCGGATGGATGCCATCTTTCCGTTCTCCCGTCGCGCCGGCCGAAGCGGCCGCGCATGATGGAAAGCGTGACATGGGCGGGGCGCTGCCTCTAGCCTCGCCGCCGATGCCCCACGACCTCGTGCAGACCGTGCCCATGCCCCCCGCGACGGGCCCCTGGGCCCCTGCCCTGGCGCCGGCCGCGCCGCGGGCGCTCTGCACGGATTGCGGGCTGTCGCGCACCGCGCTCGCCAAGGCCTGCGGCCGCGCCTGCCAGTTCCTCCGCCCGGACTACGGGGCGCTGGAAGCGCAGGTGCATGGCCGCGCGCGCGATCCCGCGCGGCCGGACGAGCTGCATTTCGGCCCCTTCCGCCGGATGCTGCGCGCGGCGCTGCGAACCCCTTCGGACGGCGCGCAATGGACCGGTATCGCGACACGCATCGGCGAGCGGCTGCTGGAGACGCGCGCGGTGGATGCCGTGCTGGCCATGGCCGCCAATCCGGAGGATCGCTGGAAGCCGGTGCCGGTGCTGGTGACGCGGGCGGAGGACATGGCGGCGTGCCGCGGTATGAAAATGGGCTTCGCGCCGCTGCTCGCGCTGCTGGAGCCGGCGGCGCGGGCGGGGCATCGGCGCCTGGCGGTGATCGGCATTCCCTGCCAGGTCCACGCGCTGCGCGCGATCGAGGCCGAGCTGGGGCTGGAGCGGCTGTATGTCATCGGCACGCCGTGTTCCGACAACACCACGACAGAGATGTTCCACCGGTTCCTGGACCTGCTGGACCCGGACCCTGCCTCCATCACCTATCTGGAGTTCCGCGCCGACTACCATGTGGAGCTGCGCCACGCCGACGGCCGGGTGCGCACCATCCCCTTCCTGCAGCTGCCGATCAGCCGGCTGCCGCCCGACTTCTTCCCGCTGACCTGCCGCACCTGCGTGGACTACACCAACGTTCTGGCGGACATCACCGTGGGCTACATGGGCGGCACCGGCGCGCAATGGCTGCTGGTGCGCAATGCGCGCGGCGAGGAGCTGGTCGGGCTGCTGGAAGCCGAGCTGGAGGCGGCGGCGCCGGTCTCCGCCGGGCGGCGGGCGGGCGCGGTGAAGGGGTTCCTGGCGAATACGGAACGCGCGGCGGGCGGGCTGCCGCTGCGGCGCATGCCCAACTTCCTGCGGCCGCTGCTCGGCTGGCTGATGCCGCGGATCGGCCCGCGCGGGCTGGAATTCGCGCGTGCCCGGGTGGAGATGAAGGCAGTCGAGACCGTGCTGTTCCTCCGCCACATGGCGCCGCGCCGTCTGCGCAGCATGGTGCCCCCGCATGTCTGGCGGCTGGTCCGGCCCTATGGGCTCTCGCCCGGCGCGACGGAGGTCGGGCGAGCGGAGCCATCCGTTGCACAACCGACAAAGCCAGGGGGTGTGAGGAGACGTTCGTAAAAATTCCATGTAATGTAAGTTCTTCGCGCAACGGTTGCCGCCGGCTTGCTATTTTCTGCCGACCGGATGTGATGGCAGCGACCGGTGCCGTGTCATGCCCAGGCTCCACCGCGTCCAGCAGGGAGTTCGCGATGCCACCGGTCCCGCGCCGGAACCTGTTCGCCCGCCTGGTGGGCGCCCACGTTGCCGGCGCCCTGCTGGCCATGCTGCTGGCTGGCCAGGCGGCGGCGCAGGAGCAGGCGTATCGCCTGAAGGTCATCGGCGGCCTGGCGGGCGTCAGCCAGTTCGTGCGCTTCGAGGAGCCCTTCTGGCACCGGCGCATCGGCGAGCTGACGAACGGGCGCATCGTCGCCGAGATCTCGCCCTTCGACCGCAGCGGCATCCGCGGGCAGGAGATGCTGCAGCTGATGCGCCTCGGCGTGGTGCCGTTCGGCACGGTCATCCTGCCGCTGGCCGCCACGGAAGAGCCGGAATTCAACGCGGTGGACCTGCCGGCGCTGTCACCCGACATGGCCACGCTGCGCCGGACGGTCGGCGCCTTCCGCCCCTATCTGGAGGGTCTCCTGCGCGAGCGCTACGGCATCGAGCTGCTCGCGATCTACACCTATCCGGCACAGGTCGTGTTCTGCAACCGGCCCTTCTCGGGCCTGTCGGACCTGGCCGGGCGACGGGTGCGGACATCCTCGGTCGGACAGTCGGAACTGATCCAGGCGCTGGGCGGCAGCCCGGTGGTGACGCCCTTCGCCGAGATCATCCCCGCCTTCCGCAGCGGCGTGGTGGAATGCGCCATCACCGGGACCCTCTCGGGCCATGCCATCGGGCTCTACAACGTGACCACGCATGTGCATGCGCTGGCGCTGAGCTGGGGGCTTTCCGCCTTCGCCGCGAACGCCAGCGCCTGGGCCGCGCTGCCGCCCGACCTCAGGGAGACGATCCGCGAGGGCGTGCGCGACCTGGAGGAGCGCATCTGGCGCGCCGCGGAGCACGAGACCGGCGAGGGGCTTGCCTGCAACGCCAACCTGCCCGGCTGCACCGCGGGCCGGCGCGGCACGATGACCGTGGTGCCGGTGAGCCCGGCGGACGAGGAGCGCCGCCTCAGGCTGCTGACCGAGGTGGTGCTGCCGCGCTGGGTGAACCGCTGCGGGCAGGACTGCGTGGACGCCTGGAACACGCATCTGGCGCCGCTGGTGGGCGTGCGGGCCTCGGCGGACTGAGATGTCGCTGCTGCAGACCACCCGCCGCCTGCGGCTCGCCCTCGTCGCCGCGGCGATCACGCTGCTGCTGATGCAGGGCGTGGCGACGGCGCTGCTGGTCTCCCGCGCGCGGGACGCGGCCCTGCTTTCCGCCCTCGACACGGTCAACCGGATCGGCCGCGCGGTGGAGGCCTCGATCAACCGCAACTTCGTGCAGGTGGACGCCATGCTCGCGGGCCTGCCGGCGGTGCTGCGGCCCTTCATCTCCGACACCGGCTTCGACGCCAACGGGGCCGCGCGGGTGCTGCGCGAACTCAACAACCAGAACTTCGCCTTCCGCGACGTGCTGCTGTTCGGTGCGGACAGCACGCCACTCGCGACCGGGCTTTCCGTGTCGCGCAGGCGGCCGCTGCCGGTGCCCCTCGGCCCGTCCTTCTTCGATGCCGGGACGAGCGGCGGCGGGCTGACGATCGGCGGGCCGGTGCGCAACCCGGTGACCGGCGAGTGGTCGCTGTTCTTCTCGCGGCCGGTGACCATGCCGGGGGTCGGCACCCTGGCCGCGGTGGCCGAGGTGCCGGTGCCGCTGATCGGCACGCTGCTGGCCGTGGGCGGCGATTCGCCCGGCCTGCGCGTGACGCTGGAGCGGGAGGACGGCCTGCTGCTCGCCTCCCTGCCGCATGACGAGACGCGGATCGGTCGCCTGCTTTCGAGCCAGGCCTCGAGCCTGCCGAGCGCGGGCCAGGCGACGAGCCGCTTCGACGATCGCAACGTGCTGGTGGCGGTGCGGCCGACGCTCTACCCGTCGCTGCTGGTGACCGCGACCATCGAGACCGAGGCCGCGCTGGCGATCTGGCGGCAGGACAGCCAGCGGGCGCTGGCCGTCTCGGGCCTGTTCTCCCTGCTGGTGCTGGCGCTGGCGGCGGCGCTGCTGGTCGGGCTGCGCCAGCGCGAGAAGGTGGAGGCCGAGCGCGCAAGCTGGCGCGCGCGGCTCGAGAACGCGCTGGAGAGCATGTCGGACGGCTTCGTGATGTTCGGCCCGGACGACCGGCTGATCGCCTGCAACCAGCGCTACAGGGATTTCTACGCGATCTCCGCGCCCTTCATCCACCAGGGCGCGCATTTCCGCGACATCATGCGCGAGGGCGCGGTGCGCGGGCAGTATCCGCAGGCCGGGCCGGACATCGACGCGTTCATCAACGCGATGGACGCCTGGCGGCACGCCAACAACCCGCCGATCGAGCGCCTGCTGCCCGATGGCCGCTGGGTGCTGATCACGGAACGCAGCACCGCCGATGGCGGCACCGTCGGCATCCGCACCGACATCACCCAGCTCAAGCGCACCATGGAGGAGCTGGCCGCGGCACGCGACGCGGCGCGCGCCGCGGGCGAGGCGAAGAGCCAGTTCCTCGCGCGCATGTCGCATGAGCTGCGCACGCCGCTGAACGGCATCCTCGGCTTCGCGCAGGTGCTGCTGAACGATCCCGCGCTGAACACCGCGCAGCGCGAGCAGGTGGCGACGCTGAACGAGGCAGGGCGGCACCTGCTGGAGCTGGTGAACGGGCTGCTCGACCTCTCGAAGATCGAGGCCGGCAAGCTGGAGCTGCATCCGCGCCCGGTGGCGCTGCGCCCGCTGCTGGACGCCTGCGCCGGGCTGCTCGCGCCCGAGGTCGCGCGAAAGGGGCTGCGCTTCACCCTCGATGTCGCGCCCGGCACCCCGGACGGCGTCGAGGCGGACCCGACGCGGCTGCGGCAGATGCTGCTGAACCTGCTCGGCAATGCGGTGAAGTTCACGCCGGAGGGCGGGCGCGTGCAGCTGCGCGCCCGGCGCCTGGCGGACGGCCTCGGCATCCGGCTGGAGGTGCAGGACAGCGGCCCGGGCATCCCGGCGGAGAAGCGGCACCTGCTGTTCGAGGATTTCGCCCAGCTTGCCGCCGCCCCCGGGCAGGAGCAGCCGGGCACCGGCCTCGGTCTCGCCATCTCCGCGCGGCTGGCCGGCGCGATGGGCGGACGCATCGGCTGCGACACCGAGCTCGAGCGCGGCGCGCTGTTCTGGGTGGAGCTGCCGCTGCGCGAGGTCGCGCCGCCGGCGCCGCCGCGTACCGAGCCGCCGCCGCGCCTCGGCACCGGCGATGCCCGGCGGCTCAGGGTGCTGGTGGCGGACGACGTGGCGGCGAACCGGATGGTGGCGCGCGCGATGCTGGTCGCAGCCGGCCACGGGGTGGACAGCGCCTCGGACGGCGCCGAGGCGGTGGCGGCGGTGGAGCGCGAGACCTACGACGTCGTGCTGATGGACGTGCAGATGCCGGTGATGGACGGGCTGGAGGCGACGCGGCGCATCCGCGCACTGCCGGGCACGCGCGGGCGCATCCCGATCCTGGCGGTCACCGCCTCCGCGCTGCCGGAGCAGATCGCCGCCTGCCACGAGGCCGGCATGGACGGGCACCTGGCGAAGCCGATCGACCGCGAATCGCTGCTGGCCGTCGTCGGCCGGCTCGCCGCCGGCGAGCCGCCGGACAGCGCCGCGGCGCCGGCGCCCCCCCTGCCCGATGCGCCGCTGGTGGACAGCGCTGCGCTCGCCAGCCTCGCCGCCGATCTCGGCCCGACTTCGGCCGTGGTGATCGCCGAGTTCGTGGCGGAGCTGCGCCTCGGCGTCGAGACGCTGGGCGCGGAGGCGATGGAGCGCGACCAGCAGCGCCTGCGCCAGGCCGCGCATCGCCTGCTCGGCGCCGCCCGCACCCTCGGCGCGCGGCGGCTGACCCAGGCGATCGAGGCGCTGCAGCAGCGGCTGCGCACCGCCGCCCCGGTGGGCGAAGCGCTGCAGCAGGTGCGGGTGGTGGGTGCGGCGACGGTGCCGGCGCTGGAAGCCGCGCTGCGACCGCAGCCGGTCAACGACAGCCGGCCGGCCGAGCCGCCGCGCCTCGCGATGCACGGCAGCGCGGACTGAGACATGTAGCGGGCCGACGAAGGCTTCGCCCTCGTCGCCTCAGTCGCCGGCGCTTCGCTTGGCTACGCGCCACGCGGCGCGGGCCGCATTCGCGGCCTCAGCCGCCTTCGGCGGCTGCAGGTCGGTCCTTCGTCCGCAGAGCATGGACCCGCCGCGCCGCGTCACGGCAGCGCGGCGATCCGCGCGGCGAGCAGGTCGAAGAAGGCCGGCGCGTCCAGCGTTTCCAGCAGCGAATGGTTCGCCGGGCGGCCGAGCCGGTTCCAGCGGTCCACCACGGTGCGCCCGCGCGAGGGGCCGGAGCCGAGATCCACCTCGGCATGGGCGTGCCGCGCGCCGAACAGCGCGGGCGCGATCGCCCAGGCGACGGCGCACGGATCGTGCAGCGGATAGCCGCGATGGCCGAAGCGCTTGGAGGCCGGCAGCGCCCGCAGGATCGCCAGCGCGGCCTGCCAGCAGGCGCCGCCCGGGCGCTCCGCCATGCGCGCGACCAGATCGGGCGTGACGAAGGCCTGGGCGGTGAGGTCGAGGGTCGCCATCGCCAGCGGGCGGCCGAGGTTCAGCAGCATCGCCAGCGCCTCGGGGTCGTTCCAGGCGTTGAATTCGGCGGCGGGTGTGATGTTGCCCTCGCTCCAGGCGCCGGTCATCAGCACGATTTCCGCGATGCGGCCGGCGAGCGCGGGCTCCGTCGCCAGCGCGAGCGCCAGGTTGGTGACGGGGCCTAGGCCGATCACCGTGACCGAGTCCGGGGCCGCGGCGCGCAGCAGGTCGCGGATGGCGTCGGCCGCGATGCCGGGGGTGAGCGGCGGGCCATCCGGCAGGCGGACGCCGCCCAGGCCGTCGGTTCCGTGCACCGCCGGCTCCGCGCGGAAATCGGCCAGCAGCGAGCGCTCGGCGCCGGCGACCACGGGCACCGCGCGGCCGGTCAGGCCGATAACGGCGCGCGCATTGGCGGTGGTCGCCTCCAGGCCGACATTGCCGCCCGCGACGGTGACCAGCCTGACGTCGAGCTCGGGCGAGGCCAACGCAAGCCACAGCGCGATGGCATCGTCGGTGCCGGGGTCGCAATCGATGATGGTGGGCTTCGGCGCCATGCCGTCTCGCTTCCCTGAAGCGGGCCGCCGGTTGCGGTCCGTGCAGGCAGCATGCCACGCTGCGGCGCAGCCACCCAGCCGAGACCCGATGGAGTTCTGGCAGAGCTTCGTGCCGCGCGCCGCGCCGCCGCGCGCCTGGACAACGACCTATGACGCGCCGATGCCGGATGGCAGCGCGCTGCGGCTGCCGCTGCGCGACCTGGGCGAGACGGCGGTGGCCGGCTTCGTGGCGAACCAGGCGAGCTTCGGGGTGGTGCGCCGGCTCTCGGCCTGGATGACCGAACTGGCGCGGACCTTCGGCGCGGAGGTTGTGGTGGGCCTGCCCACCCTCGGCCAGGTCTTCGCGCCCGCCGTCGCGGAGGCGCTGGGCCATCCGAACTGGGTGGCGCCGGGCTGGTCGCGCAAGCGCTGGTACGAGGAGCGGCTGAGCGTGAACGCCGCCTCCATCACCTCTCCGGTGGAGCGCCGGCTCTGGCTCGATCCGCGGCTGCTGCCGCGCCTCGTGGGGCGGCGCGTGCTGCTGGTGGACGACGTGGTCTCCACCGGCGGATCGGCGCGCGCGGGCCTCGCGCTGCTGGCCGCGGCCGGCGTGACGCCGGTGGCGCTGCTGGTCGCGATGATCCAGGGCGACCGCTGGGCCACCGACTGGCCGCACGACATCCCGCTGCGTGCCGTCTTCGCCACGCCTCTCTTCGCGCGCGCCGACGACGGCTGGGTGCCGGCGCCAGGCAGCGCGCGCCACGATCTCTGCCCCCTCATGCCCAAGGATATCGCCGCATGAAGATGCGTGCCGCCCTGCTCGCCGCCACCCTGCTCGCCACCCCGGCGATTGCACAGGACAATTTGCGCATCGGCGTGGAGGCGGGGCCGACCAGCCTCGATCCGCATTTCGCCAGCCTGATCACCAACATCGCCTTCAGCAGGCATGTCTTCCAGCCGCTGATGGAGCAGGACCACCAGCAGAACCTGCGCCCGGCGATCGCCACCGCGATGCGCGTGATCGACGACACGACGTGGGAGGTCACGCTGGATCCGCGCGCGCGCTTCCACGACGGCGCGCCCGTGACGGCGGAGGACATCGCCTTCACCATCGGGCGCGCCGGGGACGTGCCGAACAGCCCCTCGAGCTTCCGCTACGCGACGCGGCCGATCGCGGCGGTGGAGGCCGTGAACCCGACGACGGTGCGGATCCGCACGCACCAGCCGACGCCGCTGCTGCCGAACTTCCTGGCGCTGGTCATGATCGTGTCGAAGAAGCACGGCGAGGGGGCGACGACGGCGGACTACAATGCCGGTCGCGCGATGGTGGGCACCGGGCCGTTCCGCCACGTCTCCTGGCAGCCCGGCAGCCCGGTGGTGATGGAGCGCAACCCGGATTTCGCTGGCGGCGCGCCGGCCTTCGCGCGCGTGGAGTTCCGCCCGATCGTCAACCCCGGCGCGCGCGTGGCGGCGCTGCAGGCGGGCGACGTGGACCTGATCGAGATCGTGCCGCCCGACCATTTCGCCCGGCTGCGCACCGACCAGCGCTTCGCGACGGCGGAGAGCCCGTCCAACCGCCTCATCTTCCTGACCCTCGATTCCGACCGGGAGACCAGCCCGCATGTCCGCGCCAAGGATGGCGGCCCCATCGCCAATCCGCTGCGCGACGCGCGGGTGCGCCGCGCCCTGAGCCTGGCGATCAACCGGGAAGCGCTTGTCAGCCGCATCATGCAGGGCCAGGCGCTGGCGGCCGGCGACCTGGGCCCGCCGGGCTATTTCGGCACCTCCCCCGACCTGACGCCGCCGCCCTTCGACCTGGAGCAGGCGCGTCGGCTGATGGCGGAGGCAGGGCTGCCGAACGGATTCGCGGTGCAGGTGAACGGCCCGAACGACCGCTTTCCGAACGACGAGCAGATCGTGCAGGCGATCGCGCAGATGTGGACGCGGCTCGGCCTCACGACGACGGTGGAGACGCGCACGCGATCGGTCTGGCTGAGCGAGGCGGCGCAGCTGAAGTATTCCGTGAACCTCGCGGGCTTCTCGCCGAACCCGGAGATCCTGGGGATGCTGGAGACGCAGATCCATTCCTGGAATCCGCAGCTCGGCCTCGGCACGGCGAATCGCGGGCGCTTCAGCAACCCGGAGATCGACGCGATCATCCAGCGCGCGCGCACCACCATCGACAACGAGCAGCGCCGCGCGCTGACGCAGCAGGCGACGCGCATGGCACTGCGCGACCAGACGGCGCTGGTCCCGCTGTATTTCCAGGTGAACACCTGGGCGATGCGACGCGGCATCACCTATGTGGCGCGGACGGACGAGATGACGCTCGCCTTCAGCGCCGGCCGTAGCCGATGAACGATCCGGTGGACGCCGCGATCCGTGCGCGCGCCGTTCAGGCGGCGCGCGGCGCGGCGCCCTTCGACCTGCTGCTGGCCGGCGGCACGGTGGTGGACGTCGCGACCGGGGAACTGCGCGCGGCGGATGTCGGGATCGTCGGGCCGCTGATCGCGAGCGTGCATCAGCCGGGCACGCGCGAGGACGCCGCGGCGGTCGAGAGTGTCGAAGGAAAATTCCTCGCGCCGGGCTTCATCGACAGCCACCTGCATTACGAAAGCAGCCTGATGGCGCCGGCGGACTATTCCGCCACGGTGGTGCCGGCCGGCACCACCACCTGCGTCTGGGACCCGCATGAGCTGGCCAACGTGCTGGGCCTGCCCGGCGTGCGCTGGGCGATCGAAGCGAGCCGCGGCCTGCCGCTGCGCACGCTGATCGCCGCCCCCTCCTGCGTGCCCTCCGCGCCGGGCCTCGAGATGGCCGGAGCCGCGTTCGGCGCGGCGGAGATGGCCGAGATGCTGTCCTGGCCGGAGGTCGCGGGCGTCGCGGAGGTGATGGACATGCCGGGCGTGCTGCGCGGCACGGCGCATATGCGCGGCATCGTCGGCGCGGGGCTGGCTTCCGGCAAGAACGTCAATGGCCATGCGCGCGGCATGCGCGACGCCGACCTGCAGGCCTATGCGGCGGCCGGCGTCACCTCCGACCACGAGGTCACCGACGCCGAGGATTTCGTCCAGAAGCTGCGCGCGGGGATGACAGTGGAGCTGCGCGGCAGCCATGACTACGTGCTGCCGCATGCGCTGACGGCACTCGCCGCGCTGCCGATGCTGCCGCCGAACCTCGTGCTCTGCACCGACGACATCTTCCCCGACGAATTGCTGGAGAAGGGCGGCATGCGCGACACCATCGCGCGCGTCATCGCGCGCGGTGTCTCGCCGATCGCGGCGATCCGCCTCGCGACGCTGCATGCGGCGATGCGGCTGAAGCGCGACGACCTCGGCCTGGTCGCGCCTGGGCGGCAGGCGGATATCGTTGTTCTGTCCGAGCTCACGACGGTGGCTGTCGAGCGCGTCTTCACGGCGGGCAGGCTCGTGGCGCGCGATGGAAAGCTGCTGACGCCGCCACCGCGCACGGCAGGGCCGCGCGACACGATGCGCCTGGCGCCGCAGCCGCTCGAGGCCTTCCAGCTTCGCCCGAACGGGGTGGCGGATGGCAAGGCGCGGCTCCGCAAGGTGGTGGGCGCGCGCTTCGTGAGCTGGGGCGAGGCGGAGGTCGCGGTGCGCAACGGCGTGGCGGTGGTGCCCGAGGGCCATGCGCTGATCACCATGATCCATCGCCACGGCCGTGCGCCCGCGGTGCCGCGGACCTGCCTGACGGATGGCTGGGGCGCGCCGCGCGGCGCCATCGCGACCACCATCGCCCATGACAGCCACAACCTGTTGGTGCTGGGGCGAGAGGCCGCCGACATGCAGGCGGCGGCGAACGCGCTGATCGCCTGCGGCGGCGGCATGGCGGTGGCCGAAGGCGGCCGCGTGACGGCGCTGCTGCCGCTGCCCATCGCCGGGCTGCTGGCCGAGACGCCGCCGGAGGAGACCGCGGCGAACTTCGCGGCGCTGCGCAGGGCGGCCGACCGGGTGATGGATTGGCACCCGCCCTTCCGCATCTTCCGCGGACTGACCGGGATCGCGTTGGCGTGTAATCCGGGGCCGCATCCGACGGATCTCGGGATCTCGGATGGAACCACCGGGGAAGTGTTCGATCCGGCGGAGGTTCTCGCGGGTTAGCTGCGGGGCTCCGCCCCGCGCCCCGCCGGGGAGCATGATGCTCCCCGGGCCCCTGCCTTCAGGGGGCGCTGGGATTCGCGCCAGACAGCGAAAGCGGTCAGCACGACGACGCCGGCGGGGATAGCGAGCAGGTCGATCCACCAGGCCTGCGCCGGCAGTTCGTGCAGCGCGGCGGCGACCCACCAGCTCAGGAACAGGCCGACGCAGAAGACCTGCAGGCTGTGCCGGCCGATCACGCCGAGCAGGCGCGGCACCAGGCCGTGCATCCAAGGCGCGTCGCGTGGCACCAGCGCGGCCACCAGCCAGGCGAGCGCCAGCGCGTGCAGCAGGCGCAACGGGCCGAGCCGGGACTTGTCCGACAGCGCCTCCACCAGCGCCGAGGGGGGCGCCACCACGCCCTGCAGGCCGAGCCGCACCCAGAGCCCGACCGCCAGCAACAGCGCCGCGGCGACGAAGACCGCGGGGTAGCGCGGCAGCGGCGGCTCGCCCAGCAGCGCGCGACGACCGACCCAGGCGCCGAGCATGAACAGCACCTGCCAGGCGAAGGGGTCGAAGGTCAGCCCCGTGCCGCCCAGCACCAGCGGCTGCAGCCCGAACACCTGCGTGGCGAGATAGAGCCCGAAGGGTACCAGCAGCGCCCGGTCGCCCACCCGCTCCAGCAGCCACAGGAAGGGCGCGAGGCCGATCATGCAGACAATGAAGATCGGCAGGATGTCCATGAAGCTCGGCTGGTAGAGCAGCGCCAGCGCGGCCGGCACCGCGAACCAGGGCTCGGTCATCAGCCATTTCCAGCCGCCATACTCCACCGCGCCAGGCAGCGGCACGAAGCGCTCGGCCCAGATCACCATCGCGCCGAACAGGGCGAAGACCACCAGATGCGTGAGGTAGAGGCGCCAGATCCGGCCGGCGAGGTCGCTTGATGCCGCGGCGAAGCCGTCCCGCACGCGCTTCAGCGTGAAGACGGAGCCGAGCGCCAGGCCGGACAGCAGCACGAACTGCTCCGAACTGTCCGAGATGCCCCAGGCGGCATTGATGCCGAAGAAGAAGACGCTGGCCTGGGCATGGCTGATGAAGATCGAGACCTGCATCCAGCCGCGCAGCACGTCCAGGCGGACGTCGCGCGGCGGACGGACGAGCGGCCGGGCAGATGAGACGGGTCGCGCCATCGCGCGGCGTTCCTCGCTGGGTTCGCCCCGTCTTCGCCCGGCCCGGGGCGGAGGTTACGCCCCGATCCGCGCGAGCAGGTCCTCCGAGGGCTCGACGCCGAGGCCGGGGCCGTCCGGCAGGGTGTAGAAGCCCGCCTCGCACGCCATGTGCCGCGTGCCTGTCGGGCGGGTCAGTGCCAGGTTCGGCGCGAAGATGCTGTGCTGGTATTCGTGCCAGGGGAGGTTCTGCAACGTCGCGGAGGCCTGCAGGCTTGCCGCCATGAAGATCCCGACGCCGATCGTCGCATGCGGCATCACGGCCACGTGATTGGCCTGGCACAGCGCGCCGATGCGGACGAATTGCGTGATGCCGGTGCGGCCCATCTCGGGCTGGCCGATGCCCATGCAGCGCGCGGCGAATCGCGGCTGCCATTCGTGGACGGTGCGCAATTCCTCGCCGAGCGCCACCGGCACGCCGACGCCGCGCGCGACCTGGGCAATGCCCTCGATGTCCTCCGGCGCGCAGGGGGCCTCGGCGAAGGCGAGGCCGTGCGGTTCCAGGCGGCGGATCAGGCGGATGGCGTCGGGCGCAGTGTGGCGCCAATGCAGGTCGGCCATGATCCGCGCCTGCGGGCCCAATCCCTCGCGCAGTGCAGCGATCTCGGCCTCGGCGCCGTCATCGGCGACGACGGCGGCGAATTTGAAGCCGCCGAAACCCTTGGCCTGCCAGTCGCGCGCGAACTCCACGCGCTCGGAAAGCGTCGCCTTCGGCAGGCCGGAGACATAGGCGGCGATGCGCTCGTGCCGGCAGCCGCCGAGCAGGGTGGAGATCGGCGCGCCGAGACGCTTCCCGAGCAGGTCCCACAGCGCGATGTCCACCGCGGCCAGGCTGTCGAGATAGAAGCCGCCGAAGAAGCCGCGCACGCGCATGAGGTCGTACAGGTCCTCGTGGATCACCGCGGGCGCGAAGGGATCGCGGCCTTCGAGGACCGGCGCGAGCACGTCGTCCACGATGGCGCGCACGGCTTCCGGGGCGACGATTCCGTAGGTCTCTCCCCAGCCGGTGAGGCCCTTTTCGGTGTCGATCCGCAGCAGCACGGAGCGGTCGGCGGTGGGGTAGAGGGTGCGGTTGCCCTGGCGGACGATGTAGCCACGGCGATTGACCGTCTCGCCCGCGCGCAACGGGCCGAGATAGGGCACGTCGCGCGGGATTTCCGCGACGTAGGCGGTGACCCGTTCGATCCTGTCGGTCATGGGACGTGCATCGTCATGGCGGGCTTCGCGGTCGCGATCAGCTCGCCAATCTCGGCCACGTCGCCCTCGTCCAGCTTCGGCCCGGCGGCGCGCGCGCCGGTGTGGGTGAGCAGGCCGCGGCGCTTCAGCACCTCCTTCGTGGCGCGCACGCGGAAGGTCATCTGGAAGGCGAGCAGCGGCAAGGTGAGGGTGTAGATGCGACGCGCCTCCGCGCGGTCGCCGCGCTGCCACGCCTTCCACAGCGCGACATGCGCATCGGCGAGTTCCAGCGCCGGCATGGTGCCGCAGGCGCCGCGGGCGAGCTCGTCCAGGATGAAGCGCGCGCCGGCGCCGCCCATCACGCCGTCCAGCGTCGTCGCTGCCGCCAGGATGCGCGTGACGTGCTGGCCGCAGGGCAGCGTTTCTTCCTTGACGTAGCGGATGGCGGGGACTTCCGCGGCGATGGCGGCGACCTTCTCCGGCGGCAGGCCCGCGCCGTTCGGCGCGGGGGCGTTCTGCAGCATGATGACGACGCCGGGCGCGGCCTCCGCGACCGCGCGATAGAAGGCGACATGCTGCGCCACGTCCTGGCCGCAGCCGGGCGGCGCCATGATCATTGCGGCCACCGCGCCCGCTGCCTGCCCTTCCCGCGCGCGTGCCGCGGATTGCGCGGGATCGGCGTGGGAGGCGCCGACGACGAAGGTGGTGCGGCCGCCGAGGTGCTTTCCGAGCGCCGCGACCATCTGCGCGCGTTCCTCGGCGGAGAGTGTCTCCACCTCGCTCGCCATGCCGGGGAACACCACGCCGTCCACGCCGGCCTCCAGCGCGAAATCGGCAAGCCGCAGGAAGGCCGCGACATCGGGCGGCCCTTCCGGCGTGAAGGGCGTGGGCAGGACGGGAAAGACGCCGGCGATCTGGGTCATGACTCGCAAAAGACTCCGGTCAGGCGCGGAAGGAAGATTCGGGCAGGCCGCGCGCGCCGCCCGGATCGAGGGCGAAGACGCTGCCTGAGAGCGGCGCCTCCGCAAGCTGCGCGGCGGAGAGGCGCACGCGCGCGCTGGTGACATACAGCGTCGCGAGATCGGCGCCACCGAAGCAGCAACTGGTCGGGCGCGGCACGGGCAGGTGGATCTCGCGGTCGAGGCGGCCATCGGGCGCGTAGCGCGCCACGCGCCAGCCATCCCAGAGCGCGATCCAGACGCCGCCCTCTTCATCCACGGCCAGGCCATCGGGCACGCCCTCGCCTTCTGCCAGCGCGACGAAGGGACGGCGGTTGGCGATGGCGCCGGTGGCGAGGTCGAAGTCGAAGACATCCACCCGGCGGCGCGCGCTGTCGGCGAGATACAGGCGCGTGTCGTCGGGGCTGAAGCCGAGGCCGTTCGGCACATGCAGACCGGCCTGCATGACGCGCGCGCCGGTCTCGTCGAGGCGATGCAACGCGCCGGCGTCTGGCGTGGAGTCGAGCGCGAGGCTGCCGACCCAGAAGCGGCCGCGCGCGTCGCATCGCCCATCGTTCAGGCGCAGCGCCGCGCCTTCGGCGATGGGTGCGGCCAGCACAGGGCCGAGCGTCGCACCGTCGAAGGCGCGCAGGCCGGATCGCGCGGCGGCGACGAAGCCGCCCGCGGCGCGCGGTGCCAGCGCGGCGACCATCTCCTCCGTCGCGACGACGCGGTCGGCACCGGTGGCGGGATCGCTGAGGTGGATGGCGGGTGCGAGGATGTCCACCCAGAGAAGCCGTTGGTCCGCCGGCGACCAGAGCGGGCCTTCGCCGAGCAGCGCCTCTGCGCGCACCGCGACCTCGACGCCCGGCGAGACGCCGGCGGGGCGCGGCGCGACCGCGAGCGTCATCGCCGATTGCGCGGCGTTGCCGGAGACGCGGCGCGCCGCCTCCATCACCTCGCGGCCGAGGGCATGCAGCTTCGCCTCCGGCAGCCGGAAGGCCGGGCCGACGAGCGCGATGGCGCCGAGCGGGCGGGCGCGGCGGTCCAGCACCGCGGCGGCCACGGCATTCACGCCAGCCGAGGCTTCCTCGAGCGAGAGCGCATAGCCGCGCGCGGCGGAGAGGGTGCAGTCGCGCTCGATGGCGTCGGCGGCATCCGGCGCGAGCCGATCCAGCATCGCGCGGCGCTCGGCGGCGGGAAGCTGCGCGAGCATCGCCTTGCCCGCCGCGCTCGCATGCGGCGGCACGCGGGCGCCGACGCGGTTGACCAGGCGGATCGCCTCCTGCTCGGCTTCGCGCTGGTCCACATAGAGCACGCCGTCGCCATCCAGCACGGCAAGCCGCGCCGTCTCGCCGGCCAGGCGCGCGAGGCGTTCGAGTTCCGGCGCGGCGGTGGCGCGCAGGTCGAAGCCTTCCCAGACGCGATGCGCCATCTCCATCAGGCGCGGGCCGAGGGCGTAGGTCTGCGTCGCGGGCTCGTGGCGCAGCAGCCGCGCCTCGGTCAGCGCGGCGAGGATGCGATGCGCGGTGGGGCGGGCGAGGCCGGCGCGCTCGGCGATCTCGCTGAAGCGCAGCGGCGCGGGTGCGTCGGCGACCAAGTTCAGCAGCGCGAGGCCGCGCGTCAGCGCCTGGGTGCCGGGAACGGCGACGCCATCCTCCTCCGCTTCGGCCGGGCGCGGGCGTGGGCGCATGATCCTCCTGCGCGCGCGGTTGACCCGCCTGTCGCGTGTCCATATCGTGGAACCAAGTTCCACGCGTGACAAGCCGCGGAACGGAACCGGAGGAAAGCCCGATGCGCGCCACACGTCGCCACGCCCTGATGCTCGGTCTCGGCGGCCTCGCCATGCCGGGCCTCGCCCGCGCGCAGGAGGCCTGGCCGTCGCGCAACATCCGCTTCATCGTCCCCTTCCCGCCCGGCGGCGCGGCCGACCTGGTGGGGCGCATGCTCGCGGCGCATTTCCAGTCCGCGCTCGGGCGCTCCGTGGTGGTGGAGAATCGCGGCGGCGCGGGCAGCACCATCGGCGTGGATGCGCTCGCGAAATCCGCGCCGGATGGCTACACGATCGGGCTGATCAACATCGCGGCGAACGCCATCGTGCCCGCGGTGCGGCGCCAGCCCCTGCCCTATCGGCCGGTGGACGACTTCGCGCCGATCTCCAACCTGGCGGTGACGCCGGCACTGCTTCTGGTGAACCCGCAGAAGCTGCCGAATGTGAACACGGTCGCCGACCTCGTGGCGGCGGCGAAGGCGCGGCCGGAGGCGATCAATTTCGGCTCCTCCGGCGTCGGCTCCTCGCTGCATCTCGGCATGGAGCTGTTCATGGCGAAGGCCGGCATCCGCATGACGCATGTGCCCTTCGCCGGCGGCGGGCCGCTGCTGCAGGCGCTGCTGGCGGGCACGGTGGATTGCTCGCTCGACGTCGCGGCGACGACCGCGCAGCTCATCCGCGACGGCAAGATCCGCGCGCTGGCCACCACCGCGCCCACGCGCATGCCGAGCTACCCGGACCTGCCGGCGCTGAACGAGACCTATGCGGGCGCCGAGCTCGCCTCCTGGCACGGGCTGGCCGCGCCCGCGGGCACGCCGGCGCCGATCCTGGCGCGGCTGTCGGCCGAGACGCAGGCCTTCCTGCGGATGCCGGAGACGATCGAGCGCTACCGCACCACCTACCTGGAGATGCCGCAGCAGACCACGCCGGAGGCCTTTCGCGCGTTCATGGTCCGCGAGCTGGCGACCTTCCGGGAACTGGCGCGGGCGCAGAACATCGTGGTGGAGTGACGGGGCGCGCCGCGGCGCACGCGCCGCGGCATCCTTGCCGTGTTGTCATCCGTCGGGGGGTTCACTGGCGCGCAGGCGGGCGCAATCTCCGTCCCGGAACGCCAACCGGGAGTACCCCCGATGTCCTATTCGATGCGCGATCCCTCGCGTGGTGCCGTCGCAGGCCGTGACGAGGGGCTGCGCGCCTTCTTCGTCGCGGTCTATGCCCGCATGGGCATGGCGCTGGCCGTCAGCGCCGCGACCGCGCTGATCGTCGCCTCCTCGCCCGCGCTGCTGCAGGCGATCTTCGGCACGCCGCTGCACTGGGTGGTGCTGCTGGCGCCGCTGGTCATGGCGCTGTTCATGGGCCGCGCGATGCTCAATAGCACGCCCGCCGGCGCCACCGGCTGGCTGCTGGTGTTTGCGGCGGTGATGGGCGTCACGCTCTCCGCGATGCTGATCATCTACACCGGCGAGAGCGTGGTGCGCGCGCTGCTGATCACCGCCTGCACCTTCGGCGCCGCCTCCCTGGTCGGCTACACCACCGGGGTGGATCTCTCGCGCATGGGCGGGATCCTGATCATGGCGGTGATCGGGCTGGTGATCGCCGGGCTGGTCAACCTGTTCCTGCAGTCGAGCGGCCTGCAGTTCGCCATCTCCGCGCTCGCGGTGCTGGTGTTCACCGGGCTCGCGGCCTGGGACACGCAGCGGCTGCGCGTGATGTATCTGCAGAATGGCGGCGCGCCGGCGCAGATGGCGGCACTCGGGGCGCTCAGCCTCTACCTGGACGTGGTGAACATCTTCGTCGCGCTGCTGAGCCTGACGGGGCAGCGGCGCTAGCGCCTGATCCGCGGAGGCGGAATCGGCGAATCGCCGAAGCGGCTAATCAGTCGCTCGAACCAAGCCTGCGGCGTGATCCGAGAAAGTGGATCACGCCGCAGGCGCTACGCCTCCACCAGGTCCACGCTGACCTCCAGAGTCTGCCGGCCGCCGCCGAGCAGGATGCCCTGCACAGGGCTGATGTCGGCATAGTCGCGGCCCCAGGCGAGCAGGACATGCTCGTCCTGCACGACCAGGTCGTTGGTGGGATCGAGGTCCACCCAGCCATGCTCGGGGCCGAGCCAGCAGCCCACCCAGGCATGGCTCTGGTCCGCGCCCTGGCGTCGCTTCTGGCCGGGGGGCGGACGCGTGCGGACATAGCCGGAGCAGTAGCGCGCCGGCAGGCCGAGCGCGCGCAGGCCGGCGATCATGAGGTGCGAAAAATCCTGGCAGACGCCGGCGCGCAGCGCGAGCACCTGCGCGACCGGCGTCGAGATCGTCGTCACGCCGGGACGGAAGGCGAAGTCGCGCTTGATGCGGGCATTGAGGTCGAGCAGCCCCGCCAGCACCGGGCGCCCCGGCGGGAAGCTCTGCGCGGCATAGGCGCCGGCGCCGGCATCATTCGGAACGAGCGCGCTCGGCAGCGCGAATTCCGCGGCGCGGAAACCCTCGGGCCGCGTCGCGGCGTCGCGCACCGCTTCCCAGGGGGGCGTCGCGGCGGCCGGCGGCGGCGGGGCGAAGCCGACATCCAGCACCGCCTCCAGCACCACTTCCAGCGAGGCATGCGGCGCCTCGATGGAGAGCCAGGAGACGCCGTTGCCGAAGTGGTCCTGGCCCTCGGTGCGGTAGGCCGGCGTTGGCGAGACCTCCAGCGCCATCGCCTCCACCACCTGGCCGGGCAGGCTGCGCGGCGTCAGGTGCAGCAGATGCGCGGCGATATCCACCGGCGCGGCGTAGCGATAGAGCGTGGCGTGGCGCAGCGCATAGCGCGTGCTCGTCGCGGCGAGCGTCACGCGCCGGCCTCCGGCTCGTCCTCGCCGAGCACGCGCGCGCGCACATGCGAGACATAGCGCCGCGCCACGGCGTCGGAGAGCGAACCGACCTCGTCCTCCAGCGCGAAGAGCGCGCCCGGCAAGGCGGCGGCAGCGGCATTGCGGTCGGCGGCGAGCAGCACCTCGTCCACCAGCGCCTGCGGCCGCGCGGCGAGCGCGGCGGCGGTCGCGGCGAGGCGGTCCTCCACCTCGCCGATCTCCTCCAGCCGCTCGGCCACGGCGTTGAGCTGGAAGCCGAGGGCGCGGGGATTGCCGGGATCGGCCAGCACCAGGTCGAGCACGGGCGCGGGCTGCACGGCGCCGAGGTAGCGCGCGCGATAGGTCAGGGCGGAATCGCAGAGCTCCAGCGCGAGGCGAAGCCCGGCCTCGATGCGCGGCGCGGGCTCCGACAAGGCGTGGCCGACATTGCGCGCCGTGGCCTGGGCGCGCTCGATCCGGCGACCGAGGTCGAGGAACATCCAGGCGCCGCCGCGCACCATGTTCTCGGCGGCGAGGCCGGAGAGGTTGGTGCAGGCGCGGATGATCGCGGTCGCCATCCCGGCCAGGGAATCCAGGCTGGCCGCCTGGGCGAAGCGGTCGCCTTCCTGGCTGAGCTGCGCGAGCGTCGCCCACATGTCGTGCGTCAGGCGGTCGCGCACCGCGGATTGCGGCCGCTCCACCGCTTCCAGCAGATGCGCCAGCGCGCCGCCGGGGCCCGCGGCGGCGACGAGCGCCCGCGGCAGCAGCGCGCCGTCGGGCGGGCTGGCGGCGGCATCGGCGCCGAGCACGCCGGCGGCATGCAGGCAGCGGGCAAGCGCGCGCATCTCGGCCAGTTCGCGCGGCAGGGCGGCGCCGCGCAGCAGGCGCATCAGCAGGGCACGCGTCAGGCGGGCGGCGGATTCCAGCCGTTCCAGGTAGCGGCCGAGCCAGTAGAGCTCATCGGCGACGCGGCTCGGCAGCTCGCCGGAGGAGCGGCGGATCGGCAGGCTGGCGACGCGCGGCAGGGCGGGGCCGACGATGTCGGTGCTGTCCTCGGCCAGCACCCAGACATCCTTGGCGGCGCCGCGCCGGGTGGGCGGGCCGGCGATGCCCTCCTCCCCCGTTCCGGCCAGCACATGGGCAAGGCCGCCGGGCATGGTGTGCCAGGCGCCGGCGCCGTCGCTGGCGAGGAACATCCGCAGCACCACGGGCGCGGGAGCGAGCCGCTCGCCGACCAGGCAGGGCGCGGCGGAGGGGAGCAACGGGCGGGTGGCGGCGTGGCGCCAGGGCTCGGCCGTGCCCGGGCCGGCGAAGGCTTCCAGCGCGCCGAGGCGCACCGGACGGCCCGGGTCGAAGGCGGAGCGCAGACGCCAGGCATCGGGCGTGGCCAGCACATGCTCGCGCGCGGCGGGATCGCCGAGCCAGAGCGTCTCCATCTGCGGCAGCGCAAGATCCTCGTCCAGCAGGGTGCGGGCGGCGGCTGGGAGATAGGGGGCAAGGCCCGGCGCCTCGGCGACCATCGAGCCGGGCGCGTTGACCATGCGCACCGCGCCTTCGCGCAGCGCGCCCATCAGGCCGGGCACGCCGGCGCCGTGCTGGAATTCCAGCGGGTCGCACTGGTCGCCCTTCACCCGCCGCAGGATCACGTCCACCCGGCGCAGGCCGCGCAGCGTCTTGAGGAAGACCTCGCCACCGCGGACGGTCAGGTCGCCTGGCTCGACGAGTTCGAGGCCGAGCTCGCGCGAGAGGAACAGGTGCTCGAGCCAGGTCTCCTGGCGGACGCCCGGCGTCAGCAGCGCGATGCGCGGGTTGTCCACGCCCTCCGGCGCCAGGCCCTGCAGGGCGCCGACCCAGGTATCGAAGAAGGGCCGCAGCGCGCGCACCTGCATGGCGCGGAAGGCCTCCGGCAGGGCGCGGCCGAGCAGGGTGCGGTTCTCCGCGGCGAAGCCGACGCCGTTGGCGCCGCCGCAGCGATCGGCCAGCACATGCCAGCGCCCGTCGGGGCCGCGCAGCAGGTCGGCGCCGTAGAAGGTCAGGCGCGGGAAGGGCTTGCGGGCCGGCGCGCGGCAGGGGCGGAGGAAATGCGGGTTGGCGTAGATCAGGCGCGCCGGCAGCGTGCCCTGTTCCAGCAGGCGCTGGGGCCCGTAGAGGTCGTCGAGCAGCGCCGAGAGCAGGCGCGCGCGCTGCGCGAGGCCGGCTTCCAGCGTGGCGAATTCCGGGGCGGTGAGCAGCAGCGGCACCGGGTCGCAGCGCCAGGGGCGGCGGGTGCGGCCCGGCTCGCCCTCGGCGGCCGCTTCCAGCACGGTGGCCACGCTCTCCTCCTCGAAGGCGCGGTCGAGGCGGCGGGCGCGCTCGGCGAGCTGCGGGTAGCCGAGGGCGGAGAAGGCGCCGAGCAGCGGCCGCCAGGGCGCGCGGATGCGGCCCTGGCCGTCCACCATCTCATCGAGCTGGGGCGGGGCGGATGCCGCGGGCGCCGGGCTGTCGTTCAGGCGTTTCCTCTCCGGCGTATGAATGGCGGCCGCGTTTCGGGCGGTCCCTTTGGACTTAAGGCGGTCGTGCCCCCACCCGGCCTCGCTGCGCTCGGCCACCCTCCCCCGCTGCGCGGGAGAGGGAAGCCTGGCTCGACCTGCTCCCTCTCCCGCGCAGCGGGGGAGGGTTGGGGTGGGGGCCGGGCCGCGACTCCCTGAAGCGTGAGCGGCGCTAGGTCACCCGACCGACCGCCGAAGATCAAGCGTGCGGGGATGCTGACGCGAAGGAACCGCCCGCGGTTCCGGCATGGCACCCGGCGTGTGGCCGAAGGGGAAGAAGCGGGCCATGCGGCGCGCCTCGGCCTCGTTCGCATTGACCGGGAAGGTCTGGTAGTTGCGCCCGCCCGGATGCGCCACGTGATGCGTCGCCCCGCCCAGGCTGCGGCCGGTCCAGCTGTCCCAGATGTCGAAGACGAGCGGCGACTGGGCGCGGATGGTGGGGTGCAGGGCCGAGACCGGGTCCCAGGCCTTGAAGCGCACGCCCGCGACATATTCGCCCGCGGTGCCGGTCGGCGCGAGCGGGACGGCGGCGCCGTTGCAGGCCAGCACGAAGCGCTCAGGCGTCCAGCCCGTGACCTTTGCCTGCAGCCGCTCGACGGAGCTGTCCACGTAGCGCGCTGTGCCGCCGGCCGTCGCTTCCTCGCCCAGCACATGCCAGGGCTCCAGCGCGGCGCGCAGCTCCAGCTCCATGTCGCGCACCGCGATGCGGCCGACCTGGGGGAAGCGGAATTCCAGATGCGGCGCGAACCAGGCAGGGTCGAAGGCGAAGCCGAGGCCGCGCAGCTCGTCCAGCACGTCGGAAAAATCCTGGGCGACGTGGTGCGGCAGCATGAAGTCGTCCTGCAGCCGCGTGCCCCAGTGGATCAGCCGGCGCTCATAGGGCTTCTCCCAGAAGCCGGCGACGAGGGCGCGCAGCAGAAGCTGCTGCACCAGGGACATGCGGGCATGGGGCGGCATCTCGAAGCCGCGCACCTCGACCAGGCCGCGGCGGCCGGAGGGGCCGGAGGGGTCGTACATCTTGTCGATGCAGAACTCCGTCCGGTGCGTGTTGCCCGTCATGTCCACCAGCAGGTTGCGGAAGATCCTGTCGGTCAGCCAGGGCGGGGTGTTGCTGCCGCGCGGCGGCACCTGGGAGAACGCAGTCTCAAGCTCGTACACTGCGTCGGTGCGCGCCTCGTCCACGCGGGGATGCTGGCTGGTCGGGCCGATGAACTGGCCGGCGAAGAGGTACGACAGGCTCGGATGGTTGTGCCAGAAGCCGACCAGCGACTTGAGCAGGTCGGGCCGGCGCAGGAAGGGGCTGTCCGCCGGCTCGGCGGCGCCGAGCACCATGTGGTTGCCGCCGCCGGTGCCGACATGCTTGCCGTCGAGCGCGAATTTCTCGGCCGCGAGCCCGACCTGGCGCGCTTCCTCGTAGAGCGTCGTGGTGCGCTCGGTCAGCTCGTCCCAGCGCGTGGCGGGGTGGATGTTGACCTCGATCACGCCGGGATCGGGCGTGATCGAGAAGTGCAGAAGGCGCGGGTCGGAGGGCGCAAGATAGCCCTCCAGGAAGACCTTGCGGCCGGTTTCCTTCGCCGTCGCCTCGATGGCGGCGACCAGGTCGAGCCAGTCCTCGGCCAGCGCGAGCGGCGGCAGGAAGACATGGAGCATGCCGTTGCGCGGCTCGACGCAGAGCGCGGTGCGGACCACGCCCGGCTCCTCGCGGCCGGGCTCCGGCACGGGCTGCTCGGCGATGCGGGCACGGGCGCGCGGGTCCTCCTCGGGGCGGCCGGGCCGGCGCAAGGCGAGGGCGTCGCGGCCGGACTCGCCCTCCGCGAGCTCGGGATGCAGGGGGCGGCCGTCGCGGCCGACGACGCGACCGCGGCCGGCGGGGTAGTCGCGGCGCGGCGCGAGCGGGCTGCGCGGCGCGAAGGGGTCGGCTTCGCCCTCGGTCTCGATGCTCGCTTCGCTCGCCCAGGGCAGGCTGTCGAGCGGCAGGCGGAAGCCCATGGGGCTGTCACCGGGAATCAGGAACATCGCGCCGTCCCGGAAGCTCCAGCGGCCGCTTTCCCAGACGCGGTCGGCGCCGACGCCCACGCGGCGCAGCGGCAGCGCGGAGCCGACCTCGCCGGCCAGGCCCTGGCCGAAGACGCGGCGCAGCCGCTCGCGCTCCATCGGGTCGCGGAGCCGGCTGTCCTCCGCCAGGACATTCGCGGGCAGCCGGCCCTCGCGCCACAGGTAGTAGTGGACGTCCTCATGCCCCGGGATGCGCAGACGCGGGTCCACGCCGAGCTTGCCGGCGAGCAGCGTCGCGAACTCCGCCGCGTCCTTCGGCGTGGCGTCGCCGGTGTCCTCGTCGGAGGCGAGCAGCGACGGGTCGGTCCAGACCGGCTCGCCATCCGCGCGCCAATGGCAGTAGAGCGCCCAGCGGGGCAGCTGCTCGCCGGGATACCACTTGCCCTGCGCGTAAGTCAGCGCGGCGCCGGGCGCCCAGAGTGGCTGCAGGCGGCGCAGCAGCTTGCCGGCAAAACGGCGCTTGGTCGGGCCGAGCGCATCGGTGTTCCATTCCGCCGCGTCGCGGTCGCTGTCCGCCACGAAGGTCGGCTCGCCGCCCAGGGTCAGGCGCACCTCGCCGGCCTCCAGCGCGGCATCCACCTTGGCGCCCATGGCCTGCACGGCGGCCCATTGGTCCTCGGTGTAGGGCTTGGTGACGCGCGGCGTCTCGGCGATGCGCCGGACTTCCATATGAAAATCGAACTCGACCTCGGCCTTGTCGGAGGCGCCGGTGATCGGCGCGGCGGAGGCGGGCTCGGGCGTGGCGGCAAGCGGGATGTGGCCCTCCCCGGCCAGCAGGCCGGAGGTGGGGTCGAGGCCGATCCAGCCGGCGCCGGGCACATAGACCTCGCACCAGGCATGCAGGTCGGTGAAGTCGGCGGGCGGGCCGGCGGGGCCCTCCACCGGCTTCACGTCGGGGACCAGCTGGATCAGGTAGCCGGAAACGAAGCGCGCGGCGAAGCCGAGATGGCGCAGGATGTTGACCAGCAGCCAGCCGGAATCGCGGCAGGAGCCCTTGCGGTTGGACAGCACCTGCTCCGGCGTCCAGACGCCGGGCTCCATGCGCACGATGTAGCCGATCTCGGCGGCGAGGCGTTGGTTGAGGTCCACCAGGAAGTTGACCGTGTTCGGCGCCTCGCGCGGGATCTTCCGCACGTAGGCGTCGAGCAGCGGGCCGGGCGCGGTCACGCGGCGGAAGGGCGCGAGTTCCTCGGCCAGCACCGGGTCGTACGCGAAGGGAAAGCTCTCGGCCTGCGGCTCCACGAAGAAGTCGAAGGGGTTGATGGTCGCCATGTCGGCGACGAGGTCCACCGTCACCTCGAAGAAGCGCACGCGCTCGGGGAAGACGACGCGGGCGCAGAAATTGCCCTGCGGGTCCTGCACCCAGTTCAGGAAATGCGGCTTCGGCGCGATGTTCAGCGAATAAGACAGCACCGGCGTGCGGCTGTGCGGCGCCGGGCGTAGCCGGATCAGCTGCGGCGAGAGCCCGACCAGCCGGTCGTAGCTGTAACGCGTCCGGTGCGTGAGGGCGGCGTGGATACTCATGGCTGCAGGGAGATCCCGGGGAGTTCGGTTCGCTATCCCATTGGAGCGCCATCGGCGGCAAGGGCGGAACGGTGACGGCAAGCGGCATGCCAGGGATGCGCCTGGACAGGGAACCGGTCGCGGCGCACCTTCGCGCCAAGTCTCACACGGAACGAGGAAAGGCTTCATGGCGAGGTATGCGCTGGTCACCGGTGCGGGTTCTGGCGTCGGGCGCGCCGCGGCGGTGGCGCTGGCGGAGGCCGGCTGGGCGGTGGGTCTGCTCGGGCGGCGGGCGGAGATGCTCGCGGAAACGGCAGGCCTCTGCGGCACCGCGCGCACCCTGGCGCTGCCGGCCGATGTCAGCGACCCGGCCTCGGTCGAGGCGGCCTTCGCGAAGCTGAAGGCGGAGTTCGGGCGCCTCGACATGCTGTTCAACAACGCCGGCACCAACGTGCCCGGCACGCCCTTCGAGGAGCTTACCTGGGCGCAGTGGCGCTCGGTGGTCGCGGTCAACCTGGACGGGATGTTCCTCTGCGGCAACGCCGCCTTCCGGATGATGAAGGAGCAGTCGCCGCAGGGCGGGCGGATCATCAACAACGGCTCGATCAGCGCGCATGCGCCGCGGCCGGGCAGCGCGCCCTACACCGCGACGAAGCACGCGGTGACGGGGCTGACGAAGTCCATGAACCTGGACGGGCGCCGCTTCGACATCGCGGTGGGGCAGATCGACATCGGCAACGCGATGACCGCCATGGCGGAGCGGATGGCGCGCGGCGTGCCGCAGGCGGACTGGTCCATCAAGGCGGAGCCGCTGATGGACGTGGCGCATGTCGGCCGCGCGGTGGCGCAGATGGCGGACTGGACGCTCGAGACCAATGTGCTGACCATGACCATCATGGCGACCAAGATGCCCTTCGTCGGGCGCGGCTGAGCGGAGGAGCACGCGCCGATGCGGTCGCCGGAGGGCGCAGACGCCCGCGGGGCGGCGAGCACCGCAGGCGTGAATCGCATGGGAGAACACACATGAACAGGCTGGATCTCGCCGGCCGGGTCGCGATCGTGACCGGCGGGGCGCGCGGCATCGGGCTCGCGGTGGCGCGGCGCATGGTGGCCTCGGGCGCCGCCGTCTCGATCTGGGACATGGATGCGGCGAAGGCCGAGGAAAGCCGTGCGGCGCTGGCGGCCGACGGGACGGTGACGGCGCAGGTGCTCGACCTCTCGGACGAGGTCGCCGTCGCCGAGGCCACGGCGAAGACGGTGGCGGCGCACGGCAAGCTCGACATCCTGGTGAACAATGCCGGCATCACCGGCGGGAATGCGCCGAGCTGGGAGATCCCGGTGGCGCAGTGGCGACGCGTGGTGGAGGTGAACCTCAACGCCCCCTTCATCGTTGCCTCCGCCGTGGTGCCGCATCTGCTGAAGAACGGATGGGGGCGCGTGGTGAACGTCGCCTCGGTGGCCGGGAAGGAAGGCAACCCGAACGCGGCGCATTACAGCGCCTCCAAGGCGGGGCTCATCGGCTACACCAAGTCGCTGGCGAAGGAGCTGGCGCAGAAGGGCGTGCTGGTGAACTGCGTGACGCCGGCCGCCGCCAAGACCGACATCTTCGACCAGATGACGGAGCAGCATATCGCCTTCATGCTGTCGAAGATCCCGATGGGGCGTTTCGTGGAGGTGGAGGAGATCGCCTCCCTCATCTGCTGGCTCGCCAGCCCGGACTGCTCCTTCTCGACGGGCGCGGTGTTCGACATCTCGGGCGGTCGCGCCACCTACTAGAAAGGGTTCTTGCATGCGCTGGATGTTGCCGCTGCTGGTTCTGGCCATGCCGATCGCCGCGCAGGCGGCCGATCCCGCCGAAGGGCGGCGGCTGGCCGAGCAGTGGTGCGCGAGTTGCCACCTGATCGCCCGCGGCGGGCCGGGACCGGTGACCGATGCCGTGCCGGCCTTCCACGTGATCGCCGCGCGGCCGGGCCGGACGGAGGAAGCGATCGCGACCTTCCTCCGCACGCCGCATGCCGGGATGCCGGACCACGGGCTGACGCTGCGCCAGGCGCAGGACCTGGCGGCCTATGTGAAGGCGCAGGGCGGCGCGCAGTGAGCGCGGCCGGCCGGGCGGAAGCCTGATCGGGTGGCCCGGCCGCTGAAGGCGCTGCTGGCCGATATCGGCGGTACGAACGCGCGCTTCGCCCTGATGGAAGGGGCGGCGCACGGCCCGCCCCTGGTGCTGCCGGTCGCCGGCTTCGCGACGGTGGAGGACGCCGTCGCCACGGCCCTGGCCGCGCTCGCCCCCGAAGGCGGCGTGGACCGGGCGGTGCTGGCGCTCGCCGGGCCGGTGCTGGACGAACCGGTGCGGCTGACCAATGCGGCCTGGCAGGTCTCCTCCACGGCGCTCGCGGCACGCTTCGGCTTCCGCCGGGTGCGCCTGGTCAATGATTTCCTGGCGCAGGCCCATGCCCTGCCCTGGCTCGGCGCGTCCGACCTGCTCCCGATCGGGACAGGGGTGCGCATGCCGGGCGCGCCCATGCTGGTGCTGGGCGCGGGCACCGGGCTCGGCGTCGCCGGCTTCCTGCCGGAGAGCGGGACGGCGGTACCGACCGAGGGCGGGCATATCGGCCTGGCGCCGACCGATGCGCGGGAGGATGCGGTGGTGGCGGGGCTCCGCCGCCTCGTCGGCCGGGCCGGAGCGGAGGAGGCCCTTTCGGGCCGCGGGCTCGCCAACCTGCATGCCGTCGTGGCCGGGCTGCGAGCGGCCGCGGTGCCGGCGCGCGATGCCCCGGAGATCCTGGCCGCCGCCGAAACCTGCCCGGTCGCGGGCGAGACGGTGGACCTGTTCCTCGGCTTCCTGGCGGGGACAGCAGGCGACCTGGCGCTGGCCTGGGGGGCGCGCGGCGGCGTGTTTCTCTCGGGCGGCATCCTGCCGCGGCTTGCCGGACAGCTGGACAAGACCGCCTTCCGCACCCGCTTCGCGGCCAAGGCGCCAATGGAAGGCTGGATGGCACGCATCCCCCTCGCGCTCGTCATTCACCCCGCCCCCGCCTTCCTCGGGCTCGCCGCGCTGGCCCGGCTGACGGAGCCGTGAGCCGCCAGGCGCTCACGAACCACTGAGCCGAAGCTTCTAATCGCGCAGTCCCTCGGGCACATAGGACTGCAAGGCGCAGCGACGCCGCGGGGGAGGCGCAGTCCGGCACAAACCGCCGAAAGGAACCGGGAGCACGATGGACACCACGCCGCCCAAGGTCGCCACGGCCGAGCCCGGCGCAGAGGCCCGGCCGCTGCGCAATGCGATCCTGCACAAGCTCACCTACGACCTGGGCAAGAGCCGGCTCGGCGCGCGCGACCGCGACTGGTTCATCGCGACCGCGCTGGCGGTGCGCGACCGGATCGTGGACCGCTGGATCGACCAGACCCGCGCCAGCTACGAGGTTGGCGCGAAGCAGGTCTATTACCTCAGCCTGGAATTCCTGATCGGGCGGCTGCTGCGGGACAACGTCTCCAACCTGCTGCTGATGGACGAGGTGAAGGCGGCGCTCGAGGATCTCGGCGTCTCCTTCGAGGCGCTGCGGGAGGCAGAGCCCGATGCGGCGCTGGGCAATGGCGGCCTGGGGCGGCTCGCGGCCTGCTTCATGGAAAGCATGGCGACGCTCTCCATTCCCGCCTTCGGCTACGGAATCCGCTACGACCACGGGCTGTTCCGCCAGCTGATCCGCGACGGAAAACAGCGCGAATACCCCGAGACCTGGCTGGACTTCGGCAATCCATGGGAATTCGCGCGCCCCGAGATCGCGCATGAGATCGGCTTCGGCGGCACGGTGGAGGCGGTGCCGATCAGCGAGGCGCGGGTGCGCCATGTCTGGAAGCCGGCCGAGACGGTGCAGGCGGTGGCCTATGACACGCCGATCGTCGGCTGGCGCGGCAGCCATGTGAACACGCTGCGCCTGTGGTCGGCTCGCGCCGCCGATCCGCTGCGCCTCGACGCCTTCAACCGGGGCGATTTCCTGGGCGCGCTCGCCGAGCAGGTGCGGCAGGAGAGCATCTCCAAGCTGCTCTATCCGTCGGACGAGACGCCGGCGGGGCAGGAGCTGCGGCTGCGGCAGGAGTACTTCTTCACCTCGGCAGCGCTGCAGGATTTGGTGCGACGGCATCTGCGCGTGCATGGCGACCTGCGCAGCCTGCCCGAGCGCGTGGCGGTGCAGCTGAACGACACGCATCCGGCGATCGCGGTGGCGGAGCTGATGCGCATCCTGATCGATCTGCACGACCTGCCCTGGGACGAGGCCTGGCAGGCGACCCGCGGCACCATCGCCTACACCAACCACACCCTGCTGCCCGAGGCGCTGGAAAGCTGGCCGGTGCCGCTGATGGAGCGGCTTTTGCCGCGGCACATGCAGCTGATCTACCTGATCAACGCGCTGCATCTGGACGATGTGCGCCAACGCTTTCCGGGCAACGACGCGCTGCTCTCGGCCGTGTCGCTGATCGAGGAAGGGCATGGGCGGCGCGTGCGGATGGGGCACCTGGCCTTCGTCGGCTCGCACAAGGTCAACGGCGTCTCGGCGCTGCACTCCGATCTGCTGAAGAAGACCGTGTTCTCGGACTTCAACCGGATCGCGCCGGGGCGGATCACCAACAAGACCAACGGGATCACCTTCCGCCGGTGGCTGCAGCAGTCCAATCCGGCGCTGACATCGCTGCTGGTGGAGGCGGTCGGGCCCGCCGTGCTGGACGACGAGAAGGCGCTGGAGAAGCTGCGGCCGCTGGCGGATGACGCGGCCTTCCGCGAGCGCTTCGCGGCCGTCAAGCGGGCCAACAAGGAAGCGCTGGCGAAGCTGGTGAAGGAGCGCCTGTACCTGCAGCTCGACACGCGCGCGATCTTCGACGTGCAGATCAAGCGAATCCACGAGTACAAGCGCCAGCTGCTGAACGTGCTGGAGGCGGTTGCGCTGTACGACGAGATCCGCAGCCAGCCCACGCGCAGCTGGGTGCCGCGGGTGAAGATCCTGGCCGGCAAGGCGGCGGCGAGCTACCACCGCGCGAAGCTGATCATCAAGCTGGCGCATGACGTGGCGCGCGTGGTCAACAGCGATCCCACGGTGCGCAACCTGCTGAAGGTCGTGTTCCTGCCGAACTACAACGTCTCGCTCGCGGAGCTGATCGTACCGGCGGCCGATCTCTCCGAACAGATCTCGACGGCGGGGATGGAGGCGTCCGGCACCGGCAACATGAAGTTCGCGCTGAACGGCGCGCTGACGATCGGCACGCTCGACGGCGCGAATGTCGAGATCAAGGAGCATGTCGGCGACGAGAACATCTTCATCTTCGGGCTGACGACGGAGGAGGTTGCGGAGCACCGCGGAAAGGGCTGGCGCGGCGAAAGCGCGGTCTCGCGGTCCCGCCGGCTGGAGGAGGCGCTGGAGCAGATCGAGAAGGGCGTGTTCTCGCCGGACGATCCCGACCGCTACAAGGAGCTGGTGGCGGGGCTGCGTGGCGACGACTGGTTCATGGTCGCCGCCGACTTCGACAGCTACTTCACCGCGCAGCGCGACGTCGATGCGCGCTGGCGCGAGCCGGACCGGTGGTGGCGGTCGGCGGTGCTGAACACCGCGAATGTCGGCTGGTTCTCCTCCGACCGCGCGATCGCGGAGTATGCGGAGGAGATCTGGAACGTCCCGGTGCGGCGCGGATGACCGCCTGGCGCGCGTCACAGGCGGAGCTCGACGCCTTCCTCGCCGCGCGCCATGCGGATCCCTTCGCGCTGCTCGGGCCGCATGGGGCGCCCGGCGGTGTGGTGGTGCGCGCCTTCGTGCCGCATGCCGAGTTCCTGGACGTGGTGACCGCATCCGGCCGCCTTCCGCTGGAGCGGCGCGACGATGCGGGCTTCTTCGAGGGGTTGGTGCCGGGCGCCCTGCCCTTCGCCTACCGCCTGGCGGCGCGCAATGCAGGCGGCGCCTGGGAGATCGATGACCCCTATCGCTTCGGACCGGCACTCGGGCCGCTCGACGATCATCTGCTGATTGAGGGGACGCATCGGCGCTTGCATGAGCGGCTCGGCGCGCACGCCGTGACGCATGAGGGCGTGGCGGGGGTGCGCTTCGCGGTCTGGGCGCCGAACGCGGAACGCGTCGCGCTCGTCGCCGGCTTCAACGATTGGGACCGGCGGCGCCACCCGATGCGCAAGCGCGTGGATTCCGGCCTGTGGGAGATCTTCATCCCCGGGATCGGTGCCGGGCAGCCCTACAAATTCGCGATCCTGTCGCGGGAGGGCGAGGAGCAGCCCTGGAAGGCCGATCCCTTCGGGTTGTCTGCGGAACTTCGGCCCTCCACCGCCTCGCTCGTCGCAGAGGAAGCGGCGTTCGACTGGGGCGATGCAGATTTCCTGTCGCGGCGCGAGGCCAGGCAGGCGCGCAACGCGCCGATCTCGATATACGAGGTGCATGCGGCGTCCTGGCGGCGGCACCCGGATGGGCGCCTCTATGACTGGGATGAGCTGGCCGAGACGCTGGTGCCCTATGCCGCCGATCTCGGCTTCACCCATCTCGAGCTGCTGCCGGTGATGGAGCATCCGCTGGATGAGAGCTGGGGCTACCAGCCGATCGGGATGTTCGCGCCCACCGCGCGGCTCGGCGATGCGCGCGGGCTGATGCGCTTCGTGGATGCGGCGCATCGCGCGGGGCTCGGCGTGATCCTGGACTGGGTGCCGGCGCATTTCCCGCGCGATCCGCATGGGCTGATCCGCTTCGACGGGCAGCCGCTCTACGAACATGCCGATCCGCGGCGCGGATCGCACAAGGAATGGGGCACAGCCGTGTTCGACTATGGGCGGCGGGAGGTTGCGGCCTTCCTCGCTTCCTCGGCGCTGCACTGGCTGGAGCGCTTCCATGCCGACGGGCTGCGGGTGGATGCGGTCAGCTCCATGGTGTGGCTGGACCACGGGCGGGCGCCCGGCGACTGGGCGCCGAACGCGGATGGCAGCACCGACAACAAGGAGGCCATCGCCTTCCTGCGCCAGGTGAACGCGCAGGTCGCGGAGGAGCATCCGGGCGCCGCCATGATCGCGGAGGAAGCGACCTCCTGGCCCGGCGTGACGCGCGCGGCGACCGAAGGCGGGCTCGGCTTCCGGTTCAAGTGGAACATGGGATGGATGAACGACACGCTGCGCTACGTGGCGCTCGATCCCATCCACCGGCGCTGGCACCACAACCTGGTGACCTTCGGGCTCACCTATGCCTTCAGCGAGGATTTCGTGCTGCCGCTGAGCCATGACGAGGTGGTGCATGGCAAGGGATCGCTGCTCGGCCGACTGCCGCAGGGACGCAGCGTGGACGATTGGGAACGATTCGCCACGCTGCGCGCCTATTACGCGTTCATGTGGGGACATCCGGGCAAGAAGCTGCTGTTCATGGGCAACGAGATCGCGCAGTGGCGCGAATGGTCGGAAGCGCGGGAACTCGACTGGGGCCTGCTGCAGTGGGCGCCCCATCAGGGCGTGCAGCGGCTGGTGCGCGACCTGAACGCGCTCTACCGCGCGCAACCGGCACTGCATCGGCGGGACGGCGAGATGGGCGGCTTTCGCTGGATCGAAGCCGACGATGCGGAGCATGCCAGCTTCAGCTGGCTGCGCTTCGGCGCGGCCGCGGACCCGCCGGTGGCGGTGCTGTGCAACTTCACGCCGATGCCGCGCGACGCCGTGCGCGTCGGCCTGCCGCGCGCCGGACGCTGGCGGGAGGTGCTGAACACCGATGCGGTCGCCTATGGCGGCTCCGGCATGGGGAATCTGGGCGCCGTGCAGGCGGAGGAGGTGCCGCACAACGGCTCCCCCGCCTCGGCGGAGGTCGTGCTGCCGCCGCTGGCCAGCATCTGGCTGGTGCCCGATGATGCGGACAAGGAACGGGAGGCAGACGATGGCAGGCAGGGCTGACACCGCTTCGGCGCCGCTGGCGCGCGGCGCCATGGCCTTCGTGCTGGCGGGCGGGCGCGGATCGCGGCTGATGGAGCTGACCGACCGGCGCGCCAAGCCGGCCGTCTTCTTCGGCGGCAAGTCGCGCATCATCGACTTCGCGCTGTCGAATGCGGTGAATTCCGGCATTCGGCGCGTGGCGGTGGCGACGCAGTACAAGGCGCACAGCCTGATCCGCCACCTGACGCGGGGGTGGAACTTCCTGCGCCCCGAGCGCAACGAGAGCTTCGACATCCTGCCCGCCAGCCAGCGCACCAGCGAGACGGCCTGGTACGAGGGCACCGCCGATGCGGTGTTCCAGAACATCGACATCATCGAGGACCACGCGCCGCGCTACATGGTCATCCTCGCGGGCGACCACGTGTACAAGATGGACTACGAGCGGATGCTGGCGCAGCACGTGGAAAGCGGCGCCGATGTCACGGTGGGCTGCGTCAGCGTGCCTCGCATGGAAGCGACGGGCTTCGGCGTGATGCATGTGGACGCCGAGGACCGCATCATCGCCTTCGTCGAGAAGCCGAAGGACCCGCCCGGCATCCCGGGGCAGGAGCACATGGCGCTGGCCTCCATGGGCATCTACGTGTTCGAGACGAAGCTGCTGTTCGACCAGTTGCGGCGCGACGCCGCGACGCCGGGCAGCCAGCGCGACTTCGGGCGCGACATCATCCCCTTCCTGGTGGCGAACGGGAAGGCGGTGGCGCATCGCTTCGAAGCCTCCTGCGTGCGCTCCTCGGCCGAGGCGGCGCCCTATTGGCGCGACGCCGGCACGGTCGATGCATATTGGGAAGCCAATATCGACCTGACGGACATCGTGCCGCAGCTCGACCTGTTCGACCGCGACTGGCCGATCTGGACTTATGCCGAGGTAACGCCGCCGGCGAAGTTCGTGCATGACGAGGATGGGCGGCGGGGCGAGGCCATTTCGTCACTGGTGTCGGGTGCCTGCATCCTCTCCGGCGCCAGCGCGCGGCGGTCACTGCTGTTCACCGGCGTACACATGCATTCCTTCGCGGCCGTGGAGGGCGCGGTGCTGCTGCCCTATGTGGATGTCGGGCGCGGCGCGCGGCTGAAGAACGTCGTCGTGGACCGCGGCGTGCGAATCCCGGACGAGCTGGTGGTCGGCGAGGATCCGGTCGAGGATGCGCGTCGCTTCCGTCGCACCGAGAAAGGGATCTGCCTGATCACCCAGGCGATGCTCGACAAGCTCGGCTAGGCGATGGCGCTGCGGGTTCTCGCGGTCGCGTCGGAATGCGCGCCGCTGCTGAAGACCGGTGGCCTCGCCGATGTGGTCGGCGCGCTGCCGGGCGTGCTGGCCGCGCAGGGCGTCGCGGTCACGACGCTGCTGCCGGGCTATCCCGCGGTGATGAAGGCGCTGGGCGCGACGAGCGCGCTGCGCCGCTTCGACGACCTGTTCGGCGGGCCGGCGCGGCTGCTGCGCGGCAGCGCCGCCGGGCTCGACCTGCTGGTGCTCGATGCGCCGCATCTCTATGACCGGCCGGGCAGTCCTTACCTGGCGCCACATGGCGGCGAGTGGGAGGACAACGGCATCCGCTTCGCGGCGCTCGGCGTCGCGGCGGCGCTGGCCGCGACGGGCGCAGTGGGCGGGCTCAGCTTCGACGCGGTGCATGCGCATGACTGGCAGGCGGGGCTGGTGCCGGCCTATCTGCGCTTCGCGCCGGGGCCGCGGAAGCCGGCGATGTTCACCGTGCACAACCTGGCTTTCCAAGGGAAATTCCCGCTGTCTCTGTTCCACCGGCTCGGGCTGCCGGCCGAGGCGCTTTCGGTGCAGGGCCTCGAGTACTACGGCACGGTCGGCTTCCTGAAGGCAGGCCTGTGGTATGCCGATCGCATCACCACCGTCTCGCCGACCTATGCGGCGGAGATTGGCACGCCGACGCTCGGCATGGGGCTGGATGGGTTGCTCCGCGGGCGGGGCGGGCATGTCTCGGGCATCCTGAACGGGCTCGATACGGTGGATTTCGATCCGGCGCGCGATCCGCGCCTTGTGGCACGCTTCGATGCGACGGATCCCGCTTCGCGTGCGGCGAACAAGGCGGCGCTGCAGCGGCGCATGGGACTGGCGGAATCGCGCGACACGCTGCTCTTCGGCTTCGTCGGGCGGCTCGCCTGGCAGAAGGGCGTGGACATGCTGCTGGGCGCCGTGCCGACGATGCTCGGCGAAGGCGCGCAGCTTGCGCTGCTCGGCACCGGCGAATGGGGGCTGGAGGAAGGCTGCCGCGGCGCGGCGGCGGCGCATCCCGGACGCATCGGCGCCCATGTCGGCTTCGACGAGGCGCTGGCGCGGCTGGTCTATGCCGGCGCCGATGTCATCCTGGTGCCGAGCCGCTTCGAACCCTGCGGCCTGGCGCAGCTTGCGGCGCTGCGCTACGGCGCGCTGCCGCTGGTGGCGCATGTCGGCGGGCTGGTGGACAGCGTGGTGGACGCGAACGAGATGGCACTCGCCGAGGGCATCGGCACGGGCTTCCACTTCTCGCCGGCGACGCAGGAGATGTTGGCCGCCACGATACTGCGCGTCGCGCGGCTCTGGCGCGACCAGGCGATGTGGCGGCGGCTGCAGGCGAATGCGCTGCGCGCGGATGTCTCCTGGGCGCGCTCCGCTTCGCGCTATGCGGCGCTGTTCCACGAGATGGTGGCGGATGCAGGCTGAGGCCGCGGCCGGCTCGCCTGAGCCGCTCGGCGCGACCGTCACCGCGCACGGTGCCAACTTCGCCTTTCCTGCACCGGATGCGACGGCGATCTTCATCTGCGTCTTCGACACGCAGGATCGCGAGGTGGGGCGGATAAGGCTGCCGGGCCGTACGGGCGATGTGCATCACGGCGAGATAGCAGGAATCGAAGAAGGCGCGCGCTACGGGCTGCGCGTCGAGGGGCGCTGGGACCTCTCCCGAGGCCATCGATTCAACCCCCAAAAGCTGCTGGTGGATCCCTGGGCCCGCGCGCTGGACCGGCCCTTCGCGCTGCACGCAGCACTGTTCGACACCGGCGTCGCGCCCGACGCCGCGGACAGCGCGCCGTTCCTGCCGAAGGCGATCCTGACGGCGCCGACGCCCCCTGCCCCGCCGCGCGTGCGCCCGCGCGGGCCGCAGGTGATCTACGAACTGCACGCGAAAGGCTTCACCGCGCTGCATCCCGAGGTGCCGGGGGCGATCCGCGGCACCTTCGCGGGCCTGGCGCATCCCGCCGCCATCTCGCATCTGCGGCGGCTCGGCGTGACCGCTGTGGAGATCATGCCAGGTGCGGCCTGGGTGGATGAGCGGCACCTGCCGCCGCTCGGGCTCAGCAATTACTGGGGCTACAATCCGGTGGCCTTCCTCTGCCCCGATCCGCGGCTTGCGCCGGGCGGCATGGCGGAGGTGCACGCGGCGGTGCGCGCGCTGCAGGAAGCGGACATAGCGGTGATCCTTGACGTGGTGTTGAACCACAGCGGCGAAGGCGATGCGCTGGGGCCGACGCTGTCGCTGAAGGGTCTCGGGAACGCCGCCTTCTACCGCCTGCAAGACGGGCGCTACGTGGACGATGCGGGTTGCGGCAATGCACTGGCGCTGGACCGCCCCTGGCCGCTGCGGCTGGCGATGGATGCGCTGCGGCACTGGGCGGCGGCGGGCTTCGACGGGATACGGCTCGACCTCGCCACCACGCTGGCGCGGCGGGAGGCAGGGTTCGATGCGGATGCGCCGCTGATCCAGGCGATGCGCCAGGACCCGCTGCTGCGCGAGAGGCTGATCATCGCGGAGCCCTGGGATATCGGGCCGGAAGGCTACCGCCTCGGCGCCTTCCCGGCCGGCTGGGGAGAGTGGAACGACCGCTTCCGCGACGATGTGCGGCGCTTCTGGCGCGGCGATGCGGGAATGGTCGGCGCGCTGGCGACGCGGCTGGCGGGGTCGGCCGACGCGTTTCGCAGCCGCCCGCTATCGGACAGCGTGAACTTCGTGGCGGCGCATGACGGCTTCACGTTGGCCGATCTCGTCAGCTTCACCGCCAAGCGCAACCACCCCAATGGCGAGGCCAACCGAGACGGCACGGATGCCAACCACGCCTGGAACAACGGCGTGGAAGGTCCGAGCGACGATCCCGCAGTCCGGGCGCGCCGACACGCCGACATCCGCGCGCTACTCGCCACGCTGCTCGTGGCGCGCGGCAAGCCGATGCTGGCGATGGGCGACGAGGCGGGGCGCAGCCAGGGCGGCAACAACAACGCCTATGCGCAGGACAATCCGACGAGCTGGCTCGACTGGGCGGCGATGGACCACGAGCTCGTCGAGTTCACCGCACGGATGATCGCAGCAAGGCGGGCGCATCCCGCGCTGCATGGTGACGCGCCACTCAGCGGCAATGGAGACGCAACCTGGCTGCGGCCGGATGGCGCGCCGATGACCGAGGCGGAGTGGCATGACGCAGAGCGGCGCGCGCTGGTTCTGCTGCTGGAGGCGGGCGGCGACCGATGTGTCCTGGCGCTGAACGCCGGCGAGGCGGCGCTGCCGCTCGCCCTGCCCTCGCCGCGCGCGCGTCGCCGGTGGCGGCTCATCGCGGACAGCAGCGCGCCCGGGCGGCGCGAGACGCCCGACTACTTGCCTGGCCGCGCGGTGCTGCTGCTCGCCGAGGAGCGCATCACGCCTCCGGCGGGGGACGAGGCGCTGCTTGCGCGGCTCGCCGATGCGGCAGGGATCGCGACGAGCTGGCACGAGATTTCGGGGCGCGCGCATGCGGTGCCGCAGGAGACGCTGCGCGCGCTGCTTGGCGCGATGGACCTGCCCGCGGGCAATGCGGCGACGATCCGCGACAGCCTGGCGCGGCTTTCGGCGCCGCGTGCCTTGCCGCGGGCGCACACCGCGCCGGTGGCGGCGCCCTGCCTCCCGCTGGCGCTCTCCGACCGGCCCGTTCGGCTGCGGCTGGAACTGGAGGATGGCGAGGTGCGGCACCTGCCCGTGCCGCCGGATGCCGGCCGCACGGAGCGGTTGGTGCGGGCCGATGGCAGCGCCGGTGCGCGCCGCCTGCTCGACCTGCCCGGCCTGCCACCCGGCCGACATGTGGTGCGCGACGACGCCGCGCCGGAGGAGCCCTGCCACCTCGCCGTGGTGCCGCGCGGCGCCTTCCTGCCGTCCTGGCTACGCGAGGGCGGGCGGCGCTTCGGCCTTGCGGCGCAGATCTACGCGCTGCGGCGCGCGCAGGATCAGGGCATCGGCGACTTCCGGGCGGTGGCGGAGATGGCGGAGCTCGCCGGGCGCGAGGGTGCGGCGCTGCTCGGCCTCAGCCCGCCGCATGCGCTGTTCCCGACGGATCGCGCACGCGCCAGCCCCTATCACCCCGCCGACCGCCGCTTCCTCGATCCGATCCTGATCGACGTCGGTACGCTGCCGCTGCTGCACGATCTGCCCGCGGTGCGCGCGGTGCTCGCGCAGCACGCGTCGGTCTTCGCGGCGCTGCGCGAAGGCGATGCGGTGCGCCACGCGGAAGTCTGGCAGGCGAAGCGCGCCGTCCTGGAGGCCGCCTACCGTGCGATGCCCGATGGCGTGCGCGATGCGCTCGGAAGTTTCCGCGCGGAGGGCGGCGCGGCGCTCGCCCATTTCTGCGCCTTCACCGCCATCGCCGAGCAGCAGGGTCACACTGATGCGCGACGCTGGCCGGCCGGGCTGCGCCACGGCCATGATGCGGGCGTGGCGGCGTTCGTTGCGCGGCACGAGGAGGCAGTCGCCTTCGCCGCCTTCCAGCAGATGCTGGCCGACATGCAGCTTGCGGAAGCGGGCCGTGCCGGCGCGGGGCTGTATCGCGACCTCGCGGTCGGCGCGGCGCCGGACGGGGCGGAGCCCTGGTCGGGCGACCAGCGCGTCCTGCCGAACTTCTCGATCGGCGCGCCGCCCGATCCCTTCTCCGCCGCCGGGCAGGTCTGGGGCCTGCCGCCGCCCGATCCGCGAGCCTCCGCCGCGCAGGGCCATGCCGCCTTCGCCGCACTGCTGCGCGCCAACATGCGCCACGCCGCGGCGCTGCGCATCGACCATGTGCTCGGCCTGCAGCGCCTGTTCGTGGTGCCGGACGGCGCCGCGGCCACCGAGGGCGCGTATCTGCGCTTTCCGCTGGCGGAGCTGCTCGGCCAGGTCGCGCTGGAATCGCAACGCGCACATTGCCTGGTGGTGGGCGAGGATCTCGGCACGGTGCCGGAAGGGCTAGGCGCGCAGTTGCGGGAGGCCGACATCCTCTCCTACCGCGTGCTGTGGTTCGAGCGGCGCGGCGACGGCTTCGCGCCGGTGCAGGACTGGCCCGCGCGCGCCACGGCCTGCGTCAGCACGCATGACCTGCCGACGCTCGCGGGATTCTGGACCGGGGAGGACCTGCGGGAGCGCGCGGCGCTCGGCCACTTGGCCGATCTTGATGCCGCACTGGCCGAACGCGCGCGGGACCGCGCGGCACTCTGCGCGCTGCTGGCGGCGGAGGGCCTGCTGCCGGAAGGCGACGGGCCGGACACGCCGCTGCATGACGGGCTCGCGGCCGCCATCCATGCGCTCGTCGCGCGCGCGCCGTCGGCGCTGATGCTCACGCAGCTTGAGGATCTGGCGGGGGAGGCGGTGGCGGTGAACCTGCCGGGCACGGATAGGGAGCGGCCGAACTGGCGCCGCCGCCTGCCTGCGACACCGGAGGGGCTTGTGCTGCTGCCGCGGGCACGCGCGATCCTCGAGCGGCTGCGCGAATCCCGCCCAGGCTAGGAAGCCCGGCCCCGCCGGGGCAAAATGCCCGCCACGGACTGATGGGGAACGCCATGTCGAGCGAAGGCCAGGAACGCTTCCAGACGCTGCACGAACTGGTGAAGGCGGCGAAGCTCAAGCTGAACGCGAATATCTGGGACTACCTGGTCGGCGCTACCGAGACCGAGACGACGATGCAGCGCAACCGCGCCGCGCTGGATTCCGTCGCCTTCCGGCCGCGCGTGCTGCGCGACGTCAGCAAGGTGGACAGCAGCGCGACCTTCCTGGGGCGGCGGAAAATCCGGCTGCCGGTGATGCTATGCCCGGTCGGCTCGCTCGACAGCTTCGAACCGGGCGGCGCGGCGACGGCGGGCCGCGCGGCGGCGGCCTTCGGCGTGCCGATCATGGTTTCCTCCGTGACGCAGCCGGGGCTTGAGGAAAGCGCGAAGGCCGCTGCGGAGGGCCCAAAAATCTTCCAGCTCTATGTGCGCGGCGGGCCGGACTTCGTGGACGACCATGTGAAGCGCGCGATGGATGTGGGCTACGACGCCTTCTGCATCACCGTGGACAGCGCCCATTACAGCCGGCGCGAGCGCGACATCGCGAAGCGCTTCGTCAAGCACTGGCGCGCGCGATCGGAAGGGATGAACTACCAGGCCGCGCTGGCGTGGTCGGACATCGCACGCTTCCGGGAGAAGCACCCGGACGTCACGCTGATCCTGAAGGGCATCGGCATGGCGGAGGACGCCGAGATCGCCGTGAAGCACGGTGTGCAGGTGGTCCATGTCTCGAACCATGGCGGACGCCAGCTGGACCACGGCCGCGGCTCGCTCGCGGTGCTGCCGGAGGTCGTGCAGGCCGTCGGTGGCAAGGCGCGGGTCTGGATGGATGGCGGCATCAGCCGCGGCACGGACCTGGTGAAGGCCGTGGCGCTCGGCGCGGAGTTGGTCGGGATCGGGCGGCTCTATTGCTACGGGCTGGCGGCGGCCGGCGAGCAGGGCGTGCTGCGCGTGCTGCAGCTGCTGGAGGACGAGGTGCAGACCTGCCTCGGCCTGCTCGGCGCGACCTGCTTCGCGGAGGTGGAGCGCAACCAGGTCGTCGCCGCGGCGCCGACCGTTCTGCCGCATGTGCACTCCGCCTTCCCGCTGCTGGCGGAGCCGGAGCGGGGGTACTGAAACGCGGGCGCGAAGGCGAAACCTTCGCGCCCCGATTGCATCGCGCCGGGATCAGCGGTGTTCCCAGTCGTCCAGGCTGTCGGTGTTCGGCGGCGAGGTGCCGAGGATGTCGCCCTGCGTCGTCACGCCGAGGCCGTTCAGCAGCCGGTTGGAGTAGTTGAAATAGGCGCAGACCTGGTTGGCCTCCAGGATCTCGCCATCCGTCGCGCCGGCCTCCCGCACCGCGAGGATGTCGGCCTCCTCCATGCGCTGCGGTTCGAGGGTGAGCTTGCGCACGTAGCGCAGCAGCGCGAGCTCCTTGCCCGAGAAGACCGCCTCCGGCTTCGCCGCGGCGAAGGCCTTGTAGATCGCCTGCGCGCGGGCATCGTCCTGCAGCAGGCGGGAGAGGCCGGCGAAATGGTGCGCCACGCTATAGTCGCACTTGTTGGCCAGTGAAGTGTAGACCGCGAGGCATTCCAGGAACCACACGGGCATGCTGTTGCCGGTGTGGTGCAGCACCGACTTGTACAGCGCGCTGTGGCCTTCCATCGTGTGCGGCCGCAGGCTGTGCGCCTTCATGACGTTGTCGATCAGCCCGCCCGGCCCCTTCACGCGGTCGTAGAGGGTGCGGAGATAGCCCTCGCTTTCGTCGTAGGGGACGAGGCGGATCCAGGCGGGATTCTCGGCCGTGGCCGGCATGACGCGTGTTCTCCTGCGGTTCAGCCGCGCGTGGCGAAGCGGCGTTCGAGACGGGCCGCGACGAAGGACAGCGCGGCACAGACGATGAAGTAGAAGGCGGCGACGAGAAGCCAGGTCTCGAAGACACGGCTCGTCGTTGCCGCGACCTCGTTGCCCAGGAAGGCGAGGTCCTGGATCGAGACCAGCGAGATGATCGAGGAATCCTTCACCAGCGAAACCGCCTGCCCGGCCAGCGGCGGCACGGTGCGCGCCACCGCCTGCGGCAGGATCACATGGCGCAACGCGCGCAAGCGCGACATGCCGAGCGCCTCCGCCGCTTCCCACTGGCCGCGCGGCAGGGACTGGATACCGGCGCGCACGATCTCCGTGACATAGGCCCCCTCGAACAGGCCGAGGCAGAGGATGGCGGCGATGACGCCGGCGGCGAATTGCGGCGGGCCGAAGAAGAGCTCGATCCAGGCGAGCGTCGCGGGGTCCTGCCTGCGGATCCAGTCCTCCACGCCGAGCGCGGGCAGGATCTGGCTGGTGGCGAAGAAGTAGAAGACGAAGACGAAGACCAGCGGCGGGATGTTGCGGATCGTCTCGACATAGAAGCCGGCGATCAGCCTCGGCAGCAGCGCGCGGGAGGTACGCGCGACGCCCATCGCCACGCCGACCACGGCCGCGACGATCGCCGCCCAGAAGCTGACGCGCAGCGTGGTGAGCAGCCCCTGCAGCAGCAGGTTCGCCACCCAGCCGCGCTCCGCGTCGTGGCGCAGCACGAAGCCCCAGACCGGCGCGAAGTTCCAGCGGTAGTCGAGCGCCGTGCCGGCCCGCCAGGCGAGCAGGCCCAGCGCGCCGAGCACGGCGAGGATGACCAGCGCATCGAGCGCCGGGCGACGGGGCCGGCGGGCATAGGGCCCGCCCGGCAGGTCCATCGGCGCCGTTCAGCCGGGCAGCTGGTCGCGCCATTCGCGGGCGCTGAACCAGTATTTCTGCCGTTCCTCCAGCCAGCCATCGAGCTGGCGCAGCAGGATCCAGTTGTTGAGGAAGTTCAGCGCGTCCGGGTCGGACTTGCGCACCGCCATCGCGTCGGCCTGCCGCGCCATCGGCTCGGGGAACGGGCTGAACAGCGCATCGGGGTTGTCCAGCACGGCGAAGAGCGGGCGCGGGATGCTGCCCACCATCGCATGCGCGCGGCCGTTCACCACTTCCAGGATGGACTGCGCGTCGTCGTCGAACTGGCGGAAGGTCGCGCGGGGCAGCAGGCGCTGCGCGGCGGCGAGGGCGGAGGTGCCACGGCGGCCCGCGATCGTCACGTTAGGGCGGTTGTAGGCCTCCAGTGTGGTCATGTTGGCCGCGAGGCGCTTGCTCGCCGCCATGTCCACGCCGGTCGCGGAATAGGCGTTGGTGAAGTTGGCGCTCAGATTGCGCTGCGGCGTGATCGTCATGCCGCCGATGATCGCGTCGAACCGGCCGGCGAGCAGCGCGGGGATGATGCCGTCCCAGGCGGTGGGCACGAATTCCGCGCGCACGCCCATGTCCTGCGCCAGGCGATTCGCCACGTCGATCTCGTAGCCCACCAGCTCGCCCGCGCGGTTGCGGAAGGCCCATGGCACGAAGGTGGACATGCCGACGCGCAGCGTGCCGCGACGCTTCACCTCCTCGATCATGGAGGTGGCGGCGAGGGCGGCGCGCGCATCCGCGCCCTGCGCCGCCGCGGGGCGGCCGAAGGCGAAGGCGCCGAGCGCGGCCAGCCCGCCGGCGGCGGGGGCGATCAGGCGGCGACGGAAGCCGGATTCATCGGTCATGGTCGGGGTTCCTTCTTCTTCCAGTGGTCAGGCCATGGCGCCCTTGAGCCGCCTTTCCAGCAGCCCGACGCCCAATGAGAGCAGCACCGTGACACAGAGATAGAGCACGGCCACGGTTATCCAGATCTCGAAGGTCATGAAGGTGTCGCTGATGACGTTGCGGCCCTCGTTGGTCAGGTCGAACACCGCGATGACGCTGACGATCGCCGAATGCTTGATCAGCGACACGCCGAGGCCGGCCAGCGGCGGCAGGATCACGCGCAGCGCCTGCGGCAGCACGACGAAGCGATAGGCGTCGCGGCGCGAGAGGCCGAGCGCCCAGGCGGCCTCCCACTGGCCCTTGCGCACCGCCATGATGCCGCCCCGGAAGATCTCCGCGGCGAAGGCGCCTTCGAAGAGCGCGAGGCAGAGAACGCCGGCCCAGAAGCGATCGAGGCCCAGGATCGGCGCCAGGATGAAGTAGACGATGTAGAGCTGGACCAGCAGCGGCGTGTTGCGGATCGTCTCGACATAGCCGATCACCAGCCAGCGCCCGGCGGCCGAACCCGACAGGCGCAGCAGCGCCGCGCCGAGCCCGATCACCACCGTCAGCACCAGGGCGATGGCGCTGATCTGCAGCGTCACCAGCAGGCCCTTCAGCAGCGGCCCGAGGAAGATCTCGCCCTCGAAGACCTGGAACAGGTAGCGCGGCACGCGGTACCATTGCCAATTGTAGCCCATCCGCGTCCCGCCCTCGAACAGTAGCCAGGCGAGCAGGCCGAGGAAGAGCGCGAATTGCAGCAGGTCGAGCAGGCGGCGCCACTGCTGGCCGCGCGGCTCCCTCGGGGGCTCCCGCGAACGCCGCTCAGTCGTCACGCAGCGTGAACCGTCGCGGCGGGCGGGCGAAGAGGCGCGCGACCATGGGCGCGAAGACCGACAGCGGCGCTTCCGGCAGGCCGGGGATCACCGTGCCCTGGTCGAAGCGCGCGACGAAATCGGCCGTGGCGGCGAAATGCGGATGGCCGCGCCAGCGTTCCCGTGCCGCCGGGTCGCAGTGATCCTCGGGGTGGTCGTGGCAGTGGAAGTCGAGGAAGAGCGCGTGATGCTCCAGCAGCCAGCGGCTGGCGTCGGACACATAGGGCGCGAGCAGCGCGGCGGCGAAGGGGCCGTGGTTGGTGGGACACATCGTGAAGCCGATGTCGTGCAGCAGCGCGACGACGACGTATTCCTCGTCGCGCCCGTCCTGCAGTGCCGCCGTCGCGGCCTGCACGCAATGGCGGTAGTTGTTCACCTGGTAGCCGAAGCTCGGATCGGCGGCCGAGGCCTCCAGCGCGCGCAGCACATGCCGCGCCTGGAGTTCGGCGTCGAAGGGGCGGCGCTGGTCGCGCAGCAGCGTCCACTCCGCACGGCGGAAATCCTGCATCTCCACCGGCGGCACATGCTGCATCTCCGGCGACAGCAGCCGCGAGGGCCGTGGGTCGCCGGGGAAGGAGCGGCTCATGACGGCGTGGCCGGCGCGCGGTACTGAAAGGCCTTGTCGAACTTGCCGACGACCCATTCGCCACAGGCGATCGGCGGGTATTTCGCCTGCGCGGGATCTTCCAGCAGGTCGCGCGGGTCCACCACGGCGTGGAAGCCCGGGTCGAAGAACACCGCCGCGCTCTGCCGCGCCTTGCCGGAGGTGTTCACCACGCGATGCGGGTTGCTGTGGAAGCGGCCATTCGTCCAGCGATGCATCAGGTCGCCGATGTTCACCACGAAGGTGTCGGGGATCGGATGCGCCATGACCCATTCGCGGTCGGTGCCCTTCACCTGCAGGCCGCCGGTCATGTCCTGCGCCAGCAGCGTCAGCCCGCCGTAATCGGTGTGCGGCGCGACGCCGAACTGCTCGCGGCCGAGATCGGGCGGCTGCGGCGGGTACCAGATGGCGGAGCCGCGGGCGAGCGGGCGCTCGAAGGGTTTCGCGAAGAAATCCATGTCGCGGCCGAGGCTGAGCGCCAGGCCGCGCAGCACGGCGTGGCCGGCGGCGACCACCGCCTCGTACCAGCCATAGAGCGCCGGGCGCAGCTCGGGCAGCGCGGCGGGCCATTGGTTCGGGCCCATCAGCGGCGTGCCGGCGGCGACATCCGGGTCGTCCTCGGGCAGCTCGAGGCCCCAGACGAAGCTCTCCTTCAGGTCGGCCTTGGCGGTGCCATACATCTTCGCTCCGCCATGGCCGATCCAGCCGCGATGGCGCTTGTTCACCTTCACCGTGGCCTTCTCCTCCTCCGGCAGGGCGAAGAAGCGGGCGGCGGTGGAGAACAGGTTCTGGGTCAGCGCAGCGGGCACGCCATGGCCGGCGATGTAGAAGAAGCCGATGCGCTCGCTGGCCTCGCGCATGGCCGCGCCGGTCGCGGCGGCGCCGGCGGGATCACGAGCGACGAGGGGCGCGATGTCGATGACCGGGATCTCGTCCACGGCGATGGCGCGTGCGGTTGCGTAGGACATGGTTCGTTCTCCGCGCTGGTGGCGCTACGATCCCGCGTCGGCGCGCGGGAGGGAAGCCTCCCCTTCGCGCCCTGCGGCCCAGTGTGCGAGTTCCTCGGGCGCCAGCGCCTCCTCCAGCGCCGCGGCGAGGCCGAGCGCGAGCAGTGGCGCCAGCTTGAAGCCGTGGCCGGAACAGGCGGAGGCGAGCCATGCCCCCTGCCCCGCCGGGCGCAGCACGAAGCGGTCCTCCGGCGCCATGGTGTAGAGGCAATGGCGCAGGTTGGTCACGCGATGGCGATCGAACCCCGCGATGGCGATTCGCCCGGCATCGAGCAGCGCGGCGCGGCGCGACTCCTCCGGCGGCGCATCAGGGGCTCCGGGCGCGGTGGTGTCGTAGTCGCCGATCTTGAGCCGCGTGCCGGCGCGCGGCGGCAGCACATAGACGCCGCCGGTGGCATGCCCCGGCAGCCGGCAGAGCAGCATCGGCGCGGTGGCCCAGGCATCGGCCAGGTCCTCGGGTGGAGCGAGATAGGCGAGCGTCTGCAGCGAGACGCGCAAGCCGGCGGCCGCGGCGATCTCTGGCAGCAGCCGCGGCGCCCAGGCACCGGCGGCGACGATCACGGCATCGGCGGCGACGCCCTCGCCCTCCGCCAGCCGCACGCCGCCTGCCGCAACTTCGGCAACCCGCGCGTTGCCGCGCAGCGAGACGCCGAGGCGCGGCAGCAACGCCAAAAGGTCGTCGAGGATCGGGCGCGCGAGCAGCATGCCGGAGCCATCCACCTCGATGGCGCGGAGCAGGCCGTCGCGGCTCAGCACAGGGATCGCATCCAGCGCCGCGGCGTCGAGCCGGTGGAAGCCGAGCCCGGCAGCTTCCTGCGTGCGGGCGACCGCCGCCTCCCACGGGCTCTCGGCGCGCAGCGCATAGACCGCACGGCAGGGCACCAGGCGGTCGGCGCCGGTCTCGGCGAAGAGGGCGCGCCAGGCGGCGAAACCCGCCGGCATCATGGCCGCGTAGCCTTCCATCGTGCCATAGGCATGGCGGATGATGCGCCCCTCGTCGGTGGACGACGCCTGTGGGTTGGGCAACGGCCCGGCTTCCAGCACGGTCACTGCATGACCGCGGCGCGCGAGCGCCCAGGCGGTGCAGAGGCCGAGGATGCCGGCGCCCACGATCGCGACGCGCAGAGGGCGCGCGGCGGCGGCGCGGGGGATGAGGGCGGCGACCTGCCGCGTCAGGGGGAGCATCGATGCGTCTCGACCGGATGACCTGGCCCGCTGTGGAGGAACGGCTCGCGCGCGGGCGGCGCGGCGTGATCCTGCCGCTCGGCAGCCTGGAACAGCATGGCGCGGCGGGGATGCTCGGCACGGACACGATCTGCGCCGAGGCGGTGGCGCTGCGTGCCGCGGAGATCGCGGGCGGCGTCGCGCTGCCGGCGCTGGCCTATGGGCCGGCGCAGTTCAACCTGGGCTTCGCCGGCACCGTGAGCCTGAGGCCCTCGACGCTGAGCGCACTGCTCTGCGACGTGCTCGCGAGCCTCGGCCGCACCGGCTTCTCCCGCGTGCTGCTGTTGACCGGGCACGGCGGCAATGTCGCGCCGGCGCTGGCCGCGGTGCAGGAAGTTCTTTCCGAGGTCTCGCTCGGCCGCCTCGTCTTTCCGCGGCCGCTGAGCGTGAAGCTGCGCGCCTGGTGGGAGGGACCGCGCCTCGGCGCGCTGCGCCGCGACTTCTACGGCGATCGCGAGGGGTTTCATGGCACGCCCTCCGAGATCGCGATCGCGTTGCATGTGACGGGCGCCGCGCCCGCTGCGTGGCCGGCCTATCGCGCCTTGCCGCCGGATCCGCTGGTGGATCTCGGCGGGGACCGGCACGAGGATGCGGCGCGGCATCGTGCGCGCTACCCCGAAGGCGTGGTCGGCGCCGATCCCGCGCTCGCCACGGCGGAGCAGGGCGCGGCGCTTCTGCAGGCCGCCGCGGAGGATGTGGCCGAGCTCTTCGCGGCCTTCGAGGCGGCGCCCGAGCCTCATTCCTGACGGAAGGCGGTCGCCTCCACCTCCACGGTGATGCCCGGCGCGAAGAAGCCGGTCATGTAGACCCAGCCGAGGGCCGGGCGGATTTCGGAGAAGACCTCGCCATGGGCGCGGCCGGATTCCTCCCAGTGCGTCGGGTCGGCGACGTAGATGCGCGTCTTCACCACATCGGCGAGCGTCATGCCCACGCCTTCCAGCGCCTCCTTCACCAGGTCGAGGCAGGCCAGCGTCTGGCGATAGACGTCGCCAGGGTGCAGCACCGCGCCGTCCGGCCCGCAGGGGCTGCACAGCGCGGTTTCCGCATAGGGCCCGACCCGGACGGCACGGCTGTAGCCGCAGGATTTCTCCCAGGGCCGCCCGGTCTCGTGGTGCCGCCGCGTCACGACGCCTGCACGACTCCCCACTTCCGGTTCACCTCGTCGAAGAAGCCGCTGGCGAGACGGATGGTGATCCAGGCGTTCAGGAAGTTCGTGAAAACCGTGTCGTTCAGCGGCGCCAGGAATGCCATGGGGATCGGGTTGCGCGGCGTGTTCGCGAAGATCGCGACGAGGTCCGGATACTCCTTCGTGAGAAAGGCCGCCTCGATCAGCGAGGACATGGTCGCGTCCACGCGCCCGCCGATCAACTCCTGCCAGTCGCGCGCCGGGCTTTCCACGCGGCGCAGCGTGGCGTTGGGCAGGGCGGACTGCACCCAGGTCTCCATCGTGGTGCCGAGATTGGTGCCGATGGTCACGCTGCGCTGGTTCAGCGCATCCCAGTTGGCGAACTTGTTGGCATCGCGCCGGCGCACCAGCGGCACGAAAGCATTGCGGCCCCAGGGGATGGTGAAGCTCGCCGCCATGGCGCGCGGCACCGACATGGAGGTGCCGGTGAAGACAACGTCGTACTGGTCGGCCTGCAGGCCGTTGATCAAGGTGCGCCAGTCCGTCGCGACGAATTCAGGCCGCAGGTTCATGTCGCGCGCCAGCTGCTCGGCGCACTCGATCTGGTGGCCGCGATACTGCCGGCTGGCGGGATCGCGGAAGCTCATCGGGTTGAAGTCGCCGGTGGTGCCGAAGCGGATGCGGCCGGCGGCTTGCAGCGCGGCGAGCTTGCCGGATGCGGCGGCCTGCGCCTGCGCCTGGATGGGCAGGGCAAGCGCCGCGGCGGCCGCAGCCGCCGCCGGCAGATGACGACGATTCATGCGGAAGTCTCCTCGTTGGGCAGAGAGGTGCCGCTTGCGGCGGCGGAAATGGCGATGCGACGCGCCTCGCGCGGCAGGTCGGCGCTGTCAAGCACGGCCCGTGCCACCGCGGCGCCATGCGCACGCAGCAGGGCGCGGTCGTCCGGCGCGGGCGGCAGCGGCGTGATGGTGTCCTGGCAAAAGGTGGCAATGGGCTGCGGGGCGACGCATTGCGCGGGCATGTCCGGGCTGCGCAGCGCGCGGCGCAACAGGCGCCGCAGCATCGCGACGCCGCGGTCGCTGCCGGCCAGGTTCTCGAGCGCATGCACGGCGACGGTGCGCTGGCTGACCTGCGCGTCGTAGTCGCCGGGCCGGCGCTGGCGATCCGCATAGCTCGCCGAATCGTCCTGGCCCTCGAAGTCGATCAGGCCGAGGCCGATCCGGTCCGGCCGGTCCTTGCCATGCGGATCGAGATGCGCGCCGAGATGGCGCCAGCCGATCTGCAGGCTGTGGGTGTCGTCCACCGGCACCACCCAGCGCGTCAGGCCGACGCGCTGGAACGGTTTCGCCTCCGCCGCATCCTCCCAGATCGCACCGGTCTGGTTCAGGTTGGGCAGGATGCATTCCACGGTGCGCGTCCAGACCATGCCGCCCCAGCGGCGCGACTGGACATTCATCATGCCGAGTGGCGTCGGCATGAAGTCGAGCTCCTGCTCGGCGCTGTTGGATTCGTCGAAATGCGCGCCGGCATTGCGCGCATGCAGCCAGACCACGTGCACCGGGTCCTGGCTGTTCTCGTAGACCTGCAGCCAGTTGCAGGGGATCTCCAGCAGGAAGGGCGCGAGGGTGACGCCCGGTTCCTGCTCCACGTCCAGCACCGGCGGCGGCGGCACCGCGGCGGGATCGCCGAGGAAGGCGAAGACCAGCCCGTGCCGCTCCACGACGGGATAGGCGCCATGGCGAAGGCGATGGCGGATCTGGCTGCTCTCCGGCTCGGCCGGCGTGGCCAGGATCGTGCCGTCGCGGTCGTAGTGCCAGCCGTGATAGCAGCAGGAAATCCCGCGCGGCATGATGCGGCCGAACTCCAGGCTGGCGCCGCGATGGCTGCAATGGCGGTGCAGCAGGCCGACCGCACCCTCCCCGTCGCGAAAGGCGACGAGATCCTCGCCGAGGATGCGCAGCGCCAACGGCAGGTCCGCGAGTTGCGCGGAAAGGCAGACAGGCTGCCAGGCGCGGCGCAGATACTCGCCGCAGGGCGTGCCGGGGCCCACCTGCGTCAGCTCCGGATCGGGCGCGGGAACCGCGCGCCGCCGATGGCCGGCATAGCGTTCCGACAGGTCGCCTTGCATATCTCCCCCGTTCCGGCTTGCGCCGGGGAAGCAGGGTGCGACACTCGGGGGCGCCGGCGCAACCGTCGGCGGTCGGATCGGCGGGGGAAGATGGGATCGGCTCGCGGAAGGGTGGCGCGCGCGCTGCTGCTGATGATGGCGCTGGCGCCGCTGCTGGCCGCGTGCGGTGGCAACTGGGCCTGGCATGTGGTGGATCCGCGCGATGCGCGCGGGCAGGCCAATCTCGGTTTCCTGGTCTCCGGCTTCTGGGCGACGGTCTCGCTCTCGCTGGCGACGATGGTGCTGTCGCTGGTGCTGGGCCTCGCGGTCGCGATGATGGGCATGTCGCGCATGGCGCCGCTGCGCTGGTTCAATCGCGGCTATGTCGAGCTGTTCCGCGCCATCCCCATCCTGGTCATGATCCTGTGGGTCTTCTACGGCCTGCCGGTGGTGCTCGACATCCGGCTGGATGTCTTCGTCGCGGCGATGCTGGCCATCGCCATCTGCGATTCCGCCTTCGAGGCGGAGATTTTTCGGGCCGGCATCCAATCCGTCGAGCGGGGCCAGCGGGAGGCGGCGATGGCGCTCGGCCTCTCGCCCTGGCAGCGCATGCGCTTCGTCATCCTGCCCCAGGCGATCCGCCGCGTGCTGCCGCCCATCGCCAACCAGTTCATCTACGTGGTCAAGATGAGCAGCCTTGCCAGCGTGATCGGCTACCAGGAGCTGACGCGAAAGGCGAATGAGCTGGTGGTGACGGTGTTCCGGCCGCTCGAGATCTACACGATCCTGATCCTGGAATACCTGGTGCTGATCCTGCTGATCTCGGCCGCGGTGCGCTGGCTGGAGCGACGCATGCAGGCGGACCAGTCCATCCGCACCACGAACTGAGGCCATGGCGGGGCAGCGCAGTCCGATGGAGACGGGACGCAGGCTGCTGCTGGTGGCGCTCGGCGCGATGTTCGTGCAGCAGAGCTTCGCGACGCTCGGACGCAACCTGCCGCCGGTGATCGCGCCGGCGATCCTCGAGGACCTGCAGCTCGATCCGGCCCTGCTCGGCGTCTATGTCGGCACGGTCGCCTTCGCGGCGCTGGTCGTGCAGCTCGGCTGCGGCAGCTTCATCATCCGCCACGGCGCGCTGCGGATGAGCCAGGTCTCGCTGGTGCTGCTGGCGCTGGCGCTCGCCGTCGCCACATTGCCCGCCTTGGCCTTCTTCGCGTTCTCCGCGGTGCTGTGCGGCGCAGGATCGGCGCTGTCCACGCCGTCGAGCTCGCATCTGCTCGGCCGCTACGCCACCGCGAAGCAGGCGCCGCTGGTCTTCTCAATCAAGCAGACCGCCGTGCCGGCGGGGCTGCTGCTCTCGGGCCTGATCGGGCCGCTACTGACGGGGTGGTGGGGCTGGCGCGTGGCGATGCTGTGCGGCGCGGCCGGGTGCCTCGCCTTCGCCATCGCGATGCAGCCGCTGCGGCGCAGCTTCGACGACGACCGGGTTCCAAGCCAGGCCTTCCGCCTGTCCGACCTGCACCGCACCCTCGGCGCGGTGACGCGGGAGCGCGACCTGCGCAACCTGGCGCTGGCCTGCGGCACCTTCAGCGGGCTGCAGAGCGCCTTCATCGCCTTCTTCGTCACCTATCTCGTCGCACAGGGACAGGAGCTGGCGGCGGCGGGCGCCTTCTTCTCCGCCGCGACGCTGGTCGCGGTGCCGGGCCGCATCCTTTGGGGATGGCTCGCCGGCGCGCATGTGGCGCCGGGGCGCCTGCTGGGGCTGCTCGCGATCGGCATGGGGGCGAGCGGGTTGCTGCTCGGCCTGTCCGGCGCGCTGGATTCGGCGCCGCTGCTGGCGGTGGCGACGCTCGGGATGAGCATCACGGCGCTGTCCTGGCACGGCGTGCTGCTGGCCGAGGCGGCGCGGCTGGCGCCGGCGGGCCAGCGCGGGGCGGCGACGGGAGGCGTGCTCTCCTTCGGCCAGGTCGGCGGCATGGTGGCGCCGCTGGTCTTCGCGGTGCTGCTGGGCCTGACAGGCAGCTACGGCGCCGGCTTCGCGGCCAGCGCGCTGCCCTCGCTGGCCGTCGGGATCGCGATGCTGCGCAGCCGGGGCTGAGCGCGCCCTACGGCAGCAGGCAGGGCACGCCGGCGCGCGTGCAGACCTCCCGCAGCCGCGCGGCCAGCGTCGCAGGGATCGGGATGCCGTCGCGCAGGCGCTCCGCGCGGGAGGCGGCCTCAGGGTCGCCGGCGACGAGCACGGGCTTCGTGGGATCGGCCGGCGGCGCGGCATGCAGCACGTCGATGGCGTCGTCCAGGTCGCGCTCGAACGCGCCCTCCTCGCGGAAGGCCTTGGGGTCGAGCGCCATGAAGAAATGGCCGATGTTGTCCGGATCCTGCGGACGCTGCGTGCGCACGCGGATCGGCGAGAAGGATGCGCCGGAAAGCACGCCGCCCAGGATATGCGCCATCATGCCGAGGCCGTAGCCCTTGTGGCTCGCCATCTCCGGCGTGCCGCCCACGGGCGTGAGGCCGCCCTTCGGCTGCTTCATCACGGTGTCCCAGGCCAGCCCAGCATCGGTGATCGGCCGGCCCTCCCCATCCAGCACCCAGCCGGCGGGCAGGTCCTTGCCCTGCAGGTCGTACACCTTGACCTTGTTCGCCGCGACGGTGCTGGTCGCCATGTCCAGCCGGAAGGGCCGGTTGCGCTGCGCCGGGGCAGCGAAGGCGATGGGATTGGTGCCCAGCACCGGCACTGCGGCGCGAGTGGGCACCACGCCGATGGTGCGGGTGGCGCTGGTGACGAGCCCGACAAGGCCGGCCGCCGACGCCATCGCGGCGTAGTGGCCGGCCGCGCCGAAATGGTGCGAGTTGCGCACCGCGACCACGCCGACGCCGGCCGCCGCGGCCTTCGCGATGGCAAGCTCCATCGCCATGACGGAAGCCGGGTGGCCGAGCCCGGCATCGGCATCCACCAGCGCCGTCACCGGGTTCTCACGCACCACGCGCGGGCGCGCCTGCAGGTTCAGGCGCCCCTTCCGGCGACTCTCGTCGTAATCCATCAGCATCGAGATGCCGTGGCTGTCCACGCCGGAGAGGTCGGTCTCCACCATCACCTCGGCCGTCACGCGCACGGCCTCCGCCGGCATGCCCCAGGCGGACAGGATGGACACGATCTGGGCGCGGCAGGTCTCGGCGGGGACCAGGTGCATCTCGGCCATGCGGCGTTTCGCTCCGTGAACTCGCGCCGGAGCCTGCCCCGGCGGTGTCCCGCTGCCTACCGCAGAGCGCGGCTCCGTGGCAGTCTCCGCGCCAACCAAGCACGAGGAGGAAACCATGGAACGACGCAACCTGCTGCTGGCCGGGACCGGCCTGGCGCTCGCCGGCATCGCCGGGCGCGCGCAGGCGCAGGAGGCCTGGCCGGTGCGCCAGGCGCGGATCGTCATCCCCTTCGCGGCCGGCGGCCCGCAGGACATTCCGGCGCGCATCATCGCGGACCGGCTGAGCCAGCGGCTCGGCGCCGCCTTCGTGGTGGAGAACCGGCCGGGCGCGGGCGGCGGGCTCGGCGCGCAGCATGTGGTGAAGTCGCCCCCGGATGGCGCGACGCTCCTCTTCATCTCGGCCTCGGTCGCGATCCTGCCCGTGCTGCAACCCTCGCTCGGCTTCGATCCGGTGCGCGACCTGGAGCCGCTGACGACGGTGGTGGACCTGCCGGCCGGGCTGATGGTGCGGATGGATTCGCCCTATCGCTCGCTGGACGACCTGCTGGCCTTCGCGAAGGCCAATCCGGAGAAGCTGAACTACGGCTCGGGCGGCGTCGGCTCGGCGAACCATCTGACGACGGAGCTCTTCGCCTCGATGGCGGGGATCAAGCTGACCCATGTGCCCTATCGCGGCATCTCGCAGGCGGTGAACGCGATCTATGCCGGCGAGATCGACCTGATCTTCGGCAGTTCGATCGAGGTGCTGCAGCATGTGCGCCAGGGCCGCGCGCGGCTGCTCGGCGTGACGACCGCGGAGCGCGTGGCGGTGGTGCCGGACGTGCCCGCGATCGCGGAGAAGGTGCCGGGCTACGAGGCGCCGAACTTCTTCTCGATGTATGCGCCGAAGGGCTTCCCCCCGGCACTGCGCGACCGGCTGGTGGCGGAATTGGCGCACCTGCGCGAGGACGAGCAGCTCAAGGCGCGCATGGCGGAGGCTGCGGGCACGCTGCGTCTGGACGGCCCCGCCCCGCTTGCCGCGCGGTTGCCGGCGGAGATCGCGAAATGGCGCGCGCTGGTCGCGCAGCTCGGCATCCGGACCGAGTGAACGAGGAGGAGCATCGAGGCATGAGCATCGTCCAGCCCCTGCAGATCGCCCCGATCCAGGGCTCGGTCAGCGCGGCGGAGTGGCAGGCGCGGGTGGACCTCGCCGCCTGCTACCGGCTCTGCGACCGCTACGGCATGTCGGACATGATCTACACCCACATCACCTGCCGTGTGCCGGGTGCGCCGGGCGAGTTCCTGATCAACCCGAACGGCATGCTGTTCAGCGAGATCACGGCAAGCTCGCTGCTGAAGGTGAACATGGAGGGCGAGATCCTGTATCGCCCCGAGACGCCCTATGGCCTGCATCCGGCGGGCTTCACCATCCACAGCGGCATCTACCGCGCGCGGCCGGACGCGCAGGCGGTGATGCACACGCACACCATCGCCGGCATGGCGGTAAGCGCGCTGAAATGCGGGCTGCTGCCGCTGACGCAGACGGCGACCCGCTTCTACGGCCGCATCGCCTATCACGACTTCCGCGGCCCCGAGCGCGACCCGGCGGAGCGCGAGAGCCTGGCGCGCAGCATCGGCAGCCGGAACTACTGCATCCTGCGCAACCACGGCCTGCTGACCATCGGCGACAGCGTGGCGGAGGCCTTCATCGCCATGTGGGGCATGGAGCGCGCCTGCCAGGCGCAGCTGCAGGCGATGGCCTGCAACACCGAGCTGGAGGTGCCGAGCGAGGAGGTCGTGCAGAAGTCCTGCGCGATGTACGATCCGCCGAACTCACGGAAATACGGTCTGCTGGAATGGCCGGGCCTGCTGCGGCAGTTGCGCCGGACGGACCCGGATTTCGACAGCTGACCATCTGCTCCCTCCCCCGCAAGCGGGGGAGGGAGTTCTGGTCAGGGCACTTCCACGTCGAAGAGCGGCGCGTATTGCTGCGCGCCGAACACGTCGTGCTCGCCGGGACTGCCGGAGGGGCGCTCGCGGCGGATGGTGAACTTGATCGCGTTCGCCGGCTCGAACACCACGAAATCCGTCACGCGTTCGCGCGGGATGCGATAGAGCGCGGCCACCTTTTCCGCCGAGAGCACCCCGGAATCCCGCACGCGCTCGAAATTCGCGCGCTCGCGGAAGATCAGGTCGAAGGTGATGTGGTCGACCCCGGCATTCTTGCTGCGGATGGTGCTGGCGAGGTCGCGCAGCGTGGGCATGTTGCGCATGGTCAGGCCGCCTTCCGCGCCGCGCCGCCGACCGTGCTGAACTCGGTGCGGAACAGCTCCGTCGCGTCGCGCACCGGCATCACGTGGTTCAGCGTCCATTCGTAGCCGGGCTTGCCGACCAGGATCTCGTCGGACATCAGCGCCGCGGCGCCGGCCGTGCCTTTCACCTCCTTCAGGCGGGCATAGAACAGGTTGCGCGAGGCCAGCGCGCAGATCTCCTCGGCGCGCTTCGCATCCTGGCAAACGGTCTCTACCACGATGCCGAGTTCATGCGGGCGGAGCGGCGGGCTCGGCTCCAGGCTGCCCATCACGCCGTCGCGGCCATAGACGTGGTAGTGCACGGTCCAGCCCGCGCTCTCCGGCGCGCCGAAGCGCTCCGCAAGACGCGCGCGCGCCCAGTCCATCGCCTTGTCGATGTTCTCGATGGTGTAGGGATCGCGGATGCCGACGATGGCCAGCCGCCGCTCGCCCACCTTCCCTGCGCCTTCCAGCTTCACCATCGGCTTCGCGCTGGGGACGAAGGTGGCGCCGGTGGCGCGCGCGGTCTTCTCGTCCCATTGCTCATAGTGGACGTTGGTCATGTCCACGTAGCCGGAGGCGACGTATTCGCGGAACGGGTCGCGGCGCTCATACATCGCGTGGCTGGCGAGCGAGGCGGGCGTGCAGCGCTGGCCGGGATGCATCGCGGTGACGCGGATGTCGCCCTCCGTGATGCGGCCGAAGATGCTCTCCTTGCCCATGAAAGGCTCGCAGCAGAAGGAGGCGCATTCCATCAGCTTGCCGGCGTAATACGCGGTCGCCGGCGACATGCCGGCGTTCAGCAGCGGCGCCGCGAACAGCGCGCAGTCCGAGGCGCGGCCGGCGATCACCACATCGGCGCCGGCGGCGAGCGCGGCGGCGATCGGCTCCGCGCCCATGACCGCCACGATGCGGTCGGTGCGGCCGATCAGCGCCGCGTCGGCGTCGGGGCGGCCATCAAGGCCCTGGATCGTTGCGCCGTCCTGCATGCGGCCGAGCACCTGCTCGCGCGTGAGCTCGGAGAAGATCGTGGCCATGCGGAAGGGCGCCATCCCCTTCTCCGCCGCGACGTCGCGGATGATCTCGGCGAATTGCCGCACGCCGCGATCGGTGCCGGTGTCGCTGGCCGACCCCACGATCATCGGCACGCCGAGCCGGCGCGCCTCGGTCAGCATGATCTCGAGGTCGTGGCGCTGCCAGGCGGCGGGGCTCGCCTGGCCGTCGGCGCCGAGCGGATACGGCCCGATGTCGCAGCTTCCGCTGTCGGCGATGATGAAGTCCGGCTTCAGCGCGCAGCCGGCGCGGAAGGACTCCGGCTCCAGCGGCGTGAAGCCGAGATGGCCCGTGGGGCAGAGGATGGTGATGTCGGTCATGCCGTGCGTCCGTGGAATGGGCGCGGCTTTGCACGCAGCGTGCCAAGTGTGTCCCGTTGCCGTCAAGCAGTGGGCACGGCCATGCCGAGCTTCAGCATCTGGTGCCGCAGCGCGTGGCGGGAGAGGCGGAGGCGCTGGGCGGCGCGGCCATGGCGGCCGCCGGCTTCCTTCAGCGCGGCCTCGATCAGGCTGCGCTGGAAGGCCTCGGTGCCGGCATGGAAGCCGAGATGCAGCGGCAGATGCTCGGCCCCCTGCCCGCCCATCCCGGCGATCGGCGGCTGGGCGCGGCCCTCCACTTCTCGCACCAGCCGATCGGGCAGGTGGCGCATCAGCACGCGGTCCTCGGTCTCCAGGATGGCGATGCGCTCGATCAGGTTCTCCAGCTCCCGGACGTTGCCGGGCCAGGAATAGCGGCGGAAGGCCTCGGCGACGGCCGGCTCCAGCCCGCGGATCACCCGCCCGCAGCGGGCGCCGTGATGGGCCACGAAGGCCTCGGCCAGCAGCAGCACGTCGTCGCCGCGGGCGCGCAGCGGCGGGATGTTCACGGGCACCACCTGCAGCCGCCAGTACAGGTCGTCGCGGAAGCGGCCGGCGCTGACCTCGGACAGCAGGATCTTGTTGGTGGCGGCGACGAAGCGCACATCCACGGCGATGGACTTCACCGCGCCCACGCGGCGGAACCGCTGCGTGTCCAGCAGGGTCAGCAGCTTGGCCTGGAGCTGCGGGTCCATCTCCCGGATCTCGTCCAGGAACAGCGTGCCGCCATCGGCGGCCTCGATCAGACCGGGCTTGGCGTTGGCGGCGCCGGTGAAGGCGCCGCGCTCATGGCCGAACAGCTCGCTCTCCATGAGGTTGGCGGGAATGGCGGCGCAGTTCACATCCACGAAGGCGCGGCCGGAGCGCTTCGACAGGCGATGGATCATCCGGGCCACCAGGCCCTTGCCGGTGCCCGTCTCGCCATAGATCAGCACCTGGTGAACGGGGCTGGCGGCGATGCGCGCCGCCAGCGCGCGCACCGCGCGGATGCTCTCGTGCTCCCCCAGCAGCTCGCCCTGAGCCATGGCGCCCCCGGCCGTTACCGGCGCGGAGTCTACGCCAAGGCGTGCGTTTCGCGCCATCCGCCGGCGGCGGGTTCGAAGACCCGCCAGGGCGTGCTGCAGGGCGGGCCGAGCGCGATGCGCGCGATGCCATGCAGCGTGTCCCAGACGGCCCCGGCCAGGGTCGGCGAGGGATCGGGGGCGTGGCGGCAGATCGCGGTCGGCGCGTGCAGCGCCAGCAGGGCGCGCGGATCGGGCGGGCCTTCCGCCAGCGCGGCGCGCAGCGTCTCCAGCCGGCCGGCGGAATGCGCGACCGCGGCCAGGCGCTCCGGCGCGGCGGTGTAGTGGTTGGTGCGCGAGACGCACGCCCCCTGCTCGATATCCACGCGGCCGTGCCGCAACTCCACCGCGGCGCCGGCGCCGGAGGCATCGGCCATCACCAGGCTGCCGCCGCCCGCATGCGGCATGGCGCGGATCGCCGCCACCGCCTCGGCAACCGTGGCGCAGGTGGCGAGCAGGCGGTTCATCAGGAAGTAGCGCAGCATCCCCGGCCCGTGATCGGCGGTGGCGATCTGGGTATCGGCCAGTGCGAATCCGTCGCTGTTCATGCCGGAGGACCAGGCGCCGGGCGCGCCGAGAGAGCCGACGCAGAGGATGCGGCGCCCGCGCCAGGCCGGGTCCTGCAGCAGGAAGATGCGCTGCAGCGCCACATGTTCCGGCCGGAAGTCGCGGTTCTTCGCCACCACGCCGTCGCGCGCGAAAGCGGTGCAGCCATCCGGGTCCTCGCGCAGCCGCGCGAGATCGGCGAGGCAGCCGAGATGGAGGAAGTCGAAGACCTCCGACGCCTCCAAGCCGAAGCCTGCCGCGATGCCGGCGCATTCCTCCCAGGCTTCGGGAGCGAGCGCCATCGTCGCGCCACGCTGCGCAGCGAGGAAGGCCGCGTCGCGCGGCGTGCCGGCCAGGCGCGTGCGGATCGAGGTGCGCACGGCCTCCGACATCTCCGGGCAGGCCTGCGCCTGGCCGAGACCGCGGGCGCGCGCATCGCCGCGCAGCAGGACCAGCTTGCTCATCCGACGCCTCCGTCGCGCGCATGGCAGGCGACGACATGCCCCGCATCGGCCAGCGCGACGCGACGGGGGGCTTCGGTTCGGCAGCGCGGCCCGGCCTCGGGGCAGCGCGGATGGAAGGGGCAGCCCGGCGGCGGTGCCAGGGGGGAGGGCAGGTCGCCCACCGGTGCCGGGCGGCGCGTCTCCGGGGCGTCCAGTCGCGGCACGGCGGCGAGCAGCGCGCGGGTGTAGGGATGCGCGGGGCGGCGGATCAGCGCGTCGCGCGGCCCCTCCTCCACCACGCGGCCGAGATACATCACGGCGATGCGCGCCGCGAGATGCGCCACCACCGCCAGGTCATGCGAGATGAAGAGCAGCGCGAGGCCCATCTCGTCGCGCAGTTCGCGGAGCAGGGAGAGAACCTGCGCCTGCACGGAGACATCGAGCGCCGACACGGGCTCGTCGCAGACGACGAAATCCGGGCGCAGGATCAGCGCGCGGGCGATGCCGATCCGCTGGCGCTGGCCGCCGGAGAATTGGTGCGGGTAGCGTTCCAGGTGCTGACGCGCGAGGCCGACGCGGTCCAGCATCGCGGCGACGCGCTGCTCGAGATCCGCGCCGCGCAGGCCTTCATGCAGGATCAGCGGGAGGCCGACGATCTCGCGCACGGTGCGGCGCGGGTTCAGCGAGGCGTAGGGATCCTGGAAGATGATCTGCATCCGCCGCCGCAACGGACGCATCGCGGCATCATCCAGATGCGCAATCTCCTGCCCATCGAAGCGGATCGCGCCGGCGGTGGGCTCGTGCAGGCGCAGCAGCAGGCGGCCGAGTGTGGACTTGCCGCAGCCGCTCTCCCCGATCAGCCCCACCGTCTCGCCACGCCCGACCAGCAGGTCCACGCCCTCCACCGCGCGCACCACGCGCGGCGGGTGGCGCAGCAGGCGCTCACCAAGGCCCTGGCCGAGTATGTAGTGCTTGGTGACGCCGACGGCTTCCAGCATCGGGGTCACGGCGAGACCTCCGCCGCGCGGATGCAGCGCGAGAGGCGCGCATCCCCCGCCGGCGCCAGCGCGACAGGCTCGGCGCACGCCGCGACGGCCAGCGCACAGCGATTGCGGTAGCGGCAGCCGGCATCCACCGTGGCGAGATCCGGGACCTGGCCGGGGATCGCGTGCAACGGCCGGTCGGGATCCTCGAGCCGCGGCAGGCTGTCCATCAGGCCGCGCGTATAAGGATGGCGCGGCTGGGCGATGACCTCGGCGGTCGGGCCGGTCTCCACCACCTGGCCGGCATACATCACCATCACCCGCGGGCAGCGTTCCGCGACGACGGCGAGGTCATGCGTGATCATGGCCACCGCGAGTCCCTGCTCGGCGCGCAGCTCGTCCAGCAGGTCGAGCACCTGCGCGCGGATGGTGACATCCAGCGCCGTGGTCGGCTCGTCGGCCACGAGCAGACGCGGTCGGGCGGCGAGGGAGATGGCGATCATCGCGCGCTGGCGCATGCCGCCAGAGAACTGGTGCGGATAGTCGCCGAGCCGCCGCGCCGCATCCGGGATGCCGACGCGGGTCAGCAGGCGCACGGCCTCGGCGCGCGGATCGCCCGGGATGGCGTGGGCGCGCAGTGTCTCGACGATCTGGGTGCCGATGGTGAGCGCGGGATTCAGCGCGGAAAGCGCATCCTGCATGGCCAGCGCGACCATGCGGCCGCGCAAAGCGCGCAGCTCATTCGGCGAGAGATGGCGCAGGTCGCGGCCCCCGAACAGGATTTCCCCACGTTCCACCTTGCCAGGCGGGCGCACGAGGCCGAGGACGGAGAGGAAGGTGACGGACTTGCCGGAGCCGCTCTCACCGACGACGCCGAGCGCCTCGCCCTCCGCGATGTCGAAATCCACGCCGTCGGCGGCCGCGAGCGGGCCACGCCGCGTGGGAAACACCGTGCGCAGGCCGCGCACAGAAAGAAGCGGGGCGCTCACGACGACTGGTGCAGGCGCGGATCGAAGGCGTCGCGCATGCCCTGGCTGGCAAGGTTGATGGAAAGAACCAGCGCGAGGATGCAGATCCCCGGCAGCGTCGAGACCCACCAGGCATCCACCAGGAAATCGCGCCCATCCGCCACCATCGAGCCCCAGCTCGGCATCGGCGGCTGCACGCCGAGGCCGAGGAAGGAAAGCGAGGCCTCCATGATGATCACATAGGCCATGCGGAAGGTCGCGACGACCAGAACGGGCGAGAGGACGTTCGGCAGGATCTCCCGCAGCATGATGTGGCGCGGCGTGCAGCCGAGGGCACGCGCGGCCTCGACATAGTCCTGCTCGCGCGCGGCCAGCGTCTCGCCGCGCACCACCCGGCAGGTGAAGACCCATTCCTTCAGCACCAGGGCGAGCACGATGTTGTGCAGGCCCGGCCCCATCATCGCCATCAGTCCGATTGCGAAGACGAGGTAGGGGAAGCCGAGCAGCGTATCCACCAGGCGCGAGACGATGGTGTCCGTCCAGCCCCGCAGATAGCCCGCGGCGAGGCCGGCCAGCGTGCCGATCACCGCGGCGATGCAGACGACGAGCGCGGCGACGGAGAGCGAGACGCGCGCGCCATGGATCAGCCGCGAGAGGATGTCGCGGCCGAGCGCATCGCAGCCGAGCCAGTAGCCGGGCTCGGTGTTTTCCGCCGCCCAGGCCGGGGCGCAGAGGCGGCGGAACAGATCGGCATCCGCCGGATCATGCGGTGCGATCCAGGGGGCGAAGACGGCGAGCAGGACGAAGAGCAGCACGACGAGGCTCGCCGCCACCGCGGTGCGATTGCCCGCCAGGCGGCGCAGGGCGAGCGCGGTGGGGGAAAGCGGCGGCGGCTCCGCGACGGACGCGCTCACAGCCGCACCTTCGGGTTGAGCGCGGCGTAGAGCAGGTCGGCGCAGAAATTCAGCAACACATAGGTGACGGCGTAGAGCAGCACAGCGGCCTGCACGAGAGGGTAATTTCGGGCGAAGATGCTCTCCACCACCAGCCGGCCGAGGCCGGGCCAGCCGAACACCGTCTCCACGATCATGTTGCCGCCGAGCAGGGATCCGGTCTCGATCGCCAGCACCGTCACCGCGGGGATCAGCGCGTTCTTCAGCGCATGCAGGAACAGCACGCGCCGGCGCGACAGGCCCTTCGCCTCGGCGAAGAGGACGTAATCGGTCGCCAGCACCTCCGCCATGGCGCTGCGGATCACGCGCGCGAGAAGCGCGGCCGTCGGCAGGCCGAGGGTGATGGCGGGCAGCGCGAGATGCGACAGGGCGCGGAGGAAGGCGTCGGGGCGGCCGGCTGCCAGCGTGTCGATCAGCAGGAAACCCGTGAGGCGCGGCACTTCGGCACCGAAGGGGATGCGCCCGCCGACGGGGAACCAGCCGAGATGCACGGCAAACAGCAGGATCAGCAGGATCCCGAACCAGAATCCCGGCAGGGAGACGCCGAACAGCGAGATGGCCGACAGCGCCCGGTCGAGCCACGAGTCCCGCTTCACGGCGGCTGCGACGCCGAGCGGCACCGCGACGAGCACCGCCACTAGCAGTGCGACCAGGGTGAGCTCGATCGTCGCGGGCAGGCGTTCCGCAATCACCTCGAAGACGGGGCGGCGGTGGAAGAAGGAGATGCCGAAATCGCCCGTCGCAGCATTGCCCAGGAAGACCACGAAGCGCTCGGCGATCGGGCGATCGAGGCCGAGGTCGCGGCGCAGCGATGCCGCCTGCTCCTCGGTCGCCCGCTGGTCGGCGAGCATGATCTCCACGGGATCGCCCGGCGTCAGCGCCATCATTCCGAAGACGATGACGCTGACGCCGAGCAGGACGATCGGAAGCTGGACGAGCCTTTCGAGGACTCGGGAAAAGCTCACCCGGCGATCCGCACCCGATGCAGGTTGATGCGGCTGTCGGCCTGGGGCTGCCAGCCGGCGATGCGGCGGGAGACGCCGTAGATGTCCTGCGGCAGCCACAGGAAGATCCAGGGCGCCTGCTCGCTGACGATCTGCTGCGCGCGCAGATAGCCCTCGCGCCGCTTCTCCTGGTCCACCTCGGTCTCCGCGGCGTCGAGCAGGCGGTCCACCTCGGCGTTGGAGAAGCCGGCGGAGTTGCCGCGGCCGCCAGTCTTCAGCGTCGGCACCATGATGTCCGAGGGATCGAGCGCGCCGTTGCCCCAGGACGTGAGATACATGTCGCGATCCTTGCGACGCTCCGCGTTCTGCCACATCGGGCTGAGCACCGCGCCTTCCCAGACCTGCGCGCGCACGCGCAGGCCGGTGCGGGAGAGCAGGGCCGCGATCGCCTCCGCGATCTCCCGCGTGGCGCCGGTGGTGTCGATCACCATCTCCGTGCCCTGCGCGACGCCGGCCTCGGCCAGCAGCGCCTTCGCGCGGTCCAGGTTATGGGCGTATTCGGGCAGGTCCGGGTTGAAGCCGAAGGCGTCCGGGCTCATCACGCCGCGCAGCGGAGTCGCGGTGTTCGCCAGCACGCGGGAGATGATGACGTTCTTGTCGAGCGCGTGGTTCAGCGCACGGCGAACGCGCACATCGTCGAAAGGCTTCTTGGCAAGGTTGAGCGAGACGAAGAAGGTGCGCGTGCCGTTCACCTTCATCACCTGCGCGTTGCGGCTGGCCTCAACCTGCCGCATGGCCGAGGGCGGCAGGTCGTTGATGATGTCCACCTCGCCGGCCAGCAGCGCGGCGACGCGGGAGGAATTCTCGGGCAGGACACGGAAGATCACGCGGTCCACCTGCGCGGGGCCGGCGACCGGGATCTCCGGCGAGCCGCCATAGTATTCCGCGAAGCGTTCCATGATGATGGCCTCGCCGCGGCGCCAGTCCACCAGTTTGTAGGGGCCGCAGCCATCGGGGCGGGTCTGCATGCCGTCCTGGCCGACGCGCTGAACCTGGCGCGGGTTGACCATCTCCTGGAAGGGCAGCATGGCGCGCAGCAGCGCCCAGGGCTCAGCCATGTGCAGGCGCACCGTGCGTGCATCCCGCACGCTTGCATCCTCCACCGGACCGAGCAGGCTCTTGCGCGGGCTGGTCTGGCCGCCCATGGCGTTCGGCTTCACCAGACGCTGGATGTTGAAGGCGATATCCTCCGCGGTCAGGGGATCGCCGGAATGGAAGCGGATGCCCTGGCGGATACGGACGTCGTAGGTCTTCGGGTCCACGGCGGTGATCGCCTCGGCGATCTCCGGCTGGATGCGCATCTGCGCGTCGCGGGTGAGCAGGCCATCATGCATGTTGCGGATGATGGTCTCGGTCTCGCGGTTGCGGTGGTTCGCGGGATCGAGGGTCAGCGCATCCTGCGTGAATCCCACGCGCACCTCGCGCGCTGCGCCCTGGGCGAGCGAGGCCCGCGGCAGGAGCGCAAGGGAAGGCGCGGCGAGCGCGCCCAGAAGGGCCTTGCGGCGAGTGGTTTTCATGCGTCCTACCGTCCCCGTTCGTGAAGCCGAACAACGGCAGAGCAAGCGGCGTGCCGGTTACATCTCACGCATGAAGGCGATTTTGGGGCAACAGGATGCGCGGCCTTCACGCCTTGGCGCGAAAGCCGCGCGTGCTTCAGGCGAGCATCAGCGCAATGCCCGCCGCGGCCCCGACCGCGCCGGCGAGGCGCGGCACAAGCATCGAACCGACCCCGCCCGCAACGCGACCTGCCAGCAGGCCAGCGCCATGCAACGCCGCGGTCGCCAGCAGGAAGCCGATGGCGTTGCCGAGCGCGCTGCCGACCATCTCGGTCCCATGCGCATGGCCATGCAGCAGGCCGAAGCCTGCGCCGACGGCGACCGCAACGACGAGCGGCACGCGCGCCAGGATTGCCACCAGGCCGCCGAGCACGACCATCGAGGCCAGGATGCCGGGCTCCACCAGCGGGATCGCCACGCCGGCCATGCCGAGCCCGCCGCCTGCCGTCATGCCGACCAGGAAGCCGAGAGGCAGCAGCAGCGGCGCGCGGCCGCCGAGCACCGAGGCCCACAGGCCGACGGCGACCATGGCGACGACATGATCCAGCCCGCCGAAAGGATGCATCAGGCCGGAAGCGAAGCCGCCCGCGCCATGCACGCCGGGATGGGCCAGCGCCGGCAGCGGCAGCAGCAGCGCCGCCAGGAAGACGGCCGCGCGCATCACGCCGCCTTGCGGGACGTCAGCCCGCCCGCCTTGAGGATGAAGGATGCAATCTCGGCCACGCCCCGGTTCTCCTTGAGGTTTGTGAACATGAAGGGCCGCTGCCCGCGCATCTTCCGCGCGTCGCGGTCCATGACGCCGAGATCCGCGCCGACCAGCGGCGCCAGATCCGTCTTGTTGATGACCAGCAGGTCCGAGCGCGTGATGCCCGGCCCGCCCTTGCGCGGGATCTTGTCGCCCGCGCTCACATCGATGACGTAGATCGTCAGGTCCGCGAGCTCGGGGCTGAAGGTGGCCGCGAGGTTGTCGCCGCCGCTCTCGATGAACAGGATCTCGAGCTGCGGGAAGCGCTGCGACATCTCCGCGACGGCGGCGAGGTTGATGGACGCGTCCTCTCGGATCGCCGTGTGGGGGCAACCGCCGGTCTCGACGCCCATGATCCGTTCGGGCGCGAGCGCGCCGGAGCGCGTGAGGAATTCCGCGTCTTCCTTGGTGTAGATGTCGTTGGTGATGGCGGCGACCTCGTTGCCGTCGCGCATGAATTTGCACAGCCGGTCCACCAGCGCGGTCTTGCCGGAGCCGACGGGACCGCCGACGCCGACGCGGAAGGGTCCATTCGTCGGATGGCCGGAGCGCACGTCGTGCGCGGAGGTCTGAATCCGACGATCGGATGATCCACTCATGATCTGAACAGCCTCGTGTATTGCGTCTCGTGACGCATGGAGAAGAGGTCGATGGCGAGCGCGGCGCTGCCGAGCACATCCGCGTCCTCGACCGCAAGCGCCGCCTCGGTCGCCTCGGCGATGGCGGGCAGCAGCGCCGCGGTCGCGATCTGCCCGTCGGTCTGGCCGAGCGGCACCAGGCGAACGCCAGCCGAGACGACGTTGGCGGCGAAGGCGTTGAGCCAGCCGAAGCAGGCGGTGCGCAACGGCACGCCGTGCCAGGCGGCGGCTGCACCGAAGGCCACAGCATGCGTCAGCCGGCCGGGGTGGCGCGCGGCGAAGGCGGCGAAGCGCGGCTCCGGCCAGGCGGCGAGGGTGACGGAGGCGAAGGCGGCGCCGGGCTGCATCGCTTCCAGCGCCAGTTCCGCGGTACCGCGCCAGGCCGCGCCGAGTTCCACGATCTCGTCCAGCGCCGCGTCGGCGCCGGCCTCCGCCGCGCGCCAGGCCAGCGCGAGCAGGCCCGCATCCACCGCGCCGGCGCCGCGCAACAGCGCGGCCTCCACATAGGCGACCAGCTCGTGCCGCCGCGTGACGGCGCCTTCCTCGACCGCCGTCTCAAGCCCGTGGCTGTAGGAGAAGGCGCCGACCGGATAGGCCGGCGACAGCCACACCATCAGCCGCGCGAGCGCGGCATCAGTGGTGGTGGTCGTGGTCGCAGCCATCGTGATGGTGATGGTGATCGTGCCCGTGGTCGTGATGATGATCGTGGTGGTGATGCCCGTGCGGGTGGCCGGGCGCGCGGTTGTGCTCGCCATAGGCGCCGCCCTCGGGATTGAAGGGCGCATCCACCGTGCGCACCGTCGCGCCCAGGCCTTCCAGCATGCGCAGGATCACGTGGTCGTGGCGGATCAGGATATGCGTCCCCGCGATCTCGGCCGGCAGGTGCCGGTTTCCGAGATGCCAGGCGAGGCGCAGCAGATGCTGTGGGTCGCTGGCCGTCACCTCCACCAGCGGCTCCGGCGCGGCCTTCACGCGGACATAGCCGCCGGAGGCGAGCGCAAGGCCGTCGCCCTCGCGCAGCACCTGCGCCTCCGGCAGGTCGAGCAGGAAGGCGAGGCCGCCTTCGCCCGTGTAGAGCTTGCGGCGGCGGAAGCGATCGTCGAAATCCACCGTGACGGTGTCGCGCATCTCCGTCTCGGGCCAGGCGCCGGCGGCCGCAACGGCCGTGGCACGGGGAATGCTTTCCTCCATCGTGCTCCTCAGAACAGGAAGTAGCGCTGCGCCAGCGGCAGCACCTTGGCGGGCTCGCAGACGAGCAACTGGCCGTCCGCGCGCACCTCATAGGTCTCCGGGTCCACCTCGATCTTCGGCAGTGCGCTGTTCAGGACCATGTCCTTCTTGCCCAGCCCGCCGCGCGTGCCGCCGACCGGCAGCAAGGGCCGCGTCAGGCCGAGGTCCTGCGCAATGCCGGCCTCATGCGCGGCCTGGCTGACGAAGGTGACCGAGCTCAGCAGGCCGGCGCGGCCGAAAGCACCGAACATCGGGCGATAATGCACCGGCTGCGGGGTGGGAATGGAGGCGTTGGGATCGCCCATCGGGACCATGGCGATGGTGCCGCACTTGATCACGTAGTCCGGCTTGGCGCCGAAGAAGGCGGGCGACCACAACACCAGGTCGGCCAGCTTGCCGATCTCCACGCTGCCGACATGCAGCGCGATGCCCTGCGCCAGCGCGGGGTTGATGGTGTATTTCGCGATGTAGCGCCGCACGCGGAGATTGTCGTTCTCGCCCGTCTCCTCCGGCAGGCGCCCGCGCTGCACCTTCATCTTGTGCGCGGTCTGCCAGGTGCGGGTGATCACCTCGCCGACGCGGCCCATCGCCTGGCTGTCGGAGGACATCATGCTGATCGCGCCGATGTCGTGCAGGATGTCCTCCGCCGCGATGGTCTCCTTGCGGATGCGGCTTTCGGCGAAGGCAATGTCCTCCGGGATGCGCGGGTCGAGGTGATGGCACACCATCAGCATGTCGAGATGCTCGTCCACCGTGTTCACGGTGTAGGGCATCGTCGGATTGGTGGATGACGGAAGGAAATTCGGCTCGCCAACCACGCGCAGGATGTCCGGCGCATGGCCGCCGCCAGCGCCTTCCGTGTGGAAGGCCTGGATGGTGCGCCCGCCGACCGCCGCGATGGTGCTGTCCACGAAGCCGCTCTCGTTCAGCGTGTCCGTGTGGATCGCCACCTGGATGTCGAAGCGGTCCGCGACGTCGAGGCAGGTGTCGATCGCCTTCGGCGTGGTGCCCCAGTCCTCGTGCAGCTTCAGGCCGCAGGCGCCGCCGCGGATCTGTTCTTCCAGCGCATCCGGTAGCGCCGCATTGCCCTTGCCGAGGAAGCCGAGGTTCATCGGGAAGGCTTCCGCGGCCTGCAGCATGCGCGCGATGTGCCAGGGGCCCGGCGTGCAGGTGGTGGCGAGCGTGCCATGCGCGGGGCCGGTGCCGCCGCCGAACATCGTGGTGATGCCCGACGCCAGAGCGTCCTCGATCTGCTGCGGGCAGATGAAATGGATATGCGGGTCGATGCCGCCCGCCGTCAGGATGCGGCCCTCGCCCGCGATGATCTCGGTGCCCGGGCCGATGACGATCGTCACGCCCGGCTGCGTGTCAGGATTGCCGGCCTTCCCGATGGCGGCGATGCGGCCGTCCTTCAGCCCGACATCGGCCTTGTAGATGCCGGTGTGGTCCACGATCAGCGCATTGGTGATCACCGTGTCCATGGCGCCGGCGGCGCGCGTGACCTGCGACTGGCCCATGCCGTCGCGGATCACCTTGCCGCCGCCGAACTTCACCTCCTCGCCATAGGTGGTGAGGTCGCGCTCCACTTCGATGATCAGGTCGGTGTCGGCCAGGCGCAGGCGGTCGCCGGTGGTAGGGCCATACATGCCGGCATAGGCGCGGCGGGAAATGCGGGCGGGCATCAGACCTTCCCTTCCGTCTCGCCGCGGAAGCCGTGCACGATGCGCGCGCCGGCGAAGGGCACGAGGCGCACGGTGCGCGTCTGCCCCGGCTCGAAACGCACCGCCGTGCCGGCCGCGATGTCGAGGCGCTGGCCGCGCGCCACCGCACGATCGAAGGCCAGCGCCGGGTTCGTCTCGGCGAAGTGGTAATGGCTGCCGACCTGCACCGGGCGGTCGCCGGTGTTGGCGACCTCTAGCTCCGTCACGGGCCGCCCGGCATTCAGCTCGATCTCGCCGTCGGCGGGGAACAGCTCGCCCGGGATCATCGGCGCGCTCATCGGATCGGCTCGTGGACCGTGACGAGCTTCGTGCCGTCCGGGAAGGTGGCTTCCACCTGGATCTCGTGGATCATCTCGGCCACGCCCTCCATCACCTGCGCGCGGGTGATCACCTTCGCACCCTCCCGCATCAGCTCTGCGACGCTGCGCCCGTCGCGCGCGCCTTCCACCACGAAGTCGGTGATCAGCGCCACGGCTTCCGGGTGATTCAGCTTCACGCCGCGTTCCAGGCGGCGGCGCGCGACCATCGCGGCCATCGCGACCAGGAGCTTGTCCTTCTCCCGCGGGGTCAGGTTCATCGCGTGCCCTCGATCGTTCCGCGCCAGCATGGCGCAGGAGGCCTCATGTGCGCCAGAGCCTCGGCAGCCTCGGCGGGTGACCGAGAGCGGCGGTGCGCAGGCGGCAGATCGCGGCGCCGAGCGCGTTGCGCACCGCCCCCGCCTCGCCGAGCCAGCGTGCGACCAGCAGGCCGGGCGCGACGAGGCTTGCGGCGCCGTCCGCGCAGTCGCGCGCAAGCTCGCGATGCGCGGCGGCATCGGGCGCCGCCAGCAGCAGCGTCGCCGCGGCATTCGCGCCGGCAAGCGCGAAGCGGTCCGCCGCGTCGCGGAACGGATCGGCGAGGCGCAGCGCATCGGCCCAGATCAGGCGCCCGCCGCGCCGCACGCGCCAGGCATCCAGCACCGACCCGCCCGAGACCTGCTCGCCATGCGCGGCGCGGCCGAGCACCAGCAGTTCCGCGGCAAGCAGACGGGATTCCGCCTCCAGATCCAGCGTCAGCCGGCGATCGAGGCGCGCCTGGTCGAACAAGATCGTCTCCTGCGGCAACCATTCGCAGGTCGCGCCGGCGGCGACCTGCACCTGCGTGCGGATGACGGTGGACGGGCCGAGGCTGCGATACAGCTTCTCCGCGGCCGGCGTGGTGGCCGTGAAGGCGGCCCCGGCTTCCACGTGCAGCGCGATCTCGAGGCTGTCGCCGCCCGCCAGGCCGCCGGCGACGTTCACCAGCGCGCCGGGCTTCGGCTCGTCGGCCTCCACATCCGGGAACAGCCAGCGCAGCGGCGCCGCCTGGAAGAGATCGGCGATGCGCGTGCCGCCGGATGTGGCCGCCACATGCAGCATGGCGCGGCCATGGGCGCGCTGATGGGCTGGCGGGGACGGAACGTCGCGCGGCATCGGCGGAAGCCTTGCACGATGCGCGCCGGCTGAGAACCGCGCAGCATCAGGGCCGCGAAGATGACGAGCCGACCATGTGCACGGGAATGCGGCAGGGAGCGCGGCCACGCAGGCAACCAGCGCCCGTTACGCAGGCATAACCTGCGCGGATGAGCGAAAACGGGGCCTGAAGCGGGCCATCCCATCTGGCACGCAATTCGCTGCACAGCCTTTTGGCGGGTGCGGGCGCCCTACGAGACGCCGCGGCCAGGCCATGCCCGAGAGGAGGCACGATTCGGATGACCCGATCCTTCACGCTGACGCGCCGCGCGGCTCTTGCCGGCTTCGCCGGCGCCCTGGCTGCGCCAGGAATCAAGCCATCCATGGCGCAGGCTGCACCGATCAAAGTCGGCGTGCTGCATTCGCTGTCGGGCACGATGGCGATCTCCGAGACAGCGCTGCGCGACACCGTGCTGATGATGGTGGAGCACCAGAACAGCAAGGGCGGCCTGCTGGGCCGGCGCCTGGAAGCGGTGGTGGTGGACCCGGCTTCCAACTGGCCGCTGTTTGCCGAGAAGGCGCGCGAGTTGCTGCAGGTGCACCGCGTGGACGTCACCTTTGGCTGCTGGACCTCGGTCTCGCGGAAGTCCGTCCTGCCGGTCTTCGAGGAGCTGAACGGCATGCTCTTCTACCCCGTCCAGTACGAGGGCGAGGAGGAGAGCAAGAACATCTTCTACACCGGCGCCGCGCCGAACCAGCAGGCGATCCCGGCGGTGGAATACCTGATGTCCGATGACGGCGGCGGCGCGAAACGCATCGCTCTGCTCGGGACCGACTATGTCTATCCGCGCACCACCAACCGCATCCTGCGCGGCTTCCTGAACTCCAAGGGCATCGGCAATGCCGACATCATGGAGGAATATACCCCCTTCGGGCACAGCGACTGGCAGGGCATCGTCGCCCGCGTGAAGCGCTTCGCATCCGAGGGCAAGAAGACCGCGATCGTCTCCACCATCAACGGCGACGCCAACGTCCCGTTCTATCGCGAGCTCGGCAACCAGGGCATCAAGGCCGAGGACATTCCCTGCGTCGCCTTCAGCGTGGGCGAGGAGGAACTGGCCGGCATCGACACGCGACCGCTGGTCGGTCACCTGGCGGCGTGGAACTACTTCATGTCGGTGCAGTCGCCGGCGAACACCGAGTTCCTCAACCTCTGGCGCGCCTACATCAAGAACCCACGCCGCGTGACGAACGACCCGATGGAGGCCACCTACACCGGCTTCAACATGTGGGCGCAGGCCGTCACACAGGCCCGCACGACGGCGGTGGACGCGGTGCGCCCGGCCGTCATCGGCCAGAAGTTCGCGGCGCCCGCCGGCTACACCGAGGAGATGCTGCCGAACCACCACCTGTCGAAGCCGGTGATGATCGGCGAGATCCAGGCGGACGGCCAGTTCAACATCGTCTGGAAGACGCCGAACGCGGTGCCGGCCGAGAACTGGTCGCAGTTCATCCCCGAGAACGCCAACCGCCGCCGCGGCTGAGCGGTGCGGGCGGGGCCCCTGCCCCGCCCGCCATCCGGCGCATGAAGCGAATTCTCCTTCTTCTTCTGCTGCTCGCGCTGGCGCTGCCGGCGCGTGCGCAGGATGCGATGATCGAGGCCCTGCCGGGTCTCGGCGGCGGCTTCGGCGCGCAGGCAACGGCTGTGGAGCGTCTGGGCGCGCTGGGCGACCCGCGCGCACTGCCCGTCCTGCGGGCGCTTGCCGACGGGCGGCTGCTGCGCGGTGCCGATGGCGGGCTGCTGATCCGCGAGGGCGACCAGCTGCTCGACGCCGCGACCGGCGCGGCGGTGCCACGGCCCGAGGCGGAGCCCGCGCGCATCAACATCAACAATCGCGTGCGCGTCGCCTTGCGCGGCGCGCTCGGGCGTCTGCAGATCGTCTCGCCTGATCCCGCCGAGCGGCTTGCCGCGGCGGAGGGCGTGTTCCGCATGCGAAGCGCGGAGAATCTGCCGCTGCTGGAAGCGGCGCTCACGCGCGAGGCGGTGCCGCGCATCCGGGAGAGGCTGGAACTCGCCCTCGGCGCCTCCCGCCTCGCGTCCGAGGATCTGGAGGCGAAGCGCGCCGGCATCGCGGCACTCGGCGCCTCCGCCTCGCCCGAGGCGCGTGCGGTGCTGCTTGAAGCCCGCGCCGCCAATGCCGCGCTGCTGCCGGAGATCGAGGCGGCGGTGGCGGCGATCGATCGCCGCCTGCAACTGCGCCAGGCGGCGGAGACCCTGTTTCAGGGGCTCTCGCTCGGCTCGGTGCTGCTCTTGGCCGCGCTTGGCCTTGCCGTGACCTTCGGCGTCATGGGCGTGATCAACATGGCGCATGGCGAGTTCGTCATGCTTGGCGCCTACACCACCGTGGTGGTGCAGGACCTCACGCGCGACATTCCCTGGCTCGCGCCCTGGTCGCTGCCGCTCGCCGTGCCCGCGGCCTTCCTCGTCACCGCGCTGATCGGCGCGGCGATGGAACGCGGCCTGATCCGCCATCTCTACGGCCGTCCGCTGGAGACGCTGCTGCTGACCTTCGGCGTCGGCATGATGATCCAGCAGGCGGTGCGCCTGACCTTCGGCGCGCAGAACCGCGAGGTGATCAGCCCGGCCTGGATGCAGGGCACGCTGATGCTGCCGGGCGACATCGCCGTGACGCAGAACCGCCTCTGGATCCTCGCCTTCAGCCTGGTCGTGCTGGCGCTGGTGGTGGCCGCGATCCGCTTCACGCGCTTCGGGCTGGAGATGCGGGCCGTGACGCAGCGGCGCGCCATCGCCTCCTCCATGGGCATCCGCACCGGACGGGTGGATGCGCTGACATTCGCCTTCGGGTCAGGCATCGCCGGCATCGCGGGCGTGGCGCTGAGCCAGATCGACAACGTCTCGCCCAATCTCGGCACCGGCTACATCATCGACAGCTTTCTCGTCGTGGTGTTCGGCGGGGTCGGCAGCCTGGCGGGCACGCTCATCGGCGCGTTCAGCCTCGGCATCATCAACAAGGTTCTGGAGCCCTGGGCCGGCGCGGTGCTGGCCAAGGTCTTCGTGCTGGTCGCCGTGATGATCTTCATCCAGCGCCGGCCGCGCGGCCTGTTCCCGCAGAAGGGACGGGCGGCGGAGGCATGAGCGTCACCGCCCTTCCCGGCGCACGCGCCTCCGGCCTGCGGATCGGACTTCGCGCCGTGCTCATCGGCGCGGTGCTGGTCCTTGCCGCAATGCCGGTGCTGAACCAGCTGCCGCAGGATCATGCGCTGCATGTCTCGGACTTCCTGGTTTCCGTGACGGGCAAGTGGATCTGCTACGCGATCCTCGCCCTCTCGCTCGATCTCGCCTGGGGCTATGCGGGCATCCTCTCGCTCGGCCATGGCGCCTTCTTCGCGCTCGGCGGCTATGCGATGGGGATGCATCTGATGCGGCTGATCGGGCCGCGCGGCGTCTATGGGCATCCGGTGCTGCCGGACTTCATGGTGTTCCTCGGCTACCAGGAGTTGCCCTGGTACTGGCTCGGCTTCGACAGCTTCGCCTTCGCGATGCTGATGGTGCTGCTGGTGCCTGGGCTGGTGGCCTTCGTGCTGGGCTGGCTGTGCTTCCGCAGCCGCATCACCGGCGTCTATCTCTCCATCATCACGCAGGCGATGACCTACGCGCTGATGCTCGCCTTCTTCCGCAACGACATGGGCTTCGGCGGCAACAACGGCTTCACCGACTTCAAGGAGTTGCTGGGCATGCCGCTGTCTACCACTGCGGCGCGCGCCGCGCTGTTCTACGCCTCTCTTGTGGCGCTGGTCGGCTGCTACCTGCTCTGCCGCTGGATCACCGGCACGAAATACGGCCGGGTGCTGACCGCGATCCGCGACGCCGAGAGCCGCGTGCGCTTCCTCGGCTATGGCGTGACGCGGCACAAGCTCTTCGCCTTCGTCCTTTCGGCAATGATGGCGGGCCTGGCCGGCGCGCTCTACGTGCCACAGGTCGGCATCATCAACCCCTCCGAGTTCAGCCCGGGCAACTCGATCGAGGCGGTGGTCTGGGTGGCGGTGGGCGGGCGCGGCACGCTGGTGGGCGCTGTGCTCGGCGCCTTCAGCGTGAACGGCCTGAAGACCTGGCTGACCAGCACGGCGCCCGATCTCTGGCTGTTCGTGCTCGGCGGGCTCTTCGTGCTGGTCACGCTGCTCCTGCCACGCGGGCTGATCGGGCTGGTACAGGGGCGCGGCCAAGGGGGGCCGAAGTGAAGGGACGGCGCCTCTACCTCGATGGCGTCTCGGTCGTCTTCGACGGCTTCCGGGCGCTGAACAATCTGGCGCTGATCGTCGAGCCGGGGGAGTTGCGCGCCGTCATCGGGCCAAACGGCGCAGGCAAGACCACGATGATGGACGTGATCACCGGCAAGACGCGCCCGACGGAAGGCGTGGTCAGCTTCGGTGATGCCGACCTCACGCGGTTGGACGAGGCGGCGATCGCCAATCTCGGCATCGGCCGCAAGTTCCAGAAGCCGACTGTTTTCGATGCGCTGACGGTGTTCGAGAACCTGGAACTCGCCCTGAAGGCGCCGCGCGGGCCGCTACCCTGCCTTCGGTGGGCGCTGACCGGCGAGGCGAAGTCGCGCATCGGGGCGACGCTGCGGGAGATCGGGCTCGAGGAACGCGCGCAGGACCCGGCGGCGATCCTCTCCCACGGGCAGCGGCAATGGCTTGAGATCGGGATGCTGCTGATGCAGGACCCGGACCTGTTGCTGGTGGACGAGCCGGTCGCCGGCATGACGGATGCCGAGACGGAGCACACTGCGCGGCTTCTGGCGGGTATCGCCGGCCGGCGCAGCGTGGTGGTGGTGGAGCACGACCTGGACTTCGTGCGTGCGCTGAACTGCCGCGTGACCGTGCTCGCCGAAGGCAGCCTGCTCTCCGAGGGCTCGATCGACCACGTGCAGAAGGATGAGCGCGTGATCGAAGTCTATCTGGGGCGCTAGGCCGTGCTGAACGTCTCCGACATTGACCTGTTCTATGGCGCCAGCCGCTGCCTGCGCGGTGTCTCGATGGCGGCGGAGCCCGGGCAGGTCACGGCGGTGCTGGGGCGCAACGGGGTCGGTAAGTCCTCGCTGCTGCGCGCGATCATCGGGCTGGAGAGTGTGAGATCCGGCACGATCACCTGGGAGGGCCACGACATCACGCAGCTCGCGCCGTCCGAGCGCGCGCGGGCCGGCATCGGCTACGTCCCGCAGGGGCGCGAGATCTTTCCCTTCCTGACCGTGCAGGAGAACCTGGAGACCGCGCTGGCCGCGGCGCCGCGCGGCCAGAAGAGCGTGCCGGGCGAGATCTTCGACCTCTTCCCCATCCTGCGACAGTTCCTGCGCCGGCGTGGCGGCGATCTCTCGGGCGGGCAGCAGCAGCAGCTTGCCATCGGGCGCGCGCTCTGCGCCCGGCCGCGGCTGCTGATCCTCGACGAGCCGACCGAGGGCATCCAGCCCTCGGTCATCAAGGACATCGCGCGGGTGATCCGCCACCTGGCACGCGACCGCGGCATGGCGGTGGTGCTGGTCGAGCAGTACTACGACTTCGCGCGCGAACTTGCCGACCGCATTGTGGTGATGGTCCGGGGCGAGGTGGCGATGGCCGGCGCGACCGCGGAACTGGACGAGCCGGCGGTGCGACGGCTTCTCACGGTGTAGGCCAGTCGAGCGCGACGGGTGCCAACGGGTAGCCGCGCCTCGCGCGCTCTGCCGGTGGCAGCACGTCGCAGGAGGGCCAGATGCCGCTGCCGAGCGCCGCCGCATAGCCTTCCGGCAGCCGCGCCGCGCGCATCGCTGCGGCGGCGGAGGTGTGGTCGTAGTCGAGCGGCAGGATCTCGACGCGCAGGCCCGCCGGCGTCGGCGTCAGCAGGGCGAACCAGACGCGCGGCGTGCCGTCATCGGCCGGCATGCCGATCGCGCCGGCATTGATCCAGACCCCCTCCCCCACGCGCCGCGCGAAGGGAATGCCGCAATGGCCGGCGATCACGCCCGCGCAGCCGGTGGCGGCCATCTCATCCTCCAGCACGGCATCGGGCGTGGAAGCGAAGAGGAAGCGGCTGATGTCGGCGGCGCCGCCATGCAGCACCGCAAGGCGCCTGCCATCCGGCAGGTCGAGCAGGATGCGGCGCGGCAGGCCGGCCATCCAGGCACGATGCGCCGGCGTAACCTGCCGCGCCGCATGGGCATACCAGGCGCGTGAGAGCAGGTCGCATTGCGTGCCTTCCTCGAAGCCGCAACCGCAATCCGACTCGCCGGACGCCAGGTTCTCCTCGCAATTGCCGGCCAGCACGGCAATTCCGCTGCGCATCACCAGGTCGCAGCAGGCGGCCGCATCGGCGCCATAGGCGACGACGTCGCCGGTGCAGAGCATGCGGGCGGGCGCGATGCCGCGCCGCGCCGCCTCGGCCAGCAGCGCCTCTGTCGCCTGCAGGTTCGAATAGGGACCGCCGAAGACCAGCAGCGGGGCGTCCAGCGCGATGCGCGTCACGCGGTTCTCAGGCATCCATCCTCCAGACGCAGCAGGCGGTCGGCGAAGCGGGCGGCCAGATCCGGCTGGTGCAGCGAGACGAGCACCACCAGGCGCTCGCGCCGTGCCAGGTCGCGCAACAGCGCCAGCACGCCCTCGGCCGTCTCCGGGTCAAGGCTCGCCACCGGCTCGTCGGCCAACAGCACGGCGGAACGCTGCAGCAGTGCGCGCGCGATCGCCACCCGCTGGCGCTGACCACCGGACAGCCGATCCCCGCGCCGGCCGCCCAGGCCGACAAGCCCGACCTGCTCCAGGCAGGCTTCCGCCGCCGCGACCTCGGCGCGCGGCCAGAGGCGCAAGGCGGCGCGCCAGAAGCCGATGCGGCCGAGCGCGCCGACCAGCACGTTGTCGCGGGCGGTGAGCCGGCTGGCCAGCGCGTGCTGCTGGAACACCAGCGCCGGCCGGGCGGTGGCGATCACGTCGCCCCTTTCCGCCGGCAGCAGCCCGGCGATGGCGCGCAGGAGCGTGGTCTTGCCCGAGCCGGAGAGGCCGGCGAGCGCGACCACCTCGCCCGGCGCGACATCCAGCGAGACGCCGCGCAGCACCGGCCGTCCACCCAGCGTCACGTCGAGGCCGCGCACCACCAGGCCCGGTCGCGCCTGCAGCATCACAGCAGCCGCCGGCGCAGCGCCGCGGAGATGCGGTCCGCGGCAAGCGTCAACGCCACGATCACGGCCAGGATCGCGAGCACGCGGTTGAAGTCGAGCAGGTCCACGGCGTTCTTCAGCTCCTGCCCGATGCCGCCGGCGCCGACCAGGCCGAGCACGGTGGAGGCGCGGATGTTGAACTCCCAGACATAGAGCGTGGCGGAGGCGGTCTGCGGCAGCGTCTCCGGGAGCAGTACGACTGAGGCGGCCTGGGCGCGGCCCGCGCCTGCGCTGCGCGCGGCCTCCATCGGCGCGGGGTCCGCGGCCTCCCAGGCTTCGGACCAGAGCTTGCCGAGACTGCCCGCGGAGTGCAGCGCCACGCCGAGCATCCCGGCGAAGGGGCCGAGGCCGACGGCGGCGACGAAGATCAGCGCGAAGACGAAGCCGTCCACGCCGCGCAGCGCATCCAGAAGCGTGCGCACCGGATGATAGAGCGGCATCCAGGGGCAGGACGGGCGCGCGGCGAGCAGCGCAAGCGGCAACGCCAGGAAGGCGGCGACGGTGGTCCCGAGCGTCGCCAGCGCCACCGTCTCCGCCGCGCGCTGCGCGATGTCCCCGAAGCCGGAGAAATCCAGCGGAAATCCGCCGGCGATCCAACCGGCGAGGCGTGGCAGCCCGGCCCAGAGCCGCGCGAGGTCGGGCTGCACAACCCAGATGCAGGCCGCCTGCACCGCAACGAAACAGGCGATCCAGGCGGCGCGGCGCATCAGCTCTGCGAAAGCCGCCCGAGCGCGCGGCCGGCGGCCTCAATCGGCGCGTAGGTCTCGGCCGTCGCGGCGACCCAGCCGGTGTAGTTGGGCGGCATCACCTGCGCCGCCGTCGCCGCATGAATGGCCAGCGCCGCCTGGGACAGCGCGGCCTTCAGCCCGGGGTCGAGCTCGCGCCGGGCGGCCAGCGCGTCGTTCGGCAAGGGGGCGCTGCGCCAGACGACCTTCACCTGGTCCTCCCGCACGCGGCCCGCGGCGATCATGGCAGCAAGGTTGCGGTCGAAGTCCGTGGCGAGGTCCACCTGCCCGGACGCGACGGAGATGACGTTGGCCGCATGGCTGGCGCCGTCGCGATAGCGGAAGGAGCTGCGCGGATCGATGCCCTGCGTCATGAACCAGTGATGTGGGATCAGCCAGCCGCTGGTCGAGCCGGCATCGGCGAAGGAGATGCTCATGCCCCGCGCATCTTGCGGGAAGCGGGCGATAGTCAGCTCGGGGCGCGCGAGGATGATGGCATGGTAGGTCGGGCGGCCCTGGTAGAGCACGGTCGCCGTCGCCTCCGCCCCCGCGCGCGCCTTGGCCAGCACATAGCCCCAGGGGCCCATCCAGGCGCAATCCGCCTGGCCGCTGCCGAGCGCGACGGCGATGCCGGCCCAGTCGGTGGTGACGGCCAGCTCATGCGGCCGCCCGACCGCCTGGGCAAGGTGGGCGAAGAAGGGCGCGAAGGCGCGGCGGGTGTCGCCCGCGGTCGGCTGGAAGGGCCCGACCGCGAAGCGGATCGGGGCGCCCTGGGCCAGCGCCGGGCGCGCCAGCAACGGCACGGCGAGCGCGACATGGAGGATGGAGCGGCGATTCATCAGGGTCCTCATGCGGCGGTGGATCCGTCGTTCAGCGCCCAGTCATAGGCGTTCTCGGCGATCGCTGGTGTCCCGGCAGCAAGGCGGGCGGCGAGCGCAGCCGTGGCGTGGCGGCGCAGATGCGTGACGACGCCCGCATCGCTGCCGCCGAAATCCTCGCGGAACCAGGCATAGAGGGAGGAGACGCGCAGCCTGCCATCGGCCAGTACGGTCGCGCCGCGCGGATGGTTCACGAAGGCGGCGGCGGCGGCATCCAGCTCGCGCTCCAGCGTCGCGGCGCGCCAGGCGCGCGGCCACAGGTTCGGGCAGCCGATGGATGCGCAGTTCACCGCGTAGTGGACGCGCGGATCGCGGAAGGTCGGGCGCATGATCTCGTGCTCGATGTCGTCGAGCGAGAGCGGGCGTCCCTCGACCGTGACCAGGCGCGTGCGCCAGGGCCCGATGAACTGGCGCGGGTCGAGCCCGACGCCGGTCGATCGGATGTCGCGGATCGAGCGCACCGGATAGCGCTGCAGCACCACCTTCAGGGTCAGCGCGTTGTAGAGGTTGGCCCAGTGCGCGAAGGCTACGGCGCGCGGCATCGCCGATGGCGTGCGCGCGGCCGCCTGCGCGATCCAGCCATCCAGCACCGCGAGGTCGGGCCCGCTGGCCTTCCAGGCGGCATAGCGCAGGCGCGTCACGCCATCGGCATGATCGCGCACGTAGCGGCCAAGCAGCGCATCCAGCGCCGCATCGGGATCGGCGGCGGCGTGCCGCGGAGCGTCAGGAACAGCGCCCCGGGGAAGGAGAAGGCGACCGCCGCGGCATAGATGCCGACATAGGCCAGCGCGGCGAGTGCGAAATGCGCCGCGACGAAGTCCGACAGCGCCTCCCGGTTACGAGCGAGCGTATCGAGCGAAAGGACCTCGCCGAGGCCGCTGGCGCGCGCGACCAGCAGAAACGCGACCGCTCCGGCGGCGATCCAGAGCCGGCGATCCGCCAGCAGCTTGCGGAAGTTCATCGGCAGGGTCCTCACGGCAGGAAGCGCTGAATCAGCCCGACAAGCCGGCGCGTGCGCGAACCGAACAGGGTGGGCGTGTAGAAGCCGCCGGCGGCGCGCTTCGAGATCTCGGACATGGTCGGATAGGGCGCGAGCGAGCAGGCGATGGCGCCGATCTTCAGCCGCTTCTGGATCGCGAGCCCCCAGAGGCCGATCATCTCGCCAGCACGCGGCGCGACGATGGTGGCGCCCAGGATGCGCCCGCCTTTGCCGAGCACGACCTTGATGAGCCCCTCCGTCGCGGCCTCCGCCTGGGCGCGGTCGTTGCCCGCAAGGTCCTGGCCGAGGATGGTCACGGGGTGCCCTGCAGTGCGCGCCTCGGCTTCCGTCAGCCCGACATGGGCCAACTCGGGATCGGCATAGGTCACCCAAGGCAGCGCCGCGTAGTCCACCTTCGCGGGCAGGCCGAACAGCGCGTTCCGGATCACGATGCCGGCGTGGTAGCCGGCGATGTGGGTGAATTGCGGCCCGCCGGCGACATCGCCGATGGCGAAGACGCGCCGGTTCGTCGTGCGCAGCCCGGCATCCACGGTGATGCCGCGCGGCGTCGTCGCGATCCCCGCCTGCTCAAGCCCGAGCCCCTGCAGATTGGGCCGCCGCCCGGCGGCCACCAGCAGATGCGAGCCGGCGATGCGGGTGCCGTCGCCGAGCTCGACCTCGACGCCGTTCGCGGCGCGCCGGACCGCGGCGATCTGCGCGCCCTCATGCAGCACGATGCCCTCGCGCCGCAGCACGGTGCGGAGGATCGCGACCGCCTCGGGCTCGTCCTTCGGCAGGATGCCGGCACGTTCCAGCACCGTCACCTGCGCGCCGAGGCGCCGGAAGGCCTGCGCCATCTCGATGCCGATCGGGCCGCCGCCGAGCACCAGCAGGTGATCGGGCCGGTCGGTGAGGTCGAAGACGGATTCATTGGTGAGGTAAGGCGTCTCGGCAAGCCCCGGCACCGGCGGCACGGCGGCGGAGGAGCCGGTGGCGACGATGAAGCGGCGGGCCCGAATGCGCTGGTCACCGGCCTCGACCTCCTGGGGGCCGGTGAAGCGGGCGGCGGCGCGGATGACCGTGACGCCGAGGCCCTCGAAGCGCTCGACCGAGTCATGCGGGGCGATCGCGGCGATGACGCCGTGCACATGCGCGTGCACCTTTGCGAATTCCACCGCCGGCTCGTGTCCGTTGACGCCGAAGCGGCCGCTGCTGCGCACCACCTGCGCCGCATGGGCCGCGGCGAGCAGCGCCTTGGAGGGCACGCAGCCGGTGTTGAGGCAGTCGCCCCCCATCCGGTGCTTCTCGATCAGCACGACGGAGGCGCCCATCTGCACGGCCCCGGCGGCGACCGACAGGCCACCGGACCCGGCGCCGATCACGCAGAGATCGGCATGCAGCACGCCCTCGCGCAACAGCGGGCGTTTCGCGTCAGTCGGGAAACCGGCGTTCGCCTCGGCCATGGTCGCATTCCCCTCGGTCTTCACACGCCGCTTCGCCGGGGGTGGCGGGCAGGTTACGCTTGCGACGATCTGGAACGATCGTTACATAATTCCGGCCGGCCTGGTTCGGCCGATCGGGAGAAACACGGATGACGTTTCGGAAGCTGCGGGCCCTCGGGCTCGGCCTCGCGCTCGGCTTGGCATCGCTCGGCGGCGCTGCGACGGCGCAGACCACCTCGCCCGACCGCGTGCTGCGCATGGTGCCGAACGCCGACCTGCAGACGCTCGATCCGATCAACACGACCGCGGGCGTGGTGCAGAGCCATGCCCACATGATCTACGATCAGCTCTTCGGCCGCGATGCCGAGCAGCGGCCGCAGCCGCAGATGGTCGCCACGCACAGTGTCTCGGCCGATGCGCTAACCTGGCGCTTCACGCTGCGCGACGGCCTGGCGTTCCACGACGGCGCGCCGGTGACGGCAGCGGATGTGGTGGCCTCGCTGCGCCGTTGGGGCGCGCGCGATCCGCATGGGCGGCAGATCATGGCGATTACGGCGAGCCTGGCGGCCGAGCCGGATGGCAAGACGGTGGTCTGGACGCTGCGGCGCCCCTACGCGCTGATGCTGGATGCCCTCTCCAAGCCGGCGGGCAACATGCCGGCGATCATGCCGGCGCGCATCGCCGCGACGGATCCCTTCACCGCCATCACCGAGACGATCGGCAGCGGCCCCTTCATCTTCGAGCGCTCGGAATGGGTGCCGGGCAGCCGCGTGGTGTATCGCCGGAACCCGAACTACGTGCCGCGCAGCGAGCCGGCTTCCGGCACGGCGGGCGGCAAGGTCGCGCATGTGGACCGCGTGGAGTGGCTCAACATCGCCAATGCCCAGACGGCCGTGCTGGCGCTGATCCAGGGCGAGCTCGACTTCGTGGAGAGCCCGGGCGTGGACTTCCTGCCGATGCTGCAGCGGCGCGGGATGCGGCTGGTGCGGATCAACACGCTGGGTGCGCCCGGCATGATCCGCATGAACCACATCCACCCGCCCTTCAACGATCCCCGCGCGCGGCAGGCGCTGATGCTGCTGGTGAACCAGGAAGAGATCCTGCAGGCGATGTTCCCGGACCCGGCACTGTACCAGGTCTGCCACGCCTTCTTCGTCTGCGGTTCGCCGCAGGAGACGAATGCCGGCGTGCCGCAGGGCCTCGGCTCGCCGGCGGCGCAGGAGCGTGCGCGGCAGCTGCTGCGCGAGAGCGGCTATGACGGATCGCCGATCGTCATCATGGACCCGACCGACAATCCCTTCGTGCATGCCGCGACACTGGTGCTGGCGCAGCAGATGCAGCGCGTGGGTTTCCGCACCGATGTGCAGGCGATGGACTTCGCCTCCATGGCCGGGCGCCGCGCCAATCGTCGCCCGCCGAGCGAGGGCGGCTGGCATATCGGCCTGACCTTCTGGAACGGCCTCGGCGCCAGCGACCCGGTCGGCAATGTCCCGATGCAGGCCAGCTGCGAGCGCGCCTGGCCCGGCTGGCCCTGCGACGCGGCGCACCAGGCGCTGATCGACGCCTTCCCCTATGCCGCGACAGCGGAGGAGCGCCGTCGCATCCTGGACGAGCTGCAGACCAGCGCGTATCGCCTTGTGCCCTACGTGCCGTATGGGCAGTGGTACCTGCCGGCAGCGCATACGCCGCGGCTTTCGGGCGTGCTCTCCATGCCGGGGATCATCATCGCCTGGAACATCCAGAAGGCGGCGCGCTGAAACCGGTCAGCTTGGCTTCCAGGCGACGAGGTCGATCTCCACCAGCGCTCCGCGCGCCAGGCCCGTGACGCCGATGCAGGTGCGGGCGGGCAGGCGATCTGGCGGGAACAAGGACGCGTAGGTGCGGTTCATCGCCTCGTAGTCGCGCTCGAACTGCGTGAGGTAGACCCGGGCCTGCACAACGTCCGATAGCGCATAGCCGGCGCCCTGCAGCACGCGTTCCAGGTTGCGCATCACCTGCCGCGTCTGCGCCTCGACGCCGTCGGGGAGCGGAAGGTGGCTGTCGGCGGGATCGGTCGGCATCTGGCCGGTCACCAGCAACCAGGGCCCGCAGCGGACGGCGTGGCTGAAAGGCGCGACGCGGTCGGGCCCGTCGGCCATGAGCATGAAGATCGGCGTGTCCATGGCCGGCCGTCCTTCTCAGAGGTTGCGTCGCGCGGCGCGCAGGGTCGGCAGGCCGATGCCGGTGGCGTCGAAGCCGCCATCCACCGCGATCACCTGGCCGGTCAGGTAGCTTGCGCGGTCGCTGCACAGGAAGAAGATCGCCTCGGCCAACTCCTCCTCCAGCCCGTAGCGATTCAGCGGGATGGTGTCGTGATAGTCCTTGCGGATCTCGGGCGTGTGCACCGCCTTGGCCATGGCGGTGTCCACCGGACCGGGCGCGACAGCATTCACGCGGATGCCAAGCGCACCGAGCTCCACCGCCTGCTGCTTCGTCAGATGCGCGAGACCGGCCTTGCTGGTGCCGTAGGCGACACGCAGCGTGGAGGCGCGCAGGCCGGAGATGGAGGTGATGTTCACCACCGCCCCGCCGCCGCCCTCCGCCATGAGCGGCGCCGCGGCCTGGGTGGCGAGGAAGGGGCCGGTGAGGTTCACGGCGAGCACGCGGTTCCATTCCTCGGGCGTCGTCTCGAGGATCGGCTTGAACACCGCCGTGCCGGCATTGTTCACCAGCGCGTCGAGGCGCCCGAAATGCGCATGCGCGCGGCGCACGGCCGCCCCGACGGCCGTGGCGTCGGCCACGTCGCAATGCAGCGCCAGCGTGTCGGCGGGCCGCGCGAGTTCCGCCATCGCATGGCCGAGCAGCTCGCCGTCGATATCGAGCAGCGCGACGCGCCAGCCTTCCGCGAGGAAGCGCCGCGTCGTGGCCAGCCCGATGCCGCGGCCGGAACCGGTGACGAGTGCGACCTTGCCGCTCATGCGGCGTGCTCGGCGATCTCGCGGCCGCGGATGAAGTCGGCGGCCTTCTCGGCGATCATCAGCGTCGTGGCATAGGTGTTGGCGGAGGGCATGCTCGGCATGATCGAGGCGTCCACGATGCGCAGCCCCTCCATCCCATGCACCAGCAGCCGGTCGTTCACCACCGTGCTCGGGTCGGTCGCCGGGCCCATGCGGCAGGTGCCGATCAGGTGGTATGTCGTGCTTGCATTGCGCTTCGCGAAGTCGAGCAGTTCGTCGTCGCTCTGCACCTGCGGGCCGGGCAGCGTCTCGCGCTCCAGGTAGCGGCCGAGTTCCGGCGTGTTCAGCATCCGCCGCACCAGGCGCATGCCCGCCAGGTGCACGCGCACATCCATCGGATCCGAGAGGTAGTTCGGGTTGATCTCCGGGTCCTCGAACACGTCCGTGCTGCGCGCCCTCACCCAGCCCGTGCTTTCCGGCCGGTGCTGCCAGGCGCCGCAGGTGACGCCGGGATAGTCGTCGAGGATGTAGACCTTGCCTTCGGCGTAGGAGCCGGGCGTGAAGACGCATTGCAGGTCGGGCTGGTCCAGCCCCTCGAAGCTCTTCCAGAAGACATGCACATGGGACGGCGTGGTGGCGAGGATGTTCGGCCGCCCGGTCGCCCAGCGCGCGATCTGCGCGCCGAGCTTCAGCCCGCGTGAGAGCTCGTTCAGCGTGTCGACGCCGGGCTTCGCCCGCATCACGAAGCGCGAGGCGTAGTGGTCGCGGAAGTTGAGGCCCACAGGCAGCTCGTGCACCACCTCGACGCCGAGCCGGGCCAGCAGATCTGCCGGCCCGACGCCCGAGACCTGCATCAGCCGCGCGGTGTTCACCGTGCCGGCCGAGAGGATCACCTCGCGCCGCGCCCGCACCTCCCTCGGCGCCGCGTCACGCGCGCCGAGGTAGCGGATGCCGACCGCGCGCTTGCCCTCGAAAAGGATGCGGCTGGCGCGCGCATTGGTGCGCACCTCGAGGTTCTTCCGCGTCATCGCAGGCTTGAGGAACGCGACCGCCGCGGAGATGCGCCGCCCGTTGCGGATGGTGCGCTGGTAATACCCCACCCCCGCCTGGTCGCCGCAATTGTAGTCGCGCGCGCGCGGGATGCCGAGGCCGACGCAGCCCGCGATGAAGGCCTCGGAGATCGGGTGGATCCAGTCCATGTCGGTGACCGGGATCGCGCCCTCGTTCTGCCCGCGCGTCTCGTCGCAGAGGCCGATGCGGTTCTCGCTGCGGCGGTAGTAGGGGAGGCAGTCGGCATAGCCCCAGCCGCGGTTGCCGCGCTGCGCCCAGCTGTCGAGATCGGCCGGCTGGCCGCGATTGTAGATCATGCCGTTCACCGAGGAGCCGCCGCCGAGCGTGCGGCCCTGGATGGTCGGGATGCGGCGGCCGCCGGTGTTCGCCGTCGGCTCGGTGCGGAACTGCCAGGTGACGGAGGGGTCCTTCAGCGTCTTCACGAAGCCGGCCGGGACATGGATCCACGGGTTGCGGTCGGGCGGCCCGGCCTCGAGCATGCAGACGGTCACGCCGGGATCGGCGGAGAGCCGGTTCGCCAGCACGGATCCCGCGGCGCCGGAGCCCACGATGACATAGTCGAAGCTGTCGGCGTCGGGCGCTGCGTCAGCCATGGCAAGCGATGTCCTGCGTTCCGGTGCGGCCCGGGCGGGACAGCCGGCCGGGCTTGAGGAGAATTTCTAGGCCAGGGCGGCGCCTCATGCACCAGGGGCGCCGGGGCGACGAAAGGCCGCGCGGGCGCGGGCCGCCTCGGCGCGGATGGCGCAATCCGGCGCGTGGTCGTTCACCAGGCCCATGGCCTGCATGAAGGCATAGACGGTCGTCGGGCCGACAAAGGCCCAGCCGCGTTTCTTCAGGTCCTTCGACATCGCGACCGAGGCCGGCGAGGTGGCGCGAAGGCTTGGCGGCTCATCGGCCGCGTCCTCGAAGCGCCAGACATAGGCGGCCAGCGAGCCTTCCTGCCGGACCAGCTCCTGCGCGCGCTTCGCGTTGTTGATGGCGGCCTCGATCTTGCCGCGGTGGCGGACGATGCCGGCATCGCCCAGCAGCCGCGCGACGTCGCGCTCGGTGAACCGGGCGACGCGGTCGATCTCGAAGTTGTGGAAGGCGGCGCGGAAATTCTCGCGCTTCGCCAGGATGGTCCGCCAACTCAGCCCAGACTGGAAGCCTTCCAGGCACAGCTTCTCGAAGAGGCGGCGATCCTCGCCGACCGGGAAGCCCCATTCCGTGTCGTGATAGGCTAGGTAGTCAGGCGTCGCGCCGCACCAATGGCATCGTGCCCTGCCATCCGGCCCCAGGATCGTGCTGCTCATGGGTCCCCCGAAATCGGGGATATCATGACGAGGTCGGGGGGATCGGGGGAGAGGTGGCGGAGGGGATGGGATTCGAACCCACGATAGAGGTTTAAGCCCCTATAACGGTTTAGCAAACCGTCGCCTTCAGCCGCTCGGCCACCCCTCCGCACGGGTCAGCGTCACGCATGCCAAAGTTGCACGACGTATGCCCGGCCGCTTCTAGCCGGACCGACCCACCCCGGCAACCCGTGTCAGGAGAGCGCAACCTCGAAGCCGCGCTGGACAGCCGGGCGAGCCATCATGCGGGCATACCACGCGCCGGCCGCGGGGAACTCCTCGAAGGAGACCTGGTGGCGCTCATGCCGCCAGGCCCAGCCCAGAATGGCGAAGTCGGCGATGCTCGGCTCGCCCTCGGTGGCGACGAAGTCGCGCCCGGCCAACCGCCGGTCGAGCACGCCGTAGAGGCGCTTGGTCTCCGAATGATAGCGGTTGAATCCGTAGTCGCGGGCCGGCCCCTCGGGCTGCATCAGAAAATGGTGGACTTGGCCGGGCATCGGGCCAAAGCCGCCCATCTGCCACATCAGCCACTCCCAGACCTCAACCCGCGCCCGAGGCGCCGCGGGCAGGAAGCGGCCGGTCTTCTCGGCCAGATAGAGCAGGATCGCGCCGGATTCGAAGACGCTGATCGGCTGTCCGTCGGGGCCCTCTGGATCCAGGATCGCCGGGATGCGGTTGTTCGGCGAGATCTTCAGGAAGGCCGGCTCGAATTGCTGTCCCTTCGAAATGTCCACCGGGATGACCCGGTAGGCGAGGCCCATCTCCTCCAGCGCGACGCTGATCTTGCGGCCGTTCGGCGTGTTCCAGGCGTAGAGCTCGATCATTCCGGTATGTTCCGTTCCAGGCCAGGGCGGGTTGATCCCATGGCTCGACAGCGACGCCAAGCTTGACCGGCCCCGGCCGGGTTTGCGATCCATTGGGGGTGACAAGCCTCGTCAGCCTGCGTGGCGAAGACGATACGCTCTGGGCCGTCATCGCGACTGCCGGCCGGAAGAGCAGGGTGGCGAATGTCTACCGCTCACGCGCCGATGCGCTCCAGGACAGTGCCTGGCGTGCCCAACAGGTCAGCGCCTATGAGGACTGGCTACGCCGATCGCGCCAGCCGGTGCCACACTACAGCGTTGCGCCGATCCGTCGGGCCGATCTGCCGAAGAAGTGGAGCCCGCTGCCCGCCCTGGGCTTCCTGCGCGGGCAGTTCATATGATCAGGCGCGTGCGATGCGGATCAGCAGCGATGCTTGCAGAACGGTCTCCGGCAGCCTGTCGCGCGCGACCAGATGCGCCGGCGTCTGCTCCCGTCGCATGGTGCCGAGCGGCACGACAAGGTCCGGCCTGATGGTCCTGACCCCAACGCTGGTCCGGCGGCTAGGCAACTCGTCGGGCTTGTTGAGCCTGCTCGGCGAACGCCCGCGGGGTCAAGTTTCCCAATGACCCGTGCGGCCGTTCCTCGTTGTACTCCGTCCTCCACGCCTCGAGCCGGTCCCTCGCATCGGCCAGCGACAGGAACCAGGACGCGTTGAGGCACTCCGCCCGCAGCCGGCTGTTGAACGCCTCGATGTGGGCGTTGTCGGTGGGCTTTCCCGGGCGGGAGAAGTCGATCTCCACCCCGTTCAGGTGCGCCCACTGGTCCAGCATCCGGCCCGCGAACTCCGGGCCGTTGTCTACCTTCAGCGCCTTCGGCCGCCCCCGCCGCCGCGCCAGCCCGTCGAGCTCGGCGACCACGTCAAACGCCCGGAAATTGGCTCTCGGTGCTATCGAGAGCGCCTCTCGCGTATGGGCGTCGATCACCGCGAGAATTCGGATCGGCCGGCCGTCGAACAGCGCATCCGAGACGAAGTCCATGCTCCAGACCTCGTTCGGTGCGACCGCCCTCGGCCGGCCGACCCGGTAGCGCCAGGCCCGCTTGCGCCGCGGCACCTTGCTGCGGATCGTGAGCCCTTCCTCAGCATAGAGGCGGTAGACGCGTTTCGCGTTCACGGGCCAACCCTCTCGCCTGAGCAGAACATGCAGCCGCCGGTAGCCATATCGGACACGGCTCGCGGCCAGATCACGCAGCCGCATCCGCAGTTCGACCTGCGGATCACGCCGTGGCCGATACCGTTGCGACGATCGACGGAAGCCTGTCGCCGAGCATGCCCGCCGCTCGCCCACGCCGTAGGCGCCCTGCAGATGGCGCACCACCTCACGGCGAACGGTGGGCTTCACCACTTTCGGCGCAGGACGTCCTGCAACATCGTCTTGTCGAGCGTCAGGTCGGCGACAAGCCGCTTGAGCTTCGCGTTCTCCTCCTCAAGCTGCTTCAGCCGCCGGATTTCCGCCACGCCCATCCCAGCGAACTGCTTCTTCCACCGGTAGAACGTCGGCTCGGAGACGCCCAGCTTGCGGCAGATCTCCTCCACCGACGTGCCGCTCTCCGCCTGCCTCAGCGCAAAGGCGATCTGCTCATCCGCGTAACGCTTCCGCTTCATGGCACCCTCCTCCAGGGATCAGAGTGCCCGAAAAAGTTGCCCTCCCGATGGACCAGATTCCGGGTTCAGGACCACTGACACCGAACACCGCATCGCGGTCCAGATAGGGATCGTCTTCCAGGAAGAGTTCGGTCACGAGCGGCCGCTGAGCAGCGGCCTCCGAGATCGCGTGCAGATGCGCCGGCCACCAGGCGTCGCGCATCCGGCCGGTCCTAGTTCGCCGTGGCGCCGGAGGCGCGCACGACATCGGCCCATTTGGTCACCTCGTCGCGTAGATAGGCCGCGAAGTCGTCGCGCGGGCGGGGGTCGGGGGCGAAGCCGGCGGCGTTCAGGCGCTGCGCCAGCTCGGCGGAGTTGAGGGCGCGGTTCACCTCGGCATTCATCCGGTCGCAGATGGCGGCCGGGGTGCCGGGCGGGGCGAACATGCCGAACCAAGTCAGCGCCTCGAAGCCGGTGAAGCCCTGCTCGGCCACGGTCGGCACCTCGGGCAGCGATGGGTCGCGTCGCAGGCTGGTCACCGCGATGCCGCGCAGCCTGCCGTCGCGCACCATCGGCAGCGCGGGCGGCAGGCTCGTGCTGCCCACCGGCACCTGGCCGCCGACCACGGCCGTGACGGCCTGCGCGGGGCCAAAGGGCACGTGCTGGATTTCGACGCCTGCGAGGCGGCGGAAAAGCAGCTCCATCCCGAGATGCGTCGTGGTCCCGATGCCGGAGGAGCCATAGTCCAGCGGGCGTGACTTCGCGGCCGCAATCAGGTCCTGTAGGTTGCCGACCTGAAGCTTCTCCGGGTTCACCGTGATGATGTTCGGCGTGCTGGCCAGCATGGCGACCGGCTCGAACTCGGTCGCCTCGTAGCCGGCATTGCCGAACAGGCTCGGGTTGACGGAGAAGGCCACCGAGTGGGCGAGGAAGACGCTGCCATCGGCCGGGCCGCGCTTGACCGCGACCGTCGCGATGTTGCCGCCGGCACCCGGCCGGTTCTCCACCACCACAGGCTGCCCGAGCACCGGCTGCAGCGCGTTGCCGAGCGCGCGCGCCAGCACATCCGTCGAGGAACCAGGCGGGAAGGCGACAACGATGCGCACCGGCTTGTCCGGCCAGGCCTGCGCATGCGCGAGGCGCGGCGCCGCGAGAAATGCGCCGGCGCCAAGCAGCGCAGCACGCCGTGTGGTGGCGATGTTCATTGTCGTTTCCTCCCCGCGTTCTGCTTCAGGTCACGTCGCGAAGGCGGGATCGTCAGCGACGCCGTTGCGCAGCACGCCAATGCCCTCGACCTCCACCTCCACCGTCATCCCCGGTGCGAGGAACAGCGGATCGGGCTTGCGCGCATAGCCGACGCCCGACGGCGTGCCGGTGGCGATGACGTCGCCCGGCTCCAGCGTCATCACTTCCGAGAGGATCGCGATGCAGCGCGCCACCGGAAAGATCATGTCGCCGGTCGTGCTGTCCTGCACCGTGCGGCCGTCAACGCGGGCGGTGATGCGCAGCGGCGCGGCGCCGGGCGGCAACTCGTCCGGCGTGACCAGTTCCGGGCCGAAGGCGCCTGTCGCATCGAAGTTCTTGCCCATGGTCCATTGCGTGGACTTCCGCTGGTAGTCGCGCACGGAGCCGTCGTTGAACAGGCTGTAGGCGCCGACATGGGCAAGCGCGTCGGCTTCCTTCAGGCAACGCGCCCGCGCGCCGATGACGACCGCGAGTTCCGCTTCGTAATCCAGCTTCGTCGAACAGCCCGGGCGCAGCATGGGGGCGTCCGGACCGATCAGCGAGGTCTGCACGCGCAGGAAGACGGCCGGGTAATCCGGGATGGGATTGTTCCCCTCCTTCGCGTGAAGCGCGTAGTTCAGCCCGATGCAGATTACCTTCCCGGGATTCCCGATGGGCATGAGCAGCTTGAGCCCGTCGAGCGGACGCCGGACAGGACAGGCGTCCGCCGCGGCGACGAGCTTCGAGCGCATCGCAGGCCCCCCGGTGAGAATGGCGACCGGATCGCTCGGGAAGCCGGCGAGGGAGGAAACCGGCACCACCTCGCTGCCCAGGCGAACCCCGAGAGTGGCGCGACCGCCATCTTCGAACCGCAGGAGACGCATTCCGGGACCCCTCCCTCACCGAACGGGCACGACCATATCGGGCGCATCGCGACCGTCCAATCCGAATGATGACGGCGTCCCAGGGCGCGTTGAACGTCCCGTCGTGCCGCGCGTTGGCCGCACGCAACCGGAGGGACCCAGCCCGATGCGTCCGGCCATCCTCGCAGCGACACTGATGTCGCTCGCCGCACCCGTATTCGCCCAGACCACACCTGCCCCCTCCCGTTCGCCGGGACCGCCTATCGACTTAGGCCCGAGGACGCCCGACGCGAACGCGGCGCATCGGGGCGGGGGCGTCATCCTGGAAGGCCCGCCCGGCGCGCCCGCGCCACCCGTCATGCGCACCGCTCCACACGACCTGCTGGTCGCGCCGCAGGGCAGCCCGCTCATCGAGGGACAGACGCAGCGCAGCACTGGCGTGCCGGCTCAGGGCACGCCCGGGCTGCCGCGCTAGCGCCGGCTATTCCGCCGCGAGAGGCAGCGCGCCGGGCAGGCGCCAGCCATAGCGCGCATCGAGACCAAGCCGGCGCACGATTTCGACGCCTTTTGCGAGATGATCGGGCTTCAGGCCCGACAACGGCCGCCGCAGGTCGCCGGCCGGCAAGCCGACGGCCTTCATCAGCGACTTCACGGCCACCGGGTTGATCGCGCTGTAGGTGAAGTGCAGCAGCGGCAGCAGGCGCAGGTAGGTTTCGCGGAACACCACGGACTGCTCCGGCCTGCGCCAGGGTGTCGACAAGGCTGCCATGCCGGCCGGGTCGAGGTTGCCCGTCATGTTCGCGGTCCCATGCCCGCCGAGCGACATGGTCGGCACCACCAGCCCGAGATTGGGGCTGTCGCAGCACATGATGGTCGCATCCGGCTGCGCGGCGCAGACCTGCGCGACCTGGCCGACGCGCGTGGTGCTCTCCTTCAGCACCACGATGTTCGGGTGCTTCATCAGACGCAGCAGATGATCCCAGTGGAGGTCGGACTTCACGCGCGGCGGGTTGTTGTAGATGCCGATGGGCAGGTCCACCGCATCGGCGCATTCGGCGAAATAGGCCTCGATGTCGTCCTCGGGCGCGCAGATATAGGCGGGAGCGGCCAGGATGGCGCCGTCGGCGCCGGCCGCCTTCGCGTGCTGGAGATACTTGATGGTGGCCGCCGTGCTCGGCCCGGTGCAGCCATAGAAGAACTTCATGCGATTTGCCGCCCCACTGGCCTTCATGGCGGCCGTACGCTCCACGATCTCGCGGCGCTCTTCCGGGGCCAGCATCGAGACCTCGCCGGTCGAGCCCATGATGAGCACCGCCGATGTGCCGTTGGCCGCGTGCCAGTCGAGCAGCGTGCGGAAGCCGCCGAAATCCACGCTTCCATCGGCGTTGAACGGGGTGATGAGGGCAACGAAGGAACCCTCGATCCGCATCTTGGCCATGCCGGTGATCCTCTGGGCGATGGCCGACGATATCAGCGCCCTGCCCATGTTGACAGGCGGATCGGGCAATCCCGTGATGGCGGCGGGAGGGCCCGACGCATGACCGAGATGATCCTGCACGGCTATTTCCGGTCCTCGGCGGCCTGGCGGGTGCGGATCGCGCTGGGGCTGAAGGGCCTGACCGCCCGACAGGTCTCCCGCCATCTGCGCAAGGGAGAGCAGGCGGCCCCCGATCATCTGGCGCTGAATCCGCAGGGGCTGGTTCCGACGCTGGAGGTAGCTGGCCAGGGCGCCCTGACGCAGTCGCTCGCGGTCCTCGAGTGGCTGGACGAGACGCAGCCCGGCCCGAGGCTGCTGCCCGCGGATGCCTGGGGCCGGGCGCGGGTGCGCGCACTGGCCCAGATCATCGCCTGCGACATCCACCCGATCCAGAACCTGCGCGTCCTGCAGTATCTGAAGCGAGAGATGGGGCAGGAGCAGCCGGCGATCGATGCCTGGGCGAGGCACTGGATCGCGACCGGCCTCGCCGCCTTCGAGGCGCGTCTCGCGGAGCCTGCCGCCGGGCGCTTCTGCCATGGCGACGTGCCGGGCATGGCGGATCTCTGCCTGGTGCCGCAACTCGGCAATGCGCGGCGCTTCGGATGCGACCTGTCACCCTATCCGAGGATCCTCGCCGTCGAGGCAGCCTGCCGCGCGCTGCCGGCCTTCATGGCCGCGGCGCCGGAGGCCCAGCCCGACGCGGAATGAAGGCTCCGCTTGCCCGACGCTGACGGAGCCGGGACACTCGCGGCAGCGCGGAGCCCGATGACCGGAGGCTGTCAGCCCGGGAGGTCTGCCCGGCACGCCTCAACACGCAAGGAGGAAGCATGCCGCTCGTGGACCCGCTGCCGGAGGACCACAACCCGGACCTCGTGGACCTGATCCAATTCTTCCGAGGCCCCCTCGGCACGGTGCCAAACTCGGTGCTGACCATGCAGCGCCGTCCCGCGATCGCGCGGGCCTTCACCGAACTCAACAAGGCCGTGATGGCGAACCACGCGGGGGTGACAGCCGAACAGAAGCGCCTGATCGGTTACCTCGCCTCGCACACGGCCGGCTGCCACTATTGCGAGGCGCACACGATCCTTGCAGCCGAGCGCTTCGGCGCCACGCCGGAGCGGCTGGCCGACATCTGGTCCTATCGCACGAGCCCCCACTTCACCGAGGCCGAGCGCGCCGCCTTCGACTTCGCGATCGCCGCCGCTTCCGTGCCGAACGCCGTGACGCCGGACATCGGGGCGGCGCTGCGCAGCCACTGGAGCGAGGACGAGATCGTCGAGATCCTGGGCGTCGTTGCGCTGTTCGGCTTCCTGAATCGCTGGAACGATTCGATGGGGACCGCACTGGAGCCCATCGGCATCGCCGCCGGCGAGAAGCATCTCGTCCGGGAGGGGTGGACTGTCGGCAAGCATCGGTGAGCGCCCTGTCGCGGGCGGCCAAGTCCGACCAGGGCGCCCCGCACCCTACGGCGCGGCCGGGTGGACCGGCGCACTGTCCAGCATGCGCAGGGCGATCTCGCGCTCGCCGAGCACGGTCGTGTCCGCCCCCAATCCAGCAAGGTGCGCGACCGCTGCATCGGAATGCGCCCGCGCCAGGATGAACAGCCGCGGATTCAGCGCGCGCGCCTGGTGAACCACCTGGCCCGCCTCGAAGGCCTCGGGAACAGTGCAGAAGAGGCGGTGCGCGGCCGCGAGATTCGCTGCGGCGATCACCTCGGGATCGGCGGCGTTGCCCACCAGCACCTCCGCCCCGGCGATCCGGGCCGCTTCCGCCGACGCCTCGTCATCCGTGATGACGAGCACCGGCCGGCCGGCCTGCACCAGCGCGGGACCGATGATCGAACCGACGCGACCATAGCCGACGACCACGTCGTGGTCTGTGAGCGTGGTCACCGCCGGGGGCTCCGGCTCGGGCTCTGGCGCGGGCGCGGGCGGAGCAAGGGCCGGCTCCGGCTGCGGCGCGGGCGCCGGCGCGACAGGCGCTGCGTCGGTCGTGAAACGGATGCGCGTCAGCAGTTTCGTCCGTCCGCGCTCGACGGCCACGAACAGGAAGGGGTTCAGCATGATGGAGAGGATGGCGCCGGCCAGCACCAGATCCCTTCCCTCCGCCGGCAGCAGATTCAAGGCGAGGCCGAGGCCGACCAGGATGAAGGAGAACTCGCCGATCTGCGCCAGCGCCGCGGAGACGGTCAGCGCGGTGGTCGTCGGATGCCCGAAGGCGCGCACGATGAGGAAGGCGGCGATCGACTTGCCGAGGACGATGATCGCCACGGTGGCCAGCACGGCCAGCGGATCCTCGACCAGCACTGCCGGGTTGAACAGCATCCCCACCGAGACGAAGAACAGCACGGCGAAGGCGTCGCGCAACGGCAGCGCCTCGTCCGCCGCGCGCTGGCTGAGGCGGCTTTCGCCCATCATCATGCCGGCGAAGAAGGCGCCGAGGGCAAAGCTCACCTCGAACATCTTTGCCGCACCGAAGGCGACCCCGAGCGCGACCGCATAGACCGCCAGCCGGAACAGCTCGCGCGAGCCGGTATGCGCGGCGTGGTGCATGATCCAGGGGATGATCCGCCGCCCGGCGATCAGCATCACCGCGACGAAGGCGGCGACCTTCAGCAGCGTGATCCCGACTGTCATGGCGATTTCGCCGGCGGGCAGCAGCGTGTCGGCGGCGAGTGCCGGCGCCAGCGCCGGCAGGAGCACGAGCGCGAGGACCATCACCAGGTCCTCCACGATCAGCCAGCCGACGGCGATCCGGCCGCGCTCCGAATCCAGGATCTTCCTTTCCTGCAGCGCGCGGACCAGCACGACGGTCGAGGCGACGGACAGCGCCAGGCCGAAGACGAGACCGGCCCCGATCCCCCACCCCAGGCCCCAGGCGAGCGCCATGCCCAGCAACGTCGCGACGGCGATCTGCGCAACGGCACCGGGCACGGCGATGCGGCGCACGGCCATCAGTTCCTGCGGCGAGAAATGCAGGCCCACGCCGAACATCAGGAGAATCACCCCCATCTCGGCGAGTTCCTGCGCAAGCTGCGCATCCGCGACGAAGCCCGGCGTGAAGGGCCCGACGGCGATGCCGGCCGCGAGGTAGCCGACCAGCGGGGACAGGCGCAGCCGATGCGCCACCATGCCCAGCAGGAAGGCCAGCATGAATCCCGCGGCGATGGTGGCGATCAGCGGGGTTTCATGTCCAGGCATGCTCGGCTCCCTGCGTGCAGAACCTTAGGTATTGCGCACACAGGGCGTTTCAACCGGAATCTTTCCGGAAAAATGCCAAGGCCAGGCGCGACCCCCGTCTTCCTAGACCGGTGCGTAGCGTGCCAGGCCGAGATCATCATGGGCGATGTCCGGCTTGCGCCCGGTGACGAGGTCAGCGAGCAGGCGGCCGGACCCGCAGGCCATGGTCCAACCCAGCGTGCCATGGCCGGTGTTGAGGAAGAGATTGGTGTAACGCGTCGCCCCGATCACCGGCGTGCCGTCCGGCGTCATCGGCCGCAGCCCGGTCCAGAAGCTCGCGCGCCCGAGGTCGCCGCCCCGCGGAAAGAGATCCGCGACGGAATGCTCGAGCGTCTCGCGCCGCGGCCGCCGGAGGCGCAGCGAGAAGCCCGCAAGCTCCGCCGTGCCGCCGACGCGGATGCGGTCGCCGAGCCGCGTGATCGCGACCTTGTAGGTCTCGTCCATCACCGTGGAGACCGGCGCCGAGGCTTCCTCGGTCACCGGCAGCGTCAGCGAGTAGCCCTTCACCGGGTAGACCGGGACATGGACGTTGAGCGGCCGCAGCAGCGCCGGCGTGTAGCTGCCCATCGCAACGACGTAGCTGTCCGCGGTGAAGCGGCCCTGGTCGGTCTCCACCGCCACGATCGCGCCCGCATCGCTCGACAGCCCCCTGACGGTGACGCCGTGACGGAACCGGACGCCGGCAGCCTCGGCGAGGGCGGCGAGGCGCTGAGTGAAGAGGAAGGCGTCCCCGGTCTCGTCGCCCGGCAGTTGCAACCCGCCCACGAACTTGCCCCCGACCTGGGCGAGCGCCGGCTCGGCGGCGACACAGCCCGCCGGATCGAGCAGCGCGTGACGCACGCCAAAGGCCTTCAGCACCTGCATGTCGGCACCGACCGAATCGAGCTGCTTCTGGGTGCGGAACAGCTGCAGCGTGCCCTTGGTGCGCTGGTCATAGGCGATGCCTGTTTCGGCACGCAGTTCCTTCAGGCAGTCCCGCGAATACTCGGCCAGCCGCACCATGCGGGACTTGTTCACGCCGTAGGCGGCCTCGGTGCAGTTCGCCAGCATCTGGCCGAGCCAGCGATAAAGCCCGCCATCCAGGCGCGGCCACAGCACGAGCGGCCGGTGGCGCATCATCAGCCACTTCAGGGCCTTCACCGGGATGCCGGGGCCGGCCCAGGGCGCGGAGTAGCCGGGAGAGACCTGGCCGGCGTTGGCGAAGCTGGTCTCCATCCCCGGCGCCGGCTGGCGGTCGAGGACGGTTACCTCGTGGCCGGCGCGCGCGAGATACCAAGCGCTTGCCACGCCGACCACGCCGGAACCGAGCACCAGCACCCGCATCGCAAGTCTCCCAAGCAAGGAATGCTCGGAGAATAGTAGGAAGATCGGCGAATTTCCGGCATATCCGACGCACGGAATGGTGCCATGGGGCGCAATACAGCATAAAGTTTTACCATTTCGCAGGATCCACCGCATGGACGACATCGACCGGGCTATCATTCGCGAGTTGCGGCGCGACGGGAGAATGCCCAATGCGGCGCTGGCGTCAGCCGTCGGGCTGTCCCCATCCGCCTGTCTGCGTCGCCTGCGGCTGCTGGAGCGCAACGGCACGATCCGCGGCTACACCGTCCTGGTCGAAGAGCCTCCCACCCGCGATGCCGTGACCGTCATCGTCCAGATCACGCTGGAACGGCAGACGGACGACCACCTGCGCCGGTTCGAGGACGCCGTCCGCAAATGCCCCGAGGTGCGGGCCTGCCACCTGATGACGGGCATGTCCGACTACCTGCTGCGGGTGGAGGTGCGCGACGCCGCCGACTACGAGCGGCTTCACAAGGAGGCCCTGTCGCGCATGCCCGGCGTGGCGCGCATCCAGTCCAGCTTCGCCATCCGCACGGTGATCCGCGGCTGAGCAGCCGCCTCGCCTCCCTGCAGGTCGCCCTCGGGCACAGGTCCGGCCGCGTGATGATGGCTGGCGCATGAACGAAAGTTCCGATGCGCGGCACCGCCCCGTGACCTAGCCTGCCTCTGTGAGACCGGAGCCCCGTCCATGCACATCGCCCGCAGCCTTTCCGCCCTTCTGTGCGGGGGCGCGCTGCTGGTCGCCGCAGGCCATGCCAGCGCTGATGCGATCGACGGTGACTGGTGTACGGAGAGCGGCCTGCGCATGACGATCCGGGGGCCGAGCCTGGTTTCGCCGGGTGGGGCGCAGGTGAACGGCGACTACACGCGGCACGGCTTCAGCTATGCCGCTCCGGCCGGCGAGCCCGGCGGGGGCGGTGAGGTCCGGCTGCAGCTGCGCGGCGACAACCTGATGCTGGCCGAAGCCTCGGCCGGCTCCATCGAAAGAACCTGGAGGCGTTGCGGTCCGCCCACAAGCTGAGCCCCCGCGCAGCGCTTGCCGCCTCTTCGCGATCAACAGGCGTTGTGGATGCGCGTCGCCGCGATGGCGGCATGGCCCATGCCGACGACGATCTGATCGAGGCCGGACACCACATCGCCGGCAGCGTAGAGGCCGGGCACGGAGGTCATCATTCCGTCGTCCACCACCAGCGCGCCCTTCGCATCGGTTTCTGCGCCCAGTGCAAGCGCCAACTCCGTGCGGTAGTTCAGGCCGAGCGCTGAGTAGAGGACGTCGAAGCGCAGTTCCTGCGCGCCGAAACGCAGGGCTCGGATCCGACCATCGGCGATGTCGAGGCCCGCGACAGGCTGCTCCTCGATGCGCACGCCGTGGCTGCCAAGGCGTTCCAGGGTATGCGGGTCCATCATCCCGCCTTCGCCGAGGGTCAGCAGCGTGACATCGGCGGAGTAGCTGCGGGCGATGAAGATTGCCTCATCGGCGCCGCGCGCGCCGATCACCGCGATGCGGCGGTCGCGACTTTCGAAGCCGTCGCAGATCGGGCAGTAGCGCACCAGGCCGCCACGCACGGCGTCGGGCAGCCCGGGCAGTGCGGGCTCGATATCCTCGGCCCCCGTCGCCAGCAGCACATGCCGCGCATGGATCGGATCTGCCCCCCGGCGTTCGGCGACGAAACCACCGTCGCGACGCTCAAGATGGTCGATGCGCGAGGCAAGCCACGGCACGGCGTAGCGGTCCAGATGGGCGCGCTGCAGCGCAAGGATCGCCGCCCCGCCGATTCCCTCGGCAAAGAAGGGGATGTTATGGCTGGCCGGTATCGAGCCGGCACGCGCCGCTCCGCCATCGGCCAGCGCGACACGCCGGCGGAAGCGCGCCAGGTAGAGCGCCGCGGTCATGCCCGCGGGGCCACCGCCGATCACCAGGGCGTCGAGGTCCATGCCCCTGCAACGCCCGCGAGCCCCGGGGGCTGCATCGCACGGCACCATTCCCCTTCCGCCGCGTTGCGCCCGGCGAAGCACGCAGCGCGGGAGATCCAGCATGCCTCGCACTCCACGCCCTTCCACACCCTGGGCGATCCTTGCCGGCGCCTTCGTCGGTTGGCTGGTCGCCGGAGGCGAGCGTCAGCCGGCTGCGGCGGGGGTGCCGGCTGTCGCGAACCGGCGCAACCGACGCATGCAGCGCGCCGGCGGGGATGCCGGGTCGGGTCGCGATGCCGCGGCACCACAGGATATTCCGAGCCGCGGGTGGTGGGCGATCCTCAAGCGCACCGTCAGGGAGGCCGGCAATGACCGGCTTATGACGGAAGCCGCGGGCATCACCTTCTACACGCTGCTGGCCCTGTTCCCCGCCATCGCCGCCCTCGTCTCTCTCTACGGCCTCGTCGCGGACCCCGAGACGGTCGCGCAGCACATCGACGCCTTGGCGGGCGTCGTACCGGGTGGCGGCATGCAGATCATCCAGGAGCAGGTGAACCGCGTGACGAGCCAGCCGCAGGGCACCCTCGGCTTCGGTGTCGCCGCCGGCCTGCTGATCTCGCTGTGGAGCGCGAACGCGGCGACGAAGGCGGTCGTCGACTCGCTGAACGTCGTCTACGAGGAGGAGGAGAAGCGTGGCTTCTTGACGCGCACAGCCGTCACCCTCGCCCTGACACTCGGCGCCTTGCTCTTCGCGATCCTGGCGATGGCTGCGGTGCTGGTGCTGCCCGCTGTCCTGACCTTCGTCGGCCTCGGTGGCACGGCGGAATGGATCCTGCGCATCGGACGCTGGCCGCTCCTTGCGGTGGCGGTGGCGCTGCTGCTCGCCATCCTCTACCGGTTCGGGCCCAGTCGCGAGACGCCGCGCTGGCAGTGGGTGAGCTGGGGCAGCGGCGTGGCCGCCGTTCTGTGGCTGCTCGTTTCCATCGCCTTCTCCTGGTACGTGGCCAATTTCGGCAGCTACAACGAGACATACGGATCGCTCGGCGCGGTCATCGGCTTCATGACCTGGATCTGGATCTCCGCGATGGTGGTGTTGTTCGGCGGCGAGCTGAACGCCGAGATGGAGCACCAGACGGCCCGCGATACGACGACCGGGCCTCCGCGTCCGCTTGGAGCCCGCGGCGCGGAGATGGCGGACCGCGTCGCGTCGGGCTGAGCGAACGCTTCGGTTGCACCCGGCCTCGCCCTGCGGAACACTGGCGCGCGCAAGCTGGGAGAGATCCGAATGGCACCGTCCACCACCCGCCGCGGCCTGCTGGCCGGCACCGCCTCGCTGCTCGCCCTGCCCGCGCTGGCGCAGGGCAGCTTCCCGGACAAGCCGATCCGCATCATCGTGCCCTTCCCCCCGGGCGGCGGCACGGACAACCAGGCGCGCGCCTTCGCCGACGCGCTTGCGCGCGAGATGCCGCAGCGCGTCATCGTGGACAACCGCGCGGGCGCCGGCGGCAACATCGGCGTGGAAGCCGCGGCGCGCAGTCCGGCGGATGGCTACACGCTGCTCGCCACCGGCCCGAACATCATCAACACGCGCTACCTGATCAAGGACACGCCGTTCCGCTGGGAACGCGACTTCGACACGCTGGGGCTGATGTTCGCCTCGCCCAACGTATTGGTCGTGCATCCCTCGGTCCCGGCAAGCACCGTGCCGGAATTCATCGCGCATCTGAAGGCCAACCCGGGAAAGCTGAACTTCGCCTCGGCTGGTGCCGGCGGCTCGATCCATCTCTCGGGCGAGCTGTTCATGAGCATGACAGGTACGCAGATGACCCACGTGCCCTACCGCGGCGACGCACTGGCACGGACGGACCTCACCAACGGGAACGTGCAGGTGATGTTCAACACCCTGGTCACATCCGTGCAGCCGATCCGCGCCGGCCAGTGGCGCGGCCTGGCTGTGACGGGCGATCAGCGCTCGAGCTCGCTGCCGGAGCTGCCCACCGTGGCCGAGGCCGGCGTGCCGGGCTTCAGCGTGATCTCCTGGATGGGCCTCTTCGCGCCAAAGGGCATCCCGGCAGAGGCGGTGGCGAAGATCCGCGAGGGCTTCGACAAGGTCTTCGCCAACCCGACCAACCGCGCAGAGTTCGAGCAGAAGTTCAGCGTGGACACGATCCCTTCCAGCCCGGCGCAGCACCTCGCCTTCATGCAGGCGGAAGAAAGGAAGTGGGCGCCGATCCTGAGCCGCTTCGAACCTGCCTGACGCCGTGCGCCACCTGACCATCGCGGCGGAGAAGTGCCGCTTCCTGCCCGCGACGCGCGTGACTGACGACACCAGCGTCCTCACCCTGAAGACGCTGGTGTTCGAACCCCTGGTGAGGTGGTGCGAAGGGGGGCGCGTGGCCCCTGCCCTGCTCGCACGTTGGGAGGTGGCGGAAGGCGGGCGACGCTGGCTGTTCCATATCCGCGAGGGCGCGCGCTTCCACGACGGCAAGGCCTGCGAAGCCGAGGACATCCTCGCCATGATCCAGGGCATCCTGGGCTCGGTGGACATGTTCGGGATGAAGTGGAGCTACAGCCGCTACCTGTCGCGCGCCACGCTATCCGCCCCGACACGGACCACGCTGCTGGTGGAGAACCCCGACCCCTTCGCGGACATCCTCGACATCTTCTCCGAGTTCTTCGTCTGCCGCGAGGATGCGCGGGGTGCGCCGGTGCTCGGCACCGGGCCCTATCGCGTGGCCGACTTCGAGCAGGACGCCTCGGCCATCCTGGAGCGCGTGGCCGGCAGCGCGGGTCCCGAGCGCATCACCTTCCACGCGATGCCGGATCCCGCGGCGCGACTCGCCGCGCTGCAGGCGGGCGTGGCCGACGCGGCGATGCAACTGGAGAGACTGGCAGATGGGCCGCGCTTCGAGGCCGGCCTGGAGTGGGGGCGCGCGCTGAACACGCTCTCGGTCATGCACTACCTCAACTGCGCCGAGGGCGCCTTCGCGCATCCGGCGGCGCGGCGCGCGATCAACCACGCGGTGGATCGACAGTCCATCCTGGACGGGCTGTTCCACGGCCTCGGCGCCCTCTCCGCGACCGTGGTCAGCCCGCTCCATCTCGGCGCGAAGGCGGCGGCGCTCACACCCATCCCCTACAACCCGGACCGCGCGAAGCGGCTGTTCGAGGAAGCCGGCACGAGCGAGCCGATCCATCTGCGCACGCCGCTCGAGATGCCGGAGAAGGCACGCGAGATCACACAGGCCGTCGCCGACGCGCTCGGCCGCGTCGGCCTCCCCACGCGCATCGAGGAGCAGCCCGACCGGCCGGAATATGCGCGCGAGGTGGGGCGCAAGCGGATCGGCGACGTGGCGATCTTCGACAGCTCGCCGCATTCCACCTTCCGCGTCCTGGACGACAAGATCTCCTCCGCGAACCGCGCCGTGTGGTGGCAGGGCTATCACGACGACGAGGTACAGCGCCTGATCGCCGCCGCGAACCATGCGGTCGAGGACGATGCGCGTGAGGCAGCCTATGGCGCCGTGCTGCGCCGGCTGCACGCGAACCCGCCTTGGCTCTATCTGTTCCACCCCATCGAAGTCTTCGCCGCACGGCCGGGCGCGGGGCGCTTTGTGCTGGAGGGCAGCGGCATCCTGCGCGTGGAGGGCTGACGCGCGGCGCCTGTCCCGGCACACTCGGTGCTCCGCAGGAAGGGAGCCCCGCCATGTCCGCCGAGAAGCGCCTTGCCGAGCTTGGGATCTCGCTACCAAGCGCACCGGCGCCGCTTGCCAACTACGTGCCCTGGCGCATCGGCGGCGGGCTGCTGTTCCTCTCCGGCGTCGGACCGCGACGGGCGGATGGCAGCAACATCATCGGCGTCCTCGGCGCCGACCTTGACGTGAAGGCGGGGTACGAGGGCGCGCGACTCTGCGGCCTGAACCTTCTCGCGAACATGCGCGCCGCGCTCGGCTCCCTGGACCGCGTGGACACCATACTGAAGGTGCTGGGGATGGTGCGCGGAACGCCGGAATTCGGCGAACAGCCGGAGGTGATCAATGGCTGCACCGACCTGTTCGTTGAGGTGTTCGGCGATGCGGGGCGCCCTGCTCGCTCGGCCGTCGGCATGGGCAGCCTGCCGCGCGGCATCGCCGTCGAGATCGAGGCGGTAGTGCTGATCCGCTGAACCCCGCGCGCCGGCCTCACCGCCGGCGCAACGCCTCGGTCAGTAGCAGCAGCAGCACGGAGACGGCGAAGAGCAGGCTGGCCGCCGCCAGGATCGTCGGCGTCATGTATTCGCGCACATTTGCGTACATCTGGCGCGGCAGCGTGAACTGACCTGGCCCGGCCAGGAACAGCGTGATGACGAATTCGTCGAGCGAGGTCGCGAAGGCGAAGACCGCACCTGCCGCCACACCCGGCCAGATGCGCGGCAGCAGCACGCGACGGAACGCCATCCATGGCGTGGCGCCGAGCGAAGAAGCGGCCCGGAGCAGCGTCGCGTCGAAGGTCGCCAAGCTGGCTAGGACGGAGACCAGAACGAAGGGCACGGCGACGACCGTGTGGCCAAGCACGAGCCCCGGCAGCGTGCCGGCGAGGCCAACCAGTGAGAAGGCGAAGAACATCGACGCCGCGGTGACGATGAACGGCGTCACCATGGGCAGCGTCAGCAGCGCGAGCAGCAAGGCGCGGCCGCGGAACTGGCCAAGATGAAGCCCGAGCGCCGCCGCGGTGCCGAGAAGCGTGGCGACGGCCATGGTGGCGCCCCCCACCAGCAGGCTGTTGCGCGTCGCCATGACCCAGCGGTCGCTGACGAAGAAATCCGCATACCATCGCAGCGACAGTCCGCTCGGCGGGAAGCTGAGCAGTTCGGTCGGCGAGAAGGAAAGCCAGATCACCGCGATCATGGGCAGCGAAAGGAACAGCAGGACGCCCGCCGAGACACCGAGCAGCAGCCGGGATGGGGACATCATATCCGCGCCCCGGTCGGGGTCCCGCCGGTGAGAACGCGCAGCAGCGCCACCACTGCGCCCGCCATCGCCAGCAGATAGGCGGACAGCGCCGCCGCCATGCCCCAGTTCACGTCCCGGTTCAGGAATTGCGCGATGAACCAGGCGACGAGCTGGTCCTTCTCCCCACCCAGCAGGGCCGGCGTGATGTAGAAGCCGACTGCGAGCAGAAAGGTCATCGCCCCGCCGGCCAGGATTCCAGGCAAAGACAGCGGCAGCCAGACGCGACGGAAGCGCAGCCACGGGCCGGCTCCGAGCGAAGCCGCGGCCAGCAGATGCCGCCGGTCCAGGCGCGTCATGACGCCGACCATCGGCAAGATGGCGACGGGCAGCAGGATGTGGATGGTGGAGAGCAGCACCGCGACCCGCGTGCCGACCAGTTGCAGCGGGGCATCGACGATGCCGAGCAGGATGAGCAGGTCGTTGACCGGCCCTTCCCGCTGCAGCAGCGCGAACCATGCGGTGCTGCGGACCAGGACCGACGACCAGAATGGCATCAGCACCAGCAGCAGCGCCACCGATGACCAAGGCGGGCGTAACGCGGCGATGCAGGCCGCCACCGGCCAGCCGAGCAGCAGGCAGGCCCCGGTGACCACCACGCTGACCCACAGCGTCCGCAGGAACAGCGTGACGAAGACGGCCTGTTCAGGATCGACGCGCCGGAACTCCCCTTCGGCCGTGCGGGTGAGGTCGAGCGCGCGCAGCAGGTAGAGCGAGGTCGTGGGGCCGGCGGCACGCTGCAGCAGCCGCCAGATCTCCGGGTCCGACCAGCGTGCATCGAGTGCCGGCAGGCTCTCGGAGTATGGGGCAGTCAGGCGGTCATGGGCGCGGGCGGTTCGCAGCAGCAGGGCGCGGAGACCGCTGCGTTCGAAGTTCAGGCGCTGCGCAAGCGCGCCGATGCGCCGTTCCTCCAGCGCGGACGCTGCCTCCTGCGCCAGGGCCGCAAAGGCTGTTTCAGGCGGAAGGCCCTGCCCGTCCCAGGCAGCAAGCGCGGCCCGCGTGCGGGGCAGGGTCTCCGACAGTTCGCGATCCGTCACCGCGGTCAGCAGCGTGTTGCCGACCGGCAGGAAGAAGGCAAAGCCCAGCAGCAGCAGCAGCGGCGCCAGAAGCGCCGCCGCGAGGAGCTTCTGGCGGCTCAGCGGTTGAGCCAGGCGGCGAAGCGCTGCTCGAGATCCGGGCCCTGGTCCAGCCAGAACTCGGTGTCGATCTGCAATCCGCGATCCTGGTGGCGGCTCAGCATGAGCGGATAGCGCTCGCGGATCGCGGCATCATTGGCCACCGCAGCCGTGACCGGATTGATCGGCCAGAGTTGCGCCAGGGCGCGCAGCGGCTCGGGATCGGTGATGAAGTCCACCAGGCGCATCGCCGCGGCGCGGTGCTGCGTGCCGCGCACCACCGCCCAGTAGTCATAGGCGAAGAGCAGCGTGTCCCAGTTCAGGTCGAGCTTCGCGCCGTTGCCGATCGCCGTCGCGACACGGCCCGTGTATCCGGCCGCGTAGGCGACCTCGCCGGCGTTGACCAGCTCAAGCGGCTGCTGGCCGCCGGTCCAGAATTGCAGGCTGGGCCGGATCCGGTCGAGCGCGGCAAAGGCGCGCCGCTGGCCCTCCGACGTGCCGAGCACGCGATAGACCTCCGCCGCCGGCACGCCGTCGCCCATCAGCGCCATCTCGAGCGTCATGCGGGCGCCGCGGCGCAGCGCGCGGCGCCCAGGAAAGCGCTGCACGTCCCAGAACTCCTGCCAGGTGGCGGGGCCGTTCGGGTTGCGATTGGTGTCGCGGAACACGGCGACGCCCCAGCCTATGGCTCCCGCGCCGCAGGTGGTCGTGCCGCCGGGCAGGAATTTCTGGCGGTTCACCACGGACCAGTCGATCCGTTCGAAAATGCCGTCCTCGCAGCCGCGGATCAGGTCCGGCGCCTCCACCATCACCACGTCCCAGGTGACGTTGTTGGCCTGCACCATCGCCCGGATCGGACCGACATTGTAGTCGTAGGACGCATCACGCAGGGGGATGCCGGTCTGTCGCGTGAAACCCTGGAACAGCGTGCTGCGCATATGCTCCTGCAGCCGCCCGCCGCCGGCGACGATCGTCAGTTCCCGCTGCGCCATCGCGGGCGCGGCACTCAGCGCCAGCACGGCCAGCAGCACGAGAAAACGCTTCATCGGGTGCCCCCTCAGGCCATCTCGGGCGGCGGGATGCTCGCCACCTCGGTGATGTGCCAACCGGCATTCTTCCTGTCGTAGTAGGTGTTGAGCAAGCGTGTCGTGACCGGCCCCGTCACGCCGGCCCCGATCGGGGCGCCATCCAGCCGGGTCAGCGGAAACAGGCCGCAGGAGGTGGCGGTCAGGAACGCCTCGCTCGCCCGCCCAAGGTCCTCCGGCGCCAGCCTGCCGTAACGCGCGGGGATCCCGAGATCCGCAGCGATCTCGAACATGGTCCTGCAGGAGATGCCCGGCAGGACATTGGCGTCCGGCGCGACGAGCCCGCCATCCACCAGCGCCACGAGATTGAACCCCGGAGCCTCGGCCAGCGCCCCGTCCGGCGCGAGCAGCAGGGGAATGTCCGCGCCCGCATCCTTGGCGAGGAAGGTCGCGCGCTGGAAATCGCCCCAATGCGTGTTCTTCCAGGCCGGGTTCACGGATGCCGCCGCGATTCGCGGGATGCCGCGCGCGATCATCGCATGCAGGCCGCGGTTCATTTCCGCCGGCTGGCCGCGCAGGATCAGCGGCGTGACGGTGGCGAAGAAGCGGTGCGCGACATGCCTCGCCGGATCGCGCGTGCCCGGCACGGCCGTGCCGCGGGTGCAGGCGAAATACACCAGCGTGTCCGCCAGGCCGCTGCGGCGTACCAGCTCCGCCAGCACGCGGCGCAGACCGTCGCGTGTCAGGCCCGGGTCCAGACGAAGCCCGGCGCAGGAGGAAAGGAATCGGTCGAGGTGATCCTCGAGGCGGAAGAAGCCGCCCCGCCAGGTGTGGACGACGTCGTAGGTCATGTCGGCATACATCAGGCCGAGATCGCGTACGGGCACCCGCGCCTCATGCAGCGGCACCAAGGCCCCGTCCAGGAAGGCCAGCGCCTTCGAGAAATCCGCATTCTCCGGCGTGAGATGGGTCGGGACGTTCAGGGGCTCAGCCATGTGTCAGCCGCCATTCCGCCGATCAGCGCGGTCAGCTGCGACGGCCAGGCGAAACGCACCCTGGTCGGGCTCATCCGCCCAGGCCCTGAACGCCTCCGAGGCCGGCACGCGGCCTGCGCGGATGAGGTCGAGCCAGGTCTCCGCCGCCCGGACGAAGGGGTTCACGCCGCGCGGCCATATGGTGAGCGAGAGCGCCTCGGCGAGCTCGGCCTCGCCGGCGCCCGCGGCGAGAGCCGCTTCGATCTCTGCCTCCAGGCCCCAACGCTGGTCGCAGGCGGTGTGGATCGCCGCGAGACAGATGCGGGCCAGCGGTTCCGCGACGACACCATCGGCCAGCAGGGCGCGCGCGCCGGACAGGTACGCCGCACGGATCGGCGCCGCCGGGAAGTGCTGGCTCCAGGTCGCGTCCAGGACCGCGTAGCGCGGGGCGCCGGCGGCCCAGGCCGCGAGTCGGAACAGCGCCATCGCCTGCGCATCCGTGCCGCCGGCTGCGCGGAACTTCGCCAGGTGATGCGTGCCCACCGGTTCGGCACAGGCGGCGAGGATCGCGAGCCAGACCGACTCGCGCGCCAATGGCGCGAGGTGCCGTGCATCAAGCGTCAGGGCGCGGTACATCGCTTCGTAGCACCGGTGCAGCTCCGGCATCGCGGCGGCCATCAGGCCGTGATGCGGCAGGACGAAACCGCGAGTGTCGCGGATCGCCGCAAGGCGGGCGCGCACCTCCTCGGCGCTGGGGGCTGTCATCCCGCGAGCGTGGCGGCAGCCTGGCGGCATGGTCAATGGCGGGGTTCCCGTCGGCGACGCATGTGCTTCAATGGGCCGAACGATAACCACAGGGGAGACCGCCATGCGCCGTCGCCATGCCCTTGCGCTGTTGAGCGCCCCGCTGCTGCTGCCCGCCGTCGCACGGGCGCAGGCCTGGGCGCCGAGCCGACCCGTGACGCTGGTGGTGCCCTTCCCGCCCGGCGGGCCGACTGACCTCGCGGCGCGCCTGATCCAGAGTGGCATCCAGTCCACGCTCGGCCAGCCCGTGGTCGTGGACAATCGCCCCGGCGCCACTGGCGCGATCGGGTCGCGCTATGTCGCGCAGGCCGCACCGGACGGCCACACGCTGCTCGTCGCCGCCAGCGGCACGCTCACCATCAACGAGGTGGTGATGCGCAGCGCCGGGTATGAAACGGAGCGCGACTTCGCGCCGATCACCCTGGTGATGAGCGTGCCCAACATGATCGTGGTCCATCCTTCCGTGCCGGCGCGCACGGTGCCGGAGGTGGTGGCCTGGATGAAGGCGCAGCGTGGGGGCGTGAACTATGCCTCCAGCGGCGTGGGGTCCTCGGAGCAGCTCGGCATGGAGCTGTTCCGGCTGCGCACGGGCACGGAGGCGACCGCCGTTCCGTATCAGGGCGGGCCGGCCGCCATGCAGGCCGTGATCCAGAACCAGGCGCCGATCGCGATGCTGAACGCCGCGACAGTCGGGCCGCAGGTGCAGGCCGGCGCCCTCCGCGGCATCGCAGTGGCGGGCCCGCGCAGGATGACCACACTGCCCGATGTGCCCACCATGACGGAACAGGGCCTGCCACAGATCGTCAGCGGCAGCTGGACAGCCGTGGTCGCGCCGAAAGCGACCCCCGACGCCGTCCTGGACCGCCTGAACGAGGTGATGGTCGCTGCGCTGCGTGCGCCGGAGGTGCAGGAGCGGCTCGGACGCGTCGGGTTCACGGTGGACGCGTCGAGCCGCGCCGAACTGGCGCAGTTGATCGCGAACGATCTCGGTCGCTGGCGCGAGGTGGTGCGGGAAGCGAACATCCCGCAGAACTGATCCGGGCTCGGCCGGCACCACGGGGAGCGCGGATGTGCTGGTTGCCGGATTTCCGCTGACGGCGTGATGCTCGCCATTCGGACCGGCCTGAGGCAGATATTCTCCCAGAAGAACGGAGAACCTGCCCTTGCCGGCGCCAAGGACCCTCGCCGAACTGGAGGCGGATGTCGCACGCGACCTTGCTCTGGTCGCGCACCCGCGCATGGAATGGCTGCGACCGAAGACGAGCGGCGGACGGCATGTGCTGGATGTGCTCGTCATCGGGGGCGGCCAGTGCGGCGTGGTCGCCGCGCACGGGCTGCTGCGGGAGAAGGTCCGCAACATCCTGGTGATCGACCGGGCCGAGCGGGGGCGCGAGGGCCCCTGGCAGACCTACGCCCGCATGCCGAACCTGCGCAGCTGGAAAGACCAGAGCGGCCCGGACCTCGGCATGCCGTCGCTAACCTACCAGGCGTGGCACGAGGCGCAGTTCGGCGTGGCCTCCTGGGAGGCGCTGAAGCTCATCCCGCGGGAACTCTGGAACGACTACCTCCTCTGGTTCCGCCGGGTAACGGGCGTGCCGGTCCGGAACGGGATCGAAGCAGGCCGGATCACGCCGGCGCGGACGGATGACGGCCTGCCGTGCCTGAGTGTCGCGACGGGCGATGGACCGATGCTTGCGCGGAAGGTCGTGCTCGCCACAGGGCAGGAGGATGCCGGACGCTGGTGGATGCCCGACTTCGTCGCCGCGCTGCCGGCCGAGCGACGCGCCCATAGCGCCGACGAGATCGACTTCGCCGCGCTGCGCGGCAAGGTCGTGGCGGTGCTGGGCGCCGGAGCCTCCGCTTTCGACAACGCCGCAACGGCACTGGAACACGGCGCGCGCGAGGTACACCTGTTCTGCCGGCGCGCGGAACCGCAGCTCGTCCAACCCTATCGGTGGCTGACCTTCTCGGGCTTCCTGCAATGCCTGCATGAGATGCCGGACGAGTGGCGCTGGCGCTTCATGTCGCATGTGCTTGGCCTGCGCGAGGCCTTTCCGCAGGACACCTGGGACCGCACCGCCCGCTTCCCCAATTTTCGCATGCATCTCGGCAGGCCGTGGACCGGGGCTCGTGCCGACGCCGAAGGGAAAGTCCTGCTGGAGACGCCGCGGGGGCCCTTCACCGCGGATTTCCTCATCTGCGGCACCGGTATCCGGATGGAATTCGCCGCGGTCGAGCCCCTGGCCGGCTTCGCGGGCAACATCGCGCGCTGGGCCGACCGACACGCGCCGGCCGCGGCGGACGCCGACGCGCGGTTGGCCGAGTTTCCCTATCTCGCACCTGACTACGGGCTGCTGGAGCGGCAGCCGGGACAGACACCCTGGATCCGAGACATCCACCTGTTCGGGATCGCCAGCACACTCTCCTTCGGGCCGGCCGGGGCCTCGATCAACGCGATGGTCTATGCCGTCCCGAGGCTGGTCCGCGGTGTGATGCGTGGACTGTTCGAGGCCGATCTCCCACGCCTATGGCAGGACTGTCTTGCCTATCGCGATCCCATCGCCCAGATCGAAGAAACCCGTCTTGCAGCCGGGTGAGTCCGGCAATGCACTGGACCACCGGGCCGGCGGCGGCAAGGATACCCTGAGAGAACCAAGATCCGAGGCATGGCGATGGGCGAGAAGGCGATTTCACGTCGCGGCGCGTTGGTTGGCGGCGGCGTGGCGGCGGCGGCCCTGGTCGGGCTGCGTCCCGCCCGCGCCCAGGGGGCACCGGTGCGCATCGGCGAGTTGAACTCGTACAGCCGTATGGCCGCCTTTTCCGTGCCCTACCGCAATGCGATGCAGCTGGCGGCCGACACGATCAACCGGGCCGGCGGCGTCATGGGCGGCCGGCCGCTGGAATTCATCTTCCGCGACGACGGCGCGACGCCAGGCGATGCGGTGCGCGTGGCCGAGGATCTGCTGACGCGGGAGAACGTCGCCTTCATCGCCGGCACCTTCCTCTCGAATGTGGGCCTTGCCGTCGCCGACTTCGCCAACCAGCGCAAGCGACTCTTCTTTGCCACCGAGCCGCTCTCCGACGCCATCACCATGGCACAGGGCAACCGCTACACCTGGCGCCTGCGGCCAAACACCTACATGCAGACCCGGATGCTGACCGAAGCCGCGCGCGGCCAGACCGCGCGACGCTGGGGGATCGTGGCGCCGAACTATGAATACGGCCAGTCGGCGGCGGCGAACTTCAAGCGGCTGATCACGCAGTCCATCCCCGGCGCCCAGATCGTGGTGGAGCAGTATCCGGCGCTCGGCCGCGTGGATGCGGGCGCAACGGTCGGCGCGCTGAGCCAGGCGCGGCCGGACGCGATCTTCAACGTCCTCTTCGGCCCCGACCTCACCGCCTTCGTCCGCGAGGGCAACACGCGCGGCCTGTTCGAACGACGCCTGGTGCTCTCCCTGCTGTCGGGTGAGCCCGAATACATGATCCCGCTTGGCGACGAATGTCCCGAAGGGTGGATCGTCACCGGCTATCCCTGGGAGCAGGTGGACGCTCCCGCGCACCGCGCCTATGTCGAGGCCTACCGCGCGCGCTTCAATGAAACGCCGCGCATGGGCAGCCTGCTCGGCTATGTCACGGTGGAGGTGCTGGCGAACCTCCTCAACAAGGCCAACTCGCTCGACAGCGAGGCGCTTGTCGAGGCGCTGAGGGATCTCCGCAGCGACACCGTCACCGGCCCCGTGACGATGCGTGGGCTCGACCATCAGGGAACGATGGGAACCTGGGTCGGCGAGACCGTGCTGCGCGGTCGCACCGGTGCCATGCGCAACGTGCGCTACGTGGACGGCGCCGAGGTGATGTTCCCCGAGGCGGAGGTCCGCGCCGCGCGTCCCAACGCCTAGCCCGGTGGATCCGGGCTTCCTGCTGGTCCAGTCCCTGTCGGGTCTCGCCAGCGCCTCCTCGCTGTTCGTCATCGCCTCGGGGCTGACGCTGGTCTTTGGCGTCACCCGAATCGTCAACTTCGCGCACGGCTCCTTCTACATGCTGGGCGCCTACATCGCCGTCACGGTGGTGCCATGGCTGCTGGAGTTGGACCGCTCGCCCTGGCTGTTCTTCGCCGGCGTCCTGCTCAGCGCGCTTGCCGTCGGCCTGCTCGGCGTGGCGATGGAATTGCTGCTGCTGCGCCGGATCTACAAGGTGCCGGAGCTCTTCCAGCTTCTGGCCACCTTCGGGGTGGTGCTGATGGTACAGGATGCGGTGCTGTGGATCTGGGGGCCGGTGGACATCACCGGGCCGCGCGCACCGGGGCTGCGGCACGGCGTGGAGATCCTGGACCAGCGCTTCCCTGCCTATGAGCTGTTCCTCATCTTCGTCGGCCCGGCGGTTCTCGGGCTGCTTTGGCTGCTGATGCACCGCACGCGCTTCGGCATCCTGATCCGTGCCGCCACGCGCGACCGCGAGATGGTCGGCGCGCTCGGCGTGAACCAGGCGCTCCTCTTCACGGCGACGCTGTTCCTCGGAGCCTTTCTTGCAGGCCTTGGTGGCGCGCTCCAGATCCCACGTGTGTCGGCCTCGGCGCAGATGGATCTTTCCATCATCACGGAGGTCTTCGTCGTCACGGTAATCGGCGGAATGGGCAGCGTCACGGGTGCGTTCCTCGCTGCGCTGCTGATCGGACAGTTGCAGGCCTTCGGCGTCCTGATCTTTCCCAAGATCACACTGGTGCTGGTGTTCGTCCTGATGGCGGCGGTGCTGGTGGTGAAGCCCTGGGGGCTGCTCGGCCGCCCCGAGCCCGCGGCCGGCCGCGCGGCGCTCCCGGAAGGGATCCTGCACCCGCGTCGCTTCGGCGTGGTCGAGGGCACGATCGCGATGCTTGCCGTCGCGACCGCCTTCGTCCTGCCCTTGTTCGCCGATGCCTATACGCTGAAGGTCGCGACGGAGGTGCTCGTCCTGGCGCTTGCCGCCTTCTCGCTGAATTTCCTCGTCGGGAATGGCGGCATCGTCAGCTTCGGACATGCCGCCTATTTCGGTCTCGGCGCCTACGCGGCAGGCCTGCTGGTGACAAGGCTCGGCGTGCCGATGGAGCCGGCGCTCGTCGCCGCGCCGCTTGCAGGCGCATTCTTCGCCGCGCTGTTCGGCTTCTTCGTGGTGCGCCTCTCCGGCATCTACCTGGCAATGCTGACCCTCGCCTTTGCCCAGATCGCCTACGCCGTCTGTTTCCAATGGGTCGAGGTCACGGGCGGCGACAATGGCGTGGTCGGCGTCTGGCCCTCGCCCTGGGCTGCCTCGCGGCAAGTCTACTTCTACGTCGTGGCGGTCTGCGCGGTCGCCGGCATCGCCGCGATGCGGCACGTCATCTACGCACCCTTCGGCGCGACGTTGCGCGCTGCGCGGGATTCCGAGGTGCGGGCCGACGCCATAGGCGTGGATGTGCGCACCCATCGCTGGCTGGGCTTCACGCTGGCGGGCGCGGCGGCGGGGCTGGCGGGCGGGCTCTATGCATTCTCCAAGGGATCCATGGACCCCACACTGCTCGGCATCCCGACCTCGGTGGACTTCCTGGCGATGATTCTTCTCGGCGGCATCCAGACTGTCATGGGTCCGGTCATCGGCGCAGCGGCATTCCACTCGATCAAGGACGTCTTCATGCCGCTGACCGACTACTGGCGCTTCTTCCTCGGCGCCTCGATCATCGCGCTGGTCCTGATCTTCCCGCGCGGCCTCGGGGGCGCCTACGGGAAGCTGCGCGGAAGCCGCCCGGTGCAGCACGCATGACGCTGCTCCGCGTCGAGGGCCTCAGCAAGCGGTTCGGCGGCGTCGTCGCGGCGCGCGATGTCTCGTTCGATCTCGGGCCGGGCGAGATGCTCGCGATCATTGGCCCGAATGGCGCCGGCAAGTCCACCACCTTCAACATGGTCGGCGGCCAATTGCGTCCCGATTCCGGGCGGGTGGTTCTGGAGGGGGCGGAGATCACGGGCCGGCCCCCGCGCGCGGTCTGCCGCCTTGGCGTCGGTCGTACCTTCCAGGTGGCGCAGACCTTCCTGTCCATGTCCGTGGCGCAGAATGTTCAGATGGCGCTGATCGCCCGGGCAGGCCGCACGCGCGACCTTTTCGCCCAGGCGGACGCGCTCTACCGCGACGGGGCCCTGGCCTTGCTGGACCGCGTCGGGATGCGATCCGAGGCAGACCGCCCGATCGGCGAACTCGCCTATGGCGACGTCAAGCGCGTGGAGCTGGCTGTCGCGCTCGCCGCATCGCCGCGGCTGCTGCTGATGGACGAGCCCACCGCCGGGATGGCGCCACGAGAGCGCGCCGGGCTGATGCAGCTCACCGCGAGCATCGCACGCGAGCGGAGCATCGGCGTGCTCTTCACGGAGCACGACATGGACGCGGTCTTCGCCCATGCCGACCGCATCCTGGTCCTCGTCCGCGGCGAGATCATCGCCGCCGGCACGCCGGAGGAGGTTCGCGCGGACGAGCAGGTGAAGCGCGTCTATCTCGGCACCACCGGGCATCGCGCGGCGCTGCGCGCGCGGAAAGCAACGCATGGCTGACGCCGTGCTGGAGGTGGAGGACCTGAAGGCCGGCTACGGCCCGGCCGAAGTGCTGTTCGGCGTGACGCTGGCGCTGCGGCGCGGCGAGGTCGCGGCGCTGATGGGGCGCAACGGAGCCGGCAAGTCCACTACGCTGAAGGCCATCATGGGCCTGCTTCCGCCACGCGGCGGGCGGGTGCGCTTCGCGGGCCGGGATCTGACGGGCCTCGCGCCGTTCCGCATTGCACGGCTCGGCCTGGGCTACGTGCCGGAGGAGCGACGCATCTTCACCGACCTGACCGTCTACGAGAACCTCGAAGTCGGCCGTCGCGCCGCGCGTCAGGGGCAGGGCGCCTGGACCCCGGACCGCCTGTTCGAGATCTTTCCGAACCTGGCCGAGATGCGCGGACGCCGGGCCGCGGCCATGTCCGGCGGCGAGCAGCAGATGCTGACCATCGCCCGCACCCTGATGGGCAACCCCGAGGCGGTGCTTCTGGACGAACCATCCGAGGGGCTCGCGCCGGTGATCGTGGAACAGATGGCCGAAGCCGTGCTGCGCATGAAGCAGGAAGGTATCGCCGTGCTGCTCTCCGAGCAGAACCTCGATTTCGCCGCGGCCGTGGCCGACCGAGCCTATGTGATCGAGCGTGGCAGCATTCGTTACCAGGGCGCGATGGAGGCGTTGGAGGCAGACGAGCAGGTCCGTGAAGCCTGGCTGACGGTATGACCTGGGGTGCCGCCGAACGCCCGCGGCCGTGGCCGCCGGCGGAAGGACATCGGCGCCTGGGATGGACAGCGCGAGGCGCTTCCCGCGAGCGATCCGAGGCGCCATATTTCGCCCATGCCAATCCATTCGGTAGCGATCGTCGGGGCCGGGCTGGCCGGCCTCGCCTGCGCCAAGACACTGGCCGCGCACGGCGTTTCGGCGCGCCTCCTCGACAAGGGGCGCGCCGCCGGGGGGCGGATGGCCACAAGGCGGGTCGAGCTCGACGGCAGAAGCTTCGATTTCGACCACGGGGCGCAGTTCCTCACGGCACGTGGCAGCCTGTTCCGGGCGACGCTCGAGGCCACTCATGCGAAGCCGTGGCCCGACGAGGCGCGTCGGGTGGGCGTGCCGCGGATGTCTGCCATTCCGCGGGCTTTGGCGCAGGGTCTCGATCTGACCGTGGCGCGCGAGATCGTCGCGTTGCTGGGTGAGCCGGGCGCATGGCGCGTGCGGCATGCCCCGGCCGCCGCCGTGCAGCGCGGCCACGTCTCGGCCGGCAGCGTGGCCGAGGACGGCCCGTTCGATGCCGTCGTGCTTGCGATGCCCGCGCCACAGGCGGCCAAGCTGCTCTCGGACCCGGCGCCGCATCTCGCCGCCGTCCTGGAGCAGGTCGTGATGGCCCCGTGCTGGACCCTGATGGCCGCCTTCCCCTCTCGGCTGGCCCTGCCGGACACGATGCGCATGGCCGGCGGCCCGATCGGATGGGCGGCACGGGACAGTTCCAAGCCAGGGCGCAATGCGGAGCATGAGTGCTGGGTGGTGCAGGCCGGTCCCGACTGGTCCCGCACGCATCTCGAACTGGCGGCGCCGGAAGCCGCAGCGCGGCTGCTGGAGGCCTTTGCCGCCCTGGCCGGCGGGGACGTGCCGCAGCCGGTTCACGCGGCCGCGCATCGCTGGCGCTACGCCCTCGTGGAGACGCCGCTCGGCGCGCCATGCCTCTGGGATCCGGCGCTGTCCCTCGGCGCGGCCGGCGACTGGTGCATCGCGCCCCGCGCGGAAGCCGCCGTGGATAGCGGGGCAGCGATGGCCGCGCTGCTGGCCGGCGCTCCCGGAACGGCTGGCGGATGACGGAGCCGGAGGCGCTGGCGAACTGCCTGGCGGAAGCGTTTCGCCGGCTGGCCCGCGGCGTCGCGGACCGGCGCTCGCCCTTCCACACTCCGGCGCTGGCGACCGTCGCTCCCGACGGCAGCCCCGAGGTGCGAACCCTGGTGCTCCGCGGTTTCGACCCGCAGCAGCGCGCCATCCGCCTGCACAGCGATGCAAGGTCGCGCAAGGTGGCGTCGCTGCGGCATGAGCCGCGCTGCGCGCTGCACTTCTACGATGCCGGTGCGGCGCTGCAGCTTCGCGTGGCCGGCGTTGCGCGGATCCATGATGCCGATGCGGTTGCCGAGGCTGCCTGGCGCGCCAGCCGGGAGGCATCGCGGAAGTGCTACGCCGTCGAGCCAGGCCCGGGGGTTCCCGTCCCTGCCCCACCGCCGGCGCCGGCGGATTCGGCGGCAGGCTGGCCGCACTTCCGCGTCATCCTCATCCGGTTCGACCGGCTGGACTTCCTGGAACTCGCCGCCTCGGGGCACCGCCGCGCAGGCTTCTCCTGGCCAGCGGACGGAGCGCCGGATGCTGCCTGGCTCGTGCCATGAGCCCGACCGGACCGTCGACGATCGGCCAGGATGAGATCGCCGCAGAGATCCTGCGGCTCACGGAACAGCGCGGGCCGGCGAAGTCCATCTGCCCCAGCGACGTGGCGCGGTCGCTGGCGCCGGAGGAATCCGCGTGGCGGCCGCTGCTCGGCAAGGTGCGCCTGGCTGCGGTCGAGCTGGCACGGCAGGGCCGGATCGAGGTGCTGCGCAAGGGAAAACCTGTCGACCCGGGCGAGGAGATCCGCGGCGTGATCCGCCTGCGCATCCGATCGCGGTGACGAAGGATCTGTGATGCTCCAGCTTCTGCTTGGTCGCGGCACCGCCGGGCTGCCGCCCGCCGCTCCGGTGGATTTCGCGACGCTCCGCCTGCCCACGTCGCCCAATGCGGCGCTTGCCGCGCCACCCGGGACGACGAGCGAGCGGCACGTCGAGATTCCGGTGTTCAACCTCGCCCCGGAGACCGCGTGGGCCCTGCTGCGCAGGCTGGGCGACGGCATGGACCGGGTCTGGCTGACGGCCGAGTGGCCCGAGCGGCGTCAGGCGCAGTGGGTCGAGCGCAGTCGGCTCGCCAACTTCCCGGACCTGGTGAACGCCGAGGTCCGCCCGCTGCCGGGCGGGACCGGCCTGTTCCTCTACTCGCGCAGCCTGACGGGCTATTCGGACTTCGGCGTCAACGCGCGTCGCTTGGCCGCATGGCGCGCCGCCTTCGAGCGCGCTGTCGCGACGGCGAAGTAGCCGCGGCGTCGCCCCAATCGGAGACCGTGCCATGCGTCGCGTCGGTTCCTTCCTTGCTGATGCATGGGCACTGACCCGCCCCTACTGGACGAGTTCCGAGCGCGGGCGCGGGCTCGCCCTCCTGGCGGCCGTGGTCATCCTCAACCTGTCGCTGGTCGGCATGACCGTCGTGCTGACCTACTGGCAGCGCGCCTTCTACAACGCGCTGGAGCAGAAGGACGCCGCGACCTTCTGGTCGTTGCTGCTGCTGGGTGGCGAGGCGGACGGCACGTGGTTTCCGGGCTTCTGCGTCGTTGCCGCGGCCTACATCCTGATCGCGGTCTACCAGCTGTACCTGCGGCAGGCGCTGCAGATCCGCTGGCGGCGCTGGCTGACGGAACGCTACCTGGCGGACTGGCTCGCCGACCGCGCCTATTACCGTATCGCGCTGACCGATCCGGTGACGGACAATCCCGACCAGCGCATCGCCGACGACATCCGACTCTTCGTGGACGACACGCTCGCGCTCGGGCTCGGGCTGATGAACAGCGTGGTCACGCTGTTCTCCTTCATCTTCGTGCTGTGGTCGCTGAGCGGCCCGCTCGAGGTGCTGGGCATCTCCATCCCTGGCTACATGGTCTGGGTGGCGATCCTGTACTCTCTGCTCGGCACCTGGCTCGCGCATATGATCGGCCGGCCGCTGATCCGGCTGAATTTCCTCCAGCAGCGCGTCGAAGCCGATTTCCGCTACGCGCTGGTCCGCGTGCGCGACAACGTCGAGGGCGTCGCCCTCTACGGCGGGGAAGCCGACGAGCAGCGCGGGCTCACCACGCGCTTCCGGGCGCTGATGGAGAACTGGTGGGCGATCATGCTGGCCACCAAGCGTCTGACCTTCTTCACCGCCGGCTTCACCCAGGTTGCCAGCATCTTCCCGATCATCGTCGCGGCCCCGGCCTATTTTTCCGGCCGCATTCCGCTGGGCGGGCTGATCCAGACCTCGAGCGCCTTCGGGCAGGTGCAGGGGGCGCTCTCATGGTTCGTGGACAACTATGCACGGCTCACCGAATGGCGTGCCACGGTGGATCGGCTGACCGGCTTCCAGCGTGCCATCATGGCGGCGCGCCACGCGGAACAGGGGGTCGTGACCCGGCGCAGCGAAGAAGACGCGGTGGTCGTGGAGGGCGTCACGCTGACCCTGCCCGACGGGCGCACACTGCTGCAGGACGCCACCCTGCGCCTGGACCGGGCGGAGGCCGTGCTTGTCACCGGCGCATCCGGCAGTGGCAAGTCCACCCTGTTCCGTGCGATCGCCGGGATCTGGCCCTTCGGACGCGGCCAGGTTGCCGTGCCCGATGGCGCGCGCGCTCTTTTCCTGCCGCAGCGCCCTTACCTGCCCCTTGGTTCGCTGCGCCGCGCCGTCTGCTACCCGCTCGATGCCGCCGCGGTGCCGGAGCAGTCGGTCCGCGAGGCCCTGTCCGCGGTGAGCCTCGGGCATCTGGCGGATCGCCTGGACGAGGAGGATGCCTGGGACCGCCGGCTTTCGGGCGGGGAGCAGCAACGCCTGGCCTTCGCCCGCGTCCTGTTGGTGCGGCCCGCTTTCCTCTTCCTCGACGAGGCGACGGCGAGCCTCGACCCGGCTGCGGAGGAAGCGATGTACCGGCTCGTCCAGGACCGATTGCCCGGTACCGCCATCCTGTCCATCGCGCATCGTCCGGGCGTCGCAAAGTTCCATGGTCGTCGGCTGAACATGGCCGAAGGCAGGCTGAGCCCGGTGACCATCTGAATGGTGCGTCGCGTCGCCCGCTACATCATCATCGCGCTTCTGGCCGTAGCGGCTGGAGTCTGCGCCTGGGCGTGGACGCCCGATCTGCCGCGCGCCGGGCTGGAATCCCGCTATGCCTCCCCGCCGAGCCGCTTCGTCGAGGTCGAAGGCGTCCGGCTGCATCTGCGCGACACGGGTCCGCGAGCCGATGCACCATCGGATGGCGGCCAGAGCCGAACCGCGGTGCTGTTGCTGCACGGCTTCGGGTCGTCGCTGCACACCTGGGAGGACTGGGCCGGCCACCTTCAGGACTCGCGCCGCGTCGTTCGGCTGGACCTCCCCGGCTTCGGCCTCACTGGCCCGGATCCGAGTGCGGACTACTCCGACGCCCGTGCGGTTGTGATCCTCACGGCGCTCCTGGATCGCCTCGGGCTCGCCCAGGCGGATGTGATCGGGAGTTCAATGGGCGGGCGCATTGCTTGGCGCTTCGCGGCGGAGAGGCCGGAACGGGTCCGCCGCCTGGTCCTGATGGCGCCCGACGGCTTCGCAAGCGAGGGCCGGCCCTACGGCGAGGCGGCCGAACTGCCGCTCGCCATGCGGCTCCTGCCCTACACGCTTCCGATGCCGCTGCTGCGGCCAGGGCTGGCGGCGGCTTACGCCGATCCCGCGGCTCTGCGCGAGGACGTCCTGCAGCGCTACCGCGATATGCTGTTGGCGCCCGGCGTCCGAACAGCGATCCTCGACCGCGTCCGAACAGCCATCCTGGAGCGGCCTGAGCCCTTCCTGCACCGCATCGCCGTGCCGGTGTTGCTGCTGTGGGGGGAACAGGACCGCATGGTGCCTGCCGCACATGCGGCCGACTACGCGCGCGATTTGCCGGACAGCCGCACCGTGGTCCTCCCAGGGATCGGTCACGTGCCGATGGAAGAGCGCCCGCAGGAGGCGCTGGCCGCGCTGGTGAGCTTCCTTGACGGTGAACGCTGACGAGCGCTCTGGCTCGGAAATCGGGCGCGACCAGGGTCTGATCCAAATAGGTTGTTGTTCTGAACGAGATATTCTACTTTAGGTTGATATTTCACTGCTCGGTCAGCAGCCCGAGCACGGCAGCACCGTAGCGCTCGAGCTTGGTTCGCCCGACGCCCGGAATGGCGCCGAGCTGGTCGAGGCTTCGCGGTCGCGCGGCCGCAATCTCGGCCAGAGTCCTGTCCTGGAAGATGACATAGGCCGGCACGGACTGGGCCTGCGCCTCCGCGCGCCGCCAGTCGCGCAGCCTCTCGAAAAGCGGGTCACCCGACGCCGGCACGCCCACGCGGTCGGATCTTTGCGGGCCGGTCGGCCGGGCGATCTCAGCGCGCAGCATGATCTTCTGCTCCCCGCGCAGGATCGGACGGGCCGCTTCGGTCGGTACCAATTCGCCATGGTTCTCCACGGCCACGTCCAGCGCTCCGTGCGCGACGAGCTGGCGGGCGACGCCACGCCAGGCGGCATCGGAGAGATCTTTCCCGACCCCGAAGGTCGGCAGCCGGTCATGCGCGAATTGCGCCACCTTCTCGGTCAGACGGCCGCGCAGGACGTCCACGACATGCGCCACGCCGAATCGGCGGCCGGTGCGCAGCACAGCCGACAGCAGCTTCTGCGCGGCGACCGTTCCATCGAAAAGGCTCGGCGGAGCGAGGCAGACGTCGCAATTGCCACATGGAACCGCGACGCCGTTCGCGTCCGACGGTGGTTCCTCGCCGAAGCAGCGCAGCAGCAGGGCGCGCCGGCAGGTTGCCGCCTCGGCGATGGCCACCATCGCCTCCAGCCGCTGACGCTCGATCCGCTTCTGCTCCGGGGCGGCCGGACTCTCCTCCACCCGGTGACGCGCCAACGCGATGTCGCCGGCCCCGTAGAGCAGCAAGGCGCGCGCGGGCAGGCCGTCGCGGCCCGCGCGCCCGATCTCCTGGTACCAGCTCTCCGGGCTCCGGGGGAGGTCCAGATGAACCACCCAGCGCACGTCAGGACGGTCGATTCCCATCCCGAAGGCGATGGTGGCGCACATGATCACGGAGTCGCCACGCGAGAAGCGGCGGTGGGCGTCCCGCTTGGCGCCGGCATCCATGCCCGCGTGGAAGGCCAGCGCATCCTGGCCATCCGCGCGCAACCACTCAGCGGTCTGTTCGGTACGCGCCCGGCTGCCGCAATAGACGATTCCGGCACCGGCCTGGCCGGCCGTCTCGCGGAGCAAGGTGCGGAGTTGCGCCCGCTCCTGCTCCCGCGGGCGTGCCTCGATCCGGATGTTGGGTCGATCGAAGCCGCCGCGGAACACCGGGTCTTCGGCAAGGCCAAGCTGCGCACGGATGTCCTCGACGGTGCGCGGATCCGCGGTGGCGGTGAGCGCGAGGCGTGGCGTGCGGGGAAAGCGCGCCGACAGCACACCGAGCCCTCGGTACTCGGGCCGGAAGTGATGACCCCACTGGGAGACGCAATGCGCCTCGTCCACGGCGAACATGGCGATCGGCAGCATGTCGAGGCGCGACAGCATGCCTTCAAGCGTCAGGCGCTCAGGCGAGACGTAGAGCAGCTTCAAGGCGCCCTCATGAAGGTCGCCGAGGATCCGGCGCGCCTCGCCCTCAGGAAGGTCCGAATGCAGCGCAGCCGCGGCGACGCCCTGCTGGCGCAGCGCCGCGACCTGGTCCTCCATCAATGCGATCAGCGGCGAGACGACGACGCCGACACCGGGCCGGCATAGCGCCGGCACCTGGTAGCAGAGCGACTTGCCGCCCCCCGTCGGCATGAGCACGAGGCCCGACCCGCCGGCCACGACGTGCCGGACCACCTCCTCCTGCCTGCCACGGAAGCCGTCATGGCCGAAGACGCGTTGGAGAACGTGGTCGGGATCACCAGCGAATCGGCCGTCATAAGGCATGTCATCCGATGCCATGCCTGCAGCGATCCGTCAGCCGGGCATCAGCGGTGAAGCGCGCTTCGGCCCGGGCCCGCGCGTCCTCAGTTCGGACCGATGTGGATCTCGACCCGCCGCGCCTCCAGGCGCGCATCGGCAACTTCAGCCGTACCACGCCCGCGAACCTGGATGCGGTCGCGCGCCACGCCCAGACTCGCCAGTTCCGCCGCGACGCGGTCGGCCCGCACGCGCGAGAGCCGGAGGGCCTGAACGACCGTCGGCGCGTTGAGCGGATCCGGCGCGATGAAGCCCAGGACACGCACAGGCGCATCAGGGAAGCGCCGCGCCACCTGCGCCGCATCCTGGATGACGTTCGCTGCCGTCGGGCTGATCTCGACGCTGTCTTCCTCGAAGAAGACGACGCGCACCGGTTGCTGCGCCAGATTGCCGTCGGGGGCGCCGGGTTGGGCACAGGCCGCCAGCAGGGCAGGCGAGAGGGCGGCGATCGCGGCGAGGGCGGCGCGGCGGCGCATGGGCGTTGGCTCCGGATAGCGTGAGGAGATACCTCGCCCACCCGGGCCAGGGACGTCAATCCGGGACGCGGCGACGGTGCGTTAACCTCTGTCCCGGCATGGTGAGACTGTGTCGAACGCCGCGATCTCCCCCGATCCCAGTGCCTTCATGCCGCCAGCACCGGCAAACAGGCTGCCGGACCCGCAAAGGTTCGACCCGGTCCGGTTCCCCGGCGTTGCGGAGGGAGAAAGCTGGCCCCCCGCTCGATTCGAGTTCGAGGCGCCCTGGATGCGCGAGCCCGGCCTCGCCTTCGAACGTGACGCCGGCGGCGGCATCGGGGTGATCCGCTCCTTCGCCCATCTCCGCCTGGTCGTGGACATCGAAAGCGCCCACCGGATGTTCGACATCGCGGCTGGCACGCGCGATTTCCGGCTGCTGCGACTCGTTCCCGCCGCCCTGCGCTGCGTCGAGCGCATCGAGCCCGGCGATCCGATGCCCGGCTTCCTGCTGGACGATGACCCGGAACTGCCGGAAGAACACCACCTCTATGCCGCGACCAGCGCCCTGGTCGAACGACTGGCGGCCACGGCTGGCGAGGAGGGGCAGGCGCTGGCCGAAGCGATGCGCCGCATTCCGCCCGGCCCGACGATGTTCGAATCCGCGGTGGCGCATTGCATCACGCAGGGCGGGTTCGCCATGGGCACCATGGCGCCGCTTGCCCGCCGGCTGCAGAAGCTTGCCAATGCCCACGCCAGAGTGCTCGCCGCCGCAGCGGGACAGCCGGACTACGCATCCATGGAGAAGATGCTGCGTCGCACGCGGGAATCGCTTGGCGCCGACCGCCGATGGGCCGGCGACCTCCTCACGCGCGCCCTGGACGCGCTGGTGCCTCAGATTGCCCGACCTCGCAGGACGGCAGAGACCATCCTGGCGCAGGGCGTGGCGGCCATGCGGCGCCCGCTGCCGCTCGAGGCGCCGACGCGGTTGATCCGGGAGCAGGAACGCTACCGGGAGAGGCTGCTGGACCTCTCCGTGTTCTGGCGGCGGCTCGCGACAGCCTGGCTGGCGGTGGACCCGGATACGACGGACCGGCGCGAGATCGAGGCGCTCGCTCGCAACGCGCTTCGGCGCCTGGCGCTTGTGCCGCTCTACCGGATCGAGGAGCCGGAAGCCTGATCTCGCGACCGGCCGCCATGTGGCTGTGACAGCGGAAGACGGTGAAAGGCGGGAGAAGACGCGGGCCTGCACGTCCCCCGCCTGCCGCCCCGGCAGGCAGCACCGGCCCGATACGTGGCCTACTGCTCGACGTCCAAGGCGTAGCCCGCAGAGCGCACCGTCCGGATGATGTCCGGCTCGCCATCGCCATTCACCGCCTTCCGCAGCCGGCGGATGTGCACGTCGACGGTCCGCGGTTCGACATGAATGTCGCGGCCCCAGACCGCATCGAGCAATTGTTCACGCGAAAAGACCCGGCCGGGGTTCTGGAGAAAGAACTCCAGCAGCCGATACTCCGTCGGGCCAAGATGCAGCGCGCGGCCGTCGCGCGTCACCCGGTGGGCATCCTGGTCCATCACCAGGTCCTGCCACACCAGCCGGCCCTTCACCGGCACCGCGCCCGACCGGCGCAGCAGGGCGCGAATCCGGGCAAGAAGCGCCTCCATGGCGAAGGGCTTCGCGATGTAATCGTCCGCGCCGGTGTCGAGCGCACGCACCGCGTCCTGATCCTCGGTGCGGGCGGTGACCATGATGATCGGAAGGTCCCGCGTGGCGGGACGCCTGCGGATCTGCCGGCATACCTCCAGGCCCGACAAGGCAGGCAACATCCAGTCGAGCAGAATCAGGTCCGGCCGGGACTCCGCCACCCGTAGCAGGGCCTCCTGGCCATCGGCCGCCTCCTCGACGCGGAACCCCTGCTTTTCGAGGTTGTACCGCAGCAGGGTAAGCAGCGGCGCTTCGTCCTCGACGACGAGGATCGTGGGCTTGGCGAGGTTGCTGGTCGCTTGCGGCATGCCTTGACCCCTCGTCCTCGTCTCAGCCCTGCTCGGGCGGGCGGACCACGGCATAGGCCGAAGCATCCGCCTTCGGGCGCTCCTCGGGCAGCGAGGCGCCCCGGACGGCGAAGTGCACCGTCTCGGCGATGTTCGTCGCGTGATCGCCGATGCGCTCAAGGTTCTTCGCGATGAACAGCATGTGGATTGCCGCGGTGATGTTCCGCGGGTCCTCCATCATGTGCGTCAGCAGTTCACGGAAGATGCCGTTGTAGACATTGTCGATCGGCTCATCGGCGGCCCACACGCGGCTGGCCGCGTCGGCGTCCTCGTTGACGAGCGCGTCGATCGCGAGCTTCAGGTTTTCCTGCACGAGCACCGACATGCGCTGAAAGCCGTTGAGGCTGCCCAGGCTCGGCTGCTGCGCCAGCACGATGGCGCGACGCGCAGCGTTCCGTGCGTAGTCTCCCACGCGCTCCAGATCGTGGCTGACCTTCATCGCCGCGACGATGAAGCGCAGGTCCGCCGCCATCGGCTGCCGCAGCGCAAGCAGGCGCACCACGAAGGTGTCGATCTCGCGCTCCAGCTGGTCCAGCACGTTGTCGCGCGAGGCCACCTGGTCCGCCAGAACCGCATCGCGTCGCAGCAGCGCTTGTGTCGCGTCGTGAACCTGGCGTTCCGCGAAGCCGCCCATCCGAGCAACCATGTCGCGCAGCTTGCGGAGCTCCTCCTCGTAGGAGCGGACGATATGCTCGGGTTGATCGCTCGCCATCGCTGACCTGTCCCTCAGCCGAACCGGCCGGTGATGTATTCCTGGGTGCGCTTCTCGCGCGGTGCGGTGAACATCTGTGCCGCCGGCGCCACCTCGACGAGCTCGCCGAGGTAGAAGAAGGCGACCTGGTCGGCGCAGCGCGCGGCCTGCTGCATGTTGTGGGTCACGATGCAGATCGTGAAGTCGCGCTTCAGCTCGTCAATCAGCTCCTCGATCTTGAGGGTGCTGATCGGATCGAGGGCCGAGGTGGGCTCGTCGAACAGGATGACTTCCGGCCGGACGGCGATGGTGCGCGCGATGCAGAGACGCTGTTGCTGCCCGCCCGAAAGGCCGAGCGCCGAGGTGTGGAGCCGGTCCTTCACCTCACCCCAGATAGCCGCACGCGACAGCGCCCACTCGACACGCTCGTCCATCTCCGACTTCGAGAGCTTCTCGTGCAGGCGCACGCCGAAAGCGATGTTGTCGTGGATCGTCATTGGGAACGGGGTGGGCTTCTGGAAGACCATCCCGACCTTCGCGCGGAGTTCGTTCAAGTCGACGTCGGCATCGAGCATGTTGCGCCCGTCCATGATCACCTCGCCGACGGCGCGCTGGCCGGGGTAGAGGCTGTACATGCGGTTCAGCACCCGGAGCAGCGTGGACTTGCCGCAGCCCGACGGGCCGATCATGCCCGTCACCTGTCGGTCCGGCAGCTCGAGGTTGATGCCCTTCAGCGCCTTGGTGTCGCCCGAGCCGTAGAAGAAGTCGAGGTTGCGCACCGAGATTCGCGAGGTTGCGTTGATCGCCACCGTGGACCGCGCCTGAACGCCGCCGAAGGATGCGCCCTCGCTCGTTGTCCCGGCCTGCTGCTCGGTCATCGACATGGTTCGGTGCCCCCGGTCAGATCTTCGAGCGCAGCAGGACGCGCGCCATGATGTTGATGGCCAGCACCCCGACCGTGATCAGCAGTGCGCCGGACCAGGCGATTGCGATCAGATCGGGGAAGCCGGAATTCGCCTGCTGGTAGATCGCGATCGGCAGGCTCGCCATCGCCTTCGACAGGTCGAAGCTGGTGATGTTGTTGCCGAAGGAGGTCAGCAGGAGCGGCGCCGTCTCGCCCGCGATGCGCGCCACCGCCAGCAGAATTCCGGTGACGATGCCCGACAACGCCGCCTTGTAGCAGACCAGGGTGATCATCTTCCACTTCGGCGCGCCGAGGCCGATCACAGCCTCACGCAGGGTGTTCGGGATCAGCTGCAGCATGTCCTCCGTCGTGCGGACAACGACCGGGATGACGATGATGGCCAGCGCAAGAGCGCCGGCGATCCCGGAGAATCCGCCCATGGGAAGGACGACGAGCTGGTAGATGAACAGGCCGATCAGGATCGAGGGCGCCGAGAGCAGGATGTCCGAGACGAAGCGCACCGCGTTGCCCATCATCGAGTTCCGCGCGTATTCGGCCAGGTAGGTCCCGACGAGCAACCCGATCGGCGTACCGATCGCGGTTCCGATCGCAACCTGCAAGATGCTGCCCAGGATTGCATGGATCAGGCCGCCTTTCGGAAGGCTGTCGTCGCCGTAGCGGGTCGGCCGGAATTCGGTCGTGAAGATCGTGAGGTCCATCGCCGCCAGGCCGCGCCAAAGCAGCGTGACCATGATGGAGGCGAGGAAGAACAGACCGACGGCCGTGGCGCCGATGCACAGCCAGCGGACCAGGTTGTCCTTGAACTTCCGGCGGCGGCCGAGCGCCCGCGCCGTGACCATGTCCTTGGCCGGGGCGCTCTGGATCCGGCCGGTGCCCAGGGTGGTGCTGCTCATCGCGCCGCCGCTCCTACTTCAGCCGGGACCGCAGCAGCCAGCGGGACGCCGCCAGCACCACGAAGGAGATCACGAAGAGCAGGAAGCCGAGGGCGAAGAGCGCCGATTGCTTGAGGCTGCCCGCCAGGCTTTCCGGGAACTCCATCGCGACGACCGACGCGATGGTGGTCGAGGCATCGAAGATCGAGGCCGGCATGCGATTGGCGTTGCCGATCACGAAGGTGACGGCCATCGTCTCGCCGAGGGCGCGCCCCAGGCCAAGCATGATGCCGCCAACGACTGAGATCCTCGTGTAGGGGATCACGACGCCGGAGACCACTTCCCAGCGCGTCGCACCCACGCCGTAAGCACTCTCCTTGTAGACGGGGGGCACCTGCTCGAAGACGTCGCGCATGGTCGCCGCGATGAAGGGCAGGATCATGATCGCCAGCACGAGCGACGCGGTGAACAGGCTGGTGCCGGCAAAGTTGGTCGTCTCGAAGATGAAACCGATCAGCGGCAGCGCGGCCAGCGCCTCGCCGAAGGTCAGCTGGATGTTCATCTGGACGAAGGGCACGACGACGAAGAGGCCCCACATGCCGTAGATGATGGAGGGCACCGCGGCCAGCAGCTCGATCGCGGTGCCGACCGGCCGCTTGAGCCAGGAGGGAGCGAGCTCGGTCAGATAGAAGGCGATTCCGAAGGCGATGGGCACAGCGAAGACGATCGCGAGTATCGCGCTGACGATCGTGCCGAAGATGGCGACCGCGCCGCCATAGGCCTCACGATGGTCCTCGACGGGGTTCCACTCGGTGGACCAGATGAAGGGGAGGCCGTAGCGCTCGAAGGCGGGCAGCGCGCCGATGAAGAGCGTGACGATGATTGCGCCGAGGGTGAGGAGCACCAGGATGCCCGCGCCCCTGCAGAGCCATTCGAACAGCTTGTCGCCGAAGCTGCTCGCCTTGCGCCGTTCGCCGGTCGGAAGGGAGGGGGCGGCGCTGGCCGCGAGGGTCTGCTGCAAGGCCGGGATCCTGGACCTTGGGGAGGCGGGGCGGAGGCGCGCCTGGCGGCGCGCCTCCGTGTCGGTCAGCCGGAAATCGGCCAGAGGCGCTCGCCGTTCGGGCCACGCACCTGCTCCGCCCAGGCAGCGCGGATGGCGTCGTGCACCGACGACGGAAGCGGGATGTACTCCAGGCTGGTAGCCGCCTGGGCGCCGCTACGGAAGGCCCAGTCGAAGAAGCGCATCGAGTTGCGGCTTCCCGCGACCCGGTCAGCCACGGGGTTGGTCGGCAGCAGGATGAAGGTCGGCGTGACGATCGGCCAGACATTCTCGCCGTTCAGGTCGATCAGGTCGGCCGCGAAGCCGGGGCGCGACCAGTCGGCCTGGGCGGCCGCAGCCTGGAAGGTCTCCATCACCGGGCGGACGAAGCGGCCCGACTTGTTGCGCAGCTGCGTGGTGATCAGGCGGTTCACCGTCGCATAGGCGTTCTCGGTGTAGCCGATCGCGCCCGGCGTGTTGCGGACCGCGTTCGCGACGCCCTCATTGCCACGAGCGCCATTGCCGACGGGCCAGCGCACCGATGTGCCTGCGCCCGGGCCCTGCTGCCACTCGGTCGAGACGCGCGAGAGATAGGTGGTGAAGGTGAAGGTCGTGCCAGAGGCGTCCGCCCGGTAGGCGATGCTGATCGGCAGGTTCGGGATGCGGATGTCGCGGTTGGTCTCGGCGATCCGGGTGTCGTTCCAGCGCGTGATCTTGCCGAGGAAGATGTCCGTGACGAGTTCCGGCGTCAGCCGCAGCGCGTTGTCCTGAACACCCGGCAGGTTCACGATCAGCACGACCGAGCCCATCACGGTCGGGAACTGCAGCAGGTTGCGCTCGCGCAGCTGCTCGGCCGGGAGCGGCGCGTCCGAGGCGCCGAAATCCACTGTCCGGTTGGTGATCTGGTTGATGCCGCCGCCGGAGCCGATGGACTGGTAGTTCAGCTGGATCCCGGCCGCCTCGCGCGCCTGGGTGCCCCAGCGTTCATAGACCGGACGCGGGAAGGAAGCGCCCGCGCCCGTGATCGTCACCTGCTGGGCCACGGCCTCGCGCATGCCGAGTGCCATCGGAGCGGCCAGCGCCGCGCCAGTACCGAGCAGAAGGGTCCGCCTGTTCACTGCATGAATCTCCGGTCTGTGCATGGACCCCCGGTGTCGCGGGCGGCCCTTCGGACGCCCGGGTTCTAGGCGGGCAGGAAGACCCACCGATTGCACTTTTGTGAAGCTTCGATGACGTCTAGCTCGACAACCTGCGTATGTTGTCCGCACCGGCGGCAATGAAATGCCGCCTAGCTGTCCGATACGAAGAATTCCGTTTGGTTCCAGCCTTCGGCCAGCCTGCTGTAGCCGCGGATCTCGGCCATCTTCCTGACGAGCGAGAGGCCGAGCCCGCCGACCCGGTCATCGTCCAGAGACGGAGGGGAACGGGGGTCAGCTGTCGCACGCGGATCGAACGGCGCCGCGGTATCTTCGAGCCGAAGCTGAACCCCCGCTCCGTCCCACCGCAGCCGTGCCCGCGCCAGCCGATCCGCGTCGAATCGGCCATGCAACTGCAGATTGGCGATCATCTCGTCCAGGATGAGGCGCACCTTGTAGCGCACCCGCTCGGACGCCCCGCCCTGCTCGAGGAAAGCTTCGATGCGTGCCTGCGCTGCCTCGAGCCCTTCGGGCTCGAGCGGTATGTCCAGCGTCAGCACGGAAGCTCAGGCACCGAGACGCGCGACGGCCTGCTCTTCCGTGTCCACCAGGGGCAGCACTTCGTCGAGCGCCATGGCGGACAGCACCTCCCGCACCATCGGCTGCGCCCCGAACAGCACGACCTTGCCGCCGCGCCGCGTCACCACGCGCGCAGCGGACAACAACAGGCGGATGCCGAGGGACGAGAGGAACTCGAGACCGGTCAGGTCGAGCACGGCATTCCGGCCGGTGGCGGCGACGGCGGCCGTCAGCGGGGTCTCCACATTGCCGACCGTCACGGAGTCCAGCCGACCGACGAGCACGACCTTGTTCGCCGTCGGGCCCAGTTCCACGAGTTCGAACCGCACCGGCCATCCTCCGCTATGCCTCTGCAGACCTTAAACACAGGTCTGCAATCCTAGAATGACGTTTACATTGACGAACGGTGGCACATCAACCCTGCCGTAACCGGCCCTCTGCCAGATGGTCGAACCGATGTCGGAAGGTGCCAAGGCCAAGGGTCTGCCCGCGCAGCTCCAGGATCAGGTCGTGCAGTTCGGCCGCCGGTACCATCGCCTCCACCTGGTCCCAGCCCGGGCGGTCGGGCACCTCCGCATAGCCCAGGATCTGCCCGCGGCGTCCGCTCAACAGGCGCTGCGCGGCGGGGGTAAAGGCGGCGGGCACGAGCGCCGTCACATGCTCCACCGGTTCAAGAACGACCGGATCGGCCTTCGCCAGGGCTTCCTGCACCGCCATGCGGGTGGCCGTTGCGAAGGCCATGTCCGAACTGTCCACGCTGTGGAAGCCGCCATCCACGAGCGTGACCTCGATATCGACGACCGGGTTGCCAAGCGGTCCCTTCCTCGCCGCTTCCTCGGCGGCCTCGCCGCAGGCGGGGATGAACTTGCGCGGGATCGCCCCGCCGACGATCCGGTCCACGAAGCTGAAGCCGGCGCCGCGTGGCCGGGGCGCGACCTCGATCGTCACGTCGGCGAACTGTCCATGTCCCCCCGTCTGGCGCTTCAGCCGCGCGTGCTGGCGGACCTCGCGCCGGATGGTCTCCCGGAACGGAACCTGCGGACGGTGGGTCTCCAGGCGGATGGCCGTGGAGAGTCTCTCGATGGCCGCGCGGAGATGCTGCTCTCCCTGTCCGCGCAGCACCGTCTCGCCGGTTTCCGCGACCTGGTCGACGGTCAGCGAGGGGTCTTCCTCGACCAGCTTCGCAAGGGCGGCCGCGAGCTTCACCTCGTCCTTCCGGTCAATGGGCTCGATTGCCAGCGCGTAGGTGGGTGCGGGCGGCGACGGGAAGGCAATGGCCTCGCCACCGAGCGTGTCCCCCGTCGCCACAGCCTCGAGGCGGCCGAGCGCGACGACTTCGCCGGCGACGGCTTCCGCCGTCTTGGTCGCTTCACCACCCGGGAAGCGCCAGATACCGCCGACCCGCTGCCCGCCGAGGCTGCCGCCGTCTCGGAGCGAGCCTCGCCAGAGCCGCACATAGGACAGCCGACCGGCATGACCGGCCTGCACGGTGCGGAACACCTGCGCCAATGCGTCGCCCGCAGCTTCGACGCCGTGACGCGCCGCGGTTTCGACGACATCCGGCGCGTCGTGCCGCATGGCCTTCCAGAGGCGACGCACGCCGGCTGCGTGCTCCGCCGCGCCCAGAAGCACGGCGTCCGCCCGGCCGGCGGCTTCCTCGGCGTGCAGAGGGCGATACAGGGCCACGGCGTCCGGCGTGCGGTCCTCGACGATGGCCTCCAGCAGGGAATCGTCGGCATCGGCGAGCGCCTCAGCAAGAGCGGCGCGCGCTTCCGCTTCGCGCCCGCGCATCGCCTCCGGAAACGGAGCTGGTTCCGAAGCCGCGCCGTCGCGCCAGCGCCAGGCACGCTCCGTGATGAGGTCGACATAGCCGACGATGCGCTCGCCTTCGCGCCACGGGACCTGGCGCAACAGCAGGCGCCGGCGCGCATGCTCCTGCAGCGCGGCCACGCTGTCACGTATGGGGCCGCCCAGGGCGTCGAGCTTGTTCACGAAGACAAGCGCGGGAATGCCGGCCTCCTCGACCATGCGCAACGAAGGCGCGGCCATGGCGGCGCGGGCCGGATCGGCCTCGACAACGATGACGGCGATGTCCGCGACTGCCAGGGCGCAGGCCGAGATATGCCCGAGTTCGATCGAGCCGGGGCAATCCAGCAATGTCCAGACATCGCCGAGGAAGCTGGTCTGCGCGACGCGCATCTCCGTGCCAGGGACGTGGGCGCGCCCGTTCGTCGCACGGCGTGTCGCCTGCCCGGCTGCCGCGAGCATGGCATCGAACAAGGCGGACTTGCCACTGCCGTAGGGGCCGATCAGCGCGGCACAGCGCGGGCCATGCTTCGAGATGTCGGACATGTTGCGCCTTCCTCCGTGGCCGATCCGAGATCGGCCTTCGTTCTTGGGCGGCATCCCCGGTCGGGCCAGGGACCCGTGCAGGAACGATACCGCAGACGCGTGCGCCCGCCAGAAAAAAGCGACGCGCGCCGGCAGCGCCGGAGGATGTGCCGCAGGGCTCTACGGTGGCTGCAGCGCCTCGCGCGCGTGCTGCGCCAGCTCTCCGGCGGTGGAAACGTGGACCGCCTCGCGCGCCGCCAGATCTTGCAGGCACTCTCGCAGGTATCGGATGCGGTGCGGCGCGCCGAGCATCCAGGGATGCACGCCGATCCCGAGCACCCGCCCTCCGCGCGGTTCGCTCAGCAGCCGATCCAGGGGGTCGCGGACCAGGTCAGGCCATCGCCAAACCGGCACGCGACGCAGCCAGAGCGTCTGCACATCGTCCCATTCGCCAGGCGGCGGCAGCGCAAGCAGACCCGATGCGTGCAGATAGGGCTCGTCGTCATTCGGCCAGTCCAGTGAAAAGGCGAAGCCCTCCTCCGCCAGCAGCCGCGTGGTGTGAGGCGTCGCGCCATGATCCTGGCCGAGCCAGCCCGTCGCACCCGGCCAGAGGCGCGCAAGACCGTCACGTGCCGCCGTGATGCAGGCCCGCTCCTCTGGCTCGCTCGCTCGCGAGGTCATCATGCGGCTGGCGGAGATTCCGTGCACGACCGGCTCATGGCCCCGCGCCGCGCAGGCGGCGATCAGCTCCGGGTGACGCTCGGCGGCGAGAAGATTGACGGCAACGCTGGCGGGCATGCCAAGCGAGTCCAGCAGATCCAGGATGCGCCAGGCACCGATGCGATTGCCGTACTCGCGATAGGAATAGGTGTGCCAGTCAGGCGTGCCCGTGAAGAATGCGCCCCGGAAGCGCGGATCCCGATGGGCACCGTCCGGCGGCACGATCTCGGTATGCTCGAGATGAAGGAGGACATAGACTGCAACGCGCCTGCCGCCGGGCCAGCGGAAGTCACGCCTCGCATGTTGCGGCAGGAAGGAATGAATCGCGTGGTCGGAGCCGCGCGGCGGGATCATCGGGCAGCCGCGGCGACCGCCGCATCGTAATGCCTTGTGAGATACCAATCCGCTATTTCCGCGCCCGTGGCGAACCAGACATCGTCATGCCGGCGGATATGGGCCAGGAGTTGGTCGAGGAAGCGGATCCGGTGTGGCCGCCCGATGATGTAGGGGTGCAGCGCGATGCACATCACGCGCGGCTGCGATTCGCCTTCGGAATAGAGCGTGTCGAACATGTCGCGCGCGGCCGTGGCGAACTCCTCACCCTCGGCCGCGCCCGCGGCGATCATCACCGCGTCGTTCAGATCCATCTGGTACGGCAGCGAGATCAGGCGCCCCTGGCGCACGCGGAGCGGCGTCGGCTGGTCGTCGTGATAGAAGTCGCAGATGTAGGAGATGCCAGCCTCGGCCACGAGGTCGGGGGTATGCAGCGTGTTCGAGCCGGCGGGCGAGAACCAGCCCCGCAACTGCCGCCCCGTCAGCCGACGCCACGCTTCGACACTGGCGCCGATCTCGGCGCGCTCCGTCGCCTCGTCCAGGCCCCAGTGGTAGCGCGTGTTGTAGAGGCCGTGGCTGAAGACGTCCCAGTCGCGGGCCAGGATGGCGTCCAGGACCTCAGGGAACATGTCCCCGACCGCCATGCTGAGCGAAACGGTGCCGCGGATGCCGTGCGCATCCAGAACCTCCATCACGCGCCAGACGCCTGCGCGGTTGCCGTAATCCTTCAGCCCGTAGGAGAGGATGTCCGGATGCGGCGTGCGCGGCCAGGGATCGCGCTCGCGGATCAGCGCCGGCTCAAACTCGTAATGCTCGATGTTCGGGCACACCCACACGGCGAGCCGCGCGCCGCCCGGCCAGTCCAGGCGCGGGCGCAGCGGCAGGGGCGCGTGCAGCAGCCGGTCCTCGGGCTTGATCACGGGTGCTGGGGCCCTCCCCTGCCGCAGGCCAACACCGTGTCGCTGCTACTGCGATTCCTTCACGAAGCGCCCATCGAGCATGATGGCGCTCAGGTGCCTGCCCTGTCCTGTCAGCAGCGACAGATCCTTCAGCGGGTCGCCCTCCACGACGATCAGATCGGCAAAGGCGCCGGGTGCGACGACACCGATCTGCCCCTCCATCCGCAGAAGCTTCGCCGCGTGCATGGTCGTGCTGCGGATCACCTCGATCGCCGGCAGGACCCGCCCGCGGATGACGAATTCCTCAGATTGATGGCGATGCATCTCGCCGAGCAGGTCCGTCCCGAACGCCATGGTGAGGCCTGCGCGACGCATCTTCTCAAGGCTCTCGAGTCCGGCGAGGCGCACGGTGTCGATCTTCGCGACGCTCTCCGGCGGCAGACCGAGGGAAGCCCCTTCATCCTTCAGCGCCTGGTAGGTGACGAGCGTCGGACAGGCGATGGCACCGGCCTCGGCCGCCTTGCGGGCCGTGGATTCCTCGATGAGGTTGCAATGCTCCAGGCTGCGCACGCCGCACTCGACAGCGCGTGAAATCGCTTCGTCGGTATAGAGATGCGCAGCGACATAGGTCTGCGCCATCTGCGCCTCCTCGACGGCGGCGCGGATCTCATCCTTGGAGTAGCCGAGGAAGGCGATCGGGTCGGTCGGCGAGGCGACGCCGCCATTGGCCATGATCTTGATGTAGTCCGCGCCGGCCTTGATTTCCTCGCGGCAGGCTCGGCGGACAGCATCCACACCGTCGGCGAGCCGACCCAGCGCGCCGAGACGCTGCTCGAGCCAGTAGCTGTCGCGATTGTCCCAGCGCCCGCGGCCGTCGCTGTGACCGCCTGTCGCCGAGATCGCCTTGCCGCACAGCACCATGCGGGGCGCGTCGAAATGGCCTTCGTCCCGCGCGGCACGCAAGCCCTGTGTCGCGCCGCCGAGGTCGCGCACGGTTGTGAAGCCGCGCATCAGCATGCCGCGCATGATCTTCGCCGCGCGGAAGGCGACGAGCGCATCGGGCAGCAATGCGTGCCGCGCCAGGTTCACCTCCGACGCGATGACATGCACATGCGCGTCAATGAGCCCGGGCATCAGCGTGCGCCCGCGCAGGTCCAGCCGGCGAGCGGAGGCCGTGGAGATCCGCTTGTCGGACACCTCCTTGATGCGCCCGTCCTCGACCAGGACATGGCCCTCCACCGCGTCCTCGGCGGTGCCGTCCAGGACCCGGGCGTTCTCGAACAGCGTGGCGGACATCGGCTTGCTCCTTCGCTGGAAGGCTAGAACGCCACGCCCTGCTCCGCCAGCCGCGCCCTGACCAGGTTCTTCGGCACTTTTCCATAGCCGGATTTCGGCAGCGCATCCCAGACCACGACGCGCAGCGGCTGCTTGTATCTCGCAATGCGATCGCTGAGATGCGCAAGCAGCTCGGGCTCGGTGACGGCCATGCCGGCGCGGGCGACGACGCAGGCGACGCCGGCCTCCCCCCATTTCGGATGCGGCATGCCGACGACGGCGACCTCCGCGACGGCCGGATGCGTCAGGATCGCCTCCTCCGCCTCGCGCGGATACACGTTCGATCCGCCGGAGATGTACATGTCGGAGGCCCGGCCGGTGATCCAGAGGAAGCCCCGCGCATCCATTCTCCCGAGGTCGCCGGTGTGGAACCAGCCGCCGGCGAAGGCCTTGCGATTGGCTTCCTCGTTCTCGAAGTAGCCGGCGAAAACGGCGGGACCACGGACACAGATCTCGCCGACCGCATCGGGCGGAAGGCGCGTGCCGTCCTCGGCCAGGATGGCGACCTCCATCCCTGTGCGCGGGATGCCGCATGACCCGGCATTCTCCGGCGTGTGCATGTCCGGGCGCAGGACGGTGATGTTCCCGGTCACCTCGCCCAGCCCGAAGTATTGCACCAGGCATGGCCCCAGCTTCGCCAGCGCCTCCGCCTGGTCCGCGTCGTACATCGGAGCGCCGGCATAGATGACGTGGCGCAGCGAGGAATGGTCGTGCACGTCCGCCGCCGGATGGCGCACGAGCGCGGTCAGGATCGTCGGCACGGTGAACATGTTTGTCACGCGATGCGCCTCGACCAGGGACCAGGCTTCGGCTGGATCGAGTTTCTCGGACGCGGTCAGTACGGTGACGGCCCCGCGAGCCACCTGCGCCAGCTGGTGGATGCCCGCGCCGTGGGAAAGCGGCGCGACGACAAGCGAAGCGTCGCGCTCGGTCGTGCCCGGCATCAGATCGGCCAAATGGTTGGTGACGACGAAGGACATCTGCCCATGCGTCAGCACCGCCGCCTTCGGCCGGCCGGTGGTACCGGAGGTATAGAAGAACCAGCAGGGATCATCATAGGCGACGGGCGTCTCGGCATCCGGCATCGTCGGCGCATTCGCGACGAGAAGGGTTTCGTAGGCGAGCTCGTCCTCGGTACGGTCCTCGGCCATCGCAATGACATGGCGCAGATGGGGCGAGGCGGCGCGCACCGCTTCGGCGTGGCCCCGAAAGCCCTCGTCGCGCAGCATCACGACCGCGCGCGAGGATGCGCCGAGATAGGCGACCTCGTTCGGCGTCAGCCGGAAGTTCGTCGGCACCCAGACGGCGCCCGCCTTGAAGCAGGCCCACATGCTCTCGAACATGCGGTTCGAGTTGCGTGAATGGACCAGCACGCGATCGCCCATGCCGACGCCGAGGCCACGCAGCGCAGCCGCGAGCCGGTCCACCCGCGCGTCGAGCTCGGCGAAGCTCCAGCTGCGGTCGCGCCAGATCAAGGCCGGCGCATCCGGCAGGCGACGCGCCGTCTGCGTGAGCAGGCGGCCGAGATTGGCGGCTGTCGCGAGTCCCGGCATCAGACGGGCCTGTCGCCCTTCTGCACCTTGAGCGTGCGGTTGTCCGCCGCCGGGAGCATCCTCGCCGGGTCCCGCGTGACGACGATGTCGAGGACGGTCGGCGTATCGGTGTTCTCCAGTCCCTCGCGCAGCGCGCCGGCGAGCTTCTCGGGATCGGTCACGCGGATGCCGTGGCAGCCCATGGCGCGCGTCACGGCGGCATAGTCGATCTCGACAAGATCGGAAGACTGATAGTTCCCCGCACCATAGACGGCGTGCTGCAGCGCCTTCACATAGCCGGATGCGGCGTTGTTGAAGATGCAGCAGACGAAGGCTGCGCCCGCGCGGCGCGCCGTCTCCAGCTCGCCCATGGACATGTTGAAGCCGCCATCCCCGGTCAGCGACACGACACGGCGCCCCTTGCCCACGCCGAGCTGCGCGCCGATGCCGCCCGGCACGCCGTAGCCGATCGAGGCGAAGCCGCGATCCGCGACGAAGCCGCGGCCGGCCCGCTTGGTGTCGAAGAACAGCGCCCCCCAATGCGCCGCGAAGCCGCCATCGGCGACAAGCACGGCATCCTCGGGCATCACCTTGTTCAGCTCGCCCAGGAGGCGCCCGACATTGATCGGCGATTCGACGGATTCCAGCCTTTCGCGCGCGCCCGCTCGCCATTCGGCCATGCGCTTCGGCACCTCCGCGCACCAGCCGGCACGCGCGGCCACACGCTTGCCGCCGTCACGCAGGGCCTCGGCCAGATCCTCGATCGTCGCGCGGGCATCGCCGACGAGAGCGACATCGGTGCGCGTCGTCCGCCCGATCTCCTCCGGCAGCACGTCCACATGGATCAGCGGCACGCCAGCAGGCATCAGGGTGAAGCGCTTGGTGGCGATTTCACCAAGTTTGCAGCCGACCACCAGAAGGCAATCGGATTGTGCGACAAGGTCGTTGGCGATCCGCGAATACCGTCCGAAGACGCCGGCGGACAGAGCATGCGTGCAGGCGATGGCGCCCTTGCCTGACATGGTGTGCGCAACGGGGATGCCCTGCGCCTCTGCGAAGCGGGTCAGCGCGTCCTGCGCCTCGGAGATATGGACGCCACCGCCGGCCAGCACCATCGGCCGCTCCGCCTTGGCCAGGATCGCGACGGCGCGCGCCAAGTCCTGCGGATCCGGTCGCATGCGACGTGCCTGCGCACGCAGCGTGCCGGGGTCCACCCAGAAATCGGCGGCGTCGAAGTCATGCTCGCCATGCGCGATGTCCTCAGGGACGGCGATCAGCACGGGGCCCGGCCGGCCGCTTGTCGCCACCGCGAAGGCACGGCGAAGATGCTCGGGTATGCGCGAGATGACCTCGACGCGGATCGCCTCCTTCACTAGCGGGCGCAACACGTCGAACTGCCGCGCTTCCTGCGTCATGTTCTTCCAGGCATGCGTCCGGTTGGCGTCGCCGATGATGGCGACCATCGGCATGCCGGCATTGAACGCCTCGGCCAGCCCGGTCGCCAGGTTCGTCGCCCCCGGCCCAAGGGTGCCGTCCACCAGGCCGGGCTTGTTGGTCACGCGGGCGTAGGCATCCGCGGCGAAGGCGCCGCAGCGTTCGTCGTTGATCAGCATGTGCTGCACGCCGAGCGCCCGGCAAGCTTCATAGAAGGGCAGCAGCTGGAAGCCGCCCATGCCGAACATCGGGCCGGCCTCGTGCAGCTTCAACATCTCGGCCAGCGCCTGGCCGCCGGTCATCCGCCGCGTGGCGTTCGAGGACATCTACACATGCTCCAGCAAGGCGGCGACGAGCTCACGCGCCGATTGACCGATGCGCCCGCCGCGCGCCGCGGCGAGCGGGTTGAGTGCCGAGATGGTGCCGTCCTGCCACGTGCTCATCGCATCGCCGATGCGTGCCGAGAAGCAGGACACGCAGGCGCCTGCGATACCGCGTTCCTGCAGCGCAGGCAGCCGCGAAATGCCGGCCTGGTCCACCCCGATCCCTGCGTCGTTGTATAGCGCGGCGAGGACGGAGGCCTTCACCGCCGTCTCCGGCCTGCCGCCCAGCAGCCCGCCATGGGAGCCGGTGACGACGATGTGCCCGGCGTCGGAAGACGCCACCAGCCCGTTGGAATCCAGCGCGATCACCCGGACGCCGCCGCGGCCCGCGCCTTCGATCTCGCGCCGCGCCTCATCCATGTCGCCACTCGCATCGGCGGGCGGGAGAGCAGCCTGCGCCAGGATCCGTAAAGCGTCGGTGGCCGCCATGCCCTGCGCCAGGCCCAGCTCGGCTGCCGGGAGATTCACGAAGGAAAGCCGTCCGCGGACGAGCATGTCCGCGCCCTCACCGATCCGCGCCGTCATGTGGCCCACCGCGGCCCCCGGCACGCCGCGCTCCGCCAGCCAAGCCAGCCCGCCGATCCCCGCCTGCTCCCGACCCACGCCGGCATCATGCAGGATCACGGCCGAGACGCCGCGGCGCGCCGCATACCACGCCGCATAGACCCCGCCATGGCTGGCGCAGAGCGCCGCCCGGCCGGCGGCATCCGCCGGCAGATGCGTCACGCTGTCCAGGACCAGCGCGTCCGCGCCCATCGGAATGCCCTCCCCGTCTTGATTCCTTCGCCCGCTGACGCATGCTCCGCAAGCCCCCGGCAAGAGGGGCTGGTTGAGGGGGAGCGCCCGACAGGATGAGCGGCGACAATCGCGCGAGGCTGCTGGCGCTCTACGCCACCATGTGCCGCATCCGCGCCTTTGAGGAGACCGCGCTGGCCGCGCACCGGGCCGGCGAGATCCCAGGCCCGTTGCACGTCTCGATCGGCCAGGAAGCCGTGGCCACGGGTGTCTGTCTCAACCTCCAGGCCGACGACCGCATCACCTCCAACCACCGCGGCCACGGGCATGCACTGGCCAAGGGTGCCGGGGTGGCCGGCATGATGGAGGAGTTGTTCGGCCGGGCCGGGGGGCATTGCCGCGGCAAGGGCGGCTCGATGCATATCGCCGATTTTTCCGTTGGCATGCTCGGGGCCAACGGCGTCGTTGCGGGCGGCATCCCGATCGCCGTCGGCGCGGCGCAGGGTCTGCGGATGCTCGGCTCCTCGGCGATCGTCTGCTGCTTCTTCGGCGACGGTGCGATCAATCGGGGCCCGTTTCTCGAAGGGTTGAACTGGGCGTCGCTCTACGACCTCCCGGTGCTTTTCGTCTGCGAGGACAATGGCGTCGCCGCCTTCACGCGGGCGGAGAGCGTGACCGCCGGCGCCGGCGTGCTCGCGCGCGCGGAGGCGCTTGGCGTCGCGGGCGTCTCGGTGGACGGGAACGATGCGGCCGCGGTGGACGACGCGGCTTCACGGCTGATCGCGGAGATTCGGGCCGGCGGCGGGCCGCGGCTGCTGCACGCCACGACCTACCGTCTGATGGGGCACACCAGCACCGATCCCGCCCGCTGGCGCGAAGCGGGGGAAGTGGAGGCAGCGCGGGCGCATGAGCCGATCCTCCGTCTTCGCGCGAGGCTGCTGGCGGAGGGCGCCGCGATGAAGGCGCTGGACGCCATCGAAGGCGATGCCTGGGCCGAGATGTCTGCCGCGCGCAGCGCCGCGCTCGCCGCCCCATGGCCGGATCTCGCTACGGCCTGGGAGGACGTGCAGGACATCGGCGCCGCGCAGGAGGCGGTCTGACGTGGCAGACGTAACGCTGATCGAGGCGGTGCGCCTCGCCGCCCTGCAGGAGATGCGGCGTGATCCCAGGGTCTGGGTGCTGGGCGAGGACGTCGCACGCGGCGGACTGTTCGGCCAGTATGGCGGGTTCGTGGAGGAATTCGGACCGCAGCGCGTCGTCTCCACGCCGATCTCGGAAAGCACCATCATGGGTGCGGGGCTTGGCGCGGCGCTCGTCGGCACGCGGCCGATCATCGAGATGCGCATCTTCGACTTCGTGATGTGCGCGATGGACGAGTTGGTGAACCAGATCGCAAAGATCCGCTACATGTTCGGCGGCCAGGCGAAGCCGGCCGTCGTGGTGCGCATGCCGCACGGGATCTGGCGCAACTCCGCCGCACAGCACTCGCAGACGCTGGAGAGCTGGTTCACGCATATCCCGGGCGTTGTCGTCGCGGTGCCTGCGACACCGGCCGACGCGGCGGGCCTGCTGGTTTCCGCCATCCGCAGCGACGACCCGGTGCTGTTCTTCGATCCGAAGAACCTGTTCCCGCGGCGCGGCGCGCTGGCGGACATCATCGCGCCCCTTCCCTTCGGTCAGGCCCGCAAGATCAGGGATGGCAAGGATCTGACGATCGTCAGTTGGTCGGCGGCCGTGCCGATCGTCGAGGAAGCGGTCGAGACACTGGCGGCGCGGGGCATTTCCGCCGATGCGATGGATCTCCGGACGCTCTGGCCGTGGGACGAAGATGCCGTCTGCGCCTCCGCCGCACGCACGGGACGACTGCTGGTGGTGCATGAGGCGGTGACGACGGGCGGGTTCGGCGGCGAGGTCGTGGCACGCGTGGTGGAACGCCTGGGGCCCGGCGCGCTGCGGCGCGTTGCCAGGCTTGGACAGCCGCGGGTTCCCGTACCCTTCGCCCCACCCCTGGAGGACGCGCTGAAGCCGGATGCCGCAAAGGTCGTGGCCGCCGCGGAATCGCTCCTGCGCGACTGATCCGCGGCGCTACCGGCGCAAGGCGAGGTGCAGGCCAAGCCCGCCCATGCCTGCGCAGGCGAGCAGAAGCGCCATCGGCCAGGCGGAGCCTGCACCGACGGCGCCGATCAGCAGACCGACCGCCGCGCCGCCGCCGAACTGGAGGGTGCCGATCAGCGCCGATGCGCTGCCGGCCACGTGCCCGAGAGGCGCCATCGCGAGCGCGGAAGCGAGAGGCAGCACGGCCCCCATGACCGAGAGGAATACGAACAGCGCGAGAAGCAGCGGCCACAGGCCACCGCTGGCAACGGCCAGCGGAACGGAAACGCCTGCGACGGCGCAGGCAGTTAAGGCGGCAACGATGAGACGCGGGGGCGGAACGCGCCGGACCAGACGCGCAATGATCTGGCTCGCCAGGATCAGCCCGAAGGCGTTGCTGCCGAAGGCGACCGCATATTCGCCAGGCGAGAGGCCATGCAGCCCCATCAGGACCTGCGGCGATGCGGTGAGGTAGGCGAAGAGGCCAAGCATGGGAAACGCGCCCGCCAGTGCGTGAGCGAGGAAGCGCCGGTCGCGGAGGATCTGTCCGTAAACGATCACGATGGCGCCAGGACCCTGCCGGCGGCGCCGCTCGGGCGGCAGGCTTTCGGGCAACGCGACGGCGATCAGCACGATCGCTGCCAGGGCATAGGCGGCAAGCGCCCAGAAGATTGACCGCCAGCCGAAGGCCGCCAGAAGCAGGCCGCCCGCCATCGGGGCGAGGATCGGCGCCGCGCCCATGACCAGCATGAGCGTCGCCATCATGCGGACCGCCTCGCGCTCATCCGCCACATCGCGCACGACCGCGCGCGCGACGACCATTCCCGCGCAGCCGCCGAGAGCCTGCGCCAGCCGCAGCCATGCGAGCGCTTCGGCCGAAGCGGCCAACGCGCAGCCGGCAGAGGCCAACGCGAACAGCGCAAGGCCTGCGAGCAACGGCGAGCGGCGGCCGAACCGGTCGGACAGCGGCCCGACAACAAGCTGGCCGGCAGCCATGCCGAAGAGGAAGGCGGCAAGCGTCCGTTGAACGGCGGACGGGTCCGCAGACAGGTCGAGAGCCATGGCGGGGAAAGCGGGCAGATACATGTCCACCCCAAGCGGTCCCAGCGCCGTCAGCGAGGCAAGCAGGGCTGCGAGCCGACGAGAGGCGTGCGCCATCCAATCCTTCCGACAGTCGCCAGACCTTCCGACTAGCCCTCGATGCCTGGGTGGTCCAGCGGTGTCGGACAGGGCGGCATGAGAGGTCCGGTTGCGCAGCCATGCAATCGGTTGTTAGCCTCCCAGAAGAGGCAGCCCGGCCGGGGCCGCCGGGGAGGCAATGGATGGCCACGGTCTCGGTAAGGGACGCGCGAAAGAATTTTGGCAGCACGCCCATCCTGCACGGCGTGAATGTCGAGATAGGGGATGGCGAGTTCGTGGTGCTGGTTGGCCCCTCGGGCTGCGGCAAGTCCACGCTGCTGCGCATGATCGCGGGCCTCGAGAACATCAGCGGTGGCGAGATAGCGATCGGTGGCCGGGTGGTGAACACCGTGCCGCCCAAGGATCGCGACATCGCCATGGTGTTCCAGAACTACGCGCTCTACCCGCACATGACCGTCCGGGAGAACATGGCGTTCTCGATGAAGCTGGCGAAGGCCCCGCGCGAGGTCATGGAAGAGGAGGTCCAGCGCGCAGCGAAGATTCTCGGCCTGGACGCGCTGCTTGACCGGTATCCGCGCCAGCTTTCCGGCGGCCAGCGCCAGCGGGTGGCTATGGGCCGCGCCATCGTGCGCCACCCTCAGGTCTTCCTGTTCGACGAGCCGCTTTCCAACCTGGACGCCAAGCTGCGCGTGCAGATGCGTTCGGAGATCCGCGAGTTGCAGCAGCGGCTGGCCACCACCACGATCTACGTCACCCACGACCAGATCGAGGCGATGACCATGGCGGATCAGATCGTGGTCATGAACGCTGGCCGCATCGAACAGGCCGGCGCGCCGCTGGCGCTCTACGACAGGCCTGCCAACACGTTCGTCGCTGGCTTCATCGGCAGCCCCGCGATGAACCTGGTCCCTGGAGAGATCAGCGATGGCGGCTTCCGCGCCCAGGGTGGCGCGCTGCTGCCGCTTCCACCGGCGACGCCGGCCAATGTCGCCACCTACGGCATCCGGCCCGAGCACCTTGTGCTGGCGGAAGACGGCATCGAAGCCCGACTCGTGGTGGTAGAGCCCACGGGCTCGGAGACGCAGGTTGCGATGCGCATCGCCGAGACACCGCTGGTCGGCGCCTTCCGCGAACGCATCACGGGCCGCCCAGGCGAGACCATCCGGGTGAAGCCGGACCTGTCGCTCGTGCATCTGTTCGGCGCCGATGGCCGAAGGCTTTGAACTGAAATCCGATAAGGAGGAAACGGACACATGGCACATCTGATCACGCGTCGCGCTGCGTTGGCGGCCGGCGGTGCCGCCCTGGCGGCCGGCAGCGCTTCGGCACAGATCCAGACCCAGCCGGCGACGCCCCCGAACCTGCCGATCGAGCGCGGAGCAACCTTGCGGATGCTGCGGCCCGTGCGCTTCGTGCAGCCGGACGAGGATGTGTGGCGGGCCAACTGCGAGCGCTTTGCGCAGCAGCACGGCATCCAGGTCCGCGTCGACTTCGTGGGCTGGGAAGACATCACGCAGCAGACGGCCGTCACCGCCAACACCGGAGCCGGCCCCGACATCATCATCGGCTTCGACGCTGGCCCGCACCTCTTCGCCGACAAGATCCACGACATGACGGATGTCGCAGACTATCTCGGCACCAAGTATGGCGGCTGGCGGCCGCTGGCGCAGGCCTATGGCCGGCGCCAGAATCGCTGGATCGCCCTGCCCTTCGGCGCCTCCGGCGGCCCAGCCATTTGGCGCACCTCTGCGCTGCGGGAGGCCGGGTTCGACAGCGTGCCGGACGACCATGCGGGCTTTCTGCGCCTCTGCCAGGCACTGAAGCGCATCAACAAGCCGGCCGGCTTCGCCCTCGGCAACGCCGTCGGCGACGGGAACGCCTTTGCCAACTGGCTGGTGTGGTCCTTCGGCGGATCGCTGACGGACGAGCAGGGCAATGTATCCATCAACAGCCCACAGACGATCAACGCGCTGAACTACCTGCGCGAGCTCTACCCCACCTTCGTGCAAGGCACGCTTGCCTGGGGCGACATCAGCAACAACCGTGCCTATTCCGCTCAGGAATGCTTCCTGACGCAGAATGGCGTCTCGCTGTATTTCTCGCTGAAGAACGACCCGGCGACCGCCGCCATCGCCGAGGATACGCAGATGACTCCCATGCCGAAGGGCACGCTGAACGCGGTGCCGAATGCCGGCCTGACCCTGAACGCCATGGTGTTCAGGCACAGCCGCTTCCCGAATGCCGCCAAGGCGCTGCTGATGTATCTGATGGAAGTGGAGCAGTACGATCCGTGGCTGCGCGCCAACATCGGCTACTGGTCGCAGCCGCTGAACGCCTATGCGGCGAGTGCCGTCTGGTCCAGCGACCCCAAGATCAGCGTGTTCCGCGACACGATGAACAACCCGTTCTGGAACGGCTACAAGGGGCCGATCACGGAGGGTTCGGTGGCCGCGACGGCGGATTACGTGATGGTGCAGATGTGCGCATCCGTCGCCTCCGGCCAGGCCACGCCGCAGGCCGCTGCGGCCGAGGCGGAGCGGCGCGCGCAGCGCTACTTCCGCCGCCGCTGATCCAACCGGCGGCGCCCGAGTGGGCGCCGCCATCAGCCGGGATCGAAAGATGTCGACAGCCGCGGCCTCGACCGCCTGGACCAAGGTTCGCCAGCAGCCAAGCGCACTTGCGCGGCTGTTCGACAACAAGGCCTTTCTGATCGTCGTCTGCCTGCTGCCCGCGGTCGGGCTGCTGATGACCTTCCTGACCTACCCGCTCGGTCTCGGCGTTTGGCTCGCCTTCACGGACCAGACGATCGGCCGGCCCGGGGTGTGGATCGGGATCGAGAATTTCGAGTTCCTGTTCGAGGACCCGATCTTCTGGAGCGCGGTGTTCTACAGTGTGTTCTACACCGCCGTCGCGACGGTCGGGAAATTCGCTCTCGGGCTCTGGCTGGCGTTGTTGCTGAACCAGCACCTGCCGATGAAGTCGCTGCTGCGCGCCATCATCCTGCTGCCGTGGATCGTGCCGACGGTGCTCTCGGCGATCGCCTTCTGGTGGATCTACGACCCGCAATTCTCCATCATCTCCTGGGCGCTTATGGAGATGGGGCTGCGCGAGACGCCCGTGGACTTCATCAACAGCCCCTGGTCCGCCCGCTGGTCGCTGATCGCCGCAAACATCTGGCGCGGCATTCCCTTCGTGGCGATCTCGCTGCTGGCGGGGCTGCAGACCATTTCGCCCTCGCTCTACGAGGCTGCCCTGCTGGACGGGGCGAGCCCGTGGCAGCGCTTCCGCCACATCACCTTTCCGATGCTCATGCCGATCCTCGCGATCGTGATGACCTTCTCCATCATCTTCACCTTCACCGACTTCCAGCTGGTCTATTCGATCACGCGAGGCGGGCCGGTGAACTCGACGCATCTGATGGCGACGCTGGCGTTCCAGCGCGGCATCCCGGGCGGCCAGTTGGGCGAGGGTGCCGCGATCGCGGTGGCGATGATCCCCTTCCTCGTCTTCGCGACGCTGTTCAGCTACTTCGCGCTCGCCCGGCGCAAGTGGCAGCAAGGGGAGAGCAACGACTGATGTCGGACGTCGCCGCCAGCCCCGGGAACACCAACACCGCCTCCGCCGCGCCGGAGCAGATGGCCTGGGACAGCAAGACGCGCCGCGTCGTGCTGCTCTACGTGCCGCTCGCCTGCTTCCTGTTCATCCTGCTCTTTCCCTTCTACTGGATGACGGTGACGGCCTTCAAACCGAACGCGGAGCTCTACAACTTCGCCGAGCACAACCCGCTCTGGATCAGCTCGCCGACGCTCGAGCACGTCTATCACCTGCTGTTCAACACAGCCTATCCGAAGTGGTTGTGGACCACGATGCTCGTCGCGGTCGCCTCCACTTTCCTGTCGCTGCTGGCCTCGACGCTCGCAGCCTATGCGATCCAGCGGCTGCGCTTCAGGGGCAGCCAGTATGTGGGCCTCGCGATCTACCTCGCCTATCTCGTGCCGCCCTCGATCCTGTTTATCCCGCTCGCGACGATGGTGGTTCAGCTCGGCCTGTTCGACACGCCCTTCGCGCTGATCCTGACCTATCCGACCTTCCTGATCCCCTTCTGCACCTGGCTGCTGATCGGGTATTTTAAGTCGATCCCGTACGAGCTGGAGGAATGCGCGCTGATCGACGGCGCGACGCGCCTGCAGATCCTCCGCCAGATCACGCTGCCGCTGGCCGTGCCGGGCCTGATCAGCGCGGGCATCTTCGCCTTCACCCTGTCCTGGAACGAGTTCATCTACGCGCTCGCCTTCATCCAGAGCAGCGAGAGCAAGACGGTGCCCGTGGCGATCCTGACGGAACTGGTCACCGGCGACGTCTATCAGTGGGGTGCGCTGATGGCGGGCAGCCTGCTGGGCTCGCTGCCCGTGGCGATCTTCTACAGTTTCTTCGTGGACTACTACGTGTCCTCGCTGACCGGCGCGGTGAAGGAATAGCCGCGCCGGTCGCAGGCCGCCGCTAGAGCTTACGTTCCAGGGCGGCCACGTAGCTGCGGTTGTGGGTCGGCGTGATCCACACCTCGTTGATTGTCACATGGGGCGGCAGGCAGGCGACGTAGCGGATCAGGTCACCGACATCCTCGCTCTGCACCATCTTCGCCCGCTCCTCCGCACTGACTGGGTTGGGCCGCTTGTCGAGGATCGGCGTCGCGACCTCGCCGGGGCAGACGACGCAGCTGCGGATGCCGTTGACGCATTCCTCCATGTTGATGCTGTGGCTCATGGCGACCACGCCGTGCTTCGCCGCGGTGTAGCCGGCCCCGCTGAGCGGCGAGACGTTGCGGCCCGCCATGCTGGCCGTGTGGATCAGCACGCCGTCCCGCTGCGCCCGCATGAAGGGAAGCGCAACGGTCACGCAGTACATCGCGCTGGAAAGGTTGCCTCGGACCAGCTCGTCCACGCCCTCCGTGCTGAGCACGGACCAGCGCCGCGGCGTGATGTTGAGCCCGGCATTGTTGACGAGGATGTCCAGCCGGCCGAAGCGCTGCCCGATGAAGTGGCCGACGGCCTTCACCGCCTCGGGGTCCATCAGGTCCGCCGGCTGGACCTCGGCTGTGCCGCCGGCCTTCGCAATGCGCGCCGCCAGCGCCTCCAGTGGCGCCTTCCGGCGGCCGGTCAGCACGAGGGCGGCACCCTCCTCGGCCAGCTTGAGGGCGGCGGCCTCGCCTATGCCGCTGCCCGCGCCCGTGACCCACGCGACCTTGCCATGCAACCGCGCCATCGCGCCCTCCCCTTGTCGGCGCGCGAAGCCTAGAGCAACGTCGCGCCACGGCAAGAATGGGGGAAGCGATGGAACGGCCCAGGATCCTGACGCCCGCGGGGGCGTCCTTCACCGTGGCGGGTGGCGGCTACGACCTGGAGATGGAAGCGCTGGAGCGGCTCGGCGCCGAGATCGTCGAATGCGCCCCGAACGAGGAGGCCTTCATCGCGGCGGCGCCGCTGGCCGATGCCGTCTACGCAAAGGGAATGAAATTCACCGCGCGCATGATCGAGGCGCTGAGCAAGGCCAAGGTCATCACCTGCGCGACCGTCGGCGTGGACTATGTGGACGTGCCCGCGGCGACCGCGCGCGGCATCGCCGTCACCAACTGCCCCGACACCTTCATCGAGGAAGTCGCCGACCACGCGATGATGCTGCTGCTGGCCACGCATCGCCGCTGCATCGAGCAGGACAGGATGGTGCGCGAGGGGCGCTGGGGCGAGGGCCGACCGCAGCTTCTCAAGATCCCCCGGCTGATGGGCAGCACGCTCGGCTTCGTCGCCTTCGGCCGCGTCGCCCGCCTTACAGCCATGCGCGCCAAGGCATTCGGCCTGCGCATGGTTGCCTATGACCCCTTCGTGGACGAGTTGACCATGTCCGCGCTCGGCGTCGTGCCGGCGAGCCTCGACCAGGTGCTGTCCGAGTCGGATTTCGTCTCCATGCACGCGCCAGACACGGCGGATACGCGCAGGATGCTCACCACGAAGCACTTCGCGCGCATGAAGAAGACCGCGATCTTCATCAATACGGGCCGAGGCCCGACGGTGGACGAGGCAGCGCTGGTCGCCGCGCTGCAATCGGGGCAGATCGCCGGCGCCGGTCTCGACGTGTTCGAGGTGGAGCCGCTGCCGAAGGACAGCCCGCTGATCGGCATGCCGCATGTCATCCTCTCGCCGCACAACGCCTCCGCCTCGGCGCGCTTCGACGAGGCGCGAAAGCGCCGCGCGGGGCAGGAGATGGCGCTGGTGCTCTCCGGCCGCTGGCCCATGAGCTGCGTCAACCCGACCGTGCTTCCAGGCTCCGGCCTGCGACGCTGGCAGCCCTATGCGATGGAGCGGGGGCCGAACAGCTGAGCCCGACGGTTCACGCCGCCGACGCATCGGAATAGTTTGCGCGCCGAACGCCAGGAGAAACGCGGATGTATCAAGACACGCAGCTCTACATCGACGGGACGTGGCGGGCCGCGCGCTCCGGCCGCACGATCCCCGTGCTCAACCCTGCCACGGAAGAGGTGATCGGCCAGGTCGCGCATGCCGGCAAGGACGACCTGGACGAGGCGCTTGCCGCGGCCGAGAAGGGCTTCGCCACCTGGAAGAAGGTCTCGGCCTTCGACCGCGCCAAGCTGATGCGCAAGGCCGCAGACATCCTGCGCTCCCGCGCCGACGAGGTCGCGCGGCTGATGACGCTCGAGCAGGGCAAGCCGCTGCCTGAGGCGAAGATCGAAGTGATGGCGGCCGCCGACATCATCGACTGGTTCGCCGAGGAAGCGCGGCGCGCCTATGGCCGCGTCGTGCCGGCGCGGGCCGAGGGTGTCTACCAGCTGGTGGTGAAGGAGCCCGTCGGGCCGGTCGCCGCCTTCACGCCCTGGAACTTCCCGATCAACCAGGTGGTCCGCAAGCTCTCGGCTGCCGTTGCGACCGGCTGCTCGATCATCGTGAAGGCGCCGGAAGAGACGCCGGCCTCGCCGGCGATGCTGGTCAAGGCCTTCGTGGATGCAGGCCTGCCCGCGGGCGTCGTGAACCTGGTCTATGGCGTGCCCGCCGAGATCAGCGAGTATCTCATTCCGCATCCGGTGATCCGGAAGGTGACCTTCACCGGCTCCACCCCGGTGGGCAAGCACCTGGCGGCGCTGGCCGGTGCGCATATGAAGCGCGTCACGATGGAGCTCGGCGGCCATGCGCCCGCCATCGTGTTCGACGACGCGGATCTCGACCTGGCCGTGAAGACACTCGCGGGCGCCAAGTTCCGGAACGCCGGACAGGTCTGCGTCTCGCCGACCCGCTTCCTGGTGCAGGAGAAGCTCTACGAGCCATTCGTGGAGAAGTTCGTGGCCGTGGCCAAGGGCCTGAAGGTCGGCGACGGCATGGCGGAGGGCACGCAGATGGGCCCGCTGGCGCATGACCGCCGCGTCCCCTGGGTCGAAGGGCTGGTCGCCGATGCGCGGCAGCGTGGCGCCGAGGTGCATGCGGGCGGCGAGCGCATCGGCAACAAGGGCTATTTCTATCAGCCCACGGTGCTGACCGGCGTCGGCAAGGACGCGCGGATGATGAACGAGGAGCCCTTCGGCCCCCTCGCCATGATCGCGCCCTTCAAGGAGTTCGACGAGGTGGTCGAGGAGGCGAACCGGCTGCCCTTCGGCCTGGCCGCCTATGCCTTCACGCGCAGCGCCAAGACCGCGAATGCCGTGGCGGCGAAGGTCGAGACGGGCATGATGACGATCAACCATCTCGGCCTGGCGCTGCCGGAAGTGCCCTTCGGTGGCGTGAAGGACTCCGGCTACGGTTCCGAGGGCGGGTCGGAGGCGATCGAGGCCTATCTGAACACGAAGTTCGTGAGCCAGGCCGGCCTGTAGGCGAAGGTCCGGAAAGCCCTCCCCCGCCCCCCGGCGGGGGAGGGCAACCGCCACTACTCGGCGGCGGCCTTCACGCCGGCCTCCCGCTCGCGCAGCACCTGCAGCAGCATGCGCCGCATCAGCACGCCAGGGCGGTCGCTCGGCATGTTCATCTCGATGCCGGCCTGGTCGAGCGGCACGTCCCAGTCGGTGCTCTCGAGGATCTCGCGGTCCTCCTCCGTCACCTGTCGGTCGAAGGCGATGATGTCGGCCGCCTTCGCGTCCGCCTCGGTATCGTTGCGATACACGAACTGCACGATCTGGCAGCGCTGGTCGTCGATCGGCGTCGCGGCGGTGACGATCGAGTGGCTGAGCCCATTGGGGTAGCGGATGCGCAGCTTGCGCAGGAATGGCATGTACCATCGGCCGCGCATGTGGCGGACCGTGGTGTCGCTCTCCATCCGCAGCACCTTCTTCTGGATCTCGGGGTTGCGCACCGGGACCTCCGTGACGAAGAGGAAACCGTCCGGATACTCCTCCACCTCGCTCCGCGCCGGCTCGGGATGGCCCTGGTCGCCGAAGCTGGCGCGGTGGACGAAGGCGAAATGCGCGTTGTCGAAGCTGTTCTCCATCACGCGCAGCCCGGCGCAGTTCCAGACCTCGTAGAACTCGTCGATGCGCCGGAACCCCTCGGCCTCCTCCTCGAAGTCGGGGATGTCGAAGAGCGGATCCTCGAGCGCGACCCAGACATAGCCGTAGCGCGCTTCCGCCCGGTAGGACGGCACGCGCATGTTTGTGGCGCCCTGCCGGTCAACGGGGCGCTGCGGCACGCGCATCACGCGGCCATCGGCGGCGAACTCCCAGCCATGGTAGCCGCAGGCCAGCCAGCCATTGCTGTAGAAGCCTTTGGAAAGCTTTGCCGTGCGGTGGCAGCACCGGTCGTCCATCGCCGCGGGTCGCCCCTCCCCGTCCACCCACAGGACGAGGTTCTGTCCGAGCAGCGTGAACGGCTTGGGGCCGTCGGCCAGGTCCACCAACGGGATCACGGGATACCAGAAGCGGCGCAGCAGCGGGGTCGCGGTCTGCAGCATCGCGGCGGAACTCCTTCCTTGCGCGGACCACACGGTGCGCGGCGCACGGCATGCGCGGCCAATACCCTGCAAGCGGCGGACCAGCACCGCAAGGCGGCACAGGCCGAGATGGCGGCGTCGGCGCGCCCAGTCTTCGGGCATTCTGCACATCTTCCGTGCGCCTGCGGCACGACAGCGCGGCCAGAAGCATGCGTGCGGAGTGGTCCGGGCTTTGCTTAGGCAGGCCTGGAATTTTATCCGAAGAAGCCGCCCGGGAGCCCAGATCATGCGCCGTCGCCAGACCCTCGCCCTGTTCGGGGCAGCCGCTGCCGGCCTCGCCGCGCCCGCGGTGCACGCCCAGCAATTGCTCGACATCCGCTTCACTCTGGACTGGGCATTCCAGGGTCCGCAGGCCGCCTTCCTGCTCGCCTTGGACCGCGGATACTTCCGGGAGGCCGGTCTGAACGTCACGATGGACCGCGGCTTCGGCTCCGGCGACGTCCCGGTGAAGATCTCCTCCGGCGCCTACGATGTCGGCGTGGCGGACATCAACCCCACCATCCGCATGCGCCTGGAAAGGCCGGAGGTGGATCTCTTCTCGCCCTTCCTGGTCTATGACGCCACCGCACTGGCGGTAATGACGCTGCGGCGCGAAAACATCCGCACGCCGAAGGACCTCGAGGGCAAGCTGATCGCCTCGCCGGAGAGCGATGCGGGCCGCCAGCTCTTCCCCGCCTTCGCCCGGGCAGCCGGCATCGACGCCTCCACCATTCGCTGGCAGTCCGTCACGCCGCAACTGCGCGAACCGATGGTGGCGCAGGGCCGCGCGAACGCGATCACGGGCTTCATCACCTCCGGCATCTTCTCGCTGCGGGGCCTTGGCATCGCGGACCAGGACATCGTGACGATGCGCTACAGCGATGTCGGGGCGAACTTCTACGCCACGTCCATGATCACCAGCCGCCGCTTCGCGCAGGCGAATCCGCGCGCGGTCACGGCGCTGATCTCCGGGCTCATCCGCGCGCAGTACGACAGCCTGGCCGATCCGGCTGCAGCCATCGCCAACCTCCGCCGCCGCGAGCCGCTGACCAATGTGGAACTGGAGACGGCGCGACTGCGCATGTCGCTCGAGGAACTGACCTTCACCCCCCATGTGCGGCAGAACGGCTTCGGGAAGGTCGACATGGCCCGCCTGCAGGCGAGCGTGGATGCGGTCAGGGCGGCTTTCGGCATCTCGCGTCCGATGTCCGCCTCGGATATCTACGACCCTTCCTTCCTGCCCCCGGCCGCGCAACTGAAGCTGGCCTGAGGGCTACCCGACGAGGCTGCCGATGCTCCCCACCCGCTACTGGCAGGACCTGCCCTGGCCGGCCTTCCGCGACCTGCCGGCCAATACCGTTGCCGTGCTGCCGGTGGCGAGCATCGAGCAACATGGGCCGCACCTGCCCGTGTCCGTGGACACCACGATCAACCAGGGCGTGGTGGCGCGCACGCTGAAGGTGCTGCCTGCCGAGGTGCCCGTGCTTGTCCTGCCGACGCAATGCGTGGGCAACTCCGTCGAGCATCTGCGCTTTCCCGGAACCCTGACGACGACGCCGGAGACGCTGCTGACGCTGGTGACCGACATCGGCGCCAGCGTGGCGCGTGCGGGCGTGAAGCGTCTGGTGCTGGTCAATAGCCATGGCGGGAACGTCTCCGTGCTCGACATCGCGGCACGCCGGCTGCGCATCCTGCACGACCTCTTCGTGGTGAATGCGATGTGGGCGCGGATGGGCAAGCCCGAATCGCAGCGCGATCCCGTGGAAAGCACCTATGGCATCCATGCCGGGCGCGACGAGACCGCGGTGCTTCTGGCGCTGCGGCCGGACCTCGTGCAGATGGACAAGGCGCGCAACTTCGTCAGCCGGTGGCAGGGCGCGAGCAACCGGGCGCCGCGCATCGCGCCGACAGCCGGCGCGCCGCTGGCCTGGCAGGCGCAGGACCTCAACCCAGCCGGCGCGGTCGGCGACGCCTCCGCCGCGACGGCCGCGCAGGGGGAGGAGATCCTGGACTTCGCTGCGGAGAAGATGGCTGCGCTGTGGTCGGAGGTGGCGGCCTTCGACGTGGAGAGCTGGCTGGCGAACGAGCCCAACCCGGATGCATGACATCGCCGCGCTCGCCGCGGAGCTCGCCGGCATCGAACTGGCGACCGATCGCGCCCTGCTGCGCCAGAAGAGCCGCGACTTCTACTGGTACAGTCCGATCCTCAAGCGCCAGCTCGACGGCAAGGCCGCCGAGCTGATCGCGCGCCCGAAGGACGAGGCGGAAGTGCTCCGCGTGCTCACCGCCTGCCACGCGCGCCGCGTGCCCGTGACGGTGCGTGGCGGCGGCACCGGCAATTACGGCCAATGCGTGCCGCTTGCCGGCGGCGTGCTGCTGGACATGACGGCGATGGCCGCGCCAGTCGCGCTCATGGACGGCATTGTGGAAGTCGAGGCCGGGGCGAAGATGATTGACCTCGACCTGTGGTGCCGCGAGCGTGGCTGGGAATTGAAGCTCTGGCCCTCCACCAAGCGCACCGCGACGATCGGTGGTTTCGTCGCGGGCGGCGGTGCTGGCGTCGGCGGCATCACCCACGGGACAATGCGCGAGCGCGGCAACTTCTGGGGCGCGCGAGTCGCCACGATGCAGGATCCGCCCCGGGTCCTGGACCTGGAGGGCCAGGCGGCGAACCCGGTGAACCGGACCTACGGGACCACCGGCGTGCTCACGCGCATCAAGGTGCCGCTGACGCCCGCGCAAGACTGGCGCGATGTGGCGATCGCCTTCGACGACTTCGTGCCGGCGAGCCGCTTCGCACTGGAACTCGCGTTCTGCGACGGCATCCCGAAGAAGATGTGCGGCGTGTTCGACAGCCAGCTGCCGCCCTTCTTCAAGGGGCTCGCGGATGCCGTGCCGCAGGGAGCGTCGCTGGCGCTGGTGATGGTGGCACCGGCCGCGCTCGGCGCGTTGCGCGAACTGGCGGCGGAGCATGGCGGACGGATCGTCGCCGAACAGGATGCGGTCGCCGCGGAGCGCGACCCGGAGACGACGCCCTTCTACGAATACTGCTGGAACCACACGACGCTGCAGGTGCTGAAGAAGGATCGCGGCGTCACCTATCTGCAGTGCCGCTTCCCCTTCGAGGACACGCTCAAGGCCGTGGAAGCCGTGCGCATCCCCTTCCGCGACGAGGTGTGGATGCACACGGAGTGCGTCCGCTTCGGCGGCCGCACCACCATGTCCGCCCTGCCGGTGGTGCGCTGGACGACGCAGGAGCGGCTCTACGAGATCATCTCCGCCTTCGAGGCCGCAGGCATCGGCATCGCCAACCCGCATGTCCTGACCATCGAGGAAGGCAGCAACTACCGCCGCGTGCCGGGCAACCAGCTTGGCTTCAAGCGCATGACCGATCCCCTCGGCCTGCTGAATCCGGGCAAGATGCGCGACTTTTCCCCGCTGGAGACCACCGCATGACCGTGGCCGCCGTGATGGAGGCGCTTCCCGGCCTCCCCTGGACCACAGACCCGGCCCTGGTGCGCCAGAAGTCGCGGGATTTCTTCTGGTATTCGCCGGTGCTGAAGCGGCAACTCAACAAGGTCACGGGCGAGGCGCTGGTGACGCCGCGCAACGAGGCGGAGTTGCGCGCCATCCTCGCCGCGGCCTATGCGCAGGATATCCCGGTGACGGTGCGCGGCGCCGGAACGGGCAATTATGGCCAGGCCATGCCGCTCAGGGGCGGCATCGTGCTGGAGATGACCGCGTTCGATCGCGTGCTGTGGACCAAGCCGGGCGTCGTGCGGGCCGAGGCCGGGATCAAGCTGATCGATCTTGACGCGCATCTGAAGCGCGCGGTCGGCGGAGAGCTGCGCTTCCACCCCTCCACCAAGCGCACCGCGACGCTTGGCGGCTTCATCGCCGGCGGGTCCTCCGGCATCGGCAGCACCACCTACGGGATCCTGCGCGAACCGGGCAACATCCTCGGCCTGAAGGTGATGACGATGGAGGCCGAGCCGCGCGTGCTGGAGTTGCGCGGGCCGGACCTGCAGAAGGTCAACCACGCCTACGGCACGAACGGCATCATCACGGAACTCGAGATGCCGGTCGCCCCCGCCTGGGACTGGGTGGACGTGGTCGTCGCCTTCCCGACGCTGATGGGCGCGGCGCGCTTCGCCGACAGCTTCTGCCGCATGGATGGCGTCGCCAAGAAGCTTGCCTGCGTCGTCCCGGCACCGCTGCCGCAGCAGCATTTCCGCGCATGGGGCGCGAAGGTCCCCGCGGGGCATTCGGTGGCCTGCATCATGGTCGCCCCGCCCTTCCTCGACATCCTGCCGTCGCTGATCACGAGCCACGGCGGCACGGAGATCCTCCGCGAACCATCGGATGCGGCGGAGGTGCCCCTCTACGAGCACAGCTGGAACCACACCACGCTGCAGGTGCTGAAGACCGACAAGTCCATCACCTACCTGCAGACGCTGTTCCCGGCCCCCAACCATCTCGAGCTGATCGCGAAGCTCGAGAAGATGTTCGGCGACGAGGTGCTGCTGCACCTGGAATTCGTCCGCTTCGGCGGAACGGTCTGCGCCTTCGGCCTGCAGATCGTGCGCTTCACGACGGAGGAGCGCCTTGCGGAGATCATCCGCCTGCACGAGGAGAACGGTGCGCCGATCTTCAACCCGCACACCTACACGCTGGAGGATGGCGGCATGAAGCGGGTGGACCAGGATCAGCTCGACTTCAAGCGCCAGGCGGATCCGAAGGGCCTGCTCAATCCCGGCAAGATGGCCGCCTGGGACGACCCGGACTGGAAGCCCGGGAAGCAACAGGCGGTGCATCTCTACGAGACGGACTACGAGGCACCCGCCGAGGTGCTGGAGTAATCTGCGCGGACGGGATGCCGCGCTGCGAGAGCGTCAGCCGTTCAGATACAGCGACTGTATCGAGTTGCCGAGCTCGATGTTGCGGTCGATCTGGCCGGTCAGCCAGTCGTGCAGGCCGCGGGAGAGAACATCCTCCACCCTGCCCTTCAGCAGTGCGTCGTTGATCTCGGCCGCGATGCGCTGCGGGTCGCCGCGGCGACCTCCGGTACGGTCTGCGACGCTCTCCAACGCGTGCAGCACGCGGCGATGGCAGGAGATCAGGGAGCGCGGCAATTCCGACCGGAACAGCATGAGCTCGACGATCAACCGCGGCTCAAGCCGCGTGTGATACAGCCACTGGAAGGCACGCAGCGCGGAGACAGACCGCAACAGCGCCTGCCATTCGGCATAGGCAAGCCCACCTTCGGCATTCGGGCCACTCAACGCGCGGTGCTTGGCGTCCAGCAGGCGCGCCGTGTTGTCCGCACGCTCCAGCATGACGCCGAGATGCACGAAGAGCCAGCCCTCGTCGCGCAGCATCGTGTCCGCCGCCGCGCCGTTGAACAGCAGCGTCCGCGCGCGCACCCAGTCGAGGAAGGCGGGCAGCGCATCCGCGCCCGCCGCGGAGGCTGAACGCGCCCGCATCTCCCGCCACGTGTCGTTGAGGGCCTCCCACATATCCACGGTCAGCGCCGTGCGTACGGCCCGCCCGTTGCCCCGCGCGGCTTCGATGCAGTTGGCGATGGAGGACGGGTTGTCGGGATCGAGCGCCAGCCAGCCGATCACCGCCTCGGCCGCGACCGCGCGGCCGGTGGCCTTGAAACCCGGCTCGGCCCCGGCGGCGACCAGCAGGTTGCGCCATTCGTCATGCGCACCGCCGAGGCTGCCCGCGAGGCCGGACATGCGCAGCGCCACCTGCATCCCGCGCGCGATGTTGCCCGCTCGCTCGGTGTAGCGGCCCATCCAGTAGAGGCTGTCGGCGGTGCGGGAGAGCATCGCGGTCAGCCGCCCTGCCGCTGCGACTGGCTCTGGGATGGCGAGCCGCCGTCGAAGCCCGTGCCGTCCTCCACCACCCACGTGTCCTTGGTGCCGCCACCTTGGGAGGAATTCACCACCAGCGAGCCCTCCCGCAGCGCCACGCGCGTGAGGCCACCGGGAACGATGCGCACCTCCTTGCCCATCAGGACATAGGGCCGCAGATCCACATGTCGCGACGCGATGCCATGCTCGGCGAGCGTCGGCACGGTGGACAGAGCGAGCGTCGGCTGCGCGATGTAGTCCTGCGGCTTCGCGCGGATGCGCGCGGCGAACTCGGCCTGCTGCTCGGTGGTGCTGTGCGGGCCGACCAGCATGCCGTAGCCGCCGGAGCCGCGAGCCAGCTTAACAACCAGCTTGTCGAGATTCGCCAGCACATAGGCGCGGTCCTCGTCGCGCTCGCACAGGTAGGTCGGCACGTTCTGCAGCAGCGGCTCCTCGCCCAGGTAGAAGCGGATCATCTCCGGCACGAAGGGATAGATCGCCTTGTCGTCCGCGATGCCGGCACCGGGCGCATTCGCCAGCGTCACGTTGCCGGCGCGATAAGCGCCGAAGATGCCGGGCACGCCGAGCATGCTTTCCGGGCGGAACACCTTCGGGTCGAGGAAGTCGTCGTCCACGCGCCTGTACAGCACGTCGACGCGCTTCGGCCCTGCGGTCGTGCGCATGTAGACGACGTCCTGCTCCACGAAGAGATCGGCCCCCTCCACCACCTCCACGCCCATCTCGTCGGCCAGGAAGCAGTGCTCGTAGTAGGCGCTGTTGAAATGGCCTGGCGTGAGCACGGCGACGCAGGGTGTGCCCGTGCAGTTCGGCGGCGCCGCCTCCTTCAGCGTCTCCAGCAATTCCTCGGGGTAGTGGCTGACCGGCGCAAGGCGATGGTCTGAGCAGAGCGTGGGAAACAGCCGCAGCATCGCCTCGCGGTTCTCCAGCATGTAGGAGACGCCGGAAGGCGTGCGGCAATTGTCCTCGAGCACGTAGAAGTCGTCAGGCCCGGTGCGCACCAGGTCGATGCCCGAGATATGGCAATACACCCCGGCGGGCGGCGCGAAGCCGATCATCGGACGGCAGAAGGCCTCGTTCTCCGCGATCAGTGCCGCCGGCACACGGCCCGCCTTCACGATCTCCTGCCCGGCATAGACGTCGGCGATGAAGGCGTTCAGCGCCTTGACCCGCTGCGTGAGGCCGCGCGCAAGCCGGTCCCATTCGGCACGCGCGAGGATGCGCGGGATGACGTCGAAGGGGATCAGTCGCTCGGGGTCGCCACCTTCGCCATAAACGGCGAAGGTGATGCCGACACGGCGAAACAGCGCCTCGGCCTCGGTCCGCTTCGCGGCGAGGGCACCAACACCATGGCGGGCGATCCACCCCGCGATCCCGGCGTAGGCGGCGCGCACGCCGGCCGCGTCCTGCATCTCGTCGAAGGCGCGGGTGGGTTGGTTGGAGCCTATCTGATTCACCGCGGGTATGCACCTTCCCCGTCTTTGGTTCGGGTGTCGCAAAAATACCGCACGGTGGGAAGAGGTACGGCTCGTCGGAATTGCCACCAGACGCGGTCTCTCCGCCGTCCCGATGACCGATCCGCCTATTTTCTGGGCAAGGCCGCTATCCGGCCGCGCTGACCGCGCCCGCCACTTCTCGGATCAGCTTGGCGCGCATCGCGCGCGCGAAGTCCCGGCGATCTTCGGCCCGCACGACGAAGGCGCCCGGCCCGCCGATCACGTCGCGTTCGTAGAGCGCGGCCAGCCGCCCGTCCCGCCAACTGGACGACGCCTCGATCGCCAGCCCGTTCACCACCACGCCGCCCGCGACGAGTTCGTCGCGGGCGATCGGCGCCGCGACCAGGCTGCGGATGTCGGGGCCATCGCCGGAGACGTCGATGGTCCGCTCCGTGGCCTGCCAGGGCGCGGCCGCCAGCAGGTCCCGCGCATGCAGCAGCGCATCGCCGATGGCGTTGAAGGACTGCCGGGAGCGCGGCGCCTGGAGCATCGCCTCCGCCGCTGCGTCGGCGGACATACGGTCTCCGACCCGCATCCAGTTCACGACCGTAGCCGCCCCACCGGGCGAGCCCCATTCGACCATCGCGATCCCGATCGCCCCCCGTGGGCGGGAGCGTATGGCAGCGAGCACGGCAGGATGCGCGATCGCCTCCGCCAGACCCTCGCGCTGCAGCGTGAATTCGTCCGGGTCGATTGAGCCCGAAGCATCGACCGCCAGAACCAGCAGCAGGTCCACCGCATCCGCCTGCGCCCCGGCGTGACCGGCCGGCGCGAGGAGCGCGGCAGTCGCCAGCACGTCGCGCCGACGAAGCCGTGGGAACCCCTGACTTTCTGCCATGCCTAGCCCCGGTCGAAGGCTGCCTGTCTCGGCGGTCCGGCGTGTCGGCGTCAACAGGAAAACCGGGCGGGCTACCGAGCCGCAAGCATCCGCACGCAGGTCTCGAAGCCGACCAGGTCGGTCCACCGCTCGGCTTGGGGCACCTCGCGGCGGACCAGCACGCCTCCGGCCTCGCCGATGCCGCCATCGATCATCAGGTTGTCGGCAAGCCCGAAATCCTCGACCGCCATCTCAGCCGCGTCGCGCCACCGTCCGGCTGCGTCGCGCCGCGCGGCGTCGCCGAGGAAGCCGAGCGTGCGCGGCACGAAATCCGCCGCCACGTTGCTGTAGCCGAGCACCTTCTTGCCGAGCGCCCGCATGAACCCGACTTCGTAGATGGTGCCGGCATCGGCCGAGGGGCCACGGAACGGCGTGAGGTTCGCGATGACGGCGTCGGCATCGCGCATATGCGCCTCGTTGCGGCGGTAGATCCACAGCCAGCGCGGCAACTCGGCCTCTTCCGGATGCTGCGGATGCGCGTCCACGGGGAAGATGCCGGTCAGCCCGTGCGCCGCGCAGATCGCGCGCTTCCGCTCCGCAATGCCGAGCGGATCGGGCAGGAACACGTCAGGTCCGGCGAGATACACCTTCATCGCACGCTTCTGCACCATGCGGCCCGCGTGTGGAACTCCGGCGGGATCTTCGCGCCGGGATTGCGGGCGCCTGGTCCTGCGGCACGAGGCAGGGCTTGCGACCGGCCGCCGCCCGGGTGCCTAGTTCCGCCATGGACCTGGAGGCCGAATACAACAACCGCGCACGCGTGCCCGAGCATCCGGCGCATATCGCCGGTTGGCAGCGCGATGCCGCCGCGTGGCGGCAGGCCTGTCCGCGGAGCGAGTTCGACCTCGCCTACGGGCCCGCCGCGCGGGAGCGGCTCGACCTGTTCCATGCCGGTCCTGAAGACGGGGCGCCGCTCGCGCTCTTCATCCATGGCGGCTACTGGCAGGCGCTGGATCGCAGCTTCGCCAGCCACTGCGCGCGCGGCATGAACGGCCGTGGCATCGCGGTCGCGGTGCCGTCCTACGAACTCTGCCCCGGCGTGACGCTCACGGCCATCGTCGCGCAGATGCGCGCGGCCTGCGCCTTCCTCTGGCGGCGGACCGGCCGGCGCATCCTGGCCACCGGCCATTCGGCAGGCGGGCACCTGGCAGCGATGCTGCTCGCGACGGACTGGCCCACCTACGATGCCGCACTGCCGGACGGGCTTGTGCATGCGGCCCTGCCGATCTCGGGTGTGTTCGAGCTCGAACCACTGCTTGCCACCTCCATCGGCGCTGGGTTGCGGCTGACGCAGCACGAGGCGAGGGCTCTGTCGCCGCGCTGGATGCCTTCACCCTGCAGGCCGCTGCACTGCGTGGTCGGTGGCGCGGAAAGCTCGGAATTCATTCGCCAGAGCCGCGACATGGCAGAGGCCTGGGGTGGCGGCTTCAACGCCCTGCCAGGCGCCGACCATTTCACCGTCATCGCGCCTCTGGCCGATCCGGCGAGCAGTCTCGTGGAGATCGCCGCACGGCTTGCGCGGGGCTGATCAGGCGCGGCGGATCACGGCGAGGCGCAGCCCGAGCAGGCGCTCATCCGCTCCCTCGCCGCCCATGAAGGGCGATGCTGCGGCCGCCGCTTCGCAGGTGAGGTCGAGGGCGCCATCGGCCCCGATGCAGTCAGCCGGGACGTGCAAAACGAGCGTCGCGGGCCGCCGCGGCGTGATCGCCTGCTCAGCGAGCAAGCGCCCGCCGGCGCTGATCCGCACGGGCAGTGCGTCGGATCCCGGCGGAGCGCGATAGCCGGAGAGGTCCAATTCAAGCCTGGCACCCTCGGCGCCGGCTTCGGGCAGCAGCAAGGGCAGCACCGCGGTCGCCCCGCAGGACCAGGTCGCCATCGGCTCCGGGCCATGCCAGTCAGCGCCGAGCGCGGCGGAGAGCGCGGCGACCTCCGCCTCCTCCTTCTCCGCCGTGCCGAGCCGGATCGCGCCGCCCGGCGGCAGGTCGAGCCGCGGCCGGTCCGGCGCGACACCAGCCGCGCAGAGTTCGATCGAGAGCAGCCCGAACCCGAAGGCGATCTCGGACTGGCCTAGGCCGAGGTCGCGCGGCGCGCGCTGCACTTCCGCCTCGAGTTCCAGCGCCACGGGCTGCCGCCGCGCGCGCAGCGGGGCCGGAAGGGGCACGGCCAGCGTCACCGGATCGGGCGCTGCAATCTCGAAGCGCACGACCTCTTCGACATTCACGCGCGCCCGCAGCACGAGCGGCGCCTCCGCCGTGGCGACCGGCCGGATGCGGAGGTTCAGCGCGAGATCCGATCCGGGCTGGTCGAGGATGGTCATCGCCAGCCGCTTCACCGGCTCCGCCGTCCAGAGCCCCCACGGGGCGGAGGACCGCCAGGTCCCCTCCAGCGTCGCGCGGCCTTCCGCGCTGCGCAGCAGCACGTGGCGCTGGCCGGGACGCTGGCGCTTCTGGCCGGGGCGTTCCATCTCGAAATAGCGGACGGCATCCGTGACGGCGGAAAGCGGCGCGAGCGCGACCTGAGCCAGCCCGATGCCGAGCCGCCGCGGATCATCCGCGGCCGAAACCTCCGCGACGCTTGTCAGCGCAGCGGCGACGAACTCGACGCCGATCGGGCTCTGCGATGCGGCGAGAGCGGCGGGGATCAGCGCATGGAACAGCTGGAAGCCGCCGGCGGGCACGTGCCACGACGCGACCGCCTGGCCGTTCACCACCACCTTCAGGTCGTAGGTCGCCGCGCCGGCGGGCGGCAGGGCACGGATTTCGGCGAGCAGCAGAAGCGGAGCGCGCACCGGCTCGGTCGGTTCGAAGCGCAGCGCGGCGGTCGTCTCGCCGGCCCAGCACCCCCACTTCTCGAAGGGAAACCAGCCGGTCCAGCGCAGGCGCGAGGCGGTGATGCGGTCGCCGAAGGGCACGACGGTGCCGAGCGTGTAGGGCCGCGCCGGGCGTCGCGCCTCAGCCCCCGCCGCGAGATGCCCGAGCAACTGCGCCGCCGCGCGATCCCACCCATGCGGCGCGTAGCCCTGCGCGATGCGCGCCTCGGCCGCCTCGCGCGCGGCGCGGCTGCCGGCGAGGAAGCGGATGCGCGCGGTCCAGCCCGTCACGTCCAGAGGATCGAGCAATTCGACCAGCCCCGGCGCGATCTCGCGGATCGAGGGGATGTCCGCAGCCAGGCACAGCTTGCCGTGGCGCAGGCTTTCGGCGACGGGCAGGCCCCAGCCTTCCTGCAGCGAGGGGTACACGCTGAACAGGCAGTTGCCGTAGAGCCAGGCCAGCGCCGCGTCGTCCACGTCCTCCAGAATCAGCACGCGGCCTTCCAGCCGCTCATCCTGCCGCAGCGCGCGCGCCAGGTCCCGCCCGCCCCAGGCCGCGCCGCCGACCAGCACCAGCAGCGGGCAGCGCGGGCCCATCTGCGCCACCAGCTTCAGCCACACGTCGTAGAGCAGCCGGTGGTTCTTGCGGGCATGGATGGCGCCGACGCAGAGGACGAAGCCGCGCCCTTCCAGCCGCTCCGGCACGCCGGCGGCGGCCTCGGGCCGCGCATCAGGGCCGATCTGTCCGATCTCGTCGCCTTCGCGCAGCACGCCGATCGGCGGCAGCAGCAGGCCGGGCACGCGGGCGGCAAAGGCCTCGACCTCGGCGCGCGTCGCCTCCGAAACCGCGAGCAGCGCCTCGGCGCCGTCCAGCAACAGGGTGAGGTTGTGCTCGAAGACCGGCGCGTAGCCTTCATCGAACCAGAAGGGGAAGCGCGTCGGGATCACGTCGTGGATCAGCGGCGTCAGGCGCAGGCTGTACGTGCGCGCGAAGGAGACCAGCCGCTCGACATAGAGCGAGTTCTGCATCCAGCCGCTGCCCGCAACGAACAACGGCGCGCCCTCCGGCAGGGGCGCGATGGGCTCCGGCGCCTCGTCCTGCGCGGCCAGCGCCTCGGCCAGCGTGCCGTCGCGCACCGCTGCGAAGGGCAGTTCCACGAAGCTGCGCGCGGTGTTGTTCCAGGCGACGAAGCGCAGCGCCGCCTGCCCGCCGGCGTGCAGCGCGAGCGCCAGCGCCGCCTCCACTCGCGCGATGCCGGTCCAGCGGCCCTTGTGGTTGGCGCCGGTCGTGACGTCGAAGACGACCGGCATCGGCGCGCGACGCCTCTGCCGGGTCGGCGCCGGCAGAGGTGCAGGCGCGGAAGCGCCACGCAGGCGGGCGGCTTCCAGCGCCTCGGCGTAGACCGCCTCGGTCGCAGCGCGATGCGCCTCCCACCCGTAATGCCGGGCGACGAAGTCCTGGCGTTCCGCCGCGCCGGCGCGGCCTTCCGCCCAGGCGGCGAGCACGGCGGCGCGCAGCGCATCGGGGTCGGCCGGGTCCACGTAGCGCGCGTGGTCCGCGAAATACTCGCGCTCCCCGGATTCGTCGGAGAGCACCAGCGCCGCGCCGGCCGCCGCGGCCTCCAGCGCGGCCAGCGGCGCGCCCTCCGCCCAGCTCGGCAACGCAAAGACCCGCGCGGCGGCGAAGGCCGAGGCGAGCAGCGGCGAATCGGGCGCGAGCCGCGGCAGCACATGCACATCCGCATGCAGGTGCCGCTCCAGCACGGCGCGATAGCCGGCATCCGTCGCGTGCCCCAGCAGCACCAGCGGCAGCCCCGTGCCGCGCAGCGCATGGGCCAGCACCGCCTGGTTCTTCCTCGGCTCCAGCCGCGCCGCGCAGAGCACGAAGTCCTGCAGCCCCGTCGCCGCGCGGAACAGCGCGGGATCGGCTTCGGCGAAGCGCGCCGCGTCCACCGGGTTGCGCACCACCCGCCCATGCGCCGTGCGCGCGCCGATCGCGGCCAGGCGAGCCTTTTCCCGCTCGCTCAGGAAGATCAGCCGGTCGCTGAGCGCCGCCATCTCCCGCAGCGATGAATGGAAGCCCGCGGCCGGCTCCGCGGGCGGTCGCCCCGCCGCGCGCCGCGCCGCCAGCCGCGCCCGGAAGGCCGCGAGCGCCGCATCCGTCCCCTCCCCCGGCTCACTCTCGGCCAGCAGCCGCGGGAGTTCCCCGCCCCACAGGTCGCCCAGCCCGTGGTCGAGCAGGATCGGCGAGAACACCACCGCGTTCCCCGAGCGATGCGCCCGCCGCACCGCATCCGGCGCCGACCAGTTGGGCCAGGAGTTGAACACATGCACCAGGTCGAGCCCCCCGAATCCCTCGGGGGCCGGGTGGTGACGGAGCTCCGCCGGGATGCCGGTCTCCTCCAGCTCCTGCACGAGGCGCGGGGCGCGCACGCTGGGGCCGCCCTGGGCCTCGCGTTCGTTGCCGTGCAGCAGCAGGCCGACGCGGCGGGGCAGCGCCGGGCGGGCGGCGGGCGGGCCGAGCGCGATCCCCCGCGCCGCCGCGAGGCTCTGGAACAGCCGGTGATGCCCCTCCGCCCAGGCGTCCCAGCTGTGGCCGAGCACCGATGCGCGCCGCGCCCGCTTCTGCTCCAGGCAGTCCAGCAGCACACGGCGCAGGTCTTCCGCGTCGCCCAGGCGGTATTCCACATGCGGGAAGTCCGGCACCCAGCCGACGGGCGGGGCGATCACCGGCGTGCCGCAGGCCAGCGCCTCGATCACGCACATCGGCCCGCCTTCGTAGAGCGCCGGCACCAGCACGTAGTCGAGGCTGCGGTAGAGATCGGGCAGCGCCGCCGCCGGCACCGGGCGGCCGGGCTCCGGCCAGCCGCCGCCGGTGAAGACCCACTCGATCTCCTCGAGGTCGCGCAGCTGCTCGACCAGGTGCTCGCCCTTGCGGCCGGTGTGATAGGTGCGCCCGATCACCCCGACGCGCAGCTTCGGGCGGAAGGTTTCGGGGTCCACGCCGGGCGGGATGATGGAGACCGCTTCGACCCCCGCCTGTTGCAACAGGGCGGCGTAGGGGGAGGACTGGCAGACGCAGTGGTCCACCTGGCGGGCCGTGTCGAAGAAGGCGTCATGGGCGGCGCCTTCGGGTTCCAGATGGGTGAAGAAGGCGAGCTCGATGGGCGAGAGGCGGCGGCGCCGGCAGGAATAGGTGATGTAGTACTGGATGGCGGCGTCGCGGCGCGGCCCGTCGCCGAAGGCGACGTAGGGCAGGCGCGCGGCGATCTCGCGGGCCAGGGTTTCGAGGATCCAGCCGCGGTCCGAGGTGACGATGTTGACGAAGCTCATCCCGCCGCGGCGTCGGAAGGCGGGGACTGACATCCGACAGCCGCCGACAGGGTTGGCGCTGCGCGGAAGCGAGTGATGGCGCGGAGTCTCAACCCCTGCATGCGCCCGATACGGACCTGCCCGAGGCAGACTGTCAAGCGACGCCGGGCCGGACTCCGCACGGAACAGGCGGGCCGGTGGAGCCGCGGATCGAACGACGCCGCACTTGACTACCCCTAGCCGATGCTGTTGCTGGCAGGGGCATGGTCACTACGGCATTCCTCGGCGCCTACGGCTACGGCAACCTCGGCGACGAACTGTGCCTCATCGAGGCCATGCGCGCCTTCCCGTCGGAGCGCGCCTTCGCGTTCAGCGTCGCGCCGGAATGGACCATGCGCTGCGTGCCCGGCCTGACAGACTGTTTTCGGGATGCCGGCGGCCTGCGGGCGCTCAAGCCGGACCGGATCGTATTTGGCGGGGGGATGTTTGCGGTACCCCCGGCTTTCCGGGCATGGATGCCGCAGATGATCCGCGCCGAGGCGGAAGGCGCCGAGATCCATTTCCACAATCTTGGCGTCAGCGGTCTCAGCGCGGATCTGAGTTGGCTTGATCAACCGGCGCGCCGCCTGATTCGCCGGGCAGCCTCATTCACCGTTCGCGACTATGAGGGCGTGGAAGCGGTTGCCGAGGCGGGTCTGGGTCGAACCCCGACCATCAGCTTCTTCCCCGAGGCCGACATACCCGCCGATCCGTCGCTTGCCGACGCGCTGCTTCCGCGCGGCCGGAAACTTCTGGGCGTGTCCATCATTCCCTACTCGATCATGAAGACGGCGCTGCGGCGAGAGGCCCCGAGGGTCATCGCGCTGCTGAAGGAGTTCGCCGATCATGCCGTGGTGCCGGTGGTGAGCACCGTGCATGTGAAGAGCCAGGCCGAGGACGATCTGCAAGGCTGCATGGACTTCCTGAAGCGGTTCCTGCCCGATGCGGAAATCGCCGCGCCGCAACTGCTGGATCGGGACTTCTGGCACAAGCAGATGACGCCCCAGAACCTGAAGGGCCTGATCGCGCGCTGCGACACCCTCGTCACGCAGCGCAAGCACAATGCCATCCACGCCATCGGCGCGGGCACCCGCGTGATCGGCCTGTATCCGCTTGAGGACAACAGCCTGCGCCGGACCTTTGTCGCCATGTCTCACAGGCTTCCGCCGCGCTCGCGCTGCCTCGGCCTGGTGTCCCGGGCTCCGTGATGCGAACTCTCGTGCTCGCCGAGGCGCCGTTCCGGGACCTGCGATCCCGAGCCATGCTGGAAGGCATTCCCAAGCGTTTCGCGGCGACGGGACCCGTGCTCATCACCTCGGGAGGAGACGCCTGCCCGGTCGGCTTCGAACCGGTGCCGGCGGTGCCCAGCGCTTCCGCGCTGCAGGCAAGGCGTGTCGTGATCGCCGGTGTCTTCAGCAGCCGCATCCAGCTGGAGCGGGCGCTCTACGTCGCCGGCCAGGCTCAGGCGGCAGGCGCCGCACTCGAAACCCACTGCCTCTCGATCATGGACGATGCGGCAAGGCCTGAGCCGCCGACCGGCATTGCGGTTCTGGATACGCTGCCAGCGGTGGAGGTGCGCGAGTACCGGACGGCGGACGTGCTGTTGATGTGGCGTGTCGCGGCGCCCGTTCGCATCACCCCGTATCCCGAGAAGGACATCGAGCCGGACGCCGCCTTCGGCGCCGAGCTGCCCGCCGGCCCCCTGCTCGGTCTGGGAATACTCGGAGGCGCGGATGTGCAGCGCGACATCGCCGCCCATGGCGAAGCGCTCAAGACCCTGTTCGCTGAAGCGCGGGATTGGCCGGTCGTCGCGCTGGCGGCCGAGGGGCCGGGCGCGCCGACATACGAGATGCGGGGGACGCAGCATTTCGCCCGGGCTGTCCTGCCGGATGCCCGGTGGCTGGCACGAGCCGACGGGCGGGCAGTTCTGGACGACATCACCCCGGCCCGGCTCAAGGCTCTTGTCGCCACATGCGCCATGGTCGTGACGAACCAGGACACGATCGCGGCTTTTGCCATCGCGTCAGGCGTGCCGGTGCTTGGGATCAAGCTCGGTTCGGACCGGCGAATCGCGACGTGCATGTCCACGCTGGCGAACGAACTCCCTCCCGGATCGGAGTTAATTGTCGGTCCCAGATACGTGCAACCGACCGACTGAGAGGAGTCGGTCGGCGCGCAATGCGCTCCCTATTCTGGAGCAGAAACTCAACGCCGCGAGCGACCAGCTTTCGAGTTTTGAAAAGCAATTTTCCTGGCGACGAAAGTGTTGGAGATCCATTCGGGATTACCCGTCGAGTTATCTTCCATTACCTCCAACACTCTGGCGCCTCCTGCGCGTAGAACTTCGAAAATTTCGTCCTGCGGCAGCACGTGCATTTCCAGCCGCGCCGGCGGGCCGGCAAGATATTTTTCTGGATCGAATGTGTATCTCAAGGCATACGTAGGAACTTGGAAATACAAGATCGCCCCTGGCTTCGCCCTCTCGACTACTTGCTGAAGAATATATCTCTGAACGGGCGGGGGATTATGTTGCAAAACGATGACTGAAAAAAACAGATCGAACGGAATGAGTTTTTTATACTCATCCATACTACGCATCAGATGAAACTGCACATTTTTCACACCAAAATCGTCTGAATTCTTTTGCGCAAGCGCTAGGTTACCAGGGGAGATGTCGTAGGCATGCACGCGCTCGACAACACCCGCTAGCTGAACAGAGACGCGACCGACACCGCATCCGAGTTCGACGCAAACCCCACGCTGCGGCAACTCCGCCCGACACCGCGCAAGCGCAGCACGGACGGCGTCGAGGTTGCGCTTTCCACTTTGAAAGAAATCCGTCCTGTTTTCCTCAAATCGATCCATCTTGAAACGTGGATTCGTTAGCACGGACCAATATGGCTCCGTATCACCGAGGGCAGTCCACTGTTCTTGGATACGCGAGAACATGCCCCGCATCTGCTCTGGCGTCGAGGCGGTGGGACTTGTTGGATTTGTAGCAAGTTTCAGCCTGTCGACCGCGGTAATGTTCTTGGCGTATTTTTGCCGGAACTCCGCTGACCCGAAAAGTATAGCGCGGAGAGCATCAACTGTCTCGTGACCACGGTGCGTTTCATAGATGCGCTCGCTCTCCGGATCACGTCCGAGGATCATGCGCCACGCCGCGCGGATTTCTTCGTCGTTCAGCACAGTAAGACTCCGGAGGACCCACCGCTTGCCTGCCTGCAGGCAGGCAACTCGTCAACTCCGAGAGGAATACGGAACGTTCCTGTCCGCGAAGCTATAACTCCGGCCGTACCGCGAGGCGCCCTTCCCTCAAGCCCCGCGTCACACCACGCGCGAGCTGCAGGTACCAGTCGGCCGGCAACGCGCACCCATCCACGTCCAACGGCAGAAACGCCGAGTCGGCCGGCTGGCCTGACAGGTCCGGCACCAGCTTGAAGATCGCCGTCCCCTCGTCCACCTCGTCGAACATCGCCGTGTAGAGCATCCCTGCCCCTGCATTCACGGCATTTGCCGCCTGGTGCCAGTAGAAGGCACCGCAGCGCCGCGCGATCTGGTTCAGCCGCGCCTCCCGCTGCCGGGCACGCATCACATTCGCCCAGGAGAAGCCGGGGAAGATCACCGGCAGCATCTCCTTCCCGCTCGCCGCCGCCTGCGCCATGTCGGGCCGCAGAACCTGCCGGAGGTAGGTGTCGGCGCCCGCCGCATCCGCGTATCGGCCCACCGTCCAGGGGCTCAGCACCTGCACGGCCGCATACACCTCCTGCCAGCGCGGCGAGGGATCGGCGTCGCGCGTGCCGGTGCGCCAGAACGCCGGCACCCCGGCCACGATCGTCAGGCCGCCGCTGCCGGCGATGCGCCGCAACGCCGCGATCGTATCCAGCACGGCATCGGGCGTCAGCGGGCGATCACGGAAGCCCAGGCCCCAGAGGCCGAGCACCGGCCGCCCGCCATGGAACTGCTGCGCCGGGCTGCGCAGCTGCCCGGCCTCCACCTGCTGGCGCCAATCCTCGATCAGCACGCGCAGCCCCGAATCGTCCGTGCCGCTGAGGTCATACATCAGGAACATGGAGCGTCCCTCCGCCTCGGCGGCGGCGCGCACATTCGCGAGGGTGCGGTCCAGCTGCGCCCGTCGCCGCGCGTTGGCGAGCACCGAGACGAAGCGCTGCATGGCCGCGCCGTCTATCTCGTACTCCCGCATCCACCGGAAATGCCGCCGCACCGAGCGCGCATCCTGCGCCGTGAACAGCCGCACCGGCCGCCCGCCGCGGTCGGTCCAGGGCGTCGGGCAGCCCTCGCCTTCCTCGAACTCCGACGTGTCGGGCAGCATGTCGAAGGTCGGCTGCAGCCGCCCATCCTGCATGCGATGGAACCAATGGAACCAGTCGTCGCGGTTCTGCTCATCCGGGCAGATGAACCAGCCCTGGTATCCGACCACGTGCCGCCGATGCAGCGTGGTGTGCAGCGGTGCTGCATCGGAACGGCGCAGCGCGGGCAGCGCGAGGGCGGCACATGCCGCCGAAAGCAGCAGGCGGCGACGCGTCGCACCGATCATCGCTGGCTTTCCCCTCGCCACGCCTTGCCATGATCAACCATCATACCACGCGCCGGCATGCAACCGCGCGAATGACAGTTGCACAACAGCCGTTCTTCACGCGCGAAGCGGGTTGACGAACGGGCAGGTTGCAAGGAAACAACCTGTCGCAACGCCCCAGCCATCCTTCCATTCCAGCGGAGAGTCGCATCGTGAAAAACTTCCAGGACGTCCTCGACGTACGAAGCTGGGCGGATGCAGGCGTGATGCTCGAAGGCTTCGCCGCGCCCGAGGACGGTTTCGTCTGGCAGATGGGCCGCTGGGGCGAGATCACCTTCGACTTCGACGAGAACGGCCGCAGCCGCACCGGCATGGCCGACCTGATGATCGAACTGGACGTGTTCAAGCGCCCGCCGGAACTGCCGGGCCAGAACGTCTTCGTCTACCTCAACGGGCTGCGCGTCGGCTCCTTCCTCGTCACGCATCGCCGCATCCTCATCATGAACTTCCCCAGCAATATCCTGCGCGCGAAGATGAACGTGATCACGCTGGACACGCCCGATTCCGCCTCGCCGAAGCAGTTCGGCAGCGAGGACGGGCGCGTGCTCGGCGCCGCCATCTTCGCCGTCTATTTCCGGCGCGAGGCCTGATCGGCCCGCGCATGACCGCCTCCCCTGCCCTGCTCGGCGGCGCGGCGGCGGACCGGCTGCGCCGCCTCTCCTTCAACTTCTACATGGCGCCGCCCGATTGCGGCATCGAGACCTTCTGCGCGATGGCCGCGGCGCGTGGCGTCGGCGGCGTCGGCCTGACGGCCCGCGCGGTGGAGGCGATGGGGCCGGACGAACTCGACCGCCTGCTGCGGCGGCACGACCTGGCCTGCACCTCGTTGAACAGCACGGGCTATGTGCTGCACGCCGATCCGGCCGCGGCGGCGGCGCAGGCGCGGCTGGACGACCTGCTCTTCGCCGCGGCGCAGGCGCTCGGCGCGCCCATCAACGTCATCCTCGGCGGCACGCTGCACGGCGCGACCCCCGGCCAGCCCGCCCCGTCGCTGCGCGAAGCCCGCGCCCGCGCGGCGGAGGGGCTGGAGCGACTCGCCGCGCGCGCCCGCGCCGCCGGCGTGCGCCTGGCGCTGGAGCCGATGCATCCGGTGGCACTCGGCACCAAGGGCTGCATCAACCAGGTCTCGCACGCCCGCGCGCTCGCCGCCCGGCATGCGGAGGTCGGGCTGACGCTCGACTTCCACCATTCGTGGTGGGACGAGGATCTTTCGGCCGCCATCGCCGAGGCGCCGCAGGATGTGCTGGTGGTGCAGGTCTGCGGGCAGGATGTGCCGGCCGACGGCACCGCGGCCCGCCGGGCGGAGCTTGCGGCAGGGCCGGCGGACCTCGTGCTGTTCCTCCAGGACCTCGATGCCGCGGGCTATGCGGGGGCGGTGGAGTACGAGGTATTCTGGGACCAGATGGGCCGGCCGGAGCTGGCGGGCCTGCTGGACCGCGCGGTGCGCGACTACCTGGCGCTCACCGCCTGACCCGCGCCGGCCGCGGCGCGAGAGAGGGAGGATCGGCTTGGCGCAGCTGCGCTACCTGAACCCGGAGGATCTGGACCCGGCCGACCGGGACGTGCTGGTCCGCCCGGTGAACCTCTATCGCGCGATGGCCAATGCGCCCGGCATCGCGCGGGCCTTCCTGGGCCTCGCCAACGAGATCCGCCACCGCAGCCGGCTCGATCCGCGCCTGCGGGAGATCGCGATCCTGCGCATCGCCTGGCTGACGCGCTCGGCCTATGAGTGGTCGCACCACGTGAAGATCGGCCGCGATTTCGGCGTGACCGACTCGGACGTCGCCCTGGCGATGGACCCGGCGACGGCGACGGGCGCGGAGGGCGCGGTGCTGCGCGCGGCGACCGGCATCGCGGAGGGCGACGGCACGCTGCCGGAGGCGACGCTGGCGGGGTTGCGGGGGCATCTCGCCGAGGATGCGCTGACCGAGCTCCTGCTGATCGCGGCGCTGTATGTGGGCCTGGCGCGCTTCATCCGGGCCGCGGCGATCGAGGTGGAGCCGGACTACGAGCCCGAGCTGCACGCCTTTCCCTTGCCTGCGGGTTGATGGTCGGGACGGTGTTGATCGTCGGTGCGACGGAAATCGCCACGGGGGCTAGCCGCTCGCCCCTCTCCCAGCTATTGAGCGCCGCGGCTGCGGGGGCGTCCGATCCCCTGCCGTCAATCTGCTGTCCCGTTCGTCTAGAGGCCTAGGACACCAGCCTTTCACGTTGGCAGCACGGGTTCGAATCCCGTACGGGACGCCACCTCTCACCGAAACAAACTCTCTCCCGCAGGCGGGCTGGCGCCGTGAGGCGCAGGTTTTCCGCGGGTTCCGCTTGCGGACTGGCTGATCCGCGGGCGGAACGGAGGCCGAAAAGGGGTCTCTCCTGCGCCCTCTTCTCCGAACCTGGCGACTTGGGCGATTTACCCTCCAGGCTGAAAGCCTCGGAAAACCTCGGATTTTTGGGGCAGAAATGCGGCGGAGTTGGCAGAATCCGTGGGGCACCGAAGGGAACCGCCGCCGCATCGTCGAATCGCGCGCCAAGCCACGGCCACCAGCCTCAGGCCGCCCAGGCCGCTGACAGGGCCTCCGCCTGCTGCAACACGGTCTGGACGGCTGCGTCCTGCAAATCCGGGGGATAGCCGTACTTCCGCAGGATCCGCTTCACCAGCACGCGGATCCGCGCCCGCGCAGCCTCGCGGTGCACCCAGTCGACCGAGACGCTGCCGCGGATGCTGGCCACCAGCTCGTGAGCAATCACCCGCAGCGCCGGCTCGCCCATGGCCTGACGCGCGCTCTCGTTTTCGGCCAGCGCGTCATAGAAGGCGATCTCTTCCTCGGTGAGGCCCGTCTCCTCGCCCCGCGCTCGCGCCGCACGGATGTCCTTCGCGATCTGGATCAGCTCCTCCAGCACCTGCGCCGTGGTCAGTGCATTCGAGTGGTAGCGAGCGATGGCCGCCTCCAGCCGCTCCGTGAAGGCTTTCGACTGGGTCACGTTGCGCTGCGCCTGGGATCGGACCTCGCCGTTGATCAGCTTCTTCAGCGCCTCGATGGCCAGGTTGCGCTTCTCCATCTGCCGTACCTCAGCCAGGAACTCGTCCGAGAGGATGGAGATGTCCGGGCTTTCCAGCCCGGCCGCCCGCATGATGTCGAGGATCTCGGTCGAGACGATCGCCCGACTGACGATCTGCTGGATGGCCAACTCCCGCTCCGCGGCGCTGCGGCCACCTCCAGCGGTGCTCTTCACCAGTGCCGCGCGGATGGCCTGGAAGAACCCGACTTCCTCCCGGATCTCCCGAGCCAGGTCGCTGGCGGCCGCGAGCGCGAACGCCTTCGACAGCGCGAGCACGCCATCGGCATAGCGTCGGTGCGCCCGCTTCTTCCCATCCTCCGAAGTCTCCCGGGCGGCCTCCTCCTGCTGGAGGGTCAGGATCCATTCGATCGCCCCGGCCATGATGGCCAGGCGCTGCCCTGGTGGCGTCTCCGCGGTCAGCGCCGGCCGGTAGTCGAAGCCGCCGGCCATGTCGGGCCGGAACATGGCGCGGACGATCTCGTAGCGCTCCTGCAGAACGCGAACCGCCTCGGCTTCATCGATGCCCGTCTGCTCCTGATCCCGCCCGGAATACTGGCCGAGCGCGCTTTTCAGGTTCTGGGCGACGCCGATGTAGTCCACGACCAGGCCCGCCGGCTTGTCGCGGAATACGCGGTTGACCCGGGCGATGGCCTGCATCAGCCCATGGCCCTGCATCGGCTTGTCCACATACATCGTGTGCATGCAGGGGGCGTCGAAGCCGGTGAGCCACATGTCCCGCACGATCACCAGCTTCAGCGGGTCTTTCGGGTCCTTCGCGCGCTTGGCCAGCATTTCGCGCCGCGCCCTCGGCCGCTTCCCGATATGCGGCTGCCACGCGGCGGGATCGGAGGCGGCGCCGGTCATGACAACCTTGATGGTGCCGGCCTCGTCATCCTCGCTGTGCCATGCCGGCCGGAGCTTGATGATCGCGTCATACAGGGCGACGCAGATGCGGCGGCTCATGCAGACGATCATGCCCTTGCCGTCCAGCGCCGCGACCCGATCCTCGAAGTGCCGGACCAGATCCTCGGCGACCAGGGCCAACCTCTTCTCCGAGCCGACTAGGGCCTCGACGCTGGCCCAGCGACGCTTCAGCCGCTCCTGTTCGCTCTCGGCTTCGTCCTCGGTGAGTTCCGCGATCTCGGCGTCGATCTTCGGCTTCTCGTCAGGGTCGAGCTCGATCCGCGCCAGCCTGCTCTCGTAGTAGATTGGCACCGTGGCGCCGTCCTCCACAGCGCGGCTGATGTCGTAGACGTCGATGTAGCTGCCGAACACGGCAGGCGTGTTCACGTCCTCCTTCTCGATCGGCGTCCCCGTGAAGCCGATGAAGGAGGCGTTCGGCAGCGCGTCCCGCAGGTACTTCGCGAAGCCGTAGGAGAGATCGCCGGTGGCGCGCGCGACCTTGGCGCGGAAGCCGTACTGGCTGCGATGCGCCTCATCGGCGATGACCACCACGTTGCGGCGGTCGGTCAGCAGCGGGTAGTCAGTGCTGCCGGGCTCGGGGGCGAATTTCTGGAGCGTGGTGAAGATCACCCCGCCCGAGGGCCGGTCCAAGAGCCGCCGCAACTCCTGCCGATCCGTCGCCTGCTGCGGCGTCTGGCGCAGCAGGTCGCGGCACATGCTGAAGGTGCCGAAGAGCTGGTCGTCGAGGTCGTTGCGGTCCGTCAGCACCACCAGCGTCGGGTTCTCCATCGCCGGGTGCTTGACGATCTGCCCGGCGTAGAAGGCCATCAGCAGGCTCTTGCCCGAACCCTGGGTATGCCAGATCACGCCGACCTTGCGGTCCCCCTTGGGGCTGGTTGCCGCCAGCGTGCGCGCCACCGCATGGCGCACGGCGTGGAACTGGTGGTAGCCGGCGAGGATCTTCGCCACCTTTCCGTCGGCATCGCCGAAGACGACGTAATACTTCAGTAGCGACAGGAAGCGGCGCTTCTCGAACACGCCCTTCAGCACCGTCTCGAGTTCCGGGTTACCCTTCGGCGCCAGGTCCTCCCCGGTCACGGTGCGCCAGGGCATGAAGCGTTCCCGGTCCGCGGTCAGGGAACCGACCCGCGCTTCCAGCCCGTCCGACACCACCAGCACGGCGTTGGTGCGGAACAGCGAGGGGATCTGCGCCTTGTAGGTCTGCAGCTGGTTGAAGGCGCCATCCAGCGTGGCGTTCTCATCGCCGGGCTTCTTCAGCTCCATCACGCCGAGCGGCAGGCCGTTCACATACACCACGACGTCGGCACGCCGGTTCGCCTTGTTCTCGATGACGGTGACCTGGTTCACCGCCAGCCAGTCATTCGCCGCCGGGTCCTCGAAGTCGAGCAGCCGCGCCTGCTCGCCGCCGATCGTGCCGTCCGGCCGGCGCACCTCCACCGGCACGCCCTCGACCAGGTAGCGGTGCAGGCGGCGGTTCTCATCGATCAGGGAGGGCGTCTCGGCCTGCACCAGCTTCGCTAGAACGGCCGCCTGCGTTTCCTCGGGCAGGGCGGGGTTCAGGCGGGCAATGGCGGCCTGGAGGCGCCCGACCAGCGTCACGTCGCCGTAGGCCGCGCGTTCTGGCCGGGCGCCGTCCGGGCCTATCTCCAGGCCGGAGCAGACGGCGAAGCCAAGCTCGGCCAGCCAGGCCAGCGCCGCCTCCTCGACATGGCTTTCGGCAATGGATGGCATCCCTACCCGGTCTTCATCCAGAGACGAGCTTCCAAATCTGAGCCGCAAGTTCTTGGACAGTGCCGGCAACGGAAGCTCCGTTTGCGCGTAGCCACTCATCAGAGAGTTGGACCACTCGCTTGCCCACCTCGCCGGCTGCAGCTTCGCCCATCTTCTTGAAGATCCAAGTGAGGCGACCTTCGATAGGAGCAGGCACCGTTCCGGGCTTGGTGGCGGTGAGCTGTGTCTCGAACTCCGTGCGAGCGTCAGGACCAAGCACCGCGAGTACAAGCGCCAGGAATTTGGCCGGCGACAACGCTATGATTGCTCGGTCAAACGAACTGTCAACGACACCGAAGTCATCCCGAACCACCTTTCTCGCGTAGTCGCGAAGAAGTCCGTCCTCGATCTGTATCCTGACGGTGGTCCCGTCCGCGATGCGCTCGCCTCTGGTAAGTTGGTCACGCAGTTGTGTGCGCAGGTCCTCGTCCGTTGGAGGATTGCGATACCGAAGCTCATCGAGCATCGAGCGCATTCGGGTTGCACGTACGCGGCATTCTCTGCCCAGATAAAATGGGTCTGCATTAGCAAGCGCCGCTTGCGCTGCGTCGGTCGTTGAAGCCTCGATCAGCGCGCGCAGCACAAGGAGGTCTATCTCTCGCTTTGACAGGCTGCCGAGGCCACCACTGAGATAGACATCGAGAAAGATATCCGCGAAGCGGGCACGGTCGATCTGCGATCGAAGGGTCATGCTGCGGCCTCCACGGTACGCTCATCATCCTTCACACGGAGTTCGCCGGACATGAGGCGGGGGAGGAGGAGGTCGCGCGTGGCGGCGAGGGTGCGGTATTCCGCGGCGTTTGCGACCACGCGAGCGAGGAGCGGCTCGACTGCCGCTCCGAAGCCATCGAGTACAGCCCGTCCGGGACTGATGAGGCGGATCGTGTCGATGTCTGCCTTGCCCAAATGAATGACCGTGGTCCCCACCTTGCCACGCTCGAAGAACGCCAAAGGTTCTATCAGCGCGTATGCTACGAAGGCGCGCGGCACACGAGGCTTGGGCCGAAGATGGCAGACGCGCTGGTTCAGCAAGGCGCGCGGCCCCTTCCACTGGTGAAGGCGGAATTCGCCGTCCATGCCGATGACGATGTCGCCGGGCTCGATGATCTGCGCCTTCGGATGCTCCTCATCCGTGAAGATCGAAGGTGCATGTTCGGCCAGGTCGCGTATGCGGATCAGCGGCAAACCTCGCCCCTCGCCATTGAAGCGGGAGGACGCGAACGGAGCGCCATAGATCACGTCGGCGAAGTCGTAGACGCTGGCTGTATCCCACCCCTCCGGCTTCCCCTCCGCGTCGAGGCGATCAGGGAACAGGGACCAGAGGTCGGGGGCGAGGTAGGGCGGGCGGCCTTCCATCTTGGCCCGGGTGGGGCCGAAGGCGACGAACCAGTCCTGGAAGATCGCCCGCGCCATCGCCTCCAGCGTCTCGTTCATCCGCCGGTTCAACTCGATCTTGTCGTCGAGCGCGCCGAGAACATCGACGATGGCGTCTTGTTCTGGCCGCGGTGGCAGGCAGATGTGGAACGCCTTCGCCTCGGGGAAGTAGATGGTCTGATGGACGCTGCCAGTGGCGAAAACGTGCAGCGCTTCGCGTTCTGCCAACAGAACGTACTTAAGGAAATGCGGGTTCAGGCTGTCGCCGCAGACCCAGTTCACAAAGTCCTGGCTGGTTGCCATGGGCCGGCCCATCATGACGACGTATCCGACCGATGCGGTGCGCGACAGGCAGACGGTGCCCGCTGGCAATATGCGCGCAGACGAGTTGGCTATGCCGAGCGCGTTCGTGTGCTCGTTCGTGTCGTGAAGCGTGCGCCCGTGGTTGGCGGTTGCGTCCCGGATCCCGATCCACGGCACGTCGCCGCCCCAATACTCGGGCCTAGAGCGAGACGGCGTGTGGCCAGATTCCAGCCGAGCAACGTCGGCTAGGCGGGTCCAATTCCATCCGCTCGGGGCCGCGAGATCAGGCCGCCCGACAGAGAGAGCGAACCGGCCCGGAATCACGGCGAGCGTCGCATTGCGACCGCCGGTAACTGTCATGGCGCGCGGCAACTAGGAGGCCACCTTTTCAAGCGCCGCGGTTATGCGGGACGCGAGTTGTTCGGATTGCTTGAACTGGTCTCGGAGTTGGCCATGCAGGAGTGCGAATCTCTCTGCGAAAGGCGTTTCGTCATCGTCGTTGTCCGCGCTGCCGACATACCGCCCAGGCGTCAGCACATGAGCCTGACGGCGCACTTCATCCAACGTCGCCGCCTTGCAGAACCCCGGCACATCCGCATAGGCGCCCGCGTCCTTCTCGCCGCGCCAAGCATGGTAGGTGTCGGCGATGCGCGCGATGTCGTCCTCGGACAGCTCGCGCCGCGTCCGGTCCACCAGCGCGCCCATCTTCCGCGCATCAATGAACAGCACCTCGCCGCGCCGGTCGCGCCACCCGCCACCGGGGTTCTTGTTCCTCGCCAGGAACCACAGGCAGGCCGGGATCTGCGTCGAGTAGAAGAGCTGCCCCGGCAGCGCCACCATGCAGTCCACCGCGTCCGCCTCGACCATCGCGCGGCGGATCACATCCTCCCCGCTCTGGCCCGAGGACATGGAGCCATTGGCCAGCACCACGCCTGCCGTGCCGTTCGGCGCCAGGTGCCACCAGATGTGCTGCAGCCAGCCATAGTTGGCATTGCCCGCGGGCGGCACGCCGAACACCCAGCGCGCATCCTCCCGCAGCCGGTCCCCGCCCCAGTCCGAGATGTTGAAGGGTGGGTTCGCCAGAATGAAGTCGAAGCGCAGATCCTTCAGCTCGTCCTTGTGGAAGCTGCCTTCGTTGTTCCAGCGGATATCGGCGTCGATGCCGCGCACCGCCAAGTTCATCTTCGCCAGGCGCCAGGTGGTGTAGTTGCTCTCCTGCCCGTAGATGGCGATGTCGCCGATGCGGCCGCCATGCTCGGCGACGAATTTCTCGGACTGCACGAACATCCCGCCCGAGCCGCAGCAGGGGTCGTAGACGCGGCCCTTATAGGGCTCCAGCATCTCGACCAGCACGCGAACGACGGAGCGCGGGGTGTAGAACTCGCCGCCGCGCTTGCCTTCCGACCCGGCGAAGCCGCCGAGGAAGTACTCGTACACCCGGCCGAGCAGGTCCTTCGCGGTGTCGCCCGGCTCCCCGGTGGCGATGCCGGAGATAAGGTCGATCAGCTCGCCCAGCATGACCTTGTCGAGGGCAGGCCGGTTGTAGTCTTTCGGCAGCACGCCCTTGAGGCCGGGGTTGTGCGCCTCGATCGCCCCCATGGCGTCGTCGATGATCTTGCCGATGGTGGGCTGGCGCGCGCTGGCCTGCAGGTGCGACCAGCGGGCTTCCTTCGGCACCCAGAAGACGTTCTCGGCCAGGTATTCGTCAGGGTCTTCGGCGGCGGTGGGCTCCTCGGCGAGCAACGCCTCGCGCTTCGCCTCGAAGGCCAGCGAGATGTGCTTCAGGAAGATCAGGCCGAGGGCGACGTGCTTGTAGTCGGAGGGTTCCAGGTTCTTCCGTAGCTTGTCCGCAGCGAGGAAGAGCTGCGCCTCGAAGCCGAGCGTGGCGCCGTTGCCGTTGCCACGCTTCGCGGCGGCCTTCGGCGCGGCTGCCGGCACAGGCGCCTCTTCCGCAGCCAGCAGGTCCGGCTGGCGAGGCGCCTTCGCGGTCGGGGCGGCCGGCGGGGCGGCACGGCCGGCGAGCGCAACCGACCCGCCGCGCCCGCGGCCGGCGATGACCGTGCCGTCTTCAATCAGTGCTGTGTGGACGGCCCAATAGGTTTCGTCCTGCCAGCCGAGGGTATCGCGCAGGCGCCCATTGCCGGCGCTGCCGCCGAGCTCCTTCAGTGTTTCGACGAAACGCTCACGCAGGACTTCGCGGACCATGTCTTCCCGGGGCAATTCTGGCGCGCTGGCGCGTTGATTCGGAATTTGACGGTGGATGATCCGACATGGGCGGAACGGATTCAACTGCTCGGCGAGACTGACCGTGGCGCAGCGGCGGGCGACAGCAAGTTTGTGGCCGCCAATCAGCCCCACGCTCCCCGCTGTGCCGACCACGCAGAGGGAATCGAGCCATCTGCCTGCAGGCCCGGCGCGGCCGCTGTCCTTCGACCATCCAGGATCGCGTCCACGAGATCGGGCGCCAGCAGGGTCAGATTGAGGAGCCGCCCGACGTAGGTCCGGTTCACGCCCTCGGCCCTCGCCAGATCCCGGATAGACGCATACCGCCCTTCCTCCAGCATCCGCCGCCACCGGAACGCCCGCGCCAACGCCTTCACCAGCGCTGGGTCGCCACGCGTCTCCGTCAGGCCCGCGGCGTCGCCGCCGGCCTGCATTGGCGACCCATCCGGCCCGATAATCTGCTTCCGCCCACCGCGGCGCCGGATGGTCATCGGCACCACCACCGTCACGCTGGTCATGCCGCAACCGCCTCCTTCGCCGCCATGTCCCGCGCCAGCCCGGCCAGCCCTTCGAGGTTCAGCCGGATCTGCGCGCCGGCGCAGGTGAGGTCCACGCGCTCGACCAGCAGCCGCACGATCCGCTCCTGCTCGCCGGGGAACAGCTCATCCCAGAGCGGATCCAGCCGCCCGAGCGCGTCGCAGACCTCGGCCTCGGTGACGTCGGGCGCCTCCGCCCGCGCGGCGCGCCAGGTGCCGACTACGACCTCCGGCTGGCGCAGCAGGGCGCGCACCTGCGCCATCACCAAGCCCTCGATCTCGCCCGCTGGCAGCCGCCGGTGCGGCGCGTCGTTCGCCCCGCCCTGCAGCACGGCCTGGCTGACGTAGTAGCGGTAGAGCCGGCCCTTCTTCCGGGTGTGGCTCGGCGACATGGCCCGCCCGTCCGGCCCGAACAGCAGGCCGCGAAGCAGCGCCGTGGCGGTGGCGCGGTTCTGCGCCGCACGCGCGCGCGGGCTCTCGGCCAGGATGCTGTGGACGCGATCCCACAGTTCCCGTGGGACGATGGCCGCGTGCTCGCCGGGATAGGCCGTCCCCTTGTGCACGGCCTCGCCGATATAGACCCGGTTCACCAGCAGCTTGTAGAGCGCGCCCTTGTCGAACGGCCGACCCGTCTTCGTGACGTGACCCTCCGCCGCCAGGATCGGCAGCAGGCGGGATCCGGAGCCGATCTCCGCGAACCCCTCGAACACGCGCCGCACTGTCGCAGCGCCAGCCTCGTCGACGAGCAGCTTGCGGTTCTCGACCCGATAGCCGAGCGGCACTGGCCCGCCCATCCACATGCCGCGCGCACGCGATGCGGCTATCTTGTCGCGCACGCGCTCACCAATCAATTCGCGCTCATACTGCGCAAAGCTGAGCAGCATGTTCAGCGTCAGCCGCCCCATGCTCGTGGTCGTGTTCAGCGACTGTGTAATCGCAACAAAGGTGACCTCGTGCGCCTCGAAGGTCTCGACCAGCTTGGCGAAGTCCATCAGCGACCGCGACAGCCGGTCCACCTTATAAACCAGGACAACATCGACGAGGCCGGCCTCGATGTCGGCCAGCAGCCGCTTCAGCGCGGGACGATCGAGCGTGCCGCCACTGACGCCGCCATCGTCATAGCGGTCGTGCACCAGCACCCAGCCTTCGGACCGCTGCGAGGCGATGTAGGCCTCGCATGCGGCGCGCTGCGCCTCGAGCGAGTTGAACTCCTTCTCCAGCCCCTCGTCCGTGGATTTGCGGGTGTAGACGGCGCAGCGCAGCTTGCGCGCCTTCGCCGGCATGGCGGCGTCGCGGCGGGTCATGCGCCGGCCTTCCGCATGCCGAAGAAGGTCCAGCCGTTCCAGCGCGTGCCGGTGATGGCACGCGCAATGGCGGAGAGCGACTGATACGGCCGCCCCTGCCATTCGTAGCCGTCGCGCGTGACGGTGACGACGTGCTCGACGCCCTTCCACTCCCGCAGCAGCCGCGTCCCGGCGATCGGGCGCTGCTCGCGACGGATCCGGCGCAGGGTCAGGTTCCTGCCTTCAATCTGCTCGCCGAGCGCCTCGAGGCGCGCGATGGTCTCGGGCCTGAGGCCGCCATACGCCAATTCCTGAGTTCGGTACGAAAGCCTGCTTTCGAGGAACCTCCTGTTGTAGGGCGGCGGCTCGGTGCCGAAGAGGCGGCGCCACTCGGCCTTCAGCTCGCCGATCGGCATGCCGGCCAGCGCGGCGAGGCGCGCAGGCACGTCCTGCTTCGGGATGGCGCTGATCGTCATCGTGGTGGTGGTCGGCTTCGCGCGGGTCATGCGTCTCCCTTTCTCCTGGGGTTCGCACGAAGGCGCTGGCCGGGGACGGTGTGTAGTCGAACCACCCTCTCGCTGCCGGCCGCGCGCGCGGCTTCCTCGGCAGCGCGGCTGCGCAGCCGCAGGAGCCCCCTGGCAAGCAGGTCACACGCCTCGCGAAGGTTGGGCGGGAGATGGGGATTGATCGGCTGGGGCATCGCTCTGCACTAGCGTCCTACCCCTTATCTACCGATCGCCTCCTCGATCTTTCCCACGCCGCTGCGGCCGCCTCGTCCTATGCCCTCCTCTTCCGGGCCTCCGGCGCGAACATCGCCCAGGTATCCTTGAGCTTCTTCTGCAAGGTGCTTTCGTCCGGCACCTTCGGCCCCTGGCTCGCGAACCAAGCCTGCACATGCCGGATCAAGGCCGCCTTCGATTCCGGCACGCCCTCGAAGTAGAACAGCCGGGATACCTCCAGCATGCAGGCGTCCCAATCATGCGTGCGCAGCGCGCCGAGGCGCGGCAGCGCCGTTGGTTCCGCAAGATCAACGCCGAACTCATCGGCAAGCTTTTGCAGCACCTCGTGCCGGACACCGAGATTTTCTCGACGAACAGCAAACCCGGGCGGATCGCCCTCGGTCCGGATAATCCGCCGGTATGAGCCGGACGCCGCATCCAGAAACTCAATGGCCGCGCTTCCGGACTGGATGATCGCAAGCGCGTCCTGCGGACGAAGGTCGACAAGGCCGCTGACCTCGCGCACCTCCTCGGCGACGGCGTACTGGTCGACGCTGCCCTCGTTCTCCCAGAGGCCGAACTCCACGAGCAGGCCTGCCGCCGGCGTGCAGACGCGCATCTTGCGCTCCACGACGAATGCACCGATGTCGACGAGGCTGAGGTCCAGCCTTCTGCCGGCGTCGGACAGATCATAGAACAGCTTCCGCATGGGCCGGTGCACCATGACATCCTCCTTCATCAGCGGTGGATGGAGCGCATGCGGCGATAGGCGAACACGACGCGACCAATGTCGCGCTGCATGTCCGGCGGCAGGCGCCGTGCCTCCACAAAGAGGTCATCGAGCCGCAGCGCCAGGATGGCCGCAGCCTTCTCGATGAGTTCGTCACGCGGCGGGCTGTCCAGATCGCGTTCGATCCGCGACCAATAGGCGGCCGATATCCCCAGCCGCTCCGCCATGTCGTTCAGCCCGATGCCCATCTCGGTACGGCGGGCGCGGATCACGTCCCCGAACGCCATCAGATACCTCCCTGCACAAGGCCGTAGCGCGCCGCGCGAACGGCGATGAATCGCTCCGTGACGCCGAACTCGATCGCCAGCGCGGCAAACACGCCGGCCACCACGTCGGCAGGATTGCCGGCCGCCAACACTGGGCTCGCGGGCCGCCCTTCATGCGGCGCCCGCGCAAGGCGCAGTCCCTCGCCGCGCGCGAGCGCCAGCAGGCGGGTGTGCAGCGGAACCGGCGGAACCAGCAGCGCGCCCATGAATTCATTGGCCCGCCCCTCCGCACCTCGGCTCACGCTCTCCAGCGCCGATGCGGAGCGTGCGACGGCGCGATAGCGCCGCGATCCGACGTCCATCTCATCGGGCACGTCGAACAGCAGATGGCCGAGCTCATGTGCCGCCGTGCTGAGCGCCAGGTCCGGACGGCGCGACACCGTGGGCCCGTCGATGGAAACATAGGCCCAGCCTGGCTCGGCCGGATCGACGTCGCAGATCCCGAGCACGGCACGCCCCGACTGGTCCCGCAGCGGCTGCGTCAGATCCCACTGCACGGCGAAGTTCTTCGTGTTCACGCTGATCATCGCGGCGGCGGCGACGAGGCCCGGGAGTTGCAGCGCGAACTCGGCCGGATCGGCGAGCAACTGGCGGCGGGCCTGCGCCGCGACCGCGCGGATCTCGGCGGTGGACAGGCTCCGTCGGCCAGCGGGCGGGGAGCCCGAGGGGTAGTGGACGGCGAGCGGCATGGACCGTGTTCCTATGGTGCGTGGCGGTCGGCGTATGTGATGTTCGCTTTATGTTCCTTCCGCTCAGCCCTTGTCTAGTCCCTTCGACCTGCCGGGGTGCCGAATGGTGCCGCTGCAGGGAGACCACGCCCACAGCGCAGGATGGGGTCAGTCATTTCGTTGATTTTATGTCCTTTCCTCGCTGTCGCCGCGGCCTATTCGGCACCATTCGGCACCTTTCCGCCCTGGCCGCACCCCCGGCGCGGGTGGCTCTCTCCGGCACTCTGCCACGAGAACGGAGAGGGTTCGTCGTCATGTGTGTGGTTTACGGCGTTCGGGAGCGCGAGGCCCCTGAATGGGACAATGATCATACGGCCATCGCCCTCGCGGCGGCACGCCACATCGCCGCACGCCGGGCCTGCCGCGCGGGCATGCCGGCCGCCGATCGCGACGACCTGCAGCAGGACATCCTGCTCGCCATCATCGAGCGCGCGGGGCGCTTCGATCCCGCCCATGCGGGGTGGGCGACCTTCGTCGGGCTCCTGGCGCGGCACGTGGTGGCCGATCACTGCCAGGCCGCATCGCGCCGCCATGCACAGATGCAGGTGGCACTGGATGTCGGCTCGATCGACGCGCTGGCCGATGCGCGATCCGTGACGCAGCCGCCTGCGATCGACATGGCGCAGGCGGTCGACGCTCGCCTCGATCTGCAGAGGTTGATCGGCGACCTGCCCAAGGAGCAGCGCGAGACGCTCGTGATCCTGCTGCAGACCGAAGGTGACGTCGCGGCGGCACAGCGTCGCAGCGGGCGGTCGAGCTCCGCCTTCTATCGCGACGTGAAGGAGTTGCGCTTCTGGCTGCGCGCATCGGGCGTCGTCGCGCTGCCGCGGGGCCGTGGGAAAATTCGGGAGGTCGATCGGTAGATAAGGAGCAGACGCAACCAGACAGAAGGGCGCTGCGCCAGTGAGCTTCATTCGACCGCTCGGGAACGCCATCCCTGCCGATCGTCTCCATGCATCGGACGTCTCCATTCCCAGCGATGCCAACGCGCTCTGCGAGCGTGTCATGGAGGCGTCGCCCGGTCAGGTGATCATCTACCACCGCGGCGAGCTCGCGCGCGATCGCGATCGGTATGCCAGTGAGCTGCCGGAGCAGCAGCGCATCGAGCTCGACGTCGTGGCGAACTACGCCTGGCGGTTGGCCGATGCGGGCTGGTGTCACCTCCTGCAGCGCCGCGAGGCGCCGAACTGCTTCCTCTATCTGCTGGTGCTGCGACCGCGTCCGCACCAGCAGCGTGTTGTCCCGAAGCCGCCGCGGCGACCGGTCCTGCCTTCGCTGTCCCTGCTGGCGGAGGCGGCGTGATGGAGACGCGCAGCAACCGTCCGTCTCTCGGCACCGTGCGCACCATGCCGGTCGGCGACGTCATCGCGCTGCCTGCCGAGCATCTCGCGCTGCTCCAGTCCGATGCCCGCGAGGCGCTGGACGCCGCCAAGCGCACCCTCGACTGGATCGAGGGCGCAATCGCGCTCCGCTACGAGCAGCGCGCAATCGGCGCCCGGGCTGCAGCCGGTAAGGACACCGGCGCTATCCGCTTCCAGGATGGCAGCGTCGAGGTCTCAGCCGAACTGCCGAAGCGCGTCGAATGGGACCAGCGCCGGCTCGCCGCGCTCGCCGATCATATCCGCGCTGGCGGGGAGGATCCGGCCGAATACCTGGAGGTCAGCTTCAAGGTCTCGGAGCGCGCCTACACCGCCTGGCCCGATCGTATCCGCAAGGCCTTCGAGCCGGCGCGCACGGTGCGCACCGGCAAGCCAGTCTACAGGCTGACGATGTGCAGCGAGCGCGAGCTGCGTGACAGCCCGCACGCCGGCGCTCCGCCTCCGTCCAGGGGGATCGGCTGATGCCGCTGCGCATCATCACCGCCGATGAGCGCATGGCTGTCGAGCGCATGATCAAGGCTGCGATCTTCGGGCGAAGCGGCGAAGGCAAGACCAGCCTACTGTGGACGCTGAACGCGGCGACGACGCTGTTCTGGGACCTCGAGGCGGGTGATCTCGCCGTCGAAGGCTGGCCGGGCGACGCGGTGCGGCCACGCACTTGGGAGGAATGCCGCGACCTCGCGGCGTTCGTCGGCGGGCCAAATCCCGCGCTGCGCGACGAGCAGACCTACTCGCGCGCGCACTACGAAACCGTCTGCGCCACATACGGCGATCCCGCCTCGCTCGACCGCTACGACACGCTGTTCATCGACAGCATCACGGTTGCCGGTCGCCTCTGCCTGCAGTGGTGCCGCGGACAGCAGGAAGCCTTCTCCGACCGCACGGGGAAGCCTGATACCCGTGGCGCCTACGGGCTGCACGGGCGGGAGATGATCGCCTGGCTGACGCAGCTGCAGCACACGCGCCGCAAGAACGTGATCTTCGTCGGGATCCTCGATGAGAAGGTCGACGACTTCAATCGTAAGATCTTCGTGCCGCAGATCGAGGGCAGCAAGACTGGCCTCGAACTGCCGGGCATCGTGGATGAAGTCCTCACCCTTGCTGCCCTCAAGGACGCAGACGGCAAGCCGTATCGCGCGCTGATCTGCCAGACGCTGAACCCCTGGGGCTATCCCGCCAAGGACCGTAGCGGCCGGCTCGACATGGTCGAGGAACCGCATCTCGGGCGCCTATTCGCGAAGATCCGCGGCCCTGCTCGTCCCATTCCCGAGCGGCTTGCCCTTCCAGCGCCGCCGCTCGCGCTGCCCGCCCCGTCCGCTACCCCCAAAACCTGATTCGAGGAGAACCAGCATGCCTGCGTGGAACGACTACAACGACGCGAAGTCGAACCCGAACCTGATCCCGAAGGGCACGCTCGCGAAGGTGCGCCTGACCATCCGCCCCGGCGGCTTCGACGATCCGAGCCAGGGCTGGACTGGCGGCTACGCGACGCGCGGCAATTCCGGCGCGGTGTATCTCAATGGCGAGTTCACCGTGCTGGAGGGGCCCTACGCCAAGCGCAAGATCTTCACGCTGATCGGCCTCTACAGTCCGAAGGGGCCGGACTGGGCGAACATGGGCCGCGGCCTGATCCGCGGCATCCTGAACTCCGCTCGCGGTATTTCCGACAAGGACCTCTCGCCCCAGGCGCAGGCGGCGCGACGCATCTCCGGCTTCGCCGATCTCGACGGCCTCGAGTTCATCGGCAGGATCGATGTCGGTACCGACGCCGGCGGTGAGGAGAAGAACGAGATCCGCGGCGCGGTCACGCCGGACCATCGGGACTACGCCCAGGTGATGGGCCGTCACGTCGCCCCGGCGGGCTATGCGGCGCCGCAAAGCTACGCGCCGCCCACGGCCACGCCGCCGGCGCCGGCCGCTATTCCGCCGGGCGCCTTCCCGGCCGCTCCGCCGGCGCCCGCCGCTACACAGGGTGAACGCCCCAGCTGGGCCCGCTGAGGATCACGCATCGGATGATCCTCCGTCCCCGCCAGAAGCTGTTCGTCGAGCGCAGCCTGCAGGCGCTCGACACCCGCGGCGACACCCTCGCCGTCGCCCCGACCGGGGCCGGTAAGACGGTCATGCTGTCCGCCACCGTCGCGCAGCGGCTCGGTGGCGGCGGCAAGGCGGCCGTGCTCGCCCACCGGGACGAGCTGACCGCCCAGAACCGCAGCAAGTTTCATCGCGTAGCGCCAGGCATCACCACCTCCGTGGTGGATGCGGCGGAAAAGTCCTGGGCCGGCCAGGTGACCTTCGCCATGGTGCCGACGCTGACGCGGCCGGCCAACCTGGATGCCATGCCGACGCTCGACCTGCTGGTGATCGACGAGGCGCACCACGCCGTCGCCGACAGCTATCGGCGGATTGTCGATCGGGCGCTGCAGCGCAACCCGGCCTGCCACATCTATGGGGTCACGGCGACGCCGAACCGCGGCGACAAGCGGGGGCTGCGCGCCGTCTTCTCGAACGTGGCGGACCAGATCCGCCTCGGCGAGCTGATCGGCTCCGGCCATCTCGCCGCACCCCGCACCTTCGTGATCGATGTCGGTGTCGCGGAGGAGCTCCGCGGGGTGCGGCGCAGCGGCGACGACTTCGACATGGGCGAGGTTGCCCGCATCATGGACACCGTGCCGGTCACCGATGCCGTGGTCCGCCACTGGCGCGAGAAGGCCGGCGGCCGGCAGACGGTGGTCTTCTGCTCCACCGTGGCGCATGCCGAACACGTCGCCGGCGCCTTCAACGCGGCCGGCATCCCCACCGTCGTTGTCCGCGGGGACATGCCAGACGGCGAGCGCCGCTCGGTGCTGGCCGCCTACGCGCGGGGCGAGGCGCAGGTTGTCGTGAACGTCGCGGTGCTCACGGAAGGCTGGGACCATCCGCCCACCTCCTGCGTCGTCCTCCTTCGTCCATCCTCCTTCAAGTCCACCATGATCCAGATGGTGGGGCGCGGCCTCCGCACCGTCGACCCGGCCGAGTTCCCCGGCATCGTCAAGCGCGACTGCATAGTGCTCGACTTCGGCACCTCCTCGCAGATTCATGGCTGCCTGGAGCAGGACGTCGATCTCGACAGTGAACCCGGCCAGGGCGAGGCACCGACCAAGACCTGTCCCTCCTGCGAGGCCGAGATCCCGATCTCCGTGATGGAGTGCCCGATCTGCGGGCACGCCTTCACGCCGCGGGAGCGCGACACGGCGCCGCTCACCGACTTCGTCATGACGGAGCTCGACCTTCTCCGGCGCTCGGCCTTCCAGTGGTGCGACCTGTTCGGCGACAACGCGGCACTGCTCGCCAACGGCTTGCACGGCTGGGCGGGTACCTTCTTCCTGAACGGCGCCTGGCACGCCGTCGGCGGCGCCAAGGGCGAGCAGACCAGGTTGCTGGCGATCGGCGAGCGGCTGGTGACGCTGGCCGCCGCCGATGACTGGCTCAACACCCACGAGACGGACGAAACCGCCCACAAGAGCCGGCGCTGGCTGCGTGAGCCGCCGACCGAGCGCCAGCTCGCGCACCTCCCGCCCGCGGCGCGGCTCGATCTCGGCATGACCCGCTACCAGGCCTCCGCGCTGCTGACCTTCAAGTTCAATCGCCACGACATCCGGCGGCTGGTGATGACCGCGCATCCGGAGCCCCGGGAGCAGGCAGCGTGATCCGCGATGCGCGCGCCCGTCCCGCCCTGCGCCGTCTGCACGCGCCCGTCGCGCGGCTTCGGCTGGTTCGACCCCACCCGCAAGGTGCAGCCGCGACCGTCCGCGGCCTTCTGCGGCCTGGACTGCCAGGCCTTCTGGACGCGCCTCGCGGCGCGGGCGGCGCCCGCCATGGTTGATCTGACCGAGCAGGAGCGGGCGGCGATCCGCGCCGCCATGCGCCGCATCGCCGAGGCCATGGACGATATCGGCTGGGCCACCCGGTTGCAGGACCTGACCGAGCCGCAGGTGCTGACGCTGATCGAGGTCGCCGTCGGCGGGTTCCAGGACGCCATGCAGGCGATCGCCCGCGGCCAGCCGGTGGAGGAGCTGCCCTTCTGATGCTGGACTTCAACAGCCGCGGCCGGACCGCCCTGCACGTGAACGCCGCGATCGACGCGGCGCTGGTGGCGCGGCACGTGGCCACCCCACCCCGAAACTATCTCGGCGGTTCGCGCCTGGGCCATGCCTGCGAGCGCGCCCTCCAATTCGAGTTCCTGCAGGCGCCGAAGGACGAGGGGGCCGACTTCGACGGGCGCATCCTTCGGATCTTCGGGATCGGCCACGCCTTGGAGGACGTGGCGGTGGCCTGGCTCCGCGCCGCCGGCTTCGATCTGTATACCCGCAAGGGCAATCGGCCGGACGGCGAGCAGTTCGGCTTCGCGGTGGCAGGCGGGCGCATCCGCGGCCATGTCGACGGCATCTTCGCCGGCGGGCCCGCGATCCCCGGTATGGCGTTCCCCGCGCTCTGGGAATGCAAGACCATGAACGCCAAGGCCTGGCGCGAGACGTCCAGCAAGGGCGTTGCCGCCGCCAAGCCGATTTACGCGGCGCAGGTCGCCGTCTACCAGGCGTATATGGACGCGGCGGTGCCGGGCGTCGCCGACAACCCGGCGCTGTTCACCGCCATCAATAAGGATACTGCCGAGCTTCATCACGAGCTTGTCCCATTCTACGCGGACCTGGCGCAGCGCATGTCGGACCGTGCGGTCCGTGTCCTGCGCGCCTGCGACGCAGGTGACCTGCTGCCGCGCGTGGCGAGCAGCGCGGACTTCTTCGAGTGCCGCTTCTGCCCCTGGGCGAAGCGCTGCTGGGCGCTGCCGGCGTGAACTCCTGGGGCGACTTCAACGACGCGGTATCGCTGCCGGATGACGGCGAGCGCGATCTTCCCGCCGGTGGGCAGATCGCCCTCGATCGGCTTCCCAGCGCTGGGCAGTCGATGCCGCACCCAGGCGCCGCTATCGCATTGGACCGCGAGCAGATCGCGGCCTTCCTCGAGGTGGTGTTCGGCTATTGCGACGGCCTGATCCCCGTCCGCGGCTTCGTCGATCAGGGCCAGGGGATCGACAGCCGCCCGCATAACATATGGATCCTCGCCGATCAGCATGCGGCGGAATCGCTCGGCACCTTCGCCGCCTGGGCCGCGCGCGACGGCAGCGCGGTCTATGTCATTCCCGGCACCGTCGCCGAGCACGGCCAGGCCCGCGCCGAGCACGTCCTGCAGATGCAGGCCGCGGTTGTGGATCTCGATACCGGCGATGTGGAAGCGAAGCTCGCCCACCTGCTCCAGCACCTCGGCGCTCCCACCCTGCTGGTGGAGAGCGGCGGCCGCACGGCCGAGGGCGCGGCCAAGCTCCACGCCTGGTGGCGGCTGACCGAACCGGCGGAGGGCGCAGACGTCGCCCGCCTCTGCGCGCTGCGCGGCGAGATGGCGGAGAAGGTCGGCGGTGACCCGCACTTCCGCTCCGCCCACCAGCCGATCCGCGTGCCAGGCACGATCTACCGCAAGGGTGGCGTGGAGCGCGTCGTCACCATCCGCCACCACGATCCGCGGCGCGAGGTCGACCTCGGGGAATTCGCCGAGGCGGTCGCCGCCATGCCCTTCCTGCCGGCGCAGGAACGCGCCCCAGCGGCCGCACAGTCCGACCGGCCAGGCCTGGACGGGGTGCTCACCACCCCCGTCCGTGAGGGCGCCCAGGACGGCTGGACGCGCTTCCAGGGCGCCAGCGCGGCCATCGGCCACTTCGTCCGCCAGGTCCATGAAGGCCGCCTCACCCCCGACCAGGGATGGGAGGCGATCTGCGGCTACAACGCCGCCTGCCTGCGTCCGCCCTGGCCGTTGGAGCGCCTGAAGGCCGAGACCGACGCGATCTGGGCGCTGCACGTCGACCGCAACGGCCCGCCGCTGCTGCGCGCCGACAGCGCACCCCCGGCCGCTGTCCCCACCCACACGCTCGGCGCGCTGCTCGACGACACCTCGCCGATGCCGGACGACCTGATCGGGCCGCGCCTGCTTACCCCGGGTGGGATGCTGGTGCTCGGCGGCGCGCCGAAGGTGGGCAAATCCGACTTCCTGATCAGCCTGCTGGTGCACGCCGCCGCCGGCGCGCCCTTCCTGCGCTTCACCGCACCGCGCCCGCTGCGCGTGTTCTATCTGCAAGCCGAGATCCAGTATCACTACCTGCGCGAGCGGCTGCAGCAGCTCCACCTCGATCGCGACGTTGTCGCTCGCGCGCGCGACACCCTCGTGGTGACGCCGAAGCTGCGCATGCTGCTCGACGAGCAGGGCGTGCCGCTCGTCGCTGCGGCCATCAGCCAGGCCTTCCCCGACGCGCCGCCCGACGTCATCTGCATCGACCCGATCCGCAACCTCTTCGACGGCGGGCCAGGCGGCGAGGGTGAGAACGACAACGGGGCGATGCTGTTCTTTCTGCAGAGCCGTGTCGAGGCGCTGCGCGACGAGGTCGCGCCCGAGGCGGGCATCATTCTCGCGCATCACACGAAGAAGCTCAGCAAGCAGCAGGTCAAGGACGATCCCTTCCTGTCGCTCTCCGGCGCCAGCGCGCTGCGGGGCTTCTACACCTCCGGCATGATCCTCTTTCGGCCGGACGAGGAGCAGACGCCGCGCGAGCTGCATCTCGAACTCCGCAACGGGCCCGCGCTCTCGCCGCTGCTCATCGACAAGGTCGCAGGCCGGTGGGTCGAGATGGATCGCCGCGGCGAGCGCCTGGTGCGGAAGGACATCGGCCGCAAGCTCGATGCTGAGCGCCTGCGCAAGCACGACGTCATCCTGGGCATCCTGCTCGATGAAGCCGCCGAAGGGCGGCTGTATCCGATGATGCAGTTTGCGGAGGTGTTCGAGAATAAGGCCGGGCTGGGCAGCAAGCACACCATCCGGGAGAGGTTGAGCGTTCTCGCCACGAAGGGCTTCGTGAAGTTCCGACGCGACGGGAGCGATTTCGGCTTCCCCGTCGTGCGCTCGCGCTTCGGCTATCTCTGCGTCGAAGGGATGGTGTTCGGCAGCGCGGTAGAGACCATCGACCCGACCACCGGAGAGATCACCAGCGCGGCGAAGCCGGTGCTGCCCAGCCACTTCAAATGCGCCCAGACCGGCAACGCGCTCGACGTCGAGAACCCTGAGGTCTGGGTCTATCCGGAGGGGGTCTTGGACGACCTCACTCCTGAGGAGTTAGGCCTAACTCCTCACTCCTCCCGGAAAACTTCCCCATGAAGTCAATGGCTTGGGAGGACAGAGGAGTTAGGTCCCGAACTCCTCGAATTTCGCACCTAACTCCTCTTTTCGGCAATCCGATCAAGGGTTTGCGGCCAGAGGAGGAGTTAGGTGTTTCATCCACCCCCTACGGGGGTGTGCGTGCGCGCCTCATCGGCGCGCGCACACCACACCTCGGGGAGTGGGGGGCCGCGCGTGGTCCGCCCCGGCCACCACGGCTCCACCCCAAGCCGGGCAGCGACGACGAGCTCCGCCAAGAACCGCGCCGTCGCCGCCCTCACCACGATCATCCCCTCTCGGAGACCACCATGGATCTCGCGACTCTCCCCAAGCCGTCGGCCGACGCAAGCGGCGCCCTGCCCAACCCGGCTCTCTTTCGGCCGCGCAAGCCGGGCATCCTGGCCCTGGATCTGGGCACCACCACCGGCTGGGCCCTGCGCTTCGACACCGGTCGGATCACCTCGGGCGTCGAGACCTTCAAGCCCCGCCGCTTCGAGGGCGGCGGCATGCGCTATGTCCGCTTCGTCGACTGGCTGGTCGAAATCGCCAGGCACGCCCACGGCATCCGTCGTGTCGTGTTCGAGGAGGTGCGCCGCCACGCCGGCACCGACGCGAGTCACGTGTACGGCGGATTCATCGCCACGCTGACCGCGTGGTGCGAGGAGCACGAGATCCCGTACGAGGGCGTGCCCGTCGGCACGATCAAGCGCTTCGCCACCGGCAAGGGCAACGCCGACAAGGCGGCCATGATCGCCGCCATCCAGGCCCGCGGCTTCGCGCCCGCGGACGACAACGAGGCCGACGCCATCGCCCTGCTGCTGTGGGCGACGGACGCAAAGGGTGGACGGGCATGAGGCTGCCCGATGCGCCGCAGCCGCCCCGGTCGTGTCTGGACCTGGCACGCAGCCCGACCACCACGGTGGATCTCGACGCCATGCGCGCCGCGGCATGGCACCGACACGGCGTCGCCGCCCTGGCCGTGGAGGACATCACCGATCCCTGGCTCCGCCAGGCCGTCATCAACGAAGCGAGCCGGCGCTGGGGGCGCCGTCATGGAGGGGACCAGCATGGCCGGTAAGCGCAAGGCAAAACGGGCGACGGCGAAGCACGCAGACCTCGCGAAGCCGTCGAAATGGCGGCTGCAGCACGGCAGCTTCGAGGGGCCGATCCGCACGGCCGATCCCGAGACCGGAACCCCGACGCAGCATCGCCGCGCGGTGGACACGCTTGGGCAGATGCTGGCCAACGGCACCATCACGCCGCAGATGCACGAAGCGGGCGAGATCTTCCGCGGGCTGTTTCGCGCTTCCTGCTTCGACGGTATGTCGACGTCGCAGCTCCTTCGCATCCCGGGCACTCGCGTCGACACGCTGTCGACGATGCAGGTTGAGGCCCGGCGCCGTGTCGCGGCGGCGCTGGATGCGCTCGGTGGGCATGAAAGCCCCTGCGGCTCCTGCGCATGGTTTGTCGTCGGCCTGGAATTCTCGGTCCGCGAATGGGCGATGCGCCAGGGCTGGGCAGGACGGACGGTGCATGGCCCTGTCGGGCAGGGCATCCTGGTCGGGACGCTCGGCACGCTCGCCATGCACTTCGGCCTGACGCCGCGCGCGCAGGCGGCGTGAGCGCGATGGCCGGGGCGCTCTACGTCGCCCCGGCCCCGCTGTTACAATTCACCCTATGGCGGCGCCGAAATCGATGAGGCTAGACTCACGACACGTAGAGAAGGTGCGAGAGCGCCGCGGCTGATCAGCCACAGCGTCGCTCGATCGAGACAGTCGCTCGCGAGCCGCAGGGTCCTTCCTGGGCCCGGCGTATGCGGGGAGCAAGCGCGCGCAAGGTTCCTAGCGCCAGGTTATTTATCGAAGTTGCCGGCAACGGCGCTGTTGCCAGCCGCGGCGGCCATCATTCCACGATCACGCAGGTGCAGATGCCCCAGGCCCCCTGGTCTGCGAGCGCCGTCGAGGCGCGCGCGGTCGCCGCGCTGCTGCCCTATGCCGGCAACGCGCGCACGCATTCCGACGAGCAGGTGGCGCAGATCGCGGCCAGCATCCTCGAGTTCGGCTTCGTCGCGCCGGTGCTGGTGGACGAACGCGGCGAGCTCATCGCCGGTCACGGCCGGCTGCTGGCCGCGAAGTCCCTCGGCCTCGACACCGTGCCGACCATCGTCCGCGCTGGCCTCAGCCACGCGCAGAAGGCCGCATATCGCCTCGCGGACAATCGGATCGCGCTGAACGCAGGCTGGGACGAAGCGCTGCTCGCGGCCGAGGTCGCGAAGCTGCAGGAAATGGGCGGCATCGACCTGGCGCTGGCTGGTTTCGACGGCGCGGAGATCGAGCGGCTGCTGGCCGGGCTGGAAACCGAGCCCGGCAACCTGCCGACGCCGGCAGTTGCCAGCGGCGCCGAGCCGACTCCTGGCAACCAGCCGGACGGGGAGGGCGCGGAGCCGGTGGAGGATCCCGCGGATGCGGAGCCGGAGCCGCCGCGCCAGGCCGTCGCGCGGGTCGGCGACATCTGGCTGCTGGGCGAGCACCGGCTCGCCTGCGGCGACAGCACCAATCGCTCGACCGTCGCGCGCGTGATGGCCACCGATCGGGCGGCGCTGCTGTTCACCAGCCCGCCCTACGGGAACCAGCGCGACTACACCACCGGCGGCGTGTCGGATTGGGATGCGCTGATGCAGGGCGTGTTCGCGCATCTCGACGGCGCGCTGCGCCGCGACGCGCAGGTGCTGGTGAACCTCGGCCTGATCCATCGCGAGAGGGAATGGCAGCCCTATTGGCAGGGCTGGCTGGACTGGATGCGCGCGCAAGGCTGGCGCCGCTTCGGGCTGTATGCGTGGGATCAGGGCCCCGGCCTACCTGGCGATTGGAACGGCCGGCTCGCGCCGGCCTTCGAGCTGGTCTTCCATTTCAACCGCGAGGCGCGGCAGGCGAATAAGATCGTGCCGTGCAAATGGGCCGGCACGCCGAACAAGGGCAGCGGGCTCCGCGCCGCCGACGGCGAGGTGAAGGCCTACACGCATATCGGTTTGCCCGTGCAGGAGATGCGGATCCCCGACAGCGTGCTGCGCATCACCCGCCACAAGGGCCGCGGCATCGAGACCGAGCACCCCGCGGTGTTCCCCGTCGCGCTGCCGGAGTTCCTGATGCGCGCCTACACGGAAGAGGACGACGTGGTGTTCGAGCCGTTCGGCGGCTCCGGCACGACCATTCTGGCGGGCCAGCGCACGGGGCGGCGCGTCCGCGCCATCGAGCTCGCGCCGGCGTATGTCGACCTGGCGATCGCCCGCTGGCGGATGCTGCATCCTGACCTGGCGGTGACGCTGGCCGAGGACGGTCGCGATTACGATACCATCGCTGCCGCGCGCGGGGAGGCCATGGCCGATGCAGCCTGACCTCCAGGTCGAGATGATGCCGGTGGAATCGCTCGCGCCCTATGCCGCGAACGCCCGCCTGCACCCGACCGAGCAGGTGGCGCAGCTGGCCGCCTCGATCGGCGAGTTCGGCTTCAACGTGCCCGTGCTGGTGGACGATGCTGGCGTGCTGATCGCAGGCCACGGCCGCGTCCTCGCCGCGAAGGCGCTCGGCCTCGAGGAGGTGCCCGCCATCCGGCTCGGGCATCTGACCGAGGCGCAGGCGCGGGCCTTCCGGCTGGCGGACAACCAGCTGGCGCTGAACTCCACCTGGGACGAGAGCCTGCTCGCCGCCGAGCTGCGCGCGCTGCGCACGGACGAGTTCGATCTCGGGCTGATCGGCTTCGACTGCGCGACGCTTGATCGCCTGCTGGGCGACGTCGCCGCGGACGCGCCTGCGCCGGGCGGCGGTGATCCCGACGCCCCAGCGCCGGAGCCGCCGGAGGCTCCCGTCACCAGGCCCGGCGATCTGTGGCTGCTCGGGCCGCATCGGCTGCTCTGCGGCGACGCCACCAGCGCGGCGGACGTCTCCCGGCTGTTGAACGGTACGACGCCGCATCTTCTTGTCAGCGATCCGCCTTTCGGCGTGAACTACGATCCCGAGTGGCGCAACGAGGCCGGCGTCTCGGCGACGACGCGAACCGGCAAGGTGGCGAACGACGACCGCGCCGACTGGCGGGAGGCATGGGCGCTGTTTCCGGGTGATGTGATCTACATCTGGCACGCCGGCTCCCGCGCCCGGACCGTCATCGAAAGCCTGGAGGCCTGTGGCTTTCAGGTGCGCGCGCAGATCATCTGGGCCAAGCCGAGGCTGGTGCTCAGCCGCGGCGACTACCATTACCAGCACGAGCCGTGCCTATACGCCGTGCGCAAAGGGCGGACGGGCCACTGGCAAGGAGCACGCGACCAGACCACGCTCTGGCCGATCAGCACGGCGGGCGATGAGGACGCAGCCACCGTGCACGGCACGCAGAAGCCGGTCGAGTGTATGCGGCGTCCGCTCGTCAACAACAGCGAAGTTGGCGATCTAGTCTACGAGCCCTTCAGCGGCAGCGGGACCACGCTCATCGCGGCGGAGACGACTTCACGGTCATGCCTGGCGATGGAGATCAGCGCCGCGTACTGCGACGTGGCGATCGAACGGTGGCAGCGATTGACGAACCGGGCTGCCGTGCTGGCGGGCGAGGACCGCATCTTCGCGGAGGTCGGGGCGGCCCGCAGAAAGGCGAGGGCCGCGTGACGCGCGACGGATCGCTCCTCTTCGAGGCGGACAGCCTGCCGCGCACAGATGCACGGCAGTCGGTTCGTCCGCGTGTGCAGGGGCGAGGCATCCTCCGCGTGAGCCGGGAACTGGAGCTCGGACGCGCGGCGGAGCATCTTGTCTGCGCAGACCTTCTGCTGTCGGGCTGGTCGAGCTATCCGACGGCACAAGGTCTGCCGTACGATCTGGCGGTCGATCTCGGTCATCGCATCGTTCGCGTGCAGGTGAAGTCGAGCTTCTTCGCGAAGAACCCTCAGCCGACCTCGCGCGCGAACCCCGCCTACTTCTATCAGATCCGTCGTGCGGGCCGCGGTGGCGCACGCGTCTATGGCGGCGGCGAGTTCGACATCTACGCGCTGGTCGCCCTCGATCGCCGCCTGATCGCGTACTTCGCGATGGCGGAATTGCCGTGTCAGTCGGTCGTGGTCCGTGTTCCTGGCGGATACTACGGCCATGGTGCCAAGACCGAGCGCGAGTTCGAGGGATCTACCTTTGAACGTGCGTTGCGCGTCGCATTGGAAATTGAGGCGTCAAGCAGCAAAGCCGCAGCCCGCGGGATGCAGGTGGCTGCCTGATCTCGAAGAAGGCGAGCCGACCCGGTAGGCTGGCAGCATGGCAGACCCCTTCGACCTTGAGCGCTTCGTCCAGGCGCAGGCGCCGGTGATGCCCACCGTGCTGTGGGAACTATGCTACGGCCGGAAGCAGACACACTGGATGTGGTTCGTCTTTCCCCAGCTTCGCGCGCTGGGTCAGAGCGAGACCGCGAAGCGGTATGGGCTCTCGTCGCTCGATGAAGCGCGCGCCTACATGGCGCATCCCGTCTTGGGTCCGCGGCTCGTCGACTGCGCCCGGCTGGTGTTGGCGGTCCAGGGTCGGACGGCGCAGGACATCTTCGGGAGCATCGATGCCCTCAAGCTGCACTCGTCGATGACGCTGTTCGCCGCCGCGGCGCCCGACGCGCCTGTGTTCGATGACGTGATCCGCAAATACTACGACGGCGTGCCGGACGAGAGGACGCGCGACCTGCTGGCCGGAGCCTGACAACGCGAAACCGCCGCCCGCGGTGCGCAGGCGGCGGCGTGATCGGCGCTTCTGGCGCCCGTCACCGGGCAATCCGGCTGTCAGCGCCGCAGCGTCCTCAGGTACGCCAGAAGATCGGCAATCTGCGCCGGTTCGAGCTGGAACTCCGGCATTGCGGCATGACCCGTGCCAATTCCCTCCGCGAGCGCCTCGGCGAGCTGGTCGACGGGATACCGCCGGTGCAGGTCACGAAAGGCGGGCGCTGCGGGAAGTGCACTGGTCCCTGTCGCACCGATGGCGTGGCACCTTGCGCAGTTTGCCTCTGCGAAAGTTCGGCCAGCTTGCGGGCGTCCTTCCTGTGCCGAAGCACCAGCCGCACCGATGAGGACGGCGAGGAGAGGGAGCGCGCGGGGCAGCGTCAGCAAGGCGTGACTCCTGGATCACTGCGCGATGCTACCGTGCGAGGCGGGGCGGCGCCATGCGCTGGCGTCACCCCGCGGCGGCCATCAGCCTGCCACCCGATAGATCGAGTAGGACCCCTTCGCGCCTTCCTTATTGGGGCCGACCTGGCGGACGCGCTCCAGCACTTGCACCTCGATCCCTTGGCGCTTCTTGAGGCCGGCGAAGAAGCCCCTGACCGTGTGACCCTGCCAGCCGGTGGCCTCGCAGATCTGCGCGATGGTGGCGCCCTCCTCCCGGCGGAGCATCGCCAGCACCGTCTCCTGCTTCGTCCCCTCGCGCGGCTTCCGCGGCGCGCCGGGCTCGCGGGCGGCGCGGGGCGGCTTGCCGGCCAGGGCGGCGCGGAGCGCCTGCATCGGGCCGTCGAGGGCGGCGATGATGTCCGTCTCGCGATTGGCCTCGTCGTCCCAGGCGGCCAGCACCGCCGCGGCGGCGTCGCGCAGGTTGGCCCGCGGGGCAGGCGTGGCGAGGGCGGCGTCCAGCAGGGCGAGATCCTCAACCCGGCCGCCCTCGTCGGGCGCCGCGGGCGCGCCCTGGGCGGCGTCCGGCGGCGGGGCGTCCTCACCCTGCGGCGTGGCGTCTTCCCCGTCCGTGGGCGCCGTGTCGGCCACCGGCGCGGCGGCCTCCGCGGCGCGGCGCTCGGCGTTGCGGCGCGCGATGGCGTCGGCGCTCTGCTCGTCCTGCTCTGGTGCGTCGCCCGCGTTCGGGTCGATGCCGATGGCGCGCAGCCCGTCGTCGGTGATCTTCAGCAGCATCTCGTCGCCGTCCACCGTCCACTTCGCGACCGCGTCGTAGGCGGGCCGGTGCACGCCGATCACCAGGTCGTTCTTCAGCAGCGCCTGCGCCACCTTCTGCCGCGCGCCGGCGGGCAGCCGCTCGGGCGGGTAGGCCAGGTGCTCGGGGTGCTGCGCGGCGGCGGTGAGGATGGCGCGCTGCGTGTCGGAAAGCTTCATCGTCTTGGTCTCCGGTTGCGGGAGCCGACCCTCGGCCCCCTACTGCCGGGAGCCCCGCCGGCGCGCGCCGGTCGGGGCGGTGCGGGAGGCGCGCCGCGTCAGGCGCTGTATTCGCCGCGCCGGAAATGCTGGTCGGCGATGTCCTTCAGCTTCGCGGTGGCGTCGGCCAACCAGGCGGCCTCGCCCCAGAGCACCGTCTCGGGATCCGCGCCGAAGTTTTCCGCGCTGGCCTGCCGCAACTCGGCGAGCAGGGCGTCGAACTCCGCCTTGTGCTTGAGGAAGGCGGCGAGGCTGCGCTCCTGGTTTCGCGCCGCGCGGGCGTCTCGGTCGGTCATGGTGCTCTCCGTCTGCTGCGCGATGCTTCGCGCGTGACGGACCATTCGCGCTGCGCCGGGGGTTGAGCCAAGCGGGATCGAGCGTCGCGTTGCTGCTATGAATCGGGAGTTCTGATCACATCATGATCGCCGTCGCGCAGCCGGGCCGCGTGGCCTCGCAGCGCGAGGTGGCGCGACGCCTCGGCGTCTCCCACACGGCGCTGCAGAAGGCGCAGCGCGCCGGCCGCATCGCGCCCGAGGCCGACGGCGTCTGGGACGTCGAGAAGGTTCGCGCGCGGCTCGCCGACAGCAGCGATCCCGTCCGCAGGACGGCGACGCTCGCGCAGCCGACGCCGGCAGCACCGCGGCCGGTCTCGCCGCCGATCGCAGCGCCCGCGCCCGATCCGCTGCCGCGGGCCGCGGGCAGCACGTTCCACGACGCGAGGACGGCGAACGAGGTGCTGAAGGCGCAGGAGCGCCGGCTGCGGCTCGAAGAGCGCAAGGGCAAGCTGGTCGACAAGGCCCGCGCGCTGCTGCTGGTGCACCGCCTCGCAAAGGAGGAACGCGACGCCATCCTCGCCTGGCCGGCTCGCGTCGCCGCCGAGATGGCGGCAGAGCTCGGCGTCGACGCGCACCGGCTGCAGACCATGATGGACACGCGCCTGCGCGAGCACCTCGCGACGCGGCACGATGTGCGGGTGAGCGTCGGGTGATGACGGGCGAACATCTGCTGGAGGAGCTCGGCCGCTTCGACGGCGACGCCGAGATCCTGCAGGCCTGGCGCGACGGCATGGCACCCGAGCCGGCGCTGCTGGTCTCAGAGTGGGCGGACAAGCACCGCGTGCTCGGCAGTCGGGGCTCGGCAGAGCCCGGGCCGTGGCGCACGGTCCGCACACCCTATCTGCGCGAGATCATGGATGCGCTGTCGCCGGCGCAGGCCGCGCGGCGCGTGGTGTTCATGAAGGGCGCGCAGGTCGGCGGTACGGAATGCGGCAACAACTGGATCGGCTACGTCATCCACCATGCGCCCGGGCCGATGCTTGCCGTGCAGCCCACGACGGAACTGGCGAAGCGCTTCTCCGACCAGCGCATCGACCCGCTGGTCGAGGAGACGCCGGCGATCCGCGAGCGGGTCGCGCCGGCGCGGTCGCGGGACAGCGGCAATCGCCAGCTCAGCAAGGAGTTCCCGGGCGGCCAGCTGGTCATGACCGGCGCGAACAGCGCAGTCGGGCTGCGGTCCATGTCGGCCCGGTTCCTGTTCCTCGACGAGATCGACGCCTATCCGGGCGACGTCGAGGGCGAGGGCGACCCGATCGCGCTGGCAGAGGCGCGCGCCCGCACCTTCGGTTGGCGGCGCAAGATGTTGCTCGTCAGCACGCCGACCATCGCCGGGCTGTCGCGGATCGAGCGAGAGTATCTCGCCACCGATCAGCGACGCTACTTTGTGCCCTGTCCGCATTGCGGCCACCACCAGCATCTCCGTTTCGAGCGGCTGCTCTGGGACGAGGGCCAGCCGGAGACGGCGCGGTATCTCTGCGAGGATTGCGACGGGGCGATTGGGGAACAGCACAAGGCGGCGATGCTGGCCGGCGGCGAATGGCGGGCCACCGCCACGGCGACGGACCCGCATGCCATCGGCTTCCACATCTCGGCGCTGTATTCGCCTCCGGGCTGGATGCCCTGGTCGGAGATCGCCCGGCTCTGGCTTGCCGCGCAGGGCGACGACCGGGCGATCAAGACCTTTCGGAATACGGTGCTCGGCGAGACCTGGCAGGAGGCGGGCGAGGCGCCGGACTGGCAGCGGCTCTACGACCGCCGGGAACACTGGCCTGCGGGCACGGTGCCGATGGGCGGGTTGCTGCTGACAGCCGGCGTCGACGTGCAACGCGATCGCCTCGAGGCGAGCCTCTGGGCCTGGGGGCAGGATCGGCAGTCCTGGCTGGTCGAGCACCGCGTGCTGGCGGGCAATCCGTTCGAGCCGGCGGTGTGGGAGGAGTTGCGGCTGCTGCTCGGCGAGACCTGGCGGCATGCCAGCGGACATCGGCTGCCGGTCGCCATGGCGGCGATCGACAGCGGCGACGGCATGACCACCGCGGAGGTTTATTCGTTCGTCCGGCGGGCCGGTGCGGGCCGCGCCATCGCGGTGAAGGGCCAGGATGGGCTGCGCGCCGCCATTGGCCAACCCGCGGCGACGGAAGTCAGGCGCAACGGCCGGAAGCTCGGCGGGCTGAAGGTCTGGCCGGTGGGTTCGTCCTTCCTGAAGGGCGAGACCTATGGCTGGCTGAAGCTGGAGCGGCCGACGGACGAGAGCGGCGATCCGTTCCCGCCAGGCTATGTGCACCTGCCGGCGCATGCCGCGGGCGAGGAATTCTGCCGCCAGCTCACCGCCGAGCAACTGGTGGCGCGCGCCGGCCGGAACGGCTTTCGCCGACTGGAATGGGTGAAGACCAGGGAGCGCAACGAGGCGCTGGACTGTCGGGTCTATGCGCGCTCGGCTGCGGCCGCGATCGGCATGGATGGCTGGGGCGACGGGCGCTGGGCGCGGATGGCGGATGCGCTGTCGTTGCCGGCAGCCGAGCTTCCCACCGGCGGGAATGTCGCTCCGCCACCGCCGCCGGTCACGCCGGACACCCACCGCCCGCGTGGTTGGCTCTCTCCGCGCAGCGGCTGGCTGCGCTGAACAGGGAGGACGATGATGGACCCGACCGTCCTCGCCTGGGCGCTTGCGCAGCCGGCCGGCAGCCGCGCCGGTGCCCTGGCCGCGGCGTACACCGGCGGCACTACTCGGGTGACCTTCGACGGGCGCACGGTGGAGTACCGCAGCCTCGATGAGCTTGGCCGCGCGCTGGCCGTGCTGCGCGGCGCGGAGAGCACCGCTGCGCGCCGGCCCTCCGTCACGTTGGCCAGCTTCTCGCGCGGGGGAAGCAGGTGATGGGCCGGCTTCGGGATGCCTGGAACGTCCTTCGCGGCTATGCCGCGGCGCAGGACCAGCGCGCCTCGGCCTGGGCGCCCTCCGGCGGCAGCGCCACGGCCGAGGTCGGCATGGCTGCGGCGACGGTGGCGCGCCGCGCCCGCGATGCCGTCCGCAACGATCCGTATGCCAGCCGCATCGTCGATCTGTGGACTGGCAATGCCGTCGGCGCAGGCATCACGACGCGCTGGCCGGATGCGGCACACAGCCGCGCCTGGCAGCGCTGGGCAGAGAGCACCGGCTGCGACGCCGAGGGGCGGCTGGATCTCTACGGCCTGCAGGCGCTGGTCATGCGCGCCGTCGTCGAAAGCGGCGAGTGCTTTGTGCGCTTCCTGATGGTGCCGCCCTCGCCCGCCAACCCGATCGGCCTGCGCCTGCAGGTGCTGGAGGCGGATCACCTCGACGTCGCGCGCAACGGCATGCTGGCGGGTGCCGCCACCGTCCAGGGCATCGCCCTCGGTGAGGCGGGCGAACCGATCGGCTACTGGCTACATCGCGTGCATCCCGGCGCGGCCTGGATCCTGCCGGGCGCCACCTGGCTCGGCAGTGAGCGGATCCCCGCCAGCGACGTGCTGCACGTCTATCGCAAGCGCCGGCCAGGCCAGCTGCGCGACGTGTCTTGGCTGGCGCCGGTGCTGCTTCGGCTGCGCGATCTCGGCGACTACGAGGCGGCGCTGCTGATGAAGGCCAAGATCGAGGCCTGCCTGGCGGCGGTCGTCACCGAGGAAGGCGACGAGGCCCTGACCGGTGCCGCCGCCGGCCTGCTCCGTGACGCCCAGGGCCGGACGGTCGAGAGCTTCGAGCCGGGGATGATCCTCTACCGCCGCGGCATGGGATCCGTGGAGGTCGTGAATCCGAGCGGCGGCGGATCGCACGCCGCCTTCGCCCGCCGCGCACTCGAGGCCGCGGCCGTCGGCGCCGGCCTCACCTACGACCAGGTCTCTGGCGATCTGACCCAGGCGAACTACTCCTCGCTCCGCGCCGGCAAGATCGAGTTCCGCCGCCTCTGCGAGCAGGTGCAGTACGGCATGCTCATCCCGATGCTCGTCCGTCCCATCGCGGACCGCTTCCACGCGCAGGGTGCGCTGCTCGGCCTGTGGAGCACAGATATGCCGGACGGCGTCAGCCACGTCCCGCCGGCCCACGAAATGATCGACCCGCTGAAGGACACGACGGCGCTCATCGCGCAGGTCCGGGCCGGTTTCGTGCCGCAGCCCGAGGCGGCCGGCGCCTTCGGCTACGACTTCCGTGCTGCGGTGGAGATGATCCGCGAGGCCAACGCGCTGCTCGACGAGGCCGGCATCTCGCTCGATACCGATCCACGCCGCGTCGCGAAGTCAGGCAGCGCCCAGGACGCGGCGCAGATGGCCGCGGTCGAGATCGCCGCGACGGGTGCCGCGGCGCCGGCACGCACTGAGTAGAAGCGAGGACCTTAGCGGGACGCCAAAGGGCAACATCACTGCCCGTCGGCCCTGGGCAGTGCGGCCCTTGAAATAATCGTCCTGCTCGGCGAAACTCGGAACCATGTTGTCGCCATCGGTGAGAACGCGATGGATCAGCTCTCGGTAGGAGGGCGGTCTTGAAGAGCGCGACGTGAATCTCTGAGCCGGACTCCGGCTTTGTTGGAGACACGCATGTGCTCGAAATCGCTTCGACGACACCGCCATCGGGCCGCTCGACGCCAAGACTATCGCTGCTGGTACTGCACCTTCCCGATGTGGGATGATGATCCCGCCACCTTCGCTCAGCGGCACAGCCTTTCCGTGCGTCTTGCGCGGCGCTTCCGCTGCACAGCGGAACATCTGCAAGCTCGATCGACGGGCGGTACGGACACGCCCGACAACATCGTGGCAGCTTGTGCGCACTGCAATTCGACGCGGCACAAGCGCAAGAGCCCACCCTCGCCCGAAGTTTTCCGCATGCAGGTTGCGAGGCGGATGGAGCGGGGCTGCTGGCATCCTGTGCCGGCACACAGCGCGTTTGCGGTGAGTCGGGAAGCGACGTCGATGAAGGCCGCGGCGATCGCAGCCACCGGCGCCGCGGCGCCGCCGCGCGAGACAGCAGAACAAGGCTGATCATGACCGAGACGACCGAACCGGGCGGCAGCCATGCCGCGCCGGAGCCTGCGGCTGTGCCCGATCGAATGCCCACCGCTGGGCAGTCGATCGTGGCGCATCGCGCCATCACCGCGCCGGCCACCGTCGATCGCGCCGCGCGCACCGTCGAGGTGGTGTGGTCCACCGGCGCGCGGGCCAGGAACTTCGTGCCCGCCCTCGGTCCGATCACCGAGGAGTTGGAGATGTCGCCGAACGCGGTGCGCATGGACGCACTGCGCTCGGGCAACGCCCCGGTGCTGAACACCCATCGCAGCATGGACGCCCGCGACGTGCTCGGCCGCGTCACTGCCGCCCGCCTCGATCGTGGCCGCGGCTACGCCACGCTGCAGTTCAGCAGCGCCGCTGATGTCGAGCCGGTCTGGCAGCGCATCGCCGACGGCACGCTGCGCGCGGTGAGCGTCGGCTATCGCGTGCACCGCTACGAGCCGCGTCCGGACGCGGCGACCGGCACCACCGTCCACCGCGCGGTGGATTGGGAGCCCTTCGAAATCTCCGTCGTGCCGATCCCGATCGACCGCGACGCCGCCGTTCGCGCGCAGGGGGACCAGGGCTCCCCCATGCCCGCCATCGAACCCGCCCTGCCGCACGAGGATTCTTCGACGATGCCCGACACCACCGACGCGCCCGCTGCGCCGGAGCAGCCGGCTCCGCCCGCGCCCGAGGCGGAGCGCACCGCGCCGCCGTCCCCGCCGCCTGCCGACCATGCCGCGGATGCCGTCCGCGCCGAGCGCGGCCGCATCGCCGGCATCGACACCGCCGTCGAGGCCGCCCGGGCCCTCCTGCCAGGCGACAGGGTGGCCGCCCTGCGCGCCGAGGCCGTCGAGCGTGGCTGGTCCCCCGACGACACCCGCCGCGCCCTGTTCGACGCCCTGGTCCGCCACGCGCCCCGTCCCTCGGTGCCGGCCAACCCCGCCGCCCATGGTGGCCCGCCTCGCGCGGAGGTCCTCGACGCCATGGCCGAGGCGATCGCCGCCCGTGCCATGCCCGGCTACCAGCCCGCTGGCGGTGGCCGCCACGTCGAGTTCATGGGCTGGCGCCCCTCCGACATGGTCCGCGAGCTCCTGTCGCTGGACGGACAGACCCAGGTGCCGCGCGATCCGGTGCGCCTGGCCGAGCGCGCCTTCCACACGACGAGCGACTTCCCGGCGCTGCTCTCCGCCGCCGCCAACAAGATGCTGCTGGCCGCCTACCAGCCGGCTGCCCCCACCTACCGCCAGATCTTCCTCCGCCGCGATTTCCGGGACTTCAAGCCGCACCGGCATCTCCGCATCGGCGACTTCCCCATCCTGCAGCCGCTGGCCGAGAACGGCGAGATCCAGGCCGGCACCATGTCCGAAAGCCAGGAGATCGTCCTGCTGCAGACCTTCGCCCGGCGGATCCGGGTCACGCGGCAGATGCTGGTCAACGACGACCTCGGCGCCTTCACCGACTTCGCCGCGATGATCGGCCGCCGCGTCGCCGACTTCGAGAACGCGACGGCCTATGCCCTGATCAACCTGGCGAACGGCGATGGCCCGACGCTCACCACCGGCAACGCCCCGGTCTTTGCGACGGCGGCGGCGCGGGCGAACAAGGCCGCGGCAGGGACGATCCTGAACGAGGACAACATCGCGGTCGGCCGAACCGCCATCATGAAGCAGCGCACGCTGGACGGCCTGCCGATCTCGCTCGGCCGCAGCATGCGTGTCCTGGTCGGTCCGGCGCTCGAGCTCTCCGCGCTGAAGCTCACCGCCGCCATCACGCCCGGGACGTCCGGTGCGGTGAACCCCTATGTCGGGCTGCTGCAGCCGGTGGTGGAGCCGCTGATCTCGGCGAACCGCTGGTATCTCTTCGCGGAGCCGCCGACCACGCCGGTCTACGTCTACGGCTACCTGAACGGCGTCGAGGGCCCGCAGGTCACCACCGGCCCCGTCTCCGGCGTCGATGGCATCGAGGTCAGCGTGATCTTCGACTTCGGTGTCGGCGCCATCGACTGGCGCGGCGCCTGGTTCAACCCGGGCACCTGATCGCTCGACCTTCCCTCGTGAACCGATGCAGAGGCCGCCCTTCGGGGCGGCTTCTGCGTTTCTGGAGATTCCATAGCCATGCGCAACATGATCCGTCCCGAGGCACGCTCCATCCCGATGGTCGTGCCCTATGCCGGGGGCATCCTTTCCGGCCAGGGCATGCTGGTTGGCGCCTTCTTCGGCGTCGCCGCCTCCGATGCCGCGCAGAACGCCACGGTGGAATGCGAAACCCGCGGCGAGTTCGAGCTCGCCAAGGATCCCACGCAGGCGATGACGGCCGGCGCCCGCGTCTTCTGGGACAACACCAACCGCCGCCTCACGACCACCGCGACGGGCAACTTCCAGGTCGGCATCGTCACCGAGGCCGCGCTCGCCGCCGACACCACCGTGCACGTCATGCTCGCGCGCGTCCCGGCCGCGGGGGCGTGACGGCCTTTGACGCCGCACTGGCGGTGCTGGCGGCGGACCCGAACCTCGGCAGCGACGCCACCTGGCAGCGCGGCACAGGGCCGGCCATCGCGCTGCGGGTACTGCGGTCGTCGCCGGACCAGCTGCGCGACGCCTTCGGCACCACGCTGGTGCAGGCCACGGACGTGCTGACGGTGCCGATCGCCGTGCTGCCTGACGTCCAGGCCGGCGACGTGTTCGTCCTCGGCAGCGACATCTTCACGGTCCAGCACGCCGAGCGCGACGCCGCCGGCGTGGCCTGGCGCGTCCTCTGCCAGCGATAGGAGTTTTTTGGGCCATGCCACACAGCAGCCCGACCGGCTGGGCGATCCTGCTCGACCTGCTGCTCGGTGGCGCGGCCGGCCTCGCCGGCGGCTTCGTGCGCTGGAACAACCCGGAGCGGCGCCGCCTCGGCTGGTGCCTGGTCTGGGAGGTGCCCTCCGCCGCGCTGGTCGGCAGCGCGGGCTATGCGCTCGGCGGCCTGCTCGAGTTCAACGAATATGGCCGCTTCCTGTTCGCCTTCGTGTTCGGCTACCTCGGCCAGGCCGCGCTGAACGATCTCGCCGTCGCCCTGCTGCGCCATCGCGCCGGCCTGCCGCCGCGGGATCCGCCAACGTGAGGCTGCGCGCTGCGGTCGGCGACCTGCGGCAGCTGCTCGCGGCCGAGGTGCGTGCCGGCGAGCGCGCGGCCATGTCGGCGATCCGGGTAGAAACCGATCAGGTGAAGGGAGAGCTGCGCCAGCAGGTCACCGGCTCGCTCGGCGGGAACGCCCGCGGCATCGCCAATGCCTGGCGGTCACAGATCTTCCCCCGCACAGGCCAGTCGCTGCGGCCGGCCGGGCTGGTGTGGACGAAGGTGCCCGCCATCATCGACGCCTTCGAGCGTGGCGCGGTCATTCGCGCCAAGGGCGGCCGGAAGTTCCTCGCCATCCCCACCGGCTTCAACGCGGCACGCGGCCGGCGCGGACGCGGCGAGAAGGGCATGCGGGTGACGCCTGCGCAGATGGTCGCGTCGGGCCAAGCGTTCCTGCGGCCGTTCAAGTCCCGCCGCGGCTTCGTCTGGTGCCTGCCGCTCTACGAGGCGCAGGGGATCGGTCGGGGACGCCGCCGCGGGCGACGCACGCAGCTGATCGCCGGCGGCGTGGCCGAAATCGGCACGGGCAACCGGCAGGGTCGCGAGGCCTGGGCGCGCGGCATGCTGGAGCGCGGCATGGTGCCGATGTTCCTGCTGCTGCCGCAGGTGACGCTCACCAAGCGCCTCGACGTGAAGGGCGCCGCCGAGCGCGGCCTGCGCCGGCTCCCCGGCCGGTTCGTCGCGGCGTGGGAACGCGAGAGCGGAAGGGTAGCATGAGCAGGCGTGCGAGTCTCACGCTCGTGGTGACGCTGTCCGTCCTCGGCTGGATCGGCGTCGCTTTCGGACTGGCGCTCACCTGGGTGGCAGGCCGGTTCTTCGCGACGCTGCTGGGCTGGGCATGAGCAAGCGCGAGACGGCGATTGCCGCGCTGCGCGACGTGCTGACGACCGGCCTCGCGGCACGCAGCCCGGCGCCGCTCGTGCTGCGCGCCGAGACGATCCCGCAGCGCATCCCGCTGGGCGGCCTCGTTGTGCTCCGCGATGGCGACACGGTGGACGAGACGGCGATCCTCTCGCCGCTGTCCTGGGCCATCGAACATCGCGCAGAAGTCGAGGTCACCGTCGCGGGCGCCACGCCCGCGGCGCGCACCGCCCTGCTCGACGCCCTGCTCGTCGCCATCGGCGACGCCATCACCGCCGACCGCACCCTGGGCGGTGCCGTCGACTGGGCACAGCCGGGCGCGGCCGAGTTCCAGGACACCGAGTTCGAGGGCGCCGCCGCAGCGCGCTCCGCGCTCGTGCCCGTCACCCTCTGGTTCACCACCGCCGGCTCCGCGCTGGCCTGACACTCTGGCGGAAGGACGAAAGAAATGCCGCGTGCCATCGGCGCCAACTGCCGCCTGCTCATGCTGCCGGAGGAGACCTACGGCAACGCGCCGACGGACGACTTCCGGCGCATGCCCTTCCTCTCCTGCGATCTCGGCGCCGAGCAGCCGCTGCTCGATGCCGATGTCCTCGGCGTCGGAAACGGCCGCGATCCCGCGGCGCCCTTCCTCGACACGGTGACGGTCCAGGGGCAGGTCGTCGTGCCGATGGACCTCATCAACATCGGCCACTGGCTGAGGCTGCTGCTCGGGCCGCCCATCACCACCGGCACCAGCCCGAACTTCACGCACAGCTTCGGCTCGGGCGAACCAACCCTGCCGTCGAACAGCATCGAAATCGGCTATCCCGACGTGCCGAGCTACGATCTCTGCACGGGCGTGCGCGCCGACACGCTGGAGATCGACTTCTCCCCGAGCGGGCCAGCGACGGCGACCTTCGGCCTGATGGGTCAGGGCTCCACGCGCGGCGCGTCGACCTCAGGCGGCACGCCGATCACCGCCGCCTACACCGCCTTCAACAAGGCGCAGGGCGCGATCAGCCGCGACGGCAGCCCACTAGCGCAGGTGACGGGCGCTCGGCTCAGCTACGCGAACAGCATGGAGATGGTGCGGACCATCCGCGCCGACAGGAAGGTGGAAGGCGTGGACGCGGGCATCGCGCGCGCCACGGGCCAGATCACCGCGCGCTTCGCGGACACCACGCTGCTGACGCAGGCGCAGAACGGCGCACCCGCGGAGTTCGAGTTCAGCTACACGATCGATGCGAACCGCAGCCTCATCTTCACGCTGCACGAGGTCTATCTCGCGCTGGCCAAGACGCCGATCGAAGGGCCTGCGGGAGTCGAGGCAAGCTTCGAATTCCGCGCCGCCTACAACGCCACGGCGACGCGGATGATGATTGTCGCGCTGAAGAACCAGCAGGCCGGGATGGAGTACGCATAAGCCCTATCTCATCATCTCAGTCGCCTGACGTCGGCACGAAGTCGACCGAGGCCACTCATGAACGATGGAGGCGAGCCGTCGTCCCACATGGATCGATCTTTGCAACTCCCCCATATCTGTCGATGCGAGAGTCTGCGGGCCGACGTAGCGGGCCGCCATCACATCGCAGAGGTGCGGGCCCGTCCGGATGCCTCGACGTGCCATTCGCACTGTGTCGCGCTGCCGGCAAGAACGCGCGCGATTGGGACCGCGATCTCGCAATCTAGGCCGCCCGCCTCCCAGCGACGCTCGACCCTGCCGCCGAGCTGGGTGCCGAGGGTCGCTTCGAGTACGCGGGAGCCAAAGCCGCGCCGTACTGGAGCCTCGATGATCGGCGGCCCGCCGCGTTCCCGCCAGTTCAGCACCAGCAGGCCAGCGCCCTCCTCGACCCGCCAGGACAGTGAGACGCGACCGCCCGGCACAGAAAGGGCGCCGTGCTTTGCCGCGTTGGTTGCCAGCTCGTGCAGCGCCATTGAGAGCGCCTGCACCGCGTCCGGCGCCAGCGCGACGTCCGGCCCGTCCACGGCGACGCGCCGCACGTCGGGCGCAGCCTCCCCCACCGGCGTCTCGAAGGGAGCCAGCTCGGCCTCGACTAGCGCGCGCAGCGCGGCGCCCTCCCACTTGCCAGCGGCGAGGATCGTATGCGCCCGCGCCAGCGCGGAGACGCGACCCTCAATAGCTCGCGCATAGGCCTCCGGGTCGTGCTTCGGAGTGAGGCGTACCGCCGCCTGCACGGCGGCGAGCGCGTTCTTGGCACGGTGGTCAAGTTCGCGCGTCATCAGCGCCTGCCGCTCCTCCGCGTCGCGGCGCTCGGTGACGTCGAGCCCGACGCCATGAACTCTCAGCGCGCGTCCGGTCTCTGGGTCGTGTACGACCTCGGCGCGCCCGGCGATCCAGCGCAGCGTACCGTTGTCGCGGCGCCGGAATCGGAACTCAACCGCCCAGCCGGTCGCGCGCCCTTCGAGCGCTTCGCGCACCGCCCGCTCGACGCCAGGTAGGTCCTCGGGGTGGATGCCATCGCGCCAGGTCTCGTAAGAGACTGGTACAGCCGGATCGGTGCCGTGCAGGCGGTGGCAGCTCTCCGACCAGAACAGCGCACCCGTTCCGAGGTCCCACTCCCAGGAGCCCACGCCGCCCGCCTCTTGCGCCAGCCGCAGACGCGCCTCGCTCTCGGCCAGCGCGGCCTGTGCGGCCTTCAGGTCGTGGATGTCGGTCGAACTCCCGAACCAGGCCTCGATGCGACCCGTTGCGTCGCGCAGCGGCTCGGCGCGAGCGAGGTACCAGCGGTACTCGCCGTCGTGACGGCGGTAGCGGACCTCGATCTCGTATGTCACGCCCCGCGCGCGCGCCTGGGCCCAGGTCGCCGCCGTGCGCGCGGCGTCGTCGGGGTGCAGTGTTGTCGCCCAGCCGTCCGGCAGCGCGTCCTCTTGCCGCTGGCCAGTGAACTCGAACCAGCGATCGTTCAGGTAGTGGAGCGCGCCGTCCGGTGTCGCGAACCAGACGAAGTTCGGCCCGACATCGACCAGCGCGCGGAAGCGTATCTCACTCTCGGCCAGCGCCGCTGCGCGCTCCGCGACCCGGGCCTCCAGCGTCTCGTTGGCATCCTCAAGGCTATGCTGCCTGCGCAGCACCGCGCCAGCGAGCAGCGCGAGCAGCATCGCCGAGACAGCCGTGATCACCGCTTGCGGCGCGATTTCGCGGCGCCAAGCCGCGATCACCGCCCCGCGATCGCGCGCGGCGGACACATAGACCGGCCAGCTACCGCCGACGCGGCGCAAAGCGGCGATCCGCTCGACGTCGTCCATCGGAGAGCGGGCGCGCACGATGGCGCGCGCGTCACCGCGCGCCATCACCTCCAGCATCGGGCCGCCGGGTAGAAGCCGTGGCTCCGCCGCCGCGGGATCGATCTTGAAGCCAGCTGAGCGGGCCAGCAGCGCGCCGTCCATCCTGATTAGCGCGACGACGTCGTCCGGCGTGGCGGCAAGCGCTGCTAGAGCCGGATTGACGTGGTCGAGATAGGCGGAAGCGTTGACCACACCGTCGTAGGTCCCTGCCGGCAGGCCGTTGCCGGTGCGCTCGCGGCGCGCTGTGACGGCGAAAAAGGCCCGGCCAGTGTCGCGCCCGACATAGACAGGGCTCACATAGAAGGGTGGAGCGTCCGCGGGCCGGAGTACGCGGTTGAATTCCCGGTCCATCATTCGCCGTGAGCGCGCGGCTGGAACAGCTGCGCTGGTCACTAGCGGGTAGGCGTCGCGGTCGTAGACAAACAGATAGAAGGTCTCCCGTTCGGCAGACTCACGCTCGGCGGCGGCGGCGCGCAACGCGGACTGAAGCTCGTCCTCGCGGATGCGGACCTCGGCGTCTGACAGGCCAGCGAGGATGTCGTTCGCCCGCTCGATGCGGAGAAGCTGAGCCTCAAGCAGGCGGCGGGCAAACTCGGCGGCGGCGTCGGCGGTCCGCATCACCTCGGTTTCGGCGCTGCGCCAAGCCGCGTCCCACGACCGCCAAGCGGAGAGTGCGAGCAACAGGGCCGGGACGAGCACCGCCACGAGGAGTGCGGCCCGCAGCCCGCGCATCCGCGACCAGCTGGCAGTGGTGGGGCGATACGCACCCCGGTGCTTCCCACGCAAGGCGGCCACGCTATCGCTCATGGCTCGAGCATTGCCGTGCATGCACAAGTAAGGAAATACGAGCCGTCAGGCTGCCGTCACACATCGCTGTGATCGGGCTCGCCGCCACCTCTTCATGATCCCTGGAGAACCGTATGCTCATCCTCGACCTCCCGGCCGAGCCGTATTGGCTCGACCTGCCGCGCGGCGTCCGCGTCGAGATGCGGCCAGTCACGACCGCCGTCATGGCCGCAGCGCAGGCTGCCGCTTCACGCCGCCTCGCTGCGATCCGCCTCACCGACCCGGACCTCGACGCCGACATGGCGCGCGGCCTCTCCTTCGCCTTCCTGGTCAAGGCGCTCGCCCGTCATGCCGTCACCGCCTGGGAGGGCGTCGGCGACGCTGCGGGCCAGCCGCTGCCGCTCTCGCCTGAGGCCGTCGAGCGGCTGATGGACCTCGACGACATCGCTGCCGCGTTCTGGGACCGCGCCACCGCACCTGTCGCCGCGGTGGCCGCGGAGGGAAACGGCTGAAGGCCCGCGCCACCTGGCACTTCGGGCGCGGGCCTGACTACTGCCGCGGCTGCGATGCGCTCGGCCGCAGCTGCGCCGAGGCATGTCCCTACACCGCCCACGCGCCCTGCACCGTGGAAGCCGCCGCCGTGTGGTGCGCCGGCACCGCCTGCGTGACCGCGAGCAGCGTCGGCGCTGATCTCGATCTTGCCGGCGCACTGGCGATGGCACGCGAGCTTGGCGCCACGGGCTGGGCTGCCGCTGAACTGCTGACCGCGCTGCGCCTTGGCCTTGCCGAAGGCCTCGCAGCGCGGACCTCCCCCACCCCAGACGCAGGAGGTGTCGCCCATGGCGGATAGCACCCGGCGCGTCTCGGTGCGCCTGTCGCTGGACGATGCCGCCCGCGTGAAGGCCGGGTTGCGCGAGGTCGGGGAGACCGGCCAGCGCAGCCTGGAGCGCATCCGCGACGGCGCCGACACCGCCTCGCGGGCGCTGTCGCTGATGGATGTCGCCACCCGCGGCATCCAGCTCGCCGGCGTGGCCGTTGCTGCACGCGCCCTGGTCCAGGCCGGCGATGCGCTCACCCAGGGCCTCTCGCGCCTGCAGACCGCCACCGGCTCGGTCGAGCGCGCGGGGCAGGTCTATGAGGCGCTCTACCGCAACGCGCTGCAGACCGGCGTCGCGGTCGGCGAGAGCGTCGACGCCTTCCAGCGCTTCTCGATCGCCGCGCGCGAGATCGGCGCCACCTCCGACCAGGTGGTGCGCCTCGTTGGCGGCCTGCAGCGCGTCGCCATCGTCTCCGGCGCGTCGACCACCGAGATCTCCTCGGCCACGCTGCAGCTCGCCCAGGCGCTGGCCTCCGGCGTGCTGCAGGGCGACGAACTGCGCTCCATCCTCGAAGCCATGCCGCTGCTGGCCGAGGGGCTGGCCAAGGAACTCGGCGTCTCGATCGGCGAGCTGCGCCGGCTCGGTTCGGAGGGCCGGCTCACCGCCGAGCGGGTCTTTCCGGCCCTGCTGCGCGCGACGGAGCGGCTCGGCGCCGAACTCGATAAGGCGCCGCTCTCCCTCGGCCGTGCCTTCGGGCAGCTGACAGCGGCGACCGAGAACTTCCTCGGCCAGCTCGATCGCGCCGTCGGCCTGTCGAACGCGCTGGCGCGTGGCCTGTCGGCGGCGGCACGGGGGATGGACGGCACACGCCGCGGCATCGGCCTGCTCGACGAGGGCGAGCGGCTGGCCGACCTACAGCGCCAGGCCGCAACGCTCTCGGCCGAGATCGGCCGGCTGGAGGCGGAGGGCGACGGCCGCCCCAGCCTGCGCGCCCCGGTCCGCCGCGGCAGCATCCGTCCCGGCCTCGTCGGCACCGCCGAGAGCCAGGCCGGCGTCGATCGCAGCCAGCGCCTGGAGGAGCTGCGCCAAAACTACTTCGCCGTCCTGGCGGAGATCGACACCGCCGAACGCGGCGCGCTGACCCGCCGGCTGGAGGAGCAGGAGCGGGCCGGCCAGGCCGCCACCGAGGCCCGCCGCCGCCGTGCCACGCAGGACGTGCTCGACCTCCGGCGCGATCTCGATGACCGCTTCCGGATCACCCGCGAATACGACGAGCGCGTTCGCCGGCTGCGCGAGGCCGAGGCCGCCGGTGCCATCGACGCCGCCGAGCGCACCCGCCTGGAGGCGCTCGCAACGGGGGAGCGCGACGAGGCGCTGCGCCGGCTGGAGGGCACCACCCGCCGCGTCGTCGCCGCGCAGCGGGACAACCGCGACGCCGAGCGCGAGGTCAACGACGTCCTGCGTGAGCGCGAGCGGCTCATCCAGGACAACGAGACGGCGTATGAACGCTATGCCCGCCGCCTGGAACGGCTCGGGGATCTCGTCCAGCGCAGCGAGCGCGCCGGCCGGCCGCTGCCGGAGGAGACGATCGGCCGAGAGGCCAATGCCGCCATCGCGGAACTGGAGACGGCGGAGGGCCGGCTGCGCGAAAACACCGAGCGGACGGGGGACGCCGCCCGCGAACTCGGCCTCGCCTTTTCGTCGGCGTTCGAGGACGCCGTGGTCGAGGGCCGCGGCTTTGGCGAACTGCTCAAGGGCCTGGAGCGCGATCTCCTCCACATCGGCACCCGCAAGCTGGTCACCGAGCCGCTGGCGAATGCCGCCACCGGCCTGCTCAACTCGGCGCTGGCCGGGATCGGCAGCCTGCTTGGCGGCCCGGCGGTCGCCAGCGCGCGGGGGAATGCCTTCGGCCCCGGCGGCCTGATCCCCTTCGCGACGGGCGGCATCGTCGACCGGCCGACGCTGTTCCCCTTTGCCCGCGGCGTCGGGCTGATGGGTGAGGCGGGGCCGGAGGCGATCCTGCCGCTCCGGCGCGGCCACAACGGCCGGCTCGGCGTCGAGGCGACGGCCACACCGATCAACGTGGTGTTCAACGTCACGACGCCCGACGCGGGATCCTTCCGCGCAAGCCAGGGCGCGATCCTGGGCGAGCTCAACCGCGCGCTGCGCCGGAGCCAGCGGAGCATCTGATGGCATTCGACGACGTGCGCTTTCCCGACCGCATCGCGCTCGGTGCGGAGGGCGGCCCGACCTTCGCGACCGTCATCACCACCTCGACCGGCGGCCACGAGCAGCGCCAGGCGAATTGGGCTGAGGCACGGCGGCGCTACAACGTGGCGACCGGCATCAAGCAGCGTGCCGACGTCGAGACGCTGCTGGCCTTCTACATCGCCCGCCGCGGCCAGCTGCGTGGCTTCCGGTTCAAGGACTGGTCCGACTACCTGCTGCCGCGGCAGCCGATCGGGATGACGGACGGCTCGCAGGCTACGTTCCAGATCACGAAGGTCTACAGCAGCGGCGGTGAGCAGGTGGCGCGGCGCATCACGCGGCCAGTGGCCGGCACGGTGCGCTGCTGGGTGGCCGGCATAGAGCGCAGTCTGGGCCCCGGTTCGGCGCAGTTCCAGGTGAATGTCGCGACCGGCGTGATCACCCTCGGCACGGCGCTGCGCGCGCCGGAGGACCAGGTGGTCGAGGCCAGCTGCGAGTTCGACGTGCCGGCGCGGTTCGACACCGACGCGCTGTCGCTGACGCTGCGCACCCATGATGTTGGCGAATGGTCCAGCATCCCCGTCGTGGAGCTGAGAGATTTCGCTGAATGAGCCCGGAATGGCTCCCTCCGAACGATTCTGTTGAAAAAGGACCGTTGAGCCACGGCGCCGACGCTGATTCAGTCCTCCTGGTAGAGGAGGGCGCAGCCATGATGGGCGAGCGGCAGGTCCGGCAAGAGGCACTGTTCTACGGCTTCAGCCTCGAGGAGCACGTCCCCGCCGATCACCTGCTGCGCGCCATCGACCGCTTCGTCGAGCTGAGCGACATCCGTCGGCAGCTTGAGCCCTTCTACAGTGCCATCGGCCGGCCGTCGGTCGATCCCGAGCTCATGATCCGGATGCTGCTGATCGGCTACTGCTGCGGCATCCGCTCCGAGCGGCGTTTGTGCGAAGAGGTCCACCTGAACCTTGCCTATCGCTGGTTCTGCCGTCTTGGCCTGGATGGCCGCGTGCCGGACCACTCCACTTTCTCCAAGAACCGGCATGGCCGCTTCCGCGACAGCGATCTGCTGCGCCGGCTGTTCGAGGCGACGGTGCGCTGCTGCATGGCCGAGGGCATCGTCGGCGGCGAGGGCTTCGTGGTGGACGCCAGCATGATCCGAGCGGACGCGAGCCGGCAGAAGGGCGCCGCCAGCGCCGCCGACCTGAACCCGGAGGGCGCGAGCCGGGCAGTGGACGAGTATCTGGCGGTGCTGGATGATGCCGCCTTCGGGGCGGCGACCGAGGTGCCGCCGAAGTTCGTCTCGCCGACCGACCCCGCCGCGCGCTGGACGGCGGCGGCCGGTGGGTTGGCCTACTATGCCTACTGCGACAACTACCTGATCGACGTCGAGCACGCGGTGATCGTCGATGTCGAGGCCACCACGGCGGTGCGCCAGGCGGAGGTCGGCGCCGCGCAGACCATGCTGACCCGCACCGCCGAGACCTTCGGCCTCTGGCCCGAGCGCCTGATCGCCGACACCGGCTACGGCTCGGCCGCGATGCTGGGCTGGCTGGTCGATGAGCAGGGCATCGAGCCGCACATCCCGGTCTTCGACAAGTCGCAGCGGACTGACGGCACCTTCAGCCGCATCGACTTCACCTACGACAACGAGCGCGACCTCTACATCTGCCCGGGCTGGAAGGAACTGCTGCACTACCGGCGCCAGTTCGCGCAGCCCCGGCTCGGCGTCGATGCCGAAGGCCTCATGCGCTATCGCGCCACCAAGCATGACTGCGGCGGCTGCGCGCTGAAGCCCCGCTGCTGCCCGAAACACCCAGCCCGCAAACTGCTGCGCTCGATCCACGAGGGCGCACGGGACATGGCGCGGGACATCGCGAAGACGGAGGAGTACGCGGTCTCGCGGCGGCAGCGGAAGAAGGTCGAGATGCTGTTCGCCCACCTCAAGCGCATCCTCGGCCTGAGTAGGCTGCGACTACGAGGCCCGAATGGTGCCCGTGATGAGTTCCACCTCGCCGCTGCCGCGCAGAACCTCCGCAAGCTCGCGAAGCTGATCCCGGTGCGGGCGCCAGCGCCCACCGGCTGACCCAGCAGCTGCGGGACAGCCGGGACTGAGCTCACCCTCCACGAACGGACGCCGCCGGAGACGACCGCGAGCGCCCCTTTTTCAACGGAATCGAACCCGAGCGGACATTGGCGTGCGGATGTCCGCCCTGCGTCGCCGCGGGCGCTCTCCTGGCGGCGCGACGTGCGTGATGCGCCGGTAAGTGACAGGTCCTCGCCGACAGGGGAGGCCGAGGCTTGCGGGCATTCCCGCCGCCTTCGATTGCGTCGCCGTGCGGCCCGGGAGAACATTTCGGAGCTGCCTGCGAGGCGAGGAGAGCGCGCGGCGGGTCGGCGGGCGATGGAGGGAAGCCGGATGCGGAACATGCTGCGCGAGCACCTCGGAGTTCGCCGTCACGTCACGACGGCGCCGTGCGTCGCGGCCTGTCCCGCGCTCCTGCAGCTTCGGATCCGCAGGTGAGCGCCGCCCACCCTCTCGCGGCCATCGTCGCCGCGCAGGTCCTCGTACAGGTCGGCGCCTTCTTCCTGCCCGCCCTGCTGCCGGCGTTCATCGCGCGCTGGTCGTTGTCGGCCACGGAGGCCGGCTGGCTCGTCGGTGCCTTCTTCGCCGCCTATGTGCCGACAGTCCCCGTTCTTGTCGCCCTGACCGACCGCGTGCCGGCGCGGCGGGTCTATCTCGCCGGCGCTGGTCTGACGGCGCTCTCGCATCTGGGCATGGCTGTCGCCGCCGATGGCTTCTGGGGCGCGCTTCTGCTGCGCGCCGTCGCAGGGGTCGGATGGGCGGCCTGCTACATGCCCGGGCTCAAGATGATCGCCGACCGGCTGGAAGGCGCCGCGCAGTCGCGCGCAGTGAGCTGGCATGCGCTTGGCGTGGGCATCGCCGGAGCCGCCTCCTTCGCGGTCGCCGGGCTCCTGGACGCCATCGCGGGCCCGGCCCTCGTCTTCATGTTCGGCGCAGTCACAGCGGCGGCCGCCTTTGGCACCGTCGCGCTGGTCATCAGGCCAGGTGGCGCCAGGTCCGGTCCGAAGGTGCCGGTTGCCGAGCTGCTGGATTTCCGTCCGGTCTTCCGGAACCGCCCGGCCTTGGCATGGATCGCGGGCTACAGCGTGCACACCTGGGAGATGGCCGCGCTGCGCGCATGGGGCGTCACCTTCCTCGCGCTCATCATGACCCGGAGCGATGCGCCGGACTGGCTGCCCGGTCCCAATGCCCTGTTCTCGGCCGCCGGCCTCCTAGGCATCGCCATCTCGGTAAGCGGGAACGAGCTCGCCCAGCGGTTCGGGCGCGCGCGGATCGTCGCCGGCGCGATGCTCGCGGGCGCGGTGCTGAGCGTTGCGACCGGCCTCTCCTTCGGGCTCTGGCCTCCCATCGCCATCTGCTGCGTGCTGGCCTGGAATGCGGCGATCTACCTCGACAGCGCCGCGCTGACCGCGGGAACCGTTGCCGCGGCCGACAAGGCACGACGCGGCGCGACCATGGGACTGCACAGCATGTGTGGCTACGCCGGCGGCTTCATCGGGCCGCTCGGAGTCGGCCTCGCGCTCGACGTCGCGGGGCGGGACACCGTCATGGGCTGGGCGCTCGCCTTTGGGCACCTCGCGCCCGTCGTGCTGGTCGGGCTGTTGGTTCTGCGCCGGCTGGCCTGACGACTTTGCCCGCTCGCCCGAGCGGTCACGAGGCTTGCTTGCGAATGACCGCTTCCCGCCCAACGCCACGGTAGCGAGCCGGCCGCACGGCTACGGGGAAGACCGACCGATTGCGGGCATTCCGCTCTCATTCAGGGGCAGGCTCTCGGAAATGAAAGCTATCTCCGCCGGTCTCGCCGCGCACCTCGCCGGACAGGCCACCACGCTGGCCACGCTCTGGCGCGTGCAGCGCCGCGACGGTGCGGTCTTCACCTTCACCGACCACGACCGCGACATCGCGTATGGCGGAGAGACGTACCTGGCCGCGCTCGGCTACCAGCGCGCGGCCATCGCCACCGGTGCCAGCCTCGCCGTCGACGAGACGGAACTGCTCGGCCTGCTGGACAGCGCCGCGCTGGATCCAGCCGAACTCCGCGCCGGGCTGTGGGATCACGCCGAGGTGCGAATCTTCGCGGTGAACTACGCGAACCTGGCGGATGGTGGGATGAAGCTTCGGCGCGGCCGGCTGGGCGAGGTCATCGCGCGCGACGACGGGTCGTTCTCGGCCGAGCTTCGCGGCCTCGCGCAGCCGCTGCAGGCGGTGATCGGCGCGGTCTACCAGCCCGAATGCCGCGCCGACCTCGGCGATGCACGTTGCAAGCTGAACCTCGCCTTTGGCGCCGGCTGGACGCAGCAGGCCAGCGTGGAGGCGGTAGTGGACAGCACGACGCTGGTCCTCGCCGATGACGGCATCGGCGGCTTCGCCAGCACCTACTTCGAAGGCGGCGTCGCCATCTGGCAGTCCGGCCCGAACGCCGGCGTCGCGCGCGAGGTGCTCGCCTGGGACCAGGGCAGCCGCACGCTATCGCTCTTTGCGCCGCCGCCGGTCGCGCCGACTGTGGGCGACGTGCTGCACCTCCAGCCCGGCTGCGACAAGCGCAAGGCGACCTGCCAGGCCGTGTTCGACAACTACCTCAATTTCCGCGGCGAGCCCTTCGTGCCGGGCGTGCTGGCCACGGTGGCGACACCGGCATGAATCTTGACGAAGCGGCCCGGGCCTATCTGGGCACGCCCTGGCGGCATCTCGGCCGCAGCACGACGGGCCTCGACTGCATCGGCCTCGTGCTGCTGGCGGCGCGCGACGCCGGCCGCGCGCTGCCCGACCCGGCGCCGTACGCCCGCGAGCCGCAGGGCACGCGACTCCTGGACGGCATCCTGGAGCATGCGGTTCGCCTGTCGTCCGCGGAGCCTGGCGACGTGCTGCTGTTCCGCATGGGCCTCTATGGCGGCCATGTCGGCATCGCCTCGCTGCACCCCGCCTGGGGCGTGCCCGCCTGCATCCACGCCTACGCGCCGCACCGCCGCGTCGTCGAGCAGCCCGTGGAGGGTGAACTCGCCGCCGCCCTGATCGGCGCCTTTCGCCTGACGGAGTAGCGCATGGCCCAGCTTGCCGTGGCTGGAGGCGGCGCCGCGCTCGGCGCAGCCCTCGGCTCCGTCGTCCCCGGCGTCGGCACCCTGCTCGGCGCCCAGGTCGGCTGGGCGCTCGGTGGCGTGGCCGGTGCGCTGCTCTTTCCGCAACGCGGCCAGGACGCCCAGGGCCCGCGCCTCACCGACCTCACCGTCCAGACCTCCAGCTACGGCGTGCCCATCCCGGTCGCCACCGGCCGCGCCAAGATCGCCGGCAACGTCATCTGGAAAACCGCGATCGAGGAGGTCTCCTCCACCCAGCGTCAGCGCGGCAAGGGCGGCGGCCGCGGCCCGTCCCAGACCACCTACGCCTACTACCTGTCCTGGGCAGTCGGCCTGTGCGAATGGCTCTCGCCCTCGCCCAACGCCCAGCTGCTCAAGATTTGGCTGGACGACAAGCTGGTCTTCGACGCCGAGGCCGCCACCGGCGTCGTCCAGGTGCCGGGCCTCACCTGGCGCTTCTATCCCGGTGACGAGGCGCAGCTGCCTGATCCGCTGATCGCCAGCATCGAGGGCGAGAATGCCCCCGCGCATCGCGGCCTCGCCACCATCGTCTTCGAGCGGGTGCCGCTGGACCGCTTCGGCAACCGCATGCCGAACGTCACGGTGGAGCTGGCCGGCAGCGCGACCAGAAGCTTTCCCGAACAGCCGGGGCAGCCGCCGGCGGTGCCGCTGTTCGAGAGCAGCCCGAGCGACTTCTTCATGGGCGCGGGCTGGAGCAACCGCGTCGCCATCGATTACCGCCGCGGCCGGCTCTACGAGGGCCGCCAGCGCGCCGGCTCCGCGGGCGGCGGCGCCGACGAGATGATCCGGGTCTACGACCTCGTCACCATGCAGACCATCGGCGAGCACCGCATCGACCAGGTGCTCGGCCACTTCTTCCCCGAAGGCAGCACGCCGAACGCCAGCAGCACCACCGCCGGCATCCTCCACGTCGGCGTCGACGGTTTTCTGTACATGACCGGCGGCCAGTCCATGCGCGTGCCGCTCTGGAAGATCGATCCGGACACGATGCGCGGTGTCGCCTATTTCGGGCCGCTGCAGGGGTCGAACCCGGTCTTCGACGGCGACGACACCATCGCGCTCTTCGTGCCGATGCAGATCGCCAGCGTCGCCGTGCCGCAGCCGGACGGCAGCACGCGGCCGCTGGTCATCGTCCAGGGCGGCCAGGCCGGCGCGGTCACGATCGACGCCGCGACGATGAGCTACGTCTGGGGCGGGCGTGACGCCACCGCGCCGCTGGCCATCCCCGGCCGGCACGGCATCATCCAGACCGACATCCTCGACGTCCAGCTCGTGCCCGGCGCCACCGGCACCGCTGGTGCGGACCTGTGGTATCTGCGCGGCACGGGCTGGAACACCGAGCCGCGGATCGAGATGATCCGGCTGCGCTACAGCCCCGCCCTCGTCATCACCCGCACCGACTTCCCGCCGATTGATGTCCCCGCCGAGATCGACGCAGGCGGCGACCGGCCGCTGATCCACCACGCCTGGTGGGATTTTTCGGACAGCACGCTGGTCATCACCATCAGCAACGCCGGCAGCAGCGCCGGGCCCTACAGCCGCTACTCCACCTTCAAATATGCGCCGGGCACCGGGGTGGTCTGGAAGCTGGTGGACCACGCGCCAGTCGGGCGCTTCGCCGGCGGGCCGGGCCGCATGGAGCGGGTGCTCGGCAGCCTCTGGGGCCTCGGCGGCGACCTGGTGCTGCAGACCGGCACCGGCCTCGCCACATGGAACCAGGACGGCGCGGACTTCTCCAACCGCTTCTGGATCGACGAGCAGGGCGCGGTGATCGGCTTTTCCGGGACGTCGGACCTGCCGACCAAGCGCTTTCTCACCCGCGCCACCGCCACCGACCTGACGCTCGGCGATGTCGTCCAGCAGCTCTGCGTCCGGGCCAGCCTCGACCCGGGCGCCATCAACGTGGCGGGCCTGACCGACAGCCTGCGCGGCTACGTCCTAGCGCGGCCCATGTCGGCCCGCGATGCCATCACGCCCCTCGCCAGCGCCTTCCAGTTCGACGCCGTCGAGCAGGACGACGTGCTGGTGTTCCGCAAGCGCGCGGGCAGCGTCGTGGCCAGCGTGCCGTACGCCGAGCTGGTGCAGGAGCGTGCAGACGCATTCGCGCTGGGCGAGCAGCGGGCCCAGGACGCCGAGCTGCCGCGTGAGCTGACGGTCCGCTACCTCGACGTCGATCGGGCGGGCGAACCAAACGCGCAGTCCTGGCGCCGGCCGGTCAGCCCGACACCGACCGTCGCAGCGACGGCCAGCAGCACGCTCGACCTGCCCATCCCGCTCACCGGCGCCGAGGCCAAGGCGATCGCACGTCGGCTGATCACCGCCACCTGGCGCGAGCGCACCCGGCTGAGCTTCGCTGTCGGCCCGCGCCACGCCCGACTGGTGCCGACCGACCCGATCACTCTCGGGCTGGCCGATGGCGCCACGCTCCGCTGCCGTGTGCTCTCGACGCAGCTGGGCGCGAACTGGACGACACGCATCGAGGCGGTGACGGAGGACGCCGCGGCCTACGCGCTCACCGCCCCGGCCGACGGCGGCTCCGGTTGGGTGCCGCCGACGCTGCCGCTGCCCTACGCCGTGCGCCTGCTGCTGCCGGACCTGCCGCTGCTCCTGGACGCCGACGATCTCGGCGGCGCAGGTCTGCGGGAATACGCGCTGATCGGTGGCTACCGGGGCCAGGCCTTTCGCGGCGCCACCCTGTTCCGCAGCGCCGACCTGCTGGCCTGGGAGGAGATCGGCGCCGTCACGCGCTCGGCGACTTGGGGCGTCGTCACCGCCATGCCGCCGGCGCCGCGCAGCCCCTGGACCTGGGATGATAGCGGCGCGCTGGAGGTGCAGCTGGAAAGCGGCGCGCTGGACAGCGCCACGGCGCTGGAGGTGCTGAACGGCGAGAACACCGCCGCGCTGATCGGCCCGAATGCCAGCGCGGAGGTGGTCCAGTTCCGTGACGCCGCCGATCTCGGTGGCGGGCGCTACCGGCTCACCGCGCTGCTGCGCGGCCGGCGCGGCACCGAGGACCAGGTCGCCGCCCGCGGCATCGGCGACGCCTTCGTGCTGCTGGACGAGGCGCTGCGCTTCCAGGCTGCGAGCTCGGAGATAGCCGCGACGCGCCACCACCGCGCGCCGTCGATCTACGAGACGGTCGAGACCGCGGCAGCGACCGTGACGAAGGCCGTCCGCGGCCGGGCAGAGCGGCCCTACGCGCCGGCGCATCTCGCCGGCAGCCGCGACGAGGACGGCAACCTCACCATCACCTGGGTCCGCCGCGCGCGGGTCGGCGGCGGCTGGGCCGACGGCACGGGCGACGTGCCGCTCAGCGAGGCGGCCGAAGCCTACGAAGTCGAGATCCTCGACGGCAGCACCGTCGTGCGCACCATCGCTGGTCTCTCTGCCAGCACCGCCACCTACACCGCTGCCGAACAGACCGCCGATTTCGGCGCGCCGCAGGCCAGCATCACCGTCCGCGTCCATCAGCTCAGCGCCATCGTCGGCCGCGGCATCGCAGCAAGGGCCACCCTATGACCACACCGAACCTTGCCATCCCGCTCATCGTCGCGAGCCAATCGCAGAAGGAGGTCACCGCCAACGCCGCCTTCACCGCGCTCGATCGCGCCATCACAGCCACCTTCGTCGCCGATGTCGCGGCTGGCAACGTGACGCTGACGGCGGCGCAGTATCGGGAGGCGCTCGGCGTGCGCGTCATCAACGCCACGGTGCCCGGCCGCGCCGTCACGCTCCCGCCGGTTGAGCGCTACGCGCTGATCAGCGTGGACGGCGCGACATCGACCGAAGACGTCACCGTCCAGCGCGGCACGGCGACGGTCGTCGTCCCCGCCGGCGGCGCCGCGCTGGTCCGCACCGATGGCACCGCGGATGGCCTGGCGGCGATCCTGCAGGGCGCGGACGGCGCGGCCGGCGCCGAAAACTTCCTGACGCTCACCGACACGCCGGACACCTTCGCCGGCCAGGCCCTGCGCCTGCTGCGCGTCAACGGTGATGAGGACGGGCTCGAGTTCTTCGAGTTCGCCGGCGGCGGCGCCGAGACCTTTCTCGATCTCACCGACACGCCCGGCACCTACGCTGGCCAGGCTGGCCGCGCGGTGGTGGTGAACGCAGGCGCCACCGGGCTCGGCTTCGGGATCCCGGCAACGCCCATCGTGACGCACACCGACAGCACCCTCGCGCCGGTGCTGGCGCAGGCCGGCCACTGGTTCCGCTGCACCAATGCCTGCACCATCACGCTGCCGTCCGACGCCACCGCCGCGTTCCCGCTCGGCACGTCGCTGACCTTCTCGCAGGCTTCGACCGGCGCGCTCATCTTCGCGGCCGGGTCGGGTGCGACCGTCAACGTCGCACCGACGCATCTCGCCAGCACCGCCGTCCAGCACGCCGTGGTCCAGGCCACGAAGCTCACAGCGAACACCTGGGTGCTGTTCGGCAATTTGGAGCTCGCGTGATGATCAGCCCCGGCGCGGTCGCGGCCATGCAGCAGTTCCAGCTGGGCGAGCTCTGGCTCTACGGCAGCTATACCTCCTCGCAGGCGCTGTCCTCCTCGCGCGTGGTCTGGAACGCCGAAGCCGTCGACACGCTGAACGCGTTCAGCCCGACCAGCAGCATCGTCACCGCGCCGGCCGGCGTCGGCTCGGCGCGCGTCTGGGCGCGCGTGCGGCATGACGGACAGGGCGGCTCTGCGGCAGGCACAGTCTTCGCGCGCATCCAGCGCAGCACGAACGGCGGCTCGAGTTGGGACACGATCTCGGAGGGGCTGGCCTCGCACCCAGGCGGCACGCCGGATCAGACAATCGACGTGCCGGAAGCGACCATCACCGTCTCGCCCGGCCATCAGTTCCGCGTGCTGTGCGGGCCGAGCGGGACCTTTGGGCTGGTGTCCTACAGCAACGATCCGAGCCGGACGTTCCTGCGGCTTGAGTGGAGCGCGTAGATTGCCGAATGATGGTCGCTCCGCTCGCCAGCACGTAGTCGAGAAAGAAAATAAACTGATCTGAACCAGGTCGGTGCAGCACGAAGATGACAGTCTGTCTGAATAGACTAACGCGAGGTCGCGCTTCGAAAATACCCGGCATGGTTGATTGCCAAATGTAACCGACTTGTGAACAATCCCTTAACGGGTCGTCGCCTGGCCGTGCCCGGAAGCCGCCGCTTCCGCAGCGTGGAGAGGCTCGATCGCCTTCGGGTGGAGCACGCCGGGTGGGCATTGCTGCAGTGGGCGCAGGCGATTTCGACCTGGCTGGAGGCATGTCCGTCCGCTCTGCCGGACCGCGTCGCCGACCCGGAATGCAGAACGCACGCTGGCCGGCCCGAACGGCGGAGTTGATCTGACATGATTGCCGCCCACCTTCCCTTCAGTGCTTCGCTCGGGCCGACTGTCGTCACACAAGGCGTCGGCGGCTCCACAAGCCATACAGGCGTCCTGTACCATTCGTGGGACTTCGCCGTACCCTTCGGCACGCCAATCCTGGCGATCGCTGATGGCTGGGTGGTCGACTACTTCGACGGTGCAGCAAGCGGCCAGGCGGGTGCTGGCAACGCAGGTAACATCATCACCGTAAGGCATGAGGGCGGCTACAGCTCTGCCTTCCACCTTGAACAGGGCTCCATCCCCGAATGGATCCGAGCCGCCGTGGATGCTGGCGGCGAGGCCCGCGTGTTGCAGGGTCAGCTTCTCGGCGTCGTGGGGAACACAGGCCTTCTGACCGGCCCCCACATCCACATCACGGCAGGCGCGGAGACGGTCTCCTGGGGAGCATCTACCGGCCACAGCGTGCTGGTCGCGAACGGGCATCCAGGCGCCAACGGCATATCTCCGGTTTCGTTCGCAGAAGCCGTCGCTGGCATACCAACCGTAGGGCAGGCGCTCGTCAGCCAAAACGCGCTTCTCGATGGCGAAGCTGGGAGCCTCTCGGAAGCCGATGCGATCCTCGCCGGCACCTTCTTGTCCATGGTTGTTTATGGCGGTTCTGTTCTCCCGTCGACGTACCGCGGTGCGCTGCAGGATAATGACGATGAGCGAAACTACGACGACCTCTACTCGGCTTATCTAGGCTCGCGCGACACGCCGTGGACCGTCCTGACGGAAGTGGATCTCAACAGTGCGCGCTTCCTTGATGACAATGGTGAGCGGCTTGGAAGCATTACGCCCGGCGGACTGTATCTTTCAGCTGCCACCAGCGTGTTCGAGGGGAACTTCAACGAGGCCATAGCCGCCCGTACAGTCATCAATGGAGAGCATACGCTCATCCTGTCGTTCCGCGGAACTGACGGCATTGATGGCGCAGGGCAGGCCCAAACATTCTTTGGCCCAGGGCTGGTCCAGTATTATCTCGGTCTAAGACCGTTCATCGCAGCAGTAGCCGATTACGTTGCAGATACATCGCGCCAGATCACAAACGTCATTGTCGCCGGCCATAGCCTGGGTGGAACGGTTGCGGATCTGTTTTTCATCGTGGACGCACCGGCATTCTCTGGTGTCAACCTCAAGGTTGTCTCCATCGCCTCGGCAGGGTTGCCGCCCGATCTGGAGGTCGGCGGCGAACTGGTTGCTGGCTCATCCCTTGTTGCTGATGCGATCGCAAGGGCGGCGGACGGCTACGTCGGCGTGGCGCACACCAATGATCGCGTTTCCCATTCGGTCGAGGTCACGTCAATCTCGGATTACTTCGACACGAACCTTTCTCCAAACAACGTCCTTCAACACAACATCCATTACTTTGGATTCGATCTGGAGATTGAAGTTCCCAGGATCGACAACGTGGATGTCACCTATCCCAGCAATCCTTTTGAATTTGTGCATGGCTTTGGCGCCGAGCACAACATCGAGTTGTATTGGGCCAACCTGCAAGCTGCCTTGCACGACCCGCTCTATGCGCTCCGGGGCACGCGCGAGATTGTCGTCGGGCTGGCCGACTATTCGCGCGTGCCAGACTTCGACGGCGAGCATCGGGCGCGCTTCCAATACTGGGACGGCGCCCGGACAGTTGGCATCGACAACGACAGTGGCCCAGGCGCATTGGAGGGCTCGGCACAGGGCGACTATATCCTCGGCCTTACTGGAAACGATCACCTATCTGGCCTCGCCGGCAACGATCTTCTTTCCGGTGGCGGGGGCAACGATACTGTTCTTGGCGGCACCGGGAATGACACGGTGCACGGGGGCGACAACGACGACGACTTGCGAGGTCAGGAGAACGCCGACTCCCTTTTTGGCGGCCAAGGGCGCGACGTGCTCTACGGCGGCGAGGAAAACGATACCCTAGACGGCGGCGGCGTCGGGTCTGGCGGCGGCGGTGATCAGTTGCTCGGCGAGGATGGCGACGACATTCTCTACGGCCTTGATGGAGCCAACACCTATTATGGCGGCCCTGACGCAGACCGTTTCGTCTTTAAGGGGCCAATCGACTTCGTCGATGTGGTCGGCGACTACAATCAGGGCAATCTCGGGAGGTACGACTCGTCGGAAGGCGATGTCATCGATATCTCTCCAATTGTAGGAGCAGCCTTCCTCGGCGGCCAGTCCGAGACTGCGCTTTGGGCGGTCGAGTATTCATCATTGGACAAGAAGGTTCGTCTTCTTGTGGATGCCGACGGCACCGGAAATGATTCGCTTCTACGCACGGTCGCAATCCTTGAAGGCGTGCCATTCGGGGACGCTGGGATCAAGGTTATTGTTGACCCAACAGGCGGAGCCAGTCCACCTGTACCGCGCTCGGTGCTGAGCCCTACCGGCAGCTACTCCATCTCGCCAGCATCCCGCGTGGTGAACGAAGATACTGGCTCAATCAGCTTCACGATCCGCCGCCCTGACGCGCGGCTCGCCGAGACGGTCTACGTCAGCACCACCTTCAATCGCGGCTCGCTGAACGACGACGACTACGTCGGCTGGCTCAACATCCCCGTCACCTTCACAGCCGGCGACGACGACGAGACGGTCACCATCGTCATCAACGACGATTCCAGCCGCGAAGCGCCCGAGACCTTCGGACTGATCATCCAGTCGTGGCCCGATCAGCCAGCCAGTAAGTATCTCGCCTCGTCCTCCTTCACGATCCTCGACGATGACGCCTCCGGCGGCAGCGGCTCCTTCGCCACGGGCAACGATGAGGTCTGGATTGAGCCGGTAGTCGGGGCGCGGAGCTACGATGGCCTGGCCGGGACAGATCTCGCCATCCTCGATCTGCGCAGTTGGTCGGGCGGGATCACCAGTTCCTCGACCAGCACCACGCGCAGCTTCGCCAGCAGCGGCAACAGCCTGCACTTCACCAATGTCGAGACCTTCTTCGTCATCGCGGGAAGCGGCAACGACGCGCTCACTGGCGGGAGCGGTGTTGACGGCCTTGTCGGCGGCTCTGGGAACGACACGCTGGATGGTGGCGGGGGGAGCGACGTCCTGATCGGGGGGAACGGCAACGACGTCTTCCAGGGCGTGGGCTTCGCGGAGATCGTGGACGGCGGTTCCGGTGAAGACACCGTCCATTTCGACCTGAGCAGTCAGACACAAGCCATCACGATAGACCTCCGCACAGGGGAGGCGGCGGATGGCTGGTGGACCGGCGTTGAGTTCATCACCGGCACGCTCGGCCAGGGCGACGACACGGTCACGGCCGGGATGCAGTTGGCGACGATTAATGGCCACACCGGCGTTGACCTGATCGTGCTGGACTACTCCGGCACGCTGGCGGACGGGCGCACAGCGACGCGGGTCAAGCTAGACAGTATGTCTGGCACAACCGGCGAAGAGGATGTCTTCCTCAGCGGCAGCACGACCGCAGTGAAGTTCAGCATCAACGACTTCGAGCGGTTCGCGATCACCGGCACGGCAGGCGACGATGAGATCCGTGGCCGCGACAGCGGCAACACGCTGATCGGCCTGGGCGGCAACGACACGCTGACCGGCGGCGCCGGCAACGACAGCCTCGATGGCGGGGCGGGGAACGATTTCTTCGGCAACGTCGGCGTTGGCGACGTGCTGGTGGGCGGCACCGGCCAGGACACCGCCAACGTCAACCTGAGCGACGTGACCGCGGCGATGACCATCGACCTGCTGACCGGCCAGGGCGCCGGGGCGGGCACTTCCTGGACCGGCGTTGAGTTCATCACCGGCACGATGGGCCAGGGCGACGACACGGTCATGGCCGGGATGCAGCTGGCGACGATCCTCGGCCACGGTGGCACCGACCTGATCGTGCTGGACTATTCGGGGACGCTGGCGGACGGGCGGACGGCGACGCAGGTGCTGTTCCAGGCGCTGGCCCACAGCAACAACGAGTTGGTCTACCTCAGCGGCAGCACGACCGCGGTGCAGTTCGCCATCAACGACTTCGAGCGGTTCGCGATCACCGGCACGGCAGGCGACGACGAGATCCGCGGCGGCAACGCCGGCAACACGCTGATCGGGCTGGACGGCAACGACACGCTGACCGGCGGCGTCGGCAACGACAGTCTCGATGGCGGCGCGGAAGATGACAGGCTGGATGGCGGCGCCGGCAACGATGTCTACGTCGTGGACAGCCCCGGCGACGTCATTGTCGAGAACGTCGGCGCCGGCTTCGACACCGTTCTGGCGCACGTCTCCTGGACCCTCAGCAACCATCTTGAGGCGCTCGCCCTGCTCGGCAGCGCTTCAATCAACGGCACGGGCAACGGCCTCGACAACCACGTCAAGGGGAACATCGCCGCGAACAGACTCGCTGGCAGCTCCGGGAACGACACCGTCGAGGGCGGCGATGGCGCCGACAGCCTCGATGGCGGTGGCGGGAACGACAGCGTCGACGGCGGCGGCGGTGTGGACACCGCCGTCTTCTCTGGGCATCGCGCTGACTACAGCATCACGGCGCTTCCAGGCGGCGGGCTCGTGGTTCAGGACTTGCGATCCGGCGCACCCGATGGAGCCGACACCCTTATCGGCGTCGAAGTCCAGCAATTCGCCGACCAGCGGATCACCTTCCTCGGTGGTGGCACGGACAGCGCCGAAACGCTGACCGGGACCGTCGGCCCCGACCTGTTCCACGCCATCGGTGGAAATGACGTACTCTACGGCCACGCCGACGCCGACACGCTCGACGGCGGCGAGGGTGCTGACACGATGCTCGGCGGCCCGGGCGACGACGCATATTTCATCGATGGCCTAGCGGACAGGATCCTGGAGACGCGCACCGGCGGCGCCGACACGGTGCATGCCTCGCTCACCTGGACGCTCGGCGCGCACCAGGAGGACCTGGTGCTGACCGGCACCGACGCGATCGACGGCACCGGCAACAACCTCGCCAACGTCATCACCGGCAACGTCGCGGCGAACACGCTGCTGGGAGGCGGCCGCGCCGACACCTTGATCGGCGGCGGCGGCAACGACCTCTACCTGATCGACGCCACGGACGTTCTGATCGAGCAGGCGGGCGGCGGCAACGACACGGTCGTCGCCAACGCGACCTTTGCTCTGCCCGACCACATCGAGGTGCTGCGCTTCAACGGCATCGCCAACGTCCGCGGCGACGGCAATGCCGGGGACAACTTCATCCTCGGCAATGTCGGGAACAACCGCCTGGTCGGCTACGACGGCAACGACACGCTGAATGGGGGGCTCGGCAACGATACGCTGCAGGGTGGCGAGGGTGCGGACAGCCTGGTCGGCGGCGAAGGCGCGGACCGGCTCGACGGCGGCAACGGCGACGACACCTATGTGCTCGCGGATGCGGATGTGGTGATCGAGCTGGCCAATGCCGGAATCGACACGGTGCTGAGCAACATCAGCTACACGCTGCCCGGCGCAGTCGAGAACCTGACGCTGCTCGGCAGCGGCGACATCGCAGGGACGGGCAATGCACTGGACAACGTGCTGACCGGTAATGGCGGCGCGAATGTCCTGCGCGGCCTTGGCGGGGATGATCGGCTGTCTGGCGGCCAGGCCGGCGATACGCTGGAGGGCGGGCTCGGCGCTGATACGCTGACCGGCAGTGGCGGCTTCGACCACTTCTTGTGGATGTCGCCGACCGAGGGTGGCGACGCGGTGGAGGATTTCCGACCCGGCGACGACAAGCTGGCCTTCCTGGCCGGCGGGTTCGGCGGGCTGGCGGTGGTCACGCTATCGCAGAACGCCGCGGCCGATGCCGCAGCGCAGTTCATCTACACCAAGGCCACGGGCGTGCTGGAGTGGGACGCGGACGGCACGGGCGGCATCGCGGCGGTGACCATCGCCACGTTGTCGAACAAGCCGACGCTCGCAGCGACGGACTTCGTCCTTGCATAGCCCGTCAAAGCACGCCGTCTTGGGACCTTCGTATCGACTACGCGCCGAGAAAGAAAATATAATGAGCTGGTCAACGGCGATGCGGCATGAAGCCGAGGGCAGGCGGTCGAATTAACCCAGAGGGCAACCGCACCACCCAAATACTCGGCCTGGTTGATTGCCAACCGTAACCGATTTGTGAATGATCCCTTAACGGATGGTCGTCTGGCCGGTCGCGAGTGATCCGGAGGGCGCGCCGGCGGGGGCCGCAATGCTTCCCGCTTCCGGCTACGTCGGGGGCTGATAGATGGCTACGATTAACGGCACGCCGGGCAACGACACCATCACGGAAGCGCGCAACACCGCCGGCGGACCGCTAGCGGGTCCTGGCGCTGACACTATCTTTGGCGGTGCAGGTGGAGCCGACTCGCTCGGAGGCGGCGCTGGCGACGACGTCATCTTCAGTTCGGTCGGCGCCAGCACAATCGACGGCGGCGACGGAGCCGATAGCCTTATTGGAAATTCCAATAATGACAGGCTGACGGGAGGCCTCGGGGATGACACCATCGACGGCGGCGATGGAAATGACGATATCGACGGGAGCCCTGGCGCGGACAGCTTGCGCGGCGGACTCGGCAATGACACTATATTTGGATCGTCAAATGATACACTTCTAGGCGATGAGGGCGACGATAATTTTACTGCCTCCTCGGGCGTTTTCGCTGATGGCGGGGCGGGCAACGACAGGATGTCCGCGCTCGGCTTCTTTCCAAACACCGGCGCGTCGACGCTGGTCGGCGGTGAAGGCGACGACACCTTAAGAGGGGGAAATTATCTCAACCTCACCGCAGACGGCGGCGACGGTAAAGATCGATTTGAAATAAGCTCGGGGCCAAGCGCGGACAGCATCATTGGCGGAGGCGGGGCAGACACTGTTATCTATGATGGAAGCGGGTTCTCCCTCTTCGCAAATCTCGTCACAGGAACTGTCACGTCGAGCTTTGGTTCCGTCGATACACTGATCGGTATTGAGGCATTGTCGACCGGGCCCCAGGCAGACACCGTGCAAGGAGGGGCTGGCAACGAAAGCCTGTTCGGTTGGCTTGGCGCGGACACTTTGCTCGGTGGCGAAGGCTCGGACACCCTGGGCGGCGGGTCGGGCAACGACTCCCTTGACGGCGAGTCGGGCATTGACGTCGCATCCTTCTCAGGCAATCGCTCGAACTACACTGTTGCCGCTATTGGCGGCGGCGCCTTCTCAGTTCTTGGGCCAGATGGCTCGGACACCGTCGCGGGCGTCGAGGCGCTGCACTTCACTGACCAGTCGCTGTGGCTCGCCGCCACCAGCGCAGCCGATAGCATTGTCGGAACTTCGTCGGGCGACACGATAAGTGGTCTCGACGGCAACGATACGATCAACGGGTTCTTCGGCGACGACCGGCTAACCGGCGGCAGCGGCAACGACTTTCTCAGTGGCGACTCCGGTACAGACACAGCCGTCTTCGGTGGCAATCTCAGCGAATACGTTTTTGGCGTCACCTCTTCAGGCGCCCTCACGCTCCGGGACAACCGCCCAGAATCGCCTGACGGGGCCGACACGCTCGGCAGCATCGAACTGCTCGCCTTCGCCGACGGCACGGTTACGCTTCGCAGCCTCACCGGCAATGCGACCGATACCAACGACAGCATCGTCGGCGGCGCCGGCAACGACATCCTGGATGGTCAGGCCGGCGACGACACGCTGCGCGGCGGCGACGGGGCGGATGGCCTGATCGGCAGCGCGGGCAACGACCTGCTCGCGGGCGATGTCGGTAACGACACCCTCAACGGCGGCGATGGCGCCGACTTTTTGATGGGCGGCAACGGCAACGACTCGCTGTTGGGCGGCGGCGGCTTCGATGTCGCAAGCTGGTTGTACGCGCCCGGCAGCGTCTCCGTCACGCTCGGCTACAACGGGACCTCCTATTCCAGCACCGTCGCCGGCGCTGAAGGCCAGGACACGGTCGCCAGCGTCGAGGAGATCCACGGCAGCGCTTTCGACGACGTCCTGACCATCAACGACCGGATGCCCGGCTTCCTGACTATCGTGGAAGGCCGGGGCGGGGCAGACACCATCACCGGGCCTTCAAGCTTGAGCAACTCGGTGGTCGCCAGCTACCGGACCGACGCCGGCCCGGTCCTGGTGGACCTCGCGGCCGGCACGGCGCAGCATTTGGGCGCCGTGGACCGGCTGTCCAACATCATCCACGTGCACGGCACCAGCTCCGGCGACACGCTGCTCGGCTCCGACCGGAATGAGCATCTGGTCGGCGGGCCCGGCAACGACAGCCTGGATGGCCGCGGGGGTACGAGCGACTGGGTGAACTATGGCGTGTTCACCGGCGTCGGCTCCAGCGGCGTGACTGTGAACCTTGCCGCCGGCATTGCCTCGGACGGGGCCGGCGGCACCGATTCGCTGGCCGGCTTCGAGAACATCGTCGGCAGCATCCGCAACGACACGCTCATCGGCAACGACCTCAGCAACATCTTTCTGCCGATGGCCGGCGCCGATTCCATCGACGGCGGGATCGGCTTCGACCGCGTCGCGTTTGATGGCTGGTGGTGGGCGGGCTCCGGGCCGACTGGCGCCGTGACCGTCAACCTCGAGACGGGCACGGCGACCGGCGCCTATGGCTCGACCCTGCAACTCGCCTCCATCGAGCGGGCGACGGGCACCTTCTTCTCGGACAGCTTCCTCGGCGACTCCAAGAGCAACCGCTTCAACGGCCGCGGCGGCAACGACACGCTGAACGGCGGGCCGGGGGGCGATGTCGCAGAGTATTTCAACGCGTCAGCCGGCGTGGTGGTGAACCTGACGACCGGCACGGCGTCGGACGGCGAGGGTGGCACTGACAGCCTCATCAGCATGAACTCGGCCTCCGGATCGAACTTCGCCGACACGCTGACCGGGCGTGTGGACGGCGAGCGGAGCGTTTCCCTCCTGTCCGGCGGCACGGGCGACGACCTCATCATGGCGCCAGTCACGGCCGCGGAACTGCAGGCAGCGGGCGCCTTTGTCGGCGTCTGGCTCTTCCCGACCGCCGCGGCGACGGTTGACCTCGAACTCGGGACCGTCTCGGCGCCAGGGCAAGGCACGGATGTGCTGGTCAACATCAACGCCGCCTTGGTCTTCGGCGCGTTCGGTCACAGCGTCTTCGGCACGGCGTTGGACAACTGGTTCGAGACCGGCGAGGGCGCCGACACCATCGATGGCCGCGGCGGCTTCGACACGGTGGAACTCGCCGAGGACTTGGCCACGGGCCGCACCGGCGTCACGGTCAGTCTGGCGACGGGCATCGCGACCGACAGCTGGGGCTCCGTGGACCGTCTGATCAGTATCGAAGGCATCAGGGGATTCTATGGCGCTGACAGCCTCGTCGGCAGCAGCGGCGATGACTGGTTCGGCCCCGCCGCGGGCGCCGACACGGTCGATGGCGGCGCCGGCATCGACACGCTGATCTACGACTACGGCGTGCTCATCACCATCGGGCGGGGCGCCCAGACGGCCGTGGCGCAGGGCGTGCAGATCGATCTGCAGGCCGGCACCGCCATCGACCCCGCCGGGTTCACCGATCTCGTCATCGGCTTCGAGAACGCCATCGGCGGCAGCCCCGCCGACACGATCCTGGGCTCGACGGAGAACAATAGGCTGGAAGGGGCAGGCGGGGCGGACCTGCTCGATGGGCGCGCGGGTCTCGACACCCTGCTCGGCGGCGCGGGCAATGACAGCCTGATGGGCGCTGCCGGCGACGACCTGCTCAATGGCGGTGCCGGGAATGACAGCGTCGATGGGGGCGAGGGCGTTGACACCGCCGTCTTCTCCGGCGCCCGCGCGCAGTACCAGGTCACGCCTCTCGCGAGCGGCCTGTGGCAGGTGCAGGACCTGCGCCCGGGCGCGCCGGACGGCGCGGACACGCTGAGCGGCATCGAGTTGCTGCAATTCGCCGACACGGTCATCGCCACGGGCGGTCCGACGGAGGGCGACGACACGCTGGAGGGCACGGCGGCCGGCGACACGATCGACGCGCTTGGCGGCAACGACCTGGTGGCGGGCCTTGCCGGCGCCGACCGGTTGCTCGGCGGAAGCGGCAACAACACGCTCGATGGCGGCGGCGAGAACGACACGCTCTCGGGCGGCGCAGGCGCGGATTCGCTCCTCGGCGGCACCGGCGCTGACAGCATGCTGGGCGGCGCCGGAAACGACAGCTACATCGTGGACGATGCGGCCGACAGGCTGGCGGAGGCGCGGGATTCGGGCATCGATAGGGTCTTCTCCTCGATCACTTGGACGCTCGGCGCGCATCTCGAGGATCTGGTGCTGACCGGCGATGCCGCGATCGACGGCACCGGCAACAACCTCGCCAACGTCCTCACCGGCAACGGGGCGGCCAATGTGCTCAACGGCGGCGGTCGCGCCGACACCTTGATCGGCGGCAGCGGCAACGATCTCTACCTGATCGACGCCACCGACGTGCTGATCGAGCAGGCCGGCGGCGGCAACGACACCGTCGTCGCCAACGCAACCTTCGCCCTGCCCGACCACATCGAGGTGCTGCGTTTCAACGGCACGGCGAATGTGCGCGGCGACGGCAATGCCGAGAACAACTTCATCCTCGGCAATGTCGGGAACAACCGCCTGCTGGGCTACGACGGCAACGACACGCTGAACGGCGGCGCCGGCAACGACACGCTGCAGGGCGGCGAGGGTGCAGACAGCCTGGTCGGCGGCGACGGCGTGGACCGCCTGGACGGAGGCAACGGCGACGACACCTATGTGCTGGTGGATGCCGATGTGGTGATCGAGCTCGCGAATGCGGGCATCGACACGGTGCTCAGCAACATCAGCTACGCGCTGCCCAATGCAGTCGAGAATCTGTCGCTGCTCGGCAGCACCGACATCACGGCTACGGGTAATGCGCTGGCGAATGTGCTGAACGGCAACAGCGGCGCGAACCTCCTGCGCGGGCTGGGCGAGGCCGACCGCATCTCGGGCGGCGGCGGCGCGGATACCATCGAGGGCGGCGTGGGTGCGGACACGCTGACCGGGGGCGGCGGTGCCGACCGGTTCCTGTGGCTGACGCCCGCCGAAGGCGGCGACACGGTGACGGATTTCGTGGCAGGAAGCGAGAAGTTGGCCTTCGCCAACGCTGCCTTCGGCGCACTCGGCGTGGGCGCGCTGAATCCAGCGAACTTCGCGAACGACGCGCCGAACGGGGCGCTTGGGCAGTTCGTCTACACCAAGGCCACGGGCGTCCTGGCCTGGGACGCGGACGGCACCGGCGGGATCGTGGCGGTCACCATCGCCACGCTGTCCAACAAGCCGACGCTCGCAGCGACGGACTTCGAAATCGTGGCGTAGGAGCGCATCGGGTCGGGCTTCGCGGCGTCCCCCGCTGGGCCGAGCGGCAGAGAATGGTTGGCGTGGGTTCCCTTACCTACGCCACTTCTCTGCGAGACAAACTCTCTCCCGACTGCGCGCCGGCGCCGTGAGGCGCAGGTTTTCCGACGGTCTGGCGGATACGTCGGCAGAACGAAGCCCGGCAACAGCTCTCTCCGGCGCCAGTCTGTCAGAATAGGACGAAAACGCCGCGCGTTTGCCTCGGTGCTCGCCTCGCCTGGATGGAAAGCCCCGAAGCTCCTGAGAAAGAGATCGCACCCAGCCCCGCGACTGCGGCGGCCGTCTCCTTCAGGTGTCCAGCGTCGCCGAGTCGAATAGCTCCTCGACCGCAAGGCGGCGCCGCGCCAGGTGCTGCGCGGCGGACCAGCGGCAGACCGCCTCCAGTTCTCCGCGGTTCGCCATAACGCCCTGCCGCCATGGATCGGCGCCAAGCAACGCATGCATTGCCGCCCATTCCTCCGCCAGGAAGGGCAACATCGTGGCCGGCGAACTCGCGGCAAGCGTCGTCTCCCACTCCCGCTCCGCCATGCGCTGCGCGGCGAGGAAGGCGTCGAACAGCGCTCGGCCGATGGCTGGAGCACCAGCCAGAACGTCACGCCGCACGCCGATGACATGCATGATCGGGAACAGGCCGGTGCGCCGGACATAATCCTCCGCCGCCGCACGCGGATCAGGGAACAGCCGCGTCACGCGCGGATCGCCGGCGGCGAAGGCGGCGGGGGGCGTAGGCGAGAAGATGGCGTCGATCTCGCCAGCGAGCAGCGCGGTGTTCAGCGTCGCCCCCTCCGGCAGCGGGCGCACATCCATGCTCGGCGGCAGTTCAAGCGGCAGCCGCTCCTTCCTGCCGGCCGCGTTGGTACCGGCGGTCCGCCAGGCGATGCCGTTCACCGCCACGCCGTGGTCATCGGCCAGGATCCCGCGCAGCCAGAGGCCGAGTGTCATCTGGTATTCCGGGATGCCGACTCGCCGCCCTTCCAGGTCCCTCGGCGCCTCGATGCCGGCATCGCGGCGGAGGTAGATGCAGCCATGACGGAAGGCGCGCCACCGTGACCCGCCCGTCCAGCAGCGGACGGACGCGGTCATAGGCCCCACAGGCCAGCGTCAGCGTGAGCGTCACGTCGCCCGGATGCCGGCACGCTGCACGGTCACACGCATGCGCTCGAGTTCGGATGCGATGAGCTGGCGGAAGGCCTCCGGCGAGCGCGGTGCCGGCTCCGCGCCCTCCACTGCCAGGCGCTGGCGCATCTCCTCATCCGCGAGCAAGCCGTTGATCGTGGCGTTCAGCCGCGCGATCACCTCCGGCGGGGTGCCGGCCGGCGCGACGAGCCCGTGCCACTGCACCAGTTCGAAACCCGGCACCGCGCGCGCTCCAACAGGCGGAACGCCGGGAACGAGCGGCGAGGGATCCTTGGAACTCACGCCGATGGCAACCAGCCGGTTGTCGCGCGCTGCCGGCAGCACCACCGGCGCGCCGGCGAAGCTGCACTTCACACGACCGGAGAGAAGGTCGGCCAGCATCGGTCCGTTGCCGCGATAGGGCACGGCGACAAGATCGAGGCCCGCCGCATCCGCGAAGGCCGCCATGGTGATGTGCGAGGCGCTGCCATTGCCGGCATTGCCGTATTCCAGGCTGCCCGGGTTGGCCTTGGCAAGCGCGACAAACTCCTCTGCCGTGCGCGCTTGCACGGATGGGTGCACCACCAGGACGGATGGCAGCGTGGCGACCAGCGCCACCGGGGCGAAGTCGCGCACCACGTCATAGGGGTTGTTCGGATAGATCCAGGGATTCACCGCAAGCGTGCCGATGTGCCCCCACATCAGGGTGTGGCCATCGGCCGCGCTGCGCACCACATGCATCGCCCCTACAGTGCCGCCGGCGCCGCCGCGATTGTCCACCACCACCGGATGTCCGCCATGTCGGTGTAGGTGCGGGCGGCGAGCGAGCGTGGCGGGCGCAGGATCTCCTTCGGGAACTGGCAGTAGCCCATCGGCACGTACACCGTGGCCGGGATCGGCCAGGGTCCGTGCATGCGCGCATGGTAGGGATGGAAGGAGGCGCCGATGCAGCCGGTGAACCAGTAGAGCGAGATGTTCGCCAGCATCCGGTCGCGGTCCAACGCGCTGTCCGGCGTGCCGTCATTGTCGGTCCAGGCGCGGAATTTCTCGACGATCCAGGCGGCGAGGCCCGCGGGGCTGTCATTCAGCCCGAAGGCGAGGGTCTGCGGCCGCGTGCCCTGGATCCACTGGTAGCCGGTTTCCTCCCTGAGGAACTCCGTCAGCTCACCGAGGTAGCGGCGCTCCTCCTCCGTCGGGCTCGCGACCATCGTCGGATCGCGCCGCACCGCGAGCAGGTTGAGATGGATCCCGATCATCTTCTCCGCATGCGCGGCACCGAGGCGCGAGGCGACGAAGCCGCCCCAGTCGCCGCCCTGCGCGGCGAAGCGGCGATAGCCCAGCACCTCCGTCATGAGATCCGCAAGGCAGTCGGCGATCGCCTCGATGCCGAAGCGCGGCTGGCCCGGCCGGAAGGAAAGACCGTAGCCCGGCAGCGAAGGCGCGACGACGGTGAAGGCGTCTGCCGCCTCGCCGCCAAACCGTGAGGGCTGCGTCAGGCGCGGGATGAGATCGAGGAACTCGAAGACGGAGCCCGGCCAGCCATGCGACAGCAGCAGCGGCATGGGCGACGGGCCCTCGCCCGTCACATGCAGGAAGTGCAGGTCGATGTCGTGCAGCGGAGCGCGGAATTGCGGGAAGGCATTCAGCGCCGCTTCCTGCGCGCGCCAATCGAAACCATCCCGCCAATGGCCGAGGAGGTCGCGCAGGTAGTCCACATCGGTGCCGTAGGTCCAGGGCGGCTCCGGCGCCTGGTCCGGCAGGCGCGCGCGGGCGATCCGGTCGCGCAGATCGGCCAGTTCCGCGTCCGCGACACGCAGCGAGAAGGGTTCGGCGAGCGGGGCCATGCGCGCCTCCGTGCGGTAAGGTCGCGGCAGCATGGCCGAGGCCGACGCAAGGGGCGAGGGGGCGGCGAAACGCGGATCGATCGGGCGAGGTGCCTAGCGTGCCCGAGCGCTGGGGCAGCCAGGCACCTCGGGAGGCAAGGCATCAGCGGGCCGTCGCCGGGTTCTTCGCCACGGCCCAGTTCAGGCCGACATCGCCGGCGGGCACCCAGACCACCTCCTGGTTCTCACCGTTGCCGCGCACGGTGGGCACCATCCCGGCAGGCGGCTGCTGCACATTCGCGCTGTCGGCGTAGCGCAGCTCGACGCTGTCGCCCGAGCCGGTCGCCGTCACATGGCCGCCGCCGACGATGTTCAGGGGCGGCGCCGGTCCGTACTCGACCGACATGTTCTCGCCACTGCCCACGACGCGCGGGTACCCATTCGCGTCGCCGGCTGCGGCCGGCTGCAGGAAGAACGGCCCCATCAGGGCGGCGGAAGCGATCGTGTTCATCAGCGTGCGCATGACCTTCTGGTCCTTCTGCTCGGCTCGGGGCCCGATGCCCCGGCCGTGCCAAGAAGCTAGGTCCGTCGCCGTGCTCGCCGCTGTGACCAGGCTCACAGTTCATCGGGCGCCGCGCGGTCGCCGCGCGTGCTGCGAAGGTCCCGCTGTTCTAGAGGCGGGGGACCGACCGATGCAGCGTTCGGTATAGGAGGACGCGCTGCGCGGCGCGGTCAGCCGTGCAGTCCGGCCGACACCCTCGCACGCGCTGCGGGTCGCCGCGCGGCCCGCACCGGCCGCTCGGGGACGGTCAGTGCATCGCTCACGGCAAGGTCGAGCTCCGTGCGCTCGCCGCGCGCCCATGCCGCCTCGAACGCAGCCTCCCCCAGCGTTCCGCGCAGCGATGCGAGCGCCGCATCGCGTTGGGCGCGCAGCGCTGGCCACAGCGCATGGCGGCCGGTGCGCTGCAAGGCGGCGACGGCGGCCGAGAGGCGCACCGACTGCTCCGGCGCACCGTGTCGCGCCGCCAGCAGCGCCAGGTCCTGCAGTTCTTCCGCCACGCGGTCGCGGGCGCCGACATCGCGGAAGGTGGACAGGCTCCGCTTCAGCAGTGCGGCGGCCCGCGCATGCTCGCCACGTGCCCAGGCTGCCCCGCCGAGTGCCGACTCCGCAAGGCCGACGCCCCACCGGTCGGCGACGCTTGTGCTGCGATCGAGAGCCTGTTGCGCAGCCTGCTCGGCGCGCCGGTGATCACCCGTGCGCAGCAGCGCCTTGGCGAGATAGCCGAGCACCCGACCGCTGCCCCAGGTGTCGCCGATCGCCCCCTGCACCTGCAGCGTCTCCTCGTAGAGCCGCGCCGCGCGCTCGAAATCGCCTCTGAAATCCTCGGCGATCGCGAGGTGGAACAGCGAGCGCGCGACGCCGCGCTGATCGCCGCCGGCCCTGCGCAGCGCGAGGCTGCGCTCCAGGATCGCAACGCCTTCATCCACGTGGCCGAGCCACTGCCGGACGAGGCCCAGATGGCTCAGGGCCCAGGCAAGGCCCTCCTCATCCTCCATCGCCTGCCAGAGCGGGACAGCCTCGTCGAGGCGCGATTCGGCGCGCGCGAAATCGCCGATCATGCGTGCGAAGGAGCCCTCCGCCGTTAGCAGCGTGGCATGGACGCGCGGCGACATCGAAGCACGTCCAGCATGGCGGACGACCTCGATCCATCGGCTTCCCTCGCGCAGATGCGCCCGGCGGAACCAGAACACCCAAAGCGCGGTGGCAAGCCTGGCGGCGAGCAGCGGATCGGGGCAATCGTCGGACAAGGCCCATCCCAGAGCCGCGCGGAAGTTCGGCTGCTCCTCGTCGAGCCGGCACAGCCACTCCGCCTGCTTCGGTCCGCCGACCTGCTGCGCCCCGGCTTCGGCGAGTGCGGCGAAATGCAAGGCATGCGCCATGCGTGCCGGCCGATCCTCTCCGGCAGCATCGAGCTGGTCGAGCCCGAACTCCCGTATGGTCTCCAGCATCGCAAAGCGCGCTTCGCCTCCCGGGCGTTCGATGCGTTGCAGCAGGCTGTTCCCCGCGAGCCCCGCGAGCGAGTGCAGCATCGCCGGCGATGGCTCCGCCATGGCGCTTCCATCGGCAGTGGCCAGGCCCGCGACGGCCGCGGCCGCCTTCAGCGTGAAGCCGCCGACGCAGACGGAGAGGCGTCTGAACGTGGCCTGGAGCGTCGGGTCCAGCAGTCCGAAGCTCCAGCCGATCGCGCTCCGCAGCGTGCGGTGCCGTGGCGGCGCATCGCGGGGGCCGTCCATCAGGAGATCAAGGGTGCGATGCTGCTCGGCGGTGCCGAGGCGTTGCAGCATCTCGGCCGGCGTCATCGTGCTGGTGCGTGCCGCCGCGAGTTCGATCGCCAGCGGCAAGCCGTCGAGCCGCGCGCAGAGTGCCGCGACGGACGGCGCGTTGCTTGCGTCGAGCGCGAAGCGGGAGACGGCGGCCGCGCGCTCCACGAACAGCGCGACGGCTGCGTAGCCGCCTGCCGTCTCGGCGGAGATCGGGGTCCCCTCGCCCGGCACGGCGAGCGCCGGCACAGGATAGTCATGCTCGCCGTGCAGGTGCAGCGTCGCCCGGCTGGTGGCGAGGACCTTCACGCTTGGGCAGCCGGCCAGCAAGGCGCCGACGAGCGGCGCGGCCTCCAGCAGGTGCTCGAAATTGTCGAGCACGAGCAGGAGTTCGCGATCCCGGAGATGGCCGAGCAGCAGGTCCTCGAGCGGCGTGGGCCCGGCTTCCTGCAATCCGAGATGCCGCACGAGCGTGGAGGTCAGCAGCGCGGGATCGGTGACCGGCGCAAGCGGTACGAAGCAGACTCCGTCGCGGAAGCCGCCCGACGCCAGCGCCGCGGCGGCGATGCCAAGCCGCGTCTTGCCGGCGCCGCCCGTGCCCGTGAGCGTCAGGAGCGGCGGCTCCGGCGCGGCGAGCAGCGCAGCGACCTCGCGCAGTTCGCGCTCCCGCCCCAGCAGGGCGGTGCGCGGCATCGGAAGCCGGGACATCTGTGGGCCGTCCACGCGCAAGGCCGGGAAATCCTCGGCCAGGCCAGGGGCCAGAAGCTGGAAGATCGGCTCCGGCGCGGGCAGGTCCGGCAGGCGATGATGCCCGAGCGCGCGCAGCCCCACCCCGTCGGGCAGGTGCCCCTGCAGAATGGCGTGCATCGTCGCGCTGAGCAGCACCTGGCCACCATGGCCCGCGGCGCACAACCGGGCGGTGCGATGCACCTCCAGGCCGACATAGCCGCCCCCGAGCGCGGCCACGCCGCGGCGGACGAGGCCCGTATGGATCCCCATGCGCAGCCGCGGCGCGCAGCCGCCGGTCCAGGCCTTGCCGGCAAGGCTGCGCTGGCAGGTCAGCGCCGCCGCCACGGCATCCATCGGGCTCCGCTCGAAGGCAATGAAGAAGCCGTCGCCCTGGCTGTCCACCACCACGCCGCCATGCTCGGCGAAATGCGCACGGAGCGTCGCGCTCAGCTCCGCCAGGAGCAGGCGGTAGCTCTCGTCGCCGAGGCTGCGCAGCAGGCGCGTCGAGCCCTCGACATCCGTGAACAGCAGCGTCACAGGCAGGGCGTCGTCTGTCGCCATGCGCGCAATTCTACTTCTGTTCAAAAACATCCAGCAGAACAAATTTGTGGCAGCGCGACCAAAAACCGAACATGCTGTCCGTAGTATCAAGTCGGCGCCCTGGCCCGGCGCTCTTCCTCGCCGGATGCGAAGCAGGCGTCGCGTTCCAAGGAGGTGTGCGATGGGTGGGTGTGGCGTGCTCGACGAGCCCTGCGAAACCCCGGAGCCGGATCCGCCTTCGCCGCCGGACGAGGAACGCGCGGAGACTGTCAGAAGCTTCGTCGCGCGTGTCTGGAACCACTGCTGGACCGCGGATGAGAACAAGCAGTTCGTGGCCCGCATGCAGGCTGGGGACCGCCGCTATGTTCCGCCCGCAATCGCCGCCGCGCTGGAGGAACTGCGGACGGCGGAGACCGTGCGGCACAGGCATGACGGCGCCGGGCGCCGCGTCCGTTCCTCGGGGCCGGACGATTATCGCGGATGCGTCAACCGCGTCTACGAGGTGGCGCAGGAACTGCGCCTCGACATCAAGGACCTCGCCGTCGCTGGCAACATCGTCACGGCGCGGATCGAGATGTCGGGGCTCGACTGCCGCGCGGATGGCCGGACGGACCTCAAGGGCGCCTTCGGCGCGCCGAAGCCCACGCAGCAACGCTTCCGCGTCCACCTCACCACGATGTACCGCGTCGCGGGAGGGAAGGTGCTCGAGGATTGGCTGCTGCGCCGGAGCGATGCCGAATACGAGCCTCGTCACGGCAAATCCGCCACCTGACGAAGGGCGCAGCGGCCATGACACGTCCATCGCGTCGGTCGCGCCCGCAGCGCGATGCGGGTGCGGGCCGGGACAAGCTCGACCCGCGCCTCGCCTATCTCGCAGGGCTGCCGCTGCGTGACCTGCACCGTCTGAAGGCCGCGGAGCAGCGCGCGATGGTGGCGCGTTCGGAGTCGCCGGACGCGACCTTCTCGCCGCTCACGGCCGGCGTGCTGATGCCTTCGGCCGGCCGCAAGCGGCCCGGTGGGCGCAGCTTCCACGCCAGGTTCGACGAGCCGGTCTTCTCGGTCTTCATCCTCGGCGAGGCCTGCGCCGAGGAGCTTCTGTCCCTCGGCAGCGTACCCCGCGGCGCGGCGGGCGGGATCCGCACGGCCTTCGTGCCGCGATCCCGACTACGCGCTCTCGAACGCTGCGACGGCGTGCGCTACATCGAGCTCGCCCGCGCCTGGTCCTGCGATCTGGGCCAGGCCATCCCGCTGGCGCAGATGGACGCGCTGCATGCGGCAATGCCGCCGGTGGACGGCAGCGGCGTGATCATCGGCGTGGTGGACAACATCCTCGACATCCACCACCCGGATTTCCGCGATGCCAACGGCGCGACGCGTGTCCTCTTCCTGTGGGACCAGAGGCTCTTCCCCGTCCCGGGCGAGGCCGGGCCGCCGGTGGCGCCAGCCCTGCCGGGATTCATGCCGCAAGGCGGTGTGACCTACGGCGTCGAGTACGACCGTGCGCGGATCGACCACGAGCTCGCCACGGTCAATCCGCCGACCGTCCCGGCCTATGCCACGGTGCGGCACGCGCCACCGGATCCGGCGAACGGGCAGGCCGCGTTCGAGGCGGCCTGGCACGGCACGAAGGTGACCGGCTGCGCCGCAGGGAACGGCCTGGGCAGCGGTGCGCCCGGAGCGGCGCCAGGCAGCGAGATCATCTTTGTCAGCCCGCTCGGCTACGACAGCGGGGTGACGCTGAACGCGGACAACGCCGCCATCCTCGATGCCTGCGCCTACATCTTCGCCCGCGCCGACCAGGCCGGGCGGCCCTGCGTGGTGAATATCAGCCTCGGCGACCAGCAGGGCCCGCATGATGGCACCACCTGCGGCGAGCGCTTCCTGGACGCTCTGCTCGCCCGGCCTGGACGCGCGATCACCCTCTCGGCCGGCAACGCGAGAAAGCTTGCGGGGCATGCCGAGGACCAGCTGGTGCCCGGCGGCACGACGACACTGACCTTGAACGTGCGCGCAGGGGTCAGCGGACAGGAACCGCCGGTCAACAGCGACGCGATCGAGATCTGGTACGACGGCCATGACCGCATCGCCGTCACGCTCGCCGCGCCGGGTGCGAACCCGGTGGTGATCGGGCCGGTCGAGCCGGGAACCACCGCCGGGCCGGTCGCGGTCGGTGGCATCTCGGTCCGCATCGCCTCGGTGCTGAACGACCCGCGCAACGGCGACAACTGGATCAGCATCCTGCTGATCGTGCCGCCGGGCCAATCGATTCCGCTCGGCAACTGGCAGCTCACGCTGCAGGCGCGCAGCATCGTCAACGGCACGTTCAACGTCTGGGTGGACCGCAACAACTGGGGCTCGCAAGCGAAGCTGAGATGGCTGTCCTCGGTGAAGCCCGATCGGCTGACGCTGGGCGTGCCTGCGACGGCAACCCTGCCGATCACCGTTGGCAGCCACGCGAAGAACGCCGGGCCTGCCCAGATTTCCGACTTCAGCGGGCGCGGGCCAAGCCGGGACGGGCGCATCAAGCCGGATCTGGCCGCCACCGGGCAGAACCTTCTCGTGCCGATCCCACGCAACATGTACGCCGTCCCACCGGGGGCGCCCGGCACCGGCCCTGGAAGCGGCACCAGCTTCGCGGCGCCCATCGTGGCGGGCGCGGCGGCGCTGCTGTTCCAGTGCCGGGGGGCGACTGCGACCTCGGCAGACATCAAGCAGATCCTGATGCAGACCGCCGACACGACAGGCATCCTGGTGCCGGACAACGGCTTCGGCTTCGGCGCGCTGCGCATGGGCGCGGCCTGCTCCGCGCCGGCTCCCGATGTCGATGTGTGGCTGCGCGACGACGCCATGGACGACGGCACCGAGCCCTTCGTCCGGCCTGTCTTCTGGGAAAGCCCGGACATCGCGCTGCTCGGCACGAATGGCAATCCTGTGGCCAACCCGGTGCATCTGCCCGGTCAGCGCTTCAGCACCATCGTCCGCGTCACCGCGCGCAATCGCGGCACCCAGACGGCACGGAATGTGAGCGTCCTCCTCTACTGGGCCGATCCCGCCACCAACCTGCCCTTCCCGGACGCCTGGCGCGCGAGCGGCATCTTCTCCGGCAGCCAGGCCCAGCCGCCCTTCTCGCTGGAATCGAACCGCATTGTCGTGCCGCAACTGGTGGCAGGGGCGGCGGCGGATGTGGACTTCGCCTGGGCCCCGCCAGCGCCGGGGACCGGGCTCGCCGGCGACGGGCATTTCTGCCTGCTCGCGCGGCTGGAGCACGAGCTCGATCCCTCCGTGATCGACCAGGGCGGCTTCGTGCGCATACCGGCCGACAACAACCTCGGCCTGCGCAACGTGCTGGTCGTGAGCGGTGGCACGCCACGCGGCATGCGTTTCCACCTGCGCGGCAGCGCCGCGACCGACTCGCTGATGGTGCTGCCCGAACTGACCAGCGGCAGCGTGCTGCTGCGCCTTCCCGCCGCGCTGCTGCCCGACCGCGGCCCGCGCGCAACCGGCGCCGTGCACGGGGCCACCCGGATAGGGTTCGAGGGTGACGTCGCGATCCTTCGCTCGGCCGAGGCGCGTCCCCTGCTTGTCGAGGGCCTGCGCCTCGCGGATCGCGCCGTGGCGCCTGCCGCGATCGAGGTTCAGGGCCGTGATCCGCTGGGCGCGGTGCATGTCCTCCAGCTTTCCGCCGGCGCGCGGATCGGCGGCGTCACCTTGCGCATCAAGGATCCGACCAGGCTGGCTCCCGCCAGGGCGTGACGCGACGAGGAAGGCGCGCCGTGTCCGAGCTTCAGACATCCCGGGCGATCCCGGCTTCCCGTGCCGCCGGGCTCGAGACGTTGCGCCGCGTCGCCTTCCTTGAGGGCGTCGCCGACGATCTGCTGGAGAAGCTGGCCGCTGCCGCACGCTGGCGCATCCTGGCGCCCGGGGAGACCGTGCTCGACGCGGGCGACGAGGGGGGCGAGGTCTTCTTCGTCACGGAGGGGAAGGTCAGGGTGGTCGTGCGCAGCGGCGAGGGGCACGAGGTCATCCTGAACGACCTTTCGGCCGGCGAGTGCTTTGGCGAACTCGCCGCGATCGACGGGCTGCGTCGCTCGGCCAGCGTGACGGCGCTGCTGCGCGCGCGACTCTGCTCCGTGCCCGGCCCGAGCTTCGTCGCGCTCGTCCTCTCCTCGCCGGTCGCCGGACTGCGGCTGCTGCGCCTGCTCACCGCGCGGATCCGCCTCAAGGACCAACGGACCATCGAGGCTGCGGTGCTCCCCGCCCGCGAGCGGCTGCTTGCCGAGTTGCTCCGCATGTCCACGCCGCGAAGCCGGGACGACCGCCGTGTGACGCCGCCTCCGCCCCAGCATGTGATCGCTGCGCGGCTGGGCCTTCGTCGGGAGACGGTTTCGCGCGAATTGTCGAGACTGGCGCGCGATGGGCGGATCTCCATGGCGCGCGGGGCCATCATCCTGCACAATGCCGAGGATCTGCAGGCTGATCTGACCATGCTGCTGGCGTCCGATGGCGACAGCCAGCCGGAGGGTGCTCATTCGCAGGGTCCCGCCGCCCGCGCGAAGGCTTCTAAGGCCTGAACCCACCCGGACTCGACAGACCTGCTTTCCGCGGGTTTCTCCTTCGAACAGGCTTACCCGCCGCGCTGGCGTGCGCGCTTCGATGCAAGCGGCGGACGCGCGACGGAGTCACGCAGCACGACCTGCGCCTTCAGTTCGACCTGCTGCCGCTGGTCCGCCCCGCCGCGCATCCGGCGCAGGAGAAGTTCCCAGGCCATGCGGGCGATGTCACGCGTCGGCTGACGCACCACGGACAGCGTCGGACTGACGAGCTCGGCCCATTCCGGCTCGTCGAAGGCCAGCAGCGAAACGTCGTCGGGGCAGCGCAGCTTCATGGCCCGGATCGCCCGCATCGCGGCTGCCGCGAAGGTGCTGTTGCTCACGATCACGGCCGTGGGCCTCGGCACCGCCGTCAGGGCCACGGCCAGCCGCGTGCGCAGCTCCTGCTCCTCCGCGCATTCCAAAATCTCCGCCGACACCTCGGCGCCGGATCCGCGCACCGCCTGCCGCATGCCCTGGATGCGCTGCTGCGTCACGACCAGCTTGCGGCGCCGCACGACGAACAGCAGGCGCCGATGCCCCAGCCCGATCAGCCGTTCCGTTGCGTCCCGCATGGCGGCGCGGTTGTCGAAGGTCACCTCATCGAAGCCATATCCTCTGGCGGTACGGTCCACGACCACCACGGGCGTGTCGGACTGCGCAAGCATATCGAGCGTGGGTGCCGGCTCGGCGCCTGGCACCAGCACGACGCCGCCGACATGGTAGCGTAGCAGCGAGGCGACACGCTGGCGCTCCAGTTCCGCGGCGTCATGGGTCAGCACGTGCATGACATGGTAGCCGCCATCGGACGCGATCTCCTCGAAGGCCTCCACCAGTGCGGCGAAATAGGCGACCGAGGTGCGCGGAACGCAGATGCCCACGACCGGCGAGCGGCGGCGACGCAGTCCCTGCGCGAGCATGTTGGGGCGGTAGCCGAGCTGCGCGACAGCCGCGAGCACCCGATCGCGCCGGTCGCCACCGACCGGCACGGTCCCGTTCAGCACGTTCGAGACCGTACCGACCGCCACCCCGGCCAGCCGCGCCACATCCGTGATGGTCGGCGCACGCCGCGTCGCCATCGGCCCTTCGGGCGCCTGCTCCCTCTTCCGCCCCACACCCGAACCCTTCGCTGCGCGGCCGACCATAGCCGAGCCGCCGCGCCGGGGCAGGTGGTCTGGCGGCGGCGACCTACCGCAGCTTCCACGCCGGGCGACGCTTCTCCCGGAAGGCACGCGCGCCTTCCTCGCCATCCTCGGTTTCCGCGATGCGCTGGTCCAGGTCGCGGGCATAGGTCACGAGGGAGGGCGGGAAGGCGGCGACCATGTTGTAGGTCCGGATGATCGCCTGCACGGCAAGCGGCGAGCTCCGGCAGACCATCTCCGCCATCTCCTCCGCCGCCGCCATCACCTGGTCCTGCGGCACCACCTTGTTGACGATGCCCTGCGTCAGGCATTCCTGCGCAGTCAGCCGGCCGTTGCAGAGCGAGAGATAGGCCGCGGTCGCGCGCGGCAGCGCGGTGTAGAGCTCGTGCGGCGCGCCGTAGCGGCCGACATTGGTGTGCTGGTCGCCGATCCAGGCATCCTCGGCCATCACGCGCAGTTGGCATTGCAGCACGATGTTCAGCCCGACGCCGACGGCGAAGCCGTTCAGCGCGGCGATCAACGGCTTCTCCAGGTTCACGTCCTTCGGCTGGCCGCCGCCGCCCCAATGGTAGTGCGGACTGTTCGGATCCTCATGCGGCGTGCGCGTGCCGCTGGCCCAGTGCTCGGCCAGGAACTTCACGTCACGCCCGGCGCAAAAGGCCTGGCCCTCGCCGCTGACGATCCCGACATAGATGTCCGGGTCGAGCCCGATGTCGCGCCAGCACTGGCGCAGCTCGATATAGGCCCAGCTGTGCAGCGCGTTGCGCACCTCCGGGCGGTTGATGATCACGTAGGCGACGTTGCCCTTCTTCTCGTAGCGGACGTATTTCAGGTCCTTCGGCGCCTGCGCGGGATCGTAGGGCGAGCTGAGCTTGGACACGCGTTTCCTCCTGCTGTGTTGGCCTCAGCGCCCGCCGAAATCCGGCTTGCGCTTCTCGAAGAAGGCACGCCGGGCTTCCTCGGCGTCGGCGGAGCGGCTGAGCTCGGTCGTGTAGCCCTGCTCGAGGCGGAACCCCTCGCGCAGGCCGAGCGCCTCCACCGTGCCGAAGGAGGCGCGGATGCGCCGCACCGCCGTCGGGCTCTTCGCGGCGATGGTGGCGGCCAGGGCGATCGCGGCCGGCAGCAGTTCGGCGGCCGGCAGCACGCTCTCGACCGCACCGAGGCGATGCAGCTCGGCGGCCGGCACGCGCTCGCCCGTGAGCATCATCCGGCGCAGCTTGGCGGGCGGCAGGATGCGCTGCAGGAAGCTTGCGCCGCCGCCCTGGCCGACATCGATCTCCGGCATGGCGAAATAGGCATCCTCGCTGGCGAGGATGGTGTCGCAGCAGGCGGCGAGCACGAAGCCGGCGCCGAGGGCGCCGCCCTGCACCGCGCAGACGACCGGCTTGGCGATGTCGAGCAGCGTGAAGAAGGCATCGCGGGTCACGCGGTCGGCGCGCATCAGATCACCCGGCTTCGCGCCGAGCGCCTGCTTCTCCCGGATGTCGGCGCCGGCGCAGAAGATCCGGCCCGCGGCGGTCAGCACGATGCAGCGCACGTCGTCGCGCTCGTGCAGCTCCTCCAGCAGGGCGACGAAGGCCTCGCGCGTCGGCCGGTCCAGCGCGTTCACCGGCGGCCTGTCCAGGGTGAGGACCGCGACGAAGGGCGCGGGAAATTCCAGGCGGAGATGCGGCGTGGACATCAGGCCCTCTCGATCACCAGCAGCCCGTCCAGGGCGACGACGCCTTCGTGCGACCAGGCGACCGGGTTCACCTCAAAGACGAAGCGCTGCCACGGCGCCGCCGCGGCCAGCTGCGAGAAGCGCGCGACGAAGTCGGCAAGCGGCGCAAGCTCCGCGCCCGGTGCGAGCTTCGCCGCGCGGCTGAGCAGGCGCAGCCGCCCGAGCAGTGCCGCCGCGCCCTCCGCGTCGACCGGCGCGCGGGCGAGCGCGACATCGTCCAGCGCCTCGGTCAGCGTGCCGCCCGCGCCGACCGAGACGACCGGTCCGAAGACCGGATCGCGGAAGGCGGAGACGAGCACTTCCGCCCCGCCGCGCCGCATGCGCTGCACGTAGAGGCCATCGAGCGTGACGGCCGCTTCCGCCGCGCGCGCGCGCAGGCTTCCCTCGGCTGCCGCGACCTCGGTCTCGTCACGCAGGTCGAGTGCGAGCAGGCCGGCCGCGGCGCGATGCGTCACCTGCGCCGAGATGCCCTTCAGCGCCACCGGGAAGCCGATGTCGCGCGCGACGGCGGCGGCGCTACCCGGTGCGGTGGCCAGCCGCCCTTCCGGCACGGGCAGCCCCGCTGCCGCGAGGATGGCGTGGCAGGCGTGCTCCGGGACGATCTGGCCGTCCAGGGCCGGCGGCAGCAGGCCCGTCCAGTCGAAGCCCCGCGGCGCGACCGGCGCCGGCCCGTCGCCCGATTGCGCAAGGGCGGACAGCAGCGCGACCACGCGGCCGTAGTCGAGGAAGACATGGGCGCCCGCGGCACGCAGGTGCTCCACCGCGCCCGGCGGCGCCAGCGGCCAGGCGAGGCAGACCGGCTTCGGCGATCTTGCGCGGAACCGCGCCAGCTCCGCGGCCACCTCCGCGCCACGCTGCGCCATCGGGCCGAACTGCACATAAAGAACGTCGAGCGATGCATCCGCGGCGATCGCGTCGAGCGTCGCGCCGAAGCGCGCCAGGCTCTCCGGCTGCGTGTACACCTGCGGCGTCAGGTCGAAGGGATTCCCGAGCGCGGCGAGCGTCGGCGCCATGTGGCGCAGCGCCTGCCGCGTGGCCGCACTCGGCGGCGGCGTAGCGAGACCGGCGCGCGCGCATTGGTCCGCCGTCACCACGCCGCTGCCGCCGCCGGTGGTGACGATGCCGATGCGCGGACCGGCCAGCCGGGCCCGCTCGCCCTCGCTGGCCAGGAACAGCACGGCATCCAGAAGCTCCTCGAGGCCATGCACCTGGATCGCGCCCTGCTCGTGCAGCACGGCATGCCAGACGCGCCCCTCCCCCGCCAGCGCGCCGGTATGCGCCGCGACCGCCGCCGCGCTCGCCTCGCTCATCCCGCCCTTGAGCACGACGACGGGCTTGCCCGCCGCTCGCGCTTCGCCGAGCGCGGCCAGGAACGCCGCACCGTCGCGCACGCCTTCCAGGTAGATCGCGATCACCCGCGTGCCTTCGTCGCGCGCGAGCGCGCGGATGTAGTCGGCCAGGGTGAGCACCGCCTCGTTGCCGCTGCTGATCACCAGGCGGAAGCCGAAGCCGGACTGCTGCGCCAGGGTGTGGCACATGGTCGAAAGTCCGCCGCTCTGGCTCACCATGGAGATGACGCCTGGCAGCAGCCTGTCCGTGCCGACCAGTGCGGAGGAGAAGGTCGCGGCCATCCCCGTCGCGCAATTGACAATGCCGAGGCAGTTCGGGCCGGCCAGCAGGAAGCCGGTCTCGCGGCAGATGGCGCCGACCTCCTCCTGCAGGGCCGTGCCGGCCTCCCCCGCCTCGGCGAAGCCGCCGGCCCAGGCGATGCCGTGGTGGATCCCGGCCGCCGCGCAGTCGCGCAGCAGCGCCGGGATGGTTGGCGCAGCCGTGGTGATCAGGGCGAGGTCCGGCGCCCGCGGCAAGGCAGCGACGGAGTCGAAGCAGCGCATCCCGGCCACGCTGTCGCGCCGTGGATTCACCGGCAGGATCGGGCCGCCGAAGCCGAACTTGCGCAGCAGGCCGATCGCCGTCGCGCCCAGGTTGCCGGGCTGGTCGGACGCGCCGATGACCGCGATCGAGCGCGCGAAGAGCAGCGGAGCGAGGTCGCGCTCCATCCCGCTTCCGGTCGTTGATCGCACCCGCTGGTTCCAGGCTGGTTGAATGCATTCAGGATAGGCAGGCCCGCGCCGGTGCGGCAAGCCGTTCCTCGCGAAAACTGCTTGCGCCGGGCTCCCGCAACACCTAGCGTTGAAAGCATTCAGCCGGCGGGTCACCGAAATGCTCGCCGTGAAGGGGGAAGGTCATGTCCATGAGCCGCAGGGCTGCTCTCGCAGCCATGGCGCTGTCCCTTGCATCCGGGGCGACCCCGACGGCCTTCGCGCAGACGCAGCCGGCCTTCCCGCAGCGCGGCCGCCCGATCATCCTGATCGTTCCCTACGCCCCCGGCGGCGTCACCGACACGGCCGGGCGCCTGATGGCGGTCGCGCTGGAGCGCGAGCTCGGCACGCCGGTGCAGGTGGTCAACAAGGCCGGCGCCGCCTCGCAGATCGGACTGACCGAACTGGTCCGCTCGCGCCCGGATGGCTACACGCTGTCCTATGCCGTGCTGCCGACGGTCGTCACCCACTACACCGAGACACCGCGCACACCGCCCTATACGCGCGAGAGCTTCCAGCCGATCGGCAACCACCACTTCTCGCCGCAGACCATCGCTGTGCGCGCCGACAGCCCGCACCGCACGCTGCGCGACCTGGTGGAGGCCGCGCGCGCCAGGCCGGATACGCTATCCTTCAGCACCAGCGGCCAGATGGCCGTGCCGCACACCCAGGTGCTGATGCTGGAACAGGTCGCGGGCGTGAAGTTCATCTCGGTGCACTACACCGGCGGCGCGCCCTCGGTGAACGCGCTCCTTGGCGGCCATGTGGATGCGTTCACCGGCGGCACCGCGGATTCCCTGCCGCACTACCGCAGCGGCGCCTGGCGGGTGCTCGGCGTCGCCGCGATGGAGCGCGACAGCTCCATGCCGGACGTGCCGACGCTGCGCGAGCAGGGCTATGACGTGATCGCAGCCTCCGCCACCGGCATCGTCGCGCCGGCGGGCACGCCCATCCCCGTCGTGCAGGCGCTCAGCGGCGCGATGCAGCGCGTGGTGGAAAGCCCCGAGCACCGCCGCCAGCTGCTCGACTTCTCGCTGGTGCCGGCCTTCATGGATCCGGAGGCCTATACCCAGTTCTGGATCGACACCGAACGGCGGATGGCGCCCGTCCTGCGGACCATCCGCCCGAACTGATGCCGCGGCTCAGCCGCGCGCCAGGGCCGCCATGATGGGGCGCATGCGCGCCTCGTCCCGCTCCCAATAGGCGGCATACTCGGCCGGGCCTTTCCAGTCCGGCACCAGGCCGAAGCGGCGCATCGCCTGGTCGTAGGCCGGCGCGGCCATCACCGCGCGGACAGCCTCCGCCACGCGCGCCACCGCCTCATCCGGCGTGCCGGCCGGGGCGAGGATGCCGCCCGCCGAGGCGACGACCACGTCCAGCCCCTGCTCGCGCAGCGTCGGCACGCCCGGCAACAGCGGATCGCGCTGCTCCCCCGTGGTGCCGAGAACGCGGAACTGCCCTTCCGTCATCGGCCCCAGCACGTCGCTGCCGCCGCCGGCGAGCACGTCCACATGGCCCCCGAGCAGCGCCGTGACCGATGGCGCGCCGCCGTTGAAGTGGATGGAGTTGAAGCGCACGCCGGCCGCCATCTGCAGCATCAGCACGCCGAGATGCGGGGTGGCCATCAGCCCGCTGTCGCTGACGCTGATCGCCTCCGGCCGCGCGCGCGCCGCCTCGACCAGGTCGGCGATGCTGCGCCACGGGCTCGCGCTGCGCACCGCGAAGGAGACGGGCGAGATGTGGTGCAGCGCCACGGTGCGGAAGTCCGCCCGCGTATAGGGCGCGCGGCGGGACGGATCGAGGTAGTGGGTGATCAGCGTCGGCAGCACGGCGAAGGTGAGCGTCAGACCATCCGGCCGGCTGCGCAGGAACTCCGTGATGCCGATCTGCGATCCGGCGCCCGGTCGGTTCAGCACCTGCACGCCGGTCGAGAGCTCGCGCTCCAGCCCGGCCGCGATCATCCGCGCGGCCGTGTCCACGCCACCACCGGGGGCGTAGGGCACGATGATCGTGATGGCGCGGCCCGCCGGCCAGCTCTGCGCCGCGGCGAGGCGCGGAACGGCAAGCAGGGGCGCGGCAAGCAGGACACGACGCGTGGTCATGGACATCCTCCCTCTGCGATGCGCAGGCGTTCGCGCCGCACGGCGACGCCCTCCGGCGCGAGCGTGACGAGTTGCACGGTGCCGGCCATGTCCGGCGAGCCGCTGTAATGCGCCTCGACCTCCGGTGGCCCGACGCGCACGGCGCGGTCCCAGTGGCCGAGTGCGACATAGTCCGCCCGCGCCGCGCGCAGCGCCTCGTCGGCGATGCGCCAGGCACGGTGCGACTGCCAGCGCCATTCCTCCGCGGGCACATAGTGTCCATGCGCCACGGCCACCTGCCAGCGCGTACGACGTGGCGGCGGCGGGCCGAGCGGGTCCAGCGCATCCGCCCCCTCATGAGCCCGGCCCCAGATCTCCAGACCCAGGTCATCGAACAGCGCCGTCCCGGCATTCACGCCGAGCACCGTCACCTGCGGCAGCCCGAGCAGGCCGGCGCGGCGGAACAGGCAATCGGGTAGCGCCGCGTCGTGGTTGCCAGGCAGCAGCACGACGGGCAGCGACGCGGCGGCGATCAGGGCCGTCGCCCGGGACAGCATCGCATCGCCGACCCGCGCATGGTCGAAGGTGTCGCCGGCGAGCAGCACCAGATCCGCCCGCACCGCGCGCGCCGTGTCCAGCACCGCCGCGAGCCCCGCAATGCCCGCGGCGGCCTGCCGCGGCGGCGCGTGCGGCCCGGCATCCTCCACATGCAGGTCGGAGCTGTGGACGAGCCGGACCGCGCGCATGGCGGGCTGCTACCTGCCCTTCCAGTTCGGCTTGCGCTTCTCGCGGAAGGCGCGCGGGCCCTCGGCGCCGTCCTCGCTCTCCGCGGTCTGCCGGTCCAGCGCCCGCTGATAGTCCACCAGCGCGTCGGGGAAGGCGGAGGCGAGGCGATAGATGCGCACCGCCGCCTGCGTCGGCAGCGGCGCCCCGCGGCAGACCATGGCGGCGATCTCCTCCGCGGCTTCCATCAGCCGGGCGCGCGGCACGACGCGGTTCACGATGCCGTATTGCAGGCATTCCTGCGCGGTCAGCCGGCCATTCGCCAGTGTCATGTAGGCGGCCACGGCGCGTGGGATGCCGAAATAGAGGTTCTGCGGCGAGCCCAGCCGGCCCACCAGCGTGTGCGTGTCGCTGATCCAGGCTTCCTCCGCCATCACGCGCAGCTGCCCGGCAAGCGCCAGGCTGAGCCCCACGCCCACCGCAAGGCCGTTGATGGCGGAGATCACGGGCTTGTCGAGATTGACCGCGCTCGGCAGGCCGCCGCCGCCCCAGTGGTAGTTCGGGTTCGTCGGGTCCTCATGCGGCGTGCGCTTGCCTTCCGCCTGGTGCGCGGCGAGGAACTTCACGTCCCGCCCCGCCGAGAAGGCCTCCCCGGTGCCGGTGACGATCGCGCAGTAGATCTCGGGATCGAGGCCGATGTCGCGCCAGCATGCGCGCAGCTCCTGATAGGCGTAGGTATGCAACGCGTTGCGCACCTCGGGCCTGTTGATGGTCACGTAGGCAACGCGGCCCTTCTTCTCGTAGAGGACGTATTTCAGGTCCTTCGGCGCCATCGTGGCGTGGTCGTATCGCGTTTCGTATTGCGGTGGCATCGAGCGATCTCCTGACGATCTCAAGGGGCGGTGAGCAGCAGCAGGCCATCCACGGCGATGGCATCGGCGGCGCGCCACTTCACCGGGTTCACCTCCAGCTCGAAGGCGGCCCAGGGGATGGCGGCGGCCAGGCGGGAGAAATGCGCGATGAAGCGGGCAAGCGGCGCCGCATCCGGCGCATCATCGCCCAGCGCGCGGACCAGGCGAAGCCGCGCGATCAGCGCCCGCGCGGCATCCGCATCCAGCGGCGCGCGGGCGATCGCGACGTCGTCCAGCAACTCGGTCGCGGTGCCGCCGGCGCCGCAGGTGACCATCACGCCGAACATCGGATCGCGGAAAGCGGCGACGATCACCTCGACGCCGCCCTGCTCCATGCGCTGCACATAGGCGCCTTCGAAGGGCACGCCGAGCGTCGCGGCGCGTTCGGCCAGCGCATGCCATGCCGCAGCGGCCTCCGCCGCGCTGCCGATGCCGAGCCGCAGCAGACCGGCCGCTGCGCGATGTGTCACCGCCGCCGAGATCCCCTTCATCGCCACCGTCCCGCCGATGACGGCGAAGGCGGCGGCGGCGTCCTCGGGCGAATGGGCGATGCGGCCTTGCGCAACGGGCAGCCCGCCGGCCGCGAGCAGGCGGTGGCAGTCATGCTCGGAGACGACAAGACCCGCGCGCCCTTGCGGCAGTGCCGCCGCCCAGTCGAAGCCGAGCGGCGCCGGGCGCGCGACCGCGTCGGCCGGCGGCGCGCGCAGCACGCGCGCAAGGGCTTCCGCGCCACGCGCCGGTGTCGGGATGACGCAGAGACCATCGCGCGCGAGCGCCGCACGCGTCTCCGGCGCGACCTCCAGCGCCGCCGCGGCCCGCACCGCGCCCGTGGCGTGCAGCCGCGCGAGCGTCGCGAGAGCGACCTGCGTCTCCGCTGGCTCACCCAGGCCGAGCGCGTCCTCGAAGAGCAACGCGTCAGCCGATCCGGCAGCCTCGCGCAGCATCGCGGCGGAGGGCGGACCGTCAAGGACACGGGGCGCGCCACCCGCAAGCTCCAGGCCTTCGCCCTGCAGCAGCGAGGCGGCGACCCCCGCTGTCTCGGGCGCGGCCGAAACCACGGCCACCCGCCGCCCGCCGGGCCGGACTCCCGCCGCCAGCAGCAGCGAGACATCCAGCAGCTCCCGGCCGCTGCGCACCAGGATCGCGCCGTGCTCCTCCAGCACCGCGCGCCAGACGCGGAAGGCACCCGTCAGCGCGCCGGTATGCGCCTGCGCGGCGCGCGCGCTGGCCTCCGCGGCGCCCGCCTTCAGGATCACCAGCGGCTTGCCCGCATCGCGCAGCCGCGCCAGTGCGTCGAGGAAGTCGGCGCCGTCCTGCAAGCCTTCCAGATAGGCGGCGACGACCCGCGTCGCGTCGTCCTCCGCCAGCATGCGCAGATAGTCCGGGAAGCGCAGCACCGCCTCATTGCCCGAGCTGATCATGCAGCGCAGGCCGAAGCCGGCCTGCTGCGCCTGGCTGAGCAGGTGGATGGCCGTGCCGCCGCTCTGGCTGACGATCGCGATGCTGCCCGGCACCAGGCGGTCCACCTTCAGCAGCGGCGTGGCGAAGGTGGCTGCCAGCGGCACATGCGTGTCGATGATGCCGAGCGTGTTCGGCCCGCAGAGGGAGAAGCCATGCGCATCGCAAAGGGCGGCGAGCGAAGCCTGGCGCGCCACGCCCTCGCCGCCCACCTCGGCGAAGCCCGCGGCCCACAGGATGCCATGGCGGATGCCGGCCTCGATGCAGCTCTTCACCGCTTCCTCCGCCGCGGCGGCCGAGACGGCGAGGATGGCGAGGTCCGGCACCTCCGGCAGCGCGGCGGGAGCGGCGTGGCAGGGCAGGCCGGCGACGCTGTCACGCCGCGGATTCACCACATGGATGCGGCCGCGGTAGCCGTATTTGCGCTGGTAGTCGATCACCCGCGCGCCGAGATTGCCCGGCGTGTCCGACGCGCCGATGACGACGATGCTCTCCGGCGCGAGCAGAGGGTTGCGCGCGGCGCTCATGCAGGCGCGCGGTGCGAATACATGGCGCGTCCCGCGACCGGCACGCGCGCCCGCAGGATGCAGCCCTGCTCGGACTCCGTGATGTAGAGGTCGCGCAGGTCGGGGCCGCCATAGGCGATGTTCGTCGTGCGGATGCCGGCCGGCGAGAGGATGCGGGCCGCAGGCTGACCGAGCCGGTCGAACAGCCACACCGTCGCGAGGCCCGAATGCGCCACGGCGAGGCCGCCCTCATCGTCGACCGCCAGCCCATCGGGTCCGGCCAGGCCGCCGGACAGCTGCAGGAAGGTTCCCCAGTGATGATGTCGCTGTCCTTGCGCATCGGGCTGCAGCGAAATGCGGATCACGGACAGCGGGCGTGTCAGCGCGACGAACAGCGTTTCCTGCCCGGCCGACAGCACCAGCCCGTTCGGATAGGGCAGCCCGTCGCAGACAAGGGTGATCGCGCCGTCCGGCGTCATGCGATAGACGCGCCCATCGGGGCGGCGCTGCGAACTGTGGCCCGGATCGGTGAAGTAGAGATCACCATTGTCGGCGAAGCAGAGATCGTTGAGGCCGACGAAGGGCTTGCCGTCGAAGCCTTCCGCCACGGTGCTGCGCCGCCCGCTCGCCGGATCGAAGGCGACCACCCCCTCCTTCCGGCAGACCACGAAGATGCGGCCGTCGCGGTGGATCTTCAGCCCGTTCGGCCCGCCCCCGTAGTCGGCGAAGACCTCCCACGCGCCTCCGGCCGAGACGCGGAAGATGCGGCCGTGGTTGAGGTCTGTGCAGTAGAAGTTGCCCGCCCTGTCGAAGGCGGGCCCTTCGAGGAAGGAATGCAGCGGCCCAGCGCCGCGCGCGCGGCTCCAATCGGTGTGGCGCCCTTCGATGCGCAGCGCATCGGGCAGCCGCGTGAATAGCTCGGCCTGGATGACGAGCGGTGCGGCGAACATCGTCGTCAGCACTCCTCCGGTGCGAGGGAAAGCCGCGCATCCGGCACGCGCGGCGCACCGGCGCCGGCGAGCACCGGATCGAGCCGCAGCCTGAAGCGCGGCCAGGGCGCGCCGGCGACAAGGCGCGAGAAGCCAGCAACCGCCCGTGCCAGGGCGGGCCGGTCCAGCGAGGGCTCCAGGCGCGCCACCTGCGCGACCGCCCGGCTGCGTTCCAGCAGCGCAAGCGCCGCGTCGTCATCGAGCGGCGCGGGCGCGATCACCTGCTCCTCGAGCACGCGTCCCGCAACGCCGCCTGCGCCCAGCGCGACCAGCGCGCCGAAGCCGTCCTCGCGCCAGCCGGAAAGAGCCAGCGGCAACACGCGGCCGTCCGCCGCGACGCTTTCCGGCGTGCAGGCGAAGCCGGCTTCCGCCAGCCGCGCCGACAGATCGCGCGCCTTCCACGGCGCCGCGATGCCGCCGGAACGCATCAAGGACGGCGCAAGGCGCGCGCGTGCCACGAGCTTGCCCAGGGTTGCCGCCGCCGCGGCGATGTCGGCGATCGGGGCGACACCGAAGCGCGCGAAGACCGGCAGCATCGCCGGTGGCGTGCCGGCCGCGATCAGCACCGGCTTCGGCGCGCGCGCATGGAACTCCGCCAGCAGCTGCGCCGCCACAGCCTCGCCGCGCGGCGCGTTGAAGGTGGTCGGCAGGAAGATGGCGTCCACGCCCGGATCATCGGCGACGATATCGAGGATGCGCGGAAAGCGGTCATAGGTCTTCTCGTTGAAGGCCTCCGGCGTCAGGTCCACCGGATTGGCGGTGGATGCGATGGCCGGCACGAGCGGCGCCAGGGTGGCACGGGTCGCCTCCGACAGCGGCGGCACCTCCAGCCCGGCGGCGCCGCAGAGATCGGCCGCGATCACGCCGCCGCCGCCGCCGCCCGTCATGATGGCGACGCGCGGGCCGGCGGGCAGGCCGGTGCGCGCGAGGCTCGCCGCGAACAGGGCCGTGTCGAGCAGTTCGCGATGCGCAGCGACCAGGATCGCGCCCTCCGCCGCAAGCAGCATCCGCCCCGACTGCGACACGCTGCCGTCAGCCGGAAGCAGCACCACGATGCGTCCAGCCCGCCGCGCCGCGCCGAGCGCCGCGCAGAGCGCCGCCCCGTCGCATGACACCTCCTGCACCAGGGCAAGAATGCGGGCGGAGCTTTCGAGCGCGGCGGACAGCAGCGCGGCCGCGTCGGGCCCCGTGCGTGTGGCGATGGGCAGCGATCGGTTCGCGGCGATGCGCCGCATCGCTTCTGCCGTGTGGAGTGAACCGGCGAGAAGCAGGACGGGCGGGTCGCCGGACGCGGTCACCCAGGCTGCTTCGCCGCTGACATCGCCTTGCATGGCGCGTCCTGTCCCTTCCACACGGCCCGCTTCCGGCAGGCTCGTCGGGTCGCTCCATGGACCCTTAAACGTTTCAAAGCGTGCCGCGCGGCAGGGGCGCTGTCAACGCCGCGCTGGCGCCTGGCCCAGGGACTCGGCCACGCGCAGCTCCGGCTCCAGCGCCAGCCGCCGCACGCGCGGACGCACGCCCTGCATGCGCGCCAGCAGCAGCTCCCAGGCCCGGCACGCCACCTCGCTCGCCGGCGGGCGGATGGCGGAAAGCCGGGGCGTCGCCATCTCCGACCATGGCGGCTCGTCCACCGCGATCAACGAGACATCCTCCGGGCAACGCAGGCCGAGCGCGGCCAGCGCGCGCACCACCTGCTCCACGCCCTGCGTGTTGGTCGCGAGCAGCGCAGTCGGCCGCTTCGGCCCCCGCATCGCCGTGGCGAGCTGCTCCAGGAAGGTCGCCGCGTTCTCCGAACGCTCGATGATCTCGAGCGAGGCGCGCGGCACCTCGGCCAGACCCTGTCGCAGCCCCTCGATCCGGTGGCGCGAGATCAGCAGCCGGGGATTGGCCGAGACGAAGGCGAGGCGGCGATGGCCGCGGGCGAGGAGCTCGGCCGCAGCCCGCCGCATCGCCGCGCGCACGTCGACGCGCACCTGGTCGAAGCGCGCATCCTCGATCGGGCGGTCGAGGATCACGGTCGGCACCGCGGCACGGGCCAGGCGATCCAGCGTGGCCCCGGGCTCCCAGCTCGGCAGCAGCAGCAGGCCGCCAATGTCGAAGCGCAGCAGCGTCTCCACGCGGTGCAGTTCCGTATCGCTGTCCTGGCGGCTGAAGACGTGCAGGATGTCGTAGCCGGCCTCCGCCGCGAGCCCCTCGAAGGCCTCCGACAGCGCCACGAAATAGCCGAAGGCGGCGTGCGGCATGCACAGCCCGATCAGGGTGGCGCGGTTCCGCCTGAGGCTCTGCGCCAGCAGGTTGGGCACGTAGCCCAGGTCCCGCACCGCGCGCATCACGCGCTCGCGCCGCTCGGCGCTGACATCGCGCGAGCCGTTCAGCACATGGGACACCGTGCCGGTGGAGACGCCCGCCTCGCGCGCGACGTCCGTGATGGTCGGCCGCGGCCGCCGGCGGGGCGCGTCCCGGGACGCATCGGATGACATGGCAACAAGCTAGCCGAATCCCCGCCGCTCTCCAACGCACCGGCTTGCCGCCACGCCGGGCGGTGACTAGCGTCCAGGCGTGCAACCGGCGGAGCACGTCCGATGGCGCCCGTTGAGGTTCGTGTCGCGAGCGCCGTCCGCGCGACGGTGGGCGAGGCGCCGCTCTGGTGCGCCGCCGGGCAGGCGCTCTACTGGATCGATGGGCATCGTCGCGTCGTCTTCCGCCTGCGGGACGGCGTGACCGAGGAGCGCGAACTGCCCTTCCGCCCCTCCTGCCTGGTGCCGGATGGGCAAGGCGGGCTGGTCGTCGGCTACAAGAAGGGGCTCGGCCGCTTCGAGTTCGAGAGCGGGCGCGCCGAGCAATGGCCGCTGTCCGGCGTGGATTTCAGCGACGTCAGCTTCAACGACGGCGCATGCGACGCCGCGGGGCGGTTGTGGATCGGCACCCGCCACGCGGGCGGCCATGCCCCCGTGGCGGCGCTCTACAGCATCGGTCCCGATCTGCGTCCGGTTTGCCGGCGGCGCGGCCTCGTCGTCTCGAACGGCATCGCCTTCAGCCCGGATGGACGACGCGTGTACCACGCCGATTCACGGCCGGGCCGCGTGGATGCCTACGACCTCGACCCGGCCACCGGCATGCTGGGCGCGCCGCAATGCCTGATCGACTACACCGGCAACGGCTTCAGGCCGGATGGCTGCACGGTGGACGAGGAAGGCTTCCTCTGGGTGGCTGAGATCGAGGGCTGGCGGATCGCGCGCTACGCACCCGACGGGCAGCTGGACCGCGCCATCGCCCTGCCCGTCGCCAAGCCGAGCAGCCTGGCCTTTGGCGGCCCCGGTCTGCGCACCCTCTTCGTCACGACGATCTCATACGGCCTCGATGCCGCGGCGCTGGCGGCGCAACCCGCCGCCGGATGCCTTCTGGCGCTGGAGCCAGGCGTGGCAGGCCTGCCGGAGCACGCGTTCCGCGCGGATCTTGTAAACGTTTCAATGGGTGGCTAGCCTTCCCCCGCCGGGAATGACGACATGGGAGGAAAGCCGCATGTCCGCCATCACGCGTCGCAGCCTTGTCATCGCCGGCGGCACGGTCCTCGCCGCGCCCGCCCTCGCGCAGAACGCCGACTGGCCGAGCAAGGAGATCCGCCTGATCGTCTCCGTCGCTCCTGGCGGCGGCGCGGACCTCGTGGCGCGCCAGGTCGCGCGCGTCATCGCGCAGGACACGGGCGGCACGGTGGTCGTGCGGAACATCGTCGGCGGCAGCGGCCTGACCGGGATGGCGGAAATGGCGAGCAGCCCGCCCGACGGCTACACGCTCTCGCTGGTGAACATCGGCTCGCTGCTGGTCCTGCCGCACATCATGCAGGTGCCCTTCAGCTGGGACGACCTCGCCTTCCTCGGCGGCATCTCGCAGAACTACTATGGCGTCGCCGTCGCGGCGAACTCGCCCTGGCAGACCTTCGGCGACATGATCGCCACCGGCAAGACGCGCCGCATCACCTATGCCTGCGCCACCATCATGAACGGCGTCGCGCTGGTGCAGGCCGGCAACCAGTCGGGCGCGCGGTTCCGGCTGGTGAACACGCAGACCGACGCCGAGGCCATCACCCAGACGGTCGGCGGCTTCGTGGACATCGCCATGACCTCCTCCACGGTGCTGCTGCCGATGCTGCAGTCGCAGAGGCTGAAGCTGCTGGCGGTGACGCCGGCGCGCTGGCCGAACATGCCCGACATCCCGACCGTGAAGGAGGCCGGCTACAATGGCGAGACGGTGGTGCCGCTCGGCTTCGCCTGCCCCGCCGGCGTGCCCGCGCCGATCCGCGCGCGCTTCGAGGCCGCGATCCTGAAGGCGGCGCGCGACCCCGCGACCGTGGAGATGCTGACGCGCACCATCAACATGCCGAAGCCGATGACCGGCGCGGAGTTCCGCCACGCGCTGTTCTCCCAGGCCCCCACCATCGAGGCGATGCTCGCCGAGGCCGGGATGAAGCGGCGATAGTGTCGCGCTTCCTTCGCTCGGAGCGGCTGCCCTACATCGCCGCGGCGGCGGTGGCACTGCTGCTGCTCTCGCAGGCGATGCGCCTCGAGGATTTCGGGCCATTCGGCCCGGGCGCCGGCATCTTCCCGCAGATCACGGCGGGGCTGGCGGCGGCGCTCGCGCTTGCGCTGGTGCTCGTCCCCGCGCTGGGCCGCGACGCAGCGGCGCCGGGAGCGGCGGAGGAGCCCGTCGGCCCCGAGGAACGCCGCACCTTCCACCTCTACATCGCCGGCCTGGTGCTCATGGTGGTCGGCTCCGCCTTCCTCGGCTTCGCGGTCACGGCGATCCTGCTCGCGCTGCTGATCGCCTGGCTCGCGGAGCGCCGGCCCTTCCATTCCGCCCTGCTCTTCGGCCTGGCCGGCGCTGTCGTCGGCACGATCGGTCTCGGCCACTACATGGAGATCGAGATGCCTTACGCGGCGGTGGATTCCCTGCTTCGCTCGCTCGTGCGGTAGGGCGTCATGGAGCAGTTGCTGCACGGCTTCGCCGTGGTGATGACGCCGGCGAACCTGTTCTTCTGCCTGGTCGGCACGCTGCTCGGCACGATCGTCGGCATCATCCCCGGCCTCGGCCCGCTGACCACCATCGCGATCCTGCTGCCGGTGACCTACAAGCTGGACGTCACCTCGGCGCTGATCATGCTGTCGGGGATCTACTACGGCGTCGCCTATGGCGGCACCGCGACCTCCGTGCTGCTGCGCATCCCTGGCGAGGCGTCGTCCGTCGTCACCTGCATCGACGGCTACGCGATGGCGCGCAAGGGCCGCGCGGGTGCGGCGCTGACCATCGCCGCGGTCGGTTCCTTCGTCGCGGGCACTGTCGGCACGATCGGCATCTCCTATCTCTCGCCGCCCCTGGCGGAGCTGGTCTTCGCCTTCGGGCCGGCGGAATACGCGGCGCTGATGCTCGCGGGCCTGGCGGCGGTGACCTACTTCTCCTCCGGCTCGCTGCTGAAGTCGCTGCTGATGGCGGCCTTCGGCCTCGTGCTGGGCTGCGTCGGGAAGGATCCGATGACGCTGGAGCCGCGCCTGACCTTCGGCTTGACCGGGCTGCTGGACGGCATCGAGCTGCCGGCGCTCGCCATCGGCCTGTTCGGCCTCTCCGAGATCCTGCTGCTCGCGCGGCGTTCGCAGAGCTCGCTGAAGATGATCGCGCCGCCGCGCTCGCTGCTCGGCTTTCTTCCTAACCGGGAGGAGACACGCCGTTCGGTCGCGCCGGTCGCACGCGGCACGGTGCTCGGCTTCCTCGTCGGCGTGCTGCCGGGCGGCGGCGCGGTGATCGCATCCTTCCTTTCCTATGCGCTGGAGAAGAAGTTCGCGAAGCAGCCGGAGGAGTTCGGCCGGGGCGCGGTGGAGGGTTTGGCAGGGCCGGAGACCGCGAACAACGCCGCCTCCTCCGGGTCGCTGCTGCCGCTGCTCTGCATGGGGCTTCCGGCCAACGCCACCACGGCCGTGCTGCTGAACGCCTTCATCCTGCATGGCGTCGCCCCGGGGCCGGCGATGATGACCCAGCAGCCGGAGATCTTCTGGGGCCTGATCGCCAGCATGTATGTCGGCAACGTCATGCTGCTGGTGCTGAACCTGCCGCTGATCGGGCTGATGATCCGCATCCTGGACGTCCCGCGCGCCTATCTCGGGCCGATCATCCTGCTGTTCTGCATGATCGGCGTGTATTCCTCGGTCGGCGACGCATCCGGCGTGCTGATCGCCGTGGTCTTCGGCTTTGTCGGCTACTACCTGCGCCAGCACGGCTTCAACCTGGGCATGCTGATCCTGGCCTTCGTGCTCGGCCCGATCCTTGAACGCTCGGTGCGGCAGGCGCTGAACATCTCCGATGGCGAGTTCGGCGTCTTCGTCGCCAGCCCGATCTCGATCACGCTGCTCTGCCTCGCCGCCGCGATCCTGCTGCTCGGCCTCTGGCCGCGACGGCCGGTGGTGAATACCGAGGACGATTGACGCTATCGCGGATCGAGCCAGCGCCGGGCCGTCTCGCCGAGGCTGTTGAAGGCGAGCGCGGTCAGCAGCAGAGCGACGCCGGGCGCGATCATGAGGTCCGGCGCGCGTTCCAGGTAGAGCAGGGCGCGGGCCAGCATGCCGCCCCAGCTTGCCTGTGGCGGCTGCACGCCGAGGCCGAGAAAGCTCAGGCTGGCCTCCGCCAGAAGTGCCGTGCCCAGAAGCAGGCCCGCCTGCACGATGACCGGCGTCACGGCATTGGGCAGCACATGCCGTGTCAGCAGCCACCATGCCCCCGCCCCCGCGGCCCGCGCCGCGTCCACGTAGAGCTCCTGCTTCACCGCCAGGGTGCGCGCGCGGGCCAGCCGCGCGAAGCCCGGCGAGAAGGCGATGCCAATGGCGATGACCGCATTCGTCAGGCTGGTGCCGAGCACCGCCGCGATGCCGACCGCGAGCAGGATGGTCGGGAAGGAAAGCAGGGCATCGATCCCGCGGCTGATCGCCGCATCCACCCAGCCGCCGAGATAGCCGGCGATCAGCCCGAACGGCAGCCCGATCAGCATGCCGAGCGCGACCGCGCCGATGGAGGAGAACAGCGACGGCGCCGCGCCATGGAGCAGGCGGCTCAGCACGTCGCGGCCGAGGTCGTCGGTGCCGAGCCAATGCGTTGCGCTTGGTGGCTGCAGGACGCCGAGCAGGTCCACCTTCAGCGGATCGTGCGGCGAGATCCAGGGGGCGGCGAGCGCCGCGGCGATCAGCAGCCCCAGCCACAACATCCCCGCCGCGGCCCCGGGATCGCGCAGTATCAGGAGGAGCCGACGCATGCTCACTCCACTCGGGGATCGAGCACGGCGTAGAGCAGGTCCACCACCAGGTTCACCAGGAACACCAGCACCGCCAGCATCAGGATGATGCCCTGCACGACGAAGTAGTCCTTGTTGATCGCCGCCTGGATCAGCGCGCTTCCCGTGCCGGGAATGGCGAAGACCGTCTCGGTCAGCAGCGTGCCGCCGATCTTGCCGCTGAACACGAGCCCGACCACGGTGAGGAGCGTGACGCCGACATTCTTCAGCCCATGCCGCCACAGGATCGCGGCGGGGGAGAGCCCCTTGGCCCGCAGCGTGCGCACGAAGGGCGAGGCCAGCACCTCGATCATGGCGGCACGGAGCTGGCGCGTGATCTGCGCGATGCCGCTGATCGAGAGCGCGATCGCCGGCAGCGTCGCGGTCCAGATGGCGCCGAGCGGATCCTCGAGGAAGCGCACCGCTCCCGTCGCCGGAAACAGCTGCCAGTCCAGCGCCAGCACCGAGACCATGAGCATCGCCAGCCAGAAATAGGGCAGCGCATCGGCGATCGTCGCGACGCCCGTGGCGACCCGGTCCACAAGGCTGCCGCGCCGCGCCGCCGCCGCGATGCCGAGCACCGACCCCACCACGAAGGCGATGACCATCGCGTAGCAGACGATCAGCAGCGTGTTCGGCAGGCGGTTCAGGATCAGGTCCATCACCGGCTCCCGCGACTGCAGGGACAGGCCGAGATCGCCCCGCAGCAATTGCCCGACCCAGGAAAGGTACTGTTCCCAGATCGGGCGATCAAAGCCGTAGAGCTGGCGGATCTCGGCGATGCTCTCCTCGGTCGGGAACTCGCCCGCCAGCAGCAGCGCCGGGTCGCCCGGGCCGATATGCAGGATGAGGAACGAGACGAGGGAGACCAGGATCAGCGTCGGCACGGCCTGTGCCACCCGGTGGCGGATCACGCGGCTGCGACGGCGCGTCAGCATGCCGCCCCCTCCACCAGATGGCACGCGACGCGATGTCCCGGCGCGACCTGGCGCCATGCCGGCTCCGCCGCGGCGCAACGCGGCTCCGCGACCGGGCAACGCGTGCGGAAGCGGCAGCCGGAGGGCGGGTCCACCGGGCTCGGGATCTCGCCCTGCAGCGGCATGCGCGCTCCGGTGACCAGGCGGGATGGCAGCGCGACAGGCTCGGCCGCGAGCAGCGCCCGGGTGTAGGGATGCCGCGCCGCCTGCTCCAGCGTCGCCGCCGGCGCGACCTCCACGAAGCGGCCGAGATACATCACGGCGAGGCGGTCGCTCACATGCATCGCCACCGCAAGATCATGCGTGATGATAACGTAGGTCAGGCCGAACTCCGCCTGCAGGTCGAGGTAGAGGTTGAGGATGTCGGCCTGGATCGAGACATCCAGTGCCGAGGTCGCCTCGTCCGCCACCAGTAGCCGCGGGCGGCGCACGAGGGCGCGGGCGATGTTCACACGCTGCTTCTGGCCGCCCGAGAGCTCATGGGGGAAGCGGGCGGCCTGGGCCTGATCGAGCCCGACGCGCGCCAGCATCGCGAGGGCGCGCGCCGTCCGTTCGGCCGGCGATCCCTCGCCTGCGATGTCCAGCGGCTCGCGCACGCTGTCCAGGATGCGGCGGCGCGGGTTCAGGGCGGCGTGCGGATCCTGGAAGATGATCTGCATGGCATGGCGCCGCCGGCGCAGCTGCGGCGCCGGCAGGGCGAAAAGATCCTCGCCCGCGAGTTCCACGCGGCCGGCGTCCGGCCGCAGCAGCGCCACGATGGCGCGACCCAGCGTGGACTTGCCCGAGCCGGATTCCCCGATGATGCCGAGCGTCTCGCCTTCCGCCACATCGAAGCTGACGCCATCCACGGCCTTCAGGGTGTCCCCGCTGTCGCGCAGGGGAAATGCCACGCGCAGGTCCTGCACCCGCAGCAGCGGCGCGCTCATGGCACCGCCCCCGGCAGGTCGAGCGCCGCCGCGCGATGGCAGCGCACGGCACGACCTTCCAGCGGCAACAGCGGCTGCGGCGCCTCGCAGCCCGTCGTCCGGTGGGCGCAGCGCGGCGCGAAGCGGCAGCCGGACGGCATGGCGCCGGGCGCGGGCGCCCGCCCGCCAATGGAGGGCAGCCGCGCGCGGTGCGGCGCGAAGCGCGGATGCGACCGCAGCAGGCCCGATGCGTAGGGATGCAGCGGCCGCTCCAGCAGGGCGTCCACCGGCGCATCCTCCACCACCTGCCCAGCATACATCGCCACGACGCGGGAACAGCACTCGCGCACCACGCCGATATTGTGCGAGACGAGCAGCAGCGCGGTGCCGCGTGCGGAGACCTGGCGCAGCAGCAGATCGATGATCTGGGCCTGGATGGTGACATCCAGCGCCGTGGTCGGTTCGTCGGCCACCAGCAGGCGGGGCTCGCAGGCCAGCGCGATGGCGATCATCACGCGCTGGCGCATGCCACCGGAGAGCTGGTGCGGATAATCCTCGGCACGCCGCGCCGGCAGCGGGATACCGACTTCGGCAAGCGCCTCCACGGCCCTCGCCTTCGCCGCGACAGGCGACAGGCCGGTATGCGCGCGCAGCGTCTCGGCGATCTGCTCGCCCACGGTGAAGACCGGGTCCAGGGCCGTCATCGGCTCCTGGAAGATCATGCTGATGCGCCGGCCGCGCAGGCGACGCAGCGCGCGCTCCGGCAGGCTCAGGATGTCCTCGCCTTCCAGCCGCACGCGGCCGGCGGCGCGGAACAGCTCCCGCGGGAGCAAGCCGAGCAGCGCGAGCCCGGTCAGGGTCTTGCCGGCGCCGCTCTCCCCGACCAGCCCCACCGCCTCGCCGGGCGCGATGGCGAAGGAGACGTCCTCCACCACCGTCAGCCAGCTGCGCCCGGCGCGCAGGGCAAGCTCCAGACCCTCGACCTGCAGAAGCGGCACGGCCACGCCGGTCAGGCGGCGAGCCAGACCTGCTCGAAGCGCGGCCTGCCAGCAAGGTTGGTCACGTAGTTGCGCACGCGGCGCGACAGCGCCGTGATCTCCGGCTCGAAGGCGAGCGGCAGGGTCAGCGCGAACTCGCGCTCCAGCCGCAGCACCCGCGCCATGGCGACGCGGCGCTCGTCCAGCGATTCGACGGTGCGGCTCGCGGCGATCGCCTCGATCAGCTCGGGCGAGGGCACCGCGCGACCGATGTTGAAGGCGGAGCTCGGATGCAGGAGAAGCTGGTAGGTCAGCGCCGGGTCCGGCCGCCCCGTCCAGTTCGCCAGGCGGATGTCACCGACGCCGTCCCGCCAGGTCTGCAGCGTGGCGGTGAGGGTGCCGGTGGTGCTGGTGAGCTTCACCCCGACACGGTCCAGGAAGGCGCTGAGGATCTCGATGCGTTGCGCGTTGAGCTGGTTGGAGGCGTAGCTGGCGTTGATGGTGAGCTGGCCGGGACCGAAGCCGGCCTCCGCGATCAGCCGTTTCGCGCGGTCGGGATCGTAGGGGTATTTCGACGCCGCCTCCGCGTCATAGGCCCAGAGCCCTTTCGGCACATGCAGGTCCGCCGGCGCACCCACGCCGCCGAGCACCACGCGCGCATAGGCGACGCGGTCGATCGCGAAGTTCAGCGCCTGCCGCAGCCGGATGTCGTTCAGCGGCGGCTTGGAGAAGTTGATGTAGCATTGCTGCAGGCGGAAGGTGTCCTGCACGCTGACGGTCACGTCGCTGGCACGCCGCAGGCCCGGTATCTGCTGGGCATCCGCGTTCAGGCTGATGTGGTTCTGCCCGGCGCGGACGGAGCGCAGCCCCGTGGTGGTGTCCGTGATGATCGGCATGACGATGCCATCCAGCAGCGGCTCGCCCGGCTTCCAGTAGCGCGGGTTGCGCTGCACCACGATCTCCGCGGCGTCGGTCCAGCGAACGAACTGCATGGCGCCGGTGCCGACAGGGTTGCGGCCGTAGTTCTCCCCGCGCTCGGCCAGCGCCTTCGGCGAGGACATCATGCCCGCCCGGTCCGTGAAGATCATCGGCAGGGTGGTGTCGGGCTGGCGCAGCTTCAGCACGACGACGTGCGGCGCGGCCACCTCCACTTCGGCGACTGAGGCGATGTCGGCCCGCACGGTGGAGCGCGGGTTGGTCATCATGTGGGCGAAGTTCGCCTTGACCGCCGCTGCGTCGAAGGTCTCGCCGTCATGGAAGGTCACGCCCTGGCGCAGTTCCAGCACAAGCTGCGTCGGCGATTCGAAGCGCCACGCCGTTGCCAGCGAAGGACGCGGCGCCAACGTCGCCGGGTCGTAGTCCACCAGGCGGTCATAGAGCGTGGAGAGCACCGCATGGTCGCCGCCCTGCCCGCCGACATGCGGATCGAGGCTGGACGGGTTGGCGTCGATCACCGCCCGCAGCGTGCCGCCGCGGCGCGCTTCCTGTGCCGCAGCGCCCGACACAAGGCCACCGGCGAGCAGACTGGCCAGCGTGGCACGACGGCCGAGGCGCGTTGCTCCGAAGGCAGTGCTCATCACGTCTCCTCCTGCTTGCGTCGGAGCCCTGCCGACCCCGCTTTGAACGATGCCATGCGGTGGCGCGACACGAAGAGCCGTCAACGGCCGATCATGTCCCGGAGCACCGGGCCCACCGTCTCGTCGTAGCGTGCCGGGATGCCGCGTCGTCGCCGGCGCCCATGACGTCCGGCGTGATGCCGGACCCGATCAGCGCCCACCGCCAGGCGTTGCGCCGGGGGAGGCGGCGATCGGCCGGGGAGCGGATGCGGCTCCGGCCCTCTGCGCGTGCCGCGATGTCACTGTGCGCACCGGCTCGCATCGGCGGCATCACGATCGAAGACAGGCCATGGAGAGCCGCGGGCATCAGCGGCCCCTGGCCTGTCGCCGGCAACACCCTCCTCACCGTTCCCCCGATTGAATCGTTTTCTGCAGGGAGCCTACCGCAGCCGCGGGGCGGCCGGCAACCGCGACCTTGAGCACGACGACACGGCGTCGCTAACGCCCGATGCCGATGCCGCCACCGCCCGGTCACGCTCCGGCTGCGCTCATGCGTGCGACCGCCACGCGCCAGCGTCGCCGCCGCGGCTGACTGCAGCGCTGGCCGAGACGGAGGTCCCGCGTCGGTCGCACGTGACGCGCGGCCCAACAGGCGCAGAGGGCCCCGTCGGTGACGGCGGCAGGGCCTGCTCCCTCTGCCCGAGGGCAGAACCAAGTCGTGTCGTCGAGGACGCGCGGGCGAGCGGCCTCAGTCGCGCCCCGCCTTCGGGCTCGTCCGCATGTTCTTGCCCGCCTCGATCAGCGCATCGCAGTAGTCGAAGCTGGTGTTCTTCCGCTTCATCAGGCGGAAGCCATTACCAGGCAGCTGCCGCCATCGCCAGCCGACGCCGACCACGGGGGCGACGGCCCGGATGATGTCTCTCTTCAGCTGGTCATCGACTTTCTGGCCCGCCGGCGAGGAACCGAGCTTGCCCAACAACTCCGTCGCGCCGTCCGGCAGCTTCTCGTGGTCGGTGTCTTCGACCCGTGCGCCGGTCTCATCGAAGACGCGGAGGTGGATCCGCTTGTCCTTCCTGGCGATCACGACGAGAGACTGCCCCCCTCCGCAATCGTGCCGTCCGTCTGGAGAAGCAGGTCGAAATCCAGCCATTGCGTCAGACGGGCTGCATCGAAATTGCCGGTCCAGAGTTCGCCGGACAGGCCGAGCACCGCGGTCACGTCGTGGTCCGAGCAGGCGTTGAGATCGTTGAGGCCGTTCGACCACCAGCCGGACGCCTCGGGCAAGGGCCGGGGCTCGCCAGGGTTGCCCATCCTGTCTGCGGGCAGGGTCACCACCTGCCAGAGCTTGTCGGGGGCCGCTGCGCCGTTCGACGTGGCTGCCGCGATCAGGTCCTTGTGCGTGCCGCGCCAAGCCGCGCGATGGGTGTACACATACACGAAGTTGCGCGTGACGGAGATGCGGAATGGGGTGTTCCCGAAGCGCTGGGATGGGACGCTGCAACCCGGCGGAAGCGGCACGCCATAAAGCATTTCCTTGCTGGGCGGTCCGTCTCGCCTCAATTCCGGTATCCTGATGCAGGACAGGTGATACTGCGTTCCCGCGCCCTCCTGTTCCTTGCGGACAAGATAGATATAGCTGAAATCCGTGGAGAATACAGTCGATCCACCATAGCCGCGGACCATGACGACGCCGGGGGGGACGTTCGTCGGTTTCCACCAGTTATTGCGAAACCCATTTTCCGATCCGTTCGGCAATTCGCTGCGCGTGTAGAAGCGACTGCGGCGCTCGCTCCACGCGTTCACGATGAGCACCGGCAGGTCGCCCGTGCAGAACGGGTTCGGCCTCGTCACGCAGGCCAGCAGCAGATCATTGTCCGGCGTCGCCCAGGGCCAGAGACACACATCGACACAACCTGTCGCGCCGTGGTTTTCGAGGACGTGCACCTCAAGCCCTGCGCGCGTCGACCCGGTTACCAGGGGCTGTTCCCCGGCGGGACCACCCGCCCAGATCCGACCGTTGCGCCGACTGACCGCGACGGACTGGGCGTACTGCGACAGGTGGGGTTCCCAGCCACCATTCGCTCTCTCGGGCATTCCGGCGTTTTTTTGTAGTACCAACCATGCCTCATGATATCGATCAAGTAGTATTCCCCGCAGCCCGCGACGGTGTCTCTCATCGCGCCGAAGTTGCGTTCGACGTGGCCGCCATACACCTGCATGTAGGCCAGCATCGGCGCCCGCTCCTCGGGCTTGAGCTTGAGCATGATGGTGTTGAGGAGCGCGATCACCTGGATGGTCGCCTCGGCATAGCCGATGAAGACCTCTTCCCATTTCTCGGTGCCCTGATTGGCTTTCGTCTGAAGCCAGGCGCTCGTCTTCGCCAGTGCGAAATGCGAGATGCCGGTGGTGTTGTCCTTCTCGTCGGCCCAGCTCCGCGTGCCATCCGCCAGGGTTTCCAGCGCTGCCAGGGAGAGACTGAACGAGTCCCGCGCGGCCTGGACATCGTTGGCGGCGTCCTCCGCGTTCAGCTCCCGCAGCCGGCGTTCGAGCTTGTCCAGCTCGTCCTCGCGATGCTCGGCCGTCGCGTTCAGGATCATCGAGATGACGGAGAGCAGTCCGCTGACCAAGGTGCCGGCTGCCACGCCCGCTGGTCCCAAGGCGCCCATCAACGCGCTGAAGCCGGCGAACACGCCAAGGACGCTCGCAGCCTGCTCCTGCGGGCTGCTCTCCGCATTGTTGAAGACATTCGTCGCGGAAATGATGGATTGTGTCGTCGTGGAGACCGTGTATCCCAGGAAACTCGCCACGGTTGCATTCGAGGAAACCTGGTTGACAAGCTGAGTGCTCAGGTTATCGGCGTCTCCTGTCAATATTTTCTGGATCTCCAGCCGCCTTTCGCGGGGAAATCGCTGCTCGAACCAACTTGTTTCTACGAGCCTGGCTCCCTGCTGACCAAGGTCGTTCATTTGACCGAAAGTCAAATTTCCACTCATCTTGGCACACCCCCAATATTTGGTGCCGATCTTGTCGGCCTGTCACATGACAGGATGGCGGGCTTTGTTTCGGGTGCCAAGTTTTTTCACGCGCTTCGCGCAAGCGCCGTAGCAGCCGTGCCTGCTGCCGCCGAATTCCGACAGATGACCCTCGCTGACGGCTGCGAGGCAAGCAGCCGGCTCGCGCCGCGCCCGCTAAGGCACCAGCACGACCTTCGCCGCGGCGACGGCGCCCGCGTCGATGTCGGCGACGGCGCGCGCGCCTTCGGCCAGCGGCCGCGCCTCGAGCCACTCCAGCGCGCCGAGACGGCCCGCGACCAGCAGGCCGACGACGGTGCGGAACTCCTCCGGCGTGTAGCAATAGGTGCCGGTGAAGGTGATCTCCTGCAGCGTAAGACGGCGGATATCGAGGCCCTCGGCGCCGGGCAGCAGGCCGGCATGGACGATCACCCCGCCGGGGCGCGCCAGGCGGCAGGCGCTCGCGCGCGTGACTGCCGCACCCACGGCATCCACGACCAGGTCGCAGGACGAATCCTCGGGGCCGTGCTCCGGTGCGCGGCTGAGCGCGATGCCGGCGCGCTCCGCGGTCGCGCGCCGCGCAGCGTTCGGCTCGACCAGCCACACCTCGCCCGCGCCCGCCTGCACCAGCACCAGCGCGGCCGCGAGCCCGATCGCGCCGCCACCGAGCACGACGCAGCGCGAAGCGGGCAATGGCCGGCCCAGCAGCCGCGCGCCGTGATGCACCGCGTGGTAGGAGACGGCGATCGGCTCGGCGAGCGCGGCCTTCGCGGCCGGCATCGCCTCCGGGATCTCGACCAGGTTCTCCTCCGGCGCGCGCACCAGTTCGGCGAAGGCGCCGGGACGCGGCGGCATGGAGAGGATCTCGCGCCGCGGAGAGAGATGCGGCCGACCCTCGCGCGCAAAGGGGCAGTCCGCCGGTACGACGAGCGGGTTGACCGCGACGCGCTTGCCCGCGAGGCGTCCCGTCAGCACGCGCCCCGCCGCCTCGTGCCCGAGGATGATCGGCGTCGGCCGCCGCGCATCATGACCGTGGATGGCGTGCATGTCGGAGCCGCAGATGCCGACCGCCTCGACGCGGATGATCGCCTCGCCCGGCGCGGGCGCGGGGTCCGGCTCGTCGCGGTGGATCAGGGTGTTCGGCGCGATCTGGACGAGCGCTTTCACGGATGGTCCCTCATTTGGCGAGGAAGCCGCCATCCACCGCGAGCACCTGGCCGGTGACATAGGCGGCGGCATCGGAGGCGAGAAAGACGGCGGCGCCCTGCAGATCCTCGAGCCGGCCGTTGCGGCCGAGGCAGGTCTGGGCGGCCAGGCGCGCCGCGCGTTCCGCATCGGCGAAGACCGGTGCCGTGAGCGCCGTCGGAAAGAAGCCGGGGGCGATGGCGTTGCAGGTGATGCCGTAGCGGCCCCAGGCCTCCGCCATCGCGCGCGTCAGCTGCGCGACGCCGCCTTTCGCCGCGCCATAGGGGATGCTGTCCGGCATGGCGCGCGTGGACTGCAGGGAGGCGATGTTCAGCACCCGCCCCCGCCCCTTCGCGCGCATCCCCGGCAGCAGCGCGCGGGAGAGGAAGAAGGGCGCGGCCAGCATGCTCTCGATCTGCGCGTTCCAGGCGGCGTCGTCCACCTGGTCCCAGGGCTGGCGCGCATTGAGGCCGGCGGCGTGCACCACGATCTCCGGCGCGCCGAAGGGCTCGGCCGCGCGTGCCGCAAGGTCGGCAAGACCGGCGCGGTCCGCGACGTCGCCGAGGCAGGCGGCGGCGCGCGCGCTGAGGGTCTCCGCCGCCTGCCGCAGCGCATCGGCGCGCCGCGCGCAGAGCACGACGGAGGCGCCGGCGCCGTGCAGCGCCTCGGCGATGGCAAGGCCGATGCCGGAGGAACCGCCGGTGACCAGCGCCACGCGGCCTTCCAGCGAGAAGCGGGCAAGGATGGGTGTCATGGCCGTTGCGCCGCCTCCAGCTCCTCCGCGACGATCGCAGCGATGGACCCGCACGCCTCCGCGGGCAGCGAGAGCGGGATGCGCATGTCGCAGAGCGTGGCGAGAATGGCCTCGGTGTGCGGCGGCGTCCGCGCATCGCGCAGATAGCGCCAGTGGCGCGGGGCGCTGGTGTAGCCTTCCGCAGCCTCGGCGCCGAACCACTTCAGGAACACGCCGCGCGCACGGCAGCCGGCGAGGAAGCGGCGGAAGCGCTCGGGATCGAGCCCCGGTGCGGCGAACTGGATGGAGCTCTGCACATGCTCCTCCTGCTGCGGGCGATGCGGCAGGCGGATGCCGGGAATGGCGCCGAGCAGCGCCGCGAGCCGCGCGTGCCGGTCGCTCCAGACCCGCGCACGCTCGGCCAGCAGCCGCAGCTGTGGCCGCGCCACCGCGGCGGCGAGGCTCGACAGGCGCAGCGAGAAGTTCGGTGTCAAATCCTTCCAGCGCGCGAAGACCTCTTTAGAGGGCCGTGCGCGGTGCTGGCCGTAGAGCATGTAGCTGCCGGAGGCGAGGATCGCGCGCGCCGCCAGGTCCTCGTCATCGGTGACCAGCAGGCCGCCCTCGCCCGCATTCACGTGCTTGTAGGATTGCAGGCTGAAGCAGCCGGCGCGGCCGAAGCGGCCGGTCGGGCGCCCTGCCCAGCGCGCACCCATGGTGTGGGCGCAATCCTCGATGACGGACATGCCGAGTTCGTCGCACAGCGTCATCAGCCGATCCATGTCGGCGATGTGGCCGCGCATGTGTGACAGCAGCAGGTGCCGCGCGCCGCTCGCCCGCGCCTGGCGCGCGAGGTCATCGAGGTCGATGACGAGGTCCTGCGTCACCTCGACAATCACGGGCTCGGCGCCGGCATGGGCGATGGCGCCCGGCACCGGCGAGAGGGTGAAGCCGTTCATCAGCACGCGGTCGCCGGGCCGCACGCCGCTGCCGAGCAGCGCCAGGAACATCGCGCTGCCGCAGGAATTCACGCCGACGCAGTACCGGGCGCCGAGCGCGGCGGCGAATTCCTCCTCCAACAGTGCGGCGTCCGAGGAATCGCCCAGCGTCTCGCCATAGCGGTGCAGCCAGCCGCCGCGCAGCAGCGCGGCCGCGGCCGCGATCGCCTCCTCCGGAACCTCGGGCGGGGCGCCGAGGTCGAGCGCGAGGCGCGATGGCTGCATCACGTCTCCACCGGCTCGCCGAGCGGCAGGTTGTGGCCAGGGAACCAGCGCGCCAGGCGCAGATCCGCGGTGCGCGCATGCGCCTCCATCCCCTCCAGCCGCGAGATGCGCGCGGTCACTTCCGACAGCCGCTTCGCGCCTTCGCGCGTCGCGCTCTGCCAGGTGAGCGGCTTCAAGAACTTGTGCACCGAGAGCCCGGCGGAATAGCGCGCGGCCGCCTTGGTCGGCAGCACGTGGTTGGGGCCGCTGCACTTGTCGCCGAAGGCGACGGTGCTTTCCTCGCCCAGGAACAGGCTGCCGTAATTGGTCAGGCGTTCCCGCCACCAGGGCAGGTCGGCGCATTGCACTTCCAGGTGCTCGCAGGCGTAGCGGTCCGAGAGCTCGGCCGCTTCCTCCCGCGTGTCGCAGAGCGCGACCTCGCCATAGTCGCGCCAGGCCGCTTCGGCGGCGTCGCGGGCGGTGGGCGGCAGCGCCGCGATCAGCTCCGGCACGCGCGCCATCACGCGCTCCGCCAGCGCGCGGTCCAGCGCGACCAGCCAGGCCGGCGATTCATGGCCGTGCTCGGCCTGGCCGACCAGGTCGGCGGCGACGATCTCGGCATCGGCGGTGGCGTCGGCGATGACCTGCACCTCCGATGGGCCGGCGAAGACGTCGATGCCGACGCGGCCGAACAGCATGCGCTTCGCCTCGGCGACATACTTGTTGCCCGGCCCGACGATGACATCCGCGGGCCTGCCGCCGAAGAGCCCGAGCGCGAGGGCGGCGATCGCCTGCACGCCGCCGAGCGTCAGGATGGTGTCGGCGCCCGCCGCCTGCATGGCGTAGAGCACCAGCGGATGGATCGGCCCGCCGCGATAGGGCGCGCTGCACGCCACCACATGCCGCACGCCGGCCGCCTTCGCCGTGGCGATGCCCATATAGGCGCTGGCGATATGCGCGTAGCGGCCGGTCGGCACATAGGCGCCGACGACGTTCACCGGCACCACGCGCTGCCCCGCCATCACGCCGGGCGAGACCTCGATCTCGAAGTCGCGGATGCTGTCGCGCTGCGCCTCGGCGAAGCGGCGCACATTGGCGATGGCGGCGTCGATATCCTCCTTCGCCTGGGCGGGGATCGCCGCGATGATGCGGGCGATCTCCTCCTTCGTGACGAGGATCTCGCCATCCCACTTGTCGAGCTCGCGGGCGAAGCGGCGCACGGCCGCCTCGCCCTCCGCCTCGACGGCGGCGATCATGCGTCCCGCCACCTCGCGCGCCGCGTCCTCGTTGCTGGCGGGCGTCCGGGCGGCGCGCTTCAGCCAGGTGACCGCCATGGTTCAGCGCGCCTCGGCGAAGGCGGAGAGCCGCGCGTCGTTGGCCACGCGCTTCATGTACTCGTCCGTCACGTAGCTGCGCGGCTCCGGCACCTGCTGCAGCGTGCCCACGGCCTTCAGGTAGTCGCCGAGCTTCGTGAACCAGCCATCGACCGTGGAGGCGCCGGAGGCGCGGTCCAGCAGGCGGAGCTGCTCGGGCAGGGTGAAGGTCGGGCGCGTGTCGATCTCCTTCTCCAGGTATTTCTCCGGAAGCGTCACGCCGCCCTGCTGGTAGAAGCGCGCCATGAGCTGCACGGTCTCCGCGCGGTTCTGCTTCTGCCAGGCGATGGAGCGCAGGTAGACCGCGAGATAGGCCGCCGCGCGGGCCGGCTGCTCGCGCGCGAAGTCCGCGCGCAGGATCAGCGCGCCCGGCACCGTCGCCCCGGCATCTTTGCCGGAGCAGATCACCACGCCCTCCGCACGCTCCTCGAGCGTGTAGATGTTCGGCGCCCAGACGCCGGCCAGCGTGCCGTTGCCCGAGGAGAAGGCGCTGATGATCTGCGCCTGGCCAAGATTGACGAAGGTGACGTCGCGGCGCGACAGCCCCCACTTCTCCAGGCAGGCGAAGGCGGCGTATTCGCCGGTGGAATTGGTGGTGAGCAGGATCTGCTGCCCGCGCAGGGAGGACGGGTTGGCGCGGATGCGCTCCACGTCGGCGCGGCGCGCGACCAGCGCGTTGCCCGCGCTCTCGTCATTGGTGATGCCGACGGTCAGCAGGCCGAAGCGCTGCGCGCCGAGCACGGCCGGCGCCGAGCCGGTGCCGCCCGCATCCCAGGCGCGGGCTGCGAGCGCCGCGACCTGCGGCGCGCCGGCGGCGAAGGTGGAGAATTCGGGCTGCAGCCCGACCTCGCGCCACCAGCCCTTCTCGGTGGCGATGAAGTAGGGCAGCGCCCAGTAGAGCGAAGGCTGATAGGACACCTTGATCGTGAACAGGCCCTGCGCCGTGGCCGGGCGGATGGCCGGAAGCGCGAGGCTCGCGGCGAGCAGCGTGCGGCGATGCATGGACGTTCTCCTTCCTGTTGCTCTGGTGGTTCAGTCGTCGGGGCGGATCTGGTCGCGCAGCAGCCGCCAGACATGGGTGCGGAGGTGGGTGAAGCTCGGCAGGTCCATCACGGCGTCGATCGCCATCTCGTCCCAGCCTTCCGCGATACGCGTCGGGCGGATGTCCACGATCTCCCGCAGGCGGCCCGGATCGCGCGCGAGGACGACGACGCGGTCGGAGAGATAGACCGCCTCCTCCACCGCATGGGTGATGAACAGCGTGGTGCGCGGCTCCCGCCGCGTGAGCCGGACCAGCTCCTCCTGCATCACGGTGCGGGTCTGCGCATCGAGCGCGCCGAAGGGCTCGTCCATCAGCAGCACGTCGGGCTCGATCGCGTAGGAGCGTGCGATCGCCACGCGCTGCTGCATGCCGCCGGAAAGCTGGTGCGGGTAGCGGTCCTCGGTGCCTTCCATGTTCATCAGGCGCAGGTAGCGCGCGACGACTTCGTCCTGCTTCGCGCGCGGCGCGCCCTGGCAGCGCAGGCCGAAGGCGATGTTCTCGCGCACCGTCTTCCAGGGAAACAGCGCGAATTGCTGGAACACCACGGCGCGGTCCGGCCCGGGCGCGGTCACCCGCTTGCCGCCGACCGCCACCTGGCCGGAGGTGGGATGGTCGAGGCCCGCGGCCATGCGCATCAGCGTCGTCTTGCCGCTGCCGGACGGGCCGACGACCGCGACGAATTCGCGCTCCGCGACCGTCAGCGTCACGTCGTCCAGCGCGACGAACTGCCCGCCGCCGCGCGTGGGGAAGGCCTTGCCGATGCCCTCGAAGCGGATGTCCTTCATGCCTGCCCCCAGCGCGCCTTCACCAGCGTCTCCGTCCGCCGCAGCGCGACGTCGAGCGCGAGCCCGATCACCCCGACGGCCAGCATCCCCGCCATGACGATGGAGGGCGCGAGGTTGGACTGCGCCTGCACCATCACGTAGCCGATGCCCGCGGAGGCGACGATCAGCTCGGCGCCGATCAGCGACTGCCACGCCAGCCCGGCCGAGACACGCAGCCCAGCCACGATGGAGGGCAGGCTGCCGGGCAGCAGCACCTCCGCCATGATGCGCGGGCCGGATGCGCCAAGCACCTGCGCGGCCTCCACGATGCGCGGCTCCACCAGCTTCGCGCCGCGATAGGCGTTGATCAGGCAGGGCGGCAGCGCGCCGGCGAAGATCACCATCACCGGGCCGCCGATGCCGGTGCCGAACCACAGCGCGGCGAAGGGCACCCAGGCCAGTGGTGCCACGAAGCGCAGCATCTCGAAGATCGGGCTGACGATGTCGTCCAGCAGCCGCCAGCGCCCCATGGCGAGACCCAGCGGCACGCCGACCAGCGCCGCCAGGCCGAAGCCCATCGCGAAGCGCCCCAGGCTCGCCGCCAGGTGCTGCAGCAGCGTGTGGCCGGCGAAGGGCTCGAAGCTCAACTGCCACGCGGTGGCGAGCACCTCCGCCGGCGTCGGCAGCGCGTTGTGAGAGACGAGGCCGGACGCCGCGACGCCCTGCCAGATCGCGAAGAAGCCGATGGTGCCGAGCAGGGTCAGCACCCAGCGCTCCAGCGGGCTCAGCTGCGCCATGGGATCAGCCTCCGCTCCGCTTCGCCCAGCAGCCGTGTCGTCGCCGCGCCGAGAATGCCGACCGCGACCATCGCCACCGTGATCATCGCCGGGTTGATGTCGCGATAGGCGGCGTCCAGCACGCGGCCGAGGCCGAAGAAGGCCCCGACGAGCTCGGCCGCGACCAGCGTTGTCCAGGATGCCTGCAGCGAAAGCCGCAGGCCGGTGAAGATCATCGGCAAGGCGCCGGGGATGATCACTTCCGTCAGAAGGCGCCTGCTGCCGGCGCCATGCACCCGCGCCGCGGCGATCAGCGTGCGGTCCACGCCCCTCACGCCGGTCCAGGTGTTGATGACGGAGGGGACGAAGGCGGCGAACCAGATCACCAGCACCTTCGCCGCGTCGCCGAGGCCGAGCCAGACGATGGCCAGTGGGATCCAGGCCAGCGGCGGGATCGGCCGCACCAGCAGGAAGGCCGGGTTGAGCAGCGCCTCGGCACGCGGCGAGACGCCCATCAGCAGGCCGAGCGGCACGCCGGTGACGACCGCGACCGCGAAGCCCATCAGCACCAGCCGCGTCGAATGCCACGCCTGCACCCAGAGCGTGCCGCCGGCATAGCCATCCGTGACGAACTGATCGAGCGCGCCGCGGAACTCGGCAGGCGACGGGAAGCGATAGGGCGCGACGAGGCCGGTTCCGGTCGTCAGCACCCACCACAGCACGAGCAGCCCGAGCAGGCTCAGCGCGCCCACCAGCGTCCGCCGCCCGATGCCGAAGCGCGGGAGGCGGCGGGCGGCGCGCGGCGGTGCGGGCGCGCCGGCATCGGCGCGGCGCTGCACCGACAGGTCGGGTGCCGACATCCTGACGTTTCCTGCCTGACGTTCTTCCTGCATCGCCCGCTCTGCGCGGGCTCTGTAAGCGTTTTCAGGAGCGAAGCATGCAGGTCGCCGCAGTGTCAACGCAAAAAGGCGAAAGCTTGGAATCATGGGAGAAATCGCTTACAAGATCGCCGTGCGTGGTCGAGCCGGCATCCGCGACGTGGCCGAGGCGGCAGGCGTGTCCGTCGCCACCGTCAGCCGCGCCCTCAACAAGCCCGACAGCGTCACGCCGGTGCTGCGCGCGCGCGTCACCGATGCGGCCAGGCGCCTCGGCTATCTCGGCAACGGCGCGGCGCGCGCCCTGGCCTCCCGGCGCAGCGGCGCGATGGGCGCGCTGGTGCCCACCCTCGACAACCCGATCTTCGCCGCCTGCATCGACGCCTTCCAGCAGCGGCTCGACGCGCACGGCATCTCCCTGCTCGTCGCGAGCGCCGGCTACGATGCCGCGGCCGAGACGCGCGGGCTGCGCACGCTGCTGCAGCGCGGCGTGGACGGCATCCTGCTCGTCGGCGCGGCGCATGAGCCCGAGACCTGGGCGCTGCTGCCGCCCGACCTGCCCGCCGTCGTCACCTGGATGCACCGCGCCGAGGGCTGCGCCCTGCCCTGCATCGGCTTCGACAACGCGGCCGCGGCGGCGCGCATCACCCGCCACCTGCTCGCGCTCGGCCATCGGCGCATCGGCATGATCGCGGGCCTCGCGCGCGGCAACGACCGCGCGGCCGCGCGCATCGACGGCGTGCGCGCCGCCCTGGCCGAGGCCGGACTCACGCTCGCGCCGCCCCTGCTGGCGGAGCGCGCCTACAGCGTCGCCGAAGGCAGTGCCGCGATGGCCGCGCTGCTTGCACTGCCGGACCCGCCGACGGCGGTGGTCTGCGGCAACGACCATCTCGCCTTCGGCGCGCTGGTGGCCGCGCGGCGCGCCGGGCTCGCCGTGCCGGCCGATCTGTCCGTCACGGGCTTCGACGATCTCGACTTCCTCGCGCATGGCGATCCGCCGCTGACCACGGTGCATGTGCCCGCCGCCGAGATGGGCCGCCGCGCCGCCGACCATCTCGCCGCCCTCGCCGCGGGGAAGGAACCGCCGCCGCCGGCGGAGCTGGAAGCGCCGGTGGTCCTGCGCGGCACCACCGCCCCGCCGGCGCGCCGCCGGGCAACGCCGCGGCGCGCCCGCGCCTAAGCGGCGTCGCGCTCCGACCGATGCGCGTGAAGGCCTATCGGCGTGCCCGCACCGCCTCGTGCAGCGGCGCGATGGTGTCGCGGGATGCCTCCGGATTCCAGCCAACCAGGGCTGGCAGCACGGAAGCGAGCTCGTCGCGGTTCGCCAGCACCGCGCGCAGGAAGGCCGCGACGATGCGCGGATCCGTCGCGGCGCTGGTGACGAAGTCGGTGCGCATCCCGATCGTCGGCACGGGGGCGGCGAGGCCATAGGCCGCGGCCGGGATGACGGCCGCGCGGAAATAGGGGTGCTGCGCGACGACGCTGTCGCGCAGCGCACCCTCGACCGGCACGATGCGCGTCGCGCAGGCCGCGAGCTGGCCGCGCACGGAGGAGACGGGATGGAACCCGACCGTCACGGCCGCATCCACGCGGCCGCCGCACAGCGCGCCCGCGGCATCCCCGGTCTCGACCAGCCGCACGCGCTGGTTGCCCTGCCAGGCGGCGACGGCGGCGATCGCGTCCCAGGTGGCCCGCGTGCCGGATCCTGGCACGCCCGCATTCAGCCGCCGGCCGCGCAGCCCGTCCAGGTTCGCGATCCCGCTGTCCGACGTGACGACGAGCGCGACGCTCTCCTCATAGACCGGGAAGACCGCGCGCAACGTCACGAAGGGCTGCTGGGCCCATTCGCCGACGCCGGTCATCGCCTGGTGCTGCACATCGGCCTGCGCCAGCGCGAAGTCGAGGTCGCCGGACTGCATCATCTGCAGGTTGTACACCGAGCCATAGGTCGGCTCGGCCGAGCAGCGGATGTTCTCGCCGCGCAGCTCGCGGTTCACGACCCGGCAGATCGCCCGCGCGGTCGGGTAGTAGCTGCCGCGCATCGCACCGGTGCCGACCGTGACGACCTGCTGGCGCTGGCGTTCCATCCCCGCCGCCGGCCAGCCCGCGCCGATCGCCCCGAGGGCGGCGAGCAGCAGCGCAGCCGCGCGCCTCATGGCCGCTCGTCCCAGCGCATCACGCGTTCATAGGCAAGCGCGAAGGGCACGGAACTCGCCGCGACCTCGCTGCGCAGCGGCCGGTCCTGGACGTAGATCATGAACACCATCAGGCCGAGGAAGGTGCAGATCAGGCCGGAGATGAAGAGGTGCAGGCCGAAGCGCACCTCCAGCAGCAGCAGGAAGACGATGGTGATTCCGGCCCCGATCGCCACCGTGAACCACATCACCGTCGGGATCGAGGGATCCACGCCGGCCAGCCGCTGCTGGCGCAGGCTGACCATGGAGTTGAAGGTCTCCAGGATGCTCGTATGGGCGATCTGCTGCGTGACCGTCACCGGTTCGAAGCCGAGCAGCGTCTCCCGGATGGCGAGCAGCCGGTTCTCGCCGCCGACCGGCACGCGGCCGTCGCGATAGGCGGGCCATTCGCGGTCCACCACGAACAGCGTGTAGTCGCGCAGCAGGTCGCGCACCTCCTCCCGCGTCGATTCCGGATAGGCCAGGGCGGAGCGGTAGATGGAGACGAGTTCTGCCGCCTCCCGGCCCGCGAAGCCGCTGATGTCACGGGCATTGGTGTAGGCCGCGACGGAGAGCAGGCCGAGCAGCAGGCCGTAGAACAGGGAAAAGCCCGCACTGGCGTAGTTGACGATCTCGTTCAGCCGCGGCTGGCCGCGCAGCCAGAAGCGGAAGAAGGGCCGGACGAAGATCACGCCGAACCAGGCCACCGCCACGAAGAACAGGGAGAAGGCGAAGGCCTGCGTCTCGACGGGCATGGCGTCGAGGATCTGGATCAGCCACTCGGGCACGCTGGAGGCCTCGCTTCCGCCGCGCCTCGACCCGTGGGCACGGACGCGTCATTATTGCGCAGGGCGCGAACGGCCGGTCAATCGTCGGAAGCGCCACGAATCTCGGGGTTCCGCATGGCAGAGTTCCGCATCGTCGAACGGGAAGGCGTCCGCTTCGTCGCGGTCAGCCTGGTCAAGGACACCGTCCGCGTGGAGGCCGGGGCGCTCGCCTTCTATCGCGGCGACATCACGATGGATGCCCGCATTCCGAGGCTCGGCACCTTCGTCACCGCCAGCCTGTCGGAGGAGCGCGCGGTGCGCCCCACGCTGACCGGCACCGGCGAGGTCGTGCTGGAGAGCTCCGTCGGCGGCTTCCACATCGTCGAGATGCGGGGCGAGGAATGGATCATCGAGCGCGGCGGCTACTGGGCCTCCGACGACGAGGTGAAGGTCGGCGTCTATCGCGAGCGCGTCATGAACGCCTTCTGGGCCGGCGACGGCTTCATCGAGTTCCACACGCGCGTGCGCGGTCACGGCAAGCTGGTGCTGACCGCCCGCGGCCCGGCCCATGAGGTGACGCTGGCGAAGGGAGAGCGTTACGCGGCCGAGGCGCGTGGCGTGGTGATCGCGCGCACCTCGGAGGTCCAGTACCGCGTGCGCCGGCCGGCCCGCAGCATCCTCGCCTCCTGGCTGTCGGGCGACCGGATGCTGCGCGTCTTCACCGGGCCCGGCCGGATCCTCGTGGCGCCGACGCCCTATTGGGGCGCCTTCATCCTCGAGAAGATGGGCGCAAGGGCGGAGGCGGCGAATGCCGAACGGCCGGCCGCCCCGGCGCCGGAAGCGGTGCGCGCCGGCACGGCCTGACGAACACCTACGGCCAGGCGGCGCAGGCCTCCCAGCCGATCTGCCGCGCCTCGGCCTCGGCGCCTGCGATCCATTCGGCGACCAGCGGGTGGCTGAGCACCGCATCCGCATAGGCCTGCGCCTCCGGCGCCAGCGCCACGGAATAGGTACGGAAGCGGCTGGCCATCGGCGCCCACATCGCATCGGCGAAGCAGAAGCGTGCGCCGAACAGGTATGGGCCGCCCGACCCCCAGGCGGCGCGGGTCTGCCGCCAGCTCTCCTGCACGCGCGCGACCTGTCCCTCCACCCCCGGCCGGGCGAGCAGCTTGACGTTGGAGGGGATGCCGTTCGCGATCGGCCAGCGCTTCACGAGGTTCATCGGCAGCGCGGCGCGCAGCTCCGCGAAATGGGAGTGCATCTCCGCGGACGACATGCGGGCGGCCGTGCGGGCGCGGAGCTCTGCGGGCCAGATGTCGCAGCCCGGCGCCAGCTCCCAGAGGTATTCGGCGATGGCGAGCGTATCCGTCACGACGAAGCCGTCATGCTCCAGCACCGGGATCAGCCCGGTGGGCGAGGCAGCCGCCAGCTTCGCCTTGCTGTCCGGCCGCGAGAGATAAAGCGTCTCGGCAACGAAGGGCAGCCCGGACAGGCGGCAGGCAAGCCAGCCGCGCATCGTCCAGGTCGAAGACCACTTCGCCCCGATGACCAACCGCATCATGCGCGCCCGACCGCTCCCCAACGGCGTTTGCGCGGGAATTGGACCCCAGCTTGCCCGCCTGGGCAAGCGGAACATTGACGCGCCCGCCCGGCCCCCGGACCATCCCCGCACGGGCAACCACCGGGGGATCGGGTGACGGATGATGCGATGGCGCGCGTGCAGCGCGCGGCCGAGGCGGGCGGCGAGGGCGCGGTCGCCTTCCTGCGGGAGCTGATCCGGCTGCAGTCGGCCGGCGAGGCGGCGGTGCAGGCACGCCTGGCGGAGGCCTTCGCGGCGCTCGGCTGCACCGTGGAACGCCGCCGCTACCGGCCGGCGGAGATCCGCCTGCGCGACGAATTCGCCGCCGATGCCGCCATGGCCGCCGAGGAGCGGGAGGCGGTGCTGGCGCGGCTGCCCGGCACCGGCGGCGGCCGCAGCGTGATCTTCTTCGCGCACCCGGATGGCGAGCCGTTCCAGCCCGAGCATGGCTGGCGCCACGATCCGCTGGCCGGCGACCTCGACCAGGGCCGCATCCATGGCTGGGGCGTGGCGGACGACCTCGCCGGCGTCGCCACCATGGTGGAGGCGCTGCGCGTGCTGGAGGATGCCGGGCTGCGCCCGAAGGGCGAGGTGATCCTGGCGAGCACGCCCTCCAAGCGGCATGCGCGCGGCGTGCATGCGCTGCTGCATGGCGGGGTCACCGCCGATGCAGCCGTGTACCTCCACCCCGCCGAATCCGGCATCGGCATGCGGGAGGTGAAGGCGCTGGCGGCGGGGCAGCTCGTCTTCCGCGTGACTGTCCCCGGCCGGCTGCCCGACACCAACGAGCCCGGCCACACCGCCTTCGCCCATGTCGCGGTGAACCCGGTGGACAAGGCGATGGTGGTGCTCGCGGCGCTGCGGGCGCTGGATGCGCGGCGCGGCGCGCGGGTGCATCACCCGGCGCTGGATGCCGCGATCGGCCGCTCCACCAACCTGCTGGTCGGCGACATGCGCACGCTCGGCGACGGGCGCGCGAGCCGCGTCGCGCCGGCCGTGCAGCTCTCCTGCGCCCTCTCCTTCCCGCCCGGCGAGAAGCTTGCTGATGTGCAGGCCGAGGTCGAGGCGGCGATCGCGGAAGCCGCCGCCGCCGATCCCTTCCTGCGGGAGACGCCGCCACGCCTCGAATTCCTCTCCGGCGTCACCGGCGCCGAGGTGACGCTCGATCATCCGCTCTGGCTCGCGACGAGCGAGGCGGTGCGGCGCGGCACCGGCGCGGCGCCGGAGATCAACCCGCTGCACACCTCCTCCGACATCCGCAACCCGATGGTGCAGTCCGGCATCCCCTGCGTCGGCCTCGGCCCGCTCTGCGGCGACCTGACGCAGAACGGGGGCCGGGATGAATGGGTGGATGCGGCGGATTACCGGCGCGGCGTTGCCGTCGTGGCAGGGCTGATCGCCCTCTGGTGCGACGTGGCGCGGAACGACTAAGGTCCGGCGGGTGATTCACCCGGGCCAGGCAGCCAGCCGGCCCCCGACACAGAGGGCAAGATGAGCGACATCATCCCGATCAAGGAACCGGCTTGGCTGCGCGAGTTCAAGGCCTTCATCATGCGGGGCAACGTGATCGACCTCGCGGTCGGCATCGTGATCGGCGCCGCCTTCACCGCCATCGTCACCAGCCTGGTCGAGGACCTTATCAACCCGATCGTCGGCCTGCTCATCGGCGGAATCGACTTCTCCAACCTGTTCATCGTGCTGAGCGGCGAGCGCCGGCCCTCGCTGGAGGCCACGCGCGACGGCGGCGCGGCGGTGCTGGCCATCGGCAGCTTCATCAACGCGATCATCAAGTTCCTGATCGTGGCGATGGCGGTGTTCTGGCTGATCAAGGCGATCTCGAAGCTGCGCACCACGCTCGACATGCAGGAAGCGGCGAAGGCGCCGCCCGGCCCGACGCCGACCGAGGCGCTGCTGGCCGAGATCCGCGACGAGCTGAAGGCGCGGCCGAAGGTCTAGGTCCTGGACTCAAACCTGGTCCATAGCCTGATGGCGGCGATGGCGACGGCGCTGAGGTAATTTCGAGCGAGCTTGTCGAAGCGCGTGGCGATGCGGCGGAAGTGCTTCAGCCGGTTGAAGCAT
>NZ_QGNA01000005.1 GCF_003173615.1 Falsiroseomonas bella | reverse complement strand
CGCCGGGCCACCACGCCGGATCCTCACCACAACGACAGACACCACACCACCGCGGGGTGGAGCAGCCCGGTAGCTCGTCAGGCTCATAACCTGAAGGTCACAGGTTCAAATCCTGTCCCCGCATCCAACGATCCCAATGCTTCTCCGCCAGATCCAGAACTCCTGTTCGTACCCACGCGAACAGGGGTTCTGCCGTTTCGGGGCAAGGCGATCACCCGGCCGGCGGCGCCGTCCTCCGGCTCCAGGAAAGCCGCCACGTCATCCCGCAGGGTGAGCGACACCTCGCCTCGCCGGGCGCCCGGGATCATCAGGATCGCGTCGATCAGCAACCGCAGCGCCTCGGCCGCCGGCGCCACCGTCGCCGGATCGGCCAGCGCCTCCTCAAGGGTCTCCACCCGCCGACGGCGCGTCCGACCGCATCGTCTTCGGCAACTACAATGACGGCTCGCTCGACATCTTCGCGCCAACCAACCCCGGCACCCTGGCCCAGGCGGACACGATCAGCGGCTTCGCGGGCCCCGGCGATCTCGGCAACCTGCTGGAGTTCACGCGCTCGGCCTTCGCCGGTCTCGGCAGCAAGGCGACGGTGTTCAGCCTCGCCGGGGGGGCGAACATCGATCTCAGCGCGGCTGGCGTGTTCATCCTCAACGCTGCCGATGCGGTGGCTGGGAGCTTCGCCGACCGTGCCGCGATCAACGCCGCCTTCGGCAACCGCGTGCTCGGTGGAGATCTCGGGCACGCGGCCTTCGTGGTCGCGCGCGGACCGGGCGGCACCGATGCCGCGATCTACTACGTCCGCGACCTCGACAACCTGCCAGGCCTCGCCGACGCGGATGCGGTGACCTTCGGCAGTTGGGACCAGGCCTTCGCGGGCGAGACGGTGCTGACGGCGGCGATGCTCGATCGCCTGCTGCACCACGCCACCGTCGTGCAGATCAGCGGCGAGAGCTACCGCCTGAAGGACAAGCGCCGGGCAGGCGTGATGGCGAAGAAGGAGAGCCGCTGAGCGGCGTCGCCCGGGGTGGGGCTCGCCCCACCCCGGGCATCACGTGGGTCAGATTTCAATCGGCGACCCCGCGCAAAGCGGGTCAGAATCCAACCGGCGTTGACATGCGAGCTGGTGACGTGGCCCCAAGTCGGCGCGAGCCGCGGGCGTTGTGACGGGCAGGATACAAGAGCACCTTGCGCATTGACAGCCGAAGCCGGCACGGACCTGGGCTGAGGGAGGCCACGAGCCTCAAAGGCACAGCGAGGTTGTGGCAACGGGGAGCAGGGTCCAGGCGGTGGCAACGAGCGCGACGACAGCAAGCGCCAGGCTGACGCCCCGGACGAACCCCGAGGCCGGGGCGAGGCGCGGTCCGCGCAGCCCGAGCAGCAGCACGGCCTGCAGCGCGACCGCCGCGACCGCCGCCGCGACCAGCGCGACGCGCCCGGCCGCCAAACCGAGCCCGGCCGCACCCCAGCGCGGGGAACAGACCAGACCCTGCAGCCCATAGACGGCGCTGAAGGAGGCGAGCCAGATGGTCAGCGGCACCGAGATGCGCAGGACATCCCTCACATCGCGAGCCCCGGCAGCCAGGCCGCACCGAGGCCGAGCAGCGCCACGGCCGCGGTGTAGTCGGTCCAGAGACGCAGGATGCGTGCCTCCCCGAGCCGGCGGCCGGTGACGTAGCCCGCTGCCGCCCGCGCGCCGAGGAAAAGCGTCATCCCGCCTGTCAACGCGGCGTGGAACAGGACATAGCCGCCGACCACCCAGACCGTCGCGTCGTAGGCATGGGCATCGTGCGAGGTCCCGAGCAGCAGCGTCGCCGCTGCCAGCCCGGTCGCGCCGGCACCCGCCAGCCCGAGTAGAAGACCGATCCACGCCCCGCTGCCACGCCGCAGCGCCCCGTCGGCGAGCCGTATGCCCGCCACCGACAGCGACACCCCGCCGAGCAGGAGAAGCGCATCCTCTAGCCCGGGCTCCGGGTAGGCCGCCGGCGGCCAGCCCGGCGCCACGGTCCACAGGAAGGCGTAGCCGAACAGCAGCGAGCCGAAGAGCGTCCCATTGGCGAGCAGCAGGAACAGCGACCCCCACCAGCCAGGCGGGTCCGGGGACTCGGCGGCGAGCGGCAGCGCAAGGCCGCGGCCGACCGCCTGCGGGCCTTCCTCGCGCGTCGAACCCAGGCTCCAGACCCAGCGCGCGACCAGCGCCGCGACGCCGAGGGCGGCCAGCGGCACCAGCCAGTAGGCCTTCAGCAGCATGCCGAGGAAGATGCCGCCGGTGACGAAGGCCATGACGAAGGGCAGCGCCGTATTGGCGGGAAAGACGACGAGCTGCGCGGGCTCGCCGGTCGCGATGTCCACGATCAGGGACTCGCGGCGGTTTCGCGCGGGGTCGCCGAGATACCCTTCGCCACGCGCGAGCCTCGCCGGCAGGTCCGGGTCGTCGTGGACCGGCTCGCGCGAGGCGACCAGCGGCAGGCTGGCGAAGTTGTAGGCGGCCGGCGGCGTCGGCATGGCCCAGTCCAGCGTGCCCGCGCGCCACGGATTGCGCGAGCCGCGCACCGCGACGGCGGCGTTGACCACCACGTCCAACACCACCAGCGCGAAGCCGATCGCCGTGACGAATCCGCCGATCGAGGCGATCAGGTTGATCCACTCCCATCCCTGCCCGGGGTCGTAGGTGTGGATGCGCCGGCGCTGGCCGAGCAGCCCCGCCCAGTGCACGGCCAGGAAGGTGACGTGGAAGCCGATGGCAATCAGCCAGAAGGCCGTCTCGCCGAGCTTGAAGAAGCGCTTGCGTCCCGTGACATGCGGCATCCAGTAGTAGAGCGCGGCCAACATCGGGAAGACGAACCCGCCGACCAGGACGTAGTGCAGATGTGCGACGATGAAGTGCGTGTCGTGCGCCTGCCAGTTGAAGGGCACCACGGCTACCATGACGCCCGTCAGCCCGCCGATGACGAAGGTGGCGAAGAAGGCCAGGATCCACAGCATCGGCAGGGTGAGACGCGGGCTGCCCTTCCACAGCGTGCCGATCCAGGCGAAGACCTGCACAGCCGTCGGCACCGCGACCAGCGTCGAGGCCGCCGAGAAGAAGGCGAGCCCCATATGCGGGATGCCGGTGGTGAACATGTGGTGCACCCAGAGCCCGAAGCTCAGCACGCCGAGTGCGACCGCCGCCGCCACCACCCAGCCGTAGCCGAGCAGCGTCGTGCGCGCCATCACCGGCAGGATGGTGGAGATCACGCCCGCCGCGGGCAGGAAGATGATGTAGACCTCCGGATGGCCGAACAGCCAGAACAGGTGCTGCCACAGCAGGCTGTCGCCGCCGCGCTCGGTCACGAAGAAGGGCATGTCGAAGGCGCGTTCGAGCTCGAGCAGGATCGAGCCGAGGATCAGCGGCGGGAAGCCCGTCAGGATCATCACCGCGGTCACCAGCGCATACCAGGCGAAGATCGGCATGCGCGACAGCGACATGCCCGGTGCCCGGTAGCGCAGGACCGTCACCGTGATCTCGACCGCCGCGCAGATTGCCGAGATCTCGACGAAGGTGATGCCGAGCAGCCAGAAATCGGTGTTGATCCCCGGGCTCGCGGCCCGCGAAGAGAGCGGCGGATACATGAACCACCCGCTGTCGGGCGCGATCCCTGCGACAAGCGAGAACAGCAGCAGCGATCCGCCGAGGACGTAGCACCAGAAGCCGTATGCGGTCAGGCGCGGGAAGGCCAGGTCGCGCGTGCCGAGAAGCTTGGGCAGCAGATACACCGCGATCCCTTCGAAGAGCGGGATCGCGAACAGGAACATCATGATGGTCCCGTGCATCGTGAAGACCTGGTTGTAGACATCGGGCCCCAGGAAAGCTGAACGCGGGGTGGCGAGCTGGGCGCGGATCAGCATCGCCAGGATGCCGCCGATCATGAAGAAGAGCACCGCCACGAACAGGAACATCCTCCCGAGGTCGCTGTGGTTCACCGTGGTGAACCAGCCCTTCCACCCCGGCTCCGACGACCAGATCCGCGTCAGCAGGCGATGGCGTCGCAGCGCGTTCACGGCGCATCCCCCGCCAGGAAGGTTGCCCAGCCGGCCGCGTCATGCGCGCGCACGGTGAAGCCGTGACCGAGATAGGCCGTGCCGTTGTACTCCGCGCTCACGCCCGCGTAGTCGCCGGGCGCCCAGGCCTCGATCCGCAGCACGTTCACATGGCCCGGTATCGCGTCGAGCTTGCCCGCCAGCCGCGGCACCCAGAAGCTGTGGATCACGTCGGCGCTGGTGATGGCGACGTCGACCTGCCGCCCTGCCGGGATGTGCAGGATGCCCTCGGTCATCCGGCCCGGCGCGTCGGCATAGGCGAAGGACCAGGCCCATTGCCGCCCCTCGGCGCGGACGGTCACGACCTCGGGGCCGGGCCTCGTGTGCAGCCGCTCGCCGACGACCAGGCCATAGGCCAGCAGCGCGGCCAGGACCGGGAACGTGAAGCCGAGGCCGAGCCCCATGATCCAGAACCTCTCCCGCCGCGTCTCCGCGGCCGCCGAGACGGGTGCCGGCCCGCGTCGGAAGGCGAGGACGAGAAGCGCCATCACGAACAGGAAGATCGCCGTCGCACCGGCCAGCATCACCCACCAGAGCGTCGCGATGTCCGCGGCCGCCGGCCCGGCCGGATGCACGGCGGAAAGCCGCTCCTCGCAACCGGCCAGCGAGAGCGGTGTTGTCGCCGCGATCCACACGCGAAGGGAGAGGCCGCGATGGCGCAGGAGATGCGGCAGGCCAGGGTTGACGAGCTGGTGGACCCGATCGCGCAACACCCTGGCTATGATGCGACCGAATCCAAGATCGCCCTCTGGGGGCACCCGCTGCATGCGATGACGGTGGCCTTCCCGGTGGCGCTGACCTTCTGCGCCTTCGGGGCGGACGCGCTTTACCTGCTGTCGGGCGAGACATTCTGGGCGCGCGCCGGCGTCTGGGCCGCGGGAACGGCCTTCCTCTTCGGCCTCGCCGCGGGCGCGACCGGCACGATGGAACTGCTGATGGTGCGCGGCATCCGCATCCGCGCGCCCGCCTGGACGCATTTCGTCATCGCGGTGCTGCTGCTCTCGCTGCTCGGCGCGAACTGGGGCTACCGGATACAGGGCTATGAGGCGGCGGTGCTGCCCTACGGCATCCTCCTGTCGGGCTTCAACGTCCTGATGGTCATGGCGACGGGCTGGCACGGCGGGAAGCTCGTCTTCGACTACCGGCTGGGCACGTCGAAGGGCAGCTGAACGCCCCAGGGCTGCTCCAGCCAGCGCGGCATCGGGATCACGCCGAGTTCCGGCTTGGCCAGCACGAGCGAGAGGATGGCGAGGATCAGCAGCGTGAGCGCCAGCGTCGGCAGCAGCGGCTCGGGCGGCCTGTGCGCTCCCGGCGTCTCGGCCGCGGCGACGATGATGTAGCTGACCCAGGCGTGAAAGCCGACGAGCAGCGCCACGCAGACGAGCTTGGCGAACAGCCACAGCACGAAGACCTCGCGCAGGAAGATGAGCAGCGTCCCCGAGGCGATCGCGACCACGCCCGCAGGCGTGACGACGAAGGTGTAGCCGTAATGCGTGGCCCGCCGGATGCGGGCGTAGTCCAGCTGGCCGATCGCCGGGTCGTGCCGCGCCAGCATCAGCGGCAGCGCGAAGAGCCCCGCGCACCAGAGCCCAAGCGTCGTGATGTGCAGCGCCTTCAGGTGGGGGATGCTGGGCTCGAGCCACGGAATCACGCTGCGCGCCCTTCCATCGCGCGCCAGGCGCGCCGGGCGACGAGCGCGCCCCAGGCCATGTAGGCCAGTCCCGCCGGGACCCACATCAGCAGCCCGCCGAGCTGCTGGTCCTGCAGCGGCCAGAGCCCCCAGGCGAGCGGCGCCACCTGATGGATCGCGTAGAGCGGCTCGGGCGCGAAGGTCAGCAGCGCCCCGAGCAGCGCCATCTGCACATAGGCCCCCAGGATCAGCAGGAGCGCGTGTCCGCCCAGCCGCGGATGGAGAACGGCACGCCAAAACAGCGTCGCGCTGACGAGCAGCGAGACCTGCATGGCCCAGTAGGCCGGCACCCAGGAGAGGGCGAGGTCGTAGGCCGCCGGCAGGTGCCAGGCCCAGAGCACCACGGTCGAAGCCAGCAGGCACGGCGTTGCCAGCCGCGGCACCCGCGCAGGCCACGCGACCGCGATGAGCGGCGCCGCGACCGCCACCAGCAGGACGTGGTGCACGACCCGCGCGGCGAATAGCGATGCCGACAGCGCGCAGAGCGGCGAGACCAAGGCCAGCACCAGCACCGCCAGGGCCCCGGCGCCCGCTCGGCTCCGCCCAAGCGTGACGGCAAGCACGCCGAGCGCCAGCACCAGCATCGGATCGAGGTTCCAGCGCAGCCAGAGCTCTGCCGGATCAGGCGCAGGGCCGCAGTAGATCCGGCTCCAGATGGCGGGGCTCATGCCGTCGCCCTCATCGCGCCCCGTCGCCGCTTATCATCTGCACGCGGGCGCTCTCGCCTGAGCCCGGGTGTCGAATGAGCCGCAGTTTGTCGCATTGCCGTCGGACCACGCGCTCCGATGCATTCTCGTTGGTGCCCACGGCAGCCACGATCGGCTTCTCCTCGCGGTGGATGAGCGGGATGGATGCTGCAGGCCACGCCCGGACGCACCCGATCGGCGACGCCGGCAGTCAGGGCTACGCGACAGGTTGCGTAGCCAACGATGCCAATCGGCCGCGGTTCCGCTGCGGCGCATGCCGGCGCTGCAGCACGGCCGCACCCCGGACGGAAGGACAGCCCGTCCGGATGCGGACCTCGCTCGCCTACCGGAGCTTCAAAACTACCTTCAGGACGCCGTCTTCGATCACCGCTTCAAGGATCCGCGGTTCCGGCGTCCGCGTCACCACGCTGACCTCGCCGCTGCGCTCCAGGCGTGCCTCCTTCACCCTCGACGGGTTCTCGACGCCCTCGGCACGGAGCGCGCCGAGCAGATCGTCACGGCTCATATGCGCGCGGCGCATCTCGTCCCAGTTGATGTGCCCGTCCTGCACGAGCACGCGGGTGTGGCTCTTCACGAGGGTGCCGAAGTGGTCGGAGCGGAAGGCGAGGCTGGCGAAGCCCCAGTGCAGGCCGACGAGCATGAAGCCCGCGGCAAGCGTCGGGGCGATGTCGGCCGTGCTGTTGATGGCACGGCTGACCACCGAGCCGAGGATGACGCCGAGGATGACGTCGAAGGCGGTGTTCTTGCCCATGAAGCGCTTCTCGCCCCAGCGCACCATGACGAGCGCGGCGAGATAGACCAGCGCAGCACGGGCAACCACCTGGAGGAGGTCTGGGCTGTCCCGACCGGCGCCAAACAGGCTTTCTGCCAAGCTCGCAAGTTGCTCCATGGCGTTCTCCTTGCGAGGAGGCAGGGTCAGCCGCCCGTCGAGAAGGTCCAGCTCAGCCCCGCAGGCACCCGGAAGCCCGGCGAGGCGTCGTCGAGGCCTGCACCCGCCGCTCACCAACAGCCCGCGACATGACGCCTCGGCTCAAGATCAGAAATCGCCCCAGGGCCGGCTGACCCTGGGGCGCGGCAACGGACGCTGCGTCAGTCGTTGCTGCCGCTCTCGTCGCGATCGCGATCCCGGCGCTCGCGCTGGAGGATCTCACCGCTGCGCGCATTGAGGCGGACATCGTAGGTCCTGCCGTCTCGCCGCGCCTGCGCTTCGATGATGTTGCCGTCGCGCTCGATGTTGCGAACGTTGGACCAGCCGCGGTCGCTCAGCATGGCCTTCACCTGGTCCTCGTTCAGCCGGCTCTGGTTCAGCACCCGGCCACTCCGGGGATCGATGCGCAGATCCTCCACGCGCTCGCCATATCGCCGCGCATCGGCGGTGAAGCGACCGTCATTGCGCTCGAGGTTCTCGATGTCGGAGTAGCCCCGCTCTCGCAGCCTCGGGCGGATCTCCTCCTCGCTCATGCGCCCGCCAGAGGACTGGCGCTGACTGGACTGGCCGTAACCCTGCGAGCCACCGAAGCGGCTGTCGTCGCCGGAGCCCTGCGAGCCCATGCCGCCCCGACCGTAGGACTGGCCGTAGCCCTGCGAACTCATGCCGCCCTGATTGCCGAAGCCGGGCTGCCGATCCTGGCTCCAGCTGCCCTGGCTGCCATACTGGCCCGAGCCGAAGCGGCTGCGCCGCTCATCCTCGCGCCCCTGCCGGAAGCCGCGCTCGTAGGCGTCGCGGGATCCGTCATCCATGCCCCGGCTGTTCCAGCCGGAGCCGTACTGGCTGCCACGGTCGCCGTAGTTCTGGGACTGCGCCAGCGCCGGCGATGCGACCACTGCCGTGCCGGCCAGAAGGGCGACTGCAAGAGTGGTCGTTTGGAGCTTCATGCTAGCGTTCCTCATGCTGTTCTCCTTGGTTGCCGCCAGCCTCCTGCTGCGGGATGCGCGGAGGCTGGCCTGCAAGGGCAGGTGGAGCCAGGCGGCTCCCCTGCCTGGTCAGCGCACTCGGTGTCAGCCCGAGTTGCCGGACTGCCGGGTCACCGTGCCGGTGCGCGCGTCGATGCGCAGGTTCACCTCGCGGTCGCCCTGCTTGGCCTTGGCTCGGATGGTGTCGCCATCGCGGCTGACGTCGCGGTAGCCGCGGTCACGCAGCAGTGCCTTCGCCTGGTCCTCGCTCAGCCGGTCCTCGTCGCGAACCTGGCCGGTGCGGGCATCGACGCGGAGATCCTTCACCTCTTCGCCGTAGCGCTTCGCCTGGCCGACCTTGAAGTTGTCGCCGTCACGCTCGAGGCCCTGCACGTCCGAGTAGCCGCGGGCGCGAAGGGCGGAGCGGATCTGCTCCTCGCTCAGCCGGCTCGCCTGGCCGGCCTGCGACGCGCTGCCGCCGGACTGGCCGGCCGTGGACGGCGTCGTGCTGCCGGTCTGGCCGAGCGTGCTGCCCTGGGTGGAGGGGCTGCCCGTCATGCCGCCCCGGTGCTGCGCCGAGCCTGCCTGACCCATCGTAGCGCCCTGGCGCTGCGCGGAACCCGGCTGGTTCATCGCCGCGCCGGGCTGGCCGTGCTGCGCCTGGATGCCACCGCTGGCGCTGCCGGGCTGGCCCGGGTTCACCGCCTGCGCGCCGGCAAGCCCATAGGCGCTCACCGCAATGGCCGTGGCGAGGGTGGTCGTGGAAAGAAGTCGCTTCATGCGTTGGCCTCCTGTTTCTGGTGGACGGCCCGCCGGCCGCCCAGGCTTCGGCCAGACCACAAGGGGACACTTGGCGCGCGACCGAGGTCATGCGCCGTGGCCTGACTGGAGGGACAACACGCGCCGCGGACCGCTGTTCGAGGACCTTCCGCATGCCGAAGCGAAGCGGTGGTCCTGTTCGGAAGACGCGACCGGATGCGCGTCGGCCGGACCGGACGTTCAGATTGCCGAACACCAGGAGCCTGCCGGCCGGGCGGGAGACGCCCGGCCCGGCGCGGCGAAGTGGATCCGGGGAAGCGGCTACGTCACCTTCTTGTAGACGGTGAGGCCGAGCACGAAGAGCGCGACGGCGACGATCACCGCGAGCCAGAACAGGACCTTGGCGATATCCATGAAGGCGCCGGCGAGGCCGCCGAAGCCCAGCACACCGAGCACCAGGGCGACGACGGCGAAGATGATCGCGTATCTGAGCATTGTCAGTCCTCCGTTCGCAGGAACTGGGAGACGAACGGACCAGCGGTGCCGCCGTTCCGGCGCGAGCGTTGCGCCGATCGGCAAAGCACAAGCGCCGACCAGGTGCCGCCCGGCGGTCGTGGGCCTGTCACCGTGACGGCGGGCCGAGCCGCCGCATGCGCTCCCAGAGCGTCGTGCGGGAGACGCCGAGCGCGCGCGCCGCATCGCCGACCTTCCCGCGGCAACGCGCCAGCACGCGGCGGATGTGCTCGCGCTCCGCGGCATCCCGGGCTTCGGCCAGTGACGCCGGCTCCGGCGTGCAAGCCGTCGCCGCACCCGCTGCGTGCTCCACCAGCGGGAGGGCAGCGTCAGGCTGCGTGTCCGGCTGCTGCGCTGGCGCCGGAAACAGGTCCGCCCGAGTGATCTCGTCTGCGGGCGCGAGCAGCACGGCAAGCTCCATCCGGTTGCGCAGCTCGCGCACATTGCCCGGCCAGCGATGCGCGAGCAGCGCGTCCACCGCATCCTCCCCGAGGTGCTTCGTCTCCTCGCCTGATGCTCGCGAGAAGTGCTCGAGGAAGTGGTCCGCAAGATCGGTCAGATCCTCCGGACGCTCGCGCAGGGGCGGCACAACGAGTTCGACGACGGAGAGCCGGAACAGCAGGTCCTGACGGAATGTGCCCGCTCCGGCCAGGCCAGCGAGATCGGCATTGGAGGCAGCGACGATGCGGGCCCGGAGCCGCCGCGGCTCGGTCACGCCGGGCGGAGCGTAGCTGCGCTCCTCCACCAGCCCCAGCAGGCGCGCCTGCAGCGGTGGACCGAGCTCGGCGACCTCGTCCAGGAAGAGCGTTCCCCCGCCGGCGCTGTCAAGCAGGCCCGGCGAGTCGCCACGCCCGAACAGCACCGCCTCCGCCTCCTCGGCCGTCGAGGGGAGTGCGGCGCAGTCCACGGCGACGAAGGGCGCCTCCGGCCCCGCCTGGCCGTGCAGGCGCTTCGCAGCCACACCCTTGCCCACCCCGCTTTCGCCGCGCAGCAGCAGTGTCGCGGGGCTCTGTGCCACACGCTCGAGCGCCGCGGCCAGGGCGCGCATCGGCGGGGAACGCCAGCCGGCAACCACCTCGGGCTCGCCCGGCACGCGCGCGCTGCGTGAGGCATAGGCCGCGAGCTTGTCGAGCAGGCGCTGCGGCTCGAAGGGCTTCGGCAGGTAGTCGTCCACGCCTGCCCGCATCATTCGCACTGCCTGCTCCACGCCACTGAACGCGGTCATCGCGACCACCGGCGTGCCGCCAAGCTCGGGCATCAGCCGCGCGATGAGCGCCTCGCCGCTGCCGTCCGGCAGGCGCATGTCGCAGAGGACCATGGTCGGCCGGTGCCGGCGGAGCAGCGTCTCTCCCTCCGCGACGCCCTTCGCCCAGTAGGTGACGACGCCCGACAGGCGCAGCAGCTGCACGATGGAGCGGCCGAGGACGGCGTCGTCCTCGATCATCACGACGGAACAGCCCGCGAGTTCGCTCATGCCGAAAGGTCCTCGGGGTCCGTGCACAGCGGATCGGAGGGGTTGGGCGGCACGACGAGGGTGATGCGCGTTCCGCGCGCTTCGCCACCACGCTCCACCGCGAGGCGCGCGCCGAGCCGGCGCGCGATGGTCTCGACGATCTCCAGGCCGAGGCCGGGCGTGGCCTCCTCGGCGCCTGCCGGCCCATCCTCGCCGGTCAGTCGTCGGCGCGCCGCATCGGGCAGCCCTGGCCCGGCGTCCTCCACCTCGACGAAGAGGCATTCCTGCTCATCGAGCCCCGCCCGCAGCCCGGCCCGCGAGCCGGCCGGCGAGGCCGCAACCGCGTTCAGCAGCAGGTTGAGCACAGCCTGGCGTAGCGGCGCCGCATCGACGGGAAAGGGCCGCGGCAGGTCCGCCATCCAGTTCAGCGCCACGCCCCGCGCCTCGGCCTGCGGGGCGACCAGGACGCGAAGATCCTCGAGATCGGCTTGGCTCAGCGGGCGCTGCAGGCCGTGGTCCCGGTGGAAGGCGAGGGTGGACGAGACCACGCGCTCGATCTGCTCCAGCCCGCGCGCGATCACCTCCACTGCCTCCTCGCGCTCGGGGCGGTCGTCGCCGAAGCGGCGGATGATCTCGACGGAGGTCACGATGCCCGCCAGCGGGTTGCGCACCTCGTGTGCGACCGTCGCGGCGAGCCGCCCGAGCGTAGCCGTCCGCTCGCGACCGGCGAGCTGGCGCTCCAGCCTGTCGCGCTCCTTCACATGCGCCACCACCGTGTTGAAGGCGAGCGCGAGGCGCCGAGCCTCGGTTCCCGCCGCAGGCAGCTCTGCGTTCGGGATCGGCGAGATGCGGCCACGCCCGGCCCTGTCGAGCGCATCGGTGACCGTGAGCACCGGCCTCATGGTCCAGCGCGCCGCGACGGCGGACAGCCCGCCGCCGACGACCGCGAGCGCGAGGCTGAACAGGACCATGCCCCCGCGGAAGCGCTGCCGTCGCCGCGCCAGCCCTCCCACGTCGAGCTGCGCGGCGATGTAGGCGATGTGCCGCCCATCCTCCTCAAGGGGCCGCTGCGCCCAGACGGCCCCGCCATCCTCCGAGAACTCCAGCGTCTCGCCGGGAACACCGCGCAGGAAGGGAGCGGGCCATTCGCTCTCCGGCCCGACGCCGGCACTGGCATAGTGCTCGCCGGCTGGCGTCCCCACGATGATCTGACGTTCCCGGATGCCCTGCTGGAAGCCGAGCGCCCGGTTCAGCGCGGCCTCCAGACCAGGCCCGTCGTCACGGAGGACCGAGGGCAGCACCGCGGCGGCGAGGCCGTCCAGGTATACACGACCGAGGCGGGAGATCTCGCGGTCGGTTATCTGGCCCATGCCCCACAGCATCAGCCGGCTGGTCGCCACCGCGAAGACGAACACCGCCAGGCCGGCCAGCAGCGGCACGCGGAGCGAGACGGGCAGGGCTGGACGTCGCATCGGATCCTTGGGCCGTGGTGGGCCGCTACGAGGGGCAGACGGTCGCAACGCCGCAGGGCGCCCCCGGTGTCTCCGACGCCGCCCGGTTGGCTACCGACGGGCCGAAAGGCGGGACGCGAACTCAGGACCCGTGTTCGGAAAGCCGAACATCGGGCCGAGAGCGCCCCGGGATGCGGTTCGGAATTCCTGGCATCCACGACGTCCCATTCGCCAGTCGCAACAGCCCCGAACACTGCCGCGCCCGGGATGTTCTCCCAAGGAGGCGAACGGGGCCCAACCGGACCTGGATGTCGCTGGAACGCTGCACGGCAAGGAGATCGGACATGCTGAAGGGTGGACTGCTGTGGCTGCTCGGGATCCCGATCCCGATCCTCATCGTCCTGTGGCTTATCGGCGTGCTCTGAGCGGAGGAACGTCGCGCCGGAGTGGAGGACGAATCACCATGTCGCGCGCACGACACGCGCCCTCCAGCCGCAGCATCGACGCCAAGTGACCAACCAGCTCGATCCGGGGGGCCGTGCCGGACGGCCCCCGGGAGCCCCGGCCCGGCATAGCGCCCGCCAGGGAGCAGCGACTGATCGCCCGGCCAGCCCCGCCAGGACTTCGAGGTCCAGGGCCGGGCGTCAGATCGGGCAGACGCCCGACGCGCAGGCGAGATGCGCCATGTCCACCGCCTCGTGGAGCGCCGCATCCTCGATGCCGTCCACGATCGCGGCGAAGCGCCCGGCGGGCAGTTCCTCCTCCGGCAGGTATTCGTAGCCGAGCGCGTGATCCGGCCGGCTCGGCAGGATGGCGCAGCAGCGGATCTCCGGCTGGTGACGCAGCACCAGCTCGCGGAACGCGTCGAGGTCGTGGCGGTCGGTGAAGATCTTGAGCGTGTAGCTCACCTGGTTGCCGCGCTCGGCACCGATCCAGTGCCGCTCCAGCAGGCCGAGCCAGCGATACTGCTCCGCCGGGCTCGCCTCCGGCGCCGTCACCAGACGGTCGCCGATGCCGAGCCGCTGGATCAGCGGCAGCGTCGGGAAGCCGACGATCGACATGCCGGGGAAGCTGCGCAGGCCACGCACCGGATAGCCGCGCGCCTCGTAGTCCGGGAGCAGCGGGTCCGCGTCGCGCGCCCAGCCATGCTCGCCCTTCACGCCCTTGAACTGCACCCAGCGCAGGTATTGCCGCCGCGCCGGCAGATGCGCGCCCTCGGTCAGGCCGAACAGCTTGCTCGTGGTGCCGGCAGGCTTCACCGTGGTGACGGTGAAGGGCGCCGGCAGGCCGAGTTCGCCCGCATAGGCGACGCCTTCCTCCTTCGCCGCCGCGGACAGCCGGGCCAGCATCGCCCAGAAGGGCGCGCTCCGCCGCTCGTCGAGCAGGTCCTCGAAGCTGAAGCCCCAGCGCATCCAGGCCCATTCGTGCAGGCCGGTCGGGCCGATGCCCATGCGGTTGGTGCGTCGCACCTCGTCGGCGTAGAGCGCATCCATCAGGTTCGCCCGCATCAGGAAGCGCACGCCGAGCCGCACGCTGTCCTCTACTCGCGCATCCCATGCCGCCGCGACGTCCTCCGTCACCTCGCCCGGCGACATCGCCGCAAGGTCGCGCGGGCAGGCGAGCAGCGGCGCGAAATCGGCGATGACGCAGTAGCCGCCGGTGACGTGCAGCGTGATCTCGCCGCACGGGTTGGTGGTGGCGGGGAAGCGCGCCTCGGCCGCGCGGCGGCCGAGCTCGGCGAGCAGCGGGACGGCGTGGTCGGCCGCGTAGCGCGCCGAGCGCAGGTCGCGCCCGTCCGTGTGCACGGGCTTCGCCCAGGCGGTGCCGGTACGGTGGTCCTCGAGCCGGTCGCCGTTGATGAAGCCGGGCTCGCCATTGATGTAGCCGCAGGCGGTCGCTTCCTCGAACACCGCCAGCGCATGGCGGTCGAGCGGCGAGCCGCTGCCCGCACGCGCGGCGCGCACGCCTTCCCAGAACGCGGCATCGACCATGACGGAGTTGTTCGCGGTCCAGAGCCCGCCCTCGGCCTTGAGGCGGATGAAGCGGAAGATGCCAGGGTCGCGCCAGGACTTCGTCGCCATGCGCGCGGCACGGCGCGCGCCGCCGACCTGCACCTCGACCGAGAGATGGTGATCGACCAGCAGCGCCTGCTCCCAGGGTGCCAGCGCCTCGTCGGCCGGGCTGCGGTGGCGCGCCGGCTCGATCACCTGGTTGCGCAGGTTGACGAAGGCCCGCAGCAGCGACAGCGGCCCGGAGGCCGGCCGCCCCTGCATGCCGCCGATCGGCGCGCCGCAGGGGCGGATGGCGGAGAAGTCGAGCAGCAAGGTGCGGTCCGCCGCACCCGCGAAGGCGAGACTTTCCAGCAGCTCCACCGCCTTGCCCCAGCCCTCGCGGCTGTCGGCGATGGCGTGGCGGATGGCGTGCAGCGGCACGGCCTGCGTGTCGCGCAGGATCTCGCGCGCGACGAAGGCGCGGATCTCGGCCTCCTGCGCCTCGCTCATGGCGGCGAGCGTGGTGCCCCAGGGCAGCAGGCCGAACTCGGCGCCGAAGCGGTGGATCTCCTCGCGCCTGTCAGGGAAGTCGGGATGGTCGGGCGAGAGGTGCAGCAGCAGCCGCGGCGCCTGGCCCCAGTCCACCGCCACCAGCTCGTCGTCATAGGCGCGGCCGACGCCGCTGCCGTTCAGCAGCAGGTAGAACAGCGCGAAGCTGGTCATGGCGGTCGCGCAGTTGGTGAAGACCTCCATGTTGCGCCCCGGTTGCGCCGCGTCGCCATGCTGCAGGTGCCGCCCGGAGGTGATCAGCGCGCCCGTGGCGATGGCGTTGCGCAGCCGCGCCCGTTCCGTGGCATCGGCGCGTTCGCCCAGCAGCGCCATGTTGCCGGCGGCCACGCGGTCCGCGACGCGGCCGAAATCCTCCGCATCGGCAGGGCGGAAGACGGTGCGCCGGGCAACGGCGAGGCCCATGCCGGGGTCGAGGGCGCGCGGCGGCAGAGGCGCTTCGCCGAAGCTCGAGCCGGGCTGCGAGGCGCTGTTCCGGCGCGAGGCTGCGCCGACGGGCAAACCATCCATTGGGCCACCTTCCTCACGGGTCGCGCGGCGCGCGACTCAGGTGGAAGACAACATATGGTGGTCAGAGAGGTCCGTCATCCACAAAATGTTGTAACGGCGTCAGGCACGCCGCCAGGCTGGTCCTGTCCAGCACCGCCATGAAGGCCTCCCGCGCATCGCCTAGCGTGCCGGCCAGACGACAGGTGGGGGAGAAGCAGCAGGCCCCGCCATCGGCGCGAAAGCACTCGACCAGCGCCTGCCCGGCCTCGAGACGGCGTACGACCGCGCCGATGCGGATCTCGCTCGCCGGCCGGGCCAGCGTGACGCCGCCGCGCGCGCCGCGCTGCGTCCGCACCAGGCCGGCGGTGGCGAGGTACTGAACGATCTTCTGCACATGGTTGCGCGGCACGCCGATGCCTGCCGACAACTCCTCGGTCGAGAGCTGGCGCGCCGGATCCTCGCCAAGCTTCAGGAGGATGCGCAGCGCAAAGTCGGTCGAGGCGAGAAGGCGCATTCACGGCCCCCCAAGAAGGGAATGGACAGGAGCGGGTTCGGCATGGCCAGCGCGAAGCGGCCTGGGAACAGGTCGCGCGCCGTCTTGGGGAGGAGCGGCGGTACGCCCGGCACGTGCGGCGGTCATGATGCCGATCCTCCGAGCCAGGCGACGGCCAGGTCGATCTGCAGGAAGCCGATCAGCAGGAGCACGTTCAGCGCCCAGGCCACGGTCAGCGCACGGGCGATCTGGCCCCAGGGCGGCGCCGCAGGCCCGGCGCAGCGCCACACGGCAACCAGGATCAGGCCGGTGTACAGCAGCATGACCACCAGCAGCAGTTGCTGCACGTCGATGCGCTGCGCCTCGCGTGCCAGCAGGAACAGCAGGGCGAGGCCGCTGCTGACCAGCACGCCATAGACCCAGAAGACGCGCCCGAGCCCCGCCCGCCCGGTGAAGGCTCGCCATTCCGGCTCGAACAGGAGCAGGAGTGCCAGGATCAGCCTGTGCGACCAAGTCATCGGCATCCGGGCGGCCCGTCCGGAGGCGGCACCGGCGGCGCGTCGAGCACGCCGTCCTCCGTGACGATGGCGGTCATCGGGATGTCGTGCGGCTGCGGGAAGATGGTCGGCATGCGCGACAGCGCGAAGCCCACCCCGATCGCACGCGGTCGCGGCGAGAGCGCGGCCAGCGTCCGGTCGAAGAACCCGCCGCCATAGCCGAGCCGGTAGAACGCCGGATCGAAGCCCACCAACGGGGCCAGAACCACCGCCGGGATCACGGCGTCACCCGCCGCCGGGACGGGGATGTTCCACAGGCCCGGGCGCAGCGCCTCGCCTGGTTGCCAGCGGCGGAATTCGAGCGGCCGGCCATGCGCCTCGGCCACCGGCAGCGCGGTGATCGCCCCGCGGGCGTTGGCCGAGGCCATCCAGGGCCGCAGGTCCGGCTCGCCCCGGAACGGCATCCAGGCCGAGACGACGATGCCCCGCGGATCGCCCAGCAGCGTGTCGAGATGGGCCGCGATGCGAGCGGACAGGGACGCGCGCGTCGCCACGCCAAGCGCAATGCGCGCGGCGATCAGCCTCTCCCGCTCGGCGCGGCGGAAGCGCGCGACATCGCGGCGCTGCTGCGGGTCCACCGCCGCGAAGCCGCCCGCGGCGTCCGGTTCCAGTTCGTGCAGGAAGCAGACCGGGGAGGCGAGGCTGTTCGGTGGTCGGGCCATGGCGGGCTCCCTGCGCTCCGGGCGGCAACTGCGGCCGCCGGGAGAAATTGGCATTGACAATACCACAATACGGGCGGATGGTAAGTGGTATAGGAGATACCAGATTGCACGCGTACCCCGAAACCTCCGAGCGCCGCGCCGCCCTGGCACGTCAGCTGAGCGCCGCGACCGGCCTGGACGAGGCGGTGCTGGAAGCCTTCCTGCGCGTCTTCTACGGCGCCGCGCGGCGCGACCCGCTGCTCGGCCCGGCCTTCGACGGCGTCGCGGACTGGGAGGCCCATATCGCCCGCATCACGCAGTTCTGGTGCTCGGTCGCGCTGATGGCCGGCACCTATCACGGCCAGCCGTTGCAGGCGCATGCGCATCTCGGGCTCGGCGCGGCGCATTTCGCCCGCTGGCTCGCCCTGTTCGAGGAGACCGCCGCGGCGCGCCTCCCGCCCGCAGGCGCCGCGCATCTGATCGAACGCGCCCGCCGCATCGCCGCCAGCCTCGAAATGGGGCTGACACCTCTGTCCCTGCCCAACCGGACCAGCAAGGAAGTCCCCGCATGAGTGCCGCCACCGACCCCGGCTTCGCCGCCCGCCAGATCGGCGAGATCGCCGCCGCCCTGCCGGGCGCCACCGCAGTCTTCCGCCGCCGCAAGCTCGACTTCTGCTGCGGCGGCGCCGTGCGCCTGGCGGATGCGGTCGCCGCCGAGGCGCTGCCCGCGATCGAGGCCGAACTCGCCGCGCTCGTGCCCGGCGTGCCCGAGGCGCCGGAGGAGACCGGCGCGCTGATCGACCACATCATCGCCCGATACCACGACGTCCATCGCGCCCAGGTGCCGGAGCTGATCCGCCTTGCGCGCCGGGTGGAGGCGGTGCACCGCGATCACCCCGAGGTGCCGCAGGGCCTGGCCGATCTGCTCACCCGCATCGAATGGGAGATGACGGACCATATGCAGAAGGAGGAACAGGGCCTCTTTCCCATGCTGCGCGCGGGCCACGCCCCGGCGATGGCCATGCAGCTGATGCGCGACGAGCACGACGACCACGGGCTTCGCCTGCGCGGGCTGGAGGCGATCACGCACGGCCACGAGCCGCCCGAGGATGCCTGCAATTCCTGGCGCGCCCTCTATGCCGGGACGGCGCAGTTCGCCGAGGACCTGACGCAGCACATCCACCTCGAGAACAACGTGCTGTTCCCGCGCTTCGGCGCATGAGCGCGGTGGTGCCGGTCGGCGTGGTCACGGTCAGCGATCGCGCCTTCCGCGGCATCTACCAGGACCAGGGCGGGCCGGGCATCGAGGCGGCGCTCGCGCGAATCCTCGCCACGCCCTGGCGCCCCGTGCGCCGCCTGGTGCCGGACGAGCGGCCGGCGATCGAGGCGGCGCTGATCGAACTCGCCGACAAGGAAGCCTGCCCGCTGATCGTGACCACCGGCGGCACCGGTCCCGCGCCACGCGACGTCACGCCCGAGGCGACCGAGGCGGTCTGCGCGCGCATGCTGCCGGGCTTCGGCGAGCTGATGCGCGCCGTCTCGCTGCGCGCCGTACCGACCGCGATCCTGTCGCGTCAGGTGGCCGGCACGCGGGGGTCGAGCCTGATCGTCAACCTGCCGGGCAAGCCCTCCGCCATCGCCGAATGCCTCGACGCGGTGTTCCCGGCCATACCCTACTGCATCGACCTGATCGGCGGGCCGCGGATCGAGACCGACCCGGCCGCCTGCGTCGCCTTCCGGCCGAAAGGGGCGTGATGGCGGGCGTCGCTCTCGCCCTGGAGCACGTTCCGATCGACTGCAACCAGTCGATCGGCAGGTCGTGCTCTGGAAACAATGATCCCGGAGCAGCTTATGCCCGTTCGGCGCAACCGCGGCTCGGTTCCACTCGAACGGGCGCTGTTCTGGCGCGGCCGCCGAGGCCAAACGGGAAGCCGGGCTGATGGGCGGCTGGGGCGAATACGCCGCGGCCTGGGCGGTCTTCCTGGCCAGCCACATGCTGCCGGCGCGCCCGGCGCTGCGCGGGCCGATCGTGGACGTCGTGGGCGAGCGCGCCTTCCTGGCCGCCTACAGCGCGCTGTCGATCCTCATCCTGGCCTGGATGATCGGCGCGGCGGGCCGGGCGCCCTTCGTGCCGGTCTGGGGCTGGGCCTGGTGGCAGGCCTGGGTGGTGAACGTGGCGATGGTCGCGGCCTGCCTGCTGGCCGCGCTGGGCGTCGCGGTGCCGAACCCGTTCTCGATCGCCGGGGCGCGCAACGACCGCTACGACCCGGCGCGCCCGGGCGTGCTGGCGCTGACCCGCCATCCGGTGCTGCTCGCCCTCGCGCTTTGGTCGGGCGCGCATCTGCTGCCGAACGGGGACCTGGCGCATGTGCTGCTGTTCGGGCCTTTCGCGGCGATCAGCCTGCTCGGGATGCGCGCGCTCGATGCACGGCGGCGGCGGCGATGGGGGACGGGGCGCTTTGACGCGCTGCTGCCGCGCGGCCCGGCCCGGCTGGCGCCGGCGCGGCTGGCCGCCGGGCTCGCGCTGTGGGCCGCGCTGGCCGCAAGCCATGCCGCGGTGATCGGGGTTCCACCCTGGCCCCTCCCGCCCTGAATGCGCGCGCGGGTCACCGCTCGTTACGACATGACCTCGCGCGCCTGGACGGTGTGGCCGTCCGGCATGCGGCCGGTCACCACCACGCGGGTGCCGATCGAATTTTGCAGCGTGGCGGAGAAGCCGTCGCCGCTCGCCGTGAGCGCCGTCATGCGGTTGGTCTGCCCCTCCTGGGGCGCGGGGCCACGCGGCCATGCTTCACCCGCGCCGCGAGGTCGAGATGCGGCGCCGCGGACAGGTCGCAGACGACGAGCCGCGTCGCGCCGGCGGCCCGGTCGGCCGGCAAAACTTCGCTTGCCGCGCGCGCCGCGTGCGCATGGTTCTCCTCCGCGCTTTCCAGCCGCCTTCCCGCCCACCGCCTGATCATGCTCGTGCTGCCGATCGCCGGCTTTGTGGCAGCGGGGTTCGAGCACGCGGTCGCGAACATGCACTTCCTCAGCTTCGGACTGCCCATCAAGTTCCTGGCTGCCGATGGCTTCTGGCGAGACGTGCAACTGGATGCGGCTGCCTTTCCGCATCTGGCTCGTCGGCGCCGCAAGCAATCTCATTGCGGTGACGATCGGCAACATCGGCGGCGGCGCGACGCTCAGCGAAGGCGTCGATTGGCTGCTCTATAGCCCGCCGCGACCGTGACGTTGTTCCTGGCCGCGTCCCGCTGCTCACCGCGCCACGGGATGCCGACATCGGCCGGGGCGCCCGACCTGCTGCGCCGTCCGTTCCCGCTGCGGACACGAGCGCTTGCGCGGCGGACGGGCGCACCCCGTTGACGACGAGCGGCCCGCACTTCAACGTCACCGGAAGGCCGTTGAGGAGAATGTCATGTCCCGCTTTCCGGTGACGCGTCGCGCCGCGCTTGCCCTTGCGGGCGGCAGCGTCGCAGGCATCACGCTCCGCGACGCCCGGGCGCAGGGCGCGCGCGCGATGACCTTCGTGACGCCCTTCGCCTACATCCTCGCCTTCGTCGACGTGCTGAATGCGAAAGGCGGCGGCTACTTCGAGCGGGAAGGGCTGGACGTCACCGTCGAGCAGGGGCGCGGTTCCGCGATGGCGGTGCAGCAGATCGTGGGCGGCGGCGCGCTGCTGTCGCGCACCGGCGTCGGCGACCATATCCGCGCTTCCTCGCGTCCCGGCGGGCAGGAGCTGATCGCGGTGGCGACGATCAGCCAGGGCTCGCCCTTCTACGTGATCAGCCCGACGAGCCGCCCCATCCGCACGCCGGAGGAGATGGCGGGAAAGACCATCGGGATCCTATCCGTCGGCGGGGCGACGGAGATCGTGCTGGACGTGATGCTGCAGGCGCGCGGCGTCGACCGGACCCGCGTCGCGCGGCAGACGGCGCCGAACTCGCCGGCCGGGCTGCAACTGATCGAGCAGGGCCGGATCGACGCCTACATCGTCTCGGCCGGCGTGCCGGTCGCGCTGCAGGCGTCGAACACGCCGCATGTCGCGTGGAACACCGACGACGTCGCCCCGATCCCGGGCCAGTGCTACATCGCGCGCCGCGCGACGGTCGCGCAGAATGGCGACATGGTGGTGCGCTTCCTGCGCGCCGTGCGCCGCTCGCTCCAGGACATGCTGGCCGACACCGACCTTTCGCGCACCCTGGCCAACATCCGCGGCTTCGAGATCGCGGAGATGCGCAACGCCGCGCTCGCGCCGGCGATCCTGCGCAACGAGATGCAGTTCTGGCTGACCGCCGGGCGCGAGAACCTGCTGCGCAACGTGCCTGATCGCTGGCAGCGCGGCTACGACCTGATGGCGGCCGCCGGGTTCGCGCCGGCGGGCGGCCGCGCCGACGCGCTCTACACCAACGAGTTCGTGGAGCGCGCGCGCGGCTGATGCGGTTCCGGCGCGCCGAGGCGGCGCTGCTGCTGGTGGACCTGCAGCGCGGCTTCCTTCATCCGGCGGGGTTCGTGGCGGCGCAGGGGCGCGACGTTTCGGCCTGCGCGGCGGCGGCGCGCGAGGGCTACGCGCTGGCCCACGCCGCGCGTGCCGCCGGCATGCCGGTTATCTGGACGCGCCACGTGCTGCGCGCCGACCATGCCGATGGCGGCCTGCTCACCACCGAGCTCCGCCCGCGCCTCGGCGAGATCGGGGCGCTCGCGCGCGGCAGCGCGGATGTGGAGATCCCGGCCGAAGCCGGCGTGGATCCTGCCGACACCATCATCGACAAGCCACGCTACTCGGCCTTCTTCGGCACGCCGCTCGACATCGTCCTCGCCGCACGCGGCATCCGCGCGCTGATGGTCGGCGGCGTGACCACCTCGATGTGCGTCGAATCCTCGGTGCGCGACGCGGCGCAGCGCGACATCCGCACCTTCGTCGTGCGGGAGGCTGTCGCGGATTTCGACGCCGCCCGCCACGCCGCCTCGCTCGATGCGATGGCCTTCGGCTTCGCACGCATTGTCGCGGCGCGCGACGCGGTGGCGGCGATCGCCGCAGGGGAGGCGCTTTTCCCGCCGTCCTGACGGGGCATGGACAGCCATGCCCCGCCGCGCGACGATCGGCGAAGACGGAGCGGCGCCCCGCCGGGAGAGAGAATGGCCGAAGCTGTCCACCCCGCCATCGCCTTCGGCGCGGTCGAGAAGTGGTACGGCACGCGCGACGAGCCCGTGCACGCGCTGGCGCGCACCGACCTTGCGGTGGCGGATGGCGAGTTCCTCGTGCTGCTCGGGCCGTCCGGCTGCGGCAAGACCACGATGCTGCGCATGATCGGCGGCCTGATCGAGCCCAGTTCGGGCGAGATCGCAATCGAGGGCAAGAGCCTCTGGCGCAACGGCCAGCGCCAGGCGCAGGCGCTGTCGGAACTCGGCATGGTGTTCCAGGACGCCAACCTGTTCCCCTGGCTCTCCATCGAGAAGAACATCGCGCTGCCGCTCGAGCTGAAGGGCGTGCCCGCGCCCGAGCGCCGCGCGCGCGCCGCCGCGCTGATGCGGCTCGTCGGGATCGAGGGCTTCGGCAAGCGCTGGCCGCGGGAGCTCTCGGGCGGCATGCGTCAGCGCGCCGCGATTGCCCGCGCCCTGTCCTACGAGCCGCGCATCCTGCTGATGGACGAGCCTTTCGGCGCGCTCGACGCGATGACGCGCGAGGCGATGAACATGGAACTCCAGCGTATCTGGCTGGAGACGCGGAAGACGATCGTGCTGGTCACCCACTCCATCGCGGAGGCGGTGTTCCTCGCCGACCGCGTCGTGCTGCTCTCACCCCGTCCGGGCCGCGTGGACAGGATCGAGCGGATCGCCTTCGCGCGCCCCCGCATGCCTGACCTGCAGTCGAGCGCTGAGTTCCAGGCCATCGTGCGCGGCCTTCGCCATCGGCTCAACGAGATCGGCGAGGAAGGATCCGGCCATGCCCGATGACGCGCGCGCCGCGTCGCTCCCGCCCTCCGCCGCCCTCGCGCGCCGCCGGCGGATGACGGATCGCGCGCTGCCGTGGATCACCACGCCGGTCCTGGCCGGGCTGCTGATCCTCGCCTGGGACCTCTATGTCCGGCTCGCCGGTGTCTCGCCGCTGATCCTGCCGCGGCCGGGCGCGGTCTGGCAGGCCTGGCTGGAACTGCTCCGCGACCCGCGCGCCTGGCACCACACCTGGATGACGGTCTATGCGACGCTCACCGGCTTCGCCTATGCCTGTGTGCTCGGCATCGGCCTCGGCGTGCTGATCGCGCGCGCGCGCTGGCTGGAGCTGACGCTCAATCCCTTCATCGTCGCGACCCAGGTCATCCCCAAGGTCGCGCTGGTTCCGCTGTTCGTCCTGTGGTTCGGCTTCGGCATCACCTCCAAGGTGATTGTCGCGGCGGTGCTCTCCTTCTTCCCGATCCTCACCAACACCGCGCTCGGCGTGAAGTCCATCGACGAGGGCCACCGCGACGTGATGGTGTCGCTGAACGCCAGCCGCTGGCAGGTGTTCCGGCGGCTGGAGCTGCCCTCGGCGCTGCCCTACATCCTGACGGGGCTCGAGGTCGGCATCGTGCTGGCGATCATCGGCGCGATCGTCGGCGAGTATCTCGGCGGCAGTTCCGGCCTCGGCCACCTGCTCATCGCCCGCCTCAACGCCTTCGAGACGGACGGCATGTTCGCCGTGCTGATGCACATGTCCATCCTCGGCTTCACCTTCTACTTCTCGATCGGCGCGCTGCGGCGGATGCTGATCCCCTGGCACGCCTCCGCGCGGCTGAAGGTGTGACGCGCATGCTCGCCGCCGCCACGGAGGAGCAGGCGCAGATCCTCGCCTCGGTGGAGGCGTTCCTGCGGCGCACCCTGCCGCCCGAGGAGATCCGGCGGCGCGACGCGAAGCATGTGCCGCCCTACGACCTGCTGCCCGAGATGGGCCGCGCCGGCTTCTTCGCGCTGGCCGTGCCGCAGGCGCAGGGCGGGCTCGGCGCGGAGTGGCTCACCGTCGCGCTGGTGCAGGAGCGGCTCGGCCGGCACGCCTACATGGCCGCCTCCATCTTCAACCGCGTGGTCGGCTTCGGCCTGATGTCGCTTCTCGCCTACGGCAGCGCGGCGCAGCGCTCCGCGCTGCTGCCCGTGCTGATGGCGGGCGAGGCGTTCTGCGCGCTGGCGCTGACCGAGCCGCAGGCCGGCAGCGACGCCGCCGCGATCCGCACGCGCGCCGAGCGCGGGCCCGGCGGCTGGCGCATCAGCGGCCGCAAGACCTGGATCAGCGACGCCGAGGCGGCGCGCTGGCTGATCCTGCCCGCGCGCACCGGGCCCGAGCGCGAGGGGCACCGCGGCATCTCGCTGTTCCTCGTCCCGACCGCGACGCCGGGCATCGCGATGACGCGGCTGCCGAAGATCGGCAACAACTGCATGCCCTCCTTCGACATCGGTCTGGACGAAGTCGTGGTGCCGGAGGACGCGCTGCTCGGCGAGGAAGGCCGCGGCTTCGCGCAGCTGATGTCCACGCTGCACTACTCGCGCGCCTCGATGGCCGCGACCGTGACGGGCGCGGCGGAGGCCGCGCTCGGCCTTGCGCTGGACCATGCCCGAAGCCGCGTGCAGTTCGGCCGGCCGATCGGCACCTTCCAGTCGGTGGCGCACCGCCTTGCGGACCTGCGCATCCGGGTGGACCTGTCGCGGCTGATGGTTGCGCATCTCGCGCGGCTGATTGGTTCGGGCGCGCCCTGCCGGCGCGAGGCGGCGCAGGCCAAGATCGTCGCGACCGAGACGCTGCGCGACGTGACGGATGCGGGCATGCAGGTCATGGCCAGCGCCGGCTATGCGGCCGACAGCGACATGCAGCGGCTGTGGCGCGATTCGCGCCTCTACACCTTCGGCGAAGGCGCGAACGAGGTGCTGCGCGACGGCATCGCGCGCGAATTGGGACTGCTGGCGGGGAACGCGACATGACGGCACTGCGGGCGATCGACGCCGTGGTCAACATCTGGACGCCGGAGGCGCTCGCGGGTCGGCCCGACCGCACCGCCTTCTACACCGGCAAGATGCGCGTGAAGCCCGAGACCTTCCAGGGGCTGAGCCTGAAGGAGATGCTCGCGCGCATGGACGCCGCGGGCATCGAGCGCGCCTTCCTGATCGCCGCCAAGGTCGGAAGGCTCGGCCATCCCGCCTGCTACCACGTGGACTACCGCCTGGTCGCGGAGGCGGTGCAGGCGCATCCCGACCGCTTCCACGGCCTGGCCGGGCTCGACCCCACGGAAGGCATGCGCGGCGTGCGCGAACTCGCGCGCGCGGTCACGGAATACGGCTTCATCGGCGCGCATTTCTACCCGCACTGGTTCGAGCTGCCGCCGGACCACGCGAAGTGGTACCCGTTCTACGCGAAATGCGTGGAGCTCGACGTGCCCGTGCAGCTGCAGGTCGGGCAATCCATGGTGTACGATCCGTCCTATCCGCTGCGCTCCGTCGGGCGGCCCATCGCGCTCGATGCGGTCGCCTGCGACTTCCCCGAGCTGCGCATCATCGGCATCCATGTCGGCATTCCCTGGACCGACGAGATGATCGCGATGGCCTGGAAGCACGCGAATGTCTTCATCGGCTCCGACGCGCACAGCCCGCGCTACTGGCCGCAATCCTTCGTGCACTACATCCGCAGCTACGGCCAGGACAAGGTGATCTTCGGCACCGATTTCCCGGTGCTCGACTTCGGCCGCACCATGGCCGAGATCGACGCGCTGAACCTGCCCGAGCCGGTGCGGCAGAAGTTCCTGCGCACCAATGCGCTGCGCGTCTACAAGCTGGACGGTGCGGCGTCGTGAGCCTCGCGGATGCGCTCGACATCCATGCGAAGGCGCGGCCGACCCACCCGGCGCTGATCGACGGTGCGCTCCGTCTCACCCATGCGGAGTTCTGCACGCGCGTGCGGCGGATGGCCGCCTGGCTCACCGGGCTGGGCCTGCCCGCGGACCGGCCCGTTGGCGTCTGCCTGCACGACACGGCGCAGCATGTCGTGGCCCTCTACGCGCTCGCCCGCGCAGGCATCGCGATCCTGCCGCTGGATGTGCGCTGGACGACGGAGGAGCAGCGCAACGTCGCCACGCATTTCGGCGCCTCCCTCGTCCTGGTGGAGCCCGACATGCCCGCGCTGCCAGGCCTCGATTGTCTGGTGCCGGAGGAAGCGCCGGATGCCGTCGCCGCGGTGATGCGCTTCCCGAGCGATCCCGGCCTGCCCTTCGTGCTCTCGCTCTCCTCCGGCACCACGGGGCGGCCGAAGGGCCCGCTCATCACGCATGCGCATTTCCTCGCGCGCTTCCGCACGCATTGGATCAATCTCGGCCTGAACGGACGGGATCGCTTCGTCTCCGCGACGCCGCTCTATTTCGGCGGCGGACGCACCTTCGCGATGTCGGTGCTCTATTCCGGCGGGACCGTGATTCTGCGCCCGCCCCCCTGCGGCCCCGAGGAGCTCATCGCCTGCGTCGCCGCCGAGCGCGCCACAAGCCTGTTCCTGGTGCCGACGCAATTCCGCCGGCTGCTCGCGCTCGACGACGCCGCGCTCGCGCCGCTCAGGGGGCTGCACCTTCTGCTCTCCTCCGGCGCGCCGCTCTCGGCCGAGGAGCGCGTGGCGATCCGCGACCGCCTGTGCCCGAACTTCTTCGAATACTACGCTTCGACCGAAGGGGGCGGCGTGTCGCTGCTCGCGCCCGAGGATCTCGGTGCGCATGGCGGCACGGTGGGACGGCCCGTCTTCGGCGTGGAGGTCGAGGTAGTGGACGAGGCCGGCCGGCCACTGCCAGCCGGCGAGACCGGGCTGCTCCGCTATCGCGGACCCGGCTGCGCCACCGCCTATCACCGCGACGACGACGCCTCCGCCGAGGCCTTCCGCGACGGCTGGTTCCACCCGGGCGACCTCGCCTCGGTGGATGCGGAAGGCTTCGTGACGCTGCGCGGCCGGCAGAAGGACATGATCATACGCGGCGGCATCAACATCTACCCGGCCGACATCGAGGCCGTCCTGAACGCGCATCCCGACGTTGCCGAGAGCGCGGCCGTCGGCATCCCCTCGGCGGAGTTCGGCGAGGAGATCGCCGCCTTCGTGCGGCTGGAGCGTCCCGCGAGCCCGGAGGCGCTGCTCGGCTTCGCGCGCGATCGGCTGCCGCGGCCGAAATGGCCGCTTCGTGTCGTCGTCGTGGACGAGCTGCCGCGCAACAGCGCGGGCAAGGTCCTCAAGCGCGAGCTGGCGCAGCGGCTGCAGGCCTGAGCGCCGCGGCGGACCGGTCCACCGCGGACCGGTCCGCAGCACTCATGCCAAGGCGACGTGCTCGACAGCCACGCGGCGGCAATCCATCTCGTAGTCGAGCCCGACCACGGGCGGGCGGCAGTAATGCCAGGTGAGGCCATGGCGCGCCGCGCCGCGCGCGACGATCTCCTTCGCCAGGAAGGGGTGGATGTCGAACACCGTGTAGAGCTGCGCCGCCGTCGTACCCGCCCAGTCGCCGCCGAGCGCGCCCATCCGCCGCTCCATCTCGCCGAGCACCCAGCGCGCCTTGCTGCGCAGGCCGGCGGGGGAGGTGTCGTCCAGCGCCACGATGTGGTCGCGGTAGTTCGCATGCCCTTCCTCGGCCTCGCCGCTGCCGGCGACGACGAAGGATGGCGGCGCATCGGCCGCAGGGACTGTGTAGGAGAAGGCGTGGAAGCCGGGCTCGGCGGGCGGCGCGACCTCCGGGCAGACATTGCTGCGCGCCACCGGGTTCACGTTGCCGTCGAGCAGCACACCCCATTCGCGCAGCACCGCGGCATAGGCGGTGTTGAAGCTGCGGAAGCCCTCCTCCGTGAAGGGTGCGGGCGAGCGCAGCTCGCAGGCGCAGAAGGCGTTGCGCGGGCGGCCGGCCGCGTCGAGCCAGGCGGCGATGCGGCGCCAGCCTTCCGCCATCGGCACCGGCTCCTCGAAGCGCACGCGCTCGATTCGGAAGCCGGGCAGCGCCGCCACGCCGGCCGAGTACTGGAAGACACCCGGCACGAAACGGTAGCCGGCGGCCGTCACCGCGATTGTCTGAGCCATGCGCAACCCCGTCCGCGAACTGCACGATCGCCATGCAATGAAGCCGATGGCAGCCTGGCGGGCAAGCGTCCGCGCGGCCGATCGGCTCTTGCCATCACCGTCGCCGCATGCCGACATGCGCCGCACCGGATTCAACCGCGGGGGAGAGACACAGCATGACGACGCTTCCGGCCTTCGGTCGCCGCTCGGCGCTCGGCTTCGCCGCCGCCGGCCTTCTCGCGCCGCTCGGCGCCGCGCGCGGCCAGCAGCCCACGATCCGGGTCGGCGCGCCGCTGCCGCTGACCGGGCCGCTCGCGCCGGAGGGCATCAAGCAGCGCAACGGCTACGATTTCTGGGCGGCGGCGGCGAATGCGCGCGGCGGCGTGGATGTCGCCGGCACGAAGCACCGCGTCGAGATCGTCTATGCCGACTACGCCTCCAACACGCCGCGCGCGGTGCAGACGGCGGAGCGGCTGATCACGCAGGACCGGGTGAACTTCCTCTTCTCGCCCTTCGGTTCGGGCGCGGCGAAGGCCGCATCCTCGGTCAACGAGCGCTACGGCATCCCGACCATCGCCGCGACCGCGTCGTCGGAACAGGTCTACGACCAGGGCTACAAGTTCCTGTTCGGCACCTTCACGCCCAACAGCACCCTGACGGAACCTCTGGCCGAGATCGTCACCGGCGCCAATCCGCAGGTGCGGCGCGTTGCCGTCCTCGCGCGCAACGACCTCTTCCCGCTGGCGATCGGGCAGGAGATGGTGGCCAGCGCGCGCAAGCGGAACCTGCAGGTGGTGTTCGACGAGAAATACGCGATCGGCACCATGGACCACGCCAGCGCCATCACCCAGATGCGCGCGCAGCGCCCGGACTGGGTCTTCGCCACCGGCTACACCAACGACCTGATCCTGATCCGCAAGCAGATGGCCGATCTCGGCCTGCGCGCGCCGGTGGTCACGATGATCGCCGGCCCGGCCTATCGCGAGTTCATCAGCGCCACCGGCCGCCAGGCGGAGAACATCACCAGCGCCGCCTGGTGGCATCCCGCGGTGCGCTACCAGGGCCAGGATCTCTTCGGCACGACCGAGTCCTTCAACCAGGCCTGGGAACAGCGCTTCAACGCCGAGCCCGACTATGCCGAGGCCTCCGCCGCGGCTGCCGGCGCGATCCTGCAGATGGCGGTCGAAGCCGCTCGCACGATCGAGCCGGCCAAGGTGCGCGACGCGCTGGCGGCGATGGACGCGACCACCTTCTATGGCCGCGTGAAGTTCGGCCCGACCGGACAGATCACCTCGCTCGAGCCGCCGGTGTTCCAGATCCAGGGCGGGCAGCCGCGCGTCATCTTCCCGCAGGGGATCAAGCAGGCGGATCTGCGCTTCGGCGTGGGCTGATGCTCTACCTCCAGGTCGCGGCCAACGGGCTGGTGCTCGGCGGTCTCTATGCGTGCATCGCGGTCGGCTTCTCCCTCGTCTGGGGCGTGCTGAACGTCATCAACATCCTGCACGGCTCCTTCATCGTGCTGGGCAGCTACCTGGCGCTGTTCGCCTACCAGGTGCTCGGGCTGCATCCCTTCCTGGCGATCCTGCCGGTGGCCGCCGCACTCTACGCGGTGGGCCACGCGACGCAGGGGTTGCTGGTGAACAGGGTGATCGCGGCGCCAGTGCTGATGACGCTGACGCTGACCTTCGGCCTCGACCTGATGCTGAACAACACGATGATCGTCGCCTTCACTGCCGACTACCGGCGGCTCAACCTGGAAACGCCGCTCGGCGTGCTGTTCCTTGGCGACGTCGTGCTGCCGGGCGACCGCGTGGCAGCGATGGCGCTGGCGCTGCTGCTGACGGGCGGGCTCTGGCTGCTGCTGCGCGGCACGCGGCTCGGGCGCGCCGTGGTCGCGGTACGCATGGACCGCGACGCGGCGGCGCTGATGGGCGTCAACGTGCCGCGCATCAATGCCGTCACCTTCGGTCTCGGCGCTGCCATGGCGGGGGCGGCGGGCGTGCTGCTGGCGCTGATCTTCCCGGTCTCGCCGCTCAACAGCGGCCTTTTCCTGGGCAAGGCCTTCACGGTCTGCGTCCTCGGCGGGCTCGGCAGCGTGCCCGGCGCGCTGGTCGGCGGCATCGCGCTCGGGCTGATCGAGAGCTTCGGCGCGCTCTGGCTCGGGCCGGAATGGGCGATCACCATCTCCTTCATGGTGCTGATCGCGGTCCTCGCGCTCCGGCCGGACGGATTGCTCGGCCGCCGGGGCTACGCATGAGCGGGCTGCGCGACTGGGCGCTGCTCGTGCTCGGCGTCGCCGTGCTGGCGGCGTTGCCGATGGTGGCGGACAACTACACGCTGCGGCTCGGCACCGTGTTCTGCATGTATGCCGCGCTCGCGCTGTCCTGGAACGTGATCGGCGGCTTCGCGGGCTATCCCTCCTTCGCCACCGCCGCCTTCTTCGGTCTTGGCGCCTACACCTGCGCGATCCTGCAATCCGCCGGATGGCCGATGCTGCCGGCGCTCGCCGCCGGCGGCGCGCTGGCCGGGCTGTTTGCGGCGGCGGTGGGCGGGGCGATCCTGCATCTGCGCGGCCACTACTTCGCCATCGCGAGCCTGGCGCTGGCCGAGGTGCTCCGCGAGCTCGCGACCAAGCTCGAATGGCTCACCGGTGGCGGCATGGGGCTGAATCTGCCCGTGCCGGCGATGGAACTGCACGCGCAGGCGGCGTTCTTCCTGCACCTGATGCTCGGCGTCGCGGCGCTTGCCGGCGCGGCGACGCTGCTGCTGCGCGGATCGCGGCTCGGCTTCGCGCTGCGCTGCATCCAGCAGAACGAGGACGCGGCCGGCATGCTCGGCGTGGACACCCGCCGCGCCAAGACGCTCGCCTTCGCGATCTCCGCGATCTTCCCGGGGCTGGCCGGCGGCGCCTATGCCAGCTGGACGCACTACATCGAGCCGCCCGACGTCTTCGACGTGCTGCTCTCCGTCAAGCCGCTGGTGATGGTGCTGCTCGGCGGCCTCGGCACCGTCTTCGGGCCGGTGGTCGGCGCCGGCCTGCTGCTGCTGTTCGAGGAAGCGGTGTGGCGCAGCTTCCTGACGCTGCATGCCGCCGTGCTCGGCGTGATCATCGTCGTGCTGGTGCTGTTCCTGCCGAACGGGCTGATGGACGCGACGCGCCGCCTGCTCGGCCGCCGTGGACGAGGCGCCGCATGAGCGCGCTGCTCCGCCTCGAGGGCGTTTCCCGCCGCTTCGGCGGGCTGGCGGCGCTCGATTCCGTCTCACTTGAACTCGGCCGCGGCGAGATACTCGGCCTGATCGGCCCGAACGGCGCGGGCAAGACGACGCTGGTCAATGTCGTCACCGGCGTCCACACCGCGACATCGGGCCGCGTCACCTTCGAGGGGCAGGACATCACCCGCCTGCCGCCGCACCGCGTCGCGCGGCTTGGGCTCGCGCGCACCTGGCAGATCGTGCAGCCCTTCCCGCGCATGACGGTGGCGGAGAACGTCGCCGCCGGCGCTCTCTTCGCGGGTGGCGCCGCGGATGTCGCCTCCGCGCTGGCCGCGGCGCGCGAGAGCCTCGGCTTCGTCAACCTCGCCGATCTGGCCGACGCGCCCGCGGCGACGCTCACGCTCGCCCGCCGGAAGCGGCTGGAACTCGCGCGCGCGCTGGCGATGAAGCCGCGCCTGATCATGCTGGACGAGGTGAATGCCGGCCTCAACACCGCCGAGATCGACGAGGCGCTGGCCCTGATCCGCCGCATCGCCGCGGAAGGGATCACGATCGTCATCATCGAGCACCTGATGAAGGTGGTCCTCGGCGTCTCGACGCGCATCGCCGTGCTGCACCATGGCCGCCTGATCGCCGACGGCGCCCCGCAGGAGGTGGTGCGCGACAAGGAGGTCGTCGCCGCCTATCTCGGCCGGCGCTACGCGGAGCGCGGTGCGGCATGAGCGACGCGGCGCTCGAGGTCGAGGAGCTGCACGCGGGCTATGGCGACGTCGCGGTGCTGCGCGGCGTCTCGCTCTCCGTCGCGGCCGGCGCGATCACCTGCATCATCGGCTCCAACGGCGCGGGCAAGACGACGCTGCTGCGCGCCGTATCCGGCCTCGTTTCCGCCCGCGCCGGCCGCGTGCGCGCGGCAGGGCAGGACCTGACGAATGCAGGGCCGGAGGCGATGGTGCGCGCCGGAGTCGTCCACGTGCCGGAAGGCCGCCGCCTCTTCGCCGCGATGAGCGTGCGCGACAACCTGCTGATGGGCGCCTATCTCCGCCGCGACCAGGCCGCGATCCGCCGTGACCTCGAGCGCGTCTACGAGACATTCCCGCGCCTCGCGGAGCGCCGCCATCAGGACGCCTCCACCCTGTCGGGCGGCGAGCAGCAGATGTGCGCGATCGGCCGCGGAATCATGGCCGATCCCCGCGTGCTGATGATCGACGAGCTCTCGCTCGGCCTCGCGCCGGCGGCGGTGGACCTGCTGATGGACGCGCTGCGCGCGATCAACGCAGCGGGCGTCGCCATCCTGCTGGTGGAGCAGGACGTGATGGCCGCGCTCGACGTCGCGCATGCGGGCTACATCCTGGACCGCGGCAGCGTGGTGGGCGCGGGCAGCAGCGCGGCGCTGGCCGCGGACCCGATGATCCGCGAAGCCTATCTGGGCGCCGTCCAGGCGTGAATCGAAGGGGGAGAGGACCATGGGCCGACTGCGCCCGACCATCGCCGTGTGGGACTACGACCGGACGCGCCCGCTGATCGACGGCCGCGTGACCGTGGAGGGCTGCGATCCGATCTGGCTGCACGACATGCCGATCGAGACGATGTTCTCGCGTGCGCTAGGCGGCGCGGAGTTCGACGTCTCGGAGCTGTCCTTCTCCAACTACATGGCGCAGGTGGCGCGCGGCACGAACGGCTATCTCGGCCTGCCGATCTTCCCCTCCCGCAGCTTCCGCCACGGCGCCTGGTTCCTGCGCGCGGATGCCGGCATCACGCGGCCGGAGGCGCTGAAGGGACGGCGCATCGGCGTGCGCGAATACTCCATGACGGCTGCCGTCGTCGCGCGCGGCCTGATGGAGGACGAGCACGGGATCGGCGGGCGCGACGTCACCTGGGTGATGGGCGACGTGGACGAAAGGGAACGCACCCACATCCCGCTGCCCGACCTTCCCGAAGGCTTCCGCGTGGAACGCGCGCCGGAGGGACGGATGCTGGCGGACATGCTGATGGAGGGCGAGCTCGATGCGCTGCTCGCCTACAAGCCGCCCAAGGCCTTCGTGAAGGGCGATCCGCGCATCATCCGCCTCTTCCCGGACTACGAGGCGCGGGAGCGCGACTACGCCCGCCGCACCGGCATCTTCCCGGTCATGCACCTGATGGGCATCCGCCGCGAGCTGGCGGAGGCCGAGCCCTGGCTCGCCATGTCGCTGATGGCGGCCTTCACCGCGGCGAAGGATCTGGCGATCGCCGACCTCTCCATCGTGCAGGCGCTGAAGGTCGCGCTGCCCTGGGCGCCAGCCGAATTCGCCCGCACGCGCGAAGCGCTGGGTGACGACTACTGGCCCTATGGCGTCGCCCGCAATCGCCGCGCGCTGGAGGCGCTCACGCGCTGGCACCACGCGCAGGGTCTCTCGCCCCGGCCGCTCGCGGTCGAGGAGCTGTTTGTCCGCACCACCCTGGGCACCTGAAGCCCGAACCGCCGAGAAGGAGACGAGGACATGACCGGATTCAGCCGACGTTCCCTGCTGGCCGCGCTGCCCGCCGCGGCGCTTGCCACGCCCGCCCTCGCGCAGCGGCGCTGGCAGCCGGGCGAGCGCTTCACCATCCGCATCGCGGCGAGTCAGCCGGTGCACCCGATCTACGCCATCAGCGTCGGGCAGAAGACCATCGTCGAGCGCGCGCTGCCCGGCGTGCGCGTGGAGATCATCGCGACCCAGGGCGGCATCGAGAATGCCAACCTGATCAAGGCGGGTGACGTGGAAGCCGCCAACGGCAACGTCGCCGGCGCCTACTCGGTCCATCACGGCCGCTTCGAGGCCGAGGGCGAGCGGCCCTACCCCGGCCTGCTCTCCTGGATGCCCGGCTACGACGCGCCGCAGGGCATCATGGTGAATGCCAACAGCCCCATCCGCAGCTTCGCCGACCTGCGCGGCAAGCGCATCGCGCTCGGCCCCGTCGGTTCCGGCGCGGAGGCTGTCGTCACCGCCACGATCAAGGCGCTCGGCATGACCGACCGCGACTTCGCCAACGTGCTCCGCACCGATCCGCGCCAGGCCTTCAACGCGCTGGCCGCCGGCAACGTGGATGCGGTGATCTGGGGCACCGCGCCGCCGGCGGGCGCCATTACCGAGCAGGTGACCACGCGCAACATCGGCTTTGTCTCCTTCACCGCGGAGGAGCTGGCGCCGGTCGCGCGCGACCTGCCCTACGTCAACGCCGCGCGCCTGCCGGCCGGCGTCTATGCGACGCAGACGACCGACATGCTCTGGCCCAACGCCGGCGTGCACCACTGGATCAGCGACCGCGTGCCGGAGGAGCTGGTCTACCGCGCCACCAAGGCGATCTGGGAAGCGCGGGAGGAGCTGGTGACCCGCCATGCCTCGCAGCGCCTGCTCTCGGCCGACATGGTGCGCGCCCAGGCCGCGATGGTGCCTTTCCATCCCGGGGCCGCGCGCTACTTCGTCGAAGCTGGCATCCTGCGCAGCGCACAGGGCTGAGGGGCCAGCATGAGCAACCGGCGCGAGCTCGCGGGCTTCGACCTGGCCGTCTGGCTGACGGTCGGGCTCGTCGGGTTCGCGCTGCAGCTATGGCTGATCTATCTCAACCCGATCAGCCCGCTGCTGCACGCGATGGGGTTCCTCTCCGTCGTCATGGTGCTGGCCTTCATGCGCTATGCGGCGCGGCCGCTGCGGCCGGGCGCGTCGCACCGGGTTCCGTGGCACGACTGGCTGCTCGCCGCCGCCTCGCTCGCGCTGCTGGTCCACGCCAATCTCGACTACGCGCAGTTCGTCCGCCGCGCCGCCATCCCGCGCCCGCCCGACATCTGGATCGGGCTGCTTTTCGTGGCGCTGCTGCTGGAGGCAGGGCGGCGCGCGGTGGGCTGGATCCTGCCGGTGATCGGCATCGCGGCAATGTTCTACGCGCTGTCGGGCCTGATCCTGCCGGAATCCTGGGATGTCGGCCCGACCCTGTCGCTGCGCCGCGTGGTCGGCACGCTCACCATGACGGAGCTCGGCCTGTTCAGCGAGCCGACGCAGGTGGCGCTGCGCTGGATCTTCCTCTTCGTCGCCTTCGGCCAGGCGCTGGCGCTGATCGGCGGCGACGTCTTCTTCGAGCGAATCTCGGTCCGGCTCGCCGGCGGGCTGCGTGGCGGGCCTGCCTACATCTCGATCGTCTCCTCGGCGCTGTTCGGCACCGTCTCGGGCAGCAACGTCGCGAACGTGATGATGGGCGGGCAGGTGACGATCCCGCTGATGGACAAGGTCGGCTACGGCCGCACGCGCGCCGCGGCGATCGAGGCCGTCTCCTCAACCGGCGGCGCGCTGACGCCCCCGATCATGGGCGCGGCCGCGCTGATCATGGCGGAACTCGCCAATGTGCCCTACGCCACCGTCGTCGCGTCCGCCGTGCTGCCGGCGATCCTCTTCTACGTCGCGGTCACGGCCTATGTGTACGGCGCGACGGTGCGGCTCGGCATCGGTGCCGGCGACCTGGCGGAGGAACTCCCGGCCTGGCGCATCCTGCTGGCGAACTGGCCGGTGCTGCTCGGCGTCACCTGGCTGATCTGGCGCATCGCCGACGCCTATCCGCTGGAGCATGCGGCGCTGCAGGCGACCGCCATCATCCTGGTCGGCGGCTTCGTCATGGGGCCGGCCCGCTACACCCTCCCCCGCCTGCGCGATGCCTTCGCCGGTCTGATCGACGGCACGCTCGAGATCGGCCTGGCCTGCGCGGTCTCCGGCGTGCTGGTCGGCGTGATCCTGGTCACCGGCCTCGGCATCGATCTGTCGGCCTTCGTGGTCGAGCTCGGGCGCAGCTCGCTGCTGCTGGCGCTGGTGGCGACGATGCTGGTGGTGATGCTGCTCGGCATGGCCGTGCCGGGCATCGCCGCCTACATCATCGCCGCCTCGGTCGCCGCGGCGCCGCTGGCGGAGCTCGGCGTGCCGCTGCTCGCGGCGCACATGTTCATCTTCTACTTCTCGCTCTTCGCCGGGCTGACGCCGCCCGTCGCGCTGACTGCCTTCGCCGCGGCGGGCATCGCAGGCTCCGATCCCTTCCGCACCGGCTTCCTCTCGATGCTGATCGCCGCACCCGCCTATCTGCTCGCTTTCTTCATGGTGCTGCAGCCGCAGCTTCTGCTGCTCGAAGGCAGCGCGGCGAGTATCGCGCTCTCCTTCGTCACGGGCTTCGTCGGCGTCTCCGCCTTCGGCCTCGCGGTGGCGGGCGCGTGGTTCGGACCGCTCGGGCCCGTGTCTCGCCTGGTGCTGGCCACCGCAGGCGTGGCGCTGGTGGATGCCGGGCTCGCGACGGACCTCGCCGGCGGCGCCGCCGTGCTGGCGGTGGGTCTGCTGAACCGGCGCCAGGTCGCGTCCCTGGCGGTGGGGCGCGCATGAGCGGGCCTGCACAGGAATCGTGCGCGATGCCGCCCGCCTCGGCATGACGCGCCCGCCCTGCCCAGTTGCGCGCGCGGCATGCCCTTGCATGCGGGGCGGCCGGGTTCTTCACTCGCCACGAACGAACGGAGCCTGGACATGACCTTCCCCCGCCGCCGCCTTCTCCTGGCCTCGGCCGCCATGCTCGCCGCGCCGCCAGTGGCGCGCGCGCAGGAGGCGCGGACGCTGCGCATCGGCAGCGCGCTCGACCAGCAGCACCCGATCATCATCGGCGCCAACCGCATGGCCGCGCGGCTGGAGGAGCTTTCTGGCGGCAGGCTGAAGGCCGCGATCTTCCCCTCCTCGCAGCTCGGGGCGCAGCGCGAGATGTGGCAGAACGTGCAGGCCGGCGTGCTGGACGGCGTGATCGACGCCACCGCCAGCATGGTGAATTTCGTCAGCCAGTTCGGCGTGCTCGACCTGCCCTATCTGGTGCCCGACCAGGCGGCCGCCTTCCGCCTGCTCGACGGCCCCGTGGCGCAGGAGGAGCTGGTGGCGCGCGGCACGCGCTCCGGCTTCCGCGTGGTGAACTTCTGGGAAGTGACCTTCCGGAACATCTACACACGCCGCCCGGTCAACGCGATGGGCGACCTCGCCGGCATGAAGATCCGCGTCATCCCGAACCCGTCCTTCATCGCGCTGTTCCGCGCGCTCGGCGCAGCGCCGACGCCGATGGCCTTCGGCGAGGTCTACACCGCGCTCCAGCAGGGCGTCATCGACGGGGCGGAGAACGACAACGTCACCTATCTCTCCGTCCGCCATGCCGAGGTCGCGCGCAACCTCGCCATCACCAACCACATGATGCTGGTCAACGCCTTCGTGATGAGCGAGCGGCAGTTCGGCCGCCTGTCGGCCGAGCAGCAGGGCTGGGTGCGCCAGGCCTCGCTCACCGGCCGCGAGGCGGTGACGGAGGAGCGCGGCAAGCGCGAAGCACGCGCCCTGGCCGACATCGCGGCGGCCGGCGTGACCATCACCCGCCCCGACCTCGCCCCCTTCGTCGAGGCCGGCCGCCGCACCTACGCGCAGAGCGAGGAGCGGCTCGGTAAGGAGCTGGTCGCCAAGTTCGCCGCCGCCGTGCGCGGATGAGGCGGCTGGACGACTGGGTGGCGCGGATCGAGGCCGCGCTGCTCGGCCTTCTCGTGATGGCGATGACGGGCGTGACGCTCGCGCAGGTGGTGGCGCGCTACGTGTTCGGCGCGCCGCTGATCTGGAGCGAGGAGGCGGCGCGCTACCTCTTCGTCTGGGTGTCCATGTTCGGCGCGGCGCTGGCGGTGCGCCAGGGCGCGCACTACGCGCTCACCGCGCTGGCGGAACGCCTGCCGCCCGCCGCGCAGCGCGCGGCCGGGGTGGTCTGCATCGTGGTGGCGGCGTGCTTCCTGCTCGTGCTGCTGGTCACCGGCATCGAGGAGATGATGCAGGCCCACCTGCAGGACGCGGCGACGCTGCCGATGCGCATGTCGCTGCCCTATGCGGCGCTGCCGGTTGGCGCGGCGCTGATGCTGTTCCACCTGGTGCTGCGCGCCATCGGCTTCGGCCAGCGGGCATGATCGGCGCGCTGGTGGCCTTCGCGGCCTTCGTCGCCCTCGGCGTGCCCATCGCCTTCGGCATCGGCGCGGCGGCGGCGATCGGGCTGTGGCTGATGGACGGCGTGCCGCTGTCCATCGTCGCCAGCCGCACCTTCGGCGCGATCGACAGCTTCACCTTCCTCGCCATCCCGTTCTTCATCCTGGCCGGCGAGTTGATGGAGACCGGCGGCATCTCCCGTCGCCTGATCGCGCTGGCCACCGCGCTGGTCGGGCATGTGCGCGGCGGCCTCGCGAACGTGACCGTGGTGGCGATGATGCTGTTCTCCGGCGTCAGCGGCAGCACCAACGCCGATGCCGCGGCCGTCGGCTCGGTGATGATCCCGAGCATGCGGCAGAAGGGCTGGGACCCGGCGCGGGCCGGCGCGGTGGTGGCCGCCGCGGCGGGCATGGGCATCCTGGTGCCGCCCTGCCTGACCATGGTGGTCTACGGCTCCGTCACCAACACCTCGATCGCCGCGCTCTTCGCCGCGGGGCTGCTGCCGGCGGTGGTGATGGCGGGCGCGCTGCTGCTGCACATCCGCCTGGAAGGCGCGGGCCCGGCGCCGGAGCAGCGGGTGCCGCTCGCGGGGCGGCTGCGGCACCTGCGCGATGCCGGCCTCGCGCTCGGCCTGCCGGTGATCATCTTCGGCGGCATCCTCGGCGGCGCCTTCACGCCCACCGAGGCGGCGGTGGTCGCGGTGGCCTATGCCGTGCTCGCCGGCATGCTGCATCGGGAGCTGACCTGGCCCTTCTTCTGGGGCGCGCTGGTGCGCTCCGGCATCGCGACCGGCGCGGTGATGCTGATGATCGCCGGCGCCAACATCCTCGCCTGGCTGCTGACGGTGGAGCAGGTGCCGCAGGCGCTCGCCGCGCTGATGACCGAGACGGGCGGCGGGCGCATCGGCTTCCTGCTGTTCAGCCTGGTGGTCTTCGTGGTGCTTTTCGCGCTGCTGGATGGCATCCCGGGCATGCTGATGATCATCCCCGTCTTCGTGCCGATCGCGAAGGAGCTCGGCATCGACCCGCTGCATTACGGGCTGGTGATGACCACGGTGATGGGCATCGCGCTGTTCCTGCCGCCGCTCGGCGTCGGGCTCTACATCGTGCTCGGCATCTCGGGCAGCTCGCTGCCGGCGATCTCGCGCGCGCTCGCGCCCTATCTGCTGACCATGTCGGTGGTCGCGGTGGTCGTGGCACTCTGGCCCGACCTCGCGCTGCTGCTGCCGCGGCTGATGGGGCTGCATGGCTGAGCCGGCGACGGGCTGGGTGATCCGGCCGGGCGGCGCCTGCCTCTGCTGTGCCGCGCAGCGCATCGGCTTCGCGGCGGACCGCGTGACCGAGGCCGCGTCCGTCGCCGCGGAGGATGCGGCCGCGCACTGGATCCTGCCGCCGCTTGCGAACGCGCATGACCATGCGCGCGGCGTCCGCCCCACCTCGCTCGGCGCCTTCGACCTGCCGCTCGAGATGTGGCTCGCCGTGATGACGGGCGCGCCGGTCGCCGATCCCTGGCTGGTGGTGGCCAATGCGCTCGGCCGGCAGGCCCTGTCCGGCCTCGGCGCGATCATGGTGCACTACACGCGCCCGCAGGATCCGGCCCGCGTCGCCGCCGAACTGCGCGAGGTCGCGCGCGCCGGCCGCACGGTCGGGGTGCGCGTGGCCATCGCGGTCGCGCTGCGCGACGAGAACGCGCTGGGCTACGCGCCGGACGAGACGGTGCTGGGCGCCCTGCCGCCCGAGGTCGCCGAGGCGGTGCGCCACCGCTTGCTTCGCGCCCCCGCCCCGCCCGCGGCGCAGATCCGGCTGGTGGAGGACCTCGCCGCCGAGCTCGACGATCCGCTGGTGGACGTGCAGTACGGCCCCTACGGCCTGGAGTGGTGTTCGGAAGCGCTGCTGCGGCTGGTTGCGGAGCGCAGCGTGCTGACCGGGCGGCGCGTGCACATGCACCTGCTGGAGAGCCCGATCCAGCGCGCCTATCTCGACGCCGCCTTTCCGCAGGGGCCGCTGCGCTTCCTCGACGAGATCGGCCTGCTCTCGCCGCGGCTGTCCATCGCGCATGCGGCGCATCTGCGGCCGGAGGAGATTGCGCTGCTGGCCGAACGCGGCGTCGCGGTCAGCATCAACACCTCCTCGAACCTGAATTTGCGCAACGGCATCGCGCCGGCGGCCGAGATGCACCGCCAAGGCGTGCGCCTGGTGACCGGCCTCGACGGCTTCAGCGTGGACGACGACGACGACGCGCTGCGCGAGCTGCGGCTGAACTGGATGCTGCATCGCGGCGTCGGGCTCGAGGATGGCTGGCCGCTGCACGCGCTGCTCGAGGCCTCCACCGTCGCGGGGCGGGAGGCGCTGGGCGGCGGGCGCGACCCGACCCCGCTCGCGCCCGGCGCCGCTTCCGACCTGCTCGTGCTGCGCCGCGACGCGGCGGATGTGCTGATCCCGGCCGAGGAGCCGGCGCTGCTCGCGCAGCGCGCCACGCGCGCGCATGTCCGCCGCCTGGTCGTCGCGGGCCGTGAGGTGGTGCGCGACGGCCGCCTGACCGGCCTCGACCTCGATTCCGCTCGCGCCGAGCTCGATGCGCAGGTGCGCGCCGGCGCGGCGGAGGCGCGCGCCTGGCGCGAGGTGGCGCGCCGCTACGCGGACGGGCTACGCGCCTTCTACGCCGCCGGACTGCAGCGCCGCGGCGGCTGAGGCGACGGCATCCACGATCTGGTGGTAGCCGGTGCACCGGCAGTAGTTGCCGGAGAGGTGGTCGCGGATCGCCTCGCGCGAAGGCGACGGCTCGCGCTGCAGCAGCTCGGCCGCCTGCAGGATCATCCCCGGCGTGCAGAAGCCGCATTGCAGCCCGGCATGGGCGACGAAGGCCTCCCGCAGCGCCGCGACCTCGGGGCCGGTCGCCGCCTCGATCGTCTCCACCGCGCTGCCATCGGCCTGTACGGCCAGCACCAGGCAGCCGCGCACCACCGCGCCGTCGAGCCGGATGTGGCAGGCGCCGCAGACGCCATGCGCGCAGCCGACATGGCTGCCGGTCAGGCCGAGCTCGGTGCGCAGCCATTCCACCAGCGTCTGGCGCAGCGGCGCGCGGCCGGCGACGCGACGGCCGTTCACGGTGCAGGCGATCTCGGCCAGGGGCTCGTCAGGCGGCAGCATGCAGGGCCTCCGTCGCGCGGCGCAGCAGCACCTGTGCGAGATGCAGGCGGTATCCGGCCGGCGCCTCGGCCGAGCCGAGCGGTTCCAGCAGGGCGGGAAGGCGCGAGGCGGCATCCTCTCCAGCGACCAGCGCCGCCTCCACCGCCGGCAGCCGCCGCGGCGCCGCCTCGACGCCGCAGAAGCCGAGGCGCGCTTCCACGATGCGGCCCGCGGTGCATCGCGCCATCACCGCAAGCCCCGCCAGCGCATAGTCGCCCCGTCGGCGCGCGACCTCGGCGAACCAGGGCGTCCAGCCGGCCGCGCGCGGGATCTCCACGCGCAGCAGCAACTCGTCGCTGCGCCGCGCCGTTGCGTAGAGGCCCTGGAAGAAGTCCGCGGCCGGCACGCGCCGCTCGCCGCCCGCCGAGGCCAGCACGATCGTCGCATCGAGCGCCACCATGCAGGCGGGCAGCTCGGCCGCGGGATCGGCCAGGGCGAGGCTGCCACCAAGCGTGCCGCGGTTCCGGATCGCCGGATGCGCCACCTCCTCCAGCGCGCGCGGCAGCAGCGGCGCCTCGGCCGCCACCAGCGGATGCGCCAGCACCGCGGCGTGGCGCGCCATCGCGCCGATCCGCAGCACCCCGCCCTCCAGCGCGATCGCGTCGAGCCCGGCCACGCGGTTGAGATCCACCAGCAGCGCCGGCCGCGCGACGCGCATCGCCATCATCGGCATCAGGCTCTGCCCGCCGGCGAGCGGCGCGGCCTCCTCGCCGCCGCGCGCGAGGATGCCAAGCGCCTCCTCCAGCGTCGTCGGCCTTGCATAGGCGAAGCGGGCCGGCGTCATGCGAGCCGACCCAGCGCGCGCAGCACCGCGACGGGATGGATCGGCAACTCCGTCACCACGCCGCCGCCCGCGGCCAGCAGCGCATCGTTCACCGCATTCAGGATCGCCGCCGGCGCGCCGCAGGTGCCGGATTCGCCCGCGCCCTTCGCGCCCACCGCGCTGCCGGCATAGGGCACCTCGACATGCGCCAGCGCGATGTCGGGGATGTCGGTGGCCATCGGCAGCAGGTAGTCCGCCAGCGTGCCCGACAGGAACTGCCCGCTCTCCGCGTCATAGCGGCACGCTTCGAGCAGCGCCTCGCCGATGCCCTGCGCGACGCCGCCGCGATACTGGCCGTCCACCAGCAGCGGGTTCAGCACGCGGCCGCAATCGCCGACCATCCAGTGGCGCAGCACGCGCACCAGCCCGGTCTCGCCGTCGATCTCGACCAGCGCCGCCTGCAGGCCGTTATTGGCGAGCGTCACATCCTGCTCGCGCCGGTAATGGAAGGTGGCGGAGAGGCCGGGTGTCACGCCCTTCGGCATCTCATGCCCGCGGAACAGCATGAGCGTGCCGAGCTCCGCGAGCGTCATCCGCGCCGCGCCGGCCGCGTCCGTCACCACGCCCTCGCGGATGTCGAGGCTGTCCGGCGCCGCCTGCAGCAACGCGCCGGCGGCCTCGAGCAGTTGCGCACGCAGCGCGCGCCCGGCGCCCCAGGCGGCCTCGCCCCCGATCGCCGCACCCCGGCTGGCCCAGGCGCCGCCGCCATGCGGCGCCGCCTGCGTGTCGCCGGCGCCGACGCGCACCGCCTCCGGCGCGACGCCGACCGCATCGGCCAGCACCTGCGCCAGCCCTTGCGTGATGCCCTGGCCGATCTCGGTGATCGAGGCCTGGGCGCTGATCTCGCCGGTCGGTTCCAGCGTCGCGACCACCGTGTCCGTCGCCGCGACCGCGACATGGCCCGCGCCGTACACGGCGGGGCCGGAGGCGGTGTATTCCACCGTGAAGGCCAGGCCGAGGCCGAGCAGCCGCCCCGCGGCGCGGCCGGCTTCGATCTCCGCCTGCAGCGCCGGCAGGTCGATCAGCGCCTTCGCCGTCTCCAGCACGGCGTGATGATCCATGCCGTGCTGCGCGGCGCCGAACGGGTTGACCCAGGGCATCTCCGCGGTGCGCAGCAGGTTGCGCGCACGGAAGGCGAGGGGATCCTCGCCCCGCGCCCGAGCCGCCTTGTCCACCAGGCGCTCCGTCACCGCACAGCCGACCGGCGCACCGACCGCGCGATACTGGCCCGTGGCGACCTTGTTCTGCAGCACGCTGTCCACGCGCGCGCGGCCATGCGCGAAGCGATAGGGCGCGCCGATGCTGCGCACCACGCTGATCGCCTCCACCGTGCTGCTGCGCGGATACACCGAATAGGCGCCGAGCCCCTGCAAATCGTGCAGGTCGAAGCCGAGGATCCGGCCCTCCGCATCCACCGCCATCCGCGCGGTGACGACATGCTCGCGCGCATGGATGTCGGCCAGCAGCGCCTCCATCCGGTCCGAGACCCAGCGCACCGGGCGGCCGAGCAGCCGCGCGGCGGCGGCCACCGCCATCTCGTCCTGGTAGACATGCATCTTGATGCCGAAGCCGCCTCCGACATCGCTGCAGATCACGCGCACGCGGTTGACCGGCAGGCCGAGCTGCTCGGCCAGATGCAGCCGCATCTGGTGCGGCATCTGGTGCGAGAGGCGCACCGTCAGCGCGCCCGTGCCCGGCTCCCATGTCGCCAGCGCGCCGCGCGGCTCGAGCGGGACGCCGGTGTGGCGGGTGAAGACGAGGCGCTCCTCCACCACCAGCGCCGCGGCGGCGAAGGCGGCGTCGGGATCGCCGCCGCCGATCGTCGCACCCCAGGCGCGGTTGGTCTCGCTGCCCGGATGCACCGGCGGCGCGCCGGGCACGAGCGCCGCCTCGGGCGCGGTGACGGCGGGCAGTTCCTCCCACTCCGCGAGGATCGCCTCCGCCGCATCCTCGGCGATGGCGCGCGTGGCGGCGAGCACCATCGCCACCGGCTCACCCTGCCAGGTCGCGCGCCCCTCCGCGAGCGGCGCCTGCCGCGGCGAGACGAGGCCCGGGAAGCTGCGCGATTCCGTGCGCCAGGGCCGGCAGACGGCAGCGAGGTCGGAAGCGGTCAGCACCGCCTCCACTCCCGGCAGCGTCTTCGCGGCGGCGACATCCAGCGCGAAGCGTGCATGCGGCAGGGGACTGCGGAGGAAGCAGGCTTGCAGCTCGCCGCGCTCGGCATGGTCGTCGAGGTAGCGGCCGCCCCCTGCAACAAGGCGCCGCGCCTCCGGCCTCGGCATGGCGCGGCCAATGGCCGATGCAGTCATGCGCGATCCGCTCCTCCCGGTCGCCGGCACTGAAGCGGAGGCGCCACGCATCCGCAAGACCCGGCCATCGGCGGGGTAACGCTGCCTGGGGCATGCAAGCCGTGGAAACCGTCACCTCTCTCCGCGCTGCGCGGCGCTCATCGTCGGACGCCGCGGCGCGTGGCCGTCGCCTCCACTCACCCGGTCCGGCAGCCCCGCGCCAAGGCGCACGCAAGTCGCGCACGAGCCGATCAGGTCGCGTCACGCGCGCCGTGTCGCATGAAGGACGGCAACGCGCCTCCCCGCCGTCCAGTCGTCGGCAGGTCAGCCGATCAGCGCCGCGCCGCCGCAAGGCAGTGGAGGGAGAACGCTCGCGGAGAGAGCTGGGCCGTCGGAAAGCAATTCCCGCGACATCCGCCGGCCGGGGTGGCCAACGCGTCGGTGGCGAAGCCGCAAAGAAACGGCGCCGCAAGCTTGGCGGAGGGCGGCATACCTCAGGGAACTGGCGGAGGAAGTGCTCCCGGATTCGAACCGTCGCCGCTGGCTCGCCTTGTGCGGCTAACGCCAACGCCGTCGCGCTCAATCGGTGAGCATGTCCTGGCTATCGACCAGGGTCTGACGGCGGCGCAGTTTGCCTGCGCGGCCGCGAACAGACCGCAAGCGAAGCCTGGCTATCGTAGCGCAAGCATGGGCCTCAGCCAATCAGAGGCACCAGTCAGCATGATCTCGGCACCGACGCAGAGAAGGAGGAAGGCCGAAAGGCGCGTGATCACCAGCGTGCCTTCCGCGCCGAGCAGGCGCGCCATGCCACCTGCGCGTCCGTAGGCGTGCCATATCGTCAGTGCAATCAGGACGGCGACGATGACCGAGGCAACGGATGCCAGGAGAAGATCCGGCAGGTCGCCCTGCCGCCCAGCGCCAAGCGCAATCGCCGCGGCGATCGAGCCCGGTCCGGTGGTCAACGGGATGGTCAGCGGGAAGAACGCCGTCCGACGCGCATGGTCGAAGCTGCCCGGCCCTGCCGCCGCTCGGTCCGGCGGCTGCAGTTCCGCGTTCAGCATGTTCCAGCCGGCCACAGCCACCACAAGCCCGCCGGCCAAACGCAGCGCGGGCAGCGAGATGCCGAAGAAGCCAAGGATGGCGCTGCCGAAGAACAGCGACACGATGAGCACCGCGAATGCGTTCAGCGCAATCCGCCGCGCCAGCTTCGCGCGATCGGCCTGGTTCAGGCCGATCGTGCGGTCCAGGAACACGAAGGCCAGGCCATAGGGGTTGATGATGGCGAACAGCGTGCCGAAGCCGAACAGCACGTCGCCAAGCACGCGTGCCGCCACGAAGCCGTCCAACAGCATCGGCTACCCCTCTGCCTGCGATAGCGGGCAGGTCGCCAGGCTCGTCATTCCTCCAGGCTGATGACCAGGCCGCCTTCCCCGATGCGCAGCGTTGCGCCGGCGCGTGCAGAGCGCAGCCGGAGGCGAACGCCGCGCTGGTTTCGCAACGAGTGCACTTCCACCGGGCCGTCGGCCGCACCGCGGCCGCCTTCGATCTGGGTGTAGGTGCCGGGGAAATCGGACAGGCGCCGCAGGTTGAAGACCTCGCCCTGCGCGCGGACGGTGCTGACCCCGGCGCCGGCTGCGCTCAGCCCCTCGATCGCGAAGGCGTGCACCTCCCCCTGGTAGCGCAGCCGGCCGCCGCCGATCGCGCCGCTGCGGCCGAACAGGCCGATCCGGACCTCCTCGATCCACAAGCTGGCATCCGGATTCGGATCCTCGGCGGCGCCGAGGAACAAGGCGCCGGCAGCGGTCAGCAGCGCCCGGCGCGGCGCGTGGCGGGTCATTCCCATCTCCCATGCATCGCGCGCCCGCGGCGCGGCGCCGATTGCGCACCGCTGCCACCTTATCGGGCAACCAGGCCGACGATGACAGTCCCCCATGTGGTCAGCAGGATGTGCCCGATCGGTACGGCCGGGGTGTAGCCGAGCACTGCGACGGTGCTGCCCGACTTGTCCTGCACAGCGGCGAGTCCCGCGGTCATGGTCTGCGCGCCAGCCAGGCTGCCGAGCAGCAGCACGGGGTTCATCTTCAGCAGATAGCGCCCGACATACAGGCCGACGAAGAGCGGCGCGAGCGTCACCAGGACACCTCCGAGGAAAAGGCCGACCCCTGCCTCCGCGAGCGCCTCGAAGAAGATCGGTCCGGCGTGCAGGCCGGTCATCGCCACGAAGGCGGCGAGGCCGAGCGAGGTCATCAGGGAGATCGCGCCATCCGGGATGCGCCCGAACAGCGGCATGCGCGTGCGCAGATGCCCCACCAGGAGGCCGGCCAGCAGCGTACCCACGCTGGTGCTGAGGGAGATGTGCATGCCACCGATCGGCAGTTGCACCAGCACGCCGACGACACCGCCAAGGAAGATCGCGAGGCCCAGCACGACGAAATCCGTCGTCTCGGTCGGCTGCACCACCGGGCCGATGCGTTCCGCCACATCCGCGATCACCGCATCCGGACCCACGATGCTCAGAAGATCGCCCCGTTCGACGATCGTCTCGAGCGAGAACGGGATCGCCTCCCCGCCGCGCGTGATACCGTTGAGGTAGATGCTGCGCGCCCAGTCCGCCTGGGCCATCTCGCCCAGGCTGCGCCCGGCCGCCTCGCCGCGGGTCACCAGCACCTGGCGCGCGGCAAGGGGAATGTCGAGCAGCTCGCGGTCCTCGACTTCCTCCGCCTGCGGGCCGATCTCCTGCACCAGCACCTCGCGGAGGCCAGCGAGCGCGATCACGTCGCCCGCCTGCAGCCGCAGCGCAGGGTCGGCCGGGATGATCTCGCGATCACGACGGATGCGCTGGATGTAGAGGCGATGCCCGGGCTTGAGCTGTCGTGCCTCGGCCAGCGTCATGCCGACCACGGGCGCAGTGGGCGGGATACGGAAGGCGCGCAGTTCCACCCGCCGCCATGCGGAGACGACGCCCGGCTGTGCTCGTGTGATGCCGAGCTTCTTCTCCAGCGCGAGCGATTCCGCCTTGAGGTCGATCCCGAGCAGCCGTGGGCCGACAGTGCCACAGAAGACGATCACGCCGATCGCGCCGAACAGGTAGCAGACCGCATCAGCGACAGCGATGTGCGCCACCAGCCGCGCACGTTCGGACTCCGGCAGCGGCAGCGCGTTGATCGCCTCCGTCGCGGTGCCCATCGCAGGGCTCTCGGTGAGAGCTCCGGACACCAGGCCCGCAGCGAAGCCGGCATCGAGCCCGAGAACGCGCGCCACGACATAGGCAGTCGCGAGACCGGTGAAGGCCATGATCACGGCGAGCGCAATCGGCCTGGCCCCGTCGCGCTTGAGCGCGGACATGAATTGCGGCCCGACCGAGTAGCCGATGCCGAAGAGGAAAAGCAGGAAAAGGAACGACTTCGCCTGCGACGAGACGGGGACATGCGCGAACTGGCCGATCAGCACGCCGGCGAAGAGCGAGCCGGTGACGGCGCCGAAGCTGAAGCCGCCGAACTTCAGCGCGCCAAGCCAGTAGCCGAGGCCGATCGCCAGGAAGACGGCGAATTCGGGATACCTCTCCAGGAAATGGCTGAGCCATTCGAGCATCGCCGCCCCCCCTCGCGGTCAAGTCCAGGGCAGGTGCGCCGGCACCGGCGCCCTTGCCTCCTGCCCGCGCATCATCGCGCGATGGCGAAGAACGGCAAGGCGAGGAATCCCTTGGCCACGAAGGCGTTGGCGAGATCGACGAAGAAGGATCCGGCCAGCGTGATCAGCAGGAAGGCCTTCGGCGCCGGGCCGTAGCGCCGCACGACCTCGTCCATGGTAGCCATGGCGACCGGCATGGAGGACAGGCCGAAGCCGAGGAACCCGCCGGCCGCCACGGCCGCCTCGTAGTCGCGCCCCAGCAGGCGGAACAGGACGAAATAGGCGATTGCGACCGTCACCCCGATCTGGATGACGACGTTGATGACCAGGGGGAGGAGGATCTGCGCCACCGAGATCAGCGGCGTAGCCATCAGCGCGATCACCAGGAAGAGCTGCAGGGCAATCGCACCGCCGCGCTCGATCGGCGCGAAGGCGAGCTTCATGCGCAGCGCGTCGGCCAGGTTGGTGATGACGACACCGGCTATCATCGCCGAGAGGAAGCCTGGCAGCAGCAGTCCCGCGCCGCGCGCGACATCGTTCAGGTACTCACCGATATAGACCGCAAGCGCGATCACGAAGACCGACGCGAGGAGCGATTCGAGCTGATCGCCGCCCTCCTTCGGCTCAGCGGGCGGGCCGGCAGGGACAACAGCGGGTTCCGTGGGCGCACCGGCAGCCGCACCGGCGGCCAGGTTGTGCCGCCGGACGATCCAGCCGGTGATGGGGCCTGCCACCAGGGCGCCGCTGATCACGGCCAGCGTCGCGGCGCCAACGCCCACGACCTGCGCCCCGGCGAGGCCCTGGGCCTCGAGTTCCTTCGCCCATGCCATCGCGGTTCCGGGTCCGCCGACGAAGGAAAGCGATCCGGCAAGCACGCCATAGGCCGGGTGCGCGCCCCAGGCCGCGGCGAAGGCGGCCCCGCCGAGGTTCTGCGCCATCAGCGCCGCCACGGTCACGGCGCAGAGGATCAGGAGTGGCTTGCCGCCGCTGAGCAACGCACTGAGCTTCGCCGAGAGGCCTATGGTGGTGAAGAAGATCAGCAGCAGCGCGTCGCGGGTTCGTGCACCGAAGGCGACATCGACGCCGAGCGCGAGCTGCCCGAACAGCACAAGCAGCGCCACGACCAGGGCGCCGACCACCGCATTCGGCATGTCGATCCGGCGGAGCAGGGGGACGGCCTGCCGGATGGCCTTGCCCGCGAACAGCGCAGCGATGCCCACCAGAAGCGTCGTGAGCTCATCCAGCTCGTAGCGCACCATCAAGGCGTGCTCCCATTATCGGCGACGGGAGCTGCCGCGGGACCGCCCGCGGCAGCGCCTCTTGGCATGCGACGCGACACGCCGTGGCCTACTGCGCCAGCACCATGGCGAAGTAGCCGAACACGGTGAGCAGCACGCCCGAGACCGCATAGGCCACGGGGAAGCCGATCCACGGCACGTTGGACTGGATCTCCACCGCCGCTTCCCGGCAGGGGCCCGAATGGCTGCGCGCACCCGCGACGCCGCCCATCAGGATCGCCGGATTGAACTTGAAGACGTAGAGCCCGACCATCCACACGATGAAGGGCGGCACGCTGCAGGCGATGAAGCCGACGAGGAAGATCTTCAGCGCCAGCATGCCGGTCAGCTGCGCCAGCAGCGAGTTACCGGCGTTGATGCCGACGATCGCCACGAAGACGATCAGGCCGAGATCCTCCAACACGTTCCGCGCGGCCGCCGGGGTGTTGCCGAAGAAGCGCAGCCGCGAGGCGAGGGAGGAGACGATCACGCCGGAGACCAGCAGGCCGCCGGCATTGCCCAGGCCCACTTTCGCGCCGAAGGCAGGGAACTCGATGGCGCCGATCAGGAAGCCGAGGATCATGCCGAGCGAGAGGGTCAGCAGGTCGGTCGCCGTCGAGGGGCGCACGACACGGCCGAAGGCGTTGCCGATCTTCTCCACCGCGGACTTCAGCCCGACCACGGTGACGAGGTCCATCCGCTGCAGCGTCGTGTCGTGGCCGATCGGGATCGGCACGCCGGAACGCTCCAGCGAGACGACCTGGATGTGGTCCGCGCCCGGAAGCGCGCGCCATTCCTCGCGCGTCTTCTTCAGCATCTCCTTGTTGGTCACGAGGATCTCGGCGCGGTCGAGCGGCAGGTCGAGCGCCACGCGGTCCGAGACCTCAGGGCCGATCAGGCCCATCTTCTCCGTCATCGCCTCCCGCCGGCCGCCGAGGGCGATGATGTCGCCGCGCTGCAGCCGCTCCTGGTCCAGCGCGCCGAGCGCCTGGCCGTCGCGCACCAGATTGACGAAGCGGTACTCGGGATTCTCATGCAGCATGTCGCGCATGGTCCGCCCCACCCAGGCGTCGTTCTCGAGGCGGTAGGCGCGCAGCCCGCCCGCCGTCCAGCCCGACAGCGCCGGCGTGTCGCCGGAGGCGACGCCGTGCTCCTTCTCGTATTCCCGCGCCGCGGCCTTCGCATCGATGCCCCACCACTTCGGCAGGTACTTGGTGATCAGGATGATGCCGACCGTGCCCCAGATGTAGGTGATGCCGTAGGACAGCGCGATCATCGCGGTGACGCTGTTCGGGTCCGTCCCCGGCGGCAGCGCGACCGCGCCGGCGGTGACCGCCTGCTCGGCCGAGCCGATCGCCGCCGACATGGTCTGCGAACCGGCAAGGATGCCGCCCGCGGCACCAGGCGGCAGGTCGAGGAGATTGACGCCACCGACGACGAGCAGCAGGCCGGCGAAGCAGGAGACGATCGCGAGAACCGTGAACTTGATGCCGTCCCCGCCCAGGCTGTTGACGAAGGACGGCCCGACGCGCAGCCCGACCCCGTACATGAAGAGGTAGTAGAACAGGCTCTTGGTGAAGTTGTTCAGCTCCAGCTTGTGGCCGTAGAGGGAGGCCCAGACGGACAGGCCGCAGCCGACGATGATCGCCGCCGCGACCATGCCGAGGCCGTAGCCGCCGACGCTCTGCCGTCCCAACCAGACGGCCATGCCGACGGTGACGAAGAGCAGGATGTAGGGGTTGGCGGCGAGCCAGGCGAAGAAGGCGTCCATCGCTGTCTTCTCCTCAGCGCTTCGACCGGGCCGCGATGGCGTCGGGCCTCAGCAGCTTGAGGCCGCGCTCGCGCTCGTAGCCATGGATCTCCTTCACGTCGAGCTTGCGCATGAAGTCGATCGTCTCCTGCGTCAGCACCTGGCCGGGCACCATGATCGGGAAGCCCGGCGGATAGGGGATGACGAAGTTGGCCGAGACCATCTCCGGCCCTTCCCGCAGGCGCCGGTCGCATTCGGCGCCGAACAGCGGGACGTATTCGCAGAGCTCCGGCTCATAGGCGCCGAAGAAGGCCGCGCGCATGTCGCCTTCCGGCGAGTCGCGGCCGGCATCGGCGCGGAACACGTCGTGGAAGCGGGAGAAGTTGGGCAGGTCCGGCACGTCGGTCATCAGCGCCTTCACACGCGCGGCGAAGGCCTGCCGCGCCACGTCGCCGCCGCTCTCCAGCCGCTTCTCGATGCCGTGGCAGATCTCCACCAGCACGCGGATCAGGTGCGCCACGTCGCTGCGCGTGTTGTTGATGTTGGACTGCAGCAGCACCGAGTTGCGCGAGGTCTTGTTGAGCTGGATGTCGTATTCGCTGGCCAGCAGCCCCTTGAACTGCGTGCCGTCGAAGCCCGCGGTGCCACACACCAGCGTCATGCGCGTGGGATCGAGGTAGAACTCGTCCTCCCGCATGGCCTGCGCAACGGTCGCCCAGTTGACGCCCGGCGAGAGGTAGTCCGTGAAGCCCGACTGCCGGTACTCCGCCGGGATCATCGCGTCCGCCCCCAGCACCCGGAAGTAGCGCGAGATCAGCGGATGCTCGTTGACCGACTTGCGGATGGCGAGCGCGATCTCGATCGCGTTCATCACCAGGCCGTAGCCCTCCAGCTCCATCTGGCGGCGCGCGACGTCGAGGCTGGCGATGAGCTGCTGGTTCGGGCTGGTGGAGGCATGGGTGAAGACCGCTTCGTGGAACTGCGCCTCCACCGTGTGGAAGTCCACATCCTTCACCAGAAGCATGGAACCCTGCCGGATGGCGGACATGGATTTGTGCGTCGAGTTGGTCTGGTAGACCCGCAACCGGACCCGGCGCGGATCGGGGACCAGCCGCGTCTCCAGAAGCGCCTCGTCGGTCGGGTTCTCGCCGAGGGCCGCGCGCTGCTTCTCATGCGCGGCGACGGAGGCGGGGTCGCGCAGCCAGGCCTCGATGTCGGCGGCGGCGCCCATCGCGGTGCGCGGCCGCAGGAAGGGCGAGAAGCGCGCGAAGCCGGACCACGCCTCGTCCCAAAGGAAGATGAGGTCCGGCTTGATCGCCAGGCATTCCTCCATCACGCGGCGCACGTTGTACATGTGGCCGTCGAAGGTGCAGTTGGTGAGGTCGAGCATCTTGAGGCGATCGAGGCGCCCCTCGGCGCGCAGCGTCAGCAGCGCGCGCTTGATGGTGCGCAGCGGCACGGCGCCGTACATCGAGTACTCGGTCATCGGGAAGGCTTCGACGTAGAAGGGCTGCGCACCGGTCAGCACCATGCCGTAGTGGTGCGACTTGTGGCAGTTGCGGTCCACCACGACGATGTCACCCGGCTTGGTGAGCGCCTGCACCGCCATCTTGTTGCTGGTGGAGGTGCCGTTGGTGACGAAGAAGACGTGGTCGGCGCCGAAGGCGCGCGCCGCCATCTCCTGCGCCTTCTTGATGTTGCCGGTGGGCTCGAGAAGGCTGTCGAGGCCGCCCGTCGTCGCGCTGCTCTCGGCGAGGAAAAGGTTGATGCCGTAGAACTCGCCCATGTCGCGGATCCAGTCGGAGCGGAACACCGACTTGCCGCGGGCGATGGGCAGGGCGTGGAAGGTGCCGATCGGACGCTGCGCGTAGCGCTTGAGGTTGTCGAAGAAGGGCGTCTCGTAGCGGTCGCGCACGCCTTCCAGCACGGCCAGGTGAAGCTCCAGCGGCTCCTCGATGGCGTAGAAGATGCGCCGGACGCAGTCGGCGGCCGGATTGCCGGCAAGCTTTTCCACCTCCCGGTCAGAGAGCAGGAAGATGTCGAGCTCCGGCCGGATGCGCTTCAGCGCGCCGGCAAGGCGAAGCGCGGAGACGTCGGTGTCTTCCGGCTCGCCGAACGGCTCCAGCACCGCGCGCAGCACGGGCGCGTCGTGGCGCGAGCGATAGGGGAAGCCTTCGGCGACGACGACGGAGGCGATCGCCGTGTTGATCGCCGCGGCGCAGAAGGCGTCCTCGAAGGAGCCGACGAAGACGGGCTCGTAGACGAAGGCGTCCTCCGGCCGGCGGAGGCGGCGGATCTCCGCCGCCAGAGCGGACCAGCGCGACGCCGGCTGGCTCGTGACGAACAGCGCCTCGAAATAGGGTCGGTGTCCGCCGACGTCCTCGTCGAGGGCGGGCGGCAATACCTCCGCCAGTTCCGATCCGGCGCGGTCGTCGTGGACATCCCAGTCGCTCGGCCGAGTGCGGTAGGAACGCGTCAGCAGCGCGTTGGAGATGCGGCGCGCCAGGCGTGCGACGCCGCCGGGATCGTCGCTGGCGATACGCTCGGCCAGAACGCCGAAGAGACGCGGACCGGGATAGGCGTGAAAGGCCTCGGTCGGGCCGAGCGCCGACACCGCAGCCTCGAGGTCCGAGCGTGCGGCGGCGCCGCGCGCCCAGGCATCGGCGAGATGTGTGAGCTCCCGCCAGCCATCGGCCCGGCCCGCATGCGCCAGCGTGAACTGGTCGATGCGTGGTGCGCTGCTGCTCATGTGCCGCTCCGTTCTGTCGTGTTCGTTGGTCTGCTGTGGCTAGAAGCGCACGATGGCCGACGCCTGGATGCGCTGCTCGATGCCGTGGCCGCCCTGGCCGACCGGCGAGGCGATGGCCCCGTCCTGCAGGTCGCGGCGGAAGTAGATGTATTCGACGCCCACATCGAGCCAGCCATTGCCGATCCGGCCTTCGCGTTCGGTGGCGAACGGGCTCCAGATCAGGTTGACCACGCCCATCTGCATCTCGCGGTTCGCCGCGACCGCGCCGGATCCGCCTGCGGCGAACTCCGAGACGAAGGCGGGATTGTCGAGCCGCGCATAGGCATAGGCCATGTTGGTGCGCAGGCTCGGTGCCCAGTAGTGGCGATAGCCGATCGTCGCGCCATAGGTCGGCACCGGCGTGAGCGAGACATCCGTGGCGCCGGCCAGGCCGATGCGGCTGTAGGCCGATTGGCCTGAGGTCGCGGAGTCGAAGTAGCGACCGATCCCTTCGCCGTAATACGCCATGCCGAAGAGCTGGTCGGCGCCGAAGCCGCCCCACAGCCGGGCCAGGTTGAAGTTGCCGCCGAGGGCGAGGCCGTAGCCGACGGTGTCCGCAGACCCCTTCGGGGTCGCCTCGGTGCCGTTCGTGTCGATGCGCAGTTGCCGCAGCAGGCCACGAAGCGAGATGTCACCCATCTCGCCGCGCCAGGTCACCCGGCCAACCAGATCGGGGAAGGTGCTGGTGGAGGGGCTGGCGCCGCCATCCAGGCTGCTGTCCGGATAGAAGACGCCCGCGCTGCTCGTGTAGTCGGTGTAGGGCGCCTCCAGCGAGACCATGCCGGTCACGCCGGGCGCGAGCCGGCCGGTCGCCCGCACCTGCGCCTGCCGCACGGCGGAGGCGTTCAGGAAGGTCGCATCCGTCAGCGTCTCGACCAGGCCGTCGTTCCAGACGCTGTTCGCCTGCCCGACGAGGACGCGGAACACCTCGCCGCCCACCTCGACATAGGCCTGGCGCAGCCGCGGCATGTAGCCGGAGGAGGTGGCGGCACCCGAGGCGCTCGGCTGGTCGCCGGCGAAGTCGAACTCGATCCGGCTGTTCAGCGGGCCCCACAGCGTCGGGGTCTGGGTATCGAAGCCGATGCGCGAGCGCCGCGCGCTGAAGGAGGTGTCGCCCGACCGTTCGGTTGCCGCGCTGCCCGCGAGCGGGATGCCCTGGACCGAGGGCGCATCGCTGCGGTTCACCATGTCGAGGTCGCTGAACAGATTCGCCTTGACGAAGCCATACAGCCGCACGGAGGTGTCCGTGCCGGGGATGCGCCAGGAGTTCGGCATGCTGCCGCGCAGCGCCTCGTCCACCTCTTCGCGCGTCACGCGGGGCGCGGCGGCAGGCGCCGGCGCCGGCGTCACGACAGGAGCGGTCGCCTGGGCGACGGCAGCCGGCGGCGCGGCCGGCCGCCGCGCGCGAGGGGGCGCGACTGCGGCTGCGGGAGCCTGCGCCGCCGGCCTGGGCGCGCGCGTGGCTTCGCGCAGCGCCGTCTCCAGCTCATCCATGCGTCGCTGCATCGCGTCCAGGCGCCGGAGAAGTTCTTCGTTGGTCTGCGCCGAGGCCGGCGATGCCAGCAGTGCAGCGCCGCAAAGTCCCGCTGCGATCGTCGCGCGGATGCCGTGTCCCTGTCGCATGCGCCATCTCCAGAGGGGGGCCAGGCCAACCGCCCCGGCCATGTCGTTCGCTGGATCGTGGGGTGGGTTGGCTGCTGCCTGACCGCTTCCCGACAGGATCGAGCGCTCGGGCCTGGCCAGCCCGCCTGAACGCCCGGGGTGTTGAGCGTCACGCCTCACGGGTTCCGGGTTCCCGGTCGGGGCGCATCCGGCGGCGAGGCCCCGTCTCTGGCGGCGCGGAACATCGCCAGGAGTTCGGCCTCAAGTTCCCGAACGAGCGTGCGGTATTCCCCGACTTCGGCGCGGGGCCCGCTCACAGCGAGTTCCTCGAAGGTCGAAAGGCCCTCCCGTGCGAGGCGATAGTCCTCGCAGGTGCTGCGGAAGGCCGGTTGCGTCAGGAACAGGCGCCGGACCAGCGCCTCATCTTCTGGAAATCGGGCAAGGACCCAGTCCAGTTCGGAGCGGACCGCGGGCTCATCGGGCATGGCTTCCTGGCTCCCAGAAGCCTGATCGGGAACGGCTGAATCAAGGCGCTGCCAGGAGACATCCACGGTTGGCCGTCGCTAAGTACGTCACTGTTAGCGCCGGCGGTCCGCCCTCCGCCCGCGGACGGATTTCCGGTATCGTGGCGGCCGAAATTCCACTATATTTATGTTTAATGGATGGTCTCTCGACCCCCTCGATGCCAAGCCTTCATGGTCGCGTGGATCTGGAATGAATGGCGGCGGGCACAACGACGATGCGGAGGCGGTTCGCACGGAACTGCGGCGCATTCTTGCGTCCCGCGACTTCGAGGCCTCCGACCGGAACCGGCAGTTCCTCGCCTACGTGGTCGAGGAAACACTCGGTGGGCGCGGGGAGCGCATAAAGGCCTACAATATTGCGACCTCCGTGTTCGGCCGGGCAGCGGACTTCGATCCCCAGGTCGATTCGATCGTCCGCATCGAGGCCGGGCGGTTGCGACGCGCGCTCGAGCGCTACTACCTCACGGCCGGGCAGGCGGATGGCGTGCGGATCACGATTCCACGCGGCGGGTATGTGCCGGCCTTCGCGCACCACTCCGGCGCGACGCCCCAGGAAGGGCCGGCGCCGGTCACGCGCGGCGGAACGAGCCGCCGCAACGGCTGCGCAATCCTCGTCTGCCCTTTCGAGGAGGATGGCGACCGTTCCGCCTTTCCGAACCTCTCGCGCGGCCTGACGCGCCAGGTGATCGTGGGGCTGACGCGCTTCACGGACCTGTTCGTGTTCGGTTCGGACACCGTCTTCAGCCGCGACGTCGCCCGGGAGGATGCCGTGGGCTCCTGCGGGCCGCTCGACGTGGACCTCCTGCTGACCGGCGGCACGACTGTTTCTGCCGATCGTTTCAGGCTGGAAGTGCTGCTGAGCGACGCGCGGACCGGACGCTACATCTGGGGCGAGACCTTCGACCGCATGCTGGATCCCCGAGAGATCCTGCGCGTGCGGGACGAGGTGGCGAACAGCGTGGTGCGCAGCCTGGCTCAGCCTTATGGCGTGATCTTCAGCGAGCGGGCGCGGGAGGTGGAGGGCAAGCCGCCGGAAAGCCTATCCTCCTATGACAGCGTGATCCGCTTCTACCAGTACTGGCGCACCTACGATCGCGCCCTGATCCACGCCGTCCGCGAAGGGCTCGAACAGGCGATCCGGCGCGACCCCGACTATGCCGAAGCCTTCGCGTGCCTGTCGCAGGTCTATGTGAACCTGCTGCGCTTCGGCCATGAACCGCCGACGAGTGCGATGGACCTCCTGAAACGCGCCCGGGATCTGGCCCTCCGGGCGGTGGAGCTCGCCCCGCATTGCAGCCGCGGCCATCATGCGCTCGCACTGGCCTATTGGTTCGCCGGCGACGTCGCCGCCGGCCTCGCCGAGCTCCGGACAGGCCTTGCGCTCAATCCGAACGACACGGAGATCATGTCCGATCTCGGCGTCCGGCATGCCGCCCGGATGGAGTGGGACGAGGCGCTGCCGCTCCTGCGGGACTCCTATGCACGCAACCCGGCCCAGCCGGGCAACTACCGGATCGGGCTGGCCCTGTACCACTACATGCACGGGCGCTACGCGGACGCGCTCGCCGAGATGCGTCGGATGACGGTGGAGCATGCGGTGCCGGCCTTCGTCGTCGTGGCGTCCGCCGCGGCGCAGCTTGGCCTCGCTGCCGAGGCCTCCGCGGCGGTGCAGGCGATCCTGCGCATCGATCCTGCCTATGGGGATCACGCCCTGGCCGATCTCAGGTCGCGCAATGTCCACCCGGAGATCATCGCCGCCATGGTCGAAGGCCTGCGCCTGGCGGGATTGCCGGGCCAGGACACCAGCATGCCGGCGGAGGGCCGTGCAGCGCCCCGCGCCGCAGAATGATGCCGCCGCGCCTGCCTGCGGCACGTCACGGTAACGTACCTGCCGGCTGAGCGGTCGCGGTGTCGCCAGGGCCTGCCCATCTGCTAGGGGATGCGTGGTGGCGTGCTCGCTGGCTGGCCAAGCGGTCCGCCTGCAAATCCCCTCCGACCGGCAGGCGGCGCGCCCGAGGAGAATGACAATGCCCGCCCACCCGTCGCTGTTCCCCTGGGCCGCCTACGGCCTCGACGCCTGGCAGCGTTCGGTGCTGTTCCTCGACGTGCTTCGCGAGCGCGGCAACGCATTCCTGGAGCGCGAGGACGACCCGATGCGGCACGTCCTGACCTTCGGCTTCGACCTCGTGCTGGATGGCCGCGACCTGCCGCGGCCGGTGAACTACTGGATGGCGCGCGTGACGCCGCCGGAGGGCGCGCCCCCGACCGATCCGCTCGCCCGCCCCTTCATCGTCATCGACCCGCGCGCGGGCCACGGGCCGGGCATCGGCGGCTTCAAGGCGGACAGCGAGATCGGCGTCGCGATCAACGCCGGCCATCCCTGCTACTTCGTCGGCTTCCGTCCCGAGCCCGAACCCGGCCAGACGATCGAAGACGTGGTCCGCGCCATCGTCGCCTTCGCCGAGGAGGTCGGCCGCCGGCACCATGACGCCGAAGGCAAGCCGGTCGCCATCGGGAACTGCCAGGCCGGCTGGGCGCTGCTGATGGCCGCCGCGATCCGGCCCGAGGCCTTCGGCCCGATCATGGTCGCCGGCTCGCCCATCTCCACCTGGGCCGGCGTGCCGGGCAAGGCGCCGATGCGCTACCTCGGCGGTCTGCTCGGCGGATCCTGGCTGACCGCGATGACGGGTGACATCGGCGGCGGCAAGTTCGATGGCGCCTGGCTGGTGACGAACTTCGAGAGCGGCAATCCGGCGAACACCTACTGGACCAAGCAGTACGAGGTCTGGGCCGACGTGGACAAGGCGGCCGACCGCTACCTCGGCTTCGAGAAATGGTGGGGCGGGCATGTCCGCCTCAACGCCGAGGAGATGCAGTTCATCGTGGACCAGCTCTTCGTCGGCAACCGGCTGGCGACGGGCGAGCTGATCTTCTCCGACGGCACGCGCGTGGATCCGCGCGCCATCCAGTCGCCGATCATCGTCTTCTGTTCCGAGGGCGACGACATCACGCCGCCCGCCCAGGCGCTGTCCTGGATCACCGATCTCTACGGCGACGAGAACGACCTGCGCACGCATGGCCAGACCATCGTCTATTCCGTGCATGGCAGCATCGGCCACCTTGGCATCTTCGTCTCGGGCGGCGTGGCGCGGAAGGAGCACAACGAGTTCGCGTCCAACATGGACATGATCGACGTGCTGCCGCCCGGCCTCTACGAGGCGGTGCTGCGGCCTGCGAAGGAAGAGGCGCGGGCGGAGCTCATCGGCGGGGAGTGGCTGGTGAACTTCGAGGCGCGCCGCTTCGCCGACCTCGCCCGGCATGGCGGCACCGATGCGGAGGACGAGAAGCGCTTCGCCGCGGCGCGTCGGGTGTCGGAGGCGAACCTCGCGCTCTACCGGCAGTTCGCCCAGCCCGCGGTGCGTGCGCTGGCGACCCCGCCCGTCACCTGGGCGATGGAACAGCTGCACCCGGCGCGCATGTCCTACACGCTGTTCTCGGATCGCAACCCGGCCATGGCATGGGTGCGCTGGGCAGCGGAGTTCGCGCGCGCCGACCGCCGGCCCGTCGCGGACGACAATCCCGGCCGGGTCGCCGAACGCCAGGTGTCCGAGGCCGTCACGCGCATGCTGGAGGCCTATGGCCGCCAGCGCGACGCACTGAGCGAACGGGTCTTCCAGGAGGTCTATTCCTCGCCGCTGGTGCAGGCGGCGACCGGCCTTGCGGCGGAAACGGCGCCGCCGCGCGCGCGGCCCGGCCAAATTCCGGACCATGCCCGCTTCGTGGCCCTGGCGACCGAGCGGTTGCGCGCCGCCATGGCCGAGGGCGGCCTGAATGAGGCGGTGCTGCGCGCTCTGATGTGGGTGCGGCTGCCGACGGCCAGTGCGGATGAGCGCTCCTTCGCCATCATCCGGCGCATCCGCGCGGCGCTGGGGCGGGAAAGGCTGCCGCTTGCGGAGTTCAAGCGGACCATCCGCCAGCAATTCTTCATGCTGCTGATCGACGAGGCGCGAGCGATCGAGACCCTGCCAGCACTTCTCCCCGACGACCCGGCGGTTCGGGCCAAGGCGCTGGCGGTGCTCCGCAGCGTCGTGGAGGCGGCGGGCGAGATGCCGGAGGAAGCGGCGCGGCGCATGGCGGAGGTGGAGAGGATGTTCGGCAGCGATGACCGGGCGTTGCTCGAGCGGCCGACAGGCGATCAGGGCACGCTGCCGCAAGGCGGCCCCGCGCTGCGCTTCAAGATGTCGCCGCGGCCCGACCGGGCGGCGGCGGGCGCGCGCGGCAACAGGAAGGGCCAGCATCGATAGCCTGCGCGCCCTTCCGGGCGCCGAGGCCACCTGAAGGCCGCTACCGTGTCAGGCCGAGCCCCTGCGGATCCTCCTGCCGGGCGGCGGCACGGTCCCGCTCGTCGAAGGCGGAGTTCTCGATCGCGGCGTCCACGTGCTCGAGGTAGCGTTGGACGCCTTCCGCACGGTCGCTCTCGCCGACCAGCTCCGCGAGGCCGCGCAGCGCGGAGCGAAGTCGCCGCATTACCTGCACCGATGTTGCGCCGAACACGCGGATCTCGTCGAAGGCGAGGGCGAGGTAGTCGTCCCAGTCGGGCGTAGGAAAGACGACGCGCAGCACCCCTTCCGCATCGGCAAGGCGCCCGTCCGCGAGATCGTGCCGCGCCAGCCGTCGCAGCAGATCCTCGATCTGGTCGAGCGCCTGCACCGCTGTGGTCGGGTCGTTGATCGCGGGCGACAACGCCTTGATTGCGATGTCCACGAGCAGCCGGATCGGGTATTTCGGATCCTGCTCGAAGGTGCGGTCCGAGCCGAGCCTGACCGCCTTGCGCAGCGCGGTTTCCGGCACCGTCCCTGCGCCGCCGAGCACGCGCAGCATGACGCTGCCATCCATCATCATGTCGCCCACGGCGCATTCCACCTTGATGCGCGCCCCCGCGCCCTGCGCGAGGCCGATGAGGGCGGGGATGTCGTAACGCTGCACGTAGCCCGGCGGCCCGGCATGGCGGAGGATCTGGGTCACAGCTCCCGGCGAGGGCGCCTCCACGGCCCGGCTGCCGCCGCGGCCGGCACTTCCTTGCGCGGAGGTCGCCAGGGTCTGCCCGATGATGGCCCGTCCCTGGTCCCCGATGTAGCGCAGCGTGTTGGTGATCTGCAGGTCGCCCAGGCGCCGCATCAGCAGCCCGAAGGCCATGAGACTGACAAACAGCAGCGCAACGGCGACCAGGGCCGAGACGGCCGGCACCTGCCCGGAACCGCCGCGGTCCGACCAGGCGGCCGCAGCGAGCGAATAGGTGAAAGTGGCGAAGAAGATGCCGAGCGCATGGAACAGCACGGGATCGCGCGCGAAGCGATTGGCGAAGCGTGGCGAATAGGTCACCGCGCTGAACTGCAGCATGACGAAGGCGATCGAGAAGACGATACCCGTCAGCGCCATCATCCCTGACGCGATCGAGGACAGCACGGCGAGAGCCGCCGAGGCGGAGATCCCGAGGTCGAAGGGCAGGGCAAGTCCATACTCTATGCGCGGCAGTGCGGTGGCGCATACGAGGCTGACCACCGTGTAGATCATGGGAATGAGCCAGACCGGCATGCGGCGTATCCTTCAGAGCTCGGCGCGCTTCGCGTCGCGTGCGAACCAGGCGGCAGCCACAAGGCTGCAGAGGAGCTGCAGCGGAACGCCGAGCACCACCATGACGATCGCGCGCTGATCGATATCGGCCACCGCAAGCAGCGGCGCGACGGCCGCCCCCACGTTCCGCGTGCCGAGGCCAAGGCCGAGGACGCTGCGCTGCGCCTGCGCGAGCCCGCGCGGGAAGGCATAGCCCGCCGTCGTCAGCAGGCCCAGGAACAGAAGCTGCGTGCCGATCGCGAAGCTTCCGAAGGTGCTTGCGAAGCCGCGGCCGTACATCACGACGCAGAGCGCGAGCAGCCCGATCGCGGCGATCCCCGTCACGCGCTTGACCCTGGGCCGGATGGCAGCCGCGAAGCCTGGGGCGGTGCGGAACAGGACCAGGCCGGCCAGCAGCGGCAGCAGGACCATCACGATCAACGGGCGCGCGATCGTCCAGGCATCGACGGCCAGGCCCGGGACCAGCAACGGCACCCCGGCTGGCATCAGGATCAGCGTGCCGACGGCCGACAGCAAAAGCATGGCCGGCACATATCCGATGTCGCCCCGCGCACGGCCCACCATCATCGGCAGGAAGGGCGCACAGGGTGCCATCGCGAGTAGCAGCAGCCCAGCCGCATAGGGTTCCTCAAGCGGGATGATACGGGTCAGGACCCAGGCGACGAGCGGCCCAAGGATGAAGGCGAACAGCACGCCGTATGCGAGGAAGCGGGGATTGCGCAGCCCCTTCAGCGCCTCCGTGACGCTCAGCCCGAGCCCCATCTCGAGCAGCGAGCCCGCCATGAAGATGAGCAGCAGAACCTTGAGCGCCAACGCGAGGGCGCCATCCATGCCATCCATCGGCGTCAGGATTGCCTGGCAGGCGGCGCTGCGGCCGTTCCCGAAGCGTCGCGCCCGCATCCGGGCACAGGCGTCGTCGATGGCCGTGGCCCCCGTCGCCAGGGCGACCGGTGCGCCGCTTCAGACGGAAAGCTGGCCGAAACGAGCCCGGCATCGGATGGGGAGTGTCGTATCTCGTTCATAAAGGTCGACGTCCCTGGGTGCGTTCAGCATGGCGCCGGCCGGGCCAGCCCGGAGTACGTTACGGTAACTCCGCCGTCCGCGCCTTCATGGCGGCCATCCCCCGCTTCGCGCTTTCACCCCGCCCAGCGCGGACGCAGCCCGGGCCGGCCGCATGTCACCGTAACTTACCCAGGGCGCGGGCTCTCGAGCCGCCCGGCAGTGTCTCCGCGGTGCTAAGTGGTCAACTCACCATGATCGCGCTGATGCTGTCGATCTGGGAGAGAACGCCATGAAGCGCTGCCCCTGTCTGATGATCCCGCGGTCCCTGCGGCTGCCAGTTCTTGGAAATCGATCGGGCCGCGAGCCTGGGGGCTTTCTCGTGGGCTGAGCCCGGTCCTTGGGCGCCATGCCTGCCCGACGAGCGGGCCATCCAGGAGCACGCGCATGCACGTCGCCGCACTTCCCGAGGGACTCGAAGCCGCGGTCATCGCCGCGGCGTCGTGGCTCAAGCTCGGTATCGAGGCGGTCAGCGTCGCCATCATCCTCGTGGCCATGCTCGTGGCACTTTCGAGGCTGGTTGGTCAGGCGCTTGGCCGGGTGACAGGCGACGTGCGCATGGGCCTTGCGCGTGGCCTGTCGCTGGCGCTGGAGTTCCAACTCGCCGCCGACATCGTCGGCACGGCGATCTCGCCGGACTGGGACCAGATCGGAAAGCTGGCGGCAGTCGCGGCCATCCGCACCTTCCTGAACTTCTTCCTGCAGCGCGAACTGGCGGAGGAGCAGGCCCCGCGGCCGGCGTTGCGCGCCTGATGCACGCACGAAGCAGACTCTCCCGCCGCACGGATCGGATCCGAGAGGATGCCCGGTCCATGGGACCGAGCGTCGACCCGGCCTCGACCCTGCACACCAATTCAGTGGACACCCACAAAGGACGGCACTGACATGGCCAAGACGTCGAAGCACAAGGGTGGCCCCACCCGCGAACCAGGCGCGGCAAAGGCGGGCGCCCCCGCGCATGTCGCGGCCGCCTCGGCGCCGCCGCAAACCGCATCCGTGCGGGATCGCCAGGCCGCTGGCCGCGCCCTGGCGAAGCACACCCCGCTGAAGAACCACGCCGCCTGGCGTGCGGCGCAGCGCCAGCACGACCCGATCGACCTGTTGATCGAGAGCAGCAAGGGGCGCATCGAGCACCTCGTGCCCATCCGCTACGGCCGCATGCTTGCCAACCCCTTCGCCTTCTTTCGGGGCTCGGCCGCCGTGATGGCGGCGGACCTGTCGCGCACGCCGTCCAGCGGCGTCCGCGTGCAGGCCTGCGGTGACTGCCACGCCGTGAATTTCGGCGGCTTCGCGACGCCGGAACGGCGCATCGTGTTCGACATCAACGACTTCGACGAGACCTCCCCCGCGCCATGGGAATGGGACGTCAAGCGGCTGGTCGCGAGCTTCGTGCTGCTCGGCCGCTACCGGAACTTCTCGCTCGACGACACGCGCGAATGCGCCTGGCGCGCCGCGCGCGCCTACCGCAAGCGCATGGCGCGCTATGCGGAAATGCCCATACTGGACGCCTGGTACGACAGCTTCGACCTGGAGGAATTGCTGGAGGCGACGGGCAACACCGCGCTGCAGAAGAAGCTCCAGAAGAAGATCAAGGACGGCACCGAGACCGCCAGCCATGAGCTGGAATTCGAGAAGCTCGCGGTGCGCAGCCGCCCGGAGCCGCGCATCCGCGACCAGCCGCCGCTCGTCTATCACATCGACGACGAACGTGGCCGGCACTTCCGCGACGACATCGCGGAATCCTTCCGTCGCTACAGGGAGTCGGTGCTGCCGTCGGTTGCCACCCTGCTCGAGCGCTACCGGCTCGTGGATATCGCGATCAAAGTCGTGGGCGTGGGCAGCGTCGGCACGCTCTGCGCCGTGGTCCTGCTGATGTCGGGCAACGGCGACCCGCTCTTCCTGCAGGTGAAGGAGGCACGGCGCTCGGTGCTCGAGCCCTATGCGGGCGCCAACCCCGTGACGCATCCGGGCGAGCGCGTGGTGCGCGGCCAGCGACTGATGCAGGGTGCGAGCGACATGTTCCTGGGCTGGCTGACCGGCGCCGGGAAGGGCCACCCGAACCTGTATGTGCGACAGTTGAACGACGTGAAGATCAAGCCGCAGATCGAGGTTGCCATTCCCTCGGGCACCAAGGTCTATGCCCGCTACACGGGCATGACACTGGCCCGGGCGCATTGCCGCTCGGGCGATCCGGTGCTGCTCAGCGCCTATATGGGCGACAGCGATGCTTTCGAGGATGCGATGGCGGATTTCGCCGCCAGCTATGCCGACCAGGCTGAGCGCGACCACGAGGCGATGGTCGCCGCCGTGCGCGCCGGCCGCCTCGAGATCCGTTCGGAAGCCTGACTTCATGCGGGCAGGAGACAGCGCGGCATGAGCCTTTCGCGCCCCGACGCCGTTCCCGTGCCGGCGCGCCGCACCGCGCTGTTCCCGCCCTTCGGATGGCTGCGCGGCTATTCACGGGAATGGCTGCGCGGCGACCTCGTGGCTGGCGTGACGCTCGCCGCCTATGCGCTGCCGGTCGCACTCGCCTATGCCACTCTCGCCGGCCTGCCGCCGCAGGTCGGCGTCTATGGCTACATGCTGGGCGGGCTGGGCTATGCGCTGCTCGGCTCCTCGCGGCACCTCGCCATCGGGCCGACGTCCGCGATCTCGCTGATGGTGGCGGCGAATGTCGGCGTCATGGCGGGCGGGGACGCCGCGCGATACGCCGAGATCGCCAGCCTCGCCGCCTTCACGGTTGCCCTGCTGTGCGTCATCTCCTGGGCTCTGCGGCTCAGTGTCCTCGTGAAGCTGATCAGCGACAGCATCCTCGTGGGCTTCAAGGCGGGCGCAGGCATCACCATCGCGGTGACGCAGCTGCCCGCGCTCTTCGGCGTCGCGGGCGGCGGGCACAACACGATCGAGCGCCTGGTGATGCTCGCTGGTCAGTTGCCGGGGCTCAAGCCGCTCACCCTCGGCGTCGGCCTCGCCGGACTCGTGCTGCTCGTCGCGGGCGGCAAGGCCTTGCCCGGCCGGCCGATCGCGCTCGGCGTGGTGGTGCTGTCGATCCTGGCGGCAAGCCTGTTCGGCCTCGCCTCGCAGGGCGTGGTGATCACGGGATCCATACCTGCGGGCTTGCCCGAGATCGGTCTCCCGTCGCTCCGGCTCTCCGAGGTCGAGGGCATCGTCCCGCTCGCCGCCGGCTGCCTGCTGCTCGCCTACATCGAGGGCGTCTCCGCGGCTCGCAGCTTCGCGGAGAAGCATGGCTACGCGCTGAACCCCAGGCAGGAATTCCTCGGCATCGGGGCGGCCAACCTGATGGCGGGCCTTGGCCACGGCTATCCGGTCGCAGGCGGGCTGTCGCAATCCGCGGTGGCCGAGAAGGCGGGCTCGCGCACGCCGCTGACGCTGGTCTTCGCCTCGGCGACGCTGGCCCTTTGCCTGGTGTTCCTGACCGGTCTGCTCGCCAACCTGCCGAAGGCGACGCTGGCTGCCGTGGTGCTGACGGCGGTTGCGGGGTTGATCAACATCCCGGAACTGCTCCGCCTCTGGCGCGTCAGCCGCGTGGATTTCGCCGCCGCTGCCGTGGCGCTGGTCGGCGTGCTGCTGCTCGGCATCCTGCAGGGCATCCTGCTCGCCGCACTCGCCTCGGTGCTGATGATGCTGGTCCGGGCGAGCCGGCCGCATGTCGCCTTCCTCGGCCGCGTGCCCGGCACGTCGCACTACAGCGACATGGCGCGCCATCCGGAGAATGAGACGATCCCCGGCGCGCTGGCGTTCCGCCCCGAAGGATCGCTGCTCTACGTGAATGCCGAGAACGTCCAGGACGCGGTTCTCGCGCGACTCGCCGCGCAGCCGCAAGGATCCGTCCGGCTGGTGGTCTGCGACCTGTCGAGCTCACCGAACATGGATTTGTCGGCGCTGGGCATGCTGCGGAAGTTGCATGCGACGCTGGCCGGCCAGGGGATCAGGTTCGTGATCACCGGCGCGCATGGCCGTGTGCGCGACCTGCTGCGGCGCGACGGCTTCGCGGATGTGGTCGGCGGCATCTCGCGTGCCACGACGCTCGCGGCCGTTCTCGAGGAGGCGGAGGGCGCCAGGGCATGAGGGATGCGAGCGTGACGGCAGGCGTATTCGCGAATGCGAGAGATCAACGCACGGCGCCCGTGGCCGGCAGTACTGAGCACGAGACGCGTGTATGTATCCACTACCATGGCCGGGATGTGCTGCGCTTGCTTGGCGATCAACAGCGGGTGGGCCGCACGCCAATCAAGCGGGATCGAGGAGAAATGCCTTGAGCAGCTTCAACGACGACGGATCGCTGGTAGGGCTGTCTCGCCGTGACGCCGCGCCGGGCATGTCGGCGAGCAGCGAGCATGTGCTGCAGGAACGCGGCTTCGACGTGGTCGCTGCGCTGTTCGGCACGCCGGACGCGCCGCCCGGCAAGCTGCCCGACGCGGCGCTTGCGATGCTGATGCACGGGATCATCCTGGATTTCGTCGCGCGCCGCCTGCCCGGCCCGGGCAGCGAGGTGCTGGCGCAGGAGATCCGCTTCGCCATGGACCCCGCGGTCGGCGACAAGGTGGTGGTCGCGGGCACGATCGCCGCGCGGCCGAGCGAGGAGACGGCAAGCATCGCGCTGAGCGTGGACTGCGCCCGCGGCCGGCTGGCGGAAGGCAGCGTGCTGGTGCGCCTGCCGGCGGAGCCCGTCACGCTCCGGCCGGAGGCGCGGCCCGACATCATCCTGCACAGCCACCGCCATCTCGAGCGGTTGATGCAAAGCGCCGCGCGCGCCCCGGCCGTGACCGCCGCCGTCGCCTGGCCCTGCGACCGCGACAGTCTGCTCGGGCCGTTGCAGGCGATGCGCGAGGGCGGGCTGAAGCCGATCCTGGTCGGTCCGCGCGCGGAGATCGAGAAGGCCGCCGCCGCCGCCGGCGTCTCGCTGGATGGCGCGGAACTGCTGGAAGCCGCAACGCCGGTCGAAGCCGCCATGGCCGCGGTCAGGCTGTGCAAGGAAGGCCGTGCCGAGACGCTGATGAAGGGCAGCCTGCACACCGACGAGCTGATGGGGGCTGTCGTCTCGCGCGAGGGCGGGCTGCGCACCGTGCGGCGCATCAGCCATGTCTTCGCGATGGACGTCCCTTCCTACCCGAAGGCGTTGTTCGTGACGGACGCCGCGATCAACATCGCGCCCGACCTGATGACCAAGGTGGACATCGTCCAGAACGCGGTGGACATGCTGCACGCGCTGGGCAATCCGCAGCCGAAGGTGGCGATCCTCTCGGCGGTGGAGACGGTGAACCCCAAGATCCCGGGCACGCTGGACGCCGCGCTGCTGTGCAAGATGGCCGATCGCGGCCAGATCACCGGCGCGCTGCTCGACGGGCCGCTCGCCTTCGACAACGCGATCAGCCGCGCCGCCGCCGAGATCAAGAAGATCGTCTCGCCGGTGGCGGGCGATGCCGACATCCTCGTCGTGCCCGACCTCGAGGCGGGGAACATGCTGGCCAAGCAGCTGAGCTACCTGGCGGGTGCCGACAGCGCAGGGATCGTGCTGGGTGCGAAGGTGCCGATCATCCTGACCAGTCGTGCGGACAGCGTGGCATCCCGCCTGGCGTCCATCGCGCTGGCCCGGCTGCTGGCGGCGGCGCAGGGGAAGCGCGCATGACCGATGGCTTGATCGGCGTCGTCAATGCCGGCTCCTCCTCGCTGAAATTCTCGATCTATGCGGGCGACGATTGCCTGCTGAACGGCCAGGTGGACGGCATCGGCGTGCGGCCGGCGGCGAAGGCCAGGACCGGCGCGGGCGAGGCGCTGCCGCCGCCCGACCTCTCCGCCGCCCCGCCCGCGACGCCGGCCGATGCGCTCGTCGCGCTGATGCCCTGGCTGCAGGAATGGCTCGCCGGGCGCCGCCTGTCCGCGATCGGCCACCGCGTGGTGCATGGCGGGCCGAACCACGCGGCGCCCGCGCGCGTCACGCCGGCCATGCTCGATGAGCTGGAAGCCTTCGTGCCGCTCGCGCCGCTGCACCAGCCGCACAACCTCGCCCCGATCCGCGCGGCGCTCGCGCGCAATCCCGGCCTGCCGCAGGTCGCCTGCTTCGACACCGCCTTCCACCGCACCATCCCCGAGGTCGCGCAGGTCTTCGCGCTGCCCTGGGAGATGGCCGAGCGCGGCATCCGGCGCTACGGCTTCCACGGGCTTTCCTACGAGTACATCGCCTCTGTCCTGCCGCGCGCGGCACCGGAGATCGCCGCCGGGCGCGTGGTGGTGGCGCATCTCGGCAACGGCGCCTCGCTCTGCGCCATGCGGGCCGGGCGCAGCATGGCGACGACGATGGGCTTCTCCGCGCTCGACGGGCTGCCGATGGGCACGCGCTGCGGGCAGCTCGATCCCGCCGTCGTGCTGCACCTGATGACGACGGAAGGCATGGACGCCGAGGCGGTGGAGGCGCTGCTCTACCGCAAGTCCGGCATGCTGGGTCTCTCCGGCGTCTCCTCCGACTTCCGCGACCTGCTGGCGAGCGAGAAGCCGCGTGCGCGCTTCGCGATCGAGGTCTTCGTCCACCAGGTCGCGCGCAACGTCGCCTCCCTGGCCGGCGCGATGGGCGGCCTCGACGGGCTCGTCTTCACCGCCGGCGTCGGCGAGAACGCCGTGGCGATCCGCGAGGCGGTGTGCCGCGCCTGCGGCTGGATGGGTGTCGAACTCGACGAGGCGGCGAACGCCGCGCGCGGGAAGCGCATCTCGACGCCCGGCAGCCGCGTCGGCGTCCATGTCATCCCGACCGACGAGAACCTGATGATCGCGCGCCACACGCGCGCGCTGGTGCGCTGAGGAGAGAGCATGCCCGACCCCGATCGCCTGCCGCCCGTGCTGACCGGCAAGAAGGCGCTGGTCGTCGGCGTGGCCAACGACCGCTCCATCGCCTGGGGCTGCGCCGCGGCGATGCGCAAGGCCGGCGCCGAGATCGCCATGACCTACCTGAACGAGCGCGCGAAGCCGCATGTCGAGCCGCTCGCGAAGCAGCTCGACGTGCCGATCTTCCTGCCGATGGAGGTGCGGGACGGCGCGCAGGTGGACGCCGTCTTCGAGGCCATCGCGCAGCGCTGGGGCAGGCTCGACATCCTGGTGCACGCCATCGCCTTCGCGCCGAAGGAGGCGCTGCAGGGCCGCGTGGTGGACTGCCCGCGCGACGGTTTCCTGACCGCGATGGACGTCTCCTGCTGGTCCCTCCTCGACCTCGCGCGCCGCGCGGAGCCGCTGATGAAGGATGGCGGCACGGTGCTGACCATGTCCTATCTCGGCGCCAACGAGGTGGTGGAGAACTACGGCATCATGGGGCCCGTGAAGGCAGCGCTGGAATCGGCCGTGCGCTATGTCGCGACGGAGCTTGGCCCGAAAGGCATCCGCGTGCATGCGGTGAGCCCCGGCCCGCTGGCCACGCGCGCCGCATCCGGCATCAGGGATTTCGACGAGCTGATGGAGCGCGTCTCCTCCCGCGCGCCGGCGCGGCGGCTGGTGACGATCGAGGAAGTCGGCGCCGCCTGCGTGTTCCTGGCCTGCGACTACGCCGCCGCCATGACCGGCGAGACGCTCTACATCGACGGCGGCTACCACATCCTCGCCTAGAGACACCGCAGCGCCGCACGGGAGGAGTATCGACGTGACCACATCGCTGCATCCGGCCGCGTCGCACCAAGTGCCTTTCTTCATGCCGGGGCCGGATGGATCCGACCCGCTTCTTGTCGGGACCGGGATCTTCCTCATCGTCGCCGTGGTCGCCTTCGGCCTGATCTTCCTGCGCCTGCACACGCTTCCGGAACGCATGGCGCATCGCGGCCACAAGCTGCAGTTCGAGATCGTCGCGGTGCTTGGCCTCCTCGCGCTCTTCACCCACATGCACATCTTCTGGGTGGCCGGGCTTTTGCTCGCGCTGATCGACATCCCGGACTTCAGCGGGCCGATGCGCCGCATCGCCGGCTCGACGGAGCGCATCGCCGGCCTGCCACCAGGCTCGGGCGACACCGTGGAGAACGGCGGCGCCGCCCCGATGATGCCGGATGAAGGCACAGCGATGCCCGACTCGCCGGCGCCAGCCCCGCCCTCGCAACGCGGCGCCGTCGCAGCGCATCAGGAGGGCTGACCGATGCTCGAACTGATCGTCTGCTCCCTTCTCACGATCTTCCCCGACTACCTCTTTCGCCGCTACGCGCAAGGCAAGCGGATCGGCCGCGAGATCACGCTGTTCTCCGTCTGGTTCGAACTGCGGTGGGGCATCGTCGGCTGCCTGGTCCTGACGATCAGCCTGATCACGCTGGTGTTCTACTTCCACCCGTCCTCGACCTATGTCAGCGCGGTCTATCGGAGCGTGCCCGTGCTGTCGGAGGGTATCGGTCGCGTCGCGGAGGTCTATGTGCGCGGCAGCGAGAGGGTGGAGATCGGGCAGCCCCTGTTCCGCCTGGACGACAGCACGCAGCGCACAGCCGTTGAAACGGCGCATCGCGGCGTGGCGGAGGTGGATGCAGCCTTCGCACTCGCCCGCGCCGACCTGCTGCAGTCGGAGGCCCGTATGCTGGAAGCCCAGTGGAACCTGCAGCAGGCGATCGACGAATTCGAAACGAAATCGCAGCTTGCCCAGCGCGACGTCGTGGCGCGCCGAGAGGCGGAACGTCTCGAGATTCTGGTGCGTTCGCGCCAGGCGGGCGTCGCCGCGGCCGAAGCGGCGAAGGGGGCTGTCGAGGCGCGCCTCAACGAGCAACTTCCGGCCGAGCGCGCGAGCGCGGTGGCCACGCTGGCCCAGGCCGAGGCGGAACTCGCCAAGACCGTCGTCCGCGCCGGCGTCACGGGCCGCGTCGAGCAGTTCCTCCTTCAGCCCGGCGACATCGTGAACCCGCTGATGCGCCCTGCCGGCGTCCTGCTCCCGGAGGACCAGGGCATCTTGCGCCCGGTGCTGGCGGCCGGATTCGGGCAGATCGAGGCGCAGGTGATGCGGCCAGGCATGCTGGCCGAGGCGAGCTGCGCGTCGCTGCCCTGGAGGGTCATCCCGATGGTCGTGACAAGCGTTCAGGGGTTCATCGCGAGCGGTCAGATCCGCAGTACGGACCAGCTGATCGACTTGCAGCAGTTCCGGCAGCCAGGCACCGTCCTGGCGGTGCTGGAGCCGCTCCACGAAGGTGCACTCGACGACGTTGTGCCGGGCAGCAACTGCATTGCCAATGCCTACACCTCGAACCACGAGGCGCTGCAGCAGCCCGGCATCGGCACCGGGCGGTGGCTGGCGTTGCACGTTGTTGACGCCGTCGGCTTGGTGCATGCGATCCTGTTGCGGATCCAGGTCGCATTGCTTCCTTTCAAGACGCTGGTGCTTGGTGGGCACTGACTTGTCGTGGCATTGGCGCCGCGTCTCTATAGTCGACTGCGGTGGGTGCCTGCGATAGCCGCGCAGTGTGCTCCAGCACCTGCAGCCGCAAGTCGATCGGGTTTGCCGGCGAGGGCTCCGCCATCAGGAAGCGGACGAAGCACTCGCCGCTCTCGACGACGGCCCGCATCACCAGCGCCTGCAAGCCGTAGAGGTCGAGCCGGCCGTCCGCGTCGCAGCCGCTGCCCAACGCTGCCACGCGCGGCTGTGTGCCGCGTCCGGCCAGCGCGTCGTGATACCGGGGCGCGACGGCATTGCCAGTCCACAGATCGACGATGCGGCTGGCATAGGGATCGTTGCGCACAGCATCGCGGGGGCGGCGCGCCACAGTCGCCGCGGCCATCCCGACCTCGGCGGTAGCGCTGCCGGCGGAGGGCGCCCAGGCGGAGGCACGGCTGTCCTGCGCCGCTGCGTAGCCGCGCAGCGCGTTCCACGTATCTCGCAGCCGGCCCATCACCTGCTTCCCCCGCGGGGGAAGCAGGCCAGCGTGACGGACGGGCGGCGGGCTGCCGTCATCTCTGCCCCGCGCAGCACCGCCAGTGCCCGGCCGAGCTCATCCAGGCTGCGGTATTCCACGGTGCGCCCGTCGAAGGTCACGCGCGTGGTGCCGCCGGTGTAGGCCGCCGCGAGTGCGGCCGCCCGGCTACCGGCCGGCTGCGCCAGCGCCCAGGCGAGGACGGTCGGATCCATGCTCGCCCTCCCTGTTAGCGCAGCCAGCCCGAGCGCGGCGCGAGCCAGCCGCGCGGGCGATGGGCGTCGGACGCGGCCGGCGACAGCGGCGCGACATTCCCGCCGGTGGGAAGCTCGGCCGCCGGCAGCGACAGCGCATCGGCCATGCGCGCCCAGCGACCTTCGCCCCAGCCATCCATCCCGAGGGCGGCTGCGGCGGCACGCGCATACACGCGGCAGTCCAGCGCCTCGTTCCTCTCGCGCGTCTTGACCCATTCGAGGCGGCGGAAGCCGTTGCGCCCCGCCCGAGCCACCAACTGTTCCGCGGTGAGTTGGCGGCAGAACTCTTCGCCGGCGGCGTGGAGCGGCAGGTGCACGTAGCCCGGCGGGAACGGATCGCCGCTCTCCTCCGTGGGCCGCTCCAGCTTCAGCCAGCCATAGGTCTCGCCCTTCAGGAAGGACGAGCCCACCGGCCAGACCTTCAGACCGCCCATCTTCCGCCCGTTCCGCCGAACCTCCGTCGCGGCCGGCTGGCCGATCGCAGCGCGCAGCCCGTCCTGGCCCTTCACGGCGATGGCGCGGCCGGCACCAGCCCGGCGCACGAACGAATACACCTCCGCTGTGGTCATGCCGTCGCCGCTGTCGATCGCCGCCATGGCCACCGGCAGCCGATGCCCGCTGGCGTGCCGCCAGGTCTCGCCCAGCAGCAGCCGCAACTCCTCCCACACCGCCGCCTCGAAGGGGTTCCCTGCGAGCACGCGGTGCTCGACCAGCCAGGACTGCCGGTCCTGGCCCCAGGCCCAGAGGCTCGCCTCGAGGCGATCCCGTTGCACGTCGACGCCGGCTGTCAGCAGCAACCCGCCCATCGGCACCGTGCCCGCAGGCCAGTGCTCGCGGCGGTCATAGAGTCGCTGCCAGTCGGGCGCCTCGCCCGCTTCCTGCCAGGTCTCGCCGAGGACGGTGTTCCGGAAGGTCTTGATCGCCCGGTCGTCGCCCTGCGCCGCGAGCCAGAGCCGTGCAATCTCGGACCAGGGCATCCAGCCCGGCGGCGAGTAGAGCGCCGAGATGTGGAAGCCGATCGCGTGCGGGTCCGTCGCCGTGGCCGTGGCCCGCCATTCGCCTCCGGCCAGCATCGCCGCCTTGTGCTGCTCGCCGATCGCCCCGTCGCAATCCTCGCAGAGATACCGCGCCGTCTCCGGCTCGCCCTCGTCCCAGAGCAGGCGCTCGAAACGGAGATGCTGGCGGTGGCCGCAATGCGGGCAGGGCACAAAGTAGCGCCGCTGGTCGGTGGCGAGATACTCGCGCTCGATCCGCGACAGGCCCGCGATCGTCGGCGTACTGACCAGCAGCATTTTCCGGCGCCAGCCGAAGGTCCGCGCGCGCGCCTCGGCCAGCGCGATCGGGTCACCCTCGCCCTCGACATCGCCGGGATAGGCGTCGATCTCGTCCAGGAACAGGAAGCGGGCCGACATCGAGCGCAGGCCGACGGCGCTGTTGGCGCCGGTCATCACCAGCTGCCCGCCAGGGAACTCCTTCGAGAGCTGCCGATTGCCCGAATCTCTGCTGCGCGCGGGCGCGACGCGCTCCCGGATCGCTGGTGTCTCCTCCACCAGCGGGTCGATGCGCTGGTCGGAGAAGCGCTTCGCCAGCTCCGTCGTCGGCTGCACCGCGAGCATCGGGCCGGGTGCATGATGTATTACGTAGCCGATCCAATTATTACCGCACTCCGTGCCGCCGACCTGCGCGCCCTTCATGAACACCACGCGCCGCGCGGCCTGCGCCGGCGACAGCGAATCCATGATCTCGCGCAAATACGGCGTGCGCACGGTGCGCCATGGGCCGGGCTCCGCCGAACCCCGACTGCCGAGCACGCGGTGCTTGTCCGCCCATTCCGAGACCAGCAGCGCCGGCTCGGGCGCCATGCCGTCGCGCCAGGCCTGCAGGATCTCGGCGTCGCCGTCGAAGCGGCCGAGCTCCTCCAAGAGATGCTCGCCCGCCATCAGCCGACGCTCACCCGGACATCGTGCCGGGCCGCAAGATGCTCGCGCAGGCGTGTGTCCATCATCGTCTGCAGCCGATGCGCATCGACGCCGAGCTCGGCCGCCATCTCGGCAGCCACGCGGGCCGGCCAGGCGAGGATGGCATCGCGCTCCTCCTTGGCGAGACGGTGCACCAGGAGCAGCGCGCGGGCCTTGTCGACCAGCTTGCCCTTGCGCTCGTCGAGCCGCAGTCGGCGCTCCTGCGCCTTCAGCACCTCGTTCGCCGTGCGCGCGTCGTGGAACGTGCTGCCGGCAGCGCGCGGCAGCGGATCGGGCGCAGACGCCGCGATCGGGGGCGAGACCGGCCGCGGTGGTGCCGGTGCGACGAAGGCAGCAGTCTTCCGCGTCGGATCGCTGCTCTCAGCCAGCCGCGCGCGGATCTTCTCCACGTCCCAAGCGCCATCGGCCTCGGGCGCGATGCGGCCGGCGCGCTGCGCCTTCTGCAGCGCCGTGTGGGAAACGCCGAGGCGGCGCGCCACCTCGCGCTGCGAGGCCACGCGGCCCGGCTGCGCGGCAGCGATCATGATCTGATCCAGCCCCCTCGAAGAACGCAATCCGGGCCGCGCTGTTGGCGCTTGGCTGGCGCGCGGCACAGCGCGAATGCTCCGTCACGCGATGCGCAGACGTAGCATCTGCCCCGACCGGCCCTGCCGGCGGGGCTCGGGGCGGTAGCACCCGGCTGTTCGGGTGCGGAACCGGAGACCTCGACGATGAAGCTCACCGACACCCAGGCCGCGATCCTCACCGCCGCCGCGCAGCACCCAGAGCACCTGGCCTACCCGCCCGAGCGCCTGCCCGCCGGAGCCCGCCAGAAGGTGGCGCAGGCGCTACTGAAGCAGGACCTGGTGATTGCGGTGCACCGCCCGGCCTACGACGCCATCGCAAAGTGGACGGTGGACGGCGAGGAGATGCTGCTGAAGATCACCGACGACGGGCTGCGCGCCATCGGCATCGACTCGAACGCAGGCGACGCGCCGGAGGAGGACGAGCAGAGCGAGGCGGCGATCCTGCGCCGCAACGCCGAGCGCCACGCCGCCGCGCAGGCGGCCGGGACGGACGCGGACACGGCGCCCACGAGCGGGGAGGACGCCCCGGAGACGGAAGCCGCCCAAGGCGCGCCCGCGGCGCCCGGTGCGGGCGACCGCGCCGAGGACCTCGCCTTGCTGGACGCCGCCCTCGCCACGCCCGCGCCGCGCACCAGTCTGCGCGCCGCCGCCGCCGCGGTGCTCGCTGCCTGGGACGACGAGGCCAACCGCGAAGCAGACATGATCACCGCCCTCGACGGCCCGATGCAGGCCCTCCGCGCCGCGCTCGCCGGCAAGCCGCCCCGCGCCACACGGGAGGCCGGCGCCAAGCGCAAGCCGCGCGAGGGGACGAAGCAGGAGGCGGTGCTCGCCCTGCTCCGCCGCGAGGAGGGCGCCACCATCGCGCAGATCTGCGAGGCGACGGGCTGGCAGCAGCACACGGTGCGCGGGTTCTTCGCCGGGCTGAAGAAGAAGGGCCACGCGGTCGAGGTGCTGGAGCGGGTGCGCCAGGTCGGCCCGAACAAGGAAGGCGCTCGGGGCTCCTACACGGTGTACCGCATCACCGGCTGAGTGGGGTGCGGCGCCCGGCGGCGCCGCGGCTACGATCTTGGCCGGCCGGGCAACGTTCAGGTCCCGGCCGGCGTTCCAGTTCGCCTTTGACAGGGAAGCCTCTCGATGCTGTCCAAGAATGCGATCGTTGCGCGCGTGGAGTGCGGCCGTTGAGTGCCATGCACTCCGTCCGGCTTGGCCGGGGAAGGCCCCTGCTGCTGATCCACGGCCTGGGCGGCTCATGGCGATCCTGGGGCCCGATCCTCCACGACCTTGCCCGCGAGCGAGAGGTCATCGCCGTCGATCTCCCCGGATTTGGCGAAAGCCCGCCTTTGCAGGGTGAGGTGTCCATCGACACGCTTGCCCGGGCGGTCACCGAGTTCCTCGCCGCCGAGGGCCTGACCGGGGTCAATGCCGTTGGCAGCTCGATGGGCGCGCGGCTCGTGCTGGAGCTCGCACGGCGCGGCGTGGTGGGGTCCACCGTTTCGCTCGACCCCGGCGGTTTTTGGCAGGGATGGGAGCGCCGGTTCTTCTACACCTCGATCGCGGTGTCGATCCGGCTGGTCCGGCTGCTGCAGCCGATCATGCCGGCCATCACCGGCAGCGCGATCGGCCGGACGCTGCTGTTCCCGCAATTCTCGCCGCGGCCATGGCGGCTTTCGCCGGTAGTGACACTCGAGGAGATGCGCAGCTACGCGGCCGCGCCCTCCTTCGACGAGTTGCTGCGCAGCCTCGCTTATGGACCAGCCCAGGAGGGCGCGGCACCGAGATCCCTTCCTGGCAGGTTGGTGATCGGCTGGGGCCGACAGGACCGTGTGTGCTTCCCGGTCCAGGCAGGCCGCGCCAAGGCACTTTTCCCGGATGCCCGGATTCACTGGTTTGAGGCTTGCGGGCACTTCCCGCACTGGGACAAGCCAGGCGAGACAACGGGACTAATCTTGGACAGCACCGGTTAGAAGGCGAGGCGTCAGACGACGGCCTGCGCTGCCCCCTGCATACCACGCGCTGCGGCGACGTCGTCGAACAGCCGGTCCTCGCCGGCCAGGACCGCGGCCCGCCCGGTGAAGGCCTGCCATCGCCGCACGGTGACATCGACGTAGCGCGCGTCGATGTCCATCGCGTAGCAGACGCGCCCCGTCGTCTCTGCCGCGATGATGGTGCTGCCGCTGCCGCAGAACGGCTCGTAGATCAAATCCCCCACCGCGCTGTTGTTCACCATCGGCCGCCGCATGCACTCCACCGGCTTTTGCGTGCCGTGGACGGTGGCGGCATCCTCGTCGCCCGCCGTGCTGATCGGCCAGAGCGTCGCCTGGTCCCGCGCGCCCTGCCAGTGGCCGGTCGCGCCCTTACGCACGGCGTAGAGGCAGGGCTCGTGCTGCCAGTGGTAGTCGCCCCGCCCGAGCACGAAGCGTGGCTTCGCCCAGATGATCTGGCTGCGCACCGCGAAGCCAGCCGCCTCCAAGCTCTCGATCACCGTGCGCGCGTGCACGCCGGCGTGCCAGACATACGCCACGTCGCCCGGGAACAGCGCCCAGGCGTCGCGCCAGTCGGCGCGGTCGTCATTCGCCACCTTCCCGGTCCGCATCGTGGCCGAGACGCCGGCCTCGTTCCGCCACTCGGGATCGTAGTTCACCCCATACGGAGGATCGCTGGTCATCAGGTGCGGCCGCGTGCCGTTCAGCAGCCGCGCGACGTCCGCCGCGCTGGTGGCGTCGCCGCACAGCAGCCGATGCGGGCCGAGCAGCCAGAGGTCGCCGGGCCGGGTGACGGGAGCCTCTGGTGGCTCGGGCGCCGGCGCGTCCGGATCCCCGGCGGGTGTGGCCGGGGCCTCTGGCACAGCCTCACCTAGGAGCCTGTCGAGCGTCGCGCCGTCGAAGCCGATCAGGCCGAGGTCGAACTCGTCCGTGCGCAGCGCGCGGAGCTCGGCGGCGAGCAGGCTCTCGTCCCAGGTGGAGTTGAGCGCCAGCTGGTTGTCGGCCAGCCGGAAGGCCCGCGCCTGCGCCTCCGTGAGATGCCCGAGCCGGATCGCCGGCACTTCCTCCAGCCCGAGCGCCTTCGCCGCCAGTACGCGACCGTGGCCGGCGATCAGCACGCCCGCGTCGTCCACCAGCACCGGGACGTTGAACCCGAACTCACCGATCGATGCCGCCAGCTGCGCCACCTGTTCGGTCGGATGCAGCCGGGCATTCGCGGCGTACGGCGCGAGCGATGCCACCGGCATCATCTCGACGCGGAGATCAGGCAGCATCGGCCAGCGCCTCCGCGCGCGCCGCGGCGACGGCGTCGTAATCGCGGCCGTCGTCGGCCAGCGTCACCGGCAGGTCGGGGTGCAGCATGCACCAGCGGGCGATCGCCAAGTCGACATACGCCGGCGCGAGCTCGATTGCGCGGACGCGCCGGCCCGTGCGCTGACCCGCCAGGATGGTGGTGCCGCTCCCCGCGAACGGCTCGAACACGACGTCACCCTCGTCCGTGTAGGCGCGCATCAGGAACTCCGGCAGCGCGACGGGGAACACCGCCGGGTGTTCGGTCTCGATGCCGCGGCCCTTGTGGCGCGTGATGCGCAGCACGCTGTCCGGGATCCGCATCTCCTGCACCGGCAGGCCGATGTGGGTGTAGGCCTTCACCTCGCCGTCGGCGGCGCGGAGCCCGCTGCCCTTGTTCGGCGTTCCGGCCCACTTGCACGGCACGATCTTGTTCGCCTGCCGCGCCTCTCGGTTGAAATGGAAGACGAGCTCGAAGGCGGGGGCCAGGCGGCCGTTCCAGTCGCCGGGCAGGCCGGGGCCCTGATCCCACGCATACAGCCCGAAGCGGCGCCAGCCCTGGCCGCGCATCCAGTCCAGCCAGCCCTGCCAATAGGGCTGCCACTCCCCCTCGCGATGGATCAGCCCGAGGTTCACCAGCACCTGGCCGTCGCGGCCGAGCGCCGCGTCGACATGCTGGAACACGCCCTGCATCAGCGCGTCCCAATCCGAGACGCCGCCCGTGGTGTAGTCGCGCTGGTTTCCGTAGGGCGGGCTGGTGAAGAGCAGCGCCGCGCGATCCGCAGCCATGACGCGCGCCACAGTGCTGCGGTTCGTGCTGTCGCCGCAGGCCAGCCGGTGCTCACCCAGCAGCCAGATGTCACCGACCCGCGCGACGGCCTGGCGCGGCGGCTCCGGTTCGGCATCCGCGGGATCCTCTGCCGGCTCCGCGCCCTCCACGTCCGGCTGGTTGCCAGGAGTCGGCTCGGCGCCGCTGGCAACTGCCGGCGTCGCCAGGTTGCCGGCCTCGGTTTCCAGGCCGGCCAGGAGGCGCTCGATCTCCGCGCCGTCGAAGCCGGTCAGCGCCAGGTCGACGCCGCCCATCTCCTGCAGCCTCGCGACCTCGGCCGCCAGCAGCGCCTCGTCCCAGCCGGCGTTCAACGCGATGCGGTTGTCCGCCAGTCGATACGCTGCCTTCTGCGCCTCGGTCAGGCCGGCGCGGACGATGGTCGGCACGGTCTCGAGGCCGAGGGATTTCGCGGCCAGCAGCCGGCCGTGGCCGGCGATGATCTCGCCGCACTCGTCCACCAGGACCGGCGCGACGAAGCCGAACTCGAGAATGCTGGCCGCGATCTGCGCCACCTGCTCGGCGGAGTGCGTGCGCGCGTTGCCGGCATAGGGCAGCAGCGCGGCGACCGCGCGCGCCTCGACGGCGCTCGCAGACCATGGGGCCTGGGGCATCTGCACCTGCGTGATCGTGGAATGGTGGCCGGCGCGGCTGGCAACTGCGCGACGCTGGCAACCTGGAAAACTGGCCTGGCGCTAGAAACCTTGCGCGCTTCCGCCCCCCGCATCAGCGGGGCCAGGAAGGACCCTGCGGCTCGCGAGCCACGCTCCGGATTGTCTGGCTCAGTGGCTCGTTCGCCACCGCCGCGTCGCATCGTCTCGACGTAGCGTGGTCATAGCCCCGCTGATTCGCGCGCCGCTACAGGGTGAATTGTAACAGCGCACCTGAAGCGGTGACGGCGCAGCTTTAGGCACCCGGTAATGGTGGCGGTCAGCTGGACGCCGAAACAGTCCGTCGCCCCCACCGCAGAAGCGTGAGCGTCAGGATGCCCGAGGCGAACAGGGAGAGGCTGAGGGGTTCAGGAATGGTCACTTCTGCAGAGATCACGGCCCCGCTGCCGACGACGTTGCGGCCGAAGCCGACGGTGTTGGGCTCGAACACGCCGGTGCGATTGACGTCAGCCAACATGTCGGAGAGCGTGGCGTAGGTGACGATCCCGGCCGAGATCGAGCTCTCGCCCTCGATGTTGAAGACGTTCCAGTAGGTGGTGCCATCCGAGCCGCTGCCGACGACGTTTCTTCCGAAGCCGGCGGTGTTGGGCTCGAACACGCCGGTGCGATTGGTGTCAGCCAACATGTCGGCGAGCGTGGCGTAGGTGACGATCCCGGCCGAGATCGAGCTCTCGCCCTCGATGTTGAAGACGTTCCAGTAGGTGGTGCCGTCCGACCCGCTGCCGACGACGTTTCGGCCGAAGCCGGCGGTGTTGGGCTCGAACACGCCGGTCCGATTGGTGTCGGCGAGCATGTCGGCGAGCGTGGCGTAGGTGACGATCCCGGCCGAGATCGAGTTCTCGCCCTCGATGTTGAAGACGTTCCAATAGGTGGTGCCGTCCGAGCCGCCGCCGACGACGTTTCGGCCGAAGCCGGCGGTGTTGGGCTCGAACACGCCGGTCCGATTGGTGTCGGCGAGCATGTCGGAGAAGGTGGCGTAGGTGACGATTCCGGCCGAGATCGAGTTCTCGCCCTCGATGTTGAAGACGTTCCAGTAGCCGGCCTCGGCGGAGTTTGCGCCTGAGATGGCGAGCGCCGCCGCCAGCAGAAGACCGCGCACCCAGCCGGCGCCATCTGCGAGGGTCCGCTTCCTCGGGTGGCCGTTCCGACCGCTCATGGATTCCTCCCGCGCTGCCAGTTTGTGCCGTAGCACCGACAATCAGCCCTCAGGCTGACAAACAATATTTGCGCATAGTCCCGCTTCCGAGCAAGTCGAATGCGTCAGCCAGAACGCCTGTCGGGGCGTCGAAAATCTTTACAGATGTCGCGGCCGCGCGGAAGGACAGCAATTGCGCTGAGGGCACGTTGCCTCGACATCGCGCTTTGCCACTTGATGTGAGCGCAGCGAGCGGAGCTCATGCTCATGGCTCGATTGGCTACTGTCCATTTCACGCCGCCCGCTGCTGCGGCGTGAGCCCGAAGTGCATCGCCAACGTGCCGAGTGCGCCGACCAGGATGCCCTGCGCCACCGGGCCATGCACAGGCCGGCCCGACCAGCCCTGGCGCTGAGACCATTCGCGCACCGAGAATTCAAGCCCGACGACGAACCACACGCAGGAGCCGGCCGGGCTGTCGTGGCCGCCGAGCGCGTCGATGGCGTTGGCGACGCGACGCCGCGCGTCAATCTGCCGGTTCGGCATGTCGTCGTTCGTCGCGCCCGCCAGTCGGATCAGCTGCGACGTGGCGATGCCGTCCAGCGCGGCGGAGCGGAACAGCGTGCGGAAGATGCTGCCGGCCTCGTGCATCTGCGGCGTGATGGTGTCGTTCGCCAGCATAGTGCCGAGCGTATCCACGGCGCGGCGGTGCTCGACGGGGCTGCCGGTCTCGGGATCCGCTCCGCGGACTGGCGCGGAGAAGTCGCCGTGCTGCAGCCGCCACTTCGAGGGCTTCGACAGATCCTCGCGCTCAACCTTGCGACGTGCCGTGTTCCGCTTACCGGCCATGGCCTGACCCTCCGTTGCGCCGACCCCAGCGGCGACTGGCCTCGTTGATGATCGCCTGGCGGAGCCAGGGATCGGTGATGTCCTCCACGGCCAGGGCAGCGACGCCGTGCCGATGCCAAGCGGCGGCGCGCATGGCGTTGAGCTCGTTGTCGTTCGAAGCCGTGCGCGTGCCGCGATCGAGGCAGGAGCGCGGCGGACGGGGAGCGCCGGGCAGGGTCATCGTGCAGCACTCCGCGACAGAGGCGTGTGGGCGTGCGTGTCGCCGTGGTTGTGGCCGAACGGGATCTCGTCGCCGCGCAACCAGTCGAACTCCGCGCCGCGCGGCGTCAGCCGCAGTGCTTCCACCGTCGCTCCAGGGAACTCCGCGCGAATGGCGTCCACCCAGTTTCGGCCTTCCCAGGCGCAGATGACGCGGCCGATCTCGTCCAGCGACCACACCTCGCGAGCGCGGCTGTCGCCCTCGTGCCGCGCGGCGCGCGCCAGGACGTGCTGCTCGGCGGGGCTCCGCACGATGGCGAGCACGGTGCCGTCCGGCATCCGCGTCTCCCACACCTCCGGCGCCGTCGGCGTGTGACCCGCCGCCGTGGCCGCCTGGTCCAGCGCGTCCCAGGCGCGGCGCATCGCCTCCGAGTGTGCCCGCACGGCATCTAGGTCTTGCGCGGCATAGGCGGCCTGCCACTTGCGCCACTGCCGGTCGAAGCGCTCGCGCAGCGCGTCGTCGACCAGCAGGCGCAGCCGGCCGACGCCCCATTTGCGCTCCAAGCTGTCGGTCAGCAGGTCGACGGACTGCACCAGGCCCTGGATGGCCATGGTGATGCCGGAGCGATCGGTTGTCGCCCAACTCATGCTTCTGCCTCCGTGGTGATCTGCGCCACTGCTGCGCCACTGGATGGCGGCCGATGCCTCGAAATCCGCCCTGGATCCTGCGCCGCTGCCCCACCGGTCCGGGCTGCGCCACTGCGCCACTGCCCCATGCCCCCTAGGGGGCATGAGGGCATGGGCCTTGCCAGTGGCGCAGAGGCGCAACCCTCCCCGGCAACCGGTCGCCGCACCGCTGCGCCAGTGATGTGCCAGTGGCGCAGGTCAGTGGCGCAAGCACTCGGAGCACCGCTCATGCCGATGCCCCAGCAGGCACCTTGACCCGGCGCTTTGGATCGCGGTGCTCCGCGCAGCGGCGCCGATCTACTCGAACTGGACCGGCGCGCCGCGGCGTCACCAAGTCGAATGGAGCTCCGCAATCCGCGCAGCCACCCATCCAGATCGAGAGTTCGACGTCGCGCCCGGTGCGCGTTATGTGCGGTCGGATCTCGACGCACTCGAAACGCTGGTGCTGCACGAAGGCTACGCTGCCGATATCGGGACGCCCGGGCAGGGTGATCAGCTTCCTCATTCGTCGTGGTCCTCCTTCGCATGGAGCCGCATGCCGGCGACGACCTGCGGGTCATGTTCGAGCCCCATGCGCGGCTTGCGCTGCTTGGGGCTCTGGTATTCGACGGTGCGGAGCGCCTTGCTCGCGAAGTAGCCGTCGAGAATCGCGCGCGCCTGTGCTTCGGTGCAGCCGACGCTCTTGGTGATGAGGCTACCTGCCCAGCGTTCGCTGTCCTGCTTACGTTTGGACCAGCGCTCCCCATCCTCGCGCGGCGTGCCGAGCTGCTCGATCAGATCGGCGGATGCGGCGAGGGTCAGCTCTTTGAACACCGAGGCGGGGCGCCAGCGCGCGATAGCCTGGACATGATCGCCGTTCGGCAGCGCGATGGAGCGCAGCTGCAGCCAGGTGGCGTCGAGCGGGCGCGGCGCGAGGTTGAGCTTCGCGTTATCGGCGCGGACGAAGAACCAACGCTCCTCCTCGTCGAGGCCGAAGCGCTCGGCTTCCTTCTCGTCCATGGACCGCAGCGCCACCGCCGCACGGGCCGCATCGACCAGCGCGGAGGCGCCGCGGAAGGCGTCGGCGTCGCCGGCGATGCCGCCCTTGCGGAAGTGGTGCACCAGCAGCACGGCGCAGCCGGCGGCGTCCGCGACGCGCGACCAGAGCGCGGCGGCGAAGTCGATCTGCTCGTTGCGGTTCTCCTCGAGGCGGTGCGATTTCACGAAGGGGTCGACCACCAGGAGCGTCACCTGCCGACGCCGCAGCTCCTTGATCAGCGCCTCGACGATGGGCGTGGCGACGACGGTGCCGTCCGGCAACCGCGCGGCGACAACGAGCGGCTGGTCGCGGCCGCTGTCGAGGAACAGCCGGCCAGCGAGGTCGGTCGCGGGAATGCGGTGGGCGATCAGCGCCGCCTGGACGCGGCGCAGCAGTTCGTCGCGCGGGTCCTCCAGGTTGTAGATCCAAGCGCGGCCCGGGCTGTGTACCGGCTCCTCGACCAGCGGCCGGCCGAGCGCGACGGAGAGCGCCACGGCGAGGGCGTAGGCGGTCTTTCCCGTGCCGCCCGGCGCGCCGAGGACGGAGACGAACCGCCGGATCAGGAAATGGCCGTAGACCCATTCGCGGGGGCGCAGTGCCGCCAGGTCGGCCGGGTCGAAGGGGGTCGCGACGAGGCTGGCCACGGGCGCGTTCTGGGCGCCGCTGGGCGGGGTGGGCGTTGCGTGCGGCACGTCCCCCTCCCACTCGGCCGAGGCGCCCTGTGCGCGCGTCGGCGCCGCGGCGGAGGGCATCAGGGCGGTGACCAGAGACGGCTTCACCCAGAGCGGATTGGCCTCGCGCGCAAGGCGATGCAGAGACGCGTAGCCGATGCGGTCGGGCGGGCTGCGGAACCAGTGCTGCCAGCGCTCCTGGCAGGCCGCGTCCTGGTGCTTGCCCGACTTTGCCGACCAGGCGGTCCAGGCGGCGAGGCCCGCGGCGCTGCCGGCCGAGGCGCGCCAGACCGCCATGCCGATGTTCGACCACTCGTCCCAGGGCAGGTCGGGGTTCGGGATCTGCGCCAGCGCCGAGGCGATGTCCTGCGGCGAGCCGGCAGGATCGGGGTTCGACCGTGGCGGCGCCGCGTCGGGCGTCGTGGCTGCGGTCGGCTGCGCCAGCAGCAGCAGATCGGCGGCGATGTCGCAGATCGGGCGCAGCGCGTCGGGTGCCTCGCGCAGCAGGCGGCCGGAGACGGTGACGTAGCGGGGGCAGCGGTGAAAGATCTCGACGCTGCCGCCCGCCGGCATGGCGATGCGGCGATGCACCGGGGCGCGGAGACTCTCGTTGGTGCCGATGATGCGCAGGCCACGGCCGGAGGGCGTGACCTCGGCGTAGCTGCCGGCCTCCTCGACGAGCCGCAGCGCCCAGTCGGAGAGCGCGCCGGTGACGGGATCGCGGCAGTTGTCCAGGTCGAGAAAGATGTGTGTCGGGTCGTCGCGCAGGACGTAGCCAGCGCCGTCGGCCTCCGCCGCGGCCACCGCGCCCATGGCGGCGCCGAACGTGTCCCAGGAGGCGGGGTCCTGCGTGGATGCGTGCCGCCAGGGATCGCCGGCGCGGAACAGTGGTTTGTCGGGCTTGCTGCCCGGAGTCGCCTCGGTCCAGCGCCAGATCACCCAATGCGGCAGCGCGGCGAGCGCGCGCAGCGCCTCCGGCAGCGGGCAGATCAGCCCGTCGCCGTCGCGCGGCGGCAGGCTCGCCGTGCCGTCCATCTCAGAACTCCGTGTCGTGGGTGGCGAGCGCGGGCGCCGGTGCCGCGGCGGGCGCCGGCGCAGGCGGAGCCACCGGCGCCGGCGGCGACACGTGACGCGGCGGCGCGGCGGGAGGCTGTGCGGGAGCGGACGCCGTCGCTGTGGCCGCGGTCGGCACTGCCCCGATCGGCAGATCCGCCGGCCGCGTCACCCACTTCTCGATCCGAAACACCGGGGCGTAGTTCGTGCTGCTGCCCTGCGGCGTCTTCGTCGTGACCGGCGTCGTGCCGACGAAGGACACCACCGGCACGAGCCCCTGGCCGCGCTCCGGCGCCGCCTCGAATTGGCTGTGCACGGCGTCCATCGCCGCGATCGCCACCTTGGCGGAGGAGGCGAACTCGCGCAGACCGCCGAGCAGCTTCGGCGCATAGACCCGGACCCGAAAGCCCTGCTTGTGATCCTTGCTCGGGACCGGCGGCAGCGGCGTTCCGAAGGGCACCATGCGCAGATCGGGCGTGCCGCCGGCATAGGACAGCCAGCCGACCTCGATCTGCGCCAGATCCATCAGGAACTGCGGCGGCGGGGTGGTGATGTCCACCATGGTGGTTTCCCACCGCCCGTCCGAGCCCTGCGCCCTATCGGCGCGGAATAGCCGCCCGGCGCGGGCGTCGTAGCGAATGTGCGGGATGAAGTCGGCACCGTTGGTGCTGGTGTTCAGGCCGAGGGCCATGCGCCTCTCCTCTGCGAATGGGGTGCGCGCCAGACGCGGCGGGCGCGCGGCGCCGTGTGCGTCAGGCGGTCAACAGCCAGACGAGCAGCAGCAGCGCCCACACGCCGGCCCAATGCAGGGTGGCGGCGAGCAGCTCGAGCGGGACGGCAGGCAGCCGCACGCGGCGGCGCATCGGGTCAGAAGCCATAGACGTCCCTCCCGAGCGCGCGCGCCTCCGGCGCCGACCACCAGAAGCTTTCGAAGTCGGGGCAGAGCAGGCCGACCAGCTCGTGCGGATCGCGCGACAGGTGGAGGAAGCGTTCGAGCCGCAGCGCGATGTGGCGCAGCGTCAGCAGCGGCGTGCGCGGATCCTCCAGCGCGTAGACCGCGACCTTCTTGGGCGTGGCGTAGCAGAAGCGCATCTGCCGGTTGCCGCCGGCGACATAGACTGCGCCCTGCCTGGCATGCGCAGGGGTGATGTCACCGGCGAGGCGGAGCTGCGTCTTGAGGTCGAGCACGATGCCATGCGCGTCCCAGACGAAGTCCTGGTATCCGATCAGCGGCACCGGAACGTCCGGCAGCGTGACCTCGACGCGGTGCTGGCGCTGGCCTTCCGGCGGCGGGGTCGGCGGGCCGTATTGGCGAAGCTCAGCGAGCGCCGTCTCGACCAGGCCTGGGACGGACTCGCGCTCCTTGGCGCGGTTGGGATCGGCGGAGAGCGCCGCGAGGCGGTCGAACTCGGCGAGCGCGGCGGCCTGGCAATCGGCAAGGTTCAGATCTGGATCGAACAGGCCGAGGCTGACACCGTGCTCGACGGCGATGCCGCGATATGCCGCGCAGCCCACCGGGGCGCGTCGGCGGAGCAGCTTCTCGATCACCCACAGCGCCGGCTCGGCGGCCCAGAGGTTCAGGCTGGTGGCGGAGAGGTGGTCGAGCCCGTGCAGCGTGAGGCCGTTCATGCCGCGCGCTCCGCAATGGCATCGACCGGCCGACCCGCCTCGGCCTCAGCGCGACGGCGCAGCCGCGCCGCGTCGGCGTCGGGCTCGGGCTGGACGCTGCCGGTGTCGTTGGCCGGCGGGGTGATGAGGCTGAGCAGCTCGAGCCAGACATGCAGCGGCAGGACGACGAAGGGCGCGGCGCGGTCCTGCCAGAGGAACAGCGCGTCATAGCCGGCGAGCCAGCTCGCCAGCATGCGAAAGCCGCTGCCATTGCCGCGCGCCTTGACCTCGGCGGTGTAGGGAGGCGCGCTGCGGCCACGGGCATAGATGTCGATGTCGCCGCCATTGCCCTGGTAGTGTGAGGCGCCGGAGAGTGGCACGCGCTCGGCGTGGATGCCGCACTTGGTGTGGATCTCGACCAGCGCGCGCTCGCGCCGCATGCCCTTGTCGCGCGAAGCCTTGCCCATCAGGCGGCCTCCGCCAGACGCAAGGACGGCGCGGCCAGCGCCCGAGCGCTGCGTGCGCTGAGCGGGCGCCGCCGCACCACCAGCAGGTAGGCGAAGCACGCGTCGCCGACGCGGCGCTGCAGCAGGTCCGCCCAGCCCGCCGCCGCCAGCCGCCAGGCCCGGGACGCCAGGGCGTTCAGCTCCTCGCGTCGCTCCGGCGTGAGCGTGGTGGCGAGCCGGTCGCGATCGCGCGCCAGCATGCCGATGTGGTAGACGATGGCCGTGCCAGGCAGGGCAGCGGCAAAGCGATCGTGGAGTTCGTTCTCGGTGCTCACGACGTCGGCGCGTGCGGCGAACGGCAGCACAGCGGTGGAAGCGGGGCGATCGGTGCGCATCGGCGCGGGATCCTTTCTGCTCATAGTCCGGCATCTCCTCTCTACGAATCGGGATGCGGTTTTCTCTCAGGGGGTCGCGGTGCTCGGGGCACGCGTCGCCGGCGTGCGCATCGGCCGCAGCCCGGCGGCGTGCAGCCAGCAGCGCAGCTCGGCCATCGCGCGGTAGAAGGCAGCGCAGGAGCCCCGCGACCGACGCTGCGCGTCGGCGATGTCCGTGGTGGTGCGGATGAGATCGAGCAGGTGGCCGGAGGGTGTGGGGATCTCATCGCCGACGCGCGCGAAGTCGAGCGCGATGTCCGGATCAACCTCGTCGCACTGCGTGGCGGAGGCGCCGGCCGGGAAGGCGTCGAGATCGAGGTCGAAGAAGACCGGGCGAGGACCACGGCGGTGCGCCCGCACGCGATCCGCGACAGCATGCTGCGCCAGGAGCGTCGCGAAGGCGTCCCAGCGCCCACGCTCTGGATCGAAGCGCGCGGCGCGCTCCAGCATGGTGAGCAGGATGTCCTGCCGAAGATCCTCTCGATCGGCGCGCGAGAGCCTCAGCCGGCGGCTGCCGCGGCGGGCGTAGCGATGGGCGATAGCGAGGCTGGCGGCGAGGCGGTCAGGATGCCAGGCGGTGGGCTGGTGAGGGTGTCGGGGGCCTTGCGTGGCCATGATGGTCTCCGGCGTCGGGCGGGTTCTGGTGACGCCGGGACGGGAGCACGGGCGGGCAGGTGCAGTTGAACAACAAAGGCAAGAATTCCTGCTCAGGAATTCGGCGGAATTGTTGATATCGCTGGAAGGCCGCCATTCCTGGGGCGCAGGGCGCGGACGTTGAAGCCGCGAGATTGGTTCGGAGATTTATTGACCGGATTGTTGTCCGCGCGCTGGACTCTGGGCCTATGAGGAACGTAAAGGGAACACACGCTCTTGCGCCGACGCATAACCTGGAGGTCCCGCCGATGTCCCTCGCCCTGTCCTATCCTCATGATCCCGCGACAGGCGCGCCGCGCCCCCTCGCCGCCGAAGCCCTCTGGGCCGTGGCGGCCTGCTTGCGCCAGGTGGTGGCGCGCGATGGCTCGCCATGGGCGCTGAGCACCCGCGCCCTCGTGGCGGCCGTCTCACAGCTGCAGGTGAACGGGCGGCAGATCGCGTCGGCCTGGGATTTCGGCCAGCGCGTTCACGACGCGTCGGGCAGGGAGGTGTTCGGCGTGTTCGAGACGGATCCCTCGACGCCGGGCCTCGCGCTGGTGTCGGTGAATGGTCAGCTGATCGGCGAGCGGCCCGATCTCGAGCTCAGCACGGTGGCGCACGAGGTCGGCCACATCGTGTTCGATGCGCCGCCCTCCGTCGCCGAGCCGACGCGCCGATATCGGTCCGTGACGGCCGGGCCGCACTGCCTTGACGGCGCTTCGGCTCGCACGGAGCGGCGCGCCAACGAGTTCATGGGCGCGCTGTTGGTGCCGCCGCAGCCGCTGCACCTGCGGCTGGTTGCAAGGGCGCGCAGCGAGAAGCTTCCGATGGTGCACGCGCCGCATCGGGGCCGGCCTGGCTGCCGCGTGCTCCCTCCCTCGACGCCGCCGGATGCGCTGGCCGGCCTCACTGCCGCGCTGGCCGGCGACTTCGGCGTCTCGGACCGGTTTATCGCAGTCCGGCTGCGGCGCTATCGCCTGATCGCGGGAGATGTGCCGTGAGCTTCGGGGCCATCATCCGGGAGCGGCGCATCGCCTTGGCCATCGGGCTGGTGGACATGTCCGAGCGCCTCGGCATCTCCGCGCCCTATCTCTCGCGCATCGAGCGCGGGCTGGAGAGCCCACCGCGGGACGAGCTGATCGAGCGTGCCGCGGCGATCCTCGGGCTGCAGATGGACGATCTGTTCGTGAAGGCGCGGCGCCTGCCACCGGACATGCGCGACGACATGGAGAAGGTGGTGCGTGCTTACCGGCGGCTGCGCGCAATCGGGGAAAGGTGACGCATGTCGCGCATGATCTCGCGGAAGCCCTACTACGCGCTGGCTGAGGTTTGCGAGCGCTGGTCGGTGAGCATGGCGGGCATCACGGCCTATGCGCTGGAAGGTGAGCTTGTCGTATCGATCGCGGTCGGCGGCTTACCCTTTGCGGTCAGCGACATCGAGCACGAGGAGGACGGTCGGCCGTTCCCCATTCCCTGCGGCAAGCGCTGGCATGTCGGCACCATCGATCTGCATCGGGTCGAGGCCTTTGCCGTGCTCGAAAACGGCGAGGCTGCGGTGTGTCGATTCCTGTCATCGAAGGGGGAGTTGCTGGAGCCGCTCAGCGACAAGGACGAGCGCGCGCACATCCTCGTCAGGCGAGACATCCTGGTGGTGCGTCACGCCGAACTCGAACGCTTCGAGGCGTCGCATGCGACAGCGCCGCCGCTGGATGCCTCGGTGCGCAGTCTGGCGGCGCCGGAACGACGCCGGGGCCGTGGCGCGCCGGTGAAGTATGATTGGGAGGGAGTGCTCTCCGAGGTGGTCGTCATCGTCAATGACGAAGGCGTGCCGGCGACGCAGGAAGAGATGATGGGCAAGATGCGGGACTGGTTCGCGAAGACCCAGGGGCCCGACAATGTCCCTTGCGACAGCTCAATCCGGACACGCGTTCGACGCTTCTGGGATCGGATCAAGCCGGACGTCGGCAGGCCGTCGGCGCTGCGAAGCATCCATGACGTGCTGAATGAGCGGCCGCCGCCCGAGAAGAAGCGCCGCGGCGGGACGTAGAGGGAAGGCAGGACAATGCGTGTTGGATCACGATGGCCCTGCCGATCAATCAGCAACTCCCGCCCCACCTCCGCGAGGTCTGCGATCTCCTCGCCCGCGGCCTGCTGCGGCTCCGCAGCCGCGCTACCGAGGAAGCCGCGCGCGACGCCGCGGACCGCGGAGAGCCGGTGCTACACTTCCCGGCCACCCAGCGCCTGCATGCGAACCGGACCAACCGGAGAGACGCATGACGAGGAAGACGAAGACCCAGGCCGCGCCCACGTTTACTGCGCCGGCAATTCCGCCCGCCGATGTGCTGGGCAGGCTCGCCGCCCTGAAGACCGCCGCCACGCCGGCGCTGAAGCAGCAGTGGCGGGAGTTCTTCGGCACCGAGCCACCGCCATACAACCGGCGTTTCCTGGAGAGCCGGCTTGGTTACCGCATCCAAGAGCTCGCCTATGGCGGCCTGAAGCCCGATACGCTGGCTCGCCTCGAGGCGCTGGGCGAGCAGCTTGACGGCGGGAAGGTTACCGTCCGCCGCATGCGCGGCGACGACAAGCCGATCGCCGGCACGCAGCTGATCCGCGAGTATCAGGGCGTAGAGCACGTCGTGACCGTGACGCGCGCCGGATACGAATACGCGGGCCAGCCCTACCAGTCGCTGTCGGCCATCGCGCGCGCCATCACCGGCACGCGCTGGAACGGGCGCGTATTCTTCGGGCTGCGCCCGAGCCGGAGTGCCGCATGAAGCGCGACGCGAAGCCGGTCGGCGCGATGCCGGCGACGGTGCGGAAGCTGCGCTGCGCGGTCTACACCAGGAAGTCGAGCGAGGAAGGGCTCGACATGGAGTTCAATTCCCTCGACGCGCAGCGTGAGGCCTGCGAGGCCTTCATCGCCAGCCAGCGCGCGGAGGGCTGGGTGCTGGTACCGGGCCGCTATGACGATGGCGGCGTGTCCGGCGGGACGCTCGAACGTCCGGCGCTGCGCCGCATGCTGGCCGATATCGAGCGCGGCCTGATCGACGTCATTGTCTGCTATAAAATCGACCGCCTCAGCCGGTCGCTGGTGGATTTCACGAAGCTGGTCGAGGTGTTCGACGCGAACGACGTGACGTTCGTGTCGGTGACTCAGAGCTTCAATACCACCACGAGCATGGGGCGGCTGACGCTGAACATCCTGCTCAGCTTCGCGCAGTTCGAGCGCGAGGTGATCGGCGAGCGCATCCGCGACAAGGTGGCGGCGTCCCGAAAGCGCGGCATGTGGATGGGCGGGTACGTGCCGCTCGGCTACGACGTGCGCCAGCGCAAGCTGGTGGTGAACGACGCTGAAGCCGCGCTGGTGCGGCGGATCTTCCAGGGCTTTGTCGAAACCGAGTCCTGCACGCGGCTGGTGCAGGTGCTGCGAGCCGAGGGCGCCACCACGAAGCGGGGCCGGCCGCTGACGAAGAGCGACGTCTACCGCATCCTCAGCAACCGGGTGTATCTCGGCGAGGCGGTGCACAAGGGCACAGCCTATCCGGGCGAGCACGATGCGATCGTCGCCCAGGCGCAGTGGGATGCGGTGCACGCCATCCTACAAGTCAGCCCGCGGGTGCGGGTCAACCGGACGCGGAACACCACCGCGCCGTTGCTGCGCGGCCTGATCTTCGACAGCGACAGCCGCGCCATGTCGCCGAGCCACAGCCGCGGCCGGGGCGGGCAGATCTATCGCTACTACGTCAGCCAGGCCGTGCTGAAGGGCGGCGCGACCGAGCGGCCGGCCATCGCGCGGCTGCCAGCCGGCGAGATCGAGGCGGCAGTGGTCGCGCAGGTCCGCGCGCTGCTGCGGCAGCCGGAAATGGTGGTCGGCACATGGCGGGCGGCGCGCACGACGGCGTCGGACGTGACGGAGCAGGAGGTCTTGCTGGCGCTGGAGCGGATCGAGCCGCTCTGGGATGAGCTCTTCCCAGCCGAGCGAGCGCGCATCGTGCGGCTGCTGGTAGACCGGGTCGACGTCCGGGCCGACGGAGCCGTGGTGCGCCTGCGACTGGACGGGCTCGGCAGCCTTGTGCGCGACCTGGCCGCCCAAGCGCCCGCGGCCGGGAGGGCTGCGGCGTGAGCGAGGCGGCGCAGACCCTCACGGTGGTCATCCCGCTTCGGGTGAAGCCGCGTGGCGGGCGGAAGGCGATGGTCACGCCCGGCGTGCTGGGACTGGAGCGCCGGCAGGACATCACGCTCATCAAGGCGGTGGCGCGAGCGTTCCGGTGGCGGCGGATGCTGGAGACCGGGAGGTTCGCCACCATCAATGAGCTCGCCGCGGCCGAGAAGATCAACTCCTCCTACGTCTCGCGGGTGCTGCGACTGACGCTGCTGGCGCCGGACATCGTGGAGGCGATCCTGGATGGGCGACAGCCCGAGGGGATGACGCTGCCGGGGCTGATGGAGCCGCTTTCGATCTATTGGGGTGAGCAGCGCAGTAGGTGCACCGGCCCAGCCTATTGCCGGGCCGGCGCGCCAATCAGAACAGATCGACAGTGTCTGTGATGAACCGCACGCTGCCGCCACTGAAGCTGGCCCGAAAGTCCTCCCCTGTGATGATGTGACCATCCACCGCCACGTCGTCGCCAGAGGATGAAGAGGCGTCTACTCGAGCCCAGGCCAGCTCCGTCACACCGTGACAGACGCGCAAGAGCTCTAAATCTGGGAATGTTTGACGCCTGACGGTGAAAAGAAGTGCTCCTAGCGGTTTCGCATAGACGGCTTCGCCGTAACGGTACACATTCGGCTTCATTACAAACGTCTGACAGGTCCGCTGCCCTAATCGCCTGACGACTACGCACGACACCGTCTCAAGGGGGGAACGAAGCCATGGCCAAGGCCGTCATTGGGAATCCCAGCCTCTCCAGCGTCACCGAGGACACCGCTGTTGGCGGCGCGGGCAATCTCACCGCGGTGGGTGTCATCCCGATTAGCGATTCGGATCCTGGCCAGGCGGCGTTCCGAACCACCGTGACCGGAACCTCGGGCAATCTCGGCACGCTCATCCTGGCTGCCGACGGGTCTTACACTTACAGTGTGTCCAACAGCGCGGTGCAGTATCTCGGCGCTGGCCAGACCAAGGTGGACCGGTTCAAGGTCACCTCGGTCGACGGCACATCAAAGTTCGTGACCTTCACCATCGTCGGCACCAATGACGCGGCGGTCATCGGGGCTCCAACCGCCGCCAGCGTCACCGAGGATCTGGGTGTCAACGGTCCCGGCAACCTTGTCGTGTCGGGCAGCATTTCGATCAGCGACGTGGACCAGGGCCAGGCTTCTTTTCTAACCACGGTAATCTCGTCTGCAGGCAACCTCGGCAGTCTCACGCTCAACTCGAGGGGCACTTATACCTACACGGTCTCGAACAGCGCTGTGCAGTATCTCGGCGCCGGACTCACAAAGGTGGACAGCTTCACCGTCAGCGCAGTCGACGGCACCACCAAGATCGTCAGCTTCACCATTACGGGCGTGAACGACGCCGCCATCATCGGCGCCCCGACGGTCTCGAGCGTTGCCGAGGACACAAGTGTCAACGGCGCGGGCGACCTGACGGCTTCGGGCATCATCGCGATCAGCGACGCCGATCAGGGCGAAGCAGCGTTCCAGACGACGGTTGTCGCTGCCGCCGGCAATCTCGGCAGCCTCGCATTAGCGGTTGGTGGCAGCTACACCTACACCGTCGCAAACGCCGCCGTGCAGCACCTTGGCGCCGGACAGACCAAGGTAGACAGCTTCACCGTCACCTCGATGGACGGCACCGCACGCCTCGTCAGTTTCGTGATCACCGGCACCAATGATGCTGCTGTGATCGGCGACCCGACGTTCGCCGATGTTACGGAAGGCATCGGCGTGGACGGTGCCGGAAACCTGATCGCTGCAGGCAGCATGGCGATCAGCGATGCCGACCAGGGCCAGGCCGCCTTTTCGACGATTGTGACCCCGTCGGCTGGCAACCTCGGGGCCCTCCTGCTCGCGGCGGATGGCAATTACACTTACACCGTCGCCAACAGCGCGGTGGAGTATCTCGGCGCCGGGCAGAGCAGGATCGACAGCTTCACCGTCAGCGCGGTGGACGGCACGACGAGGCTCGTCACCTTCACCATATTCGGAGCCGACGACGGGGCGGTCATCGGTGATCCAACCGTCTCGAGCGTGACGGAGGATGTCGCAGTCGGCGGGGACGGCAACCTCGCCGCCTCGGGCGTGATCGCGATCACGGACGCGGATCCGGGCGAGGCGGCATTCCAGACGGCCGTCATCGCCGCCCTCGACAACCTCGGAACGCTCGTCCTCGCCGCGGAGGGGTCCTATACCTACAGCGTCGCGAACAGCGCCGTGCAGTATCTCGGCGCAGGGCAGACGAAGCTCGACAGGTTCACGGTCACCTCGCTGGACGGCACCACAAAGGTCGTCGCCTTCAGCATCAACGGCGCGAACGACACGGCGGCTATCGGCACCCCGACGGTGACGAGCCTGGCAGAGGATGTCGGCGTGGACGGCGCCGGCAATCTCACGGCCTTCGGAAGCATCGCGATCAGCGATGCCGACCAGGGTCAGGCCGCCTTCCTGACCGTCGTTGTGCCCGGGGCCGGCACCTTGGGCAGCCTCCTGCTCGCCGCGGATGGCACCTATACCTATGCGGTCGGCAACGGGGCCGTGCAATATCTCGCCGCTGGTCAGACGAAGGTGGACAGCTTCACCGTCAGTGCGGTGGACGGCACCACCAGCATCGTCAGCTTCACCATCGTCGGCAGCAACGACGTCGCCGTCATCGGTAATCCGAGCGCCGCGAGTGTCACCGAGGACACCGGTGCCGACGGCCTCGGCAACCTCACCGCCACGGGCAGTATCGCGATCAGCGATGCCGACCAGGGCCAAGCGGCGTTCCAGACCGGCGTGGTGGCCGCCGTCGGCAACCTCGGCAGCCTCGTGCTCGCCGCCGATGGCAGCTACACCTACACCGTCGCTAACAGCGATGTACAGTATCTCGGCGACGGGCAGTCGAAGCTGGAACGGTTCCGAGTCACCAGCGTGGACGGGACGTCGAAGATCGTCACCTTCAGCATCGAGGGCACGAACGACGCCGCGCTCATCAGCGACCCCAGCGTCTCAAGCGTGACCGAGGATGCAGGGGGCGATGGTTTCGGCAACCTCACCGCCTCGGGTAACATCGCGATCAGCGATGCCGATCAGAACCAGGCTGCGTTCTCGACGACGGTGACGCCGTCGGCCGGCAATCTTGGCAGCCTCGTGCTCGCTACGGACGGCAGCTACACCTACACCGTCGCCAACGATGCCGTGCAATACCTCGGCGCGGGCCAGTCCAAGCTCGACAGCTTCACCGTCAGCGCGGTGGACGGCACCACCCGCCTGGTCTCATTCACCATCAACGGCACGAACGACGCCGCTGTAATCGGCGACCCGAGCATTGGCGAAGTCACCGAGGACATCGCGGTCAATGGCGACGGCGATCTCACCGCGTCCGGGAGCCTGCCGATCAGCGATGCCGATCAGGGCGAGGCCGTGTTCCTGACCACGGTCGTCCCGGAGGCCGGCAATCTTGGCAGCCTCGTGCTCGCTACGGACGGCAGCTACACCTACACCGTCGTCAACAGCGACGTTCAGTATCTTGGCGCCGGCCAGTCCAAGCTCGACAGCTTCACCGTCAGCGCGGTGGACGGCACCACACGCCTGGTCTCCTTCATCATCAACGGCGCGAACGACACAGCCGTGATCACCGGGGACCTCACTGGCACGATGAACGAAGACGGCGGCGGCGCCAGCGGCACCGTCGCCGTCTTCGATGCCGATGGGGGCCAGGCGGACTTCCAGGCGCTGATGGACGAGGAGGGCTTCTACGGCACGCTCAGCCTGACCGCGGGGGGCGCCTGGTCTTATGTCCGTACCGCAGATCTGAACCATCTCGCGGCCGGGCAGTCGGTTGTCGACAGCTTCAGCTTGGCGGCGCTCGACGGGACTACCGCCACGGTCGAGATCACCATCGGCGGCGTGAACGACGCCGCGACGATCACCGGCGAGCTTGCCGGTTCCCTGGACGAGGACGCAACGGGCAGCAACGGCCTGCTCACTGCGCAGGACCCCGACGACGGCGAGGCGGGCTTCCTGCCGCTAGCCGACGTCGCCGGCGACTTCGGCACGCTCAGCCTCACCGCGGGCGGCCAGTGGACCTACACGCGCACGGCCGAGCTCAACGCGCTCGCGGCTGGAGTCTCGGTCGTCGACAGCTTCACAGTCACCGCGCTCGACGGCACGTCCGAGACGCTGACGATTACCCTCGAGGGTACCAACGACCCGGCCTCGATCACGGGCGACCTCGCAGGTGCCATGCTTGAGGACGGCAGCGGCACCGACGGCATGCTCGTGGTGGCTGACCCCGATACGGGCGAGACGAGCTTCCAGGCGCTAAGCAACGTCGCGGGACTCTACGGCACGCTGAGCCTGACCACGGCGGGCGCCTGGACCTACGCGCGCACCGCCGATCTGAATTTCCTCGCCGCGGGCGAGGTGGTGGCAGACAGCTTCACTGTCGCGGCGGCAGATGGCACGATCGCGGCGCTCTCGGTCACGATCGAAGGCGCCGACGACGCCGCGCTCATCACGGGCAACCTGGCCGGTGCGATGGCCGAGGATGCGAGCGGCACGAGCGGCGCGCTGAGCGTCAGCGACCCGGATGCCGGCCAATCCGGCTTCCAGCCCCTGACCGATGTCGCGGGCCTCTACGGCACACTGAGCCTCGCGGTGGGCGGCGCCTGGACCTACACCCGCACCGCCGATTTGAACGCTCTCGCGGCGGGACAGGCGGTGGTGGACAGCTTCGTCGTCGCGTCCGCCGACGGCACATCGGCTATGCTCTCCATCACCACAAGCGGCGCCAACGACGACGCCACCATAGCCGGTGAGCTCGGCGGCACCCTCGGCGAGAACGGCAGCGGGGCAAGCGGCACGCTCGCGGTGACCGATCCCGATGCCGGGCAGGCGAGCTTCCAGCCGCTGAGCGACCAGGCTGGTCTCTATGGCACGCTGAGCCTGGCTTCGACGGGCGACTGGACCTACACGCGCACGGCGGACCTCGATTCGCTCGCGGCCGGGCAGCAGGTCATCGACACCTTCGCCGTCCGCGCACTGGACGGCACGGCCGCCACGCTGGCCGTTACCATTGCCGGCGCCAACGACACGGCCCTGATCACCGGCGCGCTTGCTGGCGCGTTTGCGGAGGACGCGAGCGGTACGAGCGGCACCATCAGCGTCAGCGACCCCGATGCCGGGCAATCGAGCTTCCAGCCGCTTAGCAGCGTGGCGGGCCTCTACGGCACGCTGACCCTGACCGAAGCAGGTGATTGGACCTATGCGCGGACAGCTGATCTGAACTACCTCGCGGCCGGAAGCTCTCTCCTCGACAGCTTCGGCATCGCGGCGGCCGATGGCACGACAGCCACACTCACGGTCGCGATCAGCGGCAGCAACGACGCCGCGGTGATCGGCGGGGACCTCGCCGCGACGATCGCCACGACCGCACCGGGCGCCGGCGGCTCGCTGTCCGTCACCGACCCGGACAGCGGCCAGAGCGCCTTCCAGCCGTTGGTCGCGGAACTCGGCTTCTACGGCACGCTGAGCCTGACCGCGACCGGCATCTGGACCTACACGCGGACGGCCGAGCTCGGCGGACTGGCCGCGATTGACAGCTTCACCGTCACCGCGCTCGACGGTACCACCGCCAGCCTCGAGATCACCCTGACCGACGCCACGCCAGCCCAGATCACCGGCGACCTCGCCGGCAGCATGGGCGAGGACGATGCGGGCACGAGCGGCGTCCTGGTAATCATCGACCCCAATCCCGGCGAGGCGAGCTTCGAACCCCTGAACGCCGCATCCGGCACCTATGGCACGCTGAGCCTGACCGCGGGCGGCGCCTGGACCTACACGCGCACCGCGGACCTCGGCTCGCTCGCGCAAGGGAGCACGGTGACGGACACGTTCACCGTGACCTCCCTCGACGGCACGACGCAGGTCGTGCAGGTCACCATGAACGGGGTTAACGACGCGCCGGTCGCCGGTGGCACCCTGGCTGCGCTGACCGCGACGATCGAGAATCTGGCCGCGCCGGGCGGAAGCTTCCCGCCACTCGAACTGACCACCGTTGTCGAGTCCCTACTGTCGGCTGCGAACGTCTCGGACCCGGATGCCGGGGCCGTGGCGGGAATCGCGATCACCGGCGTGGACACCGCGCACGGCGCCCTGTGGTACTCGACCAACGAGGGCGCGAGCTGGTCGGCCGTCGGCGCGGTCAATGACGGCGTTGCACTGCTGCTCGCGGCGGACGCGCGCCTCTACTTCCAGGCCGCAACGGACTTCATAGGAACGCTCGACGCCGCGCTGAGCTTCCGAATCTGGGACCAGACCTCAGGCACAGCGGGGATGGTCGGGAACTCGCTGGCCAACGGTGGCAGCACAGCCTTATCAGCAGCCACGGTGACCGCGAGCCTTGTCGTGGAGGCGGACTTCGTCGCACTCAACTTCTCCGGCAGCTTCAGCGACGACGAGGTCTACGGCCGCTCCGGCGACGACAGCCTGAATGGCGGGGCCGGCAACGACACGCTGCATGGCGGGCGGGGCGACGACACGGTCGATGGCGGGATGGGTAACGACAGCCTCGCAGGCGCGGCAGGCGTCGACTTGCTGAGCTATGAGAATGGCACCGCTGGCGTCGCGGTCGACCTCGCAGCCGGCACGGCGAGCGTGGCAGACGGGACCGACACGATCTCCGGCTTCGAGGTCGTCTTTGCTACCAGCTTCGGCGACACGCTGTCGGGCGCGGCGGGCAACGACAGTTTGTACGGCTTTGGAGCAAACGACTTAATCCAGGGCGGGCTCGGGTCGGACGAGCTCGTCGGCGGAAGCGGGGCCGACACGCTCTCCTATGCGGACTCGCCGTTTGCCCTGTTCATGTTCCTCGACATCAACACGGACCCCTTCAACGGCCTCGGCACCGGCCGGTATGTGGTCAAAACGGGCGGCGGTGGCCTGGATGCGGTCCGGGAGTTCGAGCGCGTGGTCGCCGGTGCGTTCAACGATCAGATCATCGGCACAGGTGCCGCCGAGACGTTGGTCGGCGGCGCCGGCGACGACACCATCGCAGGCATGGGCGGCGCCGATGTCCTCGATGGCGGCGATGGGATCGACCGACTGCAGCTCTCGCCGGACGGCGGCGCGATCTTCGGGAACTTTGAAGATATCCGAGGCAGCAGCGCCGGCGACCAGATCGTGCTTGGCTCAGGGGTCGAGACCGTATTCGGTGGCGGCGGCAACGACAATATTTTCGCGGGCGGCGGCAGCGACAGCATCGACGGCGGCGACGGGAGCGACTGGCTGATGGCCGATCACATCCCGACCGGCGACCCCTTCATGCCTTTCGCCGTGGCGACAGGTGCCGCCATCGGCAACAACACGGTGCTCGGAGGCAGCGGCATCGACACGCTGGTGGGCGGCAGCGGCAATGATTATCTCGATGGCGGTTCCGACGCCGACGATATCTTTGGTTCGGCGGGCAACGACACGCTCGTGGGGGGCGGAGGGGCGGATACCCTGAGGGGCGGCGGGGGCGCCGATATCTTCCGCTACGACCTACCGGGCGAGGGCACCGACCAGATCGGGGACTACACCGTGACGGACGACACGATCTGGGTGAGTGCCGCAGGCTTCGGGCTGAGCCCGCTAAACCCGATCAACTTCGTCGCCAACGAGACGGGTGTGGCAACGGCGGCAGCCGGCACGCCCCAGTTCATCTACCTGACGACCACGTTGGCGCTTCTGTTCGACGCTGACGGGCTTGGGGCGGGCGTCGCGCAGACGCTGGCAACCTTCACAGTGGCGCCGGTCAGCTTCGACGCTGCGGAGATCGTGCTCATCGGGTAGAGGACCGACCGCGCTCGGCCGGCGAGAGGGCGGGTGTCCGCTTTCGTCGCTTTCAGTTTGTCGTCCGTAAAGAGCGCCCTTTCAGCGAAGCGCAAGGCAGGCCGAGTGCGGCGTCTCCATTGGTCTGCCGTTCGCGAGGAGGCTGAGGAGAAACACGACGAGGCGTATGAGCCAGGCACGGAGGAGACGGAGGTCGTAGCCGACGGCGGCGAGAACGACCTTGACGGCATCGCCTGCCGCACCGGCGAAGAAGTCGCTGCCGAGATGCCGTCCGCCTTTATCTGGCCGATCACCAGCTCGAGTCCGGCACGCTGCCATGAAGGCGGCGGCACAGGCTTCGGCCGCGCGGCTGGGCGACCCGACGATGAGGGCGCGCCCGGTCTTGGGCCGCCACGAGCCCAGGTCCACGCTGACCGTCATCGTAACCTACGCCCGGCGGCCCTTCTTGTAGCGACGCGGTGATGGTCAGGTGGAAAAATTGAGGCCCGTCACCGTGAAGGAGCTCGAGGCCGCCGAGAAGATCACCTCGCCCTACGTCTCGCGCGTGCTGCGGCTGACGCTGCTGGCGCCGGGCATCGTCGAGGCTATCCTGGATGGGCGGCAGCCGGAGGGGATGACGCTGCCGGGGCTGATGGAGCCTCTTCCACTCGTGTGGGAGGCGCAGCGCAAGACAGTCAGCGGCCGCACGCGTTGCGGTTGGCGCCTTCGCGCGCCTTCGACGAGCGTGCGCGCATGCCGCCTTCGCGTTCCTGGCTGAGCAGCCGCCAGTGGCCGCGCCGGCAGGCCGGACACGCGACCGCACCTCACTGCATCGACCTACCCCACCGAATTCCCGCGCGCATTCATGGGGGCATCCACAGACGGTGCGGTGCACTTACCCCTCGTGCGCAATGATTTGACTTTATCGTGCGAGGGTCGCAGCATTCCGCTGTGCTTATGATGGCGACGGGTCAAAAAGACTCACGGAGAAGCCGTCATGCCGATCGCCACAGTGTCGAGCCGTATGACGGCCAGCATCGAGGAGATGCGCGCGGTCAGCGGCTTTGCGCGACGCATTTTGGGCGGAGGCAGTCTTGGGCCGGGGGCCTGCGACTTCCTGTTCGGTAATCCGCAGGAGATGCCGCTGCGCGGCTTCGTCGAGGCGTTGATCCGCCACGCCGAGCCTCGCGACCCGCAGTGGTTCGGCTACCAGCGGAATGAGCCTGGCGCGCGCGAGGCGGTCGCTCGCGCTCTCCGACAGGCGCGCGGTCGGCCCTACGAGGCTCAGGACATCGCCATCACGGCGGGTGGCTTTGGCGCGATCGCGACAGCGATGCTCGCAGTGTTGGAGCCCGGCGAGGAGGTACTCTACCCACGCCCCGGTTGGTTCTTCTACGGTGCCCTCGTGCGCGGTGCCGGTGGCGTGCCGGTTCCGATGGATCTCGCACCGGACACTTTCGATCTTGACCTCGCGGCAATCAAAGCGGCGCTCGGGCCGCGCACGCGCATCGTCGTCGTGAACACGCCCCACAACCCGACGGGGCGCATCTATCCTCGCGCTCAACTCGATGCACTGGCCGAGCTACTCACCGAGGCCTCTGAACGGCTGGGCAAGATCATCTACCTCTTGGCCGACGAGCCCTATGCCCGCATCGTGTTCGCCGGGCAGGATCACATCAGCCCCGCCGAGAGTTACCCCTACACGCTGATCGCCTACTCCTACGGCAAGACGCTGCTCGCGCCCGGCGAGCGGCTTGGCTGGCTCGCCTTGAGTCCCGACATGCCGGAGCGCGACCGGGCTCTGCTGCGCGAGGCGGTCGACATGGCCCAGGTCTCGCACGGCTGGGCCTTCGCTGGACGGACGCTGCAGCGCGCCTTGCCTGAGCTGGAGCCGCTCTGCATTGACGTCGCAGCGCTGCAGCGCCGGCGCGACCGCATGGTCAGCGCGCTCCGTGATGCAGGCTACGAGGTGCCGGTTCCCGAAGGCACCTTCTACCTCATCCCGCGCTCACCCGTGCCGGACGACATGGCCTTTGCGGAGCGCCTCGCAGCGGACGGGGTCTGGGTGCTGCCCGGTAGTATCACTGAGATGCCGGGGCGCCTGAGGATTAGCCTGACGGCAAGTGACGAGATGGTTGAGCGGTCGCTCCCGATATTCGCAAGGACGATCGGCAGGAACGACTGGGTCTAGGGGCCTCGTAACACTGTTCGCTCCGCGATCAGGTGGTGCGGGTTGATCCTGAAGGTGGCGGGGTCCTGGGTTTAGGAGTCGCAGATGGCCTGGAACGGGGCGCGCTATTGTAGGGCCTTGAGGAGCATGGCGAAGTTGTAGGCCCTGACGGAGGCTAGGACGTGAGCCTTCAGGGCGTCGAGGTCCCGGTCGGTGGAGGGCCTTAATGTGGCATCCTTGATCGTGCGGTTGATTTTTGCGGCCTTACCCTCAGCTCAGGGGGTGGTAGGGCCTGGTCGGGCGGTGCTCGATGTCGTGCTCGCCGCAGAACCGGTCGAAGATGTGGTCGCTGTCCCAAATGGTTTGCTTCCGCGGGGCGAACTGCACGCCGTTGTCGATCAGCTCGGTGTGGATGGCCTAAGGGAAGGTCTTGACCATCTCGCGCAGGGCTGCCCCATTGCTGGATCGGCCATAGTAGTGAGTCCCCGCCACTTGGCCACGTCTTCGGATTCAGGCCGTAGCGGGCCGCAAAGCCGCGGGTCGGCCCTTTCGTCGCCTGGAGCTCGGCTCGAACACGCGGCGGCTTCGTGCCGGCCAAGCCGTGAAGACCAGCCGCTGTAGCGCGTCCTCCTGCTCACGGGAGAACGCACCACGACACTCCGTGACTGCACAGCGCTAGGCGAAGCCCATGGTCAAGCATGCCCTAACCGTCACCCGCGCCGAGGATTTCGCCGCGTGGTATCAGTCGGTGATCCAACAGGCTGATCTCGCCGAGGAGTCGGGCGTGCGCGGCTGCATGATCATTCGCCCCTGGGGATACGGCATTTGGGAGCGGATGCAGCGTCTGCTCGACGAACGCATCAAGGCCGCGGGACATGAGAACTGCTATTTCCCGCTGTTCATCCCGCTGAGCTACTTCGAGAAGGAAGCCGAGCACGTCAACGGATTTGCTAAGGAAATGGCGGTGGTGACGCATCACCGATTGATCGCGGACGGGAAGGGCGGCCTCGTTCCCGATCCCGATGCCAAGCTGGAGGAGCCGCTGGTCGTCAGGCCGACTTCCGAAACGGTCATTGGCACCGCTTTCTCGCGGTGGGTCCGGTCTTGGCGCGACCTGCCCATCCTGGTCAACCAGTGGGCGAATGTCGTGCGATGGGAGATGCGCACGCGTATGTTTTTGAGGACGACCGAGTTCCTCTGGCAGGAGGGTCACACTGCTCACGCTACAGCCGACGAGGCCCGCGAGGAAACCCGCAACATGCTGGAAGTCTATCGACGCTTCGCGCAGGACGTCGCCGCTATGCCCGTGGTAGCCGGCGAGAAGCCGGAGAACGAGCGTTTTCCTGGCGCGGTCGAGACTTGGTCGATCGAGGCGATGATGCAGGACGGAAAGGCGCTGCAGGCCGGCACCAGCCACTTCCTCGGTACTAATTTCGCGCGCGTCCAGAACATCTCCTTCCAGAATGCGCATGGGGAAGTTGAGCTGGCCAACACCACGAGCTGGGGAATGTCCACGCGGATGCTGGGCGGGATGATCATGACCCACGGGGATGACGACGGGCTGCGCGTGCCGCCGATGCTCGCTCCGTGGCAGGTTGTGATCGTGCCAGTGCTGCGCGGCACGCCCGGCGACGACGCCGTCCTCGCCTATTGCGCCGACCTTCATGGCAAGATCGCCGAGGGCTATGCCTTCGGGGAGCGCATCCGGGTGCTGCTCGATCGCAAGCATGCGAAGGCCGCAGCAAAGCGTTGGGGTTGGGTTAAGAAGGGTGTGCCGCTGATCCTCGAGATAGGGGGGAGGGAGCTGGACAACGGGACCGTTTCGTTCATCCGTCGCGACCGGCCCTTCAAGGGGGGCGGCGAGTTCGACACGGCGATCACATCTGCCCCCGATTTCGTAAACGAGGCGCCGCGCCTGCTCGAGGTGCTGCAGCATAATTTATTCGCCGAGGCGCAGCGGCGGATGCAGGCCGACATCGTGCGCGACGTTGTGGACATGGCGGGCATAGAAGCCTTCTTCGCCGAGGACGGCCGGCGGCCTGGCTGGCTGGAAGTCCCATGGTCCAGGCCGACCGGCGAAGCCCTCGGAAAGGTGGTTGCGCGCTTGAAGGCGCTGAAGCTGACCATTCGCAACGTTCCTCTCGGTGCGTCGCCAGCGGAGGGCAAGTGCGTGTTCACCGGCGATCCGGCGGTGGAAAGCGTGCTGCTTGCCCGCGCTTACTGACAGCCACGCCCGGTGTAACCGCTTGCGGTCCGGCGGGCCTGTTCGCGCACTTCGACGCGATACTCGCCCACGCGAGCGCAAGTGCGAACTCGCGGTCGCGGCTCACATCGCAAGTAACTGTTCTGCAGGGTCTTTTTTGAGCGTACCAGACCACGCGGGTCAACAGGTTCGGAGAGAACTGGCCGGAGGAGAGCGGTTCTCGGCAGCCTCCACCTCGGGCCGGTCAACAGGCCTGCCCCGAAGAGCCCAGGAAACCTGCCACTCAGCGCGGCGGTCAGTCTGGCGGAGAGCATGCTTCGGCATGGAACTGGCGGATGGGGTGGGATTCGAACCCACGAGACGCTTTTGACGTCTACACACTTTCCAGGCGTGCGCCTTCGACCGCTCGGCCACCCATCCAGCGCAGGGCCGGGGTTCTAGCCAGCCGGCCCGCCCCGGGCAACCCCGCCGGCCCGCCCCGGGCAACCCCGCCGGCCCGCCAGCGCCCCTCCGGCACCCAGCCATGCAACTCCGACCGTCGCTGTTGACGCCCCGCCCATCGCCCCCCAGGCTGCAACGAAGCACGCCAGCCCCGGGATGCCCACGGACCTCAAAGAGGATGCCGAACCCCATGCCGCGCCCTGTCCGCCTGCTGATCGCCGCCACGCTGCTCGCCACCGCCCTGCCAGCCGGCCAGGCCGCCGCGCAGACCGCCACGCGCGCCAGCACGCTGCGCGTCGCGCCCGAAACGCTCACGCGCGTGCTCGATCCGCACTTCACCACCAGCTTCACTACGCGCGACTTCGCCTATCTGGTGTTCGACACGCTGGTCGCGGTGAACGACCGCTGGGAACCCACGCCGCAGATGCTGGAGCGGTGGGAGCGCAGCGCGGATGGCCTGACCTGGACCTTCACCCTGCGCGAAGGCCTCGCCTGGCACGATGGCCAGCCCGTCACGGCGGAGGACTGCGTCGCCTCGATCCGCCGTTGGGGCGCCCGCGATGCACTGGGCGGTGCGATGATGCGCGCGACGGCGGCGCTCGAGGTGGTGGACGCGAAGACCTTCCGCCTGACGCTGCGCGAGCCGTTCGGCCTCGTGCTGCAGGCTCTCGGCAAGCCCGGCGCGATGGTGCCGATGATGATGCCCGCGCGTCTCGCCGCCACGCCACCCATGCAGCAGATCCCGGAGGTGATCGGCAGCGGCCCCTATATCTTCGCCGCCGACGAATACCGCCCCGGCGACCGTATCGTAGTCCGCCGCAACCCGGCCTATCGCCCGCGCAGCGAGCCCCCGGTCTGGGCCAGCGGCGGCAAGGCCGCGCGGATGGAGCGTGTCGAGCTCATCGCCATGCCCGACGTCTCCACCCAGGTCAGCGCGCTGACCACCGGCGAGATCGACTACGTCGAGCGCCTGCCCGCCGACGTGCTGCCCGTGCTGGAGCGCAACCGCGCGGTGCGCGTCGCGACGGTCTCGTCCTACGGCTACCAGGGCATCCTGCGCTTCAACCACCTGCATCCGCCCTTCGACAATCCGCAGGTGCGGCGCGCCGTGATGCTGGCGGTGAACCAGGCGGACTACCTCGCCGCCGTCGCGGGCCGTCCCGAATTCGCGCGCGAGTGCCGTTCCATGTTCGGCTGTGGCACGCCGCTCGAGTCCACCGCCGGAATGCCGGAGCGCGCCGATTTCGCCGCCGCGCAGCGGATGCTGCGGGAAAGCGGCGCGGACCTCTCCACGCCCATCGTCATCATCCACCCCGCGGATGCGCCGGGCATCGCCGCACTCGGCCTCGTCTCGCAGGACCTGCTGACGCGCCTCGGCTTGCGCGTCGATCTGCAGAGCATGGACCTCAACACCTATTTCGGCCGGCGTGCGCGGATGGATGGCTGGAACCTCGCGCACACCACCAACACCGTGCCCGACATGCAGTCGCCGCTGCTCAATCCCTTCGTCAACGGCTCGGGCCGCCAGGGCGGCTTCGCCGGCTGGCCGCAGGATGCCGAGGTGGAGCGGCGCCGCGCGGAATTCGCCCGCGCCCAGGACGACGCCGCGCGCAAGCGCATCAGCGACGAGATCCACCGCCGTGCCGCGGAAGGCGGCTTCTACATGCCGCTCGGCCAGTTCACCGCCGCCTCCGCCTGGCGCAGCGAGCTGAACGGCGTGCTGACGGGGCCCGCGATGTTCCTCTGGAACATCAGCCGGAACTGACGCGGTGCTCTCCTTCTCCGACTATCTCGACGCCGTCCCGAAGGTCGAGCTCCACCTGCACATCGCCGGCGCGATCCGCCCGGCGACGCTGGAAGACCTCGCCACCAAGAACGGCTTGCATCTGCCGAAGCGCGCTGAGGCGCTCTACCGCTTCGAGACCTTCTACGAATTCCTCGACGCGCTTCGCCTTGCCGCGCTGTCGCTCGCCTCGGCCGCCGATTTCCGCCGCGCGGCCTACGAATGCCTGGAGGACATGCACCGGCATGGCGGCGTCCGCCATGCCGAGATCTTCTTCAACCCGCACTACTTCACGCCGAACGGCGTCGCCTATCCCGAGATCGTGGACGGCTTGATCGAAGGCTGCGCGCATGCCGAGCGCGATTTCGGCATCTCGTCGCTGCTCATCGCCTGCATCGACCGCAGCGTCTGCCTGCCGTCGGAGGCGCTGCAGATGCTCGACTGGATGGCGCAGCATCCGCGGAGAGAGGTGGTGGGCATCGGCCTCGATGGCGCCGAGCGCGCCGGCCCGCCGCTGCTCTGGGTCGAGGCCTGGCGCCAGGCCGGGCGCGCCGGCTTCAAGCGCACCGCCCATGTCTGCGAGGACAACCAGGCGCAGTTCGAGGCACCGCCCGCGCATTTCACGCTCTGCCGCGACGCGCTCGGCTGCGACCGCCTCGACCACGGCTACAACATCCTGGCCGATCCCGATGTGGTCGCGCGCGCCGCGCGGGAGCAGGTGCACTTCACCATGGCCTGCTGGTCCGGCCTCACCTGGAACCGCGCGCCGCGGCGCCAGCGCATCAAGGCGATGTTCGATGCGGGGCTGAACCTCAGCCTCGGCACCGACGATCCCACCATCTTCGGCACGACGATGGGCCATTGCTGGCGCACCGTCTTCGCCGATCTCGGCTGGGGCACGGCGGAGGCACGCAAGCTCAGCCTCTCCGGCCTGCACGCAAGCTGGCTACCGCCGGACCGCAAGGCGGCGCTGGAGGCCGAGTTCACGGCGGCGCTCGATGCGCTCGAACGCGACCTGAATCCCGCCGATCGCAGCGTGGATCTGTCCGTCACCCGCCGCTGAAATCACGAAAGCCCTCCCCCGCTTGCGGGGGCTCGCGGCACTGCCGCGAGGCCGCAGGCTGGTTGAGTGGGGGCCCGCGCAACCCGTGCGAGCAACTGCCCGGGCCCACCCGAACGGATCAGTCCGCGTACTGCCCGGCCGCCTGGATCAGCGGCCGCCACTTCTGGATGTCGGCCTGCCAGAACTGGCGATGGAACTGCGGCGTCGCGCGCTCCGCCGCCACCGGCGCCGTGCCGAGGTCGGCGAAGCGCCGCGCGACGGTTTCGTTGCGCAGCGCCGCGACCAGGGCACCGTTCAGCCGCTCCACGATCGGCGCCGGCGTGTTCCGCGGCGCATAGAGCCCGTGCCACACCGTCACCTCGAAGCCCGGCAGGCCGCCCTGCGCCGCCGTCGGCAGGTCCGGCAGCGCCGCGATGCGCTCCGGCGTCGTCACCGCGAAGGCGCGGATCGCGCCGGCGCGGATCTGCTCGGTGGTGTTGGTGGTCTGGTCGCACATGAGGTCCACCGTGCCGGCCAGAAGGTCGTTCATCGCAGGCGCGGTGCCGCGATAGGGCACGGTGGTGAAGGGGGTCTCGATCGCCTTCTGGAACAGCAGCCCGCAGAGATGGCTCGCCGCGCCGATGCCGGCATTGGCGTAGTTGATCTTCTCCCGTTCGCGCCGGACATGGGCGATCAGCTCCGCCAGGTTCTGTGCGGGGAAGTCCTTGCGCGCCACCAGCGTCATCGGCACCTCGGTGACCAGGCCGATGGTCTCGAAGCCGTTGATCGGGTCGTAGGCGAGGCGGCGATAGAGCGTCGGGATCGTCGACATGCCGATGTGGTGCAGCAGGATGTTGTAGCCATCGGGCCGTGCCTGCGCCGTGCGCTGCGCGCCGAGGGTGCCGCCGGCGCCGCCGACATTCTCCACCACCACCGTCTGGCCGAGATCGGCCGCCATCGCCTGGGCGATCAGCCGGCCGACGGTGTCGGTCGGGCCGCCGGCCGCGAAGGGCACGATCATGGTGATGGTGCGGGTGGGGTAGGTGGCCTGGGCCAGGGCCGGGGTCGCCAGGGCACCGAGGCCGGCGCCCAGCAGGGTCCGCTTGCTGATGATCATGTGTGGCGTCGCCTTCTTCTTGCCGGTCGTCGGGAGTCGACGCGCCCGCGTCTAGAACGAAACGCCGCCCGCCGCCAAGCAGTTCAGAGGGAAGGAGCCTCCGCGGCGTGGTCGCCCAGCGGCAGGTCCAGCGTGCAGCGCAGCCCCGCCGGCGCCCAGTCCATCGCCAGCCGCCCGCCCAGCTGCCCGCGCACGGTCGCCTCCAGCATGCGGGATCCGAAGCCGCGGCGGGTCGGCGGCGCCACCCCCTGCGAGCCGGTCTCGGTCCAGTGCAGCGCCAGCGACGGCGCCGGCCGGGCCTCCACCAGGCTCCAGGCGATACCGATCCGGCCGTCCCCAGCCAGCAGCGCGCCGTGCTTCACTGCGTTGGTGGCCAGCTCGTGCACCGCCATTGCCAGGGGCTGGGCGATGCGCGCCGGCAGCATCACCGCGGGCCCGTCCAGCGTGACGCGTTGCGCGGCCAGGAAGGGGTCGAGTTCCGCCGCGATCAGCGCCCGCAGGTCGGAGCCGCTCCAGCGTGCCTCCGCGAGCATGGAATGGGCGCGAGCCAGCGCGGCGATGCGGCCCTCGACGGCGCGGGCATACGCCTCCGGATCGTCCTTCGGCGTCAGTCGCAGCGTCGCCTGCACCACCGCCAGCAGGTTCCGCACGCGATGGTCCAGCTCCCGCATCAGCAGGGTTTGTCGCGCCTCGGACTCCTTGCGCTCGGTGATGTCGAAGCCGATGCCGATCAGCCTCAGAGCGCGGCCATCCGAGGGGTCGCGCTGGATGCGCCCGCGCCCGACCACCCAGCGCGGCGCGCCGTCATCGTACCGGGTGTAGCGGAACTCCGTGTCCCAGCTCTCGGAGCCGCCTTCCATCGCCTGCTGCAGCGCCGCCTGCACCAGGGCGCGATCGGCAGGATGCACGCCGCCGATCCAGCGCTCGAAGCTCGGCGGCTCCGACGGGTCCATGCCGTGCAGCGCGTGGCAGCTGTCCGACCAGGTCAGCGCGTTGGTCGCGACATCCCACTGCCAGGAACAGATGCCGCCCGCCTCCTGCGCCAGGCGCAGCATCGCACCGTCGTCGCGCACGCCCTCCGCCGGGGCGATGCCGAGCATGCGCGCCAGCCTGGCATTCTCCGCCTCGAGCGCGGCGAGGCGCCTGCGCAGGGCTGCGATTCCGGAAGTCTCGCCGGCTGGCGACTCGTCAGGCAAGTCGGACATGGGGGCAGAGTGCCCGTGCGGGTGCCGCGAAATCCAGAGGGGCCCGCCAGGCGAGGGCGACCGTGCCACCACCGACGGAGGCGAAGGCTCACCGCTTCCGCAACCGGATCGTGCCCGATACATTAACATCGCGCGATCCATCGGGGCGGTGCCGTGGCCACCTTCACCTTCCTCAACACCCTCAACGGCACCTTCGCCGGCACCGCGGGCGACGACCTGTTCATCTGGCCGACCACCAACGGCTCGATCGACTCCGGCGACACCTTTTTCGGCGGCGCGGGGAACGACACGCTGCGCCTGGACAGCGCCGTCTCGCTGAACTTCTCAGGGGCCTTCGCGCCGCAATGGATGGCCGGGATCGAGCGGATCACCGTCAACAACACCGGTGCCGGCAATGCGATCACCATCGGCGCGACGGCCGGCGCGCCGGAAGGCGGCATCATCACCATGGTCGGCGGCGTCGGCAACGACGTGTTCGACATCTCCGCCCGCGGCATCGGCTACAACGGCATCTTCGAGGGCGCCGGCGGCAACGACAGCTATGCCGGCGGCGGTGGTGGCGACACCTTCCGCCCCGGCACAGGCAACGACACCTTCTCGGGCGGCGGCGGGCCGGACATGGTCGAGTTCGCCCAGAGCAGCCTGCTCGGCACCCAGCCCTTCAACGGCCTGGATTCCCTGGCGGGCGGGACCGGCAGCGACACGCTGCGGTTCACCGGCGATGCGGCGCCGGGCGTCGTCCTGCAGGTGAATCTGCTGGGCTTCATCGCGGATTTCGAGGTCATCGACCTGACGGGCTACTCGGGCCCGGCCAATGTCGGCATGTTCGACGTCTACACGGCCAACTCCGACCTCACGGTGCTGGGCGGCAGCGGCAACGATTACGTCTACGGCGGCTCACCCGGCGCCGCATGGCTTGTCACGACGTTCGAAGGCCGCGCCGGCAACGACATCTATGTCACGGAAAAAGGCGCGAATCTGTTCCGCCCCGGTTCCGGCGCCGACAGCCTTTTGGGCGGCGTCGGCAACGACATCGTCGAGATGGCGCTGGCCGATCTCGACCGGCTGGACAGCTTCGAGACAAATCCAAACGGCACCGACGTCATCCGCTTCACCTCAGGCGGCGTGCTCGCGCAGGTCTTGGTTGACTGCTTCATCGGTTTCGAGCGCCTGGAGCTCGGCCCGGCCGGCGTCGCGATCACGCTGCAGGGGCTGCCCGCGCTTTCCCTCCTGGACACCGTGCCGGGCGGCACGGGCTACGTCCCGGTTTTCGGTGGGACCGGCAAGGACAGGATCAACGCACAAAGCATCTTCCACACACCTGTCCGGATCGAGGGCGGGAATGACAACGACACCGTTATCGGCACTGACCGGCGGGTGACGGTCGGAGGGGTCGAGGAATTCGCGGATACGCTGCACGGAGACGACGGCAACGATGTCATCTTCGGCGGCCTCGGGCGCGATCTGATCAAGGGCGGCGCCGGCAACGACACGATCGATGGGGGCGGCGGGGACGACTTTGCCCTGTCAGGTGGCGCGGGGAACGACCGCATCCTCGGCGGCGCCGGCAACGACTTCGTCAATTTCGACGCGAACGAGACGGGACTGGACACCGTTCTCGGGGGCAGCGGCGACGACTACGTCGTATTCGCGTCTGGCGGGCAGTTCGGCGACGACCTCATCGCCGGCGGTTCTGGCATCGACGAACTGGTGATGGCGCAATACTCCGGCGCGCCGCTGGTGATCAGCGCCGCAATGGCCGAACGCCTCTCCGGCTTCGAGAGGATCACGACGTCCTGGTACGCTCCGACAAGCCTGTTCGTGACGGACAGCCTGGCGGAGACCGCCGAAAAGCCACTGGACATCGTGTCCCTCCCGGAGGGCCCCTTTCAGCTCCTTGTCGATGCCAGCGCCGTCACGGACACGGGGATCAGGATCTACCGCGACGACTCCGATGCTGCCGGCCCGACGGCCGACACGCTGATCGGCGGTGGCGGCGCGGACACCATGACGCGCATCGGAGGCGCCGACCTGGTTACGGCGGGCGGCGGCGACGACCTGGTCATCACGCCGTTCCCGGTCGCCGGCATCGACCCGGCGAGGCTCGATGGCGGCGCCGGGATCGACACGCTGCGCGCCCTCGGCGCGACGAACAGCGCGGGCTTTTCGTTCATGACGCTCACTGGCTTCGAGGCAATCGAGCTTTCCGACTTCGTAGCCAACGCGATCTCCTTCGTCGCCGGCGGCCTGCCAGCCGGTGGCGCCATGGAGATCCGCGGCGGCAACGAGGGTGACATGCTCGACGCCTCCGCTCTGACCACCGGCGCGCGCTTCCTCGGCCGCGCCGGCGACGACATCCTCACCGGCGGCAGCACCGGCGACCTGCTGGATGCCGGCACCGGCGCCGACCTCGTCTCCGGCGGGGCGGGCGCGGACACGGTGCGCTTCGCGGACCTTGCGGGCGACGACATCGCGGATGGCGGAGGGGGCTTCGACCGCCTGGAACTCGCCGTCGGCAACGCGTTCCTGCCGCAAGGCCCGCTGGCGAACCTCACCGGTTTCGAGTCCCTCTCGGTCGACCTGGCGGGTGGCCGCGTGGTGCTGCCCAGCACCTTCACCGTCACGGTCGGCAGCGGCGTCTTCGTCGTGGACCTGAACACCACGGCCGGCGGGCCGGCCTCCGCCTTCCGCGCGCATGCCGTGCCGAACCGGCTGGACATCTTCGGCGACGCCGGCGCGGAGGCCATCACCGGCGGCCGCCTCGGCGACACGATCCGCGACGGGGGAGGGGCCGACCGCATACAGGGCCATCTCGGCGCCGACAGCATCATCCTGTCCGCCGACGGCGCGTCCGACCGCATCGTCTTCGGCAACTACAATGACGGCTCGCTCGACATCTTCGCGCCAACCAACCCCGGCACCCTGGCCCAGGCGGACACGATCAGCGGCTTCGCGGGCCCCGGCGATCTCGGCAACCTGCTGGAGTTCACGCGCTCGGCCTTCGCCGGTCTCGGCAGCAAGGCGACGGTGTTCAGCCTCGCCGGGGGGGCGAACATCGATCTCAGCGCGGCTGGCGTGTTCATCCTCAACGCTGCCGATGCGGTGGCTGGGAGCTTCGCCGACCGTGCCGCGATCAACGCCGCCTTCGGCAACCGCGTGCTCGGTGGAGATCTCGGGCACGCGGCCTTCGTGGTCGCGCGCGGACCGGGCGGCACCGATGCCGCGATCTACTACGTCCGCGACCTCGACAACCTGCCAGGCCTCGCCGACGCGGATGCGGTCACTCTGCTGGCCGTGCTGACCGCACCCGGCGCCATCACCGCGGCCGACATCGTGCTGGCCTGAGCCTCACGCATCCATTTTCAGCGCGGCGATGAAGGCGCTCTGCGGGATCTCGACCTTGCCGAACTGCCGCATGCGCTTCTTGCCCTCCTTCTGCTTCTCGAGGAGCTTGCGCTTGCGGGTGATGTCGCCGCCGTAGCACTTGGCGGTGACGTCCTTCGACAGGGCGCTGATCGTCTCGCGCGCGATCACGCGGCTGCCGATCGCGGCCTGGATCGGAATCTTGAAGAGCTGGCGGGGGATCAGCTCCTTCAGCTTCTCGCAGATGGACCGCCCGCGCCGGTCGGCCGCGCTGCGATGCGCCATGAAGGACAGCGCATCCACCGGCTCGGCATTCACCAGGATGGAGATCTTCACCAGGTCCCCTTCCTCGTAGCCGTCCTGCTGGTAGTCGAAGCTGGCATAGCCGCGGGAGACAGACTTCAGCCGGTCGTAGAAGTCGAACACCACCTCGTTCAGCGGCAGGCGGTACACGGCCATCGCGCGGTTGCCGACATAGGTCAGCTCGATCTGCCGCCCGCGCCGCTCGTTGCAGAGCGTCAGCACAGGGCCGAGATAGTCGTCCGGCACCATGATCGTCGCCTTGATCCAGGGCTCCTCGATCACGTCCACCACGCTGCCATCCGGCATGTCGGCCGGGTTGTGCAGCTCCATCTCCTCGCCGTTGGTCTTGCGGATCTTGTAGACGACGGAGGGCGCCGTCGCGATCAGATCGAGGTCGAACTCGCGCGACAGCCGCTCCTGGATGATCTCCAGATGCAGCAGCCCGAGGAAGCCGCAGCGATAGCCGAAGCCGAGCGCGGCCGAGGTCTCCGGCTCGTAGTGGAAGCTGGCGTCGTTCAGCCGCAGCTTGGCCAGGCTCTCGCGCAGCTTCTCGAAGTCGTCGGCGTCCACCGGATAAAGCCCGCACCACACCACCGGGATGCTCGGCTTGAAGCCCGGCAGCGGCTCGGTCGCGGGGTTGCGGTCGTCGGTGATGGTGTCGCCGACATTGGTGTCCGCCACGGTTTTGATCGCCGCGGTGACGAAGCCCATCTCGCCCGGGCTCAGCCGGTCCACCGGCACCATCTTCGGCGTGAACACGCCCACCTGCTCGATGGTGTGCACCGAGCCGTTCGACATCATGCGGATGCGCTGCCCCTTGCGCAGCTCGCCATCCTTCACCCGCACCAGCACCACCACGCCGAGATAGGCGTCGTACCAGCTGTCCACCAGCAGCGCCTTCGTCGTCGCGTTCACGTCGCCCTTCGGCGGCGGCAGGCGCGTGACGATCGCCTCCAGCACACCCTCGATGTTGAGCCCCGTCTTGGCGCTGATCATCACCGCGTCCGAGGCATCGAGCCCGATCACGTCCTCGATCTGCTGCTTCACCCGGTCCGGCTCCGCCGCCGGCAGGTCGATCTTGTTGAGGACCGGCACGATCTCGTGGTTCGCGTCGATCGCCTGGTACACATTCGCCAGCGTCTGCGCCTCGACGCCCTGGGAGGCGTCCACCACCAGCAGCGACCCCTCGCAGGCCGCGAGCGACCGGCTCACTTCGTACGCGAAGTCCACGTGCCCGGGCGTGTCCATCAGGTTCAGCGTGTAGGTCAGCCCGTCCTTCGCCTGGTAGTTCAGCCGGACGGTCTGCGCCTTGATGGTGATGCCGCGCTCGCGCTCCAGCTCCATGTTGTCGAGGAGCTGTTCCTTCATCTCGCGCGCGGTCACGGCGCCGGTGTGCTGGATCAGGCGATCGGCCAGGGTGGACTTGCCATGGTCGATATGCGCGATGATCGAGAAGTTGCGGATACGGTCGAGCGGAACGTCGGTCATTGGGGGCCTGTGGGTTCAGGCCCCACATAGGGGCTGCGGGCGGCCCTGGAAAGCTTCGGATCAGCGCGGCAGCAGGGGCCGCAGCCGCCACATCGCCCAGGCGCCGAGCAGCGGCCCGGGCGCCAGCACCGCGAAGGCCCAGTTCCACCCGAGCCCCTGGATCGCCAGCGGCACCAGCGCGATGGTCCCGGCCGTCAGCAGGAAGCCCAGGCTGGTCTGCACCGTCAGCATCGTCCCGACATAATCGGGCGGCGAAAGGGTGACAATGCAGGCCGAGAATTGCGCCGAATCCGCCACCACCGTGAAGCCCCAGACCAGCGCGACGGCCACCGCCAGCCACGGCGTCACCGCCGCCGCCGGCCCCACCAGCAGCGCGCAGGTCCCCGAGGCCAGCATGCAGAGGGCCGCCACCGAGGCCCGGTTCCACCGGTCCGCCAGCAGCCCCGCCAGCACGCAGCTGACGGCGCCCGCCGCCATGATGGCGAAGGTCCACGGGCCGGCCTCCCCGGCCAGCACGCCGCTGAAGAACAGCCCGATCCAGGCCCACATGGCGTAGAGCTCCCACATGTGCCCCAGATAGCCGAGGTTGGCGTAGCGCAACCCCTTGTTCCGCCACGCCTCCAGCGCCTGGGATGGCTTGAAGGGCGGCCTTGCACCCAGCAGCGGCCCCGGCCGGAAGGCCAGGATCGAGAGCCCCCCCGCCGCCGCCAGCACGCCCGCCCCCAGATAGGCCGCCTGCCACCCGATGCCGCCGAGCAGGGACGGGATCAGATGCGGCGTCGCCGATCCCAGCGAGACCGCCCCCACCAGCAGCCCGATCAGCAGGCCGAGATCCCCGCGCGCCCAGGACGCCGCCAGCTTCATACCCACCGGATAGACGCCCGCCATCGCCGCCCCCGCGACGAAGCGCAGCGCCAGCGCCGCCGCGCCGGAGGGTGCCACCAGCGTCTGCGCCAGCGTCGCCGCCGAGGCCAGCAGCCCGCAGGCCAGGAACAGCATCCGCGGGTCGCGCCGATCCGCCAGTGACAGCACCGCCGACACCAGCGTCCCCGCCACGAAGCCGAGCTGCACCGCCGCCGTCAGCCAGGCCGCATCGGCGCGCGTGATCAGCCCCGCCCGCAACAGGTCAGGCACCGCCGCCGTGCCCGCGAACCAGACCGACAGGCACAGCACCACGCCCGCGCACAGCACCGCCAGATGCCGTGCCTTGCCGGATGGGGAAGCCGCCGCGCTCATCCGCGCAGACTGCCCCGGATCGTCCGGCCCGTCAGCGCGCACCGCGCACATCGCCGCGATGCAGCCCACGCCGCGCTTGCGAACACTTCACCGATAGGTTTACCGATCGCGTCCTTCAAGGAGAGCCCTGATGCAGATCGAGCCCTATCTGTTCTTCGATGGCCGGTGCGAGGAGGCATTGTCCTTCTACAAGGAGGCCTTGGGCGCCGAGGTCGGCGCGCTCATGCGCTTCCGCGACAGCCCCGATCCGACCGGCGCCCCGCCCGGCAACGAGGACAAGGTGATGCACGCGCTGGTGCGCGTCGGCGGGGCGAGCTTCATGGCCTCCGACGGGCATTGCGCCGGAGACACCAGCTTCAAGGGCTTCGGCCTGGCATTGACGGTGCCGGACGCGACGACGTTCGACCGCGTCTTCACCGCGCTGGAGGCGGGCGGGCAGATCCGGATGCCACCGGCGCAGACCTTCTTCTCCCCGCGCTTCGGCATGGTGGAGGACCGCTTCGGCGTGCTGTGGATGGTGATAGTGGGGCAGGGCTGATCGTCAGGGGGTGATCGCCGCAGGCTGGAAGGGCCGGAGGCGTGAATCACGCGATCGGCGCCGCTGTCCGCGCCGATCATGGTCCAGCGCCGATCATGGTCTAGCGGATCAGCCGCACCTCGACCGGCAGCCCGAGCGTTGCCCACACCCGGTCGGCCGTCAGCACCGGCCGGCCCAGCGCCGAGGCGGTGGCGATGCAGGCGCAGTCGCCGAGCGAGAGCACGCCGCGGTGGCGGTGGAGCAGATCGGCGGCAGGAACCGCGGCGTCGATCGGCAGAACGGCCAGATCAAGCACCTGCAAAGCTTCGAAATGCGCCGGGGTCTCGCGCCGAAGCCGCGCAACGACCTCCAGCATGTTGACCGCGGAAATATCCGCGCCTTCCAGCAGCGGCGCCGCGGCTTCCGCGCCTGGTTCGCCAAGCAGGACCGCCAGGACGGCCGACGCGTCGAGGATCAAGGCGCCTTCCCGCGACGTGCGATGTCCCGCTCATACTCCTCGAGGTCGCGCCTGGCCTCGGCGCGCCGGTCGGCGATCAACTCCTCCGACATCAGCGGGTCGCCTGGCTTCCAGGCCGGGATCAACTCCCGCACGCGCTTCAGCCGGGCTTCCCAGGAGACGGCGCGCAACTCATCGCCGGTCACCCGCAAATCCAGCGTCCCGCCGCCCACGATGCCGAGCGACTGGCGGATCTCCTCGGGCAGCACCAGCCGCCCCTCGGCATCCACCGTCACGCGCACCGAACCCATCGCCCCGCTCCTCCGTTCCGCGTCGTCAGTCTAACGCGCGGGAGGGCGCGGCGCATCAACCGCGCAGCACCGCCCCCGTCGCCTTCGCCACCGCCGCCACGATCTTCTGGCCCGCGGCCTCGATCTCGGCGTCCGTCAGCGTCCGCTCGCGCGGCTGCAGCGTCGCCTGGATGGCGAGCGAGACCTTGCCCTCCGCCACCTTGTCGCCGGCATAGCGGTCGAACAGCACCACATCCGCGATCAGCGCCTTGTCGGCGTTCCGCGCGGCGCGCAGCAGCGCCTCGGCCGAGACGCCGGCATCGGCCAGGAAGGCGAAGTCGCGGCGCACCGGCTGGAAGGCGGGCAGGTCGGGCACGCCCTTTTTGCGCCGCTTCGGCTCCGCGATCGCGTCCAGGAACACCTCGAAGCCCACCGCCGCGCCGGGAATGTCCAGCGCCGCGCGCACCTTCGGATGCAGCTCGCCGAAGGTCGCCAGCACCACCTTCGGCCCCTGGCGCAGCACGCCGGACCGCCCCGGATGATAGAAGCCCGGCGCATCCGCCGTGACCTGCACCGCCGCCATCGGCACGCCGAGCCTTTCGAGCACCGCGATCGCATCGCCCTTCGCATCCAGCCAGTCCACGGCGCGCGAGGGCGAAGCCCAACTCGCGCCCGTCATCCCCGCGCGCACCCCCGCCGCGACGGCAAGCTGGCTGCTGCCCGCGGCCGGATCGCGATAGGCGCCGCCGATCTCCGCCAACGCCACGTCGCCGAAGCCGCGCGCCGCGTTGCGCGAAGCCGCCATCACCAGCGAGGCCACCGGCGTCGGCCGCATCTGGTCGAGATCGGACGCGATCGGGTTTTCGACGCGAAGCCCATCCGGCGTGTCGCCGAACAGCGCCGCCTGCTCGCGCGCGAGGAAGCCGTAGGTCACGCAATCCTGCAGCCCGCGCGCCGCCAGCACGCGCCGCGCCAGCGCCGCCCGCGCCTGCTTCGGCGTCAGCGAAGGCCGCGGCACCGGCGAGGTGATCGGCATCGACACGGGCGGTACCGCATCCAGCCCGCCGAGGCGCAGCACTTCCTCCACCAGGTCGCATTCCGGCTCGATCGCCGCGCAGCCTTCCGCCGCGATGCGCGCGCGGTCCGCAGGCAGCGAGGGGTCCTGCGCCAGCGCGCCATGCCCCGCGATGTCGTTGCGCCAGGACGGCACGGCGACCGTCACGCCTGCCGCGTCGCGGCTTTCCACCGCGAAGCCGAGCCGCTCCAGGCGGCCCACCGCCTCATCCGCCGGCAGCTCCAGCCCGCCGAGGCCCGCGATGCGTTCGAAGCGCAGCGTCGCGCTGCGCCGCCAGGCCGGCTCCGCACCGGCCGCGGAGACTTCGGAGGCCTCGCCGCCGCAGAGCTCCATGATCATCCGCGTCGCGGCTTCCAGTGCCTTCGGCAGCAGCGCGGGGTCTATGCCGCGCTCGAAGCGCGACCGCGCATCGGTGCGCACGTCATGCCGCCGGCCGGACAGCGCGATGCGCACGGGATCGAACAGCGCGCATTCGATGAAGCACTCGGTCGTCGTCTCGTCGCAGCCCGAATGCTCGCCGCCGATCACGCCGCCCAGCGCCTCGACGCGCTCGGCATCGGCAATCACGCCGTCCTCCTCGGTCAGCGCATAGGTCTTGCCGTTCAGCGCGAGCAGTTCCTCGCCCGGCCGCGCCATGCGCATCGAAAGTGTCGTGCCCGCCACCTTTCGCACGTCGAAGACATGCAGCGGCCGGCCATAGGCAAAGGTGAAGAAATTCGTGACGTCCACCAGCGCGTTGATCGGCCGCAGCCCGATCGCCGTCAGCCGGTCCTGCAGCCATTGCGGCGAGGGGCCGTTCTTCAGGCCCCGCACCGCGCGCCCCAGCACCCAGGTGCAGGCGCGGCGGTCCTCGATCGTCCAATGCAGCGGCGAGGGATAGGTGGCGGCAACCGGCGCCACCTCCCACGACTTCAGCGTGCCGAGCCCCGCCGCCGCCAGGTCGCGTGCGATGCCGCGCACGCTGAGCGCATCGCCCCGGTTCGGCGTCACCTTGATCTCGATCACCGGATCGTCGAGCCCGGCATAATCCACGTAGCGCGTGCCGACCGGCGCATCCGCCGGCAGGTCCACGATGCCCGAATGATCCTCGCCAAGCCCCATCTCGCGCGCCGAGAGCATCATCGCTTCCGACTTCACGCCGCGGATCTCGCCGACCTTCAGCGTGATGCCCGTGCCCGGGATGTAGGCGCCCGGCAGCGCCGCGACGCCGAGCATCCCGGTGCGCGCGTTGGGCGCGCCGCAGACGACCGAGTATTCCTTGCCGTCGCCGAGATCCACCCGCAGCGCGCGGAGGCGATCGGCATTCGGATGCTGCACCGCCTCGATCACCCGCGCGATGCGGAAGGAGGCGAGCGCCGCCGCGCGATCCTCCACGCCCTCCACCTCGATGCCGATGGCGGAGAGGGTGGTGGTGATGGCGTCCAGCGACGCATCGGTGTCGAGGTGCTCGCGGAGCCAGGAGAGGGTGAATTTCATCGGGCTAGGCCTTCAGGCACTGAGCATGGGCAGGGCAGCCGTGCCCCCACCCCAACCCTCCCCCGCTTGGCGGGGGAGGGGGCAGGTCGCGCAACTGGCACTCCCTCCCCCGCGTGCGGGGGAGGGTCGGGGTGGGGGCGCGACCGACCATGCCGACCATCTCACACCCCCTCATGCAGCATCGCCGGCGCCAGCGGGTCCGCCGCGTAATGCTTCAGCCACCGCAGGTCGCATTCGTAGAACGGCCGCAGATCCGGCATGCCGTGCTTCAGCATGGTGATCCGCTCGATCCCCATCCCGAACGCAAAGCCCTGCCATTCCCGCGGATCGAGGCCGCAATTCGCCAGCACCTTCGGATGCACCATCCCGCTGCCGAGGATCTCCAGCCAGTCGCCGCCGCCGCCGAGCTCGCCCGTCTTCCGGTTCCACCCGATATCCACCTCCATCGAGGGCTCGGTGAACGGGAAGTACGACGACCGGAACCGCACCGGCAGGTCGGAGATGCCGAAGAACGCCCGCAGGAAATCGATCAGGCAGCCCTTGAGGTGGCCGAGCGTGATCGCGCGGTCGATCACCAGCCCCTCGACCTGGTGGAACATCGGGCTGTGCGTCGCGTCGTGGTCGGCGCGATAGGTGCGGCCCGGCGCGATGATGCGGATCGGCGGCTCCTCGCCCAGCATGGTGCGGATCTGCAGCGGCGAGGTCTGCGTCCGCAGCACGCGCCGATGCCCGTTCGGGTCGGTGCCCGGCATGTAGAAGGTGTCGTGGTCCTGCCGCGCCGGATGATGGTCCGGGATGTTGAGCGCGCCGAAATTGTGCCAGTCGCTCTCGATGTCCGGGCCTTCCACCACCCGGAACCCCATCGCGCCGAAGATCGCCGTCAGCTCCTCGATGGTGCGGCTGATCGGATGGATGCCGCCGTCGGAAGCCGTGCCGGGCGCGAAGGGCCGCGCGGGCAGCGAGACATCCACCCGTTCCGCCTTGAGCCGCGCTTCCAGCTCCGCCACTTCCAGCGCGGTCCGCCGCGCTTCCAGCAGCGCCTCGACCTCGCCCTTCAGGCGGTTCAGCGCCGCGCCGCGCTCCTTGCGGCTTTCCGCCGGCACCTGGCCCAGCCCCTTGAGCAGGTTGGAGAGGCTGCCCGATTTCCCCAGCACGCCGACGCGCACCGCATCCAGCGCGCGAAGGTCGGCGGCCGCGGCCAGCGCCGCCTCGGTCTCGGCGCGGAGCGCCTGCAGATCGTCGCTCATGGTCCGTCCTGACAGACAAAAGGCCGCCCCCGAAGGAGCGGCCCTCTGTGACTTCCGAAAGTCCCGATCGCCTTGCGGCGGATCAGGCCTGCGCGGGGAGGGCGCCCTTCGCCTTCTCGACGATGGCGCTAAAGCTCGCCGCGTCGTCATAGGCGATGGTGGCGAGAACCTTGCGGTCCATCTCCACGCCGGCCGCCTTCAGCCCCGCGATGAACTTCGAATAGGTCAGCCCGTGCTCGCGCACGGCCGCGTTGATCCGCTGGATCCACAGGCCGCGGAACTCGCGCTTCTTGTTGCGGCGGTCGCGATAGGCGTATTGCAGCGCCTTCTCGACGCGCTCAAGCGCGGGGCGGTAGGCGGTGGACGACCGGCCCACATAGCCCTTCGCGAGCTTCAGGACCTTCTTGTGACGGGCGTGCTTCGTGACGCCCCGCTTGACGCGTGCCATTGGTCAGACCCCTCCGCTCAGCGATCCAGCCCGTAGGGCAGCCACTGCTTCACCGTGTCGCCATCCTGCTTGTCCAGCACGAACATGCCGCGGTTTTGGCGCTTCATGGTGGTGGTCTTGGCCGTCAGCATGTGGCGCTTGTTGCCGGCGCCGGCCTTGACCTTCCCGGTCGCGGTGAACCGGAAGCGCTTCTTCACGCTCGACTTCGTCTTCATCTTGGACATTTGGCCCTCCTGTCGGGGTCATGCCCCCCACCTTGCGCCCTGCCGGGGGCAGGGGCCGCACCATGCGGCGGGGGGGCTGGGCCGGCCGGGCATGTCCATGGGCCACGGCGCGGGGAGGGCGGCGTATAGGCCGGGCAGGCGCCCGGCGCAAGCCGGAACGGGGTGGGCATATCGGGCCGACGAAGGTTTCACCTTCGTCGCCTCAGACGCCGGCGCTGCGCTTGGCTTCGCGCCACTTGGCGCGGGCCGCGTTCGCGGCCTCAGCCGCCCTCGGCGGCTGCAGGTCAAGTCCTTTATGCGCCGCGCATCACGGATCCAGCACCGGCGCGTCCTCATGCCGGCCGAGCGGCTTGCCCTTCCGCCGCGGCCGCCGGTCGGCCCAGGCCCGGGTGAACTCCGCGCCCAGCAGGAACACCTGCGCCGAGTAGTACACCCACAGCAGCACCACCACGAGCGCCCCGGCCGCGCCATATTGCCGCGCCAGGCCGCTGCCGCCGATGTACCAGCCGATCACCGCCTTGCCGAGCGTGAACAGCACCGCCGTGCAGACCGCGCCCATGGCCACGTCGCGCCAGCGCAGCTGCCGGTCCGGCAGCACCTTGTAGATCGCGCCGAACAGCAGCGTGGTCAGCAGGAAGGAGAGCGCGAAGTTCGCCCAGGAGAGCGCCGGCGCCAGCACCGGCATCTTCTCCCCCGCCCAGCCCTGGAAGGCCGCGACCGCCGCGCTGGCCAGCAGCGAGACCAGCAGCAGGAACCCCGTAGCCGCCACCAGCCCGATGCTCAGCAGGCGCGCCCGCACCAGGTAGGAGACGCTCATCCCCCGCGGCTCCGCCTTCCAGATGGCGTTCAGCGCCGCCTGGATCTCGGCGAAGACGCCGCTTGCGGTCAGCAGCAGGATGGCGGCGCCGACCAGCGCCGGGATGCCGCTGCCGCCCGGCCCCTCGCCGACGCCGCGCACGATGGCCTGGATCGCGGAGGCACCCTGCTGACCCACCAGGGCGCGCAGCTGCGCCGAGACGGCGTCCCACACCGCCTCCTCGGTCACCGCCAGCCCGGCGATGGCCGCGGCCACCACCAGCAGCGGCGCGATGGAGAACATGGTGTAGCAGGCGATGGCGGCCCCGCGCGTCATCGCCTCGTCGGCGATGTAGCCCTTCACCGTCTCCTTGATCAGGCTCCAGGCGCGGCGCAGGGCGTGGCCTCCTGTCCTCTGTGTTTCAGAACCCCAGCAGCGACCGCGCGGCGAAGCCGGCCATCGCCGTCACCGCCAGCGTCCGCACCAGGCCGATCTGCAGCACGAACAGGCAGGTCGCCGCCAGCGCCGTCAGCGCCACCGCATCCGGCACCATCGAGGTCACCTGCGGCAGCCCGAGCGTGACCGGCCCGACGGAGACCGTCTCCACCTGCGCGAACATCACGCGCAGCGCGAACCAGACCGCGAGATTGGCGATCACGCCCACCACCGCCGCCGTCACCGCCGCCAGCGCGCCCTTGAGCCGCGGCGCCGCATGCAGCCGCTCCACGAAGGGGGCGCCCAGGAAGATCCAGGCGAAGCAGGGCAGGAAGGTGACCCAGACCGTCAGCAGCGCGCCCGCCACGCCGCCCACCAGCCCGCCCGTCGGCCAGGCGGCCTGGAAGCCCACGAATTGCAGCACCAGGATCAGCGGCCCCGGCGTGGTCTCCGCCAGCCCCAGCCCGGCCAGCATCGCCTTGGCGCTCAGCCAGCCATACCCCTCCACCGCCTCCTGCGCGACATAGGCCAGCACCGCATAGGCGCCGCCGAATGTCACGACCGCCATCTTGGAGAAGAACCAGGCGATGTCGCCGAACAGGCCCGTGCCCGCCAGCAGCGCCACCGGCCAGGCCCAGAGCGCCAGCGCCACCAGCCCCGCCCGCTTCGCCGCCCCCGCCATGCGCGCCGGCCGCTCCGGGTCGGCGGCCAGCACCGCATCCAGCAGCGCCGGCGGCCCATCCTTGGCCGCGCCATGCCCGCCGCCGCCGAAGGCGCCCGGCAGCGCATAGCCGATCGCCGCCGCCGCCAGCACCACGAGGGGGAAGGGCACCGCGAAGGCGAACAGGGCGAGGAAGGCCGCCAGCGCCAGCAGCCAGGGCAGGGCGCCCTTCAGCGCGCGGCGCGCGACGCGCAGCAGCGCCTCCACCACCACCACCAGCACCGCGCATTGCAGCCCGAAGAACAGCGCCGCCACCAGCGGCACGCTGCCGAAGGCGGCATAGATCGCGGACAGCACCAGCATCACGCCGACGCCGGGCAGGATGAACAGCAGCCCCGCCGCCAGCCCGCCCTTCACCCCGTGCAGCAGCCAGCCGAGATAGGTCGCGAGCTGCTGCGCCTCCGGCCCCGGAAGCAGCATGCAGAAGTTCAGCGCATGCAGGAACCGCGCGTCGGAGACCCAGCGCCGCTCCTCCACCACCTCCCGGTGCATCAGCGCGATCTGCGCGGCCGGCCCGCCGAAGGACAGCAGGCCGATGCGCAGCCACACGCGGAACGCCTCCGCGAAGTCGGGCAGGGCGGCGCTCTTCTGCGTCGGCGTGTCCATCGGCGCGGCCAGGCTGTTGCAGACCCTGCCTAGCCGTGCCGCACGCCGCGGGGAAGAGCGGCCGCGCCATCCGCGGCCCGCGACGAGCCGTCAGGCGCTGCGCCGCCGCCCGCCGCGGCGGTTCTCGTTCGCCGGCTCCTCTTCCTCCTCCTCGTCCTCGCCCCGGGCATGGCTGATGAAGGCCGGGTTCACCTCGCCCTCGGCCACCTCGGTCAGCTTGCCGTCGGTGTCCTTCTCCTCGGCCAGCGTCTTCGCCAGCAGGTCGGCCAGCTTGTTCTCCCCGGCGGCCTTGGCCAGCGTCACCATCGTGCCATAGGCGGCGATCTCGTAATGCTCGATGCGCTGGGCGGCGGCGATGATCAGCACGTCCATCATCGGGCCCTTGTCGTGCTCGCCCATCTCGCCCTGGGCTTCCTCGATCAGGCCGCGCATCGCCTCGCAGACCTTCCGGCCCGGCTTGCCGCCGACCATCTCCAGCGCCTGCTCGACCCGCTCGACCTGCTTCTGGGTCTGGTCGATATGCGTCTGGATGCAGTCCTTGAGCGCCTGGGAGGAGGCGTTCTTCAGCATCTTCGCCATGCCGCGCAGCGCCTGCTTCTCGGCGCTGTGGGCATCCTTGAGCTGGTCGATCATCAGTTGCTGGATCTCGTCCATCGTCCTGGCCTTTCCGGGGAGGCTCGCGCGCGGAGTGCGCGTGGCATCGGCCGAGGAACGAAGGGCGGGCAGGCCGGGTTGCGTCGGGCCTGGCGTTTGGCGCGGCTGATTCACCGCTCCGGCGAGCCCGCCTCCGCGGATCAGGCGCTATTCCGCCGCCGCCGCGAGCAGGCTTTCCCCCGGCCGCACCCGCGTGAAGGCCACAGGCTGCCAGCCGATGGCGATCCGCCCCGCGCCGTCCAGGCTCGCCAGCGTGGCCGAAAGCCCCTCCGCCTCCGGCGCGGTGGCCGGAAAATCCTCGCGCCAATGCGCGCCGCGGCTTTCCGCCCGCGCCGCCGCCGCCGCCACGATGGCGCGGCTGACCAGCAGCAGGGAGCGCAGGTTGAGCCAGTCATGCCAGGCGAGGTTGAAGCCCCGCGCCCCGCCGACGCCCGCGCCGTCCAACTCCGCCTCCAGCGCATCGAGCCCCGAGGCCGCCTCCGCCAGCCCCGCCGCGTCGCGCAGGATGCCGGCCTTCTCCCACATCAGCCCGTGCAGCGCGTCCCGGATGGGCGAGAGCGAGGCCGCGGGTTTTCTGGCGAAGGGCGCGTGGAGCATCGCCAGCGCCGCGTCCAGCGCCGCGGGGTCGGGCTCCTCGATCGCGCCCTCCCGCGGCACCCAGCGCGCCATCGTGTCGCCCGCGATGCCGCCGAAGACGGTGGAATTCGCCACGCCATTGCCGCCCAGCCGGTTCGCGCCATGCACGCCGCCGGTGTCCTCGCCCGCCGCGAACAGGCCGGGCAGGGCGGTCGCGCCATCCGGCCGGAACACCACGCCGCCCATCATGTAATGCGCGGTCGGCACCACCGGCACCCGGCCGCCGGCCAGGTCGAAGCCCATATCGGCGCAGCGCTCGACCATGCCCTTGAACTCGCGGCGCACGCGATCCGGGCCGAGATGCCCCATCTCGATGTAGAGGCCGCCATGCTCGTTGGTGCGGCCCGCCAGCATCTCCCGGTACATCGCGCGGGAGACGATGTCGCGCGTCGCCCTTTCGCCGCGCGGGTCGTAGTTGTGCATGAAGCGCTCGCCGGCGCCGTTGAGAAGAAAGCCGCCCGCGCCGCGCAGCCCTTCCTCGATGATGGTGCCGGTCATGCGCGTGCCGGGCCCGGCCAGCACGCCCGTCGGGTGGAACTGCACCATCTCCATGTCGCGCAGGACCAGGCCCGCGCGCAGCGCCATCGCCATCCCGTCGCAGGACTTGTCGCCCGAGGGCGTGTGGTAGGTGTACATCGTCGGCCCGCCGCCGGTCGCCAGCAGCACCGCCTTCGCCTGCACCAGCAGCAGCGCGCCGCTGCGCACATCCACCAGCAGCACGCCCGCCAGCCGCGAGCCGTCCGCCGAGGGCAGCAGCGCCACGGCGCGATGCTCCTCCAGCCGCGCGATGCCGCGCGCCCAGGTCTGCTCCGCCAGGCGATTGATGATCTCGATGCCCGTCAGGTCGCCCTTGTGGACGGTGCGGTCGAAGGTCTGCCCCGCGAAGGCCTTCTGGTGGATCGTGCCGTCCGGGTTGCGGTCGAAGAAGCAGCCCCAGCGGTTCTCGAGCTCGCGGATGCGCCGCTGCGCGACCGTCACCAGCGTCCAGGCCAGGTCCTGGTCGTTGAGCCACTTGCCCCCATCGAGCGTGTCCATGAAGTGCCGCTCGGCGCTGTCTTCCGGCGCCAGCGCCACGTTGTAGCCGCCCTGCACCATGCGCGTGCAGCCCGACTTCCCGAGCAGCCCCTTCACCGCGACGGTGACGGAAAGGTCGGGCGCGGCAGCCTTGGCGTGCAGCGCGCCGAGCAGGCCCGCGCCGCCGGAGCCCAGGACAACGATGTCGGTGGCGTGTCTGGCGATGGCGGTGGTCATGGCATTCACCTCGGTCCGCGCGGATTGGCCGGCACGCCGCAGCCGCAATCCTCCGCCCCGCCCGGCGTCGGTGGCGCCGGCTGCTCGGTGCGCGGCGGCTCGGCGGGCGGCGGCGCGGGCTGTGCCAGCGCCGGCCAGGCGGCCAGCAGCAGGGCTGGCAGCGTCGCCGGAATTGGATAACCCTTTCGGTTGCGTGGCGGCTGCATCACGCGGCTCCATGCCTCGTCAGGCGGGAAGGGAGGATTCCATGCGGCAAGGTGCTCTGGCCATCGCGGCGGTCGCAATGCTCGCCGGCTGTGCGCAGCAGGGGCCGGCCGGCCCCGGCGCGACGCTCGGCACGGCACCGCCCGGCTTCGCCTGCCCGCCCGCCGGCACGAATGTCGTGCGCTCCGACGGCGGCAACATCACCTACAGCGGCGCCGTGCCCGGCGATCCCTTCGCCTGCGCCGGCTCGCTGAACGGCGCGCCCCAGAACTGGCTGGCGAACTACTACCCGGTGCCGACGACGGACGAGGCCTCCTTGCGTCGCGGCATGGCGGCGCTCTGGCCGCTCGAGCCCGGCAAGTCGGTGAATTTCTCGCGCCAGATCGGCAGCCCGGACGGCCAGCTTCTGTTCGTCAACACCACCTGGCACGTTCTCGGCCCCTCCACGCTGGATGTCGGCGACCGATCCATCCCGGTGCTGGTGCTGGAGCAGCATGAGAACGTGCCGCGCATGGGCGGCTATGCCGGCGTCTGGACGCTCTACTACGACCCGGCCTCCCGCAACTTCGTCGGCGGCGACCACCGCGTGCTGCGCGGCTTCAGCAATGCGCGGAACTGGCGCGTGACGAGCCTCACGGTGCCGGGCTCCTGACACCGTCACGCCACGCCAAGCTTCGCCAGCGCCGCCGCGCGGCGGTCCTCCACCGACTTCTGGACCGCCGCGTAGAGGCTGCCGCCATGTGAATCCATCGCCACCAGCAGCGGCCCGAAATCCTTGATGCGGAAGCGCCAGAGGCTCTCGGGGTTGAGGTCGTCGAGGTCCACATCCTCGATCGCCTCGATCCAGGTGGTCTCCAGCGCCGCCGTGCCGCCGATGATCGCCAGATAGACGCCGCCCAGCTCGCGGAACGCGTCGAGCGAACCCTCGCGCAGCCCGCCCTTGCCGATGACGATGCGCACGCCCTCGCGCTCCATCAGCGGGCGCGTGAAGCGCTCCATCCGGTCGCTGGTCGTGGTGCCGACGCAGATCGCCTCGTAGCCGGAATCGTTCGTGCCGCGCTTGTCCACCTTGCGGACATTCGGCGCGGTGTGGATCACCGCATGGCCCTTCAGGTCGAAGCGCGTGCGGCGGCCATGATCGAACATGTGGATCTGCGTCGCGTCGCGGATGCCGAACAGCGTGTCCTGCAGCGTCACCGTGTCGCCGATCCGCAGCTTGCGGATGTCGGCCTCGGTGCAGGGCATGTGGAGGACGTGGTGCGCCATCTGATCAGAACCCGATCGCCACGCCATCGGGCGTGAAGGTGGCGGAAGCGCGCCGCGCGCTGTGGCACTGGATGTTCACCGCCACCGGGTTCATCGTGATGTGCGTCGCCGCCACCTCGACATGCACGGCGAAAGCGGTGGAATCACCGCCCAGCCCCTGCGGCCCGATGCCGAGGCTGTTCACCGCCTCCGACAGCGCCGCTTCCAGCTTCGCGCCCTCCTCGTCGGCGCAGCGCGATCCCAGCGGCCGCGTCGCCGCCACCTTCGCCAGGTGCATGCAGAGGTCGGAGGTGCCGCCGACGCCCACCCCCATGATGGTCGGCGGGCACACCTTGCCGCCCGCCTTCATCGCCGCATCCACCACGAAGCGCTTCACGCCGGCCATCCCGTCGGCCGGGATCAGCATCTGCAGGAAGCTGCCATTCTCGCTGCCCGATCCCTTCGGGATCATCTCCAGCCGGAGGACGCGGTCTTCCTCGCAGAAATCGAGGTTGATCACCGGCACATGCGCGCCGCAGCTGGTATGCTCGTTCTTCCGCGTGATCGGATGCACCACGGAGCTGCGCAGCGGATGCTCCCGCGTCGCGCGCTCAGTCCCGCGCCGGATCCCCTGCTTCAGCGCCCAGCCATCGAGCTCGACATTGCGGCCGATCGTCACGTTGAAGATGGGAATGCCGGTGTCCTGGCAGAGCAGGTTGTCCGTGCGCTCCGCCACGCCGATGTTTTCGATCATCGTCGCCAGGATCGCCTTCGCCGTGCCGTCGGTCTCCCCGGCATCCAAACGCGCGAAGCCCTGCTTGATGTCGTCCGGCAGGATCTTCAGCGCGCGGATGTAGAGCAGCTTCGCCGCTTCCTCGATCGCCTCCGGCGCAACCCGCAGCGCCTCCACCCCAGCCTTCGTCATCAGCGTCATGGAAGCGTCTCCTCAGATCACCAGCGACACGCCCGAGACCAGCAGCAGGGCCAGCAATACCATCCGAAAGCCCTGGGCGGGGATCACGGTGTAGGCGCGCACGCCAAGCCAGGTGCCGGCCAGCATCGCTGGCACGGCGGAGGCCGCCATCAGCAGCGTCTCGGCCGTGAAGAAGCCGGCCAGCGCCAGGCCCGGCACGGTGATAGCCTGCATGAAGACGATGAAGGGCTGCATCAGCGCGCGCGCCTCGCGCTTGTCCATGCCCTGGATGTCCGCCCACATCGCCGGCAGCGCGCCGACATAGCCGCCGATGCCGCCCAATATGCCGCTCGCGAAGCCCACCGCCGCATCGGCCGGCATGGGGGCCGCGAAGCGCGACGGCGCATGACGCAGCGCCATGCGCGCCAGCGCATAGCCCGAATAGACGATCAGCAACACGCCGACGAAGACGACGATGGAGCGCGCTGGCCCATGGCTCAGGATCAGCAGCCCCACCGGGATGCCGAGCGTCGCGGTCAGCACATAGAGCCGCATGCGCGGCCAGGCGATCTCGCGCCACACCGTGGGCAACGCCAGCCCCTGCACGAAGAGGCTGCCGAGCACCAGCACCGGCGCGGTGATCGCGGGCGGCAGCACATGCAGCAGGATGCCCGCCGCCACCAGCACGAAGGCGAAGCCCGCCATGCCCGCGCAGAAGGCCGCGACGAAGCAGCCGGCGGAGAGGATGAGAAGGTCAGCCGACATTCAGAAGGAACAGCAGGCCCGCCGCGAGCGACACGCCGGCAGAGGCCGCGACCAGCGTCTTCTGCGAACTGCGCCACCCCAGAAATTCCAGCGCCAGCACGCGCAGGCCGCCCGCGAGATGCGCAGCCAGCAGGATCACCAGCAGCGTCTCGCTCGCCTTGACGAGCCCGTTGTCGGTCCAGCGCAGGAAGTTCTCGAGCGCCGCCTCGCCCTGGATCGCGCGCGACAGCGCCCAGAAATGCAGCGGCAGGAACAGCGCCAGCAGCAGGCCGGAGATCCGGTGCACCAGGAAGGCGATGTAGGTCGGATGCGACCGTGGCCGCGTGTCGATCCTCATGCCGCGTAGAGCCCCGCCGCCGCGCGGATGCCGAAGGCCGCGGTGAGCAGCCCGATCGCCAGCCAGGCCAGGTCGAAGCGCCGCCCGCGCCAGCCCAGCCACTCCGCCGCGATGCCGCGCAGCCCGATCGCGCCATGCAGCCCCGCCGCCAGCGCGAAGACCGCGTAGAACATCAGCCAGGCCTCGTTGCCGCTGACGCGCCCGATGATCTCCGCGGCACTCAGCCCGCCGCGTACCGCGACGAGGATCGTGACCAGATGCACGACGACCGCGACGCCCAGAATCATCGCCGTGACGCGCTGCGCGACCCAAAGGTGTTGCTGCCCGCGCGCGCTCATCGGTCGAGCCCGAACATGCCCCAGAACAACGTGCGCTTCAGCCCCGCGATGGCGCCGGAGGGATCAATACCCTTCGGGCAGCGCTCGGTGCAGGATTGGGTCGAGTGGCAGGCATGGCAGCCCGCATCGCCCGCCACCGCATCCAGCCGGTCCCGCCGCGCACCGTCGCGCACGTCGTTCACCAGCGTCCAGGCGCGGTTGAGCGCGGCCGGCCCGAGATACGCGCCGTTCCAGGCCACGATGTCGCAGCTGGCGTAGCACACGCCGCAGCCGATGCACTCGATCCCCGCATCCGCCGCCTGCCGCTTGGCCGAGGATGGCGGGACCACATGGAATTCCTCCGGCACCGCGCCGTCGGCCGAATCCTTCGGCTGGAAGGTGCCCTTCGCGCGCGCCCATTTGTCGAAGAAGGGCGCCATGTCGGTCGCCAGGTCGCGGATCACCGGCAAATTCGCCAGCGGCCGCAGTTCCAGCCGCCCGTCCTGCACCACCTTCCGCACATGCGTCCGGCACGTCCAGCGTGCGCGCCCGTTCACCACCATGGCGCAGCTGCCGCACATGCCGACGCGGCAGGCGAAGCGATAGGCGAGGGTGGGATCGAGCTCCCGCTGGATGTGGGTGACCACGTCCAGCACCGTCTGGTTGGCCTGCGCCGGCACGCGGAAATCCTGGAAGGCGCCGCCTTCGCCGTCCCCCCGCCACACCGAGACCTTCAGCGTCTCTTGCATGATCAAGGGATTGCATGGTCTTGTATAAGACACAAGACCCCATGCGGAGTGTCCACAAAATGAAACAGCGCGGCGCCGACCTGCTGGTCCGCGGCCTGAAGGCGGCGGGTGTCACCCGCATCTTCAGCCTCTCGGGCAACCACATCATGGAGGTCTATGACGCGCTGGTCGGCAGCGGCATCGAGATCGTCCACACGCGGCACGAGGCCGCCGCGGTCCACATGGCCGACGCCTATGCCCGCATCACCGGCCAGGTCGGCGTGGCGATGGTGACGGGCGGGCAGGGGCACGCGAATGCGGCCGCCGCGCTGCCGACCGCGCTGGCCGGCGAGGTTCCGGTGCTGCTGCTCTCCGGCCACGCGCCGCTGGCGGAGCTCGGCAACGGCGCCTTCCAGGAACTGCCCCAGGCCGCGATGGCCGCGCCGGTGACGAAGGCGTCCTGGACCGCGCAGACTGCCGAGGGCCTCGCCGCCGATGTCGCCCGCGCCTGCCGCACCGCGCTCTCCGGCCGCCCCGGCCCCGTCCATCTCAGCCTGCCCACCGACCTCATCGAGGCCGAGATTCTTTCGGACGTTCGGTTGCCCGACGCGGCCGATTTCGGCGCGAAGCCCATGCCGCTCCCCGCCGCCACCGCCGGCTTCGTCGCCGATCTCATCGCCGGCGCCGCGCGCCCGCTGCTGATCGCGCCGCCCTCGCTGATCACGCCGGCCGGCATGGCCGCGCTCGCCGCGCTGGAGGCGGCCATCGGCCTGCCCGCGATCCCGATGAACTCGCCACGCGGCCTCGCCGATCCCACGCTCGGCGCGCTGCTGGAACTGCTGCCAGAGAGCGACCTGATCGTGCTGCTCGGAAAGGCTCTGGACTTCACCACGCGCTTCGGCCGCCCCGCCAAGGGCGCGCGCCTCGTCGCGCTGGACCCCGAGGCCGAGATGCTCGGCCGCGCGCAGCGCCTGCTCGGCGAGCGCCTGGTCCTCGCCGCCATCGCCGATCCCGCCTCCGCCGTCGCCGCCCTGACGCAGGCCGCGCGCCGCGTGCCCGCGCAGGAGGGCTGGGCCGCGCATACGCGCGACACCGTCGCCTACCGCCCCGCATCCTGGTCCGCGCATCGCGGCGCGCCGGAGGGCGCGATCCACCCCGCGACGCTCGCCTTCGCCGTGGACGCGGCCCTCGCCGCGCAGCCCGACGCCATCTTCGTCTGCGACGGCGGCGAGGTTGGGCAATGGGGCCAGGCCATCGTCCGAGCACGAACGAAGATCACGAACGGCGTGGCCGGCGCGATCGGCGCGGGCACGCCCTTCGCGATCGGCGCGCGCGCCGCCACCGGCCGGCCGACGCTGGCCATGATGGGCGACGGCTCCTTCGGCTTCCACATGGCGGAGCTCGACACCGCCGCGCGCCACGGCATGCCCTTCGTCTGCGTCGTCGGCAATGACAGCCGCTGGAACGCCGAATACCAGATCCAGGTCCGCGACTACGGCGCCAACCGCGCGCATGGCTGCGAGCTTGCACCCGGCACGCGCTACGACCTGATCGCGACCGCGCTCGGCGGCCATGGCGAGTTCGTGGAGCGCGCCGCCGATCTCGCGCCCGCCCTGGCCCGCGCCTTCGCCAGCGGCAAGCCCGCGGTGGTCAACGTCGTCATCGAGGGCCAGCCCGCGCCTGCGCTGAAGAGATGAACCTCGCGCGCCGCCCGCTCTACGCCCAGACGGAAGAGATCCTGACGCAGCGCATCGCGGAAGGCGTCTGGGCGCCGGGCGCGCTCATCCCGCCGGAGCCTGAGCTTGCGGCGGAACTTGGCGTCTCGCCCGGCACGGTGCGCAAGGCGCTGACCGCGCTCGAGCGCCGCCGGCTGATCGAGCGCCGCCAGGGCCGCGGCACCTATGTCGCCGCGCAGACCAGCGAGCGCGCGCTGTTCCACTTCTTCCGCATCCACGACCTGGCCGACCGCAAGCACGAGCCCACCAGCCTCGTCCTCGATTTCCGCACTGGCCCCGCCACCGCGGAGCAGGCCGCGGCACTCGACCTCGCCGAAGGCGCGCCGGTGCACCGCGTGGAGCGCATCCGCGCGCTCGCCGCACAACCCGTCATCCTGGAACGCATCCTGCTGCCGGCCGAGCGCTTCCCGCGCTTCGCGCTGCCGCTGCTGCAGGAGATGGAGGACGAGCTCTACGTGCTCTACCAGCGCGACCACGGCGTCACGATCGGCCGCGCGGAGGAACGCCTCGGCGCCGTCGCGGCGGACGAGGCGCAGGCCGCGAAGATGCGCCTCTGGCCCGGCGCGCCGGTGCTGGAGATCCAGCGCATCGCCTTCGACCTGGCCGACCGCCCGGTGGAACGCCGCGTCACCTGGGTGGACACGCGCATGCACCGCTACCTCGCGCGCCTGGACTGAGCACGCCGCCACGAACAGAGCGGGAACGCAAACCGCCGCGCCGCGTTCCGCCTCGGCACAGCTGAGGAGCACCCCATGGCAAAGCCGCGGCAGGAACAGGCCCACCCGCCCAATCCCAAGACCGATCCCGATCCCGGCTCCAACACCATCAAGGACCCGGAGGACTGGACCACCGGCGACGAGCGCATGACCGGCGCCCAGGCCTCCTACCTCAAGACGCTCTGCGAGGAGGCGGGCGAGGCGTTCGACCCCGGCCTGACCAAGGCTGAGGCCTCGCGCCGCATCGACGAACTGCAGGAGAAGACCGGCCGCGGCGGCTGAGCCGCGGCCGCGCGCGGCCCCGTTCAGCCGATCAGGATGTCGGCGGCGGTGACCGCCGGGTTGCCCGCGAAGGTCGCCACCAGGACGCGGCTCTCCGCCGCGGCGCTGCCGTCGGCGTCGAACCACAGCCGGCCCGCATCCGTCTCGTAGATCAGCCGATGCGCGGCGGTGGTGGCGAGGCCGGAGGTGTTCGAGGCGAAGGCCAGCGGATCCAGCGCCCCCGCCGCCAGCCCGGTCCCGAACATCACCACCTCGTCGCCCGTGGCCGCGCTGAAATCCGCCACGCGATCCACCGCCAGCGGATCCACCGCCAGGTGGAAGATGTCCGCGCCCGCATTGCCCGAGAGCACGTCGGCGCCCGCGCCGCCGACCAGCACGTCATTGCCGGTGCCGCCGTTCAGCGCATCGTTCTCCGCGCCGCCCTCCAGCGTGTCGTCGCCGGCATCGCCGTAGAGCGTGTCGCGCCCGGCCTCGCCAAGCACCCGGTCGTTGCCGGTGCCGCCGCGCAGCACGTCGTTGCCCGCGCCGCCCTGCACCGTGTCCGCGCCGCCCTGGCCGAACAGGCGGTTGTCCACCACGCTGCCGACCAGCAGGTTGTCGCGCGCATTGCCGGTGCCGGAGCGCGCCACCGCGCCGGACAGCGTCAGCATCGCCAGGTCCTCGCCCAGCACCCAGTTCAGCGTGGCGATCACATGGCCGGGCGCGTCGATCTCGTCCACCACCACGTCGCGTGCGCTGTCCACGAAGAACAGGTCGAAGCCCGCGCCGCCCACCAGCACGTCGTCGCCGGTGCCGCCATCCAGCGTGTCGCTGCCCGCGCCGCCGTCCAGCAGGTCGTTGCCGGCCGCGCCCTGCAGGCTGTCGTCGCCCGCCAGCCCGTCCAGCAGGTTCGCCGCGCCGTTGCCGGTGATGACGTTGCCAAGCGCATTGCCGATCCCGTGGCGCAGCGTGCCGAGCAGGCCGAGATCCTCGATGCCGACCGGCAACTCGCCCAGCAGCACGGAGCTGCGCACCAGGTCGCGCGCGCCATCCGCGCCGCTGTCGGCGATGACCACGCCGCTCGCATAGACATACACGTCCGCGCCCGCGCCGCCGTCGAGCGTGTCGCCCGCACCGCCCCGCAGCGTGTCGGCATCCGCGCCGCCGAGCAGGGAATCGAGCCCCGTGCCGCTGCCGTCGAGCGAGTCGTTGCCGGCGCCGCCATCCATCGTGTCGTTGTCGGCGCCGCCGTTCAGCGTGTCGGCGCCCGCGCCGCCGGCCAGGCTGTCGGCGCCCACACCGCCGGCCAGCGTGTCGCCACCCTCGCCGCCGTCCAGCGTGTCGTCGCCGGTGCCGCCATCGAGCGTGTCGGCGCCCGCCTCGCCCAGCACCAGGTCGTTGCCGGCGCCGCCGGAGAGGCTGTCGTCGCCGTCCTCGTCGCCGGGCAGCGTCTCGCCGCCGAAGCCGCGCAGCACGTCGTTGCCGTCGAAGCCGGTCAGCGTGTCGCCCGCGGCGTTGCCCGCGACGCTGTCATTGCCGATGCCGCCATCCAGCAGATCGGCATCGGCGCCGCCATCCAGGCTGTCATGCCCGTCCTGGCCTTCCAGCGTGTCGGCGCCTGCCCGTCCGAGGATGCTGTCGTCGCCCTGGCTGCCCAGCATGCGGTTCGCCGCCGCGGTGCCGCGCAGCGTGTCGTTGCCGATGCCGGAGACGATCGCCTCGAAGCCGGTGAAGCTCTCGCCGAGGAAGTTCGTCAGCCCGGTGTCGAGATCCACCAGGTAGTTGCCGGCGTAGCTGCCGGTGTCGAGCGTGTCGGCGCCCGCGCCGCCATCCGCCATGTCGGTCCCGAGGGAGGCGAAGACGAGGTCGTCGCCGCCTTCGCCGCGCTGCGTGTCGGCGCCGCCGCCGCCGTTCAGCGTGTCGGCATCCTCGCCGCCGTTCAGGCTGTCTGCGCCGCCGCCGCCATGCAGGCTGTCCGCACCCGCCTCGCCCGCGAGCGTGTCGTTCTCCGTCCCGCCGAGCAGCAGGTCGGCGTCGAGGCCGCCGAACAGCAGGTCGTTGCCGGCGCCGCCTTCCAGCGTGTCCAGACCCGTGGCACCGAGGATGCTGTCGTCGCCATCGCCGCCCAGCATGCGGTTCGCCGCCGCGGTGCCGCGCAGCGTGTCGTTGCCGATGCCGGAGACGATGGCCTCGAAGCCGGTGAAGCTCTCGCCCAGGAAATTCGTCAGCCCGGTGTCGAGATCCACCAGGTAGTTGCCGGTGAAGCTGCCGGTGTCGAGCGTGTCGGCGCCCGTGCCGCCCTCCGCCATGTCGGTCCCGAAGGAGGCGAAGACCAGGTCGTCGCCGCCTTCGCCGCGCTGCGTGTCGGCGCCGCCGCCGCCGTTCAGCGTGTCGGCATCCTCGCCGCCGTTCAGGCTGTCTGCGCCGCCGCCGCCATGCAGGCTGTCGGCCCCGCCGGCGCCGTCCAGCACGTCGTCCTCCGTCCCGCCGAGCAGCAGGTCGGCGCCGAGGCCGCCGAGCAGCCGGTCGTTGCCCGCGCCGCCATCCAGCGTGTCGGCATCGCCGCCGCCATCGAGCGTGTCCTCGCCGCCATTCCCCGCGAGGCTGTCATTGCCGGCGCCGCCCCATGCCTGTTCCGCCTGGCTGCCGCCGGTCAGCGTGTCCGCGCCGTCTTCGAGCGTCGCCTGGTGCACATGGCCCGCGGTCGCCGCGTTGCCGAACACCACCCGGTCGTCGCCGCCGCGCGTCTCGATGACGAAGTTGTAGTCGGTCGCGAAGCCCGGCAGGTAGGCACGCAGCGGGCTGAAATCGTAGACGTCGGCGCCCGCCGTGCCGATGAAGGTGGTGAACCAGGTGTCGAGCACCTCGATCTCGACGAAGGGCAGGGTCGAGCCGAGCTGGACGGAGGTCTCCGCCATATCCACGTTGTCGTTGCCGGCGCCGCCATGGATCGTGTCGCCGGCCAGGTCGAGGATGGCGTTCAGGTCGAAGCCGTCGTTGCCGCCCTCGCCATACAGCGCGTCCACGCCGTCGCCGGGGTTCAGGTAGTCGTCGTCCTCGCCGCCCCGCAGCGTGTCGCTGCCGCTGCCGCCCAGCAGGCTGTCATTGCCGATCCCGCCGCCCAGGCTGTCGTTGTCCGCGCCGCCCTCCAGACTGTCGTTGCCGCCATTGCCGAGCAGCGTGTCGTGGCCCGCCTCGCCGAAGAGCCTGTCGTTGTTGAGCCCGCCATCGAGCAGGTTCGCCGCGGCATCGCCCATCAGCGTATCGTTGCCGATGCCGGAGATGACCGCCTCGACCGCGTTGAACCGCTCGGCGCCGAAGTTGGACAGCCCGGTGGCGAGGTTCACCAGGTAGTCGCCCTCGAAGGCGGTGGTGTCGAGCGTGTCGTTGCCGGCCCCGCCGTCCACGCTGTCGCCGCCGAGCACGGCGAAGATGTAGTCGTCGCCCCCGCCGCCGAACTGGGTGTCGCTGCCGCCGCCATTGCCGTTCAGCGTGTCGGCGCCCTCTCCGCCAAGCAGGCTGTCGGACCCGGTGCCGCCCGCCAGGCTGTCGGCGTTGGCGCCGCCGTCCAGCGTGTCGTTCTCCGTGCCGCCGTCCAGGCGGTCATTGCCGGTCCCGCCCGACAGGCTGTCGTTGCCCACCTGGCCGAGCAGCGTGTCCGCCGCCCCGCCGCCCTCCAGCGTGTCGGCATCGAGCCCGCCATCGAGGAGGTCGTAGCTGGCGCCACCCACCAGCGAGTCGTTGCCGCCCTCGCCGTTGATGCGGTTGAAGGGCTGCGCGCCCGGCACCTGGAACAGGATGGAGAGGTCCGTGTCGGGCGCGAAGACGGTGTCGTTGCCGCTGCCGCCGTTCAGCACGGCGATCTCCACCGGCATCGGCCCGCCGCCCGGGACGGTGAAGCCCGGCGAGTACATCTGGAAGGGGCGGAAGTCGTAGCTGTCGTTGCCGGCCGTGCCGCGGAACTCGGTGAGGAAGCTGTCGAGCAGCTCGACATTCGCGAAGGGCAGCGTGGTGTCGAGCTGCAGCGCGCCCTGGATCAGGTCCACGCTGTCGAAGTCGGCGCCGCCGTCGATCACCATGCCGACGAGGCTCGCCACGCTGTTCAGGTCCAGGCCGTCGTTGCCGGCGCCGCCAAGGAGCGTGTCGAGCCCGCCGCCGCCGTTCAGCGCGTCGTTGCCGCTGCCGCCATCGAGGTGGTCGTTTCCGCCGCCGCCGAGCAGCGTATCGGCCGCGCCGCCGCCGAGCAGCGTGTCGGCATCGAGCCCGCCATCGAGACGGTCGTAGGTGTCGCCGCCGACCAGCGAATCGTTGCCGCCCTCGCCGTTGATGCGGTTGAAGGGCTGCGCGCCCGGCACCTGGAACAGGATGGAGAGGTTGGTGTTGGGCGCGAAGACGGTGTCGTTGCCGCTGCCGCCGTTCAGCACGGCGATCTCCACCGGCATCGGCCCGCCGCCCGGGATGGTGAAGCCCGGCGAATACATCTCGAAGGGGCGGAAGTCGTAGTTGTCGTTGCCGGCCGTGCCGCGGAACTCGGTCAGGTAGCTGTCGAGGCCTTCGATCCCGCTGAAGGGCAGCGTGGCCCCCAGCTGCAGCGCGCCCTGGATCAGGTCCACCCGGTCGTAGCCGGCGCCGCCGATGAACAGCGCGCCCGCGATGTTGCCGGTGCCGTTGAGGTCGAAGCTGTCGTTGTCGAAGTCGCCGTTCAGCGTGTCGTTGCCGGTGGTGTAGACCAGCAGGTCGTTGCCGCTGCCGCCATGCAGGCTGTCCGCGCCGAGGCCGCCCACCAGCGTGTCGGCGCCCGCGGAGCCCAGCAGCGTGTCGTCGCCATCGCCGCCATCGATGCTGTCATTCCCGAAATCGCCATGGATGCTGTCGGCGCCCGTGCCGGGCGTGCCGCTCACGCCCGGGCTGGTCGCCCCGGGCACGGTGGTGATGACATCGTCGTTGATGGTGCCTGCGATGATGGCCATGGTGCGCCGAACCGTTACGATGCTGCGGAAAGGCTAGGCCCGGCGAAACGGAACGTCATCTGCCCAAACGGCCGTATGACGGAAAACACATGCGCGACTCTGCAACTTGCCGGTGCGGAACCTCCGCTCCGGGCCGGCGGCGGTCGGCGGCGCAGCCGCCGCCGCACGGCCGGGATGTGCGCGGCCGGGGCGACGCGCCGGTCCCGCTCAGGCGATCAGGATCTCCGCCGCGGTCACGACCGGGTTGCCGGTGAAGGTCGCGACAAGGATGCGGCTTTCGGCGGCATCGCTGCCATCCGCGTCGAACCACAGCCGTCCCTGGTCGGTCTCGTAGACGAGGCGATGATCCGCCGTCGTCGCAAGGCCGGAGGTGTTGGCCGCGAAGGCCAGCGGGTCGATCACGCCCCCCGACAGCCCGGTGCCGTAGATCACCAGCCGGTCGCCCGCCGCGCCGCTGAAATCCACCACGCGGTCCACGGTCGCCGTGTCCACCGCCAGGTGGAATTCGTCGCCGCCGCCGCCGCCGCTCAGCAGGTCCGCGCCCGCGCCGGCCACCAGCACGTCATTGCCGCCACCCCCGTTCAGCGCCGCATTGTCGGTGCCGGCCAGAAGCGTGTCGTTGCCGGCATCGCCGTGGAGCGTGTCGCGCCCGACCTGGCCCTCGAGGGAGTCGTTGCCGGTGCCGCCGCGCAGCACGTCGTTCCCCGCGCCGCCCTCCACCGTGTCCCGGCCGCCCTGGCCGAACATCCGGTTGTCCGCCACGCTGCCGACCAACTCGTTGTCACGCGCATTGCCGGTGCCGGCGCGCGCCGTCGCGCCGGCCAGCGTGAGCATCGCGAGATCGGCACCCAGCACCCAGTTCAGCGTCGCGACGACATGGCCGGGCGCGTCCGTCTCGTCCACCACCACGTCGCGCGCATTGTCCACGAAGAACAGGTCGAAGCCGGCGCCGCCGATCAGCACGTCGGCGCCGCCCGCGCCGTCCAGCGTGTCGTCGCCCTCGCCCCCGTCCAGGATGTTCGACGCGCCGTTTCCGGTGATGACATTGCCGAGCGCGTTTCCGATGCCGTGGCGCAGCGCGCCGAGCAGCATCAGGTCCTCCACGCCCTCCGGCAGCTCTGTGAGCGCGATGCCGGTCAGCAGCAGGTCGCGTCCCTCGGCGCCGCTGTCCTGGATCAGCGCGCCGGCGCTCAGCAGGCGATAGGTGTCGCTGCCCTCGCCGCCATCCAGCGTGTCGCCCGCGGCGCCTTCCAGGCTGTCCTCGCCCTCGCCGCCGAGCAGGCGGTTGGCGCCCACATCGCCGCGCAGCGTGTCGGCGAAGGCTGAGCCGATCAGCCCCTCGATGCCGTCATAGGAATCGCCCGCCGCATCGCCCGTGTTCAGCGTGGGATTGGCGAGATCGGCGACGAGACCGGTCTCCGCGCCGGCATGGCTCGCCATGTCCAGGCCGTCGCCGCCCTCCAGCGTGTCGGCGCCGGCGCCGCCTTCCAGCGTGTCGGCGCCGTCCCGGCCGCGCAGCGTGTCGTCGCCCTGCGCGCCGCGCAGGTGGTCGCCCGCAACGCTGCCCACCAGGCGATCGGCGATCGCGCTGCCGATCACCATCGCGAAGGGCGCCGCGCCGTCCTCCTCGTCGTACTGGAAGCTGCCGAGATCGACGAAGGCGTCGGAGAACAGGAGGCTGTAGAGCCCCGTGTCGAAGTTCACCTCCCACAGGAGGATCGGCAGCATCCGGGCGCCGGTGAAGATCTCGAGCGGTGCCTCCGCGAGGGAGAGCGTGTCGTTGCCCGCGAAGCGCGCGATGTTGCTGAAGGAGGCCCTGCTGAGTTCCAGCGCGCCGTCCAGCAGGATCAGGTCGTCGCCTTCGTCGCCGTCGAGGCTGTCGCCGTCGAAGCCGCCGCGGATGGTGTCCGCGCCGTCGCCGCCAAGCAGCACGTCCGCCTCAGCGCCGCCCGCGATCGAATCGTTGCCGCCGCCGCCTTCGAGCCAGTCCCGCGCCGCCGCGCCGAGCAGCGTGTCGTCATGCGCGCTGCCGAGCACGGTCTCGATGCCGGTCAGCACGTCGCCCGCCGCATCGCCGGTGTTCAGCGCGGGCGTGCCGAGCGACAGCAGGATGGCCGCGGCGGCGTTCGCGTAGCTGGCGAGGTCGCTGTCGTTGCCGCCATCGAGCGTGTCCGCGCCGGCGCCGCCCATCAGCGTGTCGTCGCCGGCCAGGCCGCGCAGATGGTTGTCCTGCCCGTCGCCGGTCAGCGCGTCCGCGATCGCGCTGCCCTCCAGGTTCTCGATCGTGGAGAGACCGCCCTCCGCCTTGATCACGCCGAACGAGAAGTTCGACGTGAACTGGCCGGACGCGTCGCTGCCCCAGAAGATCACGGTCAGCGTGCCGAGATCGGCGGCGCGCCGGAAGGTCGTCTGCAGCGGCCCGCCGGCGTCGTAGAAGGTCTGCGCCGAAGCGACGAGCGAGAGCGTGTCGCGCCCGCTGCCGCCATCGAAATATTCGAAGGTCGCGTCGCCGAAATCATCGACGCCGAAGGCGAGCAGCCGGTCGTCCCCCTCGCCGCCATCCAGCCAGTTGACATCCCGCTGCCCGAACAGCGTGTCGTCGCCGGGCCCGCCGATCAGCGAATCCGCGTTCAGCCCGCCATTGAGGTTGTCATTGCCGATCCCGCCCTCGAGCGTATCGGGATCGTCCCCGCCCTCCAGCGTGTCGTTGCCCGTGCCGCCGACCAGCACATCCCGCCCGACGCCGCCGCGCAGCCTGTCGTCGTCGTCCTCGCCAGAGAGGTAGTCGTCGCCGTCATTGCCGTCGAGCGAGTCGTCGCCGCTGCCGCCGAGCATGACATCGTTGCCGCCGCCGCCGGATGCGGAGTCGTTGCCCGCATCGCCGAAGGCCACGTCGTTCCCGGCATCGCCGTTCAACGCATCGGCGCCTTCGCCGCCGACCAGGCTGTCGGCGTCGTTCCCGCCGTCCAGCGTGTCGTTGCCCTCGCCGCCCTCCAGCGTGTCGTTGCCGTCGCCGCCCTTCAGGCGGTCGCGCTCCGTGCCGCCGGCCAGGCTGTCCGCGCCCTCTTCGCCGTCGAGCGCATCCTCGCCGTCGCCGCCATCCAGCGTGTCGTTGTCGCCGCCACCCGTCAGTGTGTCGTTCCCGCCGAGCCCGAGCAGCACATTCGCCTGCGCGTTCCCGCCGAGCGCGTCGGCGCGGATGCTGCCGCTGAGATTCTCGATGGCGAGGTAGACATCGCCCTTCGCATCGCCCTGGTTGGCGGCCGCGTCGCCGAGGAAGGCGGAGACGCCGCTGAGCGTCGCGGCGCCATAGCTGGCCCAGTCCACGTCGCCGCCGCCGTCCAGCGTGTCGGCGCCCACCCCGCCATCCAGCGTGTCCGCCCCGAGCGTGCCGACCAGGCTGTCATTGCCGTCGCCGCCCAGCAGCAGGCTGTTGCCGAAAGCGTCGGTGAGGCTGTCATTGCCCGTCCCGCCGATCAGCGTGTTGGCGCCACCCTGCTCGGAGAGGCTGTCATGGCCCTCCGCCCCGTCGACCACGTTGTCGTTCGGATCGCCGATCAGCGTGTCGGCATGCGACGAGCCGAGCAGGTTCTCGACATCGAAGAAGCCGTCGCCCGCTGCGTCGCCCGTGTTGAAGCTCGGCAGGGCGAGATGCACGCGAACGCCCGCGGCGGCGCCGGCATAGCTGACCAGGTCGCGCCCCGCCCCGCCATGCAGCAGGTCCGCGCCTGGGCCGCCGACCAGCGTGTCGGCATCCTCGTTGCCGCTCAGCGTGTCGTTGTCGGCGCCGCCGCGCAGCAGGTCGTTGCCGGTGCCGCCGATCAGCGTGTCCGCGCCGGCCTCGCCCTCCAGCGTGTCGCCACCGCCGGCGCCGACCAGGCTGTCATTGCCGTCCAGCCCTTCGATGAGATCGGCCTCGTCCGAGGCGAAAGGCTGGCCGATCGCGGTGACACCATCGGAGAGGGTGTCGTTGCCTGCCGTGCCCTTGATGTTCGCCATCGCTCGCCCCGATCACGCATTCCCAGGCGGTGAATGTCTCGCGCCATGGTTGAGACCGCAAGCGCCAAGCGGGGCCGCGCGGCCGTCCGTCACGCCATCCAGATCTCCGCAGCCGTGAGCGCCGGCGTGTCGGTCAGAACCGCCACGTGTTGCCGCGGCGCCGCCCCGTTGCCATCGGGGTCGAACCACAGGCGCCCGCTGTCGGTCTCGTGGAGCACGCGCTGGCCCGCGGCGTTGGCGAGGCCGGAGGCATGCGCGCGGAAGGCGGCGGGATCGAGCGCGCCGCCGGGCAGCCCGGTGCCGAGCAGCAGGATGCGGTCGCCTTCCAGCCGGTCGAAATCGGTGATGCGGTCGGCGGCGTCGGGCGGGCTGCCCAGTTCGATGCGGAACTGGTCCGCACCGTCGCCGCCGGCCAGCAGATCGGCGCCGCTGCCGCCGTCGAGCTGGTCGTTCCCGGCGCCGCCGAGCAGGCGGTCCGTGCCGGTGCCGCCGAGCAGCGTGTCGGCGCCATCCTCGCCGAAGAGCAGGTCGTCGCCGTCCTGGCCGTTCAGATTGTCCGCGCCGGCGCGGCCGAGCAGGCGGTCGTTGCCGTTGTTGCCGCTGATCCAATTGTCGCCGGCATTGCCGGTGGCGGTCACGCCGGTGTTACCGGCGATGCTGAGCGTCTCGAGCCCGGGGGCCATGCGGAAGGACACGCTGGCCGTGACGACGTCGAAGCCGCCGGCATCGGACAGCACGCGGGTTTCCGTGCTCTCGACGATGTAGGTGTCATCGCCCAGGCCACCCCGCCGCCCTCGCATCTCCGGTCGTTGCGGGGGCGAGGTTAACCGCCCGCGCGGCGGCACGCCAAGCCGCCCGCCCCCTGCACCTTGCCGGTGGCGGCCGCGTCAGCCGACCAGGATGTCCGCGGCGGTGAGGGTTGCCGGTGAAGGTCGCGACCAGGATGCGGGTTTCGACCGCGGCGCTGCCATCGGCGTCGAACCACAGCCGACCCTGGTCGGTCTCGTGGATCAGCCGCTGTTCTGCCGTGGTGGCGAGGCCGGAGGTATTGGCCGCGAAGGCCAGCGGATCGAGCGCGCCGGCCGCGAGCCCGGTGCCAAACACCACCAGCCGGTCGCCCGCCGCGGCGCTGAAATCCCCGACGCGATCGACGGCGAGCGTGTCCACCGCAAGGTGGAAGGCATCCGCGCCGCCGCCGCCGTTCAGCAGGTCCGCGCCCGCCCCGCCGATCAGCACGTCGTCGTCCGCCCCGCCATTCAGCGCCGCGTTGTCGCTGCCCGCGACGAGCGTGTCGGCGCCGGCATCGCCATGCAGCGTGTCGCGCCCGATCCCGCCCTCGACGCGGTCGTTGCCGGTGCCGCCGCGCAGCAGGTCGTTGCCCTCGCCGCCCTGCACCGTGTCGGCGCCGCCCTGGCCGAAGATGCGGTTGGCGGCCTCGCTGCCCACCAGCAGGTTGTCGCGCGCATTGCCGGTGCCCGCGCGCGCCAGCAGGCCGGACAGCATCAGCGGGCCGAGATCCGCGCCGAGCACCCAGTTGAGCGTGGCGACCACATGGCCGGGCGCATCCGGCTCGTCCAGCACCACGTCGCGCGCGTGGTCCACCCGGAACAGGTCGAAGCCCGCGCCGCCCAACATGACATCGGCCCCCGCACCGCCATCCAGCGTGTCGTTGCCGTCCCCGCCGACCAGCAGGTTGGCCCGGCCATTGCCCGTGATGCCGTTGTCCGCGGTGTTGCCGCGCCCGAAATAGGCCGTGCCGGTCAGCAGCAGGTCCTCGACCTCGGTCGGGAGCGTGAAGTCGAAGGGACTCTCGACGCGGTCGCGCACGCGGGCCTGGGCCGACTCCACGATCGTCACGCCCGGGTCGAGCAGGATGTAGGTGTCGGAGTCGCCGCCGCCGATCAGCGTGTCGCCGGCGCCGCCCCCCAGCACGTCGTTGCCGACCTCGCCCAGGAGCAGGTTGGCGCCGGGATCCTCGGCGACCAGCGTATCCGCCCCGCCGCCGCCCTGGACATGCTCGATGCCGATCAGCACGTCGCCTTCGGCCGCACCCGAGGTGACCGAGGTTCCGTCGGCCGCCAGCGTCACGCCCAGCGCCAGAGCAAGCCCGGCATAGGCGGCCCAGTCCACCCCCGCGCCACCGTCGAGCGTGTCGGCGTCGGACTGGCCGAGGAGGCTGTCATTCCCGGTGCCGCCCTCGAGCAGATCGTTCCCGGAATCGCCGTAGAGCGTGTCCGCGGCGGCGCCGCCCTGCAGCGTGTCGGCGCCGGCCCGGCCGTCGAACACGTTGGCATCGTTGTCGCCGACCATCACGTCGTCGAAGCCGCTTCCGATCGCGCTCTCGATGGTGCCCGCGGCAAGGAAGGCCACGACGACCAGCAGGTTCGCTTCGAGGCCGCCTTGGACCTGGTTGGCGACGAGATCCACGCGGAGGAAGTGCAGGGTGCCCCAGGCGCTGAGGTCCAGCGTGTCGCGCCCGGGGCCGCCGTCGATGTCGTCGATCTCGATGAGGGACTCGCCGGCGATCGCGACGCGGTCGTTGCCGTCCTCGCCCAGCAGCGTGTCGCGGCCCTTGCCGCCGACGAGCGTGTCCGCGCCGCCGCCGCCGGCGAGCCGATCATCGCCCGAAAGCCCGTTTATCCGATCGTTGCTGCCCGTGGCGGTCGGGCCGTCGGCGCTGTTCGTGGCCGAAGTGATGGTGTCGGCACCCTCGGTGCCGGTGATGGTCGCCATGCGGGAGCGATCCTGCCGGAATTGCGTGCGGGCGGAACGTTAAAGAATCGGTCAACCGGGCGGAACGGCTTCGCGTTCCGCCGCCCAGGCACAGGCCGCGCCAGGCTGGTCGGCCCCGGAGCGCGACCCTGCGATGCACCCGCTCCGAACGGTCGGCCCATACCCGCGGCGCGCAGCCGGGACTTGCCGGGCGCCTCAGGCGAATGCGCGTTCCACCAGCGGCCCGGGCGGCGGGGCGGCGGCGATCTCGCGGATGATCTTGCGCTTCACCGCCGTCTCGAAGGCGTCGAAGCCTTCGGCGACCATCAGGAAAGCGCCCGGCCCGCCGATCACTTCCGTCCTGTAGTAGTCGTCGAGCGGCGGCAGGCCGGCCGACCAGGGCTGCGGCGTGCGGTCCAGCACCGCCAGCCCGTTCAGCACGATTCCCTTCTCCAGCGCATCCGCCCGCGCATCGGCCAGCGGCCGGCCGGAGTTGTTCACGCCGTCGCCGGAGATGTCCACGACCTTGCGCGTGCCCTCGTAGCGCTGGCCGAACAGCCTGGCGGCGTAGTCCATCGCGCCGGAGATCGAGGTGTAGAGCCAGGCGCGCCGCGGCGCCGCATCGATCGTCGCGGCCACGCGCTCCCCGGCCGCGGCGCCGTCGATCTTCGTCCAGGGCACGACCATCTCCTGGATGTGCCAGTCCGACCAGGTGAACATCGTCACGCCGATCTGGCCGAGCGGACCGCCCGCGATGCCCTCGATCAGCTTCGGGTCGCGGAAGGCGGCGGCATAGCCGGCGAATTGCAGCTCCTGCTCCTCCTGGTCCACCGAGCGGCTCACATCCACGGCGAGGACGAGTTCGACATCCACCGGCTCCTGCTCGCTGGCCCGCGCGCGGGTGGTGAGCAGCAGCGGGGCCGCAAGCGCGGCGCCGAGGAGCGAACGGCGGCGGAGGCGGGAAGCGACCGGGGAGGGGAGGATCATGCAAGCGCCTTTCCAGGGTCCCGAAGGACCGACCGTCATGGCCGCCTGGCGCTTAACTCCTCGGACATTGCATGTACCGCCCGTGGACAGGGCAATCAACAGGTGAGTGCGTGCGAATTTGTCCGCCGATGAGGCGAGTGCCGACTGTTTAGGCAACGGTTGCGGCGTCGGCTCAGGAGTCCGGCACAGATGAAGGCGCGGTGCCGGTCCGCGCCCGTCTGGTCTCGCCTCCCTCCCGGCGTCAAGCGCGAAGCGCGGGGCCGCGGAGCATGCGGACATGCAAAAGGGGGCGCCTTTCGGCGCCCCCTCGGTCGGATTCGCGATTCGCGCCGCGCGTCAGCGCAGCACGATCTCGACGCGCCGGTTCTGCGGCTCCCGCACGCCCGGCCCGGTCGGGACCAGCAGGCGGGTGAAGCCGAAGCCCTGGATGACCATGGAGGAGCGCGGCACGCCCAGCCGCTCCAGCTCGGCGGCCACGGCATTGGCGCGGCGCACCGACAGGCCCTGGTTGTAGCTGGCGGAGCCGACCGTGTCGGTGTGGCCCGACACCTCGATCCGGGTCACCCCGGCCGACCGCGAGCTGTTCGCCGCCTCGGCGATGATCTGCCGCGCGCGCTCGGTCAGGTTGGCGCGGTCGAAGTCGAAGAAGACCAGGAAGGTGCGCGCCGGGGCCGGCGCGGCGGCCGGCACCACCGGCGGCGGCGGCGGGGTCACGCCGAAGGTGTAGCGGACGCCGAGCAGGAAGGTGTTGCTGGCGTTCTCGACCTCCGCCGAGCCGCGCGAGAACCCGGCCGGCTGGTAGCGCGTTGCGTTGAGCTCGTTGTCGAGGGTCGCGAAGTAGCGATACTCGGCGGTCAGCGCGAGGCCGGGCACGGAGCCGATCGGCATGCTCGCACCGACGATGAACTGGTAGGCGAACTGCCCGTCATCGCCGGCGATGTTCGTCTGGTTCGGGAAGGGCGCGGGCGAGCCGTTCGTGGTGGTCGTCAGCTGGTCATAGGAGGTGATGGCATAGCCGATGCCAGCGCCGACATAGGGGATGACCGGCCAGTCCACGCGGAAATCGTAGTAGGCGTTCGCCATGAAGGCGTAGGTGCTCGCCATGCCGGCGGAGCGCCAATACTGCTGGCGGCCGAGCCCGCCGACGCTGTCGACGTTGTCGGACCGGAAGCTGAACTCGCCCTCGAGCCGCAGGCCGTTGCCGAAGCCGTAGCCCATGTTGAGGATCAGGGCGTAGCCCGGATCCCAGCTCGCCGAGCCGTTCTGGTTGCCGATGCCCACGCCGAAGGGTCCGGTCACCGCGCCGCCGGAGAGGGTGATGTCGGAATCGGTCCGGAGATTCACGCCCGCCGCGGCGCCCACATAGAAGCCTGCGAGGTTGAGACCGAAAGGCGCGGTCTGCGCCTGGGCGGCGACGGGCAGCATCAGCGCGGTGGCGGCGAGAGCCGCCTTCTTCCAGGACATGCGGAATCTCCCCTCCGTGGGCTTCAGAAAAGCGAATCGGCCGATGCCTCGTCGCAAGCGCCGATTACTGAAACGAGTAGAATAAGGCGTCTGCTTTCACAAGCACGGAGGCCTGTTCGCGCCGCGTATCGAGCCGCTGTGATCAAACGAAAAGGGGCGCCTTGCGGCGCCCCTTCCCGACTTCCGGCCCTGAGGCCTGCCGTCAGCGGAGGACGATCTCCACGCGGCGGTTCTGCGGCTCGCGCACGCCGTCCGCGGTCGGGACCAGCGGGCGGGTTTCGCCGAAGGCCTGGATGACCATCGCGGAGCGCGGAACGCCACGGCGCTCGAGCTCGGCGGCCACCGCATCGGCGCGACGCTGCGAGAGGCCCATGTTGTACTGCGGCGTGCCGGAGCGGTCGGCGTGGCCGGCCACCTCGATCCGCGTCGTGCCGACGCGCTGCGCGTTCTGCGCCGCCTCGGCGATGATCTGGCGGGCGCGCTCGGTCAGGTTCGCGCGATCCCAGTCGAAGAAGACCAGGAAGGTGCGGGCCGGAGCCGGGGCGGCAGCCGGGGCAACGACCGGCGGCGGCGGCGGGGCCGCGTTGAAGGCGTAGCGGACGCCGATCAGCAGGCTCCAGTTGGCGTTGTCAGCCTCGAAGGCGCCGCGCTGCGTGGCCTGGCCGTTCGCGGTGCGGATCGTCGCATCCACGTCGTCCGACAGGGTCGCGAAGTAGCGGCCCTCGGCGGTGATCGCGAGGCCCGGCACCGAAGCGATCGGGAAGGCCGCGCCGACGATCGCCTGGTAGGCGAAGTTGCCGTTGTCGCCGTCGAGGTTGATCTGCGAGCCGGTCACCGAGTTGCGGATGTTGACGCTGTCCCAGTTCTGGATCGCGTAGCCGATACCGGCGCCGATGTAGGGAACGACGAAGGCGCCGGGGCCCATGTTGAAGTCATACAGGACGTTCGCCATCACGCCGTAGGACTGCACGCTGCCGCCCTGGCTGCGCGGCGCCGCGATGCCCGAGAAGCCCGAGATGCCGTCGATCTCGTTGTCGCGGTAGTTGCCCTCGATCTCGGCGCGGACGCCGTTGCCGAAGCCGTAGCCGAGGCTCAGGACGCCGACCCAGCCCGTGTTGAAGCTGGCGTCGCCGGTCTGGCCGATGCCGGACGCGCCGAGCACCGAGCGGATCGCGCCCTGCGAGGTGAGGGTGCTGTCCTGCAGCCAGTTCGCACCAAGGCCGCCGGCGATGTAGAGGCCGCTGACGGGCTGCGCCTGCGCGGCGACCGGCAGGGCCAGCACCGTCGCGGCGAGAAGGGCCTTCTTCAGGCTCATGTGGAATTCTCCTCGAACCAATCCGTTGCACCGCCGCGATGTCCGCCGCCCCGCCGGCTTCCCCGCGGGCATCTGCCCGATGGAAGCGGCGCCAGGCGGCTCATTCCCCTGGCGGTGCATGCGCAGCAACCTATCACCGGAAACGGAGCACTGACAGCGCGAGTGGAACGGAATTGCCGGACTGTGGCTGTTACGCCACAGCGCGACATTGCCGCCACGTCACCCCGGGGCGAGCAGCCCCGGATCGGACGCCGCCGCAACGGTTCCCCCCGGCAGCAGGCGCGTCGCATGGCCAAGCTTGCGGCCCGGCCGCGCCTCGGCCTTGCCGTAGAGATGCAGCGCGACGCCGGGCATGGCCGCGAGGTCATGCCAGCGACCGAAGGACTCGGGCCCGACCAGGTTCTTCATCACCGCTTCGTGATGTCTATCCGGATCGGGCAGGGGCAGTCCGGCCACCGCGCGCACATGCATCTCGAACTGCCCGCACAGGCAGGCATCTATCGTCCAGTGGCCGGAATTGTGCGGCCGCGGCGCCATCTCGTTGGCCAGCAGGCGGCCATCGGGCAGCAGGAACATCTCCAGCGCCAGCAGCCCCACCAGCCCGAGCGCTTCGGCCAGCCGCGCCACATGCCCCCGCGCCGCCGCCGCCACCGCCTCCGGCACCGGCGCCGGGGCGATCGAGATGTCGAGGATGTGGTGCGCGTGGCGGTTCTCGGTGGCGTCGAAGGTCACCACCGTGCCATCCGCGCCGCGGGCCGCGATGGCCGAGATCTCCCGCTCGAACGCCACGAACCCTTCCAGCACCAGCGGCCGCGGCGCCAGCCTCTCCCAGGCGGGGTCGAGGTCCTCCGGCCGGCGCAGCACCGCCTGGCCGCGACCGTCATAGCCGAGTCGCGTGGTCTTCAGCACCGCCGGCAGCCCGATCGCCGCCACCGCCGCGTCCAGCTCGGCGCGCGTCCGCACCTCCCGCCAGGGCGCGACGGCGAGGCCCGCCGATTCGCAGAAGCGCTTCTCCAGCACCCGGTCCTGGCCGATCCGCAGCGACTCGACCCCCGGCCGGCACGGCACCAGCGGCGCCAGGATGTCGAGCGTGGCGGCCGGCACGTTCTCGAACTCGAAGGTCACCACGTCCACCGAAGCGGCGAAGGCGGCAAGCGCGGCCGCATCCTCATAGGGTGCGACGCTGCGCGCGGCGGCCACCTGCATCGCCGGGCTGTCGGCCTCCGGCGCATAGACATGGCAGCGATAGCCGAGCCGTGCCGCGGCCAGCGCCGACATCCGCCCGAGCTGCCCGCCGCCCAGGATGCCGATGGTGGAGCCCGGCGGCAGCGGCCCGGCGCTCATGCCGGCGCCTCCGGCACCGCCTCGGTCTGCGCCTGCCGCCAGGCAACGAGCCGCCGCGCCAGCGCCGGGTCGGCCAGGGCCAGAATCGCCGCCGCCAGCAGCGCGGCGTTCACCGCCCCGGCCCGCCCGATCGCCAGCGTCCCCACCGGGATGCCCGCCGGCATCTGCACGATGGAGAGCAGGCTGTCCTGCCCCTTCAGCGCGTGGCTCTCCACCGGCACGCCCAGCACCGGCAGCTCGGTGAGGGAGGCCGCCATGCCCGGCAGATGCGCCGCGCCGCCGGCGCCCGCGATGATCACTTTCAGCCCCCGCCCTGCAGCACCGCCGGCATAGTCGTAGAGCCGCCGCGGCGTGCGGTGCGCGGAGACGACGCGGGATTCGAACGGCACGCCGAGGCGCTCCAGCGTCTCCGCCGCGTGGCGCATCGTCTCCCAGTCGGAGGTCGAGCCCATGATCAGGCCGACCAGCGGCGCGGTCTCGGGCATCATCGATCTTCCACGCTCGGCATCTACGCGATCACGTCGGGGATCAGCCGGCTCTCGAGCCAGGCGATCTCGTCCTTCAGCTTCAGCTTGCGCTTCTTCAGCCGCTGCAGCTGCAGCGCATCCGCCCCCGTCTCGCCCAGCCGGGTGATCACCGTATCCAGGTCACGATGCTCGCTGCGCAATTCGTGCAGACGACGCAGGAGGCTGTCGCGGTCGGCCAGCATGCGCCCCCGGATCCGATCTTTCGTTGCGGCACCCGGCGCCCGCCGCCCCGAAAGGGGCCGGACGGACCGGGGGCGGGCCGAAGAAACCCTGGACCCCGCCGCCAGGGGGAATAACATGCGGGGCGTGGGGGCAGAAGTGACGGATCGCGGGGAGCACGCGATGCGCGTGCCGGGGGTGCCGCCAGGCGGGCCGCCGGATCCCCCGGTCCGCCGCGGGCCCCTGCGGACAACGGACAGGGAAGACTTGCCCATGGCTGAGCTCGCCCGCCTTCGCGCCCTCGAGGAGCGTCACGCCGCGCTGGAGATGCGCATCGCCGAGGAGGACAACCGCCCCCGGCCCGATGCCGACCAGCTGAGCCGGATGAAGCGGGAAAAGCTGCGACTGAAGGAGGAGATGGAGCGGCTGCGGGGCCACAGGGTCCACTAGCCCGGTCTTTTGCCGCCCAGCCGGCGCTTCGGGCCGGCGCCATGACCGGGCTGCCCATGAGGGCGCCGGCCGTTGCGCTCGCGCTGCTGTGTGGCCTCGTGCCGGCGGCGCGACGAACAGCCGCCGGCCGCAACCGTTGAGACGTCACGCCGGGCGCATGCGCCGGCGCGGCGACGGCAACGGAGAGCGGATGATGCGCAGGGCGGTTGGCTTGATCGGCGCGGCGGCGGCCGCGGCGCTTCTCGTGCAGGGCGCGGCGCAGGCGCAGCCGCGTGCCCAGGACGTCAATCCAACCCCGATGCCGCCCGGCAGTCGCGCCGGGAACGCGCCGGCCATGAACCCCGGGCCGGGCGCCGCCGGCCCCGCCAACAACGTCCCTGGCGTGCGCGCGGAGCGCGTGAATCCCACCCCGATGGCGCCCGGCAGCGTCGCCGGCAACGCCCCGGGGATGAACCCCGGCACCGCCGCCGGTGCTCCCGATCATCAGTCCGGCACGCGGGCGCAGCAGGTGAACCCCTCGCCGATGCCGCCTGGCAGCGTGGCCGGACAGGCACCGGGCATGAACCCGGCCGGAGCGACGCAGGGCACCCAGCCCGCCCAGACCAGCGGCACGACGCAGGGCACGCAGCCCACCCAGGCGACCGGCACCGCGCAAGGCACGCAGCCGGCCCAGACCACCGGCACGACACAGGGCAGCCAGCGCGCCCCGGCGGCCGGCGCTGCCACGCCGGGCCGTGCCGTCGAAGGTGGTGGTGCAACCTCCTCCGGGCTGGAGCCGGGCGCCAACTCCTTCACCGCGGAGCAGGCCCGCGAGCGCATCGGCGAAGCCGGATTCGGCGATGTCCAGCAACTGCGCCTCGACGAGCAGGGCATCTGGCGTGGCCGCGCCGTCCGTGACGGCCAGCCGACCGGCGTGGCGATGGATTTCCGCGGCCGGATCGCGCCCACGCCCTGAGCCTGCCGGCGCAACCGAACGGAAGGATCCGACATGGCGATACGCAGCATCGCGCGACTCTACGACACCTCTGCAAGCGCCCATGCGGCGGTGGCCGCGCTGGAAGCGGCGGGCTTCGCGCAGGGCGACATCAGCTACATGGGCCCGGAGCGCGACCGGGTGGTCGAGGCGAACCGCGGCGACACCGGTGCCGCCCCCGGTGCCGCAACCGGCGCCACCTTCGGCACGCTGCTTGGTGGCGGCGCCGGCCTGCTGGCGGGCCTCGGCGCGCTGGCCATTCCGGGCGTCGGCCCGGTCGTGGCGGCGGGCTGGCTGGTCGCGACGCTCACCGGCGCCGGCGCCGGCGCCGCGGCGGGCGGTCTGCTCGGCGGCCTGGTTTCCGCCGGCTTCGGGGAGGAGGAGGCCGGCACCTATTCCGAGGGCTTGCGCCGCGGCGGCCACCTGGTCGTGGTGCGCGCGCCGGAGCGCCGCGCCGACGAGGCCGAGCGCATCCTCGACGGCCACGGCCCGGTGGACATGCATCGCCGCACCGAGGACTGGCGCCGCGAGGGCTGGGCCGGCGGCGCGGGCAATGTCAGCAGCGGCACCGTGGGCGGCCCGATGCCAGCCTCCTATCGCGGCGGCGTGGACACCACCGGCCTCGGCGACAGCCTTCCCGGCGCGAACGACCCGAGGCGCGGCAAGCGCGGCGACGTGGCGTAGGCCTGCCCGGCGTCAACGCCGCGCGCCTCGCGCCGCCGGATGGCGGTGAGTTCCGTCACCGCCTTGCGCTGGAAGGCGAGGGCGAAGCCTTCCTCCTCGGTCGCGACCCGCACGAAGCCGGTCGCGACATGGCTGCGCAGCCAGGCCTCCGCCTCCGCCAGGCCCGCCGCCGCCTCGGCCTCCGTCATGTCGCCCCGGGGCGGCGGGAACAGGATCGCGTTGATCGTCACGTCCTCGGCGAGCGCCGCCTCGCGCGCCTTCGCCGCCGGCAGCCGTGGCGTCGTCTCGATCCCGTCCGTGGAGATGTCGATCAGCCGGGCCTGTGGCGCGCAGGGCGCGAAGGAGAGTTCCCGCATGGCGCTCGCAACGGCATGGCCGACCGCCGTGTTGCCGGTGCGGTCGGACCGTTGCAGCGCGCGGAACCGCGCGGCGAACCGTGTGGCGTCCGCCCGGTCCCGCAGCAGCGTCCATTCCAGCCGCACCAGCGCGACGAAGGCGAATTCCATCACCATGGCCGCGACGGCGCCCTGTTCCTCGATGGCGCGCGTCACCTGGCTCGTCTCGAAGGCCGAGGCGGTGCCGTCGCGCTGGGCGACGTAGAGCCGGTCGGACACCGAGGCCGAGGTGTCCAGCAGCAGCACGATGGCCGCGAGGCAATCGGGCGACGCCATGGCCGTCTCTCCCACGGCGTCGGCGCGCGATGGCCGCGTGCCGAGCCGCGCAAGAGCATCGCTCAACGCTCAGGCGGAACGTCACAAGATGTCGTGAATGCCACAACCGGCGGACAAGATTCGATGGGCGCTGGCCCGGGACATGCCGGGCCGCTCCGCGATCCCCGATTTGGCTTCAGGCCGGCTACAGGATCCAGATGTCGCCGGCGGCGAGTTCCGCTCCCCCAGCGAGCCTGGCGATGATGACGCCCGCGCCCGCGCCCGACCCGTCGGCGTCGAAGAACAGGGTTCCGGTGGCGATGACCTGGGTGAATTGCCACTCGCCTGCCTCAGCCGTGGCGAGTCCGTCCGCGGTTCGCTGGAAGCGCGCCACGCCGAGCGGCGTCACCAGGCCATCCAGGTTGCCGGTCGGCAGGCCGAAGCCGATGGCGTCAAGCGCAAGCCGATCCTCGCCCGAGACGAAGCCGACGATGGTGTCGCGCGCCTGCATCGGCGCGCCGATGCGGAAGCTGTCCTCGCCGGCGCCGCCGATGAGCCTGTTCGCGCCGCCCTGGCCGAAGAGCGTGTCGTTACCCGCGCCGCCGAAGAGCGTGTCGTCGCCATTGCTGCCGGTCAGCAGGTTCGACCCGTCATTGCCGATGAGGACGCCGGAGGTCCAGCACGCCCCGTCGATGTCCGCCGTGCCGACCAGGCGCAACGCCTCGAGATAGAAATGCAGCGTGTAGCTGACCGACGCGACGACAAGGTCATGCCCACCCGCGCCGGCGTCGAACTCATCGACATAGTCGCCGATGCTGTCGACGACATAGAGGTCGTTCCCCGCCCCGCCATGCATCGTGTCGTTGCCGGCGCCGCCATCCAGCGTGTCATCGCCGTCGAGGCCGAACATCCGGTTGGCGCCGGCATTCCCGAACAACCGGTTGTCCAGTGCATTGCCCGTCGCGATGCGGCCTGCCGTGCCGATCAGCCGGAGATCCTCGAAATTGTCGCCCAGCGTCCAGTCCACCGCGGAACGGACCAGATCGTGGCCATCCGCGCCCGCTTCGATGAGGATGTCCTGCGGTTCGCCGACGCGGTACACGTCGTTGCCGGGCCCGCCCTGCATCAGGTCGGCGCCGGTCCCGCCATTCAGCGTATCGTCGCCGCCCTCGCCGCGCAGCGTGTCGCCGCCGCCGCCGCCGTCCAGGGCGTTCGGATCGGCATCGCCGACGACCAGCACGCCGGCGGGCGGGTTCCCATACGGCACCACCGCCAGCACGACGGTCGCGTTCCCCTGCGTGAAGCTGCGCGTCGCGCCCTGAAGCCCGCCATCGGTCCAGCCACCATCCGCCAGATCGAGCGTATCGTCCGGATTGGCGGTGACCCGCAGCGTGTTCGACGTATCGGAAAGGTTCAGCACCTCCCGCTGCGTGAGGCGCAGCGTGTTGGCGCCGCTGCCGGTGATGTCGATCGCCTCGATTCCGGTCAGCAGCGTGTCGGGGATCTGCGACAGGTCGAGCGTGAGGTCGGCGCCGTCGAGCGCCAGCGTGTCGTCGCCACGATCGCCCTCGACGCGCCGATCCGCGAGGTCCGCGATGCGCAGGAGATCGTCGCCGGCCCCACCCTTCAGCACATCCTTGCCGCGGCCGCCGAGCAGCGTATCGTCACCGAGTCCGCCGACCATCACGTCATCGCCATCCGTGCCGGAAAGCACCTCGGCCGCGGCGGTGCCAAGCTGCGTGACCGAGGCGGTGAAGTCCCGGCCGAACACCACATAGCTGCTGCCGGCGTCGGGCTTCGTGTTGTCCGGCCCGTCGGCCCCGTGTGCACCGATGACCAGTTCATCGAAGCCATCGCCGTTGATGTCGCCCGCCGATGCAACCGAACGGCCGGCGGAGTCGCCCGGATCCTGCCCGTAGATCGCAAAGCCGCCGATGCCCGCGGCGATGTCGGACAGCCGGATGTTGACGCCGCCTGCGTCGGCACGCCCGAACACCACATAGGCTTCGCCGGAATCGCGCCTCATGTTGCCGGCGCCATCGCCGCCCGGCGCACCGATGACGAGGTCATCGAAGCCGTCGCCATTCACATCGCCCGCGGAGGCGACCGACATGCCCGCCCGGTCATTCGCTTCCTGCACCAGCAGGGCGAAGTTGCCGGCCGTGGGAGCCGTCTGATCCAGCTCGATCGCGGCGCCGAAGCCTTCGGCGCGCCCCAGCACGACATGCACCGGCGGCCCGCCCCAGTAATTCCCCATGACCAGGTCGGCATGGCCATCGGCGTTGATGTCGCCGGCCCCGCTCACGGAGAACCCGAACCGGGTCGTCGTCCAGTTGTCCTGCGTGATGGCGAAGCCGCCATCGCCCATCGCGACGCGGGCCAGGTCGATCAGCCCACCCTGTGTCCCATAGACGACATAGGCGGCACCATCGCCGCTGCCCGACAGCGCGTACAGGCCGGGCGCGCCGATGATGATGTCGTCCAGCCCGTCGGTATTGAGGTCGCCGGCAAGCGCTGCAGCCTGGCCCGATCGGATCGATGCAAAGGCGCCGGGGATGTAGATGCCCTCGCTGCTGGTTCCGGAAGCGATGCCCGCAAGGTCGACCGGGCCGGAGAAGCCCTGGGCACGGCCGAACACGATGTAGGTGTCGCCTGCGGACGCCTTGCCGTCGCCGTCGGCGTCGCCTTCCGGCGCCCCGATCACCAGGTCCGCGATGCCATCGCCATTCACGTCGCCGGCGCCCGCCACCGCGCTGCCGGAGAGATCGCCCGCGCCCGGGCCGTTCAGCGCGAAGCCCAGCGTCCCGAGCGCCGCGAGGTCCATGGCAGGGCCAAGCCCGCTGGATCGGCCGAGCACGACGAAGCTGTCGCCCGCGAGGTAGCGCGTGTTGTCGGGCCCGTCCGCCTCGGCGGCGCCGATGAGCACGTCGTCCAGCCCGTCGTTGTTCACGTCGCCGGCCGCGGCCACGGGCTGCCCGGAAAGGTCCCCGGCGTCCTGGCCATGGATCACGAAGCCACCGATGCCGGCGGCAAGCGTCGCGGCATCGATCGGCTCGGCGAAGCCTTCGGACCTGCCGAGCAGCACATAGCTGTCGCCGGCGTTCGTCTTCGCATTGCCTGCCGCGTCGGCGAGCCGGGCGCCCAGGATCAGGTCGTCGAAACCATCCCCGTTCAGGTCACCGGCTGAGGTGCCCGAGAAGCCGAGCTGATCGTTCGCATCCTGACCCTGCACGACAAAGCCGCCGATGCCGGCGGCGACGGCCGCGAGGTCGATTGCCGTGATCGCCATGAAACGAGCATCGCGCCGCGGTGGGTCACGGTCAAATCATGCAGCCGGAAAACGCCTGTCGGATGCGCCAGGATTCCCACCGCTGGAATCATGGCATTCGCCGCGCGTCACGCCCGCGACGCAACGCCTTCCGCCGAGGCCGTCAGCGCCCTCCCTGCGCGGCAACGGGGCATGCGACCCGGTTTCAGTCCACGCTCAGCGCCAGGGGCGCCGTGACGCGGGTCCAGCGCGCGAGGTCGTCGCGCAGAAGCGCGCCGAACTCGGCCGGGCCGCCGCCATTGGCGATCGCGCCGAGCGCGCCGAGCCGGGGCTTCACCATCTCGCTCTCGAGGGCGCGGCCGAACTCGACGCGCCAGCGCTCCACGGCCTGCGGCGACGTGCCCGCCGGTGCGGCGAGGCCGGTCCAGATCGATGCCTCGAAGTCGCGCATCCCGCCCTCGATCATCGTGGGCACGGCGGGCATCGCCGGGAAGCGCTCGCGCGAGGTCACCGCCACCACGCGCAGCTGCCCGCCGGTGAAGCCGAGCACCGAAGGGACGGAGACGAACATCAGCGCGATGCGCGAGGCCATGAGGTCGGTGAAGGCCTGCACCGCGCCGCGATAGGGCACGTGCTCCAGGTTCAGCCGCTCGCGCGCCTTCACGTCCTCCATGATCAGGTGGGTGTTGGTGCCGGTTCCGGTGCTGCCATAGGGCAGCGGCTGCGGCGCGTTGCGGCAGTATTCCAGGAGCGAGGGGAGGTCGCGCGGCGGCAGGTCCGGTGCGGCCAGCAGCGCCACCGGGCTGTCGGTCAAGTGCATCACGGGCGCGAAGTCCGTGATCGGGTCGTAGGAGAGGCGACGCCCGATCGCCTTGGCGATGGTGAGCTGGCCGGCCGTGGCCAGCAGCAGTGTCGTGCCGTCCGGCGCCGCCCGCGCGACCGTCTCCGCGCCGAGCACGCCGCCCGCGCCGCCGCGGTTCTCCACGACGACGTTCTGCCCGACCGCGGGACCGACGGCCTGGGCGAAGAGACGGCCGAGCACATCCTGCGCACCGCCAGGCGCGAAGGGCACGACGAGGCGAACAGGGCGGTCCGGCGCCCAGGGCGCCTGCGCGCGCGCCAGCATCGGTGTGGCGATCGTGCCGGCGAGCAGCAGGCGGCGGGTCGGGCGGGCGGCCGTCGTCATCTCGGTGCGTCCTTGTCGAGCCGGAACGGCGAGCGTGCCGCGCGCCATGGCGGAACGCAATGCGCGTCGCTCAGCGCCCGATCCCCTCGCGCAGCAGTCGCGGCAATCCGGCGGCGTCGAGCGCTTCGAGCAGCGGATTGGCGCGCAGGTCGCGGCCCCAGAGCACCTCCAGCACCGCGACCGTCGCCGCGGTGCGCGGCATCGCCACGCCGCGGCCCGCCGCCAGCCAGAGATAGAAGCTCAGCCCATAGGGCACGTCCTCGGTGACGTAGCGCGTCTCCATCTCCGCGGGGCCGAGGACGGCGCGGCCCGAGGCGGCGATCGCCGCACCCATCGCCGCGAGCCTGCCCTGCGGCACGCCGCTCGCGCGGTGCAGAGCCTCGGCCAGCGTGGGCACGACGTAGCCGAGGGCGGCGGCAAGCGCCGCGCGCTCCGCCTCCAGCGCGGACATCAGGCGGCAGGTGGCCTCGGTCATCAGCTCGTATTGCGGCCACGCCTCGCCGCGCTCGATGCGCGTGGCATTCGTCAGCGCGAGGGCGGCATGGATGATCGGATTGGCGTTCGCCAGCGCCGGCTGCAGCACGTCGGGCGCCGCCGGGCAGGCATGGCCGAACAGCGCCGTGGCGAGTGTCGCGATCTCCGGCGTGGCGGCCGCGGGCACCGCCGCCACGTCCACGGCAGCGCGGATCGCGGGGATGCGCACGCGATCCGGCGCGAGGCGGCGCGCGGTGAGCGGCGTCGTCGCCAGCGCGCCCACCGGCGCGCGCGGCCCGAGCCCTGCGCGCAGCGCCTCGAAGGCCAGCGGCGCGAGCGACGCGGCGGGCGCGATCAGCAGCGGCAGCCCGGCCGGCATGGCCTGCGCGATCCGCGGCAGCAGCGCGGGAAACGCATAGGCGGGCACCGCGAGCAGCACGGCATCGGCGCTGGCCAGCGCCTCCTCCAGCCCCTGAGCGACGCGCAGCGGGAAGACGCCCGACAACGCACCCTCCGCCGCGATCCTGCCGTCGAGGCCCATCGTGCCGCGGCCGGAGGGCGACCACAGCACCGCCTCGTGCCCGCGCGACGCCGCGAGCGCGGCCGCTGCGGGACCGATGGCGCCCGCGCCCAGCACGCTCAGCCGCATCGCCTTGCGTCCCTGCCCGTCATGGCGCCTCTCCCCCACGTCGTATTGCGCAGCCTCGCATCGCGCCTGCGGATCGCCTAGCTTCGCGCGAAGGGAGACGGAGGACCGCACATGACGATATCCCGTCGCATGGCGCTTTCCGCCCTGGCTGCCGCCGCGGCCGGCCCGGCCTTCGCGCAGGACGGCGCGGCCGGATGGCCCTCGCGCCCGGTCAGGATCATCGTGCCCGCGCCGGGCGGCGCCGGCACGGCCGATGCCCTGGCCCGCATTTTCGCGCAGGAGATGGAGAAGCGCGTCGGCCAGCGGGTGATCATCGAGAACCGCGGCGGCGCGGCCGGCAATGTCGGCGCGCTGGCGGCCGCGCGCTCCGCGCCGGACGGCTACACCATCCTCTGGACCTGGGCCGGCACGATGGCGACGAACCCCGCCATGTATGCCGACATGCCCTTCGACCCCCAGCGCGATTTCGCGCCGGTGATCCTGCTCGGCAGCGTGCCGAACATCCTGATCGTCAACAACGACTTCCCGGCGCGCGACCTCGCCGGTTTCGCGGCGCATGCCCGCGCCAATCCCGGCGCGATCAATCATGGCAGCACCGGCAACGGCTCCTCCATGCACCTCGCGGCGGAGCTCTTCGCCTCGCGCACCGGGACGCAGCTGACGCATGTGCCCTACACGGCGCCGGCGCAGGCGACGACGGACCTCATCTCCGGCCGCATCCAGGCGATGTTCAACCTGATCACCGGCGCGCAGCCGCTGGTGACCGCCGGGCGCGTGCGCGCGCTCGCCGTCCTGTCCGACACGCGCGTGCCGCAGCTGCCGGACGTGCCGACGACGGCGGAGCTCGGCATGCCGGGTCTCGCCTTCGGCACCTGGTTCTGCCTGATGCTGCCGCGCGGCGCCGATCCGGCGCTCGTGCAGCGCATCAACGCGCTGTCCAACGAGATCCTGTCCGACCCCGAGGCGCGCCAGCGGCTCGAGGCGGCTGGCATGGCGCTCGACGGCGGCGGCACGCCGGAGCGCCTCGCGCAGTACCTGCGCGAGGAGATCGCCCGCCACGCCGAGCTGGTGCGGATCTCCGGCGCGCGGGTGAACTGACCGCGCGGCGCAGTTCGGCCCGCGCACGCAGCCGTGCGCGCGCCGGCGCCTTCCGTCGTTGACCGTTCCGCGTGCGTCGGCGCAGCGTGCCGGCGCCGGGGTCATGCGACGCGGGAGGACACGCATGGGCAGCGCGGCCACGATCCAGCCGGGGATCGACGACGACAAGCTGAACTCGCTGGTGCACCAGATGCTGGGCGACCTCGGCGGCGCCGCCAGCGTCACGATGGTGCGCATGGGCGACGCGCTCGGCCTCTACCGGGCGCTCCGCGAGAACGGGCCGATGACCAGCGCGGAGCTGGCGCGCGCGGCGCGGGTGGATGAGCGCTACCTGCGCGAATGGCTCTCCCACCAGGCCGCGTCGAACTACCTCGCCTACGACCCGGAGAGCGGGCGCTTCGCGCTGACGCCCGAGCAGGCGATGATCTTCGCCGAGGACGACAGCCCGGTGAACATGCTGGGCGCCTTCGACCTGATGGCCGCGATGCAGCAGAGCCACCCGAAGGTGGAGGCCGCCTTCCGCTCCGGCGAGGGCGTGGCCTGGGGCGATCTCTCGGGCTGCCTGTGGTGCGCCACGGCGCGTTTCTTCCGGCCCGGCTACCACAACAACCTGGTGCAGTCCTGGCTACCCGCGCTGGAGGAGGTGAAGGCGAAGCTGGAGAACGGCGCGGAGGTCGCCGATGTCGGCTGCGGCGCCGGTTGGTCCACCGTGATCATGGCGAAGGCGTTCCCGAATTCGCGCTTCACCGGCTACGACTACCACCCGCCCTCGATCGAGTCCGCGCGCGAGCATGCGCGCGAGCACGGCGTCGAGGCGAATACGCGCTTCGAGGTGGCGCAGGCCACCGGAACGCCGGCCGATGGCCGCTTCGACCTGGTGACCTTCTTCGACTGCCTGCACGACATGGGCGACCCGGTGAGCGCGGCGGCGCATGTGCGCCGCATGCTGAAGCCGGACGGCAGCTGGATGGTGGTGGAGCCGATGGCAGGCGACCGGCTGGAGGACAATTTGAACCCTGTCGGCCGGCTCTACTACGCCGGCTCGACCATGATCTGCATCCCGACGTCCAAGTCGCAGGAGGTCGGCATGGCGCTCGGCGCGCAGGCCGGCGAGACGCGGCTGCGCGAGGTGATGGGCAAGGCCGGCTTCGGGCGCGTGCGCCGCGCCGCCGAGACGCCCTTCAACATGGTGCTGGAGGCGCGGCCATGACGCCGCGCGCCGGCGCTACATCTGCTTCGGCAGCAGCGGGTCGCCGAGCGTGAGCATCAGGCGGTTCGCGTTGGCGAACATCGCGACGGCATGGACGAGGTCGAGGATCTCGAGCTCGTCCAGCCCCGCCGCGCGCAGCTTCGCGATATCCTCGGCGGTAACCGCGCCGGGCGTGCGCGTCAGCGCTTCGGTGAAGGCTGCCACGGCTTGTCGGCGCGGATCGGGTTCCTCCGCCCAGCCCTCGTCGAGGATGCGCTGCATCGCGGGCTCGTCGCCGGTGAGCTCGACGAAGCGCTTCGCATGGACGGATGTGCAGAAGACGCAGCCATTCACCATGGAGACGACGGCCGTCGCCAGCTCGCGGTCCGCGCGCGGCAGGCCGCCTTCGGCATACATGACGATGTTGAACAGCGCGCCGCGCTCGCCGAGCGAGCCCGGATCGTGCGCCAGCGTCAGGAAATAGGCGGAGCGCCGCTGCGCGGGCGGGCAGGCGTCCAGCGCGGCAAGCTGCGCGGGCGTCGCGGTTTCGGCCTTCACCGGCTCCAGCCGCGGCCGCCAGCCGACCGCCTTCAGCGTGAAGCGGCTCATCGCGGCATCTCCTGCAGCATGGCGCGCAGGCCCGCGATGGCGCGCACCTGGTAGGGCACGAAGGCGATGAGCTGCGTCGCCGCGACGATATCGCGCGAGGTGAGGCCCATCGCGGCCAGCGCATCGAGGTCGGCGCGCGTCGTGCCCTCCGGCGCCAGCGCGACCTTGTCGGCATAGCGCAGCAGCGCGGCGAGGCGGCCTTCGCCTTGCGGCGCGCCGGGCGCCTCGACCTCTGCCGCCATCCCGGCGCCGCCGGCCGCGACCAGCAGCGCGCGGAAGCGCGCGGCCAGGGCGGCATCGCCTTCCTTCAGCGCAACGCGCAACGCCAGCGCCGCGCGCTCCGCGCGGCTCAGGCCGCCCGGATCCTCGGGCAGCAACAGCTCGCGGAACGCGCCCTCGGCATGGCGCAGCGCCTCCGGCCGGCGGCGCCGCAGCGCGCCGAGCGGGCTGTCGGGCGCGATGCCGAGCAGGCTGTCGATCAGGTCCGCCACGCCGGTTCCACTCCTTCCTCGTCAGGGCCGCTCGGGCCATTCGTCGCCGAGCAGCTCCGGCGTCTCGAAACGCTGCAGCGCCGCGAAGTGCAGCGCCCGGTCCTCGATGAACAAGGCGCGCGCGATGCCGCGCGCCAGGCGCTGCGCACCCGCGCTCACGGCGGGGATGTCGCCCGAAAGCTTGCCGTGGCTCAGCGTGGCCGGATAGTTGAAGCAGTGCACGCGCGCGAGCGCGGGGCAGGCGCCCGGCACCTTCTCCTGGAAGGCGAAGTCGGGCGCGAGATCCGGCGAGGCGGCGAGTTCCTCGTTCTCCTCCTCGGGCGCCGGCGCGAAGCGGTCGCTCCAGAAGCGGATATGCGGGCCGAGCAGTGCAAGCTCCGGGCGCGACGCCAGGTCGACGCGGAAGCCCGTGGCGAAGATCAGGAAGTCGAGCCCGAAGCGGCCCTTCGGCGTCTCCAGCCGGATCGCGCCATCCTGCTCCGCGGCGCGCAGGATCGGGCTGCCGAGGTGCAGATGGGCATGCGGATGGCGCGCCACGCGCAGCGTGCTGTCGCGCGGCGGCGGCGTCTGGCTGCGGAAGACGTAGTCGAGGAAACGCCATTTCCATGCGTCGGGCAGGCCTTCGAAGCCATGCACCACGCCCGGGCTGCCGATGCCGGTGAACTTGTTCACGCGCGGCAGGGCGGGGCGGCGGACGAACATGTCGAGCCGCGCGCAGCCCGCTTCCAGCGCCTCGCCCGCATTGTCCATCGCCGAGGCGCCGGCGCCGACCACGCCCACGCGCTTGCCGGCCAGCGCGGCGAAATCGATGGCGTCGCGCGAATGGGCGCGCAGATGCCGCGGCAGGGCGAGCGCGACCTCCGGCAGGAAGGCGCCGCCGAGCCCGTCGCGCCCGGTGGCGAGCACCATCCGGCGACAGAACACGGTGCCCGCGCCCTCGGTCTCCAGCGCGAGAAGGTCCTCGCCCTCGGGCCGGATCAGCGTCGCGGTGACGCCGTTCTCGACCTCAATCCCCATCACCCGCCGGTACCAGACCAGGTAGTCCATCCACATCGCGCGCGGGATCTTGCCGAGCTCGGCGAAGGCCCCCGCGCCGTGCTGCGCCTCGAACCACGCGCGGAAGGTGAGCGCGGGAAGGTCGAGCGCGGGGCCCGCCAGCGTCTTCGGCGAGCGCAGTGTCTCCATCCGCGCATAGCTGAGCCAGGGGCCTTCCTGGCCCTCCGCTGCGCGGTCCAGCACGCGGATGCGCGCGATGCCCAGCAGGCGCAGCGCTGCCGCCGCGACCAGGCCGCACATGCCGCCGCCGATGATCGCGACATCGGCGACCGGTTCGCCGCGATGGCTGCGCGGCGGCACCCAGGGCTTCGCGGGCAGCTCGAGCCAGGCGAGGTCCTGGCGCAGGCGCGCTTCCAGCACATCGAGCCCGGTCGGGGGGCTTGCGGCATCCAGCATGGCGCGGTTCTACCCCTCCGCACCGGACCTGCGAAGCGCGGGCATGTCAGGCCATGCGGGCTGCCTTCGTGGTCCGCGGCGCCGGACCGCGCCCGGCATCACGCGACGCCGCGGTAGCGGAACTCCGCCTGCCCAGCCTCGGCCACCGCTGCCGCCAACAGGCCGTGATGGGGCGAGAGGACGCAGGCCGGGTCGGTGTTCGCCGCCTCGCCGGTCAGCGCGAAGGCCTGGCAGCGGCATCCGCCCCAGTCCTTCTCGGCGTTCGCGCAGCCGCGGCAGGGCGGCGGCATCCAGGCGGTGCCGCGGAACCGCTCGAACGCCTCGCCGCGATACCAGGCCTCGTGCAGCGAGACCTCCCGCACATTCGGGAAGACCATGCCGGCGATGGACTCGGCCGCGTGGCAGGGCAGCACGCGCCCGGCCGGCGAGACGGCGAGGAAGCGGCTGCCCCAGCCGCCCATGCAGGCCTTGGGCCGCGCCGCGTGGTAGTCCGGCACGACGTAGTCCAGCACGAGCCGTCCGCGATGCGCGGCGCGCGCCGCCTCCACGATGCGCGTCGCCTCGTCGAGTTGCGCGCGCGTCGGCAGCAGCGCGGCGCGGTTCGCGAGTGCCCAACCGTAGTACTGCACATGAGCCACCTCGATGCGGCCCGCGCCCCACTCCAGCGCGAGGGCGATCAGCGCGGGCAGATTGTGCAGGTTCTGCCGGTGAACCACGGCATTCAGCGTCAGCGGCAGCCCGGCCTCGCGCACCAGCCGCGCGGCGTCCGCCTTCCGCGCATGAGCGCCCTTCATGCCCCCGATGCGTTCCGCCCCCGCCTCCTCCGCGTCCTGCACGGAGAGCTGCACGTGATCGAGTCCGGCGGCGACCAGGCGCTGCATCAGCGCCGCATCCAGCAGCACGCCTGCCGTGATGAGGTTGGTGTAGAGCCCCGCCTCATGCGCCGCCGCGACGATCTCCACGATGTCGCGCCGCGCCGTCGGCTCCCCGCCAGACAGATGCACCTGCAGGCAGCCGAGATCGGCGGCCTCCCGGAACACCCGCGCCCATTCGGCAGTGGCCAGTTCCGCCGAGGCGCGCGACAGCTCGACCGGGTTGGAGCAGTAGGGGCAGCGCAGCGGGCAGCGATGCGTCAGCTCCGCCAGCAGCGCGAGCGGCGCGTTCACCACGCCAGTGCGCCCTTCGCGACCAGGTCGTCCAGCATCGCCGCGACATCGGCCTCGATCTCGGCGCGCGGCGCGTCGAACTTCGCGGCCAGCGCATCCACGATCGCGCCGACATCGCGCGCGCCATCCACCAGGCGCAGCACTTCGAGCGCCGTGTCGTCGGGGACGAACATCCGCTCCGGCGCCATCACGATCCAGCGGCCGCGCGCCTTGTCCTCCTGCAGGCGGACGCCGCGGGGGAAGCGGGGGATCATCGCACCGTGTCGCCGGGGATGAAGGCGCCGGGCGGCGGCAGGCCGGGCGCGACATAGGCGAAGTGCAGCGCATCGAGCTGCGCCCAGAGCAGGTCGCATTTGAAGCGCAGCGCATCCAGCACGGCCTGCTGCTTCTCCGCCGTGTCGGCATGCACCTTCACGTAGTCCAGCGCGAAGGCGACATCCTGCGGCGCCTGCGTCAGCCGCGGCTTGAAATAGGCCAGCGTCTGCTCCGTCACGAAGTCGTAGTTCCGCAACATGCCGGACACACGCTGGGAGATGATGTTGGGCGAGAACATCTCGGTCAGCGACGACGCGATCGCCTCCAGCAGCGTCCGTTCCCGCACGAAGCGCACATAGGCATCCACGGCGAAGCGCGTCCCCGGCAGCAGGCCGCGCAGCGAGACGACGTAGTCGCGATCGAGGCCGAGCCCGTCCGTCAGCGCCAGCCAGCGCTCGACGCCGCCCGGATGCACCCCGTCGCCGTCATGATCCTCCAGCCGCCGGCGCCATTCGCGGCGGAGCTCCGGCGTCGGCAGCCGCGCCAGCAGCGACGCGTCCTTCGCCGGGATCGAGGCCTGATAGTAGTAGCGGTTGAGCGCCCAGGCCTGGACCTGCCCCTTGCTCAGCTTCCCGCCATGCAGCAGGTGATGGAACGGGTGGTGGATGTGATACCGCTCGGCACCGATGGCGTTCAGCGCCGCTTCCAGCTCGTCCGGGCTCATCGGCGTCGTCACAGCGTAAGCTCCATCCCGTCCTCCGCCACCTCCCACCCGGCCGCGGCGAGCTGCGCGCGCTCCGGGCTGTCGGACAGCAGGGCCGGGTTCGTGTTGTTGACGTGGACGAAGATGCGGCGTCCGACCGCGATGCCGGCGAAGGCGTCCAGCGTGCCGCCTGGCCCGGTCATCGGCATGTGGCCCATGCGCCGCCCCGTCTTGGGCCCGGCGCCGAGCCGGATCATCTCCTCGTCATCGAACAGCGTGCCGTCGAACATCACGCAGGCCGCGCCCTGGAGCCGCGCACGCAGATCGTTCGTCATGCGGGCGCAGCCCGGGACGTAGTGCAGCGTCCCGCCCCCGGCCGAGAGCGCGAGGCCGATCGCCTCGCCCGAATCGGCAGGCCCCGGGTCCACCGCCTGCTCCGCGAAGAGCGGCACCTTGCCCGGCACCGCATAGGCGGTGAGGGTGACGCCGCACAGCTCGAACGGCTCATCGAGCGGCATGGCGCAGCGTGTCACGAAGGCCGGGTCGAGCGCGCGGAAGATCGGGTTGTCGTCCAGCACCGCAAGCGTCGGCGGCGCGGCATGGATCGTGAAGGCGTGGCGCTCCCGCAGGTGCAGCAGGCCCATCACCGCATCCACCTCGGCCCCGGTCAGCACGACTGCGGCAACGGGGGAGTTGCGCAGCGGCGCCGCGCGCGGGTGCAGGACCGGCGTGGCCGCGATCTGGCTCCGCAGGTCCGGGCTGGCGTTCACCAGGACCCAGGTCTCTCCGTCGGCGGAAACCGCCAGGCTCGCCTGGCTACGCGGCAGAGCGGCCGGGTCGCCGCTGCGGGCCCTCCGGCATCCGGCGCCGGCAGAGTTCCATTGCGGGAACCCGCCGCCAGCACCGGCGCCAAGCACAACGCACCGGAGCATGCAGTCGGGCTCCGGCAGCCGCCTCAGCCGATCTCAGCCGAGGCGTAGCTGTTGATCTCGAGTGCGAGAGAGACCTCGACAATCTTGGGCTTTTTCCAGGACATGACCGCTTCCTTCATGGTTTCCGGCGGAGTGCCGCCCACTGATCTTGGTGCCTGTCGCCCCATCCATCAAGCCAAACTGTCCGCGCGCCGGGCTCGCAGGCATCGCCTCGGCGGCGCTGCGTCGCGGCGGCTTGCCAACGGCATGCACGCCGGCCCGCAATGCACGGATGCCTGTGGATAAGCTGGGCTGAGTGCCCTGCCGGGTGAGGGATTTGAACCCCCGACCTTCGGTTTACAAAACCGCTGCACTACCGCTGTGCTAACCCGGCGCGCCGCGACACCTAGCGCGACAGGGCGCTTCGCTCAACAAGCCCCTTCAGGCATGCCCCACCGGCCCGAAGGCGTCGTCATTCGTCGCCCGCACCACCGCCGCGAACAGCCGCAGCGCATCCGGCCCGCCGCGATCGGTCAGCGTGCCGCGTTCCATCTCCTCGGCCAGCAGCTCCGCGTGCTCGGCGAGGGTTTCGGCCGCCCGCCGCAGCGCCTCGCGCGAGAGCACGAGCTGCAATTCCTCGGGCAGGGTGTTCCAACTGGGGGCGGTTCGCATGACGCTCCGGATCTCGGGGGCGCCATCCTGGCGAGGAACCGCGCAAGGGGCCGCGGCAGCGCCACGCTGCCACGGCCTGTCTTGCCAAGCGGTGAAGACCGCCCGCTCAGCCCGCCGCATGGCGGCGCCGCAGGGCGAGCCCGCCGAGCAGGAGCGCCGGGCCGAGGATCAGCGCCGTCGCCGGCTCCGGCACGCCCACGGGCGCCTGGACCCGGGTGAAGGTGATCGTGGGCGTGGAACTATTGCCGGTGGCAAAGTTGGGCGCGGACTGGTTGTTAATCCCGAAGGTGCAGCAGGTGACAGCCGGCGAGATATTGGCATCTCCGAACAAAACGAAATCGAACCGGTGATCGCGCCGGCCACCAGGGTCCAGCTGTTCAGAGCAGGGCCGCGAGACGCAGGAATCGCATGTCTTCCTTTTCGTGCTTCCAGCTGCGCCGCAGCACGGAAGGACTTCGTGCAGGCCTCGCATCGTCGAAGCAATCTCCGGGCCAGGAACGGAGCAAGAGCGACATCAACGGGCTGGCCGTCGCGCCGTCGGCTCTGCGGGCAAATCGTAAAGCTTCCCGACGCAGCCCGCCCGGCGACCGGACGGCGCGCGGCCGCTCAGACCAGCCGCAGCTCCGCCCGACCCAGCACGTCGAACTCCACCGTCACCTGGCACGGCCCGTCCAGCCAGATCGGCGGCGTCACGGAGCCCAGGAACACCACCTGCCCCGCCCGCAGCCCGCCGAACACCGCGGCGGCAGGTGAGGCCGCCAGCCAGGCCAGCGCCTCGAAGGGGTGCCCGAGCAGGTCCGCACCCACCCCCTCGCCGCGCAGCGCGCCATCCACCGTGATGCGCCCGCGGATCGCGCCGAGATCGGCCTCGCGCCACCCCGCCGCCGGCGCGCCCAGAACGCCCCCGCGGTGGAACACCTGGTCGGCGATCAGCGCCGGCGTGCCGAGCTCAGCGAGGTCCGTGTAGCGTTTCTCCACGATCTCGATCGCCGCGAAGACCTCCGCCACCGCCGCCGCGGCCTTCTCGCGCGTGCAGGGGCCGGCGGGCAGATCCGTGCCGAGCCGGAGCCCCACCTCGCATTCCACGCCCGGCGCGATCAGCTCCGCGAAGCGGAAGCTGCCCGGGCTGGCCTGCACGCCCTCCGCCGGGACGAAGCTCGCGGCGGGGCCCGAGAGGCCCAGATACGCCTGCATCTGCTTCGTCGTCGCGCCGATCTTGAACCCCGCAGGCGGCACCGCGCCGAGCGCCTGCGCGACCTCCCGCTGCGCCGCGTAGCCCGCGGCGACATCGGCCGGTGCGGCGGCGCCGAGCGGCAGCAGCACGCGTCCCTCGCGTCGGGCGGCGAGGATCGCCTCGGCGGCGGCGCTGGTCATGCCTCGGTCTCCTCCTCGGTCTCTGCCGGCGCCGCAAGCGGCCGGTCGCGCGCCATCTCATACAGCGCGACCGCGGCGGCGGCGGCGACGTTCAGGCTCTCGACGCCGGGTGCGATGGGAAGGCGCACCAGCTCGTCGCAGGTTTCGCGCTGCAGCCGCCGCAGCCCCGATTCCTCGGCGCCGAGCACCAGCGCCACGCGCCGGTCGCGCGGCGCGGCCTGGGCGAGGGTCAGCGTCGCGTCGCCGGCCAGGCCCAGCACCCAGAAGCCGGCCTTCTGCAGCGTCATGATGGCGCGGGAAAGGTTCACCTCCCGCGCGATCGGCACGATCTCCAGCGCGCCGGAGGCGGCGCGGGCCAGCGCGCCGGTCTCGGGCGGCGCGTGGCGGTCCTGCATCACCACGCAGGCGGCGCCGAAGGCCGCCGCCGAGCGCAGCATCGCGCCCACGTTGCGCGGATCGGTCACCTGGTCGAGCAGCAGCACCGGCCCGTCGGACCGCGCGATCGCCTGGTCCAGCGCGAGCGGCGTCAGCGGCTCGGCCAGCAGCGCGGCGCCCTGGTGGACCGCGTCCTCGGCCAGGAAGGTCTGGAAGCGCTGCCGGTCCACGATCTCCGCCTGCACGCGCCAGGGCCGCTCGACCCGTTTCGCCAGTTCGGCGGCGGCGTCCGCGGTCAGCAGCAGGCGCTTGAGCCGGCGGCGCGGATTCTGCAGCGCCGCGGCCACCGCATGCAGCCCGTGCAGCCAGAGCGCGCCGGGCGGCGTCGCCTCGCGCTCCGCGGGGCGGGCGGCGCGCGCCTGGGGCGGCGGCGGCTCCGCGGCGCGGCCCGGCCGGGGATCGCCCATGCCGCGCCGGTCGCGGCCGCGCGGGGAGGGGGCGGGGGCCTCGGCCTCCCGCGGCGGACCCTTGCGTGCCGGCGGTCCCCCTGCCTTCGGCGGGCGGGGACCGGGCGGACCGGGGCGGCGGGGAGGCGGGCGGCGCATCCCGCCATCCTGCGCCTGGCGCGCGACAAGTCCAGCGCCGCCGCGCCGCCCCGCTCCGATGCGGCGCGGCGTTGACAGCGGCGCGGCCATGGGGCTAGTCCCCGCGGCCCGCACTGTCGGGCCGCGACGGAATCGTGTCAGGCCGGCTCTCGCCGGACGCACGGAGGGGTGCCCGAGTGGCTAAAGGGGACGGACTGTAAATCCGTTGGCTTCGCCTACGTTGGTTCGAATCCAACCCCCTCCATTCCCGTCTCGGTCCGTGAACGACGCGGGTGCCTGTCTTGCAGGCCGGCTAGGACGCGCCCCATCTCACCAGAAGGCGTGCCGGGCGCGGGTGTAGCTCAATGGTAGAGCCCCAGCCTTCCAAGCTGGTTGTGCGGGTTCGATTCCCGTCACCCGCTCCAGCCCGCCCGGGTTTGGCGCGCAGACGGTCGGGCGGCAGGCCACCGGACACCACCTTCTTGCGCGTCGGGAAACCAGGGCGATGGCCAAGGCGAAATTCGAGCGGAACAAGCCGCACTGCAACATCGGGACGATCGGTCACGTGGACCATGGGAAGACGTCGCTGACGGCGGCGATCACCAAGGTTCTGGCGAAGACCGGCGGCGCGACCTTCACGGCGTATGACCAGATCGACAAGGCGCCGGAGGAGAAGGCGCGCGGCATCACGATCTCGACGGCGCATGTCGAATACGAGACGACGAACCGCCACTACGCCCACGTGGATTGCCCTGGCCACGCCGACTACGTGAAGAACATGATCACGGGCGCGGCGCAGATGGACGGCGCGATCCTGGTGGTGTCGGCCGCCGACGGCCCGATGCCGCAGACGCGCGAGCACATCCTGCTGGCGCGCCAGGTGGGCGTTCCGGCGCTGGTGGTGTTCCTGAACAAGATGGACATGGCGGACCCCGACCTGGTCGAGCTGGTGGAGATGGAGGTGCGCGAGCTGCTGTCCTCCTACCAGTTCCCGGGCGACGACATCCCGGTGATCAAGGGCTCGGCGCTGTGCGCGCTGGAGGACAAGCAGCCGGAGATCGGCGAGCAGGCGATCCTGAAGCTGATGGAGGCGGTGGACGCCTACATCCCGCAGCCGGAGCGTCCGAAGGACCGCCCCTTCCTGATGCCGATCGAGGACGTGTTCTCGATCTCGGGCCGCGGCACGGTGGTGACGGGCCGCGTGGAGCGCGGGATCATCAAGGTGGGCGAGGAAGTCGAGATCGTCGGCCTGAAGGCGACGGTGAAGACGACGGTCACGGGCGTCGAGATGTTCCGCAAGCTGCTGGACAGCGGCGAGGCGGGCGACAACATCGGCGCGCTGCTGCGCGGCACGAAGCGCGAGGATGTGGAGCGCGGGCAGGTTCTGGCCGCGCCGGGCTCGATCACGCCGCACACGAACTTCCTGGCCGAGGCCTACATCCTGACGAAGGAGGAAGGCGGCCGCCACACGCCGTTCTTCACGAACTACCGTCCGCAGTTCTACTTCCGGACCACCGATGTCACCGGCGTGGTGAAGCTGCCGGAGGGGACGGAGATGGTGATGCCGGGCGACAACGTGACGATGGATGTCGAGCTGATCGCGCCGATCGCCATGGATGAGGGCCTGCGCTTCGCGATCCGCGAAGGCGGCCGCACCGTCGGCGCCGGCGTCGTCGCCAAGATCGTGAAGTAAGGCACGCATGCACGCGGAGGAGGGCGCTTCCAGCCTCCTCCTCCGCCACGCCTCGCCGCAGGACGCCGCCGAATCCCTGGCGGCGCTCTGCGGCATCGCACCCGAGAACTTTTCCTACGCCGGCCCGCAGCGCGACCCGGCGCTGCATGGCATCAACGCGATGCTGGCGCGCTGCCGCCATCTGCAGCTCGGCGGCCGCGACTGGCCCTCAGACTTGCCTCGCCCGCTGCCCGAGGACGTGAAGGCCTACCGCTCCGCCGCCTGGCTGGAGCATCTGCGCGCAATCCACGCCGCCTGTCTCGCCGGCCGGCCGCGGCTGCTGCGCTCGCCGCTGCACCACCGCGACGTGCCGGTGCTGGGCGAGGTGCTGGCGGATTCGCATCAGATCTACCTCGCGCTGCACGACCGGGAGCTGTTCTTCTTCGTCTTCGTCGGCCGCCTGCCGCAGGGCGTGTACTACCCCGCGCGCGATCTGTTCCTGATGCTGCGCCCGAACGCGCTCGACCCACGCAACGCGACCTGGCGCGTGCTGCGCCTGCTGCTGCCGGAGCCGCAGCGAGTCGCACGCTTCGTCGCGCGCGCCCTCGCGGGCGCGCTACGCCTCGCCCTCGTCGTCGGCGATCCGCGGCCGGGCCACTACCTCAAGGAATCGCTCGCCTATCTCGACGCCGCCGAGGCCGACATCATCGGCTTCCGACGCCGCGGCGGCCTGCTGGTGCTGCTCGAGGACTGGTGCGCAATGGACCCGCTGGCGGTGATCCCCACGCTCGCCGAGGGCCCGGTGCAGCGCCTGCAGAGCACGGGCGCCGCGCTGGCGCTGCTCGATGCCGGCGTGGACGCGCATCGCGTCTACCGCTTCAAGACCGCGGAGGGGCCGGGCTGGCTGCGCCGCCGCTTCGGCCTGTCGGCGCTTGCGGACCCTGCACGCGGCGGCCGCTTCCGCTTGATGCTCTCGGTGGATGCGGAGCGGGCGCGCCTGCTGAACCAGGCAGAAGTCTTCCGCTTCGTCCTTCGCCGCCTCGGCGCCGCCTGCGCCGCGCGCGGCCTGGCGATGGAGGTCGCCTGGGACGGCTGGACCATCTCCGGCGAGCCGACGGAGAAGGACCGCATGGTGATGGCCCGCATCGAGGCGGCGATCGCCGCGATCAAGCAGGACCTTGGTGTCGCGATCGCATCCGAGATCCGCCTCTTCGGCCGCTCTGCCTATGAGAAGGTCGCCGAGATCGCGCCCTGCGACCTGGTGCTGACCACCCAGGGCACCGGCGCGTTGCTGCCGAGCTGGCTGCTGGAACGCCCGACCATCGTTTACCACGTCGCCGCCATGGTCCCGAACCGCTCCGACCTGCACGAGCCGACGGTGGTGCAGCTCGACCAGCGCGCGGTGATCGAGGAGGCGGAAGGCGACGCCCAGCACGGCAGCCGCTTCACACTCGCGCTCTGGGGCGTCGAGGACGCGCTGCTGCGGGCGGTGGGCGAGAAGCTGGGGCTGGAGCCCGAACTTCTCCCTCCCCCGTTCACGGGGGAAGGCCGGGCTGGGGGCTGAGTGCCCCCTCACATCACCACGAAGGCCGGCACCGCATAGAAGGGCAGCTTTTGCAGCCGCAGCCCGCGCGCGGCGGCGAATGCGTCCGCCACTGCCGTCGCGCCCGCCACCACGCCGTAGTCGTCGAACAGCACCAGGCCGCCCGGCACCATGCGCGGCGCCAGCTGCTCCAGCGCGAAGCGCGTCGGCGCCGCGACATCCATGTCGAGATGCAGCAGCGCGACGCGCAATTCGGGATGCGCTGCCAGATGCGCCGGCAGCGTGGCGAAGACGTCGCCCTCCACCAGCGCGACGTTCGAAAATCCCTTGGCGGCGATGGCGGCCTCCAGGTCGGCGCGCGCGATCCCCGGCCCGCCCGCCGCCTCGAATCGCGCGATGAAGCCGGCATCGGCCTCGCCTTCCGCCACGGGAAAGCGGCCGAAGGCGTCGAAGCCGATCACCGTGCGCGACTCGTCGGTCTCGAACAGCCGGCGGAAGGCCAGCAGGCGCATCAGCGATGCCCCCTTGTAGACCCCGCATTCCACCACCGCGCCGGGCAGGCCGGTGATGCGGCGATAGAGCTCCGCCTGCGCCAGCAGCTTGCCCATCCGCCCGACCGGCGCGCGCAGGTGGAAGGTGTTCTCCACCTCGTAGATGTCCGCTTCCATGTCGATGCGGTAGGTGCCCATCGCGCCGCGTCCGCCCGCCTCAGAAATACCCGAACTTCTCGAGCAGCTCGTCCACCGGCCGCCCCAGCGCCGCGTTCAGCCGCACCCGCGATTCGTTGACGATGGCATCCAGGCTGAGCCGCAACACCTCGTCCCAGCGCTCGCGCGGGATCGCCACCACGCCGTCGGCATCGGCGAAGACCACGTCGTTGTTGCGCAGCGTCACCTCGCCAATCGAGACCGCGGTGTTCATCGCGCCCGTCGTGCCCTCGTATTTGATGTCGTTGGCCGAGGCACCGCGGGCGAAGACCGGCAGGTCGAGCGGCGCCACCGCCTCGATGTCGCGGGTGTAGCCGTCCACCACCACGCCGACCGCGCCGGCGCGCATCGCCAGATGTGCGTTCAGCTCACCGAAATAGGCGCGCTCCGGCACCGCGGTGGAGACCACGATCACGTCGCCCGCACGCAGGAAGGCGTAGGATTTCAGCGCGTCGTAGATGCCCTTCCACTCCCCGCTCTCCCGCGTGGCACCCGGCGGCAGCGCCACCAGCTTCAGCGTCTTCGCCCGCCCCAGGATGCGCCGCCCCGCCAGCGGCCGGATCGCCGCCGGCAGCGTGCAGGAGAGCCCCATCTCCTTCGTCAGGTCCGAGAAGACGGAGGCGCTGAGATGCGGGCGCAGCGCGCGGAACAGCATCACCTCCCGCTGCCGCTCCCCGGCGCAGATCGTCTCCGCGAGGTCGAGATCATCCTGCCAGTTGATGTCGAGCCGTTCCCGCGTGGTCAGCTCGAACAGCAGCGGCGCGCGGCCGAAGCGCCTGCCCGGGAAGTCCGCCGCCGTCGCGCGCATCATGTAGAGGCTCATCGCCTCGATCGTCTGCGCCGGCAGGTCCACGCTGTTCGGGATGCGCCCGCGCCCATAGGCCGGGTCGCCGCCGGCCCAGGCGTAGTGCTTCTCGGTCGTCACCGCGACCAGGCTGTCGGCCTGCGGCGCCTCCCGCAGCGCGGCGACCGCGCGGCGGAAGGTCTCTGGCCCGACGAAGGGCGCGGTGCAGAGCGCCTGCACGTAAAGGTCGCCCCCCGGCGCCGCGCGGCACGCATTGGCGAAGAGCTCGTGCCCGTCCGTGGCGTTGGAGGCGAGCGCCGGGTCGCGGCGCAGCAGCTTCACCGGCAGGTCGGCGGCCAGCGCTGCGATCTCGTCCGATTCGGTGTCGAGCCACACCTCGTCGAAGACGCCGCTTTCAAGCATCTGGCGCAGCTTGCGGCGGAACAGGAACTCGCCGTCCAGGATGCGCATGTTCTTCGACGGGATGCGGTCGCTCGATCCCTTGGCAGGCACAAATCCGACGACGCGCAAGGCTGGGTCCTTTCGGGCGGGCCGCGAACGGCCCATCTGCATAGCCGGATCGGGCGGCGGTTGCGACGGGCGCCGAAGCGTCTGGACAGGACGCGGTTGCTGTGGCGTTACCGCGCCGGATCGGGTGAAGGCGGGACGATGTCCGACAGGCAGGGACAGGTGGAGCTGGCGGGTCTCGGCTCGCGGCTGCTGGCGCAGGTCATCGACCTGTTCTGGCTGCTGCCGCTGTCCTTCGTGCTCGGCACCGTCGCGGCCATCGTGAATGGCGGGCAGATGTCGCTCGGCGGCGAGATGATGGCGAACCTGATCGGCGCCCTCGTCGTGCTGAGCTTCTGGGTGGAGCGCCAGGGCACGCCCGGCAAGATGGTGCTGGGCCTGCGCATCGTGGATGCGGAAACGGGCGGCGTGCCGACCTTCGGGCGATTCGTGCTGCGCTACATCGGCTACCTGGTCTCCGCCCTGCCGCTCGGCCTCGGCTATCTCTGGGCGATCTGGGACCAGCGCCGGCAGGGCTGGCACGACAAGATGGCCGGCACCCTCGTCATCCGCGATCCCCGGCGCTGAGCGGCCGGTCGCGGCGGGCGCCTGCCTCGGCTTGTCACCCGCCGGGCCGCCCGCTATGTGTCCGCGCTCGCGCGGCCCATGCGCGGCACGCCGGAAGACTGCCCGCAAGGCATCCCGGCGGATCGCAGGCTAGGGGCGTAGCTCAATTGGCTAGAGCGCCGGTCTCCAAAACCGGAGGTTGGGGGTTCGAGACCCTCCGCCCCTGCCATGCGGCCGCGCGATTTTTCGTGCGGCCGGGATCGGCTTCGCGGCGCATGCAGGGAAGAAGGGGGCCAGCTTGGCCAGGTTCGATCCGGTAGGCTTCGTGCGCGAGGTGCGGCAGGAGGTGTCGCGCGTCACCTGGCCGACCCGCAAGGAGACGCTGGTGACCACCGGCCTCGTGCTCGGGCTCTCGGCGCTCGCCGCCCTGTTCTTCATGCTGGTTGACTGGATCATCGCCGGCGTCATGCGCCTGCTCTTCGGGATCGGGTGAGGGCGTGATGGCCGACAAGAAGTGGTACGTGGTGCACGTCTATTCGGGCTTCGAGAAGAAGATCTCGCAGCAGATCCGTGAGCAGGCCGCCCAGAAGGGCCTGGCCGACAAGTTCGAGGAGATCCTCGTTCCCGCCGAGGAGGTCGTGGAGGTCCGCCGCGGCCAGAAGACCAACCAGGAGCGCAAGTTCTTCCCCGGCTACGTGCTGGTGAAGATGGAGATGACCGACGACGCCTGGCACCTGGTGAAGAACACGCCGAAGGTTACCGGCTTCCTCGGCGAGAAGAACCGCCCCACCCCGATCCGCGAGGCCGAGGCCCAGCGGATGCTGAAGCAGATGACCGACCAGGCCGACAAGCCGAAGCGTCCGGCCATCGTCTATGAGGTTGGCGAGCAGGTCCGCGTGGCCGACGGCCCCTTCACCAGCTTCAACGGCACGGTCGAGGAGGTGGACGAGGAGCGCGGCCGCGTGAAGGTTTCCGTCAGCATCTTCGGCCGCTCCACCCCGGTCGAGCTGGAGTACGGGCAGGTCGAGAAGCTCTGAGGCGCCTTGCGGCCCGGCTGCGCGGCGAGATCGCCACCGCCTGGGCCGCTCTTCTCGGCAGCCCGGGCGGACCCGCGCGGGTGGCGCGCGGTGCCGCCGCCGGCGCCTTCGCCGCCATGATCCCGGTCTTCGGCGCGCATCTGCTGCTGGCTGTGGCCTGCGCCGTGCCGCTGCGCGGGACCAAGGCGGCCGCGGTCGCGATGTGCCTGCTGCTCGGCAACCCGGCCACCCACGCCGTGATCCTGCCGCTCTCCTACACCATCGGCAGCCGCGTGCTGCCGACGCCGCCCGCCCCGCGCGAGGACTGGCTGCCGGCCTGGGTGAGCGATGCGCTGCCGATCGCCGAGGAGACCTTGGCGGGCGGCGTCCTGCTGGGCCTGGCCGCGGGGCCGCTCGCCTTCCTGCTGGTGCGCGCCGCGCTGCGCGGGGCCGGGCGGGACGGTCCCTGAGCGCCCCGGCCCTCAACGCCCGGCCAGCGCCCGCCTTCCGGCCTCGCTGGCGCTGACCATCCCGTCCCGCAGCACGACCAGCCCGGCATCCACCGCATCCTCCCACACGGTCAGCCGCGGGCAGGAGGTGCGCCAGGCGTCCAGCACCTCGGCATAGGGTCGCGGCCGCTCCGCCACATGGGCGACGAGGTCCAGGATCAGCGGGCGAAGCGTTTCCGACATTCTCGCGTGCCTCCTCCGGGTTCAGGCCAGCAGCAGCCAGGTGCCCTGGCCGATATAGAAGCATCCGATCGCGGCGATGATGCGGTCCGCCCAGCGGCGATACTGCGCATCCGTCATCGCTTCCAGCACGCGCTTCGCAAGCATGGTGCCGAGCATCGCGGCCAGCACCGCCCCGGCCGCCAGCCAGGGGGCCACGCTGCCGGGATTCGTCACCAGCGCGCCGAAATAGACCAGCTTCAGCGTATGGCTCAGCGCCTGCACCGCCGCCTTGGTCGCCACGATCTCCCGCCGGTCCAGCCGCCTGCCGAGAAACACGCGATCCAGCAGCGGGCCGGAGACGCCCGTCATCACCATCAGCGACATCCCCGCCGCGCCGGTCGCCACGCCATGCGCCGGGCGCAGCGGGTCGGGCTGCCAGCGCGCGGGCAGGGCGCGCACCAGGAAGGGGCTCGCGCCCAGCATCAGCAGCGCCACCCCGCGATCCGGCACCAGCAGCACCAGCGACCAGCCGCCGAGCGCAACCAGGCCGCCGGCCGAGATCGCCAACACCGGCCGCCAGCATATGTGCCGCCGCCACAGCAGGGCGCGCCACCCGTTGGAGGCGATCTGCGTCACCGCATGCAGCGCCATGGCCTGCGGCACCGGCAGCAGCACCAGCAGCACGCCGATCAGCACGAGCCCGCCCGCCATGCCGAAGATGCCCGAGAGCACCGAGGTCCCGAGGGCGGTCAGCAGCACGGCGGCGATGAGCATGGGGGACATTTCCTGCCCCTGATGCGCCGCTTGCGTAGCACCTGCAAACGGCTTTAGCTGAGGGTCAGCATCAGCTTTCCTGAGGCTCATGGCCCGCCGCCTGCCGCCCCTGAACGGCATCCGCGCCTTCGAGGCCGCCGCCCGTCACGGCTCCTTCGTCGCCGCGGCCGAGGAGCTGAGCGTCACCCCCGCGGCCATCAGCCGCCTCGTGCGGCTGCTGGAGGATCGGCTTGGCGTCGCGCTGTTCGAGCGCCACGCCAACCGCCTCACCGCCACCCCCGCCGGCGCCGCCTATCGCGCCGGCCTCACGCCGCTGCTGGACGGCCTCGCGCGCCTCACCGCCGAGGTCGTGGCGCGGCCGGCGGCGCCGGTGCTGACCGTCGGCGTCGGCCCCACCTTCGCGATCCGCTGGCTGATCCCGCGCCTCGCCGCCTTCACCCGCGCCGAGCCGGGCATCGAGGTGCGTATCGCCACCGGCGGCGCCGCCGTGCCCTTCGCCGAGGGCTGGAGCTGCAACATCCGCCTCGGCGCCGGCGACTGGCCCGGCTTCGCCGCGGACCGGCTGGTCTCCGCCGACCTGATGCCCGTCGCCGCCCCGGCGCTCGCCGTCCGCCTCGCCACGCCCGCCGACCTGGCCGCGGCGACGCTGCTGCGCGTCGCCCATGCGCCGCAGGACTGGCCGCGCTGGGCCGAGGCGGCGGGCGTCCCCGGCCTCGCCGCCGCCGGCCCGGTCTTCGAGTTCTACGGCCAGGCGCTGCAGGCGGCGGCCGACGGAATGGGTGTCGCGATGGGCATCCGCCCCTATGTGGACGACGACATCGCCGCCGGCCGCCTCGTCGCGCCCTTCGCCGTCACGGTGCCGAAGGGCATGGGCTGGTACCTGGTCCATCGGCCGGAGGCCGCGACCGACCCCACCTTCGCCGCCTTCCGCCGCTGGATCCTCCGGGCGGCGGCCGCGGGCCCGCCCGGCACTGGACATCCGCCCGCGCCGGCTCTATAGGCCCGCGCTCGCCGCGGCCCGGGGCCTTCCCTGGGCCGTTCGGCGCTTTTCGGGGAACGCGGGAGATGCCGGTGCGGGCATCGCCAGGACCGCGGGCCTCTGGAACCCAGAGGACTGACACGTGGCAAAGAAGATCGTCGGCTACATCAAGCTGCAGATCCCGGCCGGCAAGGCGAATCCCTCGCCGCCGGTGGGTCCCGCGCTCGGCCAGCGCGGCCTGAACATCATGCAGTTCGTCAAGGAATTCAACGCGGCGACGCAGCAGATGGAGCCGGGCACCCCCACGCCCGTCGTCATCACCGCCTATGCGGACCGCACCTTCTCCTTCATCACCAAGACCCCGCCCAACACCTACTTCCTGATGAAGGCCGCCAAGATCGAGAAGGGCAGCCAGACCCCGGGCAAGGGCGGCACGGTCGGGCGCGTGACCAAGTCGCAGCTGCGCGAGATCGCCGCGGTGAAGATGAAGGACATGAACTGCACCGACGTCGAGAGCGCGGTGCGCATGCTCGCCGGCTCCGCCCGCTCCATGGGCATGACGGTGGTGGAGGGCTGACGCCATGGCGAAGATCGGCAAGCGCCTCAAGGCCCTGAACGGTGCCTTCGACCGCGAGAAGAGCTACGGCCTCGAGGAGGCCATCAAGATGGTCAAGTCGAACGCCAAGGCGAAGTTCGACGAGACGGTCGAGATCGCGATGAACCTCGGCATTGACCCGCGCCACGCCGACCAGATGGTCCGCGGCGTGGTCGGCCTGCCGGCCGGCACCGGCAAGACGGTGCGCGTGGGCGTCTTCGCCCGCGGCGCCAAGGCCGAGGAAGCCAAGGCCGCCGGCGCCGACGTGGTGGGTGCGGACGACCTCGCCGCCCTAGTGCAGGAAGGCAAGATCGAGTTCGAGCGCTGCATCGCGACGCCGGACATGATGGGCCTGGTCGGACGCCTCGGTAAGGTGCTCGGCCCGCGCGGCCTGATGCCGAACCCGAAGCTCGGCACGGTCACGATGGACGTGAAGGGCGCGGTCACCGCGGCGAAGGCCGGCCAGGTGGAGTTCCGGGCCGAGAAGGCGGGCATCGTGCATGCCGGCATCGGCAAGGCCTCCTTCGGCGAGGACAAGCTGCTCGAGAACGCCCGCGCCTTCATCGACGCGATCCAGAAGGCCCGCCCGACCGGCGCCAAGGGCACCTATGTGAAGAAGGTGTCCCTCAGCTCCTCCATGGGCCCGGGCGTGAAGGTGGACCTGGCGACGCTGAGCGGCGCGCAGGCCTGAGGCCATCTCCCTCCCCCGCTTGCGGGGGAGGGTAGGGGTGGGGGCAAGCGCCACCCATCCCCGAGATTCGGCGGCTTCGGCCGCCGGGCAGGGCAGGGGCCTCGGCCCCCGCCCGAACCTGTCGGAGACCTCCTGTGACCATCCTGCGGGATGGCCTTGAAGCGGCCGGAAGGCCCGCAGGGGATAGATGGGGTGCCGAGAAGTTTCTGGTCGCCAGGGGCGCAAGTCCCTGATCGGCTTGGCTTGACGGTCCCTTCCAACAGGCGAGTGCCGTCACGGATTTCCGTGGCGGGTGAGCGGCTTCCGCCCTTCCAGAAGGTGGAGCCCCGACGCGATCGCCGAAGGGCGCAGGGGCCGTCAGGCCCCGAGCACCGCAGGCGTGAATCGCGGAGGCAAACTATAGGAGACGGGACGTGGACCGTACGGAAAAGCGCGCCTTCGTGTCGGCGCTGCAGGCGGTGTTCGCGGATACCTCGTTCGTCCTCGTCAGCCAGAACAAGGGGCTGACGGTGGCCGACGCGACGGTGCTGCGCAACCGCATGCGGGCGGCCGGCGCGAGCTACAAGGTCGCGAAGAACCGGCTGGCCTCGCTCGCCCTCGATGGCACGAAGTTCCAGGCCATCCAGCCCCTGCTGAAGGGTCCGACCGCGCTCGCGTGGTCGACGGATCCGGTGGCGGTGGCGAAGACGGCCGTGGAGTTCGCCAGGACCAACGACAAGTTCGTGATCCTGGGCGGGGCTCTCGGAACCCAGCAGCTGAGCGCCGATGGCGTGAAGGCCCTGGCCGAGCTGCCCTCGCTCGAGACGCTGCGTGCGCAGCTGCTCGGCCTGATCCAGACCCCGGCGACGCGGATCGCCGGCGTGCTGCAGGCCCCCGGCAGCCAGCTCGCGCGGGTGTTCTCGGCCTATGCCAAGAAGGACGAGACGGCGGAAGCCGCCTGACCAAGACCTGCCCGCCGGAGGGGCACCCCTCGGGTGTTGCAAACTTCAAGCCAAGCCACTAGATCAGAGGATACACGAACATGGCCGATCTTGCGAAGCTGGTTGACGAGCTCTCCAGCCTGACGGTTCTGGAAGCTGCCGAGCTCTCGAAGATGCTCGAGGAGAAGTGGGGCGTGTCCGCCGCGGCGCCGGTCGCCGTGGCCGCCGCGCCGGCCGCGGCTGCCGCCGCTGCCCCCGCCGCCGAGGAGAAGACGGAGTTCACCGTCATCCTGAAGAATGGCGGCGACAAGAAGATCAACGTGATCAAGGAGATCCGGACGATCACCGGCCTCGGCCTGAAGGAGGCCAAGGACCTCGTCGAGGGCGCGCCGAAGACCGTCAAGGAAGGCGTGAACAAGGACGAGGCGGCGAAGATCAAGAAGGTGCTGGAAGAGAACGGCGCCACGGTCGAGATCACCTGATCGGCCGGCGCGGCCGCCCCGCCCTCGGTGGCGGGGTGGGCGTGCCAAGGTGGCCCGGGGCGACCCGGGCCGGGTTCAAGGGTTGGGAACGGGCGGGATTCCGAAGGCGGAATCCCGCCCGCGCCTGCGTTTTTCCGGCTCCGCCTCGGCGGCGCCGGTCTGATTGCCAGAAGCAGCCATCCGGCCCGGTGCGGGGCCGGTGGGCGAGGGAAGCGGGACAGGCATGAACGCTATCACGAGGTCGTTCACCGGGCGCAAGCGCATTCGGAAGTCCTTCGGGCGGCTGCCCGAAGTGGCCCCGATGCCCAACCTCATCGATGTGCAGCGCGCTTCCTACGAAGCGTTCCTGCAGATGGGCGTTGACCCGGATGCGCGGCTGCACGCCGGCCTCCAGGAGGTCTTCAAGTCCGTCTTCCCGATCGACGATTTCGGCGGCCGCGGCCGGCTGGAATTCGTCCAGTACGAGCTGGAAGAGCCGAAATACGACGTCGAGGAGTGCATCCAGCGCGGCCTGACCTTCGCCGCCCCCCTCAAGGTGCGCCTGCGCCTGATCGTCTGGGACGTCGACGAGGACACCGGCAGCCGGTCCGTCCGCGACATCAAGGAGCAGGATGTCTACATGGGCGACATGCCGCTCATGACGGACAACGGCACCTTCATCATCAACGGCACCGAGCGCGTCATCGTCTCCCAGATGCACCGCTCGCCCGGCGTCTTCTTCGACCACGACAAGGGCAAGACGCACTCGTCCGGCAAGTACCTCTTTGCCGCGCGCGTCATCCCCTATCGCGGCTCCTGGCTCGACTTCGAGTTCGACGCCAAGGACATCTGCTACGTCCGCATCGACCGCAAGCGGAAGCTGCCGGCCACCACGCTGCTCTATGCGCTCGACAGCGTGTGGACCGAGGGCGAGCGCAAGCGCCGGGCCAATGAGGGCCTGCCCGCGCTCGAGCCGCACGAGATCCGCGGCATGGACTCCGAGGAGATCCTGAACGCCTTCTACGGCCAGGTCGTCTTCACCCGCGGCCCCAAGGGCTGGTCGCGCCCCTTCGACCCCGAGGCCTTCCGCAACGTGAAGCTGGCGGAAGCGCTGGTGGATGCGAAGACCGGGCAGGTCGTGGCCGAGAAGGAGGCCAAGATGACCGCCCGCGCCGCGCGCAAGATCGCCGAGGGCGGCACCACCGAAGTGCTGGCCGGTCGCGTCGACCTGCTCGGCCGCTTCGTCGCCGAGGACCTGGTGGACTACCAGAGCGGCGAGATCTGGGCCGAGGCCGGCGAGGAGCTGACCGAGGCGAAGCTGACCGCGATCGAGGAAGCCGGCCTCGACCGCCTGCCGACGCTCGCCATCGACCAGGCGACCGGCCCCTGGATGCGCAACACGCTCGCGGTGGACAAGAACTCCAACCGCGAAGAGGCGCTGATGGACATCTACCGGGTGATGCGCCCGGGCGAGCCGCCGACCGCCGACACCGCGGAGAACCTGTTCCGCGGCCTGTTCTTCGACAGCGAGCGCTACGACCTCTCGGCCGTCGGCCGCGTGAAGATGAACATGCGCCTCGGCTTCTCCACCGAGGAGGTGCCGGACCACATCCGCACCCTCCGCAAGGAGGACATCGTCTCGACGCTGCGCGTCCTGCTGCAGCTGAAGGACGGCGTCGGCTCCATCGACGACATCGACAACCTGGGCAACCGCCGGGTGCGCTCGGTCGGCGAGCTGATGGAGAACCAGTACCGCGTCGGCCTGCTGCGCATGGAGCGCGCGATCAAGGAGCGCATGGGCGCCGTCGACATCGACAGCGTGATGCCGCACGACCTGATCAACGCGAAGCCGGCCGCGGCGGCCGTGCGCGAGTTCTTCGGCTCCTCGCAGCTCAGCCAGTTCATGGACCAGACCAACCCGCTCTCCGAGGTGACGCACAAGCGCCGCCTCTCGGCGCTCGGTCCGGGCGGCCTCACGCGTGAACGTGCCGGCTTCGAGGTGCGCGACGTGCACCCGACGCATTACGGCCGCATCTGCCCGATCGAGACGCCGGAAGGCCCGAACATCGGCCTGATCAACAGCCTCGCCACCTTCGCCAAGGTGAACAAGTACGGCTTCATCGAGACGCCGTACCGCCTGGTGCGTGAAGGCAAGGTTACCGGCGACCCGCGCTACCTCTCCGCCATGGAGGAAGAGCGCCTGGTGGTCGCGCAGGCCGATGCCGAACTGGACGCCGAGGGCAACTTCAAGTCGGAGCTCGTCAGCGTGCGCGACGGCGGCGACTTCCGCCTGGTGAAGCCCGAGGAAGTCACGGCGATCGACGTCTCGCCGAAGCAGCTCGTCTCCGTCGCCGCGGCGCTGATCCCGTTCCTCGAGAACGACGACGCGAACCGCGCGCTGATGGGCTCCAACATGCAGCGCCAGGCGGTGCCGCTGATCCGCGCCGATGCGCCGCTGGTCGGCACCGGCATGGAAGGCGCGGTCGCGCGCGATTCGGGTGCCACCATCGTCGCGCGCCGCGACGGCGTGATCGACAGCATCGACGGCGCGCGCATCGTGGTGCGCGCGACGGGCGATGACGGCACGACCCGCGGCGTCGACATCTACCGCCTGCGCAAGTTCCAGCGCTCCAACCAGTCCACCTGCATCAACCAGCGCCCGCTGGTGAAGGTGGGCGACCGCGTGAAGGCCGGCGACATCATCGCCGACGGCCCGTCCACGGAGCTGGGCGAGCTCGCGCTCGGCCGCAACGTGCTCTGCGCCTTCATGCCGTGGAACGGCTACAACTTCGAGGACAGCATCCTGATCAGCGAGCGCATCGCGAAGGATGACGTCTTCACCTCGATCCACATCGAGGAATTCGAGGTGATGGCCCGCGACACCAAGCTCGGCCAGGAGGAAATCACCCGCGACATCCCGAATGTCGGCGAGGAAGCGCTGCGCAACCTCGACGAGGCGGGCATCGTCTACATCGGCGCCGAGGTGCAGCCGGGCGACATCCTCGTGGGCAAGGTGACCCCGAAGGGTGAATCGCCGATGACGCCGGAAGAAAAGCTGCTCCGCGCGATCTTCGGCGAGAAGGCGTCGGATGTCCGCGACACCTCGCTGCGCCTGCCGCCCGGCGTCGCGGGCACCATCGTGGATGTGCGCGTCTTCTCCCGCCGCGGCGTGGACAAGGACGAGCGCGCCATGGCGATCGAGCGCGCGGAGATCGAGCGCCTGGCCAAGGACCGCGACGACGAGAAGGCCATCCAGGAGCGCAGCTTCTACAGCCGCCTCCGCGAGCGCCTGCTCGGCAAGAAGGCCGCCGGCGGCTTCAAGGGCATCAAGGCGGGGACGGAGATCACCGATCCGGTGCTCGACGAGTTCGCCAAGGCCACCTGGCGCCAGATCGGCGTGCAGGACGACGCGGCGATGGCCGACATCGAGGCGCTGAAGCGCGAGTTCGACGCCGCGGTCGAGAAGCTGCAGAAGCGCTTCGAGAGCAAGGTCGAGAAGCTGCAGCGTGGCGACGAGCTGCCGCCCGGCGTGATGAAGATGGTCAAGGTCTTCGTCGCGGTGAAGCGCAAGCTGCAGCCCGGCGACAAGATGGCCGGCCGCCACGGCAACAAGGGCGTGGTCAGCCGCGTCGTGCCGGTGGAGGACATGCCGTTCCTGGAAGACGGGACCAGCGTGGACCTCGTGCTGAACCCGCTCGGCGTGCCGTCGCGCATGAATGTCGGCCAGATCCTCGAGACGCATCTCGGCTGGGCGTGCGCCAACATGGGCAAGCAGATCGGCGAGATGGTCGAGGAGTACCGCCGCGGCGGCGCGATGCGCGAGGAGCTTCGCGCGAAGCTCGTCGAGGCCTATGGCGAGGAGATCGTCGCGCGCGACGTCGATCCGCTGGACGACGACCAGCTGATCGAGCTCTGCGAGAACGTGAAGAAGGGCATCCCGATCGCGACGCCCGTCTTCGACGGCGCGCGCATGGCCGACATCGAGGGCATGCTGGAGAAGGCCGGGCTCGACCGCTCCGGGCAGGTCTGGCTGCACGATGGCCGCACCGGCGAGAAGTTCGAACGCCGCGTGACGGTGGGCTACATCTACATGCTGAAGCTGCACCACCTGGTGGACGACAAGATCCACGCCCGCTCCATCGGCCCCTACTCGCTCGTCACCCAGCAGCCGCTGGGCGGCAAGGCGCAGTTCGGCGGCCAGCGCTTCGGCGAGATGGAGGTCTGGGCGCTGGAAGCCTACGGCGCCGCCTACACCCTGCAGGAGATGCTGACGGTGAAGTCGGACGACGTCTCGGGCCGCACCAAGGTCTACGAGGCGATCGTGCGCGACCAGGACAACTTCGAGGCCGGCGTGCCGGAATCCTTCAACGTGCTGGTGAAGGAGCTGAAGTCGCTCGGCCTCAACGTGGATCTCGAGAACCGCCCCGCCTGACGCGGCGGTTCCGCTTTCCGCGCGGCGTTGACGCCGCGCGGCTCCCCATTTGCACGGCGCGCGCCCGCCCAGCGCGCGCCGGCCGGACGGAGACGACGGCATGAACGAACTGATGAAGATCCTCGGCCAGACCGGCCAGGCGATGACCTTCGACCAGATCAAGATCTCGATCGCCTCGCCGGAGACGATCCGGTCCTGGTCCTATGGCGAGATCAAGAAGCCCGAGACGATCAACTACCGCACCTTCAAGCCGGAGCGGGACGGCCTGTTCTGCGCCCGCATCTTCGGCCCGATCAAGGACTACGAGTGCCTGTGCGGCAAGTACAAGCGGATGAAGTTCCGCGGCATCATCTGCGAGAAGTGCGGCGTCGAGGTCACCCTGGCCAAGGTGCGCCGCGAGCGCATGGGCCATATCGAGCTGGCCTCCCCGGTCGCCCACATCTGGTTCATGAAGTCGCTGCCCTCGCGCGTCGGCCTGATGGTCGACATGTCGCTGAAGGAGCTTGAGAAGGTCCTCTACTTCGAGAGCTACGTGGTGCTGGAGCCGGGCCTGACGGACCTGAAGCTGCACCAGCTCCTTACCGAGGACCAGCTGCAGTCGAAGCAGGACGAGTTCGGCGACGATGCCTTCAGCGTCGGCATCGGCGCGGAGGCGGTGAAGCAGATGCTCGCCGCGATCGACATCAACAAGGAAGCGCCGAAGCTGCGCGGCGAGCTGAAGGAGACGACCTCCGAGGCGAAGCGCAAGAAGCTCGTGAAGCGGCTCAAGCTGCTCGAGAGCTTCGCCGAGAGCGGCGCGCGCCCCGAATGGATGATCCTCGACGTCGTCCCCGTGATCCCGCCCGAGCTGCGCCCGCTGGTGCCGCTCGATGGCGGCCGCTTCGCGACGTCGGACCTGAACGACCTCTATCGCCGCGTGATCAACCGGAACAACCGGCTGAAGCGCCTGATCGAGCTGCGCGCGCCCGACATCATCGTGCGCAACGAGAAGCGCATGCTGCAGGAGGCGGTTGACGCGCTGTTCGACAACGGCCGCCGCGGCCGCGCGATCACGGGCGCCAACAAGCGCCCGCTGAAGTCGCTCAGCGACATGCTGAAGGGCAAGCAGGGCCGCTTCCGGCAGAACCTGCTCGGGAAGCGCGTGGACTATTCGGGCCGTTCGGTGATCGTCGTCGGGCCGGAGCTGAAGCTCCATCAGTGCGGCCTGCCGAAGAAGATGGCGCTCGAGCTGTTCAAGCCCTTCATCTACTCGAAGCTCGAGAAGTACGGCCACGCCACCACCATCAAGGCCGCGAAGCGGATGGTGGAGAAGGAGCGGCCGGAGGTGTGGGACATCCTCGAGGAGGTGATCCGCGAGCACCCCGTCCTGCTCAACCGCGCGCCGACGCTGCACCGCCTCGGCATCCAGGCCTTCGAGCCGGTGCTGGTGGAAGGCAAGGCGATCCAGCTGCACCCGCTGGTCTGCACCGCCTTCAACGCGGACTTCGACGGCGACCAGATGGCGGTGCACGTGCCGCTCAGCCTGGAAGCGCAGCTCGAGGCGCGCGTGCTGATGATGTCCACCAACAACATCCTCAGCCCGGCGAACGGCAAGCCGATCATCGTGCCCAGCCAGGACATCGTGCTCGGCCTCTACTACCTCTCGCTCGAGACGCCGGAGTTCAAGGCGACCGAGGAGAACGACGCCCCGGCCTTCGCCACGATGGGCGAGATCGAGCAGGCGCTGGCCAACGGCTCGATCCGGCTGCACAGCAAGATCCGCGCGCGCCGCAAGGCGATGGACCGCGACGGCAACGTCGTCACCGAGCGCGTGGTCACCACCGCGGGCCGGATGATGATGGGCGCCCTGCTGCCGCTGCACCAGAACCTGCCCTTCAGCCTGCTGAACCGGCTGCTGACGAAGAAGAACATCTCCGACGTCATCGACGCGGTGTACCGCCACTGCGGCCAGAAGGAATCGGTGATCTTCGCCGACCGCCTGATGGGCCTCGGCTTCCGCAACGCTGCGAAGGCCGGCATCTCCTTCGGCAAGGACGACATGGTGATCCCGGACAGCAAGGGATCGCTGATCTCCGCGACGAAGGAGCAGGTGAAGGAGTTCGAGCAGCAGTATCTCGACGGCCTGATCACCGCGGGCGAGCGCTACAACAAGGTGGTGGACGCCTGGTCGCGCTGCACCGAGGAAGTGGCGCAGGCGATGATGAAGGAGATCCAGAAGCAGGAGATCGGCAAGCCCGCCAACTCCGTCTGGATGATGTCGCACTCCGGTGCGCGCGGCTCGCCCGCGCAGATGCGCCAGCTTGCCGGCATGCGCGGCCTGATGGCCAAGCCCTCGGGCGAGATCATCGAGCAGCCGATCATCTCGAACTTCAAGGAAGGCCTGACCGTGCTGGAGTACTTCAACTCCACCCATGGCGCCCGCAAGGGCCTGGCCGACACCGCGCTGAAGACGGCGAACAGCGGCTACCTCACGCGCCGCCTGGTCGACGTCGCGCAGGACTGCATCATCGTCGAGGATGATTGCGGCACCGAGCGCGGCATCACCGTGCGCGCGGTGATGGATGGCGGCGAGGTCGTCTCCTCCCTCTCCGAGCGCATCCTTGGCCGCTTCGTGCAGGAGGACGTGCTCGATCCGGCGACGGGCGAGGTGATCGTCCCGCGCAACACGCTGGTCGAGGAGAGCGAGGCCGAGCGCATCGAGAAGGCCGGCGTGGAGGGTGTGAAGATCCGCTCCGTGCTGACCTGCGACTCGCGCGTGGGCGTCTGCGGCCACTGCTACGGCCGCGACCTCGCGCGCGGCACGCCGGTGAATGTCGGTGAGGCGGTCGGCGTGATCGCCGCGCAGTCCATCGGCGAGCCCGGCACGCAGCTGACGATGCGCACCTTCCACATTGGCGGCGCCGCGCAGCGCGGCGCGGAGCAGTCCGCGGTCGAGGCGATGACGGACGGCACGGCGAAGTTCCTGAACCGCCAGGTCGTCACGAACAGCTCCGGCGCGCCTATCGTCATGAGCCGCAACTGCGAGGCGGTGGTCTATGACGCCAACGGGCGCGAGCGCGGGCGTCTGCGCGTGCCCTATGGCGCGCGGCTGCTGGTCGAGGAAGGTGCGGCGGTCACCCGCGGCCAGAAGCTGGCCGAATGGGACCCCTTCACCCTGCCGATCATCACCGAGAAGAACGGCAAGGTGGAGTTCGCCGACCTGATCGACAGCTTCACCCTGATGGAGCGGACGGACGAAGTGACCGGCCTCTCCTTCAAGGAGGTGGTCGAGTACAAGACGGCCGGCCGCGGTGCCGACCTGCGCCCGCGCCTGATCCTGCGGGACGAGCGCGGCAACGTGGTGAAGCGCGACAACGGCAGCGAGGCCATCACCTTCCTGCCGCCGGGCTCGCTGCTCTCGGTGGAAAACGGCAAGGAGGTCTTCGCCGGCGACGTCATCGCCCGCATGCCGCGCGAATCCTCCAAGACGCGCGACATCACCGGCGGTCTGCCGCGCGTGGCCGAGCTGTTCGAGGCGCGCCGTCCGAAGGATGCGGCGATCATCGCCGACATCGACGGGCGCGTGGAGTTCGGCAAGGACTACAAGGCCAAGCGCCGCATCCTGGTGGTGCCGGATGCGCCGGAAGGCAGCGACGAGCCGCCAACCCCGCGCGAATACCTGGTGCCGAAGGGCAAGCACGTCTCGGTGCAGGAAGGCGACTACGTGAAGGCCGGCGACCCGCTGGTGGACGGCCCGCGCGTGCCGCACGACATCCTGCGCGTGCTGGGCGTCGAGGCTCTCGCGAACTACCTCGTGAACGAAATCCAGGACGTCTATCGACTGCAGGGCGTGAAGATCAACGACAAGCACATCGAGGTCATCGTCCGGCAGATGCTGCAGAAGGTGGAGATCGTCGATCCGGGCGACACCACCTTCCTGGTGGGCGAGACGGTGGAGCGCATCGAGTTCGACATCGAGAACGAGAAGCGCATCGCCGCGAAGGAGCGGCCCGCCCGGGCCGAGCCGGTGCTGCAGGGCATCACCAAGGCCTCGCTGCAGACCACCAGCTTCATCTCCGCCGCCTCCTTCCAGGAGACGACACGCGTGCTGACCGAGGCCGCCACGGCGGGCAAGGTGGATACGCTGGCCGGCCTGAAGGAGAACGTGATCGTCGGGCGCCTGATCCCGGCGGGCACGGGCTCGGTGATGAACCGCCTGCGCGCGCTCGCCGCGCAGCGCGACCGCGGCCGCATCCCGCAGCCGGCGCCGGCCGCCCCGGCGCCGCTCCCGGGGCCGGCGCGAGCGGCGGAATAACCCGCCGCATAGCAGCCCTGCGCAACGCGAAGGCCGGTTCCCTGCAAAGGGGCCGGCCTTTCGCTTTCCGGGCCGTCACCTTCGCTTGACTCCCGGGGGACCGAGGGCTAATCAGCCGTCCCTCGGCCGGGGGTGGCGCCGCGAAGGCGCTCCACTCGGCTGGGCTGTTTTTGGTCCAACAGCGCAGCGCCGCCGGCGCCGCCCTCGACAGGGGGCTGAGGCCGGGGGTGGGACAAGTGCCCGTCGGGATCGCGCATCTGCGCGCCCCAGCGGGTGCATGTGCTTGGCGGGCCGCAAGGACTTCGAAGGGGCGTCATGCCGACGATCAACCAGCTCATCGCCCAGGGGCGTGAGCCGAACCCGAAGCGGAACAAGGTGCCGGCCCTGCAGGGCTGCCCGCAGAAGCGCGGCGTCTGCACGCGCGTCTACACGACCACGCCGAAGAAGCCGAACTCCGCGCTGCGCAAGGTCGCCAAGGTGCGCCTGACGAATGGCTACGAGGTCGTCAGCTACATCCCCGGCGAGGGCCATAACCTGCAGGAGCACTCCGTGGTGCTGATCCGCGGCGGCCGCGTGAAGGACCTTCCGGGCGTGCGCTACCACATCCTGCGCGGCGTGCTCGACACGCAGGGCCTGCCGAAGCGGCGCAAGCGGCGCTCGCTCTACGGCGCGAAGCGGCCGAAGTAAGGGAGACGGGATCAATGTCGCGCCGTCACCGCGCCGAGAAGCGCGAGGTCCTGCCGGATCCGAAGTTCGGGGACATCGTGCTCAGCCGCTTCATGAACGTGCTGATGTACGACGGGAAGAAGTCCGTCGCGGAGAACATCGTCTACGGGGCGATGGACACGCTGAAGCGCAAGGGCGGCGCGAATGCCGACCCGCTCCGCCTCTTCCACGAGGCGATGGAGAATGTGAAGCCGGCGATCGAGGTGCGGTCGCGCCGCGTCGGCGGCGCCACCTACCAGGTGCCCGTCGAGGTCCGTCCGGAGCGCCGCCAGGCGCTGGCGATCCGCTGGCTGATCGAGGCCGCGCGCAAGCGCGGCGAGAACACGATGGAAGAGCGCCTCTCGGCGGAGCTGATGGACGCGGCCAACAACCGCGGCACGGCCGTCAAGAAGCGCGAGGACACGCATCGCATGGCCGAGGCCAACAAGGCCTTCAGCCACTATCGTTGGTAACTCCGCGCTTGCGCGCGGGGGCGTTGGTGATGCCGCGCTGAGGCGTGGCGCTCGTAAAGCACGGATCGATCGGGAAGCACGACAATGGCCAAGGCGAAATTCGAGCGGAACAAGCCGCACTGCAACATCGGGACGATCGGTCACGTGGACCATGGGAAGACGTCGCTGACGGCGGCGATCACCAAGGTTCTGGCGAAGACCGGCGGCGCGACCTTCACGGCGTATGACCAGATCGACAAGGCGCCGGAGGAGAAGGCGCGCGGCATCACGATCTCGACGGCGCATGTCGAATACGAGACGACGAACCGCCACTACGCCCACGTGGATTGCCCTGGCCACGCCGACTACGTGAAGAACATGATCACGGGCGCGGCGCAGATGGACGGCGCGATCCTGGTGGTGTCGGCCGCCGACGGCCCGATGCCGCAGACGCGCGAGCACATCCTGCTGGCGCGCCAGGTGGGCGTTCCGGCGCTGGTGGTGTTCCTGAACAAGATGGACATGGCGGACCCCGACCTGGTCGAGCTGGTGGAGATGGAGGTGCGCGAGCTGCTGTCCTCCTACCAGTTCCCGGGCGACGACATCCCGGTGATCAAGGGCTCGGCGCTGTGCGCGCTGGAGGACAAGCAGCCGGAGATCGGCGAGCAGGCGATCCTGAAGCTGATGGAGGCGGTGGACGCCTACATCCCGCAGCCGGAGCGTCCGAAGGACCGCCCCTTCCTGATGCCGATCGAGGACGTGTTCTCGATCTCGGGCCGCGGCACGGTGGTGACGGGCCGCGTGGAGCGCGGGATCATCAAGGTGGGCGAGGAAGTCGAGATCGTCGGCCTGAAGGCGACGGTGAAGACGACGGTCACGGGCGTCGAGATGTTCCGCAAGCTGCTGGACAGCGGCGAGGCGGGCGACAACATCGGCGCGCTGCTGCGCGGCACGAAGCGCGAGGATGTGGAGCGCGGGCAGGTTCTGGCCGCGCCGGGCTCGATCACGCCGCACACGAACTTCCTGGCCGAGGCCTACATCCTGACGAAGGAGGAAGGCGGCCGCCACACGCCGTTCTTCACGAACTACCGTCCGCAGTTCTACTTCCGGACCACCGATGTCACCGGCGTGGTGAAGCTGCCGGAGGGGACGGAGATGGTGATGCCGGGCGACAACGTGACGATGGATGTCGAGCTGATCGCGCCGATCGCCATGGATGAGGGCCTGCGCTTCGCGATCCGCGAAGGCGGCCGCACCGTCGGCGCCGGCGTCGTCGCCAAGATCGTGAAGTAAGGCGGCGGTCGCAGGGAATACGGGTCCGACGATCATGGACAGCCAGAACATCCGCATCCGCCTCAAGGCGTTCGATCACCGCGTGCTCGACGGCAGCACGCGGGAGATCGTGAACACGGCCAAGCGGACGGGCGCGCGGGTGCGCGGGCCCATCCCGCTGCCGACGCAGGTCGAGCGCTTCACCGTCAACCGCTCGCCGCATGTCGACAAGAAGTCGCGCGAGCAGTTCGAGATCCGCACGCATCGCCGCCTGCTGGACATCGTCGACCCCACTCCGCAGACCGTGGACGCGCTGATGAAGCTCGACCTGGCCGCCGGCGTGGACGTCGAGATCAAGATCTGACGCGGGCGAAGGGGTTCGCATCATGGCCACCAACGGCCGAACGGGGCTTATCGCCCGCAAGCTGGGGATGACCCGGCTGTTCAACGACGACGGCTCCACCGTGCCCGTCACCGTGCTGCATCTCGACGATGTGCGCGTTGTGGCGAACCGCACGGCGGAGAAGGACGGCTATTCGGCCGTGCAGCTCGGCATCGGCAATGCCAAGCCGAAGAACGTGTCCAAGCCGCAGAAGGGGCACTTCGCGAAGGCCGGCGTCGAGGCGCCGCGCAGGCTCGCGGAGTTCCGCGTGCCGGCCGAAGGGCTGGTGGCGCCCGGCACGAAGCTCTCGGTCGAGCATTTCGTGAAGGGCCAGAAGGTGGACGTCACCGGCGTGACGGTCGGCAAGGGCTTCGCCGGCGGCATGAAGCGCTGGAACTTCGCGGGCCTCGAGGCGTCGCACGGCGTCTCGATCAGCCACCGCTCGCTCGGCTCCACCGGCAACCGCCAGGATCCGGGCAAGACCTTCAAGAACAAGAAGATGGCCGGCCATCTCGGCGTCGAGCGCGTGACCACCCAGAACCTGGTGGTCGCCGGGCACGATGCGGAGAAGGGCCTGCTGCTGATCAAGGGCGCCATCCCGGGCCCGAAGGGCGGCTACGTGCTGGTGCGCGACGCGGTGAAGCGCGCGCGCCCGGCCGATGCGCCCTTCCCCGCGGCTGTCGTGGCGCAGGGGTAAGCGATCATGCCGACCGTTCCCGTCATCACGCTGGACAACGCGCCGGCGGGCGAGATCGAGCTGCCGGAGGCGCTGTTCGGCGCCGAGCCGCGCGCCGACATCCTCGCGCGCGTGGTCCACTGGCAGCTCGCCAAGCGCCGCGCCGGCACGCACAAGGCGAAGGGCATGGGCGAGGTCTCCGGGACCACCAAGAAGCCCTATCGCCAGAAGGGCACCGGCAACGCCCGCCAGGGCTCGCTGCGCGCACCGCAGTTCCGCACCGGCGGCGTCGTGCACGGCCCGGTCGTGCGCAGCCACGAATACAGCCTGAACAAGAAGGTCCGTCGCCTCGGCCTGATCCATGCCCTCTCGGCCAAGGCGGCCGAGGGCAAGCTGGTCGTGCTCGACGCGGCGGCGCCCGGCGCGGAGGCGAAGACCGCAGCGGTGGCGAAGCAGCTCAAGGCGCTCGGCTGGTCCAGCGCGCTGGTGGTGGATGCGGCGGTGGATGCCGGCTTCGCCCGCGCCACGCGCAACCTGCCGAAGGTCAGCGTGCTGCCGACCGGCGGCGCGAATGTCTACGACATCCTCCAGCACGACGTCCTCGCGGTGACCCGCGCCGGCGTCGCCGCGCTGGAGAAGCGCTTGAACGGGGAGGCCTCGGCATGAGCGAGGCGGTTGCGAAGACGGGCGTGCAGCTCAGCGCCGAGCGCATGTACCAGGTGATCGTCTCTCCGGTCGTGACCGAGAAGGCGACCCGGCTGAACGAGTTCAGCCAGGTGACCTTCCGCGTCGCGCTGGATGCGACGAAGCCGGAGATCAAGGCGGCGGTGGAGAAGCTGTTCTCGGTGAAGGTCGAGGCGGTGAACACCGTGGTCATGAAGGGCAAGACCAAGCGGTTCCGCGGGCGCGAAGGCCGGCGGTCCGACTGGAAGAAGGCGGTGGTGCGGCTGCAGGCCGGTCAGACCATCGACCTGACGACGGGGCTCGCGTGACGTCATGGCACTGAAGAACTTCAACCCGGTCACGCCTTCGCTGCGCGGGACGGTCCTGATCGACCGCTCCGAGCTGTGGAAGGGCAAGCCGGTCAAGCAGCTCACGGTCGGCAAGACCTCCTCGGGCGGGCGCAACAACCACGGCCGCACCACCGTCCGCTTCCGCGGCGGCGGACACAAGAAGTCCTACCGCCTGGTGGACTTCAAGCGCCGGAAGTTCGACGTCCCCGCGACGGTCGAGCGGCTGGAGTACGACCCGAACCGCACGGCGTTCATCGCCCTGATCAAGTATCAGGACGGCGAGCTCGCCTACATCATCGCGCCGCAGCGCCTGAAGGCGGGCGACACGGTGGTGAATGGCTCGAAGGGCGCGGACATCAAGCCGGGCAACGCGATGCCGCTGGCCAACATCCCGGTCGGCACGATCATCCACGCGATCGAGCTGAAGCCCGGCGCCGGCGCCAAGGTCGCGCGTTCGGCCGGCACCTTCGCGCAGCTGGTCGGCAAGGATGCGGGCTACGCGCAGATCAAGCTGATGTCGGGCGAGCTCCGCACGGTGCGCGCCGAGTGCATGGCGGCGGTCGGCGCGGTGTCCAACTCCGACAACATGAACCAGCAGATCGGCAAGGCCGGCCGCAAGCGGTGGATGGGCTTCCGCCCGCACAACCGCGGCGTCGCCATGAACCCGATCGACCACCCGCATGGTGGTGGTGAGGGCCGCACCTCCGGTGGTCGCCATCCGGTGACGCCCTGGGGCAAGCCGACCAAGGGTGCGAAGACGCGCAACAACAAGCGGACCGACCGGCTCATTGTCCGGCGCCGCAACGCGACGAAGGGCTGATCGCGATGGCGCGCAGCGTATGGAAGGGGCCGTTCGTCGACGGCTACCTGCTCAACAAGGCGGAGGTCTCCCGCGCTTCCGGCCGCAACGAGATCATCAAGATCTGGTCGCGCCGCAGCACGATCCTGCCGCAGTTCGTCGGCCTGACCTTCGGCGTCTACAACGGGAAGAAGTTCATCCCGGTGCAGGTGACGGAGAACATGGTCGGCCACAAGTTCGGCGAGTTCTCGCCGACGCGCACCTTCAACGGCCACTCCGCCGACAAGAAGGCGAAGCGGGGCTGAGATGAGCAAGCCGAAGCACGAACGCACGCTGGACGAGACCGAGGCGCAGGCCATCCTGCGCAACATCCGCGTCTCTCCCCGCAAGCTGAACCTGGTGGCGGCGCTGATCCGCGGCCGCTCGGCGCAGGACGCCGTGGCGACGCTGGCCTTCAGCAAGCGCCGCATCGCGCAGACGGTCAAGAAGACGCTCGAGAGCGCGATCGCCAATGCCGAGAACAACCACCAGCTCGACGTGGACCGCCTGGTCGTGTCGCGCGCGGAGGTCGGCCGCTCGATCGTGATGAAGCGCTTCCACGCGCGTGGCCGCGGTCGCGCCTCGCGCGTCGAGAAGTGGTTCAGCCACCTGAAGATCGTCGTCGCCGAAGTGTCGCCCGACGCGCCGGCGCAGCAGGAGGCCGCGTAACATGGGCCAGAAAGTCAATCCGATCGGGCTCCGGCTCGGCATCAACCGCACCTGGGACAGCCGGTGGTTCGCCACCGAGGACTATTCCAAGATGCTGCATGAGGACCTGAAGCTGCGTCGCACGCTGCGCGACCGGCTGAAGGGCGCGGGCGTGTCCCGCGTGGTGATCGAGCGCCCTGCGAAGAAGCCGCGCGTGACGATCCACGCAGCGCGCCCTGGCGTCGTGATCGGCAAGAAGGGCGCCGACATCGAGGTGCTGCGCAAGGACCTGGCGAAGATGGCCGGCGCCGAGGTGGCGCTGAACATCGTCGAGATCCGCAAGCCCGAGATCGACGCCACCCTGGTGGCCGAGAGCATCGCGCAGCAACTCGAGCGTCGCGTCGCGTTCCGCCGCGCGATGAAGCGCGCCGTGCAGTCGGCCATGCGTCTCGGCGCGGGCGGCATCCGGATCAACTGCTCCGGCCGGCTCGGCGGCGCCGAGATCGCGCGCATGGAGTGGTATCGCGAAGGCCGCGTGCCGCTGCACACGCTGCGTGCCGACATCGACTTCGGCACCGCGACCGCGAAGACCACCTACGGCACCTGCGGTGTGAAGGTGTGGATCTTCAAGGGCGAGGTGATGGCCCATGATCCGATGGCGCAGGACAAGCGCGCCGCGGAACAGGCGCCCCAGCGGTAACCCGGCGCTGATTGGTGATGTGAGATGCTTTCCCCGAAGCGTACGAAATTCCGCAAGGCCCATAAGGGCCGCATCAAGGGCGTCGCGAAGGGCGGCTTCAGCCTGACCTTCGGCGGCTTCGGCCTGAAGGCGCTGGAGCCCGAGCGGGTGACGGCGCGCCAGATCGAGGCGGCGCGGCGCGCGATCACGCGCGCCATGAAGCGCCAGGGCCGCGTCTGGATCCGCATCTTCCCGGACGTCCCGGTCTCGACCAAGCCGGCCGAGGTCCGCATGGGCTCGGGCAAGGGCGCACCGGAATACTGGGTCTGCCGCGTGAAGCCTGGCCGCATCATGTTCGAGCTCGACGGCGTGTCCGGCGACATCGCCCGCGAGGCGCTGAGCCTCGGCGCGGCGAAGCTGCCGATCAAGACCAAGATCGTCACGCGCCTCGGCGCGACGCCGGCGGAGGCCTGATCATGGCGATGGCGAAGATCGCGGACGTTCGCGGCAAGAGCCCGGACGAGCTGCAGGAGATGCTGGTGGACCTCAGGAAGGAGCAGTTCAACCTGCGCTTCCAGCGGGCCACCGGCCAGCTCGAGGCGGTGGGGCGCATCAAGGAAGTGCGCCGCACCATCGCCCGGGTGAAGACCATCATGGCGGAGCGTTCGCGCACCGCCCAGAAGCAAGCGTAAGGGGTTCCGGGCGATGCCGAGGCGCGTCCTCACGGGCCGGGTGGTCAGCGACAAGACCGACAAGACGGTGACCGTCCTTGTCGAGCGTCGGGTGATGCATCCGCTCTACAAGAAGTTCATCCGGCGCTCGAAGAAGTACGCCGCGCATGACGAGGCCAACCTGTGCAAGCAGGGCGACACGGTCTCGATCGAAGAGTGCCGCCCGATCAGCCGGACGAAGTCCTGGCTGGTGGTGGCGCGCAACGGCGAGGCGGTGGAGCGCCCGGCGGGCTACGACGCGCCCGCGGCGCCTGTCGCTGCGCCGGCCGAGGCGGGGGCCTGATCCATGATCCAGGTCGAATCCAATCTCGACGTCGCCGACAATTCCGGCGCGCGCCGCGTGCAGTGCATCAAGGTGCTCGGCGGCTCGAAGCGGAAGGTGGCGAGCGTCGGCGACGTCATCGTCGTCTCCGTGAAGGAGGCGATCCCACGCGCCAAGGTGAAGAAGGGCGAGGTGCATCGCGCCGTCATCGTCCGCACCGCCTATCCGGTGCGCCGCATCGACGGCACGGCGATCCGCTTCGACGGCAACGCCGCGGTGCTGATCAACAAGCAGGGCGAACCCATCGGGACCCGCATCTTCGGACCGGTCGTGCGCGAGCTGCGCGCGAAGAAGTTCATGAAGATCATCTCGCTGGCGCCGGAGGTCCTGTAAGGCCATGGCCGCGAAGATCAGGAAAGGCGACCGGGTCCAGGTTCTGGCCGGCCGCGACAAGGGCAAGCGGGGCGAGGTCATTCGCGTCGTTCCCAAGGAGAACCGCGCCTTCGTGCAGGGCGTGAACATGGTGAAGCGGCATGAGAAGCCGCAGGGCCTGAATCGTCCGGGCGGCATCACGGAGAAGGAGGGTCCGATCGACCTTTCCAACCTGGCGCTGCTCGATCCGAAGACCGACAAGCCGACCCGGGTGGGCTTCAAGACCCTCGAGGACGGCAAGAAGGTCCGCGTGGCGAAGGCCTCGGGCGAGGTGATCGACCGATGAGCGGTACGAAGAAGGGCGCTCCGGCGCCGAAGAAGGGCGCGGCGAAGCCGGCCTCCAAGCCGACCAACGCCAAGGCGGCGGCCGGGCAGGACGGGCGCGGCGGGCAGGCGGCGACGAACGTCTCGGTGAAGGCCGGGCCGGCCGCGGCCTCTCCGGCCGAGGTGCCGCGCCTGCGCAAGCTGTACGACGAGGTGGTGCGCAAGCGCCTGGTGGACGAGTTCGGCTACAAGAACCCGATGGAGGTTCCGAAGCTCGACAAGATCGTCATCAACATGGGCGTTGGCGAGGCGGCGGGCGATTCGAAGAAGCTCGACGCGGCCGTCGCGGAGCTGATGGCGATCAGCGGCCAGAAGCCGGTGAAGACGCTGGCGAAGAAGGCGATCGCGGGCTTCAAGATCCGCGAGGGCCAGGCGATCGGCTGCAAGGTCACGCTGCGCAAGGCGCGGATGTACGAGTTCCTGGACCGTCTGGTCACCGTCGCGCTGCCGCGCGTGCGGGACTTCCGCGGCATCCCCGGAAATCGCGGCTTCGACGGTCGTGGCAACTACGCCATGGGCCTGAAGGAGCAGATCGTGTTCCCCGAGATCGTCTATGACCGGGTGGACACGGTGCGCGGGATGGACATCCAGTTCGTCACCACGGCGAAGACGGACAAGGAAGCGAAGGCGCTGCTCAAGGCCTTCGACCTTCCCTTCGCCACCTGAAATCTTTCCACAGGAAAACCGCCGGGCCGCGTGAGCGGTCCGGCAGGTTCCGGAGGACCTGAGACGACATGGCCAAGACCTCGTCAGTCGAGAAGAACAACCGGCGAGCCCAGCTCTCCAAGCTGCACCGCGCCAAGCGCGCCGCGCTGAAGGCGGTGGTGATGGACCGCGCGCGCCCGGTCGAGGAGCGGTTCGAGGCGACGCTGAAGCTGGCGCAGCTGCCGCGCAACGGCGCCGCCAACCGCGTGCGCCTGCGCTGCGAGCTCACCGGCCGCCCGCGCGGCAACTACCGCAAGTTCAAGCTCAGCCGGAACATGCTGCGCGAGCTGGCCAACACCGGCCAGCTCCCCGGCGTGGTCAAGGCGAGCTGGTAAGGGGGACAGGCCATGTCGCTGTCCGATCCGCTGGGTGACCTGCTCACCCGCATCCGCAACGCCCAGCGCGCGCGCCAGAGCCGCTGCACGGCGCCGGCCTCCCGCCTGCGGGAGAACGTGCTCGACGTGCTGAAGCGCGAGGGCTACATCCGCGCCTTCTCGACCGAGGAACTCCGTCCCGGCGTGAAGGTGATCGCCATCGAGCTGAAGTACTCGGAAGGCGAGCCGGCCATCAAGGAGATCCACCGCGTCTCCAAGCCGGGCCGCCGGGTATATTCGAAGATCGCGGAGCTGCCGAGGTTCTACAACGGCCTCGGCATCTCCATCCTCTCCACGCCGAAGGGCGTGATGAGCGACCACGAGGCGCGCACCGCCAATGTCGGCGGCGAAGTCCTCTGCCGCGTGTTCTGAGGAGGGCAGGGAGATGTCACGCGTCGGCAAGTATCCGGTGCAGGTTCCGGCGGGCGTCCAGGTGGCGCTGCAGGGCCGCACCATCACGGCCAAGGGCAAGAACGGCGAGCTCAAGCTCGACCTGACCGAGGACGTGGACGTGAAGATCGAGGGCAACGAGGTCGCTGTCGCGCCGAAGGGCGCCGATCGTCGCTCGCGCACCATGTGGGGCACCACCCGCAGCCTGATCCAGGGCATGGTCACCGGCGTCTCCACGGGCTTCACCAAGTCCATGGAGATCACCGGCACCGGCTACCGCGCCGCGGTGCAGGGCAGCGACCTGGTGCTGAACCTCGGCTACAGCCACGAGATCCGCTATCCGGTGCCGAAGGGCATCAAGATCACCTGCGAGAAGCCGACCTCCATCAAGGTGGAAGGGGCGGACAAGCGCCAGGTGGGCCAGGTGGCCGCCGAGATCCGCGCCTATCGCGGCCCCGAGCCCTACAAGGGCAAGGGCGTCCGCTACGACAACGAGGTGATCCTCCGGAAGGAGGGTAAGAAGAAGTAATGGCCGACAAGCTCGCATTGCAGGCCCGCCGCCGCGCGCGGCTGCGCTACCAGCTGAAGATCAAGAGCGGCGGTCGCCCGCGGCTCTCGGTCTTCCGCTCCGGCCGGCACATCTATGCGCAGGTGATCGACGACGGCCAGGGTGTCACGCTCGCCGCCGCCTCGACGCTCGAGAAGCCGATGCGCGAAAGCCTGAAGACCGGTGCCGACAAGGACGCCGCGACCGCCGTCGGCAAGCTGGTGGCGGAGCGTGCGCTCGCCGCCGGCGTGTCCAAGGTCGTGTTCGACCGCGGGCCCTATCTCTACCACGGCCGCGTCAAGGCGCTGGCGGAGGCTGCCCGCGAGGGCGGCCTGTCGTTCTGAGGATCTGAACCATGGCACGTGAGCCGAGGAGTGGCGGCGGTGGCGAAGGCGGCGAGGGCGGTGACCGCCGTCGTGGCCGCGGGCGCGACCGCGATCGTGAGAACCGGCCGGAGCGGACGGAAGGCGACGAGCTGAAGGACAAGCTGGTCACCATCAACCGCGTGGCCAAGGTGGTGAAGGGCGGCCGTCGCTTCAGCTTCGCGGCGCTCGTCGTGGTCGGCGACCAGAAGGGTCGCGTCGGCTGGGGCGCCGGCAAGGCGCGCGAGGTGCCGGAGGCGATCCGCAAGGCGACCGAGCGCGCGAAGCGCGGCATGATCCGCGTGCCGATGAAGGAGGGGCGCACGCTCCACCACGACATCGTCGGCGAGTTCGGCGCCGGCCGCGTCATCCTGCGCGCGGCGCCCGCGGGCACCGGCATCATCGCCGGCGGCCCGATGCGCGCGGTGTTCGAGACGCTGGGCATGGGCGACGTCGTCGCGAAGTGCACCGGCACCACGAACCCGCACAACATGGTGAAGGCGACCTTCGCGGCGCTGTCCAACTGCACCAGCCCCCGCGCTGTTGCGGCGCGCCGCGGCAAGAAGGTCACCGACCTGCTCGGCGCGAAGAAGGAAGCCGAGCCGGCGGCGGAGCAGGCGAATGTCTGAGAGCAAGAAGACCGTGAAGGTGACCCAGACCGGGTCGCCGATCGGCCGCAAGCCGGGCCAGCGCGAGACGCTGATCGGCCTCGGCCTCAACAAGATGCATCGCACGCGCGAGCTCGAGGACACGCCCGCGGTGCGCGGCATGATCCGCAAGGTCGCGCACCTGGTGAAGGTCGAGGGCTGATCCCATGCCCAAACTGAATGAGATCCGCGACAACGAAGGCGCGCGCGACAAGTTCAAGCGCATCGGGCGCGGCATCGGCTCCGGCAAGGGCAAGACCGGCGGCCGCGGTGTGAAGGGCCAGAAGGCTCGCACCGGCGTGCGGCTGAACGGGTTCGAGGGCGGTCAGCTCCCGATCTATCGCCGGATGCCGAAGCGCGGCTTCGTCAACCCCTTCCGCAAGGACTATGCGGTGCTGAACCTCGGCGCGCTCGACCGCGCGATCGAGGAAGGCCGCCTGCCCGCCGATCAGCCGATCGACGAGGCGGCGCTGAAGGCCGCGGGCCTGGTGAAGACCTCGGCCAAGCTCGCGGGCGTGCGCCTGCTGGCGAAGGGCGAGATCAAGCGGGCCGTGACGATCACCGTCACCGGCGCCTCGGCCGCGGCGGTCGCCGCGGTGCAGGCCGCGGGCGGCACCGTCACCACCACCCTGCCCGTGGCGGAAGCGGCGTCCGAGGCCGCGGAAGGCTGAGATGCAGCGCCGCCCTTGCACCGCGGCGGTGCGGGCGGCACTTAAGGCTGGCTGCGGTGCGGCGCCCCGGGCATAGCTTGGGGCGCCGCACGCGCAAGGAGGATAGCGCATGGCGTCCGCCGCCGAACAGCTCGCGGCCAATCTCAACCTCGGCGTGCTCGCCAAGGCGACCGAGCTCAAGAAGCGCATCTGGTTCACGCTGGGTGCGCTGATCGTCTATCGCATCGGCTCCTACGTCCCCGTGCCGGGCGTGGACGCCTCGGTCATGGGCGAGCTGCTGACCCAGATGGGCGGCGGCATCCTCGGCATGTTCGACATGTTCACCGGCGGCGCGCTCGGGCGCATGACGGTGTTCGCGCTGAACATCATGCCCTACATCTCGGCGAGCATCATCGTGCAGCTGATGACGGCCGCCATTCCTTCGTGGGAGCAGCTGAAGAAGGAAGGCGAGTCGGGGCGGAAGAAGCTCAACCAGTACACCCGCTACCTCACGCTCTTCATTGCCGTCTTCCAGGCCTACGGCATCGCCATCGGCCTCGAATCGCTGCGCGGCACCTTCGCGCCCGCCGTCGCCGATCCCGGCTGGTTCTTCCGGATCTCCTGTGTGATCACCCTCACGGGCGGCACGATGTTCCTGATGTGGCTGGGCGAACAGATCACGGCACGGGGTGTCGGCAACGGCATCAGCCTGATCATCTTCGCCGGCATCGTCGCCAACCTGCCGCATGCGCTGGCCTCCACGCTGGAGCTCGGCCGCACCGGCGCGCTGTCCACCTTCTTCATCATCTTCTTCCTGCTCGCCGCGCTGCTGATCATCGCCGCGGTCGTGTTCATCGAGCGCGCGCAGCGCCGCATCCCGGTGCAGTATCCGAAGCGCCAGGTCGGCAACCGCATGATGGGCGGCGAGAGCACGCATCTTCCGCTGAAGCTCAACACCGCCGGCGTGATGCCGCCGATCTTCGCCTCCTCGCTGCTGCTGCTGCCGGCGACCTTCGCGGCCTTCCAGGGCGACCGAAGCGAGCCGTCATTCCTCGGCGACATGGCGAACCTGCTGGCCCATGGGCAGCCGCTCTACATGCTGCTGTATCTCGTCGGCATCGTGTTCTTCGCCTTCTTCTACACCGCGGTCGTGTTCAACCCGCAGGAGACGGCGGACAACCTGCGCAAGTATGGCGGCTTCGTGCCGGGCATCCGCCCCGGCCAGCCCACCGCCGACTATTTCGACCGGGTGCTGACGCGGCTGACCGCGGTCGGGGCGGTCTACCTGGCCGTGATCTGCCTGCTGCCGGAACTGCTGATCGCGAATTACGGCGTGCCCTTCTACTTCGGCGGCACCTCGCTGCTGATCATCGTCTCCGTGACCATGGACACGGTGTCGCAGATCCAGTCGCATCTCTTCGCCCACCAGTACGAAGGGCTGATCAAGAAGGCCCGGCTCGGTGGCCGCGGCACGCAACCGGGGGGACGTGGCAGATGAGGCTGATCCTTCTTGGGCCTCCCGGTGCCGGCAAGGGCACCCAGGCAAAGCGCCTGGAGGAAGCCTACGGCATCGCCCAGATCTCCACGGGCGACATGCTGCGGGCCGAGGTGAAGTCCGGCTCCGAGCTGGGCCGCGAGGCCAAGGCCATCATGGAGCGCGGCGACCTGGTGCCGGACGCCATCGTCACCGCGATGCTCGCCAGGCGCGTGCAGCAGCCCGACTGCGCCAAGGGCTTCATCCTGGACGGATTCCCCCGCACCGTGCCGCAGGCCGAGGCGCTGGACGCCATGCTGCGCGAGCAGCGGATGCAGCTCGACCACGTGATCGAGCTGCAGGTGGACGACGCCGCCCTGGTCGAGCGCATCGCCGGCCGCTTCACCTGCGCGAAGTGCGGTGCCGGCTATCACGACAGCTTCAAGAAGCCGGCGCAGCCGGGCGTCTGCGACGCCTGCGGCAGCACCGAGTTCATCCGCCGCGCCGACGACAAGGCCGAGACGGTCTCTGCCCGGCTCGAGGCCTATCACCGCCAGACCGCCCCGCTCCTGCCCTTCTACCGGGCGCAGGGCAAGCTGCGGCAGGTGGACGGCATGGCGGCGATGGACGAGGTCACCCGCCAGATCAGGGCCATCCTGGGGTAGCGGGTGACGGGATCTTGACTCGACCGGCGAGGCGGGGCTAATCCCCCGCGCTCGCGGTCAGGGGCTCGCCCCCGGCCGCCCTTCGCCGTTGAAAAACTGGTTGATCACCTTGTCGGCTCCGGCCGGCAGCACGAGGGGCCGGCCGGCCCCGTGAGGAGAGACGCATCGTGGCGCGCATCGCCGGCGTGAACATCCCGACCAACAAGCGGGTCGCCATATCGCTTCGCTACATCTACGGGATCGGTCCGAAGAACGCGAAGGACATCATCGACCACCTCGGCATCCCCGAGGAGCGTCGGGTGAACCAGCTGACCGATGAGGAAGTGCTGCGCATCCGCGAGCTGATCGATCGCGAATACCGCGTCGAGGGCGACCTCCGCCGCGAAGAGGCGATGAACAAGAAGCGCCTGATGGACATGGCCTGCTACCGCGGCCTGCGTCACCGCAAGGGCCTGCCGGTCCGCGGCCAGCGCACCCACACGAATGCGCGCACGCGCAAGGGCAAGGCGGTGGCGATCGCCGGCAAGAAGAAGGTGACGAAGTAAGATGGCTCGCGAACCCCGCGGTGGCGCCGGCAACCGCCCGCGCAAGAAGGAGCGGAAGAACATCAGCTCCGGCGTGGCGCATGTTCTCGCCAGCTTCAACAACACGGTGGTGACCATCACCGACGCGCAGGGCAACGCCATCGCCTGGTCGTCGGCCGGCAGCCAGGGATTCAAGGGCAGCCGCAAGTCCACCCCCTACGCCGCCCAGGTCGCCGCCGAGGACGCCGGCAAGAAGGCTCGCGAGCACGGCATGGAGACGCTGGAGATCCAGGTCAGCGGCCCCGGCTCGGGCCGCGAATCGGCGCTTCGCGCGCTGCAGGCCGTGGGCTTCTACGTCACCGCCATCAAGGACGTGACGCCCATCCCGCACAACGGTTGCCGCCCGCGCAAGCGCCGTCGCGTGTGATGTAGGGCGGGGTGCCGCCCCGCCGCCACCGCCGCGCCGCCTGTCCGGGACGAGGAAAGAGATGATCGAGAAGAACTGGCGCTCGCTGATCGAGACCAAGAAGGACGTCGAGTTCGGCGCCGACCCGATGCGCACGGCCACGATCGTGGCCGAGCCGCTCGAGCGCGGCTTCGGCATGACGCTCGGCAACGCGCTGCGCCGCATCCTGCTGTCCTCGCTGCAGGGCGCCGCCGTCACCGGCATCCGCATCGACGGCGTGCTGCACGAATTCAGCTCGATCCAGGGCGTCCGCGAGGACGTGACGGACATCGTGCTGAACGTGAAGCAGCTCGCCATCCGCTACCAGGGCGACGGCCCGAAGCGGCTCGCGCTGACCGCGACCGGCCCGGGCGAGGTCACCGCCGGCCAGATCCAGACCACCGGCGACATCGAGATCGCCAACCCCGACCTCGTGCTCTGCACGCTCGACGACGGCGCGAAGCTCTCCATGGAGCTCACCGTCGAGACCGGCAAGGGCTACGTCCCCGCCGCCGAGAACCGGCCCGAGGACGCGCCGATCGGCCTGATCCCGGTGGACGCGATCTATTCGCCGGTCCGCCGCGTCGCCTACCAGGTGCAGCCCACCCGCGTCGGCCAGAAGACCGACTATGACAAGCTGGTCCTCACGGTCGAGACCGACGGCACCGTCACGCCCGAGGACGCGGTGGGCATCGCGGCGCGCATCCTGCAGGAGCAGCTGCAGCTCTTCATCAACTTCGAGGAGCCGCGCCAGCGCGTGGTGGAGGAGGTCCGCGACGACCTGCCCTTCAACCGCAACCTGCTGCGCAAGGTGGACGAGCTGGAGCTTTCGGTGCGCTCCGCGAACTGCCTGAAGAACGACAACATCGTCTATATCGGCGACCTCGTGCAGAAGACCGAGCAGGAGATGCTCCGCACGCCGAACTTCGGCCGCAAGTCGCTGAACGAGATCAAGGAAGTCCTCGCCTCCATGGGCCTCGGCCTCGGCATGACCGTGCCGGGCTGGCCGCCGGAGAACATCGAGGATCTCGCGAAGAAGCTGGAGGAGCCCTTCTGAGGGCGGCCCCGTAGGGACTGAGGGAAAGGTATCATGCGTCACGGGGTTTCCGGCCGTAAGCTCGGCGTCACCTCCACCCACCGGGTGGCGATGCTGCGCAACATGGCGACCAGCCTGATCAAGCACGAGCAGATCACCACCACGCTGCCCAAGGCGAAGGAGCTGCGCCCCTACGTCGAGCGCATCATCACGCTCGGCAAGCGCGGCGGCCTGCATGCGCGCCGCCAGGCGCTCGCGCAGATCCGCGACGAGAAGGTGGTGGAGAAGCTCTTCACCACGGTCGCGGAGCGCTACAAGGCGCGCAATGGCGGCTACACCCGCGTGCTGAAGGCCGGCATGCGCTACGGCGACGCGGCGACCATGGCGGTGATCGAGCTGGTCGAGCGCGACGTCACGGCGAAGGGCCAGGACAGCGGCCCGAAGCCGGAAGTGGCGGAGGAGGAGGAGCAGGGCTGAGCCCCGCTCCATCCCGTCAGGCTTGACCGAAAGGGCGCCGCGAGGCGCCCTTTCGCGTCAGTGGGGGCAGTCCTCATTGCCCGCGCGCGTGGGCGATGAGGGCGTGGCGCCCCGCAGCTCAGCGATCCCGGTCGCGATCGCTGCTCCAGTCATTGGAGGATCCGCTGCCCCGGTAGTTCTGGCTGCCATAGCCCTGACCGCTGTAGCCCTGGTTTCCGTAGTTCTGGCTGCCATAGCCCTGGCCGCTGTAGCCCTGGTTGCCGTAGTTCTGGCTGCCATAGCCCTGGCCGCTGTAGCCCTGGTTGCCGTAGCCCTGGCCACCATAGCCCTGGCCACCATAGCCCTGGCCACTGTAGCCCTGGCTGCCGTAGTTCTGGCTGCCGTAGTTGCCCCAGCGCTGCCCGTCATTGTCGCTCCGGCCGAAGCGGTCCTGGCCGTAGCCGTAGGTCCGCCCCTGATCCTGGCGCTGGCCGGACCGGCGCTCGTCGTCGCGGCCGCGGCGATAGCCCTCGTTGAAGGCGTCGCGGTCCCGCTGGTTCCAGTCGCGGCCCATCTGCCCGCCCTGGCCGTAGCTGCCGCGGTCCTGGCCATAGCCCCAGTTCTGCCCCTGGCTCTGCGCCTGGGCGGGAACGGCGGCGATCCAGGCCGTCGCGGCGAAGGCGGCGCCGGCGATTCCGGCAAGTGCGAAGCGATTCGTCATGGGCGATCTCCCTGATGCATGGCGTGGTCCCGCGTCACGGCCCCGGGGCAGAACCGCCCGCGCAGGCGACGGTTCTTTGCGTGATCCCACCCGTCCCGCCCCCGGCCCCTTCCGCTTCGCCATCATCCTCCGCAGGATCGGGCCATGATCGCGCCCGCGCCCTTCGCCACCCGCCCGCTGCCCGCGGCACCCGACGTCATCGCCCCCGACGGGTCGGAGGTGCGCGTGCTGCTCCGCCTGGCCGGCGGCAGCATGGCGCATTTCAGCCTTGCTCCCGGTGAGGTGTCCCTGCCGGTGGAGCATCGCACCGTGGAGGAACTCTGGTTCGTGATCGCCGGTTGCGGCGAGATGTGGCGCAGCCAAGCCGGGCGCGAGGAGATCACCCCGCTCGCCCCCGGCGTCAGCCTCTCCATCCCCCTCGGCACGCGCTTCCAGTTCCGCTGCCTCGGCGATGCGCCGCTGGAGGCGGTGGGCGTGACGATGCCGCCCTGGCCGGGAATGGAGGAGGCCGTGCCGGCCGACGGGCCGTGGGTGCCGAAGCTGGCGCGGTGACCGCTACGGCCGCGCCGCGCGCAGCTCCAGCCGCGTCAGCCAGAACCCCGCGCCAATGATCACCGCGACGCCCGCCAGCATGGTCGCGGTCGGCACCTCATCGAAGAAGAACCAGCCGAACAGGATGCCCCACAGGATCATCGCATACTGCCAGGGCACCACCACCGGCGCCGGCGCCAGCGCCAGCGAGCGCGTCACCGCCAGATGCGCCGCCACGCCCACCACGCCCAGCAGCATCAGCAGCAGCACGTCGAAGGCGGTCGGCGGGATCCAGGCGAAGGGCAGCATCACCAGCCCGAACAGCAGCGCGCCCCCCATCTGGTAGGCGGCGAGAACGGTCGCCGAGGTGCCGCGCAGCGCGCGCGTGGAGAGCAGATAGGCCGAGTAGACACACACGCCGAGGATCGCCACCAGCGTCGGCAGCCAGCCGAAATCGAGCCCCGCGCCGAGCGCCAGCAGCACGCCGACGAAGCCGATCACCACCGCCACGAAGCGCCCGCGATCCAGCTTCTCCTGCAGCAGCACGGCGGAAGCGACGGCGACGAAGATCGGCGTCGCCATCCAGAAGGCCATGGTGTCGGCCAGCGGCATCATCGAGACGGCCCAGTAGAAGCACGCCACCTCGATCGTCCCGAAGGCGACGCGCCCCGCCTGCAGCCAGGGCCGCTTCGGCCGCAGCAGGTGGCCGATATCCTCGCGCAGGATGAAGGGCGCCAGCACCACCAGCGCCGCGATGCTCCGCAACACCAGCACCTGCGCGACCGAGTAGGTGGCGACCAGCCACTTCCCCAGCACGTCGTTCAGCGAGAAGGCGAGCACCGCCGCCGACATCAGCGCGATGCCCGCCAGGTTCTGGTTGTGCTGCTGGCTCAGGACCGCCTGTCCATTCCGTGCAAAGCCCTCTCCCCCTCAGGGGGAGAGGGTTGGGTGAGGGGGGCGCGAGGAAACGCGCGCCCCCGCCGCGCGAAAACCTCAATCCGCCCGGACATTCGCCTCGCGCACCAGGGTCGCCATCGCGCCGCGCCCCTCGGCCACGAAGCGCGCGAAGTCGGCGGGCCGCGAGCCCACCGGCACGCAGCCGATCTGGATCAGCCGCTGCCGGTTCGCCGGCACCGCCATCGCCTCCGCCAGCGCGTCATACATCCGCGAGACCACCGCCGGGGGCGTCGCCGCCGGTCCGAACAGCCCCGCCCATTCGTTGGATTCGAAGCCCGCATAGCCGCTCTCCGCGATGGTCGGCACCTGCGGCCGGCTCTCCACCCGCTCCGTCGTTCCGACCGCCAGGAAGCGCGCGCGCCCGCTATCCACTACCGGCCCGGCCGAGACCAGCGTGGTGAACACCGCGTCGATCGCGCCGCTCGCCAGATCCTGCGCCGCCGCCGCTCCGCCGCGATAGGGCACGTGGATGACCTCGATCCCCGCCACCTTGGCAAAGGCGAGCAGGCCGAGATGCCCTGCCGTCGCATTGCCCTGCGTGCCGACCGTGATCGCGCCCGGCCGCGCCTTCGCCGCCGCCACGAACTCCGCCAGCGTGCGCGCCGGGAAATCGGCCTTCACCGCGACGGCGGAGGGGAACAGCACCACCAGCGAGATCGGCGTGAAGGCGGTGGCGTAGTCGAAGGGCAGGTTGCGCAGCAGGGTCGGATTCACGATGTGGCTCGATGCATCCCACAGGAAGGTATGGCCGTCCGTCGCCCGCGCCACTTCCAGCCCTCCGAGGCTGCCGGAGGCGCCGGTGCGGTTCTCCACCGCGAAGACCTGGCCCAGCGTCTCGCCCATCCGCGGCGTCAGCACGCGGGCGGAACTGTCCGCCGCGCCGCCGGCCGAGAAGGGCACCACCAGCCGGATGGACCGCGTCGGCCACGCGCCCTGCGCGCGAACGAGGGTGGGCAGCGCAAGGGCAGGGGCGGCCGCAAGCATCGCGCGGCGGCTGAGGACCGGCATCGTGGTTCTCCTGGCGTTGGTTTGGCCGGGGAATGGCGCTGCCGGCCGCGCCCCGTCAAGCCGCCGCGCCGCCGCGCCTCACCCCACCTCGATCCGCGCCTCCCGGACCAGCTGCGCCATCGCCTCGCGCTGCGCGACGACATAGCGCGCGAACTCGGCCGGCGGCGTGCCGAGCGGCATGGCACCGAGCGCGTCCAGCCGCTGCCGCACCGTGGCATCCGCCAGCGCGTGCCGCGCGGCCTCGTAGAGCCGGTCCGCCGCTCCCGCCGGCAGCCCCGCCGGCGCATAGAGCCCGTTCCACTCGTTCAGCTCGAAGCCCGCGAAACCCTGCTCCGCCACCGTCGGCACCTCGGGCAGGGAGGCGATGCGGCTCGCCGTGGAAACCGCCAGGGGCCGCACCCGCCCCTCCCGCGCCAATTGCAGCGAGGACGACACCGTCCCGAAGACGAAGGCGATGCTGCCGCCCATCAGGTCCGCCAGCGCCGGCGTGCCGCCGCGATAGGGCACGTGCTGGATGTCGAGCCCGGCGCGACTCACGAACAGCGCGGAAGCGAGATGCGCCGCCGTCGCATTGCCCGAGGAGCCGTAGGAAAGCTGCCCCGGCCGCGCCTTCACATAGGCCACGAAGTCCTGCAGCGTCCGCGCCGGGATCTGCGGGTTCACGATCAGGATCTGCGGCAGCACGACCACCTGGCTGATCGGCGTGAAGGCGGTGGCGTAGTCGAAGGGCAGGTTGCGCAGCAGCGCCGGATTCACCGTATGCGCCATCGCGTCGATCATGATCGTGTGCCCGTCCGGCGCGCTGCGCGCGAGCTCCGCCGCGCCGATCGAGCCGCCCGCCCCGCCGCGGTTCTCCACCACGATCTGCTGGCCGAGGACGCTGCCCATCGGCCCGGCGAGCAGGCGGGATGTCGTGTCCACCCCGCCCCCCGGCGGATAGGGCGCGATCAGCCGGATCGCGCGCGTCGGCGCCCATTGCGCCAGCGCCGGCCGCGCCAGCGACGCGGCGACCAGCGTGGCGCCGAGCGCCCTGCGGGTGATGGCGGCCATGTGGAAGCTCCTCCGTGATCTTTGCGCGCAGCATGGCCTTGCCGGGCGGTTCCCGCCAAGCCGGCGCGGGTCCACATTGCCCGCATGGCCCGCGCCCCCGACCTGTTCGGCGACACCGCGCCCGAGGCGCAGCCCGCCCCCGCCGGCCCGCGCCCGCTCGCCGATCGCCTGCGTCCGCAATCGCTCGATCAGGTGATCGGGCAGGATCACCTTCTCGGCCCCGCCGGCACCATCACGCTGATGCTCGCGCGCGGCTCGCTCTCCTCGCTGATCCTCTGGGGCCCGCCCGGCGTCGGCAAGACCACCATCGCGCGCCTGCTGGCCGAGGCCGCGGGGCTGCATTTCCATCCGCTCTCCGCGGTGTTCTCCGGAGTCGCCGACCTCAAGCGCGCCTTCGACGACGCGCGCGACCGCAGGCGCAAGGGGAGGGGCACCTTACTCTTCGTGGACGAGGTGCACCGCTTCAACCGCGCCCAGCAGGACGGTTTTTTGCCTGTTGTCGAAGACGGCACCATCACGCTGGTCGGCGCGACGACCGAAAATCCTTCCTTCGCGCTGAATGGCGCGCTGCTCTCGCGCTGCCAGGTTCTCGTGCTGAAGCGCCTCGACGACGATGCGATGGAAAGACTGCTCGCGCGCGCCGAGGAAGCCGAGCACCGCGCCCTGCCCCTGACGCAGGAAGCCCGCGCATCGCTCCGCGCCATGGCCGATGGCGACGGCCGCTACCTGCTCAACATGGCCGAGCAGTTGCTGGCGATCCCGCCCGGCGGAGAGCCGCTCGATCCCGTGGCGCTGGCGAACCTGCTCGCGAAGCGCGCCGCGCTCTACGACAAGGACCGCGAGGAGCACTTCAACCTCATCTCCGCGCTGCACAAGTCGCTGCGCGGCAGCGATCCCGACGCCGCGCTCTACTGGTTCGCGCGCATGCTCACCGGCGGCGAGGACCCGCGCTACATCGCCCGCCGCCTGACGCGCTTCGCCGCCGAGGATGTCGGCATGGCCGATCCCCGCGCACTGCCGCTCGCCATCGCGGCGTGGGAGACCTATGAACGCCTCGGCTCCCCGGAAGGCGAGCTCGCCCTGGCGCAGCTCGTCGTGCATCTCGCCACCGCGCCGAAGTCGAACGCCGTCTACGCCGCCTTCGGCGCCGCGATGCGCGCCGCGAAGGAGACCGGCAGCCTGATGCCGCCGCAGAACATCCTCAACGCGCCGACCAAGCTGATGAAGCAGCTCGGCTACGGCGAGGGCTACGAATACGACCACGACGCCGAGGAAGGCTTCTCGGGCGCGAACTACTGGCCCGAGGGCATGGACCCGCAACGCTTCTACAGCCCGACCGACCGCGGCGCCGAGCGCGCGGTCGCGGAGCGCCTGGCGGAGTGGCAACGGTTGCGCCAGGCCCGTCGCCGCCGCTGATCCCGCGCATCCGGACTTCTACGGAGGCGACATCGCCGCCTGTATCGCCACCTCCCGGCCTCGCCGCGTCGCGCCGCATGCGCACGCATGCCGCGGCGCCGTCCGAAACGGTCCAGAGGAGAAGCGACGATGCGGACGATGACGATCCTGACCGCCGCGGCGGCTGCCGCGCTGATCGGCGGCACCGCGGCCGCGCAGCCCGCGCGCGACCCGAACTACGGCCCCCATGGCCGCGGCGATCCGTTCGGGCAGGAGCAGGTGAACGACGGGCGCGGCTGGTACGAGGGCCCGATGGCTCAGTACCACGAGAACCAGCGCGGCCGCAGCTGGGAGTTCGACCGCGCCTACCGCGAGAACTTCAATCGCGGCTACCAGGCCGGCATGAACGACGAGCGCATGGCGCGCGAGCGCTACGACCGCGACCGGGCGATGCGCGACCGCGACATGGGCGGCATGGGCCGCGCCACCTTTGACGAGGCGCGCGACTATCTCGGCACGGCCCGCCGCCAGATCGACCAGGGCGACCTGCGCAGCGCCTGGGTCTCCCTCGGCCGCGCCGAGACGCGGCTGGTCACCCGCGTGGACGGCCGCGACCAGGGCGGGCAGGCCGTGACCGGCGGCGCCGTCGGCGCCATCCGGGAGGCGCGCCAGGCACTGCGCGCGCGTGACGCGGACCGCGCCGAGGACCTGACCCGCCGCGCCGAGGCGTTGGTGCGCCGCGGCTACATCGGCGAAACCGTCAGCGGCAACATGCTCTCGGGCGCCGGCGAGCCGGGCATGGGCCGGCGCTTCTACAACGAGCGCAGCGGCGGCAACTGACACGGCAGGGGCCGGGCGGGCGCGCCCCCCGGCCCCGATCAACCCACGCCGTGGCCGGAGGCCGCCGGCTCGCCCTGCGGCACCGGCCGCGGCGCGGCGCTGTGCTCCGCCACGATCTCCTCGACGGCCCGGATCAGGATCAGCAGCAGCGCCTCCTGCGCTTCCTGGAACTCGGCGAAGGTCTGCGCCTGCAATTGCGCGAGCACCTCGATCTCCACCGCCTCGCCGGTGAAGCCCACCAGCCGCGCGCGCGGCGCGCCCGCGCCGAGCTCGACAAGCGGATGGGCGGCCACCCGCTCATGCAGCCTTGCCAGCAGCGCGGCGAGGCGGGTGCGCGGGATCGTCGCCGGCAGGGAGAAGCGCTGCCCGAATAGGTAGCGCGTGCGCACGGAGACGTTGGTCACCTGCATCTTCGCGAGGTCCGCATTCGGCACCGTGGTCAGCGTGCCGTCGGCGCCGCGGATGCGCGTGGAACGCGGCCCGATCGCCTCCACCCGGCCGGACGCGCCGCCGAAGCGGATGTCGTCCCCGACGCGGAAGGGCCGGTCGGCGAAGATCGACAGGCCGCCGAACAGGTTCTCCACGGTGGACTGCGCCGCGAGCGCCAGCGCGATGCCGCCGATGGAAACACCCGCCAGCAGCCCCACCGCCGGCACGCCCAGGTCATTGGCGCCGAAGAACAGCACCGAGCCGGCGGCGATGGGCGCGCCCACCCGTGCCAGCAGGCGCAGCAGGTTGGCGTCGAAGCTGTCATCCGGCACCGCCGGGGAGGCGATCGCCGCCTCCGCCAGCACCCAGCACAGCACCCAGGCGCCCCAGGCCGCGGCGACATAGAGCATGCCGGTCGCGAGCAGCGATTCCGCATCGGCCGGCAGGCCGGTCAGCACCAGCTGCGAGACGATGAACGCATGGGCCAGCAGCGTCAGCGCGGCCATCACGGCGGGCACGGTCAGCCAAAGCAGGCGGCGGCGCAGGGGCCCCGCTCGCGCCGTCCATCGCGCCACCACGCGGCGCCACGCCAGCACCAGCGCCGCGACGAGCAGCACGATCGCAAAGGCGATCAGCACCTTCCACGCCAGCGCCCCGAGCACCCGTTCCTGCATCCAGCCCGGCAGCCGCTCCAGCTCCAGCCCGGCCAGCAGCGGCCCGGTCGCGCGCATCTGCACCTCGTGCCAGTTCGGTGCGCCGCTCGGCCGCAGCACCGGCAGCCCGATGACCTGGGCATGGAATTCCGGCAGGCGTGCCACCGTCTCGGCGGAGAACAGCCATTCCCCGGCCCGCGGGCCCTCCGCGATCCGTTCCAGGCGGATCTGGGTTCCGGGCACGCTCCAGCGCCGCGCGTCGCCGAGATTGGCGATCGCCTCGGGGCCGGGTTCCGGCAGGCGATGCAGGATGTCCGCCAGGTAGCCGAAGGCGAAGTTGCCGTCCCGCATGCGGGTCGCGGGCGCGGAGCCGCTGAGGTCCAGCAGCCCCTCGGAAATGCGCCGCAGCGCCAGGCCCAGCTGCAGTTCGCCGAGGACGGACGGGTTCTGCCGGTAGGTCTGGTACATTGTCTGCACCCGCGCCGCCTCGGCCAGGAAGGTGCGGTAGGTCGCCAGCGGGCTCGACGTGTCGAGCTCGGGCAGCAGGAGCTCGGCGGCGGGCTGGCGCAGCGGCAGCACCAGCAGCATGGCCAGCAGGACAAGACGGAGCATCGGCATCCGGCTCGCTCCGGGGTGTCGCCGGCCGCCGGGCTGGCGGCGCGGATACGCCGGACCGATCGGAGCCGAAGCTGTCGCCGGCCGCAAGCCGCGCCATAGTATCCGCTGGTCGATTCGGCGGGGCTCATGGCCCGGCATTGCGGAAGGGTGGGGCGGTGAGCGGAATTTCGCCAGGCAGCCTGGCCCTGGTGGCGCTCGGCGGCGCCGCCGGCGCGGTCGCGCGCTTCCTCGTCTCGGTGGCGGCGCTCGGCCTGCTCGGGTCGGGCTTCCCCTGGGGCACGCTTGCGGTGAACGTGCTCGGCAGCGCCGCGATCGGCATCGCCGCCGGCGCCGGGCTGGAGGGGCCGGCACGACTGCTGCTGGTCACCGGCTTCCTCGGCGGCTTCACCACCTTCTCGGCCTTCAGCCTGGAGACTGGCCTGCTCTTCGAACGCCATCCGGCGCTGGCCGCGCTCTATGTCGCGGCCTCCGTCGCGCTCGGCCTTGCCGCCTTCGCCCTGGCCTGGTGGCTGGTGCGGCGCTGATCGCCTCAACCGGAAGGCGTCGCGCGCCGGCGAGAGTTTGAACCGGCCTAGCCCTGCCAGCCGGATGGACTCGCGGCGGGCACGACAAGTAGAAACCTCGCGGCCTCCGGAGGCCCCCAATTCGACAAGGGGGCTTTTTCATGTGCGATTCGAGCGGAATAGTCCGGCTGTATTTCTTTTTTTCGGACAGGATCCGCGGAGACTGGACAGGGCCTCATGCAGAACATGGCAAAACCGGGGCAGTGACCTCCGGCGCCTCCCGCAGGGCGCGCCGTCCATGAGCGACCCGATCCTCTCCCCGGCTGGCCTCGCCGACCGCCATGTCGGCCGGCGCGTGCGGGAACGCCGCCTGCAGCGCGGCCTTTCGCTGGCCGAGATGGCGGCCGTGCTCGGCGTCTCCGCCCAGCAGGCCCGCAAATACGAGGCCGGGCTGAACGGCATTCCGGCCGCGCGCCTGCCGGTGCTGGCCGCCCTGCTCGGCGTGCCCGCCGCCTGGTTCTTCGAGGAGCTGGAGCCCGCCGCCGCGCCCTATCGCCCGCGCCTGCCGACGCGGCCGCGCATGCTGCTCGACCTGGTGCGCGCGACCGATGCGCTGCCCGACAGCCGCCTCGCCGCGCTGTGCGAGGCGGCGCGCGCCCTCGCGGCGCTGCGCGCGGCCGGGTGATGCCGGGGGCGGGTCGGTGCTACCCTCCGCCCCGCCATGTCCGTCCATCTCCGCAAGGTCGCCGCCGCCGATGGCGAGACGCGCCTCGATCGCTGGTTCCGCCGCCACTATCCCGCCCTGACCCAGGGGGCGCTGCAGAAGATGCTGCGCACCGGGCAGGTGCGGGTGGACGGCAAGCGCGCCGAGGCCAACACGCGCCTGCTGCCCGGCCAGGAGATCCGCATCCCGCCCATGCCGGATGCGCCCGCGCCCAAGGCCGCCGCGAAGCCGCTCGACCCGCGGGAGGCGAAGGCGCTCGAGGCGATGGTGATCCATCGCGACGCGGATGTGCTGGTGCTGGACAAGCCGCATGGCCTGCCGGTGCAGGGCGGGCCGGGGATCGCGAAGCACCTGGACGGCATGCTGGACGCGCTGCGCTTCGGCGCGGAGGACCGGCCGCGCCTGGTGCATCGCCTGGACCGCGACACCTCCGGCGTGCTGGTCCTCGCCCGCACCGCCGCGGCGGCCGCAAAGCTCGCCGCCGCCTTCCGCGGCCGGGACGTGCAGAAGACCTACTGGGCGGTGACGGTGGGCGAGCCGACGCCCCCCGCCGGCCGCATCGACCTGCCCCTGGTCCGCCAGGGCGGCCCGCGCGGCGAGCGCACCGCCCCGGCCGAGGACGGGGAGGGCGCCCGCGCCGTCACCGATTTCCGCATCCTCGACGCCGCCCGCCGCCGCGCCGCCTGGCTGGAGCTGAACCCGATCACCGGCCGCACCCACCAGCTGCGCGTCCACTGCGCCGAGGCCCTGGGCTGCCCGATCCTCGGCGACGGCAAGTATGGCGGCGCGGCGGCGCATATGGAGGGCCTGCCCGCCCAGTTGCACCTGCACGCCCGCGCCTTGCGTTTCCGCCATCCCGCCGGCGGCACGCTGGAGGTTTCGGCGCCCCTTCCACCCCACATGAAGGAAACCTTCGCCTTCTTCGGCTTCGAGGCGCCGCGTACGCCGAAGCCGAAGCGGAGCGCCTAGATCCCCCGCCGGGGCGAGACTTCGCTTCTGCCACGGTCCCTTGCCGACGGCGCGGATCCTCGGCCATGCTGGGCCTTGCAGGCGCAGGGGGCGGAATGATGCAATTGGTGCGGACCATGGCGCTGGCAGCCTGCCTCGGCATCGCGCCTGCGGCGGCGAAGGCGGCCATCCTCGGCTCGCTGCAAACCATCTCTCCGGCGCCTGGTTTCAGCGTCGAAGCCTTCCCTGCACTCGGATCGGGCCTGGGCAGCGTGCAAGCGCCGCTGGACCTGGTGGCGGATGCCGGGTGCCTTCCCGGCGACTTCACAGGCTTCGCCAGCGGGAGCGTCGCGCTGATCGTGCGTGGGACCTGCGCGTTTCTTACCAAGGCGAGCCTGGCCGCAAATGCCGGCGCGGTCGGGGTCGTGTTCTACAACAACACGGTGGGCGGCGTGATCCCGGATCTGCTCCAGCAGTTCAGCTTTCCGGTTGTCGCCATATCCCAGACCGATGGCCTGGCCTTCGTCAGCGGCATCGACCGCGGAACGGAGTACACGGTGCGCCTCGCCGTGCAGGAGCCGCAGGAGGTGCCCGAGCCGCTTTCCGCCGCGCTGCTGGCCACGGGTCTGCTCGGCCTTGCGGCGGCCCGTCGCCGCCCTGCGCCCGGCGCGGTCTGACGCGCGGCGCGCCGCCCGCCCGGCAGCCTCGACTCCCGGATCCCCCCGCCGCGTTGCGTGTTAGGCTCGGCGAGGGAGACCGCCGACAATGACCGAAACGCCGCGCCGCCGTCGCTGGCCCTGGATCCTGCTCGCCATCATCGTCGCGATCCCGCTTGCGGGCTTCGTCGCTCTGCGCGTCTTCGTCAGCCCCGAGGCCGTGCGCGCCCGCCTCGTCGCCGAGGTGCAGCGGGCCACCGGCCGCGAATTTGCCGTGCGCGACGTGGAACTCGGCCTCTCCCTCCGCCCCACCGTGATCCTCCGCGACGTGGCGCTCGCCAACATGCCCGGCGGCAGCCGCCCGCAGATGCTGACCGCGGAGCGCGTGGAGGTGCAGGCGGCCCTGCTGCCGCTGCTCTCCCGCCGCATCGAGATCGCCCGTATCGAGCTCGACCGCCCCGACCTGCTGCTCGAGACCACCGCCGAGGGTCGCGGCAACTGGCAGTTCCAGCCAGCCGCTGGCCCGGCCGCGCCCTCCGCGCCCGGCACCCCCTCCGCCCCCGCCCGCCCGCTCGCCCTTTCGCTCGACCGCCTGCAGGTGGAGGAGGGCCGCGTCACCTGGCGCGACGGAAGCGCGGGCACGACGGAGACCATCGGCATCCCGCGCCTGGATGCCGCCGCGCCCGACGGCGCGCCCGTCACCGCGCGCGGCACGCTGCTGCTGCGCGGCCAGGAGGTCGCGGTCACCGCCGAGACGGCGCCGCTTGCCGCCCTCGGCGGCGCCACGCAGATCCCGCTCCAGGCCACGCTCGGCGTCCTCGGCGCCGAGGCACGCATCCAGGGCAGCCTCGCCCCGGGCGGCGCCTGGCGCGCCGAGGTCGCGGCCAGCGTCCCCGAGGTCGCGCGCCTCGCGCCCCTGCTGCCGGATGCGCCGCTGCCGCCGTTGCGGGACGTGACGCTTTCCGGCCGGCTCGCCGGCAGCGGCGCCGAGCTGCGTACCGCCGAGAACCTCGCGCTCCGCCTCGGCGCCGCCGACCTCTCCGCGCTGCGCCCCGGCCTCGCCCTGACCCGGCTGGAAGCGACCGCGCCGCGCCTCGACGCCCCGCTGCAGATCACGGCCGAGGCGCGGCAGGGCGAGGTCCCGCTCAGCCTCTCCGGCACTGCCGGCACGCCCGCCCTGCTGGTCGGCGGCGCCGCCGCGCCGTTGCCGGTGGACCTGCGCCTGCAGGCCGCGGGCGCCACCGCCACCCTGCGCGGCCAGGTGCGGCAGCCGACCGCGCTCTCCGGCGTGGACCTCGCGCTCGCCGCGCGCATCCCCGACCTCGCCGCGCTGTCGCCGCTTGCCGGCACGGCGCTGCCCGCCATCCGCGACCTGACCGCCGAGGCCCGCATCGCCGAGCGCGGCGCCGGCTTCCGCGACGGCATCGCGCTGCGCGGCATCACGCTCGCCGCGCCGCCGCTGCAGGCCGCGGGCGAGCTGACGCTGGCGATCGCCGCCCGCCCCGCGCTGAACGGCCGGCTCGACGTCGCGCGCCTCGACCTCGACGCGATCCGCGCCGCCCTCCCCGCCGCCGCGCCCGCGCAGCCCGCACCGGCCCAACCCGCGCCCGCCCAGCCCGCGCCTGCCCCTGCGCCCGCCGCGCGGGATGGCCGCGTGATCCCCGACATCGCCCTGCCGGTGGATGCGCTGCGCGGCTGGGACGCCGATCTGCGCGTGACCGTCGCGACGCTGACCGCCGGCGGCGCCACCTGGCGCGACCTGCGCCTGCCGCTGAAGGTCGAGGCCGGCCGCGCCCGCATCGCGCCCTTCGCCGTGACCGGCCCGGGCGGCCAGGTGACGGGCGAGCTCGCCGCCGACGCCGCCGCGGCGACGCCGACCGTTGCCCTCACGCTCCGCGCCCCCGGCCTCGAGCTCGCCCCCCTGCAGCAGGCCCTCGGCGAGCCGGTGCGCGTCTCCGGCAAGGCCGAGCTCGACGCCGCACTCCGCGGCGCCGGCGCCGGGCTGCGCGCGGTCGCCGCGACGCTGGACGGCCATCTCGGCCTGGCGATGGTGAACGCCACGCTGGAGCCGCCGCTGATGAACCCGGTGCAGCAGGCGCTGCGCGCCCGAGTCCCGGCGCTGCCGCCGCTGCCCGACCGCCTGCCGGTGGAATGCGTCGCCCTGCGCGCCGATGCGCAGGACGGCACGCTGCGCATCGGCACGCTGCTGGCGGATGCCCCGGCCGCGAAGGTCGCCGGCAGCGGCACCATCAACCTGGCCGACGAAACCCTCGCGCTGCGCCTGCTGCACGATGTCCGCGCCGCCGGCGCCGAGATCCGCGTCGCGGCCGATCTCGGCGGCACGCTCGCCGCCCCCGCCTATGGCGGCGTGCAGGTGCGCAACGCGGTCGCCGCCGCCGCCGGCGCGCTGGCGGGCCGCGTCGGCGGCGATCTCGGCCAGGTGCTCGGCGCCATCGCCAACCAGCCCGGCGCGCGGCCCGATCCGCTGCCCGATTGCGCCACGGCGCTGCGTGCGGCGCGTGGCGGGCGCGAGGGCGCCGTGCCCGCCGCCCGCCCGGCCGAGCCCCAACAGGCCGCGCCGCAGCAACCCGCGCCGCAGCAGCCCGCGCCGCAACCTCCCGCCATCCCCGGCGTGCCGCCCCAGCTCCAGGGCCCGGCCAGCGACCTGCTGCGCGGCCTGCTGCGCCGCTGACCCTTCCCCAAACCGCGCGCGGGGCTTAGCTCTGCAAGGCATGGGAGGGTGGCGATGGACCTGAACCGCGTGCTTGGAGCCCTGCTGCAAGGGGCCGCGCAGCCGCCGCGGCGGCGCACGACCCGCCGCAGCACCAGCAGCGGCGGCACGCTCGGCGCGCTGCTCGGCGGCGGCAGCAGCCGCAGCGCCGAGGCCCGCGCCGCCCGCGCGATCGGCGCGCTCGCCGCCGGCGCCCTCGCCGGCTGGATGCGCGGCAGCCAGCAGGCGCCCGAGCCACCGCCCGCCCGCGCCCCGTCCCGCCCGGCCCCCCGCGACGTCGCCCCACCGCCGCGCGACGTCTCCGCCCCCGCCCGCCGCATCCCCGACACCGGCGCCTCGCCCTGGTCCGCCAAGCCGCCCCCGGCCCCGCCGGAGCCCGAAGGCCCCGACGCCGAGGAGGCCGAGGCCCTGCTCATGGTCCGCGCCATGATCGCCGCCGCGAAATCCGACGGCGCCGTGGACGCCGCCGAGCGCGCCGCCATCGCGGGCCAGCTCGACGCCGCCGGCCTCTCGCCCGAGGAGCGCGACTTCGTCCTCAACGATTTCGACCGCCCGCTGACGCCCGAGGCCCTGGCGAAGGAGGCGCGCGACCCGATGCTCCGCGCGCGTCTCTACGCCGCCGCCTTCGCCGCCTGCGGCGATGTCACCCCCGCCGAGCGCGCCTGGCTCGACGCGCTCGCCAAGGCGATGCGGCTCGACAAGGCCGCCGCCGCCGCCATCGAGGAACGGCTTTCCGCATGACCGACGACCTGCTCACCCAGGAACAGCGCGCGCTGCGCGACCGCGCCCGCGAAGTGGCGCAGGAGGCCGCCGCCCAGGCCGCGGAAACCGACCGCTCCGGCCAGTATCCCTGGCCGATGGTGAAGCGCATGACCGAGGCCGGCTTCATGGGCCTGACCATCCCCGCCGAATGGGGCGGCGGCGGCGGATCGGTGATGGATGCCGCCCTCGTCGTCGAGGAATTCTCCAAGGCCTGCGCCGTCTGCGGCCGCATCGCGGTCGAGGCCAACATGGGCGCGGTCGGCGCGATCATGGCCTATGGCACGCCCGCCCAGAAGAAGCTCGCCGCCGGCCTGGTCCGCGCCGGCGACAAGCCCGCCATCTGCATCACCGAGCCCGGCGCCGGCTCCGCCGCCACCGAGATGACCACCACCGCCGTGCGCAAGGGCGACCGCTGGATCATCAACGGCCGCAAGACCTGGATCACCGGCGGCGGCGTCTCCCGCCTGCACCTGATCTTCGCCCGCGCCATCGAGGACGGCGAGTTCCGCGGCATCGGCGGTTTCATCGTCGCCCGCAACGGGGAAGGGGACCCGCCGGGCCTGATCGTCTCCCGCCGAATCCCCTCCCTCGGCCTCTGCGGCATGCCCGAGGCCGAGCTGGAATTCCGCGACCTCGAAGTGCCGGACGAGATGGTCCTGCGCGCCCCCGGCGGTTTCGCGCGCGGCTTCGCCCGCCTGATCGACGCCTATAACGGCCAGCGCGTCGGCGCCGCGACCGTCGCGATGGGGCTCGCCGCCGGCGCGCTCGACCACGCGCTGTCCCGCGCCAACACCCGCCGCCAGTTCGGCCGCCCGATCGCGGAGTTCCAGGGCCTCGGCTGGATGCTCGCCGACATGTCCATCGAGGTGGAGGCATCGCGCGCCCTGATCCACCGCGCCGCCCGCAGCGCCGGCCCCGCCGGCTTCCCCGACCGCCTCGCCGCCGCGCAGGCAAAGGTCTTCGCCAGCGAGATGGCGATCCGCGTGACGAACAACGCCCTGCAGGTCTGGGGCGCCGAGGGCTATTCGAAGGACAACCCCGTCGAGCGCTACCTCCGCGACGCGCGGATGTTCGCCATCGCCGGCGGCACCGCCCAGGTGCTGCGCACCCAGGTCGCCGAGCAGATCCTGGGGCGCAAGCTGCCCCAGACCCGCGACGGCTGGCTGAAGCTGATCGCCGAGGAAGGCGCCGCCGGCAAACTCGCCGCCGACTGACGTTTTCGCTCATCCCCGAAGCCCTCTCCACCCACAGGGGGGAGAGGGTTGGGTGAGGGGGGCTCCCAGGATCGTGGCCTCTCTTGCAGACCGCCGCACCCCCGGAAGGGCTCCGCCCTCCCGAACCCACCCGCCGAGGGGCAGCGGCCCCTCGGAACCCATTCCTCGACGCCCCCTACTCGGCCGCACCTGCCATTGCCCGCCGGGACCGTTCCGGCCACATTCGCCCGCAACGCTCTGGGAGAGATCGGATATGCCACTTGGTCGCATCGCTGGCGCGGCGATGGCCGCAGCCGCGGCGCTTGGGATCGTCGTCGCCGGCGCCGCCCCCGCCCGGGCGGCCTTTCTCTACACGCTGACCGAGCAGGGCAGCGACGTGGTCCTCTCCGGCAGCGGGACGCTGAAGCTGGGCGCGCTGACCAAAGGCATCGCCGCCAACCTCACCAACACGCTCTGGCCCAGCTTCGGCATCGTCATGCGCGGCGGCTCTACGCAGGACACCTATACCGGCATCACCGGCCCAACCAGCTTCGGGCCCGGACCCAACACCACCGTCGGCACCGCCAGCGGCGATCTCGTCGCGATCTGCTGCTTCAGCACGCGCTTCCTCGCCGTGCCCACGGGCTATGTGTCGGGCGATCCGCTCTCCGCCACCGTCACCTTCGCCAACACGACCCTCGCCGCGCTCGGCGCGACGCCCGGCACCTATGTCTGGAGCTGGGGCCGGGGCGAGACGGAAGACAGCCTGACGCTGCGGATCGGCGCCGTCGCCGTGCCCGAGCCCGCCTCAGCCCTTTTGCTCGGCGCCGGCCTGCTCGGCCTCGCCGGCGCGGCCCGTCGTCGCGACGCAAGCACCGCCTGAGCTGCGGCTGAGACGCCGGGAGGGCGCCGCCCTCCCGTCAGAAGGTCCAGAACAGCTGCGCCTGCAGCGTCGTCCAGTTCGAGGCGCCGCCGCCCGTCGCCGCGCGCAGCGCCTCGCCCGGCTGCGCGACGCCCGCGATCCCCATGAAGAACAGCCGCTCGTTGAGCGGCATGCGCAGCACCAGCTGCCATTCCTGCCCGAGATCGCGCGAGGCGAGTTGCGACAGCGCCGGGTTGGCGCCGAGATTGTTCAGCTCCAGCGCGCGGTTCAGGTACCAGTCGAGGGTGAGGTTCGTCCCCTCCCACGGTGACACGTTCAGCCGCACGCGATGCACCGCGCGGTTCCCCTGCGTCAGCAGCTTGCCCATTGTGACGCCCTGCAGCCATTCATCCAGGCCGCCGGAATAGAGCGTGTCGAAGCGCTCGTAGCGCGCGGTCGCGGGATCGTCGCCGCTGAAGGCGGCGTAGCGATAGGAGAGGCTCGGCGTCCAGGGCAGCTGGCGCGCGATGTAGCCAAGCTGCGCGAAGCCCGCCCAGGCCGACATCGGGAAGTTCTCGTTCGACTGATGCGCCAGCGCGCCCTCCACCCACACGCCCGGCAGGATGGCGGGATCCGCCCAGCGTCCGCGCGCGGCCAGCGTCAGCAGCCCCTGCTGCCCGCCCGGCGAGGGCCCGTTCGGCACGGCATAGTGCGTGCCCGAGCTCGGCACGTAGATCGCGTTCACCGCCGCATGGCTGTGCGTGTCGAAATTGTAGCGCAGCGCACTGCCGAGCAGCTGCGTGCTGGGCAGGATCGCGACGCTGTTGTTCGGCTCCAGCCAGAAGCCGTTGAACACCCAGTTGCCCCAATGCGCGTTGACCAGCGCCGCCTGGTCCGCCGCGGTGCGCGGCGAGAGATAGACGCCGGGCAGCCAGCCCGCATTCAGCCGCTGCGTGAAGCGCGCGACCAGGAAGCCGTCATCCAGCGTGAAGGGCTGCTTCCCGAAGGAGGCATTGACGCGCAGGTCGCTGTCGGAAGGCGCCCAGATCACCCCGGCATAGGCGCGGCTGAGCTCGTTGGTGGATCGCGTGTCGTCGCGGAAGATGTCGCGCCCCGCCGAGATCGCCGCGACTCCCGTGACCGCGCCATAGGCATAGACATCGCTGTCCAGGATCCGCGTCGCGGCGCCCATGCCGTATTCCGCATAGGTCTCGCCCCAGCTCGCGCGCGCGCCGGTGCCCGCGCCGAGCGGCGGGGTCGTCACCAGCGGGCTGCCGCGCGTGAAGGCCTGCGGCCGGCCGAGCCAGGGATTGCCTTCCGAGAACAGGCCGGCGCCGCCATTGGCGATGAAGCTCACCAGGCTGCGCTCGTCGCGCCAGAGCGTCGGGAAGCGGTCGAGCCCCTCGCCCGCCAGGATGCCGGAGGGACCGCCCGGCGCACCCGCCTCCGCCGCGACGCGCAGCGTCACCGTCAGGCTGCGCGTCGTGTTGTCCACGGCCAGCCGGAAGGACGCGTCGCGCACGCCCGGCAGCCCGCGCACGCGGCCGAGCGCCGCCTGCGCCAGGACGGGATCGAAGGGCAGGCCCGGCGAGAGGCCGAAGGCGCGCCGCACCGCCGCTTCCAGCGCGCTGCGCTGCCCGGGATCGGCCGGGCCGCCCTTGAGCTCCACCCGCACCGCGCCGATCGTCGCGCCGATCGCCAGCGCCGGCACGGCAGCCGTGCCCGGACCGCCGAGGCCGGTCGCGTTGCCGCCGCCCGCCGCCTGCCCCTGCGCCGCCGCCTGCCCCGGCGCCGCGAGCGCCAGCAGCAGGACCGCGCCGAGAAGCCTCCGCCTCAATGCCCCAGCAGGCGCACCACGCTGCCGCCGCCATGCACGTTGATGGTCTGTCCGCTGACCCAGCCGCCCGCGGGGGAGGCGAGCCACAGCATCGCATTCGCGACATCCTCCGGCGTGCCGGGGCGTCCCGTCAGCGTGTCGGGATGCATCATGCGCTGCTGCGTCGCCTCGTCGATCCCGGCGGCGGCGTAGCCCTCGGTGATCACCGTGCCGATCAGCACGGAGTTCACGCGCACCTTCTTCGCCAGCGCATGCGCCAGGCTGACCATCAGCTGGTTCAGCGCCGCCTTCGCCGTGCCATAGGCGAGGATGTCGTAGGCCGGGACGGCGGAGGAGAAGGAGCCGGAATTGATCACCGCCGCGTTCTTCGCCTTCAGCAGGTGCGGCACGCAGGCGGCCGTCATGCGATAGGCGCTGATCGTGTTGAGCTTGTAGCTGTCGATCATCTGCTGCTCGGTCACCGCCAGCGGATCGGGGTTCACGCCGCCCCAGCCGACGTTGTTGACGAGCGTGGAGAGCCCGCCGAAGGCCGCGACCGCGGCCGCGACCGTCGCCTGGATGTCGCCCTCCTGCGTCACGTCGCAGGCCATGCCGCGCACATCCCGGCCGGTCTCCGCCGCGATGCCCTTCGCCGTCTCGGCGGCCTTGTCGCCATGCAGGTCGGCGATCAGCACCTTCGCGCCGGCGCCGGCGAAGGCGCGCGCGATGCCCGCACCGATGTTCTGCGCGCCGCCCGTGACGATCACGGCGTGGCCATCCATGCGGAAGGCGGCAAGCGGGTCATAGGCCATCGTCGTCTCTCTCCCTGTCGTTCCGGCGGTCCGATGCGGCGCCGCGTCAATCCAATTCCTGCACGCCGCCGCCGCTGACGGTCAGCACCTGCCCGCTGATCCAGGTCGCGAGCGGCGAGCACAGGAACAGCACGGCGTTCGCGATGTCCGATGCCTCGCCGAGGCGCCCCATCGGCGTGTGCTTCAGCATCGCCGTCTCGATCTCGGGCGTGAGCACGGAGGCGAGCGCGGCGGTCTTGATCGCGCCCGGCGCGATCGCGTTGACGCGGATGCCCATCGGCCCGAGGTCGAAGGCGATGTTGCGCGTCAGGTGGTTCACCGCCGCCTTGGACGAGGAATAGGACGCCATCCGCTTGTTCGTGTTCTCCCCCGCCATGGAGGAGATGTTCACGATCGCCCCGCCGCCCGCCGCCTTCATGTGCGGTGCGGCGAGCTGGCACAGCCGGAACACCGAGTAGACGTTCAGGCGATAGGCCCAGTCGAAGTCGGACATCGGCATCTCGAAGGGCTTGGGCCCGCCGCCGCCGGCGTTGTTGACCAGGATGTCGAGGCGTCCGAAGCGCGCGATCGCCTGTTCGACCAGCGACACCAGCGCGGCCTCCTGCGTGACGTCGCAGGCGAGCCCGAGCGCCTGGCCGCCCGCGGCGCGGATCGCCGCGGCGGTCTCCTCGGCGGTTTCCGCCTTGAGGTCGCTGACGACGACAGCCGCGCCGGCCTTGGCAAGGGTCTCGGCGCTCGCCCGCCCGATGCCGGCCCCGGCCCCGGTCACCACCGCCACCTGGCCATCCAGCCGCATTTCCACTGCCACGGCGCGCTCCTCTTTGCGTGCCCGCTTCGTTTGCCGCGCGAGGATGGGGGTGAACAGGTGAAGGGTGCCCGGATTGGGCACAGGCTTGGGGCAGGTGCCGGCCCGCGGCATGCTGCCGGCATGGGAGAGACGCCGCAGACCGACCTGCCCGAGGAGGAGGAAGCCTTCATCCGTGCCTATGGCGAAGGCTTCGCGCTGTATCACCACGCCTGGTCGGTGTTCTTCGTCAGCCACATGGGCGATCTGCGGCGGCACTTCGGCGACCTGGACGAGGCGCTGCTGCTGGCCGCCTTCGGCCTCGGCCCGGTCGCGGACAAGCGGCGCGCGGCCGGGCGCAACCGCGATGCGCTGGCCCTGGGCGGGCGCGCGGTCAGCGAGGGCGTGACGAACGCGAAGCGCTTGGCGGACGTCACCGGCATCCCGCGCGAGACCGTCCGTCGCAAGCTGGAGCGGTTCCGCGCGCGCGGCTGGGTGGAGCAGGACACGGACGGCACCTGGCGGCTCAGCCTGGATGCGGACGGCAAGGCGCGCGTCGCGGAAGCCTTGGGGCCGCTGCACGGCGCGTTCCTGCGACGGCTTGCGCGGCTCGTTGTTGAGTTCGCGCGGCTTGAGCAGCCGTGACCCGGCCGGGGCCGCTGCACCGCCGGCTCGCGCGATGCTCCGCTTCGGGGCGACACGGGATCGGAGCCGCCTTGCAGGCCTGAAGCGCCGAGGGCTATTCCAAGGACAACCCCGTCGAGCGCTCCCTGCGCGACGCCCGCATGTTCGCCATCGCCGGTGGCACCGCCCAGGTCCTCCGCACCAAGGTCGCCGAGCAGATCCTGGGCCGCAAGTTGCCCCAGACCCGCGACGGCTGGCTGAATCTGATCGCCAAGGAAGGCGCTGCGGGGAGACTGGCGGCGCACCGACTTCCTCCCACTCCGCACCTTCTTGTTGTTCTCTCGATTGTGGCGCGCCGATGCCCAACTGCACTCATGATGTCCTGCTTTTCGAGCCCAGGACAGGCTCGCCATATCAAGACATAAATATTGACGTATCTATCACGAAGATGCGAGCGTTTCGCCTGCATCGGCTACGGGCGGGCGCAGATGGACAGCACGAACGTGATTTCTCCAGAACGGGCCTGGACGGATCAGATTTCGAAGATATGGGATCTGGAGGGTCAGAAGGTCGAAGTCCAAATCATTGCGAACCTTGGCCTTTGGACCAGACGCGTCGATATAGCATCGAAGCCCGAACACTTTCTGCTCGTTTCGCTCAAAGGGAGTACAGTCACACCAAGTCTCTCCGGTAAGCTGATCTACGACGAGACTGATAAGCGGGGCTGGTACACCGATTCAGTGGAAGTGGAGATATACTTCGACAACCCGAATGGCCTGATTCGTGTTGATGACAGCCCGGAAACATCCGGTATGGTGTGTTCCGCAACAACTACAACGTCAATAGATTTCAACATGGGGACAGGATTTTTCGGTGAAACCTCAACTGGTAACGTATCTGCCTCCGGAAGCATAAGTAGTTCTTGGACGGAAAGCCTCGAGGATTTTCGATTTGTTCGGGTTGCCAGTGACATCAAGGTGCATCACGTCCTGCAACTCTCAGCCGTAAAGGGCGGCGTCTACAATACGCCCACGGATTTGATTGATCCTACTCAATTTTTTTCTGATGTGTTTTCCGGCCATCTTCCCGGCAAGCTTAAGGAACTCCCGGCCCGCGCAACGAGCAGCATAGGGCTTGTGTCGCAGGCCTTGTTCAAGTCCTCTCGCGAGATGAGCGGAACGCGGGAGTTGAGAATAGAAATAAAATATCATCTGAGTTGCGTCGAAAAGACATTCCAGGGCGTTCGTGTGCTGGCTTCGCCAAAGATGACAACCATAGCTGCTCAATTATACAGCCCTATCGACTTCGGTGCCGTTGATTGACAGGAGTGCTTCATGCCCCGTGATCCTGACGGACGGCTCGGCTTTCCCTTTACATCGAAGGAAGCCCAGTACCTCTGGGCATGCTATTGGGAGAATGTGCCGCCCTGGCAATACGATGCCCCGCCCGCTCCGAGCAACGCACTCCAGGTTTATGAGGCCGCCGTTGCGGCATGGCGCACCACCTGCGAAGAACGCAACCTTCGCTGTCGCGACGACCTTTTCGAAGCTGCACGCAGCGCGCTCAGTATGTGGGCGGCTGCACCGCCGCCGGCACGCGGCCAGATTGCCGTCGCCGCCGCCAAGGCGATCTATGATGCCGCAAAGGGCCAATCGGAGTTGCTCACCGGCTCGCGGGGCCTCGCCTTCAAGCACATGGTCGTGGCCAATGCGCGTGTGCTCGAGACGCTTGTCGTCTCTCTCGAATGCATCTCCGCGCCTGACCCCAACCTCGCGCGTGCAGTCTGGACCTTCGCGAGAGACGCGCCTTACGGTCGCCCTGGCGGCAACAGCGACATCCCGAAATACTGGCGCGAAAAGATCGACGAACTCCGATCGGAATTCCAACGGTCGCGCCTGAAGGACAGCCCGGAGGTCAAGGCGGCGCTCGCCGCGGCCGACGCGCTCGGCCCGGCGCTGACGTCGTTGCATGCCGCGTTCGGTGCGAAGCACCTGGATGGGCTTGCGCGCGAGCTCGTTGGGACCCGTGACAAGGTCGCGGAACTGGCAGCCGCAGTAAGAGCGCTTCCTCGCGCGGCCCTTCAGGATGCCGGACCCATCAGGGACGCGTTCGACAATGCGCTCGCTGAGGTGATCGGGATGACGTGGACGCGCCTGGATCAGACCTACCGGGAGTCCCTGCCGCGCGCGGCTGTCCTCCGCGGCTCTACGACGATCGGCGGTCATCGGGCTGGGGGGGAGGCAGGCGGAAGCGGGACAGGATTCTTCACCGCTGAACCTGACGCTGATACGCCGCCGGCTGAGCCCCCCGCCGTACCTCCGCCAGTACACGTCGATCCGTCGCACGTTGACCCGGCGCGGCTTGATCCGTCCCGTGAGGGAGAGCACGGCCTCTAGGGGTCGCTATCGCTCCTTAACGCCTGCTGGCTTTCGCATCGGCCCCAGCGCCCTCAATGGCGACAACGCCGAGCGTGAGCTTGAATTAGGATTATTTACCTTGATTTTCTTGCGAGCGCCGTGCGACGCTTCCCACCATGTCCCTCTACCAACGCCTCCCCCACCGCCGCGCCGCCCCCCACGCCTGGTCTCCGCTGACCGACGCCGAATGGTCCCGCCTCGAACCCCTCGTCACGCCCCGCAACCCGGGCCGCCCCACCGATCGCCGCCGCCTCTGGGACGCCATCTTCTGGGTCGCCTGCTCCCGCAAACCCTGGCGCGAACTGCCCGAACACCTGGGCAAGCCGGACACCGCCCACCGTGCCCTCCGCCGCGTCGGCCAGGCCGGAATCTTTCCTATGTTGCTCCTGCTCGTCTCGGATGACCGCGACCTCGGCGGGTGGGAGGCGCTGCGCTGGCGCATCTGCCGCGCCGTCCGCCGCATCGCGAAGCTGCTGCCGCTCGCCGTCACCCTCATGGCCAACCGCCTCGGCCTGCGGGATGCCTTGCCCTGCGCCCCCGAAAAACTCCCCTGGCCGGCTTTGTCCGAAAACATCCGCCGCATCGCCCCGCTGATACAAAGCCCGACTCTCTTCGCCACCGTCGCGGCCGAGCTGCGCCTCCTCCACCGCCTCCGCGCCGGCGATTTCCGGGCGTGGCGCCGCTTCGAATGACCCGGCCCGCCGCATCACTAGGACAGGGACTCTGCCTCAGCCGCGCGCCGCGCTATGCTGAGCCAGCCCAGTCACAAACCAAACCCGAGGCGGCGTCCATGAGCACCGGCGCGTTCCCGATCACCCGCACCCAGGCCCCGAAGGCGAAGCCCGCCGATGACAGCCTGGCCTTTGGCAAGGTGCTCACGGACCACATGTTCCTGATGAACTACGACGAGGGCCGCGGCTGGCACTCGCCGCGCATCGAGCCCTATGGCCCGCTCTCCCTCGATCCCGCGACCTCCGTCCTGCACTACGGCCAGGCGATCTTCGACGGCCTCAAGGCCTTCCGGGGCGAGGACGGCCGCATCCGCCTCTTTCGCGCCGACCGCCATGCGGAGCGCCTGAACCGCTCCGCCCGCATCATGTCCATGCCGGAGATGCCGGTGGACCTCGTGCGCCAAAGCTTCGACGCGCTGGTGGGCGTGGATCACGACTGGGTGCCGCGCAAGGCCGGCACCTCGCTCTATCTGCGCCCCACCGTGATCGCGACCGACGTGATGCTCGGCGTGCATCCGGCGCACAGCTACCTCTATTTCCTGATCCTCTCGCCGGTGGGCAGCTACTACAAGGAAGGCGTGAAGCCGGTGCGCATCCTGGCCTCGGACCGGCATGTGCGCGCCGTGAAGGGCGGCACCGGGGAGGCGAAGACGGCGGCCAACTACGCCCAGAGCCTTTCGGGCCAGCAGGACGCCGCGGCGCAGGGCTACACCCAGGTGCTCTACCTCGATGCGGTGGAGCGGAAATGGCTGGATGAGGTGGGCACCATGAACATCATGGTGCGCATCGGGGATGAGGTGATCACGCCCCCGCTCGCCGGCACCATCCTCGATGGCGTCACGCGCAACTCCACGATCCAGCTCATGCGCGACTGGGGCCTGAAGGTCACCGAGCGCCCGATCTCGATCGAGGAGGTGATGGCCGCTGGCGAGGCCGGCACGCTGAAGGAGATGTGGGGCACCGGCACCGCCGCGGTGGTCTCGCCGGTCGGCACCCTCGGCTACAAGGGCCGCGACGTGCTGATCAATGGCGGCGAGACCGGCGAGTTGACGCGCCGGCTGTATGACGCCGTCGTCGGCATCCAGTATGGCCGCACCAACGACCCGCATGGCTGGACCAGCCTGGTCCCCGTCGCCGGTTGACACCCCGGCCCCCGCCCCCTATCTCGCGCCGCTCGAAAGGCCATTCCCATGAAGATCCGCAACTCGCTCAAGACCGCGAAGACCCGCGACAAGAACTGCTTCCTGGTGCGTCGCCGGGGGCGGGTCTACGTGCTGAACAAGAAGAACCCCCGCCTGAAGGCCCGCCAGGGCTAAGGCTGCTGGCCGGGCTCGCCCGGCCGCCTGCTTGGGTTCGTTCCGCCGCGCCGGGCGTTCCGGCGCGGTTTTTTGCGTCGCCTTGCCGCCTCGCCGCCGCGCCGCCATCTTCGCCTGCATGATCGCCCTGCCCGAGCCACGTCCCGAGATTCTCGCCCGCCGCGCGGAGATTATCGCCGCGCTCGGGAAGATCGTCCCCGGCGAGGGCATGATCGGGGAGGAGCTGCGCCTCAAGCCCTATGAGACGGACGGCCTCACCGCCTACCGTCAGGTCCCGCTCGCGGTGGTGCTGCCGACCAGCACCGAGCAGGTCGCGGCCGTGATGCGCTACTGCCACGAAAACGGGATCCGCGTGGTCCCCCGCGGCGCCGGCACCAGCCTCTCGGGCGGCGCGCTGCCGCTGGCGGATGCGGTGGTGATCGGCCTGATGCGCATGAACCGCATCCTGGAGATCGACTTCGAGGACCGCCTGGCGGTGGTGGAGGCCGGCGTCACCAACCTCGGCATCACCAAGGCCGTGGAGGGCGAGGGCTTCTTCTACGCCCCCGACCCGTCCTCCCAGCTCGCCTGCATGATCGGCGGCAACGTGAACATGAACTCGGGCGGCGCCCACTGCCTGAAATACGGCGTCACGGCGAACAACATGCTCGGCCTGAAATTCGTCACGCCGCAGGGCGAGATCGTGGAGCTCGGCGGCGGCCATCTCGACGCCGCGGGCTATGACTGGCTCGGCCTGCTCACCGGCAGCGAGGGGCAGCTCGGCATCGTCACGGAGGTGACCGTGCGCATCCTGCGCGCCGCGGAAGGCGCGCGCGCCATGCTTGCCGCCTTCAAGGGCACGGAGATCGCCGGCGCCGCGGTGGATGCGATCATCGGCAGCGGCATCATCCCCGTCGCGCTGGAATTCATGGACCGGCCCTGCATCCATGCCTGCGAGGCCTTCGCGCATGCCGGCTACCCGCTGGATGCCGAGGCGATGCTGATCATCGAGGTCGAGGGCAGCGTCGCCGAGCAGGACGCGCTGCTGGAACGCATCAAGCAGATATGCCAGCGCTTCGACCCGATCAGCCTGAAGGTCGCGCAGACGGCCGAGGAATCCATCGCGATCTGGAAGGGCCGCAAGGGCGCCTTCGGCGCGGTCGGGCGCATCTCGCCCGACTATCTCTGCATGGACGGCACCATCCCGACCGGCGAGCTGCCCTTCGTGCTCAAGCGTATCGGCGAGATGAGCACGCAATACGGCCTGCAGGTGGCCAACGTCTTCCACGCCGGCGACGGCAACCTGCATCCGCTCATCATGTTCGACGCCAACGATCCCGAGAGCTTCCGCAAGGCGGAAAACTTCGGCGCCGACATCCTGAAGCTCTGCGTCGAGGTCGGCGGCTGCCTCACGGGCGAGCACGGCGTCGGCGTGGAGAAGCGCGACCTGATGACGGCGCAGTTCGCGCCGCATGAGCTCGACCAGCAGCGCGCCATCAAGTCGGCCTTCGATCCCGCCTGGCTGCTCAACCCGCACAAGGTCTTCCCGCTGCGGGACGCGGCCTGATCCCGTGGCGAAGCAGCGCTTCCTGCTCGCCGCGCCGGCCGGCGAAGACCGCGCGGCGTTCCGCGCGCGGCTGCTGGCCGGGACCGCGCCCGCGCTGCGCGATGCCGTGCCGGCGCTCGCCGCGCTCTCGCTCGACCTGGTGGACGCGACGCCCGCCATGCCGCCCTGGCAGCGCCCGGGCGAGCCCGCGGCCCCTTCCGGCGCACCCGACTTCGACGCGGTCTTCGACTGCTGGGGCGATGACGCCGCGCTGGACGCCGCACGCGCCTTCCTCGGCGACCTGCCGCGCGTCGCGGTGCGCGTGGAGGAGACCGTCGAGAAGGACGAGCTGCCCCGCCCCATCGGCCGCGCGCCGGGCGTGAAGTTCCTCTCGCTGATGACCTTCCAGCCCGACCTGCCGGAGGCTGCCGCGCGGCGCCTCTGGGCGCATCACGCGCCACTGGCGAAGCGCGTGCACATCGGCATGGCGCGCTATGTGCGCGACTGGGTGGTGGACGGCTCCGCCGGCTTCCACGGCATCGCCGAGCTGCACTTCCCCTCGGTCGAGGCGATGACGACCCGCTGGTTCGACAGCGAGGCCGGCCGTGCCGCCATCGCGCATGACGTCGGCCACTTCCTGCTGCGCGCGACGCGGCTCTACACCACCGAGCATGTGCTGAAGGCGGCGGCATGAATCCGCTGCGCCTCCTCCTGTTGCCGTGGCAGGCGCTCGCGGTGTTCAGCGCCGCGAAGAGCTTCGCCCACCCCGTCATCGGGTCGTCCTGGCTGAATGCGCGCGGGCTGCATGTGTGGCGCACCCGGCTGGCGATGCGCCTCGCCGAGGGCCGCCGCCGTCGCCTCGCACATCTCGTCTCGCCCGCGGACCGCGCTGCCTTCGCGCGCGACGGCTTCGTGGAGAAGCGCGGCTTCCTGCCGCCGGAGGCCTTCGCGGCGCTCCGCGCCGAAGTTGCCGCTCTGCCCGCTGCCTCGCGCGAGATGCGCGAGGGCGATGCGGTGACGCGGCGCATCCCGCTGACGCCCGCGGTGCTGTCGCGCAACCCGGGACTGGCGGCGCTGCTCGACCATCCGGATTGGCGCGGCCTGACGCGCTTCGTCGCAAGCTCCGGCGCCGAGCCGATGGTCGCGGTTCAGACCATCCTCTCCCACGCCGTGCCGGGCGAGGCCGATCCGCAGACCTCGCTGCACATGGACACATTCCATCCGACCATGAAGGCCTGGTTCTTCCTGCACGACGTCGCCGAAAGCGATGGCCCGCTGACCTATGTCCCTGGCTCCCACCGCCTCACCCGCCGGCGGCTCGCCTGGCAGCGGGCCGAGAGCCGGCGCGCGGCGGCGCGGCGCTCGGGGGGGGCGTTTCGGCTGCGGCCGGCGATGCTGCCGCGCCTCGGCCTGCCGCCGGCCCGCCGCTTCGCCGTGCCGGCAAACACGCTGGTGGTGGCCGACACCTTCGGCCTGCATGCCCGCGGCGACAGCGCCACCGCCTCCATCCGGGTGGAGATCTACGCCACGGGCCGGCCAAGCCCCTTCCGCCACTTCGCCGGCGCGCCGCTGGAGCGGCTTGTGCCGGCGATCCGCCGCCGCAAGGTGCTGCTGCAGTGGTGGCTGCAGGACATCCTGGCCCCGCTCGGCCTGCTGCGCCCGGTCTGGCGGCCGGCGCCGCGTGGTGCCTTCGACCGCATGGAGGCCCGCGACCGCATGGAGGCCCGGCAATGAGCGCCGATCTCGCCCCCGCCGACGAGGCCGGCATCGCCGAGGCGATTGCCGCCGCCGCCGCCGCGCGGGAGCCGCTGGCCATCGAGGGCCGCGGCACCAAGCGCGCGCTGCTGCGCCCGGTGCAGGCGGCGCGCACCCTCTCGGCGCGCAACCTCACCGGCATCACGCTCTATCGCCCGACGGAGCTCGTGATCTCCGCCCGCGCCGGCACGCCGCTGGATGAGATCGAGGCTGCGCTGGCCGAGAAGGGCCAGGCGCTGGCGCCGGAGCCGCCGGACACGCGCGCGCTGTTCGGCGTGGCGGAAGGGGCGACGATCGGCGGCGTGGTCGCGACCAACCTTTCTGGGCCGCGGCGGATCAGCGCGGGCGCGATCCGCGACCACCTGCTCGGCATCCGCTTCGTCAACGGCGCGGGCGAGGTGATCCATTCGGGCGGGCGCGTGCTGAAGAACGTCACGGGCCTCGATCTCTGCAAGCTGCTCGCCGGCAGCCACGGCACGCTCGGCGTGCTGACGGAGGTGACGCTGAAGGTGCTGCCGGCGCCCGAAGCCTCGGCCAGCATCGGCGTGCGCGTGGCGGATGTCGCGACCGGGGTGAAGGCGCTGAGCGCCGGCCTCGGCAGCCCCTATGGCGTGAGCGGCGCGGCACTGATCCCGGCCTTCTGCGGCCCGGACGGCCCGGCCAACCACGTGGCCTTCCTGCGCCTCGAGGATTTTTCCGACTCCGTTGCCTATCGGTCCGGACGCCTTGCGGAGGATCTGGCGCGCTTCGGCGATGTGCGCGTGCTGGAAGATGGCGAATCGCGCGACCTGTGGGGCTCCATCCGCGATGCCGGCCCGCTCGGCGCTGCGCCCGAGGAAGCCATCTGGCGCATCTCCGTACGGCCTTCGGCGGGGCCGGGCGTGGTCGCGGCGATGGCGCAGGCCGGGGCGCGCTGCCTTCTGGACTGGGGCGGCGGGCTGGTGTGGATCGCCGGCGCGGCGACGGCTTCGCGGCATGCGGCGGTGATGGATGTGGCGACGTCCGCCGGCGGCACCTTCACCCTGTTCCGCGCCCCCGAGCCGCTGCGCGCGGCCGTCGCCGTGCTGCCCGAGGAACCGCCCGCGCTGGCCGTGATCGGCGCGCGGGTGAAGGCGGCGCTGGACCCTGCGGGCGTGCTCAATCCGGGGCGGATGCGGGCCGGCTGATCAAGTGGTCTATGGCGCCGGGCGGGGCCGTGTGGCCTCGCGCCCGGCGCCATGTCCAGGCCGGAATCGGCCCGGGTAACCGGCGGGCGGCTTTTGCACGCCCGGCGATGGCATCATGGCGGCAGAATCGCGAAGGATGCGTGAAGACGGATGCCGTGAAGACGGCGCGGCCCGCGACGTTCAGCGCGCCTGCGGCAGCGGCGGGATCGTGGTGCCGCCGCGAAAGCCCTCGATGGTCCAGTCATAGACGGCGCTGCCGGTCCGCACATTGCCGAGCCGCGGCGAACCGAGGTCCAGGATCACCGTCATCACCACCGTCCACATCGCGATCAGCACGAAGCTCAGCTGTCGCAGCCGCAAACCCCGGAGCCCCAGCTGGTAGCCGAGGGCCCCCATGCTCGCCAGCGTCATGCCGATCAGCATCCAGAACAGCGAGGGCGGCATGCCGGTGTTGAACGCCATGCGCTCGGCCGTCGCGGTGTCGAACACGTCGTTCACCGCCGCCATCAGGGATGCCGCGACAGGGTCCGGGCGCTCCCGCACCAGGGCGGCGACATGCCCCCAGATCTCGGCCTGCAGTCTGCCCGTGCGCTCGTCCAGGGCGGCGATGCCGACGCTGTCGAGCGGGGCCGAGACATAGTCGCGCCGGACCGGCGCGTAGGTCTCGAGCAGCCGGGCGACGGCGGCGGCGCGGGGATGGTCGATCGCCTCGGCGCGCAGCCAGGCCGTGCCGATCGCGTTGGCCTCCTGCAGCGTGCCGTCGCGGCGCTCCTGGAAGCGGGCGCTCGAGAAGGAGAGGGTCAGCGCGAGGACGAAGGCGAGCAGCCCGAGCATCCCGCCGACGATGACGCCGACGCCCTCCGCCTCCGGCTTGCGTTCCGCAGCACGGCGCCGGCCGAGCCACACCCCAATCTCCCGCGCCAGCACCTGGGCCAGGAAGAGCACCCCGGCGAAGGCCGCGATGCCGAACTGGGCGATCTGGATGACGAGGGCGTTGATGACGGCGACTCCGGCGCGGGCGCAGGGGCCCGGCGGAAGCGAAGTCTGGCGCGGCGCGCGGCCGGTGCATAGGGGGGCGCGCATGCGCCAGGGGCTGGCGGTCGGTGGGGGCGCGGCGGGGGATTGACGGGCATGCGGGCCGCGGCCGAAGGCTGCGGCACCATTCGACAGGGATCAGCCAGATGGACCTCGGACTCAGCGGCAAGCGCGTGCTCGTCACCGGCGGATCGAAAGGGATCGGCCTCGCCTGCGCCGAAAGCTTCGCGGAAGCGGGCTGCGACATCATCCTGGCCTCGCGCGACGCGGCCGCGCTGACCCGGGCGGCGGACGCGGTGCGCGGCAAGGCGCAGGTGAAGGTCGAGACCTTCGCGGCCGATCTCTCGACCGACGCCGGCCGCGCCAGCCTGCACGCGGCGCATCCCGACCCGGACATCCTGGTGAACAACGCCGGCGCCATTCCGGGCGGGCGGCTTTCCGACATCCCGATGGATCGCTGGCGCGCGGCCTGGGACCTCAAGCTGCTCGGCTACATCCACATGTGCCAGCTCTACCTGCCGGGCATGGAGGCGCGGAAGGCGGGCGTGATCTGCAACATCATCGGCATGGCCGGGCGCACGCCGCGCATGGGCTACATCGCCGGCTGCACGGCGAATGCGGCGCTGATCGCCTTCACCTCCGCGCTCGGCGGCGCTTCGGTGGCGAACGGCGTGCGCGTGTTCGGGATCAATCCCGCGGCGACGCGCACCGACCGGATGATGACGCTGGCGCGCACCAACGCGAAGACGCAGTTCGGCGACGAGGCGCGATGGGCGGAGACGCTGACCGGCCTGCCCTTCGGCCGCGCCATCGAGCCACGCGAGATCGCGGACCTCGCCGCCTTCCTGTCCTCGCCGCGCGGCGGCTACGTCAACGGCACGGTCGTGGACGTGGATGGCGGGGCGATGTTCCGATGAGGGCGGCTGCCGCGGCGCTGGCGCTGGCGCTCGCCGGCTGCGCCGCGGCCGCGCCGGTGCCGCCGCTCGCCGGCACGAGCTGGGAGCTGGTGGAGCTGCGCTCCTCGGACGACGCGATCGGCGTGGTGCGCGTGCCCGATCCGTCGCGCTACACCCTGGCCTTCGATGCGGAGGGCAACGCCGCCTTCCGGCTGGACTGCAACCGCGGGCGCGGCACCTACACCGCGACCGAGGCGGAGCCCGGTGTCGGGCGGCTGGAATTCGGGCCGATCGCCACGACGCGTGCGATGTGCCCGCCGGGCTCGCTGGATGCGCGGCTCGGGCGGGAGCTGCCCTATGTGCGCATCTGGGCCCGGCAGGGCGACACGCTGCGGCTGGAGCTGTTCGCCGATGGCGGGCAGCAGATCTGGCGGCGCGCGCCGTAGCGCTGGCCGTCAGCCCGGGTTCCGCTCCGGAACCTGGTTGCCTTCCGGCGGCTCCGGCGACGGGGCGGCTTCGTTGCGCGCGGCGGCGACGGCCGCGCGCGCGGCGTCCAGGTCGCCGGGCCGCAGCGGCCGCGCCTGCTGAGTCGCGGCGGCCTCCGGCACCAGGCAGAACCCGGCGAGGATCGGGTAGTGGTCCGAGCCGAAATCCGGCAGCGTCTCCAGCGCCGCCAGGGTGAAGCGCGGCCCGGCCAGCACGTGGTCGAGCGGCCAGCGCATGATCGTGGAGCCGGTGCGATAGGTCGGCAGCCAGCCGCGGCCGAGGCGCGGCGCCTGCAGGCCGCCGATGCGCTCCGTCCGGTGCATCACTTCGTCCCAGGGCACGGCGTTGAAGTCGCCGGCCATCACCACGGGCGCCTTCGATTCGCGCGCGGCGAGCGCGGCGGCGAGCAACTGGCCGTCGCGCTCCGCCGAGCTCTGCCCGGGCAGGGGCGGGCGCGGATGCACGCCGAGGAAGCGCACGACGTCGCCGGAGGGCAGCGCGATCCCGGTGAAGATCGACGGGTTGCGCGAGCCGGTGAGGTGACGGACCTGGGGGTCGCGCAGAGGATGGCGCGAGAGGATGTGCATGCCGAAGTAGTTCTGCGTCACCTGCTGCGCCGCATGCGGCCATTGGTCGTGCAGCGCGCGCAGCCGCACGTCCCACCACGCGTCCGTCTCCTGCAGCAGGATGAGATCGGGATCGGCCCGGCGCAGGATGGCGAAGAGCCGCTCGGCATTCTCGTTCGTCATCTGCACATTCACGGCGACGACGCTGAGGCGCCTTTCATCCGGGCAGGACGGCGCGGCGGCGATCATGCGCGGGCTCGACAGCGGCGAGTAGGGGAACAGCACCACCGCCTGCCAGGCGAGGGAGACCAGCGTGACGAGCGCCGCCAGCAGGTTGCCGGGCGCGAAGCGGCCCGGCAGCGCGAGCAGCAGGACCAGCAGCGCCAGCAGCACCGCCAGGATCTGCACGCGCGGGAAGTCGAGCAGCCGGATCCACCAGGCATTGCTCTGGAACTCGGGCAGAAGGGTGACGACGCCGCCCGCGAGCGCGGCGGCAAAAAGCGCGTAGCGCAGCCATTGGTTCGCACGGCGTGCAAGGCCGGAACCGCCCATCCGCTCCTCCGCCCGGCGCCTGCCCCGATGGCGCGCCACCCGGAAGCGAACACGGTCGGCCGCGGCGCGGTTCCGCCCGGCCCGATGCGCTACGCGGAGGCCAGCACGAACAGCTTGCCGACCGCGGCGGGCACGACGCGCTCGCCGAAGGCGCGTTCCAGCGCGTTCACCGCGCGCCAGCCGGTGCAATGCGCCGGGATGAGCAGCGGCAGGTCGAACTGTGCGAGGTCGGCGACGGTCTCCGGGATGATCGCCTCGTTCTCGCCGGAGAGGTGGAACCCGCCCATCGCGGCGAAGAGCGGCACGTCCGGGAAGCTCTCGCGCGCCGCATGCAGCACGTTGACGATGCCGGCATGGGAGCAGGCGCTGAACACGACCAGGCCACGGCCGCGGAGATGCACGGCGCAGAACCGCTCATCCATCAGCAACTCGTCGCTCTCCCACGGATCGGCTTCGGTGGCGCGCGCCACCTGGCCAGGCAGGCCGCGCTCGTAAGGCGTGCGGCGCGGGATCTCGCCGCTGATCCAGAGCAGGTCTTCTAACAGCGATTGCGGCTTCTCCGTCACGACCGGTGCGGCGCCCATCGCCTGCCACTCCGCCGGTTGCGGCACGCGGTCCATCGGGAAGACGCCGCCATCGGGCTGGCGGCCGCCGCGCTCGCGGAACATGCCGGGATGCAGGTACAGCGGGACGGGGCGGTTGCCGTTCGCGGCGGTGATGAACTCCAGCGCCTTCGGGATGCCGCCGGCATGGTCCCAATGGCCGTGGCTCAGCATCGCCGCCTCGATCTCGCCGAAGGGCACGCCGAGCTTCGGGCCGTTGCGCTCGATGGCGTAGGGATCGGGGCCGCCGTCGAACAGGAAGCGATGCCGCGCGTCGCCGCGATGCAGCGTGAGAACCAGCGAAAGGCCGTGATTGGCGCAGCAGAGCGCGCCGCCGCTGGTCCGCGCCAGGCCGAAGCGGCGGAGCACGTTCCATTCCCGCGTGACGAAGGGCGGCACGCGGGAGAGGCTGTCCGTCACGTTGTCCACCAGCACCTGGATCTCCAGGCGGTCCACCGGTTCGAGCCGCATGCCGAGAACCCTCCGTCCCTCGCCCCGCCATGCTGCGCGGCGCGGCGCGGGCTGGCCAGGGGGACGTTACGCGGGGCGGGGCGGAACCGCGCGTGCCGGCGCCGGTTCACGCCGGGAGAGGCGCGAACGGCCGCGCCCGGGGAGCCCGCCATGTTCCATCACGCCAAGGAATTGCAGTTCGACGCCCGCGTCACGCGTCCCGATCCGCGCTTCGCGCGCCTGCTGCTGGAACAGTTCGGCGGCGGCAATGGCGAGCTGAAGGCGGCGATGCAGTATTTCGTGCAGGCCTTCGCCGCGCGCCGTCCGTACCCGGACAAGTACGACCTGCTCATGGACATCGCGACGGAGGAGCTTTCCCATCTCGAGATCGTCGGCGCGACGATCACCATGCTGCTCGACGGCGTGAACGGCGAGCTGAAGGACGCGGCGGGCACCGAGCCGATCTCGGCGCTGCGCGAGGCCGCGGCGGAGAACCCGATCACGAAGCTGATGAGCGGCGGCAAGGGCGAGAAGGAACGGCTGATCCACGAGGCGCTGTTCAACCCGCAATTCCTGGTGCTGACCGGCGGCGGGCCGGCGTTGACCAACAGCCAGGGCGCGCCGTGGCAAGGCAGCTACGTGAACGCCAATGGCGACCTGACGGTGGACCTGCGCAGCGACATCGCGGCCGAGAGCCGGGCGAAGATCGTCTACGAGTACCTGATGAAGTTCACCGACGATCCGGGCGTGCGCGACACGCTGAGCTTCCTGATGACGCGCGAGATCGCGCATTTCAAGATGTTCCAGGCGGCGCTCGACACCATCCAGCCGAACTTCCCGCCAGGCGTGCTGCAGGGCGATCCGCGGCACACCCACACCTACTTCAACCTGTCGAACGGCGCCGATGCGCGCGGGCCGTGGAACCAGGGGCAGGGGCCCTGGGGCGCGGGCGAGCACTGGACCTATGTGGACGACCCGCAGCGGCACGTGGTCGCGACGAAGGGCGAGGTCGAGCATCGCCCCGACGGTAGCAGCCACACGGCGGAGGAGGTCCGCGCGAAGGAGGAGGAACTCAGCCGCATCCGCAGCGGCGAGGTGAAGTCCGCAACGCCCGAGGGCGAGCAGCACTGGTCCAGCTACCCGCAGACCGGCCTCGCCGCGCCGGGCAGCTGAAAAAGGATCAGGCGCCGATGCGCTCGATGTCGGCGCCGACCGCGGCGAGCTTGCGCTCCACCGCCTCGTAGCCGCGGTCGAGGTGATAGACGCGGTTGACGATGGTCTCGCCCTGCGCGGCGAGGCCGGCCAGCACCAGGCTGACGGAGGCGCGCAGGTCGGTCGCCATCACCGGCGCGCCCGAGAGCTTCGGTACGCCGCGCACGATGGCGCTCTGGCCGTGATACTTGATGCGCGCGCCCATGCGCATGAGCTCCGGCACATGCATGAAGCGGTTCTCGAAGATCGTCTCCGTGATCATGGAGGCGCCGTCGGCGATGCACATCAGCGCCATGAACTGCGCCTGCATGTCGGTGGCGAAGCCGGGGAAGGGCTCCGTCATCACGTCGGTGCCGTGCAGGCCGTTGAGGCGGCTGACCATCAGCCCGTCATTGCGCTCCGCGACATCCACGCCGGCGTCGCGCAGCACGCGCACCACGGCGCCGAGATCGGCCAGGCGTGCGCCTTCCAGCATGACCTGCCCTCCGGTGATCGCCGCGGCGCAGGCATAGGTGCCGGCCTCGATCCGGTCGGGGATGATCGGATGCGTCGCGGCGCCGAGGCTGCGCACGCCCTCGACGGTGAGGCGGTCGGTCCCGATGCCTTCCACGCGCGCGCCCATGCGCATCAGGCACATGGCAAGGTCGCCGATCTCCGGCTCCCGCGCGGCGTTGACCAGCTCCGTCGTGCCTTCCGCCAGGGCCGCGGCCATCAGCAGGTTCTCGGTCGCGCCGACGCTGACGGTCGGGAAGATGATGCGCGCGCCGCGCAGCCCGCCCGCCGGCGCCTTGGCGTGGATGTAGCCGCTGTCGAGCTCGATGGCGGCGCCCATCTGCTCGAGGCCCTTGAGGTGCAGGTCCACTGGCCGCGTGCCGATGGCGCAGCCGCCGGGCAGCGAGACCTTCGCCTCCCCGAAGCGGGCGAGCAGGGGGCCCAGCACCAGCACGCTCGCGCGCATCTTGCGGACGATGTCGTAGGGCGCTTCCAGGTTCGTCGCGGCGCCCGAGAGGGTGATGGTCCGCGCCGCCTTGTCATGCGTGACGGTGAGCCCGTGCTGCGCCAGCAGCGCGCCCATCGTCGCGATGTCGGCAAGGTCGGGCGCGTTCTCCAGCACCAGCGGGCCGTCGGTGAGCAGGCCGGCCGCCATCAGCGGCAGCGTCGCGTTCTTCGCGCCGCTGATCGGGATGGCGCCGTGCAGCGGCTTGCCGCCGCGGATGCGGATGCGGTCCATACGTCCTACAGCTTCGGCAGCGCGACGCCGCGCTGGCCCATGTATTTGCCCTTGCGGTCGGCGTAGCTGACCTCAGGCGCGCCCTCGCCCTTCAGGAACAGGAACTGGCAGATGCCCTCGTTCGCGTAGATGCGGGCGGGCAGCGGCGTGGTGTTGCTGATCTCGATCGTCACCTGGCCTTCCCACTCGGGCTCCAGCGGGGTGACGTTCACGATCAGGCCGCAGCGGGCATAGGTGGACTTGCCGAGGCAGATCACCAGCACGTCGCGCGGGATGCGGAAATATTCGACCGTGTGGCAGAGCAGGAAGGAATTCGGCGGGATGATGCAGGTCTCGCCCTTGCGGCTGACGAAGCTCTGCTCGTCGAAGGCCTTGGGGTCCACCAGGGCGTTGTCGACGTTGGTGAAGATCTTGAACTCGTCGGCCAGGCGCGCGTCGTAGCCATAGGAAGAGAGGCCGAAGGAGATCACGCCCTCCCGCCGCTGGTTCTCGACGAAGGGCGCGATCATGCCGTGTTCCGTCGCCATGCGGCGGATCCAGCTGTCGGGCATGATGGGCATGGGCGGAACGAACTCCGGGGCGCTCTTCCGGCCGGGTTAGCGGAAGGGACGCGCCGCGTAAATCAGTCCTCGCCGGGCTTCTCCGGGGCGGTGGAGGGGCCGGCGGCGCGCGCGCGGGCCTGCGCCTTGCGGCGGCGCAGGTTCTCGCGCAGGGCGGCGGCGAGCCGCGCCTCCCGCTCGGCCCGCGCCTGCTGCCCGGAGGGGCTCTCGGCGGGGCGGGGCGGGGCGGGCGGCTCGCGGTCTTCCATGGCTGGGCCGGTCACTGCACGCGGATGTTCGCGGCCTGCACCACGGCGCGCCAGCGGGCGACTTCCGACGCGACGAAGGCCTGGTATTCGGCGGCGCTCATCCGCCGCGGGGTGGCGCCGGCTTCGCGCAGGCGCTGCGCGATGTCGGGCTGGGCGAGGGCGGCAAGGACCTCGGCGTTCAGCTTCTCGGTGATCGGCGCCGGCAGGTTCGCCGGGCCGGAGATGCCGAACCAGGTGGAGGCGACGAGGTCGGGGAAGCCGAGCTCCTTGAAGGTGGGCAGGTCCGGCCAGCCGGGCACGCGCTCCGCCGCCGTGACGGCGATGAGGCGGAAGCGCTCGTTGCGGCCCGCCTCGACCAGGGTGGTGATCATCGCGTCCACGTTGCCGGCCGTGAGGTCGTTCATCATCGGGCCGCTGCCGCGATAGGGCACATGCGTCAGGTCGATCCCCGCCGCGCGCTTCAGGATCTCCTGCTTGGCGTGGGAGGAGGTGCCGTTGCCCGGCGAGCCCACCGTCATGCCGGGCCGCGCCTTCGCCGCGGCGATGAAGTCGGCCAGCGTGCGGATCGGCGAGTTGACGTTCACCACCAGCACGGAGGGCACCTCCGCCATCAGCGCGACATGGGTGAAGTCCCGCACGCTGTCATAGGGCATGGAGGGATAGACACTCGGCCCGACGCCGTGGGAGGCGATGTTGGAGATGACGAAGGCGTAGCCGTCCGGCGGGCTCTTCGCGACGGCGTCGGAGCCGACCGTCCCGCCGGCGCCGGCGCGGTTCTCGATGACGAAGGACTGGCCGAGGACCGTGGTGAGGCGCTGCGTGACGAGGCGGGCCACGACGTCGGTGGTGCCGCCCGGCGGGAAGGGCACGATCACGCGCACGTTGCGGGCGGGCCATGCCGCCTGGGCGCGGGCGCCGCCTGGGGCGGCCAGCGCAGCGGCGGCGGGCAGGGCGAGAAGCGCGCGGCGGTGCAGCATGTTCGGGCCTCTTTTCGGTTCCAGACGGTCCCTTTCCCCTACAGCAGGGCGGCGGCCGCCGCCAGCGCCGCCGCCGCGCCGTCACACGCGAAACCCTTGGCGACATCCGCGTGACATGGCGCGGGCCTATCACCCCCGCCGCGACGCCGGACGGGCGCCGGAGGGAAGGAAGCGGACCATGCACACCGACGAGGCCGGCTGGCCGATCAAGACGCGCGAAATCCACAACCACCACATGGACAGCACCATCTGGAACGACTTCCGGTTCCGCGACGACGACATCGTCATCGGCACCTATGCGAAGTCCGGCACCACCTGGGTGCAGCAGATCGTCTCCCAGCTGATCTTCAACGGCCAAGCCGGGCTGGAGGTGGCGGAGATGTCGCCCTGGCTGGACCTGCGCATCCCGCCGAAGGATGTGAAGCTGCCGGCGGTGGAGGCGCAGGCGCATCGCCGCTTCATCAAGACGCATCTGCCGGTGGATGCGCTGGTCTGGTCGCCGAAGGCGAAATACATCTACATCGCGCGCGACGGCCGCGACGTGGTGTGGAGCATGCACAACCACTTCGCCAACGCGAACGACCTGCTCTATCAGCTGCTGAACGACACGCCGGGCCGCGTCGGGCCGGAGATGCCCCGCCCGCCCGCCGATGTGCGGCGCTTCTTCCTCGATTGGCTGGAGGGCGACGGATACCCGCTCTGGCCGTTCTGGGAGAACATCCGCAGCTGGTGGGAGATCCGCGCGCTGCCCAACATGCTGCTGCTGCACTTCGCGGAGCTGAAGGCCGACCTGCCTGGCGCGATCCGGCGGATCGCCGCGTTCCTCGACATCCCGATCGACGAGGCGCGCTTTCCGCGCATCGTGGAGCAGTGCGGCTTCGCCTGGATGAAGGCGCATGCGACGAAGTCCGTGCCGCTGGGTGGTGCGCTGTGGGATGGCGGCGCCGGCACCTTCGTGCACAAGGGCACGAATGGCCGCTGGCGCGACGTGCTGACGCCGGAGGACAACCGCCGCTACGAGGCGATGGCGCGCGCCGAGCTCGGCGAGGCCTGCGCCGCCTGGCTGGCGATGGACAGCTTCGCCTTCGACCTGCCGCAGGCGGCCTGACAAGCCGCGCGTTTGACCCGCGCGCCGGGATCGGCAAGGCTCCGCGCATCGTGCCAGGAGGCAAGGATGCGCGGAAGCGACGCCATGCGCGTGATCGGGGCGGCCCTGCTCGCCGCGATGCTGTCGACGCCGCTGCAGGCGCGCGCCGAACTGCTGTGGAACTGGAGCTACAGCGGCGCCGGCATAGCCGCCAGCGGCACTTTCACCACCGGCGAGACGCCGGATGGCAGCGGCTTCTACGCGATCACCGGCATCACCGGCACGCGCAACGGCATTGCCATCACGGCGCTGCAGCCGACCGGCACCGCCATCCCCGGCAACGCGCCCTTCGCGGTGGACAATCTGGTACGCACGACCAGGCCGCAACTCAGCACGCATGGCATCGGCTTCGCGATGGCGGACGGCACCTATGCCAACCCCTTCTTCGCCGATTTCCTGCCGACGCCCGGCTATCTGGAGTTCCGTTCCGTGCCGCCCTTCAGCAACGGGGTCGGCAACGGCAACACCGAGCTGCCGATCGCCTTCAGCGCCGCCATCGTCGAGACGCCGGTGCCGGCCCCCGCAGCGCTCGGGCTGCTGCTGGCCGGCCTCGCGGGGCTGGTCGTGGCGCGGCGCCGCGCGGCCTGACGCTCAGCGCGCGCGGCGCAGCGCGCGGTCCAGCGCGGCGTTCAGCTCCTCCGGCGCCTCATACGCCGTCCAGTGCCCCGCGCCCGGGATCACCTCGAGCACCGCGTCCGGCCGCGATTCCTGCGCCGCCGCGAAGCGTTCATGGATGTGGCCCACCGCCACCTGGTCGAGCTCGCCCCAGATCAGCGTCAGCGGCAGCGTGGTGCGCGCGAGCGCCTGCTTCAGCAGCGGAGTGCCCGCGAAACCGCGGCTGCGGAAGCGGGCATGCACCGTGTTCCATTCCTGGATCGCGAGGGCGAGGTCGTCGATCTTCGCCGGGTCGGCGATCATGAGCGAGGCCAGGTTGAAGCGATGCGCGGCAATGCGCGCCTCGCCCTGCTTGTCGCGGATCTTCTCGAGCGGGGTCGGGTTGCGCGGCACGCCGAGCGCGGCGGCGCCGACCAGCGTCAGCGTGCGCAGCTCGTTGCCCATCGCGGCGGCGAGCTGCCCGGCGACGTTCGATCCGAAGGAGAAGCCGACGAGATCGGCGCGCTGGCCGCGCAGCAGGTCGCGCAGCCCGGGCAGCATCACGCGCGCCACCTGCAACGGGTCCTGCTCGCCGGGCAGGTCGGCGCTCTCGCCGAGGCCGGGCAGGTCGGGCGCGATCACATGGCGGGTGCACGCGAAATGCGGGATCTGCCTGACCCAGTGCCGCCAGGATCCGTTGCCGCCATGCAGCAGCACCAGCGGATCGCCCGCGCCCTCGTTCCAGGCATGCCAGACCATGCGGCCCCCGCCGCAGGGCGTCTCGTGGCGCGTGGCCTTGGCGATGAGGTCGTCCAGGATATGCATCAGTAGCTCTTGGGAAGGCCGAGCACGCGCTCGGCGATGTGGCAGAGGATGAGCTGGGGCGAGACCGGCGCGATGCGCGGGATGAAGCTCTCGCGCAGCAGCCGCTCCAGGTGGAATTCCTGCGCGTAGCCATAGCCGCCGAGCGTCATCACGGCGGTCTGCGCGGCCTCGAAACCGGCCTCGCCGCCGAGCCATTTCGCCGCGTTGGCCTCGGCGCCGCAGGGGAGGCCCTGGTCGTAGCGCCAGGCGGCCTGCATCGTCATCAGCCGCGCGGCCTCCAGCTTCATCCAGCAGGCGGCGAGGGGATGCTGCACGCCCTGGTTCTGTCCGATGGCGCGGCCGAACACCACGCGCTCCTTCGCATAGGAGGCGGCGCGGGCGATGGCGGCATGGCCGATGCCGACGGCTTCCGCGGCGACGAGGATGCGCTCGGGGTTCATGCCGTGCAGGATGTAGTCGAAGCCTTTGCCTTCCTCGCCGATGCGATCCTCCAGTGGGACTTCGAGGCCGTCGAGGAAGAGCTGGTTCGAATCCACGCCGTGCCGGCCCATCTTGGGGATCTCGCGCACCTCCACGCGGGACCGGTCGAGCGCGGTGTAGAACAGCGAGAGGCCCTCGCTGCGCTTCTTCACCTGATCGAGTGGCGTGGTGCGGGCCAGCAGCAGCACGCGGTCGGCGACCTGGGCGGTGCTGATCCACACCTTCTGGCCGTTCACCGCGTAGCGGTCGCCGCGGCGCTCCGCAAAGGTTTTCAATCGTGTGGTGTCGAGGCCGGTGTTGGGCTCGGTGACGGCGAAGCAGGCCTTCTCCGTCCCCGCGATCAGCGGGGGCAGCATGCGGGCCTTCTGCTCATCCGTGCCGAACACGACCACGGGCATCGGGCCGAAGATGTTCATGTGCACGGCGGAGGCGCCGGTCATGCCGGCGCCGGATTGCGCGATGGCCTGCATCATCACGCTGGCTTCCGCCACGCCGAGGCCGGCGCCGCCCACCGCCTCCGGCATGCAGATGCCGAGCCAGCCTTCCTCGGCCATCGCCTTGTGGAACTCGTGGGGAAAGCGGTGCGCCTTGTCGCAATCGAGCCAGTAGGCGTCGCCGAAGCGGGCGCAGAGCCGCTCCATCGCCTCGCGCACGGAACGCTGGGTGTCGGTTTCGCTGAAATCCATGCCGGTCTGTTTCCTTCCTCCCGACCGTGCCAGTCTCGGCGGCGGACGCAACCCTGCGAGGCCGGCTTGCCGCTGTTCGACCCTGGCGCCTTCCGCATACCGCCCGGCACGGTGCATGTCTGCGCCGGAGGCGAGACGCCGGTGCTGCGCAGCCATGCGGCGGCCTTCGACCGCTACGGCGCCGACAAGTCCATGGGTCCTGCGAGCCGCCCGCGTGTGGACGAGGAGGCGGAGCGGCTCTGCGCGCGGCTGGCGGCCTTCTGGTCGGTGGCGCCGGCGGAGATCGGGCTGGTCTCCTCGGTGGCGGAGGGCATGTCCATCCTGGTGGAGAGCCTGGACTGGCGTGTGGGCGACAACGTGGTGGTTGCCGCGGACGAGTATCCCTCCGTCGTCGCGCCGCTGGCGCTGCGGCGCGGCGTGACGCTGCGCTTCGCGGACATGATGGATGCCGAGTCCGTGGCGGCGGCGTGCGACGGGCGCACGCGGATGATCGCGGTCAGCGCCGTCTCCATGGTGGATGGCAGGCGCCACGACTTGGCGGCGCTGCGGCGCACGGCGGACGGCGCGGGCGCGATGCTGGTGGTGGACTTCACCCAGGCGAGCGGCTGGATGCCCATCGAGGCCTCGGTCGCCGATTTCGCCTTCTCCGCCTGCTATAAATGGATGCTCGGGATCACCGGGATCGCGGTGGCGTATTGGAACCGCGCGCGGCAGCCGGGCTGGGCGCCGGCGACAGCGGGGTGGTATTCCATCGCGATGGCGGGCAGGCCCGACTGGTCGCAGCCTGTCGCGCTGCGCGCAGATGCCGGGCGGTTCACCCGCGGCAATCCGAGCCATGCGGGCGCCTACGTCATGCATGCGGCGCTCGATTTTCTCGAGGCGTTTCCGCGTGGCGCCGTCGCGGCGCATGTGCAGGGGCTGACCACCGGTCTGCTGGCGCGGCTCGATGCCGCCGGCATCGCCTCCACCACGCCACGCGATCCGGCGCGGCACGGCGCCAATATCTGCATCGCGCATGAGCGCGCCGCGCCCATCGTCGCCGCCATGGCGGAGCAGGCCGTGCTGGCCTGGAACGGCCGCGGCCGCATCCGCTTCAGCTTCCACGGCTACAACGACGCGGCCGAGCTCGACCGCATCATGGACGCCCTTCACCACGCTCTCTGAGGAACGCGAAAAAGATGCTGCAACGGCCGCCGGCGGAACCCGGCATGCGCGAGGAGGATGTGGACACACCCGCGCTGCTGCTCGACCTCGATGCCTTCGAGCACAACCTGGACACCATGGCCGCGCTGCTGGCGCCGACCGGCACGAAGCTGCGCGCGCATGCCAAGACGCACAAGTCGCCGGTGGTGGCGCTGCAGCAGATGCGCCGCGGCGCGGTCGGGAACTGCACGCAGAAGGTGGGCGAGGCCGAGGCGCTGGCCTGGGGCGGCGTGCCGGACATCCTGGTGAGCAACGAGGTCATCGCGCCGCGCAAGCTGGCCCGCCTCGCGGCGCTGTCGCGCATCGCCAAGGTCGCGGTCTGCGCCGATGACGAGGCCGGGATCGCGGCCATCGAGGCGGCTGCCGAGGCGGCCGGGCTGCGCATGACCGTGCTGGTGGAGATCGATGTCGGCTCCGGCCGCTGCGGTGTGGAGCCCGGCCCGCCGGCGGTGGCGCTCGCGGAGCGCATCGCAGCGAGCCCGCACCTGATCTTCGGCGGGCTGCAGGCCTATCACGGCAGCGCCCAGCACAAGCGCCGGCCGGAGGAGCGCGTCGCCGCCATCGCCGCCGCCACGGATGGCACGCGGCGCACGGTTGAGCAGTGCCGCCAGCGTGGGCTCGATTGCGCCATCGTCGGCGGAGCCGGCACGGGCACCTTCGCGCTGGAGGCGGCGAGCGGCGTCTGGACCGAGATCCAGGCCGGCTCCTACGCCTTCATGGATGCCGACTATGCCCGCAACGACGACCCGCCGCCCTTCCGCCAGGCGCTGTTCGTGCTGGCGCAGGTGATGAGCGCGCCGCGCGCGGGCGTCGCGGTGGTGGATGCGGGGCACAAGGCGCTGCCGACCGATTCCGGCATGCCGCTGGTCCATGGCTTTCCGGGCGTCGCCTATGCCCGCGCGGCCGATGAGCACGGCACGCTGCTGGGCGAAGGCGTGCCGCGGCTGGCCGAGAAGGTGCGGCTGGTGCCCGGGCATTGCGACCCGACGGTGGATCGCTACGACTGGTATGTCGGCGTGCGGAAGGGCCGGGTGGAGTGCCTCTGGCCGATCAGCGCCCGCGGCGCGATGGCCTGATACCCGGCGGCGCCTCAGCGCTGCGGAGTGCGCCGGGTGGTGCGGGCGGCGCTGCGCGGCGGCGTCGCGGTCTGCGCCGCAGAGGCGGTGCGCGGCTGGGAGCCGCGGGCACGGACGGTGGCGGTGCGAGTCGTGGTGGCGGCGCCGCGCGCCGTGGCCTCGCGCCGCGTGGTGCGGGCGGTCTGGCGGCTTGCGGTGGCGCGTGTCGCCTGTTGCCGGGTCGCCGCCTGACGGGATGCGCTGCGCTGGGTGGTGGCCTGGCGGGTGCTGGCCTGGCGGGTGGTGGCGCGCCGGGTCTGGGCAGCGGTGCGCGTCGTCGCCGCCTGGGCGCGGGGGAGGGGCGCGGCCTGCGCCGTGCGCAGGATGCCGGTGCCGCCGGGAGCGGCATTGGCGAGGCCGAGCCGGTCGAAGCCCTGGTCGAGCAGCGCGGCCATGTGGGTATCGCGCTCCACCCAGGAACTGCCGCCGAAGACGGCGCCGACCAGGCGCCGGTTGCCGCGCGTCGCGCTGGTCACGATGTTGAAGCCGCTGGCGTTGATGTAGCCGGTCTTGATGCCGTCCACGCCCTCATAGGTCTGCAGCATGCGGTTGTGGTTGCGGATGCGGATGGCGCCGAACTCCGCATGGGTCACGCCGAAATAGTGGTAGCGGTTCGGGAAGTCCTGGATCAGCCGCTGGCCGAGCGTGGCCATGTCGCGCGCGGTGGTCACCTGCTGGGGATCGGGCAGGCCGGAGGCGTTCCGGAACAGGGTGCGGTTCATGCCGAGGGAGCGGGCGCGCAGCGTCATCATCTGGGCGAAGCGGTACTCCGTCCCGCCGAGTCGCTCGCCGACCGCGGTCGCGACGTCGTTGGCCGAGCGCGTCACCAGGGCGAGGATCGCCTGCTCGACCGAGATGGACTGGCCGGCCGGCACGCCGAGCTTGGAGGGTGGGCGGGAGGCCGCCTCCTCGGAGATCGGGATGCGGGAATCGAGCTGCAGCCGGCCTTCCCGCAGGGCCTCGAAGACCATGTAGAGCGTCATCATCTTGGTGAGCGAGGCAGGATGGCGCTGCTCGTCGGCATTGGCGGCGGCCAGCACGGTGCCGCTGCGGGCGTCGAGCACGATCGCCGCGTACCGCTCGCTGCCGATCTGGGCGCGTGCCGGCGCGGCGGCAATGCCCGCAAGAGTGGCGAACATGGCGCAGGCCACAAGGCCTGCGCGCAGGGCCAGGCCTGGGCGCATCCGTCTTGGTCCCCCTGCCGCGGCACCCCCCGTGCCGCGCCAATCCTGGAAGCCTAGGGGATTCCGACCCGGCCTGTATAGCGGCACGTATACGGAACTCTTTGTTAGCGCAGAGGCTTGGCGGGCGCTCTTGGCATCCGGTCGCATGATGTCCGCGGGGCGAGCCCGGACGGGTTGCGGCTGCACGCAGCTGTGATACGGCAGCTTTCATGCTGCACTGCAAAAAATGCTTGCGGCCCCGTGTCGCAGCGGTCTAGAAGCCTCGCGTGCTGCGGTGCAGCAAAGTCCTCGGGGCCGGGAGTTCGGCTCCCGGCCGGCCGCCCAGGCCGTGTCGCAAGACAGGGTGAAGGAGCGGGCAATGGCCGCGGAACCGAAGGAAGGCAAGCGCTCGATCGCGCTGGTGACGGACAACGCCGCGAAGGATGCGGCGCAGGCGAAGAAGTTCATGGAAGACGGCGCCGGCCAGGCGCGCGCGACGATGGAGAAGAACATGGAGCAGGTGACGAAGACGGCCGAGGGTTTCTTCAAGGCGGCCGAGGAAGCGGCGGAGTTCGGCCGCGGCAACATGGAAGCGATGACCAAGGCGGCCCAGACCTTCGCGGTCGGCATGCAGGACATCGGCAAGCAGGTCTTCGCCGTTTCCCAGGCGCTGACCGACCACGCGATGGAGTCGGCCAAGGCGATGGCCGCCGTGAAGAGCCTGAAGGAGGCCGCCGACATCCAGGCCGCCTTCGCCAAGGCCTCCATGGAGCGTTCCATGAGCGAGGCGGCGAAGCTGCAGGAGGCGACCTTCAAGCTCGCCGAGCAGGCCTACGCCCCGCTGACCGCGCGCATGACCCTCGCGGTCGAGAAGTTCGGCAAGCCGCTCGCGGCCTGATCCGATGACCTCCGGGCGCCCCGGCGCCCGGACCGCCTTGCCGGACCCGGCCGGGATGCCCCCTCATCGGGGCAGCCCGGCCGGGTTTCGTGCGTTGGAGGGGGCGCCGACCCACCTTTGATGCCGGAGGCGGCGTCAAGCCCTTCACTGAGGGCAGGATACTCCGATATCCTAGCCGAAGACCCGCGGACGGGGTCCGAGGCTTCCGCGCCATCCGGCCACTCGATCGCCGGCGGCGTGTTCCGGTTCTCAGGACAGGCGACAAGGCGCGCACCCAGGACAGGCATGAGCGATACCGACAAGCGGAACGGGCAGGGCGGCACCGGCGGCACGGAAGGGCCGAACACCGGCGTCGTCGTCAAGGCCCGGCCCAGGACGCGCAAGCCGTCCATGTACAAGGTGCTGATGCTGAACGACGACTACACGCCGATGGAATTCGTCGTCCACGTGCTGGAGCGCTTCTTCAGCAAGAGCCGGGAGGAGGCCACCCGGATCATGCTGCATGTGCATCGGCGCGGGGTCGGGGTGTGCGGGGTCTATACCTACGAGGTCGCAGAGCACAAAGTGACTCAGGTCATGGACCTGGCCCGGCAGAACCAGCACCCGCTCCAGTGCACCATCGAGAAGGAATGATCCGGCCCGGCCGGATCACCGAACCGTCCCGGGCACCCACCCGGCCGGCCGGAAACGTGGAACTTCGGGCGGTTGCGTGACCCGACGCAAGAAGCGGGGGCGCCTCTGTCGCAAGGGGGAGGGAGTGACCACATGGTGGGCAACCCGGGCGGGGGCGCTCCGTTGAGCGCCTCGGCCACCCGTTAGGGAGCGTCAAGCCAATGCTGTCCCGCAACCTCGAGCAGACGCTCCACCGCGCCCTCGGTCTCGCGAACGAGCGCCGGCACGAATATGCCACCCTCGAGCACCTGCTCCTCGCCCTCGCCGACGATGTGGACGCCGCCACCGTGCTGCGCGCCTGCGGCGTGGACGCCGAGAAGCTGAAGCGCGACCTGTCCGAGTTCCTGGACAAGGACCTGGCCGGGCTGGTCTCGGACCGTGCCGGCGATGCGAAGCCGACCGCCGGCTTCCAGCGCGTGGTGCAGCGCGCCGCGATCCATGTGCAATCCTCCGGCCGCGACGAGGTGACCGGCGCCAACGTGCTGGTCGCGCTGTTCAGCGAGCGCGAGTCGCATGCCGTGTATTTCCTGCAGCTGCAGGACATGACGCGGCTGGATGCGGTGAACTTCATCAGCCACGGCATCGCGAAGGCGCCGGGCCGGTCCACCACCCGCCCCGTCCAGGGCAGCCAGACGCCGAACAACAACGAGGAAGCACCCGAGAAGGAAGAGAAGCCGCAGCGCGGCGGCCGCGGGCAGGACGCGCTCTCCAACTACTGCGTCAACCTCAACAAGAAGGCGCAGCAGGGCAAGATCGACCCGCTGATCGGCCGCGACAGCGAGATCGAGCGGACGATCCAGATCCTCTGCCGCCGCACGAAGAACAACCCGCTTTATGTGGGCGATCCGGGCGTGGGCAAGACGGCCATCGCCGAAGGGCTCGCCAAGCGCATCGTCGAGGGCGACGTGCCCGAGGTGCTGCTGAAGTCCACGATCTACGCGCTCGACATGGGCAGCCTGCTCGCCGGCACGCGTTATCGTGGCGATTTCGAGGAGCGGCTGAAGGCAGTGGTGAACGAGCTGGAGAACCAGCCGGGCTCGATCCTCTTCATCGACGAGATCCACACGGTGATCGGTGCGGGTGCGACCAGCGGCGGCGCGATGGATGCGTCCAACCTGCTGAAGCCGGCGCTGGCGCAGGGCACGCTGCGCTGCATCGGCAGCACGACCTACAAGGAATACCGCAACTACTTCGAGAAGGACCGCGCGCTGGTCCGCCGCTTCCAGAAGATCGACGTGAACGAGCCGACGGTCGAGGATGCGGTGAAGATCCTGCAGGGCCTGAAGACCAACTACGAGAAGCACCACAAGGTCCGCTACACGCCGGAGGCGATCCGCGCCGCGGTGGAGCTTTCCGCGAAGTACATCCATGACCGCAAGCTGCCGGACAAGGCGATCGACGTGATCGACGAGGTCGGCGCCTCCCGCATGCTGCTGCCGGAGAACAAGCGCCGGAAGACGGTCACGCTGAAGGATGTGGAGGAGATCGTCGCGAAGATCGCGCGCATCCCGCCCAAGTCGGTCAGCGCCGACGACAAGGAGGTGCTGAAGAACCTCGAGCGCGACCTGAAGGCGATGGTCTTCGGGCAGGACAAGGCGATCGAGGCGCTGTCGGCCGCGATCAAGCTGTCCCGCGCGGGGCTGCGCGATCCGGAGAAGCCGATCGGCAACTACCTGTTCGCGGGCCCGACCGGCGTCGGCAAGACCGAGGTGGCGAAGCAGCTGTCGAAGACGCTCGGCATCGAGCTGATCCGGTTCGACATGTCGGAATACATGGAGCGGCACAGCGTCAGCCGCCTGATCGGCGCGCCGCCCGGCTATGTCGGCTTCGACCAGGGCGGCCTGCTGACCGATTCCATCGACCAGCATCCGCATTGCGTGCTGCTGCTCGATGAGATCGAGAAGGCGCACCAGGATCTCTACAACATCCTGCTGCAGGTGATGGACCACGGGAAGCTGACGGACCACAACGGCAAGACGGTGGATTTCCGCAATGTCATCCTGATCATGACGACGAATGCGGGCGCCGCCGACCTGGCCAAGCCCGCGATCGGCTTCGGCCGCGAGACGCGGGTGGGCGAGGACCAGGAGGCGATCCAGCGGCTCTTCACGCCGGAATTCCGCAACCGCCTCGATGCCGTGATCTCCTTCGCCGGCCTCAACCAGGAGATCGTGGCGCGCGTGGTGGACAAGTTCGTCATGCAGCTCGAGGCGCAGCTCGCCGACCGCAACGTGACGATCGAGCTCTCCTCCGCCGCGCGGGAATGGCTGGCGGAGAAGGGCTACGATCCGCTCTACGGAGCGCGGCCCCTGGCCCGCGTGATCCAGGAGCACATCAAGAAGCCGCTGGCGGAGGAACTGCTGTTCGGCAGGCTCGCCAAGGGCGGCGCGGTGAAGGTCGGGCTGAAGGATGGCACGCTCGGCTTCGACTACATCGAGGCCGCGCCGCCGGCGCTGCCGAAGCCCGAGGAGGGCGAGGGCGACGCGCCGGAGCGCGAGCCGGAGACGGCAGAATAGCGCCGCTCCGCGGCGGGCTCGTAACGCCCCGCCCCAGGCTGGCGAAGACGCGGAAGGCGTGGTCCTCTGGACCACGCCTTCTTTCGTCAGGGGACCCCGCATGACAGCCGACACCCGCATCGAGGACTGGGACCACTACAGCGCGGCGCTGCGCGAGCGCGGCAAGGAATTCACCGCGCTGCACCCGGAGCTGATCAAGGGCTTCGGCGCGCTGAGCCGCGGCGCCGCGACGACGAAGCACCTGGATGCGAAGACCCGCGAGTTCATCGCGCTGGCCGTGGCGGTGACGACCAAGTGCCAGGGCTGCATCGACGCGCATGCGCGCAAGGCCAAGGCCGCCGGCGCCACGAAGGAGGAGATCGCGGAGGCGCTCGGCGTCGCCGTCGCGCTCAATGCCGGCGCCGCGCTGACCTATTCCTTCCACGTGATGGACGCGCTGGACGGCACCGGCCAGGGCTAGCGCCATGACGCAGGCCGTCCCGCTTCGCGTCCTCTCGACGCTCGGCGTCGCCGGGATCGTCCGGACGCTGCTGCCGGAGGCGGCCGCGCGGGGCTTCGCGCCGGAGTTCCGCTTCGATCCCACCGCACGCCTCTTGGCCGCGATCCGGGAGGGCGCGCAGGGCGACGTCGCGATCCTGACCGGGGAGGGCGTCGGCGAGCTCGCCGAGGCGGGGGTTCTCGTCGCCGCTACGCGGCGGGAGCTGGCCCGGTCCTTCATCGGTGCGGCGGTGCGCGCGGGCGCGCCGCGGCCCGACATCGGCACCGACGAGGCCTTCCGCCGGACGCTGCTCTCCGTGCCCTCGCTCGCCTATTCCCGCGCCGGGGCGAGTGGCATCTTCTTCGCCGGACTGATCGAGCGGCTCGGCATCGCGGCGGAGGTCAACGCCAAGGCCCGCATCATCCCGCATGGCTTCACCGCGGAGCTGGCCGCACGCGGCGAGGTGGCGCTGGCGATCCAGCAGGTGAGCGAGCTGATGGCGGTGCCGGGGGTGGACATCCTCGGCAAGCTGCCGCCGGGGATGAACACCGGCATCACCTTCGCCGCCGCCTGCTTCGCGGATGCGCCGCCGGCGGCGGGCGACTTCATCGCCTGGCTGGAAGCCGCGATGACGCCCGCGGTGCTGCGGGCCGGCGGGCTGGAGCCGGTGGGCGCGCCCTGAGCTGCCGCTCCGTCACGGTCCGCCCCGCAGGACGTGAAGACGGCGCAGGCGACGGGGTCTGGCGTTCGCAGGCGTTCTGAGTATGTTGCGGCACCAATCAAGCGGCAGTGCGCCCCCTGCGGACGACCCGCCGCCACAAACGGAGGAACCTTCCGCTTGCAGACCCGTCGTCGCACCCTCTCCCTCGCCCTTGCCGCCGGCCTCGCGCCGCTGGCCGCGCATGCCCAGGGCAGCGCGCCGGCCTGGCGCCCCACGCGGCCGGTCCGCCTGATCGTGCCCTTCGCGCCGGGCGGGTCCAACGACATCGTCGGGCGCATCATCGCCGAGGCGGCGGGCCAGGCGCTCGGCCAGCCGATCGTGGTGGAGAACCGCGCCGGCGCCGGCAGCGTCATCGGGGCGGAGCATGTCGCGCGCTCGGCGCCGGACGGGCACACCGTGCTGATCAACAGCGCGCATTCCACGGTGCCCGCGATCGTCGCGCGCGTGCCCTATGACACCGTGAAGGATTTCGTCGGCGTCGCGGTGGCCGGCTTCTCGCCCTATGTGCTGGTCGTCAATCCGCAGGTGCAGGCGCAGACCGCGCAGGAACTGGTGGCGCTGCTGAAGGCCAATCCGGGGCGCTTCAACTGCGCGACCGCCGGCATCGGCAGCGGCGTGCATGTGGGCGCAGAGCTCTTCCGCTCCCTGATGAAGGTGGAGGTGGAGCTGGTGCACTACCGCGGCGGCGGGCCGAGCGTGGCGGCGCTGGTCGCGAACGAGTCCCAGTTCGGCACGCCGACCATGGCGTCCTCGATCGGCCAGGTCCGGCAGGGTGGGGTGCGGGCGCTCGCGGTGCTCGCCGAGCAGCGCTCCCCGGCACTGCCGAACGTGCCGAGCGCGACGGAAGCCGGGCTGCCGGGGGTGATCCTGGAGGAGTTCTTCCCGATCCTCGCGCCGGCCGGCACGCCGGCGCCGGCCGTGGCCGCGCTCGGCGCCGCCTTCCGCAACGCCATCCAGCAGAGCGCCGGGCGCCTGACGGAGCTGGCCGGCGTGGCGCCGCGCGCTGGCTTCGAGTCTCCGGACAGCGTGATGAAGCTGGTGAGCGACGGCGTGGACCAGTACACGCGGATCCTGCGCGCGGCGGGCGTGCAGGCCGAGTAGCGTTCGCGCGCGCGGCGGGGGTCAGATGGTCCCCGCCGCCGCGCCGGCCGCAAAGCTTCTGAGGCGCGTGGCGATCACCTCGCCCACCGCCTCCACCGCCGCGCGCTGCGGGAAGCGCGCACGCCAGACGATCCGCACGGTGCGGCCCGCGCGGGCGGCCAGGGGCCGCAGCGCGATTCCGGCATCCTGCGCCACGCCCACCGCCAGGGCGGGGATCAGCGTCGTCCCGTAGCCGGCGGCCACCATGTTGAGCAGTGTCGGCAGGCTCGATGCGCGCAGCGCGCCGCCGAGCGCGCCGCTGCGCCCGCAGGCGGCGAGCGCCTGGTCGCGCAGGCAGTGCCCGTCCGCCAGCACAAGGATGTCCTCGGCCAGTTCCTCCTCCGCGACCGAGTCGCGCGCGAGCAGGCGGTGGTCCGGCGGCAGGGCGGCGAGGAAGGGCTCGTCGAACAGCGCCATGCTCTGCAGGTCGGGGCCGTCCGTCTCGGTGGCGAGCAGGGCGGCGTCCAGCTCATGCACGCGCAGCCGCTCGAGCAGGGCCGCCGTCTGGTCCTCCCAGGGCTCGACCTCCAGCGCCGGGAGCGCGGCGCGCAGCGGGGCGAAGACCAGCGGCAGGAGATAAGGCGCGAGGGTCGGGATGATGCCGAGTCGGAAGCGCCCGGCGAGCGGATCGCGCAGGCCGCGCGCGACGGCGAGGATCGCGTCCGCCTCGGCGACCGCGGCGCGGACATGGCCGAGCAGCCGATCGCAGGCCGGGGTCGGCGCCACCGCCTTGCCGCCGCGCTCGAACAGGGCGACGCCGAGTTCCTCCTCCAGCCGGCGGATCTGCACGGAGAGGGTCGGCTGGCTGATGCCGCAGGCCTCCGCGGCGCGGCCGAAATGGCCATGCTCGGCGACGGCGAGGAGATAGCGCAGGTCGCGGAGGTTCATCGGGTCAAGCCCCCTGTCCCTATAGTTGCAGGCTATCAGCCCGGTTGTGTGTCAGGGCTTCCATCTATCCTTTCCGCGCGGCTACAAGGGAGCAAGAGGATCCGTGCGATGGGGCCGCGGGCGCGATGATGCGCGCGCGTGGGGTTGGCCCGGTGCCGTCCCTTCGAAGTCGCGCTATGGTCTTCCCAAGTGCTGGTGGCCTTGGCCCAAGTCCACAGTCGCTGAACATTGCCTGTATTGGAGGGAAACATGGACGGACATGCTCAGAGCGTCGGCAAATGCCCGGTGATGCACGGCAAGCCGAACGCCGCGCGATCCTCGACGCGTTCCAACCGTGACTGGTGGCCGAATGCGCTCAACCTGCGCATCCTCAGCCAGCAGTCGGCGAAGTCGAACCCGATGGGTCCGGGCTTCAGCTACCGCGAGGAGGTGAAGAAGCTCGACGTCCAGGCGCTGCGCAAGGACATGATCGCGCTGATGACGGTCAGCCAGGAGTGGTGGCCGGCCGACTACGGCCATTACGGCCCGCTCTTCGTGCGCATGTCCTGGCACTCGGCCGGCACCTACCGCACGGCGGACGGCCGCGGCGGCGCCTCCAACGGCGCGCATCGCTTCGCGCCGGAGAACTCCTGGCCCGACAACGCCAACCTCGACAAGGCGCGGCGCCTGCTTTGGCCGATCAAGCAGAAATACGGCAACAAGATCAGCTGGGCCGACCTGATGGTGTATGCGGGCACCGTCGGCATGGAGTCGATGGGCCTGAAGACCTTCGGCTTCGCCTTCGGCCGTGAGGACATTTGGGAGCCGGAGCAGGACATCTACTGGGGCGCCGAGGACACTTGGCTGGGCGACAAGCGCTACAGCGGCGACCGCCAGCTCGAGAACCCGCTGGCTGCCGTGCAGATGGGCCTCATCTACGTCAATCCGGAAGGGCCGAACGGCAACCCCGACCCGGTCGCCTCGGGCCGCGACATCCGCGAGACCTTCGCGCGCATGGCGATGAACGACGAGGAGACCGTCGCGCTCGTCGCCGGCGGCCACACCTTCGGCAAGGCGCATGGCGCGGGCGATGCCGCCCATGTCGGGCGTGAGCCGGAAGGCGCGGCGATCGAGCAGATGGGCCTGGGCTGGATCAGCAGCTTCGGCTCCGGCAAGGCCGGGCACGCCATCACCTCCGGCATCGAGGGCGCCTGGAAGCCGAAGCCCACCACCTGGGACAACGGCTACTTCGACATGCTGCTCGGCTACGAGTGGGAACTGCACAAGTCGCCGGCCGGCGCGCATCAGTGGCACCCGAAGGACCGCGCCGCCTGGACGCTGGTGGAGGACGCGCATGACCCGTCCAAGCGCCACCCGCCGATGATGACGACGGCGGACATGGCGTTGAAGATGGACCCGATCTACCGGCCCATCTCGGAGCGCTTCCACAAGGACCCGGCCGCCTTCCAGGACGCCTTCGCCCGCGCCTGGTTCAAGCTGACGCACCGCGACATGGGGCCGAAGGCCCGCTACGTGGGCCCGCTGGTGCCGGCCGAGGACCTGATCTGGCAGGACCCCGTCCCGCCGGTGACGCACAAGCTGGTGGACGAGGCCGACATCGCCGCGCTGAAGGCGAAGATCCTGGCGACCGGCCTGACCGTCGCGCAGCTCGTCTCCGCCGCCTGGGCCTCGGCCTCGACCTTCCGCGGGTCCGACCGTCGCGGCGGGGCGAACGGCGCCCGCATCCGCCTCGCGCCGCAGAAGGACTGGGAGGCGAACCAGCCCGCGCAGCTCGCGATCGTGCTCGACACCCTCACGGGCATCCAGCGCGACTTCAACGCGGCGGCGAAGGACGGCAAGCAGGTCTCGCTGGCCGACCTGATCGTGCTCGGCGGCTGCGCGGCCATCGAGGCGGCGGCGAAGGCGGCGGGCCATGACGTGAAGGTGCCCTTCACGCCGGGCCGCACCGACGCCTCGCAGGAGCAGACCGATGTCGACTCCTTCGCGGTGCTGGAGCCGGAGGCCGACGGCTTCCGCAACTACCGCAAGGCGCGCTTCACGGTCTCGGCCGAGGAGCAGCTGGTGGACAAGGCGCAGCTGCTGACGCTGACGGCGCCGGAGATGACGGTGCTGGTCGGCGGCCTGCGCGTGCTGGGCGCCAACCATGCCGGCTCGCCGCATGGCGTCCTCACGAAGCAGCCGGGCAAGCTGACGAACGACTTCTTCGTCAACCTGGTCGACATGGGCACGGCCTGGACCCCGACCGACGAGACGGCCGAGGAGTTCCAGGGCCGCGACCGCGCCACCGGCGCCGTGAAGTGGACGGCGACGCGCGTGGACCTGGTGTTCGGCTCCAACTCCGAGCTGCGCGCCCTCTCCGAGGTCTATGCCCAGGACGACTCCAAGGCGAAGTTCGTGCAGGACTTCGTCGCGGCCTGGAACAAGGTGATGATGCTGGACCGCTTCGACCTCGCCTGAGGTCGCGGCAGGGCGCCCGGATGCCGCGTGGCATCCGGGCCGCCCGAGCGTGAAGCGGCCGGGAAGGCGAACCCGGCCCGCCTGACGTGCGTCACAGGGGGAAGCGGCGATCCGCCGCTCCCGCCCCGCGCGCCGAAGGAGACAGAGCGACGCATGCTGCGCCTGCGCCAGCCTCCGCCCGAGGACACCTTCCCGCCGCTGCCCTGGGCGCTGGAGGCGACCCGCTTCGGTCCCGAGCTTTCGGCCTGGTTCGTCGGACAGGCGGAGACCATGTTCGCCCTGGCCAACGGCCATCTCGGCATCCGCGGCATGCTGGACGAGGGCGCGCCGGTGCGCGAGCCCGGCGTCTACCTCAATGGCTTCCACGAGCTCCGCCCGATCACCTATGGCGAGCGCGCGCATGGCTTCCCGCGCGTCGGGCAGAGCATGCTCAACCTGCCCGACGGCACGCCGATGCGCCTGTATGTGGACGGCGAGCCCTTCCTGCTGGACCGTGCCGAGCTGCTCTCCTTCAGCCGTGGCCTCGACATGCGCGCGGGCCTGCTGGAGCGGCGCGTCGTCTGGCGCATGCCGGCCGGCTGCCGGCTCGCGCTGCGCACCATCCGCCTCGTCGCGCTGCATGACCGGCATCTCGCCGCGATCGGCTGGGAACTGGAGGCCGAGGACGCGGCGGCGACGGTGATGCTGTGCTCGGAGATGGCGCTGCGCCCGCCGCTGGCCGTGGACCCGGACGATCCGCGCCTGGCCGAGCCGGCCGCGAGCAAGCGCGTGCTGCGCCCGACGGGGCATGAGGCGGCGGGGCTTCGCGCCGTGCTCGGCTTCGCCACCGAAGGCTCGGGACTGCTGCTCGGCTGCGGCATGGACCATGTGGTGGAGGACGCATCGCGCCTCTCCGTATCGCCCGAGGCGCGCTGCCAGGAGGAGCGCGCCGAGATCCTGTTCCAGGCTGAGGTCGCGCCGGGCCGTCCCCTCCGGCTGTGGAAGGCGCTGGCCTATCACTACGACGGCGGCGACGGCGCGACCGCGGAGGAGCTGCGCGAGCGCGTCGGCCGCAGCCTGGATGCGGCGCGTCGCCTCGGCCTCGACGGAATCCTGGCCGAGCAGCGACGTCGCGTCGCGCGCTTCTGGGAGCGCGCCGACATCGAGGTGGAGGATTCCGACCCGCATCGCCAGCAGGTGATCCGCTGGAACCTCTATCAGCTGATGCAGGCGTCGGAGCGCGTGGAGGGGCATGGCATCGGCGCGCGTGGCCTGACGGGCCGCAGCTACGAAGGGCACTATTTCTGGGACACGGAAATCTACGTGCTGCCCTTCCTGATCTACACTAACCCCGCCATGGCGCGCAGCCTGCTGGCCTTCCGGCACGGCATGCTGGACAAGGCGCGGGAGCGCGCGCGCGAACTCGGTCATCGCGGCGCGACCTTTCCCTGGCGCACGATCGACGGCCGCGAGGCCTCGGCCTACTACGCGGCGGGCACCGCGCAGTACCACATCAACGCCGACATCGCCTTCGCGCTGCGCCGCTATGTCGAGGTGAGCGGCGACGCCACCTTCCTGCGCAGCCATGGCGCCGAGATGCTGGTGGAGACCGCGCGATTCTGGCGCGACCTCGGCTTCTTCTCGCCGCGCCATGGCGGGCGCTTCTGCATCAACGGCGTCACCGGGCCGGACGAATACGCGACGGTGGTGAACAACAACCTCTTCACCAACCTGATGGCGCGCGCGAACCTGCGCTACGCGGCGGAGGTGGCGGAGGCGATGCGCCGCGACCATCCGCGGGATTTTGCAGAGCTGGTGCGGCGCACCGGCCTCGAGGATGTGGAGCCCGCCGGCTGGCGCGAGGCGGCGGAGCGGATGTACCTGCCCTGGGACGAGCGGCTGCGCATCCATCCGCAGGATGACAGCTTCCTCGACAAGGAGCCGTGGGACTTCGCCGGTACGCCGGAGGACCACTACCCGCTGCTGCTGCACTACCACCCGCTGAACCTCTACCGCGCGCAGGTGATCAAGCAGGCCGACACGGTGCTGGCGATGTTCCTGCTGGGCGACCATTTCACGCCCGAGGAGAAGAAGCGGAACTTCGACTACTACGATCCGATCACCACGCATGACAGCTCGCTGTCCGTCTGCGTGCAGGCAATCGTGGCGGCGGAGGTCGGCTACATGGCGAAGGCCATGGAGTATTTCCGCTTCGCGGCCGAGATGGACCTTTCGGATGTGGGCGGGAACATGCGCCACGGTGCGCATGTGGCCTCGATCGGCGGGACCTGGATGGCGCTGGTGCAGGGCTTCGGCGGGCTGCGGGACCATGGCGGGCGCATCAGCTTCGATCCGCGCCTGCCGCGCGAATGGCGTGCGCTGCGCTTCCCGCTGGCGATCCGCGGGTGCCGCCTGAGGGTGGAGCTGCGCCACGACGTCACGACCTATCGGCTGGAGGCGGGCGCGGCGCTCACGCTGGTCCATGACGGCACGGAGGTGCAGCTGAGCGCCGCATCGCCGGTCGCGTCCCTGCCCACGCCTAAGCTGCCGCCCGAGCCGGTCTCGGAATTCCCGCCCGCCCCGCACCCCGCGCCGCCGGCGGGCTGATCCCCGCCGCGCTTCAGCCCTGCGCTTCGACGCGCACCTCCGACAGGTCGGCCACCACGGCATGCGCGCCCGCCTCGCGCAGCGCCGCCACCTGCGCGCCGCGATCCACCCCGACAATCAGGCCGAAGCCGCCGCGATGCGCGGCCTCCACGCCCGCCAGCGCATCCTCGAACACGGCGCAGCGCGCGGGCGCGGCGCCGAGCCGCCGTGCCGCTTCCAGGAAGCTGTCGGGCGCCGGCTTGCCCGGCAGGCCGAGGCGTGCGGCCTCCACGCCATCCACCCGCAGCGTCACCAGCCGGTCGAGCCCGGACGCGGCGAGCACCGCGGCGCAGTTGCGGCTGGCCGAGACGACGGCCACGGGCAGGCCGGCCCGCGTCAGCGCCTGCAGCAGCGCCGCGGCGCCGCGGATGGGCTCCACGCCCTCGCGCTGCAGCGCGTCCAGGAACAGCGCCTGCTTGCGCGCGGCGAGCGCGGCGACGCTCAGCGCATCGGGGGGATCGTCGGCCGAGCCTTCCGGCAGCGCGAGGCCGCGCGCGGCCAGCACGGCGCGCACCCCGTCCTCGCGCCGGCGGCCATCCACCAGCGCGCGATACTCCGCATCCGCGTCGAAGGGAGGGAGGGGCGTGCCGCCCGGCGCCGCAAGGCGATGCAGCGCTTCGCCGAACAGCGCCTTCCAGGCGGCCGCATGCAGCCGCGCCGTGTCGGTCAGCACGCCGTCCAGGTCCATCAGGACGGCGTCCAGCCTTTCGCGCGACAGCATGAGCATAAGCGGCCTCCCATTGTGGCGCACTTCGCCGCGAACGCCGGGGCGCGGCGCGGGTTGGCTAGCCCGCGCGGGAGGGGGGCCAGCTTCTCGCGCGGCGGGGATGATCTGGCGCAAGGACCGCGCCGGCCATCCGGGGCAGGGTTTCATCGGCGGTTTCCGCCGCAATGCCGGCAGGGAACCGCGCGAAGCTGGGAGGACGACGATGGCGGGGCGGACCATCGCCTGGTTCGAGACGCTGGGCATTGGCGACGTCGCCCGCGTGGGCGGCAAGAACGCCTCGCTCGGCGAGATGGCGCGCACGCTGGCCGCCGAGGGCGTCAGCGTGCCGGACGGCTTCGCCACCACCGCGGACGCCTATCGCGCCTATGTCGCAGCCAACGGCATCGAGCCGAAGCTGCGCGAGCGCGTCGCGGCGCTGGAAGGCGGGCAGGCGACGCTGCAGGAGACCGGCGAGGCGCTCCGCCGCCTGTTCCTCGCCGGGCGCTTCCCCGATGCGCAGGCCGCGGAGATCCGCGAGGCCTATCGCGAGCTCGCGCGCCGCCGCGGCGGGGCGGAGGCGCCGGCCGTCGCGGTGCGCAGCAGCGCCACCGCGGAGGACCTGCCGCAGGCGAGCTTCGCCGGCCAGCAGGAGACCTTCCTGAACGTGCGCGGCGAGGCGGAACTGTTGGACGCCTGCCGCCGCTGCTACGCTTCGCTCTTCACCGACCGCGCCATCAGCTATCGCGAGGCGCAGGGCTTCGATCACCTGCAGGTCGCGCTCTCCATCGGCGTGCAGGTGATGGTGCGCTCCGACCTCGCGGGCTCGGGCGTGATGTTCTCGATCGACACCGAGACGGGCTTTCCCGGCGCGGTGGTGATCAGCGCCGCCTGGGGCCTGGGTGAGACGGTGGTGCAGGGCACGGTGGATCCCGACAAATACCTGGTGTTCAAGCCGCTGCTGCAGGATGCGCGCTTCGCGCCGATCCTGGAGAAGACGCGCGGCGGGAAGGCGCGGAAGCTGGTCTATGCAACGGGCGGCAGCGCGCGCACCGCCATGACGGAGACGACGCGGCGCGAGCAGGACGCCTTCGTGCTGGAGGATGCCGAGATCCTGCAGCTTGCGCGCTGGGCGGCGGCGATCGAGCGGCATTACGGCCGGCCGATGGACATGGAATGGGCGAAGGACGGCGAGACCGGCGCGCTGCACATCGTGCAGGCGCGGCCCGAGACTGTGCAGGCCCTGCGCGGCGCCGCGAGCCTGCGCACCTATCGCCTGAAGGATCGCCGCGCGCGGCCGCTGCTGACCGGCGCGGCGGTGGGGGATGCGATCGCCACGGGCGAGGCCTGCGTGATCCGCGACGCCGGCGACATCGCGCGCTTCCGCGACGGTGCGATCCTGGTGACGGAATCGACCGATCCCGACTGGGTGCCGGTGATGAAGCGCGCGGCGGGCATCGTCACCGACCATGGCGGCCCGACCAGCCACGCCGCGATCGTCAGCCGCGAGCTCGGCGTGCCTGCCGTGGTCGGCACGCAGCGCGCGACCGCGGCGCTGCGCGACGGCCAGCCGATCACGCTCTCCTGCGCGGAGGGGGACCAGGGGCAGGTCTATGATGGGCGGCTGGATTTCGCGGTGGCGGAGCTTGACCTGAGCGACCTGCCGCGGACGCGCACGCGGATGATGCTGAACCTGGCGAACCCCGCCGCGGCGCTGCGCTGGTGGCGGCTGCCGGCGGACGGCGTCGGCCTGGCGCGGATGGAATTCGTGATCAACAGCCATATCCGCATCCATCCGATGGCGCTGGTGCATCCCGACCGCGTGACGGATGCCGCGGCGCGGCGGGAGATCGACGCGCTGACGCGGGGCTTCGCCGACAAGACGGAGTTCTTCGTGGATCGCCTGGCGCGCGGCATCGCCAAGCTCGCCGCGCCCTTCCATCCGAAGCCGGTGATCGTCAGGCTCAGTGACTTCAAGAGCAACGAATACGCGCATCTGCTGGGCGGCGCGGCCTTCGAGCCGCTGGAGGAGAACCCGATGCTCGGGCTGCGCGGCGCCTCCCGCTACTACAGCGAGCGGTACCGCGAGGGCTTCGCGCTGGAATGCCGCGCGATCCGCCGCGTGCGGGAGGAGATCGGCCTCGACAACGTCGTGGTGATGGTGCCCTTCTGCCGTTCGCCCGCCGAGGCCGACCGCGTGCTGGCGGAGATGGCACGGCACGGGCTGGAGCGCGGGCGCGCGGGCCTCAAGGTGTTCGTCATGTGCGAGATCCCCTCGAACGTGATCCTGGCGGAGGAGTTCGCCGCGCGCTTCGACGGCTTCTCCATCGGATCGAACGACCTGACGCAGCTGGTGCTCGGCGTGGATCGCGATTCGGCGGAACTCCGCGGCCTATTCGACGAGCGCGACGCCGCGGTGAAGCGGATGATCGCGGACGTCATCGCGCGCGCGCAGGCCTGCGGCGCCACGGTCGGCATCTGCGGCGAGGCGCCGAGCAATCACCCGGACTTCGCGGAATTCCTGGTGGAGCGCGGCATCGATTCGATGTCGCTGAACCCTGACAGCTTCGTGGGCACGGTGCGGCGCGTGGCGGAGGCGGAGGCGCGGCTGGCGCGTGATTCCGGCCGGGCCGCGCCCGGAGGCGCGGTGTGACGGGGCACGAGAGGCACTTTGGGGGAGAGAGAGGCAGCATGACCGAGAGAAGGGCGCTTGCGGAGGTTGCCGCGGAACGCACGCGGCAGGATGCGCAATGGGGTGGCCCGGCGCATGACGACAGGATGTCCACCGACGACTTCGTGCGGCTCATCACCGACTATGCGGGCTGGGCGCGGGTGAAGGCGCGGGAGGGATCGCCGGTGGAGGCGCGGCAGCGCCTGGTGCAGGTGGCGGCACTCGCGCTTGCCGCGGTGGAGAGCCTCGACCGGCGGGCCGGGCATCGCGTCGAGGCCGCGCCAGCGCCGGAGCGGCCGGCGGCCAGCCCGGCGCCGCGCAACGAGAGCCTGCGCTGGGAGTAGGGCCGGCGCCCTTCAGCCGCGCGGCGGGCGCAGCGGGATCACGCGCTCCATCCGGCAGCGCACCGCCTCCCCGCCGGCGAAGGCCGGGGCGGCGGCGGGGGCCACGACGAAGAGCGTGCCGACCGCCGTCTCGACCTCGTATTCGCGGGTCTGGCCGAGGAAGGCAGCGCGCTGGATGCGGCCGGGCAGGCCCTCGCCCTCGGCCAGCAGCGTGATGGATTCCGGGCGCACCGCGAGCTGCGCCGGGCCGGCGGGGTGCGCCCGCATGCGCGTGGCGAGTGCGACGCCGCCGAGCGCGATGCGGTCGGGGCCGAGCACCTCGCCGTCCAGCACATTCGCCTCGCCCATGAAGTCGGCGATGAAGGAGTCGGCCGGGTCCTCGTAGAGCTCGTTCGGCGTGCCCATCTGCGCGATCTTCCCGGCACGCATCACGCAGACCAGGTCGGAGACGGCCAGCGCTTCCTGCTGGTCATGGGTGACATAGACCACCGAGAGGCCGAGGCGCTTCTGCAGGTCGCGGATGTCCTCCCGCACGCGGCGGCGCAGCCGGGCATCGAGGTTCGACAGCGGCTCGTCGAACAGCAGCACCTGCGGCCGCAGCACCAGGGCGCGGGCCACCGCGACGCGCTGCTGCTGGCCGCCCGAAAGCTCGGACGGCAGGCGCTGGCCGAGGCCCTCCAGCCCCAGCGTCTTCAGCATGGCGAGCGCATCCGTTTCGGCCGCCGCCTTGCGCGCGCCGTTGACGACGAGGCCATAGGCGACGTTCTCCAGCACGTTCATGTGCGGGAACAGCGCATAGGACTGGAACACCATCGCGATGCGCCGTTCGGCCGCGGCGAGCCGCGTGACGTCGCGGCCCTCGATGGTGATGCGCCCCTCTGTCGGCAGTTCGAGCCCGGCGACGAGGCGGAGCGTGGTTGTCTTGCCGCAGCCGGACGGGCCGAGCAGCGTCACCAGCGCGCCCCGCGGCAGGTCGAAGGAGACCTCGTCCACCGCGCGCACCGTGCCGAAGGCCTTGGTCACGCGGTCGAAGGTGATGGCGGCGTCGGTCATCGCTGGCGTCTAGGCTCCGGCCCGGACCGGCGCGGCGGCGGGGGCGTTGCGCAGGCCGGGTGAGGCGGGCGCCGCGCGGCGACCGAGGCGCGCGCGGCCCACCCCCTTCTCGATGCCGAGCACCACGGCGAGCATGATGAAGATGAGGACGGTGGAATAGGCGATGGCGAGCGCCATCTCGCCCGCCTCCACGCGGCCGACGATGTAGACCGTGGCCAGGTTGTGCCGCGCCGAGACGAGGAAGATCACCGCCGAAACCGCCGTCATCGCATGGACGAAGCTGAAGGCGAGGGCGGTGATGATGGCGGGCCGCATCAGCGGCAGCACGACGCGGCGCAGCGTGTCCACCGCGCCGGCGCCCATCGTGGCGCTGGCCTCGTCGAGCGAGCGGTCTATCTGGGCCAGCGCGGCCAGCCCTCCGCGCACGCCCACCGGCAGGTTGCGGAAGACGAAGCAGAGGATGAGGATCAGCGCCGTGCCCGTCAGCTCGATCGGCGGCACGTTGAACGCCATCACGTAGGAGACGCCGACCACGGTGCCCGGGATGGCGAAGGACAGCATGGTCATGAATTCCAGCGTGCGCCGTCCGCGGAAATCCTGTCGCGCGATGAGCCAGGCGAGCAGGATGCCGAGGAAGGCGGTGATCGGCGCGGCGATGGCGGCGACCTCGATGGTCGTCAGCAGGCTGTCCCAGGCGGAGCCGCGCAGCGCGAAGCCGTCGCGCCATTCCACCTCGAAGGCGGTCAGGATGTGGCGCCAGGTGAAGCTCATGTCGCCGCGGCCGATGTCGTGCACGAAGCCGCCGACCAGGATCACGCCGTAGACCGCGGCGGTGAAGAGCATCCAGGGCCAGACGACGAGACCGCAGGTGAGCTTGAGGCCGGCCGGCAGCGGCGCCGGGATGCCGGAATCGCCCTTCCCCGTGACCGTCGTGTAGCGCCGGCGGCCGAGCCAGAGCGCCTGCAGCGCGAAGGCGCCGAAGGTGAGCGCCAGCAGCAGCAGCGCAAGCGCGGCGGCGCGGCCGGGATCGTGGCGGGCGCCGGCGATGGCGAAGAAGATGCGCGTGGACAGCACGTCGAAATCGCCGCCGAGCACCAGCGGGTTGCCGAAATCCGCGAGCGATTCGACGAAGCCGAGCAGGAAGGCCGCGGCCAGCGCCGGCTTCAGCAACGGCCAGGTGACGGTGCGGAAGATGGTGAAGCGCCGCGCACCCATGGTGGCGGAGGCTTCCTCGAGGCTCGGCGATATGGCGCGCAGCGCGCCGTCCAGAAGCAGAAAGGCGATCGGCGCCTGCGCCAGCACCTGCGCGAGCAGCACGCCGGGAAGGCCGTAGATCCAGCGGCTGCGGGGGATGTCGAACCAGTCCCACATGAAGGTGGTGACGATGCCGGTGCGGCCGAACAGCACGATCAGCGCCATCGCCACGACGAAGGGCGGCGTGATCAGCGGCAGGATGGTCATGGCGCGGAACAGCGGCGCCGCGCGCACGCCGCCGCGCACCGCCAGCAGCGCGAAGAACAGGCCGATCATGGTGGAGAGCACGGCCGTGAGCGTCGCCAGCAGCAGCGTGTTCCACACCACGCCACAGCCCTCATGGGTGGCGAGGCAGGCGAGGCTCCAGGCCTCCGGGGCGGTGACGCGCGCGACCAGCGCGCCGGGGGCGAAGCGATCGCCCTCGTAAACCGCGGCGCTCAGGATGGTGAAGAGCGGCCCGAAGACGAAGAGCAGCAGCAGGAATGCGCTGCCCGCGACCAGGAAGGCGACGAAGGCGTCCGCGCCGAAGGCGCCGCGCGCCGCAAGGCCGGAGGCGAACAGGCCCGTCGCGCCGACCAGCACGAACAGCGCGCCCCAGCCGAGCGAGGGCTGCGGCGGCGGCGCGCCGAGCAGCGGCGCGAGCCAGTGCCAGTCGAGCCCGCGCAGCCCGATCGCCTCGCCCATGGCGAGGGTCCAGAGGATGATGCCCGCACCCGTCGCGACCAGCAGGCCGCCAGGCGCCCGCCCGCGCAGCAGCGGCGGCGCGGTGATCACGAGCAGCAGCGCGACCGGCCAGAGCCACCAGCGCGCGCCGGACAGCAGCAGCGCGACGAGCGGCGCGGCGGTGCCGCCCGGCCAGGCGGCGAGCTCCGCCGGGCCGCCCTCCAGCCCGTGCCACGGCAGCAGCAGCATGCCGAGCGCGGCGCAGAGCAGCGCCGCGCGGCCAAGCGTCAGGGCACCCAAGGCGAGGTCGCCGCGCGGCTCAGGCGATACGCGTCAGCGTGCGCCGGCACGCACCTCGCGCTGCCAGCGGTCGATCAGGCGCGTGCGCTCCTGCGCGTTGCCCCAGCGGGCGAAGTCGTAGTCGATCAGGGGCACGTTCTCGAAGCGCGGGGCCTGGGGCGGGATCGGGGCGCTGCGGTTGGACGGCAGCTGGTAGGCCTTGGCCTCGGCACCGATCGCCTGCGCCTCGGCGCTCAGCGCCCAGTCGTAGAAGCGGCGGGCGTTGTCCATGTTCCGCGCGCCGCGGACGATGGACATGGAGCCGATCTCGTAGCCCGTGCCCTCGCAGGGGCCGACGAGTTCCAGCGGCGCGCCGCTGACCTTCTGCGCCACGGCGTCGTGCAGGAAGGTGATGCCGACCAGCGTCTCGCCGGTGGCGGCGGCGCGCGCCGGCGCGGCGCCGGAGCGGGTGTACTGATTGACGTTGCGGTGCAGGGCGCGGAGGTAGGTGAAGGCCGGGTCCTCGCCCATGATCTGCACCAGGGTTGCGAGCATGGTGTAGGCGGTGCCGGAGGTGTTGGGATCGGCCACCTGGACCTCGCCGCGGAACTCGGGCTTCGCCAGGTCGGCCCAGCAGCGCGGCGCGGTGATGCGCCGGCGCTGCAGCTCCGGCGCGTTGTAGGAATAGCCGAGCGCGCCGGCATAGATGCCGACGGTGCGGAAGCCGGTCTGCTCCGCCTGGCGAACGGCCCAGGGCTGCAGCTGCGCGAGCATCGGGGAGCGGTATTCCTGCGTCAGGTTCTCCTGCGCGGCCTGCATGTGCGGATCGCCGGTGCCGCCCCACCAGACATCGCCGCGCGGGTTCTGGGCCTCGGCGCGGATCTGGGTCAGCGTCTCGCCGGAGCTGCGGCGCGTCATGGCGACGCTGATGCCGGTGGCGCGCTCGAAGGCGGCCATCATCGGACGGCACCATTCCTCCTGCACCGAGCAGTAGACGGTGAGGCTGCCCTGCGCGCTGGCCGTGCCGGCGGCGAGCAGGCCGAAGGCGCCGGCGATGGCGGCGCCGAACAGGCGGCGTGTGGCGGACATGGTTCTTCCTCCCTGATCGCGCACGGCTTCGGCCGGCGCCACGGACTGCCTCGAAACTGTCATATTCTCTGCCGGCGCGCCGGGAAGCTCAAGCCTCCATCAGCGCTGCAAGTCGCGGACCGAGGGCGGGTGCGGCGAAGCAGATCGGGTTGCCCGCGGCGAGCCAGTCGCCGCTGTCGAAGGCGTTGGTCCAGCAGCCGGCCTCGCGCGCGATGGCGAGCGCCGCCGCCGCGTCCCAGGCATTGATGTGCAGTTCGAGATAGGCGTCGAGCCGGCCGCAGGCGGTCTCCACAAGGCCGAGCGTGCCGGAGCCCTGGGAGCGCACGCCGCCGCCGTCCGCCATCACGCGCCCGGCGAGTGCGACGAAGGCTTCCGCCGGGCGGCGCAGCGACCAGCCGATTTCGATGATGGCGCGCGCCATGTCCGTGGTGGCGGCGGCGCGGATCGGGGTGCCATTCAGGGTCGCGCCCAGGCCTGCCGCGGCGACGTATAGCTCGGCGGGCTCGTGGCGGGCCACGGCGCCCATCACCGCGCGCCCGTCCCGGGCGAGGCCGATGGAGACGCACCAGCGATGGCCGTCGCGCGCGAAATTCGCGGTGCCGTCGATCGGGTCGAGGATCCAGAGCGGGCCGGATTCGGACGCTTCGCCGCCGCCTTCCTCGCCGAGGATCGGCTCGCCGGGGAAGTGGCGTGCGAGCTGCTCGCGGATGAAGTGCTCCGTCGCGCCATCGGCTTCCGTCAGGAAGTCCTGCGCGCCCTTCATCGTCGTTGCACCCATGCCCTTCGCGCGCATGCGCGCGGCGAGGGCGGCGGCGTCGCGTGCGATGCCGCCGGCGATGTCGCGGCGGCGGGCGAGGTCGTCGTGCATCACGTATAGGCACCCATCACGTTCTGGTCGAAGTCGATCAGCGCGCCGGTCATCATCTCGGATGCGTCGGACAGCAGGTAGGTGGCGAGCCCGGCCACGTCGCGCGGCTTCAGCAGTCGCCCGAAGGGCTGGGACGGTTCGGCGCGCTCCAGCCAGTCCTGCGGGTTGCCGTCGCGCTGCTGGATCACATGCTCGCCCGGCGTGTCGGCCCAGCCCATGTTGATGCCGTTCACGCGGATGCGCAGCGGGCGCAGGCCCAGCGCCGTGTTCTTCGTCAGCGTCGCCAGCGCGCCCTTGGAGGCGGAATAGGCGGTGAGGAAAGGCTGGCCGCCATGGCTCGACATGGTGATGACGTTCACCACCGCGCCGGGCTTGCCCGCTTCTTTCAGGCGCCGCGCCATCGCCTGGGTCAGCAGGAAGGGCGCGCGCGCGTTCACCGCGAAGAGCCGGTCCCAGAGCGCGGCGGAGGTGTCGAGGATGGTGCCGCGATCGGTCAGCCCCGCTGCGTTCACCAGCCCGTCCACGATGCCGAGCGCGGCTTCGGCCTGCGCGACGATGCCGGAGGTTGCCTCCGCATCCGCGAGGTCGGCGGCGACGAAATGCGCGCGCGTGCCGAGCGTCTGCAGCTTTGCGACCACCGCCGCGCCCCGCGTTGCGTCGCGGCCGGTGATGCAGACCGCCGCCGCGCCGGCCTCGGCCGCGGCAAGCGCGCAGCCTTCGCCGATGCCGGAGGTGCCGCCGGTCACCAGCACCACGCGGCCATCCAGCCGCACCTGCGGCAGCATGGACATCAGGCGACCCTCACCGGACGCCCGGTGCGCAGCGACTCGAAGGCGGCATCGGCCAGCACCAGGGCCTGCCGCCCATCCTCCGCGCCCACCGGCATCGGCGCGCCCTTCGTCAGCGCATCGAGGAAGGCCTGCAGCTCGATCCGGTAGGCCTCGGCGTAGCGCTCCAGGAAGAAGTGCATCGGCTTGTCGGCGCTGACGGCGTTGGCATCCGCCAGTTCCACCGTGGTCGGCGTGCGGTTGCCCGCGATGAGGCGGCCGGCGCTGCCGAACACCTCCACGCGCTGGTCGTAGCCGTAGCTGGCGCGACGGCTGTTGTTGATGTGCGCCATGCGGCCGGAGGCGGTCTTCAGCAGCACCATCGCGCTGTCGATGTCGCCGGCCGCGCCGATGGCGGGGTCCACCAGGTTGGCGCCGTGGGCGAAGACCTCGATCGGCTCCTCGCCCAGCATCCAGCGCGCCATGTCGAAGTCATGGATCGTCATGTCGCGGAACAGGCCGCCCGAGACCTTGACGTAGGAGACCGGCGGCGGGCCGGGGTCGCGGCTGGTGATGATCACCTGCTCCACCGCGCCGATGGCGCCGGCGCCGATTCGGCGATGCAGCTCGGCGAAGGATGGATCGAAGCGGCGATTGAAGCCGACGAGCATCGGCACGCCGGCCTTGCGCACCTCCGCCAGGCAGGCATCCACGCGCGCCAGCGAGAGATCGATGGGTTTCTCGCAGAAGATCGCCTTGCCGGCGCGCGCGGCGGCGATGACGAGATCGGCGTGGGTGTCGGTGGAGGAGGCGATGATGACGGCGCGCACCTCCGGGTCGGCCAGCGCGGTCGCGGTGTCGCTGACGGCGGCGCCGTGCTTCGCGGCCAGCGCCTGCGCGGCGGGCGCATGCACGTCCACGACATGCTTGAGCCGCGCGTCGCCGCTCGCCGCCAGGTTGGCGGCGTGGATGGCGCCGATGCGGCCGGCGCCGAACTGTGCGAAGTGGATCATGGTGGTTTCCGTGGGCGCGCTGCTTGCCGCGCCCGGCTTGCAGTCAGTGTCATCGAACTGTAACACAAGGTCGGCCCGGAGCAATCCGGGGTGGAGGAGAACATGGCCAGTCTACGCCTGACCGCGGCCGAAGCCACGATACGCTTCCTGGCGGCGCAGCAGGCCGAGATCGGCGGCCGCACCCTGCCCATCTTCGGCGGTGTCTGGGCGATCTTCGGCCATGGCAACGTGGCCGGGCTGGGGCCGGCGCTGCATGCGCATCGCCGCGTGTTGCCCACCTTTCGCGCGCATAACGAGCAGGCGATGGCACATGCCGCCATCGCCTTCGCCAAGACCCATGCGCGCCGGCGCATGATGGCCTGCACCACCTCGATCGGGCCGGGTGCCACGAACATGGTGACGGCGGCGGCGGTGGCGCATGTGAACCGCCTGCCGGTGCTGTTCCTGCCCGGCGACGTCTTTGCCAGCCGCCGGCCCGATCCGGTGCTGCAGCAGGTCGAGGATTTCGGCGACGCGACGGTCTCGGCCAATGACTGCTTCCGTCCGGTCTCCCGCTACTTCGACCGCATCATGCGCGCGGAGCAGCTGCTGGCAGCGCTGCCGGCCGCGATGCGCGTGCTGACCGATCCGGCGGAATGCGGACCGGTTACGCTCGCCTTTCCGCAGGACGTGCAGACCGAGGCGATGGACTGGCCGAGCGACTTCTTCCGCAAGCGCGTCTGGCGCCCGCGCGGGCCGGAGCCGGACGCGGCGGAGCTGCGCGCGGCGGCGGAGGCGCTGCGCGCGGCGAAGCGGCCCGTCCTGATCGCGGGCGGCGGCGTCAAATACGCTTGCGCGGAAGCAACGCTTGCCGAGTTCGCACGCTCCCACGGCGTGCCGGTGGCGGAGACCCAGGCCGGCAAGGGCAGCCTGGCCTGGGATGCGCCTGCCAATCTCGGCGCCATCGGCGTGACCGGCAGCGCCGCGGCGAATGCCCTGGCGGCGCAGGCCGACCTGGTGCTGGCGGTGGGCACGCGGTTGCAGGATTTCACCACGGGATCGCGCGCGCTGTTCGGCCGCGCGAAGCTTGTCGCGCTGAACGTCGCCGCGTTCGATGCGCTGAAGCACGGCGCGCAGCCGCTGGTCGCCGATGCCGGGCGCGGGCTGGCGGCGCTGTCCGCCGTGCTCGGCGGGTGGCAGGTGCCGCGACCGTGGCAGGAGAAGGCGGCGGCGGCGACCGCGCGCTGGCACCGCACGGTGGCGCGCGTGACGGCGGCGCCGAAGCGCGGCGCGAACGACCTGCCGACGGACGCCCAGGTGCTGGGCGCGGTCAACCGCGCCATGCCGAAGCAGGGCATCGTGGTCTGCGCCGCGGGTGGCCTGCCGGGCGAACTGCACAAGCTGTGGCGCGCGACGGATGCCGCAAGCTACCACCTGGAATACGGCTATTCCTGCATGGGCTACGAGATCGCCGGCGGGCTCGGCGCCAAGCTTGCGGCGCCGCAGCGCGAGGTGGTGGTGATGGTCGGCGACGGCAGCTACCTGATGATGAACAGCGAGATCGCGACCTCCGTCGCGCTCGGCGCCAAGCTGACGATCGTCGTGCTGGACAATCGCGGCTTCGGCTGCATCAACCGCCTGCAGCGCGGCACCGGCGGCGAGCCCTTTCGCAACCTTCTGCCGGATGAAGCACCGCGTGTGGATTTCGCCGCCCATGCGACGGCGCTCGGCGCGCAGGCGCGCAAGGTGGCTGACATCGCGGAGCTGGAAGCCGCGCTGCCAAAAGCCTTCGCCGCAAAGCGCACGCAGGTGATCGTCATCGACACGGACCCGCAGACCGGCACCGCGGAAGGCGGCGCCTGGTGGGAGGTGCCGGTGACCGCGGCGCCCGCGACGCCGGCGCAGAAGGCCGCGCGCCGCGACTACGAGACCAACCGCAAGCGCCAGGCCGCAGGAGCGTAACCCCAATGGCCATCCGCCTCGGCATCAATCCGCTGACCTGGACCAATGACGACATGCCGGAGCTCGGCGCGGAGACGCCGCTCGAGACCTGCCTGGCGGAAGGGAAGCAGGCGGGCTTCGAGGGCTTCGAGCTCGGCAACAAGTTCCCGCGCGTGGCGTCGCAGCTCGGGCCGATCCTGCAGCGGCACGGGCTGGCGCTGGTTTCCGGCTGGTACGGCTCGCGCCTGCTGGAGCGCGACGTGGATGCGGAGATGGCGGAGGCCGAGCCGCACATCGCGCTGCTGACCGCGCTGGGCTGCACGGTGATGGTGCATGCCGAGGTTGCCCGCGCGATCCATGGCGCGCGCGCGACGCCGCTGTCGCAGCGTCCGGTCCTGTCGGACGCCGACTGGGATCTCCTGGCACCACGAATCGAAAAGTTCGGCAGGCGGCTGAAGGCGCGCGGGCTGCATCTCGCCTATCACCACCACATGGGGACGGTGATCGAGAGCCAGGCGGATGTGGACCGGCTGATGGCGACCACCGGGCCGGACGTCGGGCTGCTGCTGGACACAGGCCACCTCACCTTCGCCGGCGGCGATCCGGTAGCAGCGGCGGAGCGCCACGCGGCGCGCGTGGTGCATGTGCACTGCAAGGATATCCGGCCGGCGGTGATGCGCGACGTGAAGGCGCGCGACCTGCCCTTCCTGGCCGCCGTGCTCGAAGGCGTCTTCACGGTTCCCGGCGATGGCTGCGTGGATTATCCCGCCGTGCTGAAGCCGCTCGCCGCCGCGGGCTATGCCGGCTGGCTGGTGGTGGAGGCCGAGCAGGATCCGGCCAAGGCGCATCCGCTGACCTATGCGCGGATGGGCCATGACAACCTGGCCCGCTTCGCGCGTTCAGCCTTCGGCTGAGAGGAGGCGGCCCGCCGATGACCGAGCTGCGCCTGCTGGTCCAGCTCGCGGGCGAGGCCGCGCTGCTGCTCTGGGGGCTGCACATGGTGCAGTCCGGCGTGGAGCGCGCCTTCGGCGGGCGGCTGCAGGCGCTGCTCGGCACCGCGCTCGGCACGCCCTGGCGCGCGCTGCTCGCCGGGCTCGGCGTGACCGCGGCGCTGCAGAGCAGCACCGCGACCGCGCTGATGATCGCGGGCTTCGCCTCGGCCGGCGCCGTTGCGCTGGTGCCGGCGCTGGCGGCGATGCTCGGCGCCAATATCGGCACGGCGATGATCGTGCAGGTGCTGTCCTTCGATGCGGGCTGGCTCTCGCCGCTGCTGATCCTGCTCGGCGTCATCGCGTTTCGGAAGGGGCGGCGCGCGCAGTCGCGCGACCTCGGCCGCGTTGCCATCGGGCTCGGGCTGATGCTGCTCGCGCTGCATCTGATGGTGGAGACGCTCGCGCCCGTGCAGGCCTCGCCGGCGCTGGCGCAGGTGCTGCATGCGATGGCGGACCAGCCGCTGCCGAACCTGGTGCTGGCGGCCGTGATCGCCTGGGCGGCGCATTCCTCCATCGCGGCGGTGCTGTTCGTGGCGACGCTCGCCGGCGGCGGCGTGCTGCTGCCGGACGCCGCGGTGGCGATGGTGCTCGGCGCCAACCTGGGCAGCGCGCTGAACCCGCTGCTGCAGGGCGGCGGCCGGCCGGGTGATCGGGCGCGGCTGCGGCTGCCGCTCGGCAACCTCGTCAACCGCGTGCTGGGCTGCGCGCTGGTGCTGGCCTTCCTGCCCGAGGTCAGCGCCTGGCTCGCCTCGCTGGTGCCGACGCCGTTGCGCCTGGTCGCCACCGCGCATCTCGCCTTCAACGTGGCGACGAGCCTGCTCGCCCTGCCGCTGCTGCGCCCGCTGGCCTGGGCGCTGACGAAGCTCTTGCCCGAGCGTCCCGAGCTGGACGAGGCGGCGCCGCGCTACCTCGATCCTGCCGCGGCGGCGATGCCGGCCGTGGCGATGGCGAATGCGCGGCGCGAGGTGCTGCGCATCGCCGATGTGCTGGAGCGGATGCTGGACGCCTCCACCCGCGCCTTCGCCGAGGATGCGCGCGATGCTGCCAAGGCGCTGGCCACGATGGACGACGTGGTGGACCGGCTGCACCGCGCCGTGCTCGCGTATCTTGCCGGCATGCCGGGCGATCTGCTGACGGAGTCGGATCGCGAGCGCATCGCGGCCATCCAGTCCTTTGCCATCGCGCTGGAACATGCCGCCGATGTGCTGAGCCGCGACGTCGCGCGGCATGCCGCCAAGCGTGCGCGCCGGGGCGTGACGCTGGCGGAGGCGGACCGAAGGGACATCGCGGCGCTGCATGCGGCGCTGCGCGAGGAGTTGCGCCTCGCCGTCGCCGTCTTCACCGAATCGGATGCGGAGGCCGCGCGCCGCCTGGTGCAGGCGAAGGAGATGCTGCGCGGCACGGAGAGCGCCGCCGCGCGTCGAGCAGCGAAGGCCGCGCCGCTGCCGCTGGGCGAGCCGGGCGCCACGCCGGGGCTCGTGCTGGATGCGATCCGCGACCTTCGGCGGGTCGGCGCGCATCTGGCGGCGGTGGCGCATCCGCTGCTGGAACGCCGCGGCGAACTGCTGGCCACCCGACTTGCCCCGGGACGCGCGGCCAAGGAGCCCGGCGGCGGGGGATAGGGCGCGTCGCCCTATTCCGGATCGGCGCGCGGCGGTGCGTCTTCGCGGCCGGACATCAGGTCCGCGACCCAGCGGCTTGCCGGGAAGGCCTCGCAGACCGTCAGCACCGCGATCAGCACCGGCGTGCCGATGAAGGCGCCGGGGATGCCCCAGAGGAAGCTGCCGACGAAGACCGAGACCAGCACCATGAAGGGTGAGACGGCCAGCCGCGCGCCGGTGAGCCGCGGCTCGATGTAGCTGCCGCCGAGGAACTGGATGATCTGCAGCACGGCGAAGACGGTCACCGCCACTTCCCAGGTGCCGAATTGCAGCACCGCGAAGATGGTGGGGAACAGCGTTGCCACCAGCGGGCCGATGAAGGGGATGTAGTTCAGCACCAGCGCGATGGCGCCCCATTCGGCCGCGAGATCGAGGCCCATGGCCGCGGCGAAGGCCCAGACGGCGAGGCCGGTGATCACGCTCATGAAGGTCCGCACCATCATGTAGGTGCGCAGCTTCTGCGCGGTGCGCTGCGCCGCGCGCAGCAGCGCGGCCGGCACGCCGGGACCGAGGCGCAGCATCTGCCGCTGCGCCACGTCCACCTCCAGCAGGCCGAGCATCACATAGACCAGCGTGAGCAGGATGAAGCTCAGCATCCCCTGCAGCTGCGCCAGCACCCCCTGCGCCACGCGGACCATCCAGCGCGCATCGAACTGCCCCGCCAGCGCGCCGGCCGCCGGGATGCCCTGCGCCTCCAGCCAGGCCATCTTCTGCGCATAGAGCGCCTGCAGCGTCGCGGCATTCGCCACCACCGACTGGCCGACGCGGCCGAAGGCCCAGGCCACCAGCAGCGCCAGCCCCACCAGCGCGACCAGCGCCACGACCATGGTGACGAGCAGCGCGGCGACCTTCGGCATGCGCTGCTGCGCCCAGCCCTGCACAGGCCAGACCAGCGCGATGGCAAACAGTGCGAAGACCACCGGCGCGACGACGGATTGCGCCAGCATGATGGCGCCGGCGAACAGGATCGCCGTGCTCAGCCCGAGCATCACGCGCATCGCGCGACCATCCGCCATTCGCGCCTCGCCTCTCGCCGCGGCGCCAGCTAGTGTCAGTTGCGCGACCGATGCAAGGGGGCGCGCATGGGCATCCGGGCCGGCACGACGCGGCTGCTGCGATGGGCGGCAGGGCTCTTCCTGCTGCTCCTCGTCGTGGTCTTTGCGCTGCGTGCCTATGATGTGCAGCGCGGCCCGGCGCTGCGGCCATGGCATGTCCACGTCCCGCCGGAGATGGACCGCGCCGCGATGGCCGGTGCGGATTGGGAGGCCTGGATGGCGGCCGAGGCGCGCGCCTTCGCCGCGGTGCGGCGCGAGGTGACGGACCGTCTCGACCCCGAGGACCGCGTTCCGGCCAACCGCTTCTTCGCGGACAGCCCGCTCAACCCCGCCGGCTTCCCGCAGGACTGGAACCGATCGGTCATCCTGATGCCGGAAGGCCCGCCGCAGGGCGCGGCGGTGCTGGTGCATGGCATGACCGATGCGCCCTACAGCATGCGCCACCTGGCGGAGCTGTATCGCGCGCGCGGCTGGGTGGCGGTGGTTCCGCGCATGCCGGGCCACGGCACGGTGCCGGCTGGCCTGACCGATGCGACCTGGGAGGATTGGGCGGCGGCCACGCGGCTTGCGGTGCGCGCGGCGCGCGCGCGTGCCGGCGCGGGCAGGCCGCTGCACCTGGTTGGCTATTCCAATGGCGGCGCGCTGGTGATGAAGCACGCGCTCGATGCCATCGAGGATCCGTCGCTCGATGCGCCGCAGCGGCTGGTGCTGGTCTCGCCGATGGTCGGCGTGACGGCCTTCGCACGCTTCGCCGGCATCGCCGGCCTGCCGGCGCTGCTGCCCGCCTTCGCCGGCGCGGCCTGGCTGGACCTGCTGCCGGAGTTCAACCCCTACAAGTTCAACTCCTTCCCGGTGAACGCCGCGCGGCAGTCGCACCAGCTGACGGCGGCGCTGCAGGAGCAGACGCGGCGGCTGGCGGCCGCGGGCAGGCTGGATGGGCTTGCCCCGGTGCTCACCTTCCAGTCGGTGGTGGACGCCACGGTCAGCACGCCCGCGATCGTCAACGCGCTCTATGCGCTGCTGCCCGCGAATGGCAGCGAGCTGGTGCTGTTCGACCTGAACCGCGATGCCAAGCTCGGGCCGCTGATCTCGCCGCAGGCGGCGCAGGCCGTGGACCGCCTGCTGCCCCCCGCGCCGCAGCGCTTCCGCATGACGCGCATCACCAACGTCACCCCCGATTCCGCCGAAGTCATGGCGGAGGTCACGGAGGCCGGCGAGACGGCGACGCGGATGGTGCCGCTCGACCTCGCCTGGCCGCGCGAGCTGTACTCGCTCTCCCACATCGCCTTGCCCTTCCCGGTGGATGACTGGCTCTACGGGCTGGTGCCCGATCCGGCCGACGGGGTCGGGTTCAATCTCGGCGCGCTGGCGGCGCGGGGCGAGCGTGGCGTGCTGGTGACCGGGCTCGACACGCTGATGCGGATCTCCTCGAATCCGTTCTTTCCTTACCTGCGCGACCGCGTGGCGGAAGGCATTCCACCCGGCGCCGCGGGGCAGCGGGCGAATGGGACGCCCGGCTCACCGGTGGGACGGGCCGCCCATGACGCCAACCGGGCCGGCACCGCAGATGCGATGGCGGTGCGCTAGAAGCCCTGCCGCATGGCGCGCTTCTGGTCGCCGCCGACCCGTTCTAGACTTCAGCCTTCCGAGTGGAACCAGTTCCATGCGCATGCCGACAGCACTGCCAACGGGACGCCGCGCCCTGCTGCTGCTGCCCGCCCTGTTGCTCGCCTGCAGCGAGCCGCCCGCGCCGCCGCCCGCCGACCCGCGCCCGGTGCGCGTGGTCACCGTGGAGCCACGCGCGGGTGGCGAGGTCGTGTCCCTGACCGGCACCATCCAGGCCGAGACGGAGGCCAGTCTGGGCTTCCGCATAGACGGCCGGATGACGGAGCGCCTGGTGAATGTCGGCGACCGCGTGCAGGCCGGGCAGGTGATCGCGCGGCTCGATCCGACGAATGAGGAGAACAACCTGCGCGCCGCCCGCGCCGCGCTGGCGGCCGCGGAGGCGCAGCTCGCCGAGGCGCAGAACAACTACTGGCGGCAGGCCGAGCTGCTGCGCGGCGGCTGGACCACGCGCCAGCGCTACGACCAGGCCTCGCAGCAGCGCCAGACCGCGCGCAGCGCGCTGGACTCGGCGCAGGCCCAGGCGAACATCGCGGAGAACCGGCTCGGCTATACCGAGCTTGTCGCGGATGCCTCCGGCACCGTCACGGCGCGCGGGGCGGAGCCCGGCGAGGTGGTGGCACCCGGGCGGATGATCGTGCGCATCGCCCGCCAGGGCGGCCTGGATGCGGTGTTCGACGTGCCACCGGTGGTGAAGGATCAGGCGCCGGCCAATGCGGCGATCGAGGTGGCGCTGACGCTCGATCCCGCCGTGCGCACCCAGGGCCGCGTGCGGGAGGTCTCGCCCAGCGCCGATCCGGCGACCGGCACCTTCCGGGTGCGCATCGGGCTGGAGGATCCGCCGCCGGCGCTGCGCCTGGGCTCGACCGTCACCGGGCGGATGCAGCTGGATGGCGGCGCGGCCATCACGATCCCGGCCGGCGCGCTGACCCGCAAGGACGACGCGCCCGCGGTCTGGCTGGTGGACCCGGCGACGCAGACGGTCGCGCTGCGCAACATCGAGGTGCTGCGCCATGATCCCGCGCGCGTCGTCGTCGGCTCCGGCCTGACGGAGGGCGAGGTGGTCGTCACCGCGGGTGTGCAGGCGCTGCGGCCCGGGCAGAAGGTGCGCCTGCTCGGGGCCGCGCCGTGATCGGTCCCAACCTCTCCGAGTGGTCCATCAGGCGGCCGCAGCTCGTTCTCTATTTCATGCTGGTGGCGGTCATCGCCGGCGCGCTGGTGTTCCTGCGGCTCGGCCGCAACGAGGACCCGGCCTTCACCTTCCGCACCATGGTCGTCTCCGCCGCCTGGCCGGGCGCGACGATCGAGGAGACGCTGCTGCAGGTGACGGAGCGCCTGGAGCGCACCCTGCAGGAGACGCCGAACCTCGACCGGTTGCGCAGCTACACGATCGCTGGCCAGACGACGATCTTCGTGGACCTGAAGGGCTCGACCCCGGCGAAGGTCGTGCCGGACATGTGGTACGAGGTGCGCAAGCGCGTCGGGGACATGCGCCATACATTGCCCCAGGGCGTGCTGGGGCCGGGCTTCAACGACGATTTCGGCGACACCTTCGGCATCATCTTCGGCTTCACCGCCGACGGCTTCTCGCGCCGCGAGTTGCGCGACCAGGTGGAGGCGGCGCGCTCGCGCCTGCTGCGGGTGCCGGACGTGACGAAGGTCGAGATCCTGGGCGCGCAGGACGAGGTGGTGTTCATCGAGTTCTCGCTCGAACGCCTGGCGGGTCTCGGGCTCAACTATCCCGCGCTCATCGCGGCGCTGCAGGCGCAGAACGCGGTCAGCCCCGCTGGGCTGGTGCAGACCGGGGAGGAGAGGCTGGCGCTGCGCGTCTCCGGCGCCTTCCAGAACGAGGCCGACCTCGCCGCCGTCTCCTTCGTCGCGGGCGACAGGCTGGTGCGGCTGACCGACATCGCCGAGATCCGCCGCGGCTTCGCCGACCCGCCGCAGCCGATGTTCCGCGTCAACGGCCAGCCCGCGATCGGGCTGGCGGTGGCGATGCGGGAGGGCGGCGACATCCTCGCCCTCGGCGAGAATTTGCGGCGCGAGATGCGCCTGATCGAGCGCGAGCTGCCGATCGGCATCGAGCCCTTCCTCGTCGCCGACCAGGCCGAGACGGTGGACACCGCCATCGGCGACTTCACCGAAAGCCTCTGGCAGGCGATCGTGATCATCATGGTGGTCAGCTTCATCGCGCTCGGCATCCGGGCCGGGGCGGTGGTCGCGCTCTCCATCCCGCTCACGCTCGCCATCGTCTTCCCGCTGATGCTGCTGGCGGGGATAGACCTGCAGCGCATCTCGCTCGGCGCGCTGATCATCGCGCTGACGCTGCTGGTCGACGACGCGATGACGACGATCGACGCGATGATCCGCCGACTCGCCGCCGGGGACAGCAAGGACCAGGCCGCGACCTTCGCCTATCGCACGCTCGCCGCGCCGATGCTGACCGGCACGCTGGTGACCATCGCCGGCTTCATCCCGATCGGCTTTGCCGCAAGCTCTGCTGGCGAATACACCTTCTCCATCTTCGCGGTCGTCGGCATCGCGCTGGTGGTGTCCTGGTTCGTCGCCGTGCTCTTCGCGCCGCTGATGGGCATGGCGATCCTGAAGGCGCCGAAGGCCGCTGCCGCCGGCGCGCCGCCGCCGGCGCCTGGCGCCGTGCTGCGCGCCTATGCCGGCTTCCTGCGGCTGGCGATCCGGGTGCGCTGGGTGACGGTCGCGGTCGCGGTCGCGGCCTTCGCCGTCTCGGTGTTCGCGGTGCGCTTCGTGCCGCAGCAGTTCTTCCCCTCCTCCGACCGGCCGGAGCTGATGGTGGACATCACGCTGCCGCAGAACGCCTCCATCTTCGCGAGCCAGGAAGCGGCGGAGCAGCTGGATGCGGCGCTCGCCGCCGATCCGGATGTCGCGCATTGGAGCACCTATGTCGGCCGCGGCGCGATCCGCTTCTACCTGCCGCTCAATGCGCAGCTCGCAAACCCCTTCTTCGCCCAGGCCGTGGTGGTGGCGAAGGATTTCGAGGCGCGGCAGCGCCTGCAGCCCCGGCTCGAGGCGCTGCTGGCGGAGCGCTTCCCCGCTGCCATCGCCCGCGTCTCCCCGCTGGAATTGGGGCCGCCGGTGGGCTGGCCGCTGCAATGGCGCGTGGTCGGCCCGGACATCGAGACGCTGCGCTCCATCGCCTTTGAGGTCTCGCAGGTGCTGGCTGCCAGCCCGGGCGCGCGCAACCTCAACTTCGACTGGATGGAGCCGGCGCGGCAGCTGCGCGTCGTGGTGGACCAGGAACAGGCGCGCCAGCTCGGCCTCTCCTCCGCCGCCATCGCCTCCACGCTGAACGCGGTCATCACCGGCAGCGTCGTCACGCAGATCCGCGACGACATCTACCTGGTGAACGTGCTGGCGCGTGCCACCGCGGCGGAGCGGCTCTCGCTCGACACGCTGCTGACGATGCAGGTGCCGATCCCCGGCGGGCGCACGGTGGCGTTCGGCCAGTTCGCCACCTTCGAATACGGCCAGGAGTTCCCCCTGGTCTGGCGCCGCGACCGCGTGCCGTCGCTGACGGTCCAGGCCGATGTCCAGCCCGGCATCCTGCCGGACCAGGTGGTGGCCGAGGTCGAGCCGCGCCTCGCGGCGCTGCGTGCCCGCCTGCCCGCGGGCTATGCGATCGAGCTCGGCGGGATCGCGGAGGAGAGCGCGGACAGCCAGGCCTCGGTCATGGCGGTGGTGCCGATGATGATCGTGGTCATGCTGACCGTGCTGATGTTCCAGCTGCAGAGTTTCGCGCGGCTCGGCCTGGTGGTGGCGATCCTGCCGCTCGGGCTGATCGGGGTGGTGATGGCGCTGCTCGCCTTCGGCCGGCCGCTGGGCTTCGTCGCGATCCTCGGCATCCTCGCGCTGGTCGGGATGATCGCGAAGAACGCGGTGATCCTGATCGTGCAGATCGACCAGGACCGCGCCGACGGGATGGCGCTGCGCGACGCGGTGGTGGCGGCGGCCACATCGCGCCTGAGGCCGATGCTGCTGACGGCGCTGTCCACCGTGCTCGGCCTGATCCCGATCGCGCCGACGGTGTTCTGGGGGCCGATGGCCTTCGCCATCATGGGCGGGCTGCTGGTGGCGACGCTGCTGACGCTGATCGTGCTGCCCGCGCTCTACGTCATCGTCATGGAGCGCCGCGCCGACCGCGCGCCGCGGGAGCTGGCCGACCCGCCGCGCCCTGCGGTCGGCGAGGGCTGAGCGACGCGGCGGGGCGGGGTGCGCGCCGGCCCTGGCCGATGCCGTCATGGATCGGTCACGTGCCAATCGCGTTGAGTTGCGTCGCTCTTCGGCGCTAACTGTTCCCGGCGGTCCATGCCCGACCGGCGGAACCGCGGAGCCGTTCCGCCGGACCGGGCGCGGACCTCGCCTTGCGCCGCCGACTTCGACCGAGAGGATCCCATGCGCGGATTGCGCGCCCCACGCCTTCCGCTCGCGCCGGCCGGATGACGTTCCTGCATCGGCTCGCCGTGGCGGTGCTGCTGCTCGGCCTGGGCGGCTGCGCGAATTTCGCGCGCCTGCCGCCCCCGGCCCCGCAGGAGAGCGTGCAGACCGCGATGCTCGGCGTGCCGAATGCGCGCTTCATGGCCGACGGCGATGCCGCGGCCTGGGAGCGCGAGGCCGCGACGGCGCTGACGCGCCGGCTGGCCGCGGAGGCGCCGGCGCGCGGCGCGGCGCTGCGCCCGGCCCACTACCTGGCGCTGTCGGGCGGGGGCGACAACGGCGCCTTCGGCGCCGGGCTGCTGGCGGGCTGGACGGAGGCCGGCACGCGCCCGGAATTCGACGTGGTGACCGGCATCTCCGCCGGCGCGCTGATCGCGCCCTTCGCCTTCCTCGGCCCGGCCTATGACGCGCAGCTGCGCGCCGTCTTCGCCGAGGTCGCGCCCACCGACATCGTCGTGTTCGGCCGCATCCTGACCAGCGTGTTGTTCGGCGAGGCGCTGGCCGACACCTCGCCGCTCTATCGCCTCATCGCCCGTCATGCCGACCAGGCGATGCTGGACGCGATCGCGCGGGAATACCGGCGCGGCCGGCTGCTGCTGATCGGCACCACCAACCTCGACATCCGCCGCCCCGTGGTCTGGAACATCGGCGCCATCGCCGCCAGCGGCCACCCCGATGCGCTCGAACTGTTCCGCGACGTGCTGCTGGCCTCCGCCTCGGTGCCCGGCGCCTTCCCGCCGGTCTTCGTGGATGTCGAGATCGGCGGCCGGCGCTTCCAGGAGATGCATGTGGATGGCGGCGCGGCCACGCAGGTGTTCCTGTATCCGCCCTCGCTCGACCTGCGCCAGGCGGCCGCGGCCGCGGGCGCCCCTCGCCAGCGCACGGCCTGGGTGGTCCGCAACGGCCGCATCGACGTGGAAAGCGCGCCGACCGACCGGAACGTCTTCCGCATCGCCCGACGCTCGGTGGAGACGCTGCTGCATTTCAGCGGGATCGCGGACATCCACCGCATCTACCTGACGATGCACCGCGACGGCGTGGCCTTCCGGCTGGCGGCGATCGGCCCGGGCTTCCAGGCGCCGCGCGACCAGCCCTTCGATCCTCGCTACATGCGCGCCCTGTTCGATTACGGGCAGGCGCAGGGACGCTCCGGCGCGGCTTGGGTGGACCGGCCGCCGCCGGTCGGCATCCTCGTGCCGGAAGAGCAGCCGGGCCGCGAGGCCGCCCTGCGCTGAGCGGCCCGGCGGACGCGGCGCATAGGGGTGGGACGCGTGGTGTATGCTCGCATTCGGATGCGGGGCTAGGTTCCCGTCGCGTCCGGAGGCAAGGGCCAGGGGCGTCCGCAAGGCCGCGCCGGCCGACACGACAGAGGCGTTTTCGGGAGGGCAGGCATGTCAGAGCTCGACAAGGTTTTGGCCCATATCGACGGCGATTTCGAGAAGGCGCTGGAGCGGCTTTTCGCCGTGCTGCGCCTGCGCTCGATCTCGACCGACCCGGCCTATGCCGCGGAGTGCAAGCGCAACGCGGAATGGCATGCCGAGGACCTTCGCGGCATCGGCTTCGAGGCGGACGCGCGGCCGACCGCCGGGCACCCCATCGTCGTCGGCCACCATCGCAAGGGCAGCGGCCCCTCCGCGTTGTTCTATGGCCATTACGACGTGCAGCCGGTGGACCCGCTGGAGCTTTGGGAAGACGATCCCTTCGATCCGAAGATCAAGACGCTGGCCGACGGGACCAAGGTGATCGCGGCGCGCGGCTCGGCGGACGACAAGGGCCAGCTGATGGCCTTCGTCGAGGCCTGCCGCGCCTGGAAGGCCGTCACCGGCAGCCTGCCCATCCCGGTGACGATCCTGCTGGAGGGCGAGGAAGAGTCGGGCGGCGCCAACCTGCCCGGCTTCCTGGATGCCAATGCGAAGGAGCTGAAGGCGGATATCGGCCTGATCTGCGACACCAACATGTGGGACCCGCAGACGCCGGCGATCGTCACCATGCTGCGCGGCCTGTGCGGCGAGGAGATCACCATCCACGCCGCCGACCGCGACCTGCATTCGGGCTTCTACGGCATGGCGGCGGCGAACCCGAACCGCATCCTGGCGAAGATCCTGGCCGATCTCTACGACGATCAGGGGCGCATCACGCTGCCGGGCTTCTACGATGGCGTGCCTGAGCTGCCGGAGAGCCTGAAGAAGCAGTGGGACACGCTGGGCTTCACGGTGGAAGGCTTCCTCGGCCCGATCGGCCTGTCGGTGCCGGCCGGCGAGAAGGGGCGCAGCGCGCTGGAGCAGACCTGGTCGCGCCCGACCTGCGAGATCAACGGCATGGGCGGCGGCTACCAGGGGGAGGGCTTCAAGACCGTCATCCCCGCCAAGGCGAGCGCGAAGATCAGCTTCCGCCTCGTCTTCGACCAGGACCCGCACGCCATCCGCAAGGCCTTCCGCGAGCATGTGAAGGCGCGCGTGCCGGCCGATTGCCGGGTGGAGTTCAAGGAGCACGGCGCCGGCCGCGCCATCCGCTTTCCCGACACCGACCCCGCCTTTGCCAAGGCGCGCCAGGCGCTGTCGGACGAATGGGGCAAGCCCGCGGTCTTCATCGGCGGGGGCGGCTCCATCCCCGTCACGCACCAGCTCAAGACCGCTCTCGGCATGGACGTGATCCTGGCCGGCTTCGGGCTGGACGACGACCGCATCCACAGCCCGAACGAGAAGTACAACCTCGAGAGCTTCCGCAAGGGCATCCGTTCCTGGGCGCGCATCCTGGAGGCGCTGTCGCGATGAGCGAGGCCGCCGCGCCGAAGGGCGGGATGCAGAAGCTGCTCGACTGGGTGGAACGCGTGGGCAACCGCGTGCCGCACCCGGTGATGATCTTCGTCTACCTGATCGCCATCGTGATCGTGCTCTCCACGATCCTGTCCGTGTTCGGCGCGCGGGTCAGCTACCAGGCCTACAACCCCGCTACCGGCGACATCGAGCCCGCCTTCACCGAGGCGCGGAGCCTTCTGACCATCGAGGGCATCCGCTTCATGTTCACCGGCGTGGTGGGCAACTTCATGGGCTTCAACGCGGTCGGCGTGATCATCGTGGCGATGGTCGGCGTTGGCGTCGCGGAGGAATCCGGGCTGGTCAAGGCGCTCATCCGCAAGCTGGTGATCGTCGCCCCGGCCAAGGCGCTGACCTACATCCTGACCTTCGTCGGCATCGTCTCCTCCATCGCGGCCGATGCGGGCTACCTCGTGCTGATCCCGCTGGCGGCGGCGGCCTTCATCTCGGTGGGGCGGCATCCGCTGGCCGGGCTCGCGGTGGGCTTCGCCTCCGTGGCGGCGGCCTTCCTGGTGAATGTCCTGATCACGCCGGTGGACGGCATCCTGACGGAGATCACCAACGACGCGATCCGGCTGGTGAACCCGAACCTCTCGATCGACCTGGCGGCGAATGTCTGGTTCTCGATGGGCTCCGTCGCGCTGCTGACGGTGCTGATCGCGCTGATCACGGAACGCATCATCGAGCCCCGCCTCGGCCCCTACACCGGCGACTACAAGGTGCCGGGCGAGACCGTGCTGTCGGAAGCGGAGTACCGCGGCCTGCGCATGGCCGGCCTCGGGCTGCTCGGCGTGCTCGCCTTCCTCGCGCTGCTGACGCTGCCGCCCGGCGCGCCGCTGCGTCATCCGCAGACGGGCGCGATCATCGGCTCCTCGCCTTTCATGAACAGCCTGATCGTCTCGATTTCGCTGATCTTCCTGGTCTGCGGCATCGCCTATGGCCGCGGCGCGGGCACGATGCGCACCACCAACGACGTCATCGCGGCGATCCAGAAGGCGATCGGCGGGCTGGCGGGGCTGATCCTGCTGCTGCTGGTGATCAGCCAGTTCATCGCCTTCTTCAACTACACCAACATGGCGACGCTCGCGGCCGTCTCCATGGCGGCCGTGCTGGAGGCGCTGGCGCTGCCCTCCATCGCGCTGCTCCTCGGCTTCGTCGTCGTGGTGTTCCTGCTGGACCTGATCATCACGGCCGCGATCGCGAAATGGGCGATCTTCGCGCCGGTTTTCGTGCCGCTGCTGATGCAGCTCGGCGTCGAGCCGGAGGCGGTTCTGGCGGCGTATCGCGTGGGCGACAGCCCGATGAACGCGATCACGCCGCTGAACGCGTATTTCGCGATGATCGTGACCTTCGCGATCAAGTACCAGAAGGAGGCCGGCGTCGGTACGGTGATCGCGCTGATGCTGCCCTATGTGATCTGGCTGTCGGTGATCTGGACCGCGTTCCTGGCGGGGTGGTACCTGCTCGGCCTGCCCTGGGGCCTGTGAGCGTGCGGGCATGAACGACATCCTGATCCTCGTCGCGATCATCCTGGCCGCGGTGGTCCTGTTCGTCTGGAACAGGATCCCGGTCATCCTGGTCGCGCTCGGCGTCGGGATGGCGCTCTATGCCAGCGGCATCCTCACACTGGGCCAGGCGCTGGCGGGCTTCGGCGATCCGGCGGTGATGTTCATCGCGACGCTCTTCGTCGTGAGCGCGGCGCTGGACCGCACGGGCGTCACCGCCTGGGCGGGGCAGGCGCTGATCAGGGGCGCGGGCGAGGACAACCGCCCGCGGCTGATGACGCTGATCGCGCTGCTGGTCGCGGTGCTGACCGCCTTGATCAGCCTGAACGGCGCGGTCGCCGCGCTGCTGCCGGTTGTGGTGGTGATGGCGATCCGGCTCGGCCGCGCGCCGTCGCAGTTGCTGATGCCGATGGTCTTCTCCGCCCATGCCGGCTCGCTGCTGGCGCTGACGGGCTCGCCGGTGAACGTTCTGGTCTCCGAGGCGGCGGCGGAGGCTGGCGCCGGCGGCTTCGGCTTCTTCGAATTCACCATCGTCGGCGTGCCGCTGCTGCTTGGCACCATCGCGATCGGCATCCTGCTGGGCACGAAGCTGCTGCCGCATCGCGGCGGCCCCTCCATGACCGCCGATTTCAGCCGGCATGCGGTGACGCTGGTGGAGCAGTACGGGCTTTCGCGCGACGTCTTCCGCATGCGCATCCGCGCCACCTCGCCGCTGGTCGGTCAGCCCATGGCCAGCCTCGACCTCTCGCCCTATGAGGGCATGCGCCTGCTGGCCATGCAGGAGGGCGACAGCGGCGAGCGCCTGCGCCGCGAGCGCTTCGCCGAAGGCGACCACCTGCTGATCGCGGGACCGGCGGAATCCGCCGCCGCCCTCGGCGCCGCGCTGCATCTGGCCTTCCGCCTGGAGGATGCGGCGGCGGACATCCAGGATTCGCTGTTCAACCGCAGCTCCGGCCTCGCCGAGGTGATGCTGCCGCCGCGCTCCGCGATGATCGGCACCACCGTCTATCCCGGCATGGTGACGGAGAGCGGCGACCTCGTGGTGATCGCGGTGAACCGCGGCGGCGAGGCGCTGGGGCGCGACGCGGTGGTGCTGCAGGCAGGCGACACCATCCTTCTGCAGGGCAGCTGGAAGGCGCTCGACACGCATCTGAACGACCCGCAGGTGCTGGTGGTCAATTCGCCGGACCTGGTGCGCCGCCAGGCGGTGCCGCTCGGCGCCGGCGCGAAGCAGGCGATCGCGGTGCTGGGCGTGATGGTGCTGCTGCTGGCCACGGGCCTGGTGCCGCCTGCCGTGGCGGGGCTGCTGGCGGCCGCCGCGCTCGTACTGACCGGCGTGATGAATGCCGAGCAGTCCTACCGCGCGATCGACTGGACCACGGTGATCCTGGTCGCCGCGATGATGCCGCTTTCGGCGGCAATGGAGCAGACCGGCGCGGCGCGGCTGATGGCGGACGGGTTGGTGGCGATCGCGGGCGATGCCAGCCCGCGCGTGCTGCTGGCCGCGCTGTTCGTGCTGACGGCGATCCTCGGCCAATTGATCAGCAACACGGCGACGGCGCTGATCATCATCCCCGTCGGCGTCGCCGCGGCGGCCGGCATCGGCGTGTCGCCCGCGCCGGTGCTGATGAGCATCGCGGTCGTCTCCGCCGCCGCCTTCCTCACGCCCATCGCCACGCCGACCAACCTGATGGTGATGCGCCCCGGCGGCTACGAGTTCGGCGACTACTGGAAGTTCGGGCTTCCGATGATGATCTGGTTCTTCATCGTCGCGGTCTTCCTCGTGCCGCTGGTCTGGCCGTTCTGAGCGTCGCCCGATAGCGACCGGCGCGCGCGAGTAGGGCGCCGGTCGTCACCCATTCCCTGCTTTCGTGCATCCGGCCTGCGCACGCCCTGTGGCGGCGCGGGCCGAAAGGCTGTTGACGCCGCAACGGCCAGGCAGCAAGCTCACCTTCAGGAGGACGGCGTCCTGCATAGCGGGACGCCGCGGGTCAGGAGGAAGCTGGTGGGCGAAACGCCTGCGCTGCGCGGCCATGCGCTGGCCGTGGACATCGGCGGCACCTTCACCGACGTGGTGCTGCGCGCACCCGACGGACGATCCGTCACCGACAAGACGCTGACCACGCACCGCAATCTACTGGACGGCTTCTTCCGCGCCGTGGACCTGGCACTCGACCGCGCCGGCATCGCGCCGGCCGCGGTGGATGACGTGACGGTGCATGCGACCACCCTGGTCACCAACGCCGTGATCGAGCGCCGCGGCCCGCCCACCGCGCTGGTCACGACCAAGGGCTTCCGCGACGTGCTGCGGATCCGCAACGAGCATCGCTACGACATGTTCGACCCGCAGATCGAGTATCCCGATCCGCTCGTGCCGCCGGAGCTGACCTTCGCGCTGGACGAGCGCGTGCTGGCGGACGGACGCATCGCGAGGCCCGTGGATGCCGGGGAGGCGGCCGCACTGGCGCGGGATCTTGCGGCGCGCGGCGTGCAGGCCGTGGCGCTGTGCCTGCTCAACGCCTATCGCAACGGCGCCAACGAGGCCGCGGCGCGGGAGGCGATGCGCCGTGCCGCGCCCGCGCTGCACATCGCGCTCTCCTCGGAGGTCTCGCCGCAGATCCGCGAATATCCGCGCGCCTCGACGACGGTGATGAACGCCTACACCCAGCCGGTCGTCGCGCCCTATCTCGCGGCGCTGTCGGCCGAGCTGTCGCGCCGCGGCTTCCCGAACCGGCCGCTGATCATGCTCTCGAATGGCGGCGTGGTCGGCACGCAGGTGGCGGGCACCTTCCCGGTGCGGATGATCGAATCCGGCCCGGCCGCCGGCGCGCTGGCCGCGACGCATTTCTCCGAGTTGCTCGGCGCCGACCGGTTGCTGTCCTTCGACATGGGCGGCACCACCGCCAAGGCCTGCCTGATCCTGGACCGCAAGCCGCTGGTGGCCGGCGAGTTCGAGGTGGACCGTCGCTACCGCTTCAAGCCCGGCAGCGGCTTCCCGATCACCATCCCCTCGGTGGACATGATCGAGATCGGCGCGGGCGGCGGCTCCATTGCGCGGATCGACAATCTCGGCCTTCTGAAGGTCGGGCCGCGCAGCGCGGGCAGCGAGCCCGGCCCGGTCTGCTACGGCCGCGGCGGCACGGAGCCGACCGTGACCGATGCTGATGTGGTGCTCGGCCTGCTGGATGCGGACCGCTTTCTCGGCGGCGACATGCAGCTGGACGGGGCGGGGGCGGAGGCGGCCTTCGCGCGGCTCGGGGACCGGCTTGGCGTGGACGCCGTGACGGCGGCGCGCGGCGTCTTCGAGGTGGTGTGCGAGAATATGGCCGGCGCGGCGCGCGCGCATGCGACCGATCGCGGCCTCGATTGGCGCGGCCTGCCGATGCTGGCCTTCGGCGGCGCCGGCCCCGTGCATGCCTGTCGCGTCGCGGAGCTGCTGGATTGCGCGCAGGTGATCTTCCCGCCGATGGCGAGCGTGCTCTCGGCCTTCGGCACGCTGGTCTCGCCGGTGCGGCTCGATCTGGTGCGCTCCGCGCTGGACACGCTCGACACGCTGGACTGGGACGCGGCGCGCGCGCTGATCGCCGGCATGGCGGCGGAGGGCCGCGCGGCGCTGGCGGAGGCCGGCGTGGCGGAAGCGGGCGCGACCTTCTCGCTCGGCGTGGATTGCCGCTATCGCGGGCAGCAGAACGAGGTGACGGCGGAGATCCCGATGGCGGTCGCGGAAGCGGGGGACGCAGTCGCGCTGCGCGCCGCCTTTGAAGCCGCCTACGAAGCGCTCTACGGCATCCGCCTGCCCGACGTCGCGGTCGAGGTCGTCACCTGGCGCCTCGCCGCACGCGGGCCGATCCCGGCCGCGCCGCCGCCGCCCCTGCCGGGCGGCGCCGCAGCCGCGCCGCGCACGCATCGCCGCGTCGCGGTGGAGCCGGCCGCGCCGGAGGTGCCGGTGTACGATCGCGCCGCGCTCGCGGTCGGGCAGCGCATCGCCGGGCCGGCCATCATCGAGGAACGCGAGACGACGCTGGTGATCCTGCGCGGCTGGACCGCGCAGGTCCACGCGTCGGGCGCCGTGATCGCGGAGCGCGGCTGATGGAACGGTTCGACGGCATCACGCTCGAGATCCTCTGGTCCAACCTGATCGCCACGGTGACGGAGCAGGCGCGCGCGCTGCAGCGCATCGCCTTCAGTCCGATCGTGCGGGAGGCCGGCGACCTTGCGACCGCGCTGTTCGACCGGCGGGGTCGGATGGTGGCGCAGGCGGTCACGGGCACGCCGGGCCACATCAACAGCCTCGGCATGGCCGGGCAGCATTTCGTGAAGGCCTTCCCGCCGGACACGCTCTCGCCCGGGGACGTCCTGATCACCAACGATCCCTGGCTCTCGGCGGGGCATTTCTTCGACATCACGGTGATGACGCCGGTGTTCCGAGGCGGGCGCTGCATCGGCTTCTTCGGCAGCACGATCCACCACACCGACATCGGCGGCTACGGCGTGGGCGCGGGCGCGCGCGACGTGCACGAGGAAGGGCTCTGGATCCCGCTGGCGAAGCTCTATGAGGCCGGCCGGCCCAACGCGCTGCTGCACGACATCATCCGCCGCAACGTCCGCACGCCGGAACATGTGGCGGGCGACCTCGCCGCGCAGGTGGCGGCCGGGCGCGTCGGGGCGGAGCGGCTGAACACGCTCTGCGACCGGCAGGGGCTGGACGATATCGAGGCGCTCAGCGCCGCCGTGCTGGAGCGCTCCGAACAGGCGACGCGCGAGTCCATCCGCAAGCTCCGCGCCGGCACCTTCCAGGGCGCGAGCGTCTTCGACGTGCCGGGCGGGCAGAAGATCACGCTGCGCTGCGCGGTGACCGTGGACCCGGCAGCCGGGGAGATGACGATCGACTTCGCCGGCTCCTCGCCCGAGGCGCCGATCGGGATCAATGTCGTGCTGAACTACACCGCGGCCTATGCGAATTTCGCGGTGCGCGCCTGCCTCGATCCCGACCTGCCCAACAACTGGGGCAGCCTGAGGCCGGTGAAGGTTGTCGCGCCCGAAGGCTGCATCGTGAACTGCCGCTACCCGGCGCCCGTCAATGCGCGCCACGTCGTCGGAATGTACGTGCCCTTTCCCGTGCTGAAGGCGCTGCATCAGGTGATGCCGGATCGCGTGGTGGCGGAGGGCTCCGGCGCGGTCTGGACCATCCAGATCCAGGGGCGCGACGAGGAAGGCAGGCCCTTCACCTCCTCGATGTTCAACTACTCGGGCGGCATGGGGGCGCGGCGCGACAAGCCGGGGCTGGACGCGACCTGCTATCCGACCGGCGTCGCGGCGGTGCCGGTGGAGGTGCTGGAAGCCGCCATGCCGATCGAGTTCACGCGCAAGGAGCTGCGCCCGGGTTCGGGCGGCGCCGGGCGCCAGCGCGGCGGCGACGGCCAGGTGATCGGCTACCGCATGCGCACGCGCGACCCCTGGCTGCTGAATGTCGTCGCCAGCCGCACCGAAGTGGGGCCGGAGGGGCTGGAAGGCGGCGCCCCCGGCCAGGCCGGGCGCTTCCTGGTCAACGGCAAGCCGGTGAACGAGGCGCGCAAGATGCTGATGCAGCCGCAGGATGACGTGCTGATGGAAACGCCGGGCGGGGGCGGCTACGGTCCCGCTTAACGATCGAGATGGGGGAGGAGCGCCGAGCATGATCGGACGCCGTTCGTTGATCGCCGCCGCGGGCGGCGCGCTCGCCATGCCCGCCGCCCTGCGGGCGCAACCCTTGTTCAGCCGCCCGATCCGCTTCGTGATCGGCTTCGGCGCCGGCGGCGCTGGCGACATCACCGTGCGCATGCTGGCGCCGCACATGCAGGCGGAGCTCGGCCAGTCCATCGTGGTGGACAACCGCCCCGGCGCGGGTGGGATCATCAGCGCGGAGTTCGTCGCGCGCTCCGCGCCCGACGGGCACACCATGTATCTGCTGACCACCAGCAACATGGCCGCGCCCGCGTTCTTCCGCACCATTCCCTTCGACGTGACGAAGGATTTCGCGCCGGTCGGCCGGATGGTCTGGTACGACCATGTGATCGCGGTGAATCCGCAGCTTCCGGTGCGCGACCTGACGGAGCTTGTCGCCTATGCGAAGGCGCATCCGAACCAGCTCAACATCGCGTCGATCTCGGTCGGCAACGCACAGCATCTCGGCGTGGAGCTGTTCCGCGCGATGGCGCAGGTGCCGATGACCACGGTGACCTACCGCTCGACGCCGGAACTCGCCAATGCGCTCGCGACGGGAGAGGTGCAGGTGGCGGGCGAGCTGCTGGCGCCGCTGCTGCCGCAGGTGCAGGCCGGGCGCATCCGCCTGCTGGCGGTCACCGCCCCCTCGCGCTTCCCCTCGCTTCCGGCGGTGCCGACCAGCGCGGAGGCGGGGATGCCGGACTACATCGTGCGCAGCTGGAACGCGATCGTCTTCCCCGCCAACACGCCGCGTCCGCAGGTGGAGGCGATGAACCGCGCCATCCGCCGTGCCCTGGCCGTGCCCGAGATCCGCACGCGCCTGATCGAGCTCGGCGGCCTGCCCGAGCCGAGCAGCCCGGAGGAGCTCGCCACCATGATCCCGCAGGAGGTCGCGGCCTGGGGACGCATGGCGCAGCTTGCCGGGGTGCAGAAGCAGTGACCGACGGGCCTCCGGCAGCCGATGCGGAGGCCCGCCTCCGCGACGATCTTCTGCATGCCTACCACATCCTCGATGCCGACGGTCAGGCGAGCGGCATCGCCGGCCATCTTACCGCAAGGCTGCCGGGCGCGGATCGCTTCTGGTCGCATCGCTGGGGCGTCGGCTTCGACGAGGTGCGCGCGGACGGCCTGATCGAGGCCGATTTCGACCTCGCCACAACGCGCGGCGAAGGCCGGGTGAACCCGACGCTGCACATCCATACGCGCATCTACCTGGCGCGCCCGGACGTCACCTGCATCGTGCACACGCATGGCAAGGCGGGCGTCGCGCTCGGCTGCGCCGGGATGACGCTGGAGCCGATCACCCAGACCGGCGCGATCTTCGCCGACGACGTCGCGCTGTTCGACGAGTTCCACGGCATCGTGCTCGGCACCGACGAGGGCGACGCGATCGCGGCCGCGCTCGGCCGCAATCGCGGGCTGCTGCTGAAGAACCATGGCGCGCTGGTGGTCGGCGGCAGCGTGGCGGAGGCCTGCATCGGCATGACCGTGCTGGAATGGGCGGCCGATGTGCAGCTGCGCGCCGCGGCGGCGGGCAGGCTGGAACGCCTTGCGCCGGAAGCCGCCGCGCAATCCAAGCGCTTCCTGCTGGCGCCGGAGAATCTCGGCCTGCGCTGGGACTTCATGAAGCGGAAGATCGGCCGCGCAAGGCCGTTCCTGGGAGGACACGGATGATGAGACGCGCGCTTCTGGCATGCCTGCTCGCCTTCGCCGCCCTGCCCGCCGTTGCGCAGGAGTGGACACCGAACCGGCCGATCCGCTGGATCGTCGGCTTCGCGCCGGGCGGGGTCGGCGACACCACGGCGCGGTTGGTCGGCGCGAAGCTCTCGGACCGGCTCGGCCAGCCGGTGGTGATCGAGAACCGGCCGAGCGCTGGTGGCATCCTGGCGAGCGAGACGGTCGCGCGCGCCGCGCCGGACGGGCACACGCTGCTGCTGGTGACCGCCACGGCCGCGACGGCGCCGCATCTGATGCGCAGCATGCCCTACGACCCGATCAAGGACTTCACCTTCGTCACGCAGGTCGCGAGCTTCCCGCATGTCATCGTGGTCGCGGCGAATGCGCCCTATCGCAGCCTGCAAGACCTGATCGCCGGGGCGCGGGCCAATCCGGGGCGCATCAACATGGGCTCGGTCGCCGTCGGCACGGCGCTGCATCTCTCCCTCGAGCTGCTGAAGTCCATGGGCAACATCCCGGCGGAGATCGTCACCTATCGCTCCACCGGCGACCTGCTGAACGCCACGGCGACCGGCGACGTGACCGCGGCGATGGAGGTGGCGGCGACGACGCTCGGCCAGATCAGCGGCGGCCGGCTGCGCGCCCTGGCCGTGACATCCGCCACCCGCGCCACCGTGCTGCCGGAGGTGCCGACGGTGGCGGAGAGCGGCCTGCCCGACTACCGCGTCATCACCTGGAACGGCATGGCGGGGCCCGCCAACATGCCGCGACCGATCGTGGACCGGCTCGCGGCGGAGGTTCGCACCGTGATGGCGATGCCTGAAGTGCGCGACCGGCTGGTCGCCCTGGCGGTGGAGCCGGCGGCGCACGGGCCGGAGGCCATGCTGGCGCTGATCAACGCGGACACCGAGCTCTGGGGCCGGGTCATCCGCGCCGCCAACATCCCGAGGCAGTGATGCACATCCCGAAGATCGACTGGAACGCCATCCCCTGGACCGCGGTGCGTCCCGGGGTGGACCGCAAGGGCTTCACCGGCGATGGCGCGACGATTGCGCTGCATCGGCTGATGCCGGGACACGAGCCCCGGCCGCACAAGCATCCGAACGAGCAGATCGTCTGGATCATGTCGGGCACCATCGACTTCCACATCGAAGGCGAGGTGCATCGCCTCGGCCCCGGCGGCCTGCTCGTCGTGCCGCCGAACGCGATGCATCACGGCGTGGTGGTGGGCGACGAGCCGGTGATGAACCTCGACGTCTTCACGCCGGCGCGGCCCGAATATGCCTGACTGCTCCGTCGCGGTCGGCGGCATCCGCCTGAACAACCCGGTCATCATCGGCTCGGGCGACCATGTGATGACCGCGGGCGCGCTGCGCGCGGCGCGCGCGACCGGCGCGGGCGCGGTGGTGGCGAAGAGCATCAACGAGAATGCGGCGGCGAAGCGCCAGCTGGACGGCAGCGACCATGTGCTGCTCGACAGCCGCTGGCGGAAGGTGCCCTGGGATTTTGATCCGCCGGACGACGCGATGCTGTTCGGCCGTTCCGGCCTGCACCAGATGGATGCGGATGCCTGGATCGCCGAGGTCGCGGCCGAGGACCGCGCGGCCGCGCAATCCGGGCAGTACGTCATCGGCTCCATCATCCTGGCCGGGCTGGATGCCGCCTGCGACCTGGCGCGGCGCTACCAGGCGGCGGGCATCCGCGTGCTGGAGCTCAACATCGGCGCGCCGCATGGCGACGAGGCCGTGAAAGGCGCCATCATCCAGGAGCGTGCGGCGCATCGCGTGCGGGAGATCACCGCGGCGTTGCGCGCCGCCGTCAGCATCCCGCTCTGGATCAAGCTGACCGGGCAGAGCGAGGACGTGGCCGCGCTGGCCGAGGCGGCGAAGCAGGGCGGCGCCGATGCGGTGATCGTCATGGGCCGCTTCATGGCGCTGGTACCGGATGTGGAGACGCGCGCGCCGATGCTCGGCACCGCGGGCGCCCTCGGCGGGCCCTGGGCGCTGGCGCTGACCTGCCGCTGGCTGGCGCAGACGCGCAAGCGCGTCGGCAAGGATTTCGCGCTGCTCGGCACCAATGGCGCGCGCAGCGGGCTCGACGTCGCGCGCTTCCTGCTGGCAGGCGCCAGCGCCGTGGAGATGACCAGCGCGGTGATGGCCGGCGGCTTCGACGTCGCGCGCCGCGCCGTGCGGGAGTTTTCGGACTACCTGGCGCGCACCGGCGGCAGCGCGGGCGACCTGGTCGGCTTGGCGGCGGACCGGCAGGTGGGCTACGGCGTGCAGCCCGACCGGCCGGGCTACTGGCGCGAATTCGTCCCGCCGGAGGCCCGGTAGCGCGCGGAGCCGAGCCTTTCGCTGATCTCGCCCGCGGCCGCCTGCAGCGCGGCGAGCATCGCCGCGTCGGGCGGGTCGCGCACGAACTGCACCGATCCCACCAGCCCGATGGAGCCGGCCAGCACCTCGCCGGCGGCGAAGATCGGCGCGGCCAGCACGTTGATGCCGAGCAGCGTCTCCGACGGCGCCGTCTCCCACAGCCTTTCGCGCACTGCCGCAAGCCTTGCGCGCAGCGCGGCGGGATCGGTCATGCTGGCGGGCGTCGGCGCCTCCAGCCTCGCGGCCAGGGCACGGTCCTGCAGTTCGGGCGGCGCGAAGGCGAGCATCACGCGGCCCTGCGCCGAGCAATGCAGCGGCGGCCGGTTGCCGGGCTGCACCGTGATGGAGACCTTGTTCGGCGCTTCCAGCGCATGCACCACCAGCGGCTCGCCGCCCGTCGGCACGGCCAGAAGCACCGACTGCCCCGCCGCATCGCGCAGCCGATGCATCGCCGGTTCGGCGACGCGGCGGAGGTCGAACTGCTCGCCCGCCGCCTGGCCGATCTGGAACAGCCGCCAGGTGAGGTGATAGCGGTCCGAGGTCGCATCCTGCGCGACGAGCCCCGCCTTGCGCAGCGTGACGAGGTGGCGGTGCACGCGGCCCTTCGGCTCCCCGAGGTTCCGCGCCAGGTCGGAGACGCCCTGCGCGCGCCCGGCCAGCGCCATCGCTTCCAGCACGCGCACGGCCATCAACACGGAGCGCACGGCGGCGGTGCCTTCGGCGTCCTCCTCGGCGGTGCCGGTCGTGGCCGCTGCGTCGTTCATCCGTCGCCGGCGCTCCCTATCTCTCCCTCAAGAAAGCATGAGGCGGCGTTGCCGGCCCGGTCAATCGTTCGGCGCGACGCCCGATCAGGGCTCCCGCGCGCGGTCGGCGTGCGGCTATCAGCGACGAGCAGGCGATGCGTAGCACGTTGATGGCCGCGTTCTCGACGGGCGCCACGCCATCGCGCCGCGCCTCGATCACCTTGTCGGCAGCCTGCGCGACATGCTGGTGGATGGCGCGGTCCTGAAGCGCGATCACCGCCAGGTGCGCGGGAAGAAGGCGGCTCTCGTCGGCGCGATGGATCGCGCCCGCTGGGTCCGCTGACACGCCGGAAAAGGTCTAGGCAGCGCGCGCGGGCTGCGCCATCCTCAACCCGTTACGCGCGTCGCAGCTTCTGCTGCGGTGCGCCAAGAATGCCGGTTGTGCAGTGCAGTAGGATCCTGGGGAGGATCCCGTCGTGGCGCTGAGTTGCGCTTCGCCTGGCACGCCTTCCCGCCGCGCATGCGGCCGGACCTTCGCCTGTGACGACCCCCGGGGCGCGAAGCGTCCAGGCACAGGCGTGAGGAGGAACGGCGTGAAGGTCACGCAGGCCAAGTCTCCCGAGCACTTCCACAAGGTCGTGGATTGCCAGTACGCGTGCCCGGCGCACACGCCGGTTCCCGAATACATCCGGCTGATCGCCGCGGGCCGCTACACCGACGCCTACATGGTGAACTGGTGGTCCAACGTCTTTCCCGGAATCCTCGGCCGCACCTGCGACCGCCCCTGCGAGCCCGCCTGTCGCCGCGGACGGGTGGAGGAGGAACCGGTCGCCATCTGCCGCCTCAAGCGCGTCGCCGCCGACAACAAGGATGACGTGACGGGCCGCATGCCGCGACCCGCCGCGCAGCCCAACGGCAAGCGCATCGCCTGCATCGGCGCCGGCCCGGCCTCGCTGACGGTGGCGCGGGACCTCGCGCCGCTCGGCTACGAGGTCACGGTGTTCGATGGCGACTCGAAGGCCGGCGGCTTCATCCGCACCCAGATCCCGCGCTTCCGCCTGCCGGAGGAGGTGATCGACGAGGAGGTCGGCTACGTGCTGAACCTCGGCGTGCGCGCGCGGCTGGGCGAGCGCGTGGACAGCCTGAAGGCGGTGCTGGCCGATGGCTATGACGCGGTCTTCGTCGGCACCGGCGCGCCGCGCGGCCGCGACCTCGACATTCCCGGCCGCAAGGAAGCGGCGCAAAGCATCCATATCGGCATCGACTGGCTCAATTCCGTCTCCTTCGGGCACATCAAGTCCGTCGGGCGTCGCGTGGTGGTGCTGGGCGGCGGCAACACGGCGATGGATTGCTGCCGCTCCGCGCGGCGCCTCGGCGGGCAGGACGTGACGGTGGTGGTGCGCTCCGGCTTCGAGGAGATGAAGGCGAGCCCGTGGGAGAAGGAGGACGCGATGCATGAAGGCATCCCGATCCTCAACTACCTGGTGCCCAAGGAATTCACCCATGCGAATGGCCGCCTGACCGGCGTGCTGTTCGAGAAGGTGGCGGCGCAGCGCGACGCGGATGGACGCCGCCAGCTTCTGCCCACCGGGGAACCCGACCTGCACATCCCCTGCGACGACGTGCTGGTGGCCATCGGGCAGGAGAACGCCTTCCCCTGGATCGAGCGCGACATCGGCTTGGAGTTCGACCGCTGGGGCCTGCCCAAGCTCGACCCGAAGACGCACCAGTCCACCATCCCGAACGTCTTCTTCGGTGGCGATGCCGCCTTCGGGCCGAAGAACATCATCTGGGCCGTGGCGCATGGGCATGAGGCGGCGGTTTCCATCGACCTGTTCTGCCGCGGCGAGGACATCGCCAACCGCCCCCCGCCCGAGACATCGCTGACCAGCCAGAAGATGGGCATCCATGAGTGGAGCTACGACAACGACGTCTCGATAGACCTGCGCTTCAAGGTGCCGATGCGGGAGGCGGAAATCGCGCTGAAGGACATCCGCACGGAGGTCGAGCTCGGCTTCTCGCGGGAGCTCGCCTTCAAGGAAGCGGAGCGCTGCCTGAACTGCGACGTGCAGACGGTGTTCTCCCCCAAGCTCTGCATCGAATGCGATGCCTGCATGGACATCTGCCCGACCGACTGCATCAGCTTCGTGGATGATGGCGAGGAGAGCGAGCTGCGCACGCGGCTGCGCGCGCCCGCGAACAACGCATCGCAGGACCTCTATGTCGGGCTCGGCCTCAAGACCGGGCGCGCCATGGTGAAGGACGAGGATGTCTGCCTGCATTGCGGGCTCTGTGCCGAGCGCTGCCCGACGGGCGCCTGGGACATGCAGAAGTTCCTGCTCGAGACCGCGAAGCCGAAGGCGCAGTCCTGCGGCCGGGCCGCGGCGCCACGCATGCCGGCGCCGGTCGCCGCGCCCGAACGCTGAGGACGAGGACGACCATGGCCCTGACCGCCACCAACGACTTCGTCGTCAAGTTCGCCAACGTCAACGGATCCGGCTCCGCCTCCGCCAACCAGCTCTTCGCCAAGTCCATCCTGCGCATGGGCATCCCCATCGCATCGCGCAACATCTTCCCTTCGAACATCCAGGGTCTGCCCACCTGGTTCGAGGTGCGGGTCTCAGGCGCCGGTCATCTCGGCCGGCGCGGCGGCGTGGACCTGATGGTGGCGATGAACCCGCAGACCTGGGACCGCGACGTCGCGGAGATCGAGCCGGGCGGCTACCTGTTCTACGATTCCACGCGGCCCATTCCGCAATCGCGCTTCCGCCAGGACATCACCGTGATCGGTGTGCCGCTGACGGCGATGTGCAACGAGGCCTATGACGATCCGCGGCAGCGCCAACTGTTCAAGAACATCATCTATGTCGGCGCGCTGTCCGCGTTGCTGGACATGGACCCGGAGGCGCCCGCGCAGCTCATCCGCGAGCAGTTCCGCGCGAAGGAGAAGCTGATCCAGCCCAATCTCGACGCGCTGAAGATGGGGCGCGACTGGGCAATGGCGAACCTCTCCTGCCCGCTCGGCCTGACGCTCGCGCGGATGGATGCGGTGGGCGATCGCATCTTCACGGATGGCAATTCCGCCGCCGCGCTCGGCGCGGTCTATGGCGGCGCGACGGTCTGCGCCTGGTATCCGATCACGCCTTCGACCTCGCTTGCGGAAGGCTATGAGCGATACGCCCGGAAGTTCCGCACCAACCCGGACGGCACCAAGCGCTACGCCATCGTGCAGGCCGAGGACGAGCTGGCGAGCATCGGCATGGTGATCGGCGCGGGTTGGAACGGCGCGCGCGCCTTCACCGCCACCTCGGGCCCCGGCATCTCCCTGATGGGCGAGTTCGTCGGTCTTGCCTATTTCGCGGAGATCCCGGCGGTGATCTTCGACGTGCAGCGCGCCGGCCCTTCCACCGGCATGCCGACGCGCACGCAGCAATCGGATGTGCTCGCCGCCGCCTATGCCAGCCATGGCGACACCAAGCATGTGGTGCTGCTGCCCGAGGACCCGCATGAGTGCTTCATCATGGGCGCGGACGCCTTCGACCTGGCCGACCGCCTGCAGACGCCGATCTTCGTCCTGCTCGACCTCGACATCGGCATGAATGACTGGCTCTGCGAGCCCTTCCACTGGGACGACGCCCGCCGCATGGACCGCGGCAAGGTGATGACGGCCGAGGAGCTGGAGGAAGGAAAGACCTTCGGGCGCTACCTGGATGTGGATGGCGACGGCATTCCCTTCCGCACCTGGCCCGGCACGCACCCCACCAAGGGCTCCTTCTTCACCCGCGGTACCTCGCGCGACCGCTATGCGCGGTACACCGAGGAAGGTGCTGCCTATGTGGACAACATGCAGCGGCTGCTGCGGAAGTTCGACACGGCGAAGCAGATCGTGCCGCGGCCGGTGGAGACGCACGCGAAGCAGCCGACGCCGCTCGGCGTGATCTTCTACGGCTCGACCTCGGCCGCGATGCGGGAGGCGCTGGAGGCGCTCGAGGCGGACGGCATCCACCTGGATGCGTTGCGCGTCCGCGCCTTCCCCTTTCACGACGACGTGCTGGATTTCGTGCGCCGGCACGAGCGCGTCTTCCTGGTGGAGCAGAACCGGGACGCGCAGCTGCGCACGCTGGTGGTGAATGAAGGCGAGATCGATCCTTCGCGCATCGTGCCGGTGCTGCATTACGACGGCACGCCGATCACCGCCCGCTTCATCCGTGCCGCGATCGCCGATCGTGCCAGCGCGACCAATGTCATCCCGCTCTCGCGGATGGGAGCCGCCGAATGACCTTCCTCAACAAATCCAGGTTCCACCACCCGCAGCTTGCGCCCAATGCGCTCGGCCTGACGCGGCGCGACTACGAAGGCGCGATCTCCACCCTCTGCGCCGGCTGCGGCCATGATTCGATCAGCGCGGCGATCATCCAGGCCTGCTTCGAGCTGGACCTGCCGCCGCACCGGATCGCGAAGCTCTCGGGCATCGGCTGCTCCTCCAAGACGCCCACCTACTTCCTCGGTGCGGCGCATGGCTTCAATTCCGTGCATGGCCGCATGCCCTCCGTGCTGACGGGCGCGAACCTGGCGAACCGCGACCTGGTCTATCTCGGCGTCTCGGGCGACGGGGACAGCGCCTCCATCGGCCTCGGCCAGTTCGCGCACAGCATCCGCCGCGGCGTGAACATGACCTACATCGTCGAGAACAACGGCGTGTACGGCCTGACCAAGGGTCAGTTCTCCGCCACCTCGGACAAGGGATCGAAGGCGAAGAAGGGCACGATCAACACCGACGAGCCGATCGACATGGTGGCGATGGCGCTGCAGCTCGGCGCCACCTTCGTCGGCCGCAGCTTCTCGGGCGACAAGGCGCAGCTTGTCCCCCTGATCAAGGCCGCGCTGCGCCATCCGGGTGCGGCCTTCATCGACTGCATCAGCCCCTGTGTCGCCTTCAACAACCATGAGGGCTCGACCAAGAGCTTCGATTTCGTGCGCGCCCACAACGAGGCGGTGAACCGCCTGGACGTGATCCTCGGCCGCGACCACATCGAGGCGGAATACGAGCCCGGCACCGCGATCGAGGTGACGCAGCATGACGGCACGGTGCTGCGCCTGCGCAAGCTGGCCGAGGAGCACGATCCCACGGACCGCGTCTCCGCCATGAACCACCTGCAGGAACGCAAGGCGGCCGGCGAGATCGTCACCGGCCTGATCTTCGTGGACCCGGAGCCGGAGGAACTGCACGACCATCTCGGCACCATCGCCGGGCCGCTGAACGCGCTCGGCGATGCCGATCTCTGTCCCGGCGCGGCGGCGCTGGAGAAGGTGAACGCCGCCTTGCGTTGAGGCGGCTGATCCACCGCTCCGGCGTTGCCGCCTTCGCCGATCAGCCGCCTGAGCGCCCTCAATACATCAGGCGCTTGTCCAGCACGTTGATCATCGCCTGCCGGCGCCCGTCCAGCCAGCAGCGCAGATTGTGCAGGAAGATGTCGGTGATCCGCGCGTTCTCGCTGTCCACCGTGCTGGCGGAATGCGGGCTGATCAGCACGTTCGGCATGTCCCAGAGCGGGTTGTCCGCTGGCAGGGGCTCCACCTCCGCCACGTCCAGCGCGGCGAAGCCGATGTGGCCGCTGCGCAGCGCCGCGATCAGCGCGGGTTCCTCCACCACCTGGCCGCGCGCGATGTTGACGAAGGCGGCACCCGGCCGCATCGCCGCGATCGCCGCCGCGTCGATCATCCGCTCCGTCTCCGGCGTGTGCGGCACGGTCACCACCACCGCATCCGCGCGCCCCAGCGCGGCGTGCAGCGCCGACGAAGGCAGAACCTCGTCGAACAGGTCGTTGTGCGCGCGCGCCTTGGCGGGATCGCGCGCCACCGCGACCACATGCATCTCCAGGCCCTTCGCCACCTTGGCGCTGCCGCGCGCCAGGTCGCCGGCGCCGATGATCACCAGCGTCTTGCCGCCGACCTCGTCCGCGCAATAGCGCGTCCAGCGATGCGCGCGCTGCTCCGCCTGCAGATGCGCCAGCCCCCGGAAATGCGCCAGCAGCGCCATGAAGACGAATTCCGCCAGCGGCCGCGCATGCACGCCGCGCGCCGTCGTCACCAGGATGTCGCTCTCCCGCAGGCCGACGCGCGCGATGTGCTGCCCCACACCGGTGCTCGTCGCCTGGATCCAGCGCAGCCTCGGCGCCTTCGTCAGCTCCTCGGCGGAAGGGATGTCGAAGCTGATCGTCGCCTCGCGCAGCATCGCCTCCCACCGCGCCTGCTGGTCGGCGTTGCGGGTGAACGGCGCGCCCTTGTGGTCGTTCCTGTAGCGCGTGGGCGGCAGCAGCTCCGGCGCGTAGAGCACCTCGACCCGCGCGGGGTCCAGCGCGGCGATGCGGGCGACATGCTCGGGCTCGAGCGGGGAGGAGATGAAGATCTTTTCGCGTTCCATCTGGATCACTTGCGCCAATGCGTGGCCATGATGGCGATGAAGGCCGCCGCCCTGCAACCGAGGGAGCCCCGATGCCCCATCCGACCGCGCCGGCATGAGCGCCGTCGCCGAAGCCGAGCCGGCTCCAGGCCCGCTCGCCTCGCTGCGGCGCCTCAATCGCCGCACCCTGCCACCGCTGCTGATCTACCTGGCCGCCGGCGCCAGCGGCTTCGCCGCTATCGCCGAGACCTTCTGGGTACGCGAGCGCCTGGGCCTGCCCGCGACGACGCTGCTGGCGCTGGCCGCCTGGCTGACCGTGCCCTGGACGCTGAAGATGGTGGTCGGGCACATGGTGGACACGGTGCCGATCCTCGGCTCGCGTCGCCGGTCCTACATCCTGCTGGGTGCGCTGCTGCAATGCGGCGCCGGTTTCGCGCTGGCCCTCGCCGCCTCCGGCGCGCTCGCGCTGCGCATGGCGGAGCTGGTCTACATCGCCGCCTCGCTCACCGTCGTGGTCGGGCTGGTCGTGCAGGATTGCGTGGCCGACGCCATGACGACGGAGGTGGTGGACCGCGCCGCACCGGACGGCACGCCGCGCGATCCCGCCGTGGTGCAGGCGGAGCTCGGCGACGTGCAGGTGCTCGGCCGCGTCGCGCTGATGGGCGGCGCCTTCGCGACCGCGGGCATCGGCGGCTGGGCGGCGCAGGTGCTGCCGGTCTCCACCGTCTTCCTGATCGGCGCCGCGATCCCGCTGCTTTCGGTCGTCGCCGCCCTCCTGGCGGGGGAGGCGGATGGCAGCCCGGAGCGGCCCGATGCGCGCATCCTTGGCGGCGGCGGCGCCTTCGCGGCGGCGTTGCTCGCCCTCGGCATCCTCGATCCGCCCTTCGCGCCGGAGATCGGGCTGCTGCTGACCCTCGGCGTGCTGGTCTACCTGCTGCGCACCACGATGGAGGGCGTGCCGCCCGCCACGCAGCGCGCGATGGCCGCGGCGGCGGCGGTGATCTTCGCCTTCCGCGCCGCGCCCCCGGCCGGGCCGGCGCTGCAATGGTGGCAGATCGACGTGCTCGGCTACGACCAGGCCTTCTTCGGCGTGCTGGCGCAGATCGGCACCGGGCTTGCCATCGCGGGCTCGCTGCTGCTCGGCGCGCGCATCGTGCGGATGCCGCTCGGCCGCGTGCTGGCGTGGCTCGCGATCCTCGGCGCCGCCTTCTCGCTGCCGACCATCGGCATGCTGTTCGGCCTGCATGCATGGACCGCGGCGCATCTCGGCTTCGGGGCGCGGACGCTCGGGCTGGTGGACACGGTGCTGTCGGCGCCGCTGGCGCAGCTCGGCATGATCCCGGTGCTGACGCTGATCGCGGTGCATGCGCCGCCCGGGCGGCAGGCGACCTGGTTCGCGCTGGTCGCCAGCCTGATGAACCTGGCGCTGCAGGCCGGCAACGTCTTCTCCCGCGGGCTCAACGCCGCCTTCCCGGTGGAGCGCGGCGCGTATGGGGAACTGCCCGCGCTGGTCATCGCCGCGACGGTGGCTGGGCTGGCGCTCGCCCTCGGCGCCATCGCGCTGCTCGGGCGCTGGATCGCGCCGGGCAAGCCGCCGGAGCCCTCGGGACCGGCGACAGGATGAGGCAGGTCTGTCATCCTGCGGGGCATGCCTCGCAGGACTGATGGCGCGCCCGCCAAGGCGCAGCGGCACCGCCGGATCCTCGCCGCGCTGACCACCGACCCGACGGTGCGCATCTCCGCGCTCGCCACGCAGTTCGGCGTGTCGGCCGAAACGGTCCGGCGCGACATCGAGGAATTGTCGGCCCAGGGCGCCGTGCGCCGCACCTATGGCGGCGCCTCCGTCACCCATGCCGGGCTGCAGCCCGAGTTCTCCTCCCGCGAACGGATGGCGGTGGCCGAGCGGGCGCGGATCGGCGCCGCCGCGGCGGCGATGGTGCAGGAGGGGGCGGTGGTCATGCTGGATGCCGGCAGCACCACCACGCATTTCGCGCGCGCGCTGGCGGCGCGCGGCATTTCCGCGACGGTGCTGACCAACAGCCTGACGGCTGCCACCGAATTGGCGTCCGGCGGCGCGCCGGGCTTGCGCGTGCTGCTCTGCCCCGGCGAGGTCAGCGTGGCCGAGCGCGGGGTCTATGGCTCCGAAACCGAAGCCTTCCTCCGCCGATTCAATGCCGACCTGGCGGTGATCGGCGCTTCCGGCCTGACGGAGGAGGGGCCCTGCGAGGTCGTCTCCCACGCCGCCTGGGTAAAGCGCGCCATGCTCTCCCGGGCGCCCCGGCGGGTCCTGCTGGCGGATTCCGGAAAATTCGGGCGCGGCCTGCTGGAATGCGTCTGCCCCCTGGCGGAACTGACGGACCTGGTCACGGAAGCGCCCCCGCCGGCGCCGCTCGGGGCGGCGCTGGGTCGGGCGGGCACGGCCGTCACCCTGGCTGACCCCGCTTCGTGATGTTGCGGATCTCCACATCGGCTGCGGCATGTGCCACATTCGGCCCATGGGTTCGCTCACCCGCCCGCCGGCCCCGCCGGCGCCGCTCCACGCCGCCGCCCCCGCGCGGCTGGCCGCGTTGCGCTGGGTGCTGACCGACATCGACGATACCCTGACCACCGAGGGTCGGCTGACCGCGGAGGCCTATGCCGCGCTGGAGCGGCTGCAGCAGGCCGGGCTGCTCGTGGTCCCCGTCACCGGGCGGCCGGCCGGCTGGTGCGACATGATCGCCCGCCTCTGGCCCGTGGCCGCCGTGGTCGGGGAGAATGGCGCGCTGTGGTATGCGATGGACCACGCCGCCCGCCGCATGCGCCGCCACCATGTGCAGGACGACGCCACGCGCGCGGCATCGCGCGCGCGGCTCGAAGTGCTTGCCGCCCGGGCGATGGCCCTGGTCCCGGGCAGCCGCATCGCCGCCGACCAACCCTTCCGCGCCTTCGACATGGCGGTGGATTTCTGCGAGGACGCCGGCCCCTTGCCGCTGGCAGACGCCGAGCGCATCGCCGCGGTCTTCCGCGAAGGTGGCGCGGCGGCGAAGGTCAGCTCGATCCATGTGAACGCCTGGATCGGCGAGTGGGACAAGCTGGCCGGCCTGCGCCATCTCTTCGCAACGCTCTGGCAGCCGCTGGAGGCCGTGATCCAGCAGGTCGCCTTCGTCGGCGACAGCCCGAATGACGCGCCGCTCTTCGCCGCCGTGCCGCTCTCGGTCGGCGTTGCGAATGTGGCGCCGTTCCTGCCAAGCCTCGCCAGCCCGCCGTCCTATGTGACGGCGGGCGCGGGCGGCGCCGGCTTCGTGGAGTTCGCCGAGGCGGTGCTTGCCGCCATCAACAACAAGGAGGAGACGCCAACATGATCCGACGCCTGTTGCCCGCCGCGGGCTTCGCCGCCGCGCTGCTCGCCACCATGCCCTGGTCGCAGTCCCAGGCGCAGTCCAACTGCGGCTTCCGCGGCGCCCTCGATGAAGCCTTTTGCGACGAGAACCGCGACATGGTGGCCGATGTGCCGACCGATCCGGCGCGGCTGCGCGATCCCTCCACCCTGGTCTTCGCCTACACGCCGGTGGAGGATCCCGCGCTCTATGCCAGCCAGTTCCGGCCCTTCACAGAGTTCCTGACCCAGTGCACGGGGAAGCGCGTGGTGTATTTCCAGGTCACCTCCAACGCCGCGCAGGTCGAGGCGATGCGATCCGGCCGCCTGCACATCGCGGGCTTCTCCACCGGCCCCACCGCCTTCGCGGTGAACCTCGCCGGCGCCGTGCCCTTCGCGATCAAGGGCAATGAGCGTGAGTTCGAGAGCTATCGCCTTGCCGTGCTGGTGCGCGCGGACAGCCCGTTCCAGCAGATGTCGGACCTCAAGGGGCGGCGCGTGGCGCACACCTCCGCCACCTCGAATTCCGGCAACCTGGCGCCGCGCGCCTTCTTCCCCGGCCTCGGCCTGGTGCCGGACACCGACTACCGGGTGATCTATTCGGGCGGGCACGACCGCAGCGTGATGGGCGTGAATGCCGGCGACTACGACGCGGCGCCCGTTGCCTCCGACGTGTTCAACCGCATGGTGGCGCGCGGCCAGGTGCGGCGCGAGAACTTCCGCGTCATCTGGGAATCCGATCCCTTCCCGACCAGCAGCTTCGCCCTGGCGCATGACCTGCGGCCGGAGCTCGCCCAGCGCATCCGCCAGTGCTTCTTCGACTTCCGCTTCCCGGAGGCGATGAAGCGCGACCTCGGCGGGAATGACCGCTTCTGGCCGGCGACCTACGCGCAGCAATGGGCGCCGGTGCGCGCCGTGGCCGATGCGGTGAACGCGCCCTACAACCGCGCCGCCTGGGACGCCGAGAGCCGGCGCGAGCTGGAGGCCGAGCAGCGCCGCAACCAGCAGCGCCAGCAGCAGCAGCAGCAACAGCAGCCGCAGCGCACGCAGTGAACCACATGGCCGCGCAGGGCATCGGCACGCGGGGCGTCGCCCCGACCGGCACGCGGGGGCTCGTCCTCCGCGGCCTGGCGAAGGAATACACGCCTGGCAAGCCGGTGCTGCGCGGCATCGACCTTGCGTTCCCGGAGCAGGGCATCACCGCGATCATCGGCCCCTCCGGCACCGGCAAGTCCACGCTGATCCGCTGCATCAACCGTCTGGTGGAGCCGACGTCCGGCGAGATCCTGCTGCATGGCGAGGATCTCGCGAAGCTGCGGGGCCGCGCGCTGCGGCTTGCGCGGCGGCGGATCGGCATGGTGTTCCAGGAGTACAACCTGGTCGAGCGCCTGACGGTGATGGAGAACGTGCTCTCCGGCCGGCTCGGCTATGTGCCGCTATGGCGGGCCTGGCTGCGGAAATACCCGCAGGAGGACATCGCCCGCGCCTTCGAGCTGCTCGACGCGGTCGGCCTGCCGGAACAGGCGACGCGCCGCGCCGATGCGCTCTCCGGCGGCCAGCGCCAGCGCGTGGGCATCGCGCGTGCCCTGATGCAGCGCCCCGAGCTGCTGCTGGCGGACGAGCCGACTTCGTCTCTCGATCCCAAGACGGCGGTCGAGGTGATGGAGCTGCTGACGCGGCTGACGGAGGCCGCCGGCGTGCCGGTCATCGTCAATATCCACAATGTCGATCTTGCGAAGCGCTTCGCGCAGCGGATCATCGGCATGTCCGAAGGCGCGGTGGTGTTCGACGGCCCGCCGGAGGCGCTGCAGCCGCACCACCTGCAGCAGATCTATGGCGGCGAGGACTGGATTTGAGCGGCGCCTCGCAAGCCGCGCGGCAGGCCTTCGCGCCGAACTGGGGCGCGCGGCTCGGGCTGCTCGCCCTCGCGCTCTATTCGCTCTACGCGATGGCGCAGCTCGACATCACCTGGGACAGGCTGCTTATCGGCTTCGGCGAGGCGGGGCGCTTCCTCGCGCGCATGTGGCCGCCCAATTTCGAGCGCTGGGAACTGCTGATCGAGGGCCTGCTGGAGAGCATCCAGATCGCCGTCCTCGCCTCCGCCCTTGGCATCCTGCTGTCCCTGCCGCTCGGGCTGATGGCGGCGCGCAACCTGGCGCCCACGCTGCTGACGGCGCCGACGCGTGCCTTCATCGCGCTCTGCCGGTCGCTGCACTACGTGATCGTGGCGATCCTGTTCGTGAAGGCGATCGGCTTCGGCGCGCTGGCCGGAGTCGCCGCGCTGACCATCGCGTCCATGGGCTTCATCGCCAAGCTCTTCGCCGAGGCGATCGAGGAGATCTCGATGAAGCAGGTGGAGGCGATCCGCGCGACGGGCGCGGGCTTCGGCGCGGTGCTGCTCTACGGCGTGCTGCCGCAGGTCGCCTCCCGGTTCACGGGCTTCTGCCTCTATCAGCTCGATTCCAACCTGCGGAACTCCACGCTCGTCGGCATCGTCGGCGCGGGCGGCATCGGCGGCACGCTCTTCGCCGCCTTCAAGCGCTTCGACTACGATTTCGTCGCCGCGATCCTGCTGTCCATCATCGCGCTGATCTTCCTGGCGGAGGTGATCTCCGCGCGCATCCGGGCGGCGATGCAATGAGCGGCGCGGCCGGCACCGCGGGCCCGATGGCGCCGCTCATTCGCGAATGGCACCGCTTCACCCCGGCCGAGCGCATCGGGCGCTGGCTGGTCTGGCTGGCGATCGTCGCCAGCGTCGTCTGGGCCGTGCGGACGGTGGAGATCATCCCCGAATTCCTGGAAGACGCGCCGGAGCAGATGGCCGACCTGCTGGTGCGGATGTGGCCGCCGGACCTCGCGCACTACTACCCGGATGTCCACGCCGCGCTGGTCGAGACGCTGCACATCGCGACGCTTGGCACGCTGTTCTCCTTCCTGCTGGCGGTGCCGCTGGCGCTGCTGGCGGCGCGCAACATCTGTCGCATCCGCCCGCTCAACGCCTTCGCGCAGCTGATGCTGGTCTCCTCGCGCAGCGTGAACTCGCTGGTCTGGGCGCTGATCTTCGTCGCGGTCTTCGGCCCCGGCGCCGCCGCCGGCGTCTTCGCCATCGCCTTCCGCTCCGTCGGCTTCGTCGGCAAGCTGCTGGCCGAGGCGCTGGAGGAGACGAACCGCGGCCCGGTCGAGGCGTTGACGGCGGCCGGAGCGCCCTGGGGCCACATCATGCTCAAGGGCGTCTGGCCGCAGGTGCAGCCCGCCTTCTGGGGCATCGCGCTGTTCCGCTGGGACATCAACGTGCGGGAGAGCGCGGTGCTCGGTCTCGTCGGCGCCGGTGGCATCGGCGTGGTGCTCGACGACGCCATCAACTTCTTCCAGTGGGAGCGCGTCGCGACCGTGCTGCTGGCGATCCTCGCCGTGGTGATCGTGGCCGAGATCGTCGTCACGCGGATCCGCAGCCGGCTGATCTGAGCGCATGACGGACCTGTTCGACCTTCTCGTCATCGGCGGCGGCGTCAACGGCGCCGGCATCGCGCGCGACGCGCAGGGCAGGGGGCTTTCCACCTGCCTCGTGGAGCGCGGCGACCTGGCGGGCGCGACCTCCTCCGCCTCCTCCAAGCTGATCCATGGCGGGTTGCGTTATCTCGAGCAGTACGAGTTCCGCCTGGTGCGGGAGGCGCTGGCGGAGCGCGAGGTGCTGTTGAAGCTGGCGCCGCACATCATCTGGCCGATGCGCTTCGTGCTGCCGCACCGGCCGGAGATGCGCCCGCGCTGGATGATCCGCGCCGGCCTCTTCCTCTACGACCACCTGGCGCCCCGCGTGAGCCTGCCGGGTGCGGAGAGCATCCCGGTGCCGCGGCATCCCTATGGCGAGCCGTTGCAGCGGGAGATCAGCGCGGCCTTCGCCTATTCCGACTGCTGGGTGGAGGACAGCCGCCTCGTCGTGCTGAACGCCCGCGACGCCGCCGCGCGCGGCGCGGAGGTGCTGGTTCGCACCAGCTTCCTCGGCGCCGAGCGCGAGGGCGAGGCCTGGACCTGCCGCCTGCAGGAAGCCGACGGGACCGAGCGGCGCATCCGCGCCCGTGCCCTGGTGAACGCCGCCGGCCCCTGGGTGATGCAGGCGCAGGATGCGGCGCATGCGCGCGCGCAGGACCGCGTGCGGCTGGTGCGTGGCAGCCACATCGTGCTGCCCGCCCTGTATGAGGGCGACCAGGCCTACATCCTGCAGAACGACGACCGCCGCGTTGTCTTCGTCATTCCCTACGAGCGAAAATTCTCGCTGGTCGGCACGACCGACGTGCCGCATGACGGCGACGCCCGGGAGGCGCGCTGCACGCCGGAGGAAGCGGCCTATCTCTGCGCCGCTGTCGGCCGCCAGTTCCGCCGCGCGCCGAAGCCGGAGGAGATCGTCTGGACTTATTCCGGCGTGCGCCCGCTGCACGACGACGGGGCGGACAATCCCTCCGCCGTCACGCGCGACTACGTGCTGAAGACCGATGCGCCGCCCGGCCAGCCGCCGCTGCTGACGATCTATGGCGGCAAGATCACCACCTATCGCCGGCTTGCGGAGGAGGCGGTGGAGAAGGTCGGCGCGGCGCTCGGCCGCCCCGGCACGTCGTGGACCGCAACGGCGGCGTTGCCGGGCGGGGAGTTCGGCGGCCTCGACCTGCCGGCGTTCGAGGCCGAGATGGCGCGCCGCCATCCCTGGCTGGAGCCCAGCGTGCTGCGCCGGCTGGTGCGCGCCTATGGCAGCGACCTCGATGCGCTGCTGGACGGCGCAAGCGGCCCGAACGCGATGGGCGCGGAATACGGCGCCGGCTTCACCGAGCGCGAGCTGGACTGGCTGGTCCGCCACGAATGGGCGCGCACGGCCGAGGACGTGCTCTGGCGCCGCTCCAAGCTCGGCCTGCACATGCCGGAGGAAGGCCAGCGCCGCCTTGCGGCGCGGCTGGGCGGCTGAGCGGCGCCCGCTTTCCCGTTGCGGCGTCAGCCGACGCCGAGCAGTTCCACCTCGAACAGCAGCGTCGCGTTCGGCGGGATGACGCCGCCCGCGCCGCGCGCGCCGTAGCCCATCTCGGGCGGGATGGTCAGCAGCCGCTGGCCGCCGATGCGCATCCCCGCCACGCCGCGGTCCCAGCCCTGGATCACATGGCCCGCGCCGAGCGGGAAGACGAAGGGCTCGCCGCGGTCGCGGGAGCTGTCGAACTTGCGACCCTTGTTGTCCGGCGCCTTCGGGTCGAACAGCCAGCCGGTGTAGTGGACCGTCACCGGCTTGCCGGCGAGCGCCATCGTGCCCTCGCCCACCACGATGTCCTGCATGCCGAGCGGCATCGCCTCAGCTCCCCGCACGGAAGGTGATGGCCTTGGCGCCGTCCCACAGCACCGACCGGCCGATCTTCGCCAGCACGTCCAGCTTCTCGGTGATGGTCAGGAAGTGGTTGCCGGCGAGCTGCCCCGCCTTGGAGGCGAAGCTGCAGGGGCCGTAGGCGACCAGGATCTCCGTCTCGCTCAGGCTGGTCGGCATGCCGCCCGGATAGACGATGACATGGCCTGGCGCCGGATGGCTGGTGGCGTTCTCGAAGCCGAGCGAGAGGTCGCGCTCGCCCATCGGGATCCAGCAGGCCTCGCCGGACCAGCGCACATGGATGATGCGGTCGCTGAAGGGCAGCAGCGCGCGGAAGCGCGCGACGGTCTTCGGCGCGTCCTGCGTCTCGAAGCGGGCGCGGAACACCTCGCCTGCGATGTCGATATGGATGTCGGCCATGCCGTGCCCCCGGGTGTCTCAGCGCTGCGCGCCGCGTTACGCGAGCGGCGTGGCCTTGCCAAGCCGGGGCGGTCAGCCGGGCAGCACCTCGACCCCGCGGAGGCCGGCAGCGAGCACGGCGCGCAGGTCCCGCGCATCCAGTGCGACGCAGCCCTCGGTCGGCGCGAAGTCGGGCCGAGCGAGATGGAGGAAGATCGCGCTGCCGCGCCCGCGCTCCACCGGATCGTCGTTCCAGCCGAGTACGCCGACGATGTCGTAGAGCGGGTCCTCGCGCCAGAGACGTTCATGGGAGGCGTCGAAGGGCAGGCGGACGGGCCGGTTGTAGGCGCGGTGGCCCGGGTCGTCGCACCAGCCATCCTCGGGCGCGATGGGCTCGACCGGCACGGCGCAGCGCGGCGGCGGGCCGCGATCGGCGCGGAACAGCACGCGGCGGAGCGGCATGCGCGCGGCGGGCGTGGCGCCGTCGCCCTCGCGTTTCTCCGTCGCCGGGCGGATGCCGCCCTTGCCGAGGGCGCAGCGCAGCACGAGGCTGCCGAGGATAAGCCGGCCGTCCGGCGTCACGGTTGCGAAGCCGGGCTCAGCCGCTGGCATGGTGGTCTCCGTTGCGGGCCAGGGTGGAGCTCGGCGCGGCCGGCTCGGCGGCGCGAAATTCCTCGATGGCGGCCATGACGGCCGAGGAAAGCATGCCGACCGGCCCGCCGAACAGGGCGCCACCGAGCACGCGCATGGGCGGTGGGATGCGGTCGCCGGTGACGGCCCGGTAGATCGTGCCGACCACCGGCAGATGGTGCAGGGGATTCAGCCCCGCGAGGAACTCCGCGAAGGTGATGTCCCCCGGGATCGGCTCGTAGCCATCCGGCCCCACGGAAGGCGGCGCCTGGGGGGCCGCGCCGGGCGGCCGGGTGAAGAGGGCGGAGATGTCCATGCCGTCGGCCTCCCTGCGGAGCCGCCGGAGAGGCAAACTGCGTGCCGCGCCGCAAAAACCGGCGCGCTGTGCGCGCCGAGGCCGCGAATGCGGCCCGCGCCCGGACCGCCAGCCGAAATCAACGCATCAGTGCGTGGCGCGAAGCCAAGGCGGCGGAGCCGCCGCGTCACGCCGAGGGCGTGCCTCCGGCATGACGCGTCCGAGGGCACCAGATCAGGCGAGCAGATGCCCGAAGCGCTTGGCCTTGGTGGCGAGGTATTCGTCGTTCACCCCGTTGGCTGCGAACTGGTGCGCCTCCCGCCCCGCAACCTCGATGCCGCAGGCGGCAAGGCCAGCCAGCTTGTCAGGGTTGTTGGTCAGCAGCCGGACATGCGGGATGCCGACGGCGCGCAGCATCTCCGCCGCCACCCAGAAGTTGCGCTCGTCCGCGCCGTAGCCGAGCGCCCGGTTCGCATCGAGGGTGTCGAGGCCCTGGTCCTGCAGCGTGTAGGCACGCAGCTTGTTCACGAGGCCGATGCCGCGCCCCTCCTGCGCCAGATACAGCAGCACGCCGCCCGCCGGATCCTCGGCCATGCGCTTGATGGCGCCGCGAAGCTGCGGCCCGCAGTCGCAGCGCAGGCTCCCGAGCAGGTCGCCCGTGAAGCATTCGGAATGGATGCGCGCGAGCGGCACCCGGCCCTCCGCCAGCGCCGTCTCGGGCCGGCCGACCAGGATCGCCAGGTGCTCGATGCCGCCATCGGCCGCGCGGAAGGCGACGATGCGGGCCTCCGGGGCGTCCTCGAGCGGCACGCGCGCCTCCGCCACCCGGCCGAGGGTGCCCGCGGCGGTATCGGGATAGGACAGCACCTGCTCGGCGCCGACCGCGAGCACGTCCAGCCGGCTGGCGGCGGCGTCGCTGGCCGGGGCGACGACGAGGGCCGGCAGGAGCTTGGCAAGCTTGGCCAGGGCGATCGCGGCCGGCGCCAGGCCAGGGGCCGACACGCGCTCGGGCTCGGCGGGCAGCAGCCGCTCGGCGGTCGGGTCCGCGAGGCTGCGGAGCACGGCCGGGTCGAGCAGGGAAGGCGGCAGCCGGAGCGCGACGGCTTCCTGGGACTGGCCCCGCAGGTCGCCCTGCGGCACCGGGCGCTGCAGCACCGCCGCCGCCCGGACGGGCGCCAGCAGCAGGCAGGCCGGCGCCATGGCGCCGGCGGCGAGCTCCGCCAGGCCGCGGGCCGACACGGTCTCCGCAGCGGCGGCCAGCAGCGCCCCTTCCGCGCCGCGCAGCAGCACCGGCGTGCCGCGGCGCAACTCGGAGGCGGCGCGATGGACGGCCCGCAGGGCGCGGGCGGCGGTATCCTGGGAAGGCGGCTCGCGAAGCTGTGACGGGATCGGTCCCGCAATGCTCATCTGTTCGGTTCCGTGCTGGCGGCGGGGATTCACGGGGGCCAATGTGGCGCGGGCAAGGCGTTTGGCAGGGGGCGCGGCGGAGAAATTCGTCCCGACCCTCACGAAGCTGCTACCATGTCGTGAACGCGACGATGGTTGCCGCGTTGCACTACCGTGGGGCACTGTCGCAACCAATATATATCGCCCCGTTGCAGCATGGCGGGTCGCGCTTCATCCGGTTTTCTTCGCGGCCTGTCGGCTGTACCGTCTGAACATAACTCTGGAGCGGGAGCACAGATGTCTGGCCCTCGACCCATCCTTGTGGTGGACGACGACGAAGCCCTGCGCGAAACGCTGTGCGAGCAGCTTGCGCATGATGGCGAATTCGCCCCCGAGCAGGCGGCGAGCGCGGCGGAGGCCGCGGCAAGGCTCGGCATGGAGGATGCGCGCTACGACGCGGTCATCCTCGATATCGGCCTGCCCGACGGCGATGGGCGGGAGCTCTGCGCCAGGCTGCGAAGGCAGGGGCTGCGGATGCCCATCCTGATGCTGACCGGCGCCGATGCCGAGCAGGACATCGTCCGCGGCCTGGACAGCGGGGCGAACGACTACATCGCCAAGCCTTTCCGGGTCTCCGAGCTGACCGCCCGTCTGCGCGCCCAGCTTCGCGTCTTCGACAATTCCGAGGATGCGGTCTTCACGGTCGGGCCCTACACCTTCCGGCCCTCGGCCAAGCTGCTCCAGGACCCCTCGCGGAATCGGAAGATCCGGCTGACGGAGAAGGAAGCGGCGATCCTGAAGTATCTGTATCGCGCCGGCGGGCGGCCGGTGGGGCGGCAGATCCTGCTGAACGAGGTGTGGGGCTACAACAGCGCCGTCACCACGCACACGCTGGAGACGCATATCTATCGCCTGCGACAGAAGATCGAACCCGATCCGAGCCAGGCCCGGCTGTTGCTGACCGAAGGCGGCGGCTACCGCCTCGACCCCCATGCGGGCCGGAGCACCGCGCAGGCCGCCTGAGCCTGCCGTGCCGCCCGCGCATCGAGGCGCGGGCGGCGCATCGCGGCGCTATTCCAGGCGGCATGCCTCGTCGAAGGACAGCCGCGGGTTGCGCGGGAACAGCCCCGCCGCGTCGCCATAGCCGAGATTGACCAGGAAGTTGGACCGCCAGCTCGTCCCGGCGAAGAACAGCTCGTCCACCTTGCTGTTGTCGAAGCCGCTCATCGCCCCGACGTCGAGGCCGACGGCGCGCGCGGCGAGCATCAGGTAGGCGCCCTGCAGCGTGCCGTTCCGGAAGGCGCTCTGCTCGGCGAAGGCGGGGTTGCCGGCGAACCAGGACCGCGCATCGGCATGCGGGAAGAGGAAGGGCAGCTTCTCGTAGAACTCGACGTCATGCGCGACGATGACGGTGACCGGCGCGGTCATCGTCTTCTCGACATTGCCCGCCGAGAGGGCCTGCTTCAGCTTCGCCTTGCCCTCGGCCGTGCGGACGAAGACGAAGCGCGCCGGCGAGGAATTGGCCGAGGTCGGGGCGAACTTCAGGAGGTTGTAGATCTCCTCGAGCCTGGCGTCCGGCACGGGCCGGTCCTGCCAGGCATTGTGCGTCCGCGCCTCGCGGAACAGCTGGTCGAGGGCCTTGTCGTCAAGCAGCGACGGGTCGGAGAGCATCGGGCGGCTTCCCAGGAGTTGCGATCGCGGTCCAGATAGGGACCGCACGCGCCGATGCCAGCACTGCCGGGCGGATGACCGTCATCCGCCCGGTCAATGGGGGCCGTTAATCAGGCGTCGACCTGCTCCACCCGCTGCACTTCCGGCACGTAATGGCGCAGCATGTTCTCGACGCCGTGCTTCAGCGTGGCGCGGGAGGAGGGGCAGCCGCTGCAGGCGCCCTGCAGGTGCAGCTTCACGACACCCTCCCGGAAGCCGCGGAACACGATGTCGCCGCCATCGCCGGCCACCGCCGGGCGCACGCGCGTGTCCAGCAATTCCTTGATCTGGGCGACGATCTCGCCGTCCTCGGGGGCGAAGTCCTCGTCCTCCGCGGCGGCTTCCTCGCCTTCCATCGCCGGCAGGCCGGAGAGGTAGTGCTCCATGATGGCGCTCAGCACCCGCGGGCGCAGGGCCTGCCAGTCGGCGTCCTCAGTCTTGGTGACGGTGACGAAGTCGTTGCCGAGGAACACGCGGGCCACCTCGCCCACGCCGAAGATGCGCGCGGCGAGCGGGCTGCGGCCCTCGGTTTCCGCGGAGTGGGTGAAATCGGCGGTGCCGCGGCCGCCCATGACGTCGCGGCCCGGCAGGAACTTCAGCGTGGCCGGGTTCGGGGTGCCTTCCGTCTCGATGAACATCGTGCTTCGTGATCCGCGTTCTGATGCTGCGATACCAGACCCATGTGGTCCTTTTTGGCAATCCCCGCAACGCCCGCCGGCCCGCGTCCGAGGCGGGTCAGGTCAGCCGGTCCAGCTCCGCGTCCGTGATGGCGCCGGGCACGATGGTCATCGGCACGCTGAGCTTGGCGGCGTAGCGCCCGGCCAGGGCCGAGATCAGGGGACCGGGTCCGGAGCCGCCGGCGGCCGCGGCCAGCACCAGGATGGAGATGCGCGGATCCTCCTCGAGCAGGGCGAGGAGCTCGTCGCGCGCATCGCCTTCCCGGATCAGCAGGATCGGGATGCCGCCGGTCAGCTCGTTCACCTCGGCGGCGAGGCCCGAGAGCAGCTTCTCGGCTTCCTGCCGGCGCTCCTCGGCCAGCATCGCGCCGACGCCGGCCCATTCCACCTGGCCCGCCGGCTCGATCACGCGCAGCAGCGCAACGCGCCCGCCGCTCTTGCGCGCACGCAGGCAGGCATAGCGCAGGGCGACCCGGCGCTCCGGGCTGTCATCCACCACCACGAGGAAGACGCGGTCCCGCCGCGCCTGTGCCGCCGCCTCGGTCTCGCTCATCAGCCCCTCCGGAACAGCACGCTGCCAAGCCAGCCCGCGAAGGCCGCGAGCAGGATGCATGCCAGGGCATACAGCACGGGCAGGCCCTGCGCGACATCGGCGATACGGGCGGCCGAGCCGACGCGCTCCACATCGAGCGCGAGGTCCTGCCGCGCCACCACCCGGCCGTCCCGCACCAGCATCACCTCCACGCGATAGGTGCCCGTGGCGACAGTGGAGGGCACGGGCAGCCGCGCGTGGAACAGCCGGCCGCCCGAAACCTCGATCGGCCGCAGCTGGTCCACCCACAGCCCCTGGCGCTGCTTCAGCTCGCGCAGGGCGCGGCGGAACTGCGGCCCCGGGTCGCCGATCTGCGGCAGCGGCAGCAGGTCGAGGCCGAGCCGCAGCTCGCTGCGCGCGAGGGGGGCGAACATCAGCTCCACCGGCCGCGTCGAGGCCAGCGCCCAGTAGGAGGGGATGCCGTTGAACCGGGCCGAGGGCCCGTTGATCCAGAAGCCGAGCACCTCGATCTTCTGGCGCACGACGAGCGAGGTCCGCGGCCCGGTGGCCAGCACCACGATCTCGTCGCCCGCGCCGCCGATCAGGCGGTCGGTCGCGCCGAACACCAGGATCTCGCCGCCGGTGAAGGCGGTGCTGACCTCGATCCGGCGGGTGGAGAGCTCGGCGGAGAGGGAGGGCGTCGCGCCCGGTTGCGCCAGGGCGGCGGGCGCGGCCAGCAGCAGCGCGGCAAGCAGCAGCAGCGCCGCCCGCGCGCTCACGGTGCGGGCCCGATCACGAAGAGCTGCCCCGGCACGCTCAGCAGGTCCCACAGGAGGGCGCCCGCGACGGCCAGCACCAGCGCGCCGAGCAGCGCGCGCGTCTCCTCGCCGCGCAGCCTGGTGCCCATCTGCGCGCCGAACTGCGCACCGACCACGCCGCCGGCCAGCAGCAGCAGCGTCAGCACGATGTCCACGCTGCCCACCTGCACGGCCTGCAGGAAGGTGACGTTGGCGGTGACGAAGACCACCTGGAACAGCGAGGTGCCGATCACCACCGAGGTCGGCATGCCCAGCAGGTAGATCATCGCCGGCACCAGCATGAAGCCGCCGCCGACGCCCATCACCGCCGAGAGCACGCCGATGGCGACGCCGATCAGCAGCGGCGGGATGACGGAGATGTAGAGGCGCGACTTGCGGAACCGCATCTTGAACGGCAGGCCGTGGATCCAGAGATGCTCGTGCAGCCGCGCCGGCCGCGCCTTGTTCCGCCGGAGGATCGCGCCGACGCTCTCGCGCACCATCAGCGCGCCGACCGTACCGAGCACCACGACGTAGAAGATCGCCACCGCAAGATCGACCTGGCCCGCGCGCCGGAGCCAGGCGAAAAGCTGCACGCCGGCCGCGGAGCCGATGAAGCCGCCGATCAGCAGCACCACCCCCATGCGCAGATCCACATTGCCGCGCCGCCACTGCGCCATGAGGCCGGAGACGGAGGCGCCGAGCGTCTGGTTCGCGCCGGAGCCGACGGCGACCGCTGAGGGGATGCCGATCAGGATCAGCAGCGGCGTCAGCAGGAAGCCGCCGCCCACGCCGAACAGGCCCGAGAGCCAGCCCACGCCGAAGCCGATGCCGAGCAGGAGCAGGGCATCCACCGACATCTCGGCGATCGGCAGATAGACCTGCATCGCGTCGGGCGGACTTCCACGAAGAGCGTGGCGGGACTGGTCGGGGATGCACCCGAACTGCGCGCGCCGCAACCCGGTGGCCGGAATTTATCGCGTTTGCGGCGTGGAAACCCCCGGCGTCTCCGCGGTCGAACGCCCTAAGCGTGGCGCGCGCGCCGATTCAGGGACGCGGTCTTTGCGACTCCGCGCCCATCGCGTCGCCTCAGCCCGCGCGCCGCCGGAACGCGCCGAGAAACGCCAGTGCCGGGCCGAACAGCAGCACCGCCCCGGGCGCGGGGATGTAGGTGAGGAAGCCGGTCCACTGGATCTCGCTGACCATCGTCCAGGGCAGTGCCGGATCCTGCACGAACTGCAGGTCGTGGAACGGCCCGCGCAGGCCGAGGCCGCCGAAGGCCACCGGCCCCACCGTGCCGGGCGCGGGCGGCGCAAAAGGCAGCGGCAAGCCGTCCAGCAGGATCGCCAGCGGCGCGCCGACGCCGCCGACGCCCGTGTTGTCGAGCCAGATCGTCACGCTGTCGATGGTGAGCCGCACGCAGAGGCAGACAGGCACGGGGAACAGGAAGGTCAGGGTGGGGTCAGTCGTGAAACCCCGCCGCCACCCGACATAGAGCCCGGTTCCGCCGAGATCGGCATCCGCGAACCAGGGCGTCGTAGCCGCCACGCCGTCGGTCAGCTTCCCCCAGCCGCCGGACAGGGGCGCACCGTCCTGCATCGTGTTGCCGGCGCCGTTGTACAGGGCGTCCCAGTAGTTGAACGTTCCGCCGCTGGCCACGCCGTCGCCGTTCGGCATGTCATAGGGCAGCGGCACGAAGGGCACCGGCGAGGCGCTCGTCGCGACAGGGCCCATCAGGATCGCCGCCGCGAGCAACAGGGGGCCGGAGCGCGACATGGCGCAGTCTCCACACCAGGGTTGCAGCAGCTTCGCGCGGCGGCTTGGCGGGTCGCAACATCGTTTGTTGCGGTGGGCGATCACAAACCCTTGCCCCGGTGCTGGCGTTGGCCGGGTGTTTCCGGAGGGGAAGGAGTCTTCCATGCAGGCCCGTGTCGCGACCGCCGACCATGACGGCGTCGTCGCCGTCGCACGCCCCGAGGGAGCGCCATCCCTCGCGCCTCGCGTCTCCTGGGGCGCCGTCTTCGCCGGCGGTGTCGCCGCGGTGGGGCTCGGCGCCATGCTCAACATGCTGGGGCTTGCGATCGGCGCCACCACGCTCGATCCCGCGACGCCCGGCGAGTCCCCGGCCGCGGAGACCTTCGCGCTGATCGCCGGCGGCTGGCTGCTGCTGGCCAATCTTGTCGCGCTGCTGGGCGGCGGCTGGGTCGCGGCGCGGCTCTCCGGCACGGCGGACCGGATGGACGGCGCGCTGCATGGCTTCGCCGTCTGGGCGGTGGCCTTCCTGCTCTCCTTCCTGCTGGTCGGGAACATCGTCGCCGGCACGGCTGGCACCGCCGCCCGCGGCGCCTCCGCGCTGATCGGCGGCACGGCGCAGGGGCTGGGCCAGGCGGCGCAGGCCATTGCGCCGCAGGCGGCCGACGCGCTGGATCCGGAGGGCCTGACAGCGCGGCTCGAGCGCATGCTGCGCAGCGAGGGCGCGCCCGAGGAGATGAGCAGCGACCAGCGCCAGGCGGAGATCGCGCGGCTGATCGCCGAGCGCGTGCGGGAAGAGGGTGACGGGGCCGGCCAGGACCGGCTGCCCGCGCTGCTGGCCGCCGAGTTCGGTATTCCCGAACAGCAGGCCCAGGCGCGCATCGCCGAGCTGGAATCCCGCGCCCGCGAACTGGCGACCGAGGTGGAGCGCCAGGCGCGCAGCGCAGCCGAGGCCGCGACGAACGCCGCCGCGACCGGCGCCTACTGGGTCTTCGCGGCGATGATCCTGGGGGCGGCCGCGGCGGCGGTGGGCGGCGCGATCGGCACGCGCCGCCTCGTCGTGGCCTGTCCCGGTCAGATGTGAAGCGGGCGTCCGTCCACGGCCAGGGCGGCTTCCTTCACGGCCTCGTTCAACGAAGGATGGGCGTGGCAGGTGCGGGCCACGTCCTCCGCGCTCGCGCCAAATTCCATGGCGATCGCGATCTCGGCGATCAGCGTGCCGGCATCGGGCCCGATGATGTGCGTGCCGAGCACGCGGTCCGTCGCCTTGTCCGCCAGGATCTTCACGAAGCCGTCCGTGTCGCCCATCGCGCGGGCGCGGCCATTTGCCGTGAAGGGAAACTTGCCCACTTTGTAGGCCTGCCCGCGGGCCTTCAGCTGCTCCTCGGTCTCGCCGATCGAGGCCACTTCCGGCCACGTATAGACCACGCCAGGGATCGCGCCGTAGTTCACATGCCCATGCTGGCCGGCCAGCATCTCGGCCAGCGCGACGCCCTCTTCCTCGGCCTTGTGGGCGAGCATCGGGCCGATGATGGCGTCGCCGATGGCGAAGATGCCCGGGACGCTGGTGGCGAAATGCGCGTCTGTCACCACGCGCCCGCGCTCGTCCAGCGCGACGCCGACCTGCTTCAGCCCCAGCCCCTCGGTGTAGGGGCGGCGGCCGATCGCGAGCAGCACCACGTCGGCGCGCAGCTCCTCGGCCTTGCCGCCCGCGGCGGGTTCCAGCGTCAGCGTGACGCCCGTCTCGTCCTGCTTCGCGCCGGTGACCTTGGTCTTGAGGCGGAACTTCATCCCCTGCTTGCCCAGGATGCGCTCGAAGGCCTTGCCGACCTCGTTGTCCATGCTGGGCACCAGGCGGTCGAGGAACTCCACCACCGTCACCTCGGACCCGAGGCGGCGCCAGACGCTGCCGAGCTCGAGGCCGATATAGCCGCCGCCGATCACCACCAGGTGGCCCGGCACCTGTTCGAGCTCGAGCCCGCCCGTCGAGGTGACGACGCGCTTCTCGTCCACCGTGATGCCAGGCAGGGGGATGCTCTCGCTGCCCGTGGCGATGACGATGTTTTTTGCCTCGTAGGTCGTGCCGTTCACCTCGACCTTGCCCGGGGCGGCAATCCGGCCCTCGCCCTTCAGCCAGGTCACCTTGTTCTTCTTGAACAGGAACTCGATGCCCTTGACGTTGGAGGAGACGACCTCGCCCTTGCGGGCCAGCATCTTCTTCAGGTCGAGCGAGACGGCGCCGATATTCACGCCATGCTCCGCCAGCTTGTGCTTCGCCTCCTCGAAATGCTCGGAGGATTGCAGCAGCGCCTTCGACGGGATGCAGCCGACATTCAGGCAGGTGCCGCCCAGCGTCCCGCGCTTCTCGACGCAGGCCACCTTCATCCCGAGCTGCGCCGCGCGAATCGCGCAGACATAGCCGCCGGGTCCGGCGCCGATGACGATGACGTCGAAGCTTTCAGCCATGGGGTATGCCGTCCTGTCCTTGCCGGGCCGGACCATACGCAGCGGCGCGCCGGGCACAAGCCGCACCCGCCCGCCACTTCCGCAACCCGGATCAACCGGGCCTGCGGCATAAGGCGGCCATGCCCCACGACCTTCCCGGCCCGGCCAAGGCCTCCACCCGGCTCGACTATGGGCGGCGCATCGCCCGCGCCATGGCGCTGATCGCCGCCGACCCGGCGCGCAGCCCGACGCTCGAGGAGTTGGCCGCCGCCGCCGCCTTCAGCCCCTTCCACTTCCACCGGATCTACCGCGAGTTGACCGGCGAGACCCCCGCCGAGACCCAGGCGCGGGAGCGCCTGTCCCGCGCCGCCGCCCTTTTGGTGCGCGGCGGCGAGCCCATAGCCGCCGTCGCGAAGGCCAGCGGCTATGGCAGCGCCGCGGCCTTCACCCGCGCCTTCCGCGCCGCCTACGGCATCCCGCCGGCGGCCTATCGTGACCGCGGCGGCATCGGCCTGCCGCGTCCGCCCGCCCCGCATCGAGAGGAGACCGCCATGCACGAGATCACGATCCGCGACGAACCCGCGCTGCGCCTGGCGGCGCTGGCCCATCGGGGCGCCTATACCGGCATCGGCGGCAGCTTCGACCGGCTGATGGCCTGGGCCGCTTCGCGCCGGCTGATCGGGCCGGAGACGCGCTTCCTCGGACTCTATCACGACGACCCGACCACGGTGGCGGAGAAGGACCTGCGCTCCGACGCCTGCCTGACCGTGCCGGCCGGCGTGGAGGGCGGGGAGGGCGTGCGCATCCTGGACCTGCCGCCGAGCCGCTGCGCCGTGCTGGTCTTCCAGGGCCCCTATGCCGAGCTGGAGGGCGCCTATTCCTGGATCTACCGCGACTGGCTGCCCGGCAGCGGGGAGGAACCGGCCGATCAGCCGGTGCGGGAGGACTACCTGAACGACTGCCGCACCCTGCCGCCGGCCGAATGGCTGACGGCGATCCTGGTGCCGCTGAAGGAGAAGGTGGCGGCCTGAACGACGAGGGCGAAGACGACAAGGGCGGGCTCCCTTCCGGGAGCCCGCCCCTCGGCGTCCGAATCGTCCGGCGGGATCACACGTCCAGCATGAGACGGCGGGGATCCTCGATGGCTTCCTTCACGCGGACCAGGAAGCTGACGGCTTCCTTCCCGTCCACGATGCGGTGGTCGTAGCTGAGCGCGATGTACATCATCGGGCGGATCTCGACCTTGCCGCCGACGGCCATCGGCCGCTCCTGGATCTTGTGCATGCCCAGGATGCCGGACTGCGGCGGGTTCAGGATCGGCGTGGACATCAGCGACCCGTAGATGCCGCCATTGGTGATGGTGAAGCTGCCGCCGGTCAGCTCATCCAGCTTCAGCGCGCCGTCGCGGGCGCGGCGGCCGAAATCGCCGATGGACTTCTCGATCTGCGCGAAGCCGAGCTGGTCGGCGTTCCGCAGCACCGGCACCACCAGCCCGCTCGGCCCGCCGACGGCGATGCCCATGTGGACGAAGTGCTTGTAGATGATCTCGTCGCCCTCGATCTCCGCGTTCACCGCGGGGAATTCCTTCAGCGCGGCGACGCAGGCCTTCACGAAGAAGCTCATGAAGCCGAGCTTCACGCCGTGGCGCTTCTCGAAGACGTCCTTGTACTCGTTCCTGAGCGCCATCACCGCGCCCATGTCCACCTCGTTGAAGGTGGTGAGCATCGCGGCGGTGTTCTGCGCTTCCTTGAGGCGACGCGCGATGGTCTGGCGCAGGCGCGTCATCTTCACGCGCTCCTCGCCCGTCTCCAGCGCGCGCGCAGCCTTCGGCGCGGGGGCTGCGGCCGCGGCGGGCGCGGCGGCGGGGCGGCTCAGGAAATCCAGCACGTCGCCCTTGGTGATGCGCCCGTCCTTGCCCGTGCCCGCGATCTGACCGGCGCCGATGCCGGCATCGGCCATCAGCTTGGTCGCCGCGGGGCCGTTCGGCAGCGCCGCGGAAGGCTCGCCGGGCCGCGAGACCGGGCCGGTCGGCGTGCGCGGCGCCTCGACATGCGGCGCGGCGGCCGCAGCGGGGGCGGGCGTCGGCGCGGTCGGCGTGCCGGTGGAGGCGGGGCGCGCCGCAGCGGCGCCGGCCGTGATGGTTCCGAGCACCGCGCCGGCGGCGACTTCCGCGCCCTCATTCGCGGCGATCGCCTCGATCACGCCGGCGGCGGGGGCGTTGACCTCGACGGTCACCTTGTCCGTCTCGAGCTCCACCAGCGGCTCATCGGCCGCGACCGCCTCTCCGGCCTTCTTCAGCCAGCGCGCCACGGTTGCGCTCGAAACGCTCTCCCCCAGGGGGGGAACCACGATCTCCGTCATCTTGCTCTGCCTCTCGCGTGCTCAGGCCAACCGAAGGGCCTGGCGCACCAACATCTCTTGCTGCTGCTGATGGATCCGCGCGAGGCCGGTGGCCGGGCTCGCGGCTTCCTCACGACCGATGTAGCGCGGGCGCCGCGCCTTGTGCTCCAGCCCGCCGAGCACCTTCTCGATGCGGCGGTCCACGAAGCTCCAGGCGCCCATGTTCTCGGGCTCCTCCTGGCACCAGACGACCTCGGCGTTCACATAGGGCGCAAGCGCCTTGCCCAGGCTCATCTGCGGGAAGGGATAGAGCTGCTCCAGCCGCACGATGGCGACGTCCTTCACGCCCTTCTCGCGGCGCTCCTGCAGCAGGTCGTAGTAGACCTTGCCGGTGCAGAGCACGACGCGCTTCACCTCGGCATCCGGGGCGATCGCGTCGATCTCCGGGATCACGTACTGGAAGCCGCTGCCCGGCGCGAAATCCGCCAGCGAGGAGACGGCCAGCTTGTGGCGCAGCAGCGACTTCGGCGTCATCAGCACCAGCGGCTTGCGGTAGTTCGCCTTGAGCTGGCGGCGCAGCGCGTGGAAGTAGTTGGCCGGCGTGGTCAGGTTGCCGACGCGCATGTTGCGCTCCGCGCAGAGCTGCAGGTAGCGCTCGAGGCGCGCCGAGGAATGCTCCGGCCCCTGGCCCTCGTAGCCATGCGGCAGCAGCATCACCAGGCCGGACATGCGCAGCCACTTCGTCTCCGCGCTGGCGATGAACTGGTCGATGATCACCTGCGCGCCGTTGGCGAAGTCGCCGAACTGCGCTTCCCACAGCACGAGGGTGCGCGGATCGGCCAGGCTGTAGCCGTATTCGAAGCCGAGCACGCCGAACTCCGACAGCAGGGAGTTGAACGCCTCGAAGCGCGGCTGGCCGGCGCGGATGTTGTTCAGCGGGACGTATTCCGCCTGCGTCTTCTGGTCGATCAGGTAGGCGTGGCGATGGCTGAAGGTGCCGCGCTGCACGTCCTCGCCCGAGAGGCGCACGCGATGGCCTTCCAGCAGCAGCGTGCCGAAGGCCAGCGCCTCGCCTGTCGCCCAGTCGAGGCCTTCGCCCGTTTCGATCGCCTGCTTCTTCGCTTCAAGCTGGCGCGCGATCTTCGGATTGACGTTGAACTCCGCTGGCACACGGGTCAGCGCCGCGCCGACCTCGCGCAGTGCATCGAGGCCGACCGCCGTCTCATGCAGCTTCTCGACCTCCTCCCCGACGGCCACCGCCTTGAGGCCGGACCAGTGGCCTTCCAGCCAATCCGCCTTGTTCGGCCGGAAACTCTGCGCCGCCTGGAAAGCCTCCTCCAGCGTGGCGTTGAATGCGTCGTACATCGCCTTCGCTTCGTCGGCCGAGAGCGAGCCTTCGCGCGCCAGCCTCTCGGCGTAGAGGGCGCGCGTGGTGCGCATCTCCTTGATGCGGCCGTACATGATCGGCTGGGTGAAGGCCGGCTCGTCCGTCTCGTTGTGGCCGTGGCGGCGATAGCAGACGATGTCGAGCACGATGTCCGCGCCGAACTGCATGCGGAACTCGGCGGCCATCCGCGCGCAGAACACCACCGCTTCCGGGTCGTCGCCGTTCACGTGCAGGATCGGCACCTGGATGCTCTTTGCCACGTCGGTGCAGTAGAGGCCCGAATAGGCATGCGCCGCGACGGTGGTGAAGCCGATCTGGTTGTTGGTGACGATGTGGATGGTGCCGCCGGTGCGGTAGCCGATGAGCTGGCTCATCGCCAGCGTCTCATACACCACGCCCTGGCCGGCGAAGGCGGCGTCGCCATGCAGGGTGATGCCCATGACGGAACGGCGGGTCTTGGTGTCGCCCGCCATGTCCTGGCGCGCGCGCACCTTGCCCACCACCACCGGGTCCACCGCTTCCAGATGCGAGGGGTTCGGCTGCAGCGAGAGATGCACCATGCGCCCGGCGATCTCGATGTCGGTCGAGGTGCCGAGATGGTACTTTACGTCGCCCGAGCCCTGCACGTCCTCGGGGTGTGCGGAGACGCCCTTGAACTCCGAGAAGACCGCCGAGTAGGGCTTTTTGACCACATTCACCAGCACGTTGAGGCGCCCGCGATGCGCCATGCCGATGGTGACCTCGTTCACGCCGAGCGAGGCCGCGGTCTCGATCACCGTCTCGATGGCGGGGATGGTGCTCTCGCCGCCTTCCAGGCCGAAGCGCTTGGTGGTGGCGTATTTCTTTGCGCAGAAGGCCTCGAAGCCCTCCGCCTCGGTCAACTCCTGCAGGATCTTCGTCTTCTCGGCCTTGCCGAAGGCGGTGAGCCAGGGCGCCCCCTCGATCCGGCGCTGGATCCAGGATTTCTGGTCGGGGTCCTGGATGTGCATGAACTCGACGCCGATCGAGCCGCAATAGGAGGCGCGGCAGATCGCCAGGATCTCCCGCAGCGTCGCGTATTCCTTGCCCAGCACGAAATCGAGGAAGATCGGCCGGTCCATGTCGGCGTCGGTGAAGCCGTAGGTGGCCGGCGTCAGCTCCTGGTGCGGGGCCGGCTTCTGAAGGCCGAGCGGATCGAGCTGCGCTTCCAGATGGCCGCGCACGCGGTAGCTGCGGATCAGCATCAGCGCGCGGATCGAATCCAGCACCGCGCGCTGCGCGGCGGCCTTGTCCACGGTGGGCGTGGCCGCGCCGGTAGGGGCGGCGGCGGGCGCGCCCTTCCCGTCTTTCCGGGGCGCCGGCGGCGGCTCGGGGTCGGGGCCGAACTTGCCGCGGGTGCGCGGCGCCCAGGACGCGCCGGAGGCATCCTCCAGCACCGCGCGGGCTTCGTCGTTCAGCGCGGCGAAGAGCTCGGCGAAGGAGGGATCGACGCTGTCCGGCTTCTCCACCCAGCGGGCGTAGAGATCCGCGAGGAAGGCGGCATTCGCCCCCGACATCGCGCTCGCAAGGATGTCCACTCCGGCCATCATGTCCTCCTCGGCGGGGGCCTGCCTGGCTGCCGCCGGATCCTCAACCTCTTCGTTCCGGGTTCCGCCCCGGATACGCGACCGCCGCCCCGTGGGGCGGCGGCCCGCTGCCTACATAGTCCGAAGGGCGGCTTTGCGGCAGATCCGTCCCCCGCGGGCCCGGAGCCTCCGCCCCAAGCCCTTCCGGACCCTTAACGGCCCAGCGCCTTCACCATGGTCGAGCCCAGCGCCGCCGGGCTGTCCGCCACCCGGATGCCGGCCGAGGCCATGGCCTCCATCTTCGCCGCCGCCGTGTCCTTGCCGCCCGAGATCACCGCGCCGGCATGGCCCATGCGGCGGCCAGGCGGGGCCGTGGCGCCGGCGATGAAGCCGACCACCGGCTTGTTCGGCTTGCCCGGCCCGAAGTTCTCCTTGCGGAGGAATTCCGCCCCGCGCACCTCGGCCTCGCCGCCGATCTCGCCGATCATGATGATGGACTGCGTCTCGTCGTCCTTCAGGAACATCTCGAGCACGTCGATGAAGTCGAGCCCCTTCACCGGGTCGCCGCCGATGCCGACGCAGCTGGACTGGCCGAGGCCGGCCGCGGTGGTCTGCGCCACCGCCTCATAGGTCAGCGTGCCGGAGCGGGAGACGATGCCGACCGAGCCGCGACGATGGATGTGGCCCGGCATGATTCCGATCTTGCAGGCATCCGGCGTGATGACGCCCGGGCAGTTCGGCCCGACCAGCAGCGACTTCGAGCCGGAGAGCGCGCGCTTCACCTTCACCATGTCCAGCACCGGGATGCCTTCGGTGATGCAGATGATCAGCGGCACCTCGGCGTCGATCGCCTCCAGGATCGCATCCGCGGCGAAGGGCGCGGGCACGTAGATGACGGAGGCGTTCGCCTGCGTGGCGGCGACGCATTCGGCCACCGTGTTGAACACCGGCAGGTTCAGCTCGGGGTGCATCGTGCCGCCCTTGCCGGGCGTCGTGCCGCCGACATAGGTGCTGCCATAGGCGATGCCCTGGGAGGCGTGGAAAGTGCCCTGGGCGCCGGTGAAGCCCTGGGTCATCACCCGCGTATTCTTGTCGACGAGGACGGCCATGGCTCAGGCCCCCTTCTTCACGGCGGCGACGACCTTCTGGGCGGCGTCGGCCAGGTTGTCGGCCGCGATGATCGCGAGCCCGCTCTCGGCCAGGATCTTCTTGCCGAGCTCGACATTCGTGCCTTCAAGGCGAACCACCAGCGGCACCTTCAGCGAGAGGTTCTTGCTCGCCTCCACGATGCCGGTCGCGATCATGTCGCACTTGGCGATGCCGCCGAAGATGTTCACCAGGATCGCCTTCACGTTGGCGTCCGAGGTGATGATGCGGAACGCCTCCGTCACGCGCGCGGCGTTCGCCGTGCCGCCAACGTCGAGGAAGTTCGCCGGCGAGGAGCCGTAGAGCTTGATGATGTCCATCGTGGCCATCGCCAGGCCGGCGCCGTTCACCATGCAGCCGATCTCGCCATCCAGCGCGACGTAGTTCAGGTCGTTCTGGACCGCGTCGAGCTCCTTCGGGTCCATCTCGCTGTCGTCGCGCAGCGCCTCGAGGTCCTTGTGGCGGAACAGCGCGCTGTCGTCGAAGGAGACCTTGGCGTCCAGCGCCACGATCTCGCCCGCGCCGGTGACCACCAGCGGGTTGATCTCCACGATCGCGCAGTCGAGCTCGTGGAAGGCGCCGTAGAGCGCGGTGACGAACTTCTGGAAGCTGGCGACCTGCTTGCCCTCGAGCCCGAGCCCGTAGGCGAGCTTGCGCGCATGGAAGCCCGAGATGCCGGAGGCGGGGTCCACATGCACCTTCAGGATCTTCTCGGGGTGGTTTGCCGCCACCTCCTCGATCTCCATGCCGCCTTCGGTCGAGGCCATGATCACCACGCGGGATGTGTCGCGGTCCACCAGCAGGCCGAGATAGAGCTCGCGCTTGATGTCGCAGCCATCCTCGACATAGACGCGGGAGACGACCTTGCCCTGCGGGCCGGTCTGCTTGGTGACCAGCGTCTTGCCGATCATCGCCTCGGCCGCCGCCTTCACGTCGTCGAGCGACTTGACGACGCGGACGCCGCCCTTGCCGTTCGGGTCGTTCGCGAAGCGCCCGGCGCCGCGGCCGCCGGCGTGGATCTGCGACTTCACCACATAGACGGGGCCGGGCAGCTTCTTTGCGCCCGCCACCGCCTCGTCCGCCGTCCAGGCGACATGGCCGTCGAGCACGGCGACGCCGTAGCGGCGCAGCAGCTCCTTGGCCTGGTATTCATGGATGTTCATGCCGGTCTCCGGTCAGGTGGAAGCGGCCGGGGGACCGCTCCCCCGACCGGAGCAGTCAGACGCCGAGCTTCCGAAAATCTTCGATCAGCTTCTTCACGGCGTCGCAGGACTTGTCGAAGGCGGCCTTTTCTTCCGGCGTGAACTGCACTTCCAGCACGCGCTCCACGCCGTTCGCGCCGATCACCACCGGCACGCCGACATAGAAGTCCTTCTGGCCGTATTCGCCGTTGAGCAGCACCGCGCAGGGCAGCACGCGCTTCTTGTCGAGCAGGTAGCTCTCCGCCATCGCGATCGCGCTCGCCGCCGGGGCGTAGAACGCGCTGCCCTTTTCCAGCAGCTTCACGATCTCGCCGCCGCCATTGGCGGTGCGGTTCACGATCGCGTCGATCTTCTCCTGCGTGGTCCAGCCCATCTTCACCAGGTCCGGCACCGGCACGCCGGCGACGGTGGAGTAGCGGGTCAGCGGCACCATCGTGTCGCCATGGCCGCCCAGCACGAAGGCCGTCACGTCCTCGACCGAGACGTTGAACTCCTGCGCCAGGAACAGGCGGAAGCGCGCGCTGTCCAGCACGCCGGCCATGCCGACCACCTTGTTCGCGGGCAGGCCCGACTTCTGCTGCAGCACCCACACCATCACGTCGAGCGGGTTGGTGATGCAGATGACGAAGGCGTTCGGGGCATACTTCGCGATGCCCTCGGCAACCTGGGTGATGACGCCGGCATTCTTGGTCAGCAGGTCGTCGCGCGTCATGCCGGGCATGCGGGGGAAGCCGGCGGTGACGATCACCACGTCGGCGCCTTCGATGGCGGCGTAGTCGCCCGCGCCCACCATGTGGCTGTCGAAGCCGTCCACCGGGCCGGACTGCATGATGTCGAGCGCCTTGCCCGCGGCGACGCCCGGGAAGACGTCGAACAGCACGACGTCGCCGAGCTCCTTCAGGCCGATCAGATGGGCGAGCGTGCCGCCGATGTTGCCGGCGCCGACGAGGGCGATCTTCTTGCGGGCCATGCGCGGTCCTCAAACCTGGCCCGGCCGCCGGTGCGGGTGGTCCCGGGCATGTCGTTTTTCAAGGGCGATGACCGCCCCGCGGGTTCCTACTCCCGCGGTGCAACATGGGCAAGGCGGGGCAGGGAGGGGGTCAGCCCGGGGCCCGCCGCACCCGCCATTCCGTCGCCGTCTGGCCCCAGAGCTCCGCCGGCTCCTCCGCGAAGGGCGGGGGCAGGCTGGCCGGCCCGAGCAGCCGCGACCCGAGCCGCCCGGCCAGCGCGCGGGAGGGGGCGTTGTCCGGGTGGATCAGATGGACCGCCCGGTCCCAGCCCAAGGTGCCGAAGGCCCAGTCCATGCTGGCCGTCGCCGCCTCCAGCGCCAGGCCCTTGCCCCAGGTGCTGCGCAGGATGCCCCAGCCGATCTCCGGCCCCGGCCAGCCCACCGGGTGCCAGGGCCCGATCCGGCCGATCCACGCGCCGGTCGCCTTTTCGATGACGGAGAACATCCCGAAGCCCTGCAGGCTCCAGGATCCGGCCATGGCCGAGAGGCTGCGCCAGGCGCCGAAGGGCGGCTGCACGCCGCCGATGAAGCGCGCCGATTCGGGATCGGAGGCCAGCGCGGTCCAGCCCTCCAGATCCTCGAGGCGGGGCGGGCGCAGCAGCAGGCGGGGCGTGTCCAGGACGGGACCGGTCATGCCCCTAGAGATCGGGCCATCGCGCCGGCCAGTCCAGCGCCTGCTCCAGCGCCGCCGCGGCGGCCAGGATCGGCGCCTCCCCGTGCCAGGGGCCGATCAGCTGCAGGCCGATCGGCGTGCCCTCGGCTCCGAAGCCGATGGGCACCGACGCGCCGGGATTGCCCGTGAGGTTCAGCGGATAGAGCGGTGCGGCCCATTCCGCATAGAAACTGCTGGCGACCGACCCGCCGGCGTCGAGCGCCACGGGCGGCGCCAGCATGGTCGGCGTCGCGATCAGGTCGAATCGGTCGAACAGCGCCTGCACCGCCCGGTGCAGCGCCCCGCGCCGGTCCATCGCCCGCACCAGGTCGGCGCCCGAGAAGCCCCGGCCGATGCCGATGCTCTCCCGCATGGACTCCGTCATGCGCGCGCCCTGCTTCTCCTCCAGCGGGCCGAGGCGGGCGGCATGAGCGGTGGTGGCGACGACGATGTAGGTCTCGAAGGCGTCGTCAAAGCAGGGGGCGCGCAGATCCTCGGTGACGGCGCCGGCCTGTTCCAGCGCGGCGCGGGCTCGCTGCATCGCCGCCAGCACCTCGGGATGCGTGCGATGTTTCCCCACGTGCTCCATCCAGCCGATGCGCAGGCCCTGCACGGCGGGCACGGGCGGCATGGGCGGGGCGAGCAGCGACCAGGGATCGCGCGGCTGCGGCCCCTGCATGATGTCGAACATCAACGCGCAATCGGCGACGGTGCGCGCCATCGGCCCGACATAGGCGTAGTTGCCGAACGGATCCGGGAAGCTTTCGTTCGGGATTTTTCCGAGTGTCGCCTTCAGCCCGACCACGCCGGTGCAGCTTGCGGGGCAGCGGATGGAGCCGCCGCCATCGGTGCCGATGGCCAGCGGCGCGACGCCCGCCGCCAGCGCCGCGCTGGCGCCGCCGGAGGAGCCGCCCGGCGTGCGCTCCAGGTGCCAGGGGTTGCGGGTGACGCCGCAGGCGATGCTGTCGGTCAGCACCTTGTGCGCGAATTCCGGCAGCGTCGTCTTTCCGATGGGGATGCCGCCCGCGGCGACCAGCCGATCCACCACCGCCCAGCTTTCCGTCGCCGGCGGCGCTTCCATCGCGGCGGTGCCGTTGCCGGTCGGCAGGCCGCGCATGGCGACATTGTCCTTCACCGTGAAGGGCACGCCATGCAGCGGCGCCAGGGTCTCACCGCGCATCACCGCGGCTTCCGCGCGCTTCGCCGCCTCCCGCGCCGCGTCGAACAGCGGCAGGACGAAGAGGTTGAGCCGCGCATGCTGGCGCTCCGCCTGCGCCAGCACCGCCTCCATCACCTCCACCGGCGAGACGCGCTTCGCCGCGATGTCGGCGGCGAGCCGCGTCGCGGGCAGGCGCCAGAGCTCGGTCAAGGCTTCTGCAACTCCACGATCTGCCCCTTCTCATCCAGGCCGAAGCCCTTCTGCGCCACGGCTTCCAGCACCGTCGGGATCCAGGCCACCTTCCCCGGATCCTGCCCGCCGACGAGCGCCAGCAGCAAGGCCTCATGGTCGCTGTCGTTCCGGAAGCCGCGCAGCACGCCGGGGGGGATGCTGATCGTGTCGTATTGCCCGATCTGCAACTCGCTCTCTCCCTCGTCGCCCCAGATGACGGACCAGGTGCCGGTCAACGGCATGAAGACCTCGACCGTCTTGTGGTTGTGCAGGCCGGTGCCCTTGCCCGGCCCGCAGCGCACGATGGACAGGTGGAAGCCGTCGGCCGGGATCGGCGCGCGCATCGCCGGGTCCTCGATCACGCCGCCGCCGATCACCTGGTAGATCTGGCGTTCGTATTGCGGCAGCACCGCATCCACCAGCGGGCGCGAGGAGGGCTTGAGGTCTCGGAACAGCGCAACGCGCTGCTTCATCGCCTCGACGGAGATCTGGAGATTGGCCATCGCGCGCTCCTCTACCTCTTCTCGATATTCCAGTAGGCGATGAAGGCGCCGTCCGGGATGCCGGTGACGTTCGGGCGGTAGCCGCTGAACACGTCGAACTGGCCGGCGGGGATGTAGGGGATGTACTCCCAGGCGCGGCGCTGGAAGGCCTCGAAGGCGGCGCGGCGCGCGGCGTCGTCGGGGGCCGCGAAGAAGGCCTGGCGCAGCGATTCGCCCTGCTGGTCGCAGGGATAGCCGGCCCAGTTCCGCTCGCCGCAGCGCAGGTCGAGCGAGAGGTTCATCAGCGGGTGGAACCAGCTGGTGCCGATCGCATAATAGGTGAACAGGTGATAGCCGCCCTGGCCGATCGGGCGATCCTGAGCATGCATCCGCTGCAGCATGGTCGGGAAGTCCGTCATCTGCACGTCCACGGTCACGCCCGCATCCTGCAGCCGCCGCGCGAGCACCTGCGTCATGGTGTTGATCGGCGCGAGCGTGGTGGTGCCGAGCAGGATCAGCGGCTCCCCGCGATAGCCTGCTTCCTGCAGCAATTGCCGCGCGCGGGCGATGTCAGGCCTGCGATACGGCTCGCTGCCCGCCTCCGTGCCATAGACCGAACCGCAGACGCTGAACGAATGGCAGACGCTCCAGCGGCCGTCGCCGCCGGCGACCGCGGGCATCATCTCGTTCTGGTCGATGATGAGCGCCAGCGCCTGGCGCGCGCGCACGTCGTTGAAGGGCGGCACCTGGAAGTTCGGCCGCACGAACGCATAGGTCGGCAGCGCCGCGATGCGCCGCACCGTCATGCCGCGCCGGCGCAGGAAGCCCGCAAGGTCGGGGCCGACGGCCTCGAGGAAGTCCACCTCGCCGGTCGCCAGCGCATTCGCGGCCGTCGTCGCGTCCGGCATGATCACCCACTCGACGCGGTCCACCTTCACGTTGCGCGCGCCGGCGAGGCCGCTGGTCGGCTCGCTGCGCACCGCATAGTCGGGGTTGCGCGCGAAGACCGCGCGGTTGCCCTCCCGCCGTTCGTCGGCCAGGAAGCGGAAGGGGCCGGAGCCGATCGGGCGCGTCATCGGCACGTTGTCCGGCCGCCTTGCATCCGCCTCCTTCATGATCGCGGCGATCGGCGCGCCGGGGCCGGCGAGCAGGAACTCCACCAGGCCGAAGCGCTGGTTGAGCGTGAGGGTGAAGCTCCGCTCGTCGACAACCTGCATGCTGGCCAGCCGCGCCTTGAGCTGCCCGCCGATGGAGGTGCCGCCCATCCAGCGCTCGATGGAAGCGACCACGTCGCGCGTGGTCACCGGGCTGCCGTCGTGGAAGCGCAGCCCCGGCCGCAGCGTGAAGCGGTAGGTGAGCCCGTCGTCGCTGACGGAGCGGCTCTCCACCATCATCGGCTGCGGCTGCAGGTCCTTGTCGAAGGCGAAGAGCGTGTCGAAGACCATCTGCTGGTAGATGCGCGCCACCAGGTTCGGCCCGCGCGTGGGGTCGAGCTCCGACAAATCGGCCGAGGGCACGACGCGCAGCACGCGCTGCGCATCCTGCGCCGCGGCCGGCGGCGCCAGCAGCGACAAGCCGAGCCCGAGGCCAACCCCCAGGCCGAGAAGAGCGGAACGCATGACGGAATCCTCCCACCCATGACGCGATGCTGCACGGCGGGCACCGCCCATGCGCCGGGCGGGCCGGACATTCCCTCTTGGAGTGGACGCTAGGATTTCCGCGGGATGCGAGTCAACCGCTCGGTTGATTCATGCGCTTGCGCGGATGGCCACGGGGCGCCATTGGGGGCGGCGATGGACACCAAGCTGATCTCGTCGCGCCGCCGCCGCGCGCCCTCGAACGGTGTCCGCGACCCGGAGCGGACGCGCCGCAACCTGCTCGACGCCGCCTATCGGGAATTCGCCGCCTCCGGCTATCACGGCGCCAGCATCGAGCGGATCTGCCGCCGCGCCGGCGTCTCCAAGCAGATCCTGACCCACCATTTCGGCTCGAAGGCGAATGCGCACCTGGCCGTGCTGGAAGCCGCCTACCGCGCATCCCGCGCGCAGGACGCGCGGCTGCAGGCGGATGACGCCGACCCGGTCGAGGCGCTGCGCAGCTTCGTCGGCCTGGCCTTCGACCACCTCCGCGCCAACCGCGACTTCGTCGCGCTGCTCGGCGACGAGAACGTCAACAAGGGCCGGCACATCCGTAAGTCGAAGGTGCTGGCCGATGTCTATGCGCCGCTGATCGCGGGGCTGGACGCGATCCTGCGGCGCGGCGAGCGCGCGGGCGTCTTCCGGCCGGGGATGGACGCGCTGCAGCTCTACGTCTCGATCAGCGCGCTCTGCTACTTCACCTTCTCGAACGCCTACACGCTGTCCGCCGTGTTCGGACGAGACCTGCTGGCGGCCGACGCGCTGGCGGAGCGCCGCCGGCACGTGGTGGAGTTCGTGCTCGCCGCTCTCTCCCTCCCCCGCTATGCGGGGGAGGGCCGGGGTGGGGGCGCGACCGACCCTTGAAGCCGCATGCCCCCTACGAATAGACCCGCTGCGCCTCCCGCAGATGGCCGGACGGCAGCGCCTCCAGCCCCGGATCGGGCGGCAGTTCCACGTCGAAGTGGCGCTTCAGCGCCTCCGCGATCACCTCGTAGCAGCTGCCGATGCGGATCACCTCCATCGTGCGGAAGTCGATCATCGTCGAGGACCGGCGGTAGCGGTTGTATTTCTGCAGCCCGTAATCCACGACCACATCTGCGACCGCCAGGATCTCCGGCTGCACATCGGCCGCGCGGAAGCGCGTGCCGGTGCCGGTGAGGTTCGCGCTGCTGCCGAACAGCGGCTGGCCCTGCGCGGTGGCTTCCTCGGTCACCGCGCGCAGGAAGTTGCCGGCGTTCAGCAGCATCGCCAGCGTGCCGCCATCGGTGCTCGCTGCCAGCGCCTCGTCGCCCAGCGCGCGCAGCAGCGGATGCTGCTCGCGGAAGCCGGCGACGACCGCCACCGGCAGGTCGTGGTCCTCCACCAGGCAGCGCACCATGTCGCGCCCACGCGCATCCAGCAGATGCAGCTCGTCATGGAGCGCGAGATTGCCGAGCATCGCGTTGCGCTTGTGTGCGCCGCGCCCCTTGGCGTGGAAGAAGCGCATCAGCGCGTCGTGGCAGCCGCCGATGCCGGCATAGCCGACATCCATCGGGATGATCGCGACGCCGCCTGCCTTCACCGCCGCGACCACGCGGCGGGCATCGCCCGAGATGTCGAGCCTGCTCATCGCGCGCTCACCCAAGATTGAGGTTGAGGCCCGGCAGGATCGGCGCCCAGCGGTCGCGCTCCTCGCGCAGCATGGCCGCGGCCTGGTCGGGCGTGCTTGGCGTGATCGTGAAGCCGGCCTGCGTCAGCTGCGCGCGCAGCTCAGGGTCGTTCAGGGAAGCGAGCGTCGCCGCATGCAGCGCCGCGATCGCCTCGGGCGGCGTCGCGGCGGGTGCCAGCACCAGGAAGCGCAACGCATTCACCACGCGCGGCAGGCCCTCCTCCGCCGTGGTCGGCACATCCGGCGCCGCCGGGGAGCGCTGGGTGGAGAGCACCGCCAGCGGCCGCAGCTTGCCGGCGGCGAAATGCTGCGTCACCGAGCCCAGGCTGAACACGCCGAGATGCACATGCCCGGCCAGCACGTCGTTCATCGCCGGTCCGCCGCCGCGATACTGCGCCTGCACCAGCTTGATGTCGGCCTCCCGCGCCAGCAGCTCGAAGCCGAGGTGATGCGGCGAACCGACGGATGGATTGGCGAAGCTGTATTTCTCCGGGTTCGCCTTCGCCAGCGCGACGAACTCGCGCAGCGTGCGCGCCGGTACCTCCGGGTTGATGGCAACGACCAGCGGAGTCTCGGCCATGTAGGCGATGGGGATGAAATCGCGGAACAGGTCGTAGGGCATGTTCCGATAGAGCATCGGGAAATAGGCGATGTTGTCGGCGTTGATCACCAGCGTATGGCCATCCGCGGTGCCGCGCGCCGCGGCCTCCATGCCGATGTTGGTCGCTGCACCGCCGCGGTTCTCGATCACCAGCGGCTGGCCGAGCCGGACGCGCATCCTCTCCGCCCAGGGCCGCGCCAGCGTGTCGGTGCCGCCGCCCGGCGGATAGGGGATGATCAGGCGGATGGGGCGGTTCGGTGCCCATCCGGCGGATTGCGCCCGTGCCTCGATGGCGGTGGCGAGCGCGGCGGTCGCGGTGGCGAGCAGCGTGCGGCGATGCATGTCCTTGGCGTCCCTTCCCGATTTTCCGGGAGCTTCCGCCGAGGCGCGCGTCGCCGCAAGGGCCGGAAACGCGAAGGGCGCCCGAAGGCGCCCCCGAGACTGCGTCTGGCCGGGCCGGCTCAGAGCGGCATGCAGCGGACCACGTCGTCATGCCCGCGTGCGAGCGTGGCGAAGGTGCCGACGGGGCATTCCTGCTGCGCGTAGCTCGCTGTCGGAAGGCCGCTCTGCCAGCCGGCGATGCTGCTGCGCGCCGGCGCGCAGCTGGTGCGGCCGTTGCGGCGCGTGCAGCTCTGCGCCGCGTTGCGCGGCACGGCCGCCGCGGATGCGCCGCGCACGACCACGCCGTTGCGCGAGCTTCGCGCATCGCCCGGCCGAAGCGCCGCGCTGCGCCGCGCGCTGCTGCGCGAGGTCGTCGCCTGGCGCGACGTTGCCTGCTGCCGTGATGCGCTGCGCGCGCTGGAACGCGACGCCGCCTGCTGCCGCGGCGCGCTGGTCCGCGCCTGCTGCGGCGGCTTCTGCGCCTGCGCCGATCTGCCGGCTGTTGTCCTGTTCGTCTCGTCGCGCCGCGCGGCATCCGCCGTGGGCATCGAGCAGGCAAGAACGATCAACGCCAGCAGGATCCTGCGCATGCGTACGGTGTTCCCCTTCTGGTGCTGCCGCCCACCACGAGGCGGCCGGTCCCCCCTGGACCACTCCGCGACTGCCTGTCTCTAGACCCGTGCAGCGTGGCCCTGTCAACGGCCGATCTTCAGATTCTACGTGAGGTGCGGACGGCCCCGCCAATCGCGGCTCTGCATCTCGTGCAGGCGGCTTGCCGTGCGCGCAAACATCGCCGCATTTTCGCCACGTTCGTAAATGCGATCCGGGCTGGCCGCCGCGCTCGCAACGAGCTTCACGCGATGCTCGTACAGCGCATCCACCAGCGTGATGAATCGCTTCGCCTTGTCGAAATTCTCGGCGCCGAGTCGCGGGATTCCATCCAGCAGCAGGGTGTGGAAATGCGTTGCGACCGCCAGGTAGTCCGCCGGCCCGAGCGGCTGGCCGCAGAGCGCGTCGAAGTCGAATCGCGCCACGCCGTCCACCGCCTGCGGCACCGATATCGCGCGGCCGAGCAGCGTGAGCTGCATCGGCGAACCGTGGTCCTGCCCCGTCAGCTCACGGAAGGCGCGGTCCATCGCGGCCTCGGCGCGCGCATCGGCCGGCATGTGCCAGGTCGGCATGTCGAGGATGCGCTCGCGCCGGTAATCGCGCGCGGCATCCAGCACCAGCACCTCGAGTCGTCGCTTGATCAGCGCGATGAAGGGCAGGAAGGCGTCGCGGCCGGGCCTGCCCTTGAACAGGTCGTCGGGCGCGGTGTTGCTGGTCGCGACCACGACGGTGCCGCGCGCGAACAGCGCCTGGAACAGCCGGCCCAGGATCATCGCATCGGCGATGTCGTGCACCTGGAACTCGTCGAAGCAGAGCAGCGCCGCCTCCTCCGCGATCGAATCCGCCAGCGGCGGGATCGGATCGGCGGTGTTGCCATGCTTGCGCTTCCAGGCGTGGATGCGCGCATGCACGCGATGCTGCATGAATTCGTGGAAGTGGATGCGCTGCTTGCGCGCGACCTCCGCCGTCGCGAAGAACAGGTCCATCAGCATGGACTTGCCGCGCCCGACCTCGCCGACGAGGTAGAGCCCCATCGGCGTGCCGGCCGGCGCTTCCTCCGGCGCCACCGGCTTGCGGCGCAGGAAGCGACCGAAGAAGCCGCCCTGCTCGGGCTCTTCCGGATGCGGGTCGTAGCCTCGGGTGCGGCGCCAGAGGTCGTGCAGCATCTCCGCCGCGCGCGCCTGCGCGGCGTCCGGCTGCAGCGTTCCCTCGGCGAGCATGGCGCGATAGGCGGGCAGGGGGCCCCCGGCGGCGGGCGAGGCATCCATGCGCCGCGCGATACGCCGCGCCTGGGCCTGCGGCAACCCGGCCGCGGTTGACGTCCCGCCCGCCCGCCCCGCAGCCTGCACCCCGCCATGCCGCCGCCGCCCTCGCCCCCCAGCGCCGCGCTGCTCTACGCGCCGGATGGCTACGACACCTCGCGCCCGCGGCTGATGGGCCGCCATGCGGCGGGGGAGGGGTTCCTCATCGGTCTCGTCCGGCATGCCGGCTTCGAGCGCATGGTGGCGCTGACCCGCGGCGAGGCAGATGCCGAGGCCTTCCGCCGCCATGTCGCCACGCTCGGCGCCGCCGCGCCGGCCGAGGCGATCCCGGACAACGAGCTGCAACGCCTGGCCGGCATCGGATGCCTGATGCTGCCCGGCCCTGGCCTCGGGGAGCATGCCTGGCGCCGGCGGCGGATCGGCCCTGCCACGGCCTGGTCGCTGGTCGGCGTCACCCACACCATCGCCTCCGCCGGCGCGATGGATTCCATCCTCGACAGCCTGGTCGCGCCGGTGCAGCCCTGGGATGCGATCGTCTGCACCTCCGAGCCGGTGCGCGGCGCGGTGCGGCGGTTGCTGGAGATGCAGGGCGGCTATCTCGCCCGCCGCCTCGGCGCCACGCGCATCGAGGGGCCGGCGCTGCCGGTGATCCCGCTCGGCGTGGATTGCGCGGCGCTGGCGCCCGACCCGCGCGCGCGGGCGGAATGGCGGGCGCGCCTTGAACTGCGCGAGCAGGACGTGGCGGTGCTGCATCACGGGCGACTCTCCTTCCACGCGAAGGCGCATCCGCTGCCGATGTTCCTCGCGCTCGGGCGCGCCGCCGCGAAGGCGCCGCCCGGCGCGCGGGTGGTGCTGATCCTGTCCGGCTGGTTCGCCGACGAGACGCAGCGCCGCGCCTTCCACGAGCAGGCGAAGGCCGTCGCGCCGCATCTCGAGATCTGCCTGGTCGAGCGGCCGGAGACCGGCACGACGCTGCGCAACGCCGCGGACATCTTCACCCTGCTCTCCGACAACGTGCAGGAGAGCTTCGGCCTGGCGCCGGTGGAGGCGCTGGCGGCCGGCCTGCCGGTGGTCGGCACCGACTGGGACGGGCTGAAGGACACGATCCGCCACGGCGAGACCGGCTATCGCGTGCCGACCACGCTGGGCGGCCCGATGCCCGACCTCGCCGAGCGCCACGATGCCGGCTTCGACAGCTACGATTCCTTCATCGCCGGCGTCGCGCAGTTCACCGCCGTGGACGTGCCCGCCGCCGAGGCCGCCTTCGCCGCGCTGATCGCCGATCCCGTCATGCGGCGGGCGATGGGCGCGGCGGCGCGGCGCGATGCGCTGGCGCGCTTCGACTGGCCCGTGGTGATCGGGCAGTGGCGTGCGCTGTGGGCGGAGCTGGCGCGGCTGCGCCGGGAGGCGCGGGCGGAGCGCGCGGCCCCGCTGCGGGGGGAGGCGCGGGTGCCGCACCGGCCCGATCCCTCGATCCTCTTCGCCCACTACCCGACGCGCCGGCTCGCGCCGGAGACGCGGCTGATGCTGCCGCCGGGCGAGGATGCCGCCGCCGTGCTCGTGCGGCTGCGCGCCTATGCCGGGCTGCCCGGGGCGGCGCCGCGGCGCGACCTGCTGCCGTCAATGGATTCAATCCAGGCGGCGCTGGAGGTGCTGGAGCAGGGGCCGGCAACGGCCGCCCGACTCAGCGCCGAATTGCAACCCTTGCGTGCGTGGCGTATGAATCGTTCGCTTGCATGGTTGCTGAAGCTTGATCTGCTGAGGCTTGCCGACGGGTAGCGGCCCGGCTTCGGCTTTCGGACGGAATTCGGATCGGCTTCGGGATTCGATGCGGCGGCGCATCTAGACTCTCCGCGCAGGCTTGCTGGAGAGCCGCATGTCGCTACCCGCTCCGCGCCGACCCCGGGTGCGGCATGTGATCGCCTTGCCGCATCGCGGCTTGGCCCCCTGGCGCAGTGTCGGAACCCTGACATACGATCAGGGTGGTTTCGACTCGGGCGCAGGGTATGGAGATCAGGGGCAGCGCGCGGAAGGTCCGGTTCGGCGAATGCCTGCTGGACGAGGGCCGCGGCGTCCTTGTGGCGCCGGGTGGCACGGAGACCGTCCTGCGTCCGAAGACGCTCGATCTGCTGCGCCTGCTGCTGGCCAATCCCGGTCGCGTGGTGCCGCGGGCGGAGATCCTGGACACGGTCTGGCCCGGCCTCTTCGTCACCGACGACAGCATCACGCAATGCGTGGTGGAGCTGCGCAAGGCGATGGGCGCGGCCGGCGCCGCCACGCTGAAGACCCTGCCCCGCCGCGGCTACCTGCTGCAGGGCGAGGTCGCCGAGGCGCCCGCCGCGCCGCCCGCGCCGGCGCCGATCTCCCGCCGCGCGGACGATCGCCCCTCCATCGCCGTGCTGCCCTTCCGTGCGAATGCCGGCGATCCGCGGGATGCCTACTTCGCCGACGGCATCATCGAGGGCATCGTGCATGTCCTTTCGGGGCTCGACGGGCTGTTCGTGGTCAGCCGCGGCTCGGCACTCGCCTTCGCCCAGACCTCGCTCGACCCGCGCGCGGCGGGCAGCGAGCTCGGCGTGCGCTACGTGCTCTATGGCGGCGTGCGCCGCGCCGGCGGCCGCCTGCGCGTGACCACCGAGCTCAGCGAGACGGAACGCGGCACGATCCTGCGCACCGACCGCTACGACGGCGTCGAGGCCGACCTGTTCGAGATGCAGGACCGCATCGCGGAGCAGGTCGCCGGCCTGATCCTGCCCCAGGTGAAGGCCGAGGAGCTGGCGCGCGCCATGCGTAAGCCGCCCAGCAGCCTCACCGCCTATGACTACGTCCTGCGCGCGCTGGACGAGATGCGGCGCATGGACCGCTCCGCGATGGACCGCGCGCGCCTGCTGCTCGACCTGGCGAAGCAGGCCGATCCGCAAAGCGCGCTGCCCTACAGCTACACGGCCTGGTGGTATTCGCTGCGCATCGCCCAGGGCTGGTCCGACGATGTCGCGGCCGAGGCCGAGGCCTCCGGCCGCTTCGCGGACCAGGCGCTGGAGCGGGACCGGCAGGACGGCTTCGCGCTGGCGCTGCGCGGCTTCCTGCTCGGCTACATGAAGCACGCCTTCGAGGAGGCGCGCCGGATCCTGGACCAGGCGGTCGCGATCAGCCCGAGCAACGCGCTCGCCTGGAGCTGGGGCGGCGCCGTCCGGTGCTGGCTCGGCGAGGGCGAGGAGGCGCTCGCCTGGGCCGAGCGCGCGCTGCGTCTCGCCCCGTCCGACGCCTTCACCTTCCTGCACGAGCATATCGTCGCGCAGGCCCACTACACCTGCGAAAACCACGACCAGGCGATCGCCTGGGCACGCCGCGCCGCCAAGACGAACCCCGAGCATGCGCCGAACTGGCGGGTGCTGATCGCCGGGCTCGTCGCGGAGGGACGGGTGGAGGAGGCGCGCGCGGAGGTGCCGCGGCTGCTCGCGGTCGAGCCGGGCTTCAGCCTCGCCGGCTTCGCGGCCCGCACGCCGCTGCGCGGCGCGATGCGCGACCGGTTCGTCGAACGGCTCGCCGCGGCTGGCCTGCCGGCCTGAGGCCAGGAACAACCAAAAAGGGGGAGGCGGCTCATGTCTGGCGGCGCAAGCAACCAGGGCAACCAGGGAAATCAAGGCAACCAGGGGAACCAGGGCAATCAGGGGAACCAAGGGAATCAGGGCAATCAGGGAAATCAGGGCAATACGGGAAATGCCGGCGGCACCGGCTGGTTCTTTGCGGACCGCGTGGACCTGCCCTTCGTCGCCGAGCCCGCCACCGCCGCCTGGACGCGCATCTCGGACGGCGAATACCGCGCCGGCCATGAGGGCCGGTTCGGCCGCCGCTGGAGCGGCGGCTGGCGCGCCTGGCACGTCCTGGCGGAGTTCACCGACGGCGAGGCCTGGCGCAACCGCCAGCGCAGGTCGGGCGAGCCCGCGGCCGGCGAAGGCGGCCTCGCCATCCTCGGCTGGCGGCAACGGCTTCCGAAGGGCGGCAAGTCGCTCCGCCAGGCGGTGGACGACGAGATCGACGAGCTGATCCGCCTGGCGGAGGACGAGCGCGCCGATGCGATGGGCGAGATCGTCACGCAATCGGACGAGTTCATCAGCCAGTTCATGGGCGTGCTCTGCGCGAGGCCGGCGAGCCACCCGGCGACATTCGCCGCGCTGACATCGGCCTCCATGGTCGCGGCGCTCGCCGTGCAGCACTTCAAGATGCTGGAGGACCGCCCCCGCCCCTCGCAGGTCTGCGCCGCGCTGCGCCCGGCGATCGAGGTGCCGGGGCACGCCGCCTATCCGTCCGGCCATGCGACGCAGGCCTTCCTGATGGCGCATGTCGCCCGGGCCGTGCTGCAGGGGTCGCCCTGGGAGAAGGCGCAGGAGGCGGTCGATGCGCTCGCCGCGCGCATCGCGCGCAACCGCGAGATCGCCGGCGTGCACTACCGCAGCGACACCGAGGTCGGGCGCGAACTGGCGGAGGCGCTGCGCAAGGCGCTGGTCGCCGTGCCGCTGGCACGCGCCCAGGTGAAGGCCGCCCGGGAGGAGTGGGCCGAACAATGAGCCGCACGCCCCGCCGACCGGCGGATCCGGCCAGGGCGGCGGCCGAGGCCCTGGCCCGCCGCGCCGAGCGCCTGGCCGAATGCCGCGACGATCCGCGCAGCCACTTCGGCGAGCTTCCCGCCGGCTTCGAGGCCGCGTTCCATGCCGGGGCGCGCCTGCCCTGGCCGGGGCCGCGCGCGGCGCGCCACCTGGTCGAGCGCTGGGTCGCGCTGCGCCGCACCGGCGCCAGCGGCACGATGCGGGCGGAGCAGCAGGCCGAGCATCGCGGGCGGTCCGACGTGGCGGGATCGAGCAACAGCGGCACGGACCTCGCCGGCTCCGTCTGGCAAGGCAGCAGCAACTGGTCGGGCGCCTTCACCACCGCCCGGGGCGGCCTTCGCTTCTCCTCGGTCACCGCCCGCTGGCGGGTGCCGGATGCTCGGGTGAACCATGTGGCGCCCCCCGGCGTGACGGGGTCCGAGGATTCGCCCCCCTCGCGGCGCTGCTCCGTGTGGATCGGGCTCGACGGCCACCGCGCCGTCGCGCGGTCCATGCCGCAGATCGGCACGACCACGAAGGAAGTGTTCCTGGACCGTGGCCGGCGCGAGGTGCGCTGCTACGCCTGGGCGCAATGGTGGGTGCGCGGCGAGAACTACGGCGAGGTGAAGTTCGAAGGCTTCACCGTCTCTCCGGGGGACGAGGTCGTGTGCTGGCTCGCGCTGCTCGATCCGCGGCGCGTGGTGATGTGCATCCGCAACGAGACCACCGGCGCCGAGGACAGCGTGCTCTGGCGTTCCGGCCCGAAGGACGGGGGCGCCCGGCGCGACGGCGCCGAGCAGGCGCATGACGATCCGGCGCCGGTGCAGGGCATGGGCGCGGTCTGGGTGGTGGAGCGTCCGACCGTGATGTACCAGGAACTGCTCTACCCGCTGCCCGATTTCGGTGAGGTGGAGTTCCGCGACTGCATCGCGGGGCTGCGCCGCGCCGATCAGCCCTTCCATGAGGTGGCGGAGCTGCGCGCGCTGGAGGGGCGGCGGCTGATCCGCATGTTCGACCAGCGCGCCGAGCCCTGGCGCGCGCCGCGCATCTCGCTGCCGGAGAACCCCGTCGGCGACCGCACGCGCCTGCTGGTGCGCTATCGCGAGGAGCAGCCCCCCGCCATTCCGAAGGCCGCCGGCTCGCCACCCAGCGCCGTCGCTGCCTGATAGCATACGCAGGAAGTTCCGACCTGCGGCCCGAAGGGCCGAGCGCGCGAATGCGCGCCGCGCCGCACGGCGCGAAGCCAAGGGCCGCGGATGCGGCCCGCCCGGCGTATGAGGGGCACAAAGGTGAAACCTTTGTGCGCGCAGTATGAGGCGTGCGGCCTATCCCCGCCGCCTGAACCGCTCCACCGCGGCCACCAGCGCGGTGCGCACGCCGGGCTCCAGCGCCGAATGCCCGGCATCCGGCACGATGGTCAGCCGCGCGCGCGGCCAGGCGCCTGCCAGGTCGAAGGCCGTGTCGGGCGGGCAGACCATGTCGTAGCGGCCCTGCACGATCTCCGCGGGGACATGCGCGATGCGCTCCATGCCGCCCAGCAGCCCTTCGGGGGGCAGGAAGAGGTCGTTGGCGAAGTAATGCGCCTCGATCCGCGCGAGGCCGAGCGCGCTGCGGTCCTGCGCGAAGCTCGCCACCGTCTCCGGGCTCGGCAGCAGGGTGGAGCAGGAGCCCTCGTAGAGGCTCCAGGCCCGCGCCGCCGGGCCATGCACCAGCGGATCGGGGTCGCAGAGGCGGCGCAGATAGGCGCCGAGCAGGTCGGTTCGCTCCGCCGCCGGGATATGCTCGGCGAAGGCGGCCCAGGCATCGGGGAAGACCCGCCGCAGGCCGTAGAGGAACCATTCCACCTCCGTCTGGCGGCCGAGGAAGACGCCGCGCAGCACGCAGCCCGCCACGCGCTCGGGATGGGCCTGGGCATAGGCGAGCGCGAGGGTCGAGCCCCAGGAGCCGCCGAAGAGCAGCCATTTCTCGATGCCGAGGAAGCGGCGCAGCACCTCGATGTCGGAAACGAGATGCGGGGTGGTGTTCTCCCGCAGCTCGCCGAGCGGGCGGGAGCGGCCGGCGCCGCGCTGGTCGAAGATCACCACCCGCCAATGGCCGGGGTCGAAGAAGCGCCGATGGATCGCCCCGGCCCCGGCGCCGGGCCCGCCATGCAGGAACAGCACGGGCTGGCCGCGCGGGTTCCCCACCTGCTCCCAATACATGACATGCCCGCCCGAGAGCGGGAGCAGCCCTGTTTCGTAGGGAGCGATGTCGGGAAAGAGGTCGCCGCGTGGCATGGGAACCCAGGTTTAGCGATGCCCCCGGTGGCTGGGCAAGGTCGCCGGGCAAGGCGCCGCGGCGCCGCCCCGCCCGCCGGCCGGCAGGCTTGTGGCCCGCGCGCGGCAAGTTTGGCGCGCTTCCCTCTTCGCCCCGGGCCGGAAGCTGCCTAGTTTGAGGGGAATGGCCGAGATCCCCTCGCCCGGCTCACGATCCGCCCCGTCCGGCACGCTGCGCTGCGGCGTCTGCGGTACCGAGAGCCGGCAACCGCCTTTCCGTCCCGCCCCGCCGGAGCAGCCGCCGGACCTCGACCTGCGCCCGGGCGAGCCGGTGCGCTCCACCATGGCGCGCTGGCTGCAGCAATGCCCGAATTGCGGCTACTGCGCGCCCGACATCAGCCGCGCCCATCCGGCGGCCGCCGAGGCTGTGCGCGCCGCGCCCTTCCGCGCCCTGATGGCCGATACCTCCATCCCCCCGCTCGGCCGGCGCTTCCTGGCCTGGGCCCTGGTGCTGGAGGAGACGGGCGCGCTGCACGCCGCGGCCGAGGCCACGCTGCAGGCCGCCTGGGTGGCCGACGATCTCGGCCGGCCGGAGCTCGCGCGAAGCTGGCGGCTGGATGCGGTCGCGCTGTGGCGCGGCGGCCCGCCGCTCGACCTCGAGCAGTCCGTGCGGGTGGTGGATGCGCTGCGCCGGGCCGAGGCCTGGGACGATGCGGCCAGCACGGCCGAGGGCATCGCCAGGCAGGCGCCGCCCGAGGCGGTGGCGCAGGTGGTGATGCTGGAACAGCGCCTGATCGAGGCGGGCGATGCCGGCCGCCACACGGTGGCCAGCGCGCTGCCGCCCCCCTCCCGCCGGCCGCATGTCAGCCATCACCGCGTGGCGGCGAAGGGCGAGGGTTTCTGGGGGATGCTGCGGCGCCTGTTCCGCAAGGGCTGAGCGCGCACGCCGGCTCCGCTTGCCCTCCCTCCCCCGCCGTGCGGGGGAGGGTCGGGATTGGGGGCGCGACCGCCCTGACCGTCTCGGCCCCCCTACTGCAGGAACCCGATCCAGCGCCCCGCCACCACCGCGCCCACCCAGGCGGCGAGCGACAGCGCGGCCGCGGCCCGCACCCCGGGGGAGGGCGCCGCCCCGGCCAGGGCCGCGCGCCAGCCTCGCCCGGCCCGCAGCAGCGCGACATTGCCGAGGCCGAGTCCCACGAGGGCGAGCTTCGCCAGGAAGGCCGGGTTCTCCGCATAGGCCGCCGGCCGGGTCGAGAAGAGCAGCAGCCCCGTCACGGCTGCCACGCCCAGCCCGGCCGCCGCCAGACGCGCCAGCATCGGCCCGACCAGCGCCAGCGGCACCGCCCGGAAGGCGCCGAGCAGCCGCAGGTCCAGCGCCGCTATGGTGCCGAGCAGCAGCCCGATGCCCAGGATGTGGGCGGCATTGACCAGCGGGTAGAGGATCGCCGAGCGCCGCAGCGCCTCGGCCACCGGCCAGGCGGCCAGCGCCTCCCACACCGCGGGGGTCAGCTCGACCGGATGCGGTCCGGGTAGATGTCGTAGGTGCGGTCGCGCACGGTGATGCGCACCGCCTTCATGCGCCGCTCGTTCCGCTCCCGCGCGCGGTTGCCGATCGCCACCACCCGGTCGCCCGCGGCGGCCGATTCGGCCGAGAAGCCGGAGCGCGCGGTCTGCCGCGGATTACTGAGCTCCACCGTCCACAGGCCGTCATCGGCCTCCACCCGCAGCGTCGGATGCGGCTGGCCGACATAGACCTCCCGGATGGTGCCGGTGAGCGTCATCTGCTCGCCCTCGGCCCAGGACCAGCCGTGATGCGCCGCGGCGCCGCGGGCGCCCAGCGCCGAGAAGCCCAATACCGCCAGCGTCCGCCGGCCGATGCATCCCGCGCCCATGCCACGCATTCCTTCTTCCCGGATGGGCGGCAGATGGGCGCGGCGCGGGCGCTTGTCAGCCCTGCTCGGGCGGCTCGTCCTTGATGTAGGGCTCGACCTTGCCCTGCAGCTTGATGGTCAGCGGGTTGCCCTTGCGGTCCAGCGTCTTGCCGACGGCCACGCGGATCCAGCCCTCGCTGATGCAGTATTCCTCCACATTGGTCTTCTCCGCCCCGTTGAAGCGGATGCCGATGCCGCGCTTGAGCAGGGCCTCGTCATGATGCGGGCTGCGCGGGTCGACGGAGAGGCGGTCGGGCAGGGTGTCGGTCATGGCGCGGGCTGATAGCGTGTCGCGCCGCAGGGTCCAAGCGGGCGGGCTACATGCCGTCGAGCGTAACGCGCCAGGCATCCGGCGGGTCGGCATTGGCGCGCAGCCAGTCCGGCCCGCCCTGCGCCACCCAGCTTGCGGCGGCGAGCCGCGAGGCCAGCACCAGCGCCGCCAGGTCCTCCGGCCGGTAGGTCCAGCGCGCCTGCGCCGCGACCACGATCTGCCCGAGGAATTCGCCGCGCCAGACCATCGGCGCATAGGCCGAGGAGCCCATGCGCGAGGTCTTGAGATACTGCCGGAAATCCTGGTCCTCGTCGGTGTTGGCCAGCAGCAGCGGCTGGCCGCTCCGCATGACGCGGCCGGGATGGCCGCCCTCGATCGGGATCATCAGCCGCGCCTGCTCGGGCGGGAAGCCGACATTGCCGACCAGCATGTGCCAGCGCCGGTCCGGCGTAACGAGGAAGCAGCCGGAGACGCGATAGTCGCGCTCGCCCGGCTTGAGCGCGCCCGGCCGCGCGGCGGCGGCATGGTCGCCGAGCGTCGCATGACAGAACGCCGTGAGCGCGCGCATCGCGGCCTCCGGCCCCTCCGCCGCGGCCGCCGCCGCGCCGGCGTCCGCGAGGCCGGCGACCACCTGCTCGGCGAAGCCTGTCATGCTGCGATTCTCCTGCCCGGCGGCGGCGACGCTCCGCCGCGCGGCGGCACCGGTCAAGCCGGTGGCACGCCCGCCCCGCGGCGCCCCATATTCCTCGCATGAGCCCCTTCCACGCGCCTTTCTGCCCGCCCGAGGAAGCTGCCCGCGCCGCGCTGCTCGCCGCAGCGCCGCCGCCGCGGGCGGAGGCGCTGCCGCTCGCCCTCGATCTCGCCGCCGCGGCGCGCGCAGGCGGCGGCCCGCTGGCGGTGGAGGAGGTGCTGCGCGGCTGGCCGCTCTCCACCAGGGAAGGGCTGGCGCTGATGGCGCTGGCCGAGGCGCTGCTGCGCGTGCCGGACGACGCCACCGCCGATGCGCTGATCGCCGAGAAGCTGGCCGAGGGCGACTGGTCGAAGCATGCGGAGGGTTGGGCCTCCACCGCCTCCGCCTGGGCGCTGGCGACCGGCGCGCGGCTGGTGTCGCCCGGCGAGACGCCGGGCGGCGTGCTGGCGCCGATGGCGCGCAGGCTCGGCGTGCCGGCGGTGCGCGCCGCGGCACGGCGCGCGGTGCGGCTGATGGGCGGCCAGTTCGTATTGGGCGAGACCATCGAGGATGCGCTTTCCCGCGCCGCCAAGGCGCCCGAAGGCGTGCGGCATTCCTTCGACATGCTGGGGGAGGGGGCGCGGACCGCCGCGGATGCGCGCCGCTATCTGGCCGCCTACCACGCCGCCTGCGCCGCCATCGGGCGCGCGGCGACGGGCAGGCTGCCCTCGCGGCCGGGGCTCTCGGTGAAGCTCTCCGCGATCCATCCGCGCTACGAGGCGGTCTCGCGCGACCGGGTGATGAAGGAGCTGGTGCCGGACCTGCTCGACCTCGCCCGTGCGGCGAAGGCGCAGCAGCTGAACCTGACGCTGGACGCCGAGGAAGCCGACCGGCTGGAGCTCTCGCTCGAAATCTTCGATGCGCTGCTGGCGGAGGACAGCCTGGCCGGCTGGGACGGGCTCGGCCTCGCCGTCCAGGCCTATCAGAAGCGCGCGGGCGCGGTGGTGGCGTGGCTCGCGGAGCGGGCGGCGGCGCGGCGGCGGCACCTCATGGTGCGGCTGGTGAAGGGCGCCTATTGGGATGCCGAGATCAAGCGTGCGCAGGAACGCGGGCTCGAGGACTTCCCGGTCTGGACGCGCAAGGCCGCGACGGACCTGAACTGGATCGCGCAGGCCGCCGCGATGCTCGACGCCGCGCGCCAGGGCCGCATCTTCCCCCAGTTCGCGACCCACAATGCGCGGAGCGTCGCCGAGGCGCTGGCTCTGGCCGAGGCGCGTGGCGTGGCGCCCGGACAATACGAGTTCCAGCGCCTGCACGGCATGGGCGGCGCGCTCTACGAAAGGCTGCGCGCGGCGCGGCCCGATGTGGCGCTGCGCGTCTACGCGCCGGTCGGCGTGCATGAGGACCTGCTCGCCTATCTGGTGCGTCGGCTGCTGGAGAATGGCGCGAATGGCGGCTTCGTCGCGGCCGTCGCGGACGAGGGCGTACCGCTGGAACGCCTCGTCCGCCATCCGGCGGAGCCGCTGGCCGAAGGCCCGCCGCGCCATCCGCGCGTGAAGCCGCCGCCCGCGCTGTTCGGGACGCGACGCAACAGCCGCGGCGTAGAATTCGGCGAGGCCGCTTCACTCGCCGCGCTGGTCGCCGAGCGCGACGCCGCGCCGCCCCTGCCACCCGCCCCTCGCGACGCGACCGAAGGCGAGGCGGCACTGGAGGTCGCGCGCGCGCAATCGGCCTTCCGTGCCTGGAACGCCACGCCCGTCGCCCGCCGTGCGGCGATCCTGCGCCGCGCCGCCGACCTGTTGGAGGAACGCCGCGGCGCCTTCATCGCCGCCATCCAGGACGAGGGTTTTCGGACGCTGGACGACGCGCTGTCGGAACTCCGGGAGGCGGTGGATTTCTGCCGCTACTACGCCGAGGAAGCGGAGCGCGTGATGGCGCCCGTCGCGCTGCCCGGCCCGGTCGGCGAGAGCGATCGGCTGACGCTGCATGGGCGCGGCGTGTTCCTCTGCATCGCGCCCTGGAACTTCCCGCTCGCCATCTTCCTCGGCCAGGTCGCCGCGGCGCTGGTCGCGGGCAATGCCGTGGTGGCGAAGCCCGCGCCGCAGACGCCGCGCATCGGCGCACTCGCCATCGCCGCGCTGCACGATGCCGGCGTGCCGCGGGAGGCGTGCCGCCTGGTGCCCGGCGGTCCCGAGACCGGCGCGGCGCTGGTCGCGCATCCTGCCATCGCGGGGGTCGCCTTCACCGGCTCCACCGCCACCGCGCGCAGCATCCATCGCGCGCTGGCGGCCAAGGACGGCCCGATCGTGCCGCTGATCGCGGAGACCGGCGGGCTCAACCCGATGATCGTGGACGCGACCGCGCTGCCCGAGCAGGTGACGGACGACGTGCTGACCAGTGCCTTCCGCTCCGCCGGCCAGCGCTGCTCCGCGCTGCGCCTGCTCTGCCTGCAGGAGGATGCGGCGGAGCGGATGCTGGCGATGATCGCCGGCGCCTGCGCGGAGCTGAAGCTCGGCGATCCGCGCGACCCGGCGACGCATGTCGGCCCCTTGATCGACGCCGCGGCGAAGGCGCGCATCATGCGCTGGCTCGCCCGGCTGCCGCCGGGCGCGCGCGAGATCTTCCGGCATCCCGCGCCGGAGCCCGGCAACTTCCTCGCGCCGCGCATCGTGGCGTTGCAGCGGCCGGAGGACCTGACGCAGGAAGTGTTCGGCCCGGTGCTGCATGTGGTGCGCTGGCGCGCCGATGGGCTGGACGGGCTGCTGCGCAGCCTGGCTGCGAGCGGCTACAGCCTGACGCTCGGCGTGCAGAGCCGGCGCGCCGGCTTCGCGGCGCGCGTCGCGGCGGCGGTGCCGGGCGGCAATGTGTATGTGAACCGCAACATGGTCGGCGCCGTGGTCGGCACCCAGCCCTTCGGCGGCGAGGGCCTCTCGGGCACCGGACCCAAGGCCGGCGGCCCGCACTACCTGCTGCGCTTCGTGTCGGAGCGCGTGGTGAGCATCAACACCGCCGCGGCCGGCGGCGACGCCGCCCTGCTGGCGGAGGGCGAGTAGCCCGGGACCCTGCCGCCGGCCTCGCCACCCCACTGTCGCCGTATATTAACTTTGACTTACACATAAAACATTCGTATTGACTTACGTCAAGGCGCGGCCGGTCTCGCCCCTGCTCTGTCTCTCCCGACCAGGGCTCCGGCCCGCTTCGGACTGGGGGGAATACGCATGGACGGGATCGCGACCCGGCATTGGCGCCCGCCGCGCGCCGCGCGGCTGACGGCGGCGGAGGCGCGCCAGGCCGAGTTCCTGTTCGGCGGCCTGCACTGGCGTAGCGAGCGGCTGATCGAGGCGGTCTTCGCCAATCTCGGCTACCGCGCCCGCGCCCTGCCCACCGCGACCCGCGCCGACCTGATGACCGGGCGCGAGCTGGCCGATATCGGCCAATGCTGCCCGACCTCCTTCACCACCGGGAACCTCGCCAACTTCCTGCGCGAGGAGGCGGCGCGATCCGGGCCGCAGGCGGTGCGCGACCGCTATGTCTTCCTCACCGTCGGCTCCTGCGGCGCCTGCCGCTTCGGGCAGTATCACCAGAGCTACGAGCTTGCGCTGCGCAACCTCGGGCTCGAGCGCTTCCGCATGCTGCTGCTGGCACAGGACCGGGTGGACCAGTCGGATGGCGCCGCCGATGCCTTCCAGCCCGACCTGCCGCTGATCCTCGGCGCCATCTGGGCCTGCCTCTGCGGCGACCTGATCCAGGGCATGGAGTACCGCACGCGCCCCTACGAGACGGAGCCCGGCGCGACCGATCGCGCGGTGCGGGACAGCGTGGACCTGCTGGCCGACGCCTTCCGCAACCGGCCGAAGCGCGGCGAGACATGGGGCGCGCTCGCCTGGCATCTCGCCACGCCGTATTTCACCGATGCGCTGCGCCAGGCGCGCCGCCGCTTCGACGCGGTGGCGGTGGACCGGCTGCGCGTGAAGCCGGTCGTGAAGATCACCGGCGAGTTCTACCTCCATACGGTGGAGGGCGAGCCGAACTACAACATCCATCGCTGGCTGGAGGCCGAGGGGGCGGAGGTCTATCCGGCCTCCATCGCCGTCTGGCTGGACTACCTGATCCGCTTCGCGAAGCAGGAAGCGGAGGAGCGGCGCGGCGCGATCCGCCACGCCGGGCTGCGCATCGCGGCGGCGGGCGTGCTGCAGCGCGCGCTGCGCCTCACCTATGACCGGTTGCGCGGCGCGCTGAACCACATCCCGCATGGGATGCCGCGGCAGGAGGAGCTGCGCGCGCTCGCCGCGCCCTATTTCCACCACCGCCTGTCCGGCGGCGAGGGCGACATGCTGATCGGCAAGGCGATCTGGGCGCACCGGCACCGGCATGCGCACATGACCTGCGAGCTGTCGCCCTATTCCTGCATGCCGAACACGATGAGCGTCGGCGCGATGGCGCGCGTGCTCGGCGACCATCCCGACCTGCTCTACGCGCCGATCGAGGTGAAGGGCGATGCCGAGGTGCACGCGCTCTCGCGCTGCCAGATGATCCTGACGGAAGCGAAGAAGCGCGCCGCGGCGGAGTTCGAGCAGGCGCTGAAGACCGCGGGCATGACGCTCGACCAGGCGCGGCAACGCGCGGCGGACGATGCCGATCTGCGCCGCGCGACCTGGAAGCTGCCGCATCGCGGCGCAGCGGGCACGGCGGCGAACGCCGTGCTGCACATGGCGGGGAAGCACCTGTGATGCGCACGCTCGGCATCGATGTCGGCTCCACCACCGTCAAGGCGGTGTTCTGCGAAGGCGATGCGGTGCTGTGGCGCGACTACCAGCGCCACAACACCCACCAGGCGGAGAAGGTGCTGGAGTTCCTGGTGCGGCTTGAGGCCGAATGCGGCCTGCAGCCGGGGCGCGACCGGCTGTTCTTCACCGGCTCCGGCGCGGGGGTGATCGCGCCGCTGGTCGGCGGCCGCATCGTGCAGGAGGTCGTCGCCGTCGCCGCCGCGGTGGAGAGGCTGCATCCCGATGTCCACTTCGTCTCCGAGATCGGCGGCGAGGACATGAAGACGATCTTCTTCACGGCCTCCGAGTCGGGGAAGGGCAAGCAGATCTACATGCAGTCCGCCTGCAGCGGCGGCACGGGCACCTTCATCGAGAAGACGGCCCGCAAGCTGCGCATCCCGCCCGAGGACCTCGCGCGCATGCCCTATGACGGGCACACGCTGCACAAGATCAGCTCGAAATGCGGCATCTTTGCGGAGGCGGACGCGAATTCGCTGCTGAAGTCGGGCGTGAAGGTGGAGGAGATCGTCGCCAGCCTGTTCGAGGCGGTGGTCTACCAGAACCTGGCGACGCTGACGAAGGGCAACACGCCGATGCCGCAGGTGCTGCTGCTCGGCGGCCCCAACTGCTTCTTCCTGGGGCTGCAGCAGGCCTGGCGGCACCATCTCGGCCTGCTCTGGCAGGAGCGCGGCGTGGCGCTGCCCGAGGACGCGACGCCTGAGATGCTGATCACGGTGCCGGCGGACGCGCTCTACTACGGTGCGCTCGGCTGCGTGGAGGTGGCGGGAACCGAGCCGCCGGACTCCGGCCGCTATGTCGGCGGCACGACGCTGCGCTGGTGGGTCGAGGAAGGGCAGCACGCGGCGAAGGCGAAGGAAGGCGGCACGCCGCTCGGTGGCGATCCCGCGGCGCTCGCAGACTTCCGCGCGCGCTACGGCGCGACCGCGGGGCCGCCGCCCGTGGGCGCGGAGGGGCATCGCGGCCCGGTGATCCTCGGCTGCGACTTCGGCAGCACCACCGCCAAGGCCGTGGCGCTCGCGCCCGACGGCAGGCTGCTGCACACCGCCTACACGCCCTCCAAGGGCAACCCGATCGAGGATGCGCGTGCGCTGTTCCGCGACATCAGCGCGGCGGGGCTCACCGAGATCGGGGCGCTCGCGCTGACCGGCTACGGCAAGGACCTGCTGCGCGACATCCTCGGCGCGGACGAGGCGGTGGTGGAGACCGTCGCGCATGCGCGCTCCGCGATCGCGGTCTTCCCCGATGCCGATGTCATCTGCGACGTCGGCGGCACCGACGTGAAGATCATGATGCTGCGGCAGGGCACGGTCGCGGATTTCCGGCTGAACTCGCAATGCTCCTCGGGCAACGGCGCCTTCCTGCAGGGTGTCGCGGAACGCTACGGCATCCGTCTGGAGGACTATGCCGAGAAGGCCTTCGCGGCGCGCGCCATGCCCTCCCTCGCCATGGGCTGCGGTGTCTTCCTGCAATCCGACATCGTCAACCAGCAGCGCAAGGGCTGGTCGGCGGAGGAGATCATGGCCGCGCTCGCCGCGGTGCTGCCGCTGAATGTCTGGGTCTATGCCGGCCAGCTCAACAATCTGCGCGCGGCGGGGCGACGCTTCGTGCTGCAGGGCGGCACGCATCGCAACCTGGCCGTGGTCAAGGCGCAGGTGGACTTCATCACCGCCCGCATCCCCGATGCCGAGATCCGCGTGCACCCTTACGCCGGCGAGGCCGGCGCGATGGGCGCGGCGCTCTCGGCGCTCGATGCCTGGTCGCCGGGCAAGGCCACGCGCTTCCGCGGCTTCGACGCGATCGAGGCGCTGACCTGGCGCACCACGACCAGCGAGGACACCGTCTGCCGCTGGTGCACGGTGAACTGCAAGCGCAGCTTCATCGATGTGGAACTGCCCGGCGCGCCGGGCCGCCCCTGGAGCAAGGTGCCGCTGGAGCCCGGATGGCAGCGCGTCATCGCCGCCAACTCCTGCCCGAAGGGGCTGGTGGAGGACGTCAACGAGATGCGCGCGGTGAAGGACGCGATGGAGGAGAACGCCGGTGTCTCGCCGAACATTGGTGCCCTGGTTCGCGAGGAAGCCTTCCGGTCCGTCCGCCTCGTCGCCTGAGCTGACCGAGGCCGAGCGGGCGGCGCGCGCAAAGCTGCGCATCGGCATGCCGCGCGTCCTGAACGTCTGGTCCACGCACCGCTTCTGGCTCGGCTTCTTCGGCGCGCTCGGCCTGCCGGCGAACCGCCTGGTCTTCTCGAGCGACACCTCGGAGGAGCAGTTCCGCGAGTTCGGCCGCGGCCGCGGCACGGTGGATTGCTGCTGGCCGGTGAAATGCGCCTCGGCCCACTATGGCGAGCTGATGTTCGGCCAGCGCCGCAAGCTCGACGTGCTGTTCTCGCCGCTGATCTACAACATGCCTTCGATGCTGGCCGGGCATGTGGTGGACAACCTGGCCTGCCCGCGCGTGATGGCCGGGCCGGAGATGGTGCGGGCCGGCTTCACGCGGGAGAAGGACCTCTTCGCGGAGGCGGGGCTGCGCTACGTCGCGCCGCTGGTGACGCTGGCCGAGCCGCAGCTGGTGGCGGGCCAGCTCTTCAAGGCCTTCGACGGCATCCTGCCCGGGCTGACGCCGGCGGAGACCGAGGCGGCGGTGGCCGAGGGCTTCGCCGCGCTCGCCCGCTTCGACGCAGACATGCGCGGGCGCAGCCGGCACGTGCTGGAACGCTGCGCGGCCGAGGGCAGGCCCTGCATCCTCGTGCTCGCGCGGCCCTACCACATGGACCCCGGCATCGGCCACGAGATCGAGAACGACCTGCAGAATGCCGGCTATCCGGTGCTGTGGTCGCAATACCTGCCGCAGGATCCCGCGCTGATGGACTGGCTGTTCGGCGAGGAGGTGCGCGCGGGCCTCATGGCCTCGCCCTTCGACATCGCCGATGTCTGGCCTTCCTCCTACAGCGCGAACACCAACGAGATCATCTGGGGCGCGAAATTCGCTGCGCGCATGCCCTGGATCGCCGGCGTGATCCGCATGACCAGCTACGAATGCGGCATGGACCAGCCGACCTTCACGCCGGTGCAGGCCATCGTGGAACATTCGGGGACGCTGTATTTCGCGTTCCAGGAGCTGGATTCCACCAAGCCGGCGGGCTCCGTCCGCATCCGCGTGGAGACGATCCTGCACTATCTCGGCCGGTCCTCGGCCGGGATCATCGCGCGCAAGCGGGCGCTGCTGCCGCCGGACTGCCCGCTCGCGCCGGGTTGAGCCCCGTCGTGCCGCCGCCTCAGCCGGCGGGCCGGCAGCAGATGTCGTGCAGCAGGGTCAGGATGCGGCCGGTCCTGGGATCGGTCAGCCGGTAGGTGACCTCCCGCGGCCCGTCGCAGGGGGCCACGAGCCCATCCTCGCGCAGCCCGTCCAGCAGCCGCGACAGCCTGACGTCCGGCAGGTTGAGCGCCCGGGCCAGAGCCGCCGCGGTCATCGCACCCTCGGTGGCGAGCAGGCAGAGCAGGAGCAGCCTGTCCTCGTCGGCCAGCAGGCGCAGCAACCGCGCCGCCTCCGCCGCCTTCTCCTGCATGACGCCCGGGTCTTCCTGGGCGCCAGCCGTCGTTTCGCTCATCCGGCCATCCTCACCGTCATTGTCATATTGCATTCATGAAGTAACGAGCGCAGTGACCTTCAAGCCCCGCGCAGGCGCGTCTTCGTCGGCGCCACGGGCGGTGATGCGCGGACCGGCGTGCCCCCTCTGGCGGCCGCCGGGCGAGTGGCCCCGGCCGCGCGGTGGGAGGCGAGGCGTGGCGCGTGCGGTGACGCCCCGGGCCGGGGCCGGTGGCGGGACCCGAAGGATTGCCCCCGGGCGCGCGTGGCGCTAACGGGGCGGGCTTCATACTGGCGGGCGCCGCTCCCGGGGGCGAAGCGCCACAAAAAGGATTCCGAGGGTCACATGCAGGTCACCGAGCTGCCGGCCGAGGGGCTGAAGAGGGCATTCCAGGTCGTGGTGCCCGCCGCGAGCCTGGCCGAGCGGCGCGACGCGCGGCTGAAGAAGCTCGGCGCCGAGCTCCGCCTGCCCGGCTTCCGCCCCGGCAAGGTGCCGCCGGCCGTCGTCAAGGCGCGCTACGGCCAGGCCGTCGCCGGCGAGGTGCTGGAGGAGAGCGTGAACGAGGCGACCCGCCAGGTCATCTCCGACCGCGGCCTGCGCCCGGCCCTGCAGCCGAAGATCGAGCTGGTGAACTACAGCGAGGGCGCCGACCTCGAATACAAGCTCGACCTGGAGCTGCTGCCCGAGATCCCGATGCCGGAATTCGCCGGCATCACCCTGGAGCGCGAGAAGGCGGCTCCTGGTGAGGCCGAGGTGGACGAGTTCCTGGCCACCATGCGCGAGCGCCTGGCCGGCACCGAGGACGTGGCCGAGGCGCGCCCGGCCGCCAAGGGCGACGTGCTGGTCTGCGACTTCGAGGGACGGCTGAAGAACGAGGATGGCAGCCTCGCCGAGCCCTTCCAGGGCGGCACCGCGAGCGACATGCCGATCGAGGTCGGCGGCACGGGCTTCATCCCGGGCTTCACCGAGCAGCTCGAGGGTATGAGCCCGGGCGAGAAGAAGGACATCGAGGTCGCCTTCCCCGAGGGCTACCAGGCGGCCGAGCTTGCCGGGAAGCCGGCGGTCTTCGCGATCACCGCGAAGGCGCTCAAGACCAAGGTGCTGCCCGAGGTGAACGACGAGTTCGCGAAGCGGCTCGGCGTCGAGGACGTGGCGGCGCTGCGCGCCCGCGTGACGGAGAACCTGCAGCGCGAATACGACGCGCTGTCGCGCATGAAGGTGAAGCGCGCGCTGCTCGACGCGCTGTCCGAGCGCGCGAGCTTCACGGTGCCGGAAGGCATGGTGGACGCCGAGTTCAGCCAGATCTGGCAGCGCGTCGAGGCCGACCTCAAGGCCGGCAACCTCGACGACGAGGACAAGGACAAGGACGAGGCGACGCTGAAGGCCGACTACCGGGCCATCGCGGAGCGCCGCATCCGCCTCGGCCTGCTGCTCTCCGAGATCGGGCGCACGAACAACATCCAGGTCTCGAACGACGAGCTTGCGAACGCCATGCGCACGGAGGCCAGCCGCTATCCGGGGCAGGAGAAGCAGGTGATCGAGTTCTTCCGGAACAACCCCCAGGCGGTGGACGGGCTGCGCGCGCCGATCTTCGAGGAGAAGGTCGTGGACTTCGTGCTGGAGCTTGCGCAGGTGAACGAGAAGCAGGTTGCGCCGAAGGACCTGACGGCGGCGGCGGCGGAGTAGCCTGCCTGCGCCCCGCCCCCCGCGCTGCCGGGGGGTGGGTTCCCGGCGCGCGGGAAGCGGGTCTCCCGGTCCGGCCCGGTATCGGGCCGGATGACGATGCAGCAGCGGCCGGGCCTGCGTGTTCACCGGCCGCTCGCCGGTCCTGAAGGTCTGCGTGCGGTGGCGACCGCGCGCATCGCGGTCACCCCACCTTCACGATACCGGGCGGCTGCCACGCGCCGCGGCCGATCGGCAGGAGCGACGGTGCCTCCGTCTTCGGCCAGTAGAGCCGCATGACCAGATAGATCGGCCCGTCCGGCGCCGGCAGCCAGTTCGCCCGCAGCTCGGCGCCCGGGTCGTCCTTCCGGATGTGGATGGTCAGCCCGCCATCGGGATTGCGCCGCATGCCGTTCAGCATGGGCGAATTGATCAGGTAGCGGTCTATCGGGTTCTGGACGAGCAGCTGGTTGCCGCCGTGGTACATCGTCACCGACCAGAAGGCGTTGACCGGCGGCAGTGCGTTCTCCGCGAAGGTCAGCGTGTAGCGCCCGGTGCTGCCGTCCAGCACGGCGCCCGTCACGTCGTGCCGGGTGAAGGGATAGGTCGCCTCCTCGGTGGAGTTGCCGTAGATCCCCGCCTTGGTCGCGACCGACCGCAGCATCCAGTCGCCATTGTAGGCCTCGGGGCTGCCGGGGATCGGCGTCACGCGCCATCCGTTCATCGGCACCCCGGCGGCACCGAAGGCAGCGTCCACCTTGCGCTCGCCCTCGACGGCGCCGGCAAGCAGCTCGAGCCGGTCGAACAGGGAGCCCGGCAGGGGCGAGCCGCGGCCGTCGATGCCGATGGAGGCCAACTGCGCGCGGATCGTCGCCTCGTTCGGCTGCGGCGGGTTGAACTGCAGCGCGAAGGCCAGGTAGTCGAAGAAGTGGTGTTTCGCGAGGTCGGCGGTGATGCGCGGCCAGCGGATCTCCGGCGCCGGCGGCGGGGCGGGCTGGCGGAGGAAGGTCGAGAGTGGCTCGACCTTGTAGCCGCGCTGCACCGCGACGACGTTCGGCATGTCCTCGGGGCCGAAGAGCTGGGTGCGGAACGCCGCCATCGTGAACCAGGTGGTGGAGCGGATGACGCCCTTGATCCCGGCCGGGGTCTGGCCCTGCCAGCCCGGGCCGACGATCAGCCAGGAACCCGCGCCCTGTCCTGTCGCGCGGCTGCCGATGTAGCCGACATTGTACGTGTTGCCGTCGCAGATCATGACGGAGAAGTAGCGGCCCGCTGGCACGTCGGGGACCGAGATCACCACCGGCTCGGCGCGCAGGTCGAGCCAGGCCACGGAGTAGGGCGTATCGCTGTTCGGCGTGGGGATTGCCGTGTCCTGCCAGGTGAAGACCCGCGCCTCGTTGAAGATCTGGTTGAAGGGCGCCTTGAACTGGCCGCTGTTCCGGTCGATCGCGTATTCGTACATCACGGCGTAGTTCGACACGATCGGCAGGCCGAAGACGAAGGCGGCCTCGGCGGCTTCGAAGGACGCGACGATGCCGGAGCGGCTTGCCTGGGCGAGCGCCGGGCGGGAGAGGGCCCCGCCGGCCAGTGCGGCGGATCCTGCCGCCAGAAGAAGGTTGCGTTTGGTGGTCATGCCGATTTCCTCTCGCCGATCGGCGCCCGCCGCGCCCCAGCACGGCCGGCCCGGCCCATACCGCTGAACGGTGCCATTGCGGGGTCGGCATGGCCAAGCGGAACCGGTAGCCGAAAGAGGCAAGCGCGCGGCGCGGCCGCACCGGGCCGGGCCGCCGGCCGGCCCGGTGCGGGGGCCGGCCTTGCGCCGGGCAGGTCAGCTCACCTTGCGCGCGGCCGGGATCGTCCAGCTGCCATCCAGGATCGAGGGATCGGTCTCGCTCGGCCAGTAGAGGCGCAGCATCAGCACGAACTTGCCCGCGGGCGCCGGCAGCCAGTTCGATTCGCGGTCGGCGCCGGGCGAGGCGTGCTGGATCAGGAGGTCGACCGACCCGTCCGGGTTGCGCTTGAGGTCCTGGCGCGCGCTGATCGAATACCGGTTGATCGGGTTCGCCACGAAGAAGTAGTCGGCGTCGTACATGGTCAGCGACCAGAAGCCCTCCGCCGGTGGCAACTGACCCGGCGCGAAGCGCATGACGTAGCGGTTGGCGCCGCTGTATTCGCTGCCGTCGGCATCCTTCAGGGAGGTCGGATAGACCGCGTCCTGCGGCCGGTTGGCGCCGAGCCCGATGGCGGTGACCAGCGCGCGCATCAGGTAGTCGGTGCCGTAGATGCCGGTCTTGGTCGTGAAGCCGAAGCCGTTGATGTTCTGCACCGCCGGGTTGATCCGATACTGGATCATGATCCGGTCGAAGGAGACCGAGGGGATGCGGCTGGCGAAGTCGGCGCGCAGCTTGGCGGCGTCGAAATCCTGGCCGGGCACCAGGCCGATGCGCGCGAAGCGGGCGATGTGCGGCGCGTCGGCCGGCGCGGGCGGGTTCGTCTTCAGCAGTTGCGCCAGCAGCGTGAAGTATTCCACCGCGGACATCCGGTTCACCTGGTCGCGCACCGCGGTGCGCATGTCGACTGACGGGTCGACCCGGCCCGGCGGCGGCGTATAGGGCCGGCCATAGGCGCTGAGCGGCACCAAAGAGACCTGGTCCTGCAGGGCATGCACCTCGCGGTAGTCCTCCGGCGTGCCGGTGCAATAGATGCGCCCGAGCAGCCAGACGATGTTGGTGCGGCACTTGTACTCGGTGACGCCGGGCGGCAGCGTGCCGGTCCAGCCCGGCCCCGTGATGGCGTAGGTCTGCGCGCCGGTGCCGGTGGTGCGCTTGCCCGGCACCTGGAACACCGTGGTCCAGCCATCCAGCATCGGGAACAGCGCGTAGCGGCCCTTCATGTCGGGCAGCGACAGCACCATCGGCTCGCGCCCCACATCGAAGAAGGACGTGGTGTAGAGCGTGTCGGCATTGGGCGCCGTGACGTCGCGGAAGCTCGCATCCGGATACTGCCGGAGCTTGATGATGTGCCCCATCGGGCCGCGCGTGCCGGCCGGCTCCGCGACGTTGGTGATGACGCGGCGCGTCATCTCCATCGTCACAAGCGGGTAGCCGAAGATGTAGGCCTCGCTCGCGGTCCAGAAGTCCTCCATGCCTTCGAACAGGCGCAGGCCTTCAGCGAGGGCGGTGCCCTGCGGCGGCAGCGCGGCACCGGTCAGCAGTCCGAGACCTGCCAGGGCCGCGGAGCGGCGTGGAATGCTCATGGGTCCATCCTTCTTCATGCGCCATGTGCGCTGCGGCATGGGTTCGCGGCGGGTTCGCAGCGGCGTCCACGGGGCATGATTGCCATGAGGGGCTGCCCGGGTCCGTACGATTCGCTATCCGTATCGGGACGCCGGCGCGGGGCGTTCGCCCCCGCTTCTGGTCAGGAAGGACGGTCATGCACCCCGCCGTGCCGCGCATCCTCTCCGCGGAGTTCACCGACCTGGGCGCGTTCAGCGCCGCGATGCAGGACGGGGAGGCGGAGAACATGCAGCTCGGCGCGGGAGCGCTGCGCCTGCGGCTGACCCTGGCCGAATTCGGGCCCGTTCGCGTGCACGCCAATGCGGTGGACAACAGCTATCTCGCCCGCGCCACGGTACACCGGGACCGCTGGGCGGTCTTCTTCGACCTTGGCGCCGTGCCGGGACGGTCGCGGATCAACGGCCTGCATATCGGCAGCGCCGGTGCGGTGCTGTTCGGTCCCGGGGCGGAGTTGCACGCGCAGGTCGCGAAGGGCCAGCAATGGGCGATGCTGACGCTGTCCAGCGATCCGGTCGCGGCGATGCTCGACGGCGTCGCGGCGCCTGGCGCGGGGCAGGTCGGCCATGTGCCCGACCTCCTCCACCGGACGCCCGCGCTGGCCGCGCTCGCCCGCGACCTTGCCCTCGCCGCGCGCGCCGATCCGGCGCGGCTGGAACGCAGGGCCGTGGGCGCCGCCGTGACGGAACAGGTGATGGGGGCGTTGGTCGAAGGGCTGGCCGGCGCGCCTGCCGCCGACGATGTCCGGGCCGGGCGCCGGCAGCTGCGCCTGGTCGGGTCGGCCGTCGAGTATCTGGAGGCTGCCCTCGAAGGGCCGGTCTACACGCAGTCGGTCTGTGCGGCGCTCGATGTCGGGCCGCGTGCCCTCAACGCCGCCTTCCGGTCCGTCTATGGCGTCACGCTGCAGCAATACCTGCTGACCCGGCGGCTGAACCTGGCGCGCAGCCGGCTGCGCGAGCCGGAGGGGCCGGTGCTGGTCAAGCAGATCGCCCTGGATGCGGGCTTCTGGCATTTCGGCCGCTTCTCGCTGGCCTACCGCCGGATGTTCGGCGAAACCCCGTCGGCAACCCTGGCCAACCGCCCCGGCCGTTCCAGTTTCGTGCCGGGGGTTTGCGCGCCGCCCTATTCTGCCCACATTAAGACGACCCGCTGACACTGCGCCCCGCTGCTGGCGCGAAAGGACGACCCATGCGTGATCGCGACCCCGTCGAGGTCTACAACAACACCCTCGTTCCCATGGTCGTCGAGCAGACCGCCCGTGGCGAGCGCGCCTTCGACATCTATTCGCGCCTGCTCAAGGAGCGGATCATCTTCCTGACCGGGCCGATCTTCGACCAGGTCGCCTCCCTGGTTTCCGCCCAGCTCCTGTTCCTGGAAAGCGAGAACCCGAACAAGGACATCGCCTTCTACATCAACAGCCCGGGCGGCGTGGTGACGGCCGGTCTCGCGATGTACGACACGATGCAATACATCCGCAGCCCGGTGAGCACGGTCTGCATCGGCATGGCGGCATCCGCCGGCAGTCTGTTGCTCACGGCCGGCGCCAAGGGCAAGCGCTTCGCGCTGCCGAACAGCCAGGTGATGATCCACCAGCCCTCTGGCGGCGCCCAGGGCCAGGCCAGCGACATCGCCATCCAGGCGCGCGAGATCCTGAAGACGCGGGAGCGGCTGAACCGGATCTATGTCCATCACACGGGCCAGCCCCTCTCGGAGATCGAGGCCAAGATGGAGCGCGACACCTACATGACCGCCCTGGAGGCCAAGGAGTTCGGCCTGGTGGACGAGGTGGTGGAGCAGCGCCCGATGCCGCCGTCGGAGGCGGCGAAGGGCTGAGAGGCCGGTCCGGCCCGGCCGGGCGGCGGTGCCACACCCCGCCCCGGGCCTTCCTCTCCGCACTTTGTAGTGCTTTCCCTGGCCTCGGCCGGGGTCTATGGTCCCCTTTGGCCATCCGCCCCGCCAGGAGGCGGGGGCAGTGTGATGCCGACCCCTCCTGCCGGGGGGTGAGGGCTCTGGAGCGCGCATGAGCAAGTCCGGCGACTCGAAGAACACCCTGTACTGCTCGTTCTGCGGGAAGTCGCAGCACGAGGTCCGGAAGCTCATCGCCGGGCCCACCGTGTTCATCTGCGACGAATGCGTCGAGCTGTGCATGGACATCATCCGCGAGGAGCACAAGACGCACCTCGTGAAGTCCCGCGACGGCGTCCCGACGCCGAAGGAGATCTGCAAGGTCCTGGACGACTACGTGATCGGCCAGGATCACGCGAAACGCGTGCTCTCCGTCGCCGTCCACAATCACTACAAGCGGCTCGCCCATAGCGGGAAGTCGGGCGACGTCGAGATCGCGAAGAGCAACATCATGCTCATCGGGCCGACCGGCTCGGGCAAGACGCTGCTGGCCCAGACGCTCGCGCGCATCCTCGACGTGCCCTTCACGATGGCGGACGCGACCACGCTGACCGAGGCCGGCTACGTGGGCGAGGATGTGGAGAACATCATCCTCAAGCTGCTGCAGGCCGCCGACTACAACGTGGAGCGCGCCCAGCGCGGCATCGTCTACATCGACGAGGTCGACAAGATCAGCCGCAAGTCGGACAACCCCTCGATCACGCGGGACGTCTCCGGCGAGGGCGTGCAGCAGGCGCTGCTGAAGATCATGGAGGGCACGGTCGCCTCCGTTCCGCCCCAGGGCGGGCGCAAGCACCCGCAGCAGGAATTCCTGCAGGTGGACACCACGAACATCCTGTTCATCTGCGGCGGCGCCTTCGCGGGCCTCGAGAAGATCATCGGGGCGCGCGGCAAGGGCTCGGGCATCGGCTTCGGCGCCGAGGTCCGCTCCCCCGACGACCGCCGCACGGGCGCGATCCTGCGCGAGGTGGAGCCCGAGGACCTGCTGAAGTTCGGCCTGATCCCGGAATTCATCGGGCGCCTGCCCGTGGTGGCAACCCTTGAGGATCTCGACGAGAAGGCACTCATCGAAATCCTGACCAAGCCGAAGAACGCCCTGGTCAAGCAGTACCAGCGCCTGTTCGAGATGGAGGGGGCGAAGCTCACCTTCACCGAGGACGCGATGCGCTCGGTCGCCACCCGCGCGATCCAGCGCCGCACCGGTGCCCGCGGCCTGCGCTCCATCATGGAGAACATCCTGCTTGGCACGATGTTCGACCTGCCGGGGCTCGAGGACGTGGAGGAGGTGGTGGTCAACCGCGAGGTCGCGGAAGGCCGGGCCAGCCCGCTCTTCATCTATGGCGAGCGCAAGGCGGAGCAGTCCTCCGCCTGAGCCGCATGCCCGGGCTTCCCAGGGGTGCCGGCCCGCCCGCGGCCAATCTCTCGGCCGGTGCTTGCGGCGGGGTCCCCGGGGGGCCATCTGCAATGACAATCCCGTGGCGCCGGGGCCGTGCCGCGACATGGGGAGCCACCGATACGGCTTCCCCTGGGCGGCTCCGCGCCGATCGTCCCTAGCGAGGTCCTGATGGCGGATACGCCCGAAACCCCCACCACAGTCGGCCGCGGCGAGCAGCTTCCCGTTCTGCCGCTGCGCGACATCGTGGTGTTCCCGCATATGATCGTCCCCCTCTTCGTGGGACGCGAGAAGTCCGTGCGCGCCCTGGAAGCGGTGATGCGCGACGACAAGCAGATCCTGCTGGTGGCGCAGAAGAACGCCGCGCAGGACGACCCCGGCGTGGACGACCTCTACAAGGTCGGCACCGTCTCCACCGTGCTGCAGCTGCTGAAGCTGCCGGACGGCACGGTGAAGGTGCTGGTCGAGGGCGGCCGCCGCGCGAAGATTGCCGCCTACAAGTCCACCGACCCCTATTTCGAGGCCTTTGCGGGCCCGATCGAGGAGGAGAAGGGCGGCGAGGGGCGCGAGACGGAGGCGCTGGCCCGCAGCGTCGTCACGCAGTTCGAGAGCTACATCAAGCTCAACAAGAAGATCGCGCCGGAGGTGCTGGTCTCGATCAACCAGATCGAGGACGCGTCGAAGCTTGCCGACACGGTCGCGTCTCACCTGAACCTCAAGATCGCCGAGAAGCAGGAGCTGCTGGAGACCGCCGGCGTCGCGCCGCGGCTGGAGCGTGTCTTCGCCCATATGGAGGGCGAGATCGGCGTGCTTCAGGTGGAGAAGCGCATCCGCAACCGCGTGAAGCGGCAGATGGAGAAGACGCAGCGCGAGTACTACCTGAACGAGCAGCTCAAGGCGATCCAGAAGGAGCTGGGCGAAGGCGAGGAAGGCAAGGACGAGGCCGCCGAGCTCGAGGCCAAGATCAAGGCCACCAAGCTGTCGAAGGAAGCGCGCGAGAAGGCGATGGCGGAGCTGAAGAAGCTCAAGACCATGTCGCCGATGTCCGCCGAGGCGACGGTGGTGCGCAACTACCTCGACTGGATGCTCTCCATCCCGTGGAAGAAGAAGACCCGCATCCGCAACGATATCGTCGCGGCGGAGAAGGTGCTCGACGCCGACCACTACGGGCTTGAGAAGGTCAAGGAACGGATCATCGAGTATCTGGCGGTGCAGTCGCGCAGCCAGAAGATTCGCGGGCCGATCCTGTGCCTGGTGGGACCGCCCGGCGTCGGCAAGACCTCGCTCGGCAAGTCCATCGCCAAGGCGACGGGCCGCAACTTCGTGCGCATGTCGCTCGGCGGCGTGCGCGACGAGGCCGAGGTGCGCGGCCACCGGCGGACCTATATCGGCTCCATGCCCGGCAAGGTGATCCAGGGCATGAAGAAGGCGAAGTCCTCCAACCCGCTCTTCCTACTGGACGAGATCGACAAGCTCGGCGCCGACTGGCGGGGCGATCCCTCCGCCGCGCTGCTGGAGGTGCTGGACCCCGAGCAGAACGGCACCTTCAACGACCACTACCTCGAGGTGGACTACGACCTGTCGGACGTGATGTTCATCACGACGGCGAACAGCCTGCGCATGCCGCAGCCGCTGCTCGACCGCATGGAGATCATCCGCATCCCCGGCTACACCGAGGATGAGAAGGTCGAGATCGCCAAGCGCCACCTGCTGCCCAAGGTCAGCGAGGCCAACGGGCTCAAGAAGGGCGAGTGGACGATCAGCGACGATGCGATCCGCGACATGGTGCGCTACCACACGCGGGAAGCCGGCGTGCGCAACCTCGAGCGCGAGCTCGCCGGCATCGCCCGCAAGGCCGTTCGGGAGATCGTCTCGAAGAAGTCGAAGAAGGTGGCGGTCACCGTCAAGAACCTCGACAAGTTCGCCGGCGTGCGGAAATTCCGCTACGGCGAGGCCGAGGCGGAGGACATGGTGGGCGTCGTGACGGGCCTCGCCTGGACGGAAGTCGGCGGCGAGATCCTGACCATCGAGAGCGTCATGGTGCCCGGCAAGGGCAACGTGAAGCAGACCGGCAAGCTCGGCGACGTCATGCAGGAGAGCGTCAGCGCGGCGATGAGCTACGTGCGCTCGCGCGCCACGACCTTCGGCCTGAAGCCGACGCTGTTCGAGAAGCGGGACATCCATGTGCACGTGCCGGAAGGCGCGACGCCCAAGGACGGTCCCTCGGCCGGCATCGCGATGGCGACCTCGATCGTGTCCGTGCTGACCGGCATCCCGGTGCGCAGGGATGTCGCCATGACCGGCGAGATCACGCTGCGCGGCCGCGTGCTGCCGATCGGCGGCCTGAAGGAGAAGCTGCTGGCGGCGCTGCGCACCGGCACCACCACGGTCTTCATCCCGAAGGACAATGAGAAGGATCTGGCCGAGATCCCGGACAACGTGAAGAAGGCGTTGACGATCGTCCCGGTCAGCCATGTGGACGAGGTGATCGGCAAGGCGCTGGTGCGTGCTCCGGAGCCGATCACCTGGGAAGAGCCGCCGGAGGCGCCGCCGGCCGCGGCGGGCACGGGCGACGGCAGCACGGTCCGGCCGCACTGACGGGCCGGACCGCGACCTAGCGCAAGAGGGGCGTCCGCCGCGAGGCGGGCGCCCCTTTTGATTTTGCAAGCTTCTGCCTTGGCCTGCGGCGAGCGACTCGCGCAATCCCGCCCCTGCTGTGGGGTGCGCGCCGCACCCCGCGCGGAAATGGCGGATTTCCGCCGCGAATCGGGCACCGTAAGTTGACGCTCTCGAAACAGCGAGCCTAGTGTCGCGGCAGTGGCGGACGCGAGTCGGCCGCCCGGTTGCAGGTGATGCAGGGAACCTTAGGGGGGTTCGAGATGAACAAGCAGGATCTGGTGGCGGTGGTCGCCGAGGCGGGCGACCTGTCCAAGGCGAAGGCCGGCGACATTCTGGACGCGGTGTTCGAGGCGATCACGAAGTCGCTGAAGAAGAAGCAGGAAGTCCGCCTGGTGGGCTTCGGCACCTTCTCGACGTCGAAGCGGAAGGCCGGCAAGGGCCGCAACCCGCGCACCGGCGAGGAGATCAAGATCCCCGCCTCGACGAGCGTGCGCTTCAAGGCCGGCAAGGGCCTGAAGGACGCCGTGAACTGAGTTTCCGCCGGGTTCGAGCCGGCAGGGGTCGGGGGCCGCGCCGCAAGGTGCGGCCCTTTCGATTCGGGGTGGGACTTGGCGAGCGCGGCGCGGCGGCGTAGGGCAGCGCCGGGCGCTTAGCTCAGTGGTAGAGCGGCGGTTTTACACACCGTTGGTCGGCGGTTCGAATCCGTCAGCGCCCATTTTTCCTTCGGCCTGTGGCCGAAGGAAAAATCCGCCGGAGGGGTAGAGAAGCGACCCGCGACGCGCACGCGTCGCGGCGCGGTCAGCCACCCGCGATACCCGTTGCGCTACGCGTCAAGGAAAAGTCCCCCAACAGCGGGGGAGGGGATCCTTGTCACCGCCCCGCCGGCAGCACGCCCAGCAGATAGGTCTCGTTCCCGATCCCCGTGACGCGCGAGGTCACCGCGAATCGCGCGAGGTCGAGCATCCACAGCACCGAGCTCCGCGGCCCGCGCTTCTTGCCGCCCGTCACGGCGATCCAGCCCTCGGCGCCGTTGATGGCGATGCCGCGGGGCTGCGCCGGGCCGCCCGTTGGGTCTTCCAGCACCAGGCGCTCCACCTCCCGCGCCGCCGCGACCTCCACCAGGGAGAGCGTGTTGGAGGCGAAGCAGGACACCACCAGGTGCCGCCCGTCCGGCGTGAAGGCGGCCACGAAGGGCCGCGTGCCCTGCCGGGCGTCATCGGTGCCGACCCGGATGCGCGCCACCTCCTGCCTTGCGGCGATGTCGATCAGGCTGACCGTGTTGCCGAAGGCGCCGGTGCGCATGCTCTCCCGCGCCGCGACTGCCGCCAGCCGGCCGTCGGGCGAGACGCTGATGCCGAAGCCGCCGGACTGCACCGGCACCCGCGCCACCTCTGCCCCCGGATCGCCGGCGAGCGCGGCGGTGAGGTCGATGATCGAGACGTCGTCGGTGCCGCCATTCGCGGTCAACAGCCAGCCGGTGCCGAGCGGGCTGCAGGCGATGCCGTTCGGGTTGGGGAAGCGGCCGAAACGGGGATCGGGCGAATCGCGCACCGGCGCCCCGCCGCCGTCGCGCAGCCGGATGCGCGCGGCGACCGAGAGGCTGGCACGATCGAACGCGGTGACCTCGACGCCGCCATCCTCGGCCTCCGGTGCCTCGGCGGAGCCGACCAGCAGGTGCCGCCCGTCCGGCGTCAGCGCCTGGCCGACCGGGCCGGCGGTGCCGGTCTCCAGGATGCCGGCGATGGCGCCGGTGGTGCCGTCGTTGCCCGGGTCGCGGAGCGCGGCGAGATCGAGCAGTGTCACCGTGCCCGGATGGCCGTGCTGATAGGCGCCCGCCGCCGCGGCCGAGGCGCGGCCCGAATGGCAGACGACATAGGCATGCGGCCCGTCGGGCGGCACCAGCACATTGACCGGCTGGCCCGAGGCCGGCGCGCCGCCCACGTCCGGCGTCGCGCGGGGCCGCGAGAGCACGGCGCGGTCGGTGCCGTCATGCGCCGGATCGCGCGCCATCGCGGCGTCAATCGCCGCGACGGTGTTGTCCCATCGCCCGCTGGCGACGATCAGCGTGCCCCTGTGCATGGATCTCTCTATCGGACGGAGGATGGGCGGCGCTGCCAGGCGAGTGCGGCCAGCGGCACCAGCAGGGCCAGCGCCGCGCAGGCCAGCAGCCCGGCCGACAGCGGGCGCGCGACGAAGATGGCGGGATCGCCGAGGCTCAGCGTCAGCGACTGGCGCATCGCGGTCTCGAACAGTGGTGAGAGCACGAGGCCCAGCACCATCGGCGCCATCGGCCAGTCGTGCCGGCGCATCATCCAGCCCACCAGGCCGAAGCCGACCAGAAGCCAGCAATCCTCGATGCTGTTGGCTTGGGAATACACGCCCGCGATGCAGAGCGCGATGATCGGCGGATAAAGCCAGGAATAGGGCACGCTCAGGAGCCGGGCGAACAGACCCGCGAGGGGCAGGTTCATCACCAGCAGGATCAGGTTGCCGATCAGCATGGAGGCGATCAGCGCCCAGACCAGGCTGGCATTGGTGGTGAACATCTCCGGCCCCGGCCGCACGCCGAACATGATCAGTGCGCCGAGGATCACGGCCGTGGTGCCGGAGCCGGGCACGCCGAGCGAGAGCATCGGGACCAGCGCGCCGGAGGCCGCGGCGTTGTTCGAGGCCTCGGGTCCGGCCACGCCCTCGATCGCGCCCTTACCGAAGCGGGACGGGTCGCGGGCGAGCTTCTTTTCCACGATGTAGGCGACGAAGCTCGCGATGGTGGCGCCGGTGGCGGGCAGCACGCCGATGACGAAGCCGATGACCGAGCCGCGCGCGATCGGCCATTTCGAGCGCTGCCAGTCCTCCCGCGTCGGCAGCACGTCCTTGACTTTGGCAACCGGCCGCGCCGCGGCGTCGGCGCAGCCCGAGAGGACCTCGCCCAGGCCGAACAGGGCGACGGTCAGGACGATGAACTCGATGCCGTCCAGCAGCCAGATCTGGCCGAAATCGTAGCGCGCGGTGCCGACCTGCGGGTCGATCCCCATGGTGCCGAGGGCGAGGCCCGCGACGCCGGCGACCAGCCCCTTCAGCACCGAACTGCCCACGGCCGCCAACGCGACAAGCCCGAGGACGACGAGGGAAAAATACTCGGGCGGGCCGAAGGCCAGCGCCATCTTGGCCAGCGGCGGGGCGATCAGCATCAGGCCGATGGTGCCGAGGGTGCCGGCGATGAAGCTGCCGATGGCCGCGATGCCGAGTGCCGCGCCGGCACGGCCCTGCAGCGCCATCTGGTAGCCGTCGATGCTGGTCATCACGGTGGAGGATTCGCCGGGCACCGAGATCAGCACCGAGGTCAGCGTGCCGCCGTACTGGCTGCCGTAGTAGATGCCGGCGAAGAGGATCAGGGCCGCGGTCGGCTCCAGCCCGAAGGTGATCGGCAGCAGCAGCGCGATCGCCGCGGAGGGACCGATTCCCGGCAGCACGCCGACCACCTGGCCGAGCAGCACGCCGAGGAAGCACATCGCGACATGGCCGGGCGTGAGCGCCGCGGCGAAGCCCGCCATCAACTGGGTGAATGCGTCCACGCGCTCAGCCGCCGAAGGGGCCGGCGGGCAACGGCACGCCGAGCCAGGTGACGAAGATCAGGTGCAGCGCGGCGGAGACGCCGAGGGCCGCCAGCAGCGAGGGCAGCAGCGCCTTCCGCTCGGCCAGCACGAACAGCACCAGCAGCATCAGGAAGACCGCGGGCAGGAAGCCGATCAGCTCGAGCCCCAGCACCGCGGCGAGGGTGGCGCCAAGCACCAGCAGCGGCTTGCGCACGCTGCCGCCGCCCTCCGGCGCCGCGGCCGGCCAGATCAGCGCCTGCAGCGCCGCCGCGGCCGACAGACCGACCAGCAGCACCCCGAATGCGAGCGGCAGCCAGCCCGGGCCGGGCGTCTCCCGCTCCCACATCGGCATCTCGCGGGCGCCGGCGATCCAGACGAGACCCATCGCGGCGAACCCGGCCGAAAGGCCGAGATCGCCCCAGGAGACGCGGCGCATCACCGGATCAGGCCGGCCGGCCGAGCAGCTCGCGGTAAAGCTTCTCCTGCCGTTCGAGGAAGGCGGTGAACTCCGCGCCGAACATCGGCGCCTCGCTGGCCACGTTCTCCTTCAGGTAGCGCTTCCAGGCCTCGGTCGCGACGACCTTGCGCATCACCTCGGTCCAGTAGGCGGCTGCCGCGTCGTTGACGCCGCCCGGTACGGCGATGCCGCGCCACATCTGGAAGTTCTCGGCGGCGATGCCCTGCTCCTTCATGGTCGGCACGTCGGGCAGGTCGGCGAAGCGGGTGTCGCGGAACACGCCGATCGCCCGCACCGCGCGGGCCTGCAACTGGCCCATGAATTCCAGCGGGTTTCCGATCACCGCCTGGACATGGCCGCCGAGCAGGGCGGTCAGCGCCTCGCCGCCCGAGTTGAAGTTGACCATGTTGAGCTCGGCCCCGATGGCGCGGCCGAAGACGGTGACGGCCATCTGGTCGGTGGTGCCGCCGGTGCCGAAATTCACGCTGCGGGCCGGGGCCGCCTTGGCGGCGGCGGCGAAGGCGGCGGCGGTCTGGTGCGGGCTGTCGGCCCGGACAAACAGCAGGAAGTCGTCCAGCATGACATTGGCGATCGGCCGCACCAGGGTCAGGGTGCGGGCGTTCGGCACCATGATCGGGGTGATCTGGGTGGTGCCGTTGATGGCGACGATGGTGTTCGGGTCCGTCCTGCGGCTGGCGGCGACATAGGCCATGCCCACGGCGCCGCCGCCCCCCGGGCGGTTCACCGGGTTGACCGCCACCGGGACCAGGCGCTCATCGGTGATGATCTTCTGGATCACCCGCGCCATCAGGTCGGCGCCGCCGCCGACGCCGAAGGGGATGACGAACTCGACATCCCGCGTGGGCTGCCAACCCTGGGCGCGGGCGAGGCCGGGCAGGGCAAGGGTTCCGAGGCCCAGGGCCAGGGCGCTACGGCGGGTGGGCTGCATGACGACGTCTCCTCCGCGGCCCTGTTGGCGGGCCTGTGACGAGGATCAGAGTCTCGGCGCGGAGACGCGTCAACGCTTTATTCGTGATCACTCCGACCAGGGAACCTCGTGAATGTGGCGGCAGGGCACGAGGCGTGCGCGGGCGCGCTTGACACCCCCGCCGGCCCCCCCTATTCCCCGCGGCCTGTCGCGTTATGCGGGTGTAGCTCAGTCGGTTAGAGCGCCGGCCTGTCACGCCGGAGGTCGCGGGTTCGAGCCCCGTCACTCGCGCCACGCGGCGCAAACCCCTCACAAGCCGATTCGCCGCCGTGCCCTGGACGTTCCGGGCCTGCGCGCGCATCTCAACCCTGTCCCTTTCGTAAGTCCCGCCCCCTATGGCGGAGCGCCGCAGCCGCGGGTAATGTCCGCCTCGCTGCGGTGCGGCATGGCGGGGACCCTGCGGGAGCGTGGGACGTCCCCCCTTGGCGCAGCGTGGCGCGCCGCGGGACGCGAAGATCCCGGGCGAGGCAAGGCAAGGCTCAAGAGCAGGCGCACATGACCCAGCAGATGCTGGCCGAGTATTTTCCGATCCTGGTCTTCCTCGGCATCGCCGCGGCCATTGCCTCGGCGATGGTGGGCGGCGCGATGCTGGTCGCCCGGCAGAAGCCGAATCCGGAAAAGCTCTCGGCCTATGAATGCGGCTTCGAGCCCTTCGACGACACGCGCCGGCGCTTCGACGTGCGCTTCTACCTTGTCGCGATCCTCTTCATCATCTTCGACCTGGAAGTCGCCTTCCTGTTCCCCTGGGCGGTGGCGCTCGGCGAGATCGGCTGGTTCGGCTTCCTCTCCATGATGGGCTTCCTCGGCGTGCTTACCGTCGGCTTCGTCTACGAGTGGCGGAAGGGCGCGCTGGACTGGGAATGATTGTGCCGGGAACGACGCCGAAGGGCGCTTCCTGACCTCGGGCGCGGCGGGCGCCAGGGAGAACGGAATGAGTGGTACGACTGCTGCGCCGCAGGACGGTGCAATCGCGTGGAACAGGGAGGCTCTGCCCCCCGGCCCCGCGCAGGACGCGGTGATCAAGGGCATCACCGGCGAGATGGAAGAGAAGGGCTTCGTGGTCGCCAACCTGGACAAGGTGGTGAACTGGGCCCGCACGGGCAGCCTCTGGCCGATGACCTTCGGGCTGGCCTGCTGCGCCGTGCCGATGATCCACGCCTACATGGCGCGCTACGACCTCGATCGCTTCGGCATCATCCCGCGCGGATCGCCGCGCCAGTCCGACGTGATGATCGTGGCCGGCACGCTGACCAACAAGATGGCCCCCGCGCTGCGCAAGGTCTACGACCAGATGAGCGAGCCGCGCTGGGTGATCAGCATGGGCAGCTGCGCCAATGGCGGCGGCTACTACCACTATTCCTACAGCGTGGTGCGCGGCTGCGACCGCATCGTGCCGGTGGATGTCTACGTGCCCGGCTGCCCGCCGACGGCGGAAGCGCTGGTCTATGGCATCCTGCAGCTGCAGAAGAAGATCCGCCGGACGGGAACCATCCTCCGTGGCTGAGCAGCAGATGTCGCTGGCCGATCTCGGCGCCGCCATCGCCGAGGCCGCCGGGCCCGCCGTGCAGGAAGCCTTCGTGGAGCGCGGGCAGGAGCTGGTGCTGCGCGTGACGCGGCAGGGGCTGCTGCCGGTGATGGCGCTGCTGCGCGACGATCCGCGCCTGGCCTTCGAGCAGCTGATGGACCTCTGCGGCGTGGACTTCCCCGAGCGCGCGGAGCGCTTCGAGGTGGTCTACAATCTGCTCAGCCTCACGCATAACCGCCGGATCCGCGTGATCGTCGCGACCGACGAGAACACGCCGGTGCCGAGCCTGATGGAGATGTGGCCCGCCGCCACCTGGTACGAGCGCGAGGCCTGGGACATGTACGGCATCGTCTTCGAGGGCCAGACCGACCTGCGCCGCCTGCTGACCGACTACGGCTTCGAGGGACATCCGCTGCGCAAGGACTTCCCGCTGACCGGCCATGTCGAGGTCCGCTACGACGAGACGCGCAAGCAGGTGGTCTACGAGCCGGTCTCGCTGACTCAGGATTTCCGCAACTTCGACTTTCTCTCGCCGTGGGAGGCGATGACCACGCTGCCGGGCGACGAGAAGGTGCATCTGACGCGCGAGGCGCGCGGCCAGATAGAAGACAATTCGGGAGGCGCGCGATGAGCGGCAGCTCCGCCATGGCGTCCGGGGGCGGGCCGCTCGCGGCTTCCGCCGATCCGGCGGCCTTCACCGGCGAGACGAATGCGAGGCGCACCATCGAGGTCGACTCGCATCACATCAATTTCGGCCCGCAGCACCCGGCGGCGCACGGCGTGCTGCGCCTCATCCTCGAGATGAAGGGCGAGGTGGTGGAGCGCGCCGATCCGCATATCGGCCTGCTGCATCGCGGCACCGAGAAGCTGATGGAGTACAAGACGTATCTGCAGGCGATGCCGTACATGGATCGCCTCGACTACGTCTCGCCCATGTGCATGGAGCACAGCTGGGTGCTGGCGGTGGAGAAGCTGCTCGGAATCGAGGACCAGGTGCCGGAGCGCGCGCGCTGGATCCGCACGATGTTCGCGGAGCTGACGCGCATCGCGAACCACCTGCTGAACATCACGACCTATGCGCTCGATGTCGGCGCCATCACGCCCAGCCTCTGGGGCTTCGAGCAGCGCGAGCACCTGATCGAGTTCTACGAGGCGGTTGGTGGCAGCCACTACCACGTCAACTATTTCCGCGCCGGCGGGGTGCACAAGGACCTGCCGCCTGGCCTCGAGGACCGCATCGCGACCTGGGCCGCGCAGTTTCCGAAGTTCCTCGACGAACTCGAGGGGCTGCTGACGGAGAACCGCATCTTCAAGCAGCGCACCGTGGACATCGGCGTGATGACCGCCGAGCAGGCGATGGCCTGGGGCTTCAGTGGGCCCTGCCTGCGCGCCTCCGGCTGCGCCTGGGACCTGCGGAAGTCGCAGCCCTACGAGATGTACGGGCAGCTCGACTTCGAGGTGCCGGTCGGCGTGCATGGCGACTGCTACGACCGCTACCTGGTGCGCATGCAGGAGATGCGGCAGAGCCTGCGGATCGTGCATCAGTGCCTGGAGCGGATGAAGCCCGGCCGGGTGAAGGTGCCGGACAACAAGATCGCGCCGCCCTCGCGCGCCGACATGAAGCGCTCGATGGAAAGCCTGATCCACCACTTCAAGCTCTACACCGAGGGCTATCACGTGCCCGAGGGCGCGACCTACACGGTGACCGAGGCGCCGAAGGGCGAGTTCGGCGTCTACATGGTGGCCGACGGCACCAACCGCCCGTATCGCGTGAAGATCCGCGCGCCGGGCTATGCGCATCTCCAGGCGATGGAGGCGCTTTCCAAGGGGCACATGCTGGCGGACGCCGTCTCCATCATCGGCAGCCTCGACATCGTCTTCGGGGAGATCGACCGGTGAGTGCCGCAGGGGCAGAGGGCGACCACGCGGAGCCGACGCAGTTCGCCTTCGACGAGCAGAGCAACGCGCAGATCGAGCGGATCGTCGCGCGCTACCCGGTGGGGCGCCAGGCGAGCGCGGTGATCCCGCTGCTCTATGTCGCGCAGAAGCAGATGGGGCGGCAATCCGGCAGCGCCTGGGTGCCGCGCGCGGCGATGGATGCGATCGCGGCGCGGCTCGGCATGCCGCCGATCCGCGTCTACGAGGTCGCGACCTTCTACTTCATGTTCAACACCCGCCCGATCGGGCGCTTCCACCTGCAGGTCTGCGGCACGACGCCCTGCATGCTGCGCGGATCGGACGACGTGCTGCGCGCCTGCAAGGATGCCGGGCACCTGAAGGGCTATGGCGACACCAGCGAGGACGGGCTGTTCACGCTGACCGAGGTGGAATGTCTCGGCGCCTGCGTGAATGCGCCGGTGCTGCAGGTGGATGACGACTACTACGAGGACCTGGACTACGACCGCACGGTCGCGCTGCTCGACGCGCTGAAGCGCGGCGAGCGGCCGAAGCCGGGTTCGACGATCGGGCGGCAGACCAGCGCGCCGGAAGGCGGGCCGCTGACGCTGACAGACGTGCCGGGGGAATAACGCGATGGCACTCTCCGACAAGGACCGCATCTTCACGAACCTCTACGGCGTGCAGGACTGGCGCCTGCCCGCCGCGCAGCGCCGCGGCAACTGGGACGGCACCAAGGCCATCCTGGAACGCGGGCGGGATGCGATCATCGAGGAGGTGAAGAATTCCGGCCTGCGCGGCCGCGGCGGCGCGGGCTTCCCGACCGGCATGAAGTGGTCCTTCATGCCGAAGCAGGCGAGCGAACGGCCGCACTACCTGGTGGTGAACGCCGACGAATCCGAGCCGGGCACCTGCAAGGACCGCGACATCATCCGCCATGATCCGCACACGCTGATCGAGGGCTGCCTGATCGCTGGCTTCGCGATGGGCGCGCATGCCGGCTACATCTACATCCGCGGCGAGTACTACAACGAGAGCGTCGTGCTGGAGGCCGCGATCGAGGAAGCCTATGCGGCGGGGCTGCTCGGCAAGAACGCTTGCGGCTCGGGCTGGGATTTCGACCTGTATGTCCATCGCGGCGCCGGCGCGTATATCTGCGGCGAAGAGACCGCGCTGATCGAGAGCCTCGAGGGCAAGAAGGGCATGCCGCGGCTGAAGCCGCCATTCCCCGCCGCCGTCGGGCTGTATGGCGCGCCGACCACGGTGAACAACGTCGAGACCATCGCGGTGGTGCCGACCATCCTGCGCCGCGGCGGCGCGTGGTTCGCGCAGTTCGGACGTCCGAAGAACTCCGGCACCAAGATCTTCTGCATCCAGGGCCATGTGAACAAGCCCTGCAACGTCGAGGAGGAGATGAGCATCCCGATGCGGGAGCTCATCGAACGCCACGCCGGCGGCGTGCGCGGCGGCTGGGACAACCTGCTCTGCGTGATCCCTGGCGGTTCTTCGACGCCGCTGCTGCCGAAGCACATCTGCGACGACGTGCTGATGGATTTCGACGCGCTGCGCGAGCACAAGTCGGGCCTCGGCACCGCGGGCGTGATCGTGATGGACAAGTCCACCGACATCGTCCGAGCCATCGCGCGCCTGTCGAAGTTCTACAAGCATGAGAGCTGCGGCCAGTGCACGCCCTGCCGCGAAGGCATGGGATGGGTCAGCCGCATGATGGAGCGGATGGTGGAAGGCCGCGCGGAAGTGGAGGAGATCGACCTCCTGGAAGAAGTCACGCGCCGCATCGAGGGCCACACGATCTGCGCGCTGGCCGATGGCGGCGTTTGGCCGGTGCAGGGGCTGATCCGGCACTACCGCCCGGTGATGGAGGAGCGCATCGCCGAGTACAAGCGGCGGCACGCGAAGCCTCTTCCGATGGCGGCGGAGTAACGCGCCATGGCGAAGGTCATCGTCGACGGCATCGAGGTGGAGGTCCCGAACGGGGCCACGGTGCTGCAGGCCTGCGAAGCCGCGGGGAAGGAGATCCCGCGCTTCTGCTACCATGAGCGGCTGAGCGTCGCCGGCAACTGCCGCATGTGCCTGGTGGAGGTGGAGAAGGCGCCGAAGCCCGTCGCCTCCTGCGCCTATCCGGTCGCGGACGGGATGGTGGTGAAGACCGACAGCCCGATGGTTCGCAATGCGCGCCGCGGCGTGATGGAATTCCTGCTGATCAACCATCCGCTCGACTGCCCGATCTGCGACCAGGGCGGCGAGTGCGACCTGCAGGACCAGGCGGTCGGCTACGGCATGGACCATTCCCGCTACAAGGAACCGAAGCGGGCGGTGAAGGACAAATACGTCGGCCCGCTGATCAAGACGATCATGACGCGCTGCATCCAGTGCACGCGCTGCGTCCGCTTCGCGTCCGAGGTTGCCGGCGTGCCGGAACTCGGCGCGACGAATCGCGGCGAGAACATGGAGATCGGGACCTATGTCGAGAAGGCGCTGACCACCGAGCTCAGCGGCAACCTGATCGACATCTGCCCGGTCGGCGCGCTGACCAGCCGTCCATACGCCTTCGTCAGCCGGCCGTGGGAGCTGCGCAAGACCGACAGCATCGACGTGCAGGACGCGACCGGCACCAACATCCGCATCGACAATCGCGGACCGGAAGTGCTGCGCATCCTGCCGCGCATCAATGACGACGTGAACGAGGAGTGGATGGCCGATCGCGGCCGCTTCTCCTTCGACGGGCTGAAGCGCAAGCGGCTCGACCAGCCCTGGCTGCGCGTGGACGGCAAGCTGCGCCCGGCGAGCTGGGCGGAGGCGTTCCGCGCCATCGCCGAGCGCATCCGCGCGACCACGCCGGACCGCATCGGCGCGGTGGCGGGCGAGCTTGCGGATGCGGAGAGCGTCTTCGCGCTGAAGGCGCTGATGACCGCGCTCGGCTCGCGCAACCTGGACTGCCGCACCGACGGCGCCGCAATCGACGCGACACGGCGCGACTTCTTCCTGTTCAACACGACCATCGCCGGCATCGACCAGGCGGATGCGCTGCTCATCATCGGCAGCGACCCGCGCAAGGAAGCGCCGGTGATCAATGCGCGCATCCGCAAGCGCCACGTGCTGGGCAAGTTCCCGATCGGGCGCATCGGCCCGGCGGGCGTGGACCTGACCTATCCGCACCATCATTTGGGCGAGGGCCCGGCGGCGCTGCGCGCGCTGCTCGACGGCTCGCACCCCTTCATGGACGTGCTGAAGGCCGCGAAGAACCCGATGGTGATCGTCGGCCGCGGCGCGCTGGCGCGGCCGGACGGGCTGCACGTGCTGGCAGCGGCGTGGCAGGTGGCGGCGGCGGCGAATGCGCTGCGGCCGGACTGGCACGGCTTCAATCTGCTGCACCTCTTCGGCGGCCAGGTTGGCGCGCTGGAGCTCGGCTTCCTGCCGGGCGCCGGCGGCAAGACGCTCGGCGGCATGCTCGGCGGCGGCGTGGACGTGCTGTGGCTGCTCGGCGCGGACGGCTTCGATCCGGCGGCGATCGGCGCGGAGACCTTCGTGATCTACCAGGGCCATCACGGCGACCGCGCGGCCTCGCGCGCCGGCCTGATCCTGCCTGGCGCCGCCTACACCGAGAAGGACGCGACCTACGTCAACACCGAGGGCCGCGCGCAGCGCGCGTGGCTTTCGGTGCATGCGCCGGGCGAGGCGCGAGAGGATTGGCGGATCGTCCGCGCAGCCGCGGAGCTGCTCGGCGTGCGCCTGCCCTTCGACACGCTGGACCAGCTGCGCGCGCGCATGGTGCAGGCCGCGCCGCAGCTCGGCGAAGGCTTCGCGCCGCGCGGCTGCGAGGACACGGCCGGCCCTGCGGGGAACGCAGCGGAGATGTCGGACGCGCCCTTCGCGCCGGCGATCACGCATTACCACCTGGCCGACCAGATCGCGCGCGCCTCCGACGTCATGGCGGAATGCGCGCGCGTCTATGGCGAAGCGCCGGCGCTCGCGGCGGAGTGACGTGATGGAAGCCTTCCTCGCAACCCCCGTCGGCGTGCTGGCGCTGACCGTCGCGCAGGCGATGGCGCTGCTGGTGCCGCTGCTGATCGGCGTCGCCTATCTCACCTGGGCCGAGCGCAAGGTCCTGGCAGCGATGCAATTGCGCAAGGGCCCGAACGTGGTCGGCCCCTTCGGCCTGCTGCAGCCCTTCGCCGATGCGATCAAGATGCTGATGAAGGAGACGATCATCCCCGCCGGGGCCAGCCGCGTGCTGTTCATCCTGGCGCCGATGATCACCTTCATGCTGGCGATGCTGGCCTGGGCGGTGATCCCGGTGAATGACGGCTGGGCGATCGCCGACATCAACGTGGGCATCCTGTACCTGTTCGCGATCAGCTCGCTCGGCGTCTACGGCATCATCATCGCGGGCTGGGCGTCGAACTCGAAATACGCCTTCCTCGGCGCGCTGCGCTCGGCGGCGCAGATGGTGTCCTACGAGGTCTCGATGGGCTTCGTGATCGTCACCGTGCTGCTCTGCGTCGGATCGCTGAACCTGACCGAGATCGTCCGCGCGCAGGCGGACATGTGGTTCATCATCCCGCTGTTTCCGATGTTCGTGATCATGTTCATCTCGGCGCTGGCCGAGACGAACCGCGCCCCCTTCGACCTGCCGGAGGGCGAGAGCGAGCTCGTCGCGGGCTTCTTCGTCGAATACAGCTCGATGAGCTTCGCGCTGTTCTTCCTAGGCGAATACGCGAACATGATCCTGATGAGCGCGCTCATCACCATCCTGTTCCTGGGTGGCTGGTACGCGCCCTTCGACATCGCGCCCTTCACCTGGATCCCCGGGCCGATGTGGTTCGTGTTCAAGATCTGCTTCTGCCTCTTCGTCTTCATCTGGGTGCGCGCGACCTTCCCGCGCTACCGCTACGACCAGCTCATGCGGCTCGGCTGGAAGGTGTTCCTGCCGTTCAGCCTGGTGTGGCTGGTCATCACCGCCGCCGCCCTCAAGCTGTTCGGCTGGCTGCCGGGCGCCGTCTGAGGAGGGACGCACATGGCCATCACCCTCGACCGCGTCGCGCGCAGCTTCCTGCTGGCGGAGCTCGTCTCCGGCATGGCGCTGACGCTGCGCTACTTCTTCCGCCCCAAGGCGACCATCCGCTACCCGTACGAGAAGACGCCGCTTTCGCCGCGCTTCAAGGGGGAGCACGCGCTGCGCCGCTATCCGAACGGCGAGGAGCGCTGCATCGCCTGCAAGCTCTGCGAGGCGATCTGTCCTGCCCAGGCCATCACCATCGAGGCCGAGCCGCGCGAGGACGGGTCCCGTCGCACCACGCGCTACGACATCGACATGGTGAAGTGCATCTACTGCGGTATGTGCGAGGAAGCCTGCCCGGTGGACGCGATCGTCGAGGGGCCGAACATGGAGTTCGCGACCGAGACGCGCGAGGAACTGCTCTACAACAAGGAGCGCCTGCTGGAGAACGGCGATCGCTGGGAAGCGGCGCTGGCCAAGCGGCTCGAGCTGGACGCGCCCTACCGATGATCGCCGCCGCCGCCTTCTACCTCTTCGCCGCGGTGCTGATCGCCGCGGCCGTGATGGTCGTGACCAGCCGCAACCCCGTGCATAGCGTGCTGTTCCTGATCCTCGCCTTCTTCAACGCCGCGGCGCTGTTCCTGCTGGCGGGCGCGGAGTTCCTGGCGATGATCCTGGTCATCGTCTATGTCGGCGCCGTCGCGGTGCTGTTCCTGTTCGTCGTGATGATGCTCGACGTGGACTTCGCCAAGCTGCGGGAGGGCTTCCAGCGCTACGCGCCGGTCGGCGGCGTGGTCGGCGCGATCCTGCTGCTGGAGCTGCTGCTGGTTTTCGGCACCTGGCAGTTCGCCTCGGACGCCGCCGGCTTCCGGCTGAACCCCGCGCCGGCGGGCGTGGACAACACCCGCGCGCTGGGTCGGATCCTCTACACGGACTTCGTCTGGCTCTTCCAGCTCTCGGGCCTGATCCTGCTGGTCGCCATGATCGGCGCGATCGTGCTGACGCTGCGCGGCAAGACCAGCACGAAGCGGCAGGACATCGCGAAGCAGGTGGCGCGCAGCGGCAGCGTGAACCTGCGCCAGCCGGCGCTCGGCGCGGGCCTCGGCGCGATCGGCATCGAGCGGCCGCCGGTGGAGCCGCCGCCCGGCGAGAAGCCCAGGCAGGTCGAGCATGCCGGCCATGGGCATGACCACGGCCATGGGGGACACCACTGAGATGATGGCCGTCGGCCTCGGGCACTACCTCACGGTCAGTGCGATCCTGCTCACCCTCGGCGTGCTCGGCATCTTCCTCAACCGGAAGAACGTCATCGTCATCCTGATGAGCGTCGAGCTGATCCTGCTCTCCGTCACGCTGAACCTCGTCGCCTTCTCGGCGACGCTCGGCGACCTGACGGGGCAGGTTTTCGCCATGCTGATCCTGACCGTCGCGGCCGCGGAGGCCGCGATCGGCCTGGCCATCGTCGTCATCTATTTCCGCAACCGCGGCACGATCGAGGTGGAGGAAATCTCCACCCTGAAGGGCTAGGCGATGTACGTCGGCGCCATCTTCTTCCCGCTGCTCGGCGCGTGCCTGGCGGGGTTTTTCGGCCGCTGGCTCGGCGACCGCGCGTCCATGTGGGTCACGGTCGCCTGCATGGCGCTGGCCGCGGCTTGCGGCCTCGGCGCCTTCGTCGAGGTGGCGCTGAACGGCCTGCCGGGCGTGGTGCCGATCGTCACCTTCATCGATGTCGGCGGCTTCGAGGTGTCCTGGGCGCTGCGCTACGACACGCTCAGCGTGGTGATGGTGGCGATGGTGACCTTCATCTCCACGCTGATCCACATCTACTCGGTTGGCTACATGTCGCATGACGCGACGGTGCCGCGCTTCTTCGCCTATCTCTCGCTCTTCACCTTCATGATGCTGATGCTGGTGACGGCGGACAACCTCGTGCAGCTCTTCTTCGGCTGGGAAGGCGTGGGCCTCGCGAGCTACCTGCTGATCGGCTACTGGTACGAGAAGGAAAGCGCAAACCGCGCGGCGATGAAGGCCTTCATCGTCAACCGCGTCGGCGACCTGTTCTTCATGCTCGGCCTGGCGCTGACCTTCTGGACTTTCCAATCGGTCGAGTTCGCCGCGATCTTCGCGGGCGTCGAGGCGGCGCGCGGCGTCACCTTCCTCGGCATGCCGGCGCTCGAGGTGATCGGCGTGCTGCTCTTCCTCGGCGCCTGCGGCAAGTCGGCGCAGCTCGGCCTGCACACCTGGCTGCCGGACGCGATGGAAGGCCCGACGCCGGTCTCCGCGCTGATCCATGCGGCGACGATGGTGACCGCGGGCGTCTTCCTGATGGCGCGCATGTCACCCGTGATGGAATACGCGCCTTTGGCCCTCGCCATCGTCACGGTGGTCGGCGCCACGACGGCCTTCGTCGCGGCGACCATCGGCTGCGTGCAGAACGACATCAAGCGCGTGATCGCCTACTCCACGATGTCGCAGCTCGGCTACATGTTCTTCGCGGCCGGCGTCGGCGTGTACCAGGCGGCGATCTTCCACCTCTTCACGCACGCCTTCTTCAAGGCGCTGCTGTTCCTCGGCGCGGGCAGCGTGATCCACGCCATGTCGGACGAGCAGGACATCCGCCGCATGGGCGGCATCTGGCGCAAGATCCCGATCACCTACGCGATGATGTGGATCGGCAGCCTGGCGCTGGCCGGCGTGCCCTTCTTCGCCGGCTACTACTCGAAGGACATGGTGCTGGAGGTCGCCTATGCGGCGCATAGCGGCGTCGGCAGCTACGCCTTCCTCATGGGCCTGCTCGCCGCCTTCCTGACGGCCTTCTACTCCTGGCGGCTCATCATCCTGACCTTCCACGGCGCGCCGCGCGCGGACCATCACGTGATGGAGCATGTGCACGAAAGCCCGCCGGTGATGCTGATTCCGCTGCTTGTGCTCGCGGCGGGTGCGGTGGTGACGGGCTTCCTGTTCTACCCGCTCTTCGTGGGCGCCCAGCAGGAGCCCTTCTGGAACGGCGCCATCTACACCGCCGCGCATAATCACGTGCTGCATGACGCGCATGAGGTGCCGGCCTGGGTGCCGCTCGCGCCGACGGTGGTCGGTCTCGCCGGCATCGCGCTCGCCTATGCGCTTTACATGTTCGCGCCGGGCATTCCCGGCCAGCTCGCAGCGCGCTTCGACGGGCTTTACCGCTTCCTGCTCAACAAGTGGTATTTCGACGAGCTCTACGACGCCATCTTCGTCCGGCCCGCTCAGTATCTCGCGCGGGCCTTCTGGAAGACCGGTGATGCGCGGCTGATCGACGGCGTGCCGAACGGCGCCGCGGATCTCGCGGTGCAGGCGGCGCGCGGGGCGGTGCGCATCCAGACCGGGCGGGTCGCGAACTACGCCTTCGCGATGATCATCGGCCTCGTCCTCTTCGTCTCCCTGCTGCTCTACGGTGCCCGATGAACGCCGCCGGCTTCCCGATCCTCAGCCTGGTCACCTTCCTGCCGCTGGCGGGCGCCTTCATCATCCTGATGGTGCGCGGCGAGGAGGCGGTGGTGGCGCGCAACGCGCGCTGGACCGCGCTTTGGACCAGCCTGATCACCTTTGCGCTCTCTTTGATCCTGTGGTTCCGCTTCGATCCCTCGACGGCCGATTTCCAGTTCGTCGAGCGCGCGGCGTGGCTGCCCGAATTCGGCGTGAACTACCACATGGGCGTGGACGGCATCTCGGTGCTGTTCGTGCTGCTCTCCACCCTGCTGACGCCGATCTGCATCCTGGCGTCGTGGGAGAGCGTGCAGACCCGCGTGCGGGATTACATGGTCGCCTTCCTCGTGCTGGAGAGCATGATGGTCGGCATGTTCTGCGCACTCGACTTCGTGGTGTTCTACATCTTCTTCGAAGCCGTGCTGATCCCGATGTTCCTGATCATCGGCGTCTGGGGCGGCGCGCGGCGCGTGTATGCCGCGTTCAAGTTCTTCCTCTACACGCTCGCGGGCTCCCTGCTGATGCTGCTGGCGATCCTGGCGGTGTGGTACCACGCCGGCACCACGGACATCCCGACGCTGATGGCCACCGCCTTCCCGCTGGCGATGCAGTTCTGGCTGTTCCTGGCCTTCTTCGTCTCCTTCGCGGTGAAGGTGCCGATGTGGCCGGTGCACACCTGGCTGCCGGATGCGCATGTGGAGGCGCCGACGGCGGGCTCTGTCATCCTGGCGGGCGTGCTGCTGAAGATGGGCGCCTACGGCTTCATCCGCTTCTCGCTGCCGATGCTGCCGCAGGCGAGCGCCGATTTCGCACCGCTGATCTTCAGCCTCTCGGTCGTGGCGGTGGTCTATACCTCCCTCGTCGCGCTTGCGCAGGAGGACATGAAGAAGCTGATCGCCTATTCCTCGGTCGCCCATATGGGCATCGTGACGCTCGGCATCTTCACCTTCACGCAGCAGGGCCTTTCCGGCGCGCTCTTCACCATGCTGTCGCACGGCGTCGTCTCCGGCGCGCTCTTCCTCTGCGTCGGCGTGCTGTATGACCGCGTGCATTCGCGCGAGATTGCGCGCTACGGCGGGGTCGCGAAGATCATGCCGGCCTATGCGCTGATCTTCATGCTGTTCACCATGGCCTCCGTCGCGCTGCCGGGCACGGCGGGCTTCCCGGGCGAGCTGCTGGTGATCGTCGGCGCGTTCAAGGTGAACCCCTGGGTCGCGCTGGGCGCGGCGCTCGGCATGATCCTGGGCGCGGCCTACATGCTCTACCTGTATCGCCGCGTCGCCTTCGGCAGGATCACGCGCGACGACCTGCGCAGCCTGCTCGATCTCAGCCCGCGCGAGTACGCGGTCTTCGCGCCGCTGATCCTGCTGACGCTGTGGATGGGCGTCTATCCCTCCTCCTTCCTGAGCTTCTTCGAGGCGAGCGTGGCCAACCTGATCGCGCGGCATGAAGCCGCGCTCGGCGCCGCGCGCCTGGCGGGGATGTGACGCCATGCTGAACTGGACCCTGGCCCTGCCGGAGATCGTGCTCGGCGTCTCCGGGCTGTTCATCCTGCTGGGTGGCGTGATCCCGAAGAAGGAGAGCTTCTTCCCCGTCTCCATGGCGGTGATCGGCGCGCTGATCCTGGCCGCGGTGCTGGTGCTGGGCCAGGGGGAGGGCACCGCCTTCCTCGGCCAGTATGTGGCGGACAATTTCTCCCGCTTCGCCAAGGTGCTGATCCTGCTCGGCGCGGCGCTCGGCCTGCTGCTCGCCCTCGACTTCAACGAGAAGGCGGGGCTCGGGCGCTTCGAGTATCCGGTGCTGATGCTCTTCGCGACGCTCGGCATGATGGTCATGGTTTCGGCCAACGACCTGATGTCGCTCTATATCGGGCTCGAGCTGCTGTCGCTGTCGCTCTATGTCATCGCGGCCTTCGACCGCGACAACCCGCGCAGCGCGGAAGCCGGACTGAAGTATTTCGTGCTCGGCGCGCTCGCCTCCGGTCTGCTGCTCTATGGCGCGTCGCTGGTATATGGCTTCGCGGGCACGACGAATTTCGACCGGCTGGCGGATGCGCTCTCGGGCGACGATGTCGGCACCGGCGTGGTCGTCGGGCTGGTCTTCGTGCTGGCGGGGCTCGCCTTCAAGGTGTCGGCCGTCCCCTTCCACATGTGGACGCCCGATGTCTACGAAGGCGCGCCGACGCCGGTGACGGCCTTCTTCGCCACAGCGCCGAAGGTCGCGGCCATCGCGCTTCTGATGCATGTGCTGATCGGGCCCTTCGGCGACCTGTCCGCGCAGTGGATGCAGGTGATCTGGGTCTGCTCGGCGGGCTCGATGATCCTCGGCGCCTTCGCGGCGATCGGGCAGCGCAACATCAAGCGGCTGATGGCCTACAGCTCCATCGGCCATGTCGGCTACGCGCTGATGGGCCTCGCGGTCGCGAACGACACCGGCTATCGCGGCGTGCTGGTCTACATGGCGATCTATGTGGTGATGAACCTCGGCACCTTTGCCGTGCTGATTGCCATGCGCCGCCGCGGCCGCGCGCTGGAGCAGGTGGAGGACCTGGCGGGCCTCGGGAAGACCGATCCGGCGATGGCGCTGTGGATGGCGGTGTTCATGTTCTCGATGGCGGGCATCCCGCCGCTCGCCGGCTTCTTCGGCAAGCTCTACGTCTTCCTCGCGGCGGTGCAGGGGGGCTTCTGGACGCTCGCCGTCATCGGCATCGTCACCAGCGTGATCGCCAGCTACTACTACCTGCGCATCGTGAAGGTGATGTATTTCGACGCAGCTCCGGACGGTGCGCTGGATGCGCGGCCGGCGAGCCTCACGGTGGTGATGGCCTCCACCGGGCTGCTCACGCTGCTGTTCTTCCTGTTCCCCGCGGCGCTGATCGGCGCGGCGCAGGTTGCCGTCGCCTCGCTCGCCGGCTGAGGGCGTGGCCGCGCTGCCGCCGGGCTGGCGGCTGCGCATCGAGGCCGAGCTTCCCTCGACCTCCGACCTGCTGCGGCGCCTCGCCGCGGCGGGAGAGCCGGAGGGGTTGGCGGTCCTGGCGCGGCGGCAGACCGCCGGGCGGGGCCGCGACGGGCGCAGCTGGCAGAGCCCGGAGGGCAACCTCTACATCTCGCTCCTGCTGCGTCCCGATGCGCCGGCCGCCGCGGCGCCGCGCTTCGCCCTGCTTGGCGGCGTCGCGCTGGCGGAGGCGCTGTCGGGCTTCATGGCCGACAGGGCGGCGATCCGGCTGAAATGGCCGAACGACCTGCTGCTCGGCGGCGCCAAGCTGGCCGGGATGCTGTGCGAGGGCGCGGCGCATGACGGGCGGATCGAGTGGATCGTGCTTGGCCTCGGCGCCAATCTCGCGGTCGCGCCGCAGCTGCCGGACCGGCCGACCACCTGCCTCGGCCAGCATGCGCCGGCGCCCGACCCGGAAGCGGCGGCAGTGGCCCTGATCCGCGCGGTGGATACCTGGCAGCGACGCATCTCGGCGGAGGGCATCCGCCCCCTGCTCGATGCATGGCAGCAACGCGGGCCGCAGCCCGGCGCGCGGTTGACGCTGCGCACCGGTGCGGGCGAAACCACCGGCCTGTACCGGGGCCTCGACGCCGACGGCGCACTGCTGCTCGAGACGGATGGGCGGACCAGGCGCTTCGCGACCGGCGAGCTCTCGGGGGGAGGAGACTGAGCCCCATGCTGCTGGCCGTGGACGCAGGCAACACCAACGTCGTCTTCGCCGTGCATGACGGCGCCGAATGGCGCGGCCGCTGGCGGATCCGCACGGATGCCGAGCGCACCTCGGACGAATACGCGGTCTGGCTGATGACGCTGCTCGGCCATTCCGGGCTGAAGCCCACGGACATCTCGCGCTGCGTGATCGGCACTGTGGTGCCGGCCGCGCTCTACAATCTGCGCCGGCTGTCCCGAGAATGGTTCCTCTGCGAGCCGCTGATCGCGCGAGCCTCGCTCGACTGGGGCTTCGACATCCGGGTGGATGCGCCGCATGAGGTGGGCGCGGACCGCCTGCTCAACGCGCTCGCCACCCACCGGCGCTATGGCGGGCCGCTGATCGTCATCGATTTCGGCACGGCGACCACCTTCGACGTGGTGGCGCGGGACGGCGCCTATCTCGGCGGCGTGATCGCGCCGGGCATCAACCTTTCGATCGAGGCGCTGCACCGCGCCGCCGCCCGCCTGCCGCGCATCGGCATCGGCCGGCCCCAGGCCGTGGTCGGGCGCAACACGGTGGCGGCCATGCAGTCCGGCATCTACTGGGGCTATGTCGGGCTGATCGAGGGGATCGTCGCCCGCATCCGAGCCGAATACGACGAGGCGGTGGATGGCCGGCTGAAGGTGATCGCCACGGGCGGCCTCGCGCCGCTCTTCGCGGAAGGCACCACCATCATCGAGACGACGGACCCGGACACGACCCTCGATGGCCTCCGGCTGTTGGCGGAGCGCAACCCCGCCCCCACATTGACCCGCGTAGCGCGCCGAGACGACAGCCTCGCCTGACGCCGCGATCGACGCACCCGACCCGACGAATCCCGACCTGATCAAGAAAACGGAACAACAATGACCGGAGACCTGGCCTTCATCCCGCTCGGCGGGACGGGGGAGATCGGCCTCAACCTGAATGTCTATCGCTGCGATGGGCAGCTTCTCGCGGTGGATTGCGGGCTCGGCTTCGGCGGGCCGGAACACCCGGAGGTGGATGTGATGGTGCCCGATGCCGGCTGGCTGGCCGCGCGGCGCGACCGGCTGGCCGGGCTGGTGATCACCCACGCCCATGAGGACCATGTGGGCGCGGTGGCGCATCTCTGGCCGGCGCTGCGCTGCCCGATCCATGCGGGCCCCTTCGTCTCGGCCGTGCTGCGGCGGAAGCTGGGCGAGGCGGGGCTGCTGACCCAGGTGGAGATCATCACCCAGCCGCTCGGCGGGCGCTGGACGGTCGGGCCCTTCGACCTCGAATTCCTGCGCGTCGCGCATTCCGTGCCGGAGGCGCAGGCGCTGGCGATCCGTACGAAATACGGCACGGTGCTGCACACCGGCGACTGGAAGCTCGACCCCAACCCGCTGATCGGCCCGCCGACCGACGAGGCCGCCTTCGCGCGCCTCGGCGAGGAAGGCGTGCTGGCCATGGTCTGCGACAGCACCAACGCCCTGGTGGAGGGCCATTCGGGCAGCGAGGCGGAGGTGCGGCGCAACCTGGCCGCGCTGATCAAGGGCCTGAAGGGCCGGGTCGCCGTCACCTGCTTCGCCACCAACATCGCCCGCGTGGAAAGCATCGCCATGGCCGCGCGCGCGGCGGGGCGTCAGGTGGCGCTGTTCGGCCGGTCCTTGCGCAACGCCGAGGCCGCGGCGCGCGAATGCGGCTATCTGCGCGACATCCCGCCCTTCCTGACCGAGGAGCAGTCGGCCGACGTGCCGGACAACCGCCTGGTGCTGGTCTGCACCGGCAGCCAGGGCGAGCCGCGCAGCGCCATGGCCAAGATCGCCGCCGACACCCACCCCCATGTCTCGCTGGGGGAGGGGGACACGGTGATCTTCTCCTCCCGCATGATCCCGGGGAACGAGCGCGCGATCCTGCGCATCCAGGACGAGCTGAGCCGGGCCGGCGTCGAGGTGATGACCGCCGACGACCACATGGTGCATGTCTCCGGCCATCCGGCGCGGGACGAGCTGAAGCGGCTCTATCAGCTCGTGAAGCCGAAATACGCCGTGCCGGTGCATGGCGAGTGGCGGCACATGAACGAGCACGCGAACCTGGCCGAGACGCTGGGCGCGGACGCCTATGTGATCGAGGACGGGGACGTGCTGCGCCTCGGGCCCGGCACGCCGGACATCGTCGAGAGCGTGCCGGTCGGGCGACTGGCCGTGGATGGCGACCGGCTGCTGCCGCTGGATGGCGACGTGCTCGCCGCGCGGAAGAAGATGCTGTTCAACGGCGTGGTCATCGCCTCGCTTGCGGTGGACGGGGCAGGGCGGATGCTCGGCCAACCGCAGGTCTCGGCGCCCGGCCTGTTCGACGGCACGGATGACGAGCCGGCGCAGATCGCCGCCGACCTGGCGCGCGCCGTGATCGAGCTGCCGGCGCCGATGAAGCGGGAGGACGGCGCGCTGCGGGAAGCGGCGCGGACGGCCGTGCGCCGCGCCCTCGGCCGGCGGCTGCGCAAGCGGCCGAGCGTCGAGGTGCATCTGCTGAGGGTTTAGCGCCGGGGAATTCCCGGCGAATCGGGGCTGCCGTCATGGACTGGTTCACGGGAATCGTCGTGTATCTGCTGATCTGGTGGACGGCGCTCTTCGCCGTGCTGCCGATCGGCACCAGGCCAGTGGAGGAGCCGGACCCGGAGGCCGGGGGCTGGCGCGGCGCGCCGACGCAACCTCATCTGCTGCGCAAGATCATCGGGACGACGGTGCTGGCGACGGTGCTGTGGTTCGGCGCCTATGCGCTGATCGAGTCCGACCTGATCAGCTTCCGCGATGGCTGGCTGGCCTATCAGGGACCGTCGGGCCGGTAGCCTGGGACCCGCTGCACAAAATTCAGGCGGCTAACCCGCCTCCCCAGCGGACGCCGCCCTCTAAATGCGCAGTTCGGTTTCGGAAGCCTGTTTTTTGGCTTTCCATGGCGGCCTTTGTTGTTGTGCCGCCTTAGCTCCCCACGCCAATATCTGCCCCAGGGAGAGGTTGATCCTCTCTCTGCCGTGTGACTGGCGTTTCCTCCCTAAACTCGGGCCGCGCCCTTGGGGTGCGGCCCGTCTTTTCTTTACCTTTGGACCCTCCGAAAGCAAAGGGGTTTTTGGGCGGAAAGGTGGCAAATCCGTTGTGATCTGTTCTTTCCGCGTGGCTTCGCCTCATCTTGTTGCGCTGCAGCATGGCCGGAACCAGTGACTTGGCCGACGTTGTTGCGCCCTTTGTCGCCGCCATTCCCCGCACCCGCGATCCGGTCTAGTTTCCCGGCCTTCCCGCCGCCCGGAGCCTTGCCTTGCGCCTCTCCCGCGCCTTCCTGCCCACGCTGAAGGAAACGCCCGCCGAGGCGCAGATCGTCTCGCACCGGCTGATGCTGCGCGCCGGCCTGGTGCGCCAGACCTCTGCCGGCATCTATGCCTGGCTGCCGCTCGGCTGGCGCACGCTGCAGAAGGTCGAGCAGATCGTGCGGGAGGAACAGGACCGCGCCGGCGCGCAGGAGATCCTGATGCCGACGATCCAGTCGGCCGATCTCTGGCGGCAGTCCGGCCGCTACGACGCCTACGGCCCGGAGATGCTGCGGCTGAAGGACCGGCACGAGCGGGAGATGCTGTTCGGCCCGACCAACGAGGAGATGGTCACCGATATCTTCGCCCAGTTCGCGAAGAGCTATCGCGACCTGCCGCGCAACCTGTACCACATCCAGTGGAAGTTCCGCGACGAGGTGCGCCCGCGCTTCGGCGTGATGCGCGGCCGCGAATTCCTGATGAAGGACGCCTATTCCTTCGACCTGACCAAGGAAGGCGCGACGCACTCCTACCGCCAGATGTTCCTGGCCTATCTGCGCACCTTCGCGCGCATGGGGCTGAAGGCGATCCCGATGCGCGCCGATACCGGCCCGATCGGCGGCGACCTCTCCCACGAATTCATCATCCTGGCCGACACCGGGGAGAGCCAGGTCTTCGTCAGCAAGGGCATGCTGGAGATGGACCCGCTGGCCGAGACGCCGGACTACGACGCGGACCTCGCGCCGTTGGTGGAGCGCTGGACCAGCCACTACGCCGCGACCGACGAGATGCATGACGAGGCCGCCTGGGCGAGCCTGCCGGAGGACCAGCGTGTCTCCGCGCGCGGCATCGAGGTCGGCCACATCTTCTATTTCGGCACGAAGTATTCGCAGCCCATGGGCCTGCGGGTGCAGGGCGCGGACGGCCAGGCGGTGGTGCCGGAGATGGGCAGCTACGGCATCGGCGTCTCCCGTCTGGTTGGCGCCATCATCGAGGCCAACCATGACGAGGCCGGCATCAAGTGGCCGGATGCCGTGGCCCCCTTCAAGGCGGCGGTGATCAACCTCAAGCCCGGCGACCTCTCCTGCGACGCGCTGAGCGAGCGGGTCTATGCCGCGCTCGGCACCGACGGCATCTATGACGATCGCGACGAACGCGCCGGCCGAAAATTCGCCGATGCCGACCTGATGGGCCATCCCTGGCAGGTGATCGTCGGCCCGCGCGGCGCGGCCGCGGACAAGGTGGAGCTGAAGCGCCGCATGACGGGCGAGCGGCACGAGGTCTCGGTCGAGGACGCGATCGCGCGGCTGAACGGCTGACGCCAATCTGATGTTCAACGCCTTCGAGCGCGCCGTCGCCTTCCGCTACCTGCGGGCGCGCAAGGGCGAGCGCTTCGTCTCGGTCATCGCGATCTTCTCGCTGGTCGGCATCGCGCTCGGCGTCGCCACGCTGATCATCGTAATGAGCGTGATGGGCGGCTTCCGGCAGGAGCTGCTGGGGCGGATCCTCGGCCTGAACGGCCATCTCGGCGTATATGGGATGGAGCGGAACATCACGGACTACGACGCGATGGCCGCGCGCATCCGCACCGTGCAGGGCGTGGTCAGCGCGACGCCCATCGTCGAAGGCCAGGTGCTGCTGACCAGCGAGCAGGGCGGCGCTTCCGGCGGGCTGGCGCGCGGCGTGAGGCCGGAGGATCTGCGCGCGCGCGGACTGGTCGCGCAGAACATCCAGGCGGGCTCGCTCGAGGCCTTCGAAGGCGACGACGCCATCGTCATCGGCACGCGGCTGGCGCAGAAGATGCGCATCACGGTGGGCGACAGGATCACGCTGGTCTCGCCCCAGGGCCGCACCACGGTGTTCGGCACGGTGCCGCGGGTGCGCGCCTACACCGTCGTCGCGCTGTTCCAGGTGGGCATGCACGAATACGACAGCAGCTTCGTCTTCCTGCCGCTGCAGGCCGCGCAGACCTTCTTCCAGACCGGCGACGCCGCCACCCAGATCGAGGTTTTCGTGCGTGACCCGACGGAGGTGCGCACGGTGACGCGGGCGATCCGCACGGCGATGGGCAGCACGCCGGTGCGCATCCTCGATTGGCAGGACGCCAACAGCTCCTTCTTCGCCGCGGTGCAGGTGGAGCGGAACGTGATGTTCCTGATCCTGACGCTGATCATCCTGGTCGCGGCCTTCAACATCGTCTCCTCGCTGATCATGCTGGTGAAGGACAAGGGGCGGGACATCGCGATCCTGCGCACCATGGGCGCGACCAGCGGCTCGATCCTGCGCATCTTCCTTCTGTGCGGCGCCAGTGTCGGCGTGGTGGGCACGCTGACCGGCTTCGTCATCGGCATGCTGTTCGTCTGGAACATCGAGAGCATCCGCCAGGCGATCCAGGCGCTGTCGGGCACCGAGCTGTTCAGCCCGGAGGTCTATTTCCTCTCCCGCCTGCCGGCCGTGGTGGACCCCTGGGAGGTGACGCAGGTGGTGCTGATGGGCCTCGGCCTGTCGCTGCTGGCGACGATCTATCCGTCCTGGCGCGCGGCGAAGACCGATCCGGTCGAGGCGCTCAGGAATGAGTGAACCCGCTCCTCTTGAGCTCCGCGCCGTCGCCCGCGCCTTTCGCACGGAAGCGGGTGAACTGCCGGTGCTGCGCGGCGCGGACCTGACGCTCGCCGCCGGCGAGATCGTGGCGCTGGTCGCGCCCTCCGGCACCGGCAAGTCCACGCTGCTGCACCTGGCCGGCCTGCTGGAGAAGCCGGATGCCGGCGAGGTCTTGGTGGAGGGCCGCGCCGCCGGCACGCTCAGCGACGACCAGCGCACCGCGATCCGGCGCAACACGATCGGCTTCGTCTACCAGTTCCATCACCTGCTGCCGGAATTCACCGCGCTCGAGAACATAGCCCTGCCGCAGATGGCCGCGGGCGTGGCGCGCGGCGCGGCGGAGTCGCGCGCCACGGAGCTGCTGCACGCCTTCGGCCTGCAGGGGCGTGAGCAGCACCGCCCCGGCAAGCTTTCGGGCGGCGAGCAGCAGCGCGTGGCGATCGCCCGCGCGCTGGCCAACCGGCCGCGCATCCTGCTGGCCGACGAGCCGACCGGCAACCTGGATGTCGGCACTGCCGACCGCGTGTTCCACCAGTTGCTGCACGCCGTGCGCGATCAAGGCGTCGCCGCGCTGATCGCCACCCACAATCCGGAACTGGCCGGGCGGATGGACCGGGTGGTGACGCTGCGCGACGGGCGCGTTCTGCCGGCATGAGCCGCCCGCCGCCGCCCGCCCTGCCGGCGTTGCATCCGCGCTTGCAACGCTATCTGGACGGGCCCTGGGGCAAGGTGCAGGGCTTCGTCCATCCGGACGCGATGGTGCTGCTGGATGTCGCGCTGGCGTTCCAGGAGTCGCACGGGATCACCGGCGGCTTCTTCGAGATCGGCGTCCACCAGGGACGGTTCCTGCTTGCGCTGGAGCATGCGGCCGGCACCGGGGAGCCTGGCCTCGCACTCGACGTGTTCGAGGACCAGGCCCTCAACATCGACAAGTCCGGCCACGGACAGCGGGCCGTGCTGGAGGCGAACCTCGCCGCGCATGCGCTGGAGCCGGGCCGGGTCGCGATCCTGCAGGGCGATTCCACGGCGCCGGCCACGCGGCGGGCCGTGCTGGCCCGTGGCGAGAGCTACCGCTTCATCTCGGTGGATGGCGGGCACACGGCCGGCCACGCAGCGAGCGACCTGCGCCTGGCGGAGGAGGTGGCGACTCCCGGCGCGGCGGTGGTGCTGGACGATTTCTTCAACACCGGCTTCCCGGGTGTGACAGAAGGCCTGGCGCAGTATCTCACCTCGGGCGGCACGCTGCGTCCGGTGGGCGTCATCGGCGGCAAGATGCTGCTGAGTCCCTTGTCCTGGTCGGACCGGATGCGCGCGGCGCTGCGCAAACGCTTCGCCGAGAGCCCGCGCTTCCGCGTGCGCGAGGTGTCCTTCTTCGGCTTCCCCTACACACAGGCGCGGGTGGCCTGAGCGCGGGGCGGACCCGCGGTATGGGAATTGCACGCGCAGCGCACCGTCTCGTGTAGGATGCCGCCATGCCGACCGACCCGACTCCGCCCGCCACGGGCCTGCACCGCATCGTCGTGGTCGGCGGCGGCGCCGGGGGGCTGGAGCTCGCGACTCGCCTCGGCGATACGCTCGGCCGGCGCGGCAGGGCGCAGGTCACGCTGGTGGACCGCACGCGCAGCCATCTCTGGAAGCCGCTGCTGCACGAGGTGGCGGCGGGCAGCCTGGATGTGGACGACCACGAGCTGGACTACCTGGCGCAGGCGCATTGGCACCACTTCACCTACCGCTATGGCGAGCTGATCGGGCTCGATCGCGCGGCGAAGATCGTGAAGCTCGGCCCGACCTTCGACGAGGACGGGCGGCAGGTCACGCCGGGGCGGGAGGAGCCCTACGACACGCTGGTCATCGCCATCGGCAGCACCACCAACGATTTCGGCACGCCCGGCGTGCGGGATCATGCCATCCCGCTGGAGACCACGGACCAGGCGCGCCGCTTCAACCGCCGCCTGCTGAACGCCTGCATCCGCGCCCAGACCCAGGCCGAGCCGATCCGGCCGGGGCAGCTGCACGTCGCGATCATCGGCGCCGGCGCGACGGGCACCGAGCTGGCGGCCGAACTGCACCGCGCGACGCGCCAGCTCGTCGCCTATGGCCTCGATCGCATCGACCCGGAGCGCGACCTGCGCCTGACGCTGATCGAAGCCGCGCCGCGCATCCTGCCGGCGCTTCCCGAACGCCTCTCCGAGGCGGCGACGAAGCTGCTGGAGGGGCTCGGCGTGACGGTGATGGCTGGCACGCGCGTCAGCGCCGTGACCGCGGAGGGCGTGCAGCTGGCCGATGGGCGCCTGCTGGAATCGGAGCTTGTCGTCTGGTCCGCCGGCGTGAAGGGGCCCTCGGTCCTGGCGCAGCTCGACGGGCTGGAACTGGCGCGCATGCAGCAGCTGGCGGTGCTGCCGACGCTGCAGACCACGCGCGACCCGGATATCTTCGCCATCGGCGATTGCGCCGCCTGCCCGGGGCCCGGACCGGGGGGCTTCCTGCCGCCGCGCGCCCAGGCGGCGCACCAGCAGGCGAGCCATGTGCTGCGCCAGGTCCGCCGCAAGCTGAAGGGCGAGGCGCCGGAGCCGTTCCAGTACCGCGACTTCGGCAGCCTGGTCTCGCTCGGCCACTACTCGACCGTCGGCAGCCTGATGGGCGTGCTGGTGGGCAAGAGCCTGATGGTGGAGGGCTATTTCGCGCGGCTGATGTACCGCTCGCTCTACAAGATGCACCAGCGCGCGCTGCATGGCTGGGCGAAGACGGCGCTGGCCTCGGTGGGACGCATGCTGACGCAGCGGACGGAGCCGCGCGTGAAGCTGCATTAGCGGGGCGCTGCCCCGCGCCCCGCCGGGGACGATGATCGTCCCCGGGCCCCTGCATTCTACCAGAAGCCGTGATGCGCCACGGCCGCCTCGTCCTCCAGCAGCGGGCCTTCCACGCGGATCGCGCGCTGGCCGGCGGCGAAGACGTCGCGGCAGGGCAGGTCCATCGTCAGGTTCTCGGGATGCGGGCCGATCATCGCCTTGAGGCGCTTCTCCGAAAGGCCGAACACCACGCGCCCGATCCCGGCCCAGTAGATCGCGCCGGCGCACATCGCGCAGGGCTCGGCGCTGGAATAGAGCGTCGCCGCGGCGCGCTGCTCCGGCGCCAGTTCGATGCAGGCGCGCGTGGCGACCAGCCGCTCGGCATGCGCGGTGCCGTCGCCATGCGGGTGGAAGCCGTTGCCGGCCTCCATCAGCACGCTTCCCTCCGCATCGGCCAGCACCGCGCCGAAAGGATGCTGGCCGGCGGCGCGGCTCTCTCCGGCCAGGGCGATGGCGCGGCGCAGCAGGGCGAGGTCGTCGGGCATCGCGAATCTCCGGCCGGTCCGTGCTAGGAAGGGGGTGATGTCCTCCTTCGTCCATCTGCACGTCCATTCCTCCTATTCGCTGTCGGAAGGCGCGATCAAGGCGGAGAAGCTGCCGGCGCTCGCGAAGGACGACGGCATGCCGGCGGTCGCGTTGACCGACACCGCCAACCTGTTCGGCGCGCTGGAATTCGCGCAGGCCTCCGCCGGCAAGGGCATCCAGCCCATCATGGGCTGCCAGTTCTTCTTGTCTCGTTCCGCCACCGAGGATGCCGGGCGCGCGGCCGATCCGCGCTTCAGCCGGCCGGATCCGATCGTGGCGCTGGCCAAGGATGCGCAGGGCCTGGAGAACCTGCAGCGCCTCTCCTCCGCGGGCTTCCTCGGCAGCGATCCCTCCGGCCAGCCCTGCATCACGCTGGACACGCTCGGTGCGCACGCGCAAGGGCTGATCCTGCTGACCGGCGGCACCACCGGCCCGCTCGGACGCCTGCTGTCGGAAGGGAGGCGCGACGCCGCCGCGGCGTTGCTCGCGAAACTGAAGGAACGATTCGGGCAGGACGATCTGGTGATGGAGTTGCAGCGTCACGGCCTGGCTGTGGAGCGCGCGATCGAGCCGGCGCTGCTGCGCCTGGCCGACGAGGCGGGGCTGCCCATCGTCGCGGCGAACGACGTGTATTTCGCCAAGACCGGCATGTACGAGGCGCATGACGCGCTGCTCTGCATCGCGGAAAGCCGCGTGCTGGCGGAGCAGGACCGACGCCGCGTGACGCCCGAGCATTGGTTCAAGCCGGCGGCCGTGATGCGCGAACTCTTCGCCGACCTGCCGGAGGCCTGCGACAACACGCTGGCCATCGCGCGGCGCTGCGCGGTGATGGCCGAATCGCGCAAGCCGGAACTGCCGATCTGCCCCAAGGTGCGTCCCGGCATGACGGAGGCCGAGACCGTCGCCGCGATGGCGAAGGAAGGGCTGGAGCGACGGCTGGAAGCCCAGGCCACGCCGGAGGCCGAGCGGCCGACCTATCGCGAGCGCCTCGCCTACGAACTCTCCGTCATCGAGAAGATGGGCTTCTCCGGCTACTTCCTGATCGTCGCGGACTTCATCCAATGGGCGAAGCAGCACGGCATCCCCGTGGGGCCCGGCCGCGGTTCGGGCGCCGGTTCCGTCGCCGCCTGGGCGCTGCTGATCACCGATCTCGACCCGCTGCGCTTCGGCCTGCTCTTCGAGCGCTTCCTGAACCCCGAGCGTGTCTCGATGCCGGATTTCGACATCGATTTCTGCCAGGACCGGCGCGACGAGGTGATCCAGTACGTGGTGCGCGAATACGGCGCCGACCGCGTCGCGCAGATCATCACCTTCGGCAAGCTGCAGGCGAAGGCGGCGGTGCGCGACGTGGGCCGCGTGCTCGGCATGCCCTATGGCCAGGTGGACCGCATCGCCTCCCTGATCCCGTTCAACCCGGCCAAGCCCGTCACGCTGTCGCAGGCGATCGAGGGCGAGCCGAAGCTGCAGGAGATGCGCGACAACGACGAGCAGGTCGCGCGCCTGCTGGAGATCGCGCAGCAGATCGAGGGTTGCTACCGCAACGCCTCCACCCATGCCGCGGGCGTGGTGATCGGCCGCAAGCCGCTGGCCGAGATCGTGCCGCTCTACAAGGACCCGCGGTCCGACATGCTCATCACCCAGTATTCGATGAAGCATGTCGAGCTCGCCTCGCTCGTGAAGTTCGACTTCCTCGGCCTGAAGACGCTGACCGTGCTGGAGCGCGCGGTGGAGCTGCTGAAGGGGCAGGGCATCGTGCTCGACCTGGCGGCATTGCCGCTGGACGACGCGAAGACCTACGCGATGCTGGCGAAGGGCGACGCCGCCGGGGTGTTCCAGTTCGAAGGCCAGGGCATGCGCGACTGCCTGCGCATGATGCGCCCCGACCGCTTCGAGGACCTGATCGCCGCCGTCTCGCTCTATCGGCCCGGCCCGATGGCGAACATCCCCGCCTATTGCCAACGCAAGCATGGCGAGAAGTGGGAGCCGCCACATCCGGCGATCATGCACATCGTCGAGGAGACCTACGGCATCCTGGTCTACCAGGAGCAGGTCATGCAGATCAGCCAGGAGCTGGCGGGCTACAGCCTCGGCGGCGCCGACCTGCTGCGCCGCGCGATGGGCAAGAAGATCCGCTCCGAGATGGAGGCGCAACGCCGCATCTTCGTGGACGGCGCGGTGAAGAACGGCGTGCCGGAGGCGAAGGCCGGCGAGATCTTCGACCTGATGGAGAAGTTCGCGGAATACGGCTTCAACAAGTCGCACGCCGCGGCCTATGCGCTGGTCGCCTATCACACGGCGTATCTCAAGGCGAACCATCCGGTCGCCTTCCTCGCCGCCTCCATGTCGCTCGACCTCGGCAACACCGACAAGCTCGCGGGCCACATGCAGGAAGCGGCGCGGCTCGGCATTCCCGTGCTGCCGCCGGACATCAACCGCTCGGGCGCGGAATTCGTGCTGGAGACGCAGGCGGACGGCAAGGTGGCCATCCGCTTCGCGCTCGGCGCCATCAAGCGCGTCGGCCTCGGCGCGATGAAGGACCTGGTCGCGGCGCGCGATGCGGGACCGGCCTTCGCCTCGCTCTCCGACTTCGCCGGCCGCGTGGACCCGAAGCTGCTCAACAAGATGCAGCTCGAGAACCTGGCGAAGGCCGGCGCCTTCGATGCGCTGGAGAAGAACCGCGCCCGCGTGGTGCAGGGCGCCGAGTTCATCCTGCGCGCTGCGCAGGAGGCGGCCGAGCGCCGCGCCAATCCCACGCGCGACATGTTCGGCGCCGAGGCCGCGCCGCCGCCGCTGCGCCTGCCGGAGGCGCAGGACTGGCCGCTGCTGGAACGCCTCGCCTTCGAGGCGGAGGCGGTGGGCTTCCACCTCTCCGCGCATCCGCTGGACACCTACAAGCGCGCGCTGCAGAAGCTCGGCGTCGTCTCCTCGGCGCAGATCGCGGAACGCGCGCGCGGCGGCGGGCGGCTGAAGCTGGCGGGCACGGTCGTCAGCAGCCGCGGCATGCGGACCAAGAGCGGCAACCGCATGGCCTTCGTGCGCATGTCCGATGCGCAGGGCGCCTACGAGGTCACCTTCTTCAGCGAGGTTCTGGCCCGTGCCGGCGAGCTTCTGACGGAAGGCCAGGCGCTGGTCGTCACCGCCGATGCGCGGGTGGATGGAGAGACGCTGCGCCTGACCGCGCAGGATCTGGAGCCGCTGGAGAAGGCCGCCGCCGGGATCGCCGGGGGTCTCAAGCTCTGGCTCGAGCAGACCGCCGCCGTGCAGCCCATCCGCGCCCTGCTGGAACGCGAGGGGCGGGGCAGGGGGCGCGTGGTGCTGGTGCCGATGACCGGCCCGGGGCAGGAAGTGGAGATCGCGCTGGCCGGCGGCTTCAACGTCTCGCCCCGGCTGATGCAGGCGATGAAGGTGGTGCCCGGCGTGGCCGAGGTGCAGGAACTGTAGAGCGGCCGCGCCGCCTGGGCTAAACCCTCTGCGAGCGCAACGGAGGCACGACGCTGACCGCCCATCTGCCCGACCTCTCGCCCGACCGCGTCGCCCAGCTGGTGGATGCCGCGCTGGAGCGGCGGAACCTGGCGCGGCTGCGCGACGATGCCGGCCCGCTGGTGGAGGCGATGCCGCCCGAGGCGCAGCCCTTCGCCGAATTCGTCCTGCACGAGCTCGCCCGCGCCGCCGCCCGGCTCGACATGCTGGAAGCCGCGCAGCAGGAAGCGCGGCTGTCGCGCGAGGAACGGCTGCGGCTCGATCCGCTGCGCTTCATCCCCGCCGCGCGGCTGGCCGCGGCCCTCGGCCCCGCCGCGGCGGCCGAGGCCGGGCCCGTGGCGGTGACGCCCGGCGCGCCGGACTTCATCGGCCAGGGCTGGTGGGAAACGGAGCAGACCGAGGGCGGCGCGCTGACCTGGTCCGGCGCGGCGCGCTGCGCCACGCTGCTGCTGCCCGCGCTCGGCGGCGGGGAGCTGGTGCTGACGCTCTGCCTGCGCTCGCCCTTCGGCCTGCCGCTCGACATCGCCGAGCACGACATCTTCCTGGACGGCGTGCCGCTGGCCTTCGACACCGTGTCCAACGACGGCACCGTGGGCATCTTCGAGGCGCGGCCGGTGCTGCCCGAACTGCCTGCGGGCGCGCGGCTCACCTTCCTGCTGCACGGGCCGCAGCACGAGGATCCCTCGCGCGGGCCACGCCGCGACACGCGTCGCATCGGCCTCGGCCTGCTCTGGGTCCGGCTCGAGCGCGCGTGACGCTGCGCGTCCTCGTCACCGGCGACGTGCTGCGGCCGCTGGATGAGGGCTTTCGGCCCTCGCAGCTCGGCAACATCCTCTGGCTGCACCGCCTGCTGCGCCGGCCGCTCGCGGCCGCCACCGGCCTTCCGGTGGAGGCGCTGGCCTGGGGTGCGCAGGCCGGCGGCGCGATCGCGTTCGACACGCCGGGCGTCTATGCCGCTGCCGGCGTCTCGCCGGACATCGAGGGCTGGGTCGCGTTGTTCGACGCGCCCGAGATCCCGCGCGAGGCCGCCGCGCGCCTCGCCGCGGCCTTCGAGGGCGCGGCGGTGGTGATCGGCTTCGAACTGGCGGAGTTGCAGAAGCGGTTGCTGACCCGGCTCGGCATCCCCTGGGTGGACCTCAACATCCATCCCTACCGCTTCGGTCCGGACCTGCTTTTCGCCGTGCAGACAAGCCATGACGACGTGCTGGAGGCGCTCGCCCCCCATCACGCCGAGGACCATGTCTTCGAGCCCTGGGCCGACCTCGTCGCCGCCACCGCGGTGAAGGTGCCGGTGAACCCGCCGGTGACGGAGGAGGTGCTGGTGGTCGGGCAGACGCGGGTGGACCGCTCGCTGCTCTCGGGCGGCCGGCTGATCGACCTGCGCGACCTCGCCCCCGCCTTCCATCGCGCGATCGGGGCGGAAGGGCGCATCCTCTACAAGCCGCATCCCTACAACGCCGAGGGCTTCGGCCTGTTCGACCTGGGCCTGCCGCTGCGCCGCATCCGCGACGTGGCGGACAACGCCTATGTGCTGATGGGGCAGGATGCGATCCGCCGCGTCGTCGGCATCTCCTCCTCCCTGGTGGCGGAGGCGCGGTTCTTCGGGAAGGAGGGCGTGTTCCTCGGCACGCCGCCCTTCCGCATCGCGCCGAGCCGCGACGCGCTGGCGCCGGGGATGCATGCCAGCGTGGTGGATGCCTGGCTGTCGGCGGATTTCTGGCGCGACCTGCTCGCCCCGCTGCTGCCGGTCAGCGCGCATGACGGGCGGCGCCCGTCGCTCGGGCCGAATGCGCTGCGCACCTCGCTCCGGCAGTTCTGGGGCTGGGACGAGCTTTTTTTCCAGTTGCCCTTCGACCTTGCGCAGCAGCGCGCGGAGGAACGCGGGCGATAGCCGTCCCTACCGCGAGAGCAGCGCCAGCGCCTGCTCCGCGGCGGCGGCGATGGCGGCGGGGCCGTGGTGGCGCTCCACATGCTTGCGCGCCGCGCGGCCCATCTGCACGCGCAGCCCGTCATCGGCCAGCAGCAGCTCCACCGCATGCGGCAGCCCGTCCTCCGAGACCAGCAGCCCGGCGGTGGGCGGGATGCCGCCCTCGATCGTGTCGCGCAGCGCGACCACGGGCAGGCCGCAGGCCATCGCCTCGATCGTGGCGCGCGGCAGGCCGTCGCCGAGCGAGCTGTGCACCATCACGCGGGCGCGGCGCAGCACGGCGAAGACCTCCGCATGCGGCAGGCGACGGAAGAAGGTGACGTTCGCCGCATGGCCCGCCATGCGCACGGCGCGCTGCGCGTCCGCCAGCAGCGGCCCGCCGCCGACGAAGGCCAGCCTGCGGTGCGCGGCGAAGGGCAGCAGCGCGGCCTGGTTCTTCCGCTTCTCGGCGAAGGTGCCGACATTGACGATGTCGAACTCGGCGCGCTTCGGCGGCACGCCGTCGCCGGCCAGCGCCAGGTCGATGTATTTCGGCAGCACCATCGCGCGCCCGTCCTGCAGGGCGGGGCGGAAATGCCGGGCCAGCTGCTCGCGATACTCACCGAGGATCGCCGCCGCGCCCTCCACCAGGGGATCGGTCACCGCGCCGCCGACGATCAGCCCGTAGCGCGCGCCGGCGGGTCGTGCCGCCTGCACGAACGCATTGATGCGGTAGCTGAGCCCCTTGTAGAGCACGGCATCCGGCGCGAAGGCCGCGATCTCGTCGCGCAGCGCGGCGGAGAGCAGATGGTGCGGCACCGCTTCCGGTGCGTCCACGGGACAGAAGCTGAGCGGGACGCCGAGCATCTCCTCCCGCTCGGTCTCCGCGCCCGGATGCATCCGCCAGATGCGCGCATCCACGCCGAGCCCGCGCAGCGCCGCACAGAAATGAAGCTCCCGCGTCGCGCCGCCCATGCTGCGGTTCGCGTGGCTCATCACCAGGGCGAGGCTGCGCATGGCGCGGGCCCGGTGCGTGGCTATTCGGCCGCTTCGGCGCGCGGCGCGGCGGCGCGCGGGGCCGGCGCGAAGGCGTGGTCGAGGGCGGCGAGGAACGCCGCGCGGTCGATCACGTCGCGCAGGCTCGCGCCATACTGCGCGCGCGTCGCGGGATCGGCGGCTTCCAGCATCGCGCGCGCCAGGTCCACCGGCGAGCCGCGGTCGAAATGCAGCGCGTCCACGCCGGCCTCCGCCTTCTCCGCCATGCCGCCGATGCCGGAGACGATCAGCGGCGTGCCGGCGCGCCGCGCCTCCTGGATCACCACCGGCGAGTTCTCCCACCAGACGGAGGGCACGACGACCCAGCCGACGCTGCGCATCAGCGCGACCGCGTCCATCGCGTCGTAGCGCCCGGCGAAGGAGAGGTTGGCGCCGGCGTCGTCGATCTGCGTCTCCAGCATCGGGAACAGGCGCAGCACGTCCTCGCGGTCGGCGCCGAAGACCGTGAGCGTGACGGCGGGGTTCTCGCGCAGCGCGAGCGGCAGGGCGCGCAGCAGCACGTCCAGCCCCTTGTAGGGCGTGGGCTGGCCGAAGAAGCCGAAGCGCGGCGCCATGCGGTGCGGATCGCCGGCCCGACGCGGCTCCGCCATCAGCTCGTCGCCCAGGAAGTTCTCGATGACGCTGGCGGGGCGGCCGGCCAGGCCCCAGGCCTCGTAGCGGGCCTGCAGGAAGGCGCTGGGATAGACGACGTGGTCGAAGCGCCGCAGCACGGAGAGCAGCGTCGCCTTGCGGAAGGCGAAGCGTTCCAGCGTCTGGTCGGGGAAGCAGGCGAGGCAGGCGAGCGGGCTTTCCCGCCGGCACAGCTCGCGCGAGCGCGTCTTCACCATCTGGCCGTGATGCAGGCAGATGGCAAGCATCTCGTGCAGCGTGACGACGAAGGTGGCGTCGGGCCGCGCCGCCATCAGGTCGTGGATCAGGTCCACGCCGATCCGCCAGTAGTGGTGCAGGTGATAGACATCGCTGCCGAGGCCGGCGAGGAACTCCACCAGCAGCCGCCGCTGCCAGGGATCGTCCCAGGCCAGCCGGTCCTCCGCCATGCCGGCGAAGGAGAAGACGTAGTCGTCCTCGCCATGCGGCATCACCGTCTCGATCGGCCGCTGCGCGGCATAGTTCGTGCCGGTTTCGCAGGCGCCGACGAAGACCGCGCGGCGGCCCGCGGCGCGCAACGCGGCGAATTCGCGATGCGCGGCCATCTCGCCGCCACCCTTGGAGAAATCCGGGTGCGAATGCGCCAGGACGCAGACGCTGCGCGCGGCGTCAGGCATGGGCGGCAGCCTCCGCGGGCGTGGTCGCGGCGCCGGCCGACCACAGTCGCTCGAGATGGGCGTGGACCGGCTCCGCCGCGTGGCGGTTGCTCCAATTGCGGGGCAGCGGGGCGAAGTGGCGCGCGGTGCCCTTCGCCTGCCGCGCGCGCAGCAGCCGCTGCAGGCTGTCGGCGAGCGACGGGGCGCAGCCCGCCACGGTGTGCAGCGCCAGCAGGCGGGCCAGTTCCGCCCCGCTGAGCACCTCGGTGAAGGCCGCGTCCGGGTCGTCGGCGATCACCGCCTCCGCGAAGGCGGGCGCATCCAGCGCGAGCAGGCCGCTGGTGCCGCTGGCCAGCCGCAGCGCCTCCGCCGCCGCCTCGCCCACCAGCACCTCCGGCCGGCGGGCCGCGCCGAAGGCCTGCGCGGCATCGTCCGCCGCGGCGCCCATCAGCAGCAGCCGGTCGCAATGGCGCGCGAAGATCGGCGCGGTGACGTGGAACAGCCGCGCCAAAGCGGGGTCGTCCGCACCGAGCAGCAGTGCGGTCCTGGGCCTGTCCTCCGCCGCCGCGGCGGCGACGCGGCCGAAGGCCCGCAGCATCGGCGCGAAGGCGGCCTCGCGCCGCGCGATCACCTCGCGCAGCAGGGCGAGGCCGGCGGAGCCCGCCGCCTCCACCGGAACCGCCAGCCCGGTTGCGGTGGCGCGGCAGGCGGCGTCGAGCAGGTCCGGCACGCTTGCCGGCGCGGGATGGCAGCGCAGCCAGACCTCCTCGCCCGCATCGGCTTCGGCGTGGACCAGGACCTCCACCGCCTGCAGCCGATCCGCGAGCGGGCCGCCGATCCTGCCATAGCCCGCGAAGGCCGCCGGCAGGCGCGCGCCGTGCCATTCGGCGAAGTCCAGCAGGCGCGGCTCGGCGGGCGCGCCGGGCGCGGTGCGCAGCCAGCCGATCGCGGCCGCGTCGATCCGTGCCGCCGGCGGCAGCGCGCCTTCGGCCCGCAGCATCACCAGGACCTCGCCCGAGGCCGCCTGCAGCGCCTCGGCCTCGGCGATCCGGCCGTAATTCGTCGCGCGACCGCGCACCGCGGGCATCGCGGCGAGCCAGTCGGCGAAGGCGCCGAGCGGCCGGTTCTGATGCGTCAGCATCGGCGCGAGCTCGGGCACCTGCGCCGACTCCCGCAGCAGCGCCAGGTTGATCCGCCAGGCCCGCACCGCCACGGCCTTCGGCAGGGCGTGCTCGACCTCGGCGGAGAGCATGTCGGCGCGGATCAGGGCCTCGCCGGCGTTGAGCGTCAGGACGAGCTCGGTCGGCGGCTCCTCGGGGAGTTCGAAGACCAGGGTGAAGCCCTGCACCACGGAGTCGCGCGGATCGGCGATGGCGACATCGGGGCGCTCATGGAAGCTGGCATGCAGGATGGCGCAGGGCGCGTCCGGGCCGGCGGCGATGTCCACCGCGCCCTCCACGCCGCGCGGCACCATGGTCCAGCCGAAGGCGATGCCGCGCCGCGGCGCGAGATGGGCGAAGCAGTCCAGGCCGAGTTGGCGCGTATCATCCAGGTAGACGAACACCGGCCCCTCAGTCCCCCTGCGAGATCGCGCCGACTGAGGGCGCTTTGCCCACCCCTGTCAACCTGCCGGATCAGCGGGCCGGCGGGGCGCCCCAGGCGACGAAGGGTCCGTTGCGGAAGCCGGCGGCGGCCTTGCCATAGGCGAAGGGCGCGCCCTCCGGCGTGGTCACGCTGCCGCCCGCCGCTTCCAGCACCGCCTGCCCGGCGGCCGTGTCCCATTCCATGGTGGGGGCGAGGCGCGGATACACATCGGCCTCGCCCTCCGCCACCAGGCAGAACTTCAGGGAGGAGCCGATCGAGCGGCGCCTTCCCACCGGCAGGCGCGCCAGGAAGGCCTCGGTGTCGGGGTCGAGATGGGAGCGGCTGGCGACTGCCACCAGCGCATCGGCCGGGCGGGGCCGGGCGCGGATCGGCACCCAGGCGAGACCGGCCGGGTCCGCGCCGGGCGCCAGCGCCGCGGCCTCCGCTCCGAGGCCCCGGGCGCCCCGCCAGATCCGGCCGATGGCGGGGGCATAGACCACGCCGCAGACCGGCCGCCCGCCCTCGACCAGGGCGATGTTCACGGTGAACTCGCCGGAGGGGCCGAGAAATTCCCTGGTGCCGTCCAGCGGGTCCACCAGCAGGAAGGCGGCGCCCGGCGGCGGGTCCGCGCGCGCCGCGTCCTCCTCCGAGACCACGGGGATGCCGGGGGCGGCGCGCGCCAGGCCGGCGGCGATGATCGCCTCGGCGGCCAGGTCGGCCTCGGTCAGCGGGGTGCCGTCGCCCTTGGCGGTGACCTCGTGCGGCCGGCTGCGGATCGCGACGATGCGGGCGCCGGCCTCCGCGGCGATGGCGACCAGGGCGGGCAGCAGCGCGGCGGGATCGGGCATGTCTTCGCAATTCCTCAAGGCTGGTCCTGCAGGGTGGCCCAGGGCTGCATGGCGTGCCGCGCGCCCCGCGCGCCGCGCCGGCCATCTTGCGGCCGCATCCCGGGGTATGGGATAGCCGCATTGCGCAAAGGTTGCACCCCGCCGGCCGCGTCGCCTTTCCGGACCGGGGGGCGAGGTGCCGGGACAAGGTCGAGGACTGCCGCACGATGGACCAGTTGCCCCTGGGGCACCCCTCCGGCGCCCAGTCGGCGCGCGGCCTGCTTCGCTTCCTCACCTGCGGGTCGGTGGATGACGGCAAGTCCACGCTGATCGGGCGGCTTCTCTACGAGAGCCGCCAGATCATGGAGGACACCCTCGCCACCATCGAGAAGGACAGCCGCAAGCACGGCACCACCGGCGAGGATGTGGACCTCGCTTTGCTGGTGGACGGGCTGGAGGCCGAGCGGCAGCAGGGCATCACCATCGACGTCGCCTACCGCTTCTTCGCCACGCCGAAGCGCAGCTTCATCGTCGCCGACACGCCCGGCCACGAGCAGTACACGCGCAACATGGCGACCGGCGCCTCCAACTCCGACCTCGCCATCATCCTCTGCGACGCGCGCAAGGGCGTGCTGACGCAGACCCGCCGGCACACTTTCATCTGCTCGCTGCTCGGCATCCGCCATGTCGTGCTGGCGGTGAACAAGATGGACCTGGCGAACTGGGACGAGGCGACCTTCGACCGCATCGTGGGCGACTGGGCGACCTTCGCCGCGGGCCTCGGCTTCGCGACGCTGACGCCGATCCCGGTCTCCGCCCGCTTCGGCGACAACGTCACGCAGAAGAGCGGCAACTCCCCCTGGTATCGCGGCCCGACGCTGCTCGCGCATATCGAGGGCGTGGACGCCGAGCATGGCGCTGACCAGAAGCCCTTCCGCTTCCCGGTGCAGTGGGTGAACCGCCCGAACCTCGATTTCCGCGGCTTCTCCGGCACGGTCGCCTCGGGCCGCATCGCGGTGGGGGACGGCGTGGTGGTCGCGGCCTCCGGCCGGCAGAGCCGCGTCGCGCGCATCCTCGGCCCCGATGCCGACCAGCCTGTCGCCGCGGCCGGGGAGGCGGTGACGATCTGCCTGGCCGACGAGGTGGACGTGGCGCGTGGCGACGTGCTCGCCCCGCTGGCCGATCGGCCGGAGGTGGTGGACCAGTTCGCCGCCCACCTGCTGTGGATGGACGAGGAGGCGCTGCTGCCCGGCCGCCAGTACCTCGCCCGCTTCGGCAATCTCTGGACCACCGCCTCCGTCACCAGCATCAAGCACAAGGTGGACGTCAACACGCTGGAGCGGCAGCCGGCGAAGAAGCTCGACTTCAACGAGATCGCGGTGTGCAACCTGGCGCTGTCGCAGCGCGTGCCGCTCGATCCCTATGCCGAGAACCGCGCGACCGGCGCCTTCATCCTGGTGGACCGCTTCACCAACCGCACCGCCGGCGCGGGCATGGTGGATTTCGCGCTGCGCCGCGCCACCAACATCCACGCCGAGGAATTCCTCGTGGACAAGGCGGCACGCGCCGCGCTGGATCACCAGAAGCCGCTGGTGCTGTGGTTCACGGGCCTCTCGGGCTCCGGCAAGTCCACCATCGCCAAGCTGGTGGAGAAGGCGCTGCACGCGGAGGGCCGGCACACCTACACGCTGGACGGCGACAACCTGCGGCACGGGCTTAACAAGGACCTCGGCTTCACAGACCAGGATCGCGTGGAGAACATCCGCCGCGTCGGCGAGGTGGCGAAGCTCTTCGTGGATGCCGGCCTGATCGTGCTGTGCAGCTTCATCTCGCCCTTCCGCGCGGAGCGGCGGATGGTGCGGGAGCTGATGCAGCAGGGCGAGTTCGTCGAGGTCTTCGTGGACACGCCGATTGAGGAATGCATGAAGCGCGACCCGAAGGGCCTCTACGCCAAGGCCGTGCGGGGCGCGATCAGCAACTTCACCGGCGTCTCCTCTCCCTATGAGGCGCCGGAGGCGCCGGAACTGCGCATCGACACGCTCGGCCTCACGCCCGAGCAATCCGCCGAGCTGGTGCTCTCCCATGTCCGGCGCCGCCTCGACGCCTGAGGGCGCGGCGCCCGGGCCGATGCGGCTGCTCTTCGAGGGCAGCTTCAACGCCTATTTCCGCGCCGCCGCGCCGGGCGCCGGGCCGGTGGTGTTCGTGCATGTCCCGAAGACCGCGGGCACCTCGCTGCGGCGCGAGGTCGCGGCGCTGCTGCAGCCCGACGTCAACATCGTGGTGGACTACACCGACACCGCGCGCAGCTTCCATGAGCGCATGGACCAGGCGGTGGAGCAGTTCCTGGCCCAGGCCACGGCGAGCCCGGTGCGCTTCGCCTCCGGCCACATCCTGGCGCGGCATGTCGCCCGCATCAGACAGGCGCTGCCCGGCACGCGGCTGATCACCTTCCTGCGCGAGCCGGTGAGCCGCGTGATCTCCGACTTCCGCTACCAGGGCTCGCCGCGCCACCCGCTGCATGCGGAGTTCACGGCGCGCGTGCCCGACCTCGACGCCTATCTCGCGCTGGACTCCGAGCGCAACAAGATGGCCGAGCACCTGATCCCGCGCGAGATCCTGGCCGGCGGCGACCCGGACGCCTGCGTCGCGCATTTGCTCGCCACCTACGACTTCATCGGCATCCAGGAGCTCTATCCGCTCTGCTTCCGCGTGCTGACCATGCTGCTCGGCGCGCCGGCCTGGCCGACCGTGCGCGAGAATGTCGGCGCGGAGGAGGATGCGGCCGCGCCCGTGCCGGAGGAGATGGCGGCGCGCATCCGTGCGGCGAATCCGCTCGACGTCGCGCTCTACGACGCCGTCGCGCCGCGCTGGCACCGCGTGCGCGACGCGCTGGCCAAGCGCCTGCGATGAGCGCCGCGCGCGACCTGCTGGCCGGCCGCTTCGAGGCCTGGCTGGCGCCGCGGCAGGCGCCGCCGCTCTGGCTCTTCGTGCATGTGCCGAAGACGGCGGGCAGCTCGCTCGCGGCCGACCTCGCCGCGCTGATCCCGCCCTATCGCAGCATCCATATCGACCATCTCGACCGGTCGCGCCCGGCGCCCGAGCGCTACGACACCGTGACCGAGGCCTTCATCGCCGCGCAGCGGGAAGCGCCCTGCCGCATCGCCTCGGGCCATGTGCAGTTCCGCCATGTGCAGCGCATCCTGGAGGCGTTCCCAGGCACGGGGCTGTTCACCATGCTGCGCGAGCCGGTCTCGCGCCTGGTGTCCGACTATCTCTACCAGCGCTCGCCCATGCACCCCCTGGCGGCGGAGGTACGGGCCCGCATCCCCGACTTCGCCGCCTTCGTGGAGCTGAAGGGCCAGCGCAACCGCATCGCGCGGCACCTGCTGCCGCCGCGCATGGCGCAGGAATGCGATGTCGAGGCCGGGCTGAAGGCGCTGCGCAACCGCTACGCCTTCGTTGGCGTGCAGGAGCGCTACGCGCTGGGCTACCGCGCGCTGACGGCGCTGCTGGCGGGAAAGCCCTCCACGCCCGCCGCGCGCAAGCGGGTGAACGAGGGCGCGGCGGAGGAGAAGGAAGGCGTGATGCGCGAGTTGGAGGATCCCTCGCTGCGCGCCCGGATCGAGGAGCTCAATGCCTTCGACCTCGGCATCCATCGCGCGATCGCGGCCGATTGGGAGGCGATCGCGGGCCCGCTCGGCGCGTTCCTCGATGCACGGGGCGCGACCCCGGCCTGAATGCGCGAAGGCTCGACCCGCGCGGGCCGCCGGTGCATAGCAGCCCCTCTATCCGGAGTGCCGACGCATGACGCCATCAGACATCGCCCGTGTGCAGACCTATCTGCGGCGCCTGCTCGGCTCCGAGCGGATCAGCCTCGTGGCGCCCGCGCGGAAGGGGATGTCGGTGGAGGTGATGGTGCAGGACGAGGTGATCGGCACGGTCCATCGCGACGACGAGGAAGGCGAGGTCTCCTACGCGGTGCACATCACCGTGCTGGAGGAGGACCTGCCGGCCCCGCCGGCCGCCGGCGCGGCACCGCGGCGGAAGTAGCCGCGGCGCCGCGGGCGGATCAGACCGGCCCGATCCGGGTCGTGGACGGGCTGCCGCCGACGCTGCCGGGCGAGGCGCCCGGGGTGACGCCGGTGCTGCCCGGCGTCGCCGTACCCGTCCCCGTGGTCGTGCCGCTGGTCGTGCCCGGCGTGCTACCGGGCGTACTTGCTGGCCCGGTCGCCGTGCCGCCGGACGCGCCGGGCCCGGCCTTCTCAGCCTTCTCGCGCGCCTTGTCGGCCGCCTCGCGCGCCGTGGCCGCCGCGTCATGCGCCGTGCGCTCGACCGTCTCGCGCAGGTCGCGGGCCACGTCGCCGAGCGCCTGGGCGCCGTCCCGCGCCACGGCGCCGAGCTGCTCGCCGGCCCGCTGGGCCTGCTCGCCGGCCGTCTCCTTGGCCCGCTCATAGGCCTCGCCCGCCAGGCCGCTCAGCCGGTCGGCCATGCGGTCGCGGGTCTCGCCCATCAGCCGGTCCTCCGCCTCGGTGGCCGGCATCAGCGCACCCATCGTCGCGCCGATGGCGAGTCCGAAGGCGCCGAGCAGCAGCGGCTGCTCCTCCACCGCCGCGGACATCCGCCGGCCGGCACCCTCGCCGAGCCGGTAGGCACCGCGGCCGAGGTCGCTGGCGGTGTCCGAGGCAGCGTCCCAGGCGCGGCCGGCGCCATGCGCCACCTGCCGCCCCGCATGGCTGGCGCCGGCGGCGGCCGAACGCGCCGCCCCGGTGGCCCCATGCCAGGCCTCGTCCGCGGCTTCCCCGACGCGCCCGGCCAGGTCACCCGCCCGGTCGCGCAGGCCGGCCGCCCGGCTCGCCGCGCTGTGGCCGAGCCCGGCCGCCCGGCGCCGCAGCCCTTCCGCCGCCTCGCCGGCGCGCTCCCCGAGCGACGGTCCGCCGTCGGCCTCGGTCCCCGGCTGCCCCGCATAAGTCTCGGGCGGGTAGCTTTCGCCCGGATAGGCCCCCGCGCCGACGGGGTAGCCCGCGTCGTAGCCGGTGTCTTCCGTGTAGCGGTCGTCGTCGTCGTACCACCGCCGACTGCGGCGCGGGCCGCCGCGGCCGCTGAGGGCGAGCCAGCCGATCCCGGCGGCGACCAGCACCACCGGCACCGGGTTGTCCCGCAGCGTGCCGCCGAGATTGTCGAGGAACTGCCGGCCGCCGGAGCCGCGCAGCCAGTCCATCGCCTGGTCCGCCAGCGTGCCCGGCGAGACGCGGTCCTTCAGCTCCTCCACGGTGCCGGTCAGCCGCGCGCGGGTCTGCTCGACCTCGCGCTCGATCTCCGCCGCAGAGCGGTCGCCCGGGTTGGTCGTGCTTCGCGTGCTGCTCATCGCACCTGCTCCTTGGCTGCCTGGGCATCGCGCGAAAGCTGCTCCGCGGTGCGATGCGGCGTGAGGTTCGTCGCCTTCAGCCGCGACGCGCCGGCACGGACCAGCGCGTAGCCGATGAGCGCGGCGAGTACGCCGACGATCAGAAGGCCCCAGCCCGCGGCAAGGTCGAACCAGGCCGAGATTCCGGCGGCCGCCGCGAAGAGCATGAGGATCAGGCCTCCGAAGGCGAGGCCGGCACCACCGGCGATGCCGGGAATGGCGTTGCCCACCTCGGAGGCCTTCTCGCCCATCTCGGCGCGGGCGAGCTGCACCTCCTTGCGGAACAGCAGCGTCAGCTGGTTGACCATGTCGGCCAGCAGCTCCGGCACGCTGCGCGTATCCAGCGCGCGGGCGTCATCGTTCACCGCGCGCGCCGGCTTTGGCGGCACCCGGTCCGGGTCGTATTGCGTGGACATCGCGGGCTCCTCTCAGACCCCGCCCTGCGGCGGCGGGCGGTAGGTGACGGAATCGCCGGGCTCGGCGGCGACCAGCGGGCCGTTGCCTTGATCTGTCGGATCACCGGTCGGATCTCCGGGATGCCAGCCCGGGGCATGGCTCGCGGCCGGCATGGGCGCGCCCGGCGTCGCGGCGCGATGCGCGCCGGTCATCTCGGGCCGTGACATGTCGGACCGTGACATGCCGCCGGAGGGCATGCCCGGCTCCACCCGGCCATGCCGCGGATGCTCATGGGCGGCGGAGGAACGGGCGAAGCGGGCGAGGGCGAAGCCCGCGAGCGTCGCCGCGCCGAAGAACACCAGCGGCTGGCGGCGGGCGAAGTCCTCGGCCGCGCGCAGCAGGTCGCCCGGGCTGCGGTCGCGCAGCGCCCGCGCCATGCCGTCCACGCGCCCGGCCGCGTCATGGATGGTGCGCGCGAGTTCCGGGCTCTCGCCTTCCAGCTCGTCGGCGGCGCGGTGGATGGCCCGCGCCACGCCGCCGACCTGGCGGGCGCCCTGGCGCACGCCCTGCCGCGCCGCGTCCTCCGCGCGGACCTTCGCGCTTTCCAGCACGGCCGCGCCCTCCTCCTTGAGGACGCGGGCGGTCGCGGAGGCCTCCTCCGCGATGGAGGAGGCCGCCTCGCGCACGTCCTCGCCGGCGCGGCGCGTCTCCGCCCGCGCCATCTCGGCGTCGCGGCGCATCTTCTCGGCCGGGTCGTCCGGCCGGGTCCTGGGGTCGTTCCGGTCGCTCATGCGTCAGCCGCTCCTCGTCTGGTTGCGGGCTGCGCCACCTGTCGGCGGCGCATCGTCGCGACCACAACGAGAACCCGCGCCCGGCGTTCCGGAGGCGGGTTGCGGTGGCTGAGCGGATCCTCCCCGCAGGGCGTCATGACCTGCGGCCGACGGCAGGCGGCCGAGCGCCCGAACGGGCGCCGCCGCAAGTGCGGCGAGCCAAGCGCGCGGACGCGCGCGCCGGCGCCTGAGGCACGAACAAACAAACCAACGAGTCGCTGAAAGCGGCCGTTGGTATCAGACGGGGCGGGTCGTTCCCCGCGCGGCGCCGACCGCCTCGACCACGCGGCGCGCGAGCCCGATCCAGGGCTCGGCCTCGGCCATCTCCAGCCTTGCGGCGCGGCTCGCCTGGCCGGCGATCTCCGGCAGCACGTCCATGAGAGCAGCGATCAGGGCGCGGTCATGCGGGGTGGTCAGGGCGGCGAGGGCGAGGCCGGTGACCTCCGTCTCGAGCCGCCAGAACGGCCCATAGTTGTCGCTGCCGCCCTCCGGCCAGACGTCGAACATCGGCGGCCAGCCCTTGGCCTGGCGGAACTCGAGCCCCGCCACGCCGCGCCGCTCGAACAGCTTGAGCCGCACCTGTCGCCAGAGCCCCGCGGCGGAGACCAGGCCGCTGATCCCGACATCCAGGTGGCGGTAGCCGGAGCCGGCATTGTCCAGGTGCTGGTTCAGGCGGAGTTCCTGGAATCCGCTGGCGGCGCTCGGCATGCGCGGCGGCACCGGGCCGGCGGCGGTCCGCGGCAGGGCGAGCACGGCCCGCGCCGGGCCGCCGGGCTGGGCCAGGGGCGGCTGCGGTGCCGGCGGCGCGCTGCGCCAGGGCGGCAGGGCGGCGCCGAAGGGCATGGCGACCGCGTACCGCCCGCGTCCGGCGGCGAGCTCGGCCGGCGGGGCCACGCGCTTCTCCCCGGCCGCGCCGGCGATGAGCGCCAGGCTCTCCACCTCCACCAGGGCCGGCCGCCTGCCGCGATGGCGCAGGGCCAGACGCGGCGAGGCCATGCCCCCCTCCGGCAACGGCAGGGCGAGTTCCGCCCGCGCGCCGATCGGGCGCCAGCCGGTTCCGGCCTCGCCATCCGCGCGCGCAACGGCGAGTGCCGCCTCCATGCCCGCCTCGGCACCGACCGGGCGCAGCAGGCGCAGCCGCAGCAGGTCGGCCGGGCCGACGGGAAGGGCGGGCAGGCGGAGCAGCATCTCGCCGCCGGCGGGGATTTCGAGCACCAGGCGCGGCGGCTCCTCCCCGACGGCGACCAGCTCGGCGCGCGCGCCATCCGGCACGGCCTCGGCCAGCAGCGCGGCGGGGAGCGGCAGCGGCAGGGCAGGGCGTGCCGCGCCCATGGCGGGCCAGTCGAAGTGCCGGGGCAGCACCGACCAGCCCGGGCCGGCGGTCCAGAGGCGCAGGGCGAGCCCCGCCTGCGACCGGTCGGCGACCAGCGACAGCAGGGGCGGGGCCTCCGTCGCCTCCGTCGAAACCTCCAGCACGGCCTCCTCCGGGTCTTCGGGCGCCGGCTCGGGCAGGTCGAGCGCCAGCCAGCCGGGGCCGCGCGCCGCCTCCGGGACGCGCCAGCTGCCGACCACGCGCTCCCCGGCCAGCAGCCGCACATGCAGCCCGCCTGAGCCGGGCATGGCGAGATGCAGCTCCACGGTGCAGATCCCCGCCGCCGGGCGGCCGAGCGCCTGGGATGCGGGCGGCGCCGTGGCGGCTGCGCCGATCGGCGGCAGGTCCAGCGCCAGCAGCGGGCGCGGTAGGGCGGCGCCGAGGGCGCGCAGCAGGCGGCGGGATTCGCCCTCCGCGGCGGCCTGGGCGGCGCGGGACGTCCGCAGCGCCTCGGCCAGCAGCCCCGAGAGCAGGGCCGGGTCGGCGAGCACCGGGATGCCAGGGGGCAGCAGGGGCAGCAGGCCGGCGGCCGCCTCCTCCCCGGCCAGCAGCGCCAGCAGCGGCAGGTCCGGCGGCAGTGGCAGGCTGCGAACGGGCTGCGCGCCCGGGCGGGCCAGGACGCCATCGCGCGGCACGAGCACCACCAGGGGCCGAAGCTCCGGCAGGTCGAGATCCGCCGCAGCCACCAGCGCCGGCGCGCCGGCCTCGATCTCGTCCAGCTCGGCGGCGCCGATCCTGAGGCCGATCATGCCGTCCCTCCTCGTGCCGCGGCGGTCGCCGCGCGCAGCAGGCCGAGCGCCTGCGTGGTCACGCCGGCCCAGTCGCGCCCGGCCACCTGCTTCGCCGCCGCCGCGGACAGCCGCGCGGCGCGGGCGGGATCGGCCAGCAGCGCGGCCGCCGCGGCGGCGATGCCGGCCGGATCCGATGTCTCGGCGACGGAAGCGATGCGGGGGGCCGCGTCCCCGAAGGCCTCGACCGCGGCCGGTGTCGCGACCACCGGGCAGCCATGCGCCGCGGCCTCAAGGAAGGCGAGCGGCGCGCCCTCCAGCCGGGAGGGCAGCAGCAGCGCGTCGGCGGCCAGATACCAGGGCGCCGGGTCGGCGACCGGACCGAGCAGGCGCAGGCGCTTGAAGGGATCGGCCGCGGCGATCTCCTGCAGCATCCCGCGCAGCGCGCCGTCGCCCGCCACCAGCAGCGTGGCGTCGAGGCGGCCGATGATGCCCGGCAGCAGGTCGGCGCCCTTCGCCTCCTCCAGCCGCCCGACGAAGAGCAGCAGCCGTTCGGTCGGCGAAAGGCCGAGCGCGGCGCGCAACTCCACCCGCGTCGCGGCGCGGTCCAGCGCCGAGGGGCGCGGCGCGGGGTTCGGCAGCACGGCGACCGAGGCGTCCGGCAGGCCCCAGGCGCGCGCCGCGCGGCGGCCGATCGGGGCGGAGACGGCGGCGACCACCGCGCCTTCCAGCCCCAGCGCCGGCGGGACGACGGGCGGCTCGGCCTCCGGCGCCAGGTGCAGCAGCACCAGGCGCGGCAGCGCGGCCTCGGCCAGGACGGGCAGGATGCCGTTGCCGGCATCGGGCCAGGGCAGGGCGACCAGCGCGGCATCCGGCTGAAGGTCGGCAAGCAGGCGGCGTGTCTCCGCGGCCTGCCGGGCTGCGCGCGCCGCCGGCTCCTCGTCGGCCTCCCAGGCGAGCCTCGCCGGGTGGAGGCCGACGCCCTCCGGTGCGCCCAACCCCTCCAGAACCGCGGGCTCGGCGGCGAGGTCCACGGCAAGGCCCGCTTGCGCATGCAGCCGCGCCGCCAGCGCCGCGCTGTGCCGCTCGGTGCCGCCGAGCCGCGCCGAGGGCAGCAGCAGCAGCAGCCGGGAAAGCCGGCGCGTGCCGATCATGCGGCGCCGAGGCGCTTGGGTGGCGGCACGCCGCGCGCGAACTGCGCCAGGGCGCGCATCGCCCGTTCCAGCTCGCGCGGGGCGAAATGCCGCCGTGCGAAGGCCTGCGCCGCCTCGCCCATGCGCCGCCGCAGCGTCGCATCCTCGATCAGCGCGGCGAGGCCGGCGATGAAGCCGAGGCGATCGGGTGCGACGAGATAGGCCTCCCCCGCGCCGCCGGCGATGCCGAACAGCGCCTCCGCGCTCAGCACGGAGGGCAGGCCGTGGGCCAGGTATTCCACCGTCTTGATCTTGAGCCCGCCGCCGAAGAAGACCGGGTTCACCGCGATGTCCAGGCCGGCGAGGAAGGCGTTGGCGTCGGCCACCTCGCCATGCGCGACCACGCCCTCCCGCCCCTCCGGCAGGCTGGCGCAGATGCCGCCCGCGACATGCAACTCGGCGCCGAGCGGCAGCACGGCCGGCCAGACCTGGTCCATCAGCCAGCGCAGCCCGTCCTGGTTCATCGGGCTGTCGCCGCCGATGAAGCCGACGCGCAGCCGCCCGCCCGGCGGGCTGCCCTTCGCGCGGGGGACCGGCGGCATGACGTGGGGCGCGAGCAGGACGCGGCCGGGCAGCAGCGCCTCCAGCCAGCGCGCCTCCTCGGCCTGGATCGCCAGCACCAACGGGAAGCCGGAGAGGATGCGCAGCTCCTCGGCGGCGGAGATCTGCACGAAGTGGGTGCGCCCGAAGCGCCGGAAATTCTCGGCGCGGACCGACATCACGTCATGCGTGTCGATGGCGGTCAGGGGCGGCAGGCCGCGTGCATGCCGCAGGTAGGAGAGCAGGACGTATTCGATGATCACCGCCTCGGGCCGGTGCTCGGCCAGATGCGCCTCCAGCGCCGCGAAGATCTTTGGGTCGTAGCGGGACGCCTCGTAGGGCGTGAGGTCCAAAGGCGGTTCGATTGGCGGGTCGGCGGGCGTCTCGGTCAGCGCGCAAAAAACGCGCCCGCGGGGGCCGAGCAGGCGCTGCGCCGCCGCCGCCTCTTCGACGGTCATCGCGCCGGCGAAGAACAGATCCGGGTCGGCCTCCGCCCGCGCCGCGGCGATCAGGGCGGCGATGCGCTGGCGGTTGCCGAGGTCGCTGCGCCAGAAGGGCACGTCGGTCACCAGCAGCAGGCGCGGACGGTCGCGCAGCCGGGCGATGGCGGCGGGCGAGGCGAGGATGGCGCGGGCGTCGCGCACCTCCAGCGCATAGCGGGCGGCGAGGCGGGCCGATGCCGTGGCCACCTCCTTGCGGTATGCAGGCTCGGCGAGCCAGCGGCGGAGCAGCGCGGCGACCTCGGCGGCGTCGGCGGCCGCGTGGCAGGCGGCCTCGGCGGGCAGGCCGGCGAAGGCCTCGGCGGTGCCGATCACCGGCCGCCCGCGGGCCAGCGCCTCCACCGTCTTGATCTTGAGGCCGGTGCCGCCCTCATGCGGGTTCACCACCAGGTCCACCCGCGCATAGAGGTCGTCGGGCGCGGCGACCGGGCCGAGCGGGAGGAGGCCCGGCGCGGGCGCGAGGTCCCGCGCCGCGCCGCCCGCCACCAGCAGGCTGCCGCCCGCCGCCGCGATGCCGGCGTGGTCCAGCGCCGCCAGGAAGCGCCCCAGCGCGCGGGTGTTCATCGGGTTGACGCTGCCGAGATAGCCGATGGCAAGGCGCCCGTCCGGCGCGCGCGGGGGCAGGGGCGCCGGGTCGCCGGCCGGCAGATGGCCGAGCGTCAGGACCGGGGCGCGGGTGCGCGCGCGGAAGCCGGCCGCGTCCTCCTCCTGGATGGCCAGCACCAGGTCGGCGCGGTCGAGGCCGCGGGTCTCCTCCTCGGCGGTGGTGGCGAAGAAGCGGCTCTCCAGGCCGAGCGCCGCCAGCTTGGCCGCGCGGTCGGCGAAGACGTCATGCGTGTCCAGCACGCGTACCACGCCGGGCGGGAAGGGCAGGAAGGCGGCGCTCAGGAACACATAGTTCACCAGCACCATGTCGAAGCCGGGATCCCGCGCGGCGAGCGCGGCGAAGGCCCGCTCCGCCTCGGGCAGGATCCAGTCGTCGAGGGCGTTCAGCCCCTCGGGCAGGCTGCGCCGCTCGGCCGCGCGGTCATGCGGGACGGCGATCACCTCGTCCCAGGCGGCGCGCATGGCGGCCAGGGCGTCGGGCGTGACGCCCTCGCGCAGCAGCAGGCAGAGATGGATGGCGTGGCCGGCCGCCTTCAGGTCCGACAGCAGGGCATGGATGCGCGCCCGGTTGCCGGCATCCTGCGGGTGGGTCGGCGTGGGCGAGACGACGAGGATGCGCATCGCCCGGCAGGATAGCCGTCGGCCGGGCCTCGGGAAACCGAGCCCCCCGGCGCTGCGGCCTTGCCCCGGCGGCGCCTCTGGGGCATATGCGCGCCGTCGGCGCCGGGCCCCTCCCGGCGACGGCAAATCCGCACGCGGCGCACCCTTCCAGCCAGAGATGGCGCGAACGGGTCCGGTCCCCGGGGTCGTCTCGACCAGGGGGATGGCGCCGCGGAGGCCCAACCGGACCACTGGAAGAAGAGGAATTTCGCCGATGGCGATGCCCGACGTCACCCTGCGCGGCCTGCTCGAGGCCGGCGTGCATTTCGGCCACCACACCCGCCGCTGGAACCCGCGGATGGCGCCGTACATCTTCGGCGTCCGCAACCAGGTCCACATCCTGGACCTGCAGCAGACCGTGCCGATGATGGACCGCGCGCTGCGCGCGATCCGCGACGTGGTGGCGGGCGGCGGGCGCGTGCTGATGGTCGGCACCAAGAAGGCGGCGGCGGACTACGTGGCCGAGAGCGCGCAGCGCTGCGGCCAGTACTACGTGAACCACCGCTGGCTGGGTGGCATGCTGACCAACTGGAAGACCATCCAGGGCAGCATCAAGCGCCTGAAGCAGATGGAGGAGCGCCTCGGCGGCGACATCCAGGGCCTCACCAAGAAGGAGGTCCTGATGCTGACGCGCGAGAAGGAGAAGCTCGACCGCGCGCTGGGCGGCATCAAGGACATGGGCGGCCTGCCCGACATCATCTTCGTCATCGACACGGTGAAGGAGAAGCTGGCGATCGAAGAGGCCAACAAGCTCGGCATTCCGGTGATCGCCGTGGTGGACAGCAACGCCGACCCGCAGGGCATCGCCTTCCCGATCCCGGGCAATGACGATGCGATCCGCGCGATCCACCTCTACTGCGACATGGTCGCGGGCGCGGTGCTGGATGGCCTGGCCGGTGCGCTCTCCTCCTCCGGCGCCGACATCGGCGCGATGGAGGACCTGCCGGCCGAGGCGCTGCCGGAAGCGCCTGTCGAAGTCGCCCCGACCGACCAGCCGGCGGCCGAGTGAGTTGAGCCGGGCGGCTGGCGAAGCCGCCGCCTGGCTCGCCTAAGTTGGTACCGGGCGGCCGGCAAAGCCGGCCGAGGCCGCGAACGCGGCCCGCCGCCGGTGCGGCGAAGCCAAGGCCGCGGATGCGGCCGCCCGGCGTCTGAGGGCAATACAAAGGAGTCTCAATCAATGGCCGAGATCACCGCGGCGATGGTGCGCGAACTGCGCGAGCGCACGGGCGCCGGCATGATGGACTGCAAGAAGGCGCTGACCGAGTCGGGCGGCGACATGGAAGGCGCGATCGACTGGCTGCGGAAGAAGGGCCTCTCGGCCGCCGCCAAGAAGTCGGGCCGCGTCGCGGCCGAGGGCCTGGTCGGCGTGGCCACCGGCCCCGGCGTCGGCGCCATGGTCGAGGTGAATGCCGAGACCGACTTCGTCGCGCGCAACGAGCTGTTCCAGAACTTCGTCGCCGCCGTGGCCGAGCTCGCGCTCTCCGTCGGCGATGACGTCGAGGCGCTGAAGAACGCGACCTATCCGGGCGTGCCCGAGCTGGTCGAGGGCGGGCGCGACCTGCGCACGGTGCAGGAGGAGCTGACCCACCTGATCGCCACGATCGGCGAGAACATGACAATCCGCCGCGCCCGCGTGCTGCGCGTGCAGAACGGCACCGTCGCCTCCTACATGCACAACGCCGTGAAGCCGGGCCTCGGCAAGATCGGCGTGCTGGTCGCGCTCGAGGCGTCCTCGGAGATCGAGGCGCTGGAGACGCTGGGCCGGCAGATCGGCATGCATGTCGCGGCCGCGCGCCCCACCGCCCTCGACATCGGCGGCGTCGAGCCGTCCGAGCTGGAGCGCGAGAAGGCGGTGCTGCGCGAGCAGGCCGCGGGCTCGGGCAAGAAGCCGGAGATCATCGAGAAGATGATCGAGGGCCGCATCCGGAAGTACTACGAGGAAGTGGTGCTTCTGGAGCAGGTCTGGGTGCATGACGGCGAGAGCCGCGTGAAGGAGGTGGTGAAGAAGGCCGGGGGCAACCTGACCGGCTTCGCCCGCTTCCAGCTCGGCGAGGGCATCCAGAAGGAGACCTCCGACTTCGCCGCCGAAGTGGCGGCGATGAGCAAGGGGTGACCGGCGGGCGGGGCGGCCGGGCCGGGTGCCCGGCCGCTCCGCCGCGGGGACTGCCGCGCCGATCGGCGTTCGGCCGGCGCCCCTGCCTTGCGGTGGCCACGATGCCACGCCTATGTTCCGCCGCCGCGCGCCCGGCCGCCCTTCCCGGAGTCCTTCTGGAGCCCCGATGACCGAAGCCCTCCGCTACAAGCGCGTGCTGCTGAAGGTGTCCGGCGAGGCCCTGATGGGGCAGCGCGACTACGGCCTCGACATCGGCACGCTCAAGGCGATCGCCGAGGATGTGCGCGACGTGGTGAACCTCGGCGTGCAGGTCTGCCTGGTGATCGGCGGCGGCAACATCTTCCGCGGCGTCTCCGGCGCCTCCGCCGGCATGGACCGCGCCCAGGCGGACGGCATGGGCATGCTGGCCACCGTGATGAACGCGCTGGCCATGCAGAACGTGCTGGAGAAGCTCGGCGTGCACACGCGGGTGCAGAGCGCGATCAACATGGCGAGCCTGTGCGAGCCCTTCATCCGCCGCCGGGCGATCCGGCACATGGAGAAGGGCCGCGTGGTGATCTTCGCCGGCGGCACCGGGAACCCCTTCTTCACCACCGACACCGCCGCGGCGTTGCGGGCGGCGGAGATGGATTGCGATGCGCTGCTGAAGGGCACGCAGGTGGACGGCGTCTATTCCGCCGACCCGCGCAAGAACCCGAAGGCCGAGCGCTACGTGACGCTCACCTATCTCGACATGCTGGCGCGCGACCTGGCGGTGATGGACGCCGCCGCGATCAGCCTGGCGCGCGAGAACAAGCTGCCGATCATCGTGTTCAACATCCACGAGCCCGGCGCCTTCACGGCGGTGATGAAGGGCGAAGGCCGCTTCACCACGGTCGTGGATCTCTGAGGGGAGGAGGGACGCGGTCATGCCCGCCGATTTTCCGAAGCTGAAGTCGGACCTGCAGCGTCGCATGGACGGCGCGATGGAGACGCTGAGGAAGGAGTTCGCGGGCCTGCGCACCGGCCGGGCCAGCCCCGCCCTGCTCGAGCCGATCCGCGTCGAGGCCTATGGCACCAACCAGCCGCTGAACCAGGTGGCGAACATCTCCGTCGGCGGGCCCGGCCTGCTTTCGGTGCAGGTGTTCGACCGGTCCATCACCAAGCAGGTGGAGGTCGCGATCCGCGATTCCGGCCTCGGCCTGAACCCGATGGCCGAGGGCCAGGTGATCCGCGTCCCCCTGCCGCCGCTGACGCAGGAGCGCCGCAACGAGCTGGCCAAGACAGCCGCCAAGTATGCCGAGGCCGCACGCGTCGCGACCCGTGCGGTGCGCCGCGACGGGATGGAGACCGTGAAGGGCTGGGAGAAGGACAAGAAGTCCGAGGCCAGCCAGGACGACGTGAAGCGCTGGAGCGACGAGGTGCAGAAGATGACCGACGCGCACATCAAGCAGATCGACGCCGCGCTCGCCGAGAAGGAAAAGGACATCCGGACGAGCTGAGTCCGACCCTGGAAGGACCTCGATGGACGGGATGAGCGCGGCCGCCACGGCCACGACGAAGGTGGCCCCGGCGGCCGTGCCGCAACCGGCCGCCCGGCCGGGCGTGCCGCGGCATGTCGGCATCATCATGGACGGCAACGGCCGCTGGGCGACCGCCCGCGGCCTTCCCCGTGCGATGGGCCACAAGGCCGGCGCCGAGGCCGCGCGCCGGGCCGTGGAGGCGGCCGGTGAGGCCGGGATCGGCTGGCTCACCCTCTTCGCCTTCTCCTCGGAGAACTGGCAGCGCCCGGCCGAGGAGGTGCGCGACCTGACCGCGCTGATGCGCCACTACCTCGCCACCGAGGTGGACCGTCTTGCGAAGGAAGGCGTGCGCCTGCGCATCATCGGCGAGCGCGACCGCTTCGGGCCGGAGACGGTGCGCGCCATCGCCCGCGCGGAGCAGGTGACGGCGGGCGGCACGCGGCTGAACCTGACCGTCGCGCTTTCCTATGGCGGACGGGCGGAGATCGCCGCGGCGGCGCGCGAGATCGCCCGGCGCGCCGCGGCCGGCACCCTCGACCCCGAGACCGTGGATGAGCGGCTGTTCGAGGGCTTCCTCGGCACCGCCGGCATGCCCGACCCCGACCTGATCATCCGCACCTCCGGCGAGAAGCGGATCTCGAACTTCCTGCTGTGGCAGGCGGCCTATGCCGAGTTCGTCTTCCAGGACGTGCTCTGGCCCGACTACGGCGCGCCGCATCTCGAGGCGGCGCTCGGCGACTTCGCCCGGCGCGAGCGGCGCTACGGCGCCCGCGCGGCCTGAGCCGGCGCCCGGGTGAGCGATCCGGCCGAGGCGGGCACGGCGCCGAAGACCGCGCGCGACACCGCCGCCGCCGCCATCGCCGAGGCCGCGGTCTCGGACGCCGCGGCACGTGCGAAGCGCTGGGGGGACCTGCGCAAGCGTGCCCTTTCCGCCATGGTTCTCGGCCCGCTGGCGCTGGCCTGCATCTGGCTCGGCGCCGAGGCCTTCACCGGCATGATGGCGCTGGCCGTGGCGCTGCTGGCCTGGGAATGGGTTCATCTCTGCGGCCGCCGCGTGCGGATGCTGCCGGGCATGGCTGTGCCGATCGCGGTCTTCGCCGCTGGCGTGCTGGCCGTGCAGGACCATGTGCGCTGGGCACTGGTGGTGCTCGGCCTCGGCTTCGGCGTCGCCTGGTGGTTCGCCCACCGCATGGCCGAGACGCTGACCCAGCCGGCGCTGCGGCTTGCGCTCGGCGTGCTCTATATCGGCCTTGCCGGGATCGCGCTGATCGAGCTGCGGCACGATGGGTGGGCCGGCCGGGCCAATGTGTTCTTCCTGTTCCTGGTGGTCTGGGCCTCCGACATCGGCGCCTACATGGCCGGGCGGATGCTCGGCGGGCCGAAGCTCTGGCCCGCCGTCTCGCCGAACAAGACGTGGTCGGGGGCGGCGGGCGGGCTCGCCGCGGCGCTGCTCATCGGGCTCGGGGTCGCGCTGGCCTTCGATCCGGGCGCGCGGGTGCTGCCGGTGCTGGCGGTGGCGGCCCTGCTGGGCGTAGCCTCCCAATCCGGTGACCTGCTCGAAAGCGCGATCAAGCGGCATTTCCACGTGAAGGACAGTTCCCACCTCATTCCGGGCCATGGCGGCCTGCTGGACCGGTTGGACGGCCTGCTGGCCGCGGCGCCCGTCGCTGCCCTGGTCTCCTTCTTCCTCGGCTATGGCCGGCTGCTGTGGGACTGGCGCTGAGCATGGCGGCGCGCAGCGTCAGCATCCTGGGCAGCACCGGCTCGATCGGGCGGTCCACCATGGCCCTCATCGAGGCCGCGCCGCCCGGCGCCTTCCGGATCGAGTCGCTGGTCGCCAACCGCGACGTGGCGACGCTCGCCGCCCAGGCCGTGCGCTTCGGCGCGCGGCATGCGGTGGTGGCGGATGCCGCGGCCTATCCGGCGCTGAAGGCGGCGCTCGGGGGGCGGGGGATCACGCTCGGCGCCGGGCCGGAGGCGGTGGTCGAGGCCGCGGCGCGGCCGGCCGACTGGACCATGGCGGCGATCGTCGGCGCCGCGGGCCTGCGCTCCACGCTCGCGGCGCTGGCGCGCGGCGGCACGCTGGCACTGGCCAATAAGGAAAGCCTGGTCTGCGCCGCCGACCTTGTCCTGGCCGAGGCGCAGGCGGGCGGGGCGACGCTGCTGCCTGTCGATTCCGAGCACAACGCCGTGTTCCAGTGCCTGATGGGCTGCGCGCCCGACGCGGTGGAGAAGGTCATCCTGACCGCCTCCGGCGGGCCGTTCCGCGACTGGCCGCTGGAGCGCATGGCGCGCGTGACGCCCGAGCAGGCGCTGAAGCACCCCGTCTGGTCCATGGGCGCCAAGATCTCGATCGACAGCGCGACCATGATGAACAAGGGGCTGGAGGTGATCGAGGCGGCGCGCCTCTTCGCCCTGCCGCCCGACCGGATCGAGGTGCTGGTGCATCCGCAATCGGCCGTGCACGGCATGGTGCAGTATGCCGATGGCTCGCTGCTGGCGCAGCTCGGCACGCCGGACATGCGCACGCCCATCGCCCATGCGCTGGCCTGGCCCGCGCGGATGGCGGCGGAGATCCCGCGCCTCGACCTTGCCGCGCTGGCAAGGCTCGACTTCTTCGCCCCCGACCCGCTGCGCTTCCCCGCGCTGCGCCTTGCGCGGGAGGCCTTGATGGCGGGGGGCGGGGCACCAACCATATTGAATGCCGCGAACGAGACGGCCGTGGCGCTGTTCCTGGACCGGCGCCTCGGCTTCCTCGACATCGCGACGGTGGTGGAGGAGACGCTGGCGGCGCTCCCGCCCTCGCGCCCGGACGGGCTGGAGGCGATCATCGCCCTGGATCAGGCCGCGCGCGCGGAGGCCTCCCGCCAGGCCGAGGCGCGGGCGGCGACCGTCTAGCGTCAGCCGGCCAACCGGAGAGAGCAGTGGATTTCCTTCCTGAACCGTTCCGCACGATCCTGGCTTTCGTGGTCGTGCTCGGCGTTCTCGTCTTCATCCACGAGCTCGGCCACTACCTCGCCGCGCGCTGGCGCGGCGTGCATGTGGAGCGCTTCGCCGTCGGCTTCGGCCGCGCCATCGCAAGCTGGGAGGACAAGCGCGGCACGCAGTGGCGGATCGGCTGGATCCCGCTCGGCGGCTACGTCAAGATGCATGGGCAGGAAACCGCCGAGGAGGCCTCGCCCGAGGTGAAGGCCGGCTGGCGACCTGGCCAGACCTTCCACGAGAAGCCGGTGCGCGACCGGGCGATCGTCGTCGCCGCCGGCCCGATCGCCAACTTCGCGCTGGCCGCGGTGCTGTTCGGCCTGCTCTTCGCGACGGTCGGCGAGCCGCGGTCCACCACCATGGTGGGCACGGTGCGCGAGAATTCCGCCGCCGCGCGGGCCGGCATGCTGCCGGGCGACCTGATCGTCGCGCTCGATGGCCGCGAGGTGAACCGCTTCGAGGAGGTGCAGCGCCACATCCAGCCCCGCGCCAACACGCCGGTGCAGATCACGGTGGTGCGCGACGGGCGCGAGCAGGTGCTCACCGCGACGCCCGAGGCGAGCGGCAGCGTCGGCGTGCTCGGCGTCGGCGCCACGCCGGCGGAGTTCGAGCGGCTGAACCCGCTCTCCGCCGCCTGGGCGGGCGTGACCCAGACCTGGGATGTCAGCGCCCAGACGCTTTCGGCGGTCTGGCAGATGATCACCGGGGCGCGCGGCACGGACGACCTCGGGGGGCCGCTCGGCATCGGCAAGATCGCGGGCGACGCGGCCGCGCTCGGCCTCGCCAGCCTGATCAGCTTCATGGCGGTGCTGTCGGTCAACCTGGCGCTGATCAACCTGTTCCCCATCCCGATCCTGGATGGCGGGCACCTGGTGTTCTACGCGGCGGAGGCGATCCGCGGCCGCCCGCTGCCGCCGCGCGCGCAGGAGATCGGCTACCGCGCCGGATTCGCGCTGCTGATCACGCTGTTCGTCTTCGCCACATGGAACGACCTGACGAATCTCGGCGTGTTCCGCTGGGCGGCGGGGCTGTTCGGCTGAAGGCGCGGCGCCAGCGACTCGACACGCGGCGGGCGGCAGCCTGCCGGCGGCCGAGTCGCATGCGGCGAAACCGGCCTGAAACCTGCGGAAACGCAGCTTGCGCCTTGGTCAGGGTGGCGGGCGGGGGAGCCATCGGCTAGAGGTGACGACCGCCTCTCACGCCCCAGGGAACTTCGCCTTGGCTGCCATCCGGCTCCTGCTGATCGCCTCGGGCCTGCTCGCGACGGCCCTCCTTCCGCCCGCCGCGGACGCGCAGCCGCGCCAGCGCGCCACCCCGGCCGCGGCGGCGCCGCGCGGGGACGTGATCCGCACCATCGAGGTGACGGGGAACCAGCGGATCGAGGCCGACACGATCCGGTCCTACATGCTGATCCAGCCCGGCGACGCCTTCGACGCCGACCGGCTGGACCGGTCGCTGCGCACGCTGTTCGCCACGGGCCTGTTCCGCGACGTGAAGCTGACCCGCCAGGGCGACCGCATCCTGGTCGAGGTCGAGGAGAACCCGGTCGTCAACCGCGTGGCCTTCGAAGGCAACAGCAAGGTCTCCGACGACGTGCTGCGCCCGGAGGTGGCGTTGCGCCCGCGCGCGGTGTTCACGCCGGAGCAGGCGCAGGCCGACCGCCGGCGCATCCTGGATCTCTATGCAAGGCGCGGCCGCTTCGGGGCGAGCGTCGAGCCGAAGATCATCGACCTCGGCCAGAACCGCGTGGACGTGGTGTTCGAGATCCAGGAAGGCCCTGCCGCGCTGGTCAGCCGCATCAGCTTCGTCGGCAACACCGCCTTCTCCGACCGCCGCCTGCGCGACGTGATCGCGACGCGCGAGCAGGCCTGGTACCGCCTGCTGTCCAGCTCCGACATCTACGACCCGGAGCGGCTGGCCTTTGACCGCGAGCTGCTGCGCCGCTTCTATCTGCGCTCGGGCTATGCCGATGTGCAGGTCACCGGCGCGACGGCGGAGCTTTCGCCGGACCGCGACAGCTTCTTCGTCACCTACACGATCGACGAAGGCCCGCGGTACCGCGTGGGCAGCGTGGACATCGTCTCCAGCCTGCCCGGCATCGACACCGACGCGCTGCGCCGCAGCCTGCCGATCTCCGTCGGTGACTGGTACGACGGCGAGGCGGTGGAGCGGGCGACCGAGCAGATGGTCGACCTCGCCGGCACCCTGGTGCCCTTCGTGGACATTCGCCCGCGGATCACGCGCAACCGCGAACAGGGCACGGTGGACGTGATCTTCGAGGCGGTGGAGGGCCCGCGCACCTTCGTCGAGCGGATCGACATCAGCGGCAACACCCGCACCGCCGACCACGTGATCCGTCGCGAGTTCCGCCTGGCGGAGGGCGACCCGCTGAACGCGGCCCAGGTCCGCCGCTCGCGCCAGCGGCTGCGCGACCTCGGCTACTTCAGCAACGTGGATATCCAGGCCTCGCAGGGCTCACGCCCCGACCGCGCGCTGCTCACCGCGACCGTCGCCGAGCGCGCCACGGGCGAGCTCTCGCTGGGCGGCGGCTTCTCGACCGATGCCGGCTTCCTGCTCGACTTCGGCATCCGCGAGCGCAACTTCCTCGGCACCGGCGTGGACACGCGGTTGCAGGCGCTGCTGGCGCAGCGGCGCAGCCAGGTGGATTTCTCGGTGACCAATCCGTCCTTCCTGGACCGGAACCTGGCCGCCGGCTTCGACGCCTTCTACCTGCAGCGCGACCTGCAGGACATCGCCTCCTACTCCGAGCGCCGCTACGGCGTGGTGCTGCGCGCCGGCTACGAGTTCAACGAGCGGCTCCGCCAGTCCTGGGCCTACAGCCTCGTCCAGCGAAACGTGTTCGACGTGCAGGCCGATGCCAGCCTGCCGATCCAGGAACAGGAAGGCGAGACGCTGCTGTCCCAGGTCGGCACCACGCTTGCCTATGACGTGCGCGACAGCCGGATCGAGCCGCGCCAGGGCTATCTTGTCCGCGTCGGCTCCGACCTCGCGGGCCTTGGCGGCGACGTGCAGTACATCCGCATGCGCGGCGACGTGGCGGGCTACATCCCGCTCGAGCGGATCTTCGGCGAGCCCGACTACGTGCTCGCGCTGCAGGCCGGCGCGGGCTGGCTGGTCCCCTGGGGCAACGACCCGGAGCGGATCGTGGACCGCTTCTTCCTGGGCGGCGACAACCTGCGCGGCTTCGCCCTGGCCGGCGCCGGCCCGCGCGACCTGCAGGGCAACGACCCGCTCGGCGGCCGCCTGATCTGGACGCAGACGACGGAGTTGCGCTTCCCGCTGCCCCTGCCTTCGGAACTCGGCCTGCTCGGCCGCGCCTTCGTGGATGTCGGCTCGCTGTCCGAGACGCCGTACACCGGCCCGACCATCGTGGACGATGCCGCGCCGCGCGTGGGCATGGGCGTCGGCATCTCGTGGCGGACGCCGGTCGGGCTGATCAACATCGACATCGCGCAAGCCGTGGTGAAGCAGAGCTACGACGAGACGCAGTTGATCCGCTTCGGCTTCGGCACGCGCTTCTGAACCTTCCCGGGAACCCTCCGTGATGCGACTTCGCCACCTGCTGCCCTTCCTGATCCTGCCCGCGTTGCCGCTGGCGACCATGCCTGCAAGCGCGCAGCAGCAGGGGCAGCAGTGGTTCATCCCGGGCCAGCAGCAGGGCCAGCAGCAGCAGCAGCAGCGCCCCGCGCAGCAGCAGCAGCAGCAGCAGCAGCGTCCCGCGCAGCAGCAGGCGCAGCAGCAGCGCCCCGCGAACCAGCGCCCGCCCGCGCCGGTGATCGCGATCGTGGACATCCCGGAGGTGCAGCGCCTCTCCGCCGCCTTCAACCAGGTCCGCGAAGAGATCGAGCGCCGCCGCGCCAAGCTGAACGAGGATCTGCAGCGCGAGCAGGGGCGCTGGCGCGAGGAGCAGCAGGCCCTCGCCGCCGCCCGGGCCACGCTGCCGCAGGAGACGCTGCGCGAGCGCGAGCGCACCCTGCAGGACCGCATCACGGATGCGCAGCGCATCTTCCGCGATCGCAACCGCGCCATCGACGCGGCCGCACAGGTCGGGCTGCAGCAGCTGGAGCAGGCGATGGCGGCAGTGGTCCGCCAGGTCGCCGCCAGCCGCGGCGCGAACCTGGTGCTGCCACGCCAGCTCGCCATCCTGAGCGAGCCCGGCTTCGACGTGACCGACGAGGTCTCCGCCCAGCTGAACCGCGTGCTGCGCTCCGTGAACCTGCCTGCGGAAGGCGAGATGCCGGCAGCACCGGCAGCCGAGGGCCAGCCGCAGCCCGCGCAGCAGCAGCGCCCGGCGGCGCAGCAGCAGCAGCCCCGCCGGAACTGAGCGCCAGGACGCCGTGGCCGTCGATCCGCGCTTCCACCCGGTCGCCCAGCCGCTCACGCTGGGCGACGCAGCCGCGACCGCAGGCGGCGAGTTGAGGGGCGGCGACCCTCAGCGCCTGATCTCCGGCGTCGGGCCGCTCGATGCCGCGGGGCCGCAGGCGGTCTCCTTCCTCGACAACCGGCGCTATGCCGGGCTGCTCCCCGCCACGCGCGCCGCGGCGGTGGTCCTGGCCGAGGATTTCGCGGGACGCCTGCCGGAAGGCGTCGCGGCGATCGTCACCGCCCAGCCCTATCTCGGCTTCGCCCGCATCGCCGCGCGGCTGCATCCGCGCCCCGCGCCGCGCCCCGGCATCCACCCGAGCGCGGTGGTGGACCCCAGCGCCCTGCTCGGCGAAGGCTGCGAGGTCGGGCCGCTGGCGGTGATCGGCGCCGGGGCAGAGATCGGTGCCGGCTGCGTGGTCGGGCCGCATGCGGTGGTAGGCGAGGGCGTGGTGCTGGGCGATGGCTGCCGGATCGGCGCGCATGCCAGCCTCAGCCACTGCATCGCCGGCCGTGGGGTGGTGGTGCATCCCGGCGCCCGCATCGGGCAGGAGGGCTTCGGCTTCGCCGTCACGCCCGAGGGCCGCTTCGAGACGATGCCCCAGCTTGGCCGGGTGATCCTGGGCGACCTGGTGGAGATCGGCGCCAATTCCACCGTGGACCGCGGCAGCCAGGGCGACACGGTCCTCGGCGCGGGCACGCGCCTCGACAACCTGGTGCAGATCGGCCACAACGTGCGGACCGGGCGCGGTTGCGTGATCGTCGCGCAGGTCGGTATCTCGGGCTCCGCGACACTGGGTGACGGGGTGCAGATGGGCGGGCAGTCGGGCCTGACCGGGCATCTCACGCTGGGTGACCGGGTCAGGGTCTCCGCCCAGGCGGGCGTGATGAACGACGTGCCGGCCGGCACCGATGTCGCCGGAACCCCCGCCTGGCCTGCCAAGGACACGCTGCGTGCCATGGCGGCACTCCGCAAGCTCGGCCAGAAGCCGGCGCAGGGCTGACGCAAGGGCAGCCCCAGGGGCACGAGACGGGGACGAGACGCGAGGGGGATGATGGACGCCACCGCCGGGAGCGCCGAGGCCACGCAGGGCAGCGTCGGCGCCTATGACATCGCCCGCATCATGCAGGCGATCCCGCACCGCTATCCCTTCCTGCTGGTGGACCGCGTCGTGGACATCGTGCCGAACGAGTCCGCCGTCGGCATCAAGAACGTCTCGATCAACGAGAACTTCTTCCAGGGGCATTTCCCGGCCCATCCGGTGCTGCCCGGCGTGCTGATCATCGAGAGCATGGCCCAGACCGCGGCCGTGCTGGTGGTGGAGACGCTCGGCCCCTCCGCCGCCGGCAAGCTGGTGTATTTCATGACCGTGGACGGCGCGAAGTTCCGCAAGCCCGTGGTGCCCGGCGACCAGATGCGCGTGCATGTCCGCAAGGAGAAGCAGCGCGGCAACATCTGGAAGTTCACCGCAGAGGCGAAGGTGGACGGCAAGGTCGTGGCCGAGGCCACCTACGCTGCCATGATCCTCGACCGGTAGAAGCCCCTTGGATCACACCCCGCCCGGTCCCGGCATCTCGCCCGAGGCCATCGTCTCGCCCGCCGCTTTCGTCGCCCCGGGCGCCGCCGTCGCCGCCGGCTGCCGGATCGGGCCGGGCTGCGTGGTCGGCCCGGATTGCGTGCTGGAGGAAGGCGTCGAGCTCATCGCCCATGTCGTTCTCGACGGCCGCACCCGGATCGGCGCCGGCGCGCGCATCTTCCCCTTCGCCACCATCGGCATGGCGCCGCAGGACCTGAAGTACAAGGGCGAGCCCACCGGCGTCATCGTCGGCGCCCGCACCATGGTGCGGGAGCACGCGACGATCCACCGCGGCAGCGTCGGCGGCGACGGCTTCACGCGCGTCGGCAGCGATTGCCTGATCATGTGCGTCGCCCATGTCGGGCATGACTGCCAGCTCGGCAACGGCGTGATCCTGGTGAACAACGTGATGCTCGCCGGCCATGTCGAGATCGGCGACTTCGCCTTCATCCAGGGCGGCGCGGCCGTGCAGCAATTCGTGCGCATCGGCCGCATGGCGCTGGTCACCGGCATGTCGGGCGTCGAGCGCAATGTGCTGCCCTTCGGCCGCGTGAAGGGCTACCGCGCCAAGCTGCACGGGCTGAACACCATCGCGATGCGCCGCCGCCTCGGCCTGTCCAAGGAAGGCGTGATGACGGTGGCGCGCGCCGTGCACGAGCTCTATCGCGGCCGCAACCTCGAGGAGCAGATCGCCGCCGTGGAGGCCGCCCATCCGGGCAACCCGCATGTCGCCGAGATCCTCGCCTTCGCGCGCGACCGCGGCCGGCACGGGCTCTGCCCCTTCGGCCGCGGCGCCGAGGACGAGGACCCGGACGCCGCCTGACATGGCGCCGCCGCTCGGGCTCGTCGCGGGCGGCGGGCGGATGCCGCTGCGCGTCGCGGATGCCGCCGCCAAGGCGGGCCGGCCGCTGTTCTGCGTGCTGCTGGACGGCTTCGCGGACCCCGCCGAGTACCGCACCTACCCGCATGAGGTCGTGGCACTCGGGCGCATCGGGCACATGGTCGGGCTGATGCGCGCGCGCGGCATCCGCGACCTGGTGCTTGCCGGGCGCGTGACGCGTCCCTCCCTGCTCGGCTTCCGCTTCGACGCGGAAGGCGTGCGGCTGGTCGCGAAGCTCGGCCGCGCGGCGCTGTTCGGCGGCGACGACCGCCTGCTCTCCGCCGTGCTGCGCGTGATGCGGGAGGAAGGCTTCCGGCCGCTCGGCGCGCAGGAGGTGCTCGACGACCTGCTGGTCGCCGAAGGCGTGCTCGGCGCGCACGCGCCGGACGCCGATGCGCGGGCCGACATCGCGCGCGGCATCGCGGTGGCGCGCGCGCTGGGCACGGCCGATGTCGGGCAGGGCTGCGTCGTGCAGCAGGGCCTGGTGCTCGGCGTCGAGGCGATCGAGGGAACCGATGCGCTGCTCGCGCGCTGCGGCACGCTCAGGCGTGAAGGGCCGGGCGGGGTGCTGGTGAAGCTGGTGAAGCCGCGCCAGGATGTGCGCGCGGACCTGCCGGTGATCGGCCCCGACACGGTGCGCAACGCCGCCGGCGCGGGCCTTGCCGGCATCGCCATCGAGGCGCGCGCGGGCCATGCGGGCACCCTGGTGGTGGATCGCGCAGAGACCATCGCCGCGGCGGATGCGGCGGGGCTTTTCCTGATCGCAATCCGCCCCGATCTTTTCAGCACCAGCGAAGGAGCATCCTGATGGCCGGTAAATTCCTGCACACCATGATCCGCGTCGGCAATCTCGACCGCAGCGTGAAGTTCTACACGGAGCTGCTCGGCATGAAGGAACTGCGCCGGCGCGACGTGCCGGACGGGAAATACACGCTCGCCTTCCTCGGCTATGGCGAGGGCAACAAGGAAGGCCAGGGCGAGATCGAACTCACCTACAACTACGGCGTGGAGAAATACGAGCTCGGCAACGCCTTCGGCCATCTCGCGGTCGGCGTGCCGGACGTGAAGGCCGCCTGCGAGGCGGTGCGCGCCGGTGGCGGCAAGGTGACGCGCGAGGCGGGGCCGGTGAAGTTCGGCACCACCGTCATCGCCTTCGTCGAGGATCCCGACGGCTACAAGATCGAGCTGATCGAGCGGCAGTAAGCCGTGGCGCAGGGCGTCCCGGCGTTTGCCGGGACGCCCGCGGCGTGGATCACCGCGCGCGGAGCAGTTCCGGCACGCGCAGCAGGATGAGCTCGTTGGCGTCGGCCTGGAAGAAGTGGCGGCCGGCGCTGAAGGGCAGGTTGTTGTCGTTGCCGACGATGATGTGGTCGGCATCCACCACCGCCACGTCCTCGATCGTGAAGAACGGGAAGGTGAAGCGGTCCCGCGGTGCGTTCGCCGGCAGGTCGCCGCGCACCCGCGCAAGCCCTTCGCTGTCGCGGATCGCCATCAGGTCGATATGGCCTATCTTGCGCACGAAGCCCTCGGCATCGGTCTGCGCCAGGTCCACGACGTAGATGCGCTTGAAGCGCGCGGGGGAGGGGAAGCAGGGCTGCTCCCGCGTCGGCTGCACGCCCTGCGCGCAGGACAGGCCCGGATCGCCCTCGCCATTGTCGCGCTCGATCACCAGGGCGCGCGTCGCGTCGATGAAGTTGAAGTCGCCGATCGCCGTCGCACCGGGCTCGAGCCGGTAGCGGACCGTGCGGCCCGTCCATTCCATCCGCGGCACGCTGAACTCCAGCACGCGGAGGAACTGTCCCTCGGGCTGGTCCGAGTTCGGCGCGAAGAGCGGCTGCTCCAGCAGCGCCCAGAGGGTCTGCCCGTCCGGCGTCAGGGCCATGCCCTCATAGCCGCCGGAGCGGCGGACGCGATACGCCACGCCCGCGGTGGGGCTGGCGGCCACCTGCAGCGAGGGGTGGTCCGGGCCGATCAGCGCCTGGCCGTCCATGCGCGTCTCGATCACGCGCTGCACAATGCCGTCGGCGGCGACATGGACCAGGAAGGGGCCGAACTCCTCGCCGATCATGAAGCTGCCGTCCGGCAGCGGCTGGATGCTCTCGAGGTCGAAATCGGCGCCGGTCAGGTAGCGCTGCTCGGTGCCCTCATACGCGATGCGGAAGGGGATGCGGCGCAGCGGGTCGCGCAGGAAGGTGGTCTGCAGCAGCTCGACCTGGCCGGTCCGCCAGTCCGGGCGGAGCTTGTGGAACATCAGCAGCGCGTCGGGGCTGTTGCGGCGGTTGCCGAAGCCGTTGTCGGTCAGCACCCAATAGGCGCCGGGCTCGCCGGCCACCGGCTTGATGCCGGAGAAGCCCTGCACGGGCTGGCCGATGAAGGGGAAGGCGATGCCGGTCTGGCGGCGGCCATGCGCCGGGCCGGTGTCGCCCGGGATCGCGCCCGGCTGATCCACGCGCAGATTGCCCGGAGCGGCGAACTTGCCGGAAACCAGCGCGTCGCGCGGTGCATCGGAGGGCGGCAGCGCCATGGTGAAGGCGGGCAGGATGGCGTGGCCCGCCAGCAGGGCCTCGAATCGCTGGTCGGCCTTGGTCGGCGCGGCCAGCGCGAGCAGCGCGGCGGTGGACAGCAGAAGGCGGCGCATGTGGGACTCCCCCGGTGAGGTTGACCGGGCGGGCATTAGCCGGCGCAGGTTGCATCCCCTTGACGGGTGCGTGACGGACCGGCGTCGCGCGGCCCCCCTCCCGCCAGAGGCGACGCGGGGGCACATTCGGCACAGCATCGTCGCCGGGAGCGTCCGACCTGCCTGCCTCCTCCTTCCTCACCCCCTTCGAGGACGCGCTCGCCGGCGCCGGCGATCTCGGCCGCGCGCTGATCGGGCGGGACCGCGTGAGGCTCGCCGTCACCGGCCTCTCGCGCGCCGGCAAGACGGTGTTCCTCACCTCGCTGGTGGCGAACCTGCTGGCCGCCGGGCAGGGAGCGCGGACGCTGCCGGCCGTCGAGGCGGCTGTGGGTGGGCGGCTGCGCGGCGCGCGCATCGTGCCGGCCGAGACGCAGTCCACGCCGCGCTTCGATGCCAGCGGGCACCTGCTCGCGCTCGCCTCCGATCCGCCGCGGTGGCCGGAGCGGACCGAGGACCTTTCCACGCTCGAGATCGCGCTGGAGATCGAGCCGCGCTCCTTCCTGGGCAAGGCGCGCGGGATGCTGGCCGGCAACCGGAGCGTCACGCTGGAACTGCTCGACTATCCGGGCGAATGGCTGCTCGATCTGCCGATGCTGAACCAGTCCTATGCCGACTGGTCGCGCGAGACGCTGGCACGGCTGCGTCGTGGCCGGCGGGCGCAGGCGGCGGCCGCGTTCCTGGCTTTCGTGGATGCGCTGCCGGCCGGCGCGCCGGCCGAGGAGTCCCTGGCGCGGCAGGGCTTCTCGCTTTACCGGGACGCGCTGCGCACCTGCCGCGACACGCTCGGCTTCCGCTTCCTGCAGCCCGGCCGCGCGCTGAACCCCGGGCCGCGCGGCGAGGCGCCGCTGCTCTGGTTCTTCCCGCTGCCGGAGCGCGTGACGGGCGAGTTGGCCCCGCTGCTGCGGCGCCGCCACGAAGCTTATCTGGACGACCAGCGGAGCAGCTTCTTCGATCCCTTCTTCCGCCGCTTCCATCGCCAGGCGGTGCTGGTGGATGCGCTGGGTGCGCTGCATGCCGGGGAGGAGGCCTTCGACGACACCGCCGCGGCGCTGGCCGCCGTCGCCGCCAGCCTGCGCGGTGGGCTCGGCCTGTTCGACCTGCTGACGGGGCAGGGCGTGCGGCGCGTCGGCTTCGCCGCGACCAAGGCGGACCATGTGCCGAGCCGGTCGCGCGATGCGCTGCTCGGGCTGCTGGGCGACCTGGTCGGGCGCGACCCGGCCGGGCCGCTGGATGCCACGACCTCCGTCCACGCCATCGCCGCGATCCGCTGCACCGAGGACGACGTGGCGACGCTGGAGGGAAGGCCCGTATCCGTGGTGCGCGGCGTGCTGATGGAAGGCGGCGTGATGCGGAAGGTCTATCCGGGCGAGGTCCCGCTGCGCCGGCCCGACGCAGCCTTCTGGGAGCACGCCTTCTTCGAGATGCCCGTGTTCCAGCCGCCGCGGCTGGATGGCGCGGGCCGCGCGGGCATCCCGCATCTCGGCCTGGATGCGCTGCTGGCCCAACTCATCGGGGATCTCCTCTGATGCCCTCAGGCGCCGGGCGCGGCCTCCGGCCGCTTGGCTGCGCGCAGGCCGCGGGCGTTGTTGCGGCGCGCTTCGGCTGTGCGCAGGCCGCATTCGCGGCCTCGGCCCGCCCAAGGGCGGGCCGCAAGAAAGGCTTCCGATCATGAGCGACACGCCGCCGCGCCGCCCGCGCATCCTGACCGAGGCCGACGACGCCCCCGCCCAGCGCCTCGATTTCGGCTGGGAGCAGGCGGTCGCGCCCGTGGCGAAGCCGCGCGCGTCGCGCCGCTGGTCGGCGCTCGGCCTCGCGGCGGCGGGGCTTGCGGTGCTGCTGGTCGGGCTCTCGGTGCTGGACGTCGCGAATTTCGTCACCGACCAGTTCGCCCGCGCCGACTGGCTCGGCTGGGTGACGCTGGCCGTCGCACTGCTCGGCTTCGGGCTGATCGCCTGGGCCGTGCTGCGGGAGCTTCGCGGCCTGTGGGCGCTGGAGGCGGTGGACGCGGCGCGGGCGGCCTTCGCGCGCAACGACTATGTCGCGGCGCGCGCCGCGACGCTGGCCTGGGCCGCGCGCGTCCCGGCCGCTTCGCCCTCCGTGAACGCGCTGCGCGGCGCCAACGACCTCGACAGCCTGCGCGCGCTGCTGGAAGCCGGGCCGCTGGCCGAGCTCGATCGCGCGACGACGGCGGCCGGGCGGGTCGCGGCGGCGCAGGCGGTGGGTGCGACCGTGGTCATGCCGACGCCGGCGCTGGACGCCGTCTTCTTCGTCTGGCGCGGCTTTCGGCTGGTGCGGGAGGTCGCCGCGATCCATGGGCTGCGTCCGGGCATCGCCGGCACCTTCGGCCTGCTGCGCCGCGCGCTGTTCGAGGCCGGCGCCGTCGCCGCCGCGGATGTGGCGATCGACGCCGCGACGCAGTTCGTCGCCACCCACCCGCTGGTGAAGACCGCGATCGGCGAAAGCGGCAAGGGCGCCGTCGCCGCGCGCCGGATGATCCTTCTGGCGCGCGCCGCCGCCCGCGCCTGCCGGATTCTTCCCTCGTCCTGACTGCAGGGGTCCGGGGACGATCATCGTCCCCGGCCGGAGCGCGAGGGCAGCGCCCTCGCCGACCAGTCCTTTCGCCCATTCTCGCGCCATTCCGCAATCTGGCCGGCAACAGGCTTGGACTGCGCTGCCGCAGCGTGGATCATGGCGCGGCAGGGCGGGGGCGCGATGCGATGCCATGTTTGCGCGACTGAGGGCCTGGTGGGTTGCCCTGGCGGCAGGGCTTGCCGCCCTCGCTGCCGTGCTCGGCAACATCGAGAAGGTCGGTGCTGCACTCGGCCCCTGGCTCGCGCCCGAGGCAGGCCTTGAAGTGATCTTCGAGGGGCCGGCTGGACGCGAGGTCACCGTCGCGGTCGTCGGCGGGAGGGTCTTCGAGAGCCACGTCTTCGCCGGCACCGGCGGGGCGGTGTTCAGCGTGCCGGCAAACGCCCGCTACACCGTGGCCTGGCAAGGGGTTGGGTACAAGCCGGGAGAGGTCGGCAGCATCATCGTGCCGACCCGCCCGCAGCGCTGGCGCCTTGCGCCAGCCGGGCGGGAGGAGAACCAGGACCTGCTCGCGCTGCGGGCCGAGAACGCAGCGTCGCCGGAGCCCTCATCCCCGGCCTCCGCCGCGATCCTGGTAGCGAGCACGGTGCCGCGAGGCCCAGCCGATGCGCCAGGGGGGGATGCGGCGCTGCTCCCGGAAATCGACCGGGCGCTGTCGGTGGTCGGCCTGTTCGAGATGGGGACGACGCTTTGCTCGCGGCGCGTCATGGTCAGCCAGTTCGGCATCGCTGTCGGCTGCCTCGCCATGTCGTTGCCGGGACCCGCAGCAGGCATCATCCGGCGCCTGGACGAGCGGCACGCGGCATTGCTCGACGCGGTCCTCGGAGACGAGGCCGGCTTCATCCGCGATCTCGCGAGCCGCAGACCGCTGGACCTCGCGCCGTTGCAGCCGCTCGCCGCGGATGCGTCACGCCGCGCGCGGCTCAGCGAGCGGCTGGAGGCGCTTGCCGCGACGGCGGAGTTCCGGATCGAGCAGCAGGTGGAAGTGCTGGAATGGTACCGCCGTGCGCTGGTGACGGCGCGTGCCTTTGGCCTGCGGTCGGAGCGCGGTGTGCTGTTCGTCTTCGACCGGCTTGTAAGTCAGGGCTTCGCCTGGCCCGACCGGATTCGCGCCGCCTACGAGGCCGCGGTCGCCCCCGATGCGACGGAGGCTGCGCGGCTTGCGGCACTGGCCGCGGCTTCGGCCGCGCGACTGTCAGGGCCGACGCCTCCTGCCGTCGCGGCGCGGCTGCGCGACCGGATGCAGATCATCGCCACCGGCAAGGGCACGATCCGTGGCGTCGCCTTCGACCTTGACGTGCTGGGCATCCGCGCCGACGCGCCCATGGCGGGCATGGGCGCCGCGCCTGCCGGCGGCTGACGCCGCCAGACCCTGCTTGCGCGGCCGAGGGGCGATGCCTGCCGCTCGTCAGCCTTCGGCCGCGGCAAGGATCCGCGTCACGGCCTCGCCGCGCCCGAGTGCGGCCAGCACAGCGTCGATCGGCGGCGAGGTGGTGCTGCCGGTCAGCGCGATGCGCAGCGGCTGGGCGACGCTTCCGAGCTTCACGCCCTTCACATCCGCGTAGTCGCGCAGCCACTGCTCGAGGTCCTTGCGCTCCCACGGCGCGTCGGTGAGGAAGACCGCGAGGTCCTTCAGCCGCTCCTTCGCTTCCGGCGTCAGCAGCGCGGCGGCCTTCGCCTCCATCGGCGGCGGCCCCTCATGCACGGCGAAGGCGGCGCTGCCGGCGAGTTCCTCCAGCGTCTTCGCGCGCTCCTTCAGGTCGGGCATCAGCGTCTCGACGCGCGCCGCGCCATCCGTGCCGAACAGCACGCCGCGCTTCGCGAAGCGCTCCAGCACCTCGCGCGTCAGCCGCGCATCGTCGGCGGCGCGCAGCCAGACGCCATTGAAGTGGGAGAGCTTCGCGTAGTCCATGCGCGAAGCGGCGCGACCGACATCGGCGATGTCGAAAATCTTCGTCACGTCCTCGCGCGAGATGATCTCGGTGTCGCCGTGTCCCCAGCCGAGGCGCAGCAGACAGTTGCAGACGGCTTCGGGAAGAAAGCCCTGCTCGCGGAAGTCGAGCGCGCCGACCGCGCCGTGCCGCTTCGACAGCTTCGCGCCGTCGGCGCCGTGGATCAGCGGCACATGCGCGAAGTGCGGCCGCCGCCAGCCCATCGCGTCATAGACCATGCACTGGCGGAAGGTGTTGGTCAGGTGGTCGTCGCCGCGGATGACATGGGTGATGTCCATGTCGTGGTCGTCCACCACCACGGCATGCAGGTAGGTCGGCGTGCCGTCCGAGCGCAGGATGATCATGTCGTCGAGCTCGGTGCTGGCGACGCGCACCTCGCCCTGGACCAGATCCTTCACCACCGTCTCACCTTCGCGGGGCGCGATGATGCGGATGGCGGGCGCGACCGAGGGCGCGTCCTTCGCCTCCATGCCGATCCAGCGGCTGCCATCGTATTTGAAGGGTCGCTTCTCGGCCTCCGCCGCGGCGCGCATGGCCGCCAGCTCGTCGGGCGTGTCGTAGGCGAGATAGGCCTTGCCCATCGCGAGCAGGGCCTTCGCGATCTCGGCGTGGCGCGGCTCCCGCTGGCTCTGGAACACCGGCGGCTCGTCGGGCGAGAGGCCGAGCCATTCCAGGCTGTCCAGGATCTGCTGCACCGCTTCCGGGGTGGAGCGGGCGCGGTCGGTGTCCTCGATCCGCAGCAGATACTGGCCGCCATGCCGGCGGGCGAAGAGGTAGTTGAACAGCGCGGTGCGGGCGCCGCCGATATGCAGGTAGCCGGTGGGCGAGGGGGCGAAGCGGGTGCGAACGGACATGGGCGTCCCGGGAGGTTTTGGGCTGCGCCGTTCCTAGACCAGCTTCGGCCGCGGCAGAACCGCCGAGGCGGCGGGACCGCTTCCATCTCATCAAATGGTTGCATATCGGTTCGACAAGGACGACTTTCGCGCGCGTGAGCGTGGCCATCGGCGCGACGGAGCGGCCGGACGTCCTGGCGCGGCTGCGCGCCGGCGCGGCGGGGCTGCTCGCCCGCCAGCATGGCCGCTTCGGACCCTGGCTGGCGGTGGCGCTCGGCGCAGGCGTGCTGCTCTATTTCCAGCAGCCGACCGAGCCCGGGCCGGGCGCGCTGCTGCTGGCCGCGCCGCTGATCGGCCTGGCTATCCTCGTCTCCCGCCGGGCGCCGCTCTCCGGCTGGGTGCTGGCGCTGGTCGCCGCCGGCTGCCTCGGCTTCGGCATCGCGGGCTGGCACGCCGCGCGGCTGCCGCCGCCGCTCGAACTGCCGCGCTGGGCGGTGCAGATCGCGGGGGAGGTGGCCGAGGTCGAGGCGCTGCCGGAAGGCCAGCGCGTGACGCTGCGCCGCGCGCGCAGCGCCGGCGGCGAGCCGCTGCCGCGCGACATCCGCATTCGCCTGCGGGAGAGCGAGCCGGCGCGGCCGCTGCCGGGCGACCGGCTCGCCGTGCGCGCGATCCTGCGGGAGCCGGGCGGGCCTGTGGTGCCGGGCGGCTGGGACTTCGCGCGCGCGGCGTATTTCTCGGGCCTCGGCGGATCGGGCACGGCGCTCGGGCCGGTGGAGGTGACGCGCGGGGTGGGGGAACTGCCGGCCTTCGCGCGGCTGCGCGCGCAGCTGGAAGCCAGGGTCGAGGCGGTCATCCGCGGCCCGGAAGGGGCGGTGGCGGCGGCACTGCTGACGGGGTCCCAGGCCGCGATCCCTCAGGCGGAGATCGTGGCGATGCGCGACTCGGGCCTGGCGCATCTGCTCTCCGTCTCCGGGCTGCACATGACGATCGTCATGGGATCGGTGTTCGGCGTGCTCCGGCTGCTGGTCGCGCTGGTGCCGTGGCTGGCGCTGAGGGTGAACGGCAAGGCGGTGGCGGCCATGGGCGCGCTGCTGGCCGGGCTTGGCTACACGCTGCTGACGGGCGCGCAGGTGCCGATGCAGCGCTGCCTGGTGATGGCGGCGCTGGTCACGCTCGGCATCCTGACGGGGCGGCGGGCGCTGACGGTGCGCACCCTGGCGCTGGCCGCCGCGGCGGTGCTGCTCGTCTCCCCGGTGCAGGTGCTCGGCCCCTCCTTCCAGATGTCCTTCGCGGCGGTGCTGGCGCTGGCGGCAGGGTGGGAGGCGTTGCGCGGGCGGCTGCCGGCGGCGCGCGGCTGGCGGCGCAAGCTGGCGCTGGCGGCCTTCGGGCTGGTGCTGACCTCGGTGCTGGCCGGCGCCGCGACGACACCGTTCGGCCTGCACCATTTCGGCCGGCTGCAGATCTATGGCGTGGCGGCGAATGCGCTGGCGGTGCCGCTAACCTCGATCCTGGTGATGCCGGCGGGGATGGTCGCGCTGCTGCTGATGCCCTTCGGGCTGGAGGCGCCGGCGCTCTGGGCCATGGGGCAGGGGGTGGCGGCGATCCTGGCGGTGGCGGCCTGGGTGGCCGCGTGGCCGGAGGCCGCGCCGGTGCTGCCGCCGCTGCCGGGCGGCGCGCTGGCGGTGATGAGCCTCGGCTTCTGCTGGCTCTGCCTGTGGCGCGGGGCGCTGGGGCTGGTGGGGGTGCCGATCATGCTGGGGGCGGTGGTGGCCTCGCTGCAGGTGCCGCCGCCGGTGATGCTGGTGACGGGCGATGCCCGGGTGATCGCGCTGCGCACGGAGGGCGGCGTGTTCCTGCACACGCAGCCGGGCGCCAGCGCCTTCGCGCGCAATGCGGTGCTGCGGCAGATGGGGGCGGAGACCGGACTGGCGCTGCCGGCCTCCGGCGAGGCGGCCGGCGGCGCCATCGCCTGCACGCCCGCCGCCTGCCGCTTCCGCCCGCGGCCCGATGGGCCGGAGATCGTGCTGTTCCGCACCGCGCCCCCTGCGCGCGGTGCCCGTGGCGGCGCGCCGCCCGACCCCGCCGTGCTGGCGGAGGCCTGCGGCCATGCGGCGCTGCTGGTCTCGACCGAGCCGATCCGGCGCCGCTGCCCCGGCAGCGCGGTGATCGACCGCTTCACGGTCTGGCGCGAGGGATCGCAGGCGGTGCGCCTGTCCCCGGACGGCCTGACCGCGGTCTCGGAACGTGCATGGCGCGGCGAGCGGCCCTGGGTTCCGCCACCGCCGCTGCCGGGTCGGCCCGATCAGCAGCCGGTGGCGCCGCGCGACCACGGCGCATGAGGCGCGGGCCGCGCCGGTAACCCTTTCTTCACACGGACGGCGTCAGATGAGCCATCCCAGGACAGGGAGGCACACATGGGAACCGGCCTGACAACCTCGATGATCCCCGCCGCCTGGCTGGCGACGGGCGGATTGCTCGGCATCACGGCGACGCTGCTGCTGCGGCGGCTGCGCTCCTGGCGCGAGGCGCGCGCGCTGGCGGAATGGGATCCGTATTGAGGCGCAATCCCGGGCGGCCCGCGCCAGCAGCCCGGCAGCGGCCTTTCAGTAGCGCCGCATCAGGCCGATCAGGCGGCCCTGCACCCGCACCCGGTCGGGGCCGAAGATACGGGTTTCGTAGGCACGGTTGGCGGGTTCCAGCGCCACCGAATTGCCCCGCCGGCGCAGGCGCTTCAGCGTGACTTCCTGCTCATCCACCAGCGCCACCACGATCGAGCCGTTCTCGGCCGTGTCGCCGCGACGGATGATCACGGTGTCGCCATCCAGGATGCCGGCCTCGATCATGGAATCGCCGGCGACCTCCAGCGCATAGTGGTCGCCGCTGGCCAGCATCGCGGCCGGCACCTCCACGCTGGCGCCGGAATCGCGCAGCGCCTCGATCGGAAGGCCGGCGGCGATCCGGCCATAGAGCGGCAGGTGCACCGCCGGCGCCTCGTTCGCGGCCCTGGGCACGCCGGGCAGGTTCGCTGCGAAATTGCCGCGGATGACGTTGGGCGCAAAGCCGGGCGGCGGCGGGGGCGCGGCCGTGGGGGCCGCAATGGCGCCCCGCGGCGCCAGGTTCTCCGGCAGGCGGATCACCTCCAGCGCGCGGGCGCGGTGGGCGCGACGGCGGAGGAAGCCGCGCTCCTCCAGCGCGGTGATCAGGCGGTGGATGCCCGACTTGGACTTGAGGCGCAGCGCCTCCTTCATTTCCTCGAAGGAGGGGGAGAAGCCGGTGTCACGCAGGTGCCGGTCGATGAACATCAGCAACTCGTGCTGCTTCCGGGTGAGCATGCGCCCTCCTTCCCGCCGCCGCGGCGCCCCCTTGGCTCCAGCCGGCGAACAAACGGGGAATCACTGCGCGTGTTCTAGGTAGGTTCTCCGCGTCGCGTCAAACCTTTTCCACAGGCCTTCGTGCAAAATCGGATCAGATGCCGAACTGCCCGAGCGGGATCGCTTCCACCTCCGCACCCTCCGGCAGCGCCGGGGCATGGGGCGCGCGCAGGATCAGCGCCTCGGCGCGGGCCAGCGTGGCCAGCATGGAACTGTCCTGAACGGGGTAGGGGGTGGCCACCGGGTGGCCGTCCCGGTCGGTCGAAAGGCTGGCGCGAAGGTGGTCGAAGCGCTTGTCGTTGGCCGCCAGCGGCGCACCGGTGCGCACCAGCATGGTCGCGGGCGGCGCGGCCGGCAGGCCGGAGAGCACGGCGAGCGCCGGCACCAGGAACTGCACCGCGCAGACCATGGCGGAAACCGGGTTGCCCGGCAGGCCCAGCACCGGCGTGCGGCCCAGCCTTCCCCAGATGAGCGGCTTGCCCGGCCGCATCGCGATCTTCCAGAAATCCAGCGCGAAGCCTTCCGGCCCCAGCGCCTTCTGCACGAGGTCGTGCTCGCCGACGCTGGCACCGCCCGAGGTCACCAGCATGTCGCAGGCCCGTGCGGCGCCGGCGGCGGCTGCGATGGCGTCGCGGTCGTCCGGCGCGATCGGCAGGATGATCGGCTCGCCTCCCCCGGCGCGCACCAGCGCGGCCAGCGCATGGGCGTTGGAGGAGACGATACCGCCAGCGGGGATAGGGTCGCCGGGCAGGGCGATCTCGTCGCCGGTGGCCAGGATGCCGATGCGCGGGCGGCGATGCACCGTCAGCCAGGGATTGTTGCCGGCCGCGGCAAGGCCGACATCGCGCGCCGTGAGGCGGCGGCCTGCGGGCAGCAGCGTCTCGCCGGCGGCGAAGTCGAGGCCCCGGCGGCGGATCCAGCGGCCCGGTTGCACCGCCTCCTTCACCGTCACGATGCCGTCGGCTTCCTCGGCATCCTCCTGCACCAAGATGGCGTCGGCGCCCGGCGGCACGAAGCCGCCGGTGAAGATGCGCACGGCCTGGCCCGTCCCGACCTCGCCCGCGAAGGGATGCCCCGCCGGAGAACTGCCGATCACGGCGAGGCGCGCGCCCGCCACGCCATCAGCCGCGCGCAGCGCGTAGCCATCCATCGCCGAGACATCGGCTGGCGGCTGCGTCAGGCGCGCCAGGACCGGCCGCGCCAGCACGCGACCCCACCCCTCCGCCAGCGCGACGGTCTCGGCCGGCGTCGGCTCCAGCGCGGCCAGGATGCGGGTGCGGGCCTCTTCCAGCGCGAGCATGTCAGGCGGCGTCCCAGGTGCCGGACTTGCCGCCCGATTTGTGGACCACGCGCACCGCCTCGATGGTCATGCCGCGATCCACCGCCTTGCACATGTCGTAGACGGTGAGTGCCGCGACGGTGACGGCGGTGAGCGCCTCCATCTCCACGCCGGTCTGGCCGGTGAGCTTTATCAGTGCCTCGATCTCGACGGCGTCGGGCGGGGCAGGCGTGAGGTCCACGGCGACCTTGCTGATCATCAGCGGATGGCAGAGCGGGATGAGGTCCGAGGTCCGCTTCGCCGCCATGATGCCCGCGAGCCGCGCGACGCCGAGCACGTCGCCCTTGCCGATCTTGCCCTCGTTGATGAGCGCCAGCGTCTCCGGCCGCATGGTGATGCGGCCGCGCGCGACGGCGGTGCGGGCGGTGTCGGGCTTCTGCGAAACATCCACCATGGCCGCGCGGCCCTGGTCGTCGAAATGGGTGAGCTTGGCGGTCATGCGGGCAGGATAGGCCCTCCCCCGTCCACGGGGGAGGGGCAGCGCGCTCACCCCGGAATCGCGTGGATCAGCGCGCTCGCCGCCGCCGTCACGTCCGGCTGGCGCAGCAGGTGTTCGCCCACCAGCAGGCAGCGCGCGCCGTCGCGGCAGATGCGGCGGACATCCTCGGGCGTGCGGATGCCGCTCTCGCTGACGGGGATGCGGTCGGCGGGGATCAGCGGGACCAGCTCGTCCGACACGGAGAGGTCGGTCACCAGCGTCTTCAGGTTGCGGTTGTTCACGCCGATCAGCCGCGTCTCCAGCCCCAGGGCCCGATCGAGCTCCCGCCGGTCATGCACCTCCGCCAGCACGGACATGTCGAGCGAGCGGGCGATGTCCTCGAGCTCATGCGCCTGCTCGTCCGACAGCGCGGCCAGGATCAGCAGGATGCAGTCGGCGCCCATCGCGCGCGCCTCGAAGACCTGCCAGGGATCCACCATGAAATCCTTGCGCAGGACGGGCAGCCTGCAGGCGGCGCGCGCGGCGGCGAGATCCTCGGCGGAGCCCTGGAACCAGGGGCCGTCCGTCAGCACGGAGAGGCAGGCCGCCCCCGCCGCCTCATAGGCCTTCGCGAGCTCCGCCGGGTCGAAAGGATCGCGGATCAGCCCGCCGGAGGGCGAGGCGCGCTTGATCTCGGCGATCAGGCCGACCCTGCCCTCCGCCACGGCATCGCAGAGCGCGCCGGTGAAGTCGCGCGTCGGGCCGGCATCGCGCGCCTTGCGCTCCATCTCGGCCAGCGGGGTCTCGGCCGAGCGCTCCCGCACCTCCGCGTATTTGTCGGCGAGGATTCTGGCGAGCGTGTCGGAGATCAGGTCGGTCGGGGCATTCATGCGGGTGCTCAGGATTCCGGGGGCTCGGGCGGCGGCGGGGCCGCGGCCGCGCGCAGCTTGCGCAGCACGTCCAACGCGGCGCCCCCATCAAGGCTCCGCGCAGCCAAGGCAACCCCGTCCCGGAGCGTGGCTGCCCTGCCCGCGACGATGAGCGATGCTGAGGCGTTCAGCAGCACGCAATCGCGATAGGGCCCGGGCGCGCCTTCCAGCAGCGCCTGCAGGGCGGCGGCGTTCTCCGCCGGCTCGCCGCCGCGCAGTGCCTCGGCGGGCGCGCGGGCCAGGCCGGCTTCCTCCGGCGTGACCTCGAAGGCGCGGAACTTGCCATCGGCGAGCTCCACCACCTGCGAGGGGCCGGCAAGCGTCAGCTCGTCGAGGCCCTGGCCATGCACCAGCCAGGCGCGCTCCGTCCCGAGGCGGGCCAGCGTCTCCGCCATCGGGCGCAGCCAGTCGGGGCTGAAGGCGCCGGTCATCTGCCGCTTCACGCGTGCGGGATTCGCCAGCGGCCCGAGCAGGTTGAAGATGGTGCGCGTGCCGAGCTCCATCCGCGGGCCGGCCGCGTGGCGCAACGCGCTGTGGTGGCGCGGCGCCATCAGGAAGCACATGCCCGCATCCGCGAGGATCGCCGGCAGCCGGTCGAGCGGCGTCTCCATCACGGGGATGCCGAGCGCGGTCAGCGCATCCGCCGCCCCGGATTTCGAAGACAACGCGCGGTTGCCGTGCTTCGCCACCTTCACGCCGCAGCCGGCGACGACGAGCGCGGTGGCGGTGGAGATGTTGAGCGTGCCCGCCGCGTCGCCACCGGTTCCGACGATGTCCATCGCGTCCGCCGGTGCCTCCACGGCGATCATGCGGGCGCGCATGGCGCGCACGGCGCCCGTCATTTCGGCCACCGTCTCGCCGCGCACGCGCATGGCCATGAGAAGCCCGGCGATCTGCGCCGGCGTCGCCTCGCCGGCCATGATCATGCCGAAGGCGGCCTCGGCCTCGCTCTCGGCCAGGCGCTCGCCGGCGGCGAGGCGTGCCAGGACCTGCTTCACGCCGGCACCGGGGCATTCCGGCCCGCGCGCACGCCCGCGAGCGACAGGAAGTTGCGCAGCATGTCGTGGCCGTGCTCGGAGGCGATGCTCTCGGGATGGAACTGCACGCCCCAGATCGGCAGGTCGCGATGGGCGAGGCCCATGACCAGCCCGTCGGCCGTGCGGGCCGTGGCGATCAGCGTCTCCGGCAGGTCCTCGACCACCAGCGAATGGTAGCGCGTGGCGCGGAACGGGGAGGGCAGGCCCGCGAAGATGTCCGTGCCGTCGTGGATGACGTCCCAGACCTTGCCATGCACCGGCGTGGGCGCGCGCACCACCTTGCCGCCGAAGGCCTGGCCGATCGCCTGGTGGCCGAGGCAGACGCCCATCAGAGGCAACCGTCGTTCCGCCGCGGCGGCGATCAGCGGCAGGGAGATGCCGGCTTCGTTCGGCGTGCAGGGGCCGGGCGAGATGACGACGGCCTCGGGCTGCAGGGCGAGCGCCTCCTCCACGGAGAGGGCGTCGTTGCGCCGAACCTCCACCACCGCCCCAAGATCGCCGAGGAAGTGATAGAGATTGAAGGTGAAGCTGTCGTAGTTGTCGATCAGCAGGATCATGATGGCCGGACTCTCCGCCGCGCGCGGCGATTGATCAAGTGTTGCGCTGCGGCGGGGCTTGCGGCTGGCGTCCCCGCCTTGCGGCGCGGCTTCCATCTGCCATGGTGAGGCGGTGCCAGACCAGACAGCCCCCCGCTCCCTCTCGCCGCGCCTTGCCGAGGCGCTGTCCGGTGTCTCCGGCATCCTGGTGACGCCTTTCGACGCCGAGGACCGTCCGGCGCCGGACCGCCTTGCGCCCATCGTGGCGCGCGCGGCGGCGGCCGGGATCGGGGCGCTGACGGTGAACGGCAACACCTCGGAATTCTACGGCCTGACCTTCGAAGAGGCGCGACGGATGCAGACCGCGGTGCCGCAGATCGTGGGCGGCCGCTCCGTGGTGGTCGCCGGCGTCGGCCGTAGCGTGGCGGAGGCCGCGCAGCTTGCGCGCGCCGCGAAGGCCGATGGCTGCGACGCCATCATGATCCACCAGCCGCCCGATCCCTTCCGCGCGCCGCGCGGCGTCGCGGCCTATGTGGCGCGCGTGGCGGAGGCGGCGCAGGGCCTGCCGGTGCTGCTGTATCTGCGCGACGACGGCGCGGGGACGGAGGCGATCGCCGCACTCTGCGACATCCCCGGCGTGGTCGGCGTGAAATGGGCGACGCCCAACCTAATGAACCTGGCCGCGGCGCGGCGGGCGCGGCCCGACATCGCCTGGATCTGCGGCCTCGCTGAGCCCTGGGCGCCCCCCATGACCGCACTTGGTGCGCGCGGCTTCACCTCCGGCGTGATCAATGTGGCGCCGCATCTCTCGATGCGTGTGCTGCGCGCGCTGCAGCGCGGCGACATGGAGGACGCGAATGCCGCCATCGCCGCCATCGCGCCCTTCGAGGCGCTGCGCGCGGCGGAAGGCAACGGCGCCAATGTCTCCGTGGTGAAGGCGGCGCTGGCGCTGGCCGGCGAGGCGGTGGGCCCGGCGCGCCCACCGGCGGCCTGGCCGCTGCCGGCGGCCGCACTCGACGCGCTGAAGGCCGTCATGGCGGCATGGCCCCAGGAATGAACAGCATGACCGCTTCCCGCATCACCGCGATCCGCACGCTGCGCGTGCCGGAGCGCGCCAATCTCTGCTGGATCGAGATCGAGACCGCCGAGGGGCTGACCGGCCTCGGCGAGGCGTTTCGCGGGGCGGCCGCGGTGGAGGGGCAGGTGCATGACCTCGTCGCACCCTACCTGCTCGGCAAGGACGCGCGCGACATCGAGCGGCATCACCGCTTCCTGATGACGCCCTATGTCGGCTTCGGCTCGTCCTCGGCGGAGATCCGCGCGGCGTCGGCCGTGGACATCGCGCTGTGGGACCTGGCGGGGCAGCGGCTCGGCGTGCCGGTGCATGAGGCGCTGGGCGGCCTCTCGCGCGACCGCATCCGCGCCTACAACACCTGTGCGGGCTACGACTACAACTCGCGCCAGGTGCGGCGCGAGGTGGACGGGAAGGAGAACGCGACCGGCCCCTACGACGACCAGATCGCCTTCATGCGCTCCGCCGACGAACTGGCGCATTCGCTGCTGGACGAGGGCTTCACGGCGATGAAGATCTGGCCCTTCGACGGCGCGGCGGCGGCATCGGGCGGGCAGCTGATCAACCTCGATGACCTCAGGCGCGGCCTGGAACCCTTCGAAAAAATCCGCGCGGCGGTGGGCGACCGGATGGAGGTGATGGCGGAGCTGCATTCGCTCTGGTCGCTGCCCGCCGCCGCGCGCATCTGCAACGCGCTGGCGCCGCTGAAGCCCTTCTGGGTGGAGGACCCCATCGCCAAGATGGACGACGCGCTGAGCCTGGCGGAGCTGCGCCGCGCCGCGCCGGGCGTGCCGATCTGCGCGAGCGAGACGCTCGGCGGCAAGGTCGCCTTCCGCGACCTGCTGGTGGCGGGCGGCACCGATGTGGTGATGCTCGACCTGACCTGGTGCGGCGGCCTGACCGAGGCGCGCAAGATCGCGGCGCTGGCGGAGGCCTGGGCGCGGCCGGTCGCGCCGCATGATTGCACCGGCCCGGTCACGCTGGTCGCCAGCCTGCACTTCGCCCTGCACGCCGCGACCGCGATCTTCCAGGAGGTGGTGCGCGCCACGCTGGCCACCTGGTACCGCGACCTGGTGACGGACCTGCCCGTGCTGGAGAAGGGCTTCGTGCTGCCGATGGCGGGCCCCGGCCTCGGCACGCGACTGACGGCGGAGACGCGCAAGCGCGCGGCGACGCGGGAGAGCCGCGCTTAGCGCCGCGGGGTTCGCAACGCGCCGGCGCGGGGGGCACCATCGGCGCAATGCCGCCCGAGGAAAAACGCCGCCAGATCGTGGGCATCCTGCTGGTGCTCGCCTCCTGCGCGTCCTTTGCGATGTCGCCGAGCGCGGCGCGCTTCGCCTTCGAGGCCGGTGGCAACACGCTGACCGTGGCCACGCTGCGCGCCGCCGTCGGCGTGGTGCTGATCGCGCTGCTGCTGGCGGCGACGCGCGAGAGTTTCCGTCTGCCCGCCGCCGCGCTGCGGCCGAGCCTCGCGGCCGGCGCGTTGAGCGCGATCGTCTCCTATGGCTTCGTCGGCGCGGTGGCGTTCATCCCGGTCGGGCTCGCGCTGCTCGTCTTCTTCACCCATCCGCTGCTGATCGCGGCACTCTGGCACTGGCAGGGGAAGGAGCGGTTCACGCTGCGCAAGCTCGGCCTGGCGCTGGTGGTGCTGGCGGGGCTGGGGCTCGCGATTGGCACCGCCTTCGACGGGCTCGATCCGCGCGGCATCCTGCTGGCGGCGCTGGCCTCGGTGGCGGTGACGGGGATGATCGCCTTCTCCGCCCGCGCACGACAGCTGGCCGGCAGCGCGCCGATCAACCTGCTGGTCGCGCTGGTCAGCGCCGGGCTGACCGGCGGCCTCACCACGGCGCTCGGCGCCTGGGCGTTTCCGGCCGGGACGATCGGCTGGCTGGGCGTGCTCGGCGCGGGGCTCGGCACGACGCTCGGGCTGCTGATGTTCCTGGCCAGCTTCCGCTACGTCAGCCCGGTGCGCGCGACCATGCTGAGCAATGTCGAGCCGGTCTTCGGCATCCTCATCGCGATGGCGCTGCTGGGCGAATGGCTGACGCCGCTGCAATGGGGCGGGGTTGCGCTGGTGGTCGCCGGGCTGGTCCTGTTCGAGATGCCGGCGAAGCAGAGGAACTGAGATGAACGCCGCCTTCCCGCACCTGTTCGCGCCGCTGGACCTGGCCGGGCGACGCCTGCGCAACCGGATCGGCTTCGCGGCGATGTCCACGCGCTTCTCCGACCCGGGCCGCGTCAGCGAGCGGCTGATCACGCATCTGGCGGCGCGGGCGCGCGGCGGCGCGGGGATCGTGATCACGGAGGCGTTCTGCGCGGCGCCGAGCGCGCGCACGCCCGTGCGCCCCTGGGCCTTCGACGAGGGCGCGCTGCCCGGCTTCGCGCAGCTGGCGGAAGCGGTGCAGCGCCATGGCGCGGCGCTGGTCGGGCAGCTCTGGCATGGCGGCTCGGCACATCACGGGCCGCGCGGGCTCGATTCCGTCGGCGCCTCGGCGGTGCCGGACGGCATGTCCTGGACGGTGCCGCGCGTGCTGGAGGATGCCGAGATCGAGGGGCTGGTCGCGGACTATGCGGACAGCGCGCATCGCCTGCAGCGCGCCGGCTTCGCGGGGGTGGAGGTCTCGGCGGCGCATGGCTTCCTGCCGCTGCAGTTCCTCTCGCCCGTCACGAACCGGCGGGAGGATCGCTGGGGCGGCGATGCGGCGGGGCGCAGCCGCTTCGTGCGGGAGATCCTGCGCGCCATCCGTGCGCGCTGCGGCGCGGGCTTCATCATCGGCCTGAAGATGCCGGCGGATGACGGCGTCCCGGGCTCGATCGACGCGGAGGAGGCGCAGCGGCTGGTGCGGCATATCGTCGCGGATGCGCCGCCGGACTGGCTCTGCTTCAGCCAGGGCAGCCACAGCGGCGGCTGGGCGCTGCATCTGCACGCGCCCGACATGCACGACCCCGTCGCGCCCTATCGCGCGCTGTGGCGCGCCATGCGGGAGGCGGCGGGGGCGGTGCCGATCGCGGCCATCGGGCGCATCCAGGCGCCGCATGTCGCGGAGGCGATCCTCGCCGGCGGCGATGCCGATCTGGTGATGCTCGCGCGGCCGCTGCTGGCCGATGCGAACTGGCCGGCCAAGGCCGAAGCCGGAAGGGCCGCTGCGATCACGCCCTGCATCGGCTGCAACGCCTGCTGGGGCGAGATCCATCGCGGCGTCGCGACTGGCTGCAGCGTGAACCCGCATGTGGGTTCGCCGCAGGATGGCTTGCCGGTCGTGCGGGCGGCGCAGACGAAGCGCGTCGTCGTGGTCGGGGCCGGGATGGCCGGGCTGCAGGCGGCGGTGGGGGCGGCGGAGCGCGGGCATCGCGTGACGCTGTTCGGCGCATCGGCGGCGCCTGGCGGCGCGGCGGCGCTGCATGCGCGTCTGCCGGGCTGCGGCGACATCGCGCGCGCCATCGCGCATCTCGTTGCGCGCGCCGGGGCGGCCGGCGTGCGGATGCGCCTCGGCGCGCCGGTGGAGGCCGCGCAGGTGCTGGCCGAGTCTCCCGAGACCGTGATCCTCGCGACCGGCGCGGCGATGCCGCCGCCGCGAGGCTTCGCCGATCCTGCGATGGCCGCGCGGGACATCCGCTCGGCAATGGCCGCACTGCTCGCCGAGCCTGCGCGGCGCGGCGGGCTTGCGGTGCTGCTGGACCTGGATGCGACGCCGGCGACCTATGACGCGGCGGAACTGCTGGCGGAGCGGTTCGACAAGGTGCTGCTGGTGACGCCGCGCGAGGCCATCGCGCGCGATTCGCCGCTGCTGGTCGCGCAGGGCATCCAGAAGCGCCTGTCGGCACGTCGTGTGACGCTGCTCACCTGCCGCGATGCGATCTCCTTCGACGATGGTGCGGTCATCTTACGCCACGCCCTGACCGCCGAGCTGGAGACGATCCGCGACGTGTCGCTCCTCACCTTCGCGAGCGGGCGCGTGCCGCGAGACGGGTTGGTCGCACAACTGCGCGCCGCGGGCGTGAGGGTGCGGCTTGTCGGCGACTCGCTGGCGCCGCGGCTGATGCTGTCGGCCGTGCGGGAGGGCGAGGCCGCGGCCGAGGCGGCCTGATCCGCGCCGCCTCACCTGTTCTTGCTGCGGTGCAATGCTGCAGCCCCAGTGACGGAATGCAACATGGAATGGCGCGTTAACGTGCAGTCATGGGCATTGCCCGACTGCACTTCGCTGTCATGCCGGGCAAATGATGCATTTCGTGGCATGGCGCATCCCGCCAATGCTACCATCTATCTGGGATCGAACAGGGGGACACGGAGGCGTGACAGGAGGGGAGCATCCCGCCGGTTACATGCACGTTCCGTTGCCGCCCGTCCTGGCGCTGTGGAGCGGCTGATGCAGATCACCGACGACGTCTTCTCCGGCTACGCCCGCGACTACGACCGCCGCCGTGACGCGGAGATGTCGCTGCAGGAGTATCTCGAAGGCTGTCGCAGCGATCCCGGCATGTTCGCCTCCGCGCCCGAACGCATCCTCGCTGCGATCGGCGAGCCGGAGCTGGTGGACACGGCGAAGGACTCCCGGCTGGGGCGCATTTTCCTGAACCGCACGATCCGCCGCTATCCCGCCTTCGCCGAGTTCTACGGCATGGAGGAGACGATCGAGCGCATCGTCGGCTTCTTCCGCCATGCGGCGCAGGGGCTCGAGGAACGCAAGCAGATCCTCTACCTGCTCGGCCCCGTCGGCGGCGGCAAATCCTCGCTGGCGGAGCGGCTGAAGGCGCTGATGGAGGTGATGCCCGTCTACGCGCTGAAGGCGGGCGACCAGGTGTCCCCAGTGTTCGAAAGCCCGCTCGGCCTCTTCGACGTCGAGAAGCACGGCGCCGTGATGGAGGACCGCTACGGCATCCCGCGCCGGCGCCTCGGCGGCTTCATGAGCCCCTGGGCGGTGAAGCGCCTCGATGAGTTCCGCGGCGACATCTCCCGCTTCCGCGTGGTGCGCCTGAACCCCTCGCGCCTGCGGCAGATCGCCATCGCCAAGACCGAGCCGGGCGACGAGAACAACCAGGACATCTCCTCCCTGGTCGGGAAGGTGGACATCCGCAAGCTGGAGCTGCATGCGCAGAACGACCCGGATGCCTACAGCTTCTCGGGCGGCCTCAACCGAGCCAACCAGGGCATGCTCGAATTCGTCGAGATGTTCAAGGCGCCGATCAAGATGCTGCACCCGCTGCTGACCGCGACCCAGGAAGGCAGCTACATCGGCACGGAGAACATCGGCGCCATCCCGTTCAACGGGATCATCATGGCGCATTCGAACGAGGCGGAATGGCAGACCTTCCGCAACAACCGCAACAACGAAGCCTTCATCGACCGCATCTACGTCATCAAGGTGCCGTACTGCCTGCGCGCGACCGAGGAGCAGAAGATCTACGACAAGCTGGTGCGCGGCAGCGAGCTGGCGGAGGCGCCCTGCGCGCCGGGCACGCTGGAGATGCTTGCGCGGTTCTCCGTGCTGTCGCGCCTCAAGCGGCACGAGAACAGCAACCTCTTCTCCAAGATGCGCGTCTATGACGGCGAGAGCCTGAAGGAGACGGATCCGCGCGCGCGGTCGCTGCAGGAATACCGGGACGCCGCGGGCAACGACGAAGGCATGGACGGCATCTCCACCCGCTTCGCCTTCAAGGTGCTGGCGGCCACCTACAACCACGACACCGCGGAAGTCGCGGCCGACCCGGTGCACCTGATGTATGTGCTGGAGCAGGCGATCCGCCGCGAGCAGTTCGGCGACGACACCGAGAAGCGCTACCTGGAGTTCATCAAGGGCGAGCTCGCGCCGCGCTATGCCGAGTTCATCGGGAACGAGATCCAGAAGGCTTATCTGGAGAGCTATTCGGACTATGGGCAGAACCTGTTCGACCGCTACGTCTCCTACGCCGACGCCTGGATCGAGGACCTGGACTACAAGGATCCCGACACCGGCCAGCTGCTGAACCGCGAGGCGCTGAACCAGGAGCTGACGAAGATCGAGAAGCCCGCGGGCATCGCGAACCCCAAGGACTTCCGCAACGAGGTCGTGAAGTTTTCTCTTCGTGCGCGGGCGTCCAACGCTGGGAAGAACCCGGCCTGGACGTCCTACGAGAAAATCCGCGAGGTGATCGAGCGGCGGATGTTCAGCCAGGTGGAGGAACTGCTGCCCGTGATCTCCTTCGGCTCCAAGAAGGACCAGGAGAGCGAGCGCAAGCATGACGAGTTCGTCCGCCGCATGACCGCGCGGGGCTACACCGAGCGGCAGGTGCGGCGCCTGGTGGAGTGGTACATGCGCGTCAAGCAGTCCGGCTGACCCACGGGAGAGCTGGACCTGAAAGACGGAGGCTGATGCAGATCGTCGACCGCCGCCTGAACCCGGGCGGCAAGAGCCTGGCCAACCGGCAGCGCTTCCTGAGACGCGCCAAGGACATGGTGCGCGAGGCGGTGCGAAACTCGGCGGGCGAGCGCAGCCTGAAGGACATCGAGCGCGGCGGCGAGGTGACCATCCCCGCCTCGGGCGTGAAGGAGCCCCATCTGCGCCGCGCCTCGGGCGGCTTCCGCGAGCATGTGCTGCCCGGCAACAAGGAATACCTGGAAGGCGACACCATCCCCCGCCCGCAGGGCGGCAGCGGAGGCGGCGGCAGCGAGGGCAGCCCGGACGGGGAGGGCGAGGACGCCTTCCGCTTCGCGCTGACGCAGGAGGAGTTTTTGGAACTCTTCCTGGAGGACCTGGAACTGCCGGAGCTCGCCAAGAAGCGCGTGGTGGAGGGCGATGCCTCCGGCGTGCGGCGCGCGGGCTTCGCGACGCAGGGCTCGCCGGCGAATGTCGCGCTCGGGCGCACGATGCGCAACGCGCTGTCGCGCCGGCTGGCGCTGCGCCGGCCGAAGCCCGACGAGCTGGACGAGCTGGAAGAGGCGCTGCGCACCGCGGAGGAGAACGACCCCGCCGAGGCCGAGGCGCTGCGCGCGCGGATCGACCGCCTGCGCAACCGCACGCTGCGCATCCCCTATATCGACCCCATCGACGTGCGCTACCGCCAGTTCGAGCCGGCGCCGAAGCCGATCGCGCGCGCGGTCATGTTCTGCCTGATGGATGTCTCCGGCAGCATGACGGAGGGCATGAAGGACCTGGCGAAGCGCTTCTACCTGCTGCTGCACCTGTTCCTGCGCCGCCGCTACAAGCATGTGGACGTGGTCTTCATCCGCCACACCCACGAAGCCAAGGAGGTGGACGAGGAGACCTTCTTCCGCAGCCCTGAGACGGGCGGCACCGTCGTCTCCACCGCCTTCGAGGAGATGATCAAGGTGATGGACGCGCGCTACAGCCCGGCCGACTGGAACATCTACGTCGCGCAGGCCTCCGACGGCGACAACACCTCGGCCGACAACGACCGCACCGCCGCGCTGCTGATGGGCCGCGTGATCCCGGCCTGCCAGTATTTCGCCTATCTCGAAGTCGGGCGCGAGGACGATGGCGGGCCGATCGGCTTCATGCCGCGCGAGACGGAGCTGTGGCGCACCTATGGCCGCCTGCGCGCGGAAGAGCCGCGGCTGGCGATGCGCAAGGTGCGTCACCGCAAGGACATCTACCCGGTGTTCCGCGACCTGTTCCGCAAGGGTGCGATGGAGGAAGCAGCCAAGTGAGCGCGGCCGATTCACGCTTCCGATGCTTGCGGCTTCGCCGCTCCGCCCTCCGGCGATCGGACGCGGGCAAGTGAGCGCCGTCCGCGACGACCGGCTACTGTTCCAGGGCGCCGACTGGGACTTCGACACGCTCCGCCGCATCCACGACGCATGCGGCGAGATCGCGACCGGAGAACTCGGCCTGTCGCTCTATCCGACGCGGATCGAGGTGATCTCGGCCGAGCAGATGCTGGACGCCTATGCGGCGAACGGCATGCCGGTGCTGTATCGCCACTGGTCCTTCGGCAAGCGCTTCGCGCGGCACGAGACGATGTACCGCAAGGGCTTCCAGGGCCTGGCGTACGAGATCGTCATCAACTCCTCCCCCTGCCTCTGCTACGTGATGGAGGAGAACACGGCGACGATGCAGGCGCTGGTGATCGCGCACGCCGCCTATGGCCACAACCACTTCTTCCGCAACAACCACCTGTTCCTGGAATGGACGGACGCGCACGGCATCCTCGACTACCTGGAATTCGCCCGTGGCTACATCATGAACTGCGAGGACAAATACGGCGAGGCAGCGGTGGAGCGCGTGCTGGATGCCGCGCATGCGCTGTCCTCCCAGGGCGTGTTCCGAGTGCCGCGCCGGCGCATCCCGGACCTCGCCAGCGAGGAGCGGCGGGAGCGCGAGCGGCGCCAGCACGAGGAGCGCATCTACGACGACCTCTGGCGCACCATTCCCGGCCCGCGCAACGCGCCGGCCGCGAAGGCCGAGGAAGCGCGCCGCCGCGCGCTGCTGCAGCTGCCGCAGGAGAACATCCTGTATTTCCTGGAGAAGACCGCCCCGCGCCTGCGGCCCTGGCAGCGCGAGATCCTGCGCATCGTGCGTCACGTCGAACAGTATTTCTACCCGCAGCGTCAGACCAAGGTGATGAACGAAGGCTGCGCCACCTGGGTGCACCACCGCATCATGACGCGGCTGCACGAGCAGGGGCGGCTGACCGACGGGCAGTATCTCGAGTTCCTGCACAGCCACACCAACGTGGTCTTCCAGCCGACCTTCGACGATCCGCGCTATGGCGGCATCAACCCCTATGCGCTCGGCTTCGCCATGATGGAGGACATCGCCCGCATCGCGACCGCCCCCGATGAGGAGGATCGCGCCTGGTTCCCCGGCCTTGCCGGCTGCGGCGATGCCGAGGGCGCGCTGCGGGAGGCCTGGGCGAACCACCGCGACGACAGCTTCATCGCGCAATACCTCTCGCCGCGGCTGATGCGGAAGCTGCGCATGTTCCACCTGGCGGACGACGACCGGGAGGAGGAACTGCGCGTCAATGCCATCCATGACGAGCGCGGCTACCGCAGGCTGCGGCGCGCGCTGTCGCGGCAATACGACATCGGCCATGTGGATCCCGACATCCAGGTGGAGGATGTGGACCTCATCGGCGACCGCCGGCTGATCCTGCACCACCGCGTGCTGGAAAGGCAGCTGCTGGAGCCGGATGAGGCGCGGGCGGTGCTGCAGCACCTTGCCGACCTTTGGGGCTATGGCGTGCTGCTGCGCGAGGTGGATGCGACCACCGGCGCGGTGCTGCGAGAGCACCACGCCGGCGCGCGGCCGGGTATCGTGGAATAGGCGGCCGCTACAGGGTCGTCGACACGCCCTTCTCGGGCACCAGCACCTTCGCATTCGCGCCCGCCATCGCCTGCACGAAGGAATCCGGCGTCGCGGCGATGATGGGGAAGGTGCCCCAGTGGCAGGGGATCGCGGTCTTCACGCTCGGCAGGAAGCGGCGCACCGCCAGCGCGCCGCGCTTGCCGTCCATCGTGAACCGGTCGCCGACCGGCACGATCGCCACGCTCGGCCGGTGCAGCTCGTCGATCAGCGCCATGTCGGAGAAGATCTCGGTGTCGCCCATGTGATAGACGGTCGGCTCCGCCGCGTCCTTCGGCGTGATCACCACGCCATGCGGCAGGCCAAGGTCGTGGGTGATGCCGTTCTCGTCCATGACGGAGGAGGAGTGGAAGGCGACGGTCAGCGTGACGCTGAACTCGCCCTGGTCGGTTGTGCCGCCCGAATTCATCGGGTCCATCGCGGTGAGGCCCTTCTTCGCGAGCCACATGCAGATCTCGTAGTTCGCAACGACCTTGGCGCCGGTGCGCTGCGAGATCGCCAGCGCATCGCCCACATGGTCGGCATGGCCATGCGTGATCACCACATGCGTCGCCCCGGCCGAGGCCTGCGCGGGATCGCCGGAGAAGACGGGGTTGCCCGTCAGGAAGGGGTCGATCAGCACGACCGACTTGCCGAATTCCAGCCGATAGGCGGAGTGGCCGAACCAGGTGAGCTTCATGAACGCGTTCTCCCGAATGGCGCGATGCGGGACTTCTAGCCGATGCCGCCGTCCACCCGAAAGCCGGCCAGCGCGGCCCAGACGTTGCGCGGCGTCATAGGCAGCGTCACGGCGGCGCCGCCGAGCGCGTCGCTCACCGCATTCGCCACGGCCGCCGGCGCGCCATTGGTCGGCAGCTCGCCCACGCCCTTGATGCCGAGCGCGTTGTTGGGCGAGGGCACGCCCGCCAGCACATACGCGAAGTCCGGCAGGTCGGCGGCGCGCGGCATGGCGTAGTCCATCAGCGTCGCGCTCTGCAGCTGGCCGTCGGCGTCGTAGCACGCCTCCTCGAGCAGGGCGCCGCCGATGCCCGCGGCGAAGCCGCCATGCAGCTGGCCCGCCAGCAGCATCGGGTTCACCACCGTGCCGGCATCGACGGCGGCGCTGAAGCGATCCAGCGTGACCTCGCCCGTCTCCGGGTCCACCTCCACCTCCGCCACGGCGATGCCTGCGGGCCAGGTGACGACGGTGTCGGCGAAATCGGCGCGGCCCTCGATCTGGCCGCTGCGCGCCGCGAGTTCGAACAGGCCGATGCGGCGGTCGGTGCCGACCACGGCATAGGCGCCGTGCTGCCATTCGATGTCGGCGGCGGCCGCTTCCAGCGCCTCCCCCGCCACGTCCTTCCCGGCCTCGATCGCCGCCCGCGCGGCAAGCGCGAAGGTGGTGCCCGAGACGATGGTGGAGGAGGAGCCGCCGGTGCCGCCGCCGCGCGGAATGGTCGCGCTGTCGCCCTGCAGGATGCGGATGCGCGCGGGCTCCACGCCGAAGGCAGCGGCCAGCACCTGCGCGAAGGCGGTGGCGTGGCCCTGGCCCTGGCTCTGCGTGCCGGTGCGCGCGGCGATCGTGCCATCCGGCAGCACCTGCACGATGGAGGTCTCGTCGCCCCACCCGCCGGAGCCGTGCAGATGGCAGGACAGGCCGCGCCCGCGCAGCCTGCCGCGAGCGCGGCTCGCGGCGCGTCGCGCGACGAAGCCATCGTCATCCGCCTCGCGCAGCGCCGCGTCCAGCAGCGCATGATAGTCGCCGCTTTCGTAGGAAAAGCCGAGTGCGGTGCGGTAGGGGAAGGCGTCGCGCGGCACCAGGTTCAGCCGGCGCAGCGCCACGGGATCGCGCCCCGTCTCCCGCGCCGCCTGGTCCACCGCGCGTTCCAGCAGCACCAGGGCCTCCGGCTTGCCGGCGCCGCGCACCGCGTCCACGGGCGCGGTGTTGGTAAAGGCGCAGCGCATGCGGATGTGGGCGGCGGGAATGTCGTAGAGGCCGGTGATGACCTTCGCCAGGCCGCCGGTCGGGATGCTCGGCGTGACCAGCGAGACATAGGCGCCGAAATTGGCGATGGCCTCGACGCGCAGCGCGGTGAAGCGGCCCTCGGCGTCCAGCGCCAAGGAGAGCTCCGCGACCAGGTCGCGCGCATGGGTGTCCGCCAGGTGGTGTTCCGTGCGGTCCTGCACCCAGCGCACGGCGTGGCGCAGCCGGTCGGCGGCGAAGCAGACCAGCGACTGCTCGGGATAGAGCGGCAGCTTTGGCCCGAAGCCGCCGCCGACATCGGGCGTCACCACCCGCAGCCTCTCGCGCGGCCAGCGCAGCACGCTGTCGCAGAGCAGGCGATGCAGCACATGCACCCCCTGCGAGGGCGTGGTCAGCGTCACGACCCCGTCCTGCCATTCCGCCAGCGCCGCGCGCGTCTCGATGTAGCCCGCGACGATGCGGGGCGAGCGCAGCGCGACGCGCGTGACATGCGCGGCGCGGGCGAAGGCGGCCTGCACCGCGGCGGCGTCGCCCTTGTGCCAGTCGCAGACGAGGTTGCCGGGGGCTTCCTCGTGGATCGCCGGCGCGCCCTCGGCCAGCGCGTCTTCCGGCAGGACCAGGGCGGGGAGGGGATCGTAGTCCACCTCTATCGCCTCGGCCGCGTCGCGCGCCTGGGCGAGCGTGTCCGCGACGACCATCGCGACGATCTCGCCCACATGGCGCACGCGCCCCGGCGCGATGGGCAGGCGCGGCGGTTCGGCATGGCGCCGGCCGTCGGGGTCGAAGATCTCGGTCAGCGCCGGCGTGTGGCCGAGCGCCGCGGTGTCCTCCGCGGAGAACACCGCCGCGACGCCCGGCATCGCCCGCGCCGCTGCGCCGTCCACGCGCAGCACGCGCGCATGGGCGTGCGGGGAGCGGACGAAGACCGCATGCAGCGCGCCACCCGCCGGAAGATCCGCGGTGAAACGCCCGCCGCCCGTCAGCAGGCGCGGATCCTCAAGCCGGCGGAGGGGCTGGCCGAGGCCAGGAAGCGCATCGAAGGCCATGATGGCCATCTATATCGGGAGTGGCCCGTGCGGCGAAGGAGGCGTCAACGCCGTGGATCAGGTTGCGCCGCCCCCACCCCGACCCTCCCCCGCATGCGGGGGAGGGTGTGACAGGGCGCTCAGCGCGAGCAGGCGGCGCCGCCGAGCACACAGAAGCGGGCGCAATGCGGGTGGTTCAGCGCCACCGGTCGCATCGCCTCGGACAGGCTCGCGCCGAGCTCGAATTGCGGGTCGTAGGGCAGCAGCGTGCAGGCGACCACGGCAGGCCGCGCCGCGCCCTTGCGCTTCACCACCATGCGGGAGGAGGCGCACATCACGCTCTCCGGCGACTTGTGCAGGATGCCCCAGCACGCTTCCGTGATCTCCGGCACGTCGGCCGCGGCGTCCATCTCGGGGAACAGCATCAGGGCCACGGGGTCGGCTGCGTCCACCGGGATGCCGTGCTCGGCGAAGAGTCGTGCGAAGCCCGCGCGCATCGTCGCCTCGTCCTCGCCGCCGAAGGTCGCGCGGCCAGCGACATGCAGTCCGAAGCCCTCGCGCGCCAGCCAGGCCAGGCCTTCCAGCGTCTTGGCGAAGCTGCCCTCGCCGCGCTCGACATCGTGATGCGCGGCCTCGTGGTGGTCGAGGCTGACGCGCAGGGTCAGCCGGTCGGTGCCGAAGCGGTCGCGCAGCGCCAGCAGGCCCTTCGCGTAGCGCCGCATCGGCTGCATCGCGTTGGTCAGCACGATCGCGGTCAGGCCCGGCCGCGACAGCACCTCGGCGAGCATCGGCAGCAGGTCCGGGTTCATGAAGGGCTCGCCGCCGGTGAAGCCCACTTCGCGCAGCGGCTCGCCGCGCGCCTCGGCCTCATCGAGATAGGCCTTCACCTCGGCGGCGGAGATGTAGGTCAGCGCGTCGTTGCGCGGGCTGCTCTCGATGTAGCAGTTGGCGCAGGTGATGTTGCAGAGCGTGCCGGTGTTCACCCAAAGGGTGTCGAGGCCGGTCGGCGCCACGGTCGCACGGCGCTCGCCCTTGGCGGTGATGTTCGGGTCGCGAAACTTGCCGGCCGCAAGGCGGGGCGGCGTGGCCGGGGTGCGGACGGACACGGAGGCTCCTCGGACTGTTCGACGGGGCTTCGCCGCCGGCCGGGGAAAGGTTACGCGGCATCGGGCGGCCGCGGAACGGCTATTCCTCTTCCCCCGGGACCTCGACGCGCTGTCCCAGCGTCTCCCGCACATAGAGCTTGCCGACAAGAACCACCACCACCACGGTCAGCGGCGCCGCCAGCAGCACGCCGCCCAGGCCCAGCGCCGCCCCCGCCGCAACGACGGCAAAGAGCAGGAGGGCGGAGGGGATCGAGACCATCCGCTCGCCGAGCAGCGGCGTCAGGATGTTGCCCTCGATCTGCTGCACCAGGATGTAGAGAGCGGCCGTCCAGGCCAGCATCTCCCAGCCCATGTTGAAGGCCAGCAGGACGCCGGGCAGCGCGCCGATGAACGGCCCGATCAGCGGCACGATGTCCACGAGGCCGGCGAACAGCCCGAGCGCCAGCGGCGCGGGTAGCCCGATCGCCCAGGCGCCGAGGCCCGTCAGCGTCCCGACCGCCGTCATCGCCGCGAGCTGCGCCAGCAGCCACAGCCGCAGCGCCCGGCCCGTGGCGTCCAGCGCGTCCCGCGCGCGCGCCTGCTGCGCACGGGGAAGCAGCCGGGCGATGCCGCGGCGGTAAAGGCCGGGATCGGCCGCGAAGTAGATGCCTCCCACCACCACGATCACCAGCGCCGCCAGCGCATCCACCGCCAGCAGCGCCGCCGAGGCCGCCTGGCGGGCGACCGCGCCCACGGTGGAGGCGTCGGTCGAGCCCGACGGCCCGTCTCCGCCGGGCAGCGGGATGCGGATGCCGAATTCGCGCTCGATCGCCGCGGCCGCCTCCGGCAGGTTCTCGAGCAGCAGCATGACCTGCGCCTGCATCTCGGACCCGACGAGGACGGCCGCGAGCACGAGCGGCGTCCCCACCAGCAGGCAGGCGGCCAGCACCGCGATGCGCGGCGGCAGGCGCAGGCGGTCGTGCAACGGGTCGGCCACGGCGCGGACCAGCACCGCGACCAGCATGGCCGCGAAGGCCAGCAGCAGCGCCCCCCGCACGGTCCAGAGGAGCAGCAGCAGGATGACCACGCCGGCGACGATCAGGGTGCGTCGCAGGAACGCCACCTCGCCGCGCCAGCCGCCGCCCGACCATGCCCCCGCCGCCGGCCTGCCCTCGTCCCGCCGGATGCGCGCTGCGTCCTCGTCCACCGGCTGCCTGTTCCCTTCCGCTGCTGGCTGTTCCAACGTCGTGGCGCACCGGGCGTTCGGCGCCACGTCCGGGAGAAGGGGGCCGCAGCCATGACAACACCATCCGAGCAACGCCTGTTCGACGCCCTTGCCACGCTGTGCCAGGCCTGTGCCGCGGGCGAGGTGCCGCCGCCTCCCGGCGAATCGGTCGAGGCGCCGCATCCGGGCGATCCCGAGACGCGCGCCGTGCTGGGGGAGGCGGCGCTGGCGGTCGCCTTCGGGGCCTTCGCGGAACGGGGCGATCCGGGCGGGCCGATGCAGACGCTGCTGGCCGCGCTCGGGCTGCTCGCGGTGCAGGCCGGCGAGGAGCCCGACCCGCCGGCCGAGATCCTGGGCATCGCCGCCGAGGACGACCGGGTCGAGGCCGAGATCGACCGTGCCGGGGAAGCGCTGGATTCCGAGTTCGGCCGCGATGCCGATGCGAACACGCTTACCGGCGCGCTGGAGGCGCGGATCCTCGGCAGCGCGATCACGCTTGCCGGCTGCACCCTGCCGGAGGGCGTGGAGGGCCAGGCGGCGGTGCGGCTGCGGGCCGCGCGCAGCCTGGTGCGGCTCGCAGCCGGGCTGGTCGCGCTGAACGCGGTCGGTGCTGGTGCTGGCGCCGGCGCCGCCGGGGGCGAGCCGGGCGCCTGACCCCGAAGCTCCGGCGATGACGCCGAAGCCAGAGGATGCGCCGCGCGACGAGCCGATGCGCGGCATCCCGCTGCTGCTCTCGGCGATCGCGCTGTTCTCCATTTCCGACGCGCTGGCCAAGCATCTCGGCGAGACGCTGCCGCCGGTGGAGATCGCCTGGCTGCGCTACCTGGCCTTCTTCACGCTGGCCGCGATCCCTCTGCTGCGGCCGGGCGGGGCTGCGCTGCTGGTCTCGCGCGCGCCCGGCCTGCAGGTGTTGCGCGGTCTCGGCGTGGTGGGATCCGCGGTCGTGTTCATCGTCGCGTTGCGCTTCCTGCCGCTGGCGGAGGCGACGGCGATCAACTTCGTCTCGCCGGCCTTCGTCACGGTGCTGAGCGTGATCTTCCTCGGCGAGCGGGTCGGCTGGCGGCGCTGGTCGGCGATCGCGGTCGGGATGGTCGGCATGCTCATCATCGTCCGCCCGGGCGCCGAGGCCTTCCGGCCGGAGGCGCTGCTGCCCATGCTTTCCTCCGCCGCCTGGGCCTCCGCGGTCATCGTGACGCGGCGCATGGGCACGCTCGATCACCCGGCAACGACGCTGTTCTGGACCGCGGCGACGGGCTTCCTCGTGCTGACCCTGGTGCTGCCCTTCGGCGTCACAGTGCCGGATGCGCGGCAGGTGGCGATCGGGCTGTTGATCGGGGTGGTGTCCTCCGCCGCGCAATGGCTGGTGGTGCTGGCCTATCGCGCCGCGCCGGCCTCGGTGCTCGCGCCCTTCTCCTATGTGCAGCTGGTCTTCTCGGGCCTGCTCGGCCTGCTGGTCTTCGGCACGGTGCCGGACCGCTGGACGCTGATGGGCGCGGCGGTGATCGCGGCGAGCGGCCTCTACATGGCGCATCGCGAGCGGGTGCGGTCGCGCGCGGCGCGGATGACCGCGGCTGCCGATCCACTCCCCGGCGCGCAAGGAAAGCGTTAGCGTCGCGGCCGTGGCAGCTTTCCCAATATTCCTCCGACCGCGCGGCGCGACGCCTTGAGCGCCGGTCCTGCCGCACCGCCGGGCGCGCGGCGCGTGGTCCTCGCGCTCGGCACGGCGCAGACGCTGGCCTGGGCGAGCAGCTACTACCTGCCCGCGATCCTGGCGGCGCCGATGGCGCGCGACCTCGGCCTGCCGTCCTCCTGGGTGTTCGGTGCCTTCTCCGCGGCGCTGGTGCTGTCGGCGCTGCTCGGCCCGGCGGTCGGGCGCGCGATAGACCGGCGCGGCGGGCGCGGCGTGCTGGTGATGTCCAACCTCGTGCTCGCGGCCGGCCTCGTGCTGCTGGCGCTGGCGCAAGGGCCTGCGACGCTCGGCTTCGCCTGGCTGGTGATGGGGGTGGGCATCGCGCTCGGCCTCTATGACTCGGCCTTCGCGACGCTGGCGGGGCTCTATGGGCGCGCGGCGCGGGGGCCGATCACCGGCATCACGCTGATCGCGGGCTTCGCCAGCACCGTGGGCTGGCCGGTCTCGGCGCTGATGGCGGAGGCCTTCGGCTGGCGCGGCGCCTGCCTCGGCTGGGCGGCGCTGCATCTGCTGATCGGGCTGCCGCTGAACCGCTTCCTGCTGCCGCAAGCGCCGCCGCCCACGAAGCAGGCCGCCGCGACTGAGGGCGAGGAGGCGCCCGCGCCCCGCTTCGCCATGCCGCTGCTCGCCTTCGTCTTCGCCGCGACCTGGGCGGTGGCGGGCGCGCTGGCGGCGCATCTGCCCGCGATGCTGCAGGCCACGGGCGCGAGCCCCGCCGCGGCCATCGCCGCCGCTGCGCTGATCGGACCGGCGCAGGTCGCGGCGCGGCTGTTGGAGTTCGGGCTGCTCAGCCGCTTCCATCCGCTGGCTTCCGGGCGGCTGGCGACGATCGCCCATCCGCTCGGGGCTGCGGCGCTGCTGCTGTTCGGCCCGGTGGCGGCGCCGGTCTTCACGGTGCTGCACGGAATGGGCAACGGCATCATGACGATCGTGAAGGGCACGCTCCCGCTCGCGATCTTCGGGCCGGTCGGCTACGGCGCGCGGCAGGGCCTGCTCTCCGCGCCGTCGCGCTTCCTGCAGGCGCTGGCGCCGCTCGGCTTCGGGCTGGTCCTGGAGCGCGCCTCGGTGGAGGCCGCGCTGGCGCTGACCTCGGGGCTCTATCTCGCCGCCTTCATCGCGATGCTGCTGCTGCGCACGCCGCAACGGCGACCGGGCGGGGCGTCCCCGGCCCGGGGGGCGTGAGCGGCGGTATCTCGGGTGTCGGCGTTGCCGGCGGCGGCGCTTCCGCCGGCGGCGAGCCGGGGTTCACCGGCGGCAGGCCCGGCAATTCGGGCTCTGGCCCGGGCGGTGGCGTCACGGGGGGTGTCTCGACGGGCGGTTCCGGCGGCGGCGCCGGAACCTCCGGCTTCGGATCGGAGGCGTTCATCCCGCGCCAACGCGGCGCGCGCCGATCCGTTTCGGGCGGCGCGACATGCGCGCCGCCAGGGCCGCTTAAGGCAGCCGCCGTCAGGCCGCGGCGGCGACCGGGGTCGGCGCCACGGGGACGCGCTGCGCGATCTTCGCCACCGCCTCGTCGCGCGTGATGTTCTCGACCGCGGCGATCTCCACGGCCAGGCGCTCCAGCGCGGCCTCGAAGATCTGGCGCTCGGAGAAGCTGCGCTCGGGGTTGTTCACGTTGCGGCCGAGGTCGCGCAGCACCTCCGCGACCTTGCGCGGATCGCCGCTGTTCAGCTTCGCCTGCAGCTCGGCGGCGCGCCGCGCCCAGGTGATGCCGCGCACCGCGCCGCGCGGCGTGGTGGTGAGCACGTCGAGCGCCTCGTTGATCAGCGCGCCGCCGGCGAGGCGGCGGATGCCGTTCACGGTGACTTTCGCGCGCGGCACGCGCAGCAGCAGCCGGCCCTCGCCGAAGGCGAAGTGGACGAGCTCGAGCGTCTCGCCGCCGACGGTGGCGGTCGATTCGCCGGTCACGCGGCCCACGCCGTGGGCGGGATGCATCACCGCGTCGCCCACGACGAACCCCGCGAGATCCTTGGACTTCGCGGCGGGCTGCGTGGCGGTGCGGGCGGCGTCGGGCTTCGGCATAGCGGCCGGCTCCATGATCAGGGCGTGCTGGATGTCATCCAGATGACGTTGGTTGCCACGAAGATCAAGCTTTTCGCGCAGAATCGCTCATGCGCCCAGCGCACAGGTCTTTTGTGCGCAACGCGCTTCGCGCGGATACCCGCCGCGCGCTTCGCGCGCAGATGGGCCACGCCCCGCGTGCGCGGGGGCCTCGTCCGCGCATCGGGATTGCTTCAGGATGAACCGATCCGAAGGAGACAGGGCATGGATGGCGAGGACGGCCTGCGCGAGAGGGTGTTCGTCACGCCGGAGCGGGCCGCGCGGATGCAGGGCGCCGCGATCCTGGCGATCCGCAACCCGCGCGGCGACGAGCGCACGACGCCGCGCATTCCCGGCGCGGTGGATGTGGACCTGCCCAGCGAACTGGCGGCGCCCGGCGGCGGCACGCGCGGCAGCCGGCCGCTGCCGGAGATCGCCGAGTTGCAGCGCCATGCGCGTGGCTGGGGCCTGCGGCAGGGCCAGTCCGTGATCGTTTACGATCACGATCGCGGGCTGGTCGCGGGGCGCGCCTGGTGGGTGCTGCGCTGGGCGGGCATCGCCGATGTGCGGATGCTGGATGGCGGCTTTCCGGCCTGGGTCGCGGCAGGGCTTCCCGTGGTGCATCGCGCACCCGCGCCGCAGCCGGGCGACGTGGTGCTTTCCGCCGGCCATCTTCCGGTGCTGGACGAGGATGGCTCGCTGGCGATGGCGCGTTCGGGCGTGCTGCTCGATTCGCGCGTGCGGCCGAATTACATCGGCGGCGCGGTGCCGCCCGGCGCGCCGGCGCGCGGCCATATCCCCGGCGCGCTGAGCGCGCCCGCCGCCGACAACTTCACCGAGCCCGGCCCCTTCGCCGATGCCGCGACGCTGCGTCATCTCTATGCCGCGCTGGGGGCGGATGGCACGCGGCCGGTGGGCGTGTATTGCGGCGCCGGGATCTCGGCGGCGGTGAATGTCGCCGCACTCGCGTCCCTCGGCATCGAGGCGGCGATGTATCCGGGATCCTGGTCGGCCTGGAGTGCCGATCCCGCCAGGCCCGTCGTTGTAGGGGGACGCCCGGAGTGAGCCCGTTCGACACGATCATCGACCGACGCGGGAGCGGCTGCTCCAAATGGAGCCGCTTCGAGCCGGATGTGCTGCCGATGTGGGTGGCGGACATGGATTTCGCCGTGGCCGATCCGATCCTGCACGCGCTGCGCGAAAGGCTGGCGCATCCCGTGCTGGGCTACGGCGTCTCGCAGGCCGGGCTGAAGGCGCGGATCGTCGGCTGGCTCGAGGCGCAATATGGCTGGCGCGTCACGCCGGACGACATCCTGATGCTCCCGGGCGTGGTGCCGGGCTTCAACATGGCGCTGCGCACCGTCTGCGCGCCGGGCGCGGGCGTGGTGGTGCAGACGCCGGTCTATCCGCCGATGCTGAAGGCGCCGGAGAACGGCGCGCTGCGCCGGATCGACGCGCCCCTGACCGCGACGGACGAGGTGGACCGCGACGTCTTCGGCGCGGCGCTGCGACAGGCGGGGCAGGGGGCCTTCCTGCTCTGCAACCCGCACAACCCGACCGGCCGCGCCTTCGGCCGGGAGGAACTCGCCGAGATGGCGCAGGCCTGCCTCTCGGCGGGAGTGTCCATCGTCTCCGACGAGATCCATTGCGACCTGCTCTTCGACGGGCGGCGCCACATCCCGATCGCCACCCTGGCGCCGGAGGTGGCGGCGCGGACCATCACGCTGATGTCGGCCGGCAAGACCTGGAACATCGCGGGCCTCAATGCCTGCTGGGCGGTGGTGACGGATGCCGGCCTGCGCGCGCGCTTCGCGGCGACACTGTCCGGTGTCGCCGACCATGTGAACATTCTCGGCCTGATCGCGACGGAGGCCGCGCTGGCCGAGGGCGGTGCCTGGCGGGACGCGGCGCTCGCCTATCTGCAGGCGAACCGCGACTGGCTGGCCGGCGCCGTGGCCGAGCGCCTGCCCGGGGTGGCGATGCGCCTGCCGGAGGCGACCTACCTGGCCTGGCTGGACTGCCGCGGCAGCGCGGCGGCGGCCGATCCGCACCGCTTCTTCCTGGAGAAGGCGCGGGTCGGGATGAATTCCGGCACCGATTTCGGACCGCCCGGCGCCGGCTTCGTGCGGCTGAACTTCGGCTGTCCGCGCGCCATGCTCGAGGACGGGATCGGGCGCATGGCCCGCGCCCTGGCCGGGGCCTGACGCAGGGGCAGGCTTCGCCCGGCCGCCCGCCGAAGGCGCTCTTGCATCCTGTCGTGCCAGCATCCATGAAGACGGAAATTCATGGCGGGCATGCATGCAGGGCGGATCTCCACCCCGGCATGACGGCTTGCCTGGCTGGCCGGGGAGGCAGACGGGCGTGGCATCCGAGGATCCGCAAGGGACGATCCTGGAGACGGAGGGGCTGACCAAGGAATTCCGCGGCTTCGTCGCGGTCTCCGATGTCGCGCTCAAGGTCCGTCGCGGGACGATCCACGGGCTGATCGGCCCGAACGGTGCCGGCAAGACCACCTGTTTCAACCTGCTCACGAAGTTCCTGCCGCCGACGCGCGGCACCATCCGCTATGACGGGCGGGACATCACCAACATGAAGCCGGCCGAGGTGGCCCGGCTCGGCCTGGTGCGGTCCTTCCAGATCTCCGCGGTCTTCCCGCATCTGACCGTACTCGAGAATGTGCGCGTGGCGCTGCAGCGCGCCCGCGGCGGCTCCTTCGACTTCTGGCGTTCGGAGACAGCGCTGAAGGGCTTCGAGCCGCGCGCGATGGAACTGCTGGAGGATGTCGGCCTGACGGCCTATGCGCGGCACACGGCGGGCGAGCTGCCCTATGGCCGCAAGCGCGCCCTGGAGATCGCGACGACGCTGGCGCTCGAACCGCGCATGATGCTGCTGGACGAGCCGACGGCGGGCATGACGCATGAGGATGTCGGGCGGATCATGGCGCTGGTGCAGCGCGTGGCGAAGGGGCGGACGGTGCTTCTGGTGGAGCACAACCTGACGGTCGTCTCCGGCCTCTGCGACATGATCACGGTGCTGACGCGCGGGCGCGTGCTGGCCGAGGGCACCTATGCCGAGGTGAGCCGGAACGAGGAAGTGAAGGCCGCCTATCTCGGCACGGATCCCGCACTGCAGGCGGAGGCGCCGCATGGCTGAGACGATGACCGCGAACCGCGCCGCCTCCGCCGCCGGCACGCCCATGCTGCAGATCGAAAATCTCGAGGCGTGGTACGGCGAGAGCCATGTGCTGCACGGCGTCGGCCTCGAGATCCGGCAGGGCGAGGTGGTGACGCTGCTCGGCCGCAACGGCGCGGGCAAGACCTCCACGCTGCGCGCCATCATGGGGCTGGTCGGGCAGCGCAGCGGCTCGATCCGCTTCGAGGGGAAGGAGCTGATCAACGCCCGCCCCGACCTGATCGCGCGCGCCGGCATCGCCTATTGCCCGGAGGAGCGCGGGATCTTCGCCTCGCTCGACGTGACGGAGAACCTGATGCTGCCGCCGGTGATCGCGCCGGGGGGCCTCTCGCTCGACGAGATCTACGCGCTGTTCCCGAACCTGAAGGAGCGCGCGCGCAGCCAGGGCACCAAGCTCTCGGGCGGCGAGCAGCAGATGCTGGCGATCGCGCGCATCCTGCGCACCGGGGCGCGGCTACTGCTGCTCGACGAGCCGAGCGAAGGGCTCGCGCCCGTCATCGTGCAGCAGATCGGCGCCATGATCCGGGAGATCAAGCAGCGCGGCTTCACCGTGCTGCTGGTCGAGCAGAACTTCCGGTTCGCGCAGACCGTGGCGGACCGTCACTACGTCATGGAGCACGGGAAGATGGTGGACATGCTGACCAATGCGGAGCTGCCGCACAGCATGGACCGCCTGCATGACTACCTCGGCGTCTGAAGCCGCCGGGGGACAGGGAACCAGACAAGGAAGGACACGCGCATGACCGTCAATCGCCGCACGCTTCTCGGCGCCGTCGCCACCGCCCCGGTCTGGGGCGCGCTGCCGTTCCGCTCGGCGCGCGCCCAGGCCGCCAACACGATCCGCATCGGCGTGCTGAACGACCAGTCTGGCCTCTATCGCGACATCTCCGGCCCCGGCTCCACCCAGGCCGTTCGGCTGGCGGTGCAGGAGAGCGGGATCACCCAGCGCGGCGTGAACGTCGAGGTGGTCGAGGCCGACCACCAGAACCGGCCGGATGTGGGCTCCACCGTCGTGCGCCAGTGGATCGACCGCGACGGCATCGACGTCGTGGTGGACGTGCCGACCTCCTCGGTCGCGCTGGCCGTGAACACGCTGGTGCGCGAGAAGAACAAGGTCTTCATCAACTCCGGCGCCGCCACCTCGGACCTGACCGGCGCGCAGTGCTCGCCGAACACCATCCACTGGACCTACGACACCTACAACCTGGCCAAGGGCACGGGCGGCGCGATGGTGCGCGCGGGCGGCCAGACCTGGTTCTTCATCACCGCGGACTACGCCTTCGGCCACGCGCTGGAGCGTGACACGACCGCCTTCGTGACCGCCGCCGGCGGCCGCGTGCTGGGCGGCGTCCGCACGCCCTTCCCGGGCACCACGGACTTCTCCTCCTTCCTGCAGCAGGCGCAGCGCAGCCGCGCGCAGGTGATCGGCCTGGCGAATGCGGGCGGCGACACCATCAACTCGATCAAGCAGGCGGCCGAGTTCCGCATCACCCGCGGCGGCCGCACCAAGCTCGCCGGGCTGCTGGTCTTCGTCACCGACATCCACTCGCTGGGCCTTGAGGTCGCGCAGGGCCTGGTGCTGACCGAGACCTTCTACTGGGACCTCAACGACCGTACTCGGGCCTTCACGCAGCGCGTCGGCGCGATGCCGGGCAACCTGCGCCCCTCCATGGTGCAGGCCGGCTGCTACTCGGGCGTGCTGCACTACCTGAAGGCGGTGGCGGACATGGGCGTCGCCGCGGCGAAGGCCTCGGGCGCCGAGGCGGTGAACCGCATGAAGGCGATGCCGACCTCCGACGACGCCTTCGGCGAGGGCAGCATCCGCGCCGACGGCCGCAAGCTGCACCCTGCCTACCTGTTCGAGGTGAAGACCCCGGAGGAGAGCAAGGGCGCGTGGGACTACTACAAGCTGATCTCGACCATTCCCGCGAACGAGGCCTTCCGCCCGCTGAACGAGGGCGGCTGCGCGCTGGTGCGGTCCTGACGCCGGACGGGGGCGGCCTGCGCCGCCCCCGCTGATCCAGATTCCCGAAAGGCGACCGGGCGATGGAAGACCTGCTTTTCGAACTGCAACTGGCACTGCCGCAGGTCATCCTGGGCGTGATCAACGGCTCGTTCTACGCGCTGCTCTCGCTTGGCCTCGCCGTCATCTTCGGCATGCTCAACGTGATCAACTTCGCGCATGGCGCGCAGTTCATGATGGGCGCTTTCGTGGCGTGGCTGCTGCTGAGCTATCTCGGCATCGGCTACTGGCCGGCACTTATCCTCTCTCCGCTGATCGTCGGCTTCGTCGGGGTGCTGATGGAGCGATTGATGATCTCGCGGCTCTACAAGCTGGATCACCTCTACGGCCTGCTCCTGACCTTCGGCTGCGCCTTGGTGATCGAGGGGCTGTTCCGCAACACCTTCGGCTCCTCCGGCCAGCGCTACACGACGCCGCCGGAGTTCCGCGCTCTCGACCTCGAGCTCGCGGACTTCTTCCTGCCGGGCTACCGCGTCTGGGTGCTGATCGCGGCCAGCGCGGTCTGCCTCGGCACCTGGCTGGTGATCGAGAAGACCAAGATCGGCAGCTATCTCCGCGCCGCGACGGAGCGCCCGCAGCTGGTGCAGGCCTTCGGCATCAACGTGCCGCTGATGATGACCCTGACCTATGCGGCGGGCGTGGCGCTGGCCGCCTTCGCCGGGGTGCTGGCGGCGCCGATCTACTCGGTGCATCCGGCGATGGGCGCGAATTTCATCATCACCGTCTTCGCGGTGGTCGTGATCGGCGGCATGGGCTCGATCATGGGCGCGGTCGTCACCGGCTTCCTGCTGGGCTTCGTCCAGGGGATCACCGACGTGTTCTATCCGGAAGCCTCGCAGACCGTCGTCTTCGTCATCATGGCGATCGTGCTGCTGACACGACCCGCCGGCCTGTTCGGGAGGGCCTGAGCCATGGCCGAAGGCACCATCGCCACCGCCGGCGGCATCGCCGCGCGGCACGAGGAGACCGGCCTCTGGGGCTTCACGAAGCCGCAGGCCGTGGCCTTCCTGCTGATGCTGGCCTTCGTGCTGGTCAGCCCCTTCTTCCTCTACCCCGTCTTCCTGATGAAGGTGCTGTGCTTCGCGCTGTTCGCCTGCGCCTTCAACCTGCTGATCGGCTATGTCGGCCTCCTGAGCTTCGGCCATGCCGCCTATTTCGGCATGGGCGCCTACATCACCGGCTACGCCGCCAAGGCCTGGGGCGTGCCGCCCGAGCTGGCGATCCTGATGGGCGGCGCGACAGGCGCGCTGCTCGGCATTCCCTTCGGCTGGCTGGCGATCCGGCGTGCCGGCATCTACTTCGCCATGATCACCCTGGCGCTGGCGCAGATGGTCTATTTCTTCGCGCTGCAGGCGCCTTTCACAGGGGGAGAGGACGGCATCCAGGCGATCCCGCGCGGCACGCTGTTCGGCGTCTTCGACCTGACCGCGGACCTGACGATGTACTGGCTCGTGGCCGCGATCTTCCTGGCCGGCTTCCTGCTGATCCACCGCATCGTCCATTCGCCCTTCGGCCAGGTGATGAAGGCGATCCGCGACAACGAGCCGCGCGCCACCTCCCTCGGTTACCGCACCGACGACTACAAGCTGATGGCCTTCGTGCTGTCGGCCACGCTGGCGGGCATCGCGGGCGGGACCAAGGCGCTGGTGTTCAACATCGCGACGCTGACGGACGTCCACTGGGCGATGTCGGGCGAGGTGGTGCTGATGAGCCTGGTCGGCGGCCTCGGCACGATCTTCGGGCCGGTGGTGGGGGCCGCGGTCATCATAACCATGCAGAACTACCTGGCCGAGTTCGGCGCCTGGGTGCTGGTGATCCAGGGCGTGATCTTCATCGCCTGCGTGCTGGCCTTCCGGCGCGGCATCCTGGGCGAGATCGCGCATGCCCTGCGGGTGAAGCTGTAGCGGCCCCGACCATGCCGGGCGGGCGGGAGGCGCCGCCCGCTTGGGCAGACGCTGCCCATCCCGCAGGCGCGGCGCCGCCGCGGCGGCGAAAGCTTCCGCCCCGGTGGGCTTGCGCCATCCGCCGGGCGTGGCACTAAGCGGGCCATGACCTGGTCGATCCTTGCGCTGGACCGTGCCACGGGCGAACTGGGCGCCGCCGTCGCCAGCCGCTTCCTGGCCGCCGGCGCCCTTGTGCCGCGCGTCGAGGGCGGGGTTGGTGCGGCCTGCACCCAGGCGCTGGTGAACCCCTTCCACGCGCCCGACGCGCTGGCGCGTCTGCGCGCTGGCGAAGCGCCCGGCCCGGTGCTGGCCGCGCTGATCGCCGCCGATGCGGGCGAGGCGACGCGGCAGGTGCATGTGCTCTCGGCGACGGGCGCCATCGCGCAGCACACCGGCGCCGACTGCATCGGCTGGTGCGGCCATGTCGCCGGCGAGGATGTCTCGGTCGCCGGCAACATGCTGGCGGGGCCGGAGGTGGTGGCCGCGACGCGCGACGCCTTCCTCGCCACGGCCGGGCTGCCGCTGGCCGAGCGCCTGCTGGCCGCGATGGAGGCCGGCGAGGCCGCGGGCGGGGACAAGCGCGGGCGGCAATCGGCGGCGATCCAGGTGGCCTCGCGCGATCCCTATCCCGATCTCGACCTGCGGGTGGACGACCATCCGGACCCGCTGGCGGAGCTGCGCCGGCTGCACACGGTCTGGAACGGCTACCTCCGCCACTTCCGCCGCTTCCTGCCGGGGCGCGACCATCCGGGCGTGTTCGACCGCGCGGTGATCCAGGCGGCGATCGCGCAGGCGCAGGCGCAGCAGCAGTGAGCGCGCCCGTCCTCGAGCTGCGCGACGTCACGGTCACGCTGCCCACCGATCGCGGCCCGCTGCGCCCGGTGGATGGCGTCTCCTTCGCCGTGGCGCCGGGCAAGACGCTGGCCGTGGTGGGCGAGAGCGGCTGCGGCAAGTCCGTCACCGCGCTCGCCATCATGGGGCTGCTGCCGCAGGGCTCGCGCATCGGCGGTGCGATCCGCTTCGACGGGCAGGAGCTGACGGCGCTGGATGCGGAGGCGATGCGCGGCAAGCGCGGCGCCGAGCTGGCGATGATCTTCCAGGAGCCGATGACCAGCCTGAACCCGGCCTTCACCGCCGGGGAGCAGGTGGCGGAGGCGCTCCGGCTGCATCAGAACCTCTCGCCCGCGGCGGCGATGGACCGCGCGGTGGAGATGCTGGCCCGCGTCCGCATCCCGGATGCGGGCCGGCGCGCGCGGCAATATCCGCACCAGCTCTCGGGCGGGATGCGGCAGCGCGTGATGATCGCGATGGCGCTGGCCTGCCGCCCGCGCCTGCTGATCGCCGACGAGCCGACCACCGCGCTCGACGTGACGGTCCAGGCGCAGATCCTGGCGCTGATCGACGAGCTGAAGGCGGAGACCGGCACGGCGGTGCTGCTGATCACCCACGATCTCGGCGTGGTCGCCGACCATGCCGATGAGGTCGCGGTGATGTATGCCGGCCGCGTCGCCGAACGCGCGCCGGCCGCACGGCTCTTCGCCAATCCCCAGCATCCCTACACCGTCGGCCTGCTCGGCGCCGCGCCCTCGCTGGAAGGCGGGGCGGAGCGGCTGGCGAGCATCGAAGGCACGGTGCCGGACCTGCGCAACCCGCCGCCCGGCTGCCGCTTCGCGCCGCGCTGCCCCTTCGCGGTCGCGCGCTGCGCCGAGCAGCCGCCGCTGGCGCCGATGGGGGAGGGGCATCTCGCCGCCTGCTGGCGCGCGCCGCTCGACAGCCTGCTGGTGGCGGCATGACCGCGCTGCTCGAACTGCGCGACCTGGCGCGCGCCTTCCCCGTCCGCGACGCCCTCGGCCGCGCGCGCGGCGCGGTGCGCGCGGTGGATGGCGTCTCGCTCTCGGTGGCCGAAGGCGAGGTGCTGGCGATCGTCGGCGAATCCGGCTGCGGGAAATCCACCCTCGGCCGTCTCGCGCTCAGGCTGATCGAGCCCGATGCGGGCGAGATCCGCTTCATGGGCGAGGATCTGCGCACCCTGAATCCGGCCGATCTGCGTCGCCGCCGGCGCGACATGCAGCTGATCTTCCAGGACCCCTTTGCCAGCCTCGATCCGCGCATGACGGTGGAGGAGGCGGTGGGCGAGCCGCTGCGCCTGCACGGCATCGTGCCCCGCGCGCAGGAGCGGGACCGCGTGGCGGAGCTGCTGGCGCGTGTCGGCCTCAGGCCCGAGCTCGCGCGGCGCTGGCCGCATGAATTCTCGGGTGGGCAGCGCCAGCGCATCGCCATCGCGCGCGCGCTCGCCTCCCGCCCGCGGCTGATCGTCGGCGACGAGCCGGTCAGCGCGCTGGATGTCTCGGTGCAGGCGCAGGTGATCAATCTGCTGCAGGACCTGATCGCGGAGCTGCGGCTGACCTTCGTGCTGATCAGCCACGACCTCGGCGTGGTGCGCCACATCGCAGACCGCGTGGCGGTGATGTACCTCGGCCGCATCGTGGAGGAAGGCCCGACGGAAGCGGTGTTCCGCGCGCCGCGCCATCCCTACACCCGCGCGCTGCTCGCCGCGGTGCCGGGCCAAGGGGGGAGGGATGGGGCGAAGGCCGTGCCGCTGGAAGGCGACGTGCCGAGCCCGATCGACCCGCCCTCCGGCTGCCGCTTCCGCACGCGCTGCCCCTTCGCCGAGGCTGTCTGCGCGGAACGCATGCCGCTGCTGGAAGGCGGTTCCCATGCCGCGGCCTGCCACCTGCAGGACCGCCTTCCGCCGGCACGCCCGCCGGCCGAGCACGATGCCGGCGGCGAGCGCCTGCGGCGGTTGCAGGCCTTCTTCACCGATCGCAGCACTTCGCCGATCACCAAGGGAGCAACGACGACATGATCCGCAAGACCTTCGCGGCGGCCTGCATCGGCCTGGCCGCGCTCGCCGCGGCGCCGGCCGATGCACAGAACCTGCGCATCGCGCTGCGCGAGGATCCGGACATCCTCGATCCCACCCTGTCGCGCACCTATGTCGGGCGCATCGTCTACATGGGCGTCTGCGACAAGCTGTTCGACATCAACGACAAGCTCGAGGCGGTGCCGCAACTCGCCACCGGCTATCGCTGGGAAGACCCGACCACGCTGATCATCACGCTGCGCCAGGGCGTGCGCTTCCACGATGGCGAGGTGATGGACGCCGAGGCGGTGCGCTACTCGCTGAACCGCCACCTGACGATGCAGGGCAGCTTCCGCCGCGGCGAGATGGGCGACATCACCGCGATCGAGGTGGTGGATCCGCAGACCGTGCGCATCAAGCTCGGTGCGCCGAACGCCTCCTTCATCGCGGCGCTGACCGACCGCGCCGGCATGATCCTGAGCCCCAAGGCCGCCGAGGCCGCGGGCCGCAACTTCGGCACCCGCCCCGTCTGCGCCGGCCCGATGCGCTTCGTCGAGCGCGTCGCGCAGGAGCGCATCGTGCTGGAGCGCTTCCCGGAATACTGGGACGCCGGCAACATCCACCTCAACCGCGTGACGTACCTGCCGATCCCGGACAACACGGTGCGGCTGGCCAACCTGCAGTCCGGCGCCGCCGAGTTCGGCGAGCGGATGGAGCCGGACGATCTGCGCGCCATCCAGCGCAACCGCAACCTGCGCGGCGTGGCCGTGGAGGAGCTCGGCTGGCAGTCCATCCAGTTCAACGTGAACAACGGCGAGCGGTCCGCGCCGCTGCGCGATCCGCGCGTGCGCCGCGCCTTCGAGCTTTCGGTGGACCGCGCGGCGATCAACCAGGTCGTCTATGAGGGTATGTTCAGCCCGACGCGCCAGCCCATCCCGCCGGCCAGCGCCTTCCGCATCCCGAACTTCGATCCGCCGGCGCGCAACGTGAACGCGGCGCGCGCGCTGCTGCGGGAAGCGGGCGTCACCACGCCATTGCAACTGGAGTTCACCGTCCCGAACAACCCCGATCTCCGCCAGGTGGGCGAGGTGGTGCAGGCCATGGCGCGCGAGGCCGGCTTCGAGATCACCCTGCGCGCGATGGAGTTCGCCTCCTCGCTGCAAGCGGCGCAGCGCGGCGACTTCCAGCTGTATCTGGTGGGCTGGTCGGGCCGCACCGACCCGGACGGCAACATCCACTCCTTCATGCACACCCGCGGCGGGCAGAACGACGGCAAGTATTCCAACCCGGAGGTGGACCGCCTGCTGGATGCCGCGCGAGTTGAGGGCGATGTCGCGAAGCGGCGCGACCTCTATCGCCAGGCGATGGAGATCGCGATCGGGCAGGACATGGGCCGCATGTTCGTCTGGCACCGCAAGAACATCATGATCCACTCGACCCGCCTGACCGGCTACCAGCCGATCGCCGACGGCATGATCCGCCTGCAGGGCATGAGGCTGAATTGATGCCGCCGCGCGTCTCCCGTCCCGCGCAGTTCTCCCTCCCCCGCATGCGGGGGGTTCGACGCGCAGCGTCGAACGCCGGAGTGGCGGCGGGTTCCCGCCGCCTACGCAGGCTGGTCGGGGTGGGGGCCGCGCAACCGCGTCCATCGGGCCGCGTCGTCGACCTCACAGTGTGGAGGGGACGTTCGTCATGATCGCCTTCCTCCTCCGCCGCGTCGGGCAGATCATCCCGACGCTGATCATCCTCTCCTTCCTGATCTTCGGGCTGCAGCAGCTGATGCCCGGTGATCCGGCGGTCATCCTGGCTGGCGAGGAGCGTGGCGATCCGCAGGTGCTGGCGCAGATCCGCGCCGAACTGAAGCTGGATCGGCCGATCTGGGAGCAGTATCTCAACTGGGTCGGCAATGTCGTGCAGGGCGATTTCGGCTTCTCCTGGCGCATCCGCATGCCGGTCGCCGAGCTGATCCTGCAGAAGCTGCCGGTCACCGCGCAGCTCGCCACCATGGCCTTCATCATCGGCGTGGTGATCGGCGTGCCGCTCGGCATCCTCTCCGCCACGCGGCGCGACACGCCGGCCGATTTCCTGGCCAACGGCATTGCGCTGTTCGGCATCTCCACGCCGAATTTCTGGCTCGGCATCATGATGATCCTGCTGTTCAGCGTGCAGCTCGGCTGGCTGCCGCCCTCCGGCTACGTGCCGCTTTGGGAGGATCCGGTGCAGAGCCTCTCGACCACCATCATGCCGGCCTTCGTGCTCGGCACCGGCGTCGCCTCCGTGCTGATGCGCCACACCCGCGCGGCGATGCTGACGGCGCTCAGCCAGGACTATGTCCGCACCGCGCGCGCGAAGGGGCTGGCCGAGAAGGTGGTGGTCTGGAAGCACGCGCTGCGCAACGCGCTGATCCCGGTGGTCACGCTCGGCACAATCGAGTTCGGGCGCCTGCTGGCCGGCGCGGTGCTGACCGAGCAGATCTTCACGATCCCCGGCTTCGGCAAGCTGGTGGTGGATGCCGTGTTCAACCGCGACTATCCCGTCGTGCAGGGCGTGGTGCTCGCCACCGCGCTGATCTTCGTGGTGCTGAGCCTCGTCGCGGATCTCCTCTACATGGCCATCAACCCGCGCCTGAGGACCGCCTGATGGCGATCCTCAGGCGCTCCTTTTGGTGCCTCAATCGCCGGCGCCGCCATCCGGCGGCTTGGCTTGCGCGCCGCGCCGCGCAGCGCCGGGCTCCAGCGTCGGTCTGGGCGCGGTCGCGCTTCGCGCTCCCGGCCCGAGGCGCTGCCTCGGGCCGCAAGGAAGGTCCGTTGCCGGCATGAGCGCCTCCGCCATCCCCGCCGCCCTCGAGCGCGGCGAAAGCCCTGCCCGCCGCGCCCTGCGCCGCTTCTTCCGTCACAAGCTGGCGGTCGTCGGCCTCGTTGTGGTGCTGGCCTTCGTCCTGATCGCGCTGCTCGCGCCCTGGATCGCGCCCTACGACCCGATCGAGACCAGCTGGTCGCGCATCCGCAAGCCGCCCTCGGCCGAGCACTGGTTCGGCACCGACGAGAACGGCCGCGACGTGCTCTCCCGCGTGATCTGGGGCGCGCGCGCCTCGCTGATGGCGGGCGTGGTCTCGGTGCTCGGCGCGATCGCCATCGGCGTGCCGCTCGGCCTGCTCGCGGGCCTCGCCGGCGGCTGGGTGGATGCGCTGCTCTCGCGCATCGCCGATGCGATGCTGTCGGTGCCCTTCCTGATCCTGGCCATCGCGCTCGCGGCCTTCCTCGGCCCCGCGCTCGAGAATGCGATGCTCGCCATCGCCATCACCGCGAGCCCGGTCTTCGTCCGCCTCGCGCGCGGCATGGCGCTTGATGCGAAATCCACCGACTGGGTGGAGGCGGCGCGCGCGCTCGGCAACCCGCCCTGGCGCACCGCTCTCGTGCATGTGCTGCCGAACATCGTCCCGCCGCTGCTGGTGCAGGGCACGTTGGCGATTGCGGAGGCGATCATCGCGGAGGCCTCGCTCAGCTTCCTCGGCCTCGGCCAGCAGCCGCCCTCGCCCTCCTGGGGGTCCATGCTGAACTCGGCGCAGCGCTTCCTCGATCCGGCGCCCTGGCTCGCCATCGCGCCCGGCGTCGCGATCTTCGTCGTTGTGCTGGCCTTCAACCTGATGGGCGACGGGCTGCGCGACGCGCTGGACCCGCGGGCGGACCGGAAGTAGCTCACGCTTCCGTGATCAAGGCAGCGTCACGCGGCGTGGCCTTGATGCGGCCCCCCGCCGGGGCGATCTGTGGGCGGCCATGGACCGCCCCGCTTCGCCCCCGCCGGTGCCCTCGCGGCCCCTGTTGGCCTCCTTGCCCTGGCCGGCGCGCCGTGCCGCCGGAATCGGGCTGCTGACGCTCACCCTCTGGCTGGCCAGCTTCCTGGCGCTCGTCGCGGGATGAGCGACCAGCGACCGCGCCGGCCCTGGGAGCCGCCGCCGCCGCGCCCCTGGGGAAATGAGGGCCCGCTGCAGCCCTGGGACCAGGCGCGCGCGCAGGTGGAGCAGGGCTTTTCGCGCTTCCGTGCCGGCACGCGCGGGTTGCTGCTGCCGCTCTTCACCTGGCCGCTCTTCTTCGACGCGATCTGGGAGATCGGCACCGGCGACGTGCGCGGCTTGGTCGCGGCCGCGCTCGGCATCGGCCTGACCGTCGGCGCGACGGCGACGCTGCGCCGCGGCCGCAAGGGCGACACGCAGCGCGCGGCGCTGATGGTCGGCGCGGCCAGCGGTGTGGTGGCTGGCCTCGGCGCCGCGCTGAACCCGCTGATGGCGGTGCTGCTCGGCGCCGGCGGCTGGCTCGGCACGCGGCTGCTCTATGACGGCGCGGTGCAGGAAGTGGCGCCGCCCGCGCCGCCGCCCCCGCCCGGCCCGCTGGACGAGCATCGCGCCCGGCTGGCCCGCATCGCCGCGGAGCCCCGGCTGGCCGGCGTCTCCGGCGCGCTGGCGGGCGTGCTGGACGACCTCTCGGCGCGGCCGGAGCGCATCACGGAGGCGCGGCGCTTCCTCGTCGTGCATCTCGACGGGCTCGACCGCATCCGCGAGCGCCTGCAGGCCGGCGCAGAGCCGCCGGAGGGGCTGCCGAAGCTGCTGGAGGACCTGACCTCCGCGGCCGACGAGATGCGCGACCGCATCCGCGCGGAGGAGACGGCCGCGCTCGACATCCAGGTGAAGGTGCTGGCCGAGAGGCTGCGCCAGGAGGGCTACGCGTGAGCGATAACGTGCGCATCAGCTTCGGCGACGACCAGCCGGCGACGCCAGTGCAGTCCCCGCAGGCGACGACGAGCGCCGAGATCACCGCGCCGCCCCGCGCGCCCGCGGAACTGACGCCGGAGCACCAGGCTGCGATCGCGAGCCTCGCGCAGCAGATCAACCTCTCCGACCCCGGCTCCATCCTGCGCTTCGGGCAGGAGGCGCAGAACCGTGCCCAGGCCGCCGCAGACGCCATGCTGGAAGGCGCGAAGAACCAGGAGACGGGCGAGGCGGGGCGCACGCTGTCGTCGCTGCTGACCACGCTGCGCGGCTTCGACGTGACGAACCTCGATGAGAAGCCCGGCTTCTTCGCCCGCATCTTCACCAAGGCGGGCGCCGAGGTCAGCGGCATCATCACGAAATACGAGAGCGTTAAGGGCCAGATCGAGACGATCGGCGACAAGCTCGACACGCACCGCACGCGCCTGCTGGAGGATGTCGAGCGGCTGGAGCGGCTCTATGCCGCGACGCTCGAATGGTTCCACGCGCTCGGCGACCACATCGCCGCCGGCGACGCGGTGCTGCAGCGGACGAACGCGCACACGATCCCGGCGCTGGAGAAGCAGGTCGCGGAGAACACCGGCGACGACCTGGCGCCGCAGCGGCTGCGCGACCTGCGCGGCGCGCGGGACGAGCTGGAGCGGCGCGTGCACGACCTGCGCCTGACGCGCCAGGTGGCCATGCAGGCGCTGCCGTCGATCCGGCTGATCCAGGAGAACGACAAGGCGCTGTCCTCCAAGATCCATTCGGTGCTGGCCAACACCGTGCCGCTGTGGCGCCAGCAACTGGCGCAGGCGCTCGCGATCCACCGCATGCGGGAAGCCGGCGCGGCGGTGAAGGAGGCGACGGACCTGACGAACCGCCTGCTGACCGCGAATGCCGAGACGCTGCGCCGCGGCAACCAGGAGGCGCGGACCGAGCTCGAACGCGGCGTGTTCGACCTGGAAGCGGTGCAGAAGGCGAATGCCGCGCTCGTCGCGACCATCGAGGACAGCCTGAAGATCGCCGACGAGGCGCGCGGCCAGCGCGAACGCGCCGCGGAGGAACTGGCGAAGCTCGAGGAGGATATCCGCCGCGTGCTGATGCAGGCGAAGTCGAGCGCCCAGTCAAAGCCGAATGGGTAAACTTCCAACTTCTGATCTATGCCGGGCTGCGCCGCGGCTGTGGCCTCAGGATGGATTCCTCTGTGCTGTGGCCGATCGGACTTGGCCGGGTGCGGGCGCACGAGTATTGCCGGCGAACGGGTTCTGGAAAGCGCGTCTCCAACCACGGGCTTCTAGGCACAAATCTCTCGAAGAGTTTCTCCGTGCTTCGCTAGGATCGAAGCTCACCAAGCGGCCGCCAGAGTTGATCAGTTGAGGAGTGGCAGGAACTGTTGAGTTCGCTTCCCGAACACACTCATAGTGGTCGCGTGACCAATCGGCCCCGCTTGCATGCCACCAGCTGAGCTGGCGCTGCTGCGACGGTGCTGCGCACCCCGAAAGCAGGAGCGTAGCGAGAAGTACAGCTCGAGCCACTTCAGGTGCCTCTCTTTTGCCTCAAGCAAAATATGGTAGTCTGGCAGTAACAAAAAGGGGGAACATTGTAATGAAAGTGGTGAGCCGCCGCATTCTGCTATCGGTGCCCGCCTCTGCGCTGGCCGCGCCTGCCCTGGCGCAGCCCGCCTGGCCGAACGGCCCGATCCGCATCGTCGCGCCCTTTCCGCCGGGCGGGTCCACCGATGCGCTTTCTCGCATCCTGCAGCCGCATCTGTCCCAGGCCCTCGGCGTGCCGGTGGTGGTGGAGAACCGTGCCGGCGCCTCGGGCTCGATCGGCACCGCGGCCGTGGCGCGCAGCGCGCCGGACGGGAATGCCTGGGTGCTGGTCTTCGACACCCATGCGGTGAACCCGGCGCTGATCCCCAACATGGGCTTCGACACCGAGCGCGACATGACGCCGCTGCTGCTGTTCGGCACGGCGCCGATGATGCTCTGCGTCTCGCGCAACCGGCCCTGGCGGAGCTTCGCGGAGATGGCGGCGGCAGCGCGGGCGCGGCCCGACACCGTCACCTACGGCACGATCGGTAACGGCTCTCTCGCGCATCTCACCATGGCGCTGGTGGGCAAGGCGGCCGGCCTGCAGCTTGTGCATGTGCCCTATCGCGGCGGCGGGCCGCTCGCGGTTGCGGCGGCGGCCAACGAGACGGACCTCGTCATCGCGACCCGCCCGGCCATCGGCGGGCAGATCGACGCGGGTGCGATCGTGCCCATCGCGCAGACCGGCGCCATGCGCTCGCCCTCCGCCCCCGAGGTCCCGACCCTGGCCGAGGCCGGCGTCCCGGGGATCGATGCGCGCGCCTTCTGGGGTTTCCTAGGCCCGGCCAACCTGCCGTCGGCGATCAAGCAGCGGATGGAGGCCGAGATCCGCGCCGCGCTCGACAAGCCGGAGGTGCGCCAGCGCGTGCTGGGGCTCGGGATCGACCTCGATCCGCAGGGCGAGGCCGGCTTCGCGCGCTTCCTCTCGGCGCAGATCGCGACCTGGGGCCGCGTGGTGCGCGAGAACAACATCCGGCCGGACTGACCGGCTGGCCCCTCCCCGCGCCGGGGAGGGGCGTCACGCGCGGGTCAGAACTTCTTCCCGCCGCCCTGGCCCGGCCCGAACTTGCCAAAGGCGGCGCCGTCCACTCCGCCGATGTTGAAGTTGCCGAGGATGTCGCGCTCGTCGATGTCGTCCAGCTCGTCGTCGCGCTGCGGCATCTGCCCGCGGGGCGTGAGCCTGTCCACCATGCCGGGCAGACCGCGGCTCAGCTCCGAAAGCACCTCGTCGCGGCCGAGGCCGGTGTGGCGCTCGATGTCGTCCAGCGCCTGGGGCGGGATGGCGCGGGCCAGTTCCTCGGGCCGCAGGTCGCGATTGGCGCCGGGGCCGACCCAGCTGTCCACCCGGTCGCCGAGGCCGGCGCCGCGCAGCTGCTCGGTCAGCGAGGAGAGGCCCTGCGTGCCGCCCTGGCCACGCATCATGTAGGCAAGCAGCGCCATCAGGGCGAGGCCCTTCACGCCGCCGAGGCCGCTGGCCAGGCCACCCAGCCCGCCGCCGGCCGGCGGCGCGGGTGCGCGGCGCTGCGGCGCGGGCGCCTGCTGCGGGGCGCCGCCCGCCATGCCGCCGAGCAGCCCGCCCAGCAGCCCGCCCAAGCCGCCGCCGGCGCCGCCGAGCAGGTCGCCCAGCCCACCGCCGCCTTGGCCCCCCATCGGCGCGCCGCGGCCGCCCTCATAGCCGGGCACCTCGCCCCGCCGCAGCCGGGGATCGCCGAGTGGCGAGTTGCCCATCCCGCCGCCGGCGCCGTAGCCGCCGCCCTGCTGCGCACCGCCGCCCATCGCGCCGCCAAGCGCCCCGGCAAGAATCCTGGAAAGCACGTCTGACATCGTTGCGTCTCCCGTGTGCGCGGGCGGCGAAGCGGCCCGGCCGTGTTGACCGCGGATGCTGCCGGTTCTTCGATGGCCGCACAATCAAAAGGAGTGGACGCCCATGCGCGCCTGGGCCGTGGTGGAATCCCGGAAGCCGCTGCAGGAGATCGAGCTGCCCACGCCGGAGCCGACCGGCAAGCAGGTGCTGCTGGAGGTGACGCATGCCGGCGTCTGCCATTCCGACATCCACATCTGGGAAGGCGAATGGGACCTCGGCAGCCGCGGCAAGATGAAGCTGTCGGAGCGCGGGGTGAAGCTGCCGCTCGCCATGGGTCACGAGATCGTGGGCCGCGTGGTGAAGTGGGGGCCGGAGGCGGAAGGCCACGGCCTCGCCGTGGGTCAGCAGCGCATCGTGTTCCCCTGGGTCGGCTGTGGCACCTGCGCGCGCTGCCGGTCCGAGGACGACAACATGTGCGTCCAGGGCAAGGCGCTCGGCGTGTTCCAGAACGGCGGCTACGCCACGCATGTGCTGGCGCCGGAGCCGCGGCACCTGGTGGATCCGGGCGACATCGATCCCGCGCTGGCCGCGACCTATGCCTGCTCCGGCATCACGGTCTTCTCGGCGATCAACAAGGTGATGCCGATGGAGGCCGACACGCCGATCGTGCTGGTCGGCGCCGGCGGCCTCGGGCTGCAGGCGATCAGCGTGCTCAAGGCGATGGGGCACCGGCGCATCGTCTCGGTGGATGTCAGCGCGGAGAAGCTGGCGGCCGCGAAGCAGGCCGGTGCGAGCGACACGCTCGATGCCAGCCAGCCCGAGGTGGCGAAGCGGCTGATGGATCTCTGCGGCGGCGGCGTGGAGGCGATCATCGACCTGGTGAACGGCAGCGAAACCGCACGCTTCTGCTTCGACGCGCTGACCAAGGGCGGCAAGCTGGTGCAGGTCGGGCTGTTCGGCGGCGAACTGGTGCTGCCGCTGCCGGTGATGGCGATGCGCGCGCTGACCGTGCGCGGCAGCTATGTCGGCAGCCCGAAGGAATTGCGGGAACTGGTGAAGCTCGCTCAGGGCGGCCGCCTCGCGCCGATCCCGATCACCCGGGAGCCGCTGCGCAACGCCGATTCCGCGCTGAACCGCCTGCGCGAGGGCAAGGTGGTCGGGCGCATCGTGCTGACGGCGGAGGCTGCGTAGCCGGCCGGAAAGCCAGTTCTCGCTGCCCCCGGGCGGTGTGAATGACGCGCGCCTGCGCTAGACAGGGCGCGATGCCGGACGATCTCCGCGCCGCCGAGCCTTACGTGCCGCCCTTCCCGGTGCGGCACGAGAAGACGCCTTCGCTGCGCGAGATGCTCCGCATCGCGCGCCGGAACTACCTCGCCGTCTGGCCGCGCGGCGCCTTCAACCACGACGTGATGTTCCGCCGGCTGTTGTTCCGCGACCTCGTCATCTGCAACAGCCCGGAGACGGTGGCCGAGGCCTTCGTCGCGCAGCACGAGCAGTTCCAGCGCAAGAGCCCGCAGCACCGCCACGCGCTGGCGCCGCTGCTGGGCGACGGGCTCTTCGTCTCCGACGGCACGCTGTGGCGCGAGCGGCGGCGCGTCGTCGCGCCGGTCACCCATGCCACGCGCCTGGCCGAGCTCGCGCCCGCCATCACCGAGGCCGCGGCCCAGCGTGCCGCCGCCTGGCGCCGCCATCCGCCGGACCAGCCGCTCGACGTGCTGGGCGAGATGGGCCGCCTGACGGCGGAGATCATCTGCCGCACCATCTTCGGCCGCGCCCTCGGCACCGACGCGGCCGCCGAGGTGGTCGGCGCCTTCGCGGAATACCAGGACCTGGTGGACCAGACCGACCTGCTCTCGCTCGCCGGCCTGCCGGACTGGCTGCCGCGGCCGCGCGGGCGGCGCATCCGGGCGGCGGTGGCGCGCATCCATGCGGTGGTGGACCGGTTGATCGCGGAGATCCTTGATGGCGGCGGCGCGGAAGCCTCGCTGATCCGCGCCATGGCGGAGGCGAAGGTGCCGGGCACCGAAAGGCCGATGGACCGCCGCGCCTTCCGCAACGAGGCGATCGTGCTGTTCATGGCCGGGCACGAGACCACCGCCAATGTGCTCGCCTGGGCGCTGTTCATCCTGAGCCAGGATTTTCGTTCGGCGGCGCGACTGAGTGGCGAACTCGCGCAAGTGCTCGCGGGGCGTGCCGCGAAGTTCGAGGACCTGCCGGACCTGCCCTTCGCGCGCGCGGTGATCGAGGAGACGATGCGCCTCTATCCCCCGGTGCCGCTGCTTTCGCGAGAGGCGATCGCGCCCGGCACCATCGCGGGGCGAGAGGTGAAGAAGGGCACGATCGTTCTCGTCGCGCCCTGGCTGCTGCACCGCCGCCCGAAACTCTGGGACCAGCCCGACGCCTTCGTGCCGGATCGCTTCATGCCCGGCGCCCCGAAGCCCTCGCGCCGCGCCTATGTGCCCTTCAGCGTCGGGCCGCGCGTCTGCACCGGCCAGCATCTCGGCACGGCGGAGGCGGTGATCTGCCTCGCCACGCTGTTCCAGGCCGTCGAGCTGCGCCTCGCGCCGGGGGCGGAGGTGATGCCGGTGGCGCGCCTGACGCTGCGCCCCGGCGAGGCGCTACCCATGCTGCTACGGCCGCGCAGGTGAGCCTCTACGCGCCGCCGCCCTTCAGCCTCGCCGATGCCGTGGCGCGGCGGGCGCTGTGGCGATACTGGGGGCGCGATCCGCTGCGCGGACTGAAGGACGCAGTGATGCAGGCGGTGCTGCGGCCGATGCCGACGGATGCCGTCTCGGCGATCGGGGCGTGGCTCGGCGAGCGGCACGGGGCGGGAAGGCCGCAGACATCGGCCAATATCCGCCACGTGCTGGGGCGCCTGCGGCCGGAGACCGGGGCGGCGGAGCTGGCGACGATGGAGCGCGCCCTGTGGCGGCATCTCGGCCGCGTCGTCGCCGAGTTCTGCGTGCTCGACCGTCTCTGGCCGGAAGGCCGCATCGAGATCGCCGGCGCCGCCCATCTCGAGGCCGCGCTCGGCTCGGGCCGGCCGGTGATCTTCGCCGGGCTGCACGTGGGCAGCTGGGAAGCGCTGCATGCCGGCATCACGGGACGCGGCGTGACGCTGGCGGTCATCTACCAGCGCCTGCCGAGCCGTTTCGAGATGGCGATGGCGAACCGCGCCCGCCGGCGGACCTCCATCCGGCTGCTCGATCCGGTTCCGGGCAGCGCGCTGGAAGCGCGGCGCCTCCTCGCGCGCCGCGAATCGGCGGTGCTGATGTTCGTAGACGAGTATGTCGGCGGCCGGGTGCAGGCGCCCGCGCTCGGGCGCGCCCCACGGCCGGAGGGCAACATCCATCGCCTGGTACGCCTTGCCGCGCTGACGGGCGCGACGGTTCTGCCCGTGCATGCGCTGCGCTGCGGCGACGCGGCGCGGTTCCGTCTGGAGGTGCTGGCGGAGGTGCAGCTGCAACGCCTGCCGCGCGATCCGGCTGCGCTCGCGGCCGACCAGGCGGCGCTGGACGCGGCCGCGGAGGCCTTGGTGCGAGCCCATCCCGAGCAGTGGCTGATGGCCACCAGCTTCTCCTGGGAGCGGTGAGCGAAGCCACCGGGAGTGCGCAGACAGGCGCCGGCTGTTACACGAATCGGTGGAAATCGCCGCCGCGCTGGCCGACTATCCGGGCCAGTACGGATGATGAACAGTAAATTTTCTTTCTTCCGGCGAGGAAACGGGGCGGGCGTTGCGTCCGCGATGGATGGATGCGGCTGATACTTGCTCCCTTGCGCTGGGTGGTGCCGCTGGTCGGGCTGCTCGCCATCGTCATCGGTGCCCTCGATGCGCCTATGCGGGGCGAGCCGCCGCTGGGCTCGATCTTCGGCCGGGAAGAGACCGTGGTGCGCCGCGCCGCGGTGGAGCCCGCCGGCTTCGCACAGGGCCACCCGCGCTACGAGGCGATGGTGGAGGTCGTCTGGCCGCCCGGCTCCGAGGCGACTGCCCGCCTGCGCGGCCTGGCGCGCGAGACCTTCGCCGGCTCGCAGGCGCAGGCGGAGGCGATGCTCGTGGCCTATGCCCCGGGATCGCGGCTGACGGTCCGGGTCTCGGATGGCCTGCCTTGGGTCGACCGCACGGACTGGTTCGCGCTGCTCTGGACCGTCGGCGCGGTTCTGCTCGGCGGGCTGCTGCTGGTGGTGGGCCTGCAACTGGCGCGCGCGCCGCGCGACTGACGCAGCTCAGGCCGCGGCGATGGCGGCGTTCATCGCGCGCACGCCCGCGGCGGGGCCTTCCGGGTGGTTCCAGACGGCGCCGATCACCGCCAGGAAATCCGCGCCGGCGCGCACCAGCGGCGCGCAGTTCTCCGCGGTGATGCCGCCGATGGCGACGCAGGGGATTTCCATCAGCCCCGACCACCATTCCAGCAAGGCCGTGTCGGCCTGGTGGACTGTGTCCTTGGTGGAGGTCGGAAAGAAGGCACCGAAGGCGACGTAGTCGGCACCGGCCTCTCCGGCTTCCATCGCAAGATGGCGGGAGGCATGGCAGGTGACGCCGATCGTCCCCTCCGCGCCGAGCAGCCTGCGCGCCGCGACCGGATCGCCATCCTGCTGGCCGAGATGCACGCCGTCGCAGCCGGATCGCTTCGCCAGGTCCATGCGGTCGTTCATCAGCACCGCCACGCCACGCGGCTGCGCGACCTTCAGGATGCGCTCCGACGCGGCGAGGATCGCATCGTCGGAGAGGCCCTTCAGCCGGATCTGCAGCGCGGCGACGTCGCCGGCATCGAGCGCGCGGGTCAGGTCCTCGGTGGCGAAGCGCGCGGCGTCGGCCAGGGACGGGGGCGTGATGAGGTAGAGGCGGCAATCAGGCATGAAGCCGCTGTAGCCGATTTCACCCGAGCCCGCGCCATGCCAGCTGCGCGCCGAGCAGCAGCAGCGCCGCGAAGAAGATGCGGCGGAACAGCAGGGGCGGGATGCGGTGGCGCAGCAGCGAGCCCAGGCGCTGCCCCGCCAGCGCCGGGATCACCGCGAGCGCGGAGCCGAGCGCCAGCCCCGGCGAGGCGACGCCTTGCCAGGCGAGCGCCAGCGCCAGGGCCAGCGTCGAGGTCAGGAAGGTCAGGCCGAGCGCCTGCACCAGCTCCTCCCGCGCCAGGCCGAGCGCGGCGAGCCAGGGCCCGGCGGGGATGACGGACACGCCGGTCGCGCCCGTCATCAGGCCGCAGGCCAGCCCGGAGGGCAGCGCGGTGAGGCGCTCGGCGCGCAGCGGCAGCCGGAACTGCGGCGTGGCAAGGCCCCAGGCGGCATAGGCCAGCAGCGCGGCGCCGAGCGCGGGCAGCGCCGCCGCGCCCGCCGCGATGACGTAGCTGCCCGCAACGGTGCCGGGCACCACCGCCAGCAGCATCGGCGCGAATCGCCGCAGCAGCGGGCGCAGATGGGGGCCGAGGGACTGCGCGACGTTGGTCAGCACGCCCGGCAGGATGAGCAGCGTCGCGGCCTCGGCCGGCGGCATGAAGAGCGCGAGCAGGCCGATGGAAACGGTGGGCAGGCCAAGCCCGATCACGCCCTTCACAGCGCCGGCGAGCAGGAAGACGAGGGCAACGGTCGGTGCGATCGGGTCCATGCGCCGCAGCATGCACCCTGACGCCGCGGGATGCTTCGGGGCGGGCCGAACTCTTTTATGCCGCGCGCACAAAGGCTTCGCCTTTGCGCCCCTCATACGCCGGGCGCCGCGCATCCGCGCGGCTTGGCTTCGCGGCATAAGCCGCGGCGCGCATTCGCGCGCTCGGCCCTGCGGGCCGCAGGTCGGAACTTCATGCGCTCCGTACTACTGCGTCGCCGGCACCCAGTTGCCGTGGAAGCCGAAGGGCACGCGGTGGGGCAGCGGGATGCGCGCGACCGGGCCCGCACCGATGTGCTGCGTATCCAGCACCAGAAGCTCGCTGCGGCGATGCTCGGCGCGCCAGGCGACGGTGAGCAGCCAGCCATCGCCTTCCGGGGCGTCCGGGGCGCGGGGGACGAAGACGGGCTCCGAGAGGCCGTCGCCGGGCGGCAGCGCGAAGCGGTCGGCGCGCTTCGCCTGCAGGTCGCGCCAGGCCAGGCCGTCGAACACCACGCCGCCGCCGCTGCTGACGGCATAGGCGCCGAAGCGGTTGCGCAGGCCGGTGCGGCACTCGTCGAAGCGGGGGAATTCGGCCGGCGTCTCGTCCAGGATGTCGGTGGCGAAGGCGTCGGTGCCGGCATCGGGGTCGAGCGTCCAGCGCGCGAGCCGCGCCGGCGCGGTGGCGGTGCTGCCGTCGGGGCCGGGGAGAAGTGGCGGCGCGTCGAACTGCATCACGTCGGCGACGATGCGGCCATCCTCCTCGTCCCAGGCGTTCATCACGTGGAAGACGAAGCGGCTTTCCGCGCGGAACCAGCGGAGGGAGGAGACGCCCTCGGCGCGCCGCATCAAGCCGACATGCCCGCCGAGCTCCGGCTGCCAGCGGAAGGGCTGGCCGGTGGCGAGCGCGCGCCACAGGCTGCCGGTGAGCGGCATCACCGGGAACAGCACATGCCGCGCGGTGACGGCGAAGTCATGCACCATCGCGCAATAGCGCGTGCAGAAGCGCTCCAGCTTCCCGATCCGCCCGCATGGCTGCACGGTGCCCCAGTGCATCACCGGGGTGAGCGGGCCGTCGGCGGAGCAGCCGAAGAACAGCAGCTCGCCCGTCGCGGGATCGTGCTTGGGATGGGCGGTGAAGGGGCCGTCGAAGCAGCCGCGGAAGCGCTCGACGCCGCGCGTGTCGAGGGTGTGGGGATCGAGCTCGAAGGGCAGGTGCCCTTCCTCCAGCGCGAGCAGCTTGCCGGCGTGCCAGACGACATTGGTGTTGGCGACGCCGCTGTCGCGGATGCCGAGCCCGGCGAGGGAGGGTTTCGGGTAGCACGGCAGCAGCGCCCGCCCGGCGGCGCGCTCGGCCTGCCATTTGTGGGTGCGGACCCAGCGGTTGCGATAGGCGGCGCGGCCATCGCGGAGGGTGAAGGCGTGGATCATGCCGTCGCCGAAGAACCAATGGCTGTCGGCGGCTTCGGGGAATTGCGGGTTGGGGCCGTTGCCGAACAGCGTGCCGTTGAGCGCGCGCGGGAGCTCGCCGATCACCGGCAGGTCCGGGATGTCGTGCTCGCGGGCGATGGGCGCAAAATTGCCCGCGCGGTGAAACACCGTGCCGTCCGGCATGCCGTGGCCGCTCCAGGAAGGTGGGATCGTTGTCCCTCCAACGCGGCCGAAGCGCGGGCTTTCGCCGGCCGTGCCCGGCCGGCGCATCACGTTCAAAGCATGACAGATGCGGCGCGGGCGGGGTGTCAGGCCGCGAGGACGGAGGGGCGCGCGAGGGTTTCGGGTGTCAGGCCAGGGCGACGGCAGGCGGCGGGGGCGGGTGACGGGCTGGGTGCGGGGTGGCGCGGCGGTGTTTCGGACAAATTGCCAGGGCGGGGGCGTGATGCGCTTTTCGGACAAAGTGCCGGGCGGGGTGCGCGTGCGCATTTCGGACAAAGTGCCGGGGTGGCGGGTGACGGTATCGGGGTGCGTCGCCGCCGGAGGGCGGTTCGGGGGTGGGCGGCGGGTTGGGGGGAGGGGCGGGGCGGCGGCGGGCATCCGGGCAGGATAGACCTGCCGGGGCAGCATAATCCAGGAATAAATGCCTTGAATGCTGGCGCTGGTGGGTGGTCAGCGATGGGCGTCGATCAGGGCGCGCTAAAGGTCGGCGCGGTCGAGCGACCATTCCACGCGGGGAAAATCCGGCATCTCCCGCCCGTCATCAGAGCCGATCTCGGCCGTGATGGCGCGTTCCAGCCTGGCGCGCATCGCCTCCACCAGGGCCGCGTTCGCCACGCGGTCGGCGGCGAGGTTGCGCGTCTCGGCGGGGTCGGACTCCAGGTCGAACAGCTCCACGTCGTTCCAGCGGTATAGCTCGTCGAGCGTCGCGGGACGGTTACGCTGCGTGGGCGCGAAGTAGCGAGTGAAGCGGTATCGCCCGTCAAAGACGCTGCGCAGGCTGCCGCGCTTGGTCAGGTCGGACTGGAAGCCCTGGCGGCGCAGCTCCGCCTTCGGATCCTTGCCCGCGGCGCGCGCGGTCGCCACCGCCTGCCACAGCGACGCGTCGTTGGTGCTGAGCCCGCTGTACGTGAACAGCACGCCCTCCCGCAGCGTATTCGGCCCGGCCGCGCCGGGATTCGCCAGAAGCGGCGTCAGGTCCTTGCCCGGCAGCGCCCGGCCCGCGAGCTCCGCCACGCGCCCCGGCGCCACGCCGGCCATGCCCAGCAGCGTCGGCACCATGTCGATATGGCCCGACAGCGCCCGGCAATCCTGCCCGCCGCGCACATCCGGGTGCGTGACGTAGAGCGGCAGGTGCGTCGTCTCCCGGTAGGCGAAGGGACCCTTGCCGTGCAGCCCGTGCGCACCGGCCATCTCGCCATGGTCGGCCGTGAAGACCACCGCCGTGCGATCCGTGAGGCGCAGCAGGTCGAGCTCCGCCAGCAGCGCCGAGAGCGAGTTGTCCACGTTGCGGAGGCAGTTGATGTAGTAGTCGTGAAAGCGCCGCCAGCGTTCCGGCTCGGGCGGGATGTGGCCGAGGACGATGTTCCACATGCGATGGAACTCGCGATGCGCGGCGGGGCGGCCGGGCGCGTCGAAGGGCTCGGTCAGGGTGGGCGGTGTCGGCGTGTCCCAGGTGGCGCGATACAGCGCATGGTCGGGCGCGCGCTGCGGGCGCTGGATCAGCGTGCCGCTGTCCTGCACCGCCTGGCCAGGCGCATCGGTGTTGAAGAACATCACGTCATGCGGGTTCACCAGGCTGACAAAGAGGGCCCAGGGCTTGCTCTCGCCCTCCAGCACGCGCCCGTGGCGGCGCAGCCAGGTCACGGCGCTGCCGGCGATCAGGTGGTCGAACTGGTAGCCGCCGAGCGCGTGACCGATGATGTCGCCGACGCCGTTGTAGTCGGCGAAGCCGTGCTCCTCCATCTCGCGGGTGAAGAGGCGTTCGGGCTCGGCGGAATCGAAGCTGTCGTTCAGGTGCCACTTGCCCTTGTAGGCCGTGTAGTAACCGGCCTGGCGCAGCATGTGGCCGATGGTCGGGATGTCGGGCGAGAGCTTCGAGATCCACGGGACATCCGTGTTCTCGAACATGCCGTTGTCGGGCGTCTGCAGCCCGGTCAGCAGCACGGCGCGGGAGGAGGTGCACATCACCGCCGGGCAGTGATGCGCATTGAAGGTCACGCCGGCCCGCGCCAGCCTCTCATGCGCCGGCAGGGAGAGGCCGGCTGGCCAGCGTGCGGCATAGCGTTCCTGGTCGGTGAAGACGAAGAGCAGGTTCGGCGGGCGGTTGACGCCGCCGCGCAGCGCAAGTCCGGGCGCCGCGACGGGCTGCGCCCCGGCCGCGCGCGGTGCGCCGAGCCCGGCCACCGCCGCCGCCAGCAGCCCGCGGCGCGAGGGCGCCGTCACCGGGTGCGTTGTTCCGTCCATCCAGGCCAGTCTCCCTGCGGCGCGGCGCCGCCAACCGTTGGCCCAGCGGCGGGCGCGGCGCTAGGCTGACGGTAGTGTCAAATTGACGAAATCGTCAAATTGAAAAACGCTTGTCCTCCTGTCCTGATGCCGGTCGGGGCGTGGCGAGAGGGGCACATGGTTGCGACACGGGCGGAAATCGGGCAGGGCCGGCGGCAACGGACCCGGGCGGCGCTGGTGGAGGCGGCGCTGCGCGTCTTCGCGCGGATGGGCCCGGAGGCGCCCACCGTGGACGACGTCACGGCCGAGGCCCGCGTCGCGCGTGGCAGCTTCTACAATCATTTCGCCAGCTGGGACGCACTGCTGCTCGCGGTCGCCACCGCCGCGGTTGAGCAGATCGAGGCGGAACTGGCCGGCCAACGCGACCTGCCGGATGCCGCCGCCCGGGTTGGGCTGCATCTCCGCGGCTACATACGCAAGGCGGCGGCCGATCAGGTCTGGGGCTGGGCGGTGGTGCGCATGGCGCTCGTCGCCGCGCCCCTCGGGACGGCGATGCGGGCCAACCTGGCGCAGGACGTGGCCGACGGGATCGCCACGGGGCGCTTCACGGTGGCCTCGGCGCAGCTGGCGCAGGACGTCATCCTCGGCGCCGGTATGATGGGCATGCGGAGCGTGCTGCAGGGCGAGGCCGGTGCGGAGCACGCGGACGATGTGGCGGAGGCGGTGCTGCGGGCACTGGGCGTGGGCGACGCCGCGGCGGTGGCGCGCTGTGGACAAGGGGGCGCGGCGCGCGCCTCCCTTCAGCCCGACCCTCTCCCCCCTTGAGGGGGAGAGGGAGAAGCGGGCGAAGCGATCAGCCCTGGTAGATGGCGATGATGTCGGAGAGCAGCTTCAGCGCCTCGGCCTTCGGGCGCTGGAAGGCGTTGCGGCCCATGATGGAGCCATTGCCGCCGCCGGCATGGATCGCGCGGACCTCCTTCAGGATGTCCTCGGTGCCCTTCGCCTCGCCGCCGGAGAACACCACCAGGCGACGGCCGCCGAAGCAGGCCTGCACGACATGCGCGAAGCGCTTCGCGGCGTCATCCTCGACGGCGTGCTTCTCGTAGGTCTTCTTCGCGGCATCGAGGCTGATCGCGGCGGTGGGCGGCTTCACCTTGATGATGTGCGCGCCGACAAGCGCCGCCATGTGCGCGGCATAGGCGCAGATATCGAGCGCCGTCTCGCCCACCTTGTCGAGGCCGGGGCCGCGCGGATAGCTCCACACCACCACGGCGAGGCCGCAGGCCTTCGCCTCGGCGGCGAGCTCGCGCAGCTCCTCCATCATCTCGAACTGGTATTCGCTGCCCGGATAGATCGTGAAGCCGATCGCCGAGCAGCCGAGGCGCAGCGCGTCCTGCACCGTGGCCGTCACGGCCTGGTCCTTGGTGGTGGACAGGCTGTTGGAGCTGTTGACCTTCAGGATGGTCGGGATGGTGCCGGCATAGGTCGCGGCCGCGGCCTCGATCATGCCGAGCGGCGCGGCATAGGCGTTGAGGCCGGCTTCCAGCGCGAGCTCGAACATGTAGCGCGGATCGTAGCCGGCGGGGTTGGGCGCGAAGCTGCGGGCCGGGCCGTGCTCGAAGCCCTGGTCGACGGGCAGGATCACCATGCGGCCGGTGCCGCCGAGCTTGCCCTGCATGAGGATGCGGGCGAGGTTGCCCTTCGTGCCGGGGTTGTCGCTCTCGTACCAGGACAGGATTTCCTGGACCTTCGGCGTCAGGCGCATGGCGGCGTTCCTTCTCTCTTGTCCGGCTCGGCGGCGGTCTGCGGGCGCGATCTACCCTTTGGCGCCGCCGCTGTCATCGGGGGCAGGCGCGTCGGCGGCGAGCCAGGCCATCAACAGGGCACGGCCGCCGGGGCGGCGCAGGTCGAGGCCGGTGAGGTCGAGCGCCGCCGGGCGTTGCGGCAGCAGGACGGCGCCGCATTCGTTGGCCGCGGCTGCGACCGCCGCGTAGGCGGGGCAGGCGGGGTCGAGCACCAGAAGCCGGCACCCGGCGCGCAGCGCGGCCAGCGCATGGCCGGCGCCATCGCCGCAGCAGAGCGCATCCCGCGCCGTCGCCTCCGGCGCCGCGGCGCGGGCCGCCGCGACCAGGGCCAGCCAGCCGGCGGGGCCCAGGCTTGCCGCGGCGCCCGGTGCGGAGAGCAGCAGCACGGGCGTCTCGCCGGCGAGCTGCAGCGCCGCCGCCGCTTCCGCCGCGCTCCGCGCCACCAGCGCCCGTTGACCGTCCGCCCGCCCCATGCAAAGCGTGATGAAGCGCGGTGCGGGCTGCGCGGCAAGCCCTTCGGCTGGCTGCATTCCGCCCCGCTCCGCGGCTTCGGGACTGGGGACCAGGGGTGTCGGGCGCAGGCGCAACAGGTGGAGTGTCCGGCTCCGCCGGAACGGGCGGCAAGGCCGGCCCCGCGGGAACCACGCAAACCGGCCAGGCGCTTGCCCGGCTCGAAGCGGCCGTGGAGCGGCTGGCGCTTGCGGCCGCGAAGCCGCGCGCACCGGCGGCGCCGGGCGAAGGCGTCTCCCGCGCGCAGGTGCAGGCCATCGCCGACCGGCTGGACGAGACCATCGCGCGGCTGCGATCCGCGCTCGGCGAGGAGGATGCCTAGTGGGGCAGGTGACGGTGCGCGTCGGCGGCTACAGCCATCCCGTCTCCTGCGAGGACGGGCAGGAGGCGCATCTGGTCGCGCTCGCCGCCGAGGTGGACAAGCGGGTCAATTCCATCAAGGCGATGGGCGGGCAGTTCGGCGAAAGCCGGCTGCTGCTGCTGGCCTCCCTGCTGCTGGCCGACGAGGTGCATGACCTGAAGGTGGCGGTGGCGCAGGCGCGCACCGGCGGCGCGGGTGCGGCGGAGGCCGAGGATCCGCGGCTCGCGGAACGGATCGCCCGTATCGCCGATCGCATCGAGGGCATTGCGGCGAACCTCGACCGCGCCTAACTCATTCGGGCGAGGCTGCCCGGTGCGTGAGGCATTTCATCCCCCGGGGCCAATGAGCATCCTCCGGGAGCTGGCTCTGACCGGATCGTGGTCCGGTTATCCGGCGCCCACCTGCAAAGCAGGTCTCAGGAGGGCTGACCGCCAACGGCCAGGGCGGCTTCGCGCTTAGTTTTTGCCTCAGTCGCCGGCGCGCCCTTCGGGCGCTTGGCTTTCGCGCCGCAGACATGGCGCGCCGGTGGGCGCTGTCGGTCGCCGCGCGGCGGCCGCTGTGCGGCCGTTCCTGGCTCTTCTCCTGGGGGCCCGACCGACCTTGGAATCCTGCCCCGTCCTCCTCGCCGAACTGAAGGCCGAGGCCCGCGCCGTCGCTCTGGCGCGGCGCGCATCGCTCGATCCTGCGCTCGGTGCCGCCCTGGTCCGCGTGGTGCTGGATCACATGCCTCCGCCGCCAGGCGCGGTCGTCTCCGGCTTCTGGCCGATGGGGCCGGAGATCGACATCCGGCCGCTGCTGCTCGCCCTGCACGATCGGGGCCACGCCATCGCGCTGCCGGTCACGCCGAAGCGCGGCAACCCGCTGCTGTTCCGCCGCTGGCGGCCGGGCGACGAACTCGCCCGCGGGCCGCTCGGCACACGCCAGCCGGGGCCCGGGGCCGAGGCGCTGACGCCTGACTACCTGCTGGTGCCGCTGCTGGCCTTCGATCGCGCCGGGCGGCGGCTGGGCTATGGCGGCGGGTATTACGACCGGACGCTGGCCGCGCTGCCCGGCGCCACGGCGGTGGGATGCGCCTATGCGGCGCAGGAACTTGACGAAGTGCCCGCCGGGCCCGAGGACGCCCGCCTGCAGGCCATCGCCACCGAGGCGGGGCTCATCATCCCGGAAGGCTGACCGCGACCTTGCGCATCCTCTTCCTCGGCGATCTCGTCGGCCGCAGCGGGCGCGACGCGGTCACCACCGCCTTGCCGGGGCTGCGCGAGAGCCTCGCCCTCGATTGCGTCGTGGTGAATGCGGAGAATGCGTCGCACGGCTTTGGCCTGGCGCCGGACATGGCGCGCGCGCTGCTCGCCGCCGGCGCCGATGCGATCACGCTCGGCAACCATGCCTGGGACCGGCGCGAGATTATTCCGTACATTGAGCAGGAGCCGCGGCTGCTGCGGCCGATCAATTATCCCCCTGGCACGCCCGGCCGCGGCGCGCAGGCCGTTGAGCTGCGCGACGGGCGGCGCGTGCTGGTGATCAACGCGATGGGGCGGCTGTTCATGGAGCCGCTGGACGATCCCTTCCGCGCCGTGCAGCAGGCGCTGGTTCCCCACCGCATGGGCCTGGGCGGCACCATCGCCGCCGCCGTGCTGGATTTCCACGCCGAGGCGTCGAGCGAGAAGCTCGCCATGGCGCACAGCTACGATGGGAAGCTCTCGCTGGTGATCGGCACGCACACCCATGTGCCGAGCGCGGACCACCAGGTGCTGCCGGGCGGCACTGCCTACATGACCGATGCCGGGATGTGCGGCGACTACGACAGCGTGATCGGCATGGAGAAGGGCGGGGCGAGCCTGCGCTTCTGGAAGAAGGTGCCGGGCGAGCGACTGGCCCCGGCGGAAGGTGCCGCGACGATCTGCGGCCTGCTCGTCGAGACCAACGACGCCACCGGCCTTGCGACGCGGGTCGCGCCGCTGCGCATGGGCGGGCGGCTCAGCCAGGCGATGCCGCAGTGACGATGCACGACGCGGTGATCTTCGATTGCGACGGCACGCTGGTGGACAGCGAGACGCTGTCGGCCGAGCTGCTCTGCACCTTGCTGTCCGAACTCGGCCACGCGGCGGAGCCGGCGGACATCCTCGGCCGGTTCCGCGGACAGCAATTCGCCCGCAGCCTTGCCGATCTCGAGGCGCGCTACGGCGTGCTGCCCGAGAATTTCGGCGACAGTTTCCGCACGCGCTCAGTGGATCTCTACCGGGAGCGGCTGCGCGAGATCGAGGGCGCGGCGGCGCTGCTCGCGGCGATGACGCATCCGGCCTGCGTCGCCTCGAACGCGCCGCGCAACAAGATCGAGCTGTGCCTGGACGCGGCGGGGCTCGCGCCGTTCTTCCCCGCTTCGCGCGTGTTCAGCGCCTATGAGGTCGGCGCCTGGAAGCCCGACCCCGGCCTGTTCCTGCATGCGGCGGAGGCGATGCGCGCCGCGCCTTCGCGCTGCCTGGTGGTGGAGGACAGCGCGCCGGGCGTCGCCGCGGCGCTCGCCGCCGGGATGCGCGTGGTCGCGCTGCTGCATGAGGAGGCGCCGGACTGGCTGCCTCAGGGCGTGCCGGGCATACGCTCGCTGGCGGAGCTGCGCGACTTCCTTTGAGGAGCCGCTACACCGCCCGGCTGTGCCGCGCCTGGCTGGCGCCGAGGCGGGCGTCGAAGCAGGCGGCGACGTGGCGGACGAAGCGGCGGCCCGCCTCGGTCACGCTGAGGCGCCCGGCTTCCAGCCTAGCGAGCCCGTCGCGCAGCAGCGGGGCGAGGCGCGGCTCCGCGCTCTCCCACACCGGTGCGGGAACGGTCGCGAGGTCGAGCGTCAGGTCGCACATCACCTGCTCGATGATGCTGCGGCGGATGCGGTCGTCCTCGGTGAGCGCGAGGCCGCGCGCCACGGGCAGGCGGCCGCCCTCCACCGCCGCGAGCCAGCCGCGCTCGTCGGGGTTGTTCTGGGCATAGCCCTGCGGCAGCGCGCCGATGGCGCTGGCGCCGAGGCCGAGCAGCACCGGCGCGCGATCCGTCGTGTAGCCCTGGAAGTTCCGGCGCAGCACGCCGGCGCGCTGCGCGACGGCCATCGGGTCCTCCGGTCGCGCGAAGTGATCGAGGCCGATTGCGACGTAGCCGGCTTCCAGAAGCGTGCGCTCGGCGGTCTCGGCCTGCTCCATCCGCGCGAAGGTGTCGGGCAGCAGCGCCTCCTGGATCGCCTTCTGCGCCGGCTTCATCCAGGGCACATGCGCATAGCCGAAGACCGCCACGCGATCCGCACCCATCTCGGCGGCGAAACGCGCGCTGGCGGCGACATGCGCGCTGTCCTGGCCGGGCAGGCCGTACATCAGGTCGAAATTGATGGCGTGGATGCCGGCGCCGCGCAGGCGCGTCACCGCGCTCTCCACCATCTCCCGCGGCTGGATGCGGCCGGCGAGCTTCTGGACCTCCGGGTCCATGTCCTGCACGCCGAGGCTGGCGCGGTTGAAGCCGACGCGGCCGAGCAGCGCGACGACGTCATCCTCCAGCGTGCGCGGATCGAGCTCGACCGAGAGTTCGGCATCGGGGCGGAAGGCGAAGCGCGCGCGCAGCGCCTCCATCACTTCGGCGAGGCCCGGCGCGCCGATCGCGGAGGGCGTGCCGCCGCCGAAATGCAGCGACTCGACGGGAAGCTGCGCCGGCAGTGCCGCGGCGAGCAGCCCGATCTCCTTCACCAGCCCGGCCGCGTAGCGCGAGAGCCGCGCCTGGTTGCGGGTGATCGCGGTGTGGCAGCCGCAATACCAGCAGAGCTCCTTGCAGAAGGGGATGTGGAGATAGAGGGAGAGCGTGTCGCCCGGCCGGATCTCCGCAAGCCAGGCCCGGTAGGTCGCTTCCTCCAGCGGGCCGAAATGCGGCGCGGTGGGGTAGGAGGTGTAGCGGGGCAGGTTCTGGCGCGCATAGGCTTCGAGCCGGGCGCGCGGATCGGGGAGGGCGTCCATGGCGGGCAGCCTGCCGCAGAGGCAAGGTCGCCGCCTTGCGCCGGATCAAGTTTTCTGACCGCTCAGCCCTCGGCCGCCTCCAGCGCCGCCATCCGCGCCGCCAGGTCGTCCTCGGCGCAGGCCATGACGGCAACCACCCCGGCGCCGACCCGCCGCTCCGCCCGGTCGCCGAGCGGGACGCCGTCGCCGGAATCGAGCTCCACCACCACGCCATCCGGGCCGGCAACGGCCTGCAGCACCACGCCGGGGCGATCCTCCGCGGCCAGGTGCAGGCGCCGCCACGGAGTCTGCTCCGCGCCGCGCGCGCGCAGGCGCAGCGCGATTCCGCCCGGCGGGCCGCGCAGTTCCAGCAGCACGCGCACGGGCGTGCCCGCCGGCACGTCCAGCGGCAGCATCAGCGTGGCGAGACCGTCGCGGGTCCAGCAGCCCCAGGCTTCCTGCCACCACCAGCCCAGCCCTTCACGCACCGCCTCGGCCCAGGCGGTGGCGAGGCTCGGGGGTGGCGGGGCGGCGGCGAGCGACAGGCGCTCGCCGGCCGGGAAGGCGGGGCGCGGCGGCGGCGGCGGCTGCGGCGCGGCGAGGCTGGCCAGCGCCTCCGCGGCCGCAACCGGCCATTCGCGCATCGCCGCGGCGCGGTCGATGCGGGCTTCCAGCGCGGCGCGATACGCCGGATCGGTGGCGAGGCGCGCCAGCGTCTCGACCAGCGCCGGCAGGTCGCCGGGCGGGAAGAACACCGCGCCGGGCGCGCCGGATTCCAGCAGGCCGCTATGCGCCGGCACCACGCACAGCTTGCCCGCCGCCAGGCTCTCGCTGACTGGGAGGCCCCAGCCCTCGTGGAAGGAGTTGTAGACGGTGAAGAGGCAGCGCGCGGTGAGCCCCGCCAGGGCGAGGTCCGAGACGCCGGAGATCACCTGCACCTTGCGCCGCAGCTTCGCCGACCGCTCCAGCAGGCCGAGCGCGCCTTCCGCCCGCCAGCCGGGCCGGCCGACGCAGAGCAGCCGCGGCACCTGATCCGCCGGCAGGCGGCGCAGCAGCTCGAGCCAGGCCTGGAACACCATCAGGTGGTTCTTGCGGCTTTCCAGGGTGGCGACGAACAGCACGAAGGGCGCATCCGCCTCGTCGAGGTCCAGCGCGTCGGCGGCGACAAGGGCTGCCTCGCGCGGCGGCGGCGGCTCCGCGGCGAGCGGGATCACGGAGGGCGCGGTGCGCAGGCCGAGCGGCGCGCCGTGCCGCACCACGTCGCCCGCCGTCGCGCGGGAGTTGGCCAGCAGCAGGTCGGCATGCAGCGCCAGCGCGGCGAACCAGCGCGCATAGAGCCGCGCGGTCAGCTCCAGGCAGTGCTCCGGCATGGCGAGCGGCACGCAGTCATGCAGGAACGCCGCGTAGCGCAGCGGGACACGGCGGCGGAGCACCCGCAGGCCGCGGAAGTAATCCTCGATGCCCCAGGCATTGCCGAGGCTGGCGAGCGTCGCGCCGGGCAGGATCGGCGCATCGGGCGCCGCATCGGCGGCGCAGAGCATGGCGGTGGCGGCGCGCCAGGCCGGGTCCTCGGCGGCGGCGCCGATGCGCGAAAGGGCCAGCACTTGCCGGAACTGCGCGATGTCCACCTGCCACCAGCGCCAGGCGGAGGGATCATAGGCGACGAGCAGAAGCGGCGCCGGCGGCGCAGGATGTTCCAGGATGCCGCCGACGAGCCCCATCTGCACGCGCTGGATGCCGGTGGGCGTGCGCGCATCGCGCAGGTAGTCGAGCAGGTCCGTCACGTCGAAGGCGAACTGCGTCGGCGGGCCTTCGGGCGGCAACGGCAGGGCGGCGGGCGATTCGGGCGGGGCGATCCGGTGGCGCAGCAGCGCGGCGAGGCGGCGCAGCAGCGGCGCATCGGGCGCGATGGCACGGGCGCGCGCCATGGCCTCCGCGGCTTCCAGCCCGTTGCCGAGCCGGCGCAGCAGCTCGCCTTCCTGGAAGACGGGATCGAGCGCGTCCGGCGCCAGCGACGCGGCGTGGCGGTAATGGCCGAGCGCCTCCTCGTGGCGGCCCTGTTCCTTCACCGCGTGGCCGAGCTGGACGTGGATCTGCCAATGCCGCGGCCGTTCGGCGAGATAGGCGCGGTAGGCGCGCTCCGCCGCCGGCCAGTCGCGCGCCTCGCGCAGCGCGTCGCCGGCGTCGAGCAGGGTCTCGGGCGAGGCCTCGGCGGAATCCATCCCGCCGGGTCTAGCGCATCGGGCCGTCAGGCGGGAACGGCGGCGCGCGCGGGCAGGCGGACGCCCTCGGCGGAGAAGACGTGCCAGGCTTCGGGCGGCAGCCGCACGGGCAGGGTCTCGCCGATATGGCCGGCGGCGATCGGCAGGCGGGCGACGAGGCTCTCGCCGCCGGGCAGGCGGCCATGGATGACGGTCTCGGAGCCGAGCGGCTCGACCAGCTCGACGGCGAGCGGCAGCGCATCCGCGCCGTCCGGCCGGTGCTCCACATGCTCGGGGCGGATGCCGATGGTGATCGTGCTGCCGTCGGCGCCGGCGCGGGCGCCGTCGGCGAAGGGCAGGGTGGGGCCGGCCTTCAAGCTCGCTGACCGCCCAGCATCGGAGATGCTGGCCGCAAGAAAATTCATGGCAGGGGAGCCGATGAAGCCGGCGACATAGGTGTCGGCCGGGGTGCCCCAGACCTCCATGGGCGAGGCGACCTGGGCGGCGCGGCCCTGGTGCATCACGACCAGCCGGTCGCCGAGGGTCATCGCCTCCACCTGGTCATGCGTGACGAAGAGGCTGGTGACGCCAAGGCGCTTCTGCAGGCGACGGATTTCGGCCCGCATCTGCACGCGCAGCTTGGCATCGAGGTTGGACAGCGGCTCGTCGAACAGGAACAGCTTTGGCTCGCGCACCACGGCGCGGCCCATCGCGACGCGCTGGCGCTGGCCGCCGGAAAGCTGGCGCGGCTTGCGGTCGAGCAGCTGCGAGATCTCCAGCATCTCCGCCGCCTCGCCCACGCGGCGGCGGATCTCGGCGGTCGGCATGCCGCGGATGCGCAGGCCATAGGCCATGTTGTCGAAGACGGACATGTGCGGATAGAGCGCGTAGTTCTGGAAGACCATGGCGATGTCGCGGTCCGCCGGCTCGAGCCGCGTGACGTCGCGGCCGTCGATCAGCACCGCGCCGGAGCTGGGCGTTTCCAGGCCGGCGACGATGCGCAGCAGCGTGGACTTGCCGCAGCCCGAGGCGCCGACCACGACGATCATCTCGCCATCGGCGACGTCGAGGTCGATGCCGTGCAGGACCTGCGTGGCGCCGAACTGCTTCTTGACGGCGGAGAGGGTGAGGGTGGCCATGGCTACTTTTCCGTCTCCGTCAGGCCCTTCACGAACCAGCGCTGCATCAGGATCACCACCGCGACGGGCGGCAGCATCGCGAGCACCGCGGTCGCCATGATGACGTTCCACTCGTTCTGCTGGTCGCCCGAGCCGATCATCTTCGTCATGCCGACCACCACCGTCTCCAGGTCCTTGTCGGAGACAATCAGCAGCGGCCAGAGATACTGGTTCCAGCCATAGATGAAGAGGATGACGAACAGCGCCGCGATGTTCGTCACGCTCAGTGGCAGCACCACGTCCTTGAAGAAGCGCAGCGGGCCCGCGCCGTCGATCTTCGCGGCTTCCACATATTCGTCGGGAATGGTCAGGAAGAACTGGCGGAAGAGCAGGGTCGCGGTCGCGGAGGCGACGAGGGGGATCACGAGGCCGGCCATGGAGTTGGTGAGCTGGAGGTTCACCATCACCTCGAAGGTGGGGATGATCCGCACCTCGACCGGCAGCATGAGCGTGATGAAGATCAGCCAGAAGCAGACCATGCGGCCGGGGAAGGAGAAGAACACCACCGCATAGGCCGAGAGCAGCGAGATCGCGATCTTCCCGACCGCGATCAGCACGGCCATGTTCAGGCTGTTCCACAGCATGAGCCAGACCGGCACGCCGAGCGTGGTGCGCGTCTGCGCGCCGCCGGTGAGCCAGGCGGAGACGTAGTTCGCCACCGCCTCGCCGCCGAACCAGAGCGGCACGTCGCCGCGGCCGATCGTGTTCACGTCATGGGTCGAGCCGACCAGGGTGATCCAGATCGGGAAGGCGAAGACGAGCACGCCGAGGCCGAGCACGGCATGGGCGAGCCAGCGGCTGCGCGCCTGGCGCCGTTCGGTGGCGCGGGCGAGGGCGAGGTCCTCTGCGGTGGTGTCGCGCATCAGCATGGCGCCGCCCCATACAGGGAGAAATGGCGGCCCGCGTCAGCGGGCCGAGCGCGCGAATGCGCGCCGCGCACAGACCATCCGCAGGGTCCGGCTCGCCAGCCGCCTGCGCGAAAGGCAAGCCCGCGGAGCGGGCGCCCGCCGTCTGAGGGCACCATCAATAATGCACCTTCCGCTCGATGAACCGGAACTGCACGGCCGTCAGCGCGATCACGATCGCCATCAGCACGACGGATTGCGCTGCGGAGGCGCCGAAGTTCAGGTTCTGCACGCCGTCCACATAGACCTTGTAGATCAGCGTGGTCGTCGCCTGGCCCGGCCCGCCCTGCGTCAGGGCGTGGATCGTGCCGAAGGTGTCGAAGAAGGCGTAGACGATGTTGACCACCAGCAGGAAGAAGGAGGTGGGGGCAAGAAGCGGGAAGATCACGGTCCAGAAGCGCCGCGTCGGGCGCGCGCCGTCGATCGCGGCCGCTTCCAGCACGCTGCGCGGGATGGATTGCAGCCCGGCGAGGAAGAAGATGAAGTTGTAGCTCACCTGCTTCCAGGCTGCGGCGATGATCACCAGCAGCATCGCCTGGTTGCCGTTCACCTTGTAGTCCCAGGGGATGCCGATGCCGTTCAGGAAGCGGCCGAGCAGGCCGATCTGCGGATGGAACAGGAACAGCCACAGCACGGCGGCGACGGCGGGCGCGACGGCATAGGGCCAGATCAGCAACGTCTTGTAGGCGCCCGAGCCGCGGATCGCCTTGTCCGCCTGCACGGCGAGGAAGATCGCGACGCCGAGCGCCGAGAAGGCGACGGCGGAGGAGAATATCACCGTGTTCCAAACGGCGCCGAGGTAGTTCGGGTCTGAAAGAATGTCGGCAAAATTCTCGAGCCCGACGAAGTCGCGCGAGAGGCCGAAGGCGTCCTCGCGCAGGAAGGACCCGTAGATCGCCTGGCCGGCGGGCCAGAAGAAGAAGACGGCGGTGATGACGAGCTGCGGCAGCAGCAGCAGGTAGGGCAGGGCCACCCCGTTGAAGATCACCTTCTTCCGCACGCGCGGCCACTCCCCCTCGAACGCGCAAGGGGCGGGCGCAAGGCCCGCCCCTCCGTGATCAGACCTTCGGGCTCAGTTGCGGTTCTGCCGCTCGAAGTTGCGCAGCACCGCGTTGCCGCGGTTCTGCGCGTTGACCAGCGCCTGCTCGGCGGTCTGCTGGCCCTGGAAGGCGCGCTCCAGCTCCTCCTGGATGATGGTGCGGATCTCGACGAAGCCGCCGAGGCGGATGCCCATCGAGTTCTCCGTCATCTGCCCGCCGCCCCGCAGCATCTGCTGGATGGGGACGTCGGCGCCGGCATTGGCGGGCTGGTCGTAGAAGCCGGTGGCGCGCACGCGCTCGAAGGCGGCCCGCGTCACGGGCAGGAAGCCCGTGTCGGTGTGCCACTTCGCCGCGACCTCCGGCCGGGCGAGCCAGGCGAAGAACTGCGCGACGCCCTGCAGCTCCTCGGCCGAGCGCTGGCGGTTCGGGCCGCCCTGCATCGCCCAGAAGCTGGCGCCGCCGATGATGGAGTTGATCGGCGTCGTGCCCTGGTAGACCGGCAGCATCGCGACGCCCCACTGGAACTGCGCCTCGCGCTGGATGCGCGCGCGCAGGCCGGAGGAGGCGAAGATGATCGCGCACTCGCCCGAAGGGAACAGCGCATCCGCCGCGCCGTCGCGGCCGCCGTAGCGGAACAGGCCATCGCGCTGCCAGTTCACCAGGTTGGTGAAGTGGCGGGTCAGCAGCGGGTTGGCGATGCGCAGCTCGGCGTTCAGCCCGCCGAGCCCGTTCGCCTGGGTCGCGAGCGGGATGTTGTGGATGGCGCTGAACTGCTCCACCTGCGTCCAGGTCGGCCAGGCCGTGGTCATCGGGCAGGCGACGCCGGCGGCCTTCAGCGCGCGTGCCGCCTGTTCCACGCCCTCCCACGTCTCGGGGAAGGCATCAGGGTTCAGGTTGGCGCGGCGGAAGGCGTCCTTGTTGTAGAACACCACCGAGGTCGAGCTGTTGAACGGCATCGACATCATGCGGCCGTCGGGCAGGCTGTAGTAGCCGCGCACGCCCGGCAGGTAGTCGCTGAAGTCGATGTTCACGCGGGTCTCGGCCAGCAGTTCGTGCACCGGCTTGATGGCGCGACCGGCGGCCATCATGGTGCCGGTGCCGACTTCGAACATCTGCACGATGTGCGGCGCCTGGCCGGCGCGGAAGGCGGCGATCGCGGCCACCATCGTCTCCGGGTAGGAGCCGCGGAAGCTGGCGACGACGCGATAGCGGTTCTGGCTGGCGTTGAAGTCGGCGGCGATCTGCTCGAGCATGCCGCCGAGCGGCTGGGTCAGGCCGTGCCAGAACTGGAGTTCGACAGGCTGACCTTGTGTCCCTTGGGCGGAGGCCGGAACGGCGCCTCCTGCAAGGCCGAGCGCGACGGCGCTGGCCATGATCGTACGGCGGAACATGGGCTTTCCTCTCCCGTGGAAGCGTTGGCCGCGGGCTGGTATCGGCCCCGCGTTGCTGCCCTTTTACAGTTTTGTGACCACGGGATGAAGGCCCTTACGCGACGGCTGCCGCCGCCCTCAGACCGGCAATCATGGAGGAGCGCAGCAAATGTTCGCGCGCGGCGGCGGGGTCCCCGGCCACGCGTTGCAGATCGGAAAGCATCGCGGCCCGGCGGGCCGGGTCGGTCTCCCGCATGCGGGCGCGGTTGCGGTCCGCCTGGGCGATGATTTCCTTCTCCGCGATCGGGCGCCGGCGGCGGGTGTAGCGGTCGAGCAGCGCGGCCTCGGCCTCGCCGCGCCAGATCGACGCGAGGGTCGCGGCGAGTTCCATCGCGTCATGGATGCCGCCATTCATGCCCATCCCACCGGAGGGACTGTTCAGATGCGCCGCGTCGCCCGCGAGTACGAGGCGGCCGATACGGTAGGTCTCGACGATTCGCTGGTGGATCCGGTAGGGGCGCAGGTCCGGCACGTCATAGGGCGTGCCCTTGGGATGGATCGCCTGCAGCTTGCGCTCGATCGCCTCTGGCCGCAGCGCGTCCTCCACCGTTTCGCCCGGCGCGGGGTAGAGGCTTGCGCGCCATTTCCCAGGCACGCGCAACAGGGAAAACGTGCCGCTGAAGGCGGGATGCTGCGTCCAGATGTAGTTGACGTTGGAGAGGCCCTCGAAGACCTGCGCGAAGTCGAATTCCGTCGTCGCGAGGATCGTCGTCTCGGGATAGGTGTCGCCCGGGAAATCGAGGCCCATGGCGCGGCGCACGACGCTGCGGGCACCGTCGCAGCCGACGGCGTAGGGCACGCGAATCGGATCGAAGCCGGGGCCGGAGAGCGTGACGCCGTCCGCGTCCTGCGCGACGGATTCCACCGGGCAGCCGAAGCGGATCTCGACCGTGCCGGCGTGCTCCGCGCGGAGCTTCGCGAGCAGCAGCCGCGACAGCTTCCACTGCTCGGCCTGCAAGCGATACGGGTGCGCGGTGTCGTCCTTCAGCACGGAGAGGTCGAAGACGGCGCGCGCGCCATCCTCGTGCCGGCGGATCTGCCAGGTGGGCGTGACCAGGCCCTGCGCGATCAGTGCATCGGCCAGGCCGAGCTCGCCCAGCATGTCGAGCGTCGGCGGGTGGAAGGTGGAGGCGCGCAGGTCCTCGCTGATGTCGGCCTCGGCTTCGAGCACCAGGCTCGGCACGCCGAGCGTGGCGAGGCGCAGCGCCAGCACCAGCCCGACCGGGCCGGCGCCGATGATTGCGATGCGACGATCCATGCTGCTCATGCCCCTTCGCGCGCCGGCAGCGCCTCCAGGTAGGTGCCGTAGCCGCTGTTGCGCAGCGGCTTCGCCAGCGCGCGGAGCTGCGCCGTGTCGATGAAGCCCATGCGCCAGGCGACCTCCTCGGGGGCTGCAATCTTCTGGCCCGTGCGCTTCTCGATCGCGCGGACGAACTCGCCGGCCTCCAGCAGACTGTCATGCGTGCCGGTGTCGAGCCATGCGAAGCCGCGGCCAAGCTGCGTCACACGCAGCGTGCCTTCCTCGAGATAGGCGCGGTTGAGGTCGGTGATCTCCAACTCGCCGCGCGCCGACGGCTTTTGGGCGCGCGCGAAGGCGGGGGCGCGGCCGTCGTAGAAATAGAGGCCCGTCACCGCCCAGTTGGAGCGCGGCGCCTTCGGCTTCTCCTCGATGGTCAGCGCGCGGCCCTCCGCGTCGAATTCCACCACGCCGTAGCGCTCGGGATCGGCGACGCGATAGGCGAAGACCGTCGCGCCATGGCCCGATGTCGCGTCGCGCGCGGCGGCGAGCTGCTCGTCCAGCTCGTTGCCGTAGAAGAGGTTGTCGCCGAGCACGAGGGCGGAGGGCGCGCCGCCCAGGAACTCCTCGGCGAGGATCAGCGCCTGCGCGATGCCGTTCGGCTTCTCCTGCACGGCGTATTCGATGCGGATGCCCCAGCCCTCGCCGGTGCCCAGCAGGCGCTGGAACAGCGGCATGTCGTGCGGCGTGGTGATAAGCATGATCTCGCGGATGCCGGCCAGCATCAGCACGCTGAGCGGGTAGTACACCATCGGCTTGTCGTAGACCGGCAGCAGCTGCTTGGAGACGGCGAGCGTCGCCGGGTGCAGCCTGGTGCCGGCGCCGCCGGCGAGCACGATGCCCTTCATTCCTGTCATTCCTTCTCGGGGCCGAGCAGCGCATCGAGGCAGCGCGCGAGGGAGACGCGCCAGTCGGCCGGCGCGATGCCGTGGATGCGGCCGATCCTGCCGCAATCCAGCCTGCCATCGGCGGGTCGTCGGGCGCGGGTGGGATAGTCGGCGGTCGCTATGGCGGCAAGCGCCGGGCGCGGATGGCCGCGGCGCGCGGCGCCGTCCAGGATCGCGGCGGCGAAGCCGTGCCAGCTAGTGTGCGGCGCGCCGGTCAGGTGGAACAGGCCGAAGCCGGGATCGCCGGAAGGCGCGGCGACCAGGCGGGGCGCGAGGCGCGCGATGGCATCGGCCAGGTCGTGGGCGAAGCTTGGCGCGCCGAGCTGGTCTGCGACGACGCGCAATTCCGGGCGCTCGGCAGCCAGGCGCAGCATGGTCTTCACGAAATTGGCGCCATGCGGGCTGCAAACCCAGGCGGTGCGCAGGATGACGCTGCGCGGATTGGCAGCGAGTACTGCCTGCTCGCCCTCGAGCTTCGTGCGGCCGTAGATGCCGAGCGGGTTCGGCAAGTCCTCCTCCACATACGGCGCGCCCTTGGTGCCGTCGAAGACGTAGTCGGTGGAGAGATGGAGGAAGGGCAGGGCGCGCGCGGCGGCGGCCTCGGCCAGCCAGCCGGCGCCGTCGCGGTTGATCGCTGCGGCGAGGGCCGGCTCGTCCTCGGCGCGGTCCACCGCCGTGTAGGCGGCGGCGTTCACCACGAGGTCAGGCGCGGCGCGGTCCAGAGCGGCGGCGATTCTTCCGCGATCGGTGATGTCGAGCTCTGGCGGCTCCAGCGCGGTCACGGCATGGCCGTCGCGCGGCAGGCGATCCCGCAGGGCGCGGGCGACCTGGCCTTCGCGTCCGGCGACGAGCACGCGCATCAGAAGATGGGGCCGAGCTCGGCCAGGCGCGGCAGGCGGCGATCCTTGTCGGAGAGGATCGCCTGCTGCGGGCCGACGCCCCATGCGATGCCCAGCGCGGGGTCGTCCCAGGCCAGGCCCCGATCGGCTTCCGGCGCATAGGGGGCGCTGGCCTTGTAGGCGACCTCGGTGTCGGGGGCGCGCGTCGCGAAGCCATGCGCGAAGCCCACGGGGATGTAGAGCATCCGCGCATACTCTGCCGCGAGTTCGACCGCGATGTGGCGGCCGAAGGTCGGCGATGCGGCGCGCAGGTCCACCGCGACGTCCAGGATGCGACCGCGCAGCACGCGCACCAGCTTGGCCTGGGCATGCGGCGGCGCCTGGAAGTGCAGGCCGCGCACCGTGCCCGCGTGGCGCGACAGCGACTGGTTGTCCTGCACGAACTCCTCGGCGATGCCGAGCGCCCGGAAGTCGCGGCGGCTGTAGGTTTCGGCGAAAGCGCCGCGGGCGTCGGCGAAGGGGCGGAGAGTGATCAGCAGCGGGCCGGGGAGCGGGAGGGGCGTCGCCTGGAAATTGCCGGACCGCAGCGGGGTCGGCGCCTCGTCCGGCATGGTTCCTTTGTCCCTTCGCGCAACGCAACCGTGGCGGCTGCTTAACCCGGCGCGCCAGGGCCGGGAAGCGCCGCCATGTCTGTGGGGCGGGCCGATTCAGACCTGCGGTCTTTGGGGCCCTTCGGTCATCGGGCCGCGTTGTATGTGTAACGGGCCGATTCAGACCTTCGGGCCTTGCGGCCCTTCGGTCATCGGGCCGCTGGCCTCCGGCTCAAGCCCCGCCGCGAGCCGCTCGACCAGCTCCAGCTGGCGCGGCAGGCAGACGCTGCGCAGGTCGTAGCGCTCCACGATGCTCTGCCGGCCGGCGGCCGCCAGCGGCGCATGGCCGGCGGGGTCGGCCAGCACGCCGAGCACGCTCCGCGCGATCGCCTCCGGCTCGAAGAAGGGCACCAGCAGGCCGTTCTCGCCATGCGTGATGGCCTCCGCGACCGGCGGCGTGTCGGAGCCGACGACGAGCGCGCCGCACGCCATCGCCTCCAGCATCGACCAGGACAGCACGAAGGGATAGGTCAGGTAGACATGCGCCGCGGTCACGCGGAACAGCTCGTGCAGCGCTTCGTGCGGCACGCGGCCGGTGAAGTGGATGCGCGAGAGGTCGAGCTGGCCTTCCATCTCGGCCAGGATCTTCTCCTTCCAGCTTGCGGCGCCATCGGGCCTGCGGCCGTAGGAGACCTCGTTGCCGCCGACCAGCACGGCCTGCAGGTCGGGCCTCTCGCGCTGCATGATCGCCAGCGCCTGCATGAACGAAGGGAATCCGCGATAGGGCTCGAGGTTGCGCGCGACATAGGAGATGACAGGGTCGCCCTTGCGGAACTCCCGTCCCTCCGGCGTGCGGAAGACGGCGCCCGGCCGCGGCGCGCAGCGGGCGGTGTCCACGCCTTCGTGCAGGGCGGTGATGCGCTGCCGCGCCCAGTCGGGGTAGCGGCTCCATTGCCAGCGCGTCGGGCTCACGCCCCAGTCGGCGGCCTGGAGCGAGATCAGCTGCGTCGCGTTGAGGACCCGCACCCGCGCGGCGTCGTCCAGTGAGACGCCCTGGGCGGGGTCGAAGCCGAGGTCCTGGCCGAAGGCGTTGTAGTAGAATTCCCAGTAGTAGAGCGTCTTCGCCCGCGGGAAGACGTCCTTCAGGAACAGCCCCTCGCCCCAGCCGGGGTGGCAGACGATCACATCCGGCCGGAACCCGTCCTTGTCCCGAAGCTGCACCAGGCGGTTGGCCAGGTGCTGGCCGCGGCGCACCGCGGCCTCCAGCGGGCGGATGTAGCGATGCGTGTGCTCCCCGGCGCCGCGCGGCGCGCCATAGGCGATGTAGGCGACACCCGGTGCGCTGTAGCCGGGCTTCTCGCCCATGCCGACCACCTGCACCCCGGCGCGCTCCGCCAGGGCCGGGGCAAGGTGCGCATACTGGCCCGGGAAGTTCTGGTGGATGAACAGGGCGCGGAGCGGTCGGCGGGGCTGGAAATCGGGCATCATCGGTCCGGCGGTGGCATCGCGCCGAGGCTGCGGGGCCGCCCAGGCAGGGTCAAGCCGCCACCTCCCGCATCCGTGAACGGGGCGCGGGGGGCCGGGAGCGGCGCCAGTCGCTACAGCATGGGTGCAACGTTGGGAGCGGCTTCGACGCATGCAGCAGGAGGATCGGCGCAGGCGGCGCGGCGGCGGCTCGCCCCGGGAGGCTTTCTGGTGGCGGGACGCGGTGATCTACCAGCTGCACCTGAAATCCTTCATGGATTCCAACGATGACGGGATCGGCGACTTCGCCGGGCTCATGGCGCGGCTGGATCATGTCGCGGGCCTCGGCGTGGACGCGATCTGGCTGCTGCCCTTCTACCCCTCGCCGCTGAAGGACGACGGCTACGACATCAGCGACTACACATCGGTCAATCCCGACTATGGCCGGCTGGGCGATTTCCGCCGCTTCGTGGACGAGGCGCATGCGCGCGGGCTGAAGGTGATCACCGAGCTGGTCATCAACCACACCAGCAGCGATCATCCCTGGTTCCAGCGGGCGCGGAACGCGCCGCCGGGCTCGCGCGAGCGCGACTGGTACGTGTGGTCCGACGACGACAAGCGCTATTCCGGCACGCGCATCATCTTCTGCGACACCGAGACGTCGAACTGGACCTGGGACCCGGTGGCGAAGGCCTATTATTGGCATCGCTTCTACAGCCACCAGCCGGACCTGAACTTCGACAATCCGCGCGTCATCGCCGCGGTGCTGCGGGTGATGCGCTTCTGGCTCGACATGGGCGTGGACGGGCTGCGGCTGGACGCCGTGCCCTATCTGATCGAGCGCGAGGGCACGACGAACGAGAACCTGCCAGAGACCCACGCGATCCTGCGGCGCATCCGCGCCGAGCTCGACCGCCGCTACCCGAACCGCATGCTGCTGGCGGAAGCGAACATGTGGCCGGAGGACGTGCAGCAGTATTTCGGCGACGGCGACGAATGCCACATGTGCTTCCACTTCCCGCTGATGCCGCGGATGTACATGGCCGTGGCGCAGGAGGACCGCTTCCCGGTCACGGACATCCTGCGCCAGACGCCGGACATCCCCGAGGGCTGCCAATGGGCGGTGTTCCTGCGCAACCATGACGAGCTGACGCTGGAGATGGTGACCGATTCCGAGCGCGACGCGCTGTGGTCGGTCTATGCCGCGGACCGGAGGGCGCGGATCAACCTCGGCATCCGCCGGCGCCTGGCGCCGCTGATGGAGCGCGACCGGCGGCGGATCGAGCTGATGAACGGGCTGCTGCTCTCCATGCCCGGCACGCCGGTGATCTACTACGGCGACGAGATCGGCATGGGCGACAATGTCTATCTGCGCGACCGCGACGGGGTGCGCACGCCGATGCAGTGGTCGCCGGACCGCAATGGCGGCTTTTCCCGAGGCGATCCGGCCGCGCTGGTGCTGCCGCCCATCCAGGACCCGCTCTACGGGTTCCAGGCGGTGAATGTCGAAAGCCAGCTGCGCGATCCGTCCTCCCTGCTGAACTGGACGCGGCGGATGCTGGCGGTGCGCAAGCGCACGCGCGCCTTCGGGCGCGGCGGGATGCGGCTGCTCTATCCGGGCAACCGCAAGGTGCTGGCCTATCTGCGCGAGCTGGACGGGGAAGTGGTTCTCTGCGTGTTCAACCTCTCCCGCGCGGCGCAGGCGGTGGAGCTCGATCTGTCCGACATGGCAGGCCGCGTGCCGGTGGAGATGCTGGGCGGCACGCCCTTCCCGCCGGTCGCGGGAGTTCCCTATGTGCTGACGCTGCCGCCCTATGCCTTCCACTGGTTCCTGCTGGCGCAGGGCGCGGCGCTGCCCGCCTGGCACGTGCCGGCGCCGGAGCCGCTGCCGGAGTTGCGCACGCTGGTCGCAAGGCCGGGCGCGGCCTGGCTCGGCGCCGAGGCGGCCGCGCTGCTGGAGCGCGAGATCCTGCCGGAATGGCTGCGGCGCCGGCGCTGGTTCTCCGCCAAGGAGAGCGGGGCGGTCACGACGCGGATCAGCTACGCCGTGCCGCTTGCGGGCGGCGACCGGATGCTGCTGGCGGAGGTCGAGACGCAGGGGCGCTCCGGCGGGGCGCGCTGGCTGATGCCGCTGGCGCAGGTCCCGGAGGAGGAGAGCGCGAAGCCCGCCGGGCAACTCGCCATGGCACGGCTGCGCCAGGGCGCGCGGGTCGGGCTGGTGACCGATGCGGCCGCGACGGACGGCTTCGCGCGCGCCGTGCTGGCCGCCTGCCGCGAGCGCCGCAGCCTGGCGACGCCGGAGGGCCAGGTGCAGTTCCGCGCCATGCCCGCGCTGATGGAAATGGACCTGCCCGAGGCGCCGGAGGTGCGCCGGCTGGGCGGCGAGCAGAGCAACACCTCCATCATCCTGGGGGAGGCGGTGGTGCTGAAGCTGCTGCGCCGCCTGCAGCCGGGCCTGCACCCCGAGGCGGAGATGGCCCGCCACCTGACCGAGGCCGGCTATCCCGGCACGCCGGCGCTGCTCGGGGAGGTGGTGCGGGAGGCGGAGGGCGGCGCCACGACCACCCTCGCGCTGCTGCACGCCTTCGCCCGCAACCAGGGCGATGCCTGGGCCTGGACGCTGGACTGGCTGGCCCGCACCGTGGACGAGGCCGCGCTGACCGAGGCAGAGCCGGATGAGCCGCTGGCCGGCTACCTGCCGCTGGCCGAGGCGATCGGCCGAAGGCTGGCGCAGATGCATCTGGTGCTGGCGCAGCCCAGCGCCGATCCGGATTTCGCGCCGGAGCCGGCGGATGCGGCGATGCTCGGCAACTGGGTCGAGGTCGTGGTGGAGGAGGTCTCGCACGCGCTCGACCTGCTGGCGCGGCCCGGCCTGGTGCCGCCGGGCGAGGAGGAGGTGCTGGCGGCGCGGCTGCTGGAGCATCGCGGCGCCTTGATCTCCGCCATCCGCGCGGCGGCGCCGGCCGCGGCGGGCCTGCTGGCGACGCGGGTGCATGGCGATTTCCATCTCGGCCAGGTGCTGGTGGCGCCGAGCGATGCGGTGATCCTGGATTTCGAGGGCGAGCCGGCGCGCCCGCTGGCGGCGCGCCGCGCCAAGGGCAGCGCCTGGCGGGACGTGGCGGGGCTGCTGCGCAGCCTGGACTACGCCGCTGCCGTCGCCGCCGCGACGGAGGAGAGTGGCGCGGCCACCGCGGCGCCGACCGGTCGGCGGACGGAGCTGATCGGGCACTGGCGCGATGCCGCCGGTGCCGCCTTCCTTGCTGCCTACCGCGCGACCTGGGAAGCCGAGACGGGCGCGCCGCCGGCGGGCGAAGCGGCGCTGCTCGATCTCTTCGTCATGGAGAAGGCGGCCTACGAGATCGCCTATGAGGCGGCGAACCGCCCGGCCTGGCTGCCGGTGCCGCTACGGGGCCTCGCCGCGCTGGCGGAGCGGTTGCTGGGCGAGGGCGGAGACTGACTGCCCGTGCCGCGCGCTGTCAGGGACGGACGGGCGCGGCGCATTTGGTCTGCGTGAGGTGATCGCCCACGTCGATCTGGATCGAGCAGTAGACGACCGAGCCGTCCTGGCGGAGCACCCAGACGCCCGTGCGGATCCTGTTGCCGCTGACAGCCTGGCCGCCGGGCACGATGGCCACCGCACTGGTCGCCATCGCGGCGGCAGCCTCGTGCGGTGGCGCGACGAAGGTCACAGGCTCGGTCGCGCAGGCGGCGCAGAGGAGCGAGAGGCCAAGGGCAGGCAGGACGCGGAAAATGGACACGGGGCGATCCTCGGGGCGGCTTCCAGCGGAAGATGATTACGCCCGGCCGGGCCTGGTGCAACGGAACAGATCCGGCCGGCTGCACGGCGTGGCCGGCGATCCGGCCCCCTCGACCGCGGCGCGCGCTTTGCTTAACTCCGCGTCATGACCGCGACGCCCATCGCCTTCACGCTGAACGGCCGGATGCAGACGCTGCCGCCCGGAACCTCGCCGACGACCTCGCTGCTGGACTGGCTGCGCGGGGCGGCGGGGCTGACCGGGACCAAGGAAGGCTGCGCGGAGGGCGATTGCGGCGCCTGCACGGTGGTGCTGGAGGGCGCGGATGGCGCGCGCACGCCGATCAATGCCTGCCTGACGCTGCTCGGACAGGTGCATGGGCGGGCGGTGCGCACGGTGGAGGGGCTGCGCGCACCGGATGGCGCGCCGCATCCGATCCAGGTGGCGATGGCCGAGAGCGACGGCACGCAATGCGGCTTCTGCACGCCGGGCATCGTCATGTCCGCCTGGGCGCATGCCCGCATCGGCGGGGATGTGCATGAGGCGCTGGCCGGCAATCTCTGTCGCTGCACCGGCTACCGTCCCATCGTCGAGGTTTTCTCGGGCGTTTCGGACGATCGCGGCGGGGGGCCGGTGATGCAGCCGGTGGCGTCGGCGCGCTTCGAGGCGCCGGGGCAGGTGTTCTGGGCGCCCGCGACGCTGCCGGAACTGCTGGACCTGCGTAAGGCGCACCCCGAGGCCTGGCTGCTGGCGGGCGGCACCGATCTCGGCCTGCGCGTCTCCGACCATCGGGAGGTGCCGGCGGCGGTAGTCTGCCTGCTGAACGTGCCCGATCTGCACGTAGTGGAGGCTTCGGCGGAGGGGCTGAGGCTCGGCGCAGCGGTGTCCTATGCGCGGCTGCTTGATCTCTGCCGGGCGGAGGCGGGATTCGGGCCGCTGGCGTCGCTGCTCGCGCGGCTGGGGTCGCGGCAGATCCGGGGGCTCGGGACGCTGGGCGGCAATCTCGGCACTGCCTCGCCGATCGGGGATGCGCTGCCGCCGCTGGTGGCGCTGGGCGCGACGGTGACGCTGGCGTCGCTGCGCGGCGAGCGGAGGATGCCGGTGGCGGAGTTCCTCACTGGCTATCGCAGCAACGCGCTGGCGGCGGATGAGGTGATCCTGCGCGTGTTCATCCCCCGCCCGCCCGCGGAGGCGCTGCTGGCGTGCGAGAAAATCAGCAAGCGGCACGACCAGGATATCGCGACGGTCGGCGCGGCGATGCTGGTGCGCGTCGAGGGCGGCGTGGTCGCGGAGGCGCGGCTGGCCTTCGGGGGTGTCGGCGCGACGGTGATCCGTGCGGCGGGCGCGGAGGCGGCGTTGCGCGGCAATGCCTTCGACGCGGCGGCGGTGGAGGCGGCGGCCGAGGCGCTGGCGCGCGACATCGCGCCGCTGTCGGACTGGCGCGGCAGCGCGGCCTATCGCCTCGCGGTGGCGCAGGGGCTTCTGCGGCGGCTGCATCTGCGCGCGACGCGGCCCGACCTGGTGCATGACGTCACCGCGCTGGAGATCGCGTGATGGACGGGATCGCGACGAAATCCGTCGGCGCCGCGCTGCGCCATGACAGCGCGCTGAAGCACACCACCGGCGAGGCGCGCTACGCCGACGACATTCCGGAGGCGCTGGGCACGCTGCATGCGGCGCTGGTGCTTTCCGCGGTGCCGCATGGCACGCTGACCGCGCTGCGCAACGAGGCCGCGCGCGCCATGCCGGGCGTGGTGGCGATCATCGCCGCGGCCGACGTGCCCGGCGAGAACGACATCGGCCCGGCGACACAGAAGGAAAAACTCTTCGCCGATCCGGTGGTGGAATTCGCCGGCATGCCGCTGGCGATGGTCGTCGCCGCCACGCGCGACCAGGCGCTGCGCGCGGCGCAGGCCGTGCAGGCGGAGATCGCGGCGCTGGAGCCGGTGCTGACCATCGAGCGGGCGCTCGAACTCGGGCAGGATGTGGTGCCGCCGCAGGTGATCCGACGCTGCGATGCCGCCGCCGCCATCGCAGCGGCGCCGCGCAGGCTCTCGGCGGAATTCCGCGCCGGCGGGCAGGAGCATTTCTACCTGGAAGGCCAGGTGGCGCTGGCGACGCCGGGCGAGGGCGGCGACATGGCCGTGGTCTCCTCGACGCAGCATCCCTCGGAAGTGCAGCACATCGTCGCCCGCGTGCTGGGCTGCGGCTACAACCAGGTGACGGCGACCTGCCGGCGCATGGGCGGCGGCTTCGGCGGCAAGGAGAGCAACGCAAGCTGGGTGGCCGCCGCGGCGGCGATCGGGGCGCGCGTCACGGGGAAGCCGGTGAAGCTGCGCTTGCCGCGCCGCGCCGACATGATCGCTACCGGCAAGCGTCACCCCTTCCTGTATCGCTGGACCGCGGGCTTCGACGACACCGGCCGCATCATGGGTCTCGAGGCGCTGCTGGCTGCCGATGGCGGCTGGAGCCTCGACATGTCGGGCGGCGTGGTCTTCCGGGCGGTGACGCATGCGGTGAATTGCTGCGACGTGCCGGCGCTGGCGATCACCGCGCGCGCGGTGAAGACGAACACGGTGTCCAACACCGCCTTCCGCGGCTTCGGCGGACCGCAGGGCGCGCTGCTGATGGAGGATGTCGTTCATCGCGTCGCCGCGGCGCTGGGGCGCACGCCGGAAGAGGTGCGCGCGCGCAATTTCCTGGGCGTCGGCGGGAACAGCGACGAGCTGCCTTATGGCCAGCGCGTGGAAGGCGACCTCATCGCGCGCGTCTGGGCGGAAGCCAAGGCGGACTCCGAATGGGACCGTCGCCGCGCGGAAATCGCGGCCTTCAACGCATCGCATCCCACGCTGCGCCGCGGCCTTGGCAGCATGGTGCTGTGCTTCGGCATCTCCTTCGGCATCCGCCACCTGAACCAGGCGGGCGCGCTGGTGCATGTGTATTCCGACGGCTCCATCCGCCTGAACCATGGCGGCACGGAGATGGGGCAGGGGCTGTTCGTGAAGGTGGCGCAGATCGTGGCCGAGGCCTTCGGCGTCGATCTCGACCGCGTCGCCATCACCGCGACGAGCACGGCGGAGGTGCCGAACACCGCGCCGACCGCGGCCTCCACCGGATCGGACCTGAATGGCTGGGCGGCGCACAACGCCGCCGTCGCGATCCGCGGCCGTATGGCGGAGGTCGCGGCGGCGAAATGGGGCATCGCGCCGGAAGCGGTGGTCTTCGCCGATAACCGCGCTTGGGCCGAGCGCGCCGGGGCGAACCGGTGGCTGGATTTCGGGGAACTCGCGAAGCTCTGCTTCATCGAGCGCGTCAGCCTCTCCGCGACGGGTTTCTACCGCACGCCGGACATTCACTGGGACCCGAAGGCGATGAAGGGAAATCCCTTCTTCTACTTCTCCTACGGTGCGGCGGTGGCGGAGGTGGTGGTGGACACGCTGACCGGCGAGCATCGGTGCCTGCGCGCCGACCTGCTGCAGGATTGCGGGCGCAGCCTCAACCCGGCGGTGGATCTCGGCCAGATCGAGGGCGCCTTCGTGCAGGGCATGGGCTGGCTGACCTGCGAGGAGCTGTGGTGGGACGCACAAGGGCGCCTGCGCACGGTTGGGCCATCAACGTACAAGATACCCGGATCGCGGGACGTGCCGCCGGTGTTCCGCACGCGGCTGCTGGAAAGCGCGCCGGCGCGGGTGGACACCATTTTCCGGTCGAAGGCGGTGGGAGAGCCGCCATTGCTGCTGGCGACCAGCGTGTGGAATGCGCTGAAGGACGCGATCGGCACCCCGGCGCTGGATCTGCCCGCCACGCCGGAGCGGGTGCTTATGGCCTTGCGCAACAAAGGGTGACCCGATCGGGCAGGAGTACGATAGCCTCCCCGAAGCCTTGCGGGGAGGATGGCATGGCAGCGGATACCGGCCCGGCGATCCGGGCTTTCTTCGACGAGCCGACCAACACGGTCAGCTACCTGGTCTGGGATCCTGCGACGAAGCGCGGCGCGGTGATCGATCCCGTGCTGGACTGGGACAACCGCAGCGGCGAGGCCGACCTGAAATCCGCCAAGACGCTGCTCGACGCGGCGCGCGAGGAAGGCGTGACGGTCGACTGGGTGCTGGAGACGCATGTCCATGCGGACCACCTGACCGCCTCGCCCTGGATCAAGCGCGAGACCGGTGCGCGCATCGGGATCGGGGAGGGCGTGAAGCAGGTGCAGACCATCTTCCGCCCGGTCTTCAACCTGCAGGACGTAGTGCCCGAGGGCGGCGACTTCGACCACCTGTTCCGCGACGGCGAGCGTTTTCGGATCGGCAGCCTGGACGTGGAAGTCATGCACCTGCCGGGACACACGCCAGCCTGCGTCGCGTACCGCATCCTGCCGCCGCAATCGGAGCCCGACGGTGTCTCCGACGTCTTCGTCGGCGACACGATCTTCATGCATGACTACGGCACGGCGCGGGCGGATTTCCCGGGTGGCGACGCGCGCACGCTGTACCGCTCGATCCGCCGCCTGCTGTCGCTGCCGCCGGAAACGCGGCTGTGGATGTGCCACGACTACAAGGCGCCGGGGCGGGATGCCTTCGCCTGGCAGAGCACGGTGGCCGAGCAGCGCGCGCAGAACCCGCATGTGAAGGATGGCAAGACCGAGGAGGAGTTCGTGACCTTCCGCACGCAGCGGGATGCGAAGCTCTCCGCGCCGACGCTGCTGTTGCCCTCGATCCAGGTGAACATCCGCGCCGGCCGCTTCCCGGCGGCGGAGGCGAATGGCGTGCGCTACCTGAAGATTCCGGTGAAGGCCAAGGTTCCGGACAGCGCCTTGTCCTGAGGCGCGGGCGCCCGCACTCTCCAGGCCAGATCGGCGACCTTGGGAGGAAGCATGCGCCTCGGGATGATCGGCCTCGGCCGGATGGGCGCCAATCTAGTGCGGCGGCTGGCGAAGGCGGGGATCGGCGCCGTGGTGTGGGACCGCGATCCCGCGGCCGTCGCCGCGCTGGCGGCGGAGGGGGCGGAGGCGGCGACCGACGTGGCCGACTTGGTGAAGCGCCTCGCCCCGCCGCGCGCCGTCTGGGTGATGCTGCCCGCGGGCGACGCGACCGAAGGCGCGCTGGCGGAACTCGCGACGCTGCTCTCGCCGGGCGATGTCGCGATCGATGGCGGCAATGGGATGTGGAAGGACGCGGAGCGCCGCGGCGCGATGCTGCGCGGAAAAGGCGTGGACTTCCTCGACATCGGCACATCAGGCGGCGTGTGGGGGCTGGCGCGCGGCTACTGCCTGATGATCGGCGGGCCGGCGGAAGCCGTGGCGCGGCTCGATCCGATCTTCCGTGCGCTGGCGCCGGGCGAGATCGCTGCATCGCCCACTCCGGGCCGCGATGCCGGCGCGGATCCGCGACCGCCGCAGGGCTATGTGCATTGCGGGCCGAACGGCGCCGGGCACTTCACCAAGATGGTCCACAACGCCATCGAATACGGGATGATGCAGGCCATGGCGGAGGGGCTGGAACTGTTGCATGCGCATGACGCGCAGCTTCCGGTGCCGGACATCACGGAAGCCTGGCGGCGTGGTTCCGTCGTGGCGTCCTGGCTGCTCGACCTGACGGCGCAGGCACTGGCGCATGACGGGGAGCTTTCGGGCTTCACCGGCCGCGTCGGCGATTCCGGCGAGGGGCGCTGGGCCGTGCAGGCGGCGATCGAGAGCGCGGTGCCGGCGCCGGTGCTCTCGGCGGCGCTCTATGCGCGCTTCCGCTCCCGCCAGGACGGACCCTTCGCGGACCGCGCGCTGAGCGCCATGCGGAATGCCTTCGGTGGGCATCTCGAACCGAAATGAGCGCGCTGGTCGTCGTGATGGGCGTCACCGGCGCGGGCAAGAGCACGGTCGGCACGAAGCTGGCGGAGCGCCTGGGCGTGCTGTTCCGCGACGCCGACGAGTTCCATCCGCCCGCCAACATCGCGAAGATGAGCGCGGGACAGCCGCTGACCGACGACGACCGCTGGCCCTGGCTGGATGCCATCGGCGCGCATCTGGCGGCGCATTGCGGGACCGGCTGCGTCGTGACCTGCTCCGCACTGAAGCGCGCCTATCGCGACCGGCTGCGCGCCGCGGCGCCCGGCCTGCGCTTCGTCCACCTGCATGGCGACGTCGCGCTGGTCGCCGCGCGGCAGGCGGCGCGGCAGGGACACTTCATGCCGGCGAGCCTGGTGCCGAGCCAGTTCGCGACGCTCGAAACGCCGACGCCGGATGAAGGCGTGATCACGCTCGACGTCGCGGCGACGCCGGATGCGCTGGTGGACGAAGCGATCGCCGCCCTGCGGGAGGAAGCACGATGAGCACGGAGTTCCGCGGGATCTACCCGATCCTCTACGCCTTCTTCGGCGCCGATGGCCGGCTGGACGAGGCGGCGATGCGGAGGCAGGTGCGCTGCTGCCTGGCCGGCGGCGCGCATGGCCTGGCGGTGCTGGGCCTCGCGACGGAAGTGAACAAGCTCTCGCCGGCGGAGAAGCGCGACGTGGTGCGCTGGAGCGCGGAGGAGATCAACGGGCGCGTGCCGCTCGCGGTGACCGTCGCCGAGGCGACGGCGGAGGACGCGGCGCAGTTCGTCCTGGACACGGAGGCGTTGGGCGCAAGCTGGATCATCCTGCAGCCGCCCCCGGTACGCGGCCTGCCGGAAGCGGAATACGTGGCGTGGTACGGGCGCGTCGCGGAGCTGGTGGGCCGGCACAGCGCCATCCCGCTCGGCATCCAGAATGCCGCGGCCTATATCGGCGTCGGCCTCTCCACCGCGGGCATCGCCGCGCTGGCGCGCAACCATGCCAATGTGAAGCTGATCAAGGCCGAGGACAGCGCGGTGGATGTGCAGCGCCTGATCGAGGCGACGGGCGGCGCGCTGACGGTGTTCAACGGCCGCGCCGGGCTCGAGCTGCCGGACTGCCTGCGCGCGGGCTGCGCGGGCATGATCCCCGCGCCCGAATGCGCGGATGTGCAGGCGCGGGTCTACGACCTGTTCGCCGGCGGCGATGTCGCGGGCGCGGATGCCGAGTATCGCCGCATCGCGCCGATGATCGCCTTCGCAATGCAGGGCGTTGCGGTCTTCCTCTGCTACGGCAAGCGCATGACGGGCTGGCGCATGGGCCTGCCCGAGGTGATCGAGCGCCCGCCGGCGCTGGCGCCGACGCCCTTCGGCCTGGATTGCGCGCGGCGCTTCGCGGCAGAGCTCGGCCCCTATCCCGGCGCACGGTGAGCGATGCGGGTCGCGATCCTCTCCGACATCCACGCGAACCGCGAGGCCTTCGAGGCCTGCCTGGCGGATGCGGCGCGCCGCGGCGCGCAGCGGCTGGTGCTGCTGGGCGACATAGTGGGCTACGGCGCGGATCCCGTCTGGGCGGTGCAGCGCACGCGCGAACTGGCCGAGGCCGGGGCGGTCGTCATCAAGGGCAACCATGACGAGGCGGCGGTGGAGGATCGCGGCGGCATGACGTCCGACGCCGGCGCGGCCGCCGCCTGGACGCGCGCAGTGCTGGACGATGCGGCGAAGCGCTTCCTCGACACGCTGCCGATGGAGGTTGAGGAGGAGGATCGGCTCTATGTGCATGCCGACGCCCAGCATCCGACGCGCTGGCGCTACACGCGCGACGCGGAGGATGCGCGCGCCGCGCTGGAGGCGGTGCGCGCGCGCGTCGTGCTCTGCGGGCATGTGCATGTGCCGGCGCTCTACGGGCTGACCGCCACGGCGAAGATCGCGGCGCATCGGCCGATGGCGGAGGTCGCGGTGCCGCTGACGCGGCCGCGCCGCTGGCTGGCCGTGGTCGGCGCCGTGGGCCAGCCGCGCGACGGCAACCCGGCCGCGGCCTATGCGCTGCTCGACACCGAGGCGAACGAGCTCACGACCCTCCGCGTGCCGTACGACATCGAGGGTGCGGCACGAAAGATCCGCGCGGCGGGCCTGCCCGAAGGGCTGGCGGCGCGGCTGGCGCGGGGGCGCTGAGCATGGCGGTGCAGATGCTGCAGGAAGGCCAGGAGCTCGACGGCTTCCGCATCGGCGCGCGGCTGCATGTCGGCGGCATGGCGGCGCTGTTCGAGGCGACGCATCCCGCGCACGACTTCCCCCTGCTGGTGAAGGTGCCGCGCCTGGCGGAAGGCGAGGACCCGGCGGCGATCGTCTCCTTCGAGATGGAGCAGATGATCCTGCCCCGTCTCACCGGCCCGCATGTGCCGCGCTTCGCCGGCGCCGGCGGCTTCGACCGGCAGCCCTACCTGGCGATGGAGCGCATCGCCGGCCCCAGCCTGCTGCCGCTGATCGAGGCGCTGCCGCTGCCCATCGAGCGCATCGCGGAGATCGGCGCGAAGGTGGCCGATGCGCTGGATTCGCTGCACCGGCAGCATGTGGTCCATCTGGACGTGAAGCCCTCCAACATCCTGACGCGGCCGGGCGGCGAGGCGGTGCTGGTGGATTTCGGCCTCTCGCGCCACGCGCTGCTGCCCGACCTGATGGAGGAGGAGTTCCGGCTGCCCTATGGCACCGCGCCCTACATGGCGCCGGAACAGGTGATGGGCATCCGCAGCGAACCGCGCAGCGACCTCTTCGCGCTTGGCGCCATGCTGTATTTCTTCACGACGGGCGAGCGGCCCTTCGGCGATCCGCAGCGGCTGAGCGGCCTGAAGCGCCGGATCTGGCGCGATCCGCAGCCGCCGAGGCGGCTGCGCAAGGATTGTCCCGACTGGCTGCAGGAAGTGATCCTGCGCTGCCTGGAAGTGCAGCCGGAGCGTCGCCACCCGACCGCCGCGCAACTCGCCTTCGACCTGCGCCATCCCGGACAGGTGGCGCTGACGGCGCGGGCGCGGAAGGAGCGGCGCGACGGCTGGGCGCGCACCATCCAGCGCCGGTTCCACCCGGACCACCAGCCGCGCTTCGCGCGCACGCGTGCGGAGATGGAAGATGCCGGCGCGGCCGCGCCCATCGTCATCGCGGCGGTGGACCTCTCCGAGCCGGATGCGGCGCTGCAGGCGGCGCTGCGCGGCACCGTGGGGCGCATCCTCGCGACCCTGCCGGAGGCGCGGCTCGCCTGCCTCAACGTGCTGCGGCAGAACCGTATTGCGCTCGATATGACGCTGGACGAGCAGGGCAACAACAAGCATCTGCAGCGCCTGGTGGAGTTGAAGCACTGGGCGGCGCCGCTTGGCCTGCCGGAAGGCCGCGCGACCTTCCATGTGCTGGAGGCGGTGAACCCGGCCGCGGCGATCCTGGATCATGCGCGGGCGAACCGGGTGGACCACATCGTGATGGGCGCGCGCGCGCAGTCGCTGAAGCGACGCGTGCTGGGCAGCGTCTCGGCCGAGGTCGCAGCCGAGGCGCCGTGCAGCGTGACCGTGGTGCGCTCGCGGGTGGAAGGGGAGTAGGCGCCGCCTATTCCCGCCGGAACGCGGCGAAGTCCGCGCGGGATTTCCCCTCCAGCCCGCGCAGCAGCGCGACCCAGGCGGCGAAGCCCTCCTCGATCGCGGTCTCCCGCCAGTTCTCGTTCGGCGCGTGGAAATCCTCGTCCGCGGTGGCGAAGCTGAACATCACCGTGCCGATGCCGAGCACCCGCTGCACGATGTCGGTCAGCGGTAGCGTCGCGCCCATGCGCACGCGGAGCGGCGTGCGGCCGGTGGTCGCTTCTAGGGCGCCCTCCGCTGCTACCAGCAGCGGATGGTCGCCTTCCAGCAGCGTCGCGACCGTGCCGTCGCGGGTCGGCGCGATGTCCAGCGTCGCGCCCTTCGGGCAATGCGCCCGCAGATGCACCGCGAGCGCGGCGGCGACCTTCGCCGGCACCTGGCCTGGCACCAGGCGCATCGAGAGCTTGGCGTGCGCCTCGGCGGGGATCACGGTCTTGCCGCCCGCGCCGGTATAGCCTCCCCACAGCCCGTTCACGTCGAGCGTCGGGCGCAGCCAGAGCCGTTCGAGGAACTCGGCGTTGCTGCGCCCGCTCGGCGCGATGCCGATGGAAGCGTCATGCGCGGCGACGTCGTAGGGGATCGCAGCGAGCGCGGCGCGGTCGGCCTCCGTCACCAGCGCGGCACCCTCCCCGAAGCCGGCGACCAGGATGTTGCCCTCCGCGTCGTGCAGCGTCGCGAGCAGCCGCGCCATCGCATGCAGCGCGTTCGGGGCGACGCCGCCATAGCGGCCGGAATGCAGGTCCTTCGCGGCGGTGCGGAGCGTGATCTCCGTCGCCATGTTGCCCCGCGTGCCGATGGTCATCGTCGGCAGGTCGGCGCGCCAGCGGGCGCCGTCGGCGGAGAGCGCCGCATCGGCGGCGAAGCGGTCGCGGTTGCCTTGCAGCATCGTGGCGAGGGTGCGGGAGCCGATCTCCTCCTCGCCTTCCAGCAGCACGGTGACATTCACCGGCAGCTGCCCTTCCACGGCGAGATAGGCGCCCACCGCTTCGAGCGCGAGCAGCGACGGCCCCTTGTCGTCGGACACGCCGCGCGCATGCAGGCGGCCGTTGCGCGCGGTGAGGTCGAAGGGGGGCGAGGCCCAGGCCTCCACCGGATCGGGGGGCTGCACATCGTAGTGGCCGTAGACCAGCAGCGTCGGTGCATCCGGCCCCGCGCCGTGCCAACGCGCCGTGACCGCGGGGTGCCCGCCCGCGGCGATCTCGCCGACATCGCGGAAGCCCATCGCGGCAAGGCGCCGGCACCACCAGGCGCGCGCCGCCGCCATGCCCTCGGCATAGGCGGGATCGGTGGAGACGGAGCGGCAGGCGACGAGTTCCGCGAGCCGCGCGACGAAGCCGGCGCGGTCCTGCAGCAGCCGCGCGATGACGGGGTCGGTCAAGAGATCGCCTTCATCAGTTCCCCGAAGGTCTCGGCCGACTGCTCGCGCCGGCCTTCCTCGATGTCGGCGATCAGCCGCCCGACCGCGTTCAGTGCGGGCGTGGGGATACCGAGCTCGGCGGCGAGCTTCGGCACGACGTTGAGTTGTGCGCCGGCCTCGGTCTTGCGCTTGCGTACCGCGAGGTCGCGCCAGATGCCGGAATGGGTCTTGGCGTTCGGCGCGTTGAAGTCGCGCAGCCAGTCCACGGCGCGATGCGCCTCCGCCACGTCGCGGCCGGGCGCGAAGGCCATCGGATCGTATTGCCCGAAGCCGCGGGGCGTGACGCCGCGGGCGAGCGCGACCGCCACCACCTCCCGCCCGAGCGCCAGCCAGGCCGGGAAGCGGGCGGGATCGGCGAAGTTGGCGGTCATCGAATCGTGGTTCAGCGCGGTCGCGAACAGCATGGCGCCATAGGACATCTTGCCCCAGAGATAGCCCCAGATGTCCTCCGTCAGGATCGCATCCGGCTCGAAGATCCTGCAGAGCTCGTGCATCGCGCGCGTGCGGTCGCGGATCGAGCCGTCGATCTCGCCCACCACCACGGCGCTGCGCCCGCCGAACAGGATGCGGCCGGGCTCATGCCAGTCGGCGCTGAAATTCACGAAGCACCCCATAGTGCGCTCGGCGCCCACGGCTTCCGCGATCTCGATCTCGTTCAGCCCGTTCTGCGCCGAGAAGACGAAGCCGTCCGGCTTCAGATGCGGTGCCAGCATGGGCAGCGCGACCTTCGTCGCCTGCGCCTTCACCGCCAGCACGATGCGCGAATAGGTGCCGGTCAACTCCTCCGGCGTCACGGCGGGGATGACCACCGTGAATTCCTCGATGGGACCGAAGATGGTGAGGCCCTTGGTGCGGCAGGCCTCGACATGCTCCTTCACCGTGTCCACCAGCAGCACGTCATGGCCCGCACGCGCCCAGTAGGCGCCGAGCGTGCCGCCAATGGCGCCAGCGCCCCAGATGACTATCGGGTCGGCCATGGGCCCTCCAGCGCTTCGCGAGTCTCGGCGACGCCGGTGTCCCAGATCGCCTGTGTCACAACATCCGGCAGCTGCCACGGCCCGCCGAAGGAGCCGTCCTGCAGCATCTCCCGCACCTTCACGGGGGGCGAGGCCTTCATCAGCGCCGTGTTGACCTGCGGCTTGCGGCCGTCCGGAGCCGGCGCATGGGCCAGCCGCGTCCAGGGAAAATTCTCGAACCAGTTCCCGTGGCTGGCCGAGGCATCGGCCGCCATGGCCGCGGCCCAGGTACGCGGCGCGTTGTACCAGTTGTGGAACTTGATCGAGAGTTCCGGCCGCTCGGTCATCATCTGCAGCGCCAGCGCGCCGACCGGCGCATTGCCGCCATGCCCGTTGACGATGAGGATGCGCCGGAAGCCCGAGCCCGCGGCACTCTCGATCAGGTCCCGCGCCACGGCGAGCAGCGTCTCCACCCGCAGCGAGACGCTGCCGGGGAAGGAAGCAAAGTAGGGCGCGAGGCCGAAGGGCATCGCCGGATAGACCGGCACGCCCAGCGGCTCCGCCGCCTCGACCGCCACCCGCTCCGCCAGGATCGCGTCCACGCAGAGCGAGAGGCCGGCATGCTGCTCCGTGCTGCCGAAGGGCAGCACGCAGCGGTCGTCACGCGCGAGGTAGTCCTCGATGTCGCGCCAGTTCGCGTCCGCGATCCGCATCAGGGCATGCTGCCCGGATCAGTCTCGCGCACCATCGATGCCGCGCTCATCGGGAGGCCGGCAGCACGTCCCACGCATAGGTCTCCTCGTCGCTGCGGCCGACGCGCAGGCTCACGCGGTCGCGCCGCATCGCCCAGGCGGAGCCCACGGCCGCGATCGGGATCGCGATCCGCTCGGAGGTGTAGATCGCGCCGATCCGCTGCAGCAGCTCCTCGCGCTTCTTGTCGTCCAGCTCGACATTCGCGGCCTGGATGAGGGCGTCCAGCTCAGGGTTGGAGTAGCCGGTCCAGTTGAACGCGCCGAGCCGCTTCTCCCGGTCGTTCGTGTGGGCGTTGGCGGCGTAGTAGTAGTTCGCCTCGCCGGTCAGCGTGCCCCACCCGGCCATGATGTTGGAGAGCTCGCCGCGCGCGCGGGCGGGGAAGATCACCGCGGCGGGCTGGCCGGCCGCCTGCACCTCCAGCCCGATGCGCGCCAGCATCTGGGTGATTCCCGTGCCGACGCCGGCATCGCCGGGCAGGCGGTTGTTGCTGAAGTTCAGCACCATGCGGAAGCCGTTCGGATAGCCGGCCTCGGCCAGAAGCTGGCGGGCGCGCGCCACGTTCGGCGTGGGGATCTGGATATTCGGATTGTAGCCGAAGATGCCGGGCGTCACCATCTGGCTCTGCGGCGTGCCGAGGCCTTCCATCGCCACCTCGGCCAGTGCGCGGCGGTCGATGGCGAGGTCGATCGCCTCACGCACGCGCGGGTCGCGATAGGGGTTCGCCGCCAGGCGCGATCCGTCGCGTGCCGTGACCTGCGGCGTGTTCTCCCGTTGGTCGAGTGCCAGGTTGAACACATAGACTGTCTCGGCCTTCACCACGGAGATGTTGCGGTCGCGCTCCAGCGTCTGCACATCCGCGGCCGGCACGCGGACGATCATGTCCACCTGGCCGGTGCGCAGCTGCGCCACGCGCGCGGCAGGGTTGGACAGCTCGCGCCGGACCACGCGGCCCCAATGCGGGCGGTCGCCCCAGTAGGCGTCGTTGCGCTCCACCGTGAACTGCTCGCGCGGCGTCCAGGAGACGTAGCGGTATGGGCCGGTGCCGATGGTGACCCGGCCGCTGTTGAAGGCCTCGTTGGAGTTCTCCGGCGTCAGGCCGGCTGTGGCCCGCGTCGAGGTGACGAAAAGGCGGATGAAGTCGTTGGGCAGCGTGGGTGCAGGGCCGTCGGTGACGACCTGGATGGTGTGGGGATCCACGATCCGCGTCTCGCGCACGCGGCGAACATAGATGCTGGTCGGGTTGGGACCGGAGAGCGTCTGCATCCGGCGGATGGAGCTCGCCACGTCCTCCGCCGTCATGTCGGAGCCGTCATGGAACTTCACCCCGCGGCGCAGCCTGAACTCCCAGGTGGTGGGGTTCACGATTCGCCAGGATTCCGCCAGCCCGGGCTCGATCTGCAGCCGGTCGCCCGAATGGGTCAGCGTGTCGAAGACATGCTTCAGCGCCTCGGAGTGGGTCCCGGTGGCGGTGTAGTGCGGGTCCATGCTCTCCGGCCCGGCGATGACGCCCATGGTCAGGTTCTGGGCCGCGGCGCCGCCTCCGATCAGGGCAGAGGCTGCGGCGAAGGCGAGCAAGTGTCGGCGCATGGTTCCGTTCTCCCGAGGGCTTTCCGTCATCCCCATGCTAGGTATGGCTTGCGCCCGCTGTCCATGCCCCGATACTCGGGCCAATGCTCGGCTACATCATCCAGCGCCTGCTCCAGGCCGCCCTCGTCATGCTGGCGATGTCGGCGCTGGTCTTCGTCGGCGTCTACGCCATCGGCAACCCGATCGACGTGCTGATCTCGCCCGATGCCACGCAGGACATCCGCGAGGCGGCGATCCGCCACTACGGCCTGGACCTGCCGCTATGGCAGCAGTACCTGGCCTTCCTCGGGCGGTTGCTGCGGGGCGACCTCGGAACCTCTTTCGTGCTGAACATCCCGGTGACGGACCTGGTTTTCAGCCGGCTGCCCGCGACGCTCGAACTGGCGCTGGCCTCGGTGCTGATCGGCGCCTTCATCGGCATCCCGCTTGGCGTCTATGCCGGATACCGGCCGGAAAGCCCGCTGTCGCGCGGGATCATGGCGTTTTCCGTGCTGGGTTTTTCCGTGCCGACCTTCTGGATCGGGCTGATCCTGATCCTGACCTTCGCGGTGAACCTCGATTGGCTGCCCGCCGGCGACCGCGGGCCGACGGTGGAGGTGCTGGGTGTCGGCTGGTCGTTCCTGACCTGGGAAGGGCTGCAATTCCTGCTGCTGCCGGCGCTGAACCTCAGCCTGTTCAAGCTGGCGATGATGATCCGCCTCTCCCGCGCCGGCACGCGGGAGGTGATGCTGTCGGACACGGTGAAGTTCGCCCGCGCGGCGGGGCTTTCGGAACTCACCATCCTGCGCCGGCACGTCCTGCGGCTGATCTCGATTCCGCTGGTCACGGTGTTCGGGCTGGAATTCGGCTCCACGCTCGCGTTCGCCGTGGTGACGGAGACGATCTTTTCCTGGCCGGGCGTGGGCAAGCTGATCATCGATTCGATCACCTCGCTCGATCGGCCGGTGATGGTCGGCTACCTGGTGCTGGTGGCCTTCCTGTTCGTGACGATAAACTTGGTCGTGGACCTGACCTACGCGCTGCTCGATCCGCGACTCCGGCGAGGAGGACGCGCGGCATGAGCCCGGCCCTCTCGGCCTTCTGGCAGGAGTACCGCGAGAACTGGATCGCCGTCGTCGCGCTGGCCGTGGTGGCGATCATCGTCGCGGCGGCGCTGTTCGCGCCCTGGATTGCGCCGCAGGACCCCTACGACCTGGCGAATCTCGAACTGGCGAACGCAAGGCGTCCGCCCGGCTTCGTCGGCTCGGATGGCTATGTGCACTGGCTCGGGACGGATGCGCAGGGCAGGGACCTGTTCTCCGCCATCCTCTACGGGCTGCGCATCTCGCTGCAGATGGGCATCGCGGCGGGCGCGGTCGCGCTGACCATCGGCACGCTGCTCGGCGTGCTGGCCGCGCATGCCGGCGGCAAGGTCGAGGCGGGGATCATGCGCCTGGTGGACCTGCAGCTCTCCTTCCCCGCGATCCTTCTGGCGCTGGTGCTGGTGGCGGTGCTCGGGCAGGGCCGGGTGCCGCTGATCATCGCGCTTGTCACGGCGCAATACGCCTATTTCGCCCGCACGGCCTATGGCGCGGCGACGGCGGAGCGGCAGAAGGACTATGTGGAGGCCGCGCGCGCCACGCCGCTGCCCGGCCGCCGCGTGGTGTTCCGCCACATCCTGCCGAACTGCCTGCCGCCGCTGATCGTGGTCGGCACGGTGCAGGTGGCGAACGCCATCGCGCTGGAGGCGACTCTTTCGTTCCTCGGCCTCGGATTGCCGCCCACCGAACCTTCCCTGGGCATGCTGATCGCCAATGGCTTCCAATACATGATGAGCGGACGGACCTGGATCTCGGTCTATCCAGGCATCGCGCTGATCGTGCTGATCGTCGCCATCAACGTGGTCGGCGATCAGCTGCGTGACCAGTTCAACCCGAGATTGCGGCGATGAGTGCGCTCCTCGAAGTCGCTCAGCTCCGCACGCATTTCCTCACGCGCGCCGGCGTGGTGAAGGCGGTGGAGGGCGTCTCCTTCACGCTGGAACGCGGCGAGATCCTGGGGCTGGTGGGCGAATCGGGATCGGGGAAATCCGTGACGGGATTCTCGCTGATCGGGCTGGTGGACCCGCCGGGCCGCATCGTCTCCGGCTCGATCCGCTTCGACGGGCAGGAACTGGTGGGCCTGGCGCCGGATCGGATGCGTGCGCTGCGTGGGAAGCGCATCGCCATGGTCTTCCAGGATCCGGCGGCGACGCTCAATCCGGTGCTGACGATCGGGGCGCAGATGGCGCTGGCGGTGCAGGCGCATGGCGGCGGCAGCGAGCGCGCGGCGCGCGACCTGGCCGCGCGCACGCTGACCCGCGTCGGCATTCCCGATGCGGCGGCGCGGCTGGATGCCTATCCGCACGAATTCTCCGGGGGCATGCGCCAGCGCGTGGCGATCGCCACCGCCCTGCTGCACGGGCCGGAGCTGATCATCGCGGATGAGCCGACCACGGCGCTGGATGTCTCCATCCAGGCGCAGATCCTGGCGGAGATGAAGCAGCTGGCGAAGCAGTCGGGCACGGCGCTGATCTGGATCAGCCACGACCTGGCGACGGTCTCTTCGCTCGCCGACCGCGTGCTGGTGATGTATGCCGGGCGCATCGTGGAGAGCGGGCCGGTCGCTTCCGTGCTGCGCGCGCCCTTGCATCCCTATACGCGCGGCCTGCTGGACAGCCTGCCGGCCATGGCGCGGCCCGGCGAGAAGCTGAACCAGATTCCGGGCAGCACGCCATCCCTGCTGTCGCTGCCGCCGGGCTGTCCCTTCGCGCCGCGCTGCCCGCGTGCCACCGACATATGCCGCAGCGACCCGCCGGTGGTGACGCAGCCGGGGCGGATGGCGCTGTGCCACCATCCGCTGGAGATGGCGGCCGCATGAGCGCGATCCTGACCGCGGAGCACGTCACGCGCCGCTTCTCGCCCCGCGTCACGCTGGGCGACCGCATCGCCGGCCTGCTGGGTGCGAAGGTGGATCGCCGCGCCGTGCAGGCCGTGACGGATGTGTCGCTGCAGGTGCAACAGGGCGAGACGCTTGGGCTGGTGGGCGAATCGGGCTGCGGCAAGTCCACGCTCGGGCGGATGCTGGCCGGCATCCTGCCGCCGAGCGAAGGCGCGGTGCGGCTTTCCGGCGCCTCGCCGATGCGCGGCAAGCACAAGACGACCACGCGCATCCAGACGGTGTTCCAGGACCCCAACGCCTCGCTCAATCCGCGCATCCGCATCGGCGACACGATCGCGGAAGGGCCGATCTCGCACGGTCTCGTCACGCGCGCGAACGCGCCGGCGATGGTGGCGGAATGGCTTTCCCGCGTAGGCCTCGACCCCGCCTTCGCCACCCGCTTCCCGCACCAGTTCTCCGGCGGGCAGCGGCAGCGCGTGGCCATCGCGCGCGCGCTGGCGATGCAGCCGGAGGTGCTGGTCTGCGACGAGCCCGTGGCCTCGCTGGACGTGTCCATCCAGGCGCAGATCCTCAACCTGTTCCTCGACCTGCGGCAGCAGCTCGGCCTGACCTGCCTGTTCATCTCGCACGACCTGTCCGTCGTGCGGCATGTCAGCGACCGCGTGGCGGTGATGTATCTCGGCCGCATCGTGGAGATGGGCGAGGCGGCGAAGGTCTATGCCGCGCCGCGGCATCCCTACACGCAGGGGCTGCTCGATTCCGTGCCGAAGCTGATGCTGGGCGGCAATGAGGGGCTGAGCTTCAAGCCGATCAGCGGCGAATTGCCCTCGCCGCTCTCGCCGCCGCCGGGCTGCGCCTTCAACCCGCGTTGCCCGAAGGCGACCGAGCTGTGCCGGCGCGAACGCCCGCCGCTGACCGCGCGGGAGGACGGCACGCTGGTCGCGTGCCACCACGCATAGGTCAGGTGTTCCGCCGCGCGAGCGACTGGCCCGCGACATAGCCCCAGGTCATGTAGGGGCCGATCGTCGTGCCGGTGCCGACGCCGCGCGTGCCGATCGGGTTCGCGCTGGACGCGCCGGCAGCGAAGAGGCCGGGGATGACGCTGCCGTCCGGGCGCAGCACCTCCGCATTCTCGTTGGTGCGCGGGCCGCCCTTGGTGCCGAGGATCGAGCGGTTGAAGGGCATGGCCAGGAAGGGTGCCTGCGTGATCGCCTCCAGCCCGCCGCGCCGGCGCTTGTCGCCGGAGGCCGCGGCATCGGCGGCGGAGGGCCGGCCGAACGCCGCATCGCGCCCCGCCGCGCAGGCGGCGTTGTAGCGCGTGACGGTCTGTTCCAGCGCAGCGGGATCGAGGCCGATCGTCGCGGCGAGTTCCGCGATGCTGCCCGCCTGGCGCAGCCAGCCGGGATCGGCACGTGTCGCCCAACGCGCGGGCGGCAGGCGGTCCAGCAGCCGCGCATCGCTGATCACCCAGCAGGGCAGGTGCACCGGTGCGCCGGATGTGTCGCGCGCATCCATCGACTCGCCGATATTGAAGCGCAGCTCGTTCACGAAGCGCGCGGCGTGCCGGTTGACGAGGATTGCGTTCGGCTCGGTGTGGAACGGCACGGGCCGTGCCAGGATGCGGCCCCAGAGGCGCGTGGGGATGGACGGCGTGAGCGTCGCCTGGTCCATCCGGTCCAGCATGGCGCCGGCCGCTTCCGCCATGCGGTGCCCGTCGCCGGTGTTGGAGGGCGGGCTGCCGAGATAGTCCACCGGGCCTGGGAAATGCTCCGCCAGCAGTTCGGGGTCCCATTCGAACCCGCCGGTTGCGATCACCACGCCGCGCCGCGCCGTCACGCGATGCAACGCCCCGCGCTGTTCCACCAGTGCGCCGGTGACCTCGCCGCTTTCCTCCTGCGTCAGCTCCAGGGCGTGCGCGTCCGTCTCGATCCGCACGCCGGCGTCGAGGCATCCGCGCAACAGGCCGGTGACCAGCGCCGTGCCCTTGCCGCGCGTGTTGGTCAGCAGGCGCCACAGCAGCCGTGGCCAGAGTTGCGCCGCGGTGCGGCCGGGATGGTGGTAGAGATCGGTCTCCACCGCCTCGTGATAGGTGAAGAGTTCCGGGATGGTGGACTTCCGGATGCGCAGCGCGAATCGCCCCGCGCGCCAGCGGCTGAGCGGCAAGGGCGAGAGCATGCGGCCGCGCGCCTTGGCGCCGGGCAGGTCGCGCAGCGGATCGCCTTCCGGCGTCAGCGCGAAGCGCAGCGGCGTCTTCCGTTCGACGAAGCGCAGCATCTGCGGCCCGGCTTCCACCAGGCGCTGCCACAGCGCGTCCTCGCGCGCCGCCCAGCCCTCCGGCGCGGCGGCGCGGATATAGGCGAGCGCTTCCTCGGCGCTGTCGGCAATGCCGGCGGCCTCGGCATGGTGGTTGGCGGGAATCCAGGTGCCGGCACCCGACATGGCGCTGGTGCCGCCGAGCCGGTCGGTCTTCTCCAGCACTGTCACGCGGAGCCCCGCCGCGGCGGCGGTCAGCGCGGCGGTCAGACCCGCCGCGCCGGAGCCGAGGACGAGGGCATCCGTCTCATGCTGCATGAAGCAGCCCGTTTCAGAACGCGACCTTGTCCCCGCCCTTGAGGCTCAAGATCTCGCGCGCCTCATCGGGCGTGGCGACCTGCATGCCGAGCCCCTCGATGATCTGCCGCGCGAGGCGCACCTGCTCCGCGTTGCTCTCCGCGAGCTTGCCCGGCCCGGCCCAGAGGCTGTCCTCCAGCCCCACGCGGACGTTGCCGCCCATCGCCGCGGCCGTCGCCGCGACCCGCAACTGCGAGGCGCCGGCGCCGAGCACGGACCAGCGATAGGCGTCGCCGAACAGCCGGTCGGCGGTGCGCTTCATGTGCAGCACGTCCTCCGGGTGGCTGCCGATGCCGCCCTGGATGCCGAAGACCGTCTGGATGAACAGCGGCGGCTTCACCAGGCCGCGGTCGAGAAAATACTTGAGATTGTAGAGGTGCGCCGTGTCGTAGCACTCGAACTCGAAGCGGGTGTCGTTCTCGGCGCAGGTGGTCAGGATGTACTCGATGTCGGCGAAGCTGTTGCGGAAGACGATGTCCTTGTTGGCGAGGTAGTCGGCCTCCCACTGGTGCTTGAACGACTTGAAGCGGTTCAGCATGCCGAACAGGCCGAAATTCATCGAGCCCATGTTCAGCGAGGCGACCTCCGGCTTGAACTGCGCGGCGGGGGCGACGCGCTGCTGGATGGTCATGGTCGGCGCGCCGCCGGTGGTCAGGTTCACCACGCAATCCGAGCGCTGCTTGATGACGCGGAGGAAGGGCTCGAAGGCTTCCGGCGACTGGTCCGGGCGGCCGTCCTTCGGGTCGCGCGCGTGCAGGTGGACGATGGCCGCACCCGCCTCCGCCGCGCCGATCGCGGCATCCGCGATCTCCTGCGCCGTGACGGGTAGGTGCGGCGACATGGAAGGCGTGTGGATCGCGCCGGTGACAGCGCAGGTGATGATGACCTTGCGGTCCAGCTTGCCGGCCATGCGGGCCCCTCCCGAATTTCGCGGGCCGCAGGGTGGCCGGGCCGGGGCTACTCGGCAAGCCGCCTGGCGGCCTCCCGATGCGCGGCGGCATGGGCGCGCTCGTCCAGCGTCAGCAGGCGGCCTTCGCGGACCACGATGCGGCCGTTGATGACGGAGAGCGCGGCGCGGGCCGGCGTGCAGAAGACCAGCGCCGCCACGGGGTCGTGATGCGCGCCGGCATGGTCGAGCGCGCCGAGGTCGAAGGCGACGAGGTCGGCGGCCATGCCCGGCGCCAGCGCGCCGATGTCGTCGCGGCCGAGCACGCGCGCGCCGCCGAGGGTCGCGATCTCCAGCGCCTCCCGCGCGGTCATCGCCGCCGGCCCGTGGCCGACGCGTGCCAGCAGCATCGCCTGCCGCGCCTCGCCGAGCAGATGCCCGGCATCGTTGGAGGCCGATCCGTCCACGCCGAGGCCCACGAGCACGCCGGCCGCGCGCATCGCCGGAATCGGCGCGATGCCGGAAGCGAGCCGCATGTTGGAACAGGGACAATGCGCGACGCCGGTGCCGGTGCGCGCGAAGAGCGCGATGCCGGGCGCATCGAGCTTCACGCAGTGCGCGTGCCACACATCCGGCCCGACCCAGCCGAGCTCTTCCGCGTATTCCGCGGGCGTGCAGCGGAAGCGCTCGCGCGTGAAGTCGATGTCCTTGTCGTTCTCGGCCAGATGCGTGTGCAGGCGCAGGCCGCGCGCACGGGCGAAGTCGGCGGCATCGCGCATCAGCTCCCGCGTGACGGAGAAGGGCGAGCAGGGCGCGATGCCGATGCGGAGCATCGAGCGCGGCGCAGCATCGTGGAACCGCGCCGCCACCCGCTCCATATCGCGCAGGATTTCTTGTTCGTCTTCGACCACGGCATCGGGGGGAAGGCCGCCCTGCGACTGGCCGAGGCTCATCGCGCCGCGCGTGGCGTGGAAGCGCAGGCCGATGGTCGCCGCCGCCTCGATCGTGTCGTCCAGGCGGCAGCCATTCGGGAAGATGTAGTGGTGGTCAGAGGCGGTGGTGCAGCCGGACAGCATCAGCTCGGCCATCGCCGTTGTCGCGGCGATGCGCAGCGCATCGGGCGTCAGGCGCGACCAAACCGGGTAGAGCGCGGAGAGCCAGTCGAACAGCTCCGCATCCTGCGCGGCGGGCAGGGCGCGCGTCAGGCTCTGGAACATGTGGTGATGCGTGTTGACGAGGCCGGGCATCAGCACATGGCCGGTCAGGTCCAGCGTCTCCGCGGCCTTGGGCGGCGGCGTCGCGGCGTCACCGAGCGCGGCGATGGCATCGCCCACCATATGCACCCAGCCGCCGCGCAGCTCCCGCCGCGTGGCGTCCATCGTCACCACCACCTCGGCCTTGCGCAGCAGCAGCCCTGACGCCATCGCGCGACTCCTTCTCTTCGCGCGCTATGCTGCGGCGCGGCGTCCCGCGACCGCAAGCAGGAGGCCCTCCGCCGCGAAGGCGAGCGCGGCTGTCGCCGCGGCGCCCTGCACGACCAGCACCTGGTTCTGGTTCTGCAGCCCGAGGACGATCGGCGTGCCGAGCGTCGTCGCGCCGGCCAGCGCGCCCACTGCGGCGGTGGCGATGCCGAGCACCAGGGCCACGCGCAGGCCGTCCAGCACGACAGGCCAGGCGAGGGGCCATTCCACCTCGGCCAGCACGCGCGCGGGCGGCAGGCCGATGGCGATGGCGGCGGCCCGCGCATCCGGTGGCACCGATTCCAGCCCCGCCACCGTCGCGCGCAGCACCGGCATCAGGCCGTAGAGCAGCAGCGCGAAGGCTGTGGGCCATAGGCCGAAGCCGAAGGCCGGCACCGCCAGCGCCACCACCACGACTGGCGGCACCGCCTGCGCGGCCGCGGCCAGCGCGTCGGCCGCCGGACGCAAGCCTTGCCCGGCGCCCCGCGTCACGGCGATGCCGAGCCCGATGCCGAGCAGCGCCGCCGGCAGCACGCCGGCGAGCGACAGGCCCGCATGGGTCACCGCGAGGCCGATCAGACGATCGGCGGGGAAGGGCTCCGCGGTCGCGCCGAGCGCCTGCGACAGCAGCCGCGCGCCGGCGGGCGCCGCGAGCAGCGCCAGTAGCAGCGCGAGCAGCAGCGGCGGCAGGCCTCTCAACGCCCACCCCGCAGCACGGCGGCGATGGGCAGGCTGCCGGAATGGCCGGCGACGGCAAGGCAGTCGCAGCCGGTCTCCGCCATCACGGAGAGCGCATCGGCCAGGCTGGCCGCGGCCGGAAGCTCGGGCGCGCCAGGCGGCGGCGGCGCGGGCTGCAGCGCCTCGGTCGCGGGCAGCAGCGAGAGCCGCCGCAGCGCAGGCTGCCCGCCGCCGAGAAGATCGCGCGCGAAGCCGTCGCCGCCAGGGCCGATGATCGCCGCCGGCGATCCATCCGCGACGATGCGGCCTTCGCGCAGCACGACCACGTGCGTGCCGAGCTCCAGCGCTTCCTCGGGATCATGCGTGACGAGCAGGATCGTCTTGCGCGTCTCGGCGTGGATGCGCCGCAGCTCAGCGCGCAGGCCGCGCCGCGTGATCGGGTCCACGGCGCCGAAGGGCTCGTCCATCAGCAGGATGTCGGGATCGGCGGCGAGCGCGCGCGCGATGCCGACGCGCTGCGCCTGGCCACCCGACAGCGCGCGGGGAAGCCGATCCGCCAGCGCCGCATCCAGGCCGAGCAGCGCCAGCAACTCCGCGACGCGGCGGGCGATGCGCGTGCCGTCCCAGCCCAGCATGCGCGGCACCGTCGCGATGTTCTGCGCGACGGTGCGGTGCGGAAAGAGGCCCACGGACTGCATCGCATAGCCGATGGAGCGCCGCAGCGCCGGGCCGTCGGCACGGGAAATGTCCTCGCCGCGGACCAACACGCGGCCCGCATGCGGCGTGACCAGGCGGTTCACCAGGCGCAGCAGCGTCGTCTTGCCGGAGCCCGAAGGGCCGACCAGCGCGCAGAGCTCGCCGGGGCGGACCTGCAGGCTGACGTCGTCCAGCGCGGAGGTCGCGCCGAAGCGCACCGTCACCTCCTCGAAGGCGATCACGCCGGCACCGCCAGCCGCGTCTCGGCCATGCGCGCCAGCGCGTCGGCCACCAGCGCGAGCAGCACGATCGGGATGGCGCCGAGCAGCATGAGGTCGGTGGCGAATTGCGCGAGCCCTTCGAAGACCAGCGCGCCGAGCCCGCCGGCGCCCACAAGCCCGCCCAGCGTGACGAGGCCGATCGCCTGAACCAACGCCACACGCAGGCCGGCGGCGAAGACCGGCAGCGCGAGGGGCAGGCGCACCTCGCGCGTGATGCGCGCCTCGCCCATGCCGATGGCTTGCGCAGCCGCGACGGCGGCCGGATCGGCGGCGGCGAGACCGGCGGAGAGGCCGCGCCAAAGCGGCAGCGTGAGATAGGCGGCGGTGGCGATGACGGCCGGCGCCGCCCCGATGGCGGCGAGGCCGAACTCGCGCAGGACGGGCAGCGCATGCAGCAGCGCCGACAGCAGAGGGATGAGCAGCGCGAAGAGCGCGAGGCCCGGCACCACCTGCATGCCCGCAAAGGCCGCGCCGACCGGCCCGGCCAGGCGTGGGCGGCGGAACCCGGCCCAGGCGAGCGGCGCTGCCACGACCAGTGCAAGGATCAGCGCGGATGCGGCGAGCGCGAGGTGGCGCAGCAGCGCGGCCTTCACCGCCTCCGCGCGGTTGCGATACTCGACAGCGAGCGAGAGCCCGTCGAAGGCGCCCGCGGCGGCTGCCGCAGCAAGGGTGGCCAGCATGACGAAGGCGAGCAGCAGGCGATCCCGCAGCGTCGCATCGGCCAGGCGCAGCGCCGCAAGGAGCAGTCCCGAGACGAGCGCCAGCCAGAGCCCGATCCCGAGGCCGGCCCGCGCCGCGGGTGAGAGGTCCTGCAGGCGCTGCGAAGCGGCGAGGCCGGTCAGGACCAGCAGCAGCAGCACCGCCGCCATCGCCGCCGCGGCTGCCGCCAGCGGCGGAACGCGCCGGAGCGCGGCGACGCCAAACAGCAGGCAGGGCGGCAGCACCAGCCAGCCCAGCGCGCTTACCGCCGTCACCGCCTCGCCCGGCAGCAGGCGGTTCGGCGCGATGGCGAGCCAGGGCAGCGGTAGCAGCAGCGCCGCGGCCGCCAGCGCGGCGGCCAGCGCGGGCGCAGCCGTCAACGCAGGACGCCGATCGCCACCAGATGCGCGCGCGCCACGGCCGGCGCGGGCTGGCCCTCCACCGCGATCTTCGCGTTCAGCGCCTGCAGGGTTGCGAGGTCGAGCGAGGCGAAGACCGGCGCCAGCGCGGTGCGGATGGCCGGGTAGCGTTCCAGCACGGCGGCACGCACCACGGGGGCGGGCGCATAGACCGGCTGCGCGTTCTTGTCGTCGCGCATGACCACGAGGCCGAGCGCCGCGATGGCGCCGTCCGTGCCATAGACCATTGCGCTGTTCACGCCCGAAATCTGCTGCGCGGCGGCGCGGATCATCACCGCCGTGTCGCCGCCCGGCAGCACCACGATGCGATCGCGCGGGAAGGTGGCGCCATAGACGCGCTCGAAGGCGGGCAGCGCCGCCGCGCTCTCGACGAATTCGGCCGAGGCGGCGAGGCGCAGCACGCCACGTCCCGCCGCGGCGAAGAAGTCGCTCATCGTGGCGAGCTTCTCGCGCTCGGCGAGGTCCTTGCGCACGGCGATGGCCCAGGTGTTGTTGGCCGGTGCGGGCGGCAGCCAGACCAGCTTGTTCTGCGTGCGGTCGAGCTCGGCGGCGAGCGCATAGCCGCGCTCGGCATCACGCCAGACCGCATCCTCGGCGCGGTTGAAGAAGAAGGCCGCGTTGCCGGTGTATTCGGGATAGAGGTCGATCTCGCCGGCCAGCAGCGCGGTGCGCACGATCCGCGTCGGGCCGAGCGCGAGCCGCGCGGTGGTCGGCACGCCCGCCTGGCCCAGCGCCAACAGGATCAGGTTGCCGAGAAGCGCGCCTTCGGTGTCGATCTTGGAGGAGACGACGACGGGCGCCGAACTGCCCTGCGCGCGCGCGCCGCCGGCCATCATCGCGCCGCCCGCAAGCAGGGCGGCACGCCGGGTCATCGTGAAGCTGGTGGTCGACATCGGCGGTTCCTCCTCGCGCGGCAAGCGGCGAAACGCCGCAACGGAGGCAGATGTTGCCATCGGCCTCCCCTTCCGAGGAGGATGGGGCGGTGGCGCCCGGCGTCAACCGTTCGTGTGGCGTTCCTTCTCGTCGAGCGCGCGCCACAGCGTGAGCGCAAGCTGGCGCGCGGTCGCCGCATCGGCGGCGAGGCGAAGGCGGCTGCCATCGCGGGAAACCAGCTGCAACTCGCCGCCATCATCGCTGGTGAGCAGGGCGGCCACCATCTCGGCCGCCTGGATCGTCCCGGCGGGGCCGGGCGGGATAGGTGTCGTCACGGGTGCCCTCTTGTGCCTTCCGCATGCGCTGTTCGCATGCGGGCAGCTTGCGACGGCGATGTTTGCCCGAACGTAAACCGTTCAGCGGCCGCCGAGGCCGAGCACCTTGCGCAGCCGCGCGAGCATCGCCTGCGCGGGCTCGCCCAACTCCTCCTCCGGCCCAGCGACATCTTCCACCGTGGTGAGCGCGCGGCGGCGCTCGGCCTTGTCGGGAAGCAGCTTCGGCAGGGTCAGCAGCGCCTCCTCCGGGGCCATCTCCACCACCAGCGTCTGCTCGCGGATCAGGGCCTGGCGCGCGGCGGCGGTGAGCTCGGCGAAGGGCGCCTCGCCGGTCAGCACGGCCTGGCTGCGCGCGAGGCGCGAGCGCCGCACGCCGCCGCGCGCGCGCGCCAGCAGGATCATCATGCGCACCACCGCCTCGGCGTAGCTGCCCTCCGCGATGCGGGAGAGCGCGGCGCGCACTTCCGGCGCGTCGGCGAGCGCATCCGCGGTCTCGGCGGCTTCCTCCTCGGCGGTCGCTTCCGAGACGCCGAGCGCGGCGAGCGAACCGTAGACCGCGTGGAAGGCCGCTTCGGTCCAGGCGTCGCGCCAGTCGCGCCAGGCATCGAGCGAGCCCTCCACCCGATCAGCCATGGCGCGCTCGACCTTCAGGAACGGGTTGTCGGCGGCGGCCGGCGCGCGCTGCGCCCGCACGCGCTCCGCCGCGCCGGCGAAGGCCGCCATGAAGGGGTTGAGGTCGGAGACCAGCGTGCGGCGCAGGCGCAGCGGATGCATCTGGCGGCGCAGCTCCGCCGTGCGCTCCGTCGCCAGGTGCCGGATCGCGGGGCCGACGAGAAGGTCGTAGAGCGTCTGGTTGGCGGCCGCGATCTTCGCCACGGCCGGGAAGGCCTCGTTCTCCGCCTCGCCGGAGACGGCGCGGATGTCGGCGATGCTGCGTTCCACCAGCTCCACCTGGTAGCCGGTGTTGGCGCCGCTGCCCGCCGTGTCGGTGATGCGCATCTCATAGAGGCCGGGCGCCACCGCCTCGATCATCTCGAGCGTGTTGGCGATCTCCGTGTGCTCCTTGTTCGCCACCTGGCCGCTGACGAAGATGCCGAGATGGCCGATCTCGTCATGCACGAGATAGACGATGGTCTGGCCGAGCGCCTTGATCTCCTTCTCGTCGCGATAGACGTCGGCGATCCAGCGCAGCGCCTGGCCGGGCGGCGTGATGTTGTCGCCGGCGGAGGCGAAGACGACGATGGGCGACTTGATCGAGCGCATGTTGAAGGTGGCGCCGCCGCGGCTGGACGGGCCCGCGCTGATCTCGCCGCGCGCGAAGCGGTCGCCAATGAACAGGTTCTCGACGATCCAGCGGATCTCGTCGCGGTTCATCAGGAAGTAGCCGCCCCACCAGCGCTCGAACTCCAGGAAGCGGTCGGGCTCGGTGTCGGCCTTCTCGTAGAGGTTCCAGTATTTTTTGAACCAGGTGTTGCCGGGTGACAGCGCCTCGAAGTTCAGCACCAGGTTGGCGCCGTCGAAGCGGCCATTGCCGAGGTCGGCCATCATCGCCGCCGGCCAGGACCCGCCGGCGAGGCCCCCCATGTAGCGCATCGGGTTCTTGCCCTTCTCGCCCGCCCAGTAGGAGAGCGGCGCGCCGTTCAGCACCAGCGGTCCCATCAGCTCCGGGTCGGAGGCGCCAAGCATCATCACCGCCCAACCGCCCTGGCAGTTGCCGATGACGACAGGCTTGGGCGCCTTCGGGTGCAGGTCGTGCACCTTGCGCAGGAAGGCGCGCTCGGCGGCGGTGATGTCGAGGATGGTCTGGCCCGGCTCCGGGTCGCGGAAGAAGATGACGAAATAGACGGGATGGCCGCGGCGCAGCGCAACGCCCACCTGGCTGTCGGACTTGAAGCCGCCGATGCCGGCGCCGTGGCCTGCGCGGGGGTCAATGATGACGAAGGGGCGCATCGCCGGGTCCGTCGCCGGGTAGTTCGCGGGCGGCTTGATGCGGACCAGGGCGTAGTTGCAGCGCCGCGGCAGGGTGCGGCCGTCCAGCATCATCTCCCAGTCGAAGACCAGCACGGGCGGGCAGCCGGCCTTCTCGTGCTCGACGAAGTCGTTGCCGGCGCGGCGCATCGTGTCCCAGAACAGGATGGAGCGCTGCGTCGCGTCCACCGCGTATTCCATCGCCTCCTGCATCATGGTCAGCGGGTTGCGGCCGAACAGGCCGAGCGAGGCGGGTGCCTTGGGCGCCTTGGGGGCCAGGGTCTCGGCCTGGCGCGCGGCGACCTCGGCCAGGCTGCGCATCTGGTCGAAGGCGCGTGACATGGTCTCGGCGCCCCTGGCGAGGAATTCGTGGCCGGGGGTGGGGGGCACGGCGTTCACGGGCTTGCGATCCTGCGGCTGCGGGTCATGTTGCGCTGCAATATAGCGCAGGATTGCTGTCTGACAGCTTACGTCCTGCCCATCTTTTGGGCGGACGGCCCGGGACGCCCCCGGACGGGCGGCCGGGATCAGTCCGCCCCGTCGGCGCTCAGGAAATGCTCGAGCCGCACCACATGCGTGTCGGAGACGAACATCACGCCCGAGCCTTTGGCGAAAAGCGGCTTCAGGCCGGCGGCCACCTTGCGGATCACCGCCTCCGACCCGACCGCCATGAACATCACGATGCTCGCCTGGTCGTTCCAGAGCAGGCGGCCTTCATGGAAGCCGTGATGGCCCTGGCCGGCGACGTCGCGGAACAGCGTCCAGCCGGTGCAGCCGCTGCGTTCCAGCAGCTCGCGCACGAAGGCCTGCTTCTCGCCGGGCAGGATGATCTCGATCTTCTTGAGCGGGTGAAAGGCCAGTTCGTCGGCGGATTCCATGGGGTGCGCTCCGTCAGGCGGCGATCAGGGCAGGGGCGGGGGCGGCCGGCGCTTGCGTCTCGTCGCGCCAGCTGCCGTCCCGGTTGCGGCGCAGGAAGCGCCCGGTCTCGGGGTCGGCGACCAGTAGGGCGACCCAGCCATTGCCGAACAGCGTCTGCAGGATGCGGTGCTTGGCAATCAGTCCTTCCACGCGGGAGAGCGGTGCCTGCACCACCGCCATCAGCCGCAGCGGCTCGTGATAGGCGACGCCGTCGGCGGACTGCACGGATTGCGCGGGCAGGCCGGTCATCAGGTCGCTGGCATTGCCCTGCATCACGCCGAAGCCGCCCACCACGTTGTGCGTCACCTTCGATCCCGCGCCGAACACGCCGTTGTCCACGGTGGAGAAGTAGTACTGCGTGTTGATCCACTGCGCCACGACGAGCGGCGCGGTCAGGATCACCTCGAGCGCCGTGCCCTGCGTATCCGCCTGCCAGTCATAGGAGTGCAGGAAGCAGCGGCCTTCCAGGTCCAGCGCGCGGGTGAAGCCGCGATCGGCGACGATGAAGCCGGCATTCCGCGCCAGCGCCCATTCGGGTCGCGTCTCCGCCCAGTCGGTCGCGCGACGCTCGACATCGGCCAGCGCCCGCGTGGGAGCGCCGCCGGGTAGCCGCGAGAGCCGCTCGGCCGCGGCGGCGGCGCGGGCGGCGGCGAGATCCTGCTGCAGCCTTGCGAGGATCGCGCCATGCGCGGCGGCGCGGTCGGTGTCCCAGAGCGTGACCGTGTCGGTCGTGGTGTCGTGCTCGGCGGCGAGGAACACCGTCTCCACCGGGATCGCGATGCCGCGCGCGGCGAGCGCGCTGCGCACCGCGGGCTCGTTCAGGATCGCCGCCATGATGCGGGCATTCGGCCCGCCGCGGTTGCCGCCGCAGGCGCCGCAATCGAGGCCGGCGGCGAAGGGATTGTTCACCGCCTGGCCGCCATGGCCGCAGAGCACCACGATGGGCGCGAAGCCGGCGGTCAGGCCCATGATGCGCAGCGCGCCCTCGGCCGTCGCCGCCTGCTCGGCGGGGCTGAGGCCCGTCGGTGCCGCGGAGCCGTCGTCGCAGGCCAGCGCGATGCGCGGCGTCGTGCGCGCCGGCGGCGCGACTTTCTCCGCAAGGCCGCCAGCAAGACGGGCGAAGCCGCCCGGCGCGACGGTGCGCGCGACCATCCCGGCGCCGAAGGCCGCGCCCGTCGCCTCCACGAAGCCGAAGGCGCCGGCGAGGCTTTCCTTCATCGCCCGCAGCCCGGCCTTGGCGCGCTTCAGGCGGCCGAGGCCGGTGAGGCGTGCCGCGGCCGCCTGCTCTTCGCCCGGCGCGGCCACCTCGGGCACCGCATGGCGGGGCTGCAGCAGCACGGGGCAGGAGGCATAGGCCGAGGCCTCGCCGAAGGGCTGCACCGCGACGGCGGCGCCGAAGAAGCCGGCGAAGCCCAGCGTCTCCCACGGGCCGCGCCTCTCCAGGTGGCGCCGCAGGACTTCGGAGCGCACGTCGATGCAGAAGACGAGCTGCGCCTCCGGCCGCGGCGCCGGGCCGGGCGCGGTGCCGGCCAGCCGTGCGGCGAGGCCCCGTCGCCAGGTCTCCTCCCAGGCTTCCAGCCAGATCGCGGCGGCGTCCGGCGCCACCTGCGCGGGCGTCGTGGCGGGCGTCTCGTCGAACTGCCGTGCGAGGAACAGCCGCAGCGCGAGCAGGTCGGCGAGCGTCGCCGGCGCGGCTGCGGCCCAGTCATGACCGCGCGCCTGGGCACGCCACTTCACATAGCCGGACCAGCCGGCGAGTGCGACGAGATGGCGCGTGAAGAGTGCGCTGCGCTCTTCCTCCGGCACGTCGGCGACGAGCTCCGCCACGGCGCGGAACGCGTCCTCCGGCAGGGACTCCGCCTCGGCGCCGCGGGGGATCTCGGCATCGTGCCGCGCGAGCGCGCGCACCGCCGGCCAGAGGCCGCGCTCGCGGCCCGGCATGGTCCAGGCGGCCTGGCCTTCGTCGAGGAAGGCGGCGAGCCAGCGGATCAGCGCGCGGTTCACCGCGGAGGGCGCGGCGGGCCGCGTGGCGGCCTCGGGCGCGTCCAGCGCGGCGGGATCGGCGGCGGCGTGATCTCCATGCCGCGCCGCGGCCTCGGCCAGGATGGCGCGGTCGATCCGGCCATCGGCCAGCGCGGCGCGTAACATCGCGGCGGGCGGATAGGCCCGGCCGCCGAACAGGGCGCCGCCGGCGCGTGCTGCGTGCTCGAAGGGCTGGTCCTCCAGGCCCTGCAGCGGGTTGGCAGCGATGAAGCTGCGCAGCGGCCAATAGGGCGTGACGTGGCCGGCCGCGATCTCGATCTGCGCGGACAGGCGTGCGAGCTCAGGCATGGGCGGTCTCCCGGCGATCGGTGATGGCGGCGGCGGCCGGCTGCGAGAGGCCGAGCACGCGGACATAGAGCGCGGCGGAGCGGCGATGCAGCCCGGCCTGCACGGCGATCCAGGCGGCGAGGAAGGCGCCGGCTGCCAGCCAGTGCAGCGCGGTGAGCGGCTGCGGCGCGACGAGGCCCGGCGTGCCGGCCAGCAGCGCCTCCGCCCCGCGGATCAGCGCGCCGTAGAGCACGCCGCCGAGGCCGAGCAGCAGTGGCGCGGCGGCCCAGCGGACCAGCGGTGCGGCAGCGGAAGTGGCGAGGCTGGCCTGCGCGGCGGCAAGTGCGGCGAACAGCACCAGTAGCGCGCCCGTATCCGCGCCGAGCTTGCCGGAGGCGAGCGCGAAGCCGGCGCCGCCGAGCAGCGCAGCGAAAAGTGCCGGCCCGATGGCGGCGGCACCCGGCGTCCCGGTGCTGCCCGGCCGGCGCGCGGCGGCAAGGCCCGACCCGGCGCCGAGGAAGAGGCTCGCCTTGTAGAGACCGTGCAGCACCAGGTGGGTCATCGCCGCGGCATGGAAGCCGAGGCCGCACTGCATCAGCATGAAGCCCATCTGCGCCGTGGTGGAGGCGGCGAGGCCGCGCTTCACGTCGGACTGCACCAGCGCGGCGACCTGGCCGAACAGCGCGCTGGCGGCGCCGGCGGCGAAGACCAGCAGCAGGACCAGCGGCGCGGCCTCGAAGGCGGGGGCGAAGCGGGCGACGAGGATGCCGCCGGCATTGACAAGGCCCGCATGCATGAAGGCCGAGACCGGCGTCGGCGCGGTCATCGAGGAGAGCAGCCAGCGCTGGAAGGGAAACAGCCCGCACTGGATGGCCGCGGCCAGGCCGAGCGCGGCGCAGCCGAGGCCGACCAGCAGCGGGTTGGCCGCGCCGGCGGCGGCGACGATCCCGGCGATGGAGAGGCTGCCGGTCGCGGCGGCCAGCAGCAGGAGCCCCACCACCAGCGCGGCGGCGCCGCGCAGGAACCACAGCCGCGCCAGAGCAGCGGCGGCCTGGGCCTGGGGCCAGGACCGGACATGGCCGATGGCATCCGCCAGCAGCCAGCCCATCGCCACCCAGAGCCCGGCGAAGAGCAGCACCGAATCGGCCGCCAGCAGCAGCAGCACCAGCGCGGTCAGCCCAGAGAGGCGCCGGAAGAAGCTTTCGTACGCCGCATCGCCCTGCATGTGCCGCAAGGCGAAGTGGTGGACCACGGCGCTGACCAGGGTGACCGCGGCGCCCAGGAACAGCGCCAGCGAATCCAGGCGGAAGGGGCCGAAGGCCAGGGGCTCGGCGCCGGCGCGGAACGCCAGCACCAGCAGGAAAAGCCCGAAGGCCGACCACATCGCGGAGGAGAGAAGGCGCGCCATGAAACCCCGGCCCGTTGCTGGTGCGGCGGGGAAGTGGAGCAGGTCAGGCGATGCGTGAAGCGAATTTTTTGGATGTGTCTTATCGGTTTTGCCGATAAGTCGGCACCCGCTGCTCGATGAAGGCGGCGAGCGCCGTGGTCGCCGGGGAGACGCGCGGGGCGGCGAGCAGGGCGATCTCCACCTCCGGCAGGGCGGGCCAGCCCTGGCCGGCCTCCATCGCCACCAGCCCGTCCGGCACCATGGTGCGTGGCAGCACCGTGACGCCGAGCCCGGCCCGCACCGCGGCGACCGTGCCGGCGAATGAGGGGCTCGTATAGGCGATGTCCCAGGGCAGCCCCGCCTGGTCCAGCGCAGTGACGCCGCGGCGGCGATAGACGCAGGGGGCGGGGGAGAGCACGAGCGGCAGCCTGCCATCGGAAAGCTGCGGCCCGGTCCGCTCACGCCCGACGAAGACCGGGCGCTCCCGCCACAGGGGGCGGCCGCCCGGATAGGGGTCCGCCGGGTCCTGCTTCACCACGATCAGGTCCTGCTCGCCGCGGCCGAGCGATTCCACCAGCTTCAAGGTGAGGTCGCAGGTGACGTGCAGATGCACCTGCGGGTGCCGCGCGGCGAAGGCGGCGAGGATTTCCGGCAGGTATTGCGTGGCGAAATCCTCGGGGCTGGCGAAGCGGACCTCGCCCGCGATCTCCGGCGCGCGCATCCGCGCGACCATCCCATCCGACAGCGCCAGGATGCGGCGCGCATCGCCGAGCAGCGCCTCGCCTTCCGCCGTGATCTCCACGTTGCGCTTGTCGCGCAGGAACAGCGCGCAGCCCAAAATCTCCTCGAGCCGGCGGATCTGCATGGAGACGGCTGATTGGGAGCGGCCCACGCGCTCGGCGGTGCGGGAGAAGCTGCGCGTCTCCGCCAGCGCGACGAAGGCGCGGAGCAGGGCGGTGTCGAGCTCAGGCATCGGCGCGCCATTCCGGCAGCTGCGTCTCCTGCCGCAGCCGCAGGCGGCGGAAGTCGAGCGCGGCGAAGAGATCCTCGAGGTCCGGCGCGCGGTCGGGCGGCAGGGGCAAGGTGCTGCGCGCCTCCTCCGCGAAGCGGGCGCGGATCGGCTCGGCGGCTTCCTGGTAGCCGCGCCGCCACCAGTCGAGGATGCGCGGCTTCGCGGCGGCGAGGGTGGGCGCGGCGATGATCTGGCCGGCCTTGCCGAGATTGGCGCGGCGCGAGGCCGGCAGCAGGTTCCAGAGGTCGTTGCAGGCCCAGGCGGACCAGGGCAGGCAATGGTCCACGTCGAGCCCGCCGGCGCGCAGCGGCTCCCCCGTCCAGACGCAGTCCAGGCGCTCGCCGCGCGTCAGATGGTCGGCGAGCAGGCTACGGACGAAGGCCGTGTCGCGCGCCGGCTCCAGCCAGCGCAGGGCATCGAGCACGGCGTCGGTGGGCAGGACGCGCCCGGCGCGCTCGGCATAGTCGCGGGTCTGGCGCACCCATTCGGCGAGCAGCATCGGCTCGATCCAGGCTGCCATGCGGCGCAGCGCACGCCAGACATCGGCGGGGACGCGGATGCGGCCATAGGTCCAGAACAGCTCGGCGTTCAGCCCGATGGCGCCGGACTCCCGCGGCATGCGGCCATAGGAGGCGGGGAAGACCGGCGTGTCGTCGGCGAAGGTCAGGTGCCGCGCGGGCATGTCGGCGATCACCCGCGCCGCATCGGCCATGGCGCGGCGCAGCGGCACCGCCACGTCCGCGCCGAACTGCGCGCCCGGCCGGAGATCGAAGGGTGCCAGCGGGCGCAGTGCGTGAAAAGAATCCTTCACGAAGGCCATGCCGATGCCGACGGGCATCTGCGGCAGGTCGCGCTCGACCAGCGGCTTGAACATGCGCAGCCAGTAGAGCGCAACGAGGCCAAGCGGCAGTTCCACATCCGCCTCCGCCTCCCGGGCGACATTGGGCGAGGCGTCCGCGATGCGGGCGAGGCAGCGCAACAGGGCGAGCTTGTAGGTGGCCGAGCGTTCCTGGCGCAGGATCACGCCGCGCAGCAGCGGCAGCGCGCCGCCGCCGTCGTCGGGCAGGTCGAGCACCACGGTCTGCCAGCGCACATCCGCGCGGCCCTGCCGGTCCTCGATGCGCTCCGTCGCGACGCGCAGCGCGAGGCCGTGATCGAGGCCGAGACGCTCCACCTCATTGGCATCCACCGGCCACATCGGGCGATCCTGCGGGGCGGGGCCGTGGCGCAGCGTCACCACCACGCGCCCGCCCGGCTTGAGCAGCGTCGCGAGCTTGCGCATGGCGCGGGGCCGGTCCTCGGGCGTCATGTGCTGCCAGACGGCGCTGACCCAGACGAGGTCGAAGGCGAGGCCGAGGCGGTGCACGGCGGAGAGGGCGGGCAGCCGGTCATCCAGCCAGCGGATCAGCGGCGAGGGATGCAGCCGCGCGGCTTCCTCCCGTAGCTTCGGCGCGGGCTCGACGGCGATCACCTCGAAGCCGTGATCGGCGAACCAGGCGGCGTCACGGCCGCTGCCCGCGCCGACATCCAGCACCAGGCCCGGGGGCTTGGGCAGGAAGGGCATGGCCCCGGCATGGATCTCGGCGAAGCCGAAGGCCTCGTAGGCCTCTGTGAACTCGCGGAAGCCGCGGTTGTAGGCGCCGATCGTGTCCGGCCGCGCCATCAGGCGTGCTCGGTGAACTGCAGCGCGGCGAGGCGGGCATAGAGGCCGCCGTCGCGGACCAGCGCCTCATGCGTGCCGGAGGCGACGATGCGGCCTTCCTCCAGCACCAGGATCCGGTCGGCGCGGCGCACCGTGGCCAGCCGATGCGCGACGACGAGCGTGGTGCGCCCGCGCGAAAGGCGCTCCAGCGCCTGCTGCACCGCCTGCTCGCTCTCCGCGTCCAGCGCGCTCGTCGCCTCGTCCAGTAGCAGGATGGGCGCGTCCTTCAGGATGGCGCGGGCGATGGCGATGCGCTGGCGCTGCCCGCCGGAGAGCGTGACGCCGCGCGCGCCGAGATGCGTGGCGAAGCCCTGCGGCAGCGCCGTGATGAAGCCGGCCGCGGATGCGGCCTCGGCGGCGTCGCGAACCTCGGCATCCGTCGCGCCGGGCCGGCCGTAGCGGATGTTGTCGGCGGCCGTCGCGCCGAAGATCAGCGGCTCCTGCGGCACCAGGGCGATGCGCGCGCGCAGCGAAGCGGGATCGAGCGTGGCGACGTCCAGGCCATCCACCAGCACGCGGCCCGACTGCGGGTCGTAGAAGCGGAGCAGGAGCTGGAAGAGGCTGGTCTTGCCGGCGCCGGAGGGGCCAACCAGCGCCACCGTCTCGCCCGGCTGCACCGCGAGCGAGACATCGTCCAGCGCCCATTGGCCAGGGCGCGAGGGATAGGCGAAGCGCACCCGCTCCAGCGCGACGCGGCCCTGGGGCGGCTGCGGCAGCGATGCGGGCATCGCGGGCGCGGCGATGTCCGGCTGCACGGCGAGCAACTCCATCAACCGGTCGGCGGCGGCGCCGGCGCGCTGGATCTCGCCCCAGAGCTCGCTGACCGTGGCACCCGCGCTGGCCGCCAGTACGGCATAGAAGACGAAGGCCGCGAGGTCGCCGCCGCTCATCCGCCCCGCCACCACATCCTGCCCGCCGACCCATAGCGCGAAGGTGATGGCGCCGAAGCCGAGCAGGATCACCGCGAGGATCAGCGCTGCGCGCGAGGCGATGCGGCGCAGCGCGGCGGTGACGGAGGCCTCCGTGCCTTCTGCGAAGCGCGCGCGCTCCGCATCCTCCTGCGCGAAGGCCTGCACGGTCCGCAGCCCGTTCAGCGTCTCCTCGGCCCGCGCGGCGAGGTCCGCGATGCGGTCCTGCGCGACGCGCGAGAGGCGGCGTTCGCGCCGGCCGAACAGCACCAGCGGCGCGATCACCACGGGCAGCACCAGCGCCACGATACCGGCGAGCTTGAGCGAGGTGGCCGCCATCATCACCAGCGCGCCGGTGCCCGTGACGGCGTTGCGCAGCCCCATGGAGATGGCGGAGCCGACCAGCGATTGCAGCAGCGCAACGTCGGCGGTCATGCGGGAGAGGATGTCGCCGGTGCGCGCCGTCTCGAAGAAGGACGGGCTCAGGCCGACGACATGGTCGTAGACGCGCCGGCGGATGTCGGCCGCGACACGCTCGCCGAGCCAGGAGACCAGGTAGTAGCGCGCCGCCGTCGCCACCCCGAGTGCGGCGACGATCGCCGCCATCAGGCCGGCCGCGGTGTTCAGCCCCGCCGCGCTGCCCGGCCCGAGGCCGGTGTCGATCAGGGCCTTCAGCCCCTGGCCGAGCGCCAGCGTCAGCAGCGCGGCGACCAGCAGGGCGGCGCCCGCGCCGAGCGCGCGGGGCAGGTAGGGGCGGAGATGCGGCAGCAGCAGCCGGAGCGCCAGGACCGGCGCGCGGGACGGGGGAAGGGCGGTCACGCCCGCCAAGGTGGCGGCGGCGGCGCCCCGCCGCAACGGTCTACCGCAGGAAGTCGGGCTCCAGCAGGCGCGGGAGGAACAGCGACACCTCCGGCCACAGGATCACCAACGCCAGCACCCCGAGCATGGGCAGCAGCATGATGCAGGTGTCCTTGAGCACATCCACCACCCGTACGCCGGCCACCGCGCAGGAGATCAGCAGGCACAGCCCGTAGGGCGGCGTGACCAGGCCGAAGGCCAGGCTGACGATGCCGATCATCGCGAAGTGGATCGGATGCAGCCCCGCGGCATCCGCGACCGGCTGCAGGATGGTGCCGACGATGATGATCGCCGGGATCGCGTCCAGGAAGCAGCCGACGACCAGGAACACGCCGGCGACGAAGAAGCCGGTGGCGATCGGACCCATCTCCCACGCGCCGACGCCGGCGAGCAGGGCCTCCGGGATCTTGTAGAAGGCCAGCATCCAGCCGAAGGCGGAGGCCGTGCCGACCGCGAAGAGCGTCACGGCGGCGAAGCGTCCGGTTTCGCTGAAGGCCTGCCAGAGGCCACGCCCGCTCATCTCGCGGTAGACCACGATGGACAGCGCCATGGCATACAGCACGGCGATGCAGGCGGCCTCGGTCGGCGTGAACCAGCCGAAGATCTTGCCGCCGATGATGATGAAGGGCGTCATCAGCGCCGGCAGCGACACGAACAGCGCCTTGCCGAATTCGCCCCAACTCGCCTTCTCGTAGGTCGGGTAGCCGCGCGCCTTCGCGTAGGCGTGGACGGTCGCCATCTGTACGAGTCCGAGCAGCAGCCCCGGGATGACGCCGGCGAGGAAAAGGCCGCCGATCGAGACCGTCAGCACGCCGCCCCAGACGATCATCATGATTGAGGGCGGGATGATCGCCGCGAGCACGGCCGAGACCGCCGTGATTGCGACGGAGAAGGAGAGGTCGTAGCCCTCGCGCGTCTGCGCCTCGATGAAGAGCTTGCCCTGGCTTGCGGCGTCGGCGGTGGAACTGCCGGAGATGCCGGCGAAGAAGATGGAGAGGACCACATTGATCTGCGCCAGGCTGCCCGGCATGTGGCCGACCATGGCGCGAGACAGTCGGATCAGCCGCTCCGTGATGCCGCCGATCGTCATCAGGTTCGCCGCCAGCAGGAAGAAGGGCACGGCGAGCAGGATGAAGCTGTTGTAGGCGTTGAAGGTCTCCTGCACGAGGATCATCGGCCAGAGCCGGTCCTCCAGGAACAGCGGCGGCAGGCATGCGATGCCGAGGGCGACCGCAACCGGCACGCGGAGCGCGAGCATGCCGAAGAAGCCGCCGAACAGCATCCATGCGGCGGTGGTGGGGTCGATGACGTTGCCGCCCATCACGGAAGCTTCCTCTCGCCGTGCAGCAGCACCTGGACATCGTCCCACACCCGCTCGCCCTGGAACAGCAGCCAGGACACGCCGGCGATCGGCCAGGCGATGTGGATCGTCCAGAGCGGCAGCTCGGCCAGTTCGCTGATCCGGAACCAGGCGGAGTCCGTGAACTCCCACCCGTACACGATGAACACGATCGCCATGGCGAGCACGAAGATCGCCGCGAGAATATCCATTGCAGCCTTGGTGCGGCCGCGCAGGTTGTTGAACAGGTCCACCGTGAAATGCGCACCTTCGCGCACGCCGATGATGGAGCCGATCATGATCATCCAGACGAGCAGGAAGCGCGCGAGCTCCTCGGTCCAGATGTAGCGCGGCAGCCAGTCCGTGAAGCGGGCGAAGATCTGCAGCGTGACCGGCAGGATGATGACAGCGACCGTCAGGACCAGCAGCAGATCGAGCAGCCGGGCGTAGAGGAAGAGGATGCGGCGGAACATCCCGCGCGCGCCGGATTCCGGCATGCGGTGGGTCCTTCGGTCGGATTAGGGAGGAAGGCGCGGCGGGGCGGCGGAAGGCCGCCCCGCCGCCGGGGATCACGAGGTGAGCGCGTTGATCCGGTTGTGGATCTGCTCCGCGTCGATCTCCTTGGCGTAGGCGGCCATGACCGGCTGCACGGCGGCGTTCATCTGCGCCCGCTCCGTGAATTCGACCTTCTTCAGTCGGCCGGCCGAGGCCAAGGCATCCACCTTCTGCCCGTCCTCGCTGCTCTCGGTCTGCCGGCCGAAGGTGCCGGCTTCCTTGCCGGCGCGGCGGATCGCCTCCTGCAACTCGCGCGGCAGGCGCTGCATGGTCTGCACGGAGAAGCAGAGCGGGCGGATCGTGATCGCGTGCTGCGTCAGGATCAGGTTCGGCCCGACCTCGTAGAAGCGCATCTGCTCGACGCCCGCGGCCTCGTTCTCGCCGGCTTCGATGACGTTGTTCTGGATGGCGTTGTAGACCTCGTTGTAGGCGATGACCTGCGGCGCCATGCCGATCGCCTGGAAGGTGCGGCTCCAGATCGGGGCGCCCTGGACGCGGATGCGCAGGCCGCGCAGCTGCGCCATGTTGGTGGCCGGGCGGCTCGAGAAGATGTTGCGCACGCCGCCGCCGGCATAGCCGATCAGCGCGACGCGGGCGCGGCGCTCCACCTCATCCGCGACCGGCTTCAGCAGATCCGCGTCCAGCACCTTGTTCCAGTGCGCGAGGTCGCGGAACAGGAAGGGCGCGTCGATATAGGGGGCGGCGCGGCTGAAGGTGGACATGTGGGCGGGGCTGACGATGGCGAAATCCACCGCGCGGCCTGCCGACATGTACTCGAAATACTGCTTCTCCAACCCCAGCGAGCTGTTGTTGTGCATGACGAAGTTCACCGGGCGGCCGTAGTACTGCACGACCAGCTCCTGGAACTTCGTCATAGTGCGGTTGAAGACGTGCTCCGGGTTGAACTGGCTGGCGCCGTTCAGGGTGATTGGCGCTTGTGCGCGCACCACGGCGGGTGCGGCGAGAAGGCCGGTTGCGGCGCCGACGGCGCCAAGGAAAGCGCGACGTTCCATGGACTGTCTCCCCTTGCGTGTAACCGGTTTGCATCCGGCCTGCGGCAGGCAGGCTAGCCCGGCCTCCGCGGCATGGGAACCACCCAGTTACGCGGGCGCCGCAACCCATCTGAGGATGTGCCGCGCCACCAGGCAGGTCTCGTCATGCTGGTTCGTGACCGTGCAGGCGCTTTCCGCGCGGCCGGCGGTCTCGTCGGTGCGTTCCACGCGATAGGTCGCCGTGAGCCGGTCGCCTATGAAGACCGGCTGCAGGAAGCGCACGCGGTCATAGCCGAGCGAGACCGGCACACCCTCCGCGCCATTGGCGATGGCACGATGCGCGATGGTGCTGGCGGTGGAGGAGAGCAGGCCCAGCACCAGCGCGCCATGCGCGATGCGCCGGCCATAGGCGGTGCGCGCCGCATAGGCCTCGTCCACATGCAGCGGGTCGTGGTCGCCCGTGATCTCGGCGGTCAGCAGCAGGTCGCGCTCGGTGATCGTCTTCTCGAAAGTGGCGACCTCGCCGGGCGCGATGCCGAGCTTCATGTGAGCGTTGCCAGACGTGCGGACGCTGCCTTCGGCTGTTGCGCCGCGATGTGGGCGGCGAGGCCCATGCGACCGTCGAGGAACAGGCGCGCGTCCATCGGCTTCAGATCCGGTGCAACGGTCGGCCGGAAGCCCATGCGCGCGACCACCTGCTCCACCGTCAGGTCCGGCGCGATCTCCGCCAGTTCCGGGCCGCTCTCGCCCAGGCGGAACACCGCGGCGTCCGTGACATACAGTACGGGCTGCCCGCGTTCGCGCGCATAGCGGCCGGAGAAGGTGATCTGCTCCACCTGCTGCACCGCCTTCGGCTTGCCGCCGGCGGTCAGCGTGCCGCCGAAGATCACGCGCTGCGCGTTCTGGCTGATGTTGATGAAGCCGCCGGGGCCGATCAGGCGCTTCCCGAAGCGGGAGACATTCACGTTCCCCGCCGCGTCGAACTCGGCGAAGGACAGGAAGGCGAGGTCGAGCCCGCCGCCATCGTAGAAGTCGAACTGGTAGGGCTGGTCCAGCTGCGCGTCCGGGTTCATCGCCGCGCCGGCCTCGCCGCCGGAAGCCGGCGCGCCGCCGATATTGCCCTGCTCGTTGGTGAGGCAGACCGCGTCGAGGCAGCCTTCCTCGGCGGCGACATTCGCCAGCCCCGTGAAGATGCCGGAGCCGAGGTTGCACACCGCGCGCGGGAACAGCTCCAGCGCGCCGCGCCGAGCGACGATCTTTCGCGAGTCCAGCGGCAGAACCGGGATGTCCTCGAGCGGGATGCGCATCTCGCCGGAATAGGCGGGGGAATAGGGCGTCTCGAAGGTCTGCTCCTGCTCCGGCACCACGACAACGAGATCCACCAGGATGCCGGGGATCTTGACCATCTTCGGGTGGATCGAGCCGCGGCGCGCGATGCGCTTCACCTGCACCGCGACGATGCCGCCGCAGCGCTTCGTCGCCTGCGCTTCCGACAGCATCTCGAGCGTGACGGCCTCATGCTCCATGGAGACATTGCCGTCCTCATCGGCCGTCGTGCCGCGCAGGAAGGCGATGTCCACCTGGTACGGCTTGTAGAAGAGGAAATCCTCGCCGCGGAACTGCACGAGCTCCACCAGGTCCTCGCGCGCGGAGGGCGATTGGCGGCCGCCCTGCAGGCGGGGATCAACGAAGGTGTGCAGGCCGGTCTTGGTCAGCAAGCCGGGCCGGCCCGCCGCCATCTCCCGCATCAGTTGGGACAGTGCACCCTGGGGCAGGGACCACGCCTCGATCTCGTCGCGCAAGGCCATCTGGCCCACCGGTGGCGAGTTGACGTAGCTGCCGGCGATGTTGCGCTTCAGCAGGCCCTTCTGCGCCAGGTGGCCAAGGCCGCGGTTCGCGCCGTCGCCCACGCCGACCGGGTGCAGCGCCGTGATGTCGCGCGGCGCCCCACTCTCGCGGAAGCGCGCGCCAAGTGCGGCCAGCAGCGCATCCGGCACCGCATGCCCGCCGCCCGAACCGCCGATCAGCAGCGTGTCGCCATCCCGAACGAGGGAGGCGACCTGTGCCGCCGTCACCCTGCGCATGCTGCCCGTTTCCCCTTCGCCACTTGGCGCTACTCTATCCGGCAGAGGGCGCGGAGGAAACGGGATGGACGGGGCGGTCACGCTGGCGGTGACGGAGGGCGTGGCGGTGCTGACGCTCGACCGGCCCGCTAAGCACAATTCCATCACCAATGCGATGGCGGGCGAGCTCGCCGCGCATGCGCAGGCTATCAACGGCGACGACAGCCTGCGCGCGGTGCTGCTGCGTGGTGCCGGGGAGCGCGCCTTCTGCGCCGGGATGGACCTGAAGGCCATCGAGGCCTTCCGGACGGCCTGGGACTTCCGGCACCGGCCGGACTATCCGGGCGCGGTGCGCGCCATCCGCAAGCCGGTGGTCGCGGCGTTGAAGGGCTGGGCGCTGGGCGGCGGCTTTGAACTCGCCCTGGCCTGCGACATCCGCATCGCCGGGCGCAGCGCCAGGATCGGCTTTCCGGAAGTCACGCGCGGCTGGGTGGGCGGCGGCGGTGCTTCGCAGATCCTGCCGCGCGTGGCGGGGCTCGGCGTGGCGATGCGGCTGCTGCTGACGGGCGAGCAGATCGGCGCGGATGAGGCGCTGCGGCTGCGCCTGGTGGAGGAGGTCGTGGACGATGATGCCCTGGAGGAGACGGCGATGGCGCTGTGCCGGAAACTCGCCGCCCTGCCGCCCGTCGCGACCCAGGCGGTGAAGGCGGCGGTGCGGCAATCGCTGGAAGCGCCGCTGGCGGCGGGGCTCGCCTATGAGAACGAGATGAACGTGCTGTGCCTGGCGGCGCTGCGGGAGGCTGGCCGATGATGCGCATCGGGATCGTCGGGCTGGGCATGGCGGTGCAGCCGCACATGCTGGCGATCCGCGACCTGGAAGAAGCGGGCCGCGCGCGCCTTGCCGGGGGCTACGCGCCATCCGTGGCGCGGCGCGAGGCCTTCGCGGCCAAATGGGACGCGCCGGTCTTCGGCACGCTGGATGCGCTGATCGCCGAGAGCGACCTGCTGCTGGTGCTGACCCCGCCCGGCGCACATCTGCCGGTGGTCGAGACAGTGGCAGCGGCCGGGAAACACCTGATCGTGGAGAAGCCGCTGGAGATCACGGCGGCGCGGGCGAAGGCGCTGGTGGAGGTTGCCGCGCGTGCGGGCGTGACGCTCGGCGTGGTGTTCCAGCACCGCTTCCGGCCGGGCGCGTTGCGGCTGAAGCAGGCGGTTGCGGCGGGCGAACTCGGCACGCTGCTCTCCTGCTCCGCTTCCATCCGCTGGTGGCGCGATGCGGCCTATTTCGCGCAGCCGGGCAGGGGGATGAAGGCGCGGGACGGCGGCGGCGTGCTGCTGACGCAGGCGATCCATACGCTCGACCTGCTGCTGCACCTGGCCGGACCGGTGGCGCAGCTTGCCGGCTTCGCGCGCACCTCGCCGCTGCGGGCCATCGACACCGAGGACATCGTCGGCGCCGCGCTGCGCTTCGCCAATGGCGCGATCGGCGTGCTGGATGCGACCACGGTCGCCGAGCCGGGCTTCCCCGAGCGCATCGAGATCGCCGGCACGGGCGGCAGCGCCGCGCTGGTCGCGGAAAGGCTGGAACTGCATGTGAAGGGCACGCCGGTGGAGGTGCTGGACCGCGGCCTGGCCGGTGGTGGCGGCGCCGATCCGATGGCCTTCGACCACGGCCCGCATCGGGCGATGATCGCGGAAGTGCTGGACGCGATCGAGCAGGGCAGGGCGCCCTCCAACGCCGGCACGACCGGGCTTGCCGTGCAGGAGGTGATCGAGGCGGTGCTGGAGAGCGCGCGGGCGGGTGGGTTCGTGACGCTGCGCTGACGCGTCACGCCGGCGCGCCGGCGAGGGTGTGCACCATCATGTCGTTCTCGCCCTTCTGCACCACTTCGCCCTTCTGGTTCACCAGGTCGAAGCCGAGGGTGACGATCCCGCGCGCCGGGTTCTTCGTCATCCGCTTGGATAGCACGGCGATCCGCGCCGCGATGCGGTCGCCCACCAGGATCGGGCCGGTGAAGGACCAGCGCCAGTTGAGCGAGACGATCGCGGCGAAGCGGATGCTCGCGCGGTTCTTCAGCCCGTCGGTCAGCGCCAGGCCGAGCAGCCCATGCGCGACGCGGCCCGGATAGCCGAGCGCGCGCGCGTACTCGTCATCCATGTGGATGTCGTAGAAATCGCCCGTCAGGCCGGCGAAGCCCGTGATGTGGCCTTCCGTCACGGTAATGCCGCCCGTCTCGAAGGCGAGGCCGGGCTCGATCTGCTCGTAGCGCAGCAGGCCAGGATCGATCCGCATCACAGCTTCTGGATGTGCAGTCCGCCATCCACGTGGAAGGCGTCGCCGGTGGAGAAGGGGATCGCGCCACCGACCAGCGCGGCGATGGCGTTGCCGACATCCTCTGCCTCGCCCCAGCGCCGGATCGGCGAGAGCCCTTCCGCGATGCGCTGCGAATAGCGGGCGACGACGGGCGCGGTCATGTCTGTGCGGATCACGCCGGGGCGTATGTCGTAGACGGGGATGCCGTCATCGGCGAGCCGCAGCGCGAAGCAGCGCGCGAGCATCGAGACGGCCGTCTTGCTCGCCGTGTATTCCGCCCGGTCGGGGGAGGCGAGGATCGCGTTGGCCGAGGAGATGAAGACCAGCGCGCGATGGCCGCGCCGCGGCGCGCTTTCCGTCACCATGCGCCGCGCGACATGCTGCGAGACGAAGAAGGAGCCGCGCGCATTGATGTCCATGCAGCGGTCCCAGGATTCCGGCGTGACGTCCAGGATGTCGCCGCGCTGCAGCACGCCGACGCCGGCGTTGTTCACCAGCGCCTCCAGCCCGCCCCATTCGCGCCAGGCCCAGTCCACCATGGATGCGACCGCATCGAGGTCGGAGACGTCGCAGATGTGGAAGCCGAAGCGGGCGCCGAGTTCGGCGACCGCGGCCGCAGTTTCGTCAGCGCCGTCCTCGGCCACGTCGCAGCCGAGGATGTCGTAGCCCTTGGCGGCCAGCGCCGCGCAGGTGGCGCGACCGATGCCGCGGCGCGCCCCTGTCACCAATGCAACCGGCCTCATGCGCCAAGAATCTCCCGTGCCATGATGACCCTCTGGATCTGGTTGGTGCCTTCGTAGATCTGCGTGATCTTCGCGTCGCGATAGAGCCGCTCCACCGTCACGCCGCGGATGTAGCCCGTGCCGCCATGGATCTGCACCGCATCCGCGGTGCGCGCCACCGCCGCGTCGGACGCGAAGCATTTCGCCATGCTGGCTTCCAGCGTCGCGCGCTCGCCGCGGTCCATCTTCCGCGCGGCGTCCTGCACCATCAGCCGCGCGGCATGCGTGTCCTTGGCCATGTCCGCGATCATGAAGCGGATCGCCTGCTGCTCCGCGATCGGCCTGCCGAACTGCACGCGTTGCTTCGCGAAGGCGATGCTCTCCTCCAGCGCGCGCTGCAGGATGCCGAGCGCGAGCGCGCCGATGCCGATGCGCCCCTTGTCCAGCACCGACATCATCATGTGGAAGCCGCGGCCTTCCGGGCCGAGCAGCGCCGTGCCCGGCAGCTTCACATCCTCAAAGCGCAACCCGCCGACGGGGGAGGCGCGCTGGCCCATCTTGTGCTCCGCCCGCAGCCGCTCCACCCCCGGGCCGCGGAGATCCACCAGGAAGATGGACATGCCGCGATGTCCCGCGGCGGGATCGGTGCGGGCCAGCACCGCGGCGAAATCCGCGCGCGGCGCCATGTGGATCCACATCTTCTCGCCCGTCAACCGCCAGCCATCGCCGTCGCGCAGCGCGGTCGCCTTGAGGTTGGCGAGGTCGGAGCCGGCCTCGGCCTCGGTCAGCGCATAGGCGCAGCTGCGTTCGTAGCGCAGCAGCGGCGCCAGGTATTCCGCTCGCTGCGCCTCCGTCCCGTGTTCCGACAGCAGCGTGCCGAGCAGCTCCACCAGCCCGACCTGGTCTGCGACGCTGGCGTAGCCTCGGGAAAGTTCCTCCATCACGACGGCATAGGCGAGCACGCCGGCCTCGGCGCCGCCCATCGCCTCCGGCACGGTGATGCCGAGCAGGCCGAGCTTCGCCAGCGCCTGGTAGATGTCGCGCGGGAAGGCCTCGGTCTCATCGAGCTCGGCGGCGCGCGGCGCCACTGCGGTCTCGGCGAAGCGGCGCGCGGTGTCGCGCAGCGCCGCCAATGCGCCCTCATCCGTCACGGCGTCCTCCTCCAACCGGCGGCAGCATGACGCCGCCGGCGGATCAGCGCCAGACGCCCGGGCGCACCGCGGTGGCGGTGAGCACGCCATAGGCGGTGATGCCGAGGGCGACGGCAAGGAACTGTCCGTCCAGCCCCATAGGCCCGGCGAGCAGCGCGCCGCCGCCGACCGCGATGGCGAAGCGCGCCACCGCGCCGGCCATCGGCCAGCCCATGCGGCCGGCGCCCTGGGAGGCGAAATACATCGCCATGCCGGCGCCGAAGGCGGCATAGGCCGGCGCGATGACGCCGAGCGCGCGGGCGGCGATCATGACGACCTCGGCATCGTTTGTGAAGGCGCGTGCGAAGGCGTCCGGGAACAGCCACACCACCAGGCCGCAACTCCCCGCGAGCAGGAAGGCGAGGCCGCCGCCCGTCCAGGCCAGGCGCCGCGCCTCCGCCCAGTCGCCCGCACCGGCGGCGCGGCCGACCAGCGCGGTCAGCGCGGAGCCGATGCCGAAGGCCAGCGGGATCATCAGGAATTCGAGCCGCGCCGAGATGCCATAGGCCGCGACGACGGCCGGCCCCAGCGGCGCGAGCTGCGCGGTGACCATGATCGTCGTGAGGTTCGCGATGGCGGCGAGGCCGCAGGCGACGAGCCCGACCGAGAGGATGCGCTGGAACATCGCGGCGGAAGGCGCGATGCGCAGCCGCGGCGCGAAGCCGGCGCCGCCGCGCAGCACGACGAGGCCCATCGCCAGCGCCGCCACCCAGAACACCGCGGCGAAGGCGGCGCCGAGGCCGGCGAGCCCCATCCCCGCCGGCTCCACCAGCAGCCAGGCGAGCGGCGGATAGGCCGCCCAGGCGATCAGCAGCACGCGCGCGGCCAGCGCATGCCGCCCGCCGCCGCGCAGGACGGAGGCGAGCGTGTTCGCGAGCCAGGCCGGCAGCGCGCCCACACCGAACAGCCACATGGCATAGGGCGCCGCTGCCTCCGCCGCGTCCCTGCCGCCGACCAGCCCCAGCACCGCGCGTGGCGCCAGGGCGAGCGGGACGGCGAAGAGCAGCGCCGCCACGAGCGCGATCAGCGCGGCATGCAGAACCAGGGCGGCCGCTTCCTCTCGCCGGTTCCCGCCGAGGGCGCGCGCGATGGCGGCCGAGACACCGCCGCCCATCGCGCCCACCGACATCATCTGCATCAGCAGCGCGAAGGGCAGCACCACCGCCCAGCCGGCCAGCGCCGCGGTGCCCTGCCGGGCGGCGAGCCAGGTCTCGAAGAGCTGCGCGAAGACCTGCAGCACGGAGACCAATGCGGTCGGCGCGGCCAGCGCAAGGATCGCGCGAAGGCGTCGGCGCATCAGGCGGGCGGGGCGGGCATGACGCGACGATGGACCGGCGGCGTGCGGCTGCAAAGCCGGCGGCTTGACCAGCCCGGATCGGCGCGCCCTGATGCGCGGCCATCGCAGGGGATTTCGGCATGACGGACAGCGGCGCTCTGGCAAAAATCGCCGACGCGGTGGAGGCGGGCTTCGACCGCCAGGTGGCCTTCCTGGCGCAGCTGGTGCGCTTCCCCTCGCTGCGCGGGAACGAGGCGCCGCTGCAGGACTGGTTTTCCCGAGAAATGGCGGCGCGGGGCTATGCGGTGGATCGCTACACGCTGGCCGATGTGCCGCTGTCCTCGCATCCGAAGGCGGCGCCGATGGTGGATGCCGATCCGGCCTCCAGCGTCCAGGTCGTCGCCGCGCATCGCGCGCCGAACCCGACGGGCCGCAGCCTGATCCTGCAGGGCCATATCGACGTGGTGCCCGAAGGCCCGGCCGAGATGTGGACGCATCCGCCTTATGCGGCGGTGATCCGCGACGGCTGGATGTACGGCCGCGGCGCGCATGACATGAAGGCGGGCGTCGCCTGCATGGTCTTCGCGATGGATGCGATCCGCGCCGCGGGCTTCGCGCCGGCCGCTGATGTCTACATCCAGACCGTGACGGAGGAGGAGAGCACCGGCAACGGCGCGCTCTCCACCCTGATCCGCGGCTATCGCGCCGATGCCTGCCTGATCCCGGAACCCTCCGGCCATACGCTCACGCGCAGCCACACCGGGACGATCTGGTTCCGCCTGCGCGTGCGCGGCGTGCCCGTGCATGTCGCGGTCGCGCAATCCGGCACCAATGCGATCATGTCCGCCTTCCACCTGATCCAGGCGCTGCAGGCGCATGTCGCCCGGCTGAACGAGGCGGCGAAGGGGGACGCCTGGTACGGCGGCATTCCCGACCCGCTGAAGTTCAATCCGGGAATCATCCGCGGCGGCGACTGGGCAAGCTCCACGCCCGCCTGGTGCGAGGTGGATTGCCGCATCGGCCACCTGCCCGGCACGGACCCGAAGGAGGCGATGAGAGCGGTAGAGCGCGTGGTGGCGGAGGCGGCGAAGTCCGACCTGTTCCTGGCGAACAACCCGCCCGAGGTGATCTGGACGGGCTTCCAGACCGACGGCTTCGTGCAGGAACCGGGGACGGACGCCGAGCGCGTGCTGGCGGAGGCGCACCAGGCGGTGCATGGCGCGCCGATGGAGGAACGCCGCAGCACCGCCGTGAACGACACGCGCTACTACGGCATCGACTACGGCATGCCCGCGCTCTGCTACGGCCCGAAGGGGGAGGGCGCGCACGCTTTCGACGAGCGCACCTCCATTGCCGACCTGAAGCTCTGCACCCGCACCATCGCGCGCTTCATCGCGGAATGGTGCGGGCTGCGGCCGGCTTAGCTCGGCCGGAGATTGGCGGCGCGCACCACGCCGCCCCAGCGCTCGGCTTCGCGAGCCACGAAGCCGCCGATCTCCGCGGGCGGCATGTTGCCGAGCGAAACCACGCCGATGCTCTCCAGCCGTGTGACGGTCGCGGGCTCGGCCAGTGCGGCCTGGATCTCGGTGTTCAGGCGCGCAGCGATCGCGGGATCGAGGCCAGCGGGCGCGGCGAGAACGAACCAGTTGGTGGCGACGGCATCGGCAAAACCCTGCTCCTTCAGCGTCGGCACGTCCGGCAGCGCCGCGACGCGCTCGGCCGAGGAGACGGCCAGCCCCTTGATGCTGCCGGCGCGGATCGCCGCCGCGTTGGCGCCGGAGGTGTCCCAGAGCGAGGTGGTGTCGCCCGACATGACTGCGCGCTGTGCATCGGCGGCGCCGCGGAAGGGCACGTGCAGCAGCTTCACATCCGCCTGCATGGACCAGAGCACGCCTGCCAGGTGTCCCGCGGAGCCCACGCCAGAGGAGCCGAAGGAGACTTCCTCGGCGCGCCTCGCCGCCATCTCCCGGTAGTCGGCGATGCTGCGCATCGGGCTGTCGCCCTTCACGGCACAGACCAGCGGCGCACCGCCGAACATCGTCACCCAGGTGAAGGCGCGCGCTGGGTCGTAGGCGAGATTGGGGAACAGCGACGGCGCGACGGCGAGCGGGCCGGTGTTGGAGATCAGCAGCGTGTAGCCGTCCGGCGCGGCGCGCGCCGCCTCGCCGGTCGCGAGAGAACCGCCGGCGCCGGGCTTGTTCTCGATCACGAAGGGGCGGCCGAAGACGCGCTCCAGCCGCTCCGTCAGCGGGCGGATGATGAGGTCGCTGGTGCCACCCGGCGCATAGGGGTTGATGATGCGCACCGGCCGGTTCGGCCAGGCGCCCTGCGCCAGGGCGAAGTGCGGCGTGGCGAGGGTGGCGGCGGCGGCGGCGAGCAGAAGGCAGCGGCGGTTCATGCGAAGGTCTCCCGAGGTTGCGGGAGCCAAGCAAGTGACGTGCCGTCAGCCGTCGTAGAGCGAGGCGATCTCCGGCGCGAAGCCCGTGAGCGCCCGCGCGCGCCGCCGGCCTTTCGCGGCCGGCGGCGCGAGGCCGACCAGCGCCTCGGCCAGCCGCACCGCGGCGGCCGTGCCATCCACCAGCGGCACGGGCACGCGCGGGGCAAGGACGGGCGCGAGCCCGGCCAGGGGGCCGCCGGCGAGGATCACCGCCTCCGCGCCGTCCTGTTCCACCGACTGGCGGCAGAGCTCGACGAGCAGGTCGGCGCGCTCCTCGGCGACCTTGCCGGGATCGCCCGAGAAGGGCGGGCCCATGCGAAAGCCGGCGCAGCGCGGGGCGAGGCCGTGATGCGCCAGGCAATCCTCGAACATCGGGCGCAGCGCGGCGGTGAAGCTGACCACGCCGAAGCGGCGGCCGAGCATGGCGGCGGCGTGGAAGGCGGCCTCGCTGATCCCGAGCACCGGCACGTCGAGCAATTCCTTCGCGGCATCCAGGCCGGGATCGCCGAAGCAGGCGATGACCGCGGCGTCGTAGCGGCCGCGCCGCGCGGCGAGGGCGGCCAGCGTCGCGGGGCCGGCGACCAGCCAGTCGGCGCGGCTGACGATGAGCGGCAGGCCGAAGGGCGCGGTGACGGCCTCTATCTCGGTGCCGGGCGAGGCGGCCGCGCGCGCCGCCGTGCCGATGCGCGCCGTCACGCTGTCCGTCGTGTTGCTGTTGACGACCAGGATGCGCATTCAGCGGGCCTCCTGCGCCAGGACATGCGCGGCGATGTCGCGCCGGCGCGCCACCCAGATGCCAGGCGTACGGGCGACGTGTTCGAGGATCTGCTCGAGGCCCCGCATGCGCGCCGGGCGGCCGATGATGCGCAGATGCAGGCCGATGGAGAGCATCTTGGGCGCCGTCTTCCCCTCCCGCAGAAGCCAGTCGATCGCGGAGATGCAGTAGCGCGAAAAATCCTCGGGTTGGACGAAGCCGCCGCCGGGGGCGAAGCGCATGTCGTTGGTGTCGAATGCATAGGGTAGGATCACGTGCCGCCCGCCATCGGGGCGCACGATGCTGCGCGGGATGTCGTCGTCGTAGCAGTCGGAATCATAGAGGAAGCCGCCTTCCTCCAGCAGCAGCCGCCGCGTGTTGGGCGAGGACGCGCTGCGGGTGTGCCAGCCGACGGGGCGTTCGCCTGTGGCCTGCGTGATCGCCTCCACCGTCGCGGCGATCACGGCGCGCTCGGTGGCTTCCGGCATGCCGGCATGGCGTTCCCAGCGCCAGCCATGGGCGGAGATCTCATGCCCTCGTGCGGCCGGCGCCGCGGCCAATGCGGGCGTCGCCGCCACGGCGCGGCCGCAGGAGGAAAAGGTCGCCTTCACGCCATAGGCGTCGAGAAGCGACAGAATCCGCCAGATGCCGGCGCGGCTGCCATAGGCGAAATGGCTTTCCATGCAGGGATCGGGGTGGCCCACCACCTCTTCGCGCGCCTCGTAGACGCTCTCGTTGCGCTCGTCGCCGCTGGTGAGCGACAGCTCCGCGCCTTCCTCGACATTGACGACGAAGGAGAGCGCGAGCCGCGCATCCTCCGGCCAGGCGATGCGCGGCGGGGTCGGGCCGAATCCCGCAAGGTCGCGCGACGCCGGCGGCATGCGTCCCGGTATCATCACGCGCCCCGGTACAGCGAATAGCCGTAGGGCGTGAACTTGATCGGCAGGTGGTAGTGCTGCGCGACGTCGAAAACGCGGAAGCGGAAGGGCACCACGTCGAGGAAGGGCGGCGCCTCGCAGCCCGTGGCGCGGTGGAAGTCGCCGATGCCGAGCAGCACCTCGTGCTCGCCCTCCTGCACGCCCTCGCCTTGCGCCACGGGGTGGTGCAGCGCGCCGTCGGGGCCGATCCGGCCTTCGGCGATGGTCACGCGCGCGCCGTCCGGCGCGATGCGGTCGATCCGAACCGCCAGCCCCTCCGCCACGCGCCCGCGCGCCACGTCCACCGCATGCACCGAGATGCCGCCCGCCTTGCCCATGCGCGCCATCCTGCCCCGGCGCGGCGCGTCCGGCCAGGGCCGCATGACCGCGGCACAATGATTGCGGGGCGAAGGAGAGACCTCACCGGAGAACCTGCATGCGTCGTCGTCATCTGCCGCTTCTCGCGGCAACCGCCGCCTTCGGACTGAGCAGGGCGGCGCAGGCGCAGAATGGCTGGCCGAGCCGCACCGTGCGCATCGTGGTCACTTTCCCGCCGGGCGGGTCCTCCGACATCGTGGCGCGCGTGCTGTCCGACATCTGGTCGCAGCGCCTGCCGCAGCGGGTGGTGGTGGACAACCGGCCCGGCGCGGGCGGCACGCTCGGCGCCGGGCATGTCGCGACGCAGCCGGCCGATGGCTACACGCTGCTGCTGTCCAACACCGCGCCCATCGTGACCTCGCCGCCGATCTACCCGAACGCCGGCTACGACCCCGTGACCTCCTTCACCCACATCGCCTATCTCGGCGCGACGCCGCTGGTGATCATGGTGAACCCGCGCCGCGTGCCGGCCAGCGTGACGGACCTCGCCGGCCTCATCGCCTGGGCGAAGGCGGAGAGCGCGCCGCCCGCCTATGGCAGCTCCGGCGCCGGGTCGGTGCACCACATCTTCGGCGAGCAGCTGATGGCACGCACCGGCGTGCGACTGACCCATGTGCCCTATCGCGGTTCCTCGCCCATGCTGGCGGACCTGCTGGGCGGCGCGATCCCCATCGGCTTCGACACGCTGCCGCAGAACATCGAGAACATCCGCTCCGGCCGGCTGCGCGCGATCGCCGTCACCTCGCCGCAGCGCCAGGCCATGGCGCCCGAGGTGCCGACCACGGCCGATGCCGGTTTCCCGGGCCTGCTCGCGGAGAACTGGCTTGGCCTCTCCGCGCCGGCCGGGCTGCCCGCGCCGATCGTCGCGAAGCTGCATGCCGAGGTCACGGCGGCGCTTGCGATGCCGCCGGTCGCGAAGCGATGGGAGGAGCTCGGCATCGCCGTGCGGCCGATGACGCAGCCGGAATTCGCCGCCTATGTCGCGGAGGAGGTGAAGACGGTGGGCGGGGCGGTGAAGGCGCTCGGCATCACCGCGTCATGAGTGCGTCGCCGCGCGTCGCCGCGGTCTTCTTCGGCCGGCCCGGCGCCGGCGGCTTCAACCAGGCGGGCGTCGCCGGGCTGGCGCGCGCGGCGGCGTCGCACGGGCTCTCGCCCGAGACCGTGTGGGAGCCGGAGCCCGCGCGGCGCGCGGAGACGCTGGCAGCGGTCGCGGCGCGCGCGGACCTGGTGATCGCGCATGGCGGGCAGGGCGAGGCCGGCGTGGCGGAGGTCGCGCCGGGCTTCCCGCGCGTCGCCTTCGCGGTCACGCAGGGCCGCATCGCCGGGCCGAACATCGCCTGCTTCGAGGTGCTGCAGGAACAGTCCGCCTTCCTCGCCGGCGCCTTGGCCGGCTGGTGGATGCCGGGCCGCATCGCCGCGCATCTCTCGGGCGAGCCCGTGCCGCCCGGTCTGCGCGGCCGCGCGGGCTTCGCCGCGGGGCTGCGCCATGCGCGGCCCGATGCGCAATTGCTGACGGGCTTCTGCGGCAACCAGCACGATCCGCCGCTCGCCGAGGCCTGGACCCGCGCGCAGGCGGCGGCCGGTGCCGCGGTGCAGTTCGCCATGCTGGATGGCGGGCGCAGCGGCGCCATCGCGGCCTGCAAGGAAACCGGCATGCGCGCCATCGGCAATGTGCGCGACTGGACGGAGGAGGATCCGGTCTTCCTCGCCTCCGCCATCGCCGAGAACGGCGTGACGATCGAGGCGGCAATCGCCGCCTTCCTCGCCGGCCGCTTCGCCGATGCGCGGATCGGGCTGGAACGGCCGGAGGCGGTGCGCCTCGCCCTCGCGCGGGAGGTCTCGCCCGCGCTGGCGGAGCGGCTGGAGGCGCTGCGATCCGAGATCATCGCCGGCGCGGTCGTGGTGCCGGAGCACTATGGCGGCGCGGAGTGGCGTCCAGAGTGAGCCCGCGTCAGGGCTCCATCCACTGCCGCAGCAGGTTGGCGTGGCTTTTCGCAAGCAGGTCGAAGGCCTCGCCCTTGCCCTGCTGCGCGAAGACCTGCCGCTTCGCCGTCTCCAGGTCGAACAGGATCTCGCGCCGCGCGGGATCGCGCACCAGGCTCTGCACCCAGGTGACCGCGACCAGGCGCTCGCCGGAGGTGACCTCCGCAACCCGGTGCAGCGTGGTGGCGGGATAGGCGATGGCGTCGCCGGCGCCGAGCTTGAAGGCCTGCTCGCCGGCGCCGTCCTCGATCGCCAATTCGCCGCCGCCATAGCTGTCCGGCGCGGCGAGGAAGACCGTCACGGCGACATCGGTGCGCAGCGGGCCGTCGGGCCCGGCCATCAGCGCATCATCCACATGCGTCCCATAGGCCTCGCCGACGCCGTAGCGGGCCAGCAGCGGCGTGCGGAGATGGCGCGGACGGACCGCGGCGGCGAACACCGCGTTGCCGCGCAGCGCCGCCGCGACGAGGGCCGCCGCCTCGCGCGTCGCGGGATCATGCCGCTCCGCCTGATGATTGGCCTTGACCGTCCTGGCATGCCAGCCGGCGCTGGCGCGGCCATCCTCGAAGCGGGCGGCCTCGGCGAGGGCTTGGACCTTCCCGAGCGTGGGAGTATCCAGGAGCTGGGAAATGCAAGTGATCATCATTTGCATCTTATGACGGAGCGCCCTCCATGACCAGCGCCGAAGATACCGACCCGCCGATCCCCCGCCGCCGGCTGAAGCTTTGGGTCGGCCTGGGCGCTGCCGTCCTGGTGGGCGCGCAGGGCGCGACTGCCGCGGCGCAGCCGGCCCCGGCGCGCGACATGTCCGCCGGCGGCGAGGGCGGCGAGGGCGGCGAGGGCGGGGAAGGGGGCGAAGGCGGGGAAGGGGGCGTGGATGCCGGCCGCGCGCGCACCGATCCCGTGGCGTTCCTGGTCGCGCTGGATGTGATGGCCGCCCATTACATCGCCGGCCGCGACATGCATCGGGCGGGCCGGCACGCCCCGGCCGCCGAGATGTTCGCCCATGGCATGTCCGAGGTGTATGTCGAGATCGAGGACGTTCTCGCCGCCCGCGGCGTGCCGCCCTTCGGCGCGGCGATGGAGCGCGCCGTCGCCTTGGTGCTCGACAATGCGCCGCCGGGCGAGGTGACGGCGGCGGCGGACGCCGTGCTGGCAGCGCTCGACGCCGCGGAGGCGAAGGCGCCGCCGCCCGGCCCGGCGCTGGATGTGCGGCTGCGGGTGGCGGCGGAGATGGCCGACCGCGCGGCGTTGCAATTCGCCGCCGCCATCCGCCAGCCCGACGCGGACGAACCCTATCTGGACGGCTACGGATTCAGCCGCGTCGTTACGGGGCGCGCGCAGCGCCTGCTGCCGGAACTCGCCGCCGCCGGCCGCACGGAGGAGGCTGCGCTGCTCCGCCGCATGCTGCCCTTGCTGGAAGCGGCCTTCCCCGCACCGCTGCGCCCTTCGCCGATGCCGGCGGTGGAGCCCGGTGCGTTGCTCGGCGCCGCGTCGCGGCTCAAGCTGGCGGCGAGCTGACGCGGACCGGCGGCAGGGCGGGCGGGATTCTGCCCGCCCGCTGCCCGGACTAGGTCCTGAACCCAAAGTCCTTGCTGCGACGCGACGCGATCTGATTCACCGTCGGAGTTGACGGGGGATAGGGGCATGTCGCGGTTCGATTTGAGCGAGGCGGAGTGGCGGATCATCGAGCCG
>NZ_QGNA01000004.1 GCF_003173615.1 Falsiroseomonas bella | reverse complement strand
AACGGCTCGATGATCCGCCACTCCGCCTCGCTCAAATCGAACCGCGACATGCCCCTATCCCCCGTCAACTCCGACGGTGAATCAGATCGCGTCGCGTCGCAGCAAGGACTTTGGGTTCAGGACCTAGTCGAAAGCCGGGCCCAAGCGCCAGGCCACCGGCCACGCCTGTGATGACGCACCCGATACGGATCACGCCTGCGATTGGACGGCAAGCAGGTTCGTTCTGGCCGACGCCGTCAGACTTCGCGGGGCCGATCAGCCGCAACCCCGCATACAGGCGCTCATGTCCGGCAAGACAGGCGGGGTGATCGAAAAACACCGTGGCTCGCAGCCGTGGAGTTGGAGTTGACCCGGTTTCGTGGACACCCCGAGGCTTGAGACGGAGGTGTCCGAGATGCCGGAATTCAGGGTGCCCTACCCGCCGGAGTTCCGGCGGCAGATGGTGGAGTTGGTCCGATCAGGACGAACACCCGAGGAGCTTTCGCGCGAATTAGAGCCGACGGCGCAGTCGATCTGGAACTGGGTCCGGCAAGCCGAGCGCGACGGCGGGGCTCGCAAGGACGGAGGCGGGACCAGCCCTGAGCGGGAGGAGCTCGCGAAGCTCCGGCGTGAGAACCATCGCTTGCGCCAGGAGCGCGACACCTTGGCAAAGGCGGCGGCCTGGTTCGCACGGGAGAGGACCCCCAGCGGGTCTTCGAATTCATGAGCGCGTACCAGGCCGAATTCCCGATCGCCACCATGGCCCGCGTGCTGGGCGTCTCGGCGTCTGGCTACTACGCGTGGCGTAGCCGCCCAGCTTCGGCCCATGCCATGAGCGACGTGGCGCTGCTGCGTCGGATCCGCACCATCCATGTCGCCTCCCATGGCACCTACGGCGCGCCACGCGTGCATGCCGAGCTGCAGGCCGAGGGTACGGCCGTGGCCCGCAAGCGGGTGGCGCGGCTGATGCGCGGGGCCGGGCTGCGCGGTGTCTCCCGACGTCGCTTCCCGACGACCACGCAGCGGGAGCCGAGCCACCGCCCTGCCACTGACCTCGTCGGCCGCGACTTCCGCGCGGTGGGGCCGAACCGGCTCTGGGTGGCGGACATCACCTACGTGCCGACCGCGGCGGGCTTCCTGTTCCTCGCCGTCGTCCTCGATGTCTGGTCGCGCCGGATCGTCGGCTGGGCCATGCGACGGATCTGCGCACCCGGCTGGTGCTGGACGCGCTCGACATGGCGGTGACGACGAGGAAGCCCGCCGATGTCGTGCACCACTCGGACCAGGGCAGCCAGTACACGTCGGTTGCCTTCGGTTTCAGATGCAAAGAGGCGGGCGTCCGTCTCTCTACCGGCTCGGTCGGCGATGCGTATGACAACGCAATGGCCGAAGCGTTCTTCGCCACCCTCGAGTGCGAGCTGCTGGACCGTCGCAGCTTCCGCTCACAGGCCGAAGCACGGATCGCGGTGTTCGCCCTCATCGAGGGCTTCTACAATCCGACCAGGCGCCACTCGGCACTGGGCCACCTCTCGCCCATCGAATACGAAGCCAGAGCCATGGCCGAGAACGACTGATCGCTACCCGCTAACCGTCCACGGAAGCGGGTCAACTCCAATCGACACCATCATGACCTACCGCGAGGACGTGTTCCTCGAAGTGCTACAGCCGCCCTGGTTCCAACGTGCACGCGAGGTCGCCATGCTCGCAGATGGCGACCTGTACGGCGCGCTTTCGAAGGTCCTGCGGTGCTGCTGCCGCGTCGAAGGCATTGAAGATCCGAGCGCGCACGCTGCCGCCTTCGCCTATTCGGCCGTCCCGGAAAATGGCGGCTACTATGCCGAATTCTGGACCGAATGGGACATCGCATCTCGTGTGTGGATTCCCCTGAAAACCGACTGGCTGCCGTTCCACACGCGGCACGCCATGCCGTTCCTGCAGGCCCACGCATCTCTGGCCATGGTAAATCACCTCAAGCGCACTGAGCGTCGCGCGTCATCTGTGGCGAGCACATCAGTCACCGCAGACGGCTTGCCGCCTTGGCTGGGCGCTGCCCACTCACGGCGTCAGTCGGCTCACGCTTCTGCTGACAGCGAGGCGCGATGAACACGGCGAACGGCCACACTGCCGGGCGGGCCTCGGCCGCCCCGCAGCTACCTCGATCGCGCGCAGAGCCCGACGGCGCCCACCGCAATGGACCTCGAGGCCATGCGCGCCGCTGCCTGGCACCGGCACGGTGTCGCCGCCCTGGCCGTGGAGGACATCGCCGATCCCTGGCTGCGCCAGGCCGTCATCAACGAAGCCAGGCGGCGCTGGGGGCCGCGCAATGGAGGACAGCGCCATGGCCGGTAAGCGGAAGGCGAAGCGCGCGACGACGCAGGACGATCTGTCGAAGCCCTCGAAGTGGCGGCTGCAGCATGGCGGCTTCTCCGCGCCGGTCCGCGAGGCCGATCCCGACACCGGTAGCCCTGTCGAGCACCGCCGCGCCGTGGACACGCTGGCGATGATGCTCGCCAACGGCACCATCACGCCGCAAATGCACGAGGCAGGGCAGATCTTCCGGACGCTGTTCCGCTCCGCCGCGCTGGACGGCATCGCGACGTCGCAACTCACCCGGCTGGCAGGCGCGACAAACGACGACATGCCGAACCGGCAGATCGACGCGCGGCGTCGCGTCGCAAGCGCGATCGACGCGCTCGGCGGGCACGACAGCCCCGCCGGCTCCTGCGTGTGGTTCGTCGTCGGGCTCGAATTCTCAGTGCGCGAATGGGCGCAGCGTCAGGGATGGTCGGGCTGGCCAGTGCACGGGCCGGTGGCGCAGGGCATCCTCGTCGGCGCGCTCGGCACGCTGGCGATGCACTTCGGGCTCACGCCTCGGCAGAGGGCGGCGTAAGCGGTCCACACCAGTTGCGTCTGGCGCGGTGTGCCCGGTCGCGCGTCATTTTTGCGCGCGCGCCAGAGCCTCGCAGGTGGCGCGCAGGGCGGCGATCATCTCGGCGCGGGCGCGCCGCACCACCTCCTGCCTGCCGCCGAGCCCGACCGCGAGTGGCGGATGGCCACGCAACGCCGGCAGCGGCATGGCGATCACGCTCGCGCCGGGCACCACGCGTCCGCTGCTCTCCACCCAGCCGCGAGCGCGGCCCTCCGCGAGTTCATCCAGCAGTGCCGGGATGGAGACACGCAGCGACGGGTCGCGCTCCTCGGCATTCGCGCGGCGCGCCAGGCGCGCCACGTCGGCATCCGGCAGGCCGAGCAGCAGCGCCAGGCCGACCGCCGCGCGGCAGAGCGGCTTCAGCAGGCCCGCGCGCTGTTCCTGCGGCACCATGCCGCGCGGCGAGCGGAGCGTGAGGATGTACTGCACATGCGCCTGCTGCCGCATGCCCAGCAGCACGGCGAAGCCGCTGCGCCGCCGCAGCTCCTCCAGCAGGCGCAGCAGGTGGGTGTCGCCGAACAGCGCCTCCTGCTGCCAGGCGCCGAGCAGCAGCACGCGCAGCGTCGGCCGGTAGCTGCGTGCCGCCGCGTCGAATTCGAGATAGCCGAGCCGCGTGAGCCCGCCGAGCAGGACGGAGGTGCTGGATTGCGGATAGCCGAGCGCGCGGGCCACCTCCATCACCGTCGCGGGGCGGTGGGTGACGGCGAAGAACTCCAGGACTTCCAGCGTGCGCTTCGCCGACTTGATCCGCCGCTCCGCCGCCTCCGCCACCGGCACTGCTGCCCCCTCCCGCGGCGCCGCCTCCGTCGTCACGCCGGCGGCAAGGATGCCTCGCGCGCCGCGCCGGCGTCGAGCAGCGCGGCGATCGCGGCGTCGTCGTAGCCGGCCTCGTGCAGCACCTCGCGCGTCTGGGCGCCAAGGCGCGGGGCGGGCAGCGCATCCGCGCGCTCGCCGCCGCCGAAGCGGTTCGGGTTGGCGGTACGATGCAGGCGACCTTCCGTCGGGTGGTCCTCCGGCACGATGAAGCCGACATCGCGCAGGTGCGGGTCCTGCGCCAGGTCGTCGATGCGGTTATAGGCCGCCACCGGCACGTCGGCGGCTTCCAGGATCGCCAGCCATTCCATGGTGCCGCGCTGCGCCAAGCCTTGCGCGCGCACCTCGAAATAGGCGGCGGCATTCGCCGTGCGGGCCTGCGCACTGCTGAAGCGCGGATCGTCGCGCAGTTCCGGCCGGCCGATCGCGTCGAAGAAGGCGAAGGCCTGCGCATCGGTGTTGGGCGAGACGGTGATCCAACCGTCCTTCGTGGGCAATGGCCGGTAGAAGGGGCTGAGCTGGCGCAGGTCGCCGCTCGGCCCCGCCGGCGGGTCGAAGCTGGCGGCGCCGAGATGTTCCGTCATGACGAAGCTCGCCATGTTCTCGAACATCGGCACCTCGATCGCCTCGCCACGGCCGGTGCGTTCGCGGCGATAGAGCGCGAAGCCGATGCATTGCGCGGCGATCAGGCCGGTGGTGTGGTCGGTCATCACCATCGGCACGAAGCGCGGTTCCCCCGTCGCGCGCTCGAAGGTGCCGGCGATGCCCGAGAGGCTCTGGATGATCGGGTCGTAGGCCGGCCGGTTCGCGTAGCGGCCGCCGGTGCCGAAGGCGAGGATGGCGCAATGGATCAGCCGCGGGTTGCGCGCCGCCAGGCTCGCCGCGTCGAGCCCCAGCCGTGCCAGCGCGGCGGGGCGGATGTTGCTGACGAAGATGTCGGCGCCGTCGAGCAGGCGGTGCATCGCAGCCATCGCCGCGGGCTGCTTCAGGTCGAGGCAGATCGAGCGCTTGTTGCGGTTGAACTGCATGAATTTGCCGGGCATGCCGGGGCTGCGCGCGCCAATCGCGAGGTTGCGCAGCAGGTCGCCTTCCGGCGGCTCCACCTTGATCACGTCGGCCCCCTGGTCGGCGAGGACCCGCGTGCAGATCGGCCCGACCACGACGGAGCTGAGATCCACCACCCGCACGCCCTCCAACGGTCCGCCCGTCATGCCGCGAACTCCAGCGTCATCTCGGCGGCCTGCGCGCCATGCGTGTCCATCACCCAGGCTTGCATGCGGCCCGCCGCGATGGTGCTGCCGCAGAACCGCGCAGTGTCGCCCACGAAGAGCGGGCGCATCAGCCGTGTCTCGTAGCCGACCAGCCGCCCGCGCGCGTTGCGCAGCGCGGCGTCGAGCAGCAGGTGCATGGTGAGCCCGCCATTCATCACCGCCGCAGGGTAGCCCTCCTCCCCGCGCGCATAGTCGGCGTCGTAGTGGATGCGGTGGGCGTTCCAGGTGATGGCGCCGTAGCGGAACACCTGCGTCGGATCGAGCAGCCGCGCCTCCTGCCAGGAGGCCTCCGTGGGAGGTGCGATGGGCGCGGTGGCGGCGGTGGCCGCACCGGGTGCGACGGCCGCGCGGTAGATCGCGTCGAACTCCTCCACCGCCAGCACGGCGCCGCGCGCGGCGATGCTGCTGCGCATGGTCAGGATGCAGATCGGGCCGGTGCGGGCCGCCTTCGGCAGGATGGCAGCGACCTCCGTGCGCTTCGTTGCCGCGTCGCCCACGCGCAGCGCGCCATGCAGCCGCACCCGCCGTCCCGCGCCCATGCGCCGCGGCAGCGGGATCGGCGGCAGGAACTCGCCCTTGCGCGGATGGCCGTCCGGACCGAGCGCCGACTGGCGCGCGATGTCCGCGAAGAAGAGGTTGAACCAGTGCGTTGGCAGGGCGATGCCTGCGGCGAACGCGGCCGGATCCAGGTCGAAGGTCGCGGCGATGCGGCGGACGGCGCCGAGCGCGACCTCCTCCTCCGCCACACGCGCGCGGCCGATCCAGCCCTGCAGCGCGGGCATCGCCGCATCGAGCGCGGCGGCAGCATCCTCCAAGACGCGGTCCTCCCCTGGCATCGCGCCAAGCCTAGCGCGGCGCTGCGTCCGACAGCCCATCACCCCGGTGATATTCGACATCGCGCGCGATGTCGGCGGTGACGGGGATGCGCGGGCTGTGATCTGGTCGGCACGATCAGAACGCGCAGGGAGGAAGTCCGTATGCAGGAGAGGGCGAACCGCACGTCGCGGCTGCAAGGGGCCGTCGGGCGCCGGACGATTCTGGGCGGCGCGCTGGCCGTGCTCGCGGCGCCTTCGGTGCGGGCGCAGGGGGAATGGCCGGGCGACCGCGTGACCATCGTCGTCTCGCTTCCGGCGGGCGCGACGACGGACATCACGACGCGCATCTACGCCGACCAGCTGGCACGCGTCTGGGGCCAGCCGGTCGTAGTGGACAATCGCGGCGGGGCGAATGGCGTGCTGGCGGCGCAGGCGGTGGCGCGCGCAAAGCCTGACGGCCTGACGCTGCTCGGCACCTCCGCGATGACGCATGCGGCGAATCCGTGGCTGGTCCCGCGGCTGCCCTACGATCCCATCGCCGATTTCGACGCGGTGGCGATGTTCAGCGCCTCGCCCTTCGTTGTGATCGCCAACAAGGCGCTCGGCACGCCGACGCTTGCCGCGTTGACGGAGCGACTGAAGGCCGAGCCCGGGCGGCACAATTTCGGCACCGGCACCGTGCCAGGCCGGATGGTCGCGGCGCTCTACCAGCAGCTTGCCGGCGTGGACGCGGTCTCCATCGCCTATCGCGGCAACCAGGCGGGCTTTCCCGACCTGCTGCAGGGCCGCATCTCCTTCATGACGTTGGATGCACAGGCCGGGAAGGTCCTGATCGACCGGGGCGATGTCCTGGCGCTGGCAGTGACCGACGACCAGCGGCATCACGGCCTGCCCGAGGTGCCGACCGGCGCCGAGGCGGGCCTGCCCGGGTTTCGCTTCACCACCTGGTCCGGGATCTATGCGCCGAAGGGCACGCCGCGCGAGATCGTCACCCGCATCCATGCCGACATGGTCCGCATCTACGAGATGCCCGAGGTGCGCGCGCGCATCATGGCCAATGGCGGCGCCCGCCAGCCCCCGGCTGGCCCGGACGCCTTCCAGGCAACCACCGCAGCGACCAAGGCCGCGTGGGGCGAGATCATCCGCCAGGCCGGGCTGAAACTGGATTGAGCGTCAGGCGCCGCGCACTGTATCGGGGTGCGCGGCACGGAATGCCGGCAGCGCCGCACAGGCTGCTTCGGCGCGCAGCAGCCGCGGGTAGCCGTGCAGCGGCGCGCCCCAAAGCCGCGCATTGAATAACTGCGGCACCACGCAGATCTCGGCGACGCCCGGGCCATCGCCGACCAGGAAAGGTCCCTCCGGATCAGCGAGCGCCTCGAGCGCGGAAAGCCCCTCGCCGAGCCAGTGATGCTGCCAGGCGGCAAGGCCCGCCGGTTCGGCGCCGAAGCGGCCGGTCAGTTGCGCCATCACCGTCTGCTTGCAAAGCGGATGCATGTCGCAGGCGACGATATTGGCCATCGCCAGCGCGCGGGCGCGTGGCAGATCGGCCTCGGGGATCAGGCGCGGCTGCGGGAAGCGCCGATCCAGCCAGTCGATGATGACAAGGCTTTGCATCAGCGCCACGCCGTCCACCTCCAGCGTCGGCACGCGCCCCTGCGGGTTCACCGCCCGGTATGCGGGGGTGTGCTGCGCGTGCTGGCGGAGATCCACCGCCACGCGCCGATAGGGGACGTCCTTGAAGGCCAGCGCGATACGAACGCGCCACGCTGCGGAGGAGGTGGGATGATCGTGGAGTGCGATGTCCATGCCGGTGAGGGTGAGATGCCTGCGTGCGGCAGACAAGCGGCGAGAGTTCAGAACGTGTTGTCTCCGAAGGCAACGAAGCGCTTTGGCCGCCTGGATCGCATCGGTCGAGCAGCGCACCCGTACTGCGACACCACGACAAGCGCACCAACCGAAGCGGAGCTCAGCCGGCCACGCTGTTCCAATTCACCCCGTAGTGGCCAGCGAATCAGCGGGGGTATGACCACACTACGTCGAGCAGATGCGACGCGGCGGTGGCGAACGAGCCACTGAGCCAGACAATCGAATGAGTGGCTCGCGAGCCGCAGGGTCCTTCCCGGCCCTGCTGTATGCGGGGGTGGAAGCGCGCGACCGCGCTAGCGTCAGGATTTCTCTTCAGGGTTCCAGGATGCCAGTCCGTCAAGAACGCCTCGCAACCAATTGCATACATTGCATTTTCGTTCTGCGTGCGGCGGTGCCAGCCCCGGCCAGTTGCCGCCCCCCGGGCTGGCATCGCGCCCGCCCCGATTGCCAGTCCCGCCGCGATGGAGAGGATCATGCCGGAGCGCACCACCTCCGCGCGCAAGGTCGCGCGCCGGCTCGGCGTCTCGCACACCGCCGTCCAGAAGGCCGAGCGGGTCGGGCGCATCACTCGCGAGCCCGATGGCAGCTGGGACTTCGATCGGGTGCGCCGCGACATGGCCGAGACGGCACGGCCAGGCCGCTCACCGCTGGCGCCGCCAATGGAGGCGACCGTCCTCGGGCGGCTGATCATCGCCCGGCTGGCGCTGCCGGTGGAATCGCAGCGCCTCGCGCTCGATCGGAGCAAGGGGCGATTGATCGACATCGCGGCGGCTGACGCCCGCATCGACGAGATCGCGTGCGCAATGCGCGATGCGCTGCTGAACTGGCCTGCGCGAGTGTCGGGCCAGATCGCCGCTCAGATCGGCGCCGAGCCGCACCTCGTGCAGACGCTGCTGCAGGAGCATGTCGCGGTGCTATCGAACGACATGGCGGACCGGTTCGAGCGGCAGGCGGTGACTCTCTGAAGATGGCGAGCCAGTCGTCGGCTCCGGGCGCACCACGCCGTCGGCGACCTGCCCCGTCATCGCCGAGCATTCCAACGCTGATGCCGCGGAGACGAAGCGCGCGCGGAGCGGAAGCATGGCGCGCGGCTTCGATTGCCGATCGGCGGAAAGCCCCTGCCCGGCAGAGATCATGATGTGATTGGGATCTCTCGAAGAACGCAAACCGCGCTGTGACGATCACGCTTGGCTCGCGCCCGGCACAGCGCGAATGGTCCGTCACGCGATGCGGATGACGAAGACCGCGATGACGAAGCGCGAAGCGGTGCAGCAGCGGAGCCTCAAAGCGTTCCTAGCGAAGAAGGCGGAATTCGACGCCCTGCTCGCCGAGTTGCAGCAGGCCAGCGAGGACCACTTCGGGGCTGACCCGGAGGGGGGCCTCTGGGGCGAGGCCGCCTGTCTCGCCGACGCCACCGCGAAGCTGAAGGACATCGCGGATCAGCATTTCCGCCGCGGTGAACACGCCGCCGGACGCGGGACGCTCCCGCACCGCCCCGACCGGCGCGCGCCGGCGCGCGGCAGAAGGTGGCGCAGCCGCTGCTGAAGCAGGACCTGGTGATCGGCGTGCACCGCCCCGCCGACGATGCGACCGCGAAGTGGACGGTGGACGGCAACGAGATGCTGCTGAAGGTCACCGATGACGGGCTGCGCGCCATCGGCATCGACCCGAACGCGGGCGACGGGCCGGAGGAGGACGAGCAGAGCGCGGCCGCCATCGCGCGCCGCAACGCCGCGCGCCGCGCTGCCTCGCCGGTGGCAGACGCGCCGCCTACGGCGCCCACGGACGCGGACGTGGCCGCGCCGGAGGGTGAGGACGCCCGGGCGCCGGCGGCCGCCCAGAGCGCCCCCACGCCCGCCCCACGCGCCAGCCTGCGCGACGCTGCCGCGGCATTGCTCGCCGCCTGGGACGACGAGGCCAACCGCGAGACAGACATCATCGCCGCCCTCGATGGCTCGATGCAGGCCCTGCGCGCCGCCCTCGCCGGCAAGCCGCCGCGGGCCGCGGCGATGGTGGCGCGACGCGCACCGGTCATCGCGCTCCTCCAGTGTTGACCGGAAGAGCAGGTCGCAGCTTTCGCGCCTTCGCCTTGATCCAGAGCAAGGTGGCCCGGCGACACACCTGCGAGCCTGCTTTCCAAAAGCAGGTGCCGGAGCCGGAGAACGCCATTGTGAGCAAGGAAATTCTCCACGAGGCCGCCGCCGAGCGCGACGCCAGGACGGCCGCTGGGGTAGCGCGGAGCACGACGACGACATGACGATGGATGCCTTCGCGCAACTGATCGCCGACTATGCCGGATCGGCGCGGGTCAAGGCACGGGAAGGCGCCGTCGACGAGGCCCGTCAGCGCCTGGTGCAGGCGCCGCGCTCGCGGTCGCGGCGGTCGACTGCTTGAACCGCGAGAAGGCGCGTCGTGACATGCCCTCGGCCAAGCCAGGCGGCCTAGCATGCGAATAGCGCAACTCGCTTGCTCCGTTCACTGTCTGTCGCCGCAAGCGGGCAGGCGGCGCCAGCGTCTGCGCGGGAGCCTAGACAGGGACATCGCGCGGGCGAGCATGCCGTCGGTCATCGGGTGTCTGGCCGAGCTGCGTCGTGCCTGATCCAGAGCCCAAGTTGCGCGGCAACGGCCAATGGTCGGGTCGTGCCGGGCTGATCCTCGCCACCATCGGCTCAGCTGTCGGCCTCGGCTCGATCTGGAAGTTTCCCTACGAGGTCGGCGAGAACGGCGGCGGCACCCTCGTGCTGATCTACGGCATTGGACTGCTGGTCGTCGTGCTGCCGCTGATGCTGGCGGAATTCGCGATAGGGCGGCGCGGCGGCGGCGATGCGATAGCGAGCATCCAGCGGCTGGCCGCGGTGGCGGGTGAGGCTCAGGGCGGGCGTTGGCTGGGCGCGCTGATGCTTGCCGCCGGCTTCGTGATCCTAAGCTTCTACGCGGTGATCGGGGGGCTGACGCTGGCCTATGGCGCGCAGGCGTTTGGCGACGGGTTCGATGGACTCGACGCCGCCGGAGCGGCCCGTTTGTTTGCCGCGCGCAGCGGCGACGCGCTGGCGCTGGCCGGATGGCATGCGCTCTTCATGGCCCTCACCATCGCAATCGTCGCACGCGGCATCGAGCGCGGGATCGAGGCCGCCTGCCGCCTGCTGATGCCCGTGCTGGCCGCCATCATGCTGCTGCTGGCGTTGCATGGAGCGGCGAGCGGCGGGTTCGCCAGCACCGCGGAGTTCCTGCTGGCTCCCCGGCTGGAGGCGGTGACGCCGCGCGCGGCGCTGGAGGCGCTCGGCCTCGGCTTCTTCTCGATCGGCGTGGGGCTCGGCGTGCTCCTCACCTATGCCGCGCATGCGCGGCCGGGCACGCCGCTCGGCACGGTAGCCCTGGCGACGCTGAGCGTGCTCGCCTTCAGCCTGTGGAGCGAGGTGCGGCCGCTCGGCTTCCTGCCAGGATTCGCCGAGGCCGGCATCCTGGAAGCGCTGGACCGCGCCACCTCCAACTTGGCACTCCCCATGGCCGGCTTTCTGCTAGCAATTTTCGCGGCGCGCCTGCTGGGCACGCCGGCGGTGGCTGCGGAACTCGGCTGGCCCGCGCGGCGCGTGGCCGCGTTGCGGGCGCTGCTCGGGTGGGGTGTGCCGGGGCTGATCCTGGCGGTGGCGGCGCTCGGCCACCTGCCAGTGTAGGGAGCGCCATGCCCGCACCGCTTCTGCTCGTCCTGCTCGCACTCGGTACCCTGACGCCGTTGGCGCTCGGCTGGACGCTGGTCTGGCCGGCGCGGCCTTGGCGCGACGAGTTCGCCGGCGCGCTGGCGCTGATCGGCTTCGCAGCGCTGTTGCTGGATTTCGTGCTGTCAGGCCGGTTCCGCGCCGTCTCCGGCAGCGCGGGTATCGACCGGACGATGCGCTGGCACCAACTGGCTGGCCGGATCCTGGCTGCGCTGCTGCTGCTGCATCCCTTCTTCTACTCACTGCCGGATGGCCCGGCCTTCCACCGCCCGGATGATCCGACACATGCGGCATGGCTCGGCCTCGGCGGTGCGGCCATCGTGACCGGGATGCTGGCCTGGTTCCTGCTCGCCTTGCTGATCATCACGGCGATCCGCCGCGACGACCTGCCTTATTGCTATGAAACCTGGCGCGGGATGCATGGGCTGACCGCGCTGCTCATCGTTGGGCTTGGCCTGCATCACGCGCTGGCGGCGGGGCGCTATGCCGCGCACCCGGCGGTCGCGAGCGCTCTCTGGTCGCTGGCGGGCCTCGCTCTGCTGACCCTTGTCTGGGTCTATATCATCCGCCCGCTGTCGCTCTCGCACCGGCCCTGGCGCATCGCGAGCATCAGTTCCGCGGCGTTGCACACCTGGGAGGTGGTGCTGGAGCCGGTGGGCCATGGCGGCCTTCGGTTCCAAGCCGGGCAATTTGCTTGGCTGAAGCTCGACCGCGGCCCCTTCGCGCGACGGGAGCATCCCTTCTCCATCGCCTCGGCGCCGTCCGAGGCCGGGCGGCTACGCTTCCTCATCAAGGAAGCTGGCGACTTCACCCGCAGCGTTGGCGCACTGCCGCACGGCGCTCGGGCCTTCGTCGACGGTCCGCACGGCCATCTCGTGGTCAAGGATCGCCCTGAGCCGGGGCTCGCCTTCCTCTGCGGAGGCGTCGGTGTCGCGCCCGCGCTGGCGATCTTGCGCGAGGAGGCGGGGCGATCAACGCCGCGCCCGATGCTGCTGCTTTATGGCAACCGGGTCGCCACCCAGATCCTCGCGCGAGAAGAACTGGACGGCCTTTCTGCTGCCAGTCGGCTCCAGGTCGTGCACGTCCTCGGCGAGCCCTCGCCGGGCTGGACCGGCGAGACGGGTCTACTGGACGCGGCGGTGATTGCGCGGCACTGCGAAGCGGCGGCCAGGGCAGGCTGGCTCTTCGTGCTGTGCGGCCCGCCGCCGATGCTGCGCGAGGCGCGTCGGGGGCTGCGGGCGCTCGGCGTGCCGCGCACGCGGATCCTGGAAGAACGATTCACCTATGGATGATGGATGCGCAGCGCGCTAGCCTGAGGAGCTTCCGACATCATTCTGGCGGCGCCAGATCGGTGCCGCCGAGCCGCTCCAATGGAAGAGGGACGAGCGACGATGATCGCGAAGGACCTGATGACGCGCGACGTGGTGGCGGTGCCGCCGGACATGGCCGTGGCGACCGTTGCGCGGGTGCTCGCGGAGGCTGGCATCTCCGCCGTGCCAGTCACGGACGAGACGCACCGGCTGGTCGGCATGGTGGCCGAGTTGGACCTGATCCGCCGCCTCGCCGAGCGGGACATGGCCCCGCCCGGCTGGCTCGCCTCCCTCTTCGCCGACGAGCGCGCCGCCGCGGACCGCTACGCGCGGACGCACGGCTTGAAGGCGCGCGACGTGATGACGCGGGATGTGGCGACCGTCACCGAGCAGGCGACGGCGGACCACGTCGCCCGCATCATGGAGGAACGGGGCGTGCGCAGCGTGCCCGTACTTGCCGAGGACGGGACACTGCGCGGTATCGTATCCCGCGCCGATCTGCTGCTCGCGCTGCTGACGCCCGGGCGGCAGGGCGCCGCCGCCGTCGATGACGAAAGGCTGCGGCGATCCATCATGGAGGAACTACGCCGACAGCCCTGGGCCGACGTGCACTACCTGACGGTAGAGGTCGAGAACGGGGTCGTGCGGCTGCATGGCTTCCACAGCTCGCCCGAGGCGCAGCGCGCCGTACGGGTGCTGATCGAGGGCGTCGAGGGCGTGCGCTCCGTGGAGGACGGCAGCCGGCCGTGGCGGCCCACCTACCTCTACGGCGTCGGCGCCGCGCTATGAGCGTCAAGCCGCTGCCGGCCGGGGCGACGCCGGAACTCGGCCAGGGCGACGCGCTGCTACTGGTGGATGTACAGGCGGATTTCTGCCCCGGCGGCGCCTTGCCGATCGAGGCCGGCGATGCCGTGGTGCCCGTCCTGAACGCCTGGATCGAGGCGGCAAGTCGTGCGGGAGTGCCGATCATCGCCTCGCGCGACCACCATCCGGGCGCGCATCCGAGCTTCGCCGAGGGTGGCGGTCCCTGGCCCGCGCACTGCGTGCAGGACACGCCGGGTGCTGCCTTCCACCATGCGCTGAGGCTGCCCGCCGGGACGATCCATGTCGCCAAGGGAACGCGGCTCGACCGGGACCAGTATTCGGCCTTCGACGAGACGGGCCTCGCCACGGCGCTGCGTGCGCGCGGCGTCCGGCGCGTCTGGATCGGGGGCCTCGCGCTCGATGTCTGCGTGCGGGCCACGGTGCTCGAAGCGCTGCGCGAGGGGTTCGAGGTGCGGCTGATCCGCGACGGGACGCGCCCGGTCGAAGCGGCTGCCGGCGCCCGCGCGCTGGCCGAGATGCAAGCCGCCGGCGCGCGGATCGTGTGATCCGCCTTCATTGGCCGGCGGCGGTGACGCGCGCGCGCACCGCGCGCTCCTCCGCGGCGAGGGCAGTGCTGATCGTCACCGGGTAGGGCGGGTCGGCAGGGTGCAGTGCGCGCAGCCGCGCCGGCAGGGCGGCGAGTTCCGCGGCGGCGCAGGCGCGTGCCTCGCCGAGCGACGGCCGTGCGTAGAGGCGCCGTCCCTGCTGCATCGCCGGTCGCAGCAGCGGCCTGCTGGCGAGGTGTTCCTCGTCGCGCGCGATGATGTCGCCCACCGCCAGGCCGTCCTCCATCCGGCGGAACACCTGCTTGCGGCCCGGCAGGATGCGCTTGCCGGCCGAGAGCTTCGTGCGCCCGATGCCGGCGTAGCTTGTCAGCTTGTAGGCCAGGTCGAGCGCCGGCGCGTCGCCCGAGACGCTCATCTCCGTGCCCACGCCGAAGGCGTCGATCGGCGCACCGGCCTCCAGCAGCGCCGCGATCCTCTCCTCGTCGAGGCCACCGCTCGCGAAGACCTGCACCTGCCGCAGCCCCGCTGCATCCAGGATCGCCCGTGCCTCCCGCGACAGCGCCAGCAGGTCGCCGGAATCGAGCCGCACGCCGCGGATGCGGAAGGCTTCGCCCAGCTCCCGCGCCAGCGCCACCACGCGGCGGACGCCCTCGGCCGTGTCGTAGGTGTCGACCAGCAGGATAGTCTGCGGATGCAGGCGCGCGAAGGCACGGAAGGCGTCGGCCTCGCTGTCGAAGGCCTGGACGAAGCTGTGGGCCATGGTGCCGGCGACCGGGATGCCGTAGCGGGCCCCGGCAAGCGTGTTCGACGTGGCCGCGACGCCCGCGACGTGGAAGGCCCGCGCGCCGGCGACCGCGGCGTCGATGCCCTGGGCGCGGCGCGATCCGAAATCCACCACCGGCCGGCCCGCCGCCGCCGCGACGACGCGCGACGCCTTGGAGGCGAGCAGCGTCTGCAGCCCGACCATGTTCATCGCGAGCGTCTCGATCATCTGTGCCTCGGCGATCGGCGCCACGACCTCGAGCAGCGGCTCCTCGGCGAAGACCGGCGTGCCCTCGGGCACGGCGTGGACGGTGCCGGAGAAGCGGAACCCGGCGAGCCAGTCGAGGAACGCCTCCGGGAACTCGCCGAGCGAGCGGACATAGTCCAGGCTGTCCGGCCCGAAGCGCAGCGCCTCCAGCGTGTCGAGCAGATCCTCCACGCCGCAGGCGAGCAGGTAGTTGCGCGTTGGCGGCAGCCGCCGGACGAAGAGGCTGAAGACCGCCTCGTCCCGCATCCCGAGCGCGTGATAGGCGTGGGCCATGCGCAATTCGTAGAGGTCGGCGAAGAGCGCGATCTGCGGCGGCGCTGCGACGGACGGGCCGGGCGGCATGGCGTACGCTCCCCTGGGAGGCGGCCGTGCCGGACGCGGTCCGGCCCGCCGCCCAGAAGCCATGCTAGAGTGCCCGGCGCCCTTCAGCGAGGAGGCCGTCATGCACCTGTTCGCGCTCGGCGACAGCCAGGATCTCGGGAAGCGCGTCGCCGCCGCGCTCGGGACCGCGCTGACGCCACATGAGGAGCGGGAATTCGAGGATGGGGAGCACAAGGCGCGGCCGCTCGCCGAGGTCGGCGGGGGCGATGCCTATGTGCTGCATTCGCTGCATGGCGGGCCGGAGCAGAGCCCGAACGACAAGCTCTGCCGGCTGCTGTTCTTCCTCGGCGCGCTGCGCGATGCCGGCGCCGCACGCGTGACGGCGGTGATTCCCTACCTGGCCTATGCGCGCAAGGACCGGCGCACCAAGCCCCGCGATCCCATCACGACGCGCTACGTCGCACAGCTGCTGGAAGCGGTCGGCACCGATGCCGTCGTGACGCTCGAGGTGCACAACATCGTCGCCTTCGAGAACGCCTTCCGCTGCCGGACCGTCCATCTGGACGGCCGCGCCCTGTTCGCCCCGCGCTTCGCTTCCCTCGATGGGAAGCTGGTCGTCGCATCGCCCGATCCGGGCGGCGTGAAGCGTGCGCAGCTCTTCCGCGAGGATCTGGAGCGGCGGATCGGCCGCGGGGTCGGCAGCGCCTTCATGGAGAAGCGGCGGAGCGCCGGCGTGGTCAGCGGCGACCTGCTGGTCGGCGAGGTCGCCGGCGCCACCGTCATCGTGGTCGACGACCTGATCGCCAGCGGCGGCACCATGGTCCGTGCCGCGGAGGCGTGCCTGGCGCAGGGCGCGCGGGGCGTGATCGCCGTCGCGGCGCACGGGCTGTTCACCGGCCGCGCGGCGGAGGCGATCGGCTCCCCTGCCCTGGACCGCGTGCTGGTCTCGGACAGCGTGCCGCCCTTCCGGCTGCCGCCGGCGCTGCTCGGGAAACGGGTGGAGGTCGTCGGCATCGCCCCACTGCTCGCCGAGGCGATCCGGCGGCTGCACGAGGGGGGCTCGGTCACGGATCTCGTGGAAGGCGGCTGAGCCTGGCGCAGGCTGTCGCGGCGGCAGCCAGGTAGCGCCGGGCGCGCGGCTGCCACTTCGCCGGCTCGCGCGGCCGCGGTTCCTGCAGATGCGCGAGCGAGAGCCGTGCACGCAGGCAGGCGCGGAAGGCGGTGTAGAAGGCAAGGAGCCGCGCCGGCGGCCGCCGGCCGAGTGCGGCCGCGACGCTGCGCAGGACTATGCCGCCGGCCCAGGCACCGCCCAGCAGGCGGCATTCCATCGCCAGGAAGGCGATCTCCTCGAAGGGGTCGAGCAAGCGCAACGCGCGGTCGAATTCCAGGCAGTCGATCACCGCGGGCGGGTCGCCCAGGAAGACATGCTCCGGACGCAGGTCGCCATGGCCCTCCACGACGCCGCCCGAGCGCAGCGGCCCGAGCAGCAGCTCCGCCTCCTCGGTGAGGAACGCGTCCAGCGTGCGGAGCACCGCGGCGAGCGCATCCTCCGGCAGACCGTAGGCGCCGTCGTGCAGGATGTCGCGGTTCAGCGCGAGTTCGCGGCGAAACCGCCCGAGAAACGTCGCTTCCGGCACCGGCTCGGGCGCGGCGGCGGCGTAGAAGGCCGCGACATGCAAGGCCGCTCGCGTGACGGCCGCGCGCGTCGCCGTTCGCTGTTCCAGCGCGGCGTCGAGCAGCAGCGCCACCGGCAGGCGCCGCATCCTGACCAGCCAGTCCACCGGCTCGCCCGCGCCGCCGATGCCGAGCGTGCCGTCCGCGCGCCGCAGCAAGGGCTCGACACCGAGATAGATGCCGGGCGCGAGACGGCGGTTCAGCCGCACCTCCTCGCCGCAGAAATGGCGGCGCGCCTCAGGCGCGCGGTAGTCCAGGAAGGGATGGCGCACCGGCTTCTTCAGCTTCCAGGCGAAACCGTCGGCCAGGAACACCCAGGACATGTGCGTCTCCCGCGCCTCGACCGCAGCGCAGGCGTGCGGGTAGGCGGCAGGGGAGCGGAGGAAGGCGACCTTCTCCGCAAGGCCGGCGGCGGGGTCTGGGGGCTGCGGGCTGTTCACGAGCGCGGGGCTGCCTTGCCATCCGGAAATGCCCGGCCGTCGCTCCGCATCGCGTGATGATCGCGATGACGCGCCAAGGCCGCCTATCCCCTAGCATGAGTATGGAATGCAGTCCTGGGCAGGCCGGCGGAGGCAGGGCGCGATGAGCCGCACCGATCGCAAGGGCAGAGGCACCGAACACGTCGTCATCCCCCCTGGGCTGGAGGCCAGCTTCGAGCTCCCGCCCCGGGCCCGGGGCATCGTCCTGTTCGCCCATGGCAGCGGCTCCGGCCGGCTCAGTCCGCGCAACCGGCAGGTCGCGGCCGCCCTCAACGATTGCGGCCTGGCCACGCTGCTCTTCGACCTGCTGACCGAGGAGGAAGCGGCGGACCGGCGCAAGGTGTTCGACATCGGGCTGCTCGCGGAGCGGCTCGGGACGGCGATGGCGTTCACCGCCCGCCATCCGGGGACCGCGGGCCTGCCGCTCGGCCTGTTCGGCGCCAGCACCGGCGCCGCGGCGGCGCTGGTCGCGGCCGCCGCAAGGCCGGAGGCGGTCGGCGCCGTCGTCTCGCGCGGCGGGCGGCCCGACCTGGCCGGGGAGGCGAGCCTCGGCCGGGTCGTGGCGCCGACCCTGCTGATCGTCGGTGGCGCGGACCGCGAGGTGCTGGCGCTCAATGCCGAGGCCCGGAGCAGGATGACCTGCCCGAGCGAGTTGGCGGTGGTGCCCGGCGCGACCCATCTGTTCGAGGAGCCGGGCGCGCTGGAACGGGTCTCGCACCTGACCTCCGCCTGGTTCCAACGCTGGCTTGCGCCGGAGGCGAAGGATGTTCCGGTCTGACCTCACCCGCTTTGCCGACCGCGCCGAGGCAGGCCGCCTGCTGGCGGAGCGGGTGAAGGCCCTCGGGCCGCGTGATCCGGTCGTCTACGCGCTGCCGCGCGGCGGCGTGCCGGTTGCCGCCGAGGTGGCGGCAGCGCTGGGCGCCCCACTGGATCTCGTGCTCGTCCGCAAGATCGGCGCGCCGGGCCAGCCCGAGCTGGCGCTCGGCGCCGTCGTCGACGGCGACGCGCCGGAGGTCGTGCTGAACGCGGACATCGTCGCGGCCACCGGCGCCTCCGAGGCCTTCATCGCCGCCGCGCGGCTGCGCGAACTCGCGGAGATCGAGAGGCGGCGGGCGCGCTACCTGACCGGTCTCGCGCCGGTCGATCCCAGGGGCCGGACGGCGGTCGTCGTGGATGATGGCCTGGCGACGGGCGCCTCCGCGCGGGCGGCGCTGCGCGCGCTGCGGCGGCGTGGCGCGGCGCGGCTCGTGCTGGCCACGCCGGTGGCGCCGCCCGAGACGCTCAAGGCGATGCGCGGGGAGGCCGACGACACGGTGTGCGCTGTCGAGGCGGAGGTATTCTTCGGCATCGGCGCCTTCTACCGCGACTTCCACCAGCTGACGGATGAGGAGGTGATCGCCTCGATCGCCGCGTATCGGGAACGCATGGGGAGCAACGCCTGAGGGCTCGGGCGAGTCAACAAGCGTGCGAGGGACGACCAGGCCGATGACGAACCGGGCGCAAGCTTGATCCAGAGCAGCGCGGCGGAGCGCCTGCGCCGCTAAGGGGGGCGGGCGGCGGGCCTCGCTGTCCGCAGGGTGCCGCAGCAACGTCAGGAGGAGGAGTGCCATGCGTGAACGGACCATGGCCGAGGTCATCCGGGATCAGCGTCCCCTCTCCATGGGCCCGGCTGCGACCGTCGCGGAGGCCTGCGCCGCGATGCATGCGCGCCGGGTGGGCGCCGTGCTGGTCACCGAGCCGGGTGGGCGCCTTCTCGGCATCTTCACGGGCCGCGACGCGGTGCGCTGCCTCGCGGAGGGATTGGACGCGCGCCACACCAAGGTGCGGGAGGTGATGACGGCGGACCCGGTGACCCTCTCGCCAGGGCAATCGGCGATGGAGGCGCTGCGCCTGCTGGACAATTGCGGCTTCCGCCACCTGCCGGTCTGCCGCGACGGGAACGTGGTCGGCATCGTCTCGCGCTACGACTTCCGCGCCATGGAGCATGCGCGGCTCGACGAGGAGAGCGGCTTCTTCGAGGTCCTGCGATGAGTGCGTGGCCGCGACGCGGCCCGACATGACCGAGACGCGGGCGCCGGAAGCCTTCTGGGCGCAATCGCCCGATCTGCTGCTCTCCGCCCTCGCGGCGTCGCCCGACGGCCTCGCTTCCGCCGAAGCGCGCAGCCGGCTGGACCGGCACGGCCCCAACCGGATCGAGGAGGCGCGGGAGACGTCGCTGCGTCTCCTGCTGCGCCAGGTCGAGAGCCCTCTGGTGCTGATGCTCGTCTTCGGCGCCATGGTGTCGCTTGTGCTGCACGAGTGGGTGGACGCCGCCATCATCCTGACGATCGTCACGGGCAGCGCCTGCATGGGCTTCCTGCAGGAGTATCGCGCCGCGCGGGCGATGGCGGCGCTGCGCCAGCGCCTGGCGCTCCAGGCGCGGGTCTTCCGCGACGGCAGGCTGGCGCAAGTGCCCGTCGAAGCGCTCGTGCCGGGCGATGTCGTCGCGCTTTCCGCCGGCAATCTCGTGCCGGCGGATGGCCTGCTGCTCGAGGCGCACGACTTCATGGTCAGCGAGGCGGGCCTGACCGGCGAATCCTTCCCGGTCGAGAAGCGTCCGGGGACCGTGGCGGCCGGTGCGCCGCCCACGGCGCGCAGCAATGCCGTCTTCATGGGGAGCTCGGTGCGCAGCGGCGCGGCGCGGATGCTGGTGGCCGCGACCGGGCGGCGGACCGCCTTCGGCGGGATCGCCGCCAGTCTGCGCGAGAGCCCGCCGGAGACCGAGTTCGCCCGCGGCGTTCGTCACTTCGGCGGGCTGCTGCTGCGCGTCATGGTCGGGATCGTGCTGTTCGTCGTGGCGGTGAACCAGGCGCTGGGGCGGCCGCTGCCGGACTCCCTGCTGTTCGCCGTGGCGCTGGCGGTCGGCCTCTCGCCGGAACTGCTGCCGGCCATCGTGAGCGTCACGCTCTCGGCCGGGGCGCGCAGGCTGGCCGCGCGCGGCGTCCTGGTGCGGAGGCTGGAGGCGATCGAGGACCTGGGCAGCATGGATGTCCTGTGCACGGACAAGACCGGCACCCTGACCGAGGGCCGGATCGTGCTGCAGGCCGCGCTGGGGCCGGATGGCGAGCCCTCGCCGGAGGTGCTGCGCCTCGCCGTGCTGAACGCCGCGCTGGAGACCGGGATCGAGAACCCGCTCGACGCCGCCTTGGTCGCGGCGGGCGAGGCGGCGAAGGTGGAAACCGGCGCCGCGAGGAAGATCGAGGAGATCCCCTACGACTTCGAGCGGCGGCGCCTGACCATCGTCGTGGAGGAGCGGCCCGGCGAACACCTGGTGATCGTCAAGGGAGCCTTCGCCGAGGTGCTTGCCGCCTGCACGCGGATCGCGACCGCGGCGGGCGTCGAACCGCTGGGCTCGGCGGGGCGGGCGACCCTGGCGGAGCTGTTCAGGACCCAGGGCGAAGCCGGCCATCGCGTGCTGGCCGTGGCCGACCGCCGCGGGCCGCCGCGGGAACGCTATGGGCGGGACGACGAGACGGACCTCGTCTTCCGGGGCTTCCTGCTCTTCCTCGATCCGCCGAAGCGCGACACTGCGCGCGCCGTCCGCGACCTGGCCGCACGCGGCATCGCCGTGAAGGTCGTGACCGGCGACAACCGGCATGTCGCCGGCCATCTGGCGCGGGCGGTCGGCCTCGACCCCGCCGCGATGCTCACCGGCGCGGAGCTCGCGGCGATGCGCGACGAGGCGCTGTGGCATGTCGCGCCGCGCACGAGCCTCTTCGTGGAGATCGACCCGCAGCAGAAGCAGCGCATCGTGAGCGCGTTGCAGCATGCGGGCCATGCGGTCGGCTATCTCGGCGACGGCATCAACGACGCGCCCGCGCTGCATGCGGCCGATGTCGGCATCTCCGTCGACGGGGCCGTGGAGGTGGCGCGGGAGAGCGCCGACGTGGTCCTGCTGGCCCCGGACCTGGACGTGCTGCGGCAAGGCGTGGAGGACGGGCGGCGCACCTTCGCCAACACCCTGAAATACATCTACATCACGACGAGCGCGAATTTCGGCAACATGCTCAGCATGGCGATCGCGGCGCCGCTGCTGCCCTTCCTGCCGCTGCTGCCGAAGCAGATCCTGCTGAACAACTTCCTCTCCGACCTCCCGATGATGACCGTGGCCGCGGATGACGTGGACCCGGAGCATGGCGAGCGCCCGCAGCGCTGGGACATGGCGGAAGTGCAGCGCTTCATGCTGGTGTTCGGCGTGCTGAGCTCGGCCTTCGACGTGCTCACCTTCGGCCTGCTGCTCTGGTTGTTCGGGGCGAGCGCCGGCGCGTTCCAGACGGGCTGGTTCCTGGTCTCGCTGCTGAGCGAGGTGGCCGTCGTGCTCGTGCTCCGCACGCGGCGCCCGGCCTCTAGCAGCCGTCCGGGCCGGCTCCTGCTGATGAGCACGATCGCGGTCGGCTCGGCAGCGCTGTTCCTGCCATATCTGGACGGCCTCTCGGCGGCCTTCGGCTTCGTGCCGTCCTCGCCGCCGGAGTTGCTGGTCCTGCTGGCGATCGTGGCCGCCTATCTCTCCGCGACGGAGTGGACGAAGCGGCGCTTCTGGGCGCATCGGCTCCGCGCCGCAGGAGGCGGGGCGTGAGCGGGCCGGAACCCGGCGCGCGCTTCGGCGAGGCGCCCGTGCCGCCTCGCGAGCCGGCGGGGGGCATGGGGCTCGCTGTCGCGCGCCGCACCGTGTTCCGGGCGGAGGACCTTGAGGATTGGGGCCGCGTCGCGGACCGGGTCGCGGCGGGCAACGTCTCGCTTCTCGGCGAGCGCGCCGGTACGGCGACGGAATGCGCCCGGCTGCGCAACGCCATCGCCACCGGGGCGCTGCTCACCTCGGGGCGGCATCTGCAACACGGCGATGCGTGCCAAGCCGGGCGCAACATGGAAGTGTTCACCAACTGCGCCACCGCGATCACCGCCTTCGCGAAATTCTACCTGCTGCTGAACGGCAGCGGCGTCGGCCGTAGCTACGACGACGAGTTGGTGGCGGTGGACTGGGCGGAGGCGCCCGCGCTGCTGCTGCATCTTTCCCCGTCCCACCCGGACTACCCGCGCGATGCGGCCGGCCTCGGGCAGTTCGCGCGCGACTTCGGCATCGCCGCCGCCGAGGAGCAGGCGATCCGCGCCGCGCTCGATGCCGAGATGCTGCGCGATCCGGCGCTCGCCCCGCCGGATGCGATCCGCCATGCGGTCGAGGACAGCCGCGAGGGTTGGGCCAAGGCGGTCGAGATCCTGGAGGCGATGGCCTTCCGCCGAGAGCGCCAGCGCACGCTGCTGCTCGACCTGTCCGCGATCCGGCCGCGCGGCACGCCGATCCGTGGCATGCAGGGCCGGCCAGCGCCGGGCCCGCTCTCGCTGCTGCGGGGCCTTGCGCGGCTGCGACGCCAGGTGATCGGGGCGGCGCGCCGGCGCGATCCGGCAGGAGAGGCCATGCAGCCCTGGGAGCAGGCGCTGCTGGCCGACCACCTGCTCTCGGTCGAGGTGCAGGGCGGCGGCGCGCGGCGCGCGGCCCGCATGGCGACCAAGAGCTGGCGCGACCCCGGCGCGCTGCGCTTCGTGCGGCTGGCGGCGGAAGGCGGGCTCTGGACGGCGAACCACTCGCTCATGGTGGACCGGGAGTTCTGGCATCGCGTCGGCCGCGGCCGCGCCGGCGAGACGCTGGACGATCCCTGGACCCGTCATGCCCTGGCCGTGTTCGAGGCGGCGACGCGCTCGGCCCATGCCACCGGCGAGCCCGGCTTCCTCAACGGCGACCTGCTGGAGGACCACCGCTCCGGCTCCGCCTGGCGCAAGCCGGTCTGCGACGACGGCAGCGACCTGCGCAGCCGTCGCTACCAGGCGAAGCAGTCGGCCGGGCTGCTCGGCGAACTCTCGCGCTGCGCCGCCCGCGCCCGCTTCCCGGCGACCACCAATCCCTGCGGCGAGGTCGTGCTGCATGTGACCGGCGGCTATTGCGTGGTCGCGGATTTCGCGCCCCTGCTTGCCTGCCCGCAGCCCCTGGCGGCGGTGACGCCCGGCGCGCCGGACGAGGCGACGGCGGCGGCGTGGGACGCGCGCGTGGAGGATGCCGTGCGCCTCGGCGTACGCTTCCTCATCCGCGTGAACATGATGGATGCGCTCTATGCGCGCGAGGTCCGCCGCACCAACCGCATCGGCATCGGCCCCACCGGCCTGCACGAATGGGCCTGGCTGCGCTTCGGGCTCGGCTTCCGCGACCTGCTCGACGCGGGCGGGGGCGCGGCGCCCTTCTGGAGCATGGTGGCGCGCCTCTCCGGCCTCGCGAAGGCGGAGGCGACGGCCTATGCGGCGGAACTCGGCCTCACGGCGCCGCTGACGGTCACGACCGTGAAGCCCGCGGGCACCACGGCGAAGATCTTCGGCCTGACCGAGGGGGCGCACCTGCCGGCACGGCGGCAGTATCTCCGCTGGGTGCAGTTCCGCGGCGAGCGCGAGGCCGGCGGCGGCTGGCGCGGCGACAGCGACCCGCTGCTGGCGGAGTACGAGGCGCGCGGATACCCGGTGCGCAGCCTCTCGACCTTCGCCGGCATGAGCATCGTGGGCTTCCCGACGCTGCCGCTGTTCCTGCGCCTCGGCATCGGCGACCGCCTGGTCACCGCGCCGGAGGCGACACCGGCGGAGCACTTCGCCTGGCTGCGCCTGCTGGAGCGGCACTGGATCGGCGCCGAGCGCGGCAACCAGGTCAGCTACACGCTGAAGCTGCGCACCGACCTGCACGACCTGGACGCGTTCCGGTCCCTGCTGCTCGCGGAGCAGCCGAAGGTGCGCGGCTGCGCCGTGCTGCCGGTCGTGCCCGGTGGGCCGGCGGGGCACGAATACCTGCCGGAAGAGGAGGTGGACGAGGCCCGCTTCCGCGCGATCCTTGCCGGCATCCGCGACCCCGGTCTCAGCGAGGCCGTAGAGCCGGCGGGGTTCGCCTGCGAACGGCGGCCGGGCCCGCGCTGATCGGGGCGAGATGCCGCGGCCGCGTCGCCTCGCGGTTCCGTGATGGCGGCCGACCCGCAGCTTGACCTGGGTCAAGCCACTTCGCGCCGGCCTGTCCTCTACTGCCTCCGCTCCACAGGCCCTTCGCGGCGGAGAAGGGCGTTCGCATAGCGTCTGGAATGCCTGGCATGGCCGCCGGCCAGGCAAGCCGAACGGAGGCCCAATTGCCGGCCAAGCAGGTGCTGTTCCGCTCCGCCGCACGGGAGAAGATCCTGCGTGGCGCCGGTGCGCTCGCCGATGCGGTCCGGGTCACGCTCGGGCCGCGCTCGAAGTCCGTGCTGATCCAGAAGCGCTGGGGCACGCCCATCGTCTGCAATGACGGCGTCACCATCGCCAAGGAATTCGAGCTGAAAGATGCGGAGGAGAATCTCGGCGCGCAGATGCTGCGCCAGGCGGCCGAGCGGACCGGCGACGCGGTGGGCGACGGCACCAGCACCGCGACCGTGCTCGCCCATGCGATCCTGGCCGACGGCATCCGCAACGTCGTCGCCGGCGCCAGCGCCGTGGACCTCAAGCGCGGCCTCGATCGCGGGACGCGCGCGGCGGTGGCGGCGCTGCAACGCCTGTCCCGCCCCGTGGAATCCCGCCGCGAGAAGGCGCAGGTCGCCACCATCTCCGCCCACAACGACCCGGCGATCGGCGAGCTGGTCGCCGATGCCATGGAGCGGGTCGGCAACGAGGGCGTGATCACGGTGGAAGAGTCGAAGACCACCGAGACGACGCTCGATGTCGTGGAGGGCATGCAGTTCGACCGCGGCTACCTCTCGCCCTATTTCGTCACGAACCCGGAGCGCATGGAGGCGGAGCTGGAGGACGCCTTCATCCTGCTCGCCGACCAGAAGATCCGCAGCCTGAACGACCTGTTGCCGCTGCTCGACCAGGTGGTGAAGGCCGGCCGGCCGCTGCTGGTGGTGGCCGAGGATGTGGAGGCCGAGGCGCTGGCGACGCTGATCGTCAACCAGCTTCGCGGCGGGCTGAAGAGCTGCGCGGTGAAGGCGCCGGGCTTCGGCGACCGCCGGAAGGCGATGCTGCAGGACATGGCGGTGCTGACCGGCGGCATGGTGATCGCCGAGGAGATCGGACTGAAGCTGGAATCAGCGCGCCTGCCGCAGCTCGGCCGCGCGAAGCGCGTGGTGGTGGACAAGGAGAACACGACCATCATTGGCGGCGGCGGCGAGCACGCCGCGATCGAAGCGCGCACGAAGGAGATCCGCCACGAGATCGAGAAGGCCACCAGCGACTACGACAAGGAGAAGCTGCAGGAGCGGCTGGCGAAGCTCGCCGGCGGCGTCGCGGTGATCCGGGTCGGCGCGCCGGCCGAGGCCGAAATGAAGGCGCGGAAAGAGGCGCTGGACGATGCGATCAGCGCCACCAAGGCGGCGGTGGCCGAGGGTATCGTTCCCGGCGGCGGCCTCGCCCTGCTGCGCTGCGTGGAGGCCGTGGCGGCCGAGGAACAGGCCTGCGAGGCCGATGAGCGGACTGGCGTGCAGCTGCTGAAGCGCGCGCTGGAGGCGCCGGCGCGGCAGATCGCGGAGAACTCGGCCGCCGATGGCGGCGTGGTGGTGTCGCGGATGATGGAGGGCACGGGCAACCGCGGCTTCGACGCGGCGCGGAAGGAGTATGTGGACCTGGTCGAGGCGGGCATCATCGATCCGACGAAGGTGGTGCGCGTCGCGCTGGAGAACGCCGTCTCGGTCGCCAGCGTGCTGCTGCTGACCGAGGCGACGATGACGGAGCTGCCCGAGCCGCCCCGGCCGCGCGCGGAACCGGCGGAGATGCCGTTGTGACGCCGCGCCGCCGCGTCGTCATCCTGGGGGCTGCGGGGCGGGACTTCCACGACTTCAACCTGCTCTATCGCGACGATCCGGCGCAGGAGGTCGTGGCCTTCACCGCCGCGCAGATCCCCGGCATCGCCGCGCGCCGCTACCCGCCCGAACTCGCCGGGCCGCTCTACCCGGCAGGCATCCCGATCCGCGACGAGGCGGAGCTGCCCGCGCTGCTGCGCCAGGGCGTGGATGCCGTCGCCTTCGCCTACAGCGATGTGCCGCAGGCGCATGTGATGCGGCTGGGCGCGATCGCGCTGGCGGGCGAGGCGGATTTCCTGCTGCCCGGTCCGCGAAGCACCATGCTGCCATCCCGCCTGCCGGTCGTCGCGATCTGTGCGGTGCGCACCGGATGCGGCAAGTCGCAGACCACGCGCCACCTCGCCGCACATCTGTGCGCACGCGGCCTGCGCGTCGGCGTGGTGCGGCATCCGATGCCCTATGGCGATCTCGCGCGCCAGGTGGTGCAGCGATTCGCGAGCCTTGCCGACATGGACGCCGCCGGCTGCACCGTGGAGGAGCGCGAGGAATACGAGCCGCACATCGCCGCCGGCGGCGTGGTGCATGTCGGCGTCGACACCGCGCGCGTGCTCGCGCAGGTGGAGGCGGAGTCCGACATCATCCTCTGGGACGGTGGCAACAACGACTTTCCCTTCATCCGACCGGACCTGCTGATCGTGCTGGCCGATGCGCTGCGGCCCGGCCATGTCGAGGGCTGGCACCCCGGCGAGGCGGTGCTGCGCATGGCCGACATCGTCATCGTCGCGAAGGCCAATGCGGCGCCGGCCGAGGATGTGGGCCGGGTGCTGGAGGCGGCGCGCCGGCTCAATCCTGGCGCGACGCTGCTGCGCGCCGGCTCCCGCGTCACGCTAAAGGACGCCGCCGCGGTGCGCGGGCGGCGCGTGCTGGTGGTGGAGGACGGGCCGACGCTGACGCATGGCGGCATGCCGTGGGGCGCGGGCCATGCCGCCGCGCTGGCGGCCGGCGCGGCAGAACTCGTGGATCCGCGTGCCAAGGCGGCGCCTTCGATCGCCGCCGTGTATGCGGCCTTCCCGCATCTCGGCCCGGTGCTGCCCGCGATGGGCTACGATACGGCGCAGTTGCGCGACCTGGGCGAGACCATCGGGCGCTCCGGCGCCGACGTCGTCGTCAGCGCGACGCCGGCCGACCTCGCGCGCCTGATCGCGCCGGGCCTGCCCATCATCCGCGCCCGCTACGACTACGAGGAGCTGGAATCACCGGGACTTGCAGCGCATGTGGACGCCTTCCTCGCCCGGCACGCCGCGCCGGAACGCAGGTGACGCCGCCATGCCGCGCAGCTTCCCCCTCTCCCGTGTCTACCAGCTTCTCGAACCGGGCCCGGTCGTGCTGCTGACGACCTCGCATCGTGGCCAGCACGATGTGATGGCGATGTCCTGGCACATGATGATGGAGTTCGAGCCGCCCCTGGTCGGCTGCATCATCGGCGGCGGCCATCTCAGCTTCGAGAACCTGCGCCGCGCGCGCGACTGCGTGCTCGCGATCCCGGAGGCGCATCTCGGCCGGCAGGTCGTCGGCATCGGCAACTGCTCCGGCCGCGGCAAGGACAAGTTCGGGGCCTTCGGCCTCACGCCGCGCCCGGCGAGGCATGTCTCGGCACCGCTGGTGGCGGAGTGCTTCGCCAACCTGGAATGCCGCGTCGCCGACACGCGCTGGGTGGACCGCTACAACATGTTCGTCCTCGAGGTGGTGCAGGCCTGGCGCGAGCCGGGCGTGCGGGCACCGCGGACGCTGCATCACGAGGGCTACGGACGCTTCGCGATCGCCGCCGAGCGCATCCGACTGGCCTCGCGCGCACGCTGACCGCGGCGCGCCGGCGATCGAAGGGAGGGAGCAGGCGCTATGAAACCACCCGCAGCGTCGTCCCCCGGTGCCGCAGCGCCGCTCGGCGGTCATGCCCGCATCGTGAAGGCGGCCGCGGCTGCGCGGATGCGGCCGAATCTCGCGGATTACGCGGCGACCTACCGCGATTTCGGCTGGGACAAGGCGCGCGCGCTGCTCGACGGCCTGCCCAACGGCGCCGGCCTCAACATCGCGCATGAGGCCGTGGATCGCCATGCCGCCGGCCCGCGCGCCGACCGCACGGCGCTGCGCTGGATCGGCCGCGGGCGCGAGCGCGACTTCACTTGGCGCGACCTGCGCGCGGAGTCGAACCGCGTCGCCGATGCGCTGCAATCGCTCGGCCTCCGGCCCGGCGCGCGGGTCTTCGTGATGGCCGGACGCATCCCGGAGCTCTACCTCGCCGTGCTCGGCGCGCTGAAGGCGCGCTGCGTGGTCTGCCCGCTGTTCTCCGCCTTCGGCCCGGAGCCGATCGCCATGCGGCTTGAGATCGGCGAGGCCGAGGTGCTGGTCACTACGGAGGCGCTTTATCGCCGCAAGGTGGAGGCTCTGCGCCCGCGCCTGCCGCAGCTGCGGCATGTGGTCCTTATCGGCGAGGGCGGCGCCGCGACCGCGGTGCCTGGGACGCGCGACTGGACGGCGATGATGGCGGCGGCGGGCACGGACTTCGTCATCCCGCCCACCGACCCCGAGGACCTGGCGCTGCTGCATTTCACCAGCGGCACCACCGGGCGGCCGAAGGGCGCGGTGCATGTCCACGAGGCGGTGGTGATGCATGCGATGACCGGCCGCTACGCGCTCGATCTGCATCCCGACGATGTCTTCTGGTGCACCGCCGATCCTGGCTGGGTCACCGGCACCAGCTACGGCATCATCGCCCCGCTCGCCAACGGCGTGACCAACCTGGTGGTCGAGGCGGAGTTCGACGCCCAGAGCTGGTACGACGTGCTGGAACGCGAGCGGGTCAGCGTCTGGTACACAGCGCCGACCGCGATCCGGATGATGATGAAGCTCGGCACGGCCGCGCTGGCCGGCCGTGACCTCTCGGCGCTGCGCTTCATGGCAAGCGTCGGCGAGCCGCTGAACCCCGAGGCAGTGCTGTGGGGCGTCGAGGCCTTCGGCATGCCCTTCCACGACAATTGGTGGCAGACCGAGACAGGCGGCATCATGATCGCGAACTACGCGGCGATGGATGTGAAGCCCGGATCGATGGGCAGGCCGCTGCCCGGCGTGACCGCCGCCATCCTGAAGCGCGATGAGGACGGCGGCGTCAGCGAGGTGACCGCGCCGATGCAGGAGGGCGAGCTGGCGTTGAAGGCGGGCTGGCCCTCGATGATGCGCGGCTACCTCAACGAGGAGGCGCGCTACCGCAAATGCTTCGTCGGCAATTGGTACATGACCGGCGACCTCGCGATGCGGGACGAGGATGGCTACTTCTGGTTCGTCGGGCGCGCCGATGACGTCATCAAATCCTCCGGCCACCTGATCGGCCCCTTTGAGGTCGAGAGCGCGCTGATGGAACACCCCGCGGTGGCCGAGGCCGGCGTGATCGGTAAGCCCGACCCGATGGCGGGCGAGATCGTCAAGGCCTTTGTCGCGCTCAAGCCGGGCCATGAGGCGAACGAGGCGATGCGGCGCGAGCTGCTCGGCCATGCACGCAAGCGCCTCGGTTCCGCGGTCGCGCCGAAGGAGATCGACTTCCGCGCCAACCTGCCGAAGACGCGCAGCGGCAAGATCATGCGCCGGCTGCTGAAGGCGCGCGAACTCGGCCTGCCCGAAGGCGACATCTCCACCCTGGAGAGCGACGAGCGATGAGCACGAAGGTCCATCTCGACCGCGCGCATGGCCTGCGCCTGCTGCGCGAGATGCTGCGCATCCGCCGTTTCGAGGGGAAGTGCGCGGAACTCTACCAGGCGCAGAAGATCCGCGGCTTCCTGCATCTCTACGACGGGCAGGAAGCGGTCGCGGTCGGCGTCATGCAGGCGCTCGGGCCCGAGGACGCGGTCGTCGGCACCTATCGCGAGCACGGCCAGGCGCTCGCCCGCGGCATCCCGATGGGCCCACTCATGGCGGAGATGTTCGGAATGCAGGAAGGCGTCTGCCGCGGCCGCGGAGGCTCGATGCACATCTTCGACCACGGGCGCCGGTTCTGCGGCGGCAACGCGATCGTCGGCGCCGGGCTGCCGCTCGCGCTCGGCTTCGCGCTGGCCGACCGGATGCAGGGGCGCCAGGCAGTGACCGCCTGCTTCTTCGGCGAAGGTGCCGCCGATGAGGGCGAGTTCCACGAGAGCATGAACCTCGCCGCGCTCTGGCGCCTGCCGGTGCTCTTCGTCTGCGAGAACAACCTCTATTCGATGGGCACGCCGCTCGGCATCGCCGAGGCGGAGACCTCCATCTGGCACAAGGCGGCGGGCTACCGAATGGGCGGCGAGGCGGTGGACGGCATGGACCCCGTGGCCGTCGAGGTCGCCGCGCGCCGCGCGGTCGAGCGCATCCGCGCGGACGGGACGCCCCATTTCCTGGAATGCCGCACCTACCGTTTCCGCGCGCATTCGATGTTCGATGCGCAGCTTTACCGCACGAAGGAGGAGATCGAGGCCTGGCGCGCCAAGGACCCCATCCCGCGCCTGCGCGACTGGATGGAACGCGCCGGCCACCTGCATGCCGGCGACATGGAGAGACTGGAGGCGGAGGTGGAGCAGGAGGTCGCCGAGGCCGTCGCCTTCGCCGAGGCTGGCACGCTGGAGCCGGTGGAGGAACTCGAACGCTTCGTGACGATGGACGAGGTGCCGCAATGAGCACCGCGCCCGCCCGCATCACCTATCGCGAGGCCTGCCGCGAGGCGATCCGCGCGGCGATCCTGGCCGATCCGCGCGTCTTCCTGATGGGCGAGGATGTCGGCCGCTATGGCGGCTGCTACGCGGTAACCAAGGGATTGCTGGAGGAGCTCGGCGAGGCGCGCATCCGCGACACGCCGCTGTCGGAAAGCGCCTTCGTGGGCGCCGGCATCGGCGCGGCGATCGCGGGGCTGCGCCCGATCGTCGAGGTGATGACCTGCAACTTCAGCCTGCTCGCGCTGGACCAGATTCTCAACAACGCCGCAACCATCCCGCACATGTCGGGCGGGCAGTTCGCCGTGCCGCTGGTGATCCGCATGGCGACCGGCGCAGGGCGCCAGCTCGCCGCGCAGCACTCGCACAGCCTGGAGGGATGGTTCGCGCACATCCCGGGCCTGCGCATCCTGGCGCCGGCCACCATCGAGGATGCGCGCCACATGCTGGCCGCGGCGTTGGCCGATCCCAACCCGGTGCTGATCTTCGAGCACATCATGCTCTACAACATGGAAGGCGAGCTCGATCCCGCCGTGCAGGGCGTGGATATCGCAAGCGCGCGCATCCGGCGGCCGGGCCACGACGTCACGCTGGTCACCTATGGCGGCAGCCTGTTCAAGACGCTGGACGCCGCCGAGGCGCTCGCGCGCGAGGGCATCGAGTCGGAGGTGATCGACCTGCGCGTGCTCCGCCCGCTGGACACCGCGACGATCATGCAGAGTGTGGCGCGCACCCGCCGCGTGGTGATCGTGGACGAGGGCTGGCGTTCCGGCTCGCTCTCGGCCGAGGTGGCGATGCGCATCATGGAGGAGGCGTTCTTCGAGCTGGACGCGCCGATCCGCCGCGTCTGCTCGCGCGAGGTGCCAATCCCCTATGCCGCGCATCTCGAACAGGCCGCGCTGCCGCAGCCCGGGAGCATCGCGGAGGCGGCGCGCGGCCTGGCGAGGCCTGCCCCGTGAGCGAGTTCCGCATGCCGTCCCTCGGCGCGGACATGGAGGCCGGCACGCTGGTCGAGTGGAAGGTCGCGCCGGGCGAGCGCGTGCATCGCGGCGATATCGTCGCGGTGGTGGAGACGCAGAAGGGCGCGATCGAGATCGAGATCTTCGAGGATGGCGTGCTGCGCGACCTCGTCGTCGCGCCGGGCAGCCGCGTGCCGGTCGGCGCGTTGCTCGCGAGGCTGGATGTCGCGGCGGGCGGGCCACCCCCGGCGCTCAGCGCGGCCGCACCGGCCGCGCCGCCCAGGGCCGCCGCGCCCGCGCCGGTCCCGCCACCGCCGCCTCCCATAGCCATGCCACCTGCCTCGCGGCATCGCGTGACGCCCGCCGCGCGCCGCCGCGCCGCCGCGCTCGGCCTGCCGCTCGAAGGGCTGCGCGGCACCGGCGTGGAGGGCGCGATCTGCCTCGCCGATCTGCCGCAGGCGCCACCGCGCCGTAGTAGCGGCTTCGACCCGGTCGGGATGCGCAAGGCGATCGCTGCGGCGATGGGCCGATCCAAGCGCGAGATCCCGCACTACTATCTCAGCCAGACCGTGGACCTCACGCCCGGGCTGGAACGGCTGGCGCGGCTGAATGCCGGGCGCGCACCGCCCGAGCGCCTGCTGCCCGCGGCGATGATGCTGCACGCGGCTGCCCGTGCCGTGGCAGAGACGCCCGAGCTGAACGGCTTCTGGGAGAATGACGCCTTTCGCGCCGCCGAGGGCGTGCATGTCGGCTGGGCGGTGGCGCTGCGCGGCGGCGGGCTCGTCGCGCCGGCGATCCGGGATGCGGACCGCCTCTCACTCGACGCGCTAATGGTGGCGATGCGCGACCTGGTTGCGCGGGCGCGCGGCGGCGGGCTGCGCGGCTCCGAGTTGACCGATGCGACGATCACCGTGACCAGCCTCGGCGACCGTGGGGCGGAGAGCGTGCTGCCGATCATCCATCCGCCGCAGGTCACGATCCTCGGCTTCGGCCGCATCGTGGAGCGGCCCTGGGTGGTCGCCGGCGCCGTCGTGCCGCGCCGCGTCGCGACGCTGACGCTTGCTGGCGACCACCGCGCCTCGGACGGCCATCGCGGCGGGCTGCTGCTGGCGCGGATCGAGGCGCTGCTGCAGAAGCCGGAGGAGCCGTGACGCGGGACGAGACACTGGCACTGGTCGCCGACATTCTCGGCGGCATCGCGCCGGAAGCCGATCTCTCGACGGTGCCGGGCGATGCCGACCTGCGCGAGGCGCTCGACCTCGATTCGATGGACATCCTCAACTTCGTCGCCGCGCTGCATGAGCGGACCGGCCATCCGATCCCGGAGGCGGACTATCCGAAGCTGCTGACGCTGGACGGCCTGGCGACCTATTTCCAGGCTGAGGCGCACTGAAGCGGAGCACGCGAAGGGACTGCCCAGGTGAACACGCCGCAGCGCAACCGCCGCGAACCGGCACGGGAGGCCCGCAAGCCGCCGACCGCGATGTGGTACCTGATCGGCGCGGTCGTCGCGGCGGTGGTGCTCCAGGCCTTCTGGGCGGGCAGCCAGCAAGGCGCGCCGATGCCGTGGTCGGAGTTCGAGCGCCTGCTCGCAGAGGGAAGGGTCGCGGAGGTCACCGTAGCGAATGACCTGTTGCGCGCGAGGCTTACCGAGCCGCTGCCAGACGGCAGGCGGGCAGTGGCGACGGTGCGCGTGGACCCCGCGCTAGCCGACCAGCTGCGCAGCCGCGGCGTCACGGTCGTCCGCGGGGAGCCGCCGGCGGGGCCACTGGCCGCCCTGCTCTCCTGGGTCTGGCCGTTCCTGCTGCTCTACGTCTTCTGGATGCTCATGAGCCGGTCCATCGTCGACCGGCACGGCCTCGGCGGCCTCATGTCCGTCGGGCGCTCGCGCGCCAGGGCCTATGTGGAATCCGACACGAAGGTCACCTTCGCCGACGTGGCCGGCGTGGACGAGGCGAAGGCCGAGCTGCAGGAGATCGTCTCGTTCCTAAAGGATCCGAAGGGATATGGCAGGCTCGGCGGCCGCGCACCGAAAGGCGTGCTGCTGGTCGGCCCACCGGGCACGGGCAAGACGCTGCTGGCGCGCGCCGTCGCCGGTGAGGCGAGCGTGCCCTTCTTCTCCATCTCCGGCTCGGAATTCGTGGAGATGTTCGTGGGCGTCGGCGCCGCGCGGGTGCGCGACCTGTTTGCGGAAGCCCGGAAGGCCGCGCCCTGCATCATCTTCATCGACGAGCTGGACGCGCTTGGGCGCAGCCGCGCCGCTGGCGGCCTGATGGGCGGCGGCTACGACGAGAAGGAGCAGACCCTGAACCAGCTTCTCGCCGAGCTCGACGGCTTCGACCCGAGCGCCGGCGTGATCCTGCTGGCGGCGACGAACCGGCCGGAGATCCTGGACCCCGCCCTGCTGCGGGCCGGCCGCTTCGACCGCCAGATGCTGGTGGACCGCCCGGACCGGCGGGGGCGCCTGCAGATCCTCGAGGTGCATGCGCGGCGCATCCGCCTGGTACCGGGGGCCGATCTCGACATGGTCGCGAGCGTCACCCCCGGCGCGACCGGCGCCGATCTCGCCAACATGCTCAACGAGGCCGCGCTGGCCGCCACGCGCCGAGGGGCGGAGGCGGTGGCGCAGCAGGACCTGCTGGCGGCCGTCGAGCGCGTGCTCACCGGGATCGAGCAGCGCAGCCGCGTGCTGAGCCCGGCCGAGCGGCACCGCGTGGCGGTGCACGAGATGGGCCACGCGCTGGTGGCCGCCGCGCTGCCGGGCGTGGACCCGGTGCTGAAGGTCTCCATCATCCCGCGCGGCGTCGGCGCGCTCGGCTACACCATGCAGCGGCCGACCGGGGACCGCTTCCTGCTGGCCCGCAGCGACCTGGAGAACCGGATCACCGTGCTGATGGGCGGGCGTGCGGCGGAGGCGCTGGTGTTCGATGGCGACGTTTCCACCGGCGCCGCGGACGACCTGCAGCGCGCGACGGAGGTCGCGCAGGAGATGGTGACGCGCCACGGCATGGCGGGCGGTGCGCTGGGCAGCCGCGCCTATGCGCCGCCGCGCCACGCCTTCCTCGGCGAGGTCGCGCTGCCGCCGATGCGCGCCGAGGTCAGCGAGGAGACCACGCGCGAGATCGACCTTGCGGTGCGCGACGTGGTGGATGAGGCGGCCCGCCGTGCCGAGGCGATCGTTGCCGCACGGCGCGCGGAACTGGAGGAAGGCGTGGGCCAGCTTCTGCTGCGCGAGACGGTGACGGCCGAGGATCTTCCCGCCCTGCGCGGCGACACCGCGCCGCCTGGGATCACGCGTCGTTGAAGTGCATGGGCGCCCGGTTGTCGACGATAGCGGCCGTCCGGCTTGACGTCGGTCAAGGCAATCCGCGCCCGGGCGACTAGGCTTTCCTCGGTGTCGGGCACGCCGGGCGTCGCGCGGCGCAGCGCCGGCGGCATAGGGAGCGAGACATGGCCGTTCCGCTGCAGATCACCTTCAAGGGCATCGAGGCATCGCCGGCGCTGGAGGACCGCATCCGCGAGAAGGCGGCGCGCCTCGATCGCTTCGAGCGCGACATCCTGCGCTGCCACGTCACGGTCGAGGCGCCCCACCGCCACCAGCGCCAGGGGCGGCTCTTCCGTGCCCGCTTGGAGGTCTTCGTGCCGCGCGGCGACATCGTCGTCACCCGCGAGAGCCCGCATGACCACGCCCATGAGGATCCCTATGTGGCGGTGCGCGACGCCTTCGATGCGGTGGTGCGGCAGCTGGAAGACCATGTGCGCCGGCAGGACCACCGGACGAGCCCGAACCCGCCGGTGCTGGCGCATGGTCGCGTGGCCCGCTTCGTCGCCGGCGAGGATTTCGGCTTCATCGAGACCGCGGATGGGCAGGAGGTCTATTTCCACCGCAACAGCGTCGCCGGCCACGCTTTCGACCGCCTGCATGTCGGCGACCCGGTCCGCCTGTCCGTCACCGAGGGCGAGAAGGGCCCGCAGGCCAGCGTCGTGCATCCGGCCGGCCGGAACCCCTGAAGCGACAGCGAGGGAGAAGCGCGATGGACGAACAACGGCGCGAGGGCAACGCCGGAGCCGGGCCTGCCAGCCGCGACGAGATCATCGGCATCCTGGGTCCTTTGGACGAGGTGCTGCTCATCGACATCCAGCGAACCGGGGCGAGTGCGGCGGACGTGCTGGAGGCCTTCACGCGCCTGCAGGAGGATGACGCCGTCGGCCGGGCGGCGCGGCGCGGCGCGGAGGCAACGGTCACCGCGGTGATGGCGATCCTGGAGGCGGCAGAGCTCAAACCCGAGAGGGACTGAACGCCGCGTAGAGCGTCGACGAGAGGGAAGACGGCGCGTCACGCGGCGCCGCGCCAGGCGGCGTCGAGCGTGCCGTCGGCGGCCATGCCGATCCGCGTCCCGAAGCGGAGGCTCTCGCGGTCGAGCGTGTCGCGCAGCCATCCCGCATCCGCGGCGGAGGCGCGGTTCAGCCGGAACCGGCCGATGCGGAACGGCACCAGCGTCAGCCCGAGCAGCTCGCCCGTCGCGGCGGAGAGCCGGGGCAGGTAGAGCAGCGTGAGATCGCCGCGGAATTCCTCGTAGCCCTCGATCCCCTCGTAGTCGTTGATGAAATCGCCGGCGCCGTAGAGGATCAGCCGATTGCGGTGCACCTCGATCCCGAGCGGGTGATGCGAGGAATGGCCATGCACGACGTCGAACCCGGCTTCGTCGATCAGCGCATGCGCGGCGTCACGGAGTTCGCGCGGAATGTCGTAGCCCCAATTCGGCCCCCAGTGGATCGAGGCGACCGCGATGTCGCCGGACCGCTTCGCCGCGCGCAGCAGCGTCGCCAGGCGCGGGACGGCGGCGGAGAGCGGCTCCTGCAGCAGATGCACGCCCGGCTGCGTCGCCGTCGCGGCCCAGCCCGCGGGGATGCCACTGCTCGTCGTCCCGGCGGCCAGGACGAGGAGGCGCCCGCCAGCACTGAGCGGCATCACCGCCGGCTGTTCCGCCTGCGCGGCGTTCCGGCCGGCGCCGGCGGTGGCGATGCCGGCCTGCGCCAGCGTGCCCAGCGTCTGCAGCAGCCCCCCGCGGCCCCAGTCCAGCACATGGTTGTTGGCCAGGACGCAGCACTCGATTCCGGCCGCCCGCAGGCAGCCGATGTTGTCGGGGTGCATGCGGTAGTGGATGCCCTTCGCCTCGGGGCTGTCGCTGGTGGTCACGCTGGTCTCGAGGTTCACGATGCGGATCGCGGCGCTGCGGAGGGCCGGCAGCGCGTCGCCCCAGACATAGGCGAACCCGGCGGGGCGCCGGATCGGGCCGTTCCGCCGCTCCGCCAAAGCGAGATAGGTCAGCGCGGAGCGCGCGTGGCACTCATGGATCGCCGGGTCGCCCGGATGCGGCAGGATCTGGTCGATGCCGCGCCCGAGCATCACGTCGCCGGTCAACGCCACGCTGTGCATCCGCGTCGTTCCTCCCGCAGGCACAGCATCGTCCATGATGGCGGCCACCCCTCCCTCGCCATCCTTCGAGCACGATCGCGTGACGCGCGCTTCCGCGACACGCCGCATGGCATGAAGGGTCCATGCGCTGCGCCGTGGGGCCGCGCGAATTGCGCCAGCGCAAGAACCCGGCCGCGCCGCCAGCCTAGCATGCATCGGATCTCCTGAGGCAGTGCGGTCTCCATGCCTGGCAGCAAGGAAGCTCGAACGGGGCGCACCGCGACGATGCAGAACCGCCAGGTCGCCGAGCGCCTGCGCGAGGCGGCGGACATCCTCGCCGCCCAGGGCGACGGTCCCTTCCGCGCCAACGCCTATCGCCGCGCGGCGGAGGCGGTGATGGCGCTGCGCGAGGATCTTCCCGCACTCGCCGAGGCCGGTGGCCGGCCGGCGCTGGAGGCCATTCCCGGCGTCGGCCCCTCGATCGCCGCCGCGATCGCGGAGATGCTGACCACGGGCCGCTGGGCCTATCTCGACCGCCTGCGCGGCAGCGCCGACCCGGAGCATCTGTTCCGCCTGGTGCCCGGCATCGGCGCGCGGCTTGCGCACCGCATCCATGAGGATCTGCACATCGAGACGCTGGAGGCGCTTGAAACCGCGGCGCATGACGGCCGTCTTGCCGGGCTGCGCGGCTTCGGCGAGCGTCGCGCGGCGATGGTGCGCGGCGCGCTTGCCGGCATGCTCGGCCGGCTGCGTCCGGCCGTCGTCCTGGACACGACGCAGGAGCCGCCGGTCGACCTGCTGCTCGACATCGACCGCGAGTACCGCGAGCGCGCGGCACGCGATGAACTGCCGCAGATCGCGCCGAAGCGATTCAATCCGTCCGGCGAGGCCTCGCTGCCGGTGCTGCACACGCGCCGCGGCGACTGGCACCTCACCGCGCTGCGCTCCAACACCGCCCTCGCGCATCGGCTCGGCAAGGTGGAGGACTGGATAGTCATCTACTTCCACCGCGAGGGCCGGCCCGAGGGTCGCCGCACTGTGGTGACGGAGACACATGGCGCGCTGCGCGGCCAGCGCACCGTGCGCGGACGCGAGGCCGAATGCGAATCCATGGCGCCCTACGGGCAAGGGAGGGAGGCATCATGAGCAGCGACACGGACAGGCTGGCCCGCATCCGCGCCGCGATCGACTCGGAGCCGCGCATCCGCCCGACCGGCGGCCCGATCCATCTCGCCTTCCTCGGCCGCGACCTGCTGGTCGAGGGCGAGGTGGACCACGTCACGGGCAAGAAGCTGGCCCTGCGCGCGGCCGCGCGCGCCTCGGGCGCCGACATCGTGGACCGGCTGCATGTGCGCCCGGCGGTGCCGATGGGCGATGGCGCCATCCGCACGCATCTGTGCGATGCGCTGCTTGGCGAGCCGGTGCTGGCGGATTGCGCGATCGCAGCGTGGAACGGCGACCGTCTGGAGACGATCCGTGACACGGACGGCGCGACCGGGCGTATCGAGGTCCGCGTGCAGGACGGCGTGGTGACCCTGGACGGCGAGGTCGCGGGGCACGGCCGCAAGCGCTTCGCCGGCGTGCTCGCCTGGTGGGTGCCGGGCAGCCGCGACGTCGTCAACGGCCTCGGCGTCAGCCCGCCCGAGACGGACGATGACGGCGCCATCACCGACACCGTGCGCCAGGTGCTGGAGAAGGATCCGCTGGTCGCCAGCGCGGCCATCGAGGTCGGCACGCGGGCGGGCGAGGTGACGCTGCTCGGCTCGGTGCCGAGCGAGCAGGAACGCCACCTGGCGGAGGCCGATGCCTGGTATGTCTTCGGCGTGGATGCCGTGCTGAACCGGCTCGACGTGCAACCCTGAGGGAGGCCGGCGATGCAGGCCAGGACCCTCTCCGCCTATGAACGGATGAGCCCGTTCGAGATCAAGGACGAGTTGATCCGGCTCGCGACCGACCGGAAGGGCGCGCGGCTGTTCCTCGATGCCGGGCGCGGCAACCCGAACTGGCTCGCCACCGCGCCGCGCGACGCCTTCTTCCTGCTCGGCCAGTTCACCATGGCGGAAAGCCGGCGCAGCATGGACCAGCCGCCCGGCCTCGGCGGGCTGCCGCAGCCGGACGGCATCGCCGCGCGCTGCGATGCATGGCTGGCGCAGCATGCGGAAGCGCCGGGCGCGGGCTTCCTGCAGGCCGCGATCGCGCTGGCCGTCGCGCGGTTCGGCTTCCGCGCCGACGCCTTCGTGCACGAGCTCGCCGATGCGGTCGCCGGCAGCCACTACCCGATGCCCGTCCGCATGCTGCCCCATGCCGAGACCATCGTGGAGGCATATCTGCGGCAGGTCGTCTGCGGCGGGGCGACGCTGCCGGGCCGCTTCCGGCTGTTCGCGACCGAGGGCGCGACGGCGGGCATCTGCTACCTGCTGCGGTCGCTGCGCGCCAACCGCATCCTGGTGCCGGGCGACGCCATCGCCCTCGGCTGCCCCCTCTTCACGCCCTATATCGAGCTGACGCGGCTGGCGGAGTACGGCCTTCGCGTGACGCATGTGCAGGCGCGCGCGGAGGATCGCTTCCAGTTCTCCGATGCGGAACTCGCGAAGCTCGAGGATCCGCGCATCAAGGCGTTCTTCCTGGTCAATCCGGGCAATCCGACCTCGGTTGCGCTCGAGCCGCGCGTGCTGGAGCGGATCGTCGCGATTTTGCGCGGGCCTCGGCCCGACCTGCTGGTGGTGACGGACGACGTCTACGCCACCTTCGTCGAGGGCTTCCGCTCGCTGCTGGCGGAGGCCCCGCGCAACACCATCGGGCTCTACTCCTTCTCCAAGTATTTCGGTTGCACCGGCTGGCGCCTCGGCGTGGTGGCCCTGCAGGAGGACAACATCCTCGACGCGATGCTCGCGGCGCGGCCGGATGCGGCGGCCGAGGCGCAGGATGCGCGCTACGCGGCGCTCTCACCCGAACCCAGGCGGCTTGCCCTCCTCGACCGCATGGCGGCGGACAGCCGCGATGTCGGGCTGAACCACACGGCGGGCCTGTCGCCGCCGCAGCAGGCGATGATGACGCTCTTCGCCCTGTCCGAGCTGATGGATGAGACGGGCGACTATCGCGAGGCCTGCCGGGCGATCCTGCGCCGGCGCTCCGACGCGCTGCTGCACGCACTCGGCATCGACGGGCAGCCGAACCCGCTGTTCGACCACTACTATGGTCTGATCGATCTCGGATATTGGCTGCGCACGCATCTCGGCGAGGAGGTCGCCGCCTGGGTGGCGCGCAACGTGCATCCGCTCGATCTGGTGTTTCGCCTGGCGGAACGTCACGGCATCGTGCTGCTGAATGGCGGCGGCTTCCACGCGCCGGGGTGGTCCGCGCGCGTGTCCTTCGCGAACCTGCCGGACGCCGCCTATGACGAGATCGGCCGCGCCATCCGCGCCATAGCGGAGGAGTATGCCCGTGCCGCGGCGGCCGGCCCCGCAAAAGGCGCGGCAAGCAACGGGGAGCGAGCATAGGCATGGCGTCCGGAACGGATGACGGGGCGGTGCGATCGTCCCTCTCGCAGTTGCCGCCAGGGCTGCCCGCCGGCGCGCTCTATCGGCAGGCCAACCTTTCCCGGCTGAGCTTCGCGACCAGCGCCGACCTCGAGCCGCTGCGCGGGATGGAAGCACAGGAGCGCGCCGACGCCGCGATCCGCTTCGGCACCGGAATCGCCGCGCGCGGCTTCAACATCTTCGCCATCGGCCAGACCGGCGCCCGCATCGCCGAGGCGATCCGGCCACTGCTGGACGAGGCCGCGAGCCACCGGACCCCGCCGAGCGACTGGGTCTATGTCTACAACTTCGCCGCGCCGCACCAGCCGATGGCGATCGCGCTTCCGTCAGGCCGCGCGCCGGCGCTCGATGCCGCGGCGGCGGAGATGATCGACGACCTTCGCGCCGCGCTGCCCGCGACGCTCGAGAGCGAGGAGTTCCAGCGCCGCCGCAGCGCCGTCGAAGCGAGGTTCCACGGGGAGGCGGAGCGCGCCTTCGAGAGCCTCGGCGAGAAGGCGTCGGAGCTTGGCGTCGCGATCATCCGCACGCCCATGGGGTTCGCAGTGGCGCCGCTGAAGGACGGCAAGGTGGTGCCGCCGGAGGATTTCAACGCCTGGCCCGCCGAGCGCCAGCAGGCGGTGCGGGGCGTGGTCGAGCAAATCGAGAAGGAGCTGGAGACGACGCTGCGCGCGGTGCCGCGCATCGAGAAGGAGCGGCGCGACGCGATCCGCGCCCTGCAGCGCGAGACCGCGATGGTGGTGATCGACCAAGCCGTCTCCGAGGCCTCCGCGCCCTTCGCCGACCTGCCGCGCGTCGTCGCGCATTTCGATGCGGTGCGGGCCGACCTGCTGGAGAATTTCGCGCTGTTTCTCGATGGCGAGAACGACAAAGCCGAGCCGCTGCCGGCCGGCCTCAGGATGGGCTCGCCCTTCGATCGCTACGACGTCAACGTACTGGTCACCCAGCCGGAGGGAAGCGGGGAGCGCGCGCCCGTCGTCGAGGAGCTGCATCCGACGCTCAGCAACCTGCTGGGGCGCATCGAGCACCTGCCCGTGCAGGGCGCGCTGGTCACCAATTTCCGCATGGTGCGGGCGGGTTCGCTGCATCGCGCGAATGGCGGCACGCTGGTGATCGACGCCCGCGCGCTGCTGACCGAGCCGTTCAGCTGGGCCGCGCTGAAGCGCGCGCTGGCGCAGGAGCGCATCGTGATCGAGGACGTCGCCCGCTTCGTGGGGCTCACCACCACCGTCTCGCTGGAGCCGGAGCCGATCCCGCTGGACTGCAAGGTGGTGCTGGTGGGCGACCGGCTGCTCTATCACCTGCTCGCCGCCTTCGATCCGGAACTGGAGCGCCACTTCAAGGTGCTGGCCGATTTCGACGACGCGATCGAGCGCACGCCAGAGAACGAGGCGCTGCTCGCGCGGCTGGTCGCCACGCTGGCCCGCCGGGAGGAAGTGCCGCCGCTGGCGCAGGGCGCCGTCCTGCGCGTCGTCGAGCAGGCTTCGCGGCTGGCCGAGGATTCGGCCCGGCTCACGCTGCTGCATGAGGCGCTGCGCGACCTGGTGGTCGAAGGGGCGCATCTGGCGAAGCGCGCCGGTCGCGATCTCGTCTCGCGCGACGACATCGAGCAGGCCATCGCGGCCCAGCGGCACCGCGGCAGCCGGCTGCGCGAACTCTCCCAGGAAGCGATGCGTCGCGGCATCGCCCTGATCGACACATCCGGCAGCCGCATCGGCCAGGTGAACGGCCTCAGCGTGGTTGCGCTCGGCAGCCAGGGATTCGGGCGCCCGAGCCGCATCACCGCGCGCGTGCGGCCGGGCAGCGGACGCATCATCGACATCGAGCGCGAGGTCGAGCTCGGCGGCCCGATGCACTCCAAGGGCGTGCTGATCCTCGCGGGCTTCATCGCCGGCCGCTATGCGCTGCAGGCCCCCATCGCGCTGCATGCCAGCCTGGTGTTCGAGCAGTCCTATGGCGGCGTGGAGGGCGACAGCGCCTCCGCCGCCGAGCTTGTCGCGCTGCTCTCCGCGCTCGCGGAGCTGCCGGTGCGGCAGGACCTGGCGATCACCGGATCGGTCAACCAGCATGGCGACATCCAGGCCATCGGCGGCGTCAACGACAAGATCGAGGGCTTCTTCGAGCTCTGCGCCGCGCGCGGCCTGACCGGCACGCAGGGCGTGCTGGTTCCGGAGTCGAACGTCCAGCACCTCATGCTCGATCGCGAAGTGGTGGCCGCCTGCGAAGCCGGGCGCTTCGCCGTCCACGCCGTGCGCGGCATCGACGAGGCCACGTCGCTGCTGCTCGGGCGGGAGGCCGGGGTCCGCGGGCCGGATGGCGCCTTCCCCGAAGGCGGCATCAACGCCCTGGTCGAGCGTCGCCTCGGCGCCTTCGCCGAGCAGCGCCGCGCCATGCTCGGCGGAGACGGCGAGCGCCGCGAGGCATATCCATGACCACCGCACCCGAGGGCACGGCGGGGCGGGCGCGGCTGCTGCTCGATCTCTGCCACATCGCCCACGACCAGGAGGCGATCGCGACGGCGGCCGAGCTTGCGCACCTGCTGCACCGCGACCTCCTCGGCATCTATGTCGAGGACGAGGCGGTGCAGCGCCTGGCGGCGCTGCCCTTCGCGCGCGAGCTGCGGCTGCCGTCGCAAGCCTGGTCGGCGCTCGACCCGGCGCAGCTCGACGCGGAATTCCGCAGCGCTGCCGACAGGCTGCGGGCGCTGCTCCGCCAGCAGGCCTCCCGCTTCGAGGTGCCGAGCGAGTTCCACACAGTGCGCGCGGACCCGGCAGGCTATGTGGCAGGGATCTCCGGCGGCGCGGATGTCGTGGTGCTCGCCGTCCCGCGCGAGGCCTCGGCGCGGGCCTGCGGCAGCTTCGCCGCCGCCTGGCGCGCCGCGATCGAATCGCCGGCGACCACGCTGCTGCTGCCCTCGAGGCTGGCGCGGCGGCGCGGCCCGGTCGCGGCGGTGCTGGGCACCGGCACCGAGCAGCGGGCGCGCGCGGCGGCGTCGCTTGCCGCGGCAACCGGCGAGACACTCGTCGCGCTGGTGCAGGATGCGGAGGCGGCCGACGGATCGCTGGGCGAGGCGGGCCGCTCCGCCGGCGGCGCGGAGCAGCGGCTTTCCGTGCGGAGGCTCGGCGAGCCCAGCGTCGAGGCACTCCTGCGCGCGCTCGACGACGTGGGCGAGCGGCTGCTGATGCTCGATCGCCGCTTCGTACGCGGTGCGGCGTGGCAGGGTGCGGCGAAGCTCTCCGAGGCGCGCGGCGTGCCGCTGCTGTTCGATTAGGACCGCCCGTCACGCGGCCGGGCACGCTACCGGAAGCGCCGCAGCGCCATGGCCTGGCGGATGCGCCGCTCGGCCAGCGCGACGGCGGCGGCACGCGGCGCGGTCCGACCCGACGCCGCCTCGTCCAGCACCGCCGCCGTGTTGCGCCGGATCCGCTCGACGATGCGGGCCAGCGCCTCCGTCTCGCTGCCGCCGGCGTATTCGACCGCCGCACAGATGACGCCGCCGGCATTGGCGATGAAGTCGGGCAGCACGAGGACGCCGCGCGCCTGCAGCGCCGCCTCGGCCTGCGGCGTGAAGGGGATGTTGGCGCCCTGCGCCACCAGGCGCGCGTCGAGCATGCCGACATTGTCCGCCCGCACCACATCGGGCCGCGCCGCGGGAATCCAGATGTCGCAGGGCACGGCCAGCAGATCGTCGGGCGGCCCCTTCCGCCCCCGGTCGTGGTCGCGCAGCGCGCCACCGGCAAGCTTCAGGCGGCACAGCGCGGCGACGTCGAGGCCCGCGGGATCGGCCACGGTGCCGGTGCTGTCGCTCGCCGCGACGAGCACGGCGCCGCGCGCGACCAGTTCGCGCGCGGCATTCCGCCCGACCGCGCCGAAGCCCTGCACGGCGACCCGCGCGCCGCGCAAGGTGAGCCCGATGCGCTCGGCCGCCACCTCGACGGCGGTGGCGAGGCCAAGCCCGGTCGCGCCGATCTCGTCCAGCGGAATGCCGCCCAGCACGCGCGGCAGCCCGACGGCACGGCCGATCTCGTCGCGCAGCCAGGCCATGCAGGTCTCGTCGGTGCCCATGTCCGGACCGGGGATGTAGGCGTCGAGCGAGCGGATCGCGCGCGCGAAGGCGCGCACCAGCGCCTCCTTCGCCGCCCTTGGCTGCCACGGATCGGCGATGATCACCGCCTTGCCCCCGCCATGCGGCAGGCCGGCGGCGGCGTTCTTCAGCGTCATCGCGCGCGCGAGCCGGAAGGCCTCCTGCGCGTCGGCATCGGCGGCCATGCGGACCCCGCCGATCGCGGGACCGCAGGCGGTATTGTCCACCGCCACCACGGCGCGCAGGCCGAGCGCGGGGTGGTGGACATGGACCACCGCCTCCGGCCCCAGATCGTCGGCGAAGCTGAACGGATCGGTCATGCCGGCGCGCCCTTCCTGCGTCGTGTCAACTCGCCGTCGCCAGGTCCGCGATGACGGCTTCTAGGAAGCGCGCCGCTTCCGCCCCCGTGACGGCGCGATGGTCGAAGGTGAGGGACAGCGGCAGCAGGCGGCGGATCGCGAGTTGTCCCCCATGCACGGCCGGCCGCGGCGCGATGCGCCCCGCGCCGAGGATCGCGACCTGCGGCGGCAGGATGCTGAGCACGGCATAGCGCCCGCCGAGCAACCCGAAATTGGAGAGGGTGATGGTGGCGCCGCGCAACGCCTCCGCCGGCAGGGAGCGGTCCGCCAGCCCGCGCTTCATCCCCTCGAAATCGCTGCGCAGCTCGGCCATGGAACGGCGCGCGGCCTCGCGCAGCACCGGCACGAACAGACCGGCCTCGGTCTCGACGGCGATGCCGATCGCCACCTCCGCGTGCAGCCGGCGCGCCTGCGCCTCCCCGTCGAACCAGGCATTGAGCGCCGGCGCCGCGCGACAGCCCGCGATAACCGCGCGGGCCAGGCGCATCGTGAAGTCCGCGTCGGGCGGCCAGGCTTCGACATCCGCATCGTCGCAGACCGTCGCCGGCGCCACCGCGTCGCGGGATCGCGCCATGTTGCGCGCCATGGCGAGGCCGACGCCGGAGAGCGGCACGAAGCCCGTCGGGCCTGCGTCGGCCCGTGCCGCAGCGGCCTCGACATCGCCGAGCGTGATCGTTCCGCCTGCCCCGCTTCCGGCAATGCCCGCGAGATCCACGCCGAGCCGCGCGGCCAGCGCACGCGCGGCCGGCATCGCACGCGGCGCGCTCTCTCGCGGCTGAGGTGAGGCTACCGGCAGGGCGGGTGGCGGCTTCGCGGCCTCGGGCAATGCGCCGACCACGGCACCCGCATCGGGCGCCGCGGCATCGGCGAACTCGACCAGCGCTTCGCCCACATGGATGCGGGCGCCCGCGGCGGCGCAGAGCCGCGCGATCCGGCCGGCCTGCGGCGACGGCACCTCAACCACCGCCTTATCCGTCTCGACCGAGACGAGCGGCTGGTCGGCGACGACATGATCGCCCACGGCCACATGCCAGGCGACGATCTCCGCCGCCTGCAATCCCTCGCCCAGGTCGGGCAGGCGGAAGACGGTCATGACCAGGCCATCGCGCGACGGACCGCCGCTGCGATCCGCGCCGCGCCGGGCAGGTAGGCCTCTTCGAGCCGCGGCAGCGGCATCACCGTGTCCCAGCCGGCAACGCGCTGGACCGGCGCGCGCAGGTCGGCAAGACCGCGCTCGGCGATCCGGGCCGCGACCTCCGCCGCGACGCCGCAGGTCAGCGGCGCTTCCTGCGCGATGACCAGCCGGCCGGTGCGGCCGACCGAGGCGAGGATCGTCGCCTCGTCGAGCGGCTTGATCGTCGCCAAGTCGATCACCTCGCAGCCGATGCCCTCGGCCGCCAGCGTGTCCGCCGCCGCCACCGCCTCCGGCACCAGGCCACCCCAGGCGACGAGGGTTGCGTCCACGCCCTCGCGCAGGATGCGGCAGCGGTCGAGCGGCAGCGCCGCGCCGTCGTCCGCCACCGCTTCGCGCGACGCGCGATAGAGCCGCGTGGGTTCGAGGAAGATCACCGGGTCCGGATCGCGGATGGCGGCGAGCAGCAGCCCATAGGCCTGCGCCGGGGAGGACGGCACGACGACGCGCAGGCCGGGGACATGCGCGAAGATCGCCTCGGGACTTTCCGAATGATGCTCGACAGCGCGGATGCCACCGCCGCTCGGCGCGCGGATCACCAGCGGGCAGGTGAGCCGCCCGCGCGTGCGGTTGCGCAGCCGCGCCGCGTGGTTCAGCACCTGGTCGAGCGTGGCGTAGAGGAAGCCGGTGAACTGGATCTCCAGCACCGGCCGCATGCCCTGCGCGGCGAGGCCGATGGCGAGCCCGGCCAGGCCTGCCTCGGCCAGCGGCGTGTCAAGCACGCGGCGATCGCCGAAGCGCGCCAGCAGGCCCTCGGTGGCGCGGAACACGCCGCCATCCACGCCGACATCCTCGCCAAGCACGATGACGGCGGGATCGTCCGCCATCGCGCGCGCCAGAGCGGCGTTGACCGCCTGCACCAGGGTGAGTTCCGCCGCGGTCATGCCACCGCTGCCTCCGCCGCCTGGCGGCGCAGCTCCTCCGGCATCGTGGCGTAGGTGTGGGCGAAGATCGTCGCTGCCGGCTGCGGCGGAGTGGCGAGCCAGGCCGCCGCCTCACGCTCGACCTCCTCGCGGCATGCCGCCAGCAGCGCCTCCTCCTCCGTCTTGGACCAGGCGCCGGCGGCGTGCAGATGCGCGCGCAGACGCAGCAGCGGTTCCTCCGGCCAATGTGCGGAGACCTCGGCATCGTCGCGGTAGCGGCTGGCATCGTCGGCGGTGGTGTGGTCGCAGAGCCGGTAGGTCAGCGCCTCGATCAGCCGCGGCCCGCCGCCGCCCCGCGCGCGCTCCAGCGCCTCGGCGACGGCGTCGCGCACGGCGATCACGTCGTTGCCGTCGACCTGCTCGCCCTCGATGCCCGCGGCGATCGCCTTCTGCGCCAGCGTCGCCGCCGCGGTCTGGCGGGTGCGCGGGACGGAGATCGCCCACTGGTTGTTGCTGACCACCACCACGAGCGGCACCTGCCAGATGCCGGCGAACACCAGCGCCTCCGCGACGTCGCCCTTGGAGGTCGCGCCGTCGCCCAGCACGCAGACGGCGCAACGTGGCTCGCCACGCAGGCGAAAGGCCAGCGCGACACCTGCGGCATGCGGGGCGTGGCTGCCGACCGGGACGGAGACGGGGAAGTCCTGGCGCGGCCCGCCGAAATCGCTGCCGCGCTCGTCGCCGCCCCAGTAGAGGAACAGCTCGCGCATCGTCACGCCCCGCCAGAGCTGGGCGCCGTGCTCGCGGAAGCTCGGCACCAGCACGTCGTCGTCCCGCATCGCCGCGGCGAGGCCCACGCCGACCGCCTCCTGCCCCAACGATGAGGCATAGGTGCCGAGCCGCCCTGTACGTTGCAGGGCGACGGCCTTCTGGTCGAAGGCGCGCGTCCGCACCATCGCGCGGTAGAGCGGGATGAGCGTGCATGGAGCCGCCCAATCGGGCAGCGGCCCCACGGAACGGCCATCCCGATCCAGGTGGCGCCGCAGTGTCACCGAGAACTGCGCGACGGTCGTGGTCACCATGGGCGTTCTCCCTCCGCGCTGGCGAAGAAGCCAGGGCAGACGCAGACCTTAGACCCGAAGCAAGGCGCGTCCGGCCTTGACCTTGATCAAGCACGGGGCAACCCGAAGCGGACGGTCAGTTGCAACGCGGCCAGCCCAGCCATTCCGCCCTCCCCCGACAGGCATCGCCAGGGGAGCAGATCGAAGGCGCATTCTGGCGATTCCAGCGCGGCTTCTGATCATCCCTAAGATGGCGCGGAGACAGTCTTCGACAGCCCAGAGAGAGTTGTGTTCCCGGTTTCTACTGCTGCAGCGGTGGGAACCGTGGAGCGATATTCTCTGACAGCGTCGCGTGTTGCGGGCCGATCGTGGGCGTTGCCCGATGACCGTCGAGCGCGCAGACGGGCGGCCCTGGGTTCCGCCAGAAAGCGGCCGCGCAGGAAGCGCAGGGCTGCCGCACGCATGCGCGCGGGGGACACGGCCGGTCCTGACGCAATTCGGCAACCCGTGGCGCGTTCAGGCGCGTGCGTCAGACCACCACGATCTCCGCGCCCGACCAGTTCCTCAGGCCTGCGAGGTTGGCGATCAGCACCGGACCGGCGGCATCAGTGCCATCGTCGTCCCACCACAGCGTGAAGTCGTTCGTGTCGTAGACGAACTGCCCGAGCACGCCGACCGGTGCCCCTGCCGTGTTGGCGGCGTATCGGCCGGTCGCGACGAGGTCGGCGCCGACGGCCAGGCCGAAACCCGTGCCGGAAACCTGGATGGTGTCATCCAGGCCGCGATAGGCGAGGATGCGGTCGCCGCCCTCCTCCGGCGCGCCATAGAAGAACACGTCCGCACCGCGCTCTCCGTTCAGCGTGTCGGCACCGAGTCCGCCACGCAGCGTGTCGTTGCCGTCGCGCCCCGAGAGGTGGTCGTTGTCTTCTAGGCCGTCGAGCAGGTTGGCGCCGGTGTTGCCAATGATGACGTTGGCGCCGACGTTGCCCGTGCCGTTCACCGCGGCGAGGCCGCCGAGCGTGAGGTTAACCACCTCCGCGGCCAGCGCCCAGCTGATCGTGGCGCGGACGATGTCGATGCCGCCGCCGGGCGCCTCGCTGATGATGTCGCCGGCCGTCACGCCGTCATAGACGTCGTTGCCGGCGCCGCCGGCGAGCAGATCGATGTCGTCGCCGCCGATCAGCGTATCCGCGTCTTCGCCGCCATGGAGACTGTCGGCGCCGCTGCCGCCGACCAGCCTGTCGAGGCCAGTGCCACCTTCGAGCAGGTCGTTGCCGGTGGAGCCCATCAGGGCGTCGTTGCCGCCGTTGCCGACCAGGCTGTCGTCGCCTGCCAGGCCGCTCAGCGTGTCGTTGTCCGCCCCGCCCGCGATGCTGTCGGCCCTGCTGTTGCCAGCCCGGATCAGCCCGGCGGTGACCGGCAGACGATCGAGCACCGCGCTGGCCGCGACGCCCGTCGTGCTGTCGCTGACCTGGTAGGTGAAGCTCACCGCGGTGTCGTCGTCGGCATCGCCGGTGAAGCGCCACGTGCTGCCGCCGAGGAAGACGAGCGTGCCGGAGGACGCCGCGAGGTCGATCACCTCCAGCGACACGCTGTCGATGTCGCTCCAGCCGGCGAGCAGGTCGGCCGCGAGGAGCAAACCGCTCGCATCCTCGGCGAGCGCCGGCAGCACGGCGGCGGCGGGGCCGGTCGGCGCGTCGTCCACCGGGAGGATGTCGGCCGCCGCCCCGCCCTGGACCGTCTCGACGCCGTCCGTGACGAGATAGATGAAGGTGACGGAACCGTCGTCGTCCGGCGCTCCCTGATAGCTCCATTGGCCGCCGCTGAGGTCGGTGAGCGTGCCGGAGGAAGCGCTGATGCTGACGACGGACAGCGAGGGCCCGTCCGGATCGGTGGAGCCTGCGAGAAGCTGCTCCGCGGTCACCAGCGCGGCCACGTCCTCAGTGAACGCCGCCAGCGGCATGCCGAAGGGGCGGGAGGGCGCATCGTTGACCGGCAGCAGGTCCATTGTCGCACTGCCATCCGCGACGTTCACGCCATCCGACAGGCCGTAGCTGAAGACCGCGCCGCTGTCGTCGTCCTGCTGCGGGATGTAGGCCCAGAGGCCGCCGCCGATGTCCTGCAGCGTGCCCTTCGAGGCCGTCAGGTTGGCGATGGCGAGATCGAGGCTCTCCGGGTCCGACCAGCCGGCGAGGAGCGCGGCAGCGGTCAGCCGGACGACGTTATCCTCGATCGCCGCCGCCAGCGTGATCGCCGGCCCGCTCGGCGCCTCGTCCACGGCGGCAACATGCACCTGCACGGTGCCGCTGGTCAGCACCGTGCCGCCGCTGCCGTCGAGCGCAATGGTCGGAAGGCGGTCTGCCGCCGGCGTCTCGCCCGCATTGGCGAAGGTCAGGCGGGAGAGCAGGGCCTGCAGCGCCTCGGGCGTGGCGCCGTCGTCGAGGTCGATGACGAAGTCGTTGCCGGCGCCGCCGCTGGCGGTGCCGATCTGCACGCCACCGAAGGAGACGATGCCGGCGTCGAGCGCGATCTCGCCCGCGGCGTCGCCCTGCGAGCCCAGCGAGACCACGTCGCCCGCGGCCAGCCCGCTGACCCAGAGCACGGCGCCGACCAGCGCATCGCCGCCCGTCACGCCGATGCCCGGGGCGAGAAGCGTCGGCGAGTCCTGCTCGCCGACGAGCAGGCTGCCGCCGAGGCCGGTCAGCGCATAGGGCTCGGCGACATCCGTCACCTCGACCGTCACCGTCGCGCCCGGTGTCGTGGCGATGCCGTCGCTGGCCGCGACGACCACCGTGAAGCTGTTGCTGCCGCCGGACCCTGTCGCGAGGGCCCCTGAAGTTCGGCGGCGCGGCGAAGTGCACCGCGCCGGAGAGCGGATCGATGACAAAGAACGCGACGTCGCCGCCCACCAGGCTCCAGGTCAGCGCGTCGCTGTCGGCGTCCGTCGCCTGCGGCGTGAAGACCGCGCCGGTGCCGTTCTCGGCATGGGCGATCGTGGTCGGGGCGGCCGGGCTGTCGATGACCGGCGCCTGGTTCACCTCCTTCACCGTGACGAGGACCTGCTTCGTCGAGCCGGCCGCGAAGTCCGCGAGCCGGGGATCGCGGAAGCTGTAGGTCAGCGTGCGCGTCGCAGTCGGGTCGGCGCTGGTGTTCTGGTAGGTCAGCGCCTCGAGCAGCGCCTCCATCGCGGCATTGTTCGGCGCGCCGCTCAGGGTGGCCTGCAGGCGGAAGACGCGCAGCCCGCCGCCGGAATCGCCGGCGATCAGCTCGCCCACGCCGTCGCCGTCCAGGTCGAACAGCGTCGCCGCGGAGCTGCCGTTCAGCGTCGGCAGCGGGGTCGCCGCGTTGTAGGCGGAATCGATGGTGTAGTAGCCCTCGGGCAACAGCTTGAAGGCGTTCAGGTTGCCGCTGAGGTCGCCCAGGATCAGTTCCGGCGCGCCGCCGGGCACGAGCTGCACGAACTGCGGCGTCAGGACATTCGTCGCGGTGGTGAAGGGCGACGGGTCGGGCAGCATCGGCACGAAGGCCGTGCCAGTGTTCCGCCACGCGGTCACGATGGCGCCGGGGTAGGTCGCCGCGCCGGCGCCAAGCAGCAGGTCCGGATCGCCGTCGCCGTCGAGGTCGGCGAAGGTCGGCGCGGTGACGGGGCCCACATCGACGCCGGCGAAGAGATTGGCGGCGAAGGGCACGAAGCCCGTCCCAGTGTTCCGCCAGGCGAGCAGCGCGCCTTCGTCATTGCCCGAGACGAGGTCGAGGCGGCCGTCGCCATCGAGGTCCACCAGCGCCGGCGCGCTCTCGAACCCGGCATCGATCCCGTCCAGCGGATTGGCCGCACCGGTGGCGAGCGTGAAGGTCGATTGCGCCACGCCGTTCAGGTGCCGCCCGGTCGCGTCGATCAGGTCGAAGGTCAGGGTCCGCGTGGCGGCCGGGTTGTCGCTGACGTTGCTGTAGGTCAGCGCCTGGATCAGTGCATCTACCTGCGGCCCGTGCGCCCCCGCGTTCAGCGTGACGACGAAGGGCGCGCCGACGCCGCCCGTTGCCGTGCCGATGGCGTCGCCGCCGAACGTCACGATGCTGCCGTCGAAGCCGATCTGGCCGGCGCCGGAGCCCTCGTTCACCAGGGAGACGCGGTCCTCCGGCAGCAGCCCCCCGACGATCAGCTGCTTCCCGTCTAGCGACTGGCCCTGGGTGAAGGTGACGGCGGGATCGATGCGCTGCGCGGCGGCGCCTTCCGTCACCGCCATGCTGGCGACGAGTTCCGTCAGGGTCGTCGTCTCCCGCACGTCGGTCACGGTGATCGTCAGGTCCTTGGCGACGACGGCGGCGCCATCGGTGACGTTCAGCGTGACGCGGTAGACGTTGTCGCGATTGGCATCCGTCGGCACCTCGAAGTCCGGCTTCACGGTCGGCGCATTGGTGAACTTCAGGCCGCGGCTGAAGCTGTCGAGCGTGAAGCGCCCCGCATCCTCGCCACTCAGCGTCCAGACAAGGTTGGTGGCGCCGTCGGGGTCGGTGGCCTGGGCCGTGTAGAAGATTCCCGCCGTGCCCTCGGTGATCGAGACCGTGCTGGCAGAGGTGATGACCGGCGCGTCGTTCTGCCGCGTCACGGTGACGGCGATCGGCACGCCGAGCGCCGGCGTGCTGCGGAACACCTGGAAGCCGCCGCCGACGCCGCCGACGACGAGGTCGAGCAGCCCGTCGCCATCGACATCCGCCGCCGCAGGCCGCGCATTGGCATCCAGCACGACGCCGGCGAAGGGGTTGGTGGCGAAGGGGACGAAGGCGGTCCCGGCGATGCCATAGGCCGTCAGCGTGCCCGCGGCATTTCCCGTGACCAGGTCGATGCGTCCGTCGAGATCGACGTCCAGCAGCGCCGCGCCGCTTGCCGAGCCGGCATCGATGCCTGCCAGGGGATCCACCTCGAAGGCGAGGAAGGGCTGGAAGCCGGGCGCGTAGCGGGGAAAGTCGGGCCCGGTGCCGCGGAAGGCGGCGAAGCCGCCATCGGCCCGGCCGACGACGAGGTCGGCGATGCCGTCGCCGTCGATGTCGCCGAAGGCGGGCGCGCTCAGCCCGAGTTTGGACGCGGTGCTCAGCGTCGGCCGCGTATAGGTGACGGTGCTGTCGAAGGACATGCCGTTGCTGTAGTCGAAGAGATCCTCGGTGGTCGTGATCGCCGCGACGGTGACGGATCGCGCAAGGAAGACATTGTCGGCACCGTTCTGCCGCACCCAGTCGTCGCCGCGTCGTTCCCAGACCTGCAGGCCGCCGGCGAAGTCGCCGACCACGAGCTCGGCCTGCCCGTCGCCGTCGAGGTCGGCGACGGCGGGCGTGGCGATGCGCTGGGAGAGATTGACAACGTCGCGCAGCGAATTGTCGCCGCCGGGCGCGACCGCGACGAAGCCGCTGCCGGTGTTCTTCCACCAGACCACGCGGCCATCGTTGCCGCCGGCGATCAGGTCGGTCCGGCCATCGCCATCCACGTCGAGGAAGGCCGGCGCGCTGTTGCCGGCGGCCACGGCCAAGCCGGCGAAGGGACTGGCGGCGCCGGTCAGCTGGGTGAAGCCCGGCGCCACCGGCGCATTGAGATGCGTGCCCCCGGCATCGACGATGTCGAGCAGCAGGGTGCGGCTGGCGGTGGGCTGGTTGCTGGCGTTGCTGAACGTCAGCGCCTGCAGCAGCGGCTGCATCGCGGCGGAGGGGACGTCGTCCAGGAAGTCGATGACCAGCGGGGCGCCCGGCCCGGTGGTGAAGGTGCCGATGGCCGCGCCCTGCCACGTCACGGTGTTCCCGCTGACGCCGATCTGCCCCGCGCCGCTGCCCTGGTTCTGGATGCCGAGCGTGTCCTCTGCCAGCGCGCCGGTCAGCGTCAGGCGCTTCGGCGTGTCGCCGGTGGTCAGGAAGACGCTGGAATCCAGCACCACGGGGCCGGCGCTCACGGCGTTCTCCGCCAGCGTCACCGGGCCGAAGCCGCTGAGCTGCGCGGTCTCCGCGCGGTCGAGCACGCGGATGGTCAGGGCCTCCGTGCGCTCGGCCATGCCATCGGTGGCGCGCAGCGCGACTTGGAGGTGATGACCGGCGCGTCGTTCTGCGGGGTGACGTTGACGGTGATGTTGGCCGTGGTGACGGCATAGTACGGGTCGTCGACGGCGATCTTCAGCGTGCGCGCGACAATCGGCGCATCGCTGACCGTCGCGAAGGCCAGGTTCTGCAGCACATGCCCGATGGCGAATTCGCGCGCCCAGGCCGGGACGTCGAGCAGCACGATCTGCAGGTCCTCGCCGTCGCCGTCCACTGCAACGCCGTTGACGGTGCAGGCGCCCTCGACACGGTCCCAGACCCGGAAGTCGAAGGTCCCTATCGGGCCGTCGCTGTTCCGAATCAGGGCCAGGGTGTCGGGGCCGAGGTTCTTCTCCGCGTCCGGCCCTGGGACGGGCTGGGCGTTCACGACGGTCTCCTGGTAGACGGGGACCCCGTCCGCGATGGTCTTGACGCGGTAGACGCCCACATAGTTCAGGATGTCGACGAAGCTCGTCCGCGTCACCTGGTCGCTGAGATAGACGATATCGGTCGTGTACAGGTTGGAGACGGTGATGCTGATGCCGTCGAAGACGTTCTGCGTGTTGAGGTTGACCAGACCGCCGGTCTTCGTCCCGCCGCCGCTGACCTGCAGGTAGCTGACGGAGACGCTGGGATCGAGGACGCTCTTGCGGACCATCGTGCCCAGCACGGCGAGGCTGTTGCACAGACTGGCGCGGCGTAGCGGCGTCCCGGCGGTCTCGCACCAGTCGACCACCGTGCGGTGCGAGTCGGAGCCCTGCGGCGCCATGAGCACCGGCATCTCCGCGAGGTCGCGCGGTGAGAGGTGGTCGCGCCCCAGCATCTGCGCCCGCGTGCCCACCCAGGCATAGGTCGTCGCACCCAGGTCGAGACGGACCGCCTGGGCGATCGGCACCGCGCCTGGCGTGAGGATCAGGTCCAGTTCGCGCCTCATCAAGCCTCACTTCCTGATGAACGCGCTCCGCGGATCGGAATCCGTTCTGGAACAGATGGGAGCCAACATCCGGGAACGGACCCGACCCGGCATTAACGGAGAAATACGGGCACGAGCTCGGCCGCACCGGTCCCGACCCAGGCCGCCAGCGTCGCGCGGTCCACGAGAATGCCCTGCCGGGCGAGGATCCCGGCCTGCCGATACAGCGGCAGATGGTCGGCGTAGCGCGAGACCATCACATGCGCGACCGTCGCCTCCGTCGGCAGCCCGCCCTCGATCAGGCGCACCGGCGCAGGTCGCTGCACCACCACGCCGGCACAGGCCCGGCAGGCAAGATCGTAGATCCGTGGACTGGCAATGCCGTCGGCGCCGGCATCACCGCCGGCCAACATGGTACGCGAGCTGCTCTGCCAGCAGATGGCGTCGCGATCCCTGCACCTGACGCAGGAAGCCGAGGACGCGCAGCGTGTTGAGCACGCGCTGCGCCGTGCTGCGATCCGGCCCGGACAGCGCGGCGGTCCAAACAATACCGACCGGGCGCTCTACCACCGCACCCCGGTGAGCCGCGGCGGCGCCTTTGCCAGGCGGCCTACGAACCGATGTCTGTTCACGGCCTCCGCGCGCCGCGGGAGCCCTCGGTCACTCCGCTATGGCGCGATAGAGATCGGGCCGGCGGTCGCGCCACCAAGGAAAGTCCTTCCTAGCACGTGCCGGCTCGTCGAGATCCAGGTCGTGCACCAGGAGCTCGTCGCGATCGATCCCTGCCTCGGCGGCGATCATGCCGCGCGGGTCCACCACCATGCTGCGCCCGAGATGGTGGCGCGGGCCCTCGACACCGACGCGATTGGCCGCCACCACCCACGCCCCGTTCTCATGGGCGCGGGCCCGCAGCGGCACCTCCCAAATCGATGCGCGACGGCCGGGATCGGCATAGGTGGAGAAACAGATCGGCATGAAGATCGCCTCAGCCCCGGTCAGCGCGAGCACCCGCGAGGGCTCGGGGTAGAGTCTGTCATTGCAGATCTGAATGCCGAAGCGACAGCCCAGCAGGTCGAACACCGGCAGGGTGTTGCCCGGGGTGAAGTAGAGCTTCTCGAAACTGCCGGTACCGCCCGGCGCGTCGGTCGGGAAATAAGCGGGGATATGCGTCTTGCGATAAGTGCCGACGACAGCGCCGCGTTCATCAACCACCAGCGCCGCGTTGCTGTAGCCGGCCTTCTCGCGCAGTCCAAGTCCGAGGATGGCGGCGACGCCGTGCTGTGCAGCGGCCTCACGCAGCCTTCGGACCTCGGGCCCGTCGGGCGTGACGAAGAAGCGGTCGAACTCCTTCTCAAGCCGGTTGGGGAAAAAGGGCGAAAGGAACAACTCGGAGAAAAGCAGCAACTTCACGCCGCGCGCGGCCGCATCGGCGAACATCGCCTCGGCGGCGGCGAGGCCCGCATCGAACCCCTCCGTCAGCACCGGCCCGGTCTGTGCCAGGCCGACGCGCAACAGGCGCTGCATCCGCCTAGCCCTGCCAGATTTCGCCGAGCACGCGACGGAAGTTCAGCCCCATGATCTTCTCCACCTCGCTTTCCTTGTAGCCGGCCCTCAGCAGCGCGTCGGTCTTGCGCGAGAGGAAGCGCGGATTGTTCAACTCGTCGGGGTAGCGCTTCTCGAGCGTGTTGCCGAAGGCGCGGATGAAGTCGGCGGTGGCGCCGGCATACCGGGTGAAGCTCATGTCCAGGATGGCGTCCGCCTTCTCGGAACTCGCCAGCGCCGCCATGTCGTTGCCGAAGCCCACATGATCAATGCCGACGAGGCTCACCACATGCTTCAGATGGCGCAGGAACAGGTCGAGCGTCGGCGGGTTCGCCGGATTGCCGTCCCAGTTCATGAAGCCGTGGAGCGAGACGCCAACGAGCCCGCCGGTGCGGCCCACCGCCCGGATGACCTCGTCCGGCTTGTTGCGCACGCGGTTGGTGACCGCGCGGGCGTTGGCGTGCGTCAGCAGGATGGGCTGCTTCGTCGCAGCGGCCGTGTCCAGGCAGGTCTGCTCTCCGGTGTGGGACAGGTCGATGGCCATGTTGAGGCGATTGAGTTCCGCCACCACCTCATGGCCGAAGTTGGACAGACCGGCGTTGCGTTTTTCGAGGCAGCCATCGCCGACGGCGCTCGCCTCGTTGTAAGTGAGCTGGACGATGCGCAGGCCGAGGCGATGGAACGCCTCGATGCGCTCCACCTTGTCGCCCAGCAGCTTGGTGTCCTGCCAGCCCATGATCAGCCCGACCTTCCCCTCCGCCTTGGCGCGGTCGATGTCGGCGCCACGCTCCACCAGCAGCCAGCCGGAGTTCGGATCGGCGCAACGGGCGCGCCAGCTGGCGAACGCGTCGAAGGTGGTCTCGAAGTTATCCATTGGCGAGCGGATAGTCACATTCGCCGCCGAGACATTGCCCTCGCGCAGCCAGCGCGGGTCGCCATCGGAGTAGAAGACCAGCCCGTCAATAACGAGCATCCGGTCGTGCAGCGTACTCATGCCGTCCTGATCCCTCTTCCGCGCTTCGGCGTAGACGGATTGGATCGCAATACGGCCATATTGAAAAGGGGGCGTCGAAAGCTCCGAACTGGACAGGAAGGCAGCAGCATGAAGCAGCGGGGCACCGTGCTTGGTTTAGCCACCGCATCCGCTGGGCGGCGGCAGCTCACCGGCGCTGCCCTGGGCGCCGCGTCGCTCGGGGCACTTGGCGCCCTGCGCTTGCACAGGGGAACTGGCCGTCGCGCCCGGTACGGCTGATCGTCGCCTATCCGGCCGGCGGCAGCGCCGACATCGTGGCCCGCCAGCCGCCGAGCCGCTCGGGCGCGCCCGGGGCCAGCCGGTGGTGGTGGAAAATCGTGCCGGCGCTGCGGGGACCATAGGTGCCGAGAGCGTCGCCAGGCGTCGGCGAGTTGTTCCAGGCCACCGCGAATGTGGACATCGCCCATGTCCCTATCGCGGCAGCGGCCCGATGATGACGGATCTGATCGCTGGCACCGTGCAGCTTGCCTTTGACACTATCCCGGCCGGCTCACGGCAGTCGGCACGGCGATGACCCGCCGCTCGCCGCTGGCGCCGCAGGTGGGGACGCTCGATGAGCAGGGCCGGCGCGGATTCACGGGCAGCAGCTGGGTCGGCCTGGTCGCGCCCGCCCGGACACCCAAGCCGCTTGTGGCGAGGATGGCGGCCGGGCTCGGCGCCGACTGCGCGGCTGCTGCCGCCATCCATACTCGGTCAGCCATCGAACACGGATTCTGCGCCGTTTGCGGCCGAACGCTTCGACTGAACGGGCGCACTACCCAGTCCCGTCGAGATCACGGGAGAGCGCGATCAGCTCCTTCGTGTGCGGGTGCGTCGCACGCCCGCCGCGGAGCGCGGCCTCGTCAAGCGTCTCCACGATCTCGCCCTGCTGCATCACCGCGAGCCGCGTGCAGAGATGCGCAACGACCGCGAGGTTGTGGCTGACGAGGATGCAGGTCAGGCGGCGTGCCGCGCGCAGATCCGCCAGCAGGTTCAGTACCTCCGCCTGCACCGTCGCGTCGAGCGCGCTGGTCGGCTCGTCGAGCAGCAGCACCGAAGGGCCGGCGATCAGCGCGCGCGCCACCGCCACGCGCTGCCGCTGCCCACCCGAGAGCTGGTGCGGGAAGCGGAAGCGCACGGCGCGCGGCAATGCCACCTCCTCCAGCGCGCGGGCGATGCGCTGGTCGGCATCGGGAATGCGATGGACTATCAGCGGCTCCGACAGGATGCGATCCACCGTCTGGCGCGGGTGCAGCGAGCCGTAGGGATCCTGAAACACCATCTGCACCGCGCGGTGAAAGGCCGCATCGCGTCGGCGCCCGAGCGCGCAGCCGGCCATCGACATGCTGCCGGTCCAGCCCGTGACCAGTCCCGCAAGCGCGCGCAGCACGGTGGACTTGCCGGAGCCCGATTCGCCGACCAGGCCGAAGCTCTCGCCCTCCGCCACGGTGAAGGAGGCGCCTCGCACCGCATGCACCTTGCCGAAGCGCACATTCAGGTCGCGGACCTCGATCACGGCCCCTCCAGCCAGGCCGGGTCGCGCGCCAGCACCGGCAGGCGCTGCCGTGCGGCATCGAGCCGCGGCAGGCAGTTCAGCAGCCCGCGCGTGTAGGGATGGCGTGCGGCGTGCAGATCCGCGGCGCGCAGTTCCTCCATCACGCGGCCGCCGTACATCACGACGATCCTGTCGCAGAACCGCGAGACGAGCGGCAGGTCGTGGCTGATGAGCACGAGGCCCATGCCGCGATCCGAGACGAGACGGTCGAGCAGCCGCAGGATCTCCGCCTGCACGGTCGCGTCGAGCGCGCTGGTCGGCTCGTCGGCGATCAGCAGGTCGGGGCCGGGGGCGAGCATCATCGCGATCATCACGCGCTGGCCCATGCCGCCGGAGAGCTCGTGCGGATAGGCGGCGAAGACGCGCGCTGGATCGCGGATCAGCACCTGCGACAGCAGTTCGAGTGCTGCCTCGCGTGCCTCGCGCCGGCTGCCGCGGTGATGCGCGCGCCAGGCCTCCGCGATCTGCTCGCCGGCAGGCATCACGGGATTGAGGGAGAATTTCGGATCCTGCAGGATCAGCCCGATGCGCGCGCCGCGGAGCCGACGCATCGCCTCCGGCGTCGCGGTCAGCAGGTCCGTCCCGGCCACGCGGAGCGTCTCCGCCCGGATGCGTGCGCTGGGCGGCAGCAGCCGCATCAGCGCGCGCCCGGTCACCGACTTGCCCGACCCGCTCTCGCCCACCAGGCCGAGCTTCTCGCGCCCCAGCACGAGCGAGACGCCGCGCACCGCCGGCTGCCAGCCGGTGCTGCCGGGGAAGTCCACGTGCAGGCCGCGAATCTCGGCAAGCGGCGTCATCGCTGCTTCGGGTCCAGCACGTCGCGCAGCCCGTCGCCGAGCAGGTTGAAGGCGAGGCTGGCGAGGAAGATGGCGATGCCGGGGATCAGCGGCACCCACCACTGCTCCAGGATGAAGCGGCGCGAGGTGGCGATCATCGTCCCCCATTCCGGCAGCGGCGGCTGCGCGCCGAGGCCGAGGAAGCCGAGCCCCGCCGCGGTGAGGATGAAGGATGACATGTCGAGCGTGACGCGCACGACGAGGCTCGGCACCGCGACCGGCGCCACATGGCGCAGCACGGTCCGGGTGGCGGATGCGCCGGTCAGCCGCACGGCCGCGATGAAGTCCGCGTTGCGCACGGTGAGGGTCTCGGCGCGCGCAAGGCGGGCATAGGGCGGCCAGGCGGTGAGCGCGATCGCGATCACCGCGCTCTCCACGCCCGGCTTCAGCGCGGCGACGAAGGCCAGCGCCAGCACCAGCCGCGGGAAGGCAAGGAAGACATCGGTCACGCGCATCAGCAGCCGGTCCACCATGCCGCCGGCATAGCCCGCGGCGCAACCGACGATCAGCCCGAGGGGTGCCACCAGCAGCACCACCGCGACGACCATGCCGAGCGTGATCCGCGCACCGAAGACGAGGCGCGACCAGAGGTCACGGCCGAGTTCGTCGGTGCCGAGCCAGTGCGTCGCGGATGGCGGCGCAAGCCGCACGCCGAGATTCTGCGCGCCGGGATCATGCGTGGCGAGCCAGGGCGCCAGCAGCGCCATTGCCAGCAGCAGCAGGACAACAGCGAGGCCCGCCATCGCCAGCCCGTTGCGGCGGAAGGCCAGCCAGGCCTGGTAGCGCTGGCCCCAGGCCGCCTGCCGCCGCGACTCCGGCGCGTCCGACAGCAGCCATTCGCGCGAGAACGGCGCGCTCATCGCGTGCGCGGGTCCAGCAGGCGGTAGAGCGCATCCGCCAGCAGGTTGAACGCCACATAGATGAGCCCGACGACCAGGGTGGCGCCGAGCACTGCGTTCATGTCCGCATTGAGCAGCGACGCGGTGAGGTACTGGCCGAGCCCCGGCCAGGCGAAGATCGTCTCGGTCAGCACCGCGCCTTCGAGCAACCCGGCATAGGTCAGCGCGAGCACCGTGACGAGCGGCACGGCGGTATTGCGGAACGCGTGCCGCCAGATGATGCGCGCCTCCGTCAGCCCCTTGGCGCGGGCCGTGGTGACGTATTCGGATTGCAGCTCGGCCAGCATGAAGGCGCGCGTCATGCGGGCGATGTAGGCCACCGAGAAGGCGGCCAGCACGCCCGCCGGCTGCGCCAGATGCGCCAGCGCGTCGCGCAGCGCCGGCCAGTCGCCCGCGAGCGCCGCATCCACCGTCAGCAGGCCTGTGCGCACCTCCACCATGTCCTGGAAATACACGCCCTGCCGTCCCGGCCCCGGTGCGAGGCCGAGCCAGGCGTAGAACACCAGCAGCGAGGCGAGGCCGAGCACGAACACCGGCAGGCTATGGCCCGCGATGCAGACCACCCGCACCGACTGGTCCAGCCAGCTGCCCTGCCTGGCCGCCGCCGCGACCCCGAGCGGCACGCCGATCAGCGTGGCCAGCAGGATCGCCACCGTCGCCAGTTCGAAGGTGGCGGGCAGGAAGCGCGCGATGTCCTGCGTGACGAGGTTTGAGGTCATCACGGAGCGCCCGAGATCGCCCTGCGCGAGCTGGCCGAGGTAACGCAGGAACTGTTCGGGCAGCGAGCGGTCCAGCCCGAGTTCGACCCGCACGCGCTCCACCACCTCCTGTGGTGCGCGGTCGCCGACGATGGCGAGCACGGGATCGAGCGGCATGACGCGGCCGATCAGGAAGGTGACGAGCACCAGCCCGAAGAGCGTGATCGGCACGCTGGCCGCGGTGGCCGCGAGCGCACGTAAGCGGCCCTTCACCGCGCGCCCGGGCGCCGCCGCGGCGCGCCGCCCGCCTCAGCCGGCCTGTGGGCGCGCGTCAAGCTGCTGCACCGTGCCGAGGCCGGGCGGCGCGATCCCGCGCAGCCGCCGCCCTTCCCGCTCCACCGCCCGCATCACGCGGATGAAGTTGCCGCCGGCGAGATCGGCCAGGTGATCCTCCGACCAGCCGCGGCGGATCAACTCGGCGAAGAGGTGCGGGAAGCGGCTGACATCCATGAGCCCGACCGGCTTGGTCGGCACCCCGAAATAGTCCGACCCGATGCCGACGCGGCGCGTGCCGATCCGGTTCGCCAGATACTCCACGTGATCCGCGACCTGTTCGAGCGTCGCCAGCGGGCGCGGGCCATGGTCCTTCTCCCAGGCCTCGATCGCCTGCAGCCAGCCGCCGCCGGTGCTGCGCAGATGGGCCTCCCGCAGGGGCTTCATCCAGGCGCGCACCTCCTCGCTGGTGAAGTCCGGCACGAAGGTCGCCATCACGATGCCCTCGGTGCCCTTCACGCGGTCCAGCACGTCGTCGGGCACGTTGCGCGGATGCGCGCAGAGCGTGAAGGCGTTGGAGTGGGAGAACACGACCGGCGCCGTCGAGGTGTCCAGCACGTCGTGCATCACCGTCGGCGCGACATGCGCGCAATCCACCATCATGCCCAGCCGGTTCAGCTCCCGGATCACCGCATGGCCGAAGGGCGAAAGGCCGTTGCTGCGCGGCGCATCGGTCGCGCTGTCCACCCAGTCGAGCGTGCCGTTATGGCAGAGCGTGAGAAGCCGGACGCCGGACGCATGCCAGACACGCAGCGGCCCGAGGCTGTTCTCGAGCCCGACGCCGCCCTCCACCGCGATGATGGAGGCGATCTTGCCGGCCCGGTGCGCGCGGACGATGTCGGAGGCCCTCCGCGCGGGTAGGAAGACATCCGGGTGCGCGTCCTCGATGCGGAGGATGGTGTCGATCTGCTCCAGCGTGGCACGCGCCGGGTTGGGCAGGTCCGTCGGCACATAGGCGGCCCAGACCTGCGCGCCGACGCGCCCTTCGCGCAGGCGCGGAATGTCGGTGTCGCTCTCCGGGTGGATGCGGGTCAGGTCGTAGCGCAGCACGTCGCCACGCGCTTCGGAGTCCAGCCGGATCACCCAGGCGAGGTCGTTGTGCCCATCGACCAGAGGCACACGCTCCAGCAGCGCGATCGCGCGCTTCAACGGGTCGCGGGCGCGAGATGCTGCCTTCGCCATGCTGCCCGCTTTCCCCCTCCAGCCGACGCGGCCCAGGGCTATACGGTCACATGCCATCCGCCATCCGACAAGATGCACAGCATGCTTGCCGCGATGGTCGGCGCGCTGCAATCTTTGACGAAAGCGCCCGGATCGAGGCGCGGGTACCGCGCCGGGCCAAGCCACGCCCCTCGGGGCATTGAGGAAGCGACAGCGATGACCCTCCACCGTCGTAGCGTGCTTGCCGCCCCGCTCGCCCTGCCGGCGTTCCATGCGGGGCTGGCCCATGCGCAGACGCCGCGCGACGTCATCGTGATGGCGCGCCACATCGGCGACATCATCAGCCTCGATCCCGCCGAGGCCTACGAGTTCTCGAGCAACGAGGTCTGCACCAACTGCTATCGCAAGCTGGTGCGGCCGGATGGCGCGACCGTCCGCGGCGACCTGGCGGAGCGGTGGGACATCACCCCGGATGCGAAGCGCTTCACCTTCCACCTGCGCGCCGGCCAGAGCTTCGCGGGCGGCGCCGCCGTCACTGCCGAGGACGCGGCATTCTCGCTGCAGCGCGCCGTGATCCTGGGCAAGGCGTCGAGCTTCATCCTGACGCAGTTCGGCTTCAACAAGGACAATGTCCGCCAGCTGATCCGGGCCACGGACGACCGCACGCTCGCGGTCGAACTGCCGGAGGCGCGCGCGACCAGCTTCGTGCTCTACTGCCTCTCCGCCAATGTCGCGAGCGTCGTCGAGAAGGCGCGCGTGATGGCCAATGAGCGCGACGGCGACATGGGCAACCAGTGGCTGAAGACCAACAGCGCCGGCGCGGGCCCCTATCGGATCGCGGGCTACAACGCGAACGAGCAGGTCACGCTGATGGCGAACCCGAACTACGGCCAGCCGGTGCCGGTCCGGCGCATCCTGATCCGCCATGTGCCGGACAGCTCCGTGCAGTTCCTGATGCTGCAGCGCGGCGATGCCGACATCGCGCGCGACCTCGATGCCGACCGGCTTCGTGCGCTGCGGAGCGACGCGAACTACACGCTGGTGTCGTCCGGCCAGGGCACGCAGATGTATGTCGCGATGAACACGTCCGTGCCGGAGCTTTCAAAGCCGCAGGTACATGAGGCGGTGAAGTGGGCGATCGACTACGACGGCATCGCGGCAAATGTCACGCCCGGCACCTGGAGCGTCCACCAGGCCTTCCTGCCGGCGGGCATGCCGGGCGCGATCACCGACCGGCCCTACACGCGGGACATCCCTCGCGCCCGCCGCCTTCTTGCTGAAGCAGGCTATCCCGATGGCTTCGCGATCGAACTAGACCACTATGGGAGCCCGCCCTTCTTCGACGTGGCGCAGGCGCTTCAGCGCAACCTGGCGGAGGTCGGCATCCGCGCCTCGCTGCTCTCCGCCGATCCGCGCCAGGTGCTGACCAAGTCGCGCAACCGCACCACGAAAATGGTCCTGCTGCGCTGGAGCACGGACTATTTCGACCCGAACTCCAACGCTCAGTATTTCTGCGAGAACGACGACAACTCCGAGAACAACCGACTTCGCGTAATGGCTTGGCGGCTGCACTGGATCGATCAGCGCCTGACGGAAAGCGCGCGCGCCGCGGTGCGGGAGCACGACCCTGCCAAGCGGCTCGCGATCTACGAGCAGATGCAGCGCGAGCACATGCAGCGCGCGCCTGTGGCCTTCATGCTGCAACGGAACGAGATCGCGGTGCTGCGGCGTGGCGTGAGCGGGCTGCAACTCGGCCTGACGGCCGATTACACGCGCTACGAGGGCCTCCGGAAGGGCTGACCCACCCGCGCTGCGATGCCCTCGAACGCCATGAGGGCATCGCCTCAGGCCATCAGGGCCGGGCGGGGCCGAATCAGCGTCGGCGGATCGCCTGGCCCGGCGAGGTGGCGGTTCCCGGCGCTACCGGTCCTGCTCCCTGCGGGCCTGCGCGACCAGTTCAGCCCGCCGCGATCCCGGCCCGCTGCGCCACGGAGCCCCATTTCAGCACCTCCGCCTCGATGAAGGCGCCGAACTCGGCCGGGCCCCGGCCGTCAGGCGTGAGGCCGCGCTGCTCGAACTCGGCCGCCAGCCCCGCATCCAGAAGGCGCTTAATGTCGGCCGCCACGCGGTTGATGATGGGCTGCGGCGTTCCCTTCGGCGCGACCATGCCGACCCAGCTTCCGCCGGTGAAGCCCTTCACGCCCTGCTCGTCGAAGGTGGGCACCTCCGGCATCAGGGGGGAGCGCTGCATCATCGCGGCGCCCAGCGCCTTCAGCCGGCCGCCGCGCACATGCGGCAGGCCGGTGTTGATGGCCTCGAAGGCGAGCTGCACGGTGCCCGAGATCAGGTCCGTCATCATCGGGCCGCCGCCGCGATAGGGGATATGCGTGATGTCCACGCCCGCGGACATCTTGAACAGCTCGCCGACGAAGTGGTTCGAAGTGCCATTGCCGAAGCTCGCGTAGTTCAGCTCGCCCGGCCTCGCCCTGGCCAGGGCGATCAGCTCCTGCACGTTGTTCGGCGCCAGCCTCGCCGTGGCATAGAGCACGAATTGGGTCTGGTTGATGAGCGTGATCGCGTCGAAATCCCTGACGGGGTCATAGGCCAGGTTGCGCTGCGTGCTGCGCGCGATCGCGATCTCGGGGGAGGCCGCGACGAGAAGCGTATAGCCGTCGGGCGCCGCCCGGGCGACGCTCTCCGCGCCGATCGTGCCAGCCGCGCCGCCGCGGTTCTCGACGATGACCGGCTGGCCCCACAGCTGCGCCAAGCGATCGGAGAACAGCCGCGCGACGATGTCCGTGCCGCCGCCGGCCGGATAGGCGACGACCAGGCGGACCGGCCGCGTCGGCCACTGCTGCTGCGCCATGGCGCCGCGCCCGATGGGCGCCAGCGCCGCAAGCCCCAGGGCGGCGACGGCGCGCCGCCGCGTGATCCCGGCTGCGCGCGTCGTCAGTACAGCTTCGCCGGGCGCCCGCCCGTTGCAGTCCGTCGTCATCGTGTCCCCTTTCGCCGTTTCAAAGCCCTGACAAAGCAGCACCTCATTTTGAATATGAACGCGTTGCTATCCGATCCGCAACGCCCGGCCGGCGGCCGGGACAGCGTTGCGGGAAAGGGCTCCGACATGTCGCCGTTTCACGACAGGCTGCTGGTCATCGACGGTCTGGTGTTCCACTCGGACGGCGATCCGCGTTGGCTGCGGGAGGGCGATGTCGCCGCCGCGAATGCCGCGCTCGCCCATGGACGATTTCGAGCAGACCATCGATGGCTTCGCTTTCTGGCGGCGTCTCTGCGCCGATCCGCCGACGCTCGACCTGCTCCTCCGGCACCTGAATCACATCATGAACCTGGTCGGCATCGACCATGTCGGCTTCGGCAACGACATGCCGGCGCTGTCCAGCAGCTCGAAAGCCGACGCGATCGTGGAGATGAGCGTCTCCCGCTACGGCAGCGCCACAGCGGACTACGTCCGGGCCTTCGGAAGCACCGTCGAGAAGCGCCATCCTGACGAGATGAACAATGCGCGCTTCCTTTCGCGCAAGACGGCCCTGCTGCTCAACTGCGGCTCAGTCCCGGCTCGGCTGCATGCGACAGCAGGAGGAATTGGTCGGCCGAGTGCCGGCAGGATCCCCGCCCGGCGCGGCGGACACCGCGGTGCCCTTCCCGCGATGGACACCGCAGCGTGCGCCATGCGCCCTCGCGCCGCTTGTTGCGGGTGTCGCACGCCTGGTCTCGCTGCCGCTCGGGGGGCCGTCGCCACGGCCCGCCGGACGACCTCGTCCTACACACGCTGGCGAAGAAACTCGCAGATCGCGTCGTATTCCGCGCGGGCCGCGCTGCCGGTGAACCGGGCGCGCATGAAGCCGTGCAGCATGCCGCGAGCCTCGCGGTAGGTCACGTCGACGCCGGCCAGCGCGAGCTTCGCCGCATAGAACCGGCCATCGTCGCGCACCGGGTCGAGCTCTGCCGAATGCACGAAGGCTGGCGGCAGGTCGGCGAAGCTCTTCGCCAGCCAGGGCCGGGCATAGGGATTGCCCTGGTGCTCCGGAGTGGGCAACAGGAGCGCGAGGGAGTCGCGGCAATACTGGGTCGTGAGGCCGTAGCCGGTGGCGTTCTCGACATAGGAGCCGCTGTCCATGGACGAGCCGAGGGCCATGTAGATCGCGACCTGGGCAGCGATGCGCGGGCCACCCTTGTCGCGGGCGGCGAGGCACATCGCGGCGGCGAGCTGGCCGCCTGCGCTGTCGCCGACCAGCGCGATCCGCGCCGGGTCGGCTCCGAGTTCGGCCGCGTTCGCAGACAGCCAGGTGAGCACGCCGTAGCAATCGTCGAAGGCGGCAGGAAACGGATGCTCGGGCGTCAGCCGGTAATCCACGCTGACCACCGTCGCGCCGGTCTGGTCGCAGAAGCCCCAGGCGATCGGGTCGGAGCTGTCCAGATCGCCCTTCATGAAGCCTCCGCCGTGCATGTAGATCGCGCAGGCACCCGTGGGCTGGGCGTGGCGGTACACGCGCACCGGCACCGGATGGCCCGGCACGGCGATCAGCCGGTCATGCACGGAAAGCGAGGGAGGGCGCGGCGCGGCAAGGCTGCTCGTGTAGACCGACCAGGCCTTGCGGACCTCCTCGATGCTGGTCCCGCCGTAGGCGCCCTTTTGCGCCTCCTGCAGGATCCGCATGTCGGGATGGATCGCCTTCATGGTCGGAACTCTCCACGCTGCATCAGCACAGGATGATTCTATGCGCCGACAGGGTAGATGTGAACGCAGCCGCTGGCGTCGAAATGCGCGGGAAACCCACCCGCGCCGCCGTGCCCGAGACCGCGGCGTGCAGTTCGATCGGGTAGTTCCGGACGCCCCGGTTGGTCACGCAGGAGGCCGGTCGACTCAGCTGCGCAGAGCGACGTGCTCCGGCCACGGATAGAGCCGGAAGCCGGTCAATGCGAGGTCCGACTGAGGGCGAGGCGGACCGCAAGACCGACAAAGCGGGACGGCGACTGCGCGATCTCCGTGCCAGCGAAGCCGTCCGTTGATGCCGACGTAGTCCAAGGCATCATCTCTCCTGCGAGCGCCATGGTTGCCCGTTGCACCGCGCGTGTTGCAACCGCCTGGCATCTTTCCACGGTGCTGCGCCCACATAATCTCTTCCAGCTTATATTGGCGAAGCGGTGGCCTGCGGGCTGGCTGGTCGCCTCGCGACCGGCTTCGGGTTTCCAGGCACGCGCCGCCCGCCCATATGAAAGGCATGGTCGCCCTATCGGTTCTCGATCTCTCCCCGGTCCCTGAGGGCAGCGACGCCGGCCAGGCGCTGCGAAACTCGCTCGATCTCGCCCGCCATGCGGAGGCGGCCGGCTACCGGCGCTTCTGGATGGCCGAGCACCACAACATGCCCGGGATCGCCAGCGCCGCAACGGCGGTGGCCCTGGCCCATGTGGCCGCGGGGACGCAGCGCATCCGGATTGGCGCCGGCGGAGGGGACGCAGCGCATCCGGATTGGCGCCGGCGGAATCATGCTGCCGAACCACGCCCCGCTGATCGTCGCCGAGCAGTTCGGAACGCTTGCGGCGCTCCACCCCGGTCGCGTCGACCTGGGGCTGGGCCGGGCACCCGGGACGGACCAGGTCGCCGCCCGCGCGCTGCGCCGGAACCTGGCTGCCGACGCGGACGAGTTCCCACAGGACGTGGTCGAACTCATTGCCTACTTCCGGCCTGCCGAGCCCGGCCAGGCCTTGCAGGCCGTGCCGGGCGCGGGCCAAGAGGTGGAGGTCTGGATCCTGGGATCGAGCACCTTCGGCGCGCAACTCGCAGCGTATCTCGGGCTTCCCTACGCCTTCGCCTCGCACTTCGCGCCGGCGCAGATGGTGGATGCCATCGCGATCTACCGCGAGCGCTTCCGCCCATCGGAGCGGCTCGCGGCACCGCGCGTCATGCTCGGCCTGAATGTGTTCGCCGCGGAGACGGATGCCGAGGCGCGGCGCCTGTTTTCCTCCCTGCAGCAGGCCTTCCTGAACCTTCGCCGTGGTCGGCCGGGGAAGCTGCCGCCGCCGGTGGAAGGGCTGGACGCGCAGCTCGATCCGCATGCGCGCGCCATGCTCGATCATGCGCTCGCCTGTTCGGTCGTCGGCGGGCCAGGGACGGTGCGGCGCGGCGTTGCGGACTTCGTCGCGCGCACCGGTGCTGACGAGCTGATGGTCACCGCCCAGATCCACGACCACGCCGCTCGCGTGCGATCCTTCGAGATCCTCGCCGAGGTGCACGCGCCCGCAGGCGCAGCGGCGTAGTCGGCCATCCAGCAGTCAGCGCAGGACCAGACCGATGCAAACCATGCCGGACGCCCATGACCTGCTCGCTGCCGAGCGGTTCCTCGCTGCGGAAGCGAGGATCGCCGCCTGCTTCGAGCAGACCGAGGAAGCCATTGCGCCGCTCCTGCGCGGCATGCGCGCGACAGGCCGCACGACCTACGTCACCGATCCCGAACGCGGCGTGATCTGGGGGCACGCCTTCCTCCGGCCGCCCTACGCGCCCAGCGTCGAGGCCGAGTGGTTCGTCGGATGGGGTCTCCGGTTTCCCGACGGAGGAAGTGGGTGGAACGGTGCCGAGCCCCGTCTGCCGACCACGCCACATGCCATCGTCGCCGTCGGCGCGAGCGGCGTGCCGGCCGGCTCGCCGAGCACGGTGCTGCGGGCGCGGCTGCCGCGCGGATGGTCGGCGCTCAGCGGAGAGGCGGCATTCCTCGCGGCGTCGCGGCCGTTGCTCGAACTGCCGGCCGATCCGAACGCGCTGGCCGCGGCGCTGGCCGCCTGGACAGCCGAACGGATCGACGAACTCAGGTCATTCCTCCCGGGCGTGGCTGCAGCCTGACACAGCCGTCGCGGTCGCTCAGCACTCGATCACATTGACCGCGAGGCCGCCCAGCGAGGTCTCCTTGTATTTGTGCGACATGTCGAGGCCCGTTTGGCGCATCGTCGCGACAACCTGGTCGAGGGAGACCAGGTGCCGGCCGTCGCCATGCAGTGCGAGGCGGGCGGCATTGATCGCCTTCACGGCTCCGATCGCATTCCGCTCGATGCAGGGCACCTGGACCAGCCCCGCGACCGGGTCGCAGGTCAGGCCGAGATTGTGCTCCAGCGCGATCTCGGCGGCGTTCTCCACCTGCGCATTGCTCCCGCCCAGCGCCGCGGCGAGGCCGGCGGCGGCCATGGCGCAGGCCGAGCCCACCTCGCCCTGGCAGCCCACCTCGGCGCCGGAGATCGAGGCGTTGCGCTTGATGATCGCGCCGATCGCGGCTGCGGCGAGGAAGTAGTCCTCGATGCCGGCAGGGTTCGCGCCCGGCACGAAGCGCTCGTAGTGGTGCAGCACGGCCGGCACGATGCCGGCGGCGCCGTTGGTCGGTGCGGTCACCACGCGCCCGCCCGCGGCGTTCTCCTCATTCACGGCCAGCGCCCAGAGATTGGTCCAGTCCATCGCGGCGAGCGGATCGGCCTCGTTGCGGGACGACGCTTCCTCCAACCGCCGCAACAGGCCAGGCGCGCGACGGCGCACGCGCAGGCCGCCCGGCAGTTCGCCCTCGCCGCGCAGGCCGCGCGCGACGCAGGCGCGCATTGCCTCGCGGATGCGTGCGATGCCGCCCGAAAGCTCGGCGGGGCTGCGTAGCGCGATCTCGTTGGCGCGCATCAGTCCAGCGACCGAGAGGCCCGCCGCGTCGGCGCCTGCCAGCAGTTCGGCGGCATTCGTGAAGGGATGCGGCACCTGCGCCGCATCGCCGCCACCGCCGCCGAGCGGCTGGCCTGCCTCGTCCACGACGAAGCCGCCGCCGACCGAGTAGTAGCTGCGCGACGTGCCGCCCGCCGTCAGCCGCAGCGCATTCGGGTGCAAGGGCAGCGTCTCGCGTGGGCGGAAGACGATGTCGCTGTCGGGATCGAAGCCGATACGCAGGCCGCTCGGCAGCGTCAGTCGCCGCGTCCGCCGGACCTCCGCCGCGATCGCCGCCGCATCATCCGGGTCGAGCGTGTCGGGTCGTGCGCCGCCAAGGCCCAGGATCACCGCCGTATCCGTGCCATGCCCCTTCCCCGTCAGGGCGAGCGATCCGAACAGCTCCACGCGGATCGCATCGGGCTGCATGTCCAGCGAGGCGGCGAAATGCGCGGCCGCGAGCATCGGCCCGACGGTGTGGGAGCTCGACGGCCCGACGCCGATGCGGAACAGGTCGAAGAGTCCGATCCAGCCCTCGCTCATCGCGCGGCCATCACGATCAGCCGGCAATGGTTCCGGGCGACGGCCAGCCGGATGAGCGGGACTTCCATCCCGCAACGCTCCACGCGGCGGCGGCGACGGTCAAGCGGCGCGGCGGGCCGGCCGCGCCTTGACCGCTGCCCGAACCCGTTCCTAGCGTGCCGGGAGCAGCCTTGGCGCGGACCGGTCGGCCCATGCCAGCGAGATGTCCCGAGGATCCCATGGCCACGCACCGCTTCCGTCCCACGCGATACTTCAACGCGATCGGCGTCGCCGAACCCTGCCTGCGCGTCGCGGATGGCGACACCTTGATCACCGACACCATCGACGCGTCCGGCCTCGATGCGCGGGAGGTGGCCGTCGCCAGCCGGCCGAACCCGATGACGGGCCCATTCTTCATCGAGGGCGCCGAGCCCGGGGACACGCTCGCCGTGCGGATCGATCGGCTGACGCCGAGCCGCGCGACCGGCTGGACCTACTCGCCGCTCGCCCTGACCGTGCTGGATCCGGCGGCGATCCTCAACCGGCCACCGCAGCAGCGCGTCGTCTGGGATATCGACCGGGAGGCCGGGACGGTGCGGCTGCAGGAGAAGGTGAAGGGGCTCGAGGATTTCGCCCCGCCCCTGCAGCCGATGATCGGCTGCTTCGGGGTCGCGCCGGCGGGCGGGCAGGCGCTGTCCACCGCGACCAGCGCGCAGAACGGCGGGAACATGGACTACCGCCTGTTCGCACCCGGCACGACGGCCTGGTTTCCCGTCGCGGTGCCCGGCGCGCTTTTCTATCTCGGCGACGGCCATGCCTCCCAGGGCGACGGAGAGATCGTCGGCACCGGCATCGAGACCTCCTTCGAGATGCAGGTGACCTTCCGCGTCCTGAAGCGGACGATCACCTGGCCGCGCGGGGAGACGGCCGAGGACATTTTCACGGTCGGCAATGCCCGCCCGCTGGACCAGGCGCTGCAGCACGCGACGACCGAGATGTCGCGCTGGCTCGGCGAGGACTACGGCCTGGACGCCCGCGCCGCCAGCCACCTGATGGGCCAGGTCGTCCGCTACGATGTCGGCAATGTCTTCAACCCTGCCTTCACGGTCGCCTGCCGCATCGCCAGGCGCTGGCTCCCGAAGCGCTAGGATCGGGCGTCACGCCGCACATGGTGTCCGGTGCCATCAGGCGCGGATCCAGGTCTCCGAGAACGCCAGCATCGCCGTGGAGATGCGATGCCCGGCGATCTCGCGCGGTATCGGCGCACCCGGCCGCTTCTGCCCGTTGACGGTCACGCTGGCAGCCTCGCAGCCCACGAACAGGCTCGGCATGTGGTGGCGGCCGGTGGCGGATTGCTCGGGCGGCAACGCAAAGCAGAAGGGCTTGCCCAGCCCGGACCACTCCAGCACCAGCGTCAGGTCGCCTGCCCGCACGGTTTCGCTGTAGCGGCTGATCGCGTCGCCGCCTGAGGTCACGCTGTCGAGGCTGCGGTATTCGAGCGCCCGGAGGCCCGGCAGCGCCCGCCACGCGCCGAAGTGCGCCACGTAGTCGGACACCAGCCAGCGGGCGAGCGGTTCGTTGTCGGTCAGGCACAGGTTTGCCCGGTCAGCGGGTGGCGCCGACTCCTGCGGCGACAGCATGAGCACCAGCGCATGCCCGCGTCCATGCGGCGAGAGCACCACGCGAAAGAACGAGGCGAGGGTCGTGAAGGGGCCGTCTGGCGTCTCCTTGAGAGAGATGCCGGGGTTCTCGCCGGACCATTCCACGGTGCCAGGAAAGACGAGCGTCTCCGCCATGCATCACTCCTCCGCTGCCTGTCTCCCCTAACGGTGCGCTGCGGAGCAGGTCAGATCAATGGCGGCGATGCGCCGCGCCGGCACGCAGGCGCGGACGTGAAAGGCCGCCTTGCGCGCGCCCATCGATGATTCCCCCCACAGTGTCCGGGTGCGAGCAGCTTCGGCCCAATCCACGGCCCGATGGACGCCACAGGTGGGGAGGGCACCTTGCGCGTGCGGTGCTCTGGAGGCAGGATCGTGCACGATGCAGGATGCACGAAGCCTTACGAGGATCGGCCTGGCGGAGCAGGTGCGCGCCCGGCTGCTCGAACGCATCATGGACCGCGACCTCCCGCCGGGCGCCCGGCTGAACATCGACGCGCTGGCTCGCGAGATGGGCGTCAGCTCGTCGCCGCTCCGTGAAGCCCTTGCCGCACTCGCGGCGCGTGGCCTGGTGCGCAACGAGGCGTTCCTCGGCTTCTCGGTGGCGCCGATGCCCGACGCCGAGTTCCTGCACGCCATGTTCGACACGCGGCTGCGGCTGGAGCCCTGGCTCGCCGCGCGCGCCGCCACCCGTATCAGCGAGGAACAGCTCGGCCGGCTGCGCGGCGCGCTCGCCGCCATGGCGCCCGAATCGCGCCGCGGGCCGTGGCAGCGCCATCACACCCATGCCGCCGCCGACGAGGACTTCCACGGCACCATCGCCGAGGCCTCCGGCAACGCGCCGGCGCGCCAGGCGCTCGCCGCGCTGAACGCGCAGATCCATGTCTCCCGCCTCTACCTCGCCGCGCAGACCGGCGCGGAGGAGACGGCGGCCGAGCACCAGCGTCTGCTTGCCGCCCTCGAGGCCCGCGACGCCGCGGCCGCGGAAGCGGCGATGACCGCCCATCTCCAAGGCTCCCGGGAGCGCCTCGTCCCATGACCGATCCTGCTCCGACCCCGCCCGGGGACACGGCTGCCCGCATCGCGCGCATCCGCCTGCATCCGGTGCTGCACCAGATGCCCGACAGCCACGCCTACGGCATGGCGCGCGGCCTCACCGCGGCACGCGGCGCGACCATCGTCGAGATCGAGACCAACACTGGCGTCACCGGATGGGGCGAGGCCTGGGGCCCGCCCGACTTCCCCGCCGCCTATCTCGGCATGGTGGAGGCGCGGTGGCGCGGCGCGCGGCTGACCGACCACGCCGCGCTGTTCCACACGCTGATCGCGCAGAACTACCATTTCGGCGTGCAGAACGGGCTGATGGCGCTGCTGTCGGGCCTCGACATCGCCATCCACGACGCGCTCGGCAAGGAACTCGGCCTGCCCGTGCATGCGCTGCTCGGCGGCCGCGCGCGCGAGGAGGTGCTGTGCTACGCCTCGGGCGGCTACTTCACCGCCGACCCGGCGCGCGGGATCGAAAGCCAGCTTCCACGCTTCGCCGGCTTCCCCGCCTGCAAGATCAAGATCGGCCGCGGCGCCGCCGACGATGCGGCGCGCGTGCGGCTCGTCCGCGATGCGCATGGCCCGGCGATGCGCGTCTTCGTGGATGCGAACGGCAACTACACGCTCGACCAGGTGCTCGCCTCCATGCGCGCGCTGGAGGGCCTCGACGTCGGCTGGTTCGAGGAGCCGCTCGCGCCGGCCGAGGAGGAAGGCTACCGCCTGCTGCATGCCCGCGCGACCATCCCGGTCGCGACCGGGGAGGCGCTGTACACCGCCTTCGCCTTCGACCGGCTGCTGGCGCCGCGCGCGATGGACGTGGCGCAGCCCGATCTCGCGCTGGTCGGCGGGCTGAGCCAGGGGCGGCTCATCTCGCAGCTCTGCACGCTGCGCCATGCGCGGCTCTCGCCGCATGTCTGGGGCAGCGGGCTCGGCCTCGCGGCGGCGGTGCATCTGGTCGCCGCGCATCCGGCCTATCCCGCCACCACCAACGAGGCGGATCCGCCCTGGGTCGAATACGACGTCGCCGACAACCCGTTGCGCGACGAGATCCTGCTGGCGCCGCTGCGCCCGGTGCAGGGCCGCATCGCCGTGCCCATTGCGCCCGGCCTGGGCGTGGAGCCGGACCGCGCGGCGCTCGCGCGTTTCCGCCCGCGGTGAGCGAGGCCGCCCCCCTGCTGCGCGCCGACCGGCTTTCGGTCGAGTTCCCGGCCGGGAAAGGCTGGCTGCGCGCGGCTGAGGAGGTGTCCTTCACCCTGGCGCCGGGCGAGACGCTCGCCCTGGTCGGCGAGAGCGGCAGCGGCAAGTCGGCCACCGCCATGGCCGTGGCCCGGCTGCACGGGCCGGAGGCACGCGTGACCGGCCATCTCGGCTGGACCACGCGCGAGGGCGCGACGCTCGATCTCGCCACGCTGCGCGGCGAGGCGTTGCGGCGCCTGCGCGGGCGCGACATCGCGGTCGTGTTCCAAGACCCGGGCAGCGCGCTCGATCCCGTCTTCCAGGTGGGCGACCAGATCGCCGAGACGCTGCGCCACCTGCGCGGCGCCGGCCGGCGCGAGGCGGCGGAGGGCGCGGTCGCGCTGCTCGAGCGCGTCGGCATCCCCGATCCGCGGCGCCGCGCCGAGGAATACCCGCACCAGCTCTCCGGCGGAATGCGCCAGCGCGCCGTGATCGCGCTCGCGCTCGCCGGCCAACCGCGGCTGCTGGTGGCCGACGAGCCGACCACGGCGCTCGATGTCACCATCCAGGCGCAGATCGTGGAACTGCTGCAGGACCTGCAGGCGCGCGAGGGCATGGCGATGATCTTCGTCAGTCATGATCTCGGCCTGGTCGCCGGCCTCGCGCATCGCATCTGCGTGCTCTACGCGGGCCAAGTGGTGGAGGAAGGGCCGGCCGCCGAGGTGCTCGCCGCGCCGCGCCATCCCTACACGCGTGCGCTGCTCGACTGCGTGCCGGAGATGGAGGGCGACGCGGCGCCGCCGCGCGGCATCCCCGGCCGCATGCCGAGCCCGCTCGACCCGCCGGCGCATTGCCGCTTCGCCGACCGCTGCGCCCTCGCCGAGGCGGCCTGCCGCGCGCAGCCCGTGCCTCTGGTCGCGGTGGCGCCGGGCCGCAGCAGCCGCTGCCTGCGCTGGCCGGAGGTCGCATGAGCGGTGGCATGAGCGCGCTGGTCGAAGCGAGCGGCCTGACGATGGAGTTCGGCGGCCCCAGCCTCTTCGCGCCGCGACGCCGGCCGGTGCGCGCGGTGGCGGGCGTGGATCTCGCCATCCGGCGCGGCGAGGCGCTGGGCCTGGTCGGCGAGAGCGGCAGCGGCAAGTCCACCATCGGCCGGCTGCTGCTGCGGCTGCTGCGCCCCACCACCGGCAGCGTGCGCTTCGACGGCGCGGACATCACCGCGCTCGATCGCGGCGCGCTGCGGCCGCTGCGGCGCCGGATGCAGATGGTGTTCCAGGACCCCTTCGGCAGCCTCAATCCGCGCATGACGGTCGGTGCCGCGATCGCCGACGGCATGCTGCTGCACGGCATCGCCCCGCGCGACGAGGCGCGCGCGCGCGTGGCCGCCTTGCTGGCGCGCGTGGGGCTGCCGCCCGAGGCGGCGGCGCGCCCGCCGCGCGCGCTCTCCGGCGGGCAGCGCCAGCGTGTCGCCATCGCCCGCGCCCTGGCTGTGGAGCCCGAATTCCTGGTGGCGGATGAGCCGGTCTCCGCCCTCGATGTCTCGGTGGGCGCGGAGATCCTGGCGCTGCTGCGCGAATTGCGCGCGGAGCGCGGTCTTGCGCTGCTCTTCGTCTCGCACGACCTCGGCGCGGTGCGCGCGCTCTGCGACCGCGTCGCGGTGCTCTATCTCGGGCGGGTCATGGAGGAGGCGCCGGCGGAGATGCTGTTCCGCGATCCACGCCATCCCTACACGCGCGCGCTGCTCTCCGCCTCGCCGGGGCGGCCGGGGCGCGCGCGTGGACCGCGCATCGTGCTCTCGGGCGAGATCCCGAGTCCGGCCGCGCCTCCCTCGGGATGCGTGTTCCGCACGCGCTGCCCCCATGCCCTGCCTGCCTGCGCGGACCAGGTGCCGGCGCTGCGCGACCTGGCGCCGGGCCGGCGCGCGGCCTGCATCCGCGACGATCTGGTGCTGCGATGACCCAACGGATTCTGGTGATCGGCGGGGGCGGCTTCCTGGGCAGCCGCGTGCTGCGTGCCGCGGTGGCGCAGGGCATCGCCGGCGCGAGCTTCGGGCCGGCCGGGCGCGACCTCGCCGCCGATCTCGACATCGCGCGCTTCGACGGGGACGCGCAGGACAGCGGCGCGCTGGCCGCGGCGCTCGCTGCCTTCCGTCCGGAGGCGGTGATCTGGGCCGCGGGCTACAATCCGACCGGCGACGGGCTGGCGCGCACCGCCGAGGGCGATGTGGCGCGCGCCGTCGCGGTGAATGCCGGTGCCTTCGCCGCAACCCTGGCGGCCTGCGCCGCGTCCGGCGTCGCGCGCGTGGTGCAGTGCGGTTCCACCGTGGTCTTCGGCCCGGCCTCGGACTACCGCGCGACGCGCGTGGACGAGGCAGCGCCGCCCGCGCCGCGCACGGCCTATGGGCTGACCAAGCTGATGGCGGAGCAGGCGGCGCAATGGGCGGTGGATGCGCTCGGCCTCGACGTCGTGACGCTGCGCCTTCCCTTGGTGTTCGGGCCGGGCCGCTGGTACGCCGGCGCCGCCGGCAGCTATGCCCGCATGCTGCGCGCGGCGGCGGATGGGACAGACCTGCTCGAGGAGGTCTCGCCGGTCTCCTTCGATGTCGTGCATGGCGACGACGCCGCGGCGGCGCTGCTGCTGCTCGCCGCGCGTCGCGGGCCGCCGCGCGTGCTGAACATGGCCGGGCTCACCACAAGCCTGCCGGGCATCGCCGCCGCGCTCTCGCCGAAGCTGCGGGCCGTGGTCGTCCCTGGGCCGGCCGCCTTCCCGCTGGTGGACGACACGGCGCTGCGCGCGCTCGGCTGGGCGCCGCGACGCGGCCTGGCCGATATCCTGGACGACACGCTGGCAGAGATGAGGAGAGGCGCATGAGCCACGAGGCAAGGCTGACGGAACTCGGGATCACGCTCCCGCCCGTCGCCGCCCCCGCCTTCGACTATGTGCCGGCCGTGGTGCATGGCGGGCTCGTCTGGATCAGCGGGCAGCTGCCGCGCGCGGCCGATGGATCGCTGCCGCATCTCGGGCGGCTCGGCGACGACGTGGATGTGGAGACCGGTCGCCGGGCCGCGGAGCTCTGCGCCCTGCAGGCGCTGGCCGTGCTGCGCGCCGCCGCCGGCTCGCTCGACCATGTGGCGCGCGCAGTCAAGGTGACGGGCTTCGTCGCCTCCGCGCCCGGCTTCATCGAGCAGCCGAAGGTGATCGACGCGGCGTCGAACCTGCTCGGAAAGGTCTTCGCGGAGGCGGGGCGACATGCGCGCAGCGCCGTCGGCGTGGCGATGCTGCCGCGCGGCGTGCCGGTGGAGATCGAGTTCGTCTTCGCGCTGAAGGGTGCCTGAGCATGGCCTGGCTTGAACTGGCGGAGATGACGACGGTCGAGTTCGCCGCGGCGAAGCCGCGCCTGGCACTGCTGCCGGTGGGCGCGACGGAGCAGCACGGCCCGAACATGCGGACGTCCACCGACTACGTCATCGCGCACCGCATCGCGCAGCGCCTGGCGGAGGCGGTGGGACCGGAAGCGGTGGTGCTGCCGCCGCTGCCCTACGGCCTGTCGCGCCACCACATGGGCTTCCCCGGCACGATCACGCTGTCCGAGGAGACCTTCCTCGGCTGCTGCGTGGATGTCGCGCGCAGCATGAAGGCGCATGGCGTCACGCATCTGCTGCTGGTGAACGGCCACAACGGGAACACCACGGCGCTGGCCGTCGCGGCCTCCCGCATCCTGTACGAGGTCGGGATGCAGGCGGCGGTCGGCTTCTATTTCCAGCAGGCCGCCGACCGGGTGAAGGCGCATGGCAGGACGCCGCGCTTCGGCCATGCTTGCGAGGTCGAGGTCTCCGTGGCGCTCGCCGTGGCGCCGGAACTGGTGCGGCGCGACGCGCTGGCGCCGGGCGAGATGATCCCGATGGACCTGCCGCTCGGCACGAACGAGCAGCCCTTCTTCCTGCAGGTGCCGATCCCCTTCCACGAGCAGACGCGCAATGGCGTCTTCGGCGATGCGCGCCTCGCCACGGCCGAGGCCGGCGAGGACATCGTCGCCACCGCCGTCGCGCGCACCGTCACCTTCATCCGCGCCTTCCTGCAGCGCTGAACAGACCAAAGGGAGAGAAAGACGATGTGGACGCCTTCGATAACCCGCCGCGCCGCACTGCTCGGCACGGCCGGGCTTCTCGCCGCCCCCGCCCTGCCCCTGGCGCAAGGCGCGGCGCTCGACATCTACGGCCCCGCTGACCCGCAGGCGCGCCGGGGCGGGACGCTGACAGTCGCGATCGCCAACGAGCCGCCCAACCTCGATCCGTTCCACCAGGCCGGCGATGCGCGCACCGCCGTGACGGTCCTGATGTATCAGGGCCTGATGTACGAACACCCTTCGGGCGAGGCGCGGCCGCTGCTGGCGGAGAGCATGCAGATCTCGCCCGACGGGCTGACCTACACCTTCCGCCTGCGCCGCAACGTCACCTTCCACACCGGCCAGCCGATGAGCTCGGCCGATGTGAAATACAGCTACGACTACATCCGCGACGCGTCCAACGGCAGCCCGGGTGCCGCCGACTTCGGTGCCATCGCGGAGATCGCGACACCTGACGACCATACGGTAGTGATCCGGCTGAACCGGCCGAACGCATCCCTGCCCATGACACTGACCAACCGCTTCGGCTGCGTCGTGCCGAAGGACACCTTCGCGGCGCAGAATGCGCGCGCGCGGCTGTCGCAGCAGTCCGTGGGGACCGGCCCGTTCCGCCTGGCCGAGTTCCGCCCGCAGAGCCACATCCGGATGCAGCGCTTCCCGCAATACTGGGAGGCGGGTCAGCCCTATCTCGAGGCCATCCTGTTCAGCACGCAGCCCAACGCCGCGAGCCTGCTGCAGGCGCTGCGCAACCGGCGCGCCGATGTCGCGCTGCTGCCACGGCCGCAGGATGCCGAGCAGCTGCGCGACGTGCAGGGACTCAACATCGGCACGGCGCCGTCGCTCCGCCAGAACACGCTCGACCTCGACGGCAATTTCGCGCAGCTGCGGGATGTCCGCGTGCGCCAGGCGATCGCGCTGTCCATCGACAAGGAGGCGGTGATGCAGGCCTCCATCGGTGGCCACGGCACGGTTCTCGGCACCACCGTCGCCGCCATGCAGGAAAGCTGGGGCGCGCCGCTGAACGAGCTCGCCACGCAGCGCCCGGACCTCGACCGCGCCCGCGCGCTGCTGGCGGAGGCGGGGCATGGCGGCGGCTTCCAGCTCGACCTGGTCAGCATCATCGGCTTCGAGTGGATGGACCCGGCGGCGGTCACCATCGCGCAGCAGCTGCAGCGCGTCGGCATCCGGCTGAACATCCAGCGCGTCGAGCTCGGCGTGTGGCTCAATGCCTTCCGCACGCGCAACATGCGCTTCACCTTCAACGACTGGGGCACGCAGCCCGATCCCCACATCCTCTACTACCGGCACTTCCGCAGCCCGCCGCAGGGCGCGGACTTCCGCAACTGGAACAACGCCGAGGCGGACCGCCTGCTCGACCAGGGCATGGAGACGTCTGACCCGGCGGAGCGACGCCGCATCTACGTCCAGCTGCAGAAGCTGATGAGCGAGACCGTGCCCACGATCATGCTGTTCTCGCCGAACCTCGTCACCGTCACGCAGTCGCGCGTGCGGAACTACGCGCAGCACCCGACCGGCTGGTGGTTCGGGCTGGCGCGCAGCTGGATCGCGGCCTGAGGCGATGCTCGGTGCGCTCGCCGGCAGGCTTGGTGCGGCGGCGGCGACGGCGGTGCTCTCGACCGCCGCCGTCTTCCTGCTGATCCGTGCCGTGCCGGGCGACGTCGTCGGCGAGATGCTGGGCCAGAGCGCCGGCGACCAGGCGGCGGAGGCTGCGCTGCGCGCCTTCTTCGGCCTGGATCGCCCGCTCTGGCAGCAATATCTTGGCTGGGCGGGCGACGTTCTGCGCGGGGACCTCGGCGACTCCTGGCGACAAGGCCTGCCGGTGGCCGGGATCGTCGGCGAGGCGTTCCTGGTGACGCTGCAGATCGGCCTGGTCACGCTGGCGGTCGCGCTGCTGGTCGGCGTGCCGCTCGGCGTCGTCGCCGGCGTGCGCCAGGGGCGCTGGCCCGACCTGGTGGTGGAGGCGTTCTCCCTTCTCGCATTGTCGGCGCCCGTGTTCTGGACGGGCATGGTGCTGCTGATCGCCGCCGGCGCCTGGCTCGGCTGGTCGCCGCCGCTGATCTATGCGGGACCGGGCGAGAACCTGTCCGACAACCTGGAAAGCATCGCGCTGCCGGTGCTGGCGCTGGCGCTGCTGCAGGCCGCGGCCTATGCGCAGTTCGCGCGCCAGCAGACCGCGATGGTGATGCGGCAGGATTTCATTCGCGCAGCGATCGCCCGCGGCCTGCCGGCGCGCTTGGTCTATGGGCGGCATCTGCTGCGCAACGTGGCGATCCCGCTGGTCACCTTCGCGGGCGTGATCCTGGTGCAGATCCTGGGCGGCGTGGTGGTGGTCGAAACCCTCTTCGCCATACCGGGCCTGGGCCGCACGCTCCTCGCCGCGATCCAGGCACGGGACTATCCGGTGCTGCAGGGCGCGCTGCTGGTCGCCGTGCTGATCGCGCTGCTGGTCAACCTGCTGGTGGACCTGCTCTACGCCGCGATCGATCCGCGGGTGCGCGGCGCATGAACCGGCGCGCGCGCATCGAATACGGCCTCGGGCTTGGCCTCGCCGGGCTGCTGCTGCTTGTCGCCATCGCGCCGGGCCTCTTCGCCGGCGCGCCGGACAGCGTGGACATCGCGCGCCGCCTCGCACCGCCCTCCGCCGCCAACTGGTTCGGCACGGACGAGACGGGGCGCGACGTCTATGCGCGCGTGGTGCACGGGGCCGGCACCACGCTCGGCATCGTCGGCGCGGCGGTGCTGCTTGCCGCGCTGATCGGCGGCGTGGCTGGCGCGGTGGCGGGCTTCTTCGGGCGGCTGGGCGACATGGCGCTTTCCCGCGGCGCAGACGCGCTGCTCGCCTTCCCGCCGATCATCCTCGGCGTGGTGGTCGCGGCGACGCTGGGACCGGGGGCGGTGAACCTGGTGCTGGCGCTCGGCATCATCTACGCGCCGGTGTTCTTCCGCGTCGCGCGTGCCGCGGCGCTGGGCGAGGGCGCCCGCGCCTATGTGGAGGCCGCGCGCGCGCTCGGCCATGGCGAATGGGCGGTGCTGCTGCGCCATGTCGGGCCCAACGTGCTGCCGACGGTGCTGCTGCAATGCGTGATCCTCTTCCCCCTCGCGCTGCAGATCCAGGCGGCGCTGGGCTTTCTGGGGCTTGGCGTCCCGCCCCCCACGCCCGACTGGGGCGCGAGCCTTCAGGAGAGCCGCAACTACATGACGGCCGCACCTTGGCTCGCAATCTTCCCGGGCCTTGCCCTTCTGGTCGCTGCGCTTGCGGCGATGCTGCTCGGACGCGGCTTGCAGGCGCGGGCGTGATGCGCGGGGCGCACCACGCCCCGGGCCACCACGCTCAGTGCAGCGTGTAGCCGCCATCCACGACGATGTCGTGGCCGAGCAGGAAGGTCGCCTCCGTCGTGAGCAGGAAGGCGACCACCTCGGCGATCTCCTCAGGCCGGCCAAGCCGTCCGGCCGGCACGCGCCGCAGCCGATCCTCGGCGACCCCGGGACGGTCATGCGCACCGGAGAGGATCGGCGCGGTCGCTGTCGGCCCGGGGCTGACGGCGTTGACCAGGATGTTCTCCGGCGCCAGTTCGAGCGCCATGCACTTCGTGAGGTGAATCAGTGCCGCCTTCGTCAGGCCATAGAGCGCGCGGTCCTGCGCGGCGACGGAGGCGAGCTGGCTCGCGACGTGCACGATCCGGCCGCCGCCCTGGCGACGCATGGCGGGCAGCACCGCCTGGCTCGTCAGGAAGGGGGCGCGCAGGTTCACGGCCACGACCTCGTCGAACTCCGTGGCCGTGAAGCTGCCGAAGGGCTTGCTCAGGCGCATGCCGGCATTGTTGACCAGCGCGTCGACGCGGCCGAAGGCGTCGAGTGCGCGGGCGACCATCGCCTCCGCCGCGGACGCCTCGCGCAGGTCGGCAATGAGGCCCTCCACCTTTCCGGGGTCGCGCGCGATGGCGCGGCATTCGGCGACCACCCCGGCGAGCGACGCCTCCGGCCCCTCCGCGACCAGCAGCAGCCGCCATCCGTGATGCGCGAGCCGCCTTGCGATGGCGGCGCCGATCCCGACCGGGGAGGATGCGCCGGTGATCAGCGCGACCGGACCTGGCTGCGTCATCTGCTGCTCCTGGGTGCGCGGCGACGGGTTGGCGGGTGTCTCCGCGCCGGGCTGCCTTCCAGATCGCAGCCGGGCCGGCAAGGTAGCAGCATGCTGTGCCGTCGGCGCAGCAGGGCCAAGCCATTTCCGGCACCCCGGATGTAGAGGCCCGCCGTGCTTCGGCCTGTCTTGCCGTGGCTTCGGCGCGTCAGCTGCCCTCCGCGATCCGGCGCAGCGATGCCGTTCGGGAGATCGCGCGGGCAGCGAGCGCCTGCAGCTCTCGCATCACCTCATCCGAGCGGGCGGCCTCGGCAGCGTCCAGATAGGCTTCGACAGTGCTTTCGGAGAGGCGCAGCGCCTCCTCCATGGAGGCCGGGACAACGGCGCTGCCGCTCGGTAGCCGCAAGTCTTCGCCGGCCGCCGCGGAGGCCCTGGCCACCCGTTCAGCCATCGCCACGGCATCCGCCGCCAGGCCGCTCAATTCGGCCGGCGCAGCCGGGCTGCGCGCAAGTTCGGCCAGCAGAGCGGCCAGCGCCGCCTCCGCATGCGCAGCCTGGTCGAGAGGCGAGCGCCGTTGCATCGAACCGGAGTCCGCACCGCCTGCGCTTCGGCCCGCGTGGTAGGCAAGGCGGCGCTCACGGCGCAGCAGCGTGGCATGCCGCAGTTCCTCGGCCGCCATCCGCTCCGCCGCCTCGCGGATCTCGGCATCCTCCGCCTGCGCGGCGATGTAGGTCCAGAGGGCGAAGGCACGCTCCTCGTTGCGCACGGCCATGGACAGCGCGCGATACGCCGAGGCGAGCCTGGACGAGGCGATCCCGCGCGCCTCCTCCTCGTCGAAGGTCTCGGGGGGTTGCCAGCGGATCATGTCCGGATCGGGCGCATGGCCGGTGCGGGCCTGGGACCACGCCATGACATGCTCGGCATGGCCGCGCTCCTCGTCGGCGAGGTGCTCGAAGGCCTGGGCGACCGATGCGAGGCCGGCCGCGCGCATCTCGGCCGCGAGCTCGGCGTAGCGTGCCGCGGCCTCCTCCTCCAGGGCCTGCGCCATGGCGAAGAGCTCGCCGAGCGAACGCATGGGAGCGGGCGGCTCGTTCTTCAGCAGCGACATGGCAGTCTTCCTTCCGCCAAGGCTCGTTGGCCACGGAACGCCCCCGGCCGACAGGCGTTCGACGGAAGGAGAAGGATCGCCAGGCCGCGGCGGAGCATCGCCGCGCCTGGCCAAGGACAATACGGGCCGCAGCACAGCGCTTGGCCCTGCCCCTTGAGGAAGGTCAGGCGTGCGAGGCGAGTTGCGGTTGGCTTACCAGCATCCGGACCGGACCCGTCGCAGCCGGCGTACCGGCGGCAAGACATGCTTTCTGCACCTTCTGCTGCTGCTGGGCTGGCTCTGCGTTTGCGCCCATCCCGCCAAGGCTGCGCGCCTTGCGGAGTTCCTGCCAGGCGTCACGCCCGCGGAGATCTTCCCGGGCGCGGACCGTATCGGGCCGCCGCAGGGCGACCCGCCCCTCGCGCCGGTATATGCGGGCGACCGGCTGCTCGGCCATGTCTACCTGAACGCCGACGTCACCGACGCCACGGGCTATTCCGGCAAGCCGATCCACATCCTCGTCGCCATCGACACCGGGGGCGTGATCCGCGGCGTGCGACTGGTGGATCACAAGGAGCCCATCGTGCTGATCGGCATCCCCGAACAGCGCGTGGTCAGCGCGATCAACAGCCTGGTCGGTGCCGAGATCGCCCCGGTGGTGCGAGGCGAGGCGAGGCCGCCGCAGACGGACATCGTCAGTGGCGCGACCGTGACGGTGCTGGTGATGGCGGACAGCGTCGTGCGCTCCGCGGTGCGGCTCATCCGTTCAGGACGCCTCGGCGGCACCGCACCGGCTGAAACGGCGGCAACACCCGCCACGGCTCCGGCCACGCTTGCGACCGGCCCCGGCGAGGTGCGGGACTGGGAGAGCCTGCTGGGCGACGGATCCGTGCGCCGGCTCCACCTCAGCATCGGCGAGGTCAACGACGCCTTCCGGCGCGGCGGCAACCAGGCGGCCGCCGACAGTCCGGAACCGGGCGACGAGGACGAGACCTTCATCGATCTCTACGCCGCCCTCGTCAGCGTGCCGACCATCGGGCGCAGCCTGCTCGGTGATGCCGCCTATGAGCAGTTGAGAAGCAGGCTGGAGCCCGGACAGCAGGCGATCCTCGTCGCCGGCGAGGGCGTCTATTCCTTCAAGGGCTCGGGTTATGTGCGCGGCGGCATCTTCGACCGGATCGAGCTGATCCAGGACGGGCGCACGCTGCGCTTCCGCGACCGCGACCACACGCGGCTCGGCGACATCGCCGCGGACGGCGCGCCGCGGCTGCCGGAGATCGCGCTGTTCACCGTGCCGCCGCAGTTCGGGATGGACCCCACGGCGCCGTGGCAGACACAGCTCCTGATCCAGCGCGCGATCGGCGCGCGCGAAAAGGCCTTCCTGCCTTTCGAGCTGGGATACCGGTTGCCGGAGCGATACATCGACCGCCCTTCCCCGCCGCCCGCCGCGCCCGTCGCGGCCGCGCCGCCAGCGATCGGCGCAGGCCCGGAGACGGCGACGGACGGCCCGCTCGACGAACCGCTCTGGCAGCGGATCTGGCGCACGAAGACCTGGGACATCGGCATCACGGCCGTGGCGCTCGGCGTTCTGACGGGGATCTTCTTCTTCCAGGACCAGCTCGTGCGCCGTCCTGCGCTCTACCGGTGGGTGCGGCGCATCTTCCTGATCTGGACGCTCGTCTGGCTCGGCTGGTACGCGAATGCGCAGCTTTCGGTGGTGAACGTCATCACCTTCGCCAGCGCGCTGGTCACCGGATTCAGCTGGACCTACTTCCTCGCCGCGCCGCTGATCTTCGTGCTCTGGACGGGCGTCGCGGCGGCGCTGATCTTCTGGGGCCGCGGCGTCTTCTGCGGCTGGCTCTGCCCGTTCGGCGCGCTGCAGGAACTGCTCGCGACGGTGGCGCAGAAGCTGAAGGTGCCGCAGATCACCGTGCCCTGGGGCCTGCATGAGCGGCTCTGGCCGATCAAGTACATCATCTTCCTCGGGCTCTTCGGCGCCTCGCTCTACTCCGTCGCGCTGGCCGAGCAGCTGGCCGAGGTCGAGCCCTTCAAGACGGCCATCATCCTGAAATTCGACCGCACCTGGCCCTTCGTGCTCTACGCCGTCGGCCTGCTGGCGGCGGGTCTATTCATCGAGCGCTTCTTCTGCCGCTACCTCTGTCCGCTGGGTGCGGGCCTCGCCATCCCCGCGCGGATGCGAACCTTCGAGTGGCTGAAGCGCTGGCCAGAATGCGGCAGCCCCTGCCAGCGCTGCGCGCGCGAGTGTCCGGTCCAGTCCATCCATCCCGAGGGCAACATCAACCCGAACGAGTGCATCTACTGCATGCACTGCCAGGAACTCTACCGCGCGGAGGATCGCTGCCCGCACAACATCCAGAAGCGGCTGAAGCGGGAGAAGGCGATCGCGATGAGCGCCGTGCCGCTTCCGGCGAAAGGCGCCAAGGGGCCGCCGAAGACCGTCATCACCAGGACCACCGGGACGCCGTCGACGCCGCCGGCGGCAACGCAGGGCCCATGAAGGAGGAAGCCATGTCCGACGACCGCGAGCCCAAGGGGATGAACCGCCGACGGCTGCTCGGCACGACCGCGGCGGCCGGTGCCGCCGGGGCGGCAGCCGCCGGCACCGTGACGCACCTGGTCGGGACAGCGGAAGCGCAGGACCGCCGCCGAGAGGAACGCGACGACAGGTCGCGCCCGCAGCGCCGCCCCGAGCGGCAGAGCAACGAGGTGCATCCCGGCGAGCTCGATGAATACTACGTCTTCTTCTCCTCCGGGCAGAGCGGCGAGGTGCGGATCTACGGCATGCCCTCGATGCGCGAGCTGATCCGCGTGCCGGTCTTCAACCGCGACAGCGCCACCGGCTGGGGACAGACCAATGAGAGCCTGAAGGTGCTGACCGAAGGCCTGACGCCGGAAACGAAGACGCACCTCGCCAAGCTCGGCAAGGTCACCTTCGACAGCGGTGACCTGCACCACCCGCACCTGTCCTTCACGGACGGCACCTATGACGGGCGCTACCTGTTCGCGAACGACAAGCTGAACACGCGGGTGTGCCGCATCCGCCTCGACGTGATGCGCTGCGACAAGATCATCCAGCTGCCGAACCAGTTCACCGTGCATGGGCTGCGCGTGCAGAAATATCCGCGCACCGGCTACGTCTTCTGCAATGGCGAGGACCGCGTGCCGGTTCCGAACGACGGGCGCGACCTCGACAGGCCCGATGCCTATCGCTCGATCTTCACCGCGGTGAACGGCGACACGATGCAGGTCGCCTGGCAGATCGTGGTGGATGGAAACCTCGACAACACCGATGCCGACTACCAGGGCAAGTATGCCTTCTCGACCTGCTACAATTCCGAAGGCGGCGTCACCCTCGCCGAGATGATGTCGGCCGAGCAGGACTGGGTCGTCATCTTCAACCTGCAGCGGATCGAGGAGGCGGTGCGCCAGCGCAACTACCGCGAGATCGGCGGCGTGCCCGTGCTGGACGGCACGCGCGGATCGCCGCTGACGCGCTACGTGCCGGTGCCGAACAGCCCGCATGGCATCAACACGGCGCCCGACGGCATCCATGTGGTCGCGAACGGAAAGCTCTCGCCCACCGTCACCGTCTTCGACGTCCGCCGCTTCGACGACCTGTTCGACGACAGGATCCAGCCGCGCGACGTGGTGGTGGCGGAGCCGGAGCTCGGCCTAGGGCCGTTGCACACCGCCTTCGACGGCAAGGGCAACGCCTTCACCACGCTGTTCATCGACAGCCAGGTTGTGAAATGGAACATCGAGACGGCGAAGCGCGCCTTCCGCGGCGAGCGCGCGAACCCGATCATCCAGAAGCTCGATGTCCACTACCAGCCCGGCCACAACCACAGCTCCATGGGCCAGACGAAGGAGGCCGACGGCAGGTGGCTGCTGAGCCTCAACAAATTCTCCAAGGACCGCTTCCTCAATGTCGGCCCGCTGAAGCCGGAGAACGACCAGCTCATCGACATCTCCGGCGATCGCATGGTGCTGGTGCATGACGGGCCGAGCTACGCGGAGCCGCATGACGCGACCATCGTCCACCGTTCCAAGATCAACCCCGTGCATCGCTGGACGCGGGACGATCCCTTCTTCGCCGATGCGGTGAAGCAGGCCCAGGCCGATGGCGTGAACCTGATGGAGGACAGCAAGGTGGTGCGCGACGGCGGCAAGGTGCGGGTCTACATGACCTCCATGGCGCCGCAGTACGGGCTCGAGAAGTTCAACGTGCGGCAGGGCGACGAGGTGACGGTCTATGTCACCAATGTCGACGACGTGGAGGACCTGACGCACGGCTTCGCCATCAGCAACTACGGCATCAGCATGGAGGTGCCGCCACAGGCGACGTCCTCCGTCACCTTCAGGGCGGAGCGCCCGGGCGTCTACTGGTACTACTGCACCTGGTTCTGCCACGCCATGCACATGGAGATGAAGGGCAGGATGCTGGTGGAGCCGCAGAACGCGTGATGCGCGCGGCCGCCCCTCTCGTCCTTCTCCCAGCGCTGCTGCTAGGCGGCGCGGCCGCGGCGCGCGGCACCGTCGCACCGGGAGAGGACATCGGGGCGGCCATCGCGTCCGAAGCGCCGGGCGGCGTGGTCGAGCTGCTGCCCGGCCTGCACCGCGGCCCCGTTTCGCTCGACCGCGCCGTCGCGCTGGTGGGGCAAGAGGGCGCCGTCCTCGAGGGGCCGGGCAACGGCAGCGTCGTGACCATCACGGCCGAGGGCGCCGCGGTGCGCAACCTGACGATCCGCGGCTCCGGGTCGCGGCTCGAGGCGATGGATTCCGCCGTGCTGATCCGACAGAGCGCAAAGGGCGCGGTCGTCGAAGGGAACCGGATCGAAGGCAACCTGTTCGGCGTCTATGTCCATGGTGCGGAGGGCGGGGTGGTGCGCGGCAACACCATCACCGGACGCAGCGGCGGCCGCATGTCGGAACGCGGGGATGGCGTGTCGGTGTGGAACGCGCCGGGCGCGCGGGTGGAGAACAACGACATCCGCTTCGGGCGCGACGGCATCTTCGTCAAGGTGAGCCGACGCAACCTCTTCGCCGGCAACCGCCTGCGCGACCTGCGCTTCGCCATCCACTACATGTACGCCAACGACAGCGAGGTCAGCGGCAACGCGTCCTTCGGCAATCACGCCGGCTACGCCATCATGTATTCGCAGCGCCTGCGCGTGCGCGGCAATCTCTCGGATGGCGACCGCGACCACGGACTTCTCTTCAACTACGCCAATGGCTCCGAGATCACGGGCAATCGGGTGATCGGCCGCGCGGGCGGCTTCAGGGCGGATGAGGACTCGGACTCGACGGCGCGCGAACACATGCCTGCGGGAGCCGGCGGCGGCACGGCGGGCGGACCCGCACCCGGGAAATGCGTCTTCATCTACAACTCCAACCGCAACCGCTTCACCGGCAACCGCTTCGAGGGCTGCGGCATCGGCGTGCATTTCACCGCGGGGTCGGAGGGCAACGCGATCACCGGCAACGCCTTCATCGGCAACCGGACGCAGGTGAAATACGTCGGCACGCGCCACCTCGACTGGTCGCGCGACGGACGCGGGAACTACTGGTCCGACAACCCGGCCTTCGATCTGGACCGGGACGGCATCGCGGACGCCGCCTACCGCCCGAACGACCTGGTGGACCAGGTGCTATGGACCGCGCCGCGCGCCAAGCTGCTGCTGAACAGCCCGGCCGTGCAGGTGCTGCGCTGGGCGCAGTCGCAATTCCCGGCCATCCTGCCGGGCGGCGTGGTGGACAGCCGCCCGCTGATCACAGCGCCGCCCCTGCCCGATGCCGCGCCGAGGTGGCGTCCGTGAAGGCCGACATTCCCGCGGTCCAGCTGGAACGGGTCGCGAAGCGCTACGGCGCCGTGGAGGCGGTGCGCGACGTGTCCTTCTCGCTGCCGCAAGGCGGGCGCGTGGCGCTGGTCGGCCATAACGGCGCGGGCAAGACGACGCTGATGAAGCTGATGCTCGGCCTGGCGCGGCCGAGCGCCGGGCGCCTGCTGGTCCTCGGCCGCGATCCATCCGAGGGAGCGGCCGAGACGCGTCGGCGCATCGGCTGGCTGCCCGAGAGCGTCACCTTCAACGGCGCGCTGACCGGGCGCGAGATCCTGCGCTTCTTCGCGCGCCTGAAGGGCGAGAATGCGGCCGCCGCGGATGCGATGCTGGACCGCGTCGGCCTCGCCGAAGCGGCACGGCGGCGCGTCGGCACCTACTCGAAGGGCATGCGCCAGCGCCTGGGCCTGGCGCAGGCGCTGATCGGCGCGCCCCGCGCCCTGCTGCTGGACGAGCCGACCACCGGCCTGGATCCCGAGATGCGACAGGGCCTCTACGACATCCTGGCCGGGCTTTCCGGCGCGGGCACGACGGTGCTGCTCTCCTCCCACGCGCTCGAAGAGCTGGAAGGCCGCGTGGAGCGCGTTGTCATTCTCGATCGCGGCCGGCTGGTGGCCGACGGCACGCTGGCGGAGCTTCGCGCGCTGGCGCGCCTGCCAGTGCGGCTGCGCCTGACGCTTGCCGGTGCGACGCCGCCGGATTGGCTGGCATCCGCCGGCGGGCTTCGCCGCATCGCTGCGCGGGCCGTCGAGATCCCCTGCGCGCCGGAGGACAAGATGGCGCTGCTGCGTCGCGCGGCGGAGGATCCCGCCATCACCGATATCGAGCTGCAGGCGCCGACGCTGGACGAGCTCTACGCGCATTTCCTGCGCGGCCAGGGAGGAGAGCGGGGGGGCACCGCATGAACGCCGCCCTGCTCGTCGCGGGCAAGGAGGTACGCGAAGGCGTGCGCAACCGCTGGGTCATCGCGGCCACGCTGCTGCTGGCGGCGCTCGCCCTGACGCTCGCGTTCCTGGGCGCCGCGCCGGCCGGGCGCGTCGGCGCCAGTGCGCTGGACGTGGTGGTGGTCAGCTTGTCCAGCCTCTCGATCTTCCTGCTGCCGCTGATCGCGCTGCTGATCTCCCATGACGCGGTGGTGGGCGAGATGGAGCGCGGCACCATGCTGCTGCTGCTCTCCTATCCCGTCGCGCGCTGGCAGGTTCTGGGCGGCAAGTTCCTCGGCCAGGTCGCGATCCTGGCGGTGGCGACCGTGTCCGGCTACGGCGCGGCGGGCGCCGCGCTGGCCGTGGCGGGTCACGATGTCGGGCCGGAAGGCTGGTGGGCCTTCGCGCAGATGATCGGCTCCTCGGTGCTGCTCGGGGCGGCCTTCGTGGCGCTCGGCATGCTGGCCAGCGCGCTGGTCAGGGATCGCGGCACCGCCGCCGGCATCGCGGTCGGGCTTTGGCTGCTGATGGTGCTGATCTGGGACATGGCGCTGCTCGGCCTGCTGGTCGCGGATGCGGGCGAACGCATCACCGCCGGCATGTTGGACGCGGCGCTGCTGCTCAATCCGGCCGATGCCTACCGCCTCCTCAACCTGGCGGGCCTGCCGGGCCTCGGCGAGCTCTCCGGCATGGCAGGGGTCGCGGAAGGCACGGCGCTCGGGCCGCCCGTGCTGCTCGCCGCGCTGCTGGCCTGGGTGCTGGTTCCCCTCGCCGCGGCAGCGGCCGTCTTCGCGCGGAGGGAGTTGTGAAACGCCGGGATGTCGTGCCGCTCGCCGCCCTGCTGGCCCTCGCCTCCCTAGCTGGCTGCGACGACGAGCAGGCAGCCGCCGCGCCGCCGCCACCGGCGGCGCTAACAGGCGACGCGGTGGGGCATTTCTGCGGGATGACCCTCGTGGAGCATGCGGGGCCCAAGGGCCAGGCGCTGCTGCGCGGAGAGGCTCAGCCGGTCTGGTTCTCCTCGGCCCGCGACACCATCGCCTACACCCGTCTGGCCGAGAGCCCTCGGAACATCGCCGCGCTCTATGTCTCCGACATGGCGAAGGCGGAAAGCTGGGACGATCCGGGCGCGACGAACTGGGTGGACGCGCATCGCGCCTTCTTCGTGCTCGGCAGCGATCGCAGAGGCGGGATGGGCGCCGAGGAGGCAGTGCCCTTCTCCGAGCGTAGCGCGGCCGAGCGCTTCGCCGCGGAGCATGGCGGGCGCGTGCTGACCTTCGACGAGGTGCCGCGCGACTGGGCGCTGGGTGGCGAAGCTGCCGGCGCCGCTGCTGCCGCGGAACGCGGACCGGGAGAACGCGCAGCGGAACATCCGCCGCCGCATTCGCATTGAACGGGAGGGAGGACATGCAGCCCACCACATACTCCCGCCGTCGTGTCCTCGGCATCCTGGCAGCCGCGCCCGGCCTTGCCCTGCCCGGAGCACCGGAGGCGGTCGCCGTCGCAGCGCCTGCCATCACCTGGACCGGCCCGGTCCTCGGCGCGCTCGGCCGGATCACCCTGTTCCACCCCGACCAGGCGCAGGCGGAGCGGCTGGTCGCCGCGGCAGCGGCAGAGATCCACCGGCTTGAGGCGATGTTGAGCCTCTGGCGCGAGGACAGCCTGCTGTCGCGCCTGAACCGTCGCGGCGTGCTGGTCGCGCCACCGCCGGAAATGGTGCGACTGCTGTCGCGCGCGATCGAGGCTGCGGAGGCCACGGGCGGCGCCTTCGATCCCACGATCCAGCCGCTCTGGATGCTCTACGCCGCGCATTTCGGCGCGCGCGGCGCGGACCCCGCGGGTCCTGCGCCGGCGGCACTGCAGGCGGCGCTGGCGCAGGTCGGGCATCGCGGATTGCGCGTCTCCGCGGACCGCGTGGCGTTCACGCGCCGCGGCATGGCGCTGACCCTGAATGGCATCGCCCAGGGCTACATCACGGATGCCGTCGTCGCGCTGCTACGTGCCGGCGGGGTGGCGCGGACGCTGGTGGACCTCGGCGAGGCACGGAGCCTCGGCGTGCCGCCCTCGGGCCGTCCCTGGCGCGCGGCGCTCGGTGACCCGGAGGCGCCGGGGAAGAACTGGGACGAGGTGGATCTGACGGACCGCGCCCTCGCCACCTCCGGCGATGCGGGCTTCGTCTTCGACCCCGCCGGACGCTTCACCCATCTGCTGGATCCGCGCAGCGGCCGCAGCCCGCGGCTGCACCGCGCCGTGTCGGTGCTGGCGCCGGACGCGACCTGGGCCGATGCGCTCTCCACCGGCTTCGCGCTGATGCCGGAAGAGGCCATCGCCGAAGCGCTGTCGGATCGGCCGGATATCGAAGTGCGTCTGCTGCGGCACGACGGCACGTCCGCGCGGATCGGCGCGGGCTGAGCACGCCGCGCGAAGCGCTGCTCAGTGCTCGCGCGCGCGGAACACGAACGCCGCCGCGACCAGGCTTGCGCCTGTCCAGAGCGTGACCGCCATCGGCCAGCCCCAATCCGGCGGCGCGACGGCGCGGATGATCGCCGCGGCACCCATCAGGCCCGCCACGACCGGCGCGGCACGCCGCGGCATCGCCCGGCCCTCCCGCTGCGCGGCGGCGCGCATGGTCATCACCAGCAGCGTTCCACCGATCCCGCCAATGGTGGCGAGGTGCAGGGCCGCAAGCCCGGGAAGCGGAATGAGGCCGGCCGCTGCCATCCACCACGCCACAAAGCCCAGCCCGAGCCAGAGCTGCCCGGCCGCCAGCGCGAGGACATCACCACCGCTGCGACGCAATCCCGGGATCCACAACGCCACCCTGTAGCCGAGCAGCACGCCGCCTGCCGCGAACAGCGTCGCGCCGACCAACGCCGCATCTGCAGCGGCCTCCGCGACGAAGCCCGCGGCGAGCAGGCCCAGCAGGGCCGCTTCCAGGCCCGGCCGCGGCGGGATGCGCCCTCCCCCGCCGCGCTGCGCCGCCCCGGACGCGGCGGCGCTCAGCAGCCGCCCGCCCATCGCGGCGATCAACAGCACCACCAGGCCGAGGCCGAGCCAGACGCCCGCTTCCGTCATCCGATCCCAGGAGTGGAACTGGCCCAGCAGGAACAAGGCATCGGCGGCGACGAAGCCGCCGAGCAGCACGGGGAAGACCACATTGCCCGGCCGCTTCACGCCGCGCAGGAAGGCGCGCGCGGCAGGCAGCACGATCGTGGCCGTTGCGGCGACAGACAGCGCGGCGCGGAGCTCGTCGGCTACTCCGGGCACGAGGATGGCCGCGCGCGCCGCGAGCCAGGCGAGGGCGCCCGCAGCCAACAGCCGCATGCCGACGCTGCTGAGGAGATAGCCGCCGATCACGGCAATTGCCTGGCCGAAGATCATCTCATGCGCGTGCCAGGCTGCGCCGTCCGAGAGCGGCACGCCGAAGAGGACCCAGGCGAGGAGGAAGACGGCGCCCTGGGCCGTGGCCAAGCCGAACATCAGGCGATGAGAGGAAAGAAAGCGAGGGTGCTTCATGCCATGGACCGTGGCTGCTCCGCGCGCCTGGAGGGCAACACACCACCGGCGGCCATCGAGCACCAGCGTCAGCCCGCGACTCTCGGTGGCACATGGCCGCGAGCATCCAATCGCCCATCGCCGTCCCGGAATGGGCAGAGCCTGGGCTGGGAGTCAGAGCGAAGCACGGCGACGTAGCGCCTGCGGCCGGCGGGCCGCCCTCAGAGAGCCAGCGCGTCGTCCTCCCAGGGTCCTCGGGAAAAGGCAGCGACGTGGAAGCTGCCGTCATCGGCCCACAACACGCTCAGCACCCGGGTTCCGGACAGCCACACGTCGAGGCCGTAGGGCAGGTCCGGCTCGGTGTGCTGCCGCTTCAGCGCTTGGCGGTAGCCGGGAGAGGAGGCCTCGCCCGGCTGGAGGTCGTTGAAAGGCGTCCAGTGTTCGAAGCCCCAATCGCCCGGGCGCCACGTGACGACGCGAACGGCGTCACGCTGGATCTCGATGGCCCCTCGCGTGCGGATAAGGGGCACGAGGTGATCGCGCAGTGCGAGCGCGTCGCCATCGCCAGAAGCCACGAGCCGCAGCGTCATGGAGCCTCCCTGTCGCCCGAAGAGCAGAACGTGCAGGCCGCACCGGTGACCCGTTCTTCCCCCAACCCAGGTCGCGGCGCGTCTTCAGGCGCCGCGCAGCCTAGCACGTGGCATCCTGAGCGCGTGAGCATCACGGAGGCTCGCTGGACGCCTGCTGCAACGTGCTTGCTCCCGCGCAAGCTGCCGCTCTCCGCTGTTCTCCAGCCCAAGCAACGGCGCGGCTCCACTGCATATCGACAGCCGGCGGACCCGCAGAGAGCAACAAGGGAAGGGTTGCCGCGCGGGCCGAAGGGTTCATACAATACGTCATCGGTGCTCCCCACGCCGGCTCAACCCGCTGTTTCCGCGGCCGGAGAACTTTCTGCATGACCTTTGGGGTTCAACCGCATTCCTTTGCCCAGGCCGCGCCAGACCAAACACCTGCTGCTGATGCTCGATTGCTCAGCCTCTGCGCCGCCTTCATCGCTTCCGCTCAGGCCCGCTCCATCGAGGGCGCGCGCCTCGACAGCATGCCGTGGTGCGCTGCAGTCGATGGCGGCTACAGCGAACTCTGCCGGGGTGAACCGGCACACAGGAGCATGCTTGCCGAGATTCTTTCCTCGACGCCCGCGACTGCATTGGGGCTGCTGGCGAAGGCCCATGCCGTCCGGGTGTATCGGCGAGATCCCGAAAGCGAGCCCGTGAGTTACGCCGCGCTGGCGGACGACATAATCCGGCTTTTCGATCCAGCCGCCGCATGTCCCGAGATCGCGAACGCGGGAGAGTCGGACCTGCGCACCGGCGCGCCGAGGCTGCGACATGCCTCGGCGGACGCTTGACGTCCTTCGGCGCTGGACGCCGGCACCCGATCACCGTCTGCAGGTTGGAAAGGCAGCGAGGATCGCTTGTGCCTGACCCGGATCGCGCCCATGGATGATGCTGGCACGGACGACCAGCTTCCCAATGCGACGTCCCAGCCCAGGCACGCGACGCCGATCCTGTCGCAGAAAGGACACCGAGAACCGATGGCAAACCTACCGCCACTTCCGCCGGCGGGCCGCGCCCCTCAGGGAGGCCAGAACGCAGCAGGTGGCAAATCCAACCCGAAGGATTCCCGCGCGGGTGGAAAGCACAACGTCACCCCGAAACAGGGCGGCGTCAGCAAGACCACGCAAAGCACGCGCAAACAGGGTGATCGCTAGCTAGGGCCTTGCTGGCGCGGTCATGCGGGCAAAGACCATGCGGTCCTTGTTCTCCTGCATCAGCATGCCGATGCTGGGTATGGCTTCCAGGCCAAGGCCGCGCGGCAACCCGCCATCTGGATCGGACTCGATCTGCGCGTAGGGTGCGCCCGCAACCTTCTCCCATTTCCCTGCGGGCTTCTTCGCCTCCACATTCGCAACCGTCGCCTTGAGCACGAGCCGGACGATGGCTTCGTTCGGCGCGGAGGGCTTCGTGAGGCTCGGGTGGCCCGCGATCAGCCGCCACCCGTTTGTCAGCGCCCAGCTGGCCAGGGCATCCTTATCCACGCCGCCACTCCCCCAGGATCATCGGCCCGCTCGAGCTTCAGCAGGCCCTCGCTGTTTCACGCCGCGGATCGGGCGCGCTCTGCGACAGGCACGGCGCTCAGCTCTCCTGCTTTCCGCCTTCGACCTTGTCGGCCCGGATGTCGTCCTGCGGCATGGAAGCGTCCGGCGCGCGATCCTCTGCGCCCTTCGCCGCACGCTTCTCCGCCTTGGCCGCGGCCTTCGCCTGCTTGGCTCGCTCGCGGTCCTTCCGCTCCATGTTGTAGTTCGGCTTTCGCATCATTGATCCCTGTCGACGAGGTGAGCGTACGGCCCGCGGAAGCGCGGGCGGCCGCGGCAAATGGAGGCCTATCCTGTCCCGCTAATCGGTGGAGATCGTCGAGACTTCCGGTCCCTTCCGCCCCTGCACAACCCGCATCCGAACAGCCTGTCCGTCCGTGAGCGTTCGGACGCCGCTGCGTTCAAGAGCCGTGGCATGCACGAACACGTCCTTGCCGCCGTCTGCCGGCGCCACGAAGCCGAAGCCCTTCCCCGGATCGTACCACTTCACGGTGCCCTGCACCTCCTCGCCCTCACCGTAGGCGGGCGCCGCCGCGTAAGAGTCCCGGGAGCGGGTTCGGGGCCGCTCTGCCGGCGGCGATTCCCCGGCGGAAATGTCCAGCACCTCCGTGACCTGCAATCCCTTCTGGCCTGGTCCCGTGCGGACCCGCAGGATCGCGCCCGGCTCGACCAACTTGGCACCGGCCCGTTCCAGGACGCTTGCGTGAACGAAAGCATCGCCGCCGCCTTCAGCGATTTCGACGAAGCCGAAGCCCTTCTCCGCATTGAACCACTTCACGGTCGCCTGGCTTTCCTGACCGAAGCCGGGCACCGGAGGCCGCGCTGCCGGGCGGCCAAAGTCGGGCGGAGGCGACCAACCGCCATCGCCGAACGTCTCGTCCTCGGACCGGCCTCTTCCACGGGACTTGCGGACCCGTCCACCATCTCGACTCAAGGCAACCGATCTCCTCCCTCGCGCCCGGATGGATGATAGATGCAGCGCTCCTAGCCGGAAAGCTTCGCAAGCTGTCTGCCGGGACGACAGATCCGGCAGGGCTTGCGCGACGTCGCGGGCGCAGCCCGCCTGCGGGTCGGAACGGCGATCGCTGACGGTCAGGTGACGAGCCTGCGGCTGGCCAAGGCCAACTGCCCTCTGGTAGGGCCTGCCGATGCAAAGCGACCGCAAGCAGACGGCCCCCGCCGCGACGTCAGACAATGAGCAGCCGGCCGCTCCCACGAGGGCCGATGTCTACCGCGAGCGCTTCCGCCAGGCACAAGCGGTTGCCGCGCAGATCGCCCGCGCCCGGGCTGCCGGTGGGCAACCCTCCGAAGCCGAGGCGGCGCGGCTGGTGGCTGAGTTCCATGCCAGGGGCGGGCAAGTCACCCACTGCCCCGAGGTTGCCGAGGAGGAGCCGAACCGCGGGCAGCCGTCGGGACGCTCTCGCCCATGACCCCGTGCGGGTCTTCGGGCAGATCCGCAGCAAGGACGATCAGCGTTGCGGCGCGGCCCGAAGCGGCATCCGGTTCACCGCCGCATCATGCCTTTGCGGATCTCCCGCTCCACCGCGCTGCGCTCCCCCGAGCCGATACGCCGCACGATTTCCCGCACGATCGCCGGTGAGATCCGGTGGCGCTTGGCGAGGTAGGCGACCTCCTCCTCCGGGATGGCGGGCGTTCCGTCGGGCGCTCTGTTGGTGGTCTTGCTCTGCTGTTGCAATCGAGATCCCTCTCTGGACGAGGTGAGGCGAAGCGATGAGGTCCGACGGTCGTTCGCGCGCCGCAGCCGGCGTCAGCTCAGCCGAACAGCTGGTTCGGACCAGATCGCAGCTGGCTCTCACGCACCACGCGCTCGTGGCCGTCGCGTACGTTCCTGACGCGATACTCGCGGTCCGCTCCGTCGTTCGGAAGCAGTCGCTGCACCGTGTAGGCTCCTCGGGGAATGTTGCCGTCCAGCCGGCCCGGGACGAGTTCGACACTCTGTCCGACCGAAAAGCTGTGCTGCACCATGATGACTCCTCTTCTGGGAAAGACGGCCCCGCGAACAGCGTCGCAGCGCCGTGGATCGGTCAGCCCAGAATCTCGATGACGATGTTGCGGATCTCCTCGGCTGTCAGCGTGCCGGGCTCGGCCCGCCAGGACGTCTCGGCGGTCTGATGCGAGGTGGTGACAAGAGTTGTACGGCCAGGCGCGATCGCGGCCTGCGCCAAAGAAACGTGCATGCGATTTTCCAAAGTGCCGATCGGGCGTCCCAAGCGGCTCCGAACGGGAACGGGGCGCCGATGGCGGGTCAAGGTCCGGCCGAGCAAGACGGCCCGGACAAAAACAAGTCAGTCTGCCGGTATCGGCTGAACTGGCAACGGTCCGGCAGAGATGCGCCGGCAAGGCACGGGTGGGGCTGCCGAAGCAGCCCCGGTTCGCGTCGGCTCAGGCCATCCGCAGGTTGCAGGCCGAGGTCTTGCCCTGCTGGCCCTGCTGGACGTCGAACTCGAGCTTGTCGCCCTCGCGCACATCCTGCAGGCCAGAGCGCTGGACGTCCGAAATGTGCAGGAAGACGTCCTTCGAGCCGTCATCCGGCTGGATGAAGCCATAGCCCTTGGTCGCGTTGAACCACTTCACGGTGCCGATGGACATTATGGTGTTCCGTTCATGATAAAGAGCCGCCGCGCGAACGTCGCGCGTCGGATCAAGCGTCGAGGGGAAGCGGACACCAGGCTCGGCGCTCAGTGAAGAGCAAGGGACCAGGCCGAACCAAACGAGGTTGACCCCCGCAAAGTGGCTGACCCGCCCCACGAGTGCAAGCTGTTTCTCAGCACGTTCTCGTGCGCGCCCTGCGCGGGTGGTCGGACGCATCGTCGCGCCGTCATCCGTTCGGGCGGATGATCGTGTCGTAGTCGCCCTCCGTGCGCAGCGTGATCGTGACGGTGCGGCCGGAGCGGTTGCGGAAGAACCAGCCATGCGTGCCGTCGAAGGCGGCGACGATCCGGCCTTCATCCTGTGTCACGGACCGGCCGGTGCCGTAGCCGTGGTAGAAGCCGCGTGCGGCGTTAGGCGGCTCGCCATGGGTGTCGAAATTGACATGCCCCGCATTCACCCGCCAGGCGAAGCGTGCCTCCGCCCCGCGGCGCATGCGCAGCTTGATCTCGATCCCCTGGTCGGGGCGCAGCGTCAGCACCGTCTCGTCGCTGCGGCCGGCGCCAGCCGGGGCGGAGGGCACGGGAGCCGGCGCGGCAGCCACGGGCCGGCTGGCGGGGGGTGGCGACGGTATCCCCTGCGCCAGTGCGACGAGGGGCTCGAGCCGGCCCATCTGCTCCTCCACCGCAGCCATGCGCTGCTCGATGGCGGCGAGGCTCGCGCCGCGCGCCTGGTCGGCGGCCGCTTCCTCGGCGAGCTGGCGCTTGATCTCGCCCATCTGCGTCAGGCCGAGCACGCGGCCGATGCGGGCCGGGTCCACAGCATACTCGGCCGGCAGCAGCACGGTGACGAGCAGCCCGCCCGCAATGGCGGCCGAGACCAGCGTGGAGCGGAGCAGCTGGGCGGAGGAAGGCAGGTCCTCGACCCGCGGCAGGGGTGCGTTGAACATGGCGTGCGATCCGTTCGGTCAGGCGAGGAAGAAGCCGGCGAGCTGCCAGAAGGTGAGCAGGAAGCCCGCCCCCATCATCCAGACATTCGCCGCATAGGCGTGCCGGGCGAAGGAGGCGCTGCGCCGCCACCAGCCCATCGCGACCAGGATGGCCGAGAGCGCCAGGATCTGACCGATCTCGACACCCACGTTGAAGGCGATGAGGTTCGCGACGAGCCCTTCGGGCGCGATGTCGAAATCCTGGATCTTCGTGGCGAGGCCGAAGCCGTGGAACAGCCCGAAGATGAAGGTCGCGGCCCGCGTGTCCGGCTGGACCCCGAACCAGCGGCGGTAGGCGCCAAGGTTGTCGAGCGCCTTGTAGACCACCGACAGCCCGATGATCGCATCGACGATGTAGGCGCTGACGCCGATGTCGAGCAGCACGCCGAGCAGCAGCGTGACCGAATGCCCGACCGCGAAGAGCGTGACATAGAGTCCGACATCACGCAGCCGGTAGAGGAAGAACACCACGCCCAGCAGGAACAGCAGGTGGTCGTAGCCGGTGACCATGTGCTTCGCGCCGAGATAGGCGAAGGGCAGCAGGTGCGCGCCCGAGACTTCCTGGATGTAGCCGGCGTCGCCTTCCGCGACGGCATGGGCGAAGGCCCCGGCCGGCAGCATCACGAGCGCGGCGGCAAGCAGCAGGAGCAGGCAAGATCGGCCGCGCGGCCGTGGCGTCACGTGGTGCAAGATCATCATCCCGGCGAATCGCCGCCCTGCCGGCGGTCTTTCCGGCTTGCCCCTATCCTCCCCTGGGGGATAGGATCAAGCCCATGACGAAGCATCTGCATGGCTCGCATCCCGCGGTGGCGAAACGCCTGCGCCGGGTCGAGGGGCATCTGCGCAGCGTCGTCGCCATGATCGAGGAGGGCCGCCCCTGCCTCGATCTCGCGCAGCAGCTGCATGCCATCGAGCGCGCGGTGAGCGAGGCGAAGCGGGTGCTGATCCGCGACCACATCGACCACTGCCTCGACGACGCGGCGGATCAGACGGCGGCAAAGCGCCGTGCCTCGATGGAGGAGTTCAAGCAGATCACCAAGTACCTCTGATGCTCTCTCCGCTCGCCGACCGCACCTACCGGCATCTCTTCGCCGCGCAGATCCTCTCGCTGGTCGGCACCGGGCTGATGACCGTGGCGCTCGGGCTGCTCGCCTTCGAACTGGCCGGCGCGGATGCCGGCGCGGTGCTGGGCACGGCGCTGGCGATCAAGATGGTCGCCTATGTCGGCATCGCGCCCGTGGCCGGCGCCTTCGTCCATCTGGTGCCGCGGCGCAGCCTGCTCGTCGCACTCGACCTTGTCCGCGCGGCGGTCGCGCTGGCGCTCCCCTTCGTCACCGAGATCTGGCAGGTCTATGTCCTGATCGCGTTGCTGCAATCCTGCTCCGCCGCCTTCACGCCGACCTTCCAGGCGACGATCCCCGACGTGCTGCCGGACGAGGCGGAGTACACGCGGGCGCTGTCGCTCTCGCGCCTCGCCTATGACATGGAATCGCTGCTGAGCCCGATGCTGGCCGCGGCGCTGCTCTCGGTGATCGGCTTCCACTGGCTGTTCGCCGGCACGACGCTCGGCTTCCTGGCCTCGGCGGCGCTGGTCGTCTCGGTGCTGCTGCCCTCGCCGCGGCCACCTACGACCGCGGAAGGCGCCTGGGGGCGCACCACGCGGGGTGCGCGCCTCTATCTCGCGACGCCGCGGCTGCGCGGCTTGCTCGCGCTGAACCTCGCGGTGGCGGCGGCGGGTGCGATGGTGATCGTCAACACCGTGGTGGTGGTGAAGTCCGGGCTTGGGCTTGGCAGCGGCGAACTGGCCTGGACGCTTGCGGCCTATGGCCTCGGCTCGATGACGGCAGCGCTGGCCCTGCCGCGCGTGCTCGACCGGCTCGGCGACCGGCCGGTGATGCTGGCCGGCGCGGGGCTGCTGGCCGCGGGCATGCTGGCCGGGCCCGCGGCGATCCGGGACTGGTCGCTCGTGCTGCCGCTATGGGCGATGCTGGGCCTCGGCAACGGGCTGGTGCTGACGCCATCGGGGCGGCTGCTGCGCCGCTCGGCACCGGCAGGCGACCGCCCGGCACTCTTCGCCGCGCAGTTCGCGCTGAGCCATGCGTGCTGGCTGCTGACCTATCCGTTGGCAGGCTGGCTCGGTTCCTCCGCGGGTCTTGGGGCGACGTTCATCGCCATGGCGGTGCTGGCTGCGGCGGGCACGGCGCTGGCCGCGGCCCTCTGGCCGGCTGCCAGCGAGCGCCCCGTCCCGCACGAGCACCACGGACTCGCCGCGGATCACCCGCATCTGGTCGGCGCGGATCCGCTGCCGGACGGACGCTTCCGGCATGCGCACGCGCCGATGACGGACGAACTGCACGCGTTCCCCGGCCGCTGAGCGCCGCGCCGCCGCGGGCGGAGATGGGCCCGCGCAAAGCGCGCCACGCCATCCTCACGCGCCCCGTGGTCCCCAGAGGATGATCGCCGCGCCGCACAGGGCGACGGCGCCGCCGATCACGTCCCAGCGGTCGGGCGCGAAGCCCTCGACGGCGCGCAGCCAGACGAGCGTCGCGACGATGTAGATGCCGCCGTAGACCGCGTAGGCGCGGCCCGCATGCTCCACCTCGACCAGGGTCAGCAGCCAGGCGAAGGCGATGAGGGAGAGAACGCCCGCCGCCGCCCAGACCGCCGGCTTGCCGAGCCGGAGCCAGGCCCAAAAGGCGTAGCAGCCCGCGATCTCGGCCACGGCGGCGGCGGCAAAGAGGGCGATGGACCTCATCGTGACGGGGTGTCCGGGGCTTCGGCGACCTCCTGGTATTCCGTGCAGGCGGCGCGGGTGAGCCAGGGCCATGGGTCCACCGGCCTGCCCTCGCGGCGCAGCTCGACATGCAGGTTCGGCCCGGTCGTCCGCCCGGTCCGGCCGAGGATGCCGATGTCCTGCCCCGCGCGTATGGCATCGCCGGCCGAGAGGCCCGGGGCGAAGCGCGCCAGGTGGGCGTAGCGCGCGCGGCTGCCGTCGGAATGCATGATCTCGACCATCAGGCCGTAGTCGTGGAAGCGACCGAGGAAGGTGACCACGCCGCCGGCGGCCGCCAGCACGACGGAGCCGATCGGCGCCCTGATGTCGGTTCCGCCATGGCCGCGCCCGCCCCGCGCGGCGCCGAAGGGCGAGGATTTCTCGCCCGCGACCGGCATCACCGTCGGGCAGGGCGCGGCCGCCGCGGGATGGCCGAGGGACATGCCGGCGGCCAGCGCCAGCGTGGCGCCGCCAAGGGTCGGGAGGGATCGCATGGAGCGCGGCATGCCCCGGTCCGCCCGGAAGCTCAACCCCGCGCTCAGCCTCGCGGCGCCGAGCCGGCCGGCAGAAGAGGCCGCACGAGGTCGGAGAAGCGCTCGAAGGTCAGCACGCCCGGATTGAGGGTGCCGCCGATGATGAAGGAGGGCGTCGCGGTCACGCCGAACTCGCGCTCGCCTTGCAGGCGACTGGCGAAGAGGGGATCGAGGAACGCGCGGTCGCTCCAACAGGCTTGCAGCCGCTCCGACGAAAGCCCGGCACGTTGCGCGGTGCGCCGCAGCCAGGTGCGCGGATCCTGCCTGTGCGCCCAGCTTTCCTTGTTGACGTAGAAGGTCGTGATCAGCGCCTCGAAGCGCTCCGGCCAGGCGCGTCGTCGCGGCCGATGAAGCGCTCCGCGGGGGTCGGCCGGGGCGTGGCATCGCCCGGGGGCGTGACCCGGAACGGCGGCTGCGCCGGCTGGGCAAGCGCAGGCAAGGGAATGACGGTCCCGAAGCCGATCAGCCCCGCGCGGCGGGTCACCATCGTGCTCATGTCGTTCTCCCGGTCTTGTCATGGGCCGGCGTGGACTCGCGCGCCGGGCTCAGGCCGGCGAGGAGCAGGGAGCCGAGGCCGAGCATTGTCGCGACATGGGCGCCGGTATTGAAGCCGAGGCGCAAGGCAGACCCCGGCGCCCAGGCGGATCTGCAAGGGCATCTGGCAAGCGCATCGCCGCGGATCATGCCTCGGTGACGATGATCAGCAGGCCGAGACCGATGAAGAGCGCGCCATAGATCCCGGCCTCGTATTGCTCGATGCGACCGAGGTTGAGCCGCTCGATGCCGAGCAGGGTCAGCCAGGTGAACAGCACCATCGCCGCGACGGTGGCCAGCGCCAGCGCGCCCGACAGCAGCAGGAAGCCCCACCATCCGAACACGATGCCGGCGCCGTACACCGGCAGGAAGCCCTCGCAGGGCGAGAAGGTCAGCAGCGCGAAGAGGCCGAGGATGACGGCGATATCGGACCGGCGCGCCGGCGCGCCAGCCGCAGCCGCACCTTGCGCGGCGCGAGCGGCACGGGGCGCGTGATCGTGGCGATGGCCGTGATCGTGCCCGTGGTCGTGGTCGTGGTCGTGGTCGTGGTCGTGATGATGGGCATGGTCGTGACGGTGGCCATGGTGGTCGTGATCATGGTCGTGATCATGCGCGTGCCCGCCGAACAGGTGCACATGCCCGTGCCCACCGCCGCGCCGTTGCCGCCACAGATAGAAAAGTCCGATCAGGATCAGCGCGCCGCCCGCGATCCAGGCGAAGAGGCTGCCGATCCATCCCTCCACCTGCATCCCCGCGAAGACCAGGAGCGCCCCGAGCAGCGTGGTCAGCAGCACATGGCCGGCGCCGGCGAAGCCGACCACACCGAGCGTTCGCGTACGGCTCCAGCCCTGGCCGCGCGCCGCCAGCACGAAGGGGAGCCAATGCGTCGGAATCGCCGCATGCAGAAAGGCGACGACGAGCCCCGTCACCAGCACCGAGGCGAGCACCGCCCCTGACGTATCCATCGCGTCTTCGTCCTTCCGTCTTCAGCCGTCAGCCGCGCGCGCCGGCCAGGGCAGGCTTCCAGCCCAGCAGCCGCAGCGCGTTCAGCGTGACCAGCACCGTCGCGCCGGTATCGGCCATGATCGCGGGCCAGAGGCCGGTGATGCCCGCCATCGTCGTCACCAGGAACACGCCCTTCAGCCCGATGGCGATGGCGACATTGGCCTTCACATTCGCCATCGTCGCGCGCGACAGGGCGACGAGTTCCGCCACGCCCGTCACGCGGTCCTGCAGCACCGCCGCGCCGGCCGTCTCCAGCGCGACATCGGTGCCGCCGCCCATGGCGACGCCGACCGAGGCGGCGGCCAGCGCCGGCGCGTCGTTGATGCCGTCGCCGACCATCACCACCGCGCCGTCCTCCCTCAGCCGCGCGATCTCGCGCAGCTTGTCGTCGGGCAGCAGTTCCGCCTTCGCATCCAGCCCGAGCGAGGCGGCGATCGCCTCCCCGGTGCGGCGATTGTCGCCGGTCAGCATCACCGGGCGGATGCCGAGAGCGCCCAGCGCCTGTACGCCGGCCGAGGCGTCGGCGCGCGGCTCGTCGCGGAAGGCGATCATCCCGAGCGGCCCGCCATCGACGAGCACGACCGCGACGGTCTTTCCCTCGCCTTCCAGCCGCAGGAGTTCGCCCGCAAACGCGCCGAGTGCGGCGCCGGCCTCCGCGGCATGGCGCGGACTGCCGACGCTGACGCGCCGCCCGGCGACGGTGGCGAGCACCGCCTTGCCCGGCACGGCGGCCTGGCCCTGTGCGGGCAGGGCCGCGACGCCGCGCGCCTCCGCCTCCGCCAGCACGGCTTTCGCCAAAGGGTGGGCGGAGCCCGCCTCAACCGCCGCGGCGTGGGCGAGCAGGTCCTCGGCGGAGCGGCCATCGGCAGGCAGCAGGTCGGTCACGCGCGGCCGGCCCTCCGTGAGGGTGCCGGTCTTGTCGAAGGCGACGGTGCGCGCCGTGCCGATCGCCTCCAGCGCGGCGCCGCCCTTGATCAGCAGCCCCCGCCGCGCGCCGGCCGAGAGGCCCGAGGCCATGGCGGCCGGCACCGAGATCACCAGCGCGCAGGGGCAGGCGATCAGCAGGACCGCCAGCCCGCGATAGAGGCTCGTCCACCAGTCCCAGCCGAAGGCGAAGGGCGTGACCAGGATGACCAGCGCCGACACCGCCATCGCACCCGGCGTCCACCAGGCCGCGAAGCGCTCGATGAAGCGCTGCGTTGGCGCGCGGGAGGCGGTGGCGTCCTCCACCATGCGGATGATGCGCGCGATGGTGTTGTCGGCCGCGGCGCGGAGCACGCGCACGCGCAGCGTGCCGTCCGCGTTGATCGAGCCCGCGACGACATGGTCGCCGGGTCCGCGCGCGACGGGCACGGATTCGCCCGTCACCGGGCTCTCGTCGACGGCGGAGACGCCCTCCTCGATCGCGCCGTCGCAGGGCACGCGGTCGCCGGGGCGCACCAGCACGACGTCGTCCACGTCCAGGCTCTCGGCCGGAACCTGCTCCCTGCTGCCGTCGGGGCGCAGCCGCAGGGCGACCCGCGGCATCAGCGAGGCGAGCGCCCGGATGCCCGCCCGGGCGCGGCCGGCGGCGACATTCTCCAGCAACTCGCCCAGCGCGAAGAGCAGGACGACGATGGCCGCCTCCTCCGCCGCGCCGATCACCGCGGCGCCGATGGCGGCGGTGACCATCAGCGTCTCGATGGAGAAGGGGCTGCCGGCGCGGGCCAGTGCGATGGCGCGACGCCCGAAGGGCACCAGCGCCAGGGCGGTCGCGACAAGGAAGAGCGGGTAGGTCAGCCGCTCCGGCAGGGCGAGCGACGCCGCATAGGCGCCGAGCACGAGGCCGCCGAGGATCCAGACCAGCAACGCCTTGCCGGTACGCCACCACGGCTTGCCGGCATCGGCGGGATCGTCATGCGGATGAGCATGCCCGAAGGCGCCCCCCTGCCCCGCGCCGCCGCCGTGGCCGCGGCCGTGGTCGTGGTCGTGGTCGTGGTCGTGGTCGTCGCAGCCAGGGCCATGGACGTGAGCGGTATGTCCCGCCGCGCGAAGCGGCTCGCGCGCCGCTGGCGTGGGAAGCGGCCGCGCACGGTAGCCCAGCACCTCCACCTGGCTCACGACCTGCTCGGGCGTGCTGACGCCGGGTGCCAGGGATACCGTCAGGCGCTCGGCCATCTGGTTGACCTCGACCTCCGAGACGCCGGGCAGCCGCTCCACCGCCTTCGTCACCTTGGCCACGCAGGAGGCGCAGTCCATGCCCTCGATGCGCCAGGCCAGGCGTTCCGTTCTGTCCACCCCACGAACTCCGCAGCCGAGGTCGGGTTATGGGATCTCCAGTGGCTGGAGGTTCAAGCTCCAACCACGCAAGATGAGGAGGAGTTCACGCGCCCTGCGACGCCCGGTGACGGAACGGCCGCGTAGCCCTCCGGCAGGTCGGCCAGCACCTGCCCGGCCGCCAGCACGAGGCCGAGCCCGGCGGACACCGCCGCACCGGTGCCGAGCATCAGCCCGTCGCTGGTGAGGTCCACCGCCACCGCGACGTAGATCATCCAGATGCCCGTCCGGCCGCCTTCGCCGCCGCCGCCCTGAATCCGCTCGACCAGGGTCTCGGCGAGGAGATGCGCATGCACGACGCCGTGCCCTCCTCGCGGCGTCGAACGTCCCCCGGGAGCGGCGGTTGCCGCGCGGGCCTGTTCCGCGCGCCCGTCCTTACGGTCGGGGCGATCCCCTCACCCTCCCGGGACGGCGTCCACCAGGACCTTCACGTTCAGCACGACGATGACGACCGCGATCGCCCATCCCGTCACCACCTGCCAGCGCGGCGCCGCGAGCGCGCCGAGCCTCGCCTTGTCGGAAGCGAACATCATCAGCGGAATCACCGCGAAGGGCAGCTGCATCGAGAGGATCACCTGCGACAGGATCAGCAGATGCGCCGTGCCGGAAGCGCCGTACATCCAGGTGACCACCACCGCGGGCACGATCGCGATCAGCCGGGTGACGAGCCGCCGGAGCACCGGCGGCATGCGGAAGCGCAGGAAGCCCTCCATCACCACCTGGCCCGAGAGCGTCGCCGTGACGGTGGCGTTGATCCCGCAGAACAGCAGCGCGACGGCGAACAGCGTTGCCGCCAGACCGCTGCCGAGCAGCGGCGTCATCAGCTGGTAGGCCTCCCCGATCTCGGCGACCTCGGTGTTCCCTGTGGTGTGGAAGGTCGCCGCCGCGGTGATCAGGATGGCCGAGTTGATCAGCAGCGCGAACGAAAGGGCGATGGTGCTGTCGATGCTGGCGAAGCGGATTGCCTCCCGCTTGCCGTCCAGGTCCTGCCGCCAGGCGCGGGACTGCACGACGGCCGTGTGCAGGTAGAGGTTGTGCGGCATCACGGTCGCGCCGAGGATGCCCATGGCGATGTAGAGCTGCGTCTCGTTCGTCACGATCGAGGCGGAAGGGACGTATCCGCGCAGCACCTCGCCCCACACCGGGTCGGAGAGGACGATCTGGATCGCGAAGCAGCCGAAGATCAGGACGATGAAGCCGAAGATCAGCGCCTCGAGCCAGCGGACGCCCTTGTTCTGCAGCCAGAGGATGAGGAAGGCGTCGAGCGCGGTCAGCATCACGCCGTAGATCAGCGGGATGCCGAACAGCAGCTCCAGCGCGATCGCCGTGCCGATCAGCTCGGCGAGGTCGGTTGCGCAGATCGCCACCTCGGCGAAGAGCCAGAGCGGATAGGAGACCGGCTTGGGGAAGCGCTCGCGGCAGAGCTGCGCCAGGTCACGCCCGGTGGCGATGCCGATGCGCGCGCAGAGGGCCTGCAGCAGGATCGCCATCAGCGAGGAGGCCAGCGCGACGGCGAGCAGCGTGTAGCCGAAGGCAGAGCCGCCGGCCAAAGCGGTCGCCCAATTGCCCGGATCCATGTAGCCGACCGCCACGAGGTAGCCCGGCCCCATGAAGGCGAAGAGCTTGCGCAGGAACCCGCCGGCATTCGGGACGGCGACGCTGCGGTGGACCTCCGGCAGGCTCGGCGGGCCTGCATGTGGCGTGGCAGACCTGTCCGAGGGCGGGTTCATGCACTGCCTCCGAAACTAAGCCTAGGCTAAGTTATCATCTTGCCGCTATCAAGCCCCTTCAGCGGAGTGCCCACATCAGCCCCATGCAGCGCACCATGGCCAAGCGCCCCCTGCCGCCCGCCGACCACCACGCCGCGCGCTTCGCAAGGCAGCGCGAGGCCGACCGGACGGCGACGGCGGAGGACTATGTCGAGCTGATCGCCGACCTGCTCCGCGAGGAGGGCGAGGCGCGCGCCGTGGATCTCGCGCGGCGCATGGGCGTGTCGCAGGCGACCGTCACCGCGACCGTCGGCCGTCTCCAACGCGACGGGCTCGTCGAGACCAAGCCTTACCGGGGCCTGTTCCTGACGCCCTCCGGCCAGGAGATGGCGCGGACCGCCAAGGCGCGGCACGAGCTGGTCGTGCGCTTCCTGATCGCCGTCGGCCTCGATCCCGAGACGGCCGAGACGGATGCCGAGGGCCTCGAGCACCATGCGAGCGAGAAGGCGCTGGCCGCCTTCGCGCGCTTCCTGGCCGAACGGGAGGATGGCGGGCGATGAGTGCGCATCTCTCGATCGGCGACCTGGCGCGCGCCACCGGCGTCAAGCCGACGACGATCCGCTGGTACGAGCAGGAAGGCTGGCTGCCGCCGCCCGCGCGCACGGGGGGCGGGCACCGCGCCTATGGCGACGCGCATCTCCGCCGCCTCGGCTTCATCCGCCACGCGCGTGAACTCGGCTTCGAGAGCGAGGCGATCCGGGCGCTGCTCGACCTGGCCGATCATCCCGACGCCGATTGCGGCGCGGCACACGCGCTGGCAACGGCCCAGATCCGCGAGATCGATGCGCGGCTGCGGCGGCTGACGGCCCTGCGGGCGGAACTCGACCGGATGGCGACGAGCTGCGCGGGCGGGGTGGTCGGCGAATGCCGGATCATCGAGACCCTGGCCGATTTCGGGCACGGGCACTGCGACGATCCGACGCATGGGGGCGGGTGACGCCGGCGCTTGCGGCACATCAAGGCTGCCTGAGGCAATCTGCCTTCTGATGCTGGGGCGAGTGTGACCCACCGCGCAGCGAGAGGCGTGCCATGCCTGAGGCCAGGACATCGAACCGTGCGGCGCGCCTGAAGCGTGCTGCCGCGCCGGCTTCGCCGTCGGCCGAGGCTCCATCGCAAGGCGCCCCGCGGCCGCACCGATCCCATGCCGAGCACGAAGCCGTGGGCAAGGCGCTGCGCGACAGCGTACCGCGCGATGCCCACGCGGCATGCAAGAAGCCCGCCGACCGCGTCGATCCCATCGCCTTCCTGCAGGCTTCCGACGCCGAGCGCCTGCCGGAACTGGTGCCGATCCGCTGGGGCCGGATGCTCGCCTCGCCCTTCGCCTTCTACCGCGGCTCGGCCGGGCTGATGGCGGCCGACCTGGCGCGGACACCGAGCCCGGGGTTGCGCGTGCAGGCCTGCGGCGACTGCCACATGATGAATTTCGGCGGCTTCGCCACGCCCGAGCGCAGCGTGATCTTCGACATCAATGATTTCGACGAGACCCTGCCGGCGCCATTCGAATGGGACGTGAAGCGCCTGGCCGCCTCCTTCGTGCTGGCCGCGCGCTCGCTCGGCCTGTCCGACGCCAGGGGGCGCGATGCCGCGGAGGCCGCCGCGCGGAGCTACCGCAAGCGGCTGCGCGAATTCGCCGAGATGCACCCGACCGAGGTCTGGTACTCACGCCTGACCGCCGAGGACGTGATCGAGGGCCTGCCGAAGAACCGGCGGAAGATGGTCAGCGACAGGATCGAGAAGGCGCTCGACCGCTCAGGGTCCGAGATGGACTTCCCGAAGCTCGGGCAGGTGGTGGGTGGGCAGCCCGGCATCCGCGACGCGCCGCCGCTGATCTTCCATCCCGAGCTGGCGCGCGCACCGACCTTCAAGGGCGTCGTCGACACGCTGCTGGCCGAGTACCGCGAGACGCTGGCAGAGGATCGCAGGGTGCTGCTGGACCGCTTCAAGCCCGTGGATGCGGCCATCAAGGTGGTGGGCATCGGCAGCGTCGGCCGGCGCTGCTGGATCCTGCTGATGATGTCCACCTCCAACGAACCGCTCTTCCTGCAGTTCAAGGAAGCGGCCGCCTCCGTCCTGGAGCCCTTCGCGGGCGCCAGCGCCTATCCGCACCACGGCCAGCGCGTGGTGATGGGCCAGCGGCTGATGCAGCCGACGAGCGACATCTTCCTGGGCTGGGTCACCAGCCCGAACGGCGTGCATTTCTACGTGCGGCAGTTGCGGGACGCGAAGATCAAGCCGCTGGTCGAGACCTTCGACGCGGAGATGCTGGAGATCTACGCCAAGGCCACCGGCGCCGTGCTGGCGCGGGCGCATGCCAAGGCCGGCGGCGTGTCGCAGATCAGCGGCTATCTCGGCTCCGGCGATGACTTCGACCGGGCGATCGGCCGCTTCGCCCTCGCCTATGCCGACCAGGCGGAACGCGACCACGCCGCGCTCAAGGCGGCCGTGCGCAAGGGCAAGGTCCGCGTGATGCAGGAGGCGTGAGCGAACGGAACCGGCTTTCGCCGCATCCGCGGCGATCCGGACAGGAAGGGGAGGACCCTGCGGTGAACGAGCGTGAACGCGGCGCCCGCGTGAACCGGCGCGACATGCTGCTCGGCAGCGCGGCCGGGCTCGCCACGGCCGGCGGGCAGCTGGCGCAGGCGCAGCAGCCGCCCAGGCCCGGCCAGGCCGCCGCGCCGGTGCAGGCGGGGCAGCGGCGTCCGCCGAACATCCTGCTCATCATGGGCGACGACATCGGCTGGTGGAACCTCAGCGTCTACAACCACGGCTCGATGGGCTACCGGACGCCCAACATCGACCGGATCGCGCGCGAAGGCGCCTACTTCACGGATTGGTATGGCCAGCAGAGCTGCACCGCGGGGCGCGCCGCCTTCATCACCGGCCAGTCGCCGATCCGCACCGGGCTGACGAAGGTGGGGCTGCCGGGCGCCGACATTGGCCTGCAGCCCGAGGACCCGACCTTCGCGGACCTGCTGAAGCCGCTCGGCTACGCCATCGGCCAATTCGGCAAGAACCACCTCGGCGACAAGGACGAGTTCCTGCCGACCAACCATGGCTTCGACGAGTTCTTCGGCAATCTCTACCACCTGAACGCCGAGGAGGAGCCGGAGAACCCCGACTACCCGCGCGATCCGCGCTTTCGCCAGCGCTTCGGCCCGCGCGGCGTGATCCGCAGCTTTGCCGATGGCCGCATCCAGGACACCGGGCCGCTCACCCGCAAGCGCATGGAGACGATCGACCAGGAATTCCTGGACGCCGCGCTCGACTTCATCGACCGCCAGCACCGCGCCAACCGCCCCTTCTGCTGCTACTTCAACAGCACACGGATGCATGTCTTCACGCATCTGAGCCCGCAGGCGGAAGGCAGGACCGGCCTCGGCCTCTATCCGGACGGCATGGTGGAGCACGACGGCCATGTCGGGGCGTTGCTCAAGAAGCTCGACGACCTCGGCATCGCCGAGGACACGCTCGTCATCTACACGACCGACAACGGCGCCGAGGTCATGAGCTGGCCGGATGGCGGCGCCACGCCCTTCAGGGGCGAGAAGGCCACCAACTGGGAGGGCGGCTACCGCGTGCCCTTCTGCATGCGCTGGCCCGGCGTGGTCCGGCCCGGAACCGTGGTGAACGACATCTGCGCGCACGAGGACGTGCTGCCGACGCTGGTCGCCGCGGCGGGCGTGCCCGACATCGTGGAGCGGTGCCGCCAGGGCCACCAGGCCGGCAACAAGACCTTCCGCGTGCATCTCGACGGCTACAACCTGCTGCCCTTCCTCAAAGGCGACCAGGAGCGCTCGCCGCGCCAGGAGTTCTTCTATTGGAACGACGACGGCCAGCTCGTCGCCCTGCGCTACCAGCAATGGAAGTTCGTGTTCGCCGAGCAGCGGGCGACGGGCATCGGCGTCTGGTCCGGAGAATTCACTAACCTGCGGGCCCCGGGGCTGTTCCATATTCGCGCCGATCCCTTCGAGCGCGGGCAGGAGAGCGCGCTCTACGGCCCCTGGGCCCTGGCCCGGATGTTCGTGTTCGTACCGGCCCAGGCAGCGGTGGCGCAGCACCTGCAGACCTTCCGGGACTTCCCGCCCCGACAACGGCCGGCGAGCTTCAGCATCGACCAGGTGATGGAGGCCATGCAGCGGGCCGCGGCCGGACGAAACCAGTGAGCGCCGAGCCCGGGGTCGACGCGCGCTGACGGCGACGCGGCGCGCCGGGCTCCCGGCGCGTCAGCTCGCCGCCAGGGCGGCGTGCCCCGGCAGCCGCAGGGCGGCGAGCAGCCCGCCTTCGCCGGCGCGTCCAAGCTCCAGGCTGCCTCCGTGCAACGACGCCAGGTCCGCCACGATGGCGAGACCGAGGCCGCTTCCCGCTTCGCGTTCGTCCAGCCGCACGCCGCGGCCGAGGACGGCGTCCCGCACGCCTTCCGGCAGGCCTGGCCCGTCATCGGCGATGGTGACGACCACAAGCTTGCCCTCCGCGGCGACGGTCACGCCGACACGCTGCCGGGCCCATCGGCACGCATTCTCCATCAGGTTGCCGAGCATCTCGGCAAGATCCTGGGGATCCACCCGCACCCGGGCACCGGGATCGCCGCGCACCTCGATGACGAGGCCACGCTCCTCGAAGAGGCGGCGCAAAGCGCGCGCGACGTCATCCGCGATCGCCCGCGGGGAGGACTCCGCGGCGGAGGACGAGGCGAGCGCCGCCACCCGGGCGCGCGCAAGGTGGTGATGCACCAGCCGCTCCAGCGCCGACGCCTCGGCTCGCGCGGCCACGATGTCCGGGCTCGCGCGGTCGAGCGCGTTGCGCAGCACCGCGAGCGGCGTCTTCAGCGCATGGGCGAGGTTGCCGACATGCGACCGCGCGCGCTCCACGGTGGCACGGTTCGCGGCGATCAGCGCGTCGACCTCCGCCACCAGCGGTGCGATCTCGGACGGTGCCGCGATGCCCAGCCGCTCGCGCCGGCCGTCGCGTATCTCGGCGAGCGCGCTGCGTACGCGACGGAGCGGCGCAAGGCCCGCAACCACCGTGCCGACGACGCCGGCCACAAGGCCGAGCCCGACCACCGCGAAGGTCAGCAGCAGCAACGTGCGCAGCCTGCCGATCTCGGCCTCCGTCTCCGCGCGCGACAGCGCGACCCCGACATGCACCGGCGCCGCCGCGCCGGGCAGCAGCAGGTCGCGCTCGGCGAGGCGCAGCCTCTCGCCCCGCGGCCCCGCCACGTCCCGCAGCAGCACGCCGTCATGGCCGCCCGCCGCGGCCGGCAGCGCCTGGTCCCAGAGCGAGCGGGAGGTGGTGACCGAGCCGTCCGGCGCCGTCACCTGCCAGTAGGCGCCGCCGAAGGGCCGCTCGAAATCCGCGCCCGCCGGGGCGCGGGCCACGACGATGCGCCCCTCGGCATCCGTCGCCGTGGCTGCGACGGCGGCATCGAGCAACCCGGAGAGCCGTGCGTCGAAGGCGCCCTCGACCCCGCGCACCGCGACGCCGGTCACGAACCACGCCGCGGCGCCGAGCCCGACCGCCACCCACAACCCCGCCGCCAGCGCCAGCCGCAGCGCGAGCGAGCGCGGCCATCTCATGCGGCGGCGAGCCTGTAGCCCTGGCCGCGCATCGTCTCGATCAGCCCCTCGCCGAGCTTCTTCCGCAGCCGGCCGATCACCACTTCCAGCGTGTTGCTGTCGCGGTCGAAGTCCTGCGCGTAGAGATGCTCCGTCAGCTCCGTCTTGGACACGACCTGCCCGGCATGCAGGGCAAGATAGGCGAGCAGGCGGTATTCCAGCCCGGTCAGCCTCACCGCCGCGCCGTCCAGCGTCACGCGCTGCGCGGCGGTGTCCACCACCAGGCGGCCGAGCGCGATCTCCGGGCGGCTGCGGCCATGCGCGCGCCGCACCAGCGCCTGCATGCGCGCGACCAGCTCCGCCATGACGAAGGGCTTGGCCAGGTAGTCGTCGGCGCCGGCATTCAGGCCGGCGACCTTCTCGCTCCAGCCGTCGCGCGCCGTCAGGATCAGCACCGGCATGTCGCGCCCCGCGGCACGCCAGCGCTTCAGCACCGTCAGCCCGTCCAGCACCGGCAGGCCGAGGTCGAGCACCACCGCGTCATAGGGCTCGGTGTCGCCGAGGAAGTGGCCCTCCTCGCCATCCGCCGCGTGATCGACCACGAACCCGGCCTCCGCCAGCGCGTCCATCACCTGCCGGGCGAGGGTCGGGTGATCCTCCACGACGAGGATCCGCATCAGCGCCGCTCCTGGACCGGCCCGCGGCTGCGCAGCAGCGCCCCGGTCGCGGCATCGAGGCGCAGCTCGACCACCCGGCCGGAGGACGGCAGCAGCTTGAACTCGTAGATCCAGCGCCCATCCTCGCGCTCCAGCTCCGTCTCGATCACGCGCCCGACATAGCGGCGCTCGACCTCGGCCAGCAGCTCGGCGAGCGGCCGGATCTCGCCGGCCGCGAGCGCGGCGCGCGCGCGTTCATGGTCGCGCCGGTCATCCGCCCGCGCATCCGGGTTGGCCAGCAGCAGCATCGGCAGCAGCAGGAGGGCTCGGCGCATCCGTCCAGCATCGGCATTGCCACCTGAACCGCGGCTGAACGGGTGGCTCAGCCTCGGTTCAGGTGGGGGTGGCCAGGATGCGCCCCGTTGCGGAGAGGCCGCAACGCCGAACCCTGGAGATCCGAGATGACCCGCTTCCGCCCCGTCGCCGCCCTCGCCCTCGCCCTTGCCGCAGCCGCCCCCTTCGGCGCGGCGCTCGCCTCCTCCGACGACAACCGCGCCGAGCGGTCAGGCGCGCAGGCGGTGACGCCCGCCAATGCCCGCTTCGACGCCCCCGCCGCCATCGCCGCCGTGCTCGGCGCCGGCTACACCGCCGTCAGCGAGCTCGAATGGGAGCGCGGCGGCTGGCAGGTGAAGGCCAACGACGCCCAGGGCCGCCGCGTGGAGCTGCGCGTGGACGCCGCCACCGGCGCCGTCGCGCCCCGCGGCCGCTGAGCGAAGGAGCACAGGGATGGCGACGACCGTCGCGCTGCGCTCCCCCGGCATGGCGACACGCGCCATCCACTGGGCGAGCGCGCTGCTGGTGCTGTTGGCCTGGGCGGTCGGCAGCACGATGGAGGACTTCCCCCGCGGTGCCAGCCGCGACCTCGCGATGCAGCTGCACTACAGCCTGGGCGTGCTGGTGCTCGGCTTCGCGGCGCTGCGCGTCGCCTGGCGCGCCGTGGCGCCGCCGCCCCCGGCGGAGGGCCCGGCCTGGCAGCGCCTGGCGGCCACGGCCATGCATCTTGCGCTGATCGGGCTGACCATCGGCGTGCCGCTGAGCGGCCTGCTCGACCGCTGGGCGCGCGGCCGGGCGGTGACCATCTTCGGCGGGATGCCCCTGCCCGCCCCCTTCCCCGTGCCGGGCGGGCGCCTCTGGGGGGAGGCGCACGAGGTGCTGGCCAACCTGATGCTCGCGGCGATCGCGGCGCATGTGCTGGCGGCGCTCTGGCACCAGTTCATCCTGCGGGACCGCGCCCTCTCCCGCATGGTGCGAGGCTGAACCCGGGCGGCGCGATCGTCGCCGCCAGCAGCAGAACCGTGGCATGCTGCGCCGGATGCCCAATACGACGGCAACCGACGCAGCGCCCCAGGCCGGCGGCTCCGGCAACACCGACGCCCCCGCGGTCTTCGTCGCGCGCGGCCTGTGCAAGAGCTACGGCAGCGGCGACGCGACCGTGCACGCGTTGCGCGACCTCGACCTGGACATCCTGCAGGGCGAGTTCGTGGTGCTGCTGGGACCCTCGGGGTCCGGCAAGTCGACCCTGCTGAACATCCTGGGCGGTCTCGATGCGCCGACCTCCGGCCGCGCCGCCTGGCGCGACCATGAGCTGACCGGCGCCGACGAGGCTGCCTTGACCGCCTATCGGCGCGACCATGTCGGCTTCGTCTTCCAGTTCTACAATCTGATCCCGAGCCTGACCGCGCGCGAGAATGTCGAGCTCGTCGCCGAGATCGCACGCGACCCGATGCGGCCGGAGGAGGCGCTGGCGCTGGTCGGGCTGTCGCACCGGCTCGACCATTTCCCGGGCCAGCTCTCGGGCGGCGAGCAGCAGCGCGTCGCGGTGGCGCGCGCCATCGTCAAGCGCCCCGACGCGCTGCTCTGCGACGAGCCGACCGGCGCGCTCGATGTCGAGACCGGCAAGCTGGTGCTCTCGGCGATCGCGCGGGCGAACCGGGACGTGGGGGCGACGACCGTCGTCATCACCCACAACGCGGCGATCGCCGGCATGGCGGACCGCGTGCTGCGCATGGGCGGCGGGCGCATCGTGGCGATCGAGCCGAATGCCCGCCGCCTGGCGCCCGAGGAGCTGGTCTGGTGAGCGTGCTGGACCGCAAGCTGCTACGCGACATCCGGGCGCTGCGCGGCCAGGTCGTCACCATCGCGCTGCTGATCGGCGCCGGCGTCGCCGTTCTGGTGATGTCGGTCAGCAGCTTCCTCTCGCTCCGCGGGGCGCAGCAGGCCTTCTATGCGGAGAGCCACTTCGCGGAGGCCTATGCCGAGGTGGAGCGCGCGCCGCGCACGCTGCTGGCGCGGATCGCGGAGATCCCGGGCGTCGCGCTCGCCGAGGGACGCGTCACCGGCGAGGCCCGCGTGGACTGGCCGGGCGCCGAGGTGCCCGTCGCCGGCCGTGTCCTGTCCCTGCCGGTCGGCGGCGAGCAGCCGGCGCTGAACCGGCTGCGGCTGCTCGCCGGCCGCCTGCCGGAGCCGACGCGGCACGACGAGGCGGTGATCCACGCCGCCTTCGCCGAAGCCCGCGGTGTGCGGCCGGGCGACGAGATCGCCGTCATCCTGAACGGAAGGCGCGAGCGCTTCCGGATCACGGGCATCGCGCATTCGCCGGAATTCGTCTTCACCTCGCGCCCCGGCAACCCGCTGCCCGACGACCGCGGCTTCGTCGTGCTCTGGGCGAACGAGGACGCCGTGGCGCGGGCCTTCGACATGCAGGGCGCCTTCGACCAGGTGGTGCTGACGCTGGCCCCCGGCGCCTCGGAGCCGGCGGTGATCGCCGAGCTCGACCGGCTGCTGCTGCCCTGGGGCGGCCGCGGCGCTTATGGCAGGCGCGACCAGCCCTCGCACCGCTTCCTGGAGGACGAGCTGGCCGAGCAGCGCACGCTGGCCGTCACCGTGCCCCTCGTCTTCTTCGGCATCGCCGCCTTCCTGCTCAACGTGGTGCTGGGCCGGATGGTGGAGGCGCAGCGCGAGCAGGTCGCGGCGCTGAAGGCGCTCGGCTACCCGTCCTTCCCGATCGCGCTCCACTACGCGAAGTTCGTCGCCATGATCTGCCTGCTCGGCTCGGCCCTCGGCGTCGCGGCAGGCGCCTGGATGGGGGCCGGCATGCTCGGCAACTACCGGCCCTTCTTCCGCTTCCCCGAGCTGCCCTACCTGCTGCCGGCGTGGCTGCCCCTGCTGGCCGCCGCGGCGAGCTTCGCGGTCGCGCTGCTCGGCGTGCTCGCGGCCCTGCGGCGGATCCTGCGCCTGCCCGCCGCGGAGGGGTTGCGCCCGGCGCGGCCCGCGGCCTTCGGCGGGCGCGTGCTCGGCGGGGTGGGGCGCCGGCTCGGCGCACGGGCGAAGATCCCGCTGCGCGGCCTGCTCGGCCGCCCGCTGCGCACGCTGCTCACCGTGCTCGGCATCGCGCTGGCGGTGCCGATGGTGGTGCTCGGCCTGTTCTGGTGGGACGCGATGGACAGCATGGTCGAGCTTCAGTTCGACCGCATTGAGCGCGGCGACGCCTTCGTCGCGCTCACCGACCCCCGCCCCTCCCGCGCCGTGCGCGAGATGGCGCGGCTGCCCGGTGTGCTCGCCGCGGAAGGCCAGCGCATCGTGCCGGTCAGGCTGCGTGCGGCGCAGCGCAGCCGGCTGCTCGCGCTGACCGGCCTGCCGGAGGGCGCGGCGCTGCGGGTGCCGCGGGATGTCGATCTCCGGCCCGTGCCCATCCCGCGGCACGGCATCGCCCTCAGCCGGCGGCTGGCCGAGCGGCTCGGCGTCCGTGAAGGCGACACGGTGCAGGTCGAGGTGCTGGAAGGCGCGCGACGCGTGCATGACCTGCCGGTGGCCGCGCTGGTCGAGGACATCATCGGCTTCACCGCCTTGATGGAAATCGGCGCGCTGAACCGGCTGATGCGCGAGGACGACCTCGTCTCCCACGTCGCGCTGCGGGTGGACCCGCTGGCGGCCGAGGCGCTGTGGCAGCGTCTCGCGGAGCGGCCGCGCGTGGCGGCGACGAACGTGAAGGCGGTGTGGCTGCGCGTCTTCGACGAGGTGATCGCCGGCCTGGTCCTGACCAGCGCCGTGACGCTCACCGGCTTCGGCGTGATCATCGCGGTGGGCGTGGTCTACAACAGCGCCCGCGTCGCGCTGCAGGAGCGGGGCTGGGAGATGGCGAGCCTCCGGGTGCTCGGCTTCACGCGGCGGGAGGTGTCGCGCATCCTGCTTGCGGAGCTGGCGCTGGCGGTGCTGGTCGCGGTGCCGCTGGGGCTGGTCCTGGCGCAGTGGTTCGTCGGGCTCATCCTGGGAGCGCGGGACAATGAGAGCTTCGACGTGCCCGCGGTGATCAGCACGGCGACCTTCGCGACGGCGGCGCTCGTCGTGCTGGGCGCGGCGCTGGCCAGCGCACTGGTGGTGCGGCGGCGGATCGACCGGCTCGACCTGATCGCCGCCCTGAAGGCGAGGGACTGAGGCGTGGGCCGGCACCTCCGCCGGGCGCTGATCGCCGCGTCCGTCCTGCTGGCTGCGGGCGGCGCCTTCGTCGCCTTTCGCCCCCGACCGGCCCTCGTCGAGACCGAGCAGGTCACGCGCGGCCGCTTCGAGGTCGTGGTGGAGGAGGATGGCCGCACGCGGGTGCGCGACCGCTACGTCGTCTCCGCCCCCGTCGCGGGGCAGGTCATGCGGCTTGGCGTGCGCGCGGGCGACACGGTCGGGCGCGGCGACGTGGTCGCGGAGATCCTGGCCGCGCCCTCCGCCCTGCTCAGTCCGCGCGCGCGCCGCGAAGCGGAGGAGCGGCTCGGGGCGGCCGAGGCGATGCTGGAGCAGGCCGCGGCGCTGATGGAGCGCGCCGCCGCCGAGCAGACCCAGGCCGAGGCGGACGCGGCGCGGGTGCGCCAGCTGCAGGCGCGCGGCGCCGCGCCGCTGCAGCAGCTCGAGCGCGCGGAGCTGGCCCAGCGCGTGGCGGCGCGCGACATGCTCGCGGCGGAGCGGCGTCGGCACGCCGCCGAGCACGAGGTGGACCAGGCGCGCGCCGTGCTGGCGGCCGTCGATGCGACGGAGAACGGGGAGGAGCGGCGCGAGGTGCGCGCACCCGTCGCCGGGCGCGTGCTGCGCGTCCTGCAGGAGAGCGAGGCGGTGGTGGCTTCCGGCGCGCCGCTGCTGGAGCTCGGCGATCCGACGGACCTCGAGGTCGTGGTGGATGTCCTGACGACGGAGGCGGTCGGGATCACCCCCGGTGCCCCGGTGACCATCGAGCGCTGGGGCGGGCCGGCGCCGCTGGAGGGTCGCGTCCGCCTGGTGGAGCCAGGCGCCTTCACCCGCGTCTCGGCGCTCGGCGTGGAGGAGCAGCGGGTCTGGGTGGTGATCGACCTCACCGGTCCACCGGAATCCTGGGCCGCGCTCGGCGACGGCTTCCGCGTGGATGCGCGGATGACGGTCGAGGCGGTCGAGGGCGCGGTGCTGGTTCCGGTCAGCGCGCTGTTCCGCCGCGGCGCGGGCTGGGCCGTGTTCGTCGTGCAGGATGGCGTCGCGCATGAGCGGCAGGTCGCGCTGGCGCGCCGCGCCGCCCGCGACGCGATGGTCTCCTCCGGCCTTGCGCCCGGCGAAACCGTCATCCTGTTCCCGCCGAGCACGCTGCGCGACGGCGGCCGCGTCAGCCGCACCCGCTGACGGCGTGGCGCCGGGCGACTCCGGCGCGGCGCCGGGCTACCAGCGCCGCCTGCGTGCCGGCAGGTTTTCCGCGGCGGCGACGATGTCCTGGGCACGCAGCCGCGGGGCGCCGGCTGGAAGGCCCGCCTCGGCACGGCGCGCCAGCGCGGCGGCCTGGCGCGCGTCCTGCAGGATCAGCGCTTCCTCGGCCAGCGCGAGGTCGGCAAGAGCCGTCTCGCCGAGCCGGCCGCGGACCACCGCCAGCTGACGCCAGGCGAAGGCGCTGCGGCGCTCGCTGCGCAAGGCGGTCTCCAGCTCGGACGCGGCGAGGCGCAGCTGCGCCGGATTGCCGATCTCGCCAAGCGCGCGTGCATGGCCGATGCGGATCAGCGGCTCCGCGGGAGCGAGGCGCACGGCCTCGGCATAGCGTCGCGCCGCCTCGGTCGGCCGCTGGCCCTGCAGCAGCACCTGGCCGGTCAGCTCCTGCAGCCAGGGATCCGACGGAGCCTCGGCCGCGAGGGGCCGCAGCATCGCGAGCGCCTGGTCGATGCGGCCCGCGCGGAAGGTGCCGATCGCCCGCGCATAGCGCGCCGGCGCGCTGGTGTCGGAGGCGGGATAGCGGCGCATCACGGCGGCATGCGGCTCGATGAAGCCGTCGAGCTTGGCGCGCACCATGACGAAGGAGCGCTCGATCCCGGCCGGCATCCCGGCCCCGGCCACGCGCGACCTGCCGGCGCGTTGCCGCACGAAGTCCAGCCGGTCGCGCGAGAGCGGGTGCGTGCGGAAATACGGATCCTGGCGGCCGGCGACGAGTTGCTCCTTGTCCACTGTGCGCTCCAGGAGGCGTTCCAGCCCGCGCGCCGACCAGCCGACCTGGTCGAGCAGGTCGAGCGCCGCCTGATCCGCCGACTGTTCCTGCGTGCGGGTGAAGGCCGTGAACTCGTTCGTCGCCATGGCCTGGCCGCCGAGCATGCCGGCCGCCATGGCGCCCGGCTCGCCGGAGGCCGCGGCCGCGGCGCCGCCAAGCAGCATGGCACCCAGCGAGCGCAGCATGGCGTTGCGCATCTGCTCCGGCAGACGGGCAAGATGCCCGCCCATCACGTGCCCGATCTCATGCGCCAGCACGCCCGCCACCTCACCGGCGGACTCGGCCTGCTGGATCAGCCCGGTGTACAGGTAGAGGAAGTTACCCTGCGCCACGAAGGCGTTGACGGCGCCGTTGCGGATCAGCGTCATCGGCACGGTCGCGGGGTCCACGCCCGCGGCCTGCATCAGCGGATACGCCATCCGGCGCAGCAGGTTCTCGGTCTCGGCGTCGCGGATGGTCACGATCTGCCGCGGCGCCACCTGCGCGGCGGCATCCGGCGCGCTGACGACGCCGGCGGCAAAGGCCGTCGCCACCAGCAGCGAACGGCGGCCTATCGCGCAGCCCGGGCCATGGGGCGCACCGAAACACATCGGCGCATCCTACCAGCGCCAGACCACGCGGCCTACGCCGCCGATCGCGCTGTAGCCGTCGCCGACGTCGCCGAGCATGCTGACGCCGAAGCCGAGCGTCTCGTTCGGCTGCAACTGCAGGCCGAGGTTGAAGGACAGCCGGTCGCGCGGCATCGCCGACCCCTGCAGCCGGAACGTCTCGCCCGGCGCGAAGGCCAGGGCCGCGGCGCTGCTGGCGGTCGCGCCATCCTCCCGTACCCAGGCGAGGCGCGCATGGCCGCCGAGCATCAGCCCCTTCCCCAGGTCCCAGGCGGTGTCGGCGCGGAAGCCGAGCGAGATCGGCACGCTGTAGTCTCCCGCCGGGGCCTGGGTCAGGCCCAGCATGCCGCCGGCGCCAGCGAGCGTGCGGCTCGCTTCGGACGAGCCTTCGCGGTGCCAGGCATTCAGCCCGATGCCGGCCAGCGGCGTCAGCGTGAAGTCCTCCCCCAAGGCGATCCGGTAGCCCAGTTCGAGATTGGCGCCGAGATTGTGGAAGGCGAGATCGTCGCGCGCGATCTCCGTAACGCCGGGCGCGGCGATGATGCGGCTCTGCCGCGCGTCGTGCCGGGCGTATCCGAGCACGCTCGAGACATACAGCGGCCCGTCGTTCCACAGCGCGTAGGTGCCGGCGTGGGCGCCGCGCAACGTGCCGCTCGACACCAGCGAGCCCGCCGAGTAGCCGCCGTCGGACCAGCCGCCCACCGCGCCGATGGTCAGCCGCGGCGTGACCTCGGTGTCGAAGCCGGTCATGAAGCCGCCGACGCGCGATTCCGCGTCGGTGCCGAAGCCGGCGCGCGCGTCCATGCCGCTGCCGAAGCCGATCGGCATGGCCCATACGCGAAAGGGCGAGGGCAGCGTGTCCGCCAGGCTGTCCATGCCGAGCAGCGCGCCATCCCCGCGGATCGCGCCGTCGCCGGCGAAGGCCGCGGAGAAGTCATAGGGCAGGAAGGAGGCGGGCGGGATCACGTCCGCCTGGAAGCTGCGCTGCAGCAGGTCCATGCGCGCGGTCAGGCCGGACATGAACTGGCGCATCGCGCCCTGCGTGGCCATCAGCCCGGTCATGCCGCCATCGCCGCCGAGCGAGGTCATCGCGCTGGCATAGGCGACGGGGTCCGTCGCGCCGTAGACGCCCGCCGCCATCGGTGCGAAGCCGGCGGGATTGGCGATCGCCGCGCGCTGCAGCCCGGCCGCGACGGAGCGCTGGTTCGCGGTCATCGCGGCCGCCGGGGCCAAGGTGGTGACGTCGACGCGGATCGCCGCCTCGTTGGCGTTCGGATACTGCAGCGACCAGGTCATGTTCAGCGTCGGCGGCGGCACCAGCACGGGCGCGCTCGCCGTGACGCCCTGGGCTGCCCTGAGGAAGCTCGCCTGGTGCGTGCCCGGCGCGATCATGCTGCCCGCGACCAGTTCCGGCCGCACGCTGCCGCCGAGCGTCGCGCTCCGCGTCACCACCAGCTGGTCCACGCTGATGCCGCCGCCGGACCGGCCGGCGACATCGACGAAGATCGATCCGGTGGCGGCCTGCACGAAGCGGCCATTCAGCTCGGTCGCGCCGAGGGTCCCGCGGCCTGCCACCGCGAAGGCGCCCTCGTTGCTGAGCAGGCCCGCATTGCCGAGCGCGAGGCTGGGTCCGGCGTTGATGACGCCGCGAGGCCGGTTGTCGATCGTCGCGTTCGGCGCGGCGATGTTGCCGGTGATCACGCCGCTGTTGGTCAGGCTGAGCAGGCCGCTGCCGCTGCCTACGCTGACGGCTCGGCCCGCGATGCCGTCGGCGGAGCCGATCAGGCCCCGGTTCGTCAGCGAGATCGCCGTGGCGCGCGACTGCGCGTGGATCCCCGCGCCGCCGGGCCCGCCGATGACCTGGCTCTGAGGATCGAGTTCGATCGTGACGGTCGCGGCGGCCGAGAAGGCCTCCGCCATGCCATGGGCGAGGATGCCGATGCCGTTCGCGCCGGCGGCCTCCACGCGCGCGTCGTTGAAGATGCTGATCGGCCCGGCGCTGCCGATGCCGCCCGCCCGGCCGATGCGGCCGCTGGCCGGCATGCCGTCGAGCCGCAGGCCCTCATTGGCGAAGACCGCACCGCCGCCCGCCGACTGCGCGACGATGCCATGCGCATTGGCGCCCGACACCCGGATGGGCCCGGCATTGGTCACGTTCACCGCGCCGCCGCTGCCGCTGCCGGCGCGAAGCGACGAACCGGCCCGTTCCTCGCGGGTGCCGAGCACGATACCGCCGCCGCCGCCACCGCTCTGCGCGACGATGCCGTGGGCTCCCACGCCGGATGTCGTGATGGCGGCCTTGCTGTCCACGTCCACGCCGCCGCCGTCCGATGCCGTCGTGCCCGTGCCGCCGAACACGACGCGGCCGAGGTTGACGCCGGCCAGCACGCCGCCGCCGCCGCCGAGGCTCTGCGCGACGATGCCCGCCGAACCGATGCCCGCGGTCGCGATGACGCTGTCGGACGTCACCTCCACGTCCACCGCGCCGCCGCGGCCGACCCCGGAGCCGCCGAGCGTCGCCGAGCCGGCGCCGCCCAGCACGATGCCGCCACCGCCACCCAGACTCTGGGCGATGATCGCCGGGGCGCCGTCGCCCGCTGTCGCCACCGCGCCGCGCAGGGCGACCCGCGCAGACTGGCCGTCCCCGGTGGCGCTGCCGCCGAGGGTGACGGCGCCGTTCGCACGGCCGACGAGACCGCCGCCGCCACCGACGCTCTGCGCGATCAGGGCCGCGCCGGAGGTTGCCGCATCGGCGGACCGCAATTCCGCGGATCCGCCGTCGCCCGGCCGCGCGCCGCCCAGCGTGGCGGCGCCGCCGCCGGACAGCAGCGTGCCGCCGCCGCCGCCGATGCTCTGCGCCACGAGGCCGAGGCTGCCGGCGGTGGTCGCCGTCACCGCCGCCTCGGTCTGCAGCGTCACGCGGCCGCCATCGGCATCGAGGTTCGCATTGGCGATGCCGCCTGCGGTGCCGCCGAGCACCGCGGCACCGCCGGCGCGCGCCACGATGCCGCCGCCGCCGCCGACCGACTGCGCGATCGCGGCCGCGCCGTTCGCGCCGAGCACGGTGATGGCGCCGGGTCCGGTCACGGTGACGAGGCCGCCATTGCCGGCCGCGACGCTGCCGAAGGTGGCGCTGCCCGCCACGTCGCCGACGAAACCGCCGCCGCCGGCGATGGATTGCGCGACAAGCGCGATGCCGCCGGTGCCGGCAACGGTGAGCGGGCCGGGCGTGACCGTGCCGGTCGCGCCCCCGGCCACGATCGAGCAGGGCGTGCCGCCGGCGCCGACCGTCGGCGTCGCGCAGTAGGTGACGGCACCGCCGGCGCCGCTGGCCCCGAAGTCACTGATGCCTGGCAAGCTCACCGGGCTCAGGCCGAGCGTGGCATTGCCGCCGGCGCGAAGCACCACGCCGCCGCCGCCGCCCACGGACTGCGCCAGCAGGGCGGTGGCACGATCGCCGGTGGCGCCGATCGCTGCATTGTTGCGGATCTCGACGGTGCCCGGCGCATCGGTCGATCCGCCCTGGGAACCGAGGCGCAGGACGCCGCCGGCGGAGCCGACGAAGCCGCCGCCGGCCGCCACGGATTGGGCGATCACCGCGGAAGCGTCCTGGCCGGTGGCCGAGACCGTGCCGGCGAGCGTCAGGCGCACGCTGCCGCCCGCCGCATCGCCCGGCTGGCTGGCGCCGAGGGTCACCGCGCCGGTGGACGCGCTCGCGACACCGCCGCCCGCGCCGATGCTCTGCACGATGGCCGCCGGCGCGGCCGCGCCCGCGGTGGCGATGCTGCCGTTCATGGAGAGCGCGACCGCGCCGCCGCGGCCAGACGGCCCGGCGGAGCCGAGCGTCAGCGGCCCCTGCGCCGCGACGATGCCGCCCGAGAGGCCGCCGCCGCCGCCGACCGACTGCACCAGCGCGCCAAGCGCGCCGTCGCCCTGTGTGCCGATCGCCGCAGCGACCCCGCCGCGGGTCGAGAGGGTCAGGCTTGCCGTGCCGCCGGGCGAGGCGACGCCCGTCGTGCCGCCGAGGACGACGGCCGGGAATCCGGCGATCACGCCGGCTCCCTGGCCGACAGGCAGTTGCGCATGCGCAGCACCGCCGCCGCCACCCACGCTTTGCGCGACGACGCCATGGGCGAAGTCGCCGGCGGTGAAGACCCCGCTGCCCCGCATCGACAGCGCCACATCCCCGCCGGCGCCACCCTGGGCGCCACCCGCGCCGAGCTGATGCAGCCCGCTGCCCATCGCCAGCCCGCCGCCGCCGCCGATGCTCTGCGCCAGCACGCCATGCGCCGCCTCGCCATCCGTCGCGATCACGCCGAACTGGGTGAACGCCACCGCGCCGCCATCGCCGGCCGCGCCGGACAGGGCACCGAGTCGATGGAGCGGCCGCAGCGCCGTCTCCGCGGCGCCGGCATCCGGGTTGTGCAGCAGCGTCAGCCCGCCGCCGCCGCCCACCGACTGGGCGAGCAGGCCGAGGCCGAACGCTCCGCCCGTCTGCAGTGTCGCGCCCGCGCCCTGCGTCACGGTGACCTGCCCGCCGCTGCCGCTCGCGCCGAGGTTCGCGCCGAGGCGCACGGAGCGGCCGCCCGGCTCGGCGCCGCCCAGCCCGTCGGCCGCCACGATGCCGCCACCGCCGCCGATGCTCTGCGCCACGGCGCCGGCGGCCAGGCCGCCGCCGACCGCGATCGCGCCATCCAGCGTCATCGCGACGCGGCTGCCGTTGCCGCCGATGCCGCCCGTCGTGCCGAGCGTCACCGTGCCGAGCCCGCCACCGCCCATGCCGCCACCGCCGCCGATGCTCTGCGCGACGACGCCATGCGCGATGCGCCCCTCGGTCGCGATGCTGCCGGGCGGGGAGAGCGTCACCGTCACCCGCCCGCCGGCACCGCCGAGGCCGAGGGCGCCGCCGAGCGTGACGCGGCCGGAGGGGTCGGCCATGCCAAGCCCGGCGACCCCGCCGCCGCCGCCGATGCTCTGCGCGAGCAGCGCGATGGACTCGCTGCCAAAGGTGGTGACCGCCGCCTTGTTGACCACTTCGACCGCGCCGCCGGCGCCGCCACTGCCCGCCCCCGCCCCGAGATCCACCACCTGCCGGAAGCTGACCGCCGCCCGGTCGGCAGGATCGGCGCTCACGGTGAGGCCGATGTCGCTGTCCGGCGCCGCATACAGCCAGGACTCGCCTGGCCGTCCGAGCCCGGCGCTGCCGCCTCCGCCGCCGATGCTCTGGCCGAGCAGCGCGAAGGCGGCATCGCCGCTTGTCACCACGCTCGCGACGTTGGTCAGCCTGACGATGCCTCCGTCGCCGCTCGCCGCGGTTCCGCCGAGACGGATGCCGGCCTCGACACGATGCCGCGGGGCGAGGCTGCCGGCGCCGCCCTCCGCCGTTCCGATCGGGAATTCGAGCGCGCCGACGGCCGCTCCACCGCCGCCGCCGATGCTCTGGGCGAGCAGGCCGTGGGCATTGAACCCGGCGGTCTGGACGATGCCGTTGTTCGACAGCGTGACCGCGCCGCCGCTGCCGTCGGTCTCCCGCGCGCCGAGCGACTGGGTGAGGTGGATCGTGCGGTCGCGGATGTCGTCCGCGCGGAGGAAGAAGGCGAGCGGCATGCCCGCAAGGCCGCCGCCGGCGCCGATGCTCTGCGCCGCGATGCCGATCGCATGGGCGCCTGCGGTCGCGATGTCGGCCTGATTGTCGACGGTGGCGGACCCGGTCGCGAAGGCTGCGCCGCCACCGCCGCCCAGCGTCAGTCCGAAGCGGTACTCGTCGCGCGAGACGTCGTCGCCGACGGTCATCAGCCCCGGCACCTCGGCCAGTCCGCCGCCATTGCCGACGCTCTGCGCGACGATACCGTGCGCGCCACGGCCGATGGTGCTCACGCTGGTCGCCTCGCCGGGCGCCTCGATCGTGCGCACGCTCACGGCACCGCCCGGGCTGTCCGAAGTCGCGTTCTGGCTCCAACCGCCGCCCTCGGGCCGCGCGACGCCGCCGAGTACGACACGGACATCGTCGTCGCTCGTCGCCGGGCCGCCGATCCCGGTGGCGATGGGCAGGGTGGCAAGGCCGCCGCCCCCGCCGATGCTCTGCGCGACGATGCCGCGTGCGGCATGGCCGGTCGTGCTCGCGCGGCCCTGGAAGGTGACGGCGCTGCTGCCTGCGGTGCCGTCCCTGATGTCCTGGCCGCCGAGCAGCACGGAGGCGTCCAGCCCGACGCCGAAGCTGCGGAGGCCGCCGGCGGCCTGGACGATGGTGCCACCGCCGCCGCCGACGGACTGCGCGACCAACGCGTCCGAGCCGAGGCCGAGCGTCTGGACGGCGCCGGCAAAGCGGATGGCGACCGCGCTTGCCGCATTGCTGCTTGCGGAGGTCCCGCCAAGCTCGGCGGCAACCTCGGCACGGCCGGAGGTGGAGCGCAGCAGCGCGTTGCCCGCGCCGAAATAGGTGCCGCCGCCGCCGCCGATGCTCTGCGCCACGATCGCCGGCGAGGCACCGCCCTCGGCCGAGAGCCCGGCGACACGCAGCATGGTGAGCAGCGGCTCGGCAGGGTCGGCCGCCGGCGCGGCGGCGCCGGTCGCGATGTTGTCGGCGGCGGCCACCGTCACGACGCCTCCCGCGCCGCCGACGCCGTTGGTTCCGACCTGGAAATCCCAACTCGTCGGGAGCAGGGCATTGACGTCGAAGCTCGTCACCAGCGCGAGATTGAGGTTGGTCGCGCCGAGGCCGCCACCACCGCCGATGCTCTGCGCGACGATGCCCGGCGCGCCACCGCCCGTGGTGCTGAGCGTGGCGATGCCGGCGGGAAGCCCGTAGCTCGACAGCGCCCGGACCGCCCCGGACGCCGGCGGCACCAGCCCGCCATGGCTGCGCGTGACCACCACGCCGCCGCCGGCGCCGCCGAAGCCGCCATTGCCGCCGAGCGCCATGCTGCCGGTGCCGAAGCCCGAATTGTCGATCATCGCGCCGCCGGCGGCACCGCCACCGCCGCCGATGCTCTGCGCCAGTATCCCCGCGGAGAGTTCGCCCGTCGTGGCGATGGGGCTCGTGGAGTTCACGCTGACGAGACCGCCGGCGCCTGCCGAGCCGCCGCTGCCGCCGACGGCGAAGGCGAGGTTGTAGGCCGATGCGTTGCCGGCCGTGGCGGAACCGGCGGCCCCGCCGCCGCCGCCGATGGACTGTGCGTGGATCGCGTGGGACAGCGGGCCTTCCGTTGTGACGGTGCCTGCGTAGTCCAGGGCGACGACACCGCCCCCGCCCGCGCTGCCGCCGCCGCCTCCGACGGCGATCGTCAGGCCGACGGTGCCGGCGCCGGCGGTCTGGCCGTTCGCGGTGCCGCCGATGCCGCCGCCGCCACCGATGCTCTGCGCCAGGATCCCCGGCGCCATTGCCCCCGTCGTCGCCACCGCTCCGGTGCCCGCGACGCTCGCCTGCCCGCCGCCGCCGGCCACGCCGCCGCGCCCGCCCAGCGTCACCGACAATTCGAGGGTGACGTCGCTGAGCTGCGGCGGCTGGAAGCCGAAGTAGCGGCCGAAGGCGCCGATGCCACCACCGCCCCCGACGCTTTGCGCCAGGATGCCCGCGGCGAAGTCACCGCTGGTCGAGACGCTGCCCGTGTTCTCCGCGCGGGCAAGGCCGCCGGCACCGCCGGCGCCGGCCTGGCCGCCCACCGGCACGCCGATCGGAACGCCGATGGCATAGGCCTGCGACTCCCCGGCGATGCCGCCGCCGCCGCCGATGCTCTGCGCGACGATGCCGTAGGCCTGGTTGCCGAGCGTCGTCACGCTGCCGGCCGAAAGGGCGGTGGCCGCGCCACCCGCGCCGCCCGCGCCGCCCGCGCCGCCGACCGCGATCGTGATGGGTGCGGCGCCGACCCCGATGCCGAGCGCCGTTCCGGCCATGCCGCCGCCGCCGCCGATGCTCTGCGCGACGATGCCGTGGGAGTGGTCGCCCTCGGTGGAGACACTGCCCGTGCCGGCCAGGTCCACGCGGCTTCGCGCGCCGTTGCCGCCCGCCGCGCCGCTGCCGCCGAGCGCGATCGACAGGCCGAGCAGGCCGCCGCTCCCGCCGCCGCGCGTGACGCCGCCGATGCCGCCGCCGCCGCCGACGCTCTGCGCGACCAGACCGGGCGCGAGATCGCCAAGCGTCCGCGCATTGCCGCTGTAGGTGATCTCCGCAATGCCGGCGCTGCCGCCGGATGCGCCTGATCCACCGAGCGCCAGGTTGACGGTGCCCATCCCCACCGACGCGCCGCCGGCAAGTCCGCCGGCGCCGCCGCCGCCGCCGATGCTCTGCGCGACGATCGCGGCGGCGCTCCGCCCGGTGGTGATGTCTCCCTCGAGCGTCTGCCCGGTGCTGATATCGCCGGCGTAGGTGACGGTGGCCCGGCCGCCATTGCCGCCTGCGCCGCCGGTGCCGCCCATCGTGGCGCCGACGGTGGTGAACAGGGTCGCGGCGGCGCCGGCGCCGAGCGCGCCAACCCCGCCGCCGCCGCCGACGCTCTGCGCGAAGATGCCGACCGCATTGTCGGCGAGGGTCGTGATCGCACCGGCGCCGCCGACCTCCACCGTGCCGCCATTGCTGCCCAGGCCGCCCTGCCCGCCCAGGGCGACGTTCACCGCCCCGCCGCCCGCCAGGGCACCGGCGCCGGCGACGCCGCCATGCCCGCCGCCGCCGCCGACGGATTGCGCGAGGATCCCATAGGCGCCGACGCCATGCGTCAGGATGGCGGGGCCTTCGCCCTCACCGGCGGCCTGGGAGACCGTCACCGACCGCGCGCTCGCCGCGACGCCCCCTGCCCCGCCGAGCGCGACCGTGACGGAGCCCGCCAGGCCGGCGCCGAAGCCGATCGCCTGGCCGCCATTGCCGCCGCCGCCGCCGATGCTCTGGGCCATGATGCCGTGGCTGAGGTCGCCGAGGGTCTCGATGCTGCCGGAACTGACGCCCTGCACGTTGCCGCCGGCGCCGCCGAGACCCCCCGTGCCGCCAAGCGCGACGGCGATGCTGCCGAAGGCGTTGGCGCCGACGGAGATCGCACTGCCTCCGTCGCCGCCGCCGCCGCCGATGGATTGCAGCATGATGCCGACGGAGGATGCGCCGAGCGTGGAGATGTCGGCGGCGCCCTGGTAGGTCACGCCGCCGCCGGCGCCACCGCCGCCGCCACTGCCGCCGAGCCCGACGCTGATGCCGGCCGAGACCCCGGCCGCGACGGAGATCGCGCTGCCGCCGGCGCCGCCGCCACCGCCCACCGATTGCAGTCGGATGCCATGCGCGACGTCGCCGCGGGTCTCGACGCTGCCGCTGTAGCGCGACTCGACCAGGCCGCCAGCGCCGCCTGCGCCGCCGCTGCCGCCGAGCGCGACGGACACGCTGGGCACGAAGGGCAAGGCGGATACCGCGACCGACACCGCGCTTCCGGCACTGCCGCCGCCGCCGCCCACCGACAGTCCGGCGATGCCCGTGGCGCCATCGCCCCGCGTCATGACGGTCGGCCTGGCATCCGGCGGCAGCGCGGCGTCGTCCTGGTTGATCCGCACCGTGCCACCGGCGCCGCCTGCACCGCCCGAGCCGCCGATCGCGACGGACAGCGGACCGAGGGGGGCGATCGCTGTCGCATTGCCGCCCGCGCCGCCACCGCCACCCACTGACAGCGCCAGGATGCCTTCGGCGTTGAGGCCTTCCGTCGCGATGCTGCCCGCGTGATGGACGGTGACGGTCCCGCCGCTGCCGCCGCCCCCGCCTTCGCCGCCAACGCTGATCACGCCGCTCGCGGTCGCGCCGCGGCCGCCGCCGCCGCCCTGCGAAAGTGCGAAGATTCCCTGCGCGAGGCCGCCGGTCGTGCTGATGCTGCCGTTGTTGCGCGCCAGCACGTTGCCGCCGGCGCTGGCGAGCGTGCCGGCGCCGCCGAGCGAGATGATGCCCTGCGACGTGCCGCCATCGCCGCCGCCGCCGCCCACGGACATGGAGACGAGACCCGCCGCCAGCATGCCCTGCGTGGCGATGACGCCTTCATTGACGGCGAAGGCGATGCCGCCAGCGCCCGCCTGCGCTCCGGCGCCGCCAAGACCGACGATGCCATCGAAGTCGCCGCCGGCGCCGCCGCCACCGCCGACCGAGATCGCCATGGCGCCATGCGCGCCGAAGCCGCTGGTGGTGACGCTCCCGCCCGCGATGTTGAGCACCGTCGCGACACCGCCGGCGCCGCCCGCGCCGCCGTCGGCACCCCGGCCGAAGACGACCGCGTTGTCGCCGTCGCCGCCCTGGCCCCCGCGCGACTGCGCGAGCAGGCCCACCGCACTCCGTCCGCCCGTCACGACGACGGCCGAACTCGTCACCGCGGCGGAGCCGCCGGCGCCCGCGATGCCGCCTTCGCTCGGCAGCCCGCTGCCGCTGTCGCCATCGGCGCCGCGTCCGCCACGCGACAGCGCGGAGAGGCCGACCGCCTCGTCGGAGGTGGTGACGACCGTGCCGCCGCGGGCCGTGACCGTCGCGACGCCGCCCGCACCGCCGGCGACGTTCTCGGCATCGGAGAAGCCGCCGAGCGAGGCGGCCGAGATGGCCGCCCCGCCCTGGCTGAACCAGTTGAAGTCACCTTCCGTGACCACCCGCGCCGCGCCGCCGGCGCTGAAGCGCCCGCCGAGGCTGAGGGCATGCACGGCGCCGAGATCGCGCGGCAGAAGGGGCACCGAGAGCGGGGCGCCCTGCGCGACCAGGCCCGGGGCGATGACGGCCTGCACCGAGACATTCGGCCCGATCCCCACCGCCCCGAAGCGCAGCAGCCCGATCGCCGGGCCGTTGGTCGCGACGATGCTCGAGGTCAGGCTGTCGACCACGATGCTGCGGATGTCGGGCGCCGGGCCCGGCCAAGGCCCGACGACGAGCGTGCCGGTCGTGACGTCACCGGTGCAGCTTCGCGTGGCGCCCGCATCCACGCAGGCGGCAAGCGCATCGCCGGGCCCGAGGCTGATCAGCACGGCCAGTACGGCCGGGGTCAGGCTGGTGGTCGCAAGCAGCCCGCGGCGCCGCGTACTGGGCAGCGGGATCCTGTCGCCACACGCCGGAAAGCATGCGCCGTCCGCCATCGGATGCACGTCGTCTCTCCCGGCGCGGCGCGCGGCTTTGCCGCCGCGTCGCCCGCCCCCGTTCCGTGATGTCGGGCAAAACGCATCACGAAACGTTGCGGGTGGTCAATCAGAAGTTGAACATGTCCAGATGACTACATATGCGCAACGCCGCGCATACCGGATCAGCCGGGCTTGCCGTCCGGTCTCGGCGCCAGGAGCATCGGCCCGAAGACGGCCAGGAAGATCGAGAAGGCCGCGATCCAGAGCGTCGCGGCCGCAGCGAGGGACGTGCCGGCAGGCAGCACCAGCCCGCCGAAGACGCGCAGCAGCGCCGCCGCGAGCAGCAGGCCATAGGCCGCCGCCACGAGGGACGACGCCGCCAGGTCGCGCCCGGTGTGACCGAGCGTCGCCCGCGTCGTGACCGCCAGCACCATCAGCGCGATCGCGCCGGCCCCCTGCAGATGCAGCCAGGCCGCCGCCCAGGGCGCGGATGCCAGCAGGAAGGCGGCCTTCAGGAGCAGCGCGGCAGGGATCAGCCCATAGGCGGCATGCAGCACCCACAGAATCGGCTCGCGCCAGGTCCGCAGCCCGTGCCAGCGGGACAGCCGGAGCGCCGCGAGCACGCCCGCGACGGCGGCCACGCCACCCGCCAGCAGGCCGCCCGGCAACATGAGGTCCACCAGCGCCACCGCGATCAGCGCCAGCATGCCGGCCCGATCCACGCCCGGCAGCGGCCGCAGTTCCACGGGCCGGCCTGCGCGTCGCAGCCCGTTCACCGTGAAGGCCGGCACGATGCGCCCGCCGATCAGCCCGACCAGCGCGAGCGCGACATTCAGCGCCAGCATCTGCCCCATCGCCCAGCTGTCCGCGAACCAGCCGGCGGCATCGCCCAGCATGAGCAGATCACCCACCCAGAACGCCAGGACGAGCGCGGGCGGGCCGAACAGCCGCGGCGTCCGGGCCGCGACGATGGCGGGCAGGATCGCCAGCAGCAGCGCCGGGACCGGCAGCAACGCCACCGTCACGGCCAGATCGGGCGGCAACGCGACGCCCGGCAGCAGCGCCAGCCGCGCCGCCACGAACAGGACCGCCAGCCCGATCACCGGCCAGCCGGCATAGCCCGGGCGCGCGGTCCAGTTCGGCACGGCGGTCAGCAGGAACCCGCACATCGCCGCGCCGACGAAGCCCGCGATCATCTCATGCGCATGCCAACGCACGCCAGGGAGCAGGCCATCCGGCAACGACGCCCCGTGCAGCATGGCGGTCCAGGCGAGCATCGCAGCCACCGCCCAGAGGCCGCAGAGCAGGAAGAACGGACGGAAGCCGTGGCGGAAGAGCGGCACGGCGAAGGCGGTCCGGTCTGCCGCAGGGGCGTTCATGCCGGTGGCTCCGCCACCGCGCGGCCCATGGCCGGGGCCGGCGGCATGCCGCGGTCCACCTGGCGGAACGGGCCGTCCGGCCCCTCGGCGGCCTGCAACAGGCCCCAGCCGAAGTGGAAATACCAGCCATGCAGCGAGAGCCGGCCATCGGCGACGCGCTCCGCGACGAAGGGGTAGGTATGGAGGTGCCGCAAGCTGGCCAGCACCGCCGCCTGCTCGGCGCGGCGCGCGATCACCGGTCGCTCGGCCTCGGTCACCAGCCCGTCCATCTCGTCGCGCACCTCCGATGCGATCCCGACCCAGTCGGAGACGAAGTCGAAGCGCCGACCGCCATGGTCGTGCTCCAGCAGGCATCGAACGCCGGCGCAGAAGCTGTGGCCGAGCACGATCACGTGCCGCACGCCAAGCGCGACCACGCCGAACTCGATCGCGGCCGAGGTGCCGCGCGGGCGGTGGTCGGGCTCGTAGGTCGGCACCAGCGCGGCGACGTTGCGCACGACGAAGAGCTCGCCGGGCTCGGCGCCGCAGATGATGGCGGGGTCGGTGCGGCTGTCGGAGCAGGCGATCACCATCACCTCCGGCCGCTGCCCGTCGAGCAGCGTGTCGTAGAGCTCGTGGTCGTGCTCGAAATGCTGGTCGCGGAACCGGTCGAAGCCGTCCACGAGGCGGCGCAGCGCCCCGCCGCGCGACCGCGGGGGAAAGGCCGTGGCCATCAGGCAAGCCCTTCCAGCGGCAGCATCCCGAAGCGCCCGCCCGCCGCCACCGTCCCGAGCATGGCCGGGATGCGCAGCAGGCCGTCGGCCGCGGCCAGCGGCAGCAGCCGCGCCGAGCCGGCCGGGCCCGTGCGCTCCACCATCGGCAGACCCTCCTCCGTCTCGCCCACGATACGGACCGGCAGGTACTCCACGCGGCCGGGCTGGCGGGCGAAGCCCTCGGCCAGCACGCTCGGCAGCAGGCGCGGTGGTTGCGGCGGCATGCCGGCGAGGCGATGCAGCAGCGGCACGCCGAGCGTCAGCATCCCGACCAGCGCCGCGACCGGATTGCCGGGCAGGAACAGGCAGCGCGCCCCGCCGAGCCGCCCATGCGCCAGCGGCTTGCCCGGCTTCTGCGCCAGTTTCAGCACCTCGACCTCGCCGCCCGCCGCCGCGAGCGCGGCCGGCAGGTGGTCCGCATCGCTGCCGGAGACGCCGCCGGTCGAGAGGATCAGGTCGGCGCCCGCCGCGGCCCGCGCGAGCGCGGCGGCGATCCGATCCGGGTCGTCAGGCAGCAGCCCGACATCCTCGACCTCCGCCGGCTGGCCCGCGAGCAGCGCGGCCAGCATCGGCCGGTTGCTGTCCCGCAGGCCGCGCCCCGCGTCCAACTCGCTGCCGTTCGAGAGCAGCGCCACGCGCACGCGATCCCGGACATGCACCCGCCCCATGCCGAGCGCGGCCAGCAGCGCCACGTGCCGCGCTCCCAGCCGCAGCCCGGGCTGCAGCACCGCGGCCCCGGCGGCGACGTCCTCGGCGCGGCGGCGGATGTTCTGCCCCGGCCGCGGAGGCCGGCGTGCGAAAACGGCGCCGGCGCGCAGGGCCGCGTGCTCCTCCATGAGCACGGCGGCGATGCCGTCGGGGATGGCCGCGCCGGTGAGCAGCCGCACCGCCTGGCCCGCGGGAACCTCCGCGCCGGGGGCGTCACCCGCCGCGATCCGGCGGCCGAGGCGTGGCGCCGCCGCTTGCGCACAATCCGCCGCGGCGAAGCCGTAGCCGTCCATCGCCGACTGGTCGAAGGGCGGCAGGTCGCCGGGCGCGACGACGGCACGCGACAGGACGCGGCCGCGTGCGGCTTCGGCCGGAACCTCCGCTTCCCGCGCGACCGGCGCCGCGTCCTCCAGCAGGATCCGCAGGGCGATGTCGGGCGCGAGCAGCCCGTCCTGCATGTCGCAGCCGCAGGCATGCGCTCCATCTGGCATGATGCTGTCCTCAACTCCGGCGTTGCCGCATCTCGGCGGCGATGGCGTCACAGGCCGCGTCGTCCAGGACGCGGCGCGCGGTGGGCAGCACCTCCGCCTCCTCGGTGGCGAGGCGGCGACGATAGAGCTGCGCGAAGGCGAGCACCGTCGCGGCGAAGTCCTTCGGCGGGGCGTGGCCGGCCGCGATCGGCGCCAGGGCGTCGCGCAGCTTCCGGCGCAGCGCGCGCAGCGCCAGGTCCTCCGCCTGCAGCCGGACCATGAGCGCGGGCGCGGCGGCGGCCATGCGCGGCAACAGGCTGTCGGCTTCGTCGCGCAGATGGAGCGGCAGCTCGCAGGCCAGCCAGGCGACGAGCGCGCGTGCGATCGCCGGCCGGGCGGACCCCTGCGTGCGCCGCGCCAGGCGTTCGAGATGGCCGAGCAGCGCACGCTGTCGGCCATGCTCGGCGAGCAGGAAGGCGACGGGATCGGCGAGCAGGTCGGGCCCGAGGCCGCCGAACTCCGCTTCCACCGCGCCCATCGCACCCTCCCGCTACTGCACCAGGGGACCGGAGGCCGCGCCGTCGAAGGCATAGCCCTCGATCGCCGCGCGCGAGGCCAGCACCGCGAGATACTGCCGCACCGCCGTCTCCCAGGAGGCCCGGACGAGGTCGCGGGCCACCTGATCGGCCGCCCCTTCGAACGTCGCCGGCCGCGCCGGCAGGCGGCGGTGCAGCAGCACGACATGCAGGCCGTAGCGGCTGGCCACGACATCGGGGAGGAGCCGGCCGGGCTCGGCCGCGGCGAGCGCCGCCTCGAACTCCGGCACGCTGGAGCCGCGGGCGATGCGGCCGAGGTCACCGCCCTCTTCCCGCGAAGGGCAGTCCGAGTGCAGGCGTGCGAGGTCCGCGAGGCGCCACGGCGCAGCCTCGACCTGCGCGAGCAGGTCCCGCGCCCGCGCCTCGGCGGCCTTGCGTTCCTCCGGCACCTCCGGATCGGCGGCGATCAGGATGTGGCTCGCCTCCCACGCCTCGGGCCGGCCGAAGCGTTCGGGATGGGCGGCGAACCAGCGGCGGCACGCCGCCTCGTCCGGCGCGGGGAGGCGGATCTCGCGGGAGAGGAGCTCGGACACGGCATCCTCCTCCTCGGCCTCCCCTCCGGTGGCGATTCCCGCCTCGGCCGCCGCATCGAGCAGCAGCCGGCGCAGCACCAGGGCGCGCGCCGCGGCGTTCCAGGCGGCGAGGGCGCTGTCGGACGGGTGGTGCTGCATCTCGGCGGCGACCTCGCGTGCCGTGATGACGTGCCCGTTCACCGTGATGTCGTGCTCGGGCAGCAGCGGCCCCGACGGCTGAGATGCGGCGGCGGGTGCGGGTGCGGACGGGGCGGGACGGGGATGGAAGTGAACGGCCATGTCGCTCACTCCGCCGGCACGCGCGGGCGTTGTTCCGCCAGGACAGGCGCAGGCACGGGCGCCAGGCCGGGCCGCGGCACGGGGCCGGGCCGGGCCGTGGCGCCGCCGCGCAGGCGCACGATCTGCCAGGAGCGGAACAGGTACCAGACCGGTGCGGAGAAGATGTGCACCAGCCGCGTGAAGGGCGTCAGCAGGAACAGCGTCATGCCCAGCACGAGATGCGCGAGGTAGGGAAACGGCAGGCCGATCACCAGCTCCGAGGCCCGCGCCTGGAAGGTCAAGATGGCCTGGCTCCAGGCGGCCAGCGCAAGCATGATCCCGGCATCCTCATGGCCGAGCGAGAAGGGCAGCGTCACCAGCCCGAGCGTGAGCTGCACCCACAGCAGCACGAGGATCGCCATGTCGGCGAAGGTGCTGGTGCGGCGGATGCGCGGGTCGAACAGGCGGCGGTGCAGCAGCAGGCTGAGCCCGACGAAGCAGACGATGCCCGCGGCGCCGCCGCTGTAGACCGCGAGAAGCTGCTTCGTCTCCGGCCGGATCGCCCATTCGTAGCCCCAATGCGGCGTCAGCAGCCCGATCAGGTGCCCGAAGAAAAGGAAGATGATGCTGTAGTGGAACAGGTTCGAACCCAGGCGGAGCTGCCGCGCGCGCAGCATCTGGGACGAGCCGGACCGCCAGGTGTACTGGTCCCGGTCGAAGCGGATGAGGCTGCCGATCAGGAAGACGCCCATGCAGATGTAGGGATAGATCCCGAACAGGAAGCCCTGCAGATAGGCGGTGAAGCTGTCGTAGAGCTCGATCATCGCAAGGCTCCTTCAGCGGATGGCATGGCTGGCGCGCAGCGCGCGCAGGCGGTCGATCATCGCGCCCACCTTCGCGCGCGCGCCCTGCTTGTCGGGATCGGATTCGGGGCCGAAGACCACGGGCTCCGCCTCCCATGCGGCGTCGAGTTCGGCGAATTCCTCGGCGTCGCTCCGCTCCTGCTCGGAGGTGGGCTGCTGCGCGGGCCGCAGGCCGGCCTCGGCGAGCACGGCCGCGAGCACGGCGGCATAGGCGCGCGCATCGGGCGTGGCCCGGCCGAGCAGGCGCGCATGCAGCGCATCGAGGATCGGCGCGCACTGGCCGAGGAGGTTCGCGGTGACGTCCTCCCGCGTGTGGGCGCAGAATTCGAGGAACAGCGGCAGGAAGTCCGGCAGTTCGCGCGCATCGAGCGCGAAGCCGGCCTGCTCGTAGACCTGCGCCAGCTCGATCATCGCGGGGCCGCGGTTCCGGGTGTCGCCATGCACATGCTCGAACAGGTGCAGGCTGGTGCCGCGGCCTCGGTCGAAGAGGCGCACATAGGCCTCCTCCCGGTCGAGCCCGTCGCCGAGGCCGAGCCGCCGGGCGAGGCGGCCGAGGCGCGGGGCGAGATCGGCGCGGAACCCCGCCTGCGGGATCGCGCGCGCGATGTCCGGCAGGTCGGAGCGCAGCGCCGCGTCCGGATAGCGCAGCAGGACAGAGAGGATGGCGAGGCGGCGGTTCATCGTCCGGGCTCCTGCGTTGCCGCCGCGGCGGCGGCCTCGTTCGCCTCGCGGATCGCGGGCGGTGCCATGCGCCCCGCGGAGGGGCCGCTGGCGCTGAACAGGTTGCCGACCGTGCGCCCGTCGTAGCAGCCCTGGCCGAAGCTGAAGCCGCAGGACGATTTCAGGTCGAAGGCGTTCTCGGCGTATTCGCGGTGCGTCGAGGGGATGACGTAGCGATCCTCGTAATTCGCGATGGCCAGCGTCTGGTACATCGCCTCCACCTGCGACGCGGTCATGCCGACGCGCGCAAGGATCGCCGTGTCGTCACGACTTTCCACGGTGCGCGCCCGCATGTGCATGCGCATCGCCATCATGCGCTGCAGCGCGCTGACGACCGGCGCCTCCGCCCCCGCTGTGAGCAGGTTCGCGAGATACTTCACCGGGATGCGCAGCGCCTCGATGTCCGGCAGGCCGTCCTTCCAGCCGACATGTCCCGCCTCGGCCGCCGACTGCACGGGCGAAAGCGGCGGCACGTACCAGACCATCGGCAGCGTGCGGTATTCGGGGTGCAGCGGGAAGGCGATCTTCCAGTCGATCGCCATGCGGTAGACCGGGCTGCGGCGCGCGGCCTCCAGCCAGGCCTCCGGCACGCCGTCAGCGCGCGCCTGGGCGATCACCTGCGGGTCCTCGGGATCGAGGAAGAGGTCGAGCTGCTCCTGATACAGATGCTGCTCGTTCTCGACGCTCGCCGCCTGCTGGATGCGGTCGGCGTCGTAGAGCATCACGCCGAGGTAGCGGATGCGGCCGACGCAGGTCTCGGAGCACACCGTCGGCTCGCCGGCCTCGATGCGCGGGTAGCAGAAGATGCACTTCTCCGCCTTCCCGCTCTGCCAGTTGTAGTAGATCTTCTTGTAGGGACAGGCCGAGACGCACATGCGCCAGCCGCGGCACTTCTCCTGGTCGATCAGGACGATGCCGTCCTCCTCCCGCTTGTAGATCGAGCCCGACGGGCAGGAGGCGACGCAGGCCGGGTTGAGGCAGTGCTCGCACAGCCGCGGCAGGTAGAACATGAAGGTCTTCTCGAACTCGCCGTAGATCCGCTTCTGGATCCCGTCGAAGTTCCGGTCGGCGCTGCGCTTGCGGAACTCCGTGCCCAGGATCTCCTCCCAGTTCGGGCCCCACTTGATCTCCATCCGCTCGCCGGTCAGCAGACTGACCGGGCGCGCGACGGGCATCGTCTCGCTCTCCGGCGCGGTCTGCAGGTGCGTGTAGTCGAAGGTGAAGGGCTCGTAGTAGTCGTCGATCTCCGGCAGGTTCGGGTTGGCGAAGATGTTCGCCAGGATGCGCCACTTCGCGCCGATCTTCGGCTGCAGCGTGCCGTTGCGCTTGCGCGTCCAGCCGCCCTTCCACTTCTCCTGGTTCTCCCAGTCCTTCGGATAGCCGATGCCGGGCTTGGTCTCCACGTTGTTGAACCAGGCGTATTCCACGCCTTCGCGGCTGGTCCAGACCTGCTTGCAGGTCACGGAGCAGGTGTGGCAGCCGATGCACTTGTCGAGGTTGAGAACCATCGCGATCTGCGCGCGGATCTTCATGGTCTGATCTCCTTTCCCGGTCCGCGCTTCACTCGGCCGCCCGCAGATCCGCGGCCTGCGGCGTGATCCTCGGCCCGTCCATCCAGTCAACCTTGGCCATCTTCCGCACGACCACGAATTCGTCGCGGTTGGTCCCGATCGTGCCGTAGTAGTTGAAGCCGTAGGCGAGCTGCGCGTAGCCGCCGATCATGTGAGTCGGCTTCACCGTTGCCCGCGTGACGGAGTTGTGGATGCCGCCGCGGGCATGCGTGATCTCGCTGCCCGGCACGTTCACGATCTTCTCCTGCGCGTGGTACATCATGATCATGCCCTTCGGCACGCGCTGGGAGACGACGGCGCGGGCGCAGAGCGCGCCGTTGGCGTTGAACGCCTCGATCCAGTCATTGTCCTCGATGCCCATGGTCGCGGCGTCGGTCTCGCTGATCCAGACGATCGGGCCGCCGCGCGAGAGCGTCAGCATCAGCAGGTTGTCCGTGTAGACGCTGTGGATGCCCCATTTCTGGTGCGGCGTGATGAAGTTCAGCGCCACTTCCGGATGGCCGTTGGGCTTCGCGTTGTGCAGCGCCTGGTGCGCGCGCAGATCCACCGGTGGCCGGTAGAGGCAGAGCGCCTCACCGAAGGCGAGCATCCACGGATGGTCCTGGTAGAGCTGCTGCCGCCCGCTGAGCGTGCGCCACGGGATCAGCTCGTGGACGTTCGTGTAGCCTGCGTTGTAGCAGACCTCCTCGCTCTCCAGGCCAGACCAGATGGGCGAGGAGATGATCTTTCGCGGCTGCGCCTGCACGTCGCGGAAGCGGATCGCCTCATGCTCCTTCGGCAGCGCCAGGTGCCGGTGGTCGCGGCCCGTGGCCTTGCCCAGCGCCTCCCACGCCTTCACCGCGACATGGCCGTTGGTCTCGGGCGCGAGATGCATCAGCGTCTCGCAGGCGTCGATGTCAGTGTCCATGCGCGCGAGCTTGCCCTCGACGCCCGGCACCTCGACCTCGCCGTTCAGGTGGCGGAGGAAGCCGACCTCGTCGCCGGTCTTCCACGCCATGCCCTTGCCGTTGTTCCCGAGCTTTTCCATCAGCGGGCCGAGCGCGGTGAAGCGGGCGAAGGTGTTCGGATAGTCGCGCTCCACCACCGTGACGGACGGCATGGTCTTGCCCGGGATCGGCTCGACCTCGCCCTTCTTCCAGTCGCGGATCACATGCGTCTGGCCGAGCTCGGCCGGGCTGTCATGCATGAGCGGCGTGAGCACCACGTCCCGCTCCTTGCCGAGATGGCCGTTCGCCATCGCCGAGAAGCGCTTCGCGATGCCACGGAAGATCGCCCAGTCGGTGCGGCTCTCCCAGGCCGGATCCACCGCCGCGGAGAGCGGGTGGATGAAGGGATGCATGTCGGAGGTGTTGAGGTCGTGCTTCTCGTACCAGGTGGCCGTCGGCAGCACGATGTCGGAATACATGCAGGTGGTGCTCATGCGGAAATCGAGCGTCACCAGCAGGTCGAGCTTCCCCTTCGGCGCCTCGTCGTGCCAGGCGGCTTCTTCCGGCTTCGCCTCGCCCTGTTCGCCAAGGTCCTTGCCTTGCACGCCATGCTGCGTGCCGAGCAGGTGCTTGAGGAAATACTCGTGCCCCTTGCCGGAGGAACCGAGCAGGTTCGACCGCCAGACGAAGAGGTTGCGCGGCCAGTTCGCCGGATGGTCCGGATCCTCGCAGGACATCTCGAGCGCGCCCGACTTCAGCGACTGCGCGACGTATTGCGGCACCGGCACGCCGGCGGCCTCCGCGTCGGCCGCGATCGTCAGCGGGTTGCGCGCGAGCTGCGGCGCGGAGGGCAGCCAGCCCATGCGCTCCGCGCGGATGTTGAAGTCGATGAGCTGCCCGCTCAACGGCTGCGGCGCCGTCGGTGAGAGCAGGTCCTTCACCTGCACCGTCTCGTACCGCCACTGGTCGGTGTGCGCGTACCAGAAGGAGGTGCTGTTCTGCTGCCGCGGCGGTCGCGCCCAGTCGGTGGCGAAGGCAACCGGGATCCAGCCCGATTGCGGCCGCAGCTTCTCCTGGCCCACGTAGTGCGCCCAGCCGCCGCCCGATTGGCCGATGCAGCCGCACATCACCAGCAGGTTGATGATGCCGCGGTAGTTCATGTCGGAGTGGTACCAGTGGTTCAGCGCCGCCCCGAGGATCACCATGGACTTGCCGCGCGTCTTCTCGGCGTTGTCGCCGAACTCACGCGCGACCGAGACGATCTGCGCGCGCGGCACGCCGCACACGGCCTCCGCCCAGGCCGGCGTGTAGGGCGCCAGGGCGTCGTAGTTGGTGCGGCCGTCGCGCAGGACGCCGTAATTCGCCAGGAACAGGTCGTAGACCGTGGCGACGCGGGCGGAGCTTCCATCGGCCAGCGTGACGCTGGCGACTGGCACGTCATGCGTGACGGTGTCGCCAAGCGCGGTCGGATTGAAGAACTCGGGCGCGCCGTCGCCGAAATAGGGAAAGGCCACCGGCGCCGTCTCGTTCCCCAGCAGCGTGAGGCGCGGCGTCACCGCCTCCAGCGTGCGGGCGTCGCGGCCCTCCAGGTTCCACTTGCCCTGCTCGCCCCAGCGGAAGCCGATGGAGCCCGTCGGGATGTACGGGTTGCCGGTCGCATCGTCGATCGCGACGGTCTTCCAGTCCGGATTGTTCGCCTCGCCGGCATTGCCGGCCAGGTCGCTCGCGCGCAGCTGCCGGTCCGGCACCAGGCGCCCGTCGCGCTCGGTCAGCAGCACCAGCATCGGCATGTCGGAGTAGCGGCGGCAGTAGTCGAGGAAGTAGTCGCCCCTGCCCTGCGCGTGCCACTCGCTCAGGATCACATGCCCCATCGCCAGCGCGAGCGCCGCGTCCGTGCCCTGCTTCGGGTGCAGCCAGAGATCGGCAAACTTCGACGCCTCGGAGTAGTCGGGCGTGACCGTGACCACCTTGGTGCCGCGGTAGCGCGCCTCGGCCATGAAGTGGGCGTCGGGCGTGCGCGTCTGCGGCACGTTCGATCCCCACATCATGATGAAGCCGGCGTTGTACCAGTCGGCGCTCTCCGGCACGTCCGTCTGCTCGCCCCAGGTCTGCGGCGATGAGGGGGGCAGGTCGCAGTACCAGTCGTAGAAGGACATGCAGACGCCGCCGATCAGCGACAGGTAGCGGCTGCCCGCGGCGTAGCTGACCATGCTCATCGCGGGGATGGGCGAGAAGCCGATGACGCGGTCCGGGCCGTGCCGCTTCACGGTGTGCACGTTGGCGGCGGCGACGATCTCTTCCGCCTCGTCCCAGCTGGCGCGGACGAAGCCGCCCTGGCCGCGCACCTGCTGGTAGTCGCGCCGCTTCACGGGATCGTCCTGGATGGATTTCCAGGCCGCCACCGGATCGGCGTGCAGCGCCTTCGCCTCCCGCCACAGCTTCAGCAGCCGCTTGCGGATCATCGGGTATTTCACCCGGTTCGCGCTGTAGAGATACCAGGAGTAGGACGCCCCGCGGGAACAGCCGCGCGGCTCGTGGTTCGGCAGGCCGGGCCGCGTGCGCGGATAGTCGGTCTGCTGCGTCTCCCAGGTGACGATCCCGCCCTTGACGTAGATCTTCCAGGAGCAGGAGCCCGTGCAGTTCGCGCCGTGCGTGGAACGCACGACCTTGTCGTGCGCCCAGCGCGAGCGGTACGCGTCCTCCCAGGCGCGGCTCTCGGTCGTGGTCTCGCCGTGGCCGTTCGCGAAGCTGCCGGCGTATTTCCTGAAGTAGGTCAGGCGGTCGAGGAAATGGCTCATTGTTGCTTGTCCTTCCCGGTCATTCGGCAGGCATTGCGGCGGCAGGCGGCGGCCTGCGTTCGACGTCGTGCAGCAGGCCGCCGCGGCGCGTGTAGACCGCCCAGGTCACGGCGATGCAGAGCAGGTAGAAGAGGAAGAACGCCCACAGCGCGGCGAGCGGGCCGCCCGTCATGGCGATCGAGGTGCCGTAGCTCTTCGGGATGAAGAAGGCGCCGTAGGCCGCGATCGCGGAGGTGAAGCCGATGATCGCCGCGCTCTCCTTCTCCGCCTGCAGGCGCCGCGTCGTGGCATCCGCGTCGGGCATCAGGCGTGCCATGTCCTTGCCCATGATCGCGGGGATCATCTGGAAGGTGGAGGCGTTGCCGACGCCGCTTGCGAAGAAGAGGAACATGAAGGACCCGAAGAAGCCCCAGAAGGCGCCCGGCTGGTCCTTGATGCCGATGAAGTGGATCACGCCGTAGACGCCGAGCGCCATGGCGGCGAAGACCCAGAAGGTCACGCGCCCGCCGCCCCAGCGATCGGACACCCAGCCCGTCAGCGAGCGGGAGAGCGCGCCGACCAGCGGGCCGAGGAAGACCAGCTGCAGCGCGTCCACGCCGGGGAACTGCGTGCGCGCCAGCAGCGGGAAACCCGCGGAGTAGCCGATGAAGGAGCCGAAGGTGCCGGTGTAGAGCAGGCACATGACCCAGTTGTGCTTGCGCTGGAAGATCACCGCCTGGTCGGCGAAAGAGGCCTTCATGCTGGCGATGTCGTCCATGCGGAACCAGGCCGCGAAGGCCGCCGCCGCGATGAAGGGCACCCACACGAAGCCGGCGTTCTGCAGCCAGAGCGTGCCCCCGCCCTGCATCGCCTGCGGATCCCCGCCGAGCGCGCCGAACACGCCCGCCGTGATCACCAGCGGCACCACGAACTGCACCGCGCTGACGCCGAGATTGCCGAGCCCGGCATTCAGCGCGAGCGCGTTCCCCTTCTCCCGCTTCGGGAAGAAGAAGGAGATGTTCGCCATGGAGGAGGCGAAGTTGCCGCCGCCAAGGCCGCAGAGCAGCGCGAGGCCAAGGAAGATCCAGTAGGGCGTGTCCGGGTTCTGCACTGCGAAGCCGATGCCGAGCGCCGGCACGATCAGCGACCAGGTCGCGAGCGTGGTCCACAGCCTTCCGCCGAAGATCGGCGGCATGAAGGAGTAGAAGATGCGCAGCGTGGCGCCCGACAGGCCCGGCAGCGCCGCCAGCCAGAAGAGCTGGTCCGTGGTGAAGCGGAAGCCCACCTGAGGCAGCTTCGCCACCACCACCGACCACACCATCCAGACCGCGAAGGCCAGCAGCAGGCAGGGGATGGAGACCCAGAGGTTGCGGCGCGCGACGGCGCGGCCCTTCGCCTCCCAGAAGGCCTGGTCTTCCGGCCGCCAGTCCTCGATGGCGCCGCCGCGCAGCACGCCTTCCTGCGCCGGCCCGTGGATCGGCTGCATCTCCGGCAGCGCCGGCAGCTTCGCCAGTGCCGGCGCAGCGGCCTCGCGCTCCATGCGGAGGATGGCGAAGTGCATCCACACCAGCGCCACGGCGCTGATCGCGAAGAGCAGCATGAAGCAGGACTGGCGGATGCCCGTCAGGTCGTTGAGCGCGCCGAAGGCGATCGGAAGCACGAAGCCGCCAAGGCCGCCGATCAGGCCGACGATGCCGCCCACGGGGCCGACGCGGTTCGGGTAGTAGACCGGGATGTGCTTGTAGACCGCGGCCTTGCCCAGGCTCATGAAGAAGCCGAGGACGAAGACCAGCACGATGAAGGCGCCGACACCGGTGGCCAGGTGGAACTCGACCGGTCCCCGGATGCCTTCCATCACATAGGTGGTCGGCGGGTAGGAGAGGATGAAGCTCACCACCACCGAGACGCCGAGCGTCCAGTACATGATGCGCCGCGCGCCGTACTTGTCGGACAGCACGCCGCCATAGGCGCGGAAGATCGAGGCCGGCACCGAATAGGCCGCGCCGATCATGCCCGCGGTCGCGATGTCGAAGCCGTAGACGTCGATGACGTAGCGCGGCAGCCAGAGCGCCAGCGCGACGAAGGCGCCGAAGACGAAGAAGTAGTAGAGGCTGAAGCGCCAGACCTGAATGTTCTTCAGCGGCTCCAGCAGGGCCGTCATCGGCTCGGGCTTCTCGCCGGCGGCGCGGCGCGCGGCGAGCGAGGGATCGTCCTTCGTGCCGAACCAGAACACCACCGCGGTGACCAGCAGGCCCACGGCCCAGAGCTGCGCCACCATCTTCCAGCCGAAGGCGATCATGACGACGGGGGCGAGGAACTTCGTCACCGCCGCGCCGACATTGCCCGCCCCGAAGATGCCGAGGGCGGTGCCCTGCTTCTCCTTCGGGAACCACTTCGAGACATAGGCGATGCCGACGGCGAAGGAGCCGCCGGCGATGCCGATGCCGAGCGCGGCGATCAGGAAGGTCGTGTAGTCGTAGGCGAAGGTCAGCAGGAAGGTGGCGATCGCCGCCGCGACCATCACGCCGACATAGACGATCCGTCCGCCATACTGGTCGGTCCAGATGCCGAGGAGCAGGCGCACCAGGCTGCCCGTCAGGATCGGCGTGCCGACCAGGAGGCCGAACTGCGTCTCCGTCAGCCCGAGATCCTTTTTGATCTGCACGCCGATGATGGAGAAGATCGTCCAGACGGCGAAGCAGACCGTGAAGGCGATGGTGGAGAGCCAGAGGGCGCGTGATTGCGCCCCTGGCTCGGGCGGATTCGTCGTTGCGCTCATGCCCTCCTCCGGTTTCGAGCGGGATGGGCGCAACTGAGCCGCCGCGCAGCTTCGCGGGCTTGAGCCAGATCAAGTCGCGGGGAGGGGCGAGGCCAATGTTCGAGGGTTGGCGACATTCGGCAAGCCGGCCATTGGCCCGGAGCAAGGTCGCTCTTGATCTGGGTCAATTCGCACCGGCGGCCCGCCTGCCATACCGGACCGGCAGCAGGAGGACGGGACATGGGCAAGCGTGAGACGACCTACGCGATGGTCGAGCGGTCTCCGTTCTTCCAGGCCGCCGGGGCGGCCGCGATGCAGGACCTGCTGCAGCCGAGCTTCACGCAGCTGCTGCCGAAGGGGACCGTGCTGTTCGAGCAAGGCGAGGAGGCGGAGTTCCTGCACCTGCTGCTCGAGGGCAGCGTCGGGCTCCAGGCGAAGGGGGACCAGGGCGGCACGACGATCGTCGAGATCTTCGGCGCGGGGGAGATCTTCGTCGCCCCCGCCGTCGTGCTCCGCCTGCCCTATCTTCCGTCCGCCATGGCGCTGACGGAAATCCGCGTGCTGATGATCCCCGCCCAGCACTTCCGCGACAGGCTGGCTGCCTCGCTCGATCTGAGCCGCGCCACCGTCGAGCTGCTGTCACGCCATTGGCGGCTGATGGTGGACCAGGTCGTGGACCTGAAGCTGAACAGTGTCGAAGCGCGCGTCTCGCGCTTCCTGGCCAGGCGCGTGTCGGAGGAGGCCGGGGCGGGATGCGCGGCGCTGCCGGAACCACGGGCCGCGATCGCCGCGCGCCTCGGCATGACGCCGGAGACGCTCTCGCGCACCCTTGCCGCGCTGGAGACCAAGGGGAGGCTCAGGCGCGGCGCGCGCGGACCGACGGTCCGCGACCGCAGCGCCCTCGTCCACTCCTGAGCAGGCCCGGCGCTGCAACCTCCTCTTCACATTGCCCCCCTGCCGCGACGCCGCGCGCCCGGCTAGATCAGGGGAGCAACCAGGGGGAGAACACAGGGATGCGGCGTCGCAGCTTCGGTCTTGGTCTCGTCTCGCTCGCGGCGGCTGCGATCCGCCCGGCAGCGGCGCAACAGGTGTCCGGGCCGCTGGTGCTCTACACGTCGCAGCTCGAGCCCGATGCCGCGGCCACGGTCGAGGCGTTCCGGCGCCGCCATCCGGCGGTGCAGGTCGAGTGGATCCGCGGCGGCACCGGCCAGATCATGACCCGCCTCCGTGCCGAGATCGCCGCCGGCCAGCCCCGGCCGGACCTGCTGCTGCTGGCCGACAGCCTGACCTTCGAAGGACTGAAGGCCGAGGGTCGCCTGCGGGCCAGCCCCGAGGTGCAGACCGGCGGCATCCCGGCCGAGCATCTGGATCCGGGCCGTGGCTATTTCGGCACCAAGCTCATCACCACCGGCTTCATGCACCATGTCCGCGCGCCCTTCGTGCCGGCGCGCTGGACCGATCTGCTCGATGCCCGTGCGCGCAACCAGGTGGCCATGCCCTCCCCGGCCGTGTCGGGCGCCGCGGCGATCCACATCACGACGCTGGTGCAGAACCCGGCCCTCGGCTGGTCCTATGTCGAGCGGCTGGTCCAGAACGGCGTGCAGGCGCGCGGCGGCAACGGCCCCGTCATGCAGGCCGTCTCGGGCGCCGAGCGCGCCTTCGGCATCGTCATCGACTACCTGCCCATCCGCGAAGCCGCGAAGGGCGCGCCCGTGCGCTTCGTCTTCCCCGAGGACGGGGTTTCCGCGATCACGGAGCCGGTCGGCATCCTCTCCACGGCGCGCAACGTGCCGGCGGCAGTCGCCTTCGTGGACTTCCTGCTCTCCCGCGAGGGCCAGGTCCTTGCCTCCGGCCAGGGCTTCCTGCCCGCCGACCCCGCCGTGGCGCCGCCGGCCGGCTTCCCCGACCCGCGCAGCATCAAGGTGATGCCCTTCGATGCCGCCCGTGCGGCACGCGAGCAGCCCGAGATCCTGCGCCGCTTCGCCCAGCTCGCGGGCGGGTAAGGGCCGCGCCGGGTCCGCTCCGCCTTGCCGACCTCACGGCCGCTGGTTCTCGCCGCCGCCGCCTGGCTGCTGGCGATCGGGGCGGTGCCGCTGCTGCGCCTGCTTGCCGAGGCGCTCGGCGGCGGCGCGGTTGCGGCGGGCCTGGCCGACCCCGCCGTCTGGCGCGCAACGGCGAACAGCCTGCGGATCTCGCTCGGCGCGGCGGCGCTGGCCACGGCGATCGGCGCCGGGCTGGCCTGGGCGCTGCTGCTGCGCGGCCTGGCAGGCCGCGGCGTGCTGCTCTTCTTCTCCGTGCTGCCCGCCCTGGTGCCGGCGCAGGTGATGGCGCTGGGATGGATCCAGGCTTCCGGCCCGGCCTCGCCGCTGCTGCTGGCGCTGGGCCTCGCGCCGCCGCTCGGCACGCCCAATCCGGTCTATGGCGCGGCGGGGATGACGATCCTGCTGGCCGTGCAGTCGGCGCCGCTGGTGATGCTCGCCATCGCGGCGCTGCTGCGGCGCGTTCCGGGCGAGGCCGTGCTGGCGGCGCGCGGCCTGGGCGCCACGCCGGAGGCGGCGCTGCGCCGCGCCATCTGGCCGCTGCTGATGCCCGGGCTGCTGGCCGGCGCCGGGCTCGCCTATGTCGCGGCGCTGGGCAATTTCGGCGTCGGCGCGCTGCTGGGCATTCCCGCGCGGATCACGGTGCTGCCGGTGCTGATCTGGCAGCGCCTCTCGGCCGGCGGCGCGGATGCGCTCGCCCAGGCCGCGGCGCTCGCCGTGCTGCTGGCGCTGCTGGCCGCGCCGGCGCTGGCGATGCAGTCGCTGGCGGCGCGGCGCGCGCCCGTGGCGGGGCGCCAGCCCTTCGCGGCGGTCCCGCTGGCCCGGCCCGCCGAGCGCGGCGCGTTCGTGCTCGTGCTGCTCTATCTCTTCTCGGTGCTGGCCGTGCCGATGCTGGCGCTGCTTGCGGCTTCCCTGGTCCCGGCGCGCGGCATGGAGCTTTCCGCCGAGACCGTGACGCTGCGCCACTTCGCCGCGGCCACCGCGCCGGGGGCGCATACCGCCGCGGCCTTCGCCAACTCCCTTCTGCTCAGCCTCGGCGCCGCGCTGCTGCTGGCGTTGGCGGCCCTGCCGATCGCGCTGGTTCTGAGGGCGCGGGCGGTGCGCGCGGCGAGTGCCGCGACGGACCTGCCCTATGCGCTGCCCGGCGCCTGCACGGGGGTCGCCGCCATCCTCGTGGTGCTGTCCCTGCCGGGCGGCGGGGCGATCTACGGCACGCTCGGCCTGATCCTCTTCGCCTATCTCACGCGCTTCCAGGCGCTGGCGCTGCGGCCCGTCGCGGCGGCGGCGGCACGGCTCGACCCGTCGCTGGACGAGGCCGCGCGCGGCATGGGCGCGGGCGTGCTGCGACGGCTGTTCCGGGTGCACCTGCCGCCGCTGGCGCCGGCGCTGGCCGCGGGCGGCATCCTGGTGGCGCTGACGGCGGTGAACGAGGTCACCGTCTCCTCGCTGCTCTACGGGCCGGGGACGCAGACGCTCGGCGTGCTGGTCTTCGGGCTGCAGGAAAGCGGCAATTCGCCCCTCGCCTCGGCCGTCTCCTGCCTGGCGCTGCTGCTGATGGCGGGGCTGATGGCGCTGGCCACGCTGGCGGCGCGGAAGCTGCCGGCCGGCACGCTGCCCTGGCGGCCCTGAGCGGGTCTCGCGGCGCGCTCAGCCGCAGTTGCAGCGGTCGCCGACGTCGCGGCGCAGGTTCTGCCGCACCCAGGTCACGCCATCCGGCTGGAAGTCGAAGCTCGGGCCGATGATGCAGATCCGCGCATGGCCCATGCGGGACTGCACCTGCACCAGCTTGCTGCGCTCCACCAGGATGCGTTCGTTGGCGCAGAAGACGGTCGCCGGCGTGGACTGGGCCAGGGCCGGCGCGGCTGGCGGCGCAAGGGCGAGCATAGCGAGGGACAGGCGGCGCATCGGGACTGCCTCCGGGCATCGGGCCGCCCGGAGGCTCGCGCCGGATCGTGGCGGGCCTAGGGCGGCGGCCGGACCGCCGGCCCCCGGCCCGGGGTTCAGCCCACCAGGCCCCAGATCATCCGCGCGCTCGTCACTGCCAGGAACAGGGCGAAGAGCCGCTTCAGCAGCACGGGCGGAATGGTGTGGGCCAGCTTCACGCCCCACGGCGCGGCCAGCATCGAGGTCGGCACGATCAGCGCCACGCCGATGAGGTTGACATACCCCAGGCTCAGCGGCGGCAGCAGCGGGTTGCCCCAGCCGGCCCAGACGAAGCCCAGCGTCGCCGGCACTGCGATGATGATGCCGAAGGCGCTGGCCGTCGCCACCGCCGCGCGCATCGGCGCGCCGAAGGCGGAGAGGATGGGCACGCCGACGGTGCCGCCGCCGATGCCCATCATGGCGCTGACGGTGCCGATGAAGCCGCCGATGCCGTGTCGTGGCGCGCCGGCGGGGAAGCTCTCGCGCAGGCGCCACTCCGCGCCGGTCGTGGCCATGTTGACCGCCACAAGCACGGCGACCGTCGCGAAGACGGCGCTCAGCGCATCGCCCCGCAGCCAGATCGCAAGCACCGTGCCCAGCGCCACGCCGACCGCAATGGAGGGCGCCAGGCTGCGCAGCAGCGCGACATCCATGGTCCCCTTGGCGAAATGCTTGCGGGCGGATTGGATGGAGGTGGGGATGATCGTCGCCAGGCTGGTGCCGATGGCGAGCTTCATCTGCACCGCCTCCGGGATGCCGAAGAAGGGCAGGACGTTGAACAGCACGGGCACGATCACGATGCCGCCGCCAACGCCGAGCAGGCCGGCCAGCGTGCCGGAGACGAGGCCGGTTGCGGCCATCGCCAGGGCGAGGCCCGCGAGCCAGAGCGGATCGTGCAGGAAGCCGGTCATTGCGTCGAACCCCGTCAAGGCAGAAATTAACCACAATCCAGTTCACTCTGGCGGAGCGCACCGAATCACGGTTAAAGCGTCAACGGCGGTGGCATAACGAGGCGCAAGCCATGCGTCACCTGGACAAGTCGCTTCTCAGCCATGCGGATTGCGCCTGCCAGCCCGGCAGCGCCTAGGATCGCGTCATGCCCCTCGTCACCGAGCCGCTTTTCTGGGCGCTCGCCATTCCCGCCTTCCTGATCACCGGCATCTCGAAGGGCGGGTTCGCCTCCGGCGCCGGGAATGTCGCCGTGCCCCTGATGGCGCTGGCCGTGCCCGCGCCGCAGGCCGCCGGCATCGCCCTGCCGGTGCTCTGCGCGATGGACATCGCCGGGCTCCGCGCCTGGTGGGGCAAGTGGAGCCGGCGCGAATTGCTCGCCATCCTGCCCGGCGGCTTGCTCGGCATCGCCCTCGGCACGGCGGTCTTCGGGCTGCTCGGCGACCGGCAGGTGAAGCTGATGGTCGGCGTGATCTCGCTCGCCTTCCTCGCCCGCTCTCTCTGGCAGGCGCGGCCCGGACGGGTGGCCCCGCCCCCGGCCCAGCCCGATCGCTGGCGCGGCGGCTTCTGGTCGGCCCTGTCGGGCCTGACCTCCACCGTGGCGCATGCCGGCGGCCCGCCGCTCGCGGTCTATCTCTATCCGCTACGGCTGGACCGGGCGAAGCTCGTCGCGACGACGGTCGTGTTCTTCGGCGTGATCAACTACGTGAAGCTGGTGCCGTATTTCTTCCTCGGCCAGCTTTCGGCGCAGAACCTGCTGACCAGCCTGGTCCTGCTGCCGCTGGCGCCGATCGGCGTCGCGCTGGGCGTCTGGATGGCGAAGCGGATCGAGGACCGGCTGTTCTACCGCATCGTCTATGTGATGCTCTTCGTGACCGGGGTGAAGCTGGTGTGGGACGGGCTGGGGCTGTGACGGAATCGCGCATGCTGGGCGTGCTGGGCGGCATGGGGCCGCTGGCCTCGGCGGAGTTCATGCGGCGGCTGACGCTGCTGACGCCGGCCGAGCGCGACCAGGACCACATCCCCGCCGTGCTGTGGTCCGACCCCCGCGTGCCGGACCGCACCGCGGCACGCCTCGGCGGCGGGGAGGATCCGCTGCCGGCGCTGCTTCGCGGCATCCGGGGGCTCGAGGCCGCCGGCTGCGGCGCCATCGCCATCCCCTGCAACACCGTCCATGGGTGGTTCGAGGCGATGCAGGCGGCGACGCCGCTGCCCATCCTGCACATCGTGGACGCCGCGGCGGCGGAGCTCGCCAGGCTTGGCGTGCCGCGGGGCCGGATCGGCGTGATGGGCACGGCGGGCACGCTCGCCATGCGGCTCTACCAGCAGCGGCTGGAGGGGCGTGGCTACGAGTGCCTGGTGCCCACGGAGACCGAGATGGCCCGCCTGGTCACGCCCGGCATCGCGGAGGTGAAGGCGAACCGCGTCGCCGAAGCCCATGCGCCGCTGGCCGAGTCCGCCCGTGCCCTGGCGGCGCGCGGCGCCCGCGCCGTGGTCCTGGGATGCACGGAAATCCCGCTCGGCATCGCCGCAGGCCCGCCCCTGCCCTTCCCGGTCTGCGACACGATCGACGCGCTGGCGCGCGCGGCGATCGGCTGGGCGCGCGGAGCCTAGGCCGGCGCGCCTGTCCGGCGATCTCTACATTCCCACCCAAGAAAGGACTTTGGTAACGCGCCCGTGATCGGCATAGTCCCGCCGCTCTGGGAGGACAGGGGTGGCGGAGTTCTGGGCTGAGTGGGGGGCGCTCGCCTATGTGGCGGCTGCCCTCTGGGCCTTCTTCGAAGGCGAAACCTTCGTGCTGGTTGCGGCCGCGGCCGGCGCCGCGACGGGCATCGTGGACCCCTGGCTGCTGATCGCCTCGGTCTGGCTCGGCTCCTTCGCCGGGGACCAGACCTGGTTCACCCTCGGCCGGAAGTTTGGGCCGTCTGCCCTGCGGCGCTTCCCGAAAGCCGAGGCGCGCGTGGCCCGCGCCTCCGGCCTGCTGGAACGCTACGGCGCGCTCTTCGTGCTGAGCTTCCGCTTCCTCTACGGTATCCGGAACGTCGCTTCGGCGGCCTGCGGCATCGCCGGCATGGACCATCGCCGCTTCGCGGTGCTGAACTTCATCGCCGCGGGAATCTGGGCCTGCACCTTCACCGCGGCGGGCTGGTTCCTGGGCGCGCTGCTCGGACCGGAGCGCCTGCTCTGGGTGCTGGTCGGAACCGCGGTGACGCTGATCGGCGTCTACCTTCTGCGCCGCTTCCTGCGCCGGCCGAGGGTCGCGCCAGGCGTGTGAGGGCTCCCGCGCCCGCTCGGCGCGCGATGTGCGCAGGGACCGCGTGCCGGATCAGTTCCACCCCCAAAGATACTGCGAGGGTATGCCGTACGCACCGGACATGCTCTCGACAAAGGTCGGGGCAACGCGCTCCGCAACCGCCTCCGCTGCCGGCCTCAGGCCGAACTGCAGGGCCAAAGCGGCGAGCGCCGCCTGCGGGAAGAAGGCCCCGGCCAGCATCGCCGTGTCTTCGAAGGCGCCATACAACGCCTCCTGGCTGCTCTCCGGGACGGCGCCCGGATCGAACTTCTGTTGCATGCCGCGATAGAAGTCCACGAGGGCAAGCGGCGCCGTGATTGCCCCGCCGACCGCATTGGCACGGGAGCCGAAGCGTACAAGCCCGAGTGAATCGCGCGCATGGCCAGCGGCGTAGCTCATGCCGCCGACGACCTGCGCGCCACCGCCGGCCATCTTCGCCATGCCGACGCCGCGATTCGGGTCCTGCATGCCGCTGGAGATGCTGAGCACGCCGGCACCGACGGCGAGCCCGCCGTGCAGGAAAGTCGCGCCCAGCGGTCCGCGAGGCTCCAGCACCTCCACCGTGCCGTGCGGGCCGGCCGGGCCCTGGTTCGGATCGGGAATATTGGTTCGGCTGAAGCAATAGGCCGCCATCGTTGCCCCGCCAGGCAGCCGCCCCTCCGCGGCGAGGAGTTGCGCGGCGTTGAACCGGGCCACTTGAACGGCGTCCGCCATGTTGTAGGGGATGATGCGCAACCCCGGATGGCGTTGCGCGGTGTCGAGGATGCTGCGCGCATCCTGGCGAAGAAAGTCGAATTCGGCATCGAGGGTGCCCTGAGGCGCTCCATGCGTGCCCGTCGCGATGTGGATCTCCGTGTAGCCAGCCCTGGCCAGCCGCTCGAGGTCATCGGCGACCTGGAATTTCTGCGTCTCGATGTCGTATCCGTACGCGTCGGCGACCGACGACCGAACCGCGTCATGCTCATGCAGCAGGCCGCCGAACTTGCCGAAACGGGCAGGCTTGTCGGGCGCGATGTCGGGCGCGGACTGCGGGAAGGACGGCTGGAGAGGACCCTGCAAGGGCAGCGTCGTCGTGCCATAGGATAGCGGGACATGCGCGGCCTGCGGCAGACGCGACTGGGACCGGCGCGGATAGGAGGGATCGTAGGCGTCGAAGATCGCCTGTCGCTCTTCCTCGAACTTGCGCAGCGCCGCGAGCCGTCGCTCCTGCCCGTCCAGCGTTTCATAAGCGTTACCGCGCTCAAGGCTGCGGATCTGATCCTGGAGATAGATCAGACGCAGCCGTTGCTCGCGAAGCATCCGCGCCACGGACTCCTCGGCAAGCCTCCGAGCATCCTCGATCTGCTGCTCGCGCCACTCAAGTCCGGTCGCAGCCACGCCCAGCCAGAAGCGCGCCGCCGGCGAAGGCCCGTCCGCGAGTGACTCTCCCGTCCCTGGCTGCGGTGACCGCTGCACCAGACTGGACGCTCCGCGCTGCTGCAGGACATGGGCCAGCTCGTGCGCGACCAGCGCCAGACCACCCGGCGTGTCGGGCCGATAGGCGCCCGCACCGAACGCGATGTGCCGTCCGGATGCGAAGGCTTGCGCACCGATGTCCCGCGCGGCGTCGGCCGCGGCTGCGTCGCGGTGCAACCGGACATGCGCCAGGTCATCCCCAAGCCGCCGACCCAGGTAGCGTCGCAACCCGCCAGGGAGCGCCTCGCCCTGCGACAGAAGCGTGTGCCTGACGCTCGGGGGCGCGGGCTGCGCCCCGGTGCGGTGGGCCTCGGGCTGATACCGGGAGAGCGGCCGAGCCGCGCCCGCATCCGCCGGACGATGCACCAGGCCGCTTGCCACGGCAGCCGCTTCGCGTTCGAGGCCCCCTTGCATGGGCGCCAGGACGACGTCCGGCGAACCGCCCAGGCGATGATCGTAGTAGCCGGCTTTCGCGTCGCCACGCGGCAGGTCGCGCGACCGCGTGGCGGGGCGGGCGTGATGCGCCGGGATCTGCCCTGCTGCTGCCACTGCCTCGGCGGCCGGGCCGGAGCGCGCTTTCGGAAGCGCCCAGCTGCGTGACATCCGGGTTCCCCAGGCTCGCGACTGTGCAAGAACCTATTGCCGCGTCGGTCGCAAAGGCAAGAAACCCGCGTAAACAGCTTCGTGCGGTCCGTCCTCTCGCCTTGCGGCGCCAGGCGCTAGCCGGCCTCCGGGTCGAACAGATACCCCACGCCCCGCACCGTCCGCAGCGCCATCGGCCGCGCCGGGTGGCGCTCGATCTTGCGGCGCAGGCGCATCACCCGCAGGTCGATGGCGCGGTCGAAGGCTTCCGGCTCCTCCTCGCCCGAGGTCCGCTCCAGCAGCCAGTCGCGGTGCAGCGCGCGGTTCGGGTTCTCGATGAAGAGGTTCAGCAGCGACAGCTCGCTCTCCGTGAGCTGGTCGTCCTTGCCTTCCGCGGTGCGCAGCACGCCGGTCTTGCGGTCCAGCACAGCCGCGCCGATCCGCACCTTGTTGGGCGGCAGCGCCTCCGCCGGGCCCGGCGCCGCCGCGGCGCGCCCCTCGCCGCCGGCACGCCGCATGAGCGCGCGCAGGCGCGCAAGCAGCTCGCGCGGCTCGAAAGGCTTTGTGATGTAGTCGTCGGCGCCCGATTCCAGGCCGACCACCCGGTCCACCAGGTCGGTGGCCGCCGTCAGCATCACGATGCCGACCGTTGGCGACAGGCCCCGCAGCCAGCGCGCCAGGGAGAAGCCGTCCTCGCCCGGCAGGCCGATATCCACCAGCGCGGCATCCGGCATCCCCCGCGCGACCGCCGCGCGGAAGCCGGCGCCGTCGCCCACGCCTTCCACGGCGAAGCCCTGGTTCGCCAGATAGGCGCAGACCGTCTCCCGCTGGAACGGGTCGTCCTCCACAACCAGGATCGTGGTCGTGCCCTCGGCCATCGGCGACTCCCCCAGGGCGCGGAAAATCGCAGGCGCGCCGCCCAGCGTCAAACGCGGGCCGCGAAACAGACGAAACACGCGCGCCGCCGGCACGAAACACAGCACCGCGCAGGATGGGGCAGGATGGAGCCATGCTCCCCGCTTCCGGCCCCGAGCCGCCCGGCGCTACCGCGGCCGACCTGCAGGCGCAGGCGCTGGCTTCCCTCGCCGGCCCCTTCGCGCTGTTCGCCGCCGATGGCCGGATGGTCTCGGCGAATGCACGCCTCGATTCGCTGCTGCCACCCTCCGATGCCGCGCGGGGTCCCGCGGCGACTCTGCACGGCCTGCTTGCAGCCATCGGCCAGCGCGGCGGCGGCGTCTCCGCCTTCGGCTACGTCGAGAGCCCGGAGGATCCGGCCTGGTGGCTGCCGCCCGACGGCCAGGAGGAGCGAAGCCGCGACTGGTGCACGCCGGAGGGCCGCTGGTTCCGCGTCCACCTCCGCCGGCTCGAGGGCGGCTGGCTGTTGAACGCAGCCGAGGTCACCGACTTCAAGCGCCACGAGAAGGACCTGGCCGAGGCGCGGCAGCGCCTGCAGACGGCGCTGGACCATATGACGGATGGCGTCCTGATGTGGGACGACGAATTCCGCCTCGTCGTCGCCAGCAACGGCACGGCGAGCGTCGCCGGCTTGCCCACCGCCATGCTGCATCCGGGCGTCAGCGTGCTGGACCTGATCCGGCTGCAGGAGAGCCGCGGCGATTTCGGCACGCCGCCCGCGACCGAGGCGGAGCTGGCGGAACGCGTCGCGCAGCGCGCGGCGCTGCTGACGCGGCCGGGCGGCGCCTCCGCCATCCGCCGCACGCCCTCCGGCGCCTGGGTGGAGGAGAAGTCCATCCCGATGGCCAGCGGCGGCACGGTGCTGATGTACCGGGACGTGACGGAGCTGAAGCAGCGGGAGGAGGAGCTGAACGCGGCGCGCGGGCAACTGCAGACCGTGCTCGATCACATGACCGACGGCGTCGTCATGTGGGATGCCGAGTTCCGCGTGCTGTTCTTCAACAAGGAGACGCTGCGCGTCGGCGAGTTCCCGCCCGAGATGGCCTATCGGGGCGTCAACGTGCTCGACATCATGCGACTGCAGGACCAGCGCGGCGAGTTCGGCCCGCCGCCGCAGGACGAGGCGGAGCTGGACCTGCGCGTGAAGCAGCGCGCAGCCCTGCTCTCCCGCCCCGGCGGCGTCAGCTATGTCCGCCGCACGCCTTCGGGCAAGTGGCTCGAGGTGAAGTCCATCCCCATCGCCACCGGCGGCGCGGTGCTGATGTACCGCGACATCACCGCGCTGAAGGAACGCGAGCAGGAGCTGCAGGAAGCGCGGGAGACGCAGCAGCTCATCCTGGACCACATGACCGACGGCGTCGTGCTGATGGACCAGGATCTTCGCTTCAAGCTGGCCAACCGCGCGGCAGCGCGGCTGCACGACGTGCCGGAGGAGTTCGGCCGCCCCGGCACCCCGGCGCGCGACGCGCTGCTCCATCGCATCCGGCGCGGCGACTACGGCCCGCCGCCGGAGGATCCGGCCGCGATCGAGGCGCTGGTCGAGAGCCAGCTCCGCCTGGCGCGCAACCCCGGCGGCCCGCCGGAGCTGCGCAGGGCAGCGAACGGCGCCTGGATCGAGGCCTCCGCCGTCGCGACGCAGGATGGCGGCGTGCTGGTGATCTACCGCGACATCACCGCGCTGAAGGAACGCGAGCAGCAGCTTCAGGAAGCGCGCGCGACGCATGAGCTGGTGCTGGAGACGATGAACGACGGGCTGGTGCTCTGGGGCCCGGATTTCCGCGTCCGGCTCGTGAACCGCCAGCTTGCTCAGTTCTACGCCATCCCGGATGCGCTGGCGCGCGCCGGCGCGGACGGGCGCGAGATCCTGCGCCTGATGTTCCGCCGCGGCGACTACGGCCCGCCGCCGGAGGAAGGTTCCGCGCTGGACGCCGCGGTCGCGGCCAAGGCGCGGCAGATCCTGGACGCCGGTGGCGAGGCCGAGATCCGCCTTTCGCCGGCCGGCTACTGGATGGAGATCAGCCGGCACGCACTGGCCGATGGCAGCGTGCTGACCAGCTACCGCAACATCACCCGCCTGAAGATGCGGGAGGAGGAGCTGAGCGAGGCGCGCGACGCGGCGGAAGCGGCGAACCGCGCGAAATCCGCCTTCCTCGCCGCGATGAGCCACGAGATCCGCACGCCGATGAACGGCGTGCTCGGCATGATCGAGGTGCTGGAGCGCACGCCGCCCGGCCCGGCCCAGGCGCGCTGCATCGCCGTGATGCGCGACAGCGCCGGGCAGTTGCTGCGCATCATCGACGACCTGCTCGACTTCTCGAAGATCGAGGCCGGGCGGATGGAGCTGGAGGCCCTGCCCTTCTCCCTCGGCGGCCTCGTGGAAGGCGCGGTGGACACGCTCGGCGTGCAGGCACGCGGCAAGGGCCTGGTGCTGGTCGCGGACCCGCCGGGGCCGGGGCCGGACATGGTCTCCGGCGACCCCGTGCGCGTGCGGCAGATCCTGTTCAACCTGATCGGCAACGCCATCAAGTTCACCGACAAGGGCTTCGTGCGGCTCGGCGCGGAGACGCGCCATGCGGCGGATGGCGCGGTGGACGTGACGCTGGTGGTGGAAGACAGCGGCGTCGGCATGACGGAAGCGCAAATGGCGCGGCTGTTCCAGCCCTTCGCCCAGGCCGACAGTTCTACCACCCGGCGCTTCGGCGGCACCGGCCTCGGCCTCTCCATCGTGCGGCGCCTGGCGCGGCTGATGGGCGGCGATGTGACGGTCGCCAGCACGCCGGGCCGCGGCAGCCGCTTCACCGTCACGCTGCGGCTCGGCGCCGCCGCGGACAGCCCTGCTGGCGCCGCGGCGCCCGCGCAGCACGGCCTCCCCGCCCCGGGCAGCGCGCCGCGCCTGCTGGTGGTGGACGACCACCCGGTGAACCGGGAAGTGCTGGCCCGCCAGCTCGAGATCCTCGGCTTCGAGGCCGACATGGCGGAGGACGGCGCGCAGGCGCTCGCGCTCTGGCGCGACGCGCGGCACCGCCTGGCGCTGGTGGATCTCCACATGCCGGTGATGGACGGGCTCGACCTCGCCCGCGCCATCCGACGGGAGGAGGCGGCACGGCCCGACGGCCCGCGGACCGCCATCATCGCCGTCACCGCGAACGCGCTGAAGGGCGAGGACGAGCGCTGCTATGCTGCGGGCATGGACGGCTTCCTGCCGAAGCCGCTGGCGCTGGAACAGCTTTCGCGCGCGCTGGTCCAGCACCTGTCGGGCGCGGACGCAGCCGAGGGTGCCGCGGCAAACGAGCCGGGCCTCGCCACGCTCTGGGACCCGGAGGCGCTGCGCCAGCTCTTCGGCGAGGACGAGGCGCGGCTCGCGCGCCTGCTCGGCAGCTTCCGCGACGGCGTCCGCCGCGATTCGGAGGCGGTGCTGGCGGCGCTGGCAGCGGGCGACCTCAAGACGGCCGGCGACGCCGCGCACCGGCTGAAGGGCGCCGCGCGCATGGCCGGCGCGCGACGCCTGGCGGAGCTGATGGCGGAAGTGGAGGCCGCGGCGAAGGGCGGCGACGCGGCGGCCGCGGCCCGGGCGGCAGAGGCCTTGCCGTCCCTCTCGGAACGGACCCTGGTGGCGGCCGGGGCGACTGGCTGACCTGCCGGTTCAGCCGCTGCCGGTCAGTCGCAGGGGCACCCGTCCGTCGGCGTCATCTCGCCGCGGATCACGTGGTGGTCGATCCATTCGGCGACCAGCCGCCGCGCCTCGGTCACCGAGGCTTCCGGATGGTGGATCCGATACAGCGTGGTGCAGCTGGTGAAGGCGGCCATGTCGCCGCTGCCGCCCTCGCGCAGCTCGCGATAGGCGGTGACCACGGCGCGCTCGCAGCGGCGGGCGATGTGGCTGAAGTCTCGGCCCATCGGCTCTCCCCAATGCCTTCCCGAACCCTTGGCGGGTCGCCCCGCCTCAATTGAGAACCGTTCTCAATTGAATGGGCGTTTATACGATGCGGGGCCGCCCCGGTTCAAGTGACGAGTGGCTCATCCCGGCCGTAACGCATCGGCCGGGATGAGGGTCGCCTTCAGCCGCGCGCGACCGCTTCCGCCAACGCCTTGCCGACATCCACCGTGCCGGCATTCCCGCCCATGTCGCGGGTGCGGGGGCCGCCTTCGGCCAGCAGGTCCTCGATGGCCTTGAGGATGGCGTCGGCCGCGTCCTTCTCGCCGAGATGCTCCAGCATCATCGCGCCCGACCAGATCTGCCCGATCGGGTTGCAGATCCACTTGCCCGCGATGTCCGGCGCCGAGCCATGCACCGGCTCGAACATGGAGGGATGCTTCTTCTCGGGGTTGATGTTCGCGCTGGGCGCGATGCCGATGGAGCCTGCCACCGCCGGGCCGAGGTCGGAGAGGATGTCCCCGAACAGGTTCGAGCCCACCACCACATCGAACCAGTCCGGATGCTGCACGAAATGCGCGCAGAGGATGTCGATGTGGAACTGGTCCGTCTTCACCTCCGGGTAGCGCTTCGCCATCTCCGCGAAGCGCTCGTCCCAGTAGGGCATGGTGAAGGTGATGCCGTTGGACTTGGTGGCGGAGGTCAGCTTCTTGCGCGGCCGGGTCATCGCCAGGTCGAAGGCGTATTTCAGCACGCGGTCCACGCCGACGCGGGTGAAGACCGCGTCCTGGGTGACGAATTCCCGCTCCGTCCCCGCGAACATTCGACCGCCGGAGGAGCTGTATTCGCCCTCCGTGTTCTCGCGCACCACGTAGAAGTCGATCTCGGCCGGGGTCCGGTCCGCCAGCGGCGTGCGCGCGCCGGGCAGCAGCCGGCAGGGGCGAAGGTTCACATATTGGTCGAAGACCCGCCGGATCGGGATCAGCAAGCCCCAGAGCGAGACATGGTCCGGCACGCCGGGCCAGCCGACCGCGCCCAGGAAGATCGAATCGCTTTCACGCAGCCGGTCCAGCCCGTCCTCCGGCATCATCCTGCCGGTCTGGGCGTAGGTCTCGCAGGACCAGTCGTAATGGGCGAGGTCGAGTTCGAAGCCGAAGCGGCGCGCGGCGGCGTCCAGCACGCGCAGGCCCTCCGGCACCGTCTCCTTGCCGATCCCGTCGCCGGGGATGACCGCGATCCTGTGCCTGCGCGCCATGGGCTGCTCCTTCCTCACCGGCCGCTGCCTCGCATGGACAGGGCGGCTTGGGGAGGGGGGTCAGCGCGGATGAGCGCGGCGCCAGTCCTCGGGCCGGTCGAAATCGCCGCCCCACATGCCGCGCCCATGCCAGCGCGCGGCCGCTTCCTGCGGCAGGTAGCGCCAGGAATAGCGGGTGTACGCGACGGCCAGCCCCTCGCTGACCAGCCAGGCGGCGATGTCCTCCCCGCCGGCGCGGCAGAGCGCGAGCACGCGGTCGAAGCGATCCCGGCCGTGCGTCTCGCACCGAAGATCCCGGGTGCCGATGAACTGGCGCAGCGCCTGCGCGGCGTCGCGGCCACAGGGCCAGGAGACGCCGCCCCGTTCACAGGACTGGCGAAGCTCCGGGGCATCCGCGGCGTCGAGCCGCACGCGCTGGCCGGAGACCACCAGCGTATCGGCATCCACCACCGTCGCCGGGCCGACCAGGTCGTGTCGGGCGCTGCCCTGCGGACCATCGAGCCCGGCCAGCCCCGCCGCGCCGGCCAGCAGAGCAAGGACCAGCCCCAGGATGAGGCGGCGCCTGCGCCTCATGCGCCCGCGGGCGTCAGCCGGCGCAGCAGCGGCAGCAGGGCCGCTGCGACGCCGGCCAGCAGGATGCCCTGCGCCGGCCGAAGCCCCGCCGCCAGGTCGAGATTTGCCGCCAGGATGCGCGCGGCGGGCAGGTTGGTGGCCGCGCCATACCAGGCATATTCGACCAGCGCGGTCGCCAGCGCCGCCACCAGCGCCAGGGCGAGCAGCGCCAGCGGCCTTGCGCGCCATGGCCCCGGCAGCAGCCGCCACAGCATCAGCCAGAGCCAGCACCCCGCCATCACCACCGCCCCGTCGGCCCGCGCCTTGGATTGCAGGAAGGCGTGCAGCACCGCGGCCGCGGCGAGCAGGTACACCCAGCGATGCAGCCGCTTCCAGCCGCGCCCGAGCCGCGTCTGCCACCCATCCGTCGAGGTCCAGCCGAGCACGCAGAGGCCGAGCAGCACCGCGAAGCCGAGCGTCAGGTAGATGCGCGTGGCGATCTCGGCGCCCACCGCCAGCAGGTTCCAGCCGAGATGCCCGGCATAGAGAACCAAGTGCAGCAGCGCATAGGCGAGCGCGGCCAGCCCCACCATGCGCCGCAGCGTCGCCGCCTTCGGCCAGTCCGCGATCCAGCGCAGCGGCGTCACCGCGAGGCTGATCAGCAGGATATGCGCGGCATGGTTCCCGGCCTCCCGCGTCGCCTGCTTCCAGGGATCGGCGCCGAGCGCGCCCGCGGCGAGCAGCCAGAGCAGCACCGCGGCCGGCGCGGCCAGCGCGACCAGCAGGGCGATGCGCAGGGCGGAGATCCGGCCGGCGCGGTCCAGCCAGGGCCAGGGGACGCCCGCGGGCCTGCCCGCCCCGCGCCGCGCCGGACGGACGGTGTCGCTCATGGGAGCAATCCGCGACGCAGGATCTCGGCCGCCACGCGCCCCATCTCGTCCAGCGGGGCCCGCGCGAAGGGCGCCGGCGCCGCGGAGAGCGGCCGCGCCTGGCCGGCGGCATAGAGGCTTTCATGCAGGGCGAGGTGGCGCCGCCCCTCGTCGCCCTGGGGCGCGATGAAGATCGGCGCGGCGGTCATCAGCGACTCGGACAGCATCGAGACGGAATCGCCGGTGACGACCAGCGCATCGGCCCAGGCCATGAAGCCGAGCAGCGGGTTGGCCCCCTTCCCGCCCCAGCGATGCAGTCGGTGCGGCACGGTGGAAAGCGCGCCGGCCAGCGCCTCGGTCGCGGCGGCGCCGGTGCGCCGGCTGGCCGTGGCCAGCACGCTGCCGGCGAAGCCCGCGACCCGGGCGCCGAGCGTTGCAGCGGCAGCGGGGGCCATCCCCACCCCTCGAACAGGGCCGCCCACCAGCAGGGCCACGCGCGGCGCCGGCAGGGCCTGCAACGCCGCCCATTCGGCCCGCGCCGCAGCCAGCCGGGCCGGCGAGACACGGTGCGCGGCGCCGAGGATCGTCAGCAGGTTCGGCGCCGGCGCGGGCGCGTCATGCCGGCCGACGACATGCAGGTCGAAGCCGGCCGCCCCGGCGGCCCGCATGCAATGCACCGTCCGCACCCCTCGCCGCCCGAGCCAGAGCGCGACCGGCCCGGATCGTCGCCCGGCGGAGACGGCAAGGGCCGGCCAGGGCGGCGCGAAGGCAGCGCGGGCAGCCGGCGTCAGGCCGGCCAGGCTTCCGAAGGGCAGCGGCAGCCGTGCCAGCGCGCCCCAGGCGAGCGGGATCTCGCGGAAGGGCCGGCCAAGCCGTTCGGCGATGCCGAGCGCCTGCGCCGCCGTGCCCGCGCGGGGATCGGCCAGCACCCACACCGGGGCGGGCTCCGCCGTCATGGACGCGCCACGCGGGCGGCGTTACCACAAGCGCTCAATCGCCGCCCTTCACCGACAGGAACCTTGCCCGATGGCCGCCACCCACGCCTCCGACTGGGACCGCGACGCCGCCCTGACCACCGCGCGCATCCTGCTGGAGATCAAGGCGGTGAATTTCCGGCCGGAGGAGCCCTATACCTTCACCTCCGGCTGGAAGAGCCCGGTCTACATCGACTGCCGCAAGATCATCTCCTTCCCCCGCGCGCGCAACCGCATCTGCGACCTGGGCGTCGAGAAGATCCACCGCCATGTCGGCTACGAGACGATCGAGGCGGTGGTGGGCGGCGAAACCGCCGGCATCCCCTTCGGCGCCTGGATCGCCGACCGCATGCTCGCGCCCATGGCCTATGTGCGGAAGAAGCCGAAGGGGTTCGGGCGCAACGCGCAGATCGAGGGCGAGGTGCCGGTCGGCAAGCAGACGCTGCTGGTGGAGGACCTGACCACCGACGGCGCCAGCAAGATCCGCTTCGCCAATGCGCTGCGCGAGGCGGGCGCGATCTGCGACCACACCTTCGTCGTGTTCTATTACGGCGTCTTCCCGGGCAGCTTCGAGCAGATGAAGGCGATGGGGCTGAACCTGCACCATCTCTGCACTTGGTGGGACGTGCTGGAGGTGTGCCGGGAGCGCCCCTATTTCTCCGAAAGCGCGCTGGCCGCCGTGCGCAAGTTCCTGGAGGACCCCGTCGGCTGGTCCAAGGCGCATGGCGGCATCGGATCGCTGGCGGAGGCGAAGCCGAAGGATTCCGGGGAGTAGGAGGCGGCGATGGTACGGATCAGCGTCGAGTTGCCTGAGGAGGTGGCGCAGGCTCTGACCCGCGCGGCAGCGGATCGGCAATCCACGCGGGAGGCCATGCTGGTCGAGGCTGCTCGCGCCTTCATTGCTGCCGACTTGGACTTCGAAACATTCCGTGCCGACCGCGACGCCTACCAGACTTGGATTGCCGAGGGCGAAGCGGATGCCGCCGCCGGGCGCGTGGTGCCGGCCGAAGAGGTCTTTGCGGAGCTTGATGTGGTCATCGCGCGGGCTCGGCAGCGGCGCGACGGGTGAGGCTTGTCTTCGCCCTGGCTGCGCGCCGCGATCTGGCAGAGGCCGTGGCCCATATCAGTGCCGACAACCCGGATGCGGCGATGCGGCAGCGACGGCTGGTTGAACGAGCCGCGCAGCGCCTTCTGGACTTCCCTGGCCTTGGCCGCGAGGACGAAGATGGAAGGCGGCGCCTGCACGTGCCCCGGACACCGTTCGTGCTGATGTATCGTCAGCAGGACGAGATGATCGTCATCCTTCGCGTGTGGCATGGCGCGCGACAGGAAGGCGGCTCGGCCGATCAGGCGTGACGGCAGGACCGCCAGCAGCGACCTTCTGGCCCATGGAAGCGCGCACGGCGCTGCCAGGAGAGGCTGACCTTCCCACGTTCCTCGACCGCGTGGATTTTGTGGTTCCCGAGCGGACTAACGGTCGCATGAAAGAACATCGGGAAGGTCACTGCATCATGCGCACGCTTCGTTGGTTCGGCACGGCGCACCCCCACCTTTTTCCTGCGACACTCATCCGTCAGGAAGCGCCCGACTCCGTCCTTGAACCTTTTGGGAACGGTAAGGCCTGGGCGATCGAGCACACGGACGCAGGGGAAGAAGATCTTCAAAAGTGGCTTCGGGACAGCGAGCTAAGCATCGCTCCCTGCGCAATTCCCGATCGCGGCAGCACGCTCAAGGAAGGTGACGCGGCTGATGCTCTGTTTGCGCGCGAAGTCGGGCGCGCCATTGGCGCCAAGGTCGCCAAGGACAGTTTCCGGCGCGCTCCTGCCGGTGCGCTGCGCTGCGTGCTGGTCTACGCACACAGCCGCTTTGTCGTCGATGTCACCGTCGCCCCTTGCGCGCTCGCCGCTGCCTTGGCGGCGCTGCGCGCAGCAGGCGCGAGCATCGACGCCGCCCTGCTGCTGTTCAGCCGCGAGGTGAATGGAGAGGCCGTCATGGGCCTCGCATTCGTGCCTGCCGAGGAGCCAAGGCCATGAAGCCCCGACTCGTCGCGTTGCTCGCCATCGCGAGCCTGACACCCGCCCTGGCGCAATCCCCCCCGCGCGACCAGCTCACCATCGGCATCACGCAGTATCCCGCGACGCTGCACCCCAACATCGAGAGCATGGCGGCGAAGTCCTATGTGCTCGGCTTCGCGCGGCGGCCGCTGACGGTGTACGACCAGGACTGGGCGCTGACCTGCATGGGCTGCGACACGCTCCCCTCGCTCGACAACGGCATGGCGCAGCGCGAGACCACGCCGGATGGACGGCCCGGCATCCGCGTCACCTGGCGGCTGCGCGAGGATCTGCGCTGGGGCGATGGCCGGCCGGTCTCGGCCGAGGACCTGCTCTTCGCGTGGCAGGCCGGGCGCGACTTCTCCACGGGCTTCGGCGGCAGCGAGTTCTATCGCTCGGCCTATGAGGCCATCGTGGTTGACCCGCGCAGCATCACGCTGCGCTTCGACCGCGTCACCTTCGAATACGCCTCCGCCGGCGACTGGCAGCCCCTCCCCGCGCATGTCGAGCGTGCGCGCTGGGAACAGGAGCCGCGCAGCTACCGCAGCCGGAGCGCGTACGAGACGGAGCCGACCAACCCGGCGCTGTGGAACGGCCCCTACCGTGTGATCCAGGTGCAACCAGGCGCGGGCATCACGCTGGAGCGCAACGACACCTGGGCAGGCCCCGCGCCCGCCTTCCGCCGCATCGCGATCCGCACGGTGGAGAGCACCACGGCGCTGGAAGCGCAGCTTCTCGCCGGGCAGCTCGACATGATCGCGGGCGAGCTCGGACTGCCGCTCGACCAGGCGACGGCGCTGGAACGCCGCGTCGGCGCCCGCTTCCGCATCGGCTACAAGCCCGGCCTGATCTACGAGCATCTGGACGTGAACCACGACACGCCGCTGCTGGCCGACCGGCGCGTGCGCCAGGCGCTGGTGATGGCGATCGACCGCGCGCAGATCGTGAGCCGCCTGTTCGATGGACGCCAGGTGCTGGCGCATGGCAACGTCAATCCGCTCGACTGGGTGTACGACCAGTCCATCCGCCAGTGGCCGCACGACCCGGCGCGCGCCCGCGCGTTGCTGGAGGAAGCCGGCTGGCGGCCCGGCCCCGACGGCATCCGCCGCAACCAGGCCGGGGAGCGGCTGACCATCGAGCTGATGACCACCGCCGGCAACCGCTCGCGCGAGGCGGTGCAGCAGGTGATCCAGGGCATGTGGCGCCAGGCGGGGATCGAGGCGCGGATCCGCAACGAGCCGCCGCGCGTGCTGTTCGGCGAGACGCTGTCGAAGCGCCGCTTCACCGGCGCGGTGATGTTCGCCTGGATCAGCGCGCCGGAAAGCGTGCCGCGCACCACGCTGCATTCCGACGAGATCCCGACGGCCGAGCGCAACTGGTCCGGCCAGAACTACACCGGCTTCCGCAACGCCGAGATGGACGCGCTGCTCGAGGCGATCCCGATCGAGCTCGACCGCGAGAAGCGCCGCGCGCTGTGGCAGCGGCTGCAAGCGATCTATGCCGAGGAACTGCCGGCGATCCCCCTCTGGTTCCGCGCGGACGCGCATGTCTGGCCGCGCTGGCTGGACGGCGTGCGGCCCACCGGACATCTCGCGCCGTCCTCCCTCTGGGTGACGGACTGGGCGGTGCGGTGATCCGCCTGCTTGCGGCGCGGCTGGTGCAGATCGCGGTGACCATGGCGATCCTCTCCTTCGCCATGTTCCTGCTGATCGGTCTGATGCCGGGCGATCCCATCGACCTCGCCATCGCCGGCGATCCGCGGCTGACGGCGGAGGACGCGGCACGGCTGCGCGCGTTGCATGGCTTGGACCAGCCGCTGCTCGCGCGCTACGCGGCCTGGGCGGGGGGGCTCCTGGAGGGGCGCTTCGGCCATTCGCGGCTCTTCGCGCAGCCAGTCGCCGACATCATCGCACCCGCGCTGGTCTCCACGCTCGTCCTGCTCGGCGGGGCGCTGCTGCTGGCGGGCGGCATCGGCATCGCGCTTGGCCTGCTCGCGGCGGCGCGGCCGCGGCTGGCGCCGGCGGTGGATGCCATCGCGATCCTCGGCCAGTCGGCGCCGTCCTTCTGGCTCGGCATCCTGCTGATCATCCTGTTCGCGGTGACGCTCGGCTGGCTGCCAGCCGGCGGCATGAGCGAGACCGGCGGCCTGGACTCGCTGCGCTTCCTTGTGCTGCCGGTGGCCACCCTCGCCATTGCCAACCTCGCCGCCTATGCGCGCCATTCTGCCGCCGCGGTCGGCCTGACGCTGCGCGAGCCCTGGATCACCGCCGCGCGCGCGCGCGGCAATGGCGAGGCGCGCGTGCTGCTGCGCCATGCCTTTCCCAACGCGGCCGTGCCGGTCCTGCAGGTGGCCGCGCTCGATGCCGGCGCGCTGGTCGGCGGCGCGCTGATCACCGAGACGCTCTTCGCCCGCCCCGGCATGGGCAAGCTGATCTACGACGCGGTGATGGGCAACGACACCAACCTGGCGCTGGTCGCGCTGCTGCTGGTGGCGCTGGTGACGATGCTGGCGACGCTGGCGGCCGATCTCGCGCAGCGCGCCCTCGACCCCAGGCTGCGCGACGCGTGATGCGGCTGATCCTCGGCCTCGCGCTGCTTCTGCTGCTCGCCCTCGGCGCGCTCGGCGCGCCGCTGGTGCAGGAGGCGCTCGGCCATGACCCCTTCGCGCCCGACCTTTTCCTGCGCCACGGCCCTGCCTCGCCGGAGCATCCGCTCGGCACCGACGAGCTCGGCCGCGACCTGCTGCTGCGCCTGCTCTACGGCGCGCGCGTCTCGCTGGCGGTCGGGCTCGCGACGGCGTTGGCCGCGGCGGTGCTCGGCACCGCGATCGGGCTGCTCGCGGCCTGGCGCGGCGGGGCGCTGGATGCCGTGCTGATGCGACTGGCGGACGGGATGCTGGCGCTGCCGGCGCTGCCCGTGCTCGTCGTGCTCGCCGCCGCGGATACCGGCCGCATCGGCCTGCCGCGCGGCGAGCCGCTCTCCGACATCATCCGCATCGTCGCGATCCTGACGATCTTCGGCTGGGTCGGCGTCGCGCGGCTGGCGCGCGCCGCGGCGCTGTCGGTGCTGGCGCGCGACTATGTCCGCGCGGCGCGGGCGCTCGGCGCCGGAGAGGGCCGCATCCTGCTGCGCCATGTCGTGCCGAACATCGCGGGGCCCATCGCGGTCGCGACCGCGCTCGCGGTTGCCGGCGCCATCCTGGCGGAGAGTACGCTGTCCTTCCTCGGCCTCGGCATCGCGCCGCCGGCGGCGAGCTGGGGCAACATGCTGTCCAACGCGCAGGACCTCGTGTTCAGCGCGCCCTGGGCGGCGGTTTGGCCAGGGCTCGCCATCCTGCTGGCAGTCGCCGGCTGCACGCTGGTCGCGGACGGGCTGCGGCGCTGAACGAAAAGGGGCGCCGCATCGCCGCGACGCCCCTCCCTCACCGCCGCGGCGGTCGGATCAGGAACCGATCTCGCCGCCGTCGCGCTTCACCACCGCGATCACCGAGGGCCGCGGCGGCTCGCCATCCTTGAAGTCGGGCCAGCGTGTCGAGGGGCGCTCGAAAGTGCTGCCCGGATCCTCGCCGGGGTGCTGGATCGCGAGGAACACCGTGCGGTCGTCCGGCGTGAAGCGCGGGCCGCACACCTCCGCCCCGCTCGGGGCCTGGAAGAACAGGCGCGTCAGCGCGCGGCCATAGCCACTGGTGTCCGCACCCCACAGCCCATCCGCGATGCCGGCGTTCTCCGGCGCGCCGTCGGTGGAGATCCAGATCCGGCCCTTGCTGTCGAAGGCGCAATTGTCCGGGCAGGAGAGCCAGCCATTGTCGCTCGTCGCGCGATGATAGCGCGCGCCCGAATCCACGCCGGGCTTGCCCGCCATGAGGAAGATCTCCCACCGCGCTTCCGTCGCGGCATGGTCCACGCGATCCGTGCCGGCGCCGGGCGGAATCACTTCCACCACATGGCCGTGCACGTTGTTGGCGCGGGGATTCGCGGGGCCCACCTGCTGCGCCGTGCGGCGGCTGTTGTTGGTGAGCATGACATAGACGCGCCCGTTCACCGGGTTCGTCTCGACATCCTCCGGCCGGTCCATCGGCGTGGCGCCCACAAGATCCGCCGCGCGGCGCGTCTCGATCAGCACATCGGCCTGGCTGCGGAAGCCGTTCGCCTCGGTGAGGGGCCCCTGGCCATGCACCAGCGGCAGCCAGCGCATCACGCCGCGCTCCTCGAACTTCGCGACATAGAGCGTGCCGTCATCCAGCAGGTCGCGATTGGCGGCGCGGTCGTTCGGATTCCAGGGACGCGCGGTGACGAACTTGTAGAGGTAGTCGAAGCGCTCGTCGTCGCCCGAATAGAAGGCAACGCGCCCGTCGGCGCTGATCGCGTGCGTCGCGCCCTCATGCTTGAAGCGGCCGAGCGCGGTGCGCTTCACCGGCACGCTCTCCGGGTCGTAGGGATCGTATTCGACGATCCAGCCGAAGCGGTTCGGCTCGTTCGGCTCCTTGTCCAGGTTGAAGCGGTCGAAGTGGCGGCCCCAGGCATAGGTCGCGTCCTTCGCGATGCCGTAGCGGCGATAGGCGGCGGCCTGCGGCCCGCTCTCGGCGGCATCTCCACCGAAATACTGGTTGAAGTTCTCCTCCGCCGTGATGACGGTGCCCCAGGGCGTGTTTCCGCCGGCGCAGTTGTTGAGCGTGCCCAGCACGCGCGTGCCGGTGGGATCGGCGTTGGTGCGCATCCGCTCATGGCCCGCCGCGGGCCCGCCGATGCGCATCGGCGTCTCCATGGTGATGCGCCGGTTCAGCCGCCCGGCGGGCACGCTGCGCCAGGTGCCGTTCTCCTTCCGCACCTCCACCACGGACATGCCGTGCGCGGCGATCTCGACCGCCGCCTGTTCCCTCGTGGTGCGCCCGCGCGCGGCGCGACCCTCGCCGATGCCGGCGAACATCAGGTTCGTGTTGGTGTATTCGTGGTTCACGCAGATCAGGCCGTGCTCGGAATTGCGCGACCCGGCCGGCAGCGGGAAGTAGTCCAGGTAGTCGCAATTGTAGCCGAACTGCTTCGCCTGCCCTTCGGCGGTCAGGTTGCGGGGATCGTAGGGCGGCGCGCCCTCCAGCACCGGGTCGCCCCAGCGGATCACCATCTGCACCTCGTAGCCCTCGGCCACCTGGTGGTTCTGGCTGAGGCCCTGCCGCAGTTCCTGGAAGGTGAGGGTCGAGGGACCGCCGCGCGCCGGGATGGCGGCGGGCTGCGCCGCCGCTTCCCGCACCAGCGCTTCGCTCAGCGCCACCGCCGCGCCGGCGCCGGCCAGGCCGCGCAGCGCCGCGCGGCGTCCGAGGCGTGCCTCGATCAGCGTGCCGATCGGCGTGCCCGGCGCGGGATTGCTGCCGATATCCTCGATCTCGGGGAGGTCCGTTTCGGACTCATCCGGTCGCATGGGACGTTTCCTCCTTGTTGTCACTGAAGTGTCACAATGCGCACGCGGCCATCGCGGTCAACCGGATGACCGGGCCAGATGCGCGCGTCGTTGTCACAGGGACGCAACCATCCTGTCGCGGAACCGTCGCGGCACGCCGCTAAGACGCGCTCATTCAGACAACGCCCGGGAGACACCACGATGCCGGATGACCTGCGCCACCTGCCCTACGACCTCGAGGCAGGCGACGAGATCCCCTCCAACACCTCTCCGAACCCGAGCTTCGCCGAGATCGCCGAGGCCCGCCTCGGCCGCCGCGGCATGCTGATGGGCGGCCTCGCCACCGCCATCGCCGGCTTCATCGGCGCCGAGACTCGCCCCGCCGCAGCCCAGGGCGCCGCCCAGGGCGCCGCGCCGGCGGCAAGCGGCCCCGCGATCGGCTTCAAGGCCGTGCCGATCAGCCCGAACGACACGGTCGTCGTGCCGGAAGGCTACTCGGTGCAGGTGCTCATCCCGCAGGGCACGCCGCTGAGCGGCGAGCCGGCGGGCAAGAGCCTCGGCGCGATGACCGCCGCCGAGCAGGGCGCCGCCGTCGGCGCGCATCATGACGGCATGCACTTCTTCCCGATCGAGGGCCGCGAGCCCGACCAGGGCAGCAGCACCGACGGCTTCCTCGTGGTGAACCACGAATACATCGAGCCGCGCTTCATGCACGCGCGCGCGGTCGGCATGTCGGTCGGCAACGGCCGCATGCCGCTGACCGGCGGCGCCCGCGACCCGGAGGAGGTGCGCAAGGAGATCAACGCGCATGGCGTCTCCATCGTGCGCATCGCCAAGGGGGCGGACGGCCAGTGGGCCGTGAAGGCCGACCCGCGCAGCCGCCGCGTCACCGCGGCGACGCCGATGGAGATCTCCGGCCCCGTGCGCGGCCACGCGCTGGTGCGCACGAAGTACAGCCCGGACGGCACGCGCGTGCGCGGCACGGTGAACAACTGCGCCCACGGCGTGACGCCCTGGAACACCTACATGACGGCCGAGGAGAACTGGGCGGGCTACTTCCGCAACCTCGACCAGCAGGACCAGAAGCCGAACCTGCCGCGCGAGCATGCCCGCTACGGCGTCCCCACCGGCCAGACGCGCTACAACTGGGACCAGGTGCAGGGCGGCGGCGACGAGTTCGAGCGCTTCAACGTCTCCTCCACCGGCGCCGACGCGACGCAGGACTACCGCAACGAGGTGAACGCCTTCGGCTGGCTGGTCGAGATCGACCCCTTCAACCCGAACGCCATGCCGGTGAAGCGCACCGCGCTCGGCCGCTTCGCGCATGAGGGCATCGTGTTCGGCCCTGCCCGCGAGGGCCGCCCGGTCGTCGCCTATTCCGGCGACGACAGCACCTTCGAGTACATCTACAAGTTCGTCTCCGCCCGCCCCTTCGCCCGCGCGACCGCGAACGGATCGCTGCTGGACGAGGGCGTCCTCTACGTCGCGAAGTTCAACGCCGACGGCACGGGCGAGTGGCTTCCGCTGCAGCATGGCGTCGGCCCGCTCACCGCGGCGAACGGCTTCGCCGACCAGGGCGAGGTGCTGGTCAACACGCGCCTCGCCGCCGATGCGGTCGGCGCGACGAAGATGGACCGCCCGGAATGGGGCGCGGTGGATCCGCGCGACGGCCGCGTCTACTTCACGCTGACCAACAACAGCCGCCGCACCGAGGCGCAGCGCGACGCGGCGAACCCGCGCGCGCAGAACCAGTTCGGCCAGATCATCCGCTGGCGCGAGGCGAATGACGACCATGCGGCGACGCGCTTCACCTGGGACCTGTTCCTGATCGCGGGCCCCGAGGGCAACAGCCGCATCGCGGGCAATGCCCCGGTGAACGCCGACAACATGCTGGCCTGCCCGGACGGCCTCTGGTTCGACGCCGACGGCCGCATGTGGATCCAGACGGACATCGGCGAGAGCGAGCAGCTGCGCGGCGCGCTCGCGCCCTTCGGCAACAACGCGATGCTCTGCGCGAACCCGGTCACGGGCGAAACGCGCCGCTTCCTGACCGGCCCGAACGGCCAGGAAGTGACCGGCGTGATCACCACGCCCGATCGCCGCACGATGTTCGTGAACCTGCAGCACCCCGGCGCGACGACCTCGGCGGCCGATTGGGCCGCGGGGCGTCCGAACAGCCGCTTCCCGAACGGCGAGGGGGCGCCACTTTCGGCGACGCTGGTCATCACGAAGAACGACGGCGGCATCATCGGCACCTGACGCGTTAAGCGTCGGGCTGAACGGGGGCGGCGGGCTTCGGCCTGCCGCCCCTTCTCGTTTCCGCTACCCGCCGGGCCGGCCGCCAGGGCGGGCAAGGCCCAGCAGCGCGGCGCGTGGCGGCAGGCGCGAATCGAAGGCGGGCCAGCGTGTGGCGGGCTGATCGAAGCTCGCACCCGGCGCGGCGCCGGGATGGCGGACCGTGACCAGCAGCGCATCGCCCTGCGGCGTCGGCATCGCGCCGCCGAGTCCGCCTGCGAGCGGCGCCCCATAGGCCGGCAGCAGCACCGCGCGCCCCGGCCCGTCCAGGTCGCAGGCGAAGACGGCATCGGCGGCTGCCCCCGGCGCGCCGAACCGGTCGGTGCCCACCCAGAGCCGGCCGCGCGCATCCACCGCCAGCGTCGCCGGATAGCGCGGCAGCGCGGCCATCGGCTGGTCGCGGCCATACCGCCCGCCCTCGGCCGCATCGCCCGCGAGGAACAGGATGCGCCCGGCCATCCGTTCGGCCTCCGGCGCGCCGGTGAATTCCAGCACGTGTCCCGGATGCGCGCCCGGGCGCGGGTTGAGCGCATCCACCCGCGAGGGGCTGCGCCCGCTCCCGGCCCGGCAGGCCAGCAGCAGCCGCCCGCCGCGCGGATCGAGCGCGAGCGCGGCCGGCGTGTCGAACCGGGTGGCACCGGCGGCCGCAGCGGCGGCGGCGGGATCGCTTTCGGCGCCGGCCGGCAGGTCGCGCCAGCGGAGCGATTCGCCCTCGGCCTGGGCCACCTGCAGCCTGCCCGCGTCCAGCGCATCCGGCTCCGCCGCCGGCCCGGCCGAGACGAAGCGGTAGAGGAAGCCGAGCGGCTGACCATCGGCCAGGAACACCACCGCGCGCCCATCCGCCGCCAGCGCGGCCGCGACCGCCGCCGCGCCGATGCGCCCGAGAGCGCTGCGCTTCGCCGGCACCGATTGCGGATCGAGCGGATCGAGCTCCACCACCCAGCCATAGCGCGCCGCCTCCCCCCAGCGGAGCGCGAGCGGAAACAGGCGCGCGAGCCAGGGGCGCGGATCGCCCTCGGCCAGCAGCAGGCTGCCCCAGGGCGTGGCGCAGCCGGCCTCGGGCGCCAGCAGCCCCTGCACGCCGGGCGTCGCGGCGACGGGGCCGGTCCAGCGACAGAGCGTCTCCGCGCCCAGCCGCCGGCTCTGGAAGCCGCCATCCACGACCAGCCAGCGGTCGCCTGCCTTCTCCAGGTTCAGCAGCGACGCGCCCTGCATGGCGGCGGCAAGCTCGGGCCGGTCGCGCAGGCCTGGCCAGGCCATCGCGGCGAGGACCTCGCGATGCGCGACGGCGAGCACCACGCGCGGCACGCCATCGGTCGCCAGCGCCGGCTGGACGAGGCCGGCGATCCGCGCGTCCCACCCGAACTGCGCGGCCGCGCCCTCGGGCGTCGGGTTGCGCGGGTCCCAGGCGGGCGCATCGAAGGTGACGCGGTCCCCCCAGCGGATCAGCACCTGCCGGTCGAGACCGGGCGCCACCCAGTCATCCTGCCGGACGGGCACGGCCGACGCCGCCAGGTCGAGCGTGGAGATATAGGCCCGCGCCGGCCCGGCGAGCCCGAGGGCGGCCGCGCCGAGCAGGGCGCGGCGGCCGATCATGGCGCGGTCGCGCCCTCCGGCGGCGCGTGCACCGTCACCGGCGGCAGGTCGCCGTCCCAGCGCGCGATCTCCACCAGGCAGGATTGCGCCGCGGAGCCCTGGCCGAGGCGCGAGGTGCCGACATCCTGCGTCAGCACATTCGCGTTGCCATGCACACAGGGCGCATCCGTCGCGCCGGGGCGCGCGGGGTTCCACCAGGCGCCGGTCGCCATGGCGACGACGCCGGGGCGGATCTCCTCGGTGAGGCGCAGCCCGGCGGCGATGGCGCCGCGTTCGTTGAAGACGCGCACGACCTCCCCGTCGTTCAGGCCGCGCGCGGCGGCGTCATCCGGGTGCATCAGGATCGGCTCGCGCCCCTGCACGCGGTTGGCCTCCGCCACGCGCCCGGTGTCGAGCTGGCCATGCAGCCGCGTGAAGGGCTGGAAGGAGAGCATGTGCAGCGGGAAGCGCTCCGCCATCTCGCCGCCCAGCCACTCGCGCGGCTCGCGCCAGACCGGATGGCCGGGCGTCTCCTCGTAGCCGAAGCGCGCGATGGTCTCCGAGAAGATCTCGACCTTGCCCGAGGGCGTGTTCAGCGGGTTCGCCTCCGGGTCCGCGCGGAAGGCGGCGAACTGGGTGTAGCTTTCCGCAGGCGGCGCGATTTCCACGAAGCCGCGGTCCCAGAACTCGGCGAAGTCCGGCACCGCGATGCCTTCCGCCGCGCAGGCCTGGCGCCAGCGGCCATAGAGGTGGTCGAGCCAGGCCATCTCGTCGCGCTGCTCGGTGAAGGCGGCGCGGAAGCCGAGCGCATCGGCGATGTCGGCCAGCATGTCCGCGTCGTTGCGCGCCTGGCCAACCGGCGCGATCGCCTGGTGCATGGCGCGCACGAAGCGATCGCGGGACGCGCTGCCGATGTCGTTGCGCTCCAGCGTCGTCGTCGCGGGCAGCACGATGTCGGCATGGCGGGCGAGCGGCGTCCACCAGGGCTCCTGCACCACCACCGTGTCGGCGCGGTTCCAGCCGCGCAGCAGGCGGCCGAGATCCTGGTGGTGATGGAACGGGTTGCCGCCGGCCCACCAGATCATGCGGATGTCGGGCAGCAGCAGGTCGCGGCCGTTGTATTGCAGCACCTGCCCCGGCCGCTCCAGCAGCTCCGTCACGCGCGCGACAGGGATATAGGCGCCGACCGGGTTCTTCACCGGCACGCCGCCGACACTCGGCACCTCGTGGCGCGGCGTGCCGATGCCGTTCATCGAGCCATAGCCGAAGGCCACGCCCTGCCCCGGCTTGCCGATGGTCCCCAGCATCGCCGCCAGCGCCACCAGCGCCCACCAGGGTTGTTCGCCATGCTCGGCGCGCTGGATGGACCAGGTGGCGGTCAGCATGGTCGGCGCGCCGGCGGCCTCCAGCGCGAGGCGCCGGATCGTCGCGGCCGGCACGTCGCAGAGGGGCGCCGCCCATTCCGGCGTCTTCACCACGCCATCCGCCTCGCCGCGCAGATAAGCGGCGAAGGGCGCGAAGCCGACGGCGCAGCGGGCGAGGAAGTCGCGATCCTCCTTGCCTGCCTCCAGGATCACCTGCGCCATGGCGAGGATCATCGCCGCGTCGCCGCCCGGCCGGATCGGCACCCATTCGGCGCCGAGGAACTCCGCCGCATCGCCGCGGAAGGGCGAGATGTTGACGAAGCGCACCCCGGCATCGGCCGCCGCCTTCATCAGCGGCACATATTCATGCGCGCCGCTGCCGCCGGAGGTGATCAGCCCGTTCTTCAGCGGCAGCCCGCCGAAGCAGAGCATCAGCTTCGCATTCTCGCGGATCGCCTTCCAGTCGGTGACCGGGCCCTGGATGACCTCGTTGGTGCCGAGGATGTGCGGCATCAGCGTCATGCCGGCGCCGTAGGAGTAGTTCGTCACCTGCGCCGTGAAGCCGCCGGCCAGGCCGAGGAAGCGATGCAGCTGCGTGCGCGCATGGTGGTAGCGCCCGGCCGAGGACCAGCCATAGCTGCCGCCGAGCACCGAGGGATGGCCGTGCTCCGCCCGGATGCGGGCGGATTCCTCGGCGACCAGCCGGATCGCCTGGTCCCACGGGACCGGCACAAAGGCGTCGCCGCCGCGCGCGCTGCCGCGGCGCTCGCCCTTCAGCCAGCCGGCGCGGACATGGGGCCGGTCGATCCGCGCGGCGCTATGCACCGCATCGGGGATGGATTGCAGCAGGGTGGAGGGCGAGGGATCACGGCCGAAGGGCCGGGCGGCGACCAGGCGGCCACCTTCGACCACGGCGTCGAAGGAGCCGAAATGCGACCCATGCGGCTTGATCTCGGTCATGCGGACCCCCTTGGCGGCGGCAATCTGCCGTCCGGCCGGGTCCGCCGCAACCGCCTTCCACGGATGACGCCGGCCCCGGGCCGTTCTAGCATCCGCCCGGTATCTGCCGAGGAAGCGCCCGCATGACCCCGCCCCGCAATTCCAATGCCGTTCGGGACATCGCCAATGTCCTGCATCCCTACACCGACCACCGCGCCCATGCGGTGAACGGCCCGCTGGTGATCAGCCGCGGCGAGGGCGTGCGCGTCTTCGATGACCAGGGCAAGGAATACATCGAGGCGATGGCCGGCCTCTGGTGCGCCTCGCTCGGCTTCGACAACAAGCGGCTGGTGGATGCCGCCTACCGGCAGATGCAGAAGCTGCCCTTCTACCACGGCTTCACCGCCAAGTCGCACGAGCCGATGATCGACCTGGCCGAGATGCTGATCGAGCGCGCGCCGGTTCCGATGTCCAAGGTGTTCTTCGCGAATTCGGGGTCGGAGGCGAACGACACCGCGGTGAAGATGATCTGGTACGCCAACAATGCGATGGGGCGGCCGGACAAGAAGAAGATCATCGGGCGGCTGAAGGGCTATCACGGAATCACGATCGCCTCCGGCTCCATCACCGGGCTGCCGGCGAACCACAAGATGTTCGACCTGCCCGTCTCCGACCGCTTCATCCATGTCTCGACGCCGCACCACTACCACGGCGCCAACCCCGGCGAGTCCGAGGAGGATTTCGCGACGCGCCTGGCGGAGGAGCTGGACCAGGTGATCCAGCGCGAGGGCCCCGAGACCGTCGCCGCCTTCTTCGCGGAGCCGGCGATGGGCGCGGGCGGCGTGATCGTGCCGCCGGCGACCTATTTCGAGAAGGTGCAGGCGGTGCTGAAGAAGCACGACGTCCTGTTCGTGGCGGACGAGGTGATCTGCGGCTTCGGGCGCACCGGCAGCTACTGGGGCAGCCAGACCTTCGGCATCACGCCGGACATCCTGGTCTGCGCCAAGGCGCTATCCGCCAGCTTCCTGCCGATCAGCGCCGTGATGGTGAACGACCGCGTCTTCCAGGCGCTGGCCGACGGCTCCGCCACCATCGGCACCTGGGGCCACGGCTTCACCTATTCGGGCCACCCGGTGCCCGCCGCAGTCGCGGTGGAGACGCTGAAGATCTATGACGAGATGGACATCGTCGGGCATGCGAAGCGCGTCGGCGGGCACATGCAGAAGACGCTGCGCGCGCGCTTCGCCGACCATCCGCTGGTGGGCGAGATCCGCGGCATCGGCCTCGTCGCGGCGATGGAACTGGTGGCGGACAAGGCGACGCATCGCAACTTCGACCCGGGCGCGAAGGTCGGCCCGCGCCTGGCCAAGCTGGCCGAAGGCGAGGGCGTGATCATGCGCGCCATGGTGAACGATTCGATGGGCTTCTCGCCGCCGCTGATCATCACCGAGGCCGAGGTGGACGAGATGATTGCCCGCGTCGGGCGCGCGCTGGACGCGCTGACGGTGCAGCTGCGCCGGGAAAGCATCGCCCTGGTGTAGCGGCGCAGGCGGGAGGGACGCACCGTCCCTCCCCCGTTCCCGCGTACCTACCGTGCGCGGCTGATGCAGAATTCCACGATGTCGGCGAGGGCGCGCTTCTCCGCCCCGTCGTCAAAGCGATCGAGCGCGGCGAGCGCCTTCGCGCCGTAGTCGCGCGCGCGCCCCAGCGTGTCGGCGAAGGCGCGGTGCTTCTGCATCAGCGCGATCGCCATGGAGAGATCTTCGTCCGACTGCTCGCGCTGCTCCACCGTGCGGCGCCAGAAGCCGCGCTCCTCCTCGGTGCCGCGGGCGAAGGCGAGCAGCACGGGCAGGGTGATCTTGCCCTCCCGGAAGTCGTCGCCGACCGTCTTGCCGAGCCGTTCCTGCTCCGCCGAGTAGTCCAGCGCGTCATCCACCAGCTGGAAGGCCACGCCGAGATTATGGCCATAGGCGCGGAGCGCGGCCTGCGCCTCGGCGCCGCAGTCTGCGACCACTGCGCCGACCTCGGTCGCCGCGGCGAACAGTGCGGCGGTCTTTCCCTCGATCACCGCGAGATATTGTGCCTCGGTGCTGCTCGTGTCGTTCTGGATCACCAGCTGCAGAACCTCGCCTTCCGAGATGGTGGCGGAGGCTTCCGAGAGGATGCGCAGCACCTCGAGCGAGCCGTCGGTGACCATCAGCTGGAAGGCGCGGGCAAACAGGAAGTCTCCGACCAGCACGGAGGGCTTGTTGCCGAACAGCGCGTTCGCGCTGGCCTGGCCGCGGCGCAGCGCGCTTTCGTCCACCACGTCGTCATGCAGCAGCGTCGCGGTGTGGATGAACTCGACGCAGGCGGCGAGCGCGACGTGGCGCGTGCCGCGATAGCCTGCCATGCGCGCGGCGGCGAGCGTCAGCAGCGGACGCAGGCGCTTGCCGCCGGCGGCCACGATATGCGCGGCGAGCTGCGGGATCAGCGCCACCTGGCTCTGCATCCGCTCGACGATCAGGCGGTTGCAGGCCTCGAGATCGTCGCGGACGAGTGCCGTCAACGCCGCGAGCGCATCCTCGCCCGCGGCGGGCGCTGCGGCTTCGGCACTCACCGGCATCGGAAGATCCACGCTCACTTGACCTCGTTCCAGGTGCCGGCAACCTAGCCGCCGCCCCTGCAAGCGGCAAGCATCGCCGCCGCCGTGGCAACCATGCGCCGGGAGGGCGACGATGCGCGTGCTGCTCGCCACGACCGATCCGGTGCGGCTGTCCTTCCTGGTCGCGCTGCTGCGCGACGCCGGCTGCAACCCCGTGGTGTTCGATGCCGCGATCAGCGCCATCGAGGGCGGCATCGGCGCTTTCCCCCGCCGCCTCGCCGTGCCGGAGGAGGAAGCGGCGCAGGCCATGCGCGTGCTGCGCGAGGCCGGCGAGACCGAGGGCATGGCGTGACGGGCGTCACCGAGGACCGCCTGCTCGGCGGACGGGTGCTGCTGCGCCAGCCGCGCGAGGGGCTGCGCGCCGGGCATGACGCGGTGCTGCTCGCCGCGGCGGTCCCGGCCGCATCCGGCGATCAGGTGCTGGAGCTTGGCTGCGGCAGCGGTGCCGCCTTCCTCTGCCTGGCCGCGCGGGTGCCGGGGATCGTCGTGACGGCGGTGGAGCGCGAGCCCGAACTCGTTGCGCTGGCCCGCGAGAATGCCGCGCTGAACGGTCTCGCGGACCGGGTCACGGTGATCGAGGGCGACATCGCGGACCCCAGGCTGCGGCGCGTCCTGCCGCGCGTGGCGCATGGCTTCGCCAACCCGCCCTTCTGGCCCTCCGGCTCGCCGCCTCCGGTCGCGTTGCGGCGAGCTGCGACCCATGCGGAGGCGCCGCTCGGCGCCTGGGCCGACTGCCTGGCGGCGGCGGTGCAGCACCGCGGCAGCGCGACGCTGATCCTGCCTGCCGCCCGCCTGTCGGATGGCCTGCGCGCGATGGGGGATGCCGGATTCGGCAGCCCGGCGCTGATGCCGCTCTGGCCACGGGCCGGCATGCCGGCGAAGCGCGTGATCCTGGCGGCGCGGCGCGGCGGCAAGGGACCAGACCGCGTGCTGGCCGGGCTCGCCCTGCATGACGGCACGGCGCATGGCCCGGCCACCGCCGCCATCCTGCGTGACGGCGCGGCGCTGGAGCTCGGCTGAGCTACTTCTCGTTCGCGTCCGGGTGGCGCAGCAGCCACAGCCGCTCATGCGCGGCGACGAGGCTTTCCATGTTCTTGCGCCGGTTGACGTCAGGCGCCACGGGGCGACGGGTCAGCATCATCTCGAGGATGCGCAGCAGCTCCTCGGCCACCTCGTAGTCGCCCTGGTCGCATGCGTGATGGAACGCGATCAGGATCTTGTCGGACAGGCGACGCGTATGCCGCGGCGGCCCTGCGGCGGAACGCCCCGCTTCCCGTCCCGGCGGGTCCCGATCCTCTTCGGACATCAACGAAGCTGCTCCCTTGGGCCCCGGCCTGCAGATGCCGTGGCTTTCAAGTTTACATCATAGTCGTGGAGATCGCCCACAGAAACCCTCCGACGGGAAGAGGCTGCCCGGCGCGAAGGGCCCGGCTCACGCGCCGCGAAGCTGGCCACGCACCGCCTCCGCGATCGCCTCCGGCGCGGTCTGCGGCCGGAACAAGGCCCGCACTCGCCCATCCGGCCCCACCAGGTAGATGAAGGAGGAGTGATCCATCGTGTATTCGGTCATGTCGGGCCGCTGCACCTTGGCATAGAAGACCCGATAGGCGCGGGCGGCGGCTGCGATCTGCTCGGGCGAGCCGGTCAGGCCCACCATCGCCGGATGGAAGCGCGAGACATAGTCGGCCAGCGCCGCGGGCGTGTCCCGCTCGGGGTCGATGGTGATCAGCACCGGCGTGACCCGCGCCGCCTGCTCCCCCAGTTCGTCCATCGCGGCGGCGACGATGCCGAGCTCCGTCGGGCAGACGTCCGGGCAATAGGTGAAGCCGAAATAGACCAGCAGGAAGCGCCCGGCGAAATCGGCCTCCGTCACCGTCCGGCCGGTATGGTCGGTCAGGCGGAACGGCCCGCCGAGCACCATGCCCTGCGGCAGCTGGACGCCGCCGGCCGAGGGCGCCGCGGCGTCCCCGCCGAGCAGCGTCGCGGCGAGCCGCGCGAAGGAATTGCCGATGCTCTCGCCCTCGCCCCGGCCAAGCCAGGCCGCAGCCCAGAGCCCGCCCAGCAGCAGGAGCACGACCATCGCCAGGATGCGAACGGCTTGCAGCATGGGCCGGACATAGGCCGGCACCGGGCGGCCGTCCACCTGCCCGGGCGGCGCTCGATCGCGGCAGCGGCCCGGTTACAGAACGGGCCCCAGCACCGCGACCGCGTTATTCCAGAGCCGCCGCTGCCACGGCCATAGCGCGACATCCTCCTCCGACACCGGGCGGGAGGCGGCGATCCATGCGTCCTGCCGGGCACGCAGCGCCGCTGTCGTCGCGCGGTCGGCCAGCAGGATGTTGTTCTCGTAGTTCAGGTCGAAGCTGCGGCGGTCCATGTTGGCCGAGCCGACGAGCGCCACCTCGCCATCCACGCAGAGCGTCTTGGCATGCAGCAGGCCGCCGCCGAATTCGAAGATCCGCACCCCGGCGCCGAGCAGGCCGTGATAGTAGCTGCGGCTGGCCGCGGCAACGGCGAGGTTGTCGTTGCGCGCGGGGAACACGATGCTGGTCGTGACTCCGCGGAAGGCGGCGGCGCAGAGCGCGGCCTGCATCGCCTCATCCGGCACGTAGTAGGGCGTGGTGATCACCAACTCCCGGCGTGCGGCGTACATCAGGCTCTGGAACATCTCGGGCATCGCCGAATGCCGGGCGGTCGGCCCGCTGGCCACGACCTGCGCCGCGATCCCGCCATCGGTCGCATGGACCGGGCGGCGCAGCAGGCCGGTCAGGTCCTCGCCCTCATAGGTCATCCAGTCGCTGGCGAAGAGGTGCTGGTTCTGCCAGGCGACCGGCCCCTCGAAGCGCAGCATCACATCGACCCAGGGCGCGAAGGCGGCCTTGATGCGGAAGGCGGCGTCGGCGCAGTTCTGGCTGCCGCAATAGGTGACGCGCCCGTCGAGCACCGCGATCTTGCGGTGGTTGCGCAGGTCGATGCGGCCATGGAAGGGGCGGAGCAGCGGGTTCCCCACCGGCAGCGCCCGGCCGAGCCGCACCCCGGCCTCCCGCATGCGCGGCCAGAGCGGGCTCGCGATCAGCAGCCGGCTGCCGAGGTCGTCCACCATGGCGCGGCAGGTGACGCCGCGCCGCGCCGCGCGGCACAGCGCCTCGGCGACGGCCGTGCCGCTCTCGTCCGGCAGCCAGATGTAGAACAGCAGGTGGACATGGTCCTGCGCGGCCTCGATATCCGCGACGAGGGCGGCGACCGCGGCCGCCGAATCCGGCAGCACGACGGCACGGTTGCCGCCGCAGGCCGCGTAGCCGCTGATGGACTGGCCGACCCGGAACAGCGGCTCATGCGCCGGCGGGATCGCGGGCGCCGGCACCTCGCCCGGCGGGCGGGCGGGATCCGGCAGGGCGGCGAGCACGGCGCGCAGCCGCGTCGTGCGGGCGCGGCCGATATTGGTCTCGCCGAGCAGCAGATAGGCGACCATGCCGAGCACCGGCAGGGCCAGGATCACCACGATCCAGGCGATGCGCGAGGCAGGATCGCGATGCGGGCGCAGCAGCACGCGCGTGATCAGCGCACCCTGCAGCGCCAGGTGAAGCCCGATGTTCAGCCAGAGCGACATGGGCGGCAGCGTGGCAGGAATTCTGGGCGGGCGCACGTCGCGCCGCGGGATCGGCGCCGCCTAGGCGGCGCGCCCCCAAAAACCCTCCCCCGCGCGGCGGGGGAGGGTAAAGGCGGCTAGTGACGCGCCAGGGTGATGTCGCCTTCGGGCTGCGCGCTGGTGAAGGTGGCGTCGGCGAAGGCGTCTTCCCAAGACCCCGCCGTGGAGGCGCGGGAGTATTCGGTGGCGCGGTTCTCGAAGAAGTTGGTGTGCTCCACCGCGTTCAGCATCTCGTCGAGCCAGGGCAGCGGGTTCTTCTCGATCTTGTAGAGCGGCTCGAGCCCGAGCTGCTGCAGGCGGCGATCGGCGATGAAGCGGATGTACTGCTTGGTCTGCGCGCCATCGAGGCCCTGCACGCCGCCGAGCTCGAAGGCGAGGTCGATGAAGGCGTCCTCGTGATCCACGATGGTGGAGCAGATGAGATAGAGGTCGCGCTTCAGCTCCTCGGTCCAGATCTCCGGGTTTTCCTGCACGAAGGTGCGGAACAGGCGGATCACGCTGAGGCAGTGCAGCGTCTCGTCGCGCACGCTCCAGGACACGATCTGCCCCATGCCCTTCATCTTGTTGAACCGCGGGAAGTTCATGAGGATCGCGAAGGAGGCGAAGAGCTGGAGGCCTTCCGTGAAGGCGCCGAAGGCGGCCAGCGTCTTGGCGATCTCGGTCTTGTTCTCGACCGAGAAGGACTGCATGTAGTCGTACTTGTCCTTCATCTCCTTGTACTTCAGGAAGGCCGTGTACTCGATTTCCGGCATTCCGATGGTGTCGAGGAGATGCGAATAGGCCGCGACGTGGATCGTCTCGGTGTTGGAGAAGGACGACATCATCATCAGCACTTCAGTCGGCTTGAAGACCTGGCTGTAGTGCTTCATGTAGCAGTTGTTCACCTCGACATCGGCCTGGGTGAAGAAGCGGAAGATCTGCGTCAGCAGGTTCTTCTCGGCCGGCGTCAGGTTCTTCTGCCAGTCCTTCACGTCGTCCGCCAGCGGCACTTCCTCCGGCAGCCAGTGGATGCGCTGTTGCTGCAGCCACGCCTCATAGGCCCAGGGATAGCGGAAGGGCTTGTACACCGGGTTTGCGGTCAGCAAGTCGAACTTCACGGGCAGCTCGTCCGCAGTCCCCTGCAACGCGATATGATCATCCGGCATTGAGTGCGCTCCCTTTCGCTTCGCATCGCTTTGCGGGCCGAGTCTGACCTAGGCTCGCGACGCGGGGAAAGTAGCGATTCAACGCAGAACGTGAACCATCGAATGCAGCATCAAGCGAAAAAAAGCTTGCGATGCGAAGACCCGGGCAAACGTGGATCAAGACAAACGTAATCGCTAGATACCGCGATTGCGGACCTAGATACAATTTCCGACGACTTGCCCCTTGCTAATCCCCCAAGCGGGCGGTCCTACAACCCAGCTGGGTAATTCGCCCCGTTTGAATTCAGCTTGGCGTTGGTCCTCTAATCTGCGGCGGAACGAGCGTGTTGATCGCCAACTGCGCGACGGCGGCCGGCATCTCGCCCTGTGCAACCTTGCGCTTGAGGTACCCAGTGAACTTGCCGCCATCGATGTAAGTATCGCTCAACCACTCCCGGAATCGTCCAAGCGCTGCGAGGGGATAGCACCAACTCTCTTGCGGGTTGGATTTAGCCTGCGGGTGATCATCCGGGTAGCGGTGAGGGTAAGTGCGCCGCTCGCCGTACTCGGCATCGAGGTCGTGGTCGCACCAATATTTTGACCAGTGCTGGCCAATCGAGATATCAACTACGATCTTCTCGCCGATCTGAGCCCCAGCGAGTATCAACTCGTAGATAATCGTGTGCGCCTCATTGAATACGTGGAAATATCCCTTTGGCGCGGATTGATAGTTGAGCGCGATTCGATCGTGCCACCTTTTGAAGCGCTCGGACGCCCCGCCACTCGGATTGTACCCAACCTCCCGATAGATCAGTTCGCGGAGCTTGGAACCGGCCAGCCGCCGGAAATTGTCCAGCGCCTCCTTCTGAGTGTTCGAGCCAGCGTCGAATGCGTAGTACTCCAAAATCGCCAAGCAAACTTCGGCTGGATAACAGTAGTGAGTTCGACCCGCATGCGTTATCTCAACGTGCGGCGACTGCGGGAGCACGTGTCCCCCGTTAGTGAAGATGTCCCTGATGGCCTTGATGCGGGGCTTCTGCTCAGGTTCATCCCACTGGCTGCTGATCGTGCCGATATGGGCGTTCTGCACGCCGCAAAGGGCTGCCAAGCCACGCTGGTTCAAATAGGGCGTCCCGTCAGAGAGGACGCCCATTCCGATGCCCTGGAATTCCACTTCGGCCAGCGGAATGAGCATTCCCTGCTGGGCAGTCGGCTGGCTTCCCCTCACCGAGAGCTTCGGCGGCAGCGCCTTGATCGTCTTTGCGGAAACTGGACCGCCCTTGGGCGTCGTCGTCGCCACGGCTTGGCACTCCTTACGCCTGCTAGGTGACTTGTCCGAGAAACTAGAAGGCCCTTAACGTGAGCTTTCGATATCGCCCTCGCGCAGCACTCGGGACAAATCGGCGGAGATGGAGTCGAGGTCGGCGATCAGGCGCTTCACCTGCTCCACCGGCCCGCGCTCGTCGATCATCAGGTCGAGCTGGCGCGAGACATGCGCGCGCCGCACGGCCAGGCGCATCGCATCGGGATGCGCCGCGGTCTGGGTCACTGGCACGCGAGGCACTCCTCGTAGTTCGTGGTGTTCGTCGCCGGCGTGACGAGGTTGAGCGAGGGCTGCCCGCCATCCTCCTTGTGCGCCGCCATCACGTCGGACTGGCCGACCACCTTCTCGCTGATCGCGTCCGCGCGCTGGATCGAGAGCGAGCGGCAGTAGTAGAGCGACTTCACGCCCTTCTTCCACGCCATGACATGGATCTGGTGCAGGTCCCGCTTGTGGACATTGGCCGGCAGGAAGAGGTTCACCGACTGCGACTGGCAGATGAAGGGCGTGCGGTCCGCCGCGTGCTCCACCACCCAGCGCTGGTCGAGCTCGAAGGCGGTCTTGAAGGTGGCCTTCTCCTGCTCGTCCAGGAAGTCGAGGTGCTGCACGCTGCCCTTGCGCACCGTGATCGTCGTCCAGGTCTCCTCGTCGTCGCGCCCGTGCTTCGCCAGCACCTTCTTCAGGTACGGGTTGCGCACGATGTAGCTGCCGGACAGCGTCTTGTGATTGTAGACATTGGCCGCGATCGGCTCGATGCCCGGGCTCGCGCCGCCGCAGATGATCGAGATGGACGCCGTCGGCGCGATCGCGATCTTGTGGGAGAAGCGCTCCATGATGTCGTATTCGGCGGCGTCGGGGCACGGCCCGCGCTCCAGCGCCAGCTCGCGGGAGGCGCGGTCGGCGGCTTCGCGGATGTGCTTGAACATCCGCTTGTTCCAGCTCTTCGCGACCACGCTCTCGAAGGGCACGTTCAGCGACTGCAGGAAGCTGTGGAAGCCCATCACGCCGAGCCCGACGCTACGCTCGCGCATCGCGCTGTAGCGGGCGCGTGCCATCGAATCCGGCGCGGTGTCGATGAAGCTCTGCAGCACGTTGTCCAGGAAGCGCATCACGTCCGGGATGAACTGCGGGTCCTTGTGCCACTCGAACCAGGTCTCGCAGTTGAGCGAGGACAGGCAGCACACCGCGGTGCGCTCCATCCCGTGCTGGTCGATGCCCGTCGGCAGCGTGATCTCGGAGCAGAGGTTGGAGGTCTTCACCGCCAGCCCGGCCAGCTTGTGATGCGCGGGCTGCGCGCGGCTCACATGGTCGGAATAGATGATGTACGGCTCGCCGGTCTCGATCCGCGCGGTCAGGATGCGGATCCAGATGCTACGGGCGGAGACCTTCCTGACCAGCGCGCCGTCCTTCGGCGAGACCAGCGCCCATTCCTCGTCGTTCTCGACCGCGCGCATAAAGGCATCGGGGATGAGGATGCCGTGGTGCAGGTTCAGCGCCTTACGGTTCGGGTCGCCGCCGGTCGGGCGGCGCATCTCCAAAAATTCCTCGATCTCCGGGTGGTTCACCGGCAGGTAGCAGGCGGCCGAGCCGCGGCGGAGCGACCCCTGGCTGATCGCCAGCGTGAGGCTGTCCATCACGCGGATGAAGGGAATGACGCCGGAGGTCTTGCCGTTGCGCCCGACCTTCTCGCCGATGCCGCGCAGATTGCCCCAGTAGCTGCCGATGCCGCCGCCCTTGGCCGCCAGCCAGACATTCTCGTTCCAGAGGCCGACGATGCCCTCCAGGCTGTCGGACGCCTCGTTCAGGAAGCAGGAGATCGGCAGCCCGCGCGTCGTCCCGCCGTTGGACAGCACGGGCGTCGCCGGCATGAACCAGAGCCGCGAGATGTAGTCGTAGATCCGCTGCGCATGCGCCGCGTCGTCGCCATAGGCGCTGGCCACCCGCGCGAAGAGGTCCTGATAGGATTCGCCGGGCAGCAGGTAGCGGTCGTCGAGCGTCGCCTTGCCGAAATCGGTCAGCAGCGCGTCGCGCGAGCGGTCGATCCGGACCTGGCCGTGGCCTTCAAGCTGGACTGCGTCGAACACGACTACCCCCATGATCAGCCCCGGTCCCCCGGGGCGACTCCCCCATGCCGCGGAGATTGCCCCCGGCAGGCCCACCGCAACAAGATGTAGTGTTGCCACAGTCCGCTGAACACTACCGCTATCCCGAAGGTTCCCCGTTGCATTTTCCCGCGAGCCCGACCTAACGGGTCTATGTTCCCGTTTCGTTCGTTAATCGCAAGCCCTCTCTTGCCTCACGCGACGAGACGGCCGGGACAGGCGCGATACCCGCGCGCCCGCGCCGCCCTTGGACCATGCTTCGCGCATCCCGCGAAAGAGCGCGTTGCGACCCATCCCCGATGTCCTCGCGATCCACAGGCCCCGCCTCTCCCTCGCCGCCCCGGCACCGGAGAAGCCGGGCGGAAACAAGATGGCGGGGCCGCGACATGCGCGTGCAATGCGGGTGCGGCACCCTGCCGGGACATCCCACGCGGAGACCCTCCCATGTCCCTCACCCGCCACGCCGCTGCCCGGCGCGCCGTCCTCGCCCTGCTGCCCAGCCTCGCACTCGGCGCGCTTGCCGCCGCCCCGGCCGCGGCGCAGGCGGAGGCCCCGGTCCAGCTTTTCCGCATCCAGCTCGCCCGCGGGGAGGTGACGATCGGCCTGACGCCCGCCGAGCTCACCGGCCTCGGCACCGGCCCGGAGGTCTCGCGCATCGCCCGGCGCATCGCCGAGCAGGGCCAGCTCACCGCCTGGCGATATGTCGTGACGCGGGCGCCGGATGGCAGCACGCGGCTCGCGGCGCGCGAGCGCGTCGCGGTGATGCGCCAGGACTCGCTGGTGGTGGAGCCCTATCGCGCCGCCCTGCCGGTCGCGCCTCCTCCCGCCGAATAGGGCCAGCCGGCGGGCACAAAAAAAGGCCGGGGACGCACACGCCCCCGGCCGGCGCGGCGGGGCCGGGCCCCGCGGCGCGTTCAGGCGATGCTCAGCGGATCGGCGGCGCGTACTGCAGCCCGCCCCGGGTCCAGAGGTTGTTCACACCGCGGGGGAAGCCGATCGGGGTCATGTTGCGCTCCCAGACCTCGCCGTAGTTGCCGACGGCCTTGATCACGCGCACGGCCCAGTCGTTCTCCAGCCCGAGCATGCGACCGAGGTCGCCGGTGCGGCCCATGAAGCGCTGGATGTCGGGGTTGGTGCTGGTGGCGAAGCTGTCGATGTTCGCCTGGGTGATGCCGAACTCCTCGGCGGTGAGCAGCGCGAAATGCGTCCAGCGCACGATGTCGAAGAAGCGCGCATCGCCCTTGCGCACCGCCGGGCCAAGCGGCTCCTTCGAGATGATCTCGGGCAGCAGCAGGTAGCGGTTGGCGTTGGCACCCTGGCTCGCGGCGAAGGAGGCGAGCGAGGAGCTGTCGTTGGTGTAGACGTCGCAGCGGCGGTTGATGAAGGCGCTCCGCACCTCCTCGACATTCTCGATCACCACCGGCGTGTAGCGCAGGTTGTTGGCGCGGAAGTAGTCGGCCAGGTTCAGCTCGGTCGTGGTGCCGGGCTGCACGCACACCGTCGCGCCGTCGAGCTGGCGGGCGGAGGTCACGCCGCTGTCGCGGTGCACCATGAAGCCCTGGCCGTCATAGACATTGATGCCGGCGAAGAGTAGGCCGAGCGAGGCCTCCCGCGCCAGCGTCCAGGTGGTGGTCCGCACGATCATGTCCACCTCGCCCGACTGCAGCATGGTGAAGCGCTGCTGCGTGGAGGAGGGGACGATGCGGATCTTGTTGGGGTCGCCGAGCAGCGCGGCGGCCACGGCGCGGCAGTAATCCACGTCGATGCCGCGCCAGACGCCCTGGCTGTCCGGCAGCGAGAAGCCGACGGTGGAGGGCGAGACGGTGCAGGTCAGCTGCCCGCGCTGGCGGATCGCCGCGACGGTGTCAGCCGCGGGCTGCGCGAGGACCGGCGCGGCGATGCCCGCACCGAACAGGGCTGCGCCGAACAGGGCGCCGATCTTGGCCAGACGCATCTTCAGAAGCTCTCCCTCCATACCGGTTCGAGCGCAGCGGGACGTGGCGCCTGCCTTGCGGCGGGGGCGCCTTCCGCGATGGCTCATCCCCGGCGCGTAATGCTTCCCCCGCAGCAGCGCAAGGGTGCAATGCAATCCACGCAGGGGACGAGACGGATGTTGCGGCAAGTCACGCGTATACGCTAGCGCGCCCTGCCGAACAGCCGCGCATAGCCCTCCGGCGAGAATCCGACGGAAAGCCTGCCATCCGCCTCCAGTACGGGCCGCTTCACCAGGGAGGGCTGCGCCAGCATCAGGCGCAGGGCCTTGGCCTCGTCGAGGCCGGCCTTCTCGGCGTCGGGCAGCTTGCGGAAGGTCGTGCCCGCGCGGTTCAGCAGCGCCTCCCAGCCGAGTTCGCGCGCCCAGGCCTCCAGCGTCGCGCGGTCCAGCCCGTCCACCTTGTAGTCGTGGAAGCGGTGCGCCACGCCATGCGCCTCCAGCCAGGCGCGCGCCTTCTTCATGGTGTCGCAGTTGCGGATGCCATGGATGGTGACCGCCATGCGCGCGCCCCCAGGGATTGATCCGGCCGGAGGATAGGACGGGGCGCCTGCATCCACCAAACGGCGACGGCGCATCTTGAAGGCGCCGCTGGCACGGACCACCTCGCGCCGCGGGTCCGGGCCCCTCTGGCGCGATGCGGCGCGATGTCGGACTCCGCTTCGCGCCATCCCGGCGCGCGGGCCGGACGGAGACATCGCCGATGCAGCGGGGCTTGGCGCGACGCGCCGTCCCGGCGCTTACCTGAGGGCGCCGACATGGATTTCCTTCTTCTCCTCGGCGGCCTCCTGCTGCTCGCGCTGGGCGGCGAGGCGCTGGTGCGCGGCGCGGTGCAACTGGCCGAGCGCATGGGCGTCTCGCCCCTGCTCATCGGGCTGACGCTGGTCGGCTTCGGCACCTCGACCCCGGAACTGGTCACCAGCATCCAGGCCGCGCTGATCGATTCGCCCGGCATCGCGGTGGGCAACGTGGTCGGCAGCAACATCGCCAACATCCTGCTGATCCTGGGCCTCGCCGCGCTGATCTCGCCCGTGCGTGTCGGCTCCACCGCGCTCAGGCGCGACGGCGTGCTGGTGCTGGCGACCGCCGTGGCGTTCACTCTCGTCGGCTGGACGCTGTCGCTCGACCGCCTGGTCGGCCTCGCCTTCTTCGCCGGGCTCGTCGCCTATCTGGTCTATGCATGGCGGACCGAGCGCAGCGGCGCGGTGGGCCATCCGGCCGCCTATGAGAAGGCGCAGGCCTATGAGGGGACGCACCCGACGCTGCACGCGTCCGGCGCGGCCGCGCCCGGAGCGGGCGCCGGCGCGCTGCTGCTCGCCCTCGGCATGGCGCTCGGCGGGCTCGCGCTGGTCGTGTTCGGCGGAAGGCTGCTGGTGGATGGCGCGGTCGCGATCGCCCGCGACTTCGGCATCGAGGAGACGGTGATCGGGCTCACCATCGTCGCGGTCGGCACCTCGATGCCGGAGCTCGTCACCTCCCTGGTCGCCGCCGCGCGGCGGCAGTCGGATGTCGCGCTGGGCAACATCCTCGGCTCGAACATCTACAATATCCTGGGCATCCTGGGCCTGACCGCGCTGATCGCACCGACCGAGGTGCCGGCGCAGATCGCCTCGTTCGACAGCCTGGTGATGGTGGCCGTCTCGGCCGCGCTGCTCCTCTTCGCCTGGACGGGTCTGCGCGTCGGCCGCCGCGAGGGCGGCGCGCTGCTGGCCGGCTACCTTCTCTATGTGTGGTGGATCTGGCCGGCCTGACGCGCCGACCTCATTCCCACTCGATCGTGCCGGGCGGCTTGCTCGTGATGTCGTAGGTGACGCGGTTGATGCCGCGCACCTCGTTGACGATGCGGTTCGCGACGCGGCTCAGGAATTCCATGCTGAACGGATACACATCCGCCGTCATGCCGTCCGTGCTCGTCACGGCGCGCAGCGCGCAGGCCTGGTCATAGGTGCGGCCGTCGCCCATCACGCCCACGGTGCGCACCGGCAGCAGCACGGCGAAGGCCTGCCAGATCGCGTCGTACAGCCCGGCGGTGCGGATTTCCTCCAGGTAGATGCTGTCCACCTTGCGCAGCAGGTCCGCCTTCTCCCGAGTCACCTCGCCGGGGATGCGGATCGCGAGGCCCGGTCCCGGGAAGGGATGGCGGCCGACGATCGCCTCCGGGATCGCCAGTTCGCGGCCGAGCGCGCGGACCTCGTCCTTGAACAGCTCGCGCAGCGGCTCCACGAGCTTCATGCGCATCCCCTCGGGCAGGCCGCCGACATTGTGGTGCGACTTGATCGTGACGGAGGGGCCGCCGGTCGCGCTCACGCTCTCGATCACGTCGGGATAGAGCGTGCCCTGCGCCAGGAAATCGGCGCCGCCGAGCTTGTTCTGCTCCTCCTCGAACACCTCGATGAACAGCCGCCCGATGATCTTGCGCTTCTGCTCGGGATCGGTGACGCCCGAGAGCTGGCCGAGGAACAGGTCGCTCGCGTCGCGATGGATCAGCTTGATGTTGAAGCGGTCGCGGAAGGTGGAGACGACCTGCTCACTCTCCCCCGCGCGCATCAGGCCATGGTCCACATAGATGCAGGTGAGCTGGTCGCCGATGGCCTCATGGATCAGCACGGCGGCGACGGAGGAATCGACGCCGCCCGACAGGCCGCAGACCACGCGGCCCGAACCGACCTGCGCGCGAATCTTCTCGATCATCTCCGCGCGGAAGGCGCCCATCGTCCAGTCGCCGGTGCAGCCGCAGACCAGGTGGGTGAAGTTCTTCAGGAGCTGCGCGCCATGCGGGGTGTGCACCACCTCCGGATGGAACATGGTGCCGTAGTAGTGGCGCTTGTCGTCGGCGATCAGTGCGAAGGGCGCGCCCTCGGAGCTTGCCACCACGCGGAAGCCGGGGGGCAGTTCCGTGATGCGGTCGCCATGGCTCATCCACACCTGCTCGCGCGCGCCCTTCGCCCAGATCCCCTGGGTGATGGCGCAGTCGCCGGTGACGTCCACATGCGCGCGGCCGAATTCCCGCGCATGCCCGCCCTCCACCGTGCCGCCGAGCTGATGCGCCAGCGTCTGCTGCCCGTAGCAGATGCCGAGGATGGGCAGCCCGGAGGCGAAGGCGTAGTCCGGCGCGCGGGGGCTTTCGCCTTCCGTCACGCTGGCCGGCCCGCCGGAGAAGATGATCCCCTTGGGGTTGAAGGCGCGGATGCGCGCCTCGGGCGCGGCGTTGAAGGGCCAGATCTCGCAATAGACCCCGCTCTCCCGCAGGCGCCGCGCGATGAGCTGCGTCACCTGGCTGCCGAAGTCGAGGATCAGGATGCGCTCGTGCCTGGCGGCGGCGGGCGCGGTGGAGTCGGGGGGGAGCGTCATGGCGGGCTATGACCACAACAGGGGGCCGGCGGCAAGCCGGAAGGCGGCGCCCTAACTCTCCTTCACCGGCGCGGTGGCGCTCAGCAGCGCGTCGATCGGGTCCCAGGTCAGCGCCGTCTGCTGAACCGGATGGCCAGCCACGCCGATTGTCTCGGTCATCACGGGCCGCCCGCCGAGGCGGCGGTAGAACCAGCGTGCCTGGTTCTCGGCCAGCACCCAGACCAGCGCCGAATTGCAGCCGATCGCGCGCAGATGCGCGGCCATCGCCCGCATCAGCCGCCTTCCCACGCCGCGCTCCCGGAAGTCGTCCAGCACGTAGAGCGTCTCGACCTCGCCCTCCGCCAGGCCCTGGCGCCGCGCCCGGCCGCCGGAGGCGAACCCGATGATGGCGGCGCCGGGCCCGGGCTGGTCGCCCGGCTGGTCGTTGCCGCCGGCGGTTGCCACGAACACCGCATGGCCCTGCCGGCGGTCGAGGATGGCGCGCTGGTAGAACGCCGCGAGCCGCGTCTCCGAAAGCCCGGCCAGATAGGCGTCGTCGAGGATGCCGGCATAGGCGCTGCGCCAGGCCGCCACATGCACCGCGGCGATGCCGGGCGCGTCCTCGGCGCGGGCGCGGCGGACACAGATCATGGCCGCCTCTCCAGCACGGCGGCGAAGAAGCCGTCTGTGCCGTGGCGCGCGGGCGAAAGGGCGAGCGCCTCGCCCTCCACGGGACAGACGACGGCCGGGCAAAGCTCCGCCCACAGCGCCGGGACGGGGCGCATGACGAAATCAGGATGGCGCCCAAGGAAGCGCTCTATCTGCATTTCGTCCTCCTCCGGAAGGAGCGAGCAGGTAGCGTAGACCAGTCTTCCGCCCGGACGCACCAACTCTGAGGCCTCCTCGAGGATCACGGCCTGTTTGGCGGAAAGCTCGGCCAGATCGGTCGCGTTGGTGCGCAGCCGCGCATCGGGATTGCGCCGCCAGGTGCCGCTGCCGGTGCAGGGCGCATCCACCAGCACGCGATCGAAGCTGCGGCCCCGTCGCTTGCGCCACTTGTCGCCGGGCTCGAGCAGGTGCCGCTCGGCATTGCTGACGCCGGCCCGGCGCAGCCGGCGCCCGGCCCCCTCCAGCCGCGCGGCGGAGACGTCGCAGGCGACGATGTGACCGCGATTGTCCATCGCCGCGGCCAGCGCCAGGGTCTTGCCGGCCGCGCCGGCGCAATAATCCGCCACCCGCATGCCGGGTCGCGCATCGGTGAGCAGCGCGATGAGCTGGCTGCCCTCGTCCTGCACCTCGATGAGGCCCTCCTTGAAGGCGGCCGTGCCGGTGACCGGCTTGCGCTCCGGGATGCGAAGGCCCCAGGGCGAGAGCGGGGTCGGCGTCGCGGCGATGTCCTCCCCCGACAGGGCGAGCCGGGCCGATTCCCGGCTGGTGCGGAGCAGGTTGGCGCGCAGGTCGAGCGGCGCCTCCGCCTCCATCGCCGCGGCCTCGGCGGCAAGCTTTTCGCCGAAGCGGGCGCGCAAGCCGGGCAGCGCCCAGTCCGGCAGGTTCAGGCGCGGCCCCTCCGGCATCTCGGGATCGACCAGCTTCGCGCCGGACAGGCGGCGCAGCGCCGAAACCTCCTCGGGCGAGAGCGGCGACGGGGCGAAGCGGTCGCCGGTGAAGTGGCCGCCGAGCTTCTGCAGGGTCCAGCCCTCGGCCAGCAGCAGATGGGCGGCCAGCACCAGCCGGGGCGTGGGCGGCGTGCCGATCCGCGCCAGGTGCCAGTCGAGCCGCAGCCTCTGGCGGATCGCGCCCCAGGCGAGTTCCGACACGGCGCGCCGGTCGCCGCTGCCGATGTAGCGGCGGCCGCGGAAGAAGTCGGTCGCGATGGCGTCGGCCGGGCGGCGCGGCGCGGCATCGAGCGCGGCGAGCAGGTCGATCGCCGCCTGCAGGCGGCCGGCGGGGGTCACGGCGCGAGCAGGCCCGGCAGCTCGGCAAGCGTGCCGATGCGCGCGGCGGCGAGGTCCTCGAGCCAGTATTCGGACGGCACCGCGGCCCGGTTCAGCCAATGGACCCGGAAGCCGAAGCGCGCCGCGCCATAGGCGTCCCAGGCATTGCCCGAGACGAAGGCGATCTCATGCGGCTGGCAGGCGAAGCGCTCGGTCGCCAGCGCATAGACCGCGCGCGCCGGCTTGTAGCGGCGGAGCGGATGAACCGAGAGCACCGCATCGAGCAGCGGCGCGAGGCCGGCGGCCTCCACCGCCTCCTGCAGCATGCCGGGCTCGCCGTTGGAGAGGATGGCGGTCGCCATGCCGGCCCGGCGCAGCGCGGTAAGCGCGGGGGCCGCATCGGGAAAGGCGTCGAGCCGGCGATAGGCGCCGAGAAGATCCTCGCGCAGCGCGCCGTCGGCCACGCCATGCGCCGCCAGGGCGACGTTCAGGGCGCGCGCGGTGACGGAGGAAAAATCCTCGTAGTCGCCGCAGGCCGAGAGGATCCAGGAATATTCCAGCTGCTTCGCCCGCCACAGCGCCGAGACGGCGGCGGCCTGCGGCCCGAGGCGGCCGGCATGGCGCGCCACGGCGGCATGGACGTCGAGCAGGGTTCCGTAGGCGTCGAAGACGACGGCGGCCATCCGGCCGACCGGGGCGGTCATGCGGCTTTGGCGTCCTTCCTTCGCCGGCCATGCTGCGCCCCGCCGGCGGCGGAGGGCAAGCCCCGCAGCCGACCGGCGCGGGACGCGTGCTCAGGCGAAGGCGGCCTCGGGCCCGGCCGCCGGCAGGTTCTGCCGCGCAGGCGCCTCGGCGGCGCGGGCGGGACGGATCACCCTTCCATGCGGTAGTTCGGCGCCTCCCGCGTCACGGCGACGTCGTGGACGTGGCTCTCGCGCAGGCCGGCATTGGTGATGCGACGGAAGCGGGCGCTGCGCTGCATGTCGGCGATGGTGGCGCTGCCCGTGTAGCCCATCGCGGCTCGCAGGCCGCCGACCATCTGGTGGATCACCGCGCCGACCGGGCCCTTGTAGCCGACGCGCCCCTCGACGCCTTCCGGCACCAGCTTGAGCTTGTCCGCGACCTCGGCCTGGAAGTAGCGATCCGCGCTGCCCCGCGCCATCGCGCCGAGCGACCCCATGCCGCGATAGCTCTTGTAGGAACGCCCCTGGTAGAGAAAGACCTCGCCGGGAGCTTCGTCGGTGCCGGCGAAGACGCTGCCCATCATCACGCAATCAGCGCCGGCCGCGACCGCCTTGGCGATGTCGCCGGAGGAGCGGATGCCGCCATCGGCGATGCAGGGCACGCCCTTCTCGCGGCAGGCCGCCGCGCTTTCCATCACCGCGGTGAGCTGCGGCACGCCGACGCCGGCAACGATGCGGGTGGTGCAGATGCTGCCTGGGCCGATGCCGACCTTCACCGCATCGGCGCCCGCCTCGATCAGCGCCAGGGCGGCTTCCGGCGTCGCGACATTGCCGGCGACCACCTGCACCGAGTTCGACAGGTGCTTGATCCGCTCGATCGCCTTCAGCACGCCGGCGGAATGGCCATGCGCCGTGTCCACCACGACCACGTCCACCTCCGCCTCCACCAGCAGGCTTGCGCGGCGGAAGCCGTCCTCGCCGACGCCGGTGGCCGCGGCGACGCGCAGCCGGCCCATCGCGTCCTTCACGGCGTTCGGGTTGGCCTGCGCCTTCTCCATGTCCTTCACGGTGATCAGCCCGACGCAGCGATAGGCGTCGTCCACCACCAGCAGCTTCTCGATGCGATGCTTGTGCAGCAGGGCGCGCGCCTGCGCCGGCGTGACATCGGTGTTGGCGGTCACCAGGTTCTCCCGCGTCATCAACTCGTAGACGCGGGTGTTGGGGTCGGAGGCGAAGCGGACGTCGCGGTTGGTGATGATGCCGACCAGGCGCCCCGAATCCCGCTCCACCACCGGGATGCCGCTGATGCGGTGCGCATCCTGCAGGGCGCGCACATCGGCCAGCGTCTGGTCGGGATGGATGGTCAGCGGGTTCACGACCATCCCGCTCTCGAACTTCTTCACCCGGCGCACCTGCGCCGCCTGGTCCTCGGGCGAGAGGTTCTTGTGCACCACGCCGATGCCGCCGGCCTGCGCCATCGCGATGGCCATCGGCGCTTCCGTCACCGTGTCCATCGCCGCGGCGACGAGGGGGATGTTCAGCGCGATCTCGCGCGTCAGCCGGGTACGGGTGTCGGTGTCCGCCGGCAGCACGGTGGAGTAGGCCGGCACCAGCAGCACGTCGTCGAAGGCATAGGCCTCCTCGAACCGCCCGCGGGGAGCGACGTCGGCAGGGCTGTCGGGGGGCGCCATGGTGGAAACCTCTCGGGGAACGCGACCTTGGCGCCCCGCCCTACACCCGTTGGCGACCCCGCGTCCAGCGGATGCGGCGTGACGCTTGCCTGACGCTTCGTCGGGTCAGGGTTGCGTGCCCTTGAACCCCGTGGCGACGACATAGAGCTCCGCGCTGTCCTTCCGGCTGGCCGGCGGCTTGGCGTGGCGGACCTGGGCGAAGCGCTGCTTCAGCGTGTCGAGGAAAGCCTTCTCCGATCCGCCCTGGAAGACCTTGGCGACGAAGGCGCCGCCCGGCGCCAGCACGCGCAGCGCAAAGTCGAGCGCGAGTTCGGCCAGGGCCATGATGCGCAGATGGTCCGTCGCGGCATGGCCGGTGGTGTTCGGCGCCATGTCGGACAGCACCAGGTCCGCTTGGCCGCCCAGCGCCGCCTCCACCTGGCGTTCCGCCTCGGCGTCCTGGAAATCGCCCTGCAGGATCGTCGCCCCCGGCACCGGGTCGACCGGCAGCAGGTCGAGCCCGACCACCCGTCCCTGCTCGCCGGCCTTGCGCATCGCCACCTGTGTCCAGCCTCCGGGCGCGCAGCCGAGGTCCACCACGCGGGCGCCGGGCTTCAGCAGATGGAACTTCTCGTCCAGCTCGACCAGCTTGAAGGCCGCGCGGGAGCGCCAGCCCTGCGCCCTGGCGGCCTGCACATAGGGGTCGTTGAGCTGGCGCTCGAGCCAGCGCTGGCTCTGCGGGCTGCGGCCCTTGGCGGTGCGCAGCCTGGCCGAGAGCGATCGCCCGCCGGGCGTCTTGCGTGTCATCGCCGCGATATCGGCGATCAGGCCTGCGCGTGCCAGCCCTGGCGGCGCGGCGGGTAGCCGCGCATGGCCATGCGGTCCGCCCGCATCAGCCGCAGCAGCATCCCCTCCCGCAGGCCGCGGTCGGCCACCGTCAGGCGCGGCACCGGCCAGACCCGGCGGATCGCCGCATAGACCGCGCAGCCGGGCAGCACGAACTCCACCCGGTCCGGCCCGACGCAGGGATGCGCGGCCAGCCCCTCCCGGCCGAGCGCGAACAGGTCGCCGAGCGCCTGGTCGGCCAGGTCGGCATCCAGCGTCTGCCCATCCACCAGCGGCCGGCGGTAGCGCGGCAGCGCCATGGCGACGCCGGCGAGCGTCGTGACCGTGCCGGAGGTTCCCATCAGCCGAACCCCGCCGGCGCGGATCTCCTGCGCGATGCGATGGACCGAATCGAAGCCGGCGAGCCGCTCGGCCACCTCGTTCACCACGGCGTGAAACCCGGCCTCGGTGAAGCAGGACGGTCCGCAGCGCTCCGACAGCGTGACCACGCCGACCGGCACGGAGAGATAGCCGATCAGTTCCGGCGTGGGGCGGTGGGGCTGGATGCGGATCCAGGCGATCTCGGTGGAGCCGCCGCCGATGTCGAACAGCAGCGCGCGGCGGTCGCCCGGCTCGATCAGCGGGGCGCAGGATTCCATGGCGAGTTCCGCCTCCTCCCGCGCCGAGATGGTGCGCAGGCGGAGCCCGGTTTCCCGCTCGACCCGGGCAAGGAAGGCCGGGCCGTTGACGGCGCGCCGGCAGGCCTCGGTCGCGACGGCCTGCAGCGCCCGCACCGGGCGGCGGCGCAGCTTCTCGGCGCAGGCGGCGAGCGCCGCCATGGCGCGATCCATCGCGGCCTCCGAAAGCCGGCCGGAACTGACCAGGCCCTCACCCAGGCGGACGATCCGGCTGAAGCTGTCCACGACCCGGAAGCCGCCGGAGGCGGGCGAGGCGACGAGCAGCCGGCAATTGTTGGTACCGAGGTCGAGCGCGGCATAGGCCGTCGGCATCGCCGGCTCCCGCCGCGGCCCGAACTGGGCGGCGGCTGGTGCGTGGGAAGGTGCCGGTGCGGGGGCGGAGGGGATGTCGTCAGGCATGGCGGTTGCCGGATGCCGCCCCGTCCCGATGATCTCGCATCGGCCCGCAGCGGCTTTCCTTCGCCATGATCCGGCGGCGCTGCGTTCGGGGCAAGGCATTTCCGCCAAGTGAAACGGCATGCTGTTGCCTGCCCCGGATCGCTGTGGTAACCCCCGCGCCCTCGCCGCGTTAGATGGGCGAGCCCGCCGGCGATGGGGGATAGTTTAGCGGTAGAACTCCGGATTCTGACTCCGGCAGCCTTGGTTCGAATCCAGGTCCCCCAGCCAGCGCCTCCGCATCCGAGCGCATCAGGCCCGCCTTGCCGCTCGCCGTCAGTCCCGCTTGACGCCGGCCGCGCGCAGGATCGGGCCCCATTTCTCGAACTCGGCGCGGTGGATCGCCACCATCTCCTCCGGCGTCGGCTGCGGGATGAGGTCGAAGCCGATCTCCGTCAGGCGCTTGCGCACCGCGTCCTCGGCCATCATCGCCTTGGTCACGTCGTACATGCGCTGCACGATCGGGGCCGGCGTGCGTGCGACGGTGGAGACGCCGATCCAGGTGCTCATCTCATAGCCGGCCACGCCGGCCTCCTGCATCGTCGGCACCTCCGGCAGGAAGGGAGACCGCTCGCGTGAGGTGACGGCCAGCGCCCGCAACTCGCCCGAGCGGATCAGCCCCAGCAATGTCGAGATGTTGAAGAAGGCGAAATCCACCTCGCCGGTCTGCGCCGCCAGGATGCCCTGCGGCGCGCCGCGATAGGGCACATGCGTTGCCTCGAAGCCGGTCATCTGCGCCATCATCGCCGAGGAGACGTGGTGCGTGGTGCCGACGCCGCCCGAGGAATAGGTGAGCTTGCCGGGGTTCGCCTTCCCCGCCGCGACGATGTCGGCGACGCTGTTGAAGGGCGAGCCCCGCTTCACGACCAGCGCGTTGCTGACCGCAACGATGCGCGTGATGGGCTGGAAGTCGCGCAGCGGATCATACGGCAATTGCGGGTACAATACCGGGTTGAAGGCGATGGAGGTCTGCCCGGTGATGGTCACCGTGTAGCCATCCGGCGCCGATCGCGCGACCTGTCCGAGTGCCACCGTGCCATTCGCCGCCGGCCGGTTCTCCGTCACCACCGGCTGGCCGAGCCGGCTGCTCCAGCCATCCGCGACGGTGCGCGCGACGATGTCCACGGAGCTGCCGGCCGCGAGCGGCGCGACCATGGTGATGGGGCGCGTCGGCCAGGCGGGCTGCGCGCGCAGCGAAGCCGGCAGCGCGGCGGTGCCGGCGGCGGCAAGCAGCAGGGAACGGCGACGCATCATCAGCCTCCTTCGCGGATCAGATAGACCGGGCTCGACCAGGCGACCGCGCCATCCTCGAAGGTGGCGCGCAGATAGAGCGCATTGTCCTGGCCGCCGCGCAGCGCGATACGGCGCGAGAGGCGCACGCGGCGATGCGGGTTGGCGTCGGGCAGGCGGAAGACGCGGATGCGCCGGCCGAGGCCGCCGGCCTCGAAGACCTTGTCCTCCAGCCCGATCTCCGCGACGGGGATGCGCGCCTGGACCAGGTTGGTGTCGATGATCAGCGTGCCGGCGCTTGCATCCTCAAGCACCGTCTCCATGCCGGCGAAGCCGCCGGTGGTGACGGCCTCGAAGGCGACGCCGTCGGTGCCGGCGACCAAGGGCTTGTCGAGGTTCCAGCGGTTGATGGGGCGCGTTCCGCCGAAGCGGTTGCCCTCGATGCCGACGCGCCCCTTCCAGATCGTCTCCCGCCCGCGGCCGCGATACTCCGATCCTTCCCAGATCACGCGGATGCGCCGGCCGAGATCGGCAGAGCCGTAAGGGCGCCAGATCTGGACCAGCTCCGTGCGGTTGCGCAACTCCACCCGCTCGATCGGCGCGGCGGCGGCGAGCTCGGCTTCGAACAGCGCCTCCGCATCCATGACGCCGGTCAGGATGTCGCCCATCAACGCGGTCGCCGCGCGGCCGACCGGTGAACCGCCGAGTGCGGGGTCGTCCTCATGCAGGTCGGCCGGCGCGGCGAGCGTGACCGTCACATCCACAAGCGCGCGCGTCGCGGCGGTGGTGGCGTAGTGGTGGCGGCGCTTCAGCGCGCGGAACAGCGCGGGGCGGGACAATTCCTCCGCCAGGATGCAGGTGAGCCCGCCATAGGAGCCGAATTGCGACGCGCCGGGATGCGAGGCGCCCTGCCGTCCCTTGTGCCCATCCGAATTGGCGCTGACACCCACGCGCGCGCCGACGGCGAAGGCGTCCTCCAGCAGCCAGTCGAAGGTGCCCCAGTCGGAATGCACCTCCACCGTGCGCTCCAGCGCCTTGTCATGCGCATAGAACAGGTTGGCGTAGCGGCCGCCGACATGCGGTTGGCTCAGCACCGCACCTTCCCGGCGCAGCATTGCGTGCAGCGCCTTCACGTCCAGTGCGTCGTTCGCGGCGTCCGACAGATCCTCGACCAGCGCGTGGCAGGAGCGGTGGATCGTCGCGCCTTCATTCAGCAGGATCACGTTGCGGTCGCCGCCGAGCGCGGTGTTGCCGCTCCACTCATAGCCGGGGAAGAAGACGAAGCAGCCGGGGCGGTCGAACTCGGCCGTCAGCCGGTTCAGGTCGCGCCAGAAATCCTTCGTTATCTGGAAGTCGTTGCCCTGGTGGCACATCGCGTCCACGAAGGCGCAGTCGCGCGCGTATTCCGCGAGGCGCCGCGCGCTGTTGGTGCCGACCGTCTCGCCGGACTGCCCGTGCAGATCCGCCCAGAACGGCACCAGCGCCGCCTCGGCCACCACGTCGAGCGGGTTGGAAACGGCGAGCACTTTGCCCGTCTCGTCCAGCCATTCCACGCGCACCTCGCCGGGGCGCGCGATGCGCAGCCCCTCGATGCGATGCGCGCGCGCGCCTTCAGGCCAGTCGAAGCTGGCCGGCAGGCCCTCGATGCCGGCGCCGAGCGCACGCAGCGAGAATCGTCCGCGCAGGCGGTCGGACGGGTTGCCCCAGGCATCGTCGGCGCGCAGGCCAAGCGCGAAAGCCTCGCCGGCGCGGCGCCGCGTGGGCAGCACGGCACGGAAGGTGGCGGGATCGCCGGCAACGACCGCAATCTTCGGCTGGTCCGGCAGCAGCGCCCAGTTGCAGGTGGCGAACACGTCCGCAAGGACGAGGAAGCGGAACTCGTCCTCGCAATAGGTCTGCATGCGCAGCCCCGGCGAGCCGCCGCGCCGGTCGCCCAGGCGCACCGTGATGGTGTCGCCCGGCGAGAGGAATCCGCGCTCCACGCTGATGGTGATGGTTCGGCTCCAGGGGCGCATGGCGAGCTTGGGATCGAAGCTCAGCCGCAGCGCCGCGCCGTTCGAGGCCTCCGCCGTGACGTAGTTCGGCGCCTTCGGGTCATTGAATTGCGGGCGCGCGAGGTCGGAGACCTGGCGCGTGCAGATGCGTAGCGAGCCTGTGTCGTCCACGCCGAAGCGCCCGGCGGTGAAGACGATCTCGAGGCTGGCGAAGCTGCCCGCGACGACCGGCGCGGCGGGCGAGAGCGTCACATGCCCGATCTCTCTCGCCATGTAATCGGTGTGATGCGCGGTGTGGCCCGGCGCGGCGCCGGGGATGGCGAGTTGCGCGCAGGGAAGCGGGGCGCTGTCGTCGGGCATGGGTCCACTCACGAATGCGCTCGCATTCTGGGCATGGTTCGCGCGCTGCCGCAAACCATCGGCGTGCTCATTCCAGACGCGCCCCGGAAGCGCGCGCGACCGCGGTCCACTTCGCCGTCTCCGCGGCGATCTCGCGTGCCATCGCCGCGGCATCCACCGGCGTGGCCGCGATCAGCCCCGCTGCCAGCAGCGCGCGCTTCACCTCGGCATCGGTGGTCGCCGCGCCGAGCGCCGCGTTCAGCGTGCCGAGCACAGGCGCCGGCGTGCCGGCGGGCGCGACAAGGAAGATGCCCGGCGCGGCGTCGAAGCCGGGCAGCACCTCGGCCACCGCGGGCACCTCGGGCACGCTCTCCAGCCGCGTCGCGGTGGTGACCGCGAGCAGGCGCAGCGCGCCGGCGGCTACCGCGGGAAGCAGAGAGGGAAGGCTCGCGATGACCAGCTCGATCTCGCCGGCGATCGCGGCCGTGACGGCGGGCGCGCCGCCGCGATAGGGCACGTGCTCCAGCGGCATTGGCGCGGTGCCGCGCAGCATCTCGCCGACCAGATGCTGCACCGTGCCGACGCCTGGCGTGGCGTAGCGCCAGGGCCGTGGCGCGGCCTGCGCCCGCGCGATGGCGGCGCGCAGATCCGTCACGCCGAGCCCGGCCGGCACGGCGAGGCCGAGCGGGGCGATGGCGATCCGCCCGACCGGCGCGAAGGAGGCGACGGGGTCGTAGCGGACCTCGCGATACAGCGCGGGCGCAATGAGCATCCCGGTCTCGCCAACCATCAGCGTGTAGCCATCGGCATCGGCGCGCGCGACCGCTGCGGCGGCGAGGGTGCTGCCGGCGCCGGGGCGGTTCTCCACCACTACGGACTGGCGCAGCGCCTCGCCCATGCGGCGCGTGACGACGCGCGCGGCGAGATCCACGCCGCCGCCCGGCGCGAAGCCGACAACGGCGCGGACGGGGCGCGAGGGAAACTCCTGCGCCGCCGCGACACCTGGCAACAGCGGCGCGGCCAGCCCCGCCAGCACGATGCGCCGCCCGAACGCCCTGCCCTGCATGCCCGCCTCCTCCCGTTTCCGAGAGGGAGCCTAGCATTGCAATGACGCCCCGCGGCAAGCCGGCCGGCCATTCACGGGTGCCGCCAGCGGTCAGACCCGCAGTGTCATCCGATGACGGGCGCGGGCGGGTCGCCGTAGGGGTAGAACTCCTCCAGCCGCAAGTGCTTGAAGGGCAGCGCCTCCAGCCGGGCGGTGCCGAGGAAGGGCTGGTCCGGCTCCACCAGCAGGATGGTCGGCGCGAAGCCGCTGTCGTCGAAGCCGCGGCGGAAATGCGCGCGGGACTTGATCGCGATCACGTCGAAATCCGTGGGCTTCAGCCCGAGATTCCACAGCTCGTGCGGCTCCGTGATCTGCACCAGGAAGGGGCTGAGGATCAGCACATTGCCCTCGCCGAAGCCGACCATCACCCAATGGTCGCCGCCGCCCATCGCGCGCGGCGTGGTCGGCGTGCCGATGCCGAGGACCGTGCCGGTGATGCGGACGGGATCACCGTCGGATTCCGCCAGGCGGCCGCCGACTTGCAGGTCCACCGGAGCGCCGGGCTTCGCCTGCGCCAGCGCCTGAACCGCCGCGGCGTCCGCGATGGTCGCGACCAGCGTGCGCGAGAGACCGCCGGCGATGATCGCTTGCAGCAGCCAGGTGGCGGCGCCGGAACGGTCGCTGTAGTCGGCCAGCACCACCGGCGCGCGCTTCTCCGCCACCGCCTGCTTCGCCAGCGCCACGCCCTCCTCCATGCGGTAGAGCTTCGTGCCGCGGATCAGGTCCGCGCGGCGGCGCCAGGTCCAGTCGGCCATGTCCTGCGCGACCTTGCGCGCCAGCGCGGGATTGCCGTTCGTCGTGACCTGGATGCACATGCCGGCATCCGGCACGTCGCACCACGGGAAGCCGAAGAAGACGTTGACGTAGGTGTCGGGCTCGCGCGCCTCCCACACCAGGGCGCGCTGCACCAGGTCGGACCAGGGCGAGGCGCCGGTCCACATCACCACCGTTGGCGCGATGATCGGCACCTTCACGGTCACCGTCTCCGGCCGGTAGTCGCCGCGGATCGCGCGCACCAGCATGCGCGCGGCGCGCTCGCCCTGCAGATGCATGTCGTAGTGCGGAAAATACTTCACGCAGAATGCCATGTCGGCATGGCGCAGGAACTCCGCATCCTCGTTGCCATGCGGGTCGAAGGTGGCGGCGATGCGCGCCTTGGGCCCGAGCACCGCACGCACGCGCCGCGCCACCTCGGCCTCCGGCCGCGGCACGCCGCGCACGCCCGCGGCGCCATGCAGCGCCAGGAAGGCGCCGTCGAACGGACCGAGGCGCTGGAGCTCCGCGATCTGCCTGCCGACGAAGACCTCGAAGGCCTCGTTGGTGATCCAGCCAGACCCCGTGCCGGTCTTGGGCCAGAGCGGGGATTCTATGCCCACCAGCTCCACATCCTGCCATTCGCGCGCGACCTGCACGAAGCCGCCCATGTAGCCCTTGGGGTCGGTCGCCAGAAGCGCCTCGCCCGCGGCCGGCGAGCCGGGGTAGCGGAAATCGGCCTCCGTCGTGTCGTTGGGCAGGAAGGTCACCGTCTCATGGGTGAACTGCAGGACCGCGATGCGCATGGCTTTCCTCTGGCGTGACGGCGCAGCCTAGCCCAGGCGGCGCCCCCCTGGCCAAGCCGGGCCGATGCTGGCAAGTGCGATGCATGGCACGAGGCGGGATGACGGGATGAGCGAGGCGCGCCCGGTGCGCATCGCCGTGGATATCGGCGGCACCTTCACGGACCTGCAGATCCTGGACGCACGGCAAGGCCGCGTCTTCGCCTGGAAGACGCCGACCACGCCGGCCGATCCCTCGGAAGGGCTGCTGACCGGCGTGCGCGAAGCGGCGGAGCGCTTCGGCTTCGCGCTGTCCGATGTCGGCCTGCTGCTGCATGGGACGACCATCGCGACGAATGCCGTGCTGGAGCGGAAGCTGGCGCGCGGCGCGCTGCTGACCACGGCGGGCTTCGAGGATGTGCTGGAAATCACGCGTCACGCGCGGCGCGAGATCTACGCGCTCGCACCCGATCCTTTCCCCTGCCTGATCCCGCGCGAGCTGCGCTTCGGCGTGCCGGAACGGCTGCGCGCCGATGGCAGCGTGGAACAGGCGCTCGGCGATCTCACCCCCGTGCTGGACCGCCTGCGCGCGGCGCAGCCGGAAGCGGTCGCCATCGGCCTGCTGCATGCCTATGCGAACCCCGCGCATGAGCGGGCGCTGCGGCATGCCGTCGTGCGTGCCCTGCCCGGCGTGCCGGTCTCCCTGTCCTCCGAGGTCAGCCCCGAGATCCGCGAATACGAACGCCTCTCCACCACCGTGCTGAACGCACTGCTGATGCCGGTGGTGAAGCGCTACCTCGACCGGCTGGAATCGCGCCTCGGCGAGGGCGGCTTCGCGCCGCGCATCTTCCTCGTGCAGTCCAATGGCGGCATGTGCAGCCTGCGCCGCGCGGCGGAACAGCCGGCGCGGCTGCTGCTCTCCGGCCCCTCCGGCGGCGCGCTGGCCGCCGAGCGCATCTCCCGCCGGCTGGAGCGGCCGAACCTGGTCGCGGTGGACATGGGGGGCACCAGCTTCGACGTCTCCGTCGTGCAGGAGAACCGCATCGGCTTGGTGACGCAGGGCGAGGTGGACCGGCTGCCGGTGCGCCTGCCGATGGTGGAGATGCGCACCATCGGCGCCGGCGGCGGCTCCATCGCCAGCGTGGATCCGTCGGGTCGGCTGACGGCAGGCCCGCGCAGCGCCGGCGCGCGGCCCGGCCCGGTGTGCTACCGTCGCGGCGGCACGGAGCCGACGGTGACGGACGCGCATGTCGCGCTCGGCCGCATCGACCCGGATTTCTTCCTCGGCGGCGCGATGCAACTGGATGCCAAGGGCGCGCGCGAAGCGATCGCGAACCGCATCGGCGCGCCGCTCGGCCTGACGCAGCCGGACGCGGCGGATGGCATCCTGCGCGTGACGAATGTGCAGCTCGCGGCCGCCGTGCGGCTTTCGTTGTTCGAGAAGGGCCTCGATCCCCGCGAGTTCGCGCTGCTGTCCTTCGGCGGTGCGGGCGGGCTGCACGCCATCGAGGTCGCGGAGGAACTCGGCATGACGGAGGTTGTCTTCCCGCGCGAACCCGGCACGCTCTCCGCCTACGGCATCCTGTTCTCCGACCTGGCGCAGGACCTCGCGCGGTCGCGCCTGTTCCTCGCGGGCGATGCGGCGCTGCCGGAGATCACGGCCACGCTGGACGGGCTGCGTACCGAGGCGCTGCAACGGCTGGAGGAGGATGGCGTGCCGGAAGCACAGCGCGTGGTCGAGATCGCCGCCGACCTGCGCTATCGCGGTCAGGCCTTCGAGCTGCTGGTGCCCTGGCCGGAAGCTCCCGACCTCCCTGCCCTGCTCGCGCGCTTCCACGCGCAGCACCGCGCGCGTTTCTCGTACGCAGCGGAAGGCGAGAAGGTGGAGATCGTGACGCTGCGCGCCATCGCCATCGGCCGCCTGGACAAGCCCGAGGAAGCGGCGCCGCCCTGGCCCGATGCAACTGCACCCGCCAGCACGCGGCAGGTCTGGAGCGCGGGCGCCGTCGCGGCCTGGCCCGTGTGGCGGCGGGAGGCGATGCGCCCCGGTGCGCCGGTCTCCGGCCCCGCCATCATCGAGGAAGCCTTCGCCACCCATGTCCTGCCCGCCGGCTGGCGGGCCGAGGCGCATCCCGAAGGTGCCCTGATCGCGCGGAGGATCGCATGACGCTCGGCCCCATCGAGATCGAAGTCATCCGCAACGCGCTGACCGCCGCCGCGGCCGAGATGGACGTCACCATCTGGCGCACCAGCCGCAGCACCATCGTGCGCGAGTTGCTGGACTACTCCACCGCCGTCTTCGATGCGGATGGCGACAATCTCGCGCAATCCGCGCGCATCCCGAGCCACCTGAACTCCATGACGCATGCGCTGCGCACGCTGCTGGCGGAGTACGTGCGGCCGGATGCGTGGGAGGAAGGCGACGTCGTCATCTTCAACGACCCTTATTGCGGCGGCCAGCACCTGCCGGACATCCTGGCCTTCCGCCCCGTCTTTCATGAAGGCCGCCGCATCGCCTTCGTCGGCACGCTCTGCCACCACATCGACGTCGGCGGCCTCGCCGCCGGCAGCTATGCCGCGAAGGCGCTGGAAATCTTCCAGGAAGGGCTGCGCATCCCGCCGGTGAAGCTGATCGCGCGCGGCGTCCGCAACGAGGCGGTCTTCGCGATGATCCGCCAGAACGTGCGGAAGCCGGACCTGCTGATGGGCGACCTGGCATCGCAGCTTGCCAGCCTGGAAGTCGGCGCGGCGGCCATCGCGCGCCTGGCGCGGCGCTTCGGCGCCGAGGCAGTGATCGAGGCAGGACAGCGAATCCTCGCGATGAGCGAGGCCGGCATGCGCGCCGCCATCGCCCGCATGCCCGACGGCACCTACGAGTTCGAGGACTTTCTGGACGACGACGGCATCGAGCTGGGAAAGCCGATCCGGCTGCATGTGAAGCTGACCATCGCGGGCGAGGAAGCGGTGGTGGACGTCTCCGGCTGCTCGCCGCAGGTGGCGGGGCCGGTGAACGCGACGCTGGCCAGCACCAACGCCGCGGTGATGTTCGCGCTGATGTGCTGCGCCGATCCCTCGCTGCACATGTCCGCCGGCTGCTACCGCCCGATCCGCGTGATCGCGCCGGAAGGCCTGGTGGTGAACGCCCGCCACCCCGCCCCCGTCGCGCACCGCATCGCGGCGACGCACCGGCTGCTCAACGCCATGATGGGCGCGCTGCACCAGGCCGTGCCGGCCATGATCCCGGCCGCCTATTACGGCAACAGCTACGTCACCACCTTCCAGACCGTCGCGGAATCCGGCGCACGCGAGGTGCTGGTGGAGATCGAGATCGGCGGTTCCGGCGCGCATCCCGCGAAGGACGGCGTCAACGCCTTCGCCTCTGGCATGCACAACAACGCCAATATCCCCGTCGAGATGATCGAGGCGCAGTTGCCGCTGACCGTGCTGCGCTACGCCTTGCGGAACGGCAGCGGCGGTGCCGGCGAACGTCGCGGCGGCCTCGGCCTCGTGCGGGAATGGCGCGTGGACAGCCCGCGCTGCTTCTTCACGGCCAACATGGACCGCTTCGATCACGCACCCTATGGCCTTGCGGGCGGCGGGCCGGCGGCGAAGGGCGTGCTGGCGCTGACCCGCGACGGCAGGGAGACGCCGATCCCCCCCAAGACCGACAACCTGCCCCTGCAGCGCGGCGACATCGTTCGGCTGGAGACCTCCGGCGGCGGCGGCTTCGGGTCGCCGGCCGCGCGCAGCGCCGATGCGCAGGAGCAGGACCGGCTGCGGGGCTATGTCCCGATGCGGTGATGGGCATGGGAATGCGGGCGGAGGGACTTGAACCCCCATGGCTTGCGCCACTGGAACCTAAATCCAGCGTGTCTACCGTTCCACCACGCCCGCTCAGGCCCCTCGCACCGCGCCCGTAATCGGCGCGGCGGTCACGCGGGACGCTGCAGCACGAAGAGATGCGACAGCCAGCGCCCGCGGTCGAGTCCCGGCGCCGGATCTTCCTGAACCTCCAGCACTCGAAGCCCCGCCGCGGCCGCCGTGGCGAATATCACCGCCTGCGGCAGCACATGGAGCTCCTCGGGCGCGCTGCCGACCGCCGGCGGCGGCGTGCCGGCCGTATAGGCATAGCCGGCGCCGTAGGTCAGCGCCTGGAACACCGCGAGCCCCCCCGGCGCGAGGCCCGCGAAGGCCAGGTCCAGCAGGTGGCGAGCCAGCGGCGGCGGGATGTGCTGCAGCACGAAGCGGCTGTACCACAGATCGTAGCCCTCCGCCGGCATCGGCCGGTCCGGCCGGGCGCGCAGCCAGGCGATGTGATCGAGGCCCCGCGCGCGCGCCTCGGCCCGCGCCAGCGCCAGATGCGGCGCGGAGATGTCGATCCCCGTCACCTCCGGGCAGATCGCCGCAAGGTGCAGCGTGGCGCGGCCAAGGCCGCAGCCGAAATCCACAAGCCGGCCGAGCCGCTCCGGCGCGACCTCGTGACGCGCCAGCACGCCCTCGACCAGCCGCCGGTCCGCCATGCCCGAGGCGAAGAAGGCCCGCTTGTGGGTCGCCATGCGATCCGGCCGGAAGGCTGCCTCCGGGCAGCAGGACCAATGCGGCGCCGTCTCCCCGAGGCGCCCCCAGTCCCGACGCAGCGCCAGCAGGATCGCCTCCAGCTCGGCCGGCGCGGCTTTCGTCTCCACGCGCAGGGCCGGGGCGTCCGCGGGCAGCCCGGGCAGCGCCTCTGCGCCGACGCGCAGGCGGAACTCGCTCGACCGCAACAACTCGGTGCGCAGCGCGGCGCGGCTGTCCATCCGGGCGAGCAGCCGCGTGACGACGCCCGCATCCTCCGGCGCGCGGCCGAGGAGCCAGAGATAGGCTTCGAGCACGTCGGCCGATGTCGGTGCGGCCTGCAAGGGATCGGCTTCGGCCGCCTCGCCCATCGGCCGTGCGGCCAGCCGCGCCGCCAGGCGCTGCGCCATGCGGGCCTGGCGCCGTTGCGTCGCGGTCTCGATCGCGGGCGGGGCGGCGTCCTCGCTCATGCGGACGGTATAGGCGGGCCGGCCGGTGCGAAGAAGCCCGGTGCGGTCACCCCGACCGGCGGAACAGGTAGCTGTGGGAGAGGAAGCGTCCTGCCTCGCGCGTGGTCAGGTGGCTGTCGTCGCGCACTTCCAGCACCTGCAGGCCGGCCTCGGCGGCCAGCGCGAAGATCTCGGGCTGCGGCAGGGCGTGCATCTCCATCCCGCCCTCCGCCGGCCGCGCCAGGTACTCGGCCAGCACGAAGCGGTAGCCGCGGATGTAGGTCGGCACCTGGAACAGCGCGACGCCCCCCGGCGCGAGGCCGGCGAAGGCCTGGCGCAGGATGTGGCGCACCAGCGGCGGCGGATTGTGCTGCAGGACGAGGTGGCTGTACCAGATGTCCCACGGCCCGGGTGGCAGCAGCGCCTCGGTCCGCACCTGCCACCAGGCAATGCCTTCCACCCCGGCGCGCGCCGCCGCGTCCTTTGCGGCGGCCAGATGGCCGGGCGAGACGTCGCAGCCGGTCACCTGCGCGAAGCGCTGCGCCAGAGGCAGCGTCACGCGCCCCACGCCGCAGCCGAATTCCACCAGGCGCGGATGGCTGCCGGGCGTCACCCCGTGCCGCGCGAGCATGGCGGCGACGCCCTTCGCGCTCCCCTCGCCCGAGGCCATGAAGCTCGCCAGGTTGTCCGCCAGGCGCTCGCCGCGGAAGCGGTCGTCGGTGAGCACCGACCAGTGCGGCTCGGTCTCGCCCAGCGTGCTCCAGGCGCGGCCGATGCGATCGAGCAGCGCGGCGAGCTGCGCCGGTTCCGCCGCGCTCTCGATCTCCAGCGGCGGGATGTCGAGCGGCATCGGGCGCCAGCGCATCGGGTCGAATTGCGCGCGGCACTCGGCCGAGTCCATCACGCGCTGGCGCAGCTCCGCGATGGTGAGCGAGGCGGCGGCCATGCGTTCCGCCGTCTGCGGGCTCTCGACATCGCGCCCGAGCAGCCAGCGGTAGGCGGCGATGACATTCTGCGGTTCCGGCTTGCGATCCAGCCAGCGCGGGCGGCGCGGCCGGTCGCTCATGCCGGCAGCAGCGCCTCGGCGCAGGCATCCAGGATCGCGGCGGCATCGAGCCCGTACTCGCGATAGAGGTCGGGGATGTCGCCCGCCTGGCCGAAGCGGTCCACGCCGAGGGGGACCACGCGCTGCCCGCGCACCGCGCCGAGCCAGGCATGGGCGGCCGGGTGGCCGTCCAGCACGCCGACGATCGCAGCTTCCGCCGCGAGCGGCGCGAGCAGCGTCTCGATGTGCGACGGGCGCCGCGCCTGGCCGTTGCGCCGCGCGCGGCGCGCCGCGATCCAGTCGGCGTGCAGCCGGTCGGGCGAGGTGATCGCGAGCAGCCCGGCGCCGGGTTCCTCCGCGCGCAATTCCTCGAAGGCCTCCGCCGCCTCCGGCGCGACCGGTCCCTGATAGGCGATGGCGATCCGCGCGCCGTCCGCGGGCGGCACCACCCAGTAGCCGCCGGCGATCACCGCGGCGGGATCGAGGCTGCGCTCCGGCTGCGCCAGCGCGCGGGTGGACAGGCGCAGCCATACGGCCGAGCCGTCCGGCTTCTGCATGTGGTCGAAGGCGTGGCGCAGCAGGATCGCGAGCTCGTCGGCATGGGCGGGCTCGAAGCTCGCCAGCCGGTCGGCCGCCATGCCGATCAGCGGCGTGTTGACGCTCTGGTGCTGGCCGCCCTCGGGCGCGAGCGTCAGACCCGATGGCGTGCTCACCAGCAGGAAACGGGCATCCTGGTAGCAGGCGTAGATCAGCGCATCGAGGCCGCGATTGACGAAGGGATCGTACACCGTGCCGACCGGCAGAAGCCGTGCGCCATAGAGCTGATGCGACAGCCCCAAGGCCGAAAGAAGAAGAAACAGATTCTGCTCGGCGATTCCGAGTTCGATGTGCTGGCCTTCCGGCGCCATGCCCCAGCGCTGCGCACTCGCCAGCTTGGCATCCCGGAAAACGTCGTTCTTTTGGTGGCGGTCGAAGATCCCCCGCCGGTTCACCCAGGGGCCGAGATTGGTGCTGACCGTCACGTCCGGACTGGTGGTGACGATGCGGGCCGCGATCTCCGCCGCATCCCCGTGGCCGCGGCCAAGCTCCGCCAGGATCTCGCCGAAGGCCGCCTGGGTGGAGAGCTTTCTTCCGGCCGGCACGCGGGGCACGGCGAAGGAAGCAGGCACATGCACCGGCGGCGCGGAGAGGCGGCGGCCCTCGGATGCGAGCGGCGCGGCGAAGGGCGTGGCGTCGAGGAAGGCGCGCATCTCCGCCTCGGTCGCGTCGAGCCCCTCATGCGGGTCCCATTCATGGCCCTCGCGGATGCGCATGGCGGCACGGAAGCCGGCCATCTGCTCCTTCGTCATCAGCCCGGCATGGTTGTCCTTGTGCCCGGCGAAGGGCAGGCCCATGCCCTTGATGGTGTAGGCAATGAAGCAGGTGGGCTGGTCGCCCTCCGCATCCTGCGCGCGGAAGGCTTCCGTGAGCGTCTCGATGTCGTGGCCGCCCAGATTGGTCATCAACTCGGCCAGTTCGTCATCGGTCAGCGGGTCGATGATGGCGCGCACGCCGGGCACGCGACCGAGATCGGCCAGCACAGCGTTGCGCCAGGCGGCGCCGCCCTGGAAGGTGAGCGCCGCGTAGAGACTGTTCGGGCAATCGTCGATCCAGCGGCGCAGCGCGTCGCCGTCCGGCCGCGCGAAGGCGGCCTGCAGCTTCCTTCCGTATTTCAACGTGACGACGTTCCAGCCCATGTCGCGGAACAGCCCCTCGATCCGGCCGAAGAGGCGGTCGGGGACGACGCTGTCGAGGCTCTGGCGGTTGTAGTCCACCACCCACCAGACGTTCCGCACATCGTGCTTCCAGCCCTCCAGCAGGGCTTCGTAGATGTTCCCCTCGTCGAGCTCGGCATCGCCCACGATCGCGACATGCCGGCCCTTCGGCACGTCGGGCCGCGCCATGCCGTGCAGATGGACATAGTCCTGCACGAGCGAGCCGAAGGTGGTCAGTGCCACGCCGAGGCCGACGGAGCCGGTGGAGAAATCCACCTCCGCCCCGTCCTTCATGCGGGAGGGATAGGGCTGGATGCCGCCGAACTCGCGCAGCGTCGCGAGCTTCTCCTTCGTCTGGCGGCCCAGCAGGTAGTTGATCGCGTGGAACACCGGCCCGGCATGCGGCTTCACGGCCACGCGATCCGCGGGCCGCAGGATCTCGAAATACAGCGCCGCCATGATGGAGATGCAGGAGGCGCAGGAGGCCTGGTGGCCGCCGACCTTCAGACCGTCGCGGTTCGGGCGGATGTGGTTCGCATGGTGGATCATCCAGGCCGATAGCCAGAGCAGCTTGCGCTCCACCTGGTGCAGCAGGCGCAGCCGGCGCATCGGGTCCATGGCCTGCGCCGGCCTGATCGGCTTCTGCTCGGTCATCCCTGGATCTCCCGCCCGGCCGTTGTGGCCGCAGCATAGCCAAACCCGCGCCGGCGGCGAAGCCGTGCGCGGGTGGCGTGGGCAGGCCCTCCCGGCGGCGCAAGCCGACGGGGCATCGAGGATCAGAGCACGAAGTCGCTCGCCGTCAGGTTCCACACGCCGACCACGTTGATCTGCATGTCGGCCACCGCATCGCCGTTGACGTCGCAGTTCACCGTGGCGCCGAGCAGGCTGGAGGTGAGCCACAGATCGCCCGCGCTCTTGAAGAAGGCGCCGCTGCCGGTGAAGTTGAAGCCCTGGTTGCCGGCCACCGTGCTGTCGGCGTCGATCCAGGACAGGTCGATCCTGTCCTTGCCCTGCTCGAAGCCGTAGATGAAGTCGCGGCCGAAGGCGGCGTTGCTTTCGTTCAGCGACTGGTAGCTGAAGCTGTCGAAGCCGGCGTCGCCGTAGAGCTTGTCCTTGCCCAGGCCGCCATAGATCTTGTCGTCGCCGTTGCCGCCGCGGATCTCGTCGTTGCCGGCACCGCCCTGCATCAGGTCGTTGCCGTCGCCGCCCTGCATCGTGTCGTGGCCGTCGTCGCCATGCATGTTGTCGTTGCCGGCGCCGCCGTCCAGGTAGTCGTTGTCGCCGCCGCCCGTCAGGTAGTCGGCGTCGTTGTTGCCGTAGAGCGAGTCGTTGCCGGCCTCGCCGAACAGGCTGTCGATGCCGTTGCCGCCGGAGGCGTAGTCGTTACCGGTGCCGGTATAGAGCTGGTCGGCGCCGTCATTGCCGGTCAGCACGTCGTTGCCGTCCATGCCCTTGAGCAGGTCCGCGCCGGAGCCGCCGGTGATGCGGTTGGTCAGCGCGTTGCCGGTGCCCTGGAAGCCGCCGCTGCCGGTGAACATCAGCGATTCCACCTCGCTGCCGAGCGTGTAGCTGGCGAGCTTGGTCTTCACCAGGTCATTGCCGCCGCCGGCGGCCTCGATGACCTTGTCGGTCGCGTCGGTGACCACATAGATGTCATCGCCCGCGCCGCCATTCATCGTGTCGGCGCCCGCGCCGTCGAACAGCACGTCCTTGCCGTTCCCGCCGTAGAGCAGGTCGTTGCCGCCGCCGCCGTCCACGAGATCGTCGTTCTCCCCACCGTCGAGCGTGTCGTTGCCGCCGTGGCCGGAGAGCTTGTCGTTGCCGATGCCGCCATAGGCCTTGTCGTTGCCGTGCTCGCCCCACAGCACGTCGTTGCCGTCCTCGCCATGGAGCACGTCGTTCGCCAGGCCGCCCTTCACCGTGTCGGCGCCCGCACCGCCTTTCAGCGTGTCGTGCATGTCGCTGCCGGTGATGGCGTTGTTCTCGGCGTTGCCGATGATGGTGACGCCCGCGTCGACGAAGCCCTCCTCGAAGCTGTTGTTCGTCGTCTCCCAGGTGTTGCTGAAGAAGCCCCAGTAGTAGACGTTGCCAACGCTGAGGTTCTCGACGTTGACCGGGATCGTGTAGGTGGCCTTGCTCCAGAGGTCGATCTTTATCGTGTCGATGCCCTCGCCGCCGTACTCGACCACGCTGACCGAGGCGTCCATGCCCTTGATCAGGTAGATGTCGTTGTCCTTGCCGCCATAGGCGGTGCCCGACACGTCGTAGAAGTCGAACAGGTCATTCCCGATGTCGCCATACACCGTGGAAGGGCCGCATTCGGTGGACTCATCGAACGGCCCGCCGAGCATGTCCTCCGACTCGAAGACGTCGTTGCCGGCGCCGAGATAGACGAGGTTGGTCCCCTCGCCGGCGAAGACGGTGTCGTTGCCCTTGCCCATCTGGATGATGAGGTCGTCGTCATAGGGCTGGCCGTAGAAGTTGTCGTTGTCGTCGCCGAAATTGATGCTGACGGTCGCCATCGGAGGTCTCCCAGATCGGATCGGCCCGGAACATCCCGTGCCTGTGGGAGACGTTTTCGCCGCGCGACCTTGCGCGCGGATTGTGCGCCCGTATCCGTCGCTGCGGGCTGCGTTTCAGTTGTTTCCGCCGCGCGAAATGCGCGCGAAAGGCTAGACGAAGCCCTTGGCCAGCTTCCGCACGGCCGAGGACGCCGCGCGCTTGCCCTCGCCCGCATAGTCCTCGTGGTAATCCTCGATCTTCGCGGGGTCGTAGAGGTAGTTCACCATCATCCCCGCACTCTCGCGCCAGCCCTTCTCGCTGACGTCGCCGCGCGGGTTGAGCCGCTCCACCCGCGCGCCGTTGGAGAGGTGGAAATGCGCCACCGGGTCGCGCGCGCGCTTCGCGTCGCGGCCGCTCTCGGCCAGCAGGTAACGCGCGCAGGCGCGCAGCAGCAGGGGATCGAGCGCCTTGGCCACCGCCTCCTCCCGCGCCGCGATCCGGCGCGAGAGCACGCGCGCCAGCGTCTGCACCGGCGTCTCGCCCGCCGGCGGGCGCGGCGCGACCACGGCGCCGTCGCTGGCCGGCGCGGGCAGCGCGAGGTCGGGCGGCAGCGCCGTGCGCAGCGCAAGCGCCTCCTCCTCGTTGATCAGCGCGACATCGGCGGCGGCGATCCGCTCATCCAGCCAGCGGCGGAAGCCCGGGATGGGCGAGAGGGTCGCGAAGGCCTTGAGGTTGCCGAACTCGGCCGAGAGCAGCGCGACCACACGCTTGATCAGGAAATTGCCGAAGCTGATCCCATCCAGGCCACGCTGGCAGTTGTTGATGGAGTAGAAGATCGCCGTGTCGGCCTTGCGCGGGTCCTGCAGCGGCGCCTTCTCGTCCAGCAGCGCCTGCACGTTGTCCGCGAGCCCCTTCACCAGCGCGACCTCCACGAAGATCAGCGGCTCCTCCGGCATGCGGGGGTGGAAGAAGGCATAGCAGCGCCGGTCGGAATCCAGCCGGTTCTTCAGGTCGCGCCAGGTGCGGATGCGGTGCACCGCCTCGTAGCCCACCAGCTTCTCGAGCAGCGAGGCGGGAGAGGACCAGTCGATCGCCCGCAGCTCCAGGAAGCCCACGTCGAACCAGGCGGCGAGCAGCGTGCGGAAATCGGTCTCCAGCGCCTCCAGCATCGGCTCGCCCTTCACGCGGGCGAGCAGGTCGGCGCGCAGGTTCACCACGAACTTCACGCCATCGGGGATCGCGGTGAACTGGGTCAGCAGGCGCAGCCGCGGCGGCTCCAACGTGCGGCGCAGACGCGCCTTGGCCGCGGCGCGCTCGGCCGGGTCGGTCGCGGCGGCCACCTTCTCCCAGGCGGCGCGAACGGCCTCGGGGTCGGAATCGAAGGCGGCCAGGGCGCGCAGGAAGTCCCCGCGCCCGCCATGGTCGGCCGCCAGATAGGCCTCGGCGAGGCCGGCCGCGCGGGACCGGGCGGAGACCTCGCCCCCGCGCGCCTCCAGGCAGGCCCGCATCCGGGCGGCGAAATCCGCCTCGGCGCCGACCGGCGCGGTGCCGGCCATGTCGCGCCACAGCGAGGTGACGCGGCGCAGCGCGCGGTCGAGGAGGCCGGTCGAGATGGCCAGGTCCGACATCACGGATCCTTTCCGCGTGTTTCAGACAGATGGTGGCAGAAAGGAGGCGATCAATCGAGCCAATAGGTTGCGATGGCGTGAGCGATCACGGAACCGAGGTCCTCGGCCAGCATCCCCGGCCCGGCGCGCCGCGCGGCCTCGCCATGCACATGCACCGCCGCGGCGGCGGCCTCGAAGGGCGGCATGCCCTGCGCCAGCAACCCGGCGACGATCCCGGCCAGCACGTCACCGGTGCCGCCGGTGGCGAGCCAGGGCGGCGCGTTGTCGTTGATGGCGAGCCGCCCATCCGGCGCGGCGATGAGCGTATCCGCCCCCTTCAGCACCAGCACGGCGCCGGTCGCCGCCGCGGCGGCGCGGACCGCGCCCGGCCGATCGGCGCCCGGCGGGCCGAAGACGGCGGAGAACTCGCCGGCATGGGGGGTCAGCACGGCGCAGCCGGCGAGCGCGGCAGGATCGCCGGCCGCGGCGCGCAGCGCACCGGCATCCGCCACCACTTGCCTGCCGGCGGACACCGTCTCCCGCAGCAGCGCGCGCGTCCCCTCGTCGGGCGGCAGGCCGGGGCCGATGACCCAAGTGCCGATGCGGACATCGGCGAGCAGCGCGGCGCGATCCTCTGCGACGATCACGCCTGGATCGCCGGCGCGCAGCACCGCGGCCGTCGCGGCATCCGGCGCGGCGACGCTGAGCAGCCCCGCCCCGGCGCGCCGCGCCCCCGTGGCGACCAGCCTCGCCGCGCCCGTCATGCCCTTGCCGGCCGCGACGGCCACATGGCCCCGCGCATATTTGTGGCTGGCCGCGCCGGGGCGGAGGATGCGCCAGAGCCACGGCCCGTTGCGCCAGGCGCGTGGACCGATGGCCGGCAGCACGGAGGCGGGCAGGCCAATATCGGCCAGGACCGTCTCGCCGCAGAGGGCGCGCCCTGGATACAGCAGGTGCCCAGGCTTGCGGCGGAAGAAGGTGACGGTCAGCGCGGCGTTCGGCGCGAACCCAATGACCTCCCCCGTCGCGCCATCCACGCCGGAGGGCACGTCCACCGCCACCAGCGGGCATCGCACGGCGCCGAGCACGTCGGCCGCCAACCCATCCACCGGCTTGGACAGGCCGGCGCCAAACACCGCATCCACCACGAGCCCGGCACGCGCCGCTTCGGCCGCCGAAAAGGGCACCACCGGCCCACGCCAGCGCGCAGCGGCCAGCGCCGCATCGCCGCCAGGCCGCGGCAGAGCCAGCGGCGCCACCACCACAGGCCAGCCCGCCTGCTCCAGCAGCCGCGCCGCGACCCAGCCGTCGCCCCCATTGTTGCCGGGCCCGGCCAGCACCAGCGTCCGCACCGGCCGGAAGCGCCGCATCGCCGCCCGCGCCACCGCCCGCCCCGCGGCCTCCATCAGCACGACGCCGGGCACGCCGCCGGCGATCGCCGCCGTGTCGGCGCGCGCCATCTCAGCCGGGGTGAGCAGTTCCTCCACGCGGGCGAGGCTAGAGCAGCGGCAGGGCGGGAGGAACTGCCGCGCGGTTCCGCCGAACGGGCACAGGCCACTTGATAGTATAGATTCGTTAAATACAATTGTTTCGAAAGAACGCCGGGCCGGTGTCGAAGAATCTTACATTGCGCGCGACAGCGGAATACGGCCACGCCGGCAACCACAACCGTTACGAGAAGTTCGCCCACCGCAAACAGCCAGGACGACTCAAAGCGACCCGCGGGGCAATCTGCCCGCCAGCCCCTGTCCTGTCTTTTTCACCTCGTCGTGCAGCATGAATGCATCATTAATGATCATGATGTCGTATTTCTTTACAATGCAAGGCCGCGCTCGCCGCACGATGTGACAACGTATTGATTGTCGTGCTGATTTTTCTTTCGCGGTCGCTGGCATGTCTTTTGCTGTCTGAGCCGCGGAGCGAGCATGGCGCTCGCCCGTGTCGGAGGGCCAAGGATGAAGAAGTCATCTCTCTTGGGGATCGCGGCTGCAGCGCTGCTCGGCGTCGGGCAGGCGCAGGCTGGCAGCTTCGACTTCACGACGCTCGGGGCTGAGAACACTGCGCTCGCGACGAGCGTCGTGGTGGGTGGCGTGACGGCGGAAGGCTTCAACAACAACCTGAGCACGCCCGCCAACCTGTGGCTCCGGAACGTGACCAATGATCACGGCCTCGGGGTCTGCTCCGAGGGGGCCAGCGCCTGCCGCAGCGGCGGCGGGGACGTGAACGAGCTCGACAACGACGGCAGCAACGAGTTCATCCGCCTGACATTGCCCACGGGCGAGCTCTGGGAAACGCTTTGGGTTTCGTCGCTGGATGGCGGCGGCAGCGGCGGCAGCGAGGAAGGCCGGCTGCAGTGGAGCAACGACCCGACCTTCGGCTCGGTGATCGGCAGCGCCAATTTCGCCTACACCGGCGGCTCCGTGGAGAAGGAGATCCTCGCCTCCATCGCCGGCTTCGACACGTCGGCGAAGTATCTGCTCTTTTCACATCCGGGCAGCGTGGGTGACGACAACGACTACCTCGTCTGGAAAGGCACGACCGTGGCCGATCCGAACTTCATCCCGGCGCCCGAGCCGGCAAGCCTGACGCTGCTCGGAGCCGGCATCTTCGCCATGGGGCTCGCCCGCCGGCGTCGCCGCTGACTGACGACGATCGGGAAGGACGGTGCCGTTCTTCCCGGGCGGATCGCACCGCTTCCCGGGTTCCTGCGAGAAGGCAGCTGAACCCGGGGGCACTTGCGGCGCTTGCGCCGCATGCGGACGCTTCTCCTCGTCGCCTGCCTCCTCACACTCGGCGGCACCGCCGGCGCCCAGCTGCGATCCGGCCCGGACGCGCCGGCCGTCAGCAGCCAACTGCCGCCGTCCCTCCCGCCCGGGAACAGCCAGCCAGGGCCGGAAGGCGAGGTGCGGGCACCCGGCGTTGCGCCGGACCCGCGCGCCGGCGCCGGGATCCCTCGCCCGCCGGGTCCACCCTCGGGCCACGAAGTCCTTGGCGGCCCGCCCGTGCCCGGCGCGCGGCGCCCGGACCATTCCGAGGGCTTCTTCACCAATCGCGACGTCATCCCGCCCCGGGTCGGCGGTGCGCCGATGCAATCTGGCACGCCCCCCGCCGGCCGCTGAGCGGCACGGCGTGCCGGCGGCGTTTGGGCGGGCAGCCCCGCTGCTGCTAACTTCCGCACTGCACAACGACCGTGCGGAGTCGCGCCCATGGCTTTCGTCGTCGCCGTCGCCCAGCGGAAGGGCGGCGCAGGCAAGTCCACCCTGGCGGCCAACCTGGCCGCGGCCTTCGCCGGCCTCGGGGAGCGCGTGGCGCTGCTCGACACCGATCCGCAGAAGACGCTCAGCCACTGGCACCAAGCCCGCGGCCAGGCCGGCGGCCGCGCGACCGTGCTGGATTTCGAGGCGCCGGCCGGCTGGCGCGTGCCCGCCGCCTGCGACAAGCTGCGGCGCAGCCACGACGTGATCCTGCTCGACACCCCGCCGCATGACGACACCGACGCCCGCATCGCCATCCGCAGCGCCGACCTGGTGCTGGTGCCGCTGCAGCCCTCCCCGGCCGATCTCTGGGCCACCGGCGCGACGCTCGACCTCGCCAAGGCCGAGAAGCGGCCGGTCGCCGTGGCGCTGAACCGCGTGCCGGCGCAAGGCAGGCTGACGGCCGAGGTGGCGGCGGCGCTGCGCGGCAAGGGCGTCACGCTGCTCGATGCCACGCTCGGCAACCGCACCGGTTTCGCGCAGGCCTTCGCGGCCGGGCTCGGCGTGACGGAAGCCGCGCCGCGCTCGCTGGCGGCGGACGAGGTCCGCGCGCTGGCCGCAGCGCTTCGGGGCTTCCGGCGCCGATGAGCGGCAAGCCCGCCGCGCCCCCCGACATCGAGATCGTCGAGGACGCCTATCCCGAGCTCGACGCCGTCGCCGCCATCCAGCGCGGGCTGCACGCCTACAACCAGGAAATGGGCGGCGCCTATGACCGGGAGCCGGTGACGCTGCTGGCCCGCGCGCCCGATGGCGCGGTCCGTGGCGGGCTGCTCGGGCTGACCTTCTGGGGCTGGCTGTTCATCGACTGGCTCTGGCTCTCCCGCGAAATGCGCGGCCTCGGCCTGGGATCGGAGCTGCTGCGCCGCGCGGAGGACATCGCCCGCGCCCGCGGCTGCGCCCATGCCTACACGGACACCTTCAGCTTCCAGGCGCCGGATTTCTGGCAGCGGAACGGCTATGCGGAGTTCGGCCGGCTGGACGGGATGCCGGCGGGCCATTCCCGGCTCTGGTTCAGGAAGAGTCTGGTTTGATGCCTCAGTCGCCGGCGCGACCTCCGGTCACTTGGCTTGCGCGCCGCAGACATGGTGCGCCGGACGGAAAGGTCGGTCGCCGCGCGCGGCCGCTGCGCGGCCGAGGAGGTTCCGCCGCACATGCTGCGCCCGCCGCCTTCGCGGCGTAGAAGCGGGCGATGCCGAAACCAGAGTTGATACTGCACATCGGTCAGTCCAAGACCGGCACCTCCTCGATCCAGCGCGTGCTCGGCGCGCGGCGGGAGGCGCTGGGGAAGCTCGGCGTCTGCTATCCTCTCTCGCCTGGCTGGGCGAACCACGGCCTGCTGCCGGCCTCGCTGGTGCCGGTGCAGCGCCTCGGCCATTTCAATCCCGCGGTGTGGGAGGGCATGCCGCCCGCCGCGCGCCTCGCCCGGTTCCGCACCGACTTCGCGAGCGAACTCCACGCGCTGCCGGCCGATACGCGGCTGCTGCTGATCTCGGCCGAGCAGATGGGCGGGCTGCTCGACACGGAAGAGACGATCGGCGCGCTGCGCGACCTGCTCGCGCCGCATGTCGGGACCGTGCGCGTCGTGATGTATCTGCGCCGCCAGGACAGCCATTTCGCCTCCGGCTACACTCAGGCGCTGCGCGTCGGGCATGTCGCGCCCCCCGTCATGCCGGCGGCCGGGCCGGAGACGCTGCGCGCCTATGACTATGCCGCGCTGCTCGACCTCTGGGCGCGCGTCTTCGGGGAGGCGGCGGTGCAGCCGCGCATCTTCGAGCGCGAGAGCCTGCTGAACGGCGACGTCGTGGACGATTTCCTGTCGTTTTGCGGCATCCCGCTGGAGGTGCCGCCGGACGACCCCGACCGGCAGAGCAACCTCTCCCTCACCCCGGGCGGCATCGAGCTGGTGCGCGCCATGGCGGAGGCGATGGGCGGCAAACCCGACGGCGCCTCCGTGCTGTGGCGCCGCTTCGTGCAGCAGGCCAACGAGCACCTGCCCGGCCAGGGCTGGCGCCCCGATCCAGGGCAAGCCGCGGCTTTCCTCGCGCGCTTCCACGCGGTGAACGAGGCGGTGCGCCACCGCTGGTTCCCCGACCGTCCGACACTCTTCGCGCCGCCCTCGGCCGCGCCGGCCGCCGCACCGTCAGGCCCCCCGCCGATCGACCGCGGCGCCGCGCTGGACGCCGCCTGCGCGCTGATCCTGCGCGAGACGACCGCGGCGATGATGCGGGAGGCCGCGCAGCATGTGCAGATCGCCAAGCTGCGCGAGCGGCTGGGCGAGGCGGAAGGCGCCAAGGCCGCCTGGCGCGCCGCGCTCCGCGCCGACCCCACACAACCCCAGGCCCAGGCGCGGCTGGCCGAGCTGGCGCTCGAGGCCGGCGACCGTGCGGGCGCCGAGGGCCATCTGGCGGCCCTGCGAAAGGCGCATCCGGAGCATCCGCTGACGCAGCGCCTGGCGAAGCTTCTAGCCAAGGTGGCGGGCTGACGCAGGCTACCGCCGCCACCCCCGGCGGCATCTCCTGCCAACCGACGATAGGCCGCTGTTTTGGCCGGTTTTGGCAAAGGTGCTCGATGGTGTCGTGGCGTAGCCGGCGCCGAAGGCGATCAGCGCCACGGCGATCTGCCGGACGCGGCTGAGCGGGGCGAGCAGATGCGTTCCCGTCTGGCGCTCACGGTCGGTCGCGTTCACGCCCCGCGTGTCAGGCAGTGAGAGTGCGGCGATCACAGATCAGCCAGGCGTCTATCGTCTCTGCCGGCCATAATGGCGAGGCAGGCCCGGCCATCTTCACGTTGCCCCAAACGCCAGCATGCGTGCCGCTGCGCTGCGCAACGCCGTAGACCGCATAGGAAAGCTCGACGGCCGACCCGGCCAACGGCGCGGATGCCAGCGTAATGGTGATGGTGGTCCCGCTGACATCCACGCCGCTGATCGTCCGCTTGACGCCTGCGACGTAGACGCGGAAGCCATAGCTCTCGGCGGCCTCGATCATGCTGGTGTCGATTGACAGCGCACCGCCTGCGTACGGCTGGTTCGTGGTCACGGTGATGGTCGCACCGGTGATGCTGGCGCCGATGATTCGCAGAGGCTCCCAGGCTTGGCCCAGGTCCAGCACGCGATGCTTCACGTAGCCCTCGACCTCGCCGATCTTAGCGTAGCCGTAGGCACTGTGATGAATGGTATCGATCAGCGGGAAGGGATATCTCGGCCCGGTCAGGTAGGCGCGGGTCGGGTGGTCGAGGACGAAGTCCAGCTGCCTGAACCAGTTGGAGCCGTGCGGCAGGCCGGGCTCGATGATGCTGGTCGCGCTGTTGGTCGTGTTCGGCTGGTCGAGAAAAATGCGCAGCGCCTGCGTTGTCGTGCCGGGCAGATCCAGCGCGTCGTAGGACGCCATCATGTTCTGAAGCTCGTCATAGTAGTCGATCCGACGAACTCCGGCGACACCGTGCGTCCAACCCACCGCGACGAACCGGCACGTCATCCCGTAGGCCGCAGCGACTGCCGGCAGCGCGCCCATGATGGCGACGCCGGAAGCCCACGGCGCGGAACCCGGCGCCAGCCAGAAGCCGCCATTGTTGCGCCACGTGGCAGCGCCGAAGCCGTGCACGAAGTGCACGATCGGCGTCACCTGCATGCGCGCGCGCCGACGCAGCAGCTGCCGCACCTGCGCCGCCGTGGTGCCGATCTGATCGGTGTAGTTGCCGGCCGACGGGTATTCGCGGCCCCGGATGTCGCTGGCACCGGTGGTGCCGGCATCGCCGCGCTCCACGAAGGCGCCGGCCTGGTTCAGCACCTGCAGAACGGACCAGCGATCCGCAGTGCCGATGAAGGGCCGGCCTGCTGTATCGGTCGGGGTGTAAACGCGCCAGGACTGGCCGTTGCCGATCTCCACATCCAGCACGTCGGAGGTATCCAGCACGTGGCCACTGGTCGGCCGGTCGCCGCGGGCGCGGAACGCAAAGGCGCCGCCCCGTTGATCGGACCAGTAGCGGAGCGATCCGTCGGGCAGTCGGCGCGACGACCAGACGGTGCCTTCGGCGCCGCGCGCAATGACCTCGGCAGGATCGATCGCCACCCCGTCATCCGGGCCACCGCCACCGAGCGCCTGGATCATCTGCGCCAGGGTCGCGCCGCGGGGCGCGCGCTGCTCGCGGCGCGGCGCGTATCCCGCGGAAGGGGAGACCGAAGCCGAAACGGCACGCGGCAACTTGCTCCAAGGGCCAGTCATCTCGCTCACCCTCGTGCAGGAGGGTGGCGAAGGGAATACCGATGCTCACCATGTCCGGCTGTCGCTGGCGGTGGCGCATCTGGCAAAGGCTGGCAAACGTCAGAAAGAAACAACGAATATCAACGCCGAACGCCGAGATTGACCTCCCGCCACCAGATGAACAGCCCCGCGCCCACCAGCACCGCGAAGCCCAGCAGGTCCACCACGCCCGGAACCTCGCCCCAGATCAGCGCGCCCATCGCCATGGTCCAGATCAGCCCGGCATATTCGAAGGGCGCCAGCAGCGTCGTCTCGCCGCGGCGATAGGCCTCCGTCATCAGCAGCTGCGCCAGCGCCGAGACGGCGCCGATGCCGATCAGCAGCAGCCACTGCTTGCCGTCCGGCGTCACCCAGACCGGGATGGTCGCGATGCCGGAGACCAGCGCGGCGCCGACGGCGAACCAGACCACGATCGTCACGCCGGGCTCGCCCGCCTCGCCCAGGCGGCGGATGCTCATCATCGCCAGCGCCCAGCCGAGGCCGCCGAGCAGCGCGAGCAGCACGGGGATCAGCGGCAGCGCCTCCGCCGCCGCGCCGGGCCGCGCCACCAGCACCACGCCGAGGAAGCCGACCACCACCGCGCTCCAGCGCCGCCAGCCCACGCGCTCGCGCAGGATCACGACCGAGAGCGCGGTCAGGAACAGCGGCATGGTGAAGCCGAGCACCGTCGCGGTGGCCAGCGGCAGCCAGGTGTAGGCCGCGAACGCGCCGACCATGCCCGTCAGGCCGAACAGCGTGCGCAGCGCATGCATCCCCGGCGCCCGCGGGCGCAGCATCTCCCACCCGCCGGAGCGTGCGACCAGCAGCAGCAGGAAGGGCAGCGCGAACAGGTTGCGCGCCAGGATCACCTGCGCCAGCGGGATGGCGCCGCCCAGCTCCTTCACCGCCGCCGCCGCGAGCGCGAAGGTGGCGGACGCTGCGAGGACGAGAAGGATGGCGCGCTGCCGCGCCTTCGCGACACCGGCGGAATCGGGAGGGGTCATGGACGATCCTGGACCCCGAGGCTAGTTTCCGCCGGGCATGAACGCCAGCCCGCCCCGCCATCGCCTGGCACCGCCGATCGCGCCAGCGCCGGGCCTCGCGGTGGAGGCGGACGAGATCGTGTTCGCCGGCCGCTTCGCGATGCAGCGCGTCCGCTTCCGCTACACGCGCTTCGACGGAAGCCTGTCGGGCCCGCTCACCTGGGAGTTATGGCGCCGCGGCCGCGGTGTGCTGGTGCTGCCCTACGATCCTGCCCGCGACGCCGTCGCGCTGATCGAGCAGTTCCGCCTGCCCGCCCATGCCGCGGGCCTCTCGCCCGTGCAGACCGAGCTGCCGGCCGGGCTGCTGAATCCCGAGGAAGATCCGGCCGAGGCCGGCCTGCGCGAGCTGCGCGAGGAGACCGGTCTGGACGCCACCGCCGTTGCCTCCATCGGCCGCTTCATGCTGATGCCCGGCGGCTGCGACGAGGTGCTGCACTGCTTCTGCGCGCGCGTCGCGCTGGACGATGCCGCGGGCCGCACCCACGGCCTGGATCACGAGCATGAGGAGACGCGCGTCGTCGTGGTGCCGTCCGAGGACGCCTTCGCCATGGTCGCCGCGAACCGCGTGGACGGCGCGCCGACCGCGCTCGCGCTGATGTGGCTGCAACTGAACCGCGCGCGGCTGCGCGCCGAATGGAATTGACGATGCCTGCGACCGAACCGCTCTTCGCCGAGGATTCCTATCTGCGCGACTGCACCGCCCGCGTGATCGCGGTGGAGGAGAAGGGCGTCCTCCTCGACCGCACCGTGATGTATGCCCGCAGCGGCGGCCAGCCCGGCGATGCCGGCACGCTGCGCTGGCAGGGCGGCGAGGCGACGGTCGCCGAGGCGATCAAGGGCGAGGAGGGCGCGATCCTGCACGGCCTCGCCCCCGGCAGCGCCGCGCCGCCGGTCGGCGCCGAGGTGCAGGTCGCGATCGACTGGGCGCGGCGGCACCGCCACATGCGCATGCACACCACCATGCACCTGCTGTGCTCCGTGCTGCCCGGCATCTACGCCACCGGCAACCAGATCGGCATGGACAAGTCGCGCCTCGACTTCGACCTGCCGGAGCCGCCGGCGAAGGAGTGGTTCACCGAGAAGCTGAACGCGCTGGTCGCCGCCGACCATCCCGTCGGCTTCACCTGGATCACCGAAGCCGAGCTGGATGCCAACCCGACGCTGGTGCGCACCCTCTCCGTGCAGCCGCCCAAGGGCGCGGGCCGCGTGCGCCTGGTGCGGATCGGGCCGGAGGGCGCGCCGGTGGACCTGCAGCCCTGCGGCGGCACGCATGTGCGCTCCACCGGCGAGATCGGGCGAGTCGAGGTGACCAAGCTCGAGAGCAAGGGCCGGCAGAACCGGCGCATTCATTTCATCCTGCCGGAGTGAGCACGATGGAGCATCTGGTATCCACCGACTGGCTGGCGGCGGAACTCGGCAAGCCCGACCTCGTCGTGCTGGACTGCACGAAATACCTGCCGAACGAGGCGCCGCTGGACGGGCTGACCGAGTTCCGCAAGGCGCATATCCCCGGCGCGCGCTTCGCCGATCTCGACCAGCTGGCCGACATCGAGGATCCGCTGCCGCACATGGTGCCGACACCCGCGCGGTTTGCGCGGGTCGTTGGCGCGCTCGGCATCTCCAACGGCATGCGCGTCGTCGCCTACGACCAGAAGGGCCTGCAATCCTCGCCGCGCATCTGGTGGCTGATGCGGCTCTTCGGGCATGAGGCCGTGGCGGTGCTGGATGGCGGGCTGCCGAAATGGAAGGCGGAGGGCCGCGCGCTGGAGAGCGGCGAGCCTGCCGCCGCCGCGCCCGCGACCTTCGTGCCGGACCTGATCGCGCGCCGCCTCGCCGGCATCGGCGACGTGAAGCGCATCGTCAGGCAAGGCGGCGGCGAGGCGCTGATCCTCGACGCCCGGAGCAAGGGCCGCTTCGACGGCACGGCGCCGGAGCCGCGGCCGGGGCTTTCCTCCGGCCATATGCCCGGCGCGGCCTCCCTGCCCTTCACGGAACTGCTGAACGCCGACGGCACGATGAAGGACGCGGCCGCGATCCGCGCGCTGTTCGAGGCGCGCGGCGCCGACGATGCGCGCCCCCTCGTCACCTCCTGCGGCACCGGCGTCACCGCCTGCGTGCTGGCGCTCGGCGCGGTGCGCGCCGGGCTTCCCGAGCCCGCCGTCTATGACGGTTCCTGGACCGAATGGGCCTCGCGGCCCGAAACGCCGAAGGCCACCGCCTGATGGACCCTGACGACCGCCGCTTCGCCACGCGGCTGACCCATCTGGCGCGGCCGGGCGTGCGCAGCCACGGCTTCGTCAATCCGCCGGTGCATCGCGGCTCCACCGTGCTGCAGCCCTCCTGCCAGGCGCGCATCGACAATTCCAAGCGCCGCTTCGAGCGGGTGATGACCTACGGCACCCAGGGCGGACCCACGCATTACGCACTGGAGGACGTGGTCGCCGAGATCGAGGGCGGCACGCATTGCACCGTCGTCAGCACCGGGCTCGCCGCCGTCGCCGTGCCGCTGCTGGCGTTCCTGAAGGCCGGCGACCACTGCCTGATGCCGGACAGCGTCTATGGCCCGGCGCGCGGCCTGGCCGAGGGGCTGATGAAGGGCTGGGGGATAGAGACGAGTTTCTACGACCCGACGACGACCGCCGAGGCGCTGGCGCCTGCCTTCCGCCCGAACACCCGCGTCCTCTATCTCGAAAGCCCCGGCAGCCACACCTTCGAGATGCAGGACGTGCCGGCGCTGTCCGCGCTGGCGCATGCGCGCGACGCCGTCGCGATGATCGACAACACCTGGGGCATCCATCACTTCCAGCCCTTCGCGAAGGGCTGCGACGTCTCGATCCAGGCGCTGACCAAGTATGTCGGCGGCCATTCCGACATCCTGCTCGGCTCCGTCACGGTGAATTCCGAGGCGCACCACCTCAAGGTGCGCGGCGCGGCGAGCGCCATGGGTCACTACGCCAGCCCGGACGATTGCTGGCTCGCCTTGCGCGGCGCGCGGACCATGGCCGTGCGGCTGAAGCACCAGGAAGAAGCGGGGCTCGAGGTCGCACGCTGGCTGCAGGCGCGGCCCGAGGTCGCGCGCATCCTGCACCCTGCCCTGCCCGAGGATCCCGGCCACGCCATCTGGAAGCGCGACTTCACCGGCGCCTGCAGCCTGTTCGGCGTGGTGTTCCAGCCGCGCTACACGGAAGCCGACATCTTCCGCTTCGTGGACGGGCTGAAGCTGTTCGGCATCGGGGCATCCTGGGGTGGCTACGAGAGCCTCGCCCTGCCGACCAACCCCGGCATCACCCGCACCGCCACGGCTGCGCCGGGCAGCCAGGTGGTGCGCCTGCATGTCGGGCTCGAGGACGTGGCAGACCTGATCGCCGACCTGGACCAGGCGCTGGCGTTGCTCCGCTGACCCGACCGGAACCGATCAGTCCGCCGCCTCGCGGTCGGGCGATTCCATCTGGCCGCGGGGGGTGCCGCGGCGCCGGCTGCTCCTGCGAGCCGGCGGGGGCGCGGCCTCCGCAGCGGCGATGAAGGCCCCGACATCGCCGGCTGCGACCGCCTGGCCGAAGTCCCAGATCCGCTCGACATAGACGTCGAAGGCGGCCGTGCCCTTGGGCGTGAGCGCATAGGCGACGGTGCGCCGCTGGCGGAGCGCGCCCGTGACCACCTCCGCCTTCACCAGCCGGTTCATCACCAGGCGAACCGTCGGGCCGCTGTAGCCTGTCAGCGCGCAAAGCTCCTTGACGGTCAGCGCCGTGCCGGCGCGCTCATAGAGCAGGATGCCGACGTCGAGTGCGATTCCGCTGTGCTTGATGCCGTTCTCGTAGTCCAGGCGGCGGAGGGCCCGGATCAGCGCCAGCGCCCCGAGGCGGCGTTGAGCAATCGAGGAAGAGTCAGCCATCCCCTCCCGCTTGGGCCAGCGGGCCGGGCGGCTGCAAGAACATGTTCTTATTACGATCCGATACTCACGAAATTGTGATTTTACATTTTGTTTCTCTTGCTTTGTAAGATATCGTTAAAATATTGATTTCTCTACGTAACCTCGGCGCAGGCCGCGCAGCGCCCTTCCACCTCCACCGTCATCCGGACGGGCCGGAATCCGGCCGCACGCGCCGCCGAGGCCACCGCCTCGCTCACCCGCGAATCGCAGACCTCCGCCGTCGCGCCGCAGACGCTGCAGATCAGGAACTGGTGCGGGTGGTCATGACCGTGGCCGCAGGCGTGATGCGCCTCCGCCCCGGTGCAGCCGACGAAGGCGTTCAGCCGCTCCACGCGATGCACCAGGCCCTGCTGCCGCAGGAAATCCAGCGCCCGGTAGACGGTGGGCGGCGCCGCACCCGGCCGCTCCGCGCGAAGCTGGTCCAGCAGGGCGTAGGCGCCGATGGGATGTGGCGCGGCCAGGATCAGCCGCAGCACCTGCCGGCGCAGGTCGGTCAGTTGCGCGCCGCGGGCGGCGCAGGCCGCCGCCGCCTCGTCCAGCGTCGCCTCCACCGACTGCGTGCCTGCCATGATGCCGGCTTCGGCCATAAGCGGCATTCCCCTCTCGCTCGGCCGCGCCGTCGCGGCCCGGCCTTCACGCGCCGCCTTCGGCGCGCGATATGCGATATAGAGTAACGTCGCAGCGGACCCCTGAACATGGCTTCCGACGCCCCGGCCGATTCCGTGCCCGCCCTCCCCGATCCCGTTTCCCGCGCCCGCCTGGTCGACGCCGTGCGCTTCGACCGCGACGGCCTCGTCGCCTGCATCGCGCAGCAGCACGACACGGGCGAGGTGCTGATGATGGCGTGGATGAACCGCACCGCACTGGAGGAGACGCTCGCCACCGGCCGCGTCACCTACTGGTCCCGCTCCCGCGCGGCGCTGTGGCGCAAGGGGGAGACATCGGGGCAGGTGCAGCGCCTGATCGACCTCAGGCTCGACTGCGACGGCGACACACTGCTCGCGCTGGTGGACCAGACCGGCGTCGCCTGCCACACCGGGCGGCGCAGTTGCTTCTACCGTGCGATGCGCGGCGACGCGCTGGTCGCGCTGACCGAGCCCGAGGCGGACCCGGCGGAGCTCTACGGCCGATGAGCGCCGCGGGGGGAGGCGCCGCGCCGGTCCCGCTGACCGTCCTCACCGGCTTCCTCGGCGCCGGCAAGACCACCCTGCTCAACGCCCTGCTCGGCCGGGCGGAGATGGCCGACACCGCCGTGCTGATCAACGAATTCGGCGAGATCGGCCTCGATCACCTGCTGGTCGAGACGCTGGACGGGGAGGCGGTGCTGCTGAATGCCGGCTGCCTCTGCTGCACCGTCCGCGGCGACCTGCTGCGTGCGCTCGAAGGGCTGTGGGATCGCATCCTCGCCGGGCGGCCCATCCGCCGCGTCATCGTGGAGACCACGGGCCTCGCCGATCCCGCGCCGATCCTTGCGACCCTGATGGCCGATCCGCGCCTTGGGCTCCGCTTCGTCCTCGACGGAGTCGTGACGGTGGTGGATGCGCAGGCCGGCGCGGCGACGCTGGATGCGCAGGAGGAAGCGGTGCGGCAGGCGGCCGTCGCCGACCGCATCGTGCTGAGCAAGACCGACCTCGCCGCGCCGGAGGCGACGGAGCAACTGGAAGCCCGGCTGCGGGCGCTGAACCCGGTGGCGCCGATCCTGCGCGCGGTCGGGGGTGCGGTGGCGCCGGAGGCGATCCTCGGCGCCGGCCCCTTCGACCCCGCGGCCAAGGCGCCCGACGTCGCGCGCTGGGTCGGCGCCGCGGCGCCCGGCCATCACCATCACCACCACCATGATCATGACCCCAACCGGCACGACGCCCGCATCCGCGCCCTCTGCCTCGACTACGACGCGCCGCTGCCCTGGGACGGGCTCGCCGGCTTTCTCGAGATGTTGGGGATGACCCGCGGCGCATCGCTGCTGCGGGTGAAGGGCGTGCTCGACCTCGCGGGCGAATCGCAGCCCGTCGTCGTGCATGGCGTGCAGGGGCAGTTCCACCCGCCGCGCCGCCTGGCCGCGTGGCCGCCCGGCGAGACGCGACGATCGCGCCTTGTCTTCATCCTGCGCGACCTCGACCCGAAGGTCGTTCGGGATGGGCTCGGCGCCTTTCTCGCCGCCGGCGCGGCGCGTTGACAGCCACGACGCCCCGCGCAACCTTCCGGCTTGACCGCCTCCACGGATGAGCGGACAGGATTCCGGCATGGACATCATCGAGAGCACGGCCGGCACGGCCAAGGTGGCCGGCCTCCGCGGTCGCCTCGATACCGCAACGGCCCCGGCGGCCGAGACCCGGCTGCTGGAAATGCTGGCCGACGGCGGAAGCGTGGTGGTGGACCTCGCCGAGGTCCACTACGTGTCCTCGGCAGGCCTGCGCGTGCTGCTCAAGGCGGCCAAGATGGCACGCGTCGCCGGCGGCGGCTTCGCCGTCGCCGCGCCCCAGCCTTCCGTGCGGGAGGTGCTGGAGATCAGCGGCTTCGACAAGATCCTGGAGATCCACGCGACCCGGGACGCGGCCGCAGCCTCCTTCGGCTGAAGGCGCAGCCGCGTCATCGCGCCGCGGCGCTGAGCTTCACCCAGAGGATCAGCGCGCAGAGCGGCACGGTCACGATGTTGGCCGCCACCAGCCCCCAGGACCCCACCAGCGCACCATAGGCGAACCACAGCGAGTTCCCGACCACCAGCAACACGATCAGGCCGAGATTGACGTCCCGCGCCGAGCGCGTCCGCCAGGTCTGCAGCGCCTGTGGCACGAAGGCCGAGGTCGTCAGCACGCCGGCCAGAAGACCGATAAGCTCCACCGGATCCACGCGACGGTCCCCTTTCCCCGCATCGGGCGGCTGCCTATGCATCGGCCGATGTCGGACGTCCATCTGCGCTTCGAGACCCTGTCCGGGCCGGCGCTCCTGCCGCTGCTGCCGGACCTGGCGCGGCTGCGCATCGCCGTGTTCCGCGAGTGGCCCTATCTCTACGAGGGCGACGAGGCCTATGAGCGCGGCTACCTGCGCCACTATGCGGAGGACGCGGGTGCGGCGGTCGTGGTCTGCCGCGACGGGGACGCGGTGGTGGGGGCGGCGACCTGCGCGCCGATGGCGACCAGCCACCGCCAGGTCCGGGACGCCTTCGTCGTGGCCGGGCTGGACCCCGCGGGATTCTGTTATCTCGGCGAATCGGTGCTGCTCGCCCGCTATCGCGGCCAGGGCGCGGGGGTGCGCTTTTTCACCGACCGCGAGGCCCATGCCCGAAGCCTCGGCCTGCGCCGCACCGCCTTCTGCGGCGTCCTGCGCGACGCCGCCGATCCGCGCCGTCCGGCCGGCTACGTCCCGCTCGACGCTTTCTGGCGGCGCCGCGGCTACACGCCGCGGCCCGACCTGACCGTCACCTTCGACTGGAAGGAGATCGGAGCGGCGGCGGAGACGCCGCACACCCTCTCCTTCTGGCTGAAGGAGCTCGACGCATGAGCGCCCCGCCGGCACGGCCGCTGCGGCTCGGCCTGCTGCAATACCCGGTGGAGCGGCCCGCCGACATCGCGGAGTTCGGCGCCAAGCTCGACCGCTGGATCGCCGAGGCGGCGCCACGCGCCGACCTGCTCGTGCTGCCCGAATATGCCTGCGTCGAGCTCGGCGCGGCCCTGGTCGGCCGCCCCGATCATGGCCCCGCGCCGCCAGCGGCGACCGACGAGCCGACCGAACTCGCCGCCATGGTCGCGCATGCGCCCGAGATCCTGGCCGAGATGCGCGCGGCCGCGATGCGCGCCGGCACCTGGCTGCTGGCCGGCACGCTGCCGATGCAGGATGGCGGGCGGGTGGTGGCGCGGGCGCCGCTGATCGCCCCCGATGGCCGCCTCGCCTTCCAGGAGAAGCGGATGATGACCCGCTTCGAGACCGAGCGCTGGGGCATCGAATCCGGCGCGCCGCCGCGCGTCTTCGACACGCCCTGGGGCCGGCTCGGCATCGCCATATGCTACGACGTGGAATTCCCCAAGCTCGTGCGGGTGCAGGTGGAGGCCGGCGCCTGGCTGATCCTGTCGCCTTCCTGCACGGACACGCTGCACGGCTTCACCCGCGTGCGCGTCTCCGCCGCGGCGCGCGCGATCGAGAACCAGTGCTACGTCGCCTGCACGCCGACCGTGGGCAAGGCGCCCTGGTCCGCCGCGCTCGACGTCAATCGCGGCCATGCCGCGGTGTTCGGCCCGGCCGATCGCGGCTTCCCGGAGGATGGCGTGCTGGCGGCCGGGCGGCTGGATGCGGCGGAATGGGTGTTCTGCGACCTCGATCCCGCCCGGCTCGACGCGGTGCGCGAGCACGGCGCCGTGCGCAACCACCGCGACTGGCCCAGGCGCCCCGTCCCGCCGCCGGAGCCCGCGGAGTTCGCATGACCGACGCGCCCCTGATCTACATCGTGGCCGGCGAGGCGTCGGGCGATGCGCTCGGCGCGCGGCTTGTCGCGGCGCTCAGGGCGCGCGAGCCGGGCCTCCGCTTCGCCGGCATCGGCGGCGACCTGCTCGCCGCGCAGGGCATGGCCAGCCTGTTCCCGATGCGCGAGCTGGCGCTGATGGGCCTGCTGGAGGTGCTGCCCAACATCCGCAACGTCGCGCGGCGCCTGAGCGAGACCGCGGCCGACATCGCCGCCCGCCGCCCCGCCGCGATCGTCACCATCGACAGCCCGGGCTTCACCATGCGCCTGGCGGAGCGGGTGCAGCCCCTCGGCATCCCGGTGATCCACTACGTCGCGCCGCAGATCTGGGCCTGGCGGCCGGGGCGCGTGCGCAAGATGCGGGAGCGCGTGGCCCGCGTTCTCTGCCTGCTGCCCTTCGAGCCGGTGATCTTCGACAATGCGGGCATCCCGGCAACCTTCGTAGGCCATCCCGTGCTGGAAAGCGGCGCCGATGGCGGCGACGCCGCGCGCTTCCGTGCCGCGCACAGCCTGTCGCCGGAAGAACGGCCACTGCTGGTCATGCCGGGCAGCCGGCGGATGGAGGTGCAGCGCCTGCTGCCGCTGTTCGGCGCGACGCTCGGCCTGCTGGCGCAGCGCGTGCCGGGGCTGCGGCCCGTTGTTGCGGTCTCGCCCCTGGTGGCGGAGGCGGTGCGGGCGGGCGTGGCCGGCTGGCCCGGCGCGCCGATCCTGGTCGAGACGCTGGATGCCAAGCACGACGCCTTCGCCGCCGTCGCGGCGGCCGGCAGCGTCGGCCTGATCAAGTCCGGCACGTCGAGCCTGGAGATGGCCGTCGCCGGCGTGCCGCATGTCATCGCCTACCGGATCAACCCGGTCACCGCCTGGATCGTGGAGCGGCTGGCCCGCGTACCCTTCGCAAGCCTCGTGAACCTGCTGTCGGAGCGGGAGGTCGCGCCGGAATTCCTGCAGCGATTCGCGACGCCGGAGGCGATCGCCGCCGCGCTGGAACGCCTGCTGACGGAACCATCAGTCGCAGCCGCGCAGCGCGATGGCTTGCGCGCGGTGCTCGAGCGTTTGCATCCGCCAGGCCAGGCCCCGAGCGAGGCGGCGGCGGCCGCGGTCCTCGCCACGCTGCGGGCCAGTTGACGCCCCCGGCAACGGCGCGCCGTCCCGCCTGTCGGCGTTCTTTACAGGTCGCCGCCGAAGCCATGGTCCGATCCCGATGAGCCGGCTGCACCTCTCCGCATACGTGTGCAGGCAAGTTTTCATTCTCCCGATGGTAAGCCATGACTTCTTCAAATCATTGTTATACTCGCCTTCGGCGCAAGAGATCCTGTGATCGCCAACTATGGCCGGTTGCAGCATTGGAACCTGAGGCCGGCTGAGGCACCGCGAGAGATCACTGTAAGAATTGCCGACACCCCAGATCCTCAAGCAACTCATTGTAAAATACGCATTTTATCTGACGGCCACCGCCGCACCGCAAAAAATGGCGTGGCACGCATATTGAACCCCTCCCGTCGCGGCGCGGCCTTCAAGCGTGGCAACAGCATAGAGGGGACCTTGTGATGCAGAGATTCTTGACCGGCGCGGCCCTGGCAGTGGGGGTCGTGCTTGCCGGTTGGGCGACTGGCGCAAAGGCGAACATCGTCGTCACGACCGACAACATCGGCACGGGCAACAATGTCATCTTCAACGGCTGCACCGCCGACGCGGATGCCACGCCCGGCGACTTCGTCGTGCAGGGCTGCCTGAACACCAACAAGAACGCGATCATCGTGTTCACCGCGGACCAGCCGATCGAGGTCGCCGGCGGCGGACAGGCTGCGATCGAGGCGATCGGCTCGGGCTTCAGCAGCCTGACGATCGACTTCATCGTTCCGTCGGCCGCGGAGCTTCTCGCGCTCAATATCGACATCGCGGACGGCGAGAGCGGCTCCGTGACTTTCGACACCGACGTGACCGGCCCGAGCGCGGCCTTCACCCTCGACGATAACGGGGAGAACAAGTTCACGGTCAGCACGAACCCGCTGATCGCGTTCAGCCAGGTCAGCTTCACGACCAGCGGTTCGATCAACCTGCTGGTCGTCGACGTGAAGCAGGTGCGCATCGACCCGGGCTCGACCGGCCCCGATCCGATCCCGGTGCCGGAGCCGGCCTCCATGGCCCTGTTCGGGCTCGGGCTCCTGGGCCTCGCCAGCGCCACGCGGCTGCGGACGCGGCGCGCATCCCGCTGACGATCCCTGCCCCCGGCCCGGCCGGGGGCAGCCCCATACAGCCGAGGGCATCGCACGCGTCTGGCTGCGATGCCGGCACGGTGCTACCCCTCACCCACCATGCTGGCCACCTTCCCCTTCGGAAAGCGCTGATGCCCGGAGTCCGGGGGGTGTCGAGGCGGACAACGGTTGTCGCGACGGCGCTGCTCCTGCTCGCCGCGACACCGGCCGCGGCGCAAACCGTGCCCGGGCGCACCGTCGATCCCTCCGGCACCTTCGTCGCGATCTACGAGAACGACACCTTCTCCGGCAACGATCGCTACTACACCAACGGGCTGCTCTTCGCCTGGCGCTCCCCCTCCTACGATCCGCCCGCCTGGCTGGCGGGGCTGACGGAGCGGCCGAACCTGCTGTTCCCGTCCGGCGGCGTGGCGCGCTGGGGCGTCGCGCTCGGGCAGAAGATCTGGACGCCGGAGGATACCGAGCGGCACGACCCCGACCCCACCGACCGCCCCTATGCCGGCTGGCTTTATGGCTCGCTGACGCTGATGTCCTACACGCCGACCGCGCTCGGCTCGCTCGAGCTGCAGCTCGGCGTGGTGGGCCCGTCCTCGCTGGCGGAGCAGGTGCAGAGCAACGCGCACGACCTGATCAACGTCCCCCGCGCCGAGGGCTGGAACTATCAGCTCAAGGACGAGCCCGGGGTGAACCTGATCCTGACGCGGCAATGGCGGGTCAACCGGCCAACCGGCGTGTGGGACGGCGTTTCGGTCGGGGTCGTGCCGAGTGTGACGGCCAGCCTCGGCAATGTGGCGACCTATGCCGCGGCCGGCGGGATGCTGCGCATCGGCACGGAGCTGGAGGCCGATTTCGGCCCGCCACGCGTGCGCCCGGCTTCCGCGGGATCGGTGTTCTACCAGCCGGTGGAACGCTGGGGCTGGTACGCCTTCGCGGGTGTCGAGGGGCGTGTCGTCGCCCATGACATCTCCCTCGACGGCAACACCTGGCGCGACAGCCGGAGTGTCGAGCGCGAGCCGCTGGTGGGCGACGCCAGCCTCGGTGTGGCCCTGATCACGCCTTGGGCGAGGCTCACCGCCAGCTACACGATCCGGTCCGAGGAATTCACGACACAGCGCGAACCGGCGCAGTTCGGATCGATCAGCGTCGCATTCCGGTTCTGATCGATCGTCTGTCAGCCAAGTTTACAGGTGCCGCGCCCGAGGCTCCTCGGCGTCCGCGCGCAGGTGCCTGCAATTGCAGGCGAGCCGGCAATCCTCCACCACAGCGGCATCAGGGGATCAACACGCTGCGAGTGGCAAGCGCTGCTGCGCAGCCGTGGTTGAAGCAGGCTTCCGCGGCATCGCGCACCGGTGCGCTGTAAGGTTTTCCGACAGAGTTCAAGCCATTGTTTGTATACGATATACATAGTGCCGACTGAGTTCCATGCGGCCGTTCGGCACGGCACGCCTCTTGATGGTGTCAACCCGGCGGCGCGCCGCGCCGCCACCGACCCAACTCGGGGGAGCATTTTGAGATGAGTTTTAAAGCCCTGCTGCGCAGCACCGCTATCGCCGGTGCATTTGCGCTCTCCGCACCTTTCTGGATGAGCGGCGCCGCCCAGGCGGCGGTCTGCTCGACAAGCGATGTGGACCTGACGATCGACTACCCGCCGCCTGTCACCTACTCGCCGACGAGCTGCGAAAACAACATCCTGACAGGTAACAATCCGGGCGACATCGAGTCCAGCTTCAACGACATTTTCGGCCCGGGCTTCGTCTATCTCGACAAGACCGATGCGCCGGAAAGTTCGGGCATCGGTGGCATCTCCTTCAGTGTCGCGGCGAATGTCGGGGCGACGAGCGGTTCCTGGACGGTCACGTGGGTCGACAACGACACGAGCACCGATCCGAACCTGCCGGCGTATTTCGACCTCGGCGTGGTGCTGAAGGGCGGCAGCGCCGATGACGCCGCCTATCTGTTCGAGGACGTGCTGATCCCCGACGGGCCCAATGTCGGCACCGGGACGTTCGAGATCACCTTCCTCAACAATGGCGGGCAGACCCCGGCCCTGTCCTACTTCGCGCTGCTCGGGCGCGTTTCGGGCGAGGAGCCGCCGCCGATCCCGGCGCCTGAGCCCGCCTCCCTGGCGCTCTTCGGTGCTGGCTTGGTCGGCCTTGGTGCCCTGACGCGCCGGCGCCGCCGCGTCTGAACCAGTGCGGGCGGGCCGCTCCCCCTGGGGGCGGCCCGTACCCTTTTCGCCTCGTGCCCGGACGGCGCGAGCCCGCCACGCCCAGGTCGGTCCGATCCCGCCCGGGCTTTGCGGACGACCGCGCCTCGCGGCGCCGGATCACCCCCTCCGCGGCATGCCGCGCCGCCTGTCGCTCCCTTTGACATATGCGGAACGCCGCACCTCGCCCTGCCATCGCCTCGCGCGAGATCACAGGCAGAACGCGAATGGCATCCTGTTTTGCATAACTTATACGATCTTCCATTCGACAACTGCCCGTGAGTCCGCCGCCGCGACGGGATCACAGGTTGTATGGCCCGGCGCAGTCTCGCGCCCACCGTTACTGTCAAATCCGCCGACAGGCACCAAGCCATTGAACAGCAACCATTTCAACCGAGGGTGCGGCCCCGTTTGGCCGCGTGGCGCGGCACGGCGCTTGGGTATCCCTCTAGCCGGCGCGGGCATTTGCCCGGCTGCCGTGGTGAAGGAGACATTTTGGATGCGCCAAACATTGAACACGCTGCGCCTCGCCGGGCTCGGTGCCGGCATCGCCGTCGCTGCGACGTTCCTCAGCCCGTCGGCCCAGGCCGCACAAGTCCCGAGCGGCAGCGGCGTCGAGTTGGCAGGCTTTGTCGAGATCCTGCCTGCCGGCGATGCCGACGACGCGACGGGTATCGCGTTCACCTCGGCCTCGGCGATCGGCACCGGGAGCCTCGCGGGCATCAACGACCCGAGCGTCGACATGTCCGACATTCCGGAAGGCACGATCGTCGGGACCGGGCCGGTCGCGCTCTCTCCGAACATCCTGAACTTCGCCGTCGTGAACACGGCCACCGGCGACCTGATCTTCGACCTGTTCTCGATCACCAACATCAACCGCCTGCCGGATGGCGAGACCAGCATCACCTTCAGTGGCGGCGGACAGTTCCGGGGCGCCGGCTACGACGACACGCCGGCCACCTACACCTTCACCGCGCAGGGGAACACGATCACGAGCTTCTCCGCCTCGATCACCTCGGGCGGCCAGGTCGTGGACGTGCCGGAGCCGGCGTCGATGGCGCTCTTCGGCCTCGGCCTGATGGGGATCGCCGCAGTGGCGCGCCGGCGCCAGAGCGTCTGACCTCGGCATTCAAGGCCGAAGTCATGGGCGGCCCGGCGACGGGCCGCCCAACTCTCGGCGGCGCAGCAGCAGCAGCGCAGCCGTCGTCTGCAGTACAGCGGCGGCGAGGAACAGCATCGGCGCATCGCCGGCGCGCAGCAGCCCGAAGCCCGCCGGCGCGAAGGCATAGGTGGCCTGCCCGGTCGCCACCACCAGCGCCACGACGCGCGCCACCTCGGCCTCCCGAAACTCCTGCTGCACGATCAGCGGCGGCAGCGACACCGCATTGCCCAGCCCGAAGCCGAACAGCGCCACGCCGAGCAGCAGCAGCGCCGGCGCATCGCCCGCCGCCAGCAGCAGCACCGAGCCCAGCACCTGCACGCCGTAATTCGCCGCCGCCGCACGGCGCCGGTCGGCGCCGGGCACCAGCAGCCGCGCCATGGCGAAGCGGCCGGCGATGGCGCAGGCCGTCGCCAGCCCCATCGCGAGCCCCGCCCCCTGCGCGCCGAGCGCGGGCGCGAGCAGCGCCACCAGATGCGCCACCAGGCCGATCTGCGCGAAGAGGCCCAGCGCATTCGCCGCCACCAGCAGCCGGAAGCGCCGGTCCGACCAGAGACGCGGGGCCGCCTCCGCCACCGGTCGCGCCGCGGGCTCCGCCGCGCCATCCACGGCCAGCCCCATCCCCGCCGGCGTGCGCCCCAGATACCGCCCGGCGAGCCACCACAGCGTCGCGACCATCGTCCCGCCGACCAGCGCCGCGGCCCAGCCGAAGCCGACCCAGCCGATCAGCGCCACCCAGAGCGGGGAGAGCACCACGCCGCCGACGCTCGCGCCGTTGAAGGCCGCCGCCAGCGCCGCCGGCCGCCGCCGCACGAACCACGGCGAGACGATCGCATTGATCGCAGCCGCCCCGGTCGCCGCCCAGCCCGCGCCGGAGGGCAGCGTCGCAAGGAAGAGTTGCCAGGGCTCGGCGGCCAGCGCCCAGCCCAGCGCCCCGAGCGCGGCCGAGACCGCCCCGGCCCGGGTGACGGACGCGATGCCGAAGCGGCGATAGAGCCGCGGCAGCAGCGCCACCACCGCCGCACCGGCCAGGAAATGCGCGGTGACGGCGGCCGAGGCGAGCCAGGCCGGCCAGCCGCGCCCGGTCTCGACGGCGTGGAGGAAGACCGGCGGGCCGTAGAACCCCATGCCCCAGCCGAAGGCCGCCACCACGAAGGCCGCCCCCACCACCCGCCATCCGAATCTGTCCGTCGCGTTGTTCATCCGGCCGATCCGCGCTGCGCGATCCTGGCATCCTGGCCGGGTGCGCGCAGCCGGGGCTTCGGCCGCGGCCGAAGCATCGCCGGCGGCGCCGGGCTATGCTCGCCCCATGCCGACCAATGCCGCGCTCGCCGAAACCGCCGCGCTGATCGGGGACCCCGCCCGCGCCGCCATGCTCGCCGCCCTGCTCGACGGGCGCGCGCTGACGGCGGGCGAGCTGGCTGCGGCGGCGGGCGTGACGGCGCAGACCGCGAGCGGGCATCTCGGGCGCATGACGGAGGCCGGGCTGCTGGCGATGGAGCGGCAGGGGCGGCACCGCTACCACCGCCTGGCGACGCCGGCCGTCGCGCGGCTGATCGAGGGCCTGCTGGAGGTCGCCGCCGCCGCGCCGCGGCGGGCGGTGGCGACGGGGCCGCGCGACGCCGCGCTGCGCCAGGCCCGCACCTGCTACGACCACCTCGCCGGCAGGCTGGCGGTCGCGATGGCGGATGCGATGCGGGCGCGCGCGCTGATCGAGCTGACGCCCGATGGCGGCGCCGTCACGCCGGCCGGGCAGGACTTTCTTGCCGATCTCGGGATCCATGCGACGCCGGCGCGGACGCGGCTGTTCTGCCGACCCTGCCTCGACTGGTCGGAACGGCGGCCGCATGTGGCGGGCGTGCTCGGCGCCGCGCTGTGTTCGCGCTGCTTCGAGCTGGGCTGGGTGCGGCGGCGGGCCGGCGGGCGGGCGCTCGAGATCACGCCGGTCGGCTGGGCCGGCTTCGCCGACGCCTTCGGCATCGCGCCGGAGGCGGTGCGCGGGTGAGCGCCGCCGGCTGCGGCCCGGCTTCAGCCCTGCAGCTCGATGTCGCCGGGCTTCCAGCTCTTGTCGAACCAGGGCTGGAGCGGGCCATAGAGCCTGAGGATGACGAACCAGGACTTGCCCGGGATCGTCTGCACCCAGTTGCTCGCCCGCCCCGCCGGCGCGGTCGGACCGAACCACACATCCACCGAGCCGTCCGGGCTCACCTGCAGGCCGGAATTCTGGCTGCTGACGGAGGGGAAGCGGTTGTCGGTCTGCAGCATCGACCGGGTCTGGGTGTCGTAGACGATGGTGGACCAGAAGGTCCGCACCGGCACCGGGCCAGGCAGCCGCAGGCGATAGGTCCTGCCGCCGTCGAAGGCGTTGCCGTTGGAATCCTCGGCGGTCCAGGGATAGGTCGAGCCCTCGCCCACCACCCTGGTGTCCATCGCGGGCGTCACGCCGGTCGCGGCGAAGAAGTAGAAGGAGCGCGCGTTCAGGTTCGGCACGCCGGGCTGGCGCTCGAATTTGTAGCCGCCGACGAAGGCGAACTTCCAGCGGCGGTCGGGGAAGATGATCCCCTCAGGGTCGCGCATCCGGTAGAACAGCGCCCGCGCCGTGGCGTCGCCCGTCGCCGCGGCCTCGGTCAGGATGCGGCGCATGCGCTCGTCCGGCTGGAAGGGGCGGCCTTTCTGGATGCCGGCGGCGGCGAAGTAGCCGAGGCTCGTCGGGTCGGTCGCCGACAGCGGCTCCTCCTGCACGACCGTGTTCAGCAGCTCCCAGAAGCGGAAATCGGCTGGCCCGACCATGTTGAAGGGCCGCGTCGAGCCGTCCACGAAGGTCAGGCGCGGCGGGTTCGCGGCGCGGGCGAGCGGATAGACCTTCGTCCGCTGCTTCACCATCGCCACGCCGGGGCGCGGGTCGCCGTTCTCCAGGAAGCTTCGCCAGATCACCACGTTGCCGAAGGTCTTCGGGCGGGTCACGGTGTAGCCCTGCGGCACCTGGCCGCGCCAGCCGGGCGGCAGCAGCAGGTATTTCCCGCCGCGCCCGCGATCCGCGCCGGTCAGGCCCAGATCCGCGACCCAGAAATAGTACATGTCGTTGATCAGGCCGAGCACGCGCGGCGGCACCTCGATCACCAACGGGCCGCCGCGCAGGTCCACCCAGAACCAGGTGTAGGGCGTGTTGTCGTTGGCGGTGAGCTCGACCGTCCGGCTGTCCACCAGCTGTTCCCAGATCGGGATGGTGGTGTTGTCGGGGCCGAAGCTGCGGATGGCCTGGCGGTTGAAGGCCTGGTTCACCGCCGGGATGCCGAGCAGATAGGCCTGCACCGCCTGCTGGAAGACCAGGTTGTCGTAGAGCGCATCCGTGCTCGCGGCGTCCGGCACGCCGTCGAAGAAATTCAGCCGGCCGAAGCGCGTGTCGACCGAGGACGGGGAGGCGACGCCGGACGGCATGGGCGTGGTGTAGCGGAAGGCCGGCGGCGTCGGGGTGCCGGTCAGCGGCTGGGCCTCGGCGGTGCCGGGGCCGAAGGCGCCGCGCAGGGCGGACGCCGCCGCAGCGAGCAGGGCGAGGTCGCGTCGAGTGGTCATGACGGCTGGATGTCCAAGGAGGCCCGATGCGTCCGGGCGGTTGATTCGGCGACCGGAAGCAGGGCGGTCCGCAACGATGCCGCCGGCCTGACGATGCTCCGACGCGGGTCGTCCCGCGCGGCCATCCTATCCCGTCCCTCGGGGGCGCTGCCCAGCTTGAACCGCTATCCGGATTCGGAAGAGCATCGGCGCCTGGGATCGTCCATCGCGGGGAGTCGCGGATTGACCTGCATCGCCCCCGTCATCCGGGCGGCCGATTTCGACTGCGTCGAGGACATGGCCGCGGCGCAGCGCGACTTCGAGGCCGAACTCGTCCAGCTCTCGCCGGGGCGCTTTCGCTACACGATGGGGCTGGTGGATCTCGGGCCGGCGCGGGTCCAGGCGAACGCCCTGGAGGGCATCTATCTCGGGCGGGCGCGAGTGGCGCCAGGCAGCTGGGCGCTGTTCTACCCGACCGGCGGCCCGGCGGAGGCAAGCCGGCTCAACCGCATCCTGCCGGGACGCGACGATGCGGTGCTCTATGGCCCGGGAGCGGAGCTGCTGGCCCGCGTGGCGGACGGGCAGCGCTGGACGATGCTGGTGCTGGACGCGGCGCGCTTCGCGGAGGTGTTCGAGCGCTTGCCCGCGGCGCAAGAGGGGGGCGCCCTGCCGCTTCGGGGCCTGCTTGCGCGGGCGCCGGTCCTGCGCGGCCTGTCGGCCCTTGCCAGTCTTGAGCCGGCCGGCCAACCGGGCCCCGCGATGTCGGCGGCGCTGGTGGACAGCCTGCGTGCTGCACTCGACGGCGCGCTGGCCGACCGGCCGTCGCCGCCGCGACGCCTGCGCGGCGAACGGAGCGCCGTGCGCGTCACCTCGGCCGCGGTGGACTATCTCGCCGCGGCGCCTGGACGCCCGGTCTGCAGCGAGGAGATCGGCGCCACGCTCGGCGTGAGCCCGCGCTTCGTCAACCAGTGCTTCGATGCGGTCTATGGCATCAGCGTGCACCGCTACCTGCGGCAGCGCCGGCTGGCGGAGGCGCGCCGGCGCCTCGCGGCCGGCGGCGCGGGACTCATGGTCAAGCAGGTCGCCCTTGACCTCGGCTTCTGGCATTTCGGGCGCTTCGCCCTGGCCTATCGCGACCTGTTCGGCGAAACACCGTCGCAGACGCTGGCGACCGCCAGGCAGCGCCGGGGCCCCTGAGGGGCCGCAGGCCTCGCAGAGGCCTCAGCCGATCGCGGCCTCCACCGCCAGCGCGGCCTTCAGCGCCCGGCGGCCGGCCGCCGCATCCACCTCGGGCGGCACGCCATCGAGGCAGGCGGCGGCGAAGCCGGCCTGCTCGGCCTCCAGGCTGTCATGGTCGGTCCAGGCGGCGCGGTCCACGCCGAAGCCGGGCATGGTCGCGACCGGCTCCGCGCCGCCCTTGCGCAGCACGGCGAGGCTGCGGCCGAGGAAATCCACCGCCATCTCCCCCTCCCGCCCCAGCACGCGCAGCCGGCGCTCCAGCGCCAGCGACACGCGGGAGGCGGTGATGACCGCCGCCCGGCCGGAGGGGAAGCGGAAGCGCGCCACGGCGAAGTCGGGATGGTCCGAGATCACGCGCGCGCCGACCGCCGTCACCTCCTCCGGCTCCTCCCCCGCCAGCGTCAGCACCAGGTCGATGTCGTGGATCATCAGGTCCAGCACGACCGAGACATCCAGGCTGCGCGGCCGGAAGGGCGCGGCGCGCACCGCGTCCCAGGAGAGCGCCTGGTCGCGCCCGGGCGCCGCCACCACGGCGCGGAAGGCGGCCGAGAAACGCTCGATATGCCCGACCTGCAGCACGCGGCCGCGGGACGCGGCCTCCGCCGCCAGGGCATCGGCTTCGGCCAGGGTCGCGGCGATCGGCTTCTCCATGAACAGGTGCCGCCCGGCCTGCAGCACCTGCATGCCGAGCGCATGATGGAAGCGCGTGGGCGCGGCGACGATCACCGCATCGGCGGCGGCGATCGCCTCCGCCAGCCCCATGGCAGGGGCGCCGGCCTCGGCAGCGACCGATGCGGCGCGCGCCGCATCGGCGTCGTGCACCGCGACAAGCCGGGCGCGCGGCCCCTTCGCCGCCTTCAGGGCGTGGAAGCGGCCGAAATGACCGGCACCGAGGATGGCGAGGCGGAGACTCATGCGCCCCCTCTACTCCCTCCCCCGCCCGTGCGGGAGGGCGCGGGCTTGCATCGGGGTTGCCCCCCGCGCATGTTCCGCCCCAAACGCCTGCCTCCCGCCCGAACGGAGGGCGGGCTCCACCCGAACGGCAGGCTTGTCCCAGCCCATGATGTATTTCGCCCGCTGGAAGGCGCTCGCCATCGCCGGCGTCTGCCTCCTCGGTGTCCTGATGTCGCTGCCGAACCTGCTTCCGCGGGACAGCATGCCCGGCTGGATGCGCCAGATCAGCCTCGGCCTCGACCTGCGCGGCGGCTCCTACCTGCTGCTGGAGGTGGACACCTCCGCGATGGTGCGGGAACGGCTGGAGGGGCTGGTGGACACGGTCCGCCGCGGCGCGGCCACGGCCAATCCGCGCATCCTCTACACCGGGCTGAATGCCGACCAGGCGCAGCGCCGCGTCTCGCTGCGTGTCTCCGACCCGGCGCGGGCGAACGACGTGGCGCGCATCCTGCGCGACGCGGCGATCTCGGTGAATGCCGGCGCGGGATCGCAGCAGCCCGACATCGAGGTGACGACCACGCCCGAAGGCGTGGTGAGCGCCACGCTGACCGAGGTCGCGCTGCGCAACAAGGCGTCGAATGCCGTCGAGCAGTCGCTCGAGATCGTGCGGCGGCGCATCGACGAGAGCGGCCTCGTGGAGGCGCTGATCGCCCGCCAGGGCCAGAACCGCATCCTGGTGCAGCTGCCGGGCGTCGAGGATCCGGCTCGCATCAAGGACCTGCTCGGCCGCACCGCGCGCATGACCTTCCACCTGCTGGACGAGAACGCGAACCTGCAGGCCGCGACACCGCCGCCCGGCACCATGTTCCTGCGCGGCGAGCAGAATGAGGAGCGCTACCCGGTGCGCCGCCGCGTCGAGGTGGACGGCGCGAACCTGACCGATGCGCGGGCCGGGCAGGACAGCCGCACCGGCGAATGGGTGGTGAACTTCACCTTCGATTCGGTCGGCAGCCGCCGCTTCGCCGACATCACGCGGGCCAATGTCGGGCGGCCCTTCGCCATCGTCCTCGACGACCGCGTGATCACCGCCCCGGTCATCCGGGAGGCGATCACCGGCGGCCGCGGCCAGATCAGCGGCAGCTTCAACGTGCAGAGCGCGACCGACCTCGCGGTGCTGCTGCGCGCCGGCGCCCTGCCCGCGCCGCTGACCGTGGTGGAGGAGCGCACCGTCGGGCCGGAGCTCGGCGCGGATGCGATCCGCGCCGGCCTGATCTCGCTCGCCGCCGGCACGCTCTTCGTCTTCCTCTACATGGGGCTCGCCTACGGCTTCTTCGGCTGGATCGCGAACATCGCGCTGCTGGCCAACGTCGTCATCATGATCGGCGTGCTGACGGTGCTGGGGGCGACGCTGACGCTGCCCGGCATCGCGGGCATCGTGCTGACGCTCGGCACCGCGCTCGACGCCAACATCCTGATCAACGAGCGCATCCGGGAGGAGGTGCGCAACGGGCGAAGTCCGATCAACGCGCTGGAGGCGGGCTACACCAAGGCCTCCGGCACGATCATGGATTCGAACCTGACGAACCTGATCGCCATGGCGTGCCTCTACGGCTTCGGCAGCGGCCCGATCCGCGGCTTCGCGGTGACCGTCGCGGTGGGCACCATCGTGCAGATGTGGACCGCGACGGTGGTGACGCGGCTGATCATCGCGATCTGGTACCGCACCAAGCGGCCGAAGGAGCTGCCGGTGCTGCAGCGGCCCGGCCTTTCGCTCTGGCAGCGGCTGGCGCGGCCGCTGTTCCGCCTGATCCCCGACGACACCCGCATCCCGTTCATGAGGGGCGCCAAGATCGGCGTGGTCGTCTCGGCCATCATCTCGACCGGGTCGGTCGCGCTGGCCTTCTATCCGGGGCTCGAGAAGGGCATCGACTTCCGCGGCGGCATCGTGATGGAGGTGCGCACGCCGGGGCCGGCCAATCTCGCGCAGCTGCGCTCGGCGACCTCGGGGCTCGATCTCGGCGAGGTCGGGCTGCAGGAATTCGGCGCGCCCGACACGGTGCTCGTCCGCCTGCCCGTCCAGGGCGACGAGGCGGGGACGCAGCGCGCCGTCGCCGCCGTGCGCGGCGCGCTGGACCAGGTGGCGCCCGGCACCCGCGTGCTGCGCGTGGAGGCGGTGGGCAACCGCGTCTCGGCCGAGCTGTTCATGGGCGGGCTGATCGCCCTCGGCCTCTCCTTCCTGGCGATGCTGGTCTACATCTGGTTCCGCTTCGAATGGCAGTTCGCCGTCGCCGGCATCGCGACGCTGCTGCTCGACACCACCAAGGTCGTCGGCCTGATGGTGGTGACGGGGATCGAGTTCAACCTGACCACCGTCGCGGCGATCCTGACCATCATCGGCTTCAACGCCAACGACAAGGTCGTGGTGTTCGACCGCATGCGGGAGAATCTGCGGAAGTACAAGCAGATGCCGCTGCGCGAGCTGGTGGACCTCTCGATCAACGAGACGCTGAACCGCACCATCGGCACCTCGATGACGTTGCTGCTGAGCGCGTTGCCGCTGGCGCTGTTCGGCGGCGAGGCGCTGGCCGGCTTCGCCTGGCTGATGATCGCGGGCATCGTGATCGGCACCGCCTCCTCCACCTTCATCGCAGCGCCGATCGTGCTGTTCACCGGCGCGAAGTCGCTGCGGAAGAGCGAGCCGGCCTCCGCCGCGGCGGCTCAGCCGGGATGAGCGTTGCGGCCCCCGGCGGGCGGCAGGTGCCGCGGCGGGGGCTGCCGCGCCGCGGGCTGCTGGCCCTGGCGGCGAGCTGCGTCGCGCCGCGCCTGGCGCTCGCGGCGCGCGAGCCTGCCACTCTGCTGGTCCCGGCGCCGCCCGGCTCCTCGCCGGATCGCTGGGCCCGCCAGGTGGCCCCGTTCCTCGAACGCGCCTGGCCGCACCAGCGGCTGGCCCTGCGTAACCTGCCAGGCCGCGGCGGTCTCGCCGCCCTCGCCGAGCTTGCCGGAACGGCCCCCGGCACACGCGTCATCGGCGTGCTCACCACGCCCGTCCTGCTCGCCCGGGCCGTGGAGGCGGGCGAGTCCTCCCCGCTCGACCGGATCGCCCCGCTCGGCGCGCTGATCGAGGAGCCGGTGGTGCTGGTCGCCGCGCCGGGCGGCGTGGCGAGCCTTGATGGGCTGCGGGCGCAGACCGGCGTGTCCTTCGGCACCCCGCCGCCGGGCACTGCGGCGCATATGGCCGGCATGCGCCTGGCGGAGAGCGCCGGCGTCACGCCGCTGGTCTTCCCCTCCGCCGCAGCGACCCGGCAGGCGGCAGCGGGCGGGCATGTGGCGGCCGCGGCGTTGACCCTGCCCGACGCGATTCCCTTCCTGCGCGAGAACCGGCTGGTGGCGCTCGGCATCGCCGCATCCCGCCGCTCGCCGCTGCTGCCGGACCTGCCGACCCTTCGGGAAGCGGGGCTGGAGCTGCTCGGCGCCACGCGGCGCGGCTTCGCCCTGGCGCCGGATGCGCCGGAGGACTGGCGCGGATGGCTGGTGGAGGGGCTGGAGAAGCTCGCCGCCGACCCGGACCTTGCCGCGCAATGCGCCGAGGCCGGGCAACTGCCCCGCTTCCTCGGCCCCGAGCCCTGGACCGCGTTGCTGCGCCGGCAGGAGGAGGCGTTGCGCCGGCGCTGGCGAGAAGAACCTTGGCTTCCGCGACGGACGTGACCAAGCTAGGCTGCTGTGACGCTTGGCGGAGAATCGGTTTAATTTGAGACGGGCGCGTCGCCATCCGGCCCATGCGGCCGCGCCTGCCCGCAGGCGCCGGACACGCGCCACCGCCGGTGGCGCGTGCGGGAAGGGTTGAGCGATGCTTCGCCGCCCCCGCCGCAGCATGGGTGATTCCTCGGGCCTGGTGCTGGTCGCGAGCGATCCGCTGGTGATTGCCGCCGTGCATGAGGCCGCCCGCCGCCTGCAGGGCGCCCGCCCGGTGCAGATCGTCAGCGGGGCCGAGGCGCTCTACCGCATGGTCGGCCCAGGCGAGCCGCCGCGCCACCTGGTGCTGGAAGGCGGCAGCGCGGGCGCGGATCTGCTCTCCGCCGCGCGCGACCGCTTCAGCGGCACCGAGGTCGTCGTCGTCGCACGCCCCGGAGAGAAGGCACCTGACGGCTTGCGCGCCGTGCCGGCGGAGGGCGCCAAGCTCGCCGCCGCGCTGTCGCGCAACGGCCATGGCGGCGCAATGCCGGCAAGCGATGCGCGCAGCCTCGCCGCCGGGCTGGCCCGCGGCGAGATCACCGTGCGCCTGCAACCGATCGTGCGCCTCGCCGATCGCCGGCCGGTCATGGTGGAGGCGCTCGCCCGATGGGAGCGGCCGCGCGTGGCGCTCGGCGCCGGCGCCTTCGTGGCGCTGGCGGAGCAGGCCGGCCTGGCCACGCCGCTTGCCCTCGCCGTCGCGCGCAGCGCGATCGAGGCGCTGGCCACGGTACGACGTGCGCTGCCGCTGCGGCTTTCGTTCAACGTGCCGCTCTCGGTGCTGTTGCGGGCCGACCTGCCGAGCCGGCTTGGCGCGCTGATCTCCCACCATGCGCTGCGGCCGCAGGACCTGCTGCTGGAGCTGACGGAAAGCACCACGGTGCGCGACACGGCGCTGCTGCGGCGCGCGCTGCAACGGCTGGACGGCGCCGGCTTCCGCGTGCTGCTGGACGATCTGAGCCTGGACGACGCCCGAACCCCGCTGCTCGGCCTGCCCTTCGCCGGGGTGAAGCTGGACCGCAGCCTGATCGCCGCGCTGCCGACCGAGCGCCGTGCTCGCGCGCAGGTGGAGCGTCTGGTGCGCCAATCCCATGCCGAGGGCCGCGCGGTGGTGGCAGAGGGCGTGACGGACCCGCTGCTGTGGCGCGCGTCCGCGGCGGCGGGATGCGACTTGGCGCAGGGCTTCGGCGTGGGCCGCCCGATCCCGCCGGAGGCGATGCCGGCCTGGATCGGGGCCTGGAGCGGGGCCGCCCTGCCGGACGGCCGGTAAGGCGCGCGCTGCCTCAGCCGCCGTAGGATTCGCGATACAGCGCGACGATCTCGTCGGCCGTCGGCACGCGCGGGTTGTTCGCGGGACTGCCGGAGGCCAGCGCCTGCGCGGCCATGGTCGGCAGCAGGCCGTTCCACGCATCCGCCGCGATGCCGTAGCCCGCGGGCGTGGGCACCTGCAGGTCGCGGTTCAGCGCGCGCAATTCCTCCACCAGCTTCGCGCAGGCGGACTGGTCGCCCTCATCCTCCCGCGCGACGCCCATGACGCGCGCGGCTTCCGCGTAGCGGGCGCGGCCGGCGTCCAGGCCGAAGGCGGTGACAGCGGGCAGCAGCATCGCGTTGGACATGCCGTGCGGAACGTGGAAATGCGCGCCGACCGGCCGCGACATGCCATGCACCAGCGCGACGGAGGAATTGGAGAAGGCGAGGCCGGCCAGCGTGGCGCCTCGCATCATCGCCTCCCGCGCCGCGGCGTCCTTCGGATCGGCCCAGACGCGCCGCAGGTTCGGCGCGATCAGGCGCATGGCGCTGCGGGCATAGTCATCGGCCACGGGATTGGCGCGCTTGGAGACGAAGGCCTCCAGCGCATGGGTCAGGCTGTCGATGCCGGTGTCGGCGGTGATGCGCGCGGGCAGGCCGAAGGTGAATTCGTGATCCACCACGGCCGCGAGCGGCAGCGCGCCCAGGCCCGCGATCAGCATCTTCTCGTCGCGCTCGGTGTCGGTGATGACGGTGAAGCGCGTCGCCTCGCTGCCCGTCCCGGCGGTGGTCGGCACGCAGATCACCGGCAGCGCGGCGAGGTTCGCGGCGGCCGGCACCTTGAAGGCGCGGATATGCGTGCCTGCGGGCGCGGCGGCGAGGATCGTCATCGCCTTCGCCGTGTCCATCGGGCTGCCGCCACCGAAGCCGATCAGGCAATCGAAGTTGCCGGCCTTCAGCACGGCGACTCCGGCCTCGATCACCGTGTCGGTCGGGTCGGGGACGGTGTCGGAGAAGACGGCCGCCTCTATCCCCGCCGCCCGCAGCGGCGCCAGCGCACGATCAAGCAGGCCGGAGGAGACCATGAAGGGATCGGTCACCACCAGCGGACGGGAGAGGCCGAGCTGCGCGAGCACCTCCGCGAGCTTGCCGACCGATCCGCCGCCCATCAGCATCAGCCGCGGCGCGACCAGCTGCACCACCATGACCGTCCTCCCCTTATCCCGCCGCCGCGGCGCGCTGCGCCAGCACGCCGCCCTGCTTCATGATGAAGGCGCGGAGCCTTTCGGGGTAGTCCGGCACCACGACCTTCCGCACCGAAGGCCGGGCGGCGAGCGCCTGCCGCCAGGCCGCGACGCGCGGCAGCCCATCCAGCACGCCGAGCGGCGCCATGCGGTCGAATGTGTCGAAGTAGCGGAACACGGGCGCGAAGGCGGCGTCCACGATCGAGAAATCCTCGCCCGCGAAGAAAGGCAGCCTGGGCGGCAGGGCCTCGATCCGCTGGAATTTCTGGCGCAGAGTCGCGCAGCGGGCGTCGAAGGCGGCTGCGTCCTTGCCGGTCTCGATCACCCAGGTGTCGTCCAGCATGGTGGCGGCGAATTCGATCCAGGCGCGGTGCTTGGCCTTCTCCAGCGGGTCCGCTGGGTGCAGCCGCGGCGCCTGCGTCTCCTCCAGGTATTCGGCGATCACCGCGCTTTCGAACAGCACCTCCTCGCCAACCCGCAGCACCGGCACGCGGCCGAGCGGCGAGAGGGCCAGGAACCAGTCGGGCTTGGCGTAAAGGTCGATGTCCACCCGCTCGAAGGCGACGCCCTTCTCCAGCAGCACGATGGCCGCGCGCTGGACATAGGGGCAGAGGTCGAAGGAGATCAGTTGTAATGATGGCGTCATGCGCGACCCTCGGTTGTCGCGCGCATGCTAGACATCCCTGGCCGACAGGGAAGCCGGCTTCACCCGTCCGATGAGAGGCGGATCACCGTGCCGCCCGCCTCGTCGGTCAAATGCAGCAGGCCGTTCGCGATGCGCCAGCCGCGCACCTGCGCCAGCGCGGCATGGAAGCGCTGTTCCTGCTCGGCCAGCGCGGGCGGGCAGGCCATCATGGTCCCGGCAACCGGCCCGAAGCGCAGCGACGCGCCATCCAGCGTGTAGCCGCCATTGTAGCGGTTGCAGCCGCCGAGGCCGCTGACGCGCCCATCCGCGCCGAAGCTCATGCTGGTGCGGGAGCGGTCCACGACACCGCGGCCGGCGATGTCCTCCGCGATCCAGACCGGGCCAACGAGCGCCGGCGCGGCGGGCGCGGCACTCTCGCGGGCGCGCACCAGCAGAAGTTCGATCTGCTCCTCCGCGCCGCGCGTCAGCACCGGATGGATGGGGTCGGTGCGGAACAGCACCCGGCCGTCGAGCAGGATCTCGGCGCGCAGCGCATAGGTGAAGCGCTCCTCGATGCGCGCCGGTTCGTAGGCCAGCGCGAAGGCGATGGGCACCTGACCGGTGATCGGAATCTGGGCTTCCGCGATCAGCAACGCGGGCGCGCCATGACGCGACACATCCTCCAGGCGGAGATGCAGGACGGCGCCGGGCGGCAGCGCCATGCGCTCGTGATAGGTCGCGCTGCCGCGGATGGTGCCGGATTGCGCCCGCGCCACGACAGGCAGCGCGCCGAGCGGCAGGGCGAGAAGCGTGCGTCGTGACAGGGCGAACATGCACGCAGGATCCAACGAGATCGCGGCGATCCTGCGGCACGGGGCCGACACGAGGATGACGGGACGGCTCAGCCCGCCCGGCGCGCCTTGGCGGCAGCGTACAGCGCGAGACGTTCCGCGGCGCGCGGCGCGATCCCCTCCCCCACGGCGGCGTCGAAGCGCGGCAGGTCCTCCGCGAAGTGGCATGCGCTGGCCTGGCCGGGCGCGACCTCCCGCAGCGGCGGCGCCTGCTCGCGGCAGATCGCCTGCGCATACGGGCAGCGCGTGTGGAAGCGACAGCCGGGCGGCGGGTTCATCGGGCTCGGCACGTCGCCGCCAAGGTGCTGCACGCGGCCGCGCCGGCGCGGATCGGGATGCGGGATCGCGGCCAGCAGCGCGCGCGTATAGGGATGCCGCGGATTGGCGAACAGCGTGCGCTTCGGCCCCGTCTCCACGATCTGGCCGAGATACATCACCGCCACGCGGTCGGCCATGTGGCGCACCACCGCCAGGTCATGCGCGATGAACAGGTAGGAGAGGCCGAAGCGCCCCTGCAGGTCCTTGAGCAGGTTCACCACCTGCGCCTGGATCGAGACATCCAGCGCGCTGACCGGTTCGTCGCAGACGACGAGCTCCGGCTGCACCGCCAGCGCGCGCGCGATGCCGATGCGCTGGCGCTGGCCGCCCGAGAATTCATGCGGATAGCGCTGCGCGTGAAAGGGGGCGAGACCGACCAGGCCGAGCAGTTCCTTCACGCGATCGGCACGCGAGCGCGCGTCGCCGATGCCATGCACCTCCATCGGCTCCGCAATCGCCTCGCCCACCCGCAGCCGCGGGTTCAGCGAGGCATAGGGATCCTGGAACACCACTTGCACGCGCCGGCGCAGCGCGCGGAGCTCGGCGGCGCCCGAAACCTCCACGCCGTCGAAGCGGATGGTGCCGGCGGTCGGCTCGATAAGGCGCAGCACGAGGCGCGCGGTGGTGGACTTGCCGCAGCCGGATTCGCCGACCAGCGCCAGCGTCTCGCCGCGCGCGATGGCAAATGAGACGCCATCCACCGCACGCACCACGCCCTGCGCGCGGTCCAGAACGCCGTGCTTCACCGGGTAGTGCTTCGCCAGCCCCTCGACCTGCAGCAGCGCGCTCATGCGGCGAGTTCCGCCGACTGCTCGACCGGCGCGCGGATGCAGGCCGCGAGGTGGCCGTCGGCCACGGGTTCCAGTGCCGGCTGCGCGCGGGTGCAGGCCTCAATCGCGAAGGGACAGCGCGGGTGGAAACGGCAGCCCTTGGGCAGGGCGAAGGGCGGCGGGACCGCGCCCTCGATCGCCAGCAGCCTTTCGCGATCCTCATCCAGGCGCGGGATCGAGCCGAGCAGGCCGAGCGTGTAGGGATGCTGCGGGCTGGCGAAGAGCTCCGCCGCCGTCGCGCGCTCCACCACTTTGCCCGCGTACATCACCGCGACCTCGTCGGCCATCTCGGCGATCACGCCGAGATCGTGGGTGATCAGGATGATGGACATGCCAGTCTCGTCCTGGAGCTCGCGCAGCAGATCCAGGATTTGCGCCTGCACCGTGACGTCGAGCGCGGTGGTCGGCTCGTCCGCGATCAGCAGTTGCGGCCGGCAGGCCAGCGCCATGGCGATCATCACGCGCTGGCGCATGCCGCCGGAGAGCTGGTGCGGATAGTCGTCGAAGCGCGATTCCGGGGAGGGGATGCGCACGCGCTTCAGCGCCTCGATCGCGCGGTCGCGCAGTTCGGCGCCGGACGCCGATTTGTCATGCGCGCGCATCGCCTCGGTGATCTGGGCGCCGACGCTGTGTACCGGGTTCAGCGACGTCATCGGCTCCTGGAAGATCATCGCCACCTTGCCGCCGCGCACCTGGCGCATCGCGCCGGCGGATAGCCGCAGCAGATCCTGGCCCTCCAGCAGCACGCGCCCCTGCGCGACGCGGCCGGGCGGCGGGACAAGGCGCATGACGGAGAGGCTCAGCATAGACTTGCCGCAGCCGCTCTCCCCCACGATGCCGAGCGTGCGGCCGCGCGGCACGTCAAGATCCACGCCGTCCACCGCCGCGATCTCGCCGACCGAGCTGCGGAAGACGGTCCGCAGCCCTTCGATACGGAGAAGAGGTGCGTTGTCGCGCATGCGATTCAGACCTCCGGTGCTCGGCTACGCCTGCGCCCTGCGGTCATCGCATGCGTCACTGCCACCGGAAGGTCGGCGGCGAGGAGACCTCCACCGGGCGGTGCGCCCAGTCCTGCGCCGGGGCATTGCCGATCACGCGCTTCTGCGCCTCGTGCAGATGCGCGGCCGCCTGGCGGTAGTCCATGGTGACGACCTCGCCATCGGCCACCACCTTGCGGCCATCCACGAAGACATCCTTCACCGCGCGGTCGCCCGCGGCGTACACCAGGCTGCGCACCGGATCGCGCGCGGGGCGCATCATCGGATGCGTCACGTCCACCAGCACGAAATCGGCGCGGCAGCCGGCCGCGAGGCGGCCGATATCCTCCCGCCCCAGGGCCTTCGCGCCGCCGATGGTCGCCGCGTCGAACAGCTCCGTCGTCGTCATGCTGCGCGGGTCATTCGCCTGGGTGCGCGCGAGATAGGCGACGAGCCGCATCTCGTCGAGCATGTTGTGCGGATAGGTGTCCGTGCCGAGGCCCATGTTCACGCCGCTGCGCTTGTAGCGCCCGAAATGCTTGAGCGTGATGCCACGGCGCGCGAAGACGGTCGGGCAATGCGCGACCGTCGTGCCGGTCTCCGCCAGGCGCTTCATGTCGGTATCGGTCCACCACTTCGTGCTCGGGTGGTCATCGAGGAAGATGCCGTGTCCGATGATGGAGCGATCCGAGAGAAGGCCCATCGAATCCAGCCAGCCGATCGGCGTCATGCCGTGCCGGCGGGTGATCTCATGGAACTCCACCACCGACTGCGCCGCGTGGATCTGCCAGGAGACGCCGCGCCTGCCGGCCTCCTGGAAGGATTCCTTCAGCAGCGTGTCGGTGCAGGTGTCGATCTGCGCCGGCACGACCATGCCGAAGAGGCGGCCGCATTCATGCTGCTCGGCGCGCTCGATCAGTTGCAGAGCCTCGGCCATCGCCTTCTCGCCGGCGGCTTCGTCCCATTCGTATTGCACGACATGGCCGTTCTTCGTGTACCAGCGCGCCGACTTGAACATCGGCGCGATGCAGACGCGCAGGCCGCTTTCCGCCAGCAGGTCGAGCCAGCCGGGATGCGCCATGGAAAGGTCGGCGACGGTCGTCACGCCCGACAGCAGCAGTTCGGACAGCGCAACGCGCACGCAATGCGGCACCGCTTCCGCATCGGCGCGGAAGATCGGCATGAACTCGTAGAGCGAGGAGTTGTAGAGGCCCGGGCTGCCGATCTCGTCGATCAGCCCCTTGTTCAGCGGTTCGCTCGACGGGTGGGAGTGGATGTTGACGAGGCCGGGCATGACCATCAGCCCGCGCCCGCTGATCTCCTCCTCGGCCGGGCCCTTGTAGCCGCGGCCGACGAAGGTGAGCGCGCCGCCCTCATAGGCAACATCTGCGTCGGGCAGGTAGATGTGGGACTGCGTGCCGGCGTCCCAGGCGACAACGAGTTCCGCGTTGCGGATGACGGTGGTCATGGCCCTGTCCTCGGATCGGATGCGGGCCGGCGCGCAACGCGCCGGCCCTGGCTCGGTTCAGCGCGTCAGCCGGATGTCGAGGCCCTTGTAGAGCCCGACGCCATAGATGCCGTGCGCCCGCGCGCCTTCCACGCGCTGCGCCGCGGCGACCCAAAGGCCTTCGCGCGCGATCGGCAGCCACACGTAGTTGGAGGCGATGCGGCGTTGCGCCGCCTGGATCGCGGCGAGCCGGTCCGCCTCGCTCAGCGCGGTCTTCGCGCGCTGCAGCAGCGCGTCGGTCTCCGGGTCGTTCCAGTTCATCCGGTTCGGTGTCGGCCGGTTTCGGCTGTCGAAATACAGCGCGAAACCGTCCGTCGCGCTGATATAGGGGTAGGACATCACGAAGGCGTCGAATTCCTGCGTCGCCAGCCGGCCCCAGCCCACCGTGGCGTCCCAGAGTTGCACGCGCATGTCGATGCCCACGCGCCGCAGATCGGCCTGGATGGCTTCCAGGTAGCGTCGCGCCACGGCGGTCTGCAGCCCATAGACCAGGAAGCTCGCGCGCTCCCCGTTCTTCACGCGGATGCCGTCCGCGCCCGGCGTCCAGCCCGCGGCATCGAGCACCCGGCGCGCCTCATCCGGGTTGTACTGCGGCACCATCCGCCCGGCCTCTGGGTCGAAGCCGGTGACGTTCGGGTTGAGATACGCATCTGCCGGCTGCGCCTGGCCGAACCAGGTGGCCTGCACGATGGCGTTCCGGTTGACCGCGAGGTTGATGGCGCGCCGCACGGCCGGATCGTTCACCACGGGCTTGTCCACCTTGAAGCCCATGAAGTGGTCCCAGAAGTAGTTGGGCTGCTGCGACATGCGCACCGTCGGCACGGCGCGCAGCTGGTTCACCGCGATCTCCGGGATGTACTGCGTCACGTCCGCCTGCCCGGTCTGGATCGCGGCAAGGCGCGTGTTCGCCTCCGGGATCACGCGCCAGATCACGCGCTCCACCTGCGGGCGCGGGTTCTGGTAGATCGGCGGGCCCCAGCTGTAGGTGGGGTGGCGCGTCAGCACCAGTTCCTGCCGCGGCGTCCAGCTTGCCCAGCAATAGGGGCCGGTCCCGTTGAAGCCCTGCACGCCGAAATTCTGACCGAGGCGCTCCACCGTGTTCTTGTCGATCACCGAGGCGAAGAACAGCGTCAGCTGGTAGAGCAGTTCGCCGAACGGCTCGGTCAGCTCGTATTCCACCGTATGCGCGTCGCGCGCGCGGATTTCCTTGATCGGGCCTGCGCGCCAGCGCACCGGGCTGCGGGTGGCCGGATCCACCCAGCGCTGGATCGAGTAGACCACGTCGTCGGCGGTCATCGGCCGGCCGTCGCAGAAGGTCACGTCGCGGCGGAGATGGAAGGTGTAGGTCTTGCCGTCCGGGCTGACCTCCCACCGCTCGGCCAAGCCAGGGCGGACAGTGCGCATGTCCCAGTCCAGCGACACCAGCGTGTCGCTCATCATGTAGACCACCTCGCCCGCGCCGCGCGCGGTGGAGCGGTGCGGATCGTAGCTTTCCGCATCGATCTCGCGCATCACCACCAGCGTGTTGCGCGGCGCGGCCTGCGCCAGCGCATCGGCCACCGGCATCGCCACCGCTGCGGCGAGCAGGGCCGTGCCCAGGATCTTCCTCATCGCTCTCCAGTCTCCCTTCTTCTGGTTCTACACGCGAAGCCGCGGATCGAGCGCGTCGCGCAGCGCGTCGCCCAGCACGTTGAAGGCCAGCACCACCGCGAAGATCACCAGCGAGGGGATCACCGCGATATGCGGCGCGAAGAACAGGAAGTTGCGCCCCTCGCTCGCCATCGCGCCGAGCTCTGCCGTGGGCGGCTGCGCGCCGAGGCCGAGGAAGGACAGCGCCGAGCCGAGCAGGATCACCTGGCCGAAGCGCAGCGTGGCGAAGACAAAGATCGGCGAGAGGCAGTTGGGCGCCAGGTGCCGCCGGATCAGCCGCGCATCGGACATGCCCTGGGCTCGCGCCGCCTCGATGTAGTCCTGCTGCATCACCACCAGCGCCGCGCCGCGCACGATGCGCGCCATCAGCGGCACCGTCGCGATGGACAGCGCCAGCACCACGGAGAACAGGCCGGGGCCGAAGATCGCCGCGATCGCCAGCCCGAACAGGATCGCCGGGAAGGAGAGCAGCACGTCCATCAGCCGCATGATGAAGCCGTCGATCTTCTTGTAGAATGCGGCAGCGAAGCCGAGCAGCGCGCCCACGCTGCCGCCGGCGGCCACCGCGGCCACGCCCATCAGCAGCGTCACGCGCAGCCCGAACAGCAGCCGCGTGATCATGTCGCGGCCCTGCGTGTCGGCGCCGAGCGGCAAGCCTTCGCTGCCTGGCGGCTGCATCGCCTTGGCGAGATCGTTGTCGAAGGGATCGGTCGGCGCCAGCCAGGGCGCGAAGACCGCGGCCAGCACGATGGCCAGCGCGAAGGCCGCTGCGACGGCGGCCGCCGGATCGCGCAGGATCAGCGCCAGCACGCCCGGCCGCTTCGGAATCGCGATCTCGCCAGCCGTTGCGCTCATGCGTGGCGGATCCGCGGATCGAGCGCGGCGTAGAGCAGGTCCACGCAGAGGTTGATCACGATGAAGCCCATGGACAGCACGATGATCGTGCCCTGCGCCATCGGGAAGTCGGAGGAGAGGATCGCGCCCACGGCGAGACGCCCCACGCCGGGCCAGGAGAACACCGTCTCCGTCACCACCGCGCCGCCGAGCAGGAAGCCGATCTGCAGGCCGATCAGCGTGACCACCGGGATCAGCGCGTTGCGCAGCCCGTGCCGCGTCACCACGCGCCGCTCCGTCAGTCCCTTCGCGCGCGCGGTGCGCACATGGTCGGCGCCCAGCACGTCCAGCACCGCGGTCCGCGTCATGCGCGCCACCGGGCCGACGAAGACGCCGCCGAGCGTCAGCGCGGGCAGGATGATCCCCTGTACCCCTTCCCAGGTCCAGAGCGGGCCGGTCCGCCCGGTGAAGGGCAGCAGCTGCCACTTGAAGCCGACGTACCAGATCAGCACGAGGCCCAGGAAGAACACCGGAATGGAGCCGCCCGCGACCGTGAGGGCGGTGATCGCCCGGTCCAGCAGCGAGCCGCGCCAATAGGCCGCGATGGTGCCGAGCGCGATGCCGAGCGGAATGGACCAGAACAGGCTCGCCACCATCAGCTCCAGCGTCGGGCCGATGGTCGCGCCAAGCTCCTGCGTGACCGGGACGTTGTTGATGATGGAGACGCCGAGATCACCCTGCAGCAGCCGCCAGAGATAGAGGCCGAACTGCTCGTAGAGCGGTCGGTCCAGGCCCAGATCGGCACGGATCGCCGCGATGACATCCGGCGTGGCGGTCGGGCCGGCGCGCACCGTAGCGGGATCCGTCGGCACCACCTGCATCAGCAGGAATCCGACCAGCAGCACGCCGAACATCACCGGCACCGCCATCGCCAGGCGCTGGACGGCGTGGCGCAGCATCAGGCGAGCGCCCCGTGGCGGTCGAAGATCGCCTCGCCGCCCCGCAGCGTCAGGTCGCAGCGCGTGTCGCGCAGGATGTCCTCGGGCGTCGTCGCAAAAATGTCGCGCGACAGCACCGCGATGTCGGCCTGCATCCCCGGCTCCAGCGTGCCGCGGCGATCCTCGGCGAATTGCGTGTAGGCGCCGCACCAGGTCTGGCAGTGGATCGCCTGCTCGACCGTGAGCGCCTCCTCCGGCCCCATCACCGTGCCGCGGTTGGTCTTGCGCGTGATCATGGTGAAGAGGTTGACGAAGGGATCCACGGTCGAGACCGGGCAGTCCGAGCTCGCCGCCGGGTGATGCCCTTCCTCGAACCAGGTGCGCATCGGATAGGCGTGGTCGCTGCGCCCGTGGCCGAGGTTACGGATGTAGAGGTCGCCGAACTCGTACATGAACACCGGCTGCGGCACCGGCAGGATTTCCCGAGCTTTCATCCGCCTTCTTTGGTCGCGCGTGACGAAGCCACAATGCTCGATCCGGTGGCGGCGGCCGGCGAAGGGATGTGCGGGCGTGTCCGCCGCCTCCATCCCCAGCAGCACCTGCTCGATCGCGGCATCGCCGATGGCGTGAATGTCGAGCTGCCAGCCCTGCTCGTGATAGAGCTTCAGCAACGCGTGGATCTTCTCGTCCGGGAAGGTGAAGACGCCGGTGCCACCGCCGGCACTGGCCAGATAGGGCTCGAAGAAGGCGGCGGTCAGCCCGCCCGCGCTGCCATCGGCGAAGACCTTCACCGCGCCCCAGCGCAGCATGTCGTCGCCCTGCATCGGGCGCAGCCCCTGCTCCCAGGCCAGCTGCGCGATGCCCTCGGGATTGCCCGCCAGCACCTGCCACATGCGCTGGCGCAGGCGACCGCTGCGCTGCGCCTCCCGATAGGCCTCGATCTCCGCCATGTCGGCGATCATGCCGACATTCATGTCGGTGGCACTGGCGAAGCCGAGGCTGGCGAGGTGGTTCCCGGCGCGCTCGATCGCATCCACCAGCAGGCCGATTGCCGGCGCCGGGATGACGTCGCGCACCAGGCGCATTGCCCGTTCCTGGAACAGTCCGGTCAGCGCGCCGCCCTTGCGCTCGATCACGCCGCCTTCGGGATCGGGCGTGTTGTGGCCGACGCCGGCGAGTTGCATCGCCGCGCTGTTCGCCACGCCCATATGCCCGCAGGTGCGCACGATGAACACGGGATTGTCAGGCGCCGCCGCATCCAGCTCGGCCGCCGTCGGATGCCGGCCGACATCCAGCTCGCCATGGTCATAGCCGCGGCCGAGGATCCAGGCGCCCTTCGGCGCGGCTTCGGCCGCCGCGCGGATCCGGCGCAGCGCTTCGTCCAGGCTCCGCACCTCCTCGGCGCGCAGGTTCACCTGGCCGAGTGCGAGCCCGTAGGGCAGCAGGTGCATGTGCGCTTCGTTGAAGGCGGGGATCACCGCCCTGCCCTCCAGCGAGACCACGCGTGCATCGGGCGCGGCCGCCGCCATCTCCGCCGCGCTGCCGACGGCAAGGATGCGGCCGTCGCGCACCGCCAGGGCTTCGGCAAAGCCGCCGGCCAGGCCGCGGAACACGCGGCCGCCCGTCAAGATCACATCCTGCGTCATGCGTCCCGGGCTTCTGCCTTTATGGTTTCAAGTTCTCCACAACGGGACTGTCCCGCCCGGGGCCCACAGCGTCAACCCGGCAGATGGCGTGCGTCGCGCTTCCTCAACGAAGCCTGCCGCAAGCCTGGGCAGCCCCTGCCCGCCGCCGCGGCTGGCGTCACAGCGGGTCGCGCAGCAGCGGGCAGGTGGAGCAATGGATCCCGCCGCCGCCGAGGCCCACCTTGTCATAGGGCACCAGCTTCACGCTGACGCCGGCGCGGTCCAGCGCCTCCTGCGTGCGGGGCGAGACCTTGTCGCTCATCAGCACGCGGCCGGGCGCGACGGCCAGGCAGTTGATCGCCCAGGACGGGTCCTCATGGTTCACCGGGATCATGCGGATGCCTTCGCGCTTCAGTTCCTCCATGAAGACGAAGGGCAGCGTCGAGGGATTCACGATGGCCGTGTCGTGGTGGATCATCACGAAGGCGCCGTCGATATGAAGGCGGTAGCCCGGGATTTGCACGCGGATCAGCCGCGCGCCCTGTACGCGCAGCACCTCCTCCACCTGCCGTGCCCCTTCCTCGTTCACGCGGGAGGAGACGCCGACGACGGCGAGATCCGGCCGGATCCAGGCGAAGCTGCCGCCTTCCATCAGCCCGGTGCCGTGGATGGTGCGCAGGATCGGCATGCCGATGGAGGCCAACGTCTCGGTTACAGGCGCTTCCTCGCCGCGGCGGATCTTCGGGCCCATGCGCGTCACGATCGCGCCGCCCTTCACCGCGAAGGAGCTGTCGCGCGTGTAGATGGATTTGTGCCGCCCCGGCGCGCAGCGCTTCAGGTAGACGACCTCCACCCCCTCCTCGCGTAGCGCGTTCGCCAGCGCATCGTGCTGCGCCTGCTGCTCGGCCAGCGTCGGGCGGACCTCGCCGCGCCAGTAGGCGCCGCTCTCCGGGGCGCCGTAGGCGCCGAGCTCGGGGATCAGCGGCAGCTTCTCGACGACATGCATCTCCTCGCCGGGGCGATGCATCAGCACCGCGCGCAGCCGGCCGATGTCGGAATCGCAGCCCCAGGCGCGGCCCCAGACCCGCGCCGTCTCCGCGGCGTCCTCGAAGGGCGGCTCCGGCACCGAGGCGAAGCGCTCGATCAGCATGTTGTAGCGGTGGTCGAACTCGCTCATCGCGCGCGACATGGCCGGTCCTCCTCAACTGCGTCACGGACGACATGAATGACACCATCGCGGCCGCACCGCGACATAACGCCGCAATCCGCGGCCGCTACGAAGGCGGGGACGGAGATGCCCCGATGACCGCCCTTATACGCCCCGCAACCCCGGACGACCTGGAGCCGCTGCTGGCGATGCAGCAGCGCAGCCTTCGCCTGCTCGGCGCCGCCTTCTACGACCGCGAGGTGCTGGAGGCCGCGCTGGCCGAGATGGGCACGATGGACCCCCGCTTGATCGGCGACGGCACCTATCTGGTGGCGGAGCTCGAGGGACGGATCGCCGGCAGCGCCGGCTGGACGCTGCGCAAGCCGAACTACGCGCGGCTGATGCGGGAGACGCTGCTGCCCCTGCCCGGCCGCTGCGGGACCGTGCGCAGCGTCTATGTGGCGCCGGAGGTGACGCGCCGCGGCATCGCGCGCCGCCTGATGGCCGCGGTGGAACAGCGCCTGGCCGCGGAAGGCGCGGAGGTGGCGGAGCTGATGGCCACGCTCTCCGGCGTGCCGCTCTACGACGCGCTGGGCTATTGCGCCGTGTCCGATCACGTGCTGGCCCTCGGCGGGCGCATGGCCTTCCCGGTGGTGCGCATGGTGCGCCCCATGCCGGCGCACCGCGCGGTCATGGCGCATCGCGCCGGCGCCGCAGCGCCATGTCCAGCAGCAGCAGCAGCACCGTGAAGACGATCAGCAGCACCGCGACGGCCGCCATGGCGGGATCCAGGTTCTCGTTGATCCCGTCCCAGATGCGGCGCGGCAGGGTGAAGACGTCTCGACTGGCGATGAACAGCACGATGACCAGCTCGTCCCAGGAATGGATGAAGGCGAAGATCGCGCCGGAAGCGATGCCGGGCGCGATGCGCGGCAGGATCACCCAGCGCAGGGTCTGCCAGAGGCTCGCCCCCATCCCCCGCGCCGCCTGCTCCAGCCGCGGATCGAAGGCGGCGAGCGCGGTGGAGACGGTGATGATCACATAGGGGATGCCGGTGACGCCATGCGCGATCACCACGCCGAGGAACCGGTCCAGCAGCCCGAGCCCGGCGAAGTAGCGATAGAGCCCGATCGCATAGACGATCGAAGGGATGATGATCGGCAGCAGCATCAACGCACGGACCAGGTCCGTCGCTCGCCGCGAGATCCGCCAGCAGCCGATCGCGCAGAGCGTCCCGGCGACCACGGCGAGGATCGTGGAGCCCACCGCGATCCAGAAGCTCTGCGCGATCGAGCCGAGCCATTCCGTCGAGGTCAGCACCGTGGCGTAGTGCCGCAGCGAAAGCCCCTCCTGCGGCAGGGACAGGAAGCGCTGGTCGGTCAGCGAGACCGGCAGGATGATGCCGATCGGCAGCACCAAGTAGAGCGCGACCAGCCAGGCCAGCCCCTTCGCCGCGCCGCCGGGCCGATGCGCGCCTTCCATCAGGCGCCGCTCCCGAACAGCCGGCGCAGGTCCACGGCGCGGGAGAAGATGGCGAGCGTGGTCAGGATCGCCACCACCAGCACCGTCGCCATCATGGTGCCCAGGCCCCAGCGGATCAGGTCCAGGATCTGCAGCCCGATCCATTCCGCGACCATCAGCGTCTTGCCGCCGCCGAGGATCGCCGGGGTGATGTAGAAGCCGAGCGAGAAGATGAAGACCAGCACGCCCGCAGCGATCAGCCCCGGCGCCGACAGCGGCAGGAAGACGCGGGCGAAGACGGTGAAGCGCGACGCGCCGAGACCGCGCGCGGCGGCCAGCAGCCGCGGGTCGATCTCCCGCATGCTGGCAAGCATCGGCAGCACGGCATAGGGCACCATGTAGTGCACCATGCCGACGACGATGCCGAACTCGTTCCAGACAAGCTGCAGCGGCTCCGCGATCACGCCGGTCTCGAGCAGCGCCTGGTTCACCAGCCCTTGGCGGCGCAGCAGCGTCACCCAGGCGAAGGCGCGCACCAGCACGCTGATCCAGAGCGGCACCAGCACGGCCAGGATCCACCACCGCCGCACCCGCTCCTCCGCCAGCGCGATGCGGTAGGCCAGCGCATAGCCCAGCAGCAGCGCCAGCGCGGTGGTGATCAGGCAGATGCGCAGCGTCGTGCCGATCACGCGCTGCACGCTCTCGCTGGTGAAGAGGCGCTCGTAGTTCTGCAGGCCGGGTTGCGGCTCGGTGAAGGAGATCGCCAGCACCTGCAGGATGGGCGCGACGTAGAAGGCCGTCATCAGCAGGAAGGCGGGCAGGATCAGCAGCCACCAGCCGGTCTGCCGCTGCGCCGCCGCGGCCATCAGTCCGCGTCCTCGGCGACCGGCACGCTGGCCGTCGCGCTCCAGCCCAGCCGCACCGGCATGCCCTCCGCCGGCGCGAAGGGCGCGCCCCAGCTCGGCAGCGTCACGCGCAGCGCACCGAGATCCTGGGTGGCCACATTGATGGCGAAACCGGCGCCGAGATAAGACCAGCTCAGGATGCGCCCATCCACGGCGTTCTCCGCGGTTTCCGCCTCGCCGAGCAGGGCGATCTTCTCGGGGCGCAGCGACAGCAGCGCCGGCGTGCCGGCGGCGGGCCGCGGCGCGTCGGGCGCGATCGCCTGGATCACGCGCGTGCCGCCGGCCATCACGGCGAAGCCGCCCGGATGCGCCTCCCGCACGGTGCCGTGCAGGAAGTTGGACTTGCCGAGGAAGTCCGCGACGAAGCGCGTGCGCGGCTTCTCGTAGAGCGCCGCCGGCGCGCCTTCCTGTACCAGTTTGCCATGGTTGAGGATGGCCACGCGGTCGGAGAGGGACAGCGCCTCCTCCTGGTCATGCGTGACGTTGACGAAGGTGCGCCCGACGCGGCGATGCAGCGCCTTCAGCTCCTCCTGCAGCTCGGCGCGCAGCTTCTTGTCGAGCGCCGAGAGCGGCTCGTCCAGCAGAAGCAGCGCCGGGTCGAAGACCAGCGCGCGCGCCAGCGCCACGCGCTGCTGCTGCCCGCCGGAAAGCTGCCGCGGCAGGCGATCCGCGAAGCGATCGAGCTGCACGAGGTCCAGCGCCGCGCGCACCTTCTCCTGCCGCTCGGCCGCACCCATCCGGCGGACGCGCAGCGGGAAGGCCACGTTCTCCGCCACCGTCATGTGCGGGAACAGCGCATAGCCCTGGAACACCATGCCGAAATCGCGCTTCTCCGGCGGCAAGGCGGTGATGTCGCGGCCATCGAGCAGCACGGCGCCGGCAGTCGGCGCGACGAAGCCCGCGATGCACATCAGGATCGTCGTCTTGCCGCTGCCGGAGGGGCCGAGCAGCGTCAGGAACTGGCCGCGCTCGATGCGCAGGGAGACGTCGTCCACGGCGGTGAAGCTGCCGTAGCGCTTGGTCAGCCCATGCAGCGCCAGGGCGTGTCCGGTGGCCGACATCAGTCGCGATAGCCGGGCTGCTCGCGGTCCAGCTTGCGCCGCAACGCCTGCCAGGGCAGCCAGCCCTTGCCGGGACCGGTGCTGAACTGCGCGCGCGTGCGCTCCACAACCTCAGCCGGCGGCAGCGCGAGCTTCGCGCCGGAGGATTGCGCCGCGAGCTGGATGCGGCAGGCCTGTTCCAGGTAGTACATCCAGTAGAAGGCCTCCGCCACGCTGCGCCCGACCGTCAGCAGGCCGTGGTGACGCAGGATCAGGCAGGGCTTGTCGCCGAGGTCCCGCACGAGCCGCTCGCGTTCGGAGAGGTTGTCATCCGCCGCGATGCCCTCGTAGCCGTGATAGGCGACGCGCCCCTCGAACTCCATCATCATCTGGTTCAGCGGCACCAGCCCGGCCTGCTGCGCGGCGATGGTCATCCCGGCCAGGGTGTGGGTGTGCATGACGCATTGCGCGTCCTCGCGGCCCATATGAACGGCGGAGTGGATCACGAAGCCCGCCGGATTCACCGGCCAGGAGGTCTCCTGCTTCGGCTCGCCCTCGGCATCCACGACGACGAGGCTGCTTGCGGTGATCTCCTCGAACAGCAGGCCGTACGGGTTCACCAGAAAGCGGTGGCCCTCGCCCGGGATGCGCGCCGAGAGATGGGTGAAGACCAGGTCCGTCATGCCGAACAGCGCGACCAGGCGATAGGCGGCGGCGAGATCCTCTCGCAACTCGCGCTCGGTCGGCACACGGTTCGGGTCGGGTCGGACAGGCGGCGGGGGAAGCGGCATCAATAGCCCCGTTCGTGGTCGTAGAGATTGGGCAGCGTCTCGCCGCGCTCATGCAGGGCGATCATGCGGGCGACATGCGCGGCGCGCTCGCTGCGCGGCGGCAGGCTGCCGACATGCGGCGTGATGGTGAGGCGCGGATGAGTCCAGGCCGGATGATCCGCGGGCAGCGGCTCCTGCTCGAACACGTCGAGCACGGCGGCCGCAAGTTTTCGGGAGTCCAGCGCGGCCAGTATGTCCTCGATCCGCTGGTGGCTGCCGCGGCCGGCATTCACCAGGGCGGCGCCTGGCTTCATGCGGTCGAGCAACGGCCTAGCGAGGATGCCGCGCGTCTCCGGCGTGGCGGGCAGAAGGCAGACGAGGATGTCCGCGCGCGCAAGGAAGGCGCCCATCTCCACCGCGCCGGCAAAGCTTTCGACGCCCGGCAGGTCCTTGCGCGTCCGCGACCAGCCGATCACCGGGAAGCCGATGCCCTGCAGCATGCGCGCCGCGGCCGCGCCCATGTGCCCGAGGCCCATGATACCCACCGTTGTCTCCCGCGCGGTGGCGTCGCGCTCGAAATAATCCCAGCACGGCAAGGCCTGGGCGAGCGTCATGCGGCGCGCATCCTGCAGCAGCGACAGCACTGCCCAGGTCACATACTCGCCCATCCGTTGCGCCGCGCCGGGCGTCGCCATGCGCACCAGCGGGATGTGCTTCGGCAGGTCGGGATCGGCGGTTATGAAGTCCACGCCCGCGCCACTGCCGAAGATCACCTCCAGCTTCGGCAGTCTCGCGAGCCGCCCAGGCTCCGGATCCCATACCAGCACGTAGCGGACGGCAGCCGGGTCCACCGTGGCGTCGTCCCACCAGCGCACCTCCACCGGCGCGCCCGCGGCGGCGAAATGGCGCTGCCATTCCGGGAACGCGGCCTCGCCGCCGGACTTCACCAACAGGATGGGTCGCGCCACGCTGCCCCCGGCTTGCTGCTCCGTCGCGCCTTGTGCCCTCAGCCGGTCACCATGTCGATGTAGTCGGCATTGGCCTGCGCGTAGTTCTGCCCCCACCAGCGCCCATCCTGCGCCACCTGCACGCGCGCGTTCTCGGGATCGGTGGGGTTGAAGCGACGGAACTCCGCCGGCACCAGCGCCGCGGCGCGCGGATTGGTCGGCCCGTTGCCGAGGAACTGCAGCAGCCCGACCTGCGCCTCCGGGTTGCCAAGCATCGAGGCGAGCAGCCGCTGCGCCAGTTCGCCGCCCGGATTGCCGCGCGGCATCACGAAGATGCCGGGCTGCAGGATACCCTGGTTCCACACATGCTTGAACCGGCCGTTGCTTTCCTGCTCCAGCACCTTCGCGCGGGTGTGCCAGATCTGGCCCATCACGGCTTCGCCCGTGCGGATGAACTGCTCGGATTCCGAACCCGAGGTCCAGAACACGCAGTTGCGCCGGATCTCCCGCACCTTGGCGAGGCTCGCGCGGATATCGAGCGGGTAGAGGTTCCGCGGATCCTTGCCCAGCGCCATCTGTGCGGCATCCAGCGCGCCCGCGGCATCGCGGCGCAGCAGGCGCGTGCCGGGAAAGCGCCGCAGATCCCAGAAATCCGCCCAGCTCTGCGGCCCGCCATTCGGGAATTTGTGGGTGTCATAGACCAGCACATTGCTGAAGGAATACGGCGCCGCGCCATGTTCCAGCGCGAAGGTCGGGCCGATCACGTCGTCGCGCTTGACGATGTCGTAGTTGATCGGCGTCAGCAGGTTCATCCCGCCGAGCAGGTAGGAACTGGTCGCGGAGCTGTCGCAGAGATCCCAGGTGACGCGCCCGCTCTCCACCATCGAGCGGATGCGCCCCGCGGACGGCCCGGTGCTGTCCTGCACCACACGCACGCCCGGATTGGCTGACGCGAAGGGATCGCCGTAGAAGCGGCCGAAGGCTTGGTTCGCGATGCCGCCCCAGTTCACCATGACCAGTTGCCGCTCCTGCGCGGCCGCCTCGCGCGAGGCGAGGCCGCTGCCCACGCCGAGCGCCGCGAGCCCCGCCAGCAGGGTGCGGCGGCTGACTTCCCCGCGGCGATACTTCTCGAGCGCCAGCTCGACGCAATCCTGCTGGAAGCTCTGCATGGCCCGTCTCCTTCTCCGGCTTGCGCACCCATCCCCGACGGGTCCCCTTGATCGCGACGGCTGTCGGCGGGAACCTCCTGGCCGAGAGTGAAACCCGAGACGCGCGCGCCGGCAATGACCCATCCGCAACCGCCCTTCGCCGAGGGCTTCCGCGTCTTCCCCTGGTGGTGGGAGGCGGCGGAACCTTCGCAACGCGACACGACGCTGCCCGACCAGGCGCAGGTCGCGATCATTGGCGGCGGCTATGCGGGGCTTTCCGCCGCACTCACGCTGTGCCGCCTGGGCCACAGGCCGGTCGTGCTCGACGCGGAGCGCATCGGCTGGGGCGCCTCCTCGCGCAATGGCGGCATGGTCTCGGGCGGGCTGAAGGTGGCAAGCGGCGACCTCGAGAAGGTCCACGGCAAGGAGGAGGCGCAGCGCATCGCGCTAACCTGCGCCGCCAGCCTGCCCTTCATCGAGGAGACGATCGCGCGCGAGGGCATAAACTGCGACTATGTCCGCTGCGGCCGCTATGTTGGCGCCTGGACGCCCGCGCATTACGACGCGATGGCGAGGAAGGTGGACTGGATCGCCGAGGTCACCGGCCTGCCGGCGGAGATGATCCCGAAGGCGCGCCAGCGCGACTTCCTCGGCAGCGACCATTATCACGGCGGCATGGCCGCGGCGGCGACCGGCAGCCTGCATCCCGGCAAATATGCGCGCGGCCTCGCCGCCGCGGCCGCACGCGCCGGCGCGATGCTGGTGGATGGCGTGCGCGTGCAGCGCATTCTGCAGGAGGGCGGTGGCTTCCGCATCGTCACCGACAGGGGCGAGCTCCGCGCCGATGCGGTGCTGGTCGCCACCAACGGCTACTCGCTCGACAAGCGCGGCACGGCGAGCCCCTGGCTGGCACGCCGGCTGGTGCCGCTCAACTCCTACATCATCGCGACGGAGGAACTGCCAGCCGACACGATGAATCGCCTGTTCCCAGGGCGTCGCATGATCAGCGACAGCAAGCGCGTGCTGAACTATTTCCGGCCGTCGCCGGACGGAAAGCGCGTGCTCTGGGGTGGCCGCGCGAGCTTCCGCAAGGCGACAGCCGAGCAATCCGCGCCGGTGTTGCATGCGACGATGGTGGAATGCTTCCCCGAGTTGCGCGACAGCCGGATCACCCATGCCTGGACCGGCTTCGTCGCCTTCACCTTCGACGGGCTGCCGCATATCGGCGTGCAGGACGGCATCCACTACGCCGCCGGCTGCCAGGGAAGCGGCGTGGCGATGGCAACCTGGCTCGGTCACAACGTTGCGCTGAAGATCGCCGGCGCCGCGAATGAACGCTTCGCCCTGGACGGCCTGCCCTTCCCCACGCGCCCGACCTACACGGGCAACCCCTGGTTCCTGCCGTTGGTGGGCACCTATTACCAGCTTCGCGACAAGCTCGATCGGATGGCCGCATGAACGCCGATTTCGTCCTGCTCGGGGGCCGCATCGCGACGATGGATGCGGCCGGCAGCGAGTGCACGGCGCTCGCCGCGGTGAACGGGCGCATCGTGGCACTCGGCGACGACCACGCGATCCGCCAGCACATCGGCCCGGGCACCACCGTGCTGCATGCCGAAGGACGGCGTGTGCTGCCGGGCATCGTGGACAGCCACGCGCACCCCGATGCCTATGCCATCCGCCTGCGCACCTGGACGCTGGTCTCGCCCGACCGCGTGCGCACGCGCACGGAACTGCTCGAGACGATCCGTCGCCGCTGCGCGGAGCTGCCGCCCGGCCGCTGGGCCGCCTTCTACCGCCTCAACGAACGGCAATCCGGCGGCTACCCGACGCTCGATGAGCTGGACGCCGCCAGCAACGGCCGGCCGCTGTTCATCCTGCGCACGGACGGGCATCTCGGCCTCGCCAACCGCGCCGCCTTCGCCGCCTGCGGCATCGACGAGACCACGCCCGACCCCGCCTTCGGCCGTTTCGACAAGCTCGACGGCAAGCTCACCGGCCTGGTGCGGGAGACGGCGGCGCACATCTTCCTCAACGCGATCCACGGCCAGGATTCCGAGGCCGACATCGCGGACGGGATGGAGATGGTGCAGGACCAGTGCCTGGCCGCGGGCATCACCTCCGTCGCGAATTCCCTCACGCCCAGCAAGGCGATCCGCGCCTACCAGGACATGCGCCGCGACGGGCGCTGGCGCATGCGCATGGGCATCATCGCGAGCGGCCGCGACGAACCGCTCATCCCGCACCTGATCGGCGCCGGCATCCGCTCCGGCTTCGGCGACGAGTGGCTGCGGCTGATCGGCGTGGAGTGGTGCCCGGACTGCTCCACCTCCGGCCGCACCGCCGCCTATTGGGAGCCCTATGTCGGCGCGCCCATCCCCGGCGAGCCGGTGCCGAACACCGGCATGCTCCTCTACGAGAAGGACGACCTGACCGAACGCGCCACCGCCGCGCACAAGGCCGGGCTGCAGGTGATGATCGAGGGCGTGGGCGACCGCGGCATCGACTTCGCGCTCGACGTGATGGAGGCCGCGCTCGCCGCCCATCCCGTCGGCGACCACCGGATGCGCGTGGAGCATTGCTGCTACGTGACGCCGCCCATCCTGCAGCGGCTGAAGCGCGGCGGCTTCGTGGACAGCTCGGCCACCGGCTTCATGGACGAGCTCGGCGAGGCCTATGCCGCCAACCGCGGTCAGGAGGCGATGCGCTGGATGTGGCCGCATCGCAGCCTGATCGATGCCGGCGTGCCGGCGCCCGGCCACTCGGATTTTGCGGTCTGCCGTGTTTCGCCCTGGACCGCCATCGCCGCGATGGTGAACCGCCGCACCACGACCGGCGCCGATCTCGATGCGCGGGAGGCGATCACCGCGCGCGAAGCGGTGCATGCCTACACTTGGCTCGGCGCCTGGGCGCAGCGCGAGGAGCATGAGAAGGGCTCGCTCGATATCGGCAAGCTCGCCGACCTCATCGTGCTGGATCGCGACGTGCTGGATGGCGACACGGTCGCGATCGCCGGCACGCAGGTGGCGGCGACGGTCGTCGGCGGCGTGATCCGCCACCGCGCCTGAGCGGCGCCCTTCCCGCCTCCGGCGCGGCGCTGCTGGTCGCGCTCTGCGCCACCTGGGGCATCGCGCAGATCGCGGTGAAGCTCGGGCTGGAGGGCATCTCGCCCCTGGTGCAGGCGGGACTGCGCTCGGTGATCGCCGTACCGCTGCTGCTGCTCTGGTGCCGCTGGCGCGGGGTCGCGGTGTTTCTGCGCGACGGCAGCCTCGGTCCCGGCGCGCTCTCCGGCCTGCTCTTCGCCGCCGAGTTCTGGGCGCTGTACGAGGCGCTGGCACTGACCACCGCGGCGCGCAGCACGGTGCTGCTCTACATGGCGCCCTTCTGGGCGGTGGTCGGCGCGCATCTGTTCGTGCCGGGCGACAAGCTCACCGCGCGCAAGGTTGCGGGCCTCACTCTCGCCTTCGCCGGCCTCGTCACCGCCTTCGCGGACCGGCTGGGCGCGCCGGTGGATGCCAGCCTGCTGGGCGACCTGCTTTCCCTGCTGGCCGGCATCTTCTGGGGCGCGACCATCGTCGCGATCAAGGCGACGCGGCTGACGCGCATCGCGCCGGAGCGCACGCTGCTGTATCAGCTTGCCGCCTCGGCGCTGCTGCTGCCGCTCGGCTTCGCCCTGCGCGAGCGCGGCGTCTTCGCACCGGATGCGCTGGTCTGGGGCGCGCTGCTGTTCCAGGCCGTAGGTGTCGCCTTCATCTCCTACGCCGCATGGTTCTGGCTGGTGGCCCGCCACAAGGCCTCGGCGCTTGCCCCCTTCCTGTTCCTCACCCCCGTCTTCGCCGCCGTCGCCGGCGCGCTGGTGCTGGGCGAGGCGATCACCTGGCCGCTCCTGCTCTCCCTCGGCCTGATCGGGGCCGGAATCTGGGTGGTGAACCGCGCGTGACGCGCAACAAGCCGTTGACGGCGGCAACGCTTCGGCTAGACGTGACCGATCCGTAACCCCGCGCGAGGCCCGTCCCGATGCGTAGGCTCGTCCTGAAGGCGCTCGGCGCCGTCCTGCTGTCCGGCGGCGTCGCCGCCGCGCAGGAAATCCGCCCGGCCATCGTCTTCGACATGGGCGGCCGCAACGACCGCTCCTTCAACGAGGCGGTGCACCGCGGCGGCCAGGAATTCCAGCGCGCCACCGGCGTCGCCGTCGCCGAGTTCGAAGTGACGGCCGAGCCGCAGCGCGAGCAGGCGCTGCGCAACTTCGCCCGCCGCGGCCACAGCCCGATCGTCGCGGTCGGTTTTGCGCAGCGCAGCGCGCTGCAGACCGTCGCCGCCGAGTTCCCCAACATCAATTTCGTCATCATGGACAGCGTCGTGGAGCTGCCCAACGTGCAGTCCGTGCTGTTCCGCGAGGAGCAGGGCAGCTACCTGGCCGGCATGATGGCGGCGATGGCATCGCGCTCGGGCCGCATCGGCTTCGTCGGCGGCATGGACATCCCGCTGATCCGCAAGTTCGCCTGCGGCTATGTGCAGGGCGCGCGCGCGGTGAACCCGCAGATCCAGGTCTTCCAGAACATGACCGGCTCCACCCCTGCTGCCTGGCGCGATCCGGTGCGCGGCGGCGAGCTGGCGCGCAGCCAGATCGAGCGCGGCGCGGACGTGATCTTCCACGCCGCGGGCGGCACCGGCACGGGCGTACTGCAGGCGGCGGCCGATGCGGGCCGGCTCGGCATCGGCGTGGACTCCAACCAGAACCACCTGCATCCGGGCCGCGTGCTGACCTCCATGCTGAAGCGCGTGGACGTGGCGACGCGTCTCGCCTTCGAACAGGCGCGCGCGGGCCAGTTCCGCACCGGCCGCACGGTGCTCGGCCTTTCCGAGGACGGCGTCGGCGTGGCCTTCGACGAGAACAACGCCGCGCTGGTCACCGCCGAGATGCGCAGCCGCATCGACCAGGCGCGCGCCGAGATCGTCGCGGGCCGCGTGACGGTCCACGACTTCATGACGAACAATAGCTGCCCGGTGCAGTAATCCCCGCGAAGCCGCTTCGCAGCGTCGCGGGGGCCCCGGATTGGTTCTGATCTTGCAAGTTCCGGCGCAGCCTGCCGCGGGAATCCCGCGGCAGGCCTCCGGGGGGCGGACGTGGACGCAGGGCGTGGAAGGGTGACGTCTGCAGCACCTCCGGCCATCGAGTGCCGCGGCATCACGAAACGCTTCGGCCATGTGCTGGCGAACGACGCCGTGGACCTGGTTGTCCACCGCGGCTCGATCCATGGCGTGATCGGCGAGAACGGCGCCGGCAAGTCCACGCTCATGGCCATCCTGCACGGCTTCTACCCGGCCGATTCCGGGGAGATCCTCGTGGATGGCCGCAAGGTGAGCATCGATGACAGTGCCGATGCCGCGCGCCTCGGCATCGAGATGGTCCACCAGCACTTCATGCTGGTCGAGCCCTTCCGCGTTGTCGAGAACGTCATGCTCGGCGCCGAGGGCGGCGCGCTGCTCAAGCACGGCGAGGCGGAGGCGCGCGCCGCGCTGAAGCGCCTGGCCGAGGAATACGGCCTTGCCGTGGATCCCGACGCCCGGGTGGAGGACCTGCCCGTCGGTGCGCGCCAGCGCGTGGAGATCCTGAAGGCGCTCTATCGCGGCGCCGAGGTGCTGATCCTCGACGAGCCCACCGGCGTGCTGACGCCGCAGGAAGCGGACGACCTGTTCCGCGTGCTGCGCGCGCTGCGCGACGAGGGCAAGGCGATCATCCTCATCACCCACAAGCTGCGCGAGGTGATGGCCGTGACCGACCGCGTCTCCGTCATGCGCGGCGGGAAGATGGTGGCCCATCGCGAGACATCCGAGACCTCCGCCGCCGAACTCGGCGAGCTGATGATCGGCCGCCGCCCCGCCGCCGCGCAGCGCCCCGCGCCCAGCGCGCCCGGCCCCGAGATCCTGGCGGTCGAGGATCTGCGCGTGCGCGACAATGCCGGCGTGGAGCGCGTGCGCGGCGTTTCCCTCGCGCTGCATGCGGGCGAGATCCTCGGCATCGCGGGCGTCGCCGGCAACGGTCAGACCGAACTGCTCGAGGCGGTCTCCGGCATGCGCGCCCCGGAGTCCGGCACGGTCCGGCTGCGCGGCGAACCCATCACAGGCCTCGACGCCGCTGCGCTGCGGCGCCTCGGCCTCGCGCATGTGCCGGAGGACCGGTTGCGCCATGGCCTCATCCCCGAATTCGAAGCGTGTGAATCCGCCATCCTCGGCTACCATGGCGATCCCGCCTGGCGCCGCTTCCTCGGCCTGGTCTCCGGCCGCAAGGTGGAGGCGCATGCGGCGCGGCTGATGCGCGAGAACGACGTCCGCCCTGCCCTGCCCCGGCTGCGGTCCTCGCTGTTTTCCGGCGGCAACCAGCAGAAGCTGATCCTGGCGCGCGAGATGGAGCGCGAGCCGGATGTGCTGCTGGTCGGCCAGCCGACCCGCGGCGTGGACATCGGCGGGATCGAGGCGATCCACGAACGCCTGCGCGGCTGGCGGCGCGCGGGCAAGGCGGTGCTGCTGGTCTCGGTCGAGCTCGACGAGATCCTCGCCCTCTCCGACCGCATCCTGGTGATTTTCGACGGCCGCATCGTCGGCGAGCTGCCCGGCGGCGCGGCGGATGAGCGCCGGCTCGGGCTGCTGATGGCGGGTGCTGCGGCATGAACCGGGAGTTGCCGCGCTGGGCCGATCTCGCGCTGCTGCCGGCGCTGAACCTGCTGCTCGCGCTCGGCGTCTCGGCGCTGGTGGTGCTGGCGGCGGGGGAGTCGCCCGCGGCGGCGCTGCAGGCGCTGGCGATCGGCAGCTTCGGATCCTGGGATTCCGTCGGCTACACGCTGTTCTACGCGACCGACATGGCCTTCGCGGGGCTGGCCGTCGCCATCGCCTTCAAATGCGGGTTATTCAACATCGGCGTGGAGGGGCAGGCGGCGATCGGCGGGCTCGGCCTGGCGCTGGTGATGCTCGGCCTGGACTCGACGCTGCCGGCCGCGCTGGTCGTGATCCTTGCCGTCGCGGCGGGCGCGCTGGCCGGCGCGGCCTATGGCGCGATCCCGGGCTGGCTGCAGGCACGGCGCGGCAGCCACGTCGTCATCACGACGATCATGTTCAACTTCATCGCCGCCTCGCTGCTCGTCTATCTGCTGGTGAACGTGCTGATCGAGCCCGGTCAGATGGCGCCGGAGACGCGGCGCTTCGCCGTCGGCCTGCCGCCGCTCTCCGATTTCGGCTTCCCAGGCCGGTCGCCGGTGAACCTCGCGCTGCCGCTCGCGCTGCTCGCCGCGCTCGCGGTCTGGGTGCTCGTCTGGCGCACGCCCTGGGGCTACGGGCTGCGCGTGGTCGGCTCCAACCCGGACGCCGCCGCCTATGCGGGCATCGACCAGGGCCGGCGCATCATCGCCGCCATGGCGATCTCCGGCGCACTCGCCGCCGGCATCGCGGTGAACGAGCTGCTCGGTTCGCAGGACAAGCTGATCCTGAACTTTACCGGTGGCGCCGGCTTCACCGGCATCGCGGTGGCGCTGATGGGGCGCAACCATCCGGTCGGCGTCCTGCTCGCCGCGCTGCTGTTCGGCGCGCTGGCGCAGGGCGGTGCGGAATTGGCCTTCGAGATGCCGGACCTGCCGCGCGAGACGGTGATGGTGGTGCAGGGCCTCGTGATCCTCTTCACCGGCGCGCTCGGGGCGCTGTTCCGCGCGCCGCTGTCGCGCCTGCTCGGCGCGTAGGCCTGAGCCGATGGAGGCCACGCTCGACCTCGTCGTCCCGATCCTCGCCGCGACGCTGCGAGTCGCCGCGCCGCTGATCCTGGCCGCGCTCGCCGGGCTTTTCGCTGAACGCTCGGGCGTCGTGGATGTGGGGCTGGAGGGCAAGATGCTCTTCGCCGCCTTCGCCGCCGCGGCAACCGCCGCCGTCACGGGCAGCGCCTGGGCGGGGCTGGGTGCCGCGATCCTCGCCTCCTCCGCGCTCGCGCTGATCCACGCCTTCGCCTGCGTCACGCTGCGCGGCAGCCAGGTGGTCTCCGGCATGGCGATCAACGTGCTGGCGGCGGGGCTTTCGGCGACGCTGGCGCTCGCCTGGTTCCGCCAGGGCGGGCAGACGCCGCCGCTGACCGGCGCGGCGCGCTTCGCGCCCATCCCGCTGCCGGGCGCGGAGTGGATCGCGGAGGTCCCGCTGCTCGGGCGGCTGCTCGTGGGCGTGGTCGGCGGCCATGCGATGCCGGTCTATGTCGCCTTCGCGCTCGTGCCGCTCGCGGCCTTCGTGCTGTGGCGCACGCGCTTCGGCCTCAGGCTGCGCGCCTGTGGCGAGAATCCGGGTGCGGTGGACGCGGCCGGCGTCTCCGTCGCGCGGCTGCGCTATGCCGGCGTGCTGATCGCGGGCGTGCTGTGCGGCATCGCCGGCGCCGCGATCTCCACCGCGCAGGGGGCGCAGTTCTCGCCGGAGATGACGGCGGGCCGCGGCTTCATCGCGCTCGCCGCGCTGATCGTCGCGAATTGGAAGCCCTGGCCGGTGCTGTGGACCTGCCTCGGATTCGGCCTGCTGGATGCGGTGGCGATCCGGCTGCAGGGCGTGCCGGTGCCAGGGCTCGGCGTGCCCTTCCCGGTGCAGGCGATCCAGGCGCTGCCCTATGTGCTGACGGTGATCCTGCTCGCCGGCTTCGTCGGCCGCGCCACGGCACCGCGCGCGGCCGGCGTGCCTTACGTCAAGGAGCGTTGAGCGCGCCGCGCTTCAGCGCCAGCCGCTGCGGCGCCCTCTCCACCTTCGCCGCGGCGAAGCGCGCCAGGACGTCCGCCGGCCAGGACGCGACGCGGCGCGTGCCGAGGTCCACGCAAAGAAAGAGAACCTCGTTCTCCGCGGAGAGCCAGCCTTCCTCGGCGTGGTAGAGGCGGTGCGCGACGAGCAGGCGCTTCGCGTCAAAGGCCAGCACCTCGCTCTCCGCCGCCAGCGGCATGTCCAGCAGCACCTCGCGCCGATAGGCCTGCCAGGATTCCACCGCGAAGGTGCCGAGGCCGCGCGCCCGGAACCCCTCGCCGAGGTTCAGCGCGGGCCACACCGCATCCGTCGCGAGGTCGAAGGCCACCAGGTAGTAGGCGAGATTCATGTGGCCGTAGTGGTCCACCCATTCGGGCTTCACGCGGACGAAGCTCTCGCGCCGCATCCCGCTCATCCGCAGGCCGGGTAGGCCAGCCATCCCAGCACCTTTCCCGCAGAATCCTCGATCCGGCGCGCATCCACGCAGCGCCGGTCCAGCATGAAGGACTGGATCCCCTCGCCCGGCATGCGCTGATCAGGCGCGACCGGATCGCGCCGCTCGACGCGGCCGGTGCCGAGATCCGCCACGCAATCCTGCCGCGCGCCACCCGGCAGCAGCAGGCGCGACATGGCGAGGCCGCGGTTCATGGGCCAGGCGAGCACAACCATCGCCTCCGGCGGCTGGCCTTCCAGGCAGGCGCGCATCGCCGGCGCCAGTTCCACCAGTCGCTCCGTCCAGGGCGGTCCTTGCGCCACCGAACCCTGCGCAAGCGGTCCCCCGGCCGGCAGCGTCGCGAGCAGCAAGGCCGCCGCGGCCTGCCTCAATGGATCTCGTCCATCCGCCCGATGGCCTCGCGCAGCTTCGCCACCGAAAAGTCCGGGTCGCGGCAGACGTCGAGGATCACCTTCTCCTTCCGCGCGCCGAGCTCGATCGCGGCCGGCAGCTTCCGCACGCAGTCATGCGGGATCACCACCGCGCCGTGCCGGTCCGCGTGGATCACGTCCTCATGCGCCACATGCATCCCGTGGACGCTGACCTCCTGCCCATAGGCGACCATGTGGACATAGGCGTGGCTCGGGTTCACCACGCCGGCGATCAGTTGGAAGCCCGGCGCCAGCATGTCGAGGTCGCGGATCGAGCCGTTGGTCACGCCGCCCTGCGCACCCAGCGCCTTGTGGACCGCCGAATGCACCTCGCCCCAGAAGGCGCCGACGCCCGGCGTGTCGTCCAGGTCCTGCAGCACCACCACCGTCGGCAGGGAGGCGCGGGCGACATATTCGTACCAGCCGATGCGCACCGCCTTGTCCTGCTCCTTCGGCCGGCCGGAGGGGGCGGCGGCGCGGATCGTGCCGGTGCGCGCCAGACCACAGATCGGCGGCAGCTTCGGATCGGCGCAGACCATGGGACGCACGGTGAAGCCGTACCCGCGGCGCTGCGGCGCCACGAATTCCAGCGCGTTGCAGATCGTCGGCGTGTCCCACTGGCGCAGCAGCTCCAGATCCTCGCGCGTGAACGGATGCTCGGCCATGGCGGCGCTTCCCCCTTTGTCGCGGCGGCAGCATCGGCCGGCGGGTCCCGCCCGTCAAACGACCGCAACCGGGAGGCGACAGGCGCGCCCGCCTCCGGTATCGTTCCCAACTGGTGCAGGATGGAACCGCCGTGCCGTCGGACCCGCTGAGGATGAGCGTCGTCCCGCGCAAGGACGCGCTGGCGCCGCTGCTCGACGCCGTGGAGTCGTGGTCGGCTACGGCCGGCCTCGCTCCCGAGGCCGCCTATCGGCTTGCCCTTGTGGTCGAGGAGCTTGCGGTGAACGTCGCGTCGCATGGAGCGCAGGGCGCCGATGGAGCGGCCGCGCTCTCGGTCGCCATCGCACGGCAGGGCGATGCGGTCCGGCTGGTGGTCGAGGATGACGGTCGGCCCTTCGACCCGCTGTCCCTGCCGGTCCCGGACACCGACCTGCCGCTCGAGTCGCGGCGGATCGGGGGCTTGGGCGTGCACCTGTCCCGACGGCTTTCGCGCAGCCTGTCCTATGCACGGGAGGGCGGGCGGAACCGCGTTGTCGTGGTGCTCGACCTAGCCTGAGCCCCGCCGGCCGAGCGGCGGCTGGCGAGCCCTGGACGCCGTGCCGCGCGCCCGCTACCACCTGCGCCATTCCGCCGGCACGCAACACAAGCCCGCCGGCGCCTGACCGGAAGGACCTGCCCGTGGATTCGCCTCATCCGATGACGCGTCGGTTCGCCCTGGGCGCGGGCGGCCTCCTGCTCCTTGCAGGCTGCCAGGCCGCACGTGGCCCGCTGCCGGAGAATGGCAGCATCGACCTGCTGACCCTGCTACGCGACAAGCCGGAGCATAGCCGCTTCGTCAACGCGCTGACCGCCAGCGGGCTCGCCTCGCGCATCGGCCGGCAGAACGGCGCCGCGACCCTGTTCGTGCCGACCAACGACGCGCTCAACGGCCTGCCGGCCGACCTGCGGGCCCTGCTGGACAGCCCGCCCTCCTCGCCGAACGACGCGCAACGCGCCCGCCTGGCGACGCTGGTCAACGCCAACGCCGCCTTCGGCCTGCTGCGCCTGGGCGACATCCAGGCGCGCCAGGGCCGTGTGGTCACCTGGGACCGCGGCCGTCTGCAGGTGAACCAGACCGGGCCGCGCACCGCGACGATCGTGCGCGATGGCGTGCCGCCGGTGCCCGGCCGCCCGGTGATCGCGATCACGCGCGGCGACATCCTGGCCAGCGACGGCGTCTTCCACGTCACCTCGGCCCCGATCCTGCCGGCTTCGCCGGGGGCCTGATTAGTTCCTGGCGCCTCAATCGCCGGCGCGGCACAGGCCGCGGCGGCCGTTCGGCCCGCCTTGCGGGCCGGACCGGTCGGCCATTTCAGCCAGCGCGCCTGACGCCGCCCGGCGGCGTCAGGCCGCCCGCAGCGTGCGCCAGATCTTCTCCGGCGTCAGGGGCATGTCGAGATGCGCGACACCCAGCGCATCACAGGCCGCGCTGACGATGGCCGGAGGCGCGCCGCAGGCCCCGCCCTCCCCCGCGCCCTTCACGCCGAGCTCGTTCACCGGCGTCGGCACTACGTTGAAGTCAATGGCGAGGTCCGGCAGGTCGGACGCGCGCGGCATGGCGTAGTCCATGAAGGTCGCGCTCACGAACTGCCCGCTCTCGGCGTCGTAGCGCGCTTCCTCCAGCACCGCCTGCCCGAGGCCCTGCGCGATGCCGCCATGCGACTGGCCGTGGACCAGCATCGGGTTGATCACATTCCCCACATCGTCCACGGCGGCGTAGCGCACCACCTCCAGCACGCCCGTCTCGGGATCGATCTCCACCTCGGCCACGTGGCAGCCATTGGGGAAGTTGCACTCCGTGTCGCGCTTGTAGAGCACCTTCTCGTCGAGGCCGGGCGTCTCGCCCTCCGGCAGTCTTTTCCGATCGTTGGCGAGGGCGATCACCTGCGGCCACGTCACGGCAAGGTCGGTGCCAGCCACGCGGAAGCGGGCGCCGTCCAACTCCACATCCGCGACCGACGCTTCCAGCATGTGGGCCGCGATGCGCTTCGCCTTGTCGAGCACGGCGTTGGAGGCGCGCAGCGTCGCGACGCCCCCCATCTGGGAGGACCGGCTTCCGCCCGTGCCGCCGCCCGTCTCGATCACGTCGGTGTCGCCCTGCACCAGCACCACATCCTCGAAGGGGATGCCGAGGCGGGAATGGACGATCTGCGCGAAGGCGGTCTCGTGCCCCTGGCCATGGCTGAAGGTGCCGACATGCAGCCGCGCCTTGCCGTCCTCCGTCATCGCCACGCGCGCCCATTCAGTCGGCGCGCCGCCCGAGGCCTCCACGAAATAGCCGATGCCAATGCCGCGCAGCTTGCCCCGCGAGCGCGATTCGGCGCGGCGCCGCGCGAAGCCGGCCCAGTCGGCGAGGTCGAGCGCCTTCTGCTGCGTGCCGCCGAAATCGCCGCTGTCGAGCACGTTGCCGACGCAGTTGGTGTAGGGGATCTGGTCCGGCCGGATGTAGTTCCGGCGGCGGATCTCGTCCTTCGTCACGCCGAAATGCGCCGCGCCAAGATCGAGCAGGCGCTCGATGGTATAGGCGATCTCCGGCCGCCCGGCGCCGCGATAGGCGTCGGTCGGCACGGTGTTGGTGAACACGCACTTCACCCGCATGTTGACCGCCTGCAGGTCGTACACCGTGCCGGCGATGCGCGCGCCGGCGATGGTCGGGATGCGCGGGCCGAAATCGCAGAGATAGGCGCCCATCGCCGCCGTGGTGCGCACACGCAGGCCGAGCGCCTTGCCGTTGGCGTCGAAGGGCATCTCCGCTTCCGTGACATGGTCGCGGCCATGCGGATCGCAGACGAAGGTTTCCGAGCGGCCCGAGCGCCACTTCACCGGCCGGCCCAGCTTCTTCGCCGCCCACAGCACCATGGCGGACTCAGGGAAACACTTGCTGCGCAGGCCGAAGCCGCCGCCGGTGTCGGGCGACATCACGCGCAGCTTGTCCGCCGGCACCTTCAGGATGTCGCGTGCCATCGGGTCGCGCACGCGGAACATGCCCTGGGTGGGGCTGGTGAGTTCGTAGCGTTCCTTCTCGGCGTTCCAGACGCCGATGGCGACGCGCGGCTCCATCGGGTTGCCGACCACGCGGTTCTGCACCAGGCGGACCTTCGCGACATGCGCCGCGGCAGCGAAGGCGGCGTCCGCTTGCTCCTCGCGGCCATTCGACCATTCGACACAGAGGTTGGAACCGCGCTCCGGCCAGATCACCGGCGTCGCGGGATCGAGCGCGCTGCCGGTGTCGGTCGCGGCCGGCAGCATCTCGTATTCGATCTCGACCAGTTCGAGTGCGTCCTCGGCCTGGCTTCGGGTTTCGGCGACGACGGCGACCACGGGATCGCCGACGAAGCGCACGGCGTCGGTCTGCAGGATGCGCCGCGGCGGGCAGTAGAGCGGCGGCGTGCCGGCGCGCGCCGGCACCTCGATCTGCACCGGGAACAGGCCGATGCCATCCGCATCCGCATCGTGCCCGGTGAGCACGGCAATGACGCCGGGCGCCGCCTTCGCGGCGGTGGTGTCCATGGAGACGATGCGCGCATGCGCGTGCGGCGAGCGCAGGATCGCCAGGTGCGCCTGGCCCGGCATGTCTATGTCATCGGTGTAGCGGCCCTTGCCGGTGAGGAAGCGCACATCCTCCTTCCGCCGCACGGGCTGCCCGATGCCGAACTTGTCGTCCATGGTCCTACTCCGCCTGCGCGACCGACGCCGCGTTCAGCCCCGCGATGCGCCCCAGCGCCACCGCCGTGAGAAGCCCGTTGCCGGACAGGTAGCCCGACGCCTCCGGCCCGCTGACGCCGCAGGCTGCGCCACCCGCGGCAAAGAGATTCGGGATGGTTGCGCCGCCGGCAAGCCGCACGCGCGCGGCATCGTCGATGGCCAGCCCGCCCTGGCTGTGGAACAGCGTGCCCGTCACGCGCACTGCGCAGAAGGGCGCAGCGAGCGCCGCGCCACGCGACCAGTCGCGCCCGAAGACGTCGGGCGTGCTGGCACGCTTGTGCGATTCCACTTCGTCGAAGCTGGCGCGCAGCGCATCCGCGGGCAGCTTCGCCTTCGCGGCCAGCGCCTCGATGCTGTCGGCGGTCAGCACCGCCCCCTGCTCCTCGGCGTTCCGGAAATCCTCGAATTGCCGCGCGATGCCGGCGATGCGCAGGTCAAAGATATCCCACGCAATGCCGTCCGGCTGCTTCAGCACCGCGACTGCGGCTTCCGAATAGCCGCTACTCTCGTTCCAGAAGCGCTTGCCCAAGAGATTCACCTGGAAGCCACCTTCCATGATGACGGCCCAGGACACCAGGATGCCCTGCGGATGCGCGACCGAGCCGTGGCCCTGATGCCCCGTCATGTCGCGCAGATCGGCGCCGAGCTGTTCGCCCCACAGCACCGCTTCGCCCTCATTGCCGGGATGGCCGAAATAGATCGCCTCCGCGAGGTCCGGGATGTACTTGCGGACGAGCGCCTTGTTCCCCGCATAGCCGCAGCAGGCGAGCACCACGGCGCGCGCGCCGACCCGCTCCGCGCTGCCATCGGGGCGCTCCGCGACGAGGCCGCGGATCGCGCCGGACGCGTCGCGGATCAGCGTGGTGACGCGCGCTTCGGTCAGCAGCGGGATCTCCGCCTCTTCCGCCGCCTGGCGCAGCCGGTCCACGAGTTCCGCGCCGCTGCGGCTCGGAAGCCCATGCATGCGGCGATGCGTGTGGCCGGGATAGTCGAAGTCATGCACCACGCTGAAGGGCAGCGCATGCGCATCCGCCAGCCATTCGATCGCCGGCGCGACATTGCGCGCCACCAGCGCGGCCAGCGCCGGATCGGCCTGGCCATGCGCCTTCTTCTGGATGTCGGCCGCGAAGGTTTCCACGTCGTCGGCAATGCCGCGCTCGCGCTGGAAGCGCGTGCCGGCCGCCGGGATCAGCCCGGCAGAGAGGCTGGTGGAGCCGCGCGGCACCGGATCGCGCTCGATCACCAGCGGCTCGACCCCGGCCGCCTTGCAGGACAGCGCCGCCACCAGCCCGGCGGCACCCGCCCCGATGATGGCGACGGGCACCTCCGTCTGGAAACGCGGATCGGTTTCGGTGACGACCTCCGCCTTCATCGCAGCTTCGCCAGTTCCGCGGCGACCGTGCTGATCTCCGCCACCGGCCGCAGCGCCGCGATGGCCGTGTCGTGCAATTCCTGCGTGAAGGCCGCGCAGCCATCCTCCAGCACCGTCACCTGGAATTCGCGCACATGCGCGCCGCGCACGGTGGAGGATACGCCGCCATTCGTCACGATGCCGGCAACCTGCAGCTTGCGGATGCCGACCTTGCGCAGGATCCATTCCAGGCGCGTGGCATAGAAGGCGTCGTAGCCCACCTTTTCCACGGGCAGGTCGGAGGGTGCGAGTTCCTCCACCACCTGGTGACCCCAGCTTCCCATCACGAAGTCGCCCTTCTTCAGGAAGGGGCGCAGCGTGCGCAGATGCGGGTCGATGAAAGGCTCGCCGCCCTTGCCGGTGAACAGCGTGAAATGGGTGGAGGCGATCCAGCCGCCCTTCGCGCGCATCGCATCCGCCAGCGGCTTCAGCCGCGCCGGCAGCGCCGCGATGGACGCCGCCGACTGCCCCGCACGGCCATAGGCGCCGTCCGGATGGATGAAGTCGTTCTGCAGGTCGCAGAGCAGCAGCGCGGTCTGCGAGATCGGCACCTGTTCCATGTCATTCCCGCTCGATGATCAGGTTGCCGAAGCGGTCCACCCGCGCGACGAGGTCGGGATCGACCACCACCGTCGCATCGGGCTGCTCCAGGATCGCCGGGCCATGCACCAGCGCACCGACCGGCAGGTCCAGCCGCGACCAGACCGTGGCGGCGTGCCACGCCCCGTCGAACCACACCTGCCTTGCGCCGCGCGCCGCAGCATCCAGCGTGGCATCCGCAGCGGGCGCCAGTGCCGCCAGGTCGAAATCGGGCCGGATGCCGATGGCCGCGGTGCGCAGCGTGACGATGCGGATCGGCAGCCCCGGCAGCAGGCGGGAGAAGGCCTGCTGATAGGCCGCCTCGAAGGCGCTGCGGATGATCGCCTCGCTGACGCCCGTGGTGCCGCCGATGACATGCACGGGCAGCGGCACGCCGACCGTGTGCGTCTGGCCGGCATAATGCATGTCGAGCTCGAAGCGGATGTCCGTGCGCGCCACCGGCAGGCCGGCTGCCTCGACCACGCTCCGCGCGCTGTTCGCTTCCTCAACCATCCGCGCGTCCAGCGCGGCAGAGTCGAGACCATCGAGCGAAAGATTCAGCGTGCGCACCTGGTCATGCCGCACATCGGCGATGACGCAACCGATGGCGCTGGTGACGCCGGGGAAGCGCGGCACGAGCGCGGCCTTCAGCCCCACCTCCTTGATCAGGGCGCCGACATGCAGCGCACCGCCGCCGCCGAAAGGAAGCGCCACGAACTTCTGCGGATCATGCCCGCGCTCGATGGAAACGAGCCGGATCGCGCCCGCCATCTTCGCATTGGCGACGCGCACGATGGCCTCGGCCGCCGCCATCGCATCCAGGCCGAGCGGCTGGCCGACATGCTGCGCGATGGCAGCCTTCGCGCCCTCCACATCCAGCCGCGACAGCGCGCCGCCAATGGGTCGGTCCGCATTGATACGACCCAGCACGACATTCGCATCCGTCAACGTCGGCCGCGTGTTGCCCTGCCCGTAGCAGACCGGGCCGGGCCGGCTGCCCGCGCTCTCCGGCCCCACCTGCAGCAGGCCGCCGCGATCCACATGCGCGATCGAGCCACCACCCGCGCCGATGGTGGTGATCTCGATCATCGGCGAGCGGATCACCAGGCCGAAATCGATCGTCGCCTGCGCCGCAAGTTCCATGCGCCCGCCGGTGACGAGCGAGACATCGAAGCTGGTGCCGCCGAGGTCGCAGGTGATGGCGTTCTCGAAGCCCGCGGCGCGCGCGATGGCCGCCGCCGCGATCACGCCGGCGGCAGGCCCCGACAGCGCCGTGCGCGCGGGAATGCCGCGCGCGGTGGCGGTGGACATGATGCCGCCATTCGACTGCACGATATGGAAGCGGCCGCCGAAGCCCGCCTGGTTCAGCGCGCCTTCCAGTTTGCCCAGGTAGTTCGCCACGACCGGCTGCAGATAGGCGTTGAGCGCGGTGGTGGAGGCGCGTTCGAACTCGCGGATCTCGGGCAGGATCTCACTGCTGACGCTGACATGCGGGTTGGGCCAGATCGCCCGCACCGCCGCCGCCGCCGCGCGCTCGTTCGCCGGGTTGGCGTAGCTGTTGATGAAGACGATGGCGCATGCTTCGGCGCCGGCCGAGAGCAGCTCATGTGCCGCATCCTGCACCGCGGCGATGTCCACCCTGGTGTGGATCGTGCCGTTGGCAAGCGTGCGCTCCGGCACTTCGATGCGCATGTCGCGCTCGGCAACCGGATGGAACTCGCCCCACAGGCCCCAGGTGTTCGGGCGGTCGCGCCGGCGCATCTCCAGCACGTCGCGGAAGCCCGCCGTGGTGATCACGCCGAGCTTCGCGCCCTTGCGCTCCAGCAGCGCGTTGGTCCCGACGGTCGTGCCATGCACGATCGCCTCGAACCCCGCGGGGCCGCCGAGCGCGCGCAGCCCGTTCATGAACCCCACCGCCTCGTCGCCGCGGTTGGACGGCACCTTGGCGGTGCGGAACGCGTTCTGCGCGGGATCGAACAGGAACAGGTCGGTGAAGGTGCCGCCGACATCCACGCCGACAATCGGTTTGCTGGTCATTCGCGGTATCCGTAGTCGCGCGCGGCCGCTTCCGGCGAGACGAAGCCCAGGCGGATGTCGCGCGCGATCGCCGCCTTCGGGCGCTTCGATGGATCCCCCCAGCCGCCGCCGCCCGGGCTTTCCAGCCGCACGCGCTGCCCGGCCTGGATCTTCACGCCGACCACCTTGCTCGCCATGGGCGGCGTGTCCCACCCGCTCTCCGTCTGCCAGGCGAAGCGCGTCAGCGCGCCCTCTCCGCCGCCGGTGACGCCGAAGGGGGCGTAGCGCCCGCGTTCGCCAAGCAGCGCAACCTCCGTCGTGCCGGGCGACAGCGCCTCGATCTCATACACCGCGCCGACGCCGCCACGATGCTGGCCGACGCCACCCGAGTCAGGCCGCAGCGCCCATTGCGTGAACATCACGGGATAGGCCGCCTCCAGGATCTCCGCCGGCGGAATCGTCGCGGTCGAGATCGGGTTGTTGGCGTGATGCAAACCATCCGTCTCCGGGTTGCCGCCGAAGCCGCCGCCGAAGAAGGAAAACATCACCCAGCGCGTGCCGTCCCTGCGCTGGCCCGACAGCGAAAGCGCGTTGATCGTGCCGAAGGGTGCCGCCGTCGCGCGCTCCGGTTTCGCCTTCCCCAGCGCGCCGAAGATCACGCCGATCAGCCGCAGGATGGTCTCCGTGTAGCCGGCCATCGGCCGCGGCGGGCCGGCGCCGAGCACGGTGTCGTCCGGGATCACGAACTCGATCGGCCGCAGCACGCCGGCATTGGCGGGCACATCCGGGAAGGCATGCTTCAGCGCGACATAGCAGGCCGCGACGCTCGTCGCGCGGCTGATGTTGATCGGGCCGAGGCAGGCGGCGCTGCTGCGCGAGAAATCCAGCATCATGCGCCCGTCGCGGATCGTCATGTCGAGCGCGATGGTCAGGCGCTCATCCACCACGCCGTCATTGTCGAGGTAATCCTCGAAGCTGTAGCGGCCCTCGGGCAGGGTGCGGATCTCGGCTTCCATCAGCGCCGCCGCGCGGTCGGCAAGCGCGGCGAAGGCCGACTGCAGCTTCGCCTCGCCATGCTCATCGATGAGCTGGACCAGGCGACGCTCGCCGAGATCGAGCGCGTTGAGCTGCCCGTTCAGGTCGCCCCAATTGGAATTCGGCACGCGGCTGTTGGCGTTCAGGATGTCCAGGATGTCCTGCTGCATCGCGCCGGCGCGGATCAGCTTCACCGGTGGGATGCGCACGCCTTCCTGGTGGCTTTCCGTCGCGCGCGGATTGTAGCCGCCGGGCACGTTGCCGCCGATGTCGAGCCAGTGGCCTACGCTCGCGATCCAGCAGAAGACCTGCCCGTCGCGAAAGATCGGCCGCACCAGCCGGAAATCGTTGAGATGCGTGCCGCCCTCGTACGGGTCGTTGAAGATGAAGGTGTCGCCGGGCTCCAGCGGCGTGCCGTTCTGCACTCGGCGGATCACCGCCTGCACGGCGAAGGACATGGCGCCGACGAAAATCGGCAGGCCCTTCGTGCCCTGCACCAGCGTCGCGCCCGTCTCGGCGTGATACAGGCCGTGGCAGGCGTCGCGCGCTTCCGCGATGATCGGGTTGAAGGCGCTGCGATAGAGCGTCGCGTCCATCTCGTCCGCGATCTGCTCCAGCCGGCCCTTCAGGACCGCGAGGGTGACGGGGTCGAGAGACGTCATCGTGCCAGCAGCTCCGTCAGCGCCGCCGCCTCGCCGTGCGGCGCCAGCGCCATCACCGCCTCCTCGATCGCCTGTGCGCGCGCGGCGCCGTAGACCGGATCGGCGAGGTCGCGGAATTTCTGGCGCACCTCGGCCTCGGTGTAGGGATCCTCGGTGTCGCCGCGGTTCGTGGTGACCGCGGCCTCATGCACGCTGCCGTCGGCCAGCGTGATCCGCACGCGCGCGGGGCGCAGGCCGGGAAGCTGCGCGGTCATCGCGGGATCCTCGTTGACCGTCACGCGCCGCGCCAGCGCCTGCACCGCGGGGTTCTCGCGCGCGGGGCCGCGGAAGGCCGGCACGGTCGCGGCGCCGTGGACGATGGTGGTCGCCAGCGCGAAGGGAATGGAGAATTTTGCGGCGAGCATGTTCGGCGCCAGCGGCGAATCGAGCTGCGCGGCCCAGACATAGGTGTCCACGCCGATGGCCTTCACCTGGTCCGGCTGCAGCGTGCCGGTTTCCGCCGTGATCTTTGCCAGCGCATCGAGGGCGCCGTGGGTGTAGCGGCAGGCGGCGTGGCGCTTGAAGTAGTTGCGCGCGACCTCCCACCGCGTCCCGAGCCCCGCCACCATCTCCTCCGGTCGAAAGTCGCTGGCGCTGACATGGCCGAAGACGGTGGCGACGCCGTCGCGCTCGCCCTCGAAGCCGCTGCGCACCAGGTCCCACACGGTCAGGCCGAGCATGTTGGCGACGCCGGCATAGGTGTTCCGGACCGTGCCGCCTTCCAGCATCGTCTTTCGTGACGTCGCCAGCCCCAGCGACGCCGCCATGTTGATGACGCCGCGAAATTCCTGCGCCGTCGCGCCATGCAGCTTCGCCACACCCATCGCCGCGCCCAACGTGCCCCAGGTGCCATGCGGATGCATCGCGACGTTGAGCTTGCTCGCGATACCCACGCGGCTGCCGAACTCGTAGCCGACGGCCAGCGCCGTCAGCAGCGCAGCGCCATCGCCGCGCGGCGCAGCAAGCAGCGCGGGCACGACATGGATGGCGGGATGGCCGCGGCAATACTGGTTGCCCTCGTCCAGCTCGAGCATGGTGCCCGCGGTGCCGTTCAGGAAAGCCGCCGTCCCCGGCCGCGCAGCCACCGGCAGCCCGATCACCGGCGCATCGCCCGTGCCCTCTCGCGCCGTCATGCGCGAGGCCAGCGCCTGCACCTCCGCTTCCTGCGAACCGGCGGCGATGGCGCCGATGGAATCCAGCAGTGCGAGGCGCGTGCGCTGCACGACCTCCGCCGGCAGGTCGCCGAAGCGCAGCGTCGCCGCGAAGCCGCACCACTGCTCGAGCCAGGCGGGCGAGGCGGCCGCCATCAGCACCGAGGCCGGCTCCACGCCCTTCGTCACGATCGCCATGGGGCGCTTCCCTTCACAGTCCCAGATAGGCGCGCTTCAACTCCGGATCCTCGCGCACCTGCGCGGCGGGACCCGACAGCGCGAAGGCGCCATGTTCCAGCACATACGCGCGGTCGGCAATCTCCAGCGACTGCGCGACATTCTGCTCCACCAGCATGATCGCGAGACCCTCGCCGTGCAGCCTGCGGATCAGCGCGAACATCTCCTCGACCAGAAGCGGCGACAGGCCGAGCGAGGGTTCATCCAGGATCAGCAGCTTCGGCTCCGCCATCATGCCCCGGCCGATCGCCAGCATCTGCTGCTCCCCGCCCGAGAGCGTGCCGGCAGCCTGGCCGACACGTTCCTTCAGCCGCGGAAAGGTGGTGAAGACGCGGTCGAGGTTGGCCGCGCGATTCGCCTTCGCGCGGCGATACGAACCCAGCTCCAGATTCTCCCGCACGCTCAGGTTGGGAAAGATCTTGCGCCCTTCCGGCACCTGGATCAGGCCGCGCGCCATGATCTCGGCCGGCGCGCGCCCCGTGATGTCCGCGCCCTGGAAGGCGACGCTGCCGCCGCGCGGCTTCACCAGCCCGCTCAGCACCATGTTCAGCGTCGTCTTGCCCGCGCCGTTCGATCCGAGCACAGCCACGATCTCGCCCGCGCGCACCTCCAGCGAGACGCCTTCCAGAACGCGCGTCAGGCCGTAGCCGGCGACCAGGTCCTTCACCTCAAGCATGGGATGCCAGCCGGGTTGCGGCGCCATGCCCCAGATACGCCTCGATCACGGCGGGGTCGCGCACCACCTCCGCCGGCGTGCCGCCTGCGATGATGCGGCCCTGCGCCAGCACATGCACGGCCTCGCACAGGTTCATCACCGCCTGCATCACATGCTCGATCATGAACACCGTGATGCCGCCGTCGCGGATGGCGCGCACCACGGGCACGATGTCGCGCACCTCCGACGGGTTGAGCCCCGCCAGCACCTCGTCCAGCAGCAGCAGCTTCGGCTGCGTCGCCAACGCCTTCGCCAGCTCCACGCGCTTGCGCCCTGCGACCGTCAGCGCCGCAGCGGGCTTGTCGAGCTCCGCCGAAAGGCCGACGCGCTCCGCGACCTGCTCAGCCACGGCGAGTGCATCGGCGCGCCGGCGATGCCGCAGGAAGGCGCCGACCGCGATGTTCTCCCGCACCGACAGCCCCGCGAAGGGCTGCACGATCTGGAAGGTGCGCGCGATGCCGTCCTGCGCCAGGCGATGCGGCGGGCGGCCCGTGATCTCCTCGCCGCGCCACAGGACGCGGCCGCTGGTCGGCTTCTCGAAGCCGGAGACGATGGCGAAGAGTGTCGTCTTGCCCGCGCCGTTCGGCCCGATCAGCCCGGTGATGCTGCCTTCCTTCACCGTGAAGCTCGCCTCGCTGACGGCCAGCAGGCCGCCGAATCGCTTCGAGACGGAATGCACGGAGAGGAAGGCCGGATCGGGCTCGATCATCGCCGCGCCCGCCACATGCGGATCAGCCCGGGAATTTCGCGCGGCGGGAAGCGCACAACCAGGATCAGCAGCACGCCGAAGATGACGAGGTCGAGGCCCGGGATGCGGCCGACCAGCGTCTTTGTGAATTCCGACAGTCCGTGCAGCACCACGCCGCCCAGCACAGGCCCGAACACCGTGCCCGCGCCGCCGATGATCGGCGCCAGCAGCGCTTCCACGCTGATCCAGGTGCCATAGGCAATGTTCGCGTCGAGATAGAGGAAATACTGCGCATAGAGCGCGCCCGCCGCGCCGGTGATCGCCGCCGAGAGCGCGATGGCCGAAAGCTTCACGCGCAGCGCGTCCACGCCGAGCGCAAGCGCCGCATTCTCATTCTCCCGCACCGCGACGAGCTGCGCGCCGAGGCGGGAGCGTTCGAGCGCGCGCGTCACCACCAGCGCCGCCGTCACCAGCCCCAGCGCGATCCAGTAGAAGCTCGCCCGTGAGTCGAACTGGAAATTCGCGGGCCGGACATCGAGCTTGATCAGGATGCCCGCGGCGCCGCCGGTGACTTCGCTGGCATTGGCCAGCACCCGGAACACCTCGGCGAAAGCGAGCGTCACCAGGGCGAAGTAGCTGCCGCGCAGGCCCGACCGGAAGGAGAGGAAGCCGATCACCGCGCCCACCGCGCTCGCCGCCGCCACACCGACGGCGAAGGCCGGATAGGCGTTCATCCCGTAGCGCATCTGCAGGATGGCGGTGGCATAGGCGGCGGTGCCGAAGAAGGCGGCATGGCCGAAGCTGTACTGCCCGCCATAGCCGCCCAGGATGTTCCAGCCCTGCGCGGCCAGGCAGATGATCAGCGTGAAGACCGCGAAGTTCAGCCAGGTGTTCTGCGTGACGAACAGCGGCAGCAACGCCGCCACGGCGGCGAAGAGCGCGATCGGAAGAAGGTCCTTCGCCGTCACGCCTTTGCCCCGAACAAGCCCGTCGGGCGGAACAGCAGCACCAGGATGAAGATCAGGAAGATGCCGATCTGGCCGAGGCTTTCGCCGAAATAGAGGCCCGAGAGGCTCTCCATCACGCCGATGAACAGGCCGCCCAGCAGCGCGCCCGGCACGCTGCCCATGCCCCCCAGCACGACGATGGTGAAGGCCACCAGCACGAAGGCGTTGCCGACCCGCGGGTTCACGTAGAAGAAGGGCAGCAGCAGGCAGGCGGCGACCGCCAGGCACGCCGTGCCGATGCCGAAGGTGACGGCGTAGATGTGCTTCACGTCGATGCCGACCAGCGCCGCGCCCGTGCGTTCCTTCGCCACCGCGCGGATGGCGCGGCCGGTGTCCGTCATGGTGAGGATGACGAACAGCACCGCAGCGACCAGGAAGGCCACGCCGAAGCCCACCACCCGCGGGAAGCCGAGCAGCATCGGCCCGAGCTCCACAACCTCCATCGCGTAGGGCACCTGCACGGAAAGTGTGTCGGAGCGGAAGATCGCCAGCATCACGTTCTCGATGACGATCGAGAGGCCGAGCGTGACGAGCAGGATGTTGGAATCCTCGCCCTTGCTCGCCGGCATGATCACCAGCCGCTGCACCCCGTAGCCCAGCGCGAAGAACAACGGCACGAGCGGCAGGATCGCGACATAGGGATCGAGGCCGAAGACCTTCCACGCGACGAAGGCGGCGTACATCGCCAGCGTCAGCAGCGCGCCATGGGCGAAGTTGATGATGTGGAGTACGCCGTAGACCAGCGTCAGCCCCAGCGCCACCAGCCCGTATATGGCCCCGGTGAGGAGGCCGTTGAGCACGGCCTCCCCGATGATCTCAGGCGGGTAGGAACGCAATGCGGATCAGTTGGCAGGCCAGGGGAACACCGGGCGCGCATCCGCGAACTCTTCGGGGAAGATCACCTTGATGTCGTTGTTGATCACCTGGGTGTTCACCGCCTGGGCCGCCTGGTTCTGGCCGTTCTCGAAGCGCGTCGGCCCATAGGGCATGATGTGGCGGGTGAAGCTGCCGTCGGTCTTGCCCAGCGCATCGATCACGGCGGCGCGGTCGGCGCGGCCGGCGCGCTCCAGCGCATCCGCCACCAGCATCACGGCCGAGTAGTTCAGCGGCGTGTTGTAGAGCCAGAAGCGGTTCTGCGCCTCCACCGCGCGGCGCAGCTCGGCGGTCTTCGGCTTGCGCGGATCGGCCCAGTGGTTGACGTCCATCACCAGGTTGGCGGCCTGCGGGAATTCCCGCACGAAGCGGAAGTTGGAGGCCGCGCCGTTCAGCACGCAATAGATCCCCTTCGGCCGGATCCGGCGCTGCTGCAGCGTCTGCGACAGCAGCACGAACTCCGCATAGTAGCTGGACGGGATGATCAGGTCCGGGTTCAGCGCGCGGATGCGCAGCGCCACATTGGACATGTCGCGCGCCGGCGTCGGGTGGCTGATCGTCTCCAGCACCTCGAAGCCGCGCTTCGGCAGCTCGTTCTGCATCAGCCGCGCCATGCCGGAGCCGAACAGCCCGTCCTCATGCACCACCACCACGGTGCGTGCCGGCTTGCCGGCGGCCTCGTTGATCTTCACCAGGTTGTCGAGCGCGCCCGAGGTCACCTTCCCGAAGCCCGGCCCGAAACGGAAGGTGTTGCGCAGCCCGCGCGTGACGATGGTGTCCGCCACGCCGACATCCACGACGTAGGGCAGGTCATAGCGGGATGCGGCCTGCGACGCGGCGAGGCAGATCGGGCTGGCGAAGCCGCCAACCACCGCCACCACACCCTCGGAGTTCATCCGCTCCACCTCGGCCGTGCCGCCTTCCGGGTTCGAGCGCGCATCGCCGAACACCATCTCGATCCGCGCGCCGCCAAGCGCGCGGATGCCGCCGGTGCTGTTGATCTCGTTGATCGCGAGTTCGGCGCCCAGGCGGCCGTATTCGCCGTCCTGCGCCAGCGCGCCGGTGACGGGCTGCAGGATGCCCAGCTTCACGGCGGCGGGCTGCGCGCCGGCGATCCGGGGGGCGGCCAGCGCGGCCGCCGCGCCCAGCAGCACGGTGCGGCGGGAAGGCGAGAAGGCGGTCATGGGTGTGTTTCTCCCTGTTTGCAGGCCGGAGCCCGCCCGGCGCTATCTGCGCCGGGCCGCGCCGGAGGGCAAGACGTTGTCCGGACGAGTCGGCAGCGCTACTCGGCCCGGATGTTGTTGCGCCGGATCACCGGCTCCAGCTGCGTCCGCGTGGTGGCGATCAGCTCGGCCAGGGGCTGCGGCCCGCCGCCGCCGGTCACCGCGCCCTGGGCCGCCAGGCGTCCGCCCACCTCCAGGTCCCGCATCATCAGGTCCACCTGCTCCGAGACGCGGGTGATGACCGGCGCCGGCGTGCCGGCCGGCGCCACCAGGCAGAACCAGGCGCCAAAGACCAGCGGCGGGCCGCCCGCCTCGGCGATGGTCGGCACATCGGGCAGTTGCGGCAGGCGCTGCGCGGTGAGCGTCGCCAGGGGGCGGACCCGCTCGCCCCGGATCTGGCCGAGGATGTTCGGGACGTTGTCGAAGATGCAGTCGATCTGCCCGCCGATCAGGTCATTTACCGCCGGCCCGGCGCCGCGATACGGCACATGGGTGATGCGCGTGCCCACGGCCTCGTTGAACAGCTCGAGCGCCAGGTGCAGGGAGGAGCCGTTGCCCGCGGACCCCGCGGTGATCCGGCCCGGTTCGGCCTTCGCCCCCGCAGTCAGCTCTGCCAGGCTCTTCCACGGCTTGCCCGCGCCGACGCAGATCACCTTCGGCGTCGTGGCCAGCACCGCGATCGGCGCGAAGGCGGTGCGCGGGTTGTAGGGCAGCGAGGCGAAGAGGAACTCGTTCGCCGCGATCGGCCCGATCGAGCCGACAAGAAAGGTGTAGCCATCCGGCGCCGCCTTCGCGACCACGTCGGCGCCGATGTTGCCGCCGGAGCCGGGCCGGTTCTCCACCACCGCCGGCTGCCCCCAGGCCGCCTGCATCCGCGCCGCCAGCGGGCGCGCCATCACATCGGCCAGGCCACCGGGCGGGAAGGGCGCCACGATGCGGATGGGCCGCGTCGGCCAGTCGGCCTGCGCGCGCGCCGCCGGCGCGGCCAGCAGGGCGGGCAGCGCCAGCGCGGTGCGGCGGGTGAAGCGGATCATGTCCTTGGTCCTCCCTTTTCGTGTTGTTCTAGTCGGCGGCAAGACGCGGCGAGGGCGAGGCGATGCGCGCGGCGATGGCGGCGAGGGTCCGGTCCAGCGCGTCGCCCTCGGGATCCTTCTGCGCCGCCAGCCGCGCCTGCAGCAGCGCATCCGCGGCGAGGTCCGGCGGCAGCCTGCCGTCCAGCGCCGGCCGCAGCACCTCCTCCATGATGCGGCGCCAGTTCGCGCGGGTGCGCGCATCCGTCGCGGCATAGCCCTTCACCAGCCGCGCGCTGTCCACCACTTCGCGCGCCAGCCGCGTGCCGAGCGGCAGCGCGCGCTCCACCAGCACGAGCCATGCCGCGATCCAGGCCGTCTCCTCCGCATGCTTCAGCGTGCGCTTCCGCCAGCCGCGCAAGCCCGCGAGCAGGCGCAACCGCAGGAAGCCGAGCGGGCGCGTCGGCGAGACATTCAGCGCGATGCTTTTCCCCATCCAGCCGCGCCGCTCCACGAAGCGCAGCGCGGGCCGGGCGATGCCGGGCGGCAGCAGCGAGAGCACTTCCGCCGGGCCGGGCTTCATGAACTCGACGACGTGCACGATGTCGCCAGGCCTTGCCTTGGCCTCGGCGACAAGCCGCGGGCGACGCGCGTCGCGCAGCTTGAGCTGCGCCACGCGGATCACATCCTCCGACGACATGCGCAACGCCAGCTGCTTCGCCAGCGCGGCGACGAGCGCGCCATCCGCGCCGGGCAGCGCGGCGAAGCGGCGCAGCGTGGCGCGGTATTGCTCGGCCAGCGCCGCGTCCTGGAAATCCGTCAGGCGCTTTACGCCTTCCGCGGCCAGCGCGCGCGCTTCCCCCGGCAGGTCGCCCGGGCCGGCGCCGGGCGCCGGCGCGGCGTCGGCCGCCGGTGTCGACGCGCCCGCGAAGCCGGCCTCGAAACCACGCAGGTTGCTCTCCGCCGCCCTGCCGGCGCGGATCGCGGCGCGAAAGGCGTCGGGCGGGATCGGCACGGCACCGCGCGCGGCCAGCACGCCGAGCATCACGGCGTTCAGCGCCGCGCCCGTCTGCCGCGCCAGCGCGTCGTAGTCGGCGATCACGGCCTCGCGCGCCGTCTCCCTCACCGCCTGCGCCAGCCGCGCCTCGTCCATGCGGCCGTCGCCGCCCTCGGATTTCTCCGTCACGGTGTAGGCGCGGCGATGCGCGACCAGCGCGAGCGTGCGGTCCCGGGTCAGGAAGCCGCCCTCCGCCCGGCGCGCGGCTTCCAGCAACTCGGTGCCGAGGAACACGTCGACGCGCCCCGGTGCGGCGTTCAACCCGAGCACCGGCGGCGGATCGCCCGGCTGCGCCGGCATCACCTCCACATAGTAGGTCGTGGCACCGGTGCGTTGCGCGACGCCGGGGATGGAGGTGCGGGTGGCATGCAGCCCGGCCTCGATGGCGGCGCGGGTGATCCAGTCCACCAGCACGCCACCGCCCTCCCCGCCCAGCGCGGCGATCAGGATGCGGGTGGGTTCACGGGGCGTGCTCATTCCGCCGGCACCGGCACGGCCGCCGGTGGACGCAGCTTCGGCGCCTCGGTGATCGGCGTGCCGCCGAACAGCCGCAGGAACCAGTTGCCAATCCGCAGCCGCCACACATCCAACCGGCCCGGATTGCGGATCACGTCCAGCCGGTAGAACGAAGGACAAAGCTGCGCCGCATGCGCCACCTCGCCGCACAGGCCGCAGCCGACGCAGTCGTTGTTCACATGCGCGACCGGGTCGTCCTTCAGCGGGTCGCCGGAGGGCTTCAGCGTCAGCGAGGGACAGCCATTCAGCCGAATGCAGGCATGGTCGCCTGTACATACCTCCGCATCCACGCCGAAGCGGGACTGTACCACGCGCTCCCCCGCCGCGATCGCCTTCGCCTGCGCGGGCCGCAGCCGCTTCTGCCTCGCCAGCATGCATTCGCCGCGCGCGACGATCACCTTCAGACCCTTCACCGGATCGCTCAGCGCGTCCTTCAGCGTCCGCAGCACGCCGCGCACGTCATAGGTGTGGACCGTGCGCACCCAGGTGGCACCCACGCCCTTGATCGCGCGCTCGATCGGCACGGCCTTGCCGCGGCCCTCATGGTCCGCCTCGCGGCTGGACGGAATGTCCTGCAGGCCGGTGGCGCTGGAATAGCCGTTGTCCATCACCACCAGCACCGCGTCGTCGCGATTGAACACCGCGCCGGCGACGCCGGTGTTGAGCCCGTTGTGCCAGAAGCCGCCATCGCCCATCACCGCGATCGGCCGGCGCTGGTTGGTCCCGGCGACGGCGGCCGCGCTCGCCAGCGACATTCCGTAGCCCAGGATCGTGTTGCCCTGGTGGAAGGGCGCGAAGGTTGCAAAGGCGTGGCAGCCGATATCGGCGGCGACATGCACCGGGCCCGTTTCCTGCCGCAGCAGCTTCATCGCGCTGAACACCGGCCGCTCCGGGCAGCCGGTGCAGAAGGTGGGCGCGCGCGGCGGGATGACCGCGCCGACCGCGCGCTTCGCCGCCTCCGCCGCCGCCGGCGCGAGCGAGGGGATCGCCACGAAGCGCTGGCCATATCGGTCGAGGAACTGCGCGAGCCCCGCCGCGATCACCGGCGGCGCGTATTCTCCTGCCAGCGGCAGAAAATCCTTGCCGTGCAGCGGCGTGTGGAGATCGGCCTTGCGCAGGATCTGCGCGATGGCCTGCTCGATATAGTCCGGCGCGCCTTCCTCCACGACCAGCACGCCGCGCTTGCCCGCGCAAAAGCCGGCGATCTGCTCCGGCACCAGCGGATGCGTGACGTTCAGCACCAGCGTCGGGATGCGCAGGCGGCCGAAGGCATCCGAAAGGCCCAGCGCCGCAAGCTCGGCGTTCAGCGCGTTGAACAGCCCGCCCTGCACGATGATGCCGAGTTCGCCATCCGGCGGCCCCAGCAGCTCGTTCAGCCCATGCTCCAGGATGTAGTGCCGCGCGGCCGGCAGGCGCCGGGCGACCTTGTCCGCCTCCTGCGGGAAAGTCACCGGCGGATGCGCAAGCCGACCATAGTCGAATCGCGCCGGCATCGCCGGGTTGCGGAAACTGATCGGCGCGCGGCGATTGTCCTTCGCCACGAAGCTCCCGAAGACATGGCAGGCGCGGATGCGCAGCTCCAGCATCGCCGGCGTGTTCGAGGCTTCCGACAGCGCGAAGCCCTGCTCCACCATGCGCACGATGGTCGGCAGGTCCGGCCGCGGATCGAGCAGCAGCAGGGAGGATTTCAGCGCGAAGGCGTGGCTGCGCTCCTGCGCGACGCTCGCCCCTTCGCCGTAATCCTCCCCCACCACGATCAGCGCGCCGCCGATCACGCCCGGCGAGGCCAGGTTGCTCAACGCATCGGCGGCGACATTCGTGCCGACGATCGCCTTCCAGGTGACGGCGCCGCGCATCGGATAGGCGACGGAGGCGCCGAGCATCGCCGCCGCCGCGGCCTCCCCCGTGCAGGTCTGCAGGTGCACGCCAAGCTCCTGCAGCAGGTCCTCCGACTGCAGCAGCACATCCATGAGGTGGGAGACCGGCGCGCCCTGGTAGCCGCCGACATAGGAGACGCCGGATTGCAGCAGCGCCTTGGTCACCGCGAGGATGCCCTCGCCGCGGAACGTCTCGCCCGCGCCCAGGCGCAGCGAGGCGATCTCTTCCCGGAACGAGACCTCCATCGGTGACCTCCCGGCCGGCATGGGAAAGCCCGGCACCCATTCCTTACCGCGCATATCGGACAAGGATCAGGGGGTGTCAAACGGTCCGCAGGGGCCGGCACGGCCGCGTCATCGCCGGGCGCCGGCCCGAACCGCGTTGACGATGCGTCGCGGGCCGCCTAACCGAATACGATACGCCAGAACCGGGAGACAAAGACGATGCGCTCGCATGAGGGCCAGTTCTCCGACAATCGCCCGATCCGCCGGACGCCGCAGGAAAAGCGCAAGCTGGTGGCGGAGCTGAAGGAGACGCTTGCGAACCTGAAGCCGAGCGCCGCGCCCTCGCTCCGCGCGACGCTGCAGGCCCGCATCCGGGAGCTGGAAGCTGAACTCGCCACCGCGCCGCCGCCGCGGCGCTGACCTGCGCCGGGGAGGATTACGCGGCGGCCGGCAACCGGCCAGACTGACGGCATGAATCGCGCCCCCCTGCCGACCAGCCGTGACACGAGGCACGCGCTGGCCGGCATGGGTCTGATGCTGGTCTGCTGCCTTCTCTTCGCGGCGATGGGCGCCTGCTTCCGCGCTGCCATGCTCGAAGGCCTGCCGGTGCCCGTGCTGCCCTTCGCCCGCGGCCTGTTCACCTGCCTCGTCATCCTGCCCTGGATGCTGCGCAAGGGCTTCGGCGACCTCGCCACGCGGAGGCCGGGCGCGCATCTGTTTCGCATCGGCGCGGGCCTCACCGGGTTCTTCCTGCACATGCTGGCGATCCTCTGGCTGCCGCTGGCCGATGCGGTGGCGCTGATGCATGCGCGTCCGCTCTGGGCGCTGCCGCTGGCCTTCCTGATCCTTGGCGAGCGCATCGGCTGGGATCGCGCCATCGCGGCCGCGATCGGCTTCACCGGCGTGCTGATCATCGCCGGGCCGCAGGGCGAGCTCTCGGCCGGAACCCTCGCCGCGGTGGGTGGCGGCATCACCGGCGCGCTGGTGCTGATCGCGATCAAGCAGCTCTCCGCCACCGAGCCACCTTCCCGCGTCGTCGCCTGGTACGCCATCGCCAGCGTCGTGGTCTGGGGGCCGATCTCGGCCTTCGTCTGGGTCACGCCCAGCGGGACGGCGCTGGCCTGGCTGCTCGCCGGCTCGGTGCTCGCCATCCTCGGCGATTTCTGCGCCTCCTGGGCGGCGCGGCGCGCCCCGGTCGGGCTGCTGGCGCCGATCGAATACGCCCAGATCCCGGCCAGCGCCGCACTCGGCTTCGTCATCTTCGCGGAGCAGCCGGGCTGGACCCTGTTGTGGGGAACGCTGATCATGGTGGGCGCCACGCTCTACCTGGCAAGGAGCGCCGGACGATGACCGACGACGCCGTCTTCGCCCCCGGATTCGCGACCACGCCCTGGTGGTGGGAGGACGCGCCGCCGCCAACCCCCGCACCGCCTTCCCTGCCCGATGCGGCGGAGGTCGCGATCATCGGCGGCGGCATCGCCGGCCTCGCCTGCGCGCTGGAGCTCGGCCGCGCTGGCGTGCCCGCGCTGGTGATGGACCGGGAAGCGATCGGCTGGGGCGCGTCCTCCCGCAATGGCGGCGCGCTCTCCGGCGCCGGCAGTCTCGGCCGCGCCAAGTCGGACGTGGCGAAGGGCCTCGATCCGAAGCTGCTGGCGGAGATGGTGGAGGAAGCCGAGGCCAGCTTCGACGCGCTGGATGCGCTGATCGCGCGCGAAGGCATCGACTGCGCCTGGCGCCGCTGCGGCCGCTTCGTCGGCGCGCATACGGAAGCGGCGATGGCGACGCTCGCGAAGCGTGCCGCGCTGCTCAACGCTGCCGATCCGGGCGGCGCGGAGCTGCTGCCGCGCGCCAGGCTGGCGGAGGAGCTCGGCACCACGCGCTACCATGGCGGATTGCGCATCGCGCGCGCCGGCGGGCTGCATCCGGCGCGCTACGTCCAGGGTCTCGCCAAGGCCGCGCAGCGCGCGGGCGCCATGCTGGCCGGCGGCGTCGCGGTGCAGGGCATCGCGCGCGATGGCGCCGGTTTCGTCCTCGCCACCGCCGCAGGCGCGGTGCGGGCGCGGCATGTGATGGTGGCGACCAACGGCTACACCGGCCGCGCCACGCCCTGGCACCGCCGCCGCGTGATCCCGGTGGCGAGCTACATGATCGCGACGGAGGAACTCGGGGCGGATCGGGTCCGGGCGCTGCTGCCGCAGGGCCGCGTCTATGGCGACACGAAGAAGATCCTCTACTATTTCCGCCCCTCGCCCGACGGCACCCGCATCCTGTTCGGCGGGCGCGCGACGCTGTCCGACACCGATCCGCGCATCGGCGCCCGCTGGCTGCACCGCCAGCTCGTCAACCTGTTCCCGCAGTTGGAAGGCGTGCGCATCACCCATGGCTGGAAGGGCAACGTCGCCTTCGCCTTCGACATGCTGCCCCATGTCGGCGTGCAGGACGGCGTGCATTTCGCGCTCGGCTGCAACGGCAGCGGCGTGACGACCATGACGCATCTCGGCACCGTCGCCGCGCGCATGATGCTGGGCGGGGACAACCGGATCAGCGCCTTCGCGCGGCTGCCCATGCCCACCATCCCCGGCTACACCGGCACGCCCTGGTTCATGCAGCTCGTCACCGGCTGGTACCGCCTGAAGGACCGGCGCGACGGCTGGTCGGTCTAGCCCCGCATCGGATGGCTTGACCGCGACGCCGAGATCATGGCTGAGAAAGCGCAGGGCCGTCGTCCGCCGCACCCGCTTCCCGCCGCCGGCCGCCTCGACCAGAAAAAAAGGGAGACCTCATGACCTTCCGTCGCCGCACCCTGCTCGCCGCCGGCGCCGCCGCGCTGGCGCTGCCGCAGATCCGCACCGCCCGGGCGCAGACCGCGCTGCGCTTCAGCCTGGACTGGGCGCTGCAGGGCAACCACGCCATGTGGTCGCTGGCGGACGACCGCGGCGTCTACCGCAATCTCGGCCTCAGCGTACGCATGGACCGCGGCTTCGGCTCGGGCGATGCGCTGGTGAAGGTGGGCTCCGGCGCCTACGATATCGGCTTCGCGGATTTCGCGGGCGCGGTGAAGTTCAACGCCGAGAACCCGCAGAACCGCCTGGTCATGATCTACCCGGTTTTCGACCGCACCGCCGCGGCGCTGGTGACGCTGAAGGGCCGCGGCATCGAGAAGCCGCAGGACGTCGCCGGCAAGAACCTGGGTGCGCCGGAAGGCGAGGGCAGCCGCATGCTCTTCCCCGCCTTCGCCCGCGTCGCCGGCATCGATCCGGCCTCCGTGCGCTGGACCTCCATGGCGGCGAACCTGCGCGACACCATGCTGCGCACGCGCCAGGTGGATGCCGTCACCGGCTTCCTGTTCACCGTGCATTTCAACCTGGTCGGCCTGGGCGTGCCGGAAGGCGACATCCTCGGCTGGCCCTATGCCGAGCATGGCCTCGACATCTACGGCTCCGGTGTCTTCGCCCGCGCCGAATGGCTGGAGCGCAACCAGGATACGGCGACGCGCTTCGTGAAGGCCTCGATCGAGGGTCTCAAGCTGCTGCTGAACGACATCCCCGGCGGCATGGCATCGCTCAAGCGCCGCGAGCCGCTCTTCGACGAGGCGCTGGAGGCCCGCCGCTTCGCGATGACGCGCGACCGCTCCATGCTGACGCCGAACAGCCGCGCCAACGGCCTCGGCCATGTGGACATGGCGCGGGTGCGCACGCTGATCCAGGTGAACGCCGAGGCGCTGGGCGTGGCCAACCCGCCGCGCGCCGAGGACTTCTTCACCGATCGCTACCTGCCGCCGCGGTCGGAGCGCATGGTCTGATGAAGCTCCTCCTGACCGGCGCGCGGGTGCTGTCCCCCGACGCGCTTTCCGCGCCGTTCCAGGAGGTGCTGATCGAGGATGGCCGCATCGCGGCCATCCTTCCGCCCGGCACCGCCGTGCCGGACGCGGCGCCGAATGACGCGCGCAACCGCCTGGTGATCCCTGGGCTCGTCAACGGCCACACGCATGGCCATGGCGGCCTCGCGAAGGGCAGCGGCGACAAGTGGGACCTCGCCTTGCTGCTGGCGCATGCCCCCTGGGTCGGCGGCGGGCGCGGCCTGCGCGACAAGTATCTCTCCACCGCGCTGACCGCGGTGGAGATGCTGAAGAAGGGCTGCACCGCGGCCTTCGACATGCCGGCCGAATTCCCCTGCCCCACCGTCGAGGGGCTGGAGGCGATGGTTGATGCCTATGCCGCCGTCGGGCTGCGCGCCGTGCTCGCGCCCATGGTCGCCGACCTCACCTTCTTCCAGGCGACGCCCGGCCTGATCGAGGCGCTGCCCGAGGAACACCGCGCCCGTGCCGGCGGGATGCGCATGGCCGCGCCCGCCGACATCCTCGCCGCCATCGGCACCGCCGCGCAGTCCTGGTCGCATGGGCGGCGCAACATCCGCCTCGGCTGCGCGCCGACCATCCCGCTGCACGGCACCGACGAATTCCTGAAGGGGTGCCGCGCGCTCGCGGCCGAATACGGTCTGCCGATGCAGACCCATGTCGCCGAATCGCGCTACCAGGCCGCCGCCGGCGAGGCGCGGTACGGCGGCGCGACGCTGCTCGAGCACATGGACCGGCTCGGGCTGGTCGGGCGCTGGTTCAGCGTGGCCCATGGCGTGTGGCTCACGCAGTCCGATCTCGATCTGCTCGCGAAGCGCGGCGCCAGCATGTCGCACAATCCGGGCGCCAACATGCGCCTCGCCTCCGGCATCGCGCCGGTGCGCGCGGCGATCCGCGCGGGCGTCACGGTCGGCATCGGCACTGACGGCTCCTCCTCCTCCGACAACCAGAACATGTTCGAGGCGATGCGGCTTGCCGCCTTCGCCTCCCGCCTCTGGGAGGATGCGGAGGATGACGACTGGCTCGGCACGGCGGAGACGGTGAGGCTCGCCACCATCGGCTCCTCGCACATCGTCGGCCATGACGAGGGCGGCGTGATCGCCGCCGGCAAGGCCGCCGACCTCGTGCTGCTTGACCTGCGACACGTGAATTGGGCGCCCTTCAACGATGCTGCGAACCAGCTCGTCTGGACCGAGGATGGCAGCGCCGTGGTGGATGTGATGGTCGCCGGCCAGTGGAAGCTGCGCGACCGCAAGGTGCTCGGCCTCGACGAGGCGAAGCTGGCGGCCGAGGCGCAGGAAGCCGCCGACCGCCTGCGCGGCGCGAATGCCGAGGTGCGCGCCTGGTGCGAGGCGGTCGCGCCGCACATCGCCTGCCACTGCCGCGCGCTGGCCAAGGGCTGGACGCGCTCGAAGCGGCTGCTGAAGGCCGAGTAGCCCCCTCCCCCTGCCCTTTTCTCCCTCCCCCGCCTGCGGAGGAGGGTCGGGGTGGGGGCAGCGCAGCCCCGCCACCGTTGCCGGAACCGCCGACATGACCGAATCCCTCGCCGACCTGCTCATCACCGGCGGCACCGTCGTCAACGAGACCGCGCGCTTCCCCGCCGACGTCGCGATCAAGGACGGCGTCATCGCCTTCGTCGGCCACCCGGCCTTCGCACCCAAGGCGAAGAACACGCTCGACGCGCGCGGCAAGCTGGTGATCCCCGGCGCGATCGACGTGCACACGCATATCCGCGAGCCGGGCATGACCCACAAGGAGGACTGGACCACCGGCACGCGCGCCGCGGCGGCGGGCGGTGTCACCACCGTCTTCGACATGCCGAACACCGAGCCAGCCATCGCGACGGAAGAGGCGCTCGCCGCGAAGCGCGAGGCCGCCGAGCGCCAGGCGCATGTGAATTTCGGCCTCTACGGCATCCTCGACGAACGCTCGCTCGATCACCTGCCGGCGCTGGCGAAGGCCGGCGTGATCGGCTTCAAGCTGTTCTACGGCAACACCACCGGCAACAACCCCGCGCCGAACGATGGCGCCGTGCTGGAAGGCTTCGAGATCCTGGCGGAGCTCGGCCTGCGCTGCTCAATCCATGCCGAGAACTCGCCCATGCTGTTCTGGCGCGAGAACCGCATGAAGGCCGCCGGTCGCGACGACGCCTTCGCGCATCTCTCGGCACGGGCGGACATCGTGGCGCTGGAATCGCTCAACCGCTCCATCGTCCTCAGCGAGTGGACCGGCGCACGAATCCACATCGTGCACGAAAGCTGCATGCGCTCTATCCCCATCATCCGCGACGCCAAGGCGCGCGGCGTGCCGATGACGGTCGAGACGTGCCCGCAATACGTGCTGATCGCCGCCGAGGACCTGGTTGGCGACAAGGGCCGCGTCGCGCGCCTCAACCCGCCGATCCGCGAGGGCCGGCAGCGCGAACCCATCCTGCAGGCGCTGCTCGACGGCACCATCGACATCCTCGGCACCGACCACGCCCCGCATGCGATGGAGGAGAAGCAGCGCCCCTCCTTCTGGGACAATGCCTGCGGCTTCCCGGGCGTCGAAACCTCGATGCGGCTGATGCTGACCCTCGTCCACGAGGGCCGCATGACGATGGAGCAGTATGTGCGCATGGCGAGCGCGGCACCCGCCCGGGCGTTCGGGCTCTGGCCACGCAAGGGCGTGATCCAGCCGGGCGCGGATGGCGACGTCGCCGTGGTGGACGCCGGCGCGCGCGGCACGATCCGCGGCGCGGAGCTGCACAGCATCCGCAGCCGCTTCACGCCCTTCGAAGGCATGGAGACCGTCGGCCGCGCCGTCGCCACCATCGTGCGCGGCCGCATCGTGATGCAGGACGGCAAGGTGCTCGACGCGCCCGGCTGGGGCCGGATGGAGCGGCCCGCGATGCCGAAGCCCGAGCCGCGCAACCTCGCCACCACCACCAAGGCCATCCTGCGCCCCGACGCGCGCCCCTGGTAGGCCGCGCGCGACCGGCGCGCGGCATTCGCGAAGCGTTCACACCCGCATGGCAGGAAGGCGTCATGGACGCCTCCTCTGCCGCGCCCGAAGGCGCAATCGACAGCCTCACCGGCCTGCTGCAACGCGACGCGCTGCTTGCGGCGCTGCGGGACGCGGCCACGCCCGAGAATGGCGGCGGGCAGCCCTTCGCGCTGCTCGCCCTCGACCTCGACCGCTTCAAGACGGTCAACGACACGCTGGGCCATGCCGTGGGCGATGCGCTGCTGCGCGCCGTCGGCCGGCGCATCCGCACCGCGGTGCGCGGGGGCGACCTGGCCGGGCGCATCGGCGGCGACGAATTCGCCATCCTCATGGGGCATCCCGCCGGCGAGGTCGCGGCGCAGGCGCTGGCCGCGCGCTTGGTCGAGCTGATCGGCCGGCCCTTCCTGCTGGACGGGCACAGCGTGGTCATCGGCGCGAGCGTCGGCATCGCGCTCTTCCCCTTCGACGCGTCAGAACCCGAGCCGCTGCTGCGCTGCGCCGACCTCGCGCTCTACCAGGCGAAGGCGGAAGGCCGCGGCGACCAGCGGCGCTTCCGCCCGGCCCTGCGCGCCCGTGCCGAGGCGCGGCGGCAGATGGAATCAGACCTCCGCGCGGCCATCGCACTCGGCCAGTTCGAGCTGCACTACCAGCCTCATGTCGAGCTCGGATCCGGCCGGCTTGCCGGCTTCGAGGCGCTGCTGCGCTGGCGTCACCCCGCGCGCGGCTTGGTCGCGCCCGGCGAATTCGTGCCTCTGGCCGAGGAGACGGGGCTCATCCTGCCGATCGGCGAGTGGGTGCTTCGCACCGCCTGCCGGGAGGCCGCGGGCTGGAGCGACCCGTCGCTGGTGGTCGCCGTGAACGTCGCGGCGGCGCAGCTCGCACGGCGCGAGCTGGCGGCGCAGGTGAAGTCCACGCTGGCCGCGACAGGCCTCGCGCCGGAGCGACTCGAGCTGGAAGTGACCGAGACGGCCCTGTTGCACGACGTGACGACCGCCACGGCCACATGCCAGGAGCTGCGCGCCCTGGGCGTGCGCATCTCGCTCGACGATTTCGGGACCGGCTATTCCTCGCTGTCGCGGCTGCGCAGCTTTCCCCTCGACCGCGTGAAGATCGACCGCAGCTTCGTCACCGGCATCGCGACGGAGGCCGAGAGTGCCGCCATCGTGCGCGCGGTCGCGGCGCTTGGCAGTTCGCTCGGGCTGCGGACCACGGCCGAAGGCGTCGAGACGCCCAGCCAGCTCGCCGAGCTCGAGCAGAATGGCTGCACCGACGCGCAAGGCTTCCTCTTCAGCCAGCCCGTCCCATCGGCCCGCGTGGAGGCGCTGATCAACCGGATCGCGGCCGACCGCCAGGGCCCCGGCGACAAGGAGGCGATTGCGGCATGAGCGGGATGCAGCCAGCGCTGCGGCGGGTCATCTATGTCAGCCACACCGTGACCGATCCGGATGAGCCGATCGGGCCGGTGCTGGCCTCGATCCTGACGGCGGCGCGCCGCAACAACCCGCGCATCGGGGTGACCGGCGCTCTGCTCTACACCGCGCGCCGCTTCGCCCAGGTGCTGGAAGGTCCGCCGGAAGCGGTGGAGGCGATCTTCGAGACCATCCAATGCGACCTGCGGCACGACCACGTCACGGTGCTGGAAGTCAGCGCCCCGACGGTACGCGCCTTCGCGGATTGGAGCATGGCTTTCGTGGCGGATGCGCCGGTGCGCGCCGAGACGCTGGGCGAGGCGGGCGGAGCAGCGGAGCTGCTGGCGATGCTGCAGGCGGCGATCCGGAACACGGAAGCCGCGACGGCCTAGGGGCTGGCGGAGGGCGGCGCGCAGAGGGAGGCTGCCCCCCCTCACCCAACCCTCTCCCCCCTGAGGGGGGAGAGGGCTTGTTGGGGGAAGGGGTGCGGGCGCTGCTACTTCTGCAGCGCCCCGCCGGCGGAGCCGGCAAACACAGGGGGCAGGCGCTGCTACTTCTGCAGCGCCCCGCCGGCGGAGCCGGCAACCACAGGAGGCAGGCGCTGCTACTTCTGCAGCGCCCCGCCGGCGGAGCCGGCAAACACAGAAGGCGGGCGCTGCTACTTCTGCAGCGCCTGCACGATCTCTTGCGTCACCTTCTTGGCGTCGCCGAACAGCATCATCGTGTTCGGGCGGAAGAACAGCTCGTTCTCCACGCCGGCATAGCCGCTGGCCATGCCGCGCTTCACGAAGAACACCGTCTTCGCGCGCTCCACGTCCAGGATCGGCATGCCGTAGATCGCCGAGGACTTGTCGGTCTTCGCCGCCGGGTTGGTCACGTCGTTCGCGCCGATCACATAGGCCACGTCGGCATCGGCGAACTCGGCGTTGATCTCCTCGAGCTCGTGCACCTCGTCATAGGGCACGTTCGCCTCGGCCAGCAGCACGTTCATGTGGCCGGGCATGCGGCCCGCGACGGGATGGATGGCGTAGGAGATCTCCGCACCTTCCTTCTTCAGAAGGTCCGCCATCTCCCGCACCACCTGCTGCGCCTGCGCCACCGCCATGCCGTAGCCCGGCACCACGATGATCTTCTGGGCGTTCTTCATGATGTAGGCGGCGTCCTCCGGGGAGCCGGCCTTCACCGGCGCCCGGTCGGCCGCGCCCGGACCGGCCGCGGCCGCACCGCCGTCGCTGCCGAAGCCGCCCAGCAGCACGTTGATGATCGAGCGGTTCATCCCCTTGCACATGATGTAGGAGAGGATGGCGCCCGAGGCGCCCACCAGCGCGCCCGTCACGATCAGCAGCAGGTTGCCGATGGTGAAGCCGATGCCCGCCGCCGCCCAGCCCGAGTAGCTGTTCAGCATGGACACGACCACCGGCATGTCCGCGCCGCCGATCGGGATGATCAGCAGGAAGCCCAGCGCGAAGGCCAGGATCGCGATCAGCCAGAACAGGAACGGAGAGCCCGTGGCGACGAAGGCGATGATCAGCACCAGCAGCAGAGCGCCGAGGCCGGCGTTCAGCATGTGCTGGCCCTTGAAGATGATCGGCGCGCCGGACATGCGCCCCGCCAGCTTCAGGAAGGCGATCACGGAGCCCGAGAAGGTGATCGCGCCGATCGCGAGGCCGAGCGACATCTCGAGCAGGGACGCGCCCTTGATGTTGCCGGGCACGCCGATGCCGAAGCTCTGCGGGCTGTAGAGCGCCGCGGCCGCGACGAACACGGCGGCCATGCCGACCAGGCTGTGGAAGGCCGCGACCAGCTGCGGCAGCGCCGTCATCTGGATGCGCTGGGCCACGATCGTGCCGATGGTGCCGCCGATGGCGAGCCCGACGATGACCAGCGCGATGCCGCCGAAGCCCATGCCGGGCTTGAGCAGCGTCGCCACGATGGCGATCGCCATGCCGATCATGCCGAACAGGTTGCCCTGCCGGCTGGTCTCGGGGTGGCTCAGGCCGCGCAGGGCCAGGATGAAGAGAACCGACGCGACCAGGTAGGCGAGCGTCGAGAGCGTGGTCGCCATCGCCTCAGCCCCCCTTCTTCTTGAACATCGCGAGCATGCGCCGCGTCACCATGAAGCCGCCGAAGATGTTCACGGCCGCCAGCGTCACGGCGAGGAAGCCGAAGACCTTAGCGGCGACGCTGTCGGACAGGCCCGTGGCCAGTATGGCGCCCACCACGATGACGGAGGAGATGGCGTTGGTGACGCCCATCAGCGGCGAGTGCAGCGCCGGGGTCACCGACCACACGACGTAGTATCCGACGAAGCAGGCCATCAGGAAGATGGTCAGCAGGTAGAGGAAGGGCTCGGCCGCGGCGGCGACCGGCGCGACGACCTCGGCCATCTGCCGCGCCTGCTCGGCGAGCATCGCGGCGCGGTCGGCGATGGAAGCCGCCTCATTGGCGATCTGCTGGGGAGTGCTCATCCCGGTATGCTCCTCAGGCGGAAGCCAGCGAGGGGTGGACCACGGCGCCCGCGCGGGTCAGCGCGACGCCCTTCACGATCTCATCGTCTTCCTTCAACGCGGGCTTCTTGCCTTCCTTGTCCCAGAAGGTGGTCAGGAAGGTGAGCAGGTTGCGCGCATAGAGCGCGGAGGAGGCGCCGGCGATGCGGCCGGGCCAGTTCGACCAGCCGAGGATCTTCACGCCGTTGGCCGTGGTGACGGCCTCGCCCGGCTTGGTCAGCGCGACATTGCCGCCGGCGTCGGAGGCGATGTCCACGATCACGCTGCCGGGCTTCATGGAATGGACCATCGCCTCGGTCACCAGCGTCGGCGCCTTGCGGCCCTGCACCAGCGCGGTGGTCACCACGATGTCCTGCTTGGCGATGTGGCCGGCCACCACCTCGGCCTGCTTGGCGTAGAACTCGGCGGAGAGCTGCTTCGCGTAGCCGCCCGCGGTCTGGGCCGCCTTGCTCTCCTCGTCCTCGTAGCCGACGAAGCTGGCGCCGAGGGACTTGATCTCCTCCTTCGCCGCGGGGCGCACATCCGTCGCGCTCACACGGCCGCCGAGGCGGCGCGCCGTCGCGATGGCCTGCAGGCCCGCCACGCCCGCGCCCATGATGAAGACATTGGCGGCGGGGATGGTGCCGGCGGCGGTCATCAGCATCGGGAAGCCGCGGTCGAAGGTCTCCGCCGCCTCGATCACGGCGCGATAGCCCGCGAGATTCGCCTGGGAGGAGAGCACGTCCATGGACTGCGCGCGCGTGATGCGCGGCAGCAACTCCATCGCGCAGGCGTCGATCCCGGCCTCGGCATAGGCCTTCGCCGCGGCCGCATCGGCCTGCAGCGTGCCGATCAGCAGCGCGCCGCGCGGGATCTTCGCCAGTTCCGCGGCCTCCGGCGCGCGCACCGCGAGCACGATGCCCGCCCCGGCCAGCGCCGCGCCCGGATCCGCCGCGATCTCTGCGCCGGCCTCGGCATAGGCCGAATCCGGAATGCCGGAGGCCATGCCGGCCCCGGTCTCCACCGCGACGGTGTTGCCCAGGCCGATCAGTTTCTTCACCGTCTCCGGTGTCGCGGCCACCCGCGTTTCCGCCGCGCGCCGTTCGCGCAGGACCGCTACCCGCATTCCAATTGACCCCCCGGTTGAGGCTGAAGCCGGCGCGATATGACGCCTGGGGGCCGGTCTGGCAAGGCAAGGGATGGCGGAGGACCAGACGGGACGCCATGTTCTTGCCGCGCGAAGGAGGCTGGCGATGCTGTTCAGGGACCTGCCCGACGGATCCTTCCTGGCGATCAGCCAGCCCATGCACGCCCTGGTTTCCGGCCAGATGGCGCGCGCCTGGGGCGCGCCCGGCTTCGCCCGGCCCGAGCCCTTCGAGGAGATCGCGACGGCCTGCGCCCAGCACGACGTCGCCTGGATGGATTGGGAAGCTTCCCCGAGTCTCGACGCCGCGACGGGCCGTCCGCATGCCTTCCGCCAGGTCGGCGCGCGCACCCATGCGCCGATGTGGGCCGCCGGCGTCCAGCGCGCCGTCGCAAGCTGGGGCCCCTGGGTCGGCCTGCTGGTCAGCCGCCACGGCACGCGAATCTACGCGGCCTACAGCGATCGCCACAGGGTCAGCCCGGAGGATGCCGCGGCCGCCGACACCTACCAGCGCCAGCAGGGGGCGCTGCGCGCGGAGCTGCTAGCCCGGCTCGGCGCGACCGAAGCCGAGCTGGAACTCGCCGCCGCCCTGGTGGCAGTGACGGATACGCTGAGCCTCGCGGCCTGCGGCGGCATCGCCACGCTCGGCTGGTCCGGCATGGCGCCGCTGGCCGGCGGCGGCGAGGCCCCGCTGAAGCTGGAGGAGGGCGATGGCGTGATGACCGTCTCCCCCTGGCCCTTCGCGGCGGCGGAGGTGCCGCTGTCCTGGACGGCCCGGCGCTTCGCGCCCGGCACGCGCTGGACCGACGAGGCGGCAATGCGGCGCGACTACGCCGCCGCCCCGGTGGAACGGGTCACGGCGCGCCTCGTGCCGGGCTGACGACCCGACCCGGGCGCCTTGTCGCCGCACCGGGGCGCACCTTCCCTTCGCTCAACCGCTGCGATAGCGTCCGCGCGAGCGGCGGGGGAGTCGCAGTCATCTTGCGGAACCAGCCGTATCGCGCAGGCCGGACCTCGCTCCGGCGGCAGGCCGTGCGCGCGCCGCGCCGCGGGCCGGCGCGGGGCTGAGGCGCGCATGTCCCGGCTCGGCGATGCCCTCGGCGCAGCGAGGCGCAGGCTCGGCCCGCGCGGGCGAACGCTGCTCGACCGGCTTCTCTACGAGGCGATCTACAGCGTCCCCGCCATCGCGCGACTTCACTTCTTCAGCGGCGGCTACCACCCGCCGGAGCCGGGTGGTCCGGAGGTGCCGGCACTGGCGGCGTCGGGCCCGCAGGTCGCGCTCTACGACTTCGTTCTGCGCGTGCATCCCGGGGCCTCCGCGCCCGCGCCGCGGCGCGTGCTCGATATCGGCTGCGGGCTCGGCGGCGGCTTGCTCGTCACCGCGACGGCGCTGCCGGGCGCCGCGCTGGCGGGCGTGGACCAGAGCCGGCAGGGACTCCGCCAGGCACGCCGGCTGCTCAACCGGGCCGGCTTCTCGGCCGATCTGCGCCGGGCCGATGCCGGGCGGCTTCCCTTTCCCGACGCGCAATTCGACTTGGTCCTCGCGGTCGGGCTCGCCACCTATGTCGGCTGGAGCGCCTTCCTCGCCGAGGCGGCGCGCGTGACGGCGCCGGGCGGCGTCGTCTCGATGACCATGGGCACGAGTTGGACGGCACCGTCCTGGACACGCGAGCGGCTCGAACTGGAAGGCCGCGCCACGGGACTCGCGCTGCGACGCTTCACCGACATCACGCCGCGCTGCCTGGCCGCCCTGGAGCAGGCGGCGCCGCGCCATGCGGCGATCATCGGCAGGCTGCCCGGGCCGCTGCGGAGCTATGCGGCGGAATGGGCAACGCTGCCGGGCAGCCGCCGCCACGCGCGCTACCTCGCGGGGGAGCGCACCGACGTCGCGGCGATGTTCGTCAAGACGGGCTGACCGGCGCCGGCGGACCGCATCGCGGCCGGGCTCGGGTCAGCTCTCGGGCACCCCCGCCGCCTGAAGCGCCGCCTTCTGCCGCGCGGCGATGTCGGCTTCCCGAAAATCGTGCACCAGCTCCATGAACATCCGGTGCCAGTTGGCCTCGGCGCGCAGGCGGTAGAACACGCTGCCGAGGCCGATCGCGGCACGGTCCATCAGCGGGAATTCGCGCGGGATCTTCACGCCGCCGGTGCGCTTCAGCCCCTCATGCACCTGCATCGCGATGCGCCGCCCGTATTGCGGGTCGTCGAGCGGGGTGATGGTGCGCACCTCGTCCTTCACCAGCGGCTCGTAGAGGAAGCGTGCCCAGACGTTCAGGACCTCCATCGTCTCCTTGCTGAGGTTCTTGAAGCCCCAGATCCGATAGGCCTCCGCGGCCTTCTCGATGTCGTCGTCGCGCACCGCCTCGTACAGCATGATCACGCCGGTGACGAAGCTCGGCGGGAAGACGCGGATGACGCCGAAGTCGAACAGGTTGACGCCGAAGCGCACGTCGGGGTCGGAATCCTCGCGCACCTGGTAGTTGCCGAGATGCGGATCGCCATGGATCACGCCGTAGCGGTAGAAGGGCACGTACCAGGCGCGGAACAGCGCCTTGGCATAGGCCACGCGCTCCTCGGCCGGCGGGTCCTCCTCCAGCCGGCGCAGGATCGGGCGGCCCTGCAGCCAGGTCATCGTGAGCAGGCGCTTCGTGGTGTACTCCGGCACCGCCTCCGGCACGGCGACGCCGGGGATGTTGTGCAGCATCAGGCCGTAGAGGCGCATATGCGCGGCCTCGCGCGTGTAGTCGAGTTCCTCGCGCAGGCGCGTCGCGAGCTCGGTGTAGGCTTCCTCGTTGTCGAGCGTGCTGTCCATGCGGCGATAGAGCGAAAGCGCGATCTTGAGTTGGCGGAGATCGGCTTCCACCACGCTCGGCATGTCCGGGTATTGCAGCTTGCAGGCGACGTCGCGACCATCGGGCAGCGTGGCGCGATGCACCTGCCCGAGCGAGGCGGCGGCCGCGGCTTCCTGGCCGAAGGTCTTGAACTTCGATTGCCACGCCGGCCCGAGCTCGGTCTGCATGCGCCGACGAACAAAATTCCAGCCCATCGGCGGCGCGTTGGATTGCAGGGTCGCGAGTTCCTGCGCGTATTCCTCGGGCAGCGCTTCCGGTACCGTGGCCAGGAACTGCGCCACCTTCATCAGCGGGCCCTTCAGCCCGCCGAGCACCTGCTTCAGCGCCTCGGCATGCGCGTTCTTGTCGGACTTGATGCCGAGGAAGCGCTCGCCCGCGACGCGCGCCGCGACGCCCGTGACGGCGCCGGAGGTGCGGACCATGCGCCGCACCTCGCCGAACAGGGTGGACTCCTTGCGCTCGCTCATGCCTTGGCGCCTGGCGCCGCGCCCTCCAACTCGTCGATGAAGCCGCTGATCACGTCGAGACCCTTGCGCCAGAAGGCCGGATCCGACGCATCAAGGCCGAAGGGCGCAAGCAGCTCCTTGTGCCGCTTCGTGCCGCCCGCGCGCAGCATGTCGAGATACTTCTGCTGGAAGCCGGGATGCCCCTCGCGGAACACGCCATACAGCGCGTTCACCAGGCAATCCCCGAACGCATAGGCATACACGTAGAAGGGCGTGTGCACGAAGTGCGGGATGTAGGCCCAGTAGACGTTGTAGTCCGGCGTGAAGTCGAAGGCCGGGCCGAGGCTCTCGGTCTGCACCTGCATCCACAACTCGCCGATGCGCTCATGCGCGATCTCGCCCTTCTTGCGCTCGTCATGCAGCAGCGTCTCGAAGCGATAGAAGGCGATCTGGCGGACCACCGTGTTCAGCATGTCCTCCACCTTGGAGGCCAGCAGCGCGCGGCGGCGCTTCGGGTCCTTCTCGGCGTCCAGCAGGTTGCGGAAGGTCAGCATCTCGCCGAAGACGCTCGCCGTTTCCGCAAGCGTCAGCGGCGTGGATGAGAGCAGGTAGCCCTGCTGCCCCGCGAGGATCTGGTGCACGCCATGCCCCAGCTCATGCGCCAGCGTCATCACGTCGCGCGTCTTGCCGTGGTAGTTCACCAGCAGATAGGGATGCACGGAGGGCACCGTCGGATGCGCGAAGGCGCCCGAGGCCTTGCCCGGGCGCAGCGCCGCATCCACCCAGGGCTTGTCGAAGAAGCGCCTGCCGAGCGCGCCGAGCTCCGGGCTGAAGGCGCTGTAGCTGTCCAGCACGCGCCGCGTCGCCTCCGGCCAGGCGATGGTCGCATCGTCCTGGTCGGGCAGCGGCGCGTTGCGGTCCCAGTGCTTCAGCTTCTCGAGGCCCAGCCACTTCGCCTTCATCGCGTAGTAGCGGTGCGACAGCCGCGGGTAGCTCTCCCGCACTGCCGTCACCAGCGCGTCCACCACCTCGTCCTCGACCATGTTCGCGCGGTTGCGCGCGCTGGTCGGGCGGGGGTAGTGGCGCCAGCCGTCGATGATCTCCTTGTCCTTCGCCAGGACGTTGGTGACCAGGCTGAACAGCCGCACCTTCTCGGCGAAGGCTTCCGAGACACCCTTCGCCGCCGCGGCCCGCACCTCCCGGTCGCGGTCCGACAGCTTGTTCAGCGCGGAGGAGACCGTCAGGTCCTCGCCCGCCACCTTCACCCGCATGCCCGCGATCGTCTCGTCGAACAGCCGGTTCCAGGCGGAGCGGCCCGTCACCTCCTTCTCGTGCAGCAGCTTCTCGAGCTCGTCGGAGAGCTGGTGCGGGCGGAAGACCCGCAGGTCGCGCAGCCAGGGCCGCCAGTGGCGCAGCGCGGCGGAGGCGCCGAGCTTCGCTTCCAGCGCCGCCTCCTCCACCCGGTTCAGCTCCAGGGTCAGGAACAGCAGGTGCGAGGAGATCGTCGTCACCCGCTCCTGCATGGTCTGGTAGAAGCGGCCATTCGCCGCGTCCTGCGCATCGGCCGAGAAGACGAGCTGGGCGTAGGACATCGCCCGCCCCAGCCGCTCCTCGATTTTTTCGTACGTGGCGATGGCGTCCGCCAGGGCATCGCCGGGCAGCGTGGCCACCTTGCCGGAATGCGCGGCCTGGAATGCCTTGGCCTCGGCTTCCGCGGCGTCGAGATCGGCGGCGAGCCGCGGGTCATCCGGCCCGCCATAGAGGTCGGACAGGTCCCAGGAGGGCAGCGCCTCGGCCGTCGCGGCACCGCCCGGCCGGGCCGTGTCGCGGGCGGGGAACAGGCGGGAATCTTCGGGAATCGTCACGGCGTCTCTTGTGTCCGGAGGCTTCTCACCCTGGATATAGACCGCCGGCCCGGCGGGAAAAGCCGTCGGGCCGGTTCACGGGATGATTGGGGGACTCGTCGGGGGATGGAGCCGGGCAAGCGGATCCAATGGAACAGCCTGCCGCAGATGATGCTGGAACTCGCCGCGCGCCGGCAGGACCAGCCGATGCTGCGCCACTGGAAGGACAAGGCCTGGCACCGGGTGAGCTGGGCGGAATTCGCCCACCGGGTCGCGGCCGTGGCCGCCGGGCTGCGCGCCCGCGGTGTCGCGCCGGGCGACCGGGTGCTGCTGGTCAGCGAGAACCGGCCGGAATTCGTGATCGCCGACACCGCCATCATGGCCATCGGCGCGGTCACGGTGCCGACCTACACCACCAACACGGCGGCCGACCACGCCCATATCCTGCGCGATTCCGGTGCAAAAGCGGCGATCGTCTCCGCCGCGGCGCTGGCCCGGCGGGTGGCGGAGGCCGCCGCGACGACGGGCGGGCTGGACCTTCTCGTCACGATGGAGGAGGCGAGGCTCCCCGCCGGCCCCGCCCCGGTTGCCTGGGCCGAGCTGGAAGCGGCCCGGGGCGACCTGGCCATGCTGCGCGCAGAGGTCGAGCAGATCCCGGCCGGCCGCCTCGCCTGCCTCATCTACACCTCCGGCACCGGCGGCGCGCCCAAGGGGGTGATGCTGCCCCACCGGGCCATGCTGTCCAACCGCGACGGCGTCGCGCGGCTCGCCGACCGCCTGCAGCTGGAAGGCGAGTGCTACCTCTCCTTCCTGCCGCTCTCGCACAGCTACGAGCACACCGTGGGCGGCTTCCTGCTGCCCTCCCTCGGCGTCGAGGTCGTCTATTCCCGCGGCGCCGACCGCCTGGCGCATGAGTTCCAGGAGATCCGTCCCGCCATCGTCACCGCCGTGCCCCGCCTGTTCGAGGTGCTGCGCGCCCGCATCCTCGCCGGCGTCGAGAAGGAGGGCGGCTTCAAGGAGAAGCTCTTCCACCGCGCCGTGGCACTCGGCCTGCGCAAGATGGACGGCCCGCCGCTCGGCCTGTTCGACCGGCTGCAGGATGCGCTGCTGGAGAAGCTGGTGCGCGAGAAGGTCCGACAGCGCTTCGGCGGGCGGATGCTGGCGCTTGTCTCGGGCGGGGCCAGGCTCGATCCCGACCTCTCGGGCTTCTTCCTCGCGCTCGGCCTGCCGGTGATCCAGGGCTACGGCCAGACCGAGGCCGGCCCCGTCATCAGCGTGAACCTTCCCTGGGACAATGTCCGCAGCACGGTCGGGCCGCCGCTGCCCGGCGTGGAGGCGCGCATCGCGGAGGACGGCGAGCTCTGCGTGCGCGGCGACCTCGTGATGGACGGCTACTGGAATCAGCCCGAGGCGACCGCCAAGGCGATCCAGGACGGGTGGCTGCACACCGGCGACGTGGCCGAGATGGTGGACGGGCGCATCCGCATCACCGACCGCAAGCGCGACTTCATCAAGACGCTCGGCGGCGACATGGTCAGCCCCGCCAAGCTCGAGGGCCTGCTGATGGCCGAGCCCGAGATCGCCCAGGCCGTCGTCGCCGGCGAAGGCCAGCCGGCGATCGTCGCCCTGGTCGTCCCCGCCGACGGCATGGCCGAGAGGGTCGCCGAGGCGGTGGCGCGGGTGAACGCGAAGCTGTCCTCCATCGAGCGCATCCGCAGGACCACGACCGTGCCGGCCTTCACCGTGGAGAACGGCATGCTGACGCCGACCATGAAGGTGAAGCGGCGCGTGGTGCTGGACACGCATGCGGCGGAGGTGGATGCGCTGCACGGGCGCGGCTGAGCGCCCGCGCAGCGATCATGCGCGGAAGCCGATATGCTCGACGAAGGCGCGGAGCACGCTGCGCCAGAGCTGGAAGGCGTAGAGGAAGTTCGCCTCGCTCACGCCGCCTTCCAGCGTCATGAAATAGGTCAGCCGCGGCAGGCCGGCTTCGGTCAGCGATGCCTCCCCCAGCGTCCGCGTCTGGTTGAACTGGTTGATCGCCTCCAGCGTCGGCGGCTTCCCCATGCGGAACGACACGGCGTACTGGATGGACCGGCAATTCGCGTTCTCGCGGCAGCCGAAGAACTGGATCACGAAGCCGATGCCCTCGGCGGCCGAGCGGATCAGCGGATCGCCGCGACCGTCACGCGCAACCTCGGCCTGGAAGCCGCGCGACTGCATCAGCTGCGCTATGCGCTCGGGATCGGAGGCGTCGAGCAGCATCGCGGTCTGCGCCCGTGCCTCGGCCATGCACAGGGCCGCCGCAAGAGCAACCGCCGCGACCAGCCGCGCACGCTTCACCGCGGCCCGGCAGACGAGCCCCATCGCCATGTCGCTTTCTCCCTTCCGGCCGGCGCCGTCCGCGCCGCGTCGAGCCTTTCCCGCAGAGTTGGCGATCATCGCGCATCGGTCCAGGGCTTCTCAAGCGCCGGACATCCTGCGCCAAGCCTCGTGTGAGGCGCTCAGCCCACCGGATGCCGCGGCGTGCCCGTCGCCGCGAAGGCCGCGACATTGGCCATCGTCGTCTCGGCGATGGCGCGCATCGCCTCCTCGGTGAAGAAGGCCTGATGGCCGGTGATCAGCACGTTCGGGAAGGTCAGCAGCCGCGCGAAGACGTCGTCCTCGATCACCGTGCCCGAAAGATCCTCGAAGAAGAGCTTTTCCTCTTCCTCGTAGACATCGAGGGCGAGATGGCCGAGGCGCCCCGATTTCAGGGCGCCGATCACCGCGCCGGTATCCAGGATCGCGCCGCGGCTGGTGTTCACCAGCATGGCACCCGGCTTCATCAGCGCGAGGCTCCGGGCGTTGATCAGGTGGCGCGTCGCCGGCACCAGCGGGCAATGCAGGCTGACGATGTCGGCCTCGCGCAGCAACTCATCGAGCGGCACGTAGCGCATGCCCACCGCCAGGCAATCCGGATTCTCCTGCGGGTCATGGCCCAGCAGCCGGCAGCCGAAGCCCGCCATGATCCGCGCGAAGGCCGCGCCGATCTGCCCCGTCCCGACAATGCCCACCGTCCTGCCGCGCAGGTCGAAGCCCAGCAGCCCGTCGAGCGCGAAATTGCCCTCGCGCACGCGGTTCCAGGCGCGGTGCGTCTTGCGGTTCAGCGTCAGGATCAGCGCCGCTGTGTGCTCCGCCACCGCCTCCGGCGAATAGGCCGGCACGCGCCCCACCGCGATGCCGAGCCGCTTCGCCGCCGCAAGGTCCACATGGTTGAATCCCGCCGAGCGCAGCGCCAGCAGCCGCACACCGCCGCGCGCCAGCGCCTCCAGCGCCGCCGCATCGGCGCGGTCGTTCACGAAGAGGCAGGCGGCCTCGCAGCCCTCGGCGAGCCGCGCCGTCGCTTCCCCCAGCCGTGCCTCGATCCAGACGAATGCGTGCCCCCCGGAATTCGCTGCCTCCAGGAAGCGGCAGTCATAGGGCTTGGTGGAGAAGACGGCGATCCGCATGCACCATGCCCTTCCCGCTGCTACAGGTCGCGCTGCCCCGCCACATATTGGCCGCGATCCGTGGGGCGCAACGCGGAGAACAGCGCCGTGACCTGCGTGTAGTCGCGATAGCCGCAGCGCGCGACGGTGCCGGCCGCCACCATGTCGAAGCGCCCGTCCTTCAGCGCGGAATCGGCGATGTGGATGCCGACCACCTGGCCGATCACGAAGACGCCGCCCGTCTCGCGCCCCTCCAGGTCGCGCAGCGCGCCATGCTGCAGCACGCGGCATTCCAGCGAGGCCGGGCTCGCCGCGACGCGCGGCGGCTTCACCAGCCGGCAGGGCGCCGTCTCCAGCCCCGCGAAGTCGAATTCGCTGTGCCCCGCCTCCAGCGCCTCGGAGGACGCGTTCATCGCGTCGAACAGGTCGCGCGTGACCAGGTTGAACACGAACTCACCCGTCGCGATCGCATTCGCAGCGGAATGCTTCAGCCCGTCGCTGCCGAAGACCACGATCGGCGGCGCGGTCTGGATCATGTTGAAGAAGCTGTAGGGCGCGAGGTTCGGCCGCCCCTGCGCGTCCAGCGTGGACAACCAGCCGATCGGCCGCGGCGCGACGATCGCCTTCAGCGGGTCATGCGGCAGGCCCGCGGCGCGGTGCCCTCCGGCCTCGTAGAACATCGCGTCTCTCCTGTGTGTGCGCGCCGCTACCAGCCCGCGGTGCCGGGCACGCCCTTGAACGGCCCTTCGACATCCACGGTGATCCATCCGCCATAGAAGCCGCCGGGCTGCGGCGTCACCCGCTCCTCGTCCACGAAGCAGGCATCCACCTTGCCGGCATAGAGCGCGACATGCCCCGCGATCGGCGCGAAGGCCGGCGTCGGCGCCGGATAGGACCAGCCCGCGCGCGGGGCGGTCACGCCGCCGCCGATCAGGTCGAGATACTCCGCCTCGCCCTTCCACTCGCAGAAGCTCCGCCCCGGCGCGTCACGCAGCGAGCCCGGCACGAAGGCGTCGCGCGGGATGTACCAGGTCGGCGGATGGAAGGTCTCGAGCACGCGCCAGCACGCCGTGCTGTCCACGATCGTCGCGCCGCCGAGCACCACGCGCACGCGCCGCGTGCTGCGCTCCAGCCGCGGCGGGCGCGGATACTCGGCGACCCGCTCCCGCGCCATCACATGCCGAGCGCGCGGCGATAGAGGTCGAGCAGCGTCTCCTGCTCCTCCACCTCGGCCGGCTCCTTCTTGCGGATGGAGATGATCTGGCGGATCACCTTCACGTCGAAGCCGGCCGACTTCGCCTCGGCATAGATGTCCTTGATGTCGCCGGCGAGCGCCTTGCGCTCCTCCTCCAGCCGCTCGATCCGCTCAACGATGGAGCGCAGGCGATCGGCGGCGATGCCGCCGACTTCGGAGTCCTGTTCGGCCGTCTCGCTCACCCGCTGCTCCCCTGTGCGAAGGGCGCGGGTGGTCGCACGCTTGGCAGCCACGCTCAAGCCCCCGGGTCAGTGGCCGGGATTCGCGGCGGCGAACTTCGCCTTCTGCTCGGCGCTGGCTTCCGTCTGGTATTTCGCCTGCCATTCCTTGTAGGGCATGCCATAGACGATCTCCCGCGCATCGGGGTCGGAGAGTGGAATGCCCTTCTCCTCCGCCGCAGCGCGGTACCACTTGGACAGGCAGTTCCGGCAGAAGCCGGCCATGTTCATCAGGTCGATGTTCTGCACATCGGTCCGCTCGCGCAGATGCTCCACCAGGCGCCGGAAGGCCGCGGCCTCCAATTCGGTCTGGGTCTGCTTGTCCATCTCGGGCACGGGCATGGGGTGGTCCTCCTGGGCCGGTAGATGGCCCATCGCGGCCGGCTTCGCCATAGTGCCGGGATGGCCTGGACCGATGCCACCGCCCGCGCCGCCCTGCGCAAGCTGTTCGACGCCGCGCTCGCCGCCGCCGACCCGCTGACCTGCCTCGCGCCGCACCTGCCCGATCCGCCGCGGGATGGCCGCGTCGTGGTGGTGGGCTGCGGCAAGGCGGCGGCGAAGATGGCCGCGGCGGTGGAGGCCGCCTGGGCGGCCGTGCCGCTTTCGGGCGTCGTCGTCACCACCCATGGCGCGGACCTGCCCGCCCCGCCGCCGCATCGCCGCATCGCGCTCCGCTTCGCCAGCCACCCCGTCCCCGATGCGCCGGGTGCGGCAGCCGCGGCCGAGATGCTCGCCGCCGTCCAGGGCCTTTCCGAGCGCGACCTGGTGCTGTTCCTCGTCTCCGGCGGCGGCTCGGCGCTCTCCACCCTGCCCGCCCCCGGCCTGACGCTGGACGACCTGGTCGCGGTGAACCGCGAGCTGCTGCGGTCCGGCGCGGCGATCGGCGAGATGAACTGCATCCGCAAGCACCTCTCGGCCTTCTCCGGCGGCCGGCTCGCGACGGCGGCGCATCCGGCGCGCGTCGTGACGCTCGCGATCAGCGACGTTCCCGGCGACGACCCGGCGGTAATCGCCAGCGGTCCGACCGTCGCCGACCCCACCACCTTCGAAGAGGCGCGCGCCTTGGTGGCGCATTACGGCATGGCGCTGCCCGAACCCGTCGTGGCCCATCTCGCCGCCGCGCGGGAGGAGACGCCGAAGCCCGGCGATCCGCGCCTCGCCCGCGCCGAACTTCGCATGATCGCGACGCCACTGATGGCGCTGGAGGCGATGGCCGCCGAGGCCCGCACCCTCGGTCTCGCCCCCGTCATCCTCGGCGATGCCCTGGAAGGCGAGGCGAAGGAGGTCGGCAAGGTCCTGGCCGGCATCGCCCGCGGTGCCGCCGCGCATGGCCACCCGCTGCCCGCGCCTTGCGTCATCCTCTCGGGCGGCGAGACCACCGTGACCCTGCCGCCCGGCGTATCCGGGCGCGGCGGCCGCAGCACCGAATGCCTGCTCGGCCTCGCCCTCGCGCTGGAGGGCCATGCCGGCATCTGGGCGCTCTGCGCCGACACCGACGGCATAGACGGCAAGTCGGATGCCGCCGGCGCGGTCTGCGCGCCCGACACGCTTCCCCGCGCCCGCGCCGCGGGGCTCGATGCCCGGGCGATGCTGGCCGCGCATGACAGCTACGGTGTGTTCGGCGCCCTCGGCGACCTGCTGGTGACCGGCCCGACCCTGACCAACGTGAACGACGTGCGGGCGGTGCTGGTGGGGTGAGCCGGACCTGCCTGCTGTGCACGTGCACGGCGGCGTGATCGGGCGCATAGTTCGGATGGGCTTGATCATGGAGTTGGGATGGGCAACCCGCTGACCCACCGCCGCCGCCTGCTCGCGCTCGGCGCCGGCGCCGCACTGTCCGGCTGCGCCATGCCGGTCCGCATGGCGGCCGTGCCCAGCGGCCAGGCACTGAAGGCGAGCGTTCTCGGCCTGCCGAACGAGCGCTTCTTCCCGACCCTCGGCGTCGGCCCGCTGGAGCGGGAGGTCATGGCGGTTCTGGCACATGGCCAGGAATTCCGCGGCGCCGCGCCCGGCGCGCGCACCCAGCCGCTGAACCTGCTCGCCGTCTCCGGCGGCGGGGAGAACGGCGCCTTCGGGGCCGGGCTGCTCATGGGCTGGTCGGAGCAGGGTTCGCGCCCCGTCTTCGACCTCGTCACGGGGGTCAGCACCGGCGCGCTGACCGCGCCCTTCGCCTTCCTCGGCCCGGCCTATGACGGCGCGCTGCGCGAGGTCTACACCAACATCACCGCCGCCGACGTCCTGCGGCAGCGCTGGCTGCCATCGGCGATCTGGGACGACGCGCTGGCGGACAACACGCCGCTGCTCGGTACCATCGGCCGCTACCTGAACGAGACGATGCTGGCCGAGATCGCCCGCGGCTACCGCGAAGGCCGGCTGCTGCTGATCGGCACCACCAATCTCGATGCGCAGCTGCCGGTGATCTGGAACATCGGCGCCATCGCCGACAGCGGCCACCCGGGGGCCGCGGAGCTGATCCGGCGCATCCTTCTCGCCTCCGCCGCGATCCCCGGCGCCTTCTCCCCGGTGATGATCGACGTCACGCTGGATGGCGTGCGCCACCAGGAGATGCATGTGGATGGCGGCGCGGTGGCGCAGGCCTTCCTCTATCCGCAGGCGCTGACACGCGACCGGCGCCAGCGCATCGCGCGGCGGCAGCCCGTGCTGCCCATCACGGCCTATGTCATCCGCAATGCGCGGCTCGATCCCGAATGGACCTCGGTGGACCGCCGCACCATGGGCATCGCCGGCCGCGCGATCTCCACCATGATCGCCACCAGCGGCCTCAACGACGTGCTGCGGATCTACAACACGACGCAGATGGACCGTGTCGGCTTCCAACTGGCCTTCATCGGCCCGGAGTTCGACGGCGTGCTGACCTCGCCCTTCGAGCAATCCTACATGCGCGCGCTCTACGCCTACGGCCTGGCGCGCGGGCGCACCGGGCAGGCGGCCTGGGTGTCCGCCCCGCCCTTCCTGTCGGCGGAACCCGGCGCGGCACGCTGATCGCCGGGGCGGCGGAAACCAGCCCCGGCGGTCGGCTCCATCGTCAGCGCAGGACGATCTCCACGCGCCGGTTCTGCGGCTCGCGCACGCCGTCGGCGGTGGGCACCAGCGGGCGGCTCTCGCCGAAGGCCTGGATGACCATCGCCGAACGCGGCACGCCCTGGCGCTCAAGTTCCGCCGCCACCGCCTGCGCGCGGCGCTCGGACAGGCGCTGGTTGTATTGCGGCGTGCCGGACCGGTCGGCATGGCCCGCCACCTCGATCCGCGTGGTCTGCACGCGCGTCGAGGCCTGCGCCGCCTCGGCGATGATCTGGCGTGCGCGCTCGGTCAGGTTGGCGCGATCCCAGTCGAAGAACACCAGGTAGGTCCGGGCCGGCGCCGGCGCCGCGGCCGGGGCGGGTGCGGCGACGGGCGGCGGCGGCGGCGCGGCGCCGAAGGTGTAGCGCAGGCCGACCAGCACGCTCCAATTGCCGTTGTCCACCTCCACCGCGCCGCGCTGCGTGGTGGTCGCGCCCGTCGCCGAGACGAAGGTCGCGTCGATGTCGTCGGAGAGCGTGGCGAAGTAGCGGCCCTCCGCCGTGAAGGCGAGGCCGGGCACGGAGGCGATCGGGAAGGCGGCGCCGACCATGGCCTGCCAGGCGAAGTTGCCGTTGTCGCCATCCAGCCGCAGCGTCCGGCCGGTTGCGGGCGAGCTGATCGTCACGCCGTCCCAGTCGTTCACGGCATAGCCGATGCCGCCGCCGATATAGGGCACGATGCCGACGCCGCCGAGGTTCCAGCCGAGGTCGAAGTCGTAGAACACATTGGCCATCACGCCCCAGGTCGTGACGTCGCCGCTCTGCGTCCGGGGCGCCGCGATGCCGGCGAAGCCGTTGATGCCGTTGATGCTGTTCTCGCGGTAGTTGCCCTCGATCTCGGCCCGGAGCCCGTTGCCAAAGGCGTAGCCGAGGCTCAGCACGCCCACCCAGCCGGTGTCGAAATCGGCATTGCCGCTCTGCCCGACCCCCGCCGCGCCGAGCGCGGTGCGCAGGCCGCCCTGGCTCGTCAGGTCGCTGTCCTCCAGCCAGTTCACCCCCGCGCCGCCCGCGATGTAGAAGCCGGAACCGGGGCCGCCGAAGCGCGGCAGCAGGTCCTGCGCGCTGGCCAGCCCGGGCAGCACCAGCAGCGTGGTGGCCATCAGTGACGTCCTGAATCGCATCTCGAATTCTCCTTGGTCCCTGCCGCGGGCCGGCGGCGATACGGTTGCGCCCCGGCCGCCAACGCGGTTGCACGCCTGCGGCACCTTCGCCGTGGCCAAAACACCCTGCCTGTGGCCGCGCGGCCACACACAGCCGCGCGACGCGGGCTCAATCCCCCGCGAGCGCCGCAACAACTCGACTTAGCAACAGTAAGCTCGCAGGCCGTGCTGGCGCTGGAGGCTTCAGAACGCTAAGCTTGCCGCATGCGCGATCCGCATCTCGAAGCCCTCCTCGCCCAGCGCGGCGCCGTGACCCGCATCGCGACGGCCCTCGGCATCTCCACCGCCGCGGTCAGCCAGTGGAAACGCGTGCCCGACGACCGCGTGGCCGAGGTCGCGCGCGCGCTCGGCGTCGCGCCGGAGAGCGTCCGGCCCGATCTCGGCGCCGAGCCGCCGGAGCCGCCCAAGCGCGAGCTCGCGCCGCTGCGCCTGTCCCAGCGCATGCCGCTGCGCCGCCGGCGCCGCACCAAGATCATCGCGACCCTCGGCCCCGCCTCCTCCTCGCCCGAGGTGATCGAGCGGCTGTTCCGCGCCGGCGCGGATGTCTTCCGGCTGAACTTCTCGCACGGCTCCCACGCCGACCACGCGGAGCGCATCGCCATCATCCGCGCGCTGGAGCGCCGGATGGAGCGGCCGATCGGCATCCTCGCCGACGTGCAGGGCCCGAAGCTTCGCGTCGGCCGTTTCCAGGGCGGGCGGGTGCAACTGCAGGCCGGCCAGACCTTCCGCCTCGATCTCTCGCCGACGCCGGGCGACGTGCGGCGCGTGCAGCTGCCGCACCCCGAGATCATCCTCGCCGCCGGCATCGGCACCACGCTGCTGCTCGACGACGGCAAGCTGCGCCTGCGCGTGACGCGCCAGCGCGAGGACCACTTGGAGACGGAGGTGGTCACAGGCGGCCCGCTCTCGGACCGCAAGGGCGTGAACGTGCCCGACGTGGTGCTGCCCATCCCCGCTCTGACCGAGAAGGACCGCGCCGACCTCGACTTCGTGCTCGAGCAGGGGATCGAGTATGTCGGCCTCAGCTTCGTGCAGCGGCCGGAGGACGTGGCGGAGGCGAAGGCCATCGCCGATGGCCGCGCCTGGATCATGGTGAAGATGGAGAAGCCGCAGGCGATCGATAATCTCGACGAGATCGTCCGCCTGGCCGATTGCGTGATGGTGGCGCGCGGCGACCTCGGCGTGGAATGCCCGCCCGAGGAAGTGCCGCTGATGCAGAAGCGCATCGTCCGCACCGCGCGCGCCGCCGGCAAGCCCGTGGTCGTCGCGACCCAGATGCTGGAGAGCATGATCGGCGCCCCCGCCCCCACCCGCGCCGAGGCGTCGGACGTTGCGACCGCGGTCTTCGACGGCGCGGATGCGGTGATGCTCTCCGCCGAGACAGCGGCCGGGCAGTATCCCTATGAGGCGGTCAACATGATGGACCGCATCGTCGCCCGCGTGGAGCAGGATCCGGGCTGGCGCTCCCTGACCGATGCGAACCGGCCGGAGCCGCAGCGCAACTCCGCCGACGCGATCGCCGCCGCGGCCCGCCAGGTGGCCCATACCATCGAGGCCGAGGCGATCGCCACCTTCACCTCCACCGGCAGCACCACGCTTCGGGTCGCGCGGGAACGGCCGGACTGCCCGATCCTCGGCCTGACCGCCAGCGAGCAGACGGCACGACGCATGGCGGTGATCTGGGGCGTGCACCCGGTGATGGCGCCCGAGCTGCACTCGATGACCGACATGGTCGCCAAGGCCATCCGCGCCGCCGCGCAGGAAGGTTTCGCGAAGCATGGCGATGAGGTCGTGGTGACCGCGGGCGTCCCCTTCGGCACCGCGGGCACCACCAATGCGCTGCGGGTCGCCATCGTGAAGTGACGCCGCCGCCGCGGGTTGACGGCGCCCGCCGCCGCGCCTTCCTTGCGGCCGCCCTGGAGTTTCCGCCGATGCGCCCTGCCCTGCTCGCCCTCGCGGCCCTTCTCTCCGCCAGCCCCGCGCTGGCGCAGCGCGACGGCCTGTATGACGTCAGCGGCACCAACCTCGATGGCACCGCCTATACGGGGCTCGCGCAGATCCGCACGGTCGGCATCAACTCCTTCAACATCCTCTGGCGGATCGGCGACCAGATCGTGGAGGGCGTGGGCATCGCCTCCGGCCGGACCATCGGCGTCGCCTATGGCATGGCGCAACGGCCGGGCATGGGCATCTACACGCTGAACGCGGACGGCTCGATGGAAGGCGAGTGGACCATCATCGGCGCGCCCAGCATCGGCCGGGAGCGCCTGGTGCCGCGTCCAGGCGATGCGCCGCGCCCCGCACCCGAACCGGCGGCGCCCGCCACACCCCCGGCCGCCGCAGCGCCGCCGCGCCAGCAGTAGGGCTCAAGCGGTGGCGCGCCGCCGGCGCGCCATTCCAAGCCCGACCAGCCCCGCACCCAGCAACGCCAGCGTCCCGGGCTCCGGCACCCCGAGCGCCGGCGGCGGGGCGATGTTGAAAGCGACGTTGTCGAACTCGAAGGCCCAGCCATTGCTCGTCGCGACGATGCGGTCGAAGGCGGTCGTCGAGGTGACGTTCACGTAGCGCGTGCCGCCGGGCCCCTGGTCGCCATTCGGCAGTGTCGCCACCTGGCCGCCGGTGATGCGGCCCACCAGCGTGTCGCCGTCGAAGAAGCTCAGCGTGTTGTAGGCGTCCACGGACCCCCAGAGCAGGCCGAAATACTTGACCTCGAAGGGCATGATCAGCGTCATCGCCGAGGCGGCGCCACCGGTCAGGGAGCCCGTCGTGAGATAGGGGGTCGTGTTGGCACCATTCGCCTGGTCGCCGCCGCCCGCCCCGAAGCCGGCGCCGTTGCCGCCCGAAAGGCTCGGCGGCGCGTAGCGACCCGAGAGCCCGCCCTGCACCACCCCGGCCGTGCCGGCGAACTGCACCTTGATGCCGGTGGGCGTCAGCGGCTGGCTGGCGCTGGCGCCGTTGACGGCCAGCGTGTCGAAATTCTCCAGCACGACGCCGGTCGGCGCACCGCCGACGCTGCTGGTCCAGGTGAGCGAGGAGGCCTGGGCACCGGTCGCGGCGAAGACGAACACGGCGGCACCGGCGCGAAGCAGGCTGCGGAAGGACATGGGAGGGGTCCTCGGAGAAGAAGCGAGGGGACCTCCTGTCCCGGTTGAGCGCGAGTTACTCTATTTTTTGAGACTGCGTCAACCGTTTTCGTTGCATCCGGGACTCGCCCTCCAGCAGCGCCTTCTTCCGCGGCACACCCCACCGGTATCCGGTGAGGTCGCCATCCGCGCCCACGACGCGATGGCAGGGCACGGCCAGCGAGACCGGATTGCGCGCGCAGGCCCGCGCCACCGCCCGCACCGCGGCGGGATTGCCGATCTCCGCCGCCAGCCCCGCATAGGTCCGTGTCTCGCCGAGCGGAATGCGCTGCAGAGCCTCCCAGACCTGCCGCTGGAAGGCGGTGCCGCGGAGGTCCAGCGGCAGCCGCAGCGCCGCGGCCGGCTCCGCGATGAAGGCTGCGACCTGCCGCACGGTTTCCGCCAGCGCGTCATCCGCCGCTTCGACATGCGCCTTCGGGAAGCGCGCGCGCAGGTCGCCTTCCAGCGCCTCCGGCGGCTCGGCGAAGCCGATGAAGCAGACGCCCTTCTCCGTCGCGCCGACCAGCAGCGGGCCCATCGCGCTCTCGGCATGGGCGATGCGGATCACTTCCCCCGCGCCGCCGCGCCGCGCCGCGCCGGGTGTCATGCCGAGATGGCGCGAGGTGTCCTCATAGACCCGCGATTCGCTGCCGAAGCCGGCGCCGGCCACCGCCTCCGCCACACGGTCCCCGGCCGAGAGCGCCGCCTGCAGCCGGCGCGCCCGCACGCCCTCGGCATAGGAACGCGGCGTGACGCCGGTCACATCGCGGAACAGCCGCAGGAAGTGGTGCCGCGCATAGCCCGCGCGGTCTGCCAGCGCGGCCAGGGACGGCATCGTCTCGGCCGCCTCGATCATCGCGCAGGCGGCCCGCACCGCCTCCGCGTGCAGCGCCGCGCGCTCGCCCTTCGGGTCGCAGCGCTTGCAGGCGCGGAACCCGGCCTGCTCCGCCGCGGCGATATCGGCGAAGAAGCGGGTGTTGCGCCGGAGCGGCGCGCGGGAGGGGCAGCCGGGCCGGCAATACACGCCCTGCGTCGTCACGGCGTAGAGAAAGGGGCCGCAGGCCGGCGTGGCGTCGCGATCCAGCACGGCCTGCCAGCGCAGGCTGTCGGTGTCGGATGGCATCGGGGCTTCGGGCATCACGGTCACCCAATATGGTGGAACGAGCCCGATCTGGCGCCCCACCCCCCTCCCCGGCCATCCGCGCGTTGCGGCGGCGCGCGAACCCGGCGCCCGCCCACGCGTCAGAGACGGATGATCGTTCCGCCCGCCCGCCCGCCCCATGTTCGGTGAGGCCGTGGACCGGCTGGACGCGCTCGCGCGCGCCGCCATCGCCCTGGTCCCTGGCCTCGTCATCGGCGTTTTCGTCTTCCTGGTCCTGCTGCTTCTCGCCCGCGGGGTGCGCTCAGGCGTCCGCCACGCGGCGGCGCTGCGCGAGACCTCGGCGGAATCCGCGGCCGTGCTCGGGCGCATCGCCGGCGGAACCTTCACGCTGCTCGCCTTCCTCGTCGCCGCAGCGGTGGCCTTTCCGTCCGTCTCGGCGGCCGACCTGTTCAACCTGCTCGGCATCGGCGGCGTCGCCATCGGCTTCGCCTTCCGCGACGTGCTGCAGAACCTGCTCGCCGGCATCCTGATCCTTCTCACCCGTCCCTTCCGCATCGGCGACCAGATCCGCGTGAAGGCCGACGAGGGCACGGTGGAGGACATCTGGGTGCGCGCGACGGTGCTGCGCACCTACGACAACCGCCGCATCCTCATCCCCAACGCCACGCTGTTCACCGACACGATCCAGGTGATCACCGCGCATGAGACGCGCCGCCTCTCCTTCACGCTGACCATCGGCAATGGCGACGACATCGCGCTCGCCCGCCGTGTCATCGTGCAGAGCCTGCGCGGCACCGAGGGCGTGCTGGCCGAGCCCGCCCCCGATGCGCTGGTCACGGGGCTCGGCGCCTCGGGCGTCGAGATGCTCGCGCGCTTCTGGATCCATCCGCCGCGCCGGCGCGACGCGCTGGATGCGCTGGACCTCGCGATCGAGCAGGTGAAGCTCGGACTCGTCAGGGCTGGCGTGGACCTGCCCTACCCGACCTCGCAGCTGCTGTTCCACGACCAGACCGAGGAGACCGACGGCGACCGGGCGCGCCAGCGGGAGGGCTGGCCCGCCACAGGGCGCCCCACGCCGCGCCCCCGCTGGCGCGCCGCCGAGGATGCCCGGCGCAAGGCCGAGCGCTAGGCGGCCCGATGACCGAAGGGCCGCAAGGCCCGAAGGTCTGAATCGGCCCGCCGAAATCCACCGCGCCTACAGCGCGTCGCCCTCCGCCTTGCGCTGCAGCTCGCGCCGGCGATCCTCGCCGCCGGCCATGCGCGGATGCAGCGCCAGCGCCGCATCGAAGCTGCGCAGCGCGCCGGCGGCGTCGCCGGCCTCGTCCTGCACCTGTGAAAGCTGCACCAGCGCGATGAAGTGCCGCGGTTCCAGCACCAGCGCCTGCTGGATGTCGCGCGCCGCGGCGCGACGGTCGCCAAGCGCTGCCAGCGCCTGGGATCGCATCAGCCAGAGGTCGGGCGCATCGGGCTCCAGCACCAGCGCGGCGTCGAAATCCTCCAGCGCCTCGTCCGGCGCATTGCCCTGCATGTTGCGCAGGCCGCGCCGCATCAGCAGCGCCGCGGCCGGCGAGACCTGGCGCGCCCAGAGGCCGCGGATGCGCGCCTCCACCAGCTGCGCGCCGCTCGCATCCGGCGCATCCTTCAGCGCCTCGAACAGCCGGTCGAGCTCGGCCTTGCGCGCGGCGGCGGGATCGGGGCGCGCGGCCGGCGCGGGGGAAGCCGGCGGCACACCCTGCGCCAGGGCGAGGGTCGGCAACAGCAACAGCGGCAAGGCGATCAGGCGACGCATGATGCGAGCCTCCGTCATCGCGGCCCCCGGGGGCAAGTGCCGAGCGCGGGAGCGGTCACGCCGCCTGCCGCGCCCGACGTGCAGCGGCGACCTGCGCCGGCTCCGGCCCGCCGGCCATCCAGTCCAGCAGTTCCACCGTGTGCACCACGGGCAGCCGATCCCCGCCGAGCTGGGTGATGCAGCCGATATTGCCGCTGGCGACCAGGTCCGCCCGCGTCCGGTCCAGGTTCTCCAGCTTGCGCGCCCGCAGCTTCCCGCTGATCTCCGGCTGCAGCAGGTTGTAGGTGCCGGCCGAGCCGCAGCAGAGATGCGCCTCCGCCGGCTCCTTCACCGCGAAGCCGGCTCGCTTCAGCAAATCCTTCGGCGCCGCCGTGATCTTCTGGCCGTGCTGCAGGCTGCAGGCCGCGTGATAGGCGACCGTCAGCCCCGGCACCTCGCGAGACGGCGCATAGCCGAACTTCAGCAGCACCTCCGAGACGTCCATCGCCCGCTTCGAGACAGCCTCGGCCTGCGCCGCGATCGCCTCGCCCTCGGCGCGGAACATGAATCCGTAGTCCTTCACCGTGGTGCCGCAGCCCGAAGCGTTGATCACGATGGCGTCCAGCCCCTCGCCCGCCATCTCCGCATGCCATGCCTCGATATTGGCGCGGGCGAGCCGCATCGCCGGATCATGGTGGCCCATGTGGTGGTCGAGCGCGCCGCAGCAGCCCTGTTCCTTCGTCACCACCACATCCAGGCCCATGCGCGTCAGCAGCCGGATCGTCGCCTCGTTGATGGAGGGCGCGAGCACCTGCTGCGCGCAGCCGGTCAGCAGCGCGACGCGTCCGCGCCGTGCCCCCTCCGCGCGATGCACGCCGGGCTTCTCCACCGGGCTCGGCGAGGGCACGGCGGTCGGCGCGAGCTTCAGCATCGCGCGCAGCCGCTCCGCGGCCTGCGACCCGCCCGGGATCAGCCGCGCCAGCGGCCGGGCCAGCGGGCTGCCGAGCAGCGCCAGGCGGAAGCGCCAGGGATAGGGCAGCAGGAAGGACAGCAGCTTCCGCAGCGCACGCTCGGCCTTCGGGCGCTCATAGGTCTCCTCGATGTGGCGCCGCGCATGGTCCACCAGGTGCATGTAGTGCACGCCCGAGGGGCAGGTGGTCATGCAGGACAGGCAGGAGAGGCAGCGATCCACATGCTTCACCACCTCGGCCGTCGCCGGGCGGTCGTTCTCCAGCATGTCCTTGATCAGGTAGATCCGCCCGCGCGGGCTATCCAGCTCGTCGCCCAGCAGCACGAAGGTCGGGCAGGTGGCCGTGCAGAAGCCGCAATGGACGCAGGTGCGGAGGATCCGGTTGCTCTCGGCGAGGTCCGGGTCGCGGAGGCGGTCCGGGGCGAAGCTGGTCTGCATGGCCACCCATCTAGTGCAGCGGCCGCGCGGTTGAAACCGCGCCGCCCTGCCGCCGCGCGCCGACGTGGCGACGCGCGGCGGCGGCCTGCATGTTGGGCGGGCCGATTCAGACCTTCGGGGCTGACGCCCCTACGGTCATCGGGCCGCCTTGCATGTTGGGCGGGCCGATTCAGACCTCCGGGGCTGACGCCCCTCCGGTCATCGGGCCGCCTCAGATCTCGAGCTCGATCAGGAAGGGCCCGTCCTTGGCGAAGGACTGCTTCATCAGGTCGCCGCAGCCTTCGAGCGTCGCGGTTTTCGCCGCCTCCACGCCCATGCCGTTCGCCAGCTTCACCCAGTCGAGGTCCGGATTGCCGAGGTCCATCATGTCCATCGCCGTCCGCCCCGGATTGGCACCGACGCCGCGATACTCGCCGAGCAGGATCGCGTATTTGCGGTTGGACAGCACGATGGTGGTCACGGGCAGCTTCTCGCGCGCCTGGGTCCAGAGGCCCTGCAGCGTGTACATGCCGGACCCGTCGGCCTGCAGGTTCACCACCCGCCGCCCCGGCGCGCCCACCGCGGCGCCGGTCGCCAGCGGGATGCCGCAGCCGATCGCGCCGCCGGTGATCTGCAGCCAATCGTGCTTCGGCGCGCAATGCGTCTCCTTGAAGAAGCCGCGGCCGAAGGAGACGGATTCGTCCGCCACCACCGCATCCTCCGGCATCAGCGCGGCGAGCGTCCGCGCCAGGCCCTCCGGCGTCGGCACGCCGCGGGCGGGTTCCGGGCGCGGGCCGGGATCGGGCAGGTCCACGGCGGGCGCGCGCAGCTCCTCCGCCAGCGCCGTCAGCGCCTGGATCGGGTCGGCCTCGTAGCGCGTCAGCAGCAGGATGTCGGCATCCTCCCGGTGGTGGCGGGAGGGCTTGCCCGGATAGGCGAAGAAGCCGACCGGCGCCTTGCTGTTGACCAGGATGATGGTGGTGAAGGTCTTCAGCGCCTCCACCGCCATGTCCACCGGATAGGGCACGCGCTCCAGCGGAAGGCGGCCACGGCCGCGCTCGGTCCGGCCGTTCGACATCTCCGCCAGCACCGTCGCGCCAGTCGCCTGCGCGACGCGCCAGGCGAGCTTCTGGGCTTCCCCCGTCAGCGCCAGGCCGCCGAGCAGGATCAGCACGTTCTTCCGCTCCCGCAGCGCCTTGGCGGCGTTGCGCACGGCATGCGGGTCGGCCTGCGGCGCGGCGGGAACCGGCAGCGCCGCGGCCGGGCCGCCGGGGGCGTCGTCCCAGCAGGTGTCCGACGGCAGGATGAGGGTCGCGATCTGGCCGGGCGAGGTGCGCGCGGCCTGCACCGCCACCGCGGCGTCCCGCCCCACATCCTCGGCGCGGGCCACCGTGCGGGTCCAGGCCGAGACGGCGCGGGCGAAGCCCTCGGTGTCCGCGGTGAGCTGCGCGTCCAGCGGGCGATGGTAGGTCGCCTGGTCGCCCACGCAGTTCACGATGCCGGCGCGCGCGCGGCGTGCGTTGTGCAGGTTGGCGAGGCCATTCGCGAGGCCCGGGCCGCAATGCAGCAGCGTCGCCGCCGGCTTGCGGGCCATCCGCCAGTAGCCGTCGGCCATGCCGGTGACGACGTTCTCCTGCAGGCCGAGCACGCAGCGCATCCCCGGGATGCGGTCCAGCGCCGCGACGAAATGCATCTCGCTGGTGCCGGGGTTGGCGAAGCAGACGTCCACCCCCGATGCCAGCAGCGTATGGACCAGACTTTCCGCGCCGTTCACCCGTCCGCTTCCTTCCGCGATGATGCCTGCGATGAGGTCGGGAGGCTGCGCGGCGCGCGCGCCGGGGGCAAGAGGCCAAGCCGCCACAATCGGGCCGGACGACTCCCGAAATCGTGATGCCCCCCTTTACGTCACGTGAAGCTGCCGCAATCCTGCCGCCATAAGGGGGCAATGGGACACGATCGGTCGGCGCGGCCGGCGTGGGGGGACGGGTCATGCCGCGTCTGGCGGTCGCATTCTTCTGCTCGGGCTTCGCGGCCCTGCTCTGCCAGATCGTCTGGCAACGCATGCTCGGCATCTTCGCCGGGTCCGACACGGTCTCCGCGGCGCTGGTCGTGGGCGCCTTCCTGGCCGGGCTCGGCCTCGGTTCCATCCTCGGCGCGAAGATCGCGGACCGCTTCACCGCGGCGCAGGCGCTGGTTGGCTTCGCCCTTGCCGAGGCCGGGGTGGCGGTCTTCGCCCTGGTCTCGAAGTTCTTCCTTTACGACTTCCTCGCCACCGACCTGGCCGGCGTGGTGGACAGCCCGGTGGCGGTCTTCGCGCTGTGCTTCGCCGGACTGGTGCTGCCGACGACGCTCATGGGCGCCTCCCTGCCGCTGCTGGCGCGCGCCATCGCCACCAATCTCGACACGGTGGCCGAGCGGATCGGCACGCTCTACGGCCTCAACACGCTGGGCGCGGGCCTCGGCGCGCTGCTCGGCGGCTGGATGCTGGTGGGCAATCTCGGCTTCGTCGGCGCGCTGGTGCTCGCCGCCGGGCTCGACCTCTTCGCGGCCGTGCTGGCTCTGACGCTGCTGCCGGCGCTCCGGCGCGCCGAGGCCACTGCGCGCCCGGCGCCGCGCGCCGCCGCCGCGGCCGCGGCCGCGCAGAGCGAGCCCTTCGGCAGCCTGCGGCTCTGGTGCCTGCTGGTCTTCCTCTCGGGCTACGTCATCGTCGCGCTGGAGATCGTCTGGGTCCGCCTGATGGGTCAGGTCGGCCAGTACCACGCCTATCTTTTCCCCACCGTGCTCGGCGTGTTCCTGCTGGCGGATGGCGCGGGCATGGCCGTAGCGGCGCGGATGGTGCGCCGCATGAAGGATCCTCGTCCCGCCTTCTTCATCACCCAGGCCGGCGGCTTCGTGCTCGGCGCCGCGCTGATCCTCGCCCTCTACTGGGCGCTGCCGCACTGGCCGATCAACAGCGCCGTGAATGCCGACATCCAGCGCCTGCGCGGCGAGGGGCTGCTGACGACGGTGCTGCTGATCGTGCTGGTGGTGGGGCCGCCGAGCTTCGTCATCGGCATGACTTTCCCCTTCGTGCAGCGCGCCGTGCAGCAGGATCTGGCGAGCGTGGGCGCGCGGGTCGGCTGGGTGCAGCTGGCGAACATCCTCGGCAATGCCGCGGGCTCCATCGGCACGGGGCTCGTCACCTTCCACTTCCTCGGCACGGCCGGCACGCTGCAGCTGCTGGCGGTGCTGTCGCTGCTGCTGGTGCTTGGCTGGCTGTGGAAGGCCGGCTGGCGGCGCGGGCCAGAGGTGGCGCTGGCCGCCTGCTGCGCCCTGGCGCTGATGGTGCTGCCCGGCAATGCCGCGCTCTGGTCGCGGCTGCATGCCGAGAAGCCGAGCCAGCGCACAGCCTGGGCCGAGGACCGCTCCGGCGTCGCCTTCTTCCGCGACGACGCGACGAGCCCGACCGAGCCGCACGGCCCCTTCTTCATCCAGGGCTTCAGCCAGGGCCGCATCCCCTTCCTGCCGATCCACCAGTTCCTCGGCGCGGTCGGACCGCTGATGCACCCCGATCCGCAGCGCGTGCTGGCGGTCGGCATCGGCTCGGGCGGCACGCCCTGGGCGGCCGGCGTTTCCCCGATCACGCGGGAGATCCGCGCGATCGAGCTGGTCGGGCCCGTGATCACCACGCTCGAGGAGCTGGCGCAACGCCACCCGCAGGGCCCGATCGCCGAGATGTTCCGCAACCCGCGCTGGCGCCTGGAATACGGCGACGGCCGCCGGGCGCTGTCCAAGGGCGACGAGCTCTATGACATCATCCAGGCCGACGCGATCCTGCCGGAAGGCTCGCATTCCGGCCTGCTCTACTCGGAGGAGTTCCTGCAATCCGTGCGCCGTCGCCTCGCGCCTGGCGGGATCTATGTGCAGTGGGGTCCGACGCGCCGCACGGTGGAGACCTTCGCCGCCGTCTTCCCCCACACCCTGCTGCTGATGCCGGTCTCGGTGCTGATCGGCTCCGACAGCCCGATCCCCTACGACGCCGAGGCGCTGGCCGCGCGCTTCGCATCGCCCGAGGTGACGGCGCATCTTGCGCGCGGCAATCCCGGCTTCGGCGACTATCGCCAGCTTTTCGCGCGGGCGCCGCTGCGATGGGCGCCGGGCAACCTGCGGCCGGAGGCCTCGCTGACCGATGTCTTCCCGCGCGACGAGTTCTACATGAACAACACCGTCCGGCTGACGCATGACCTGATGCGTCCTGGCGACCTGGTGGCGGAGCACAGGCCGCGCTGACGGAGCTCTCGGTCCTGCTTCCCTGCGCAACGAAACTGCTGTTAGGCTGAGGGCAGCCGACAGGGTCGAAGCCGGTGCGCCATCCGGCCGGCCCTGACGCAGGGGGCGTCGCCGTCATGCTTGCGTCCAGCTTCGTCCACCGCGCCGCGCTCGCCGTGGCGCTGCTTGGTGGTGGCCCCGCGGCGGCGGCGATCCAGTCGGTGTCCTACGGCACGGCCGTTCTCGGCAGCCATGCCGGGAACCTCATCGCCAATGGCAGCTTCGAGGTCGGCGCATCGGGAAACCGCATGTGGACGGGCAACGGACCCTACACCGGCGCCAATGTCGGCGGGCCGGGCGTTTCCATTCCCTCCTGGAACGCCGCCTACCCGTCGGGCGCCTATGGCTGGTGGGGCCCCTATCCCAACGGCGCCTTCCCCTGCGCGGATGGTGCGAACTGCGTCTATTTCGGCAACTGGATCACCCAGCCATCGCAGCCGCCGAGCTTCGGGCCGAACGGCGTGGTGAGCTTTCCCGGCCCGGTCGCCTTCACCAACACGGTGCCGCAGAACCAGGGCCAGGTGACGCTGTCGCAGACCGTGACCCTGACTGCGGGCGACGCCTACCTGCTCGACTTCTGGACCACGGGGGAAGGACCGCCGACCATGCCGAGCGGCGTGTTCGGCCTGACCATCGGCAGCCAGTCGCTGTTCCTGGAAGCGGTCGCGGGCAATCGCCGCTACTACGTGCACTTCCAGGCCGACGCCGCAACGACCACCATCGGCTTCACCAACTGGGGCCATGTGCAGATCGGGCAGGGCATCGCGACGGAGCTGGTCCTGGACGACGTGATCCTGAACCGGGTCGCGGTCCCGGCGCCGGGCACGCTGCCGGTGCTCGCCGTCGGCGCGATGGGATTGTTGTGGGCCCGGCGGCGCTTCCCCGCCGCCCACCTGCCCCGCTGACCACGCGCCCGCCATGTGGCGCGTCATCGTCGTCGGGTTCCTGGCCGGTGCGGCAGCCGTGCCGTTGTTCCACGAAGGCACGAACTTCATTCTCTATCACAACTTCCGCTGGCTGCAGGCCGTGTTCGGGGCGGCGGACGGATTCAGGCCCCTCTCGCCGGGCTTCAACCTCCGCCTCTCGGCGCCGCTCGGCTTCCCGGAAGTGCTGAACCTGGCCTTCTGGGGCGGGAGCTGGGGGGTGCTGCTGGCGGCGACGCTGCGCCTGCTGCGCCCCCCCGCCCTGCTCACCGGATTCCTTTTCGGCGCCTTCGTCTGCACGGGATTCGGCTTCGCACCCTATTATGGCGAGCGAGGGCTTCCCTTCTGGACCGTGGTCTACCTGCCGAACTGGCTTCGGCTCGCTTTGGTGAACGGCGCATGGGGCTGGGGCGCGGCGGCGCTCATGCAGGTGGCGGGGCTGACGGACCGCTTCCGATCCTGACGAAGCGCCAGCGTCGAAACGAATATTGCGACCGGACCGTGTGTTCGATCACGGAATCTTGCAACCAGAGGTTCCTGCACCCTGCCGGCACATTGTAGTATACGGTAAGTGGTTGTGGGGTGAGGTGCAAAAATGTACCGCGTTGCAGCAATGGCTGGCGTTTCGCTGATGGCACTCGCGCTGGCGTTGCCGGCGTCCGCCTCGACGATCACGGCGAGGAAGATCGGCTTCAGCGACGGCGACCGGCAGATCATCATCAATGATGGCCAGGCCGATGAGCGCGTGACGCGCGCCGGCCGATACGTCCTGACCACGACGACGCTGCAGGAACTGTTCCTGTGGTGCGTGGACATCTTCAATTCGGTCAGCCCCGGCGTGTTCCCGCTGCCGGGCCAGATCTACGAAACCGGCGATCTGACCAACGACGGCGACACGCCGCCGAACGCGCTTTCCAGCGACCAGATCTCGCGGGTCAATGGCTTGGTGGCGGACGGCAACGATGCGCTGGCGGGCTCGCCGGTGGACGCGGCCGCCGTGTCGGCGGCGTTCCAGGCCGCGATCTGGCAGACGATCTACCCGACCATGACCTTCACCAGCAGCAACCAGACGCTGCAGGCCATGATCACGGCGCTGAACGATGACGACACCTTCGCCGGCGGTGGCGGCATCCTCTACACGCCGGTGGATGCGAATGGCGAACCGGTCGAGTCGCAGAAGCTGTTCGGCTCCGCGCCCCAGCCGGTGAACCCGGTCCCGACGCCGGCCGCGATCGGCCTGTTCGGCTTTGCCCTGGCCGGCCTGCTGGTCGCCCGCCGCGCCACGGCCTGATCGCCGCCCTGCGGCGGCTTCGGCACCGACACCCGGGGCGCCTGTCCCGGGTGTCGTCGTTTTTGCCCGGCCGCGACGGGGCGCTCCCGGCGCCGAGTCTCAGCCGGGAAGCCTCGCGAACAGCGCGACCAGATCCGTCTGCCGGCGGCAGCCGGTCTTGCGCCGCACCGCGGCAAGCTGGCTGCGCGCGGTCTCGCGGGAGACGCCGCGGCGCTTCGCATGCTCGTCGAGCGACCGGCCCGCGGCCAGGGAGGCCGCCAGCGAAGCCTCGGCCGGTGTCAGGCCGAAAAGCCGCGAGAGCAGCGCCGGCATTGGCCGGCTCCGTTTCTCTCCATCGGTGACGAGCAGCATCGCCCCGCGATGGCCGTCCAGCAGCTCCGCCTCGCCGCGCGGCAGCACGGGAAGGGCGCGCACCATCCAGGGCGCGCCGCCGGACCGGCGCGGCAGCGACAGGCTTCCCGCCGAGGGCAGCAGCCCCAGCTGGCCCTGCGCCGCGGCCAGCGCCGCGGTCACCGCGCGGCGCAGCGCGAGCCGGGAAGCGGGATCCGGCGTCTCCGGCCCGTGGGCGCCGAGGGCCAGCCCGTCCGCCTGCGCCGCCATCTCCTGCAGCGCGGCATTCGCGAAGACCAGCCGCCCCTCGGCATCCAGCAGCGCGACGCCGTCCGGCAGCGCATCCAGCCCGGCGCGCAGCATGGCACCGGAGGCCGCCCGCGCCGGGGCGAGCTGCGCCTCGGCGGCGAAGGCCCGGCGCAGATGCGGGAACAGCGTCCGCAGCAGGCCGGTCTCGGCCTCGCTGAAGGGCGGCTCGGTCTCGCGGCGATGGAAGGCCACGCCGCCCCAATGCCCGGGATCGCGCATCAAGGTGGCGCCCACCGCGTGGAAGGCAGCCTCGTTCGGGCGCCCCCACTCGTTCCAGATACGGCTGCGCCGAAGCACCTCCGGCGGCACGAGCCGCGCCATGTCGTGCACGCCGGGCGGCTGCCGTGCGGCGGCCCCCACCCACGGGTCGTGCCGGACCCAGTAGCGGGCATAGTCGTCCATGGGTGCGCCGGCCGCGCCGCCATGCCCGGCCGAGACGCTCTCGACCGGCTTCCCGCCCCGGTAGCGAACGAGGTGCATCGCATGGCTCGAGGCGCCGACAGCCTGCGCAAGGCCTTTAAGGGCCGAGACCAGGCCCTGTCCGTCCATCAGCGCCTCGTAGAGGCCGAGCGCGAGAAGCGGAATGTCTGCCCGCGGGGGAACTGTTTCGATTTCGGAAAACATGCTCGGCAAAGGCGCCACATCAGCCGCGCCTCCGGCAAGGGGCAGGGTTGAGCAGGAACGGATGTTCTCACCCTCTCGGGTGAGGTGGGCGCGGCGGCTGCAGCGCTTGCGGGCAGGCCACCGGCGCCCCACCCTTCGGGCGCCATGAACACGCCGTCGCTGCGCGTGCAGCCCGACCCCACCGATCCCCGCCTGACCCGCCGCGTCGCCGGCCTCGACCATACGGGCGCGCGCATCGAGACCGCCGTCACCGTCGAGCGGCCCCTGACGCTCTACCTGAACGGGCAGGAGATCGTGACGATGATGACGATCCTCGACCGCCCGGAGGACCTCGCCCTCGGCTACCTGCTGAACCAGGGCATGCTGAAGCGCGACGACCGCGTCATCGCCGTGGACTACGACGAGGATCTCGGCGTCGTCGTCGTCCGCACGGAACGGCAGACGGATTTCGAGGCGAAGCTGAAGAAGAAGACGCTGACCTCCGGCTGCGCCCAGGGCACCGCCTTCGGCGACCTGATGGAGGATTTTTCGTCCGTGCGCCTGGCGCCTTCGGCGCAGTTGCGGACGAGTTGGCTGTATCGCCTGCTGCACCGCATCAACACCCTGCCAAGCCTCTACCTGGAGGCCGGCGCGATCCATGGCTGCGCGCTGTGCCGGCAAGACGAGCCGATCGTCTACATGGAGGATGTCGGCCGCCACAACGCGGTGGACAAGATCGCCGGCTGGATGTTCCGGGAGCATGAGGCGCCGGACGACAAGATCTTCTACACCACCGGGCGGCTCACCTCGGAGATGGTCATCAAGACCGTCCGCATGGGCATCCCCATCCTGGTCTCGCGCTCCGGCTTCACCGCCTGGGGCGTCGAGCTTGCGCGGGAGGCGAACCTGACGCTGATCGGCCGCTGCAAGGGCAAGCGCTTCGTGGCGCTGGCCGGCGAGCAGCGCATCGTCTTCGACGCCGACCTCGCCTATGTGCCGGAGGAAAGTGCCAGGCACTGGCGCAAGAACAGCGCCGAGGCGCAGCAGGCAGGTGCCGATGCGGAGTGACACGCTCGCCGTCGTGCTCGCCGGCGGCCTCGCCCGCCGGATGGGCGGCGGCGACAAGCCGCTACGGACCGTCGGCGGCCGTCCGCTGCTGGACCACCTGCTCGACCGCCTCCGGCCGCAGGTGCCGGCCATCGTGCTGAACGCCAATGGCGACCCGGCGCGATTCGCGGCCTATGGCCTGCCGGTGATCGCCGACACGCTGCCGGACCATCCGGGCCCGCTGGCCGGCATCCTCGCCGCGCTGGAGCATGCCGCCGCGGCGCATCCGGACCTGCCCTGGGTCGTCTCCGTGACCGGCGACGCGCCCTTCGTGCCACCCGACCTCGTCGCGCGGCTGCATGCGGCGCGGCAGAGCGCGGGCGCAACGCTCGCCTGCGCGAGTTCCGCCGGCCGCACCCATCCGCCCATCGGCGTTTGGCCCGTGGCGCTGCGCGGCGCGCTGCGCGAGGCGCTGCTCGCCGGCGAGCGCAAGATAGACCGCTGGACCGCGCGCTTCGGCTGCGCCGAGGCCGATTGGCCGACCGAGCCCTTCGACCCCTTCTTCAACGCCAACGCGCCCGAGGACCTAGCCGAGGCCGAACGGATCTTGCACGCGGCCGGCGCCGGCTTTACCTCGGCAGAGCAAGGGTTTCCGGGGAGGCCAATCGCATGAAATCCGTCCTGATCGGCTGCATCGCCGCCGTCGTCGTGGCGCTCGGCGCCTATGCGGTGCTCGACGGCCGCGTGCAGCAGACCGCCGACCAGCGCTTCACCACGACCGGCGCGCGCCTGTAGCGCCTCTGGCGGCCCCCGGCCTGCCGGGCGCGGGGGGTCAATCGCCGGCCGCGCCCGAGATCACCTCGGCCGCGTGCCTCGCGGCATCCTGGAACGGCAAGAGCACCAGATCCGCCCCCCGGCCGGCCAGCGCCGCCGCGCCCGCGTCGGAATGCGCCGTCACCGCGACCCGGCCCTGGAAATGCTGCTCGCGCAGCGCGGCGATGAGGGCGAGGCGGTGGTCCTCATGGGTGAGCCCGGTCGCGTGGCCAGGGATCGAGGACACCGCCCAGCGCGCGCGGTCGAGCGGCAGCGAGGCCAGGAAGTCCGGGTCGGTCGCGTCGCCATAGGTCGCCTCGATGCCGGCGTTGCGGGCCGCGCGCACGGCCTCCGGGTCGAAATCCACCCCGAGCACCGTGACGCCGGCCTCGCGCAGCCGGCGCGCGATGGCGCCGCCGAAGCGGCCGAGGCCGAAGATCACCACCTCCGCCGCCGCCGCCCGCTCCGCCGCAGCCTCGCCGGCGGCCTCCGCCTCCCGCCAGGGATGCGCGCGCTCGAACGCGCGCAGCGGCCGGTCGAGCCGGTGCGCAAGTTCGTGCGAATAGGTGATCATGTAGGTCGAGAGCGCGATGGTGACGAGGCCGACCAGCGTCACGAGGCCCAGCGCCGCATCGTCCACATGGCCGAGCGCGACGCCCATCGCCATGAAGATCAGCGAGAACTCGCTGATCTGCGCGACGGTGAGGCCCGCCAGGAAGCCGGTGCGCCGGCGGTAGCCCATCGCCCCCATGATGGCGACGACGATCAGCGGGTTGCCCACCAGGACGAAGACGGACAGCACCAGCGCCGCCCCGACCTGCTCGCCGATCGCCGAGAGATCGAGCCGCGCACCGAGCGCGATGAAGAAGAACAGCAGCAGGAAGTCGCGCAGGCTGGACAGCCGCGCCGCGATCGCCTCGCGCACCTGCGTCGAGGCGAGCGACACGCCGGCCAGGAGCCCCCCCATCTCCTTCCCCAGCCCCACGGCGTCGCCGATGGCCGCCAGCAGCGCCGCCCAGCCGATGGCGAAGCCGGCAAGCAGTTCCGGCGCGCGGGCCAGCCGGGCGGTCAGCGGCTCCGCGACGAAGCGCATCACCAGCCCGACGAGCAGCAGCATCGCCCCGCCGCCCAGGACGACCTGCGCCAGCCCGGCCACCGCCGAGGCCTCTCCCGCGCCCGCGCCCATGGCGGAGACGACCACCATGCACAGCACCACGAAGATGTCCTGCACGATGAGGAAGCCGAGCGCGATCCTGCCGTGCAGGCTGTCGATCTCGCGCTTGTCCGACAGCAGCTTCACGATGATGATCGTGCTCGAGAAGGTCAGCGCGACGGCCACGTAGAGGCTCGTCAGCGCATCCATCCCCAGCAGCAGTGACAGGGCGAACCCGACGGCCGCGGTGAAGCCCACCTGGCCGAGGCCGGTGGCGACCGCGACGGGCCCGAGGCTGCGCACCAGCGCTATGTCGAGCTTGAGCCCGACAAGGAACAGCAGCACCGCGATCCCGAGTTCGCTCAGCAGCCCGATATGCTCGCCCGACCGGGCAAGGTCGAGCGCCGCGGGCCCGGCCAGGATGCCGGCGCCGATCAGCCCCACGATCAGCGGCTGGCGCAGCAGCAGGGCGAGGAACCCGACCACGGCGCCGAGCGTCAGCAGCGCGGCGACCTCATGGAAGACCGAGCTCGCGATCAACTCCTCCATGGCGCGCTTTCCCGGCCGCTCACGTCCCGGGTTCGGGCGGCACGGCCAGCACGTCGCAGTCGACCGCGCCGACCACCTCGGCCGCGACGCTGCCCAGCACCATGCGGCGCAGGTGTCCGGCACCCGCCGTGCCGATCACCAGCAGGTCCGGCCGCAGCCGCGCGACGACGTCCTTGATGACGCCGCCAGGACGGCCCATCGCCACCTGCCGCTCCGGCTGCACCGGAAGGCCAAGCGTCGCGGCGAAGCCGGCGAGTGCGGAGGAAGCCTCGTTCGCGGCCGCCGCCTCACGCGCCGCGACGGTGGCGGCCGGCGCGTCGGCGAGCGCGAGCGCGCCGAGGCCCGCCGGCTCGAAGGCATGCAGCAGCGTCAGCCGCGCGCCCGCCGTCAGGCCGAGGCGATGCGCCGCGCGGATCGCCCGCGCCGAATGCGCCGAAAGGTCGGTGGCGGCGATCACATGCCGATACGGCGCGGCGGGCGCGCGGCTGACCATGAGCACAGGACGCCGTCCGTAGCGGATCACGCGCTCGGCCGTGGTGCCGGAGAAGACGTCGCGCAGCAGCCGGCGGCGATGCTCGCCGAGCACGACGAGGTCCACCGACCGCGCCTCGGCGACCCGCAGGATGGTCTCGAAGGGATCGCCTTCCTCGATGAGCGCGACCGGGGTGGTGCCCTCCAGCGCGGCAAGCTGCTCCCGCAGGACAACGGCCGCCTCGCGCCGCTCGGCCTCGATCAGGCGCCGCGGCTGGTCGTCGTCCAGCGCGTTCAGCACCAGCAGCTCGGCCCCCGCCGCCTGCGCGATCATTGCGGCGCGGCGAAGCGCCCGGTCCGCGCGGGAGGACAGATCGGTCGCCGCAAGCACGCGGCGCCCCAGCGCAGCGCCGTCTGTCAGACCGTGTGCCTCGGACATGCTTCGCGCTCCTCCTTCCTGCTGCCGGGTCGAACGCCCAGCCTCACCGGTCGCTGCGCAGGAGCCGGCGCCGCACCGCCTTCTCCACCTCGAGCAGCAGCATGAGCGCCACGCCCGCGGCCAGGATCGGCAGGCCATCCGCGACCGGGTCCAGCGGCTCCGTCGCGAACAGCGCCTGCAGCGGCGGGGCGTAGGTGAAGGCGAGCTGCAGCAGCACGACCGCCGCCACGCCGATCAGGACAGCCGGCGTGCCCAGCGCGCCCCGCCAGGTCAGCGACGTCCCACGCTGGAAGCGCACGCTGAACAGATAGGCGATCTCCATCACGACGATCGCGTTCACCACCGCCGTCCGCGCCGCCTCAAGCGACAGGCCGCGCCATTCCGACCAGGCGAAGATCGCGAAGACCCCGATGCAGAAAAGGACGGAGACGAGGGCGACCCGCCAGACGAGGAAGCCCGAGAGCAGCGGCTCGGCGGGGGTGCGCGGCGGACGGCGCATGATGTCGCCCTCCGCGGCCTCGAAGGCGAGCACCAGGCCGAGCGTCGTCGCCGTGACCATGTTCACCCAGAGGATCTGAACGGGCGTCAGCGGGAGCGTGAGGCCGAGCAGGATCGCCGCGATGACGACCAGCGCCTCCCCGCCATTGGTCGGCAGCGTCCAGGCGATCACCTTCTGGACGTTGTCGTAGACGACACGGCCCTCGCGCGCGGCGGCCGCGATGGTCGCGAAGTTGTCGTCGGCCAGCACCATCTCGGCGGCCTCCTTCGCCGCCTCCGTGCCCTTGCGCCCCATCGCGACGCCGACATCGGCGCGCTTCAGCGCGGGCGCGTCGTTCACGCCGTCGCCGGTCATCGCCACGACCGCGCCCTCGGCCTGCAGCGCCTCCACCAGGCGCAGCTTGTGCTCCGGGCTGGTGCGCGCGAAGACATCGGCCTCGCGCGCGCGGGCCCGCAGCGCGGCGTCGTCCAGCCTGTCGAGCTCGGCACCCGTCACCGCCGAGCCCGCGCCCCGCAGCCCGACCTGGCGCGCGATCGCGCCGGCCGTCGCCGCATGGTCGCCGGTGATCATCTTCACGCGGATCCCGGCCGCCTGGCACTCCGCGACAGCGGCCACCGCCTCCTCGCGCGGCGGGTCGATAAGCCCGAGCAGCCCGAGCAGCACGAGGCCATGCTCCACATCGGCCGCCGACAGCGCCTCCGCATCCTGCGGCAGGTCGCGCCGCGCGACGGCGATGACGCGCATGCCCTCCGCGGCGAGCGCCTCCGCACGCGCGTGCCAGGACGCCGCGTCCAGCGATGCCTCCCCGGCCGGCCCCGCCTGGCGGTTGCACATGTCGAGCAGCCGCTCCGGCGCGCCCTTCACGCAGGCGAAGGCATGGCCATGCGTGGCGTGCAGCGTCGCCATGTAGCGGTGGCGCGAATCGAAGGGGATCTCGTCGCGCCGCGGGAAGCGCAGCCGAAGCGCGTCGGGCGGCGCGCCGGCCCGCGCCGCGAAGGCCAGCAGCGCGCCTTCCATCGGATCGCCGGCGACGACCCAGCCCGCATCCGGCTCCTCGCGCAGCGCCGCATCGTTGCAGAGCACGGCCGCGCGGGCGAGCGTGCCAAGCAGCTCCGCGGCCGCGCCTTCGGTCGGATCGCCCTCATGGGTCACCGTGCCCTCCGGGGCATAGCCCTCGCCAGCGGCCTCGAAGCGGCCGAGCGCGGTCTCCGCCACCGCCACCGTCATCTCGTTGCGCGTCAGCGTGCCGGTCTTGTCGGAGCAAATGACGGAAACCGCCCCCAGCGTCTCGACCGCCGGCAGGCGCCGTACGATCGCGTTGCGCGCCGCCATGCGGCGCACCCCGATCGCGAGCGTGATGGTCAGCACCGCCGGAAGCCCCTCCGGGATCGCCGCCACGGCGATGCCGACCACCGCCAGGAACGCGTCTTCCGCCGCGTAGCCGCGCAGCACCCAGGCGAAGGCGAAGACCAGCGCCGAGAGGCCGAGGATCACGAAGGTCAGGCGCCGCGCGAATCGGTCCATCTGCCGCAGCAGCGGGGTCGCGAGCGTCTGCACCTCCCCGATCAGGCCGCTGATCCGGCCGAGTTCCGTCGCCGCGCCGGTTGCCGCGACGACACCCATCCCCTGCCCGGCCGCCACCAGCGTGCCGGAGAAGGCGAGCGAGGCGCGGTCGCCGAGCGGCGCGCCGGGCGCGACCGCCGCAGGCGATTTCTCGACCGGCACGGACTCGCCGGTGAGCGCCGCCTCTTCGACCTTCAGGCCGCGCGCGCGCAGCAGGCGCAGATCGGCCGGCACGCGATCCCCAGCCTCCAGCAGCACCACGTCGCCGGGCACGAGGTCGGCTGCGTCCACCGTCTGCCGCCGCCCGTCGCGCAGCACGGAGGCGTGCGGCGTCAGCATGTCGCGGATCGCGTCGAGCGCCTGCTCCGCGCGGCCTTCCTGCACGAAGCCCACGATCGCATTGACCAGCACGACGCCGAGGATCACCGCGGCATCGGTGAAGTGCCCGAGCAGCGCCGTGACCGCCGCCGCGCCCAGCAAGACGTAGATGAGCAGGTTGGCGAACTGCCCGAGGAAGCGGCGCAGCGCGCTGCGCGGCGCGGCGGCCGGCAGCCGGTTCGGCCCGTGCTCGGCAATCCGCCGCGCCGCCTCGCCTGCCGTCAGACCGGAGGGGGCCGAATCCAGCCGCTGCAGCGCCGCTTCCGCCCCCAGCGCATGCCACGCGGTCGCCGCGGCGGAGGGTTTGCGCGCCTCCGCCGTCATGGAACGCCGATCATGAAGCGCGGCGCTCGGCGCAGCTGCATCCGCACGCCCTTCACGCCCGGATGCCCCTCGGCGAGCACGCGCAGCGCCCGCTCCACATCTGGCGACCGGCACCAGCCATGGAACGTGACCACGCCGCCTTCGACCGAGGGGAAGACCAGCCAGGCATCGGCCCAGGGCTGCTCGCGCAGCGCCTGCTCCACGCTGCGCAGCAGCCGCGCATCGGAGATTTCCGTCTCCGGCGCCGTGGGGACGCCGAAAGCGAGCCCGAGCAGGTCGGCGCGGGAGACGATGCCGACCAGCCGACCCTCGCGCAGCACCGGCACGCGCTTCACGCCGTGCTGCTCCATGAGCCCGGCGATCGCCTCCGCCGGCGTGTCCTCCTCCACGGCGACGATTTCGGTGGTCATCACGTCGCCGGCAAGCTGGCCGTGCAGGCGGGCGAAGCCGGCCGCCGTCGCCTCGGGGCGCCGGGTCAGCACGGCGGAGAGCCACCCCTTGGGCCGGGATGCCGCCTCGCCGGCCAGGCGGCGCACCAGGTCGGCCTCCGTGACGATTCCGAGAAGCTCGCCCTCCGGCCCCAGCACCGGCACGGCGGAGATCCCGCGCTGGGCGAGCAGATGGGCAATGTCGGACAGGCGGGTGTCGGTCGTCACCGTGACGACCGCCGTGGTCATGAGATCGCGCGCGCGCATGGCGTTTCCTCCGCTTCCCTCGATGCCGGTCGGCGAGATTGCCGCAGGATGCCGCGGCCGCCGTTCACGCCGCGGCGAGAGCCGGGTGGAACCCGGCCGCGCAAGGCGGCCGGGCCCGGCGCCTCAGGCCGAGAGCAGCGTCGCCACCGCCGGGCCGGACTGCATCAGGTCGGTCGTGGCGCTGCCGAAGACCATGTTGTGCAGCGGCGAGTGCCGCAGCGCGCCCATCGCCAGCAGCCCGCCCGGCACCTCCCGCGCGACCCCGGCCAGCGTCTCCAGCACGCCGCCGGCGCGCTTCACGCTCCTGAACGACGCGCGGGCACCGTGCCGGGCGAGCAGATGCGTCAGCTCGATCCCGGATTGTCCCGCGCGCAGTTCCTTGTCGTCGGTGACGGTGACCACCAGGGTCTCGGCGGCCGCGCGGATCAGCGGCAGCGCGCCATGCACCGCGCGCACCGCGGCCGGCGTCGCATCCCAGGCGACCACGACGCGGGAGGGCGGGAAGGAAGCCGCGCCGGCCGGCACCAGCAGCAGCGGCCTGCCACTGTCGAACAGCGCCGCGCCGATCAGCATCCGCTGCCCCGCGCCGGGGCTGCCCTGGATCGTGAGCAGGCCGATGTCGCTCACGCGCATGTGGTCGGCCATCACCTCACCCACGCCATAGGCGAAGCTGCTGCGCGTGCGGATCTCGCAGGCGACGCCGCGCTTCTCAGCGGCCTCGCGCAGGCGCGACGCCGCGTCCTCCTCCATGCGGGCGAGATCCCAGCTGGGCAGCGTGGCCTCGGCCTGCGCCGTCTCGGCGGGGAAGACGAGCGCGGTCAGGCGGGCGCCATGCGCCTCTGCCAGCGCGAGGGGCGCCGCGAAGGCGGCCTCCGGCGCCGCGCCGCCGGCGGGTTCGACATGCGTGGTGATCGTGGTGATGGACATGCTGCGTTCTTCCCGGCTTGCGCCTTGCCGACACGGCTGGCGCGATGTTGTGACGCGACCCTGGCCTCCGCGTCGCCGGACGGCATTGATCTGGCTCAAGCCCGGCGCGGAACGGCTACGCCTTCGCCGCGCCGAGGCCGCGCAGCACGAGCGCCAGATGCGCCTCGCGCATCGCCTCCGGCGATGGTGCCTGGCCCTCGCCGAGCATGAGGCGCCAGACCCCCGCCATGGCGACCGGCGCCATGAGCACCGGCGCAAGCCCCGGATGCCCGGCGAGGTCGGGCCGGAACTCGCCCGCCGCGGCGCCGCTGCGCACCACCTGCTCCACCAGCGCGAGGCCGCGCGACAGCACCTCCGCATGGTAGAAGGCCGCGAGTTCGGGGAAGCGTTCGCCTTCCGCGACCAGCAGGCGGAACAGCACGCCCTCCCGCCGGTCGGCGGCGAGGCGCGCATAGCCCAGCGCAAACAGCCGCCGCAGCAGCTCGGCGCGCGAGCCGTCGAAGCCGGCCAGCAGCCGCTCCGCCTCCGAGAATACGGGCTGGATGCAGGAGCGGACCACCGCCTTGAACAGCTCCGCCTTGCCCGGGACGTAGTGGTAGAGCAGCGCCTTGGCCACGCCGGCCCGCGCCGCGACGCCGGCCATGCTGGCCCCGCCATAGCCGCGCTCGGCGAATTCCTCGAGCGCCGCATCCAGAAGCTGCGGCAGGCGTTCCGCAGGGGTCAGGCGGCGGCGCGGCGCGGCGCCGGGAGCCTGTTCGGCCCTGCCCTCCAGGGTGTCAGCCACGTCAGATCCTTTCCACCGCGCCTATTGACCGATCGGTCAACAACGCCACATCAGGCCTAGCTATTGACCGAGCGGTCAACAGACAAGGGGCCGCCGCAGCAGGGCCATCGCCTCCATGCCGGATCACAATCTGACAACGCGCGACGCCGCCGCGCCCGCCGCCGGCCAGACCGCCGCGGCGGCGCCGCGCCGTGCGCGCCGGTTCCGCCTGGTCCTGGCGGGCATCGGCGCGCTGGCGCTCGGGGCCGCGGCGATGCTGCGGGAGGAGATCGCCACGCTGATCCCCGGCGAGGCCCCCGCCGCGACCACGACGCGCCCGGCCGAGCCGCCCCCGGCGCTGACCGTCGCGGTGGCGGAAGCCGCGCCCCGCGCGCTCGCCCGCAGCGTGGTCGGCGACGGCTCCGTGGTCGCCTGGCAGGAGCTGGTGATCGGCGCCGAGGCCGGGGGGCTGCGCGTGGCGGAGGTGCCGGTGCAGGAAGGCGACACCGTCGCCGAGGGCCAGCTGCTGGTGCGGCTGGACGACGACCTGCTGCGCGCCGCGCGCGACCAGGCCGAGGCCGCCGTCGCCGAGGCCGAGGCGACGCTCCGTCTGGCGCGGCAGGAGCTGGCCCGCGCCGCCGAGCTGGCCCGCACCAGCATCGCCACGCGCCAGACCGTGGAGCAGCGCCAGGCGACCGTCGCCCAGGCCGAGGCCCGCCTCGCCGCCGCCACCGCGCGACGGGAGGAGGCTGTGGCGCGGCTCGACCAGGCGCGCATCCTGGCGCCGGCGCCGGGCATCGTCTCCCGCCGCAGCGTGCTGCCGGGCAACGTCACCGTCGCCGGGCAGGAGATGATCCGCCTGATCCGCGACGGGCGGCTGGAGCTCGACGCCCGCGTGCCGGAACTCGAGCTCGGCGCCATCCGCCCCGGCCAGCCCGTGGAGGTTCGGCATGGCGAGCGCAGCGTGCCGGCGGAGGTGCGCGCCGTCGCGCCGACCGTCGCGCCGGAGACGCGGCTCGGCACCGTGCATGTCGCGCTGCCGCCTGATTCGGGGTTGCGCCCGGGGATGTTCGCGCGCGCCGAGATCCGGCCCGAGGCGGCGACGGGCCTTGCCGTGCCGCAGGCCGCGCTGCTGTTCCGCGAGGGCCGCCCGGCCGTGATGGTGCTGCAGGGCGAGCATGTGGAACTCCGCCCCGTGACCACCGGCCACCGCCAGGACGGCCTGGTCGAGGTCACCTCCGGCCTTGCGGCCGGCGAGCGCGTGGTCGTCGCCGGCGCCGGCTTCCTCAGCGACGGCGACCGCGTGCGCGTCGCCGCGGGCGAGACGCGATGAAGACCGCCTCCTCCGCCGACCACCGCAACATCTCCGCCTGGGCGATCCGCAACCCGGTCGCCACGGCGGTGCTCTTCCTCGTGCTCACCGTGGCGGGGCTCTTCGCCTTCCCGGCGCTGCGCGTGAACAACACGCCGGACATCGACCTGCCCGCCGTCGTCGTCACCGTCGCGCAGCCCGGCGCCGCGCCCTCGGAGCTGGAAAGCCAGGTGACGCGGCGGGTCGAGGATGCGGTGGCGGGCCTCGGCAACGTCAAGCACATCACCTCCACCGTCGTGGACGGCGCCTCCACCACCGCCATCGAGTTCGCCTTCGGCACCGACGTGGACCGCGCGACCAACGACGTGCGCGACAAGGTCTCGCAGATCCGCACCGACCTGCCGGCTGGCATCCGCGAGCCGGTGGTGACGCGCGTGGAAGCGACGGGCGGGGCGATCCTCACCTACTCCATCGCCGCGCCGCGCATGTCGGAGGCGGAGCTGTCCTGGTTCGTCGAGGACACCGTCGCGAAGTCGCTGCTCTCCGTCCCCGGGGTCGCGCAGGTGAACCGCGTCGGCGGCGTCGAGCGCGAGATCCGGGTGGCGCTGCGCCCGGACCGCCTGCTCGCGCTCGGCATCACCGCGGGCCAGGTGAACGAGCAGCTGCGCGCGCTGAACGTGAACCTGCCCGGCGGCCGCGGCACCCTCGGCGTGGGCGAGCAGGCGATCCGCACGCTCGGCTCCGCGGGCTCCGTCGCGGCGCTGCGCGAGCGGCCGATCGTGCTGCCCGGCGGCCGCACCGCGAGGCTCGGCGACATCGCCGAGGTGACCGACGCCAATGCGGAGATCCGCACCGCCGCGCGGCTCGACGGGCGCCCCGTCATCGGCTTCGAGGTGCAGCGCACGCGGGGCTCGTCGGAGGTGAGCGTCGCCGAGGGCGTCGCCGCGCGGATCGCCGCGCTGGAGGCCGCGCATCCGGGGATCGACATCACCCGCGTCGCCGACACGGTCGGCTACGTCCTGGCCAGCTACCACGGCGCGATCGAGGCGCTGCTGGTCGGCGCGGGGCTCGCGGTGCTGGTGGTCTGGGCCTTCCTGCGCGACTGGCGGGCGACGGCCATCGCCTCCCTGGCGATGCCGCTCTCGCTGATCCCGACCTTCTTCGTGATGAAGTGGCTCGGCTTCTCGCTCAACAACGTCACGCTGCTCGGGCTGACGCTGGTGGTCGGCGTGCTGGTGGACGATGCGATCGTGGAGATCGAGAACATCGTGCGCCACCTGCGCCAGCGCGGCGACGGCAGCGCCTTCAAGGCCGCGCTCGACGCCTCGGCCGAGATCGGGCTGGCGGTGGTGGCGACCACGGCGACGATCCTCGCGGTCTTCGTCCCCGTCGCCTTCATGCCGGGCATCCCCGGCCAGTTCTTCCGCCAGTTCGGCCTGACGGTCGCGGCGGCGGTGTTCTTCTCCCTGGTCGTGGCGCGGCTGCTGACGCCGCTGCTCGGCGCCTATTTCCTGAAGCCGAAGCTGGCCGCGGGCTCCGAGGAGGTCGGCGAGGGCGCGATCGGGCGGCGCTATCTCGGCCTGCTCGGCTGGTGCCTGCGGCATCGCTGGATCACGCTGGCCGGCGCCGGCGCCTTCTTCGCCGCCTCCGTCGCGCTGGTGCCGATGATCCCGCAGGACTTCGTGCCCGCGGCCGACCGCGGCCGGACCTCGATCGCGATGGAGCTGCCCCCCGGCGCCACGCTCGCGGAGACCGAGGCCGCTGCGCGGGAGGCCACGCGGATCATCCAGGCGCGGCCAGAGGTCGCCTCCGTCTTCGTCTCGCTCGGCACGCGCAGCACCGGGGGCGGCGGACCGACGATGGGCAACACGACGCGGGAGGGCGAGCCGCGGCTGGCCAGCTTCACGGTCACGCTGCTGCCGCGCGGCGAGCGTGCGCTGACCCAGCAGCAGGTGGAGGCCGCGATCCGCCCTTCGCTGGAGCGCATCCCCGGCGCCCGCTTCCGCTTCGGCGCGGACGGGCAGAGCGGCGCGAAGCTCACCGTCACCCTCGTCTCGGACGATCCGGCAGCGCTGGAAGCGGCGGTGCGCGAGCTGGAGCGGCAGATGCGCGGCATCCCGCAGCTCGCCGGCGCGCGCTCCACCGCCTCGCTCGCGCGGCCGGAGCTGCAGATCGTGCCGCGCGAGGCCCGCGCGGCGGAACTCGGCGTCTCGCCGGCCGCCATCGCCGCCACCGCGCGCATAGCCACCACCGGCGATGTCGAGCAGAACCTGGCGCGCTTCAACCTGCCCGACCGGCAGATCCCGATCCGCGTCATGCTGGACCAGGCCGCGCGCGGCGACCTCGACGCCCTGCGCGCGCTGCGCGTGGAGGGCCGCGCTGGCCTGCCGGTGCCGCTCGAAACGGTGGCCGAGATCCGCTATGGCGCCGGGCCGGCGCAGATCGAGCGGCTCGACCGCGTGCGCAAGGCGACGGTCGAGGCCGAGCTGAACGGGCTGCCGCTGGGCGAAGCGACGAAGCTGGTCGCCGCGCTGCCCATCATGCGCGCCCTGCCGCCCGGCGTGCAGGAACGCTCCACCGGCGATGCCGAGATCATGCGCGAGTTGTTCGGCAGCTTCGCCGTCGCGCTCGCCACCGGCATCGGCCTCGTCTACCTAGTGCTGGTGCTGCTGTTCGGCGGCGTGCTGCAGCCGCTGACCATCATGTCGGCGCTGCCGCTCTCGCTCGGCGGCGCTCTGATGGCGCTGCTGCTGGCGCAGAAGGCGCTCGGCATCTCGGCGGTGATCGGCGTGCTGATGCTGATGGGCATCGTCGCCAAGAACTCCATCCTGCTGGTGGAATACGCGATCGAGGCGCGCGCCGCCGGGCTGCCGCGCGGCGCCGCGCTGGTGGAGGCGGCGCGCAAGCGGGCGCGGCCGATCGTGATGACGACCATCGCCATGACCGCCGGCATGGCGCATATCGCCGCCGGCATCGGCGCGGATTCCGCCTTCCGCGCGCCCATGGCCCTCGTCGTCATCGGCGGCCTCGTCACCTCGACGCTGCTGAGCCTTGTCGTGGTGCCGGTGATCTTTACGGTGATGGACGACCTCGGCACCTGGCTGCGGCCACGTCTGGGGCGGATGGTCGTGCGGGAGGCGGCGCAGCATCCATGATCGGCGCGGCAGCGCGCGCCTGGGCCGTGATCGCGGCGCGTGGCGGAACTGGCGAGGAACTTCTCGCCGTGTTCGACGCGCTGCCGCCGGTCTCGGTCGCGGAGGTCCTGGGCCGCTGGCGCGGCCGGGTGCTGGCGAGCGGCCATCCCTGGGACGGGCTGCTGGAACGCTTTGGCTGGCACGGCAAGGCCTTCGACGGGCCGGAGGAGGCACATCCCCTGCTCTGCCGGTCCCGGGGCGGGAAACTCTTCGCGCTGAACCCGTCGCTGGTGCCGGTTCCGCTGCTGCGGCGGTATCCGGGCCTGCTGGGCGGACCGGTTGCGGGCAGGCTGTTCGGCCTGGCGGGCCGCGCGGCCGCCACACGGCGCCCGGCGGCCAGGCTGCGCATGGTGGAGCATCGCGGTGTGGTGAGTGCGGCGATGATCTACGACGATCTGCCGATCATCGACGCCTTCCGCGGCGTGGATGCTGACACGCTGCTGGGCGTGATGGACATGCGCGGCATGCCGCAGCCCTTCTTCTTCGTCCTGCGGCGCGAGTAGCTGGCGCTTCGGGCGGGCCCGCGGCGCGCCTCAGCGCGGCCCGCCCTCCGCGATGACGGCGAGGGTGTGCTCGGCGATCATGCGTTCCTCGTCCGTCGCGCGCACCAGCACGCGCACGGCGGCACCGGGCGCCGAGATCTCCGGCGCATTCGCCGCGTTGCGCGCGGGATCGAGCGCGATGCCGAGGAAGCCGAGGCCCTCGCAGATGCGCGCACGCAGGCCCCGCGCGTTCTCGCCGATGCCGGCGGTGAAGACCAGCGCGTCGAGCCCGCCCATGCAGGTGGCGAGTGCGGCGATCTCGCGCCGGACGCGATAGGCGAAGTAGCCCAGGGCGCGTTCCGCCCCCTCCCCGCCCGCCGCCTCGATCGCGCGCACGTCGTGGGAGATGCCGGACATGCCCTTGAGGCCGCTGTCGTTGTAAAGCAACCGCGCGACCTCGGCCGTGCTCATGCCCATCGCGTCGATCATGTGCAGCACCACGCCGGGATCGAGCTGCCCGCAGCGCGTTCCCATCGGCACGCCGTCCAGCGCCGTGAAGCCCATGGAACTCGCCTGCGCCCGGCCGCCGGCGATGGCGCAGAGCGAGGCGCCGTTGCCGAGATGCGCGACGACGAGGCGGCCGGCGCCGAGCGCCGGGTCCTCCGCCGCGATGCGGCGCGCGATGTATTCGTAGGACAGGCCGTGGAAGCCGTAGCGTCGGATGCCGCGCGCGTGGAACGCCGGCGGCAGGCCGAAGGTGTCGGCGAAGAAGGGCTGGGTGCGGTGGAAGGCGGTGTCGAAGCAGGCGACCTGCGGCACGCCGCGGAACCTGCGTGCCGCCGCCGCGATGCCGGCCAGGTTGTGCGGCTGGTGCAGCGGCGCCAGGGGGACGAGCTCCTGCAGCTCGGCCATCACATGCAGGTCGATCGGCACCGGCGCGGCGTGCTCCGGCCCGCCATGCACGACGCGGTGGCCGATGGCCGCGACCGGGCGGCCCTGCAGGGCGGGTTCCAGCCAGGCGATGATCGCATCCAGCGCCGCGGCATGGTTCGCCGGCGCGCCGCCCGCGTCCCAGGAGGGCGCGGCCACGGGCCTGCCCGCCGCATCCTTCGCGACGAAGCGCGGCGTGGCGCCGATGCCCTCCACCTGGCCGGCGCCGAGCGGCGCGAGCCTGCCCTCCGCCGTCTCGAAGACAGCGAATTTCAGCGAGGAGGAGCCGGCATTGAGGACGAGGACGACACCTTGCATCGGGTTGGTCTCCGGCCCCGTGGATCAGGCCATGTTGTGCAGGCCGCCATCCACGTAGATCGTGTCGCCCGTCATGCCGGAGGAGGCGCCGCCGACCAGGAAGGCGACGACGCGCCCGACCTCGGCGATGTCCACCAGCCGCTGCGCCGGCGCACGGCTCTGCGCCATGTCCACGAGTTCGTCGAAATGCGCGATGCCGCTGGCGGCGCGGGTCTTCAGCGGCCCCGGCGAGACGGCGAAGACGCGGATGCCCTTGGGCCCGAGCTCGGCCGCGGCGTAACGCACGGACGCCTCCAGCGCGGCCTTCACCGGGCCCATGATGTTGTAGTTCCCCACCACCTTGTCGGCGCCGTAGTAGCTCATCGTCGCCAGCACGCCGCCCCGGGTCATCAGCGGCTCGGCGAGCTTCGCCATGCGCAGGAAGGACCAGCACGAGACCCGCATCGCCTGGGTGAAGCCCTCTGCCGAGCAGTCCACCACGCGGCCATGCAGGTCCTCGCGCGGGGCGAAGGCGATCGAATGGATGACGAAGTCGAGCCGGCCCCATTCCGCCGCGATGCGCGCGAAGACAGCCTCCATCTCGCCAGGCTGCTCGACATCGAGCGGCATCGCGATGGAGGCCTGGAGTTGCTCGGCCAGCGGGCGGACGAAGCGCTCCGCCTTGGCGTTGAGCCAGGTGACGGCGAGTTCCGCGCCGAAGGCGCGCAGCTTGGCCGCGCAGCCATAGGCGATGGAATCCGCGTTGGCGATGCCGACGACCAGGCCGCGCTTGCCCTTGAGCATGTCGCCGATGCGGTCGTTCGGGTCCCAGACCCGCGGCAGGGGATCGATCGGGCGGTCGGTCATGGCACGCTCGGTCTGGTGGCTGCGCCAGGGCGGGCGGCGCCCCGGCGACACCCGGATGGCGGGACGCGGAGCGTGCATCACGCAAGGCCGCCCGTCACGCCCCAAGACGAGGGGCGTGGCCACCGGGGCGGCGCGCGCCGCCCCGGCCGGTTCACATCACTGCGTGCGGCTCCGGTCGATCAGGAAGCCGCTGGCGCCGCCGACGCCGGCGCCGATCAGGGCACCCATGCCGGCGTTGCCGGAGAGCGAGCCGATCGCCGCGCCGCCGAGCGCGCCGACACCAGCGCCGGTCGCCGTGGCGCGCTGGGAGGAGGACATGTCCGCGCAGCCGGCCAGACCGATCGCCACGGGCAGGATCAGGATGAGACGTCGCATCTTGGGTTCCTCTGGCTCAGCGCCGACGGGCCGGCTGCGCCGGGGCGGGCTGCGGCGGGCAGGGATAGGTGCTGGCCGCGAAGCGCATCAGCGCCGACACCGCCAGTTCGCTGCTGTACTGCGTGTTGGCGGCAGCCCAGCGCACGAAGGCGGTCTGCACGTCCTGCATGGTGGGGCTGGGTTCCGGCAGGCAGAAGATCGGCCGGCCATTCGCCGCCGAGACGGCGCTGTGATACTGGCCCGCGCCCACGATCACGCCCTGACAGAAGGCCGCGAGCGGCGATTCGCCGGAGGGCGAGGCGGCGCACATCGAGGCCAGCGCGCTCATCGAAAGCGGCTCCGCCCGCGTCGTCTGGGTGGCGGTGCCCTGAGCCATGGCGGCACTCGCCGACAGCCCGAATGCCAGCGTCATGGCTGGCAGCCAACTCATTCGCCGCATCTTCGCGGTCCTCCTTCCTTGCCCCCGCGAAGGCTGAACGCCCGTCGCCGGAACTCTTACGCTAGGCCATCGGCTCGGCCGCTGCCAAGCGGCCCGGAGTCCCGGCGCCGTATCGGAAATCCCAGGGCGCAACGCGGCGAAACCCCGGGTGATTTGGCCGGCGCGGGGGGGAGGGTCTATGCAGCACGGACAGACTCCCTGCCACGGATCCCCATGACCGCCTCGCCTCCCATCGCCCTGTTCGACATGAAGGCCCAGCAGGCGCTGATCCGCGACGAGCTCGACCGGCGCATCGCCGCCGTGCTGGACAGCGGCGCCTTCATCAACGGCCCGGAGGTGCGGGAGCTGGAGGCGCAGCTCGCTGACTTCGCCGGCTGCGCGCATGCGGTCGGCGTCTCCTCCGGCACGGATGCGCTGCAGATCGCGATGATGGCGGAGGGGATCGGCCGCGGCGACGCGGTGTTCCTGCCCGCCTTCACCTACACCGCGACGGCGGAGGTGCCGCTGGTGCTGGGCGCCACGCCGGTCTTCGTGGATGTGGACCCGGTCACCTTCAACCTCGACATCGCCGACCTGGAACGCCGCATCGCGCTGGTGCGGAAGGAGGGGCGGCTGCGCCCGCGCGCCGTGGTGGGCGTGGACCTGTTCGGCCTGCCCGCCGACTGGCCGGCGATCGAGGCGATCTGCGCGCGGGAGGAGATGTTCGCCCTCGATGACGCCGCGCAGGCCTTCGGCGCGGCGCTGCACGGCAAGCGGCTCGGCCGCTGGGGCCACGCCGCGGCACTCAGCTTCTATCCGACCAAGACGCTCGGCTGCTACGGCGATGGCGGCGCGCTGCTGACCGACAGCGACGAGCGCGCCGAGCTCTATCGCCAGCTTCGCACGCATGGCGAGGGGAAGAGCCGCTACGAGGTGCTGCGCACCGGCATGAACGGCCGGCTCGACACGCTGCAGGCGGCGGTGCTGCTGACCAAGCTGCCGCTGCTGGCGGATGAGCTCGCCGCACGCACGAAGGTCGCGGCCGCCTATGGCGCGGGGTTGTCGGGCCTGGTGCAGGCACCGGGCTCGGTGCCCGGCGCCGATCATGCCTGGGGTCTCTATTCCGTGCTGCTGCCGCAGGGGGTGGACCGTGCCCGCGTGCAGGACGCGCTGAAGGCGGCCGGCGTGCCGAGCGGCATCTACTATCCGAAGCCGCTGCACCATCAGCCCGCCTATGCCGCGGCGCATGCGGGCTCGATCGCCGGCGGCCCGCCGCCGCTGCCGGTCAGCGAGATGCTGTGCACGCGCATCCTCTCGCTGCCGATGCACCCCTATCTGAGCGAGGAGGCGGTCGGGCGCGTCATCGCCGCCCTCCGCGCCGCGCTGTAGCGGCGCGCGGCTCAACGCGCCTTCCGCCAGCCCTCCGCCCGCCCGGCGAGCAGCACGCGCCGCCGTTCCGCGAATTCCTGCTGGTCGATCTCGCCACGGGCGAAGCGCTCCTCCAGCACGTCGAGGGCGCTCGCACCGGGCGGCCGAGCGTTGGCATCACGCGTGCCGCCCCCCGAGAAGGCGCGCACCAGCAGCACGACCAGCGCGATCAGGCCGCCCCAGAACAGCAGCATGACCAGCCCGCCCGCCGCCATGTGCCCCCAGCCCAACTCGCCGTGCCACATGCCCATACGCTCATAGGGCTGCGCCGCCGCCGGCATCGCCGTGCCGGCCAGCGCGAGCACCGTGGCGATGCGCGCGGGGCCGTGCTTGCCGCATCCCGCCATGTCGCTGCTCCTTCTCCGTCCGTCCGCCGCATCGCGGCGCATCGCGCATGCAACGCAGCCAGGCGGCGGATCGTGGCGACGCGGGTGGCGCGGCAGGCGCACGCGGGCGTGACGGCGCCGCGGCGACCGATCAGGTCCGGTCAGCTCCCGCCAGCAGGTCGGCGGTGATCTGCCCGGCTCACCGATCCGTCAATGCCGCACCGCATCCGGGCCTGCGGCGGGCAGGCGCAACGTGATGGCCCAGCATGCCAGCAGCATCAGGGCGGAGCCCAGCAGGCAGGCGGCGATGCCGCCCCAGGCATGGAGCAGCCCCGACAGCAGCGTGCCGGCGAAGCGCCCGGCTGCATTGGCCGCGTAGTAGAAGCCGACATCCTCCGCCGCCTTCTCGCTGCCGGCATAGGCGAGGACGAGATAGGAATGCAGCGAGGAGTTGACCGCGAAGACCACCCCGAACACGCAGAGGCCGAGCGGCACGAGCAGGTCCGGGCGCGGCGCGCCGCCGATCACCAGAACCGCCAGCGCGGCTGGCACGATGGCCAGCAGCAGGGACCAGAGGCGCGCCGCTGGCACCTCCCGCGACAGGCCGTCGTCGCTGCGACGCACCAGCATCGGCGCCGCAGCCTGGATCGCGCCGTAGCCGATCGTCCAGAGGGCGAGGAAGCCGCCCACCGCCGTGAAGCTCCAGCCCGAAGCGTAGAGGAATACGGGCAGGCCGACGACGAACCAGACATCGCGCGCACCGAACAGGAAGACGCGGGCCGCGGCCAGAAGGTTCACGCCGCGGCTCTTCGCCATGAACTCGCGCGCCGAGCGCGACGGCTTCGCCCTGCCCATCATCGGCGGCAGGGACAGCACAACGCCGGCCAGCACGACCGCCAGCGCGGCGGCCATGAGCCACAGGGCGAAGCGGAAGCCGAAGGCCTCCAGCAGCAGGCCGCCAAGGAAGAAGCCCGCGCCCTTCATCGCGTTCTTGCTGCCGGTGAAGAAGGCGACCCATCGGAACAGCCGGCCGGACGCCTCGCCGGCGGTCAGCTTGATGGCGGATTTCGACGCGGTCTTGGTCAGGTCCTTCGCGATGCCGCAGACGCCCTGCGCCGCGACCACCCATGCCACCGAGAGCGCCGCCGCCCAGTCGGGCGAGACCGCCGAGAGCATCAGGAAGCCGGCGATCTGCGTGGCAAGCCCGACCGCGAGCATCCGCGCGATGCCGAAGCGCGTGGCCAGCCAGCCGCCGATCAGGTTCGCCGCGATGCCCGCCGCCTCGTACAGCAGGAACAGGAAGGCGAGGGTGACGGGCGAGTAGCCGAGGCGGAAGAAATGCAGCAGCACCAGCATCCGCAGCGCGCCGTCGGTCAGCGTGAAGCCCCAATAGGCCGCCGTGACGATGGCATAGCTGCGCACGGACGGGGTGCGGCCGAGGGCGACGCTCACAGCCCGGCGCGCTCCATGTGGCAGGCCAGGTCCACCATGCGGCAGGCATAGCCCATCTCGTTGTCGTACCAGGCATAGACCTTCAGCAGCGTGCCGTCGGTCACCAGTGTGCTCGGCGCGTCCACGATGGCGCTGCGCGTGTCGCGGGCGTAGTCGGCGGAGACGAGCGGCCGTTCCTCGTAGCCCAGAATGCCCGCCAGCGGCCCCGCGGCCGCGGCAGCGAACAGCGCGTTCACCTCCTCCGCGCTGGTCTCGCGCGCCATCTCGAAGACGCAGTCGGTAAGGGAGGCGTTCAGCACCGGCGCGCGCACCGCATGGCCGTTCAGCTTGCCCTTCAGTTCCGGATAGATCAGCGCGATCGCCGTCGCACTGCCCGTGGTCGTGGGCGAGAGAGACAGCATCGCGCTGCGCGCCCGCCGCAGGTCCTTGTGCGGCGCGTCCACGACGACATTGGTGTTGGTGGGGTCGTGGATGGTGGTGATCTGGCCATGCCGGATGCCGATCGCCTCATGCACCACCTTCACCACCGGAGCGAGGCAGTTGGTGGTGCAGGAGGCCGCGGTGACGATCGGGTGCCGCGCCGGGTCGTAGAGGTGGTGGTTCACCCCGACCACCACGTTGAGCACGCTGTCGAACTTCACCGGCGCGGCGACGATCACGCGCTTCGCGCCGCGCCGCAGGTGGCCTTCCAGCGTCTCCGGCGCCAGGAACTTGCCGGTGCATTCCAGCACGACGTCTACGCCGAGATCGCCCCAGGGGATCTCGGCCGGGTGCGGCTGCTCGGAGAAGGACAGGCGCCGGTCGCCGATGCGGATGGCGTCCTGCCCCTGCGCGGCGATGGGCGCGCGCCAGCGGCCCTGCACGCTGTCGAACTCCAGCAGATGCGCCGTGGCCGCCGCGCCGCCCCTGATCTCGTTGAGGTGCACGACCTCCAGCCGGTTGCCACGGCGCGGGTCATCTGCGGGCCGCTCCGCCGCGCCCATCGCAGCGCGCAGCGCCAGCCGCCCGATGCGGCCCATGCCGCTGATACCCACCCTCATCGCGTCCGTCCCCTGCGTCTCAGCGTGCCATCGCATGCGGATCGGCGAGCTCGTCCACCCGCGCCTTCAGCGCCATGCGGTCCAGCGCTTCGAAGGGCAGCGCGGTGAAGATGCCGAGGCGGCGATGCAGCGCGGCATAGAGCTCGTTCAGCAGCGTCGCGCGCTCCGTCGCGCTGCCGGTGAACTTGGACGGGTCGGGCAGCGGCCAGGCCGCGGTGATCGTCGTCTCCCCGAAATCCGGGCAGACCTGGCCGGCCAGCGTGTCGCAGAGCGCGATGACGAAATCGATGCGCGGCGCATCGGGGCCGGTGAACGCGTCCCAGGACTTCGAGCGCAGCGCCGAGACATCATGGCCCAGCGCCTTCAGCTGGCTCAGCACCTCCGGCAGCGGCCCGGTCTCGCTCGGCGCGGAGCCGGCGGAGAACGCGCGGAAGCGTCCCGCGCCGATGCCGTTCAGGATGGCCTCGGCCATGATCGAGCGGGCCGAATTGCGCGTGCACAGGAACAGCACGTTGAAGGACGGCTTCTCCATCCTGGCGATCTCCCCATGGGTGTCGAGCAGCCGGTGCAGGTCGCCGCAGCGCGCCGGATCGCCGTCGCAGCAGGCCTCGGCAAGGAAAGCCAGCAGGCCGCGCAGCCGCGCGATCTGCGCCGCATAGACCAGGCTCCGCCCGTGCCGCGTCGCGGCGATCAGCCCGCTGCCCTCGAGCGCACGGAGATGGAAGGACAGCGTCGAGGCCGGCACGCCGAGCCGCAGGCCGAGTTCACCCGCCGCAAGCCCGGACGGCCCGGCACCCAGCAGGATGCGCAGCAGGTGCAGCCGCGTCGGCTGGCCGATGGCGGTGAAGGCGGTGGCGGCCTCGTCCAATTCCATGTTTCCAGGATAGTCGAAAGGATGCCGCGTAACGAGAAACTTCCGTGACACTCCTGGGCGCTTGCACCCGGCGGCCAGCGCGCATAGCCTCCGCTGACCACATCGTGGTCGAGGTGCCCATATGGTGGCGACCCCGCGGGCCAAGCCGGCCAGCCGGCCCACCCCGCCCCAGCCGGACAGCGCCACCCAGGGCACCCAGGCCCTGGTCCGGGCCCTGCGCCTGCTCGACATCGTCGCCACCCAGGGGCCGCTGCGCACCGCTGCCATCGCGGAACAGGCCGGGCTGCCGCGCGGCACCGTGCACCGCATGCTCGGCGCCCTCTCCGAGGCCGGGCTGCTCCGCCAGGATTCCGAGGAAGGAAGCTGGCGCCTTGGCCTCAAGGTCTTCGAGATGGCGCATCGCGTCTGGGACTCGCTCGACCTGCGCGGCGCGGCGGAGCCGGAGCTCGCGCGGCTTGCCGCCGACAGCGGCGAGACGGCGCGCCTCGCGCTGCTCGACGGCGATGGTTGCGTCTATGTGGACCAGCGCGAGGCGGCGCGGAGCGGCGTGCGGCTCGGCAACGGCATCGGCGCGCGCGCACCGCTGCATGCCTCGGCCTGCGGCAAGGCGATGCTGGCGCATCTGCCCCCGCCGGAACGGCGCCGGCGCATACGGTCCGTGTCGCTCACGCCGCTGACGGCCGCGACCATCACCGATCCCGCCGCCTTCCAGCGCGACCTCGATCTGGTGAAGGCGCGCGGCTACGCCGTCTCGCGCGAGGAAAGCACGGAGGGCGTGGCCGCCGTCGCCGCGCCGGTGGTGGACCATCTCGGCGAGCCGATCGCCGCGGTCTGCGTGCTCGGCCCCAGCTTCCGCCTGCCGCCGGATCGCCTGCATGCGCTGGGGCGCGAGGTGATCGAGGCGGCGCGGCGCATCTCCGGCAATGCGGGGCATGTCGAAATGTCCATCGCCACCACGCGGCCGTCCGCGCCACCGAGCCCGGGCGTGCGCTGCGCGATCGAGGCGCGGCCGTTCCTGGGCGAGGGTCCGGTCTGGCTGGCCGATGCGCAGCGCCTGCTCTGGGTGGATATCCTCGCACCCGCGGTGCATCTCAGCGACGTCGCGCGCGGCGAGGATCGCGCGCTGCCGGTGGGCGAGCTCGTCGGTGCCGTCGTGCCGCGCACGAAGGGCGGCTTCGTCGCGGCGATGGGCAATTCCTTCCGCGCGCTCGATCTCGAGGCCGGCGTGACGGGCACGCTCTGCGTCGCGGAGCCCGACAAGCCGGGCAACCGCTTCAACGACGCGAAATGCGACCGCGCCGGGCGGCTCTTCGCCGGCACCATGGCGATCGATGCAGGGCCCGGCCAGGGCACGCTGTGGCGGCTCGATCCCGATCTGCGGCTGACCGCGGTGGAGACGGGGCTGCACATCTCGAACGGCCTCGGCTGGAGCCCGGACAACCGCATCTTCTACTTCACCGACACCGGTACGCGGACGGTCTACGCCTACGACTACGACCTCGCCACCGGCGCCGCGACCAGCAAGCGGCCCTTCGTGACCTTCGCTGGCCCTGCGAAGCCGGACGGCCTCGCGGTGGATGCGGAGGGCTTCGTCTGGATCGCGCTCTGGGATGGCTGGGGCGTGGCGCGTCATGCGCCGGATGGAACGCTCGACCGCTTCGTCTCGCTGCCGGTGCCGCGGCCGTCCTCGGTCTGCTTCGGCGGCAAGGATCTGCGCACGCTCTTCGTGACCAGCGCGCGGGTGCGGCTTTCGGCTGCGCAACTCGCGGAGGCGCCGCTGTCGGGCTCGGTCTTCGCCTTCGAACCTGGCGTCGCCGGCGCACCGGTCGGCGCCTTCGGCGGATGAACAGGCAAGGGAGGATGGACATGCTTGATGCGAAACTCGGACGGCGCGCGCTGCTCGGCGGCGCTGCGGCGCTCGCGGCTTCCGGCACGGCGCGCGCGCAAGGCGGGACGCTGACCTATGTCGGCTGGAGCCAGGACGAGGCAGCGTCGAAGCCGGTGCTGACCCAGGCCTTCGACGGGTTTCGTTCGGCCAACCCCGGCATCCGGCTCGACGTCGTCGGCTTCCCCTGGGCGCAGATGCAGCAGAACCTGGTGCTGCGCCAGCGCAGCAACCAGCCGCAGGACGTGGTGCAGCTCGCCGAGCGCTGGCTGCCGCAATTCGCCCGCGTGCTGCGCCCCGCCGACATGCGCGAGGTGCTGGGTGCGGAGATCGCGCAGGCGATCGATCCCGGCCTGCTGCGCATCGGCCAGGTCGGCGGCGCGCAGCTCGGCCTGCCCTGGACCGCGGCCTCGATCGGCATGGTGGCGAACAGGAAGGTCCTCGCCGATGCCGGCGTGACGGAGGCACCGCGCACGGTGGATGCCTTCGCCGATGCGCTGCGGCGGATCAAGCGATCCAATGCGGAGGTCGTGCCCTATGCCTTCGCCACCAAGAACAACCTGACCATGTCGCCGGACTTCCAGGTGTGGCTCTGGACCTTCGGCGGCAGGCTGTTCGATGCCGAGGACAAGGTCGCGGTGGAGAGCGACGCGGCGCGCGCCGCGCTCACTTTCCTCGTGGACCTGACGAAGGAAGGGCTGATCGCGCGGGACGTGGACCGGCCCGACGCTCGCCGCCTGTTCGGCCAGAACCGCACCGCCTTCTATCACGACGCGCCGCTCGCCCGCGGCTTCGCGCGGGACAATTCCGGCCAGGGCGCGGCCTTCGACGCCAATGTCGCGGCCTTCGCCACGCCGGTGCTGCGCACCGGCGATGCGACCCGGTCGCTGATGTGGGGGCACCTGCTGGTGCTGCCGAATGCGCGAGGCGCCCGCATCGGTGCGGATTCGGCTGCGGCGAAGCTGGTGCGCCACCTCGCGATGGATGACGAGGTGCAGCTGCGCTACTTCCGCGCCGTCGGGCTGTTCCCCGTCACGCGCTCCGCGCTCGCGAAGCTCGGCGACGACGCCTATGTGGTGGAATGGGCGCGCAACGCCGGCACGGCGGAGATGGACGAGCCCTCCACCTGGCCGAACGCCGCCGACATCACCAACATCGTCGGCGAGGAAGTGCAGGCGGCGCTGCTGCAGACCAAGCCGCCCGCCCAGGCGATCGGCGACATGGCGAACCGGCTGCGCCGCGCCACCGCCAACCAGCGGCGCACCTGACGCATGAGCCTCGCCATCGCACGGCAGCCGGCGCGGCAAGCGCCGCGTCCGGGCGGGCTGGCCCGGGCGCAGGCGCGCACGGGCCTGCTGCTCGTGCTGCCCGCGATGGTCGTGTTCTGCGCGGTGATCCTGTTTCCCTTCCTCGATTCGCTGCGCCGCGCCTTCTACGAGGACACGCTGATGACGACCGAGCCGGTCTTCATCGGCTTCGGCAATTTCGTGCAGTTATGGGAAGACGGGACGATCCTCGGCACCTGGATCGTCACCGTCGTCTTCGTGGTGCTGGCGACGGCCGCGACCTTCGCGCTCGGTCTCGCCTGGGCGATCGTGCTGAACGAGCGCTTTCGGGGCCGCACGCTGGTGCGTGCGCTGTCGCTGCTGCCCTGGGTGTTGCCTTCCACCGTCGTGGCCTTCCTTTGGGCCTGGCTGCTGAACGGGCAATACGGGCTGCTCAACGCGGTGCTGCTGACCTTCGGCGTGCTGGACGAGCCGGTCGCCTGGCTCGCGACATCGTCGGGTGCGATGGCGGGCGTGGTGGCGGCGAAGACATGGCTGTCCATCCCGCTCTTCTCCGCCTTCCTGCTGGCCGGGCTGCAATCCCTGCCGCGCGAGCAGGTGGAGGCGGCGCGGATCGACGGCGCGGGCAACTGGCATGTCTTCCGCCACGTCGCCTGGCCGCATCTGCGCCCGACCATCGCGGTGCTGCTGGTGCTCGGCGCGCTCGGCAACCTGCAGCAGTTCGACGTGATCTATGCGATGACCGGCGGTGGCCCGGTGCGCGCCACCACCGTGATGTCGGTGGAGGTGCAGCGCCAGGCCTTCCAGGCGTGGAACCTCGGCCTCGCCGCGGCGGTCGGGGTGGTGTGGTTCCTCACCATCGTCGGCCCCGCCTTCCTGCGCCTGCGCGGCGTGATGAAGGAGGCGTGAGGCGATGCTCGACTTCGCTTCCCGTTCCGCGCGCTGGGTCTTCGCGGCGACCTTCCTCGTCCTTGCGGCCTTCCTCGGCTTCCCGGTGTTCTGGATGGTCTCCACCGCCTTCAAGCCGACCGCCGAGATTTTTGTTCGTTTTCCCACGCTGCTGCCGGCCGCGCCGACGCTCGACAACTTTCGCGGCGTGCTCGGGCAGGGCGACCTGCCGCTGTGGCTCACCAACTCGCTGCTGACCGCGGGCGGGGCGGCGCTGCTGACGACGGTGCTGGCGACGCTCGCCGCGCATTCCTTCGCGCGCTTCCGCTATCGCGGGCGCAAGCCGCTGATGGCGCTGATGATCTCGGCGCAGATGTTCCCCTTCGCGGTGCTGCTGATCTCGCTCTATCCGCTGCTGCAGGCGGCGGGACTCCTGGACACCCGGCTCGGCCTGACCATCGCCTATATCGTCTTCGCGCTGCCGACCGGCACCTACATGCTGTTCTCCTACTTCGTGCGCCTGCCGGAGGAGCTGATGGAGGCCGCGCGCATCGATGGCGCGTCGGAGCTCGGCATCCTGCTGCGCGTGGTGCTGCCGGTCTCGGTGCCGGGCCTGGTCACCGTCGGGCTCTACTCCTTCATGTGGGCCTGGAACGACCTGCTCTATGCGATGACGCTCGTCACCTCGCCGGAACTGCGCACCGTCGGGCCGGGGCTGCTGATGTCGCAGCTCGGCGAGATGCGGCAGGACTGGGGGGCGGCCATGGCGGCCTCGCTGGTAGCCTCGCTGCCGGTGGTGATCGCCTTCGCGCTGGTGCAGCGATGGTTCGTGCAAGGCCTGACGGCCGGGGCGGTGAAGGGATGACGCTGGAGGGCAAGCTCTGCGTCGTCACCGGCGCCGCCGCGGGCATCGGCCGCGCCATCGCGCTGCGCTTCGCCGCGGCGGGGGCGCGGCTGGTCCTCGCCGACCGCGACACCGGCGGCCTGGCGCGCATCGCCGCGGAGACCGCCGCGGAACAGGTCTTCGCCGATGTCGCCGACGACGATGCGCCGGCGCGCATCCTCGCGCCCGCCATCGCGCGGGGCGGGCCGGATGTGCTGGTGAACAACGCGGGCGTGACCACCGTGCGCCCGCTGCTGGACACCACCGACGAGGATTGGGACGCGACCCTCGCCATCTGCCTGCGCAGCGCCTTCCGCCTCTCGCGCGAGGCGGTTCGCGCGATGCGGCCGCGCGGGCGTGGCGCCATCGTCAACATGGCCTCGGTCAACGCCATGCAGGGCCAGCCCTGCGTCGCCGCCTATGCCGCGGCGAAGGGCGGCATCCATGCGATGACGCGCCAGATGGCGGTGGAATGTGGCCCCTTCGGCATCCGCGTGAACGCGCTCTCGCCCGGGCTGATCGTGACCGAAGCCTTCGCGGCGAAGCTGCAGCCGGAGGATGTGCGCCTGACCGAGGAAGCCTATCCGCTCGGCCGTCTCGGCCGGCCGGAGGATGTCGCCGATGCGGCGCTCTTCCTCGCCTCCGACGCCGCCGCCTTCATCACCGGCGTGGACCTGCCGGTGGATGGCGGCCTTACCGCGCAGATGGCCGCCGCCGTCGTCAGCCCGCGCATCCGCGCCTGGACCGGGCGAACACCCTTGAGGTTTGCATGAGCAGCGACCCGCTCCGCATCGTCGCCGCAAAGCACTGGATGCTGCGCATGCCCTTCCATTCCGACATGGAATGGGCCTCCGGCCGGCGCAGCGGCGCGACGCGCCTGGTGGTGCGCATCGAGACGGCGAACGGCACGGTCGGCTGGGGCGAGACGATCTGCCTGCTGGATGCGATCCCCGCCGTGCTGGAACGCATCGTGCTGCCGATCGCGCTGACGAAGACCGTGGACCAGGCGGAATCGCTGCATCGCCACGTGCTCGGCGCCGGCTACTACCATCACAAGCGCGCCGCGGTGATGGCGATCTGCGCCGTCGAGATGGCGATGTGGGACGCCTTCGGCCACGCCTGCGGCCAGCCGCTGCACCGCCTCTGGGGCGGCCTGTGGCGCGATCGCGCGGAGATGGCGGCCTACATCCTGGAAAGCGAGCCGAACGCCGCGGCGGAGGCGGCGCGCGCCTATCTCGCGCGCGGCCATCGCAGCTTCAAGGTGAAGGTCGGCATGTCGGAAGCGACCGACGTCGCGCTGGTGCGTGCCGTGCGCGCGGTGATCGGCCCCGACCTCATGCTGCGCGCAGATGTCAACGGCGCCTGGACCCCCGGCACGGCGAAACGCATGCTCGAGAAACTGCGCCCATTCGACCTGCAATACATCGAGCAGCCGCTGGAGCTCGACGACCTGGCCGGCCATGCGCTGCTGCGCCAGTCGCAGCCCGTGCCGATCGCGCTGGACGAGAGCGCCTATACGCTCTCCGACGTCGCCAACATCGTGCGTGCGGAAGCGGCCGACGTGATCCTGCTCGACCCGCATGAGGCGGGCGGGCTCTGGCCCGTCATCAAGCAGGCCGCGATCTGCGAGGGCGTCGGCATTCCCGTCACGCTGCATTCCGGCGCGGAGCTCGGCCTGTCGCAGGCGGCCTATCTGCATCTCGCCGCCGCCATCCCGAACATGACGATCGCGCTCGACACCGAGCATGCGCATCTCGCCGGCGACATCGTGCGCGAAACCTTCGACCTGCAGGATGGCTGCTTCGCCGTGCCGACCGGGCCGGGCCTCGGCGTGACGGTGGACGAGGCGGCGGTGGAACGCCACGCCGTCAGCCGCATCGAGGGCGCCTATCTCGACGACCGCCGGCCGGGCTGGTTCCCGGTCAAGCCCGCCTACTGACAACACGGGAGGAAACACCATGACCGCACGCATCACCCGCCGCGCCTTCGCCGCGGCCGCGCTCGCCCTGCCCGTCGCCGCGCAGGCGCAGGGCTGGAGGCCGGATCGCCCGGTGCGTTTCATCGTGCCCTACACCGCGGGCGGCGCGTCCGACATCACCGCGCGGCTGATCGCGGAGCGGCTGCGCGGGCCCTTCGGCCAGTCCGGCGTGGTGGAGAACCGCGCCGGCGCCTCGGGCATCATCGGCACGGAAGCGGTTGCCAAGGCGCCGGCCGACGGCACGACCATCGCGATGGTCGCCTCCTCCCATGTGGTGAACAAGGCGCTGTTCCCGAACCTGCCCTTCGACCCCATCGCGGATTTCGCGCCGATCACGCTGACGGCACATGTGCAGCTCGTGCTCGTCGTGCCGGCTTCGAACCCTGCGCGCACCGTGCAGGAACTGATGGCCTGGGCGAAGGCGCAGAACGGCCGCGCGGCCTTCGCCTCCTCCGGCAACGGCTCCAACCCGCACATCTTCGCCGCCGACCTGCTGAAGCGCGCGGGCGTCGAGATGGAGCACGTGCCCTATCGCGGCTCCACTGCCGCGCATGCCGACCTGCTGGCCGGGCGCACGCAGATGATGTTCGACGCCTATGCCTCCGTCGCGCCGCATGTGCAGGCGGGCACGCTGCGCCTGCTGGCACTGGCCGGCCCGACGCGCTCGCGCCTGTTGCCCGACCTGCCGACCGTCGCCGAGCAGGGTTTCCCGGGCTATGGCGCGACCTCCTGGGGATGCCTGCTGGCGCCCGCCGGCACGCCGCCTGCCGCCATCGCTGCGCTGAATTCCGCCGCGCGCGACATCCTGCTGAGCGCCGAAGTGCGGGAGAAGCTCGCGGTGCTGGGCGCCGAGCCCTCCCCCGGCACGCCGGAGGAGCTGCTGGCGTTCATGCGCAGCGAGCAGGCGCGCTACATCGCGCTGGTGCAGGAGCTCGGCATCAAGGCGGGCTGAGCGACCGCGCCGCGCCTCAATCCTCCAGCACCAGGCGCGCCTCGCAGCGATCCGCGGCGGGGCGCTGGCCGAAGGAGAGCGCTTCGCGCGTCGCCAGCCACACGGCGAAGGCGTCGCGCGCAGTGTCGTCGCCGAGCAGATCCTCGGCCTCCGGGCGCGCCGAAGCCTCCGGGAGGGGCGCGCCCTGCCAGGCGAGCGACAGCTCGACGCGATCCTCGCCGCGTCGCGCAGCGACCGTCACCTCGGCCACGCCGCGCCCGGCCAGCACCTCCGTGAGCTCGACCAGCGCACGCTCCATCTGGCGCGCGGATTGCGGCCGCAGGCCCCAGCCTCGCGCGGTCGCAGCCGCCCATTCGCTCGCTTCGCGGCCCGCCATCTCGTCCGCGGGCGAAAGCCGCAGCTCGGCGCGCTGCGTCACCATCGGCATCGTCGCCAGGTTCGCGAGGAACGCGATCATCGCCCCGAGCGCCAGCGGCGAAGCGAGCGCCGGCACATGCGCCGCGAAGGCCGCCGGCGCCACCGCCGCCGTGATTCCCGCCCCCATGCCGAGCGCCACGACCATGGAGCGCCGCGTGTCGAGCAGCCGCACGGTGGCGAGCTGCGCGCCCTGCACGACGATGAAGCCGGAGACGTAGATCAGCGTCGCCGCCTTCACCGCGGCGGGCGCCATCACGAACAGCGCGACGATCTTCGGGCAGAAGGCGGCGAGGACCAGGATCACCGTTCCGATCCAGACGATGCGGCGCGCCAGCGTGCCGGTCGCAACCGAAAGCCCTGCCGCCGCCGTGGCCGGCCCCGGCGCCGCGGCGCCGATCGCGCCGGCCGCGACGATGGAGAGGCCGTTGGCCAGCAGGCCGCGCTGCACCGCCGGCGGGTCGGGCCGCGTCCAGCCGGCATCGGCCGCGCGCTGGATCATCAGGAAGCCGCCCGCCGCGGAGGCCTTCGCGGCGACCAGCGCCAGCAGGAAGGCGGCCAGTGGTGCCGGCTGCATGTCGCCGAAATCCGGCAGCCAGGGCTGCGGCAGCGCGATCCACGGACTCGCCGCGACGACGGCGGCGGCATTCTCCGGCACCTCGCCGAGCGCGATCGCCAGCGCGACGCCGAAGGCCGCGCCCACCAGCACCGCGAGGCGCGCGAGCTTCGTACCGCTCAGCGCCACCAGCGCCATGACCGCGATGCTCGCCAGCAGCACGACCACCGCGAGCGGCCCGGGCTCCGTGCGGCCCGGCTGCAGGCCAAGGATCTGCGTGCCGAGCAGGATCAGCGACACGCCGATCAGCATCACGACGACGCCGGCGACCTCGTTCGGGATCAGCACGCGCAGCCGTCGCATCGCGAAGCTGAGCAGCGACGCCACGATTCCCGCGATCAGCACCATCGCCGCTGCGCCGCCGAAGCCCACCCCGGCCGCGCCCGCCGCGGCATAGGCGCCGAGCATCGCCGGCGCATGGGTGGCCGGCACCGGATAGCCCGATCCGACCGGGCCGCGCGTCAGCAGTTGCAGCGCCTGCCACAGCGCGACCGCGAGAATGGAGAGGCAGAGGAAGCGGGTCGCCTCGGCCGGGTCGGGCGAGAGCGCCGCGGCCGGCGCCGCCGCCAGCACGAAATACACGGACTGCACCGCGACATGCTGCATCGCGAGCCAGAAGCTCGGCACCAGCGGCGAGGGCGTGTCGAGCCAATAGACCAGGCCCGCGGGCCGCTGCATGGGCCGGTCGGCGCCGCGCGCGAGACTGTCGGACAGTGCCGTGAGAAGCGACATGAGCCAATTCGCTGAAGGTTTCGGGGAACGCTATCGGCCGTCCGCGGGGCTGGCCAGAGCATGCGACGCGTCGGCGCCGGCCGCACCTGGTCAGCGAACGCGGCGCGGAATGGCAGCGCCGCGACGCGGTTGCCCGCGGTGACCTGCGTCTGGACGATGAGGACGCGGCGCGCCGCGCCCGGGCGGCAGCCCTGACCCTGTTCAGAGCCGTGCTTCCGGGGGCGACCGCCGGTCAAGGCCTGTCGAGAAACTTTACGATCCCTGCGCGTGTGCTGCCGGATCGCCTGCAAGTTCTTGAATTTATTTGGTCGAACGCCCTGGCACGACGCTTGCCTACACGACGCTTGCTGAAGAGACGGTTGCATAGGCAAGGCAATGACGACCTCCGGAGCGCCGCCGCATCCGGCCGGCGCGGGTCGTGGGCGCAAGGAGGTTCGGATGGCAGTCCGGCGGATCACGATCGCCACTTTGCTCGTCGTGGCGAGCATGGCCATGGCGGCAATGCCCGCCGGTGCGGCGATCATCAGCAGGACCTACGAATTCACCGCGACCCGCCTCGCCTTCTTCCCGGATGTCAGCGGATCGGCCACGGTCACCTTCGACGACAGCGCCAGCATCGTGGACAGCACCGTGGGCATCGTGCTGAATGCCTTGAGCATGCCGCTCGGCTCGCAGGTCGCCTTCACCTACGACAAGGCGAATGACCGGCTCATCATCGGCGGGCTCGCCGGGACGGATAGCGGGTTCGGGACCGTCCGCAGCGTTGCGCCGGGACAGGACGACTTTCTCCTGGCGATCAGCGCGCCCGGTTCGGCTGCGACGTTCTTCTCATTCATCAGGACCTCGTCCGATCCCGACCGGACCTGTTGTGGCTACGGTAGCATCGCTGGAACCGTGTCCGTCGTGCCCGAACCCGCCTCGCTGGCCCTGCTGGGCCTCGGCCTCGGGGGGCTGGCGGTCGCGCGCCGGCGCCGGGCCGCGCGCGTGGCGTAGCCGGTCCGGTGCAGACGGCCCGCCCGCGACTTGCGGGCCGCGCGCCTGCCGCCCCGCTCGGTGGTACGCCGGGCGGGCGATGGCTGGCCAGTTTGCCCGGCGAATTCCGGAGCAACCGCCCCTTCAGAACACCGCGCGGAAGGGCAGCACGCGCACGCGGTCGCCGGGCGCGACCTGAGTCACGTCCTCCGGCAGCTCGGCGAAGGCGTGGGATTCGGTCAGCGAGGTCAGCAGCCCCGCCCCCTCGCGCGGGTATTTCCGTGCCACCGGCAGCCCCTGGCCGAAGATCAGCGACACGCGCACATACTCCCGCCGCCCGGCCTTCTTGCGATAGGCGAAGTCGGCCTCGGCCGCGAAGCGCGGTAGTGGCTCTGGCTCCGCCCCGGCCAGGCGCAGCACCAGCGGTCGCGCCAGATGCAGGAAGGTTACGACCGCCGCCACCGGGTTGCCCGGCAGCCCGACCACCGGCGTGCCGCCCACCACCCCCATCGCCGCCGGCCGACCCGGCTTGATCGCCAGCCGCCAGAACACCAGCCGCCCGCCGGCCTCGATGGCTGCCTTCACGTGGTCGGCCTCGCCTGTGGAAACGCCGCCCGAGGTGAGCAGCAGGTCATGCGTCTCCGCCGCGGCCGCGAGGGCGTTCGCCGTCGCCACGCCGTCATCGGGCAGGATGCCGAGGTCGGACACCGTCGCGGGCAGCCCGGCCAGCAGCGCCATCAGCGTGAAGCGGTTGGAATCGTAGGTCTGCGCCGGCCCGAGCGGGTGGCCCGGCTCGGCCAGCTCGTCCCCGGTGGAGAAGACGCCGACGCGCAGCCGCGGCCGCACCGTGAGCCGCGTGAGCCCGAGCGCGGCGGCGAGGCCGAGATCGGGGGCGGTCAGGCGCCGCCCGGCGCGCAGCGCGATCGCATCCCGTTGCAGATCCTCGCCGGCGGGGCGGCAATTCGCGCCTTGCTTCAGGCCGGGCGGCAGCAGCACCGCGCCGGCCTCCTCCTTCGCATCCTCCTGCATCATCACCGTGTCGGCACCGGGCGGCATCGGCGCGCCGGTGAAGATGCGAATGGCAGTGCCCGGCGCGACCGGCGCCGCTTCGGCGCCCGCCTGCACCCGGCCGGCTATCGTCAGGCGCGTCTCGCCCTCCGCGGCAAGGTCGGCATGGCGGAAGGCGTAGCCATCCACGGCGGAATTGAAGAAGGGCGGCAGCGCGACGGGCGCGCACAGAGCCCCGGCCAGCACGCGCCCGAGCGCCGCCGCCAGCGGCACCTCCTCCGTCCCCTCCAGCGGCGGGACACGCTCGGCGATCAGCGCCTCGGCCTGCTCAACGGCCAGGAGCTTGCCACCGAACGCGAAGCAGTCGTCGCTGAGCTGGGCCATGCGCCCGATCTAGTCCTTGGCGAGGAAGGCTTCCAGCGGCGTCGCCTTGTCCAGCACCAGCCCGGCGATGGCGCCGATGTCGTCCAGATGCGCCCAAGGCAGCACCGCGTTGGGCGGGGCGACATCGGCGGCGATCGCGGCGACGAAGGGATCCTCGGGATGGATCCAGGGCTTACCGTTCGCGGAGCGATGCACCTCGAGCTTCGGATGGGCGTCGCGCTTGAAGCCCTCCACGATGACCAGGTCCACCTTGTCCAGCCGCCGGAGCAGGTCGGCCAGCTTCGGTTCCGGCGCGCCGCGCAGCTCGGTCATCAGCGCCCAGCGATTGGCGCTGGCCACCAGCACCTGCCGCGCCCCGGCGCTTCGGTGCTCGTAGCTGTCCTTCCCGGGACGGTCGATGTCGAAGGCGTGGTGCGCGTGCTTGAGCGTGGAGACCGAGACGCCGCGCGCGGCGAGTTCCGGGATCAGCCGCGTCATCAGCGTGGTCTTGCCGGCGCCGCTCCAGCCGGCCAGTCCGATCAGGCGCAATGTCCGGTCCTCGAAAAGGCGGAACCGGCCAGGGCATCGCCGCGGCCGGTTCCGGTCACGTTGCGCGCCCCGGCCGGGGCGCCGTTGCCGGGATCAGTCCGCCCCGGCGACCTTCGCGTTGGGCGCGATGGTCTCGCGCGCCTTCTTCATCTCGTCCTCGACCCAGAGCGAGTGGTGCTCCTTCGCCCAGTTCAGGTCCACCTGGCCGGAGCCCATCGCGTCGAAGGCGCCCTCCATGCCAACCGAGCCGATATAGATGTGGCCGAGCATCGCGCCGATCATCAGCACGGAGATGACGCCGTGCACGATATGCGCCAGCTGCTGCCCCGCGATGTCGGTGGCCCAGAAGGGGAAGATCAGCACATAGCCGGAGATGGCGACGAGGGTGCCGCCGATCACGGTGATCCAGAACACCATCTTCTGCCCGGCATTGAAGCGCCCTGCCGGCGGATGCGAATGGCCGAACAGCCCGCCCGCGGCCTTGAGCCAGCCCACGTCGCGCCCGTTCGGGATGTTGTCCTTCACCCACAGCAGGAACAGCAGGACGATGCCGAGCGTGAAGGGGAAGGACAGGTAGTTGTGTGCGAACTTGCCCCAGAGCGTGATGGTCGCGAAGGCGTCCGGCCCGATGATCGGCAGGATCAGCCAGCGCCCGAAGGTCAGGTTCAGGCCGGTCAGCGCCAGCACCACGAAGGAGCCCGCGGTCATCCAGTGCGCCGAGCGCTCCAGCAGGTTGAATCGCTGGATGGTGCGCCCGGACCGGCCGGAATCGATCGCGATGCGCCCGCGCGTGGCGTAGAACATCCCGATGATGGCGAGCATGCCGAGCACGGCGATGCCGCCGATCCAGCTCAGCGTGACGTTGTGGAAGGCGCGCCAGTCGCGGCCGGCCGGCTGCACCAGGCTCGCAGCCTGCGCGTCCGGGATGGAGATGCGCCCGCCGATGCGCCCGCCCTGCAGCGCCTTCTGCAGTTCGAGTTCCTCCGCGCTGAAGCCGCTCGGCGCGGGGTTGGTTGGAATGCCGGTGACCGGGCCGCCGATCTGGGCCGGCGCGGGTGTTGTGAAGCCGAGCCCGAGCGCAAGCGCCAGGGCGGGCAGGATGCGTGCGATCATGATCATCTCCCCGAGGGGGCGTTGGCGGGCCAGCGGCCCGCCCCGCCTCTCTTGCCTCAGACGCTGAGGGTTTCCTTGTAGGCGGTGCGCCAGCCCCAGGCGCCCGCGCCGTAGCCGCGCTTCTGCACGCGCTCGCGGTAGATGGTGGCGATCATCTCGCCGTCGCCGGCGAGCAGCGCCTTGGTCGAGCACATCTCGGCGCAGATCGGCAGCTTGCCTTCCGCGATGCGGTTGGCGCCGTATTGCGTGTATTCGGCCGCAACGTTGTCCGCCTGCGGGCCGCCGGCGCAGTAGGTGCACTTGTCCATCTTGCCGCGGGTGCCGAAGTTGCCGACGCGCGGATACTGCGGCGCGCCGAAGGGGCAGGCATAGAAGCAGTAGCCGCAGCCGATGCAGGTGTCCTTGTCGTGCAGCACGATCGCATCGGCCGTAGTGTAGAAGCACGAGGTCGGGCACACCGCCGCGCAGGGCGCGTCGGTGCAGTGCATGCACGCCATGGAGATGGAGCGCTCGCCCGCCTTGCCGTCATTGATGGTGACGACGCGGCGGCGGTTGATGCCCCAGGGTACCTCGTGCTCGTTCTTGCAGGCCGTGACGCAGGCGTTGCACTCGATGCAACGGTCGCTGTCGCACAGGAACTTCATGCGGGCCATTGTTCTGTTCTCCCCCCGGTCTCTCAGGCCGCACGGATCTGGCAGAGCGTGACCTTCGTCTCCTGCATGAAGGTGACGGGGTCATAGCCATAGGTGGTCACCGCGTTCACCGACTCGCCCAGCACGATCGGGTCGGTGCCCTGCGGATACTTGCTCCGCTGGTCGGTTCCCATGAACCAGCCGGCGAAGTGGAAGGGCATGAAGGCCACGCCCTTGCCCACGCGCTCCGTCACCAGCGCCTTCACGCGGGTGCGCGCGTTGTTCTCCGGCCCGCTCACCCAGACCCACTGGCCGTCGCGGATGTTCCGCTCCGCCGCGTCGCCCGGGTTGATCTCGACGAACATGTCCTGCTGCAGCTCGGCGAGCCACTTGTTGGACCGCGTCTCCTCGCCGCCGCCCTCGTATTCCACCAGGCGGCCGGAGGTGAGGATGATCGGGAAGTCGCGTGCGACCTGGTTGGAGCGCGCCTGCACCGACTGGCCGAGATGCGGCAGGCGGAAGCCGCGGCGATCCGGCAGCGTCGGGTATTGCGCGAGCAGATCCAGGCGCGGCGTGTAGATCGGCTCGCGGTGCACCGGCACCGGGTCCGGCAGGTTCCACGCCACGGCGCGCGCCTTGCCGTTGCCGTACGGCACGCAACCATGCCCCATCGCCACGCGCATCACGCCGAAGCTGAGGTCGGTGGCCCAGGAGAAGGTGCCGCCATTGCCCTCGATCCAGGCCTTCTCCTCGGCGGTCAGCTCGTCGTACCAGCCGAGGCGCTTCAGCACCGCCGTGGTGAACTCCGGATAGCCGTCCTGGATCTCCGAGCCCTTCGACCATGAGCCTTCGGCCAGCAGCGTCACGCCGTTGCGCTCCGTGCCGAAGCGCGGGCGGAAGGTGCCGCCGCCGTCCTTCACGTGCAGGTTCGTGTTGTAGAGGATGTGGCTGCCCGGATGCTTCCACTCCGCCGGGCCCCAGCACGGCCAGGGCATGCCGTAGAACTCGTTGGCCACCGGCGTGCCCTCGCGGCCGCGCAGCGTCACCAGGTCGAACTTGTCCTGGTGCTCCATGTGCAGCTTGAGGCGTTCCGGCGACTGGCCGGTGTAGCCGGTCGACAGCGAGCCGCGGTTGATCTCCCGCAGGATGCTCTCCGCCGTCGGCGCGCCGTCCTTGATCTCGTACGGCTTGAACATGTCCTGCTGAAAGCGGATCGCCTGGCCGCTCTTCTCCGCCGCGGCGTCGAGCGCGCCGGCCAGGCGGTACATCACCTCGTAGTCGGTCTTGGACTCGAAGATCGGGTTGACGATCTTGTGGCCCCACTGGACGGACCGGTTGGAGGCGGTGCGGCTGCCGTCGCATTCGAACTGCGTGCAGATCGGCAGCAGATAGGTGTTGTCGCGGCGCCCGGACAGTACGGCGAAGGTGGTGGGATGCGGGTCGGCGACGACCAGCAGTTCCATCGCCTCAAGGCCCTTCACCGCCTCCGGCATGCGGGTGACGGTGTTGCCGCCATGGCCGAACACCATCATGGCCTTCAGCCGGTCGCGCTGCTGGATCTGGTCCTTCGGCAGCGTCGCGGCGTCGAAGTAGCGCGTGGTCGGGATGCCCGGCGCGCCCATCATCTGCACATTCTCGAAGCGGTCGCGCAGGTTCTCGAAGGGCACGCCCCAGACGCGGCCCCAGTGGCGCCAGGCGCCTTCCTCGAGGCCGTAATAGGCGGGCAACGTGCCGACATCGAGGCCGAAATCCGTCGCGCCCTGCACGTTGCAGTGGCCGCGGAAGATGTTCGCGCCGGTGCCGTCGGCGCCGACATTGCCGGTGGCCAGCAGCAGGATCGAGAAGGCGCGCACATTGGCGGTGCCGACCGTCTTCTGCGTGGCGCCCATGCACCAGATCAGCGTCGCGGGCTTCTCGGTCGCGAAGGTCTGCGCGACCTTCTTCAGCTGCTCGCCCGGCACGCCGGTGACGCGCTCGACCTCGGCCGGCGTCCACTTCGCCACCTCGGCGCGGATCTCGTCCATGCCGTAGACGCGCTGACGGATGAACTCCTTGTCCTCCCAGCCATTGGCGAAGATGTGGTGCAGCATGCCCCAGATGACGGGGATGTCGGTGCCGGGACGGATGCGCACGTATTCGGTCGCATGCGCCGCGGTGCGGGTGAAGCGCGGATCGATGACGATCATGTTCGCGCGGTTCCGCTCCTTGCCCGACAGCAGGTGCTGCAGGCTGACCGGATGCGCCTCCGCCGGGTTCCCGCCCATGATGATCATGGTCTTGGAATTGCGGATGTCGTTGTAGGAGTTGGTCTGCGCGCCGTAACCCCAGGTGTTCGCCACGCCGGCCACCGTGGTGGAGTGGCAGATGCGCGCCTGGTGGTCCACGTTGTTCGTGCCCCAGAAGGCGGCGAACTTCCGGTACAGATACGCGCCCTCGTTCGAGAACTTGGCGCTGCCGAGCCAGAACACGCTGTCGGGCCCGCTCTCGGCGCGCACCTTCATCAGCTTCTCGGCGATCTCGGCGTAGGCGACGTCCCAGCTGATCCGCTGCCACTGCCCGCCGACGAGCTTCATCGGATACTTCAGGCGGCGATCGCCATGCACCAGCTCGCGCACCGCCGCGCCCTTGGCGCAATGCGTGCCGCGGTTGATGGGGCTGGCCCAGGTCGGCTCCTGGCCGACCCACACGCCGTTCTGCACCTCGGCGGTGACCGTGCAGCCGACCGAGCAATGGGTGCAGATGTTCTTGATCCGCTGGATCGGGCGCGAATGGTCGGCCACGCCGGTCGCGGCGCCGGAGGCCTGCACGCGCGACGGGGCCAGCGTGCCGAGGGCGGCGAGGCCCGCGCCGGCGAAGCCCGCCTGGCGGAGGAAGGCACGGCGGTCGAGCCCGCCGGAAGAGAGGCCCGCATAGGCCTGGGCAAGGCGCTGCTTCGCCGCCTTGCCTTCGGAGCGCTTGATCAGCATCGGCGCTGTCTCCCGGTTCTTATTCGTAGCGGTTGGTGCGGTAGAAGGCCTGCACGTCGGCGCTGTCGGCCTTGTAGCGGGGCGCCAGGCGCTGCTGCTCGTTCTCCTTGCGGGCCTGGCCGGCCGGCACGCTGTCCGCCCGCTGCGCCATGGCCGGCGCGGCAGCGGCCGCCGCCGTGCCCAGGCCGAGCGCCTTCAGGAATCCGCGGCGCACCGACCTCTCCTCCCCGTTTGCAGCCATTTCCCCAGCTCCCCTTGTTCGGGTTGACATGTTCAGGCGGGCAGGTCTGCCGCCGCCGCCTCGAGTTCCACGGCAACGCGCCCCAGATGGCCGACGCCGCGATAGAAGGATGCCGCCTGCGCCTTCTCCAGGTCCGCGAAGAGTCGCGCGGCCCACGGGCGGATGTGGCGGGAGAAAAAGGCGGGCGCCTCCTCCGGGCCGGCCAGGAAGGCGCCCGCGATCAGCCCCGCATAGGTCTCGCACAGGAAGGCAATGTGGTCCTCGGGCTCCGCCACGCCCTCGGCGCGCTCGATGCCGAGGCGCAGCAGGTCGCCGCGCAGGTCGGCAAGCGGCCGCTCATGCAGGAAGCCGGTCAGGTAGTAGGAGGCGTAGGGCAGGATCTCGCCGCGTCCGACCCCAATGAAGAGGTCGAAATACTCGCGCTCGGTGCTCTCGGGCGTGGCGGAGGATGCGGCCGCGGCCAGGGCCGCATAGGCGGCGCCGAGTTCGCCGGGCATCGGGCAGAGACGGCGCAGCTGACCCAGCAGCGCAGCATCCGGCGCACCGCCCATGAGGCGTCCCAGCAAGGCGAAAAGCCGCGCGCGCTCGACATCCAGAGGATCCTGCGCGGTCTGTTTTCTTTCCGTCATCCCACCAGAGGCCACGGCTTCTTGTTTGCCCAGTATGTTACGTAACAACCCAGAGCCTTCCAGGAAATTCCAACCAACCGCACCCGTCGGAATTTCGCAAGGCCCTCGCATAGGCAGCCAGCGGAAAATTCCGGTTCATGCCGGCAGGGCCGAGCCATGGCGGCGGCGCGGGGTCGGGGCCGGCTCGGGCTCGGGCAGGGCGGGCTCCGGCGTTGCCGCGACCGGTTCGTCGGGGCCGGGCTCTCCGGCGGCAAGCTCGACCTGCGGCTCCTGCGGCGCCCCGTCGTCCAAGGCGGGCTGCGCCTCGGCTTCCCGCGGCTCTGCCGGAACCTCGCCGATCGCCTGCGCGAGCAGCTTCTTCACGTCGCCGACCAGCTCGGACGCAAAGCCCACGGGCAGTCCGCCCGGCGCATTGAAGTCCCATTGGTATTCGACCGGGCCGATGTAGTCGCGAATCGCCGGATCGAGGCTCCACATCCGCCGCAGCGCCGCGTTGCGCAGCCCTGCCGGAACGCCGGGGCGCAGGAACAGCGCGAAGTCGCTCTCGGCCGTCAGCTCCTCGATCGGTGGCAGGCTAGCGGGGTCGATGGCGGGAAGGCTCGGGATCGGGCAGGCCGGCCGCTCGACCTGCGATCCGGCCCCAGTTTCCACCGCCCTTTCCGCCGCGGTTTCGGCCGCCGGCTCAGGCAGCGCTTCCGCGGCGGGCGGGGCTTCCGAAGGGGGCGAATCCGGCTCCGCCAGCGCCTCGCGCTTGCGGCGCGACCAGCGGGCGAGAAAGCCCGGCCCGGGCGCCTCCCCGCTCATGGCTCCGCCGTCCCGGGTCGGCGCCGGCCGAGCGCCTCGGGGTCCGCACGGTCGCGGCGCCGCTTGTGGAACTCGCGTTCCTTGTGGTGGCGGGCGACGAACTCGGCCGTGACGGCGCGCAGGCCGGGCGGCATGGGCAGGGCCTCGAGCAGGTCGGCGCCGACATCGGCGTAGAGATGCGCCTCGCCGGGATCGACCGTCACCGCCTGCAACAGGAAGCCCGAGGGCGTCTCGGCCGGGCGCAGCGCCACCCAGACCAGCGGCTCGGCGGCTTCCAGATTGTGCTTGTAGTTGTCGGTGTCTGTCGGGTGCAGCGCCACCTCCGCCGCGCCGGCGAAGAACAGGGAGCGGCCCGCCTCCTCGCGCAGCAGGGTCCAGGGCGGGACGGGGGGCGCATCCTCCAGCACCTCCACCACCTGCCAGACATGCTCGGCCCACCGCGTGACGCCAGGCCGGCGCTCCGCCAGCACCGCGACGGGGACGGCGAGACTGTCGGGGTTCATGTGCTGCGCACCCGATTCAGACCTCCGGTGCTCGGCGCGTGCGGCACCTGCGCCCTGCGATCATCGGGGGCGTTCATGCCGCCGCCTCCCGCGGGGTCAGCGGCAGCCCGGCGATGAGGTTCTGCGGCTTCAGCCGCACCTTGCGCGCCACGTCCATCGCCAGCGCCAGGTAGACCGGCCGGCCGCGCATGCGCGGCAGCACGCGCGAGGGGTCGGCGAAGTCCAGCACGCCGAGCCAGAGGATGCGCGCCAGCCTTTCCTGCTTCACCTTCTTGCCGTGCCAGAGGTCGTTGGCGATCGCGGTCGCCTCGGCGTCCAGCCCGACATGCCAGGTCCAGTTCGCATCCTCGATCACCGGCACCGGGCGAATAGCGACCTCCTCGCCCAGCATGTGCCGCAGGAAGATCTCGATGGCGCGGCCGAGCGCCTTCTGGCCCGCGCTGCCCTCGACGATGTCGAGCGCAAAGTCATGCGCGTCGGAGCGGGCGAAGTAGGCGGGCGCGTTGGCGTCCGTCAGCACGTCGATCTCGATCTCGCGCGGCGGCGCGCCGGCTTCGATCAGCAGGTTGCCGAGCGGGCCGAGATCGCCCTCGGCCGATTTCATGTCCAGCAGCTCCTCGTCGGCGAGCAGGGTGGAGCCCTGGTGAATGCCGGCGCGCTGCGGCCGGAACAGGCATTCGGCCGCGCGCAGCACGAAGGGATCGCCCACGCCCTCCATGGCGGAGCGCACCACGAGATGCGTGAGCATCTGCAGGAAGAGCGGCGGGATGCCGGCGACGCCCTGCTGGTAGAGGCGCAGCCACGCCGCTTCGAGATTCGGCGCCGCCGCCACGCGGTCGCGGAACGAAAGAAAGACCTGCCAGTTCTCCCGCGCATCGGCGTCGGCCAGCGCGGCGAGCTCCGCCGGCGGCACGGCGCGCAGCGGCTCGGCCAGCAGCGCGGCGTGCAGCGTGCGCTCGGCCTCGCAGGCCTCGGGCGGGGGCAGCAGCTCCGGCCGGGCGCAGAAGGCGCGCCAGAGATCGGGGGTGGCGTGGATCCGCCCCTCCGCGTCGCGATCGCAGAGGTGATGCCCGCAGGCGACCCAGAAATCGCCGGGCGCGAGGCCCGGTGGCGGGGCGGGATGATGGTGGTGATGGTGGTGATGGTGGTGATGATGGCTCATGCGCCGCGTCCAAGGGCGGTCAGGTCCGGCCGCTCCAACGGCTCCTCCTCGCCTTCCACCACCGCCACGCCGAACACCGGCAGCCGGTCGAAGGCCTGATGCGGCGTGTCGCGCCGGTGCAGCGTGCGGAAGCGCTCGCGCTGTTCACCGTCCTCGATGCTGCGCGTCAGCGCGAGGATGGTGCCGGGCGGGTGGTCGCAGAGGCTCTCGGCGAAGGCGATCTCCTCCTCCGCCGCGGCCCGGGCCGCGGGCTCGTCCGGGGCGCCATGGGCAGCGCGGAGATGGGCGGCGAGCGCGGCCACCGCCGCCTCCCGCTCGTCAGCGCCGGCCTCCGCCACCTCCACCAGGGTGGACCAGCCGAAGGAGCCGAGGCCGAGGAACCCGCCCCGGAAGGCCTGGCGGCGCTTGCCCGGCATCGTCGCGGGGTCCTCGTCCCAGAAGGCGAAGCCGCCGGGCACGGCCCATTCGCCGGGCTCGGCCGCGGGGTCGAAGATCAGCGTGTCCGAGCGGTCGAGCCGCAGAGTGCGGGGCAACTTCGTCATCCGGCCAGCGCCTCCAGCAGGCTGTGCTGGCGCCGCGCCCCGTCGCGCTCGGTCACCAGGTCGCCGGTGGCGGGGTCGAGCCCGTGACGGCCGGCCGCCTCGTCCTGCTCCAGCCTCGCCAGGAACCGCTCGGCCATGCGCCGGAAGCCGCCGGTCGGGCCGCCGCGCTGCCATTCCGCAAGCCCCGCCATCAGGTGACGCGCCCAGGCGGCGGTGAGCTCGGCGGCCGAGACCTCGGTCGGGTCCCAGCCTTCCTCGTCAAGCGCGGTCTGCTGCAGCCCGTGGCCCGGCTCCCAGCCCTGCGGGAAGCTGACCCGCGCCGCAACGCCCACCACCAGCCAGTCGGGCACCGCATCCTCGGCGCAGCCCTTCGGCCAGGCGATCCGCGCGCCGCCGATCTCGCCACCATTGATGGCGACGCGGGCGGGCCAGCGGAAGGTCAGCGGCACCTCCGGCGGGCCGAAGGCGGCCAGCGCATCGGCCAGGGCCGAGGCGGCGGCGTAGAGCGCGGGCCGCGCGGCGGCCAGCGTCCATTCGGGCTCCAGCACCACCGCGGCCTCGATCCGGGCGGCGGAGCGGACCCAGGCAAGGGTGCCGGCCCCGTGCTGCGGCGCGAGCGCGACGGCGCGGGCCATCGCGTCGCCTGCCTCGCGCAGCGGGACCACCGGCGAGAAGACCGAGGGCAGCTCGGGCAGATCGGTGCTGGTCGAAACGGCCGGAATGCTCCCCTCCCCTCCCTCGCAACGGCGGGTCCGGGGCGATATATGCGCCGGCAATCCCCGAGCCTAGTGGTCGGGGAAGATCGGGGGCGCGCCGGGCCGGGATGACCACCTTCGTCTGCAGCTGCGAGGACACCATGCCGCTGGACGGCCGCGCCATTGCGCGCGGCTGCGGCGGGAAGGAGCCGCGCATGGCCGAGCAGCTGTGCCAGGCGCAGCTGGATCGTTTCCAGGCCGCGCTGGCCGAGGGCAGGCCGCTCACCGTCGCCTGCACCGCCCAGGCGCCGCTGTTCCGCCAGGAGGCCGAGGAGGCCGGCTTCGGCCAGGCGCTGAACTTCGTGAACATCCGGGAGGCCGCCGGCTGGTCGGAGGAGGCGAAGGCGGCCGGCCCCAAGATGGCCGCGCTGCTGGCCGCCGCCGCGGTGGAGATGCCGGCGGTTCCGCTGGTGCCGCTGGCGAGCGAGGGCGTGACCCTGGTGCTGGGCCGCGACGCGACGGCCCTGGAGGCGGCGCGGAAGCTGACGGAGACGCTCGACATCACCGTGCTGCTGACCGGCGCCGGGGCGGTTGAGCCGCTGCGCGCGGCCGAGTTCCCCGTGGCGCGCGGCCGCGCCCGCGCCGCCACCGGCTGGCTGGGCAATTTCGAGGTGACGGTGGACGGCTATGCCATGCCCCGCCCCTCCTCCCGCGCCGCCTATGAATGGGGGCCACGGAAGGACGGCGCGGTCAGCCGCTGCGACGTGATCCTGGACCTGACCGGCGGCGCGCCGCTGTTCCCGACGCATGAGCTGCGCCAGGGCTATCTGCGCGCCGACCCGGCCGATGAAGCCGCAGTCGAGCGCGCGGTGGCGGCGGCGCGGGAACTTGTCGGCAGCTTCGACAAGCCGCGCTTCGTGACCTTCGACGCATCGCTCTGCGCGCATAGCCGCAACCGCCGCACCGGCTGCACGCGCTGCCTCGACCTGTGCCCCACAGGCGCGATCACGCCGGGGAAGGATTCCGTGCAGATCAGCGCCGAGATCTGCGCGGGCTGCGGCGCCTGCGCGGCGGTGTGCCCGACGGGCGCGGCCAGCTACGCCCTGCCGCCGGCGCAGGCGCTGCTGAAGCGGCTGCGCACGCTGCTGCTGACATACCGCGAGGCCGGTGGGGAGACGCCACTGGTGCTCGTGCATGACGAGACCGGCGAGGCGATGATCGAGGCGCTGGCCCGCCACGGCGAAGGCCTGCCCGCGCGCGTGCTGCCGCTGCGCGTGAACGAGATCTCGCAGCTCGATCTCGGCTTCCTGCTGAGTGCCTTCGCCTGGGGGGCGGCGCAGCTTCGCCTGCTGATGAAGGCGAAGCGCGCGCATGGCACGGAGGGCGTGTTCCGCAACCTCGACTATGCGCAGCATGTGCTGGCGGGCCTCGGCGTGCCGGACCATGGCGCGCCGCGTGCCGCGGCGATCGAGACCGACGACCCCTTCACGCTCGGCGAGGCGCTGCGCGCGGTGCCGCGCCGCGGCCTGCCCTTCCCGCCTTCCACGCATCTGGCGATGGGCGCGCCGCGGGAGATGCTGCGCCAGGCGGCGCGCGCGCTGGCCGATGGCGCGGGGCGTCGCGGCGGTGAGATCGCGATGCCGGCGCTCGCGCCCTTCGGCGAGGCGCGCGTGGAGGTCTCGGGCTGCACGCTCTGCGTCGCCTGCACCAGCGTCTGCCCGACCGGCGCGCTGAGCGCGAACCCGGAGAAGCCGCAGCTGAGCTTCCTGGAGGACGCCTGCGTGCAGTGCGGCCTCTGCGCCGCGACCTGCCCGGAGAAGGTGATCACGCTGGTTCCGCGCCTGAACCTGGCGCCCGAGGCTGCGCAGCCCCGCGTGGTCAAGGAAGAAGAGCCCTTCTGCTGCGAGCGCTGCGCAAAACCCTTCGGCGTGAAGAGCCAGATCGAGCGCGTGACCCAGAAGCTGCAGGCGCAGGGCCATTGGATGTTCGCCGACCCGGCGCGGCTGCGCGTGCTGCGCCTCTGCGAGGATTGCCGCGTCTTCGAGGCGACGGAGCGCGCGATGGACCCCTATGCCGGCCCGCCGCGCCCGATCACCAAGACCACCGAGGATTATCTGCGCGAGGCGGAGCGGGCGAAGCGCGCGGCGGAGGAAGGCTGACGGCGGCGCGCGCTATGCCGGCTGCCGCGCCAGCCAGTCCAGCAGCAGCCGGTTGAAGACCTCCGGCTTCTCGACATTCGGCAGGTGCCGTGCGCCGGAAATCGCGACGAAGCGGCCATCGGGCACCAGCCGCGCGATGCGCTCGCCCTCCGCGGGCGGCACGGCGTGGTCGTCCTCGCCGCAGACCACCAGCGCGAGGATCGCCAGACCAGGCAGGCGCGACACATGCGAAAAATCGCTGATCGCCTCGGCGCAGCCGGCATAGCCTTCGGCCGGCGTGGCAGCGACGGTCGCCAGAATCTCCTGCCAGCGCGCGGGGTTGGCGGCGCGGAAGCCGGGCGTGAGCCAGCGCTCCAGCGTCGCCTCGGCGATCGGCGCGCAGCTTCCCGCCGCACGCACCGCGCGGATGCGCGGCCCCCACACCTCGGCGGCGTTGGGCAGCGATTCCGGCAGCGCGTCGCAGATCACGATGGACCGCAGCAGGCCCGGATGATCCAGCGCAAGCGCCTGCCCGCTCATCCCCCCGAGCGACAGCCCGACATAATGCGCGGGGCCGAGATCGAGCGCGCGCAGCACGAAGGCGAGGTCGTCGCCGAGTTCCGCCATGCGATAGGGTCCCGGCGTCGCCGTGCTGCCGCCATGCCCGCGCAGATCCACGCGCAGCACGCAGAAGCCGGCATCCAGCAGCGCCGGCACCTGCTCCGCCCAGAGGCCGGAATCGGCCGCCAGCGCATGCACCAGGCAGACCGCCGGCCGCCCGCGCGGGCCGAGCAGGTCGGCATGGAGGAGCCTTCCGTCGCGGCTCAGCAGCATGGTCAGTCGATCTGCACGTTCACGGTGCGCACCACCTCGCGCCAGTTCGCGACCTCCTCCGCGACATAGCGCGTCGCCTGGTCGAGGCTCCCGCCGATCGGCTCGAAGCCGCCGTCGCGCAGGCGCTGCTGGAACGCCGGCTCGGCCATCACCCGGTTGATGTCGACATTCGCGCGTTCCAGCACCGGGCGCGGCGTGCCGGCGGGGAACATCACCGCCACCCAGGCCACATCCACGATCGGCGGCAGGCCGGCCTCCGCCACGGTGGGGACGTCGGGCAGCGCGGAGTTGCGCGTGGCGCTCGTCACCGCCAGGCCACGCGCCTTGCCGTCGCGGATCTGGTTGATGGCAGAAGGAAGGGAAGCGGCGACCATGTCGATGTTGCCCGCGAGCAGCGCGAGCATCGCGGGGCCGGCGCCAGTGTAGGGAACATGCTGCACATCCGTGCCGCCGGCGCGCTTGAACAGCAGCTCGGCCGAGAGATGCGCCGCCACGCCGACGCCGGCCGTGCCGTAGTTCAACGGCCGGCGCCGGCTGAGCTCGACAAGGTCGGCCAGCGTGCGCACCGGGCTCTCGGCGCGCACCGCGAAGATGTTGGGCGTTCCGGCGACGACGGCCGCGACGTCGAATTCCTCCGCGCGATAGCCCGGGTTGCGCGACAGGCTGAGGTTGATCGCGAAGGCGCCGGTGGTGACGAGCGCGGTGTAGCCGTCGGGCGCCACGCGGGCGATCTGCCGCGCGGCGAGGTTGCCGCCGGCGCCGCCGCGGTTCTCCACCACGACGGTGTGGCCCCAGGCCGGGCCGAGCCGCTCGGCCAGCATGCGCGCGATCACATCGGTGAAGCCGCCGGGCGCGAAGGCGACGACGAAGCGCACCTGGCGTTCCGGCCAGGCGCCCTGGGCCGCGGCACCGCCCAAGGCCGGCGCGGCGAAGGCCGCACCCAGCAGGATGCGTCGTGTCGTCATGGAACCTTCCCCCCTGTGCCGAAGCACGCGCTGCGATTTACGCAGCGCCGACATTCCCGGCAATAATGCCGGCAAAGGAGACCGCATGCCCGAGACCAACCGCCGAATCCTGCTCGCCCGCCGCCCGAAGGGCGCGCCCGTGCCCGAGGATTTCCGCTTCGAAGAGGCGCCGCTGCCGGAACTCGCGGAGGGCGAGGTGCTGGTGCGGCATCGCTTCCTCTCGCTCGATCCCTACCAGCGCGGGCGCATGGACGATGCGCGGTCCTATGCGAAGCCGGTGGAGATCGGCGGCGTGATGGAATGCCAGGCGGTCGGCCAGGTCGCGGCCAGCCGAGACGCGCGCTTCAAGGACGGCGACTGGGTGCTCGGCGGCTTCGGCTGGCAGACGCATTCGGCGCGGCCGGGCAAGGCGCTGATCGCGATAGACCCGCAGGACGCGGCGCCCTCCACGGCACTCGGCGTGCTCGGCATGCCGGGGCTGACGGCCTGGGTGGGGCTGAAGGACATCGGCGAGCCGAAGCAGGGCGAGACGCTGGTCGTCTCGGCGGCCTCCGGCGCGGTCGGGCAGGTGGTGGGACAGCTCGGGAAGATCGCGGGCTGCCGCGTGGTGGGCATCGCGGGCGGCGCGCGGAAATGCGCGTATCTGATGGACGAGCTCGGCTTCGACGCGGCGGTGGACCACAAGGGCGACCTAGGCGCGCAGCTCGACGCCGCCTGCCCCGGCGGCGTGGATGTCTACTGGGAGAATGTCGGCGGCGCCGTGCAGGCGGCGGTCTTCCCGCGCTTCAACAATTTCGGCCGCATGGTGATGTGCGGCATGATCGCGCAGTACAACACGGCTGCCGGTGCGGATGCGGTCGGCGCCGCGCCGGGGCCCAATCTCGGCCCGGTGGTGCGCAAGCGGCTGCGGATCCAGGGCTTCATCGTCGGCGACACCGGCTGGAAGCGCTACGCGGAGTTCCGCGCGGAGTTGCTCGGCCACATCGCCGCCGGCCGGCTGCGCTACCGCGAGGACATCGTGCAGGGGCTGGACGCCGCACCGGACGCCTTCATCGGCCTGCTGCAGGGCCGCAATTTCGGCAAGCTGCTTGTCGCCCTCGACTGATCCGGCGGACGTCGCACTCGCCGCGCGGCTCGACGGGCATCGCCTGCTGCTGTGCAACGGCCTGCTCGGCGAGGTGATCGCCGGGCTGCACATGGACTACATGTCCACCCAGCTCGACTGGCTGCGCGGGCTCGGCCTGGCGGTGGCGCGCGCGCCGACGCCGACCGCCGCGCCCATCGCGGAGAACGCGGCGCGCATAGCGACCATCGTCGAGGGCGACGACGCGCCGATCATCCTGATCGGCCATTCCAAGGGCGGGCTGGAGGCGCTGTCGGCGCTGCTGATGCCGGGCATCGCGGCGCGCTGCCGCGGCTTCCTCGCGCTGCAATCGCCCTTCCGCGGCTCGCCCGTGGCCGATGCCGCGCTCGGCTACGGCCCGCTGCGCGATCTGGCGGATCACGCGCTGCGGCTCGCGCGGCTCGGCGACGGGCAGGGCCTCGCGGACCTCACCTGCGCCGTGCGGGAGCCCTGGATGGCGGCGCATGAGGCCGGGATCGCGGCGCTGACGGCGCGGCTGCCGGTGGCGAGCCTCGCCACCGCGCTGACGGATCCCTGCCCCTGGCGCGACCGCGCCTACCTGCCACTGGCGCGCTGGATGGAGGAGAAGGGCGCGGGCCCGAATGACGGCCTGGTCCCCGTCTCCTCCACCCGCCTGCCCGGGGCGCGGCACGCGGTGTTCCCGGGCGGGCATCGCGCGCTGGTGGCCACCGGGGCGGGGCGCGACCCGGTGGCCTTCCTGCGCGCGGAGCTCGCCGCGCTCCTCGGCGTGGCTATTCCTTCGCCACCTCCACCAGAACCAGTTCCGCATCCTCCTCCGCGGTGATGCGGATCTCGGGCTCGTCCACGATGCCCGCGCCGTCGCGCGCGCCGAGCTTCGCGCCGTTCACCGTCACCGCACCCTTCGCCGGCACGAGGTAGGCGGCGCGGTCGGCGCCGAGGGCCTGCACCAGCGTCTGGCCCGCCTTCAGCGTGGTGGCGAGCACCGCGCCGTTGACGTTGAGCGGCAGCGCGCCGTTGCCCGCATCCTGCGGCCGGCCGGAGGCCAGCACCTCGAACCCCGCCTCGCGCGCGGCCTTCGGGAACTGCTTGGCGCCCCAGTTCGGCTTGGCGCCGCGGCGGTCGGGGATGATCCAGATCTGGAAGATCTTCGTCGTCTCCGGCTCCAGGTTGTACTCGGCATGCACCACGCCGGTGCCCGCGCTCATGATCTGCACGTCGCCGGCCTCGGTGCGGCCTTCGTTGCCCATGTTGTCCTTGTGGGTGATCGCCCCCTCCCGGACATAGGTGATGATCTCCATGTCGCGGTGCGGATGGGGATCGAAGCCGGTGCCGGGCGCGATCTCGTCGTCGTTCCACACGCGCAGCCGGCCCCAGTTCATCCGCGCGGGGTCGTTATAGTGCGCGAAGGAGAAGTGGTGGCGGGCCTTGAGCCAGCCATGGTCGGCGCCGCCGAGGCTGCCGAAGGGTCGGATGTCGATCATCGCCTGGATCTCCTCTTGGCCACCGGGTGGGGCCCTGTCGTTCGGGACGCAAGATGGGGGTGCGCCGCGGCCGACGCAGCAGGGCGGGACGGATCGGGACCATTCACCGCGGCAATGAGAGTTGGGGGAAGCCGGGTGGGGCATATCCCCCAGCGGTGCTTCAAACCCCCAATCCGAATCATTTATTTTCAATTGTTTGCACCCAGCCGCCCGGCTGGCACGCGCGGTGCAACTCCCCTGGCATCCGGCATCCCGCCGGTGTCGAAGGAGTTCCCGCCATGTCCAGCCGCCTTCTCGCCGCCGCCCTGCTCGGCGTCTCCGCCCTGGCCCTGTCCGTCCCGCCAGCCGACGCGGCCAGCCGCCTGTCCGCCCCTGCCATCGGCGAGGAGTCGGTCACGCTCACCCCGGCCCGCGAGGCCTCCGAAGGCCCGCGGCGCGAGGATCGCCGCAGCAGCGAGGCGCCGGCCGATCTGCAGCTGCTGCTGGCCCGCGAGGCCTCCGAAGGCCCGCGGCGCGAGGACCGGCGGCAGGATCGCCGCAACGACCGCCGCAACGATCGGCGCGAGGATCGCCGCGGCGCCGCGCTCGACACCATGGATGACGGCTTCATCATGCTCGTCCGCGAGGGCTCCAGCGGCGGTGGAAGGCAGCGCCGCAACGGCGGCCGGACGGGTCGCTGACCCGTGCGGCCTCGCCGGCAAGGCGGCCTGGCGGCGCTGCTCGCGCTGCTGCTCGCCTGGCCGGCGGGCGCCGCGGAACTGCGCCTGACCGCCGCGCGCGAATTCGCCGATGGCCGCGACGGCACGGCGAGCGGCGCGTCCCTCGTGCCGCTGCAAGCCACCCTCTCGGGCGGCGGCGCCTATGCCACGCTGCGCCTGCCGGCGATGGCCCCGCCGGCCGGCACCCTGCCCTTCGATGCGCCGGCGGTCCGCGAGGACCGAGGCGGCCTCGGCGATGCGCGGCTCACGCTCGGCCATCGACTCTACGAATCGGAGGAGGGCATCCTGCTGGAGGTTGCGCTGCGCACCCGGCTGCCCTCGGCCTCGACACCCGCCATGGCCAGCGGCGTGACGGAGCATCTGCTGCGGCTCGACGCCTCCGTGCCGATGGGCGAGCGCGTGACGCTCGATGTCTCCGCCGGGCGGCGAATCGCGCCGCTCGCGGCGGTCGCGCTGCGCGGCAGCGACTACTGGAGTGCCGCCGGGGTGCTCTCGGTCGAACTCGACGAACGCTGGACCGCCGGGCTGATGCTGGAGGCGCAGGACCGGCAGTCCTACACGGAAGCGCCGCTGCTCGACCTCGGCGCCTTCGTGGAGCGCGCGGTCGCGCCCGACCTCACCCTTGGTCTCGTCGCCTGGCACGGGGCGGCGGGTGGCGGCGCGGCCTTCAGCGTCGGGCTCCGCCTCGCCTACCGTGTCAGCCTGGGGCTTGATAGGCTGTCGCGATGATGGACGGCCTGGCGCAGCCCGGCGGGCTCGCTTCCGCCGCGACGGAGGGCCGGCGCGGCTTCAACCTGCTGCGCTGGTTCGCGGTGCTGAGCCTCGCCTGCGTCGTGCTGTTCGGCACCGGCACGGCGATCGTGCTGAGCCGCTTCCTGACGAGCCAGATGCTCGACCGCGACGCCGAGGTCAGCGCGGAGTTCCTGCAGAGCATCGTGCAGGCGGAGCGCACCTGGTCCTGGTTCTCCGATCCCGCCTCCACCGCCGCGCGCCTGCCGCTCGAGAGCTTCTTCAACCATGTCGCGCAGCTGCCGGGTGTGGTCCGCGCCAATGTCTTCGCCGCCGACGGCACCGTGCTCTGGTCGAGCAACGCCGAGATGATCGGCCGGCGCTTCGACGACAACGACGAACTCGCCGCCGCGCTCGGCGGCCGCATCGCGGTCGAGGCTGGCACGGTGCCGAAGACGGAGCATGTCGCGCTGGATCGGGATGCGGGCGGCCACCGCTTCACCGAAGCCTATCTGCCGGTCTGGGACGAGGCGCATCGCCGCGTCATCGGCGTGGTCGAGATCTACCGCCTGCCCGATGCGTTGTTCGCGGCGATCGACGGCGGCGTGCGCCGCGTCTGGATCGCGGCCGGGCTGGGCATGCTGCTGCTCTACGTCGCGCTGTTCGGCCTCGCGCTGCGGGCGCAGGCGCTGATGGCGCGCCAGCAGCAGGCGCTGCTCGAGGCCGAGGCGCTGGGCGCGATCGGCGCCGTGGCCTCGGCGGTGGCGCATGGCATCCGCAACCCGCTCTCCTCCATCCGGTCCTCGGCGGAGCTCGCGGCGGTGGAGGACGTGGAGGGCGCGCGGCAGTGCCTCGCCGACATCCAGCGGGAGGCGGACCGCATGGAGGGGTGGGTGCGTGACCTGCTGCTGCAGGCGCGCGGCGAAGCGGTGGCGCCGGCGGCGGTGGACGTGAACGCGGTGCTGGAGGAAAGCGCACGCACCTTCCAATCCGCCGCGGCGCGGCAGGGCGTCGCGCTGCGCCTGGCGACCGCCTCGGTGCCGCCGGCGCGCGGCGAGGCCGGCGCGCTCGGCCAGGCGCTCGACAACCTCCTCGCCAATGCGATCGAGGCCATGCCGGAGGGCGGCGCGCTCGATCTTTCCACCGGCGTCGCGCCGGACGGGCGGCAGGTGGAGATCGTCGTCGCCGACACCGGCGGCGGGCTGCCCAAGGGCCTTCGCGACGGCCAGCCCTTCTTCTCGACCAAGGCGCGCGGCACGGGCCTTGGCCTGATGCTGACGCGGCGCATCCTCGCCCGGCATGACGGCGCGCTGCTGCTGGAAAGCCGCGGCGGCATCGGCACGCGGGCGGTGATCCGCCTGCCGGTCACTGGCGGCTGACGATGGGCCACGGCATCCTGCTGGTCGAGGACGAGGCGACGCTGGCGCGCAACGTGCAGCGCTACCTGGAGCGCGACGGCTTCGAGCTGCGCATCGCCGCGACGATGCGCGCCGGCTGGCGCGACTTCGAGGAATTCCGCCCCGATGTCGTGCTGCTGGACCTCAACCTCCCGGATGGCAGCGGCCTCGACCTGCTGGCGCGCATCCGCGCCGCGGACCGCCAGGCGAAGGTCATCATCCTGACCGGCCATGGCAGCGTGCAGACGGCGGTGGAGGCGATGAAATCGGGCGCCTGGGACTACCTGGCGAAGCCGATCGCGCTCGGCGAGCTCAAGCTGCTGGTGGACAAGGCGCTCGGCCAGGGCCGGATGGAGGAGACGCTCTCCTACTATCGCGGCCGCGATGCCCGGCAGGGCGGGCTGGAGGCGATGCTCGGCGCCTCGCCCGCAATCACCGATCTCAAGGCGCGCATCGCGGGCCTGCTGCAGGCCGAGCGCGCGATGGCCGAAGGCGACGCGCCGCCCCCGGTGCTGATCCGCGGCGAGACCGGCAGCGGCAAGGAGCTGGTGGCCCGCGCGCTGCATTACGACGGCCGCCGCGCCGAGGCGCCCTTCATCGAGGTGAACTGCGCCACCCTGCCCGCGCAGCTCGTGGAGGGCGAGCTGTTCGGCCATGAGCGCGGCGCCTTCACCGATGCGCGGGAGCGCCGCATCGGCCTGGTGGAGGCCGCGCATGGCGGCACGCTGTTCCTGGATGAGATCGGCGAGCTGGAGCCGGCCGTGCAGGCGAAGCTGCTGAAGGTGCTGGAGGACCGCACCGTGCGCCGCCTGGGTGCCGTGCGGGAGCGGCGGGTGGATGTGCGCTTCGTCGCCGCCACGCATCGCCCGCTGGAGGCGCTGGTGAAGGAAGGCCGGTTCCGCGCCGACCTCTACTACCGCCTGTCGGTGGTGCAGCTTGTCGTGCCGCCGCTGCGCGAGCGTGCCGGCGATGCGGCGATGCTGGCCGCGCATTTCCTGGCCCTGCATGGCAGGCGCTACGGCCGGCCGGGGCTGCGGCTGGACGCCGCGGCGCTGGACCTCGTCGCCCGCCACCCCTGGCCTGGCAATGTGCGGGAGCTGCGCAACGCGATGGAGCAGGCGGCGCTGGCCGCGGGCGAGGCGCGGGAGCTCGGCGCCGCCCATGTTGCGCTCGCGCCCGCGCCCGGCGCCGACCTGCCCTCACCCGGCCCGACGCTGCGGCAGATGGAGCGCGACACGCTGGTGCAGATGCTGGACCGCACGGGCGGCAACGTCTCCCAGGCGGCACGGCTGCTCGGGATCAGCCGGGACACGATGCGCTACCGCATGGCCAAGCACGGGCTGGATGCGGCGGCCGGGCTGGAATCCGCCTGAACCGGATACGGTCCGGCCCTGCCCGGCCCGCCGCCCCGGCGCCACACTGCCCTCAGCGCCGTCGCGAGGCCTACATCCGCGCGGCGCGCCCGAGGAAGGATTCCCCCATGCGTCGCACGTTCCTGAAGCTCGCCCTCGCCCCGGCCGTGGTGGGCCTCGCCGCCTGCGTCTCCGAGCAGCGCTACGACGAGCTGCAGCAGGCCTACACCCAGCTGCAGGCACAATACACGGCCGACCAGGCCACCATCCGCATGCTGGAAGGGCGGCTGAAGGTGACGATGACGGACCGCATCCTGTTCCCCTCGGGCGGCTACCGCATCACGGAAAGCGCCCGGCGCGAGCTGGCGAAGATGGTCCCCACGCTGCAGGGGCTGCGGCAGACGCGCGTGATCGTGGAGGGCTACACCGACACCACGCCGGTCGGGCCGGAGCTGCGGCGCGAGGGGATCACCACCAACCTCGACCTCTCTTCCCGCCGGGCGGACACGGTGGCGGACGAGTTGATCCGCCTCGGCACGCCGCGCGGCATCATCTCGGCCGACGGGCGGGGCGATGCGAACCCGATCGCCTCCAACAGCACGCCCGAGGGCCGGGCGCAGAACCGGCGCATCGAGATCACGCTGGTCGGCCCGGGGAACTGAGCCCTGCTGCCTCCCCCGCATCGCGGGGGAGGCGGTTCACGGCGCGAGGGCGATGCGGAAGCGCAGCGCCTCGCCGCCGCCGAAGCTTGCGGGCCGCGTGAATCGCTCGACCAGCCGGCCGCCATTGGCGGCGATCACGCGGATCGAGGCGATGTTGTCCGGGTCGGTCGACAGCTCCACCCAGGGCAGGCCGAGCGGCGCGACCTCCTTCAGAAGCAGGCCCAGCGCGCGGGTCGCATGGCCTTCGCGCTGGCGCCACGGCACCACCAGGTATCCGATGTGACCGAGCACATGCGACGGCAACTCGGCGGTGCCCTTCTGCCGGCGGAAATGCACCACGCCGCAGAAGCCGTCCGCCTCGATCCAGCGGGTGAAGCCGGGCAGGCGCGGCACCTGCCGCCCATCCGGCAGCGTGATGCTGCCTTCCCCCACCGGGTCCTCCAGCGAGGCGCAGAACGCCGCCGCGTCCTCCGCGATCGCCGCCAGATGCCGCTCGGCCAAGGCCGGGCCGAGGAAGGTGGAGGGCTCGAACCCGCGCCGCAGCGCGTCCGCATAGCCCGGCGCCAGATCGGCCGCCGGGCGCAGCAGGCGCGTGGCGGCTACCGGCACATCAGCACGGGCAGGTCCGCATTCTCCAGCACGTGGCGCGTCACGCCGCCCAGGATGAGCTGGCGCAGGCGCGAATGGCTGTAGGCGCCCTGGCACATCAGGTCCGCGCCGAAATCCCGCGCGGCGCCGAGCAGGCCGGCGCCCACTTCGCGCGTCGCCGGCTTGAAGGGCACCAGCTCGGCCTCGATGCCGTGCCAGCGCAGATAGGCGCGGATGCCCTCCGCCCCCGGGCCGCGGCGCTGGTAGTCGTCGGAGCAGAGGATCCGCACCGCCTGGGCGCGATGCAGCCAGGGCAGCGCGGCGGCGACGGCGGCGGCGCTCTCCGCACTGCCGTTCCACGCGACAGCGACGCGGGTGCCGATGGTCGCGGGCGGCGTGCGGGGCGCGATCAGCACCGGGCGGCCGGAATCGAACAGCACCGCATGCAGCGCGTCGGAGGAGGAGACGTCCTCCCCGGCCTCCGGGTGCGGCACCACGGCCATGTCGAACAGGCGCGACTGCTGCGCGACGATGTCCTCCTCGCGGCCGGCCATGGTCTCGAAGCTGATGGTCACGCCCTGGCTCTTGGCGGCGGTGTTGGGGTCGCTGGCCAGCACCAGGTCGCCATGGGTGGCGGCGAAGCGGTCGAACAGGTCGCGCACGCGGTTGGCGCGCTCCCCGCTCTCGCGCTCGGTCGCGGCCATCATCTCCTCGATCATGGCGCCCGAGAGGCCCTCGCCGGCGAGCGGCGCGACGTCGCGGGCATCCACGCGCACATGCAGGCAATGCAGATGCGCGTGCCAGATCCGCGCGACATCGAGCGCCGTGGCGAGCGCGGCTTCCCCGGCGGCCGTCCCCGTCAGAGGCAGCAGCAGACGACGGTAGGCCATTGCGGCTCTCCCTTCCCGAAACCTTCCCTGTGAAACTTTATGCCTCGGTTTCGCCGTTCAAGGCCAGAGCCGCGAAGGCGGCCCTGCGCGCATCGCCGGCCGCGTCAAGCTTCCGCCAGTCGAGTGGACCGGGATCGGCCTGCGCCGCGCGTTCCAGCACGGCGACCGTGGCGTCGGACGCATCGTCGCGGCGCCCGGCGACACGTTCGCGCAGCACCGCCAGCGGCGCCTCCAGCCAGAAGCCGGTGAAGGGATGCGGGCCGGCCGCATCACGCGCCGCGCGTCGCATCGCCGGGTCGAGGAAGACCGCGTCCAGCACCACGGAATGGCCTGCCGCGAGCGCGGCGCGGGCAGCGTCGAACATCTCGGCATGCACGGCGGCGCTTTCCGCCGGCGCATAGGCGGCCTCGGGCAGGCGCTGTTCAGGCGCGAGGCCGGCGCGGCGCTTGCGGATTTCATCCGTCCGCAGGTGCAGGGCGCCCGGCGCGACGCCGAGCGCGGGGGCGAGGGCGCGCGCGATGTAGGTCTTGCCCGTGCCCTGAAGCCCGCCGATGGCGACCAGGCGCGGCGGCACGGGGCGCAGATAGCCTTCCGCCGCGGCGAGATAGGGCAGGCCGTCGCGGCCGCGCGCCGGCTCCAGCTTGGCGCGCACCAGGGCGCGCTGCGCCAGCCAGAAAGGCAGCGCGCCGAGCATGGCGATGTCGAAGCTGCGCGCCAGCACCCGGTTCATCACCCGGTTCGCCGCCGCCCGGCCGACCCGCACATCCAGGTCCATCAGCAGGAAGGCGAGGTCGTAGCCCACGTCGATGCGCGCGATCGCCTCGTCGAACTCGATCGCGTCGAAGGCGACGGGCCGGCCTTCCCAGAGGCAGAGATTCGCCAGGTGCAGGTCGCCATGGCAGCGCCGGACAAGACCCTGCGCCGCGCGCGCGGCGAGTAGCGGGCGGATTGCCTCCAGGCGGGCGCGCATGGTCGTGGCCACCGCGGCGACGCGTTCGGGATCGAGCCCGGCCGCGACGCAGCCTTCGACATTGCCCTGCAGCACCAGCGCCATGCGCCCGGCGCTGTCCACGCCGGGTGCGGCCGGGGCCGCGGCCAGCAGCGCGGCGGTCGCATCGGCCAGCGCGTCCAGCAGCCGCGCATCCAGCGCGCCGCGCGCCGCGACGGCGTCCAGGAAGTCCGCGGCCGGCACCGGCGCCATGCGCAGCACCCAGTCCACGACCGGGCCTGCACCGCCAAGCGCGAGCGCGCCGCCCTGTTCGCGGGTGATCGGCACCACATCCCGATAGATGCCGGGCGCGTTGGGGCGGTTGATCTCAAGCTCGCGGCGGCAGAAGTGCTCGCGCGCGGAAAGGGGCGAGAAATCCAGGAAGGGGAGCTTCACCGCCTTCTTGAGCTTGAAGGCGTCGTCGCGCCCGACGAAGACGGCCGAGATATGCGTCTCGATCGGCGCCGCGCCGGTCAGGCGCGCGAGCAGCGCGGCGACCTCCGCCTGCTCCGCCGGGAGGGTCACGGGTAGAGCATCTCGATCTCCCACCCGCCATCATGCCGGTGGAAGACGCGGCGCTCATGCAGGCGGAAGGGCATGTCGCGCCAGAACTCGATACGGTCGGGCACCAGGCGGAAGCCCGACCAGAACTCGGGGCGCGGGATCTCGCCGATGCCGAACTTCATCGTGTATTCGGCCACCGCCCTCTCCAGCGCGAAGCGGCCTTCCAGCGGGCGGGACTGCCGGCTGGCCCAGGCGCCGATCCGGCTGCCGCGGGCGCGGGAGGCATAGTAGGCATCCGCCTCCTCCGCGGTCACCGGCTCGACGGCGCCTTCCACGCGCACGCTGCGCTGCAGCGACTTCCAGTGGAAGGTCATGGCAGCGAAGGGGTTCTGGGCCAACTCCCGCCCCTTGCGGCTTTCGAGGTTGGTGTAGAAGACGAAGCCGCGGGCATCCACCTCCTTCAGCAGCACCATGCGCGCGGAGGGCCGGCCATCCGGCGTCGCGGTGGCGAGGCAGACGGCGTTGGGGTCGTTCGGCTCGGATTTCGCCGCCTCCGCCATCCAGGCGCCGAACAGGGCGATCGGGTCTTCGGTGGCCTGCGTGCGGGCGGGCTGGTCCAAGGGGGGCTCCCGGGGGTGCATGGCGGCCGGGTGGCTTGCCCCGGCCTGGGGCATGTGCCATCCCGCCCGCACCCCCGCAACCAGCCGCCGGTCCGCCGCAATGCCCCCATCGGAAGCTTCCGAACCCACCGTTGCGATTCCGGCCGGCACGCTGATGGCCGGGCGGCGCGGCGTGGTGATGGGGGTGGCGAATGACCGCTCCATCGCCTGGGGCATCGCGCAGGCCGTCGCGGCGCAGGGGGCCGAGCTCTGCTTCACCTATCAGGGCGAGGCGCTGGAGAAGCGGGTGCGGCCGCTGGCGGAGCAGGCGGGGTCGAAGCTGGTGCTGCCCTGCGACGTGACGGACGACGCCAGCGTGGACGCGGTGTTCGAGCGGGTGAAGGCGGAGTGGGGCGGGCTGGACTTCCTGGTCCATGCCATCGGCTTCGCCGACAAGCAGTATCTGCGCGGCCGCTACATGGACACGCCGCGGGAGGCCTTCCTGCAGGCGATGGACATTTCCGTCTATTCCTTCGTCTCGGTCGCGCAGCGCGCGGTGCCGCTGATGAAGCCGGGCGGGTCGCTGCTGACGATGAGCTATCTTGGCGCAGAGCGCGTGACGCCGCACTACAACGTCATGGGCGTGGCCAAGGCCGCGCTGGAGGCGTCCGTGCGCTACATGGCGGCCGATCTCGGCAAGGCAGGGATCCGGGTGAACGCGATCAGCGCGGGCCCGATCAAGACGCTGGCCGCCAGCGGCATCGGCGATTTCCGCTACATCCTGAAGTGGAACCAGTACAACGCGCCGATGGAGCGCAACGTCACCATCGAGGATGTGGGCGGCGCGGGGCTCTACCTGCTGTCCGCGCTCTCCTCCGGCGTGACGGGTGAGGTGCACCACGTGGATTGCGGCTACCACATCGTCGGCATGAAGAACCCCGACGCCCCCGACATCGCGACGGTCTGACCGCCCTTCTCCCTCCCCTGCATGCGGGGGAGGGTCGGGGTGGGGGCCAGGACACCGCTGACCATGTCCCACAACTCCTTCGGCCACCTGTTCCGCTTCACCACCTGGGGCGAGTCCCACGGCACCGCGATCGGCTGCGTCGTGGACGGGTGCCCGCCCCGCATTCCGCTGACGGAAGCCGACATCCAGCCTTTCCTCGACCGCCGCCGCCCCGGCCAGAGCAAGTTCGTGACGCAGCGGCAGGAGCCGGATCAGGTGAAGATCCTGTCCGGCACCTTCGAGGGCGTCACCACCGGCACGCCGATCTCGCTGGTGATCGAGAACCAGGACCAGCGGAGCAAGGACTACGGCGAGATCAAGGACCGCTTCCGCCCGGGCCATGCCGACCTGACCTATGAGCTGAAATACGGCGTGCGCGACTATCGCGGCGGCGGGCGTTCCTCCGCGCGGGAGACGGCGATGCGTGTCGCCGCGGGTGCCGTCGCCCGCAAGGTGCTGGAGGGCGTGACGATCCGCGCCGCGCTGGTCTGCATGGGCGGCGACTGGATCGACGTCGCCAATTTCGACTGGGCGCAGGTGAACGAAAATCCCTTCTTCTGCCCGGATGCGCAGGCGGCGGCGCGGTGGGAGGAGACGCTGACGGCCGCGCGAAAGTCGGGCAGCAGCCTCGGCGCCGTGGTGGAGGTGGTGGCGGAGGGCGTGCCCCCCGGCCTCGGCGCGCCGGTCTATGGCAAGCTCGACTCCGACCTGGCGGCGGCGCTGATGTCCATCAATGCGGTGAAGGGCGTCGAGATCGGCGCGGGCTTCGCAGCCGCGGGCTTCACCGGCGAGGAGAATGCCGACGAGATGCGCATGGGCCCGCATGGCGAGGTGCTGTTCGAAAGCAACCACGCCGGCGGGATCCTCGGCGGCATCAGCACCGGCCAGCCGGTGGTCGCGCGATTCGCGGTGAAGCCGACGAGCTCCATCCTGACGCCCCGCCGGTCGGTGGACCGCTTCGGGGCGGAGGTCGAGGTTCTGACAAAGGGAAGGCACGATCCCTGCGTCGGCATCCGCGCCGTGCCGGTGGGCGAGGCGATGATGGCGCTGGTGCTGGCCGACCACCTGCTGCGCCACCGCGCCCAGAACCCGGATGCGCCCAGCCAGGCCAGGCTGCCGCGGAACTGAGGCGTTCCTGGCGTCTGGAGCGAAAAAAGCGGCCGCACACGCAACCGTCACCCGATTTTGCTCGCATCCTCGGCCCGGCGGGCCCATGTAGGCTGGGTCACGCTTTCCGTCTGGCTCGGCCTGTTCTCCAATCTCCGTTCCGGGGTGCCGAGCCCGGTGTCCGCCCCCTTCGGTCGGCTGGCCCGTCGCGTGACGTTCGCGCGCCGGCACACTCGTGCGTATCGGAAGACCAACACCCATGGCCATCGGCACCGTCAAGTGGTTCAACGCCACCAAGGGCTACGGCTTCATCCAGCCGGATGACGGCTCCAAGGACGTTTTCGTCCACATCTCCGAAGTGCAGCGCTCCGGCATGCAGGACCTGCGCGAAGGCGACAAGATCGACTACGAACTGCAGGCAGGCCAGGGCGGCAAGAGCTCGGCCACGCGGCTGCAGCGCGCCTGAGGCACGCAGGGCGCGGCTCCTTCAGGGGCCGCGCCCGCCCACCGTCCCGACCACGGCAGAGGAGGCCCGTCATGGCGCCGCACAAATTCGCCGTCGGACAGCATGTCGAATTCCAGCCCGGTCCCTGGGACGCCAACATCCCGCGCGGGGTCTACACCATCACCCGCGCCATGCCCGGCGACGACCTGGACCGTACCTATCGCGCGCGCAGCCTGTCCGACGGGCTGGAACGCGTGTTCCGCGAGAAGCAGCTCCGCCCCGGCGGGCTCGATGGCGAGGCCGGCAGCGCCTAGCCACCATCTTTTCCCCTGCGGGGCTTTTCGGCGCTCGCCTGCGCCCCGATAATCGGGGCTTCGGGAGAGCGTGATGCCGGATACCAACCTGCCGCGAGACGACCGCGCGGCCCTGCCGCGACGAATGACCGGGAATGGCGAGGTCATCGAGACCTCCGCGCCCATCGGCGACACGGTAAAGACCACCACCTGCTACATGTGCGCCTGCCGCTGCGGGATCAAAGTCCATCTGAAGGACGGGCGCGTCCGCTACATCGAGGGCAACCCGGACCACCCGGTGAACCGCGGCGTGCTCTGCGGCAAGGGCTCGGCGGGCATCATGACGCAGTATGCGCCGTCGCGCCTGCGCGCGCCGCTGAAGCGCGTCGGCCCGCGCGGATCGGGCGAGTTCGCCGAGATCTCCTGGGACGAAGCGATGGAGATCGCCACCGGCTGGCTGCGCAACGTGCGCGCCACGGATCCCCGCAAGCTGGCCTTCTTCACGGGTCGCGACCAGTCGCAGAGCCTGACCGGCTTCTGGGCCGCGCAGTTCGGCACACCGAACTTCGCCGCGCATGGCGGCTTCTGTTCCGTGAACATGGCCGCGGCCGGCCTCTACACCATCGGCGGCAGTTTTTGGGAATTCGGCGAGCCGGACTGGGAGCACGCGAAGTATTTCGTGATGTTCGGCGTGGCCGAAGACCATGATTCGAACCCGATCAAGATCGGCCTCGGCAAGCTGAAGGCGCGCGGCGCGAAATTCGTCAGCGTGAACCCGGTGCGCACCGGCTATTCCGCCATCGCCGACGAGTGGGTCGGCATCAGGCCGGGCACCGACGGGTTGTTCGTGATGGCGCTGATCCACGAGTTGCTGCGCACCGACCGCGTCGATCTCGACTTCCTCGTCCGCTACACCAACGCGCATTGGCTGGTGGTGAAGAACCCCGGCGGCGCCGATGACGGGCTGTTCGCGCGCGACGCGGATGGCAAGCCCCTCGCCTGGGACCGCGCGCGCGGCGCGATGGATGCCGGCAGCGCCGGGCTTTCGCCGCAGATCGTCGGCGAATACGACCTGCCCGATGGCCGCAAGGCCGTGCCGGTCTTCCAGCTGATGGCGCAGCGCTACCTCTCGCCGGACTACGCGCCGGACAAGGTGGCCGCGACCTGCGGCGTCTCCGCGGACCGCATACGGCGCCTGGCCGCCGAGATCGCCGACATCGCTTTCAACCACACCATCACCCTCGACGTGCCCTGGACCGACAGCCTCGGCCGCCGGCACGAGACGATGGTGGGGCGGCCCGTATCGTTCCACGCGATGCGCGGCATCTCCGCGCACAGCAACGGCTTCCATACGTGCCGCGCACTGCACCTGCTGCAGATGATTTTGGGCGCGATCGATGTGCCGGGGTCCTGGCGCTACAAGTCGCCCTTCCCGCGGCCGATCCCGCCCGGGCCGGGGCCGGCCGGCAAGGGGGCCAAGCCGAACACGCCGCTCGCGGGCAATATTCTCTCCTTCCCGCATGGGCCGGATGACCTGCTCGTGCATGACGACGGCAGCCCGATCCGCATCGACAAGGCCTTCTCCTGGCACGCGCCGCTGGCGCTGCACGGGATGATGCACATGGTGATCGGCAATGCGGGCAAGGCCGATCCCTATGAGATCGACACGCTGTTCATGTTCATGGCGAACATGGCCTGGAACAGCGCGATGAACCCCGGCGAGGTCATCCGCATCCTGACGGAGACGCGCGAGGACGGCGAATACCGCATCCCGCACGTCATCTACTCGGACGCCTATTTCTCCGAGACGGTGCCCTATGCCGACCTGATCCTGCCGGACACCACCTATCTGGAACGCTGGGACGCGATCTCCCTGCTCGATCGCCCGATCGGCAGCGCGCATGGCCCGGGCGACGCCATCCGCCAGCCGGTGATCCAGCCCGACCGCGACGTGCGCGGCTTCCAGGAGGTGTTGATCGAACTGGGCGCGCGCCTCGGCCTGCCCGCCTTCGTGAAGGAGGATGGCTCGCCGAAGTTCAAGGACTACCCGGACTACATCATGAACCACCAGCGGATGCCGGGCGTCGGTCCGCTGGCCGGCTTCCGCGGCGAGGACGGCACGAAGAAGGGCGTCGGCGAGCCGAACCCGAACCAACTGCAGAAATACATCGAGAATGGCTGCTTCTGGCGCCACCACCTGCCGCCCGAGCAGCTCTACTTCAAGCACGCGAACAAGGCCTATCTGGAGGACAGCAAGGCGATGGGACTGATCGGCAAGTCCGATCAGATCGTCCTGCAGATCTACTCCGAGCCCTTGCAGAAATTCCGCCTCGCCGCGCAGGGCCATGGTGCGAAGCAGCCGCCGGACGAAGCGACGCGCGCGCGCATCGCGACCTATTGCGACCCGCTGCCGATCTGGTACGCGCCGCTCGAGCAGCAGCAGCACGACACCGAGCCCTTCCCGCTCTCCGCCATCACGCAGCGGCCGATGGACCACTACCATTCCTGGGGCAGCCAGAACGCCTGGCTGCGGCAGATCCGCGGCGCCAACAAGCTCTACATGAACCGGCTCACCGCGCACCGGCTTGGCCTGGCTCAGGACGACTGGGTCTGGGTGGAAAGCCGCAACGGCCGCGTGAAGGGCCAGCTCGCGCTGATGGAAGGCGTGAACCCCGACACCGTCTGGACCTGGAACGCGGTGGGCAAGCGCGCCGGTGCCTGGAACCTCTCGCCCGACAGCCCGGAGGCGACGCGGGGTTTTCTCCTCAATCATGTCATCAGCGAATGGCTGCCCGCGCAGGTCGCGGACGGCCAGCGCTTCGCGAACAGCGATCCCGTGACCGGCCAGGCGGCGTGGTACGACCTCCGCGTGCGCGTGACGAAATGCGCGGCCGACGAGATCCCGCTGACGGACCCGCATCCGGCGGCGTTGGAGAGGCCGCCAGGGCTGAAACCGGCCCCCGACCTGGTGAGGGAGCCCGGCAAGTGACCGAACTGCCTCCGCCCGCCGCCAAGAAGCTGGGCCTCGTCATCGACCTCGACACCTGCGTCGGCTGCCATGCCTGCGCGACGAACTGCAAGGAGTGGAACACGGGCGGCCATCTCGGCCCCCTGCCCGACTTCAACGCCTATTCCGCCGGCGCGGAGGGCGTGTGGTTCAACCGCGTGCATTCCTACGAGGCGGGCGAGGGCGAGGAAGGCCGCACGGTCCACTTCCCCCGCTCCTGCCTGCATTGCGAGACGCCTTCCTGCGTCACCGTCTGCCCGACCGGTGCAAGCTACAAGCGCGCCGAGGACGGCATCGTGCTGGTGAACACCGACACCTGCATCGGCTGCGGCCTCTGCGCCTGGGCGTGCCCGTACGGCGCGCGCGAACTGGACGAGGACGAGGGGGTGATGAAGAAATGCACCCTCTGCGTGGACCGCATCTACAACGAGACCATTCCGGAGCCGCAGCGCCAGCCCGCCTGCGTCATCACTTGCCCGGTCGGCGCGCGGCATTTCGGCGATCTCGGCGACCCGACCAGCAAGGTCTCGCGCCTGGTCGCGGAGCGCGGCGGCTACGACCTGATGCCGGAGATGGGCTACGCCCCGGTGAACAAATACCTCCCCCCGCGCGAGAAGCCGCCGATGCGCGCGCATTCGCTCGAGGAGGCGGCGCCGACGGGGATGGACATCAAGAACCCGCTGCTACGCTGGCTCGATCGCGCCCTCTCCCGCTGAGGCGGTCCGATGACCGGAGGGGCGCAGCCCCTCAGGCCTGAATCGGCCCGCCCGACATATGGACATCGCGACGCCGCATTGACCACGCCCGGCGTCGGGCGGAAACTGGCCCGGTGGCGTCGCGTTGCGACGCAGGCCGGGCCTGACGCCGCGGCTCCTCCCCCGGCTACGATCCAGCGCCGCCGGCAGGCCCGTCGGGCGGCGTGCCCTGAGCTTTCTCGCAACTTCCGGAGCAGCATGTCCGAAATCGACCGCGTCTTCGCAGGCCTTGGCGGAGGGCAATCCGCCCCGAGCGCGCGCCGCGAGTTGCGACGCATCCCCGGCAAGGGCGGCGCTTCCGCCACCCGGACGGTGGAGGTGGTGCGCCTGCCGACGAAGGGCGCCGTTGAAACGCCGGGCCGGCAACGCGCCGACCTGCAGATGCGCGCCGCGACCTGGGAGGATGGCTTCCCGGCCCAGTCCGCCCGGCCCGCCGCGCCGGCACCCGAGGCGCCGGAACCCGCCCGCGCCGAGCCGACCGCGCATGTCATGCCGATGTGGGAGCGCAGCCGCGCCGAACCCGAAGCGCCGCCGCCCGCGGCCGAGGCGCCCCGCCCCCGCCGTGGCCGCCCGCCCGGCACCGCCAACCGGCCGCCCGCGGCGGAACGCCGGGTCGCCGATCCCTTCGACCCGGATGACGACGGTGCGAACTGCATGCGCTGCGGCTATGCGGTGGAGTCGGCGCGCGAGCGGCGCGGCCTGCTGACCTGCGCCTCCTGCGGGTAGGACGACGCCCTCAGACCGCGGCCGCGCAAGCGAAGCTTGCACTCCGCCGGCGACGCCCGAAGGGCTGCGGCGCAGGCGCCCTCGCTGCCGCCTGCATCGCGGTCATGATCCGCAGTTGATCCGCCCAGGCGATGGCGCCGGTCGCCTCGCCGAGCGCGATCCGCCACGCCGCGTCCGGAACCGCATCGCCCGGCATGGCGCGCTCGATCGCGCGGGCGCGCAACGCAACGTCATGCGAGCCGGGCTCCCGCTTCTCGCGCGCGTCCCAATCCTCGCAGGCATCGCACATCGCCCGGTCCCCGGCCTTGCGTCCACCTCCTGCATGCACGCCCCGCCGCGGCTGATCAAGCGCGCGATCTCGCCCGCGCGATCTTGACGCCGGGGGGCACCCCGGCTTCACGATCCTGCAGACGGTCGGCCGGTCTCTCCGGGATGATCGCACCACGCGGCACCGGACACGCGCATGAATCCCGCACCGAGCATCGTCTTCTTCACCACCGCATCCGGCGCCGGATATGGCCTGCTGTTCTGGCTTGGGCTGCTGCGCGCCTTCGGGCTGACGCCGACCTCCCCGGCCTTCGGTCTGACGGCGCTGGTGCTGGCGCTGCTGCTGATCACCGCCGGCCTGCTTTCCTCCCTCAAGCATCTCGGCCGGCCGGAGCGCGCCTGGCGCGCGCTGTCGCAATGGCGCTCATCCTGGCTGTCGCGGGAGGGCGTGGCCGCGATCTTGACCTATGTCCCGGCGCTGCTGTTCGGCCTCGGCCTCCTCACCGGCAATGGGGCGCTGATCGCCGTGATGGGCGTGCTGGCCGCGGCGGGCGCCGTCGTGACGACCTGGTGCACCGGCATGATCTACGCCTCGCTCAAGCCGGTGCGGCAGTGGCACCAGCCGATGGTGCCCTGGGGCTACCTGCTGTTCGGCGCCTTCTGCGGCGCCGCACTGCTCGCCGCGCTGGCGGCGCCCTGGGGCCAGGCGAATCTGCCGGCGGTGCTCGCGGCGCTGCTCGGCGGCGGCGCGATCGCGCTCAAGCGCGCCTATTGGGACGCGATCGACGCGCCGAAGCCGGCGGATGCGCCGAGCATCGAGAGCGCGACGGGCCTCGGGCGGATCGGCCGGACGCGCCCGCTCGATCCGCCGCACACCGAGCAGAACTGGCTGCTGCGGGAGATGGGCTTCCGCGTGGCCCGCGCGCATCGGGCGAAGCTGCGGCGGCTGACGCTCGGCGGCTTCGCCATCGCCACCGTCCTGGCGCTCGCTGCGCTGCCGCTGCCTGGCGCCGCCGCCGCGCTCGCCCTGCTGCCCGCCGCCGCCGTCGCGCTGGCGGCGATGCTGGTCGAGCGCTGGCTGATGTTCGCGGAGGCGACCCACACGGTCACGCTGTTCTACACCGGGGAGGGGTAACGCCTGCGTGTTCGCGGCTTGAGATCGTCCGCGGGCCATGCTGTGCTGAAGGCGTAATGGAAGCTGGGAGGCGGGCATGGGCGGCGGGGCGAAGAGGCTTCTCGCGGGCTGCTTTCTCCTGCTTTCCGCGCTGCGGCCGGCCGAGGCGAGTTGGTTCCAGGACACCGCCGCCGCCTCGCTGACCGCCAGGGGCGGCCTGACCGTCACGACGCCCTTCGGCCCGCCGGCGCCGGTCCGCATCGGCACGGGATTCGCCGGGCAGGTGATGCATTCCGGCGAAGGCCTCGGCTTCGACGTCGCCGTGGATGTCGGGCCCTATGAGATCGTGGTGCGGTTCTCCGCCGATCACGACCGGCGCCTCGCCGACCCCGCGGGCCTGTTGGACATAACGCTGTCGGGCCTTTCGCCGGTGCCGCGCGTGATCCTGACCAGCTTCAGCTGCCCGACGCCGGCCGGAACCTGCCAGTGGCCGGACAGCCCGCCGGAAGCGTCGCTCACTGACACCCTGCCGACGTCGCTGGTGCTCGGCTTCGCCGCGCTGCAGGACGGCGCGAGCTATGTCTATGCCATCCCCGCACCGAGCGCGGTGCCGACGCCGGGGGCCTTTCCGCTGATGCTGGCGGGCGTGCTCGGCCTGGGCGCCGCGGCCTCGCGCCGCGGCGGCGCGGGCAGGTCGCCATGCCGATCCGGCTTGCCGCGGGCGGGCTTCCGCGTATAGGAACGCCGCAACACCACAACAAACCGGGTCGTCGCATGTCCTCCTCCGCCGACCACAGGCCGGATCCGGCCGACCTTGCGCGCTTCCGCGCCCTTTGCGGCGCGCGCCGCTGGACCAGCCGCCTGACGGAGCTCGGCCGCCGCACCGCGGCGCCCTCGCTCGCTGGCCGCGCGGCGCAGCAGCGCCATGCGCTGGAACTCGTTCTCGCCCGGCTCGCCGAGACGCCGAGCCTCGAGCGCGCGACGCCGGCCGAGCAGCGCATCGTCGCCTTCGCGCGCCAGGCGGTGCGGCTCTCGGCCGCGCTGCCGCCGGAACCGCGCAAGCGGCTGCGCGACCGGATCGAGGCAGGGCTCAGCGGCGAGGCGACGCTGATGCCGCTGTTCCACCTGCTGCGCACGGCGGAGCGCCACCGCGCGATGGGCTTCACGGTCGCCTTCACGGGGCTCGCCGAGGAGACGCCCTGGGATCTGACCATCAGCCGCGACGGCGCGACCGCCGAGGTGGCGTGCGAGACCGTCTCGGCCGAGGAAGGCCGGCAGGTGCATCGCGGCGACTGGTGCGCCCTGGTGGACCGCGTGAATCCCGAGCTGCAGACCTGGCTCGCCGCCCATCCCGGCCGCTACCTGCTGAAGATGACCCTGCCGGAGGGCATGGTCTCGGACGACCAGGTGGCGGAGCTGCACCGCCGCATCAGCGGCCTGCTGGCCGAGCAGAAGCGCCAGGACGCCGGGGCCGACGCCGTGCTCAAGCTCGACCCGCTCGTGCTGGCCGGCGCCCAGGTGGCGGTGCGCGGCCTGCCCGCGCAGCTGCGCGCGCAGTTCGGGGAGGAGGCGCATCTCGCCGTGACCTCGGCGCCCGACAGCGGCTCGGTCTTCGTCATGGCGGCGCGGGCCGGGCGGGAGAATGCCATCGCGACCGCTGCCACGCGGCGCATGGCGGCAGCCGCCGAGCAGCGCCTGTCGGGCGCGCATCCCGGCATCCTCTCGGTCTTCCTCGACGACCTGGACCGCGGCGAGTGGCGCGGCCTGCGGGAGAGGATGGAGCTGGAAGGCGCGACGCGGCGCTGGATGACGGAGGCGACCGCCCGGCGCGTGGTGGCCGTGACCTGCGCCAGCCGGATGGAGCTGTTCGGCATGGCCCCGCCGGACGCCGCGGCGGAGGGCGAGCTGCGCTTCCGCAACCCGAGCCACCCGGCCTCGAAGTCCGCGGCGCTCGCGCCTGCCATCCTGTCGTCGAATTGATCACGCGGACGCCACGCAACCGCTGATGAGCCGCCACGTTCCTGCTGCATGGTTCCCGGGCGTCGGCACCGCGAATGGGCGGGCGGCTGCCCGGACCGCAGGACATGAAAACAATGACCGAGCGCGAGATCGAGGCGAAGCTGGCGGAACTCGACCGGCTTCTGAACGACCCCGAGACGCGCATGGATCCGCACAAGGTCTGGTCCCTGTTGGCCGAGCTGCGGGACAAGCCCTCGGCTGGCCTCGCCCTGACGCATGGGCGCCATGAGGCTCGCCTGACCGGCGCATGACGCGGTCGTAATTCCTGGCATGGGGGTTGCTTGATTGGACCCGGCCGCCCGGCCGCGATCCGAGCAAGGAACTGTCCCGATGCCCTTCTCCCGCCGCGCCCTGCTGGCCGCCGCGCCCGCTTCGCTCCTCGCCGCCCCTGCCCTCGCCCAGGCACTGACACCCATCCGCTTCACGCTCGACTGGCGCTTCCAGGGCGTGCATGCGTGGTTCTACCTGGCGCGCGAGCGCGGCTGGTTCCGCGAAGCCGGGCTCGACGTGACCATCGATCAGGGCGAGGGCTCCACCGCGACCGTCACGCGCATCATGGCCGGTGCCTATGATGCGGGCTTCGGCGACCAGAATGCGATCATCCAGCAGGCGGCGAACCGTCCCGGCGAGGCGCCGGTGATGGTCTACCAGATGTACAACACGCCGCCCTTCGCGCTGATCGCCAAGGCCTCCGGCCCGATTCGCACGGTGGCCGACATGGCCGGCAAGCGCATCGGCGGCTCGCCCGGCTCCACCACGATGCAACTGCTTCCGCTGTTCGCGCGGCTGAACGGCATCGACCTGCCGCGCAACCCGATCGTCTCCATCGCGCCGGCGCTGCAGGAGCCGATGCTGCTGCGCGACCAGTTCGACCTGGGCGCGGTGTTCACCGTGACGGCGCACACCAATTTCCGCGCGCTCGGCCTCGACCCCGACAAGGACCTGCGCTGGTTCCTGTTCTCCGACTTCGGGATCGACCTCTACTCGAACGGCACGATGGTCTCGCAGCGCCTGCTGCGCGACAACCCGAACGGCGTGCGCGGCATGGTCGCGGCGATTAACCGCGCGATGCTGGAAATCGGCGCGAATCCGCCGCTTGCCGCCGAGGTGATGCGGCGCGTGGATGCGACGATCAACGCTCCGATGGAGATCGGCCGCGTGGAATTCGCGTGGCGCACGCTGATCGCGACGCCCGAGGGCCGCCGCCTCGGCGCGGGCGACCTCGACGATGCGCGGCTGACGCGTGCGATCGCGCAGGCCGTCGAGGTCTTCGGCCTGCCGCGCACGCCGGCGAATGGCGACGTGTTCCGCCGCGACTTCCTGCCGCCGCGCGCCGCGCGCGAATTCGGCCCGGTCACCGGCTGAACTTCGCGTCCGCGCGGCGGTTGCTACGCTCCGCCGCGCTGCGCATGCAGCCGCTCGCCGAACCAGGCGGCGAGCTCCACGCAGCGATCGCCCTCCGCGATGCGCTCGACATGCACGCTGAGATGGCCTGGCCGGCCATCCGGCACGATTCGGCAGGCCTGCGTCCAGTGCTGCGCACCGGCGCGGTGCAGCACGACGTAGAACAGCGAGCTCTCCACCCGCCCGCTGCGCGTGCGCCAATCCGCCATGCCGAGGAAGACCGCGCGATCATGCGGCCCGAGCAGCAGCGAGAGATCCGGGGCGGTGCCCGCCGTATCGAACATGTCACCCTCCTCTGTGGAGCGTGACCGACGGCGGCGCTTCCCGAATGTTTGCCGGAATGGCCGCATCCCCCCTTGCGGAGGCGCCACCGTGCCCGGGAAGGCCGGTTGGCGTTGGGCGTCGGCCCAACTCCTGATGCAGGCGCGCGGATAGCGCGGCGCGACCGCCGGGCGCAAGCGCGAAATCGCCACGCATGCGGCGCGGGCCGGACCGGGCGCGTAACCTCTCCGCCCTTCGCGGCGAAGCGCCGGCCAGACGCACCATCACCGGACGCCGCGCCATGCCCAACCCAGCCATCCGCCCCCCAGGCCTCATCCGCCGCCGCCCGCTGCTCGCCGCCGCGGGGCTCGCGCCGCTGCTGGCGAGCCTGCCCGCGGCCGCACAGCAGGACGGCCTCGTCACCGTGCCGAGCGCCCATGCCGTGCGGCCGACCATCGAGCGATTCGCCGCCGCAGTGCGCGAAGCGGGCTGGATCGTCTTCGCGGAAGTCGACCATGCCGAAGCCGCGCGCGCGGCGGGCCTTTCGCTCGCGCCGCGCACGGTCATCCTGTTCGGCAATCCCCGCGCCGGCACCGGCGCGATGGCCGGGCGGCCGACGCTGGCGCTGGACCTGCCGATGCGCGTGCTCGTCTGGCAGGACGATGCGGGCCGGGTCTTCATCACCCGCAGCACCGGCGCCGACATCGCGGCGCGCGTCTTCGCCCGGCATGGGATCGCGGTGCCGCCCGAGCAGCAGGCCGGCACCGAGGCCCTCCTGGATCGCCTCGTCCGCCAGGCGGCGGGCTGAGGCGGATGCGCGGCGCCGCCGTCGCGCCGCCTGCGCGCGCGAGCCTTGGCGTCCTGGCGCTCGGAGTCGCCGCTGTCATCGGCATCACGGCGATGCTGCCGGCGCTGCCCGACCCGGCGCTGCCCGGCGTCTTCATCGTCGCGCTGCTGCTCGGCGCCGCCTTCGTCCGGCTCGACTTTGGCTTCGCCGGCGGATTCCGCGCGCTGCTCGAAGGGGGCGACGGGCGCGCCGTCGCAGCGAGCTTCGTCATTCCCGCCATTGCCGCCGCGGTGATCCTGCCCGTGGCGGCGCTGGCGCCGGGCCATGGCCGCTTCGTCGCGCCGATCGGGCTGCCGCTGCTGCTGGGCGCCTTCGTCTTCGGCATCGGCATGCAGATCGCCAATGGCTGCGGCTCCGGCGTGCTGGTCGCGGCGGGCCAGGGCTCGCGGCGGATGTGGGTGGCGCTGCCCTTCTTCTGCCTGGGCGGGGTGATCGGCAGCCTGCTGCTGCCGATGGGCCTCGCCTTGCCGGGCTTCGGCACGGTGGACCTGCTCGCCCTGCTCGGCCCCTGGGGCGCCCTTCTCGTCGTGGAGGCGGTGCTCGCGCTCGGTGCGCTCGCGCTGCTGCGCGGCGCGCGGCCCGAGGCGGCGCGGCTGCGGGCGGGGGTGCTGATCGGGGTGCTGGTCGCGCTGCTTTTCCTCGTGTCGGGGATGCCCTGGGGGATCACCACCGGGCTGGCGCTGTGGGGCGCGAAGGTGGTCCAGGCGCTCGGCTTCGAGCTCTCGGCCACCGCCTTCTGGATGGAGCCCTGGGCAGCGGAGGCGCTGCGCGGCCCGTTGCTGGCCGTGCACTCGTCGCTGGCCGACATCGGGCTGCTGCTGGGCGCGCTGTTGGCCGCAGCGGCGGGCGGCGGCCTCCGGCACGGTGCGCCGCTCGGGCGACGCGGCGCGGTGGGGGCGGCGCTGGGCGGTCTGTTGATGGGAATCGGCACGCGGCTCTCTTTCGGCTGCAATGTGGGCGCCTTCATCGGCGGCGTCGGCTCGGCCAGCCTGCACGGCTTCGTCTGGTTCCTGGCCGTGCTGCCCGGCTGCTGGATCGGGATCAGGCTGCGCCCGCTGTTCGGCTTGCCGCGCCGCTGACCCTTGCCAGCCACCGCCCGCGGCGCGAGACCTGGGGCGTGTTCGAGACCATCGCCGGATACGCGCTTCCGGCCATCCTCGCGCTCGGCGTGGCCGGTGCACTGATCGGCGCGGTTGGCGGGCTGCTCGGCATCGGCGGCGGCGTGATCGCGGTGCCGGTCCTGCTCGACGTCTTCGCCGCGATCGGCGTCGCGGAGGAGGCGCGGCTGCCGGTGTCCGTAGGCACCGCGCATCTTGTCGTCGCGCTGGCGGCGGCGCCCGCGCTGTGGGGCCATGCGCGCGCGGGCACGCTCGATCGCCCGATCCTGCGCGCCTGGCTGCCGGCTCTCGCCGTAGGCGGCGTGCTGGGGTTGCTGGCGGCGCATGTCGTGCCGCCGGCGCTCGCCCTTGTCGTGTTCGCGGCGCTTATGCTGGCGCTGGCGGCGCAAATGCTCGCGGGGCGACGGCTGCGGATCGGCGCCGACCTGCCGACTGGCCTGCTGGGACTCGTGCCGCCGGCGCTGGTCGGCTTCCTCGCCGCCGGCCTCGGCATCGGCGCCGGCACGCTCAGCGGACCCGTGCTCGGGCTGTTCGGCGTGCCGCTGCTGCGCGCGGTGGGCGCGGGCGCCGCCTTCAACCTGGTGGTCGCACTACCCTCCGCACTGGTGTTCGCGCTGGAGTCCGGCCCGCCGGACGGGCTGCCCGGCGACGCGGTCGGGCGCGTGGCGATGGTTGCCGCCGCCTTGCTGGCCGGGCCGGCGATGCTCGTCGCACCCTACTGCGCAAGGCTGGCGCGCCGGCTCTCGGAGAGGATGCTGCGCGGCCTGTTCGTGGCCACGCTGCTGCTCATCGCGGCCCGCGTGCTGTCCAACCTGGGCGGGTAGGCGCCTTCCACACTGTCTGGAATTGGATGATTTTTTGAGCCGCGCAGACCGGGTGCAGCCCTACGCCGCGTCGCGGGCGCCGTCAGGGGCCGCGCGCCGGCGCGGCGCGGCCCGGCGGGCGCAAGCGCCCGGAAAAAGCCGCCTTTCACGCCATCGGCCGCGGTGCGGATCGCTTCTGCGCGCCAGCCTTGCACGAAGGGCGCTGCATTGTAGGGCAAGAGCAAAGCGTTGTGCCTGCCGTCGTTCCCACAATTTCCGGTTGGTGGTCGGTTACAACGGATGCAGCGGATAGATCGCGCATCGGCGATGCCTCGCCCCACCAGGAACCAACCCCATGGCCATCGAGCAGATCTGGTTCGGCACCCGCGCGGTGCGCTTCGAGAACGGCGGGAGCACCGGGCCGCAAGTCGAGCTTCTGGACTCCGCCGCGGACTTCGCCTCCCGCACGGTCTCCGGCGGCACCTATGACTACACGGGCAGCGAGTGGCAGCAGCTGCTCGCCTTCACCGGCACGGTCGAGCAGCAGGCGGCACTCGGCATCAACCTCGAGGATGGCGTGGACACCGCGCTCGCCGGCCAGGTGACCACCACCGGCGACCTGCGCGTCGGCGAGGGCGTCGTCGCGCACAACGTCGCCGACATCGGCGGCGGCGGCCGGCTGCTCGACGTGACGAACACGCTCGACAGCGCCGACGATCCCATCGCGATCACCGGCCTTGGCAAGGCCAACGCCGCGAAGCTCTCGGGCGCCAGCCTGGAGGGCAGCGAGACCGGCAACCGCGTGGTCTTCTCCAACGATGCGGGCTTCGGCTTCCTGAACGGCAGCGGCTTCGATCCGAATGGCGGCGCCACCCGGCTCAACGACGGCGACGCGATCAACTTCGAGATCAAGCAGGGCCGCGTGCTGGTGGAGGCGAGCTTCACCGTGCGCGTCGCGAATGCCGGCAGCGCCGGCGTGGTGATCGACAGCGACGGGGCGACGATCCGCGACACCAATGGCGACCTGCAGGGCGGCTTCGTGCAGGACGCCTCGGCGGGCGAGCTCGACCTCGGCCTCCTGGCCAGCGGCACGCGGGTGAAGATCGACTACCTCGCCCGGTCCATCAGCATCAATGACGTCGCCTTCGAGGGCGCGACGGACGCCTTCTTCGACGCCTTCAGCGACGGCGGCTTCAAGGACCTGACCCTCGGCTCGCGCGTCGGCGGCGGCATCGGCTGGTCGGCGGACGACCTCGTGCTCTCCACCGACGATCCGGCGCAGTCCAACGCGCTGCCGCTCGCCGAGGGCTTCACCGGCGGCACCGGCGACGAGGACACCGGCATCGCCGGCCAGGTGCTGGCGAGCGACGGCGACGACGACACGCTGCTGTTCAGCGTCGCGCCCGGCGACGGTCCGGCACATGGCAGCGTCACCCTGGAGGCCGATGGCAGCTTCCTCTATACACCCGACGCTGACTTCCACGGCGACGACGCCTTCACGGTGACGATCACCGACGGCAAGGGCGGCTTCGCCTTCCAGCTGGTGCAAATCTCCGTCGCATCCGTGAACGACGGCCCGGACGCCGCGGCAACGCGCGCCGTCGACACCGACGAGGAGCAGCCGCTCACCTTCACCATCCTCGCCGCGGACAAGGACGGCGGTACGCTGGAATTCGTCATCGCGCCCGGCGACGGCGCCGCGCATGGCGATGTGCAGATCGATGCCGGCAGCGGCGAGGTGACCTACACGCCGGATGCGGACTTCTCCGGCATGGACAGCTTCGTCGTGACGATCGGCGACGGCCAGGGCGGCTTCACCGTCCAGACCGTCACGGTCACCGTCGCGCCGGTGAACGACGCCCCGCTGGCCGAGGGCTTCGAGGGCGGGTCGGGCGACGAGGACAGCGCCATCCTCGGCCAGGTCTTCGCGCTCGACATCGACGGCGACGACCTGGTCTTCACCGTCGAGCCCGGCGACGCGCCCTTCAACGGAGGCGTGCTGGTGGACGCCGACACCGGCGCCTTCACCTACACGCCCGAGCCCGACTGGTTCGGCACCGACAGCTTCATCGTGACCATCCGCGACAACCGCGGCGGGGTGACCACGCAGCTCGTCGAGGTCACCGTGGCGCCGGTCGGCGACGCGCCAGTGGCGGAAGGCTACACCGGCGGCGTCGGCGACGAGGACAGCTCGATCGTCGGCGACGTGCAGGCGAGCGACCCGGACAACGACGCGCTGAGCTTCACCGTGCTGGACGGCGACGGGCCCGCGCATGGCAGCGTGCTGCTGCTCTCCTCCAACGGCAATTTCTGGTACACGCCGCAGTCGAACTTCTCGGGCAGCGACAGCTTCACGGTGACGATCAGCGACGGCAAGGGCGGCACGGCCACGCAGCTCGTCGAGATCACCGTCAACCCGGTCGCCGATCCGGCGAGCTTCACCGGCAAGGCGACCGGCAACGTCGCCGAGGACGGCACGCTGCTGGCGTCCGGCACGCTGACGGTGGTGGATCCCGATCCCGGCGAGGCCGGCTTCCTCGAAACGGGCGGCCTTGCCGGCAGCTATGGCGACTTCACCTTCGTGCTCGCCACCGGCGCATGGACCTACACGCTGCGCAACGGCGACCTGGCGGTGCAGGCGCTGACCACCGGCACGACGGTGCAGGACAGCCTTCTGGTCACCGCGCTCGACGGCGGGACGACGACGATCGTGATCGACATCGCCGGCGCCGACGAGCCCTTCCTGCCGAGCCCCTTCCGCGGCGCCGGCGACCCGAACGACAACCCGCCCACACCGGCCGCCCCCACCGGCACCTACGTCACCTATGGCGACGGCGGCGACTCGATCACCGGCACCTCGGGGTCGGAGCTCATCAGGGCCGGCGACGGCAACGACACGATCACGGCGGGCTCCGGCGACGACGCCGTCTTCGGCGAGGGCGGCAACGACAACATCACCGGCAACAACGGCAACGACTGGATCGACGGCGGGCCGGGCAACGACATCATGTCCGGCGGCGGCAACGACGACGTGCTGATCGGCGGCGACGGCAACGACACGCTGACCGGCTCCTCCGGCGGCGGCACGCTGTATGGCGGCAACGACCACGACTCGCTGAACGGCAGCCCGCTGCTCTATGGCGGTTCGGGCAACGACACGCTGACCGGCTCGACCAGCCTCGCCGACACGCTCTATGGCGGCTCGGGCAACGACTCCATCCGCGGCCGCGGCGGCGAGGACATCCTGATCGGCGGCTACGGCGCGGACACGCTGTCGGGGAGCGTCAGCGGCGGCACCGACGCCGATCGCTTCGTATTCCTCAGCACGGCCGACACCAACGACATCATCACCGACTTCGGCAGCGGCGCGGACCTGCTGGACTTCAGCGCCTTCGGCGGGCTTACGCTGAAGACCGACCCGGGCGCGAACTTCGACGCGGACGACCAGGTCGCCTGGTATGTCTCCGGCGCCAACACGGTCATCATCGTCAACACCGATGGCAACGTGAACAACGCCGAGTTCATGGTGACGCTGAACAACTACACGGCCGGCATCACCGCGGCGAACCTGATCCTGTAGCGGCCCGCTGCCCGCCGCGCCGCGCGCGTAACCTCCGCGCCGGCACGGCGAAGCAGGATCGGGCCGTCCATCGGGCGCAAGGGGCGCTGGCGGGGCGGCGCGAGGAGCTCGCCCGATGAACGCCACCGTCACCTCCGTCGCCGGCAGGCCGCTACCGGCGCAGGCCGCACCGATCGGCGCGGCGGGCCTTGCGGCGATGCCGCGCGCGGCACGCATCGCCTCCTGGCTCGCCGCGGGCTGGATCGCCTGGGAGTTCGGCTACTACGAGCAGTACAAGCTGACCGGCAACGAAGGCTCGGTGCATCTCTTCACCATCCTCTCCGACTGGCTCGGCACGCCGGGCGGGGAGAAGCCCTTCCGCCTGTTCGTCGCGACGCAGGAGATCGTCGCGGCGGTGCTGGTGCTGCTGCCATGGACGCGCGTGCCAGGCGCGGCCCTCTCCTTCGCGACGATGGCGGGCGCGATCTTCTTCCATGTGGTGAGCCCGCTCGGCATCGACCCCTATGGCGATGGCGGCGTGCTGTTCAAGGAAGCCGTGTTCACCCTCGGCATGGCGGCGCTGATCCTGGTGCTGCACCGGCACGAGATCCCGGGCTGGCTGCGGCGCCTGCCGGTGATCGGCAAGCGTTTCGCCTGACGCCGAGGCGGCGCCGCGACGGGCGCCGCCTTCCGCTGCCCTGCAACGCGCAGCGCCGGGCGTCCGACGGGACGCCCGGCGCTTCGCACTGGGATGGCGGGAACCGGCCAGGCCGGCCCCGCCGCCTGGTTCAGCGCCCCGTGCCGGCGCGTGCCATGCGCTCCGCCATCGCCTGCGGCACGTAGATCGTCGTCATGTTCTGGCCCATGCCGATCACGACGGGGACGAAGCCCTCCCGCGGCTGCTGGGCGAAGACGGAATCGAGGTGCATCACGCGGATGTCCCCCATTCCCGTCGGCTCGGTGACCATCACGCGGCCGCCGCCGACCAGGTTCCCCTGGGCCATCGGGCCGTAATCCACCGTCATGTTCTCGCCCGTGCCGACCACGCGCGGGTAGGACTGCGCGGCGGCGGGGCCGGCGGCAACCGCCAGCGCGCCGCCGGCGACGGCGGCGAGGAGAAGCAGCTTCCCAAACGGATTCGACATCGTCACTTTCCCTTCCTACGACCAAGCCTGGATGAGCCGGCCGTGACCGCGCTTCACCTGAAGCGACAGCAGGTCGCGGCCATGCACGCAGCGGGTTGTTGCAGCTTCTATGTCAGCTCTGCTTCGCCGCGGTGATGCGGCTCACGCATGCACCAGGCAGGAAAAGTATCTGAAACCGGCAGCCGGGCCGCCACGACGACGCGCGCATCGTTTCGATGCGCGCGCGGCATCGCACACCGCGTCACGCCGCCTGCCAGCGCTCCCGCCGAACGGCCTCGATGAAGCAGCCGAGGGAGGAGGACCAGCGCCGTCCGGCCACGCTGACCAGGCAGACGCTGCGCGCCGGCGGCGAATCCTCGATCGGGCGCAGCAGCAGCCCCGGCTGCGCGGCGCTGAACTCGGGCAGGAAGCACACGCCCATGCCCGCGGCGACGAGGCTCTGGATCCAGTCCTCGCGCTCGCTGCGGCAGGCATGCACGAGCTTCGCGCCGACCGCGCGCAGCGCTTCGCCCAACACCTCGCGATGCTCGCAGTTGATGCGCGAGAGATAGACCTGCCCGTCCATGTCCCGCATGCGGATGGCGGGCCGCGCCGCGAAGTCATGGCCGGGCGCGCAGGCGACGCGGAAATTCTCGGTGTAGAGCGGCTCGGCCCGCAGCCTGTCGCCGGGGCCTTCGGGCAGCGAGGTCAGCGCGGCGTCCAGCTCGCCGCGCAGCAGCCGCTCGCAGAGCTGGTCCGGCGTTGCGTCGGAGAGCGTGATGGCGATGCCCGGGCGGCGCGCGCGGAAGCGGCTCAGGAAGCCGCCGAAGCGGGCGGGCCCGATCGAGCACATCACGCCGAGCCGCAGGTCCGATCCTTCGAGCCGGCTGTGCAGCGAGACCTGCTGGCGGAGCGAGCGGCTGCGCGCGACGATCTCCTCGAGCTGCGGGTGCACGAGCCGCCCGAGCGCGGTGAGGTGCGTGTTCCCGCGCTCGCGCGCCAGCAGCGGGCCGCCGAGCTCGCGTTCCAGCCGCTGGATCGCGCGCGTCAGCGTCGGCTGCGCGACGCCGCAGGCCTCCGCCGCGCGGGTGAAGTTCATGGTGCGCACGACGGTCAGGAAGTAGTCGATCTCTCGCAGGTCCATCGCATCCGTCCCGCAGGCGCGCGGAATGGCGCGGCCCTGCGGGATGGGCTTCGCCGCGCGCGCGGCGAAGGTTTCGCCCCTACTCCAGCCGGGCGCCCGCGGGCACCTGCATGCCGCGCTGCACGGCGGGGCGCGCGCCGACCATCGCGAACCAGCGGGCGAGGGCGGGAAAATCCTCCAGCCGCTGCTCCGCCCATCCATGCCGTGCGATCCAGGGATAGGCGGCGATGTCGGCGAGCCCGTACTCGTCGCCGGCAAGGAAAGGCGACGCGCCAAGCCGCGTCTCCAGCACGGCATAGGCGCGCGCCACCAACGCGACCGTATGCCGCCGCGCGGCCTCCGGCTTCTCCGGCGCCAGCTCGGTCCAGTGATGCGCCTGGCCGGTGAAGGGACCAAGCGAGGTCAGCACCACCATCAGCCAGGAGAGCGCCGCGCCGCGCGCCGGTCCGGCGGCCGGCAGGAAGCGGCCATGCGCCTCGGCCAGGTGCAGCAGGATCGCGCCGCTCTCGAACAGCGGCGGCGCGCCGTCCTCCTCCAGGATCGGGATCTTGCCGTAGGGATTGAGCGCCAGGATCTCCGGCGCGAATTGCGCGCGCGCACGGATGTTCACGGGCGTGACCGCATAGGTCAGGCCGAGTTCCTCGAGCATGATCGAGACGCGCTGCGAGTTCGGCGTCGCCCAGCCGTAGAAGCGGCGCATGCGCGTGCTCAGGCCGCGCGCGCAGACAGCCCCGCGCGCATCAGCCGCGGCCCGATCGCCGAGGCGATCAGCGTGGTGATCACGATCGCCATGCCGTGCCAGGCCAGCACCATCGCCGCCGCCTGCAGGTGATGCACCAGGCTGAGCCCGACGCTGGCGAGCGCCGCGGCGGAAAGACCGCCCAGCGCAGCAACCGGCGTCGGCCGGATCAGCGCCGCATGCCGCGTCAGCCACAGCATGCCGACGGTCAGCGGCACGCCGAAGCCGACGATGAAGCCGAGGCAGGGAAAGCTCGTGCTCAGCCGCAGCGCCTCCGGCCCGGCACGGAACAGGTCGGCCAGGCAGCCCCAGCCCATGGTGGCGAGCCAGGCCGCCGCCGCCGGCAGCGGCAGCAGCGCCCAGCGTCTGTCGCGGTCGGGTAGGGCGAGTTGGAAGGCGGCGAAGGCGGCCAGGATCCCGGTCGCCGCGGCGCTGAGCAGCTGCGGCGTGTCGAAGCCGGAGGCGAGCCGCGCCGCAAGGTCGTGGCGGAAGCCGAAGAAGGCGACGCCCGCGCCGATCACCGCCGCGGCGAGGCAGAGCCAGACCATCGCCGCAAAGGCGGGATTCCAGACACGCTTGACCGGCTTCAGGCCGGTGGAGAGCTGGTCGATCAGGTCTTCGGTACGCATGGCCCGGTCATTCCTCCACGCCGAACCGCCGCCGGAGCGAGCGGAGTGCGCGGTGCGTCGCGACCTTCAGGGCGCCGACGCTCATGCCGGACCGGCCGCTGGCCTCGGCCAGGGACAGGTCCTCGATCTTGGTGAGGCCGAGCGCGGTGCGCTGCGCCGTGGGCAACTCGCCGACCGCGTCGCGCAGATGCGCGGCCTGCATGCGCAGGGCGACCTCGGCCTCGGCGTCCCGGCCGGGGGCGGCGACCTCGCCGGCCGCCTCGATCTCGACCTCGCGCGCCGCGGAGCGGCCGCGGCTGCGGCCGCGATCCAGCGCACGGCGTTCCGCGATGGCCGCCAGCCAGGGACGGAAGGGGCGCGAGGGGTCGTAGGTGTGGCGCACCCGGTGGATGGTCAGCAGCGCATCCTGCACCGCGTCCTCGACATCGGCGGGATCGCGCAGCCGGGCGCGGCAGATGGCGCGCAGCAGCGGCAGGCATTCGCGCAGAAGCATGTCGTATGCGCGCGCATTGCCCGCCTGGGCAGCCGCCATCAGCTCCGACCAGCGCGCATCGCGCGCGTCGCGGTCGGCAGCATCGGAAGCCCGCTCCGCCCTCACGAGCAGGAAACCGGCCGCAGAGGAACGAAGCGCGGCATCTAACATGGCAGACTATCCCGATCCCCGGCCTCCGCGCGAGCCGTCCCGTACGGCGGGGTCGCGCTGTTCTTCGCCCGGCCGGGTCGCGAAGTTACGCCTGCGTGAGGCCAGACGTTCCGTCCGCTGCTTTTCCTGGCCCCGCCGCCCGGCGCGGGAGTAGGCTTCGCGCATGTTCGCGTCCCCTGCCCCGCGGCATGCCGGCCCGGCACCCGGTCACCGGCGCTCCATTCCGGTGCGCCCCGCGCATGATTCGCATGAGCACAGCGCCCACCGCGCCGCCGAGCAGGCACTGACCGGCCCGGAGCCGGAGCAGGCGGCGCCACGCCCGGTCGGCGAGGGACCGCGCCTGATGGCCGGTGCGCTCGGCAGCCCCGGCCAGCCCCTGCCGGCGCCGACGCGCGCCTATTTCGAGCGACGGCTGGGCCGGGATTTCGGCGGGGTGCGGGTGCATGCGGGCCCCCTGGCCGGCGCCACGGCGCGGGCGATGGGCGCCTCGGCCTACACGCTCGGCAGCGACATCGCCTTCGCCCCCGGTCGCTACGCGCCGGAGAGCGAGAGCGGGCGGCGCCTGCTCGGCCATGAACTCGCCCACGTGGCGCAGCAGGCCGGCGGCTCGCCCCTCGCCGGGCTGGGCGCCGCGCCGCTCGGCGTGCAGCGCGCGGTGGAGACGCTTGGCGGCACCTGGGACACGGACAGCTACACGCTGACCTTCGACGGCTCCGGCAACCATGACGGCTGCGAGATCAACCGGCTGCGGTTCACCCCGAAGGACCCGGTGGATGCGACGAAGATCGGCCTGGTCCAGGCCGTGACGTCACGCGACAATGGCAGCCCGACGGCGATCAACGCGACCGCGGGGGCGCGGTCGATCCCGGCGGGCGAGACCGATGAGGGACTGCACATCGACCGCATGGCGTCGCGCCGGAACCCGGTCTACGGCATGGACGACCCGACGAACGCCAACCCGACGCTCGGCGACTCCACGGCGGCGAGCAATGCGCAATGGGGCTGGCACTATCGTCCGTCCATCTTCGGCTTCGACCTCGGCTTCGTCGCGCACCAGGACGCCACGCTCTATGATGGTCCCGCGCTGCCCGGCCACGGCCCGAATGCCAGCCAGATCTTCGAGACGACCGCACTGGCGGTGGAAGGCACGCAGGCCGGCACCTTCTACGGATCGGTGCGCTGGGGCTGGCAATCCGACGCGTCGAACAACGCGACGCTGCTGCCGCTGTCCGTCATCAGCGTCGGCGTGCCGAGCGCCAGCTTCCGCATCGCCTCCGACCTGTGGAACGAGAACCCGACCTCCAGCGGCGCCAGCACGCTGGAGCTTCCGGTCGCGGCCGGCAGTTCGGGCGGCAAGCTGCCGCGCGACATGACGACGAACGAGATCCTGAGCCGGCTGCGCCAGATCGCGCAGGAACGGCGGGACGCGGTCGCGAACAACATGGTCGCAGCCTTCGGCTTCGGCGAGCCACGCACGACCGAGACGCTCGATTTCGAGGAAGCGGCGCTGCGGCGGGAACTGACCACCCGCATGGGCGACTTCCCGATGCCGAGCGGCGACACGCAGTTCGCGTGACGCCAGGATGGGCGATCTCGCGGCACGGCTGACCGGCCTCGGCTACCAGGGGCTCTTCCTGCGCATGCCGCCGGAAGCACCCAGGCTGTGGCGGGAACCGGGCGCGCCAGCGGCGCTGGCGGCCCTCGCGGCCGATCCCGCGGCGCAGCCGGAGGCGCGCTTCCTGGCCGCCGAGGTGACGGCCGCCGGAGGCGGCGCGCTGCCGGGCGCACCGGCGCCGCTGCTGGCGGAAGCCTATGCGGCGGCCCTGGCGGCCGCGCGGCTCGGCAATGTGTGGGGCCTGCCCGGCGCGCTGGACACGCCTGCCGCACGGAACCTGCTTTCGCTCGGCGAAGCCGCCATCCCGCGCTTGCGTCCGCTGCTCGGCGACGGGCGGGAACTGCGCTACGGCGGCAGCGAGGACGCCACGATCGGCAACGCGGCGCATTGGCGGATCAAGGATTTTGCGGCGTCCTTCATTGCCGCGATCCGTGGCGACGCCTTCGACGCAGGCGCGGCGCCGGCGGCGCGCGACGCCGCGATTGCGCGGATGCTCGCAGGGCCGTGATCGCGCGGCGGCGCGCGGGCCGCTGAATCCACGCTTTCTCCAGAACTCCTCAAGGCCGCCTCCAAGCGGGCGCGGCCGCGCATGGCCAGGATGCCGCCACGTCCCGCCGAGGGGCCGGTGCGCGGCACCGGGCAACGCGGCGGGGCGGGACTGCAACCCCGCGAGGAGACGCTCCATGTCCGCCACCGCCGAAACCGCCGCTCCCGTCACCGCGAAGGCGCCGCCGCCGCCGCGGCACGGCGTGAACACGCCCGCGCTGTTCGCCACCATCAACGTGGTGAAGGGCCAGCCCGAGCTCGCCAAGTTCCAGTTCCGCGCGAAAAGCGCGTGGCAGTCCGGCACCCACATGCGGAGCACGATGGAGAGCTTCGCCGGTGCCGGCGGCGAGCACGCGCACAAGGCGCCGACCGTGGCCGACAGCGACCATCCCGCCGTGCTCTGCGGCGAGGATGCCGGGCCGACGCCGGTGGAGTGGCTGCTGCACGCGCTCGCCGGCTGCCTCACCGCGGGCATCGCGAACATCGCCGCCGCGCGCGGCGTGACGCTGACCAAGGTGGAGGCGACGGTCGAGGGCGACATCGACCTGCGCGGCATCCTCGGCCTGTCCGACGAGGTGCGGAACGGATTCGAGGAGATCCGCATCAGCTTCGACATCGCCGGCGATGCGCCGGCGGAGAAGCTGCAGGAGATCGTGCGCCAGTCCGTCGCCCGCTCCGCGGTCTTCGACATGCTGACCAACGGCCTGCCGGTCACCGTCTCGGCGAAGGCCTGACACGCGACGCCGGCCGCATCGGCGGCCGGCGCCTTCCCTTCCAAGGACAGATCGCCATGCGCAGCACCGACGCCGTCGTGATCGGCGCGGGCCAGGCCGGCCTCGCCATCAGCCATGAGTTCACGCGCCTCGGCATCGCGCATGTCGTGCTGGAGCGCGGCCGCGTCGCGGAACGCTGGCGCAGCGAGCGCTGGGAGAGCCTGCGGCTGCTCACGCCCAACTGGATGAACGGCCTGCCCGGCCAGCCCTATGCCGGCCCCGATCCCGACGGCTTCATGACCATGCCGGAGGTGATCGGCTTCCTCGACGCCTATGCCGCGAGCGCGCCGGTCGAGACGGAGACGAAGGTGCGCGCGCTGCGCAGCCTCGGCGGCGCGTACCTGCTTGAGACGAGCCGCGGCACCTGGCGCGCGCGCGTGGTCGTGGTCGCCACTGGCCATTGCGGCCTGCCCGCGGTGCCGCGCTTCGCCGCGAGCCTTCCGCCAGCGATCCGCCAGCTCACGCCCTCCAGCTACCGCAATCCGGGGCAGTTGCCCGAAGGCGGCGTGCTGGTGGTGGGCGCCGGCGCCTCCGCGCTGCAGATCGCCGAGGAAATCGCCGCCGCCGGGCGGAAGGTGATCCTCTCGGCCGGGCGGCACACCCGCCTGCCGCGGCGCTATCGTGGCCGCGACATCTGGTGGTGGATGCACCGGGCCGGCGTGCCGGAGGACCGCGCGGAGGATCAGGCGGATCTCGCCCGCGCACGCGCGCAGCCCTCGCTGCAGCTGGTCGGCAGCACGCCGCCACGCGACATCGATCTCGGTACGCTGCGCGAGATGGGTGTGCGGGTGGTCGGCCGGATGCGCGGCGCCGCGGGACGGCTCGCGCAGTTCTGCGACGACCTGGCGGAGAATGTCGCGGGCGCCCAGAAGCCGCTGCACAGCCTGCTCGCGCGGATCGACCCCGTGGCCGACGCGCTCGACGCGCCGCGCGAGGACTGGCCCGTGCCGCTCGCCGGCTTCGGCCCGGCGCCCGAGCGTCTCGACCTGAGGACGGAGCGCATCGGCGGCGTCGTCTGGGCCACCGGCTATCGCCGCGACAACACCTGGCTGCGCATCCCCGGGCTGCTCGATGAGGCGGGCGAGGTCCGCCACCGCGGCGGCGTCACGGCCGCGCCCGGCCTCTACCTGCTCGGCCTGCGCTTCCTGCGCCGGCGCAGCTCCAACTTCATCGGCGGCGTCGGCGCGGATGCGGCGGCGATCGCCCAGCAGGCGGCCGGGCATCTCGCCCAGCACGCCTTCCGCGAAAGCGGCCGCAGGGCGGCCTGAGGAGACATGCCATGTCCGCGACACGACGCTACGACGCCATCGTGGTCGGCGCGCGCTGCGCCGGCGCCGCCACGGCCATGCTGATGGCCCGCAAGGGCATGCGGGTGCTGGTGCTGGACCGCGGCGCCTACGGCACCGACACGCTATCCACCCACGCGCTGATGCGCGGCGGCGTGCTGCAGCTGGCGCGCTGGGGCGTGCTGCCGCGCATCCTTGCCGCCGGCACGCCTGCCGTGCGCCGCACGAGCTTCCACTACGGCGCGGAGGAGATCGCCATCGATCTGCGCGCGGGCGCCGGCGTGGACGCGCTCTATGCGCCGCGGCGTTCGGTCCTGGACGCGGCGCTGGTGGATGCAGCCATCGAGGCCGGCGCCGAGATCCGCCACGGCGAGATCGTCTTCGCGCTGGACCGGCGCGGCGAGCGCGTCACCGGCGTCGTCGCGCTCGACGCCGAGGGCAACCGACAGGAGATCGCGGCCGATCTGGTGGTCGGCGCTGACGGCATCGGCTCCGCCGTCGCGCGGCTCGCCGAGGCGCCGATGCTGCGGGAAGCGCGGCACGCCACCGCGACCGTCTTCGGCTACTGGTCCGGCATCGGCACCGAGGGCTATCACTGGCACTACGTGCCGGGCGCCAGCGCCGGCGCCATCCCGACCAATGCCGGGCTGCATTGCGTCTTCGTCTCCGTCCCGCCCTCCACATGGCGCGCGCGCTTCCGCGGCGCGCCGGGCCCGGCCTTCGCCGAGACGCTGCGCGAGGTGGCGCCGGCGCTGGCCGCGCGGACCGAGCAAGGCGTGCGCGCCGGCGCGCTGTCGGTGTTCGCCGGACGGCGCGGCTTCCTGCGGCAGCCCTGGGGGCTCGGCTGGGCGCTGGTCGGCGATGCCGGCTACTTCAAGGATCCGATCACCGCGCATGGCATGACCGATGCGCTGCGCGACGCCGAGGCGCTGGCGGAAGCCGCCGCGCGCGGCACGCCCGCGGCCTTCGCGGACTACGCCGCGACGCGCGACGCGCTCTCCCTGCCGCTGTTCGAGGCGACGGACGCGATCGCCGCCTTCGACTGGGACCTGCCAGGCGTGCAGGCGCTGCACAAGGCGCTGAACCAGGCCATGAAGCGCGAGGTCGAGCACATGCTCGGCGCGCGCGGCCCCGCGCTTCGGGAGGCCGCGTGATGCGCGGCGATCATCGCGGCGATCCTTGGGCCATGACGCTCGCCGGCAGGCCACGGATCGGCCAGCGTGCCGCGCGACGCCGCACCACCAGCGCGCGCGACGTGGACCTGTTTGCCGCGATGACGGGCGACCGCAACCCGCTGCATTTCGACGCTGCGGTCGCCGCGCGCTCGCCCTTCGGCGGGCTGATCGTGCAGGGCGGCGTCACCTCCGGCCTGCTCAACGCAGTGGTCGCGGAGGAGCTGCCGGGACCCGGCAGCGTCTTCCTCGGCACCGAATGGCGCTTCGTGAAGGCGGTGCGCATCGGCGAGACGATCGAGGCGGAGGTGGAGGTCACAGCGCTGCGCGAGGACAAGCCGATCTGCACGCTACGCACCACCGTGCGCAACGCGGCCGGCGAGGACTGCCTGGTCGGCACGGCCGTCACCTGGACCGCGCCGCTGCGCAATCTCCAGGAAGACTCAAGCGCGCCCGAAGCCGGCCTCCAAGCGACGAAGAAGCACCAAGCCTAGCTTGCCCATGCCGATAACAGGGTCGGCGACGACACAGGAGATCAGACGATGTTCGTGATCCATAACCCGATCGTGCTCCGCCACCGGCACGGTGCCGAGTGGATGCGCCACGTCGCCGGGCACGCGCTGCAACGGCAGCGGGCGGAGGAGGCGCGCGCGGCGCAGGACGCCGCCTGGCGCCTGCTCGAGGCCTTCATCCCCTGCGGGTGAGACCGGCGCGCGACGCGGCGGCGGGCGCGCCTTCCGGCAAGCCCGCCCGCCGCAGACCCTCCGCGAAGAGCTCGATCTTCGCCGCGTCGCGGCAGAAGAAGAAATCCCCGCGCGCGGTGGCGATGTCGTAGCCGGGATGGCGTTCGCGCAACGTCGCGACCGCCCGTTCCGCTTCCTCCTTGCGTCCCAGCAGCCCGAGTGCGGCGGCCAGCACCGCGAATGGCCAGTGCTTCGCATTCGGCACCCGCATCCCCTGCCGCGCGAAGGCCACCGCGGCATCGAGGTCGCCCAGGAAGAAATGCGCCAGCGCGCGCGTGGCGTGGAAGCTGGCGATGTGCGGATCGCGCGGGCTGAGTTCCGTCGCGCGCTCGATGCAGGCCAGCGCCTCCTCCTCCCGCCCGCAGCAGGTGAGCGTGAAGCCGAGTGCGTACCAGGCCTGCGCGAAGCTCGGGTTCAGCTCCAGCGCCTCCTCCAGCCGGGCGATCCCTTCCTCGTAGTCCTGCAGGAAGGTGTGGGCGCGGCCGAGCACGCAGAGGTTCATGCAATCCTGGTCGTCCAGCGCGACGGCGGTGCGCGCCTCCGCCATCGCCGCCGCGATCAGCGCGGGCCGATCCTCCGGCGGGCGCAGCACCGCGCTCTGCAGATGCACATAGGCGAGCGCGCCATGCGCGCGGGCGAAGCCCGGATCGATCTCCAGCGCGCGGCGGAACATCGCCGCGGCCTCCTCCATCCCCGGCACGGTGAAGCCCCAGAGGTGCCAGAGGCCGCGCTGGTAGCAATCCCAGGCGTCGAAGCTGCGTGGCGGGCGGCGCACCGCGGCCTCGCGCTCGATGCGTCCGAGCTCGGGCTCGATCGTCGCGGCGATCTGCTCGGCCATGCTTTGCTGGATGTCGAGCAGGTGGTCCAGCGTGAAGGCGTGCGTGTCTGACCAGAGCTGGCGCCCGCTCTCGGCACAGACCAGGTCGGCGGTGATGCGCACGCGCTCCCCATGCCGCAGCACGCTGCCCTGCACGAGGTAGCGCACGCCGAGCGCGACGCCGATCTCGCGCGCATCCACCTCGCGGCCCTTGTAGGGCGCGCCGGAATGCCGGCTCAGCACCTCCAGCCAGTGGTGCCGCGCGAGCAGGCGGATGATGTCCTCCGTCAGGCCGTAGCTGAAATACTCCGTGTCCGGCTCCGGGCTGAGATTGGCGAAGGGCAGCACGACGATGGAGGGCCGGCGCGACGGCTGCGCCTCGGCCGGCGCGGGCGGCGCTTCGGGCTCCGCCTCCGGCGTGTCCGGCGCTGCCGCTGCGTCCTCCAGTTCGCGCACGGCAGCGACGAATCGGAAGCCGCGCTTGTGGACGGTGCGGATCACCTCCTGCCGGTCGCCGTCGTCGCCCACCGCCTTGCGCGCGGCGTTGATCCGGCTGCTCAGCGCCGCCTCGGAGACGATGCGGCCCTGCCAGATGGTGTCGAACAGCTCGTCCTTGCCGACCACGCGGTCGCGGTTGCGCAGCAGGTGAACCAGCAGGTCGAAGACCTGGGGCTCGACATGCACGACATCGTCGCCGCGGCGCAGCTCCTGCCGCCGCAGATCCACTTCGACATCGCCGAAGCCGAGCCGCATGCGCCTGCCCTGCCTCCCGCCTGTTTCGCGGATGCCGCGATACCGCAACACGCGGCGTCGCGTCCAACCTTCCCTGCGAAAGGTGGGGCGCGAGCGGCGGCATTTCCATGCAATCTCAAGATCGTCGTCAGGCCTTCGCCAAGCGCGCGCATCGCGCCGCGGGCAGAAGGGGACACGCCGTGAGAGGCGGCGCGACCCCTGATGCAAGGACGACGAGGATGACCCGCTCCACCACGACTGCCGCCGCGATGCCGATCGGCCGCCGGCTACGCCATGCCGTCGCGCTCTGGCGCGCCCGCAGCGAGGAGCGGCGCGCGCTGGCCGAGATGGGCCATCGCGAATGGCGCGACATCGGCATCGGCCCGGGCGACGCCTTCGCCGAGGCGCGCAAACCCTTCTGGATCGCCTGACGCGGCCGGCCGCGCCGCAAGGCGCTGGCCGGCGGGAGAACCCGACATGTTCGCTCATCTCGCGCAATCCGCGCATCGGCCGGGGCTTGCCTTCAGCCTGCCCGGCGACCGAGCGCTCGGCCTCGCAGCCGGGCTCGCCGCCGCGACCATCTGGGGCGGCGCGCTGGCCATGACGCGGCTCGGCGTCGCAGCGGAAGCGGCCGCGCTCGGGCCGCACGACATCGTGCTGCTGCGCTTCCTTGCGCCGGCGCTGTTGCTGCTGCCCGTGGCGTGGCGCGCCCTGGCGCGGCTGCGCCGGGCCGACCTGCCGCGCCTCGCGCTGCTGCTCGCGGGTGGCGGCGCGCCCTTCGTGCTGCTGGCCGGCGCCGGGCTGCGCGAAGCCGCCGCCGCGGATGCCGGCGCGCTGCTGCCCGGCACGATGCCGCTCTGGGTGGCCGCGGCATCGCTGCTGGCCGGCCGCGCCGGATCGGCGACGCCTGCGCCGGCGCAGCGGCTCGGCCTCGGCCTGATGGCATGCTCCGTGCTGCTGGTGGCGGGTCCGCCGGCGCTCGGCGCGGACGGTCTCGCGGGGCCGGCGATGCTCGTCAGCGCATCCTGGCTGGCCGCGGGCTACACGCTGGCGTTGCGCCGCAGCGGCCTGAGCGCGCCGGAGGCGACGGCGCTGGTCAGCCTCGGCTCCGTGGTGGGCTTCCTGCCCTACTACCTGCTCGCCTGCGAAAGCGGCCTGGTCGCGGCGACATGGGGCGAGGTCGCGGTACAGGCCGCGTGGCAGGGCGGGCTGTCCGGCCTGCTTGCCCCGCTTGCCTTCGCGCTGGCGGTGGCACGGCTGGGCGCCGCGCGCGCCGCGGCGCTCGGTGCGCTGAGCCCGGTGAGTGCGGCGGTGTTCGGCTTCGCGCTGATGGGAGAGGTGCCGGCGCCGAATGTGCTGATCGGGCTTGCGGCGGCGGCGATGGGGGTGGTGCTGGCCGCCGGCGCACGGCAGGAAACGACGCGCCGCGCGCGATGAGCGGCGGTCGGCGCCGCTATTCGGCGGCCTGGCGCTGCATGGGTTCCTGCGCGTTGCTCCGCCGTGCGGCGCTGCGCGCGTCCGCGGCTTCCGCCTCCTCCTCGAGGGAGACGGCAAGCTCGCTCAGCCGGCGGCGATCCTCGCCCGGCACCAGGCCCGTCGCGAGGGACCGCGCACGCTTCGCCTGCGCGCGGAGCTCCGCACCGTCCCGCTTTCTTTCCTCAACCATGTCAGCCTCGATACTGACCTTTGCTGACAGCGTAAGGCGACGTCTGCCAGCATTGCAAGGACAGAACGGAGTCGGGACGCACAGTATACAGCAGTCCGCGCGAATATTTGTTCAGAGATTGCGCGACGCAATGCGCGCGCCCTCGACCAGCGACGTCAGTTTCGCCCACGCAATGTCCCCGTGCACCGCGCCATAGCCCGCGAAGGTCCCGAAGCCGCAATCCGTGCCGGCGATCACGCGCTCCGGCCCGACCAGGCGGGCGAAGGTCCCAATGCGTTGCGCGACGAGTTCGGGGTGCTCCACGAAGTTCGTCGTGCTGTCGAGGCAGCCCGGGATCAGCACCCAGTCCTTCGGCAGTTTCGCGTCCCGCCATACTGTCCATTCATGCGCGTGGCGCGGGTTCGAGGCTTCGAACAGCAGCCCGCCGATACGCAGCCTGAGCAACTCCGGCAGCACGCGGCCGAGCGCGATGTCACGGGTGTGCGGGCCTTCATAATTCCCCCAGCACACATGCAGCCGGACCCGCTCCGGCGGGATGCCGCGCAGCGCATGGTTGATCACATCCACGTGAATGGCCGCGCGGCGGAGAAAGGCCGCTTCGTCGAGGTCCGGATACATCATGTGCCGGCCCAGCCCGAGATCCGGCGCGTCGATCTGCAGGATCAGTCCGGCCTCCACGATCGCCAGGTATTCGTGGCGCATCCCTTCCGCCAGGTCGGCCATGTAGGCGTCCACGTCCGCATGGATGTCGGAAGGCTGGAACAGCGCGATCACGCCCGGCGAGGCGCTGTTCATGAAGCCCGTCGCATAGCCCGCGGCATCCATCGCGCCGCGCATCACATCCAGGTCGCGCTGCAGCGGCGCCATGGATTTCACCGCGATCGGTCCGGTGCAGCGCGGGCGGCGATAGGTCGGCGTGCCGCCGCTGCGTCCGATCTTCTCGGCATAGGCCGGGTAGTCCATCAGGTCCGCCGGCACGCGGCGCGGGCTGTCGCCGGAGAAGCCGGTCAGCCGATCCTTGATGTAGGTCGCGTAGGAGATCTTCGACGTCTCGCCATCCGAGGGGATGTCGATCCCGATCTCCTTCTGCCGGCAGAGCACCGCCTGCGTGGCCTGCTCCATCGCGGCCTCGTAGGCGGCGGGATCGATCGGCTCCTCGCGCTCCTTCGCGAAGAGAAGGTCGGCGACGATCTGGCTGCGCGGCAGGGAGCCGACATGGGTGGTGCGGATCTGGGTCATGACAGGAAGCTCGGCATGGCGGGGGAGTCGCCGCCGCGCACCACATAGGCGGCGACGCCGTTCGAGGAACTGGCCCGGAAGCCGCGCGGCACGCCCTTGGGGGTGGTAAAGGTGTCGCCGGGACCGAGGATCACCTCGCCTTGCGGAGTCGCCAGCTGCAGCACGCCGCGATGGACGAAGATCACTTCTTCCTCGTTGCGGATGTGCGGCGGCACGAAGGCGCCGGATTCCAGCCGCAGGCACCGCAGGTTGAAGCCGTGCGGCCACCAGCCTTTGATCGGGCCCGGTGCGAAGCCGTCGCCGGTCGCCTGCGGCGTGATGATCGCCGCTTCCTCCACGCCTTCGCGCGCCAGAGGCGAGCGCGGGTTCACCGCGAACTGCTTCGGCTTGAGAACGCAGCTCGCGAGCGCCTCGCGCGGCGGGGTGGCGAGGCGCGCGATCTCCGCCGCACTCGGCGGCTGCTGCAGCTTCGCGCCCGGCGGCACGCTCTCGCCCACCGTCGTGTCCACCAGGCGCCCGCCTTCCAGCAGAACCAGGCCGTACTGCTTCGCAAGATCGAAGACGCGTGGCGACCAGGTGACCTTGCCCGGATCGTCGCCGCCGAGCACGGCGAAGAGGAAGCCGGTCTCCTCCCCGATGTTCTCGAAGCCTCGGAACATGTGGATGGGGATGGAGATGACGTCGCCTTCCTCCATCGTCACGTCGCCTTCGTCGGCATTGACGCCAAAGATCATGCGCCAGCGGCCCTTGTGGACGACGAAGACCTCCGCGGTCTCGTGGCTGTGCTGGCTGTTCAGGCAGCGCGGCGGCTGGCGTGCGCCGCCGATGTTGAAGCCGTGCGGCTCCGGGATGTGGACGTGCTGGTTCGGGTTCTCGCTGACGCCGGGACCGATGAGGGTGAAGTTCTCCTTCTGGTCGGAGCCGGGGCTGCGGGTGTCCACGAAGGCGTTCTTGCAGGGGAGCAGGTCCGCGTAGCGGATCAGTCGGTTCGCGAGCATGGCGGTCATTCCGGGTTGAGGCGACGCGTGGTGTCGGCGTCGAAAAGATGCAGGCGCGTCGCGTCGAGCTTCAGGCCGATGGTCGTGCCTGGCTCCGCGCGCCAGGCGCGGTCGGCCTTGGCGATCAGCCGCGCCTCGCCGGCCTGGGCGGTGACGAGGACGGAATCGCCGGTGAGCTCCACCGCATAGACGCTGGCGTCGAGATCGCCCGCACCGGCGGGCGCGACCGTCACGTCCTCCGGCCGGATGCCGAGCATGGCGGCGCCGCGATGGCCCGCGATGCGCGTCGCGGCCCGTAGGCCGCCGGCTGCCGTGAAGACGCCGCTGGCATGCTCGCCACGGACGAGATTCATGGGCGGGGACCCGATGAAGCCGGCGACGAAGAGATCCGCGGGCCGGTCGTAGATCGCCTCCGGCGTGTCGAGCTGGCGGATCTCCCCCTGGCTCATCACCGCGACGCGATGCGCCAGCGTCATCGCCTCGATCTGGTCGTGCGTGACGTAGATGGTGGTGACGCCAAGCTCGTATTGCAGGTGCTTGATCTCGGCGCGGGTGGAGACGCGCAACTTGGCGTCCAGGTTGGACAGCGGCTCGTCCATCAGGAAGACCTGCGGACGGCGCACGATGGCGCGCGCCAGCGCCACGCGCTGGCGCTGGCCGCCGGACAGCTCGCGCGGCTTGCGGTGCAGCAGGTCGCCGAGCTCGACCTTGGCCGCAGCAGCCTCGATCTGGCGCTGCCGTTCGGCACCACGCACGCCGCGCAGCTTCAGCGGATAGCCGATGTTGTCGGCCACGGTCATGTGCGGATAGAGGCCGTAGGACTGGAACACCATCGCCACGTCGCGCTCGCGCGGCGGCAGGTCATTCACCCGGTTCGGGCCGATCAGGATGTCGCCGCTGGTCGGCTCCTCAAGGCCCGCGACCATGCGCATCGTCGTGGTCTTGCCGCAGCCGGAGGGGCCGAGCAGCACCATGAACTCGCCGTCCTTCACCGTCAGCGACTGGTCGCGCACGGCGACGAAGCCGCCCCAGCGCTTGGTCACGTTGCGCAGGATCACCTCGGCCAAGCGCGCCTCACTTCACCGCGCCGCCGGTCATCCCGCGCACGAAGTGGCGCTGGATGACGGAGGCGAGCAGGAACATCGGGATGGAGATCAGGATGCCGGCCGCGGCGATCAGCTCCCACAGATCGCCGCGCTCGGTGCGGAAGCGGGTGATGCCGACGGGCAGCGTCACCGCGTCGTCGCGCGTCAGGATCAGCGCGAAGAGGAACTCGTTCCAGGTCAGGATGAAGCAGAAGACGGCGGTGACGACCACGCCCGGCCAGATCATCGGCACGACGACGTCGAGGATCACGCGCAGCCGCGTCGCGCCATCCACCAGCGCGGCTTCCTCGGATTCGGTTGGCACCGCGTCGAGGAAGCCCTTCAGCATCCAGGTGGCGAAGGGTGTGACGATGGCGAGGTTGACGACGATCAGCGCATAGACCGTGTCAAGCAGGCCGAGGTCGCGGAACAGCAGGTAGAAGGGCAGCACCACGACGACCGCCGGGATGAACTGCGTCGCCAGGATGGTGAAGAAGAGCGCGCCCTTGAAGGGCAGCTCGAAGCGGCTGAAGGCATAGGCCGCGAGCGTCGAGGCCGGCACGGAGATCGCCACCGTCGCCGCGGCGACGATGAAGCTGTTGAGCAGCGTGTGGCCGATGTTCCAGGGATGCGCGAAGATCGCGCGGAAATTGTCGAGCGTGGGCGTGAACAGGAAGGTCAGCCCGAACAGGTCCACCGGCCGCTTGAAGGCGGTCAGCGCCATCCACAGGATCGGGAACAGGATCAGGAACAGCGCGCCGAGCAGGATGGCGGACTCCACCGCCTGCCACAGCAGCTTGCGCCGGCGTGCCGGGCTCATGTCTGCCCCGGCTTCCGCAGGATGAGCTTCATGTACCAGATCGCCAGGAAGACCAGGATCGCGGTCAGAATCCAGGCCACGGCGCTGGCATAGCCCATGTCGTACCAGCGGAAGGCGATGGAGTAGACGAGGTAGGCGAGCGTGGTCGTCGCCGCGCCCGGCCCGCCGCCCGTCAGTGTCACCACCTGGTCGAACATCTTCAGCGCGAACACGGTCTTGAGGATCGCGACCACCGCGAGTACCGGCAGCAGGGCCGGGATCGTCACGTCCCGCAGCACCTGCAACTCCGTCGCGCCGTCGATGCGCGCGGCCTCCTCCGGCTCCTTCGGAAGGGCCGCCAGGCCGCCGAGCACCACCAGCGTCATGTACGGGATCCAGCGCCATGCGTCGGAAAACACCAGCACCAGCAACGCCGCCCATTCATCGGCCAGCCAGACGAAGTTCTGGAGCGGCGGCACCAGCACGCCGGCCAGCCAGGTGAAGACGCCCATCTCCGCGTTGAACATGAAGCGGAAGGAGATGCCCACCAGCGCCGGGGAGACGGCGAAGGGCAGGATCAGCACCGCGCGGGTCAGGCTCTGCAAGACGCCCGCGCGACGCAGCAGCAGCGCGAGCCCGAGGGCGGAAACCACGGTGATGGTGACATCGATCAGCACGAACAGCGCCGTCACCATCGCCGCGTTGGCGAAGTCAGGATCGTCCGTGAAGGCGATCACGTAATGCTCGGTACCGATGAACGGCCCAGGCGCCAGAGAGCGCGTCAGCCGCCAGTCGCGGAAGCTGGTGACCAGCGAGACGGCGAGCGGCCAGATCGTGGTCCCCAGCACGATGAGCGCCGCCGGCAGGATCAGCAGGTATTTGAGGGTGCGGTCCCGCATCGGACTTAGCCCTCCCCCGCGCGCGGGGGAGCGTTGGGCGGGGGCAGCGCGCTCGTCGCCAAGCCGCGCTCACCCGCGCCGGGCGATCCGCCGCACGCTGGCGGCGGCGGCGTTGAAGGCGTCGGGCACGCTGCGCGTGCCGCTCGCCGCCTCGCTCATCGCCGTCTCGAGCGCCTCGCTGATCTGCGGCCATTCGGGGCCGAAGGTGATGGATTGCGTGTCGCGCAGCCCTTCCGCGGCCAGCCGGTGCATGCCGCCAAAGCGGGCGTTCACCGCATCATCCATCAGGTTCGGCCACATCACCGCGACAACGTCGCTCTCCTTCGGGTCGAGCAGGATGTCGCGCTCCAGCGCGGGATTGGCGATCCAGGTCAGCAGTTCCATCGCCGCATCCTTGCGGCGCGAACGCTGCGTGATCCCCCAGACCCAGGTATTGGTGAAGGTGGTGCGCGGCCTCCCAGCATAGCTCGGCATCGGCGCGAAGCCGATCTGCGCGTCGGTCAGCCGGCTGGCCTGCGGGTTCACCAGCGTGGAGCGCACCCACCACCAGACCGGCAGCATGGCGGAATTGCCCTGGCCCATGCTGTTCACGGCATCCTGCTCGGTGAAGGAGACGGCGCCGGCGGGCGTGACACGGTGCCTTCGCAGCAGGTCAACGTAATCCTGCACCGAAGCGAGGCCGGCCTGGCTGTTGAAGGCGGGCTGGCCGCGTTCGTCGAACAGCGTGCCGCCGCGACCCCACAGGAAGTTGTACCAGACCATCAGGTTCTGGCCGTTGTTGCGGCCATAGGGCACGGCGACGCCGGAGATGCCGCTCTCCTTCTCCTGGATCGCCTTGCCGGTCTCCACCAGCGCTTCCCAGGTGGCGGGCGGCGTCAGGTTGTGCTTCTCGAACAGGTCTTTCCGGTAGAACAGCAACTGCACATGGCCGCGGCTGGGCAGGCCGAGCAGGCGGTTGTTCACCGTGCCCTGGCGCAGATGCGCCGCCGGCCAGCGATCGAGCGGGATGCCCTTCTCGCGCACGCGCGCATCGATCGGGTCGAAGAGGTTGTTCAGCGAGGCCACCCACTGGTCCATCGCGATCGCCAGGTCGTAGTCGCCGCCGCCGCCGACCATCTCGGCCGTCAGCGCCTCGCGCATGCTGGCGAAGGGGACGAAGGTGTATTTCGCGGTGATGCCGGTCTGCTCGGTGAAGGTCGCCAGCCGCGCCTCATGCGCGCGGAACTGGCTGGCGACGACACAGAGCACCTTGAGCTCGGTACCGGCGAAGGGCTTGCCCGGCCGCAGGTTCGGCGCGGGGCCGAGCTGGGCCTTTGCCCCGGTGGCGGCGAAGGCCGCGGCGCCGGCGGCGCCGGCCAGGATGTCTCGACGACGCAGCGCCATGGCGCCTTCCCTCCCTCAGCCCGGCCCCTTCGGCCGGTTCTTGCATGCGCATGCAAACCTATCGGCATGTCTGCCCGGCTGGCAAGGGCCGATCCTCACCCCGCCTTCGCCCCGATCATCCGGTGCAGCGAAACCTCGTCCAGCAGCCAGAAGGCGCGATGGATGCGGCTGCCGGCGAACTCCGCATGGACGATCCCCATTGCCAGAACCTCGGCCCCCGTGGGCACGCCGAAGGCGCCGCGGCCTGCATGCGTGCCCGCCAGCCGCCAGCGCGCCGCGACCCGCACAGGCCGCGCCGGCTCCTCCAGCGCGACGCAGTGGTCCACGACCAGCCGCGCATCGGGGAAGGCGGCGAGATAGCCGATGACGAAGGCATCCAGCGCCGCAGTCCCCGCGGTCTGGCGGTGGCCCGGCAGGGCGAGCGCGACGGCGCGGTCGTGCAGCGCACCCAGCGCCGCGAGGTCGGCATTGTTGAACGCGGCGTCCAGCGTGCCGGCGAGCGCCTCGGCCGCTGGATGGGCGTGCCGGATGCAGGGCGAGTCGGGTTCGCCGCGGCGGACCGCCGCCGCCGCCTCCTTGTGCCAGACGGCCAGTCCCTTCGCCGCATCCTCGGCGCCGAGCCGCCGGCCGAACTCCGCGGGATCGAGGCCGAGCTGCAGCGCGATCGCCGACTGGTCGCGCACAAGCCACTCCTCGACGATCACGCCGTCCCTGACGAGGCAATCGGCGATGGTGCGCACCTCGACATGCCGCCCGGTCGGTGCGCCGAACAGCCCCTCGCCGCGATGCGTCATCGTGGAGAACACGCGGTGGGAGGAGTGAAGGCCGCGCTCGGCGCCGTCGTCCGACCAGATCACGTCCTCGCCGAGCAATTGGCGGTCGGGGAAGGCCTGCAGCGTCTCGAGCGTGCCCTGCACGACCGCCTGGGCACCGCGCACCGGACCGGAGGGAGAGTGCACGAGGCAGTCCGGCGCATACCAACGGCGGATCAGGTGAAGGCCGCGCTGTTCCCAGATGCGCTCGGTGATGCCGAGGATGTAGTCCGGCAGCGTCGCGTAGCCGTCCAGCGCGGTCATACGACAGTCTCCTGCACCGGGCGCCAGACCAGCGCGTCGCCGCGGCTGACGCAGCCTTCGGGCGGAATCCGCGCCGAGCCGCGCACCACCAGCTCGCCAGGCACGACCTGGTGACGCGTCGGCGCAGCGGGGTCCTCGATCATCTCGCAGACCATAGCGACGGCGGCGTCCACCATCGGGTGCAGGGGCTGCGCGAAGGAGGTGAGCGAGAAGGACGGCCAGCGTGCCGGACCCGTGTCGTCGAACCCGACAAGCGACAGGTCGCGCGGGATGCGCAGGCCGAATTCATGGCGCGCCACCTCGCTCACCGCCGTCGCCATGTGGTCGTTGGCGACGAAGATGGCGTCCGGCCGATCGGACCGCGCCAGCAGCCGCCGCGCGGCCGCGGAGGCGGCTTCGAAATCATAGAGACCGACCTCGCGCAGCGGCGGCGCATGGCCGTGCTCGGCGAGCCAGCCGGTGAAGCCTGCCTCCCTGTCGCGGCTCGTGGAGGAATTCTCGATGCCGGCAATGAAGGCGAGCCGCTTGTGTCCGCCTGCGACGAGGAACTCGGCAATGAGGCGGCCGCCGCGAAGATTCTCGCCGGTGACGGAGGAGACATCGGCGTGGCGGCTCGTGCGGTTGAATAGCAGCACCGGAATGCCCGCGGCGCGGCATTGCCCGGCCAATGCGGAGGACAGCGTGGTGGAGGCGAGGATCAGCGCGTCCACCTGCCAGGCCAGCACCTCCTGCAGCAGTGGGTCGGCGTCGCGGGCGGCGTCCGGCGTGAACAGCAGCAAGTGGTAGCCGCGCGCCTGCAGGCCCTTCGACAGCGCCTCCAGCACGTCGGGGTAGAAGTGGTTCTGGAGATAGGCCGCGGCGACGCCGATGATGCGGCTGCGGCGTGTCGTCAGGCTGCGCGCGATGGCGTTGGGGCGATAGCCCAACGCGCGCGCCGCATCCTCGACGCGCGCGCGCGTCTCCCGCGCGATGGACGCCCCTGGCGTGAAGGCGCGGCTGACGGCGGATTGCGAGACTCCGGCGAGGCGCGCGACATCGGTCGCGGTGGCGTGGCGCTGGGTACTGCGTCCCCGCGGCTCGCTCATTCCGCCGTCCAGCCGCCATCCAACAGCAGGGAGGAGCCGGTCATCAGCGCAGCCGCGTCGGAGCACAGGAAGACGACGGCGCCCATCAGGTCCTCAACCTGTCCGAGGCGCCCGACCTTGATCTTCTGGATCACGCTCGCCTTGAAGGCCTCGTCGGCCAGGAAGGGCCGCGTCATCGGCGTCTCGATGAAGGTAGGGCAGAGCGTGTTCACGCGGATGCCGTGCGGCGCAAGATCCAGCGCCATGGCGCGCGCGATGCCCTCGATCGCCCATTTGGACGCGCAATAGACGCTGCGCCGGGCGCCGCCGACATGGCCCATCTGGGAGGAGACATGCACGATGGCGCCACGCTTGCCCGCCGCGATCATGCCGCGTGCGACGGCCTGCGCCGCGAAGAAGGCGGCGCGGACATTCAGGTTCATCACCGCGTCGAAATCCGCCGCGGTGACGTCCTGGAAGGCGGCGGGGCGGTTGGTGCCGGCATTGTTCACCAGCGCGTCGAAAGGACCGGCGGCGGCGATCTTTGCCGCCGTTGCCTCGATCTCCGCGACATCCATCGTCAGCGCCTCGGCCGAGCCGCCGGCGGCGCGGATCGCCGCCGCGGCCTCCTCGATCTCCGCCGCCGAGCGCGCCGCGAGCACGACATGCGCGCCGGCCTCGGCGAGTGCGGCGGCGGCGCCGAGGCCGATGCCGCGCCCCGCGCCGGTCACCAATGCGCGCTTGCCGTCCAGCCGCAGCGAGGGCGTCTTCGGCAGTTCCATCTCAGTCGGCCGCCTGCCCGTACGGCACGTTGCGTCCGCCATAACGCCGCAGGCGGATATTCGCCTGCTCGGCATGGCCGACGAAGCCCTCCAGCATGCAGAGGCGGGAGCAATAGGCGCCGATCATCGTGCTCGCCTCGTCCGTCAGCACGCGCTGGTAGGTGACGGTCTTGAGGAACTTGCCCACCCACAACCCGCCCGTGTAGCGCGCGGCACCCAGCGTCGGCAGGGTGTGATTGGTGCCGATCACCTTGTCGCCATAGCTGACATTGGTGCGCGGGCCGAGGAACAGCGCGCCGTAGTTGGTCATGTTCTTCAGGAAGAAATCATCGTCCGAGGTCATCACCTGCACATGCTCGGAGGCGATGCGGTCCGCTTCCCGCAGCATCTCGGCCTTGTCGTCGCAGAGGATCACCTCGCCGTAGTCCTCCCATGCCTTCCGCGCGATGGCGGCGGTAGGCAGGATGGTCAGCAGGCGCTCGACCTCCTGCATCGTGTCGCGGGCCAGCTTCTCGGAATCCGTCAGAAGGATGGCGGGGCTGGTCGGACCATGCTCGGCCTGGCCGAGCAGGTCGGTGGCGCAGAGCTCGCCATCCACCGTCTCGTCGGCGATCACCAGCGTCTCGGTGGGGCCGGCGAAGAGGTCGATTCCGACGCGGCCGAACAACTGCCGCTTCGCCTCGGCGACATAGGCATTGCCGGGGCCGACCAGCATGTCCACGGGTGCGATGCTCTCGGTGCCAAGCGCCATGGCGCCGACCGCCTGCACGCCGCCCAGCACCCGGATCTCGTCGGCGCCGGCCAGGTGCTGCGCCGCGACGATGGCCGGCGCCGGCCTGCCCTCGAAGGGCGGTGCGCAGGTGATGATGCGCGGCACGCCCGCGACCTTCGCCGTGACCACCGACATGTGCGCCGACGCCAGCAGCGGATACTTCCCGCCTGGGACGTAGCAGCCGACCGAGTTCACCGGGATGTTCTTGTGCCCCAGCACGATGCCTGGCAGCGTCTCGACTTCGATGTCCTTCATGGACTCGCGCTGGTGCTGCGCGAAGTTGCGGACCTGCTCCTGCGCGAAGCGGATGTCGTCCAGCGCCTTCTTCGGCAGCTCGTCGAGGCAGGCGCGGATCTCCGCGTCAGTCAGGCGGAAATCGGCGCGGTCCCAGCCATCGAACTTCGCCGACATCTCGCGCACCGCGGCATCGCCACGCTGCGCGATATCGGCCAGCAGCCGCTCCACCGTGGCGCGCACCTCGGCCTGGGCGGCCGCCTTGTCGGCCGCGCCGATGGAACGCTTGAGCCACCGCGCCATGTCGTTGTCCTGTCTTCGAGCCGAATGATGGCCGGAAGGCTTGCATGCGCATGCAAATCCCGCAAGGGTCGCACGGGCCGCCGGGGTGACCGGTGCCGCGAACCGGCGTTAGATGCGGCATGGGGAAGGACGCGCCACTGCGCATGACGGCGATGCCGAATGGCACGCGAGCACCACGCACCGGGCCGCGCGGCCGCGTCGCGACGCCCGAGGCTCTCGATGCGGTGAAGGCCGCGATCGGCGGTCTCGATCTGCGAAGGGACCTGCTGATCGAGCATTTGCATGCCTTGCAGGACCGGCACGGCGCGCTGCATCCGGGGCACCTCGTCGCGCTGGCGGCGCTGCACCGGATCGCGCCGGTCGAGGTGTTCGAGACGGCAAGCTTCTACGCGCATTTCGACATCCTGGAGGACGGCGAAGCGCCGCCGCCGCCGGTCACGATCCGTGTTTGCGATGGCCTGCCCTGCGCGATGGCCGGTGCGGCGGGGCTGCATGCAAGGCTGCACGACGCGGCGCCCGCCGGCATGCGTGTGCTGCGCGCGCCCTGCATGGGCGGTTGCCATAACGCTCCGGCCTGTGCCGTCGGGCATTCCCTCGTCGAGCACGCGACGCCGGAGGCGGTTCTCGCCGCCGCGCAGCACGCGCCGGAGCTGGGCCCGCCGCGCCTGCCCGCCGCACGGCACGACGGCGGCTATGCGTTGCTGCGCGACGCGGCGCTCACCCCCTCGGTGATGCTCGCCCGCCTGGAAGCCGCGGGCTTGCGTGGCCTTGGTGGCGCGGGCTTCCCCGCCGCGCGGAAATGGCGCCTGGTGCAGTCGCAGCCTGGCCCGCGGCACCTCGTCGTCAACGCCGACGAGGGCGAGCCGGGCACCTTCAAGGATCGCTTCTGCCTCGAGGCCGATCCGCACCGCGTGCTGGAAGGCATGCTGCTCGCCGCCAGGGCGATCGGGGCTGAGGCCTGCTGGTTCTACCTGCGCGACGAATACGCGCATCTGCACGGCGCCGTTGCGCAGGAGATCGCGGCCCTCGACGCGGCCGGCCTGCTGCCCATGCCCGTGCATCTGCGGCGCGGCGCCGGCGCCTATATCTGCGGCGAGGAGACCGCGCTGCTGGAAAGCCTGGAAGGCCGCCGCGGCTATCCGCGCCACAAGCCGCCCTTCCCCGGCGAGCGCGGCCTGTTCGGCCAGCCGACACTGATCCACAACGTGGAGACGCTGTGGTGGCTGCCCGAGATCCTCGGCACGCCGGAGGGCGCCGCGCGCTTCGCCGCCGCCGGGCGCCGCGGGCGAAGCGGCCAGCGTCTGTTTTCCGTGTCCGGCCGCGTGCGCAATCCCGGCGTGAAGGCCGCGCCCGCGGGCATCACCGCGCAGGAGCTCATCGAGGAGTTCTGCGGCGGCATGGCGGAAGGCCATCGCTTCGCCGCCTATCTGCCGGGCGGCGCCTCGGGCGGAATCCTGCCGGCAAGCATGGCGGACCAGCCGCTCGATTTCGGCACGCTGGAGCAGTATGGCTGCTTCGTCGGCTCGGGCGCCGTCATCGTGCTGTCCGATCGCGACGACCTGCCGGAAGCCGCGCGCAACCTGGTGCGCTTCTTCCGCGACGAAAGCTGCGGGCAGTGCACGCCCTGCCGCGTCGGCACGGCGAAGGCCGCAAGGCTGCTGGAAGCACAGCGCTGGGACGCACCGCTTCTGCAGGAACTCGCAGCGGCCATGGCCGATGGCTCGATCTGCGGCCTCGGCCAGGCGGCGATGAATCCCGTTCGCAGCCTGCTGCGCTTCTTCCCGCAGGCCACACCATGACCGGCATCGCCTTCACCCTGGACGGGCGCGAGGTGACCGCCGCGCCGGGCGAGACGATCTGGGCGGTGGCGAGCCGGCTCGGCACCGAGATCCCGCATCTCTGCCACCGCCCGCGCCCCGGCTATCGTCCCGACGGCAATTGCCGCGCCTGCCTGGTGGAGATCGAGGGCGAGCGTGTGCTCGCCGCCTCCTGCATCCGCGCGCCGGCGCCGGGCATGGTGGTGCGCAGCGCATCCGACCGCGCGGCGCGCGCGCGGCGGATGGTGTTCGAGCTGCTGCTGGCCGACCAGCCCTCGGCCGCGGCGCGCGACGCCACGGGCGGCTTCGCGCAATGGACACAACGCCTCGGCGTGACGGCCTCGCGCTTCGCGCCGGAGGCAGAGCGACCGGCGCCGGACATGACGCATCCTGCCATGGCGGTGCAGCTCGATGCCTGCATCGCCTGCGGCCTGTGCGAGCGGGCCTGCCGCGAGGTGCAGCACAACGACGTGATCGGCTTCGCCGGGCGCGGCATGGGCGTGACCGTCGCCTTCGACCTTCTCGATCCGATGGGCGCGTCTTCCTGCGTCGGCTGCGGCGAATGCGTTCAGGCTTGTCCTACAGGCGCGCTGTTGCCCGTGTCAGTACTGGATGCGGCGGGCCATCGCGCAGCGGCGCCGCAGCAGGAAGTGGCGAGCGTCTGCCCCTATTGCGGCGTCGGCTGCCAGGTCGGATTCCGCACGCGCGACGGCATGATCGAGGAGGTGGTTGGGCGCGACGGCCCGGCCAATCTCGGCCGGCTCTGCGTGAAGGGCCGCTTCGGCTTCGACTATCTGCGCCACCCCGATCGCCTCACGCGCCCGCTGATCCGCATCGCAGGCGCGGCCAAGGATCCCGCCGACTGCCTCGATCCGAAGCGCGCACGCCAGAAATTCCGGGACGCGAGCTGGGAGGAGGCGCTGACGCTCGCCGCCGGCGGCCTCGTGCGCATCCGCGACGGAGTCGGCCCGCAGGCCCTCGCGGGTTTCGGCAGCGCCAAGGGATCGAACGAGGAAGCCTATCTGTTCCAGAAGCTGGTGCGCACCGGCTTCGGCACCAACAACGTGGACCATTGCACGCGGCTCTGCCACGCCGCCAGCGTGGCCGCGCTGTTCGAGACAGTGGGCAGCGGCGCCGTCACCGCGCCCTTCACCGCGGCGGCGGAAGCCGACCTGCTGCTGGTCATCGGCGCGCAACCGACCCAGAACCACCCTGTCGCCGCCACCTTCCTGAAGGACGCCGCGACGCGTGGCGCCAAGCTGGTGGTGATGGACCCGCGCGGCACGGGGCTGGACCGCTTCGCCACGGAAGTCGTGCGCTTCCGCCCGGGCCAGGATGTGGCGCTGCTCAACGCCATGCTGCACGTGATCCTTGCGGAGGGCCTGCACGACGCGGACTTCGTCGCTTCGCGCGTGGACGGGCTGGAGGCGCTGCGCGCACATCTCGCGCCCTATGCGCCGGAAGCGGTGGAGGCGCGGTGCGGCGTGTCCGCCAATCAGATCCGGCGCGTCGCGCGGCTCTACGCGACCGCGCGCGCGGCGCTGACGCTCTGGGGGATGGGCGTGAGCCAGTCCGTGCACGGCACCGAGAATGCGCGCGCGCTGATCGCGCTGTCTCTGCTCTGCGGCCATGTCGGCCGCCCCGGCACCGGCCTGCATCCGCTGCGCGGCCAGAACAACGTGCAGGGCGCATCCGATGCCGGCCTGATCCCGATGATGCTGCCGGACTATCACCGCACCGGCGACGCGACCTACCGCGCCTTCCTAGAGGAGCTCTGGGGAACGCCGCTGGACCACAAGCCCGGCCTGACCGTGGTGGAGATCCTGCACGCCGCGGAGCGCGGCGAGATCCGCGGCATGTATATCATGGGCGAGAACCCCGCGATGTCGGACCCCGACCTCGCCCATGCGCGCGCCGGCCTCGCGAAGCTCGATCACCTCGTCGTGCAGGACCTGTTCCTGACGGAGACGGCCGCGCTGGCCGACGTAATCCTGCCCGCCACCGCCTGGCCGGAGAAGGACGGCACCGTCACCAACACTAACCGCCAGGTGCAGATCGGCCGCCGCGCCGTGGCGCCGCCTGGCGAGGTGCGGCAGGACCTCGACATCGTCGTGGCGATGGCGCGCGGGCTCGGGCTGGACTGGCGCTACGGCCATGCGCGCGAGGTCTTCGCGGAGATGGCGCAGGCCATGCCCTCGCTCGCCAACATCACCTGGGACCGGCTGGAGCGCGAGGACAGCGTCACCTATCCCTGCCCCGCCCCGGACGCGCCGGGCGAGGAGATCGTCTTTCACGACCACTTCCCGCTGCCCGGCGGCCGCGCGCATCTTGTGCCGGCCGGCCCCGGCGATCCCGGTGAACTGCCCGACCGCGACTTCCCCTTCGTGCTGACCACCGGCCGCGAGCTGGAGCACTGGCACACCGGCGCGATGACGCGCCGCGCCCGCGTGCTGGACGCGTTGCAGCCCGCCCCCACCGTCTCGCTCGCGCCCACGGCGCTGCGCCGGCTCGGCGTCGCGCCGGGCGCCTTGCTGCGCGTGACGACGCGTCGCGGCGCCGTTGACCTGACCGCGCGAGAGGACCCTGCGCTGCCGGACGGCGTCGCCTTCATCCCCTTCGCCTACACCGAAGCTGCGGCGAACCTGCTGACGCGTGCGGCGCTCGATCCCTTCGGCAAGATCCCCGACTTCAAGCACAGCGCCGCGCGGATCGAGCCCGCCGAGGCTCAGGCCGCGGCGACCACCACCTCCGTGCCCGCCTGACGCAGCGCCACCGCATGGCTGCGCGGCGGCGCGCGGTCCGTGACCAGCGTGGCGATGGCGGATAGCGGCGCGACGACACAGGCGGCGGTCTTGAGGAACTTGGTGTGGTCCGCCACCAGCAGCGTCGCGCGCGCATGCGCCATCATGGTGCGTGCGACCGCCACCTCGTCCTCATGATAGTCCAGCAGCCAGCCATCCCGCGCGATCGCGCCGACGCCCTTGATCAGCAGGTCGCAGCGCCAGCGTGATGCGGCCTCGGCCGCGAAGGCGCCGACCAGCCCGCCATTGGCGGACCGGAAGCTGCCGCCCAGCACATGCACCGAGATGCCGGGCGACGCGCCGAGGATGCGTGCCGCCGCGGTGCTGTTCGTCACCACGCGCAACTCGCGCTTCGCCGCCAGCGCCGCGGCCACCGCCTCCACCGTCGTGCCGAGGGTGAGGAAGACGGAGGAACCCTCCGCCACGCGTTCCGCCGCCGCGGCCGCGATGCGGGCCTTCTCCGGCGCGTTCTCCACGTGCCGCAGCGCATAGTCTGTGTTGGCGATGGAGGAAGGCAGGCTGGCACCGCCATGGTGGCGCCGCAGCAGCCCCTCCCCGGCGAGGTCCTGCAGGTCGCGACGCACCGTCTGCGGCGTGACGGAAAGCTCCGTCGCCAACTCGTCGATCGCCGCATAGCCGCGCCGGCGCAACATTTCCAGGATGCGGCCATGCCGCGTCTCGGCCGACATCTCCCCCTCTTTCGCAAGCGCGAAAACGAAAATGGGCTTGCGAAAACGAACATAACCTGCCTTGCTGGTGTCGCATAACGAAAATCGCGGCACGATCGCCGCTACCCGAGGAAGCACCAGGATGGCCGCAGGCAATGCCGCGCCGGATTTCTCCGTGGCCGGGAAGGTCGTGCTGATCAGCGGCGGCACGGGCGGCATCGGCATGGCCTTCGCCAATGCCTTCGCCGCCTGCGGCGCCACGCCGATCCTGACCGATCTGAAGCCGCCGCCCGAGGGCACGCCCTTCCGCTACGAGCCGCTCGACGTGCGCGACGACGCCGCGGTGCGTGCACTCGCGGCGAAGATCGAGCGGCTGGACGTGCTGATCCATTGCGCCGGCCGCCTGATCCGGCACGAGGAGCACCAGCCCGAGGTCTTCGCGGACATCGTGAACATCCACCTCACCGGCAACATGCGCCTCGCCACCGCCTTCCGCCCGCATCTGGCGAGGACGAAGGGCTGCCTGATCAACATCGGCTCGATGTACTCCTATTTCGGCGCCGCGATGATCCCGGCCTACGCCGCGGCGAAAACCGCGATTGTCGGTCTGACGAAGTCGCTCGCCGTCGCCTATGCCGAGGACGGCATCCGCGTGAATGCCATCGCGCCGGGCTGGATCCGCACCGAGATCAGCCGCCGCGGGCGCGAGGAGCCTGCCTTCAACGAGAAGGTCATGGCGCGCCTGCCGACCAAGCGCTGGTCGGAACCGGAGGAACTTGCCGGCACCGCCGTGTTCCTCGCCTCGCCGGCGGCGCAACTCGTCAACGGCGTCACCATCCCGGTGGATGGCGGCTATGTCGCAAGCTGAGGGAAAGGGAGGACCAAGGATGCTGAGACGCACTCTCGCGGCGCTGGCCGCGACCGCGCTACTGGCGGCGCCCGCCGTCGCACAGGACTTCAACTGGCGCGCGCAGGAAGGCCGCACCGTCACGCTGCTGCTGAACAACCACCCCTGGTCGCAGGCGATGCGGGAGATGTCGGCGGACTTCACCGCGCGCACCGGAATCCGCGTGCGCATGGAGATCTTCAACGAGGAGCAGTTCCGCGCGCGCCTGACCACCCTGATGCAGGGCCGCAGCGCCGATGTGGACGTGTTCATGTCCCTGCCCTCGCGCGAGGGCGCGGTGTTCAAGCGCGCCGGCTGGTACACCGACCTCGCGCCGCTGATCGCCGACCGGGCGCGCACCGCGCCCGATTTCAACTACGAGGATTTCGGCGCCGGCATGCGCCAGCAGGCGACGCTGGACGGGCTGGTGGCGACGCTGCCGATCAACCAGGAAGGCCCGCTCTTCTACTGGCGCCGCGACATCTTCCAGCGCTGCGGAATCCCTGAGCCGCGCTTCGTGGAGGACATCCCGGAAGCGGCGGCGAAGCTGCGCGCCTGCGATGCGAACCAGGGCGTCTGGGCGGCGCGCGGCCTGCGCGGTGCGGTGCCCTATGCGCTGACCGGCTTCATCAACAACCTCGGCGGCAGCTATGCGACGCCGGACGGCAAGCCCGGCCTCTGCCAGCCGGCGAGCGTCCGCGGCATCGAGATGTACGCGAACCTGCTGAAGGAATACGGCCCGCCCGGCGCGCTGAACCACACCTTCACCCAGGTGATCGAGTTGCTCGGCCAGGGCCGCATCGCCATGACGCATGAGAGCAGCAACGAATTCGCCAACATCGTCCGCTTCCCCGGCCGCGCGCAGGACATCGGCGTGCGCGTGTTGCCGCCGGGGCGCGAGACCGGCATTTCCCGCCCCGTGGTGATCGGCTGGGGCCTCGCGATTTCCGCGCATTCGCGCCAGCGCGACGCGGCCTGGCTGTTCCTGCAATGGGCGACCAGCACCGAGGTGCAGACGCGCCTGGTGCAGAACGGCGTGGCGCCGCCGCGCGCGAGCGTCTTCCAGGGCCCGGCCTTCACGGCCTGGGCGAACGAGATGCCGATCCGGCGCGCCTGGGCCGATGCGCTGGTGGAGATCGGCCGCACCGGCACCGGCGTCTACCAGTCGCCTACGGACCGCATCCCGGAAGCGCGGGACATCATCGGCAATGCCGTGCAGCAGGTGGTGCTGGGCCGGGCCAGCGCACGCGACGCCGCCTGCGCGGCGGATGCGGAACTGGCGCGTCTGCAGTGAGCGCGACGGCGGTCGCCGGCACGGTTGCGCGCCCCGCGCGGCTGCGCCGGCGGCCGACCGCGTCCTTCCGGTGGATGGTCGCCCCGGCGCTGCTCTTCGCGGCCGGGATGATCGTGCTGCCCTTCGGCTGGGCGATCTGGCTTTCCCTGCAGGAGACGATGATCGGCGGCGAGGCGCGCTTCATCGGCCTCGACAACTATCGCCGCCTGATCGCCGACGACGAGTTCTGGAACGGCTTCCGCCTGACCATCGTGCTGTGGCTTCTGTCGCTGGCGCTGCAGCTGGTGCTGGGCACCTGGCTGGGACTGTTGCTGGCGCGGCTGGACGCCGCGCGCGGGTTGATCCGTACCGTGCTGATCTCGCCCTTCATGCTGCCGCCGGTGGTGATCGGGATGATGGCGATCGTCATCCTCGACCCTGGCCTCGGCGTGGCGAACTGGCTGCTGAAGGAAGCCGGGCTGCCGCAACTGCTCTTCCTGGCCGATCCCGACACGGTGATCCTCACGGTCGCGCTGCTGGACACCTGGCAATGGACACCCTTCGTCGCGCTGATCGTGCTGGGCGGCTATCTCTCCCTGCCGCGCGACGTGTTCGAGGCGGCGGAGATCGACGGAGCCCGCGCCTGGCAACGCTTTCGGCGCATCACCCTTCCCCTGCTGGCGCCGACACTGGTGACCGCCGCCGTGCTGCGCAGCGTGGACCTGCTGCGCTTCTTCGACGTGATCTACATCACGACCCAGGGCGGGCCCGGACATGCCAGCACGACGCTCAACATCCTGGCCTATCGCCGCGGCTTCGAGTTCTTCGAGTTCGGCTATGCCGCGGCACTGATGGTCACCCTCTCCGCCATCGTCTTCGGCAGCGTGCTCACCTTCGCGCGCCTGAGGCGGGCGGTCGCATGGTAGGCCCGCGCCGAACCGCGCGGCTGCTGGACGCCCTCCAGCTTGCCTTGGTGGTTGTCATCCTCGTCGCGCCGGTGGCCTGGATGGTCGCCTCCGCCTTCAAGCCGCGCACCGAGGTGGCGGCGATCCCGCCCAGGATCATCTTCACCCCGACGCTCGAGAATTTCGTCGAACTGTTCCAGCGCACCGACTTCCTGGAGAACACGCTGAACAGCCTGATCGTCGCCGGCGGCTCCACCATCCTCGGGCTGGTCCTGGCCTTTCCCGCGGCCTTCGCCATGTCCTGGCACCGCATGACATGGCCCGCCACCGCGACGCTTTTCGCGCGCATGGCGCCGGGCACGCTGTTCCTGCTGCCCTGGCTCGTCATGTTCACCTGGCTCGGCCTGGTCGGCAGCCATCTCGCGCTGATCCTGACCCATGCCGTCATCACCCTGCCGGTCGCGATCTGGGTGCTGCTGCCCTATTTCGACGCGCTGCCGCGGGAGATCATCGAAAGCGCGGAGATCGACGGCTGCCGCCAGCACCAGACGCTGCTGCGCGTGGCGCTGCCGATGGTGGCGCCCGGTGTCGTCGTCGCCGCGATCCTATGCTTCGTCTTCTCCTGGAACTACTTCCTCTTCGCGCTTGTCCTGTCCGGCTTCGACTCCAAGACAGCGATCGTCGCCAGCTTCAACTTCATCGGCGAGGGCGTGACCAACTGGGGCGCGCTGATGGCCGCGGCCACGGTGATCGCGCTGCCGCCGCTCATCCTCACCCTGATCATCCAGCGCCGCCTGGTGGGCGGCCTTTCCGCGGGAGCCGTGAAGGGATGAAGGCCGCGCGATTCGCCGGCGAAGGCCGCATCGAGATCATCGAGGCCCCGGCGCCCCGGCCAACCCCGGGCGAGGTGCTGCTGCGCGTGACGAGTTGCGCACTCTGCGGCAGCGACCTGCGACCGCTGCGCAGCGGCTGGCCCGTCACGCCAGGCCACGAGATTCTCGGCCGCGTGGAGCAGCCCGGCCATCCGTGGGACGGCAAGCGCGCGCTGGTCTACATCCCGGTCTTCTGCGGGCATTGCGATGACTGCACCGCCGGCAACACCCATGTCTGCCGCAACGCCACGGACCTGATGGGCTGGCAGCGCGACGGCGGCTACGCCGAAGCGTTGGCGGTGCCCGAGCAATGCCTGCTGCCCGTGCCGGACGACATCCCGGACCGGCTCGCGCCGCTGCTGCTGGATGCGATCGGCACCGCTGGCCACGGTCTGCGCCTCGCGCAGCGCATCGTCCCGCGCGGGGAGGCGTTGCTGCTGGGCGCTGGCCCCATCGGGCTCGGCGCGCTGCTCGTGCTGAAGGCGCTGGGCTACGGCCCGGTCTTCGTCGTGGAGCCGGGCGAGCATCGCGCCGCCGCTGCCATCGGCTTCGGCGCCACGCGCCTCGCGCCGGACGACGCCGCGCGGCGCCGCTTCCCGCTGGTGATCGAGGCCTCCGGCAAGGATCCCGCGCGGCAACTCGCTTTCGAAGTCGTGGCGCCGAACGGCGCCATCGTGCAGTTCGGCGAGAGCGACAGCTGGACGATCACCGAGAACAAGGCCATCCGCCGCAAGGATTTTTGTTTCCTGCGCTCCTTCTACTTCCCCATCGGCGACCACGCGGCGAACATCGAATTGCTGCGCGCGAATCGCACCGACTACGAGCGGCTCGTTGACGACCAGGCCGGCTTCGACGGCCTCCAGGACCTGTTCGACGCGTTCCGGCGCGGCGAGAAGCTGAAGCCTTTGTTCGTTCCATGAAGCACAAGGTCGTCTGCTCCGGCATCGCAGTGCTGGATCGCGTCTATTCCTTCGAGAGGCTGCCGCTGACGCCGGGCAAGCACATCGCGCGCGGCTATCGCGAGAATGGCGGCGGCATGGCGGCGACCGCCGCAGTCTCCATCGTGGCACTCGGCGGCCGCGCCTCCTGGTTCGGGCGGCTCGGGGCGGATGCCACGGGCGAGACGCTGCTCGGCATGCTGCGCCGGCTGGGCGTGGAGGCAGATGGCGCCACCATCGTGCCGGGTGGGCAATCCCCCTCCGCCGGCGTGACGCTGGATGCGGAAGGCGAGCGCGTGCTCTGCGTCTATCCGGGATCGAACCTGCCGGAAGAGGCACCGATCCCGCCGGAGGCGCTCGACGGCGCGGGCGCGGTGCTGGCCGACCCACGCTGGGTGAACGGCGCGGAGCAGGTCTTCGCCATGGCGCGCGCCCGCGGGCTGCCGAGCGTGCTGGATGCGGAGCTCGGTCCCTCGCACATCCTGCAGCGCCTGGCGCCGCAGGCCGGGCACGCAGTCTTCTCGGAACGCGGGCTGGTGGACTTCACGGGAATCGCGGAGCCGGAAGCGGGGCTCGCGCGCGCCGCTGCGACCTTGCCGGGGATCGTGGCCGTGACGCTCGGCGCACGCGGCAGCCTGTGGTGGCAGCGCGGAGACATCGTCGCGCTGCCGGCGCCGCGCATCGTCGCGTGCGACACCACCGGATGCGGCGATGTGTTCCACGGTGCGTATGCGCTGGCGCTCGCGGAAGGCGCTGACACGCTGCCCGCCGCGCGCTTCGCCACGGCGGCGGCCGCACTGAAGGCGGCAAACGGAAACGGATGGGAGGGCATGCCGGATCGCGCCGCGGTCGAAGCCCTGCTCAGGGAGGCATGGTGATGAAGATCTCGCCCGGCAAGCTTTGGGGCATGCGGCGGCTCGCGGATGATCGCGGCCTGTGGAAGATGCTGGCCATCGACCAGCGCACGCCGCTCTTCGGCCCGATCGCGCAGGCACGCGGCACCAAGGACGCCGCCTTCGACGATGTGGCGCGGGTCAAGCAGATGCTGGCGAAGCACCTGGCGCCGCTCTCCTCCGCCGTGCTCACCGACCCCTTTCACGGCTATGCGCGCCCGATCGCGGAGATCCCGCCGCACAAGGGGCTGATCCTCTCCTACGAACACCACGTGACGGAGAACACGCCGGGCGGGCGCAAATCCGTACCGATCCCGCATTGGGGCGCCGGCGCCATCCGGCGCATCGGCGGCGATGCGGCGAAAGTGCTGGTCTGGCATCGGCACGACGCGGCGCCGGAGGTGCGTGCGCACCAGGAGGCCTTCGTCCGCGCCGCCGGCGAGGCCTGCCGCGCGCATGACGTCACGCATCTGCTGGAAGTGCTGGTCTACCCGCTGCCGAACGAAGACCCCGCATCCTTCGAGGCACGCCGCACCGAACTGGTGATCGAGGCGATCCGCCCCTTCACCGCCCCCGAATACGGCGTGGACATCTTCAAGCTCGAGCCGCCCGGCGCCATCAAGGGCGTGCCCGATCCCGATGGTCCGCAGGCCGCCGGCCAACAGGCGGCTTATGACCGCATGGCGGCGATGCTGCCGCGCCCCTGGGTGATGCTCTCCGCCGGCGCCGGCATGACCGATTTCGTGCGCAGCATGCGCTATGCATGCCGCGCGGGTGCCTCCGGCTATCTCGCGGGCCGCGCCATCTGGGCCGATGCCTTCACGCGCTTCCCCGACTTCGACGCGATGGACGCTACGCTCGCGGGCGAGGCGCGCCGCAACCTCGAGACGCTGAACGAGCTGACGGATCGCGCCGCGACGCCGTGGCACGCGCATCCTGCCTTCCGCGGCGGCGTCACGCCGGATATCGAGGAAGGCCGCTTCCCGCAGGGCTATGGCAGCGGCTGATCCCGGCAGCCCAGCGCCGCCGAGATCCCGGCCGCTGCATGGCGCACCATCCGCACGGCGGCCGGCACGCGCGATGGCGGCAATTCGCGCATCGGCGCGCTGACGCTGATCGCGGCGAAGACGCGCGCCGTCGCATCGCGGATCGGCGCGCCGACGCAGCGCAGCCCGGGCTGGTGCTCGCCTTCGTCCAGCGACCAGCCGCGTGCGCGCGTCTCCGCCAGATGGGCGGCGAGCGCAGCAGGATCGGTGATGGTCGCGTCGGTGTAGCGCATGAGCGTGCCGAGGGCGGCGAGGCGCGCCACCACCTCCTCCGGCTGGAAGGCCAGGATCGCCTTGCCGACGCTGGTGCAATGCGCGGGCGAGGATTCGATGAAGGCCGCCGGGCTGCCTTCCGGGTGCGGGTCCGCGCGATGGATCACCACGGCCTGACGGCCGTCGAACACCGCCAGATGCACCGAATGGCCCGAGATGCGCGTCAGCTGCTCGACGAAGGGCCGCGCCTCCCGGTGCAGGTCGAGATTGGCGAGCGCGATGTTGCCGAGCTCGAACAGCTTCAGCCCGAGCCGGTATTCGTCCCGCTCGCGCGCCTGCTCCAGCATGCCCATTTCGCGCAGTGCGACGACGAGGCGATGCGTCGTCGCCTTCGGGAAGCCGGCGCGCCGGCTGATCTCGCCGAGCGTCAGGCTGCGGTCCCGCGTGGAGAAGCATTCCAGCACCCGCACGGCCTTGGCGAACGACTTCAGCCCCTCCGCTTCGCCCGGCGTCGCCATGCTGCCTCCTCCTGCCTGTCGCGCCAGCATGGAGAAGCGCGTCGTATTCCGCAATCCGGAATGGCGGTCCACATAACGGGTTGACAGCCAGCGTGCCGAGCCGCCCAATCGCGGCGCCGGCAACAGACCGGGTGGAGGAAGTGCGCATGTCCCCAGGCATCGTCGAACGCGGCGCGACGCGCGCCGAACCGGACGCCTCGACCGAGGCGCATATGCGCCTCACCGGCATCCTGCCCCCCGTCGCCATGCCCTTCGACGGCCAGGGCGAGATCGTCTATTCCGCGATCGCAGAGCAGATCGACTTCATGGTCGAAAGCGGCGTGCGCGGCGTGGTCGCCGGCGGCAGCACCGGCGAGGGGCATACCCTCGACAGCGACGAATTCGTCAAGGCGATGCACGCCGCGCATGACGCCGCACGCGGCCGCGTACCCTTCCTCGCCGGGCTGATCGTGAACTCGACGCGCGAGGCGATCCGGCGCATCCGCATGCTGCGCGGCCTGAACATCGCGGCGCTGCAGATCACGCCGGTGCACTACCTGTTCAAGCCGACGCCGGACGCCACCGTGGCGCATTTCAAGGCGATCGCGCAGGAAACCGACATCCCGATCCTGATCTACAACGTCATCCCCTGGAACTACCTCTCCGTGGAGTTGATGCTCCGCATCATGGAGGAGGTGCCGAGCGTGGTCGGCATGAAGCAGTCCTCGGGCGACCTGAAGTCGCTCTCGGACCTGATCGCCGGCGTGAAGCCGCGCAACCTGGTGCTGTCCGGCATCGACGCGCTGCTCTATCCGGGCTTCGCGCTGGGCGCGCATGGCGCGATCAGCGCGCTGACCACGGCCGTGCCCGGCACCTGCGTGAAGCTGCATCGCGCCGTGGCGGCCGGCGACCACGCCACCGCGCTGGACCTGCACCGCAAGCTCGGCGTCCTCTGGAACTCGATGACGCATGACAACCTGCCGGCCTGCGTGAAATACGTGCAGCACCGACAGGGCCTCGGCATGTTCCATCCACGCGCGCCGATGGATCGGGTGAGCGAAGCGCAGAAGGCGAAGATCGATGTCGCGCTGGACGCGCTGAAGGCCTGAGACGGCTTGGGGAGGAACAACCGCATGAGCATCGCCACGACGCGCCGCGCCCTTGTCGCCGGCGCCGCCCTTGCCACCTTCGCGCGGCCCGCCTTCGCGCAATCCTGGCCGACGCGCCCGGTCAGCATGATCGTGCCCTGGGCCGCCGGCGGCGGCACGGACGCCACCGGCCGCATCGTCGCCACGCTGCTGGAGCGCGAGCTCGGCCGGCCCGTGAATGTCGTGAACCGCACCGGCGGCGGCGGCCTCGTCGGCCATACCGAGATCGCGAATGCGCGCGCCGACGGCTACACGATCGGCGTCATCACCACGGAACTCTCGCTCTACCGCACCACGGGCGCGGGGCAGATCGACTGGAAGAACTTCACGCCGATCGCCCTCTACAACACCGATCCGCAGGGCGTGCATGTGCGCGCCGACGGGCCGCGCGACCTGGCTCAGCTGGTCGCGCAGATCCGCGAGCGGCCCGGCGCGAACAAGGCCTCCGGCGCCAATCTCGGCGGGGCGGCGCATCTCAGCCTGGTGGGCATGCTGAACGCGCTCGGCCTGCCACCCAGCGCGGCGCCCTGGGTGCCGACGGACGGCTCCGCCCCCTCGCTGCAGCAGCTTGCCGCCGGCGCGATCCAGCTCGTCACCACGACGATGCCGGAAGCCAAGACCATGGTGGATGCCGGCCAGGTGCGCACCATCGCGATCATGCGCGCCAGCCGCGACCCGGCCTATCCGAACGTGCCGACGGTGAAGGAGGCGGTGGGCGTGGACTGGTCGCTCGGCGCCTGGCGCGGCATCGCCGGGCCGCGCAACCTGCCGGAGGCGATCACCACGCGCCTGCGGCAGGCGATGGCGAAGGTCGTCGCCGATCCCGAATTCATCCGGCTGATGACCGCGCGCTCCTTCGGCATGGAGTATGTGGACGGGCCCGCCTTCGGCGCCTGGCTGGAAGCGGCCGACAAGCGCTTCGGCGACGCGGCGCGCGCCGCGGGCCTCGCGCGTTGAACGCCGCCGCTGGCCGGCGCGACCTGCTGGTCGGCGCGCTGGCCATCGGCGGCGGCCTGACCGTGATGTGGCTTGCCGCGCAGATCCGCGGCATGCCCGGCCAGCCCTTCAGCCCGGGCTTCGCGCCGTCCATCATCGGCGGCCTGGCCGCGCTGGTCGGCGCCGTGCTCGTGCTGCGCGCGGCGCTCGGCCACGCACCGGCGCTGGAGTCGGAAGAAGCCGACCCGGGCCCGCCATTCCGCGCCGCGGCGCTGTGGGTCGGCGGCGGCATCCTCGTCATCGCCGCGCTGTTCGAAACCATCGGCTTCGTGCCGCTGCTGCTGGTCTGGCTCGCCGGCTTCCTGATGCTGACGGGCGTGCGCCTGCTGCCGGCGATCGCCTTCGCCGTGCCGATGGTCTTCGGGATGGACCTCGCCTTCACGAAGCTGCTCGGCGTGCCGCTGCCGCCGGGCGAATGGATGATCGCACTCGGGCTGCTCGGCTGATGGAGCAGGTGATCGCCGCGGCCGGCATGCTGGCCGACCTGCAGCTGATCCTGGTTATCGCGGCGGCCTGCGCCTTCGGCCTGTTCGTCGGCGCGGTGCCAGGGCTGACGGCGACGATGGCCACCGCGCTCATGGTGCCCTTCACCTTCTTCATGGAGCCGCTGGCCGCGGTCTCCGCCATCGTCGCCTGCACCGCCATGGCGATCACCGCCGGCGACATTCCCGGCTGCCTGATCCGCGTGCCCGGCACGCCGGCCTCCGCCGCCTACACCGACGAGACCTATGCGATGACGCGCAAGGGCCAGGCCGCGCAGGCGCTTGGTTCCTCGCTGGTCTCCTCGGTGATCGGGGGGCTGTTCGGCGCGGTGGTGCTGATGGTGGCGGCGCCGCTGCTGGCGCAAATCGCGCTGAATTTCTCGGCCTTCGAGTATTTCTGGCTGGCCATGATCGGCCTGTCCTGCGCGGCCTTCGTCGCCTCGGCCGATCCGCTGCGCGGCATCCTGGCGCTGCTGATCGGCCTGTTCGTGTCCACCGTCGGGATGGACGCGGTCAGCGGCGCGCAGCGCTTCACCTTCGGCAGCACGGCGCTGACCGGCGGGCTCTCCTTCATTCCCGCGATGATCGGCCTCTTCGCCGTGGCGGAGATCCTGCGCGCCCTCCTCACCGGCGAGGCCAGCAAGCCATTTGCGCAGCCGCAGCAAGTGCAGGGCGTGTTCCACGGCGTCGGCACGCTGATCCGTCGCTACTGGCGCAACACCCTGCGCGGTTCCGTGCTCGGCACGGCGATCGGCGCACTGCCCGGCGCTGGCGGCGACATCGCCGCCTGGATGTCCTACGCGATGGCCCGGCGGTTCTCGAAGACCCCCGAAAAATTCGGCACCGGCCACCCGGAGGGCGTGATCGAGGCCGGGGCTTCGAACAACGCTGGCCTCTCCGGCGCGTGGATCCCTGCGCTGGTGTTCGGCATCCCCGGCGACGCGGTGACGGCGATCGCGGTCGGCGTGCTGATCATGCAGGGGCTGAATCCGGGCCCGCAGCTCTTCACCCAGCAGTCCGAGACGCTCTACGCCATTTACATGGTGTTCATCCTGGCCAACCTGCTGCTGCTGCCCCTGGGCTGGCTGGCGATCCGGCTGGCGCGCCCGATCCTCTCCGTGCCGCGGCCGCAGCTGATGGCGGCGATCCTGCTGTTCTGCGTGGTCGGCGCCTTCGCCATCAACAACAGCATGCTCGACATCGGCGTGATGCTCGGCTTCGGCGCGCTGGGGCTGATGCTGGGCAAGGTCGGCGTGCCGGTGGCGCCGGTGATCCTCGGCATGGTGCTCGGCCCGCTGGTCGAGCAGAATTTCCTGGCCGCGATAGTGATCGCGGATGGCCGCTTCATGGGCTTCTTCGAGCGCCCGATCGCCGCCGCGCTCGGCGTCGCCGCGATCCTGGTCTGGACCCTGCCGCTGGTCTTCGCGCTGCGCCGCCGCGGCGCGATCAGAACGTCCGCCGCATCAGGCTGAAGCTCTGCCCGGTCGGGCCGGGCGCCGCACAGGTGGCGAGGAACATCGCAAGCGGCACCACATCCTGCGGCCGCTTCAGCCACTCGATCGGATTCGACACCACCGAGCCCGTGCGCTGAGGCACCGCCGTCATGCTCGTCTGCACCGGGCCGGGCACGAGTTCGTTCACGCTGATGCCGTCCTTCCGCAGTTCATCCGCCAGGATGCGCGTCAGCATCCAGAGCCCGGCCTTGGAGCAGGAATAGCCGGCATGCCCATGCGCGCTGGAATGGCCCATGCCGGAGCCGAGCATGACCATCCGCCCGCCGCCGCGCGCACGCATATGCGGAATGGCAAGTCGCGCGCAGTGATAGGCGCCGGTCAGGTTCACTGCGATGGTCTGCACGAAGGCATCGGGATCGCTGGTCTCCACCGGCCGCTGGTCCAGGCTGACGCCGGCATTGACCAGCAGCATGTCGATCCCGCCCGCCTGCTCCACGCTGCGCGCGTAGAGCGTTGCGACCTGCGCCGCATCGGTGACGTCCACCGGAACCGCGAAGGCCGCGCCGCCGGCCGCGACTATGCGCGCCGACGTCGCCTCGATCTCCGGCGCGCTGCGCGCCGCGCAGACCACCGTTGCGCCCGCCGCGGCGTAGGCTTCGGCGATCGCAGCACCGATGCCACGCCCTGCACCCGTCACCACCGCGACCTTGCCCGCCAGCGCGCCCATGGCCTTCCCTCCTCGCTTCGGGAAAGAGCCTAGTCGGCCATGTGCAACGGCGCGACTGCCTTGACGCCATGCGACGCGCACCGATAGCGTTCGATCCATAAGGCGCGGCACCACGCCATCCGGCGGCGGACACCAGCGCGATGGGAGGAAGGCATGAGTGAGCCGCGCACCGGCCGTCGTCACCTCTTGCTGGGCGCCAGCGCGCTCGGCCTCGGCGCGCTCGCTGCACCGCCGGTGCTGGGGCAGGCGCGGCCCTTCGCCGGGCAGACGCTGAACGGCGCGGCCTTCCAGAGTACCTTCTTCGAATACCTGCGCGCCTTCTTCCCGGAATTCGAGGAACGCACCGGCGCGAAGCTGAACTTCAACACGCAGGCCTTCCCGGTCTACAACCAGCGCACCGACCTCGAGCTCTCCACGCGCGGCAGCGCGCTCGATGTCATCAACGTCACCTTCATCTATTCGGGCCGCTGGATCGGCGCGGGCTGGCTGACCAACCTCAGCGAGTTCGTGAACGACCGCAACAGGACCGACCCCGCCTGGGACGCGGCCGACTTCGTCTCCGGCGCGCAATCGGCGATGCAGGACGCGCGCGGCAACACCTATGGCTTCGCCTGGGAGGCCGGCGCGATGCTGATGGCCGCAAGCCGCGCGGACCTGATCGACCAGGCCGGCAAGGCGATGCCGACCACCTTCGACGAGCTGATCGCCGCCTGCGACGCCGTGCAGGGCAAGGAGAACATGTCGGCCTTCGTCGCCGACCAGCTGCACCACTGGAACTGGATCCCCTACCTGATGGGCCATGGCGGCAAGGTGTTCCGCGATCCGCCGGGCAACCTGACGCCGGAGCTGGCCACGCCGCAGGCGATCCGTGCCGCCGGCTGGTATGCCGAGCTGCTCTCGAAATACGGCCCCTCCGGCGTGCTCTCCTTCAGCGACGACCAGGCGATGCGCACGCAGATCGCAGGGCGCGCGAATTTCCGCACGCAGGCGATCACCTGGCTCGTGCCGCTGGCCAAGCATGCCGACAGCACGGTGAAGAACACGGTGCGCTACGCGCTGATGCCGGCCGGGCCGCAAGGCAACTTCCCGGGCTCGAACAGCCACGGCCTCGGCATCCCCGTCGGCTCCCGCCGCAAGGAGCTCGCCTGGGAATTCATCAAGTGGGCGCTGTCGAAGGAGATGCTGAACCGCATCGTCGAGACGCGGGGCTATCCCAGCGTCTGCCGCCGCAGCGTCATCACCGGCGAGGCCTTCAAGCAGGCCATGACGCTGAACGGGCAGGACGTGGCCTCGCTCTACCTGCAGGTCCTCGAGCTCGGCGGGCGGTCCGGCTACATGAAGTACCGCACGGTGCCGGTGTTCCCGCAGGTGGGCGACACGATCAACCGCGGCATCGCGCGCATCGCGACGCGCCAGCAGGACGCGCAGGCTTCCATGCGCCAGGCGCAGCAGGATGCGATCCAGGTGCTGCAGCGCGCCGGCGTGACGCTGGACGCGAACTAGCCGCGCCGTGTCTGGCGCGGCGCAGGCGCTGCCGGCGCCGAGGGAACGGACGATGGCGCGTGGCGGCGCGACCCGCGCGCGCGACCGCTTCTATGCGCTGTGCGTCGCGCCGTCGCTGGCCGTGCTGGCCGTCATCACGCTCGCGCCGGCGATCTACCTGCTCGTCACCAGCTTCACCCCGCTGGACCTGACGCGGCCGGAGACCGCCTGGAACTTTGCCCGGCCCTTCGAGAACTACCGCCAGATGCCGGCGGATTCGCGGCTGATGAACTCGCTCTGGGTGCAGGCGAAGCTCTCCTTCTGGACCGTCACGCTGCAGCTGCTGATCGGCTTCGGCTTCGCGCTTCTGCTCAACATGCGAAGCAGGTTCCTGGAAGCGCTGCGCACCGTTTTCCTGATCCCGATGGTGCTGCCGCCCATCGTCGTCGCGATCATCTGGAAGGTGCTCTACACGCCGGACATCAGCCCGCTGCATTGGGGCACGACGCTGCTGGGCTTCACCGTGCCGGCGCTGATCACGCATCCCGATTGGGCGCTGACGGCGATCATCATCGCCGACACCTGGCAGTGGTTTCCCTTCACCATGCTGATGACGCTCGCCGCGCTGCAGATGATGCCGCAGGAGATGGTGGACGCGGCGAAGGTGGACGGCGCCAGTGCCTGGCAGATGACCTGGCACGTCACCCTGCCCTTCCTGAAGGGCGTGCTGCTGGTGGCCGGGCTGTTCCGCCTGATCGACTCCATCAAGGCCTTCCCGCTGATCTTCATCCTGACCGAGGGCGGGCCGGGCAGCGTGACGGAAGTGACGAACTACTACTCGTTCCTGCAGGCCTTCAACTTCAGCTTCCTCGGCTATTCCAGCGCCATCACCGTGGTGATGCTGGCGGCGACCGTGCTGATGAGCTGGGCAATCATCCGCCTGGTCGGCTGGGGGCAGCATGGCGACTAACACCGCCCTCGCCCGCGAACGGCGCTTCATCCAGATCCTCGCCGTCGTTCTGGCGGCGCTGGTGATGGCGCCTTTCCTGTGGCTGCTGCAGATGTCCTTCAAGACCAACGCGCAGGTCTTCCAGTTCCCGCCACCGCTGATCTTCACGCCCACCCTGGAGAACTACGAGGCGCTTTGGACCAGTGGCTTCCGCCAGAGCTTCGTGAACAGCCTCGTGGTCGCGGGCGCCGCCACCATCGCGCCGATGCTGCTCGGCGTGCCGGCGGCCTATGCGCTCTCCCGCTGGCAGGCGCGCATCGCGGGCACCTTCAGCCTGTGGATCCTGGTATCCAGGATGGCCCCGCCCATCGCCTTCACCATTCCGTACTTCCTGGCCTACCGCCATCTGGAATTGCTGGATACGCGCACGGGGCTCGTCATCATCTACATGACTTTCAACCTCTCGCTCGTCATCTGGATGATGCGGCCCTTCTTCGACCAGCTGCCGCGCGCGCTGGAGGAAGCCGCCTGGATCGACGGCGCGACCACGGCGCAGGGCTTCTTCCGCATCATCCTGCCGCTCTCCGCGCCGGGCCTCGCGGCCACCGCGATCCTCTGTTTCCTCTTCGCCTGGAATGATTTTTTCTTTGCCCTGATTCTCACCAGGACCGAAGCGATGACGGCGCCTGTCGCGGTAGTGAACTTCATGAACTACGAAGGCTGGGAATGGGGACGCATCGCCGCCGGCGGCACGATGGTGATGCTGCCGGTGCTGCTGTTCTCCCTGCTCGTCCGCAAATACCTGGTGCATGGCCTCACCGGCGGCGCGGTGAAGGGATGAGCTTCGATCCCGCCGCGCGCCGCCGCCTCGGCCGCAGCGCGCTGGAGGTCACGCTGCTCGGCTTCGGTGCCGCGCCGATCGGCGGCTTCCGCGCCACCATGCCGGATCGCGATGCCATCGCCGTCGTGGACGAGGCCTGGACGCAGGGCGTCCGCTTCTTCGATACCTCGCCCTTCTACGGCTATGGCCGCAGCGAGCTGCGCGTCGGCACCGCGCTACGCGACCGGCCGCGCGAGGCGTTCATCCTCTCCACCAAGATCGGGCGCGTGATGCATGCGCTCCGCCCCGGGGAGGAGGCGCCCGCCGGGATGCGACATGGCGGCCTGCCCGGCTTCGTGCCCCGGTTCGACTACAGCTATGACGGCGTGATGCGTTCGCTGGAACAGTCGCATCTGCGGCTCGGCCTCGCGCGGATCGACGTGGTTCTGGTGCACGACGTGGACCTCCGCAGCACAGGCAGCGAAGCGCTGTTCGAGCAACACTTCCGCACCGTAATGGACAGCGGCTACCGCGCGCTGGACGAGCTGCGCCGCACCGGCGTGATCGGCGCCATCGGCTGCGGCCTGAACGAAACGGAGGCGACGCTGCGCTTCCTGCGTGCCGGCAACTTCGACTGCATGCTCCTTGCCGGCCGCTACACGCTGCTGGAACAGGGCGCATTGGCCGAGCTGCTGCCGGAATGCGAGCGCCGCGGCGCGAGCATCATCCTCGGCGGCCCCTTCAACTCGGGGATCCTCGCCGGCCCCGTTCGGGACGGCGCCTGGTACGACTACTCCCCTGCCCCGCCTGCGCTGATCGATCGGGCGCGCGGAATCGAGGCAGTCTGCGCCCGGCACGGCGTGCCGCTCGCCGCGGCCGCACTGCAATTCCCCCTCGCCCATCCTGCCATCGCCAGCACCATCCCCGGCGCGCTCGCGCCGCAGGAGGTGGCGCAGAATGCCGCGCATCTGCGCCTGCCCATCCCGCCCGATCTCTGGGCGGAGCTGCGCCACGAAGGATTGCTGGACCCGAACGCGCCCATCCCGGGCTGAAGGAGCCGAGGCCATGCGCAACAGCCGGATCGAGATCGCGCCCATCGCCGGCGCGCTAGGCGCCGAGATCCTGGGCGTGGACCTCTCCCGCCCGTTGGACGACGCCACCTTCGCCGACATCCGCCAGGCCTTCCACGACCACAGCGTGATCTTCTTCCGCGACCAGGAGATCACGCCCGCGGCGCACATCGCCTTCGCCCGCCGCTTCGGCCCGATCAACGTCAACCGCTTCTTCACGCCCGTGGCCGGTCACCCCGAGATCGCGGAAGTGCGGAAGGAACCCGATCAGAAGAAAAACATCGGCGAGAGCTGGCACACGGACCACAGCTACGACGAGGTGCCCGCGCTCGGCTCCATGCTGGTGGCGCGCGAGGTGCCGGACCATGGCGGCGACACCATGTTCGCCTCGATGTACGCGGCCTATGACGCGCTGTCGGACGGCATGAAGCGCACGCTGGAACCGCTGCGCGCCCTGCATTCCAGCCGGCACATCTTCGGCCACAATGCTGGCTATCACCACAATGACCTCAAGGGTCGGCTGCACAATCCGGACGCCGCGACGCAGGATGCGGTGCATCCGGTGGTGATCACGCATCCCGACACCGGCCGCAAGGCGCTCTACGTCAACGCCAACTTCACCGTCGGCATCGAGGGCTGGACGAAGGAGGAAAGCGAGGCACTGCTCGGCTTCCTCTACCGCCATGGCGCGCGGCCGGAATTCACCTGCCGCTTCCGCTGGCGGAACGGCTCCATTGCGCTGTGGGACAATCGCAGCACCTGGCATTGCGCGGTGAACGACTATCACGGCCAGCGCCGCCTGATGCACCGCATCACCATCGAGGGCACGGCGCTGCATTGAACCCGCTCTGCGTCCACCCGCTGGTCTTCATCCCGCGCTGGACGCGCGCGGCAGGTCCGCTCGCGTTGGAGCGCGCGGCCACGTCCGGCTTCGACATGATGATCGTGCCGGGACGCGATCCGGCCGAGGTGGACGTGCCCGACATCGCGCGCCGTGCCGAGGCCGCCGGGCTGCGCCTGATCTGCAACACCACCCACCCGCCGGAGGCCGATCCCGCCAGCGACGATCCCGCCGTCGCGGCGCGCGGCGCGGCGCGGCTTCTCGATGCGTTGCGCCTGGCGCGCGATCTCGGCGCAATGCAGCTCGGCGGCATCCCGCATGCCGCGTGGGGCAAGGCGCCCGGCCCCGTCACGCCGCGTGGCCGCGCCCATGCGGTGGCGGCGCTGGCGAGGGCCTCCGAGCTCGCCGCTGCCTCAGGCCTGCGCATCACGCTGGAATGCGTCAACCGCTTCGAGAACGCCCTGCTCAACACCGCCGAGGATGCGCTGGCGCTGATCGCGGAGGTCGGCGCGCCGAACCTGTTCGTGCATCTCGACACGCACCACATGCTGATCGAGGAGGCAGAGCCGGCGCTTGCCGTCACGAAGGCGTTGCCGCGCCTGGGCTTCCTCGAATTCTCCGAAAGCCACCGCGGCCCTCTCGGCACCGGCAATGTGGACGTGAGGGCCGTCGCCGGCGCGGCGCGCGGCTATGCCGGCCCGATCGGCTTCGAGGCCTTCTCCGCCGCCATCCTGGACCCCGCACTCGCCGCGCATCTCTGCGTCTGGCGCAGCACCTATACCGACGCCGACGCCGTTGCGCGCCATGCCGCGCGCCGCATCCGCGCCGCCCTGCAAGGAGACTGACCATGCGCGGCCCCGCCGTGATGCTGAGCCAGTTCATGGGCGATGCGCCACCCTTCGACAGTCTCGACGGCGTCGCGAAATGGCTCGCGGGCTTCGGCTATGTCGGCGTGCAGGTGCCGGTGCACGATCCACGCCTGATCGACCTCGACCGCGCCGCCACCGACGACGCCTATTGCCGCGACTACAAGCAGCGCCTGGCGGATCTCGGCATGGAGATCACCGAGCTTGCGGCGCATCGCGCCGGGCAGCTCACGGCGGTAAACCCCGCCTATTCCGAGATCGCCGATGTCTTCGCCGACCCCTCGGTGCGCGGCAAGCCGGCCGCACGCGCCGCCTGGGCCGCGCAACGCCTGCGCCGCGCGATCGAGGCCGCGGCACGGCTCGGCCTTCGGCGCGTCGCCGCCTTCTCCGGCGCGTTCGTCTGGCCCTATTTCTACCCGTGGCCGCCCGCCCCGCCCGGCCTGGTGGACGCCGCCTTCGAGGAGCTGGCGCGGCGCTGGCGCCCGCTGCTGGATCAGGCCGAGCACGCCGATGTGGACATCTGCTTCGAGCTGCATCCGGGCGAGGACCTGCATGACGGCGTCACCTTCGACCGCTTCCTGACCCTGCTGGACGGCCACCGCCGCGCGCGCATCCTCTACGATCCCAGCCACATGCTGATGCAGCAGATGGACTATCTCGGCTTCATCGAGCTGTATGGCGAGCGCATCGGGGCGTTCCACGTGAAGGACGCCGAATTCGTCCGCAGCGCGCGCAGCGGACTCTATGGCGGCTTCCAGGACTGGGCGCAGCGCCCTGCCCGTTTCCGCTCGCCGGGCGACGGGCAGGTGGACTTCAAGGGCGTCTTCTCCCGCCTCGCCGCCGCCGGTTACCAGGGCTGGTGCGTGCTGGAATGGGAGGACTGCCTGAAGCGCAAGGAGGACGGCGCACGCGAAGGCGCCCCCTTCATCGCGCGACACATGATCCGCACCACGGACGCGCCCTTCGACGCCGCGTTGCGCCGCGGCATGGATCGCGCCCAGGCCCACCGCATCCTGGGCATCGCGCCGTGAGCGCGTTCGAGGCGCTCGGCCGCCCGCTGCGCCTCGGCTTCATCGGCGGTGCCGCGCCTTCCATGATCGGGCAGGTGCATCTGCGCGCGGCGCTGATGGACCGGCGCTTCGTGGTGGTCGCCGGCGCGCTCTCCCGCGACGCCGCGCGCGGCCGCGCCGCGGCCGCCGAATACGGCATCGCGCCCGAGCGCAGCCATGCCGGCGTCGCCGAGATGATCGCGGCGGAGGCTGCGCGGGAGGACGGCATCGAGGCGGTCGCGATCGTCACGCCGAACGACACGCATCACCGCTTCGCTCTGGCCGCCATCGCGGCGGGCCTCGACGTGATGCTGGACAAGCCCATGACCAACACGGTCGCCGAGGCCGAGGAGGTCGCGCGTGCCGCCGAAGCGCGCGGTGTCGCGCTGGTGCTGACGCATGGCTATTCCGGCTATCCGATGATCCGCGAGGCGCGCGCTCTCGTCGCCGCCGGGCGCATCGGCGCGGTGCGGTCCGTCCAGCTGGAGTATCTCGGCTCCGGCCTCGCCGCACGCGTGGAGGACTCGCCCGATGCCGCGAAGCGCTGGCGGCTGGATCCCGCGCACAGTGGTCCCTCGCTGGTGCTCGGCGACATCGGCACGCATGCGCACCACCTGGCCAGCTTCGTCTGCGGCGAGCCCTTCGCCGCCGTCAGCGCCGAGGTCGGCGCGCTGATGCCGGGTCGGCAGGTGCACGACTATGCGCAGCTGCGCTTCCGCATGCCCTCCGGCGCGCGCGGCGCGATGACGCTCTGCCAGGGCGCCGCCGGCGTCGAGAACCACATCCTGCTGCGCGTGATCGGCAGCGAGGGCCATCTTGAATGGCGCCACGCGGCGCATAACGAGCTGCGCCTCTGCCCGCTGGACGGCCCGCCTGTTCTGCTCTCGCGCGGCCAGCCCTGGCTCTCCGACGCCGCCACCCACGCCACGCGCTTCCGCCGCACCGGCCACCCCGAAGGCCTGCACGAGGCCTTCGCGAATCTCTACAGCGATCTTTCCGAGCTCGCCGCCGCCCGACGCCTAGGCGTGCCACCTCACCCGCTCGCCACCTCCGCGCCCGGCGCGCGCGAAGGCTTGGCCGGGCTGCGCTTCGTGGCCGCCTGCCTCGCCTCGGATGCCGCCGGCGGCGCCTGGACCGAACTGGACGACATGACGGCATGACACACGAGTTCCTCGGCTATCTTCGGCCCGACGGCAGCGCCGGCACGCGCAACCGGCTCCTGGTCATCTCCATCCTCGGCCTCACCGGCGGCCCGGCACGCCGCATCGCGCGGCAAGTTCCTGGCGCGTTGCTGATCGAGATGCCGTACGGCCGCGGCCAGTTCGGCGAGGATCGCGCGATGATGCGCCGCATGCTCGCCGGCCTCGGCCGCAACCCCAATGCCGGCGGCGTCATGCTGGTCGGCGCCGACCGGCTGCGGCTGGATGCCGTCGCGGAGGCCATCGCGCCATCCGGCAAGCCGCTCGAGGCCATCGCGCTGGACGACGTGCACGAGGATGCCCTGGCGCTCTCCGACCGCGGCCTGCGGCTCGCCGCGGCCATGGCGCGCGACATCTCTCGCGCACGGCGCGTGCCGCTGCCGGCCTCGCTGCTGCGCCTCGGCATCGAATGCGGCCACTCCGACGCTACGAGCGGCCTCGGGGCCAACCCGCTTGCCGGCCTCGTCGCCGACCGCGTGGTGGATGCCGGCGGCGTGGCGGTAATCGGCGAGACGATGGAATGGCTCGGCGCCGAGCATGTGCTCGCCGCACGCGCCGCAACGCCAGAAGTCGGCCGCGCCATCGTGGAGGCGGTGGCGCAGCGCGAAGCCTGGGCGGCCGCGAGCGGCGAGGACCTGACCGGCAACAATCCAGGCCAGGAGAACATCCGCGGCGGGCTTTCGAGCATCGAGGAGAAGTCGCTCGGCGCCATCGCCAAGGGCGGCTCGCGCCCCGTGCAGGGCGTGGTGCCGCATGCCGCGCCGCTGCCCGGGCCGGGGCTGTGGGTGATGCAGGGGCCGGCCTTCTCGCCGCCTTCCATCACGGGCTTCGTCGCGGCTGGCTGCAACATGCTGATCTTCACCACGGGGCCCGGCAATTCCTATTGCGACGCGCTGGCGCCGACGGTGAAGGTGACGGTCAATCCGAAGACCGCACAGCGCCTGACGCAGCAGATCGACTTCGACGGATCGGGCCTGATGCTCGGCACGCGGGAGCCGGAGGAAGCGGCGGATGCGCTGTTCGCGCAACTGCTGGACCATGCCGGCGGCACGCGCTGCTGGGGCGAGGTGCTGGACGAGGGCGGCTACGCCTTCGCACGGCTGGGGGCCGATTTCTGATGAGCGCACGCTGGGACCTGCTGGCCATCGACGCGCAGGACGACGTCGCCGTCGCGCTACGTGACCTGCCGGATGGCGTCGCGCGGGTGCGCGCGGGAGAGGCCGTGCTGCCGCTCTCGCTGCGCGGCGCCGTCCCGCTCGGCCACAAGGTCGCGCGCCGCGACCTGCCGCGCGGCACGCCTATCCGCAAGTATGGCGCGGTGATCGGCGAGGCGATCGCCGACATCGCAGCCGGCGAACACGTGCACGTGCACAACATGCGGAGCCTCAGAGCCCGCCGAAAGGAGGAACCATGACCACGTCACGCCGCATGGTGCTGGTGGCGGCGGCAGTGCTGGCCGCGCCGCGCCTCGCCCATGCGTATCCGGATCGCTCGATCCGCCTCATCGTGCCCTTCGCGCCGGGTGGCGGCACCGACACCACCGCGCGCATCGTCGCGCAGGGCCTCACGGAGCGACTGGGACAGTCCGTGGTGGTGGAGAACAGGCCCGGCGCGGGCGGCGCCATCGGCATGGCCGCGGCGGCGCAGGCTCCGGCGGATGGCTACACGCTGGTGATGGGCCATGTCGCGACGCATGTTGTGAACATGGCGGTGCACCGCAACCCGGGCTACGACACGGCGCGCGATTTCGTCGCGCTCGGCATAACCTCCACCGCCGCGAACATCGCCGTGGTCAATCCGCGCCGTCAGCCCGGCATCAATACGGCGCAGGATCTCGTTGCGGCCTGCCGCGCGAAGCCCGGCGAGCTCTCCTATGGCAGCGCCGGAGTCGGCTCGCCTGCGCACATTACCACCGCGCTGTTCCTGCGCACCGCCGGCGTCGAGGCGCAGCACGTGCCCTATCGCGGCGGCGCGCCGGCAACCACCGATCTTGTCGCGGGCAATCTCGACTTCATGTTCTCCGGCGCGTCCGACTGCATCCCGCATATCCGTGCCGGGCGCCTGCGTGGCGTTGCCTCGGCCAGCGCGAAGCGCCTCTCCGGCGCACCGGAGATCCCGACCATCGCGGAAAGCGGCTGGCCCGACTTCTCCTTCGAGATCTGGCACGTCATCTCGGCCCGCGCCGGCACGCCCGCACCGGTGCTCGACAGGCTGCGCACCGAGACCGCCGCGGTGCTGAACAACCCGACGGTGATCGAGCGCATCACGGCGATGGGCGTGGACGCCACGCCGACGACCGGTGCCGCGGCACAGGCGCGGGTGGATCGCGAGCTTGCGCTCTGGGTGCCGATGATCCGTGCGGCAGGGATCACCGCGGAGTAGTTGCCTCCGCACGCCGCCACGCGGTGACTTGCAGCGCGGAGGCGTGCACGTGCACCACCGCCGGCACGCGGCGCGGCGCGAGTGCCGCGTCCAGTGCCGGTGCGATCTCCTCCTCCGTGCGGATGGTGTAGCCTTCCGCACCGAAGGCGCGCGCCCAGGCGGCAAAGTCGGGGTTCACCAGATCCGCCGCCGCCGCGACCGGCCGGCCCGGATAGCGGTTGCCGTGATGCATCCCGATGGAGCCATAGGTGCGGTTGTCGGCGATCAGGATCAGCGGCGCCGCGCCGTGCCGCATCGCGGTGGCGATCTCGTTGCCCGTCATCAGCGCGCCACCATCGCCGACAACCGCGATCGCCTGTCGCCCGGGATGGCGCAGCGCGGCCGCGACCGTCATCGGCACCGCCGCGCCCATGCCGCCCACCGCCGAGCCCAGGAAGATGCGGCGCGGCCCGAAGGGCACGTGGCGGTGCACGAAGGAGGTGAAGTTGCCCGCATCCGTGCTCAGCATGGCGTCCGACGCCATCCGTTCGGCAAGCGCGATGCAGACCGCGGCGAAGTTCACGCCATCCGGCGCCGGCTCGTGGCGCGGTGCCGTCAGCTCGCGATGGATGCCGTTGAGCGTCGCAATCCAGGCCGCGCGCCGCAGCGGGAAGGCCGGCTTGCGCGCCAGCAGGCCGGCGACCACGGCATGCGGATCGGCGACGATCGGCAGCTCGGCGCGGAACACGCGGTTGATCTCGACCGGGTCCGGCCAGACATGCACGAAGGGAAGCTGCGGATCGGGCGCGGCTGGCCAGGTGTAGGATTGGCTCACCACGTCGGTCATGCGTTCGCCGAGCGCCACCAGCAGATCGGCCCGCTTCATCGCCGCCATCAGCTTCGCCTGCACGCGGTTGCCGACATAGCCGGCATAGTGCGGGTGGGCGCTGTCGAAGAGATGCGGCCAGCGATGCGTCGGCGCCACCGGCAGCATCCAGCGCTCCGCCAGGTCCGCGATCGCCGCAAGCTGTTCCGGCGTGCCGTCCGCCAGGCTGCCGAGATGCACCAGCGGCCGCTCCGCCGCGGCCAGCCGCGCGGCGAGTTCGTCGAGCTGCGCGGCGGAGGGCTGCGGCGCGGTGCGCGGCCGCGGTGCCGCCGGCGGCAGGTCGTCGGCCGGATCGTCCAGCAGATCCTCCGGAAGGATCAGCGCTACCGGGCCCGGCGTGCCGGACTCCGCCAGGTGGTAGGCGCGCGCGATCGCCTCCGAAACCTGCGACGGTTGCGCGACTTCGATCACCGCCTTGGTCACGTCGCTCAGAAGCTTGCCGTAGTTCTGTTCCTGCAGCGCGCCGCGGCCCATGTCGCGCCGCTCGATCTGCCCGACCAGCAGCAGCATCGGCACGCAGTCGTGGAACGCCGTGTGCAGCCCGATCATCGCATTCGCCACACCCGGCCCGCGGGAGACGAGGCAGAGCCCCGCACGGCCGCCCCGCATGCGCCCATCGGCCACCGCCATATAGGACGCGCCGCCCTCATGCCGGCACACGATCAGCCGCAGTTCCGGCAGGTCCGTCATCGCGTCCGTCAGGCCCAGGAAGCTCTCGCCCGGGACGCAGAAGATCAGGTCTGCCCCATGCGCGAGCAGGCTCTCGGCAACCAGCTTCCCAACGCTGCGCGGCATGGCCTACTCCGCCGCCGAGGCGCGCGCGGCGCCGCCGAGCACCGGCCTCAGCCAGTGCCGGTACTGCGGCACGGCGCCAGAGACCACGTCGAAATAGAGCTTCTGGATGCGCCGCGTCAGCGGGCCGGGCTTGCCGTCGCCGACCTCGTAGCGGTCCACCGAATTGATCGGCGTCACCTCATGCCCGCTGCCGCAGAAGAAGGCCTCGTCGCAGATGTAGAGCTCGGTGCGGTCGATGTCGCGCTCGATCACCTCCAGGCCGAGCTCCGCGCGCGCCAGCTCGATCAGCGTCTCGCGCGTGATGCTCTCCAGGATGTCGGCGGTGACGGGCGGCGTGATCAGCTTGCCGTGGCGCACCATCATGAAGCAGGCGCCCGGGCCTTCCGCCACTTTGCCCGCCTCGTTCAACAGGATCGGGATCTGGAAGCCGTTCAGCCGCGCGTCGATATAGGCGAGGCGGGAGTTGTGGTAGTTCGACCCCGCCTTGATCCGCGACGGCGAGGCAAGGTCGGAATTGCGCCGCCAGGTGGACACGCAGGAGGCCACGCCCTCATGCACCGCCTTCGTCGTCGGCATGGAGAAGGCCAGGATGAACATACCGGTGCGGATCTCGCTCGGCAGGTAGTCGGTCAGGTTGCCCATGTCGAAATAAGCGACGGGGCGGTAATGCACCTGCCCGCTATAGCCGCAGGCGCGGATCAGCTCCAGGCTCGCCGCCTCGATCTCCGTGTCGCTGTAGGGGATCGTCATGCGCATGATCTTCGCGCCCTGCCGCAGCCGCGCGATGTGGTCGGCATGGCGGAACAGGAACAGTTCCTGCTCCGCCTCGGACCAATAGGCGCGGATGCCTTCGAACACGTTCTCGCCGCGCAGCACGCATTCGGTGGCGACATGCATCGTCGCCTGCTCCCAGGACACCAGCTTCCCGTCCAGCCAGACAAAGGGCGCGCTCTTGGCCATGCGGTTCAACTCCCCTGATCGATCTCGATGACGAGGTTGCCCTGCGCATCCAGCGTGAAGCTCGCGTCCGGCCCGATGACGGTCGTGGATTCGCGTTCCTCCACTACGGCCGGCCCGCGCAGCATGACGCCCGGTGCCAGGCGATAGCGGTCATAAACAGCGCAGGGCGCCATCCCGGTCTGCGGGAACCACACGTCGCGCGTGCCCTTGCGCGCCTCGCCGCCGATGCTGCGGCCAAGCGCGCCCGGTACCTCCGGCCTGCTCGCCGTGGCGTGCAGCCGCCAGCTCAGCACCTCCATCGGCAGGCCTTCGATGCGGCGGTCGAACAGGCGCTCATAGGCGTCGAGGAAGGCGTGCTCCACGCCGGCGGACCCCAGCGTGTCCGGCAGCGTCACGGGAATGTCGAAGCCCTGCCCGACATAGCGCATGTCCGCGCTGCGGCGGAACGTCACGTCGCCCGGCGCGGCGCCGGCCTCCACCAGCAGCGCACGCGCCTCCGCCTCCATCGCCGCGTACTGCGTCGCGACCTCCGCCCAGTCCACGGCGGAAAGCCGCCGCACGCCGCTCCGCACCAGGTCGATCGCCGGCGCCGCGACGAGGAAACCGAGGGCGGACGCCACGCCCGCACCCGCGGGCACGACGATGCGCGAGAGCTTGAGCAGCCTCGCCAGCCCATAGGCGTGCACCGGCCCCGCCCCGCCGAAGGCCATCAGCGCATAGCGCCGCGGATCGCGCCCTTTCTCGGCGATGTACATCCGCGTCGCGGCGGCCATGTTCTCGTTCACCACCGCGTGGATGCCGGCCGCGACCTCCAGCACGGACATGCCAAGCGGCGTCGCCAGTTCCTCCTGCATCGCGCGCTCCACCGCCGCGCGATCCAGCCCCATCTCACCACCGAGGAAATACTCCGGCGAGAGATAGCCGAGCAGCAAGTCCGCATCCGTCACCGTCGGCCGCCTTCCGCCGCGGCCATAGCATACGGGGCCGGGTACGCTGCCCGCGCTCTCCGGCCCCACCGTCAGCAGCCCCATCGCGCTGACCGCGGCGATGGAGCCGCCGCCGGCGCCGATCTCGATCAGGTCGATCACCGGCACCTTCAGCGGCAGGCCGGAGCCCTTGCGGAAGCGGCGCACACGCGCGGCCTCGAAGGTGGAGGAATGCTCGGCCTCGCCGCCCTCGATCAGGCACATCTTCGCGGTGGTGCCACCCATGTCGAAGCTGATCATGTCGGAGAGTCCGCAGGCCTGCCCCACATGCATCGCCGCCATCGCGCCGGCCGCCGGCCCGCTCTCGATCAGTTGCACGGGATTGGCGCGCGCATGGCGCACCGTGGCGATGCCACCGGCCGAGAGCATCAGGTGAAGCGGCCCGTCCAGCCCGCGCCGTCGCAGCTCCTCCTCCAGCCGCGCCAGGTAGCGATCCATCAGAGGCATGACATAGGCGTTCACGCAGGCGGTGTTCGCCCGCTCGTATTCGCGGATCTCCGGCGCCACCTCGCAGGAGAGCGTTATGGGCACGCCCGGCAATTCCTCGCGCAAGATTTTTGCAACCTGCCGCTCATGGGTGGCGTCGAGGTAGCTGTGCAGCAGACAGACCGCGACGGCCTCGACCTCCTGCGCACGCAGCGCGCGAGCGACGTCGCGCGCCTCCGCTTCGTCCAGCGTCTTCAACACGCGGCCTTGCGCGTCCAGCCGTTCCGTCACGACATGCCGGCGCGGCCGCGGCGCCAGAGGCTCGGGCTTCTCCAGCGCCAGGTCATACAGGTCGTAGCGCATCTCCCGCCCCATTTCGAGGCTGTCGCGGAAGCCGCGCGTGGTGACCAGGCCGATGCGCGCACCCTTGCGCTCGATCACCGTGTTGGTGACCAGCGTCGTGCCATGCACCACCTGCTTCACGTCGGTGATTCGTGCGCCGGCCTCGTCCAGCAGCCGCGCGATGCCGTCCAGGATGGCGCGGCCCGGATCCTCCGGCGTGGTCAGGCGCTTGCCCGTCATCACGCGGCCCGCCGCCTCGTCCACCAGCACGAAATCCGTGAAGGTTCCGCCGACATCCACGCCGATGCGCAAGGGCCGCGCGCTCATGCGTCCACCCCATAGTCGCGGCGCGCGCCTTCGGGCGTGACGTAGCCGTCTTCCAGATCGCGCCGCAGCGCGGCCGGGTCGCGTTCGCGCGGATCGCCATAGCCGCCGCCGCCGCCGTAATGCATCACCAGCCGGTCGCCCGGCTGCAGCATGGAACGGCCCTTCGGATGCGGCTTCGTGCCGTCCTGCTTCGCCACTAATGCCGGCGCGCCCGAGCCGCCCTGCACCAACCCTTCCGCCGGATGCTTCATGCGGTCGGCGATGAGGGAGAGCCGCACCGGCTCGTCCGACATCACCTCCAACTCCACCTCCTGCCCGAGGCCGCCGCGCCATTGTCCCGCGCCGCCGCTGTCGGGCAGCAGGTCCTTGCGCCAGATCAGCACGGGGCAGCTTGCCTCGTAGGCCTCGACGGAACCCGAGCCGGAATTGGTCGGGAAGGCCGTGGCGTTCAGCCCGTCGCGCCCCTCGCCCGCGCCCATGCCGCCGCTGCCGAACAGCACCTGGGAGAAGCGGTCGCCGCGCCGGTCGCGCCCTGTCACGACGGGACGCGGCGAAGGCGAGGCGCTGTCCGCGATCACCTCGCCCGGCACCACCTGCGCCAGCGCGCCATAGATCGCGCCGGACAGGAAAAGCCCCGTCAGGTGCCGCGCATTCACCGCCGCCGGATAGCGCGGATTGAGGATGGAGCCCTCCGGCGCCTTCACCGTCACCGCGCGATAGCTGCCCTCGTTGCGCGGCGTGTCGGGATCGAGCGCGCATTTCAGCGGATAGACCGTGTAGGCGTAGGTGTAGTTCATCACGCTGTTGAGCCCGCGCGCCACCTGCGGCGAGGTGCCTTCGTAATCCACCGTCAGCGTGTCGCCTGCGACCGTCACGGCGCATTCGATCCGCGTCTCGGCATCTTCGTAGCCATCGGCATGGATCACGTGGCGCCAGGTGCCGTCCGGCAGCGCCGCGATCGCCTTGCGCATCGCCGCATCGGCTCGGGCCTGCAATTCCGCCGACAGCGCCGTGAGATCCTCGAGCCCGGTGTCATCCAGGAATTCCAGCAGCCGTCGCGCACAGACGTGCTGCGCCGTGACCTGCGCGGCGACGTCGCCCATCACCTGGTCGGCCACGCGCACATTGGCGCGGATCATCTTCACCAGTTCTCGGTTCTCCTTGCCCTCGCTCATCAGCTTCGTGGGCAGGATTCGGATGCCTTCCTCGTAGACCTCCTGGCAATCGGCCGACCACAGCACGCCGCCGATGTCCGGCATGTGGGAGGTCGCGCCGGCAAAGGCGATCAGCCTGCCGTTGCGGAACACCGGGGAGACGGTGGTGATGTCCAGCAGGTGTCCCGTCGCCATCCAGGGATCATTGGTGATCAGCACGTCGCCGGGCCGCAGCTCCTCCACCGGGATTTCGGCCAGCATGTGCTTCAGCGTGCGCGGCAGCAGGCCGACGAAGCTCGGGATGCCGGTGGAATTCTCGGCTAAGCTCGCGCCTTCCGCATCCATCAGCACCGTCGCGTAGTCGTTCGATTCGCGCACGATGGTGGAGAAGGAGGTGCGCAGCAGCGCCGCTGCCGCTTCGTCGGCAATGGAGATCAGGCGGCTCCAGAGGATCTGGAGCGTCACGGGATCGAAGCCGGTTTCGCGCATGCACTCTCCCTTGGGTGGCGGCCTAGAGCGACCGTCCGATCTCATGGCCCTCGAAGATCGCTTCCAGCGCCGAACGCGGCGCGGCGCAATCCCCTGCCAGGTGCAACGACAATTCCGGCATCGCGGCGCGCAGCTCCGCGGCCAGCGAGTCACGTGGCAGGCCATGCGCGGGCGCGACGATGGCGTCGAAATCGTCGCAGGCGCGGACCTCGCCGGTCGAAAGGTCCGTCAGCGTGGCGTGCCCTGGTCCTTCCCAGGCCTGCACCGCCTGCAGCGCCAGGATCCGCGCGCCCGCCGCGCGAAGGCGCTGGCGCCAGGCGAAGGACGAATAGATATTCACCTGCCAGCCCGGCGTGCCTGTCGGCGCGATCACCGTCACGCGCCGCCCCGTGCCGGCAAGCCATTCTACGAAGCCCGCGACGGCGAAGCTGCCAAGGACGTCCTGCACCGCGACGCGATCGGGCAGGGCATCCGGCGCGGCCAGCGCCTGCTCCATCGTCATCCCGCGGCCGCCGCCAGGGAAGGCGGCGGCGGCTGGCTCCGCGCCAAGGGCGAGCACCACCGCATCAGGCCCGGCCGCCCGCACCGCCGCCGTATCCGCATGCCGACCGAGGCGCAGGCGCACGCCCGCTCGCGCGAGCGCGCCGCGCTGCCAGTCCAGCAGCTTCGCCATCTCCCCGCGCAGCGCGGGGTGGCGCTCGGTCCAGGCCAGCGCCCCGCCGAGTTCCTCTCGCGCCTCCCACAGCTCCACCTCATGCCCGCGACGCGCCGCCTGGATTGCCGCTTCCATCCCGGCAGGGCCGCCGCCCAGCACCAGTATGCGCTTCCGCTGCGCCGCGGGCTGCGGCGGCTCCGGCCACTCCGCCTCGCGACCCGCGCGGGGATTCGCCAGGCAGGTGATCGCCAGCGACTGCGCCAGGAAGCCGGCGCAACCCTGGTTGCAGGAGAGGCACGGGCGCCCCTCCTCCTCGCGCCCCTCGGCCGCGCGGCGCACCAGCGCGGGCTCCGCGATGTGTGCCCGCGCCATGCCGACCATCGCGATCGCACCATCCGCCAGCATCGCCTCCGCCTCCGCCACGCTGCGGAAGCGGCACACGGCGAAGACCGGCACGTCGCGCCCCGAATCGCGCAAGGCGGATGCGATGCCGCGCGGCAGGTGATGGAACGCATCCGCCGCGAAGCCCATATCGGCCATCTGCGTCGAGATCGTGTAGCTGCCGTGATAGGCGCTGTGGCTGACGTTCACGAAGTCCACCGCCACCTCGGCGCAGAGCCGCGCGACGATGCGCTGCATGTCCGGCAGCGTCAGCCCGCCTTCGAGGAATTCGTCGGCCGAGACGCGCAACCCTACCGCCGCGCGGCCGCCCACCACGCCCCGCACGCGGCGCAGGCATTCCAGCGCGAGGCGCAGGCGGTTCTCCTCGGAACCGCCCCAGGCATCGCTGCGCCGGTTCACCGCCGGCGAGAGGAACTGCTGCAGCAGATGACCATGCGCCATCGTCAGCTCGATGCCGTCCAGCCCGGCCTCGACCAGGTTGGCCGCCACCTCGCCATGCGCGGCGATGACTTGTTCGATCTCCGCTTCCGTCATCGGATGCGGCGGCGGTGCGGTGGGCGACCAGGGCACGGCGGAGGCCGACCAGGCGGGCATGCGCGCGAAATTGCCGTCGATGTGGCGTCCGAGATGGATCACCTGGCCGAACAGCCTGGCACCTTCCGCCTGCACCGCCTGCGCGATGCGCGCGAAACGGGGGATCGCCGCGCGCTCGTATCCGTTCACGCCCTGCCGCCGGCCGAGCGAGGAACGGTGCACCCTGATGCCTTCGAAGATGATCAGCGCCGCACCACCCGCCGCGCGGGCGCGGTGATAAGCCAGGTGCCGGTCGGAGGGCAGGTTGTCCTCGCCGTAGTTCGTGGTGTGCGCAGGAACAAGGATGCGGTTACGCAGCGTGACGCCGCCGATGCGGAGCGGACGGAACACCGCCGGATATCGTTCCATCCCCGCAGCCAGCCCGTCCGGCATCCGTCACCTCTGGCCGCAGTCTTGACGCGGCGGCGCATGAAGGCAACCGTAGATGTCCGGACAATCGCGCGCAGCGCGGGCCGCAAGCGGGAGACGGGAACGATGAAGCGCAGGGACGTCTTGCTCGCCGGCGCCGGGGCCTTCGCCCTGCCGGCCTATCTGCAGCTGACCAGCGAAGGCGCGCTGGCCCAGGGCGCCGGCCGCACGCTGCTGCTCGCAGCCCCCGGCACGCCGGAAGGCTTCGACGGAGACGCGCTGCGCCCCGGCACGCAGGAGACCGTGGTGCAGGTCTATGAGGGCCTCACGCGCTACGGGCGCGTGCAGCGCGGCGACCGCACCTACCTGGACCCGTCCGAGATCGAAGGCCATCTCGCCGAGAAATGGACGGTGTCCGATGACGGACTGCGCTATGTCTTCACCTTGCGCGAGGGCGTGAAGAGCCCCTACGGCAACGAGCTCACCGCCGCCGATGTCGAATGGTCCTGGGCGAAGAGCTTCGCGCAGCGCCGCACCGGCGCCTTCATCGCCAGTGTCTCCAACGTCACGGCCGTGAAGGCGCTGTCGCGTCGGGAGGTGGAGTTCACCCTCAGCGCGCCCTCCTCGATCCTGCTCGCCGCGCTGACGCTCTACGTGCCCGGCATCTACGACAGCACGGAGGTGAAGAAGCACGCGACGGCCGAGGATCCCTGGGGCCTGCGCTGGATGGAGAACAACACCGCGGGCTTCGGCGCCTATCACCTGCGCAGCGTCCGGCCCGGGGAGCAGGCGGAATTCGTCTCCAACCCGAACTACTTCCGCGGCCGACCGCATTTCGAGCGGGTGATCTATCGCGCCGTGCCCTCCGGCGCGTCGCGCACGACGCTGCTGCGCAGCGGCCAGGTGCAGTGGATCGACCGGCCGACGGTGCAGCAGGTGCTGGACATGCAGCGCGACCGCCGCGTGAAGGTGCAGGACCAGGCGGGCCGTGCCATGGCCAGCGTCCGCATGAACACGGCGATGAAGCCCTTCGACGACGTGCGCGTGCGCCGCGCGATGAACTTCGCGGTCAACAAGGAGGCGATCAAGCAGGGCGTGATGCTCGGCACCGGCGAGATCGCGCGCAGCATCGTACCGCCCATCGTGCGCGACTACGACCCCTCCTTCTTCGCCTATGACCACAACCCGGAGCGCGCCCGAGCCCTGCTGGCGGAGGCCGGGCACCCGAACGGCTTCGAGGTGGAACTGCTCTTCTCCAACATCTGGTGGTGGGAGGAGCCGATGGCGGTGCAGATCGCGGACCAGCTCAAGGCGGTCGGCATCACCTGCAAGCCGCAGCGCATCACCGGATCGGACCTGCGCGCCCGCGGCGCCCCGGCGCGGCAGGACATGCCGCTCTTCACCTTCGAGGACGGGCCGATCGTGCTCGATCCGGTCTATGCCCTCGCGCTGATGGCAAGCTCCACCGGCGTGTCGAACCGCGCGAAATACGCGAACCCCGCCTTCGATGCGCTGGTGCAGCGCGCGGCCACAAGCCCGGATCGCGCGGTGCAGACCCAGGCGGTGAAGGAGGCGCAGCGGATCTGGATGGAGGACGCACCCTGGATCCTCACCGTCTATCCGCAGACCTTCGAAGCCATGGCGCCCAACATCTCCGGCTGGGTCCCGCACCCGGACGAGCATGAGCGCTGGGTCGACCTGAAGGTCGGCTGATCCATGGGCGCGGCGGCGATCGGGCGCTTCCTCGCGCGCCGCGCACTGCTGCTCGTGCCGCTGCTGGTCGTCGTCTCCTTCCTCTGCTTCATGCTGGTGCGGCTGGGCGGGCAGGACCCGGTGGCGATGCTCGCCGGCCCAACCGCCACGGCCGCGGAGATCGAGATGGTCCGCACCACGCTGGCGCTGGACCAGCCGCTCTGGGCCCAGTTTGCCGTCTGGCTCGGCAATGTGCTGCAGGGCGATCTCGGCCGGTCCTGGATCAGCAACCGCCCCGTGCTGACCGAGCTGCTGGACCGCATGCCGGCCACACTGGAATTGCTGCTCTACGGCGTCGGCATCGGCGCGCTGGTTGGCATCCCCGTCGGTCTGAAGGCTGCGCAGAAGCCCGACGGCGCCTTCGACCAGGTCAGCCGCTTCCTCTCGCTGCTCGGCTTTTCCACGCCGACCTACTGGCTCGCGCTGATGGCACTCTTCGTATTCTTCTACCTGCTGGACTGGGCGCCGCCCGGCATGGGCCGCATCAGCCTGATGGTGGACCCGCCGGATCGCATCACCGGCAGCTACATGTGGGATGCGCTGCTGCAGGGCAGGATGGAGGCCGCGCGCTCCGCCGCGGCGCAACTCGTCCTGCCGGTCGCCTGCATCGCCATCATCTCCGCCGCGCCGATCATCAAGCAGACCCGCGCGATCGCGCTCGAGGTGCTGTCGAGCGACTATGTCCGCTATGCGCGCGCTCAGGGTCTTCCGGCGCAGGACATGCGGCGGATGGTGCTGCGCAACAGCATGGTGCCGGTGGTCACCTTCGTCGGCACCGAGCTCGCCGGGCTGATCGGCACCACGGCGCTGATCGAATACGTCTTCGCCTGGGGCGGCGTCGGGCAGTTCGGCCTCACCGCCATCATCCAGGGCGATTTCGCGGTGGTGCAGGGCTATGTGCTGATGCTCGCCCTCTTCTCGGTGCTGGTCTTCCTGGTGGTGGACCTCGCCGTGATGCTGTTGGAACCCAGGGCGGCTGCGCGCGCATGAGCGACCTGGCGCTTGCCCCGCCCGCAGCACCGTCGCTGCCCGTGCGCATCGCCGCGCGGCTGGCCGGTATCGCGCGCCGCTCCCCCACGCTCGCGATCGGCGCGGCGATCATCCTGGCCTTCGCCATCATGGCGGTCTTCGCGCCGTGGATCTCGCCGCAGGACCCGGTCGCCGCCAATGCCGCGCGCGTGCTGCAGCCACCGCAGGCCGGCGCGTGGTTTGGCACGGACGGCAACGGCATGGACGTGCTGAGCCGCGTGATCCACGGCTCGCTCTACGCCTTCGGCATCGCGATCCCGGTAGTCATTGTGGGGCTGCTGGTCGGGGTGCCGGTGGGCCTCTGGACCGGCTGGCGCGGTGGCTGGGCGGATGAGATCGTGATGCGCGGTTTCGATGCGTTGCGCGTCTTTCCCTCCATCATCCTGGCGCTGGCGGTCGTCGCCGCGGCGGGGCCATCGCTGCTGAACGTCGTGCTGGTGCTGGGGCTGCTGGACAGCCCGGTCTATGCGCGGCTGGTGCGCGCAGAGGTGCTGGCGCTGCGCGGCGGCACCTTCGTGGAATCGGCCGTGGCGGCCGGCAACCCGACTCACCGGATCCTGTTCCGGCACATCCTGCCGAACGCCCTGCGCGGCGCAATGGCGCAGACGGCGGTGCGCGCCGCCTGGGCGGTGCGGATCAGCGCCACCCTCGCCTTCCTCGGCGTGGGCATCCAGCCGCCGACGCCGGAATGGGGCGCGATGATCCGCCAGGGCGCGGAATACATGGTGACCGGCGAGTGGTGGGTCGCCGTCTTCCCGGGCACGGCGCTGATCCTGATGGTGCTCGGCCTCAACATGCTGGGCGACGGGCTCTCCGACCTGCTGGATCCGCGCCGGAAGGCAGCCGCGCGGTGACACCGCTGCTGGAGGTGCGTGACCTCCACACCCACTTCATCGCGCGGGACCTGGACAATCGCGTGCGCGTCGCACGCGCGCTGAACGGCGTCTCCTTCAGCCTGGCGCCGGGCCGCATCCTCGGCCTCGTCGGCGAAACCGGCGCGGGCAAGTCGCTCACCGCGCTCTCGGTCCTCGGCCTGCTGAAGCCGCCTGCGCGCGTCGTCGCCGGGCAGGCGCTGTTCGAGGGGCGCGACCTGCTCGCCCTGCCTCCGAACGAATTGAACGCCCTACGCGGCGCACGCATCGGGCTTGTCGTGCAATCGCCCAAGACCTCGCTCGATCCGCTCGCGCGCATCGGCGCGCAGCTTGCCCGCGTGCAGCGCGCGCACCGGCCCGGCCTGTCGGAAGCGGCCGCGCAGGCGCGCGCGGCGGAGATGCTGGCCGCGGTCGGCATCCCCGATCCGGAGCGCCGCCTGCGCGCGTGGCCGCATGAGCTTTCCGGCGGCATGGCGCAGCGCGTGCTGATCGCGCTGGCGCTGGTGAACGAGCCGACGCTGCTGGTGGCGGACGAGCCGACCACGGGCCTCGACGTGACGGTGCAGGCGCAGATCCTGGACCTGCTGCGCGGGCTCGCCCGCGCGCGCGGCATCGGCGCCGTGATCATCACGCATGACCTCGGGGTGGTCGCGCATTACTGCGACGAGGCGGCGGTGATGTTCGCCGGCCAGGTGGTGGAGCACGGGCCGGTCGGCCCGATCTTCGCCGCGCCCGCGCATCCCTACACACAGGCGCTGATCGCCGCGACGCCGGAGCGATTGCAACTGCGGGCGCGGCGCCCTTCCGGCTCGCCGCCCAATCTCTACGCATTGCCGGAAGGCTGCCTGTATCGCGACCGTTGTCCGCGCGCCGAAGCACGCTGCGCGACACCGCCCCCCGATGTCGCGCTGCAGGGCGGCCATGCCGCGCGCTGCCACTTCGCCGGGACGATCGCAGCATGACCCCGCCGGTGCTGGAGGTGCGCAACCTCTCCAAGCGCTTTCCCGTGCCCGGCGGTGTGCTGACTGCCGTGAACGATGTCTCCTTCTCCCTCGCTGCCGGCGAGACACTCGGCTTGGTGGGCGAGAGCGGTTCCGGCAAGTCCACCCTCGGCCGATGCGTGCTGCGCCTCATCGCGCCGAGCGCGGGCCGCGTGGTGTTCGACGGCCACGACATCACCGACTGGTCCGAGGCGCGGTGCCGCAAGCTGCGCGCCGGCATGCAGATGGTCTTCCAGGACCCCTGGAGCGCGCTGAATCCGCGCATGACCGCGCGCAGCCTGATTGAGGAGCTGCTGGCGCTCCACACGCCGCTTTCCTCGGCGGAGCGCCGCGCGGAGGCCGAACGGCTGGGGCTGCGCGTGCGCCTCCCCTCCGCGATGCTCGATCGCTATCCGGGCGAGCTCTCCGGCGGGCAGCAGCAGCGCGTCTGCATCGCGCGCGCCATCGCCACGCGGCCGAAGCTGATCGTGCTGGACGAGCCGACCTCCTCGCTCGACCTCTCCGTGCGCGCCGGCATCCTGGACCTGCTGGCGGAGCTGAAGGAGGAGACGGGTGCGGCGATGCTGTTCATCACGCACGACCTCGGCACGCTGCGGCTGATGGCGGACCGCGTGATGGTGATGTATCTCGGCCGCGTCGTGGAGGAAGCGCCGGCGGCCGAGATCTTCGACCGTCCCGCGCATCCCTACACACAGGCGCTGATGAGTGCGCATTTGCCCGCCGACCCCAGCGCGCATCTGGCGCGCCATGTGCTGACCGGCGAGATCCCGAGCCCCATCAACCTGCCTCCCGGCTGCTTTTTTTCCAGCCGCTGCCCCGTGGCCCTGCCGCGCTGCCGCGAGACAGCGCCGCCGCTCGAGGCCGTGCCGGGCGCGGAGGCAACGCACCGCGCCGCGTGCCTTCGCATGGCCGATGGCGGCAACCGCATTCCCACCTGAAGGAGCGTACCGCGCCATGCCGATGACACCCGAAGGAGAGGCGGAACTCGCGAAGATCCGCGCGGTCCGCGGCTACACCCTGCCGCTGCACGAGATGCTGGCGGAGTGCAACCCGGAATTCCTGCGCCGCTATGGCGAGCTCGCCAGCCACGTCATCTTCGGTCCCGCGGAAGGCCGCGCGCTGGACCTGAAGACGCGCTTCCTCGTGATGGTCGGCATCACCACCGCGGTGAAGGGCGACCGCGAGGGCATCGAATGGGCGTCGAAGCGCGCGATGCAATACGGTGCGACCTTCGAGGAGGTGGTGGAGGCCGCCTTCCTCGCCGGACTGCCCGCAGGCATGCCCGCCTTCGAGGGTTTCTGTCGCGCCATGCAGGAGATGCGCGAGGGCAAGGGTTGGGTGCCGCAGGGCGAGACGACGAACGAACAGAAGTAGCGGCTACTGGAAGCCGCCATCCACGCCGATGAACTGGCCAGTGATGGACCGCGCGGCGTCGGAGGCGAGGAACAGCACTGTTCCCGCGATCTCCTCCGGCTCCACGAAGCGGCCCGTCGCCTGGCGCGCCAGGTAGCGCGCCTCGGCCTCTTCCGGCGCCAGCGCATTCGCCTCGGCATAGGCGGAGAGCACGCGCGCGATGCGCTCGCCGCGCACCGATCCCGGCAGGATCGCGTTCACGCGGATGCCTTGCGCGCCGACCTCCCGCGCGAGCGTCGCCGTGAAGCCAAGCAGGCCCCATTTCGACGCGACATACGGGCTGCGTCCCGGATGCCCGATGCGCGCGGCGACGGATGCCATGTTGACGATCACGCCCTCGCCGCGCGCCGCCATGCGCGGCAGGATCGCGCGCGAGAGCAGGAAGGGCGCGGTGAGGTTCACCGCCATCACCTCCGCCCAGTCCTCCGGCGGCATGTCCGTTACGGGCAGGGTCGGGCCGGCGATGCCGCCGTTGTTGACCAGCAGGAACACGTCGCCCGCCGCCTCGGCCAGCGCCGCGATCTGCGCCGGATTGCGCAGGTCGCACGGTACCCAATCGGCGCCGCATTCCGCCGCGCGCGCCGCGCCCTCGCCGCCCGGCAGGTCGGAGAGCACCACAGCCCAGCCCGCATCGCGCAGCGCCCGAACCACGGCCAGCCCGATCCCGCATGCGGCGGCGGTGACCAGCGCGCGGCGCATCAGCCCGCCATCAGCCGCGGCAGGAACAGCACCAGTCCGGGCAGCGCGATGATCAGCAGTACGCGCGCGATGTCCGCCACCACGAAGGGCACGATGCCGCGATAGATCGTGCCGAGCTTCACGTCCCGGATCACGCCCTGGATCACGAACAGGTTCAGCCCCAGCGGCGGCGTGATCAGGCTGAGCTCGGTCGCCATCACCACGAAGATGCCGAACCACACCGGATCGAAGCCGAGCGCGCTGACCACCGGGAACAGCACCGGCACCGTCAGCAGGATCATGGAAAGGCTCTCCATGAAGCAGCCCAGCACGAGGTAGATCGCGAAGATCAGCAGGATCACCGCAAGCGGCGACAGTCCGGCGCCCGTCACCAGCTCCTCCAGCGCGCGCGGCAGGCCGATCAGGTTCATGAAGTTGGAGAAGACCAGCGCGCCGATCAGCACCACGAACAGGCTCGCCGTGGTGCGCACCGTCTCCAGCAGGCAGGAGAGGAAGGCACGCGGCGTCAGGCTGCGTCGCCACAGCGCGAACAGCAGCGCGCCGGCCGCCCCGACGCCCGCCGCCTCGGTCGGCGTGAAGACGCCGGCATAGATGCCGCCGATGATCAGCACGAACAGCGCCAGCACCGGGCCGATGGTCAGCAGCCGCGCGAAGCGCTCCTGCATCGGCACCGCATCGGCAGCGGGCCCCGCCGCCGGATTGCGCCGCACCACGAAGGCGACGGCGAGCAGGTAGAACAGGATCGCGACAATGCCCGGCGCGATGCCGGCGATGAAGAGCTGGCCGATATCCGTGCCCGTCGCGATGCCGTACAGCACCATGATGACGGAGGGCGGGATCAGGATGCCGAGTGTGCCCCCTGCCGCGATGGAGGCAGCGGCCAGCCCGTCGCTGTAGCGATAGCGCCGCATCTCCGGCATCGCAACCTTCGCCATCGTCGCCGCCGTGGCGATGGAGGAACCGGAGACCGCCGCGAAGCCGCCGCAGGCTGCGACAGTCGCCATGGCCAGCCCGCCGCGCCGATGGCCGAGGAAGCCGTGGCAGAGGCGATAGAGATCCTCCGACATGCCGGCGCGCGTCACGAAGGCGCCCATCAGCAGGAACATCGGCACGACGGACAGTTCGTAGGACATCGTCGCCGTGAACGGGATCTGGCCGATGATGCCGAAGGCCGCGCGTTCGCCCACATGCAGCCACAGCCCGGCCGTGCCCACCGCCAGCATCGCGAAGGCGATCGGCAGTCCGAGCATCATCAGCCCGAACAGTGCCGCGAAGGCGAGGCCCGCGCTCTCCCAGACTTCCATCAGGCGCCCGCCTGCGCACCCGGTCGGCCGCGCAGCGCGGCGATGCCGTCCAGCACGAAGGCGGCGGCCGCCACCCACAGCAGCCAGGACATCGCCGTCGCCACGCCGCCGCGCGGAATTCCGAGCTCCAGCGTCACCTCGCCCACGCGCAACAGGCGCTCCCCGTACAGGCCGAGCCGCCACGCCAGCAGCCCGCACACGCCGGCGCAGACCACGCCGAACAGCAGCCCGGCCGCGCGCTTCACCCATTCCGGCAGCAGGTGGTCGAACAGCGTCACCGTGATGTGCTCGCGCCGCCGCGTGGCCAGCGGCAGCGCGAGGAAGACCATCAGCCCCATCATCACCTCGGTCGCCTCGAAGGCGCCGTGCAGCGGCCGGTTGAAGAAATACCGGCCGCCGACATCCACCGTGGTGACGACCATCATCGCCGCCGCCAGCACGCCCGCGCAGAGACCGAGCAGCGCAAACAGGCGGTCGGTCCAGATCAACGCACGTTCACCCGCCGCTCCGCGGTGTAGAGCCGCGCCATGGTGCGGGCGTAGTCAAGGATCTCCTGGCCCGGCAGATTGCGCTTCTGAGCCTCCGCCAGCCATTCGGTCTCCAGCACCTTCAGCCGCTCCTTGGCGCGCGCAATCTCGGCCTCGGCCAGCGTGTTGAAGGCGACGTTGCGCGCCTCCAGCCCCTGCTGGCCGACACGATCGCCCATGGTCCAGGCCCAGCCGGACTGCAGCGCGATGGCGATGCCGGAATGCTTGTTCACCGCGGCGCGCTGCGCATCCGTCAGCCCCTGCCAGGTCCGCTCGTTGAAGGCGATCCAGAAGGTGTCGGTGTAGAGCCCGCCAGGGATCAGCGTGGTGGAGCGGATTACCGGCGTGATGTTGAAGAAGGCGATGGATTCGATCGGGAAGGTGATGCCGTCCGCCACCCCACGCGCCATCGCCTGCTGCGCCTCGGTCGGCGGCAGCTGCACTGGCGTGCCGCCGAGCGCCGTGATGATCCGCCCCGTCACGTTGCCGCCCACGCGCACGCGGCGGCCCTGCATGTCCTCGAGCTTCGTGATCGGTTCGCCGCGCCAGTGCAGCGCCGGCACGGAATGCACGAAGAGGCCCGCCACATGCGCGCCGCGATGCTCGTTGTAGCGGCCGCCGTAGCGCTGGTAGGTCAGCCAGGACGCCGCCGCGCCGGCCCAAGGATCGGGCGACATGAAGGGCAGGTCCATCACCTGCGTCATGGTGAAGCGGCCGGGATTGTGGCCGGAGACGCCGTAGCCGACGTCGAAGGCGCCATCGAGCAGCAGGTCGAAGGTCTGCGGCGGCGGGCCGAGCGCGCTGGGCATGATCTCGAACTTGAGCGAGCCGTTGCTCTCCGCCTCGATAGCGCGCGCCCAGGGCTCGATGATGCCGCGGGGGATCAGGTGATGCGCCGGCAGCCAATTGCCGACGCGGATGGTGCGCGTCTGCGCCGCGGCGCGGCCGACCAGCGCGGGGGTGGCGAGCACCGCCGCCGTCCCCGCCATCAGCATCCTGCGTGTCGTCATGTCCCGCTTCTCCCTTTCTGTGGTTCGGTCAGCGCGAAGATGCGCAGCGCGTCGGCTTCCTCACCCTCGCGCGCGATCAACGTGCGAAAAGTCTCGGCGGCGAGGCCGGCGAGGGGCAGCGGGCTGCCCTTCTGCACTGCCAGTGCGCGCGCCGTGTCGAGGTCCTTCAGCATGGTGTAGGCGTGGCCGAGCGGTGGGTCGTAGGTGCCCGCCACCATCCGCGGCACGCAGATCTGCATCGGCTTGGAATCCGCCCAGCCGCCGGCGAGCGCCTCCGGCAGGCGCGCGGCCTCGATGCCCGCGTTGGTCGCCAGCCGCGTCGCTTCCGCCAGCACGCACATCAGGGATCCCACGATCACCTGGTTGCAGAGCTTCGTCGTCTGCCCCGCGCCGGATGGCCCCATCAGCGTGAAGCGCTGCGCCATGGCGCGCACGAAAGGCTCTGCGCGCGCGAAGGCCGCCGCGTCGCCGCCCGCCATCACCGCCAGCGTGCCCGCTTCCGCGCCAGGCACGCCGCCGGAAACCGGCGCATCCAGCCAATGCGCGCCGCGCTCCGCCAGCAGGCGCGACGCGAAGGCGCGCGTCGCCTCGGGCGCCATGGACGAGAAATCCACCAGCACCGCGTCGCGCGGGATGCCGTCCGCGATGCCGCCAGGCCCGAACACCGCGGCCTCAACTGCCTTCGTATCGGTCAGGGACATGAACACCACCGGCGCGTCGCGCGCGCAGTCAGCGGCGCTCGCCGCCAGCACCGCGCCCGCTTCCGCCGCCGGCGCGCATTTCTGCGCCGTGCGGTTCCAGACCTTCACGCGATGCCCTGCGGCGAGCAGGCGCTTCGCCATGGGCAGGCCCATGAGCCCCATGCCGACGAAGCCGAGCATCCCGCTCATCGCACGCCGCGCCCGTCCGGGAAGCGGCCGCCGCCCTGGTGCGTCACCGCGCCCTCATTCGCCTGGCCGACCAGCTTCGCGTATTTCGCCAGCGCGCCGGAGACATGCGGCGTGGCGCGCGGCTGCCAGGCGGCGCGACGCGCTTCCAGCTCCGCCGCATCCGCCGCCAGCGTGATGCTGCCCGCGTTGCCGTCGATGCGGATCACGTCGCCGTCGCGCACCAGCGCCAGCGGCCCGCCCACGGCGGCTTCCGGCGCGGCATAGCCGATGCACATGCCGCGCGTCGCGCCGGAGAAGCGCCCATCCGTCAGCAGCGCCACCTGCTCGCCCATGCCCTGGCCGTAGATCAGCGCGGTGAGGCCCAGCATCTCCTGCATGCCGGGCCCGCCGACCGGGCCTTCGTAGCGCACGATCAGCACCTCGCCGGGCTTGTAGGCGCGCGCCGCGACGCAGGCCACGGCCTCGCCCTCGCTGTCGAACACCCGCGCCGGTCCTTCGAAGACCTGGCTTTTCAGCCCCGCCACCTTCAGCAGCGCACCATCGGGACAGAGATTGCCCTTCAGCACCACCACGCCGCCGGTCGGCAGGATGGCGCGCGCGACGGGGCGGATCACCTCGCCATCCGGCGCGGCCGCATCGGCATAGGTCTCGGCCAGCGTGCGGCCGGTCACGGTCAGGATGTCGCCATGCAGATGGCCGCTCTCGATCAGCGCGCGGATCACCACGGCCGCGCCGCCGACCTCGTGCAGCTCCGCCGCGTGATAGGCGCCGCCGGGGCGCAGGTTGCCGATCAGCGGCGTGCGCTGCATCACCACCGCCGCGTCGTCCATGGTGAAGCGGATGCCGGCCTCGTTGGCGATGGCGCAGAGATGCATCGCGGCGTTGGTGGACCCGCCGGTCGCCGCGACGATCGCGCAGCCATTCTCGATGGCCTTGCGCGTGACGATCTGCCGCGGCGTCGGTCCCCCGCCCGCGATCATCGCCATCACCAGCGCACCGGCGCGGCGGCTGAGCGCGGCGCGCTCGCTGAACACGGCCGGCATGGTGGCGCTGCCGGGCAGGCCGAGGCCGATCGCCTCCGCCACCATCGCCATGGTGTTCGCCGTGAACTGCCCCGCGCAGGCGCCGACCGTCGGCTTGCAGGCCAGTTCCAGCGCGCGCAGCTCTTCCTCGGTCATCGTGCCGGCCATCACCGCGCCGACGCCCTCATAGGCATCCAGCACGGAAACCTTCTTCCCCCGCCAGGTGCCCGGCAGCGCGCTGCCGCCATAGACGAAAACGGATGGCACATCGCAGCGCACCATCGCCATCAGCACGCCCGGCAGCGTCTTGTCGCAGCCGCCGAAGCCGACCAGCCCGTCATAGGCGTGGTTGTGCACCACCACCTCGATCGAATCCGCGATCACCTCGCGCGAGACGAGCGAGAACTTCATTCCCTCATGCGCCATGCCGAGCCCGTCGGAGGCGGAGATGGTGGTGAACTCGCGCGGCGTGCCGCCGGCCTCCGCGATGCCCTGACGCGCCGCCTCGGCCTGCCAGCCATGGCTCATGTTGCAGGGGGTCGTCTCGCCCTTCATCGAGACCACGCCGACCATCGGCTTCGCGATGGCCGCGTCGTCCAGCCCCATGGCGCGCAGAAAGGCGCGGTGCGGCGTGCGGTCCAGCCCGTCCGTCGTGATGCGCGACCGCAACGGCCTGCCCTGCCCCGCCACTCGACTGCCTCCCCCGGAATGCCCGATCCTGGCGGAGACTAGATCACTTCGCGCGGCGGCAAAATCGCCCCCGGGGCGGGATTCCGCCGCGCCTCAGCCCCGGGAACGCCGATGCGGATCGCCGCCAACATTTCTCTTCTATTCGCCGACCTGCCGTTGCCGGCGCGCTTCGCCGCGGCGGCCGGGGCGGGCTTCGAGGGGGTGGAGATCCAGTTCCCGTACGACCACGACGCCTCGACACTGGCGCAGGCGGCGCAGGCGGCCGGGATGCCCGTCGTGCTGATCAACATCCCGGCTGGCGACATCGCGGGCGGCGATGTCGGACTCGGCGCCCTGCCCGACCGCCGCGCGGAGTTCCGGGCCGCCGTGCAACGCTGCATCCCCTATGCGCGGGCGCTCGGCGTGCAGCGGGTGAACATCCTCTCCGGCCGCCCAGGCGCCCAGGCGGACCGCGCCGTCTGCCATGCGACGCTGGTCGAGAACCTGCGCCACGCCGCCGAGGCCTTCGCACCCTTCGGCATCCGCGTGCTGGTGGAGCCGGTGAACCCCTTCGACGTGCCGGGCTTCTTCCTGGACAGCCTCGACGCCGCGCTGCGCGTGCTGGACGACGCGGCGCATCCGAACGCCGGCCTGCAGTTCGACCTGTACCACATGGCGCGAACCGAGCCTGACCTGCCGGCTGCCATCGCTCGGGCCGGCGCGCGAATCGCGCATGTGCAGTTCGCGGACACGCCCGGCCGGCACGAGCCGTTCAGCGGCGCAATCGACTTCGCCGCGGCCGTCGCCGCGCTGGACCGCGCGGGCTACGCGGACTGGTTCGCGGCGGAGTATCGCCCGCTGGGGGCAACGGCGGACGGAATAGGTTGGCTGGGGCAGCTTCGGGACTTGCTCGCCCCCCTCACCCACCGTCCAACGCCTTCGGCGTTGAACCCCCCCTGAGGGGGGAGAGGGCTTTCGAACGATCCTACGCCTTCGCGTCCTGGATCGCCGCCCAGACGCGCTCCGGCGTCGCGGGCATGTCGATATGCGTGATGCCGAGCGGCTTCAGCGCATCCACCAGCGCATTCATCACCGCCGGCAGCGACCCCGCGCAGCCCGCCTCGCCGCAGCCCTTCGCGCCGAGGGGATTGGTCTTGCACGGGATGGAGTGGCTTTCCGTCGTGATGGAAGGCAGGTCGCCCGCGCGCGGCAGCGCGTAGTCCATGTAGCTCCCCGAGACGAGCTGCCCGTCCTCACTGAAGACGACGTGCTCCAGCAGCGCCTGGCCGACACCCTGCGCGATGCCGCCATGCGCCTGGCCCGCGACCAGCAGCGGGTTCACCTGCACGCCGAAGTCGTTCACCGCCAGGTAGCGGTCGATCCGCACCACGCCCGTCTCCGGGTCCACCTCGACCTCGCAGACATGGCACCCGTTCGGATAGGCCATCGGCGCCTGGTCGAAGACATGCGTCACGTCCAGGTTTTCGGGCACGCCCTCCGGCTTCTGCGGCGTGGCGCGCAGCTTTGCGGCGAGTTCCATGATTCCGATCGCGCGGTCGGTGCCGGCGATGGTGAAGCGCCCGCTGGCCTCCGGCCCGGCATGCGCCTCGAACTCGATGTCCGAGACGGCGGCTTCCAGCGCCCAGGCGGCGGCGGCCTTGCCCTTCTCGATCACCTTCTCGCTCGCCTCCGCGATCGCGGCGCCGGAGGCCATGATGGACTTCGACCCGCCGGTGCCGCCGCCGGCGATCAGCTCGTCCGAATCGCCCTGCAGCAGCCGCACCTGCGCGAAGGGCACGCCGAGCGACTGGTGCAGCACCTGCGCGAAGGCGCTCCAATGGCCCTGCCCATAGTCGAGCGTGCCGGTGATGATGGTGACGGTGCCGTCCTTCTCGAAGCGAATGCCACCCTGTTCCTTGGTGGGCGGCGCGGTGCACTCGAGGAAGTTGCCGATCCCACGCCCGCGCAGCAGCCCCTGCGCCTTGCTCGCCGCCAGCCGCGCCGGATAGCCCGCGGCGTCCGAGGCCTCCATCGTCTTCTCCAGCAGCGCGCTGAACGCGCCGCCGTCATAGACCGAGCCGGAGGCAGCGGAATACGGGAACTGGTCCGGCCGGATGTGGTTCAGCTTGCGTAGCGCGACGGGATCCTTGCCCATCTCCAGCGCCGCCTGCTCGATCAGCCGCTCCATGAAGTAGTTGCCCTCGGGGCGGCCCGCGCCGCGATAGGCGCTGATCGGGACGGTGTTCGTCAGCACGCATTTGGTGCGCACCTCGATCGCCGGCGTCGCATAGTTGGACTGCACGTTCTTGAAGAAGTTGCCCGTGCCCATCAGCGGCGAGACGGCGGAGAGCCAGGCACCCATATTGGCGTAGCTCACCAGTCGCACCGCGAGGAATTTTCCCTCAGCGTCCAGGGCAAGCTCCGCCTCCACCTCGTGGTCGCGGCCATGCGCGTCCGACAGAAAGGAGCCGGTGCGCTCATCGGTCCACTTCACCGGGCGGCCGAGCTGCTTCGCGGCATGCAGCAGGCAGGGATATTCGGGATAGAGGCCGGCCTTCATGCCGAAGCTGCCGCCGACATTGCCGGTCAGCACCCGCACCTGCTTCGTCTCCACGCCCATCTGCCCGGCAAGCGAGGCGCGCAGCCCGAACACGCCCTGGCAGCCGACGCGCAGCACGTAGCGCCCGTCCTCCACACTGCCGATCGCGCTGCGCGGCTCCATCGCGGCGACGACGATGCGGTTGTTGCGGATGGACAACTTCGTCACATGCGCGGCCCTGGCGAAGGCCTCCGTCACCTTCGCGGAATCGCCCGCGGCGAAATCCAGCACCACATTGTTCGGATGCTCGTCATAGAGCAGCGGCGCGCCCGGCGCCGCGGCGGCCGAAGCATCGGTCACGGCGTCGAGCGCCTCGATGTCGAGTTCCACCGCCTCGGCCGCGTCCTTGGCCTGCGCCTTGGTCTCCGCCACCACGAAGGCCACGGGATCACCGACATGGCGCACCTTGTCGGTGGCCAGGGGCTGGCGCTGCGTGGATTTGAAGGCCGAGCCGTCAGCGTTCTTGAGCGGCATGCCGCAGACCATCGGCCCGAATTTCGGCAGGTCGGCCCCGGTCCAGACGCCGAGCACGCCGGGCATCGCCTTCGCCGCCTCCGTGCCGATGCCCTTGATCACGCCGTGGCCATAGGGGCTGCGCACCATCACGGCCCAGACCTGGCCGGGAAGCTGGATGTCGTCGGTGTAGTTGCCGCGGCCGGTCAGCAGCGTCGGGTCCTCGGCGCGGGGCACGGGCTGGCCGATGCCGAACTTCAGGCGCGAAGGATCGAAGGCAAGCGTGTCGGGCATCGGTCTCTCTCCCCCTCCCCCGCGTGCGGGGGAGGGCCGGGGTGGGGGCGGAGACCCCTCGGAAGGGGCAGCGATGGTCCTAGCGTAATCCCTGATCCCCGTTTGCCAACCACCCCGCGTAATCCGCGGTGGCCGAGGCGGGATCGAAACGCGGGCGCCAGCCAAAGTCCGCCGCCCGCGCAACCGCCATCACGCCGCGCGGCCGGCTTTCGTTCCAGCGCAGGCCCGGCGCCTCGCCGGGTTCGGCATGGCGCCAGCGGAAGCCGGGGAACCGGGCGGCCAGCACATCCAGGCAGGCTGCGTAATGCGGAGCCCAATCCTCGCCGCTGGCCAGATTCACCACGCGATGTGGCGGATCCTTCGCATCCAGCAGCGCGAGCAGCCCCGCCGCCAGGTCGCGCACATACACCCAGTCGTAAGCCGGCAGCGGCGCCGGCGGCAGCACCGCGGCCTCCCCGCGCCGCGCCGCCTCCGCGAAGGCGAGGTGCAGGCTGAGCGTGTCGCGCAGCCCCGTGTCGCGCTCCCACGGTCCGAAGGTGGCGCCGATCCGCGCCGCCACGGCATCCAGCCCGAAGAGCCCGGCGAGCCGCAGTCCCGCACGCTCCACCGCGTATTTCGTCACGCCATAGAGGCTGATCGGCACCGGCGGCGTCGTCGCCTCGTCCAGCACCTGGAAGGCGTAGGCGCTCTCGCCATAGACCGCGGCGGAGGAGGGCAGCACAACACGCCGCACCGTGCCGGCGTCGCGCGCGGCCTGCAGCGTGGCGATCACGCCGCCAAGGTTCACATCCAGGATGCGCTGCGGGTCGGCGGCCTCGCGCTGCGGCCCGGCGGTGATCGCGGCGAAGGGGAAGACGGCGCCGATGCGGCGCGCGCTGAAGACGTCGCGCAGTGCGGCGTGGTCGGTGACATCGCCCTGGATCACCTCGATGCTGCCGGGCAGCGCGGCGAAGCGCGCGGGCGCCGGATCGGGCAGCGCCGCCTCCCGCCCGAAGACGACCACATGCTCGCCGCGGGCGAGCAGCGCCTCCACGACGTTGAGGCCGACGAAGCCGGCGCCGCCGGTGACGAGGATCGCATCCATGCCGTCTGGATATCGCGGCCGGGCGGGCGCAGAAAGCCGCCATGCCCCATATTGCCGTCATCGGCGCAGGCCCCGCCGGGCTGATCGCCGCCGAAATCCTTGCGCAGGCGGGCTGCGCGGTAACCGTGTTCGAGTCCATGCCCTCGGCGGCCCGCAAATTCCTGATGGCGGGGCGTGGCGGGCTCAACCTGACGCATTCCGAGCCGCTGGACGCCTTCCTCGCGCGCTACCGTCCGCAGGCGCCGCTGCTGCTGGACGCGGTGCGCGCCTTCCCTCCTTCGGCGCTGATCGCCTGGTGCGAGGGCCTCGGCATCGAGACTTTCGTCGGCAGTTCGGGCCGTGTCTTCCCCAAGCCGCTGAAGGCCTCGCCGCTGCTGCGCGCCTGGCTGCGACGGCTCGCCACCCTCGGCGTGGAGATCCGCACGCGGCACCGCTGCATCGGACTCTCGCCGCTCCGCTTCGGCACGCCGGAGGGCGAGACGGTGCAGCCGGCCGATGCCGTGCTGCTCGCCTGCGGCGGCGCCTCCTGGCCGCGGCTCGGCTCCGATGGCGGCTGGACTGCGCTGCTGCCGGATGTTTCGATCACGCCCTTCGCGCCCACCAATGCCGGCGTGGTCCTCCCCTGGTCGGACAAGCTCGCGCGGCTGGCTGGCACGCCGCTGAAGCGCATCGCGATCACGCATCAGGACACGACGATCCGCGGCGAGGCGATGCTGACCGCAAGTGGCCTCGAAGGCGGCGCGGTCTATGCGCTCTCCGCCCCGATCCGCGAGGCCATCGCACGGGACGGCGAAGCGCTCCTCACGCTGGACCTGCGCCCCGACATGACGATGGAGGCAGTGCGCGCGAAGCTCGCCACGCGCGGCCGCGGGGAGACGGTCAGCACCGCGCTGCGCAAGGCCCTGGCCTTGCCGCCCGTCGCCATCGCGCTGATCCACGAGGCGCGGCATGCCGGCGCAAGCGAGGACCTCGCCACGCTGGTCAAGGCGCTGCCGCTGACGACACGTGGCATGGCCGGCCTCCAGCGCGCCATCTCCTCTGCCGGCGGCATCGCCTGGTCCGAGTTCGACGACCGCTTCATGCTGCGCAGACACCCCGGAATCTTCGCCGCCGGCGAAATGCTGGACTGGGAAGCGCCGACCGGCGGCTACCTGCTGCAGGCCTGCTTCGCGACGGGGGTGGCGGCGGCGCGGGGCGTGCTGGCGCGGAATGCCTGAGGGCGATCAGTCCGCGCGCAGCAGCTTGCGGAAGACGACCTTGTCCTCGCCGGCCTGGTAGAAGTCGCGGATCCGCGCCTCCTGCTCGTATCCCTGCCGCCGATAGAAGGCGCGCGTGCCGTCGAAGTCCGGCAGGCTCGACGTCTCGACCAGCAGCAGGCGGCCGCCCCGCGCGATGACCTCGGCCTCCACCGCCGCGACGAGCGCGGCGCCGAGACCGCGCCGCTGGTGGCCCGGATGCACGGCGATCAGCAGAAGGTTCCAGCTTCCCTGCGTCATCCGCTCCGGCGCCACATAGGCGACCGCGGCGCCGCCGGCCGCGGTCAGCCACACCTCCTCCGCCTCGCCGGCCAGGAACGGGGCAGCCATGCCCTCCAGCATCTCGGCCGGAAACAGTCCGGTCGCGGCGATCACCGCGCGCAGCGCGGGAAGATCGCCCGTCACGACGGGCCGCACGCCCTCCTCCTGGTCCCGCATCGCGCCCCTTCCGTCCGAAGCTCTCACATTCGCCGCGGATCGGCGGGTGGTTACACCGGCACCGCGCCCGGCGGCTTGAGCGCCGTCAGCACGAAGCTGCTCCGCGTCTCCTTCACGCCGGGCATGCGCAGCAACGCCTTCAGCGCGAACTCCGCATAGGCGTCGAAATCCGCCGCGACGACATGCAGCAGGTAGTCCATGTCGCCGCTCATCGCCCAGGCGGCCAGCACCTCCTCCCGCGCGGCGATCGCCTTGTGGAAGGCCTCCGCCACCTCCTCGGCATGCGACGACAGCGCCACCTGCACGAAGGCCTGGATCGGCAGGCCCACGCGCTTCGGGTCCACCAGCGCGGCGTAGCGGGCGATCACGCCCGCCTCCTCCAGCCGCCGGATGCGCCGCAGGCAGGGTGTGGCCGAGAGTCCGACCTCCTCCGCAAGCTGCGTCACCGCGATGCGGCCGTCGCGCTGCAGGACGCGCAGGATGCGCCGGTCGGCGGCATCCAGTTCCGGAGCGGAATTTGCCTTGGACATGATCTTTCTTAGCGAATTCCTGTGCTGTCAGCCAGGAAAAGCGTGAAGATTGCCGAAACTCGCTCCGGCAGCCGCGCTACTCCTCCTCCTGCCGCAGGAAGGAACGCGTCCATGGACATCCCGCCCGACCGCACTGCCGTCGCCGGCACCATCAGCGACATCAACCCGATGGGCACCGACGGATTCGAATTCGTCGAGTTCACCGGCCCCGACATCCCCTATCTCGAATCGCTGTTCACCCAGCTCGGCTTCGCCGCGGTCGCGCAGCACCGCTCCAAGCGCGTGACGCTGTGGCGCCAGGGCGACATCAACTTCATCCTGAACGCCGAGCCCGAGAGCTTCGCGCAGTCCTTCCAGCGCGTGCACGGCCCCTCCGCCTGCGCCATGGCGTTCCGCGTGGCCGATGCCGCGCAGGCCTACAATCGCGCCATCGCCCTCGGCGCAAAGCCGGTCACCGGCCGGGTCGGCCCGATGGAGCTGAACATACCGGCGATCGAGGGCATCGGCGGCAGCCTGCTCTACTTCGTGGACCGCTACGGCGAGAACGGCAGCATCTACGACGTGGACTTCCGCTGGACGGGCGTGCGCGACCCGAAGCCCACGGGCAATGGCCTGACCGTGATCGACCACCTGACGCACAACGTGCATCGCGGCCGGATGGATGTGTGGTGGCAGTTCTACGAGAAGCTCTTCAACTTCCGCGAGATCCGCTACTTCGACATCGAAGGGAAGCTCACCGGCCTTAAGTCCCGCGCGCTGACCTCGCCCTGCGGCCAGATCCGCATCCCGATCAACGAGAGCAGCGACGACAAGAGCCAGATCGAGGAGTATTTGCGCGCCTATCGCGGCGAGGGCATCCAGCACGTCGCCCTCGGGACCACCGACATTTTTGCGAGTGTGGAGGCGATGCGCGCCTCGGGCGTGGCGTTCATGGACACGCCCGACACCTACTACGAGCTGCTGCCGAAGCGCATGCCGGACCTCGCGCCGGAGGAAGTCGCGCGTCTCGCGAAGAACCGCATCCTGACCGATGGCGCGCCGACGCCGGAGGGCGGGCGGCTGCTGCAGATCTTCACCGGCACGGTGATCGGCCCGATCTTCTTCGAGCTGATCCAGCGCAAGGGCGACCAGGGCTTCGGCGAAGGCAATTTCCGCGCCCTGTTCGAGAGCATCGAGCTCGACCAGATCCGCCGCGGCGTGCTGAACCCGGCGGCCGAATAGCCGCTCAGGGCGCGGCGGGGCGCCAATCGTCCAGCCGCGCCTGGTCGCGCCGCTCCGCCTCCGCGCGCGCCGCGTCCGCACGGCGCGCCATCAGCGCCTCCACGACGCGCGCCTGGACGCGGGCGCCCACGAGCTCCGCACGCGCGAGTTCGGCGGCGGCCTCGGCGCGCGCCGTCGCCGCCACGGCATCGTCGCGCGCCGCGCGCGCCCGCGGCAGGAAAGCGGCGTAGTCGGCGGGCGCCCCGGACAGCTCTGCCGCAACGGCATCGCGCGCGGCCGCCTCCCCCGCCGATGCGGCGGCCAGATCCGACTGTCGCGCCGCCATAACCCGCCGCGCCCCGGCCACTTCCAGCCGCCGGAGCCGCGCCAGCACCGCGAGGGGATCACGCGCCGGCATCGGCCAGCGCCTCCGCGAGCTGCGCGAAGGCCGCGTCCTGCGGCGTCGCCTCGCCCCTTCCCTGGCGCAGCAGCGCCTCGATGCGCGGCGCAATCCGCAGCGCCGTGTCCACGGCCGCATCCGTCCCGGCGCGATAGGCGCCGAGCCGAACCAGCTCCGCCATCTCCTGCTGCAGCGCAAGCACCGCGCGCGCCCGCGCGACCAGCTCCCGCTGCGCGGGATCGAGGCAGCCCGGCATCGTGCGCGAGAGGCTGCGCAGCACATCCACCGCCGGATAGCGGCCACGCTCGGCGATTGCGCGATCGAGCACGACATGGCCATCCAGGATGCCGCGCACCGCGTCCGCGACCGGCTCGTCATGGTCATCGCCCTCGACCAGCACGGTGGCCAGCAGCGTGATCGAACCCCCGCAGCCCTCCGCCCCGGGCCCGGCACGCTCCAGCAGGCGCGGCAGCTCGGCGAAGACGCCCGGCGGGAAGCCGCGCGTCGCCGGCGGCTCTCCGGCAGCCAGCCCGATCTCGCGGCAGGCGAGGGCGAAGCGCGTGACGCTGTCGAGCAGCAGCAGCACCCGCTGGCCGGCATCGCGAAAATGCTCGGCGACGGTCATGGCGGCCAGCGCCGCTTCCCGCCGCAGCGGCGCCGCAGCGTCGGAGGTGGCGCAGACCACCACGCTGCGCGCCAGCCGCTCCGGCCCGAGGTCGTCCTCGAGGAATTCGCGCAGCTCGCGCCCGCGCTCGCCGACCAGGCCGAGCACCACCACGTCGAAGCCCGGCGCGCCGGCCAGCATCGCCAGCAGCGTGGACTTGCCGATGCCAGAGGCGGCGAAGAGGCCAAGGCGCTGCCCCTCCCGCATCGCGCAGAACAGGTCGAGCGCCCGCACGCCGAGCCCGATGCGCGGACCGAGCCGTGCGCGCAGCCCCGGCGGCGGCGGATCGGCCTGCAGCGGGCGCGGGCGGCCGCCGCGCGGCAGCGCCCCGCGCCCATCCAGCGGCGCGCCGAGCGGATCCAGGACTCGCCCGAGCCACCCTTCGCTCACATCGAGGCGCGCCGGGCCGAGCAGCCTGACCGCCTGGCCGGCGCGCGCGCCGCCGGCAGGGCCGAGCGGCAGCGCCTGCTGCGCCTCGGGCCGCGTCGCGACGATCTCGGCGAGCAGGGGCGGGCCCGCGGAGAGCACCGCGACTCGCTCGCCCGGCGCCGGCGGCGGGCGCAGGCCGGCGATCTCGAGGCCGCGCGGGCCGGCCGCGCCGAGCTGCCCGCGCGATGCGGACGCCTCAACCTGCGCGAGCATGGCCTGCGCGAGGGACGCCCTTGTTCGGATTGAGCATGGTATTGATTGACGAGTCATTGTCCTATTTTTGCGACGTATTTACCTTCGGATTAGCTTTTTTCTTAAAAAAATGGCTTCCCTTCCGGCCTGCAGATGGTATCACTGCACGCGTGGGATGTGGGAGTGCCACCGATGCGTGTCCTTTTGGTTGAAGACGATACGATTGTCGCCCGCGGCGTGTCTCTCGCGCTGAAGGCAGCCTCGATGATCGTTGATACAGCCGATACGGGTGAAGAATCCTTGGAGCTCGCGCGGCTGTACGATTATGACATCATCATTCTGGACCTCATGCTGCCGGACATGGAGGGCTATGAGGTCGTCCGCCGGCTGCGTGCCGCCCGGATCGAGACGCCTGTCCTGATCCTCTCCGGCCTCACCCGGCCCCAGGCCAAGGTCCGCGGCTTCGGCATGGGCGCCGACGACTACATCACCAAGCCCTTCGACCAGCAGGAGCTGATCGCGCGGATCCAGGCCATCGTCCGCCGCGCCAAGGGCTTCAGCCAGCCGACGCTCACCGTCGGCCCGCTCACCCTGAACCTCGGCTCGCGCGAGGTCTCGGTGGAGGGGCACAACGTCCACCTGACCGGCAAGGAATACGCCGTGCTGGAGCTGCTCACGCTCCGCAAGGGCATCGTGCTGACCAAGGAGGCGTTCCTGAACCACCTCTATGGCGGCATGGACGAGCCCGAGGTGAAGATCATAGACGTCTTCATCTGCAAGCTGCGCAAGAAGCTCGCCCAGGCCGGCGCGCCGGACCTGATCGGCACCGTCTGGGGGCGCGGCTACGTCCTGCGCGATCCGACCAGCCCGGCCCGCATCACCCTGCCGCCGGCCGACCGCCCGACCATCGCCGCCGCCTGACCGCTTCCGCCGCGCCGCGCTGCCACCCCGGCGGCGCGACGCGGCCGGGTCGGTCCAGCAGGCTCAGTACAGCCGTGTCCGGTAGCTTTCCGGCAGGCCAGCATCCACCGCACCGGCCTCCGCCGCGCCGGCGCTGTGCTCGGCAATCAGCGCGCCCATCGTCGGCAGCCCCTCGGGCCGGGCGCGATCCTCCCACAGGCGGGAGCGGATCGGCGCCTTGCCGCACTGCATGAACAGGCTCTCCACCGTCACGACCAGCAGCGTCGCGGGCTCCCTGCCCTGCGCGGCATGGCGCGCGCGCAGCGCCGGATCGGTCGTGATCCGCGCCCGCCCATGCACCCGCAGCGCCTCCATCGCGCCGGGCACCAGGAACAGCAGCGAGACGCGGGGATCGTGCAGGATGTCGCGCAGAGCATCCAGCCGGTTGTTGCCGCGCCGATCCGGCAGCACCAGCGTGCGGTCATCCGCCACCGCGACGAAGCCGGGCGCGTCGCCGCGCGGCGTGATGTGAGGCCCGGCGGGACCGATCGTCGCCAGCAGGCAGAACGGGCTCGCCGCGATGAAGCCGCGCGTCGCCGGCCCGATCCGGTCGCCCACCTTGCCCTGCGCCAGCGCGCTCGGCATGCCATAGATCGCGTCCAGCGCTTCCGGCGTGGCGATCGCGAAGGGATCCTCGGTCAGCGCGTCCATGCGGCCAGGATGGCAGCCGCCGGCCGCGCTGTCATCGCGGGTCAGGCTGCCGCCCGCTGCGCTGACACGCCATAGACCCCGCGTTCGCCCGGCAGCGGCGCGAGGCGCGTGGTCAGTCCCACCACCGTCTCCGCGGCGCCGAGATACAGCACGCCCTCCGGCGCCAGCATGCGCGCCAGCATCTCCATCACGCGCGTCTTGGTCGGGCTGTCGAAGTAGATCAGCACGTTGCGGCAGAAGATCACGTCGAACCGCCCGAGCGCGCCGCAATCGGCCATCAGGTTGCGCTCCTCGAACCGCACGATGCCGCGCAGCTCGGGCTTCAGCCGCCAGCGCGCGCCCTCCTGCGCGAAATGCGTCATCAGCGCGCGGATCGGCAGGCCGCGCTGCACCTCGAACTGGCTGAAGGCGGCTTCGCGCGCACGCGCCAGCACCTCGCCCGAGATGTCGGTGCCGAGGATCTCGACAGCGCGGGCCGCCCCGGCGCCAAGCGTCTCATGCGCCAGCATCGCGATGGAATACGGCTCCTGCCCCGTCGAGCAGGCGGCCGACCACACCCGCACCCGCTCCCCCGGCGCCTTGCGCGCGGCCAGCCGCGGCAGCAATGCGCGCAGATGCTCGAAGGGGCGCCCGTCGCGGAAGAAGCTCGATTCATGCGTGGTCAGCGCCTCGACCACGGCGCGTTCCATCGCCTCGCCCGGCGCGGCGCGCAGCCTCTCCCCCAGCACGCGCAGCGACGCCAGGCCGAAGCGCTGCAGCACGGGACCGAGCCGCGTCTCCAGCAGGTAGGACTTGTCCTCGGTCAGCACGATGCCGGCGCGCCGGCGCACCAGCGCGGCAATCTCGGCGAAGCCCGGCTCCGTCACGCGCGTCCCTCCCCGCAGGCGGCGAGCAGTCGCGCCGCGATCTCTTCCGGCGGCGCAATCGTCGCCGCCAGTCCCGCGCGCGCCACCGCGCCGGGCATGCCCCACACCACCGAGCTAGCCTCGTCCTGCGCGAGCACGCCGCCGCCCGCCTCCCGCAGCGCGCGGCAGCCGGCCAGCCCGTCCTGGCCCATCCCGGTCAGGATCGCCGCCACCACCCGCCCGCCACAGGCCGCGACCAGGCTGCGCAGCAGCGGGTCCACCGCGGGCCGGCAGAAATTCTCGGGCGCTCCGTCCGACAACTGCGCCACCAGGCCCGCGGCGGCCGGCTTCGCCAGCAGATGCCGGTCACCCGGCGCCAGATAGAGCCGGCCCGGCAGCAGCGCCTCTCCGTCACGCGCCTCGGCGCAGGGCAGCCGTCGCAGCCGCGCCAGATGATCAGCCAGCAGCGCCGTGAAGCCGGCCGGCATGTGCTGCACCACCAGCACCGGCACCGGCGGCGGCCGCGTCAGCGCGCCCACCAGCGCGGCCAGCGCCTGCGGCCCGCCGGTGGAGCTGCCGATGGCGATCACCTGCGGCTTCGGCAGCGTGCCCGACGCCGTCGCGGCCGGCCGCACTGGCCGCGGCGCCGCGCGCTGGCGCATCCGCGCCCAGCCCAGCACCTTCGCCCGAAGTTCCTCGCCGAAGGCGGGATCGGCCATGCCGCCCTGCGCGGCGGCCGGCTTCGGCACGTAGTCCACCGCGCCGGCGCGCAGCGCGGCCATGGTCGCCGCGGCGCCGCGCTGGCTCAGCGCGCTCGCCACGATCACCGAACTGCCCGGCGCCGCGCGCAGGATCAGCGGCAGCGCCGTCAGCCCGTCCATCACCGGCATCTCGAGGTCGAGCAGGATCACCTCGGGCCGCGCCGCGGCCGGCATCGCCGCCAGCATCTCCAGCGCCTGCCGCCCGTCCTGCGCCTGGGCCACCACCCGGATCGCCGCATCGCGCCCCAGAAGGCGCGCGAGCGCGCCGCGTGCCACCGCGCTGTCGTCGCACAGCATCACCCGCACCGCGCCGGAGATGGCCGGCGCCGGCGCGGCGGCGAGTGCGGCGCTCACGCGGCGTCCTGCAGCAGGCCGAGCTGCGCGAGCTTGCCCGCCAGGATCTCCGAATCATAGGGCTTCATCACATATTCCTGCGCGCCCGCCTCCAGCGCCTGCATGATGCGCTCCGGCGTGTTCTCGGTGGTGCAGAGCATCACCAGCGGCCGCTCCGCGCCATGTTCGGCGCGCGCCGCGCGCAGGAATTCCAGCCCGTCCATCACCGGCATGTTCCAGTCGAGCAGCACGAGGTCCGGCATCGCCTCGCGGCAGGCGACCAGCGCCTTCTCGCCATCCTCCGCCTCGCGCACGCCGAAGCCGAGGCCTTCGAGCAGGCGGCGCGCCGCCTTGCGCATCACGCGGCTGTCGTCCACCACCAGGCAGTCGCGGCCAGCTTCCATCGCCGCACTCATCGCCCGCCCCCGATCGCCAGCAGCCGCTCGACATCCAGCAGGATCAGCAGCTGCCCGTCGCGCCGGTGCACCCCGCGCGACACCTCGCGCCAGGCGGGGTCGAGCGTTGGCGGGTTGGGCTGGCGATCCGCCGCGAGCAGCGGCACGACCTCCCCCACCGCATCGGCCAGCATGGAATAGAGCTCGCCGCCCTGCTCGACCACGATGCTCATCGGCTTCGCCGTGGCATCCCGCGACGGCAGGCCGAGCCGCCGGCGCAGATCCACCGCGGTGACGATCCGCCCGCGCAAATTCATTGCGCCTTCGATCTCCGGTGGGGCGAGCGGGATGGGCGTGATGCCCTGCGCGCCCAGCACGTCGCGCACCTGCAGCACCGGCACGCCGCAGGGCTGCCCGCCCACGGTCAGCGTCAGCACCAGCTCGCCTTCGTCGATCGCGGCCTGCGTCGATTGCGTGCGCATCAAGAATACTCCCTGCTTGTTGGGCGGACCGATTCAGACCTGCGGGGCTGACGCCCCTCCGGTCATCGGGCCGCCTCAGCCCGCCGCGACCGGCATCGCGAGGCAGGCGGCCAGCGAGGCCGCCAGCGCGTCGCGGTCGTATTTCGCCACGAAATCGGTGAAGCCCGCTTCCCGCGCGCGCGCCAGCGCCGGCGGATCGCTGCGGCCCGAGAGCGCGATGAGCGGCAGCGCCGCCCAGCTTCCGCCCTCGCGCAGCGCGCGCGCCAGGGCGAAGCCGTCCATGCCCGGCATCTCGATGTCGGAGACGATGGCGTCGAACTCGGCGCCCTGCTCGCGCAGCGCCAGCGCCTCCGCGGGTTGGCCGACGGCCACCACCTCGTAGCCGGCGGCCGCGAGGCTCGGCACGACGAGTTCGCGGAAGAAGGCGCTGTCCTCCACCACCAGCAGGCGCTTGGCCGCCACCGTCTCGTTCGCGCGGAACCAGTCGCCGCCCGCCTGGCGCAGCCACCAGGCCGTGTCGATCACGTCCGTCACCTTGCCCGCGACCACGGCGGAACCGAGGAAGCCCGCGCGGTCCGTGCCGCCCTTGATCTCCAGACGCTCCTCCACGACGTCGAGGATCGCGTCCACCATCAGCCCCAGGCTGCGCTCGCCCTCGCTGAACACCAGCACGGTCTGCCGCCCGCGCACCTCGGCCTCGGCCGAGAGTCCCGCGCCGCCCATCGGCACCAGCGGCATCAGCGCGCCGCGGTACTGCACCACCGCCGCGCCGCCCGAGAACTCGATGCGGTCCACCGGCAGGTCGTCGAGCCGCGCGACAAGGCCGAGGGGCACGGCCTTCGGTGTCGCGTCGCCCGCGCGGAACAGCAGCAGCGCCGTCCTGCCGGCCGAGCGCATGCCCGCCGCGACGCCTTCCGCCGCGCGCGCACTGGCGCCCTCGGCCGCGACGCCGGTGGCGCGCGCGATGCCGTTCGGGTCGAGGATCATGATCACGCTGCCGTCGCCGAGGATCGTGTTGCCGCTGAACACGCCGATATGGCGCAGGATCGGCGGCACCGGCTTCACCACGATCTCCTCGGTGTCGTGCACGCGGTCCACGATGATGCCGAAGGTCGCGGGGCCGACCTGCGTGACGACGACGAAGCCGATATCGGCCGCCGGCGCCTCCTCCTCCAGCCCCAGCACGCGGCCGAGCGAGACCAGGGGCAGCAGCCGGTCGCGCAGGCGCAGCACCGGCGCGTCCTTGATCCGCTCCACCTGCGCGCCGGTGGCGCCGCCGACGCGCACCAGCTCCAGCACGCCGATCTGCGGGATCGCGAAGCGTTCCTGCGCCACCTCCACCACCAGGGCGGAGACGATGGCGAGTGTCAGCGGGATCTTGATGATGAAGGTGGTGCCGCGCCCGGCGGCGGAAGCGACATCTATGGTGCCGCCGATCCGCTCCACATTGGTCTTCACCACATCCATCCCGACGCCGCGGCCGGAGACGGCCGTGACGGCGGCGGCGGTGGAGAAGCCCGCGCGGAAGATGAAGCGATGGATCTCGCGGTCCGACATCGCCGCGACCTCGGTCTCGGTCGCGAGACCCTGCGCCACCGCCTTCTCGCGAATGCGCGCGGTGTTCAGGCCCTTCCCGTCATCGGCGATCTCGATGAGGATGTGGCCACCCTCGTGATAGGCGTTCAGCGTCACGCGGCCGGTCTCGGGCTTGCCGGCGCGGCGGCGTTCCTCGGTGGATTCCAGCCCATGGTCCGCGCTGTTGCGCACCATGTGCGTCAGCGGGTCCTTGATCAGCTCCAGCACCTGGCGGTCCAGCTCGGTGTCGGCGCCGCGCATCTCCAGCTCGATCTTCTTGCCGAGCTCGCGCGCCAGGTCGCGCACCAGGCGCGGCAGCTTCGCCCAGGCATTGCCGATGGGCTGCATGCGCGTCTTCATCACCCCGTCCTGCAGGTCCGAGGTGATGTGCGACAGGCGCTGCAACGGCACGGAGAAGGCCTGGTCGCCCCGCGCGCGCGCCACCTGCAGCAGCTGGTTGCGCGTCAGCACCAGCTCGCTCACCAGCATCATCAGGTCTTCCAGCACATCCACCGAGACGCGGATGCTCTGTGGCGGCGCGGCGGCGCCGCCTTCCGCCGCGGGCGCCGCAAGCGCTTCGGCGGCGGGCTCGGCCGGTGCCTCGGCCTCGATCTCCTCCGGCGCCGAGGCGGCGGGCGCCGGCGCCTCGCCGGCGAAGGCGGCGTCGAGCGCCGCGATCAGCGCCGCGTCGTCGCCTGCCGGCTCCGTCCCCTTCTCCTCGAGGCCCGCGACGATCAGCTTGATGCGGTCCAGCGCCTGCAGGATCAGCGTGATGCCGTCCGGCGTGACCTTCAGCGAGCCGTCGCGATAGCGACCGAGCACGTTCTCCGCCGCATGCGCCACCGATTCCAGGCGCGGCAGGCCGAGGAAGCCGCAGGTGCCCTTGATCGTGTGGATAACGCGGAAGATCTCGGACAGCGTCGGCCCGTCCTGCGGCGCCTTCTCCAGCCGCACCAGCGCCACGTCGAGGGCGGCGAGGCCCTCATGGGTCTCGGCAAGGAAATCCGCGATCAGGTCGTCCATGGGCACCCCGGCAGCTGCGGCAGGGCGCATCCTGCACGCGGGGTGGCGAAGAAGCCGTAAACAGCCGGGCGGTCAGTGGCCCCCGCCAAGATAGGCGTCGCGGATCTCCGGCCGCGCCAGCAATTCCGCGCCCGTACCCTCCATCGTGATGCGGCCGGTCACCAGCACATAGCCCCGATGCGCCAGCCGCAGCGCCTGGTTGGCATTCTGCTCCACCAGCAGCACCGTCAGCCCCTCGGTCTCGTTCAGCGCGCGGATGGCGGAAAAGATCTGCCGCACGATCAGCGGCGCCAGGCCGAGGGAGGGCTCGTCCAGCAGCAGCAGGCGCGGCTTCGACATCAGCGCGCGCCCGATCGCCAGCATCTGCTGCTCGCCGCCCGAGAGCGTGCCGCCGCGCTGCGCCTGGCGTTCCTTCAGGCGCGGGAACAGCGCGAAGACCTTCTCGAGCTCGGGCCCCGGATCGTGGCCCTGCGCCTGCGCGCCCATCAGCAGGTTCTCGAGCACGCTCATGCGCGGAAAGACGCGACGGCCTTCCGGCGACTGCGCCACGCCCATGCGCATGATCTCGTGAGTCGGGCGCTGCGTGATCTCCGCCCCGTCCAGCACCACGCGGCCGGAGCGCGGGCGGGGATCGCCGCAGATGCTCATCAGCAGCGTGGACTTGCCCGCGCCATTGGCGCCGATCAGCGTGACGATCTCGCCGCGCTTCACGGACAGCGACACGCCCTTCAACGCCTGCACCGCGCCATAGGCGGCGACGAGGTCGGTCACCTCCAGCATGGAAGCGGTCATTCCGCCTCCTCCTCACCCAGATAGGCGGCGATCACGTGGCGATCGTTGCGCACCGCCTCCGGCGTGCCGTCGGCGATCTTCTTGCCGTGGTCCAGCACGATCACGTGGTCGGAGATGCCCATCACGATGCCCATGTCGTGCTCGATCAGCAGCACGGAAGTCGCCGCCGCGCCTTCCGCCGCGCTTCCGTCCCGGATGGCGCGCAGCAATGCGGCGAGTTCCTCCGATTCGCGCGGGTTGAGGCCAGCCGCCGGCTCGTCCAGGCAGAGCAGCGCGGGGCCGGTGCACATGGCGCGCGCGATCTCGAGGCGCCGTTGCGCGCCATAGGGCAGCGCGCCGGCAGGGTCGTCGGCGCGCTCGATCAGGCCGGTGGCCCGCAGCCAGGCCGCGGCGCGCTCCACCGCCGCCGCTTCCGCGCGCCGATAGCCGCCGAGGCCGAGCAGCGCGCCGATGCCGAAGCCCGTCGCCGCGTTCAGCACGACATGCTGCGCGACCAGCAGGTTCTCCAGCGCCGTCATGCCGGGGAACAGGCGGATGTTCTGGAAGGTGCGCGCCACGCCCGCGCGCGCGATGCGGTGGTCCTTCAGGCGCTGCAGCTCGGCGACGCCGGCCTCGGCGCGATGCAGCCGCAGCGCGCCCGCGGTCGGGCGGTAGAAGCCGGTGATGCAGTTGAACACCGTGGTCTTGCCCGCGCCGTTCGGCCCGATCAGCGCCGTGATGTCGCCGCGCCGCGCGGTGAAGCTGACGCTGTCCACCGCGAGCAGCCCGCCGAAGCGCATGGTCAGCCCATCCACCTCCAGGATCGGATCGGACACGGCGGTTGGGGGCGTGGTGAGTTGCGCGCTCATCCCCGCCCCTCGCTGACATGCGCCGCCGAGATCGCGCGCTTGTCTCCCAGCGCGATGGAGGGCGTGCGCGTGCCCACCAGCCCGCGCGGGCGCAGCACCATGATCACCACCATCGCCGCGCCGAACACCAGCATCCGCCATTCCTCGAGGTCGCGGAACAGCTCGAAGCCGCCGATCATCACCAGCGCCGCGACGGCCACGCCGATCTGGCTGCCCATGCCGCCGAGCACGACGATGGCCAGGATGATCGCGCTCTCGATGAAGGTGAAGGATTCCGGGCTGATGAAGCCCTGCCGCGTGGCGAAGAAGGCGCCGGCGAAGCCGCCGAACATCGCGCCCAGCGCGAAGGCGGTCAGCTTCGTCGCGGTGATGTTGATGCCGAGCGCGCGGCAGGCGATCTCGTCCTCCCGCAGTGCTTCCCAGGCGCGGCCGATCGGCTGGCGGCGGATGCGCAGCGTGACCCAGTTGGTCAGCAGCGCGAGCGCCAGGATCAGGTAGTAGAGGAAGATCACGCGGTGCACCGGGCTCGGCTCCAGCCCGAAGAAGCCGGCGAAGGTGTCGGGCTCGCCGGACATGCTGAATGGCAGGCCGAAGAAGGTCGGGCGGGGGATGCCCGTCATGCCGTTCGGGCCGTTGGTCAGCTCGGTCCAGTTCAGCAGCACGATGCGGATGATCTCGCCGAAGGCGAGCGTCACGATCGCCAGGTAGTCGCCGCGCAGGCGCAGCACCGGGAAGCCGAGCAGGATGCCCCAGAACGCGGCGAGGATGCCGGCCAGCGGCAGGCAGAGCCAGAAGGAGAATCCGAAATGCTCCGCCAGCAGCGCATAGGAGTAGGCGCCGACGGCGTAGAAGGCGACGTAGCCGAGGTCGAGCAGACCGGCGAGGCCGACCACGATGTTCAGCCCCCATCCCAGCATCACATAGGTCAGCACCAGGATGCCGAGGTCGAGCTCGTAGCGCCCGATGCCGGGGATGAAGGGCAGCACCAGCGCCGCAGCCAGCAGCGCCGGCGCGAAGACCTTTCCGAGTCGTGCCGCCAGCGCCGCGCGCCCTGGCGACGCTACGGTGGGCTGCGGCCTGAGGCCCCAGAGCGAGACCACCAGTCGCCCCGCGAAGACCAGCGCGCAAAGCAGTGCCACATCCGCCCAGCGCTGCCGCAGGAACAGCTCGCCGCCCGGCGCGACATCGGTGCGCAGCCCGACCATCACCACGAACAGGCCGAAGGCGACGAGCGTGGCGAGCGCCGCGTCGCGGACGGCGCCGAGCAGGCGCGGGGTCATACCTTCTCGACCTCCTGCCGCCCGAGCAGCCCGGTCGGCAGGAAGATCAAGGTCAGCGCCAGGATCGAGAAGGCCGCGACGTCCTTGTACTGCACGCTGAAATAGGCCGACCAGAAGGTCTCGATCAGGCCGATCAGCAGCCCGCCCAGCACCGCGCCGGGCAGGGACCCGATGCCGCCCAGCACCGCGGCCGTGAAGGCTTTCACGCCGGCGAGGAAGCCGATGTAGAAATCGATCACGCCGTAGCGCAGCAGGTAGAGCGTGCCCGCCACCGCGGCGAGCGAGGCGCCGATCACGAAGGTCAGGCTGATCGTGCGATCGGTGTCGATGCCGAGCAGGCTCGCCATCCTGCGGTCCTGCTCGCAGGCGCGCATGGCGCGGCCCAAGGGCGTCTTCGTCACCAGCCAGGTGAAGATCGCCAGCACCGCCAGCGTCGTCACGATGATCAGGATCTGCATGTTGGAGAGCTGCACGACGAAATTGCCGTCGCGCATGATCTCGAAGCCGCCGGTCACCTGCGGCTCCAGCGGTTTCACTCGCGCGCCCTGGCTGATCTGCACGTAGTTCTGCAGCACGATGGACATGCCGATGGCGCTGATCAGCGGCGCCAGGCGGAAGCTGCCGCGCAGCGGGCGATAGGCCACGCGCTCCACCGTCCAGCCATAGAGCGCGGTGAAGGCCATGGAGATCGCCAGCACCAGCAGCAGCGCGGCGGGGCCTTCCATGAAGCCGCCCGAGATCAGCATGACGATCGAGATCAGCGCGATGAAGGCACCGATCATGAAGATGTCGCCATGGGCGAAGTTGATCATGCCGATGATGCCGTAGACCATCGTGTAGCCCACGGCGATCATGCCGTAGATCATGCCGAGGCTGATGCCGTTGATCAGCTGCTGCAGGGCATAGGCCAAGGTCGCGACTCTCCCCGTTTGCAGCCAGTGAGAGACGTTCCGGCAAGGCCGGTCAATGGGGAAGTGCCGCTGCGCCGCCGCGCCGCCCGCGCTGTTCCCGCCGGAACAGGCGCCGCGTGGCGCCCTCGGCTAGCTCCCTCCGCCAATCAGGAGGACCAGCAGGATGCCGCACGAACCCGACCGGCCGCCCACCGCGCCCGCCCCGCAGCGCCCGATCCCCGGCATCGCCGATCGCGCCCGACAGGAAGCCGAGCGTCGCACCGTCGGCCATCGCAAGCCCGGCCAGGCCTCGGCACGAGACGACGCGCAACGCCCGGACTGACGCAACATGAATGGGAGGAAAATGGTGCCCAGGGGCGGAATCGAACCACCGACACTGCGATTTTCAGTCGCATGCTCTACCAACTGAGCTACCTGGGCCCATCGCTGACGGACGCATCGCGCGCCCGCCCGGCAGAGGCCGCGGGTGATAGCGGAAGCCCTCAGGGCTGTCCACCCGTCCCCGTCTCGTCATCCGGCTCCTCCTCCACGGCCGGGATTGCGTAGCCGCCGGTCAGCCAGCGGCCGAGATCCACGCGCTGGCAGCGCTCCGAGCAGAAGCGCTGGCCCGGCTGCGTCAGCGGCTTGCCGCAGACCGGGCATTTGCGGGGCTTGCGCGGCGGCGTGGTCATCGCAGCTCCTCCCGCCCCGGCGGCAGGCCGGGCTCGGCCAGCAGCCGCAGCCCCGGCAGGGCGGCCAGCACTTCCGGCATCGCCTGCAGCGCCGCCACCACGGCGGGCGCCGCGTGCAGCACCGGCATTCGCCCCGGCACGGCAGCGACCTCCCGCGCGGCGCGGCGCAGCGCGGCGAGGCCATGGGTGAGCGGGGAGAGCGGCCAGCCCAGCACCTCATGCAGCGGCGGATGCACACGCTGGCGCTGGATCTCGAACAGTCCGAGCCGCGTCAGGCCGAGCAGCTTCGGCCGCAAGGGATCGGCGGCCAGCGCGGCCGCCAGCGGCCCTGCCAGCGCTTCCCGCCGCTTCACCGCGAGGCCCGCCACATCGAGCAGGATGGCGCCGGCCAGCTCGCGTAGCCGGATCTGCCGCGCGGCCTCGGCCACCGCGGCCCGGTTGAGGCGCATCACCGCCTCGGCGTCGCCGGCGACCTGTCCCCCGGCATCCACGTCCAGCGCGGTCAGCGCGGGCGTCGGATGGATGGTGAGCAGCCCGCCGCCCAGCAGCGGCACCTCCGGCCCGGCGAGCCCGTCGAACTCGGCCTCGAGCGCATCGTCGAAGGCGCCGGCGCGGTCCAGGCAAACGCGCTCCCCGAGCAGCGGCCGCAGCCGCGCGAGCTCCGCCGCATCATCGGTCACCACGGCGGCATCGCGCGCCAGCCGGGCGAAGCGCAGCACGGCGTCGGGGCCACGGCGGACAAGCACCAACCCCTGCCCTGCCGCCGCGGCAATGTCTTCCGCCGAAAGGCGCGCGGTCAGGCGCGGGCCCTTGCCGCCCTGCGGCGCGCGCGTCACGCGCACGGGCAGGATCGCACCCTCCGTCACCGCCTTGCGGTCGGGCGCCTCGCTTTCCGGCAGGAAGCCTGTCGCGCCATCGGCCATCACCAGGAAGGCGCCGCTCATGGCGCGGGAGATCGCGGTCACGCGCGCACGGTGCAGGTCGCCGACGCCGTCGGGGCGAGCGGGCCGCTCCACCGCGGCCAGGTCGAGCACATCGTCGCGCAGCAGCGCGACGCGCCGCTCGCCGGGCGACACCGAGACGCGGATCAGGGCCGCAACCACCCCGCGCCCCGCAGCAATTGCGCCGTCTCGAACAGCGGCAGGCCGACCACGTTGGAATGGCTGCCGGAGAGGAAGCGCGTCCAGGCCTCGGCGCGCTTCTGGATCTGGTAGCCGCCCGCAACACCCTGCCACTCGTCGCTGTCCAGGTGCTGCGCGATCTGCGCCTCCGTCAGGCGCTGGAAAGCGAGGATGGTGGTCACCAGGCGCTCCGATCGCTTGCCGTCGGGCCGGATCAGGCAGATGCCCGTCATCACGCGGTGCCGCCGGCCGGAGAGCAGGTCCAGGAAGCGCCGCGCCTCCGTCGCATCGGCCGGCTTACCGAGGATGCGGCGCCCGACGCCCACCACCGTGTCGGCCGCCAGCACCAGCGCATCGGGCGCGGCGGCATGCGCCGCCTCCGCCTTCTCGCGCGCGAGGCGCGCGGCGAGCAGGCGCGGCAGTTCCGCCTTGCGCGGCGTCTCGTCGATGTCCACGGGCAGAACGCGATCCGGCGTCACGCCGATGCGCGCGAGCAATTCGCGCCGCCGCGGACTGGCCGAGGCGAGGACGAGCGGCGGGCGCTCAGGCGGGGAATGGACTGCCACGTTGCTCGATCCTGGGCGGCCCGCGTAGCGGGCCGAGGCCGCGAATGCGGCCCGCGCACAAACCAACCGTCTCGCCGGGCTGAACAGTGGCCTGCGCGAAAGCCAAGCGCCCGGAGGGCGCGCCGGCGATTGAGGCGCCAAAAAAAGCCGGCGGCTACTTAAACCTGAACGTGATACGACCCTTGGTCAGGTCGTAGGGCGTCATCTCCACGTTGACGCGGTCGCCCGCGAGCACGCGGATGCGGTTCTTGCGCATCTTCCCGCTGGTATGCGCCAGCACCATGTGGTCGTTGTCGAGCTTCACGCGGAACATCGCATTGGGCAGAAGTTCCACCACCTGCCCGCTGAACTCGATCATGTCTTCCTTCGACATGAGGCTCCTTTTCGCTGTCGCGTCCTGATGGTTCGCGCCTGGGCCGGGGGGCCGGGCAGGAGCGTCCGAAACGGGCGCAATATTCGGATTCGGCCGGGAAGATGAGCGCCAAGGCCCCCCGGGTCAAGGATTGTGGGCCAGTCGCACGGCCACGCTCAGGCCATGCGCATCCAGCCCCTCGGCCTCGGCCAGCGTCACCGCCGCCGGGCCGATCGCGCCGAGCCCCTGCTCGGAAGCCTCCACCCAGGTGGTCCGCTTCAGGAAGTCGAACACCGAAAGGCCGGAGGCGAAGCGCGCCGTCCGCCCGGTGGGCAGCACATGGTTCGGGCCGGCGACGTAATCCCCGATCGCCTCCGGGCACCAGCGGCCGAGGAAGGCCGCGCCCGCATGCCGGATCCTGCCGAACAGCGCGCGCGGATCGGCGACCATGATCTGCAGGTGCTCCGGCGCCAGGCGGTTGGTGAGTTCCGCCGCCTCCTCCCAGTCGCGCACCACAACCAGCGCCCCGTGCCGCGCCCAGGAGGCGCCCGCGATCATCGCGCGCGGCAGGGTCCGCAGCGCGCGCTCGACCGCTGCCGCCACGTCGTCGGCGAAGCCGGCATCGTCGGTGACCAGGATGGATTGCGCCGCCTCGTCATGCTCGGCCTGGGCCAGCAGGTCCAGCGCGACATGGCGCGGGTCGTTCGACCCGTCCGCGATCACCACCACCTCGGAGGGGCCGGCGATGGAATCGATGCCGACGCGGCCGAAGACCTGGCGCTTCGCCTCCGCCACATAGGCGTTGCCGGGGCCGACGATGCGGTCCACCGGCGCGATGCCGTCGGTGCCCCAGGCCAGCGCCGCCACCGCCTGCGCGCCGCCGACGCGGAACACCTCGGTCACGCCGGCCAGCCGCGCCGCGGCCAGCACCAGCGGGTTGAGCACGCCATCCGGCGTCGGCACGCACATGGCGATGCGCGAAACGCCCGCGACCCGCGCCGGCAGCGCATTCATCAGCACGGAGGACGGATAGGCCGCCTTGCCGCCCGGCACGTAGAGCCCGACCGCATCCAGCGCACCCCAGCGCAGGCCCGTGACGATGCCGGGCTCGCTGAGCTCCACGTCCCGCGGCATCTGCGCCCGGTGGAATTTTTCGATTCTTTTGGCAGCCAATTCAAGCGCGGCGCGCCTTTCCTCGGGGATCGCGGCGACGGCCACGTCCATCTCCGCCGCCGTCACGCGCAGCGCCGCGGCCGAGGCCGGCGTCCAGCGGTCGAAGCGCGCCGTCAGCTCCAGCAACGCCGCATCGCCCCGCGCGCGGACGTCCGCGATGATGCCCGCAACGGCGGCATCCACCTTCGCCGTCGTCTCCCGCGCCTCGTCCAGCAGGGCGCGGAACGCCGCCTCGAAGCCGGCGTCCCTCGTATCCAGTCGCTTCACCTTGCGTCGCGCTCCGCCAGCGCCGCCCGGAAGCGGCTGATCCAGCCCGCGATCGCCTCCGGCCGCGTCTTCAGCGCGGTGCGGTTGACGATCAGGCGGGAGGTGACGTTCGCGATCACCTCCGTCTCCACCAGCCCGTTCGCCTTCAGCGTCGAGCCGGTCTGCACCAGGTCCACGATCACCCGCGCCAGGCCCAGCGAGGGCGCCAGTTCCATCGCGCCGTTCAGGTGCACGATGTCCGCCTGCACGCCCTTCTGCGCGAAATGCCGCCGCGCGATCGCCGGATACTTCGTCGCGACGCTGAGGCGCGACGCCGCGCCGAGGTCCTGCCCCGCCATCTCCACCGGGGCCGCCACGCTGACCCGGCACCGCCCGATGCCGAGGTCGAGCGGCGCATAGATCTGGTCGTCGTCGAACTCCATCAGCACATCCGCGCCGCACACGCCGATCTGCGCCGCGCCATGCGCGACGAAGGTCGCCACGTCGAAGGACCGCACCCGCACCACGTCGAGGCCGGGATGATCCGTCTCGAAGCGCAGGCGCCGGCTGCCCTCGTCGGCGAAGTCCGCGGCGGGGTGGATGCCGGCGCGCGCCAGCACCGGGCCGAGCTCCGCCAGGATCCGCCCCTTCGGCAGCGCCAGGATCAGCGTGCCGCCGGCCTCGGCCGGGGTGGAGGGATCGGCGGGGAATGTTGCGTCAGTCAGGCTTTCCATGCTCGTTCCTGGCACCGCGCGCCGCCCAGTCGCGATCACGGCGGCGTGGCGCCCGGGTGAATATCTTGCGGGTCCGGGCGCGAATCGCAGAGCCGGCCCGGCGGGTCAACCGGCGGCGCGCGCGCGGCAGCCCTTCGCGGGGCGTCTGGACCGTTGCGGTGCGGCCTTCCTAACCTGTCCCCGCCGAAGCGGAAGGATTGCGATGCGCCTGCTGGTGCCGTTCCTGGCCTGCCTGTTCTGGCTCGGCACAGCGGCCGCGCAAACCCCGGGCCTCACCGTGCCCGCCGATGCCGAGCCCGATTTCTGGGCCGTGCGCGGCGCCGCCGGCGGCAGCCGCCTCAACCTGCGGGAGGAGCCGCTCGAGGGCCTGATCATCGCCGGCCTGCCGCCCGGCGAGGTGGTGCGCAACCGCGGCTGCCGCACCGTCCGGGCCGAGCGCTGGTGCCGGGTAGAGCGCCTCTCGGGCGCCCAATCCGGCTGGGTCGCCGCCCGCTTCCTGCTGCCTGCCCCGCCTGGCTCCGCGCCGCCGGTCACCGAGGAAGAGCCCGCCTTCGACGCGACGGGCAACATCCCCTGCGCCACCATCCCCGGCCAGACCTCGCGCGACTGCGCCTTCGGCGTGCTGCGCAGTGCGCCCGGCGCGGCGAGCCTGCGGGTGCGCGGCGCCGCCGGCGTGACGCGCTGGATCTATTTCGACGAGGGGGCGCCGGTCCGCTCGGATGGCGAGGGCGTCTTCACGGTGGAGCGGCTGAACGACCTGTTCCTGATCCGCATCGGCGGCGAGCGCTACGAGGTGCCGCTCGCCGTGGTCAATGGCGGCTGACCGCGGGCAGCCAGCACCGCAACCAGGAAGGCGAGACCCGCGACGGTCGCCATGCCCGTCAGCAGCCAGGGCATCGGCCCGTAGCCGCCGGCGAATTCCCAGAGCAGCCCGAGCGAGAGCGGCGCCGCCACGCGCGGCAGCACCATCGCCATGCTCATCGCCGCGCTGATCTGCCCGTACCCCGCCCGGCCCAGCAGATCCACGATCGCCGTCGCGCGGACGATGTTCACCAGCCCGCCGGAGATCCCGAACAGCAGCGCGAACACCACCATCATCGGGAAGGAGGGCGGCGCGATCGCCAGCATCGCCATGGCGGGCGGCAGCAGCACGAAGCCGAACAGCCCGACGCGGCGGCTGTCCATGCCGCGCGGGCCGAGCGCCACCAGCACCACGCGGGACGCCACCTGGATCGGCCCGTGCAGCGCGATGATCGCCAGCGCCGCGCCCAGCGCCATGCCGCGCTCGTCCAGGAAAGGCAGCATGTGGAACATCACGCCGCTGTTGACGAAGACCTGGCAGCAGGCAGCGACGGTCAGCGCCCAGAAGACGCGGCTGCGCAGCGCCGCGCGCAGCAGCCCTCGGCCCTCCGCCGAGCCCGCCAGGCTGCCGCGCAGCCCGCGCAGCGCCACCGCCGCCACCACCGAGGGCAGCAGCTGCAGCGCCGCGAAGACCAGCAGCGCCGGCCGCCAGCCGATCGTCTCCACCAGAACCGCGCCGAGCGGCAGGAACAGCGCGTTGCAGAAGCCCGTGATGAAGCTGACCTGCGTGATCGCCCGGCGCGGGTCGCGCGTGTTCGCCGTGACCAGCGCATAGGCCGGGTCGGTCAGGCACATCGCATGGGTGATGCCGATGGCGATCCAGAGCGCGTAGAACAGCACGAGGCTGTCCACCGCCGACCAGGCCGCCAGCAGCAGCGCGGCAAGCCCCGCGCCGACCGTCAGCAGCCCGCCCGAGCCATGCCGGTCCACCCATCGCCCCGCCGGGATCGCCGCGATGCCCGATGCGAGCAGCCCGGTGCTGAAGGCCCCCGCGATGCTGGCGCGCGACCAGCCGAGCTCCGCCTCGATCGGCACGATGAAGGCCGGGAAGGCGCTGTAGAGCGTGCCCCAGCTGATCAGCTGGTGAATCGCGACGGCCAGCACCAACCGCCGCTCCTGCGTCATGGGTCGCGGGCGTCCGCGCGCATCACACCGTGAACTGTTCGGCGATGATGCGCTCGCTGAGCCCGTGGTCCGGGTCGAACAGCATGGTGAGCGAGACGGAACGGTCCTCCCGCACCTCCACGCGGCGCACGTCGCGCACCTCGGTGTAGTCGGCGGTGGCGGAGACGGGGCGCTTCTCGTGCTCCAGCACCTCGAACACCACCTCCGCCTCCGCCGGCAGCAGCGCGCCGCGCCAGCGCCGCGGGCGGAAGGCGCTGATCGGCGTCAGCGGCAGCAGGTTGGCGCCGAGTGGCACGATCGGGCCATGCGCCGAGAGATTGTAGGCCGTGCTGCCCGCCGGCGTGCTGACGAGAATGCCGTCGCAGATCAGCTCCGACAGCCGCACCTTCCCGTCCACCATCACGCGGATCTTCGCCGCCTGGCGCGTCTCCCGCAGCAGCGAGACCTCGTTGATCGCCAGCGCCTCCGACACCTCCGGCGCGCCGGTGAAGGCGTGCATGCGCAGGGGATGCAGGATGGCGGCCTGCGCCTGCGCCAGGCGTTCGGCGAGCCCGTCCTCCCGGTAGTCGTTCATCAGGAAGCCGACGCTGCCGCAATTCATGCCATAGACCGGCAGGTTGCGGCCGAGCAGGCGGTGCTGCGTCTCCAGCATCATCCCGTCGCCGCCGAGTGCCACCACCACCTCCGCCCGGTCCAGCGGCGCCGCGCCATAGCGCGCCGCCAGGCTGTCCTGCGCCGCCCGCGCGACCTCGGTGGGCGCGGCGAGGAAGGCGATGGCGGTCACGCGCAGCAATCCCCGGCGGAGCGCAAAGACCCCCACCCCGACCCTCCCCCGCTCCGCGGCAGAGGGAGTGTGTCGCGCCGGTTCTCCCTCTCCCGCTTGCGGGAGAGGTTCGGGATGGGGGTAAGCCCGCCGATGCGGCTCACAACCCCTCCACTCGCCTCGCCGTGCGATGCTCGAGCACCGGCATGTCGCGGCGGACGCGGGCGGTGACGTCCGGGTCGATCCGTGCCGTCGCCCAGCCCACGCCGTCGCTGCATTTCGCGACGACATGGCCCCAGGGGTCGCAGACCAGCGAATGGCCATAGACCTGCCGCGTCGCGCCGCGCTCCTCGTAGCTGCCGTAGGACGCCGCGGCGATGATCCAGCATTGCGATTCGATGGCGCGCGCGCGCAGCAGCACCTCCCAATGGTCCTTGCCGGTCTGCAGCGTGAAGTTGGAGGGCACCAGGATCGCCTCCGCGCCCATCCGCCGCAGCGCGACGAACTGCTCGGCGAAGCGCATGTCGTAGCAGACAGTCAGACCGAGCGTGACGCCGCCCGCATCCACGCAGACCAGCTCGGTCCCCGCGCCATAGAGCGCGCTCTCCCGGTATCCGGTACCGTCGGGCGCGGTGATGTCGAACAGGTGGATCTTGCGGTAGCGCGCGACCTCGCGCCCGCCCGGGTCGAACACCAGGGAGGTGTTGAAAAGCTTCTCCTCGCCCTTCTCGATGATGCTGCCGCCATGCACATGGATGCCGTTGGCGCGCGCGACCTCGCGCAGGAACTCATAGGCCGGGCCGCCCGTCGCGCCCGGCTCCGGCAGTTCCTCGGCCGCGGCCATGCGCGCATCGCGCCCGCCGCCGAGATTGGTCCAGGTCTCGGGCAGGGAGACCATGTCGGGCCGATCGGCCGCGATGGCGCCCTCGATCAGCCTCCGGGCCTGCGCGATGTTCGCGGCCTTGTCGGAGCCCTGGTTCATCTGGATGACAGCGACGCGCATCGTCCGATGAAGCGCCGGGACGGCGCGCCGCGCAAGCCACGCGCGCGCCGGCGGGGGCCGCCCGGCTCCGGGCGGCCCGAGGCTTCAGCTTGCGATCAGCCCGTTGTTCGTCACGGTGATCCGGCTGGCGCGGCAGATGTTCACCCCGCGCAGCTCCGCCGCACGGCCATTCGTCCAGACCACGCGGAAATCGTAGGCGCCGGTATTCGCAGCACGATAGTTCACGAAGCGCCCCGGCGGCAGCACCGACTGGCCGAGCTGGTCCGCCCCCCAGCCGCTCTGGCTGGAATGGCTGAAGAAGAGCTGCGCCACGGTGCCGGAGGACTGGTTCGTCACAGCGAAGGAGGTGTCGCAGGCCTGGGTCGGCACCACCACCACCTGCTGCGCCGGCTGCTGCTGACACGCGGCCAATCCAAGGGCTGCCGCACCGAGCACGGCCGCGGGCAAGAGACGACGACGCATCAAGGACAACCTCCTGATTCCAAAACGGACGGAGGCTAGACTAGTCGCGAAATTGCCAACAAGGGGTAGAGAAAGGTCTTTTTTCTTCAGCCGGATGGTTCAGCGCGGCGGCCGTGGCCACTCCACACGCGGCTCGGAACGGCCTGCGCCACGCTCCGGCCAGGCGGCCGGCGGCGGCACCGGGGGCGCGCTACGGGGCGGCGGCGCCGGGTCCGCGCGGCGCGCCACCATGGGGGGCTCGGCCCAGTCCTCCTCCACCGGCGGGCGCCGGCCTCGGCTCGGCTCAGGCAGGCGCAGCGCTAGGGTGCGGATCTCGGTCTGGATCTCGTCGAGTTGCGCCTCGATCGCATCGAGCCGCCCCTTCACCCCGAACACCGCGAAGGGCATCAGCAGATAGGCCAGCCCGACCAGCAGCAGGACGACCAGCGCGACGAGCCCCGTCCATTCCGGCAGGCCGGGCAGGGTGACGGCGCTGGCGAGGTCCTGGAGCAATCAGCCCCCCGTCACGCTCATGTGGCGTGCCACGGCGGGCGCCTGGCGGTCGCGGTCGATCACGAAGTCATGCCCCTTCGGCTTGCGGGCGATGGCCTCCAGGATGGCCTGTTGCAGCCCCGCCTCGTCAACCTTCGGATCGCGCAGCACGCGGCGGAGGTCGGCCGCGTCGTCCTGGCCGAGGCACATGTAGAGCGTGCCGGTGCAGGTCAGGCGCACGCGGTTGCAGCTCTCGCAGAAATTGTGGGTCATCGGCGTGATGAAGCCGATTCGCCGCCCCGTCTCCTTCACCGTGTAGTACCGCGCCGGCCCGCCGGTCTTGTAGTCGGTCTCCTGAAGCGTCCAGTGCTCCCGCAGGCGGGACCGCACGGTGGAGAGCGGCAGGTACTGGTCCGTGCGGTCCTGGCTGATCTCGCCCAGCGGCATGGTCTCAATCAGGCAGAGGTCGAAGCCGTGCTCGCCGCACCAGACCAGCATGCGGTCGAATTCGTGCTCGTTCACGCCCTTCATGGCGACGGCGTTGATCTTGACCTGCAAGCCGGCGGCCTTGGCGGCGAAGATGCCGTCCAGCGTCGGCTCGATCTTCCCCCAGCGGGTGAGCGCGGTGAAGGTCGCGGGGTCGAGGCTGTCGAGCGAGACGTTGATCCGCCGCACGCCCGCCGCATAGAGGTCGCCCGCCATCTTCTCGAGCTGGGTGCCGTTGGTGGTGACCGTCAGCTCCTTCAGGCCGCCGCCGTCGAGGCGCTGGCCGAGGCTGCGGAACAGGCTGATCACGTTCTTCCGCACCAGCGGCTCGCCGCCGGTCAGCCGGATCTTCTCGGTGCCGAGCGCAATGAAGGCACCGCAGAGCCGGTCCAGCTCCTCGAGCGTCAACACTTCCTTCTTGGGAAGGAAGGTCATGTCCTCCGCCATGCAATAGACGCAGCGAAGGTCGCAGCGGTCTGTGACCGACACGCGCAGGTAGCTGATCTTCCGACCGAAGGGATCAATCATGAGTGCCGCCGAAACTCCCCGCACGGTATCTGGTCCGGCCGGTGCCCCCTAATCAAGCCCCTAGGCGAGAACCGTTATCAGCCCGGTCGTCACCAGGAAAGCCAGCGCCAGGCGGCGGTACCAGCGGTCCGGGATCACATGGAACAGCCGCGCCCCGACCGGCACGCAGAGCAGCAGCACCGGCAGCAGCAGGACCACCTTGGCCAGCACCGTCCAGCCGACCAGCCCGCCCAGCGCCGGCGGGATCACCGAGATCACCGAGATCACCGCGAAGAACAGGATCAGGTTGGCGCGGTGCCGCTTGGCCTCCTCCGGTCCGGCCAGCAGATAGAGGATGACCGGCGGGCCGCTGATGCCCGTGGCACCCTTCAGCATCCCCGCGACGCTGCCCACCGCCAGGTTCAGCGGCAGCGGGCGGGAGCCGTGGTAGCGCCAGCCGGAGCTCAGCAGCAGGCCGAAGACCAGCACGAATCCGCCGATGAAGCGGCGCAGCAGGTCCTGGTCGGCGGTCAGCAGGATGAAGGCGCCGAGCGGCGTGAACAGCACCGCCGCCCCGCCGATCGGCAGCATCACCCGGCGATCCGCCTGGCCGAAGGCCTTCGGCAGCAGTTGCATCGAGACGAACAGCTCCATCAGCAGCATCACCGGCACGCCGATCCGCGGCCCCCAGAGCACCGAATAGGCCGGCGCCAGCAGCACCGCCGTGCCGAAGCCCGAATAGCCGCGCATCACTCCCGCGATGGCGGTGACCGCCAGCGCCACGAAGATGCGCCAGTCGGACAGCAGCCCGACCAGCTCCCCCCAGAAATCGGTCACGCGCGATCGTCCTCCACCGGCTCCAGCGCGGCGGCGGAGAGGCGGAGCGTCACCTTGCCGGCATTCTCGAAATTCACCGTGACCCGATCGCCTGCGACGGACTGCACCTGGCCGGTGCCCCAGTCGGGCTGCGCGGGCAGGCGCACCCGCATGCCCGGTACGAAATCGCTGCTCACGGCCAGCCGTTCAGCATCGTTAACCCCTCGCTGACCAGCCTGTGGCTTAGTGTCGCCGCGCCCAGGACGGGCGGAGAAGGCTGGGGGATCCAGAATGGCGGAAGGTGGGGCGTCGGCACAGGTGGGGCTGGCGCAGGCGGTGTGCACACGGCTCTGCCACGACCTCGGCGGCCCGACCGGCGCGCTCGCGGGGGCGCTGGAACTGCTGGAGGGCACGGCGGACGAGGCGGCGGAGGTCGCGCGGGACGCGGTGCGCATCATCGACCGGCGGCTGCGCTTCTGGCGCGCCGCGGTGGGCGGCCCGTCCTCGGACCTCGATGTCCCAACGCTGGCGCAGCTTGCGGAGGGGCTGACCCTCGGCCGCAAGGCGGTGGTGGATTTCTCGGGCCTGGCGCCCGCGCCGATCCCGCCCGGCCTGGCACAGCCCCTGCTGATGGCGATGCTGGTGGGCGTGGAGGCGATGCCCCGCGGCGGCATCCTGCATGTCGCGGGCGACCCGGCGGAGGGCATCGGCCTGCGCCCCGACGGCCCAGGCGCCGCCTGGCCGCCGGGGCTGGCCGCGCTTCTGGCCGGCGAGAAGCCGGTGCTCACCCCCCGCGGCATCGCGCTGCCGCTGCTTTCCGCGCTCGCCGCGGCGGGTCAGGTGCGGCTGGACCTGGCCATGGGCGCGACGGGGCCCGGACTGCTGATGCTGGTGCCGCGAGGGTGACATCCCTCCCTCTCCCGCTGTGCGGGGGAGGGTGCCTGAGCGGAGCGAAGGCGGGTGGGGGCGCGGCCGACCTTCCCTGAACCGCGACCGCCCTACCCGAATCCCGCCATCGCCCGCGCCTCGGCCGGCGACACGCCCGCCGCGCGCAGATCCCGCAGCGTCGCCGCCTTGTCGCGCTTGGCCAGCCGCCGCCCGCTCGCATCCGTCAGCAGCCGGTGATGCGCATAGGCGGGCTCCGGCCAGCCCATCAGCGCCTGCAGCAGCCGGTGCAGGTCGGTCGCGGGGCGCAGGTCCTCGCCGCGCGTCACCAGCGTCACGCCCTGCAGCGCATCGTCATGCGTGACGCAGAGATGGTAGCTCGCCGGCGCGTCCTTGCGCGCCAGCACGACATCGCCGAAGCGCTCCGGCCGGCAGGCGATGCGGCCCTCGCCTTCCTCGTGGAAGGACAGGTCCCGCGGCGCCAGGGCCAGCGCGCGCGCCATGTCGAGCCGCAGCGCATGCGCCTCCCCTGCAGCGATGCGCCGCGCGCGTTCTTCCTTCGACAGGTTGCGGCAGGTGCCGGGATAGAGCGGCCCGTCCGGACCATGCGGAGCAGCACCGCTCGCCGCGATCTCGCGCGCGATGTCGGCGCGCGTGCAGAAGCAGGGATAGAGCAGCCCCCGCGCCGCCAGCGAATCGAGCGCCAGGCGGTATTCCTCCAGGTGCTCCGACTGCACCCGCACCGGCCCGTCCCAGTCCAGGCCGAGCCAGCGCAGGTCCTCGAGGATCGCTGTCGCGTACTCCGGCCGGCAGCGGCCGGGATCGATGTCCTCGAGCCGCAGCAGGAATCGCCCGCCCGCCGCCCGCGCGCGCGTCCAGCCCGCCAGGGCCGAATGGGCGTGGCCCAGATGCAGGAATCCGGTCGGGCTCGGCGCGAAACGGGTGACGCAGCGCAGCATTGCCGCCATGTCTGAGCCCTACGAGGAAGCACACCGGGGAACAAGGCCATGCCCGAAACGCTCGACGGCCCGCGCTGGGGCCCGGCCGAAGGCGGCGCGCCGCGCAAGCTGGTCGTGTTGCTGCACGGCCTCGGCGCCGACGGCTTCGACCTGATCGACCTCGCCCCCGGCTGGGGCAAGGCGGTGCCCGATGCGCTGTTCCTCGCGCCGCATGCCCCGGAGCCCTGCGACCTGGCGCCCTATGGCCGTCAATGGTTCAGCGTGCAGGACCGCACGCCGGCGCGGATGCTGGCCGGGGTGCAGGTCGCGGCCGCGCATCTCGACGCCTTCCTCGATGCCGAGACAGCACGACTCGGCCTGTCCGCCGGCGACGTTGCGCTGATGGGCTTCAGCCAGGGCGCGATGACGGCGCTGTTCACCGGGCTGCGCCGTGACCCGCCGCCGGCGGCGATCCTCGCCTATTCCGGCCGCCTGCTCGGGGCCGAAGGGCTCGCCGCCCGCCCGCCGGTGCTGCTGGTCCATGGGGAGGCGGACGAGGTGGTGCCCGTCTCCGGTAGCCGCGACGCAGAAGCGGCGCTGCGCGCGGCAGGCGTGCCGGTCGAAGCGGCGTACAGACCCGGGCTCGGGCATGGGCTCGACGATGCCGGCATCGCGCTCGGCGGCCTGATGCTGCAGCAGCATCTCGGCGCGGCCGCGTGACGACACGATGAAATGCTCCGGCGCCGCCCCGACCACCCGGCTCGCGTGTGTTGCGCTGCGGCGCGGCGGCTGGCATGAAGGCTTTGCTAACGCGGCGATGCCACAGTATCTGGGGCCAGCCTGTCGTTTCGGGCCCTAGCTCTTGGGTGTCGCCCTCGGCATGAGGAGTGACGCTTGCCCGATGGCGGAGCCTTCGTCGGCGACAGGTCCTTCCCCGCGCTCGTCCTGAACGCGGATTTCCGGCCGCTCTCCTATTTCCCGCTCTCGGTCTGGTGCTGGCAGGACGCCGTGAAGGCGGTGTTCCTCGACCGCGTCTCGGTGCTTTCGGAATACGAGACGGTGGTGCATTCGCCCTCGCTGCGCATGAAGCTGCCGAGCGTTATCGCGCTCAAGGAATTCATCCCGGCCGCGCGCCGCCCGGCCTTCACACGCTTCAACGTGTTCCTGCGCGACAGCTTCGCCTGCCAGTATTGCGGCCAGCCCAAGCCGACCCAGGACCTCACCTTCGACCATGTGGTCCCGCGCAGCCGCGGCGGGCGCACTACCTGGGAGAACGTCGTCACCGCCTGCGGGCCATGCAACCTGCGCAAGGGCAACCGCCTGCCGCGGGAGTGCCACATGCTGCCCCGCCTGCCGCCCCGCCAGCCCACAAGCTGGGAACTGCAGGAGAACGGCCGCAGCTTCCCCCCCAACTACCTGCACGAAAGCTGGCGCGACTATCTCTACTGGGATTCCGAACTGGAGAGCTGAGGGCGGCCCGACCGGAGGGCCGTCAGCCCCGAGGATCTGGATCGGCCCGCCTCCTCACTGCGGGTCCAGCGCACCCATCAGGAAGATGAGCATGCGGTCGAGCGCGATCGCCGCACGGGCATCGTCGGGCTGCGCCGCCCTGCGCCGCGCGGGATTCGCCGGATCCGGGATGTAGGAGCGGGCATCGAGCTCTCCGCCATCGATATCCCAGCCGGCATCGGCGCCACGCAGCACGTAGCGCGCCACGCCGCGTTCGGCCCCGCCAAGTGCCGCGACAAGGTCGGCGCACTGCGCGGCCTCCGCTTCATCCAGATCCCCATGCACCAGCAGGATGCGCCCCTGGCCGGGCTGCGGGCGCAGCGCCGGCGCCCTGGCGATCAGCCCGGCGTCGCAGCCCGGATACACCAGCACGGCCGCACGCAGCGCTCCCCCGTGCTCCGCCCAGCCCTCCAGCACCGCGCGCGCCCCCAAGCCGATGCCGATCACCGCGACCCGGCCGGGGTCGAGTTCCGCCCCGTGATCCAGCGCGGCCAGCGTGAGCCCCAGACGCCGCCCGACCGGCTCGACATTGGGATGCGCCGGGGTGCCCTCGTCGGCGACGAGCCCGTCGAAATCCGCATCCAGCACCCCGAAGCCGAGGGAAAGCAGGCGCTGCGCATAGAGTTCGCTCCGGCCGTCGAGCACGCTCTCGCCGTCGCCGAGCAGCAGGATGCCGGCTACCCGGTCCTCGGCCTCCATCGACGCCGGCAGCGACAGCAGCCCCCAGGCCGTTTCGCTGAGGGAGACCGGGCGGATGACGCCGACCGCCTTGCCATGTTCGAGCTCGTGCATCGCGGATGCGGGAACCGCCGCGAGGAATAGGAGCAGCGCCACCGCGCTGCTGGAAAGCCGCTGCCGCAACCCCTCAAGGACGCGGCTCGCCATGCTGCCCATCGCCATGCCCTCCCCCGGGTCGGCGGGAACCGGTCCGCACCCGGAACGCTGGCGATGTTACGAAGAGCATTCCATCTGTTGTTCAGTATACAATGGAATTCCTGGATTTTCCCTTGATTGCGCCCGGCGCCGCCGCGAGGCTGCCCATCCCGAGGCACCCGATGCGGGCTCGCTGTGGGCGCCGCCGGTCCCGGCGCCGGCTCATGGCGCGGCCTGGGCGGAGGACAACCGGATGCAGCCGCGCTGGCATGCCCTGCTGGTCCTTGCGGGAGCCCGCACCAGCATGGGCTTCCAGTTCCAGTCGCTCGCCTCCGTCTCGCCCTGGCTGATGGACGATCTCGGCCTCGGCTATGGCGAACTCGGCACGCTGATCGGCCTGTATTTCCTGCCCGGCGTGCTCGTCGCGCTGCCCGGCGGCGCGCTCGGGCGGCGCTTCGGCGATGCGCGGATGGTGGGGATCGGTCTGGCGCTGATGGTGGCGGGCGGCGCGCTCGCCGCGCTGGCACCGGATGCGCGGGTGCTGGCCATCGGCCGCCTGGTGTCCGGCACGGGCGGGGTGCTGCTCAACGTGCTGATGGCGAAGATGGTCACCGACTGGTTCGCCGGCGAGCGCGACCTGACGCTCGCCATGGCGGTCTTCGTCAATTCCTTCCCGATCGGGGTCGGGCTGGCGCTGCTGCTGCTGGCACCGCTGGCGGCGGTGGCCGGCTGGGCGGCCGGGCTCGGCGCCGCCGCCGGCGCGGCGCTGCTCGCCTGGCTGCTGCTCCGCCTGGCCTATCGGCGGCATCCGAACGACGGCGTGGCGGCCCCGGGTGCGCGGCCCTGGCCCTCCTTGCGGGAGGCCGGGCTGGTCAGCATGGCCGGGGCGCAATGGGGCATCTTCAACGGCGCTTTCGGGGTGATGTTCGGCTTCGCGCCGACATTGCTGGCGCAGCGGGGGATGTCGCCGGCCGCGGCGGGCCTGCTGGTCGGCATCGCGACCTGGGCTCTGGTCGCCTCGGTCCAGGCGGGCGGGATGCTGGCGCAGCGCGGCCTGCGCCCCCTGCTGCTGATGGCCGTGGGGGCCGGCGGCTGGGCCGCGCTGCTGGTGGCGCTGGTGCTGTCCGATTCGCTGGCGGGGCCGGCCCTGCTCGCGGCGGGACTCGTGATGGGGCTGCCGGTCGGGGTGATCATGTCCCTGCCCGCCCAGGCGCTGCGGCCGGAGAACCGGGCCGTCGGCCTCGGCCTGTTCTATGTCTGGCTCTATGTCGGCCATGGCGGGCTGCCGCCGCTGGCCGGCTGGCTCGGCGACCGGTCGGGCAGCCTCGCCTTGCCGCTGCTCGTCACCGCCGCGCTCGTGTTCGCCATGATCCCGCTTCTCTGGCTGTTCGGCCGCCTGGCCGCGCCCGCGCCGGGGCGCAGCCGCTGAGCGCCTATCGCCTCTCCCGCCCCGCGCCACGCCAGATGAAGGCCGCGAGCCCGATTGCGTAGAGCAGGTTCATCTGCGGCACCGTCAGCGGCAGCCATTCGAAGGCATAGGCCGGCTCGTCGCAGGATTTGCTCGGCATCGCAGGCAGGCTGGCCAGCATGTCGTCCACGCTGCCGAGCGTCGCCGTCGGCGCCAGGCAGGCCGGCAGCGGCGAGGGCCACCAGCCCTGCTCCACGCCGACATGCACCACCGCGATCGCGCCCGAGGCCAGCACCGCCAGCGCCGCCCCGCGCAGCGCCCAGACGCGCAGCCGCGCCGGCAAAGCGAGCGCGAGGAGCGCGATCGCCGCCGCCACCCAATAGGGCCAGCGCTGCCACAGGCAGAGCGCGCAGGGCGCAAGCCCGGGCCAGCGCTCGCTGCCCATGGCGATCAGCGGCGCGGCGGCGGCGAGGATCGCGGCGATCAGCGGGAACGGCATGGCGCGAAGATCGTCCCGCCGCGCGCGCTCCGCAACTGGACCCACGCCGGTGCGCCGCCTACCCTGCCGGCGCGAAGGCAGGGGTCACGTCATGCTGCGAATCTGGGGCCGCACCAACTCGTCCAACGTCATGAAGGTGCTCTGCCTCTGCGAGGAGCTCGGCATCGCCTTCGAGCGCGTGGATGCCGGCGGCGCCTTCGGCCGCACGCAGGAGCCCGCCTATCTCGCGATGAACCCCAACGCGCTGGTGCCGACCATCGAGGATGACGGCTTCGTCCTGTGGGAGAGCAACGCGATCATGCGCTACCTGGCGCGCACCCGCGCGCCGGGCGGCACGATCTATCCTGCCGATCCGAAGGTCGCCGCCGATTGCGACCGCTGGCTGGACTGGCAGCTCGGCACGCTCAACGCGCCGATGACGACGATCTTCTTCACCTTCGTCCGCATCCCCGAACCCGACCGCGACCTGCCCGCCGCCGCCAAGGCGCGCGACGCGGCGGAGCGGCTCTGGGCGATGGTGGAGGCGAAGCTTGGCGGCAACGACTGGGTGTGCGGGCAGCACTTCACCATCGCGGACATCGCGCTCGGCATCTACGCGCATCGCTGGTTCAGCCTGCCCATCGCGCGCAAGCCGATGCCGGCGCTGGAGGCGTGGTATGCGCGGCTCAAGACGCGGCCCGGCTTCGCGAAGCACTGCGCCGGGCCGTTGAGCTGAAGGCTCACCGCGTCAGCACGGCCGGCCAGTTGCGGTCCGCGGCGGTGATGAAGCCCGGGATGTCGCGCAGCCAGCGGCGCTGCACGCCGGCATCGTAGTTCACGTAGAGCTTGCCCTCCACGATGCGCCACTGCAGCGGGTCGGCCGGCGCCGTGTAGCCCTGCGCGACGGCCCAGGCGCAATAGCCGCCAAATTGCGGCGCGTAGCGCGCGGGATCGGCCAGGAAGGCGTCGCGGTTCGCCGCATCGGCGAAGCGCCAGCGCGCGCCGCCCCATTCGGCCTCGAACCGCGCCTCGCCGCGCACCGGGCGCGCCTGCGTGAAATAGGCGACGGCGTCGTAGCCGCGCAGCGCAAGCCCGTCCTCGGCGTTGATCTCCGGCTTCGCGGCGCGCGCCGCCTGCGGCGCGACGGCGAGACCGATGAACAGCGCGGCGAGGCTGCGGCGGTCGAGACGGATTGCGGGGCTCTGCATGGCGTTTGCTCCTCGGCGGATGCTGCCGGAACTTCGCCGCACAGCGTCGCCGGGTTACGCCCCGTTCAGCGGGACGCGCCGGGCACCCAGGCCACGTCGCGCGCGCCGTTGCCGTTCAGCCGGCGCGCCAGCACGAACAGGTGGTCCGAGAGCCGGTTGAGGTAGCGGATCACCGCAGCGTTCACCGTCTCCTCGCCGGCCAGCGCCACCACCAGCCGCTCGGCGCGCCGCACCACGGTGCGTGCGACATGCGCCTGCGCGGCACCCGGCGAGCCGCCGGGCAGCACGAAGCTCGACAGCGGCGGGATCACGGCGTTCATCGCCGCCAGCTCCTGTTCCAGCCGCAGGCATTGCGCGTCGCTGACGCGCAAGCGGTCCGCCGCAACCCCCGGCACGCAGAGATCGGCGCCCAGGTCGAAAAGATCGTTCTGCACGCGGGCGAGCATCGCATCGGCCTCGGCATCGCCGGCCAGGTGCAGGCGCAGCACGCCGAGCGCGGCATTCGCCTCGTCCACCGTCCCGAAGGCCTCCACGCGCAAGGAATCCTTGCGCACCCGCCCGCCGTCGCCGAGCGAGGTCTCCCCGCCGTCGCCGCCGCGGGTCGTGATCACGTCGAGCTTCACCATCATCGTTCTCCCTCGAGACGGAAGGTGATGCTGAGAGACACCGCCGAAAAGACCGCCCGCCCTTCCTGCCGCCCCGGCTCGAAGCGCCAGAGCCGCACCGTGCGCTCCGCCTCCCGGTCCAGCGCGACGAAGCCGGAGGAGGTGACGACGGAGAGATCGGCGACGCGCCCCGCCGGGTCCACCTGCACCAGCAGGGTCACGCGCCCCTGCTCGCCGCGCCGCCGGCTCGCCAGCGGATATTGCGGCGAGGGGTTCTGGGCGGCGGATGGCCGTGGCGGGACGATGGCGCCGATCGCTGCGGCGGCGCCGGAAGCCATGGCCGTCGCGCTGCCTTCCGTCGCGGCGCGGGCGGGCGGCGACCAGACCTCGCGGGTGCGGGGCGCGGGCTGCGGTGTCGGTTGCGACGCCGGGCGCGCGGCGGGGGCGGGCGGCGGCGGGGCGGGCGGCGGCGGCAGGGGCAGCGCGGCCTCCTGCACCGGGGCCTCGGCCTCGGAAGGCGGCGGCGGCGTCACGCCCTCCGGCGCGGCGGGCAGCGGCAGGGGCGGCGCCGGGGGCGGCGGCAGCGCGGCGAGGGCAGGCGACGGGACCGGGCCCGGCGGCACGGGCGGCGCGGCCTCCGGCGGCGGAGGCACAGGCGCTGCCGACTGCGGCGGAGGCACAGATGCTGCCGCCTGCGGCGGCGGCACAGATGCTGCCGCCTGCGGCGGCGGGGGGGCAGGTGGCGGCGCCGGGGGCGGCGTCTCCGGCGCGGCCGCGACCGGCGGCGGCGGCACGGCGGGGGGCGCGCCCGGCGGCGCGGGCTCGGCGGCACTGTCGGCGGGATCGCCGGCACCGCCGTCGGAGGCTGCCCAGATCAGCGCCACCGGCTGTTCCACCGCCGTCGGCAGGGGTTGCGAGGCACTCCAGAGCAGCGCCGCCAGCACCGCGCCATGCAGCAGCAGGGAGGCGGCGAAGGAGGCGGAGTGGCGCCCGCTTCCCGCCCCTGTCCCTGCCCGCGACGGCCTCACAGCACCAGGACGCCCCTGTGTTTCGCCTTGCCCTCTGGCTCGACATGGATGGTGATGGTCGCGTTGCCGAGCTCGGCCTTCAGCGCCGCCTCCACCCGGTCGCAGATGTCGTGCGCATCCGTCACGGTCATCGCCGCCGGGACCACCAGGTGGAACTCCACGAAGGTGAACCGGCCGGAATGGCGCGTGCGCATGTCATGCGCCTCGATCGCGCCCTCGGCGTTCCGCGCCACGAGCTCGCGGATGCGCGCCAGCGTCTCGGCCGGCACCGCCTCGTCCATCAGCCCACCGACGGATTCGCGCATCAGCCGCGTGCCGGACCAGAGAATGTTGAGCGCGGTCAGCGCCGCGAGCAGCGGATCGAGCCACAGGATGCCCGTGAGCGCCACCAGCGCCACGCCGACCAGCACGCCGCCCGAGGTCACCACATCGGCCAGCAGGTGCCGCGCATCCGCCAGCAGCGCCGGGGAGCGCCCTGCCCGGCCGCGGCGGAACAGCAGCGCGGCCCAGGCGGCATTCACGCCCGTGGCCACCGCGGAGACCACAAGGCCGAGCGGCGCCTGGTCGAGCGGCCGCGGATTCTGCCAGGCGGCCCAGGACTCGTGCAGGATCAGCAGCGCGGCCACGATGATCAGCGCGCCTTCCAGCACGGCGGAGAAATACTCCGCCTTGGCGTGGCCATAGGGATGGTTGGCGTCGGGCGGCAGGGCCGAGAGCCGGATCGCCAGCAGCGCCGCCACGGCGGCGGCGACGTTCACCACCGATTCGAGCGCGTCGGCGAACAGCGCGACCGAGCCCGTGATCCACCAGGCACCGGCCTTGAGAGCGAGCACGGCCAGCGCCACCGCGACGGAGGCGGCGGCGACGTGCTCGATGCGCGAGGCCCTGGTCTCGGCCAAACGGAAAACCTTCCCCGGTGCTGGGCGAGGCAGGGTTTTGCCCCGCCCGGCCCGGCGCCGGCAACCCTCAGACGCTGAAGTACTTCGCCCGCGGGTGGTGCAGCACGATCGCGCTGGTGGATTGCTCCGGATGGAGCTGCCACTCGTCGCTGATCGTCACGCCGATGCGCTCGGCGCCGAGCAGCCTCAGCAACGGCTCCTGGTCCTCCAGCCGCGGGCAGGCGGGGTAGCCGAAGGAATAGCGGCCGCCGCGATAGCCCTGCTGCAGCATCTTCTCGATGTCGCGGTCGTCCTCGCCGGCGAAGCCCCATTCGGCGCGGATGCGCTTGTGGACGTATTCCGCCATCGCCTCCGCCATCTCGACCGACAGGCCGTGCAGGTAGAGGTAGTCCTGGTAGCGATTTTCCTCGAACCAGTCCCGCGCCATGTCGGACGCCTTCTGGCCGACGGTGACGACCTGCAGGCCGATCACGTCGCGCCCGTCCTCGATGTCGGTCACGAAGTCGGCGATGCACTCGCCGTCCTCCTTGGGCTGGCGCGGCAGGGTGAAGCGGCACGCCTCCGTCACGCCGTCCTCCTCGAACAGCACCAGGTCGTTGCCCTGGCCCGCGCATTTCCAGTAGCCGTAGATCGCCTGCGGCTTCAGGATCTTCTGCTCGTCCGTCAGCGACAGCATCCGCTTCAGCACGGGGCGCAGCTCCTGCTTCGCCCAGCCGAGGAAGTCGTCGAGCGAGCGGCCGGCCTTCCGGAAGCCCCACTGGAATTGATAGAGGCTGCGCTCGTTGATGAAGGGCACCAGCGCCTTCGGCGCCGCCTCCATCACGCGCGCACCCCAGAAGGGCGGCGTCGGCGCGCTGCTCTCGGCACTCACGCGACGCCGGCGCGCCTGGGCGTAGTTCACGTCCACCGGCGCGAAGCCGCGCGGATCGGCCTGGCCTAGCGTGCGCTTCTCGTTCTTCGCCTTGCCCTTGCGCTTGGCCTGCAGCGCGGCGAGGTAGTCGTCGAAGCCGTTGCCCATCACCTTGTCCATCAGGTGCAGGCCGTCGAAGGCGTCCCGCGCATAGGCCACGCGCCCGCAGGCATAGGCCTTCACGCAATCCTCCTCGACATAGTTGCGCGTCAGCGCCGCGCCGCCGAGCAGAACCGGAAGCTCGACGCCCTGGCGCGACATCTCCTCGAGGTTCTCGCGCATCACCACGGTGGACTTCACCAGCAGGCCCGACATGCCGATGGCATGCGCCTTGTGCTCCCTCGCGGCGGTGACGATGTCGGCCAGCGGCACCTTGATGCCGAGGTTCACCACCTTGTAGCCGTTGTTGGTCAGGATGATGTCCACGAGGTTCTTGCCGATGTCGTGGACGTCGCCCTTGACCGTGCCGAGCACGATCGTCCCCTTCTCCTGACCCTCGACGCGCTCCATGTGCGGCTCGAGATAGGCGACCGCCGCCTTCATCGTCTCCGCGCTCTGCAGCACGAAGGGCAGCTGCATCTTGCCCGCGCCGAACAGGTCGCCCACCACCTTCATCCCGTCGAGCAGGATGTCGTTGATGATGGAGAGCGGCGCGATGCCCTTGGCCAGCGCATCCGCGAGTTCGTCGTCCAGCCCCTTGCGGTCACCGTCCACGATGCGGTCCTTGAGCCGCTCCTCCACCGTCTCGGCGCGCTTCTTCGCGCCGGCATCCGCGGCCTTCCGGCCGGCGAACATCTCCAGCACCTTCTGGAGCGGGTCGTAGCCCTCGCGCCTCCGGTCGTAGATCAGATCCTCCATGACCTGCACTTCCTCGGGCGGGATCTGGTGCAGAGGCTTGATCTTGGAGACATGCACGATCGCGCCCGTCATCCCCGCCTTCACGGCGTGGTCGAGGAAGACGCTGTTCAGCACGTGGCGCGCGGCCGGGTTCAGGCCGAAGGAGATGTTGGAGAGGCCCAGGATGATCTGGATCTCCGGGAACTTCTCGCGGATCGCGCGGATGCCTTCCAGCGTCCACTGACCGAGCTTGCGGTCGTCCTCGTTGCCCGTGGCGATGGTGAAGGTCAGCGGGTCGATCATCAGGTCCGACTGCGGCAGGCCGTAGCGGTTGCAGGCGAAGTCCACCAGGCGCTCCGCGATGCGCAGCTTGTCCTCGGCGGTCTTGGCCATGCCGACCTCGTCGATGGTCAGCGCGATCACCGCGGCGCCGAATTTCTTCGCCAGCACCATGCGGTCATGCGCCGCCTTCTCGCCTTCCTCGAAGTTGATCGAGTTGATGATCGCCTTGCCGCCATGCAGCTTCAGCGCCGCCTCGATCACCGGCGTCTCGGTGCTGTCGATCACCAGCGGGCTGTTCACGCTGCTGGTGAAGCGGCGCACCACCTCGTTCATCTCCGCCATCTCATCGCGGCCGACGAAAGCGGTGCAGATGTCGAGGCTGTTGCTGCCCTCCGCCACCTGCTCGCGCCCGATCGCCAGGCACCCGTCCCAGTCGTGCTGCGCCTGCCGCTCGCGCCAAGCCTTCGACCCGTTCGCGTTGCAGCGCTCGCCGATCGAGAAGTAGCTGTTCTCCTGCCGGAGCGCCGTCGCCGTGTAGAGGCTGGCGACGGAGGGCACCCAGAACGGCTTGCGCGCCACCGGCGCCGGCCGCGCCGCGCCGCCCGCCAGCTTGCGCAGCAGCGCATCCAACGCCGCGATATGCGTGTCGTTGGTCCCGCAGCAGCCGCCGATCAGGTTCAGCCCGTCCTCCGTGACGAAGCGCTCCATCCAGGTGGCGAGCTCCGACGGGCCGAGCGGATAATGCGTCTTCCCGTCCACCAGCTCCGGCAGGCCGGCATTGGGCTGCACGCTGATCAGGCCGGGCCAGTTCTTCGACAGCCAGCGGACATGCTCCGCCATCTCCTGCGGGCCGGTCGCGCAATTCAGGCCGAGCAACGGCACGTCCAGCGCATGCACCACCGCGGCGGCGGCCGAGATGTCGGGGCCGACCAGCAGCGTGCCCGTCGTCTCGACGGTGACCTGCACGAAGATCGGGATGTCCGACTTCGCTTCCGCGCGCGCGATCTTCGCGGCGTTGACGGCCGCCTTGATGTAGAGCGTGTCTTGGTTGGTCTCGGTCAGCAGCGCATCCGCGCCGCCGGCGATCAGGCCGCGGCACTGCACCACCAGCGCCGCCTCCAGCGCGTCGTAGCCGATGTTGCCGAGCGTCGGCAGCTTGGTCCCCGGCCCGATGTCGCCGATGACGTAGCGATGGCGGCCGTCGGCGAACTCCGCCGCCGCCTCGCGCGCGATCTCGACCGCGAGCTTGTTGATCTCGAACGCCTTCTCCTCCAGCTCGAACTCGCCGAGCGTGACGGGCGAACCGCCGAAGGTGTTGGTCAGCACCATGTCGGCGCCGGCGGCGAAGTAGCTGTGATGGATCTCGCGCACGATGTCGGGGCGCGAGAGGTTCAGCACCTCCGTGCAGTTCTCCTTGCCCCAGAAGTCGCGCTCGATGTCGAGCGTCATGCCCTGGATGCGGGCGCCGAAGCCGCCGTCGCAGAGCAGGACGCGATCGCGCAGTGCGTCGAGAAGATGGGGGCGGGACATGCGGTACCTCAGCGGGCGAGAGCGGAAACGGAAGCGGGCTGGCGCTGTGCGGGCCAGACGCGGACGGTGAGCGGGCCGGGAATGCTGGTGGCCTGCGCCAGGCTGCAGCCGGCGGCACCCAGCCAGCCGGCAAGCTGCGCATCGTCGAAGCCGGGCCAGCGATGCGCATGCTTCTCCAGCAGCGCGGCCTCCCCATGCGCGGCGAGGTCGGCGATCAGCAGCGAACCGCCCGGGCGCAGCACCCGCGCGGCCTCGGCCAGCGCGGCGGCCGGATCCTCGGCGTAGTGCAGCACCATCTGCATCGCGACGGCGTCGAAGGACGCATCGGCGAAGGGCAGGCGATACATGTCCGCCTGGCGCACCGTGGCGCGGTCGGCGAGGCCGCGCTCCGCCAGGCGCGCGCGCGCCAGCGCCAGCATGTCGCGGCTCATGTCCACACCGAGGGCGCGCTCGGCGCGTGGCGCCACCAGTTCCAGCAGGCGGCCGGTCCCGGTGCCGATGTCGAGCAGCGCCTCCATCCGGGCGGGGAGCGAATCCAGCAGCGCCTGCTCGATGGCCGCCGCCGGCAGGCCGAGGGCGCGCATCTCGTCCCAGTCCATGCCGTCGCGGCGGAAGGCGTCGGAGGCGCTGCGGGCTCGCTCCGCCGCCAGCCGCGCCGCCACGCGCCGGTCGGCGGAAAGCCGCACGTCATCCTCGGGCAGGCGGGCGAGGATCATCCGCGCCAGCTCGGCGCCGGCCGGCATCTGGAAATAGGCGTTCGATCCCTCCGGCACGCGCTCCAGCAGCCCGGCATCCGTCAGCAGCTTGAGATGCCGCGACAGCCGCGGCTGGGACTGCCCGAGCACGGCGCAAAGGTCGGTCACGCACAGCGGCTGGCGGGCGCAGAGGGCGAGCAGGCGGAGCCGCGTCGGCTCGGCCGCGGCGCGCAGCTGCGTGAGAAGGTCGTCCATGCGCTTGCAAATGGCATAAAGATATCCTTATGTCCAGCACATGACCTGGTCGCTCGACGCACGTATCCCGATCGTGACCGTGGCGGACCCGGCGGCCCTGGCCGTAGCGCTGGCCGCGGGAAAGCCGGCGGCCGTGCTGGCGGCGACGCCGCACCCGGACCTGCCTGGCGCCATCGCCTCGGCCAGCTTCGAGCCATCCGGGCCGGCCCATCCCGCCGCCTGCGCCTGCTGCGCCGGGCGCAGCGCCGCCGCGGCAGCGCTCGACCGCCTGTTCCAGGCCCGTGTCCGCGGCCAATGCGGCTGGTTCGAGCGCGTCCTGGCGCTGGCCGGCACCGATGCGGCGCGGGCCGAGATCGCCGCGGCGCTGCGCGAGGATGCCGTCACCGCGGCCCGGTTCCGCGCCGCGAACTGACCCTCCCGCTGCGACAGGTCGCCACGGCGCGCGTTGCGGGGCAGGATCGGGCCGGAGGATATGCCCATGCGCATGTTGCTGATGTCGTTCGCGCTCTCCCTCGCTGCGGGCGCGGCCCTCGCGCAGCCCTTCGGCGACCCCGCCGCGGGACGGCGCCTCGCGGAGGCCCGGTGCAGCGCCTGCCATGCGATCGGGCCCGGCGCGTCGGGTCGCAGCATTCCGGGCGTTCCGGCCTTCGCCGACGTCGCGGCGATGCCCTCCACCACCCAACTCGCGCTGCAGGCCTTCCTGCGCCAGCCGCACCCGCCGATGCCGGACATCGTGCTGACGCCGGCCGAGCTCGACAACGTGATCGCCTACATCCTGTCGCTGCGGGGCGAGCCCCGGCGCTGAGGGTCAGGCGGGCACGGCGAAGCTGGCTTCCGCGGCGCCCAGCGCGCCGAAGCTGGCACGCAGCGTCCCCGTGGGCTCCATCGGCAGGGCGAGGCCGGCGACGACCAGCAGCGCGCCCGCCGGCAGCCCACCCATGCGCCGCGCCGCGGCCGCGGCCTCGGCGAAGGCAGCGGCCAGGTCGGTCTCGATGCCGCGCGCCCGGCTGCCCTTCGGCCCCAGGGCGACGCGCAAGCGGCCGGGTTCCAGCACCTTCGCCCGCCCCACTACGACGAGGCCGAGCCGCGCCAGGTCGGCCGCCAGCAGGCGCGGATCCTCCGGCAGCGCGGTGAACCGGCTGGCGGCGATGTCGAGCGCCGGGTGCAGCCGCGCAAAGACCGGCGGCATATCCGCCCCTTCCTCGAGCGGCTCCGCCAGGACGCCGATCACCGCGGCGGTGACCTGCGGATGGCGCAGCGTCGCCGGTGCCACCGACACCCCCGTTCGCAAGAGCCGCCCCTCGATCAACGGGCCGGCCAGCGCGCCGCCTTCCGGCCGGCGGACCAGCCGCAGGCCAATGGGCGCGATCCCCAGCGCCTCCAGGACGGCAAGCGCGGTGTCCTCGGCCTCCGCCATGTCGGTCGGGGCGAGTTCCGTCGGCAGCGGCGCCAGCGGATTGCCCGTCTCGACGGCTTCCGCGATCCAGCGCCCCGCCGCGGCGGGATCATGGCTCGCCATCAGTTCAGCGGCGGCAGGCTGATCTCTTCCTGCTCCTGGAAGCCGCCCGCGGGCGGGCTGTCCAGCATGGTCGGCGCGCCAGGCTCGATCGGTGCGTTGCCGTAGAGCGCCTCCGGCAGCCAGGTGACCAGATCGGGGAAGATGTAGACGAGCGCCATGGTGAAGACGACGATGTAGATGAACGGCATGCAGCCGGCGAAGATCTGCTCGAGCTTCACCTGAGGCGGCGCGACGCCCTTCAGGTAGAAGGCCGCCATCGCCACGGGCGGCGACAGGAAGCTGGTCTGCAGGTTCAGCGCGACGAGGATGCCGAAGAAGATCGGGCTCACGCCGAAATCGTCGAGCAGCGGCAGGAAGATCGGCACGAAGATCACGATGATCTCGGTCCATTCCAGCGGCCAGCCGAGGATGAAGATGATCACCTGCGCCAGCAGCAGGAAGGTGAAGCTGTTGAGCGGCAGGCTCTTGACGAACTCCTCGACCACCGTCTGCCCGCCGAGATAGCCGAACACCGAGGAGAAGATGTAGCTGCCGACGAACAGCCAGCAGACCATCGCGCTGGTCCGCGCGGTGAGGAACACGCTCTCCTTCAGCTTCTGCCAGGTGAAGGCGCGGTAGGCGATGGCGAGCACGATCGAGCCGAGGCTGCCCATCGCCGCCGCCTCGGACGGCGTGGCGAGCCCCATGATGATGGACCCGAGCACCGCGGCGATCAGGAAGGCCAGCGGGAAGAAGGAGGTGAGCAGCGAGAGCAGGATCGTGCTGACGGGGACGTTGCGCTCCTCCGGCGGCAGGCGCGGCGCCATGTCGGGGCGGACGATGCCGACGCCGACCGCATAGAGGATGTAGAGCAGCGCGAGCGTCACGCCGGGGATGAAGGCGGCGGCGTAGAGCTGCACCACCGAGACGCCCGCCGTCGCGCCGTAGAGGATCAGCATGATCGAGGGCGGGATGAGGATGCCGAGGCAGCCGCCCGCGCAGGTGACGCCGGCCGCGAGCCGCGCATCGTATCCCGCGCGCAGCATCGCGGGGAAGGCCAGCAGGCCCATCAGCGTGACCACCGCGCCGACGATGCCGGTCGCCGTCGCGAACAGCGCGCAGGTGGCGAGCGTCGCGACCGCGAGCGATCCCGGCAGCCCGCCGGAGGCGAGCTGCAGCGAGCGGAACAGCCGGTCGAGGATGTTCGCCCGCTCGATGATGTAGCCCATGAAGACGAAGAGCGGCACGGAGATCAGCACGTCGTTGCTCATCACCGCATAGGTGCGCTGCACCAGCAGGTCGAAGACGCGCTCCTGCATGCCGAGGTAGCCGAAGAAGAGGCCCATCGCCATCAGCGTGAAGGCGATGGGGAAGCCCAGCATGATGAAGAACAGGAACAGCAGGAGCTGCGTGAGCCCCAGGGCGGCATCAGAGATCATGGTGTGCCCTCAGGCGCCGGCGCCGGCGTACGCCGGCTTGGCTTGCGCGCCTCTGACGGGTTGCACGGATGACGACGGCTGGGCGGTGCGCTGGCCGGCCTTGCCGGCCGCGTCGGATCGTTCTTCGCCATGGCGCGGCGTCAGCCTTCGTGGTGGTCGCGCGCGTGCGGGCGGGGGTCGCGGGAGGCCTTCTCCTCGACCTCGTGCGCCGCCTTCAGGATCGCCGCCTCGCCACCGCTGGCCATCTCGGCGGCCAGGGCCTCCGCGCCCTTCTCCTGCGCGGCGAGCAGGATCTGCTTCTCGAGCTCCTCGACGTCGGAGATGCGCGGCGGCCAGTCGCCGCTGCGGATGCACTGCACGCAGCGCACGACCTCCACCAGCCCCTGCAGCAGCAGCAGCAGGCCAACGGCAGGAATGAGGAACTTGAACGGCCAGATGATCGGCCCCGTGGGGCTGACGCTGCTCCGCTCGTTCTGCATCCAGCTCAGCTCGAAGAAGTGCCAGCCGGAGATCATGAAGGCCATGATCGCCGGGAAGAAGAACAGCATGTAGAGGACGAGGTCGAACTTCGCCTGCAGCGTCGGGTGGAAGTTCCGGTAGAGGAAGTCGCCGCGCACATGCCCGTTGCGGCTCAGCGCATAGGCGCCGGCCAGCATGAACAGGCCGCCATAGAGCATGTAGGAGACGTCGTAGGCCCAGTCGGTCGGCGCGCGGAAGAAGCGGCGCGCCGTCACGTCGTAGACGATGGCGGCCGTCAGCAGCAGGATCGCCCAGGAGCCGAACTGGCCGACGAAGGTGGACAGCCGGTCGATGCCGAGCGCCACCTTCAGCATGCCGGGACGCTTCGAGAAGATGATGCCTGCCACCACCGCCGCCGCCACGATGGCGGCGATGAGATAGACCGCGCCTCTGTCCGTCATCCGGCCGCGCTCCCCTCCGCGAAGAAAGGCCGGTCCGGGGCTGCCCCCGGACCGGCCCGCACCGTCACGCCGCCCGGATCAGCCGCGGGCGAAGAAGTGGTTGTAGCTGATCACCGGGCTCGCCTCGTAGCGGAGGAAGAACCCGCCGACGCGCCGGCACCAGTCGCGCTGGCTGTCGCAGACCTTCTTGAAGTAGGGCCCCGCCGCCGGGGAGGAGGTGTCGGCCTCGAGCCGGCGGACGACGTTGTCCCAGGCGCGCAGCTGCGCATCCAGGATGGGGCGCGGGGTCGGGCGGACATTCACGCCGGCCTGCGCCAGGGCGACGAGGTCGCGCGAGTAGCGGTCCTGCAGCTTCCAGGACATGTCGGCCGAAGCGGCTTCCGACGCGGTGCGGATGATCGCCTTCTGCTCCGCCGGCAGGGCGTCGAACTTCGCCCTGTTGAACAGCACCTCGAAGCTCTCGGTGCGCTGGTGGAAGGACTGGATCATGTAGTTCTTGGCGACATCGGGGAAGCCGAGCACGCGGTCGGAGGACGGGTTGTTGAACTCCGCGCCGTCGATCACGCCGCGCTCCAGCGCCGGCACGATCTCGCCGCCCGGCAGCGCGACCACGGCGGCGCCCATCTCGTTGAACAGGTCGGTGGCCAGGCCGACCGTGCGGTAGCGCAGGCCGCGGATCTGCTCGACGCGCTCGATCGGGTTCTTGAACCAGCCGAGCGGCTGCGTCGGCATCGGCCCGGTCTGGAAGCCCACGACGTTGAGCCGCAGGATGTCGTGCATCAGCTCATTGTACAGCGCCTCGCCGCCGCCGTAGTAGAACCAGCCGAGCAGCTGGTTGGCGTCGCCGAACCAAGGCGGGGAGGTGCCGAACAGGCTGAACGCCTTGTTCTTGCCGAACCAGTAGGCCGAGACGCCGTGGCCGCCATCCAGCGTGCCGGCATGCACCGCGTCGAGCAGCTGGAAGGCGCCGACGACCGCGCCGGCCGCGAGCAGTTCGAGCCGCAGGCGGCCGCCCGCCATGTTGTTCACGCGCGTGACGTAGTCCTGCGCGAATTCGTGGAAGATGTCGCGCTGCGGCCAGGTGGACTGGAAGCGCAGCACGACGGTCTGCGCGCGGCTCACATTCGGGGTGGCCAGGACCGCGGCGCCGGCAGTCCCGACGGCGGCCGCCTTCAGCAGGCCGCGACGGCCGGGCGTCTTGGTGGCTTCGGACATACGATTCCTCCCAGCAGCCGGCTGCTTTTGCTGCGATCCGGCGGGTTGACGTGCGCTTCCTTAACGGAGGGAAGCGGCGCAACGCAATGCCCGGTTGAGGCCGCCGCCGATCCGCCCGGCGGCTACTTGGTGACGAAGGCCTTTTCGACGACGTAACTGCCGGGGTTACTGTTCGAACCCTCGACGAAGCCCCGCGCCTCCAGCAGCGCCCTGACATCGGCATTCATCGCCTCGGACCCGCAGAGCATCGCCCTGTCCCGCTCGGGCGAAAGCGGCGGCAGGCCGAAGCGGCCGGTCAGGCTGCCGCTCTCGATCATGGTCGTGATGCGCTCGGTCGTCCCGAAGGGCTCACGGGTCACGCTCGGCAGGTAGGTGAGCTTGCCGGCCACCATCTCGCCGAGCAGCTCGTGCTCCGGCAGGTCCTTCGAGATCAGCTCGCGATAGGCCAGTTCCGCCACCTGCCGGACCGTATGCACCAGCACGATCCGGTCGAAGCGGTCATAGGTCTCGGGCTCGCGGATCAGGCTCATGAAGGGGGCGAGCCCGGTGCCCGTCGCGAACAGCCACAGCACGCCGCCGGGCAGCAGGTTCTCGTTCACCAGCGTCCCGGTCGCCTTCTTGCCGATCAGCACGCCGTCGCCAGGCCTGATGTGCTGCAGGCGCGAGGTCAGCGGCCCGTGCTGCACCTTGATGGAGAGGAACTCCAGGTGCTCCTCCCAGGGCGGGGAGACCATGGAATAGGCGCGGACCAGCGGCTTACCCTCCACCACCAGCCCGATCATCGCGAACTGGCCGGCGCCGAAGCGGAAGGACGTGTCGCGCGTGCAGGTGAAGGAGAACAGCCGGTCGGTCCAGTGATGCACCGTCAGCACCCGCTCCATGAAGAAGCCGGGGGGCGCCGCGGGCAGCGGGGCGGGCGCGGTGATGTCGGGGGCGGAGGTGCTCATGGGTCTCCTAGATGCCTGCGGCGGGCGCATGCTGCAACGCGGAAGGGCGGCGCGCCTTGCGATGGCGCAACTCCCGCGGCGAGCGCATCCTGCCCCGCGCGAAACACCAGCGGAACGCCACGCATGACAGAGCCGCCCATCGGCCCCGAGCTGGACCCCACCCCACGCCCCCTCCCCGCCCGCATCCCGCATCGCGGCGGGGCGGTGGTGCTGGAGCCGCTGGCGCTGCGCCATGCCGAGGATCTCTGGCAGGCCGCGCAATCGGACGCGGCGGGCCATTCCTGGGCCTATATGGGCTACGGCCCCTTCGCTGACGCCGCCGCCATGCGCCGCCATGTCGCCGCCTTCGCCACCACCCACGACCCGATGGCCTGGGCCGTCCGCCCGCTCCGCTCCGGCCGGGTCGAGGGCTGGCTGACGCTGATGGAGATCCAGCCCGCCCACGCCGCGATCGAGCTCGGCAACATCTGGTTCTCGCCCCGCATGCAGCGCACGCGGGCGGCGACCGAGGCGATGTTCCTGCTGATGCGCCACGCGATGGACGACCTCGGCTACCGCCGCCTGGTCTGGAAGTGCAACGCGCTCAACGCCCCCTCCCGCGCCGCCGCCGACCGGCTCGGCTTCGTCTTCGAGGGCGAGCACCGCGCCCATCTGGTGGTGAAAGGGCGGCGCCGCGACACCGCCTGGTATTCCATCCTGGCCGAGGAATGGCCGGCACGGCGGGATGCCATCGCCGCCTGGCTGGACGATTCGAACTGGGACCATCTGGGCGCGCCGCGCAGCAGCCTCTCGGCCGCGACGGCCGGGCTGGCGGGCTAGGCGGGCCGCGCCCGGCATTGTCTTCGCGCCCCAGTTGCCGCAGGTTCCGTTGCGACAAGAACTGATCGGGGACAGGCCTGCCATGCCGCGCGAGATCGAGGACCGGGTGGGCGCCTTCGTGCCGGGGCCGCGCGTGGAACTCGCCGGTGCGGCGGAAGGGCCGCTGGCCGGGCTCGATTTCGCGGTCAAGGACCTGTTCGACGTCGCCGGCGCGCCGACCACCTATGGCAACCCGGACTGGGCCCGCACCCATCCCCCGGCCGCCGCCACGGCGCCGATCGTCCAGTCCCTGCTGCAGGCCGGCGCCAGCCTGCGCGGCAAGACCAAGACCGTGGAACTGGCCTATGGCCTGACCGGCGAGAATGTCTGGCACGGCACGCCGACCAACCCGGCGGCGCCCGACCGCTTCCCCGGCGGCTCCTCCTGCGGCTCGGCCGCGGCGGTCGCGGCGGGGCTGGTGGATTTCGCGCTGGGGTCCGACACGGGCGGGTCGGTGCGCATCCCGGCGTCCTATTGCGGCGTCTTCGGCATCCGCCCCTCCTGGGGGGTGATCAGCCTGGCCGGCGCCTGCCCGCTCGGTCCCTCCTTCGACACGCCGGGCTGGTTCGCCCGCGACGCCGCCGTGCTGCGCCGGGTCGGCGAGGTGCTGCTGCCCTCGGGCGGCGATGCGCCGCTCGGCCCGCTGCTGAAGGTGCAGGAGGCCTGGATCAACGCCGTCCCGGCGACCGCCGCGGCGCTGTCCGGCGCGCTGGGCGCGGCGGAGCGCGTGCTCGGCCCGGCCATGGGCATCCACCTGGTGCCCGAGACCCTCGACCAGCTCTACGAGAATTTCCGCGTGGTGCAGGCCGAGGAAGCCTGGGCGAGCCTCGGTTCCTGGATCGAGGCGACGAAGCCGCAGTTCGGCCCCGGCGTGGGCGAACGCTTCGCCGCGGCGAAGGCGGTGGACCCGGCGGCGGCGGCGGCCGGAAGGCGCCTGCGGGATTCGGTGCGCCAGCGCGTGCGCGCGCTGCTCGCGGGCGGCGCCGTGCTTGTCTACCCGACCTCGCCCATCCCGGCGCCGCGGCTCGATTCGGCCATGGACATGCAGCAGGCGGTGCGCGAGCGGACCATGGGTGTCACCGCCATCGCCGGCCTCGCGGGGCTTTGCGAGGTCAGCCTGCCGGCGGCAAAGGCGGAGGGCGCGCCGGTCGGCCTCTCGCTGGTTGCCGCGCCGGGCCGCGACCGCGCGCTGCTGGCTCTGGCCGAGCGCGTGGCCGAGGCACTGCAGCTGCCGGGTTGACGCGGCCCGATGACCGAAGGGGCGAAGCCCCGCAGGTCTGAATCGGCCCGCTACGCATGCAAAGCTACCCGATGACCGAAGGGGCGAAGCCCCGCAGGTCTGAATCGGCCCGCTACGCATGCAAAGCTACCCGATGACCGAAGGGGCGAAGCCCCGCAGGTCTGAATCGGCCCGCGCTACAATCACGCCCGCGAAGCTTGCCGCCGCGCGCGACCGGACGTAAGCGCCTGCCCCATGCAGATCCGCGACGCCACCGATGCCGACGTGCCCGCGATCACCGCGATCTTCGCGCATCACGTGCTGCACGGCGCCGGCACCTTCGAGGAGGTGCCGCCCGACGCCGCGCAGATGGCCGCCCGGCTCACCCGCATCCGCGCCCATGGCTGGGCCTGGCTGGTGGCGGAGGCACCGGACGGCACGCTGCTCGGCTACGCCCATTACGAACAGTTCCGCGACCGCTCCGCCTATCGGCACTGCGCCGAGAACGCGATCTATGTGCGCGACGACGTGCGCGGCCAGGGCGTCGGCAAGGCGCTGGTCCAGGCGCTGCTCGACCGCGCCGAGGAAGCGGGCTTCCGCCAGATGCTGGCGCTGATCGGCGATGCCGAGAATGTCGGCTCGATCGGGCTGCATGTCTCGCTCGGCTTCCGGCAGGCGGGGATCGTGAAGTCCGTGGGCCTGAAGTTCGGCCGCTGGGTGGACCTCGTCGTCATGCAGAAGCCGCTCGGCGAGGGTGACCGCAGCCTGCCGGGCTGAATTCCCTACCGCAGGGCGGTAACGACCAGCATCGCCGCCCACAGGGCCACCGCCAGCAGCCCGACGCGCTCGGCATGCCACAGCAGGCGGCGGCGCAGCACCTCCTTCAGGCGCCGCTGCACCTCGGCCCGCGCCATTCCCTGAACCGTCTCCGGCGCAAGTTCCTGCAGCATCATCAGGGGCTCGCTGTGCCGCATGTCCCGCCCCGGCGTGCGCCAGGCCATCACCAGCAGCGTCACCGCCACCAGCGCGGCCAGGTCGGCGCCGCTGCGGAAAGCGAGCGGCAGGTCATAGGACAGCGACAGCATCACGAGCCCGACGCCGAGCCCGGCGAAGCCGAGCGCGCGGCGGATGCTGCGGTCCGTGACGAACTCCAGGGGATCCATCGGGGCGTCGTCTCCCGGTCGGGTTGCGCAGCATGGCCGTGTCGCGGCGGCGTCTTCAACCTGGAATTCGCGGCCTGACGCGGCGTGCGAGCCGGCCGCGCCGCCGGACTGCTCACGCTTCGACCACCCGTGCATGCAATTCCCGCAGCGTGACCCCGGAGAGGTGGTCCTCCATGGCGCGCTCCGCGTCGTCCAGCACCCCGCGCAGCAGCCCGGGCACCGCGCGGCCGAGAGCGTCGCCGTTCATCCGGGGCCCCGGATGATTCGGCAGAAGGGGCAGGCCCGGCCGGCGCATCGCCATCCAGACCTCGGCCAGCGTGATCTCCTCCGGCGGGCGGGCGAGCTCCGCCCCGCCCGGCCCGCGCCGGACCCTGAGCAGCCCGGCCCGGGCGAGCTGCCCGGCCAGGCGGCGGATCACCACCGGGTTGGTGCCGACGCTGCCCGCGATCCGGCCGCTTGTCGCCTGCCCGCCCGGCTCGGTGGCGAGGAGGAGGAGGATGTGGATGGCAACGGCGAAGCGCGTGGCGACCATGGTCAGCCCAACACGCGCGATGCGTGCCGAGGTTCCCGGCTGTTTGCCCGAGGCTTGACCGTTGCGCGAACGGAGGGCGAACATGCGCCCATGTCCCTTGCCTTCGCGCCGCCGCCGGCGGCCCGCACCCTGGCCGTCTGCCGGGCCGCCGCGCGGTTCTGCGCACGGCTCGGCTGGGCGCCGGTGACCGAGATGCCGCTGCCCAATGGCCGCCGCGCGGACATCCTGGCGCTGCTGCCCGATGGCGGCTTCGCGGTGATCGAGGTGAAGTCCTGCGCCCGCGATTTTCTCTCGGACCAGAAATGGCCGGAGTACCGGGAGTTCTGCGACCGGCTGTATTTCGCCGTGGACCTGGATTTCCCGCAGGAGTTGATCCCGGAGGAGGTGGGGCTGCTGGTGACCGATGGCACCGATGCGACGCGCGTACGGGAGGCACCGGACCATCGGCTGGCGGGCGCCCGCCGCAAGGCGCTGTTGCACCGCTATGCGGTGACGGCGGCGGGGCGGCTGGCGGCCATGCAGGATCCGGCGGGCCTGGCGGAGCTGCGGGCGGCGCTCAGGGTGGAGTAGCGCACCCTTACCCCGCTACAGCGCCGGATCGAGCCCCCGCAGCCGCGCCGCCAGGTAGCTCGCATAGTCGTCCGTCATGCCCGCGACGAAGTCGATCGCGCAGCGAATGTTTTCGGAGGGCGAGAAATCCGCCCGCGGCTCGTAGTCCTGCATGAGCGAGAGAACCTGCCGCTGCCGGTGCGTCAGCCCCGCGCGGTCGCCGCCCGACCGGACGAAGGCGAGGCAGGCGGGCACGAAGACGTCGAGCGCCTTGCCCAGCACGTCCTGCGCGCCGATCTCGAACTCGATCTTGCGCGGATGGAAATAGATCACCCGCGCATTGTGCGCCTTGATCGCCGCCAGCGCCGCCGCATGCGGCCGCCCCGCGCCGTCGCAGAGATCGAGCAACCCCTGCCGCGGCGGCACCGCCCCCGCCAGGATCGCCTCGCGGTTCGCCAGGAAGGCGTCCTTGCACGCCTCGATCAGCGTGCCGATCGCCCGCGCGCGGAGATACGCGATGCGCTGCGGCACCGTCTCCTCCGCCTCCAGGCTGCGTGTGCTGGTGCAGCAGGGCGCGACGAGGTCGCGATACTCGCCGTACCCGATCATGCCGAGTTCGACCGCGTCCTCGAGATCCGCCAGCGAATAGACGATGTCGTCCGCGGCCTCCATCAGCCACACCGCTGGGTGGCGCGGGTTCTCCCCGGCGAGCCCCGCCGCCTGCCACACCGCGGCGAAGGCCGCCGCCTCGGTGGCGAAATGGCCGAACTTCACGCCCGGCCGGCCGCCGCGCGCCGCGCGCGGATCGCCGGCGTCCCAGGGATACTTCAGGAAGGCCGCGAGCGTCGCGAGGGTCAGCTTCATCCCGCCGCGTTGCCGGTAGCCATCCGCCCGCGTCAGGATCCGAAAACCCTGCGCATTGCCGTCGAAATGCGCGAGGTCGGGATCGAGGCCGAGCGACCCGCTCCGCGCCAGGAAGCCCGCCATCCACTCCGCGATCACCTCCTCCCCCGCATGGCCGAAGGGCGGGTTGCCGATGTCATGCGCGAGGCAGGTGGCCTGCACCAGGTAGCCCAGGTCGTCCGGCGTGCGCCCGAAGTCCACGCCCGCCTCGCGTAGCGCCGTGCCCGTCGCGAAACCGAGGGAGCGGCCGACGCTCGCCACTTCCAGCGTGTGGACCAGGCGGTTGCGCACATGCGCGTTGGTCGGCAGCGGATGCACCTGCGTCTTCTTCTGCAGCCGCCGGAAGGGGCGGGAGAAGACGATGCGGTCCTGGTCGATCTGGAAGGCGTTGCGGTTGTCGTCCGGCCGCCGCGCGCCGCCCTCGAAGCGGTCGTCGCGGAACAGCAGCGCCCAGTCCATCAGCCCTTGATCTTGGCCACCGTCGCCGTGGTGCTCTGGCCGGGCAGCAGCGCCGCGAGCTTCACCACGCCACCCCACTCGCCCACCAGGTCGCCGCCGACCACCTGCGCAACCGTGTAGTCCGCGCCCTTCACCAGCACGTCAGGCCGCAACTGCCGGATCAGCTCCACCGGCGTGTCCTCCTCGAACAGGGTCACGCAGTCCACCGAAGCGAGGCTCGCCAGCACCGCGGCACGCGCCGCCTCGCCCTGGATCGGGCGGGACGGGCCCTTCAGGCGCTTCACGCTGGAATCGGCGTTCAGCCCCACCACCAGCCGGTCGCACCAGCCGCGCGCCTGTTCCAGCAGATGGACATGGCCCGGATGCAGCAGGTCGAAGCAGCCATTGGTGAAGCCGATCCGCCAGCCGCGGCGGCGCCAGCGCTCCACCTGCTCCACCGCCTGGGCGCGGCCCATCACCTTGCGCAGTGCGCCGCGCTCCGGCGTCAGCGCCTCCAGCAGGTCGGATTCGCGGGCGACGGCGGTGCCGATCTTTCCCACCACGATGCCCGCCGCAATGTTCGCGAGCCGCGCGGCCAAGGGCACCGGAAGCCCGGCCGCGATTCCCGCCGCCACCACCGCCACCACCGTGTCGCCGGCGCCGGAGACGTCGTGCACCTCCGGCGCTTCGGCCGGGAAGTGACGCACCGCGTCGGCATCCGCCAGCGTCATCCCGTCCTCGCTGCGGGTCACCAGCACGGCGCCGAAGCCGTGGCGCGTGCGCAGCGTCTCCGCGGCGGCGACGATCGCCTCCTCGCTCTCCACCGGCATGCCGGTGGCCAGGGCGAGCTCGGCGCGATTCGGCGTGATCAGGTCGGCGCCCGCATAGCGGCCGTAGTCGCCGCCCTTCGGGTCCACCACCACGCGCCGCCCGGCCGCCCGTGCCGCGGTGATCAGGCGCTGGCAGGTGTCGCCGGCCAGCACGCCCTTCTGGTAGTCGGACAGCACCATCACCGTCGTCGCCGCCACCGCGTCGGCCGCGATCCGCACCAGGCGCTCGGCCAGGCGCTCATGGATGGCGCTCGACTGCTCGTGGTCGGCGCGCAGCAATTGCTGGCCGGCGGCGATGAAGCGGGTCTTGGTGGTGGTGGCGCGGCCGCCCTGCACCAGCAGCCAGGGCTCTACATTGGGCTGGCCACCGATCAGGCCGGTGAGGTCGCTGCCCGCCTGGTCGTCCCCCACCACGGAGACGAAGGCCACCGCCGCGCCGAGCGCGGTCAGGTTGCGGACCACGTTGCCGGCACCGCCGGGCATCGCGACCTCGCGCTCCACGGCGATCACGGGCACCGGCGCCTCGGGGCTGACGCGCTGCACCCTGCCATAGACGTAGCGGTCGAGCATGGCGTCGCCCACCACGAGCACCGAGGCGCGACGAAGCTGGCGGACGGCATCCGCGAGGTCGCCCGCTGGAATCTCGGGCATCGGGCGATCGCCGGGCGCGGGGCCTTGCATGACAGATCGCCTACCCCACCCCTTGCATCCTGCGCAAGGCACGCCTTGCAGGTTTCGGCCCCGGTCGCACGCCGGGCATCACGCGCGCGGCAAGAAACCGGCCCGCATCTGCCTCGTTCCCCCACCGAGCCCCCGGCCTCGCGCGCCGCGGCCGATCCCCGCGCAGCCGGACACAGCAACGAGAGGACACGCCGTGTCTGCAACCACCGCCCCGGCCGTCCCGAGGACCCTGCACCGGTCGCCCGTGCAGGGAAGGCCCCTGCATCCGCTGCATGCGATCCTGCTGGCTTTCCCGCTGCCGCTCTTCCTGGGCGCGCTCCTCGCGGATGTCGCCTACTGGCGCACCTACCATGTGCAGTGGACGAACTTCGCCTCCTGGCTGATCGCCGGCGCCCTGTTCTTCGGCGGCTTCGCCCTGCTCTGGGCGCTGATCAGCCTGATCCGCAGCCGCCCGCCCCGTCGCCGCCACGCGGCGCTCTACTTCATGGCGTTGCTGGCCACCTGGGTGGTCGGGATCTTCAGCGCGCTGGTGCATGGGAAGGACGCCTTCGCGGTCATGCCGGAGGCGCTCTACCTCTCGGCCGCGGTCGTGCTGCTGGCGCTGGTGGCGTCCTGGCTCGGCTATGCGGGCGCCCGTGCGGAGCGCGTGGCATGATGCGCGCCGCCATCCTGCCCTTCGCCGCCATCGCCCTCGTGGCCTGCGACGGCGACCCCGCCGGCGACCCGCGCGGTGCGGCGCCGGACCTCCCGGCGCCGCAGCGCGGCCTGCTGCCCTCCATGACGATCCCCCGCCCGGCGGAATGGGGCGACGCGCTCCCGACCGTGCCGCAGGGCTACCGCATCCAGCCCATCGCCACGGGGCTGCGCATCCCCCGCCAGACCCTGGTGCTGCCGAATGGCGACATCCTGGTGGCCGAGGGATCGGGGGGCGGCGCGCCGGCGCTGCGCCCGAAGGACGTCATCGCCGGCTACATCAAGAGCCTGGGCAAGTCGTCGGTCCCCGGCGGCAACCGGCTGACCCTGCTGCGCGACGCCGATGGCGACGGCACCTATGAAATGCGCACCGTCTTTGCCGACAACCTCAACGCGCCCTATGGCCTCGCGCTGGCGAACGGCGCGCTCTACGTCGCCAACCAGGATGCGCTGGTGCGCTTCGACTACGCCGAGGGTCAGACGGAGGCGAGCGGCCCGCCCACCCTCGTCACCAACCTGCCGTCGGTGATCAACCATCACTGGACGAAGGCGATGACGGCGAGCGCCGATGGCCGCTTCCTCTATGTCGGCATCGGCTCCAACAGCAACATCACCGAGCGCGGCATGGCGGCCGAGGAAGACCGTGCCATGATCTGGGAGATCGACGCCGAGACCGGCCGGCACCGCCAATATGCGACAGGCCTGCGCAACCCGACCGCGCTCGCGATCCAGCCGGGCACCGGCCAGCTCTGGGCTGTCGTGAACGAGCGCGACGAGATCGGCCCGAACCTCGTGCCGGACTACCTGACCTCGGTGCAGGAAGGCGCCTTCTATGGCTGGCCCTACAGCTACTGGGGGCAGAACGTGGACACCCGCGTGCGCCCGATCGACCAGGCGAAGGTGGCGGCGGCGATCGAGCCCGACTACGCGCTCGGCGCGCATGTCGCCGCACTCGGCCTCGCCTTCTCCACCCCCGCGATGGGCGAGCGCTTCGCGGAAGGCGTCTTCGTCGGCCAGCATGGCAGCTGGAACCGCGACGAGCCCGTGGGCTACCGCGTGGTCTTCGTTCCCTTCCGCGACGGCCGCCCCGCCGGGGAGATGGTGGATGTGGTGACAGGCTTCCTCACCGCGGAGAACAACGCCCGCGGCAGGCCGGTCGGTGTCTCGGTGGATCCGCGCGGCGCGCTGATCGTCGCCGACGACCTCTCCAACACGATCTGGCGGGTCACGCCGGGACAGTGAGCGTGCGGCCGCGCCGCTGCTGCGCGGCTGTCAGGCGAACAGGAAGCCGACGCGATCGCCTTCCAGCACGGCGCAGCTCAGCGGCCCGCCATAGACCGCGCCGGTGTCCACGCCGATGCGGTGCGGCAGCACCTCCGGCCAGTCGGAGGGGGTGTGGCCATGCACCACCACCGCCGGCAGCTCGCCGCGCCACGACAGGAAGGGCTCGCGGATCCAGGCGAGGTCGAAGGGGTCCTGCCGGTCGAGCGGCAGGTCCGGCCTGATCCCCGCATGGGCGAAGAGATAGCCGCCCAGCGTGAAGCTCGGCCGCAGCCGGCGCATCCAGGCGATGTCCCCCTCCGGCACCAGGGCCCAGCTCTCCTTGTCCTCCGGGTCGGCGCCGTAGCTGGCAAGCGTCGGCGCACCGCCATTGTCGAGCCAGAAGCCGACACGCCGCGCATCCGCCGCGGCGTCGAGCGCCGCCAGCATCATCTGCTCGTGGTTGCCGACGAGGTTGATCATCTCGGCGCCCGGCACGGGCGGCCTGCCGCGCAGCAGCGCGACCACCCCGGCGCTGTCCTCGCCGCGATCGACATAGTCGCCGAGATGCAGCAGCAGAGGCTTCGGCCCGGGGCGCGCCGCCATATCCGCCGCGATCCCGGCATGCAGCACGGCCAGCCGCGCCGCGCAGCCATGCGCATCGCCGATCGCGTAGACGCGCAGCCCGGGCGGCAGCCAGCCCGGCGACAAGGATTCCGCAAGCATTCCGGCCCCAGGCTAGCGCGCCCGCGGCAGGACGTCGCCATCCGCCGGCCGGGGCGGGAGACACATGATCGGCAAGGCCCTGCGCGACCCGGCGCCCCCGCCCGGTGCCGCCCCCGCGGATGATCGGCTGCTGCAGGCGCTGCGCCGCATGCAGGGCGCGCCCGGCCGCGTCGTGCTGCGGGTGGAGGAAGCCGCGCCGCACCGGCGCAAGGTGGCGCGCGCGCTGCTGCAGGAAGGCGCGCTCGCCGCCGGCGGCCAGGTGCTGGACGGGCCGCGCGGCGACCTGCTGCTGGTCGGCGCCGAGGCGGGGCGGGCGGAGCGCCTGCGCCGGCTGCTGGAACGCCTGGTCGGCCCGGCCGGCACGCTGACCTGGTCGCTGGAGCATGACGGGGCGGCGCTGCGCGACTACGCGGAGGGCGCGCCCGCCGCGGCCCCCTGCCAGGCCCCGGCGGGACCTTCCCTCGCATCGCTCGACGGCCATCTCGCCGGCCTCGACGTAACCGCCTTCACCCGCCGCACCCAGGGCCCGAACCCCGGCGGCAGGCCCGCGCCGCGCTTCCTGCGGCTCGAGCCCGACCGCGCGCGGCTCGCCGGCGCGATGGGGCTGCTCGGCGGCGATGCCGACCTGCTGGACCACGCGGCGCGCCATTTCGCCGCGCGGCTGCTCGCCGCCCTGGCGCGGCCGGAGCAGGCGCGGGCGCTGCTCGGCGCCGGCGGGCCGGCGCGGCTGCACCTGCCCCTTCCCGCCGACCTGCCCACCCGCCCCGGCGCCGGCGCGGCGCCCGGCACGCTGGTGGCCACCCTGCCGCTCGCCGCCGCCGCCGATCCCGCAGCGCTGGAGGCCAGCCGCGCGCGCCTCGAAGCGGCCGGCATCGGCCTGGAGCTGGACGGGCTCGACGCCGAAAGCCTCGCTTTGCTGGATCCGCGCATCCTGCCGCCGGTGCTGCTGCGCCTGCGCTGGTCCGCGGCGCTGGCCGCGCCGGATGCGCGCGCCACCCTCGCCGCGCTCGATCCCGCGCGGATCGTGCTGGCCGGCGCGGAGGACGCCGCGGCGCATCGCTTCGCCGCGGCGGTCGGCATCGTTCAGGTCGAAGGCGTCGCGGCATGACGGCGCTGCGCGACGCCGCAGCCCGCGCGGGCACGCGCGCCGCGCTCGACCTCGCCACGCTGGTGCGCGAGAGCGTCGCGGCCGATGCGGCGCGGGAGGTGCTGCATCTGCGCCTCGCCGCCCTCGCCCCCGCGCTGCGCCGGCCGCATCATCGCCGCCTGCTGCGCGACGCGCTGGACAGCGCGCTGGCGGCCACGCGCGCCAACATCTTCGACCTGCCGAATGGCGACGTCGTCGCCGTGGCGCGCCTGCCCGCCCCGGCGCTGGAGGAAGCGCAGGCCGCGCTGCTGCGCAGCCTGGACGCGGCCTCGGCCGGCGCGGTGCGTCGGATGCGCCTGCCGGAGGAAGCCGCGCGGCTGCTCAGCGCCGCCGCCGAGAGCCTCGGCATGGAACCGGTCGAGGCGGCGGAGACCGCGCCTGTGGACGGCCCCGGCGCCCCCTTCGGCAGCGCCGAGCTCGCAGCCGCCGAGCGCGCGCTCGCCGCCGCCGACCTCGAGCCCGTCACGCTCGCCCAGTCGGTCTGCCGGCTGGACCCCGAGGGCGGCGCGCCCGAGCCGGTCTGGGAGGACCGCCGCATCTCCTGGCCCGCGCTGAACGCCGTGGTGCTGCCCGGCCGCGACCTGGATGCCGCGCCCGGCCTGCTGCGCCGCCTCGGCCGCATGGCGGAGGGGCGGATGCTGATCGAGATGGCCCGCCCCGCGGCGCAGCTCGCCTGGCGGCCGGTCGGGCTGCCGCTCGCGCCGGCGACGCTGGATGGCGGCATCTTCGCCCGCTTCGCGGAGGCGCTGCCGGCCGGCCGCCGCGCCGAGGTGATCATCGGCCTGCGCCCCTTCGATGTGCTGGCCGACCCGCGTGCGATGCGGCGGCTGTCGCCCATGCTGCACCAGCGCGGCTTCCGCCTCGCGCTCGACGATGCGACGCCGGCGCTGATCGCGCTGCTGCCGCCGGAGCGGCTCGGCCTCGACCTGGTGCGGCTGCGCTGGTCGCCCGACCTGCCCTCCGCCATCCCGGAGCCGGTGCGCCGCCTGCTGCAGGCGGCGTCGGACCGCGTGGTGCTGGCCGGCGTGGACCGCCCCGCGGCGATCGCCTGGGGCTGGGAGGCCGGCATCCGCCTGTTCCAGGGCCCGCTGGTCGAGCGCCGCCGCCGCGGCGTGTGAGCGCGAGCGGCGCGTCGGAACCGGACTCATTACAGCATCAAATTGTCGAGTCCGCGCACCGCGGCGCTGCGCCCGCGGCATCATCGCGCGTGCCGCGCAGTGCGGCACGCAACGAAGGATTTTCATCTTGCGCGCATTTCAGCGGACCGCCCTGCTCGCGTCCTGCCTCGCCCTCGCCGCGCCGCACGCCGAGGCGGCGTGGCTGTTCCAGACGCCGCGCACCGAACCAGACTACTACGTCCGCGCCTATCTCTCACTCACTCCTGAGGCGCAGGCGAATGGCGTCAGTTTCGAGCTCGAGAACTTCTGGGAGCGGGACACGACATTCCACGACCTCAAGGCCGCCGGCGTGCTTGGTCTCTCGATCATCGCGCGCAGGGGTGGGCGCACCGGGCTGTGGCTCTTCAACACGAACCTGTTCGACCTCAGGACGCCCGACGAGATGTTCGGCGACTTCCGCATCAACATCACTTGGAAGCCCGAGACCGAAACACTGTCCGGTTCGATCTATGTGACAACCTGGGATCCGGACATCGCGGTCGATGTGACACTCGGCTACGGGCTGCACACCAGCGCCATGCTGGGTGTCAGCGAGTGGCCCTGCGCGGAAGGACGATCCCCGCCGCCGGTCAACGGTGCCTGGATCAATGGCTGCAACATCGTTACGCTCGGCGGTACCTACGCCGACGTGCAGAACTCCCCGCTGGTGGAGGTGCCCGAACCCGGCAGCGTCGCGCTGTTCGCCACCGCGCTGCTCGGCATGCTCGGCATCGCGACGCGCCGCCACGCCTAGGCCACGCGCCAGCAAGTCCATCCGTGCGAGGGAGCGGGCATGAACGGCGGCACGTTCGGCCCGCTCCGACTTCACCGGATGTCGCGCGCCGATCGCATGCGCGCGACCGCCCGCTCGACCGGCACAGGACGAGGCCCGGACCAGTCGCTCGGATCGCGCCCTACGCCGCCTCGAGCTTCGTCACGTCCTGGCCGGGCCGACGGCGGGCGATGAGCGCGGGCAACGCCTCGGCCGCGAGCGGGCGACTGAGCAAGAAGCCCTGCGCCTGGTCGCAGCCGAGCTCCGCCAGCGCCTGCAACTGCCCGCGCCGCTCCACGCCCTCCGCCACCACCTTGGCCGACAGGCCATGCGCCAGGCGGATCACCGCATCCACGATGTGCAGGCTCGGCCCCGCCTCCTCGATGCGGTCCACGAATTGCCGGTCAACCTTGATCACGTCGAAGGGCAGGTGCTGCAGGTAGCCCAGCGAGGAATAGCCCGTGCCGAAATCATCGAGCGCGACCCGTACGCCGAGCCTGCGCAGCGCCGCGACCTCGGCCGCGGCGCGCTCCGCCTTGCGCAGGAAGACGCCTTCCGTCACCTCCACCTCCAGCAGCCGCGGATCGCCGCCGGTCGCCTCCAGCGCCTCCTGCACGAGGCGCGTGCCCTGGCCGGCGCCGAATTCGGCGGCGGAGAGATTCACGGCAACCGGCACTTCCAGCCCCTCGGCGCGCCAGCGCAGCGCCTGGCGGCAGGCCTCCTCCAGCACGAAGCGGGTCAGCTTGTGGATCAGGCCCGTCTCCTCGGCGACCGGGATGAAGAGACCCGGCGGGATCCAGCCGCGCTCGGGGTGCTGCCAGCGCAGCAGCGCCTCCACCCCGTCGAGCCCGCCATCGCGCAGCCGGAACTTCGGCTGGTAGGCCAGCACCATCTGCCGCCCCTGCACCGCCTGGTGCAGGTCCTCCTCCAGGCGCCGGCGCTCGACCAGGCGTTCCTCCTGGTCCGCGGTGAACAGCATGCTGCGCCCGCGGCCGCCGGACTTGGCGCGATAGAGCGCGATGTCGGCGCGCTGCAGCAGCGCCTCCGCGGTCATGCCGTGCAGCGGCGCCAGCGCCGTGCCGACAGATCCGCCGCTGCGAAGCGTGTAGCCCGCGATGCAGAAGGGGCGCCCGAGCGCCTGTACCAGCCGCGCCGCCGTTTCGGCCGCTTCCTCCGGGCCGGCGATGTCGGGCTGGATCACCGCGAATTCGTCGCCGCCAAGTCGGGCCAGCACATCGCCCGCGCGCAACGTGGAGGCCATGCGCGTCGCCGCCGCGACCAGCAGCTGGTCGCCCACCGGATGGCCCAGGCTGTCGTTGACACCCTTGAAGTCGTCGAGGTCGAGGCAGTGCACGGCGACCATCCGCCGCAGCCGCTCCGGCGCCAGCGCCTCACGCAGGCGTTCGGCGAAGAGCACGCGGTTGGGCAGCCCGGTCAGCACGTCGTGCTCGGCGAGGAAGCGGATGCGCGCATCGGCCTCGCGCCGCTCGCTGACATCGAGGCCGACGGAGACCACGCGCACCACCTGGTTGCCGGCGGCCAGCACCGGCGCCGCGCTGGTGATCAGCGTGCGCCTTCCGCCATCCGGCGTCGCGACCTCCCGCTCCGAAGCGCCGCGCGCCTCGCCGGCCGCGAGCACCGCGGCGGCGTCCTGCTGCAGCCAGGGCGCGGCGCCGATCTCCGCGGCGCTGCGGCCGATCAGCTTCTGGTCCGGCCCGGGCAGCGCGAACATGTCGCGCGCCGCGCCATTGGCCAGCACCACCCGGCCATCGGTGTCCACCGCCGTCACCGCGACGGGCAGCGCCTCCACCAGCACACGCAAGGTGCGCTCCGTCTCCTCCGCGCGCCGCATGCCCCGCCGCAGCAGCACCATCAGCAGCGCAGAGCTCAGCGCGATGCCGAGGATGCAGGCGGTGAAGATCAGCGACAGGCGCGAGGCGCTGGCCTGGGCCCGCGTCACGGCCTCCGCCCGGTCGGTGTGCAGCGTCACGTTCAGGCGCGTCAGCCGCTGCTCCGCCGCGTCGAGCACCGCGCCGATCCGCGCCCGCGCCGCCGCATCGCCGGGGCGGAAGCCGAGGATGTCGCCCTCGATGCCCTCCAGCGATTGCAGCAGGCCCGCGACCATGTCGAGACGGCCGTAGAGCGCCTCGGCCGCTTCCACATTCTCCGGCGTCATGAGCGCGACGCGGCTCAGCAGGATCTCGTAGCGGTCGAGCAGCGTCTCGTCGGCGTCGTCGGAATCCGGCTCGCCCATGCGCAGCAGCACGCTGCGGGTGCGATGCAGCTCCACCAGCGCCTGGCTGCTGTACCAGACCGAGATCCGCTGCGTCTGGGTCTCGAGCTTGTACTGCTGCACCGCCTGCTGCAGCGCGATCCCGACGGAACCGGCGAAGAGCAGCGCGGCGGCCGCGCCGACCAGCAGCGGTGCGCGGCGGCGCAGCGGATTGGGCATCGCGCGGGATCAGGCGATCGTGATCGCCCGGAGCTGCCAGATGGACCGCTCGCGCACCAGCGCGACGTCGAGCTCGGGCCGCTGCGACCAGGGAAAGATCATCCAGACCGGCCCGCGATCGCGGATGCGCAGCGGCTGGTCGTCCTCCCGCGTCGCCAGGAAGGCGCCGTGCTGCAGCAGCTCCGGGACGGGCGCGGTGATCGCGTAGTCGTTCAGCGCCACCGCGCGCAGCATCTGGCCCTGCGCCCCGACATGCTGGAGCAGCCGGGCAAGCGGCACGCCGGCGAAGCGGCGCGGCGCGTCGCCGGTCCAGGCCGTGCGGGTGACGAGGTCGGCGCGGCCAAGCGCCTCCAGCGCGACAAGGTCGAAGCGCACGCCCTCGGCCGCGCCGATGCGGCCGGTGACCTGCAGGATCGGCCGCCCCCTCGGCGCCTCCGTCTCGGCAAGGACCGGAGGCGCCGCTGCCAGCACGGGCAGCGCAAGGAAACGGCGGCGAAGCATGGGTCCTGTCCCCTGTGGCCCGGACCGCCCTGCGCGGCCCCCGCACAGGATGCGTCGCGCCGCTGAAGGGAGCGTTAAGCCCGGCCCCGTTGCGGCCGGCACCGTGCCTCGCCTATGCCGGCGCGATGGATGGCACACCCGCGCTGCGCGTCGAGGCGCTCAGCAAACGCTACCGCCCCGATGCGCCGACGGCCGTCGCCGATCTCTCCTTCGTGATGGCGCGCGGCGCCACCTGGGGGCTGCTCGGTGGCAACGGCGCGGGCAAGACCACCACCATCGCCATGCTGCTCGGCCTGCTGGTGCCGACCTCCGGCCGCATCGTGGCGCTCGGTCACGACATGGCGACCGACCGTTTCGCCGCCCTCGCACGGATGAACTTCTCGTCGCCCTACGTGGCGCTGCCGCATCGGCTCAGCGTGGCGGAGAACCTGCGCGTCTATGCCCATCTCTACGGCGTGAAGCGCGCCGAGGCGCGCATCCGGGAGCTGGCGGAGCAGCTTCAGCTGACGGAGCTGCTGGACCGCCCGGCGGGCGAGCTTTCGGCCGGCCAGAAGACGCGCGTGGCGCTGGCCAAGGCGCTGGTCAACCGCCCCGAACTGCTCCTGCTGGACGAACCCACCGCGAGCCTCGATCCCGACACCGGCGACTGGGTGCGCAGCTGGCTCGAGCGCTACCGCGAGGAGACCGGCTGCGCGATCCTGCTCGCCAGCCATAACATGGGTGAGGTGGAACGCCTCTGCGACCATGTGCTGATGCTCAAGCAGGGGCGCGTCGTGGACCAGGGGAGCCCGGCCGACCTGCTCGCACGCTACGGCCGCGACGACCTGGAGGAGGTCTTTCTGGACATTGCGCGCGACCGCCAGCGTGTGGAGGCGGCGTCGTGACCGCCCTCGCGTTCCGTCACGCCGCAGGCGTGCAGTCCGCTCGACGCGTGTGGGGGCTGATGTATCGCCACATCGCGCTCTACCGCCGCTCCTGGCCGCGGCTGCTGGAGCTGATGTACTGGCCGGTGCTGCAGATGATCGTCTGGGGCTTCGTCACCGCCTATCTCGCCGGGCTGCAGAACAACGTCGCCTCCGTGGCCGCCGGCGTGCTGCTCGGCGGCGTGCTGCTGTGGGAGGTCGCGATCCGCAGCCAGATGGGCTTCGCCATCTCCTTCCTCGAGGAGATCTGGTCGCGCAACCTCGGCCATGTCTTCGTCAGCCCGGTGCGCCCCCTGGAGCTGGTCGCGGGGCTGGTGGGCATGAGCATGCTGCGCATGTTTTGCGGCGTGATCCCCGCGATGTTCCTCGCCTTCGCCCTCTACGGCTTCGGCCTGTGGACGATAGGCCCGGTACTGGTGCTGTTCTTCGCGTCCCTGATGATGATGGGCTGGGCGGTGGCGCTCGGCGTCACCGCGCTGATCCTGCGCCACGGCGCAGGGGCGGAGCCGCTGGCCTGGTCGGTGCTGTTCGGCCTGACGCCCTTCGCCGCGGTGTTCTACCCGGTCAGCGTGCTGCCGGACTGGCTGCAGCCCTTCGCCTACATGATCCCCGCGGCGCATGTCTTCGAAGGGATGCGCGCCGCGCTGCTGCAGGGCGTGGTGGCCTGGGGCCACCTCGCCGCCGCCTTCGCGCTGAACCTGGTGTGGCTGGCCGGGATGGGTTGGCTGTTCCTGCGCCAGTTCCAGGGCGCGCGGGTGCGTGGCGCGCTGCTCAACATCGGCGAATAACCCCGCCCCATCCGGCGCGTTTGCGCCGGATGCAGCGCCCCCAGCCGCCCGCCTTCCTGTTCGCCACCGGCATCGAGAACTCCAACCCACGCATCCGCAACGGCGCGCTGCGGGTGGACGAGATGGAGCGCTGCGGCCACTACGCGCGCTGGCGGGAGGATTTCGCACTCGTCGAGGAGCTCGGCCTGCGCTTCCTGCGCTACGGCCCGCCGCTGCACGGCACGCTGCTCGGTCCCGGTCGCCACGACTGGGACTTCGCCGACCAGACCTTCGGCGAGCTGCACCGGCGCGACATCGTGCCCATCGTCGATCTATGCCATTTCGGCGTGCCGGATTTCATCGGCGACTTCCAGAACCCCGATTTCCCGAAGCTCTTCGCCGACTATGCCGGCTGCTTCGCGCGCCGCTTCCCCTGGGTGCAGCTCTACACCCCGGTCAACGAGATGTACATCTGCGCCCTGTTCTCCGCCCGCTACGGCTGGTGGAACGAGCAGCTCTCCTCCGACCGCGCCTTCGTCACCGCGCTGAAGCACATCGTCGGCGCCAACCTGCTCGCGATGCGGGAGATCCTGAAGGTCCGCCCGGACGCCATATTCATCCAGTCCGAGAGCACCGAGTATTTCCACGCCGAGAGCCCCGCCGCCATCGCCCCCGCGGAGATCCGCAACCAGGAGCGCTTCCTCTCCCTCGACCTCAACTACGGCCGTCGCGTGGACAGCGGCATGTACGAGTATCTGATGGATTCCGGCCTGACGCGGGAGGAGTACCACTTCTTCCTCGCCCACTCGCCGCTGAAGCGCCACTGCATCATGGGCAACGACTACTACTGGACCAACGAGCACCTGGTGCACGAGGACGGCCGCACCCGCGCCTCCGGCGAGGTGTTCGGCTACGCCGTGCTGACGCGCCAGTATCACGACCGCTACGGGCTGCCCGTGATGCACACCGAGACCAACCTCCGCGACGACAACGAGGGCGACGCGGAGCGATGGCTGTGGAAGCAATGGGCCAACGTGCTGCGCGTGCGCAACGACGGCGTGCCGGTGATCGGCTTCACCTGGTACTCGCTGACCGACCAGGTCGACTGGGACACGGCGCTGCGCGAGGCCAGGGGCCATGTGGACAAGGTCGGCCTCTACGACCTCGACCGCAACATCCGCCCCGTCGGCCGCGCCTACAAACGGCTGGTCGAGCAGTGGCGGGAAGTGCTGCCCGCCCAGTCGCTCTGCCTGCAGGTGCCGATCGTGATGCCGAGCGCCTACGACACGGATGGCCTGCCGGAGGCCTATTGGGCGATGCAGGCGGCGCGGCGGCGCGGGTAGCCGCCCCGCCTGCCGCGGGGTAGAGGGGCCGGGTGACCACCACCCGCCTCTTCCTCGTCCGCCACGCGCTGGTGGAGCCCTCGGCCCGGCTAACCATGTACGGCGCGATGGATGTCGGGCTCTGCGAGCTTGCACTGCGGCAGGAGGCGGCGACCTATCGCTGGCTTGCCGCACGGCTGCCGCAGCCGGCGCGCTGGGCCGTCACGCCGCTGTCCCGCACCCGCGCGACCGCCGCCGCGATCTTCGCCGCCGGCTACCCGGAGGCCGAGCTCGAAACCCATCCACAGCTGATCGAGCAGCGCCTCGGCGAATGGGAGGGGCTGCCGCACGAAGCCTTCCTCGAGCAGTTGCGCCATCCACCGCACCCCTTCTGGTCCATCAGCGTCGAGGAACGGCCGCCGGGCGGCGAAAGCTTTGCCGACGTCATCGCCCGGGTCGGCCCGGCGGTGGACCGGCTGGTGGCGGAGAACGAGGGGGGCGACGTGGTGATCGTCGCGCATGGCGGCTCGATCCGGGCCGCGCTGGCCCATGCGATGGGCGCGCCGGGCCTCGCGGTGCTCAGCTTCTCGATCAAGAACCTTTCGCTGACCCGGCTGGAGAAGGTCGGCCCCGACTGGCGCGTCGCCGCCGTGAACGAGGAAATGTTCACTCTTTAGTTGGCCTCAAGCGCCGGCGTTGTTTTTCATCGCCTCAGGCGCCGGCGCCCCCTCCGGGGGCTTGGCTGGCGCGCAGGCCGCGGGCGCGCCACGCGCCGCCCCCGAAATGCCTTGCCGCCGCCTTGGACAGCCGAGTCGCAAGCCTGTAGAGATGGGCCTGTGACAATGTCTTGCCGGAGGCCGCTCATGTTCCGTGGCATCTTCCTGGCCGTCCTGCTCCTCGCCGCCGGCCCCGCCGCCGCGCAGCAGGAGCAGCAGGCGCTGGTCGACCGCGCGGCGCTCGCCGTGCAGGAGGTCATGACCTCCGGAGACCGGCCGCAGGACGCGCAGGACTTCCTGCGCCGCGCCCGCGCCGCGCTCGTCTGCCCGCGGATCTTCCGCGCGGGCTTCATCATCGGCGGCGAGGGCGGCACCTGCGCCCTGCTCGGCCGGGATGGCGGCGGCTCCTGGTCGTCGCCCGCCTTCTACCAGATGACCTCTGGCAGCGTCGGGCTGCAGGCCGGCATCCAGGACATGACCCTGGTCCTGATGGTGATGAGCGACCGCGGCCTGCAGGCGCTGATGAACAGCCAGTTCAAGGTCGGCGCCGAGGCCTCCATCGCCTTCGCGACGCTCGGCGGCGCCGTGCAGGGCGCGACCACCGCCGCGGCCGGCGCCGACATCGTCGCCGTCGCGCGCGCCCGCGGGCTGTTCGCCGGCATGTCCCTGCAGGGCTCCCTGCTGACCTACCTGCCGGATTACGCCCGCGCCTATTACGGCAAGGACGCCTCGGCCCGGCAGATCGTGCTGCAGATGGAGGCGCACAATCCGGGCGCCGACCCGCTGCGCGCCATGCTGATGCGCTACGGCACGCCGCAGTGACGCCCGCGCGGACCTGCCGACGCACGCCGAATTGACCATGCGGGCCGGCGATGCGAGAGGGGTCGGGTGAGCCCCCTCGATCCCTCCGTCGCCGGTCAGCTGGCAGCCTCGCTGCCGGAGGAGGAGTTCCGCCGGCTGCTCCACACCTTCGAGGCCGATCTGGGCCGGCTCGCCGCCGACTGCGTGCGGGCTGCCGGCGACGCGGACGAGGCCGGCGTGCGCCGCGCCGCGCACAGCCTGGTCGGCGCCGCGGCGGCGATCGGCGCAAGCCGGCTCGAGGCGGCGGCACGCGCCGCGCTGGAACAGCCCTTCCTCGCCCCGCCGCGCGACCTCGCCGAGCGCGTGCGGACGGAGGCCGTGGCCGCGCTCGCCGCCCTGGCGGCGCTCGCCTCCCCTGGCGCCGAGGCGCAGCGGGCGGAGTAGGCGCGCCGCCCCTGCCCGCTCGGCTGCGGACGGCAGGAACGGAACACGTCCAATCGGCAAGTGGCATGTTTCGTGCTGGACGGCCCCTTGGCGACCTGCGCAGTCTTCTGTCACCGCGCCGGTCGCGGAGGGCAGCATGGACACGGCAGTCGTTCGGCAGGACGGGCGGCCCTTCAACGACGATGAAGAGTCCGCGATCGCCTATGTGCGCGAGTTGCAGCGGGACGGGCGCCTGCTGCTGCGCCATGTGGCGCGCCGGTCGGACCGCGTCCTCGGCACGGCGCCCGGCATCGCCGGCATCACGGAGCTCGCCATGCTCACGGCGGACCCGCTGGAGATCGTGCGGGACCGCGCCAAGTTCGCCGCCCTCTCCGCCTGCGTGGATGCGCTGAGCCGGCAGGCGGCGCCGGCCAATGCCAGCACCATCCGCCTGACGCGCGCCTATCTGCGCAGCACGCCGGAAGGCGGCGAGCCATCGGCCGAGGTGAAGGCCCGCGTGATGTGGCTGCGCTTCGTGATCCTAGGGCTGATCGGGCTGGTTGTCTTCTTCGTCGTCATCGCCATCAGCCTGCTCGCCCATGTGGACAGCGGCCGGCGCGCGGTGGAGCAGCTGCAGAACACGCGGTCCGAGATCAGGTCCATCGAAGGCGAGCTCGCGAAGCTGCCGCAGACCGCCTGGATCGCGCCGCAAGTGCCCCCGCGCGAGGGCGCCTATCGCCAGATGTGCCCGCAGGAGGACGGAACGGGCCTGGTGCCGGCCGACAACCTGGAAGGGGCACGCGCCGACGCGCTCTGCAACGAGCTGGGCCAGGCGGTGCTGCGCAACCGGCTGGTGGTGATGCGCCTGACGCGCTGGAACCGCCTCTCCTGCGGCCTGCCGCTGCTCGATCCCTGCGTCGCGCCGGAGGGCGATGAGAAGATGTACGGCGTGCCGCTGCAGCAGCATCTGGACCGGACGGAGATGCGCACCGCCGCGGTGATCTCCACCCTGACGGGTTTCGTGCTGCCGCTGATCATGGGCTTCATCGGCGGCGCGGCCTATGTGCTGCGCCGGCTGGACCACAAGCTGTCGGAGAATACGCTGGAGGTGCGCGACGGCTGGCATGCCGTGCTGCGCGTGCTGCTCGCCACCATGCTGGGCGGGCTGCTCGGCGTGGTCTGGAGCGGCGATGCGCCGGTGCAGCTCGGCGGCTTCGCCCTGACCCTCGCGGCCGCTGCCTTCTTCGTGGGCTTCGCGCTGGAGGCGGTGTTCACCGTGGTCGAGGCGATGGTCGAGGGCGTCGCCGGCCGCCTGCGCGACCCGCCCTCCGCCCCGGTGCCCCTCTCCGTGCCGCCGCCGGCGGCGCAGGGGTAGGCGCGGCCGGCTATCCCGCGGAGAGGCCGGCGCGCAGGCGCCGCCGCGCCTCCTCGGGCAGCCCGTCCAGCAGGCCGTGGCGGAGGAAGAAGTCGGTCAGCACCAGGTTCACGTTGAACTTCACGCGGTCGCCCTCGGCCACCTCGCGCAGCACCTCGGCCGCCGGGCGCAACTCGAACCGTTCGACCTCGTCGTCCTGCGGGCGGGGCACCAGTCCCTCGGGCAGTTCCAGGTCGTAGCAATGCAGCACGTCCCGCCGCAGGCCTTCCTCATTCGCCATGACATAGGCGACGCGCCCCACCGGCACCGCGCGCGTGGCGACCTCCGCCGGCAGCGACGCCTCCTCTCCCGCCTCCTTCACCAGGCATTCCTCGGGGCCGAGTCCCGCCGGGATCCCGCCGGCGACGATGTTGTCCATCTGCCCCGGCGCGACCGGCTTGTGCTTCGACCGCCAGCCGACCCAGAGGTGCAGGCCGTCCGGGCGGCGGACGAAGCCGTTCACATGGACCCCCTGGGAGAGGATGCCGAAGGGCGGCAGGGCGCCGCGGTCGATCCGCGCCAGCACCGGCCCGTCCGGCGTTGCGCGCACGTCGAAGGCCTCGTCGCGCAGGCGGAAATGCCCCCGCCCGGCCAGCGCCCGGGCCAGGCGCTCCAGAGTCGCGGTCGCGGCCGCCTCCCCCCGGATCCGCCCGGCCAGCGCCGCGCCCTCCCGGTCGAAATGCACGTCCCGCGGGAAAAAGGCGAGCGCGCGCGCCAGCTCGGCGCCGAGCCAGCCCACCTGTTGGCCTGCGATCCGGAACGGGATCAGATGCGCGGGGGAAGCGACGTTGTTGCACGCTTCCACATGGCGCCACAGACGGCCGAAGAGGTCCTGCTCGGGGTTCATGCGGCCCTGTAGCGCGCCGGGCGCATGGCCGGGAAGCAGGCGGCACCTTCCGTGCCGGCCGGGCATGGCCACATCCTGCGGCGATGAAGCCTGCCGAAACCGGGGAGGGGCGCGGCCACCTGCGCACCCTCCTGACCCTTGCCCGCTATCTCTGGCCCCAGGGGGAGCCGGGCCTGCGCGCCCGCGTGATCGTGAGCCTCGGCCTGCTGCTCGCGGCCCGCGGCGTGAACGTGCTGGTCCCGATCGCCTTCGGGCGCGCGGTGGACGCCCTGACGCCGACGCAGGGCGCCGCGGCGCTGGTCGCGGTGCCGGTCGCGATCGTCGCCGCCTACGGCATGGTGCGGCTGCTGAGCTCGGCCTTCACCGAGGCCTCCGACGCCGTGTTCTCGAAGGTGCAGGGGCGCGGGATGCGCCGCATCGCGCTCGAGGTGTTCGAGCACCTGCACCGCCTGTCCCTGCGCTTCCACCTGGATCGCCAGACGGGCGGCCTCTCCCGCGTGATCGAGCGCGGCACGCGCGGCATGACCTTCGTGCTGGACTTCCTGCTGTTCCGCATCGCGCCGACCCTGCTCGAGATCCTGGTGGTCGCGGTCATCCTCTGGGTGATGTTCGACTTCGCCTTCAGCGCCATCATCCTCGCGGCGCTCGGCCTCTATATCGCCTTCACCCTGCTGTTCACCGAATGGCGCCTGCGCTTCCGCCGGCAGATGAACGAGACCGACCAGGAGGCGAACACCAAGGCGGTGGACAGCCTGCTGAACTTTGAGACGGTGAAGTATTTCGGCAACGAGTCGCATGAGGCGCGCCGCTACGACGCGGCGATGCAGCGCTACGAGGGCGCCTATGTCCGGTCGGAAGTCACGCTCAACGCGCTGAACTTCGGCCAGCAGGCGATCATCGCGGTGGGGCTGACGGTGGTGATGCTGCTCGCGGCCTATCGCGTGGCGCAGGGCCAGATGACCGTCGGCGACTTCGTGCTGGTGAACACCTACCTGCTGCAGCTGTTCCAGCCGCTGAACTTCCTCGGCTTCGCCTATCGCGAGATCAAGCAGGGCCTGACCGACATGGAGGCGATGTTCGGCCTGCTTCGGGAGGAGCGCGAGGTGCCGGACCGCCCCGGCGCAGCCGCGCTGCAGGTGGCGGCCGGCGAGGTCCGCTTCGACGATGTGCGCTTCGGCTACCGCCCGGACCGCGAGATCCTGAAGGGTGTTTCGTTCGTCGTGCCGCCGGGGAGGACGCTGGCGATCGTCGGGCCGACGGGCGCGGGCAAGTCCACCATCTCCCGCCTGCTGTTCCGCTTCTACGACGCGAATGCGGGCGCCGTGCGGGTGGACGGGCAGGATGTGCGCGACGTGACGCAGGACAGCCTGCGCGCCGCGATCGGCGTGGTGCCGCAGGACACCGTGCTCTTCAACGACACCATCCGCTACAACATCGCCTATGGCCGCCCCGGCGCCAGCCAGGAGGAGATCGAGCAGGCCGCGCGCCTGGCGCAGGTGCACGACTTCGTGCTCCGCCTGCCGGACGGCTACGACACGCGCGTGGGTGAGCGCGGCCTGAAGCTCTCGGGCGGCGAGAAGCAGCGCGTGGCCATCGCGCGCACCCTGCTCAAGGACCCGCGCCTGCTGATCCTGGACGAGGCGACGAGCGCGCTCGACACGCACACCGAGCAGGAGATCCAGGCCGCGCTGCGCAACGCCGCGCGCGGGCGCACCACGCTGGTCATCGCGCACCGCCTCTCCACCGTGGTGGAGGCCGACGAGATCATCGTGCTGCAGGAGGGGCGGATCGCGGAGCGCGGAACCCACGGCCAGCTGATCGCGCAGGACGGCCTCTATGCCGAGATGTGGCGCCGCCAGTCGGAAGCGGTGGAGGCCGCGGAAGCCGCCGCCGCCGCCGCCGCGGCCGCCGAGGCCGCCGAGGCCTCCGCCGCGCGGGCCCGCACGCCCGCCTGATGCGTGACCGTGAAGACGCAGGTGGTCGGCGGTTTGCCCGCCGGGGCTTTCGCCGCGCAGCCGCCCTGCCTATCTGCCGCCGATGACAGGAGGCCCAGGCATGCAGTTCGATCCCCAGGGCATGGCGCCCGATGACCTCAGCCATGCCGGGGCCGTGGTGGACAAGGCGATCGAGTACATGATCGGCCAGAACATCGCCCCGATCTCGGTCGCCTCCGCGCTGCTCGGCGGCGCGCTTGGGATGCTCGCGCGCTCGATGGACGATCACGCGGTAGCGCAGGTGCTGCGGAACGCGCTGCGCTCGGTGGAAGCCGGCGAGCTCGCCGAGATGCGCGATGGCGGCGTGCCCGGCGGCTGAGGCGGCCGCCCGGGCTAGCAACCCGCGGCGCCTTGACGGCGGGCCCGGTTTCCGCGATACGGCCCCGCTCCGAACCACTCCGCCCGCAGCAGGCCGGCCCACCGGGGCAGGCCTCGCGGGTGTTCAACGGGATACAGTGTCATGGCCCGCCGCTGCGCAGTCACCGGCAAGGGCGTGCTGACCGGCAACAACGTCAGCCACGCCAACAACAAGACCCGCCGCCGTTACCTGCCGAACCTGCAGGAGACGTCGTTCTTCTCCGACATCCTCGGCGCCCCCGTGCGCATGCGGCTGTCGGTGAACGGCATCCGTACGGTGGAGCACAATGGCGGGCTTGACAGCTTCCTGCTCGGCACGCCGGACCGCCGCCTCCCGCAGGAGGCGATCGTTCTGAAGCGGCGGCTGCAGAAGGCGCAGGCCCGCAAGGCCGCCGCCTGATCCTTCGCGGCGCCGGCCCCGTGCCGGCGCTGTCCGCGCGGTTTCCGCCGGGCCGGGACCTTCCCGGCCCGGTTTTTTTCGCGTCCGCCGCCATGCCGCCGTCAAGCCAGGCTGACAGGCTGCGTCGAGGCAGGTTGCCAAAAATGATCCTGCGGCGGCGCCGTTAACGATTCGTCAACCTCTACCGAAGCAGGATCGCCACCATGCAGGTGAGCGTCCTTTCCTCTTTGCTCTCGGTCGCGCTGGTCGCCGTGGTCGTCCTCGCAGGCGTCGCCGTCCACCGGCTGCGCCGCGAGCTTGCCGTGGCGCGGATGGAGGCCGGCCAGGCCGAGCAACTGGCCGCCATCCGCAGCCGCGCCATGTCGCTCGCCACGCAGGAGCTGCGCGGCATCGCCGTCGCCATGGGCGGCTTCCAGGGACAGGCGCCGCTGCGCGCGCCGCTCGGCTGGGCCGCGCCGGGCGCGCCGCCCGTGGACGGGCCGGTGCAGCAATTGCTGCGCCTCGCCGACGACCTGGCGGAAGTTGCGGCCGCCAGTCCGGCGCGGGCCATCCACGCTGCCCCGGCGCCGCTTGGCCCGATGGTGGATGCGGCGCTGACCCTGGTCAGCGCCCAGATCCGGCCCGGCATCCGCCATTGGCAGGTGGATCCCGCGCTGCGGCGCCTGACCGTGAATGCGGACCGGCGCGCCCTGCAGGGGGCGCTGGCCGCCCTGCTGCGCCGCGCCGCCAGCCATTCCCGCGACGGGGACGTGGTGGCACTGCGTTGGGTCGTCGCCAGCGAGACCGTCTCGCTGGTGGTGGAGGACGAGGGCGACGGCCTGTCCGCCGCCGACCTTGTGCCGGAGGCCGTCGCCGCGCCGGGCGGCACGCGCGGGCTCGACCTCGGCCTCAGCCTCGCGCGCTCCCTGGCCGCGGCGCATGGCGGCGACATCCGGCTGGAGACGGCGCCCGGCATCGGCGCCCGTGCCTGGCTCACCCTCCCGCGGGAGCGCCTGCTGGAAGCAGCATAACCCTATTCGGCGAGTTCGAAGAACAGCAGCAGCGTGCGCTGCAGCCAGCTCTGGTTGTCGTCGGACACGACCGCGACCAGCGTGCGGCCCTCATGGCGCAGCGCGGCAATCCCCTCGTAGTTGTCCACCGGCAAGGGCGGCTCCAGCCGCAGCAGCGGCTCGCCCTGCAGCACGGCCCCCGCGGTGGCGGCGGCGAGCGACGCGGCGCGGAGCCGCACCACGCGGCCCCAGAACCCGGCGATCCAGGTGAAGCCGCGCTCCAGCACCAGGACATCGCCGTCCGGCAGCGGCGTGGCGTCCACCGGGTTCATCCCCGGCCCGGGCCGCCAGCCCAGCGGCGTCCAGGCGCCCGGACGGCCGAGCCATGCCGCGGTGACGCCGGGCGCGTCCGGCAGCGGCAGGTCCTCGGCGATGGCCAGCCAGCGCCCATCCTGAAGCACGGCCAGCGTCTCCAGCCCGGCATTGCGCGGAGCCCGGGCGACTCCCGGCGGCGCGTCAAAATGCCGCGCCGGCGCGTCCAGGTCGGCGTAGCGCCAGATGCGGTGCCAGCGCTCAAAGGCGACCAGCCAGCTGCCATCCGGCAGCCGTGCCAGCGCCTCGGCATCGCGCGCATGGCCCCGCGGCAGCGGCCGCCCCGCCCAATCCTTCAGCCAGCCTGAGCGCCGCAGCACGAGCGCGGCGGGGCGCAGCCCCGGCCCGAGCGTCAGCGCGAATTCCGCGAATCCGCCGAGATCGCTGATGGCGGTGACGGTCAGGTCGGGCGCGATATGCAGGCCGGAAAGGCCGCCGAAGCCGAGCTGCTCAGGGTCGATCTCGAAGCCGCCGAGCGGGCGGAGCGCAGGCGTGCCGGGCAGATCCGGCAGCGCGAAGGCGGTTGCGACCTGGCGGGACTGGGCTGGGGCGCAGACCGGGAGAGTGGCGAGCAGCCCGCCGAGGAACGCGCGGCGCTGGATGGAGGAAGGGTGCGCAGACCCCCACCCGGCTCGCTCCGCTCGCCACCCTCCCCCGCAAGCGGGAGAGGGGGATCGGAGAAACCTCTCCCTCTCCCGCTTGCGGGGGCTTGCGGCACTGCCGCAAGGCCGCAGGCTGGTCGGGGTGGGGGTCGTCGCCGGCGGAACCTGGCTCAGGCGATCGCCGGCGCGCGCTCGGCGAAGGCCCGCTGCGTCGCGCCGCAGGCGCGCGGATCGCAACAGCCTGGAAGCGGGCCCCGGCGCATCATGCGATCGCCGGCGCGCGCTCGGCGGAGGCCCGCTGCGTCGCGCCGCAGGCGCGCGGATCGCAACAGCCTGGAAGCGGGCCCCGGCGCATCATGCGATCGCCGGCGCGCGCTCGGCGGAGGCCCGCTGCCAGGCGAGCGCGGCGTCCTCGTCGAACAGCTCGGCCAGCTTCTTCATCATCGTGCCGCCGAGCTCCTCGGCGTCCACGATGGTCACCGCGCGGCGGTAGTAGCGCGTGACGTCATGGCCGATGCCGATGGCGATCAGCTCCACCAGCTCGCGCCCCTCGATGTCGGTGATCACCTTCCGCAGGTGCCGCTCGAGGTAGTTGCCGGGGTTCACCGAGAGCGTCGAATCGTCCACCGGCGCGCCGTCGCTGATCACCATCAGGATGCGGCGATGCTCGGTGCGGGCGAGCAGGCGCTTGTACGCCCATTCCAACGCCTCGCCGTCGATGTTCTCCTTGAGCAGGCCTTCGCGCAGCATCAGGCCGAGATTCTTGCGCGCGCGGCGCCACGGCGCGTCGGCACCCTTGTAGACGACGTGGCGCAGGTCGTTCAGGCGGCCGGGATTGCGCGGCTTGCCCTCCTGCACCCAGCGCTCGCGCGACTGGCCGCCCTTCCAGGCGCGGGTGGTGAAGCCGAGGATCTCCACCTTCACGCCGCAGCGCTCCAGCGTGCGCGCCAGGATGTCGGAGCACATCGCGGCGACGGTGATCGGGCGCCCGCGCATGGAGCCGGAGTTGTCGATCAGCAGCGTGACGACGGTGTCGCGGAAATCCGCCTCGCGCTCCCGCTTGTAGGAGAGCGACTGCATCGGGTTGACCACGACACGCGCCAGCCGCGCCACATCGAGCAGCCCTTCCTCCAGGTCGAATTCCCAGGCGCGCTGCTGCTGCGCCAGCAGCCGCCGCTGCAGCCGGTTCGCGAGCTTGGAGACGACGCCCTGCAGATGCGAAAGCTGCTGGTCGAGCTGCTGGCGCAGCCTTCCGAGTTCGTCGGCGTCGCACAGATCCTCGGCCTCGACGATCTCGTCGAAGTTGCGCGCGAAAGCCTTGTAGGCGGAGGGGTCGTCCACCTGCGGCACCTCGCGCCGCTGGGTCGGGCCGCCGGGGCGGTCGTCGCCATCGGCCGCCGCACCTTCCTCCTCGCCCTCCTCCGTCTCGTCCTCGGCGGCGTCGCCCTGCATCGTCTCGGGCTGGGCGCCGAGCATGCTCTCGGTGTCCTGGGCCTGCGCCTCGCCCTCGCCGGACTGGTCCTGCTGCGGGCTGGTCTCGCCGCCCTCGCCTTCCTCCTCGTCCTGCTCGCTCTCGGTCTCGACCTCGGCCTCGGCCAGGTCGAGCGCGGCGAGCAGCTTGCGGGCGGCGCGGGCATAGGCGTCCTGGTCGGCGGCGGCATTCGCCATCTCCGCCAGCGCGTCATCGGCCTTGTCGCCGAGCGTGTCGCGCCAGAGATCCAGCACGCGCTGCGCCGCCGCCGGCGCCTTCTCGCCCGAGAGCTTCTCGCGCGCGAGCAGGCCAAGGGCAGCGGCCATCGGCAGCTGGTCCTTGCGCGTCATGCGGTCGTAGCCCTCGGCCTCGCACTGGTCGGCGAGGCGCGCGCGCAGATTGGCCGCGACGCCCGCCATGTGCTGGCTGCCGATCACCTCGACGCGCACATCCTCCAGCGCGTCATAGACCTCGCGCGCCTCGCGCCGGGACGGCAGGCGGGCGGCGTGCACGCCCTCGTCGTGGTGACGCAGCTTGAGCGCGATGGAATCCGCGGCGCCGCGCAGCTTCGCCATCTCGCCCGGCGGCAGCGCACGGGTCGGCAGCGGCAGGCGGGCGCGCTTGCCGGCCAGGCCCGAGGGGCCGGGCTGGAAGGCGACCTGCACCTCCGGCACCTGCGCGATGGCGCGCAGCACGCCGGCGGTGGCGCGCTTGAATTCTTCCTGGCGTGTCTGGTCCTTCGAGGCGTTCGACATGCTGGACCCGTGCTGGAAGCCGTGGAGGTCGCGTCGGCCCCCACCCCGACCCTCCCCCGTGAAAGGGGGAGGGAGAAGTCCGTTCAGCCCGCCTTGCGCAGCAGCAGGCCGGTCGGCAGTTCCTCGTTGAAGCAGCGCTGGTAGTACTCGGCCACCGTGCTCCGCTCCGCCTCGTCGCACTTGTTGAGGAAGGTCAGGCGGAAGGCGAAGCCGACATCGCCGAAGATGCGGCTGTTCTCGGCCCAGGTGATCACCGTGCGCGGCGACATGACGGTGGAAATGTCGCCGGCGATGAAGCCCGCGCGCGTCAGGTCGGCGAGTGCGACCATCGCCTCCACCTGGCGCTTCTGCTTCGCGTCCTTCGCGTCCATGCCGAGCTTCGCCATGACGATCTCGGTCTCCTGCGCATGCGGCAGGTAGTTCAGCGTCGCCACGATGTTCCAGCGGTCCATCTGGCCCTGGTTGATCTGCTGCGTGCCGTGATAGAGGCCCGTCGTGTCGCCGAGGCCGACCGTGTTGGCGGTGGCGAACAGGCGGAACTGGCTGTGCGGCCGGATCACCTTGTTCTGGTCGAGCAGCGTGAGCTTGCCCTCCACCTCCAGCACGCGCTGGATCACGAACATCACGTCCGGGCGGCCCGCGTCGTATTCGTCGAAGACCAGCGCGCAGGGGTGCTGCAGCGCCCAGGGAAGAATCCCTTCGCGGAACTCCGTCACCTGCTTGCCGTCCTTCAGGACGATCGCGTCCTTGCCGATCAGGTCGATGCGGCTGATGTGGCTGTCGAGGTTGACGCGGATGCAGGGCCAGTTCAGCCGCGCCGCCACCTGCTCGATATGCGTGGACTTGCCGGTGCCGTGGTAGCCCTGGATCATCACGCGGCGGTTGAAGGCGAAGCCCGCCAGGATGGCCAGCGTGGTTTCCCGGTCGAAGCGGTAGGAGGCGTCGACCTCCGGCACATGCTCCGTGCGGACGGAATAGGCGGGCACGACCATGTCGCTGTCGATCCCGAAGACCTCGCGGACCTTCACCTGCGTGTCGGGCATGTCGATCGCGGTGGTGGTCCGGTTCTCGGCGAGGGCGACCTTGGTCATGATGCGGTCCGGCTGTGGCAAGAGGGGGCGCAATCTAGGGCGTGCGGGCGGCAGAGGCTACCCGTCGCGGCGCGGAAGCTGCTTCGTCACCGCCGGAGCGGCCTAGCCCGCCGGCGCGGCGGCTGCGGCCTCCGCGGGGCGGGCCTGCAGGCGGCGGCGCAACAGGCTGTAGGCACGGTTGATGTCCTTCAGCCGCTCCTCGGCCTGGCGGTCACCGCCATTCGCATCCGGATGGAAGCGCTTCGCCAGTTCCTTGTAGCGGGCCCGCAGCGCGGCGGCGTCGAGCGGCCAGCCGAGGCCCAGAACGTCCAGCGCGGCGCGCAGTTCGGCCGGCGGCTCGTCCCGCTTCGGCGCGCGGTCGCGCCGCGCCTTGTGCAGCGGCGTGTCGCGCAGCACGCCCAGCGGATCGCGGACATACTCGCTCTCGAACGGATTGAAGCCGCCGAGCCGCCCGAGCGGCCAGGTCGGTCGCTGCCAGCCGGAATCGGAGCGCAGCTCGGCCTCGATCTCGGTCGGGCCCATGCCCTTGTAGTAGTCCCAGGCGCGGTTGTACTCGCGCACATGGTCCAGGCAGAACCAGCGATACTGGTTCAGATGGGCGCGGTCCTTCGGGGCGCGGAACTCGCCGGCATTCGGGCATCCGGGCTGCTCGCAGGGGCGCATCGGCGCCTCCGGCGGGTCGGCCAGTCCCAGGTAGATCCGCTCGCTCCTGCGCGCCATCGCCCGTTTATGGGCGTGGCCCCCAGGGCGCGCAAGGCGTTGCCGGCGCGGGGGTTTCATGCATCCGGCCCCGATGCAAAGCGGCGAAGCAAGGCGCATATAGAGGGGCATGTCCCGTCGCGCCGACCGCATCGCCGCAGCCCTTCGCGCCGCCTTCCCGCCTGCCGAGGTGGAGGTCGCCGACGACAGCCACCGCCATGCCGGCCATGCCGGCGCCCGGCCGGAAGGCGAGACGCATTACAGCGTGCGCGTCGTCTCCCCGGCCTTCGCGGGGATGAGCCGCGTCGCCCGATCCCGCGCCGTGCATGACGCCCTCTCGGCGGAATTCGCCGGCGGTATGCACGCGCTCGCGCTGACGCTGAAGACGCCGGAGGAAGCGCGGTAGCACCGCCCGCCCCGGCGCCCGCTCAGCGTCCCGCGGTCTGCCGCTGTGCGGGCCGCTCGCCCACCGGCATCATGATGTGGGCATAGGGCGTGCCCTTCCACATCACATAGGGGCCGCCACCCGCATGGGCCGCGGGCACGTTTTCCATCGTCGCCGCATCCGGCGTGATGATCATGATGTGCGGCCCCTCGACGATCCAATCGTTCCGCGCCGAGGGCTGCGCCGCGGCCGGATCGGTGTTGCTGGCGCCGCCGTCGGGGCTGTCGCCTGCCATCATGTAGGCGAGGCCGATGCCCGTGATCTTCGGCGCACGCTTGTGGGTCAGCGCGTCCAGCAGCTCCATCCACTGCGCGTCCAGGCACATCGGGCCGGCAAAGCCCTGCGGCGCGGGCAGGCAGGTGAAGGCCGCGTCGCCCTCGCGCAGCACATGGCCTTCCAGGTCCATCACCCGCACGCGGTCGCGCAGCAGCGGCGGCGCGGCGCTGAGCGCGCTGCGCATCAGCGCATCGCGGTCCCCGGCGGGCGTGCCCTGCGCCGCGCCAAGGCCGGGCTGCCAAGCCACGCCAAGCGCCGCCGCGGCCGCCAGCACCCGCAGCGAAGCACTCCGGGAAAGCTCGTCTCGCATCTGTGCCTCCTCTCCTGCGTCTCCGCGGAGCGGCGGCCGGGCCTCGACGGACGGCCGCAGGGCCGACGGAGGAGAGGACAATGCGCGCCCCGGCAACGGCGCGCACGGCACATCTCGGGGAGCTACTCCTCCGCCACCTCCTCGTGCCGACGCACCACCTCGCTGCCCTCAGCATAGGCGTAGCAGGAGTTGATCGGCAGGACGCGCCGCGCGGGCGGGGGCGTCTCGCCGCGGGCGATCGCCGCCGCGCGCTCCTCCCGCGCCTTGCGCCAGCGCATCGGGCCGATGGTCTGGAAGGCGACGGTCGCCATCTGCGCCAGCACCTCCCGCAGATGGGTGCAGCCCATCGCGCCGCCCACGCGCTCCTTCACGGCGCGGTTGAAGCCCGGCCCGATCGAGACGCCCGCCAGCCGCGAGAAGTTGGGCGCGGCCTGCGGGCAGATCGCATAGGGCGTGAAGTCGCTCGCCGCCTCGCAGGCGCGGATCACCATGTCCTCGCCCACCGTCAGGCGCACCCACATGCCGTGCAGCGGCTCGCCCGGCTGCACCGTGCCGCGGTCCAGGTTGTCGAAGGCGTAGGTCTTGGTGTCGGCGAGCCAGGCCTCGATGTCGTAGAGCCCGTCCTCGCGCTGGTAGCCATGCATCTCGATCAGGCGGCGATGCAGGGGCTTGCGTGCGGCGGGTGTGCTGAGCGGCATGCCCGCCCCTATGGCATGGCACCCCGCGAGAGGCCAGCGCGCGGCTACAGGCTCAGCTTGTAGCCTTCATGGGTCGCCCGGAAGCCGAGGCGGTCATAGAAGCGCTGCGCGTCGGCGCGCGACTTGTTCGTGGTGAGTTGCACCATCGTGCAGCCCCTCGCGCGGCACTGCTCCACCGCCCATCCAATCATCCGCTGCCCCAGCCCGGATCCGCGGCGGTCGGAGGCGACGCGCACGGATTCGATCTGCCCGCGCCAGGCGCCCTTGTGCGACAGGCCCGGGATGAAGGTCAGCTGCAGCGTGCCCGCGATGCCCTGCGCATCCTCGGCCACCATCAGGAACTGGTTGGGATCGGCCGCGATCGCCGCGAATGCGCCGAGATAGGCGCCGTTCAGCGGCAGCCCAGCATCCTCGCGCTGCCGCCCGAGCGCATCGTCGGCCAGCATGGCCACGATGGCCGGCAGGTCGGCCTCCGTGGCGCGGCGGAAGGCGATGTCGGCCATGCGCGCAGGGCCGGCGGGCGGCGCCGGTCGGCTAGACCAGGAAGATCCACATCAGCAGCAGCACGACGATCGTCGCGGCCACCGCCCAGGTCGTGCCGGTGAGGAAATGCTCGTAGAAGGAGCGGCGCTCGCCGATGATGTCATCGGCCTTCACCTCGACAAGCTCCATCGTCGTCGGGCCATGGTCGGCCATTGTCGTTCCCCGCAGGCTCAGCTTCCTGCGCCGCTTTTAGGAACGCCGCCCCACTCGGGCAAGGGGTCGGGCAATGGGTTGGCGAGCGCGCCGGAGGCCGAGGGCGCCGCGATCCGCGCCACCGCTTCCTCCACCTGCACCAGCCCGGCGGCCAGCCAGGCCAGCGCCGCCGGGTAGAGCCGGTGCTCCTCCGCCAGCACCCGGGCGGCGAGGTCGGCCTCGGTGTCGTCCGGCAGCACCGGCACGGCGGCCTGGGCCAGGATCGGCCCGTCATCCACCCCGGCGCGCACCAGATGCACCGTGCAGCCGTGCAGCTTCACCCCCGCGGCGAGCGCGCGGGCATGGGTGTCGAGCCCCGGAAAGGCCGGCAGCAGCGAGGGATGGATGTTCACCAGCCGGTCCTGCCAGCGGGCCACGAAGCCGGCGGTCAGCACCCGCATGAAGCCGGCCAGCGCCAGCAGCTCCACGCCATGCCCGCGGACCTCGCCCTCCAGCGCGCGCTCGAAGGCGTCGCGGTCGCGACCGAAGACGCGGCTTTCCACCACCGCCGTCGGCACGCCGCGCGACCGGGCATGATCGAGCCCCGCCGCATCCTCCCGGTTCGACAGGACCAGCGCGATCTCGGCCGGGTAGTCCGGGTTCGCCGCCGCCTCCAGCAGCGCGGCCATGTTGCTGCCGCGGCCCGAGATCAGGACCGCCGTGCGCAGGCGTCGGGCCGGCCGGGGCATCAGCCGGGCCAGCCCGCCCCGAGATGGTCCACCCGCACCGAAGCCGCGCCCTCGGCCGCCTCCAGCACGCCGATGCGCCGCGCCGTCTCGCCCTCCGCGGCAAACAGCGCGATCGCCGCCTCCGCCCGGTCGGGCGGCACCACCACCACCATGCCGACGCCGCAGTTGAAGACGCGCAGCATCTCCTCCGGCGCGATGCCGCCGGCGCGGGCGAGCCAGCCGAAGACCGGCGGCACCGGCCAGGCGCGCGCATCCAGCGCCGCGGCCACGCCCTTCGGCAGCACGCGCGGCAGGTTGCCCGGCAGCCCGCCGCCGGTGATGTGCGCCGCCGCCTTCACCAGCCCCGCGCGATGCGCCGCCAGCAGCGGCTTCACATAGATCCGGGTCGGCGCCAGCAGCGCCTCCGCCAGGCTCTGCCCCGCGGCGAAGGGGGCGGGCGCGGACAGCGCGAGCCCGGCCGCCTCGATCACCCGCCGCACCAGGGAGAAGCCGTTGGAATGCACGCCGGAACTGGCGAGGCCGAGCAGCACGTCCCCCGGCCCGACATCGCCGCGCGGCAGCAGCGCGCCGCGCTCCGCGGCCCCCACGGAGAAGCCGGCCAGGTCGTAGTCGCCGCCCTTGTAGAGGCCCGGCATCTCCGCCGTCTCGCCGCCCACGAGCGCACAGCCGGCGATGCGGCAGCCCTCCGCGATGCCGGCGATCACCTGCCGCGCCTGCGCGACCTCGAGCCTGCCGGTCGCGAAGTAGTCGAGGAAGAACAGCGGCTCGGCGCCCTGCACCACCAGGTCGTTGACGCACATCGCGACCAGGTCCTGCCCCACCGTGCCGTGGATGCCGGAGTCGATCGCGAGCTTCAGCTTGGTGCCGACGCCGTCCGTGGAGGAGACCAGCACCGGGTCGCGGAAACCGGCAGCCTTCAGGTCGAACAGTGCGCCGAACCCGCCGAGCCCGCCCATCGTGCCGCTGCGGTCGGTCGCCTTCGCCAGCGGCTTGATCGCCTCCACCAGCGCGTCCCCCGCCTCGATGTCCACGCCGGCATCACGGTAGGTCAGGCTGGTCATGAGGGCCCTCGATCGGCTATGCGCTGCGGGTCGGGACAGGATGGGCAGGATGCCGTTCGGCCAGCACCGCACCCAACACGGCGACCGCACCCGGCACGGCACCGGATTGCGCGACAGGCTTGCCGGCCGCGCGGGGGCGGGAAACAACCACGGCGGCGCGCGGGGCGCAATCGCCGCGCTGTTCCTGTTGCTCGCCCTGGCGCTGGCGCCGTTCTCGGGCGCCCTGGCGCAGGGCAATCCGCGCGTGCAGAGCAACGTCCCGGCCGAGGCCACGGCGGAGAATGCGGTGGTGGCGCGCGACCGGGCGCTCGTCTCGGGCCAGCGCATCGCCTATGGCCGCATGGCGTCCGAGCTCGGGCTGCCGACCAACCTCTCCGACCAGCAGATCGAGGCCCTCGTCGCCTCCCTGGTGATCGAGAGCGAGCGAGTCACGCAGCGCGGCTACAGCGCCCGCATCACGGTGAATTTCCGCGATCCGGGCCAGGGCGGCCAGTCGGCGGAAGCGTCGCACGCCACACCGGAAGGACCGGCTGTGCAGGGCGGCCCGGCGGTCACGAGCGTCGAGGCGACGGCGCTCTACCGTTCGTTCCCCGAATATCTCGAGATCAAGCGCCGCCTCGGCGCCGCGCCGGCGGTCGCGCGAGTCGAGGTGCTGGGCATCGCCGGCGACATGGCACGGCTGCGCCTCGCGCTCCGCAGCGTGCCGCCGCAGGCCGCGGCGGACCTCGCCGCCGCCGGGCTGCAGGTCGCCCCGGTCCAGCCGGTGCCGGGCCAGGCGACGCCAGGCAGCGAGGGCTGGCGCCTCGGCCTTGCCGGCGGACGCTGAGCCGAAGCCGCCGCCCGGGCATGGGGCGCCGGCGGCGCGACCTCCGGACCCGGGTGCCGCGGGCCCGGAGGCGCTGGTCTTCACGCTGCCGAACGCGATCACCTTCGCCCGCCTCTGCGCCGTGCCGGCGACGGTCTGGCTGGTGCTGCAGCATCGGCTCGACCTCGCCTTCTGGATGTTCCTCGCGGCGGGCATCTCCGACGGCGTGGATGGCTGGCTCGCGCGGGTGCGCAACGCCCGCTCGCGCCTTGGCGCCATCCTCGACCCGGTGGCCGACAAGGCGCTGCTGGTCTCCATCTACGTCACCCTCGCGGCGATCGGCGTGCTGCCGGACTGGCTCGCGATCCTCGTCGTGTTCCGCGACCTCGTGATCGTCGGCGGCGTCATCGTGCTCTACCTCGCGGGGCAGCCGCCGGCGATCCAGCCCATCCTGCTTTCCAAGGCGAACACGGTGCTGCAGATCGCACTGGCCGCACTGGCGCTGCTCGTCGCCGGCTTCGGCCTGCCAGGGCAGAAGCTGGTGGCGCTGCTGGTCTGGCTGGTCGCGGCCAGCACCTTCGCCTCGGGCGCCGTCTATGTCTGGCAGGCGGCGAGGCGCCCGCGATGAGGCCGGAGGAGCCGCGCCCGCCGCTGCCCGTCCCGCCGCCGCGCGGCGCCGCCGTGCCGACGCAGCCCCCGCCCGCCTGGCCCGCGCCGGCCATCCCGCGCGCGGCCACGCGTTCGCAGCGCATGGCGCTGGTGCTCGGCGCGCTGGCCGCCATCCTGTTCGCGCTGTGGCTGTTCTCGGCGATCCTGACGCCCTTCGTGCTGGCGATCTGCGTCGCCTATTTCCTCGATCCCCCGGTGACGCGCATGCGGCGGATCGGCGTGCCGCGCGGCCTCGCGGCCTTCCTGCTGGTTCTGGGCCTTGCCGCGCTGTGCCTGCTGGCGGTGCTGCTGCTCTATCCTCTGCTGATCGCGCAGATCGGCATCCTGATCCAGCGACTGCCCGCCTATGTCACCGGCATCAGCACCCTCGTGCAGCAGGCGCTGGAGCGGGCGCAGGAAGCCTTCGGGCCCGAGGTGGTGGACGCGCAGCTGCGCGACCTCGCCGTGCGCCAGGCTGGTGCGATGGTGACCTTCCTCGGCACCGCGGTCGGTCGGCTGATCGGCGGCGGCGTGGCCCTGTTCAACGTCTTCACCCTGGTGGTCGTCACGCCGATCGTGGCCTTCTACCTGTTGCGGGACTGGCCACGCATCATCGCGCGGGTGGACAGCTGGCTGCCGCGCCGCTCCGCCCACACGCTGCGCCAGCTGGCGCGCGACACGGACCGCGTGCTGTCCGCCTGGCTGCGCGGGCAGCTGCTGTGCTGCCTGATCCTCGGGCTGTTCTACGCCGGGGGCCTGCAGCTGGTCGGTCTGGAGCTCGGCCTGATCGTCGGGCTGATGGCCGGCGTGCTCTCCTTCATCCCCTATGTCGGCTCGCTGACCGGCTTCGTCACGGCGGTGCTGCTGGCGGCGGCGCAGTTCGGCAGCTGGCAGGGCATCGCCCTGGTCGTGGCGGTCTTCGTCGCCGGCCAGATCCTGGAGGGCTACTTCATCTATCCGCGGCTGCTCGGCGACCGGGTGGAGCTGCACGCGGTCTGGGTGATCTTCGCCCTCTTCGCCGGCGGCGTCGCCTTCGGCTTCCTCGGCGTGCTGCTGGCCGTGCCGATGGCGGCCGCGATCGGCGTGGTCGCGCGCTATTGGCTGCGGCGCTACCTGGAGAGCCCGCTCTACCTCGACCCGCCGCGCACCGGGTCCTGAGGGCGCCGAATCACGTCGCCCAAGCACCGATCCGGGCGTAGCATCACGCGGCAAACCGACTGCCCGGAGATCCCTGATGCGCACCCGGCTGCTGCTGATCCTGCCGCTGCTGGCGGCCTGCACCGCCGTCGAGCCCCTGCCGCGGCCGCCGCAGGAGGCGACGCTGCCGGCCTCCATCGCGCCGAACGCGCCGGGACGCGATCCGATCGTGATGGTTGGCCAGAGCGCGGGCAGCTTCTTCCGCAGCAACCCGCCCAACCAGCCGGCCGCCGCCGCGCGGGCCTTCGCGGAGCTCGAATGGTTGGCGACGGCCGTGCCCAACGCGCAGAACTGGTCCTCACTGGGCGGGCAGGGGCTGCAGCAGCTGGCCCTGGCCCGCAACCAGGCGCGCGACGCGCTGGCCATCCCGCGGGACGCCCCGCCGCAGGAGGTGATCAACGGACTGGCCGCCGCCTCGCAGGCGCTGGCGGCGAACGACCGCGCGGCACTGGACCGGGCTTTGCCACAGGAGGTCTTCACCGCCGGCCCCGCCGGCACGGTGCAGCGCCTGAGCGCGCCACCGCGGGTGCCGAGCGCGCTCGCCGCCGCCGACACCTTCAACTCGGAACGCAGCCGCAGCAGCCCGCGCTGACACGCGCTGCCCTGGGCGGGCGCAACGCCGACGCGCTATGCAACCTGCCGTGACCGAGCGCGACCGAGCCGCCCAGCTGCCCCTCCCCCTGCCCGTCGCGCCCTCCGCCGCGCGGGCCGACCTGGTGGCGGACGCCTCCAACGCCGCGGCGCTGGCCTGGCTCGACCGGCCCGGCGACTGGCCGCTGCACCGCCTCGCGCTGTTCGGGCCGCCCGGCACCGGCAAGTCGCACATGCTGCGCGCCGCCGCGTCCGACCATGGCTGGCGGCTGCTGCGCGGGACCGAGCTGACCGAGGCCCTCGCCCTGGCCGAGGCCCCCGGCACCGCGCTGGACGAGGCCGAGGCCGCGCCCGAGCCCGCCCTGTTCCACCTGATCAACCGCAGCGCGGAGGCGGGCGCGCCGCTGCTGCTGGCCGCGCGCGAGGCGCCCGCCCGCTGGCCGGTGGCGCTGCCCGACCTCGCCTCCCGCCTGCGCGCCACGCTCGCCGTCGGCATCGCCGCGCCGACCGAGGCGCTGCTCGGCGCGCTGTTGGCCAAGCATCTGGCCGACCGGCAGCTGCGCGTGGCGCCGGAGGTGCATGCCTGGCTGCTCGCCCGCATCCCGCGCGAGGCCGCCGCCATCGCCACCACGGTCGCCGCGCTGGATGCCGCGGCGCTGGCCGGCGGCGGGGCGATCACCCGCCCGCTGGCCCGCGCCGTGCTGGCACGGCTGTTCGGGGATGATGACGGTTCGGTTGCCGAACCACCTGCCGCCTCGCCCCCGCCGGGCGGCATGGGTTAGGCTCGGGGCCATGGACACGCTGGCCCCCGACCTGCCAACCCCCCAGCCGCCCGCCAAAGTCGGCCCTGCCGACAGCGCCCGCTTCATCAACCGCGAGCTCTCCTGGCTGGCCTTCAACACCCGCGTGCTGGAGGAAGCGGCCAATCCGCGCCACCCGCTGCTGGAACGGCTGCGCTTCGTTGCGATCTCGGCCTCCAACCTCGACGAGTTCTACTCTGTGCGCGTCGCCGGGCTGATCGGGCAGGAACGCGCGGGCATCGCCACCACCTCCGCCGACGGGCTGACGCCGGCCCAGGCGCTGGTCGCCATCCATGCCCGCGCGCAGGACCTGATCGTCGGCCAGCAGCAGGCCTGGCGGGAGCTGCGCTGCCTGCTGGACGAGGCCGGGCTGCTGGTCTGCGAGCCCGGCACGCTGACCGCGGCCGAGCGCAGCTGGCTCGAAGGCTACTTCATGGACCGGATCTTCCCGGTGCTGACGCCGCTGGCGGTGGACCCGGCGCATCCCTTCCCCTTCATCGCCAACCTCGCGCTCTGCATGGTGCTGAAGCTCGTGCGGCTCGAGGACGGCGGAACGATGCGCGCGCTGCTGCCGCTGCCGCCGCAGGTCGAGCGCTTCATCCGCCTGCCCGGCGAGCCGGGCGTGAAGGGCGACCGCATGACGATCCGCTTCGTCATGCTGGAGGACCTGATCGGCCTCTTCCTCGACCGCCTCTTCCCCGGATTCCTGCCGGCGGAAAGCGGCCTGTTCCGCCTGATCCGCGACACCGACGTCGAGTTCGAGGAAGAGGCCGAGGACCTCGTCCGCAGCTATGAGACCGCGCTGAAGCGCCGCCGCCGCGGCCGCGCCATCCTGCTGACCGTGGATGGCCGCATGCCGCCCGACATGGTGGACCTGGTGGTCGAGGAGCTCGACGCCGATCCGCAGGGCGTCCTGAAGATGGAGGGCCTGCTCGGCGTCGCCGACCTGCGCCAGCTGATCGTGGACGACCGGCCCGACCTGCTCTTCACGCCCTACACGCCGCGCTTCCCCGAGCGCATCCTGGATTTCGGCGGCGACTGCTTCGCGGCGATCGCGGCGAAGGACATCGTCGTCCACCACCCCTACGAATCCTTCGACGTGGTGGTGCAGTTCCTGCGCCAGGCGGCGCGCGACCCGAACGTGGTCGCCATCAAGCAGACGCTGTACCGAACCAGCCGCGACAGCCCGATCGTCAAGGCGCTGATCGAGGCGGCGGAGTCGGGGAAATCCGTCACCGGCATCGTCGAGATCAAGGCGCGCTTCGACGAGGAGCGGAACATCGCGCTGGCGCGCGAGCTGGAAGCCGCCGGCGTGCAGGTGGTGTTCGGCTTCGTCGAGCTGAAGACGCACGCGAAGGTTTCGCTCGTCGTCCGGCGCGAGCGCGAGGGACTGCGCAGCTACGCGCATTTCGGCACCGGCAACTATCATCCCGTGACCGCGCGCATCTACACCGACCTGTCCTTCTTCACCGCCGACCCGGCGCTGACGCGCGACGCCCAGAAGCTGTTCAACTACATGACCGGCTATGCGCGCCCCGAGACGATGGAGGCGCTGGCCTTCGCCCCGCTGACCATCCGACCCGCGCTGCTTGGCCTGATCGAGCGCGAGATCGCCTTCGCGCGCGAAGACAAGCCCGCGACGATCTGGCTCAAGATGAATTCCCTGGTGGACGAGCTGTTGATCGACGCGCTCTACCGTGCGAGCGAGGCGGGCGTGCAGGTGGAGTGCGTGGTGCGCGGCATCTGCTGCCTGCGCCCGGGCGTGCCCGGCCTGTCGGAGAACATCCGCGTGAAGTCCATCGTCGGCCGCTTCCTGGAGCACAGCCGCATCTATGTCTTCGGCAATGGCCAGAAGCTGCCCTCGCGGCGCGCGCGCGTCTTCATCTCATCCGCCGACTGGATGGCGCGCAACATGGACTGGCGCGTGGAGACGATGGTGCCGATCGAGAACCCGACCGTGCACACCCAGATCCTCGACCAGGTGATGATGGTGAACCTGCAGGACACGATGCAGAGCTGGGAGCTCGGCGCGGACGCCGTCTATCGCCGCACCGCGCCGGGCGAGAAGCCGGTTTCCGCGCACGAATACTTCATGACCAACCCCTCCCTCTCCGGCCGCGGCAGCGCGTTGCGACCGCGGACGCGCGGCACGCGGCATGCGGCCGGCGTCCCCCTCACCCGGCAGGGAAGGCAGGACCGCGTGGCGCAGGACTGAACGGCGGCATGGACAGCTTCACGCTCACGCCGCCGCGCGCCTCCCGCCGGCGGCGCGACAGGCCGCGCCGTTTCGGCGTGGTGGATCTCGGCTCCAACTCCGTCCGCCTCGTGGTGTTCGAGGGCGCGTCGCGCAACCCGCTCACCGTCTTCAACGAGAAGGCGGTGCTCGGGCTCGGCCGCGGACTGCAGCAGACCGGGCGGCTGAACGAGGCGGCGATCGCGCCGGCCATCACCGTCCTCGCCCGCTACGCCGCCATCGCCGCCGCGATGGATGCCGACCCGGTGGAGATCCTCGCCACCGCCGCCGCGCGCGACGCCGAGAACGGCCCGGACTTCATCGCCGCCATCAAGGCCCGCCTGCCCGACATCCCGATCCACATCCTCTCGGGCACCGAGGAAGGCGCGCTCTCGGCCGATGGCGTGCTGCTCGGCTTCTCCGGCGCCGACGGCGTGCTCGGCGATCTCGGCGGCGGCTCGCTCGAACTGGTGGAACTCGACCGCGGCCAGCCACGCGGCATCGAATCGCTGCCGCTCGGCGCCATCCGGCTGGCCGACCGCGCGGGGGCGGATCCGGTGAAGGCGCGCGCCATCGTGGAAGCAGACCTCGCCCGCGTGCCCTGGCTGAAGCGCGGCGAGGGCCGCGACCTGTATCTGGTGGGCGGTGCCTGGCGCGCACTGGCGCGCATCCACATGATGCAGACCAGCTACCCGCTCTCCATCGTGCATCACTACGTCATCACGCGGGAGGAAGCGCGCGACCTCGCCGGCGTGGTGGCGCAGGCGAACCGCAAGGCGCTGGAGCGCATGCCCGGCGCGCCGGCCAAGCGCCTGCAGGACATGCCCTTCGCCGCCGTGGTGCTGCGCCGCCTGCTGCGCGCCACCGGCGCCCGCCGCGTGGTGTTCAGCGCCAACGGCCTGCGGGAGGGCTGGTACGCCCGCCTGCTGCCGCCCGGCCTGCGGGAGGAGGACCCGCTGCTTGCCGCCGGGCGCGACCTGGCCGCGCGATTCGGCCGCGACACCGACCTCGCCCCGGCGCTGCGCGCCTGGACCGACACGCTGTTTCCCGCCGAGACGCCGGACGCCGCGCTGCTGCGCGAGGCCGCGTGCTGGATCGCCGACATCGGCAGCCACGACCATCCCGACTATCGCGGCGAGCATGCCTTCTACCGCGTGCTGCGCCAGCCCGGCGTCGGCGTGGACCACCACCAGCGCGCCTTCCTCGCCCTCGTGGTCGCGCTGCGCTACGAGACCGGGAACGACGCGCCGTTCCTTGCCGCGGCACGCGCGCTGCTCGACGCCGCCGCGGTGAAGCAGGCGGAGATCCTGGGCGCCGCGCTGCGCCTGGCCTTCACCCTCTCGGGCGGCACGCCGACCCTGCTCGGCGGCACCGAGCTCCGCCGGGTCGGCGGCGAGCTGCGCCTTGTGCTGCGCGAAGGCAGCGGCGTCTTCGCCGGCGAGAGCGTGCAGCGCCGTCTGGACGCGCTGGCCGCCGCTACCGGCCTGCCCGCGACCGTTGAGGTCACGGCGGCCTGACCGGGTCTCGTCATGCGGGCCACGTCGCGTGCCGCAGGACAATGCGGCGCGCAAATCCTCCCACTGCACGACAGTTCCGCACGACCGTCTCGCAGTCGTCCGTGCCATAAGCCTCGCACTTGCACGGATAATGAGACATGCGCTTCGTCATCTCGGGCCTGTTCGGCATGCTCGCCCTCAGCCCGGCGGCCGCCCTGGCCAGCCCGGTCTACTTCGCCATCCAGACCGACATCACGGGTGCGCAGACCCAGATCGACGCGGCCCATTCCACGACCTGGACGATCTCGACCGGCGCGGCCTGGTCCTTCGGCGGCGGCACCTTCACCATGAAGGAAGGCTCCAACACCACCGCGCCGGTCAAGCTCACGGTCTATGAAGGGACGAACTTCACCGGCACCCTGGTCGCCAGCCTGGAGCTGACCAACGCCGCCTTCTGCGCGCAGGTCGCCCAGTGCCAGTCGTTCAACGAGATCGACTTCCTGTTCGGCACGCCGGCGACGCTCGACGCCTACAAGACCTACTTCCTGAACCTGACCTCCACGGCGAACGACCGGGCGAACCAGCAATATTTCATCAAGGGCGCCTCGGCCGACCTGAACTTCGTGGACGCCAGCGGCACGCCGATCCCCGCGGGCTACTTCCAGATGGGCAGCCTGCCCCCCATCACCCCGCCGCCCGGTGACCCGAACGGCCCGAGCGATCCGACCAGTCCCAGCGGCCCCACGGGCTCGGGGGGGTCAACCGGGTCCACCGGCTCCACAGGCTCCACGGGCACCACCGGTCCCAGCTTCCCGCCGGCGGTGGTCCCCGCGCCGGGCGCGCTCGGCCTGTTCGCCTTCGGCCTCGTTGCCCTCGGCGCAACGCGGCGCCACTTCAAGGGCTGACGAATGGCATGGGCGAGGGGCGCCGCCCCTGGCGCTCCCGGCCGAGGACCATCATCGTCCCCGGGCCCCTCTGTTCGAGGGGCGTAGGGCGGTCAGCAGGCGGTTCGCTACGGTTTCCCGAAACTCTTCCCGTCGGTAGAAGCCGGCGATGGACAACAGCATGGCGACCAGGCCCTACAGCAAGCTGAAGGGCGATCCCTACCGCGCGTATGAGGAACTGCCCGCCGAGGTGCGCCGGGCCCTGCAGGAAGCCCTGGTGGACTGGTGTCCCCTGCGGGCCCGCGAACGGCTCCTGCACCTGCTGCGCGAACAGCGGTTGCGGCCGGCCCAGGCGGCGTTTTCCCTGGTCCAGACCATCCGCGGACACGATCACGCCGAAGTCGCCGCCTTCGCGAGGACCTGGTCGAAAGGCCCGCAGGCCTATCCGCACCTCGCAGCCGGCGCGACGCTCCAGCGCTATACCGGAACGGACGGCATCCCCCTGGCCCAGCCCATGCCCGTCGCCCCGGCGGCAAAGCGGTTCAAGGCACCGGCCAAGCGCAAGACGGGCCGCCGCGGACGGCGCTGAGCGATCGCCCTACCCCGCCGGGATCAGCTTCACTTTCTTCCCGTCCACGCCCAGCGCCACTCGCCCGTCCTTCAGGGCCAGCGCCGACTCACCAAAAACCTCGCGCCGCCAGCCATGCAGGCAGGGCAGGTCGGCTTCGCCTGCCGCCAGCCGTTCCAGCTCCTCGGCATTCGCCAGCAGCTTGGGCGCGACGTGATGCGCCTCGCTCTGCGCGGACAGCAGCACTTTCAGCAGCGACACCAGCGCCGGGGAGGCGGGCGGGCCGTTGCGCTCGCGCGGGGCCTCGGGCAGCGCGTCCTCGGGCAGGTCCCGCGCCTCGGCCAGCACGGCGAGCAGGGCGGCGCCGGTCTTGCCCTTGGCGAAGCCCTCCGAGATGCCCCGCGCCCGGCCGAGCTCCGCCGGGGTGGCGGGTGCGGTGGCGGCGATCTCCAGCAGGGTCTCGTCCTTCACCAGCCGGCCGCGGGGGATGTTCACCCGCTGCGCTTCCCGCTCCCGCCAGGCGCAGGCGGCGCGCAGCATGCCGAGGAAGCGTCGGTTGTGACTGCGCGGGCGCAGCCGCTCCCACTGCGTCTCCGGGTCCGGCATGTAGGTGGCGGGGTCGGCGAGCGCGGCCATCTCCTCCGCCACCCAGGCGGTGCGGCCCTCCCGCTCCAGCCGGGCGGTCAGGCCGGTGTAGATGCGGCGCAGATGGGTCACGTCGGCGGCCGCATAGGCGATCTGCGCAGGCGACAGCGGCCGCGCCGTCCAGTCCGAGAAGCGGTGCGCCTTGTCGATCTGCGCCCCGGCCAGCGCCCGGGCCAGTGCGTCGTAGCTCACCTGGTCGCCGAAGCCCGCCACCATGGCCGCGATCTGGGTGTCGTAGAGCGGCGTCGGCACCGCCCCGAACTTGAGAAGGAAGATCTCCACATCCTGCCGGGCGGCGTGGAAGACCTTCACCACCTGGTCATCCGCCAGCAGGGCGCCGAGCGGGCCGAGGTCGAGCCCCGGCGCCAGGGCGTCCACCACCGCCACCTCGTCCTCGCCGCCGAGCTGGACCACGCAGAGCTCGGGCCAATAGGTCCGCTCCCGCATGAATTCGGTGTCGACCGTGACGAAGGGCTCCTGCCGGAGCCGTTCGCACAGGGCGGCGAGCGTGGCGGTGTCGGTGACCAGGCTGGGCACGAGGTCGGCATATGCCGGCGGGCGGCGGCTCATGGACGGGGGTTTACGCCCCGGGGGGCGGGCCGGGAAGCCGCGCGGCTTGACTTCCCGCACGGGCTGGTGCGGTTTCCGCCGATATTCCAGGCACCCCGGACCGATCCATGCACGCCTACCGCACCCATACCTGCGGCGCGCTCCGCGCCGCCGATGCCGGCCAGACCGCCCGGCTTTCCGGCTGGGTGCACCGCAAGCGGGACCATGGCGGCCTGCTCTTCATCGACCTGCGCGACCACTATGGGATCACGCAATGCGTGATCCCCTCGGGCTCCCCGGTGTTCGACGCGGCCGACCGGCTCCGCCCGGAAAGCGTGATCACCGTGACCGGCGAGGTGGTGGACCGCGAGCCCGGCACGGTGAACGAGAAGCTGCCGACCGGTGCCGTCGAGTTGCGCGTGAAGGAACTGGTCCTGCAATCCGCGGCCGAAATCCTGCCCTTCCAGGTGGCGCAGGAGCAGGAGGCGCCGGAGGAGCTGCGCCTGCGCTACCGCTTCCTGGACCTGCGGCGGGAGAGGCTGCAGCGCAACATGATCCTGCGCGCGCAGATCATCGACAGCATCCGCCGGCGCATGATCGCGGCCGGCTTCAACGAGTTCCAGACCCCGATCCTGACGGTGAGCAGCCCGGAGGGCGCGCGCGACTTCCTGGTGCCGGCCCGCCTGCATCCGGGGAAGTTCTACGCCCTGCCCCAGGCGCCGCAGCAGTACAAGCAGCTGACCATGGTGGCGGGCTTCGACCGCTACTTCCAGATCGCCCCCTGCTTCCGCGACGAGGCCGGCCGCGCCGACCGGACGCTGATGTTCTACCAGCTCGACGTGGAGATGAGCTTCGTCACCCAGGACGACGTGTTCCGCACGATGGAGCCGGTGATGCGGGGCTGCTTCGAGGAATTCGCGGGCCACCGCGCGGTGGACGGCGCCGACGGCACCCCCTGGCGCCGCATCCCCTATGCCCAGGCGATGCTGGACTACGGCTCGGACAAGCCGGACCTGCGCAACCCGCTGGTGATCCGCGACGTGACGCCGCATTTCGCCGGCTCGGGCTTCGGGTTGTTCGCGAAGATCGCGGCCTCGGGCGGCGTGGTGCGGGCCATCCCCGCGCCCGGCGCCGGCGGCAACCCGCGCAGCTTCTTCGACAAGCTGAACGAATGGGCGCGCGAGCAGGGCGCCGGCGGCCTCGGCTACATCACCTTCGACGCCGAGGGCCCGAAGGGCCCCATCGCGCGCAACCTGGAAGCCAACCGCGCCGAGGCGATCCGCGCCGCCTGCGGCCTGAAGGCCGGCGACGCGGTGTTCTTCGCCGCCGGAAAGGAGGCCGACGCAGCGAAATTCGCCGGCCAGACGCGCCTGCGCCTCGGCAACGAGCTCGGCCTGACCGAGAAGGACGCCTTCCGCTTCTGCTGGATCACCGACTTCCCGTTCTACGAACTGAACGAGGAGACGGGCCAGGTGGATTTCAGCCACAACCCCTTCTCGATGCCGCAGGGCGAGATGGAGGCGCTGGAGACGAAGGATCCGCTGACCATCCCGGCCTATCAGTACGACGTGGTCTGCAACGGCTACGAGATGGCCTCCGGCGCCATCCGGAACCACAAGGCCGAGATCATGGTGAAGGCCTTCGGCATCGCCGGCTACCCGCCCGAGGCCGTCGAGGAGCGCTTCGGCGGCATGCTGAACGCCTTCCGCTACGGCGCCCCGCCGCACGGCGGCATGGCGGCCGGCATCGACCGCATCGTGATGCTGCTGGCCGAGGAGCCGAACCTGCGCGAGGTGAACCTGTTCCCGATGAATCAGCAGGGCGAGGAACTGATGATGGGCTCGCCCTCCACCGTGGAGCCGGCGCGCCTCAAGGAACTCTCCATCCGCATCGATCTTCCCCCCGCCAAGGGTGCAGCCGGCCCGAAGGCTTCCTAAGTCTCGCTGCAGCCGAAGGAGCCGCCATGTCCGCACGCCACGCCGTGATCGCCGCCGCCGCCGCCCTCGCCCTGCTCGCCACGCCGACGGAGGCGGCGGGGCCGAGCCATGGCGTCGGCGCGGAGGCGATGGAGGCGGGCATCAAGCGGATGGCCGCGCATCGCGCCGCCTATCGCCTCGATCTCGGGGAGGCGCGCAACTCCGGCATCACCGGCGTGCGCGGCGCGATGGTGTTCGACGTGCAGGACGCCTGCGAGGGCTGGGCGACGCGCCAGCGCATGACGATGACCATCGTGGATCGCGACGGGCGCGAGATCGAGACCGTCTCGGACTACGCGACCTATGAGGCGAAGGACAATTCCTCCCTGCGCTTCTCCCTGACGCAGACGACGGAAGGCGCGGTGAGCCAGCGCGTCGCGGGCGAGGCGTCGCTGCAGCCCGACGGCAGCGGCCGCGTCACCTTCACAGAGCCCAGCGGCCGCACCGAGGAGCTGCCCGCCGGCACCATCCTGCCGACGCGCCACACCGTGCTCTCGATCGAGACGGCACGCGCCGGCCGTCGCATCCTGACGGCGCCGCTGTTCGACGGCACGACGGACGAAGGCGCGCAGGACACGACGACGATCATCTCCGCCTGGAGCCCGCCGCAGGGCCAGCCGCGCTTCCCGATGCTCGCGGATCTGTCCTCCGCGCGCATCCGCATCGCCTTCTTCGAGCGCGGCGCCGCCGGCAGTGGCGCGAGCCAGCCGGAATACGAGGTCGGGCTGCGGTATTTCGAGAACGGCGTGGCGGACGAGATCGTGATGGATTTCGGCGAATTCTCCGTCACCGGCCAGCTGCTGGAACTGCAGCCGTTGTCCGGCGGCTGCTGAGGAAGCCGCTCAAGCGCGCGCAAACAGCTCCGCGATCGCCGCGCGGTCGCGGGTGCGGGTCAGCGCCAGCATCAGCAGCACGCGCGCCTTCTGCGGGTTGAGGTTGTCGGCGCTGACGAAGCCCTGCTCGCCATAGCGGCGCGTCGGGAAGGCGCGGCCTGATCCGGCGCGGGAGGACAGCACCACGACGCAGCCCGCGGCGATGGCAACGCCGAGCGCGTCGCGCTCCGCCGGCGTGGTGAAGCCGGGCGCGAAGGCCGCCGCCACGATGCCCTGCGCGCCGGCATCGAGGAAGGCGCGCACCGCGAGCCCGTCGCCGCCCGCGACCGAATAGGTCACGTCCACCCGCGGCGGCGTCTCGATCCCGCGCACGTCGAAATGCTCGGCCATCGGCAGCAGCCGCGCCGGGCGGCGCCACAGGCTGACGCGGTCGGCATCCACATGGCCGAGCGCGCCGAGATCGGGGCTGCGGAAGGTCTGCAGGCGACCGGTCGAGGTCTTGGTCACCTCGCGCGCCGCATGCACCTCGTCGTTCAGCACCACCAGCACACCGAGGCCGCGCGATTGGGGATCGGCCGCGACGCGCACCGCATCCACCAGGTTCATCGGCGCGTCGGAGGAGAGCGCGGTGAAGGGCCGCTGCGCGCCGGTGATCACCACCGGCATCTCGTCGGGCAGGGTCAGCGAGAGGAAATAGGCCGTCTCCTCCAGCGTCGCCGTGCCGTGAGTGACGACGATGCCGGCGAGGTCGGGATGCGCGGCCTTGGTCTCGGCGATGCAGGCCAGCAGCGCGCGCCATTCCGTCCAGCCGATCGCGGTGGAGGGGATGTTGGCGAAGGGCACGGGCACGACATCCGCCACCTCGGCCAGCGCCGGCACGCCGGCGACGAGTTCCGCCGCCGTCAGGATCGGCCGCCCGGAGGAGGCGTAGTCCTGCGTGTCCAGCGGCCCGCGGCCCTGGGACGCGATGGTGCCGCCGGTGCCGATGACCGCGACTTTCGGTTTGCACATGCCGCTCACGTGATGCTCCCCTCGATCACCGCGCAGGTCAGGCGCGAGACACAGGCCAGCTTGCCGTCCGCGCGCCGGATCTCCGTCTGCCAGACCTGTGTCGTGCGGCCCAGATGCAGCGGCCGGCAGAGCGCGGTCACCACCTGGCCGGGCGCGACGCTCGCCATGTGGTTTGCGTTCACCTCCAGGCCGACGGCGCGGCGATCCTCCGGCAGCGCCAGGATGCAGCCAAGCGTGCCCAGCGTCTCCGCCAGCACCACCGAGACGCCGCCATGCAGCGCGCCCATCGGCTGCAGGTGCCGCGCCTCCACCGGCATCGTGGCCTCGAGCGCATCGGGCAGCAGCGCCGTCACCGTGATGCCGAAGACGCCCGCCGCGCCGCGCTGGAGCCGCGCATTGATCGCCTCGAGGTCTACCTGTCGCTGCCAGATCGCCGTCATGGCGCCAGTCACGCGGGCCGGCGGCGCGCCGTCAAGCGGTCGCCGCGCGAAAGACCGCGCCAGCGCCAGGTCATGAGCCCCGCGACCAGGAACAGCCCGACCGCCAGGCCGATCCAGACGCCGACCGGCCCGAGCCCGCCCGGAAAGGCGAGCAGCAGCCCGAGCGGCAGGCCCGCCACCCAATAGCCGAAGCCGGCCAGCAGCATCGGTACGCGCGTATCCTTCAGCCCACGCAGCGCGCCGGAGGCCACGGCCTGCACGCCGTCGGCCAGTTGGAACAGCCCGGCCACCACCAGCAGCGCCGCAGCAAGCCGCGCGGTCTCCGCCGCGCCCGGGTTGGCGGCGTCGAGGAACCCCCAGGCGATCCAGCCGCCGAACAGGATCAGCAGCGCCGCCGAGAACGCCATGAAGCCCGCGCCGAGCGCCAGCGCGACCCAGCCCGCGCGCTCGGCTGCGGCGCGGTCGCCGGCACCGGTCGCCAGCCCGACGCGCGCCGTCGCCGCCTGGCCGATGCCCATCGGCACCATGAAGGTGGCCGAGGCCAGCTGCACCGCGATGGCATGGGCGGCGACCGCCAGCGCGCCCATCCAGCCCATGACCAGCGCGGCGAAGGCGAAGACGCCGATCTCCAGCAGCATGGAGCCCGCGATGGGCAGGCCGATCACCGCCGTCTCCTTCAGCCGCGACGCATCGAAGCGCCACCAGCGGCCGAGGATGCGGAAGCGCCGCAGATGCCGGTCGCGCGCGATCAGCAGCAGCAGGCCCGCCAGCATCGCCAGGTTGCAGAGCGAGGAGGCGATGCCGGCGCCCACCACGCCGAGCGGCGGCACGCCGAGACCGCCATGGATCAGCCAGAGGTTCAGCGGGATGTTGAGCAGGATGCCGAAGCAGGAGACGACCAGCGCCGCGCCAGGCCTTTGCTCGGCGGCGAGGAAGCCGCGGAGCGCGACGAAGGCGCAGAAGCAGGGCATGCCCCACATCAGCGCGCGCACGTAATCGCCCGCCAGCGCGGCGAGCGCCGGCTGCTGCCCGAGCGCCAGCAGCAGCGCCTCGGCCTGCCACAGCAGCAGCCAGATCGGCAGCGTCGCGCCGGCAACCGCCCAAAAGGCCGCGCGCACGTCACGCCGCATGCCGCGCACGAAGCCGTGACCGCGGCCCCGCGTCTGCGCGGTCATCGGCGCCGCCGCCATCGCCAAGCCGAAGCAGGGCGCCAGCGCGGCGAAGAACAGGTTCATCCCGAGCGTCGCGGCGGCCAGTTCCTGCGTGCCGAGCCGGCCGAGGAAAACCGTGTCGGTCAGCGTCAGCGCGAATTGCGTCAGATTGGTCAGCACCAGCGGCCAGGCGAGGACGAGCATCGCTACCGCCTCCGCCCGCCAGGCGGAAGCGTCGCGCACGGCCAGCGGGCGGGCGAGGCTTTCCTTCATGGCGCTCCTCTAGACCGCCGCGCGCGCAACGGCACATGCCGGCGGCGCGGGTGCCGCCTGGGCGGCGCGCATGGGCCGGGGTAGAAACGCCGCTCATGCCGGAGGAGACGACCCGATGCAGCGCCGCCACCTGCTTGCCGCTCCCGCGATCGTGACTGTCGCAGCCACCCTCTCGCGCGAGGCCGAGGCCCAGGCGCCGCGCATCGTCACCGAGGAATTCATGGTGCCGACCCCGACGCAGGGCATCGAGGTGTTCCTGCGCAGCAAGCGCCCCGAAGGCGCGCAGGCCGCGCCGGGCCGCACGCTGCTCTACGTGCATGGCGCGACCTATCCGGCGCACACCGCCTTCGACCTGCCGCTCGCGGGCGTGTCCTGGATGGACTACATCGCCGGCCGCGGCTTCGACGTGTGGTCCCTGGACCTACCCGGCTATGGCCGCTCCACGCGTCCCGAGGCGATGTCCCAGCCGCCCGAGGCGAACCCGCCGCTGGTGCGCGGCGACCAGGCCGTGGCGGCGATCGGCGCCGCGGCGGCCTTCATCCGCCAGCAGCGCGGCGTGCCGCGCATGCAGATGATGGCCTGGTCCTGGGGCTGCTCGCTGATCGCGCGCTACGCCACCGAGAATGCCGCCGCGGTGGAGCGCCTGGTGCTCTACGCGCCGGAATGGCTGCGCGAGCAGGCGAGCCAGGCCTCCCCCGGCGCGCAGCTCGGCGCCTATCGCATGGTGACGCAGACGCAGGCGCGGGAGCGCTGGATGAACGGGGTGCCCGAGGTCGCGCGCGCAAACCTGATCCCGCCCGGCTGGTTCGAGCACTGGGCCGGCGTGACCTGGGCGACCGATCCGGAAGGCATGCGGCGCAACCCCTCCGTGCTGCGCGCGCCGAACGGCGTGCTGCTCGACAGCCGCGAATACTGGCAGTCCGGCCGCCCCTACTGGGACCCGGCGAAGGTCACCGTGCCGACGCTGCTGGTCGTGGGCGAGTGGGACCGCGACACGCCGCCCGCCATGGCCACCACGATCTTCCCGCTGCTGACCGCGAGCCCGGGCAAGCGCTGCGTCCTGCTCGGCGAGGGCACGCACAGCATGCTGATGGAGCGAAATCGCGGCGCGCTCTACCAGGCCGTGCAGGTCTTCCTGGAGGAAGCGGCGGCCGGCTGAAATCTTCTCCATGCGGGCGCCTTTGGCGGGGCCGTGTTATTGCGCGGTTCAGAGGCGGTGCCCGAGGATGCGGCCGTGCCGGACCGGTCCGGCCGAGTCTCGGGAAATTCCTCCATGCTGCTGCGCCGCTGCCTGCCCGCCGCCATCCTTGCGCTCGCCCTCGCCACGCCGGCGCTGGCCCAGGACCCCTCCTTCCGCCTGAACAACCGCTCGAACGCGACGATCAACGAGATCTACGTCTCCTCCGCGAACGACAATTCCTGGGGCAGCGATCTGCTGGGGCAGAACGTGCTCGGGCCGGGACAGACGCTGGTGATCCGCCTGCCGCAGGGCCAGTGCCTCAACGACATCCGCGTGGTGCTCGCCAACGGCCAGTCGCATGAGCGGCGCCGCGTGGATACCTGCCAGATCACCGACTACAATATTCAGTAGTGCGCTCAAACGCCGGGCGCGCGCTCCGCGCGCTTTTTGTGTGCCCTCAAACGCCGGGCGGCGGCTCCGCCGCCTTGGCTTCGCGCCGCGCACTGAAGCGCTGATGCCTGCGGCCGGTCTGGGCGCGGGCCGCGTTCGCGGCCTCGGCCCGCTTCGCGAGCCGCTCTCTCCGGTTGCCCTCAGAAGCCCGGCGCATGATCAACCGAGCGGAAACCGCACCACGAAGGTCGCGCCACCGCCGGGCGTGTCCTCCACCGCGATGCCGCCGCCATGCGACTTCGCGATGGTGCGGCAGAGCGCGAGGCCGACGCCCGTGCCCTCGCCATCCGGCTTGGTGGTGAAGAAGGGATCGAACACCCGCTCGCGCAGCGCCTCCGGCACGCCCGGCCCGTTGTCCGCCACGCGCAGCACCGCCGCCGTGCCCTCGCGCCGCAGCGTCACCGCGATGCGGCGGATCCCGCCGGCGGGCTCCGCGCCTGCCAGCGCCGAGCGCGCATTGCCGACCAGGTTGCCGACGAGATGCGCGATCTGGTCCGCATCGCCGCGGATCGTCGGCAGGTCGCGGGCAAGCTCGACGCGCAGCTCCATCCCCGCCGCCTGCGCGGCCTCCACCGTCAGGTCGAGGCCTGTCTCCACCGCGCGCGCCAGATCCACGGGATCGCGCCGCGCCGGCTTCTGCCGCGCGCTCGCCAGCAGGCTGGCGACGATGCGTCCGCAGCGCTCCGCCGCCAGGCGCACCTTCTCCGCGCGCTCCGCCATCGGCGTGCCCTCCGCCTCCTCGGCGAGCAGCAGCGACTGCGCGGCGACGACGGCGAGGGGATTGTTGATCTCATGCGCGACGCCGGCCAGCAGGCTCGCGATGGCGGAGAGCCGCTCGTTGCGGCGCAGCGCGTCGCGGCTGGCGCGCTGCGCGCGCTCCGCCTCGCGCCGCGCGGTGATGTCGATGTAGGTGTTGACCAGCGTGCCGTCCGACAGCCGCTCGCGCCGCACCTCGACGACACGGCCATCTGGGCGTGTCTCCTCGAAGCGGCCGGCGGGCGCGGTCATGATCTGCGCGACGCGCGCGACGACCAGCTCCTCCTCGGCGCGCTGCGGGTCCTCGCCGGCGTAGAAGTCGCTCCGGCGGATCCGGTCGCGCACGAACTCGGCTACCGGCGTGCCCGGTGCGGCAAGATGCTCGGGGAAGCCGTACATCCGCATGAAGCCGCGATTGGCGAGCACGAGCCGCGCGTCCGTCCCGACGATGTTCACGCCATCCGCGATGCCTTCGAGGATGGCACGCAGATGCGCGCGCTGCGCCGCCGCCTCCTCCTCCCGCCGCTTCAGGTCGGTGAGGTCGCGCATGGAATTGATGAAGGCGTCGGACGGCGCGCCCTGCGTCCCGAAGGGCGAGAAGGTGTAGGAGATGTAGCGGCGCCCGTTCTTGCGATAGTCCACCCAGCCTTCCATGCGCACCACCTCGCCCGCCAGCGCGCGGTCGGAGACCGGCTTCAGCTTCGCCGTCAGCTCGGGGCCGATCAGCTCGGTGGTCGTCATGCCGATGATCTCCTCCGGCCTGCGGCCGGCGAAGTCGGCGAACTCGCGGTTCACATAGAGGTAGCGCCGCTCGCGGTTGATCACGCACACGCGCGCCGGCGCCGCGTCCAGCACGCCGCGCAGCAGCGTCACCTCGGCCTCCAGCCTGGCGATTTCAGGCTTCGGCGGCAGGGTCGAAGACATAGCCCGCGCCGCGGATGGTCTTGATCACCGCCGGCCGCTCCGGCACGGCCTCCACCTTCCGCCGGATGCGCGCGATGCGCACATCGATCGAGCGGTCGAAATGCTCGTCGCCGCGCGGATGCGCGAGGTCGAGCAGCGTCTCGCGGCTCAGCACCCGGCCTGGGCGCTCGGCGAAGGCGCGCAGCAGGGCGAATTCGCTTGGACCGAGCGGGATCTCCACCCCATCCGCGCCGATCAGCCGCCGCGCATCGAGGTCGAGCCAGGTGCGGCCCATCCGCACGCGCTTGCCCGGCGGGATGCCGGGCGCCGCGGCGGCGGGCGCCGCGGCGGCAGGCACGGCGGCCACCGCCTGCTGCGTCGCCTCCCGCCGCCGCAGCACGGCACGCAGCCGCGCCAGCAGCTCGCGCAGGTCCACGGGCTTGGCGATGTAGTCGTCCGCGCCGACCTCGAGACCGACGACCCGATCCACCACGTCGCCCGCCGCGGTCAGCATGACGATGCCGATGTCCGAATCGGCGCGCAGCGCGCGGGCGATCGAAAGCCCGTCCTCGCCGGGCATGGCGATGTCGAGCACGACGAGATCGGCCGGCCGGTCCGCCAGCAGGCGGCGCAGCGCGGCGCCGTCCTCGGCCTGGCGCACGTCGAGGCCGCGCTTGCCGAGATACTCGGCCACCGCGCCGCGCAGGTCCGGCTCGTCGTCGCAGACGATGATGGCGGCGGTCTCCGCCATGGATCCCTCCCTCCTGGGCTGCGAATCGCGCCGCATATGTCCCCCGCGCGGCGCGACGCGGCAAGCGCCTTGTGATGCAACATGTTGCGCGACGATTGTGCAACAGGCGACACGAAGCGACGGCCGCGCAACATGGCGGCGAAACGAGCCCCGGCGCGGAGGCCATCCGGGGCACCCCGCCGCGGCGCCGGGCGTCGCCCCCGGGCGTTGACAGCGCGCATCGCGGGCGCCTCACTGCCCGCCGCGGTGCCGCGCACCGTAGGGGAAGCGCCATGGCCAGCCACGACGACCACGACCAGACCAAGAAGCCCTTCAAGCTGCGCAGCCAGCGCTGGTTCGACGACCCGTCGGACCCCGGCATGACCTCGCTCTACTGCGAGCGGCAGCTGAATTTCGGCATGACCTTCGACGAGCTGCAGTCCGGCCGCCCGATCATCGGCATCAGCCAGACCGGCAGCGACATCGCGCCCTGCAACCGGCACCACACCATCCTGTCGCAGCGCATCAAGGAAGGCATCCGCGATGCCGGCGGCGTGCCGCTGGAATTCCCCGTCCACCAGATCCAGGAGACGCTGAAGCGCCCGACCGCGGCGCTGGACCGCAACCTGCAGTATCTCTCCCTGGTCGAGATCCTGCACGGCTACCCGCTGGATGCCGTCGTTCTGACCATCGGCTGCGACAAGACGCCGGGTGCGGCGCTGATGGCGGCGGCGACGATGAACATTCCGGCCATCGCTTTCTCCGGCGGGCCGATGCTGGATGGCTGGTATCGCGGCCGCCTGGTGGGCTCCGGCACGGTCGTTTGGGAAGCGCGGCGGATGCTCGCGGCCGGCGAGATCGACAACCGCCAGTTCATGGAGGCGGTGGCGGCTTCCTCCACCTCCTGGGGGCATTGCTCCACCATGGGCACGGCGCTGTCCATGAATTCGCTGGTCGAAGCGGTCGGCATGAGCCTGACCGGCTGCGCCGCCATCCCCGGGCCGCATCGGGAACGGGCGCAGATGGCCTACTGGTCCGGCCGGCGCATCGTGGAGATGGTGAAGGAGAACCTGACCCCCTCCGCGGTGATGACGAAGAAGGCCTTCGAGAACGCGGTCGCCGTCGCCAGCGCGATCGGCGCCAGCAGCAACTGCCCGCCGCACATGATCGCCATCGCGCGCCACATGGGCGTGGACCACACGCTGGAGGACTGGCAGCGCGTCGGCGCCGACCTGCCGCTGCTGGTGGATTGCCAGCCCGCCGGCCGCTTCCTGGGCGAGGCCTTCCACCGCGCCGGCGGCGTGCCCGCGGTGATGAAGGAGCTGCTGGAAGCCGGCCGCCTGCATGGCGACGTGATGACCGTGACAGGCAAGACCGTCGCCGAGAACCTGAAGGACGTGCCGCTCTCCCCCGACCGCGAGGTGATCCGCAGCTTCGGGAAGCCGATGAAGGAGAAGGCCGGCTACCTGGTGCTGACCGGCAACATCTTCGACAACGCCGTCATCAAGGTGAGCGTCATCGACGAGGAATTCCGCAAGCGCTTCTTCTCCGACGACCCGGACGTGTTCGAAGGCAAGGCCGCGGTGTTCGAAGGGCCGGAGGACTACCACGCCCGCATCGAGGATCCGTCGCTCGGCATCGACGAGAAGACGATCCTCGTCGTCCGCAACTGCGGTCCCGTCGGCTATCCGGGCAGCGCCGAGGTGGTGAATATGCAGCCGCCGGCGGCGCTGATCAAACAGGGCGTCAACGCGCTGCCGACCATGGGCGACGGGCGGCAGAGCGGCACTTCGGGCAGCCCCTCCATCCTGAACGTCACGCCGGAAGCGGCGGTGGGCGGCGGGCTGGCGCTGCTGAAGCATGGCGACCGCATCCGCATCGACCTGAAGAACCGCCGCGTGGACGTGCTGATCCCGGCTGAGGAACTGGCCGCGCGCAAGGCCGCCTGGACGCCGCCGAAGCTGCTGAACAAGACGCCCTGGGAGGAGATCTACCGGAACAATGTCGGCCAGCTCGGCACCGGTGCCTGCCTGGAACCCGCGACGCTCTACCTGAACATCCTGGAGACGCGGGGCGAAAGCCGCCACAACCACTGACGCGGCCCGATGACCGCAGGGGCGTCAGCCCCGAAGGTCTGAATCGGCCCGCCCAACATGCAGCCCGTTCGCCTCGCGTTAATGCCGCGCGGCGACACTGCCGCGCGGCATGAAGCATCTGCTCGACCGCCTGCAGCGGCTGGACGTGCTGATCCTGGACGACAGCCGCTCCATGCGGGAGCTGCTGAAAGGCGTGCTGCGCAGCTTCTGGGTGCCGGCGCCGCGCGAGGCCGCCGACGTGGCGGCGGCGCTGGCCGAGCTGCATCGCCTGCCGCCCGACCTCGTCATCGCCGACTGGGAGATGCCACCGCCGGACGGGCTGCATTTCGTGCGCAGCCTGCGCGCCCTGCCCGATGCGCGGCTGCGCCGGACGCCCGTGCTGATGGTCACCGCCCATACCGAGCAATGGCGCATCAACGCCGCGCGCGACGCCGGCGTGACGGAGTTCCTCGCCAAGCCGATCAGCGCGGGCGGGCTGGCTGAACGCGTGGCCGCCATCCTCGAGCAGCCGCGGCCCTTCGTGCAGGCCCGCGCCTTCCGCGGCCCCTGCCGGCGCCGCCAATACCTGCCCCCGCCTGAGGCCGAGCGGCGGCTCGCCGCGCCCGGCGAGGGGCCCGCCCCCTGCCTCGACGAATTGCATGCCGCCTGGCTCGCCTGCCGCACGCACCCGTCCTCGCGCGAGGCCGCGGCGCGGCTGTTCCGCGCGGCGCACACGCTGCGCGGCGAGGGCGCGAGCCTTGGCTACCCGCTGGTCACCGGCGTCGCCACCTCGCTCTGCCGCGTGCTGGAACGCGGCCATGCGCGGCATCGCGTCGCCTGGGCGACGGTGCAGGCGCATCTCGACACGCTGGATGCTGTGCTGCGCGAGCGGCTCACCGGCGGTGGCGGCGCGGCGGGCCATGCGCTGCTGCTGGCGCTGCGCGAGCGGGTCGAGGACGGCACCGCGGCGCTGCGCGCGGCCGGGCTCTCGACCGCGCCCGGCTGACGCGCCGCCGCGCGGGGCGGTTGACGCGCCGCCGTCGCCTGCTCAAGGTCCGCCGGCAAGGTTCGTGGAGGAAGCGGCATGGCGGGACGTCTGGCGGGCAAGCGCGCCTTCGTGACGGCCGCGGCGCAGGGCATCGGGCGGGCCACCGCGCTCGCCTTCGCCGCCGAGGGCGCCGAGGTGATCGCCACCGACAAGGACGCTGCGAAACTGGCCGAGCTGCGCGCGCCGGGCCTCTCCACGCAGCCGCTCGACATGCTGGACGCCGCGGCGATCGAGGCCGCGGCGAAGGCCGCCGGGCCGGTCGACATCCTGTTCAACTGCGCGGGCTTCGTGCACCAGAACACGGTGCTGACCGCGACCGAAGCGGAGTGGGACTTCGCCTTCGACCTGAATGTCCGCTCCATGTGGCGGATGTCGCGCGCGGTGCTGCCGGGGATGCTGGAACGCAAGCGCGGCGCCATCGTGAACATGAGCAGCGCCTGCTCCTCCCTGAAGGGCGCGCCGAACCGCTTCATCTACGGCACCACCAAGGCCGCGGTGATCGGCCTGACCAAGAGCATCGCGACCGAATACGTGACGCAGGGCATCCGCTGCAACGCGATCTGCCCCGGCACGGTGGACACGCCGAGCCTCGGCGACCGCATCGCCGCCAATGCCGCGCAGGCCGGCGGCCTGGACGCCGCCCGCGCCGCCTTCGTCGCGCGCCAGGCGATGGGACGGCTGGCGACGGCGGAGGAGATGGCGGCGCTGGCCGTCTACCTCGCCAGCGACGAAAGCGCCTTCGTCACCGGCCAGGCCATCGTCATCGACGGCGGTTGGATGTTGTGACGTGTGCCCTCCACTTCTCCCTCCCCCGCAGTGCGGGGGAGGGTCGGGGTGGGGGCAGCGCCACTTCTCTGATCTAGCCGGCCCACGCCACACGGGTTAGGAAAACCGCCATGAAACTCCTCCGATACGGTCCCGCCGGCGCCGAGAAGCCCGGCATGCTCGATGCCTCCGGCACGATCCGCGACCTGTCCGGCGTCATCGCCGACCTCAAGGGCGATGCGCTCTCCCCCGCCGGGCTCGCGAAGCTCGCGGCGCTCGATGCGTCGAAGCTGCCGGCGGTCTCCGGCAATCCGCGCCTCGGCCCGCCGGTGACGGGGCTGACGAACTTCATCTGCATCGGCCTGAACTACGCCGACCACGCGGCGGAGACGGGTGCGGCGATCCCGAAGGAGCCGATCGTGTTCCTGAAGTCGCTCGGCGCGCTCTGCGGCCCGAATGACGACGTGATCATCCCGAAGGGCAGCGTGAAGACCGACTGGGAAGTGGAGCTCGCCGTCATCATCGGCAGCACGGCCAAGTGCGTGTCCGAGGACGCCGCGATGGACCATGTCGCCGGCTACGCCGTCTGCAACGACGTGTCGGAGCGCGAATGGCAGATCGAGCGCGGCGGCACCTGGGACAAGGGCAAGGGCTGCGACACCTTCGGCCCGCTCGGCCCCTGGCTGGTGACGAAGGACGAGATCGCGGATCCGCAGGACCTGGCGATGACGCTCGACGTGGATGGCCAGCGCATGCAGAACGGCTCCACGCGCACCATGATCTTCGGCGTGCGACACCTGGTCTCCTACGTCTCGCACTTCATCACGCTGCATCCGGGCGACGTGATCTCCACCGGCACGCCGCCCGGCGTCGGCCTCGGCCAGAAGCCGCCGATGTTCCTGAAGGCGGGGCAGGTGATGAAGCTCTCCATCCAGGGCCTCGGCGAGCAGACGCAGCGCACGGTGGCCTATTCGGGCTGATGTCCGACCTCACCGTCCTGATCTTCGACTTCCCCAACAGCGCCTTCGGTCCCGACCGGACCGAGGCGCTCAAGCCGCTGGCCGAGGACATCGCCGGCCAGCGCGGGCTGCTTTGGAAGATCTGGACGGAGGAGCCCGCCGCCGGCCGCGCCGGCGGCATCTACCTGTTCGAGAACCGCGCGGCCGCCGAGGCCTATCACGCGATGCATGCTGCGCGCCTCGCCGCGCGCGGCGTCACGGGCATCGAGGCGACCTATCGCGGCATCAACGCGCTTTTGAGCCGCATCGACCGGGCGCCGATCCCGTAACCGCGGCCCGGAACCCGCGTTCCACCCGGTGACCACCGGGAGGGAATGCGATGGGCGCATGGGTCGCCTTGGTGCTGGCCGTGGCGGGCGGCCAGCCGGTCCTGGAAACCCGCTACTTCGACAGTGCCGCGGAATGCCGGGCCTGGGCGGACCGCGTCACCACGCCGCCGCCGGCGCTGCGCCCCGATGCGGGCCACCAGGTCGCGCAATGCTTCCATGTGCGCGAACTGATTGCCCGGCTTGCGCAGGGGCGCTGAGCGGTTCCGTCAGCGGAAGACCAGGGTCGGCAGCGCCAGCGTGATCCAGGGCACGTAGGTCAGCACCATCAGGCAGGCGAAGATCACGCCGATGAAGACCGGCAGGTAGCGCATCATCTTGTCGATGCTGGTGCCTGCCACCTGCGCCGCGGCGAACAGGTTCACGCCGAAGGGTGGCGTGATCATGCCCATCGCCAGGTTCACCACCATGATCGTGCCGAAATGCACGCCATCCACGCCGAGGCGACCCGCCGCCTCCTGCAGGATCGGCGCGAGCACGATGATGGAGGCCGAGGTCTCCACGAACATGCCGACGACGAAGAGGAACAGGTTCACAGCCAGCAGGTACCAGGACGCCTCGTCGAAGGTCTGCACCAGCCACTCGGCCGCCATGTCGGGCACGCCCTGGCGGTTCAGCAGCCAGGAGAACAGCGCCGCGCAGGCGATGATGAACATGATCACCGCGGAGCTGATCACCGACTTGCGGAAGATCGGATAGAGGTCGCGCGGGCGGATCTCGCGGTGGATCAGCAGCCCGACGATCAGCGCATAGACCACGGCGACGACGGAGGCCTCGGTCGGCGTGGTGATGCCGCCATAGATGCCGCCGAGCACGACCACCGGCATGAACAGCGCCCAGCCCGCCTGCTTCGTGGCCTGCAGGAAGGGCAGCCTTCCCTCGCCGTCGAGCTTCCCCCAGCCCTTGATGCGGCACCAGACCAGCACCGTGCCGACCAGCGCGGCAGCGATCAGCAGCCCCGGCCCGAAGCCGGCGAGGAACAGCTCCGGGATCGAGGTCTGGGTCGAGACGCCGTAGAGGATCATCGGGATGGAGGGCGGGATGACCACCCCGAGCTCGGCCGCCGTCGCCTGCAGCGCGGCGGCGAAGGCCACCGGATAGCCGGCGCGCACCAGCGCCGGGATCATGATGGCCCCGATCGCGAAGGTGGTCGCGACCGAGGAGCCGCTGATCGCGGCGAAGATCATGCAGGTCAGGACGCAGGTGGCCGGCAGCCCGCCCTGGATGCGGCCGACGATGGATTTTGCGAAATCCACCAGGCGGCGGCTGATCCCGCCGACCTCCATAAGGTTGCCCGCCAGGATGAAGAACGGGATGGCGGCCAGCGGGAAGCGGTCGATGCCGACGAAGAGCTGCTGCGCCGCGACGATCAGCGGGAAACTGGTGTAGCCGGCGATGCCGACCACCGCGGCGACGCCGATCGCCACCGCAACGGGGATGCTGGCTGCGAACAGCACCAGCATCACCGTGAGCATCGCGCCGCTCATTGTTGGGTGCCCTCAGACGGCGGGCGCGCGCATCCGCGCGCTTGGCGTCGTGCGAGCAGCACGCCTTCGGCGTGTCGCGCCGCGCACTGGCGCATCAAGCGGTGATGATGGTCTGGGCGCGGGCCGCTTTCGCGGCCTCGGATCGCGCGGGGCGCGATCCGCCAGTCCTGGACGGGACGGCGGCTCATACCGCGTTCTCCAGTTCCTCGGCGCGGCGGTCGAGGAAATGCGCGGTCGCGCCCACCATCGCGAAGACCGCGCCGAGCGGGATGGCGGCATAGGCGTAGGCCATCGAGAACTCCAGCCCGGCGATGGTCTGGAACTGCACGCGCTCCGTCATCGCCCAGCCGAACCAGAACATCACCCCCATGAAGGAGAGCACGAAGGCGAGCGTCGCTGCCTCCACCGCGCGCCGCACCGCGCCCCGCGAATAGCGGTGCGCCACGTCGATCGAGACCAGCGCGCCCGCGCGCAGCGCCACCGCCACGCCCAGGTAGCACATCCAGATCAGGGAGATCCGCACCAGCGCCTCGGACCAGGGCGAGGGCGTCTCCGTGGCGAAGCGGGAGAAGACCTGCCAGGCGCCGGCGCTGACCGCGACGGCCAGCGCGATGCAGGCCAGGATGGACGCGACCCCGGTCGAGACGCGGTCGAGAGCCAGCACCGCACGGCGGACGGCGCTGCGTGGCCCGCCACCCCGCCCCTGCTCGCGCCCCGCCCAGAGCGCGACGCCGACCGCGACGACCGTCGCGGCGACGGTCACCTGCAGCGGCATGACGTTCATCGGGTTCATCGGCTCTCCCGCCCAAGAAGAAGGGCGCGGGGGGATGCCCCCGCGCCCCTGTCAGCCCGCGACGTCGGGGCTCACGAGCCCGGGCGCCACTCCCGGATGCGGCGGATCAGGGCGCTGTCGAGGCCCTGCTCGATCTGCGCCGAGCCGCCGGCGAGCGCCTGCTGGAAGGCCGCGCTGTCCACCTGCGTCACCACCGTCATGCCGCGGCGGCGCAGCTCCTCCACGCCGGTCTGCTCGTCGGCGGTCACGCGCGCGCGGTTGGCCGCCGCGGCGTCACGGCCGGCCTGCATCAGGGCGGCACGGTCCTGCTGGCTCAGCCGGTTCACGAAGGCCGGGCTGCACAGCAGCAGCGCCGGCGAATAGACGTGGCCGGTCAGCGTCAGGTAGCGCTGCACCTGGTTCAGGTTGTTGTTCAGGATGACCGGGATCGGGTTCTCCTGCCCGTCCACCGTGCCCTGCTGCAGCGCCGGCACCAGCTCGCTGAACGCCATCGGCGTCGGCAGGGCGCCGAGCGTCTGGAAGGCGCGCATGTGCACCGGGTTCTCCATGGTGCGCACCTTCAGGCCGCGCACATCGGCCGGCGTGTTCACCTCGCGCCGGCTGTTCGTCATGTGGCGGAAGCCGTTCTCCAGCCAGGCGACCGCGATGATGCCGCGCGCGGGGAAGCGGCCGAGCATCTCCTGCCCGATCTCGCTGTCGAGCACGCCGCGCGCATGCGCGGTGTCGCGGAACAGGAAGGGCACGTCCAGGTTGCGCGTTTCCGGAACGAAGTTGCCGACCGGGCCCGTCGAGGTGATGTTGCACTCGATGGTGCCGATCTGGACGCTTTCGATCGCCTCGCGCTCGTTGTCGTTGCGCTGGTAGACCACGCGGAAGCGGTTGTTGGTCAGCCGCTCGAAGGTGTCCTTGAAGGCGGACGCGCCGGCCCCGTAGTGGCTGTTGATGCCGATCGGGCTCTGGATGGTGACCTGGGTCTGCGCGAGGGCGGGTGCCGCGGACAGCGACAGGGCCAGCGCAGCGGCCAGCATCAGGCGACGGTTCAGGTGCATCGGCGTTGTCTCCCCAAGGACGAGGCACCGCGTGCGGCGCCGGCTGGCCCCCTATAAGTGAAGGGGGGGCGGCGCTTCAATCCCGCCTCCCGCGCGGCGGAGAGCGCGCGGCCGGGGCCATCGGGGATAGGGCTGCGGCCCCCGCGCCGGACAGCGCGGGGGCCTTCGTGTCAGAGGATCAGGTCGCCCGCGCCCAGCGCATGCAGGCCCGACAGCTTGATGATCATGTCGGGCGCGCCACCGCTGCCGTCATCCACCTGCAGGATGGTGTCAAGGGTGTTCTGGCGCACCCGCACCGAGGCGAGGCCGCCGCCCAGGAAGGCGCCGGTCACGAAGACCAGCGGGTCGGCCGCGAGTTCGGAGAGGTCGATCCGGTCGCCTTCGGCGGCCGAGAAGCCGATGATGCGGTCGGGTGCCGTCGCCGCGCTGTCGGCGAAGGCCAGGTAGCGGAACAGGTCCGCGCCCGCGCCACCGAGCAGCAGGTCCACGCCGCCGCCACCCACCAGCGTGTCCGCGCCGGCCTCGCCGAACAGCACGTCGAGGCCGTCCCCGCCCTGCACGCTGTCGTTGCCGGCGCCGGCCAGCAGCCGGTCGTTGCCCGCGCCGCCGAGCATCGCGTCGTTGCCCGCGCCGCCGAAGAGGATGTCGTCATCCCCGCCGCCATCGAGGCTGTCATTGCCGGCCTCGCCCAGGATGCGATCCTTGCCGGTACCGCCCAGCGCGGTGTCGTTGCCGGCGCCGGCGATGATGCGGTCGTCGCCCTCGCCGCCCTCCAGGCTGTCGGCGCCGAACAGGCCGAGCAGCGTGTCGTCGCCGCCCGCGCCGGCCAGGCTGTCGTCGCCGGCGCGGCCCGCGAGGCGCTCCGCGTCGTCGTCGCCCGTGGCGGAGCGGCCATCCAGGAAGTCCAGGTTGGCGATGCGGCAATCCTCGCCGACCGCCGTGTCCGCCGCATCGAAGGCGGTCGCCGGCGTGCCGTGGACCGCCTGCATGAAGTCCTTCATCGCCTTCTGCTCGCCGAGCGCATTCGCCGGGGCGACGGCGACGAAATCCAGCGCCTCGTCCAGCGCGGGGCCGAGCGTGCCGTCGTCCAGCAGGTAGCGGAAGTTCGCGCCATTCGCCTTCATCGGGTAGCCGTCGCCGCCATTGGCCAGGAAGTTCAGCGTGACCATGCTGATCGTCGCCGGCGCGGTCGGCAGGACCACGCCGTTCTGCACGAGGCGCGCGACGATGGCGCCGCTGTCGTCGATCACCGAGAGGTCGGAAATGCGCTCGCCGGCATCCGCATCCGGGTCATAGGCGAAGCTGATGCCGCCGATCTGCGGGAAGCGGCCCTGGTTGCCGAGCAGGGCGACGCCATGCTCCAGGATCGCCTTCAGCCCCGCCGCAGTGGTGTCGAACACCATCAGCTTGTTGTCGAAGCGGAGGGAATTCTCGATGTCGAGCGTCGAGACGCCACCCGCCGGCTTACCGGCATCGGGGTTCGCCAGCGGCGGTTCCTTGTCGCCGCTGCCGACCTCGACGGAGCCGATCTGCGCACGGATGCCGCCGCCGTTCTTGAGCGAGCCGACCAGCACGCCGTCGCCAAGCGCGGATTGCGCGGCCAGCAGGTTGGCGTCGGCGGTGATGTTGCCGAGGTTGGTCTCCTGGTTGCGCACCAGGTTGCGCTCGCCTTCCAGGTAGACATTCGTGAAGCCCCAGACCTCGCCATCCTTGGCCTGGATGACGCCATCCACCGCATCGGTGATCTGCCGCACCGCGGCGCCCTTGGTGCCGTCCGCGAAGGCGGTGGTGTCGAGATCCGCCTCGTCCACGCCCCAGGCGGTGGCGACATTCGCCGCGGTCGCGGCGGTCGCGCCACTCACTCCCTCGTCCAGCGAGCCGGGGATGATCCGCCCCTCGCTGTCGAAGGAGACGACGAGGCGGCCGAGATAGGTGAACTCGTTGTCGGTGTTGACGATCAGCGTTGTGTCGCCGTCGAGCCCCGCGGTGACGATCGGATAGGACCCGGCGAAGTTCGCCGCGTGGCCGGGGAAGTCCACCGCCAAGTCGTTGCCGTCGCCGAGGCGCGTGTTGGAGCCGGCGGCGAGGATGATGTCCACGCCTTCCAGCAGCGGGGCGAGCGCCTGCTCGAAGGCGATCTGCTGCAGATGCGCCATCAGCACGATCTTGTTCACGCCCTGGTCGCGCAGGTCGTCGATCACGATCTGCAGCTGCGAGGCAAGCAGCGCCATGTCGTTGGCCTCGCTGCCGTCGCCGGCGAAGCCCTTCACCTCCACGCCGCCGAGCGAGGAGATGGTCTCGACGATCTGCGTGGTGGCGCCGACCAGGCCGATCAGCTCGCCGCCCTTGCTCACCACCGCGGAGGGCACGATCTTCCGCGCGAGGCTCGCGGCATTCTCGAGACCGCCGGTGCCGACCGTCTCCTGGTAGCGGCCGACGAGGGCGCCGTCCGCGGAGAAGTCGAGATTTGCGGTGAGATAGGGGAAGGCCGCATCGTTCACGATATCGGAGAAGGCGTTGGTGCCGAGGTCGAATTCGTGGTTGCCGACCGTGGAGGCCTCGACGCCGATCCGGTTGTGAATCTCGATGTCGGCGGCGCCGGGGTTGTTGCCCTTGTTGTGCGTCGCCGCGACCGAGGGGTCGGTGCCGGCCGCCAGGAAGGGGCCGGGAATGAAATTGTCGCCGCCCGCGAGGATCAGCGTGTTCGCGTAGTCATCATCGAAGGCATCCACCAGCGCGGCGAGGTAGGGCGCGGTGTCGCCGGCGAGCAGACCGGCCTCGCCATCCGAGAAATGCAGCAGCTGCAGCGTGAAGGGTTGCTCGGCGCCGAGATCCTCGATGCCGAACACCGAGACGGTGCTGCTGACCTCGTTGCTGACGACGAAGAGCGCCTGGCCCGTCGGGCTGTCAGCGGCGGAGATGAACAGGCTGCCCTCCGGGCTCACATCGCCGGAACGGCGCACCATGCCGGTATAGGCGACGTCGGCCGGGTCGGTGATGTCGAAGACGAGGTTGGCGTTCGCGCGCTCGAGGCCGACGAAGACGTAGATGCGCCCGCCGATCTCGCCGATCTCGATGCCCTCGGGCTCCGGCCCCTTGTTGTCGGAACGCCCGTCGAAATCGCCGAGGGCGAGCGGCCCGTTGAAGACCATGTGGCTCGCGATGCGCTCGATCACGTCGCCGCTGTCGAAGACGATGGCGCCATCGGCATCGAGGATCGAGAAGGATCGGCCGCCGAGCATCTGGATGCGGTCGATGTCGCCGTCGCCGTCCGTGTCGCCGCTGACGCCGGCATTGGTCACGGTCAGGCGGCCGAGCACGGCATTCGCCTTCAGCGCCGCCTCGTTCGGGAAGGTCGCGTTGTCGAGGTCGAGGCTGCCGAGGCGCACCGTCTCGTCGGGCGTGATGAAGTCGTCGCGGTCGTCGCCCTCGTTGGCGATCACGAAATAGGTGCTGCCGCCCGCCTGGTAGCTGTCGATCGCATCGGGCATGTACATCCCGAAGACCGGCATGCCGCCGACGAGCTTGACCAGGTTTGCGTTGCCCGGCCCGTCGCGGTCGCTGAAATCGGCGAAGAACGTCGAGAAATCCTTGAAGCCGAGCGGCACGATGTCCGTGAAGGTGGCGCTCGCGATGTCGAGCACGGCGACGGCGTTCGCCTCCTGCAGCGTCACCATCGCCTTCGCGCCGTCCGCCGAGATCGCGATGTATTCCGGCTCCACGTCCTGGGAGACGGACTTGCCGGCGAAGATGCGCACGCCGGACGCGCGCAGCGCATCCTCCTGGCCGTCGAAGGCGGTGAAGCCCGCGGTCTGCACCGTGGCGGCGGCGACGCCGCCCGAGATGTCGATGATGGAGACGCTGCCCGCCGCGGGATCGCTGCCGTCGCTGGCGTACTCGCCCTCATTCGCGGTCAGCACCTTCATGCCATCCGGCGTGAAGGTGACCATGTCGGGCAGCGACCCGACCTCGACGGAGCCGAGCAGGCCGCCCGTCGCGGCGTCGAGGAAGACGACATGGCCGGGATCGGTCTTCGGGCTGGCCGGCAGCGCCACCGCCACGATGCCGCCCTTGCTGGCGACGGAGGTGACGTCGGTGGTCGCGAAGCCCAGCGTGGTGAAGTCGATCGTCGTGACCAGCGCGGGCGCGGCCGGATTCGACAGGTCCACCACCTGCAGGCCCGCGCTCGATGTGACGAAGAGGCGGTTGCTGCCGGGATCGAAGGCCGAGATCTCCGCCCCCGCAAGGCCCAGCGAACCCAGGACCTCGATGGCGAGGGCATTGGTCGGCGTGTTCGAAAGCGACATCGGCATGCATCTCCCAGGCGTTGTCGCGCGGTGGGATATGAGGCCGGCATGACAGACCGATGACGAAACGCCTTCCGGATGGTGAAGACGCGCCGCGCCGTTCACGCGCAGCAAGCTGTGTCAGCCGCCGGTCTGGCCGCGCAGCAGCCAGAGCACGACGATCCCGCCGGCGTAGCAGGCGAGCGCGGCCAGGCTGTCCCAGCCCATGCGCAGCACCGTGCGGTCGCGCCGCTCCACCAGGCCCGCCATGAACAGCGCGGTGAGCACCAGGCCGAGCAGCGCCCCGAAGGCGGAGAAGGCGCCGACGCGTCCCAGCACCGGATCGCCGCCGGATAGCGCGTCCGTCACGAAGATCAGCGCCGCATTGAACAGGTTGGTGCCGAAGATGTCGCCCAGCGCCATCTCGTAGCGCTTCAGCCGCACCGCGCCGACCATCGTGCTGATCTCCGGCAGCGAGGTGGCGACGGCAACGAAGGTCGCGCCGAAGAAAGCCGAGCCGAGCCCGGTCTTCTCCGCCGCCGCCGCGCCGGTCTGGCTCAGCAGGTAGCCGGCCACGAGGATCGCGGCGGCGGCCCCGACGGTGCGCAGCACCAGCCCGCGCATCGAGCCCTCGTCCTTCCCGTCATCGGCCGGCGCCGGCTTGGCCGGTGGCGCGCCGCCCTTCTCCGGCGGCACCATCCAGGCGATGCGGCCCTCACTGCCCGACAACGCCCAGATCGAAGCGAGGTAGCCCAGCAGCAGCACCAGGCTCCAGACGCCGAAGGGGCCGATCGCGATGTCGCCCGTGGTGATCGCGGCGGCGACCAGCGCCAGCAGGATCACGTTCAGCGCCGCCTGCAGCAGCACCACCGGCTGCACGACGACCGAGGTCAGCGCCTCCCGCCCGATCACCGCATCGGCCAGCGCGAGCAGCGCAACCTGTGCGGCGACGCTGCCGAGCAGGTTGTTCACCGCCAGCACCTCCTCCCCCGTCAACGCGGAGGTGGTGGAGACCGCGACTTCCGGCAGCGAGGTGATGCCGCCCAGCAGCACCAGCCCGGCGAAGCCCTTGCCCATGCCCGTGCGGTCGCTGATGCGGTCCACATAGCCGGCAAGCCGCGAGCCGGCGATCCACACCACCGCGGCGGCGCCGGCGAAGACGGCGGCGAGCAGCCAGAGCGACCAGGATTCGAAGCTGAACATCGCGCCCCCTCAGCCGCAGGGCGGCAGGATCAGCACCGGCAATGCCTCCCACAGGATCGCCAGCGCGGCGAACAGCGCGGTGGCGAGGGTCAGCCAGGCCAGGAAGCACGGCTGGTCCTCGCCTTCCTGGCCCGCCATGCCGGAGGGAAGCCGACGCCAGGCGAGCAGGCCGATCGCCGCGACGGCGAGCAGCGCCACGGCCGTCAGCCCCAGCACGAGCGCCGGCACCAGCGGCTGGCCGAACAGTTCCGCATCGGGCGCGGCACGGATGCAGGCGGTGGCCTGGGCGCCGTAGATGGCAAGGAAATGCACCGCCCAGACCAGCAGCGCGGCCACGACGCCGATGATCGCCGGCATGCCGCGTGCGCGCATCAGCCGGATCCCGCAAGGCGCGGGAACAGGTGGACCAGCGCCATCCCGGCCAGCGCCTGGGCCGCCGCGTAGAACCAGAAGATGCGGACATTGTCGAAGGTGACGCGGCGCACCGGGCCGATCAGCCCCGCGAAGGCGCGCGCCGCGACGTAGAGCGCCATCATCGCCAGCAGCACGGCGTGGAAGCCCTGCCAGAAGTGGTTGGCGTAGACCGCCGCGGCGAAGGAGTGCACCGTGGGTCGCAGTCCGGCATCCCACCAGGTGCCGAGATCGAGCGTCACGCCACCGAGGAACAGCGCCAGCGCGCCCAGCATCAGCACCGCCATCGCGATATGGCGCCCGCGCCGCAGCGCCAGGTCGGAAAGCCAGACCAGCGCCGCGCTGCCCGCGACCAGCGCCGCCGCAACGGCCGGCGAGGCAAGCTCCGGCAGCGTCGTGCCCTCGGGCGGCCAGCCCGGCTGCGCCTGGGACAGCCACAGGAAGGCATGGGTGAAGATCAGGCAGCCGAAGGTCGTGGCGTCCACCAGGATCAGCACCACCATCGCCCACCAGCCCACGCTGTCCGGGCCGGTGACATAGACCGGCAGGCGCAGGCCGCCGCCGATGTCCGCCTTCTCGATCAGCGGGCCGTAGTCGGTGCCGGTCCACAGCCACCACACCACCGCGCCGATCGCGACGGCGCCGAAGGCGGCGGCGAGCCAGACGAGCTGCACCGTGAGCGAGAGGAAGAAGCCCGCCGTGCAGATCGCCGCGATCACATGGCCCCAGCCGGGGCCGGGGATGATCGCGACATATTGCGGCCGCGCCTCCACAGGGCTGGTCACGATCGTCTCGCGCAGGCCGGTGACGGTGCCGGGCAGGAAGTGCCGGCCCTGCTTCACCTCCTCCTCCAGCGCGGGATTGTCCCACAGCGGCTCCCGGCTGTGGATGCGCGGGATGCTGCGCGCGGCGTAGTTGCCCTGCGGCAGCCATTCCAGCGTGCCGCCCTTGTAGGGATTGCCCTCCGCGTCGTTGGAGATGCGGAAGTGCAGCACGAGGTCCAGGATCAGCAGCAGGATGCCGCAGGCCGCGATGCCGGCGCCGATGGTGGAGGCCATGTTCCACGGGTCGAGGCCCATGCCTTCCGGATAGGTCCAGACGCGCCGCGGCATGCCCATCAGCCCGCTGATGTGCATCGGGAAGAAGGTCAGGTTGACGCCGACGAAGAGCAGCCAGAACACCCAGGTGCCGAGCCTGCGCGACATGCGCCGCCCGCTGGCGGAAGGCGCCCAGTAGTAGACGCCCGCGATCAGCGGGAAGACCATGCCGCCGATCAGCACGTAGTGCAGATGCGCGACGATGAAGTAGGTGTCGTGCACCTGCCAGTCGAAGGGCACCACCGCCACCATCACGCCGGTCAGCCCGCCCAGCACGAAGATGAAGAGGAAGCCGAGGATGAACAGCATCGGCACCTGCAGGCTCGGCCGCCCCGTCGCGATGGTCGCGATCCAGGCGAAGACCTGGATGCCGCTCGGCACCGTCACGGCGAAGGACGCGGCGGAGAAGAAGCTGAGCGACAGCGACGGGATGCCGGTGGCGAACATGTGGTGCACCCACAGCCCGAAGCTGAGGAAGCCCGTGCCCACCAGCGCCAGCGCGACCAGCCCGTAGCCGACCATCCGCGCCTGCACCATCGCGGGGATGATCATGGAGACGGCGCCCGCCGCCGGCAGGAAGATGATGTAGACCTCCGGGTGGCCGAAGAACCAGAACAGGTGCTGCCACAGCAGCGGGTCGCCGCCGCGGTCGGCCAGGAAGAAGGGCCAGTCGAAGGCGCGCTCGAGCTCCAGCAGGATCGTCGCCCAGATCACCGCGGGGAAGGCGAAGACGATCATCACCGCGAAGACCAGCATCGCCCAGGCGAAGAGCGGCATCTTCGACAGGCTCATGCCCGGCGCGCGGTTGCGCAGGATGCCGACGATGATCTCGATCGCGCCGGCGATGGCGGAGATCTCGATGAAGCCGATGCCGAGCAGCCAGAAATCGGCGTTGATGCCCGGCGAGTACTCCTTGCTGGTCAGCGGCGGATACATGAACCAGCCGCCATTCGGCGCCACGCCGAAGAACAGGGACACGAAGAAGGCCGTGCCGCCGATCGCATAGGCCCAGAAGGCGAAGGCCGAGAGCCGCGGGAAAGGCAGGTCGCGCGCCGCCAGCATCGCGGGCAGCAGATAGACGCCGAGCGCCTCCACCGCCGGCACGGCGAAGAGGAACATCATCGCCGTGCCGTGCACGGTGAAGAACTGGTTGTAGCGCTCCGCGGCGAGGAAGTCGTTGGCCGGCACGGCCAGCTGGGCGCGCATCAGCAGCGAGAGGATCACCGCGAAGACGCAGAACAGCCCGGCGGTCCCAAGATAGAGCGTGCCGATCCAGTTGTTGTTGACGACCGTGACGAAGCGCCAGCCCCGCGGCCGGCGCCAGATGCGCTCCAGCTCCTCCAGCTCGCCCTCCGGGCGCGGCAGCGGATTGGGCAGCGGCGCATCGCGCGAGAGCGGATCGGCCAGGCTCTCGGGCGGCGTCACTTCAGGCTCTCCAGCCAGGCGGCGACGGCGCGCAGCTCCGGCCCGTCGAGCGCGGCGGCGAAGGAGGGCATGGCGTTCCCCGGCTTGAGGTCCTGCGCGCCGGCGATCCAGCCCGCCAGCGTGCCGCGGTGGTTGTCGAGCGCGCCGGCGGCGAGCGAGAGGCGGCTGCCGACATGCGTGAGATCCGGCCCGAGCCGCGCCGTCCATTCCGTGCCGCGCACCGCATGGCAGGCGCCGCAACCGACCTCGCCGAAGACGCGGCGGCCCATGGCGAGGAACTCGTCCTCCGGCTCGGCCGCCGGCCGGCGCTGGCGTTGCAGCCAATCCTCGTACTCCTGCGGCGTCCGGGCGACGACGAAGAAGGCCATCAGCGCGTGCTGCACGCCGCAATACTCGGTGCACTGCCCGCGCATCACGCCCGGCCGGTCGGCGCGGATCACGCGCCGGTTCACCCGGCCCGGGATCATGTCGATCTTGCCGTGCAGCGCGGGGATCCAGACGGAGTGGATGACGTCGCCGGAAGCGACCTCCAGCACCACGTCGCGGCCGACGGGGATGTGGACCTCGTTCGCGGTGACGAAGCCGGCGCCGCTCTCCGTCTCCGGGTAGCGCACCTCCCACCAGAATTGCCGGCCGATCATCTCGATGCGCAGCGCCTGCGCATCGCCGGGAACGGGCAGGCTGACGGCGCGGCCGACCAGCAGGATGTGCACCAGCAGCAGGCCCAGCACCGCCACGGGAAAGCCGACGCCGGCGGCGAGCACGAAGCGGCGCGAGCCGAGCGTGGCGCGGCTGCGCGGGCCGGCGAGCAGCGCCACCAGAAGGAACAGCAGCACGGCGCCGAAGATCACCGCGCCGCCCCCGAACAGCAGCCAGGTGAGTTGCGCGATCTGCGCGCCATACGGCCCCGCGGGCGACAGCACCGATTGCAGGTTCATCGCAGCGTCGCCAGGAAGGCGGCGATGTGCCGCGCCGTCGCCTCGTCCAGGCCGAGGGCCGGCATGGCGGTGCCGGGCGCGACCGCGGGCGGGTCGCGCAGCCAGCGCACCAGGTTCTCCGGCGTGTTGGGCAGGACGCCCGCGATGTAGCGGCCGCCCCCGATGCCGGCCAGCGAGGGTCCCACATGGCTGCCGAGGCCGCGCAGCCCCGGGATCACGTGACAGGCCGTGCAGCCATGCGCGGCGGCCAGCGCGCGACCCGTCGCGGCGTCGCCGGACGCGTCCTGCGCGGCCGCGCCGCCGGCGGCCAGCACCGTGCCGAGAAGGACCGTCCGCGAGACGCTCACGGACCCGCGTGTCTGGCCGTGGACGGCGCGCGGAGCAGCACGGCGAGCGTCGCCACCATCACCGCTGCGAAGAGCAGCCCGCCCGGCACCCACATGAGCAACCCGCCGAGCTGCTGGTCCTCCAGCGGCGTAAGCCCCCAGGGCAGCGTCACGTCCGGCGCATGCGGCGCATAGAGCGGGCGGGGCGCGAAGGTGAGTAGCGCGCCCAGCGCACCCATCTGCAGCCCGGTGAGCAGGCCGGCCAGCGCGGCAACGACCGGGCGGTCGCGTCGCGCGCCCAGGATCGCCGACCAGAGCCAGACCGCGGCGAGCGAGAGCGTGCCGTGCATCCACCACCAGGCGATGCCGTCGGGATGGAAGCTCGCTGCATAGGGGCCGGGCAGGTGCCAGATCCAGAACAGCGCGGCGAAGACGGCAACGGCCGGGATCGGCGCGCGCGTGCGATCCGCGAACGCCAGGGCAAGCAGCGGCGCCGCGACCAGCGTGACGAGCAGGTGCTGCGCGACGCGTGCGCCGAACAGCGCCACGGCGAGATTGCACAGCGGCGAGACCAGCGCGCCGGCGAGCACCACCCAGCCCAGCGCGGCCGCGCCTCGCGTCATGGCGTCGGCGCCGCGCAGGCCGCGCGCCAGGGCGAGGCCCGCGACGGCGAGGACCGCCAGCAGCAGCGGATCCAGCGTCCAGGTTGCGCCGCCGGGCAGCGGCGGCGCGCCGCAGAAGGGAAGGCCCGTCACTGCCGCGCGCCCTGGCGCGCCGGCAGCGAGCGCATCACGACGCGGCGCGGCGCGGCCTCCTTCGCAGCGGCGGCCATCGGGATCACGCCGGCGGCGAGCGCGATGCGCACCGCCTCCGGCAGGCTGCGCGCACCCAGCTTGGCCATCAGGTTCCCGCGATGGATCTCGACCGTCCGCGGGCTGATGCCGAGGTCCTGCGCGATCATCTTGTTCTGCTGCCCGGCGACCAGCCCCTGCAGCACCTCCGTCTCCCGCGCCGAGAGCGTCGCGACGCGCGCTTCCGCCTCCGCGACGCGGCGCGCCTCCTCCAGCGCGGCATCGGCGAGCCTCAGCGCCTCCGCGACGGCGCGCAGCACGTCCTCGGCGCAGAAGGGCTTCTCGATGACGTCGCAGGCGCCCGCCTTCATCGCGCGGACGGCCATGCCCACATCGCCGTGCGCGGTGATCACGATCACCGGATGCACCAGCCGCTGCTCCGCCATCGCATGCTGCAGCGCGGGTCCGTCCAGCCCCGCCATGCGCGGGTTCAGGAGCACGCAGCCGAAGGGCAGGCCGTCATGCGCGGCGCGGAGGAAGGCCTCCGCGCTCGGAAAGGTCTCGACGCCGAATCCCGCGGCCTCCAGCAGCAGCGACAGGGATCGTCGTGCCGCGGATTCGTCGTCCACGACATGCGTGATGCGGGCCTCTGCCGACATCAGGGCCTCCCTTCGGCAATGCGCTGCCGCGTGGCGATGAAAGCGGCGGCGCAGCGCCAACACCTGTGCCGCCCGCGGGTTCATCGGCGCCGGCACGGCCGGAAGGGATCGCGGCCGTGACGACACCTCCCGCAATCGCCGCGGCGCCGCATCGGTTCCCGCCTCGCGCCTAGGTAGCAGCACGGAGTCACGGGCAGGGGCGCGTCGCGCCACCTACTGGCATCGAGCGTGCCGGACGTGGCCTGCCGCAGGCTGACGAGGCGCGCACGATCCATGAGGAGACAGGACATCATGCACACGGATCGAAACTTCCCGCGCCTCGCGTCGCGTAAGACGCTGGTGGGCGGCGTCGCGGCCCTGGCGCTGCTGGTCGGCGCGCCCGTGCTGGCGCAGCCGCAGCCGCAGGGCCAGCAGCCCAGGCAACAGCAGACGCAGCAGCAGACGCCGGCGCAGCAGGGCCAGGCGCAGCAGGGCCAGGCGCAGCAGGGCCAGCTGGCGCCGAGCCAGCAGGCCGACAGCCAGCAGCCGGCGGTCATGGGCCAGCTGCGCACCGCGGAGCAGTCGCTCCGGCAGGCGCAGCAGCAGCTTTCGGGCGGGCAGAACGCCAACATCCCGCAGGCCCGCACCGCCGTCAGCGCCGGCATGAACGTGATCGGTCGCGTGCCGAACGAGCTGCAGCAGCGCGAGGAATTCCGCACGGCGCGTGAGCAGCTGACCGAGGCGAACCAGGCGCTGCAGGGCCAGCAGCCGAACCCGCAGCAGGCCGCGCGCCAGCTGGGCGAGGCGGCGGATGCGCTGGCCGCGCTGGCCCAGCGGATGGGCGGTTCCGCCGCAGCTGGCCAGAGCCAGACCGAGCGCACCCAGACCAGCCAGTCCCAGGGCGCCCGAACCCAGGGCAGCCAGAGCGGCCAGGCCGGCAGCCAGCAGGCTGCGGGCGGTTCGGGTCCGCAGATCGCGGTGCAGCAGCCCGCGCCGCAGGTGACCGTGCAGCAGCCGGCGCCGCAGATCACGGTGCAGCAGCCGCAGCCGCAGGTCACCGTCCAGCAGCCGCAGCCCCAGGTCACGGTGCGCCAGGCGGAGCCGCAGGTGACGGTGCAGCGCCAGGGAGAACCCCAGGTGACCGTGCAGCGCCAGGGCGAGCCCCAGGTGACCGTGCAGCGCCAGGGTCAGGCGCAGGTCAACACCCAGCAGCAGGGCACGGCCGGACGCCAGGCCGAGCAGCGGACCGGCACGACCGAGCGCCAGACGGAGCAGCGCACCGGTGCGACCTCCACGCCGGCGCCGGCCCAGTCGTCCGGGTCTCAGCCCCAGACGACCGCCGCCTCTCCGGCCAGCGGCGTCCCGCTGACCAGCGTGCAGCGCCTGATCGGCACGAATGTGTATGGCAGCAACGGGCGTGAGGCGGGCGAGGTGCGGAACCTGCTGATCGACGGCAACGGCCAGGTGCGCGCCGCCGTCGTCGAGTGGGGCGGCTTCCTCGGCATCGGCGAGAAGGAAGCGATGGTGCCGATCGAGCGACTGCAGCTCGGCAGCGGCAACAACGACCGCGTCACCCTGAACATGACGCGCGAGGAGCTCGAGGCACTGCCGCGCTACGACCGCAATCGCGTCGCCGACTACGGTCGCGAGCGCGGCTGGGGCGAGGGCCTGCGGCTCTATCGCTGAGCCGCGGGACATCCCGGCGGTGGCGCGCCGCGGCGCCGCCGGGATGACACCCTGACACCTCCCGCAGCGTGGTCCTCCACGGGGGCCACGCTGCACCTACCCGGCGCGCGCACCCCTGCCGGCGATGGCGGCGAGCCCGTCGGCATGGCGCTTCGCGATTGCGGCGCGTACCGTCTCGTCCTCGGTGCTGCGCATCCCCGCCTGCCAGGCGAGGTCGAGATGGCGGCGCAGCGTCGCCAGCCGCGCGGGATCGCGCTCCACCGCCGCCACCGCAGCCAGCACCTCGACCAGGTGGATGCTCACCGCCGGCTCGCTGGTGCCGGCCTGGCGCAGCATGTGGAACATCGCGTCCACCAGCCCATCGTAATCCGTCACCGACCGCTCCAGCCGCAGCACGCCGTCGCGCCGGATACGGCCGCCGGGCAGGTCATGCGCCGCCGTCTCGCACAGCGCCGCGCCCAGCTGGTCGAGCACGCTGATGGCTGTGAAGGGATCGCGCGTGCCGGCCGAGAGCGCGCGCATGCCCACCTCCACCAGCTGCCGCACCGCATATTCCAGGTCTTGCGTGACGTTGCGCGTGTCGCCGAGCGACAGCGCGGCGCCGAGTGCCGTCTCGGCTTCCCCGCGCAGATGCGCCGGCGTGACCGTGCCGACCATCATTCCCGGAAAGACGAAGCCGCCGGGCCGGACCATCAGCCGGATGCAGGCCTCGCGCCCGGCCGCCCAGTCCACCAGTCCGCCTTCGTCCAGCACGCGCAGATAGCCGCTGCCGCGCGCGTGCAGGGGCGCGGCGGCGCCGGCCGGGACATCGCCCCCATCGTCCTGGTCACCGGCCTCGCCGCGCGCCGGCAGCGCCTGCAGCGCGTGCACCAGGTCGCTGCGCACCAGCGCCACCACGCGATCCACGTTGATGGAGCTGGCGATGTGATTGAGGAACCAGATCAGCACGCCGGCACAGGCGACCGCGAGCAGCAGCGCGCCGGAGACGGCGAGTTGCGGCACGAACGCGCCCTCCTCGGCTTCCCGCACGGAGCGCAGTGCCAGCAGGGAATAGGCGAAGGTCGCCACGAAGGTGCCGAGGGCATACTGGTTGCCCGGATCGCGCGTGAAGTTCTGCAGCAGGCGCGGGCCCATCTGGCTGCTCGCCAGGCTGAGCGCCGCGACGGTGATGGAGAAGGTGGTGCCGGCCACGCCGATGCTGGCGGCTGCGATGGTGCCGAGCACGTCGCGCGCCCCGGCGACGCCGCCGGCATAGACCCAGGCCGCCGCCCAGTCCGGCAGCTCGATGGCGCCTTCTGTCCGGATCAGCGCGGCCGCGAGGATGACTCCCGTCAAGGTCATCAGCGCCGGGCGCAGCCAGAACTGCGCCAGCAGATCCGACCAGAACTGGCGTAGCCAGGCGCCGTTCACGGCGGCGCCCCCGCATCGGTGCGCTGCATCCATCCCTCCTGCTCCGTGGTGGAAACGGAACAGGAGCGGTCAGGTTCACACCGGCGCCGAGGCCGGCGCCACGGACAGCCCGCGCACCTGGTGCCGCGCGATCAGCGCGGCGACGAGGCCGGAGGCCTTCGCCTCCTCCACGAAGTCGCGCAGGAAGGCGGCGGCGGCGACATTCGGCTTCGCGGTGCCGACCGCCTGCTGCACCGCCATGAACTGTCCCTCCAGCACGCGCGACCCCGGCAGCTTCGCCGCATCCTCCAGCAGCTTCGGGCGCAGCCCCGCCAGCGCCTCCAGGCCCTCGTCGCGGAACAGCTCGAAGGAGGCATCGAGCGTCGGCGCGCGATGCAGGCCGGCATGCCGGATGTTGCGCTCCAGCCAGAGGTCATAAGCCGCGCGCGCGGCGACGGCGATGCGCACGCCCGGCCGGTCCACCTGGTCCATCGCGACGATCGCCGAGCCGGGCGGCACCAGGTAGGTCGCCTGAATCTCGCAATAGGCCGGGGAGAAGGCGATCTTCTCCGCGCGCTGCGGCTCGGCGCCGATCAGGCCGATGTCCCAGGCGCCGGTGCCGGCGGCGTCGGCCAGTTCGCCAGGACGGGGATAGGGCACGTAGCGCACCGGCACGCCGAGGCGATCGGCGATGGCGCGCGCCATGTCGGGTGCGACGCCCACCGGCTCGCCCTCCGCGCCGCGGCCGGTGACGAGCAGGAAGTTGCTCAGGTTGATCCCGGCCCGCAACACGCCGGTGGGGGCGAGCTGGGCGACGATATCGGGCGACATGGTGCGAATTCCTCTGGCGGCCTGGCGCGGATCGTGCGACGGCTGGCAGAAGTCGGCAATCGGCCCATCGTTCTTCAGCAAGCTGGTGTCGCCATCGCTTAACTGTTGCACGCACACGAAATTGAATGCTTTAAATCTTTCGGAGGGATGCCGACCGCGGCCATCCGACGACGCCACTCTTGCAGAAGGAGGTCCAGCCCGTGCCCGACGGCGCGCGCAAGCAGCCGAAGACGGAGGACGCACTCTACGTGCAGTCCGTCGAGAAGGCGTTCCGCGTGCTCTTCGCCGTCGGGCGCAACCGGGCGCCGATGGGCCTGACGCAGCTCGCCGCCGCGTCGGGCCTGGACCGCAGCGCCGCGCAGCGCTTCTCCCACACGCTGGAACGGCTCGGCTATCTGCGGAAGGATCCGCGCAAGCGGCGCTTCGCGATCACGCCGCGGGCGCTCGAGATCGGGGCGATGTATCTCGGCTCCGACGTGCTGGTGGAGCGGGGCAGGCCCTGGCTCAGCGAGCTCTGCCGCCAGACCGGCGAGACGGCGAGCCTGACCATGCTGGACGGAACGGACGTGCTGTATCTGCTCCGCCGCCACGCGGACAGCGTCACGCGGGCGCGGGTCACGATCGGCAGCCGGCTGCCGGCCTTCTGCACCTCGTCCGGCATCGCGATGCTGGCCGCCCTGCCCCGCCCCGCGGCCATGGCGGTGCTCGAGGCGTCGGACCGCACCGCCTTCACCGCACGCACCGTGACCGACATTCCGGCCCTGTTGAGCCGGCTGGACGAGGTCGCTCGCGATGGATACGCGATGGCAGTCGAAGAGCTCTTCGCCGGCGCAGCCTCCATCGCCGTGCCTGTACTGGGCTCGGCCGGCGAGCCGGTGGCGGCGGTGCATGTCACCTTCGCTTGCGATCGCTGCCCTCCGGAGGAAGCCCGACGGCGTTTCCTGCCGCTGCTGAAGCAGTCCGCGCAGGGACTGTCCCGATCGCTCGCCGCCGGCGGCGCATAGAGCGTGTTCAAGCCGGGCGGAATCGCTCGGCGACTCGGAAAACGCTTCAAACACGAGCTACGCCCGTCTCACCGCGCCTGGACGCGGTGAAACGGGTCCAGGGCTGGGATAAGGCCGCTTCAGCCGCGCCCAGGTCGGGGCGCTATCCCCCGGCCTGCTGCACGCGCAATGCGCGGCGGAGCTTCGCGATGCCGGTCCGCACATGGCCCCCCTGGCACAGGCGCTGCCCCTCCTCCGCCAGCGCGACGGCGCTGGCGGGCATGGTCGTCGCCTGCGCGGCGAAGCGCTGGGTAAGCTCGGTGCAATAGGCAGAGCTGTCGGTGGTCACCCGCATGGGCTGTTCGCCGCGCCCGGCGCCCGGGCAGAGGGCGACCGCGAGCAGCAGGGTTCCGGCACGAAGCATGGAGGGCACTCTGCGCCGCGGCGGCGATCCTCCCCGTGGCCGCGCGGTGAAACGCGCGACATGCGCCGCCGACGCGCGGATCACGCCGCGGGCAGGCGCAGCGTCGCCGTCAGGCCGGGCGACGCCGCATCGGGATGGGTGTCGCGCAGCAGAAGCTCGCCGCGATGCAGCGATGCCACGGCGCGCACCAGGGACAGGCCGAGCCCGGAGCCCGGCGTGGTGCGCGCCGCATCGGCGCGGAAGAAGCGCTCGCCGGCGCGGCGGCGGTCGGCATCCGGCATGCCGGGCCCGTCATCGGCCACCTCGATCTCGGCATGCGCCTCGGAAAGCCGCGCGGAAAGCCGCACCGTGCCGCCCTCCGGCGTGAATTTCAGCGCGTTGTCGAGCAGGTTCACCACCGCCTGGGCGAGCAGGTCGCGATCGCCGACCAGGTCCAGGCTCTCCGGCAGGTCCACGGCCAGGTGCTGCTCGCGCGCCTCGGCCGAGGCGCCGTAGAGCTCGGCGATGTCGGCCAGCACCGGGGCGAGGTCGGTCGGCGCGAAGGCGGCGCGGCGCGCGCCCGCCTCCACCTCGGCGATGCGCAGCACGGCCTGGAAGACGCGGGCGATGGCGTCGAGGTCGGCAATGCCCTGCTCCACCGCGGCGCGGAGCGAGTCCTCGTCATGCGCGGCGTGCAGCGATTCCTCGAGCTTGGCGCGGGCGCGCGCGATCGGCGTGCGCAGGTCGTGCGCGATCGCGTCCGAGACGCCGCGCACGCCTTCCATCAGCTGCGCGATGCGGTCGAGCATCGCGTTCATGGTGATGCCGAGCTTGTCGAACTCGTCGTCGCGCTCCGAGAGCGGCACCCGGCGCGTCAGGTCGCCGGCGGAGATCGCACGCGCGGTGCGGTAGATCGGGTTCAGCCGGCGTTCGAGGGAGCGTCGCAGCAGCCAGGCGCCGAGCACCGCGAAGGCTGCGGAGGCCGAGGCCGCCCAGGCGATGCCTTCCGAAAGCAGGCCGCGCAGCCGCAGCTTCTCCGCCACGTCGCGCCCGACCAGCAGCCGATGGCCGCCGCCGAGTTCGAGGCGGAACAGCCGCGCCTCGCTCACCGCGCCGTCGCGCTGCAGCGGGATGCGAATCCAGGGGAACTCGCCGCTCGCCTCCGAAGGCCAGGCGCTGAGATTGCCGGCCAGCCGCGCGCCGTCGGGCGCGAGCAGCAGGTAGAGCGTCTCGTTCTGCACATCCACGGCCATCCGGTCCTCGATGGCCGCGGCGACGGCCGGGATGCCGCGGACGGACATGCGCTCGACCAGCGCCGTCGCGTCCGCGCGGATCGCCGCATCCACCTGGCGGTCCAGCGCGCCGGCGGTGTTCCACCACAGCACCACCGCCGCGGCCGTCGCGGCGGCGGCGAAGACCGCGGTGAAGAACAGCGCGAAGCGGCCCGAGGCGCTGCGCAGCAGGCCGAAGAGCGGTGGCTCGAAGCTCGAGGAGGCGACGGAGGGCGGGGGGGAGATCGGCTTGCTCCTGCCGGCGCCCGGCCCATGCCGAGCGAAGCGCCGGCGCCTGAGGGACGAAGGGGAAGCCTTCGTCCGCCCGAAATCAGTCGGCGCGGATCATGTAGCCCGCGTTGCGCACCGTGTGGATCAGCGGCTTGTCGAAGCCCTTGTCCAGCTTGTGGCGCAGGCGGCTGACATGCACGTCGATCACGTTGGTCTGCGGGTCGAAATGGTAGTCCCAGACCTTCTCGAGCAGCATGGTGCGCGTGACCACCTGGCCGGCATGGCGCATCAGGTGCTCCAGCAGGCGGAACTCGCGCGGCTGCACGTCGATCTTCTTGCCGGCGCGCGTGACGGTGCGGGACAGCAGGTCGAGCTCGAGGTCCGCCACCTTCAGCCGCGTGGTCGGGACCTCCGCCGCCGGGCGTCGGCCCAGCGCCTCGACGCGCGCCAGCAGCTCGGCGAAGGCGAAGGGCTTGGTGAGATAGTCGTCGCCGCCCGCCTTCAGCCCCTTCACGCGCTCATCCACCGCGTTGAGCGCGCTGAGGAACAGCACGGGCGTGCGGTTGCCCTGCCCGCGCAGGGTCTCCACCAGGCGCACACCGTCCACGCCGCCAGGCAGCATGCGGTCCAGCACCAGCACGTCGAACTGCTCGGAGGCGGCCATGAACAGGCCGTCCCGCCCGTTCGGCGCGTGCTCCACCGTGTGCCCGGCCTCCATCAGCCCCTTGCGGACGAAGCGGGCGACTTCGGCATCGTCCTCGACCAGCAGGATTCGCATCGTCCGTCTTCCGGTACCTTTCCAGAACCCTAGGGCCGTCTCCCCGGCGATTCCTAGCCCCGTGCGCAGCTACTGCCCCGCCGGCCGGCGGCCGATCTGCACCGGCACCTCCGTGGCACGGCCCTCCCGCAGGATGGAAAGCTGCACCGTCTGGCCGGGTGGCAGCGCCGCCACGTTGCGGACCAGCGCGCGGGAGGTCTCGATCCGCTGGCCGTCGAGCGCGACCACCTGGTCGCCCGGGCGAAGCCCGGCGCGCGCCGCCGGGCTGCCGCGCACCACGCCCGCGACCACCACGCCACGCCCCGCATTCCGCCGGCGTCCCGCTTCATCCGCCTCGATGTCTTCCAGGCTGACGCCGAGCCACCCACGCTCCACCCGGCCGCCGGCGCGCAGCTGCTCGATGATCGGCCGGGCGAGGTCGGAGGGCACGGCGAAGCCGATGCCGGCGCTGGCGCCGCTGGGCGAGAAGATCGCCGTGTTGATACCCACCACCTCGCCCGCCGTGTTGAACAACGGCCCGCCGGAATTTCCCGGGTTGATCGGCGCATCGGTCTGCAGGAAGTCGTCATAGGGGCCGGAGCCGATGTCGCGCCCGCGGGCCGAGAGGATGCCGGAGGTGACGGTGCCGCCGAGCCCGAAGGGATTGCCCGCCGCCAGCACCCATTGCCCGACCCGGAGCGCCGCGGAACTGCCCCAGGGCACCGAGGGCAGCGGTGCGCGGGCCTCGACCCGCAGCAGGGCGAGGTCGGTCAGGTCGTCGGAGCCGACGACGCGGGCAACGTATTCCTCGCCATCCTGCAGCGAGACCACGACCCGGCTGGCATTGCCGACGACGTGGTTGGCCGTGACCACCAGCCCGGCCGGGTCCATGATGAAGCCGGACCCCGCGCCCTGGCTCTGCCGGCTGCGGCCGCGGCGGTCGCGGAAGAATCGCTCGAAGGGCGTGCCACGCAACTCCGGCGGCACCTCCGTCCGCTGCTCGGAGGTGACCGCGATGTTGACGACGGCAGGCAGCACGCGTTCCGCGAGGTCGGCGAAATCCGGTAGCGCCGCGGCGCCACGCTGGGCGCGGGCCGCGGGCAGGCCGCCGCATCCGGCGAAGGGCAGAAGAACCAGCGCGGCCGCGGCGCGGCGGCCGATGGGGTGGGACATGGTGCCTCGTCGGGGCAATGGCAGCGGCGCCGCCGATCCTTGTGGCAGCGCAGCATGGAGAAGTGCCGCCCCGCATTCAACCGGCAGGGCGGCGCCATGAAGGTGGCCTGGGCGGCGGCGGGCGCAATCCTCGCCGGGGTCGGGCTGGCGCGCTTCGCCTATGTGCCGCTGTTCCCCGCCATGGTTGCGGCCGGGTGGGTGGACGGGGCCGAGGCGGGGCTGCTCGGCGCGGGGAATTTCGCCGGCTACCTGCTCGGCGTGCTGGCAGGGCGGCGGCTGGCGGCGCGGATCGGGGTGCCGCGCGCGCTCGATGCCGGCATGGCGCTGGCGGTCGCGGCCTTCGCGGCCTGCGCCTGGCAGGGCGGGCTGGTCTGGCTGCTCGCCTGGCGGGCGCTGGCCGGGACGGCGGGAGGCGTGCTGATGGCGCTCGCCGGCCCCTCGGCCCAGGCAAGCGTGCCGCCCGAGCGGCGCGGCGCGGCCAGCGGCATCGTGATGACGGGGGTGGGCGCCGGCGTGGTGGCCGGGGGGCTCGCCATCCCGCTGCTGCTCGGCGGCGGCATTCCCACCGCCTGGCTCGGGCTGGCGGCGGCGACCGCGGCGGTCTGGTGGGCGGCGCGCCGCCACTGGCCCGATCCGCCCGCCCTGCCGCCGGAGGAAACGCGCTCCGCCGTGCCGCGGGCGGGGCTGCTGCTGCTGGCCTATGCGCTCTCGGGTGCCGGGATGGTGGCGCCGATGGTCTATCTCTCGGATCTCGCGGTGCGTGGCCGGGGCCTGCCGATCGAGGCCGGCGCGGCGGTGTGGATCGGCTTCGGGCTCGGCGCCCTGCTCGGCACCATGTTGGGGGGGCGGCTGGCGGGCAGGATCGGCGGGCGGCGCGCACTGCTGGCCTGGATGGTGGTGCAGGTGGCGGCGCTGGGGTCGGCGCTGGTGCCGGCCTGGCCGGCGCTGATCCTGGCCGGGCCGCTCAGCGGCTTCGCCGGGGTGGGCGCCACGGCCGTGACGCTGGTCGCGGCGCGGGAGGTGGCCGGGGCGCGCGCCGGCGTGATCTGGGTGCGGGCGACGGCGGCGTATGGCGTGGCGCAGGTCAGCTTCGCCTTTGGCCTCGCGGCCCTGTTCGGCGCCACCGGGGACAGCCATGCGGCGGTGTTCGGCGTGGGTTTCGCGCTCAGCCTGGCGGCCTGCGCGGTGGCCTATCGCGGGCGGGGCTGAAGCCCCCCGGCCGGCGTCATGCCGGCCGAGCGCCCGAACGGGCGCCGCCGCTCATGCGGCGAAGCCAAGCGCAGCGCCGGCGTCTGAGGGCCGAAGGTGAAGCCTACGGCCGAAACGAAGGGCCCAAAAAAATGGGCGGAGCCCGAGGGGGCGCCGCCCGAGTGGGGATGCCGGCCGGATGGGGGTAGATGGCCGGCTCCCGGGAGGGAGAGACGGGGTGCATAGCTCGGCAACCCCACCGCCTTATCGCGCGGGGGCCTTGCCCGATCCTTACCCCGGCATCGCTTTTTCGCGGCCCGGCGCACAAGCCGGCGTCATGACGCGGCCGGCCGCGCCCCCTATCCTGCCCCGCACATCGCCGGAGGAGATCGGATGACCGGGCAGGGCTTGCCGCTCGCGGGGTTTCGGGTGCTGGAACTGGGCCACTACATCGCGGGGCCCTTCGCCGCGCGGATGCTCGCCGACATGGGCGCCGAGGTGATCAAGGTGGAGCCCCCGGAAGGCGACCCGCATCGCGGCTGGGGCAGCCAGGTGAACGGGCACGCCGTGTGGTTCAGCATCCATGGGCGCAACAAGCTCTGCGTCTCGCTCGACCTGAAGTCGGAGGACGGGCGCGAAAAGGTGAAGGCGCTGGCCGCCCGCGCCGACGCACTGATCGAGAACTTCCGGCCCGGCTACCTGGAGCGCATCGGGCTGGGGCCGGAGGTGCTGCAGGCGATCAACCCCAGGCTGACCATCGCCCGCGTCTCCGGCTACGGCCAGGACGGGCCTTATCGCGACAAGCCCGCCTTCGGCTCGATCGGGGAGGCTATGGGCGGCATCCGCCACCTGACGGCGACGCCGGGCGTGACCGATCACCCTCCGCCGCGCTGCGGCGTCTCCATCGCCGACGACATCGCGGGCATCTACGCGGCCATGGCCGTGCTCGGCGCCGCCTGGGCGACCAAGGGCAACCCCGAGGCGAAGGGGCGCATCATCGACGTGGACCTGGTCGGCTCCATCTTCTCGCTGATGGAGGGGATGCTGCCGGAATACGGGCTGTTCGGCTGGGTGCGGCAGCCGCAGGGCGCGGCGCTGCCCACCGCGGCCCCGACCAACACCTATCTCTGCGCCGACGGGAAGTGGCTCTGCGTCGGCGGCAACTCGGACGCGATCTATCGCCGGCTGATGAAGGTGATCGGCCGCGAGGACCTGGGCGCCGATGAACGCCTGCAGACCAATATCGGCCGCTGCGCCAACGTGAAGGAGATCGACGCCGCGATCGAGGCCTGGACCAGGACGCTGCCGGCCGCGGAGGCGGAGCGGCTGCTGGACGCGGCCGACATCCCCGTCTCGCGCCTGTATGACATGAAGGACTGCGCGGAAGACCCGCATTTCCGCGCGCGGCAGACGGTGATGGAGGTGCGCGACCCGCTGCTCGACCGCACGCTGCTGCACCCCGCGCCGCCCTTCCGCTTCGACGGCGTCAGCCCGCCGGAGATGGTGCGCTGGACCGCGCCCGCCATCGGCGCGCACAACGACCATGTCTTCGGCGAGTTGCTGGGAGGGAAGTGATGCCGCGGGTTTCCATCAGCGAGGTCGCGCCGCGCGACGGGCTTCAATCCATCGGCCCCTTCGTGCCGACCGAGACCAAGATCGCGCTCGTCCGCGCACTGCATGCGGCCGGCGTACGGCGGATGGAAGTCGGCTCCTTCGTCAGCCCGAAGGCGGTCCCGCAGATGGCCGACACCGCCGCGGTGTTCCAGGCCGCGCTGGCGCTGGACGGGCTAGAATGCACCGCGCTCGTGCCGAACCGGAAGGGCTTCGAAGCGGCGCTCGCGGCCGGCGCGCATCGCGTCGGGCTGTTCATGTCGGTCACCGAAAGCCACAACAAGGCCAATGTGAACCGCAGCTGCGCCGACAGCTTCGCCGACCTCTCCGCCATCGTGCGGGACGCGCTCGCGGCGGGCCGCAAGGTGCGCTTCAACCTCTCCTGCTGCTTCCACTGCCCCTTCGAGGGCGTGGTGCCGGAACGCGACGCGCTGGACTGGGTGGAGCGCGTGATCGCGCTCGACCCCTGGATCGAGGTCGCGATCTGCGACACCACCGGCAACGCCGCGCCCGACCAAGTGGCGCGCGTGGTGGGCCATGCGGTGAAGGCGTGGCCGGCGCCGGATGGCTCGAACCGCATCGCCTTCCACGGCCACGACACCTACGGCATGGGCGTGGCGAATGTTGCCGCCGCCTGGAACGCGGGCTGCGACGTGATCGACAGCGCGGCGGGCGGGCTTGGCGGCTGCCCCTTCGCGCCGGGCGCGACGGGCAATGTCGCCACCGAGGACGTCGCCTGGCTGTTCCGGCGCATGGGCGTGGAGACGGGGCTCGACTGGCCGAGGCTGCTGGCCGCGGCGGATCTCGCGGCCGGCGTGCCGGGCGGTCTGCCGGGAGGCCGGATGCGCGCGGTCCCGGCGGCGCGCAAGGTGGCGTGACTTCGCAACGCTGGATCGGGCGCCGCCCGCGGGCCTAGCCTCGCAACCTGGCAATCCGGGGCGGAGCGGCCATGGGCGGCACGACGGGGCTGTGGGGCGCGGCCGAGGCCTATGAGCGCTACATGGGCCGCTGGAGCCGCGCCGTCGCGCCGCTGTTCCTCGATTGGCTGGCGCCGCGGACCGGCCTCGACTGGATGGACCTCGGCTGCGGCACTGGCGTGCTGAGCGAGGCCGTCGCGCGGCGCTGCGCCCCGGCGCGGCTTGTCGGCCTGGACAGCGCGCCCGCCTTCCTCGCCGAAGCCGCGGCGCGCGTGCCGCAGGGCGCCTTCCTGCAAGGCGACGCGACCGATACCGGCCAGCCCGGCGCCGCCTTCGACCTCGCAGTCAGCGGCCTCGTGCTGAACTTCCTGCCCGACAAGCCGAAGGCGCTGGCCGAGATGGCACGGCTGGTGCGGCCGGGCGGCACCGTTGCGCTCTATGTCTGGGACTATGCCGGCCAGATGCAGATCATGCGCCACTTCTTCGACGCCGCGCGCGCCATCGACCCGGACGCGGCGCGCTTCGACGACGGCCTCAACGCCCCGATCTGCCGCCCGGCGCCGCTGGCCGCGGCCTTCGCGGCGGCGGGGCTCGCGGCTGTGGAGACGACCGCGCTCGACATCCCCGCCGCCTTCGCGGATTTCGACGAATACTGGACGCCCTTCCTCGGCGGCACGGGCTCCGCGCCCAAATACTGCGCGGGGCTGGACGAGGCGACGCGCGCCGCCATCCGGGAGGCGCTGCGCGCGCGGCTACCGACCGGGCCGGAGGGCGAGATCCTGCTGGCGGTGCGGGCCTGGGGCGTGAAGGGCCGGCGGCCCGGATGATCGGCGTGGCGGGCGCGCCTCGTTTTCTGGTAGAATCAACCCGATGCGCGCCGCCCTTGCCATCCTGCTTCTGCTCGCGCTGGCCGCCTGCGGCAGCACCCGCGCGCCGGGGCCGGGGGCGGGCCTCACCGAGCCCGTCTCCTGCGTGCCCTATGCCCGGGCACGGTCCGGGATCCAGTTGCAGGGCGATGCCTGGACCTGGTGGGACGCGGCCGCCGGGCGCTACGACCGCTCCCGCACGCCGATCCCCGGCAGCGTGCTGGTGATCAACCGCACCAGCCGGATGCGCGACGGCCATGTCGCCGTCGTGACACGCGTGGTCGGCCGGCGCGAGATCCTGGTGGACCACGCGAACTGGGCCTCCGGCGCCGCCCGCGGGCGCATCGCCACCGGCCAGCGCGTGGTGGATGTCTCGCCCGGCAACGACTGGTCCGTTGTGCGCGTGTGGTATCCGCGCATCAACGACCTCGGCGTGACGGGCTACCCGGTGCGCGGCTTCGTGCATCCGCGCACCACCCTCGCCCGCGCCGGATGATCTTGCCCCCGGCGGCCAGCCGGGCTTGGGTGCGGATCAATCGCACCAGGGAGGAACCCCGATGACCCTCACCCGTCGCGGCGTGCTCGGCGCCGCCACCCTCGCCGCCCTGCCCGGCACGCTGGCCGCGCAGCCCGCCTGGCCGGACCGCCCGGTGCGCGTGATCGTCGCCTTCCCCGGCGGCTCCACCCCCGACATGGCGGCGCGCGCGGTGACGCCGCATCTGCAGCAGGTGTTCGGCCAGCCCTTCGTGGTGGACAACCGCGCCGGCGGCGGCGGCAACATCGGCACCGAGGCGATCGCACGCGCCTCGGACGGCCACACCTTCGGCGTCACCATCGGCGGCCCCGGCAGCACGGCGAAGGTGCTGAACCCCGCGCTCTCCTTCGACCCCGCGACCGACCTCTCGACGATCTCGCTGCTGGCGCGGCTGCCCTTCGTGCTGGCGGTGCATCCCTCCGTCCCGGCGAACACCGTCGCGGAGCTGCTCGCCTATGCGCGCGCCAATCCGGGCAAGCTGAACTACGGCTCGACAGGCCCCGGCACGCTCTCCCACCTCGCCACCGAGGACATGGCGGCGCGGGAGAATTTCCGGGCCGAGCACGTCTCCTACCGCGGCGTCGCGCCGGCGGTGCTGGACCTGGTGGCGGGGCGGCTGCAGCTGTTCTTCGCGCCCTATGCCGGCGTCGCCGGGCAGGTCCGCGACGGCCAGCTTCGCGCCCTGGCTGTCACCGGTCCTGGCCGCATGCCGCAGCTGCCGGATGTGCCGACCCTGCGCGAGGCGGGCGTGCAGATGGAACCGGTCGTCGCCTGGATCGGGCTGTTCGGCCCCGCGGGCACGCCGGCCGACCGCGCTTCCCGCATCGCGCAGGAGTGCCGGGTGGCGCTGAACCAGCCCGAGCAGCGCCGCGTGCTGGAAGCCGCCGGCTTCGAGCCGGTAGGCTCCACCCCGGCGGAGTTCGCCGCGCTGCAGAAGGCCGAGATCGAGCGCTGGGGCGGGCTGATCCGCCGCCTCGGCATCCGCCCCGAGAGCTGACCAGCGCGCGGGGAGGCGCGGAGCGCCTTCCCGCTATGCCGCGAGCCCGCGCTTGCGCAGCAGCGCCTCCACCCGCGGCGGGCGGCCGCGGAACTGCGTGTAGAGTTCCATCGGCTCGCGCGTGTCGCCGGCCTCGTAGATCGCCTTGAGCCGCGCGGCCAACTCGGGGTGGAAGGGATCGCCCGCTTCCTCGAAGGCCTCGAAGCCGTCGGCGTCCAGCACCTCGGCCCAGAGGTAGAAATAGTAGCCCGCGGCATAGCCGCCGCCCGCGAAGAGATGCCCGAAATGCAGCGGGCGGTGCCGCAGCACGATGCCCTCCGGCATCCCGATCTCCTGCAGGAATTTTTGTTCGAAGGCGGTGATGTCGAGGGCGTCGGGCTCGGCATGGCGGTGCAGCGCGAGGTCCATCAGGGCGGAGGAGACGTATTCCACCGTCGCGAAGCCCTGCCCTTCGTTCCGCGCCGCCAGCAGTTTTTCGATCATGGCGTCCGGCAGCGTCTCGCCCGTCGCGTGATGGCGCGCATGGGTCCGCAGCGTCTCCGGCACCGACAGCCAATGCTCCATCACCTGCGAGGGGAACTCCACGAAGTCGCCCAGCACCGCCGTGCCGGACTGGGAGGGATAGCGCGCGGTGCTCATCAGCCCGTGCAGCGCATGCCCGAATTCGTGGAACAGCGTGCGCGCATCGTCGAAAGACAGCAGCGTCGGCGAGGACTTTGCCAGGTTGTTGTTGTTGACGATGATCGGCGAGACGCGGTCCGCAAAGCTCTCGCCCACGCGAAAACTGCTCATCCAGGCACCCGAGCGTTTGCCAACTCGGGAAAAGTTGTCGAGCAGGAAGACGCCGCGATGCGTGCCGTCGGAATCCAGCACTTCGAAGGCGCGGACATCGGGGTGATAGACGGGTATGTCCGCGCGTTCCGCGAAGCGCAGGCCGAAGAGGCGGCCGGCGGTCGCGAAGATCGCGCGCAGCATCGCCTCCAGCTCGAAGAAGGGCTTGAGCGCGGCGCCGTCGAGATCGTGCCTGGCGAGCCGCGCGCGCTCCGCCCAGTAGCGCCAGTCCCAGGCCTCGATGGGCTCGTTCTGGCCCTCCGCGCGGGCGAGCGCGGCGAGTTCCGCGCGTTCCTCCGCCGCGCGGCGCTTCGCGGGCTCCCACGCGGCGCGCAGTAACTGCTCCGCCGCCTCGGGGCGCTTCGCCATGGTGTCGGCAAGCCGGTACTCGGCGTGGTCCGCATGGCCGAGCAACCGCGCGCGCTCGGCGCGTAACGAAAGAATCTCGCGCACCAGCGGTTCGTTGTCGCGCGCGGGGTCGAGCGCACCGCGCGCGACCCAGGCGCGCCAGGCGCGTTCCCGCAGGTCGCGGCGCGCCGAATAGGTCAGGAAGGGCTCGACGGAGGACCGCGCGAGGGTGATGACATAGCCCGCCGCGCCGCGCTCCTTCGCCGCCTGCGCCGCGGCCTCGCGCAGGAAGCCGGGCAGGCCGTCGAGGTCCTCCGCGCCCAGCACCATCTGCCACGCGTTCTCGTCGGCCAGCACGTTCTGGCCGAAGGCGGTGTGCAGCACCGCGAGGCGGGCGGAGATTTCCGTCATGCGCGCCCGCGCGGCGTCGTCCAGCCCGGCGCCGCTGCGCAGGCGGTTCATGTGCAGCCGTTCCAGCAGGCGAAGCTGGTCCGGATCCAGGCCGAGGGCCGCGCGCCGCTCATAGAGCGCCGCGATGCGGCGGAAGGTCGCCGCATCCAGCGCGACCTCTGCGCGATGGCGGGCGAGCTTCGGCGCCCAGTCGCGCTCCACCGCCTGCAGTTCGTCGGTGGCCTGGCTGGCCGCCAGGTTGAAGAAGGTGGCGGCGACGCGGGTCAGCAGGCCGCCCGCGCGCTCCAGCGCCTCCACCGTGTTGGCGAAGGAGGGCGGCGCGGGATCCTTGCCGATCGCGGCGATCTCCGCGCGATGCGCCGCCAGCGCCGCCTCGAAGGCCGGCGGGAAATGTTCCGGGCGGATGCGGTCGAAGGGGGGCACGCCGAAGGGCGTGGTCCAGGGCTCGAGCAGTGGATTGTCGGTCATGCGGCCTATCTGGGTCGTGGCTCAGCGCGCGTCCAGCGCCTGCCGAAGCCGCGCGAGCAGCGCGGCGCGGCCGCGGTCGTCGCCCGCCTTCTCCAGCGCCTCCTCGATCTGCAGCGTGAGGGCAGCGCGCTCGTTGTGCCAGTCCGGCAGGCCCACGCGCTCCGGCGCCAGCCGACGACCCTTCGAGCGCTCCTTGTCGCGCTCCGGCGCCGCGCCGGGGCGCAGCACGAAGGCCTCGTCCAGCAGCGGGCGGACCAGCGCCTGTTCCGGCACGATGCCGCGATCAAGAACGCCTTGCGCCAGGCCGGCGATCGCCTCCTCCTCGCCATGCACCAGGAACAGGCCGCCCGCGATCCGGCCGCGCGCCTCCAGCCAGCGCAGCAGTTCCGGCGCGTCGGCATGGCCGGAATAACCCTCGATCATGGTGATGCGCGCGCCGACGCGGATCGGCTCGCCCTGGATGCGCACGCGGTCGGCGCCGTCCTGCAGCAGCCGCCCGAGCGTCCCCTGCGCCTGGAAGCCGACCAGCGCGACGATGGTGCGCGCATCCCACAGCTTCGCCTTCAGATGCGCGCGGATGCGCCCGGCCTCGCACATGCCGCTGCCGGCCAGGATCACGCGGAACCCGTCCTGCCGCGCGAGCTGCATGCTCTGCCGCCAGTCCTCGACATGGTGGATGTGATGATCGGCGAGCGCCGCGCGCATCGCCGCGCCATCCTCCAGCAGCGCGGCATGCTTCGCGAAGACCGAGGTCGCGCGCTGCGCCAGCGGGCTGTCGAGATGGATCTCGGTCGGCGGCACCTGCTTCGCATGGATCAGCGTGACGAGGTCGAGCATCACCTCCTGCGCGCGCTCCACCGCGAAGATCGGGATCAGCAGCGCGCCGTTCTGGCGGGAGGCGTCGTTGACCAGCTTCGCCAGCGCCGCACGGCGCGCCGCCTGGCCGATGGCGGGCCTGTCCTCGTCGCCATAGGTGCTTTCCAGGAAGACATGGTCCACGCCATCCGTCGGCCCTTCCGGGTCGCGCTGGATCGGGCCGAGATCGGGGCCGATGTCGCCCGAGACGAGCACGCGCATCGGCCCTTCGTCGGTGACGAAGTCCAGCTCGATGGAGGCGGAGCCCAGCATGTGGCCGGCATTCCACCAGCGCGCGCGCAGCCCGGGCACGGGCGTCACCCAGGCGCCGTACTCGGTCTTGCGGAACGCCACCATCGTCCGCTCCGCGTCCTCGGCGGTGTAGATCGGCTCCACCGGGTCGCGGCCGCGGCGGCGGTTGCGGCGGTTGAGCTGCTCCACCTCGCTTTCCTGGATGCTGCCGGAATCGGGAAGCATCACCGAGCACAGGTCACACGTGGCGGTGGTGGCGTGGATCGCGCCCCGAAAGCCTTGCCGCACCAGCTTCGGCAGCAGGCCCGAATGGTCGATGTGCGCATGCGTCAGCAGCACGGCGTCGATGTCGGCGGGGTCGAAGGGAAAGGGCTCGTAGTTCAGCGCCTTCAGCGTCTTCGGCCCCTGGAACATGCCGCAATCCACCAGCACGCGGGATCGCGGCGTCTCGAACAGCAGGGAGAGGCCGGTGACGGTGCGCGCCGCGCCGCAGACTTTCAGCCGGATCGCCATGGCACACTTCCCCTCCCGCCTGCCGAGGCGCCAGCATAGGCCCCGCCGGGCGCAGGAGGCGAGGATGGCAGCCAGGACACGCAACGGATCGCCGCGCCTCGGGCCGAGCTACGAGCTCGCGCTGTTCGACCGGGAGTTCCTGCTCAGCCCCTCCATGCGCGGCGTGCGGCTGCAGGTGGAGTGCATGAAGGCGGACGAGGCGCTGCGCGCCTGGGGCGTGCGCTCCACCCTCGTTGTCTTCGGCAGCGCGCGCGCCGCCTCCGGCGGGCCCGAGCGGCATGCGCGCTGGTACGACCAGGCGCGGCGCTTCGGCCGCATCGCCTCCGAACGCGGCGGCGCGCTGCATCCGGTGGCCGGCATCCGCGACAACGTGATCGCCACCGGCGGCGGGCCGGGGCTGATGGAGGCGGCGAATCGCGGCGCGCATGACGCCGGCGCGCCCTCCATCGGCTTCAACATCCGCCTGCCGCGGGAACAGCTGCCGAACCCCTACACCACGCCGGAGCTGACCTTCCAGTTCCACTACTTCGCCATCCGCAAGCTGCACCTGGCCATGCGCGCCCGCGCGCTGGTCGTCTTCCCCGGCGGCTTCGGCACGCTGGACGAGCTGTTCGAGATCCTGACGCTGCGCCAGTCGGGCCGCATGGGCGCGGTGCCGGTGGTGCTGGTGGACGCGGCCTATTGGCGCCGGCTGGTGAACTGGGACGCGCTGGCGGAGGACGGGATGATCGGCCCGGACGACCTCGGCCTGCTGCATTTCGCGGAGGATGCGGAAGCCGCGTGGCATCTGCTGGAGATTGGCGGCGTTCGACCCCGGGCATGACGGAGGACGCGATGGCGGAGCAACGGGTCGCGCTGGTGACGGGTGGCGCGAAGGGCATCGGGCTTGGCATCGCGCAGCGCCTGCTGCGGGACGGCTGGCGCGTGGTGGTGGCCGATCCCGCGGCGCCGCCCACCGGCCTGGCAGCGCGGCACGTCCAGGCGGATGTCTCCGAGGAAGCCGCCGTGCGCAAGCTGGTCGCCGGCATCGCGCAGCAGGAAGGGCGGCTGGACGCGCTCATCTCCAATGCCGGCTTCATGATCCGCAAGCCGCTCCGAGAGCTGACGCTCGCCGAGTGGCACGCAGTGATCGGCGCCAACCTCACCGCGACCTTCCTGCTGATGCGGGAGGCCGAGGCGATGCTGCGCGCGGCGAAGGGCGCGGTGGTGACCATCGCCTCGACCCGCGCGCACCAGTCGGAGCCGGACACGGAGAGCTACAGCGCCTCCAAGGGCGGGCTGGTCTCGCTGACGCATGCACTGGCGGTCAGCCTCGGCCCGGATGTGCGGGTGAACTGCGTGAGCCCCGGCTGGATCGACACGAAGGGCGCGACCCTGCGGCCGGAGGACCACGCGCAGCACCCGGCCGGGCGCGTCGGAAAGCCGGAGGACATCGCCGCGCTGGTCGCCTGGCTGGTCGGGCCGGAGAGCGGCTTCGTGACGGGCGCCGAGTTCGTCAGCGACGGCGGGATGACGCGGAAGATGATCTACGCGGAGTAGGGACGCCCGCCTTATCCGCCCCCACGCAGCGTGCGGATGATGCCCGAGAAATCCACGCTGCCGTTCCCAGCCTGCACGAAGGCGCGATACAGCTCCAGCGCCTTCGCGCCCATCGGCGTCTCGGCGCCGGTCTGCGCCGCGGCCTCGGCGGCCAGCCCGAGGTCCTTCAGCATCAGCGCGGCGGCAAAGCCCGGTGCGTAGTCGCGGTTCGCTGGGCTCGCCGGCACCGGGCCGGGCACCGGGCAATAGCTCGTCACGCTCCAGGACTGGCCGGAGGATTTCGAGACCACGTCGAACAGCGCCTGATGCGTCAGGCCGAGTTTCTCGGCCAGCACGAAGGCCTCGCAGGTGGCGATCATGGTCGCCGCCAAGATCATGTTGTTGCAGGCCTTGGCCGCCTGCCCCGCGCCCGCGCCGCCGCAATGGATCGCGGCGCGGCCCATCCGGTTCAGCACCGGCTCGGCCGCGGCGAAGGCGGCGTCGGGGCCGCCGACCATGAAGGTCAGCGTCGCATTCTCCGCCCCCATCACGCCGCCCGAGACGGGCGCATCGAGGAAGGCGCGGCCGCATCCCGCCGCCACCTCCCGCGCCGTCGCCACATCGATGGTGGAGCAATCCACCAGCACCGCATCGGGCCGGGACGCAGCGGCCATGCCACCGGCGCCGAGCCAGGCCTCGCGCACATGCTGGCCGGCGGGCAGCATGGTGATGACGAAGTCGGCCTCGCGGGCGGCCTCGGCCGCGCTGCCGGCCGCCGTCGCCCCCGCCGCGACGCAGCGCGAAACCAGGTCCGGCACGATGTCGAAGACCGCGACACGGTGTCCTGCCTTCGCCAGGTTGCGGGCCATCGGCCCGCCCATGTTGCCCAGGCCGACGAAGCCGATGCGCGCCGTCATGTCAGCGGCGGCGGAATACGGGCTGGGAGACGCATTCGCCGGTGCTGTCGATGTAGCTCGGCGAGATGCAGGGCGGCGGCTCGCTGGATTGGGTGCACGCGGCCAGGAACAGCAGGAACAGAAGCAGTGCCGGACGCATCGGCGCCTCCTTTTGATCGCGATGCGATGCTGCGCGCGGCAAGCGGCGCCTGTCCAGGGTGGCGATGGCGCGGACCGGACGGGCGGCCCTGCCCCGCGGCGGCCACGATGGTGCCATGCGACCGCCGGGCGGGACGCGGATGGCGCGGGGCATGATCGTCCTCTATGTCAGCCGCATGCGTGCCGCCCTTCTCCTGGCGCCGCTGCTCGCCCTCGCGGCCTGCGGCCCCCGCTTCTCGCCCGATGCCTACGCCACCCGCGCGGTCCAGCAGATGAACCGCGTGGAGCAGGGCGTGGTCATCGGCCGGCGCGAGGTGGCGGTGCAGTTGGAGGGCACCACCGGCGCGGCGACGGGCGGCGCCGCCGGCGGCATCATCGGCTCCCAGGTGCCGGGCGGGAACATGGCCGGGGCGATCGGCGCCGTCGGCGGCGCGCTGGTCGGCGGGCTGTTCGGCACCGCGGCGGAACGGGTGGTCGGCGACACCAAGGCCTTCGAATACATCGTGCGCAAGACGAATGGCGACCTCGTCTCGGTCACGCAGCGCGACGAGCAGCCGCTGGAGATCGGCCTCCGCGTGCTGGTGATCGCAGGCAACCAGGCACGGATCGTGGCGGACTACACCCAGCCTGGGGAGGCGCCGCCGACGGCGATCCCGGCCGAGCCGGAGCCGCCCCGCCCCGCGCCCGCACCCGCACCCGCGCCCTCGGGCGATGCCCCGCCGCCGCCGGCTGAGGCGACGCCACCAGCCGCCCCTCCGGCACCGATCCTGTAGCGGCCGCCTGGCATGGCGGTTGCTGCGGGGGCGGCATGCGTCGCACCTTGCCAGCGCTGCTGCTGCTTCTCCTGCCGCTGCCCGCCGCGGCCGAGCCCGGGCTGCTCTGCCGCGCCGCGATCCAGGCGGCGGAGCGCGCCGCCGGCATCCCGGCCCAGCTCCTGATGGCCATCGGGCGGGTGGAATCGGGCCGGCGCGACCCCGAGACGGGGGCCTTCCACCCCTGGCCCTGGACGATCAATGCCGAGGGGCGAGGGCAATTCTTTCCCACCAAGGCGGCAGCGATCGCCGCCGTGCAGGCCCTGCAGGCCCGCGGCGTCCGCTCGATCGACGTGGGCTGCATGCAGGTGAACCTGCGCCACCACCCGGACGCCTTCCCGACTCTGGAAGCCGCTTTCGACCCGGCGACCAATGCGCGATACGCGGCGCGCTTCCTGACCGAACTGAACGCCACGCGGAACGACTGGCAGCGTTCGGCCAGCGCCTATCACTCCCAGACGCCGGAATTCGCCGAGCCCTATCGCGCCCGCGTGATGGCGGCCTGGGCGCAGGAACAGGCCCGGCCGCACCCGCCCGTGGCGCCGCCCGCGGCGCTGGCCGGCCTGGCGCAGGCCGGCGGGGGCGCGGCGCGCCTGTCGAACGGGGCGGAGCGCCTGGCGCTGCCGGCCGGGTCCGGGCCGTCCGGCCGGGGACTCGCCGCCTATCGCAGCCTGCCGGTGCCGATCGCCGGCCGCCCGCCGCTGGCGCGCGCCCTGCTGGCCGCCATCCCGCCCCGGGTCACGCCGCGCTGAACCGCCGGGGTTGCGGTTTCGCTCGACAGCGGCGGCCGCCTGCCCCACCTAGCGCGGCATGAACACAACATCGCTCCTGGCCCTGGGCGGCTTCCTTCTGGCCTGCTTCGCCGCCGCCTCGACCGGGGCGATCTTCCGGCCCGGCGCCTGGTATGCCGCGCTCGACAAGCCCTCCTGGAACCCGCCGAACTGGCTGTTCGGGCCGGCCTGGGCGGTGCTCTACACGGCGATCGCCGTCGCGGCCTGGCTGGTCTGGCGCGAGGTGGGCTTCGGGCCGCAGATCTGGCTCTGGTTCGGCTCGCTGCTGCTGAACGCCGCCTGGTCCTGGCTGTTCTTCGGCCTGCGCCGGATGGACCTGGCCTTCTACGAGCTGGTGGTGTTCTGGCTTTCCATCCTCGCGATGGTGCTGGCCTTCTTCCCCGTCAGCGCCGCGGCCGGCTGGCTGCTGGTGCCCTATCTCGCCTGGGTCACCTTCGCGGGCGTGCTGAACTGGACGCTGTGGCGGATGAACCCGGCGCTGAACGGCAACCCGCTGCCGGCCGAGTAGCTATTCCGCCGCCTCGCGCCACGCGCGCGGCAGCGCGGCGCCGGTCAGCTCCGCGACGCGCGCGATGCCCTTGCGCGCGCAGAATTTTTCGAGCGCCTCGATCACCGACAGCATCGCAGTGGGACTGACGAAGCTGGCGGTGCCCACCTGAACCGCGCTCGCGCCGGCCATCAGGAACTCGACTGCATCCTCGCCGGTGGCAATGCCGCCGACACCGATCACCGGGATGCGCACCGCCTGCGCGCACTGCCACACCAGGCGCAGCGCGACGGGCTTGAAGGCCGGGCCGGAGAAGCCGCCCATGCCGCTGCCGAGCTTCGGCCGCGCCGTCTCGACGTCGATGGCAAGGCCGAGGATGGTGTTCGCCACCACCACCGCATCCGCGCCCGCCTCCTCCACCGCACGCGCCACCGCGGCGATGTCGCCGGTGTTGGGCGACAGCTTGACCCACAGCGGCATGCCCGGCGCCGCCCGGCGCATCGCCGCCGTCGCCGCCGCCGCCGGCTCGGGATGCATGGCGAAGGCGCGGCCATCCTCCTCGAGGTTCGGGCAGGAGATGTTGGCCTCGATGGCGGCGACGCCCGGCGTCGCGGCCAGCCGCGCGGCGCAGTCGGCGAAGCTCGCGACCGTCGGCGCGGAGAGGCTGACGACCAGCGGCGCGCGGAAGCGGCGCCATTCCGGCATGGCCTGCGCGATGAAGTGATCCAGCCCCTTGCCGGGGATGCCGATCGAGTTCAGCACGCCGGCCTCCGTCTCGCAGAGGCGCGGCAGCGGGTTGCCGGCGCGGAATTCCGGCGTGACGGATTTGGTGACGAGCGCGCCGAGCCGGTCGAGGTCGAAGACCTGTGCAAGCTCCGGCCCGAAGGTGCCCGACGCCGGCATGACGGGGTTCGCCAGCGTCAGCGTGCCGATCCTCGTGGCGAGGTCTACCATGCGAGCGCCGCCTGCAGGTCGAAGACGGGGCCTTCCGCGCAGACGCGCAGGTTCACCACCTTGCCGGTCTCGTCGCGCACCTGGCGCACGCAGCAGAAGCACATGCCGAGGCCGCAGCCCATCTGCTGTTCCAACGCGACCTGGCCCGGGATGCCGTGCTCCGCCGCCAGGCGCTGCAACAGGAGAAACAGGCGGTTCGAGCCGCAGGTGAAGACCGCATCGGGACGCGCGGCAGCGAAGCGCGCGCGCAGCATTTTTTCTACGTGCTCGACATCGCTGCCGCCATCCGCGTCGAACAGCGCGGTGATTGCAGCACCCGAGGCGCCGGCGAATTCCGGCGCCATCAGGTCGGCCTCCGCGCGCGCCGACAGCACCGCCTCCACCGCGATGCCCATCGCGGCGGCGGCTTCGGTGACCGGCGCCAGCGTCGCCAGCCCGACGCCGCGCGCGACGATGAGGATGCGGCGCCAGGCGGGATCGAGCCGGAAGCCGTGGCCGAGAGGCCCGACGACGGACAGCGCATCGCCTTCGCGCAGCCGCGCCAGCGCCGTCGTGCCCTTGCCCTTCACATGAAACAGGAAGCCGAGCGGCCGGCCTTCGCCGCAGCGCCAGATGCTCATCGGCCGGCGGAGATAGGGACCGGCGCCGCCACCGTCGCGGCAGAGCAGGTGGAAGAACTGGCCGGGCCGGCTGCGCGCCGAGAGATCGGGCGCGTCGAGCAGCAGGCGATGATAGCGTCGGCCCACGGGCGCGCTCTCGATCACCGTCACGCTCGCCTCGGCCACCGGGAAGGCGGCCGCCCCGAGATCCATCCGGCCGGTCTCCCTGCCTGCACAGGCGATGTTCGGGCGCAGGGGCGCGAAGTCAAGCGCGCGACTTGCCGGGCCCGGCGGGGCGGGCGATGGTCCGGCGCATGGACCTCGCCGTCCCGGCCCCGCTCGCCATCGCGCCCGACCTGGCCGCGCTCGCGCGCGACCTGTTCGAGACGCTGCGCGCCGCCGATCACGACGGCGTGGGCATCACGCGCGAGACCTACGCAGCGGGCGAGACGCGCGCGATGCGACGCATCGAGGCGATCGCGCGCGAAGCCGGCCTCGCCTGCGCCTGGGACGCGGCGGCGAACCTGCGTGTCACGCTGGAAGGGACCGATCCCGCCCTGCCGGCCGCCGCCTGCGGATCGCATCTCGACAGCGTGCCGCAGGGCGGCAATTTCGACGGTGCGGCCGGCGTGATCGCCGGGCTGATCGCGCTGCTGCATGCGGCGCGCGGCCCGCGCCCGGCGCGAAGCCTGCACCTCTTCGTGCTGCGTGGCGAGGAGAGTGCCTGGTATGGCCGGCCTTATCTCGGCTCCTCCGCGCTGTTCGGCCAGTTCGATCCGGCCTGGCTCGACCTGCCGAACCTGCACGATCCTTCGCTCACGCTCGGCGCGGCGATGCGGCGCGAAGGCGCGGACGTCGACGCCGTCGCGGCGCGCCGCGTGCTGTGCGATCCGGCGACGCTCTCGCACTTCGTGGAGTTGCATATCGAGCAGGCGCCGGTGCTTGTCGCGCGTCGCGTGCCGGTCGGCCTGGTCTCCGGCATCCGCGGCAACCAGCGCCACCCGAACGGCCGCGCCGTCGGCGAGGCGGCGCATTCCGGCGCGGTGCCGCGCTGGCTGCGGCGCGATGCGGTGCTGGGCGCGGCCGACTTCGCCATGCGGCTCGACGCAAGCTGGCGCACGCTGCTGGAACGCGGCGAGGACCTGGTGATGACCTTCGGCATCTTCACCACCGACCCACGCGAGCATGCGATGACCCGCGTTCCCGGCGACCTGCGCTTCACCCTGGAATGGCGCAGCGAGAGCGAGGCGACGCTGGATGCCTTCGGCGCGCTGGCGCAGGCGGAAGCCGAGGAGATCGCGCGCGAGCGCGGCGTGCGCATCGCGCTCGGCCCTGGCGTGCGCACGCCGCCGGCCGCGATGGACAAGCGACTGCTTGCACACGCGCGCGCCATCTGCACGGCGGCGGGCCTGTCGCATGAGGTGCTGGCCAGCGGCGCCGGCCACGACGCCGCGATTTTTTCGAACGTTGGCGTTCCGACGGCGATGGTGTTCGTCCGCAACGAGCATGGCAGCCACAATCCCAGGGAAGCGATGGAGTTCGACGACTTCCTGCACGGCGCGGCACTGCTGCGCGAAGTGCTCCTCACCGGCGCGGATGCCTTGCGATGAATGACAGCATCGGGCGGCGCACCGCGCAGATCCTGCTCGACACCGGCTGCATCCTGCTGCGGCCGGACCGGCCCTTCATCTTCTCCTCGGGCTGGGCGAGCCCGGTCTATCTCGACATCCCTCGCGCCCTCTCCTTCCCGCTGGCGCGCGCCGCGCTGCTGGACGGCGCGGAGGCGCGCATCCTGGAACGCGTGGGCTATGCCGGCTTCGACGCGATCGCCGCCACCGAGCAGGGCGGCATCGCCCTCGCCGCCATGCTCGCCGAGCGCTTCCGCCTGCCCTTCGTGACCGTTCGCCGGCGCGCCCAGGGATTCGGCGCGGATGCGCATGTCGAAGGCGCGCTGCCCAGGGGCGCACGGGCGCTGCTGGTCAGCGACGTCACCACCGACGGCCGCAGCAAGGCGCGCTACGCACGCTCGCTGCGGCAGGCCGGCGCCTCGGTCTCGCATGTCTTCGTGCTGTTCAACTACGGCATCTTCGACCGCCTGGTGACGGAGGTGCAGGATATCGGCGCCGAGCTCTTCGCGCTCGCCACCTGGCAGGACGTGCTGCCGGTGGCGGAAGAACGCGCGACGCTGCCCGCCGATGACCTGGCGGAGCTGCGCCGCTATCTCGCCGATCCCTTCGGCTGGTCCGCCGCCCGCGGCGGCCTCGCCGCCCCCGACCCCGCATGGAAGTCATGACCCGCGCCAACCTCGTCTACTTCGAGAACTTCACCAACCCCGTCGCCGAGCGGATGCTGCGCGCGGCCGACCACATCGCGCTGCAACGCCTGCGCTTCGCCGATGACCGCGCCGCGCTGGATGCCGCGATGGCGGCCGCGCATGGCTACCACGCCCTGCCGCGCGTCGAGATCGTCGAGCCCTGGTTCTGCGACGCCGCGCTGCTGAAGCGCGCGCCGGCGCTGCTGGCGGCGTGCTCGACCGGCGCCGGCTTCGACGTGATCGACGTGGACGCCTGCACCGCGGCGGGGGTGATCGTCTGCCACCAATCCGGCACGAACAAGGAAGCCGTCGCGGAACACGCCCTCGGCATGATGCTGGCGCTCTCGAAAAAGTTCGCGCAGGCGGACAAGGCGCTGCGGCGCGGTGCGGCACCGGATCGCTTCGCCCTGACCGGCCGCGACATCCGCGGCAAGATCCTGGGCATAGTCGGCCTCGGGCAGATCGGCACGCGGCTGGCCGAGTTGTGCAACGGCCTGTTCGGCATGACCGTGCTGGCCTGCGATCCGTATCTCACCGCGGAGCAGATTGCCGCGCGCGGCGCACGCAAGGTGGCGCTGGACGAACTGCTCAAGCGCAGCGACTTCGTCTCCGTCCACACGCCGCGCAACGCGGAGACGATGAATATGTTCGGCGCCGCGCAATTCGCGCGCATGAAACCCACCGCCTGGTTCATCCAGACCGCGCGCGGCGGCATCCATGACGAGGCGGCGCTGGCGGACGCGCTCGCGGCCGGGCGGATTGCGGGTGCGGGGCTCGACGTGTTCCTGAAGGAACCGCCGCCGGCCGACCATCCGCTGCTGGCCTTCGAGAACGTCATCGTCTCCCCGCACAATGCCGGCATCACGGAGGAGGCGCTGCACGACATGGCAGCCGGCGCGGCGGAGCAATGGATCGCAATCTTTCGCGGCCAGGTGCCGCCGCGGCTGGTGAACCCGGAAGCCTGGCCGCGCTATGCGGCGCGCTTCCGCGAGGCCTTCGGCTTCGCGCCGAACGAGTTTCCGCAGTGACGCGCGCCGTCCTGGTCACCGGCGCGGCCTCCGGCATCGGCGCGGCCTGCTGCCGGCGCCTGGCGGGGCCGGGCACCGCGATCCTGGTGCATACGCGGAAGAACGCGGAAGGCGCCGACCGCGTCGCGGCGGAAGTCCGCGCGACCGGCGGCGAGGCGGCCGTGATGCTGGGCGATATCGCCGATCCGGCACTGCCGGAGGCCCTGGTTGCGGAAACGCTCCAACGATTCGGAAGGCTGGACGCACTGGTCTTCGCGGCGGGCTTCGCGGACAAGACGCCCTTCGCGCAGGCGCCGGATGCGGTGTTCCAGAAATCGCTCGATGCCGTGCTCTGGGGCTTCCTGCGCACCGCGCGCGCCGCGCTGCCGCACCTGAAGGAAGGCCGCATCGTCGCGATCTCCTCCTTCGTCGCGCATGTGTTCCGCACCGATGTCAGCACCTTCCCCGCCAGCGCCGCGGCCAAGGCGGGGATGGAGGCGCTGGTGCGCGCCATCGCGGTGGAAGCGGCGGCGAACGGCACCACGGTGAACGCCATCGTGCCCGGCTACACGCGCAAGGATCCGGGCGCCCATGCCGCGCTGACCCCGGCACAGTGGGAGGCGGTGACGGCCAAGATCCCGCTGCGCCGCCTCGGCACGCCGGACGACGTGGCGGCGATGGCGGCCTTCCTGTGCTCGGCGGAGGCCGGCTACGTCACCGGCCAGGCGATCCACGTCAACGGCGGGTTGATCTAGCAACCTCATCGCGCTGCGGCCGTTCCCGAAAGGCGGATCGCCGGCGCCGTCGCGCCATGCCGTCCGCGCTGGAGGCGATGGCACATGGCGAGGCGGATGGACGGTGCCCGGCCCGGACGGGCTGGCGTTGAAGCCGCGGTCGCGCGCATCGAGGCGGCGCGGTCGCTCGACGGCCCGTCTCGCGCCATCGAGAACGCGCTGCTCGCGCGTCCGGCGCAGATCGCCGGGCGCCCGGCGCGGCATGTGCAGGATGCCCTGCACGGAAGTTGGCTCGGGCACCCGCTGCATCCGGCGCTGGTCACCATCCCGATCGGCACCTGGACCTTCGCGCTCGGGCTGGACCTGCTGGATGCGCTCGGCGTCCTGCGTGCACGATCGGCGGCGCGCGCGGCGGATGGCGCGCTGAAGGCCGGCGCGGCCGGCGCCATCGCCGCCGCCGCGGCCGGCCTCGCCGACTGGCAGTACACGGACGGGCGGGATCGCCGCGTTGGCCTGGTGCATGCCGCGGCGAACGGGACCGCGCTCGCGCTCACGCTCGGCTCCATCCGCCTGCGCGCCGCGGGCCGGCGCGGCGAGGGGCGGCTGGCCAGCGCCCTCGGCTGGGCCTGCATGGCCTTCGGCGGCTATCTCGGCGGCCACCTCGTCTATCGCCGCCGCGTCGGCGTGGACCATGCCGATCGCAGCCCCGAGCCGCGCGAATTCATACCCGTCATGCCGATCTCCGCGCTGCAGGAGGATCGCCCGCGCAGGGTCGAGGTCTGGGACCCGCAGGCGCAGCAGCAGGTGGGCGTGGCGCTGGTTCTGCACCGCGGCCGCGTGCACGCGCTGGGCGCGCGCTGTTCGCACATGGGCGGCCCACTGGACCAGGGATGGGTGCTGGAGGGCCGCCTCGTCTGTCCCTGGCACGGCTCCCGCTTCGACCTCCGCACCGGCTGTCCGGCGCAGGGTCCTTCCACCGCACCGCAGCCCCGCTACGCGGTGCGGCTGCGCGACGGCGTCGTCGAGCTGCGCCGGGAGCAGGAGCCCGGCGACGAGGTCGTCACGCCCGGGGACCTGGCGCAGATGGCGCCCGCGCCCCCGGCCGGGCCGCCGGCGCAAGCCGCCCGCAAGGCGGATGAGGTCCTGACGGAGCATCACATGCTGCTGCGCCGCCTGTTCGAACGGATCCAGGCGCTGCCACGCGAAGATCCTGCGCGGCGCGACCTGCTGCGCGCCCTGGCCTCCGAACTCGAGATCCATGAATCCATCGAGGATCACATCTTCTACCCGGCGGTGCGCGCAGTCAGCGAGGACGTGCCGGTCGCGCATGCCGAGCACCGGCAGCTTTCCGACCTGCTCGCGGCGACGCTGAAGCTGAACACCGCGACCCCGGCCTTCGAGGAACACCTGCGGGCGCTGCACGCGGCGGTAAACCATCACGCGGGATCTGAGGAACGGTCCATGTTCGCGCATGCACAGCGCCTGGGCGAGGCAAGGCTGCGCGCCCTCGGCGAGGCGCTCGAGCGCTCCCTCGAGGAGCAGCGCAGTTCCCGCGCCAGCCGGGCCTTTCGCGCGCTGAAGATCAGTCTGCTGGAAGGCGTCTGAACGCGAAGGGCCCGCCACGTCGCCGTGGCGGGCCCCTGCTTCAGCCGCGGCGCGCTGCGATCAGTTGCCGCGCATCCGCACGTAGCGCAGCTCCAGGTCCTCCTGCACGCGCAGCGTGAAGTCGGCCACGGTGTCGCGCACGGCGAAGATCTGCGGCTCCTGGTGCAGCGGGATCTGCGGCACCAGGTCGCGGTAGCGCGTCCAGTATTCCGCCGCCAGCTGCTGGCGGCGCGGGTTGTCGAGCGGCAGCGTGCCGATCTCGGTCGCCAGCTCGTTCATCCGGGCGTCGTTGAACTTGCCCCAGTTGAAGCTGCCCTCGCCCAGCAGCTCGCGCGCCGGGTTGGTCAGGTCGAAGTTGCCGGGCGTCCAGCCGAGCAGCCAGAACTGGTACTCGTTGTTCGCGCCGCCGGCCAGGAAGCGGCCGAAGGGGATGGCGTTCAGCCGCGCCTGGATGCCGGCGCGCTGCAGCATCGCCGTCGCCGCCTGGCAGATCGCCTCGTCGTTCACGTAGCGGTTGTTCGGGCAGTTCAGCGTGATGCGGAAGCCGTTGGGGTAGCCGGCCTCGGCCAGCAGCCGCTTCGCCGCGTCGGCGTCGAAGGGCAGGCGCGCCGCGAGGGATTCGACATAACCACCCACCGCCGGCGCGATCGGCAGGCCCGACGCGCTGGTGGAGTTGCGCAGGATGACGCGGGTGATCGTGTTCATGTCGATCGCCTGGTACATCGCGCGCCGCACGCGCACGTCCTGCAGCGGGTTCGGCTTGCCCGGCTCGTCCAGGCTTTCCGCGCGCGCCACGTCGAAGGCGAAGTAGATGGTGCGCGCCGTCGGGCCGCTCACCACGCGCACGCCCTGGGTCTGCTGCACGCGCGGCATGTCCTGCAGCGGCACGTGGTACATCACGTCGAGCTCGCGCGAGAGCAGCGCGGCCACGCGCGTGGGTGCGGACGCGACCGGGCGGAACACCGCGCGGGTGATGCCGTGGTTCATCTGCGCCGCACCCCAGTAGCTGGGGTTCGGCACCAGCACGGTGCGCTCATCCGCCAGGCGCTCGACCAGGCGGAAGGGGCCGGTGCCGTTGGTGTTGAGCTGCGGGAAGGCGGTCGCCGCGCCCGGCTGGCCGGCGCGCGCGACGTTCATCGCGTTGTTCGCCTCGACCCAGCGCTTCGACATCACGAAGAACAGCGTCAGGTCCTGCAGCAGGATCGGGCTAGGGCCGCGCGTCTCCATCTCCACCGTGTGGTCGTCCACGGCGGTCACGCGCGCCACCGACTGCAGCACATAGGCCATGTCGTTCTGGCGCACGCGCTCGGCGGACATCACGACATCGGCGGCGGTCAGCGGCGTGCCGTCATGGAAGGTGACGCCGCGGCGCAGGTGGAAGCGCCAGGTGGTCGGCGTCGGCGTCTCCCACCGCTCGGCCAGCGCCGGGGCCAGGGTGCCGTCGGCCTCCCGGCGGACCAGCGGCTCGTAGATGTTGCTCTTCATGGCGTTGGTCACGCCATGGTTGTTGGCATGCGGGTCGAGGCCGAGGATGTCGTTCGCCGTCGCCCAGGTGAAGGTGGTGGCGCCGGCGGGCGCGGCGGCCAGCCCCGCCCAGAGGGCCAGCGCGCAGGCCGTGGCCCTGAGCGCGGCGCGGGGTCCGATCTTCTGCATGTTCCGTATTGCCTCCCGGGACAAAAGGGGGCCGGACAATGCGGCCCGGCCCGCGGGCTGTCCAGGGTCAGCCGGCGGGGACCGGAAGGGGCGACGCCGCGGGCTGGTCGGCGCTGGCTTGGCAAAAGGCCGCGACCTCGCCGAGGGAGGTGGCGATCACTGCCGCCGCCCCCTTCTCCTGCCGCAATTCGGCGAGCGTCGCGCTGCCGGGCGGGGCATGCCACAGCGCCACGATCACCGGCACCCCGGGCAGGCGCCGCGCCACGCGCCGCAGGAAGTAGCGCACCGCCGCGGCGCTGCTCCCTTCTTCCAGCACCGAGAGGCAGCAGAGCCGGACGCGGGCGGGATCGAGCCGCGGGTCGGGCGCGCCTTCCAGCGCGGCGCTCGGCAGGGAAGCCGCGCCGAAGCCCTCATGCCGCAGGCCCTGCGCGGCGATGGCGGCGGAGAGGTCGTCCAGCCGGCCGCGCCCGGCGATGCACAGCACGGCCCCCTCCCCGCGCCAGGAATCCGGCAGGCGGGCGGCCTGGGGCGTGGGCGGGCTCTCGGCCAGTTCGTCCAGCAGCGTCTCCACCTGCTGGCGGATGGCGCCCAGGCGCTCCGGCTCCAGCACCTCCCGCGACCAGTCGGCCTCCGCCAGCGCCAGGCCGCGCAGCGCCACCTCGTCATGCCAGGCGGTGAGCGAGGTGCCCTGGCGCAGCGCCGCGCGTGCCTGCAGCACCAGCGCGTCGGCATCGCCCTCCAGCGCCCGCTGGTAGAAGCTCTCCTCCGGCCGCAGCGGCGGCCGGTCGCCCAGCATGACGTCCAGGAATTCCAGCCGCGGCACGTGGCGGCCGAGCACGACGAGGCCGACGGTCAGCGGCGTGGCCAGCAGCAGGCCGATCGGCCCCCACATGAAGGTCCAGAAGGTCGCCGCCACGATGATCGAGACCGGGGAGAGGCCGGCGCTGCGGCCGAAGACCAGCGGCTCGAAGAGCTGGCCCATCAGCGGCTCGCCCAGGGCGAAGAGGCCGATCACGGACAGCGACATGCCCCAGCCCGGATCGGCGGCCATCGCCACCAGCGCGGGCGGGATCACCGCCACCGGCGTGCCGACGAAGGGCACGAAGCGCATCAGCCCCGCCAGGATGCCCCACAGCGGCGCGCCCGGCAGGCCGATCAGCCACAGCCCGGCGGCCATCGCCGCGCCGAAGGCGGCGTTCAGGATCAGCTGCGCCAGGAACAGGCGCGAAAGGCGATAGGCGGCGTCGTCCAGCGCGCCGACCGTGCGGTGCAGGTCGCGCACCCCGGCCAGGCGGATCAGCCGGTTCCGCAGGTCCTCGCGGTAGAGCAGGATGAACAGCGCGAAGACCAGCACGAGCCCCGCCGTGGCCAGCGGCGCGAGGACCGGGCCGATGAAGCCGGCCACCACCTCGATCGGCGTCGAATCCTCCGTCGCCACGGTCGGCATCGGCTGCGCCGGGCGCGCGCCCACCATCTCCCGCAGCGCGTTCACCGCATCCTCGGCGCCCGACAGCAGCTCGGCGATGCGCAGCTCGGCCAGCTTGGCGCGCAGGTTCCCGCCATAGTCGGCAAGCCCCGCGGCCAGGGCGGCGAGCTGGCGCAGCACGACGGTGAAGAGGCCGGCGAGCACGCCGACCGCGGCCAGCATCGCCAGCAGCGCGGCCGCCACCTCGCCAAGCCCCGCGCGGCGCAGCAGGCGCACCAGGGGCGCCAGCACGAAGGCCAGGATGACGGCGAGCGCCAGCGGCACGAGCAGGTCGCGCCCCAGATACAGCGCGGCGACGACGATCGCCGCGGCGACGAGCGGCGCCGCCGCCGTCAGCGAGGCGGTGGCGCGCGGCGCCGCGCGCCGCCCGTTCGGGCCGATGTCCAAGGCCGGCGATCCCCTGTCACGCGTTCCGCTGCGGGAACGCATCGGCTCGCGGCGGGTTCACTGCGGCGAACCGGCGTGGCCCTTCGGGCGCTATGCACAGGCAAGAAGGCTTCCACCATCGTGTTCCGCAGCCGCCTCCGATCCGAAGAGCCGATCGCCCCGGACCGCCCGCCGCCCGAATGGGCGCGGCGCGCGCCGCTTCTGGCAACGGCGCTGGTGCTGCTCGCGATCGGCACCGCGGCCTGGGCCTGGAGCAGCGAGACGGACAGCGCCTGGGGCTATGTCGCCGCGCTCGGCACCGTGCTGCTGGCCTGCGCCCTGCTCGCCGCCCTCGCCCTTGCGCGGCGCCGGACCGAGCGCAGGGCGCAGGCGCTGCTGCGCGGCGTGACGGAGAATGCGCCGATCGGCCTCGGCTTCCTCGACCGGGAGTTGCGGCTGCGGCATGCCAACCGCCATCTCACCGCGCTGGGAGAGCGCACGCTGGGCGTCGAGGCGGGCAGCGACGCCACCCTGCCGGAGGAGGTGAGCACCCAGATCGCGCCCCAGCTGCGCAAGGTGCTGGAGGGCGGCCGCGCGCAGACCGGGATCGAGGTGGTGGTGCGCCCGCCCGGCAAGGAGAGGCTGGCGCGGCACCTGCTGCTCGGCATCTTCCCGCTCGGCACGGAACGCGGCGGGCGGCCGGACGGCGTCGGTCTCTTCGCCATCGACGACACGCTGCGGCGCCGCGCCGAGGACCGGCTGCGGCGCAGCGAGACGCGACTGCGCACCATCCTGGATGCGATCCCGCAGCTCGCCTGGATGACCGATGCGGCGGGACAGGTGCTCTGGTTCAACCGCCGCTGGTACGAATTCACCGGGCTCGGAACCGACGATGCGGTGGGCGATGGCTGGCAGGTCGCGCTGCATCCCGAGCACGCGGCGCGGGTGAGCGGGCGCTTCGCCGCCGCCATCGAGGCCGGCACCGCCTGGGAGGACAGCTTCCCGCTTCGCGGCAAGGACGGACACTACCGCTGGTTCCTCTCCCGCGCGCTGCCGCTGTTCGAGCCGGGCGAGGAGGAGGACGACGCGGCGCGCCCGATCGGCTGGTTCGGCACCAACACCGACATCACCGAGCTGCGCGAGACGGAGGAGGCGCTGGCCGCCGCCAAGGCCGCGGCCGAGGACGCCAACCTGGCGAAGAGCCAGTTCATCGCCAACATGTCGCATGAGCTGCGCACGCCGCTCTCCGCCGTGATCGGCTATGCCGAGATGCTGGAAGAGGAGGCGGAAGGGCTGGAGGGGGCCGCGGACTTCCTCGACGATCTGCGGAAGATCAGCGGCAATGCGCGGCACCTGCTCTCCCTGATCAACGACGTGCTGGACCTTTCCAAGATCGAGGCCGGGCGGATGGAGGTGCAGGCCGAGGATTTCGGCCTCTGCGCGCTGGTGGAGGACGTGGCCGGCACGGTCGAGGCTCTGGCCGAGCAGCGGCGCAACCGGCTGGTCGTGGAATGCGACGCCGCTATCGGGGAGGCGCATTCGGATCCGGTGAAGATCCGCCAATGCCTGTTCAACCTGCTGGGCAACGCCGCGAAATTCACGGAGGACGGCACGATCACCCTCCGCGCCTCGGGGGAGGCGGACCGGCTGGTCTTCGAAGTGGAGGACACCGGCATCGGCATGTCCCCCGAGCAGCTGGACAAGCTGTTCCGCCGCTTCACCCAGGCCGATGCCTCCACCACGCGGCGCTTCGGCGGGACGGGACTGGGCCTGGCGATCACCAAGGCCTTCGCGACGATGCTGGGCGGCGAGATCGCCGTGCGCAGCGAGGCCGGCAAGGGCAGCACCTTCACCCTCAGCCTGCCCGCCGACATCCGCGACGCGCGCGCCGAGCCGGACGATCCCGCGACGCTCGTCGGCGAGGCCGCGGCGGAGGAGCATGACGGGCGGGCGGGGCTGGTGCTGGTGATCGACGACGACGCGGCGACGCGCGACCTCGTCTCCCGCTTCCTCCGCCGCGAAGGCTTCGCCGTGCGCTGCGCCGCGGATGGGGCGGAGGGGCTGGCGATGGCGCGCCGCCTGCGCCCCTCGGCGATCCTGCTCGACGTGATGATGCCCCGCCTCGACGGCTGGGCGGTGCTGACGGCGCTGAAGGCCGATCCCGACCTGTCGGAGACGCCGGTGGTGATGCTGACGGTGGTGCAGGAACGCGGCCTTGCCCTCTCGCTCGGCGCGGCCGACTACCTCAACAAGCCGGTGCGCTGGGACCGGTTGAAGCGCGTGCTCGACCGCTTCCGCCGCGAGGTGGCGACGGGCCACGCGCTGCTGCTGGAAGCCGATCCGAACGAACGGGCGGAGCTGCGCGCGCTGCTGGAAGCGGAGGGCTGGACCGTCGAGACGGCAGCGGACACCGAGGCCGCGCTCGCGCGCCTGGATACGCCACCGGTGCCGGCGGTGCTGGTGATGGAGCTGCGCGCCGCGGCCGTCGGCGACGGCTTCGGGCTGCTGCGGGAGCTGCGGCGCCGCCCGATGCTGCGCGACCTGCCGGTGATCGCCATCACCGAGGGCGAGGTGGATGAGGCGCAGCTCTCCCGCCTGCGGGAGACGGTGCGCACCATCGTGCCGGCGGAAGCGGCCGGGCTTGCGCTGGCGAAGGAACTCAAGCGCGTCGCCCCGGCGGCGCCCGGCATCGAGGAGGCACGGTGACCCGAATCCTGCTTGTGGAGGACCATGAGGAACTCTGGGACTTCCTTTCTCGCCGCCTGCGTCGCCGCGGCTTCGAGGTGGAGCTGGCGCATGATGGGCAGGACGGCGTGGACAAGGCGCGCAGCCTGGCGCCGGACGTGATCCTGCTGGACATGAACCTGCCCGTCATGGACGGCTGGACCGCCGCGCGGCTGCTGCGGGAGGACGCGGCGACGCAACGCATCCCGATCATCGCGCTGACGGCGCATGCCATGTCGGGGGACCGTGGCCGCGTGCTGGAGGCGGGCTGCGACGACTACCATCCGAAGCCCGTGGATTTCTCGCGCCTGCTGGCGCAGATCGACGCGGCGCTGCTGAAGCGCGACGAGGCCGAGGAACCGCCGGCAGAGAGCTAGCCCGGCGGCGCTGCCACGAGGTCCGGAAAGCGGCCGGCCAGCCCGGCGGTGTCGGGCATGGCCTCGCCCGGAAAGCTCTGCAGCACGCGGGCGAGGTCCGCCGGGCGCAGCCGCGGGCAGTCGCTCTCCTCCACGCTGCGGCAGGCCAGGCGATCGAGCAGCACCAGCACGCGCGCCCGGGGGTCGAGCGCGACCAGCCGTTCCGCCTCCTCCGCGCTCGCCTTGTCGCGCTGCTCCTCCAGCGCGTCCTGCGCCTCCACCGGCAGCCAGCCGCTTCCGTCGTTCAATCCGCTCATGCCGCACGCAGCGCGCGGCACGCCCCGCGGTTCCGCTATCGCGGCGCGAGCGGCCAGACGAAGGCGATCATCGGCACGCCGACCGCCAGCACGATGAGCGTCAGCGGCAGGCCGAGCCGCGGGTAATCCGCGAAACGATAGCCGCCCGGCCCCATGACCAGCGTGTTGCACTGGTGCCCGATGGGCGTGAGGAAGTCGCAGGCGGCGCCGAGCGCGACCGCCATCAGGAAGGGATCGGGCGCAAGGTTCAGCCGCTGCGCTAGGCTCGCCGCGATCGGCGCCAGCACCAGCACGGTCGCGGCGTTGTTCAGGAAGGGCGTCACCGCCATGGCGAAGGCCATGATGGCGGCCAGCGCGCCCATCGGCGGCAGGTGCTGCACGGCCGCGGCGAGCCAGCCGGCCAGCAGGTCGGAACCGCCGGTGGTGCGGATCGCCTCGCTCACCGGGATGAGCGCGCCGAGCAGGATCAGCACCGGCCATTCCACCGCCTCATAGGCCTCGCGCATGGTCAGCGCGCGCAGCACCAGCAGCACCACGGCCGCGCCGAAGAAGGCGACGGCGACCGGCACCAGATTGAGCCCCACCAGCAGCATGGCCGCCGCCAGCACCGCCGCCGGCACGATGCTGCGCCGGCTGCTGCCGAGCGCGATGTCGCGGCCGGAGAGCGGCAGCACGCGCAGTTCGCCCAGCGCCTCCGGCAGCCTCTCCTGCGCGCCCTTCAGGATCACCACGTCGCCGGCGCGGAATCGCAGCGCAGCAAGCCTCCGCGTCACGCGCTGCCCGCTGCGGCTGACCGCGATCAGCGCGACGCCCTGGCGCCGGCCGAGTTCGAGCTCGGCCGGCGTGCGGCCCACCAGCGCGCTGCCCTCCGTGACCACGCCTTCGACGACCACCGGCTCGTCCACCGGCCGCTTCTCCGCCTGCCGCTCGCCCGCCAGGACCAGGCCGGCGCGCGCCTGGAGGCTCTCGAGCTCCTCCGGCTCGCCGTCCAGCAGCAGCACGTCGCCCGCGCGCAGCACCAGTTCCGGCGACGGCGGCAGCCGGCGGAAGCGCTCGCGGATCACCACGGCGGCGCGCACGCCATGCGCCATGGCCTCCAGCTCGCCCAGGGTCCGGCCCGCCATCGGGCTCTCCTCCGGCAGCGTCGCTTCCGTCGTGTAGGTCTCGATCGTGAAGGCGGCCTCCATGCCGGCCGAGCCGCGCCGGCCGCGCGGCAGCAGCCGCCACCCCACCGCGAGGAAGGCGAGGCCCGCCACCGCCACCACCGCGCCTACCGGCGCGAAGTCGAACATGCGGAACGGCTCCCCCAGGATCTCCTCCCGCATGCGGGAGACGACGATGTTGGGCGAGGTGCCGATCAGCGTGACCACGCCGCCGAGCAGCGACGCGAAGGCCATCGGCATCAGCAGCGCAGAGGGCGAATGGCCGGTGCGCCGCGCGAGCTGGAACGCGACGGGCATCAGCAGCGCGACGGCACCGATGTTCTTGACGAAGCCGGAGAGCAGCAGCACCACGCCGGCCAGCACCGGCACTTGCGTCGCCGGGCTGCGCAGATGCGACAGCAGCGGGCGCATCACCGTCTCCACCACGCCCGACCGCGCCACCGCGGCGCTGACCAGCAGGGCGGAGGCGACGATGATGACGATGTCGTCCGAGAAGCCCGCGAAGGCAGCCTCCGGCGTCACCACGCCGCTGACCAGCCCGGCGAGCAGCGCGAGCAGCGCCACGAGGTCATAGGGCAGCCTGCCCCAGACAAACAGGCCGATCGTCACCCCGAGGATGGCGAAGGCCATGGACTGGTCCAGGGTCACGAAGCGGGCACCGGCAGCGTCACGCCATCGAAACGCGTGGCCGCGCGGGGGTTCCCCGGAACCCGGCGCAGGTCTCCGCGTCGCCCCGTGCATGAACCGCTCGCCCCCGCCGCCGGCGGACCAGACGCTGCGCCTCGCCCTGGCGCAGAAGCTGCTGCATGCCTGGTCGCAGAACCGGCTGCAGGTGCGCGTGCCGCTGAGCCTCAACCTGGCGCGCATGCCCGCCGCGCAGCGCGTGCCGGTCGCGCGCCTGATGGCCGCCGCGCTCGCCGCCTGCGGCGCCACGGCCGAGGCCGATGCCGCGCGGCTGGACCAGGCGCTGGAACGGATCGGCGGCGCGGCGGAGCGCGCGCCGGCGCGTCGCGCCCTGCATGACCCGCCGGACCTGATCGCGCTCCTGGGTGCGCTGGAAGCCGCGGGCCTCAGCGCGCATGGCTATGCCGCGGCGGCGCTGGTGCTGGAGCGGCGCGTGCCGGCGCAGCGGCTGTTCCTCAATTGGCTGGCGGCGCGCTTCGCGCTGCCCGCAACGCTCACCGCGGGGCTGGCGCGCCGCTGACCCCGCCCTCCGCCTCGGTCAGCGCGGCGAGCGCGCGCTGCAGCGCCTCGCTTTCCAGCAGCATCGCCCGCGCAAGGTCCGACAGCGTGATCCAGCCGACGACGCGCCCGCCCGCATCCACCACCGGCAGGCGCCGCAAATGGTGGGCCGCCATGCGGTCCAGCGCGGCCTGCAGCGCATCCTCCTCGCGGCAGGTGACGACGGGGCTGGAGAGCACCTCCGCCACGCGCACGCGCGAGGCATCCAGCCCGCGCGCGACGACGCGGTAGAGCAGGTCCCGGTCGGTGACGATGCCGCGCAGGTCGGAAGGGCCGCCGACCGGCAGCGCGCCGACATCGAGCTCGCCCATCAACTCGGCCGCGGCGCGCACCGGCGCCTCGGGCGCGACGAACTCCACTTCCCGCGTCATCAGATCGGCCACCCGCATGGCGGCGCCAACGCGGCCATGGCTCGGCCGTTCCGGTCAGGGCGGCAGGGTGGTGCTGCCCATCGCCTCCGCCATCAGCGCGATATCCGCGATCTTGGCGTGGAAGCGCGACCAGTCATCGGCCTCGGCGATCGGCGCCCAGATCGCCTCGACCTCGTCGATCAGCATGGAGCAGGGCTCCATCCGATCGGCGAAATAGGGGTGGTCGAGATTGGCATCGGGCGTCGCGGGGTGGTCCAGCAGCAGCGCACGCAGCGGCGCGAAGGCCTCCTCGCCATAGGTTGCCGCGAGGGGGCTGCGCGCGGCGCGATCCGCGCTCAGCCCGCCGCCGCGCCAGTCGAAGAACACCCGGTCCAGCGGCGCCTGGCTGTCGAGCAGGAACTGATACAGCGTGCGCACCAGCGCCGCGTCCCGCTCCTCGCCGGCGGAAGCCAGCCCCAGCCGCCACAGCACCTTGGCGCGGAATTCCGCATGCAGCGCGTCCTCGAAGCCTTCGAGCGCCGCCTGCAGCGGTGCCTCCTCGGCCAGCGGCAGCAGGCAGCCGCCGAGCCGCGCCAGGTTCCAAAGCAGCGCCTCCGGCTGGCGCGCCAGGGCGTAGAGGCCGCCATAGTCGAAATAGGCCGCGGTGAAGTCCGGCTTGTAGGTCGGCGCCCAGCGCCAGGGGCCGTAGTCGAAGCTCTCGCCGGTGATGTTGGTGTTGTCCGTGTTCAGCACGCCATGCACGAACCCGGCCGCCATCCATTGCGCGCCCATCCGCGCCACGCGGCGCGTCACCGCCTCGAAAAAGGCGACCACCTGCGCGCCCGGATCCTCGCGCCGCGCTTCCGGGATGTAGTGCGCGCAGCAATGCGCGACGAGGCGCGCGATGGCGTCGTTGTCCTTGTGATAGGCGAAGCGCTGGAAGGTGCCGATGCGGATGTGGGAATGGCTGAGCCGCACCAGCACCGCGGCCCGCGTGGGCGAGGGCTCGTCGTTGCGCTGCAGCGCCTCTCCGGTCTCGACCAGACTGAAGGATTTCGAGGTGTAGACGCCCTGCGCCTCGAGCATCTCGGTCGCGAGCACCTCGCGCACGCCGCCCTTCAGCGTGAGCCTTCCATCGGCGCCGCGATGATAGGGCGTGCGGCCGCTGCCCTTGGTGCCGAGATCGAGCAGCCGCCCATCCCGCAGATCGTGCAGCTGCGCGAAGAGGAAGCCGCGCCCGTCGCCGAGATCTGGGTTGTAGGAGCGGAACTGGTGGCCGTGGTAGCGCAGCGCCAGCGGCGTGTCGAAGCTGCCGGGCAACGGCTCGAATTTTCCGAAGTGTGCGGTCCACTCCTCATCCGTCAGTGCATCCAGGCCGACGCGTCGATCCCAGCGCCGGTTGCGCCAGCGCAGGATGTGCTGCGGAAAGCGCGCGGCGGCGACAGGATCAAAAAAATCGTCGCCGAGATCGGCGTGGCGCGTCGAAGGCTGGTAGGCTGGCGAGACTGGCATCTGGGCTTCCCGGCACCGGCTTCCCGCCAGATGGCGCCGCCGGCGCCGCGGCTCAACCCGCCCCCCTTCCCGCGCCCGGCGCCTGCGCCCAAACTGCCCCTGCAGCGAAGGAGCGCGCCTTGCCCACAGCCCTGGTCGGCCGCAACGGTTTTCCCCTAACGCTCGAGAAGCAGCCGGCGCGCGGCGCGCGCGGCGTCGTGTGCAGCAACCATCCGCTCGCCAGCGCCGCGGGCGCCGAGGTGCTGCTGGCCGGCGGCAACGCCGTGGACGCCGCCATCGCCACGCTTTTCGCGCTGACGGTTGTGGAGCCGATGATGGTCGGCCTCACCGGCGGCGGCGTCTGCCACATCCGCATGGCGGACGGCGCGCATGAGGTGCTGGACGGTCTTTCCGCCGCCCCCGCCGCGGCCACGCCCGACATGTATCGCCCGATCCCTGGCTCGCCGCCCGAGGAGCGGGAGACGGAGGGCAAGCGCAACGCCGTCGGCGCGCTCGCGGTCGCCGTGCCGGCGGCGCTGCGCGGCTGGGCGCACGCCCTGGCGCGGCACGGCACCTGGCCGCTGGCCGATGTGATGGAGCCGGCGATCCGGCTCGCCGCGCGCGGCTTCCGCGTCACGCCCTATCTCTCCGACTGCATCGCGGACGCCGCCGCGGACCTCGCGCGCGATGCCGATCTCGCCGCGCGCTTCCTCCCCGGCGGCGATCGCCTGCCGGCCGGCGCGAAGCTGGTGCAGGGGGCCTATGCCGAGACGCTGCGCGCCGTGGCGCAGGAGGGGCCGGACCTGCTGCATGGCGGCGCGCTCGGGCGGCTGATGGCGGAGCACCTCGCGCGGCAGGACGGGATCGTGACGGTCGAGGATCTCGCCCGCGTGCGCACGCTGGAACGCGCGCCGATCCGCGGCACCTATCGCGGCTTCGACGTGTTCGGCCCGCCGCCCCCGGCCTCCGCCGGCGTGCATGTGGCGCAGATGCTGAACGTGCTGGAGGCGATGGACGTCGCCGGGCTCGGCTTCGGCACCACGGAGGCGCTGCACCTGGTGGCGGAGGTGCTGAAGATGGCCTTCGCCGACCGCGCGGTGGCGACCGCCGATCCCGACTTCGTGCGCGTGCCGGTGGCCATGCTCACCAGCAAGGACTACGCCGAACGCCGCCGTGCCCTGCTGGACATGAAGCGCGCCCGGTCCTGGGAAGCGGACCCGACACTCGCGGAATCCAACTGCACCACGCATGTGACGGTCGCCGATGCGGCGGGGAACATCGTCGCGACGACGCAGACGATCAACGCCATGTTCGGCGCGCGCATCGCTATCCCCGGCACCGGGCTGATCTGCAACAACTACATGCACAATTTCGACCCGCGGCCCGGCCTCGCGCTCTCGGTCGCGCCGGGCAAGCGCGTCTATACCTCGATGGCGCCGACCATCGTGCTGCAGGACGGCGCGCCGCGCTTCGCGCTCGGCCTGCCCGGGGGCCTGCGCATCTTCCCCTCCGCGTTCCAGGCGCTGCTCAACCTGATCGACCACGCCATGCCGCTGCAGGCGGCACTGGAAGCGCCGCGCATCTGGACCATGGGCAATGCGCTGGAGCTCGAGCCCGCCATCCCCGATACAGTCGCCGGCGCGCTGGCCGCGATGGGGCACACGATCAAGCGGGTCAAAACAATCGGCGGCGGCATCAACGGCATCGCCTTCGAGCCCGATGGCAGCATGACGGGCGCGGCCTGCTGGCGCGCCGATGGCAGCGTCGCCGCGCTCGGCGGCGGGCTGGCGCGGGCCGGCGTGCGCTTTTCCACCGAGCCCAACACCACCGGACAGAGCACCGCATGACACAGAAGATCGTGATGCTGCAGCCGATCGGCGCGGAGCAGGAGGCCAACATAAGGGCGCTGCTCCCCGAGGGCTTTTCGGTCAGCGCCATCAAGGGGCGCAGCCCCGATGACGTGAAGGCCGGCGTCGCGGACGCGGATTACGGCGTCTGGTGGGACCTGCCGATCTCGGCGGATGTCGTGGCCGCTGCGCCGCGCATCAAGCTGTTCCACAAATGGGGCGTCGGCATCGACAACATCGACATCGAGGCCTGCCGCGCGCGCGGCATCCGCATTGCGCGGACGACCGGCTCGAACGCGGTGCCGGTGGCGGAGGCGACCGTCGGGCTGATGATCGCCGTCGCGCGCTGCATCGTGCAGGCGCATGTCGCCACCGTCGCCGGAGGCTGGCCGAAGACCGAGGTTTCGCAGCGATCGATCCTCGTCTCCGGCAAGACGGTCGGCATCCTCGGCCTCGGCGCGATCGGCAAGGGTGTCGCGAAGCGGCTGCGCGGCTTCGACTGCACGATCCTCTACAACAACCGCAATCGCCTGCCGGAGGCGGAGGAGCAGGCGCTCGGCGTGCAGTACCGCACGCTGGATGCGATGCTGGCGGAGTGCGACATCCTGTCCTTGAACTGCCCGCTGACGCCGGAGACGGCGGGGTTGATCAATGCCGCGCGACTGGCGCGGATGAAGCGCGGCGCGCTGCTCGTGAACGTCGCGCGCGGCGGCATCGTGGTGGAAGCGGATCTGGTGGAGGCGCTGCGCTCGGGCCACCTCGCGGGCGCGGCGGTGGACGTCTTCGACCAGGAGCCGCCGCCGCCCGACCACCCGCTGCTGCACATGCCCAACGTGGTCTGCACGCCGCACACCGCGACCAGTTCCTATGAGAACTCGCGGCGGACCATCATGCACTGGCTGGGGAACATCATGCGGGTGCACAAGGGCGAGGAGATCCCGCCCCAGGACGTGGTGCTGTAACGTGCTCCCTCCCCCGCCTGCGCGGGGGAGGGAAAAGTCCCTACTGTTTCGCGAAGTGGTGGCAGAAGCCGGCGCCGATTTCCGTCAGCCGGTCGGCGATCAGCTTGCCGCTCTCCGCGCTGCACAGCCGCGGATCGCCGGTGCCCAAGCCGTTCGGGCTGACCACATCGTATTCGTGCGGCACGGTGACCTCGGCGCCGTTGAAGCTGAGCGAGCCCCAGCCCTGGAAGGGCAGGCCGAGCGCCGTGGCGCCGCCCTTGCGCGGCTCCGGGATCAGGTCCTTGCGCACCCGCTCCGGGAACAGGTGCATGCACAGGCTGGTCAGCGGATCGGCGCCGTGGCTGCTGACGGCCTTCGCCTTCTCCGCGCCCAGCAGCTTCGGCATCTCGGCATAGGCGATGCGCCACAGATAGAGCGAGGGGATGATCGGCCCGCCCTTGTGCATCACCGCGCGCGTCGCCTCGTTGATCGCGTTCACGTTGCCGCCATGGCCGTTGATGATCACCAGCTTCGTCAGCCGGTGGCGCAGCAATTCGGAGAACAACTCGTCCAGCACCGCGCGGAAGGTGGCGGCGGACAGCGCGATGCCGCCGATCATCGGGCCGAAATAGTCGCCCTTGCCGAAGGGAAGCACCGGCGCGACGACGGTGCGCGTGCCCTCCGCCGTCGCCTTCAGCGCGATCAGCTCGGCCATCTTCTCGGCCAGGAAATAGTCGCCCATCGGGGCATGCGGGCCCTGGTCCTCATGGCTGCCCATCGGCAACAGGATCACCGGGTTCTTCGGATAGAGCGCTCGGGCCTCGTCGCCCGTGATCTCGCCCATGCGCACCTTGGTGGGGGAAACATCGGTCATTGCTCTGGCCTTCCTCTGGCAGGTCTCAACTGATCTCTTCGGCGCGGATGCAGGCGACGCGCTGGCCCGGTCCGCCGAATGCACGCAGGGCCGGCACCGTCTCCGCGCAGGCCGCCTGCGCGAAGGAACAGCGCGTGCGGAACACGCAGCCGCTTGGCGGATCGGACGGGCTCGGCGGATCGCCGGGCAACAGGATTCGCGTCGCGCGCTTCGCCGGATCGAGCATCGGTGTCGCGGAGAGCAGCGCGCGGGTGTAGGGATGCAGCGGCCGCGCGAAGACCTCGCGCACAGGCCCTTCCTCCATGACGCGGCCGAGATACATCACCGCCACGCGGTCACACAGGTGCCGCACCACCGGCAGGTCGTGGCTGATGAACAGCATCGCGAGGCCGAGGTCGCGCCGCAGATCGGCCAGCAGCTTCACCACCTGCGCCTGGATCGAGACATCCAGCGCGCTGACCGGCTCGTCCGCCACCAGGAAATCCGGATCGGTCGCGAGCGCGCGCGCGATGCCGAGGCGCTGGCGCTGCCCGCCGCTGAACTCGTGCGGGAAGGCGCCCATGCGCAGCGGGTCGAGGCCCACGCGCTCGAACAGCGCGGCGATGCGCGCGGGCTCGGCGCCGCCGCGATGGATCGCCAGCCCGTCGCCCACCTGCGCGCCGACGCTCCGCCGCGGATCGAGGCTGCCGAAGGGGTCCTGGAACACGATCCCCATGCGCGCGCGCAGCGTCTTCCACGCGGCGCTGCCGGGCTTCGGCAGGTCGGCGCCGTCGAAGCGCACCCGGCCGCCGGTGACGTCCAGCAGCCCGAGCAGCAGGCGGCCGAGCGTTGACTTGCCGCTGCCGCTCTCGCCCACCACGCCCAGCGCCTCGCCGCGCGCCACCTGTGCATCCACGCTGGCGACGGCGCGCACCGGCTTGCCGCGCGCGAAGACACCCCGCGGCGCGAAGCTCTTCTCGACATTCTCCGCGACGACCAGCGCCATCACGCCAGGTCCTTCCAGCGGATGCAGCGCACCAGCCGTTCGCCGGCCTGCTCCAGCACCTGCGGCCGCTCGCAGATGGGCGTGGCGAAGCTGCAGCGCGGGGCGAAGCGGCAGCCCGGCGGCCAGGCATCGGGGCGCGGCACGACGCCGGGAATCCCCTCCGGCTCCGCATCGCCTTCCGGCACGGCGGCAAGCAGCGCGCGCGTATAAGGGTGCAGCGGGCGCGCGAAGACCTCCGCCACCGTCCCGCGCTCCACCACCTGCGCGGCATACATCACCACCACCTCGTCCGCCGTCTCCGCGACGACGCCGAGCGAATGGGTGATCAGCACCACCCCCATGCCGGTCTCGCGACGCAGCTGCGCCAGCAGGTCCAGGATCCCGGCCTGCACGGTCACGTCCAGCGCCGTGGTCGGCTCGTCGGCGATCAGCAGGCGCGGGCGATTCGCGATCGCCATGGCGATCATCACGCGCTGGCGCATGCCGCCCGAGAGCTCATGCGGATAGGCGCGCGCGCGGCGCTCGGGATCGGCGATGCCGACGCGCTTGAGCAACTCCACCGCCTCCTGCGAGGCCGCCGCCGCGGAGACGTCGCGATGCGCGCGGATCGCCTCCGCCACCTGGTCGCCGACGCGATGCACCGGGTTCAGGCTGCTCATCGGGTCCTGGAAGACCATGGCGATGGCGCCGCCGCGCAGCCTGCGGCGTTCCTCCTCCGGCAGGTCCAGCAGGTCGCGTCCCTCGAAGCGCGCGACGCCGGCGGTCACCTGCGCGACCGGCGGCAGCAGGCCCATCACGGCCGTCGCGGTGATGGACTTGCCGCTGCCGCTCTCACCGACGATGGCCAGCGTTTCGCCCGCGCGCACGGCGAAGGACACATCTTCCACCGGGCGGATCGCGCCGCCCGGCGTCGCGATGTCCACGGTCAGCCCCTGCACCTCCAGCAGCGGCGCTGGTTCGCGCGTGGGGAACAGGCCGGGCAGGATGCGGTCCACCGCGCGCAGCTTCGGCGCGCGCGTGCCGCCCTTGCGGTCCACCGCGTCGCGCAGCGCGTCGCAGAGCATGTTCATCGCCAGGATCGTGACGGTCAGCGCAAGGCAGGGATAGAGCAGGTAGGTCGGCGCCTGCTCCATCGTCGCCCGCGCGCCGCGGATCATCAGCCCCCAGGAGGGCGTGGGCGGCACCACGCCGAGGCCGAGGAAGCTCAGCCCGCTCTCCACCACCACGGCCGCCGCGACCGCCAGGCTGAACTGCACCAGCACCGGCCCTGCGATGTTCGGCAGCACGGTGCGGGAGAGGATGCGCGGCGTCGGCGCGCCCAGCGCGCGCACCGCCTCCACATAGTCCTGCCCGCGGGCGGAGAGCACCTCGGCATAGGTCACGCGGACGAAGCCGGGCAGGTAGAGGATGGACAGCACCAGGATCAGCGTCGCCGTGCCGGGGCCGAGCAGCGTCACCACCAGCAGCGCCAGCAGGATCGGCGGGAAGCACAGCACGACATCGGCGGTGCGCACCGCGAAGAACTCCGCCAGGCCGCGGAACCACCCCGCCAGCAGGCCGAGCGTCGTGCCGACAAGGCACGCTATCGCGGCGGAGGCGAAGGCGACCGCGAGCGAGGCCCGCGCACCCCAGATGATGCGGGAGAGGATGTCGCGCCCGAACTCGTCGCGCCCAAGCGGGCTGCCGGGCAGCCAGGCGGCCAGGCGGTTCGCCACGTCCTGCCGCACCGGATCGGGCAGCGGCAGCACCGGCGCCAGCAAGGCGAGCAGCACGATGAAGGCGACCATCGCGCCGGGCAGGATCAGCCGCTTCACTTGCATGCGCCCTCAAGCGCCGGGCGGCCGCATCCGCGGCCTTGGCTTCGCCGCATTAGCGGGCCGCCTTCGCGGCCTCGGCCTGCTGCGCAGGCCGCCACGTGCCAGCCTGCGGCCGTCACGAGCGTGCGATCCGCGGATCGAGCACGGCGTAGAGAAGGTCCATCGCCAGGTTGATCAGCAGGAACAGGCCGGAGACGGTCAGCACGATGCCGACGACCATCGGGTAGTCCCGCGTCTCCACCGCCCGCAGCAGCGGCGTGGACAGGCCCGGCCAGTTGAACACGAACTCGACCAGCACGGTGCCGCCCAGCAGCGTGCCCATCTGCAGGCCGAGCACGGTGGTGACCGGGATCATCGCGTTGCGCACCACATGGCGCCGCACCACGCGTCGCGGCGTCAGCCCCTTGGCACGCGCCGTGCGCACATGATCGCGGGAGAGCTGTTCCAGCACCGCCGCGCGCGCCATGCGGAAGACGGTGGCCGCAAGCCCCTTCGCCACCGCGACCGCGGGCAGCAGCAGCAGCAGAAGATGCCGCCCCGGATCCTGCGCGAAGGGCACGTAGCCGCCGGCCGGCATCCAGCGCAGCCATTGCGCCAGCACCAGGATCAGCAGCGTGCCGAGCACGAAGACCGGCAGCGCCTGCAGGATGGCCGCGACGGCCGACGCCGCGCGGTCGAAGGCGCCGCCGGCATGCACCGCCGCATAGGTCGCCGCCGGCAGCGCGATGCTCACGGCGATCAGCGTGCCGGCCAGGATCAGCTCCAGCGTGCGCGGCAGGCGCAGCAGGATCTCCTCCGCCACCGGATAGTCGTCCACCAGCGAGGTGCCGAGGTCGCCGCGCGCAAGGCGCGCGATGAACTCCCCGTATTGCACCATGATGGGCCGATCGAGCCCCAGCCGTTCGCGCAGCTCGGCCACGGCATAGGGATCGGGCGAGGTGCCGCCGGTGGAGAGCAGCACCTCGGCCGGGTCGCCCGGCACCATGTGCAGGGCGAGGAACACCACCGTCGCCACCACCCAGACCAGCACCAGGGAGATGGCGATGCGCTTCGCGACGTAGAGCACTACCCGACGCTCGTGAACTCCAGGTTCACGCCGCTCGACAGGCTCAGCGCACCGGGCAGGATCCTGAAGCCGGACACGCGGCGATCGAAGGCGTAGCCCTGCTCGCGCCAGGCCAGCCCGACGACCGGCACTTCCTCGAGCGCCGCGCGCTGCATGTCCTTGTAGATCTCGACGCGCCTGGCGTGGTCGAACTCCTGCCGGCCCTTGTTCAGCAGCTCCGTCGTGCGCGGCGCGCTCAGGCCGAAGCTGCGCCCATGCGCGGCCGAGAGCGAGGTGTCGAGCACCACGGTGAGCCCGTCCGGGTCGTTGAAATCGGCCGACACGCCGTGCACGGCAAGGTCGTACTGGCCGCGGATGCCCTGGCTGACGCGCGTGGACCAGTCCACCACGCGCAGCTCCGCCCGGATGCCGACGGCAGCGAGGTATTGCTGCGCCACTTCGGCGCTGTCCTTGTGCATGGCAAAGGCGCCGGTGGTGAGCAGCGTGGTGTTGATGCCGTTCGCATGGCCGGCCTGCGCCAGCAGCGCCTTGGATCGTTCGGGATCGTAGTTGTGCCCGCGCGAGAGCTCGGCATCCCACCAGGGCGTGCCCTCGACGATCGGCATGCCTTCCAGCACCTTGCCGCGGCCCGAGAAGGCCACGCGCACGATGTCCTCGCGCTTCACGGCATGCGCCACCGCGCGCCGCACCAGCGGGTTGTCGAAGGGCGGGCGCGTGCCGTTGAACAGGATGTCCATGAACGGCCCCATGGTGCTTTCCAGCTTGAAGCGTGGATCGGCCTCCACGGCGGCCATGCCCGTCCAGGGCACGAACTCGATGAAGTCCACGTCGCCGGATTGCAGCGCCGCAAGGCGCAGCGATTCGTCGGCGACGAGCGTCATGCGGATCGTCTTCGTCCGCGGCTGGCCCGGCACCCAGTAGTTCGGCACGGCCTGCAGCTCGATCCAGCTGCCGCGCTCCTGCGCGGCGAGGCGATACGGCCCGCAGCCCATCGCCTCGTTCATGTTCCGCGTCCCGCGCCAGACGATCGGCATGTTGTAGTTGGCGAACCACAGCGGCACCGTGGCCGTGGGTTCCTTCATGTGCAGCCGCACGGTATGCGCATCGGGCGTCTCGATGCGGTCGATGCGCTGCATCTGCGCGCGGTAGTAGGCGGTGGAGCGTTCGCCGGCGACCTGTTCGATCGTCCACTTCACGTCCTCGGACGTCACCTTCTCGCCGTTGTGGAAGACCGCGCGCGGATCCAGCCTGAAGACCCAGGCGCCGTCCGAGGCGTCGCGGCCGAAGTCGCGCGCCAGCTCCCCGCGCAGCTCGCCCTTCTCGTCGAAGCCGACCAGCCGCCGCCCGATCAGCATCTTGATCATGCCCGCCGCCTGGCCCACGGACTGCCAGGGCTGCAGGTTCGGCGGCCAGACGGAAAGGCCGAAGCGCAGCAGATCCGGCCTGGGCTGCGCCTGTGCCAGGCGGGCGACCGGCAGGACGCCGAAGGCGGTGGCGCCGATCATGGCGGCGCGGCGGGTCAGCATCGACATGATTTCTCTCCCTGGCGTGACGCGAAAACGGATTGCCGCGCGCAGGGGGGCCGGGTGTCAAGCCTTCCGTGCGCGGTGTAGCGCGATTGCCGCGCCCTTCGGCAGGCGGTCCCGGTATTGCGCGAAATGCAGCCACGCGCCGGGCGGTCGTCGCTGCCGCGGCGCGAATGCTTCCTTGCCTCGCGGCAATCGCTGCTTCACGCTCCCGTCAGTGCGCCCTAGCCGACGCGCGCGCGCAGCCGCGCGATGCGCGGTGCCGCGGGGCATCCACGACCGAACCGGAGGGAGACTGCCACGATGATCCGCCGCCGCAGCCTGATCGCTGCCATGCCTGCGCTCGCCAGCGCGCCACTCGCCGCGCCGGCCCTGGCCCAGGGTGCCTGGCCGAGCCGCCAGATCCGCCTCGTCGTGCCCTATCCGCCGGGCGGCGCCAGCGACATCGCCGGGCGGCAGCAGGCGCAGGTGCTGTCGGAGGCGCTCGGCGTCCCGGTGGTGGTGGATAACCGCGCCGGCGCCGGCGGCACGATCGGCACCGCGCATGTCGCCCAGTCCGCGCCCGACGGCTACACCATCATGATGTCCAGCCCGTCGAGCCATCTCGGCGCGCCGCTGCTGTTCCGCAATCCGGGCTACGAGGGCGTGGACGACTTCACGCACATCGCCACCTTCGCGACCGGCACCGCGATGGTCTGCGTCCATCCCCGCCTGCCGATCAACAACATCCAGGAGCTGATCGCCTACGCGAAGGCGAATCCGGGGAAGCTGAACTACGGCTCGGCCGGCGCGGGCGGGGCCAACCACATGCTCGGCGTGCTGTTCATGCAGCGCACGGGCGTGGAGCTGACGCATGTGCCGTATCGCGGTGCGGCGCCGGCGCTGGCCGACCTGATCGCGGGCAACATCCAGCTCGTCTTCGACAGCTTCTCCGGCATCATCGGCACGGTCCGCGCGGGGCAGGTGCGGGCGCTGGCGGTGACCAACCCCACCCGCTGGCCGCTCGCCCCGGAATTCCCGACGGTGCAGGAACAGGGGGTGCCGGACTACAATCTTCCGTCCTTCTCGGCCGTCGTCGGCCCGAAGGGCATCCCGGACGCCATCGCCGACCGGATGCACGCCGCGATCAACGCGGCGCTCGCGACGCCGGCGCTGACCGAGACGCTGGCGCGCGGCGGCAACGCGCCCTTCCCGAACAGCCGCGCGCGCTTCCTTGAGATCATGCAGGAGCAGCGCACCACCTGGCGCGAGCTGGTGCGCATCTCGGGCGTGCAGCCGGAAGGCTGACATCCATCGGGGGAGGGCGGGCGCGCCCTCCCCGCGCGGTGCTCACTCGGCCGGCGAAGCGAGCAGCGCGTTGGTGAACCAGGACGGGTGCGCGTCGTAGCGCACCTTGTTCCGAAGCCCGGCCCAGTTCACCCGCACATACATCAGCGGGATCACGGCGAGGTCGTCCACCGCGGCGCGCATCGCCTGCGCCGTCAGCGCCGCGCGCCGCTCCGCGTCCATCGTCCGCAGCGCCTCGGCAAGCGGCCCGTCCACCGCCGGGCTCGAATAATGCCCGCGGTTGAAGGCGCCGAGGCCCTGCGCCGGGTTCCGCGTCATCACCACCTGGCGCAGCATCACCGCGGCGCTGTTGGCGGTGAAGGTCGAGAAGAAGAAGGAGAATTCGCGCTGCGTCGCGCGCGTGAAGAAGGGCGCGGGCGGGATCACCTCCACCCGCGTCTCGATGCCGATCCGCGTCAGCGCCTGCGCCACCGCCTGCAGGATGTCGGCATCGCCCACGATGAAGCCGTTCGGCCCATGGATCGTCATGCGGAACCCGTCCGGATAGCCGGCCTCCCGCAGCAGCACGCGGGCGCGGGCCAGGTCGGTCTGCAGCGGGGGCATGCCCTGCGCGCGGTCGGGCAACGCGCGGGAGGCGATCTGCTCCGCCGGGGAGCCCTGGCCCTGCATCAGCCGCTCCACGATCGCCTCGCGCGGCATCGCCAGGCTGATCGCCTGGCGGACCCGCAGGTCGGCCAGCGGGTTGCGCGCCAGCGGGTTGCCCTGCTTGTCGGTGATGTGCGGCGGATTGTCGCGCGCCGCGTCGGGGAACATGAAGGCGGTGGTGTTGCTGTCTGTCGCGAACAGCGCGATGCGCGGATCGGCCGAGAGGCGCTGCACGTCGGTGACCGGCACCGCGTCGATCAGGTCCACGTCGCCCGCCAGCAGGGCGGCGACGCGCGCGCCGGGATTGGTGACGAAGCGCGTCACCACGCGGTCCCACGCCGCGCGCTCACCCCAGAAGTCCGGGTTGCGGGCGATCTCGTGCCGCTCGCCGAGGCTGAGCGCCACATGGCGATAGGCGCCGGTCCCGACCAGGGCGCGGCCGGCGTTGAAGTCGGCAAGCTGCGCATTGGCGTGGATGCTGCGCGACAGGATCATCACCTGCGCGATGTCGCGCTCCAGGAAGGGCGTGGGCGCGCTGGTGTGCAGCCGCACCGTCCGTGCATCCACGATCTCGACGCGGCTGATCGGGCGCACCTGCGTCGTGAAGGGCCCCGGGCTGTTGGGCACGGTGGGGACTCGCGCCACGGTGAAGGCCACGTCCTCCGGCCCGAAGGGCGTGCCGTCGTGGAACCGGATCCCCTCGCGCAGGCGGAATTCCCAGGTCAGGTCGTCCACCACGCGCCAGGATTCGGCCAGGACGCCGAAAGGCCGGCCCTGAGTGTCGAGGTCGATCAGCGGATTGAAGATCTGCCGAAGCTGGGCGTTGTTGTTGTTGGTCGAGTGGTAGTGCGGGTCGTAGCCGGTCGGCACGCCGCCCATCCCGACGGTCAGCGTCCGGGCCGGCTGGGCCAGGGCGGGGCCAAGGGCGGCGGGGGCAAGGGCAGGCAGCAGCCCGGCGGCCAGCGCCGTGGCCAACAGAAGGCGTCGCATGGTGAAACTCTCCCGGCTTGCCGCCGCGCCTCTTCCGGGGGGCGCGCCGCGGTCTGGATGACACTCTGGTAATAAACCGGACGGAATGGAAGGGGCATTGCCCGGCGGCGCCGGCCCCCGCCGCCGCCCGCCCTTGCCCTGGACAAGCCGGCCGGATCGGGCCAAGAGGCGCACGAGCGCCGCCCGGCGCACCCGCCCGGAGTCCCGCCCCCATGACCTCCCCGGTCTTCGACCGCATCGCCGACATCATTGCCGAGAACAGCGAAGTGCCGCGCGAGAAGATCACGCCCGAGGCGCATGTGATCAACGACCTGGGCATCGACAGCCTGGACTTCCTCGACATCGTCTTCGCGATCGACAAGGCCTTCGGGATCAAGGTGCCGGTCGAGGCCTGGACGCAGGAAGTGAATGCCGGCAAGGCGCCCGCCGAGCAGTATTTCGTCATGGGCAACCTGGCGCAGCGCATCGAGGAACTGGTCGCGGCCAAGGGCACCGCCTGAGGCGCACCGCTACAGGGGGGCTCCGGCGCCGCCATGCGGCTCGAGTATTTCCAGATGGTGGACCGGGTGGTGTCGCTCGAAGCCGACACTATCACCGTGTCCAGCCAGGTGCCGGAGCAGAGCCCGGTCTTCGAGGGCCATTTCCCCGGCCATCCGATCCTGCCCGGCGTGCTGATGGTGGAGACCATGGCGCAGACCGGCGGCTGGCTGCTGATGGCGCTGAACGGCTTCGCGCAGATGCCCTTCCTGCTGAAGGTGTCGGAGGCGAAGTTCCGCGGCTTCGTCACCCCGGGGACAGAGCTGACCGTCATCTCCCGCCGCAGCCATGACGGCTCGGGCTTCGCGGTGACCGAGGCGCGGATCGAGGCGGCCGGCAAGCGCGTCGCGGATGCCGAGATCAGCTTCCGCCTGCTGCCCTTCCCCGCCGCCGACCTGGAAGCCGCCATGCGCGGCAATGCCCGCCGCATCGGGCTGCCCGGATTCTGCTGATGGCCGACAACGACATCTGGATCACCGGCGTCGGACTGGTCTCCAGCGCCGGCGAGGGCCGTGCGGCGCATCTCGCCGCGCTGGCCGCCCCGCGCCCCGCGGCGCTGGACGAGGGCAGCTTCGCCCCCTTCACCATCCATCCCGGCCCCGCGCTCGAGCTCGACAGGCAAATCCCGAAGAAGGGCGACCAGCGGCAGATGGAGCCCTGGCAGCGCCTCGGCACCTACACCGCGGGGCTCGCCATCGACGATGCCGGGGCGCGCGGGCTGGTCGGCGACATGGACCTGATCGTCGCGGCCGGCGGCGGCGAGCGGGACATCGCGCTGGACGATGCGGTGCTGAGCGCGTTGGCGCCGCTGCCGGCGCCCGAGGCGGCGGTGAAGCTGAACGAGATGCTGGCCGGCGGCCTGCGGCCCACGCTGTTCCTGGCGCAGCTCTCCAACCTGCTGGCGGGCAACATCTCCATCGTGCAGGGCGTCACCGGCGCCTCCCGCACCTTCATGGGGGAGGAGCAGGCGGGCGCCGATGCGGTGCGCATCGCCGCGGCCAGGCTCGCGGAAGGCAACTCGCCCATCGCGCTCGCCGGCGGCGCCTACTCCGCGCCGCGCTGGGACATGCTGATGCTCTACCACGCTGGCAGCCTCCTGCGGCGGGGCCCCTGGGCGCCGGTCTTCTCGCGGGAGGACGCGCCGGGCGCCGTCACCGGCACGCTGTCCGGCTTCGTGGTGATGGAGACCGCGGCGCATGCCCGCGCCCGCGGCGCGCGCGGCCTCGCGCGGCTCAACACCGTCGCCAGCGCGCAGGCCCGCCGCAACGCGGAGGACACGGGCCACGCCGCCATGGGCCAGGCCTTCGCGCGCATTGCGCCACGTCTCGGCGAAGGCGTCCTGCCTATCATCTCCGGCTGCACCGGCGCCACGATCCCGACGGTGCTGGAGCGCGAGGTGCTGGGCGCGCTGACCCGCCCCCTCGCCGTGCGCGCCACCGGAAGCCGCTTCGGCTGGGGCGTGGAGGCCACCTTCCCGGCCAATGTCGCGCTCGCCGCGCTCTGCCTCTCGCAGGGCGTGTTCCCCGCGCCGATGGAGGCGCTGGAAGCGCGCTACGAGGACGCGCCGCGCGACATCCTGGTCACCGGCTTCGCCGCCTGGCGCGGTGAGGCGATCGCGCATCTCTCGGCCATCCCGGCGGGGGACCAGCCATGAGCGCCCATCGCGACCACAAGGGCCGGCCGATCGTCGCCGTCACCGGCATCGGCCTGGTCACGCCGCTCGGCGTCGGCGTGGTGGACAACTGGGCGGCGCTGCGCGCGGGACGTTCCGGCATCCGCCGCATCAGCCGCTTCCCGCTGGATCACCTCCGCACCACCATCGCCGGCACGGTCGAGTTGCCGAACGAGGACACGGGCGCCATGTGCTCCTCGCAGCGCGTCACCCGCTACGCCACGCTGGCGGCGGAGGAGGCGCTGGCCACGGCCGGCATGCAGCGCGGCGACTTCCCCGGCCCGCTGATGCTCGGCATGCCGCCGGTCGAGACGGAATGGCCCGACCGCTTCCGCATCGCCGCCCGGATCGCGCCGACGCCGCCGCTCTATCCGGCGCTGACGGAAGCCTGCACCGGCCTGGAGTCGCTCTATCGCGTCGCCGCCTTCGCGAGCGTCGGCGAGAAGCTGGCGGAACGCTTCGGCACGCGCGGCGCGCCCATCGCGCTCTCCACCGCCTGCGCCACCGGCGCTTCCGCGATCCAGCTCGGCGTCGAGGCGATCCGCCGCGGCGAGGCCGAGGCGGCACTCGCCATCGGCGCGGACGGCACGGTGCAGCCGGAGGCGCTGATCCGCTTCTCCCTGCTCTCGGCGCTGTCCACCCGCAACGAGGATCCGGCGAAGGCGGCCCGCCCCTTCGAGAAGACGCGCGACGGCTTCGTGATGAGCGAGGGCGCCGCCTGCCTGGTGCTGGAGAGCCTGGAGCATGCGACGGCGCGCGGCGCCAAGGTGCTCGGCATCCTGCGCGGCTGCGGCGAGAAATCTGACAGCTTCCACCGCACGCGCTCCAACCCGGATGGCGGGGCGATCATCAAGGCGATGCGCAACGCCATCGCCGATGCGGGGCTGGAGCCCGGCGCGATCGACTACGTCAACGCGCATGGCACCGGCACGCCGGAGAACGACAAGATGGAGACGCTGGGGATGCGCGCCGTTTTCGGCGATGCCTGCCCGCCGATCTCCTCCAACAAGTCCATGATCGGCCACACGCTGAGCGCGGCCGGCGCGATCGAGGCAGTGTTCAGCGTCCTGGCCCTGCGCGACCAGGTGCTGCCGCCCACCATCAACCACGAGGAACCCGATCCGGCGATCACGCTGGACGTGGTGCCCAACGTCGCGCGCGACGCGAAGGTGAAGAACGTGCTGTCCAACAGCTTCGGCTTCGGCGGGCAGAATGTCTGCCTGGTGATCGGCGGAGCCGTCTGATGCGGGCGCTCCGACTTCACGGCGACAAGGACCTCCGGCTCGAGGAGATCGCGCCGCCGCCGCCGCCCGGCCCGGGCGAGATCCAGATCCGCGTGCGCGCCGTGGCGCTGAACCACATCGACGTCTGGGGCTGGCGCGGCATGGCCTTCGCGCAGCGCCAGCTGCCGCTCGTCGTCGGCGCGGAAGCCGCGGGCGAGGTGGTGGCCGTCGGCGAGGGCGTGACGGGCTGGTCCGTCGGCGACCATGCCACGCCCTATGGCGCGCGCACCTGCGGCACCTGCGCGCAATGCCGCGCCGGCCGCGACAACCTGTGCGAGAACGTGCAGGGCGTCGCCGGCTTCCACGTGGACGGCTTCGCGCGCGAGCTCGCCAACTGGCCCGCCCGCACCATGGTGAAGGTGCCCGCCGGCGTCCGCTTCGAGGACGCGGCCTGCTCCGTCGTCACGGTCGGCACGGTCGAGCACATGCTGTTCGACAATGCGAGGCTGCAGCCGGGCGAGACCATCCTGGTCCAGGCCGCCGGATCGGGCATCGGCTCCTACGCGATCCGCACGGCGAAGGCGCTGGGCTGCACGGTGATCGCGACGGCGGGCGACGACGAGAAATGCGCCAAGGCCAAGGAGCTCGGCGCCGACCACGTCGTGAACTACAGCGAGAAGAATTTCTCGTCCGTGGCGCGGCGCGTCACCAAGAAGGTCGGCGTGGACGTGGTGTTCGAGCATGTCGGCGCGGCGACCTGGGCGGCCTCGCTGCTGTCGCTGCGCATGGGCGGGCGGCTCGTCACCTGCGGCTCGACATCCGGCGTCACGGCCGAGACCAACCTGATGATGCTGTTCCAGCGCCAGCTGCACATCTTCGGCAGCTTCGGCTGCCGTATCGAGAACGTGGCCAACGGCGTCGCGAAGATGGCGCAGGGCATCCTGCCCGTGCTCGACACCGTCGTGCCGCTGGAACGCTTCGGCGAAGGGCTGGAACGCCTGGAATCGCGCCGCGTCTTCGGCAAGATCATTGTGACTCTTTGAGGCGCCCTCAGACGCCGGGCGCGCGCTCCGCGCGCTTGGCGTCGTGCCGAAGGCACGCCTTCGGCGTGACGCGCAGGCCACTGTAGCGCCTGTTGGGCGGTTGGTTTGTGCGCGGCGCGCATTCGCGCGCTCGGCCCGCCGGAAGTGCGGGCCGCCTGTGGTGGAGCATGAAGGCAGCACTGTCGCGGATCGCCGACGAATCTCTCGCCGCCCTGGTGCGCGGCGCCTTCGCGCTGGTGCGTGCGCTCGGCCCCGACCGCGCCTCGAACCTGGGCGGCGCCGGCGCGCGGCTGCTCGGTCCGCTGACCTCGGCCAACCGCATCGCGCGCGAGAACATCGCCGCCGCCTTCCCCGAGAAGACCGAGGCCGAGCGCAAGGCCATCCTGCGCGAAAGCTGGGACAACCTCGGCCGCACCGCCTGCGAATACGTCCATCTCGGCACGATCTTCGACTACGACCCCGACCACCCGAACACCGGCCGCATCGAGATCCCGGAGGACAGCATCGCGCGCTTCGTGCAGCTGCGCGACGACGGCAAGGGCGCGATCTTCTTCGCCGCGCATCTGGCGAACTGGGAGCTGCCGGCTGTCTCCGCGCGCCGCTACGAGCTGGCTTCCGCCGCGCTCTACCGCACGCCGAACAACCGGGCGATCGCGCGCGACATCTTGGCGATGCGCCGCGACGTGATGGGCGAGCTGATCCCGGCCGGCATCTCGGCGCCCGTGCGGATGATGGAAGTGCTGGATGCCGGCGTGCATCTCGGCATGCTGGTGGACCAGCGCTTCGGCCGCGGCCCGAAGATCCGCTTCCTCGGGCGCACGGCCACGGCAAACCCGCTTCTGGCGCGGCTGGCGCGGCGCTTCGACGTGCCGGTGCATGGCGCCCGCGCGATCCGCCTGCCGGGCAACCGCTTCCGCCTGGAACTGACCGATGCCATGACGCTGCCGCGCGATGCGCGCGGCCAGGTGGACGTGGACGCCGCGACCCAGGCGATCAACGACGTGATCGAGGGCTGGATCCGCGAGCACCCCGGCCAGTGGCTGTGGCAGCACCGCCGCTGGCGGATGTAGTGCCAACTCCCTCCCCCGCGTGCGGGGGAGGGGGCGAAGCACCGCTACGACGCCGGCGTGAAGCGCGTGATCTTCGTGCCGTTGATGGACAACGCCGCCATCACGCCCTGCTGGTTGAAGCTGATCGCATAGACCGGCTCCGTCAGCGTGGTGGAGGTGACATTGGCCTGCAGCCCGCGATCCAGCATGACCACCGATGGGCCCGTGCCGATCTCCCAGCCGTCGTTCCGCTGCAGCGCGGCCAGCGCCTCCTCCTTCGTGAACAGCATGGCGAGCCCCGCGGTCTGCGCGCCGGCCAGCAGGCCGAAGGACGCGCCGGCGATCCGGTAATACGCCACCGTCTCGCCGTTGCGCAGCAGCGCGCCCTCGCCGTACTGCCCGCCCACGATGAAGCCGCCGCTCAGGATGCGCGGGAAGATCAGCTGCGCGATCGAGACCCGCAGCAGCGGCTCCGCATTGTCCATCCGGCGCAGCCGCTCCATCGCGGCGGCGACGCCCGCGTCGATCTCGGCCTTCGTATCGGCGCGCGCCGGCCCCGCGGCGAGTGTGGCAAGCCCGGCGCCGGCGAGAAGCCGGGCGGCGTGGCGACGTGTGGCGTGCATCGGATCCTCCTGCGCGCTTCGCGCGCGGCGTCAGGCTAGCACGCCGCGCGGCGTCATGCCTCCCCCGGCGCAACGATCCGCGTGGTGAGCCGCATCAGGCCCTCCAGCCCCGCGACGCAGACATCGCCCGGCTTGAGGTACAAGTCGGCCGCATTGGGATGCCCGATGGCCGTGCCGCGCGGCGCGCCGGTCGCGATCACGTCCCCGGCCTCGAAGGGCATGAAGCGGGTGAAGTGCGCGATGATGCCCTCGATCCGGTGGATGTACTCATCGGTGCTGACGCGCAACCGCTGCTCGCCATTGACCTCGCAGGTCAACCACAGGTCGTAGGGATCGGCGATCTCGAAGAGCGGCACGGCGAAGGGGCCGACCGGGCAGAAGCCTGGCATGTTCTTCGAGGTCCAGAACTTGGTGCCGGAGACGACCTCCTGCTTCTGGATCTCGCGCGCCGTCAGGTCGTTCAGCACGGTGACCGCGCCGACATACTCCCGCGCCTTCTCCTGCGGCACGCGATGCGCGCGGCGCGTCACGATGAAGGCCAGCTCCGGCTCGTAGTCGAAGGTGCTGATGCCGTCCGGCCGCACCACGCGCGCGCCCTCCCCCACCAGCGTCTCGACCAGCTTCACGAAGCCGGTCGGCTCCTGCGGGTCCTCCTTCAGCATGCCTTCGCGCACCAGTTCCTGCCGGTGCACCTTGCTGTTCTTGCCGACGCAGAAAATCTTGCCAGGCGCGGGCACCGGCGGCAGCAGGTGGCACTGCGCAAGCGGCAGGCGCGGCGCGGCCGCCGCGACGAAGTCGCGCAACTCGGCAGGCGGCAGGCGCAGCGCGCGCACCATGTCCCAGTCGGGACCATGCGCCGCGGTCAGGTCACGCAGCGTCTCGCCCTCCGCCGCGCCGAGCCGCGGGCGCACATCGCCGGGCGAGAGGAAGCTGGCCACTCGGATCATGCGGTGACTACTCCAGGGTGATGCCGCGCTCGCGGACGACCCGCTGCCACTTGGCGATGTCGGCGTCGATGTAGGCGGCGAAGGCGTCGGGCGTCATCGGCTCCGGCTCCGCGCCCAGCGCGGCAAGCCGCTGGCGCGTCGCTGCGGTGCCGAGGCCGCGCGCCGCCTCCTCCGAGATCTGCGCAGCGATGGCCGCCGGCATGCCGCGCGGCCCGAACAGGCCGAACCAGCCCACGGCGGAATAGCCGGGCAGCCCGCTCTCGCCCACCGTCGGCAGGCCGGGCAGCAGGCCCGAGCGGCGCTCGGCCGTCATCGCCAGGTTCTTCACCTGGCCCGCGGCCACGGCCGCGGCGACGGTCTGGGGCGGCGCGAACATCAGCTGGATGCGGCCGGCGATCAGGTCGTTCAGCGCCGGCCCGGTGCCGCGATAGGGCACGTGCAGCATCTCGATCCCGGCCATGGAGGCGAAGAGCTCGGCGGCCAGGTGGCTCGCCGCGCCGGTGCCGGAGCTGCCGAAGCTGAGCTGCCCGGGCCGCGCCTTGGCCATCGCGATCAGCTCCGCCACGTCCTTGACGCCAACGCCCGGATGCATCGCCACGACATAGGCCGGTGCGGCGATCAGCGTGACCGGCGTCAGCGCCTCCCGCACGGCGAAGGCACGCTCGGCGCCTGCCAGGCCCATGATGCCGCCGGTCGAGGTGACCATCAGCGTGTAGCCGTCCGGCGCCGCGCGCTGCACCTGCTGCAGCCCGATGCGCCCGGCGCCGCCGCCGCGGTTCTCCACCACCACGGTCTGGCGCCAGGCTTCCTGGAAGTGCTGCGCCAGGATGCGCGCCAGCACGTCGGTGCCGCCGCCCGGCGGGAAGGGCACCACGATGGTGACGCCGCGCGTCGGAAACGCCGCTTGCGCGCCGGCCAGGCGCGGCAGGGCGAGCAGGGGCGTGGCGCCCAGCAGATGGCGGCGACGGATGCGCATGGAACGGTCCTCCCGCGCCAGAGTGCGGCCTGCGCGCGACGCGGCCAAGGGGGCTGGCCGCGGTCGGCCCGCACCCCCTAAAAGGGCGCATCCGCAACGGAGGTACGTCGTGAAGCTCCACTACTCGCCGGGCGCCTGCTCGATCGGCATCCACGTGATTCTGGAGGAGATCGGCAAGCCCTATGATCTGTCGCTCGTCGCCCTGAAGGACGGCGCCCAGTACAAGCCCGAGTATATGGCGGTGAACCCGAAGTCCAAGGTGCCGGCGCTCGACCGCGGCGACGGCAAGGTGCTGACGGAATTCCCGGTGATCGCCTTCTGGCTGGCGAAGTCCAACCCCGAGGCCGGGCTGATCCCCTCCGACTTCGAAGGCGAGGTCCGTTGCCTGGAGATGCTGGACTACATCTGCGGCACGGTGCATCCGCACGGCTTCACCCGCCAGTTCCGCCCCGGCAATTTTTCGTTCCGCGAGGAAGACCACCCGAAGTCGGTGGAACTCGGCAAGCAGAACGCCCAGAAGTACTTCGACACGATCGAGAAGGGCTGGACGGGCGGCACCTGGCTGCTGCCCTCGGGCTACTCGGTGGCGGATGCGGCGCTGTTCTTCGTGGAATACTGGGCGACCCGCCGCTCCGGCCTCTCGCTGCCGCCGCATCTCGATGCGCATCTGAAGGCGATGCTGGCCCGACCCGCCGTGCAGCGCACGCTGGCGCAGGAAGGCCTGGCGGCGTGAGCATCCCCGCGCTGCTCCGCCAGCCCTTCTGGTTCCTCCGCCATGGCGAGACGGACTGGAATGCGCAGGGCCTCTCGCAGGGCCGCACCGACATCCCGCTGAACCGCGTGGGTGAGATGCAGGCGGAGCGCGCGGCGCATGCCATGCGCAGCAGCGGCCTGGCGACCATCGTCGCCTCGCCGCTGGTGCGCGCGAAGCGCACGGCGGAGGTCGTGGCGGCGCCGCTCGGCCTGCCCGTGCTGCTGGACGAGGATCTGGCCGAGGTGAATTTCGGCGACCAGGAAGGCCAGCCCATGGGCGACTGGTACGACGACTGGATCGCCGGCACCTACACGCCGCATGGCGCGGAAACCTTCCAGGCCCTGCTGGAGCGCGCGGTGCGCGGCGTGAACGCCGCACTCGCGCGCCCGGCGCCGGTGATGGTGGTGGCACATGGCGCGCTGTTCCGCGCGCTGCGCCTCGCCCTCGGCCATGAGCCGAATGTCCGCACGCCGAACGCCCTGCCCATGCTGATCTCGCCGCCCAAGGGCGGCGGTGCCGCATGGGACATCGCGCCGGCAGTGCTGGCGGAGGGCTGAGCGGTAGCCCATATGGCGCGGCGATGCTGAGGCTCACCGAACTCAAGCTGCCGCTGGAGCATGCGCCCGGCGCGGTCGAGGCCGCGCTGGTCGCGCGGCTCGGCCTGCGGCCGGGCGAGCTGCTGTCCTGCACCGTCGCGCGCCGCGCCTGGGATGCGCGCAAGCGCAGCGCGATCGAGCTGGTCTACACGCTGGATTTTTCTGTGCGCGACGAGGCCGCGCTGCTTCGCCGGCATGCGCGTGACGGCGTGCTGGCGCGCACCCTCGGCCCGGCGCCGGACACCACCTATCGCCATGTCACGCAGGCGCGCACCCCGCTTCCGAAGCGGCCCGTGGTGATCGGCACCGGCCCCTGCGGCATCTTCGCCGCGCTGATCCTGGCCGAGATGGGCTTCCGGCCGATCATCCTCGAGCGCGGCAAGGTGGTGCGGGAACGCACCAAGGATACCTGGGCGCTGTGGCGCCGCAGCCAGCTCACCACGGAGAGCAACGTGCAGTTCGGCGAGGGCGGCGCCGGCACCTTCTCCGACGGTAAGCTCTGGTCGGGCATCAAGGACCCGCAGCATCTCGGCCGGAAGGTGCTGACGGAATTCGTCGAGGCCGGCGCGCCCGAGGAGATCCTGTGGGTCGCCAAGCCGCATATCGGCACCTTCCGGCTGGTGCAGATGGTCGAGTCCATGCGCGCCAAGATCGAGGCGCTGGGCGGCGAATACCGCTTCGGCACGAAGGTGACGGACTTCATCGTGGAGACCGGCCGCGACGGGCTGCGCCGCATGCGCGGCGTCGTCACCGAGGCAGGCGAGACGATCGAGACCGACCACGTCGTGCTGGCGATCGGCCATTCCTCGCGCGACACCTTCGCCACGCTGCTGCAACGCGGCGTGCATGTGGAGCCGAAACCCTTCTCCCTCGGCGTGCGCATCGAGCACCCGCAATCGCTGATCGACCGCGCGCGCTTCGGCGCCTTCGCGGGCAACCGGATCCTCGGCGCCGCCGACTACAAGCTGGTGCATCACTGCCGCGGCAAGGGGCTGGAAGGCCGCAGCGTCTATTCCTTCTGCATGTGCCCGGGCGGCACCGTCGTCGCCGCCACCAGCGAGGATGGGCGCGTGGTGACCAACGGCATGAGCCAGTATTCGCGCGCCGAGCGCAACGCGAATGCGGGCATCGTCGTCGGCATCACGCCGGAGGTTGATTTCCCCGGCGATCCGCTGGCCGGCGTCGCGCTGCAGCGGCGCTGGGAGGATGCGGCCTTCATCGCGGGCGAGGGCGAGTACCGCGCGCCGGCGCAGCGCGTCGGCGATTTTCTCGCGCAGCGTCCCTCGACGCAGCTCGGCGAGGTGATCCCGAGCTACAAGCCCGGCGTCACGCCGACCGATCTCTCGCGCTGCCTGCCCGACTTCGTCGTCGCCGCCATCCGGGAGGCGCTGCCCGCCTTCGGCCGGCAGATCGCGGGCTTCGACATGGCGGATGCGGTGATGACGGGGGTGGAGACGCGCACCTCCTCCCCCGTGCGCATCCGGCGCGATGCGAGCTTCCGCAGCGTCAACACGCTCGGCCTGTATCCGGCCGGCGAGGGCGCGGGCTATGCGGGCGGCATCTTCTCCGCCGGCGTGGACGGCATCCGCGTGGCGGAAGCGGTGGGGCGCGACATGGCGGGGCTGGAAGCCGCGGCCGCCTGAGCATGCATGACTTCGACGTCGTCGTGATCGGCGCCGGCGCCGCGGGCATGATGTGCGCGCTGCGCGCCGGCCAGCGCGGGCGTCGCGTGCTGCTGCTGGAGCATGGCGACGCGCCGGGCCGAAAAATCCTGATCAGCGGCGGCGGGCGCTGCAACTTCACCAATCTCGGCTGCGTGCCGGAGCGCTTCCTGTCGCGGAACCCGCATTTCGCGCGCTCGGCGCTGGCGCGCTACACGCAGCATGACTTCATCGGCCTGGTCCGCAAGCACCGCATCGCTTTCCATGAGAAGACACTGGGCCAGCTCTTCTGCGACGGCTCGGCGCGGGAGATCGTGGCGATGCTGCTGGCGGAATGCCTCGCGGCCGGCGTCGACCTCAGGCTCGATCACCGCGTCGCCGACATCGCGCATGGCACGGGCTTCACCGTGACGACGCAGCGCGGCGCCTTCGCCGCGCCCTCGCTCGTGCTCGCGACCGGCGGCCTCTCCATCCCGAAGATGGGCGCGACCGGCGTCGCGCTGGATGTTGCGCGCCGCTTCGGCCTGGCGGTGGTGGAGCCTCGGCCGGCGCTTGTGCCGCTGACCTTCGGCGGCGAGGCGCTGGCGCTGATGCGCCCGCTGGCCGGCGTCGCGCTGGACAGCATCGCGCGCTGCGGCCGCGCCGCCTTCCGCGAGGCGATGCTGTTCACCCATCGCGGCCTCTCCGGCCCCGCGATCCTGCAGGCCTCGTCCTACTGGCAGGCGGGCGAGCCGGTCACGCTCGACCTGCTGCCGGAACGCGACGGCGCGGCGCTGCTGCTGGAGGGCAAGCGCGCGCGGCCGAAGGCGCAGCCGCAAACCGTGCTGGCGGATTTGCTGCCCGCACGCCTGGCGCAGTCGCTCGCCGCGCTGCACCTGCCGGCGCGCGTGATCGGGGAGATCGGCGACAAGGACCTGCTGCGCCTCGCCGCGCTGCTGAAGGCGTGGCGCCTGCTGCCCGACGGGACTGAGGGCTATGCGAAGGCGGAGGTGATGGCCGGCGGCGTGGACACCGCCGCACTCGACCAGCGGACGATGATGGCAAAGGCGGTGCCGGGCCTGTTCGTGATCGGCGAGGCGGTGGACGTCACCGGCTGGCTGGGCGGCTACAACTTCCAATGGGCCTGGTCGAGCGGCTGGGCGGCGGGGGAGTCTGCTTAGCGCATTCCGCGCGAGGACAGAGCCGCTTGACCCACCCTCACCCCGACCCTCTCTCGCCCTGCAGGAGAGGGAGAGCGCACGTCAAACATTAAACCGGAACAGCAACACGTCGCCGTCCTTCACGACGTATTCCTTGCCTTCGACGCGCATCTTGCCGGCGTCCTTCGCGCCCGCCTCGCCACCCAGCGCCACGTAGTCGTCATAGGCGATGGTTTCGGCCGCGATGAAGCCGCGCTCGAAATCGCCATGGATCACGCCCGCCGCGCCCGGCGCCTTCGTGCCCTTGGTGATCGTCCAGGCCCGCGTCTCCTTCGGGCCAACCGTGAAATAGGTGATCAGGCCGAGCAGTTCGTAGCCGGCGCGGATGATGCGATCGAGCCCGCTGTCCTCGAGGCCCAGGGAAGCAAGGAAATCCCCGCGATCAGCATCGGGCATCTGGCTGATCTCCGCCTCGATCGCCGCCGAGACGATCACCGCCTTGGCGCCCTGCGCGGCCGCCATCGCCTGCACGCGCGCGGAATGCGCATTGCCCGTCGCGGCGCTCGCTTCCTCCACGTTGCACACATAGAGCACGGGCTTCGTCGTCATCAGCTGCAGCCGCGCGGCCGCTGTCTCCTCGCCCTTCGGCACGGCCGTGCGCGCCGGCTTGCCCGCTTCCAGCGCCGCCTTCAGCGGCTCGATCAGTGCCATCTGCGCGACCGCTTCCTTGTCGCCGCCGCGGGCCCGCTTCACCAGTCCCAGCGCGCGCTTCTCCAGGCTGTCGAGGTCGGCGAGCATCAGCTCGGTCTCGACCGTCTCGGCATCGCGCACCGGGTCCACGCTGCCTTCGACATGGGTGATGTCGCCATCCTCGAAGCAGCGCAGGACATGGATGATCGCATCCACCTCCCGGATGTTCGCGAGGAACTGGTTGCCGAGACCCTCGCCCTTCGATGCGCCGCGCACCAGGCCGGCGATGTCCACGAATTCCAGGCTGGTCGGGATGATCTTGGCCGACTTGCCAATCTTCGCGAGCACGTCGAGGCGCGGGTCGGGTACGGCAACGCGGCCGACATTCGGCTCGATCGTGCAGAAGGGATAATTCGCCGCCTGCGCCGCCGCCGTCTGCGTCAGCGCATTGAACAGCGTGGATTTCCCGACATTCGGCAGGCCCACGATGCCGCAGTTGAAGCCCATGACTCGTCCTCAGTCCTGTCCCGCAAGCCGCGCGCAGAGCTCGGCGGCAAGGGTGGAGGCGGCGATGCGCGCCGCGGCGTCGTCGGTGCGGAAATCGAGCGCCGCCGCACGCAGCAGCGGCGCGATCGTAGCCGCCGGCAGGCCCGCGCGCTTCGCGGCCTCGGCCAGGCGGGGCGCCAGTTCGGCGGCCTTCTGGTTCGCGCCGAGCATCGCTGCGGCATCGAGCGCGAGCGCGGCGCGCAGGGCGGCCTCGCCGCCCGCATGCAGCGCGAGCCTGGCGCGACGCACATCGCCAGCACCTTCCGGCCCCGCGGCCGTTGCGGCGTGCAGCGCGGCGGCGGATTGCGCCAGCGCCTGCGCTTCCCGCACCAGGCCGGCGGCGAGCGCGGCGGCGCCGTTGGCGAAATCCTCGGGGCCCGGCCCGTGGGTCATCTCTCCGAAGCTGTCGGGGAACACGTCCTCGCTCATCGCGGCTCGGTCTCCTGCGTCAGCAGCGCGACGCGCGTCATGAACTCCTCCGGCTTGCCGCCGGCCAGCAGCGGCGCGGCATCGGCAACCGCGTCCAACAGCGGCTCCACCCAGGTGTCCACCTTGGCGAAGTTGCCGAGAACATGGCCCGTCACGCGGTCCTTGTGGCCGGGATGGCCGATGCCGAGGCGCACGCGCCCGAAATCAGGCGTGGCCAGCGCGCGCTGCATGTCGCGCAGGCCGTTGTGGCCGGCGGTGCCGCCACCCTTCTTCACCCGCACCTTGCCCGGCGCGAGATCCAGCTCGTCATGCAAGGCCCAGATGTCAGCCGGCCTGATCTTCAGGAAGGACGCCGCCTGCTGCACGGCGTCGCCCGAGGCGTTCATGTAGGTCATCGGCTTCAGCGCCAGAACCTTCACGCCGCCCAGCGCGCCTTCCGCGACCTCGCCCTTGAATCGCTTGCGCCACGGCGAGAAGCCGTGGCGCCGCACGATCGCATCCAGCGCCATGAAGCCGATGTTGTGCCGCTGCCTGGCATGTTCCGGCCCGGGATTGCCGAGCCCCACCCACAGCAGCACCGCATCGTCCTCCCGGCGCGGAGGTTACTTCTTCTTGGCGGGCGCCGCGGCCGCGGGGGCTTTGGCCGGCGCGGCCTTGCCGCCCTTGCCCTTGGCGGGCTCGGGCGCCGCGGCGGCAGCCGGGGCGGCCTCCGCCTCGACCTTCGGGGCGGCGATCGAGGCCACCATGAAGTCGCGGCCGACGATGCCGGGGCGGGCGCCGAAGCTGTCCTTGATCGAGGACCAGCGGAGGTTGTCGCCGATCTTCGCCTCGGCCAGGTCGATCTCGAAGTGGTCCGGCACCTTGTCCGGCTCGACCATCACCTCGACCTCGCGGCGGACGACGTTCAGCACGCCGCCGGCCTTGAGGCCCGGGCTGGTGTCCTCATGCAGGAACACCACCGGGACGCGGACGCGGATACGCGCGCCGGGCGCGACCCGCTGGAAATCCACATGGACGGGGCGGTCCGTCACCGGGTCGAACTGCACGTCGCGCATGATGCTGCGCTCCGTCGGGCCGTCCTTCACCGCCACCTCATACAGGTGGGACTGCCAGCCGCCCTTGGTCAGTTCCTTCATCACGTCGCGCGGGTCGAGGGCGATCAGCGTCGCCTCCTGCTTCGCGCCATAGACAACACCGGGGACCATGCCCCCTCGCCGGGTCGCGCGCGCCGCCCCCTTACCGGCACGCTCGCGCGCCACGGCCTCGATCCGAACAGTCTGGACCATCGCCAGGCTCCTTATGCGCAAGAACGAAAAGCGCCGGCCTCCAGGGGTGCCAGCGCGGAGCGGTGGGTAGCGGATGGGCACCGGGGGCGCAAGGGGCGGGCTTTGGCGGGGGCGCTGCCCCCGCGCCCCCCGCCGGGGAGCTTGAAGCTCCCCGGACCCCCACATACGCTTTCAGCGCCGAAGGGGGAGGGTGCCGAAGTGCCCCCTCCCCCTTCGGGGTTAAACGGACGCAGGTCCAGGAGCCTCAGGCCTCCTGGTGGGGGTGCAGGGGGCAAGGCCCCCTGCCAACGCCCTCACCCGGCCGTCGCGCCCACCGCGCGGATCACGTCGCGCCAGCGCAGGCTTTCCTCGTTCATGAAGGCCTGGAATTCCGCCCGTCCCATCTTCCGCGGGATGGAGCCCGTGGCCGCGATCCGCTCGCGGAAGGCCGGGTCGTCCACGATCTCGCCGAGTTCCTTGTCCAGCCGCGCCAGAATGGGCTCCGGCACGCCGGCCGGGGTGCAGAGGCCGAACCACCCCGTGGAGGTGATGTCCACGCCCTGTTCCTGCATGGTCGGCAGGTCCGGGAAGGCACCCACGCGGGCCGTGCCGCTGACCGCGATCGGGCGCATCCGCCCGGACTGCGCCATCTGGGTCACCGCCGAGATGGACTGGAACAGCATGTCGATCCGGGCCTCCATGAGGTCCGTGTTCATCTGCCCGCTGTTCGTATACGGAAGGTGCTGCATCTGGAGGCCGGTGATCACCTGGAACTGGCTGCCCGCCAGATGCTGCGAGGAGCCGGCGCCGACCGAGCCGAAGTTGATCGGCCGGTTCTGCGCCTTCGCCCAGGCGATGAATTCCTGCAGGTTGCGCGCCGGCACGCTGGGCGGGATCACGACGATGTTCGGCACCAGCGCGATCAGGCCGACGGCGGCGAAGTCCTTCTCCGGGTCGAAGGCCATCTCGCGGTAGAGCCACTTGTTCGCGGCGTTCGCGGCGATGGTCGCCAGCCCCACCGTGTAGCCGTCGGCCGGGGCGCGGGCGACGATGGTCATGCCGATATTGGTGCCGGCGCCCGGGCGGTTGTCCACCACCACGGGCTGGCCGAGCCGTGCGCTCAGCCGGTCCGCGACCAGGCGGGAGATGACGTCGCCCGCGCCGCCGGCCGGGCCGGGGTTGACCCAGCGGATCGGCCGGTTCGGCCAGTCCCCGGTCTGCGCAAGGCTGGGCCGCGCGAGCATCGCGGCGGCAAGGGTCAATGCCGAACGGCGCGGCAGCGGATAAGCCATTGCTTCGCTCTCCCTGAATGGGAAGCAGACTGGGTCGGGCACGGCCGTAACGCAAGCCGGGCCGGCATGGCAGGGCGTGGCGTCCGCCCTGCCTTCCCAGCTTGGCAGTCCTCATGGCAAGCCGGCGGAGCCCTTCCGCCGCGCCGCGGTTGTGGCAGGCTGCCTCCGCGCGATTGCCGAGGAGGGCTGCGATGAGCAAGGACATGCTGGGCTGGCGGTGCAAGTTCGGGGTGATGGGACCGTCCACCAACACCATCGTGCAGCCGGATTTCGACATGATGCGCCCGGCGGGCGTGACCAACCACTACGCGCGCATCTTCACGCCGAACGCCAATGCGATCTCCAATGAGACCTTCCGCGCCGGCGCCGAGGTGATCGCCGGAAACACGCTGGACGCGGTGAAGTCCGTGATGACCTGCGCACCGGACCACCTGGTGATGGGCATGTCCGCCGTCACCTTCTTCGACGGCGCGAAGGGGGCCGACCGCTTCGTGAAGCAGGTGGAGGAATTCTCCGGCCTCAAGATCAGCGTCGGCAGCCATGCCTGCACGGCCGCCCTGAACGCGTATGGCGGGGTGAAGCGCATCGCGGTGCTCTCGCCCTACTGGCCGGCCATGAACATCGAGGTCGCGCGCTACTTCACCGACATGGGCTTCTCCGTCGTGCGCGACATCGCGCTGAAGCGGCCGAGCTGGATCGGCATCGCCGAGACGACCTCCGAGGAATGCGTCGCCGCGATGAAATACCTGGATGGCGACGACGTGGATGCGATCGTGCAGGTCGGCACGAACCTGTCCATGGTGAAGCTGGCCGCGATGGCGGAGATGTGGCTCGGCAAGCCGGTGATCGCGATCAACACCGCGACCTACTGGCACGCGCTGCGCGCCCGCGGCATCGAGGACAAGGTCGAAGGCTGCGGCAAGCTGCTCGAGCGGTTCTGAGCAGGGCTCGCCCGGGGCGCGCTATCCAGGCGCGTCCCCGGCGGCCAGCACGCGCCGCGCCTCCGCCGCATCCGCGGCGATCGCGGCCTTCAGCTCCTCCAGCCCGCCGAAGGTCGCGTCGGGGCGGAGGAAGGCGTGCAGGCGCACGCGGATCTCCTGGCCGTACAGGTCGCCCGACCAGTCGAACAGGTGTGCCTCCAGCCGCGTGACCGGATCGCCGCCGAGCGTCGGGCGGCGGCCGACATTCGCGACGCCCGGCACCTCGCTGCCATCGGCCAGCACGACGGTCACCGCATAGACGCCGCGCGCCGGCTCCACCTGGCGGCCGAGCAGGATGTTCGCGGTCGGCCAGCCCAGCTCGCGGCCCAGCTTGTCGCCGTGAAACACCTCGCCGCGCAGCTCGAAGAGCCGGCCGAGGTCGCGCGCGGCGCGTTCCGGGTAGCCGTCCTGCAGCAGCCGACGGATATGGGTGGAGGAGATCTGCGCGCCGTCATCCATCACCGGCGGCACGATGGTCAGGCCGATGCCGCGCGCCTCGGCCTCCCGCGCCAGGAAGGCGGTGTCGCCGCCGCGGCGGTGGCCGAAGGCGAAGTCCGGCCCGCAGGCCAGGTGCTTCGCGCCGATCCCCTGCTGCAGCACCTGCTCCACGAAGGTCTCGGCCGGCATGGCGGCGAGTGCCGCGTCGAAGCGCAGCGCGTAGATGACGGAGACGCCGAGCGCGCCAAGCGCCTCGGCCTTGGCCGGCAGCAGCGTCAGGCGGAAGGGCGGGTCCTCGGGCCGGAAATGCTCGCGGGGATGCGGCTCGAATGTGAGCACGCCGAGCGGGAGGTCTGGGCGCGCACCATGCGCGGCGCGGATCACCGCCGCATGGCCGAGATGCACGCCGTCGAAATTGCCGAGCGCCACCGTCGCGCCGCGCAGCGCCTCGGGCACCGCGCGCCAGTCCTCGATGATGACCGGACTCATCGCGGCCTGCGCAGCAGGCCGCGGCGCGGCCGCCCGGCGCCTGAGGGCGTCACGACGGCTCTCACATCTGCTCCGGCCGCAGCCAGACCTGGGTGCCGGGCGGCGCGACATAGTCGGCGAGCGCATCCAGCGCCGCGCCCGGCGTCGCCGCATGCATGGCCAGCGGGCGATGCGTCGGGCGCACGAAGCCTTCCGTCGCCATGTGGTCCAGCGCACCGAGGAAGGGCTTCCAGTACTCCTCGACGTCGAGGAACACCACGCCCTTGTTCTGGATGCCGAGCTGCGCCCAGGTCAGCGCCTCCACCGCCTCCTCCAGCGTGCCGTAGCCACCGGGCAGAACCACGAAGCCGTCGGAGAGCTCGGCCATCTTCGCCTTGCGCTCATGCATCGTGTCCACGATGTGCATCTCGACGCCGCCGCCATGGCCGACCTCGCGCTTCAGCAGGCCATAGGGGATCACGCCGATCACTTCGGCGCCCGCCTGCAGCGCGGCATCCGCAGCGATGCCCATCAACCCCACCGCGCCGCCGCCATAAACGAGGCCGATGCCGCGTGCCGCAACTTCCCGCCCAAGCGCGCGCGCGGCCTCCGCATAGGCGGGCCGGCTGCCCACCGCGGAGCCGCAGAAGACGCAGACGCGCTTCAGCTTGCGCGGCGTCACTCCGCGGCTTCCTTGGCGACCTTCGCCGCGCGCGACGGCACCGTCACCAGCGCCTCCCCTTCCAGCACGGGCTCGCCGCGCACGGCGCAGATCGTGCGCAGCGACACGCGGTGCTTTTCCGGGTTCAGCGCCGTGATCTCGACCGTCGCGGTCACCGTGTCCCCGATCCGCACGGGCCTGCGGAACTTCAAATTCTGCGAGAGATAGATCGTGCCCGGGCCGGGAAGCTGCGTGCCCATCACCTTCGTGATCAGGCCCGCGGCCAGCATCCCATGGGCGATGCGCTCGCCGAAGATCGTGCCCTTGGCGTATTCCTCGTTCAGGTGCATCGGGTTGGTGTCGCCGGTCACCGCCGCGAACAGCACGATGTCGGCCTCGGTGATGGTCTTGCCGAAGCTGGCTTTCTGGCCGACGGCCAGGTCCTCGTAGAAGACGCCTTCGCTCATCTGTCCCGCGGCCCCGCTGCACTGCAACACGCTTGGTTAGCCGGGGGGTCGGGGCGCGGCAAGGGGCGGGGTTTACGCCGCGCCGCCGGCTTGCCAGAAGCCGCGCTTTCCCTGCCCGGACACCCCCATGCTCAAGACCGAGATCGGCTCCTCCGACCGCCTGCTCGCCGAGTTGCGCGGCTGGGTGGAGGCCGAGACGCCGACCACCGATGCCGCCGCCGTGAACCGCCTGCTGGACCGCTGCCAGGCCGAGCTCGCCGCCGTGGGCGGCGCCATCGAGCGCCTGCCGGGCCGCGACGGCTTCGGCGACACGCTGGTCTGCCGCACGCCCGGAAACGGCGCGCCGGTGGTGGTCGCCGGCCATCTCGACACCGTCTGGGACCACGGCACGCTGGCCACCTCCATGCCGTGGCGGGTGGAGGGCGCGAAGGCGCATGGGCCCGGCATCTACGACATGAAGGCCGGCAGCTTCATGGCCTTCCATTCCGTGCGCGAGATCCTGCGCCAGAAGACCCGGACGCGCCGCCCGATCATCCTGCTGCTGACGCCGGACGAGGAGGTCGGCAGCCCGACCAGCCGCGCGCCGATCGAGCAGGCCGCGAAGGGCGCGCGCGCCGTGCTGATCCCGGAACCGGCGGGCGCGAACGGATCCGCGGTGACCGCCCGCAAGGGCGTCGGCCGCTTCGAGATCCGCGTGCGCGGCGTCTCCGCCCATGCCGGCGGCAACTGGAGCGAGGGGCGCAGCGCCATCGTCGCGCTGGCCGAGGTGATCCTGAAGATCCATGCGATGACCGACCTCGCCGCCGGCGTCACCACGAATGTCGCCCCGATCGGCGGCGGCACGCGCCCGAACGTGATCTCGCCCGAGGCCTGGTGCGAGGTGGACCTGCGCGTGCCGACCATTCCGCTCGGCGAGAAGATGGAAGCGGCGATCCGCGGCCTCGCCTATGAGCGCGACGGCATCGCCGTGACGATCACCGGCGGCATGAACCGTCCGCCTTTCGCCGAGACGCCGGAGATCCTTGCGCTCTACGCGCAGGCCAAGGCGCTGGCGGCGCAGCACGGCTACGAGCTGCCGGTGCAGCATCGCGGCGGCGGATCCGACGGCAACTTCACGGCGGCGATGGGTGTGCCGACGCTGGACGGCCTCGGCTGCCCCGGCGCCGGCGCCCATGCGCCGCATGAGCACATCCTGTGGGAGCAGCTCGCGCCCCGCTGCGCCACGCTCTGCGCGCTGCTGGAGGAGATCGGCTGAGGGCGCGCCGCATGCGCCCCGCCATCGGCATCGACTTCGGCACGACCAACAGCGTCGTCGCCATGCTGCACCCCGACGGTCGCTGCGAGACGCTGCAGCACGCGACCGGCCCCGTCTTCCGCTCCGTGCTCTGCTTCTGGACCGGCGCGGGCGGGCGGGCGCGCCATGCCGCCGGGCCGGCGGCGATCGAGGCCTATCTCGACGATCCGCTCGAGAGCCGGCTCATCATGTCGCTCAAGAGCTACCTGGCGCAGCGCAGCTTCACCGAGACGCGCATCCTCGGCCGCGCCTGGACGCTGGAAGCGCTGGTCGCGCTGTTCCTGCGCGAGCTGCTCGCGCCGTTCCAGGCGGAACTCGAAGGCGCACGCATCGTGATCGGCCGCCCCGTGCGCTTCGTCGGCGAGGCGGAAGGCAGCGATCTCGGCGAGCGCCGCCTGCGCGCCGCCTTCGCCGCCGCCGGCATGGAGCAGGTGGAGGTGGCGCTGGAACCGGCCGGGGCGGGTCACCGCTTCGCCGCCGGCCTCGACGGGCCGGCGACCGTGCTCGTCGCCGATTTCGGCGGCGGCACCAGCGACTTCTCCGTGCTGCGCTTCGAGCCCGGCCCGCCGCGCAAGGTCACGGCCCTCGGCCATGCCGGCGTCGGCCTCGCCGGCGACGCCTTCGACTACCGGATCATCGATCGCGTCGTCTCGCCCGCGCTCGGCAAGGGCGGCAGCTACACGGTGATGGGCAAGCCCCTGCCGGTGCCGCCCGCCTGGTACGCCAGCTTTGCCCGCTGGCACCAGCTCTCGCTGATGCGCGCGCCGAAGACGCTGCGCGACATCGCGGAGGTCGCGCGCACCGCCGAGCATCCGGAACGGCTGCGGCACCTGCTTCGCCTGATCGAGGACGAGGCCGGCTACGCCCTCTACCGCGCCGTGTCGGAGGCGAAGACCGCCCTGTCGCAGGCGGACGGCACGGTGCTCCGCTTCGCCCATGCGGATTTCGCGCTGGAGGCGCCGATCGCCCGCGCCGATTTCGAAGCCTGGATCGCGCCGGAGCTCGCGCGCATCGCCGGCGCGCTGGACGACGCGCTGCGCGACTCCGGACTGTCGGCCGAGCAGGTGGACCACGTCTTCCTCACCGGCGGCACCTCGCTGGTGCCGGTCGTGCGCAGGCTGTTCGAGGCCCGCTTCGGGCCGCATCGCGTCACCGCCGGCGGCGAGTTCGTCTCCGTCGCGGAAGGCCTCGCGCTGATCGCCGCCGAGCGCGGCTGACGCGGCTTCCGGCGCCCCGGGGCGGCCGCATCAGTCGCGTTCCACCTCGATGACGCGGCCGGTCCGGCGGTCGATCTCCACCTCCATCTCCCGCCCGGCGGGATCGCGTCCCTCCACCTCCCATTCGTCGTCGTCGCACTCCACTTCCTGCACGCGCACCATGCCGAGGCTGCGGGCGATCTGGATCGCCTGCGCGCGGCTGATGCCGCCGCCGCGGCAGTCGTCGTCATCGGCCCGCGCCGGCCCCGCCGCCGGCAGCGCCATCAGCGCGCCGCAGAGCGCGAGCGTGGCGCAACGGAGGATGCGTCCCGTCATCATGGCCTGGTCTCCTTCTCCCGGCGGGCCCGGCGCGCCGCCTGGTTGCCTAACGACGGGCGGCGCACCCTATTCCCGCCCTCCCGCGCGCCGCTTGCGGCGACACGGCGGAGCCACGATGCTGGGCGTCTCGCGCTGGGGGACGCCATGCCGAAGGACGCACAAGGCCTCGAGATGACCGCCGCCTCGGACGAGGCGGCGCAGGGCTTCGACCGTGTGATCGACGGCTTCCTGCGCTACCGCTTCGACACCGGCGCGCGGCTGAAGGCGGCGCTCTCGCTCGATCCGCAGGCGCCGCTGCTGCAGGCGATGGCCGGCTACTCCGCCATGCTCGCCTATGACCGCGCGATGGTCCCCCGCGCCGAGGCCGCGCTGGCGCGCGCCGAGGCAGTGGCGGCGAATGCGCGGGAGCGCGCGCATCTGGAAGCGCTGCGCGCCTGGAGCGGCGGCCGGCCCGAAGCCGCGCTCGGTGTCTGGGAGCAGATCGTCGCGGAACATCCGCGCGACATCCTCGCCTTCCGCCTGCACCACTTCACCGCCTTCTGGATGGGCGCGCCGGAACGCATGCTCGGCCTGGTGGAGCGCATCCTGCCGCAATGGTCCGCCGACATCCCGGGCTGGGGCAGCGTGCTGGCCTGCCGCTGCTTCGCCAATGAGGAATGCGGCAACTACACCGTCGCCGAGCATGCGGGGCGCGCGGCCGTGGCGCTCGATGCCGGCGACCTCTGGGCGACGCATGGCGTCGCGCATGTGCTGGAGATGCAGGGCCGCCGCGCGGAAGGCATCGCCTGGCTCGATGCCGGGGAGCCGCACTGGGCCGGCGGCAACAACCTGATGCATCACCTGTGGTGGCACCGCGCGATGTTCCACATCGAGCGCGCCGAGTTCGACGCCGTGCTGAACCTCTACGACCGGCGCTTCCGCGACCATGGCTCGCCGGTGACGCAGGCGATGCCCGACCTCTACATCGATGTGCAGAACGCCGCCTCCATGCTGTGGCGCCTGGAACGGCAGGGCGTGCCGGTGGGCGACCGCTGGACGGAGCTGGCGGACAAGGCGGAGGCGCGGATCGGCGACACGCTCTCCGCCTTCACCCAGCCGCACTGGATGATGGCGCTGGCCGCGACGGGACGCGAGGCGGCCGCGCACCGCCTGCTGCAGGCAGTGGAAGAAGCGGGGCGCGGCAACACCGCGCATGCCGCGATCCTGCGCGAAGCCGCGCTGCCCGCCTGCTTGGCCGCGCTGGCACATCGTCAGGGCCGCTTCGCCGATGCCGTGGCGGCGCTGCGGCCCGCGCTCGGCGGGCTGCACCGCCTGGGCGGCAGCCACGCGCAGCAGGATGTGCTGGAACAGCTCTTCCTCGATTCCGCGATGCGCGCCGGCCTGCAGGCGGATGCGCGCCTGTTGCTGGAACGCGTCGCCGGCCGGCATCCCGTGCCGCCGGAGCACCGCATCGGCTATGCGGAGGCCGCGCGCGCCGTCGCGCACTGACGCGCAACGCCGCCGCGCCGCGGCGCGCGAACCGGGCGCCCGGCGCGGGCACGCGGGCAGCCAGCGGCCGATGCAACTTTTGCGCGAGTCGTCTTTGGAACAGCCGCGGAACCCAACCACGCGCCTGCCGTCCCGAATCGCTGACATTTGCTGACGAATGTCTACAAACTTCATCTACTGTCGGTTGGTGGCACTCGTCTGTGCGTCTTCGTAAGCTTCTGTGCCTGCAACGCAGCACGAGCCCGGAGAAGCGCCATGTCATCCACCCTGCCGTCAACGACGCAGTACATCTGGTTCGGCACGCGAGCCGTCGACTTCGTCACCGGGGGCCTCCCCGGCGAACAGGTCGAGCTGCTCTCCAGCGCCGACGACTTCGCGACCCGCACGCTCTCCACCGGTACCTTCGACTTCACCGGCAGCGAGTGGCAGCAGTTCCTCGCCTTCACCGGCACGCAGGACCAGATCGACGCCCTCGGCATCAACCTGGACGACGGCGTGGACACCGCCACCGCCGGCTTCGTGAACACCACGGGCGACCTCCGCGTGGGCGACGGCGTCGAGGCCTACAACATCGCCGACAGCTCGGGCGGCGGTCGCCTCATCGACGTCAGCAACACGCTCGACGACACCGACGACCCGATCGCCATCACCGGCCTCGGCAAGGCCAATGCCGGCTGGCTCGACAGCGCCAGCATCGATTCGGCCGATGCGGGCAACCGCGTGGTCTTCTCCAACAACATCGGCTTCGGCTTCATCAACGGCAGCGGCTTCGACAGCGGCGGATCGGCCAATGCGCTCCGCCTCAACGACGGCGACGCCATCAACTTCGAGATCAGGCAGGGCAAGGAGCTGCTGCAGGCCTCCTTCACCGTGAAGGTGCTGAACGGCGGCAGCACCCAGGTCGTGATCGACAGCGACGGCGCGACCATCAGGGACACCAACGCCAACCTGCAGGGCGGCTTCGTGCAGGACGATTCGCTCGGCGAGCTGAACCTCGGCATGATCGCAGACGGGGCGAAGGTGACGATCGACTATGTCGGCGAGACGATTCTGATCAACGACGTCGCCTTCACCGGCGACCTCGGCGCCATCGTCGCCTTCTTCGACGCCTTCCAGGCTGGCGGATCGAAGAACCTGACGCTCGGTTCCGTGGTCGGCAACCAGGTGGGCTGGTCGGCCGATGACCTGGTGCTGGCGACGGATACCCAGCCGGACACGATCCCGCCCCTGCCCACCGCGAACGGGATGATCTCCTTCCGCTACACCTCGAACGCCACGACCGCCGATCTCGACGCGACCCTGGACATCGGCAAGAACGGCTCGATCGACGCCTTCGAGACGCTGGCGACCAGCTTCGGCGGCGGCGGCGCGCTGGTGGGCGATGCGGACGGCGACACCAACAAGGCGGAGCTGAACGGCACCAACGTGCCCTTCGACATCCTGCGCCTGGTCACCATCGGCCAGCAGGACGCGAACGCGCCGGAAGGTCACCAGACCGGCACGCTGGACCGCAGCCTCGGCATCGGCATCGACACCGGCGCGGCGGGCGCGAGCCTCGATGACGGCAGCTCCCTCGGCGGCAACTACGGCGACGAGGGCGCGGGTGGCACCAACCACCTGCAGAACGGCGAGTTCATCCGCTTCGACCTCGGCGCCGACTTCGAAGGCGTCAGCGCGCGGATCGTCTTCTCCGCCAACAGCCTAGTCACCCGCGCCGGAGAAGATGCGGTGGTGCGCCTGCTCGACTCGACGGGCGCGCTGGTGGACCAGTTCGCGATCGACCTCGATGGCGGGCTGACGCATGTCGTCTCGGGCAGCGCCGTCTTCGACCAGGTGGAGATCGAGGCGCTGGCCAACACGCAGTTCGCGATCGCTGACGTGGACATCGACGTCTTCATCACGGACCTGGTTGGCATCGCGGAAGCCATCGGCGAGCATCTGCGCGTCCAGACCGTCCTCGACGCCGAGGACGCCACCCCGGAGAACAACGACGAGACCCAACCGCAGGGTGGCACCGGAAGCCCGTCCGGCGTGACGCAAAGCACGCCGACCGAGAACGGCACGGACCGCTTCGCCGCCTTCATCGACGCCAACGAGAACGGCTACTGGGATCTCGGCGAGACGAAGGAAAACCTGGTGTCCTTCGGCAACGGCTACGCCGCCACCGAAGTGGACGTGACCGGCTCCGGCCTCGTGGACCTGACGGTGGCCGGCGGCAGCGTGAGCGGCAACCAGTTCTTCCTGGGTGTCGGCAGCAACGGATGGGTCAATGGCTCCGAGAGCGTGACCATTACCACGCTGAGCGGCGACGCGGCCCTGGCCGGTGTCCTGACGATCCGCGGCCCGGTGAGTTCTAACCCGCAGAACAACCCGCTGGCCGACATCGCGGCAGGCACGGAGTTCCTGGTCCGCCTGTTCAACGACGCCGACAACGATGGCGTGGTGGATGGCGGCGAGCTGGTCGAGGAGCTGTCCTTCACCGTCGGCACCGCGCAGCAGGCGTTCACGGCGGACCTGGTCGATGCGGAGGGCGCCAGCTTCGACGCCGTTCAGATCGCCGCGGTATCCGGCGCCTTCACCGTGGACAGCCTCAGCCTCTTCATGGTCTGACCGCGACGATGCGGCCGGCGCGCTTCACCCCGCGCCGGCCGCGACCATCCGCAGCCGCATCTGCTGCAGTGGTTCCTGCCTTCTGCTGCCGCCGGCAACCCGCTTCCCGCGCATGGGCCGCGGGGTCTGGCCCCCCTTCTCTGATTCAGGCCTCCCGGCACCGCCTCACGAAACGACAGGCCGATTGTAAGGAATTGTAGGGCAGATCCTCCTCGCCCCGGGGGCGCACAACCCTGCGTAGGCAGTCCCGGTGCCGCGCCGGCTACTGTTCCGCCCGTCCGAACCGACAAGCAACCGCCTGAATGGCAAGGCATTTTTACCCGAACACACGGCATATTGATTTGCTTCGCGGCGAAATGGCTTTCGCGCGGCGGCAGCGCGCCTCCCCACGACTCCCAAATGCGCGAGCAATGTCAAAATTCGTCAACTTCTGGTGCGTAGTGTAGAAAATGACGCAAGGCTAACGTTCCGGAGCCCGCCGTCCGGCGGTCCAGAACGAGGCAAGGCCATGACCGTCGAACCCACCTCCACGACCGAATACATCTGGTTCGGCACGCGTGCCGTGAAATTCGAATCGGGCGGCAACACCGGCCCGCAACTTGAGTTGCTGGACAGCTCCACGGACTTCGCCACCCGCACCCTCTCCACCGGCACCTTCGATTTCACCGGCAGCGAGTGGCAGCAGTTCCTGGCCTTCACCGGCACCGAGGCCGAGATGACCGCCCTCGGCATCGACCTCTCGAATGGCGTGGACACCGCCACCGCAGGCTTCGTGAACACCACCGGCGACCTGCGCGTGGGCGAGGGCGTCGAGGCCTACAACATTGCCGACAGCTCCGGCGGCGGCCGCCTGATCGACGTCACCGGCACGCTCGACGAGACGGACGACCCGATCGCCATCACCGGCATGGGCAAGGCGAATGCCGCCAAGCTGTCCAGCGGCGGCACCGACTTCACCGAGACCGGCAATCGCGCGGTCTTCTCCAACGACATCGGCTTCGGCTTCATCAACGGCAGCGGCTTCGACAGTGGCGGATCGGCCAATGCGCTCCGCCTCAACGACGGCGACGCCATCAACTTCGAGATCAAGCAGGGCAAGGTCCTGGTGGAGGCCTCCTTCACCGTGAAGGTGCTGAACGGCGGCAGCACGCAAGTCGTCGTGGACAGCGACGGCGCCACCATCGAGGACACCAACGGCATCCTGCAGGGCGGCTTCGTCCAGGATGCCTCCGCGGGCGAGTTGAACCTCGGCACGCTGGACCATGGCACCAAGGTGACGATCAACTACGTGAACGGCACCATCTGGTTCAACGGCGTCACCCAGTTCCTCGGCGACACCTCCGGCTTCTTCGCCGCCTTCCAGGAGGGCGGCTCCAAGAACCTCACCCTCGGCTCCGTGGTCGGCAACCAGGTGGGCTGGTCGGCCGATGACCTCGTTCTGGCCACCGACATCCCGGCGCCCGCCAATACGCCGGCCGTCATCGGCGGGAACACGACCGGCGACGTGCAGGAAGACACGCCGGCGCTCGCCTCGGCCAGCGGCCTGCTGACCATCGACGACGCGAACGGCCCGGCCGACGAGGTGTTCATCGAGCAGATGAACACCCAGGGTCTCTACGGCACCTTCAGCGTGAATGCCGACGGCAGCTGGACCTATCTGATCGACAACACCCTCGCCGCCACGCAGGCCCTGGGCACCGGCCAGACCGAGCAGGAGGTGTTCACCGTCGTCTCCGCCGACGGCACCGAGGTGGATGTCACGATCAACGTCGCCGGCCTGGACGAGCCGCCGACCGTCGCGACCCTGCCGGATCCCGTCACCGGCACCGGCGATCCGAATGACAGCCCCACCCTGCCCAGCCAACCGAGCGGCAACTACACGCAGGGCAACGACAACGGCACCACCTACACAAGCGACGATGGCGCCCAGCGCTACGACGGCAACGGCGGCAACGACACGATCTCCACCGGCGACGGGAACGATGCCGTCCTCGGCGGCGACGGCAACGACCGGATCAACACGGGCGACGACAACGACTACGCCAATGGCGAGGCCGGCGCCGACAGCATCCGTGGCGGCGAGGGCAACGACGCGCTGCTCGGCGGCGACGACAACGACACCATCCGGGGCGACGACGGCGCCGACAGCATCTACGGCCAGAACGGCGCAGACAGCCTGGACGGTGACGACGACAACGACCGCGTCTACGGTGGCCCCGGCGCCGATACCATCGAGGGCGGCGATGGCGGCGACAGCCTCTATGGCGGCTCGGGCGCCGACTCCATCGTCGGCAACTCCGGCAATGACACCATCGTCGGCGGCTACGGCGCGGATACCGCAACCGGCAACAGTGGCACCGATCGCTTCGTCTTCCTTTCCACTGACGACACGAACGACATCATCACCGACTTCGATGGCAGCGAAATACTGGACTTCTCGGCCTTCCCGGGGACCCTGACCTTCCTTGCCACGGAGAGCACGATCTTCACCGCCAACAACCAGGTCGCGTGGTACCAGTCCGGCGGCGACACCATCGTGATGGTGAACACGGACGGCGACAACGCGAGCGCCGAGTTCATGGTGACGCTGCAGGGCTACACGACCAACATGGTCCTCAACGACTTCGCCCTCTGACCCGACGGCGGCCGGCGCGGTTTACCCCGCGCCGGCCGCCAGCACTTTCGCGAACAGCGGCACCGCCGCCACCAGTTCCGCCGCGCGCACGCTCTCGCGCGGCGTATGCGCCAGGCCCACATCGCCCGGCCCCAGCACCAGGCAGGGCGCCAGCGCCTGCAACTCGCTGGCATCCGTGCCGTAGGGCGCCGTGCGCGGCGGCTTGCCGCTCAACCTGATCCCCAGCGTCACCAGCGGATGATCCGCCGGCAGCTCGGGCGGCCTTCCCTCCCACTGCTCCTGCAACTCCAGACCGGCATCCTTCGCGGCGCCGCGCACCGTATCCACCACCGGCGTGGGATCCACCTTCGCGCTGTAGCGGAACTTGATGTGGGCCGTCGCCTTCGCCACCGTCACGTTCAGCGCCGTGCCGTGGTTGTCCAGCACCAGGTTGAAGTCGGAGAAGGGCGGCTCGTAGTCGGCATCCTGCAGCGACACATCGCTGCGCAGCCGGTCGAACATGCCGCGCATTGCGGCGAGGAAGGGCAGCAGCTTCCAGTTCGCGTTCTCGCCCTTGCCCGTGGAGGAATGCGCCTGCACGCCGCGGGCGATCGCCATGAAGGCGATGTGACTGCGATGCCCGCGCACCGGCGCCAGGCTCGTCGGCTCCGCCACGATGATGCCCTTGAGGCCGAGCGACCGGGCAAGCCGGCTCTCCTTCGCAATGCGCGCGGCGCCGCCCTTGGTCGTCTCCTCATCCGACGTGATCAGCAGCGTCACCGGCACGCTCGTCGGCGCCTGCTGCGCGGCGACGATGGCCGCCGCCACCTGCCCCTTCATGTCCACGCTGCCGAGGCCGTGCAGCAGCCCCGCCTCGTCCAGCCGCGGCGCCCAGGGGTCGCTCTCCCACCCCGTCGCCGGCACGGTGTCCATGTGGCCGGAGAGGGCATAGCCGCCCTTCGGCCCCCTGTGCGCCACCAGCGCGCGCTTCGCGACGCCGTTCGCGTCCACGTAGTCCAGCCGCTCCAGGTCGAAGCCGGCGAGCTCGCGCTCGATGCGGTCCGCGACGGGGATGTTGGAGACGAAGCTGCGGCTGTCGATGGCGACGAGGTCCGCGGCGAGCTTCAGGACGGGGTCTGTCAGGTCTGGCATGCCCGAAGCCTCGCTTGCCCGGCGGCGGCCCGCAAGGGAGAGTGCCACCCATGCAGAGCTACCTCGACCCCCGCACCAGCCGCACCTGGCCGCTCGATGCGCCGCGCTGGTGCGGCGATGCCCGCGAGCCGCTGATGCTGACGCCCCGCAAGGGAATCTCCCGCGATGACATCGCGCGGGACGTGCGCAGCATCTGGCGCTACGCCGCCGCCTTCCCCTTCGCCCCCAAGGCCCCGATCAGCATGGGCGAGGGCTGCACCCCGCTGGTGGAGCGGGCGCTGCCCGGCGGCACGGCGCTGCTGAAATGCGAATGGTTCATGCCGACCGGCAGCTTCAAGGATCGCGGCGCCTCCGTGATGCTGTCGCTGCTGCGCGACCAGGGCATTGCGGCCGTGCTGGAGGATTCCTCGGGCAATGGCGGCGCGGCGGTCAGCTCCTATGCCGCGGCCGGCGGCATGGCCGCGACCATCTTCGTCCCGGCCAGCACCAGCCCGGCCAAGACCGTGCAGTCCCGCGCCGCGGGTGCGGCGATCGAGCTGATCCCCGGCTCCCGCCAGGACTGCGCCGATGCCGCGCTGAACAAGGCGAGCGAAATCTTCTACGCCAGCCACAATTGGCATCCCTTCTTCCTGGAGGGCACCAAGACGCTCGCCTACGAGCTGTGGGAGGATTTTTCGTTCACTGCCCCCGACAACGTCATCGTGCCCTGCGGGGCGGGGTCGAACGTGCTGGGCTGCTGGCTCGGCTTTTCCGAGTTGCTGCGGGCCGGGCAGATCGCGAAGCTGCCGCGCATCTGGGCGGCGCAGCCGGCGAATTGCGGCCCAATCGCCCGTGCCGCGCTCGGCCTGCCGGCGGAAGCCGCGAAGCCGACCATCGCGGAAGGCACCGCCATCGCCCAGCCGCTGCGCCTGCCGGAATGCCTGACGGCGCTGCGCGAAAGCGGCGGCGGCGCCGTGCTGCTGGAGGAAGCCGAGATCGCGGAGGCCTCGCTCGCGCTGGCCCGCACCGGCGTCTATGTCGAGCCCACCTGCGCCCAGGCCGCGGCGGCGTTCACGAAGCTGGTGACGCACAAAAGAATCGGCGCGGCGGAGACGACCGTGGTGGTGCTGACCGGCACCGGCCTGAAATCCACGCAGCGCTACGCGGAGATGCTGGGGATCACGCTATGAGCGACCTTCTCGGGCTCCCCACGCCCTGCCTGCTGCTCGACCTCGACATCCTCGAGCGCAACATCGCGCGCATGGCGGCGGCGGTGGCGCGGCATCCCGGCGTGATCCTGCGGCCGCACATGAAGACCGCGAAGAACGCCCAGGTCGCGGACATGGCCGCCCCCGGCAAGGGGCCGATCACCGTCAGCACGCTGGCGGAAGCGCGCTATTTCGCCGACCACGGCTTCCGGGACCAGATCTACGCCGTCGGGATCGTGCCGGCGAAGCTCGACGCCGTCGCCGCGCTGAACGCCGCGGGCAATGCCGTGAAGGTCATCACCGACGACCTCGACACCGCCCGCGCCATCGCCGCGCATCCCGGCCCCATCGAGGCGCTGATCGAGGTGGATGTCGGCGAGGCCCGCGCCGGCGTCGCGCCCGAGAGCGACGACCTGCTCGCCATCGGCGCCGCGCTCGGCCTGCGCCTGGCGGGCGTCGCCTCCCATTCCGGGCATTCCTATGCCGGGCGCAGCGTGGCGGAGATGGAAGCCATCGCGGAGATCGAGCGCGCCGGCGTGGTGCGCGCCGCGGAGCGGCTGCGCGCCGCGGGGCATGCGGTGCGGATCGTCTCGGCCGGCGCCTCCCCCACGGCGCTCTATGCGAAGCACCTCGAAGGCGTCACGGAGATGCGCGCGGGCGTCTACATGCTGGGCGACCTCTTCCAGGCGCAGATCGGCACCCATCCGCTGGAGGACATCGCCGTCTCGGTGCTGGCCAGCGTGATCGGCCGCTATCCCGCGCGCGGCACGGTGCTGCTGGACGCGGGCGCGCTCGCGCTGTCGAAGGACCGCAGCACCCAGAACGCGCCGCGCGACTGGCAATTCGGCCGCGTGCTGGACCTCGAGGGAAAGCCGCTGCCGGGCGAGGCGATGGTGGTGCGCGTTCATCAGGAACATGGCGAGGTCCGCGCCGCCGGCGACGCCCCCCTGCCCTTCGACCGGCTGCCGGTCGGCGCCCGCCTGCGCGTGGTGCCGAACCATGCCTGCCTCACTGCCGCGGCGCATGACCGCTACCACGTGCTCCGGGGCGGGCGGATCGTGGCGGAGTGGTTGCGCTGCAACTATTGGTAACGCTTTGAGCATGCTGCGCTCCGGCGCGACGTGGCAGACTGTGCGCCGCCATGATGCATCCCGCGCGCCGTTCGGTGCTGGCCGTGCCGATGCTGGCCCTGCCCGGCATCGCGAAGGCCGCGCCGCTCCCGGTTCCGCCCTTCCGTGACTGGATCGGCCGCACCGCGCGGCTGCGCGGCGATGGCGGCGCCGCACGCCTGTTCCTGGGCGCGGATGGCACAGGCCGGATGGCGGTCCGCCTGCTGCTGTTCTGCCGCATCCTGCCGGTGCGAGCCTGGCGGCTCGGGCCGGACGGCGTGTCCCTGACCTATAGCCGCGTCGCCGCGCTGGACAGCAGCCGCCTGATCGCCGGGGAGGCGCACATCCTGCCCGGCGCCCAACGGCTGCTCTGGGTCGAGGCAGCCTCGCACGAGGCCGAGTTCGAAGGCTTCGAAACACCGGACGCCGCCGGCCGCTGCGGCTGATCAGCGGCGGTCGGGATAGTCCCGCGCGGGCCGCGACTTGTAGGCCGGCAGCGACCAGCCCTTCACGATCGCCGCGGCCCGGATCGCGAAGCCGATCAGGATGCCGGAAACCAGCGCGACATCGCGCGGCAGCGGCGCCAGGCGCAGCGCCACATAGGTCACGGCCGCCGCCGCGGCGGCGGTGATGTAGATCTCGCGGCGCAGGATCAGCGGCAGCTCGTTGCAGATCACGTCGCGGACGATGCCGCCCGCCGTCGCCGTGATCACGCCGAGCAGCACGGCGGCCCAGGGATCGGCGCCGGCGATCAGCGCGATCTCGGCGCCCACCACGGCGTAGAGCGCCATGCCCACGGCATCCACCCAGAGCAGCGCGCGGAAGCGGCTTTCCACCAGATGCGCGGTGAAGAAAACGATCAGCGCCGCGCCCGCGGCGATGGCCAGCAGCTCCGGCCGCGCCAGCCAGAACAGCGGCGTGCGGCCCAGCAGCAGGTCGCGCAGCGTGCCGCCGCCGAAGCCGGTGACGCAGGCGATCAGCATGAAGCCCACCGCATCCATCTGCTTGCGGCTGGCGACCAGCGCACCGGAGGCGGCGAAGGCCGCGATCCCGATCCAGTCCAGCAGCCGCAGCGCCGCGTCCAGCGGATCCACGCGCTACTCCGCCGGCAGCGGCGGCGACACCGGCCGGGCACGCCGCGCGGCCTCCGCCGCGCCGCCCATGCAGAGCAGGGAGGCCAGCAGCAGCGCCGCCGCGGCGGGCAGCACCAGCCAGGCCAGGCCGAGATCGATCAGGAAGCCGAAGGGCACCGGCGTGATCGCGCCGCCAAGCGGCAGCCCGGAGGAGACGAAGCCGAACACCTTGCCCATCTGCCCCGGCGGCACCGCTTCCTTCAGCATCACGTCGCGCGGCGTGCGGGAGGCGCCCATGGCCAGCCCCGCCGCGCCCGCGACCAGCGGGATCAGCCAGTCCGGCATCGGCACGGTGCCGAGCGCCATCAGCAGCGCCGCGGCCGCGCAGGTCAGCCCGACGATGAAGGCGAAGTGCCGCGTGTAGCGGTCGGCGAACCAGCCGCCCACCAGCGTGCCCCCCGTCGCGCCGGCCATGTAGCCGGTCAGTGCCAGCGAGGCGACGGCGACCGGCGTGCCCCACAGCTTGCCCAGCACGGTGATCGAGAAGGCCTGGATCGCGGTGCCCGCCATGGCGGAGAGCAGGAAGAAGCCGAAGAACAGCAGGATCGGGCGCGACAGCAGCAATTCGCGCCCGCTCGGCTGCGCGCCGCGATCCTTGGGCTTCGCCTGGTCCTGCAGGATGCGGCTCTGCCACAGGATCGCCGCCGCCACCGGCACGCCGAGCAGGCCGAGGATCAGCAGCGCCGGCCGCCAGTCCATCACCAGCAGCAGCGCCGCGATCACCGGCGGGCCGAAGGCGAAGCCGAGATTACCGGTGAAGGTGTGCAGGGCGAAGGCCCGCCCGATGCGCGCGCGGTCGATGGAGGCGCCGAGGATCGCGTAGTCGGCCGGGTGGATCACCGAATTGCCGACACCAGACAGCAGCGCCAGCAGCAGGATCGCCCAGTAGCCCGGCGCGAAGGCCATCGCCGCGATCGAGAGCGCCATCAGCAGCACCCCGCCGACCAGGAAGGGGCGCGCCCCGTAGCGGTCCACCAGGAAGCCCACCGGGGTCTGCAGCGCCGCCGTCACCGCGCTCATCAACGCAACGGCAAGACCGAGCTGCGCATAGGAGACGTCGAACTCGTCCCGCCACACCAGGAACAGGGGCGGCAGGCAGAGCATGTAGAAGTGACTGAGGAAGTGCCCGGTGCCGATCAGCGCGATGATCCGCGCATCCCGGCCCGTCTGTGCCTGGTCGGGCGGCGGGGCGGCAGCCATGCCGGCAGGGCTCCTGCGGGGCGAGGGATGTGAGGCTGCGCCGCGGCCGTGCCCTGGTCAATCCATGGTTGCGCCGGGCAGCCATGCGGGCCGAAGGGTGGGCCGAAAGGTCGGGAAACAGGTCGTGACCCGTTCCTGCTGCGCCGCGGCATTCCGCCCGGGCGGCGTTACGGTTAATGTAAGGCCCTCGCGGCCGAGCGCGGACAAGGAGGCCACACCGCATGTGCGGGATCGTCGGAGTGATCGGCCGCGCCGCCGCGGCGCCGCTGCTGCTGGATGCGCTGCGGCGCCTGGAATACCGGGGCTATGACAGCGCCGGCATCGCCACCCTGGTGCCGGACGGCATCGACCGCCGCCGGGCGGAGGGCAAGCTCGGCAACCTGGCCGCGGTGCTGGAACGCACGCCGCTCAACGGCACCACCGGCATCGGCCACACCCGCTGGGCCACCCATGGCGCCCCGACCGAGCGCAACGCCCACCCGCACGCGACCAGCCGCGTCGCCGTGGTCCATAACGGCATCATCGAGAACCACGCCGAGTTGCGCGCCGAGCTGGAATCCGAAGGCGCCCTGTTCGAGACCGAGACGGACACCGAAACCTTCGTCCGCCTGCTGGACAAGCACCTGGCCGGCGGGATGGCGCCCGTCGCCGCCTTCGCCGCCACGCTGAAGCGCGTCCACGGCGCCTTCGCCATCGCCGCCGTCTTCGCGGGCCACCCCCGCCTGCTGCTCGGCGCCCGCCAGGGCGCGCCGCTCGCCGTCGGCTTCGGCGAGGGCGAGATGTTTTTGGGCTCCGACGCTCTTGCGCTGGCGCCCCTGACGCGCCGCATCGCCTATCTCGAGGAGGGCGACTGGGTCGTCATCACGGAGGAAGGCGCGAATTTCTTCGACGCCGCCGATGCGCCGGTGCAGCGCGCCGTGGTGCAGACCGCCGTCTCCGGCGCCGCGGTCGGCAAGGGCAACTACCGCCACTTCATGGAGAAGGAGCTGCACGAGCACCCGGCGGTGCTCGGCGACACGCTCCGCCAGTATCTCGATCCCGGCACGCTGGAAGTGCGCCTGCCGCGCCTGCCCTTCGACCCCGCGAAGGTGCCGCGGCTGACGCTGACCGCCTGCGGCAGCGCCTTCCTCGCCGCCCATGTCGGCCGCTACTGGATCGAGAAGCTCGCCCGCATCCCCTGCGACGCGGATGTGGCCAGCGAGCTGCGCTACCGCGACCCGCCGCTGCCCGAGGGCGGCGCGGCGATCCTCGTCTCCCAGTCCGGCGAGACGGCGGACACGATGGCGGCGCTGAAGCTGCTGAAGGAGGGCGGCCAGAAGGTGCTCTCCATCGTCAACGTGCCCGAAAGCACGATGGCGCGGTCCTCCGACGCCGCGCTGCTGACCGTGGCGGGGCCGGAGGTCGGCGTCGCCTCCACCAAGGCCTTCACCGCGCAGCTTGCCGTCCTCGCCTGCCTCGCCGTCGGCTTCGGGCGCGCCCGGAAGCAGATCTCGCAGGTGGATGAGGGGCGGCTGACCCAGGCGCTGCTCTCCGTGCCCTCCTTCGCGGCGGAGATCCTGGACCGCGACGCCGAGATCCGCGCGCTCGCCGCCGAAGTCGCGAAGGCGCGCGACGTGCTGTTCCTCGGGCGCGGCAGCCTCTTCCCGATCGCGCTGGAAGGCGCGCTGAAGCTGAAGGAGATCAGCTACATCCACGCCGAGGGCTACGCCGCCGGCGAGATGAAGCACGGCCCCATCGCGCTGATCGATTCCGCCGTGCCGGTGATCGCGCTCTGCCCGTCCGGCCCGCTCTTCGAGAAGACCTGCAGCAACCTGCAGGAGGCCGCGGCGCGCGGCGGCCGCGTGATGGCCTTCACCGATGCGCAGGGCGCCCCGGCGCTGCGCCGCTTCGCCGAGCATGTGATCGAGCTGCCGACCGTCGGCGCCTTCTCCGCGCCCATCCTGCACGCCATCCCGGTGCAGCTGCTGGCCTATCACGTGGCCGTGCTGAAGGGCACCGACGTGGACCAGCCCCGCAACCTAGCCAAGAGCGTCACGGTGGAGTGACTCTTCTCCCTCCCCCGTTCACGGGGGAGGGCCGGGGTGGGGGCAGCGCACCCGTATTCATCGCTCGCGCCTTACCCGCCCGCCAACAACCCCACCGGATCCACCACCGCCTTGCCGCGGAACAGCCGCGCATCCAGCGCCCGGAACGCCGTGTGCGGCACCAGCACGGCCACGACATCCGCCGCCGCGATAGCCTCCGCCGCATCGCGCAGCACCGCACCGTTCGGCACCTCGCTCACGAAGGGATCGCTGACGCTGACCGGAAAGCCATCGGCCAGCAGCGCCTGCACCACCGCCACGGCCGGGCTCTCCCGCACATCCTCCACATCCGGCTTGTAGGCCAGGCCGAGGCAGGCCACGCGCGGCGCGGCGTAGCGCGCGCAGGCGGCGCGCACCCGCGCGACCACGCGCTGCGGCACCGCATCGTTCACCGCCCGCGCCGCGCGGATCAGCACGGCGTCGTCCGGCGCCGCCTGCGCCAGGAACCAGGGGTCCACCGGGATGCAATGTCCGCCCACCCCCGCGCCGGGCGAGAGGATCTCCACGCGCGGATGGCGGTTCGCCAGCGCGATGGCGCGGCGCGCATCCACGCCGACGCGCGCGCAGATCGCCGCGATTTCGTTGGCGAAGGCAATGTTCACGTCGCGATGCGCATTCTCCGCCAGCTTCACCAGCTCCGCGGTGCGCGCATCCGTCTCCACCAGCTGCCCGCGCACGAAGGCGCGGTAGAGCGCGGCGGCGCGCCCGGCGGCGGCGGCATCCACGCCGCCCACGACACGGTCGTTCTGCACCAGCTCCGTCAGCGCGCGGCCGGGCAGCACGCGTTCCGGCACATGTGCCACGGCGACGCCCGCGGGCAGGCGCGCGGCCAGCGCCTCCGTCGTGCCCACCGGCACCGTGCTCTCCAGCACCACCAGCTCGTCGCCGCGCAGCAGCGGCAGGATGGCGGCGGCGACCTGCCACACCGCGGAGAGATCCGCCTGGCGTCGCGCGGCATCGAGTGGCGTCGGCACGGCGATGATGTGTACATCTGCCGGCACCGCCTGCGTGGAGGCGCGCAGCGCGCCTGAGCCGATGACGCGCGCCAGCAGCGCATCCAGCCCCGGCTCCGCGAAGCCCGAGGCCCCGGCATTCACGCGCGCGACGAGATCCGGCGCGATGTCACGCCCGGTCACCGGATGCCCCGCCAGCGCCAGCAGTGCCGCCGTCGGCAGCCCCACATGGCCGAGCCCATGCACGCAGATGCGGCTCATGCCGCACTCCGCGCCGCCGGCGCCGTGCGCAGCGCCGCCCAGTCGGCGATCGCCTCCGCGATGCGCGCCGCCGCGGTGCCGTCGCCATAGGGGAAGACATGCCGCGCCATGGCGGCATACGCGGCGCCGTCGTCCAGCAGCCGCGCCACCTCCGCCCGGATCGCGCGCGGCTCCATCCCGACCAGCTTCGCCACGCCCGTCGCCACCGCCTCCGGCCGTTCCGTCACGTCGCGCAGCACCAGCACCGGCTTGCCAAGCGCCGGCCCTTCCTCCTGCAGCCCGCCGCTGTCGGTGAGCAGCAGCGCAGCGCGGCACATGAGCCAGACCATCCCGGCATAATCCAGCGGCTCCATCAGGTGGACGCCCGGCACGCCCGCCAGGCGTCGCAGCGCCGGGCCGCGCGCCGCGGGGTTCAAATGCAGCGGCCAGACGATCTCGACATCGCCACGCGCCGCGATCGCCGCCAGCGCCGCGCAAAGTCCCTCCAGTGCGCGCCCGAAACTCTCGCGCCGATGCGCGGTCACCACCAGCAGCCGCCGCGCGGGATCGAGCGGCGGCAGCATCGCCTCGGTCCGCGCCGAGAGCGCCCGATCCGACGCCAGCCGCATCGCCATCGCCATCAGCGCGTCGATGCCCGTGTTGCCCGTGACGATGATGCGCCCGCCCGCGTTGTATTCGCGCCGGAGATTGGCCGCGGCCGCCTCGGTCGGCGCGAACATCAGCGTCGCCATCGCATCCACCGCCACGCGGTTCAGCTCCTCCGGGAAGGGCCGGCCCAGGTCGAAGGAGCGCATCCCGGCCTCGACATGGCCGATCGGGATGCGCGCATAGAAGGCGGCGAGCGACGCGGCCATCGCCGTGGTCGTGTCGCCATGCACCAGCATCAGGTCGGGCTGCTCGCGCTCCAGCACCGCCGCCACGCCGAGCAGGATGCGGGAGAACAGCGCCGCCGGCGGCTGGCCCGGCGACATGACGCCGAGGTCCTGGTCCGGCGCGGCGCCGAAGGCGGCGAAGGTCTGGTCCAGCATCTCGCGATGCTGGCCGGTGGAGAGCAGGAAAGGCGCGAAACCCGGCCGCGCCCGCAGCGCCGCCAGCACGGGCAGCATCTTGATGGCCTCGGGGCGCGTCCCGAGGACGAGCATCACCCGCCGCGCCCTACCCCCCGGTTGCACCCTCATCGGCGCGCCATCGCCCACCCTCGACACGAACACCGCATGTCGTGCCAGGGTGGTTTACGGATGCCTATAATTCAACCTGAAATTGATTGTTCCTGGTTCGGGCTCACCAGGCTGTCCCGGATGAAGCCGACCAGCGGGCTCACCACCTGGTGCCGCCCCGCCGGGTCGCCGAACACCGCCATCTCCACCACGCCGAGTTCCGGCAGGCCCGGGATCTCCACCAGCCCGGGCGGGAAGCCCGAGCGGCCGAGCACCGTCAGCGCGAATCCGGCCTGCGCCGCCGCCGCCAGGCCGAGCAGGCTGTCGCAGGTGAAGACCGTCTCGTGATCGAGCCCGGCCCGCGCCAGGGCGGCCAGCGCGCGTTCGCGAAACAGGCAGCCTTCCGGCAGCAGCGCCAGCGGCAGCGGGCGGTCCTCCGGCGCGCTCCAGTCGGGCGCGGCGGCCCAGACCACCTGCTCGGTCCAGATCGGCGTGCCCGCCGTCTCCCCGTCGCGCCGCTTGCCCAGCACCAGGTCGAGCCCGCCTTCCGCCTGCTTGGCGCGCAGCTCATGGCTGCGCCCCACCTCCACCTCCAGCCGCACCTCGGGATAGGTGCGGGCGAAGCGGGCGAGGATCGGCGCCAGGCTGCGCGGCACGAAATGATCGGCGACGCCAAGCCGGAGCCGCCCCGCCACAGGCGGCGCCGCCAGCCGGCGCACCGCCTCGTCGTTCAGCGCCAGCAGCCGCCGCGCATAGCCCAGCAGCAGCTCCCCCTCCCGCGTCAGGGAGACATGCCGCGTGGTGCGGTCGAAGAGCGGCCGCCGCACCACCTCCTCCAGCCGCTTGATCCGCAAGCTGACGGCGGATTGCGTGAGGCCCATCGCGTCGCCCGCCGCGGTGAAGCCGCGCGTCTCCGCCACCAGCACGAAGCAGCGCAGAAGATCGAGATCGAGGTCGGGCAGGCGCATCGCCGGGCAGATGGCGCGCGATGCCGGCTGGGATCAAGGGCCCAGGCGGGCACGCGGGGCACAGTCTCTGGACGCCGCGGCAATCCGGGATCAGTAGAATGCTGGCCGTGCCGCCACCCCCGCCCCCCTCCCCGCGCCCGCGTCGCGCCGCCCTGCTGCGCGGAGCGGCGCTGTTCAGCCTGTGGCTGGTGGTGGCGGGGCCCGATCCCGCCGGCCTCCCCTTCGGTCTGCTTGCCGCCGTGCTCGCCACGCGCGCGAGCCTCGTGCTGCTGCCGCCTGGCGCGGCGCGCATCGCGCCGGCCGTGCTGGCCCGCCTGGCAGCCGAGACGCTTCGGCAGAGCGCGGCAGCCGGCTGGGACATCGCCCGGCGCGCATTGTCGCGCGACATGCGCCTCGCCCCCGGCGTCGTCGCGATGCCGCAGCGCCTGCCGCCCGGCCCCGCACAGGACGGCTTCCGGCTGCTCGCGAGCCTCGCGCCGGGCGCGCTGCCGCTGGACAGCAAGGACGCGACGCTGCGCGTGCATGTACTCGACACGCGCGCACCGCATGCGGCGGAACTCGGCGCGACCGAGGGCACGGTGGCCGCCGCGCTGGGCACGCCGCGATGACGGAGATCCTGCTCGGCGCCGCCTTCGTCGTGCTGCTCAGCGTGCTGGCCGGGCTGTGGCGGGTGCTGCGCGGGCCGCGCCGCGCCGACCGGCTGATGGCCGCGCAGCTTCTGTGCACCGGCGGCATCGCGGCGCTGCTGCTGGTCGCAGGTGCCTATGGCGACGGCGCCATACTGGACGTCGCGCTGCTGCTTGCCCTGCTCGGCGCCTTCACTTCGGTTGCCTTCGTCATGGCGGCGCGGCTGGTCGGCCCGCGATGAGCCTTCTTGTCGGCGCCTTCAGCACGGCCTGCGTGCTGGCCGGGGTGTTCTTCTTCGTCGCCGGCACGGCAGGGCTGATCCGCTTTCCGGACACGCTGAGCCGCGTGCATGCGCTGACCAAGGCGGACAATCTCGGCCTCGGCCTGATCGTGCTCGGGCTGCTGCCGCTGGCGCCGGGTCTCGGCGCGGCGCTGAAGCTGCTGCTGATCTGGGTGCTGGTCGTCATCGGCGGCGCCACTGCCGCGCAGCTCATCGGCGCCGCGGCGGCGAGGGACGAACACGCCATGCCCTCTCCCCCCTCAGGGGGTAGAGGGTTGGGTGAGGGGGGCGTGCCGTGACCGCCGGCCTCCTGCTCGATCTCCTCCTGGCGCTCGCCGTGCTCGGCACCGCGGCCTGGACCCTCGCCGCGCGGTCGCAATTCGCCGCCGTGATCGGCTTCGTCGTCACCGGCCTGCTGCTGACGCTGGTCTGGGTTCGGCTCGGCGCCGTGGATGTGGCGCTGACCGAGGCCGCGATCGGCGCCGGCGCCACCGGCGTCATCCTTCTCTACGTCGTCGCCCGGCTGCGCGGCGGCGAGGCGGAGATCTCGGCCGCCACGCCGAGCCGTGCGCAGCGCGCCCTCGCCGCGCTGCTGGCGCTGAGCGTCGGCGGTGCGCTGGCCTATGGCGTCCTGTCCCTGCCCGATCCCGCGCCGAGCCTGGCGGAGGCCGCGCTGGCCGGCACCGCGCCGCTCGGCCTCGGCAATCCCGTCTCCGCCGTGCTGATGGCGCATCGCGGCCTGGACACGCTGCTCGAGGCGATCGTGCTGGTCTTCGCGGTGCTCGCCGTGTGGTCCATGGCGGCGGATCATCGCTGGGGCGGGCGGCCCGGCCCGGTCTTCCAGCGCGAGGAACACGGGCCGCTCTCCCTGCTCGCCCGCATCCTGCCGCCGGTCGGCATCGTCATCGGCATCTACATCGCCTGGGTCGGCGCCGATTCGCCGGGCGGCAAGTTCCAGGGCGGCACGATCCTCGCCGCGATGTGGGTGCTGCCCTGGATCGCCGGCCTGGTCCGCCCGCCCTCCGTCACCGACTGGCGCCTGCGCTTGATGATCGCGATCGGACCGCTCACCTTCCTCGCGGTCGGGCTTGCGGGCTTCGTGGTTGCCGAGGGCTTCCTCGCCTATCCGCCCGGCTTCGCGAAGCCGCTGATCCTGCTGATCGAGGCGGCGATGACGCTCTCCGTCGCCGCCGCGCTGGCCTGCCTCATCGCCGGCCCGCCGGAGCGACGGCGCCGCGCATGACGGGCACGGACATCCTGGCGCTGGCCGCCTGCGGCCTCGTCGCCATCGGGCTCTACGGCCTCGTCGCGCAGGCCGAGGTGCTGCGCAAGATCATCGCCTTCAACCTGCTCGGCGCCGGCGTCTTCCTGCTGTTCGGCGTGGTGGCGCGGCGCGGCGCGGGGGCGGGGCTCGCCGCCGATCCGGTGCCGCAGGCCATGGTCATCACCGGCCTCGTCGTCGCCTTCGCCGCCACCGCGCTCGCGCTGGTGCTGACGCTGCGCCTGTATCAGATCACCGGCGCCGCGACCGTCGCCGAGGATCCGCCCGAACCGACGGCGCCCGATTCGTGACGGCGACAACGCCGGAAGGCTGGCTGCTCGTGCTGGCGCTGACACTGCCGGCGGGCGCGATGCTGCTCGCCTTCGTCGCGGGTGGGCGCCATGCGCAGCGCATCGCGCTCGGCGCGCTGGCGCTGTGGCTGGTCATCGCCTTCGCGATCGCCCTGCAGGTGCAGCGCGGCGGCGCGCCGCTGGCCTACCTGATCGGGGGTTGGCAGCCGCCGCTCGGCATGGCGCTGCGCGCCGACGGCCTTTCCGCCGCCATGCTGCTGACGGGCGCCGTCGTGCTGCTCGCCGTCGCGCTGTTCGGCCGCGCGCCCTACGCCACGCCGCGCGGCGCGCAGGAGACGCGCGCCGCCTATGCCTATTGGTGCTTCCTGCCCGCGCTGGCGGCCTCGCTCGCCGCGGCCTTCCTCGGCGGCGACCTGTTCAACCTCTTCGTCGCGCTGGAGATGCTGACCTTCACCGCGCTGGCGCTGGCCTGCCTCGACGGCAAGCCGAGCCAGTTCAAGTCGGAGCTGCGCTACCTGCTCTTCGCGCTGATCGGCTCCGTGCTCTACCTGCTCGGCGCCGGGCTGCTCTACGGCGCCCATGGCACGCTCGACATCGCGCTGCTGGCCGGGCGCACGCGCGCCGATGCGCCGACCCTGGTCGCGGGCGCGCTGATGACGGCGGGGCTGATCGCGAAGATGGCGCTGTTCCCGCTGCATCTCTGGCTGCCGCCCGCCCATGCCGGCGCGCCCGCCGCGGCCTCCGCGCTGCTCTCTGGCCTGGTCGTGAAGGGCGCCTTCGTGCTGCTGCTGCGGCTGTGGTTCTGGGTGCTGCCCGCGCCGGTGGTGCTGAACGGCGGCACGCTGCTTGCGGCACTCGGCGCCGCGGCGATCCTCATCGGCAGCGTCGTCGCGCTGCGGCAGGAACGACTGAAGCTGCTCGTCGCCTACTCCACCGTCGCCCAGATGGGCTACCTGTTCCTGATGTTCCCGCTGCTCGCGGCCGGCGATGCCGAGACGGCCTCGCGCGCCTGGCTCGGCGGCGTGCTGCAGGCGGTCTCCCACGCGCTCGCCAAGGCCGCGATGTTCCTGGGCGCCGGCCTGATCGCCGCCTCGCTCGGGCATGACCGCGTCGCTGCCCTCGGCGGCGCGGCCCGCGTGATGCCGATCACCGTCATCGCCTTCGCGATGGGCGGCCTCTCCTTGATGGGCCTGCCGCCGAGCGGCGGCTTCGGCGCGAAATGGCTGCTGCTGCGCGCCTCGGTCGAGACCGGGCAATGGTGGTGGTCGCTGGTGATCCTCTCGGGCGGACTGCTGACCGGCGGCTATGTCTATCGCATCGTCGCGGCCGCCCTGGCGCCGCCGGCGCCGGGCTGCGAGGCACGCCCGGTGCCGCGCGCGCAGGAACTCTGCGTGCTGGCGCTCGCCCTCGCCTCGATCCTGCTCGGCCTGGTCCCGCTCAAGGATCTCGGCCTCGTGCGCGTCGGCGCGCCATGAGCTTTTTGCTCGTCCTTGCGCCCCTGATGCCGCTGGCGATGTGCATTGCGCTCGCCTGGCCGTCGGCGCGCGCGCACGTCCAGAAACGGCTTTGGGCGGCGCCGCTGCCGGCGCTGATCGTCGCGCTGCTGGTCGGTCATGTGCCGCCGCTGGTCGCCGATGCGGGCGGGCTGCGGCTGACCCTGCTGCTCGACCTGCCCGGCGCGCTGCTCCTCGGCGGCGCCGCGCTGCTCTGGAGCGCCGCGGGACTCTATGCGCGCGCCTATCTCGGCGACCAGCCGCGCTTCGCCGCCTGGTGGCTGCTGACGCAATCCGGCAGCCTCGGCGTCTTCATCGCGGGCGATCTCGGCAGCTTCTATCTCGCCTTCGCGGTGGCGAGCCTCGCCGGCTTCGGCCTGGTGGTGCAGGACGGCACGGCCGCGGCGATCCGCGCGGGCGCGCTCTATCTGCTGCTGGCCGTGCTGGGCGAGATCGCGCTGCTCTTCGCCTTCGCGCTGCTCGCCGTCGGCGCGCCGGGCGAATCCATCGCCATCGCCGACGTCGTGCCGCCGCTCGCGGCGAGTCCGGGCGGCGCCGTCACCGCGCTGCTGCTCGTGCTCGGCTTCGGGCTGAAGATGGGCCTCGTGCCGCTGCATGTCTGGCTGCCCGTGGCGCATCCCGCGGCCCCCATGCCGGCCTCCGCGGTGCTGAGCGGCGCGATCGTGAAGGCCGGCGTGATCGGGCTGATCCGCTTCCTGCCGGAGCACGGCGCGCCCGGCGGATGGGGCACCGCGCTCGCCGTGCTCGGCTTCCTCACCGCCTATTGGGGCGTGGTGGCCGGGCTGGCGCAGCGCAACCCGAAGACCGTGCTGGCCTATTCCACCGTCAGCCAGATGGGCGTCATCGGCGCGGTGCTCGGCATGGGCATCGTGCTCGACATCGGCGCGAGCGGCCTGCACGCGGCCTTCTACGCGCTGCACCACATGCTGGCGAAGGGCGCGCTGTTCCTCGGCGTCGGCGTAGCGCTGGCGACGGGGCCGGGCGCGCGGCGCTGGGTGCTGCCGCTGGCACTGCTGCTGGCACTCGGCTTCGGCGGCCTGCCGCCCACCGGCGGCGCCCTGGCCAAGGCGGCGGTGAAGGACGAGCTCGGCGCCGGGATCGCCGCCTGGTGCGCCGCGCTGTCGGCCTTCGGCTCCACGCTGCTGATGCTGCATTTCGTGCGCCGCGTGATGGACGCCGCGGCGGCCGAGCCCGAAGGGCGCGCGCCGCCCGGCCTGCTCGGGCCCTGGCTCGGCCTCGGCACCGCGGCGCTCGTGCTGCCATGGCTGCTGCTGCCGGTCGTGGGCGCGGATGCCGGCAAGATCTGGAGCCTCGCGGCCGTGGCGCCGGTGCTGCTCGGCGCCGCGCTCGCCTGGCCCTGGCGGCGCATCGCGGATCGCGTGCCGGTCCTGCCGGAGGGCGACCTGCTCGTCCTGGCGCGGCGCGGTGCCGCCCCGCGCGAGGCGCTGGGCCGCGCCATCCTCCGCTTCGAGACGCTGTTCAGGCCCTGGCCCGCGGCCGGCCTTTCGCTGCTGGCCGTCGTGCTGGGCCTGCTGGCCGCAATGGCCGCGAGGCCCGGCTAGACCACCCCTGCCCGCGCCCTGGGCAGGCTGCAGCGCCCGCAAGCGGCAGGACGCCCAGGGCGCGCGCAGACCGGGAAATTTCGTCCACATGAAGGATAGATTGCGCCCTTGCAATTTTTCGCGGCCGCTGCGATGTGCGCGGCTTCGCGGCCCCGTCCTTCGGCCGCCGGGAGACGAGGGAGACACCAATGAAGTTCACCATGCTCGCCGCGGCCGCGGCGGCCTTCATGACGCTTGGCGTGAACGAGGCGCTGGCCGGGCGCGACCTGGACCAGATCAAGCAGCGCGGCACGCTCCGCTGCGGCGTGCAGGGCCCGTCCAACCCCGGCTTCGGCGTGCCCGACAGCCAGGGCCGCTGGGGCGGCTTCAATGTCGAGATCTGCCGCGCCATCGCGATCACCATCTTCGGCGACCCGTCCAAGGTCGAGTTCGTGCCCGTCACCACGCAGAGCCGCTTCCCGGCGCTCTCCGCGGGCGAGGTGGACGTGCTCTCCAACAACACGACCTGGACGCTGACGCGCGACACCAACGTCAACCGCTTCAACCAGCCCGCCATCACCTTCTATGACGGCCAGGCGCTGATGGTGCCGCGCCGCCTGAACGTGACCAGCGCCCGCCAGCTGAACGGCGCGACGGTGTGCGTGCAGCCCGGCACCACGACCGAGCTCAACATCGCCGACTACTTCCGCGCCAACAACCTGCGCTTCACCCCGGTGGTCATCGCCGACCTCGACGAGATCCGTCGCGCCTATGACAGCGGCCGCTGCGACGTCTTCACCAACGACTTCGCCGCGCTGGCCGCGCAGCGCACGCTGCTGACCCGCCCGGCCGACCACGTGATCCTGCCCGAGCGCCTGTCGAAGGAGCCGCTCGCCGTCACCATCCGCCAGGGCGACGAGGAGCTGACCAACATCGTGGCCTGGACGACCTTCGCGCTGATCGACGCCGAGGAACTCGGCATCACGAGCGCGAATGTCGAGCAGATCGCCGGCTCCTCCACCAACCCCGTCGTGCGCCGCCTGCTCGGCGTCGAGGGCAACATGGGCGAGAGCCTGGGCGCCGCGCGCGCCGACTATGCCCGCCAGATCATCCGCACCTTCGGCAACTACGGCGAGATCTTCGAGCGCCATCTCGGCACCAACACGCCGCTCGGGCTGGAGCGCGGCATGAACAACATCTGGACCCGCGGCGGCCTGCTCTACGCGCCGCCCGCGCGCTGATCGCGTGACATCTCCCTCCCCCGCCCTGCGGGGGAGGGTCGGGGTGGGGGCCGCGCCCTCACCCTCCCTTTCGCGCCCGCACGAGACATCGCCGCATGAGCAGCACGACAGCCCGCGTCGCCATGCCGCCCGCCCGCGGCCTGATCCCGCTGCCCGGCTCCACGCGCGGCCTGCTGATCCAGGTCGCGCTGCTCGTCGCCGTGATCGGCCTCGGCTGGTGGTTCTGGTCGAACGCGCAGGCCAACATGGCCGCGCGCGGCCTGCAATTCGGCTACGGCTTCCTCGACCGCTCCGCCGGCATCCCGATCGGCGAGAGCCCGATCGCATACTCGCCCGCCGACACCTATCGCCGCGCGCTGACGGTCGGCCTGCTGAACACGCTGCGTGTCGCCATCGTCGGCATCGCGCTCTGCACCGTGCTCGGCATCCTGCTCGGTCTCGCACGGCTCTCCTCGAACCCGCTGCTGCGCGGCCTCGTCGGCGGCTACATCGAGGTGATCCGCAACACGCCGCTCGTGCTGCAACTCGTGTTCTGGCACGCGGTGCTGCTGCAGCTCCCCTCCGTGCGGCAGGCGCTGAACCCGCTGCCCGGCGTCTTCCTCTCACAGCGCGGCGTGAAGATCCCCGCCCTGCTCGCCGAGCCCGCCCTCTACGCCTTCCTCGCCGCCGCGCTGGCCGGCGCGATCGGCTGGTGGCTGCTGCTGCGGCGCGAGCGCGCGCGGCAGGTCGCGACCGGGGAACGCCGCCCGACCGTGCTGCCCGGCCTCGCCATGCTGCTGGGCTTCCCCGCGCTCTCGCTGGCCGCCGGCTTCGTGCCCACCGTGGAGTGGCCCGAGCTCGCCGGCTTCAACTTCGAAGGCGGGCTTTCGCTCTCGCCCGAATTCTTCGCGCTGCTGATCGGCCTCGTCGTCTACACCTCCGCCTTCATCGCGGAGATCGTGCGCGCCGGCATCCAATCCGTGCACAAGGGCCAGTGGGAAGCCGCCCGCGCGCTGGGCCTGCCGCCCGGTCGCATCATGCGCCTCGTGATCCTGCCGCAGGCGCTGCGCGTCATCATCCCGCCGCTGACCTCGCAATACCTGAACCTGACGAAGAACAGCTCGCTCGCCGTCGTCATCGGCTACCCGGATCTCGTCAGCGTGGCCAACACCTCGATCAACCAGACCGGCCAGGCGATCGAGGTGATCAGCATCTTCATGGCCGTCTACCTGCTCATCAGCCTCGTGACCTCGGCGCTGATGAACTGGTACAATTCGCGCGTCGCGCTGCTGAAGGAGCGTTGATCCGATGAGCGCGACCACCGCCCCCGCCGGCCCCGCCTTCACCGAGCGCGCCACGGCCTTCCTCCGCGCCTGCTTCGCCGGCCCGGTGAACAGTGCGATCACCCTCGCCTGCCTTGCGGTGCTGTATTTCGCCGTGCCGCCCTTCTGGGCCTGGGCCGTGACGAACGCCACCTGGAACGGCAATGCCGAGACTTGCCGCGCGGCGGGCGGCGCCTGCTGGGCCTTCGTGCGCGAGAAGTTCTGGTTCTCGATCTTCGGCCTCTATCCCTATGAGGAACGCTGGCGGCCGGCGACCATGATCGTGATCCTGGTCGCGATGGTGGTCGCCTCCACCATCCGCCGCTTCTGGGGCCGCTGGCTGCTGCTCGGCTGGGCCGTCGCCGCACCGGCGATGTGGCTGCTGATGCAGGGCGGCGTCTTCGGCCTCTCCTTCGTGCAGACGCGGCAATGGGGCGGGCTGACCATCACCGGCATCATCGCGGTCTATGGCCTCGCCCTGGGTTATCCGCTGGCGATACTGCTCGCGCTGGGCCGGCGCAGCGAATTGCCGCTGCTCCGCTGGTTCTGCACGGCCGTGATCGAATGCGTGCGCGGCGTGCCGCTGATCAGCCTGCTGTTCATGGCGGCGATCATGCTGCCGCTCTTCATGCCCGAAGGCGTCACCATAGACCGGCTGATCCGCGTGCTGGTCGCCTACACGCTCTTCACCGCCGCCTACATGGCGGAGGTGGTGCGCGGCGGCCTGCAGGCCATGCCGCGCGGCCAGTACGAGGCGGCGGACGCGATCGGCCTCGGCTACTGGAAGAAGATGCGCCTGGTGATCCTGCCGCAGGCGCTCACCGTCACCATCCCGGCGCAGGTCAACACCTTCATCGGCCTGTTCAAGGACACGACGCTGGTGGTGGTGATCGGCGTCTTCGACTTCTTCACCACGCTGCGCGCCGCGCTGGGCGACCCGAACTGGCTGGGCTTCCCGACCGAGGCCTATCTCTTCGCCGCCGGCGTCTACTTCGTGCTGTGCTTCGCGATGAGCCGATACTCGCAGAACCTGGAACGGACGCTCAGGCCGGAGTCGCGCTGAGTTCCACCCGCGCGCCGCTCCGCGTCTCCGACGGCAGGCACAGCGCGGCGATGCCGGGCGCGACGGCGGCGGGCGTGGGCAGCGTCGCCGGGTCCTCCCCGGGGAAGGCCAGCGCGCGCATCTTCGTGGCCACGATGCCCGGATCAGCCAGGTTCACGCGCAGCGGCGTCTTCTCCACCTCCTGCGCCCAGGTCTGCACCAGGTGCTCCATCCCCGCCTTGGCCGCGCCGTACATGCCCCAATAGGCCTTCGGCCGCAGCACGCGCCCGGTGGTGACGAACACCGCCCGCCCCGCATCGGAAGCCCGCAGCGGCGGATCGCAGGTGCGGATCAGCCGCCAGGCGGCCGTCAGGTTCACCGCCATCACCTCCGCCCAGTCGCGCGGCTCCACATGCGCCACCGGCGTCAGCTTGTTCAGCGCGCCGGCGTTGTGCACCAGGATGTCGAGCCGCCCGAACCGCTCCACGATGGAAGGCCCGAGCATGTCGAGGTCCTTCTCCTGCTTCTGCAGGTCCATCGGCAGCAGCGTCGCGCCGCGGCCGGTCGCGGCGCGGATCGCGTCATCCGTCTCCTCCAGCCCCCCCTGGGTGCGCGCCACCAGCACGCATTGCGCGCCGAGCCGCGCAAGCTCCACCGCCAGCGCCGCGCCGATCCCGCGCGAGGCGCCGGTGACCAGCGCCACACGGTCCTTCAGGGGCTGTTCCATCACGAATTCGCCGCAGCCAGCAGGGAGACGGGGCGCTGCGCGTTGTCCTGCTGGTCGAGCAGCGGGATGGCGTAGTCGCCGGTGAAGCACGCATCGCAATAGGCCGGGCTCGCCGCGTCGCGCCCCGGCCGGCCGAGCGCGCGATAGAGCCCGTCCAGCGAGATGAAGGCGAGGCTGTCCGCGCCGATGATCTTCGCCATCTCGGCCACGTCGTGCTTCGCCGCCAGCAGCTTGCTGCGCTCCGGCGTGTCGATGCCGTAGAAGCAGGAATGCGTGGTGGGCGGGGAGGAGATGCGCATATGCACTTCCGTCGCGCCGGCGGCGCGCACCATCTCCACGATCTTCCGGCTGGTCGTGCCGCGCACGATGGAATCGTCCACCAGCACCACGCGCCGCCCCTCGATGATCGCGCGGTTGGCGCTGTGCTTCAGCTTCACGCCCAGGTGGCGGATCTGGTCCGTCGGCTCGATGAAGGTCCGCCCGACATAGTGGTTGCGGATGATGCCGAGCTCAAAGGGAAGCCCGGCCTCCACCGCGTAGCCCATCGCCGCCGGCACGCCGGAATCCGGCACCGGCACGATCACGTCGGCCGCGACGCCGCTCTCCCGCGCCAGCTCCGCGCCGATGCGCTTGCGCGTGTCGTAGACCGGCGTGCCTTCCACGATGGAATCCGGCCGCGCGAAGTAGATGTACTCGAAGATGCAGAAGCGGCTCGGCTGCTTCGCAAAGGGTTTTTGGGATCGCAGCCCGGCATCGTCGATCACCACGATCTCGCCGGGCTCCACGTCGCGCACGAACTCGGCGCCCACGATGTCGAGCGCGCAGGTCTCGGACGCCAGCACGAACCCGCCCGCCGGCAGCCGCCCGATCACCAGCGGCCGCACACCGAGCGGATCGCGCGCGCCGAGGAGCGCGCCATTGTGCAGCGCCACCAGGCTGTAGGCGCCCTGCACCTGCTTCAGCGCGTCGATCAGCCGGTCCGTCACGGTGGAGTAGAGGCTGATGGCGATGAGATGGACGAAGACCTCGGAATCCGTCGTGGACTGGAACAGGCAGCCGCGCCGCACCAGGGCGCGCTTCAGCGTATGCGCGTTGGTCAGGTTGCCATTGTGCGCCACCGCGAAGCCGCCGAACTCGAAATCGGCATAGAGCGGCTGCACGTTGCGAAGCGCCGTCTCGCCGGTCGTCGCGTAGCGGTTGTGCCCCACGGCGGCGCGGCCCGGCAGCCCCGCGATCACCGCGGCATCGCCGAAATTGTCGCCGACCAGCCCGCGGCCCTTGTGGGAATGGAAGATCCCGCTCTCCTCCATGGAGACGAGGCCCGCCGCCTCCTGCCCGCGATGCTGCAGCGCGTGCAGGCCGAGCGCGGCCAGCGCCGCGGCATCGGCGCTGCCCCAGATTCCGACCACGCCGCATTCCTCATGCGGCTTGTCGTCCTCCCAGGGGGAGGTGTTCGCCATCTCGTCCATCGCGGTCCTTCAGCTGCGGCTGCGCGCGGGCGGCCGCAGGATCTGCTCGAGTCCCGGTTGCTGTGCGCCTTGCTGCGGCAGCAGCGGGCGGAAATCCGGCGGCAGCTTCTCCACCACCCACCGCGCGGCGTCGGCCACCGGCGGCAGGCTGCGGGCCTCGCGCACCGGATCCGGCCAGCGCTCCATCGCCGGCACAGCAAGGCCGCCCACGATATAGGCAAGCACGACGATGAACGCACCCCTCGCCAGGCCGAAGACGAAGCCGAGGGCGCGATCCACGCCACCCAGGGCCGACCGCTGCACATGTCCGGCGATCCAGTGGATCAGGATCTTGAGCACAACCAGAACCACCAGGAACACGCCGCCCACCGCGACGCCGGAAGCCAGCCAGTCCGGCTGGACATAGGCCTCCACCATCGGTGTCACCGCGGGCGCGCCGAGCAGGCCGGCAATGGCCGCGCCCACCCAGGCGCCGACGCCCAGCACCTCGCGGACCATCCCGCGAAAATAGGCCAGTCCTGCCGAAAGAAGCAGCACGGCCAGGACCACGCCATCGACCCAGGTCATCGCGGGGCCGGTATAGCGGGCGGGGGGTGGGGTGTCATCTTGGCCCCTGCGGCGATCCCCCGCGCCCCGGGCGCGTTGCACCGGCAGCGCCCCGTGACGGGGCACCCCCCAGGAACGAGGATGAACGCCATGCCGCAGGTCACGATCGTCGGCCTGTTCGACAACCGTGCCGAGGCGGAGCGCGCGGCCGGCCGGCTCCGCCAGGAAGCCGGGCTCGGGCCCGAGGAGGTGTCGGTCCATGCCGGTGGCGCCGGGGCAGATGCCGAGGCGGCGCGCCTGCCGGACCTTCCGCCCGAAGACCGCGCCTTCTACCGTGAAGGGCTGCGCCGCGGCGCGGTCGTGATCTCCGCCCTTTCCGATGACGGCCTCGTGCCCCGGCTCGTCCTGATCCTGGGCGAATGCGGCGCCGCCGACCTCGAGGCGCGGGAGGCCGACTGGCGCGCCGAGGGCTGGGCCGGCCCCGGAACCGAAACCGGCTTCACCGACCATGACGAGGACATCGGCTACGCCACCTATGGCGGCGACGCGGTGATCCGTCGCATCCCGCGCCGGCACGAGGACGACACGCCCGCGGGGCTGCTCGGCCGGTTCGAGATGGCGGCCATGCGCGACCTGCCCCCCGAGACGACCCGCCGCGCCCGCTGCTACCGGGTGATCGCCGAGATCGGGGAAGACCGGGCGTAACCTCAGGAGGGCGCGGCCGCGTCCTTCTTCCGCCGCACCGTCCCGGCCGCGAATTCCGCCACCAGGTCCGCCAGATGCCCGGCCTCCTTCAGCTTCAGGCCGGGCACCGCCGGCAGCGGCGCGCTGCCGCGCGCGATCCGCCGCGGCAGCGTCGCCGCCTCGAAGCCGAGCTTCTTGGCTTCGCGCAGCCGCGCCTCCGCCTGCGCGACCTGGCGCACCTCGCCCGAGAGCCCGACCTCGCCGAAATACACCATGCCGGGATCGGTCGGCCGGTCCGTCGCGGCGCTCATCAGCGCCGCCGCCACGGCAAGGTCCGCCGCCGGTTCCTGAATGCGCAGCCCACCCGCGACGTTGAGATAGACGTCGTTCATGCCGAGCCCCATGGCGCAGCGCGCCTCCAGCACCGCCAGCAGCATGGAAAGCCGCCCGGAATCCCAGCCCACCACCTGCCGCCGCGGCTGCCCGCCCGCGCTCGGGGAGAGCAGGCACTGCACCTCCACCAGCACCGGCCGCGTGCCCTCGATCCCCGCGAAGACCGCGCTGCCCGAGACATTGCCGCGCCGCTCCGCCAGGAACAGGGCGGAGGGGTTCGCCACCTCCACCAGCCCGTGCTCCGTCATCTCGAAGACGCCGATCTCGTCGGTGGCGCCGAAGCGGTTCTTCACCGCGCGCAGGATGCGGAACTGGTGGCCGCGGTCGCCTTCGAAATGCAGCGTCGCGTCCACCATATGCTCCAGCACGCGCGGCCCGGCGAGCGTGCCTTCCTTCGTCACGTGGCCGACCAGCACCAGCGCGAAGCCGCGGGTCTTCGCGAGGCGGATCAGCTCGGCCGCGCAGGCGCGCACCTGGCTGACCGTGCCGGGGGCGGAATCCAGCGCGTCGAGCCAGACGGTCTGGATCGAATCCATGATCACGACCGCCGCCTCGGATTCCGATTCCAGCCCGGCGGCGATGTCCCGCAGGCTGGTCGCGGCAGCGAGGCCGAGCGGTGCCTTGGCGAGACCCAGCCGCGCCGCCCGCAACCGCACCTGCTCCACCGCCTCCTCGCCCGAGACATAGAGGGCGCGGCGGCCGCCCGCGGCGATCCGCGCGGCGGCCTGCAGCATGATGGTGGACTTGCCGATGCCGGGGTCGCCGCCGACCAGCACCGCCGAGCCCGGCACGAAGCCCCCGCCGAGCACGCGGTCCAGTTCCGCGATCCCGGTCAGCATGCGCGCCGGCGGCGCGGATTTTCCCTCCAGCCCGACGAATTCCAGCCGCCGTCCGCCGGCCGCCTTCGCGGCGGGGCCGAGACCGCGCGCTTCCGAAACCTCCTCGACCAGCGTGTTCCACTCGCCGCAGGCGTCGCAGCGCCCCTGCCATTTCGGCGCGACGGCGCCGCAGGCCTGGCAGACGAAGCGGGTGCGATCCTTGGCCAACGCTGCCCTCGGGAACGAGACGGGAACGCTCAAGAGATAGTGCAGAAGAGGCGTGGGCAGAAGCGCGCATTTCAGGGCGGCACGCACGAAACGCTTTTTCCCCTCCGGGCGACATCGCGGCGAAACCGAACAGGCCGAGGGTGGCGCCGCGCGGGCCTGGTGCCCGCAGGACCGAGGAGGCTTCGCGATGACGATGCCGGGTTCGCGTCAGGGCTGGGTGATCGTCGGGGCGGTCGCCGTGATCCTCGCCATCGCCATGGGCCAGCTGGTCAACGGGCTGTCGGTGTTCTTCGTCCCCCTGGAGGCCGAGTTCGGCTGGCCGCGCGGCGCGATCGCGCTGATCAACTCGGCCGGGCTGGCGGGACTTGCGATCGGCGGTGTCGCGATGGGTGCGGTCGCGGACCGCACGCCGATCCGCCATGTCGCGCTGGCCGGCACGGCGGTCGTAGGCCTCTGCGTGATGGCGGCCGCCGGGGCGAGCGGGCTGTGGCAGTTCTACCTGCTGTTCTTCGTCGCGGGGGTGTTCGGGGCCGGCCTCTTCGCGCCGCTCTTCGCGCTGATCGGCGGCTGGTTCCCGGCCGGCGCGGGGCTTGCGATCGGCATCGCCTCCGCCGGGCAGGCGGCGGGACAGGGCGGCGTGCCCTTCGTGGCGGCGTGGCTGATCGAGGCGCTGGGCTGGCGCGGCGCCTTCCTCGCGCTGGGTGTGGTGTCGCTCGCCGTCATGGTGCCGCTCGCGCTGCTGATGCGCGCGCCGCAGCGGGCTGACGGGGGCGTGGCCGCGCGCGTGGAACCGCCGCCACCGATTCCACCGCGCCTCGCCGTGGCGTGGCTCAGCGCGGCGACGCTGCTCTGCTGCGCCTGCATGTCTGTGCCGCTGATGCACCTGGTGCCGCTGATCCAGGGCCTCTGCATCGCCGGCACGGAGGCATCGGGCGTGCTCTTCGCGATGCTGATGGCGGCGATCCTGGGGCGCGTGGCGTTCGGCAAGCTTGCCGACCTGATCGGGCCGATCCCGGCCTACATGACGGCCTCGCTGTGGCAGACCAGCGCGGTCTTCGCCTTCACGCAGCTGACCGACCTCGGGCAGTTCTACCTCTTCGCGCCGATCTACGGCTTCGGCTATGCGGGGGTGATGACGACAGTGCTGGTCACCGCGCGGATGCTGACACCGTCCGCGCAGCGCGCGACGCTGATGGGTGTGATCCTGGCCTTTGCGTGGCTCGGCCATGCGGTCGGCGGGTTCCAGGCCGGCCTGTTCTTCGACCTGACCGGGTCCTACACGCTGGGCTTCGGCGCGGCGGCGCTGGCAGGCGTGGTGAACCTGGCGCTGGTCGGACTCCTGTTCGTCCGCGTGCGGCAGCGTCAGGCGGCGATGGCGTAAGCGCCTATTTCCTGAGCTCCATCTGGATCGGCCCCTCGCGCTCCCCGCGCGCGAACTGGTCCACCATCGCGTTCCCGGTCTCGCCCAGCGTCGCCGCCGCGCCGGTCCAGACGATCTTGCCGCGATGGATCATCGCCGCGTCGTCGCCGATGCGGCGCGCGCTCGCCATGTCATGCGTGATGCTGACAGCAGTCGCGCCCAGCCGCTTCACGCAATCCACGATCAGCCCGTCGATCACCGCGCCCATGATCGGATCGAGCCCCGTGGTCGGCTCGTCGAAGAAGATGATGTCGGGCTCGGCCGCGATCGCGCGCGCCAGGCCCACGCGCTTCTGCATCCCGCCCGACAGCTCGCTCGGATAGAGGTCGCTGACACTCGCGGCGAGGCCCACCTGCGCCAGCACCTCGGCCGCCTTGTCACGCGCGGCGCGGCGGGTGATGCGGCGCTGCGCCAGCAGCTTGAAGCAGACATTCTCCCAGACCGGCAGCGAATCGAACAGCGCGCCGTTCTGGAACAGCATGCCGATGCGGTCGTTCACCGCCTCGCGCTCCCGCCGCGACAGTTTCGCCACGTCGCGCCCGTCGATCTCGATCGTGCCGGCATCCGGCGTGATCAGCCCCAGGATGCATTTGATCGTCACCGACTTGCCCGAGCCCGACCCGCCCAGGATCACCATCGAATGGCCGGCGCGGATATCCAAATCCACGCCGTCCAGCACCACCTTCGGCCCGAAGCTTTTCGCCAGTCCGCGCAGCCGGATCTTCGGAACGCCCGCGCCGCTCATCGCGTGAACATCATCGCCGTCAGCACGTAGTCCAGCGCCAGGATCAGGATGGAGCTCGACACCACCGCCGAGGTCGTCGCGCGGCCCACGCCCTGCGCGCCGCCGCCCGACTGGTAGCCGCACCAGCAGCCCATCAGCGTCACGACGAAGCCGAACACCGCCGCCTTGATCAGCCCGGAGATCACGTCCCAGGCCTCCAGGAAGTCGAAGGTCGCCTTGAGATAGGCGCCCGAGGAGAAGCCCAGCTGCTGCGTGCCGATCAGCCAGCCGCCCATCACGCCCAGGATGTCCGCGATCACCACCAGCAGCGGCATGGCGATGGTGCCCGCCAGCAGCCGCGGCGCCACCAGATATTTCATCGGATTGGTGGAGAGCGTGTTCAGCGCGTCGATCTGGTCCGTCACGCGCATCGTCCCGATCTCGGCAGCGAAGGCGGCGCCGATCCGCCCGGCCACCATCAGCCCCGCCAGCACCGGCCCCAGTTCGCGCGTGATGGACAGCACCACGACATTCGCCACCGCCCCTTCCGCGTTGAAGCGCGCGAAGCCGGTGTAGGATTGCAGCGCCAGCACCATGCCCGTGAACACCGCCGTGAGCGCCACCACCGGCAGGCTGAACCAGGCGATCTCGATGAAGGCCTTCAGGAACAGCCTGCCGTAGAAGGGCGGGCGCAGCAGATGGCTGATCGCCTCCGCCGCGAACAGCGCCACGGCCCCGGCGCCGCGCAGCACGAGGATCGCCGCGCGGCCGATCGCCGCCGTCAGGTCGAGGGCACGATCCAAGGGCTCAGGCGCCTTCATGGACGCGGTGGTAGCGCGCCCCGAGCGAGGTCAGGATCTCGTAGCCGATGGTGCCGCAGCGCGCCGCGATGTCGTCCGGCGTGTTGCCCTCCCCCCCGATCAGTAGCAGCCGCTCGCCCGGTGCGGCCTCCGGCACATCGGTCACGTCGAAGGTCATCAGGTCCATGGACACCCGGCCAATGAGGGGCACGGCCCGTCCGCGCAGCAGCGCCAGCGAGCGGCCCGAAAGCGCGCGAAGGTAGCCATCGGCATACCCTGCCGCAACGGTCGCGATCCGGCGCGGCTCCGTCGCCTGCCAGGACGCGCCATAGCCCACCGTGTCGCCCGCCGCGATCTCGCGCACCTGCAGAATTTCCGCCTCCACCCGCGCCACCTGGCGCATCGGGTTCGCCGCGCCGGGCGTCGGGTTGATGCCATAGAGCGCGCAGCCCGGCCGGGCGAGGTCGGAGCGGAAGCCCTCGCCCAGGAAGATGCCCGAGGAATTGGCGAAGCTCCGCTTCACGCCGGGCGCAATGCGCGATGCGGCCTCCGCGAAGCGCGCCCGCTGCGCCTCGTTCAGCGGATGCTCCGGCTCGTCCGCGCAGGCCAGGTGCGTCATGACATGCAGCAGGCGCAGCCCGTCCAGCCGCCCCCGATCCTGCGCCAGCACGGCCTGCTCGCGCGCATCCAGCCCCAGCCGGGACATGCCGGTATCCAGATGCAGCACCGCCCGGCTCCCCGCCGCCGCATGCGCCGCGACGTCGCCGAGATGATTCAGGACCGGAACCAGCCCGGCATCCTCGTCAGCGCCCGGCCGAAAGCCGTTCAGCACGACGATGTCCGGCGGCGCTTCCCGCGCGCCTTGCGGCCCGGCGCCGAGCGCCGCCCGCAGCACCAGACCCTCGGTCAGATGCGCGACGAAGAAGGTGGTGCAGCCCGCCGCCTGCAGCGCGCGCGCCACTGCCCCGGCGCCGAGCCCATAGCCATCCGCCTTGACCACCCCGGCCGCCGGCGCCCCGTGGCGCGCGACGAGGTCGCGCCAATTCGCGACGATGGCGCCGAGATCGACGTGCAGGATGGCCTGGCCGGGGCGGGCGGGGATCACCTAGTCCCCATAGCCTCCGTCATGCTGCGTATCCAGGTCGCCGAAGCGAGTGAACTCGCCCTCGAAGAACAGCTTGATCGTGCCGGTCGGGCCGTGGCGCTGCTTGGCGATGATCAGCTCCGCCTTGTTGTGCGCCTCCTCCATGTCCTTCTGCCACTTCTCCAGCGCGGCGCCGAACTTCTCGGAGTTGTCGTAGGTCATCTCCTTGGGCTGGCGCTGCGCCAGGTAGTACTCGTCGCGGTAGATGAACATGACCATGTCGGCGTCCTGCTCGATCGAGCCGGATTCGCGCAGGTCCGAAAGCTGCGGCCGCTTGTCCTCCCGGCTCTCCACCTGGCGGGAGAGCTGCGACAGCGCGATCACCGGCACCGCCAGTTCCTTGGCGATGGCCTTCAGCCCCTGCGTGATCATGCTGATCTCCAGCACGCGGCTTTCGGGCCGTGTGCCGGCGGCTGGCCGCATCAGCTGCAGGTAGTCCACCACGACCAGATCCAGGCCCTTGGTGCGCTGCAGGCGCCGGCACCGGGTGCGCAGCGCGCTGATGGTGATGGCCGGCGTGTCGTCGATGAACAGCGGCAGGCCGGCCAGTTCGCGGCTGACCTCCACGAAGCGGTCGAAGTCGCGCTGCGCGATGTCGCCACGGCGGATGCGGTCGCCGGAAATGCGCGATTCCTCGGCCAGCAGACGCGTCGCCAGCTGGTCGCAGCTCATTTCCAGCGAGAAGATCGCGACGCCGCCGCGCGGCACCGCGTTCGGGTTCTCCTCCCGCGCCTTGCGCAGGATCGCGCGCGCCGCGCCGAACGCGACCTTCGTCGCCAGCGCCGTCTTGCCCATGCCCGGGCGGCCCGCGAGGATGACGAGGTCCGACTTGTGCAGCCCGCCCGTCTTGCGATCCAGGTCGCGCAGGCCCGAGGACAGGCCGGAGACGCCGCCGGGATTGGAGAAGGCCGCCGCCGCATGGTCCACCGCGGCCGCCAGCGCGCGCTCGAAGCTGACGAAGCCGCCCTGCGTGGCATTGTCCTTCGACAGATCGAACAGGCTCTGCTCGGCCGCTTCCAGCTGCTGGCGCGCATCCAGCTCCGGCTCGGCGCCGAAGGCGCGGTTCACCACCGTCTCGCCGAGGTCGATCAGCTGCCGCCGCATCCAGGCGTCATGGATGACGCGGCCGTATTCGCCGGCATTGATCACGCCGACCATGGCCGAGAGCAGCTGCGCCAGATAGGCCGGGCCGCCCACCTCATCCAGCAGGCCGTTGTGCTCGAACTCCGCGCGCAGCGTCACCGCATCGGCCAGCTGCCCGGCCTCGATCCGCCGCTGGATGGCGCTGAAGATGCGGCCATGCACGGGGTCCACGAAATGCTCGGCCGCCAGGAACTCGCCGACGCGCTCATAGGCCTTGTTGTTGGCGAGCAGCGCGCCGAGCAGCGCCTGCTCGGCCTCCATGTTCGCAGGCGGCAGCCGCTGCGAGAGACCGAACAGGCCCTCGCCGGCGGAGGACGGACCCGGGCCGAAGGTGTTCATGGAAGCAGTCTAGACCGGCGCGCGAGTCTGCGCCTCCCCCACCTGCCTGTGGAAGGATGTGGATAGCGGGGACGCTATGCCGCCATCGGCGCCCCGCGGGCGGCGCGCGATTCCGCCTCGGCCATCCAGTCGCGCGTGATGGGCAGCGTCTCCAGCCGGCGGGTCATCTGCACCTGGAAGACCACATGCCCCCAATGGCGGAAGATCAGCTCCACGGAGGCCAGGTAGAACTCGAACATGCGGCAGAAGCGCTCGTCGTACAGCGCCTCGATCGCGTCGCGATTCGCGGCGAAGCGCCGCCGCCATTCCTGGATCGTCAGCGCGTAGTGCAGGCGCAGGATCTCGACATCCGTCGCGAACAGCCCCGAACGCTCGATGGCCGGCATCATTTCCGACAGCGCCGGGCAATAGGCGCCGGGGAAGATGTATTTCGCGATCCAGGGATTGGTCGCGCCCGGCCCGTCGATGCGCCCGATCGTGTGCAGCAGCGCGACGCCATCCTCGGCCAGCGAGTCGCGCACCATCCGGAACAGCCCGCCATACTGCGCCAGCCCGACATGCTCGAACATGCCGACCGAGACGATCCGGTCCACCTGCCGGTCCCAGGCGCGGTAGTCCAGCAGTTCGAACCGCACCCGGTCGGCCAGCCCGGCCTCCTCCGCGCGCTGCCGCGCCACGGCAAGCTGCTCCTCGGACAGCGTGATGCCGGTGACGCGCGCGCCCCAGTCGCGCGCCAGCGTCAGCGCCATGCCGCCCCAGCCGCAGCCGATGTCCAGCACCTCCAGCCCCGGCCGATCCAGCCACAGCTTCGCCGCGATGTGGCGCTTCTTCGCCTCCTGCGCGTCTTCCAGCGTCTCGCGCCCGGTCGGGAAATAGGCGCAGGAGTATTGCCGGTCGCGGTCGAGGAACAGCGCGTAGAGCCGGCCATTGAGGTCGTAGTGATGCGCCACGTTCCGCTTGGACCGCGGCGCCGGGTTGATCTGCGCCAGCCACCGCGTCGCACGGCGCAGCCATTGCCGCGCCTCCTCCACCGGGTGCCCGCCGCCGGCGGCGATGTTCAGCATCAGGAAGTCGAGCAGGTCATGGAGCGAGCAACCCAGCGGCTCGACCTCGCCCTCCATGTAGCCCTCGCCGAGCGCAAGGCCGGGATTGAGCACCAGCCGGCGCTCCGCGCGCCGCGTGCGGATGCGCATGCCGGCCGCGGAGCCGGGCGTCCCCCGGTACTCGCGCCGTGTCCCGTCCGGGTATTCCACGCTCAGCGTGCCGCGGCGAATGAGCCTCGTCATGGCAAGATGCAACAGCATGCCGGCACCTCCCCTTCGCTCCGGCCCTCAGGCCGGCTGCACCTCCGCGATGGCGGGCGCATGCGCGCGCTCGGCCGCCGCGATCCAGTCGCGCGTCAACGGCAGCGTGGCCTTGTCGCGCGTCAGCTGCAGTTGCCAGTTCATCTGCCGGCCGTGCCGGAACGCCATCTCGCAGGCGGCCAGGTAGAACTCGAACATCCGGCAGAAGCGCTCGTCGTACATCGCCTCGATCGCCGCCCGCTCCCGCGCGAAGCGCCGCCCCCATTCGGCGAGCGTCAGGGCGTAGTGCAGGCGCAGGATCTCGAGGTCGGTGATCCACAGTCCCGTCTTCTCCACCGCCGGCATCAGCTCCGACAGCGCCGGCGTGTAGCCACCGGGGAAAATGTATTTGGTGAGCCAGGGGTTCATGCTGGAAGGGCCGGCCATCATCCCGATCGCGTGCACCACCGCGACGCCGTCCGGCTTCATCGCGTCGCGCACCACCTCGAAGAAGTGCTGGAAATGCGGCAGGCCCACCGCCTCGAACATCGCCACCGACAGCACGCGGTCCACCTGCCCGCGCCAGGCGCGGTAGTCGATCAGCTCGAAGCGCACGCGGTCCGCCAGCCCCTCCGTCGCCGCGCGCTCCCGCGCCACCGCGATCTGCTCCTCGCTCAGCGTCAGGCCGGTGACACGCGCGCCCCATTCACGCGCCAGGTAGCAGGCCATCCCGCCCCAGCCGCAGCCGATCTCCAGCACCTCCAGACCGGGCCGGTCGAGCTTCAGCTTGGCCGCGATGTGACGCTTCTTCGCCTCCTGCGCCGCCTCCAGCGTCTCGTCGCCGCGCGCGTAATAGGCGCAGGAATACTGCATGTCGGGATCGAGGAAGCGGCGGAACAGCCGGTGATCGAGGTCGTAATGGTGCGCCACGTTCCGCTTCGACCGCGCCGCCGGGTTGAACTGGTCGAGCATCCGCTTCGCGCGGCGCCAAGCCTCCAGCACATCCTCCACCGGATGCCGCCCGCCTTCGTACTGGTTCAGCACGAGCACCGCGAGCACATCCGCGATCGTGCAGCCATCCGGCTCCACGCCGCCATCCATGTACAGTTCACCGAGGGCGAGCGCGGGGTTCAGCACCAACCGGCGCGTGGCGGCGGCATCGCGGATGCGGAAGGCCGCCTCGGGTCCGGGATCGCCGCCATAGTCCCGCAGCGTGCCGTCCGCGTGCCGGACGGCCAATCGCCCCCGGCGGATGAAGCTGCGAAGCGCCCGGTCGAGCAACCCCTGGAACATCGCCACCCCGCTTTCCGGGGCCGCGTTGGATGCTCTCAGCCCCCTTGCCCGGGAAGACTAGGTCAGGCCGTGCCGCGCTTTCCAGCGTGGCGGCCTGCGCTTCGGGGCACGAAGCCGCGTCGGTCCAGCCCCCGATCCCGGGACTGCCGGAAGGCGTATCAGATGCGCGAAAGCGAATGAAGAGAAAAGACGGGCGGCAGGGGCGCCGCTGCCGGCGCCCCCGCCCTGCCCTCAGCGATCCATCGCGGAGCCGAGCTCGGCGAGCTCGGCGGCCAGCTCGGCCTCCAGGCTCTCCGCCTCGGACTGCTCGGCGGCGCGGATGTCCTCGCCGCGCGCCTGCTTGTCAGCCTCTTCCTGCGAACGCGCCACGTTCACGCCCACCGGAATGATCACCTCCGGGTGGAGCTCCACGCGCACCTGCACGATGCCGGTCGTCTTGATCGGCTGTTCCAGCAGCACCTGGCTGCGGTCCACCGTCAGGCCGCCCTGCGCCTTGCAGGCATCCGCGATGTCGCGCGAGGTGACGGAGCCGTAAAGGCTGCCGCTCTCGCCCGCCGCGCGGATGATCACCACGGAAAGCCCGAAGACGCGCTCGGCGACGCGCTCGGCCTCCTCGCGGCGCTTGATGTTCTGCGCCTCGAGCTGGGCGCGCTCCTTCTCGAAGCGGGCCAGGTTCTCCTTGCTCGCGCGGATCGCCTTGCCCTGCGGAAGGAGGAAGTTGCGCGCATAGCCCGGGCGCACCTTCACCAGCTCGCCCATCTGGCCGAGCTTCTCCACGCGCTGCATCAGGATCAGTTCGATCATGGTCCTATGCTCCCCGGATCAGTCGTTGATCACATAGGGCAGCAGCGCCAGGAAGCGGGCGCGCTTGATCGCGTTCGCCAGCTCGCGCTGCTTCTTCGCGCTGACCGCGGTGATGCGGCTCGGCACGATCTTCCCGCGCTCCGACAGGAAGCGGGAGAGCAGGCGGACGTCCTTGTAGTCGATCTTCGGCGCGTTCGGGCCGGAGAAGGGGCAGGACTTCTTGCGCCGGTAGAATGGCCGGCGGGCGCCAACGGCCGGGCGGCGCCCGGCGGGGCTGGCGGCGGTGTCTTCAGTTGCGTCGGACATCGTGGCTCACTCCCCGTCCATGCCCATGTCCATTTCCTCGCGCGGGCGCGCGCGGAATTCCTCGCGGTCGTCGCGGTCGCGTCCGCCGCCACGGCCCGAGCTGAAGCGCCCGGCCGGGCGCGGCCCGCGGAAGCCGCGCTCGCGCTCGCGGTCCTCGCCGCGGCGGGCGAGGATGGCGGAGGGGCCTTCCTCCAGTTCCTCGACGCGGATGGTCAGCGTGCGCAGCACGTCCTCGTGCAGGCCAAGCTGGCGCTCGGCTTCCTGCAGCGCCGCCGGCGGGGACGACACGCCGAGCAGCATGTAGTGCGCCTTGCGGTTCTTCTTGATCTTGTAGGCCAGGCCGCGCAGGCCCCAGTACTCGCGCTTGCGCACCTCGCCGCCGCCGGCCTTGAGCGTCTGCTCGACCTGGTCGGCGATGGCCTCGACCTGCTGTTGCGTGACGTCGTTGCGTGCCAGCAGCACGCATTCGTAAAGCGGCATCGTGTCTCCCTTCGGCTGTCTCAGCCCCAGCTTTCGGCTGTTCTCGGCGGTCGCCGGCACCATGCCGGGAAGCCACGCAAGCGGGCATAGCCGGGACCGATGCATCGGATCCCGGCAGGGAAGCGGCGCGTAAAGCACGGGACGGGGGCGCAGGGCAAGGCGGGGATCCCGCCCTGGCGCGGCGGGCCCGCGCCGATTAAGTCTCCATATTCGTAAGGATCCGCGGAGGCACGGCGTGACGGCGACCAGGGTGCTGCTGGTGCATCCGCGCTTCAACCCCGGCTCGTTCTGGAACTACAGCCGGACCTGCGAGCTGGTGGGCGCGAAATACCCGGCCCCGCCGCTCGGCCTGATCACCGTCGCGGCCATGCTGCCCGCCGATTGGGAGATCCGGCTGGTGGACCGCAACACGTCGGAGCTTGCGGACGCCGACATCGCCTGGGCCGACATGGTGATGACCGGCGGCATGCTGCCGCAGCAATTCGACACGCTGCACGTGATCCACCGCGCCCAGAGCCTGGGCCGACCCGTGGTGGTCGGCGGGCCCGACCCGACCAGCTCGCCCCAGGTCTACGAACGGGCCGATTTCCGCGTCCTCGGCGAGGTCGAGGGCATCATGCCGGACTTCATCGCCGCCTGGCGGGCCGGCGAGCGCCGCGGCACCTTCACCGCCGAGCGCTTCAAGGCGGACATCACCACCACCCCGGTGCCGCGCTACGACCTGCTCAGGCTTTCCGACTACACCAATCTCAGCCTGCAATTCTCCCGCGGCTGCCCCTTCACCTGCGAGTTCTGCGACATCATCGAGCTCTACGGCCGGGTGCCGCGCACCAAGACGACGCCGCAGGTGCTGGCCGAGCTCGAGGCCCTGCGCGTCCGCGGCTACCGCGGCCATGTGGACTTCGTGGACGACAACCTGGTCGGCAACAAGAAGGCGCTGAAGGCCTTCCTGCCGGAGCTGATCGCCTGGCAGAAGCGCCACGACTATCCCTTCGAGTTCTCGACCGAGGCCTCGATCAACCTCGCCGACGACGCGGAACTGCTGGACCTGCTGCGCCAGGCCAATTTCTTCCTGATCTTCATCGGCATCGAGAGCCCGAACCCCGAGACGCTGCGCCTGATGCAGAAGAAGCAGAACACGCGGCGCAGCATCCCCGATTCGGTGCGCCGCGTGCAGGGCGCGGGCATCATCGTCATCGGCGGCTTCATCGTCGGCTTCGACGACGAGACGGCCGGCGTCGGCAAGGGCATCGTCCAGCTCATCGAGGACGCCGCCATCCCGGTCGCCATGGCCGGCCTGCTCTACGCGTTGCCCGACACGCAGCTCTCCCGCCGCCTGACGCGCGAGGGGCGGCTGCATCCGGGCGGCGAGGTGGTGAACAGCAAGGGCCTGCTCGGCGACCAGTGCACCTCCGGCCTCAACTTCGACACAAGGCGCCCGCGCCAGGAGGTGCTGGCGGACTACCGGGAGGTGGTGGCCCGCGCCTACACGCCGCAGGCCTTTTTCGGCCGCCTCCTCCGCGCCGGCCTGAACCTCGGCATGAAGCCGCCCGCGGGCCGCATCGCGCTGCGGGACCTGCCGCGCGACGGGCTGCGCTTCGCCCGCGTCGCCCTGGCGCTCACGCGGGCCGGGGGCGCGGAGCGGCGGGCATTCTGGGGCATGGTCGCCACCCTCCTGCGGCGCAATCCCCGCGCGCTGAAGACCGCGATCACGGTCGCCGCGCTCTACACCCATCTCGGCCCCTTCTCGCGCCATGTGCTCGAGACCATCGACCGGCAGATCGAGGAGGTGGCGAGCGGACGCTGGCAGCCGCCCGTCCCGGTGCCGGTCCTGCCGGCGGAGCCCGAGGCGGTGCCTTGACCCGGACGGCACACGACCCTTGACGCCCCCCCTCCCCGCGCCCTAGGCGGCCCGACCTCCAACCGCCAGGATCACGGCTCCGTCATGGCGCTCGCCTTCACCTTCCCCGGCCAGGGTTCCCAGGCCCCCGGCATGGGCCGCGACCTCGCCGCCGCCTTCCCCGTCGCCCGCGAGGTGTTCGAGGAGGTGGACGAGACCCTCAGGCAGAAGCTCTCGAAACTGATGTTCGAGGGACCGGCCGAGGAACTCACCCTCACCGCCAATGCCCAGCCGGCGCTGATGGCGGTCTCGCTGGCCGTGCTGCGCGTGATCGAGAAGGAAGGCGGCTTCGCGCTGCGGGACAAGGTCGCGCTCGTCGCCGGCCATTCGCTCGGCGAATACGCGGCGCTTGCCGCCGCCGGCACCTTCGACGTGCCCACCGCCGCCCGCCTGCTGCGCCTGCGCGGCGAGGCGATGCAGAAAGCGACGCCGCCCGGCACCGGCGCGATGGCCGCGCTGCTCGGCGCCGAGCTCGACCAGGCGCGCGAGATCTGCGCCGCCGCCGCCACCGACCCGGAAACCGGGAAGAAGGAGGTTGTCGAGGTCGCCAACGACAATGGCGGCGGCCAGATCGTCGTCTCCGGCGCCGCCGCCGCGGTGGACCGCGCCATCGAGAAGGCCAAGGAAGCCGGCGTGAAGCGGGCGATGAAGCTGCCCGTCTCCGCCCCCTTCCACTGCGCCCTGATGGCGCCCGCCGCCGATGCCATGGCGGAGGCGCTGGAGCGCGCCACCATGCACGCCCCCACAGTGCCCGTCGTCGCCAATGTCACCGCCGCCAAGGCCACCGACCCCGCCGAGATCCGCGACCTGCTCGTGAAGCAGGTCACCGGGACGGTCCGCTGGCGCGAATGCATCCTCGCCATGGCCGCCATGGGCTGCGACCGCTTCGTCGAGATCGGCAGCGGCAAGGTGCTGACCGGCCTGATGAAGCGCCTCGCACCCGACGCGAAGGCCGAGGCCGTCGGCACGCCCGCCGATGTCGAAGCATTCCTGAAGACGCTCTGAAAGGGAGGGCCGCACCATGTTCGATCTCACGGGGAAGGTCGCTCTCGTCACCGGCGCGACGGGGGGCATCGGCGAGGCGATCGCGAAGGCGCTGCACGCCCAGGGTGCCACCGTCGCCATCACCGGACGGCGCGAATCGGAACTCGCCCGGGTGGCCGAGTCGCTCGGCGGCGCGCGCGTGATCGTCGCCCCGGCCGACCTCGCCGACCCCGCCGCCCCCGCCGCCCTGGTCGAGAAGATCGAGGCCGAGGCCGGCAGCCTCGACATCCTGGTCAACAATGCCGGGTTCACGCGGGACATGCTGGCGCTGCGCATGGGCGACGCCGACTGGAACGCGGTGCTGGAGGTGGACCTGAACGCCCCCTTCCGCCTGGCCCGCGCCGCGTTGCGCGGCATGATGAAGAAGCGCTGGGGCCGCGTGGTCTCCATCGCCTCCATCGTCGGCGTCACCGGCAATGCCGGCCAGGCCAACTACGCCGCCGCCAAGGCCGGGCTGATCGGCATGTCGAAGTCCCTCGCGCAGGAGGTCGCCACCCGCGGCGTGACGGTGAACGTGGTGGCGCCCGGCTTCGTGAAGACCGCCATGACCGACGCCCTGCCCGAGGCCGCCCGCACCGCCCTGCTCTCCCGCATCCCGACCCAGCGGATGGGTTCGCCGGAGGACGTGGCCGCCGCCGTGGTCTACCTCGCCAGCCCCGAGGCCGGCTGGGTCACCGGCCAGACCCTGCATGTGAACGGCGGCATGGCGATGTTCTGAAACCACGACGGGACCGAACCGGCCCCCTCTGCGCCTGGACCGCTTGCACATCGCACGCGCCTAGGCCAAGTGACGCTTCCATGTTAGAGCCGCGCCGCCCCGGCCTCCCGGACCCGGGCGGCCGCGCCCGCAGGCTCGGCATGGCGTTTCGGACAGCTTACAAGGAACCGCCCCGCACCAGGCGGGCACGGCACGACGCAGCAGGAGAGACCCCGGTCCATGAGCGAAACCGCGGAGAAGGTGAAGAAGATCGTCGTCGAGCATCTCGGCGTTGAAGAGGCGAAGGTCACGCCCGAGGCCTCCTTCATCGACGATCTCGGCGCGGACAGCCTCGACACCGTCGAGCTGGTGATGGCCTTCGAGGAGGCCTTCGGGGTCGAGATTCCGGACGACGCCGCCGAGAAGATCACCACCGTCAAGGACGCGATCGACTACATCGAGAAGCAGAAGGCGGCCTGAGCCGCCCGCTTCGCACTGAAGGCCAGGGGGAAAACGGGCGTGTTCGGTCATCTCGCGGCGCCTCGGCGCGTCGTCGTCACGGGTATGGGGATCGCCTGCCCGCTCGGGCTCGGCGTCGAGCATGTCTGGAAGCGCATGACGGCCGGTGAATCCGGCCTCGGCGCGATCCAGTCCTTCGATGTCAGCCAGCTTCCCTCCAAGGTCGCCGGCCAGGTCCCGCAGGGCCCCAAGGCCGAAGGCAAGCTCGACGTCGCCGAGTGGATCCCGGTCAAGGACGTCAAGAAGATGGACCGCTTCATCCAGCTCGCGCTCGTCGCGGCTGAGGAAGCGGTGCAGGACGCCGGCTGGCTGCCGCAGGACGAGGAAGCCCGTACCCGCACCGGCGTCATGATCGGCTCCGGCATCGGCGGCCTGCCGACCATCTACGAGGCCTCGGTCCAGATCTACCAGGGCAAGACGCGCCGCCTCTCGCCCTTCTTCATCCCCTCCGCGCTGATCAACCTGGCCTCCGGCCATGTCTCGATCCGCTACGGCTTCAAGGGCCCGAACCACTCCGTCGTCACCGCCTGCGCCACCGGCGTGCACGCCCTCGGCGACGCGGCGCGGCTGATCGCGCTCGGCGATGCCGACGTGATGGTCGCCGGCGGCGCCGAGGCCGCGGTCAGCGAGATCGGCATGGCCGGCTTCTGCGCCTCCCGCGCGCTCTCCACCGCCTTCAACGACACGCCGACCAAGGCCTCCCGCCCCTGGGACAAGGACCGCGACGGCTTCGTCATGGGCGAGGGCGCGGGCGTGGTGGTGCTCGAGGAATACGAGCACGCGAAGAAGCGCGGCGCGAAGATCTACGCAGAGGTGGTGGGCTACGGCATGTCCGGCGACGCCCACCACATTACCGCACCGTCCGAGGATGGCGACGGCGCCTATCGCTCCATGAAGGCGGCGCTCGCCTCGGCCGGCGTGCGGCCGGACCAAGTGCAGTACGTGAACGCGCACGGCACCTCCACGCCGATGGGCGACGACATCGAGCTCGGCGCCGTGGAGCGCCTCTGGGGCGACGCGGCCAAGGGCCTGGCGATGTCCTCGACCAAGTCTGCCGTGGGTCACCTGCTGGGCGCGGCGGGCGCGGTGGAGGGCATCTTCTCCATCATGGCGATCCGCGACGGCATCGCCCCGCCCACGCTGAACCTCGACAACCCCTCGCGCGAGAGCCCCATCGACCGCGTGGCGAATGTCGCGCAGCAGCGGAAGATCGAGGTCGCGCTGTCCAACAGCTTCGGCTTCGGCGGCACCAACGCCAGCATCGTGTTCCGCAAGGCCGCCTAGCGCCCACACGCGGCACCGTTACACGAAGCGACGCCCCCGCCTCTTGCCACGCGCCCGCGCGGCGGTCAGAGGTCGGGGCTCATGCGCCGCCTCTCCTCCGTCCTCGTCATCCTGCTCCTGCTGCTCGGCGGCCTCGCCGCCGGCGGCTGGTGGTATGCCCAGCGCGCCTATGCCGCACCGGGGCCGCTCGCCGAGCCGGCGCAGATGGTGGTGCCCCGCGGCGGCCTGACCGCGATCGCCGCGGCGCTCGCCGAGCGCGGCGTTATCGCCGATGAGCGCGCCTTCCTCCTCGCCGCCTGGGCCACCCGCGGCCAGGGTGCGCTGCGCGCCGCCGAATTCGCCTTCCCCGCCCGCGCCAGCCTCAAGGAAGTGCTGGCCGTGCTGCGCACCGCCCGCCCGGTGCAGCGCCGCCTGACCATCCCCGAAGGCCTCGTGGTCAGCCAGATCGCCACCATCCTGGAACGCGCCGAGGGCCTCACCGGCGAGATGCCGCGCTTCGACGAGGGCCAGATCCTGCCCGAGACCTATGCCTACCAATGGGGCGATTCGCGCGCCTCCGTCGTGCGCCGCGCCGACCAGGCAATGGATGCCGCCCTCGCCGAGCTCTGGCCCGCGCGCCAGCCGAACCTGCCGCTCGCTACGCCGCGCGAGGCGGTGATCCTCGCCTCCATCGTGGAGCGCGAGACCGGCAAGCCCGAGGAACGCGCGAAGGTCGCCGGCGTCTTCATCAACCGCCTGCGGCGCGGCATGCCGTTGCAATCGGATCCCACCACGGCCTATGCGGCGGCCGATGGCGGCGTGCTGGACCGCCCGCTGACCCGCGCCGACCTCGACCGCGACCATCCCTTCAACACCTACCGCATCCGCGGCCTGCCGCCCGGCCCCATCGCCAGCCCCGGCCGCGACTCGCTGCGCGCCGTGCTGAACCCGGAAGCGACCGAGTTCCTCTACTTCGTCGCGGATGGCACCGGCGGGCACGCCTTCGGCCGCACGCTGGAGGAGCACAACCGCAACGTCGCCCGCTGGCGCGAGATCGAGCGGCAGAGGAACGCCACCACCAGCCGATGACCCTGACCGGCTCGGCCCTCTGGTGGCGGCTGATCGTCATCGGCGGGCTCTGGGGTTCCTCCTTCCCCCTGCTGCGCCTGGTCGCGGCGGACACCTCGCCCTTCGTGCTGGCGGCGCTGCGCGGCCTCTTCGCCGCGGCGGGCGTGCTCGCCTTCCTGATCGTGACGCGCCGGCTCGGCGGCAAGCTGCAGCTGCGCCACTGGCTGGTGCTCGGCACCACCAATGGCTGGGTACCGAACCTGCTGACGGCCTTCGCCCTCGGCTATATCGAGGCCGCGCCGGCCGCGCTGATCCATGCCGCGACGCCGCTGATCGTCGCCCTGCTGACGGTCGCCCTGCTGCGTGAGGAACGGCCCGGACCGCGCAGCCTGGCGGGGCTGCTGGTCGGCTTCGCCGGCATCGCGGTGCTGCTTGGCCCGGATGCGCTGGCCGGCCGCGCCTCCTTCACCGGCGGCGTGCTGGTGCTGCTCTCCGGCCTCTCCTACGCGCTCGGCACCATCTATGCGCGCCGGGTGCGGCCCGAATCGCCGGCGCAGCTCGCCCTCGGCCAGCAGCTGGTCTCGGGCGGCGCGGCGCTGCTGCTCTCCGTCCCGCTCGCGCCGGAAGGCGCCTTCGCGGTGTCGGGGCAGGCGCTGCTGGTCATCGCGCTGCTCGGCATCTTCGCCTCCGCGCTGCCGCTGACCATGTTCCTCGGCCTGATCGCGCGCGCCCGCGTCACCGACGCCTCCATGGTCGGCTACCTGCAGCCGCCCTTCGCCGCTGCGGTCGGCGCGCTGCTGCTGGGCGAGGTTCCCTCCCCCCTCGTGCTGGTCGGCGGCGCGATCTTGCTGGCCGGCGTGTGGCTGGCGACGACCCGGCCGCGCTAGACCGCGCCCCTCACCCGCCCGGCGCGGCACCCGAGGCGAGCGTGGCGCGGACCCGCGCGGCCAGCCCGCCGGCGGCGATGATCGCGGCGACCTCGCCCTGGAAAGGCGGAAAGCGCCATTCCCGGCCGCCCTGGCGGATCACGCCGACGGCGATGTCGATCTCCGCCGCCTCGCCGGCCGCGAGCGCCCGCGCCGCCTCGGGCGCGACGATCACCGGCAGCGCCAGGTTGATCGCGTTGCGGAAGAAGATCCGCGCCGCGCTCTCCGCCACCACCGCCGCGATCCCGGCGCCGCGCAGCGCCAGCACCGCATGCTCGCGCGAGGAGCCGCAGCCGAAGTTGCGCCCGGCGGCCAGGATGTCGCCCGGCGCGATGCGCGCGGCGAAGCCGGGATCGAGCCCTTCGAAACACCGCATGCCGAGCGCCGCCTGGTCGCGCAGCGTCAGGTAGCGGCCCGGCAGGATGACGTCGGTGTCCACATGGTCGCCGACCCGGTGCACGCGCCCGGCGATGCTCATGCGATGCCTCCCGCCGCGTTGCCCATCACCTGCTCGGGCGGCACGATCTCGCCCGCCACCGCCGCCGCCGCGGCCACCCAGGCATTCGCCAGATACACTGCGGAATCGGGATGCCCCATCCGGCCGCGATAGTTCCGGTTGGTCGTGGCCAGCGCCACTTCGCCCGCGGCCAGGATCCCCATATGCCCGCCGAAGCACGCCCCGCAGGTCGGCGCGGAGACCGCGGCGCCCGCCTCCGCGAAGATGTCGAGCAGGCCTTCGGCCAGCGCCTGGCGCCAGATGCGCTGCGTCGCCGGCACCACCACCATCCGCACATGGCGCGCGACCTGCCGGCCGCGCAGCACCTCCGCCACCTGCCGCAGGTCGGTGATTGTGCCGTTCGCGCAATTGCCGACATAGACCTGGTCCACCCGCGTGCCGGCGAGCTCTTCCACCGATGCGCCATTGGCTGGTGAAGGCGGCCGCGCCACCACCGGCTGCAGCGCATCGAGGTCGATCGCGATGCGGCGCGCATAGACGGCGCCGGCATCGGCCAGCACCGGCGGGCGCGGCGCCATGCCGCGCGCCGGCATGTCCGAGAGCGAGGTGGCGTCGCCCTCGAACACGCACCAATCCGCGCCGCCCTCCACCGCCATGTTGGCCACCGCCATGCGCGCATCCATGGGCAGCGCGGCAACGCCCGGCCCGCCGAATTCCAGCGCCGCGTCCAGCGCCCCGTCCGATCCGATTCGGCGGATCAGCTCCAGGATCACGTCCTTGCCGCTCACGAAGCGCCCGGGCCGGCCCGTCAGCTCCACGCGGATCGTCGCCGGCACGCGCAGCCAGAGCCGCCCCGTGGCGAGGGCGGCAGCAAGATCGGAGGAGCCGAAGCCGATGCCGAGCGCGTTGAAGGCGCCGGCCGTGCAGGTGTGGCTGTCCGCGCCGAACACGATGTCGCCATGCCCGACGAGCCCGAGCTCCGCGATCAGCGTGTGCTCGATCCCGCCGCGGCCGGGGCCGTAGTGGTGGCGCAGACCGTACTGCTCGGCGAAGCGCGCGGTCAGCCGCAACTGCTCCGCGCTCTCCACGTCCTTGGCCGGCGCGAAATGGTCGGCGACGAGCACGATGCGCTCGGGATCGAAGACCCGCGTCGCGCCCATCGCCGCGAACTGGCTGAAGGCCAGCGGGCCCGAGACGTCGTTCAGCAGCACGACATCGGGCCGGATGGTGGCGATCGCGCCGGGCGCGACCTCGCCCTCCAGCGCATGGGCGGCGAGGATCTTCTCGGTGATGGTCCGTTGCATGGCGCGGCGCGTCAGGAAGCGCGCCGGACCTTGGACGGATCGGCCTCGTCCCAGACCTTCTCCGGCATCGGCAGCCCCGCAAAAGTCTCGCGGCCGGGCGGACGGTCCGGCGCGATGCCCATGCCCTCCAGCACCCACATCAGCTGCCGCACATGCTGGCCGGCATGCCAGACCGTGCGCTCCAGGAATTCGTGCATCGTCTGCTCGCCGTAATAGACATCGGCCCTGCGCGACCAGTCGCAGGCGCGGCCAGGCCCCTCGAACCACGCCGCCATCCGCTGCCGCATCGCCTCGCAATAGGCGACGAGCTTCTCGCGCGTCGCGTCCTGCGGCTCGGGCACGCGCATGTAGCTGTCGAACGTCAGCGGGATGCCGTCCTCATGCTCGAGGAAGGCGTCCGCGATGTTGGCGATGTGCCAGCCGAGCTGCGCGAAGCTGCGCGGCCGGTTCGGCAACTCGCGCGCCAGCGCCTCGTCCGGCATCTGCGCCAGGAAGCGCGCCGCACCCGCCAGCACGGCGTCCAGCCGCGCGCGGAGCTCCGCCACGGAGAGCATCTTCACCTCGCCATAGGCGATGCCGCAGAGCTTCGCGACATCCCGCAGCACCTGGCCGTTCGCCCAGGCCTCGCCGCGCGTCACGATCGGCACCTGCTTCAGGCCGAAGCGCTCCAGCTCCGCATAGGCCGCCTCGTCCTCCAGCACGTTGCGCGACAGGAAGGGCACGCCGTGCTTCTGCAGGAACTCTTTCGTGCGCAGGCAGGAGGAGCAGCCGGTCATCCAGTAGACGCGGATCGCATCATCCGCCGTGGTGGTCGTGGTTCCCATCGTCCTTCCTCCCTACGCGGCCTTCGCCCGCAGCCCGCCGAGGTAGCCGATCACCTCGTCGCGCCCGACGACGTCGCCGTATTTCGCGTTGATGTCGAAGAGATTGGCGTCGTGCGGCCCATCATGCCGATCGCCGACGCATTCCCGCGGCACGATCACGCGGTAGCCGTGCTGCACCCCGTCCAGCGCGCCCGCGCGCACGCAGCCGCTGGTGGAGCAGCCCGCCAGGATCAGCGTGTCCACGCCGAGCGCGGCCAGCATCGGCGCCAGCGGCGTGCCGAAGAAGGGGCTCGGATACTGCTTCACCAGCACCACCTCCTCCGGCAGCGGCGCGACCTTCGGGTCGATCTGCGCAAGCGGCTCGCCCGCGACCATCTTCCGGAGCGCCGGCACCTTGCGCACGAACCAGCCGCCATCCGCACCGGAGGGATGATACTCGACGCGGGTGTGGATCACGGGGATGCCCGCCGCGCGCGCCGCCGCCAGCAGCGGCACCGTGTCCGCCACCGCGCGCACCACGCCTTCTGCGAAGAAGGGCGAGCCCGGCGTGGTGTAGGCCAGGGTGAAGTCGATGACGATGACGGCCGGCTTCGCGCCGTAGCCGACCTTCCCGTCGAAGACGCCGACATAGTTCTGCTCGCGCGTCACGGTCATGGCGGGTTCTCCTCAGGCCTCGTCGGGAAAATGGCAGGCGGCGAGATGCGCGGCCTCGCCCGCCGGCGCCAGCAGCGGATCCTGCTCCACGCAGGGGCGCGGCAGCCGCGCGCCGGCGGCCTCGACCGTCTCGCCGCCGCGCGCAGCGACGATCCGCGCGCGCGGGCAGCGCGGATGAAAGCGGCAGCCGGAGGGCAGCGCGGCGGCGCTGCCGATCTCGCCGATCGGGCGGATGCGCGGCCGGTTCCGCTCCTTCGCCGGATCGGGCCGCGGCACGGCGGAGAGCAGCGAGACGGTGTAGGGATGCCGCGGCGCGCCATAGAGCGCATCACGCGGCGCCATCTCCACGATGCGGCCGAGATACATCACCGCCACGCGGTCGCTGACATGGCGCACCACGCCCAGGTCGTGCGCGATGAACAGGAAGGCGACGCCGGAACGCGCCTGGATCTCTGCCAGCAGGTTCAGGATCTGCGCCTGCACCGAGACATCGAGCGCGCTCACCGGCTCGTCCAGCACCACCAGCGCGGGATCGAGCGCGATGGCGCGCGCGATGCCGATGCGCTGGCGCTGCCCGCCGCTGAACTCGTGCGGATAGCGCGCCGCCATCGCCGGCGAGAGGCCGACGCGCCCCAGCAGCTCAGCGACGCGCCGCGCCGCCTCGGCACGCGCCATCCCATGCGCGGTCATCGGCTCCGCGATGATCGCGCCCGCGGTCATGCGCGGATCGAGCGAACCATAGGGGTCCTGGAAGACCATCTGCATGCGCGGCCGCATCGCGCGCAGCGCGGCGGCGGAGACGCCCGTCACCTCCTGCCCCTCGAAGCGCACGCGCCCCTCGCTCGGCTCGATCAGGCGCAGCACCAGGCGGCCGAGGGTGCTCTTGCCGCTGCCCGTCTCGCCCACCAGGCCGAGCGTCTCGCCGCGCGCCAGCGTGAAGGAGATGCCGTCCACGGCGCGCACCTCGGGCCGCGCCGCGCCGAACAGCGCGCGCCCGCCGCCGAAGCGCTTGCGCAGCCCCTCCACCTCCAGCAGCGCGCTCATGCGGCCAGCTCCGCCGCGCCCTGGCGATGGCAAGCGGCTTCGTGGCCTGCGCCGATGAGCAGCGGCCGCGCGCTGCGGCATCCTGCGGCATCCGAGACGGCGAAGCAGCGCGGCGCGAAGGCGCAGCCCACGGGCCGGCGCGCCGGATCGGGCGGGCTGCCGGCAATCGGCGCCAGCGTCGTGCCGGCCGGCGCCTCGACATCCGGGATGCTGCGGAACAGCGAGATCGTGTAAGGGTGGCGCGGCGCGGCGAAGACCTCCGCCACCGTCCCCGTCTCCACGACCCGCCCCGCATACATCACCGCGACGCGATCCGCCTGCCGCGCCACCACGCCCAGGTCATGCGTGATCAGCACCATTGCCATGCCCTCGGCGTCGCGCAGATCGCCCAGCAGATCCAGCACCTGCGCCTGCACCGTCACGTCAAGCGCCGTCGTCGGCTCGTCCGCGATCAGCACGCGGGGTCCGAGCGCGATCGCCATCGCGATCAGCACGCGCTGCCGCATCCCGCCGGAGAACTGGTGCGGATAATCGTCCACGCGCCGCGCCGGATCGGGGATCTGAACGCGCGCCAGCAGCGCCACCGCGCGCTCCCGCGCTTCCCGCCGCGAGATCGGCAGATGCGCGCGCAGCACTTCCGCGATCTGCTCGCCAACGCGGAAGACGGGGTTGAGCCCGGTCAGCGGATCCTGGAACACCATGCCGATGCGCGCGCCACGCCGCCGGCGCAGCGCCTCGGGCGAGAGCTTCAGCAGGTCTTCGCCTTCCAGCAGCGCCTCGCCGGCGATGACGCGGCCGGGCTTCGGCAGCAGGCCGAGCGCGGAGGTGAAGGTGACGGTCTTGCCCGACCCGCTCTCGCCCACCACGGCCAGCGTCTCGCCGGCACGCACATGCAGCGAGACCTCCTCCACCAGGCGCACCGCGCCCTTCTCGCCCGGCACGGCGGCCGTCAGGCCGCGCAGCTCGAACGCGGCCGTCACAGCAGCTTGCCCGTGCTGCGCCGCATCTGCGGATCGAGCGTGTCGCGCAGCCCGTCGCCCAGCAGGTTCAGCACCACCACCGTGAAGGCGATGCAGAGCCCGGCCGAGAGCGAGATCAGCGGATTGGTCGTGATCGCCGTCTGCCCCTCCGAGATCACGTTGCCCCATGTCGGCGTCGGCGGCTGCACGCCGAGGCCGAGGAAGGACAGCCCCGCCTCCGCCAGGATCGCCGTCGCCGCGCTGACCGTCGCCACCACGATCACCGGCGGCAGCGCGTTCGGGATGACGTGCCGCAGCACGATCTTCCACGGCGTGAGGCCGATGGCGCGCGACGCCTCGATGAAGGGGCGCGGGCGGATCGTCAGCACGACGGATCGCATCACCGCCGCGACGCGCGGCGTATAGGCGATGGCGACCGCGAGGATGATCGAATCCAGCGTGTTACCCCGCGCCGCCACCAGCGCCAGAGCCAGCAGGAAGGAGGGGAAGGCGAGCAGGATGTCGATCACCGCCACCAGCGCGCGCTCGATCCAGCCGCCGGCATAGCCGGCGACCGCGCCGATGATCGTGCCCGCGCTCAACGAGATCAGCACCACGAAGAAGCCGACCTGCAGCGACACCTGCGCGCCATGGATCAGCCGCGACAGCACGCAGCGTCCGAACTGGTCGGTGCCGAGCGGATAAGTGGCCGAGGGCTGGGCCAGGCTGTTCATCAGGTCGGTGCGCGTCGGCGAATGTGGCGCCAGCCAGGGCGCGAACAGCGCGACCAGCACCAGCAGCACGATGCCGACCGCGCCGATCATGAAGCCGGGATGGCGCGTATAGCGACGGATGGCGGCGCGGCGGCGCGCGGCGGCCTCGGCGGCGGCGTCGATCTGCTCGACGGTGACGCTCATCGCTGGCGAAGCCTCGGGTCGATGGCGCCGTAGAGCAGGTCCAACCCGGTGTTCAGCACCACCACCGCGGCCGCCAGCACCAGCACGCCGGCCTGCACCAGCTGGTAGTCCCGCGCCAGGATCGCCTTCAGGATGGTGGAGCCGAGGCCGGGCCGGCTGAACACCGCCTCCACCAGGATCGCATTGCCGAGCGACCAGGCGAAGGTGACGCCGATCACCGCCAGCACCGGAATCAGCGCGTTGCGCAGCGCCAGCTTCCACACGATGCGCCGCTCCGGCACGCCCATGGCGCGCGCGACGCGGATATGGTCCTGCCCCAGCACCTCGAGCATCGCGGAGCGCGTCAGCCGCGCGATATAGGCCGCGACGGACAGCCCCAGCACCAGCGCCGGCAGCGCCAGGTGGTGCAGCCCCTTCAGCAGCCCCGGCTCGCTGGTGGCGCCGAGCGCCGGGAAGATGCCGAGCGCATGGGAGAAGGTCAGGATCGCGACCAGCCCGACCCAGAACACCGGGAAGGAGATGCCGCCGAGTGCGATCAGCATCACGCCCACATCCACCGCGCTGCCCTGCCGCACCGCGGCAATGATGCCGAGTGGAACGCCCGCCACCACGGCGACCGTCATCCCCGCCACCGCGAGCGCGGCGGAAGGCGGCACCGCGGCCCAGATCTCCGCCAGCGCCGGCTCCCCGGTGACGACGGAGACGCCGAGATCGCCCTGCGCCGCGCGCGCCAGGAAGACGAAGTATTGCTGCCAGACCGGCAGGTCGAGGCCGAGGCGCGCGCGCAGCGTGGCGAGCGCCTCGGCGGTCGCGAAATCGCCCAGCATATACAGGGCGGGATCGCCCGGGATGGCCCGCATCAGGAAGAAGGCCACCGTGACGATCCCGACCAGCGCGACCAGAAGCTGTGCCGCGCAGCGGGCGATATACGCGACCATCACGCCCCGCGCAGCGAAACCGGCGAGACGTTCACGGTGAACAGGCTGTTCTGCACGAAGCCCTGCACGGTCGGCCCATGCGCGATGAACAGCCGGTCCGCATAGAGCGGCAGCACCGGCAGGTCCTCCATCGTCTGGCGCAGCAGGCGCCCATAGGCCGCCTTGCGCCCCGCGGCGTCGGTCGCGCGCGCGGCTTCCGCCAGCAGCGCGTCCGCGCGGTCGTAGCGCGAGGTGTTGAGCCCCGGCGGGTGCGAGCGCGTGTGATACAGCGTGACAAGCGGGCTGTCCGGGTCGGGCGGGCCGACCACCGCGGTGATGCAGGACTGCACGTTGCCGCTGCTGCGCGCCTGCACATAGGCGCCGCGCTCCAGCACCCGCACCGTCGCCTGGATGCCCACCTGCTGCAGGTCGTTCGCCAGCGCCACCGGGAAGCGGTCGAAGGGATTGAGGCCGACCGTCGTGATCTCGAAGCGGAAATTCGAGACATTCGCCTCACGCAGCAGGGCGCGCGCGCGGTCGGGATCGAAGGCGTAGCGCGGCACGCCTTCTTCCGAGAATTCCTGGAAGGTCGAGGTCAGCACGCTCGTCGCCTCGAACTTCGTGCCGCGGAAGAAGCCGTCGATCAGCGCCTTCCGGTTCATCGCGTGCATCATCGCGCGGCGCACGCGCACGTCGCGCAGCGGCCCGACCGTGGTGTTCAGCACCAGGTTCACCGTGTTGTTCGAAGGCCGGTCGAGCACGGTGATGCCCTGCGCGCGGCGCAGGCGCTCGATCACGTCGGGCGACTGCAGCGCGTAGAAGATGTCAAGCTCGCGGTTCTCGAGCGCGATCGCCGCCGCCGTCTCGTCGCGCACGATGCGGAAGATCACGTCGGTCAGCGTGGAGGCGCCGCCGAAATAGGCGGGGTTCGCCACCAGCCGCACCTCGCTGCCCGTCGTCCAGCGATCGAACATGAACGGCCCGGTGCCGATCGGGTTCATGCTGTAGCGCTCGCCGATCTCGGTGACCGCGCGGCGCGAGACGAGCCAGCCCTGGTTGAAGGCGCAGACCTTGTGCAGGAAGCCGGAATTCGGCTCGTTCAGCACGATGCGCACCGTCATCGGGTCCGGCGCCTGCACCTCCTTCACGCTGGCAAGCTGGCCGCGATAGAGGCTGCCCGTGGCGGGATCCAGCACGCGCTCCAGCGAGAACTTCACGTCATCCGAGGTGAAGGCGCCGTAGTTCTTGTGCCAGGTGACGTTCGGCCGCAGCCGGAAGGTCCAGACCGTGCCGTCCGCGGACACCTCGTGGCCGGTGGCGAGATCCGGCACGATCTCGTTGGTGCGCTGATCGTACTGCACCAGGCCGTTGTAGATGTGCCCCGCGATGGACTGGTTCTCGTTCTGGAAGATGCGCGCCGGATCCAGCTGCGAGATGTCCGAGCCGAAGCGGACGCGCAGCGTGCGCGAGCCCTGCGCCAGCACCGGCGCGCCGAAGGCGCCGCCGAGCGCGATGCCCGCCGCGCCCGCCAACAGCCCGCGCCGGCCGAAGCCGGGCGGCATCCGCGTCTCATCCATCGTTCCGCTCTCCCTCATTGTGCGGTTGCTCCGCGACCGGGTCTGCCGGCCGGAGTTCCTTGGGCCAGTCGCGCGGCAGACGCGCCGCGGCGGCGGCCATCGCGGCGGCGAGTTCTGCGGCGCGCTGCCGATGGTGGCCTTCCGTCATGCCGGCCTCCGCGCGCGCCAGGGCGTCGCGGCCTCGTAGCCCATGCCGAGGCGCAGCAGCGCCGCCTCGTTGCCGGCGCGCGCCATGGCGTGCCAGTGCAGCGGCAGCCCGCCGCGGGAAAAGCCGTTGCACTGCACCAGCGCGGGCAGGCCGGCCAGGCTCGCCGGGGTGAGCATCGTCTCGCTCGTATAGGCGGTGGAGTCAGGCTCCACGCCGAGCCGCGGCGGCAGGTGCAGCGCGCCGAGGCTGAGCAGCACGTCGTGCTCGTCCCACAGCGCGGCCATCGCATCGGAGAAGGCGCGGCGGAAGCGCTGCGCGGCGAGGTAGTCCACCGCCCGCACGCCGCTGCCGGCGAGCAGCTTGTCGCGCAGCGCGGCGCCCAGCGCGTCCGGGCTCTCGCGCAGCTCGCGCTCATGGATCGCGGCGGATTCCGCCGCGCCGATCAGCCGCGCCGCGTCGAGGCAGACCGAGGCCGGCCAGGGCAGCGCCGCATCCCGGATCGTCGCGCCGAGCCGCGACAGCACCGCGAGCCCCTCCTCCAGCCCCGCGCCAAGCTCCGCATCGGGCGCAGGGAACCCAGGACCTGGATCGCGCAGCACGCCGATGCGCAGCCCCGCAACGCCCGCCTTGCCGGCCGCGCGCAGCGCGGTGCCGCAGGCGGCGTCGAGCACGATGGCGACATCCTCAGCCGTCCAGGCGATCGGGCCGGGGCGATCCATCGAGAAGGTGTTCGGCAGCGCGCCCTCAAGCGGCAGGCGGCCCGGCGTCATCACCACGCCGCAGCAACCGGTGGCGGCCGCCGGCAGTCGCACGGACCCGGTGGTGTCGGAGCCGATCGCGAACAGCGCCATCCCCGTGGCCACCGCGACGCCCGCGCCGGTCGAGGATCCGCCGGTGAACCGCGCCGTGTCCCAGGGATTGCGGGCGGGCGGCACCGGCAGGTCGAAATGCTCGGCGCCCGTGCCCGTGCCGTATTCCCAGGTGGCGAGCTTGCCGAGCAGCACCGCGCCTTCCTGCCTCATCCGGCTGACGAGCGCGGCGTCGGTCGTGGCGATGCGGCCGGCGCGCAGGCGCGAATTGGCCATGGCGGGCAGGCCCGCGGCGTCGAAGGTGTCCTTGATCGCCCAGGGAATGCCGGCCAGCGCCCCGCGCGGCACCGTCACGGCAGCTTGGCGCGCGCCCGGTTCGTCAAGGTGATGGAACGCATGCAGCGCGCCGTCGCGCCGCGCGATGACCTCCAGGCAGCGCTCCAGCAGCGCCAGCGGCGTGAGCCGGCCCGCCTGCATCGCCGCGAGGGCCTCGGCCAGGCTGATCGGCCCGGATTGTATGCATCCAGTATGCAAGTTTGCGCTCATGCAGCTTGCCTGCCGACGCGGCCATGCGTCATCGCGGCGAGGAACACGGCGCGCCCAGCCTGCACATGCGCCGCCATCACCGCGCGCGCCCAGGCGGCGTTGCCGGCGGCGATCGCGGCCACCATCTCCCGGTGCTGGTCCAGGCTGCGGCGCAGCCCGGCGGCGTCGAAGTTGCGGAAGTTGCGCAGCATCATCGGCGAGACCGCGAGGCTCGCCAGGATCGCGCGGCAGCGTGTCTGCCCGCTCATCTCCCACAGCGCCTGGTGGAACCGCACATTGGCGTCCGAGATCGCCTCCAGCGCCGCGACGTCGCCGCCCGGCAACGCCGCCTCCGCCGCCTCGCACGCTTCTTCCATCGTGGCCAGCGGCCGCCGGTCCGGCGCGGTCGCGGCCCGCTCGGCGGCGTGCGCCTCGAGCAGGGCGCGAAGGTCGAAGATCTCCTCGATGTCGTGCGGCGACCATTCTGCCGCGAAGGCGCCCTGGTTCGGCACCACGCGCAGCCAGCCCTCGGCGTCGAGGCGCCGCAGCGCCTCCCGCACCGGTGTGCGGCTGACGCCGAGCTGCGCGGCGAGTTCCTCCTCCCGCAGGTGCGAGCCCGGCGGGTAGGTGCCGTCCGCCAGCCGGCGGCGCAGCGTCAGATAGGCCTGTTCCCAGGCGGTCGCCATGCACTCCCCCGACCGGCGCCGGACCCGTCCCGGACCTCTTGCGCCATGCATCCCTTCCGACGTTGTATGCAACGACACACGGCAACGCAAGCAGGCCGATGCCCGGCCGCCGGAAGGAGACGCGCATGCCCCGCCAGTCCCTCAAGCCCCTGCTCGCCCGCGGCAAGTGCCTCGTCGCGCCGGGCGTCTTCGACCTGATCTCGACCCACATGCTGAACCAGCACGGCGCCGAGGCGACCTACATGACCGGCTTCGGCGTCGTCGCCTCCGCCCTCGGCCTGCCCGATGCCGGCCTCGCCACCTACACCGAGATGCTCGACCGCGCACGCCGCATCGCCGAGTTCTCCAAGGCGCCCGTCATCGCCGACGCCGACACCGGCTATGGCGGCCTGCTGAATGTCCGCCACACCGTGCGCGGCTACGAGGCCGCCGGCATCGCCGCCATCCAGCTCGAGGACCAGGAATTCCCCAAGAAATGCGGCCATACGCCCGGCCGTCGCGTCATTCCCCTCGCCGACATGGTCCGCAAGATCGAGGTCGCGGCCGACAGCCGCTCCTCCGCCGACTTCCTGATCATCGCGCGCACCGATGCGCGCACCTCGCTCGGCCTCGACGAGGCGCTGCGCCGCGCGGAGGCCTTCGCCAAGGCCGGCGCCGACATCCTCTTCGTCGAGAGCCCGGAAAGCGAGGCGGAGATGGAAACCATCGGCCGCCACTTCCACCAGCCGCTGCTCGCCAACATGGTGGAAGGCGGCCGCACGCCCGTGCTGCCGCGCGCCCGCCTGGCCGAGCTCGGCTTCCAAGTGGCGATCTATCCGGCCGCCGGCTTCCTCGCCACCGCCGCGGTGCTGGACCGGATGTACGCCCACCTCACCACCACCGGCAGCAGCCTCGGCGCGCCGGTGCCGGTCTTCGACTTCAAGGCGCTGACCGAGATCATGGGCTTCCCCGAGGTGCACGCCTTCGAGCGCCGCTGGGCAGAGACCGCCTGACGCGGCGCATCCACGGGGACAGGTGCGGGCAAGGGAGGGCGCCGCACGCCCTGGCCCGCCTTTGCCGAAGGTCTGAACCTGGCAAGAACGCGGTCGGCAAAGGCGGCCTCCTTCTCTGCCGAGAGTGGTGCGCCGGCGGGCCGTGGCATGCCTACCAGCTGTCCGATGAGCTCGATCCCTGGCGGGTCGTCTGTCGTCTCCGAAGGGTGGACGATCACGCGGTCGATGAGCGCGCGGGCTGCCTCAAGCGCCTCGGGCTCCGCCCTGTCTGCCAGAGCCTGGTGCAGGGCGGCGACCTGCGCTCGGTGGGCTTCGGCGAGGTTCGGGGGCGGGAGGCGGCTCGGCGTCGAGGGGCGTGGCGATCTCGGCGCGCCGGGCCTCGAGCTCGTCGAGTCGCGCGGCCACGCCGGGCGCGCGCACCCCGTCGGCGATCGCGTCGACGAGGTTGGCGGTGCGGTGTTCGACCTCCTCGAGCGCCCGCCGCCGTTCCCGCCGCGCGAGCCGGGTCTCGGCGACCTTGTGGTGCCGCTCGGCGGCGAAGACCTCGATGAACGCGCGCAGGAGCTCTGGCCCCATCAGCTGCCGTTCGAGCGCCTCCATCACCCGCGCCTCGAGCACTCCTCGAGGTACGGCAGCGGTGTTGGTGCAGAGGCGCCGCGGGCCGCATGTCCACCACGACGCTCTGGCCGAAGGCGGCTGACATCAGTGTGGCGAGCAGCCGCGCCACGGCGTCGATCGCCCCGCCGGTCGAAAGGGCACGACCAGCCGCACCGGGCGCCCCGGCCAGGCAGAGGCCTGCGCGCGGGCCGGACCCGACGGCAGCATGAGCGATGCGGCGGGGGCCGACGCGATGCCACCCAGCACGATGCGCCGTTGCATGCTGTCCTCGCTCATGCCGCTGCAAGGCCAAGCAGGGCTCGTGCTTCCACCGGCGTCGCGGCACGGCGGGCGTGCCGCGCCAGCTCCGCATTGCTCGCGGCCAGCCGCTCCTTCGACACACGGATATTGTCCTCGAGCCCGGTGCGCACGCCGTCCGCACTGCGCGCCAGCGCCCACTCCATCACCCGTGCCTGGTTCGCGCCGATGCCGGCCGCGGTCCAGGTCGCCTTCGGCAGCACGCGCCGCAGCTCGCCGAGCAGGATATCGAGCAGGCGTTCCTCGGCGGGCAGCGCGTTCTTCACACCCATGACGAACTGGACGTGCGGCCGCTCGTCGATCAGCCCGGCCTCGACGAGCCGCGCGGCGCCGTGGATGTGGGAGAGGTCGAAGATCTCGATCTCCGGCCGCACGCCGAAGCGCTGCATCCGCGTCGCGAAATTGGTGACCAGCGCCGCGACGCGCTGCGGTGCCAGCGCGGCGAGGCACTGCGCGACCATGCCGCCGGTCGAGAGGCCCGCTATCGGCAACCGCTCGATCCCGAGCGCGGCGAGCGCGGCGAGGACGTCGCGCGCCATCTCCGCGATCGCGTAAGGCCCGGGCGGCACGTCGCTCGCTCCGTGCCCGCGCAGATCGGGGCGGAGCACCCAAAACCTGCCTGCAAGCGCCGCCGCCTGGGGCTGCCACACCCAGTGGTCGGTGCCGAGCGAGTGGAGCAGCATCAGGGGCGGCGCATCCTGCGGGCCATCGGCCCGCAGGTGCATCGTCACTCCGGGCAGCGCGAGGCGCATCGCCGTCACTCGGCCGGAACGGCGACCGGCGCCGGCTGCCTGCCGCGCGCCCGCCAGCCCTTGGCGAGCATGGCAAGTGCTGCCGCCAGCGCCGGCGCCGCCGCCACGGTGAACACCGTGGAGAGATCCCAGCCGAGCGAGAGCAGGAAGCCGCCCACCATCGAGCCGAGCACCGACCCGATGCGGCCGACCGCGTTGGCCCAGCTGACGCCGGTCGCGCGGGCCGCCGTCGTACAGTAGGCGGCGGCGAGCGCGTTCACGCCGACCTGCGCTCCCGCCACGCCGAAGCCGGCGCCGAAGATCGCGAAGACCAGCAGCGCCGGAGAGGCCGTCGCGCTGCCGAGCAGCACGACGAAGCCGCCGGCGATCAGGTAGGCGACGGCCAGCACGCCATGCGGGTCGAAGCGGTCCATCAGCCGCCCGATCAGGATCGCGCCGAGCGTGCCGCCGGTCGCGAGCGTCGCCGCCATCAGCGAAGCGTTCTTCATGGAGAAGCCGGCTGCGGTGATCAGCAGCGGCAGCCAGCTCGACAGCAGGTAGAAGATCGTGGACGAGGAGGCGAAGATCGCCGCTGATCGAGGTGATGCAGCCCATGCTGGGCAGCTTGCCGGTGACGCTGGAGGCGGTGCGGGTGGTGCGGTACGGTACGGGTATGATGCCGGTCTGGACTGAGGCGTCCGGCCCGCCGATGGCGCGCAGCGCGTGACGGCGTCGCCGGACCGCGACACCCTGCCGCCCGGGCTCGGCGCCGCCGCCGCGGCGGAGGCGCTGCGCCGCGACGGCCCGAACGCGGTCCCGGAGGAGCGGCCGCATCCGCTGCGCCACTTCGCCACCCGCTTCTGGGGCCCGGTGCCCTGGATGCTGGAGGCGGCGATCGTGCTGCAACTCGCCCTGGGCGAGACGACCGAGGCGATGGTGGTCGCCGCCCTGCTCGTGGTGAATGCCGCGGTGGGTGCGGTGCAGGAACGCCGCGCGGATGCGGCGCTGGAGGCGATGCGCGCGCGCCTGGCGCCGCAGGCGACGGTGCGCCGCGACGGCGCCTGGGAGAGCCTGCCGGCGGCGATGCTGGTCGCGGGTGATGTGGTGAAGCTCGGCCTCGGCGCCGTGGTGCCGGCGGATGTGCGGATCCTCTCGGGCGAAGTCGCGCTCGACGAATCCATGCTGACCGGCGAGAGCGCCGCGGTGCGCGCCGGGCCGGGTGCCGCCGCCCATGCCGGGGCGCTGGTGCGCGGCGGGGAGGCGGTGGCGGAGGTCACCGCCACCGGCCCCCGCACCTTCTTCGGCCGCGCCGCCGAACTGGTGCGCATCGCCCGGGCCGAAGGCACGCAGGAACGCGCGATGGTCGCCATCGTACGTCTTCTGGCCGTGATCAACGGCGCGGTGGTGGTCGGCATGCTCGCCTATGCCGCGGCCACGGGGATGGAGTTGCGGCGCGTGCTGCCGCTGGTGCTCTCCGCCGTGCTGGCGACGGTGCCGGTGGCGCTCTCGCTGGCCTTCACCCTGACTGCGGCGATGGCGGCGCGGGCGCTGGCACGGCGCGGCGTGCTGCTGACGCGGCTCGGCGCCGTGCACGACGCGGCGACGATGACCGTGCTCTGCTCGGACAAGACCGGCACGCTGACGCGGAACGATCTTGCCGTCGCCGCCGTGGCGCCGCTGCCGGGCTTCACGGAGGCCGATGTGCTGGCGCTGGCGGCGCTTGCGTCCTCGGATTCCGGGCCCGATGGGGTGGACGCGGCGGTGCGCGCGGCGGCGGTGGGCGCCGCGCCGTCGCGCTATGCCGCTGCAACGAGGCATGCGTTCCTGCCCTTCGACCCGGCGCGCCGCTTTGCGGAGGCGGAAATCGCGAGCACCGACGGTGCGCTGCTGCGCGTCGTGAAAGGGGCGCCCGCCGAGGTCGCCGCGCTGTCGGGCGCAGCGCTGCCCGCGGAGGCCGAGGCGCTTGCCCGGCAAGGCTACCGCGTGATGGCCGTGGCGGCGGGGGATCCGGCGGCACCGCTTCTCGCGGGGCTGCTGGCGCTCGGCGATCCGCCGCGGCCGGATGCGGGCGAACTCATTGCCCGGCTTCGCGCGCTCGGCGTGCGCACCGTGATGATCACGGGCGACGGCCCGGCGACGGCCGCCGCTGTGGCCGTGGCGGTCGGGCTGCGCGGCGAGGTGCGCGGGCGCGAGACCGTCACCGATTCCGCCCCGCCCGCCGATGCCGTGGGCTTCGCCGCGCTGCTGCCCGAGGACAAGCTGCGCCTGGTGCGCGCCTTCCAGCGCGGTGGCCATGCCGTCGGCATGTGCGGCGACGGCGTCAACGACGCGCCGGCACTGCGCCAGGCGCAGATGGGCATCGCCGTATCCAGCGCGACCGATGTCGCCAAGTCGGCGGCGGCGATGGTGCTGACCGAACCCGGCCTGGGTGGCGTGGTGGCGGCGGTGGAGGAAGGCCGCGCCGCCTATCGAAGGCTGCTCACCTACGCGATCGGCACCATCGCGCGGAAGGTCGAACTGGTGCTGCTGCTGGCGCTCGGGCTCCTGCTGACGGGCCATGCGGTGCTGACGCCGATGCTGATGGTGCTGTTCCTGGCGCTGAACGACCTGATCACGCTCTCCCTCAGCACCGACCGCACGACCGCGTCAGCCCGGCCCGCCGAATGGCGCGTGCCGGTGCTGCTGATGGCCGGTGGCGCGATCGGGCTGGCTGGGCTCGGCTTCACGTCGGGCACGATGATCTACGGCGTGCATGGCCTCGGCCTGGGCACGGAGGCGCTGCGGACGCTGACCTTCCTTGCCGTCATCTTCGCCACGCAGGCGGCGCTGTATGCCACGCGCGACGCGCGCGCGGTCTGGCGGTCGCGGCCGGGCGGATGGCTCATGCTGTCCTCGGCGCTGGGCGTCGCGGCGGCGGTCGGGCTGGCGATGACGGGGACGCTGATGGCGCCGCTGCCGCCGCGGGTGATCCTGGGGCTGGGCCTGGCGACGGTGGCGTACTGCCTGCTGCTGGACGCGGCGAAGCGCTGGGCTTTTCCGCGGCTCGGGCTGGACTGAGCGGGGGTCCGCCGGAACGGGGCCGCATGACGGAGTGTCCACTACAATAATCAAAATTCCGTAGCGTATACTGCGGTCATCCGGAGTGCCCCGATGCCGCGCCGTCCCGCTGCCCAGACCGCTCCGCCCACCGCCGATCCCTTCGGCGAGCGCCTCGCCACGGCCCTGCCGGGCCTCTCGCCGGCCGGGCGGCGTATCGCGCGCTTCCTGAACGAGAACCGGCCGCTTTCACTCGCGCTGTCGGCCCTGGAACTCGCCGCGCGGACCGGCACCTCGGATGCGACCGTGGTGCGCACCGTCCAGGCGCTGGGCTTCGCCGGCCTGCCGGAACTCAAGCGCGACCTCGCCGCCGTGCTCGCCGCGCCGCCGCCGGACCCAGCGCTTGCCATGCGCCGGACGCTCGCCGAGGCGGGAGAGGATTCCGACCGCGCGGTGGACCTCGCGATCGAGACGCAGCGCGAGGCGGTGGAGGCACTGACGCAGCCGGAGGCGCGCGCCACGCTGCGCGCCGCCGTCGCCACCCTGCATCCGGCCAGGCGCATCCTCGTCTTCGGGCTCGGCCCCTCGGCCGCGCTGGCGCGCTACCTCTCGACCCTGCTGGGGCGCGCCGGCCGCGCCACGCGGGCGCTGGATGCCAGCGGCATCGCACTCGCCGACCAGATGCTGGATCTCGGCGCAGGCGATGCGCTGCTGGTGCTCGCCTATGGCCGTGCCTATCGCGAAGTGGTCGCGCTGTTCGCCGAGGCACGGCGGCTGGCGCTGCCGGTGGTGCTGATCACCGACAGCCTGGACCGCTCGCTCGCGCGGCACGCGGATGTGGTCGTGCCGGCGCGGCGCGGGCGCGCGCGGCGCGTCGCGCTGCATGGTGCGACGCTGGTCGCGCTCGAGGCCATCGCGCTCGGTCTCGCCGCCACGGACGGGGAACGCGCGCTTGCCTCGCTCGACCGGCTCAATGACCTACGCGCCGCCATCGCGGGAGGGCGCCATGACGTGGGTTGATCCCGCACCGACACGGCTGATGGCCGTGTTCGGAGGGAGGAGAGAAGCGCCGCGCCGCTGGCTGCCGCCGCGCGTGCCGGCCGAGACCGCTGCCGACCGCCTCGCGCGCCATGCCGTGGATCGTCGCCGCCTGGCGCGGCTCGACGACCGCCGGCTGGCCGATGTCGGGCTGAGCCGCGAGGCGGTGGCGCGCCGCCTTCCCTTCAAGGACGCCCCTTCCGCCCCGAGACGGAGACACCGCGCATGAGTTGGATCGAACTGGCCCCGACCGTCGGGGCGGCCTTCCTCGCCTCCCTTGTCGAATGCGTGGAGGCGGCGACCATCGTGCTCGCCGTCGGCACGGTGCGCGGCTGGAAATCCGCCTTCGTCGGCACCGGCCTCGCGCTGGTGGCGCTGGTGGTGCTGGTCGCCGCCCTGGGGCCGGCGCTCGCGCATCTGCCGGAACAGGCGCTGCAGCTGTTCGTGGGCATGCTGCTGCTGCTCTTCGGCATGCGCTGGCTGCGCAAGGCGATCCTGCGCAGCGCCGGCATCATCGCGCTGCACGACGAGGAGGCGGTGTTCCGCAGCGAGACGGCGAACCTCAAGCTGGCGCGTGCGACCGAACGCTGGGGCGTCGAGCCGATCGCCACGGCGACCGCCTTCAAGGGCGTGCTGCTGGAGGGGGTGGAGGTCGCCTTCCTGGTGCTCGCCGTCGCCGCGGGCAGCCCGGCCCTTGTCGTCCCGGCCGCCCTCGGCGCGCTGGCGGCCGCGCTGCTGGTCACCATCGCCGCGGTCGCGGTGCACAAGCCGCTGTCGCGCGTGCCGGAGAACACGCTGAAATTCGCCGTTGGCGTCATCATCTCCGCCTTCGGCATCTTCTGGACCGGCGAGGGGATCGGGATCGAATGGCCGGGGCATGACCTGGCGCTGTTCGGCATCACCGCGGTGCTGCTGGCGGCGGCGTTTGCGGCGGTGCGCCTCGCAGCCGCGCCGGGCCTGCTGCGGGCGGCACGCTGATGGGCACCATCCGCGCCATCCTCCACGACATCGTCGGCCTCTTCGTGGACGACGGATCGCTGGCCCTCGCACTGGTGCTGTTGTGCGCCGGCATCGGCGCGGCCGTGCTGCTTGTGCCGGGCCTGCCCGTGGCGCTGGCGGTGGCGCTGTTGCTCGCCGGCTGCGTCGGCATCCTGCTGCTGAACGTGCTGCGCGCGGCACGGAAGCGCCGGACCGCAGCGGGTGGCTGAGGCGCCGCCCGGCGATCCGCCCGCTGCCGCGCGCGCGCGGCTGCCGGGCGGCGTCTGGGCGCTCGGCTTCGTCTCGCTGCTGATGGACGTCTCATCCGAGATGATCCACGCGCTGCTGCCGGTCTATCTCGTCGTGGTGCTCGGCACCTCGACCTTGGCGGTCGGCTTCATCGAGGGCATCGCCGAGGCGACCGCGGCGATCACCAAGGTCTTCTCGGGCGCGCTCTCCGACCGGCTCGGCAAGCGCAAGCTGCTGGCGGCAACGGGCTACGGGATGGCGGCGCTGACCAAGCCGGTGTTCCCGCTGGCCGAGACGCTCGGCTGGCTGGTCGGCGCGCGCTTCGTGGACCGCATCGGCAAGGGCATCCGCGGCGCGCCACGCGATGCGCTGGTGGCCGACATCGCACCGGCCGAGATGCGCGGTGCCGCCTTCGGGCTGCGCCAGGCGCTCGACACGGTCGGCGCCTTCCTCGGCCCGATGATCGCGATCGGGCTGATGTGGCTGACGGCCGACAATTTCCGCCTGGTGTTCTGGGTGGCGGTGCTGCCGGCGGCAGCGGCCTTCCTGCTGATCGTGCTGGCGGTGCGCGAGCCGCCGCGCCCGCCCTCGGTCGCGCCGGTCCGCGCGCCGCTGTCGCGGGCGGAGCTGGCGAAGCTCGGCCGCGCCTATTGGTGGGTGGTGGCGGTCGCGGCGGTCTTCACACTCGCGCGCTTCAGCGAGGCCTTCCTGATCCTGCGGGCGCAGGCGCTCGGCCTGTCGCTCGCCCTGGTGCCAGCGGTGCTGGTGGTGATGAACATCGTCTACGCGGTCTCCGCCTATCCCGCCGGCGTGCTGTCCGACCGGATGGATCGCGGGCGGCTGCTGGCGGTCGGGCTGGTCGTGCTGATCGCCGCCGACCTGGTGCTGGCCTTCGCCGGCGGGCTGGCGGCGGTCGCCGTGGGTGTGGTGCTCTGGGGGTTGCACATGGGCCTGACGCAGGGGCTGCTCTCGACCCTCGTCGCCGACACCGCGACGGCGGAGTTGCGCGGTACCGCCTTCGGGATGTTCAACTTGGTTGGCGGGGTAGCGATGCTGCTGGCCAGCGTGATCGCTGGCGCGCTGTGGGACGTGATCGGGGCGGAGGCGACCTTCCTGGCCGGGGCGGGCTTCGCGGTCGTCGCGCTGGTCAGCCTGCTCAGGCTCCACGGCCGGTTGGGGGCCGCCGCGACACGTGACCGGACATAATGAGGGTGTTGGCGAGTGCCACGATGAGGCGACGCCGCTGCAATCCCTTCCCAGGTTTCTGCGTCCGGAGAAGGCTGGATTCCGGGGCCCAGGGGCAGGCGAGCAGGATCGCCTTCAGCAGATGGACCAACATGCCGCAGCCGGTTGGCTGCGTCATTCCTGTCGAAAGCAGCAGTCACGGTCTGTTCGCTGAAGGTGGCCCGGGCTCCCGGCGCCTCACCCGCCGCGCACCTCGATCCTGCGCGCCTGCGGCTTCGCCTGGGTCGGGCGCGGGATGCGGATGTGCAGCACGCCCTTGTCGAAGCTTGCCTCCACCTTGTCCGCCTCGGGCTCGAAAGGCAGCGCGAAGCGGCGGAGATAGGTGCCGGACTGGCGCTCAACGATGTGCCAGCGCTTGTCCTTGTCCTCTTCCTTCTTCTCGCTGCTGCGCTCCGCGCGCAGCGTCAGCACGTCATCCTGCAGGTCGATCTGCACGTCCTTCGGCTCGATGCCGGGCAGTTCGGCCGTCACCTCCAGCCCCTGCGGCGTCTCGGCCACGTCCACCTTCGGCGTCAGCACGCCGGTCCCGGTGAAGGGCGCGGGCATCCCGCCCCAGCCGCCCATCACCTGGTCGAACAGGCGGTCCATCCCACGACGCAGCGAGAGGAAGGGATCGTTGTCGCCGCTGCGGGGCTGGTTCGGGTTCTGGTTCGAGGAACTCGAGCTCATGGCGTCGTCTCCGTGTGCTTCCGGCTGGCACCGGCCGCACGCGCAGGGCGGGGCCGGGCGTGCCTGAAGTAAAGCGTCGGGGCCGCGGCCGCGCCTTGACGCCGATCAATCCAGGGCCCGCTTGGCCGGCAGCCGGTTGAACATCGCGTGACGCAGCGCCGGCGGCAGCGCGCCGACCACCCGCGCGGCCAGGTACAGCGGCAGCGGATAGGCCACCCGCACCCGCCCGCGCGCGATCCCGTGCAGCGTCCGTCGCGCGGCGTCCTCCGCATCCATCAGGAACGGCATCGGGAAGTCGTTTCGGGCCGTCATCGGTGTGCGGATGTAGCCGGGGCAGACCGCATGCAGCCGCACGCCGCGCGCGCGCTCCGTCGCGTCCAGCGCCTCCGCCCAGCGCTGCACCGCGGATTTCGAGGCGCAATAGGCCGGCGCCCCGGGTGCCGCGACGAAGGCGGCGATGGAGGCGATGACGGCGACGCGCCCGCGCACCCCATCCGGCCCCGGCGCCTGCCGGGCCATCGCCTCGATCGCCGGCAGGGCCGTGTTCAGCACCCCGGTGACGTTGGTGGCGAAGATCCGCTGCGCCTGCGCCGCCGGCTCCGTCGCCCCGCCCGTGCCGCCGGAGATGCCCGCATTCGCGATCATCAGGTCGAGCCGGCCGGCCTTGCGCACCCAGGCCTCCGTCGCCGCCGCATCGGTGACGTCGAGCACCGCGACGTCCACCCGCGCCCCCTTGGCCCGGCAGGCCTCCGCCGCCGCCCCCAGCCGGGTCGCGTCGCGCCCCGAGAGGTGCAGACTCACCCCCGGCGCCGCGCATGCCTCCGCCAGCGCCCGTCCAAGCCCGGAGGAGGCCCCGGTGATCGCCACATCCGTCCACGGCCACGTCGCCACGCTTGCCCTCCTGCCCGCACGGGAGGACAACCCGCGCATGAGCACGCTCGCCTCCATGACCGGCTTCGCCCGCGAAAGCGGCACGCTGCCGGACGGCACCTCCTTCGTCTGGGAGGTGCGGAGCGTCAACGGCCGGGGCCTCGACCTCCGGCTGCGCCTGCCGAACGGCCTGGACGCGCTGGAGCCCACCCTGCGGGAGGCCGCGGCGAAGCGGCTGAAGCGCGGCAACGTCTCCGCCACGCTGACCCTGAAGCGGGAGGAACGCGCGCCGCGCCTCACCCCCGATCCCGCCGCCCTCGACCAGGCCATCGCGCTGGCGCAGGCGGTCGCGCAGCGCCTCGGCGCCCCGCCGCCGCGCGCCGAGGCGATCCTCGGCCTGCCCGGCGTGCTGCGCGCCGAACAGGCAGAGCCCGACGAGGCCGTGGAGGAGGCGAAGCGCGCCGCGATCCTCGCCGCCTTCGAAACTGCGCTCGCCGCCCTGGCCGCCGCCCGCCTGCGCGAGGGTTCGCAACTGACGACGATCCTCGGCGTGCTGCTCGACGAGATCGAGGCGCTGCGCGTGCAGGCGGGGAACGAGGCCGCGAACCAGCCCGAGGCGCAGCGCCAGCGCCTGCTCGAGAACCTCGCGCGCATCCTGGGCGAGGGCGACGCGCGGGCGCGCATCCCCGAGGAACGCCTGGCGCAGGAAGTCGCGATGCTCGCGCAGCGCTCCGACGTGCGCGAGGAACTCGACCGCCTCGCTGCCCATGTCGCGGAGGCGCGGCGCCTGCTGAAGGCCGGCGACGCCGTCGGGCGCAAGCTGGAATTCCTGACGCAGGAATTCGTGCGCGAGGCCAACACGCTGTGCAGCAAGAGCGCGAGCGTCGGCCTCACGCGCCTCGGGCTGGAACTGAAGGCCGCGATCGAGCGCCTTCGCGAGCAATCGGCGAACGTGGAATAGATGAGCACGCAGCAGCGCCGGGGCGTCTGCCTCGTCCTCTCCTCCGCGCCGGGCGTTGGCAAGACCAGCGTCTCGCGCGCGCTGCTGGAGATGGAGCCCGACCTCGCACTGTCCATCAGCGCCACAACCCGCGCCCGTCGCCCCGGCGAGCTCGACGGCGTGCACTATTTCTTCAAGTCGCAGGCCGAGTTCGACGCGATGGTGGAACAGGGCGAGCTGCTGGAATACGCCCGCTTCCTGGATCGCTCCTACGGCACGCCGCGCGCGCCTGTGGAGCAGGCGCTCGCCGCCGGCCGCGACGTGCTGTTCGACATCGAGTGGCAGGGCCATCTGCAACTGCGGGAGAGGCTGCCGGGCGACGTGGTCGGCATCCACCTGCTGCCCCCCTCCCTCGACGAGTTGGAACGCCGCCTGCGCGGCCGCGCGCAGGAGAGCGAGGCGGAGATCGCGCGTCGCCTCGACATCGCGCGCGCCGAGATCGCGCATTGGTCCGACTTCGACCATGTGCTGGTGAACCGCGACTTCGACCGCACCGTCGCCGAGGTGCGCGCGATCCTTCACGCCGCCCGCAGCACCCGCGCGCGACAGCCCTGGGTGCCGGGATTCGTCCAAGGCCTTCTCGCACGGTGAGGCGGAGCGTGCACCTCCAGATGCCCTCTCCCCCCTCAGGGGTGAGAGGGTTAGGTGAGGGGCGCGCGCCGGACATGGCGCCTCCACCGCCAACCACCCCATGACCGAACTGCTCGAGATCGTCACGCCCGTCTTCGCGCTGATCGCCCTCGGCTACGTCGCGGCGTGGCGGAAGATCCTGGACGATGCGGCGTTCAAGGGCATGACGCTCTTCGTCTTCGGTCTCGCCGCGCCGGCCCTGCTCTTCTCCGGCGGCACGCGGCCGCATGAGGGCGGCGGCGCCGCCGCGCTGGCGCTGCTCGGAACCTCCGTGGTCTTCTTCTTCGCGCTGATCCCGCTGGCGCAGCGCATGCTGAAGCTGACGATGGCGGAGGCCGCGGTCTTCGCGCTCTCCTGCGTCTTCGGCAACTCCGTGATGATGGGCGTGCCGATCATCGTCTCGGCCTATGGCCAGGCCGGCGTGCCGCCGATGCTCGCGATCCTCGGCCTGCAGACGGTGATCGTGCTCGGCATGGCGACGATGATGATCGAGGTCGGCCTGAATGCCGCGGCACCCTGGCGTCGCCTGGTGACGGCGACGCTGATGGGGATGCTGCGCAACCCCGTCGTGCTCTCGGTCTTCGCCGCCCTCGTCTGGAACCTGTTCGGCCTGCCCGTGCCGCCCGTGCTCCGCCGCACGCTCGATTTCCTCGGCGGCGCCGCGCCGCCGCTCGCGCTGTTCTGCCTCGGCGGCGGGCTCGCCGGCATCGCGGCCAGCGCGATCTGGAAGGAGACGGCTGCGATCGTCGCCGCGAAGCTCTTCGTCTTCCCCGCGCTGGTCTTCGCGGCCGGCTGGATGCTCACCCTGACCGCCATCGAACTGGCCGTGGCGGTGACGATGGCCGCGCTGCCCACCGGCGCCAACGCCTTCATCCTGGCACGCCGCTACGCCACGGGCGCCGACCGCTCGGGCAGCGCGGTCGTCGTCTCCACCGCCCTCTCCGTGCTCACCATCTCCGCGCTGATCGCGCATTTCCGGGGGACGCTGCCGTGACGCTGGTGATCGAGCCGGGCTGGGCCTGGGATGCCGAACACGGCCTGCGCCGCGGCGTGCATGTCATCGTGCGCGACGGCGTTATCGCCGATGTGGTCACGGATCGCCCGACGCTCGACGCCGAGCGCATCGCGGCCCCCGATGCGCTGCTGCTGCCCGGCCTGATCAACCTGCACAACCACGCGCTCTCCGCGCCGCTGTTCCGCGGCCTCGCCGACGACATCGCGCCAGGCGACCTGCCGGGCCACATCGTCTATTCGCTGCTGATGCCGCTCGGCGACGTCGCCGCCGCGACGATGACCGAGGAGGAGATCGGCGACGCGGCGGAGATGGCGCTGCTCGAAGGACTGCGCAGCGGCATGACCGGCCTGCTGGATGTGTACCGCGTCGCGCAATGGCCCTTCATCGAGCGCGCGAAGCGGCTCGGCCTGCGCTCCTGGTCCTGCCCCTATACCTTCAGCGAGACCATCGGCATGACCGAAGAGGGCAAGGCCACCTACACGAAGGCGCGCGAGACGGGCTTCGAGGCGACGCTCGCACTGTTCGACCGCTTCGACGAAGGCGCGCGCGGCGTCACGCGCGTGGGCTTCGGCCCGCATGGCCCGGATTCCAACACGCCCGAGTTGCTGCGGCGGATCGACGCGGCGGCACGGGAGCGGCAGACCATCGTCTCCATCCACGCCGCACAGAACCCGATCGAGATCGCCCGCGTGAAGGAGCTCTTCGGCGTCGGCTCTATCGACCATCTTCGCAGCCTCGGCCTGCTGCGCCCCGGCGTGGTGCTGGCGCATGGCATGTTCGCCACCGACGAGGAATTTTCCACCATCGCGCAGCATGGCGCCGCGCTCGCCTCCTGCCCGCTCGCCTTCGCGCGCTCCGGCCGCTTCGTGCCGCTCGCGCGGATGGAGAAGGCGGGGCTGCGCCTCGGCATCGGCACCGACGGCGTCACGCTCGACATGGTGCAGGAGATCCGCACCGCCTCGATCTTCGCCAAGGTGCAGTCGAACACGCCGCACGGCCTCGCCGCGCCGCGCATCCTGCGCGCGGCGACGCGCGATTCCGCGCTTGCCTTGCAGCGCGACGATCTCGGCCTGATCGCCAGGGGGCAGCGCGCCGACCTCGTGATGTTCGACCTCTCCTCCTCGCGCTACCAGCCGGTCTGGGATCCGCTGAAGGCGCTGCTCACGAACGGCAGCGCCGCCGACCTCATGCTCTCCATGGTGGAAGGCCGCGTACTGCTGCGCGAAGGGCAGGTGCTGAGCGCCGATGCCGCCGCCGTCATCCGCCGCGGCCGCGCCGCCATCACCCGCGTGTGGGAGGAAGCCGCGCGGCGCGGCGCCATCCCCGCCGGCATCGCCGCGCGCGGCCCCTTCGGTTGAGCTTTCGCCGCAGGCAGGGCCCGACATAGGCTGGCAGTCCCGAACCGCCGGAGAACGACGCGATGCCCCGCCTGCCCCGCCGCACGCTGCTGCTCGCCACGCTGGCGACGCCCGCGCTCGCGCAGTCGCGCCGTCCCTTGCGCGTCATCGTCCCCTTCCCTCCCGGCGGCGGCGTGGACAGCCTCGGCCGCGCGCTGGCGGATCGCCTGACGCCGCTGCTCGACCAGCAGGTGATCGTGGAGAACCGCAGCGGCGGCGGCGGTCTGATCGGCGCCGATGCGGTGGCGAAGGCGCCGCCCGACGGCACCACCATCGGCATCATCGGCGCCGCGACGCTCTGCGCCGCGCCCTTCCTGCAGCCCTCCATGCCCTTCGACGTGGCGCGCGACCTGCGCGCGGTTTCGCAGATCACCGACAGCGCCGTGCTGCTCGCGGCGAATGCGCAGATCGCGCAGCAGCGCGGCTGGACCAGCCTCGCGGCCCTGCTCGACTGGGCGCGCGCCAATCCGGGCGGCTTCCGCGTGGCGCATGCGGGCGCCGGCACCGTGACGCATCTGGCGATGTCCGCGCTCGTCGCGCAGTCCCGCGCGGATCTGACGCTGGTTCCCTATCGCGGCGGCGCCCAGGCCGCGACGGACCTCATCGCCGGCACCATCGAGGGCAGCGCCGACCTGCCCGCCACGCTGATCCCGCAGGCCGCCGCCGGCCGCGTGAAGCTTCTGGGCGCCACCTCCGGCCGGCGCATGGCGCTGCTGCCCGATGTGCCCGCCTTCGCCGAGACGCCGGGCCTCGAGGGTTTCGACATCCGAAGCTGGAACGCCATCATGGTGCCGGCCGCGACGCCGGAGGCCGAGGTGGTGCGCCTGCATGCCGCGATCCGCCAGGTCGGCAGTGCACCCGACTTCGTCGCCGCGCTCCGCCCCTTCGGCTACGACGCCGTGGTGAGCGCGACGCCCGCTGCCGCCGTCCAGCTCATCCGCGACGAGACCCCGCGCTGGCAGCGCCTGGTGCAGATCTCCGGCGCGAAGGTGGAGTGAAGGCAGGGGGCGCGGGGCAGCGCCCCGCACCCTTCATCCCCTCAGCGCCGATCCCCTTCGATGAGCGCCCCCGGCGCCTCATCCTGCAGCCAGCGCGACACGACACCGGCGGCGACCGCGCCCGCGATCGGTGCCAGCCAGAACAGCCAGAGCTGCGCAATGGCCGTGCCGCCCGAGAACAGCGCCGGGCCGGTGCTGCGCGCCGGGTTCACGCTGGTGTTGGTGACCGGGATCGAGATCAGGTGGATCAGCGTCAGCCCGAGGCCGATGGCGATCGGCGCGAAGCCGGCCGGCGCCTTCCCGTGGGTAGAGCCGATGATGATGATCAGGAAGAAGAAGGTCATCACGACCTCGGTGACGAGGCCGGAGAACAGGCCGTATTGCCCCGGCGAGGCCGAGCCGTAGCCGTTCGCCGCAAGCCCGCCCGCGAAGTTCGGCGCGCCGGAGGCGATGATGTAGAGCAGCAGCGCGCCCAGGATCGCGCCCACCACCTGCGCGCCGATGTAGCCCGGCGCCTCGCTCGCCTTGAAGCGGCCCGCAGCGACCAGGCCGAGCGTCACCGCGGGGTTGAGGTGACAGCCTGAGACATGGCCGATCGCATAGGCCATGGTCAGCACGGTCAGGCCGAAGGCCAGCGAGACGCCGACCAGGCCGATTCCGACCTCCGGGAATTTCGCGGCGAGCACGGCGCTGCCGCAGCCACCGAGCACGAGCCACAGCGTGCCCAGGCACTCTGCCACCAGTTTGCGCTGCATGGATCTCCCCATCCACCTTGTCGCCGGACCGGCCCGGTTCGGCCAGCCTAGGCGCGTGCCGGGAAAAGTTCCCGCACATCGCGGCATCTTGTTCCAGGACGCGATAATCGAAACCGATACGGTTGCGACGTCAAGGCGGGCCGGGGTGACGCGTCAGGGCGCCGCGACCTCGGCCGTGGCGAACTCCGCGGGGCCGGTGATCTCGAGGAGTTCCAGGTCCTCCGAATGCGCGATCTCGCGATGGCGGATGCGGGGCGGCTGGTAGCAGGAATCGCCGGCCCGAAAGGTCTTCTCGCCGACATCCTCGTATTCAAAGCGCACCCAGCCCTTCAGCACGAAGAACATCTGGAAGCCGAGGTCGTGGGTGTGCCATTGCCCGGTGGCGTGGGCGCCGGGGATGGCGCGAATGACATGCGCGCCGAAGGCGCCGCCGGTGGCGTCGCGGATGCCGAGGTCGCGATACTCGAAGAACGCCCGGAGACCGCGCTCGAACTGCGCGTCGGCGGCGTGGCTGGTGGTGGTGGCTGGCATGCGGTGTCCTCCTCCCTTGGCGTGCCAGTCTAGGCAAGTCCGGGCGCCCGCGTCCGCGTCAACCTTCCGGCAAGCCCTGTCGCGTAGGGTGATGACGCGATGTCCTCCGTCTCCGCCCCGCCGCCGCTGGCGATCAGCACCCATGTCGCGATGCGCGGGCAGCGCCGCGCCGAGAGCCTCGCCGCCGACGGGGCGGAGCGCATGATGCTGGCGGCCGGCGCCTCGCTGCAGCAGATCGGCCGTGGCCTGGTGGAGGCGGTGCAGGCCTCGCCCGATGCGCTGCAGGCGATCACCGACCTGCACCAGGCGCGGCAGGCCTATCTGGGGCAGGCCGAGATGGCGCTGCGCGGCGCCGATCCGCGGGCGGCGGCGCTGCTGCGCTGGTCGCTGTAGCAATGGGCCCGGGCAGCATTCCCGCGGGGCCATCCAGCGTGCTGGCCGCCGCGACGGCGGGGCTGAGGCGGGCGGGCGCGCAGGCGGCCGATGCGGCGGAGCGGGTCGCGAGCTTCGGCACCCTCGCACCCGGCGGGATGCCGACGGCGCCGCCGATCGAGAGGGCCGATCCGGGGCGGGCGATGGTGGATCTGCTGGTCGCGCGGCGGGCCTATGAGGCCAATGCGCGGGTCGTGACCGTGGCCGACGCGATGGCGGCCGAGCTGGTGGCTACTCGGCGGGCTGGAGGCGGGTCGGCAGGCGGAAGGTGACGTCCTCCGTGATGCCGGGGAGTGCCGAGACGTCCGCGGCGCCGAGGGCGCGGAGCGTCGCGACCACCTCCTCCACCAGGCGTTCGGGGGCGGAGGCGCCGGCGGTGACGCCGACGGCCGTCGCACCCTTCACCATCGCATGGGTCAGCGCGCCGGCATCCGCGATGAGATAGGCGCGGGCGCCGCATTCCTCGGCGATCTCGCGCAGGCGGTTGGAGTTCGAGCTGTTCGCCGCACCCACCACCAGCACCACGTCACACTCCTTGGCCAGGTCGCGCACGGCGGTCTGGCGGTTCTGTGTGGCGTAGCAGATGTCGCGCGTGCCGGGGCCGACCACGTCCGCGAAGCGCGCCTTGATCGCCTCGATCACGTCCTTGGTGTCGTCCACGCTGAGCGTGGTCTGGGTGACGTAGGAGACGCGGGCGTCGAGCGGGATCGGCAGGGCGGCGACGTCGGCGACGTCGGCGACCAGGTGCACCTCGCCGTCGATCTGGCCGAGCGTGCCCTCGACCTCGGGGTGGCCGTCATGGCCGATGAGGATGACGGCGCGGCCTTCCTTGGCGTAGCGGCGGCCTTCCACATGCACCTTGGTGACGAGGGGGCAGGTGGCGTCGAGCACGTCGAGGCCGCGCTCCGTCGCGTCGCGCTCCACCGCGCGGGCGACGCCATGCGCCGAGAAGATGGTCAGCGCGCCGGGGGGGACCTCGTCCAACTCGTTGACGAAGACGGCGCCCTTGGCGCGCAGGTCCTCCACCACGTGGCGGTTGTGCACGATCTCGTGGCGCACATAGACCGGCGCGCCGTGGATCGCGAGCGCGCGCTCCACGATCTCGATCGCCCGCACGACGCCGGCGCAGAAGCCGCGCGGCTCGGCAAGAAGGATGCGCATCCCGACCCGTCCCTCACTCATCCGCAAGGATGTAGGAGGCCGGGCCGGGTGTGAAGGGGTTTGTCAATGCGGCTTGACAGAGGACGGCCCTCAGGCCGCGTCCTCGCGGCGGTCGCGGGCCTTCACATAGGCGACGGCGGCGTGCTCGGGGCAGTAGGGCTTGCCGCCGATCGCATCGGCCGAGCAGAAGCGGAAGCCGGGCTGGCCGGGCTCGCCGATCGGCCAGCAGCAGGCGCGGGCGGCCGAGAAGCGCGGGAAGCTGCGCACCACCGGGGCCGGCGCGGCGACCGGGGTGAGGACCGGCGCCGGCGGCGGCGCGACGGTGGGCAGGGTGAGGCGCGGGGCCATGCCGGCGGGGCGCGGTGCACGCACCGGTTGCGGTCGCGGCGCGGCCTCCCCGGTGGTTTCGCGGCGGATCGGCGAGGGGCGGGGCGGCAGGCTCAGGCGGTGCGCCTTGCCCACCACGGCGTTCTTCGAGATGCCCATCCGGCGGCCGATTTCCGCGGTTGAATGGCCCTCGGCCCAGAGCGCGCGCAGGCGCTCGATCGCCTCGTTCGTCCAGTCCATTTTCGCTGGCTCCCACCTGCCCCCAGACACCAGATACGGTAGGGCAATGCGGGGGCGCGGCACAAGTTCTAGGTGTAAGGATGCGTGCAGAAAGATGTGGATATTAAGGTCTGGCCGCTCCAGGCGTGACGCGCCGGAGGCTCGCCTCCGGCGCCTCGGGCGGCTGACGCCGCCCGCCCAGGTTGCACAGGTGGTCAGAAGAGGAGGCCCTTCTTCAGCATGCCGTGGACGCCCTTCTCGCCGTTGACCGTCTGCGTTACCCGGAAATCCACGGCGAGGGAGCAGAGCTGGTAGGCATCCGCGGGTGACACGTTCATGCGGGCGACGATGAAGGAAATCATCTCGCGCAGCGCCTGCTTCATGGCGAGGTCCAGATCCTCGTTCAGGCCCATCGAGATGTAGTGCGTCTTCGTCTCGGCGCGGGGGAAGCGCAGTGCGGGGTCGGCGGCGCCGCCGCCCTTCTCCAGCGTCAGCCGGAAATGGCCGGTGAGGCACATCTCGAGGGCGTTGATGCAGACCTCGCCGTCGCCCTGCACGCCGTGGCCGTCGCCGGCCGAGAACATCGCGCCCGCGACATGCACCGGGAGCCAGAGGGTCGCGCCCTCCCCGATCTCCTTGTTGTCGAGGTTGCCGCCATGGGCGCGGGGCTCCTTGGTGGAGATGCGGCCCCAGGCGGAGGGCGGGGCGACGCCCATCACGCCGAAGAAGGGGCTGAGCGGCAGGGTCACGCCAGGCCCGACCGGGACGGTGCAGGTCATCGCCGCCTTGTCCACCGGGATGTGGAGCATGCGGGCGTAGGGGAAATCCTCCGGCAGGGTGCCGAAGAGGGGGCGGAAGCCGCAGAAGCCCCAGTCGTTGCCGAGCTCGATCTTCTCGATGTCCACGCGCAGGACGTCGCCGGGCTCGGCGCCCTGCACGGCGACGGGGCCGGTGATGATGTGCGGGCCCATGCGGGGCGGGTCGGCGGCGTGGATGGCGGCCAGCGCGGGCGGCACCTTCAGGCCCGACTCGGGCTTCGGCATGATCTCCGGCGCGCCGGAGACGCATTCGAGGACGACCAGGTCGCCGCTGGCGATGCTGGCGACCGGGGGAAAGCCGGCGTCGAAGGCGCCGAAGCGCACCGTCTCGGGCGTTGCGGCAATGCGATGGGTCGCTGGCATCGTTCGGGTCGTGGCCTCTGCCTGGGGTGCGTGCGGTGCGGCAGATGATCGAAGGGGCGCGGCCCGGTCAATCCGGCCGGGAGGGGCTTCGGGCGGCCGCGCGACGGCCTGCGCCGCCTTCGCGGGCAGGGCTGCGCCCGATGCGGGCATGCCTTGGGTTTTTCGGGCGCCGTGAGCGGTCATTCGAAGCGGCGCCACGCCCGAAAATCGCCGGCGAGGAGGCGGTGGAGCAGGCGAAGCTCGGCCGCGACGGTGGCGAACAGCGTCGGGCTTTGTATCAGCGGCGCGATGCGGCGGATGTTTTCGGACAAAGCCGGCCAGGGGAGTTTTTCGGGGGCGCAGGGCAAGGCATCGCGCAGGCCGAGGCGGTTGGCCATGAGGGTGACGGCGAGCGGCAGCAGCTTCGCGATGCGGCGGACGGCGCGGCAGATGCGCCAGCGCAGCGCCTCCCACCCGCCGAGGTCGCGGTCATCCGAGACGAGCAGCAATAACGTAGGAAAGATTCCGGCCTGGCCGGCGCGGCGGAGCGCGCGGTGGGCGGTGTCCGGCTTGCCCAGATGCTCGGGCAATTCCCGCCAGGGTTTGCGGGAGCAGGCGACCCAGAAGATGGCGTCCCAGAGGCGGCGGCGATCGGTGGGGCGGCCCGGGTTGCGGGGCGTGACGAGGGGTTCGAGGCGGGACCATTCGGCATCGGTCAGCGGGGACCAGACGTGGGGGGCGGCGCGGCGGTGGGGGAGGCGTTGGTAGAGGGACATGGGGAGGAGGGTGCGGCAGCAGGCGCCCGACAATCAAGGAAATAATTCTTAAATTCCCAGTGGCATCAGATGTGTCCCTTTGATTTGGCGGCTCAGGCGGTGCAGCTCGGTCCAAACCCACTTGCGCGCGCGGCCCCAGCTGCGCTTATGTAACATGACATAAGGCACATGGGCGATGGCGCGGGGAAGATCCGGACGGATTGTCGTCGAGGTGGATGCCGACCTCAAGCGGCGGCTCTATGCCGTGCTGTCCGTGCGGGAGCTTACACTGAAGGATTGGTTCACCGCGCAGGCCAGAGAACTGCTGGCCGAGCACGAGCAGCCAAGCCTTCTCCCGAAGGGTGATCGGCGCGACCAGGAGCGTAAACCATGACCCTGTCCAAAGCGCTCCCAAGGCGTATGCCGTCTCCCGTTCGCACCGCGGCGCCGGCAGCGGGCGGCAGCGTCGTCGAGCTGGACCGGGCTCCCCAGCGCAAGGGGCGGTTCGAGGCCCTGAGCGCGGACAAGCTGCGAGGCGGCTACTACACCCCCGAAGATGTGGCCGCGTGGATGTGCCGCTGGGCCGTCCGTGCTGCTTACGAATCGGTCTTGGAACCGAGCTGCGGCGATGGAGCTTTCCTGTGCAGCGCGGCGCGGCGCCTCATAGAGCTAGGCGCGACTTCAACGCACGCGGCGGAGCAGGTCCAGGGCGTCGAGTTGCTGCCGGCCGAGGCCGACACCGCCCGGCGTCGGCTCTCCGCCACCACCGGGCAGGAGAGCCGCGCGGCAGTTGCGACAGCGGACTTCTTCGAGTGGTGGACGCGGCACGGCGGGCGTAGGTTCTCGGCGGTCGTGGGCAACCCGCCCTTCATCCGCTACCAGTCGTTTCCTGAGCCCGCTCGGAGCCGGGCCATGGCTATCATGCAGGGCCTGGGGCTGCGACCGAACAAGCTCACCAACATCTGGGTTCCGTTCGTCGTCGCAGCCGCCGAACTTCTGGAGCCCGGCGGCCGGATGGCGCTGGTTGTCCCAGCTGAGTTGCTCCAGGTCACCTATGCGGCGCAGCTCCGCGCCTTCCTAACCGAGCGATTCGCGCACCTCGACGTGGTCGCTTGCAACGAGCTGTTCTTTGATGGCGCGGAGCAAGAGGTAGTTCTGCTGCTTGCCGAAGGCGCGCTCCCGAACCGTGTGGCAGGCAATGTGTGCCGGGTCGCCGTGACGGAGGCGGAGACGGTGGCGGGACTGCTTCAGGCGGAGCCGAGCAGCCTACTCGCTCGCGCCGAGAACAAGGACGTGCGCGGCGACCGGGAGAAGTGGCTGAAATACTTCCTCACGTCGCTTGAGATTGGCCTGATGCGCGAGCTGCGCGCGCACCCTCGCATTGTGGAGTTTGGTGCCTTGGCGGAGGTGGATGTCGGCATCGTCACCGGCGCCAACGAGTTCTTCGTCCTACGAGGCAGCGAGGTGGCGACGCGCGGCCTAGGAGGCTTGACGCACCCTCTGGTGTCCAAGTCAGCCCACCTGCGGGGTGCGCTGCTGTCCGGCGACGAGTGGGAAGCGCTTGCAGGCCGCGACGAGCGCGTGCATTTGGTCAACATCCGCGCTGGGGCGAGGGGCCGCATCCCTGCGAGCGCCGCCGCCTACGTGGCGGAGGGCGAGGGCAAAGGCGTTCACGAAGGCTATAAGTGCTCCATCCGCACGCCCTGGTATCACGTGCCGGCACTATGGAACCCGGACGCGTTCTTGTTCCGGCAGATACACGACTTCCCCCGGCTAGTACTCAACGGCGCATCTGCGGCCTCCACCGACACTATCCACCGCGTGAGGTCTCGCGGCGTCGCCGTGACCACGCTGGTGGCGGGTGCGTTCACGCACCTGACCGCGGCCTCGGCAGAGATCGAGGGGCGAAGCTACGGCGGGGGCGTGCTAGAGCTGGAGCCGACAGAGGCCGAACGCCTCCTTGTCCCCGATGGCGCCGCGATGGCAGCCGCGCTGCCTCTTGCCGAGTGCGACGTGCTGGTACGCTCCGGGCGGCTAGCTGCAGCGCTGGCGGAGAACGACCGTCTTGTCCTACGCGGCGCGCTGGGCCTGTCGGAGGGCGAGTGCAGGGCGTTGCGCGGTGTCTGGACGCGGATGCAAGGCAGGCGGTTTGCGCGCGGCCGAAGCTCTCGCAAGCGCGCGTAGCGAAGGTCAGCCCTCTTCTTCGTCGGCTTCGCCCTCGCTCGCCTCCCGCATCTCCTCGGCCTCGTGAGGGGGAAGGTTCTTGTAGCGGTCGAGGTACGTTGGGTGGATTCGTCCGGGTAGTGCCTCGATACGCAGGATGCTGTCTGGCGGCGGGACGGCGTTGTCGATCTGGCCGGTGTCGGGGTCCCAAACGCACATGGCGATCGCCTCGGCCAAGTGGTGCTGGTCCAACTCGTCGCCGCGGCTGCCAAGCCTCTCCAGCGTCCTGATGAGCGCCCGCGCCTGCGACGGCTGAAGCGCCGGTTTAGGCAGCACTACAATGAAGGCGACGATGCAGTAGGGAAACCGCGTGTGGACGGTGCTCGCCTCGGTCGCGAGGTCGTTCACCATGTTCTGCCAGTTCTTCCCGATGCTCTTTCGATCGTTAAGCGTCTTGCTGTCGTACACGACGCGCGGCCCGTCCGGGCGATAGGCTGCGTCGTAGTTCTGCGGCCGTATGCCGCCGACTATGCGTGTCTTTCCCAGCTCCACGCAGTTGGGATGCGGCGGCAGCAGGGAGTCGTTCTCGGGACTCATCACCGATACCCCGCCCAGCATCTCGGCGAGAGCGCGGGCGAACGCAGTGTCGAACACCAGCCCGAAGTCCATGCCCTGCTTCTTATCGAATGCGTCGGCCCGTTTACCCTTCGGCGTCCCGTCCTTCTTCGGGCTGCCAACGGAGCCTCGCCACACCGTACCCCAAGCCTTGAGGTCAGTGGTACTGACGGAGAGCTGCGGCATTTGCCGAATGACGCTCGGCGCTACGGTCGGCATGGCGGTCCTGGAGTCGCAAGGGACCGCATTTTGGCGGATGCCTCGACACCCGCAAACGATTCCAGCCGTTAAGGGCGGGGCGGCTGGTCATTGCACCCGCAGCGCCGCCCTCAGCCTCCGCTGATCCGTCGGGCACACGCGCCCCAGCCTCCGGTATTCCTCGGCGGTGTCGATCGCGGCGTGGCCTTCCTCGCGCGCGGCGCGCAGCCTCGCCAAAGCGGGCTCCAGGGCGCGCGAAAGATCCTCCTGCATGAGCTGGGCGGCGGTGGCGACGTCGGGGGCGAACATCTCGACGCTGTTGGCCCAGGCGCGCAGCGCGATGCGCAGCTCGGCGGCGGCGTCGCGGAGGGTGCGGCGGTTGAGCTCGGCGTGGCGGCGCTCATGGGCCAGCACCTCCCGCGCCAGGCAGCCGCCGGCGGGCACCTCCTTCGCCAGGCGGATGGTGTGCTCGGCGTGGAGCAGGCGCAGGCGGACCTCGGCGGGCACGGCGCAGACCGGGCCGCGGCTGGTGCCGCGGGAGCGGGCGGTGATGTCGGTGCGCCATTCCACGCGGGAAACGGTGAGGCCCAGGTGATGCGGGAAGGGGCCGTCGTCATGGCCGCCGGCCTCGCGGCGGAGGGTGGCGGCGGGGACGGGGGAGAGGACGCGCGGCTCGGGGTCCACCAGGTCGAAGGTGAGGGTGGGGTTGCCGCGCGGGGGGCAGACGGGGCGGGGGGTGCTGGGGGTTTGTGCGGGTTGCGCGGGTTGGGGTTGGGTTTGGGCGAGGGTGATTGGGGCGCGCTGGGGCTGGGTGGCCCCCCCCCCCCCCCCCCCCCCCCCCTGCGGGGGGAGAGGGAGAGCGTGTGCGGGGGGCGATGCCAGCAGCGCCAGCAGCGAAAGCAGCAGGGCGGCGGCGAGGACGCGCGAACGAATCAAAGCCAGCCCTTGCGCTTGAAGTAGAGGATGGGGGCTGCGGCGGAGAGGATCATCAGCAGCAGGGCGGCGGGGTAGCCCCAGGCCGAGTTCAGCTCGGGCATATGCGAGAAATTCATGCCGTAGATGCTGGCGATGAGGGTGGGGGGCATCAGGGCGACCGAGGCGACGGTGAAGGTCTTTATGATGTTGGTCTGCTCGACATTGATGATGCCGAGCACCGCATCCAGCAGGAAGTTCGCCTTGCTGTTGAGCACGCCCGCGTGGTCCACGAGGGAGCGCACGTCGCGGACCAGGGTCTTGATGAGGGGCTGGTTCTCCTTGCGGACGGCGGTGGCCTTCTCGGCGCCGACGAAGGTGAGGATGCGGGAGAGGCCGAGCAGCGTCTCGCTGGCGCGGGTGGTGACCTCGCCGACCTCGCCCAAGGTGATCAGGGCGCCGCGGAGGTCGGCGTCGCGCTTGTCGGCCTTCACCTTGGCCTTGGCGCTGCGGAAGGCGGCGGCGGAGGCGCGGTCCATGTTGGCGCCGATGCGCTCCAGGATGTCGGCCAGGCGGTCCACGATCTGCTCGAAGAGGTGGAGCATCACGGCGTCGGGCGAGGCGAGCAGGCCGGGGGATTTCTGGCAGCGGAGCGCGAAGACGGCGAAGGCTTTCGGCGTCTGGTGGCGGACGGTGACGAGGGCCTGGCTGGCGAGGACGAAGGTGATGGGGGTGGAGCCGTATTCGCCGCCCTCGACGCCGTGGAGGAAGTTGGCGGTGAGGAAGAGGGTCTCGTCCTCGCGGTAGAGGCGGGAGGAGGATTCGATCTCCTCCATCTCCTCGCGCGTCGGGATTTCGAGGCGAAGGGCGGCCTGGACGGCGCGTTCCTCCTCCGCGGTGGGGTTGAGGAGGTCGATCCAGACGGCGCGGGCGAGGTCGGCGGTGGGCAGGATGCCATCGCGCACGACGAGGCGGCCCTCGGCGAGGGCGTAGGATGTCAGCATGGCCGAAACTCCCGCCGAGGGGGTGGAGCGATCTAGCCCGGGGGGTGCGGGGATGTCACCCCGGCGGGGGCTGAGGCGGGGGCAGGCCGAAGCGCGCGGCGACGGCGGGGAAATCCGGGGCCTCGGCGTGGCGGTGGGCGGGGCGCGTGCCGTCCTGCGGCCGGATGAGCTGGCAGGTGAGGAGGCCGGCGGCGGCGGCGGCGTCCAGTTCCTCGACCACGTCGGAGAGGAAGAGGGTTTCTTGCGCGTTGGTGCCGAGGCTGGCGACGATGGTCGCGTAGGATCGGGCGTCGCGCTTGGGGCCGGTGCGGGTGTCGAAGAAGCCGGCGAAGAGGGGCTCGAGGTCGCCGGCGGCGGAATGGCGGAAGAGCAGGCGCTGGGCCTCGACCGAGCCGGAGGAATAGACGGCGAGGGTCAGGCCGGATGCGGCCCAGGCGCGGAGGCAGGCGGGGACGTCGGGCCAGAGATGGCCGCGGAGGCGCCCATCCTCGAAGCCGGCGCGCCAGATCATGCCCTGGAGGGTCTTGAGGGGGGTGACCTTGGCGTCCTCGGCCATCCAATGGCGCAGGGTGGCGCGGGGGTCGGGGCCGGGGATCTCGGACAGGATCGCGGCGACGGCGGGGTCCGCGGCGCGGGCGTCGAGGAAGGCGTCGAGATTCGCCGCCGCGAAGGGGAAGAGCGTGTCCTTGACGAAGGCGATGGCGCTGGTCGTGCCCTCGATGTCGGTGACGATGGCGCGCACCGCGTCCTCCCCCACGCCGGGGTCGCCGTGGGGGGGCTCGGGGTGCGCTTCGGACATCAGGCGGTCGCGGCCGGGAAGCGGGCCGCCATGTCGGTGCCGGTGTAGTGGGGCGTCCAGCCGGTGGTGTCGGTGAAGACGCGGACCACGGCGAAGTTCGGGCTCTCGCCGGCGTCGAACCAGTGCTTCGAGTTGGCGGGGACGCTGATCAGGTCGCCGGGGCCGCAATGAGCGTCGAAGACCTTTCCATTCATGTGCAGCACGAAATTGCCGGTGCCGCTGTGGAAGAAGCGGACCTCGTCCTCCGTATGCGTGTGCTCGGACAAGAACTTGGCGCGCATCGCGTCCTTCTGCGGGTGGTCGGGCGTGAGCTTGATCACGTCCGCCGTGCCGGCGCCGGTGGCGGCGAGGAAGGCGTCGAGATGCGGGCGGTAGGCGGCGAGGATCGCGTCGGCATCGGCATCGGCGGGCAGGTCGGCGCGGGGCCACTGCTCGAAGCGGACGCCGATGGCCTTGAGCTCGGCGGCGATGCGGGACGGGTCCTCGGTGACGAGGAGCTGGTCGTTGGTGTCGGCGTTCCAGACGGTCAGGCGGCTCATCGCGGTTGCCTCCTCTCCTCCAATTCGCAGGCCAGCATGAATTCGAGCGCTTCCATGCGCATCAGCGCGGCCGGCATGTCGGGCGCCCATACATAGGAACCATGGCCGCGGATCAAGTAGCCGGGCGGGATGCTGGGCAGGCCGTCCCAGAGCAGGTCGAGGCCGCGCTGCATGCGGGCGATGTCCTGGTCGTTGGGGATGACGGGCAGCGTCACCTCGGCGTCGTGTGTCGGCAGGCCGGGGAAGGCCTTGAGCAGCTCGTAGCCGGCGAGGGTGAGGTCGTTCCCGGCGGCGCGCGAAAGGAAAGTGTTGGCGATGGAATGGCCGTGAAGCACGGCGCCTGCCTGCGGGAAGCGGCGGTAGATGCCGCAGTGAAGAAGCGTCTCGGCCGAGCTTTTCTTCCGTGGGTCCTCGGCGATGCCGTCGAGGTCCACGACCATGACGTCATCGGCGGTGAGGAAGCCCTTGTGGCGGCCGGAGACGGTGACGGCCAGGCGCCGCGCGTCCAGCCGCACGGAGAAATTGCCGGCGGTGGCGGGCACCAGGCCGAGCGCGTCGAGACGCCGCCCCGCCGCGACCAGCGCGGCTGCCGCACCCTCAAGCGTCACGCAGGCTTCTCCACGGGGAAGGCGCGGCGCTGCCACAGCACCAGCGCGGTCCCGATCGCGAGGCCCGCGATGTCGGTGAAGACCTCGGGCACCATCAGCATCAGGCCGGCGGCCGCGGCGGCGAGACGCAGCGGCATCGTGAGGCGGCCGTTCAGCATCCAGCCCTCGGTCGAGCAGGCCAGCAGCCAGACGCCGCCGGTGGCGGTGGCGAAGGCCTGCAGGATCACGGACAGCTCGCCCTGCGCCAGCAGCGCGGGCGAGAGCCAGAACATGTAGGGCACGATGAAGGTGGCGAGGCCGAGCTTCACGGCGACGACGCTGGTGCGCCACATATCGCCGCCCGACATGGACGCGGCCGCGAAGGAGGCGAGCGCCACCGGCGGCGTGATGGCCGAGAGGATCGCGAAGTAGAAGATGAACATGTGGGCGACGAGGCCCTCGACACCGATGCGGATCAGGCCGGGCGCGACGACGGCGGCGGCGATGGCGTAGGCCGCGGTGGTCGGCACGCCCATGCCGAGGATGATCGCCACCACCATCGCGAAGACCATCGCGAGGAAGGAGGAGGTCCCGGCGATGTCGAGCAGCATGGTCGCGAAGCGGCCGCCGACGCCGGTGAGCCCGATCACGCCCGCGACGATGCCGGCGGCGGCGCAGACGGCGATGAGCTGCATCACCTCCTTCGCGCTGCCGGTCAGGGCGCGCTCGATGGCCGCCAGCGTCTCGGCGATGGCGCCGATGACCGCGCCGGGCAGGGACTGCCCCTGCAGGCCCATCCGGTGGACCAGCGCCGTGCCCAGCATGATGGCGATGGTCGCCGCGATGCCGATGGCCGCCGCGCGGAAGGGCGAATAGCCGGAGAGCAGCACGAAGATCAGCAGCACCAGCGGCGCGGCCATGTAGGTGCGCCGCGCAATGTCCACCCAGCGGGGCAGTTCCTCCCGCGTCAGGCCGCGGATGCCGGCCTTGCGGGCGTTGAGGTCGCAGTGGATGTAGTTGGCGATGTAGAACAGCAGCGCCGGGATGAGCCCGGCCAGCGCGATCTCGGTGTAGGGGATGCCGAGCACCTCGGCCATGATGAAGGCGCCCGCGCCCATCACCGGCGGCGTGATCTGCCCGCCCGTGGAACTGGTGGCCTCGACCGCCGCGGCCGTCTCGCGGTCGTAGCCGACGCGGCGCATCATCGGGATGGTGAAGGCGCCGGAGGCGACGACATTCGCCACTGCGCTGCCGGAGATGGTGCCGAAGAGGATGCCGGAGACGACCGTGACCTTGGCCGGCCCGCCGCGCGCGCGGCCGACCAGCGCGAGGGCGAGGTCGTTGAAGTAGTCGCCCGCCTTGGACGCCTGGAGGAAGGCGGCGAAGGTGACGAAGAGGATGATGAAGCTGGCCGAGACCTGCACGATCGTGCCGAGCACGCCGTTGTTGCCGAACAGCTCGACCACCGCGGCCTGCCACTCGACACCGCGGTGGAAGAGGATGCCGGGCATCCAGGGGCCGACGAAGCAATAGGCGATGAAGACCACCGCGATCATCGGCATGACGAGGCCCGCGGTGCGGCGGGCGAATTCCAGGACGATCAGGATGCCGACGGCGCCGGCCGCGAGATCCTGCCAGTTCGGCCCCATGAAGGAGCGCATCTCGATCCCGTCGGCATCCAGGATGTAGTGCATCGGCACGAGCAGGCAGGGGATCATCAGCAGCCAGTCGTACCAGGCAACGCGCCGGCCCGGCTGGTCGCTGGCGCGCGGGGCGAAGAGGGCGAAGCCGAGGGCTGCGCCGAGGAAGACATGCACCGCGCGGGAGACGGTGGGATCCACCGGCTGTACCAGCAGGATCCACATGTGCCACAGCACGAAGGCCGAGGCGGCGGCGCGCCAGGCGAGGCCCTGCCAGCCCGCCAGGTCGCGGCGGGCGGAGGCGAACTCCATGTCGTCAACCTGGGTGTTGACCACGCCGTCGGCGCCGAACGTGTCGGCCGGCCCGGTCGGGCCCTCGCGCACCGGCACCCCTGTCATGAACCCTCCCGAAACGCATCGCGCCGGCCCCGCATGGCGGGGTCGGCGCGTCGCCGCCGCCGGTTGGACCGGCATGCGGCATGACCTCCCGCGCGCGAACCTAGAAGCGCGCGCGGGCGCGATCAATGCTGCCTGGCGGGCCGCCCATCAGGGCAGCCCGGTCAGGCGGCGGGGCGGGTCGGGTTCGCGGCGCCCTGGCTCGGCTGCGCCTGGGCGCCCTGCGGGCCCTGGATGCTGCCGGCCGGCTGCGCCGGGGTCTGCGACGCGGCGTCGGCGGCCATGGAGGCGTCCTTGACCTCGTCCTCCTTCATGTTCTGCTTGAAGGACTTGATGCCCTTGGCTAGGTCGCCCATCAGCCCGCTGATCTTGCCGCTGCCGAACAGCAGCAGGACGACCAGCAGCACCACGAGCCAATGCCAGATGCTGAACGAACCCATCGCGACGCCTCAATCCCAGATTCGGCAGGTCCGCAGGTGGTTGCCCTCGGCCGGCCGGGTTGCCTTCGGGGCCGGACACTAGTCCGCGTTGGGGTCCGGCGCAAACGGGACATGGCCCGGCGCGGCCCGGGAGACAACGGGGGGCCATGGATAATCCGGCCGGCAAATCCCTGATCCGAGGTTAACGGCGCGGTGGCCGGAAAATTTCCGATCCTCCATCTTGAAACGTGTCGGAGATTGCGCCATTTGCGCCCCTCGATCCGGGCCCCTCTGGCGGACCGGCCGTGCCGACAGGCTTGGCCAGGCTCCCGCGATGTCGGATCGCATCGCAAACGTTGCCCGGGCCCGGCATCGTCGGGTCGGGGCGTGTTCGGGAGAACGGCTCCGCCATGGAACTTCTGGCCCTCGAGTGGATCGGCAAGCCGATCTGGATGTGGACGGGCTTCTTCGCCATCGTCCTCGCCCTGCTGGCCTTCGACCTCGGCGTCCTGAACAAGGACGACAAGGAGATGGGCATCAAGGAGAGCCTGTACCTCTCCGCCTTCTACATCGGCTTCGCCATCCTCTACGGCGGCGCAATCTGGTGGGCCTATGAGGCCGGGCAGATCACCACCAGCGACGGCACGCATGCCGGCATCACCTATTTCACCGGCTTCTTCATCGAGAAGGCGCTGTCCATCGACAACGTCTTCGTCATCAGCCTGATCTTCACCTTCTTCGCCATCCCGCGGAAGTACCAGTACCGCGCCCTGGTCTGGGGCATCATCGCGGTGATCGTGCTGCGCGGCATCATGATCGGCATCGGCGCGGCGCTGGTGCAGGAGTACAGCTGGGTCCTCTACATCTTCGGCGCCTTCCTGATCGCGACCGGCATCAAGATGCTGGTGGTGCCCGAGAGCGACCCGGACATCTCCAAGAACCCGGTGGTGAAGTTCTTCAAGAAGCACATGCGCGTCACCGACGAGCTGCACGCGCAGAAGTTCTTCGTGCGCAAGCCGGACCCGTCCAAGGGCGGCAAGGTGGTGCTGTGGGCGACGCCGCTGTTCCTGGCGCTGGTCGTCATCAACATCGCCGACCTGATCTTCGCGGTGGACAGCGTGCCGGCGATCTTTGCGATCACCACGGACACCTTCATTGTCTACACCGCGAACATCATGGCCATCCTGGGCCTGCGCGCGCTCTACTTCGCGCTGGCGGCGATGGTGCACCGCTTCCACTACCTGAAGTATGCGCTGGCGCTGGTGCTGGTGTTCATCGGCGGCAAGATCTTCTGGAACCAGATCTTCGGGAAGGTGGACCCGGCCATCTCGCTCGGCGTCACGCTGGCGATGATCCTGGGCGGCATCTTCTACTCGCTGTGGAAGACGCGGAACGACAACGACCAGAAGCCGCTGCAGCCGGCGGAGTGAAGGCCGGCCGCTTCGAGGCGGCGGGAAACCAGGGCGGGGAAGGCGCGGCCTTCCCCGCTTTTTTTGTTTCCGGTGCCGCGGAGTGGCGATGGTTGACCGGTAGGGTGGAGGGGCCGGACGGCTCGGACTGGCGTGCGAAAGGGCCGGCCCCCCTCACCCAGCCCTCTCCCCCCCTGAGGGGGGAGAGGCGCGAAGCTCAGCGCGGGATCTCGGCATCCTTCATGGCCGTACCGTGCTCCAGCGCCTTCCACATCTCGACGTCGCGCTCGGCGGTCCAGATGCGCGGGTGGTCGAGGCCCTTTGCCTCGTCGAAGGCGCGGGTGACGTTGAAGGGCATGCAGTGCTCGAAGATCACCCACTGCCCGTATTTCGGGCGCATGAAGCCCATCGTGTCGTCGTAGATCTCCTTGAGTTCCCAGCCTTTCTCCACGCCCTGCCGCACGCGGCCGAACAGGTCGGAGGTGAAGGCGCGGGTGCCGGCAATCGCCTCGGCGCATTCGGCCTTCGTCATCAGCGCGCGGCCGCGGCCAGGGACCATCTTCTCCGGGCCGAGCTCGGCGATGGCGTCGAGCGTCGCGGGCCAGTCGGCGAAATGCGCATCGCCGCAATAGGGCGTCGCGCCGAACTCCACCGTGTCGCCGGCGAAGAGCACCTTCTCCTTCGGGCACCAGACCACCGTGTCTCCGGCGGTGTGGCTGCGGCCGATATGGATGACCTGCGCCTCGCGCTCGCCGAGCCAGAGCGTCATGCAGCCTTCGAAGCTGTGGGTCGGCCAGGTGAGGCCGGGGATCGTCTCCTTGCCACGGAACAGGCGGGGGAAGCGGCCGATCTCGCTGTCCATGTCCTGCCGGCCGCGCTCCACGATCAGCTCCCGCGTGGCGTCGGAGGCGATGACGATCGGCTTGCCGTAGCCCGCGACGCCGAGCACGCGCACCGCGTGGTAATGGGTGAGGACCACCTGCGTCACCGGCAGCGGCGAGACGGCGCGGATGCGGGCGATGACGTCCTGCGCCATGGCGGGCGTGGCCTGCGCATCCACCACGACGACGCCGTCGGGCCCGACGAGCACGCCGGAATTCGGATCGCCTTCCGCCGTGTAGGCGAAGAGCCCCGGGCCAAGCTCGTCGAAAGAAATTTTCTTTTCGGCCATGTCATTGGTGGATGCGAAACCGGACATCGCTGCGCTCTCCTTGCAGGCCGGCGAAGTTGCCATGCCCGTGCGTCAGGGCAAACGCGCCGCCCGCGCGGGCGGAATGGCAGCGTTGCTCGCCGCGCCGTGAGCCGCCCGCAATATTAAGCAAAAACGCATTCCATTAACCTTCCAACGGCGCTAGCCTGCTCGTGTTGGAAGGCTCCTGCGGCGGCGGGTTCCAACACAAGTTGGGGAACGACAGGCAAATGACCCGCAGCACCAGCAGCTTGACGCCTCTGCCCGGCGCCTGCGCGGCCTGTGCCGTGCGCCCCTTCGCACTGTTCCGGGTGGTGCCTCAGGCCCGCGTCGGGGAGATCGCGAAGGTGCGCTCCGGCGTGCGGCTGGTGCGGGCCGGCGAGGCGATCCGGGACAGCGTCTTCACCCTCTATGCCGGCTGGGCCTTCACCTGGACGGCGACGCCGGACGGGCGGCGGCAGGTGCTGGATTTCCACCTGCCCGGCGACCTGGTGGAGCGCACCGAGGACGGCGCCGAGGTGGAGGCGCTGACCGATGCCTCCTTCTGCATCCTGGCCCGCGACCGGCTGTGCGACTTCATGGGGCGCGACCCCAGCGTGGCCATGTCCTACGCCGAGGGGCTGAGCCGCGATCGCGCGCGGCTGCGCGAGCGCCTGACCAGCCTCGGCCGGCGCGATGCCGTGGGGCGCGTGGCGCATCTGCTTCTGGAGGTCCATGGCCGCATCCAGCGCCGCGGCGGCGCCGACGCCCGCGGCGGGCCGGTGCCGCTGAAGCAGGCCCACATCGCCGATGCGCTCGGGCTTTCGGTGGAGCATGCCAACCGCGCGCTGGCGGTGCTGCGCAAGGATAACCTCGCGACCCTGGCCAAGGGCCGGCTCGACATCCTGGACCGCGAGGGGCTGGAGGAAGTCGCGGGCTGGGAAGGGCCGACCGCGGTCGAGTCGCTGGTGCCGCGCAGCATCGCGGGGTGACGCGGCCCGATGACCGGAGGGGCGGCAGCACCGAAGGTCTGAATCGGCCCGCCCGCTATCCAAGGCGGCCCGATGAACGGAGGGGCGGCAGCCCCGAAGGTCTGAATCGGCCCGCCCGCTATCCAAGGCGGCACGCCCTGCACGGACCCATCGCCTCTCTCCGCAGCCTGAGGTAGCCTGCCGGCCGTTCAGCCCAGGGTTGCACGTCGCCAGATGCTCTTGCGCCGCATCGTCCTTGCCGCCCTGGCGGCGCTGCTGTCCGCCGGGCCGGCGCTGGCGCAGGCCGATCCCTCATTCAACCTGGTGAACCGCAGCGGGCAGCCGATCCGCGAGCTCTATGTCTCGCCGGTGAGCAACCCGAACTGGGGGCATGACCTGCTGGGAAGCGACGTCCTGCCGGACGGCCGCGCCTTCCCGGTGCGGATCCCGCCCTCGGCGGGGTGCCGGCAGGATGTGCGGGTGGTCTATGCCGATGGCCGGCCGGAGGAGCGGCGCAACCAGGACACCTGCCGGATCACCCAGATGGTGTTCGGCAGCGCGGCGCAGGCGCCGCCCTCCACGCAGGAGCCGGCACAGGGGAACCCCTCCTTCAACCTGGTGAACCACGGGCAGCAGGCGATGCGGGAGGTCTATGTCTCCTCCGCGCGGGACCAGAACTGGGGGCAGCAGCGCCTGCCGCGGACGATGAACCCGGGCGAGCACCTGGCGGTGCGGCTGCCGCTGGGCGAGTGCGTGAACGACGTGCGGGTGGTGTGGCAGGACGGCCGCGCCGAGGAACGCCGCGGCCTCGACACCTGCGGCATCGTGAACCTGGTGTTCCGCTGAGCGAGGGGCGCTACCGCGGGCCGACCCGGCACCTGATCGTCCCCGGCCTGGCGAAGGCCGGGACGAGCTTCCTGTACCACCAGCTGATGCGGCGGCCGGAGCTGTTCGGCAGCGCCGGGACGAAGGAGGTGAACTTCTTCGGCGAGGTGAAGCAGCGCGGGCGCTCCGCCTATCTGTCGCGCTTCCCGGCGGAGGAGCACCGGAAGATCCTGCTCGACGCCTCGCCTTCCTACATCCAGAACCGGGACGACAGCGCCGATCGCATCCGCAGCGTGCTGGAGGCGGATGCGGTGACGATCGCGATCCTGGTGCGCGACCCGGTGGAGACCTTCTTCTCCCACTACCTGCACGAGCTGAAATCCACGATCGGCCGGCCGAGCTGGCGCCGGCAGCCGCGGCCCGCGACCTTCCGGCTGGAGGATCCGGCGGTGACGGCGCGCTACCTGCGGCCGCGCGCGCCGGCCGTGGCGCGGTTCCGCGCGGTGTTCGGCGAGGCCTGCCTGGGCTTCCCGATGGGGGCGCTGTTCGACGGGTCGCTGCGCGCGCGGCTGGGCGCGGTGCTCGGGGCGGAGCTTGCGCCCTTCGACGGCAGCGAGGTGATCAACCGCGGCGGCTTCGTGCCGCGCTATCTGTGGGGCGGGCCGCGCGGGCTGGTGCTGGAGCAGGACGGGCGGCCCTTCCGCGTGCCGCCGCGCGCGCTGGTCTTCGTGGCGGAGGAGCGGAGCGAGCTGCAGGCCTATGCCACGGCCGAGGAAGCGGCGGCCTTCCAGCGACTGGGCGAGAGCTTCACGCGGGAGATCGCGCTCGATCGCGCCGCGTTGCAGCCGCTGCTGGAGGACCACCTGGCGGTCTGCGCGGCGCTCGGCCTGGAGCCGATCCGGCGGTCGGTGGAGGACGCGGTCCGGCTCGCCGCGCCGGAAGCGCGGCTGTCGGAGCGGGTCCTCGAACGGCTGCCGGTGATCTGACCGCTGCCCGCTGCGGCGAGCGACGGGCCGCGCGCCGCTACCGCTCCGGCAGCCCGGCCAGGCGCCAGCCTTCGATCATCCGATCGAACGCCTCCGCGCTGTGCCGGCCGGGGTGCGAGCGCCGCATCATCTCGATCGAGGCATGCGGGTTGGCGGCCGTCAGCTTCCGTGCCGCGTCGCGCGCGGTGGGCAGGTCGCCGGCGAGCGCCGCGGTCCAGGCCAGCATGCGGTAGACCCAGGTCACCCGGGGATGGCGATCGATCACCGCCCGGATACGGCGCGCGGCCTCGGCATAGTCGCCCTTGTAGCCGAAGGCGGCGGCGATGCCGATGCGCAGGTTGAAGGCCAGCGGGTCGAGCGGGCTCAGCGCCAGCGACCGCTCGAAGCGCTGGATCGCCTCGTCCTGGCGCTGCTGGTAGACCGCGAGCCAGCCGTAGCGGGCCCAGGCCCAGGCATGATTCGGATCGAGCGCGAGCGCGCTTTCGATGAAGGACGCGGCGCGCGGCAGGTCATCCAGGCACAGGCTGATCGCCGCGCCGACGGCCGCCAGCGCGGTCGGATCATCGGCGATCGCGTCGGCGGCCGATTCGATCGCCTGGCGCGCGGCGTCCCGGCTCGCCTCCGGATCGCCGGACCAGGCATAGGCGACGTCCTGCGAATGGCACCAGGCGAGCAGGGCATGCGCCCTGCCGTAGCGCGGATCGAGTGCCACGGCGTCGCGCAGCAGCGCGATGGCTTGGCCGTTCTCCTCGGCGTCGTGGCTCCAGATGCGCGGATAGGCCCGCAGCACCAGGTCGTGCGCGCGCAAATTGCCCGGCGGCTTGCGCGCGGCGACGGCGATCTCCGCGTTGCGCACGGTGGGCAGGATCGCGCCGGCCACCTGCGACGCGATGCGGTCCTGGAAGTCGAAGATGTCGGTGATCGCGCCCTCGTAGCGGTCGGACCAGAGCTGCGCGCGCGTGCCGGCATCCACCAGCTGCACGGAGATGCGCAGCCGGTCGCCGCCGCGCCGCACCGTGCCCTCCACAACGTAGCTGACGCCGAGCTCGCGTCCGACCTCGCGCACATCCACGAAGCGGCCCTTGTAGGTGAAGGCGGATTGGCGGGCGATGACGAAGAACTCCTTCACGCGCGACAGCGCGCCGGTGATCTCCTCCACCACGCCGTCCACGAAGTAGCCGTCGGCCTCGCCGCTGAGATTGTCGAAGGGCATGACGATGATGGCCGGCTGGTCCCCGCGCGGCGGCGGCGTCAGCGCGGCTGCGGGCGCGGGAGGGGCGGGTGCGGGCGGGGCGGGCATTGCCCGCGCGCCGTCGCGCAGCAGCGCAAGCGTCTCCGGCTCGGGGTCTGCATCGAGTTCGCGCCGCAGCGCCTCCCGGCAGAGTTCGAGCTGCCGCAGCGCGGCATTGCTGCGCCCCTGCGCGAGGCGGAGGCGGATCAGCGCGCGGTGGGCTTCCTCGGCCGCGGGATCGGCGGCGAGTAGCCGCCCGGCCAGTGCCTCGCAGGCGGTGCCGTCCGCCTCCGCGTCGTCCCGGCTGAGTTGCTCCACAAGGTCCAGCGCCTTGCGGCGGATGGCCTGCCGGTGCGGGGCGAACCACTGGTCGAGCGGGTCGGGCAGCGGGATGCCGGCCAGCAGGTCGCCCTGGTAGAGCGCCGCCGCCGCGCGCCGATCGGGCGCCTGCCCCGCGAGCAGGGCCTCGAACTGCCAGAGGTCGAGGGCGTGCGGCGCCGCGACGAGGCGCACGGTCTCCGTGTCGCTGTCCAGGCGGAGGTCCTGGTCGCCCTCCGGCATGGCGGCGCGGATCGCGGCGAGCGCCTGGCGCAGGCTGCTGCGGGCCTGGGCCTCGCCGCGATCCGGCCAGAGCGCCTCGCACAGAGCCGTGCGCCGCAGGCCCTTCGCGCCGCAGGCGAGCATGGCGACCAGAAGGGCCGCCTTGCGGGTCGGAAGGCGCACCGGCTGGCCCTGTGCCGACCGCAGTTCGAGCCCGCCCAGGATTCGGATCCGCACGGCACCCTCGAGCCCGCTGAGCCGTGCAGCATAGGCGCAATCCGGACGATTTCACGCCGATTTCACGCCTTGGACGGCGACGCGGCGCCGCGCTTCACGCCGGCACGAACGCCGGCGAAGCGGGCCGGGCGGAAGCTTCCTCCACCAGCAGAGGAGAGCACGCCATGCAGCACGTCCTTCACCCCGGCACCGCCGACCTGCCCGGCGCCGCCGGCGCCGGCGATCACCGGATCGGGCTGCGGCGTCGCGGCGCCGGGGTCCTGGCGTGGATCAAGTCACGGCTTGCCCGGCCGCTCATGGACGATGAGCTGAACCCGGCGCTGCGGAGCGACATCGGCGTCGAGGACACCCCCTCCGGCGGGCCGGTCCTCGAGGTGGATGGCGCGGTGATGCGCCGGCTGATGTCGCTGCGGTAGCGCGCCGCATCCGGGCGCGGCGCGCCACCGCCTGCATCACGCCGCGCTCAGCGCCTTCCAGACGCTTTCGGGCGTCGCCGGCATGTCCACGGCGCGGCCACCGAGGGCATCCACCAGCGCGTTGATGACCGCCGGCGGCGATCCGACCGCGCCGGCCTCGCCCGCGCCCTTCACGCCGAGCGGGTTCGTCTGGCAGTCCACCTCGATCAGGTCCACGTCGATGTCGGGCAGGTCCTCGGCGCGCGGCAGGGCGTAGTCCATGAAGCTGGCCGAGAGCAGCTGGCCGCTGCCGCTGTCATAGGCGGTGCGCTCCATCAGCGCCTGGCCGACGCCCTGCGCGACGCCGCCATGCACCTGGCCGCGCACGATCAGCGGGTTCAGCGCATGGCCCACGTCGTCCACCACGATGTAGCGCGGCACCGTCACCTGGCCGGTGTCGGCGTCCACCTCCACCTCGGCCACGTGGCAGCCATTGGGGAAGGTGTGGCTCTCGATCTTCGCGGTCTCCATCGTGTCGAGAAGGATGGCGGACTGCCCGGCCGCCACGCGCTTCCGTTGCGCGGCGGCGAGGTCGAGGATGCCGATGCCGCGGTCCGTGCCGACCACGCCGAAGCGGCCGTGACCGTCACGCCCCTGGGCCACGAACTCGATGTCGCCGATCGCAGCCTCGAGGGTCTCGGCCGCGGCCTGCTTGCCCTTCTCGATCACGCTCGCCGTCGTCACCAGGATCGCCTGGCCTTCCGAATAGAGGCTGCGGGCGCCGCCGGTGCCGCCGCCATCGGGCAGCGTCTCCGAATCGCCCTGCTTCACGCGGATCCTGTCCATCGGGATGCCGAGCTCGTGGCTGGTCAGCATGGCATAGGCCGTCTCATGGCCCTGGCCGGTGGATTGCGTGCCGACATAGACGTCGACGTTGCCGTCCTCGGCGAAGACGACCTTGGCGTTCTCCGTGGGCGCGCCGCCGGTGGCTTCCAGGTAGTAGGCGAGGCCGATGCCGCGCTTCTTGCCGCGCTTCGCCGCTTCCGCGCGGCGGGATTCGAAGCCGGCCCAGTCCATCTTCTTCAGCGCGGCATCGAGAAGCTGCGCGAAGTCGCCGCTGTCGTAGCGCTGGCCCATGGCGGAGACGTAGGGCATGGCCGATTGCGGGACCATGTTGCGCTTGCGGATCTCCACGCGGTCGATCTTCAGCTCGCGCGCGGCGGTGTCGATCAGGCGCTCGACCAGGTAGTTGGATTCCGGGCGCCCGGCGCCGCGATAGGCGTCCACCGGCACGGTGTTGGTCAGCACGCCGAGGACGTTGGCGTGGATCGCCTCGAACCCATAGACGCTGGCGAGCACCTTGGTGCCGGCGCCGGTCGGGATGAAGGGCGCGTAGTTGGAGAGATAGGCGCCCATGTTCGCCCAGTTCTTCGTGCGCAGCGCGAGGAACTTGCCGTTCGCGTCCAGCGCCAGCTCGCCCAAGGTGATGTTGTCGCGGCCATGCGTGTCGGAGAGGAAGGCTTCCGTGCGCTCGCTCGCCCACTTCACGGGGCGGCCGACCTGCCTGGACGCGAAGGCCACCATGACATGCTCGGCATAGAGGAAAAGCTTCATGCCGAAGCCGCCGCCGACATCGGGGGTCAGGACGTGGATCCTGTCCTGCGGGATGCGGAAGATCTGGTCCGCCAGCATGTTGCGCACCTGCCAGGAGCCCTGGGTGTTGGTGTGCATCGTGAGCCGGTCGCCCTCCCAGGCCGCGACCGCGGCGCGGGCCTCCATGGAGGCGACGACGACGCGGTTGTTCACCACCGTCAGGCGCGTGACATGCGCAGCCTTCGCGAAGGCGGCGTCGGTCTTCGCCCGGTCGCCGGCTTCCCAGTCGAAGCAGATGTTGCTCTTCGCCTCGGGCCAGACCAGCGCCGCACCCGCCTCATGCGCAGTGGCGAGGTCGGTGGAGGCTGGGAGGACGTCGTAGTCCACCATGATGGCCTCGGCGCCGTCGCGGGCGGCCTGCAGCGTCTCGCCCACCACGAAGGCGACGGGGTCGCCGACATGGCGCACCGTGTCGGTGGCCAGCGCCAGGCGCGGCGTGTTGGTGCGCGGCGAGCCGTCCCGGCTCTTCAGCGGGATCATGCAGGGCAGCTCGCCCAGGCCCGCGGCCTTCATGTCGGCGCCGGTGATGACCGCCAGCACGCCGGGGGTGGCCTTCGCGCCCGAGACGTCGAGCGAGGCGATCCGGGCATGGGCGTGCGGGCTGCGCAGCACCACGCCGAAGGCCTGGCCGGGCATGGAGATGTCGTCCGTGTAGCGCCCGCGGCCGGTCAGCAGGCGGGGATCCTCGACGCGCCGCACCGACTGGCTCAATCCGAACTTCGCCATCTGGCCTTCCTTCCCCCGCTGTGTCCGTCCCGCATCATCTGACGGCTCGGGGCGGTTCGTGAAGGGGGCAACCGTGCGGGGGGCGCGGCGTTCCCGCGCCGGTAACCAAGGAGTGCGTAAGGTGGAGATGCGAAGCATCCGCGCCGCCCTGGCAGTGGGGCTGATGGCCTATGGCCAGGCGCTGGCCCAGCCCGCGGCACTGGCCGAGGGCGCGAAGGCCCTGCGGCAGGCCGAGACCGAGCTGCGCGAGACGCTCCGGCGGATGGACGAGGGCAGCCTGGACGGCTCCCTTGCCATGTCGCGGCTGCGCCAGGCGCTGAACGAGGTGGAGCGCGCGATGCTCCAGATGCCCGCCGGATCGCGCCAGGGGACGCCCTGGGAGACGGCGGTGAAGGAAGTGAGCGAGGCGATGCAGGCGCTGCGCGCCGAGCAGGTGGACCCCGACGCGGCCCGCGGCGCGGCCGGGGAGGCGCTGACCACCCTGCCCGCGCTGCGCGGCGAGGAGACGGGCAGCCAGGGCGGGTAGCGCGTCCGGTCAGGCTGGGCGTCCCCCTCCCCGGCCGCTCAGGCAATGCGGGGGAGGGAGCGCGGGGGTCACTCGGCCCGGGCCGGCCTCTCCTTCCGCGCGAAGGCCGCCTTGGTGCGCTCGCGCAGCCACTGGAACACCACGTAGAGCATCGGGATCATAAAGATGCCGATCAGCGCGGCGGCCAGCATGCCACCGAAGACCGGCGTGCCGACCGCGCGGCGGGAGGCGGAGGCGGCGCCGGTCGCGATGACCAGCGGCACCAGGCCAAGGATGAAGGCCACCGAGGTCATCATCACGGCTCGGAAGCGCAGCCTTGCGCCCATCACCGCGGCGTCGCGGATGGACTTGCCCGCTTCCCGCTGCTCCTTGGCGAATTCGACGATCAGGATCCCGTTCTTCGCCGCGAGCGCGATCAGCACCACGAGACCCACCTGGGCATAGATGTCGAGCGACATGCCCGCGATGACGATCGCGCCGAAGGAGCCGAGCACGCCGACCGCGATGGAGAGCAGCACGGGGATCGGGATCACCCAGCTTTCGTACAGCGCGACGAGGAACAGGTAGGCGAAGAGCACCGCGAGGGCGAGGATGATGGAGGTCTGCCCCGCCGCCTGCTTCTCCTGGAAGGCTGTGCCGGTCCATTCGAAGCTGTAGCCCTGCGGCAGCACGCGGTCCGAGATCTGCTCCATCGCCGCCAGTGCATCGCCCGAGGAGATTCCGGGCGCGGGCGCGCCCTGCACCGCGACGGAGCGGACGTTGTTGTAGCGGTTGATGGTCTGCGGCCCGAGCACGATGCGCGCATCGGCGATGGAGCGCAGCGGCACCATCTCGCCCCGCTGGTTGCGCACATGGATGCGCCAGAGGTCGGGGATGTCGTCGCGGTCCGCCGCCTCGCCCTGGATGTTCACCTGCCAGGAGCGCCCCGCCAGGTTGAAGTCGTTGACGTAGAAGCCGCCGAGCGTCGCCTGCAGGGCGGTGAAGATGTCGCTGATCCTGACGCCGAGCGCCTGCGCCTTGTCGCGGTCCACGTCGAGGAAGAGGGAGGGCGTGTTGGCGGCGAAGGTGGAGAACACGCGGGCCAGGCGCGGGTCCTGGTTCGCGGCCACGATCAGGCCGAGCATCACGCTCGCCATCTCCTCGGGCGGGCGGCCTTCCAGGTTCTGCAGCTGGTACTGGAAGCCGGCGCCGGTGCCGAGGCCGATGATCGGCGGGATGTTGAAGGCGAAGGTGTTGGCCGTCAGCACCTGCTGCGTCGCGCCGAAGACGCGCCGGATCGCCGCGAAGACGCTCTCCTGCGCGCTGGCGCGGTCCTCGAAGGGCTTCATGCGCACGACGATGAAGGCGGAGTTCGACTGCGCGCCGTTGTCCACCAGGCTGAAGCCGACGATCGACAGGATCCGGTCCACGCCCGGGGTCGGCAGGATGATCTGCTCGATCTGCTCGACCACGGCGCGGGTGCGCGACAGGCTGGCGCCCTGGGGCAGCTGGGTCTGCACGAAGAAGGCGCCCTGGTCCTCCTCCGGCAGGAAGCCCTGCGGCGTGCGGTTCGAGAGCCAGTACGTGCCGCCGGCGAAGACCGCGGTGAGCACCAGCGACAGGATGGAGATGCGCACCAGCCGCGCGACGATGTCGCCGTAGCGGTCGCGCACCCAGTCGATGCCGCGCATGACGGTGGCCAGCACGCCGCGACGCGGGCCGTGATGGGGGCGGAGGAACACCGCGCAGAGCGCGGGCGAAAGCGTCAGCGCATTGATCGCGGAGATCACCATCGCGACCGAGACGGTGACGGCGAACTGCGCGAAGAGCACGCCGGAGAGGCCGGGGATGAAGCCCACCGGGACGAAGACCGAGAGCAGGACCAGCGTGATCGCGATGATCGGGCCGGTGATCTGCGCCATCGCCTTCTTGGTGGCCTCGGCGGGCGTGAGGTCGGGTTCCTCCTCCATCACGCGCTCGACGTTCTCGACCACCACGATGGCATCGTCCACGACGATGCCGATGGCCAGCACCATCGCGAGGAGGGAGACGGTGTTGGCCGAGAAGCCGAGCAGCAGCAGCACCGCGAAGGTGCCGATCAGGCTGACCGGCACCGCGATCACGGGGATGATCGTGGCGCGGACATTGCCGAGGAACAGCAGCACCACGATGACCACCAGCACGAAGGCCTCGAGCAGGGTCTTGATGACTTCCTGCATGGTGTCCACGACGAAGGTGGAGGTGTCGTAGAAGACCGTGCTGCGCAGCCCCTCCGGGAAGCGGCGGGACATGTCCTCGAGCGTGCGGGAGAGGTTGGCGGCGGTGGTCACCGCGTTGGCGCCGGGCGAGAGATAGGTGCCGAGCGTCACGGCGGGGCGGCCGTTCAGGCGGCTTTCCGTGTCCATCCGCGCCGCGCCGAGTTCGACGCGCGCCACGTCGCGCACCCGCAGCACGGAGCCGTCCGGGTTGGCGCGGATGATGATGGCGCCGAACTGCTCGGGCGTGGCGAGCCGGCCCTGGGTCTGCAGGTTGATCTGATACTGCTGGTCCTGGGAGATCGGCTGCGCGCCGATGCGCCCGACCGCGGCCTGCACGTTCTGCGCCTGGATCGCCGTGATGACGTCCGACGGCGTCAGGTTCAGGCTGATCAACCGGTCCACCTCGAACCAGATGCGCATGGAGTAGTCCATGGCGCCGAAGATCGAGACGGAGCCGATGCCCGGCACGCGCGCCAGGCGGTCGAGCATGTTGATGGTGATGTAGTTCGAGATGAACAGCCCGTCGTGATCCGGGTTGTCCGAGGTCATCGCGATGAACTGCAGCACCGCCGAGGACTGCTTGCGCACCGTGACGCCCTGGCGCTGCACCTCCTGCGGCAATCGCGCCAGCGCCGACTGCACGCGGTTGTTGACGTTCACCGTCGCGATGTCGGGGTCGGTGCCGAGCGCGAAGGAGACGGACAGGCTGTAGGTGCCGTCATTGGCGCTGTTGGAGGACATGTAGATCATGCCCTCCACGCCGTTCACCGCGCTTTCGATCACCTGGGCGACGGTGGATTCCACCACGCCGGCGGAGGCGCCGGGATAGGTGGTGGTGACCGAGACCTGCGGCGGCACGATGTCGGGGAACTGCGCGACGGGGATGCGCAGCATCGCGAGCCCGCCCGCGAGGGTGAGCAGGATCGAGATGACGACCGCAAGCCGCGGGCGATCGACGAAAACCGCTGAGATCATCGCCGTTCAGTTCCGCTGCGCCGGGGCGGGCGAGGCGCCTTCGCGGACCGGGGGCGGCGATGCCGGGTTGGGCTGCACCGGCTGGCCGGGGCGGACGCGCTGCACGCCCTCGGTGATCACGGTCTCGCCGCCGGAGAGGCCGGCCTCGATCACCACCTGGTCGGCAAGGCTGCGGCCGAGCGTGACGCCGGTGCGCTGCGCCCGGTTCTCCGCGCCCACGGTGAAGACGAAGTTGCCGCCCTGGTCCTGCAGCACCGCCGCGCGCGGGATGACGACCGCCTGCACGGGTTCGACGCCTTCCACGAAGACGGTGACGAACATGCCGTCGATCAGCTGCCGTTCGGGCTCGCCGGTAGGGCCCTGGTCGGTGCGCAGCGGGTTTGCGATGCGGGCCCGGATCAGCAGCGTGTCGGTGTCGCGGTTCACCTGGGTGTCGATGAACTCGATGCGGCCCGCTTCGCCGAAGATGTGGCCATTGGCGAGGCGGATGCGGACGACCACCGCCTGCGCGCCGCCCCGCCCCTCGTAGCGGTCGCGCAGCTCCGTTCCGGCGCGCAGGCTGACGGGGAAGGCCACGCGCATCGGGTCCTGGCTGACGATGGTGGCGAGCGGGCCGGAATCCGGGCCCACCACGGCCCCGGGGGAGAAGTTGGAGCGGCCGATCTTGCCCGCGAAGGGGCCGGCGATCTCGGTGTAGCCGAGGTTGATCTGCGCCACGCGCAGCTGCGCCTGCGCGCCGAGAAGCTGCGCCTGGGCCGTGCGCTGCGCGGCGGTGGCGTCGTCCACCCGCGCCTGGGTGCCGGCCTGGCTGCGGACCAGCTCGCGCGCGCGGTTGAGCGCGATGGTCGCGTTGTTCAGCTCCGCCTCCGCTGCGGCGACCTGCGCCTGGGCCTGCGCCACCTGCGCCTCGAAGGGCGGTCGCTCCAGGCGGAACAGGGGCTGGCCGGCCGTGACCTCCTGGCCCTCGCGGAACAGCCGCTCCTCCATGAAGCCGGTGACGCGGGCGCGCAGATCCACGCGGTCGATCGCCTCGACGCGGCCGATGAACTCGGTGGTTTCGGTGACGGGGCGCTTCTCGGCCGTGATGACGCCGACCGCCGGCGGGCCTTGCGGGCCGAACTGCGCCAGGGCGGGCGGGGCCGACAGCAGCAGCAGCAGCGGCAAGGCCGCGATCAGCGCACGGAGCATCGGAATCCCGTCCTGGGGCAAGGGGCGCACACCAGCCCGCCCGCTGTCGTTACGTCAAGACAAAGCGCCGGCGAGCCCCGCGCCGGGCGCCGATCAGCCGCGCGCGGCCTCGAAGGCCTCGATCGCGGGCAGCAATGTGAGCGTCATCCCGATCTCGTCCAGTCCGCGCAGCAGGCAGTCGCGGGCGAAAGGCGGAATCGTGAAGGCGTGGGCGTTGCCCTCGGCGTCCGTGACGATGTTCGCCGCCAGGTCCACGGTGAGCCGGCTGCCCGGGTGTTCGGCCGCGTGCTGGCGCAGGGAACGGCAGGTGTCCTCGGGCAGGCGCACGGGCAGCAGGCCGTTCTTCAAGGCATTGCTGAAGAAGATGTCGCCGAAGCTTTCCGCGATCACGCAGCGGAAGCCCATGGCGAGCAGCGCATAGACCGCCGCCTCGCGCGAGGAGCCGACGCCGAAATTGCGCGAGGCGATCAGGATGCCGGCCTGGTCGAAGGGTGGGCGGTTCAGCACGAAGTCCGGGCGCGCCGCGCCCTCCGGCGTGAAGCGCAGGTCGTGGAAGCCGTACTGCGCATACCGCTCGTCGCGCGGGCGGCGCATGAAGCGGGCGGGGATGATCTGGTCGGTGTCCACGTTGGACATGTCGAGCGGCGCGGCGACGGCGGTCAGCGTGGTGAAGGCGTCGGGCATCGCTCAGGCCTCCGCCGCGACGAGGCGGCCGGCGAGCGCGGAGGCGGCGGCCGAGGCGGGCGAGACGAGATGGGTGCGCGCGCCCCTGCCCTGCCGCCCCCGAAAGTTGCGGTTGGAGGTGGAGGCGCAGCGCTCGCCCTCGGCCACGCTGTCGCCGTTCATCGAGACGCAGAGCGAGCAGCCGCTCTCCTCCCAGCTGGCGCCGGCCTCGCGGAAGATGCGGTCGAGGCCCTCGGCCTCGGCTTCCCGCTTGATGGCGGTGGAGCCGGGCGAGACCAGCATCGGCACGGCGATGCGCCTGCCCTGCAGCACGGCGGCGGCGGCGCGCAGGTCTTCCAGGCGGGAATTGGTGCAGGAGCCGAGGAAGACGCGGTCCACCTTCACGTCGGACAGGCGCTCGCCGCCCGAGAGGCCCATGTAGTCGAGGCTGCCGCGCCAGGCCTTCTGGCGCGCCTCGTCCGGCGCGTCTTCCGGGCGCGGGACGCGGCCGGAAAGGGGGACGGCTTCCTCCGGGCTGGTGCCCCAGGTGGCCATGGGGGCGATGCGCGCGGCGTCGAGCGTCGCGTCGCGGTCGAAGGCGGCGCCGTCGTCGCTGTGCAGCGGCGCGATGTCCACGGGCTTCGCGAAGGGGCGGCCCTGCAGCCAGGCGAGGGTGGTCGCGTCGGGCGCGACCATGCCGGTGCGGGCGCCGGCCTCGATGGCCATGTTGCAGAGGGTCAGGCGCGCTTCCACCGAAAGGGCGCGGACGGCGCTGCCCATGAACTCGATGGCGCCGCCCAGCGCGCCGCCGGTGCCGATCTCCGCGATCAGGGCCAGCGCCATGTCCTTCGCGGTGGAGCCTGCGGGCAAGGTGCCCTCGAAGGCGATGCGGATCTGGCGCGGCTTCGACTGCCAGATGGTCTGGGTGGCCAGCACATGGGCGACCTCGCTGGCGCCGATGCCGAAGGCGAGCGCGCCGAGGGCGCCGTGGGAGGAGGTGTGGCTGTCGCCGCAGACCACCGTCATCCCCGGCAGGGTCAGGCCGAGCTCGGGGCCCGCGACATGCACGATGCCCTGGCGGGGGTCGGCGATCTCGAAGGCCTGGATGCCGGCTTCCTTCGCGTTCTTCTCGAAGGTCTCGACGATGCCGCGGATCTCGGGGTCGGGGATCGCCGCGGTCTCGCGGCCGCGCGTGGGGACGTAATGGTCACCGAAGCCGAAGCTGAGGTCGGGGCGGCGGACCTTCAGCCCCTTGGCGCGGAGCATGTTGAAGGCATGGAAGCTGCCCTCGTGGAAATAGTGGCGGTCCACATAGAGCAGGCACAGCCCGTCATCGCGCCGGTGCACGACATGGGCGTCCCAGATTTTTTCGAACAGCGTGCGTGGCATGGCGGGGGGAACTTGCGGCGCGCGGCGGGGCGCCGCAAGGGTGGGGCATGTGGTTCGACCCGCCCCGGCCCATCGCGGCCACCCTGCTCTCCCGCCTGCCCGACGCACTGCGGCGCCCGAAGCCCTCGGCCTGGGCGCAGGCCAACCGGGGCGGCGCGCCGATTGATTCGTTTCTCGAAGGGCCGTGCTTCGACGCCGCGGGGAATCTCTTCTGTGTGGACATCCCGCATGGGCGGGTCTTTCGCGTCTCGGGCGATCACTGGGAGACGGTCGCGGAATACGAGGGCTGGCCGAACGGGCTGGCGGCGCGCGAGGGCGAGCTGGTGGTCGCGGACTACCGGCATGGGCTGCTGAGCCTCGATCCCCGCGACGGCGCGATGGCGCCGATCCTGGAGACGGTGCTCTCGGAAGGTTTTCGCGGCCTGAACGACGTGGTGGTGCATCCGGACGGGTCGCTGCTCTTCACCGACCAGGGGCAGACCGGCCTGCAGGACCCGACCGGGCGGGTGTTCCGGCTGCATCCGGACGGGCGGCTGGACCGGCTGCTGGCGAACGGGCCGAGCCCGAACGGGCTGGTGCTCAACCGCAGCGCGACGCATCTGATGGTGGCGATGACGCGCAGCTGCGAGGTGTGGCGCTTCGCGCTACGGCCCGATGCGGTGGTGGGGAAGGCGAATCTGTTCTTCCGGGTGCCGGCCGGGACCTCGGGGCCGGATGGGCTTGCCGTGGATGCGCATGACCGACTGTTCGTGAGCAATCCGGGGCATGGGCAGGTCTGGGTGGTGGACCCGCATGGGGTCTGCACGCATCGGGTGGATTGCACCGCGTTCGGGCGGATGCCGACCAACTGCACGCTGGCGCCGGACGGGCGGACGCTGGTGATCAGCGAGAGCGAATCGGGCTGCCTGCTGGCGGCGGAGATTCCGCCGCCCTGAGGAGCCTCCCACCTCCCGCCGGGGCCCGGCCCGGGACATCGGCTTGGACGTCAGCCGGGGCGATACATTAGACTGCGGCGAAGCAAGCGAGCGACCGCGCCCATGCACCTGCTTCGCCGCTACCCCTTTGTCGTGACCCGCTCCGTCGCCTCGGCGCCGCGGGACGCCAGCCTCTTCGCCGAGCGGGTCGAGGCCTACGAAGTCCTGAACGACCCGCGGCGCTACCATGTCGCGGTCAACGCCGTGCAGCTCGACGGCATCCGGCTCGTCGCCTTGCGGACGACAGGCCACCGCGCCCGCTTCGCCGACCACGAGAATTTCGGCATCGTCGTCGCGCATCGCGGCGGCCTGCTGATCGACGACGGGCGCGGTCCGACGGAGGTGAGCGGCGACGACGCCGCGCTGTGGCAGCCCGGCCGGCGCATCACGAGCATTCCCGGTCCCTATCTGGGCCTCGGCTTGCGGGTCCCGATCGCGCGGCTTGCCGCGCATGTCTCCCGCAATCCCGAGGACGGCGCGCGGCTGGACGGCGCCTGGCCGGCGCGACCGGCGCCTCGCCTAGTCCGCGCGCTGCGCCAGGCGGTGCGGGAGTTCGACGCCCCCGAGGGGCTGAACCCCGCCTCGGCGGCGGCACGCGGCATGGCGCGCCTGCTGCTCGACATCCTGGCCGACGAATTCGCGTCCATCGCGGCGGCGCGGCGCGGTCCGGTCCCCGGTTCGGGGATCGTCCATGTGCGCCGGGCCGAGGCCGCCCTGCGCGAGCGGCTGGAGCGGCCGGTCTCGATCCTCGAGCTTGCGGGCGAACTCGGCATCAGCACGCGCTCCTTGCAGGCGGGCTTCCGGCAGCATCGAGGAACGACCCCGCGGAGCTTCCTCGCCAATTGCCGCCTCGAAGCGGTGCGGGAGCGCCTCCTCAACGCCAGGCCCGGGGAGACGGTGACCGTGATCGCGCATGACTGCGGCGTGATGCATCCCGGGCGCTTCGCCGCGAGCTACCGGCTGCGCTATGGCGAGGCGCCGTCGGCCACGCTGGGACGCGCGCAGCGCCGGGGCTGACGGGGGCGCCGACGGGGCGCGAACGGGGACGCCGACGGTGGGCGAGGCGCGCTTCGCAAAGTGGATCGTCGCGCTGCGCCTTGCGGATCGCGGCGCCCCGCGGCGCGGTGCAGAGTGACGCGGTTCGCAATCGATCGGTGGAGATTCCCGATGCTGCATCCGCGCCTCCTCCTCGCGCCGACCCTGGTGCTTGGTCTCGGCCTCGCCGCCTGCGGGCAGCCCGAGCCGCCCGTCGCGGCGGCGCCTGCCGCCCAGCCCGCGGCCGCCACGCCGCCGGCGCAGCCGGCCGCTGCCGCGGCCCCGGCCTGGCAGGACCTCAACGGCGCCCGCGCCTCGTCCGGCGAAGGCGAGTTGCAGCGCCGCGGCTTCGAGCTGTCCCGCCGCCAGGGCCTGACGCAGTATTGGAACCACGCGCCGTCGCGGACCTGCCTGCGCGTCGTGACCAGCAACGGCCGCTACGCCGTCACGCAGGTGCCCTTCACGCCGCAGAACTGCCCGGTCTGACGCGGCGGCCAAGGGGGAACGCGGATCATGCGCATCGGCAGGATCGTGTTCATGGCGCTCGCGCTACTCGCCCTCGCTCCGGCGACGCAGGCGGCCGAGGTGCGCACCGTGCAGGTGCATTTCGTGCATGGGACGAGCGGGGCGACCCTGTCGGGCCATGTCGCGGGCCAGGAGGCGGTGCACTACCTGCTCGGCCTTCGCGCTGGGCAGATGCTGCGCGTGCAGCTGCAGGGCGGCGACGCCGTCTCCTTCAACGTCTTCGAGCCCGGCCATGTGCCGGGCCGGGACGGCGCGCTCTACATCGCCGAGCAGGGCGGGCCGCAGATGGAGGTCCGCACCTCGCATGACGGCACCTACCTCATCCAGGTGTTCCTGAACCGGGCCGCGGCCCGGCGGGGCGAGCGGGCGAACTACCGGATCGATGTCTCGGCGACCGGCGGTGCCGCGGCCGCGCCGGCCCGCGCCAACGACGCGCGGGTGGCGGGCACCAACTTCCACGCGACCGGACAGATCCCCTGCGCCCGCGAGCAGGGCCAGCCCATGGCGTCCTGCGCCTTCGGCGTCGAGCGCACGCGCGGCCGCGGCAACGGCCAGGTGACGATCACCTGGCCGGGCGGCGGCACGCGGGTGATCTATTTCGAGGACGGCACCCCGATGCGCTACGACGAGTCCCAGGCGGATGGCGGCGCCCGTATGACGGTCGGCCGGCAGGGCGACACCTTCCATATCCGCATCGGCCACCAGCGCTTCGAGATCCCCGAGGCGGTGATCACCGGCGGCTGAGATCGGGGCGCCTGAGATCGGTCAGGGGCTGCTTCGGGCGGCATCCGGAGCGGCCCCGGCCCGGTCGCGAGCGATGCCATGCCGGCCGGCAGGCCGGGCTACCGCCCCGCGGAAAGGCAGGTTCCGCCGCTGCACACCGCGGTGAAGCCGGACGAGCGATAGCCGCTCATGCGGTTGTTGAGAGACCCGGAGCAGGCGATGCCCGGGTTGGCGAGGCAGTTCCTCTGGCCCGAATTCGCGCCGGCCAGCATATTGGCGGCCTGCGCGGAGGCGAGGGACACGCTCGCCCGCGCGATGAGCTCGGCCTGCGCGGCATTGAAGCGCCGCATGGACCCCGTGAGCCTGTCGACGAAGATGTAGTCTCCACCGATCTCCTCGCAGAGCGCGCCGCCGGCGCTCGGCAGGTTCGTGCAGCGCCCGAGGTCGGCGCGCTCCACGCGCTGGCCGCATGCGGCCAGACCGAGCGCGGAGACGATGACGAGCGCAGCCACCGCGATGGGCTTGCGGACAGGACGGCTGCTGGTCTGCGGGATCGACCTCATGGTGCCTTGCTCCTTGCTTGCCCGTTTGCGACCGGGTGGGTCAGGACGGATCGGCCTCGACAAGGACGAGTAGAGCCCGGGCGAGCGCGGCGCGCGGTTCCCTGGGGAACACGCCGCGCGGTGGGGGCGCGCGATCCGCGCGCGCCCGGCATCGCCGCCCCGCGGGAGCGGATCGCCTCGCGCGCAGGCGCGCATCGTGCCACGGTGGCGCAGGCCGCCGCCGACCTCATCCGTCGTCCGGGCGGCGATCCGGGAGTTTCCGCATGACATCGCCCACGCCGCTGAAGGGCATCCGCGTCGTCGAGTTCACCCACATGGTCATGGGGCCGACCGTGGGGATGACGCTGGCCGATCTTGGCGCGGAGGTGGTGAAGGTGGAGCCGGCGCCGGAGGGCGACACGACGCGGCGGTTGACCGGGTCCGGCACCGGCTTCTACGCGGCCTTCGGGCGCGGCCGGCGCAGCCTGGCCGTGAACATGAAGACCCCGGAGGGAATGGCGCTGGTGCAACGGCTGGTCGCGCGCGCCGATGTGCTGGTGGAGAATTTCCGGCCCGGCGCGATGGCGAAGCTGGGGCTCGGCTATGCCGAGCTCTCGGAAAAGCATCCGCGGCTGGTGTACTGCTCCTGCAAGGGATTCCTGCCCGGGCCCTACGAGCATCGCACCGCGCTCGACGAGGTCGTGCAGATGATGGGCGGGCTCGCCTACATGACCGGACTGGAGGGACGGCCGCTGCGCGCGGGCAGCTCGGTGATCGACATCATGGGCGGGCTCTCGGCCGTGATCGGCATCCTCGCCGCGCTGCGCGAGCGGGAGAGCACGGGGCGTGGCGGCGAGGTGCAGGCCGGGCTGTTCGAGACGGTGGCGCTGCTGATGGCGCAGCACATGGCGCAGACGCGCATCACCGGCACCGCGCCGCGGCCGATGTCGGTGCGGCTGCCGGCCTGGCCGGTCTACGACATCTTCGACACGGGAGATGGCGGCCAGGTCTTCGTGGGCGTGGTCACCGACACGCAATGGCCGGCCTTCTGCAACGCCTTCGGGCTGCACGACCTGGCGGAGGATGCGACGCTCGCCACCAAGCAGCAGCGCGTGGAGGCGCGGGAGCGGACGATCCCGCGCATCGCGGCGGTGCTGAAGCGCTGGACCAAGCCCGACCTGATGGCGAAGTGCGAGGCGCTGGGCCTGCCCTTCGCGCCGATCGGAAAGCCCGCCGACCTGTTCGAGGACCCGCATCTGAACGGCTCGGGCGGGCTGGTAGCGATGACGCTGCCGGATGGACGGGAGATCGCGCTGCCGGCGCTTCCGGTGAGCCTGGACGGCGCACGGCCGGGCGGGGCGGGGGACCTGCGGCCGCCGGGCGCGGATGGCGCGGATGTGGCGGCGGAGCTGGGCTACTCCGCGGCGGAGATCGCGGCGATGCAGGAGAAGGGCGTGATCACGGGGTGAGGCGCGATCGTTAAAGGTTGCGCGGCCCCCACCATCAAGGGTTGCGCGGCCCCCACCCTGACCCTCCCCCGTGAACGGGGGAGGGAGCATGTCGCGATGATCAGCGGGCGACGAAGATGGGGACGGGGCTGTCGCGCAGCAGGAGGTCGGTGGTGCTGCCGACCAGCATGCGGATCAGGCTCGATCCGCCGAAGGCGCCCATCACCAGCATGCGCGCATTGCTGCGGCGGACCTCCGCCAGGATCGCCTCCGACACGTCGTTGCCGGTGAGGGGGACCGGCACGGCATCCATCCCGCGCAGGCAGGCGACGCCTTCCTGGGCAAGCTTCAGCGCATCCGCCTCCTTCGCGCCGAGGGCGGCGACGCGCACCTGCATGCCGGCGCCGAGATCGAGCAGCGCGAACAGATGCAGCGCCTCCCGCGAGGGGGCGGAGCCGTCATAAGCGGCGACGGCCGGGCCGCTCTCGCGCGGGGTCCAGCCGGCGGGCACCACCACCACGGGCCGGGCGCCGTCGCGCAGCAGCGATTCGATGACCGGCGCGACGCCGCCGTCGGCCAGCTCCCGGCCGAGCGTGCAGTCGCGCCCCACCACGATCACGTCATGCGCGGCGCCGGCCTTGATCAGCGCGGGGCCCGGCGCGTCCTCGAGCCGCAGCACGCGGTAGTCGAGGCCGGCGGCCGCCTTCGCGCAATCGGCCAGCGCAGCGGCGGCCTCGGCCTCCGCCTGGGCCGTCAGCGTGGCGTCGCGGTGCTCCTTGAAGGCGCCGGCGCCCAGCGGCACGGCCTCGTGGTCGCTCTGGGTGTGCGGGCGGTCGAGCACCACGGCGACGGTCAGCGACGCGCCGGTGCGGCGGGCATAGGCGATGGCGGCGTCGCGCGCGGCGATGGCGCTCGGCGCGTCGTCCAGCGCCACCAGGATGCTGCGGAGCATGCGGTCTCCTCCTCGGGGCGGAAGCGTAGCGCGGCGCCCGGGCAGGGTCAGCCCCGGCGCGGCAGCAGCAGCAGGAAGCCCGCGGTGCAGAGGATCAGCCCGGCGGCGAAGGTGCCGAGCGCGGCGGCCACCCCGCCCCAGGCGGCCATCGGGCCCGACAGCATCTGCAGCACTGCGGCACCGAGGAAGAAGAAGAGGTTTGCGGCGGAGAGCGCGCGGCCGGCCTGTTCCGGCGGCACCGCGTTGCGCACCAGGGAGAAGCCGATCACCTGGAAGGAGATGACCAGGCCGAAGCCGACCAGCATCACCAGGTCCCAGGCGGGCGGCATCGCGGCGAGGCCGAAGGCGCGCGCGGCCGGGCCGCCCGGCCCGCCGGCGATGACCAGCAGGATGAAGAGGGCGGCGAGGAGGTGGCTGCCCGCCATGAGCAGCGGCCCGCGGCCGAAGCGGCGCAGCACGAGGCCCGCCAGGGCCGGGCCGGCGGTGAGCGCGACGGTGCAGGCGAGCAGGATGTTGCCGGCCTCGATCCGGCCGAGGCCCTTCGCCTCCATCAGCCAGGGCCCGCCCCACAGGCCGCGCACGCCGAGCACCGCGGCGAAGGAAGCGAAGACGAAGACCGTGACGGCACGGATCCCTGGCCGCCAGGCCATCGCCAGCACCTCGCCCATGTCGGCGAGCAGCCCGCGGGAGGGGCGCGTCTCGGGCCGTTCGGCCGGGACCAGCGCGGCGACGGCGGCGATGGCCAGCGAGGCGAGGGCGGCGCAGGCCCAGTAGCCGGCGCGCCAGCTCGTCGCCTCGACCAGCAGCGCGAGGGGGCTGGCGGAGAGCAGCATGCCGGTGTTGCCGACCGCCTGGATGATGCCGGACCACAGCGCGAAGCGCTGCGCCGTCAGCGCGCGGGCGGCGAAGGTGATCGGGCACATCAGCATGCCCGAGCAGCCGGCGCCGAGCACGACCTGCGCCAGCAGCATGGACCAGGGGCCGGTCGCGAGTGCGCCGAGCGCGGCGCCGCAGCCCGCGACCGTCAGCAGGAAGAGCGAGACGGCCTTCACGCCGTAGCGGTCGAGCCCGATGCCGACCGGGATCATCACGGCCGCGAAGGCCAGCGGGAAGGCGGATGTGACCTGCGCCAGAGCCTCCGCCGTGATGCCGAGGTCGCGCGTGAGCACATCCGCCGCGATGGCGGGGATGGTGCGCACGGCGTTGGAGAAGACATGGCCGAGGCAGAGGGCGAGGATGGCGGTGGTGACGGGGTTCACGTGATTGGCTCGGGCGTGCTGGCCCCCACCCCAGCCCTCCCCCGCACCGCGGGGGAGGGAGCAGTGCGGCATGCCCCCCTCCCCCGCGGTGCGGGGGAGGGCTGGGGTGGGGGCACGGCCGCCCTAATTCCTGAACATCTTGCCCGGATTCATGATGCCCTTGGGATCGAGCGCCTGCTTCAGGCTGCGCATCACGGCCAGTGCCTCCGGCCCATGCTCGCGCTCCAGGAATTCGCGCTTGCCGAGGCCGATGCCGTGCTCGCCGGAGCAGGTGCCGCCGAGGTCGAGGCCGCGGGAGACGATGCGCTTGTCCATGTCCCAGGCGCGCTCCAGCGCGCCGGGCTCAGTCGGATCGTACAGCACCATCTGGTGGAAATTGCCGTCGCCAACATGGCCGACGATGCAGGTGAAGTGGCCGAGCTCCTTCGCCTCCGACTTCGCGCCGAGGATCGCCTCCGCCAGGCGGGAGATCGGCACGCAGACATCGGTGGTCAGCGCCTTGTGGCCGGGCTTCGCGGCGATGCCGGCCCAGTAGCTGTCATGCCGTGCCTTCCACAGCCTGTTGCGCTCCTCGGCGTCGGTGGCCCAGCGGAAGCCGGCGCCGCCATGGCCGGAGGTGATCGCCTCCACCGCCTTGGCCTGTTCCTGCACGCCGGCCTCGCTGCCGTGGAATTCGAGGAAGAGCGTGGTGCGCGGCTGGTAACCCTCCAGCTTCGAATAGGCGATGGCGGCCGCCATCATGTCGTCGTCGAGCAATTCGATGCGCGCGACGGGGATGCCCATCTGCATCACCTCGATCGTGCTGCGCACGGCGCCTTCCAGCGTCTCGAACTGCACGACGGCGCTGCTCATCGCCTCCGGGATGCCGTGCAGGCGGAGCCGCACCTTGGTGACCACGCCGAGCGTGCCTTCGCTGCCGACGAACAGCCGTGTCAGGTCGTAGCCATTGGCCGCCTTGCGCGTGCGCCCGCCGGTCTCGATGACGCGGCCATCGGCGAGCACCACCTCGAGGCCGAGCACGTTCTCGCGGATGGTGCCGTAGCGCACGGCATTGGTGCCGGAGGCGCGCGTTGCGACCATGCCGCCCAGCGTGCAGTGGCTGCCCGGGTCCACGGGGAAGAACATGCCCTGGTCGCGCAGATGCTCGTTCAGCTGCTGGCGCGTGACGCCAGGCTCGATCAGGCAGTCCATGTCCTCGGCATTGACCTCCAGGATGCGGGTCATGCGCGAGAGGTCGAGGCTGATGCCGCGCCGCACCGGGTTCACATGGCCCTCCAGCGAGGTGCCGGCGCCGAAGGGCACCACGGGAACCTCATGGCGGTGGCAGAGGGCGAGCAGTCGGGAGACCTCCTCCGTCGTCTCCACGAAGGCGACGGCGTCGGGCAGCGTCGGGGGGGAGCTGTCCTCGCCGCGGCTGTGCTGCTCGCGGATGGCGGCGTTGGTGGTGATCCGGTCGCCGAGGAAGCCGCGGGCGGCGGACAGGACAGCATCCGGTTCAAGGGCAACGGGCGTGGTCATGCGTGCTCCTGGTGCGGCCACCACGAGACCAGGCCTGATTGGCCTCGGGGCGCGCGGCCTGACCCTGCCCGCCCAGGCGCGCCGGGGCAACCGCGGCGCGTCGCCGCAGGCCTCCGGCGCCAGGACCACCGGGCTAACGCTGTGTTGATAGCGCGGAATCGCCAGGACACCAGTAAAGAGCATCGTTCATACCGCCAAACACAACCATAAGTCTTTCTTACTTCATTTTCGTAGCGCATTGATTGTCGCTTCCGGCTATTTTCAGAGCCTAATACAAAAATCTAGATTCAATGGATTGGTGCCTCCGGTGACCACGCGAGCCAGCAAGACTGTCGATCAGAGCGCCAGCGCCACCCCTGACCAGGACGAGCCGTCGATCGGGGCCACCGACGATGTGCCGGAGGACGGAAACGGCGCGGGCGGGACGCTGACGTTTCCGACCGCGGGCAGCTACTTGTTTGTCGGCGCCCCAAGCGGCGGCGGCATCATCAGCGCCGCGGCCGAGAGCATGATCGCCGACAGCATCACGTTCCTGTGCGGCAACGGCTCCGGCGTTGCGTCGATCGCGGGGAATGATCCGGCGGGGTTCGCCCGAAGCACGCGGATCCGCACGGATCGGGGCGAGACGCCGGTGGAGAGCCTGCGCGCGGGCGACCTGGTCGCCACCGTCTCGGGCCGCGGCGCGCCGCTGAAGCCGGTGCTCTGGATCGGCCGCCGCCGCGTCCTCCTCGCCGGCCATCCGAACGCCGACGCCATCGCCCCGATCCGCATCCGCGCCGGCGCCCTGGCCGAGAACACCCCGAGCCGCGACCTGCTCGTCTCCCCCGACCACTGCATGTTCCTCGACGGCGCGCTGGTGCCGGCGCGGCTGCTGGTGAACGGCACCTCCGTCACCGTGGAGGCCGGCCTCGCCGAGGTCACCTACTATCACGTCGAGCTGGAGAGCCACGACGTGCTGCTCGCCGAGGGCGCGGCGGCCGAAAGCTGGCTCGACTGCGACAACCGGTCCTGGTTCGAGAACGCCCCGGTGGCGCAGCTCGGCGTCGCCGGCACGCTGGCCGAGGCCGGCTCGGGCTGGGATGCCAACCGCGCCTGCGCGCCCCTGCTGCATGGCGGCGAGCAGCTCGCCGCCATCCGCGTCGCCATCGCCGAACGCGGGTGACCGGGGCGGGCCGGGCTGCCCCTCCCGCCGCACACGCACCATTGGCCGCGCTTTGGCCGAATCACGGCCACCGCGCGGGATCGGACAACCCTTGCGATTTCTTACAAGAGTTGTCACAACCTCGGGCTGCATACGGTATACCGTATTCTGAGTTGCGGCAGCGGGCGGAGTGAAACGACGATGGGCGGCATCATGCACAGAGGGGTGGTCGCGGACTTCGCCGAGGAGGCGGATTCGTCCGAACGCTGCTCCTGGCTCGTCGCCACGGCCATCATAGGCGGATGCTCGGCCGTGCTGTGGATCGCCGTATGGTCCGTGGTGCACGCGATCGTCATCTGACGCGTCCGTCAACGGGTCCGGCTGGGTCGTCGCTCCTTTCCCGACGCTTTGCGGAGGCAGTGGCGAATAAGGCTACTGCCCCTCCCGCAGGAGCGGACAGGTGAGGCAATGCGGCCCGCCGCCGCCGGCGGCAAAGAGCGACAGGTCGGGGTCGAGCACGACGAGGCCCTCGGCGCGCAGCGCGGCGTTGATGCGCGTGCTGCCGCGGGAGGAGACAACCCGCCCCTCGCCCAGCGCCAGGATGTTGCCCGCAAGCGCCATGGCCTCGGCGTAGCCGAAGGGGATCCAGCGGATGCCGCGGTCGCGCAGCCAGGCCAGGAAGGCGTCGTCCAGCGCCTCCTCGCAGGCCAGTGCCAGGCCGGGCGCGGCCATGCAGAACAGCAGGTCGAGATGCAGGAAATGCTCGTCGAAGGGGACGACGCGGCATTCCCAGCCCTCCGCCTCCAGCCAGGCGGCGAGCTGGGCGGCGCCGGCCTCGTCGGTGCGGCCGCCGCTGACGCCGATGGCGGCAAGGCCCGGGCGGATCAGGTGGATGTCGCCGCCCTCCAGCGTGCCGGCGCTGGACTTGCGCCAGAACGCGCTCTCCTGCGCGGCGTGCCAGTCCAGCACCGCGGCGTATTCGCCACGGCGCTGCGGGCGCTCGAGCTGGCAGAGCACCGGGCCCCAGGGCGTCACCACAGCCTGGTCGCGGGTGTACACCATGTAAGGCAGGTGGGGCGCCGGCGGCAGCGTTCGGACCGTGGCGCCGGCCTCCGCCAGGGCGGCGACGAGCTCGTCATGCTGCGCCGCGAAGGCGGCCTGCGGCGGCGGTCCCGCGGAGGCCAGGCTGCGGCGGGCCACGGCGTTGGTGGGGATCCAGCGATAATGGTCGGGCGGGCAGACGAGAAGCTCGCGCAGCCGCCCCGTCTCGCTCGCCACGGCGAAGCGCGGCATGTCGTCACGGTGCGCCGGGGTGCCCGGCATGGCAAGGTATCTCGAAAACAGAGGCAATCGCTCAACCGGTGATTGGCGATTTGACCTTGCGGGACACGTCATTTGAAATTATCACGTTGCCGCGATCCATCCGGCGGGTGATTCCATGAGCGGTGCGACCATTCCCGGTTCGCTGAACAGCGGCGAGAACACGCAATACTGGAATGGGACGGCATGGGTCACAACGCCCATCGCCGACACCAACATCGCCTATTACGGATCTACCGGCGGCAATACCACGACGCTCGGCAGCGACAACGACTTCGCGAACGGCCGCAACGGCAACGACGTGATCAGCGGCGGGGGCGGCAACGACGTGCTCGTCGGCGGCGCCGGCGCCGACACGCTGAACGGCAATGACGGCGCCGACACGCTGATCGGCTCGAACGCCACGGTCACGGGCTCGCTCGATACCGGCACGGTGACCGTCACCTTCGGCACCGGCGCGAGCGACGGGTCCTCGATCGACCGGCTCACGGGCGGCACGGGTAACGATACGTACGTCGTCACCAACGCGAACGACGTGATCCGGGAATTCGCGGACCAGGGCACGGATACGATCCTGATCGCGTCGAATCTCGCGACCACCTTCAGCGTCGGGCTCGGCGTCTCGATCGAGAATCTCGGCGTCCTCGACCCCAGCGCGACGACCGGCGTCAGCCTGTCGGCCAATGCGGGCAACCAGTCCATGAGCGGCGGCGCCGGCAACGATGTGCTCTCGGCCGGGCTCGGCAACGACACGCTCGATGGCCTGGGCGGCGCCGATTCGCTCTCCGGCGGCGAGAATGACGACGAGCTGCGGGGCAGCGGCAACGACACGCTCGATGGCGGGACCGGCGACGACAGTTTCGTGCTGAGCGGCTCCGGCAACGTGGTGGATGGCGGCGGCGGCACGGCGGACACAATCACCTTCACCACCAACGGCACCTACACGGTCACGGCGGCCGGGAGCGGCTTCACCGTCACGGGGCCTGGCGACACGACGAACACGGTCAGCAATATCGAGTTCATCGCCGGCGGCGATGCCGACACCGTCTTCGGCGCCGGCAGCTTCTATGTCTGCTTCGCGGGCGGCACGCGGATCCGCACGGATCGCGGCGAGACGCCGGTGGAGAGCCTGCGCGCGGGCGACCTGGTCGCCACCGTCTCGGGCCGCGGCGCGCCGCTGAAGCCGGTGCTCTGGATCGGCCGCCGCCGCGTCCTCCTCGCCGGCCA
>NZ_QGNA01000003.1 GCF_003173615.1 Falsiroseomonas bella | reverse complement strand
CGGCTCGATGATCCGCCACTCCGCCTCGCTCAAATCGAACCGCGACATGCCCCTATCCCCCGTCAACTCCGACGGTGAATCAGATCGCGTCGCGTCGCAGCAAGGACTTTGGGTTCAGGACCTAGGCCCCGACCAGGAACGTCAGGCCGCGTCGTCCGCCGGCATGATCGGCGTGGTGTTGGTCGCGCCGGTGCGCGCATTCGCCGCCGCCACCGCCTCGTTCAGCGCGGTCTGGGTGCAGAGGCCGAGCGTCACCGGGTCCCGCGGCTTGATGTTCGCGGTGTTCGGATGCGTCTTGTCTCGCACCTTCTGGATCGTCTCCTTCGTGGTGGCGAGCAGCTTGACGACCTGCGGGTCCGAGAGCTGCGGGAAGTTCCGCAGCAGCCAGGCGATGGCGTCCGGGCGTTCGTTGCGCTTCGCCACGGGGATGTAGCGGGCGCCCTTGCCGCGCGCCTTGGGCAGCGGGATCGCGCTGTCCAGCAGTTGCAGGCGGTAGCTGGGATCGGCCTCGCCCTTGCCGATCTCCTCCCGCGCGAGCTGGCCGTTGGCGATCGGGTCGTAGCCGACGATGCCCTGCGCCACCTCGCCATCCGCGATCGCCTGCACCTCCAGCGGGTGCATGCCGACGAAGTCGGCGATCTGGTCGAAGGAAAGGGAGGTCTTGTCGATCAGCCACACGGCGGTGGCCTTCGGCATCAGCGGCGTCTTCATCGGTCGCGTCTTCGCTTCCTGGCCTCGGTTGTCGTCAGGGCATGGCCGGGCCGCGGGCGAGCCACACGCCCGCCGAGGCGCCCCCGCCTCGTCGGGTTGGGATATAAGGACCGTATGTTGCCTGGTCAAAGCCCAAGGATGCGAGGGGGATAGGAGATGGAGGAACCCGAGGGCCCGCGCCCCGCCAACCGCTTCCAGCCGCCGGTGATCGACCGCTGGGGGGTGGAGGAACTGCGCGCCTATATCGCCGAGCTGCGCGAGGAGATCGCCCGCGCCGAGCGCGAGATCGCCAAGCGCGACGCCACCAAGGCCGCCGCGGATCTTTTCTTCCGCAAGCCGGGGTGAGCGGGGCGGACGGACGGGGCTGGACGCCGCGCGCGCTGATCGCGCGGGCGCGCGGCCTTCGCGGCGCCGGCACCGATGCCGAAGCCAGGCTCTGGGCGGCGTTGCGGCGCGACGCCCTCGGCGCGCGATTCCGCCGGCAGCATCCTGTGCCCCCCTATGTCGTGGATTTTGCCTGTGTCGAGGCTCTGGTGATCGTGGAGGTGGACGGCGGCCAGCACGGCGGCGCCCGGGATGCACGGCGCGACGCTGCGCTCTCCGCGGCGGGCTGGCTGGTGCTTCGATATTGGAACAACGACGTGCTGGGGAATCTGGAGGGCGTGCTCGAGGATATTTCACGCCATCTGAGGGAACGGCTCGGCCGAGACTTCCGGTAGCGTGCCCCCTCCCAACCCTCCCCCGCACTGCGGGGGAGGGCTTGGTGACGTGCGTTCTTTCTTCTCCCTCCCCCGCTGTGCGGGGGAGGGCGGGGAGGGGGCCACTGTGCGCGAAACGAAAAAAGCCGGCGGATCGCTCCGCCGGCTCCGGGTCGGGCCCGATCGGGCAGGCCTACGCGGCCTGGGCCGGCTGCGCCTGCTCGTTGGCCTCGATCACCTTCGGCGCGGCGCCCTGGATCTGGATCCGGCGGGGCTTCAGCGCCTCCGGCACCACGCGCTTCAGCGAGACATGCAGCAGGCCGTTCTCGAGATCCGCACCATCCACCACGATATGGTCGGCCAGCACGAAGCGACGCTCGAAGGCGCGGCCGGCGATGCCGCGGTACAGCACGCGGCCCTGCTCGGCGGGCTGCGGTGCCTTGCCGGCGACCGTCAGCGTGTTCTCATGCACCGTCAGTTCGATGTCGTTCGGGCCGAAGCCGGCCACCGCCATGGTCAGGACATAGGCGTCCTCGGCGGTCTTCTCGATGTTGTAGGGCGGGTAGGACGGGCCCTCGGAGGCGGCGCGGGCCGTCTCGACCAGGCGGGCCATGCGGTCGAAGCCGATGGCGGCGCGCATCAGCGGGGAAACGTCGAAAGCGTTCATCAGTGGAGCTCCTCGTTCAGCAAGCTCGATGGCGTTGCGGCCCGGGATCTGCGGCCCCCCGAGAACGGGCGAGCCTTCCGGTCCGCGCCGGACGCCCCGATCGGGCACGCCCAGCGACCACGACTTGGCGAGCGGGAACCCGCGCTTCAAGGGGGGCGGAACGACGCCCCCCGGGGTGGCGCGGCGCGCCTTACTTCTTCACGCCGATGCCGGCGAACTTCTTGTTGAACTTCGCGATCTGGCCGCCCGTGTCCACCACGCGCTGCTGGCCGGTCCAGGCCGGGTGCGACTTCGGGTCGATGTCGAGGCGCAGCGTGTCGCCTTCCTTGCCCCAGCAGGACCGCGTCTTGAACGCGCTGCCATCGGTCATGATGACGTTGATCTCGTGGTATTCGGGGTGGATGTCGGGCTTCATGATCGCGCTCACGCAGAATGGGCCCGCCGACGGCGACCGGCAGGCACGGAAGCGGCGCGTATAGGGGAGGGGCGGGCAGGGCGCAACCGGGTTGCCCGGCCGCACCCCCGGGCCTAGCGTCCCGCTACCGTCCAGCCAGGGATCGTGGCGCGTGAACCAGGCGACTTCGCCCTCGGACGCCGGGCGTCCGCTCAACATCCTCTCCATCCAGTCCTGGGTCAGCTACGGCCATGTCGGCAATGCCAGCGCGGTCTTCCCGCTGCAGCGCCTGGGCGCCGAGGTCTGGGCGGTGAACACCGTGCAGTTCTCCAACCACACCGGCTACGGCGCCTGGCGCGGCAGCGTCTTCGGCGCCGAGCTGATCCATGAGCTGGTCGAGGGCATCGCCGAGCGCGGCGCGCTGCCGCGCTGCGACGCCGTGCTCTCCGGCTACATGGGTGCGGCCGAGATCGGGGAGGCGATCCTGGCCGCCGCCGCGCGCGTCAAGGCGGCGAACCCGGCTGCGATGTATTGCTGCGACCCGGTGATCGGCGATGTCGGCCGCGGCGTCTTCGTGCGCCCCGGCATCCCCGAATTCATGCGCGACCGCGCGGTGCCCGCCGCCGACATCATCACCCCCAACCAGTTCGAGCTGGAATGGCTGACGGGTCGCGAGGTGCGCGACCTGGCCGGCGCCAAGGCCGCCATCGCCGCCCTGCAGGCCACCGGCCCGCGCTGCGTGCTGGTGACCTCGCTGCGCACGGCGGAGACGCCGGAAGGCTCGATCGAGCTGCTGGCTGGGGAGGGCGGCGAGTTCTGGCGCCTCCGCACGCCCATGCTGCCGCTCTCCGTCAACGGCGCGGGCGACGCCATCGCCGCGTTGTTCCTGTTCCACCGCCTGCGCTGGGGCGAGGCGCGCGTCGCGCTCTCCGCCGCCGCCTCCTCCATCTACGGCCTGCTGCGCCGGACGTCGGAGGCCGGCAGCCGCGAGATCCTGACCGTGGCCGCGCAGGAGGAATTCGTCACGCCGAGCCGGGTGTTCCGGGCGGAGCCCTGCTGAATACAACCAAAGAGCATGGTTTTGGTGGCGTTCGGCAACCAGCGGGACGTTGCTTGTACGGAGCGAACATGGCTATCTGTTAATCGGGCATTACATTGCGAGGCCGGCAGCCATGGCGATCATCTTCGGCACGGTGGGCGCCGACACGATCACCGACTCGTACAACTCGACCGACACGCTGAATGGCCCCTTCGCCACCGCCGGCGCGGACCAGATCTTCGGCGGTCCTGACGGCGCCGACTCGCTGGCCGGCGGAGGCGGCGACGACGCCCTCAACAGCTCCTTCGCCAATGGCAGCACGCTCGACGGCGGATCGGGCAACGACTCGCTCTATGGCAGCGACAACGGCCAATACCTGGTCGGCGGCATCGGCGACGACTGGCTAGAAGGCGCTGCCGGCGCCGACACGCTGGTCGGCGGCACCGGCGCCGACACGATGTATCTCTACGCCGATATCGGTGGCTCCTCGCTCGGTGCGATGGACAGAATCGTCGGCTTCGACGGTGCCGCGGGCGACCGGCTGCAGATCGAATTCGGCTTCGCCGGCAACACGCTGCCCTTCTACTGGTTCGTCGGGGCACCGCCGGCCCAGGCGGCCCTGGCGGCGGGCCTCGCGCTGCCTGGCGGCGCCGTCACCGGCGCGATCATCGGCTATTGGGTGCCGCGGGTCGGCGGCGATGGCTGGCTCGTTTTCGACTTCGACCGGAACGGCACCCTCGGCGCCGGGGATTTCGCCGCCTTCGTGGATACCGCAAACGACCAGGCCCTGGTCCTTCAGAACTTCCTGCCGGGCGAGATCGCCGGCCTCGCCGGCTTCATCAGCGGTGCCAGCGGCGCCGATACCCTGCAGGGCAGCCCCGGCAACGACACGCTGTTCGGCAACGACGGCGACGACTCGCTTGCTGGGGCAGCAGGCAACGATTGGCTCACCGGCGGGATTGGCAACGACACGCTCGATGGCGGACCGGGAAGCGACGTTGCCTTCTATGAGGACGCTGCCGGCGCGATGACGATCGATCTCGCCGCCGGAACTGCGGTCGGTGGCGGCCTGGGTGCCGACTCCCTCATCGGCATCGAGAACGTCCATGGCAGCGCGAATTTTGGCGACCTGATCACCGGAACAGACCTGGGCGGCTATGTCTTCGGACGCGGAGGGAACGACACCATCGCTGCGGCCGGGGGCAACGACAACATCCTTCCGGGCAGCGGCGATGACAGCGTCGACGGCGGCGACGGCGTCGACTCGGTCGACTACTTCGACGACACATTCGACAGCGCCGGCCCGCAGACGCTCCCGCTCATCGTCAATCTCGGTGCGGCGCCGCTCGTCGTCGCAGCCGGCGTCATCGCGCCCGGCACCGTGCGGGATGGCTGGGGCGGCCGCGACACGCTGAGCGGCATCGAGCAGATTTTCGGCGGCACCTTCGCCGACCTCATGGTAGGCGGCGATACCGGCGAGGGCTTCTTCGGCCGCGACGGCGCGGACACGCTCTCCGGCAATGGCGGCAACGACACGCTCAACGGCGGCGGCGGCAATGACTCGCTGCTCGGCGGTTCGGGCTCCGATCTCGCTGCCTACAACAGTCCGCGTGCGAATTCCACGATCACCAGCCTCGGCGGCGGTGTCTGGACGGTGGTCGGGCCGGACGGCGCCGACACGCTCACGGGGATGGAGGCGGTCGGCTTCAGCGACCAGCGACTCTGGCTCACCACCAGCGGCAACGACAGCATCATCGGCTCCGGCTTCGGCGACTCCGTCGCCGGCGGCGACGGCGACGACACGTTGGACGGCGCGGCCGGTGCCGACAGCCTGATCGGCCAGGCAGGCACGGACAGCCTGATTGGCGGTCCGGGGGCCGACACGCTGCGGGGCGGCGGCGCCGCCGACACCATCCTCGGCAACGAGGACAACGATAATATCGCCGGCAACTCCGGCAACGATTCCCTGCAGGGCGACGCCGGCAATGACACGCTGTCCTACGCGTCCACCAGCGCGTCCGACGCCGCGACCATCCAGGGCGTGGTGGTGGACCTGCTCGCCGGAACGGGCACTGACAACTGGGGCGACACCGACAGCATCGTCGGCTTCGAGAGCGTCAATGGCAGCATCGCCGATGACACCATCCTCGGCTCCATCGGCGCCGACAGCCTGTTCGGCGATGCCGGCGCCGACTCCCTGCTCGGCCGCGACGGTGCCGACCGCCTGTTCGGCGGCTTCGGCGCGGACACGCTCGACGGCGGCAATGGCGACGACTTCCTCCGCCCCTTCGACGGCGACGATCGCGTCTTCGGCGGCCCCGGCTTCGACACCGCCAGCTACAACGGCGACACCGGGCCGATCCAGGCCACGATCCAGTCCGGCGCGGACGGCCAGAACGCCACTGTCACCAGTGCGCTGGGCGCTGATACGCTCTCCGGCATCGACGCGCTGGACGGCACCGCGGGTGGCGACCGGATAGAGGCGCTCTCGGTGGATACCGCCACCGGCATCCAGATCCGTGGCTTTGGCGGCGCCGACACCATCATCGGCACGCCGACGCCGACGGGCGCCATCCTGGTGGACTACCGCGTCTTCGGCGTCACCGAGGGCGTGCTTGTGGACCTGGCCACCGGCGACGCTACGGATGGCTTCGGCTTCACCGACAAGCTGGTTAACATCAATGCCGTCCGGGGCACCGACTTCGGCGACACGCTGCTGGGCGCGGACACCAACGATCGCTTCCGCGGCCGCGGCGGCAATGATTCCATGGATGGCCGCGGCGGCACCTTCGACGAACTGGACTACACCCAGTCGCCGAACGGCATCGTCGCCAACCTTGCCACCGGCATCGTGCAGGATGGGGAAGGCGGCGCCGACACGGTCAGGGGCTTCGAGGCTGTGCGCGGCAGCCTCGCGGGCGACAGCATCATTGGCAGCGACGCAGCCGAGACCTTCCAGCCCTACAGCGGCGCCGACACGATCGACGGCGGCGGCGGGGCCGACCGCGTCACCTACACCACGCTCAGCAGCGGCAGTGTGCTTCCCCCGGCCGTGCCACAGGGCATCGTGGTGGATCTGGTGGCTGGCACGGCCGTGGATCCCTGGGGCAACACCGACCTGCTCTTCAACATCGAGCGCGTCACCGGCACCTCGCTCGCCGACACGATCACCGGAGGGCCGGCGTCGAACAGCTTCAACGGCCGAGGGGGCGACGACAGCCTCGATGGCGGTGACGGCATCGACACGGCCGAATACTCGAACGCAGGCTCCGGCGTCGACGTGGACCTTGCCGCCGGTACAGCTCAGGATGGCGAGGGAGGGCAGGATACTCTCGTCTCCATCGAGAATGTCGTCGGCAGCAGCCATGACGATACGCTCTCAGGTGCCGCATCGGGCGGCCGCGCGCCCAGCAACCTGCGCGGCGGCGCGGGCGACGATCTGCTGATCGGCATTCCCGGCGAATACGTCCGGGCCGACTACGCCGACCAGAATACCGGGATGTTCATCGATCTCGCTGCTGGCACTGCGCTGGATCGGTTCGGCGACACGGACACGCTGGTGGACATCCGCGGCCTCTTCATGTTCGGCGATCACGACGACACGCTGCTCGGCGCCGCGGAGGATGAGTGGTTCTTTCCCTCCGGCGGTGCCGACAGCGTGGATGCCGGCGGCGGCTTCGACATCGTCAGCTATACCGGCGCGGATGTGGGCGGGGTGGTCGTCAACCTGGCCACGCAGCGCGCGACGGACCTTGGCGGCGACATCGACACGATCGTCGGTTTCGAGGCAGTCGCCGCCAGCTTCGGTGACGACACCCTGATCGGCGACGGCGGCGACAACCTGATGTCGCCGAATGCCGGCGCCGATTCGGTGGATGGCGGCCTTGGCGAGGACACCATCAGCTACGTTCTCGGCTTTGCGCCGGGCAGTTCCAACTACGCTGCCAACGAGGCAGGCAACGTCTTGCCGATGCAAGGCGTGACGCTCGACCTCACCGCCCAGCGGGCGACCGACTTCGCCGGCGACGAGGACACCATTCTCGGCTTTGAGCACGCCGAGGGCAGCACAGCGAATGACACCCTGCGCGGCTCCGACACCGGCAACCGCCTGTCGGGCGCCGAGGGCAACGACGTGCTGGAGGGCCGCGCGGGCGACGACACGCTGGCGGGTGGCCAGGGCAATGACAGCCTCGATGGCGGCACCGGCGTCAACACCGCCGTGTTCGACGGCAACGCCGCCGACTTCGCGGTCACCGACCTCGGCGGCGGCCGCCTGCAGGTGACGGATCTGCGCGCCGGCGCGCCGGAAGGCGCCGACACGCTGCTCGGCATCGCCTTCCTCGAATTCGCCGACACAGTCATCGCGACGGGCGGCCCCACGGCAGGCGACGACGCTCTCGAAGGCACGGCGGCCGGCGACACCATCGACGCGCTCGGCGGCAATGACGAGGTGCTGGGCCTGGCCGGCGCCGACCGCCTGCTCGGCGGCACCGGCAACGATACGCTCGACGGCGGCAGCGAGAACGACACGCTGGTGGGCGGCGCGGGCGACGACAGCCTGGTCGGCGGCCCTGGCGCGGACAGCATGGTCGGCGGCGCCGGCAACGACGCCTATGACGTGGACGACGCGTCGGACAAGCCGGCGGAGGCGCGCGATTCCGGCCTCGACACCGTCTTCTCCACGATCACCTGGACGCTCGGCGCGCATCTCGAGGACCTGGTGCTGCTTGGCGATGCCGCCATCGACGGCACCGGCAACAACCTGAGCAACGTCATCACGGGCAACGACGCCGCGAACGTCCTGCTCGGCGGCGGCCGCGCGGACACGCTGGAAGGCGGCGGCGGCAACGACCTCTACCTGATCGACGCGACCGACGTGCTGATCGAGCAGGCCGGCGGCGGCAACGACACCGTCGTCGCCAACGCCACCTTCACCCTCGCCGACCACATCGAGGTGCTGCGCTTCAACGGCACCGCCAATGTGCGCGGCGACGGCAATGCCGAGGACAACTTCATCCTCGGCAATGTCGGCAACAACCGCCTGCTGGGCTACGACGGCAATGACACGCTGAACGGCGGCGCCGGCAACGACACGCTGCAGGGCGGCGAGGGCGCGGACAGCCTGGTCGGCGGCGAGGGCGTGGACCGGCTCGACGGCGGCAACGGCGACGACACCTATGTGCTGGTGGACGCGGATGTGGTGATCGAGCTGGCGAATGCCGGCACCGACACGGTGTTGAGCAATGTCGGCTTCACCCTGCCCAACGCGGTCGAAAATCTCTCGCTGCTGGGCACCGCCGACATCGCGGGCACCGGCAATGCCCTGGCGAATGTCCTGAACGGCAACAGCGGTGCGAACCTGCTGCGCGGCCTCGGCGAGGCGGATCGCATCTCGGGCGGCCAGGGCGCGGACACGATCGAGGGCGGCACGGGCGCGGACACGCTGACCGGCGGCGGCGGCACCGACCGCTTCCTCTGGCTGACGCCGGCGGAGGGCGGCGACACGCTGACGGATTTCGTCGCCGGCAGCGAGAAGCTGGTCTTCGCCAACGCCGCCTTCGGCGCGCTCGGCCTGGGCGCGCTGAACCCGGCGAACTTCGCGAACAACGCGCCGACGGCCGCCGCGCCGCAGTTCGTCTACACCAAGGCGACCGGCGTGCTGGACTGGGATGCGGACGGCACCGGCGGCATCGGTGCGGTGACCATCGCCACGCTGTCCAACAAGCCGACGCTCACGGCGGGCGACTTCCTCATCGCGTAGGACCGGGGGTGCAGGGGGGGCGGCACCCCCCTGCGCCCGGGATCAGCCCGCGCGACGGCGCCGCGCCGCGCCGAGCAGCGCGAGCCCGCCGGCGAGCAACCCGAGCGTGCCGGGCTCCGGCACCGGGATCTGGGTCAGGTACACGCCGGCCCAGCTCTCCTCCTCGTTCGCCATGCTCGCCGAAATCGCGAGCCGCCCGTTGCGGAAGCCGTCGCGCTCCAGCGCCAGCGCGGTGATCGGCAGGTCCGTCGCGGCGGTGTCGAGCAGATCGCCGAGCATCGTCGAATCCACGATGGTCTCGGGCGCGAAGGCAAGGCCGCGGTCGAGATAGAGACCGAACGGGTTCGCATCGCCTTCCGACGCCTTGAACACCACCCGCCCCTGGTCGTTTGCAAGGAAGGCCGAGGAGCGCCAGCGCGGTTCCTCGAACTCCTCGCCGCCGTCGCCGCCGCCGACGCCGGAGGGGCGGCCCGAGAAGGTCCAGAACAGGAAGTCCTCGAATTCGCCGCCGGTCTGCGCCACCAGGCTCAACGCGCCGGTCTGCACGTCCACCTGGAAGATGCCCTGGTTGACCGGCACCTCGACGTCGATCTTCCCGTCATCCGTGCCGTCCTGCGCGGCCTGCGTGTTGCACGCCGCGACGACCGCGGCCTGCCCTTCGGTGGGGCAGGTGAGCGTGACCGTGCGCGTCTCCGTGCCCCATGCGCCCCAGAAGGCGACGCGGCGGCCGTCGAAGGACAAGGCCTCGCCGATGCGGTTCAGCCCGTTCGCGTCGGTGACGCCCGCGATCACCTGGCCGAAGGAAACCAGCGTGTTCAGCCCGGGCTGGCCGATGCGCGCGTGATAGATGCCGCCCGCGGTCGGCGTCTCCTCGTTGTCGAGGCCGGTGAACACGATCTGCCCCGAAGCCGCGCTCGGCGGCGCGGTGGAGCCGAAGACGCCGCCGCCATTCGGCAGCGCCTGGCCGGAATGCGCGACGGTCACCGCCCCGCCGGCACCCAGCGTGTCGCGGTAGAACACGCCGGTCTGCGCCGTGCCGCCGGCCGTGAAGTTGCCCTTGAAGGCGACGAACTGCCCGTCGAAGGCCGAGGGTGCGCCGGGGAACTGGTCGAACTTCACGCCCGTCGCGCCGGCCGCATCGGGCGGCACCTGGAACTGCGGGAAGCCGGGCACGCCGCCGACGCCGCTCATCCCGGTGACCAGCGCGCCGCCATTCGGCGTGGCGTAGATGCCGGCCGTGCCGACGCGCGTCAGCGTCTCGCCGGTGTTCTGGTCGATGACCTCCCACACCGGCTGCGACTGGCCGCGCGTCGCCGCCATGCCGGATCGCGCGTCGATCCGGGCGAAGGCGGGAAACTCGTTGAAGGTGGCGCCGGTGTTGTTCGGCGGCGGCACGACCTGGTTGCGCTGGACGATGGTGCCGACCGGCCCGGCCGTCGCCATGTCGCGCGAGAAGACGCCGGTGATCGGCTCGCCCTGCGCCTGGCCGCCGCTGGTGCGCGCGCGGAACACGACGAGCGCCGCATTGTTCACGGAGGGCGGGCTGTAGCTGTTGAAGGCCCTGTCGCTGCCGGGCACGAGGTCGCCGTTGTTCACGACCGTGGTCCAGCTCAGCACCGCGCCCGCCTGCGCTGGCCGCGGCACCGCCAGCGATCCGGCGCCGAAGCCGCCCGCCGCCAGCACGGCGAGGCCGAGGCACCGCGCGCGATCGACCCTTCGGGAACGGCCCGGGCGTTTCGCCCGGCCCATCGTCTTTCTGTCCATCTTGCTGCCTTCCCCTAGGCCGGCCGGCAGCTCCCAACTGCCTCCGGCGCCTCTTATGTAAGGGGATGCACGCGAAACGGTCGATTCGAAATAGTATTAATCGAGCATGAATAGGTTGAGGTTGGCGGCCTTCACATTCCTATAATGTCACGGAAGGCGGCGAGAGGGGCCGCAGCCTCGGGCCGCCTATCGCCCGCCGACCAGATCGCCGAGGCCCACCACGCCGAGCAGCCGCCCATCGGCGGTGCAGAGCGGCAGGTGCCGCAGCCCGCGCTGCTGCATAAGCGAGAGCGCCGCCTCGGCGGAGGTGTCTGGCCCGATCGCCACGGCTTCCGGCGACATCACCTCCGCGACCGCAAGGCCGCGCAGCCCCATCGCGCGCGAGGCGACGATGCGGACGATGTCGTGCTCACTGACCAGGCCGACGACGCGGCCCGACCGGTCCTGCACCGGCACCGAGCCGAGGCGGCTTGCCGCGATGAGCCGGGCGGCTTCCGCCGCCGGTTCCTCGGGGGTGATCGTGAAGAGGGGTACAGTCGGGGGCGGTGCGACGACCGAAACGCTCATGGAGGCTGACTCCCTGCCGTGTCTTGGCTCAGCGCTCCCCAACGCACCGCTGCATATCAGTGCAGCGGCCGCCGCCGCAATGGTTCTGTCACCTGGTTGGAAGCTTTTTGTCGCAGGCGACCGCCTGTCCGCTCAGTGCATGTAGCTGCGCGTGACGTAGTGGGTCAGGCTCTCCACCGCCTGCTCCTGCTGCGCGATGCGGTGCCGCACCAGGTCGCGCACGCTGACGAGGCCGAGCAGCCGGCCCGACCCGTCCACCACGGGCAGATGGCGGAAGTAGTGCTCGTCCATCACGCGGAGTGCGGTGTCCACCGGCGTATGCGGGCCGACCATCACGACCTCCCGCGTCATCAGGTCCTCCGCGCGCTGCCCTTCGATGCCGTTGGCGCGCGTGGCGAGTGCGCGCACGATGTCGCGCTCCGAGACGATGCCGAGCACGCCGCCGCGCGCGTCCAGCACCATCACGGCGCCGATGCGCCGCTGCGCGATGACGCGCGCGACCTCCGCCACCGGCGTGTCCGGCGTGACGGAGATGACGGCGTTGCCCTTCTGCTTGAGGACGGCGGCAATGGTCATGGCGGGGCCCCTGTGTCTGCGATGTGGATCGCGACGGGCCTGCATTCCGCCCCTGGCGGCCTTCCTCGGGCGTGGGCTCTATTCCTGCCCACCCGCGCGCGCAACGGCAAAGCGGCGCGCGCGGGTTAATTCACGGTAACCGCCGCGCCTGCGCTCACGCGCGGCGCAGGTTGATCGGCAGCGTCATGCCCTTCTGGTGGCCCGTGATGTCGCGCCGCCACGCGGCGTCGATGAAGTACTGGCCGAGCGGGATGTAGGGCAGGTCCTGCCACAACGTCGCCTGGATGCGTCGCGCGATCCGCTTTTGCGCGTCGAGGTCCGGCGCCTCCAGCCATTCCTCGCGCAACGCCTCGAGCCCGGTGCTGGTCGGCCAGCCGAACCAGGCCTGCCTGCCATTGGCGCGCAGCAGCGGATGCACGCCCGGATTGCCCAGGTCGATGCCGCCGAACAGCACGATCAGCGCATTCCACCCGCCCTGCGCGACCGGCTCCTGCCGCGCGCGGCGCTGCAGCACGGTCGCCCAGTCGCTGTTCGCGCTCTCGGCATTCAGGCCGCTGCGCTTCAGCACGTCGGTCAGCACCGTCGTCAGCGTGTTGTTGTTCACCACGTCCGTCGGGTGCAGCACGACCACGCGCTCGTTGTTGTAGCCGGCGGCGCGGATGGCGTCCTTCGCGCGGTCCACGCTGCGCGGTCCCATCAGCGCTGCGATCCCCTCGTCGTTCGACAGCGGCGAGGAGGTGGGGAAGGCGCCGATGCCGTCCGACCAGCGGTTGCGGTCGTTCCCCATGATCGAGCTCATGAAGTCCGCCTGGTTGATCGAATGCAGCAGCGCGCGGCGGATCGCCGGATTATCGAAGGGCGGGTGCAGCTGGTTGAAGCGCAGATGCGCGACCGTGCCGCCCTGGTCTATGCGGCCCACGACGATGTCGCGATGCCGCTGCAGCACGTCCCGCAGGTCGGGCGCCACCTGCTCGTACATGTCGATCTCGCCCGCCTGCAGCGCCGCGGCGACAGTGCCCGCATCGGGGATCCAGTTGAACACCACGCGCTCGAAATGCGCCATCTTCGCGCCGCCGAGCAGGCTCGGCGGCCGCGGGTTCGGCACATAGCCCTCGAAGCGCTGATAGACCGCGCGCGCGCCGGAAAGCCGCTCCGCCGCCACCCAGCGATAGGGGCCGGAGCCGACCACCTCGGTGAAGGGGCGCGCGGGATCAACCGTCGCGAAGCGCTCGGGGAAGACGAAGCAGGGATAGCTGCTGGGCTTGCCCAGCGCCTCCAGCATCGGGCCAAATTTCTGCTTCAGCCGGATCTCGAAGCGACGGTCGTCCAGCGCGCGCATCTCCTCCGTGCGCGCGCGCAGCGTCTGGCCCAGCGTGTCCCGCGCCGACCAGCGCGTGATGGAGGCGACGGCGTCCTGCGCGCGGATGCGCTCGTTGTCGTGGAAGCGGATGCCCTCGCGCAGCGTGAACACCCAGCGCAGCCCGTCATCCTCCACCACGTGCCCTTCGCAGAGCTGCGGCCGCATGACGAAGTTCTCGTCCGGGCCGTACAGCGTGTCCCAGCACATGTGGCCGTGGTTGCGCACGCCATAGCTGGTGGTGCTCATCGGGTCCACGGCCGTGACATCGGCCTGCGGCATGTAGCGCAGCGTGGTGGCGGCGGTGCCCTGCGCCAGCGCGGGCATGGCGGGCGAGGCGGCGGTGGCGGCGAGGCCGGAGAGCAGGGTGCGGCGGCGCATGGGTTCCTCGAGGAGGGAAGGTTGGCGCAGCATGACGTCATCGCCCGTTTCGGCGCAACATGGCCCGTCGCCGCGGGCTTGAAGCGGGCGCGAGACGGGCCACCTTCATCGCCACGGTCCGGGCCCCTCTGGCGCCTCCCTGCGATGCGCGATGTCGGACCTCCACCTTGCGGCCTCGCCGCGACCTGGAGGAGAGGCGCCATGGCGCGCGCAGCCCTGTGGAACGTGAACTGCGTGGCGCGCGTGCTGCGCATGACGGGCGTCGTGCTGGTTGCGATCGGTGCGGCCGGCTACCTGCTGCCGACCGGCGCGGTTCACTGGACCGCGCTGATCCCCGCCATCCTCGGCGTGCTTGCGCTCGCCGCCTCCTTCGCGCGCAACGCCTTCGTCGCCGCGGCGCTTGGCGCGGTGCTTTGCGTGGTCGCGCTGACCGGTGGCGGATCGGCCCTGCCGCAGGTCCCTGCGCTGCTGGCGGGCGAAGCCGGCGCCGCCATCGCCTCGCGCGCCGCCACCGCCCTCGTCGCGATGCTGGCACTCGCCGGCATGGGCTGGGCGCTCGCCTTCGGCCGGCGGAGCGTCTGACATGATCGAGGGCCTCATCGCCTGGCTCGTCGCCACCTTCCTGCTCGGCCCGATCCAGGCGCAGGTGACGGAGCAGCTGCAGGGCGCGCGCGCGCCGGTGGCAGTGGTGCAGCAGGTGGCGCAATGCGCCGCCCAGGCCGCGCCGCAGCTCGTCGCCCGCGCCGGTTCCGATCCCTGGTGGGCGGTGCGCACCGCGCTCGGTGCCTGGACCGGCGCGACCAGCCCGGAAGCGGTGCTGGCCGATGCCGCGCCGGGTTGCGGCGCGGCCTTCCAGGCGGCGCGGCCCTACCTTGCCGGAAGCTGAGCGGCCGCCGCGCGCAGTGGCGTGACGCCCCGGCGGTTGCGGCCGGGGTGGTTGCTGGTCATGATCCTTCGCCCGAGGAAGGTTGGGAGAGGAAACATGACCCTGTTCATCGCGCGCCGCGCCGCCTTGCTCGGCGCCGCCGGCGCCGCCGGCGCCCTCGCGCTGCCCGGCCTGCGCGCCGCGCAGGCGCAGCAGACGCTCGAATGGGTCGCTGGGTCTGTCGGCGGAGGCTGGTACACCATGGCGGCCGGCCTCTCGGCGCTGATCGCCGAGGAGAACCAGGACCTCCGCATCCGCGTCGTCCCGGGCGGCGGCCTCGCGAACTCGACGCGCGTCAACAACAACCAGTCGCCGCTCGGCTGGGGCATCGACACCTTCACCGCCGCGGCCGCGAAGGGCGAAGACCCCTACAACGCGAAGCATGAGAATCTGCGCAGCCTCGGCACCGGCTACAGCCCGACCGAACACAACCTGGTCCGCGCCGTGGGCTCGGGGCCGGAGGACATGCGCGGCATCCTCACGCAGCGCGGCCTCAAGATCGCCTGCCCGCAGCGCTCGAGCACGGACGAGATGACGCTGCAGCGCATCCTGCGCTTCCTCGGCACCTCGCCCGACCGAATCCGGGCCGAGGGCGGGCGCTACCTCAACGGCAGCTACGCGGATATCGCCGCGGCCTATGCCGACGGGCAGGTGGACTATCTCTACGCCGCGCTCGCCAAGCCCGCCGCGATCCTGACGGAGATCGGCCAGGGCCGGCGGGCCTCGCGCCTCGTCGGCTTCCCCGACGACGTGCGCAAGCACCTGATCGACACCTTCGCCTATGCCGAGGGGACGCTGCCGGCCGCGACCTATCCGACGCTGCAGGACCGCGACCTGATGGTCACGACGATGGACAGCGTGATCCTCGTGCACGCCTCCGTGTCCGAGGATGCGGCCTACCGGATCACGCGGACGCTCATCCGGAACCGCGGTCAGCGCCTCGTCGCGATCCACGCCTCGATGGGCGCGTGGAACCCGGCGACGTCCTGGCGCTACAACGGCGTGCCGCTGCATCCCGGCGCTGCGCGCGCCTTCCGCGAGGCCGGCGTGATGCCGGCGGCGTAGCGCGGCTCACGACGCCGCTGCGCGTCGTCGCGGGGGCCATGGTGAGGCCCCCGCTTTCGGAAGCAGAAGAGCGGCTCATCCGTGCGCGGCGCATCTCCGCGCGCAGGCCGGGGCCGAGCGGCGGGATGGGTGCAACGGCGTGAGGGAATTCTCCGGGCCGCTCAAGTGGCTATGCTGGTGCTGGGCTGCGGCCGCCGCCGCGGTCCATCTCTATTTCGGCGGCTTCGGCTTCCCCGAGCCGATCCAGATGCGCGGCTTCCACCTGCTGATCTTCACGCCGCTGCTGTTCCTGCTCTACCCCGCGCTGAAATCCTCGCCGCGCCACCGCCCATCGGTGCCCGACTGGCTTTGGGCCGCGGCCTCCGCCGCGCCGCATGCCTGGGTGATGTGGAACTGGATGGCGGTCGCCGACCGCATGGAATACGTGGACCCCTTCACGCCGACGATGATGGTGCTCGGCATCACCTGCATCGTCACGCTGCTGGAGGCGATCCGCCGCGCGGTGGAACCCGGCCTCGCCTGGATGGTCGCGGGCTCGCTCGCCTACATGCAGTGGGGCTATCTGATCCCCGGCATCTTCAACGCGCGCCCCTTCACGCCGGCCGAGATCGTGGAGGCGTCCTGGCTGGTGCCGACCGCGGGTGGCGTCTACGGGCCGCTGACGGGCATCGTCGCCACGACGATCGCCGTCTTCATCCTGTTCGGCTCCTTCGTGCAGGGCAGCGGCACCGGGCGGCTGTTCTCGAATCTCGGCGCCGCCGCCGCGGGCCGCTACACGGGCGGGCCGGCGAAGGTCGCCGTCGTGACCTCCGGCCTGTTCGGGACGATGAGCGGGTCGTCCGTGTCCAACGTCATCACCACCGGCGCGATGACCATCCCGCTGATGAAGCGCATCGGCTACCGCCCCGCGGTCGCGGGCGGCATCGAGAGCGCGGCGAGCGTCGGCGGCGCGCTGATGCCGCCGGTGATGGGTGCGGCCGCCTTCGTGATGGCCGAGATCACCAACATTCCCTATGGCGAGATCATCGTCGCGGCCGCGATCGGCGCGGTGCTGTACTACTTCGCCATTCTCGCGGCCGTCCATTTCGAGGCGAAGAAGCTCGGCATCGCGCCGATGCCGCTGAAGGACATCCCCGCCTGGCGGGAGGTGCTGGCCGATGCGCATCTGGTGCTGCCGATCGCCCTGTTGGTCTGGCTGATGACGGAGCGCTGGTCCGGCAACTTCGCCGCCTTCTGCGCCACCGTCGCCATGGTCGCGGTCGCCATGCTGAAGCGGCGCACGCGCATGTCCTGGCGCGACGTCATCGACAGCTTCGCCAATGCCGGCCTCACCATGGCGCCGCTCGCGGTCTCGATCGCGGGGGCGGGCATCGTGATCAGCGCGCTGACCGCCACCGGCATGGTCGTGGCCTTCGGCGGCATCATCAAGCAGCTCGCGGGCGGCAATCTCGGCCTGCTGCTGGTGCTGCTGGCGCTCACGGTGCTGGTGCTCGGCCTCGGCATCCCGACCACGCCCGCCTACATCATCGCCGCCGCCATCGGCGTGCCGCTGGTGCTGGAACTCGGCCGGCCGCTCGGCGTGGACGCGCTGCAGGCGCATCTCTTCACCTTCTACTTCGCGGTGATCGCCGATGCGACGCCGCCGGTCGCCGCCGCCGCCTTCGCCGCGGCGGCCATCGCCCAGGCGAGCCCCACCATCACCAGCATCCATGCCACGCGCTTCGGCATCGCGGGCTTCACCGTGGGCTTCGCCTTCATCTACGATCCCGGGATCATGCTGCGCGGCTCGCTGCTCGACATCGGCCTCGCCACCGCCATCCAGGTGGCGGCGCTGACGCTGATCACCGCGAGCTATGCCGGCTTCCTGCTCGCCCCGCTCGGCTGGCCCTTGCGGGTGCTGACGGCCGCGGCGGGCATGGCCGCGGCCTTCGCGCATGTGCTGGACGACACGACGCGCTTCCTCATGGGCGCCTCGACGCTCGCCGCGGTGGCGGCGCTGCAATGGGCGGCGGCACGCGCCGCCACGGAACAGGGAGAGAAGAGATGATCCGACGCAGCCTGATCGCAGCCGGCGCGGCGCTCGCGCTGGCCCTGCCAGCCGCGGCGCAGACCATGGCGCCGGCCGGGCCGACGCTCGCCTCCACTCGCGCCAAGGGCGTGGTGGATTGCGGCGCGCATCCCGGCGCGCCCGGCTTCGGCGTGACAGACAGCCGCGGCGTCTACCAGGGCCTCGAGGCCGACACCTGCCGCGCCGTCGCCGCCGCGATCTTCGGCGATCCCTCCAAGGTGCGCTTCACCGTGGTGACCTCCGCCGCGCGGCTGCCCGCGCTGCAGGCCGGGCAGATCGACCTGCTGCCGCGCACCACCACCTGGACGCAGTCGCGCGACACCACCAACGGCCTGAACTTCACCGCCGTCACCTTCTATGACGGCCAGGGCTTCCTCGTGCGGCGCAGCGCCGGCGTGACGCGGGCGAACCAGCTCGACGGCGCCTCCATCTGCGTCACCTCCGGCACCACGAACGAGCTGAACCTGGCGGACTGGGCGCGCAGCAACCGCTTGCAGATCCGCCCCGTGGTCTTCGAGCAGAACGACGAGACGCGCATCGCCTATGAAAGCGGCCGCTGCGACGCGTTCAGCACCGATGCCTCCCAGCTCGCCGGCATCCGCAGCGCGCTGCCGCGTCCGGAGGAGCACGTCGTGCTGCCCGACATCATCTCGAAGGAGCCGCTGAGCCCCGCGGTGCGACACGGCGACGACCAGTGGTTCGACATCGTGCGCTGGACGATCTTCGCGCTGATCGAGGCCGAGGAACTCGGCGTCACCCAGGCCAACGTGGACGAGATGCTGAACAGCCAGCGCCCGGAGATCCGCCGCCTGCTCGGCGTCAGCGGCGACCACGGCCCGTTCATGGGCCTCGATCGGCGCTGGGCCTACAACGCGATCAAGGCTGTCGGGAATTACGGCGAGATCTTCGAGCGCCACCTCGGCCGCAACACGCCGATCGGCCTCTCCCGCGGGCTGAACGACCTGTGGACGCGCGGCGGCCTGATGTACGCGCCGCCGGTGCGGTGACGGCGCCGCCGCAGGCGGGGCATCAGCCCCGCTTGTGGCAGGAGACCCAGTGCCCCGGTCGCGCCTCGCGCAGCGGCGGGGCCTCGGTGCGGCAGAGGCCGGCATCGGCGATCGGGCAGCGCGTGTGGAAATGGCAGCCCGAGGGCGGGTTCAGCGGGTTCGGCACGTCGCCCTGCAGCCGGATGCGCGCGCGCTTCAGCTTCGGATCCGGGATCGGCACGGCGGAGAGCAGCGCCTCCGTGTAGGGATGCAGCGGCGTGGTGTAGAGCTCCCGCGCCGAGGCGATCTCCACCATCCGCCCGAGATACATCACCGCGACGCGGTCGCTGATGTGCTCCACCACCGACAGGTCGTGGGCGATGAAGATGAAGGTGAGCCCGAATTTTTCCTGCAGATCTTCCAGCAGGTTCACCACCTGGGCCTGGATCGAGACATCGAGCGCGGATACCGGCTCGTCGCAGACGATCAGCTTGGGCGAGACCGCCAGCGCGCGCGCGATGCCGATGCGCTGGCGCTGGCCGCCGCTGAACTCGTGCGGGAAGCGGCGCATGTGGTCGGCGTTGAGCCCGACCGTCTCCAGCAGCTCCACCACGCGGTCCTCGCGCTCCCGTGCGGTCTTCGCCAGGCCGTGGATCACCAGCGCCTCCGCGATGATCGCGCCCACAGTCATGCGCGGGTTCAGCGAGGCGTAGGGGTCCTGGAAGATGATCTGCATGTCGCGCCGGAGCGCGATCATCTGCTGCTGGTCGAAGCGCGTGATGTCCTGCCCCTCGAACCAGATCGTGCCTTCCGTCGGCTCGATGAGGCGCAGGATCAGCCGCCCTGTGGTTGACTTGCCGCAGCCGGATTCACCCACGAGCCCGAGCGTCTCGCCCGGCGCCAGGTCGAAGCTGACGCCGGAGACGGCATGCACCTCGGCGACCGTGCGGCGCAGGATGCCGCCCTTCACCGGGAAGCGCTTCACCAGGTTGTCGACGCGCAGGAGAGGGCGGTTCATGCGATCTCCTCCGCGCGGATGCACGCCACCTTCCGGCCCGGCGCGATCTCGCGCAGCGGCGGAGGGGCGGCGCGGCAGGCCTCGATGGCGTAGCCGCAGCGCGCGGCGAAGCGGCAGCCCTGCGGCGGGGAGAGCAGGCTCGGCACCGTGCCCGGGATCGCTTCCAGCCGCCGATGCTCCGTGGCGGCCAGGTCGAGGCGCGGGATCGAGCGGATCAGCCCCTGGGTGTAGGGGTGCAGCGGGCGGTCGAACAGCGCCTCCACCGGCGCCTCCTCGACCACCTGGCCGGCATACATCACGATCACCCGCTGCGCCGTCTCCGCCACCACGCCCATCGCGTGCGTGATGAGCAGCACGGCCATGCCGAGCCGCTCCTTCATCTCGTTCAGCAGGTCCAGGATCTGCGCCTGGATCGTCACGTCGAGCGCGGTGGTGGGCTCGTCCGCGATGATCAGCTTCGGGTCGCAGGACAGCGCCATGGCGATCATCACGCGCTGGCGCATGCCGCCCGAGAACTGGTGCGGATAGTCGTGCACGCGGCGCGAGGCGTTCGGGATGTGCACGAGCGAGAGCATCTCCGCCGCGCGCTCCATCGCCGCCTTGCGCGAGATGCGCTGGTGCTGGCGCACCGTCTCCGCGATCTGCTCGCCGACGGTATAGACCGGGTTCAGCGAGGTCATCGGCTCCTGGAAGATGAAGCCGATCTCCTTCGAGCGGATGTCGCGCATCCGCTCGGGCCGCGCCGGCACCAGATCCTCGCCCTGCCAGAGGATGCTGCCGTCCATGATCCTGCCGGGCGGCATGTCGATCAGCTTCAGGATCGTCTTGGCCGTGACGGTCTTGCCCGAGCCCGACTCGCCGACGACGGAGAGTGTCTCGCCCGCATCCAGGCTGAGGTCCACGCCATCCACGGCATGCACCCAGCCATCGTCCGTCTTGAAGTGGACCTTCAGGCCCTGGATGTTCAGCAGGCGGCCAGCCATCACGAGCGTCCCGCCTGCCGGTCGCGGCGCCAACGTGGCAAAAAAATCATTGCACGCGCCTGGGGTCGAGGGCGTCGCGGAGGCCGTCGCCGACGAAGTTGATGCTGACCACCGTCAGGAAGATGGCGAGGCCGGGGAACAGCGCCCAGTGCGGCGCGAAGTCCAGGTTGTCCTTGGCGTCGAACAGCAGGCGCCCCCAGGTGGGGATGTCCGGCGGGAAGCCGAGGCCGAGGAAGGAGAGGGTGCTCTCGGCGATGATGGCGGCCGCCACGTCGATGGTCGCCGCGACGATCACCGGCCCCAGCGCATTCGGCAGGATGTGCCGCCACACCAGGCGCGCGCGGGAGGCGCCGAGGGCGCGCGCGGCCTCGACGAATTCCTTCTCGCGCAGGGAGAAGAACTGCGCGCGCACCAGGCGCGCCACCTGCATCCAGTTGAAGGCGCCGATCACTGTCACGATCAGGATGAAGACGCCGAGCTCCTGCCCGACCACGCCGGTGAGCGCATCGCGGAACAGGTAGATGATCAGCAGCAGCAGCGGTAGCTGCGGCAGCGAGAGGAACAGGTCCGTCAGCCACATCAGCGCCGCGTCGAGCCGCCCGCCCGCCATGCCCGCGATGGCGCCGACCAGCACGCCGACGCTGACCGCGACGGACATCGCCGCGAAGCCGACGGCGAGCGAGATGCGCCCGCCATAGAGGATGCGCGCCAGCAGGTCCTGCCCGAGGTCGTCGGTGCCGAGCGGATGCGCGAGGGACGGGCCCTCCAGCCGCGCGGTGAAGTCGATCTCGTCGATCGGCAGCGACCAGAACAGCGGGCCGATCAGCACGGCCAGGATGATCGTGCCGAGCACGACGGCGGAGGCCACCGCAAGCCGGTGCTTGCGGAAGCGCCGCCAGGCCTCCCGCCAGGGGCCGATGCGCGGACGCGCGGCGGCGGCGGGGCTAGCGATAGCTGATGCGGGGATCGAGCCAGCCATAGATCACGTCGGCGAGCAGGTTGAAGAAGACGACGAGCGCGGCGATGACGAAGGTGACCGCCATGATCACCGGCGTGTCGTTGGCCAGGATGGCGCTGATCAGCAGGCTGCCGATCCCCGGCACGCGGAAGATCTGCTCCGTCACGATGGCGCCGCCGAACACCGCCGGCATCTGCAGCGCGACCAGCGTGACCACCGGGATCATCGCGTTGCGCACCACGTGGCGCAGCGTCACCGCGCGTTCGGGGATGCCCTTGGCGCGCGCGGTGGTGACATGGTCCAGCCGGATCACGTCCAGCACGGCGGAGCGGACGAAGCGCGTCCAGGCCGCGCCCTGGAACAGGCCCAGCACCATGATCGGCATGATGGACTGGCGCAGCTGCTGCCACCACCAGTTCCAGCCGGTGGCCTCGATGTCGGTGCGGAACACGAAGGGCAGCCAGTCCAGGTAGATCGAGAAGAACAGGATGAACAGCAGCCCGGTGAAGAAGGTGGGCAGCGAGAATCCCACGAAGGCCAGCGTGTTGGCGATCTGGTCGAAGATCGAATAGGGCCGTGTCGCGGCATAGACGCCGACCGGCAGCGCGATCGCCAGCGCCACCAGCTGGGACGCGCCGATCACCGCGATGGTCACCGGCAGGCGCTGCAGGATCAGGTCGTCCACCGGGATGCGGCTGACGAAGGAGAAGCCCCACTCGCCCCGCAGCATGGAGGTGAGCCAGGCGAAGTAGCGGATGTGGACCGGGTCATCCAGCCCGAGGCTGGCGCGCAGGTTCGCGCGCACCTCGGGCGGGATCGCCGGGTTGGTCGCCAGTTCCTCGAACGGGTCGCCCGGCGCCAGCGCCAGGACCGTGAAGAGGATCACGCTGATCCCGAGCAGGCTCGGGATCGCGATCAGCAGGCGTCGGACGAGATACTGGGCCACGCGGGGTGGATCAGGTCTCGCGGAACCAGTCGCTGATGAGCCAGTGGGTGTTGTCCCAGGCGCTCAGCACGGTGCTCAGGTTGTTCAGGCTGGCGCTGACCAGCGGGCGCTTGACCAGCGGGATCACGTGGTTGCTGCCCACGATCAGGTCGTTCATGCGGATGAACAGCGCGGCCCGCTTCACCGGATCGAGCTCGCCCTCCGCCTCGCGGAAGATCCGGTCGTATTCCTCGTTCCGCCAGCGGACGATGTTGCGGCCCTGCCAGTTGTTCGCCTTGGAGGAGATCTCCCACGACACGTACTGGTTCATGAACAGCTGCGGGTCCGCCTGCGTCATGGTCGTGGTGTACATCTGCATGTCGGCGAAGAACTTCGTGTAGGTGTCCGGGTTGGCCACGTCGGCCGAGAAGAACACCGAGGCGGTCACCGACTTCAGCTCCAGGTCGATGCCCGCGCGCTGCGCCGCCTGCTTGTAGATCGCCTGGGTCCGCTGACGCGGCGCGTTCACCGAGGTCTGGAAGATGAAGCGCAGCCGGACGCCGTCCTTGGTGCGGATGCCGTCCCGCCCGCGCGCCCAGCCGGCGGCGTCCAGAACCTGGTTCGCCTTCTCGATGTTGAACTCCCAGCGCGTGTTGGGCGAGGCGAAGCGCGGCGGGTTGTTCAGGAAGTTGGAGGTCGCCGGGCCGCCGCGGCCGTAGATGAACCGCTCGATCGAGCCGCGGTCGAGCAGCAGCGACAGCGCCTCGCGCACCGCCGGGTCCTTGAAGGCGGGATGCTCGGTCTTGATCGAGGCGCGCTCGCCGTCAACCTCGCGGTGCGGGTCGGTGACGTTGAGCATCACGAACTCGATGTTGCCGCCCTCGACGATGTTGACCTTGCCGCGGTTGGCCGCTTCCAGCCGCTTCAGGATCTCGTCCTCGACCTGCAGGTTCCAGGCATAGTCGAAGTCGCCGGTCTGCAGCACCGCCCGCGCGGCGGAAACCGCATCGCCGCCGCCCTTCACCTCGATCGTGTCGAAGTAGGGCCGGTTGTTCATGTGGTAGTTCGGGTTCAGCTCGCCGCGCAAATTGTCGCCTGGCGCGAAGCTGACGAACTTGTAGGGACCGGTGCCGACAGGGCGCAGGTTGGCGGGCGCGTCGCGGGCGTTTGTGCCGTTGTAGTCCTTGTAGAGGTGCTTCGGGATCAGCATCCCGCGGGAGGCGACGAAGGCGTCCGCCCAGAAGGGCGTCGGCTTCTGGAACTCCACGCGCACCGTGTGGTCGTCCACCTTGACCACGTTGATGTCGGTGTAGCTGCCGGAGGACACGCCGGCGACGGCCGGGTTCTTCGCGTATTCCCAGTTGAACACCACGTCGTCGGCGGTGAAGTCCTGGCCGTCATGCCACTTCACGCCGCGCTTGAGCTTCCAGGTGACGGTGCGCCCGTCCTCCGACAGGCCCTTGTTCTCGATCGAGGGGATCTCGGCGGCCAGCACCGGATGCAGCGTGCCATCCGCGGCCCAGCCGGCCAGCGGCTCGTAGAAGACGCGGCTGGCTTCTTGGTTGGTGGTGCCGACCGCGAAATGCGGGTTCAGCAACGTGGAGGCCTGCCAGTAGAGGATCTTCAGCGGCCCGCCGCCGCCACGCCGCGTCGGCTTGTAGGCCGGCACGCTCTGCGCCGATGCCGCATTGATGCCGTGCAGCGCGAGAAGCTGCGTCGCCATCGGCGCGGTGAGGCCGAAGGCCGCGAGGCGCTTCACGAAGCCGCGGCGCGAGAGCGAGCCGCGCTTCACCCGCCCGATCATCTGGCGCAGGTCGTCTTCCGTCATTCTTGCTCTCCCAGTCCCTGTCGTTCCGGAGCCGCCGGTGTTCCGGCGCGCTCCGCAGCTTGTTCCACGCTAACCCAAGCCGGCCGCGCAGCGCACCGGAATTCCTATCGGCTTTTCGCCGGGCCGGCGAGTCATCCTGCCGTTGTGCCCAGTTCCTGGTCCACGACGCCGACCCAATAGGCAACGCCGAGAGGAATGATCTCGTCGTTGAAGTCGAAATGCGGCGTGTGGAGGTTGGGCGAGGTGCCATCCGGCCCCTTGCCGCCGCCGATGAACATGAAGGCCCCGGGCCGCTGCTCCAGCATCAGGGAGAAATCCTCGCCACCGGTCACGGGCGCGTGCTCGATCACCTCGGCCTCGCCCACCAGGGTCCGTGCGGCGCTGCGCGCGGTCTCGGTCTGCTCGGGGTGGTTCACCGTGGCCGGCACGCCGCGGTGGTATTCCACCTCCGCCGTCGCGCCGTGCAGCGCGGCCAGCCCATGCGCCAGCTCGCCGATGCGCCGCTCCAGCAGGTCGCGCACCGCGGCGGTGTAGCTGCGCGAGGTGCCGGTGATGGTCAGCTCCGCCGGCATGACGTTGGGCGAGATCGGCGAGCCGCCCTGGATCGAGCCGACGCTCAGCACCGCCGCATCCGTCGCCGCCACGTTGCGCCCGACGATGGTCTGCAGGCCGAGCACGAAATGCGCCTGCACCACCGTGATGTCGGTCGCGAGATGCGGCGTGGAGCCGCCATGCCCGCCGGTGCCTCGGAACACCACCTTGAAGCGGTCCGCCGCGGCCAGCGCCGGGCCGGGGCGGATGGCGAAGCGCCCGGCCGGGATGGTCGGCTTGTTGTGCAGGCCATAGACGGCGTCGCAGGGGAAGCGCTCGAACAGCCCGTCGTCGAGCATCGCCTTGGCGCCGCCGCGGCCTTCCTCGGCCGGCTGGAAGATCAGGTGCACCGTGCCGCCGAAGTCGCGGTGCTGCGCCAGCCAGCGCGCGGCGCCGAGCAGCATGGTGGTGTGCCCGTCATGCCCGCAGGCATGCATGATCCCCGGATGCTTCGAGGCATAGGGCGCGCCGGTCGCTTCCGGGATCTGCAGCGCGTCCATGTCGGCGCGCAGCCCGACGGAGCGGTTGCCCGGCCGGTTGCCGCGGATCGTGCCGACCACGCCGAAGCGCCCGACGCCCTCCGTCACCTCGATGCCCAGCGCCCGGAGTTCGCGCGCGACCAGGGCCGCGGTCCGCGTCTCTTCCATGCCGAGCTCGGGATGGGCGTGGATGTCCTGCCGGATGGCGGCGAGATCCGGCTGGAACGCCTTCACGCCTTCGATCACCGGATGAGCCATGGGCACCCCCCTTTGCCAGACTGCGGCAAGCAGGATGGACTCGCTTGCCGCGGCTGGGGAGGGGGGCTCAGCGGCCTCCGCCGCCTCCGCCTCCGCCTCCACCTCCGCCACCCCCGGGGCCGCCGCCAGGGCTACCGCCGCCCGGGCTGGCTGGCGCTGTGGCGGCGGGCGCCGACCCGAGGCGGTCCCTGTCGCGATCGCGGTCGCGGTCCCGGTCCCTGTCGCGGTCCCGGTCGCCGGTCCCGTCACGCGCCTGGTCGCGGTCGCGGTCGCGGCTCCGGTCGCGGTCCCGGTCCCGCGTCCTGAGCGCTTCCTCGCGTTGGCCCGGCGTCATCGCATCCCAGCGCTGGCGCAGCCCGGCATCGTCGAGGTCTGGCGATCCGCGTCGGAACGCGTTCCGCACGCGCTCGCGCTCCTGCGCGGGAAGGCTGTCGAAGTCCTGGCCGAACAGGGCGCGGTTGGCCTGGGTGGTGCGGGAGGTCTGCGCCAGGACCGCACCGGGCGCGATGGCTGCCGCCGCGATCAGAAGAGCCCGTCTGTTCATCTGCCCGATCCTTCCTTCCGGTTCTGTCGTGGAGGAAGGAACCTAGGAAGGCGCTGACCTGCTGCCCTTGCGGCAGATCAACGCCGGCCGGTCGGCGGGTTCAACTCCGCGGCACCCAGCTTTCGCCCAGCTTCCGATAGCGTCGCTTCACCGCGGCCCAGGCGATCCGATGCAGCACCGCCTCGTCCTGCCCGTAGCGACCGGACTGCCACGCCGCGTTGAAGGCGGCGCGGTAGATGTCCTGGGCATGGTCGGGCAAGGCATGCCGCACGCCGGGCGGCAGGTCCTCGTTCTCCGGATAGGGCATCGGGCCTCTCCGCTGCTGCCCGCGCGGCCGCCGCCGCCGGGCGGAACATCGCGCGTCCCGCCGACCCGATCCAGCGCGGCCGCGCGGCCCCGCCTGCCCGGCCGTCAGCCCGAGAGCGGCACCTGCAGGCACCAGGACTGGGTCGGCAGCACGCTGCGCCAGGCCTCGATCAGGCGCTTGTAGGCCAGCCCCACGCGGCGCGGCCGGCGGTCCAGGTCGAACAGGCCGCGCGGGTTCACGTCGCCCCGCTGCTCGCGCAGCGCATGGTTCCAGTCCACCTGGTCCGTCAGCGAATACCAGGTGAAGCCCAGCACCGGCACGCCGTCCCGGCGCAGGCGCAGGATGCCGGACCACTGCTTCCACAGCCAGTGCTCCGCCTCGTCGCCGCGCGGTCCTTCATCCAGGTTCGTCTCCGTGTGCATCACCGGCAGGCCGTAGCGCGCGTGGTAGTCGCGGGTGACGGTGTCGTAGCCGAACACCTCGCCGGCCCAGCGGCCATGGCCCTCCGCGTTCAGCAGGTGCTCGTTCGTCTGGTACCAGTCATTGCCCATGATGCAGTGGCGCTTCAGGGCAGGGGCCTCGCGCAGGCAGAAATGGTAGTCGGCGCGCGTCATGCCGTTGTCCATCAGGAACTCGTACATCAGGCTGTCCACGCGCCGCCCGTAGTTGAGATCCAGCGTCAGGAAGCGCTCCGCGTTGCGGAACTCGGCATGCGGCAGGGCGGCGGGGCATTCGGCGTGGAAGGCCTCCGTGCTCTCCGACTGGATGAAGATCGCATCCGGCCGCACGCCCAGGATCGCGCGCATCCCCTTGAGATTCGCGAGCACGATGTTGCGGATCGCCTGCACATAGCTGCGGTCGTCATGCCGCTGCTCGTTCCACCAGCCGTATTTCGCGCTGAAGACGGCCGTGATGAACATCTCGTTCACCGGCGTGTAGAGCTGCACCCAGGGAAAGCGCCGCGCGAAGGCCTGGGCATACTCGGCGAAGAGGTCGGGGAAGTCGGGGTTCTGGAAGTCGCCGATCCAGTCCGGCACGCCGAAATGGCAGAGATCCACGATCGGCCGGATGCCGAGGCGACGCAGCTCGGCGAAGGTCTCGTCGGCGAAGGCCCAGTCGTGGCGGCCCGGGCCGCGCAGCGTCGCATGCAGCTGCGGCCCGTAGCGCAGCGCGTCGCAGCCGATCTCCTTCACCAGCGCGAAATCCTCGCGCCAGCGGCCGTAGTGCCCGCATTCGGCCATCTGGTCGCGGCGGATGCGCCCGCGCTCGATGGTGGGGGCGCTGTTCTCGATCCCCGTGGCGAAGAGGAAGCCGTGATGCGGCGCAAGCTGCGCGCGGCTTTCGGGCTGGGCGAGGGCGGCGTCGAGCATGCGGTCTGCTCCTGGGCGCTGGCGTGACGCGGCGCCTGGCCGGTCCCCCCGATCCGGCGCTCACAAGAGATTGTATAAAGTAGACCTCACGCCGCCGTGAAGCAGGATGACGCCCTCGCGCTTCAAAATTCCGCGCCGGTTACGACCTCGCCGCTACGACCCTGGCGCGAACCGCGCCAGCGTCTCCACGAAATACTCGTAGTTGTCGGCATTAAGCGCCGCGCGCGCGGGGTCCTGCTTGGCCAGGATCAGCGCCGAGCGTGGCCCGTAGACGAAATCCTGCGTGCCCGCCGCGAGATGCGAGGCCTCGTGCACCAGGATGCCGAAGCGGTTGTCGAAGCCGTCCATCCGCGCGCGGAAGAAGCTGGGGCACAGACCGACGATGCGCCGCGCCGGCGCCGCATAGGCCATCCGCACCCCGCGGCAGGACGGCGGATCGTTGCACAGCACCTTGAACCGATCCGGCTGGCCGAGCCACTCCGCCGTCTGCCGCAGCCGCGCCGCCACCTCCTCGCGCGGGGCGAAGCCGAACCAGCGCAGCACGGCCTCGCTGTCCGGCTGTGTCTCCACCACGCGGATGCCGACCGTGATGCGCTCCAGCGCCACGGTCCGCGCCTCCTCGATCATCTGGCGATGCTCGGCGACGCAGGCGGGGCCGGGGATGTCGGCCGCGTGGCGCAGCCCGGCCGTGGGCTTGCCGAAGGGGGAGGGCGCCGCCGCGACCGGCGCATCGGACGCGGGCGGCGCCGCGACGACGCCGGGCCCGACCAGCTCCGGCCGGACGCCGTCCGGCACCGCGCAGGCCGGCGCCAGCAGCGCGAGCAGCAGCGCGAGGACGCGCGGCAGCGCCGGGACTCGGCGGGCGGGGCGGGTCTGCGGCGGCGCGGCGACCGGCATGGCGTCTCTCCCGGAAGGCGGCGCGGCCGCTGGGCAGAATCTCAGCTTAGGCTGCGCCGCGATTGTGCGCGAATCATGAAGCCGTTGCGGCGCGCGCATGACCCGGCCGCGCCCCGCTGTCTTTGCAGCGCGCGACCGGCGCGGCAGTCTCGGCGCCGGTGCAGGGCAGGGGGGCCGCGCGTGCAACTCGACGATCCGGCGGTGCTGGCGGAGGTCCGCGCCGTCTTCGACCGCTACGAGGCGGCGCTGATGGCCAACCGCACCGAGGAGCTTGACGCGATCTTCTGGGCCGACCCGCGCACCGTCCGCTTCGGCATCACCGAGATCCTCTACGGCCACGACGCCATCCGCGCCTTCCGCGCCAGCGTAAAGGCCTATGCGCAGCGCATCCAGCGCAAGGTCCACATCGTCGCCTTCGGCCGCGACTTCGCCGCGACCCATCTGGAATACGAGCGCGTCGGCACCGGCCTCATCGGCCGCGAGACCAAGATCATGGCGCGGATGCCGGAAGGCTGGCGCGTCGTCTCGGCGCATGTCTCGCTGCTTGCCGGCCAGGATCCGGGCCGCGCGATGCAGGACAAGCCGGCATGACGCAGCATGTCGCGATCATCGGCGCCGGCATCGTCGGCGCCGCGACGGCGCTGGAGGCGCTCTCCGCCGGCTTCCGCGTGACCCTGATCGAGCCCGGCGATCCGGGCGGGGAGCAGGCCGCCAGCTACGGCAATGGCTGCTGGCTGAGCCCGATGTCCGTCATCCCGCCTTCGGTTCCGGGCCTCTGGAAGAAGGTTCCGAAATTCCTGATGGACCCGCTGGGTCCGCTCGCCATCCGCTGGTCCTACTTCCCGCGCGTCGCGCCCTGGCTGGTGAAGTACCTCCTCGCCGGCTGGACCGAGGAGAAGGTGCTCGCCGCCGCCCGCGCGCTGCGCCCGCTGCTGCAGGGCGCGCCCGCCCTGCACAAGCAACTTGCCGAGCGCGCCGGCGTCGCGCGGCTGATCGAGCAGCGCGGCCTGATGTATATCTACAGGACTCGGGAAGAGTTCGAGAGCGAGGCGATGGCCTGGCGCGTCCGCCGCCAGGTCGGCATCGAGTGGCTCGAGCTTGGCCCGGATGAGATGCGCCAGCGCGAGCCAGAGCTCGACCGCCGCTACGGCTTCGGCGCGCTGGTCGAGGAAGGCGGCCATTGCCGCGATCCCGGCGCCTATGTGGCCGCCCTGGTCGCCCAGGCCCGCGCCGAGGGTGCCGATCTTCGCCGCGACCGCGCCACCGGCTTCCGCATCGAGGGCGGGCGGCTGCGCGCCGTGGTGACCGAGCGCGGCGAGGTCCAGGCGGACCGCGCCGTGATCTGCGCCGGAGCTTACTCGAGAAAACTCGCCGCCGCCGCCGGCTCCGACGTGCCGCTGGAGACCGAGCGCGGCTACCACGCCATGGTGCTGGACAGCGAGACCGGCCCGCGCACGCCGCTGATGCCCTATGACGGCAAGATGTCGGTCACCTGGACCGATCGCGGCCTGCGCTGCGCCGGCCAGGTGGAGATCGCGGGGCTCGAGGCCGCGCCCAACTGGAAGCGGGCGGAGATCCTGCGCGACCACCTGCTGCGCAGCTTCCCCAACCTGCCGCGCGACCTGCCGGCGGAGCGGGTGAAATTCTGGATGGGCCACCGGCCTTCCATGCCGGACGGCCTGCCCTGCCTCGGCCCCGCCGCCGCCACGCCGGACGTTCTGCTGGGCTTCGGGCATGGCCATGTCGGGCTGGTGGCGGGGCCGCGCAGCGCGCGTATCCTTGTTGCGATGCTGGCCGGATCGCCGCCCGAGATACCGGTCGCGCCCTTCGATCCATCGCGTTTTCGTTGACATCGCATTTGTGCTGGCTTTCGGGACGGCCCAATGCCATGTTGCGGAGTGGCGGCCCTGCATCGTGTCGGGTCGTGTCCTTCGTAACGGATTGATAACAGTCGTGCTTCCCGATAGCGAACAGGGTGATGGCGGCCCGATCGAGGCCGAGGTTAAGTGGTACAATGCTCGAAAGGGGTTCGGCTTCGTCCTCGGACCGGACGGGCAGGACGTCTTCTTCCACGCTTCCGCACTGACGGAAGCCGGCATCGAGCCGCCGGACACCGGCGACAAGCTGAACTGCGAGATCGGCGAGGACCGTCAGGGCCGTCGCCTGGTCACGCGGATCCACAGCCTCACCAAGGGCCCCGGCGGCGGCGATCGCCCGCGCGGCGGCTTTGGCGACCGTCCTCCCCGGCGCGACTTCGGTGGCGGCGGCGGCTTCGGCGACCGCCCCCCGCGGCGCGACTTCGGTGGCGGCGGCGGCTTCGGCGATCGCCCCCCGCGGCGTGACTTCGGCGGCGGCGGCGGTGGCTTCGGCGGCCCGCGCGGCGGCGGCTTCGGCGGCGGCGGTGGCGGCGGCTTCGGCGGCCCGCGCGGCGGCGGCTTCGGCGGCGGCGGTGGCGGCGGCTTCGGTGACCGTCCGCCCCGGCGCGACTTCGCCCGCGACGAGGGCGGCCCCACCTATGCCATCAGCGGCACGGTGAAGTGGTTCGACCAAGTCCGTGGCTTCGGCTTCGTCACGCCCGACGATGGCGGCCAGGACGTGTTCCTGCATTCCTCCGTGCTGCAGCGCGCCGGCAAGCAGGACGTGCAGCAGGGCGAGAAGGTCGCGCTCGACGTGCGTGACGGACAGCGCGGGCGGCAGGCGGTCAGCATCAAGTAGGCCGCAGCCCCGCAACCAGACTGAGGGCCCCGGTCGCTGCGCGGCCGGGGCTTTTTTCTGCCCGAGGGCGTTAACCACTTTCGGTGCCGCGCCGCCCGATCGGGCGATTCCGTTTACCCTTTCTTCACTCCCGCAATGTGACGAAGGCTGGGCGCCTCCCCGCGCGAAGGAGAGTCCCGATGCCGTCACCGCTGCCCTACCCGGTGCCCTGGTCCACGCCGCTCCGACCGCCCGGACTGGGCGACGCGCTGGACCCGCCGGGCGGCAGCAAGCCGCGCGTGGTCCCCTCCCTGATCCCAGCGGTCGCCGCCGTCGTCGCGATCGCCGCGGAGCGCACCCGTGCCAGCGGCGAACTCCACGCCCTGCGCGACGCCATCGAGGCGGTGCTGGACAAGGCGGCGCGGGAGGGGCGCTGACGCGGCCCGCCCGCGGTGACGCCTCGCGTCAGAACGCGCGCGGCCGCAGCCCGCCGTGGAACCAGCTCACCAGCGTGTAGATGTCGTACACCGGCAGCCCCAGCGCAGCCTGCAGCGCCGCGGCGTAGGGCGGCATGTTCGTGCATTCCAGCACGATCGCGCCGACCTCCGGGTGGCGCGAGACCAGCCGCCGCCCGGCCTCCAGGATGTCCTGCTCTGCCAGCGCGACATCCATGTCCTGCTTCTCGCCGCGGATCAGCACGCGGAAGAATTCGCGGCCATCCTCCGTGCCCTCCACCGGGACGTCGCGTGGCACGCCGGCGGCATCCAGATGCGCCGGCGTCAGGCTGCCGCGGCTGACCGTGATCACGCCAACGCGCCGCCCCGGCGGCAGCGTCGCCTGCACCCAGGGCACCTGCATCAAGGACGATGTCGCGACCGGCACCGCCACCGCCGCCGCCAGCTCCGCCTGGAACAGCGAGAGGAAGCCGCAATTGGTGGTGATCGCCTCCGCGCCGAGATCCACCAGATCCTGCGCCGCCGCGACGAAATCCGGCAGCAGCCCGCGCGCACCCTGCAGCACCACCTTCTCCGGGCTCGCGCCGCGCACCACGCGGAACAGCACGGGAAAGGGCCAGGTCGCCGCATTCCCCATGTCGCCCGGGATGCGCGGGAAGCGCGCCTCGAGCATCAGGATGCCGAGCGGCGCGCCATAGATGGATTTGCCGCCGCGCGCGATGCGCGGTGCCGGGGCTTGCTGCGTCATGCGCCAAGCCTAGCCGGTGATCGCCATTGCGGCGAAGGGGGTTGCCATGCCCGCCCGCACGCCTTCAAGTCGCCCGGCAAACATCGGGAGAAGACCGCAGATGAGACTGTCACGCCGCCTCCTGGCCCTGCCGTTCGCCGCGCTGCTCGGCGCGGCGCCCGCCGCCGCGCAGGCCCCGCAATGGCCGACGCGCCCGATCGAGATGGTGATCGGCTTCCCCAACAGCTCCGGCGTCGGCATCTATGCTCGCAAGCTGGCGGATCCGCTCGGCCGCGCGCTCGGCCAGGCGGTCGTGGTCAATCCGCGCACCGGCGCCGGCGGCAACGTCGCCTCCGACTTCGTCGCGAAGGCGCGGCCCGACGGCTACACGATCCTGTTCGGCACCGCGGGCACGCATGCGATCAACCAGGCGCTCTATCGCCGGCTGCCCTTCAACGTGCTGAACGACTTCACCGCCATCGCCCATCTCGGCGACGTGCCGAACATCCTGACCACCTCGATCGAGCATCGCCCGCAGTACCGGACCTGCATGGACGTCATCAACGACGCCCGCGCGCGGCCGGGCGCGCTGAACTACGGCAGCACCGGCAACGGCGCCTCCACCCACCTCGCCGCCGTGCGCTTCGCCAAGGCGGCGAATCTCGACATGGTGCATGTGCCCTTCGTCGGCCAGGCCGGCGTGGTCACCGCGCTGCTCGGCGGGCAGATCGACCTCTTCTTCAACCAGACCGGCCCGGCGATCCCGATGATCACCCAGGGTCAGGTGCGCGGCCATGCGGTGACCACCCGCGAGCGCATCCCGGCGCTGCCGAACGTGCCGACCGTGGCCGAGGCCTGCGGCCTGCCCGGCTTCGAGAGCACCACCTGGTACGGCATCTTCGGCCCGGCCAACCTGCCGCCCGCCATCACGCAGCGCCTGAGCGAGGAGATCGTGAAGATCATCTCCGCGCCCGAGTTCCGCACCTGGCTGATCCAGGACCAGGGCATCGACCCGCCGACCGTCACCACGCCCGCCGCCTTCCGCGCCGTGCAGGAACAGGACGTGGCGCGCTGGGCCGAGGTGGTGCGCGACGCCGGCGCGACCGTGGATTGATGCAGCCGCGGGCGCCGGCTTCCCGCCGGCGCCCCGCTCAGTTCACCAGCACCGTCGCCAACCCGGGCACCAGCGCGATCGCCACCAGCGCGAGCCCCATCACCGCCACATAGGGCAGCGCGCCCGCGAAGATCGTCTCGATGCCGACGCGCGGATCGGCCAGCGTCGCCTTCACCGTGAAGACCGAGATGCCGAAGGGCGGCGTCAGCAGCCCCATCTCCACCGCGATGATGACGATGATGCCGAAGTGGATCAGGTCGAAGCCCATCGCCGCGGCGATGGGCGCGCCGATCGGCACCATGATCAGCAGGATGGAGGTGCTGTCCAGGATCATCCCCATCAGCAGGATGATGATCACGAACACGGCGAGGAAGCCGTAGGGCCCGAGGCCCAGGTGCTCCACCATCTCGCCGATCGCCTGCGGCACGCCCGCCATGGACAGCATGCGCGAATAGAGCCCCGCCGCGATCAGCAGGAACAGGATCGAGGCGGAGACCAGCCCCGTCTCCTTCAGCACGCGCCAGAACCGCGGCCCGTCCAGGCGCCGGCGCACCACGGCAAGCACCAGCGCCCCGGCCGCGCCGACCGCACCCGCCTCGGTCGGCGTGAAGAAGCCCGTGTAGAGCCCGCCCAGGATCAGCGCCACCAGCGCCATGATCGGCACGGACTTCATCGCCATCTCGCCGCCCGCCATCGGGCGCTGGCTGAGCTCGGGCTGCGTTGCGCGGGTCATGATCCGCGACGGGAAGAAGGCGGCATAGACCCAGATCAGCACGGCGAAGCCGAGCGCGATCATCACGCCCGGTATCACGCCGGCGACGAACATCTTGCCGATCGAGACCTCGGCCAGCACGCCATAGACGATCATGAGAAGGGAAGGCGGGATCAGCATGCCGAGGATGGAGGACCCCGCCACCGTCCCGGCGGCGAAGCGCATCGTGTAGCCGTGGCGCACCATCTCGGGCACCGCGACCTTGGTGAAGACGGCCGCCGAGGCGATGGAAACGCCGGTGACGGCCGCGAAGACGGCGTTGGCGCCGACGGTCGCCATGCCGAGCCCGCCGCGTATGCGCCGCAGCAGCGCCTGCGCGACCTCGAAGGTGTCCTTGCCGATGTCGGAGACGCTGACCAGCAGCCCCATCAAAACGAACAGCGGGATGGTCGCGAAGATGTAGTCCTGGATGCCGGAATAGGTCGCCATGGCCGCGAAGCGGAAGGCGAGGTCGGGATTGTCGCGGATCAGCCAGACGCCGACCGCGCCGGTCGAGATCAGCGACACGCCGATCGGCAGGCCCAGCACGATCAGCGCGACCATCGCGCCGATCAGCGCGAAGCCGATGTTCACGTCGTCCATGGCTCAGCTCCGGCCGCCGAGAAGACGCCGCGCCTCGACGACGAACAGCGCGAGATAGGCGAGCGCGCCGGCGACGCCGCCGAGCACGATCAGCGCGCGGAACGGCCATGTCGGGACGGTGAAGATGCCCTGCACGCCGAAGAACTCCCGCGCGCCGAGCGAATTCCACACCCCAGGCCAGGCAGCCTGCGCGATGAAGCCCATGACGGCCGCGCCGAGCAGCAGGAACACGATCTCGATCAACCGCGCGAGGCCGGGGACGGAGCGGTGCAGGCGCTCGATCAGGAAGTCGGCGCGCGTCATGCGGCGGCCATAGATCGTCGCCCCGATCTGCAGGAAGACGATGCCGACGACGGAATGGGCGGCGATCTCCGCGACCCCGGTGATCGGCGCGTTGAGGAAGCTGCGCCCGATCACGTCGGCGCAGATCAGGCACATCAGCCCGAAGGTCCAGATCGTGCCGATCGCCGCCAGACCGTCGAGAAGCAGGCGGACCGGGTCGAAACCCTGCGGGGCGGCGGCGTCGAGCGCCGCCATGTCGATGTCATCGGCCATGGCGGCGCCGCTCGCGTCAGGAGGTCAGTTCGCGGTCCCAGTTGCGCCCGGGCGTCTGCCCGGCGCCGCGGATCGCCGCGAAATAGGCGTTCAGCACGTCGCGCGCGGCCGGGCCGGAGCTGTCGGCCCAGGTCTTCGCGAGGTTCGGCAGGCCGCGGATCCAGCGCTCGCGCTCGGCCGCGGGCAGCGTGGTGATGATCGCGCCCTTCTGCGCCATCTCCGACTTCGCATTGGCGATGCGGGCGGAGACGTCCTCGATGTGCTTCTCGGTGGAGATCTTGCCCGCCGCGACCATCGCATTGCGGACCGGCGCCGGCCAGCGTTCCATCCGCTGGCGGTTCGCGGCGATGCCGCCGACATACATCGCGCCGATGTCGCATTCGGTGACGTATTTCGCGACCTCGTACACGCGGGTCGGCAGGATGCCGACATAGAAGGACAGCGCGCCCTCGATCACGCCGGTCTGGATGTCCGTGTAGTACGTCGTCAGCGCGCCATCCACCGGCGTCGCGCCCGTGCCCTGCAGCCAGCCCGCGCTCGTGCCGGGCGCGGCGAGCTTGCGGTTTCGCAGGTCGTCCAGCGTGCGGATCGGGAAGTTCGACCAGATGTGGTAGGTGTCGGTGATGAAGGAGGAGAGCGGGATCATGTTCAGCCCGTTCCAGTTCTGGCGGATCGCCGGAACCGTCTCGTTCATCTGCTCGAAGGCGCGGGCCACGACGCCGTGGTCGCCGGTGGCGAAGGGCGTGAAGTAGGTCACGTTCTGCAGCGGCATCGTGCTGCCTTCCCACAGCGTGCCGACATAGCCGATGTCCGTGATGTTGTCGCGCACCGCCTCCATCGTGTCCTGGAAGCGATAGAGCGTGCCGCCATAGGCCTCGCGCCAGTTGATCCGGTGCGTGTTGCCGTTGTCGCGCAGGTGCTTCTCCACCTCCGGCTGGAACACGTTCTTCATGTTGGCGACCCAGTAGTTCGCGACCGGGTGGCTGGAGGCGATGGTGATGTTGAGCGCGGTCTGCGCGCGGCTCTCGATCGAGAACAGCGGCAGCGCGGCGGTGCCGGCCAGCAGGCCGCGGCGACGGATGGTCATGGTCGTTCGTCTCCCTGGATGCTTCAGATCTTCCCCAGTGCCTGCAGGATGCAGGCGGGGGTGAAGGGCTGTTCCGTCACGCGCGCGCCCAGCGGGCGCAGCGCGTCGTTGATCGCGTTCATCAGCGCGGCCGGCGCGCCGGCGGTGCCGGCCTCACCCGCGCCCTTGGCGCCGAGCAGGGATTCCCGCGTCGGCGTCTCCACATGGCCGACATGGATGTCCGGCATCTCGGCCGACATCGGCACGAGGTAGTCGGCCATCGTCGTCGTCAGCAGGTTGCCCTGCCCGTCATACACGCAATGCTCATAGAGCGCGCCGCCGAGCCCCTGCACGATCCCGCCGCGCACCTGCTCGTCCACCAGAAGCGGGTTGATCACCCGCCCGCAATCCTCGACGCACCAATGCTCCAGCACCGTCACCAGGCCGGTCTCGGCGTCCACCTCGGCCCAGCAGGCCTGGATGCCGTTGGTGAAGGCGAAGGGGTATTCCTTGGTGATGAAGTGCCGCGTCTGCACCAGCTCCCGCGGCAGGTCTTTTGGGAGCGTGTCGCCGCGGAAATAGAGGATGCGGCCGAGCTCGCCGAGCGGCATGCGTTCGCGGCCCGTGGCCTTGTCCACCACCTGGCCGAGCACGATGTCGAGGCTCTCCGGGGCCGCCTGCAGCATCGCGCCGGCGACGACCAGGATCTGCTGCTTCAGCGCGATTGCGGATTGCAGCGCCGCCTCGCCGCCGATGCCGGCGCCGCGGCAGGCCCAGGTGCCGCCGCCATAGGGCGTCGTCTGCGTGTCGCCCGTCACCACCTTCACCCGCTCCAGCGCCACGCCGACGCCATGCGCGACGATCTGGCGCAGGATGCCTTCCGTGCCCTGGCCCTGCTCCGTCACGCCGGAGAGCACCACCACCGAGCCATCGGGGTCCATCCGCACCGTCGCGCCGTCCTGCGCCGAGATGCGGGCGCCGCCGAGCCCGTACATGAAGGGCGAGGGGTTGGTCAGCTCGATGAAGCTCGCGAAGCCGAGGCCGCGATACACGCCCTTCTTCCGCTGCGCCTCCTGGTCGGCGCGGATCTTCGCGACCGGCACCATCGCCAGCAGCTTCTCCAGCGCGGCATGGTGCGACAGCCCCTCGAACCGCATGCCCGGCGGCGAGGTGTAGGGATAGGCGTCGTCGCGGATCAGGTTGCGCCGGCGGATCTCGATCGGGTCCATCCCGAGCGCCTCCGCGGCGAGGTCCACCAGCCCCTCCGTCACGGCCGTCGCGATGGGATGGCCCACGGCGCGATACTGGCAGGTCGGCGTCTTGTTCTGCAGCACCACCGTCGTCGTGCAGCGGTAGTTCGCGAAGTCGTAGGGCCCGCCGCAGAGGTTCACCACCTGGTTCCCCTCCACCGCGCTGGTGCGCGGATAGACGGAATAGGGCCCGATGCCCGTCAGGTCGTCGATGTCGAAGGCGAGGATCTTCCCCTCGGCATCCACCGCGATGCGGCCCTTCAGCCGGTGGTCGCGCGCATGGATGTCGCTGACGAAGCTCTCGAAGCGGTCGGCGACGAACTTCACCGGCCGGCCCATCACCTTGGCGATCGCGGCGACGGCCACCTCGTCCGGATAGACATGCACCTTGATGCCGAAGCTGCCGCCGACATCCTTGCAGATGACGCGGACCTGGCCTTCCTCCATCCGCAGCTGCTTCGCGAAGACGCCCTGCATCATGTGCGGCGCCTGCGTCGAATGGTGCGCGGTCAGCGTGCCATCGGCGCGGTTGTAGTCGGCGATGATGCTGCGCGGCTCCAGCGTGACGCCGGTATGCCGCCCGGTGACGAAGGTGGCCTCCACCACCTTGTGCGCGGCGGCCATCGCCGCCTCCACATCGCCCTTCGTCGCGGTGCGCGTGAAGACCAGGTTGTCGCCGAGCGCCGGATGGATCAGCACCGCGCCCGGCGCCAGCGCCGTCTCCATGTCGAGCTGCGCCGGCAGCGGCTCCCATTCCACCGCCAGCGCCGCGACGCCGTCCTCCGCCGCCGCGCGGCTCTCGGCGATCACGGCCACGACCGGCTCGCCCTGCCAGGTCGCGCGCTCCAGCGGCAGCGGGTGCTGCGGCGCCGACTTCATGCCCTTGAGGTGATCGAGCGTCGCCACCCAGGGATCGCAGACCTTCGCGAGATCGGCGCCCGTGAACACGCGCAGCACGCCCGGCACCGCCAGCGCCGCGGCGCTGTCCACCTTCACGATCCGCGCATGCGCGTGCGGGCTGCGCAGGAAGGCCGCATGCACCATGCGCGGCAGAGTCACGTCGTCCGTGTAGCTCGCCAGCCCCTGCACCAGCTTCGGCAGGTTCGGCCGCGGCACCGATCGGCCGATATAGGAATTCGGCAGGTCCTCGCGCGAGAGCCCGATGTTTTCGGGCGTCGGAATCTCGTTCATCGCCGGGACTCCAGGGTCTCCGCAACCGCGTCCACGATCGCCTGGTAGCCGGTGCAGCGGCAGTAATTGCCCGAGAGATGCTCACGGATCGCCGTGCGGTCCGCATCCTGGTGATGCCGCAGGATGTCCGCCGCCGCCATCACCATCCCGGGCGTGCAGAAGCCGCACTGCGCCGCGTTACGCGCGACGAAGGCGGCCTGGAGGTCGGCGACCTCGCCGCTCTCCGTCAGGCCCTCGATGGTCGTCACCTCGGCGCCGTCCAGGCTCGCCGCCAGCACCAGGCAGCCGCGCACGATCTCGTCATCCACCCGCACCGTGCAGGCGCCGCACACGCCGTGCTCGCAGCCCGCATGGCTGCCCGTCAGCCCGAGGTCGAGCCGCAGGAAGTCGATCAGGTGACGCCGCGGCTCCACGCTGCGCGACACGCGTTCCCCGTTCACCCGAAGGGTGATCTCCACGCGCTGGCTCATGCGGCGATCTCCGTCGCGGGCAGGAAGCGCTGCAGCGCGCGCGCGGTCAGCACGCGCGCGAGATGCAGCTTCATCGCGGGCGGCCCGTGCAGGTCCGCGGGCGGATCGAGGTCGCCCGCCAGCGCCGCCTGCGCCGCCGCGATGCTTTCGGCGCCCAGCGCGCGGCCTTCCAGCGCCGCGGCGGCACGCGCCGCGCTCACCGGCCCGTTGCCCACGCCGAAATAGACCAGCCGCGGCGCCGACACGCGCATCCCCGTATCGAGCGAAAGCGCCACCGCCAGCCCCGCCATCGCATAGTCGCCGCTGCGCCGCGCCACCTCCACGATGGCGCTGCGGCGCGAGGCATCCGGCAGCGGCACCTCGATCGCGGCGATCAGCTCGCCCGGCTCCAGCGCGGTCTGCAGCAGCCCGGTGAAGAAGTCGCGCGTCGCCACGCGCCGCTCGCCACGTGCCGAAACCAGCACCAGCGTCGCATCCAGCGCCACCACGCAGGAAGGCAGTTCCGCCGCCGGGTCGGCATAGGCAAGGCTGCCGCCGATCGTGCCGCGGTTGCGGATCGCGGGATGCGCGATGAAGGGCACCGCCTCGGCCAGCAGCTTTGCATGCTGCGCGACGAGCGGATCGCGCCCGAGCTCCGCATGGCGCGTCAGCGCACCGATGCGCAGCCGCCCGCCCTGTACGGAAATGCCGCGCAGCGCGGCGATGCGCGTGATGTCCACCAGCACATCGGGTTCGGAAAGCCGGAAGGCCAGAGTCGCCAGCAGCGTCTGCCCGCCGGCCAGCACCCGCGCGCCCTCGCCATGCTGCGCCTGCAGCCGCCACACCTCGTCCAGCGTCGAGGCCCGCACATAGGCGAAGGCCGGCCATTTCATGGGCGGTGTCCCCCCTGTCCATGCCCCGTCCGATGCGGGTGCGTTCCTTGTTGATCATCTGATCAGCAAAAACTAAACCGCTGTCAAGCAAGCCCGCGCACGCAGCGCGGGATGAGGGAGGATACAGTGGACGGCAGCGTGCGACCGGCACGAAGGCTCGATCCGGAGGCGCGGCGCGAGCAGATCGTCGCCGCCGCGGTCTGCTACTTCGCGGAGGTCGGCCTCGGCGGCACCACGCGCGACCTGGCGCGCCGCGCCGGCATCACCCAGGCGCTGCTCTACCGCTACTTCGCCAGCAAGGACGAGCTGGTCGAGGCGGTCTACCAGCGCATCTTCCTCGGCCGGCTGAAGCCGCACTGGGCGAACGAGCTGCGCGACCGCAGCGTGCCGATCGAGAGCCGCATGCTGCGCTTCTACCGCGACTACGCCACCATCTTCACCTATGAGTGGATCCGCATCTTCATGTGGGCCGGCCTGGCGGGCCAGAAGCTGAACCAGCGCTACATGGGCCGCGTCACGACGCAGCTGCTGGGGCCGCTGCGCGAGGAGATCGCCGCCGATGGCCGATACCGCGCGCCGGCCATGGAGGAGCTCTGGGCGCTGCATGGCGGCGTCGTCTATCTCGGCATCCGCCGCCACATCTACCGCCTGCCGACGCCGGAGGATGACGGCCCGGTGGTGGAGGCGAATGTCGCCCGCTTCCTCGCGGGGCTTCTGTCGAAGAAGACCCCGCCGGATCCTATAAGGCGAGACATGCGGCCCGCGGAGCGGGCCGAGGCGCCGAACGGCGCCCGCCGCAAGTGCGGCGCAGCCAAGCGCGCGGAGGCGCGCGCCGGCGATTGAGGGCGGATCGGGCACGATCCGCACGCACCAGCATCAACGCCCTGGCAGCGTCCGTAGTGCGCGCCCGAAGGCCTCCAGCGTCTGCTCCACGTCGCGATCCTCATGCGCGACAGAGACGTAGAACTTGCTCTCGCCCTTCATGATGCCGCCCTCGCGCAGCACGCGGTTCACATGCGCCTGCACGGCGCGGTCTGCGCGCAGCGTGGCGCGGTAATCGGCGATCGCGCCATCCGCATAGACCACGTCGAACAGCGGCGGCTCGCCGACGATCTGCGCCGGAAGGCCGGCGCGCGCGATCCGCTCCTCCATCCCTTGCATCAGCGCGCGGCCGGTCGCGAAGGCGCGTTCGTACGTCCCGGGGCGGCGCAGGATTTCCAGCGTCTTCAAACCCGCCACCGCGGCCACCGGATTGCCGCTGAGCGTGCCGATCTGTATCAGGAACCCGTCGTCGCCGACCAGCGCGCGGTCGAAATGCGCCATGATCGCCGCGCGCCCCGCCACCGCCGCCAGCGGAAACCCGCCGCCGATGATCTTTCCCAATGTGCAGAGGTCGGGGGTCACGCCGTAGTAGCTCTGCGCGCCGCCATAGGCGAAGCGGAAGCCCGTCACCACCTCGTCGAAGATCAGCACGATCCCATGCGCGTCGCAGAGGTCGCGCAGTCCCTGCAGGAATCCCGGCGCGGGCGGGATCAGGCGCTGCAGCGGCTCCACGATGATGCCGGCGATCTCCGCCGCATGCGCCTCCACCAGGCGCGTCACGGCGTCCAGGTCGTTGAAGGGCGCGACCAGCACCTCCTCCTGCACGCTGCGCGGAATCCCGGCGGAATCGGGCACGGGGCGCGGGAAGTTCGCCAGCACCTTGGGCGCCAGGCTCATCAGCCCGTAGTCGCTCATGCCGTGGTAGCCGCCCTCGAATTTCAGGATGCGCTCGCGCCCGGTGAAGGCGCGCGCCAGGCGCATCGCATAGAGGTCGGCCTCGGTGCCCGATCCCGTGTAGCGCACCTGCTCCGCGCAAGGCATCGCCTCGACGATCGCCTCGGCCAGCGCGATGCCGTGCTCGTTGTTGGCGAAGAAGGTGGTGCCGCGCGCAAGCTGCTCCCGCACGGCCTCCAGCACCTCGGGGTGGCCATGCCCCAGGAACATCGGCCCGGAGCCCAGCAGGAAGTCCACGTATTCGCGGCCTGCAACGTCCCACACGCGGCCGCCGCGGCCTTCGCGCAGGATCACCTCGGGCGCGAAGTTGCCGAATCCGCCGCCGGGCAGCACCCGCTTCGCGCGGCCGAAGAGGGCCGCTTCGTCGCTTGTGGCCTCCGTGGTCGTGGAAAGCCCGTCCATAGCCTGTCCTCCGCTGCCGCGCGGATCACACGACGCAGCAGAGCGGGGGGCAAGGCCTGTACGCAGGAGGATCGGGCGCCCTGCGGACGCCTCAGGCGTCCGAGGCGCCGAATGGCGCCCGCCGGCAGTCCGGCGAGCCAAGGCCGCGGAGCGGCCGCCCGGCGCTTGAGGGCACGAAAAACGAACAGCGGCCATTGAAAATGGCCGCTGTGCTCAGAAGCCCTCGCGCTCCAGGCGCTTGCGCTCCACCTTGCGGGCGCGGCGCACGGCCTCGGCGGCCTCGCGGGCGCGGCGCTCGGACGGCTTCTCGTAGTGACGACGGAGCTTCATCTCACGGAACACGCCCTCACGCTGCAGCTTCTTCTTCAGCGCCTTCAGGGCCTGGTCGATGTTGTTGTCGCGAACGACGACCTGCACGCGGCTCAACCTCCTGGTTGGTGTTGACGAATCGATGGATAGGCAAAAACGGGGCAGCCCCGGCTCGGTCCCGAGGCCCCCCGACACAAGAGGCGCGCTCCTTAGCATGTGTCCGCCCCCCGAAGGAAGGCCCTCCCGCAGACGCCGCGGCGCATTACCTTGGCAGGAACAACGCCGGATCACGCGCCGATGGCCATCCTGAAGATCGCCCGAATGGGCCATCCCGTCCTGCTGCGCCGGGCCGACCCGGTCGCGGACCCCACGGATCCCGAGATCCACCGCCTCGTTGCGGACATGGCCGAGACAATGGAGGATGCCGGCGGCATCGGCCTCGCCGCCCCGCAGGTGCATGTTCCGCTGCGGCTTTTCGTCTGGCGCGGCGGCGCGGGGAACGTCATCGCCCTGATCAACCCCGAGATCGAGAAGGTGGGCGAGGAGACCGAATCGGCCTGGGAGGGATGCCTCTCCATCCCCGGCCTGCGCGGCAGCGTCCCGCGCGCCGCCCGCATCCGCTTCCGCGGCGTGGATATCGCGGGGAAGCCGGTGGAGGGGGAGGCCGCGGGCCTCGCCGCGCGGGTGATGCAGCACGAATACGATCACCTGGACGGCATCCTCTACCCGATGCGCATGACAGATTTCTCGCTGTTCGGCTTCACGGACGAATTGTCGCGCGCCGCCGCCCGCGCCGGGGAAGGGGAGAAGGCATGATCGAGCGCAGCGAGGAGCGCGATTCGGCCATCCGCGCCGCCCTGGCGCATGTGCCGGCGCTGGGCTGGACCCGCGCGGCGCTGGAGGCCGGGCTCAGGGATCTCGGCCGCGACCCGCTGGAGGTGGAGTGGCTCTTCCCCCGCGGTGCCATCGAGGCGGTGGAGGCCTGGTGCGACCTGGCCGATCGCGAGATGGAGGCCGCCGCGGCGGCCGAGGACCTCGCGCATCTCAAGATCCCCGCCCGCATCCGGCGCGTGGTCGAGCTGCGACTCGAACAGGCGGAGCCGCACCGGGAGGCCGTCCGCCGCGCACTCGCGCTGCAGTCGCTGCCCTGGAACGTCGCCTCCGCCATCCGCACGGTTGGGCGGACCGCCGATTCGATGTGGGCCGCGGCCGGCGACACCTCGGCCGACCTGTCCTGGTATACGCGCCGCGCGACCCTGGCCGGCGTCTATGGCGCGACCCTCGCCTTCTGGCTGCAGGACGACGAGCCGGGCTTCCCGGCGACCCGCGCCTTCCTCGAGCGGCGCCTCGCCGATCTCGGCCGCATCATGCGGCCGCGGCGCGGCGCGAAACGGGCCGCCTGACCGCGCGTTGCTGCCGGGCAACGACCCGGAGGCTTCCCATGCGCGGCATACTTCTATGGCTGGTCGGCATCCCGATCCCGATCATCATCCTGCTATACTTGTTTGGGGTGCTATGAAGACTCTCGCACTCGCCCGCTGGCTGGAGTAGGCAATAGGCGCTTCGCGACGCCGCGGGGGCCGGGGGGCCCCGGGCCCGGCCTTCCGCCGGGCATAGGCGCGCCCCAGGGGAGATCACCGCCCATGCGCCAGGGAAATCGCCGCATGACCAGTTTCCGACTGCTGCTCGGCGGCCTTGCCGCCGTGATCGCCGGGCCCGCGATCGCGCAATCCTGCGTGCAGAGCGCCGAGCGCACCGCCTTCGACGTCCGCGCGCTGCAGAGCCAGCTGATGGTCGCGGCGCTCGCCTGCAACAAGGACGGCGAGTACAACGCCTTCGTCCGCAAGTTCCAGCGCGACCTCGCCGCGTCCTACCACGGCATGGCGGGCCATTTCCGCCGCACCGCCGGCGGCGCCCACCAGCGCGAGCTCGACGGCTTCATCACCCAGCTCGCCAACGCGCAGTCGCAGGACGGGATCCGCGCCGGCTCGCACTACTGCCCGCTGGTCACGCCGCTGTTCCAGGTCGCGCTCAACGCCCGCGACGTCGAGGAGCTGGCGCGCATCTCGGAGGAGCGGAACGTGCTCAACCCGCTGAACGCGCCGACCTGCACGACCAGCGCGCCGCCGGCCACGCGCCGCGCCGCCACGACCCGCACGGCCGCCCGGTCCCGCTGACGCGCTGCCGATGAAGCGCTTCTGGGACGCGGCGGCCATCGCCGAATCCGGGGGGCGCTTCACGGTCTCGCTCGATGCGCGCCCGGTCCGTCTGCCGGGCGGCACGCCGCTCACCGTCGCCTCGCGCCCGTTGGCGGAGGCGATCGCGGCCGAATGGAACGCGGCCGCCGGCGGCCGGAAGGAAAGCCCCTTCACGCCGGAGGAGGTGCCGCTCACCCGCCTGGTCGGCACCGCCGCCGAGCGCATTGCGCCCGACCCCGCCGCGACGGTCGGTGCGCTGGCGAAATACGGCGAGACGGACCTGCTCTGCTACCGCGCGGATGATCGTCGCCTCGCCGAGCGGCAGGCCGCCGAATGGGACCCGTTGCTCGACTGGGCGACGCTGACGCTGGATGCGCCGCTGCGCGTCACCGCCGGCGTGATGCCGGTGGCGCAGGACCCGCAGGCCCTCTCCGCCCTTCGCCGCGCCATTGAGTCCTATCCGGCGCTGGAGATCGCGGCGCTGGGCGTCGCCGTACCCGCGCTCGGCTCCCTCGTGCTGGGCCTGGCGCTGGCTGCCGGCCGCCTGGATGCCGAGGCCGCCCACCGCCTCGCCACGCTGGACGAGCGGTTCCAGGAGGAATTCTGGGGCCTCGACGCCGAGGCCGAGCAGCGCCGCACCCGCCTCGCCGCGGAGGTCTCGCTCGCCGCCCGGCTGATCGCCCTGGCCCGCGGCTGATGCCGGCGCGCCTGCTCCGCATCGAGGGGCGGGTGCAGGGCGTCGGCTATCGCGACTGGCTATGCCGCGAAGCGGCGCGCCTCGGCCTGCATGGCTGGGTGCGGAACCGGCCCGATGGCAGCGTGCAGGCCCTGGTGGAGGGGGAGGAGGGTGCGGTGCGCGCCCTGCTCACCGCCTGCCGCCGCGGCCCGGTTCTGGCCCGCGTGGACCGCATCGAGGAACGCCTGGCCGAGCCCCCCGGGGAACCCGGCTTCCACCGCCGCCCGACAGGGTGACGGGCGACCGCCCCCAGGCTTTCGCGCGTTTTCCCTTGTTCCGTCACCCTTCCTGCCCTATCTAACCCTCGTCAGCGGGGACATCCCGCCGCGCCCGGTTGCGTGATCGGACCCCTCCGCGGGCCCGGACCAGGGCGCACCAGTCACGGGCTTCCGCCTTTCGCCGAAGCCGGCTTCGACACTTCTCTGGCGCGCTCGCAGCACGCGGGGCGCACCGCACCCACCGCCCGCAGGCTTCGCGCGGCGGCATGAGCGGATTCGATTTCTCTCCATGTCCTTCGACACTCTCGGTCTTGACGGCCGCATCCTCCAGGCACTCGCCGAGGAGGGCTACACCACTCCCACCCCGATCCAGGCCCAGTCCATCCCGGCGATTCTCGCCGGGCGCGACCTGCTCGGCATCGCCCAGACGGGCACCGGCAAGACGGCCGCCTTCGGCCTGCCCCTGTTGCACCGCCTGGCCCAGGGCGGCGCGCGCCCGCCGCGCGGCGGCTGCCGCGCCCTGATCCTCTCCCCCACGCGCGAGCTCGCCAGCCAGATCGCCGACAGCCTCAAGGCCTATGGCCGCCATCTCGGCCTCTCGGTCGCGGTGGTGTTCGGCGGCGTCGGCTACGGCCCGCAGCGCAGCGCGCTGGCGCGCGGCATCGACATCCTCGTCGCCACCCCGGGCCGGCTGCAGGACCATCTCGACCAGGGCACCGCGCGGCTCGACCGCGTGGAGGCGCTGGTCCTGGATGAGGCCGACCAGATGCTCGACAAGGGGTTCTGGGCCGCCATCCGCCGCATCCTCCCGGTGCTGCCGAAGCAGCGCCAGACGCTGTTCTTCTCCGCCACCATGCCCGCCGAGGTCGCCAAGCTCGCGCATGAGATCCTGCGCGACCCGGTGCGCGTGGAAGTGACGCCCGTCGCCACCACCGCCGAGAAGGTCGAGCAGAAGCTCATCCTGGTCGAGCAGGGCGGCAAGCGCGGCGTGCTGGCCGAACTGCTGCGCGCCGATGGCGTCGGCCGTGCGCTCGTCTTCGCGCGCACCAAGCACGGCGCCGACAAGGTGGTGAAGAACCTGGCCGCCGACGGCATCGCCGCCAACGCGATCCACGGCAACAAGAGCCAGCCGCAGCGCGAGCGCGCACTGGCGGAGTTCCGCACCGGCACCGCCCCCGTCCTCGTCGCCACGGACATCGCCGCGCGCGGCATCGACGTGGACGGCGTGACGCATGTCATCCAGCACGACATGCCGGACACCGCGGAAGCCTATGTGCACCGCATCGGCCGCACGGCGCGCGCGGGTGCGAGCGGCATCGCGATCGCGCTGTGCAGCCCGGACGAGCGCGAGAAGCTCTGGCAGGTCGAGAAGCTGATCCGCCAGGAGATCCCGCGCGAGGATCGCCGCCAGGACGTCTCGGCGCCGATGCACCGCACCGCCGGCCGCCCCGACGCGGTGAAGCCCGCCGGCGGCGGCCGCGGCCGTCCGCAGCAGCAGCAGCGGCGCCCGCAGCAGGGCCAGGCCCAGCGCCGCGACGGCCACGCGCCGAAGCCTCAGGCCCGCGGTGGTGACGCCCCGCAGCGCCGCCCCGCCGCCGTCGCCCAGCCGGACCGCAAGGACCGGAGCTGGCGCGAGGCCGATTTCCGCGACGGCGGCAGCGCCCCGGCCTTCCTCCGCCGCGGACGCTGAACGCAGGGATCGGGGGCGCTGCCCCCGAAACCCCCGCCGGGGACGATGATCGTCCCCGGGCCCCTCCATCCGTCAGAACACCCCATGCGCGAAACCGTCCTGGCGAAAGGCGAGCTCGCCACCATCGTCATCGTCACCACCGACGCCGGCACCGAGGTGCTGGACGGCGAGGACGAGCTCCTCGAATCCCACCCCGAGGACCGCCACGCGGAAATCCTCGCGCGCTACCTCGCCGAGGGCTGGGAGATCGAGGAAGACGGCCCCTGAGCCGTCACACGCGCAGGATCTCGCCCTTCAGCGAATAGGCGATCGCCAGAACGTCCTTCCGCGTCTGCTCGTCCACGCCGTGCTTCGTCAGCACGCCGAGGATGTCGTCCATCGCGGCCATGTACTCCTCGGCGCCGATGTTCATCCCGCGATGCGCGCCGACCATGCCCTTGCCGTCGTACTGCTCCGGCCCGCCGCTTCCCATGCCGAGGAAGTCGCGCAGATGCCGCTTCACCGCGGCCAGGCGCTCCGGCTGCTCGCGATAGGGCAGGAAGCGCGCCTGGATGAGCGGATTGGCCATGTGCGCCTCGACGATGTCGTCCACCAGGTGGCCGATCCCCGATGCGCCGCCCAGCCGTTCATACATGCTCGTGCCCATTGCTGCCTCCACGCCGCGTGGCGCGCCCCGGGCGTGTTGCCGGGGCGGGCGGGGCCGGTCCGGTCCCGCGGCGCGGAGCCTGCGCGCCCGCGTCGCTCAGCCTCCAGTTCAGGATCTGAACTACGCGACCTTCCGAGTCTCTCCTGCAAACGGGCTGAGCCCCAGCCATTGCTCGATGCTGCGCGCCAGCATGGCGTCGCCCAGCAGTTCCAGTTGCTTCGCCGCGACCTCCCGCCCCACCGTCGTCAGCCCCATCCAGATCGCCGTCAGCGCGCGCAGCGAGCCCACGACATAGAGGTCCACCTCGAACCCCGGATCCACCGAGCACAGATCCACCGCGCCGCCATTCACCACCAGCCACCAATGCCGCCGGTTCTCCGCGAGCTCTGGATACTGGAAGGCGATGGTGCAGCGCCGCGGCGGCATCGGCTCCACCCGCAGGTTCCGCCGCATGTCCCACATCAGCAGCGAGGGATCGAGGTTCTTCAGCGACAGCTGGCTCTCGATCCAGCGCTGCCCCCAGAACCCCATCCCCATCACGATCGGCCGCAACTCCTCCCCGGCGGGCGAGAGTCGATACTCCACCACCCCGCGCTCCCCCGGCGCCGCCACCACGACCCCGGCCGCCTCCAGCTCCTTCAGCCGCTTCGACAGCAGGGCAGGGGACATGCGCGGCACCCCGCGCCGCAACTCGTTGAAGCGCGTGGAGCCCGCCAGCATCTCCCGCAGCACCAGCACGGTCCAGCGCGAGCAGAGCACCTCCGCCGCCATCGCCACCGGACAGAACTGCCCGTAGCTGCCCTTGTCCTCCATGGCCCGTCTCCCCGTGTTGCGCAGCATCCTACCAGTGCCGGACCGCCCGGCGGCAGTTCATTTCCTGAACTGGATTCGGAAGGCCCCGACACGTGATGCTCCCCTGGCCAGAAAGGCACGGGAGCAACCGCCATGAACGTCATCGCCACGCCGGCCAAGCCTGACGCGATCCTGACCGAAGGCCCGATCGCCGAGCGCGCCCACCGCCTGGTCCCCCACCTCGCCGCCGGCGCCGCCGAGGCCGACGCGCAGGACCGCTTCGTCGCCGAGAACTACGCGTTGCTGAAGCAGGCCGGCCTGGTCGAGGCCGGCGTCCCCACCGAGCTGGGCGGCGCCGGCGCCGGCGTGCGGGAGCTGGCGGAGATGCTGCGCATCCTCGCGCATGGCTGCTCCTCCACCGCGCTCGCCTTCTCCATGCACACCCACCAGGTCGCGGTGCCGGCCTGGCGCTGGCGCCACCAGAAGCTCGCCGCGATGGAGCCGCTGCTGAAGCGCATCGCCGCGGAGCGCATCATCCTGCTCTCCTCCGGCGGCTCCGACTGGCTGCCCGGCTCCGGCAAGGCCGAGCGCGTCGAGGGCGGCTACCGCATCACCGCCCGCAAGGTCTTTTCGTCAGGCGCCCCGCTGGGCGACCTGATGATGACCGGCGCCGTGCTGCATGAGGACGGCGCCGACCACGTGCTGCACTTCGCCGTCAACATGAAGGCGCCGGAGGTGAAGGTGCTGGACACCTGGCGGGCGCTGGGGATGCGCGGCACCGGCTCGCACGACGTCGCGATCGAGGGCCTCTTCATTCCCGATGCCGGCGTCGCGCTGAAGCGCCCGGCGGGCCAGTGGCACCCGCTGTTCCACATCATCGCCACCATCGCCTTCCCGCTGGTCTACGCCGTCTATCTCGGCGTCGCCGAGCAGGCCCGCGACCTGGCCGTGACGCTGGCGAAGCGCCGCGTGCCGACCGAGGACGTCCTCCACCTCGCCGGCCGCATGGACACGTCCCTGCGCGCCGCGCGCCTCGCCCATGACTGGATGCTGCAGACCGCCGAGCGCAACGCGCCAAGCGCCGACAGCATCAACGACGTGATGACCGGCAAGGCCCTCGTCACCGAGCACGCCATCCGCACCGTGGAACTCGCGCTCGAACTGTCCGGCGGCGCCGGCTTCCACCGCGCCGCCGGCCTGGAGCGCCTGTTCCGCGACATCCAGGGCGCCCGCTACCACCCGCTCCAGGCCGGCCCGCAGGCGCGCTACGCCGGCGCGATGGCGTTGGGGGCGCCGGTGGACCGGATCTTCTGAAGGGCGGGGGCGCTGCCCCCGAACCCCCGCCGGGGACGATGATCGTCCCCGGACCCCTCCATCCGCCTATGGACCTTCAACCCCGCGCGCGGGACCATGCGCGCATGACGCCGGAACAATTCATTGCCAAGTGGCAGGGCAGCGCCCTGCGCGAGGACCAGGCCTCGCAGTCCCACTTCAACGACCTCTGCGCCCTGCTCGACGAACCCACCCCGGCCGCCGCCGACCCCAAGGGCGAATGGTTCTGCTTCGAACGCGGCGCCAACAAGACCACCGGCCAGCGCGGCTGGGCCGATGTGTGGAAGCGCGGCCATTTCGGCTGGGAATACAAGGGCAAGCGCAAGGACCTGCGCGCCGCCTTCGTCCAGCTCCAGCAATACGCCCTCGCGCTGGAAAACCCGCCGCTCCTCGTGGTCTCCGACATGGAGACCATCATCATCCGCACCAACTGGACCAACGCCGTCAGCGAGACCCACACCGTCACGCTGGAGGAGCTGCGCGACCCCCGGCGCCGCGCCCTGCTCAAGGCCGTCCTCTCCGATCCCGACCGCCTCCGCCCCGAACGCACCCGCCAGGCCATCACCGAGGACGCCGCCGGCAAATTCGCCGAACTCGCCGCCCGCCTGCGCGCGCGCGGCCACGATCCGCAATTGGTCGCGCATTTCGTCAACCGGATCGTCTTCTGCCTGTTTGCCGACGATGTCGGCCTGCTGCCCGCCGGCGTGCTCGACAGCCTGCTCGCCACCACCCGCAAGAACCCCGCGCGCTTCCCCGATCTCGCCGGCCGCCTGTTCCGCGCCATGAAGGACCCCGGCGGCACGCTCGATTTCGTCGAGATCGACTGGTTCAACGGCGGCCTGTTCGACGACGACACCGCCCTGCCGCTGACCGCCCAGGACATCGCCGCGGTGCAGGAGGCCGCGCGCCTCGACTGGGGCGAGATCGACCCGACCATCTTCGGCACCCTGTTCGAGCGTGGGCTCGATCCCGAAAAACGCGGCCAGCTCGGCGCCCACTACACCGACCGCGAGAAGATTTCCCTCATCATCAACCCCGTCATCATCCGCCCGCTGGAACGCGAATGGGCGGAGGCGCGCGCGCGGATCGAGGCGATCATGGCTGCCGTGCCGAAATCCGGCGTCGCGCCCGCGGAGATCGCGCGGCGGCGCGAGCGCGCCCGCACCCAGGCGACGCCGATCTACCGCGCCTTCCTCGACCGTCTGCGCGCCTACCGCGTGCTCGACCCCGCCTGCGGCAGCGGAAATTTTCTCTATCTCGCGCTAATGGCGATCAAGGATATCGAGCTGCGCGCGGGGCTGGAGTCGGAGGCGCTCGGCCTGCAACGCCAATTGCCGGAAGTCGGCCCGGAAGTGCTGCTGGGCATCGAGCTGAACGCCTATGCGGCGGAACTGGCCCGCATCTCCGTCTGGATCGGCGCCATCCAATGGGCGCGCCGCAACGCCATGCCCCAGCCCGGCAACCCCATCCTCAAGCCGCTGAACACCATCGAATGCCGCGACGCCGTGCTGAACCCGGATGGCAGCGTGGCGGATTGGCCGAAGGCCGACGCCATCGTCGGCAACCCGCCCTTCATCGGCGACAAGGCGATGATCGGCGCACTCGGCGAGGACTACACGGCGCGGCTGCGCAAGGCGTATGCCGGTCGCGTGCCGGGCGCTGCGGACTTCGTCTGCTATTGGTTCGAGAAGGCCCGCGAGCAGATCGAGAACGGCGCGACGACGCGTGCGGGGCTCGTCGCGACCAACAGCATCCGCGGCGGCGCCAACCGCCGCGTGCTGGATCGCATCACCGAGCAAGGCGTCATCTTCGATGCGTGGTCCGACGAGCCCTGGACGCTCGACGGTGCAGCGGTGCGAGTGTCGATAGTCTGCTTCGGCGACGGGAATTCTGCTGGCTCACCAAGCCTAGACGGCTATACCGTCACTACGATCTTTGCTGATTTGAGCGCGGGCGACTTCGACCTGACGACGGCGCAGCCGCTCGCGAATAACCGTGCGATCGCGTCCAGCGGCGTCACAAAGAAGGGTGCGTTCAACATCGATGGCGACCTCGCACATGCGTGGCTCGCTGCACCCAGCAATCCCAATGGCCGGAGCAACGCCGAAGTTCTTTCGCCTTGGTACAACGGCGAGGATGTCACTGGCCGCCATCTGAACCGCTGGATCATAAATTTTGGCGATATGCCGGAAACGCAGGCCACATTCTTTGTTCAGCCTTTCGCGCACGTTGTGCTGCACGTGCAGCCCGCTAGATCGAAATCTGGCTCCCCGTCCGAGCGTCGCCACTGGTGGCTGCTGGCGCGTCGCGCACCTGCACTGTTTCAGCGCCTAGACGGCCTCGCGCGGTTCATCGCCACGCCAGAAGTCTCGAAGCACCGGGTCTTTGTCTGGCTCCCGAAAGCAGTGACTCCAGACAAGAATCTGGTGGCCATCGCCCGCGACGACGACACCAGCTTCGGCATCCTGCACAGCCGCTTCCACGAAGCCTGGGCGCTCCGCCTCGGCACCTCGCTGGAGGATCGCCCGCGCTACACCCCCACCACCACCTTCGAGACCTTCGCCTTCCCCGAAGGCCTCACCCCGAATCTCCCCGCCGCCTCCTACGCCGCCGATGCGCGGGCCATCCGCATCGCCGACGCCGCCCGCGCCCTCGTCGCCGCGCGCGACCGCTGGCTCAACCCGCCCGAATGGGTGGAGGAGGTGCCCGATGTGCTGCCGCATCTCCCGCCGCGAAAAATCCCACGCGACGCCGCCGCGGCAAAGCAGCTCAAGACCCGCACGCTGACCAACCTCTACAACCGGCGCGGCACGGGGGAGGGCGCCTGGCTCGATGCCCTGCATGCCGATCTCGATCGCGCCGTCGCCGCCGCCTATGGCTGGCCCGAGGATATCGCCACCGACGACGCCCTCGCCGCCCTCCTCGCCCTCAACCGCGCCCGTACAGGTTGATCGGCGCGGCGTGTCGAGCCGCTTCGACCGCCGAGGGTCGGCGGCCGCCAGCTCACGTCACCTGTGATATGTCGCGGCGCGCTTGCGCATCTCCACCAGCATCTCGTCCGAGCTGATGTCACTGACGCCGCTGTTCATCCCGTCCTCGATCAACTGGCGGAAGGCGACGCGTTCCTGGTCGCGCCGGATCAGATCGCGGACGTGGTCGCTCGCATTCGCATGGCGGCCGGAGCGCGCCTGCTCCTCGACCCAGGCCTTCATCTCGTCAGGAAGCGAGACAGTCATTGTCGCCATGCCGCCTTTTCTCCGCGCGCCACCGACATTGGCAGTCTTTGCCAACGGATTGCACCGCCCGCCAGCGCCCAGGCCAGAGGCGGGGGTTCCCGCGTTTTCCGCTGGCTTCCCCCGCACCGACCAGCTATCCTAGGAATTCAGTCCGCGCCACCCGGCGCGGGCCGCCGCTCTTTCACCCCCGCGAATCCGCCGCTCGCTCTCCCGAAAAATTCCCCGACCGCTGAGCCGGTGAATTTTTTCGGTTCGCTGGCGCAAACCTGACCGCGCGATCAACCAACCCGGCAATTTGTCCGAAACCGCGCGCCGGCATCCCAGGGGAGTTTGTCCGAAACAAGAAATCCCACCGCCGCGCCGTTACAATCGCCCGTGGGCCTACCCGAAAACCTCCGCCCACGCCGCCATCAGCGCCGCGTCGGCCTCTTCCATCGTCGCCAGAACGCCCAGCCGGTGCAGGCTCGTCACCCCATGCTCCGCCACCCCGCAGGGCACGATGCCGCCGAAATGCGACAGGTCCGGGTCCACGTTCAGCGCCACCCCGTGCCAGCTCACCCAGCGCGTCACCCGCACGCCCAAGGCGCCGATCTTGTCCTCGGTCCCGCGCGCCCGGTCCGCCACCCAGATGCCCACGCGCCCCTCGCGGCGCTCGCCGCGGATGTTGAACCGGTCCAGCGCCCGGATCAGCCATTCCTCCAGGCCATGCACATACTCCCGCACGTCCCGCGCCCGCACGGACCCGTGCGGCCGGGTCAGGTCCAGCATCACGTATCCCGTCCGCTGCCCCGGCCCATGATAGGTCCATTGCCCCCCTCGGCCCGCCGCGAACACCGGGAATCGCCGCTCCAGCAGGTCGTCCGGCCGCGCGGAGGTGCCGGCCGTGTAGGTCGGCGGATGCTCCACCAGCCACACCAGCTCCTCCGCCTCCCCGGCGCGGATCGCCGCCACGCGCGCCTCCATCGCGGCCATCGCCTCGGCATAGGGCGTCAGCCCCTCGGTGATGCGGAACGCCACGGAGGAGGCTGTTTCCGGGGGCGTTGTCGGGTCGAATGTCATGGTCTATACGCCGCGCCTCTACCGGTTTTGCGGTCGTGGCGGAATGGTAGACGCGCCAGCTTGAGGTGCTGGTGGGGGCAACCCCGTGGAAGTTCGAATCTTCTCGACCGCACCATTGCCGCGCAACGGCGGGCACCGGCCCGACATTTCCTCACGATCTTCACGGGAAGTTGAGCCGCCCCGCTCGGCGCCCCCTCCCGGATTTGCGGTAAGCCTGTTCCCGTGACGCGCCGCAGGGCCCACGCGCCATGTCCCCTGATACGAGCCTGCCGCTGAGCGCGCTCGCCGCGCCGGCGCCAACCGCCCCGGCGATGACCGGCGGCGGCGCCGGGCTGCTCGACCAGGAGCACCTCCCCGCCGGCATCCACCCGCACGCCCTGCTCCTCGTTCTGCATCCCGCCACGCTCGACGTGCTGCAACTGGCCGGAGACGGCGCGCTGCTGGGGGCGGAGGCGCGGCCCGGCCTGCCGCTCGCCGCCCTCGTCCCGCCGGAGACGCGCGCCGAGATCGCCCGCCTGCTCGACCAGCCGCCGGAGGCCGAGCTGCACGCCGCCGGCATCGCGCTGCCCGACGGCACCCGGCTCGACCTCACCGTCCAGCATGGCGAGGCCGGTGTGCTGCTGGAGATCGAGCGCTTCCCCGCCGCTCCCGCCGCGACGGAGCCCGCGCCCCTGGCCGCGCTTGCCGCCATCGCGGCGCGCCTCGAAGCGGTCCCCGGCCGCGCCGCCCTCTGCCAGGCCGCCGCGCAAGAATTGCTGGGGTTCTCGGGCTTCGACCGGGTCGCGCTGCACCGCTTCACGTCAAAGGGCGGCAGTGAACTGGTGGCCGAGGCCCGCGCCCCCGGCACACCCCCCGGCCCGCCGCCGCGCGACCCCGCCGCCGATGCCCCGCGGGAGGCGCGGGAGAGCGCGCTGCAGGGCTGGTCCCGCTTGGTGCCGGACTCCACCCGCGCCCCGGCCCCGCTCGAGCCGCCGCTGTCGCCGTTGACCGGCGCGCAGACGGATCTTTCGCTCTCGCGCCTGCGCAGCGCCCCGCAGGCGCAGCTTGAGGAGCTTGCGCGCCAGGGCGTGCGCGCCGCGCTGTCGCTCTCCGTGGTGCGGGAGGGACGGCTCTGGGGCGTCTTCGCCTGCCATTCGGACCGGCCGCGCCACCTGCCGGTCGCGATGCGCGCGGCCTGCGAGCTCTTCGCCCAGCTCTTCTCGCTCCAGCTCGAAGCCGCCGCGCAGGCCGAGGACGATGTCGAGGCCACGCGCCTCGTCGCGGCCGAGCATCGGCTGATGGCGGCGCTGGCCGCGGCGCCGGGGCAGGGGCTGCGCGCCGCGCTGCCGGCGCTCGCCGCCTTCCTGCCCGGCAGCGGCGTCGCCCTGTTCCTGGGCGACGCGCTGCACAGCGAAGGCCCCGTGCCGGCCGAGCAGGTGTTGCGGGGACTCCGCGATGCGCTGGCCGGCGGCGCTGGCGTGGTGGCGCTCGATGCGCTCGCCGAGGGCTGGCCGAAGGCGGAGCCGGCGCTGGCCGAGGCCGGCGCGCTCCGGCTCGCCCTGCCGGATGGCGAGGCGGTGCTGTGGTTCCGCGACGGCCCCGCGCCCGGCCGTCGCTGGACGGCGATGGAGATCGAGGCAGCCGAGGCGCTGCGCATCGCGCTGCTCGACGACGTGCTGCACCGCACGGAAGACGTCGCTCAGGCCCGCGCCGGCGCGCGCCAGCGCCAGGAGATGCGCCTCGGCGAGCTCGACCATCGCGTGGAGACGCTGCTGGCGAACCTGCAATCCCTGGCGCGTCACGGCGAGGCCGCCGCGCCGGGGCTCGAGGGCCTGCTGGCGCGGCTGCTCGGACGGCTGCGCGCCTGGGCGCAGGCGCATGGGCTGGCGGCGCTCGGGCGGTGGGACGGCGTCTCGCTGCGCGGCCTGGCGCAGGAGCAGCTGCGCACGCATCTCGCGGACGGCCCGGCCGGCTGCATCGTGATCGAGGGGCCGGAGCTGCGCCTGCGGCCCCGCGCGGCCCTCGCCCTCGGCCTCGCCCTGCACGAGATGGCCACCAACGCCGCCAAGCATGGCGCGCTTTCCGCGCCCTCGGGCCGGGTGCGGCTCGGCTGGAGGGTGGAGGATGGCTGGCTGCGGCTGGACTGGACGGAGCAGGGCGGCCCGCGCGTCGCGCCGCCCGCCCGCCGCGGTTTCGGCTGCCTCGCGATCGAGCGGGGCCTCGGCGAGGAACTCGGCGCGGACAGCCGGCTCGCCTTCGCGTCGGAGGGGCTGCGCTGGCATGCCGCGATCCTGCTCGCCGCGCTGACGGAGCCCGGCGCCGCGCCGGCGGCGCAGCCGGCCCGCGGGCTGGAGGGGGCGCTGGTGCTGCTGGCGGAGGATTCCGTCCTCGTCGCCATGCAGATGGCCGATGGCCTGGAGGCCGCGGGCGCCGAGGTGCTCGGGCCCGTGGCGCGTATCGCGGAGGCCGAGGCGCTGATCGCCGAGCGCCAGCCGGACGCCGCGCTGCTCGACATCGACCTCGATGGCGAGCCGGTCTTCCCGGTGGCGGACATGCTGACGGAGCGCGGCGTGCCGATCGTCTTCACCACCGGCTACGAGCCGCGCCTGGTGCTGCCGCCGCGCTACGCCCGCGCCGCGGTGCTGCCCAAGCCCTGCCGTGGGGACGAGGCGGCGGCGGCGGTGCGGCTCGCCCTCGCCGAGCGCTGAGGCGCATCGCTGTCTTGTGAGCGGCCGCGAGGAAGGAAGCGTCCGCGGCCCGGGCTAGGGTGCGCCGCACGCAATGTTCAACACCTCGGTCCGGAACCGGTGATACGCCTCACGACACTCGCGCGCCGGCCGCCGCCGCTTCGCCGGATCGCCTGCCGATGAGCGCGCTCCCGCTGCCTGCCTTTGGCGAGGCCGACCTTTCCAACTGCGACCGCGAGCCGATCCACATTCCCGGCTCCGTCCAGCCGCATGGCCTGCTGCTGGTGCTGCATCCCGAGAGCCTCGAGGTGCTGCAGGCAGCCGGCGATGGCGGCCTGCTCGGCGCCGGCGCGGCGCCCGCCGCCGGGCAGGCGGCCGCCGACCTGCTGCCGGCGGCGGTGCTGGCCGAGATCGCCTCCCTGCCCGAGGAGCCGGCGCCGACCGCCGGTCGCGCGCTGGAGGCGGCCCTCCCCGGTGGTGGAGTGCTCGATATCGTCGCGCACCGCACGCCGGCCGGCATCATCCTGGAGATCGAGCCGCTGGAGGGCGCGGGCGGCGCGGTGCGGCCGGGGCCGCTGCCGGTCGTGCTGTCGATGATCGCGCGGCTCGGCGAGGCGGGTACGCTCGGCGCCTTCTGCCAGGCCGCCGCCGACGAGGTCCGCCGCGTCACCGGCTTCGACCGCGTCATGGTCTACCGCTTCGCCCCCGACGACAGCGGCGAGGTGATCGCGGAGGCGCGGGATGCGGGCATCGGCGCCTATCTCGGCCTGCACTACCCGGCGAGCGACGTGCCGAGGCAGGCGCGCGAGCTCTATGTGCAGAACTGGCTGCGCATCATCCCGGATGCGCGCTACGTCCCGGCGCCGCTGGTGCCCCCCGTCTCCCCGCTGACCGGGCGACCCACGGATCTGTCGTGCTGCGCGCTGCGCTCCGTCTCGCCGCTGCATCTGGACTACCTGGCGAACATGGGCGTGCGGGCCTCCATGTCGCTCTCCATCGTGCAGGGCGGGCGTCTGTGGGGGCTGATCGCCTGCCACCACCGCACGCCGCATCGCGTGCCGGTCGCGATCCGCGGCGCCTGCGAGCTCTTCGCGCGGATGTTCTCGCTGCAGATCGAGGCGAAGCAGCGCGCCGAGGACCACGCCCATGCCGAGCGCATGCACCGCGTGCACGAAGGGCTCGTCCGCGTCATGGCGCGGGAGGACAACCTGGCGCTCGGCCTGATCCGCCAGCGCCCGAACCTGCTCGACTTCATGGACAGCGCCGGCGTCGCGCTGCTGATCGAAGGCAACTACGCCGCGCTCGGCCGCGTGCCGGAGGAGGAGCAGGTGCGCGCCTTCGCGGCCTGGGCCGGCAGTCGGGCCGAGGATGGCGTGCTGGTGCTCGACAGCCTGGCGGAGGCCTTTCCGCCGGCGCGCGGGTTCGCCGCGGTCGCGGCGGGCGCGCTGGTGCTCTCCCTCACGCGCGATCCGCGCGACTGCATCATCTGGTTCCGGCCCGAGGTCGTGCAGACCGTGACCTGGGCGGGCAACCCGAACAAGCCGGTGGAGGTTACGGGCGGGGGGGCGCGCGTGGCGCCCCGCCGCAGCTTCGCCGCGTGGCGCGAGACGGTGCGCGGGCGCTGCCGGCCGTGGCGGGCCATCGAGGTGGAGGCGGCGCAGGCGCTGCGCGTCTCCCTGCTCGAGGTCGTGCTGCGCCGGATGGACGAGGTCGCGCGGGAGCGCGCGGAGGCGAGGCAGCGGCAGGACCTGCTGCTCGCCGAGCTCGATCATCGCGTGAAGAACACGCTGGCCAACATCCAGGCGCTGGTCCGCCATTCCAGCCGCAACGCGGGCTCCGTCGGCGGCTTCGTGACCGACCTGCATGGCCGGCTGCGCGCGATGGCGAAGGCGCATTCGCTGCTGTCGCGCAGCCGCTGGGAAGGGGCGGGGCTGCGCAGCCTGGTGGAGGAGGAGCTGCACCCGCATCTCGGCGCCGAGGGCGGCATGCCGCGCATCGGCATCGTCGGGCCGGACATCAGGCTGCGCCCCAAGGCGGCGCTGGCGGTCAGCCTGGCGCTGCACGAGCTGGCGACGAATGCGGTGAAGCATGGCGCCCTCTCGGTGCCGGCCGGGCGGGTGCAGGTCTCCTGGCGGGTCGCGGAGGGAAAGTTGCTGCTGGAATGGCGCGAGAGCGGCGGACCGCCCGTCGCCGCCCCCGGGCATCGCGGCTTCGGCAGCATGATGATCGAGCGGAGCCTCGCCTATGAGGTGGGCGGCACCACGAAGCTCGACTTCCGCCCCGAGGGCATCCTCTTCCATGTCGAGATGCCGCTGCGCCACGTCGCGGAGGCAGGCGTGGCGCCCGATGGGCCGGGCGCGGGGCAGGACGCGGCGCCGGCGCTGCGCGGGCTGCGCGTGCTGGTGGTGGAGGATTCCGCGCTGGTCGCCATGGAGCTCGAGACCGCCCTGCGCGCCCAGGGAGCGGAGGTGATCGGCCCTGTCGCGCGGATCGAGGAGGCGGCCGCGGCCATCCTGCCGGTGCCGCCGGATGCGGCGCTGCTCGACATCGACCTCGACGGGGTGGCGGTGTTCCCGCTGGCCGATGCGCTGGCGGCGGCGGGCGTGCCCTTCGTCTTCACCACGGGCTACGAGGCGCGGCTGGTGCTGCCGCCGCGCTTCGCCGGGCGCCCGGTGCTGGCCAAGCCCTATCGCGGCGAGGATGCGGCCGCGGCGCTGGCCGCGCTGCGCCCCGCCGGCGCCCGGTAGTGCCTGCGTCGGCGGGCTGCAGGCGCAGCCCGCCGGACCCACTCAGGCCGCCGCCGCCTTCCGCCGCGTCCAGGCGTCGAGCGTCGCCCGCGCGCCGTTGGTCGCCGGGTCCATGTCGGCGTCGTGGCTCGGCGTCTTCGCGGCGAGTTCCACCACGTAGCCGTTCGGGTCGCGCAGGTAGATCGAGTGCATGATCCCGTGGTCGGAGGGGCCGCGCGCCTCCATCCCCGCGGCCTTGGCGCGGGCGAGGACGGATTGCAGCTCCTCCGGCGTGGTCTCCATCGCGACATGCAGGTCGAAATCATGCTGCGTCTTGAAGTCGAAGGCGCCGTCCGGGACTTCGAAGAAGGCGAGGTAGCTGCCGTCCTTCAGCCGGTAGAAGCTGTGCAGCACGGAGGCGTCGCGGCCCGTCGCGGTGCGCTTGATCTCGAAGGCCTGCGCCAGCGGCATGCCCAGGAAATCCTCGTAGAAGGCGCGCGTCGCCTCGGAATCGCGGCAGCGATAGGCGACGTGGTGGAACATCGAGGCCGGGTTGCTCATGCCGCCTGCCCCCGCACGGCGTCGCGCCAGCCATGGAAGCCGACATTGCAGGGATTCCAGGACGGCCGCGCCTTCATCGCCGCGATCCAGCGCGCCACGCGCGGCCAGCGATCGAAATCCCAGCCGACCAGCTCGCCGAGCGTCGCGTAGCAGACGCCGAGGAAGTCGGAGAGGTCGGGCTCCGCGCCGCCGAGATAGGGATGCGCGTCGGACAGCATGTGGTCGTTCAGGATGCCGAAGAGCCGCTCCGATTCCGCCTTGGCGCGGGCCAGCGCCGCCGCCTGCATCGCCTTGTCCTCCCAGGCGAGGTAGGGCAGCAGTTGCGGATAGGCGTAGCCGTAGCCGAAGCTGCGCAAGAAGCCGGTGTTGAACCAGTCCATGCGCGCATTCACCGCGGCGCGGGCACGCTTGTCGGCCGGCCAGGCGGCGTGCCCGGCGACATCGGCCAGGTACTTCAGGATCGCCGAGCATTCGATCAGGCGATGGCCGTCATCCTCCTCCAGCACGGGCACGAGCTGGTTCGGATTGACCTGCGTATAGGCCTCGCCCTTGTGCTCGCCGCCGAACAGGTTGACGGGCGCAAGCTCCAGCGGGATGCCGGCCTCCATCGCGAACATGGCGATCGGGCGGCATGTGGTCGAGCCGTCGAAGAAATGCAGCTTCATGGCGGGGGTCCTTCCCTCCCTTGGTATCCCGGGCTGGGATGCATCATCGCATGCCATCCCGGCAATCCCGCAAAGTTCCTGCCGGGCCGGGAGGGCGAGGTCGCTTCCGCCGCGGAACCCGCCTAATCTGGCAACGGAGGTGCCGGGCATGGACGAGGATTTCCGCAGGGCGGCGTTGGATTATCACCGCCTGCCGCGGCCGGGGAAACTCTCGGTCGAGCCGACGAAGCGGATGGCGACGCAGCGCGACCTGGCGCTGGCCTATTCGCCCGGCGTCGCCGCCGCCTGCGAGGAGATCGCCAGGGACCCCGACAAGGCCTGGGACTACACCACGCGCGGCAACCTCGTCGCGGTGATCTCGAACGGCACGGCGGTGCTGGGGCTGGGCGCCATCGGCGCGCTGGCCGGCAAGCCGGTGATGGAGGGGAAGGCAGTCCTCTTCAAGAAATTCGCCGGCATCGATTCCATCGACCTCGAGGTGGATGAGCGCGACCCGGAGCGCTTCATCGAGGCGGTGGCCGCGCTCGAGCCCAGCTTCGGCGCGATCAACCTCGAGGACATCAAGGCGCCGGAGTGCTTCGCGATCGAGCGCACGCTGCGCGCGCGGATGAAGATCCCGGTCTTCCACGACGACCAGCACGGCACGGCCATCATCGTCGCCGCCGCGGTGCGCAACGGGCTGCTGCTGCAGGGCAAGCGGCTGGAAGACGTCCGGGTGGTGAACACCGGCGGCGGCGCGGCGGCGATCGCCTGCCTCGACCTGCTGGTCGCGATGGGGCTGAAGCGCGAGAACGTCACCATCTGCGACATCGACGGCGTGGTTTGGAAAGGGCGCCCGAACACCGATCCCTTCAAGGCCGCCTATGCGCAGGAGACCGCCGCGCGGACGCTGGAGGAGGTACTGGAGGGGGCGGACATCTTCCTCGGCCTCTCGGCGCCGCGCGTGCTGAAGGCCGAGTGGCTGCACAAGCTGGCGCGCAAGCCGCTGGTGCTCGCGCTGGCGAATCCGGAGCCCGAGATCCTGCCGGAGGCCGTGCGCGCCGCGCGGCCGGACGCGATCGTGGCCACCGGGCGCAGCGACTATCCGAACCAGGTCAACAACGTCCTCTGCTTCCCCTTCATCTTCCGCGGCGCGCTGGATGCCGGCGCGACGGAGATCAACGAGGCGATGAAGGTCGCCGCGGCGGATGCCATCGCCGCACTCGCGCGCATGGAAGCGAGCGAGGTCGTCGCCGCCGCCTATGGCGGGGAGGCGCCGGTCTTCGGCGCGGACTACATCATCCCGAAGCCCTTCGACCCGCGGCTGATCCTGGAGATCGCGCCGGCGGTGGCGAAGGCCGCGGCGGAATCCGGCGTGGCGCGGCGCCCCGTGCCCGACCTCGCCGCCTATCGCCGCGACCTCGAGAAGTTCGTCTTCCGCTCCGGCAACCTGATGCGCCCGGTCTTCGAGGTGGCGCGCCGCCAGCTCGCCCGCGTGGTCTTCGCCGAGGGCGAGGACGAGCGGACGCTGCGCGCGGTGCAGACCGTGCTGGACGAGGGCCTGGCGGAGCCGATCCTGATCGGGCGGCGGGCCGAGATCGAGGCGCGGGCCGCGGCGATGGGGCTGCGCATGGACTTTCGCGAATCCGTGCGCGTTCTCGACCCTGTCGCCGATCGCGACGTCTTCGAGAGGCTCGTGCCGCTCTACCAGGGCAAGGTCGGGCGGCGCGGCGTGCCGCCGGATGCCGCGGCGCGGCGCGTCGGCAACCGCCCGACCGTCGCGGCGGCGCTGCTGCTGGAGGCCGGAATGGCGGATGCCTGCCTCTGCGGCGGCACCGGCGACTGGCTGAGCCACTGGCACCACGCCTATGACGTGATCGGCAAGAATCCCGACGTCACGCGGGTCTATGCGCTGTCGGCGCTGATCCTGCAGACCGGTCACCTGTTCTTCGTGGACACCCACCTGACGGTGGACCCGACGCCGGAGCAGCTCTGCGACATGACGCTGCTGGCGGCCGAGCAGATCCGCGCCTTCGGCATCGCGCCCAAGGCGGCGCTGCTGAGCCATTCCTCCTTCGGCGCCTCGGGCGCGCCGGGGGCGGCGAAGATGCGTGCGGCGCTGAAGCTGCTGCGCGCGAAGCGGCCGGATTTCGAGGTGGATGGCGAGATGCACGCGGATGCGGCGCTGGTGCCGGCGATCCGAGACCGGGCGGTGCCCGATTCGACGCTGACGGATGCGGCGAACCTGCTGGTGATGCCCGGCCTCGATGCCGCGAACATCGCCTTCAACCTGCTGAAGGCGGCGGCCGAGGGGCTGCAGGTGGGGCCGATCCTGCTGGGGATGGCGAAGCCCATCCATGTGCTGGTGCCGTCCGTGACGGCGCGCGGCATCGTCAACATGACCGCGCTGGCGGCTGCGCAGGCGAATGGGCTCAAAGCTTGAGCGATAATTCCTACCAAAACAAACGAGTAGGCGCGCTCAAACACTGGGTTATCAGCAGAATGTTCTTGCAGACTGCCGACGAAAATTACATCATGGCAAGAACGTCATTTTTCTCCGGATTTGGAGAGAATTTTTTCTGGATGGCAAACCATGCCATCGAAAAATACCTAAAAGCGCTAAATCTATTTCTCGGCGGCCATGCGAACTATGGGCACGAAATCGAACCTATCTACGCAGCCATTTTAGCGCAGAATTCCGATCTAGAGATAAGAAAATTTGAATATCCGCCAAGCTACCTCGAAGAATACAAATTTGCCGAGTCGCCAGATAGTTTTTTGGCGCGTCTAGGAAAATATGGTTCTGCCGACAATAGATATGGCACAATAGGATATCGAATATTTCCTGACGATCTTCACAAGGTAGATCATTGTGTATTTCACTTCCGTCGCTTCTGCAGGTCGCGATATACATACCATCTCTGGGATAATGGTCGCGAAGAGAGAATTGATTGGTACGAGCTTACTTGGAGAGGCGGATTTTGGTCAATTGACCCTCTTGGGATCCTTGAACAGGCCTTAAAGGGTGATCGGCGAGTCCAGACATGGGTAATCGAAAGCGCGCAAGCTGCAAACTGCGCGTTTCTACGCGATATGGCGCCAGAGCCAGCACAACTGCCCTCCAGAGTGCGCGCTGGCGCCTTTGTGGACTGGATGTTTCCGCTGGATGCGGCTGAATCATCAGAAGAAGATGTGGAGATTTCTGAGCGAGTATTGGAGTGGGCGCTCAAGAACATTCGGTTCTCGCGGCGGGATACCGATGCGTTCCGCCTTGCCTTGAGGCAAGCGAGCAGGACCACGAAATCGCTCGACGCGCCGCCTAGCAGTGACGGCCCATAGGCACCACGTTGCCCGCATGAGCAAGCTGCCCGAGAAGACGGGCAACCCCGCCGTCGCCGCCTTCCTCCACAAGGTGGCGTCCATGCCCGCCGTGCGCCCGGCTTCGGGGAAGCCGGGGCGGCTGATCTTCGCCATCGACGCCACGGCCTCCCGCCAGCCTTCCTGGGATCGGGCCTGCCAGCTGCAGGGCGAGATGTTCATGGCGGTGAAGGATGTCGGCGGGCTGGCCGTCAGCCTCGCCTATTACCGCGGCTTCAACGAATTCGCGGCCACGCCCTTCCTGACCAATGCGGACGACCTGGCCCGACGCATGACCGGGGTGAGCTGCCTCGGCGGGCATACCCAGATCCTGCGCACCCTGAAGCACGCCCGCGACGAGTCGCAGCGCGAAAAGGTCAATGCCGTGATCCTGATCGGCGACGCGCTGGAGGAGGATGTGGACCCGATCTGCCATGTGGCGGGCGAACTCGGCCTGCGCGGCACGCCGGTCTTCTGCTTCCAGGAGGGGAACAATCCCATCGCGGGCAATGCCTTCCGGCAGATCGCGAAGCTGTCGGGCGGCGCCTGGGCGCCCTTCGATTCCGCCAGCGCCGGGGCGCTGCGCGACCTGCTGCGCGCGGTGGCGGTCTTCGCGGCGGGCGGGCGGCAGGCGCTCGCGCGGCTGACCTCGGCCTCCGCGCGGCAGATCGCCGGTCAGCTGCCGGCGCCCAAGGCGCGCTGAGCGATGGCCTATCTGATCGTCGGGCTGATCGCCCTTCTCGCGCTGCTTGGGCTGCTGCGCGCCTTCGCGGATGCGAAGCCGGCGCAGATCAAGTCGGCGGCGATCTGGGGCGGGGGGCTGCTCGGCGCGGTGCTGCTCGTGGTGCTGCTGGCTTCCGGCCGCGGGCCGCAGGCCTTCTGGGCGCTGGCGCTGTTCGGGCCGATGGCCTGGCGCTGGATCCAGGGCATCCGCGCCGCCCGCACCTTCGCCCGCGGCGGCCAGGCCAGCACCGGCCAGGCGAGCGATGTCGAGACCGAATACCTCGCCATGGGCCTCGATCACGACAGCGGCCAGATGTTCGGCCGGGTGAAGGCCGGGCGCTTCGCCGGGCGCGACCTGGGCGAGCTGGACCAGGGGCTTCTGCTGGACCTCCTGGCCGAGCTCGCGGCGCGGGACCCGGAGGGGGTGCCGCTGCTGGAGGCCTGGCTGGACCGCGCCCATGCCGACTGGCGCGACGCGGCCCGCAGCCGCCCGCCGCCCGGGCGGCCCTCTGGCGGCCGCATGACACGGGAGGAGGCGCTGGCGGTGCTCGGCCTGGCAGAGGGCGCGGACGCGGCCGCGATCCGCACCGCGCACCGTCGCCTGATGCGGGCCAACCACCCCGACCAGGGCGGCTCGGACTGGCTCGCCGCGCGGTTGAACGAGGCGCGGGACGTGTTGCTCGGCTGAGCGGCAGGGGCCGGCGGGCCGCTCACGGTTCCGCAGGTGGACGCTCATGGCCGTCCGTGGCAGTTGTGCCGGCCGAAATCGCCAGGGAAGACAAGTCGGTGCCAAAGCCACTCCGCAAGGCCGTGCTGCCCGTCGCGGGCCTGGGCACGCGTTTCCTGCCCGCGACCAAGCAGATGCCGAAGGAGATGCTGCCGGTCGTGGACAAGCCGCTGATCCAGTATGCGGTGGAGGAAGCGCGCGCGGCGGGCATCGAGCAGTTCTGCTTCGTCACCGGCCGCGGCAAGACGATGCTCGTGGACCAGTTCGACATCCCCTACGAGCTGGAGCGCACGCTGGCGGAGCGCAACAAGACGAAGGAGCTGGAGCTGCTGCGGGCCCAGGCGTTGCCGCCGGGCGCCATCGTCTCCACGCGGCAGCAGGTGCCGCTCGGGCTGGGCCATGCCATCTGGTGCGCGCGCAACTTCGTGCAGGACGATCCCTTCGCCATCCTGCTGCCGGACGACCTCATGCTCTGCGACACCTCCTGCATGAAGCAGCTCGCCGACGCCTATGAGGCGACGGGCGGCAATGTGGTGGCGATCGAGGAGGTGCCGAAGGAGCATGTGTCGCGCTACGGCGTGATCGCGCCCGGCGCGACGCGCGGCAACCTCGTGGAGGTCACGGGCCTCGTCGAGAAGCCGCCCATCGAGAAGGCGCCCTCCAACCTCACCGTGATCGGCCGCTACGTGCTGATGCCGGAGGTGATGGCGCACCTTTCCAAGATGGAGAAGGGCGCGGGCGGGGAGATCCAGCTGACCGACAGCATGGCGAAGCTGATCGGGAGCCAGCCCTTCCACGGCGTGCGCTACGAGGGCCGCCGCTTCGATTGCGGTTCGAAGGAGGGCTACCTGGAGGCGCAGGTCGCCTTCGCCCTCTCGCGCGACGACATGGCGCCTGCGATGCGCGCCATCCTGAACAAATACGCCTGAACGGCGAGCCTGGAGCGGATCAGCACATGACGGCTTTCCACCACAGCTTCGACCCGACCTCGCTGCGCGAATACGACATCCGGGGGATCGTCGGGCAGACGCTTCGCCCCGAGGACGCCTTCGCGATCGGGCGCTGCTTCGGCTCCATCGTCTCGCGCGGCGGCGGGACAAAGGTCGCGGTCGGCTATGACGGCCGGCTCTCCTCGCCGGAGATGGAGGCGCAGCTCGTCGCCGGCCTGCGCGCCTGCGGTCTCGAGGTGCTGCGGATCGGCTGCGGGCCGACGCCGATGCTGTACTACGCCGCCTATGCGCTGCAGGCGGATGGCGCGGTGATGGTGACCGGCAGCCACAACCCGCCGAACTACAACGGCTTCAAGATGATGCTGGGGAAGAAGCCCTTCTTCGGCAGGCAGATCCAGGAGATCGGCCGCATGGCTGCCGAGGGCGACGTGGTGCCCGCCGCCATCGGATCGGACCGCCAGGTGGACATCTCCGAGCAGTATGTCTCGCGCGTGCTCGAGGATTGGGACGGCGGCGACCGCGCGCTGCGCGTGGTGTGGGACCCGGGCAACGGCTCCTCGGCCGAGATCGTGAAGAAGCTGGTGGCGCGGCTGCCGGGGACGCATTTCGTCATCAACGGCACGATCGACGGCACCTTCCCGGCGCATCACCCGGACCCGACGGTGGCCAAGAACCTCGAGCAGATCATCGCCGAGGTGGCCCGCGAGAAGGCCGATCTCGGCATCGCCTTCGACGGCGACGGCGACCGCATCGGCGTGGTGGACGACGAGGGCCACATCCTGTTCGGCGACCAGCTGATGATCGTCCTGGCGCGCGACGTGCTGAAGCAGAAGCCGGGCGGGACCATCATCGCCGACGTGAAGGCGAGCCAGGTCTTGTTCGACGAGATCGCCAAGGCCGGCGGCACGCCCCTGATGTGGAAGACCGGCCACAGCCTGATCAAGGCGAAGATGGCCGAGACCGGCAGCCCGCTGGCCGGCGAGATGTCCGGGCACATCTTCTTCGCCGACAAGTGGTACGGCTTCGACGACGCGCCCTATTCCGCCGTGCGTCTGCTCGGCATCGTGGCGCGGATGCAGGGCAGGCTCTCGGCGGTGCGTGCGGCGCTGCCGCAGGTGATCAACACGCCCGAGCTTCGCTTCGACTGCCCGGACACCCGGAAGTTCGGCGTGATCCAGGAGGTGAAGGACCGCCTGGCCGCCGAGGGTGCGAAGGTGCAGGACGTGGACGGGGTGCGCGTGCTGACCGGGGATGGCTGGTGGCTGCTCCGCGCCTCCAACACGCAGGCGGTGCTGGTGGCGCGCGCCGAGGCGACGACGGAGGCGGGGCTCGATCGGTTGAAGGCGCAGATCGCGCGCCAGCTGGAGGCCTCGGGCCTGGCGGCGCCCGACTTCTCGGGGGCGAACGCCGGCCACTGAGGCCTGGGTCGTGGCGGTGTTCATCTATGGGACGCTGCTCGACCCTGCCGTCTTCGCGCGACTCGCCGGGCGGCGGCCGCTCCGCCGGGCGATTCCGGCAGGGCTGATCGGCTACCGGCGCGTGCGCTTGCGGGGCACACCCTATCCGACCCTGGTCGAGGGGGCGGGTGCCGTCGCCGGGTTGCTGCTGCCCCGCCTCGCCCCGGAAGCGTTCCGGCGCCTCGCCGCCTATGAGGGGCCGAGCTATACGCTGCGCCCCGTGCGCGTCGGCACGCCCCGCGGCCCGCGCTGGGCTCGCGCCTGGATGGCGGCGCGTCGCCGCGCCGATCCCTCCGTCCTCTGGGAGCCTGAGCGCTTTGCAACCCAGCCGCGCGAGAAAGTGAGCGACCACGCATGCTCGGCCGGGCTACATGCGGAGGTGGGTCGCCGGCGTTCGGCGGGAGGGTGCTTGATGGTGCATGGTCCGCGGAAGGTCATGGTGGTCGAGGACGAGGCTCTGGTGGCCATGCTGGTGGAGGACGCGCTGATCGATGCCGGATTCGGCGTGATGGGCCCCGCCGCCACGGTGGAGGAGGCCATGGCGATGCTCGACCGGGAGCGGCCGGACGCGGTGGTGCTGGACCTCAACCTGGCGGGCGAGACCTCGACCCCTGTCGCGGATGCGTTGGCCGCGCGCGGCATCCCCTATGTCATCGCGACGGGCTATGGCGCCTCCGGCCTGCCCGCAGGGCACCAGGATGCGACCGTGCTGGCCAAGCCCTATGACCCCGCCGAGCTGACCTCGGTGCTCGGCCGGCTCTGCCGACAGGCGGCCTGAGGGTTCGGGCCGCTACGCTGCCGGGTAGCGCCCGAGAAAATCCAGCAGCGCGGCGTTGAAGGCGGCCGGCTGCTCCCAATGGGCCGAATGGCCGCATTCCGCGATCACCCGCGTCTCGGCGCGGGGGACATGCGTGGCGACCTGCCGCAGCAGCGAAGGTGGGATCCAGAGGTCGGCATCCCCCGTCATCAGCAGGCAGGGCAGGTCGAGGGCTCTGAGCGCGGCGAAGGTGATCCGGTTCGCGGTGGGCTGGCGCAACTGCCGCCCAGGGATGGCGCGATGCTCCAGTTCCAGCCAGCTTGCCACGCCCGCCGGGTTGGCGGCCCGGTAGCTCGGGCCAAGCTCGCGGAACTCGGGCGGCATGGCGGCGAAGCCGGGCGGGCGCAGCCCTTCGCTCACGGCGGCATAGTCGGGGTCCGCGATGCCGAGGATCGAGCAGGAGAGCGTCAGGCTGATCAGGCGATCGGCACGCGACAGCGCGAAATCCAGCGCCACGATGCCGCCGGCCGCCGCCCCGACCAGGTGGCAGCGCGCGATGCCGAGATGGTCCAGCAGGGCGGCGAGGTCGCCGCTGCCCGTCCCCGGCGCCTCCGCGCTGCCGGGATCGGAGCCGCGATGGCCGCGGCGCGAATAGCCGATGGCGCGATAGCCCGCCGCGGCGAGGGCCGGGCGCTGGTGTTCCCAGATCTCCAGGCTGCCCGTGCCCGGATGCAGCAGCAGCACGGGCTCGCCGGGCCCGCCGGTGTCCCAGTAGGCGAGGCTTGTGTCGGGGAGCGCGGCGACCGCTTCGATCATGCGCTGAGTTATACCGAGCGGACGCAGGTTTCGCCTGCGTCCCTCAATCGTCGGCGCTTTGCTTGGCTGCGCCGCATAAGCGGCGGGCCGCATTCGCGGCCTCGGCCCTGCGGGCCGCAGGTCGGAACTTTTTGCGCCTGGTATCAGCGCGGATCGCTTCCGCCGGCAGCCGGGCGGCAATTTGGACGGACGGGGTGCCCGGCATGCCGACCATCCGCCGCGGGCCGCTGCGGCGTCGCTGAGGAAGCGCGCCGTGTTCGATCAGGCGACGATCTGGAAGTCTGCGGCGGTGACGCTCACGCCGGGATCCAGCCGTATCTCCGCGATCAGCACGGCGTCCACGCCATGGGTGCCGTCCGCATCCCACCAGAGCCGGCCGAGCGTGGCCGAAAGCGGCTGCCAGACGAACTCCGCATGTGTCGCCTGCGCCTGCCCGGATGCGTCCTCCGCGACCATGTCGGTCCCGGTCAGCCAGGTGCCTGCGACCAGCCCGCCGCCAAAGCCCTTGGCGGAGATCTGGAAGCGGTCGGAGGCGTCGAAATCGGTAATCGTGTCGCCGCCTTCGGCGGCGCTGCGATAGCGGAAGCGATCCCCGCCATCGCCGCCGGTGAGAAGGTCGGCGCCGAGGCCGCCGAGCAGCACATCCGCCATGATGTCGCCGGCCAGGCTGTCCGCGCCCTCGCCGCCGAGAAGGACGTCTGTGCCCGTGCCGCCGGCGAGCGAATCCGCGCCGCCGGCACCATCCAGCGTGTCATTGCCGCGTCCGCCGGAGAGCGTGTCGGCGCCCGAGAGAGCCGCGATGGAATCGTTGCCGTTGCCGGCCACGACCTGCCACCTCTCGAAGCCGCGGATGATGGTGCCGTCGCCGTCCAGCATCGCCCATTTGTCGATGCCGCGCGGGTCCAGCGTCAGGGAGTCCGCGATCCCTCGCCGCGAAAGCACCAGCAGGTCGCTGTCCGGGCCGCCATCGAGCGTGTCGGTGCCGCCCGTGCTGCGGATCGTGTCGTCGCCGCTGCCGCCGAGCACCATGTCGGCGGTGCCGTCGGCGGCGAAGCTGTCCTCGATGCTGTCGTTGCCATCGTGGCCGTGCAGCCGGTCGCTGCCCAGGCCGCCTTCGATGGTGTCGTTGTGGACGAATCCCTGGATCGTGTCGTTGCCGTCCCCGCCCTCGGCTATCCCGCCGAGCGGCGCGTCATAGCCTCCGAGCATCAGCCGATCGTTCCCCTCGTCGCCCTTCAGGACGGAGCCGCCCGCCGTGCTCCAGATCGTGTCGTCGCCAGCACCGCCGAACAGCGTGTCGGCGCCGAGCTGGCTGACGATGTTGTCATTGCCGCGGCCGCCCGACACGAAGTCCCTGCCGTTGCCCAGGATGAACTTGTCGTCGCCGCTGGTGCCATCGATGCGGAAGTCCTCGATGCCGCGGATCCGGGAGTCGTAGCCCCGGACCGGGACGAAGACGTCCGGCCACTGGGACAAGGCCAGGCTGGCGCCGACATCGCCGAAGAAGGTCATCTCAAGCCGGTCGTAGCCGTCGCCGCCGTCGATCACATGGCGAGCGGGATTGCGGGTGAGGATGATGTCGTTGCCGTCGCCGGCGCGCACGTGGTTGCCGATGCTGGTCGCGAGGTCGATCCGGTCATTGCCGGCCCCCCCGTCGAACAGGCTCCAGCCCTCGCTGCCGGTTGCCTCCAGCGAGTCGTTTCCGTCGCCGCCGAACAGGGCGTTGGTGCCGAGCCAGCCGTTCAGGGCGTCGTTGCCTCCCAGGCCTTCCAGCCTGTCGTTGCCGGGCAGGCCGTTGATCTGGTCCGCGTCCGTCGAGTAGGTCGCCGCGCCCATGATCACGTCGTCGAATTCCGTGCCCCGGAGGAAGTCGTTGCCGGTCGTGCCGAAGATCGTGGCCATGTCGCAACCCCAGGTCACCGCGCTCCCCGGTTAGCAGGGGGGGCGGCGGGGCGCTTTGCGCCAGGTCAAGCCGCCGCCGGCGCCGCCTCCGCCGCGATCAGCGCGCGCGCCTGCTCGGCCGGCATGGGGCGGCCGAGCAGCCAGCCCTGGCCGCGCTCGCAGCCGAGCGCGAGCAGCCGGTCCGCCTGTTCCCGGGTCTCGACGCCCTCCGCCACCACGCGCATCCCGAGGCCGCGGCCCATGCCGAGGATGGCGCCCACAACCGCCTCCACCCGCGGGTCGGCCTCCAGGTCGCGCAGGAACTGGCGGTCTATCTTGAGCTCGTCGAAGGCGAAGCGGCGCAGATAGGCGAGGCTCGACCAGCCGGTGCCGAAATCGTCGAGGGCGACGGAGACGCCAAGCGCCTGCAGGCCGCCGATGACGCGCGCGGCCTGCGGCCCGTCCTCGACCAGCATGCTCTCGGTGACTTCCAGCTCCAGGCGGTGCGCCGGCAGGCCCGAGGCGGCGAGTGCGGCGGCCACCGTCTCCACCAGGCCCTCGGCGCGGAGCTGGATCGCGGAGAGGTTCACGCCCGCCTTGAGCGCGCCCGGCCAGCCGGCGGTCTCGGCGGTCGCGGTACGGATCACCCAGGCGCCGAGCGGCACGATCAGGCCGGTCTTCTCGGCCAGCGGGATGAAGGCGTCGGGCGGCACCATGCCGCGGGTCGGGTGGTTCCAGCGCAGCAGCGCCTCGAAGCCGAGGAGCTCGCCGTCGGAGAGGCGCCGCTGCGGCTGCCAGTGCAGCTGGAACTGGCCCTCCGCGATCGCGATGCGCAGCTCGGCCTCGAGCTCCAGGGTGCGGCGCAGGGCGGCTTCGCGCTCGGGGGCGAAGCACAGGATGGCGGGAGTGGGCGAGCCGCGGGCGGCGGCCAGCGCGTCCTCGGCGCGCGTCAGCAACAGGCAGGGCTCCTCCGCGTCGTCGGGCGCGATGGCGATGCCGATATCGGCGGTCGCGTGCACCGTGCCGCCCGGCAGGTCGAGCGGCTCGGCCACCAGCGCGGCCAGGCGCTCGGCCAGGCGGAGCGCATCCGCCGGGTCTTGCAGGGCGGTCTGGACCACGCAGAAGCGGTCGCCCGAGAGGCGCGCGACCGGGTCTTCCAGCCGGACCGCCCCGCGCAGCCGCGCGGCGATCAGGCGCAGCGCCAGGTCGCCGCCGGCCCGGCCCTGCGCGGCGTTGACGTCGCGGAAGCGGCGCAGGTTCAGAACCAGCACCCCCACCTTCCAGCCCTGGCGGCGAGAGAGCGCGGCCGTCTCCTCGAGCCTGCCGCGCAGGGCGGACTGGGTCGGCAGGCCGGTGAGCGGATCGTGCAGGTCGGGCTCGGCGCCGCGCGGCGACGCGCCGGCGCGGGCAAGGCGGTACACGGCGAAGGGCGCGATGCCCGCGAAGGCGAAGAGCAGCGCGGCGCCCGTCGAGAGCAGCGGCGCGTCCTCCGGCCCGGCGGAGCGGCCGAGCGCCAGCAGCCAGGCCGCGGCGCCGAGCAGCAGCAGGCCGGCCGCGCCGGCGAGCAGCGGCGCCGCCTCGGCGGGCGGCGCGGAACGTAGTGGTCCTGCCATGGCGCCACCATCGCGGCAGAAGATGAACCCATGGTTGAGGCAGGACGCATATTCGTCGGAGGCGGCGATTTGCCCCGCAGGGCAGGGGGCCGCTATAGGGCGGCACCCATCCAAGCCGAGACAGACGGAGCAACCCGGCCATGGCCGGCCATTCGCACGCCAAGAACGTGATGCATCGCAAGGCCGTGCAGGGCGCCAAGCGCGCCCGCGCCTACGGCAAGCTGATCCGCGAGATCACCGTCGCCGCCAAGACCGGCATGCCGGACCCGGCGCACAATCCGCGCCTGCGCGCGGCGGTGAAGACCGCGCTGACCGCGAACATGACGCGCGACACCATCGACCGCGCCATCAAGCGCGTCGCCCAGGGCGCGGCCGGCGAGAACTACGAGGAGGTGCGCTACGAGGGCTACGGCCCGCACGGCATCGCCGTGATCGTCGAGGCGCTGACCGACAACCGCAACCGCACCGGCGGCGACCTGCGCTCGATCTTCGCCAAGGGTGGCGGTGCGCTGGGCGAGACGAACTCGGTCGCCTTCCAGTTCGAGCGCAAGGGCGTGCTGCGCTACCCGGCCGCCGTCGCCGATGCCGACGCCATGCTGGAGGCCGCGATCGAGGCCGGCGCCGAGGATGTGGAGAGCGGCGAGGACGGCCACGAGGTGTCCACCTCGGTCGAGGATTTCGCCGCGGTGCGCGATGCGCTGGAGCAGAAGTTCGGCACCGCCGAGGCGGGGCGGCTGGAATGGTGGCCCTCCACCACGCTTACGCTGGACGAGGAGAAGGCGGGCGAGGTGATGAAGCTGCTCGACGCGCTCGACGACCATGACGACGTGCAGCAGGTCTATGCGAACCTCGAGGCCGACGAGGCCGCGATGGAGAAGCTGACGGCCTGACCGCGAGCGTGGCGGCCGGCGAAGCCGGCGCTTGAGGCCCCAAGATTACGCCGCGCCGGGCGGAATCCGCGTCCAGTCGAAGCCGCGCCGCGCGCGCTCGAAGCCGTAATCATAGAGCGCGCGCATATAGGCCTGCTCGAAGGGCACGGTGTATTCGGTGGTGAAGTCGCTGCCGATAAAGGCCAGGTTGAAGTCCACGCCGTCGCGCTGCGCGGCGAAGTAGATCCGCATGACGTCGTTGTAGCCGCTCGAGCCGATCATCGTGGTGATCGCGCGGGCGGCGATGGAGACGGTCCGGCGGTCCGTGGCGGCCCATTCGGAATCGAGGCGGCCGTTGCGGATCACCCAGGCCCGGGCCGGCGTGACGCGGCGGCCCTGCGCGATGGCGTCGCGACGGCCGCGCGTGGCGACGGCGGGGTAGAGGAAGGCCTGGGCGAAGGCCCCGCCATCCACATGCATCTCCTGGTGCTTCACGCCGTCCAGCTCCACGTCGAACAGCACCGGCGGGAAGGCGCCCGGGATGGCCGCGGAGGCCAGAAGGATGCGGCGCACCGTGTCCAGGGCACGCGGATGCCCGCTCTTGGCGATGGCGCCGATGTTCCAGAAGACCGGCACCTGCGCGTCGATGTCGGCGCTGGCGACCATCAGCAGGCGCCCCTCGTCGTAGCCGGCGGCGATGCCGGCCATCATCTCCGCGTCGAGGTATTCGGAGATCATGCGGAACAGCGGCGTCGAATCCGCCATGGCGTCGTCCCACAGCGCCGCAGTGAACCAGCGGCGAACCAGGACGCGATCCGGCGTGATTTCCGTGTAGACCGCCTTGAGCTTGGCGTCCCAACCGCTGCCCAGGAAGGCGAAGGGCGCGGTCAGCGCGCCGGTGCTGACCCCGGTGACCAGGTCGAAGACCGGCCGGCCGCCATGCGCGGTCCAGCCGTTCAGCAGCCCGGCGCCGAAGGCCCCGTTCTCGCCGCCGCCGGAGATCGCGATCAGGTCGAGGGTGGGCAGGTCGGCGGTCCGGCTGACGCCCAGATGCCGGGCCTGGCGCTGCAGCGCCGCGGTGATCTCCCGGTCGAAGGCGTCGAAGCCGCCGGGGCTGTCGGGCCGGAAGCGCTCATTCGGCAGGCCGAGCACGCTGACGGCGCCGCTGCGCCCGCGCGGCACGGGCGCTTCGCGCATCGGCAGGGCGCAGGCGGGCAGGCCGGCGCCAAGCGCCAGCGCGCCGGCGCCGCGCAGCAGGCTGCGTCGCGCCGGGGATCGCACCCCGCGGGAGGCTGGCCAGTCGGGCATCGGCGGGACTCCGGGCCGGAAGGAAACGCGCCGGTATCTAGCGCAGGCCGGGCGGGCGGTGGAGCCCGGACGCGGCGGGCATCCCTTTCCCGGGCCGCAGGGGCTATGCAGGGCGCATGGCGCCGCCGCCGATTCGCATCCTGGGCCTCGATCCCGGCCTGCAGCACACCGGCTGGGGGCTGGTGGAGCATGACGGCTTCCGGCTGCGCTTCCTGGCCGATGGCGTGGTCTCCACCGCGCCGGGTGAGGAACTGGCGCGGCGGCTGCTGGTGCTGCATCGCGGGCTTGCCGAGGTGATCGCGCAATGGACGCCGGACGAGGCGGCGGTGGAGCACACCTATGTCGCGCGCAATCCGGAAAGCGCCCTGAAGCTCGGCCAGGCGCGCGGCGTGGTGCTGCTGGCGCCGGCACTGGCCGGGCTGGTCGTGCGCGAATACGGCGCGATGGAGGTGAAGCGCGCGGTGGTCGGAACGGGGCATGCGGCGAAGGAGCAGGTGCAGGCGATGGTGCGGCAGTTGCTGCCCGGCGTGACCTTCAAGCGTGCCGATGCGGCGGATGCGCTGGCGATCGCGATCTGCCACGCGCATCACCGCAGCACGCGGAATGCGTATTCGGCGGCGGTGGCGAGGGCGCGGGCGTGATCGGGTCGCTCAGGGGCGTTGTCGAATCCGTCCACGACGGCGGCTGCGTGCTGGACGTGAACGGCGTCGGCTATCTTGTCGCCTGCTCGCGCAAGACGCTCGACCGGCTGACGGCGAAGGAGGGCGCGCAGAAGCTGCTGGTGGAGACGCGGGTCAGCCAGGATGCAATCACCCTCTTCGGCTTCTTCGACGCGGCGGAGCGCGAGGCCTTCCGGGCGCTGATCGAGGTGAAGACGGTCGGGCCGCAGAAGGCGCTGCTGGTGCTCTCGGGCCTGTCGCCGAGCCAGCTCGCCGCGGCGATCGCGGCGAAGGAGCGCAAGAAGCTCTCGGAGGTGAAGGGGCTCGGCGCCGCCACGGCGAACCGCATCATCGACGAGCCCGCGATGCAGAAATGGGCGGTGGGCCGCGCGACGCCGGAGGCCGACGGGCTGGGCGGCATCGCCCTTGCGGTGCCGGCGGCGGAGGGCGGGGAGGCCGATGCCGTCTCGGCGCTGGTCAATCTCGGCATGAAGCGGCCGGAAGCGAGTGCGGCCGTCGCGCGCGCCGCGAAGCGCGTCGGCAAGGACGCCGCGCTCGAGGCGCTGATCACCGAGGCGCTGAAGGAGATGGCGCCGCGATGAGTGACGAGAGGCTCACCGCCGGCGCGCGGCAGGAGGAGGACGCGACAGAGGGCAGCCTCAGGCCGCAGACGCTCAAGGAGTTCATCGGGCAGAGGACGCTGCGCGAGAATCTCGAGGTCTTCGTCGGCGCCGCGCGGCAGCGGGGCGATGCGCTGGACCATGTGCTGCTGTTCGGGCCGCCGGGGCTTGGCAAGACGACGCTCGCACAGATCGTGGCGCGCGAGCTCGGCGTGGGGTTCCGCGCGACCTCGGGGCCGATCCTGCAGCGCGCCGGCGACCTCGCGGCGATCCTCACCAACCTGCAGCCGCGGGACGTGCTGTTCGTGGACGAGATCCACCGTCTGCAGCCGGCGATCGAGGAGACGCTCTATCCCGCGATGGAGGATTTTCGCCTCGACCTGATCATCGGGGAGGGGCCGGCGGCGCGCACGGTGCGCATCGACCTGCCGCCCTTCACGCTGGTGGGCGCGACGACGCGGGCGGGGCTGCTCAGCCAGCCGCTGCGCGACCGCTTCGGCATCCCGCTCCGGCTGCAATTCTACGAGGTTGACGAATTGTTGCTGATCGTCCGGCGCGGTGCCGAGAAGCTCGGCTTCCACCTCGCCGAGGATGGCGCGCTGGAGATCGCGCGGCGGTCCCGCGGGACGCCGCGCGTGGCGGGGCGGCTGCTGCGGCGGGTGCGGGATTTCGCGCAGGCCGCCGGCCGCGCGGCGGATCGCGCGATGGCCGATGCGGCGCTGGCGCGGCTGGAGGTGGATCGGCTCGGGCTCGATGCGCAGGACCGGCGCTATCTGCGGCGCATCGCGGAGCATCACGGCGGCGGGCCGGTCGGCGTGGAGACGCTGGCCGCCGCGCTTGCGGAATCGCGCGACACGCTGGAGGAGGTGATCGAGCCCTTCCTGATCCAGGAGGGGCTGGTGCTGCGCACCCCGCGCGGGCGCGTGCTGGGCGAGCCCGGCTGGCGCCATCTGGGCCTGACCCCGCCGGCCGGCTTCGGCGCGCAACTCGACCTGCTGGCCTCGATGCCGCCGGCGGACGGCACCGAATGAACGGAGATCCAGGGCCGCGAATGCGGCCCCGCGCACAGACGAACCATCGATAGAGGAACAAGAGTGCGTAGGCGCATCACGCCGAAGGCGTGCCTTCGGCACGACGCCACGCCTGCGGAGCAGGCGTCGGCGTCTCAGGCCACGAAAATGCCAGCGCACCGCCATGCGGTGCGCGTCTATTTCGAGGATACCGATGCGGGGGGAGTCGCCTACCACGCCAACTACCTGAAATGGGCGGAGCGGGCCCGGACCGAATCGTTGCGTGCCATGCACTTGCCCCATGCACTTATGATGGAGCGTTACAATGCGATGCTTGTGGTGCGGCGCATCGAAGTGGCGTATGTGCGGCCGGCCCGGCTCGACGAGCCCCTGATCGTCGAGACGCGGATCGTTGCGCTCGGCGCCGCGACGCTCGACCTGGACCAGCGTGTGGTCCGGGAGGAGGAGGGCGGGGCCGAGTTGGCGCGCCTGTCGGTCGGGCTGGTCTGCGTGCGCGGCAGCCTGGACGGCGCGGCGGGCGGCGCGGATGGGCTGAGGCCCGCCAGGATCCCCGAGCCCTGGCGGCAGGCATTGGGCGCGCTGCTGGCGCGGCCCGGGACATGAGGGTGGTCGCAAGCCAGGGCGGCCGGCGGTTGGAGAGGAGGCCCAGGCCTTGGGCAACGTAACGCAGACCCCGCTCGCCCAGGCGGCGCACGACCTGTCCCTTTGGGGGCTGTTCCTCCAGGCGGACTGGGTGGTGAAGGGCGTGATGATCGCCCTGCTGCTGGCCTCGATCTGGGTCTGGGCGATCGTGTTCGAGAAGGTGACGACGCTGCGCCGCATCCGCCGCGCGGCCGACGGCTTCGAGGACCGGTTCTGGTCGGGCGGCAGCCTGGAAGAGCTCTATGTCCGGGAGGGCGAGCAGCCGAGCCACCCGATGGCCGCGGTATTCGGCGCGGCGATGGGCGAATGGCGCCGCTCGACCGGCCGCGGCTTCGGCTCGGAGCTTGCTGTCACCGGCACAAAGGAGCGCGTGGAGCGCGCCATGGCCGTCGCGATCTCACGCGAGATGGATCGGCTGGAGCGGTGGATGATCTTCCTCGCGACCGTCGGCTCGGCAGCGCCCTTCATCGGCCTGTTCGGCACGGTCTGGGGCATCATGAACTCATTCAGCGCCATCGCGGGGATGCAGAACACCTCGCTCTCCGTGGTCGCGCCCGGCATCGCGGAGGCGCTGTTCGCGACCGCCATCGGCCTGATCGCGGCCATCCCGGCGACCATCGCCTACAACAAGTTCGCCTCCGACTTCGGGCGCTTCGCGGTGCGGCTGGAGGCCTTCGCGGCCGAGTTCTCGGCGATCCTCACGCGCCAGTCGGAAGCCGCGGCCGAGCCCGCGCAGCCGGCCCGCCCGGCGCCCGCGCCGGCGGCGGAATAGCGCCATGGCCGGCGGGCTGATGGGCGGCAATGGCGGCGGGCGCGGCCGGCGCTACCGCCCGATGAGCGAGATCAACGTCACGCCCTTCGTGGACGTGATGCTGGTGCTGCTCATCATCTTCATGGTGGCCGCGCCGCTGATGACCGTCGGCGTGCCGGTGGACCTGCCGCGCACCGCCGCGACGCCGCTGAACCAGGAGCAGGAGCCGCTGACCATCACGGTGGACAGCGAGGGCCGCATCTTCCTGCAGGAGACCGAGGTGCCGATCGAGAACCTGGTGCCGCAGCTCCAGGCCATCCTGGCGAACCAGCCGCAGGGCCAGCCGGAGCGGCGCATCTTCGTGCGCGGCGACCGCGCCATCTCCTATGGCCGCGTGATGGAGGTGATGGGCACCGTGAGCGCGGCCGGCTTCCAGCGCGTGGCGCTGCTGGCCGAGCAGCCGCAGGGAACGCCCGCGCGAAGCCCCGCCACCCGTCCCGCCGGCGCGCCGGCGCAGCCGGGGCGCTGAGCCTCGCGCGATGAGCGGGGTGGCGACCTTCTCGCTGGCCTTGGACCCGGACGACCGGCGGCTGAACCGCTGGCTCGGCGTGTCGCTGGCGCTGCATGTCGTTCTGGCGCTCGCGGCGGTGCTCTACGGCTATGTGAAGCCGCTACCGCCGCCGCTCGAGGTGCCTGTCACGGTGGAGTTCACCTCTCCCGTGCCACCGCAACAGGCGCCGGGCGAGCAGCCGGCGCCCGCGCCCTCGCCGGTGCCCTCGCCCGAGCCGCCCGACACCAGCGTGCCGGACCTGGCGGCGCCGCCGACCACCCAGCCGCCGCAGCCGACGCCCCCCCCGCCGCCACCGCCGCCGGCGCCGACGCCGGTTGCGCCGACCGTGCCGGTGCCGCCCGCGCCGACCCAGGTGGCGCCGCCCCCGCCGCCGCAGGTGGCCGCGCCCCGGCCGGAGCCGATCCCGCCCCCGCCGCCGCCCGCACCGACGCCGCAGGCGACCCCCACGCCGCCGCCGCGCCCCGCGCCGCCCGCCCCGGCGCAGGCCACGCCGTCACCGCCGGCGCCCGCGGTCGCGGAGCGGCCGAGCGAACCCCTGCCGCTGCCCCCGCCGCCCGCGCCGCCGCCGCCGACGCCGGCGCGCACGCCGGGCACGGCCCAGACCCCGCCCGTGCAGCGCCCGCAGGAGAACAGCCGCAGCGTGGACAACACGCTCGAGCGGCTGCGCCAGCAGCAGGCGCAGCAGCGCCCGCCCACCGCGCGCCCGCAGCCCCAGGCCGGCCGCCCCGCTTCCGGCGGCGGCGCGCCGACCGGCACGGCGCAGCTCACCCAGGGCGAGATCCGTGGGCTCGCCGAGCAGATCGGCGAGTGCTGGAGCGTGGATGCCGGGATGCTCGGCCTCGACCAGATCGTGGTGGAGCTGCGCGTACAGCTCGACGGCCAGGGCAATGTGCGCAACGTGGTGCCGGGCGACCGGGGCGTGCCGAGCGATGCACGTGCTCGTGCGGTCTACGAATCGGCGCGCCGCGCACTCTTGTCCCCGAACTGCAACCCGCTCAGGGTCCCGGCCGACAAGATGCAGACCGTCATGGCCTCAACCTTCCGCTTCAACCCGAGGGGTCTCGTGCGATGAGCCTCCGTTCCCCCTTCCTGCTCACCCGCCGCCACGCGCTGTTCGGCGCCGGCGCGGCGATGGTGGCGCCCGGCGTGCTGTCCTGGCCGCTGATGCCGAAATCCGCGATGGCGCAGGGCGCGGTGATCGACATCACGCGCGCGCGCACCGACCCGATCCCGATCGCCATTCCGGCGATGGCCGGCGCCTCGGCCGATGCGCAGCGGCTCGGGCGCGACATCGCGAATGTGATCCAGACCAATCTGCGCAATTCCGGCCTGTTCCGCCCGGTGGAGCGCCAGGCCTTCATCCAGTCGCCCGAGGCGGCGGCGGCGACGCCGCGCTGGCAGGACTGGCGCGTGATCGGCACCCAGGCGCTGACCACCGGCCGGGTCGAGGCGCAGGGCGACCGCGTGCGCGTCGAGTTCCGCCTGTTCGACGTGCTGGCCGAGCAGCAGATCCAGGGCACCGCCTTCACGGCGCCGGCCGCGCAGTGGCGGCGCATCGCGCACCTGATCAGCGACGTGATCTATGAGCGGATGCTGGGCGAGAAAGGCTATTTCGACACCCAGATCGTCTACATCTCCGAAAGCGGCCCGCGCGACCGGCGCACGCGGCGGCTCGCGATCATGGACCAGGATGGCGAGAACCACCGCTTCCTGACCGACGGGCGCTTCCAGGCGCTGACGCCGCGCTTCCACCCGAATGCGCGCCAGATCGCCTTCATGAGCTATCTGCGCAACGAGCCGCGGGTCTACCTGTTCAACCTGGACAGCGGGCAGCAGCAGGTGCTCGGCAGCTTCTCCGGCATGACCTTCAGCCCGCGCTTCTCGCCCGATGGGCGCAGCGTGATCCTCTCCGCGGCGCGCGGGGGCGATGCCAACATCTTCATCGTGGACCTGGCCAGCCGGCGGGAGCGGCAGCTGACCTCCGGCGGGTCGCTCGACGTCTCGCCCTGCTTCTCGCCGGACGGGACGCAGATCGTGTTCAACTCGGATCGCGGCGGCGACCAGCAGCTCTATGTGATGGGCGCGGACGGCTCGGGCGTGCGGCGCATCTCCTTCGGCAACGGGCGCTACGCGACGCCGGTGTGGTCACCGCGCGGCGACCTGATCGCCTTCACCCGCATGGCGGGCGGCCAGTTCGCCATCGGCGTGATGCGCCCCGACGGCAGCGGCGAGCGCATCCTGTCGGAGGGCTGGGCCATGGAAGGCCCGACCTTCGCGCCGAACGGCCGCGTGCTGGCCTTCTACCGCGAGACGCGGGCGCGGGATTCGCGGGGCGGCGGCTATTCCTCGCGCCTGGCGCAGATCGACATCGCCGGTTTCAACGAACGGCAGATGGTGACGCCGTCCGATGCCTCGGACCCGTCCTGGTCGCCGCTGCTGTCGTGAGCGGCAGGGGCGGCCGGGCGGGTTGCGCGTCCGGCATGGCCCCGCTGCGATCTTGACGGCGCGCGAATCGTTGACCGGGCCGGCCCGCATGGGTAACGGCCCAGCCACCGCCCGCAGGGCAGGCATCACGCAAGGGGTCGTTTCCACATGAAGATGAAGCTGATCGGCGCACTCGCCGCCATCGCGCTGCTCGGCGCCTGCCAGAGCGGCGACGAGAACGCCGCCGCCAGCGGCGCGGGCTCCGCCGCCAACGGCGCCGCCCCGCGCCCGGGCAGCCAGGAGGACCTGGTCGCGAATGTCGGCGATCGCGTCTTCTTCGACTTCGACCGCAGCAACATCCGCGCCGACCAGCGCCCGGTGCTGGAGCGCCAGGCGGCGTGGCTCGGCCGCTACCCGCAGGTGCAGGTGAGCGTTGAGGGCCACACCGACGAGCGTGGCACGCGCGAGTACAACCTCGCCCTCGGCCAGCGCCGCGCCAATGCGGCGCGCGACGTGCTGGTGGCGGGCGGCGTGGCGCCGGCGCGCATCTCCACCATCTCCTACGGCAAGGACCGCCCGGCTTCGCTCGGCTCCAACGAGGAAGCCTGGGCGCAGAACCGGCGCGCGGTCACCGTCGTTCGCTGACGGCGGGGTCCGGCCGGGCGCTGCCTCGCCCGGCCGGGACGCGTCCTGACACGATCGCGCCCGGGCCGGCAGGAGCCGGTCCGGGCGTCGCGCTTTCGGGGGAAACGCCATGCGTCTTGTGATTGCCGCCCTGCTGATCGCCCTGCCGGGCATCGCCGTGGCGCAGGTCGACAGCCGCGAGGGGATCGCGCTGCAGAACCAGATCCTGCAGCTGCGCCAGGAGGTGGAGATCCTGCGCCGCGGCGGGCTTTCCGCGCCGCAGCCCTCGACCGGCGGCGTGCTCGCCGCGCCCATGCCCTCCCGCCCCGCGGGCGCGCAGGGCGACCTGGTGCCGGCGCTGCTCGACCGGGTGCAGCGGCTGGAGGAGGAGCTGCGCAGCGTGCGCGGCCGCGCCGAGGAAGCGGAGTTCCGCGAGCGGCAGCTGCGCGAGCGGGTGGAGAAGCTGGAGGGCGACATCGACTTCCGGCTGCAGCAGCTGGAGGGCCAGCGTCAGGGCGCGGCGCCGGCGGCCCGCCCGCCCGCCGCGGCGGCAGCGGCACCCGCAGCCGCCGCCGCCAGCCCGGCCACCGCGGCGGCGCGCACCCCGCAGCGGGCGCTGGCCGAAGGCCAGGCGGCGCTCGGCCGGCGCGACTTCACGACGGCGGAGGCCGCGGCGCGCGAGGTGATCGGCAGCCGCGACACGGCGCGGATCGCCGATGGGCAGATCCTCCTGGGCGATGCGCTGATGGGGAAGCGCGACTTCGCGGGCGCGGCGGTCGCCTATGACGACGCGCGCCGGCGCAACCCGCGCGGCTCCCGCGCGCCGGAGGCGACGGTCGGCATCGCCAATGCGCTGATCGGCCTCAACAACAACCGCGACGCCTGCACGCTGCTGAACGAGCTGCGCAGCAGCAACCCGAACCTCTCGGGGCCGGTGGCCGAGCGCGCCGCCAATGCGCGCCGCCGCGCCTCCTGCCGCTAGCCGGATCGGGCCCGGCCCGGCCGCCGAGGCGGCCGAACCCGTCACAAAGGGCGAATTCGACGCGCTGATGGCGCCGCTCGGCCCCTTCGGGCCGACACCCGTCATGCTGGCCGGCGTCTCGGGCGGGCCGCACAGCCTGGCGCTTGCGCTGCTGACCGATGCCTGGGCGCGGGCGCGCGGCGGCCGTCTCCTGGCGCTGGTCTGCGATCACGGGCTGCGGCCGGAAAGCGGCGAGGAGGCGGCCGGCGTGGCGGCGATGCTGGCACGGCGGGGGATCGCGGCGCGGGTCGAGTCGCTCGGCCTGACGCCCGGGGCTGGCGCGCAGGAGCGGGCGCGGGCGGCGCGGCTGCGGGCGCTGCTGCGGGCCTGCCGGGCGCAGGGCGCGCCCTGGCTGCTGCTCGGCCACCACCGGCACGACCAGGCGGAGACGCTGCTGATGCGCGCCCTGGCCGGCAGCGGCCCGGCGGGGCTGGCGGCGATGGCGACCGTGCGGGCGGAGGCCGAGGCGCTGGTGCTGCGCCCGCTGCTCGGCGTCGCGCCCGCGCGGCTGGAGGCGGTGGTGGCCGAGGCCGGGCTCGAGCCGGTGCGCGACCCCTCCAACCGGGATGCGCGCTTCACGCGTATCCGGCTGCGCGGCGGCCTGGGGGAGGGGGCCGTCTCCGTCCTGGCCGAGACCGCGGCCCGCTTCGGCCAGCGCCGCCGGCGCATGGCCGCACAGGTGGCCGGGCGGCTCGCCGGTGCGGCGATGCTGCACGACGCGGGCTTCGCCCGACTCGACCTGCCGGCGCTGGGGTCCGACCCGGTGGCGCGGGCCGCCCTGTCGGCGCTGGTCCGGGTGGTGGCCGGCGCCGCCTATCCGCCGCCCGAGGCCGCCGTTGGCCGGCTGCTGGCGCAGGGGGAGGGGACGCTTGCCGGGGTGGTGCTGCGCCGCGGAGGGCTGCTGCTGCGGGAGGCGGCGGCGCTCGGTCCGCCGGTGGAGGCGCGGGCCGGGGCGCTGTGGGACGGGCGGTTCCGGCTGGTCGGCGCGCCCCCGCCGGGCGCAATGATCGGGGCAGCGGGGGAGGCGGCCCGGCGCCTCAAGCGGCCGGGCTGGATGCCGGCCGGCGTCGTCCCGACCCTTCCGGCGCTTTATGTGAACGGAACGCTGGCAGAGGTCCCGGCGCTGGCCTATCGTATTGCTTCATGTCGTGCGGACAGCGCCTTCCGCTTCGCGCCTGCGGGCGGGGCGATGACGTGATCCGCCCCGCCGCGCCGGCCGGGGCAGGGGACGACGTCGCGCCGCAGCAAGGCGGATGGAAGAACGGCGCCGCCACCCTATCTACACGACGGCGCGGCCCAGCCGGGCTGCGAGACATGGGAATCAACAGGTGAACAATTTCGGCCGCAATCTGGCGCTCTGGGTGATCGTCGCGCTGCTGCTCGTGGCGCTGTTCAACCTGTTCCAGCCCGCCTCCGGGCCGGGCCGGGCCTCCCAGCAGGTGGCCTATTCGGACTTCCTGAACGAGGTGAATGCCGGGCACGTCCGCGACGTGACCATCCAGGGCCGCACGGTCACCGGCCAGCTCTCGGACGGGCGCACCTTCCAGACCTACACGCCGGAAGACCCGGCCCTGGTCAGCAAGCTGACGGAGAAGGGCGTGCGCGTCGTCGCGCGGCCCGAGGACAGCGACGTGAACCCGCTGTTCCACTACCTGCTGTCCTGGTTCCCGATGCTGCTGCTGATCGGCGTCTGGGTGTTCTTCATGCGCCAGATGCAGGGCGGCGGCGGGCGGGCCATGGGCTTCGGCAAGTCCAAGGCCAAGCTGCTGACCGAGAAGCAGGGCCGCGTCACCTTCGAGGATGTGGCCGGCATCGACGAGGCGAAGGGCGAGCTCGAGGAGATCGTCGACTTCCTCCGCGACCCCCAGAAGTTCCAGCGGCTGGGCGGCAAGATCCCGAAGGGCGTGCTGCTGGTCGGCCCGCCCGGCACCGGCAAGACGCTGCTGGCGCGCTCCATCGCCGGCGAGGCCAACGTGCCCTTCTTCACCATCTCGGGCTCCGACTTCGTCGAGATGTTCGTGGGCGTCGGTGCCTCCCGCGTGCGCGACATGTTCGAGCAGGGCAAGAAGAACGCGCCCTGCATCATCTTCATCGACGAAATTGATGCCGTGGGTCGTCATCGCGGCGCCGGCCTCGGCGGCGGCAATGACGAGCGCGAGCAGACGCTGAACCAGATGCTCGTCGAGATGGACGGCTTCGAGAGCAACGAGGGCGTCATCATCATCGCGGCCACCAACCGGCCGGATGTGCTCGACCCCGCGCTGCTGCGCCCCGGCCGCTTCGACCGGCAGGTCGTGGTGCCGAACCCCGACGTGAACGGGCGCGAGAAGATCCTCCGCGTCCACATGCGGAAGGTCCCGCTCGCTTCCGACGTGGACCCGAAGGTGATCGCGCGCGGCACGCCGGGCTTCTCGGGTGCCGACCTCGCCAACCTGGTGAACGAGGCGGCGCTCCTCGCCGCGCGGACCGGGCGGCGGACCGTCGGCATGCACGAATTCGAGTCGGCGAAGGACAAGGTGCTGATGGGCACCGAGCGCCGCAGCCTGGTGATGAGCGAGGCCGAGAAGCGCATGACCGCCTATCACGAGGCGGGCCACGCCCTGGTGGCGCTGCACGAGCCGGAATGCGACCCGGTCCACAAGGCCACCATCATCCCGCGCGGCCGCGCGCTGGGCCTCGTGATGTCCCTGCCCGAGGGCGATCGCTACTCGATGCACAAGTCCAAGCTGAAGGCGCAGCTCGCCATGGCCATGGGCGGCCGGGTGGCGGAGGAGCTGATCTTCGGCCCGGACAAGGTGAGCAACGGGGCGGCGGGCGACATCAAGATGGCGACCGACCAGGCACGGCGGATGGTCACCGAATGGGGCATGTCCGAGAAGCTCGGCATGATCGCCTATGGCGACAACAGCCAAGAGGTCTTCCTCGGCCACTCCGTCACGCAGTCGAAGAACGTGTCGGAGGAGACGGCGCGGCAGATCGACGGCGAGATCCGCGGGATCATCGACAGCGCCTATGAGCGTGCGAAGAAGACGCTGTCGGAGAACATCGACGAGCTGCACCTGCTGGCGAAGGGCCTGCTGGAGCATGAGACGCTCTCCGGCGACGAGATCCGGTCGGTGATCAAGGGCGAGCCCGTGGTGCGCAATCGCCCGGACGAGCCGGCGCCGACCCGCGGCTCCGTGCCGAGCTCGGGCCGTTCCCCCACGCCGCGGCCCTCGGCCGGTCCGTGGAGCGGGGCGCCGGCGCCCGGCACCTGATCGGCGGCGCGAAGCTGGCCTGCGAGAGGCGAGGGGCACCGGCCCCTCGCCTTTTTTCGTTGCCGGCTATCGCGTCTACAGCGGTATCCACCACTGCCAGACGGTCTGCGGCGCGGCGTCGGGGCTGTTGGGCTGGTGGGTCAGCAGGTCGTAGAGCTGCTGCAGATTGACGTAGTTGGCGTATTCGATGTTGCCGTCCTGGTGCAGCCGGGCGTTGAGGAAGACGTCGTTCGACGGATCCGCATCGTTGTCGATGCGGCGGAAGACGAGGTTCAGCCTTCCGTCGCCATCGATGTCGTAGCCGCCGAGGACGCGCAGGCGATCCTCGGTCAGGTCGGCGGTGACCCGCTTCTGGCTGTCGAACTCGCTGCCCGGGGCGTGGGTGCCGTTGGCGACGAGCGGGTCGATATAGGTGCCGACGATGCGCGTACTGCCGCCGGCGCCATAATCGCCGGTGTCGATCGAGCCCGTGGTCTGGCCAAGCTGTTCCAGGGTGGCCCAGCGGCCGCCATTGCCGTCCTGGTCGGGGTTGACGAGGATGTATTCGGGCCGCCCGTCGCCGTTCACGTCGGCGACGCCCATCAGGTTCCAGCTGTCATTGGCGAAGTCGTTGCCGTCGTAGTCGCGCAGGTCCCAGTTGCGCCCCTCGGCGATGCCGAAGTCGAGGGTCATCGGCTGGCTGCCGCCGAAAGCGAGGAAGCGGTCGCCCGGAATGGCGTAGCCGATCGTGTCGAGCCTCTCATGGGCGATCGCCCAGCCATGCTCGAGGTTCATGATGTCGTAGTCAGTGACGGGCAGGGTGGTGGCGGTCATCACGCGCGTGACCGGCACGCCCGCACCGGGCAGGTGGTGGTCCAGGCTCACGGTGGAAATCGAGGCGGTGGACCACGTCGCATCGGGGAAGCGCAGGAACTCGACCTCGTAGAGCCGCGCGTCGTTCACCAAAATCGTGCGGTCGTCGAAGCGCGAGATCTGGTAGGAACTCGACAGGCTGTTGAACTGCGCTGTGTCGGTGCCGGAGCCGCCGATCAGCGCGTCACGGCCGCCATTCCCGATCAGAAGATCGTCGCCTGGTCCGCCATCGAGCGTCTCGGTGAAGACGCTGCCGATGAGCGTGTCGTTGCCGCTGAGGCCGAGGAGCGCGTCGCGGACGATGTAGGTCCCGACGTAGACCTCGAGGCGGTCGTTGTAATCCGTTCCGCTCAGCGTCTCGTCGAACTCGACGCAGCCGAACAGGGTGCAGATGAGGACCATGGGCGGGCTCCTTTCCCTGCCATGCGCGGCTGCGGATCCCCGCGCGCGCCTTTGCCGATCGGCTGCTTCGTGAGAACCAGCATCCATAAGAGAATTTCAACGTTCATTGATTCGCATCAATGGGCCGGCGCGGTTCCGGCGCCGGGCCGGCCTCTGCGCGGCTTGCCGATCGCGGACCGAGGCCGCAGCATGACGCGATCGCCTGCTCGTTCGGGCACGTGCCGAGATCTCCATGCCCGCTCCCACGCAAGACCGAGGCGCTTCGATGCAGTCCATGAGGGTCGAGCCGCTCGGGCTGCTGCGCGGCCGGGCTGCGGACTTCGCGCTGGCCGCGGACCTGGCGCTGCCGCTGGCCGGCGGGCCGGCCGCCTTCACCATGGTGCGGCTGCTCGGCGCGGGCGCCCCGGAGGGGGCGCTGGCGCTGGCCGATGTGCCGGCGGATTGGCAGCAGCATGTGATGGCGCTGACCAGGGCGCTGCCGCCCTTCGCCGGCCTGCCGTCCGGACGGCCGCTGGTGATGGGCGTGGTGAATGTCACGCCGGACAGCTTCTCCGATGGCGGGCGGCATCTGGACCCGTCGCGCGCCATCGCCGTCGGCCATGCCATGCTGGAGGCGGGCGCGGACATCCTCGATATCGGCGGCGAGAGCACCCGGCCCGGCGCCGAGCCGGTGACGCCGGAGGAGGAGCAGCGGCGCATCCTGCCGGTGATCAGGGAACTCGCGAAGGCCGCGACCGTCAGCGTGGACACGCGCAATGCCGCGACCATGCGCGCCGCGCTGGAGGCGGGGGCGGAGATCGTGAACGACGTCTCTGCCCTTCGGCATGATCCGGAGGCGGCGCGGGTGGTCGCGGAGAGCGAGGCCGCGGTGATCCTGATGCACATGCTGGGCGACGACCCGCGCACCATGCAGGACGACATCCGCTACGAGGATGCGGCCCTGGAGGTCGCGGAGTTCCTGGCCGCCCGCGTCGCCTGGGCCGAGGCGCAGGGCATCCCCCGCGGCCGCATCGCCGTGGACCCCGGCATTGGCTTCGGCAAGCGCACGCCCGAGAACCTGGCGCTGATCGAGCGCCTGCCGATCCTGGCCGGGATCGGCTGCCCGGTGGTGTTCGGCGCCAGCCGCAAGCGCTTCATCGGGGAACTGTCGGGCGTGGCCTCGGCGGAGCGCCGGCTGGCCGGCAGCCTCGCGGTGGCGCTCGCGGCCGCGGAGCGCGGCGCGGCGGTGCTGCGCGTGCATGACGTGGCGGAGACGGTGCAGGCCCTGCGGGTCGCGGCCGCTTGCGAGGCGGGGGCCGCGCCGCCGGTGGACGCGGAGGCGGAGGAGGAATAATCAGCCCGCCATGACGACGCCCGCCCGCAAGCTCTTCGGCACCGACGGCATCCGGGGCACGGCCAACCGCCCGCCCATGGATGCGGCGACCGCGCTCCGCCTGGGCCAGGCGGCGGGCCGGTTCTTCAACCGCGGCAACCACCGTCACCGCGTGGTGATCGGCAAGGATACGCGCCTGTCGGGCTACATGATCGAGCCGGCGCTGACGGCGGGATTCATCGGCGCGGGCATGGACGTGATGATCGTCGGGCCGCTGCCGACGCCGGCGATCGCGTTGCTGACGCGGAGCCTGCGCGCCGATCTCGGCGTGATGATCTCGGCCTCCCACAACCCCTATGAGGACAACGGCATCAAGCTGTTCGGGCCGGACGGGCTGAAGCTCTCGGATGCCGAGGAGGCGCAGATCGAGGCGCTGATGGGCGCGCCGGACCTGGCGGACAACATGGCCTCGCCGGGCAAGCTCGGCCGCGCGAGCCGGATCGAGGACGCGCCGGGCCGCTACATCGAGGCGGCGAAATCCACCTTCCCGAAGGGGCGCAGCCTGGAGGGCAAGCGCATCGTGCTCGATTGCGCGAACGGCGCCGCCTACAAGGTGGCGCCGACCGTGCTGTGGGAGCTGGGCGCGGAGGTGGTCTCGGTCGCCGTCGCGCCGGACGGGCTCAACATCAACCGCGAATGCGGGGCGACGGCGCCGCAGAAGCTGGCGGAGCTGGTGAAGGAGCGGCGCGCGGATCTCGGCATCGCCCTGGATGGCGACGCCGATCGGCTGGTGCTGTCCGACGAGCTGGGGCGCATCGTGGATGGCGACCAGATCCTGGCGCTCATCGCCGGCTCCTGGCACCGCGACGGCAGGCTGCGCGGCGGCGGCATCGCGGCGACCGTGATGTCCAATTTGGGGCTGGAGCGGCACCTGCAGGGCATGGGCCTCGCGCTGCATCGCGCCAAGGTGGGCGACCGCTACGTGGCCGAGGTGATGCGCGAGACGGGCTGCAACCTGGGCGGCGAGCAGTCCGGCCACATGATCCTGTCGGACTTTGCCACGACCGGCGACGGGCTGGTCGCGGCGCTGCAGGTGCTGGCGCTGCTGGTGGAGGAGGAGCGCCCGGCAAGCGAGGTTTGCCGTCGCTTCGATCCGCTGCCGCAGAAGCTCGTGAACATCCGCTATGCTGGCGCCTCGCCGCTCGGCGATGCCGAGGTGCAGCAGGCGATCGAGGCGGCGGGCGCGAAGCTCGGCAGCCGCGGCCGCGTGCTGGTGCGCGCCAGCGGGACGGAGCCGCTGATCCGCGTGATGGCGGAGGCGGAGGACCAGGCGGAGATGCAGGCGACGGTGGACGATCTGGCCGCGCTGATCCGAGCGCGGGCCGCCGCCGCGGGCGCGGCGCGCAAGGTGCAAGCGGCGGAGTGATGGCTCCTTCCGGGAGGGTTCTCGTCTGCGCCGGATCGGATTCCGGCGGCGGGGCGGGCATCCAGGCGGACATCAAGGCCGTGACGGCGCTCGGCGGCTTCGCGATGACGGCGATCACCGCGCTGACCGCGCAGAACACGCTCGGCGTGCATGGCGTGATGGGCGTGCCGCCCGACTTCATCCGGCTGCAGATCCGCGTGGTGCTGCAGGACCTCGGCGCGGATGCGATCAAGACCGGCATGCTGGCCGACAGCGCGACGATCGACGCGGTGTGCGACGCGCTGGCGGAATTCGGGCCGGGCATCCCGCTGGTCGCCGATCCGGTGATGGTGGCGAAGGGCGGGCATCCGCTGCTCGCACCCGAAGCGGTGGCGACGTTGCGCGCGCGCGTGCTGCCGATGGTCGCCGTGATCACGCCGAACATCCCCGAAGCGGAGGCGCTGTCGGGCGTCGCCATCGGCGATGTGGCGGGGATGCATCGGGCGGCGGAGACGCTGCTGGCGATGGGCGTGCGCGCGGTGCTGCTGAAGGGCGGGCATGGCAGCGGCGCGGTGCTGACCGACCTGCTCGCGACGCAGGACGGCACGGAAGTTTTCGAGAGCGCGCGGCTCGAGACGCGGCACACCCATGGTACGGGCTGCACCCTGGCGTCCGCGTTGGCCTGCGGCCTGGCGCAGGGCATGGCGCTGCGCGACGCGGTGATCCGCGCGCGTGCCTATGTGCGCGCGGCGATGCTGGCCGCGCCGGGCTTCGGCGCCGGGCATGGTCCGCTCGGCCATGGCGTCACCGTGGATCCTTCCCGCGTCGAGGGCCTGTCGTGAGAAAGTACCGCTTCGTCACGCTGGACGTGTTCACCGACACGCGCTTCGGCGGCAACCCGCTGGCCGTCTTTCCCGATGCGCGGGGGATGAGCGACGCCGAGATGCAGGCGCTGGCCGCCGAGTTCAACCTCAGCGAGACGACCTTCGTGCTGCCCCCGGAACGCGCGGAAAACACCGCGCGGGTGCGCATCTTCACGCCGAAGGTGGAGATGCCCTTCGCCGGTCATCCGAATGTCGGCACCGGCTACGTGATCGCGTCCGAAAGAGGCGGTGACCTGCTGCGCTTCGAGGAGATCGCGGGCCGCGTCGAGATCCGCATCGCGCGCGACGCCGCGGGCGCCGTGACGCAGGCCGACATCGCGGCGCCGCAGCCGCTCTCGCTCGGCGCGGAGTTCACGCCCGTGCAGCTTGCGCCCTGCGCCGGCCTCGAGCCCTGGGAGGTGGTGACCGAAAACCACCGACCGGTCGTCGCCTCGGTCGGCAATCCCTTCGTGCTGATGGAGGTGACGCCGGATGCGCTGACCCGCGCGGCGCCCGCGGATGCCGAGTTCCAGCGCGTGATGGCCGCGATGCCGCAGGTGGCGAAGCGGCTGGCGATCTATCTCTATGCCCGCGATGGCGCGGCTCTGCGCGCGCGCATGTTCGGCGGCGGGCTCGGCGTGAAGGAGGATGCGGCGACGGGCAGCGCGGCGGTCGCGCTCGCCGCGACGCTCCTGCATCTCTCGGGCGCGGACCGCGGTGCCTGGGACATCGTGCAGGGCGTCGAGATGGGGCGGCCGAGCCTGCTGCGCAGCACCGCGCATCGCGCGGCCGACGGCATCCGCTCCACCGTCGGCGGCGGCTGCGTGAAGGTCATGGAAGGCGAGGCGTTCCTTTGACGGCCATGACCCACGCCGCATCGCGGCCGACGCTCGCGCATCTGCCGCTGCCGCTGCTGGCGATGCCGATGGGCCTTGGCGGCGTCGGCCTCGCCTGGCGGCAGGCGCATGCGCTGCTTGGCGCGCCCGCGGCGATCGGGGAGGCGCTGCTGCTGCTGACGGCGCTGGTCTGGATCGGCGTGGTCGCGCTGCAGGTCGCGCGGCTGCTGCACCACCCGGAATCGGTGATCGAGGAGATCGGGCATCCCGTCCGCGTCTCCTTCGCCGCGGCGCCGACGATCGGGCTGATGATCCTCGCCGCCGCGGCCTTCCCGCATGCGCCGGGCCTCGGCGCGGCGCTGTGGAGCATCGCGGTGGCGGTGCATCTGCTGGTCGCGATGCTGCTGCTGCGTCGCGTGCTGAGCGGGCGGGGCGATCCGGCGATGATCGCGCCGCCGCTGCTGATTCCGCTCGTGGGCAACATCCTCGCGCCGGTCTTCGGCGTGGCGATGGGCTTCCATCACATGTCCTGGATGATGTTCGGCATCGGGCTGCTGCTGTGGCTGGCGGTGCTGCCGCTGCTGCTCTACCGCCTGTTCGCCGGCCCGGCGCTGCCGCTGCCGCTGGTGCCGAGCCTGGTGATCCTGGTGGCGCCGCCGGCCGTCGGCGCGGTGGCGGTGGCGGCGCTCACCGGCACTCCCTTCGGCCCCGCCCTGGCGCTGGCAGGCGTCGCGCTGCTGCTGGTGGCCGTGCTGCTCGCCATGGCCGGGGAGATCGCGCGGATCCCCTTCGGCATGGCCTGGTGGGGCACGACCTTCCCCTCAGCGGCCTTCGCCATCATGCTGATGACGCTGCGCTTCCCGCCCTGGCTCTGCTGGCCCGCGCTGGCCTTCGCGACGCTGCTGACCGGCTGGGTGACATGGCGCACCGCGCTGGCGGCGCGCGCCGGCGCCTTCTACCGCCCGGAGTGATGCGCAGCCGTCACGCGACGGCGAACAGGCTCAGCAGGAACAGGATGATCGCGATCGCCAGGAAGAGGCCGAACAGGATCTTGGCGACGCTGCCGGCCGCCGCGGCGACGCCGGTGAAGCCCAGCGCGCCGGCAATCAGCGCGATCACGAGGGCGATGATGGCCCAGGTCAGCATGAAGCCTTCTTCCTTCCGCTTGGGGTGACTGGCGACGCACCGCATGGGCGTCGCTGCCGGGGCCCGGTCGTCCGTTCCTCCGGGCGTCGCGTTCCCCGCCATAACGGGGTGCAAGCGGATGGGTTGCGGCGGACGCAGCCGCTTGCGGCACGGGAGGCAGGCGGCTAAGCCTCGCGGCGGGCCACGCCCCCCCACCGGGGCGCATCAGCTTCTGGAAGGGAGCTTCATATGTCGCACGCGAAACCGGACATCCGTCCGGCCAATCCCCGTTTCTCCTCCGGTCCCTGCGCCAAGCGTCCCGGCTGGACGCTGGAGGCGCTTTCCGGCGCGCTGCTCGGGCGCAGTCATCGGGCCAAGGATCCCAAGGCCAAACTGGTCGAGGTGATCGAGCGATCGAAGGCGATCCTCGGCATGCCGGCCGATTGGCGGCTCGGCATCGTGCCGGCCTCCGACACCGGCGCGGTGGAGATGGCGCTCTGGTCGTTGCTGGGGTCCAGGGGTGTGGACATCCTGGCCTGGGAGAGCTTCTCGAAGGACTGGGCGACGGATGTCACGAAGCAGCTCAAGCTTGCCGATGCGAAGGTGATCTCCGCCGGCTACGGCAAGCTGCCGGATCTCGCGCAGGTCTCGCCGGATCGGGACGTGGTCTTCGTGTGGAACGGCACGACGAGCGGTGTGCGGCTGCCGGATGCCGACTTCATCCGCGACGACCGCGAGGGGCTCGCGATCTGCGACGCGACGAGCGCGGCCTTCGCGATGGACCTGCCCTGGCACAAGCTCGATGTCGTGACCTGGTCCTGGCAGAAGGTGCTCGGGGGCGAGGCGGCGCATGGGATGCTGGCGCTGTCGCCGCGCGCGGTGGCGCGGCTCGAGTCCTACAAGCCGACCTGGCCGATGCCGAAGATCTTCCGGATGACCAAGGACGGGAAGATCAACGAAGGGATCTTCAAGGGCGAGACGATCAACACGCCGTCCATGCTCTGCGTCGAGGATGCGCTGGACGGGCTGCGCTGGGCGGAAGGCGTGGGCGGGCTGAAGGGCCTGGTCGCGCGCAGCGAGGGCAACCTGGCCGCTATCGCCGCCTGGGTGGCTAAGACGCCCTGGGTGGACTTCCTCGCGGAGGTTCCGGCCACGCGCTCCTGCACCTCGATCTGCCTGAAGATCGTCGCGCCTTGGTTCACCGCGCTGGATGCCGAGGGGCAGGCCGCCGCGGCGAAGAAGCTGTCTTCCATCCTGGAGAAGGAAGGCGTGGCGCTGGACGCCGCAGCCTATCGCGATGCGCCGCCGGGCCTGCGCATCTGGGGCGGCGCCACGGTGGAGACCGCCGACATCGCCGCGCTGCTCCCCTGGCTCGACTGGGCGTTTTCCCGCGTCGAGGCCGAGCAGAAGGTGGCTGCCTGATGCCGCGCGTCCTCATCTCCGACAAGCTCTCGCCCGCCGCCGTCCAGATCTTCCGGGACCGCGGCCTGGATGTGGACTTCAAGCCCGGCCTGAAGCCCGCGGAAATCCGGGAGATCATCGGCGAATACGATGGCCTCGCGGTGCGCAGCGCGACGAAGGTCACGCGCGAGCTGATCGAGGCCGCGCCGAGGCTGCGCGTGGTCGGTCGCGCCGGCATCGGCGTGGACAACGTCGACATCACCAGCGCCACCGCGCGCGGCGTCGTGGTGATGAACACGCCCTTCGGCAACGCGATCACCACCGCCGAGCACGCCATTGCGATGATGTTCGCTCTGGCGCGCCAGATCCCGGAGGCATCGGCCTCCACCAAGGCCGGGAAGTGGGAGAAGAACCGCTTCATGGGCGTGGAGCTGACGGGCAAGACGCTGGGACTCGTCGGCTGCGGCAACATCGGCTCGATCGTCGCGGACCGCGCCAACGGGCTGCGCATGAAGGTGATCGCCTTCGATCCCTTCCTGTCGGAGAAGCGGGCGGTCGAGCTCGGCGTGGAGAAGGTGGAGCTGGACGCGCTGATCGCGCGCGCCGACATCATCACGCTGCACGCACCCTATACCGAGCAGACGCGGAACATCCTCTCGCGCGAGCGGATCTTCGCCATGAAGAAGGGGGCGCGGCTGATCAACTGCGCCCGCGGCGGGCTGGTGGACGAGCAGGCGTTGTTCGAGGCGCTGCAGTCCGGACACCTGGCCGGCGCCGCGCTGGATGTGTTCGAGACGGAGCCCGCCACCGACAGCCCGCTCTTCACGCTGGAGAACGTGGTCTGCACGCCGCATCTCGGCGCGGCGACGACCGAGGCGCAGGAGAATGTCGCGCTGCAGGTCGCCGAGCAGATGTCGGATTTTCTGCTCACCGGCGCCGTCTCCAACGCCATCAACATGCCGTCCGTGACGGCGGAGGAAGCGCCGCGCCTCAAGCCCTATATGGAACTCGCGCGGCTGCTTGGCTCCATGGCCGGGCAGCTGACGGTGGCGCAGGACGCCTCGATCAAGGCGATCCGCGTGGAATACGAAGGCCAGGCGGCGGAGCTGAACCGGCGGCCGCTGACGGCCGCGGCGCTGGCCGGCGTGCTGACGCCGATCTCGGGCGCGGTGAACATGGTCAACGCCCCTGTGCTCGCGCAGCAACGCGGCATCGAGGTGGCGGAGACGGTGCATGAGCGCAGCGGCGACTATGTCACGCTGTTGCGCGTCACGGTCGTGACGGAAGGCGGGCCGCGCAGCGTGACGGGCACGCTGGTCGGAACCGGCAAGCCGCGCCTGGTGGAGATCAAGGGCATCGCGGTGGAGGCCGATTTCGCGCCGCACATGCTCTACGTGACGAACCAGGACAGGCCGGGATTCATCGGCCGCTTCGGCATGACGCTGTCGGAAGCGGGGGTGAACATCGCCACCTTCCATCTCGGCCGCACCGCACCTGGGGGCGATGCGATCTGCCTGGTCGGGCTGGACGGCCCGTTGCCGGCCGGCGTGCTGGAGACGGTGCGCGGGCTGCCGCTGGTGGTGCGCGCGGTGCCGCTGGCCTTCTGAACGGCGGCGGCGTCAGCCGCCGATCGTGCTGCGGCGGCTGTCGAGGCGGTTGATCTCGTTGGCCGCCGCGCCGGCTGCCTCGCTCACGCGCGGCAGCCGGGGCAGGGTGCGCAGCCGCTGCAACGTGGCCTCCGCGCCGAGGGGGAACATCGGGCCGCTGAGCGCCGCCTCCGCGCGGGCGAGGCTGCCGGCTTCCAGCGCATTCGCGAAGTCGCGCAGCTGCGCCATCAGCGGGCCGGCGGGCGCGTTCGGCGCGATGCCGACGGCCGCGCGCATCTCGTCCCGACCGCGGCGGATGATCTGCTGGTTCGCCGGCGAGACGTCGTGCATGTAGAGCGGGTCCGTGCGGAAGGAGTCGTCGATGAACTCCAGCAGGATCACGCCGCGCGCCGCCGCCACAGGATCGCCCGCGAGGTGCGCGGTGTTGCCAAGCCGCACCGGCGCCGACAGCGCCGCGCCGCGCACCGGATCGCCGATGCCGAACAGGTAGCCCGTCGTCGGATCCACCGAGCAGGCGCCGAGCAGGAGCAGCAGGGGAAGAAGGCGTCGCTTCATCGCGCAACCATAGCACGCCGCCGCGCCGCGGGTTGCCCGCCGACATGGCGCCACGTTTCGTCACTTGCCCTGGCGTGCCGCGGCACGGCAGATGCCGGCATGATTCTCTCGCGCCCCGCCCTGCTGCGCCGTTCCCTGCTGGTCATGCCGGCGCTGGCCGCGCTGCCCGCCCAGGCCCAGGGGCTGCGCACGCCGCGCCAGGCGGAGGGGCCCTACTACCCGGCCGCGATCCCCGCGGACGCCGATGCCGACCTGCTGCGCGTGGCGGGGCAGGCCGCGCCGGCGCGCGGCATCCCGCTGCTGCTGACCGGCGTCGTGCGCAGCGCGGATGGTTCCGGGCTGGCGGGCGCCGTGATCGAGATCTGGCAGGCGGATGCGCAGGGCATCTACCTGCATCCCCGCGACCCGCGCCAGGCGCAGCGCGATTCCGGCTTCCAGGGCTATGGCCGCGCCGTGGCCGACGGCGCGGGGCGCTACGCCTTCCGCACGATCCGCCCCGGCCTCTATCCCGGCCGCACCCCGCACATCCATCTGCGCGCGCAGCCGGCGGGCGGCGGGGCGGGGCTGACCACGCAGGTCTATTTCCCGGGCGAGCCGCGCAACGAGACGGACGGGCTGCTGCGGCGCGTTGCGCCCGAAAGCCGCGCGCTGCTGATGGCGCGCGTGACGCCCGTGGATGGCGGTCAGCGCGCGGAGTTCGACGTCTTCGTGGCGTGAGGGCGGCCGTCAGCCGAACAGGAAATCGCCTTCGGTCAGGCTCGCGGCGCTGACGCTCGTGAGCAGGAGCGTGGGCGCGCCGAAATACACGCTGCCGATGCGCACGCCCTCGGCCGTGTCCGTGAGGACGGCCCGCACATCGGCGAAATCCACGAGGCGCGGATCGACCGCCGCATAGCGGATGCGGTCCACGCCGGGCTGGAAGTCGAGGATGACGTCGGCGCCGCCATGGAGTGTCATGACGAACAGGTCGGCCCGGTCGCCGCCGACGAGGGTGTCCGCGCCGCCGCCGCCGATCAGCGTGTCCTGGCCGCTCATGCCCTCCAGCCGGTCTGCCCGCAAACTCCCCTCGATGATGTTGTCGGCGCTATTGCCGATCCCCGTGCCGACGCGCCAGCCGAGGATCAGGCCCTCGACATGGTCCGGGATGCGGAAGACGGTGGGCTCGCCGAGGTCGGCCAGGATCGTGTCGGCGCCGAAGCCCGCAAATTCGAGGATTCGCGTGCCTGACGCCTCGACGATGTAGAAATCGTCGCCCTGGTCGCCGAACAGCCGGTCGACGCTGTCATCATCCAGATCATCTTCGCCACCGCGCAGCGTGTCCGCGCCTGCGCCGCCAACGAGCGTGTCCGGACCGGCCCCGCCGATCAGGCTGTCGTTGCCGTTGCCGCCAATCAGGCGATCTGCGCCTTCCTCCCCGCGGACGGTGTCGTTGCCGTCGCCGCCGGCGAGGCGGTCATTGCCGCCGCCGCCGTACAGGACGTCGTTGCCTGCCTCGCCGAACAGGCTGTCGTTCCCGGCCCCGCCGTCCAGCTGGTCGAAGCCCCCCCTGCCCATCAGCCGGTTGTCGAGGCTGTTCCCGAACAGGAAGTTCATGCCGTCGTTGCCGGTGCCTTTGATCGCCTCTGCGCTTTCACGCAGGATCAAGGTCTCGACATTGCGCGGCAGTCGGTAGCTGAAGGACACGATGACGGTGTCGAAGTCGTCCAGGATGTAGAAGGGCTCGGTGTCCGGCTTCTCGGAAACGATGTCGCCGGGATCGTCCACGACATAGGTGTCGCCGCCCGCGCCACCGATCATGATGTCGGCGCCTTTCCCGTCGGCGAGAAAATCCGCGCCGTCGAGGCCGATCAGCGTGTCGTTGCCGGCACCGCCAAGCAGGATGTCGGTGGCCGGCAGGACGGGGTCGAAACCGGGATTGTCTGCTGGCACGATGATGTCGCTGCCGACCAGGCGCTCCCCAGCCGGCCCGGCTCGCTGCGCCGAGAAGCGGAGATCGGGGAAGTCGTCGGCGCCGATCGCGAAGCCCGGCGCTCCGTCGAAGCGGATGACCCGGTCGCGGGCGCCGAAGACGCCATCGCCGTCCCGGTCGAGCAGCACCCAGCCACCGCCTGCCGGGTCCGGCAGCCAGCCTGCGTGCCAGCCAATGATGTCATATTCCGCGGCCAGCAGCCGCATGCCCATGGTGGGTGCGCTGCCCTCGAGGGTGCCGATCCACACCCAGCCGCCGTGCGGGAAGGCTGAAATGGAGTAGGGAACGATGCTGTTGACGAAACCGCCGCCGGTGGACCAGCCGGGGGGAGAGACGTAGGGCTCCGCCTCCGCGGTGCGCTCCACGATACGCAGCCGGTCGCCTTCCGCGCGCGAGAAGTCCGTGATGCGCGGCATGCCGAGAAGAGGGTCCGGCGCGCCGGTTGCCAGCCGGAAGGTGTCCGCGCCCTCGCCGCCGGTCAGCGTCGCCGCCTCGATGGAAGCGCCGATGTTGTCGGCCCCGGCGCCGCCGAACAGCGTGTCTGTGCCGCCCGCGCCGCTGATCGTGTCGTCGCCCGCGCCGCCTTCGATGAGATTGGCGAAGCGGTTGCCGGTGAGCCTATCGTCGAAGGCGGAGCCGCGGAGGTCCTCGAAGGTCAGTTCGCCCCAGTAGCCGCCGAGCACGATCTCGTCGCGGCCGTCACCATAGGCCGGCGCCCCGCGGTAGAGGCCGATCTGGACGCCATGCGGCGCATCCTCGTAGCTAAGGAGATCGCGACCCGGCCCGCCATCCAGCACGTCGAAGCCGGGGCCGCCCTGGACGGTATCGTCGCCGCCGCCGCCGAGGATCGTGTCGGCGCCGGCGAAGCCCGCGAGGGACTCACCACCCTCGCCGCCTTCCAGCAGATCGTCCTCCGGCGTGCCCAAAACTCTTCCCCTTGCCTTCGGCCAGACATGATCGATGCGAGTGCGCATTGTATGCGGGGGGGGGTGAAAGGCAACAGACCATCGGTTGCAGCCTGGGCGGATCTCCCCCGCTTCCCCTTCGGCTTGCTCCCCGCCGCCCCGGCTGGCATCCCTCCGCGTCGTCATGACCGATGATCCGCCCAGCCCGGCCCTGCTGCCCGCCGGCCTCTCCGACCTGCTGCCGCCCGAGGCCGAGCGCGAGGCCGCGCTGGTGGAGGCGATGGTCGCGGTGTTCGGGCGGCACGGATACGAGCGGGTGAAGCCGCCGCTGCTGGAATTCGAGGACAGCCTGTTCGCCGGATCGGGCGCGGCCCTGGCCGACCAGACCTTCCGGCTGATGGACCCCGTCAGCCAGCGCATGATGGGGTTGCGCGCCGACACCACGCCGCAGGTCGCCCGCATCGCGGCGACGCGCCTGGCGCGGACGCCCCGCCCGCTGCGCCTGTCCTATGCCGGGCAGGTGCTACGGGTGCGCGGCACGCAGCTCGCCCCCGCGCGGCAGCTTCCCCAGGCGGGCATCGAGCTGATCGGGCCGGACCTGCCGGAAGCCGATGCCGAGGTCGCGGCGGTGGCGGCCGAGGCGCTGGCAGCCATCGGCATCGCCGACCCGACGCTGGACATCACCCTGCCGCGCCTCTCCCCCGCGCTGCTCGACGCCGCGGGGGTGGAGGGGGAGGCGCGGCGGCGGCTGGCGCGCGCGCTGGACCGCAAGGACGCCGCCGCGGTGCAGGCGCTGGTGCGCGAGGCCGGGGAGGCGGCGCATGTGCTGCCCGGGCTGCTCGCGGCCGCAGGCCCCGCGGAGGGCGCGCTCGCGGCGCTCGAGGATGCCGCGCTGCCGCCGGCGGCGCGCGCCATCGCGGACAATGCGGGTGCCGTGATCGCGGCGCTGCGCGCCCGCGCGCCGGGGCTGCGCATCACGCTCGATCCGGTGGAGTTCCGCGGCTTCCGCTACCACACCGGCGTCGCCTTCACGGTCTTCGGCGCCGGCGCCACCGGCGAGATCGCGCGCGGCGGGCGCTACATGTCGGGCGAGGAATGCGCGACGGGCATGACGCTCTATCCCGACGCGCTGCTGCGCGGCGTGCCGCCCGCGCCGCCGCGCCCGCGCGTCTTTCTTGCGTTCGGCACCGATCCCGCCCTGGCCCGCGCGTTGCGCGCGAAGGGCATGGCGACCGTCGCGCAGCTTTCGCCGGCGGACACGGCCCAGAGCCTGCGCTGCACCCATATCCTCGACGCGGCCGGCACGCCGCGCGCCCTGAAGGAGTAAGGCCCATGGCCAATGTCGCCGTGATCGGCGCCCAGTGGGGCGACGAGGGCAAGGGCAAGGTGGTGGACTGGCTGGCCAGCCGCGCCGATGTCGTGGTGCGCTTCCAGGGCGGGCACAATGCCGGCCATACGCTCGTGGTGGGCAGCCAGACCTACAAGCTGTCGCTGCTGCCCTCTGGCGTCGTGCGCGGCAAGCTCGGCGTCATCGGCAACGGCGTGGTGCTGGACCCCGAGCACCTGCTGAGCGAGATCGAGAAGGTCGGCGCGCAGGGGTTGCGGGTGACGCCCGAGAATCTGCGGATCGCGGAGAACGTGCCGCTGATCCTGCCCCTGCATCCGGCGCTGGACAAGGCGCGGGAGGCGGCGCGCGGCGAGGGCAAGATCGGCACGACGGGGCGCGGCATCGGCCCGGCGTACGAGGACAAGGTGGCGCGCCGCGCCGTGCGCCTGTGCGACCTGGCGGAGCCGGAGGTCCTCTCGCGCAAGCTGGACGAATTGCTGCTGCACCACAACACGCTGCTGAAGGGTCTCGGCGCCGAGACCTTCGAGAAGCAGGCGCTGCTGGACCGGCTGCTGGAACTGGCGCCGAAGCTGCTGCCCTTCGCGGAGCCGGTGTGGGAACGCCTGGACGAGGCCGCGCGCAGCGGCAAGCGCGTGCTGTTCGAAGGCGCGCAGGCGGTGATGCTGGATGTGGACCACGGCACCTATCCCTATGTGACGTCGTCCAACACCGTGGCGGGCAACGCGGCGGCGGGCGCGGGCGTCGGGCCGGGGCGCATCGGCTACGTGCTCGGCATCGCCAAGGCGTATGCGACGCGCGTGGGCTCGGGGCCCTTCCCGACCGAGCTGTTCGACGACACCGGCAAGCTGCTGGGCGAGCGCGGGCATGAGTTCGGCACCGTCACGGGGCGCCCGCGGCGCTGTGGCTGGTTCGACGCGGCGATGGTGCGCCAGGCGGTGAAGGTGGGCGGCGTGGATGGCCTGGTGCTGACCAAGCTCGACGTGCTGGACGGGCTGCCGAAGCTGCGGATCTGCACCGGCTACCGGGTGGCCGGCGAGACCATGAAGCGCCTCCCCGCCGGCGTCGCCGCCCAGGCGGCCGCGGAGCCGATCTTCGAGGACATGGAAGGCTGGTCCGGCTCGACGCGCGGCGCGCGCAGCTATGCCGAGCTGCCGGCCGAGGCGGTGAAATACATCCGCCGCATCGAGGAGCTGGTGGAGGCGCCGGTCGTGCTGCTTTCGACGAGCCCGGAGCGCGACGACACCATCGTGCTGCGCGACCCGTTTGTGGGGTGAGAGAGAACGAGATGAGCCAGCGCGACGAGTTCCACCACCTGTTCGACGAGACGCAGGGCCTGTTCCGCGAACTCGCGCCGGGCCTGACCACGCGCATCTTCCCGGGCGAGCATGCGATGCTCTCGGTGGTCACCATCGCGCCGGGCGCGATGGGCACGATGCATGACCATCCGGAGGAGCAATGGGGTGTGCTGCTGGAAGGCAGCGCCATCCGCTTCCAGGGCGGCGAGGAGATCGCCGTGCGGAAGGGCGATTTCTGGCGCACGCCGGGCGGCGTGCCGCACACGATGCGGGCCGGGCCCGAGGGCTGCAAGGTGCTCGACATCTTCGCGCCGCCGCGCGAGGCGTATCGCAAGGCCGGCAAGGGATTCGGCTGAGGCCATGTCCGGCATCACGCTTCGCGACAGCCGCGCCGAGGACATTCCGGCGATCGCCGCGATCTACGGTCACTGGGTCTCGACGGGCCTGGCCAGCTTCGAGCTTTCGCCGCCCGATGTGGCCGAGATGGCGAAGCGGCGCGAGGCCGTGCTCGCCGCCGGCTTCCCCTACATCGTGGCGGAAGGGGAGGGCGGGCGCGTGCTGGGCTATGCCTATGCCTCGCACTGGCGCACGCGGCCGGCCTATCGCTTCTCCTGCGAGAACTCGGTCTATGTCCACAAGGACGCGAACCGCGGCGGCATCGGCCGCGCGCTGCTGGAGGCGTTGATCGCGCGCTGCGCGGCGCAGGGGCTGCGGCTGATGGTGGCGGTGATCGGCGACAGCGCGAATGCGCCCTCCATCGGCCTGCACAAGGCCTGCGGCTTCACCATGGTGGGAACCCTGCCCGCGGTGGGGTGGAAGTTCGACCGCTGGGTGGACAGCGTGCTGATGACGCGTCAGCTCGGCGAAGGTGCGACGACGCCGCCGGTGGGCTGACAACACGCCGCTTGCGTAACCCGGCCGGAGGATCAGACTTCCGGCATGGAGCATGACGCCATCCTCCAGCGCCTCGGCATCGCGCTGGCCATCGGGCTGCTGGTCGGCGTGGAGCGCCATTGGCGGGAGCGCGATGCGGCGGCGGGCCATCGCACGGCCGGGGTGCGCACCTTCGGTACGCTCGGCCTGTTCGGCGGCGTCGCCGGGATCCTCGCTTCGGAGCTTTCGGGCGCGGCGCAGGGGCTGGTCCTGGCCGGCGCGATCCTCGCCGCGCTTGGCGCCGTGCTGCCCTTCGCGCTGCGTGAGGCTGCGGCCGATGGCAGCTTCAGCGCCACCACCGTGGTGGCCGCCATCGCGACCGTGGCGCTCGGCGCGCTCGCGGCCTTCGGCGAGACGGCGGCGGCCGGGGCGGCGGCCGTTGCGCTGACCGCGATCCTGGCCAGCCGCGAGTCCCTGCACGGCCTGGTGGCGCGCATCACCTGGGCCGAGATGCGCAGCGCGATCCTGCTGCTGTCCATGACGCTGGTCGCGTTGCCGCTGGTGCCGGATGCGCCGATCGCGGCGCTCGGCGGCGTCAATCCGGCGCAGGTCTGGCGGCTGGCCATCGTGCTCGCGGCGGTGTCCTTCGCGGGCTACCTGGCGGTGCGGCTGGTGGGCGCGGAACGCGGGCTGCTGCTGGCGGGCGCGGCGGCAGGGCTTGTCTCTTCCACCGCCGTCACGCTGTCGAACGGGCGGGCCGCGCGGGCCGGCGGGCCGGTGCCGGCGCTGGCCGCGGGCGCGCTGGCGGCCGGTGCCGTCTCCTGCCTGCGCACGGCCGGGCTGGCGCTGGCGGTTTCGCCTGTAGTGGGCGGGCAGGTTTGGCTGCCGCTCTGCGGCGCGGCGCTTGCCTTCGGGCTGCCGGCCCTGCTCGCGGGCCGGCGCAACGGACGCGGGCAGGCGGGGGCGCTGCCCGAAAATCCCTTCGAGCTGCTGGCCGTGCTGAAGCTCGCCTTGCTGCTGGCGGCCGTCGCGCTGCTCGCGCGGCTTGCCGCGGAGCGGCTGGGGGCGGAGGCCGTGCTGGTGGTCGCGGCGGTGACGGGGCTCGCGGATGTGGATGCAGTGACGCTCTCCGTGCCGCAGCTCGTGCCGGCGAGCCTGACGGCCACGGTCGCCGCGACGGCGATCGCGGTGGCGGTGGCGAGCAACATCGTCGCCAAGGCGGGCTATGCGCTGGGCATCGGGGGGTGGGGCTACGGCCTGCGCATCGCGCTGCCGTCGGTGGCGGCGCTGGCGGCCGGCGGGGCGCTGCTGCTTCTCGTCTGAAACGCATTTGCCTGCCAGGCGGGCATGTTTTCTTGCGTGTTGCCGAGAAGGCGTGCGGTGCCGCGGGGTGATGCCGAAATCAGGGGCAATGCGCGCTTGAAGCGGCGAGCGGCTTCTTGCGACACCGAACCATGCCCGACGGTGCGCCCCGACCGCATGACATCGCCGCGCTCAAGGCCGCTCTTCCGGGCCTCGCGCTGATCGAGGATCGGGCGCTGGTCCGCCAGCGCTCGCGCGACTTCTTCTGGTTCAGCCCGCTGCTGGATCGCCAGCTTCGCCGCAAATCCGCCGATGTGGTGGCGCTGCCGGCGGATGAGGCCGAGGTGATCGCGCTCGCCGCCGCCTGCGCGCGGCTGCGCATCCCCGTGACGCTGCGCGGCGCCGGCACCGGCACCTATGGCCAGGGCGTGCCGGAGCAGGGCGGCGTGCTGCTCGACATGACGCGGCTCGACCGGCTCGTCTTCGCCGATCCCGAACGCGGCCTGCGCGCGCAGGCGGGCATCCGCATGATGGCGGCGGAGGATGCGGCCATCGCGGCCGGCGGCGAGTTGCGCATCCATCCCTCCACCAAGCGCATGGCGACGCTGGGTGGCTTCTTCTGCGGCGGGTCGGGCGGCATCGGCGCGCTGCTCTGGGGCGGACTGCGGGAGCCCGGCAACATGCAGGCCGCCCGCGTGATCACGCTGGAGGAAACGCCGCGCGTGCTGGAGCTGCGCGGTGCCGACTGCAATCTTGTGAACCGCACCTATGGCAGCACCGGCATCGTGACGGAGGTGGAGGTGCCGCTGGCGCCGCATCGCGACTGGTGCGACGCGGTGGTGGCCTTCGAGCACTTCATGGACGCGGCGCGCGCGGGCGATGCGCTGTCGCGCAGCGGCCTCGGGGCGAAGCTCTGCGACGTGCTGGAGGACACGGCGGCGATCGGCCTGCCGCCGGTGCTGGGCGATGCGGTGGCGCCGCCGGGCGCGCATCTGCTGCTCGCGATGCTGCCCGCCGAGGCGGAGCGCGAGTTCCGTGCGCTGATGGAAGCGCAGAACGGGCGCGTGACGCTCTGGACCGGAAGCCGCGCGCGGGAGGCCGATGCGGATGCCACGCCCGTCTACGAATGCGCCTGGGGCCACACGACGCTGCATGCGCGCAAGCTGGATCGCGGCCTGACCTATCTGCAGACGCTGAACCCGCCCGGCCGCGTTCTGGAGAGCGTCGAATGGTCCTGGCGCCACTTCGGCGGGCGGGAGATGCCGATGCATCTCTGCTTCATCCTCTACGAGGGCGCGGTCGCGGCGAACGGCGCGCATCTGCTGCGCCTGCCGGAGGACGACGCGGCGGCGCGTGCGCGGCTGGACGCGATCATCGCGGCGCATGAGGCGGCGGGCGTCCCGGTCGCCAATCCGCATGTGAACACGCTGGAGGCGGGCAGCCGCCACAAGCGCGTGCCCGGCGACCAGCTCGGCTTCAAGGCCGAGGTGGATCCGCACGGGCTGCTCAATCCCGGGAAGATGGAAAGCTACGTCCCGGTCAAACCCTGAGGCGACACGAAGGAGAGAAGCCGATGACCAACATCACGCGCCGCCAGGCGCTGCTCGGCGCGGGTGCGCTGCTCGGCGCGCCCAATGTCGTGACGGCGCAGAGCCTGCACCGCGTGCGCTTCACGCTGGACTGGGTGTTCCACGGCTCCTACAGCTTCGCCGCCGCCGGCGAGCGCAACGGCATCTTCCGCAACAACGGCGTGGAGTTCTCCATCACGCGCGGCTACGGCTCCGGCCGGGTGCCGATCGACGTCGCGGCAGGCACCTACGACATCGGCATCGGCGACATGACGCCCGCGATCCGCTTCATGGCGGAGAACCCGCAGCGCGACGTGGTCGCGGTCGCCATCGTCTACGACCAGTCGCCCGCCTGCTGCACCGTGCGCGCCGATGGCCCGATCACCGAGCCGAAGATGCTGGAAGGCAGGACGCTCGCGGCGCCGGAATTCGACGGGGGGCGGCAGATCTTCCCGGTCTTCGCGCGCGCCGTCGGCATCGACGCGAACACGGTCCGCTGGAACAGCATCTCGCCCGAGCTGCGCGAGCCGATGCTGGTGCAGCGCCGCGCGGACGGCATCACCGGCTTCATCACCTCGACCGGCCTCAGCCTGAAGGCGCTGGGAATGGATTGGCCGCAGCAGCGCATCTTCCGCTACAAGAACTACGGCATGGATTTCTACGGCTCCGGCCTGATCACCACGCGCACCTTCCTGCGCGAGCGGCCCGAAGCCGCGCGCGCCGCGATCCGCGCGATCCTGCAGTCCACCATCTGGGCCTATCGCAACCCGACCGAGGCGATCGCCTTCCTGAAGCAGCGCGAGACGCTGACCGATGTCGCGATCGAGACGGAACGCCAGCAGGTCACCTTCGACGAGATGATGATCAGCGACACGGTGAAGCGCCACGGCCTCAGCCATTTCGAGCCGGCGCGCGCGCAGAAGCAGATCGAGGCCATCGTGCAGACCTTCTCGCTGCCGCGCACGCCGAGCGTGGACCAGGTCTTCGACGGCAGCTTCCTGCCGCCGGCGAGCGAGCTGCAGGTGGCGCCGGCCGCCTGATCCGGGTGCGCGGGAAGGGCGTGGCCCTTCCCGCGGCCGTGGCGCGGCGGAGGGAACCGGACCCGTTTCCGGGCGTCCTGGACGGCAAACATTCCGCCGGAGGTCGCCATGTCATCCCGTCTCGCCTGCCTGCCTGCCGCGCTGCCGCGCCGGTCCCTGCTGCTTGCGACCGGGTTCGCGCTGTGCGGCTGCGGCGCGCAGCACGCCCTGCCGCAGGCGGGCGAGGCGCAACTGGCGGAAGCGCGCCAGGCGATCGCGGCGGCCGGCCCGCTGCAGCGCAGCCAGCGCAGCGAGGCCGAACAGGTCGCCATGCTGCGCCGCGTGGCGCAGCGCGTCGCCGAGGCTTCCGACCCGCTCTGCCAGGACTACCTGGGCAACACCTGCCGCTTCCGCGTCGGCCTGGCCCGGTCGGAGGATGTGAATGCCTTCGCCACCGACAGCAACGTGGTCGGCGTCACATCGGGGATGCTGCAGGTGGTGCGCAACGATGCGGAGCTCGCCGCCGTGGTGGCGCATGAATACGGCCACCACCTGGCGAACCACATCCAGCGCGCCGGCACGCGCACGCAGCTCGGCTCGCTCGCGGGCGCGGTGATCGGGGCCTATCTGGGCGGCGACCAGCTGGCGCAGACCGGGGCACAGCTCGGCGGCGGCGCCGCGCGGCTGGTCTATTCTCAGGAGGAGGAGCGCGAGGCCGACTACCTCGCCGCCTTCATGGTCCGGCGCGCCGGCTACGACCTGGATCAGGCGGGCCAGATCTGGGTGCGCCTGGCCCAGGCCTCCGGCGGGGCCGAGCAGCCGAGCTTCCTCAGCACGCATCCCACCGGCCCGCAGCGCCTCGCCGCGTGGGAGCGCACGGTGGACGAGATCCAGGCGGCCGGCGCCAACCCGATGCCGCGCCGGAGCTGAGCGCGGCTGCCTACCGGATCGGCACCACCGCCACCGCGTTGTAGGGCGAGCCGTCCACCAGCTTGGTGGACCAGGCGAGGTAGACCACCGCGTTCCGCTCCTCGTCCACGAAGCGGTGCACGCGCGTCTCCTTGAAGAACAGGCTGGTGCTGCTCTCGAAGACCTGTTCGCCGCGTTCCCCGCGGCGGGCGCCGTCGCGCAGCTCCACAGGGCCCGTGGCGGCGCAGGTCAGGGAGAAGCGCGCCGGGTCGTCGGCGACGCCCAGCATGCCGGAGAAGCCGCCCGTGCGCGCCTGGCTGATCCAGCAGGAGACGTTGCGCACCTCCGGGTCGTCGAAGCGCTCCACCACCACGCGGTGGCTCCGCGTCAGGCCGAGATTGGTGATGGCGGTGTTCACGTAGCCGATCTCGCGCGTCTCCTCCGCGGCGCCGGCGGGCAGCGCGGCGAGCAGCAGGGCCAGGGCGGGCAGCAGGCGGGGCAGGGCGGGCATGCGGTGGTCCTCCATGCGGGCGTTACGCGGAGTCAGCATGGCCGCGCGGCGCGCCGCAACCGCGGCGACGATGAAATCAATCGCCGAGCGCGACGCCCTCCCGCCGGGGGTCGGGCGCGCCGAGCAGCCCGGCCGGGGTGATCCGGATCACCGAGAGGCCCGAGACATTGGCGCGCACATCCGTGCGATGGCCCATCGCCTGCAGCGCGGGCGCGAGGGAGGCCGCCTCCGTGCCGGCCTCCAGCTCCACCGGGCCGGTGCCGATGACGCCGATGCGCGGCAGCGCCACGGCCCGGGCCGGGGGCATGCTCCAGTCCAGCATGGCGACGAGGGTCTGCGCGACATGGAAGATGATGCGCGACCCGCCGGCCGAGCCTGCCAGGATCTCCGGCCGCCCCAGCGCATCGAGCACGATGGTGGGGGAAGTGGAGGAGCGCGGCCGCTTGCCCGGCTGCAGGCGGTTGGCCACCGGGCGGCCCTCCTGCTCCGGCAGGAAGGCGAAGTCGGTCAGCTGGTTGTTCAGCAGGAAGCCGCGCACGAAGATCCGCGACCCCATCGAGGCCTCGATCGTTGGGGTGAGGGAGACGGCGTTGCCGAAGGCGTCGAAGGCAACGATGTGGCTGGTGCCGGCCTCCTGCTCCGCGCCCTGCGGCGCGGCGCGGCCCTCGCGGAAGGGCGGGTCGCCGGCGGCGGGCGGGGCCATGGCGCGGGCCGGGTCGATCAGCGCGGCGCGGCCGGCGACATAGGCCGGATCGAGCAGGCCGCGCAGCGGCACGCGCACGTAATCGTCATCGGCGAGGTAGAGGTTGCGGTCGGCGAAGGCGAGGCGCCCGGCCTCGGCCAGCAGATGCGCGGCCGGTTCGCCGGCGGGATCGAGCGCCGCGAGGTCGAAGCGGGCGAGCATCCCCAGCACCTGCGCCACCGCGACGCCGCCCGAGGTCGGCGGCCCCATGCCGCAGACCTGCCGCGCGCGATAGGGGGCGCAGACCACGGCGCGCAGGCGGGGGAGGTAGTTGGCGAGGTCCGCGAGGCTCAGCGCACCCGGGTTCGGGTGGCGCTGCACGGCGGCGACGATCTCGGCCGCGATCGGCCCCGTGTAGAGCGCATCGGCGCCTTCCGCCGCGACGGCGCGCAGCGTGGAAGCCAGCGCGATGTTGCGCAGCACATGGCCGGGCGGCCAGGGATCGCCGCCGGCGTCGAGGAAATAGGCGCTTGCGGCGGGATCGCGCCGGAGGGCGGCGACCGCGCCGCCGACCGCGGCGGCCATGCGCTCCGGCACCGGGAAGCCGGCCTCGGCGGCCTGGATCGTGGGCGCCATCAGCCGCGCCCAGGGCAGGCGGCCATGGCGGCGATGCGCGTGCTCCAGCATGCGCAGCAGGCCGGGCACGCCGACGCTGCGGCCGCTTTCCATCGCCGCGACGAAGGGCATCGGCTGGCCGTCCGGGCGGCGGAACTGGTCGGGGCTTGCGAGGGCGGGCGCCGTCTCCCGCCCGTCCCAGGCTTCGATGCGGCGATCCGCCGCGCCGAAATGCAGCATCAGCCCGCCGCCGCCGATGCCGCTCGACTGCGGCTCGACCAGGGTGAGCATGACCGCGGCGGCGATGGCGGCGTCCAGGGCGCTGCCTCCTTCCCGCAGCACGGCCAGGCCGGCTTCGGCAGCCATCGGGTGGGGTGCGACGATCATGTGCCGCGTGGCGGGCTGCGCCTGCGCGGCCCATGCGACCGGTAAGGCGGCGATCAGGCAGAGCGCGAGCAGGGCGAGCAGGCGGCGCATTCCGGACTCCGTGGTCGCCGTGGCAGGCTCGCAGCATGCGCATGGGAGAGGATCTGCGGAAGGCCGCCGATCGCCGCGGCCGTCACGCGGAGGCGAAGGCGGCGGCGGCGCTGGCGGCGGAGGGCTGGGCGGTGCTGGCGCAGCGCGTCCGCACCCCGGCCGGCGAGATCGACCTGGTGGCGGAGCGCGAGGGGTTGCTGGCCTTCGTGGAGGTGAAGGCGCGGGCCAGCCTGACGGAGGCCGCGTTCGCGCTCGGCCCGCGGCAACGCGCGCGGCTGATCGCGGCGGCCGAGGCCTGGATGGCGGCGAACCCGGCGCATGGCACGGCGGGGGTGCGGTTCGACGTGCTGCTGGTGGACGCTGAAGGCCGCGTGCGGCGGATCGCGGACGCGTTCCGGGTGGAGTAGGCGCGTCAGGCCAGCGCCATGTTGTCCAGCAGGCGCACATCGCCGAGCCGCGCCGCGGCCAGCAGGCGGCCGGGGCCGGATTGCCAGGGGCGCAGCGTCTCCGGCTCCACGAGCGCGAAGTAGTCCGGCGCGAAGCCGGCCTCGACCAGGCGCTGCACTGCCTCCGTCAGCACGGGGCCGGACGCCTCGCCGGCAGCGATGCGGGCCAGCGCGTCGCGCATCGTGGCGGGCAGCAGCGGCGCGATCGCGCGCTGCGCCGCCGTCAGGCGGATGTTGCGGGAGGAGCAGGCGAGGCCGTCCTGCTCCCGCACGGTCTCATGGCCGAGGATCGCGATGGGCAGGTCGAGGTCGGCGACGACGCGACGTATCACCTGCAGCTGCTGCCAGTCCTTCTCGCCGAATACCGCGACATCGGCCTGGGTCTGGCTGAACAGCTTGGTGCAGACGGTGGCGACGCCGCGGAAATGGCCGGGGCGTGCTTCGCCCTCGAAGCCTTCGGCGGGGCCGGCGACCTCGATCGTGCTGGCGCTGCCGGGCGGATACATGGTGGCGACATCCGGCAGCCAGACCAGGTCGCAGCCCGCGTCGCGCAGCTTGCGCAGGTCGCCTTCCTCGTCGCGCGGATAGCGCGCGAAATCCTCGGAGGGGCCGAACTGCAAGGGGTTCACGAAGATCGAGACGGCGACGGCATCCGCGGCGCGGCGCGCGGCCTCGACCAGCGCGACGTGCCCTTCATGCAGCGCGCCCATGGTCGGCACCAGGGCGAGGCGGCGGCCGCCGGCGCGCAGCGTGGCGCTGGCCTGGCGCAATTCGGGAAGCGTGCGGATGCGCTGCATGCGCGCTGCCTCCCATGGCGGCAGGGGCGCGGTCAACCGGATGGCCGACCGCGCCGCCTGTCCCGTCAGGCGATCACGATGTTGTCGCCCAGGCCGCCATTCAGCACGTCGAGGCCGGGGCCGCCGATCAGCACGTCGTCGCCGGCATCGCCGTTCAGGATGTCGGCGCCCTCTCCGCCGATGAGCACGTCGTCGTCCTCGCCGCCATTGGCGATGAGCTGCATCACCGCCTGAAGGCCGGAGGCCTCGATCACGTCGTCGCCGCCGAGGCCGTTGACCACCAGCCGGTCCGTCGCCTCGAAGCCGGTGAGGTGGATCGTGGCGCCGAGGCCGAAGATGGACACGCCGGAGGCATCGCCCACCACGAGGATCACGTCGTCGGCGTTCGTGGCGTTGACCGTGACGGTGTCCACCGCTCCGTCTCCGGCCCCGCCCGCGCCGGCGAGGTTGATCGCGATCTCCGTCAGGTCGGTGCCGGAGAGGTCGCCGATGGTGATGTTGTCGGCGCCGCCGAGCGCGTTGAAGGCGATCTTCTCCACGTCGTTCAGGTCCATCAGCACGTTGGCGACGTCGCGGGTGAACAGCGCGCGGCCGCCATTGGCGAGGATGTTGATCGTCTCGGCGACATTGGCGCCGTTGAACTGCAGGGTGTCGAAGCCGTCCTGGCCCTCGACCACGTCGTTGTCGTCGCCGGGATTCCAGACGAAAATGTCGTCGCCAGCGCCCATCAGGGCGAGGTCGTTGCCGTCCCCGCCATTGATGAGGTCGTCGCCCGCGGAGCCGAGCAGGACATCGGCCCCGAGCCCGCCATTCATGGTGAGCGTCACCGCGCCGGCGGCGAGGCCGCTCGCGTCCATCACGTCGTCGCCGCCGAGCCCGTTCAGCACCAGGCGGTCATTGGCGCCGTCGCTGAACAGGATCTTCGTCTGCGCCGGCAGTCCGAAGACCGTGACGCCGCCGGCATCGCCGGTGACGCCGAAGGTGTCGGCGCCCTGCGTGGCGTTGACCGTCACGGTGTCGGCCGCGCCGTCGCCGCCGCCGTTCGGGCCGCGCAGGTCGAGCTCGACCTGCGTCACATCGGTGCCGGAGAGATCGCCGAGCACGATGTTGTCCGCGCCGCCGAGCGCGCGGAAGGAGACCTTCTCCACGTCGTCGAGGTCCATCGTGACGTTCCCGACGTCGCGGAGGAACAGCGCCCGGCCGCCATTGGCGACGAGGTTGATGGTCTCCGACGCGTTGGAGCCGAAGAACAGCAGCGTGTCGGCGCCGGCCTGGCCCTCCACCACGTCGCTGCCGTCGCCGGGATCCCATTGGAACACGTCGTTGCCGGCGCCGAGCAGCGCCAGGTCGTTGCCGTTGTCGCCGAAGACGAAGTCGTCGCCGTCGCCGCCGATCAGCACGTCCGCGCCCTGGCTGCCCAGGATCACGTCGTTCCCGGCGCCGCCATCGAGGGTCAGCCGGATGACGCCTGCCGGCAGCGTGGTCGCGGTGATGCCATCGTCGCCGGCGCCGCCATTGATCACCAGCGCATCGTTCGCGCCTTCCGCGCCGGTGATGTCCACCCGCGCCGCCAGGCCGAGGACCGCGACGCTGCCGCCGGCGCCGAAAACGTCCACGACGTCGTTGCCGCCGCCGCCATTCACGACCACAACATCCGCCGCCGCATCGCCCGCGGTGCCGCCGATCGTGCCGGCGAGGTTGACGTTCACGCGCGTCACATCGGTGCCGGTCATGTCGTTCACCGTGACGGTATCGGCGCCGCCCAGCGCGTTGACCGTCAGCGTCTCCACATCGTCGAGGTCCATGACGATGTTGCCGAGGTTGCGGGCGAACAGCGCACGGCCGCCATTGGCGGCGAGGCTCATCACTTCGTTGCCGTTGCTGCCGTTGAACAGGAGCGTGTCGGTGCCGGCCTGGCCCTCGACCACGTCGCTGCCGTCGCCCGGGTCCCATTGGAACACGTCGTCTCCGGCGCCGAGGAAGGCGGTGTCGCTGCCCTGCTGGCCGTCCACGAAGTCGTTGCCATCCCCGCCGAGCAGCAGGTCGGTGCCGTTGGAGCCAAGGATCGTGTCGTTGCCGGTGCCGCCATCCACCGTGACGGAAATCAGCGCGGCGAGGTTGCCGGTGGCGGAGAAGCTGTCGTTGCCGCCGTTCATGTTGACGACCAGCGTCTCCACCGTGCCCATGTCGAGGGAGAAGGGCGCGGGATCCAGCCGGTCGAAGCGCACGCGCGTGCCGTTGGCGGTGGCGGTGAAGACTTCCGCGCCGTTCCCGCCATTGACCTGAGTCGTGTCGATGCCGGCGCCGCCCTCGAACAGGTCGGTGTCGTCGCCCGGATTCCAGATCAGCAGGTCGTTGCCGGCCTCGCCGAAGAGCTGGTCGTTGCCGTCGCCGCCGGTGAGCGTGTCGTCGCCGCGGCCGCCGAAGAGCAGGTCGTTGCCGCCCTTGCCGAGCAGGGCGTCGTTCCCGTCCTGACCGAACAGCATGTCCGAACCGGACCCGCCGGTGATGGTGTCGTCGCCCGCGCCGCCGAACAGGGTCGCGCGCGGCAGCGCGCCGTTCGCCTCGTTCACCGTGATCCGGTCGTTGCCGCCCTGGCCGAAGACCTGGATCTGCAGGGTGTTGGCGACGGTGGGCACCGTGCCCTTGATCGGGACGGCGCCGTTGTTGACGAGAAGCCGGCCCGCGGCGTCGCGGCCGACCTCGATGTCGTTGTCGCGCGAATCGCCGAAGGCGAAGAGCCGGCCGGCGCTCGAGAGTGCGGTGATCGCCATGATGCGTTGCTCCCCCTGCGGATCTGCAGGTGGCGCTACGCTAGACCTGTCGGGCTTCCGGCCGATGTCACCGCGGGAACAGCACGCAGTCGTGCGCGACACGGTGTACGGGCGCATGTGTCACGTGCAACGCCCGCCTTGCAGGCGTTTCGTGCGTGTCGGCGCGCGGCGGTCGCCATTCGGCGGCTCGGCCGGCATATGCCGGCCGCAGATCCAGCCTTGGGGTCCCTGGTGTCAGACCGTCACCATGGCGCGGCCGGTGCCGAACAGCACATGCGCCTTCAGCCCGCGCAGGAGGCGGCGCATGGCGGTGTTTTCGGCCTCGAAGCTCACCTCGGCGGTGCTCGCGCCGAGGCCGAGCAGGCCGCCGGGCACGAGGCAGGCCATCAGCTCGCTCGCGATGCCGCGGCGGCGCCAGGGCTCGCTGACGCTGACGGCAAGCGTCACGCCGCCATCCGGCAGGCGCCAGGTGAGTGCGGCGCCGGCGATGCGGCCGCTGCCCGTCACCGCGCCGAAGCCCACGACGTTGCCGAGCCGCGGGCGGAAGTCAAAGCCGCGGCACTCGGCATCGATCTCGGCATCGGTGCGCGGCGATCCCCAGCGCGCGACCCGGTCCCAGCCGCAGAGCTCCTGCAGATGCACCGCCAGGGCGTGGCGGTCCTCCCCGTTCAGGCGCCGGAAGCAGAGGGGTGCGCCGGCGGCGGAGGCGCGGGTGACGGCGATCCGGCAGCTGGTGGCGAGCATCTCGTTCTCTCTCCTGGCTTGGCGCGACGCGGCGCGGCTGGCCCGGAGACCACCAGAAGGACGCCGCTGCGTCCCGAGAGTGGGACGAAATCAATCCGAAAGTTGGGGTGAGAACAAATCAACGACCCGGCATCCGGTGGCGGAAGGCCAGAGCCTCGGCGACATGGGCGCGGGCGATGCGGGCCTCGCCGGCCAGGTCGGCGATGGTCCGCGCGACGCGCAGCGCCCGCACCTGGCCGCGGGTGGAGAGGCGCAGCCGGCCGGATGCGGTCTCGAGCAGGGTTAGCGCCTCCGCGTCCAGGCCCGGCTGCAGCTCGTCCCAGCCGGCCTCGGCGTTGCGCGGGGCGCCGCCTCGGGCGCGGCCGCGTTCGCGCGCGGCGGCGACGCGTGCGGCGACGACCTCCGTGCGTTCGCCGATGGGGGCGCGGGCGAGCTCCACGGCGGGGATGGGCTGCACCTCGATCACCAGGTCCATGCGGTCGAGCAGCGGCCCGGAGAGCCGCGCCAGGTAGTCCTGGCCGCAGCCCGGCGCGCGGGCGCATTCGCGCGTGGCGTCGCCCAGATAGCCGCAGCGGCAGGGGTTCATCGCCGCGATGCACTGGAAGCGCGCGGGGTAGGAGACATGCGCATTGGCGCGGCTGATCGTGGTGCGTCCGGTCTCCATCGGCTGGCGCAGCGCCTCCAGCGCCGGGCGAGGGAATTCCGGCCATTCGTCGAGGAACAGCACGCCGAGATGCGCCAGGCTGATCTCGCCCGGCTTCGCGCGATGCCCGCCGCCGACCAGGGCGGGGACGGAGGCGGAGTGGTGCGGGTCGCGGAAGGGCGGGCGGCGGATCAGCCTGCCGCCCGAAAGCATGCCGGCGACGGAGTGGACCAGCGAGACGTCCAGCGCCTCGGCGGGCGTGAGGTCGGGCAGCAGGCCGGGCAGGCGCGCGGCGAGCATGGATTTGCCGGCGCCGGGCGGGCCGACCATCAGCAGGTTCAGCGACCCCGCCGCCGCGATCTCCAGCGCCCGCTTTGCGGATTCCTGGCCGCGCACCTCGGCGAGGTCGGCGCCGCGCCAGGGCTCCGGTTCGACATCCGGCAGCGTCGGCGGCGAGAGAAGCTGGCGGCCCGCGAAGTGGTTGATGAGGGAAGGGAGGTCGGGCGGCGCCAGCACCTCCACCGTGCCGGCCCAGGCGGCCTCGCCGCCCTGCGGGCCGGGGCAGACCAGGCCGAGTTCGCGCGCGCCGGCGCCGATCGCGGCGGGCAGCACGCCGGCGACAGGGGCGAGGGTGCCGTCCAGCGCCAGTTCGCCGAGGGCGGCGAATTCGGCGACCGCGTCGCGGGGGATGACCTCCATCGCGGCGAGGACGCCGAGCGCGATGGGCAGGTCGAAATGGCTGCCCTCCTTCAGCAGGTCGGCGGGAGCGAGATTCACCAGCACGCGCTTGGGCGGCAGGGAGAGGCCGATGGCGGTGAGCGCAGCCCGCACCCGTTCGCGGGATTCGCCCACGGCCTTGTCGGGCAGGCCCACGACGAGGAAGGCGGGGAGGCCGGGGGCGATCTGCACCTGGACTTCGACGGGCACGGCTTCGATGCCGGCGAAGGCGAAAGTCGGGATGCGGGCGATGGAGGACACGCGGCGAGGGTGGGGCGGGCGGGGGCGCGAGATCAACCGTGGGTTTTGCTGAGCATGGGGATTCTTTTGCGTTTTCTGCGGGGCTGGTCGTGCCCCCACCCGGCCTCGCTCCGCTCAACCACCCTCCCCCGCTTCGCAGGGGAGGGACCATTCGCGCGCCCTGCTCACTCCCCCGCTGTGCGGGGGCTTCGGCGCCAGAGGCGTCGGAGGCCGAAGGCTGGTTGGGGGTGGGGGCGCGACCGACTTGCCGGATGCAGCGCCACCCTCTTCCACCCCGCGCCGCATCGTCGTCTCATGGCGCCGACACAACACAGGCACACCGCACGCATGATCCGCGCCGCCATCATCGGCCTCGGCACCTGGGGGCAGCATCTCGTCCGCTGCGCGGAGGGCGCGAAGCACATCCGCTTCACCGCCGCCGCGACGCGCACCCCCGCCAAGGCCGCCGACTTCGCCGCCGCGCGCGGCCTGCGCATGCTGGAAAGCTACGAAGCCGCGCTGGCCGATCCGGAAGTGGACGCGGTGGTGCTCGCCACGCCGCACACCCAGCACACCGACCAGATCGTCGCCGCCGCGGCCGCGGGGAAGCCGGTCTTCACCGAGAAGCCGCTCGGCGTGAACGCCGCGGAGGCGCGGCGCGCGGCGGAGGCCTGCGCGAGGGCGGGGGTGACGCTTGCCGTCGGCTACAACTGGCGCTTCCAGCCGGCTTTGCAGCGCATCAAGGCGCTGGTCGAGGACGGCACGCTCGGCCGCATCCTGCACATGGAGGGCAATTTCTGCGGGCCGTCGGCCTATCGCTTCCCGAAGGGGCATTGGCGGCACGACCGGAAGGAAGGCCCGGCCGGCGGCATGACCGGGCGCGGCGTGCATGTGGTGGATGCGATGCTCTCGCTCGCCGGGCCGATCGAGCAGGTGACGGCGCAGAGTTTCCGGCTGGTGCAGGATTTCGGCATGGACGACACGACCTCCATGCTGTTCCGCTTCCGCTCCGGTGCGACAGGCTATCTCGGCACGGTCATCGCCACCGCCGAGACCTGGCGGCTGCAGGTGTTCGGCGCGAACGGCTGGGCCGAGGTGGGTGATGTCGAGCATTTGCCGACCTGGCAGTTGCGGCTCTGCTTGATCGACCGCAATGACATCGGGAAGAAGCAGCGCCCGGAGGTGATCACCTTCGAGGACACCAGCACGGAGCGCGCGGAACTCGACCACTTCGCGGGGGCGGCGCTGGCGAAGCGTCCGCTCGCCCTGCCGGATGGCGATGGCGTGCACAACGTGGCGGTGCTGGAGGCGATCATGGCCTCCATCGCATCGGGCGGGCCGGTGAAGGTGGGATGAGAGGGGATCAGGCGATGACGATTCGATTCACGCGACGCGCGGCGCTGCTCGGCGCGGCGGCGCTGGCTTCCGGCACGGCGGCGGCACAGGGCACGGATTACCCGAGCCGGCCGATCCGCGCCGTCGTTCCCTCGCCGCCGGGCGGGCCGCCGGACCTGATCATTCGCGCGCTGGCCCCAAAACTCTCGGCGGCGATCGGGCAGACGGTGGTGATCGAGAACCGGCCTGGCGCGGGCGGCATCGTCGGCACCGCGCAGGTCGCGCGCATGCCGGCGGATGGCTACACATGGCTGTTCACCACGGCGAGCCACGTCAACACGCCCCCCTTCAATCCCAACGTCAACTTCGACCCGATCGCCGACTTCACGCATGTGACGCTCGCCGTGCAGAATTTCGGGCAGGCGCTGGTGGTGCATCCCTCGGTGCAGGCGACCAACCTGGCGGAACTGATCGCGCTGGCGAAGCGTGAGCCGGGCAGGCTGACCTACGTCAACGCGGGCAACGGCACGGCCAGCCACATCCCCGCCGAGCTGATGAAGGCGATGACGGGGACCGACATCCTCTCCGTGCCGTATCGCGGCGTAGGCGAGGGCGTGACCGACCTGCTGGCCGGGCGCATCGACATGTTCTTCGTCGGCACGAATGTCGCGCTGGAGCATGTGCAGGCGGGGCGGCTCCGCGCCATCGCGCTGACCGGCGCGCGGCGCTGGAAGGGCATGCCGGACGTGCCGACGATGCAGGAGCAGGGGCTGGCCGGCTACGACGTGGTGAACTGGTTCGGCCTGTGGATGCCGGCCGGCGCGCCGCGCCCGATCGTGGAGAAGGCGCATGCCGCGATGCGGACGGCGGTGAACGACCCGGAGATCCTGGCGCTGTTCGACACGCAGGGTCTGCAGGGCATCGCCATGCCGCCCGACCAGTTCGCGGTCTTCGTGCAGGAGCAATCGCGCATCGCGCAGGAGATCGGGCGAAGGGTGAACGCCGCGCCGCGGTGAGACCGTTGCGGAGTGTTTGTCTCTCGCCTTATGGTTTCACAACGGCATCCTGGTGGGGGCGACCAATGATCGGTCGGTCATGGATTGCGGCGGGCTGCGCGCTGTGCGCGGGGTTGGGCTGGGCGGCGCCGGGCGAGGCGGCGATCCAGACCTACGTCTTCACGGGCACGGTGACCTTCGCAGGCGGTCTCGCACCGACCATCACAAGCGGCCAGGCCGTCAGCGGCTTCTTCAAGGTGGACACCACCACCCCTGCCGACGGCTCCTCCGACGCGACTGTCGCCGGCTACGCCGCGATCACGGCCTTCAGCATCACCGTCGGCGGCTACACGGCGACCTCGACCGGGGGACGGATCGTCATCGTCAATGACACGAACGACGTCCTTGGCATCCAGGGATCCAACCCGGTGACCGGCGCGGCCATCAACGGGCTGGTGCCTGCAAGTCCCCGTATCGAGCTGTCGGACTCCACAGGCGCGGTGTTCGGGCCGGCCGCTGCCGGGCTGCCGCTGCCCTTCGTGTTCGGCGCCTTCGACGGCACGGACGGCGTCGTCGAGTTCTCCGGAAATGACCCCGGCCAAGCCGCGTTCACGCTGAGCGGCCTCCGCCTCGTCGAGGTCACCGTGCCGGAGCCGGTAGCGCTGGCGCTGTTCGGCCTCGGGCTCGCCGGGTTGGCCGGTCTGCGGGCAGGGCGGCGCGCGGTCGTCCGGGCCTAGCCGCCCCAGGCGCCCAGGAACCGCCCCAGCAGCCCGCCGATCCGCTCCACGTTGTAGCCGCCTTCCTGGATGATCGCCGCCGGCAGCCCCGCCGCGGCGATCATCGCGCCCGCCCGCGCGAAGCCGTCCTCGGTCACGGCCAGGAAATTCAGCGGCTCGTGCTCGCTGGCGTCGAAGCCGAGGGAGACGACCAGCGCATCCGGCTTGAACGCGCGGATGGCGGAGAGGCCCGTCTCGATCGCCTCCAGCCAGTCGGCATCGCCGGTGCCCTGGGCCAGCGGCAGGTTCAGGTTGCGCTCCTCGCCGTCGCCGTCGCCGCGCTCCTCGGCGCGGCCGACGAACCAGGGATAGTAGCCGTCCGGGTCGCCATGGACGGACACGGTCAACACGTCGCCGCGCAGCCAGAAGATGCCCTGCGTGCCGTTGCCGTGGTGGCTGTCGATGTCGAGCACGGCGACGCGCGCGGCCCCCGCATCGCGCAAAGCCTGGGCGGCGATGGCGGCATTGTTGAGGTAGCAATGCCCGCCGGCGCGCGCGGCGTAGGCGTGATGGCCGGGCGGGCGGCAGAGGGCGTAGGCGGTGCGGCCCTGCGCGGCCTCGGCGGCTGCGGCGAGCGCGCAGGCGGCGGCGCCGATCGCGGCGTCATAGGTGCCGGGACCGATGGGGCAGGCGGTGTCGGCGCTGTACCAGCCGGCCTGGCCGACCAGGCCCTTCGGACGGCGCGCATCCTCCAGCAGCATCTCGGGGGTCGGGTGCATGTTGCCGACGACCTCGGGGCCGGGTTCCGGCAGGGCGGCCCAGGCGGCGGGCGCGTCGCGCAGGAAGTCGAGGTAGTCCGGCGCGTGCACCGCCTCCAGCGCGGCGCGCGGCGCCTCGGGCGGGATTTCCGGAACGATGCCGAGGCGCGACAGACCTTCCCGCAAGGCCGCGGCGCGACCCGGCACCTCGAAGTTCGGACGCACGCGGCCGCGCATCAGGAAGAAGCGGGGATCGTGCCGGGCCTCGGCGGGGTGGGCGAATGCCTTCATCTTTGGCAGGTTAGGCCCGCCACCTGACGGCGGGAAGGACGGCATGACGGAGTTGGACCCGGGCGCGCGGCGCGCGATCCTCGAAAGCTGCGACGCGCTGCGCGAGGAGTCCGTGCGCCTGCTGGAGCGCCTGGTGCGCTGCCCCTCCACGCTGGGCAACGAGGCCTCGGCGCTGAACGAGATGGCGCGGATCTATGAGGGGCTGGGCCTGGCGCCGCAGCGCGTCCCGGTCGAGGTCGAGAAGCTCAGGGCGCATCCCGGCTTCTCGCCACCGCTTGTTTCGTATGACGGGCGCGACAACGTCGTTGCGGTGCACCGGCCGCGCAGCGCGACCGGACGCAGCCTGGTCCTGCAGGGGCATGTGGACGTGGTGCCCGAAGGCGCCGCCGACGAATGGACCACGCCGCCCTATGAGCCCGCGATCCGCAACGGGCGGATGTATGGCCGCGGGGCCGGCGACATGAAGGCCGGCATCATCAGCTACGTCACGGCCTTCCGCGCGCTGAAGGAGGCCGGGCTGCAGCCGGCGGCCGAGGTGCAGATGCATGCGGTGATCGAGGAGGAATGCAGCGGCAACGGCGCGCTGGCCTGCATGGTGGCGATGCCGCCCTGCCAGGCGGCGATCATCCCGGAGCCCGGACCCGGCCTGCCCGCGATGTATTCCGCCGAGGTCGGCGTGGTCTGGGCCTTCGTCACCGTCACCGGCCGGCCGGCCCATGTGCGGGACAAGCAGGCGGGGGTGAACGCCATCGAGGCGGCGATGGCGATCTGGTCACGCTTCGAGGCCTATGAGCGCGAGATGAACCGCGCCGAACACATCCACGCCAGCTTCCGCGGCGTTAACCATCCGGTAAACGTCAATCTCGGAACTTTCGACGGCGGCGAGTGGAACAGCTCGGTCGCGACAAGGGCGAGGCTGGGGCTGAGGGTGGGGGTCATGGTGGGGAACAGTGCGGATCGGGTCCGCGCGGACATCGAGCGCATCGTGGATGCGGCGCGGGACGACGCGGCGCTGAAGGGGGCCAAGGTGACCGTGGAGTTCCGAGGCTTCCACGCCGATCCCTGCGTCTTCGACATGGAGGCGCCGATCGTGAAGCTGGCGATGCGGAGCTATGCCGAGGTGACCGGCGGGGATTTGCGCCAGTATCCGGCGACAGGGCTGACCGACGGGCGCTTCTTCCAGCTCTACCAGGGCACGCCGGTCGCCTGCTTCGGGCCGGATGCGCAGGAGATCCACGGCATCGACGAAAGCGTGGGGCTGGATTCGATGCACGACATCACGAGGTCCATCGCGCTGACCATGGCGGAGTGGTGCGGGGTGGAGGCGTTGTCGTGATGCGGAATCTGCCCGTCTCCGGCGCCAGGCTGTGGGACAGCCTGATGGAATACGCCCGCATCGGCGGGACGCCGAAGGGCGGCTGCAACCGGCAGACCCTGACCGACCTCGATGCCGAGGCGCGGCATCTGCTGGCTAGGCAGGCCGCGGCGGCGGGCGCGACGCTCAGCGTGGATCGCTTGGGCAACATGGTGCTGACGCGGCCGGGGCGCGATCCCGCGCGCAAGCCCGTCGCCATCGGCAGCCACCTCGATACGCAGCCCACAGGCGGGAAATTCGACGGCGTGCTGGGCGTGCTGGCGGGGCTTGAGATCCTGCGCGCGCTGCATGAGGCCGGCGTGCAGACCGAAGCGCCCGTCGCGCTGATCAACTGGACCAACGAGGAAGGCGCGCGCTTCTCGCCGCCGATGATGGGCTCCGGCGCCGCGATGGGCATTTTTCCTGAATCCGAGGTGCTGGCGAAGACCGACAGCACGGGCGCCGTTTTCGGCGCGGAGCTTTCGCGCATCGGCTGGGCGGGGAAGGCCGATCCGGCGGCGCTACAGGACCTCGGCGCCTATTTCGAGCTGCATATCGAGCAGGGGCCGGTGCTGGAGCGCGAGGGCCTTGACCTCGGCATCGTCACCCATGCGCTGGCGCAGCATTGGTTCGAGGTGACGGTGACCGGCGAGGATGCGCATGGCGGCAGCGCCATGGCGGGCCGCAAGGACGCGCTGATGGCGGCCGCGGAGTGCGCGTTGATGATCGAGCGCGCGGCGCTGGCGTGCGGCGCGCGCGCGACCATCGGGCGCATGACGCTGCACCCGGACAGCCGCAATGTCGTGCCGGGCCGCGTGTGGTTCAGCCTGGACACGCGGCACGATCACGAGGACCAGCTGGCGGCGCTGGCGGCGACGATGCGGGCGGAGGCCGCGGGCATTTCGGCGCGTCGCGGCGTGGCGATCGCCATCGAGGATTTCTGGATCTCGCCGGCCACGCCCTTCGATCCCGCCCTGGTCGGCCATCTGGAAGCCGCCGCCAGAACCCGCGGCGTACGTTCGAAAAAAATGCCGACGGCGATCGGCCATGATGCGGTGTATGTGGCGCGGCGCGTGCCCGCCGTGATGCTCTTCTGCCCCTGCCATGGCGGCATCAGCCACAACGAGGCGGAGAGCATCACGCCCGCCTGGGCGGAGGCGGGGCTGGTGGTGCTGGCGGACGCCGTGGTCGCGGCCGCCGGGGTTTCGAGAGACTGAGCAAGATGCGCATCGCGATCGGCGGCTTCCTGCACGAAAGCCATTCCTTCGCGCCACGGCCGACGACCTGGCGCGACTTCCTGGAGCCCGGCGGCTGGCCCGCCGTGCAGCGCCCGGCGACGCTGGTGGCGGCGCTGCGCGACACCGCGGTGCCGGCCGCGGGCGCCATCCGCGAGGCCGAGGTGGCGGGCGTCGCCATCGCGCCGCTCTCCTGGGGCTTCGCCAATCCGGCGGGGCCGGTCAGCGCGGAAGCGTTCGAGCGCCTGGCGTCGCTGATCTTCCACGACCTGCAGGCGGCGCTGGCGGAAGGGCCGCTCGACGGGCTCTATCTCGACCTGCATGGCGCGATGGTGGCGGAGAATTTCCCCGATGCGGAAGGCGAGCTGCTGCGGCGTGCGCGCGCCATCCTGGGGCCCGGCGTGCCGATCGCCGCCAGCCTCGACCCGCATTGCAACCTGACGGCTGCGATGGTGCGCGATGCCGACATCCTCTGCCCCTTCCGCACCTATCCGCATGTGGACATGAAGGAGGCCGGCGCGCGCGCGATGACGCTGCTGCTGGCCCGCATCGCGCGCCAGCAACCCTTCGCCAAGGCGTTCCGCCAGCTCGACTACCTGATCCCGATCACCAGCCAATGCACGCTGGTGCCGCCGATGGCGGAGGTGATGACGGCGCGCCAGACCATCTCCGCGAAGCTCGGCGCGGCGGAGCTCTCGCTCTGCTTCGGCTTTCCCTATGCCGACTTCGCCGATTGCGGCTGCGCGCTGGTGGCCTATGGCGTGACGCAGGAGGCGGCGGATGCGGCGGCCGATGCGCTGCTGAAGGAGCTGCGCCTGCGGGAGACGGAATTCGCCCAGCCGATCCTCGAGGCGAGGGAAGCAGTGGCGCAGGCCATCGAGCTCGCGAAGGGCGCGACCAAGCCGGTGGTGATCGCGGACACGCAGGACAACCCCGGCGGCGGCGGCCATGGCGACACCACGGGCCTGCTGGCGGAGCTGCTGGCGCAGCGCGCGGAAGGCGCCGTGCTCGGCCTGATCAACGACGCCGAGAGTGCGGCCGCCTGCCATGCGGCGGGGGAGGGGGCGCAGGTCTCGCTGAGGCTCGGCGGCAAGTCCGATGGGGCGCCGCTGGAGGTGGAGGCGCGGGTGCTCGCGCTGTCCAACGGATGCTTCACCTGCACCGGGCCGATGGCGGCCGGCAACCGCGCGGATCTCGGGCCGAGCGCGCTGATCGGCATCGGCGGCGTCGCGGTGATCGTCACCTCGCGCAAGATGCAGGCCTATGACCAGGCGCTGTTCCGCCATCTCGGGGTCGAGCCGGGCGAGCAGAAGATCCTGGCGCTGAAGTCGAGCGTGCATTTCCGCGCCGACTTCCAGCCGATCGCGCGCGCGGTGCTGGTCGCCGCCGCGCCGGGGCCGGTGGTCGCCGATCCGGCGATCCTGCCTTTCCGCCAGCTGCGTCCGGGGCTTCGGCTCCGCCCCGGCGACAACCGTCGGGTCGGCTGAGATGCGCAGCGCGCATCCGATCCGCGTTGCGCTGGTCCGCGCGCTGCCGCCCGCCTTCGCGGAGCTGGCGGCGGATGCACTGGCCGACAGCCAGAAGATGCTGGACGTGCTGCGCGAGGATTGGGAGAGCGGCACGCAGCGCTTCGACGCCCCCGGGGAGGCGCTGTTCGCGGCCTATGCCGGGGATGCGCTGCTCGGCCTCGGCGGGCTGACGCGCGATCCGTATCTGGAGGATGCCGCGGGGCGCGTGCGCAGGCTGTATGTGCGGCGCGCCGCGCGCGGCCATGGCGCGGGGCGGGCGCTGCTCGCGGCGATCACCGAGGGCGCGGCGGAGGCCGGCTGGCCGCGGCTGCGCGTACGCGCGCCGGCCTCGGCCTTCCTGTTCTACGAGCGCTGCGGCTTCCTGCGCGCGGTGGGCGAGCGGGCGGCGACGCATGTGCGGCCGCTGCGGCGGAGCCTGGCCGATCCGGCGCCGAGCGCGACGGGCCTGCGGGCATAGACCCCCAGCGCCCGGCGCTTCATTCCTCTCGCCCGAAGGCTGCTGTAGACAGCGGGGCCGCGGCACGGATCTGCGCTGCCGCCACACTCGGGAACGTCGCATGTCAGAGACCATCCTCCGCGCCGCCGAGGCGCTGCTCGCCGTCCGCAACGGCGCACCGCCCATCCCCGGCCTCGGCGCCGCCGCGCCTTCCGACGAGGCGGGGGCCTGGGCGATCCAGAAGGAGGTCCTGCGCCGGCTGGGCGGCACGATCGGCGGCTACAAATGCGCGACGCCGGCGAGCGCGCCGCCCTCGGCCGCGCTGCTGGATGCGCGCGGCATCAAGGCTGCGCCGGCGGCCTGGCCGGTGCCGAAGGGCGGGAAGATCGGCATCGAGACCGAGATCGCCTTCCGCCTCGGCCGCGACCTGCCGGCGCGCGGCACGCCGTATACGCGCGAGGAAGTGACCGAGGCGATCGCCGCCTGCTTCCCGGCCGTGGAACTGGTGGTCAGCCGCTACGCCGACCTGAAGGCGGTGACGCTGAACGAGAACATGGCCGACAACATCGCCCATGCCGGATTGATCTGCGGCGCGGAGGTGCCGGGCTGGCGCAGCCACGACCTGGGCGACCTGACGGTGCGGCAGAGCTGCGGCGGCCAGGTGCAGGTGGAGAAGCGCGGCAGCAACCCGGCCGGCGATCCGCTGCTGTCCCTCACGCGCCTGGCCAATCACCTGCACGCCTTCGGCCTGCATCTGGAAGCCGGGCAGGTTGTCACCACGGGAAGCTGGACGGGCCTGCTTTTCGTCGAGGGCGGCCAGCGCGTGGTCGGCGGCTTCGCCGGGCTTGGCGAGGTGGTCGTGGACCTCGGCTGACGGCCAGGGCTCACGCAACTTTCAAGCGACGGGGCACGCGGGCTGCCGCAGTGTGACGGCATCAGCATCAGAGCCTGCTTTCAGCCCATGGTCTCGTCGCGCCTGCTGCTCCTCGTGGAGGACGATCCGCTCGTTCGCGGCACGCTTGCCGAGGCGCTGACCGATGCCGGCTTCGAGGTGCTCGAGGCCGGCGACGCGGAGGCCGCGCTGCATGTCGTGGCCTCGCGGGACGACATCTCCGCGCTGCTGACGGACATCAACCTTCCGGGCGCCGATGGCTTCGTGCTGGCGCGCGCCGCGCGGCGCCTGCGCCCGGACCTGCCGGTGGTCTATGCCTCCGGCCGCGTGCGGGAGGCCGATCCGCGGCGCGCCCTGCCGGACGCGGCGTTCCTCGCCAAGCCCTTCAGCCTGTCCTGCGCGGTCAAGACGCTCGAGCGCGCCGTCGCGTCGGCGTGATGCGTCGTCAAGCGCCGCTGCGCCGCAGCACGGCATCCGTGAAGGACTGGGCCGCGCCGAGATAGCCCGCGGGATCGGTGAGGCGCGTAATGCCATCGGCATCGAGCAGCTTTGCGATGCGGCTGTCGCGCGCGAGGGCGGCGGCGAGTGGCACGCCCTCGGCGAGCGCGACGTCGCAGGCGTGATGGACCGCGTCGTGCGCGGCGCCGCGGCCGAGATGGGGGGCGAGGCCCATCATCACCGCCTCCGCCATGATCAGCCCGCCGCCCGCGTCGAGGTTGCGGCGCATGCGTGCGGCGTCCACCTCCAGCCCCTCCGCGATCGGCAGCAGCGTGGCCAGCGCACCATGCGTCAGCAGCAGGATCTGGCCGAGGGCGAGCTGTTCCTCCTGCATCGGGCCGGCGCCGCGTTCGTGCTGGTGCAGCATGGCGCCGAGCAGCAGCGGGATCTGCGCCTGCGCGGCGCGGGCCTGGGCGATCACGTATTCGCAGCCGATCGGGTTGCGCTTCTGCGGCATGGTGGAGCTGCCGCCCTTGCCGGGGGCCGCGGGCTCGCTGGCTTCGCCGACCTCCGACTGCATCAACCAGAGGATGTCGGTGGCGGGCTTGGCCAGCGTGCCGCCGAGGATGCCGCACCAGCAGCCGAGCTCCGCGATGCCGTCGCGCGCGACATGCCAGGTGATGGCGGGAAGCGCCAGGTCGAGCTCCTTCGCCAGTTCCGCTGCGACGCGCGGTCCGTCCTCACCCAGCGATGCGAGCGTGCCGACCGCGCCGCCGAATTGCAGGCGCAGCACGCGCGGGCGAAGCTGCACGAGCCGTTCACGCATGGTGATCAGCGGATCGAGCCAGAGCGCCACCTTGTAGCCGAAGGTGATCGGCAGCGCCTGCTGCGCATGGGTGCGGCCGGGCATGACGGTGTTGCGATGCGCGCGCGCGAGCTTTGCGAAGGCTGTGATCAGGCGCGCCAGGTCGGCGTCGAGCAGCGCGATGGCGTCGCGCAGCTGCAGCACCAGCGCGGTGTCCAGCACGTCCTGCGTGGTCGCGCCCCAATGCGTCCAGCGGCCCGCCTCGGCGCCCGCGAGCGCCGAAAGCTGCTTCACCAGGCCGACCGTGCAAAAACCCATGTTGCGCGTGGCGGCGGCGAGCGCGGGCAGGTCGAGCTGCGTCGCGTCGGCGGCTGCCGTGATCGCGGAAGCGGCCTCGGCGGGGATCAGGCCGAGCCGCGCCTGCGCGCGGGCCAGCGCTGCCTCGAAATCCAGCATGCGCTGCAGCGCGGCGCGCTCGCCGAGGATCGCGCGCATCGCGTCGGAGCCATAGACGGCGCCATGCACGGGCGCGTCGGCGGGGTGCACGGTCATCGGGTCTGCCTGACTGTTCCCTCTCCCGCGTGCGGGGGAGGGAGACGTGTGCGGGGGAGGCGCGGCCACCTCACACCTCCAGAAATACTGTCTCTCCGTCCCCTTGCAGCCGGATGTCCAGGCGCCAGACGCCGTCGCCCTGCGGCTTCGCCACCAGCGTCCTGCGGCGCGCAGGATCCTCCACCATCGTCAGCACGGGGTCGGTCGCGTTCAGCGCCTCGCCCTCGAAATAGGCGCGCGTGACCAGGTGCTGCATCAGGCCGCGGGCGAAGATCGCGATCTCGATATGCGGCGCCTGCATCGCATTGCCGCGGCCGGGCACGGGGCCCGGCTTCAGCGTGGTGAAGCGGAAGACGCCGTCGCTGTCCGTGGCGGCGCGGCCGAAGCCGTGGAAGACATCCTCGTATTTCCCGTCCGGCCCGGCCTGGAAGATCTCCACCATGCCGTCGGCGACCGGCGCGCCCTCGCCATCGGTGATGCGGCCCATCAGCGTGATGCGCTCGCCCTGCACGCCCTCGTTGCCCGAGCCGGCGCGGAGCAGGTCCGCCCATTCGGGGAAGTCGATCATGTGCCAGTAGGGACCGGCGGTCTGGTGCGCGGTGGCTGCGGTCATCGCCTCAGGCCTTCTCGAAGGGCGTGGCCTCGCGGCCGCGCAGCACCATGTCGAATCGGTAGCCGAGCGCCCATTCGGGCTTGGTGATCTCGAGGTCGAACTTCGAGATCAGCCGGTCGCGCGCCGCCTTGTCCGGCGTGGAGAGGAAGATCGGATCGAGGTCGAGCAGCGGATCGCCCGGAAAATACATCTGGGTGATCATGCGCTGGGCGAAGCCCGCGCCATGCAGGCCGAAATGGATGTGGATGGGACGCCAGGCGTTCCAGTGGTTCCGCCAGGGATAGGCGCCGGGCTTCACGCTGACGAAGCTGTAGTTCCCCTGGTCGTCCGTGAAGATGCGCGCGCGCCCTTCGAAATTCGGATCGAGCGGCGCGTCGTGCTGGTCGCGCGGATGGTGGTATCGGCCCGACGCATTGGCCTGCCACACCTCCACCATGACGCCGCGCTGCGGGCGGCCATCCTCGTCCGTGATGCGGCCGGCGACGATGATGCGCTCGCCGAGCGCGCCCTTGCCGTTCACCTGGCTCATGTCGGCATGCGCGGGATAGCGCGACGCGTCGAAGCGCGGCGCGCTGGTCTCGGTGAGGGTATGCGGGATGCGCAGCAAAGGCTGCTTCGGGTGCCGCTTGTGCGTGCTGCCATAGGCGGGGCTGTCGAGCGGCGGCTGCGTCGCCGGATCGGGCCGGCGATAGGGGATCGGGTCGCTCACCGTGTGCCTTCCTTGCCGTGCGGCCTTTTGGGCGGACCTTGCGGCAGGGGCAGGGTCAGCCCGCCTCTTCCTGCAGGACGCGCCGCGCGATCTTAAGCGCGGAATTCGCCGCGGGAACCCCCGCATAGGCGCCGACCTGCAGCAGCACTTCCGCGATCTCCTCCGGCGTCACGCCGGTGTTGCGGGTGGCGCGGACATGCAGTTCGAACTCCTCGTGCCGGCCGAGGGCTGCCATCATGGCAAGCGTCAGCAGGCTGCGCGTGTGGCGCGGCAGGCCGGGGCGCGTCCAGACGCCGCCCCAGACATTCTCCGTGATCCACGCCTGGAAGGCGGCGTCGAGCGGCGTGGTGCTGGCCTGCGCGCGCGCGACATGCGCCTCGCCCAGCACGGCCTTGCGGATGGCGAGGCCGCCTTCCGCGCCCGGTTGCGGTGCGAGCGCGGCGAAGTGGTCGAGCAGCGCGGCGTTCACCGCCTCCGCGCGCTCCAGCGTCGGGATATGCGCGGCCTCGGGGATGGTGACGAGCGTCGCACCCGGGATCATGTCCCGCAGCGCCTCCGCCATGGCGGGCGGCGTCGCGATGTCGCGCTCGCCGACGAGCACCGTGGTGGGGCAGGCAATGCGCCCCGCGATCTCGGCCGCGCGCGCATCGCGAAGCGCGGCGGCGGAGGCGGCGTAGCCCTGCGGGTCCGTTCCCAGCAGCATGCGCCTGAGGCCCTGCGCGGAGGCGAGCGAGGCATCCACCACCCAGCGCGGCATGACCATGTCCACGAGCCCCGCCATGCCCTGCGCGGCGACGATGTCGATGCGCTGCTGCCAGGCCTCGGGCGGCGGGAACTCCGCGGCGGTGTCCATCAGCACCAGCGAGGCGACGCGGTCCGGCGCCTCGGCGGCGATCTGCTGCGCGATGCGCCCGCCGATGGAGAGCCCCACGACATGCGCCTGCCGGATGCCGAGCGCATCGAGCAGCGCGAGCGCATCCTGCGCGTGGCGGGACATGCTGCCCGGCGCGGCGGTGACGCCCGAAAGCCCGTGCCCGCGCAGGTCCATGCGGATCACGCGGTGGTTGCGCGCCAGCACCGCGGCCTGCGGGTCGAAGACATGCAGGTTCGTGCCGATGGAATGCAGCATGAGGATCGGCGCGGCATCCGCGGTCGGCGGCGGGCCCTCGACGACGGCGTGGACGGCGATGTCGTGGAGCTGGAGGAACATGGCGAGATCCACGAGCCTACGCGTCAGACGCGCTCGAGCAGCATGGCGATGCCTTGGCCGACGCCGATGCACATCGTCACCACCGCATAGCGTTCCTTTCGGTGGTGCAGCTCCGCCACCGCGGTCTGCACCAGCCGCGCGCCGCTCATGCCCAGCGGATGGCCGAGCGCGATGGCGCCGCCATTCGGGTTCACATGCTCGGCGTCGTCCGGCAGGCCGAGGTCGCGCGTGACGGCCAGGCCCTGCGCGGCGAAGGCCTCGTTCAGCTCGATCACGCCGACATCGCCGAGCGCGACGCCGGTCTTGGCGAGCAGCCGGCGCACCGCCGGCGCCGGGCCGAAGCCCATGATGCGCGGCGCGACGCCCGCCGTCGCGGTCGCCACCACGCGCGCGCGCGGCGTGAGGCCGTGCTTCCGCGCGGCGGCCTCGCTGGCGACCAGGATGGCGCAGGCGCCGTCATTCACGCCGGAGGCATTGCCGGCCGTCACCGTGCCGCCTTCCTTGCGGAAGGGCGTTGGCAGCTTCGCCAGCGCCTCCAGCGTGGTGTCGGGGCGGGGATGCTCGTCGGTGTCCACCACGATCGGATCGCCCTTGCGGCGCGGGATCGTCACCGGGACGATCTCCTCCTTGAAGCGGCCGGCGGCCATGGCGCGACCGGCGCGCTGCTGGGAGCGGAACGCGAAGGCGTCCTGGTCGGCGCGGCTGATCTGGAATTCCTGTGCGACGTTCTCGGCGGTCTCCGGCATGGAATCGATGCCGTATTCGGCCTTCATCTTCGGGTTCACGAAGCGCCAGCCGATTGTGGTGTCGTAGATCTCGGCGGTGCGCCCGAACGCCTCCTGCGACTTGCTCATCACGAAGGGTGCGCGGGTCATGCTCTCGACGCCGCCGGCCAGCATCAGCTCCGTCTCGCCCGCCTTGATGGCGCGCGCGGCGATGCCGACGGCATCCATGCCGGAGCCGCAGAGGCGGTTGACCGTGCTGCCCGGGATGCTGTCCGGCAGGCCGGCCAGCAGCAGCGCCATGCGGGCGACGTTGCGGTTGTCCTCGCCGGCCTGGTTGGCGCAGCCGAAGATCACGTCCTCGACCGCTGCCCAGTCGAGTTCGGGGTTTCGCGCCTTCAGCGCCTTGATCGGGATCGCGGCGAGGTCGTCCGTACGGACCTCCTTCAGCGCGCCGGCGTAGCGGCCGATGGGGGTGCGGGCGGCGTCGCAGATGAAGGCGTCGGCCATGCGTCGGGTCCTCCGTTTGGCCAGGGCTTGCCCCTCGCCGGCCCGGACGTCAACTGAGCGCGTTCACCAGCCAGAGCGACAGGGCGGGGAAGGCGACCAGCAGCGCCAGGCGGATCAGGTCCATCCCGAGGAAGGGCAGCACGCCCTTGTAGGTGCGGGTGATGGGCACGTCGCGCGCCAGGGACGAGATGACGAAGACGTTCAGCCCGATCGGCGGCGCGGTCAGCCCGATCCCGACCACGCAGAGCACCAGGATCCCGAACCAGATCGCCGTCTCCTCGGTGGTGAGACCGAAGTCGAGCGCGGTGATCACCGGGAAGAAGACCGGCAGCGTCAGCAGCATCATCGCCAGCTCATCCATCACCGCGCCGAGGATGATGTAGGCGACCAGCAGCAGCACCAGCACGCCGTACGGCGGGAAATCCTGCTCGGTGATCCAGAGCGCGAGCAGGTCGGGCGCCTGGCTGAGTGCCAGGAAGGCGTTGAACACCTCCGCACCCAGCAGGATGACGAAGATCATCGCCGTGGTCTCGGCGGTGGCGAACAACGCTTCCCGGATGTGGCGGCCGCGCAGCGTCCCCCGCAGCAGGCCGACGGCGAGCGTCGCGATCACGCCAACGGCGGCACTCTCGGTCGGCGTGAAGACGCCGCCATAGATGCCGCCCACCACCACCACGGCGATCAGCAGCGCCGGGATGACGTTGAGGAAGGCGTCGCGCTTCTCGGCCGCGCTCGGCACCTCGCCGGGCGGGCCGAGCTCGGGCTTCGCGCGGACCACCAGCCAGATCGCCACAAGATAGAGGGACGCGGCGATCAGCCCCGGGATCAGCGCCGCCATGAACAGCTTGGCGATGTTCTGCTCGGTGCTGATCGCATAGACCACCAGGATCACCGAAGGCGGGATCAGGATGCCGAGCGTGCCGCCGACCGCGATGGTGCCGGTGGAGAAGCCGGGGTCGTAGCCGTAGCGCCGCAGTTCCGGCAGGGCGGCGCGGCCGAAGGTGGCGGTGGTGGCGACGGAGGATCCGCACACCGCGCCGAAGCAGGCGCAGGCGCCGATCACGCCCATCGCCATCCCGCCCGGCTTGCGCCCGACCAGCGCATTCGCCGCCGCGAAGAGGTCGCGCGCGAGGCCCCCGCGCTCGGCCAGCGCGCCCATCAGGATGAAGAGTGGGATGACCGAGAGGGTGTAGTTGGAGAACAGGTGGTAGGGCGTGGTCTTGAGGTAGTTGCCGAGCGCGGTCCAGTCCAGGATGTGGACATAGCCGCCCATGCCGACCAGCAGCATCGCGAGCCCGACCGGCGCGCGCAGCGCGATCAGCCCGAGCAGCACCGCGAAGCCCGTCGCGGCCAGGACGAATTCGGGCGCCATCAGCTGCGGCCGCGCAGCAGCCGCGGCACCCACCACAGCGCCATCAGCCCCGCCGCGGCGAAGCACATCGCGCCGATGGCGATCGCCCACCAGAAGGGCAGGGCCAGCAGGCCGATGGTGCGCGTGCCGCTGCGCAGCGTGTCGAGCGCGCCGAGCGTCATGCGCTCGGCCAGCCAGAGCGTCACCGCCGCCCAGACCAGCAGCCAGAAGGCGTCGATCGCGGCGTTGAGGCGGCGCGGCAGCCAGGTGGTGAAGCTGTCCACCAGGATGTTGGTGCGCATCAGCGTGCCATAGGCGAGGAAGCCGAAGACGCCGACGCCCGCGGCGATGGAGACGATCTCGAAGTCGCCGCGGATCGGCTGGCTGGTGGTCCAGCGCAGCAGCACGGAGACGGTCGTGACGCAGGCCGCGACGAGCAACGATGCGCCACCCAGAAAGGCCAGCGCGCGGGCCAGCAGCGGCACCGGGCCGGAAGGCGGCCCGGTGCCGGGGGAGTCCGCGCTCACCGGCGCGTCCGGCTCAGCCGACCCCGCCGGAGTTCTTCTCGATCAGCGCGCGCGCATCGGCCAGCAGCGCCGCGCCGTCGAAGCCCTTCTCGCGCGATCCGGCGACCCAGGAATCAACCACCGGCTTCGTCGCATCCATCCAGCGGCGCTTCTCGGCCTCGGAGATCTGCACGATCTTGTTGTCGCGGCGGCGCTCCACCATGGCGCGCACCACGGGGCCCTGCTCGTCCCAGACCTTCGCCGCCATCTCGGCCGCGACCATGCCGGAGTTCGCGTCCAGCACGCGCTTCAGGTCGGGCGCGAGGGCCTGGTACTTCGCCGGGTTCATCGCGAGGATGAAGGTGGCGGCGTAGAGCGTCGGGCTGCCCGGGATCTCCGTGTGGTTGCGCACCAGCTCCTGCAGCCGGATGGAGGGCACAACCTCCCACGGGACCACCGCGCCGTCGATCACGCGCTGGCTCAGCGCCTCCGGCACCTGCGGGATGGGCAGGCCGATCGGCGCGGCGCCGAGGGCGCGCAGCGCCTCGCCGGCCTGGCGCGTCGGGAAGCGCAGCTTCAGGCCGCGCAGGTCCTCCATGGTGAGGACCTCCTTGTTCGCATGGATCGAGCCGCCGTCATGCGCCCAGACCGTGATCGGGTGCACTTCCCGGAACTCGTCGCGCAGGTGCTTGTCGGTGAATTCCCAGCAGGCCTTGGCGTTCGGCATCGCAAGGCGATGCGCGACGAAGGGCAGCTCGAACACCTCGACCTTCGGGAAGCGGCCGGGCGTGTTGCCGGGCAGCGTCCAGACAATGTCGGCGACGCCGTCGCGCGCCTGATCGTAGAGCTGCGGCGGGGCGCCGCCGAGCTGCATCGAGGGGAAGATCTGGATGCGCAGCCTGCCGCCGCTCTCGGTCGCGATCTTCTGCGCCCAGGGCTGCAGGAAGTGGCGGTGCACGTTGGACACGGCGGGCAGGAAGTGGTGCAGGCGGAGCGTCACTTCCTGCGCGGAGGCGGGGCGCACCAGCGCCGGCGCCGCGAGGCCGGCGGCCCCGGCGAGAAGGATCGAGCGACGGGCGATCATGATGTTTCTTGCCTCCCTGGACGCGGCTTTTCGGCCGCCATTCCGCAATAGAAGCGCCCGGGCCGGCTTTCAAGCGCCGGCCAGGGCACCCTGCAACGCGCGCGCCTTGGCGGCGACCGTGGGCGCATCGTCGCCCGGGCGATAGATCGCGCTGCCGATCCCGAAGCCGGCGGCGCCCGCGGCGCGCCAGGGCGCCATGTTGCCGGGCTCGATCCCGCCCACCGGCAGGATCGGCGTGCCCTTCGGCAGCACCGCCAGCAGCGCCTTCAGCACGGCCGGCGAGGCGGCCTCGGCGGGGAACAGCTTCAGCCCGTCGGCGCCGGCCTTGAGCAGGGCGAAGGCTTCGCCCGGCGTGAAGAAGCCCGGCACGGCGAGCATCCCCGCCGCCTTCGCCGCGCGCACCACATCCGGGTCGGCATGTGGCGTCACCACCAGCCGCCCGCCGGCTTCCGCGATGCGCGCGCAATCGGCCGGATCGAGCACGGTGCCGGCGCCGACCAGCGCGCGGTCGCCGCAGCGCCGGGCGAGCCGGCCGATGCTGTCGAGCGGATCGGGCGAGTTCAGCGGCACCTCGATGACGGCGATGCCTTCGGCGATCAGCGCCTCGCCGATCGCTTCCACCTCCGCCGGCCGCACGCCGCGCAGGATGGCGACGAGCGGGCAGCGGGCGAGCCAGTCCTTCAGATCCATCCGAGGCTCCGTCCGATCTGGTGCAGTCCGGCGGCGACGAGGTCCGGGTCGTGCTTGCGCACGGTGACCCCGGACAGACGCAGCGCGTCCTCGTAGAGCGCGGCGAGCTCCGCCGCGCCGACCAGCTCCACCTGCGCAACGGGATGCGCGGCGAGCGCGGCGGCGATCTCGTGGCCGATCAGCAGGCCGGAGAGGTAGCTGCGCGTCTCGGCCTGCTCCAGCCTGTCCATCAGGTGCAGCGTGCGGGCGCCGAAGAGGTGGTGCAGCAGCCCGCCATGCTGGCGCGCGCGCGTCACGCCGCGCGCGAAGGCCTCCGGCCGGTGCGGGCCATCCAAGCTGGTGCGCGCCAGGATCGTGTGCGCGGAGAGCGCCGCGAAGGTCTCGCCGGTCATGTGGGTGGTGAAATGCGTGACGCGGTCGGCTTCCAGCCGCGCCCATTTGCTGTGCGTGCCGGGCATGCAGGCCAGCGCGTCGTCGAGCCCGATGGCCAGCGCGACCAGCTTCGTCTCTTCTCCGCGCATCACGTCGGGGATGCCGTCCGCATCCTCGGTGGTCAGGCCGGGCACCAGGCGGATCTCGGCGCCGTCGAAGGGCACGGGCACGGTCGCGGCGGCGATCTCGGCGGGGCCTGCGGGGCAGCGCAGATAGGGGGCCTCCACCCAGCCCTGTCGGCTGCCGACCATGCCGCAGAGCAGCACGCGCGTCTCGCCCTGCGCCAGCCAGGGGCCGACCGCCTCCCGCAGTGCCGCCGGGAAGCCGCCCGCCGGTACGGTCAGGATGCCGCCCGGCCGGTCCAGGCGGTCAGTGACCGCGCCGCCCGGACCCAGCCGGTAGGCGCGCAGGCTCGTGGTGCCCCAGTCGATGCCGATCATGCGCCAGGGATGGGCCGCGGCGGTGCCGCGCGCAAGCGTCGCCCGGCGTCCATCGCCGGGGCGTGACGCGCATCCGGCCGCTTCCGGCGCCGCCCGGCCTGTGCGAGGCTGCAATCTTCGCAGGGGGCAATGAAGGGGACTCAACCGGTGCGTCGTTCCGGCGGTCGGCTTCTGCCGACGGCGCTGCTGCTGACCGCGGCCGCCCTGCTCGGGCTGGCGGCGGCGGCGAATCCGGATCGCTTCAACCCGGACGCGGTTGCCTACCTCACGCTTGCCCGCCATTGGCGCGAGGGGGCGTGGGACCTGGCGACCAGCGGATACTGGGGGCCGCTGCTGCCCTGGATGGTCGCCGCGCTGCTGCCCCTCACCGGGGACCTGCTGGCGGCGGCGCGGCTGGCGATGGCGGCCTCGGCGCTGGTCTTCCTCGGCGGCGGTCTCGCGCTGCTGCGTGCGACGGGGTTGCCCGCGGCGGCGCAGGCGGTGGGTGGGCTGTGCCTGATGGGCTTCGCCCTCGCCTGGTCCATCCAGATCATCACGCCCGACCTGCTGGTGAGCGGCCTGCTGCTGGCCGGGCTCGCCGCGGCGCTGCGGCCCGGCTGGCCGCGCCGCCTGGCGGGGCAGGCGCTGGCGGGGCTGTTGCTGGGGCTCGCCTACTACGCGAAGGCGGTGGCGCTGCCGCTCGGGCTCGGCCTGCTGGTGCTCTGCGGGCTCTGGCACATGGTGGCGTGGCGCGCGGGCTGGCGCGGCGCCTGGGCGGCGCTGCGCTCCGGGGTGGTGATGCTGCTGGTCGCCGCGCCCTGGATCGGCCTGCTCTCGGCGCAATATAGCAAGCCGAGCTTCGGCACGAGCGGCGCGCTGAACCTCGCCATCGCCGGGCCGAGCTATGTCGCGGCGGCGGGCGACCGCTTCGACCCGCATCACCCGGCCTTCACCAGCTTCCATGCGCCGCGCGGGGGCCGCGTCACGGCGTGGGAAGAGCCGACCGAGATGGCCTATGTGAGCTGGACGCCCTGGGCGGATGCGGCCTCGCTGCGGCATTTCGGGCGGCTGATCCGCTACAATGCCGAGCTCAGCCTGCGCACGCTGCGCGGCTTCGACGCCTTCGGCCTCGGCCTCGCCGCGCTGCTGCTGGCGCCGCTGGCCGCCGTGGCCGGTGCGCAGCCCTGGCGCATGGCGGTGCTGCCCGCGGCGATGGTGGCGGCCATCTACCTGCCCGTGCTGTCGAACGGCGAGCCGCGCTACCTGATGCTGGCCTACCCGCTGATGTTCGCCGCCGCGGCCGGCATCGCCTTCACGCTGGCGGGGGAGGGCGCCTGGCAGGGGCTGCGACGCGCGCTCGCCGCGCTGCTGCTGCTTGTGGCCTTCCTGCTGCCGCTGCGCCACGACGTTGCGGTGGCGCTGCTCGGCCGGCCAAACCCGGCGCTGCTGGCTGCGCGTGAGGTCGCGGCGGCGATGCAGGCGCAGGACGTGCCGGGCGGTGTCGCCTCGGTCGGCGAGCTCGGCTTCGCGGCGATCTTCACGGCCTTCCTCGCGGAGCGCCCCTTCCTCGGCACCGAGGCTGCGCTGCCGCCGCGAGAGCGGCTCGCGGCGCTGCAGGCCGGCGTGCTGCTGGTCGCGCCCGGCGGTGCCGCGGACCGCGCCTTGCAGGCCGAGCCAGGCGCGGCGCGGCTGCTGCCGCCCGGCCCGACGGTTGCGGCCTGGCGGCTGCGATGAGCGCGCGCAGCCTGCTCGCCGCGCTCGGCTTCCCGCTGGGCTTCGGGCTGCTCGCGGTCCTGCTCGGCAAGGACGACAACTGGGACCTGCTGCACTACCACTACTACAACCCGCATGCCTGGCTTCACGGGCGCAACGGCCACGACCTGCTCGCGGCGGATTTCCACGTCTACTTCAACCCGCTGCTCGACCTGCCCTTCTACCTCGGCAACCGGCACCTGCCCGGCGCGGCGCTGACCTTCCTGCTCGGCGCGCTGCACGGGGTGAACGGGCTGCTGCTGTGGCGCATCGCAGGGCACGTGCTGCGGCCCGGCACGGGCGTTCCGCCGCTGGTGCCGGCGCTGGTCGGAATGCTGGGCGCGGGCTCGATCTACGTCGTCGGGACGACCTATTACGACGCGCTGGTGGCGCTGCCGGTCTTCGCCGCGCTGTGGCTGATCCTGCGCCGCTGGGATCTGGTGCAGCACGGCCCGCTCGGCCGGAGCCTGCCGCTGCTGGTGCTGGCCGGCGCCTGCGCCGGGACAGGGGTGGGGCTCAAGCAGACCGTCGCGGTCTTCGCGGTGGGCATCGGCGTCGCGCTGCTGCTGCTGCCGGGGCGGCGCATCGCGAGCATGGTGGCCTTCGGCATCGGCGGCGTGATCGGGGTGCTCGCCACCTCAGGCTTCTGGCTGTGGCACCTGTGGGAGACGACGGGCAATCCGCTGTTCCCGTACTTCAACCACGTCTTCCGCTCGCCGCTCGGCCCCGCCGAGGACCTGCGCACCCGCCACGCCATGCCGCGCGACCTGTGGGAGGCGCTGACCTGGCCGCTGGTGATGCTGCGCGCGCCCTGGCGGGTGGACAGCCCGGTGCGCGACGCGAAGCTGCTGGTGGCCTATCTGGCGGTGCCGGCCGGCCTGCTGCTGGCGCTGGCGCGGCCGCGCGCGGAGAACCTGCTGGCGGAGCGACGCATCGCGGTCTTCCTGCTGGTGGCCACGGCGGTCAGCTACCTGGTCTGGCTGCGCCTGTTCTCGATCTACCGCTACCTGATCCCGGTGGAGATGCTGGCGCCGCTGGTGATCCTGGCGGCGCTGGGCTTCGCGCCGCTGGCGCCGCGGGCCGCGCGCATCCTGGCGGTGGCGCTGATGATCGCGATCCTGCCGATCCAGCCGAGCAACCGCGACCGCATCGCCTGGGACGGGGCGATGGGCGCCCCCTTCGTCGCCGCCGCGCCGCCCGGGGGCATGGCGCTGGAGGGCGCGCTGGTGGTGGTGCCGGGGTGGCATCCGGGCTGGCGGCCGAACGCCTTCGTCATCCCCTTCTTCCCGCCGGAGGTGCCGTTCCTGCGCATCGTCGCGCATGACGATCCGGCCGGGCGGCTGGTGACCGGCTTCGACGCCGAGATCGCGCGGCGGATCGCCACGCATCCCGGACCGGTGCTGGTGCTGATGACGCCGGGCGGGGAGGCGCATGTCACGGCCTCCCTCGCGCGGCACAATCTGGCCGCGGAGTTCGCCGCCTGCCGGCGGCTCACCACAAGCATCGGCGGCCCGCTGGCGCTCTGCCCGGTCGGGCGGCGCTGACGCGCCGTCCTCGCCCGATATCAGGCCCCGCCGAACTTCACCTGCTGCTGGTCGTTCTGGCCGCGCATGGCCCAGCCGGTCGTGCGGTTCTCGATCGCGACGGCGGCGACATACATCGCGACGCCCATGATCGCGGTCATCATCAGCCCCGCGAAGACCAGCGGCACGTCGAAGCGCGAGCTCGCCAGGATCATCAGGTGGCCGATTCCTTTGTTCGCCGCCACCGTCTCCGCGATGATGGAGCCGACGAAGGCGACCGTGATCGAGATCTTCAGCGAGGCGAAGAAATAGGGCATCGCCCGCGGCAGGCCGACCTTGCGGATGATGTCGGAATGCCGGGCGCCCAGCGCGCGCAGCACGTCGCGCAGCTCCGGCTCCACCGTGGCGATGCCGGTCGCGACGTTCACCATGATGGGGAAGAAGCTGATCAGGAAGGCGGTGATCACCGCCGGCACCGTGCCGATGCCGAACCAGATCACCAGGATCGGCACCACCGCGACCTTCGGGATGGAGTTGAAGCCGATCAGCAGCGGATAGAGCCCGTGATAGAGCAGGGTCGAGCTGCCGATCGCGACGCCGAGCAGCAGGCCGAAGACGATGGCGAAGCCGAAGCCGATCAGCGTCGTCATCAGCGTCTGCCAGGAATTGTCGAGCAGCGGCACCCACCACTTCACCATGCTGGCGGCGATGTCGCTCGGCGCGGGCAGGACGAATTGCGGGACGTCGAAGGCGCGGACCGCGATCTCCCACACCACGAACATGCCGACGATCACCATCCAGGGCAGGGCGGCCTGCAGCCTGCGGCGGCGCCGCGCGGCGGCGGCCATGGATTCAAGCCGGCGCAGCGCCTCCGGCGACATGCCGTTGTCGGCGGGCAGCGTCGCCTGGCGGGCGGTCATGTCGTCAGGCATTCACCACCTCCTCGCCCTTGCGGGCGGCGCTGATGTACTCGCGCAGGTCGTGCACGAGGGAGACGAATTCCGGCTTGTAGGTGGTCTCCAGCGTGCGGGGGCGCGGGAAATCCACGATGCGCTCCGCGATGATGCGCCCGGGGCGGGAGGACATCACCAGCACGCGGTCGGCGAGGTAGGCGGCCTCGCGCAGGTCGTGGGTGACGAGGATCACGGTCGGGCGCCGCGCCATCCACACATCCTGCAGCACCGCCCAGAGATCCTCGCGCGTGAAGATGTCGAGCGCGGCGAAGGGCTCGTCCAGCATCAGCAGGGCGGGCTCGTGGATCAGCGCGCGGCAGAGGCTCGCGCGCTGCTGCATGCCGCCCGAGAGCTGCCAGGGGAATTTCTGCTCGAAGCCGCCGAGGCCGACCAGGGCCAGCAGGTCCCGGGCGCGGGCCTCATAGGTCGCGCGCTCGGCGCGCAGCCGGCGGCGATGCGGCTCCACCACCTCGAGCGGCAGCATCACGTTGTCCAGGATGTTCCGCCAGGGCAGCAGGGTGGGGTTCTGGAAGGCCATCCCGGCGATGGAGAGCGGCCCCGTCACCTCCTGCCCGGCGACCACCACATTGCCCGCGGTGGCCGGCCAGAGGCCCGTCACCAGGCGCATCAGCGTGGACTTGCCGCAGCCCGAAGGCCCGACCACGGCGATGAACTCGCCCTTGCGGACGTCCATCGTGGTGCCCTGCAGGGCGAGGGTGCCTTCGACGCCGCCGTAGCGCATGGCAACGCCGGTGATCTCGACGAAAGGCCGTTCCATTCTGCCCCCTGCCCGGCTTGGTGCGCGGAGATGTGCGTCACGGGGCCATCCCTACGCAAGACGCACGCCACGGGCGAACCCCTTTTTGCAGCGCCGCAGGAGGCATGGCCGTGCCGAGGCTGCAGGCAAAATGCCTATCTTCCGGGCGCATCCGGCGCGGCCAGCACGCCGGTGCAGGCGGCGGGCAGGCGGGGCGGCGGGCCGGGCCGGGCGGGGCGCGCAGGGGGGCGCCCTGCCTCCTCGGTGAACCACCAGTCGAGCGTCGAGTCGCAGCCATCGCCCGGCGGCGGCGGGGCGATGTCGCGGCAGAGCGGGCTGTCCGGCGGGCAGCGCAGGCGCACATGCATGTGGCTGTCATGCCCCCGCCAGGGCCGCACCCGGCGCAGCCAGGCGGCGCCGCCATGGTCGGCGCAGAGGCGCCGCTTGATCGCCGGGTTCACCAGCAGCCGGTCCACGCCGGGCGCCTCGGCCGCGATGCGGATCAGCTGGGCGTGCCGCGCGGTCCAGCGCGCCGGGTCCACCGCCATGCCGTCCGGCAGCACCAGGGAGGGGATCGAGAGCTCCTCCCGCCGGCCGGCCGGCACCAGGGGCTTCGGCCGCAGGTCGAGCCAGATGTCCACGTCGAGGCCGGTCTGGTGGCTGGCATGGCCCCAGGGCAGCGGCCCGCCGCGCGGCTGCGCGATGTCGCCGATCCAGAGGTCGGGCAGCCCCGCCGCCTGCGCCCGGCCCGCGACATGCTCCACCAGGGCGATCGCCGCCGGATGCCCCCAGTGCCGGTTGCGCGAGACGCGGATCGCCTGCCAGCCCGGCCCGTCATGCGGCAGCGCGACACCCCCGGCGAGGCAGCCGAGCGAGGTGCCGCCGATGGCCCGGGGCGGCCCGGCGGCCGGGCGTGCCGGCGCCGCCCAGTCCGCGGCGCGCGCGACCGGGCCTTCCGCTGCGCCCGCGCGCGATGCGGGCAGGAGAAGCAGCATGGCGAGCCCGAGCGCGCGAAGCAGCCTGTCCGTTCCGCACGCCGTCCCGCGCATGCCGCCCTCTCCGACCCGCCTCACCACCCAGTGATAGTCCCGGATGGCGCCCGCCTTGAAGCCGGCGCGTCCCGCCTTGCGGCGGCCATAGTGGTGGCGTGCTATGCCGCCGCGGCGTGGCCTCGTTCGGAGTGGTGCATTTGGCGCGTTTCCTGGTGACCGGCGGGGCCGGCTATGTGGGCAGCCACACGGTGCTGGCGCTGCTCGACCGCGGCGACGAGGTCGTCGTGCTCGACGATCTCTCCAAGGGCCATCGCGCCGCCGTCCCGGCCGGGGCGACGCTGGTGCAGGGGCGCTGCGACGATCCGCGCGCCGTCGAGGCCGCCTTCGCCCGCGGCCCCTTCGAGGCCGTGCTGCACTTCGCCGCGCTGTCGCTGGTGGGCGACAGCATGCGCGACCCGATGCGCTACATCGGGGAGAACGTGGCCGGCGTGACCGCCGTGGCCGGCGCCGCGGCGAAGGCCGGGTGCCGGAAATTCGTGCTCTCCTCCACCGCCGCCCTGTTCGGCTTCCCGGACCGCATCCCGATCGACGAGGAGCAGCGGCTGGAGCCCGCCTCGGCCTATGGCGAGAGCAAGCTGCTCTGCGAGCGGGCGCTGGCCTGGGCCGAGAAGGTGCACGGCATGCGCTTCGCCGCGCTGCGCTACTTCAACGCCGCGGGCGCCGACCCGGATGGCCGCGCGGGGGAGGACCACGACCCCGAGACGCATCTGATCCCGCTGGCGATCGGCGCCGCGCTCGGCCTGCGGCCGCCGCTCACCGTCTTCGGCGACGACTACGACACGCCCGACGGCACCTGCATCCGCGACTATGTGCATGTGACGGACCTGGCGGAGGCGCATCTGCGCGCGCTGCCGGTACTGGAGGAGCGCTCGGTCCGCTACAACCTCGGCAACGGCACGGGCTATTCGGTGAAGCAGGTGCTGGACACGGTCGCGCGCGTCGGCGGCCGGCCGGTGCCGCATGGCTACGGGCCGCGCCGCGCGGGCGATCCGGCCGCGCTGGTCGCCTCCTCGCGGCGGCTGCGCGAGGAGACCGGCTGGATGCCGCGCTTCCCGGCGCTCGAGGACATCGTGCGGACCGCCTGGGCGTGGCACGCGGCGCATCCGCGGGGGTATGCGGGCCGCTGATGCCGGGGCGGCCCTCCCCCGCAAGCGGGGGAGAGCGCCGTGATCAGCCGTTGAAGCGGAAGGCGCCGCTCACCTGGTCGCCATCGGTCGCGGCGGCCGGAGCCTCGCCGGCGGTGGCCTTGGCCTGGGCCTGGGCCATCGCCTCCTTGGCGCGCTGCTCGACCTGCTTGGTCACCTCGACCAGCACGCGCGCCAGCGCGGGCAGCTGAACCACCGGCACCACCAGCGTGCCGGAGGGCTCCGGCTTCGCGTCCTTCTGCGCCGTGGCGGCGCCGAGGGTCAGGCGGGCGACGCCGTTGGCGATGTGCACGTCGAGCACGCCGTCGCCGAAGATGATGGGGCTGGCAGCCATGGTCCGGTGTCCTGTCGGTCGTTGGGGGTGGGTGAAGGCGCGCGCCGCCCTGCCGGCGGCACGCGCATCTCGGCGCGGCGGCTATTGCTCGCGGAAGGCGCGGTGGAAGCTGTCGAAGACCGGCTGCAGCAGGTAGCGCCCGAAGGACCGCTCGCCGGTCTGGATCATCGCCTCCACCATCATGCCCGGACGCAGCTGCACGCCTTCCAGCGCCTGCAGCTGCGCCTGGTCGATCTCGATGTTGACGCGGTAATAGGCGATGCCCCGCCGGTCGTCCTGCGTGACGTCCGAGGCCACGAAGGTCACGTGGCCGTGCAGATAGGGCACGAGGCGCTGCTTGAAGGCGGGCAGCCGCACCTCGGCGAGCAGGCCGGGATGGATCACCTCGATGTCGTTCGGCTGGACATTCACCTCGGCGATGATCCGGTCCTCGCGCGGGACGAGGTCCATCACCGGGTCGCCCGGCCGCACCACGGCGCCGATGGTGAAGACCCGCAGGTTGAGCACCGTGCCGGATTCCGGCGCGGTGATGTCGAGCCGGGTGGACACGTCCTCGGCCGCGCGCAGGCGTTCCTCGGCCTCGGCGAGCTTCACGCGCACCTCGCGCAGCTCGGCGGAGACTTCCTGGGCGCGCTGGTCGCGCAGGCGGCGCATCTCGCGTTCGGCCTCGGCGATCTGCGCGTTGCTGCGCTCGGCCTGGCTGCGCAGGTCGGCGATGTTGCCCTCGGTCGAGGCGACCTGGCGCTGGATGGCCAGAAGCTGCGGCAGGCGGGCGAGGCCCTGGCTCAGCAGCCGGGCGGTGTTGGCTTCCTCGGCGCGCAGCAGCACCAGCATGCGCTCCTGCGCGTCGCGCTGCGCCTCGCCGGAGCGGATCTGCGCCTGGAACTGCTCGACGCGCGCGTTCAGCACGTTGAGCTGGCTTTCCAGCGCCACGCGGCGCGCCTCGAACAGCGCCCGCTGGCCGTTGACCGCATCCTGCGCGCGGGACGCCTCGGCGCCGATCAGGTCGGGCGGGAAGATGATCGCGGCGGCGTCGTTCTGCTCGGCGACGAGGCGCGCATCCTGCGCCAGCAGCGCCCAGCGCTGGCTGCGCAGCGTCTCGGTCTGCTGCGAGGCCTGGGGCTGGTCGAGGCGCATCAGCACCTGGCCGCGCCGCACCTCGTCGCCGTCGCGCACCAGGATCTCGCGGACGATGCCGCCCTCGAAATGCTGGATGGTGCGGCGGGTGCCCTCCACCTTCAGCACGCCGGGCGCGATCGCGGCCTCTGCCAGCGGGGTGAAGGCCGCCCAGCTGCCCAGGCCGACGAGGAAGATCAGCACGATGGCGTAGCCGAGCAGCATCGGCACGCGGGTGCGCGGGCGCGGCGCGTCGAGGATCAGCGGCTCGGTCGGCGGCTGCCACAGCGCCGGGACGCCGCCGGAGGCCTGCGCCACGGCGGCCTTCTCGGGGAGCGTGATCTGGTTCATCGGGCGCCACCTTCGACGCGGGCCGGAACCTCGGCGGGCCGGCTCTGCTGCTGCACCAGGCGCTTCAGCACCTCGGCGCGCGGGCCGAAGGCTTCCACCGCGCCGTCACGCATCAGGAGGACCTTGTCCACGCCCTGCACCAGGGTCGGGCGATGCGAGACGAGGATCACCGTGGTGCCGCGGCGCTTCAGTTCCTCGATGCCGCGGATCAGCGCCTGCTCCGCGTCGCCGTCGAGGTTCGAGTTCGGCTCGTCCAGCACCACCATCTTCGGGCTGCCGAACAGCGCGCGGGCCAGGCCGATCAGCTGCCGCTGGCCGCCCGAGAGGTGCTGGCCGCCATCGCCGATCTCGGTGTCGTAGCCCTGCGGCAGGCGCAGGATCATCTCGTGGCAGCCGGCGAGCTTCGCCGCCTCGAACACCAGCTCGGGGTCGGCATCGGCCATGCGGGCGATGTTGCGCAGCACCGTGCCGTCGAACAGCTCGACGTCCTGCGGCAGGTAGCCGACATACTTGCCGAAATCCTCGCGCATCCAGGTGAAGACGTCGGCGCCATCCAGCCGGACCGTGCCGGCGGAGGGCTGCAGCGTGCCGATCAGCAGGCGGATAAGCGTCGTCTTGCCCGCGGCGGAGGGACCGATCACCGCAAGCGATTCGCCGGCCGCGAGGTTGAAGGACACGCCCTTGATGATCGCCACCGGCTGGCCCGGGAAGCCGAAGGTCACGCGCTCGGCCGAGACGCGCCCGGTCGGCGGCGGCAGGGCCATCCCCGGCGGGCGCATCCGCGGCAGGGCGAGGAAGCCGAGCAGGCGGCGATAGGCCTGGCGCGCCTGCACCAGCTGCTTCCAGCCGCCGATCATCTGCTCCACCGGCGCCAGCGCGCGGCCCATGATGATCGAGGCGGCGATCGAGGCGCCGGCGGTCAGCTGCTGCCCGAGCACGAGATAGGCGCCATAGCCCAGCACCGCGACCTGCACCGCGAGGCGGAAGAAGCGCGTGATGGAGAGCAGGAAGGCTGCGCGGTCCGCGGCGCGTTCCTGCGGCGGCAGTGAATTCGCGAGGCCCTCGCGCCAGCGCTGCATGACGGCCGGGCCCATGCCCATGCTGTCGATGACCTCGGCGTTGCGGACCATGCTCTCGGCCCGGCGCTGGCTGGCCATGGCGCCGGTCGAGGCCTTCCGCAGCAGCGCGCCGGTGGCCCATTCATTCGCCAGGGTCAGCATGAACAGCAGCACCGCGCCGACCAGCGCGATGGCGCCGAGCGCGGGATGCAGCAGGAAGATCACCGCGAGGAAGATCGGCACCCAGGGCACGTCGAACAGCGTCAGCGCGGCGGGGGAGCCGAGCCAGCTGCGGCAGACGGCCAGGTCGCGCAGCGCCTCCATCCGGTAGGGGCGGTTGCGGAGCTGGCTTTCGATGGCGCGGAGGAAGGCCTCGGGCGCGGCCTTGCCCTCGACCCAGCCGGCGATGCGCTGCATCACCTGCCCGCGCAGGCCGTCCAGCACCGCCATGACCAGCAGGGCGAACATCGCGATGGCGGTCAGGTAGTAGAGCGTGTCCATGCTGCGGGTGGAGAGCACCCGGTCGAACACCTGCATCATGTAGAGCGAGACGGTGAGCTGCAGCATGTTCACCACGCCGCTGAACAGGGCGACGGCGGCGATCTGGCGGCGGCAGGCGCTGACGGCCTTGGACAGCACCGTCTCCCCCGGCCGCTCGGGGATCGGCATGTTGAGCGGCATCGGGCGCAGCATCGGGATCAGGCCCCTCCGGACAGGCGGGCAAGCAGCTCCGCCAGCCGCGACGGGATGGTCGGGTCGAGCGCGAGCGTCACGGCGACGAGCGCCGCGCCGAGGGCGAGGGCGGCGAGGTTGGCCAGCACCGCGCCGGGGAAACCGAGCGGGCGGGGAAACCGGTCGAGCTGCTCGGCGACCGCCTGGCGGCGGATCTCCTCCACCTGGTTGTGCAGCAACCGGAACGCATAGGCGTGCAGGTCGGCTTCCGCCTTGCGGCGCAGGCTTTCCACGCCGTCGGGGCCGGGCGGCTTGCCCGCCTGCACCGCCATGCCGAAGGCCAGGAGGTCGCGCAGCCGGCTTTCCTCGGCGCCGAGGAAGTCACGCAGCGAGGGCAGGCCCGAGGCGGGATCGGGGCCCGGGACGCCGACAGGCCCGGTCGCCCCGGCCAGGCGGTTGATGCGCCCCGGCGCAGGACCGGGCGCCGGGCGCTCGGCTTCCGTGTCGCCGCTCGTTTCAGTAGCCGATGCCGTCATGAGGACCTGGCGCTCTTTTACCGTGCCGGATGAATAGATCGTGAGGGGATCTTGCCCGTCCGGCGAAACCGGGCATCCAGGTGGCAGGCTAGCACGTCCGGCCGGGGGCACAAAACGCGGAGTCGTAGCCCTGCCGGGGCTGCGCTGACGGATCGTTACTTTGTGCGGACGGTTTCGCCCTGCGGCGCGGGGATGGCGAGATAGGCGATGCGCCGCGCCTCCAGCCGGCCGCGCGTCACGGTGTCCAGGATCAGGCCGCAGGCCAGCAGCAGGAAGGCGAGCAGCATCAGGCCCATCGAGAGCACCGCGGTGGGCAGGCGGGGCACCAGGCCGGTTTCGAAGAAGGTCTGCAGCACCGGCACGGACAGGCCCAGCGACAGTGCGGCGACGGCCGCCGAGACGGCCGTGAAAAAGGGCAGGGGCCGTTCCCGCCGGACCAGCAGCCCGATGGTGCGCAGGATGCGGAAGCCGTCGCGCCAGGTGTTCAGCTTGGACTGGCTGCCCGGCGGCCGTTCCCGGTAGCGGGTGCGCAGCTCGCCGACCGGCATGCGCAACTCCAGCGCATGGACGGTGAATTCCGTCTCGGTCTCGAAGCCGGAGGCCAGCGCGGGGAAGGATTTGGCGAAGCGGCGGGAGAAGACCCGGTAGCCGGAGAGCATGTCCGTGATCCGGTCCCCGAAGACCAGCCGCACCACCCCGGTCAGCACGCGGTTGCCCAGCCGATGGCCGGGGCGGTAGGCGGCTGTCGCGTCGGTGACGCGCACGCCGGTCACCATGTCGAGCTGCTCGGCCAGCAGCATGCGCACCATCTCCGGCGCGTCCGCGGCGTCATAGGTGTCGTCGCCATCCACCAGCACGTACACGTCGGCCTCGACATCGGCGAACATGCGCCGGATGACATGGCCCTTGCCCTGCTGCGTCTCGCGCCGGACCACGGCGCCGGCCGCGGCGGCGACCTCGGCCGTCCGGTCGCGGCTGTTGTTGTCGTAGACGTAGATGGTCGCCGCCGGCAGGGCCGCCTGGAAGGCGGCGACGACGCGCGGGATCGCCACTTCCTCGTTGTAGCAGGGCACCAGCACGGCGATGCGGGGGGCAGGGCTGGCGGCCCAGGCGTCACGATCCGCCGGCATGGGATCCCCCGAAGACGAAGCGGCGCGAGAGCACGAAATTGCCCACCATCCCGGCCAGCGCACCGGCCGCGACGCCAATCACCGGATGCTGCGCCACGAAGGGCACCCCAGCGACCAGCGCCGCATAGGTCCCGTAGTTGAAGGCGAAGCCGACCAGGTTGACCACGACGAAGACCGCCCATTGGCGCATCGCCGGGCCGCTGCCCTGGCCGCGGAAGGTCCAGGCCCGGTTGAGCGCCCAGGTCGTCGTCGCCGCCGCCAGGTAGGAGACGACGCGCCCGCCATAGAGCCCGAGCCCGACCGCCAGCCCGGCATAGAGCACGGCGGTGTCCACCACGAAGCCGATCGTGCCGACCACGCCGAAGCGCAGGAATTGCCCGAGAGTCCGGCTGCGTGCCGGGCCGAGCCGATCCAGCAGTCGACGCAGCAGCGAATCGCCCTGCATGGGTCTCCTCTGCGGCGCGGCAAGGCGGGTCATGCGGGGGCTCAAAGCACGGACCGGTGTCCGAACCAAGGCGGGGGGCTGCGGCTGGACGCGTCCCGGCCGGGCTGCAACCTTGCCGCGACGACAGGCGGGACGGTGCGGATGCGGATCGGTCTGGTGGGCCTCGGCAGGATGGGCGGCGCGATGCGCCAGCGCCTGGCGGAGACGGGGGCGGAGGTCGTCGCCTACGACATCGCCCCCGGTCATGGCGGCGTGGCGCGTCTTGAGGAGGTCGCGGCGCCGCTGGTGCTGCTCTCCCTGCCGGACGGCAAGGCGGTGGGCGCCGCGCTGGCCGGGCTGCTGCCCGCCCTGCCCGCGGGCGCCGTGATCGCGGACACCTCCACCATCTCGCCGCTCGAGGCGCGCGATTTCGCCGCGCGGGTGGCGGCGGCCGGGCATGCCTATCTGGACGCCCCGGTCTCTGGCGGGCCGGCGGGTGCGGCGGCGGGGACGCTGACCGTGATGCTGGGCGGGGACGCGGCGGCGCTGGAGCGCGCGCGGCCGGGGCTGGAGCGGATTGCCGCCCGCATCCTGCATGTCGGCGATTCGGGCGCGGGGCAGGTGGCGAAGCTGGTGAACAACCTGCTGGTCGCGACGCATCTGGTCGTCGCCGGGGAGGCGCTGCGCATCGGAACCGCCGCCGGAGTGCCGGCCGAGGCGCTGCTGGCGGTGGTGAACGCCGCCTCGGGCCGCTCCGCCGCGACGGAGGTGAACCTGCCGCGCTGGGTGCTCTCCGGCAGCTTCGATTCGGGCTTCACGGCGGGCTTGATGCGCAAGGATGCGCGGCTGGCGCTGGAGCTGGCGCGCGCGGTGGGCGCCGAGCCTTCGGCCTGCGGCGCCGCGGTGGCGGCCTGGGAGACGCCGGCGCTGCCGGACGATGCCGACTTCAACCGCATCGCCGCGCTGTTGATGCAGGAGGAACGGGCATGAGCTTCGCCGCCGCGACGGTCGCGCGGGAGGGGGTGGAGACGCTGCTCGGCGGGCGCGTCGGCAGCCTGGTGGATGGCGCGACGCGGGAGGGCGAGGGGACGCCGATCGAGCTCCTCGATCCCGCGACGGGCTCGGACCTGCTGGCCTATGCCGATGCCGGGCCGGCGGTGGCGCGGGCGGCCGCGGCGGGCGCGGCCCGCGCGCAGCAGGCCTGGATCGGCCTGCCGGCGGCGGAGCGCGGGCGCCGGCTCTGGGCGCTCGGCGCGCTGATCCGGCGGGAGGCGGAGGCGCTGGCGCGGCTCGAATGCGCCAACACCGGCAAGCCGATCCGCGACTGCCGCGGCGAGGTTTTCCGGGTTGCGGAGATGGCCGAATACTGGGCCGGCTGGTGCGACAAGATCGAGGGACGAACCATACCCGTGCCCTCCGGCCATCTCGTCTATGTGCGGCGGGAGCCCTGCGGCGTGGTGCTGGCGATCACGCCCTGGAACGCGCCGCTCTTCACCTGCGGCTGGAATGTCCTGCCCGCGCTCGCCGCCGGCAATGCGGTGGTGCTGAAGCCTTCGGAATACACGCCGCTGACCTCGCTCGCCTTCGCGCGCCTGGCGCTGGAGGCCGGGCTGCCGGAAGGGCTGGTGCAGGTGGTCGCCGGGCTCGGCGCGACCTCGGGCGCGGCGCTGCTGCAGGCCGAGCAGGTCGCGATGGTCACCTTCGTCGGCGGGCCCGCGACCGGTGCCACGATCGCCGCCGCCTGCGCCGCCCGCACCATCCCCTGCGTGCTGGAGCTCGGCGGCAAGAGCGCCAACATCGTCTTCGACGACGCCGACCTGCCGCTGGCCGTGCAGGGGGCGCAGCAGGCGATCTTCGCCGGGTCGGGGCAGAGCTGCGTCGCGGGCTCGCGCCTGCTGGTGCAACGCAGCGTCCATGACCGCTTCGTCGCGCAGCTGGCCGAGGCGTCGCGCCGCATTGCGCTCGGCGACCCGCTGGAGGCGACGACGGAGGCCGGGCCGGTCTGCAATGCTCGGCAATTCGCGCATGTCGAGGCGCTGATCGCCGCCGGCACGGCGGAGGGCGCGCAGGTGCTGGCGGCGCCGCGCGACGCGGCGCTGCCGCCCGGCGGCTTCTGGGTGCCGCCAACCATCCTGGCGGGCGTCGGCAACGGATCGCGCGTGGCACGCGACGAAATATTCGGGCCGGTGGTGGCGGCGATCCCCTTCGAAGACGAGGCGGAGGCGATCCGGCTGGCGAATGCGACGGCATTCGGCCTCGCCGGCGCGGTCTGGACGCGGGATGTCGGGCGGGCGCATCGCGTGGCGGCTGCGGTGCGCGCGGGCACCTTCTGGGTGAACGGCTACCGCACCATCCATGTCAGCGCGCCCTTCGGCGGCTTCGGCGCCTCGGGGCATGGGCGGTCCTCCGGCATCGAGGCGCTGAACGCCTACACGCAGTCCAAGGCGGTCTGGGTCGAGACGGCGGCGGCGCCGGTGCTCGGCTTCGGGCATCGGCCGGCGGCTGGCTGAGCGCGCGCCATGCCCGTCACGCCGGAGGAGGTGCGCGCCGCCTATCGCCTGATCCTTGGCCGCGAGCCGGAGAACGAGGCCGTGGTGGCGGCGCATGCGTCGGGCGCGCGCGATCTCGCCGCGCTGCGCGCCACCTTCCTGAACGCGCCGGAGTTCTGCCAGGCCAATGCGCGGGAGATCCTGCGCTTCACGACCGGCTGGGCTGCGACGCGCAAGCACGGTCCGGTCGAGACGGAATGCTCGCCGGAGGACCTGGCCAGGCTCTTCGCGCATGTGCGCCGCGTCTGGAGCCGGCTGGGCGAGGTCGAGCCGCACTTCTCGGTGGTGAGCCACGCCGCCTACAAGCCGGAGCGCATCGCGGAGACGATGCCGGCCTTCCTGGCGACGGGACGGGCGGAGGCGGAGATGCTGGCGGCGGAGCTTGCCGGCCACGGGTTCAGGACCACGGGCTGGTCGCATGGCGTCGAGCTCGGCTGCGGCGTCGGGCGGGTGACGCGCCACCTGGCGGGCTTCGCGGAGCGGGTGACCGGCCTCGATGTCTCGGCGCCGCATCTGGAGCTGGCCCGGGCGCATCTGGCGGCGGAGGGGGTGGGCAACGTGACGCTGGCGCGGATCGAGGACCCGGCCGGCCTCGTGCTGCCCGCCTGCGACCTGCTCTATTCGCGTATCGTCCTGCAGCACAACCCGCCGCCGGTGATGCTGTTCCTGCTGCGCCGGATGCTCGCCGCGCTGCGTCCCGGCGGCGTCGCGGTATTCCAGCTGCCGGTCTTCCTCGAGGGCTATCGCTTCGTCCTGGCGGAGTATCTGGCCGGCATGGACGCGATCGACGACCAGGAGCTGCACGCGCTGCCGCAGGCGGCGGTCTTCGGTGCCATCGCCGAGGCCGGCTGCCGGGTGCTGGCCTGCTACCGCGACAACTCCCTGGCGCGCATCACCCAGCTGTCCAACCGCTTCGTCCTCTACCGGCCCGCCGCTTCCCCTTGAGGGACATGCCTGCCGCCCGCTAGCCTCGGCGCGGCTTCATCCTGGAGACGACCAAAAAATGCTTCGTCGCGACCTGCTCGCCGGTGCCGCCGGCGCTGCCGCCGCCGCGGCCCTGCCGCGCTTCGCCATCGCCCAGCCCGCGGCCGCGCGCACGCTGAAATACGTGCCGCACGCCAATCCGGGCAACATCGACCCCTTCACCAACACCGCCTTCGTGGCGCGCGACCATGCCTTCCTGGTCTTCGACCAGCTCTACGGCATGAACGAGCGCTTCGAGCCGGTGCCGCAGATGGTGCAGGGCCATGTGGTGGAGAATGGCGGGCTGCTCTGGCGCTTCACCCTGCGCGAGGGGCTGAAGTTCCACGACGGCTCGCCGGTGCGCGGGCGCGACTGCATCGCCTCCATCCGCCGCTGGGGCCGACGCGACGCCTTCGGGCAGGAGCTGATGGCGCGCGTGGCCGACATGACGGAGGAGAGCGACCGCGTCTTCGTCATCCGGCTGAACCGGCCCTTCCCGAAGATGATCGAGGCCTTCTCCAAGGTCACGACGAGCTGCCTGTTCGTGATGCCGGAGCGGCTGGCGACTGTGGACCCCTTCCAGAACATCACCGAAGCGGTCGGCAGCGGCCCCTATCGCTTCGTGCAGAACGAGTGGGTGCCGGGCTCGCGCCTCGCGTATGTGAAGAACCCGGACTACGTGCCGGTTCCCTCCGGCACGCCGAGCATGACGGCGGGGCCGAAGGTCGCGCATTTCGACCGCGTCGAGTGGCACATCATCCCCGATGCCTCCACCGCATCCGCCGCGCTGCAGTCGGGCGAGATCGACTGGTGGGAGCAGCCGACGGCGGATCTGTTTCCGCTGTTCCTGCGCGGCGCGAATGCGCGCAACATCACCGTGGACATCATCAACAATTCCGGCCTGATCGGCATCTTCCGCCCCAACCACCTGACCGCGCCCTTCAACAACCCCGCGGTGCGCCGCGCCGTGCTGACCGCGATCAACCAGATCGATTTCATGACCGCGGTGATCGGCGAGACGGGCGTGCAGGGCCGGGCGGACCTTCGGCGCGAGGGCATCGGCTATTTCGCGCCGGAAAGCCCCTCGGCCTCCACCGTCGGGCTCGACCGGCTGAAGAAGAGCGTGGATGCGGCGCGGTCGGAGTTGCAGGCGGCGGGTGCGATGGGGGCGCGGCTGGTGCTGCTGAACGCCACCGACCTCGCCTCGATCAACGCGGCGACGCTGGTGGGCGCCGACCTGTTCCGCCGCATGGGCTTCAACGTGGACCTGGTCAGCACCGACTGGGGATCGGTCGTTGCGCGACGCGCCAGTCGCAACCCGCTCGACCAGGGCGGCTGGTCCGGCTTCTTCACCTTCTGGTCGGGCGTGGACCACTGGAACCCGGCGAGCCACGCCTCGATCCGCGGCCATGGCGAGAACGCCTGGCCGGGCTGGCCGACCATCCCGGCGATCGAGCAGCAGCGCAACGCGTGGTTCGACGCGCCGGACGAGGCCGCGGCCAAGGCCGCGACGACCGAGATGCAGCGCATCGCCTTCGAGGAGGTGCCCTACGTTCCCACCGGCATGTACTACCAGCCGACGGCCTACCGGCGGAATCTGACGGGCATGCTGAAGGGACAGCCGCCGCTGTTCTGGAACGTACGGCGCACGTGAGGGGAAGGTGGCGACGCGCGTGAGGGAAAGGCCGCTGCGCGCGTGATCGCGTAAGCGCAGCCGTCGCCCCGCGGCTCTTGCGCGGGGCGGCGGCTTGCGGTTGATGGACCGGCCCGTCGCGGGTTCCCCGCGCCGGCCGCAAGGGAGGCCCAATTCGATGCTGCGACGCCACCTTCTCACCGGGGCGGGGGCCGCGCTCGGCGCCGGCGCCCTGGGCGCGCCCGCGCTCGGCCAGGGCGCCTCGGGCGCGCCGCGGGTGCTGAAGTTCATCCCGCAGGCGGATCTCGCGGTGACCGACCCGATCCTCACCACCGCCTATGTCACCCGCAACCACGGCTACATGGTGTGGGACACGCTGTATGGCCTCGACGCGGACTACAAGCCGCAGCCGCAGATGGTGGAGGGCCACACCGTCGAGGATGACGGCAAGCGCGTGACGATGCGCCTGCGCGAGGGGCTGAAGTTCCATGACGGCGAGCCGGTGCGGGCGAAGGACGCCATCGCCTCGATCCGTCGCTGGGCGGCGCGCGACGCGCTCGGCCAGGTGATGATGTCGGTGACGGACGAACTCTCGGCGCCGGACGATCGCACCATCGTCTTCCGCCTGAAGCGCGCCTTCCCGCTGATGTTCGACGCGCTCGGCAAGCCTTCGAGCCCGGTCTGCTTAATCATGCCGGAACGGCTGGCGAGCCAGGACCCGAACCGGCCGCTGACCGGCGACCTGATCGGCTCCGGCCCCTTCCGCTTCGCGGCGAACGAGCGCGTGCCGGGCGCGCGCGTGGTCTATACCCGCTTCGCGGAGTACGTGCCGCGCGCCGAGGGCACGCCGTCCTGGACGGCGGGGCCGAAGCGCGTGCATTTCGACCGCGTCGAGTGGCATGTCACGCCCGATCCCGCCACCGCCTCCGCCGCGCTGCAGAACGGCGAGATGGACTGGTGGGAGCAGCCGACCGGCGACCTGCAGCCCGTGCTGCGGCGCAACCGCAACGTCACGCTGGAAATCCCCGACCCCACGGGGCTGATGGCGATCGCGCGCTTCAACCACCTGCATCCGCCCTTCGACAAGCCGGCGGTGCGCCGCGCGCTGCTCGGCGCGGTGAACCAGGCGGACTTCATGACGGCGGTGATCGGCACGGACCGCAGCCTGTGGCGCGAGGGCGTCGGCTTCTTCCCGCCCGGCACGCCCTTCGCCTCCGATGTTGGTCTCGATGCGCTGACCTCGCCGCGCGACATGGAGAAGGTGAAGCGCGACCTTGCCGCCGCCGGCTACAACGGCGAGCGCGTGGTGCTGATGGCGGCCTCCGACTTCCCGAGCCTGAACGCGCTGGCGCTGGTGTCGAACGACATGCTCACCAAGGCGGGCATGAATGTCGAGTTCGTCAACACCGACTGGGGCACCGTGGTGCAGCGCCGCGCGAGCAAGGAGCCGCCTTCGCGTGGCGGGTGGAGCATGTTCTGCACCTTCTGGGCGGGGCTCGACATGTTCAACCCGGGCGTCCACCAGAGCCTGCGCGGGCATGGCGACGCGGCATGGTTCGGCTGGCCAACCATCCCGCGCATCGAGGAACTGCGCCAGGCCTGGTTCGACGCGCCCGACCTCGCCGCGCAGCAGCGCATCTGCCGCGACATCCAGCAGGTCGCCTTCCAGGAAGTGCCCTATCTGCCGCTCGGCCAGTATTTCCAGGCGACGGCCTATCGCCGCAACCTGACCGGCGTGCTCAAGGGCCTGCCGCTGTTCTGGAACGTGCAGCGCAGCGGCTGAGGGCCGTCGCCCTGCCGGAACGAGGGGGCGTCGCGGGGGACCGCGGCGCCCTTCGCGTCTTGCACGCCCGGCGCTCCCCTGTTCTGATCCCGCCGGACGGGCATTCACCACGGGAGAACGACCATGCTGCGCAGGGACCTGATGAAGGCCGGCCTGGCCGCGGGCGCCGCCACCGGTCTGCAGCGCGCCGCCGTCGCGCAGACGCCGCGCGCGCGCACGCTGCGGATGGTGCCGCAGGCCAACCTCACCAGCCTGGACCCGATCTGGACCACGGCGAACATCACCCGCAACCACGGCCACATGATCTACGACACGCTGTACGGCCTGGATGCGGAGTTCCGCCCTCAGCCGCAGATGGCTGCGGGGCATGTGGTGGAGGATGGCGGGCGCAGCGTGACCATCACGCTGCGCGACGGCCTGCGCTTCCACGACGGCGAGCCGGTGCGCGCGCAGGACGTGGTGCCGAGCGTGCAGCGCTGGATGCGCCGCAACCCCTTCGGTCAGAAGATCGCGAGCGTCACCGACGCGGTGGAGGTGGTGGACGACAAGCGCCTGCGCTTCCGCCTGAAGCGGCCCTTCCCGGCGCTGTTCGCGGGCCTCGGCCAGGTCTCCAACAGCCCGGCCTTCATCATGCCGGAGCGTCTGGCGAACACCGATCCCTTCCAGCAGGTGCGGGAGGCGATCGGCAGCGGGCCGTTCCGCTTCAAGGCCGACGAGTACAACTCCGGCAGCATGGTCGTGTACACGAAGAACGAGGCCTATGTGCCGGTTTCGAGCGGCACGCCGAGCCTCACCGCCGGACCGAAGGTCGCGCATTTCGACCGAGTCGAGTGGCACATCATCGTGGACGCGGCGACGGCCGCGGCCGCGCTGCAGACCGGCGAGATCGACTGGTACGAGCAGCCGCCGCCGGAGATCCAGCAGCTGTTCGGCCGCAACCGCAACATCCGCGTCGAGACGATCGATCCGCTGCCGCTGATCGGCATCCTGCGCTTCAACCACCTGCATCCGCCCTTCGACAGCAAGGCGATGCGCCAGTCCATCCTGCCGGCCATCAGCCAGGAGGACTTCATGTCGGCGGTGGTCGGGACCAATCCGCGCGACTACCGCACCGGCGTCGGTGTCTTCACGCCCGGCACGCCGCTGGCGAACGATGCCGCCCTTGCGCCGCTGACCGGCCCGCGCAGCATCGAGCGGGCGAAGGAGCTGATGCGCGCGGCCGGCTACACGAACCAGCCGATGCGCCTGATCGGCCCGACGGACATCCTGGCGCCTTCGGCGATGACGCAGGTGGGCGCGGACCTGGTGCGGCGGCTCGGCTACAACGCCGACATCGTGCTGACCGACTGGGGCACGACGGTGCAGCGCCGCACCTCGCGCGAGCCGGTGGAGCGGGGCGGCTGGAGCATGCTGTTCACGGCCTTCTCCTCCTTCGACTTCGCCAATCCGGCGGCGCATTTCCCGCTGCGCGGCAACGGCACGGGCGCGTGGTTCGGCTGGCCGACCGCGCCGCGCCTGGAGGAACTGCGCGACGCCTGGTTCGAGGCGCCGGACCTCGCGACGGAGCAGCGCATCGCGCGCGAGATCCAGGAGGTGGCGATGGACGAGCTGCCGTATGTTCCGGTCGGCGCCTACATGTCGAACACGGCGCTGCGCAACGATCTCAGCGGGCGTGTCGCGGGCCTTGCGCTGTTCTGGGGCATCCGCCGCGGCTGAGCGGGAAGGGGGCTGATGATGATCGAACGTCGTGCATTCCTGGGCGCCGCGGCCGGGCTGGTCGCCGCGCCGCGCGTGGTGGGGGCGCAGGGAGCGCAGGCGCGCACGCTGCGCTTCGTGCCGCAGGCCAACCTGGCCAGCCTCGATCCGATCTGGTCCACGGCCGTCGTCGTGCGCAACCACGGGCTGATGGTCTACGACACGCTCTACGGCCTCGGCAGCGATTTCCGGCCGCGGCCGCAGATGGCCGCGGGCCATGAGATCACCGACGACGGCAAGCGCTGGACCGTCACGCTGCGCGAGGGGCTGCGCTTCCATGACGGCGAGCCGGTGCGGGCCGAGGACTGCGTCGCCTCCATCCGCCGCTGGGCGAAGCGCGACGTGCTCGGCCAGCGGCTGGACGCGCTGCTCGACGAGATCCGCGCGCTCGATGACCGCCGCTTCGAGATGCGGCTGAAGAAGCCATGGCCGGGCCTCGCCTTCGCCTTCGGCAAGCCCTCGGCGAACATGTGCGCGATCATGCCGGCGCGCATCGCCGCGACCGATCCCTTCACGCAGCTCACGGACAGCACCGGCTCCGGCCCCTTCCGCTTCCGCCGCGACCTGTTCCGCCCCGGCGATCTTGCGGTCTATGAGCGCTTCGACGGCTACCAGCCGCGGCAGGAGGCGGCGGATTTCCTCGCCGGCGGCAAGCAGGTGCATTTCGATCGCGTGGAATGGCGGGTGATGCCCGATCCCTCCACCGCCTCGGCCGCGCTGCAGAACAACGAGGCCGACTGGTGGGAGACGCCGCATGCGGACCTGCTACCGCTGCTGCGGCGCAACCGCGACATCGTGGTGGACCTGATCAACACGGCGGGCAACCTCGGCGTGCTGCGCTTCAACTTCCTCAATCCGCCCTTCGACAATGTGGCGGTGCGCCGCGCGCTGCTGCCCGCCGTGGACCAGCAGGCCTTCATGAACGCCGCGATGGGCACCGATCCCTCGCTGTTCCGCGTGCCGGCCGGCGCCTTCACGCCGGGCACGCCGCTGGCCAACGATGCGGGGCTCGAGGTTCTCTCCGGGCCGCGCGACGTCGAGGCGGCGCGCCGCGCGCTGCGCGAATCCGGCTACCGCAACGAGCGCGTGGTGATGCTCTCGGCCACCGACCTGCCGGTGCTGCAGAGCCTGGCGGAAGTGGCGGCCGACCTGCTGCGCCGCGTCGGCTTCAACGTGGACCTGCAGGCGATGGACTGGGGCACGCATATCCAGCGCCGCAACAACCGTGGCCCGGTGGACCAGGGCGGCTGGAGCGTGTTCTGCACCACCTGGGAAGGCCTCGACGTCTCGGTGCCCGGCAGCCACCAGCCGATCCGCGGCCATGGCGCGCAGGCCTGGGCGGGCTGGCCGACCATCCCGCGCCTCGAGGAACTGCGCGAAGCGTGGTTCGAGGCACCCGACCTCGATGCCGAGAAGCGCATCGCGGCGGAGATGCAGCGGGTCGTGTGGCAGGAAGTGCCCTTCATCCCCCTCGGCCAGGTGCTGCCCTCGATGGCGTATCGCCGCAGCATCACCGGCGTGGTGAAGGGCGGCCCCGCGCTGTTCTGGGGCGTGCGCCGGGCCTGACAGGGGGCGCTGAGACAGCGGGCGGCCGCCCTCACGGTTCGTGGCATGCCGTGTGCTGAGTGACGAGGTGGCCGTGACGGATACGGCGGTTCTTGGTGGCGGGGTGCTGGCGCCCCGCCCAGGAATGAGGCAGTTTGCCCGGCAGCCGGGCAAGAGCACGTGGGAGAGTCTCTGAATGGATCGCAGGTCGTTTCTCAAGGCCGGCGTAGCCGCCGGATCCGTCGCGGCTGCGGGCGGGCTTTCCGCGCCGGCCTACAGCCAGGCGGCCAACCGCACGCTGCGCTTCGTGCCGCAGGCCAACCTGGCCAATTTCGACCCGATCTGGGGCACGCAATACGTCGTCCGCAACGCCTCCGTCCTGGTGTGGGACACGCTCTACGGCTTCGACGAGAAGCTGGAGCCGCAGCGCCAGATGGTGGAGGGCGAGGAGGTCAGCGCCGACGGCAAGACCTGGACCTTCAAGCTGCGCGAGGGCCTGCGCTTCCATGACGGCGAGCCGGTGCGCGCGCGCGACGTGGTCGCCTCGATCAACCGCTGGATGCCGCGCGACCCGATGGGCCAGCTGCTGCGCGCCATCAATGTCGAGCTCAGCGCGGTGGACGACCGCACCTTCCGCTGGGTGCTGAGCGCGCCCTTCACCAAGATGAAGATGGCGCTGGGCAAGAACGCGACGCCGATGTGCTTCATCATGCCGGAGCGCATCGCCTCGCGCTTCGACAGCTTCACGCAGATCAACGAATACGTCGGCTCCGGCCCGATGCGCTTCGTGCGCAACGAATGGGTGCCGGGCGCGCGCGCGGTCTTCCAGCGCTTCGACCAGTACGTGCCGCGCAACGAGCCGGCGAGCTGGCTTGCCGGCGGCAAGCGCATGATGGTGGACCGGGTGGAGTGGGTGATCATGCCCGATCCCGCCACCGCGGCCGCGGCGCTGCAGAACGGCGAGATCGACTGGTGGGAGAACCCGATCACCGACCTCGTGCCGGTGCTGCGACGCAACCGGAACATCGCGGTCGACATCGCCGATCCGCTCGGCAACATCGGCAGCTTCCGCATGAACCACCTGCATGCGCCCTTCAACAACGTGAAGGTGCGCCAGGCGGTCATGACGGCGCTGAGCCAGCAGGACTACATGACCGCGCTGGTCGGCTCCGACCAGAACCTGTGGAAGGTCATGGGCGGCTTCTTCACGCCGGGCACGCCGCTGTACACCGAGGAAGGCGGCGAGATGATGAAGGCCGCCAACATGGAGCGCGGCCGCCAGATGCTGAGGGAATCCGGCTATGCCGGCGAGCCGGTGGTCTGCCTGGTCGCGCAGGACCAGCCGATCACCAAGGCGCAGGGCGACGTGACGGCCGACCTGCTGAAGCGGCTCGGGATGAACGTGGAATACGTGGCGACCGACTGGGGCACCGTCGGCCAGCGCCGCGCGATGAAGAACCCGCCCGGCCAGGGCGGCTGGGGCATGTTCCACACCTGGCATGCCGGCGCGGACGCCATCAATCCCGTGCTCTACAACGCGGTGCGCGCCAATGGCGACGGCGCTTGGTTCGGCTGGCCGACTGTCCCGGCGGTGGAGGCGGAGGTGCCGAACTGGCTCGCCGCGACCACGCTGGAGCAGGAGCGGGCGGCGATCGGCCGCCTGAACCGCGCCGCGGTGGAGAATGTGGTGTATTGCCCGACCGGCTTCTTCCTGGGCTACCAGGCGTGGCGGCGCAACGTGTCGGGCATCGTCAAGGGCCCGATCCCCTTCGCCTGGGGCGTTTCGAAGTCGTGAGTCGCGCGCCGGCCGGGCAGCAATGCCCGGCCGGCCGCATGGCAGGCAGGATCTAGATGTTCGCTTACGTCGTCCGGCGCGTGCTGGCGACCATCCCCGTCATGGCGGTGGTGGCGCTGTTCGTGTTCTCCCTCCTCTACATCGCGCCGGGCGACCCGGCCGCCGTGATCGCCGGCGACCAGGCGACGCCGCAGGATGTCGAGCGCATCCGCGAGAGCCTGGGCCTCGATCGCCCCTACCTGGTGCGCTTCAGCGCCTGGGTCTGGGACATCCTGCGCGGCGATCTCGGCGTCTCGATCTTCACCAACCTGCCGGTCAGCACGATGATCGCGCAGCGCATCGAGCCGACGCTGTCGCTGATGATCGTCACGCTGATCCTGGCGATCAGCATCGCGGTGCCGATGGGCGTGGTCGCCGCCTGGAAGCAAGGCACGCTGATCGATCGCGCCGTGATGGCCTTCGCGGTGCTGGGCTTCTCGGTGCCGGTCTTCGTCGTCGGCTACCTGCTTGCCTACTATTTCGCGTTGGAGTGGGACCTGCTGCCGGTGCAGGGCTACACGCCCTTCTCGGAAGGCTTCTGGCCCTGGCTCGAGAACCTGATCCTGCCGGCCATCGCGCTGGGATCGGTCTATATCGCGCTGATCGCGCGCATCACGCGCGCCACGATGCTGGAGGTGCTGCAGCAGGACTACATCCGAACCGCGCGCGCCAAGGGCGTGGGCCAGCGGGCGATCCTGTTCCTGCACGCGCTGAAGAACGCCGCCGTGCCGATCGTCACCGTCATCGGCATCGGCATCGCGCTGCTGATTGGCGGCGCGGTGGTGACGGAGAGCGTCTTCGCGATCCCCGGCCTCGGCCGTCTCACGGTGGATGCGATCCTTCGCCGCGACTACCCGGTGATCCAGGGCGTGGTGCTGCTGTTCAGCTTCGTCTACGTGCTGGTCAACCTGGCCATCGACCTGCTCTACACCCTGTTCGATCCGAGGATCCGGTATTGAGCACGCTCGTCTCCCCGGGCGGCGTCGCCGCCACGCTTCCGCACGAGGTCGCGGCCGCGACCCCGATGCCGGACATCATGCCCCCCGTGAAGCAGCGGAAGGGGTTCCTGGGCTTCCTATGGCGCAACCCGACCATCGCGATCGGCGGCTTCCTGGTCCTGCTGATGGTCTGCGTCGCAATCTTCGCGCCCTTCCTCTGGACCAAGGATCCGACCGCGCTCGCCCCCGCGATGCGCACCCGCGAGCCTTCGGCGCAATGGTGGTTCGGCACCGACATGCTGGGCCGCGACGTCTATTCGCGCGTGATCTACGGCACGCGCGTGTCGCTGACCGTCGGCTTCTCGGTGGCGATCTGCGCATCGCTGATCGGGCTGGTGATCGGGCTGGTCTCGGGCTTCATCCGCGTGGCGGATGCGGTCATCATGCGGATCATGGACGGGATGATGTCCATCCCCTCCATCCTGCTCGCGATCGCGCTGATGGCGCTCACGCGCGGGTCGGTCGGCAACGTGATCCTCGCCATCACCATCGCGGAGATCCCGCGCGTCTCGCGCCTGGTGCGCGGCGTGGTGCTCAGCCTTCGCGAGCAGCCTTATGTGGACGCCGCGGTCGCGGCCGGCACGCGTACGCCGATGATCATCATCCGCCACATCCTGCCGAATACGCTGGCGCCGCTGACGGTGCAGGCCACCTACATCTGCGCCTCGGCGATGATCACCGAAGCGATCCTGTCCTTCATCGGCGCGGGCACGCCGCCGATCATCCCCTCCTGGGGCAACATCATGGCCGAGGGCCGTGCGCTCTGGCAGGTGAAGCCCTACATCGTGTTCTTCCCGGCCGTGTTCCTCTCGATCACGGTGCTGGCGGTGAACCTGCTCGGCGACGGCCTGCGCGACGCGCTGGATCCGCGCATGGCCAAGAGGCTGTAAGGACCATGGCGCTTCTCGAAATCGACCAGCTCCAGGTCCATTTCCGCACGCCCGACGGCATCAACCGCGCGGTGGACGGCGTCTCCTTCCATGTCGAGGCGGGGGAGACGCTGGCCATCGTCGGCGAGTCCGGCTGCGGCAAGTCCGTCACCGCCATGTCCATGCTGCGCCTGATCCCGGAACCGCCCGGCAAGATCGCCGGCGCCATCCGGCTGAACGGCAAGAACCTGCTTGAATTGTCGGACCGCGAGATGCGCCAGATCCGCGGCAACGACATCTCGATGATCTTCCAGGAGCCGATGACCAGCCTGAACCCGGTGCTGACCGTCGGGCGGCAGATCGGCGAGACGCTGCGGCTGCACCAGGGCATGTCCAAGGCCCAGGCGGAAGCGAAGGCGGTGGAGATGCTGACGCTGGTCGGCATCCCCGAGCCGGGGCGGCGCGTGCGCGAATATCCGCACCAGCTCTCCGGCGGCATGCGCCAGCGCGTGATGATCGCCATCGCGCTCGCCTGCAACCCGAAGCTGCTGATCGCGGACGAGCCGACAACCGCGCTCGACGTGACCATCCAGGCGCAGATCCTGGAGCTGATGCGCGACCTGAAGCACCGCGTCGGCGCCGCCATCGTGCTCATCACCCATGACCTCGGCGTGGTGGCCGAGGTCGCGGAGCGCGTGGTGGTCATGTACGCCGGCAAGAAGGTGGAGGAGGCGGCGATCGGGCCGCTGTTCCGCAATCCGCGGCATCCCTACACGCAGGGCCTGCTCGGCTCCATGCCGAAGCTCGGCTCCTCCCTGCATGGGGATGAGACGCGGCTGGCCGAGATCCCCGGCCTTGTGCCGAGCCTGAAGCAGAAGATCCCGGGCTGCGTCTTCGCCAGCCGCTGCCCGCATGCGACGGATCTCTGCCGCAGCGTCGCCCCGGCGCTGGAGCTGAAGGCGCCCAACCATGTGGCCGCCTGCCACTATGCCCCGCGCGAGGGAGCGATGGCCGCATGAGCACGCCTGTCCTGCAGGTCAACGACCTCAAGAAGCACTTCCCGCTGCGCGGCGGCCTGCTCGGCGGGACCACCGGCTATGTCTATGCGGTGGACGGCGTCTCCTTTGACATCGCGAAGGGCGAGACGCTGTCGCTGGTCGGCGAGTCCGGCTGCGGCAAGTCCACCGTCGGCAAGGCGGTGCTGCGGCTGTTCGACATCACCGCGGGCCAGGTGATCCTGGACGGGGAGCGGATCGACGACATGCCCTCCGGCACGCTGCGGCCGATGCGGCGCCGCATGCAGGTGGTGTTCCAGGACCCGTTCAGCTCGCTGAACCCCCGCATGCGCGTGCGCGACATCCTGGCCGAGCCGATCCGCAACTTCGGCCTGGCGAAGGACGGGGCGGAGCTAGAGGCCAAGGTCGCCGCGCTGATGGACAAGGTGCGGCTGCCGCGCGATGCGGTGAACCGCTGGCCGCACGAATTTTCGGGCGGCCAGCGCCAGCGCATCGGCATCGCCCGCGCGCTGGCGGCCGAGCCCGACATCATCATCTGCGACGAGGCGGTCAGCGCGCTCGATGTCTCGGTGAAGGCGCAGATCGTGAACCTGCTGCAGGACCTGCAGAAGGAGCTCGGCCTGGCGATGCTGTTCATCAGCCACGACCTGGCGATCGTGGAGCACATGACGCATCGCGTCGCGGTGATGTATCTCGGCAAGATCGTGGAGGTGGCGCCGAAGCGCAGCCTCTTCGCCGCGCCCAAGCACCCCTACACCGAGGCGCTGCTCTCCGCCGTGCCGGTGCCGGAGCCCGGCGCCGCGCGCGAAAGAATAATCCTGAAGGGCGACGTGCCGAGCCCGATCAACCCGCCCAAGGGCTGCCGCTTCCACACCCGCTGCCCCTACGCCTTCGACCGCTGCCGGACGGAGGAGCCGCCGCTGCGCGCCGTCGCCGATGCGCTGGGCGAGGGGCATGTCGCCGCCTGCCACCTGCACGACCTCTCGCCGGCGGAGAACCCGCTCTCCGGCTCGAAGGGCGCGGCGCTGCTGGCTGCGCAGTAGCCTCGCCCCTGACCCGGCGCTCGCCGGGCCGGCACCGTCACGAGATCGTGAGCGACCGCCATTTCAGTGGCGGTCCGATCGCGTCGCATCACACTCTCCCAATCGCAAGCTTTGCGATGCGGGAGGGTGCAATGCGTAAGCTTCTGTCGGCCTCGGTGCTCGCCGCGTGCCTCGCTGCGGCGAACGGGGCGCAGGCCGGCGCGCTGCTGTTCCGCACGACGCTCGGTCCGGAGGTGCCCGGCGCGACCGGTTCCGGTTCTGCCTGGGTGTGGCTCGACCCTGTGGCCAACACGCTGCGCATCCAGGCCGAGTTCAGCGGCCTGACCGGCAACACCACCGTGGCGCACATCCATTGCTGCACGACGATTCCGGGCACGGGCACGGTGGGCGTGGCGGTGACGCCGGGGACGCTCACCGGCTTCCCCACCGGCGTCACTTCCGGCAGCTATGACCGGACCTTCGCAACCGACGACACGGCGACTTACACCAGCGGCTTCCTGACGGGCGCCGGCGCCGGCACGACGGACGGGGCCGAGGCCGCGCTGATCGCCGGCATGCGTGCCGGCAAGGCCTACTTCAACATCCACTCCACTGCGTTCCCTCCCGGTGAGATCCGCGGCTTCCTCGCCGCCGTGCCGGAGCCCGCGGCGCTCGGCCTGTTCGGCCTCGGCCTCGCCGCGCTGTCGGCGCTGCGCCGGCGCACGGCGGCACCGTGAGCCTGGGCGCCCGCCCGCGCGCGGCTTGACGCGCGCGCGGGGCAGGGCGAGGCTTCCCCCGCGAAACGGCACCCCCAGATCAGGGGCGCCACAGGATTCGGGGAGAGGCGCGATGCCGCAGGTCACGCTGACGGTGAACGGCACGAAGCACACGGTCGAGGTCGAGGCGCGCACGCTGCTCGTGGAGCTGCTGCGGGAGAAGCTGCGCCTCACCGGCACGCATGTCGGCTGCGACACCAGCCAGTGCGGCGCCTGCGTGGTGCATATGGGCGGCGACAGCATCAAGGCCTGCACCATCCTCGCCGTGCAGTGCGAGGGCGCGGACGTCACCACGATCGAGGGCTTGGCCAAGGCCGATGGCACGCTGCACCCGATGCAGGAAGCCTTCCGCGAGTATCACGCCCTGCAGTGCGGCTTCTGCACGCCGGGCATGGTCATGTCGGCCATCGACCTGGTGAACAAGCACCCGGGCGGCCTCTCCGAGCAGGAGATCCGCGAGGGGCTGGAGGGGAACCTCTGCCGCTGCACCGGCTACCACAACATCGTCAAGGCGATCGCCGCGGCGGCCGATGTGATGCAGGGACGCCGCAGCGAACTGGCGCGCGCCGCCGAATAGCGGCGCCGGCGACGGGGGAGGGACAAGAACAATGAACGTCGTGGCGCCCTTCGAGGGCATCGGCGCATCCGTGCGCCGCAAGGAGGACCTGCGCTTCCTCTCGGGCCGCGGGCACTACACCGACGACATCAACCGCCCGGGCCAGGCGCACGCCTACATCCTGCGCAGCCCGCACGCCCATGCCGCGGTCAACGCGATCGAGACGGCGGCGGCAAAGGCCATGCCCGGCGTCGTCGCGATCTTCACCGGCGCGGACCTCGCCGCGATCGGGGGCCTGCCCTGCGGCTGGCAGATCCACAACAAGGACGGCTCGCCGATGGCCGAGCCGAAGCATCCCGTGCTCGCCGAGGGCAAGGTGCGCCATGTCGGCGATCCCGTCGCCGTGGTGATCGCGGAGACGCGCCAGCAGGCGCGCGACGCGGCCGAGGCGATCGTGGTGGACTACGCGCCGCTGCCCGCCGCCGCGACGATGCAGGCGGCGCTGGCATCCGGTGCGGCGCAGATCCATGAGGCCGCGCCGGGGAACCTCTGCTACGACTGGCACATCGGCGACAAGGCCGCGCAGGAAGCAGCCTTCGCCAAGGCGCACAAGGTCGTCACCTTCGAGACGACGAACAACCGGCTGGTGCCGAACGCGATGGAGCCCCGCGCGGCGGTCGGCGACTTCGATCCGCAGTCGGGCGATTACACCCTCTACACCACCAGCCAGAACCCGCATGTGATCCGGCTGCTGATGGGCGCCTTCGTGCTGAACATCCCGGAGGCGAAGCTGCGCGTGGTCGCGCCCGATGTCGGCGGCGGCTTCGGCAGCAAGATCTACCACTACGCCGAGGAGGCGATCGTCACCTGGGCCAGCGGCCGGGTGAAGCGCCCCGTGAAGTGGACCGCGGACCGCACCGAATCCTTCATGTCCGACGCGCATGGCCGCGACCATGTCTCGAAGGCCGAGCTGGCGGTGGACAAGGACGGCAAGATCCTCGGCCTCAAGGTCCACACCTACGCCAACATGGGTGCGTATCTCTCCACCTTTGCCCCATGTGTCCCGACCTATCTCTACGCCACGCTCCTCGCCGGGGTGTACACCACGCCGGTGATCTATGCGGAGGTGAAGGCCGTCTTCACCAACACCGTGCCGGTGGATGCCTATCGCGGCGCCGGCCGGCCGGAGGCGACCTATCTGCTCGAGCGGCTGATGGATGTCGCGGCCGCCGAGATCGGCATGGACCGCGTGGAGTTCCGCCGGAAGAACTTCATCCCCGTGGACGCCTTCCCGTACCAGACGCCGGTGGCGCTGCAGTACGACAGCGGCAACTACTTCGCGACGCTCGACGCCGCGCTGGAAGCCGCCGACTGGAAGGGCTTCGAGGCGCGGCGCGCCGCGGCGAAGGCCAAGGGCAAGCTGCGCGGCATCGGCATCTCCACCTATCTGGAGGCCTGCGGCATCGCGCCTTCCGCCGTTGTGGGCAGCCTCGGCGCGCGGGCGGGCCTCTACGAGGTCGGCACGATCCGCGTGCATCCGACGGGCAGCGTGACCGTGCTCACCGGCACGCACAGCCACGGCCAGGGGCATGAGACGACGCTGGCGCAGCTCGTCGCCGACCGGCTCGGCGTGCCGATCGCCAATGTGGACATCGTGCATGGCGACACGGCCAAGGTGCCCTTCGGCATGGGCACCTACGGCTCGCGGTCGCTCGCGGTCGGCGGCTCGGCCATGTTCAAGGCGATGGACAAGATCATCGCCAAGGGCAAGCGCATCGCCGCCCACCTGATGGAAGCGAGCGTCGAGGACGTGGAGTTCGACCGCGGCACCTTCCGCGTGGCCGGCACGGACAAGACGAAGTCGCTGACCGACATCAGCCTCGCGGCCTACGTCCCGCACAACTATCCGATCGAGGAGATCGAGCCGGGGCTCGAGGAGACGGCCTTCTACGATCCGAAGAACTTCACCTATCCCGGCGGCTGCCACATCGCCGAGGTCGAGATCGACCCGGAGACGGGCAAGGTGTCGATGGTGAACTTCACCGCCGTGGACGATGTCGGGCGCGTCATCAACCCGATGATCGTGGAGGGCCAGGTGCAGGGCGGCGTAGCGCAGGGCATCGGCCAGGCGCTGCTGGAAAGCGCGATCTACGACGCGGAGGGGCAGCTGATCAGCGGCAGCATGATGGACTACACCATGCCGCGCGCGGACGATCTTGCGCCGGTCAGCGTCGCGACCCACACCACGCTCTGCACGCACAACCCGCTCGGCGTGAAGGGCTGCGGCGAGGTCGGCGCCATCGGCTCGCCGCCCGCGGTGATGAACGCCGTGGTGGACGCGCTGAAGGATTTCGGCGTGCGTCACATCGAGATGCCGGCCACGCCGGCGAAGATCTGGAACATCATCCACGCCCGCAAGGCGGCGGAGTAGGAGACCGGGCCATGTATGACTTCAGCTACCACAAGCCGTCCTCGGTCGCCGATGCGGTGAAGCTGCTGGCGGCGGACCCCGATGCGCGCGCGATCTCCGGCGGGATGACGCTGCTGCCCGCGCTGAAGCTGCGCCTCAACAAGCCGACCTCGGTGGTGGACCTCTCCGGCATCGCGGAGCTCCGCGGCGTGAAGCGCGAGGGCAACACGATCGTCGTCGGCGCGCTGACGAAGCACTACGAGATCGCGACCAATGCCGACATCAAGGCGGCGATCCCCGCGCTCGCCTGGATGGCCAGCACCATCGGCGACACCCAGGTGCGCAACCGCGGCACCATGGGCGGCTCGGTCGCCAACAACGACCCCTCGGCGGATTATCCGGCGGCGCTGCTCGCGCTGGGTGCGACCATCCAGACCAACAAGCGCAAGATCAGCGCCGACGACTTCTTCCAGGGCATGTTCGCCACGGCGCTGGAGACCGGCGAGATCGTCACCGCCATCCACATCCCGGTGCCGGAGAAGGCGGGCTACGCCAAGATGAAGAACCCGGCCAGCCGCTACTCCATGGCCGGCGTGTTCGTCGCCAAGGGGCCGGCGGGCGTGCGGGTCGGCGTGAACGGGGCAGGGGCCAACGGTGCCTTCCGTGCCACCGAGATGGAGAAGGCGCTGTCGGCCAACTGGTCGCCCGATGCGGTGGCCGGCGTGAAGATGGACGCCGGCATGATGAACGGGGACATCCACGGCAGCGCCGAGTATCGCGCGCATCTGGTGACCGTCATGGCGAAGCGGGCCGTCGCCAACGCGGGCTGACGCGCCGCGCAGCCGCCCGGGCGCCGGCTATGCCGGCGCCCTTTTCATGTACCCGCTGATGTATCCGATTGCCTGCCGCTCGCGCAGCGTGCATGACGTATGCACCTTGCGCCGCAGCAGCCCGCTCGGGGTGCCGACCGGCGCCACCTCGAAGCGGAGCCATGCCGGACACCGGGACTGCGGCGGAACGCCGAGCCTCTCCCGACCTGACCGCGCCCCGGGCGCCGCGGAACCGGCGTTTCTCCCTGCTCGGCCCGGCCGGCGGCCGCCTCGCGGTGCTCGTCGCGGCGGTCCTGCTGCTGCTGAGCACCGTCTTCGTCTCGATCACCTGGCAGGACCATGTCGCCACGCTTGAGGATGGCTGGGCCGCGGCCGAGCGCGCCGCGCTGGGCGCGGCGGAGCATGCCGGCCGCGGGCTGAGCGCCGCGCGGCTGGTGACCGACCGCGTGGCGGAGGCGGTCCAGCGCGACGGCGCGGAGGTGTTCCGCGGTGCCGGCCAGGCCGAACTCACGGCGATGCTGCGGGAGGTGCCGCAGATCGGTGCCGTCCTCGTCACGGGGCCCGAGGGCCGCGTCCTCGCCAGCAGCCTGGACCCCGATCCCGCGCCCCGCACGCTGACGCACCGCGGCTATGAGGAGGCGCTGCGCCAGGGCGCCGACAGCGCCTTGGGCCCGATGCGGCTCGATCACGCCTCCCCCATCTGGTTCTTCAGCTTCGCGCGGGCCGTGCGCGGCCCGACCGGGGATCTGCGCGCGGTCGTGCTGGCGGCCATGCATGCCGACGAGTTCCAGCGCTTCCAGCGCGGCCTTGGGCTCGGCGCCGGCGGACGGGTCGGGCTGTTCCGGCTGCCCGACGGCGCGCCGCTGATGCTCTCGCCGCTGCCGCAGGCGGCCGACGCGGCAGGGCTGCCGCGGGGAAGCCAGTTGACGCCCCCGCCCGAGGCGCTGCGCGCCGCGGCGACGACGCAGTTCCGGGATGGCCGCTTCGAATGGGCCGGGCCCGGCGGGCAGCGCCATCTCGTCGCCTGGCGGCTGGCCAGCCCCGGGCCGCCGCTGATCGCCGCGGCCGGCATGCCGCGCAGCGTCGCGCTCGCGCCCTTCAATGCGCGCGTGCTGCGCAACGCGCTGCTCTTCGCGCTGGCCGGCGTGGTGGTGCTCGCGCTGGCCGGCGCAGTCGCGACGGCGCTGGCGCGCGGCGTTCGCCTTAGGCTTTCGGCGGAGGCGGGCCAGCGCGAGCTGGCCGCGGTGCTGGAGGCCACCGGCGACGGCGTGCTCGCACTCGACGCCACCTGGCGGATCAGCTTCGTCAACCGGCGCGCCGCCGCCGCGCTGGCCGCCGGGCGCGAGCTGCGCGGCCTGGTCTTCTGGGACGCCTTCCCCGAGGCGTCGGGCACGCCGTTCGCCGCCGCCTATCGCCGCACCATGGAGCAGCGCCTGCCCTCCGTGGTCGAGGCGGCCTGGCCCGCCATCGGCCGCCGGTTCCGCGCCGAGAGCCACCCGCGCGAGGACGGGGGCGTCGTCGTCTTCTTCCGCGACGTGACGCAGGAGCGCGAGGCGGCCGCGCGCGTGGCGGAGAGCGAGGCGCGGTTCCGCGCCATGGCCGACAACATCCCCCAGCTCGCCTGGATGGCGCGGCCGGATGGCTGGATCTTCTGGTTCAACCGCCGCTGGTTCGACTACACCGGCACGACGCTGGCCGAGATGGAGGGCCAGGGCTGGCGCAACGTCCACCATCCCGACCATGTCGAGCATGTGGTCGCGCGCCTCTCCCGCGCCTGGGAAGGCGGCCATCCCTGGGAGGACACCTTCCCGCTGCGCGCCAAGGATGGCGGCTATCGCTGGTTCCTCTCCCGCGCCATGCCGGTGCGGGACGGGGAAGGGCAGATCGCGCTCTGGTTCGGCACCCATACCGACGTGACGGAGCAGCGCGCCGCGCAGGCGGCGCTTCGGGAAAGCGAGGCGCATCTGCGCCGCGTGCTCGACAACCTCTTCGTCTTCGTCGCGGTGCTGTCGCCCTCGGGCAGGCTGCAGGAGGTGAACCGCACGCCGCTGGAGGCCGCGGCGCTGACGCTGCCCGATGTGCGGGGCAGGCCCTTCTGGGACTGTTTCTGGTGGTCGCACGACCCGGCGGTGCAGGCGCGGCTGCGCGAGGCCTGCGAGCGTGCGGCCGCCGGCGAGGCCTTGCGCTTCGACATCGAGCTGCGCATGGCGGGCGACAGGCGCCGGATGGCGGATTTCCAGATCGCGCCGCTGCGCGACGCCGCGGGGCGTGTGACGCATCTCGTGCCCTCGGCCACCGACATCACCAAGCGCCACGAGGCCGAGGCGGCGCTGGCCGAGAGCGAGGCGCGCTTCCGCCTGGCGCAGGAAGCGGCCGAGATCGGCGTGTTCGAGCGCGTGCTGCCGGGCCTCGACGCCCACTGGTCGCCCACCATGTTCCGCCTCTACGGCCTCGATCCCGCGGGACGCAGCCCCTGGATAGGGGAGGAGGAGCACCTCGCGCTGCTGCACCCCGAGGATCGTGAGCTGCATCGCGCGCGCCGGGAGGCGATGCGCGGCGATCCGTCGCAGAGCCGCTTCGCCTTCGAGTTCCGCATCTGCCGCGCCGACTCGGGCGAGGTGCGCTGGATCGCGACGCGCGGCGAGGTGGTGAGGGACGCCGCGGGCCGGCCGATGGTGATCCGCGGCGTCAACTACGACGTTACGGAACGGCGGCGGGCGGAGGAGCGGCAGCTGCTGCTGGCGCGGGAAGTGGACCACCGCGCCAAGAACGCGCTGGCCGTGGTGCAGGCGATCGTCGGGCTCACGCGTCACAGCGACCCCGAGCAGTTCCGCGCCGCCGTCACCGGCCGCATCGCGGCGATGGCACGCGCGCACACGCTGCTGGCCCGCGAAGGCTGGGGCAGCGCGGAGCTGCGCGAGCTGATCGAGGCGGAGGTCGCGCCGCACAGCAGCGCCATGCAGGACGGGATGGAGCGCGTGGCGATCTCCGGCCCGTCGGTGGCGCTGGCCCCCGGCGCCGCGCAGCCGCTGGCCATGGCGCTGCACGAGCTGGCGACCAATGCGGCGAAATACGGTGCCCTCACCAGCCCGGCCGGGCGGGTCCGCGTCGCCTGGGCCGCCACGGAGGATGGCGGCCTCGCGCTGCGCTGGATCGAGGAGGGCGGGCCCGAACTGGAAGGCCCGCCGCAGCGCCGCGGCTTCGGCTCGTCGGTGATCCGCAACACGGTGGAGCGCCAGCTCGGCGGGCGGGTCCGCTTCGACTGGCCGCGCGGCGGCCTGGATCTCACGCTGTCGCTGCCCGCGGCCCAGCTCCGGTGGCCGCAGGCGACGCCGCGCGAGGCGCGACCGGAGCCGTAGCGGCGGGGCCGCTGGCGCGGGTGCGCCGCGTCCTCCCTCTGCAGCCTGGCCAGCTACGGCGCTGTGGCCGGGTTCAGCGCCCGGCCACAGCGGCCCTGAGCAGCACATCCGCACGCTCGGCCAGCATCCCCGCATCGATCGGCTTGCGCAGAAGCGAGAAGCGCCCGCTGATGGCGCCGCCGACGGCGAGCTCGGCCATGTCGGTGGCGAAGCCGGTCAGCAGGATGGCCGGCAGGTCCGGCCGCCGTCGCTGCGCCTCCCGGATGAGCGCGAGGCCATCGAGGCCAGGCATCGAGAGATCCGTGACCAGGATGTCCACGGCCTCGCCCGCATCGAGCAGCTCGAGGGCCTCCGCGCTGCTGCCGACCGAGTGGACGACGAAGCCGGCCGCCTCCAGGGCTTCCGCGGTGAGCGCGCGGACGAGCGCTTCGTCGTCGACGAGGAGGAGCCGGCGCCGCGCGTCGGCCTGGGGGCGCGGCTCCGCGACATGCGGCGCGGGGGCGACGGGCTCGCTGGGGGCGACCGGCAGCCAGAGCCGCACCGTGGTGCCGAAGCCCGGCGCGCTCTCGATGGTCAGCGCGCCGGCGCTTTGCTCGGCGAAGCCGCGCGCCATGGCGAGCCCGAGGCCGGTCCCCTGTCCGCGCGGCTTGGTGGTGAAGAACGGCTCGGTCGCGCGGGCGAGGGTGGGCGCGTCCATGCCAACCCCGGTGTCGGCGATCGAGAGCCGGACATAGGCACCCGCCTTGAGGCCGGCGGCACCGGCGGCGGCTCCGTTCCCGTTCGCGACCGCCTCATGGATGGCGGACAGGGTCAGCACGCCGGCGCCGCCCATGGCGTCCCGCGCATTCGCGGCGAGGTTCACCAGCACCGTCTCGAGCTGCCCCCTGTCCGCGAGCAGCGCCGGGACGTTTGGCGCCACCTGCACGCGCACCTCGATGCCGCTGCCGAGCGTGTGCCGGAGGATCTCGCGCATCGCTGTGAGCAGGTCGGCGACATCGACCGGCTCGGCGCGCAGGTCCGCGCGCCGGGCGAAGGTGAGCAGGCGGCGTGTCACGGCGGCCCCCCTGGAGGCCGCGTCCACGACCATCAACGCCAGCCGGCGCACCCGGCCCGGATCCGCGGCGTCGCTCGCGATGAGGCGGGCCCCGCCCTGGACGGCCTGCAGGACGTTGTTGAAGTCGTGTGCGATGCCGCCGGCAAGCTGGCCAAGCGCTTCCATGCGCTGGGCCTGCGCAAGCCGGGCCTGCGCCTCCTCGCGCGCCGCCACCTCCGCCTCGACGCGGGCGCGGAGCTCATCGTTCAGCCGCCGCAACTCCGTCTGCGCACGATCGCGCTCCGTGGTGGAAGCGCGCAGCCTTGCGTCCGCCTCGGCGAGCGACGCAGAGACCTGGTTGAGCTCGCGGATCGACGTCCGCACCCCCGACAAGGTGGCCTTGTGGCCGACCTGCTCGGCCATGCGGCTCAGCGCGCCTATCGAGCGTGCGAGCCGCCGGCCGACGAACAACGCGGCGCCCACCGACAGGCCGATCGCGAGCAGCCCCGCCGCGCCGAAGTAGAAGGCCGAGCGTTGCATCGGCGCGCGAAGGTCGGATTCCGGCACGCCGATGGCCACGCGCCAGCCCCAGTGTGGCATGCGGACGAAGGCGCCCCAGACCGGCACGCCAGCCACGTTCACCGTGCGCACGCTGCCTTCGTCCGCCGCGGCATTCCGACGGAGGGCCTCGTTCGCAAGGCTTCCGACGAAGCGGTCATGCTCGGGGAAGCGCGCGACGATCCTGTCCTGCCGGTCGATGATCGAGACCGACCAACCCGGCGGCAGCCTGTGCCGCGAGAGCAGCGAAGCCAGGTGCTGCGCCCGGACGCCGATGTTGACGGCACGCTCGATCTCCCCCTCCCGCAGCACCGGCACGTCGAGAAGGATGTAGGGCTGCCGGTCGGTGGTGCCGGTGTAGAGGTCGGACACACAGCTCGACCGGGTGCGGAAGACGCAGGCGTCGGCCGCGAGGACCGCCGGGGCCGCGGTGACCGGCAGGGGCGTGCCGAAGGGAAAGAGCGTGTTGATCAACTGCTGTCCGGAACGGTCGCGCATGACGATGGCGCCGCCGGCCGGTGCGACCTGCACCGCCTGCTCGTGGAACCGCCGGAGGTCGCCATCCTCGAGCGCCGGCGACGTCGCCAGGGCGCGGAGGGTCCCGCCGAAGCTCGCGAGTTCGCGGTCGAGCTCGAGCGCAAGGTTGCGCGCCACGATCAGGGTCTGCTGCTGGTAGTCGTCGCGTGCCTGTTGGACCGAGGTCCAGGCAATCCAGCCGAGCAGGCCCCAGAGCGGGAGAACCATGCAGAGGGCAAAGAGCGCGAGATGGGTCCATACCGGACGCGACCGCGATGCGGGACGCCCGGGGATATGCTCCGCGGAACCTTCTGCGACCGGTTTGTCGACCGTGCGGGGCATGGTCCACCCTACTGGCGAGGAGCGGCCCGATCCATTCAACGGGTCCGTTCCTCTCTTTCACCGTCGCGTGATGTTTGCCGTGCTCCGCGACGTGGGGGCAGATGACCCGGTCAGCCTTGTCCGCACGCGCCCCGGTCATTCGCCGGCGCGGCGATCGTCATGGGCGCGGCGGGAGTGCCCGCGCTGCCCTGCCCGGTCGCGCATGCTTCGCAGGGCGCAATCAGCAGCGCGTGGTCAGTGGCGTTCGTAGATGAGGCGGGCGCGCACCGTGCCGGGCAGGGCGCGCAGCTCCGCCAGGATGGCCTCGGCTTCCTGCCGTGCCTCGACGCTCTCGACCACGACGTAGCCGAGCTCGGAATCGGTCTGGTAGTACTGGGCCGCGATGTTCAGCCCGCGCCGGCCGAAGCTCTCGTTGATGCGGGAGAGGATGCCGGGCGCGTCGCGGTGCAGATGCGTCCAGCGCGCGCCGGTCGGGCGCGGCGGCAGCTGCACGTTGGGCAGGTTCACCGAGCCCATGGTGGCGCCGGTGTCGCTGTATTCCACCAGCTTGCGCGCCACCTCCATGCCGATGCGGTCCTGCGCCTCGGCCGTGCTGCCGCCGATATGCGGGGTCAGGATGGTGTTCGGCAGCCCCTGCAGCGGGGAGACGAAGGGATCGCCGTTGCGCTTCGGCTCCTCGGGGAAGACGTCCACCGCGGCGCCGAGGATGCGCCGGTCGCGCAGCGCCGCGGCCAGCGCGTCCACATCCACCACCGTGCCGCGGGCATTGTTGATGAAGACCGCGCTCGACTTCATCTGCGCAAGCTCGGCCGCGCCGATCATGCCGATGGTCTCCGGCGTCTCCGGCACATGCACCGTCACGACGTCCGACAGGCGCAGCAGCTCGCCGAGGCTCGCCGCCTGGTGGGCGTTGCCATGCGGCAGCTTGGCGGTGTGGTCGTAGTAGATCACCCGCATGCCGAACGCCTCGGCCAGCACCGAAAGCTGGCTGCCGATGTTGCCGTAGCCGACGATGCCGAGCGTCTTGCCGCGCATCTCCCAGGAATTCGCCGCCGACTTGTCCCAGCCCCCCTGATGGGCGGCGTTGGACTTGTCCACGATGCCGCGCAACAGCATCACCGCCTCGGCCAGCGTCAGCTCCGCCACGCTGCGGGTGTTGGAGAAGGGGGCGTTGAAGACGGCCACGCCGCGCCGCGCCGCCGCCTGCAGCGCCACCTGGTTGGTGCCGATGCAGAAGCAGCCGATGGCGATCAGCCGGTCGGCGGCCTCCAGCACCTCCTCCGTCACCTCGGTGCGGGAGCGGATGCCGAGGATGTGGACGCCCTTCACCGCCTCGATCAGCGCCCTGCCTTCCAGGGCGCGCTTCTCGCGCTGCACGGTCGCGTAGTCGGCGCCGGCGAAGAGCTCGACCGCGCTGTCCGCGATGCCTTCCAGCAGCAGGATGCGGATGCGGTCCTTGGGGAGGGAGATGCGGTCGGTCATGTCGGGGCCGGTGCGGGGAGGCGGCGTCTTTGCCCGCGCGCCGAGGTCCGGGCAAGTGCGGTGCGTCACGCAGGTGGTTGAATGGCACCGGCTTCACATTACGTCTATGTCATGCGCAGCGAATCCACCGCCGACCAGTGGGCGACATGACGGCCGTTTCGGATGTCTCGGTCGGCGCGCTTGCGGACCGCTTCGGCGTGGCCGCTTCGGGCGCGCTGCTGCTGCTGCTCTCCATTCCCGCCTTCCTGCCCATCCCGCTGCCGACCGGCATCCCCGCCGGCATCGCCGTCGCACTGCTCGGTGCGCAGCTCGCGCTGGGGCGGCCCCGTCCCTGGCTGCCGGGCTGGCTGCGCCGCTTCACGCTGCGGCGCGATCAGGTGGCGCAGGGGCTCGGCAGGCTGTTCGGCGTGCTCCGCCGCTGCGGCCTGCGGCTGCGCCGCCGCCTGCCCGGCGCGGTCGGCGCCGATGGCGCGCCGCGCCCGCTGCCGGGGGCGGTGCTCGTTGCCTGCGGCATCGTGATCGTGCTGCCGATCCCCTTCGGCAACCAGCTGCCCAGCCTGGCCGTGGCCGCGATCGGGCTCGGCATGCTGCGCCGCGACGGGCTTTTCGTGCTGGCGGGCTATGGCTTCGCGGCTGCCGCCCTGGCATGGACGGCGGTGCTGTTGGTCGCCGGCACCAGCATCGTCGCACCCCTGCTGCCCGCCTGAGGCGGTGCTAGGGCGCAAACCCATCCGGCGGCGAAGTGGGAGCCAGACCTTGCGCGTGGACACCGTGGTCTTCGATGTCGGCAACGTGCTGATCCAGTGGAATCCCCGCCACCTCTATCGGAAGCTCTTTGCCAGCGAGGCGGAGGTCGAGGCGTTCCTGGCGGAGATCTGCACCGACGCCTGGAACCTCGAGCAGGATCGCGGCCGGAGCTGGGCCGAGGCCGTCGCAGAGCGCATCGCCCTCTTTCCCCGGCACGAGGCGCTGATCCGCGCCTTCTCCGACCGCTGGCACGAGATGGTGCCCGGCGAGGTGCCGGGCAGCGCCGCGATCCTGGAAGCGCTGCGGGACGGCGGCGTGCCGCTCTATGCCATCACCAACTTCTCGGCCGAGAAATATGCCGAGGCGCGCGAGCGCTTCCCCCTGCTGCGCGGCTTCCGGGACACGGTGGTCAGCGCGCATGAGCGCATGGTGAAGCCCGATCCCGCGATCTACCGCCTGCTGCTCGACCGCAACGGGCTCGAGGCCGCGCGCTGCCTCTTCGTGGACGACAGCGCGGCGAATGTGCGCGGCGCGCAGGAGGTGGGAATGCGCGCCCATCATTTCCGCGACGCGGCAGGTCTGGCAGCCGAGCTTCGTGCCCTGGGGCTGCCGGCCGGCGCCGCCGCCTGACGGCGTTCGGCGCGCCTACCGGTTCGCCAGCTCCGCCAGCACCGCCGCCAGCACCCGCGTGCCGGCGCCGAGCTGCTCCGGGGAGCTGTACTCGCTCGGGTGGTGGGAGACGCCGCCGCGGCAGGGCACGAAGATCATCCCCGAAGGGCAGACCTGGGCCAGGAACTGCGCGTCGTGGAAGGCGCCCGAGGCCATCCGCCGCACGCCGAGCCCGAGGCCGCGCGCCGCCTGCTCCACCAGCCCCGGCACCAGCGGGTCGAAGCGTGAGGGCAGGGCGTGGAAGCGCTCGGTCACCGTCGCGGCGCAGGTGGTCATGGCGGCCTGGACGGTGCGTTCGATCGCGTCGCCCTTGGCCAGCAGCACGTCCTTGTCCGGGTGCCGGAGGTCGATGGTGAAGCGCGCGCGCTCCGCCACGGAGTTCGAGCTGTTCGGCGAGACCTCGATCCGGCCCACGGTGAAGCGCAGCACGTCATCCGGGTCGTGGGTGAGCTCGTTCAGCGCGGCGATGGCGCGCAGCATGTCCTGCACCGCGTCCTTGCGCAGCCGGAGCGGCGCGGTGCCGGCATGGTCGGACTTGCCGACGACCTCCACCAGGAACCAGCGGCTGCCCTGGATGCCCTCGACCGCGCCGATGTCGAGGCCGGCGGATTCGAGCAGCGGGCCCTGCTCGATATGCGCCTCGACATAGGCGAAGGGGGCGGGGCCATCCACCACGCCGAGGCCGCGACGCGGGATGTCCGATTCCAGCGAAAGCTGCTTCGCCAGCTCCGCGCCGAAGGTGAGGCCCTCGCCATCGGCCACGGCGTCCCAGGTGTCGGCCGGCTTGAAGCCGGCATAGGCCATGGAGCCCATGCAGCCCGGCGCGAAGCGGCCGCCTTCCTCGTTGGTCCAGGCCACCACCTCGATGGGGCGGCGCGTCGTGATGCCAGCCCCGCGCAGCGCCTGCACCGCCTCCAGCCCCGCGATCACGCCCCAGATGCCGTCGAAGCGCCCGCCATTGGGCTGGCTGTCCATGTGGCTGCCGGTCAGCACCGGCGGCAGGCCGGGCTCCGTCCCTTCATGCCGCAGGAACAGGTTGGCCAGCCGGTCCACCGAGACCGTCAGCCCCGCCGCCTGCGCCCAGCCGATCAGCAGCCGCCGCGATTCGCGGTCGAGTTCGGTCAGGCAGGCGCGGTTCACGCCGTCGCCCGGGATGGCGCCGAGCGCGGCCATCCGCATCAGCCTGTCCCATTGCCGCGCCTGGTCCACCGCCGCGGCGGCGCGCGTCTGAACTTCGCCCGTCATGCCTCTCTCCCCAGCGGCGCCCAACTGCACGCCGCGGGGCGTCCGATCAAGCGGGGGCGTTCAGCGCGCCACCACGCTGATCCCGAGCCGCGCGATCGCCTGCGCCGGATCGCCGCCCATGGCCGAGATCTCGCCGAAGGCGACGGGCTTGGGCGGGCGGACGGTGATCTCCAGCGTGCCGGGCTGGCGGATGAAGCTGGCGACGGCCTGGCGGATCGGCGCCATCGGATCCTGCGCGGCCTGGGGCGCGCCCTTGGCCTGCGGCGCGGCGCCGCGCCGGCCGGGGGGCGGGGAGCCCGGCATCGGCATGGCCAGCGCCATCTGCGCCCATTGCTCGCGCAGCCGCGCTTCCGGCATCCGCTGCTGCCGCGCCTGCACGGTCAGCACGCGGCCGAGCAGCCCGTGGTCGCGCAGCGAGAGGCTCAGCCCTGCCAGCTGCGCCGCGGCGAACTGCATGGCGGTCTCGGCCGGGTCCATGGCGGTGCCGGCCTCCGGCGCCGGGGGCGCGCCGTCCACCTGCGCCTCGATGCCGAGCGTCGCGGCCTGGTCCCAGCTGACGCGGATCGGCGCGATCTCCATCCGCCCGCCTTCGCGCGGCACGCTGCCGCGGATCTCGAGGCCGCCCGCGATCTCCTGGTAGCCGAGCATCTCCAGCCAGTCAGCATAGCCGCGCGGCGGGATGATGCGCAGCCCTTCCGCCGCCATGCTGCCGCGCGCCACGCCGTTCTCCAGCGAGGCCTCGCTCAGCAGCCGGCCGAGCGCGAAGACCGGCTGCCCGTCCCAGCGCGCGTCGAGGCCCTCCAGGCTGAGGCGCTGCGGCGTGCCGGCCATGGGATCGGGCACCTGCAGGCCGCCGATCACCGCATCCACCGTGCCCGCGGCATCCACGCCGGACACGTCCAGGCGGCCGAGGCTCATCTCGATCTGGCCGTAGCCGGTGGCCGGAGCGGCGACCTGCAGCCCCTGCAGGGCCAGGGTCATGGCGTTGCCCGGCGTCCAGTCGCGCAGGCTCGCTTCCCGCAGCCCGAGCGTCACGCCATCGGTGGGGTCGCGCAGCTGCGCCCCCTGGATCAGGATGCGGCCCGCGCGGAACTTCTGGGGGGCGAAGTCGGCATTGTCGACCGGCAGCGTCACCGCCTCCAGCTCGATGCGGCCGAGCCTTGCTTCCTGCGGGTCCTGCTGCGTGCCGCGGAAGGCGAAGCCGCTGGCGGCGGCGGAGGCGACGCCGTCGGGGCGCAGCTCGCGCAGCGTGAGCCGTTCGAGGCTGACGGCGCCCTGGGCCGGGTCCTGGATGCGCGCCGCCTCGACCTCCAGCGCGTCGAGCGTGATGTTCTGCAGGTTGAGCGACTTGCCCTCCACCGGCACGGGCAGCCCGGCGACCAGCAGGCGCGCGACCTCGCCCGTGCCGCCCTCCGGCGTGCGGAGCGTGACGCGCAGCGCCTCGGCGCGGCCGAGCCGCGTCTCCGTGACATCGGCCAGGCGCAGCTCCGGCACCTCGAGCCGGCCCTTGCCGTCGGTCAGCACCACGCCGGAGAGGGTGGCGCGGCCGGTCACCGGGTCCACCTGCCGCCCGCCGATCTCGAGCCGCATCTCCGGCGGCAGGGCCGCGCGCAGACGCTCGATCGCCGCGTCCAGCCGGCGCTCCGCTTCCGCCTGCGCAAGCGCCGCGGCGCCGGCGACGAGCAGCACGCCGCCGAGGGCGTAGGCAGGGAGGCGATGACGCATTCCGGGCTCCATGTGCTTGCTTGGCGGGCAGAGTAGGGCGCGCGGCGCGGTCCGTCCAACGCGATGGCGCTTCCCTCCGCGCCGCGGCTTGCTAGCCTGCGGAAACGACCGGGAGATGAACGCATGATCCGCCGCCGCGCCCTGCTCGCCGCGCCCGCCCTGCTTGCCATGCCCGGGGGCGCCGCCGCGCAATCCTGGCCCGAACGGCCGGTGCGCATCCTGGTGCCCTTCGCGCCCGGCGGGAACACGGATGGTCTCGCGCGGCTCGCCGCCGACCTGTTGCAGGAGGCGCTGCCGGGATCGAGCTTCGTCGTGGAGAACCGCACCGGCGCGGGCGGGCTGCTGGCGGCCGAGCAGATGGTGCGCGCCGCTCCGGACGGCTACACGCTGATGATGATGGCCGTCGCCGTGCTGGCGGTGGCGCCGGCGGCGATGGCGCAGCCGCCGCGCTTCGATCCGGTGGCCGATGTCACGCCGATCGTGAACCTCGGCACCAATCCCTTCGTGCTGATGACCCATCGCAGCGTGGAGGCCGCGGACCTCGCCGCGCTGCTGGCATGGATGAAGGCGCGATCGGGCCGCTTCGTGTATGCCTCGGGCGGCGTGGGCAGCTTCCAGCATCTGTCGATGGCGTTGCTGCTGCAGCGCATCGGCGTGCAGGCCGAGCACGTGCCCTATCGCGGCGGCGCGCCCGCGCTGGCCGATGTGCTGGCGGGGAATGCGCCGATGATGTTCGCCAACCTGTCGGAGGCCGTGCCGCATGCGCAGAACCCGGCGGTGCGGCTGCATGGCGTCTCCGGCCTGCAGCGCAGCCCGCAACTGCCGGGCGTGCCGGCGATCGCCGAGCAGTTGCCGGGCTTCGAGACGATCACCTGGAACGGGCTGATGGGGCCGAAGGGCATGCCCGCGCCCATCGTCGCGCGGATTTCCGGCGTCATCGCGGAGGCGCTGAAGCGGCCCGATGTGCGGGCGCGCATGGACAGGATCGGCGCCGATCCGCTCGGCGAGGGGCCGGATGCCTTCGCCGCGCGGCTGAAGGCAGATGTGGCGCGCTGGAACGAGGTGGTGCGGGTGGCGGGGATCCGCTTCCAGTAAGGCTGTCTCTCCCTCCCCCGCTGTGCGGGGGAGGGCCGGGGTGGGGGCACGACCGACCCTACCGACCCTCCACCGTCACGCCACCGCCGCCGCGGCGCGCACCCCCTCGATCATGCTGGTCCGCAGCAGATGCGCGCGCGCCTTCGCCGGGTCCGCCGCCGTCGCGCGCAGCTCATCCAGCCGCGCTGCGCGCTTCGCCGGGTCCTTCTCCTCCAGCGTCTTCTTGTTGGCGATGGTCATGGCCTGCAGGAAGGCCTCGGCCACATGCCGCCGCTGCCGGTCGTAGCGGTCGAGCAGGTCGTCGCTGCCGCCATCAAGGACCGCGGCGATGCGCTCGGCGGCGAGGATCGCGTCATGGATGCCGAAATTCATCCCCATCCCGCCGAGCGGGTTGTTCACATGCGCCGCGTCGCCCGCCAGCAGCACGCGGCCCTTGCGGAAGGTGGCGGCGACGCGCTGGTGCACGGCGTAGAGGTTGGTGTGCACCACCTCGAAGGCGCCTTGCTGGGGGATCAGCGCGCGCACCCGCTCGCGCGCCGCGGCGCGGTCGAGCAGCCCGGCTTCGTCCGCCTCCGGGTCTGTCGGGAAGACGATGCGCCAGAGGCCCGGCGGGCCCTTCGCCGGCACCTTGAACATCGCGCACCAGGTCACCGGATCGGAGACGTAGGAGGAGATGGCGTAGCCCTTCGCGCCCATGTCCTCCGGCGTCGTGATCACCAGGAAGCGCTCGGGCCAGGTGAAGCCCTCGAAGCCGATGCCCTGCGACTTTCTTACGTTGCTGCGCCCGCCATCGGCGCCGATCAGGAAGTCGGCGCGTTGCGTCTCGCCCTGCGTCGTGGTGACGGTGACGCCTGCGGCGTCCTGCACGGCGCCCTCGACCTCCACGCCCCAGCGGATCTCGGCATGCGGATGCCGGGACAGATGCGCCAGCAGGATGCGGCAGAGCTTGTGCTGCTCGCATTGCAGGCGGAACGGGTAGGGCGTGACGTCCGACAGGATGGAAAGGTCGAACTCCGCCACCACCCCCTCCGCCCGGCCGCGGAACTGCCAGACGGGCGCGCGGATGCCCTGCGCCAGCAGGTCCGCGGTGACGCCGGCCTCGGCATACATCTCCATCGTGGGCGGATGGATGGTGGCGGCGCGGGGATCCTCGAAGGGCTCGGTGTGGCGTTCCAGCACGCGCACGGGCACGCCGGCACGCGCCAGGAACAGCGCCGCCGTCAGCCCCGCCGGCCCGGCCCCCGCGATGAGGACGCGCGGTTCCGCCATGCCCTGATCCTTTCCCGGCCTTTCGCTGCCAGGAAACTAGGCGGCGCGGGCGCCCTGCGGAAGATGTGGCCAAGGCTTGCCCGGCCCTGTCGGCGGCGCGATTGTTGCACCGCACAGGCGCCGCAACGCGCCGAAGGACCGGGATTCGGATGGACCTCGCCTACCTGGCCGAATGGGCCAACCTGCTGATCCGCTGGCTGCACCTGATCGCCGGCATCGCCTGGATCGGCACCAGCTTCTACTTCATCGGCCTGGACAACCAGCTCGACCCGCCGCGGGACGGCAACCCGCGCGTCAAGGGCGAGCAATGGTCCATCCATGGCGGCGGCTTCTACCACAAGCAGAAATACGCCGTGGCGCCCGCGGTGCTGCCGGAGAAGCTGCACTGGTTCAAATGGGAGGCCTACTGGACCTGGATCAGCGGCTTCTCGCTGTTCGTGCTGATCTACTGGGCGAATGCCTCGACCTACCTGGTGGACCCGGCGGTGCTGGACATGCCGCCCTGGCTGGCCGTGCTGCTGAGCGCGGTCATGCTTGTAGGCGGCTGGGTGGTCTACGACCTGCTCTGCCGGTCGAAGTTCGGCGAGGACGAGACCAAGCTTTCCGTCGCGATGGTGGCGCTGCTCGTCGTGACCGCCTTCGTCGCCTGCCACGTCTTCAGCGGCCGCGGCGCCTTCCTGCAGGTGGGCGCGATGACGGGCACGATCATGGTGGCCAACGTCGCCATGGTGATCATCCCGGGCCAGCGGAAGATGGTCGCGGCGATGCAGGCCGGCCGCGAGCCCGACCCGAAATACGGCCGCTGGGGCAAGCAGCGCAGCGTCCACAACACCTACCTGACGCTGCCGGTGCTGTTCCTGATGATCAGCCCGCACTACCCGATGACCTGGAGCCATGACTGGAACTGGGTGATCCTGCTGGCCGTCGCGCTGGCCGGCGCCCTGGTGCGGCAGTATTTCGTCTCCCGCCAACTGGGCCGGAACCCGCTGGTGCTGCCGGCGGCGGCGACGGCGGTGGTGGTCGGGCTGATGTTCGCACTGCGCCCGGCGCCGAACCCGGCGCTCGCCGGCATCGAGGTGCCGCCGATCGCCGAGGTTCATGCCATCGCCGCCGCGCGCTGCGCCACCTGCCACGCCGCGCGCCCCACCTTCGAGGGCATCGCCGCCGCACCCAAGGGCGTGATGCTCGAGACACCGCAGCAGATCCGCCGCTGGGCGGCTTCCATGCGGCAACAGATCGAGACCGAGGCGATGCCGCCCGGAAACCTCACCGAACTGACCACCGAGGAACGGACGAAGCTGCTCGCCTGGATCGCGGCTGGGGCGCCGGCCCAATGAAGGCGTCGGCTCTCACCACGCATGTGCTCGACACGGCGGCCGGCAGGCCTGCCGCTGGCGTGAAGGTGGAGCTCTGGCGCATCGAGCCTGGCGGCGCGGCGAAGGTGACGGAGCGGCTGACCAATGCCGATGGCCGCACCGACGCGCCGCTGCTGACGCCCGAAAGCTTCGTCGCCGGGCGCTACGAGCTGCGCTTCGACGTCGGCGCGTATTTCGGCGGCGAGGGCTTCCTCGATGTCGTGCCGATCGCGGTGAAGCTGGAGGCAGGGCAGGGGCACTACCACGTGCCCCTGCTGTGCTCCCCCTGGAGCTACGCGACCTACCGCGGTAGCTGAACCGCGCCGGATAGTTTGCGCGCGCGCCGGCTTGTCTCCGCGCAGACCAGCCGGCAGGTTTGCGCCCAAGGCCGCGGAGCGCACAGCGCGGCGGGGAGCGGGACGACCTCATGAGCATCACAGGCGCCGAATGGCTGGCGCGTAGCCTTGCCGCCTCCGGCCAGACCCATGTGTTCTTCGTGGATGCGGTGCTGCGGCCGACGCTGCTGGCGCTGTCGCGCCTCGGCGTGAAGCCGGTGCTCGCGCATACCGAGAAGGCGGCGGTCTACATGGCCGATGCCTATGCGCGGGTCAGCGGGCGGCCCGGCGTTGTGGCGGCGCAGTCGGTGGGTGCCGCGAACCTCGCCGCCGGGCTGCAGGACGCCTTCCTGGCGCGCGCGCCGGTGATCGCGATGACCGGGCGCAAGGTGGCGGCGCATCAGCACCGCAACGCCTATCAGGAAGTGGCGCATGCGCCGCTGTTCCAGGCGGTGACGAAATTCGCCGCCGAGGTCGCGGCGGCCGACGAACTGCCGCAGCGTCTGCGCCAGGCCTGGGCGGCCGCGGTCAGCGTGCCGGCGCGGCCGGTGCATCTCGATCTCGCCGGACTGCAGGCGGAGGTGATCGAGCAGGGGCAGGTGGCGGCGCCGCCCGCCGAACTCGGCGCGCTGACCGCGCCGCGCTTCCGCCCGGCGCCCGATCCGCAGGCGATCGAGCAGGCGGCCGCCGTTCTCGCCCGCGCGCGGCGCGTCGCCATCATCGCGGGCGACGGCGCGGCGCTGTCGGCTTGCGGGGCGGAGCTGCTGGCCGTGGCCGGGAAGCTGGCCGCGCCGATCCTGACGACGCTCGGCGCGCGCGGCCTGGTGCCGACGACGCATCCGCTGCATGCCGGCGTTGTCGGCAGCTATTCCGCGCCGCCGGCCAACCGCATCGCCGCCGGCGCCGACCTGCTGCTGCTGGTCGGCTGCGACAGCGGCGACCAGGTGACGCATGGCTGGCGCGTGCCGCCGGCGGGCACGCCCGTCGTGCAGATCGACGCCGATCCGTCCGAGTTCGACCGCAGCTATCCCGCAGATGTGGCCGTGCTGGCCGATCCGCGCGCGGCGCTGGCCGCGCTCGCCGCCGCCCTGCCGGATGCGCCGCGCGACCCTGGCTTCCTGCAGGATGCGCAGGCGCAGCTGGCCGAGTGGCGCGCGGAGATCGCGCCGCGCCTGGCGAGCGAGGCGGTGCCGATCGACCCGGCGCGGCTCTGCGCCGAACTGTCGCGCGCGCTGCCGGAGGATGCGATCCTGGTGGCCGACACCGGCTATTCCGGGATCTGGACCGGCACGCTGGTGGAGATCACGAGCCAGGCGTATCTGCGCGCGGCCGGTTCGCTCGGCTGGGCCTTTCCCGCCGCGCTCGGCGCGAAATGCGCCGCGCCGGACCGGCCCGTGGTCTGCTACTGTGGCGACGGCGCGTTCCACTACCACATGCCGGAGCTGGAGACGGCGCGGCGCCTCGGGCTCGCCGTCGTCGTCGTGGTGAACAACAACCGCGGCTTCGGCCAGGGCTGGCCCAATGTGCGCCGTGTCGCCGGCAACGACAGCGATGCGGCGGCCGAGATCCTGCGTTTCGGCGAGAGCGCGGATTTCGCCGCCATCGCGCGCGGCTTCGGCCTGCACGGCGTCACGGTGGAGCGCCCTGGCGACATCGCGCCCGCGCTGCGTGCGGCGCTGGCGCGCAACGAGACCACCGTGCTGGATGTGCGCACGGATATCGAATCGCGGGCCCCCGAGGCCAGCATCCCGGGAGGGTGAAGACCATGGCGATCAAGGTCGCAGTGATCGGCGCCGGCACGATGGGCCATGCCCTCGCGCTGGTCTATGCGCTGGGCGGGCATGAGGTGCGCCTGACCGACAGCTCCATGAGCATGCTCGACAAGGCCGGCGGGCTGATGGAAACGGCGCTGGCCTCGCTCGTCGCGCATGGGGAGGCGCCGGCGGAATGCACGGCCGAGTGGCTGCATGCGCAGGTCACGCGCCTGCCGATGCTGGCCGAGACGGTGGAAGGCGCCGACCTGATCGTCGAGGCGATCATCGAGAACCCCGAGACGAAGCGCCTGCTGTTCACGGAGCTCGACCGGCTGGCGCCGATGGACGCGGTGATCGCCTCCAACACCTCCTATCTCGATCCCTTCCCACTGATCCCGGAACGGCGGCAGGCGCGGTCGCTCGTCATGCACTGGTACACGCCGCCCTACCTGGTGGACCTTGTGGACATCGTCGGCGGGCCGAAGACCGATCCCGCGATCATCGCCTGGGCGAGCGACCTGGTCGCGGCGATGGGCAAGGTGCCGCTGGTGATGCAGAAATTCGTCCCCGGCTACATCGCGAACCGCATCCAGTCCGCCATCGCGGCCGAGGTGTATCGCCTGCTGGACGAAGGCGTCTGCACGCCGGAGGACATCGACACCGCGGTGGTGCATGGCCTTGCGCTGCGCATCCCCGTCGTCGCGGTGATGGCGAAGGCGGACTTCACCGGCCTGCCGCTGCTGCAGCACGCGCTGCGCAACGCCACCTACCAGCCGCCACCGCCGCGCAACAACAGCGAGACGCTGGACAGGCTGATCGAGGAAGGGCGCACCGGCGTGATGACGGGCGCGGGCTACTACGAGTGGGGGACCGACACGCAGCAGCTGATGGCCGCGCGCGACCGGCGGCTGGTGGCGCTGAAGAAGGCGATGCGCGAGATCGGCACCATGGCCGGCGCGACGCGGGTGCAGGAGTAGGGCCATGAGCATCACCTACGACCTCAAGGGCAAGGCCGCGCTCGTCACCGGCGGCGCCTCCGGTATCGGCTTCGCAACGGCGACGATGCTGGCGCGCGGCGGGGCGGCCGTTGCGATCAACCACCTGGCCGACGATCCGCGCGGGCCGGAGGCGGTGGCGAAGCTGCATGCGATGACGGGCGCCAAGGTCGTCTCCGCGCCCGGCAATGTCGGCGACGCGGCGGATTGCGCGGGCATGGTGGAGCGCGCGGTCGCCGATCTCGGGCGGCTCGACTATCTGGTGAACAACGCCGGCACGCCCGCCACGCGCACAACCATCGCGCCGCATGAGCTGGAAAGGCTGACGGAGGAGGTCTGGCACACGCTGCTGGAGGTGAACCTCCTCGGCGTGTTCCGCTGCAGCAAGGCGGCGGCGCCGGCGCTGAAGAAGGCGCATGGCGCGATCGTGTCCATCGCCTCCATCGCCGGGATCAACCATGCGGGGTCGTCCATGGCCTATGGCGCGACCAAGGCGGGCGTGATCAGCCTGACCAAGAACCTGGCGCGCGGCCTGTCGCCGGAGGTGCGGGTGAACGCGGTCGCGCCGGGGGCCGTGGATTCCACCTGGATGATCGAATGGACCAACGAGCAGCGCGCGAACTCCATCGAGAACGCTTTGCTCAAGCGCCGCTGTACGCCGGAGGACATCGCCGAGGTCGTGGTGTTCCTGCTGGCGGGTGCTGCGATGGTGACGGGCCAGACCGTCGTGGTGGATGGCGGGCTGACGACGTGATGGTGGACACCGCCCGCTTCCTCGCCGACCTGCACGATCTTCGGAAGATCGGCACCTACAAGACCGGCGTGCACCGCCCGACCTACACGAAGGAGGACATGGAAAGCCGCCGCTGGCTGATGGACCGCATGACGGAATGCGGCCTGGAGCCGGAGATGGACGGCATCGGCAACGTCATCGGCCGCCACAAGGGCGCCGGGCCGCATCTGCTCGTCGGCAGCCATATCGAGACGCAGAACCATGCCGGCTGGCTGGATGGCGCTCTCGGGGTCGTCTCGGGTCTTGCGCTCGCCCGCGCGGGCCTGCCGGTGGATGTCATCGCCTTCGCCGACGAGGAAGGCCATTATGGCGGCTTCATCGGCAGCCGCAGCTTCATCGGGCAACTCGAAGACGCCGAGATCGACCGCCTCGCCAACCGCTACCATGGCAAGCCCCTGCGGGAGGCGTTGAAGGAAGCCGGGCTGGAAGGCCGCCCGCGCATGCGCTGCGCGGAAGGTCGCTACAGGGGCTTCCTCGAGATGCATATCGAGCAGGGAACCCAGCTCGAAAGCGCGGGCCTGCGCGTCGGCGTCGTCACCGGCATCGTCGCGATCCGGCAGTGGAAGCTGGTCTTCACCGGCATGCAGGACCATGCCGGCGGCACGACGATGGCGGAGCGGCGCGACGCGGGCCTTTCCGCGATCCGCCTGCTGGCAGAGATCGACCGGCAATTCCCGCTGGTCTGCGGGCCGCGCAGCACCTGGACGACGGGGCGCATCAGCCTCGATCCTGGCGCAGCCAGCATCATCCCCGGCCGCTGCGAGGTGCTGTTCCAGCTACGCGACGTGGACACCGCGATCATCGCCCGCATGGAGGAGCGCCTGCATGCGCTGGTGCAGGAGAGCAACCGCCGCGAGAAATGCCCCTGCGTGCTGGAGCCGGTCAGCCTCTCCACCCCCGCGCTCTGCGACCAGGCGCTGCAGCAGGCGCTGGCCGACGCGGCGGAGGCGTTGGCACCTGGCGCCTGGCAGCGCATGCCCTCAGGCGCCGGGCACGATGCGCAATACATCGCGCGGGTGATGCCGGCTGCGATGCTGTTCACGCCCTCCATCAACGGCATCAGCCACCATTGGGCCGAGGACACGAAGGAGGAGGACCTGGCGCTCTGCGTGCGGGTTCTTGCCGAAGGCGCGGCGCGCTACCTGGCGGCGTAGTCCACCCGCGCCCAGCTCGCGCAGAACGCGGGCAGCAGCCTGCCGCCGAGCAGGGAGGCGATGGCCGGATCCGGGTCGCGCGGCGGCAGCGCGGCCACTGGCGCGGTTGCGAACAGCAGGATCGCAAGCCCGGTCGCGACCGGCGCGCCTCGCGCTCCGCTGCCCGGCCGGCGCAGCAGCAGCCATCCCAGCATCAGGCCGACCACGCCGAGCGCCACGAAGATCATGTCGTACGCGAGCGGGTTCGCCACGCCGATGCGCGCGCGGTGCATGCCGAGCACCCAGTGGTTCAGCACCACATCCAGGATGTGCCACGCGCCGAAGCCGATCCACGCCCAGGCGACCAGGCCGCGGCCGGCGCGCGGTGCCGCGATCCCTTCGCGATGCTGCCAGAGCAGCCCGAGGCCAAATACGGCAACGGCGTAGTGCGCCGCATGGAACAGCCCATCCCAGACCACATGGAAGGGCATTCCCTCCTCCGGCGCCCAGAGCGAGAGCAGGTGGTGCCATTGCAGGATCTGGTGGAACAGGATCCCGTCGAAGAAGCCTCCGAGTGCGAAGCCCAACAGGAAGGCGGGCAGGCGGAGTTCGTGCGGCATGTGCCGGCAACGCCCCGCCGCCCGTGGCGTTCGGCGACTACTGCGCCTGGATGTTGGCCGCGCGCACCACCTCGCCGAACTTGGCGTTCTCCGCCCGCATGAAGGCGCCGAATTCCGCCGCGCCGCGCGGCGTCACGCGCGCGCCCTGGTCGGCCACGCGGGCCGCCATGGCGGGGTCGCGCATCACCTTCAGCGTCTCGGCCTCGAGCTTCGCCAGCACCGGCGCCGCCACGCCGTTCGGCGCGACCAGGCCGAACCAGATCGCCATCTCGTAGTCGATCCCGGCTTCCTTCATCGTCGGCACGTTCGGCAGCGCGGGATGGCGCTCGGCGCCCGACACCGCCAGCGGCTTCAGCGTGCCGGCCTGGATATGCGGCAGCAGCAGCGGCACGCCCTCGAAGGCCACGTCGATCTCCTTGGCCAGCAGCGCGGTCGCGACCGGCGCGGCGCCGCGATACGGGACGTGGGTGATGTCCACGCCGGCACGCAGCTTGAACAGCTCGAAGGCGAGATGCGTGCTGCCGCCGATGCCCGCGCTGGCATAGTTCAGCGCCCCCGGCCGTGCCTTCGCCGCCGCCACCAACTCCGCCACGGAGGATACGCTCAGCTTCTGCGATGCGACCATGACGATCATGATCTCGGCGCAGCCCGCCACCGGCGTCAGGTCCTTCATCGGGTCGTAGCCCGCATTGGTGAAGAGATGCGGGTTGATCGCCATGGTCGCGGTGTTGGCGATGCCGATGGTGCGGCCATCCGGGCGCGCCTCCACCACCTCCCGCGTGCCGATCATGCCGCCCGCGCCGGCCTTGTTGTCCACCACGACATTCTGTCCGAGGCTGGCCGGCAGGCGATCCGCCAGCAGCCGCGCCAGGCCGTCATTGAAGGCACCGGGCGGGGCGGGGACGACGATGCGCACCGGCCCGTCCTGGGCGCGGGCGATGGCGGGCAGCGCCAGCGCGCCGCCGGCGGCCAGCAGGCCGCGACGATTGAGCAACATGGACCCTTCCTCCTTCACGGCTTCATCGCCGCTATGTCGTCGAGCGTGGCGCCGAGGCCGAAGCCGGGCGCGTCATTCGGCACCAGATCGCCGTTCACCGGCACGGCCATGCCGGGGAACAGCCGCGTTTCCTCCAGCGGGATGCCCGGCGCGGTGCCCACGAACATCTCGCCCATCGGCGCGCCGGGCATGGCGAATCCGAAATGCTGCCCGTATGGCGTGTTCATGCCCGCATGCGGGATCACCGCGATGCCGGCGGCATCCGCGATGGCGTGGATGCGCAGCAGCGCCGTCAGCCCGCCCGCCCAGGCGATGTCGGGCTGCAGCACGTCGGCCACGCGCCGCGCCGCGGCGTGCAGGAAGGGCGGCGGCATGTACCAGTGCTCGCCTGTCGCGAGCCCCATCCAGGGCAGGCGTTTCCGCAGCGCCTCCTGGCCGTCCAGGTCCTCAGGCGTCAGGCAATCCTCGATCCAGCGCAGGCCATGGGGGCGCAGCCGTTCCGCGAGGCGCACCGCGTATTCGACATCGAGCGCCATCCAGCAATCCAGCATCAGCTCCACGTCGCGCCCGATCATCTCCCGCGTGCGCGCGACGAGGTCCTCGTTGCGGTTGAGGCCTGGCAGGCCATCGGCCGGGCCATGCGGCAGCGGCAGCTTGGTGGCGCGGAAACCCAGCTCCATGTGCCAGTCGGTGTCGCCGCCCGTCGCGTAGCAGGGGATCGCCGGACGCGCCGGCCCGCCGATCAGCCGCCACACCGGCTGCCCCAGGATCTTGCCCTTGAGGTCCCAGAGCGCGAGGTCCACTGCGCTGATCGCATAGGCCGCCAGCCCCGCCGCGGAATAGGGCGAGGCTATGCGCGCCATCATGTCCCACAGCGTCTCGGTCGCCAGCGCATCCTCGCCGATCAGCAGCGGCGCCAGGTGGCTCTCGATGGTCGGGATCACCGGCCCCGCATAGCGCGTGATGCCGAAGCCCCATGTGCCGTCGCTGGCCGTCACCAGGCAGCCGACGCCCGGCCAGGTGGGGCGCCAGATCGTCCGGTCCACCTTGAAGCGCGCATGCCGCGCCATCGGCCCCGCGACCTCCGCGGTGCCGTTCCAGCTCGGCCGGCGGGGCTTCGTGCGCGGCGGGCCGCCGACCAGGTCGCTTCGGATCGGGAAGACCTGGATCGCGGAGATGGTCGGCATGGCGGCAGGCTAACGCGCCCGGCGCGCGGCGCGAAAGGGGCGCCACCTTCGCCGTCCTCGCGCGTTCATTGCCTCCGCGGCCCGGGCCGCCTGGAACGGAGGCTCGCTTGGCGCTTTTGACGAAGCAGGATCTGCGGCGGCATTCGCGCTTCGCCTGGCTCTGCCTGCTCGGGCTTGCGGCCGTGATCGTTGCGCTTTGGGCGGTCGAGCGGCGCAACGCCGCGATCGGCACCGCAGCGGCACTGGTCGGCTGCCTCGCCCTGATCCTTCCGCCACGCGAACGGATGGAGGTGCTGCCCTGGCGCGTCCGCGCCCTGCCACGCCGGCTGGATGCGACGCCGGTGCTCGCGACCGTGCTGGCGAGCCCCGGCTACGGGCTGAACTACTTCTATGGCGTGAACCCCTATGACGAGATCGTGCACGCGCTGAGCGGGATGCTGGCCGGCGCGGTCTTCGCCGCGTTGCTGCTGGCCGATGGCAGGCCGCGCGGGCCCGGCCGGATGGCACTGGCCGGCGCCGCCTTCGGGCTCGCGCTCGGCGTCGCGTGGGAAGTCTTCGAATGGGCCGTCGCGATCATCGGCGACTGGCGCGACACCTGGACCGATGTCGTGCTCACCGCGCTCGGCGCATCGGCCGGTGCGGCGCTGTGGCTGCGGGCCGGCGGCCGGCGCTGAGTGCGGGTCGCCACCTACAACATCCACCGCGGCTGGGGTGCCGTGGGCTGGTATCGCCCGGACCGCATCCTTGATGTCGTTGCGGAGCTGCGCGCCGATGTGGTCGCGCTGCAGGAAGCGCAGCACTGGCTCCGCCCCGGCGTGGACATGCTGGACGGGCACGCGATGGGCGAGGTGCTCGGGCTGCGGCCGCTGGCGGTGGCGGAGCAGCCCGCGCATCTCGGCTGGCGCGGCAACGTCCTGCTGGTGGCGCAGCATGCGCGCGTGCTGCGCGCGCCGGTCGGGCTCCGCCTGGGCGGGGCCGAGCCGCGAGGAGCGATCCTGGTGGAACTGGACCTGGGCGAAGGACCGTTCCGGCTTCTGGCCACGCATCTCAGCCTGGGAAGCGAGCGCCGGCGGCGCCAGGCGCGGCTGCTGCTGCAGGCGATGCAGGCCGGCGTCGGACCGGCGTTGCCGACCCTGCTGCTGGGCGACCTGAACGAGCGGCGGGAGGATGGCGGCGCGCTGGAGGTGCTCCGGCCGGTCTTCGGCGCGCCGCCGCGCGCACCCACCTTCCCGGCCTTCCGGCCGTGGCTCTCCTTCGACCGCATCCTCGGCGACCGGACCGGCCTGGTCTCGGCGGTGCGGGCGCACGACACGCCCCTGGCGCGCCGCGCCTCCGACCACCTGCCGCTGGTCGCGGAGGTGGATCTCGGCGCGAGACGGCCGGTGCTGCTGGATTAGTCCAGCAGGGTCGCCGCCACGCGCAGCAGGCTGCCATTCGGCACGCGCAGCGCCTCCAGCACCCGGAAATGGTCGGCCCCCGGCACCGGCACCAGCGGCCCCGGCGCATGGGCTGCGCTGCGCAGCGCGTGGAAGTCGCGCGACTGGCGGCACAGCTCCGGCAGCTCCGCGCTGCCATAGGCGACAGCCAGGGGCTTCTGCACGACCGGCCGGCGCATGGGGGAGAGCTCGGCGATCTCCTCCTCCGTCAGCTTCAGTGCGGTGTTCAGCTTGGTGTCGCGGATCGGGGCGAGCTCGAAGATGCCGGAGATGGCGAGGCCCGCCGTCACCGCCGGATGCTCCAGCGCCAGCGCCGTGAGGTGCCCGCCCGCCGACCAGCCGGAGACGACGATCGGCCCGGCGATGCCATGCTCCGCGCCATGCGCCGAGAGCCAGTCCAGCGCGGCATGGACCTGCCAGGCGATGCGCGTCAGCGAGGCTTCGGGCGCGATGCTGTAGCCGTTGAAGGCCGCGCTCCACCCCATCGCCAGCGCGCCTTCGGCAAGGTGGACGAAATCCTCCCGCCGGTTGCGCTGCCAGTAGCCGCCATGGATGAAGACCAGGCAGGGCGCGTGCGGGTCGCGGCCGGGGAACAGGTCCCAGGCTTCGCGCTGCGTGTCGCCGAAGGCGAGGTCGAGATGCCCCGGATGCGCCGCGCGGAAGGCGGATGAGGCGGCGTTGCGCTCGGCGACCAGCGCCGGGCTGTCGGCGACGGCGCCGGCATTGTCATAGGCCGCGTCGCGCTCCGCCTGGCTGGCGGTGGCCCAGAAGCCGGGCAGGGGGGTCATGCCGGCAGTTCCATGATCGGCTTGCCGGCGAGATAGGCCTCCACCGCTGCGACCGCGCCTTCGAAATAGGCGGCATAGGCCTGGGTCGAGACATAGCCGAGATGCGGCGTCAGCATCGTGTTCGGGCAGGCGAGGATCGGGGCGTCGGGCGGCAGCGGCTCCTCCTCGAACACGTCGATGCCGGCGCGGATCTTCTTCTCGTTCAGGGCGGCGATCAGGGCGGGCTGGTCGATCAGCGGCCCGCGGGAGGTGTTCACCAGGATCGCACCCGGCTTCATCCGGGCGATGTCCGCCGCGCCGACCAGCCCGCGCGAGCGGTCGGAGAGGATGACATGCAGCGTGATGACGTCGGCGCGGGCGAACAGCTCCTCCTTCGTCGCGTACTCCACGCCGGCCGCCGCGGCTTTTTCCGGCGTCAGGTTCTGGCTCCAGGCGATCACCTTCATCCCGAGCGCGGCGCCGACCTTCGCCACCGCCGTCCCGAGCTTGCCGAGACCCACCACGCCGAGCGTCAGCCCGCCGGCCGAGGTGCCGACCGTGGTCTGCCAGCGCCCGGCGCGCAGGCTCTCCATCTCCGCCGGCACGTTGCGCAGCAGGTTCAGGATCAGCGCCCAGGTGATGTCCACCGTCGGCGCGCCGGCGCCCGGCGTGCCGCTGACGACGATGCCGCGCGCCTTCGCCGCCGCCACGTCGAAGCCGCGGTTCCGCTCGCCGGTGGTGATGAGGAGCTTGAGGTTCGGCAGGCGCTCGATCAGGGAAGCGGGGAAGGGCGTGCGTTCCCGCATGCCGAGGATGGCGTCGAAGGGGAGCAGGCGCTGCACCAGCGCCTCGCGGTCCTTCAGCGTGTCCCGGAAGACCTCGATGGCGAGCGAGTTCGGCAGCCGGTCCCACGGCCCCATGGAGAGCGCGACGCCCTGGTAGTCGTCGAGGATCGCAAGGCGCTTGAGTTCAGGCATGGTCGTCCCTTCGGCGGTCTTTGCAGGCGATCTACGCCGCCGCGCCGGGAACCACCAGCGCCGCCGCGGCATCGCGCAGGCGATCCGGCAGGGGTTGCGGCTTCGTCTGCGTCGCGCGGTCCACATAGACATGCACGAAGTGGCCCTCGGCGCTGGCGCTGTCCTCGTCCTCGCGGAAGATCGCGATGCCGTAGCGGATCGAGGTGTTGCCGAGCCGCTCCACGCGCAGCCCGGCCGTGACGGTCTCGGGGAAGGCGATGGGGGCGTGGTAGCGGCAGAGCGTCTCGACCACCACGCCGATCACCGGGCTGTCGGTGAGGTTGATCGCGCCCGATCCCAGCAGGAAGCGGGCGACCACCGTGTCGAACCAGGAATAGTAGGTGACGTTGTTGACGTGCCGGTAGACGTCGTTGTCCATCCAGCGCGTCGGGATCTCCAGGAAGAAGCGGTAGTCCGCGCGGGTCGGGCGGGCCTTGCTCATGCCAGCGCCTCGGCCACGATCGTCTCGTCCACGCAGGCGTCGAAGCCCGGCGCGCGGGGGATGGCGCCGACGCCGAGCATCGCGGCCTCCAGCGTCTCGAAGGCCTCGCGCGGGAAATGCGGCGTGCGGCTCCAGATGCCGAGGCCGAGGTAGCGCGCCACCGCCTTCTGCAGGATGGCGCGGTCGGTGTCCTCGAAGAAGGGGGCGACGGTCGTGGCGATCTCGGCGGGCGTGGCGGCATGCAGCCAGCGCTGCATGGCGGCGATGCCGCGCACCATCGCGCGCATCGCCGCCCGTTTTTCCGTCAGCGCCGGGCGCGCGGCGTAGAAGGCGGTGTAGCTGGTCGGGCCGCGCGAGCCCTGGGCGTGCCACACATGCCCGCCGCGGGATTCCAGCAGGCTCACGAAGGGCTCGAAGAGCTGTGCGGCATCGAGCGTGCCGGATACGACCGCCTCTACGTTCTCCGCCATGCCGCGGCCCGTGACGGGGCGCAGCGCCGACACCGCGATCCCGGCGCGGCGCAGATCGTGCTGCAGGCACCACCAGGGGGTCGGCACCTCGCTGACCACGCCGAGCGTCACGCCGGCCAGGTCGCGCAGCGCGAAGTCCGGGCGCGGCGCGCCGCCGACCAGCAGGAAGGGATCGCGCATCACCACCGCGCCGAAGCTGACCAACTGGCTGCCTGGATTCGCCGCATGGTCGCGGATCACCCGCATCGGCCCGCTCCAGGCCAGGTCTGCCGCGCCGGAGAGCAGGTTGGCCACGGCGCGGTCAGGCTCGCCCACGGTCAGCAGCCGCACCTCCACACCCTCGGCGGCGAAGTCGCCGCGCGCGAGCGCCGCGTAGAAGGGCGTGTAGAAGATGGCCCGGAAGGGCTCCTGCAGGGTCAGGACGGACAAGCGGCGCTCTCCCGGATTTGCGTGGCCCGCAGATTGCAGCAATAGGGGCGTATCCGGAAACCGGGGGAGAAGCAGGACCATGACCATCCATCGCCGCGCGCTGCTGGGCGCGCTAGCCGCCGCGCCGCTCGCCGCACCCGCGCTGGCCCAGGCGCCGCGTCCGATCCGGGTGATCGTGCCGTTCGGCGTCGGCGGCCTGACCGACGTTGTGGCGCGCATCCTGATCGAATTCATGTCGCCCGCGCTCGGCCGCCCGATGGTGGTGGAGAACCTCGGTGGCGCCGGCAGCACCATCGGCGCGGCCGCCGCCGCGCGCGCCGCACCGGACGGCAACACGATCATGGTCGGCAGTGTCGGCCACACGGCCATGAAGGCGCTCTACGCCAACTTCCCCTTCGACCCGATCGAGAGCTACGCGCCTGTCGCGCTCACCACGCGCCAGCCCTTCGTGGTGGTGGTGCATCCCTCCGTGCCCGCGACCGACGTCCCCTCCTTCCTCGCCTGGCTGCGCAGCCGCAACGGGGAGGCGAATTTCGGCACGGCCGGCATCGGCGCGACGAGCCATCTCTCGGCCGAGCTGCTGCGCAAGCTGACCGGCGCAGGCTTCACCGTGGTGCCGTACCGCACCACGCCGCAGGGCGTCTCGGACCTCACCGCCGGGCGCGTGGAGTTCATGATCGACAGCCAGACCCTGCTGGCGCCCCTGATGGCGGACAACCGCGTGCGCGGCCTGGCCGTCACCACGGCGCAGCGCAGCAGCATGCTGCCGCAGCTGCCCACCCTCGCCGAGGCCGGGGTGCCGGGCTACGACAGCTCCGCCTGGAACGGCATCTACGCGCCGGCCGGCACGCCGGATTCCGCCATCCGCCCCATCGCCGCCGCCGCCGCGACCGCGGTGCGCGACCCGGCGACGAAGGAGCGGCTGGCGCGCGCGGGGGTGGACGTGTTCGAGGACACCTCGCCCGAGGCGCTCGCGGCCCATCTTCGGGTCGAGGTCGCCAAATGGAGCGAGCTGGTGCGGGCCCTGAACATCCGCGGCGGCTGAGCGCCGAGTCGCACCTGACAGATCGCCTCAGCTTTCGCCGCCAAAGTCCTTGATTCCGTAACATCGGCGGAAGAAGGCTTCGCCGCCGCGGGGGGCACGGCTATAGACGCCGAAAGCCCCCCGAGCCCGAGAAACCATTGCCGCGATGTCCGCCGCGCCCAGGTCCACCGGCCCCCGCCTAGAGCCCTTCCGGCTCCGCGGCGCCAATTTCAACCTGCTGGTGCTGCGCCTGCTCGATCATCGGGCGGAGGCGGTGGTGCCTGCCATCGGCGACCAGTTCCGCCGCGCCCCCGGCTTTCTGCGCTTCGCGCCGGTCGTGATCGGGCTCGACGACATCACCGCCCGGCCTGAGGAGGTGGATTTCGCCGCCCTCGCCCATGGCCTGCGCGCCATCGAGATCGTGCCCGTCGGCACCACCGGCGGCACGACGGAGATGCGCAACGCCGCGATGGGCGTCGGCCTGCCGCCGCTGCGCATGGCCGGCGGCAAGGAGACCGAGATCGCAACCGCCGCGGAGCCGGCCGCGGCGGCACCTGCGCCGCCGCCGGCCGCGCCCGAGCCGGCCACCCCCGCGCCGCCGCAGCCGCAGGCCGCGGCGAAGCCCGCCATGATCGTGGACCAGCATGTCCGCGCGGGCACGCGCATCTGGGCGCAGGGCACCGACCTGATCGTGGTCGGCACGGTCAACCCGGGCGCCGAGGTCATCGCGGATGGCAACATCCACGTCTATGGGCGGCTGCTCGGCCGCGCCATCGCCGGCGGTCAGTCGGCGAACGAGGCGCGGATCTTCGCCACCCATTTCGACCCCGAGCTCGTCTCCATCGCCGGCTACTACGCGGTGCGGGAGGGCCTCGGGGGTGCGCCGATCGGCAAGGCCGTCATGGCCCGGCTGATCGGCGAGCAGATGCGATTCGATCCGCTGGCCTGAACCGGCAGCGACAGGGGACAAGGCAGGGGGTTTGCATGGCGGAAGTCATCGTCGTCACGTCGGGGAAGGGAGGGGTCGGCAAGACCACCAGCTCGGCCGCCTTCGCCACCGGCCTCGCGCAGCGCGGCAAGAAGGTGGTGGTGATCGATTTCGACGTCGGCCTGCGCAACCTCGACCTCATTATGGGCGTCGAGCGGCGCGTGGTGTTCGACATCGTCAACGTGATCCAGGGCGAGGCGCGGCTGAACCAGGCGCTGATCCGCGACAAGCGCGTGGACACGCTCTCCATCCTCCCGGCCAGCCAGACCCGCGACAAGGACGCGCTGACCAAGGAAGGCGTCGGCACCATCATCGAGGAGCTGTCGAAGGACCACGACTACATCCTCTGCGACAGCCCGGCCGGCATCGAGAAGGGCGCGCTGCTGGCGCTCTACTTCGCCGACCAGGCGGTCGTGGTGACCAACCCGGAAGTTTCCTCGGTGCGCGACAGCGACCGCATCCTCGGCGTGCTGCAGTCCAAGTCGAAGCGCGCGGAGGAGAAGCGGGACCCGGTCAAGGAACACCTGCTCGTCACCCGCTACGACCCCGCCCGCGTCGAGAAGGGCGAGATGCTGAAGCTCGACGACATCCGCGAGATCCTGGCGATCCCGCTGCTCGGCGTCATCCCGGAGAGCGAGAGCGTGCTGCGCGCCTCCAACACCGGCACGCCGGTGGTGATGGACGCCGAGAGCATCGCGGGCCAGGCCTACAAGGACGCGGTTGGCCGCTTCCTCGGCGAGAAGGTGGAGCACCGCTTCCTGGAAGCGCAGAAGAAGGGGATCTTCTCGCGCCTGTTCGGGGGGAGGGCTGCCTGATGAGCTGGCTCGATTTCTTCCGTTCGCGCAAGCCGGAGCCGGCGACCGCGGACCAGGCGAAGGAGCGGCTGCAGATCGTCCTCGCGCATGAGCGCATCGGCCGCACGCGGGAGGATTTCCTGCCGAAGCTGCAGCAGGAGATCGTGATGGTCGTGGCCAAATACGTCGCGATCGACCCGGGCAAGGTGAACGTCTCGCTCGACCGCGGCGGCGACATGTCCACCCTGGCGATCGAGATCGACCTGCCCGGTCCGCAGGGCGCGGGACTCCGGCGCGCGAGTTGAGGGCGGCGTGACGGCCCTCTCCAGCCGCATGTGATAGCCCTCTCCCCCACTTATGGGGGATAGGGTTGGGTGAGGGGGACGCGCAAGACGACCTGACCGTCAGCCACCTGGAAGCCCCTCTCACCCCACCCTCTCCCCCCTATGGGTGGAGAGGGCTTTTTTGACCGTCCTATAAATTCGCGCCCTTCAGCGCCGCGATCACCGCGTCCGTCACCTCCGCCGTCGTCGCGCGGCCGCCCAGATCCGGCGTCAGCACCTCGCCGCGCGCCGTCACCGCCTCCACCGCGCGCATCAGGCGCCGTGCGGCGTCGCCCTCGCCCAGATGCTCCAGCATCATGGACGCGGTCCAGAAGGAGCCGAGCGGGTTGGCGATGCCCTTGCCCGTGATGTCGAAGGCCGAGCCGTGGATCGGCTCGAACATCGAAGGGCGCTTGCGCGTCGGGTCGATGTTTCCGGTCGCGCCGATGCCGAGCGAGCCGGCCAGCGCCGAGGCGAGGTCCGAGAGGATGTCGGCATGCAGATTGGTGGCGACGACGGTGTCGATGGTCTCCGGCTTCATCACCATGCGCGCGGTCATGGCGTCCACCAGCATCTTGTCCACGGTGAGCTCGGGGAATTGCGCGGTGACCTCGGCGCAGACCTCGTCCCACATCACCAGGCCGTGGCGCTGCGCGTTGGACTTGGTCACCACCGTCAGCTTCTTCCGCGGCCGGGTCATCGCCAGCTCGCAGGCGTAGCGGCAGATCCGCTCGACGCCCGCGCGGGTGAAGACCGCGACATCCATGCCGACCTCGATCGGCAGGCCGCGATGCGCGCGGCCGCCGACGCCGGAATACTCGCCCTCCGAGTTCTCGCGGACGATCACCCAGTCGATGCGCCGGCCGAGATCCTCGCGCAGCGGGCCGACCACGCCGGGCAGAAGGCGGGTCGGGCGGACATTCGCGTACTGGTCGAAGCCCTGGCAGATCGCCAGCCGCAGCTCCCAGAGCGTGATGTGGTCGGGGATGTCGGGCGCGCCGACGGCGCCGAAGAAGATCGCGTCGAAATCCTTGAGGCGATCGAGGCCGTCCGCCGGCATCATGCGGCCGGTCGCGCGATACATCGCGCTGCCCCAGTCGAAGGTCTCGGTGGTGAAGGTGAAGCCGCCATCGGCCTCCGCCACGGCGTCCAGCACGCGGCAGCCGGCGGCGATCACCTCCGGCCCGATGCCGTCGCCGCCCATCGCCGCGATCCTGTGCCTGCGCATGTCCTGGCCCTTTCCGTAGGGCGGCGGGTCTAACAACGCGGCGCGGTGACGGCAACGCCGGGAGCGGGCGCGCCGCCCCCACCCCGACCCTCCCCCGCAAGCGGGGGAGGGACTGAAGAGCTCAGATCTCCCACTGGAAGCCGTCGATCTTGATGTCCTGGCCGGTGATGAAGTTCGGCTGCTCCGCCGCCAGGAAGGCCACCACCCGTGCCACATCCGCCGGCTTGCCGACGCGCCCGAGCGCGATCTTCTTCGCCAGCTCCGGCCCGCGGCTTTTCGTCAGGCTGTTGCCGACCTCGGTCTCGATGATGCCGGGGCAGACGCAGTTGATCGCGATCTCCGGCCCCAGCTCCTTCGCCAGGGACCGTGTCATGCCGATGATGCCGGCCTTGGCCGCGGCGTAGGAGAACTTGCTGACCGCGCTCGTCACGCCGCCGGTATGCGCGTTCAGCGAGGACATGGACACGATCCGCCCGCCGCCGCCCTTCCTCATCAGCGGCACGAAGGCCTGGATGTAGTTGAAGCAGGACTTCAGGTTGATCGCGATTGTGCGGTCGAACTCCTCCTCCGTGCAGTCCAGGATGCCCTTGGGGTTCGCCTTGCCGGCATTGTTCACCAGCACGTCGCAGCGGCCCCATTGCGCCTCCACCTCGGCGGCGATGGCCTTCGCCCTGGCATGGTCGGCGACATCGGCCTCGAAGGTGAGGCAGCGCACGCCCATCCCTTCCAGCTCGCCCCTGGTGCGCGCCATCTCGGGTGCCAGCAGGTCCACCAGCACCAGGTCGAAGCCGCGCTCCGCCAGCGCATGGGCGCAGCCCCGCCCGATTCCGCGCGCCCCGCCCGTCACCACCGCGACCTTGCTCATCCTGGCGTCCCCTCTGCGTCTGCCGCCGCGCATCCTCCGCCCGCCTGTCCCCGTTGCCAACAGGGCCGGGATGGGCACATTGAGGCCGGAAGGTCGGCCCTCCGAGCCACCTTGCGAGAGGAGGCGGCGGCATGCGCACCCAGGTCGGCATCATCGGCGCCGGGCCGTCGGGCCTGTTGCTCTCGCACCTGCTGCACCTGGCCGGCATCGACAGCATCGTGCTGGAGACACGCTCGCGCGACTATGTGGAAAGCCGCGTCCGCGCCGGCCTGCTGGAGCAGGGCAGCGTCGAGACACTCACCGAAGCCGGCGTCGCCGACCGCCTGCACCGCGAGGGCCTGGTGCATCACGGCATCGAGCTGCGCTTCGACGGCGTCGGCCACCGCATCCCGCTGACCGACCTCACCGGCAAGGTGGTCACCATCTACGGCCAGCAGGAGGTGGTGAAGGATCTGATCGCCGCGCGCATCGCCGCCGGCGCCCGGCGCGATCATGCGCCGATCCTGTTCGATGTGGAGGACGTCGCGGTGCACGACGTCACGGGCAGCCCGCGCATCACCTTCCGCCACGAGGGCCGCGAGCAGGTGGTGGAGTGCGACGTCATCGGCGGCTGCGACGGCTTCCACGGCATCTGCCGCCCGGCGATCCCGGACCTCGCGATCTATGAGCGGGTCTATCCCTTCGCCTGGCTCGGCATCCTCTCCCACTCGCGGCCGGTCAGCGAGGAGCTGATCTATGCGCGCCACGCGGATGGCTTCGCGCTGGCGACGATGCGCTCCAACACGGTCAGCCGCCTCTACCTGCAATGCGCGCCGGACGAGGATCTTTCCCTCTGGCCGGATGCGCGCATCTGGGAGGAACTGCACCGGCGCCTCGGCTGCGGCGACGAGCTCGAGGAAGGAAAAATCTTCCAGAAGGGCGTGACGCCGATGCGCAGCTTCGTCTGCGAGACGATGCGCCATGGCCGGCTGTTCCTGGCCGGCGACGCCGCGCATATCGTCCCGCCCACGGGTGCGAAGGGCATGAACCTCGCCATCGCCGACATCCGCGTGCTGGCCCGCGGGCTGGAGCGGTTCTACGCGAGGGGCGAGACGGATCTGCTCGACCGCTACGCGGAGATCTGCCTGCGCCGCATCTGGAAGGGCCAGCGCTTCAGCTGGTGGATGACCTCCATGCTGCACCGCTTCGACGGCGACGACCCCTTCGAGCACCGGGTGCAGGTGGCGGAGCTGGACTACGTCAGCACCTCCCGCGCGGCGATGACGACGCTGGCCGAGAACTACGTGGGCCTGCCCTTCGAGGTGTAGCGCCGGGGCCGTCCGCAACGCGGGCGGCGGCGGGAAGGCCGGCGCGCGCGCCGATGTTCCGTGGAAATTCCAAGCTGTTCCGTTGCCGTTCCGCGACGATGGCCCGTTAACTCGCGTGGGCTGCAGGCGGATGGCACCGATGGGTCGCTTCCAGGCTCTCCCTGGCGCAGGCGCGTCTCGTTGCTCGTCGCGGGCGCCGGCGACGCGGTCATGACGCCGTCGGCGATCGCCCCGGTACTGGCCGCCGTCGTCCCGGTGCTGGTCACCATCGCGATCGGATTCTTCTGGGTCCGCTCGGGGCGATCGCTGGAGAACAAGAGCCTCACGCCGCTCGTCGTGAGCATCGGCACGCCGTGCCTCATCCTCGCGACCTTCATCCGCACCGAGATATCGCCGGCAAGCTTCGCGACCATGGCGCTCGCGACGGTGGTGGCGATCCTCGCCTTTGCCGTGGTGGCGTTCGTCGTGCTGCAGGTCCTCGGCCTGCGCGTGCGGACCTACCTGCCGTCGCTGACCTTCCCCAACAACGGCAATCTGGGCCTGCCGCTCGCCGCCTATGCCTTCGGCAGCGAGGGGTTGGGCTATGCCATCGTCTTCTACGCGATCTGCATGGTCGGCCAGTTCACGGTCGGCGAGGCCGTCGCGGCCGGGCGGTCGAACTGGAGCGCGGTGCTCCAACTGCCGCTGATCTACGCGACGGCGCTCGGCGCCGCCGTCTCCTTCCTGGGTGCGGCGCCGCCCGCTTGGATCACGAACACCATCACGCTGATCGGCGGCATGACCATCCCGCTGATGCTGCTGATGCTGGGCGCGTCGCTCGCGCGCATCCGCGTCCGGTCGCTGGGCCGGGCCGCCATGCTGTCCGCCGTTCGCATCGTGCCGGGCGCCGCCGTGGGATACGGCGTCGCCGTGCTGCTGGGCCTGCATGACGCGGCCAAGGCCGTGCTGATCATGCAATGCGCGATGCCGGTGGCCGTCTACAACTACCTCTTCGCGCAGAAATGGAACAACGAGCCGGAGGAGGTCGCGGGCCTCGTCGTCACCTCGACGCTCGCCTCGATCGTCAGCGTGCCGGCGCTGCTGTGGTTTCTCTCGCCCTGAGGAGTCTCGACATGAGGGTTCCCGTGACGATGGTCGATGGCGTCGTCGAATCCACGCTCTCGAGCGACCAGGCCCATTGCGTGCTGTGGCTGCGCGAGCTGGATACGGGCCTCTTCACATTGGGCATGCCCGTCGCGCAGCTTCCGCCGGCGATCGAGCATTTCGCGCGCCTGCTCGCCGAATCCGCCCAGGGCGGCCAGGACATCCGGAGCAAGCTGATCGGCACCGATGGGGTCTTTCGCGCCCGATGGTGCAACGGGCATGACGACGCTGACGGCAATTTCGTGCTGGTGCTTGCGCTCGAGTCAGGTGGCAGGCTCGCCTTCGCATTGTCGGCCGCGGCCACTGCGGCGCTCAAGGACAGCCTCTGCGGGACCGGTCATCGGGCGGCGCCGGCGCCCAGGGAGGACTTGCAGTTCACCCCGTAGACCCGGCTGGTCGCGGGCGTCAGCCGCAATTGTGGAAGCCGCCGCCCGGCAGCGGCGCAAGCTCCAGCACGCCGAGCAGCGCGAAGTCGTCGCCGCGCGGCGCGATCACCAGCGCGCTGCCTTCCGGGAAGGCGCGGCCGGCAACCGCATCGCCGAACACCATGATCCCCGGCGTGCGATGTCCGACCAGCACGCGGTTGGTGCCGGCCGGCGGCGCCTCGGCGAACAGGCGGCGATGCTCGGCCAGCACCCAGGAAAGCCGCGCGCCGGCATAGTCGTCCGCCAGCAGGCTATCGGTGACGGTGACATCGGCCGCGCCGAAGGCGTGCTCCGCCGTGTCGCGTGCGCGATAGACCGGTCCGGCCAGCACCGGCTTCACGACGGGAATGCCCAGAGTGCGCAGCCGCTCCCCGATGCGGCGGGACTGCGCCACGCCGTCGGGGGAGATGTTCCGCTGGCCCGCTCGGTCCCCGATGCGGTAGCTGGAATCGCAGGGCTCGCCGCGCGTGTCCGCGTGGCGGAAATACAGCACGAGCCCGCCCTGGCGCAGCCGCGCCACCAGCGCGGCGCCCTCCGGCTGCTCGGGCGTGACGGGCACCTGGCGCGGCTGCGCCAGGGCAGGCGTGGCGAGAAGCGGCAGGGCGAGAAGCGTGCGGCGCAACATGCGGCGCTACATCGTTGCGCCGCGCCGCAGCTCAAGCCCCGAGGATCGCCTCCACGACTTCCTGCACCTCCAGCGCCTCCCGCAGCGTGGCGAGGTTCACCGTCTCGCCCCGCGTCAGCGCCGCCAGCTTGTCGAGCTGCCCCTTCAGCACCATCGGGCGCATCTTCTCGTTGGGCAGCGCATCCGGCGCGGCGTGCCAGCCGACATCCACGGCCAGCTTCTCGGCATAGGACCAGTCGCGCAGGCGGATCGCCCCGCCCTCGCTCTCCAGCTTCCACTCGTTGTGGTCGTCCGCTTCCGTCGTGCCGACGCCGCCGGTGATCTCCACCGGCACGCCGCCGGCCGAGAGCGTTGCGCGGATCGCCGTCTCGGCGCCGTCGCCGGGTGGGAAGGTGGCGTCGCGCGAATGCAGGGTCAGCGGGCCGAGCTGGCGGCGCGTGAGGAAGAGGAAATGCGACAGCACCTCCCGCGTGAAGCCGCCTTCGGCGCGCTTCGCGAGCCAGCCCGCGGCACCCTGCTGCCAGCCGCGTGGCCAGGTGGCGAAGGCGAGATGGATGGAGAGCGCCTTGGCCGCGCCGAGGTCGCGGCGCCAGGCCGCAAGCTGCGCGACGGCGGGGGAGGAGGCCATCGGGAAGTTCACCGCGGCGCGCCGCCCCGCGGCCTCGGCTGCCGCGACGAAGCGGCGTGCCTGCTCGAGGTCGGAGGCGAGCGGCTTCTCGAGGAACACCGCCTTGCCCGCGGCGAAGGCCGCCTCCGCATGCTGGATGTGGGAGGAGGGCGGGGAGGCGACATAGAGCACGTCGCAGGCCGCGATCACCGCCGCCGCCGATTCGAGCATCGGCAGCCCCGGCGCGATCGCCGCCAGGCGCGCGGCGGCGGCGGGCGCGGGATCCCACACCGCGGCTGGCCGCAGCACCGCGGGATCGTGGTTCAGCGCCGCGCGCAGCAGCCGCTCCCCCATGATGCCGAAACCGACGATGCCGAGCGCGACGGACATGCTGCCCTCCCAGGTGCGTGGCGCTGCATAGATCAGATCCGCGCCGCCCGGCATCACCCGGTCGTGCAAATCCGCGCCGCCGGGCGCATGGCTGCGCGATCCGAGGGTGGACGGCGCCGGGTGGCGGGCTACTACTCGCAGGCGGAATGGTGAGGGCCCGCGCCGGCAGGTCGGCCGGCAGGCCTGCTCACGTTCCTGCCCTGGCGGGAATGGGATGGCGCGATGAGCAAGCCGCTGGACGACTTCAATCGGCGCATGACGCATGGCGACGCTCTCGGGCCGGCGACGAACGCCGCCGAATCCGCCGCGCAGCCCTATCTCGACGCACAGCGGCGCAGCACGGCGCCGACGGGCGGCGGCAGCATCGAATTCGGCACGACGATCAGCGGCATCCTGCTGCTGGTCGGCATCGTCCTGTTCGCCGGCGGCGCCTATGCGCTGGAGACCCTGAAGGAAGGCGCCGCGCTGATGGGGATCGCTGTCCTCATCCTCAGTGGCGGCCTCATCCTGGTCGGCGGCGGCGGGCTGGCGGTTTCCTGCTTCCGGGCCCTCGGCTCCGTCCGCGGCATCCGGGACCTCGGTCTCGCCACCATCGCCGGCCTCCTGGCGTGGTGGTTCGCGCCTTGGTTCGGCTTCGTCGCCCTGCTGCTGCCGCACGGGCTCCTCGCCCTGGGTGCGGCGGCCCTGGTGCTCGTCGTGACGGCGCGCCTTCGCTAGCGTCGCACCGCGGCGCCGCGTGCACCGCGCCAGAGCATCACCAGCAGCGAGATCGCCGCCAGCAGGCCGCAGGCCAGCATGAAGGGCAGGGTCCAGCTTCCGGTCGCGCCGACCGCGAAGGCGAAGGCGGTCGGCGCCGAGAGATAGCCCAGGAAGCACAGCATGATCGCGCCGGAGGACGCCTCCGCCACGCGGTCCGCTGGCACGACGCGGGCGACCTCGGCCAGGAAGATCCCGTTCCAGGATGCCGCGGTGAAGCCGCAGAGGAAGGCGAGGCCGAGCGCCGGCAGCCAGGACAACGACGGACCGACAAGCACCCAGAGGGCGGAAAGCCCCGCCGCCGCAAGCCCGTGGACGCAGAGGCTGCGCGTCGCATCGCCCAGCCGGTCCGCCGCCCAGCCGAGGATGAGCCGGCCGACCACCCCGGCAAGCTGCATCGCGGCGTAGAGGGTGCCGGCGGTCGTCAGCGCCATCCCATGCGCCTCCACCAGCCATGTCACGGTGAAGCTGAACAGGCTGCCCTGCAGCGCCGCGAAGGCGAAGGCCTGCAGGCAGAGCGGCGGCAGGACGGGATGCAGCCGCAGCGTCGTCACCGGCGCGGCCAGGCGCTTCAGCGTGAAGGCCTCGCGGATGGGAAAGGCGGGATTGCGCTCGGCGTCCAGGGTGTGGCGCATGGGCTGCAGGACAAGCGCCGCCGCCAGCGCCGCCGCGACGCCGCAGAACATGGCGGCCTGCCAGCCCCAGGCCGCGGCGACCGGCGCGGCGATCAGCCCGGCCAGCGCGCCCCCGGCCGGCGCCCCGGCCTGCTTCACGGAGAAGATCAGCACCCGGTGCCGCGGCGGCGCCGTGGCCTGCAGGATGCGGCTGCCCGCCGGCCCGGTCGGGCCGTAGCCGATGCCCATCAGCATCGCCGCGAAGGGCAGCAGCCAGAGCTGGCCCATCGCCACCAGCGTGAGCGCGGCCGCGCCCGTCAGCACGCCCCATTGCAACATCCGCGCCGGCCCGAAGGCGGCGACCAGCGGCGTGCCGAACAGCAGGAACAGGATCGCGCCGAAGGTGTTCAGCGAGGAGAAGTTGCCGACCATCTCCGGCGGCACGCCGAGATCCGCCGTCATCCGCGGCGCGACGACCGGCACGAACTGGCTGGTGGCGCTGCCGACGGTCTGGATCAGGAGGGTGGCGAGAAGGGCCGGCAGCCAGGGCGCGCGCATCGGCTGCGCAGCCTGCGTCCGGCCACGCGCCGCGTAAAGCCGGGGGGCGAGGCTCAGCGCCGGAACTTCAGGTCCAGGCCCTGGCGCTTCCAGCGCGCCTCGATCGCGTCCATGTCCACGGTGCCGGAGGGCCTTGCCTTGCTCGGCTGGTCCTTCAGGCCGGGGGCGCGGTCGCGCTGCCAGATCTCGTAGAGCCGGCGCAGCTCGTCCAGCGGCTGGCCGTGGTCGTCCACGCGGATGGAGAGGTCCGGGAAGTCCTCGGTGGTGACCATCACCATCGCCGCGGATTGCCGGCCGCGCTTGTCGCCGCCGGCCGCGTCGCCGGCATCGAGCGCGATCAGAAGGCGTTCCGGCAGCGGCAGCTCGGCATGGGTGACATAGGCGGCGTAGGTGTCCGCCAGCACCGCCGGCCCGGCCAGCATGTTGCCGGCAAAGGACACCCCGGCCGAGGTGACGTCGCCGCACCACTCCACGCAGTTGGCGCCGGTGAAGGCGGCGGCGCGGCCGTGGCGGTCCACGGCATGGATCTGCCGCAGGTTCTTTCCCTCGTCGCCGACCAGCGCGCCCTCGATCGCCGCAGCGGGTGAAAGGCCGCGCGCCATCGCGTCCAACACCGCCGGTCCGAGATAGCGGTTGGTCATGGACTGCGTGGAGACGGCCCCCACGCCCGCGCGGACGAAGGGACAATAGGCGCCGACCGCGAAGGCGCAGGTGGCGACGGCCACCGCGAAGGCGCCGGTGCCGGGATCATGCGCGACGATGGACCAGGTCATGGAGCCATTCCGAATCCCACCTGTCCGGGCACTACATCGGCTGCCGCGGTTGCGCGCAAGCGCCCGGCGCCGCATTTTGCGCCCATCTTGGAAACGGGAGGACACGATCCGATGACTTCGCTGCCGCGCCGCCGCGCCCTGCTGCTGGCCTCCGCCCTTGCCGCACCGGCGCTCTGGCCGGCGGGAAGCCGCGCCCAGGCGACCTGGCCTGACCGGCCGATCCGCCTGATCGTGCCCTTCGGCGCGGGCGGCGCGATCGACACCCTGTCGCGCACCGTCGCCCAGCGCTTCCCCGAGGTCACCAACGGCCAGACGCTGGTGGTGGAGAACCGGGCCGGTGCGGGCGGCACGATCGCCGGCCTCGCCGTCTCGCGCGAGCGGCCGGACGGCAGCGTGCTGATGATGGCCGATGTCGGCGCCAATGCGATCGGCAAGGAGCTGAACCCGAACCTCGCCTATGATCCGGCGACCTCCTTCACGCCGATCATCCACCTGGTGAACCTGCCGGCGGTGCTGATGGCGCATCCCTCGGTGACCGCGACCAGCATCCGGGAGATCATCGAGCAGGCGAAGGCGCGGCCCGACGGCTTCACCTATTCCTCCGCCGGCAACGGCAATGGCAGCCACCTCTTCATGGCGCTGTTCCTGAAGGAGGCCGGCATCAGCATGGTGCATGTGCCCTACCGCTCGGGCGCCGAGATGGTCACGGCGCTGATCCGCAACGACGCGCAGTTCGGCTTCCCGACCGTCTCCTCCGGCATCGGCCAGATCCGTCAGGGCAACGCGAAGGCGATGGGCATCGGCAACCCCGAAGGTACGCCGCTGCTGCCGGATGTGCCGGCGATCTCCACCGTGATTCCGAACTTCCGCGTGGCGGTGTGGCACGGCATCGTCGCGCCGGCGGGCATGGACCCGGCGCTGGTCGCGCGCATCAACGAGGTGTTCGGCCGCATCGCCGCGATGGAGGCGGTGAAGCAGCGCATCTTCGAGACGCAGGCCGGCGCGGTGGTCGGCGGCTCGCCGCAACAGTTCGGCGAGTTCATCCAGGGCGAGATCGCGCGCTGGACCCCGATCATCCGCGCGGGCGGCATCCGCTCCGAGTGATCCCTGCCGGCGCCGTCCCCGTGCGGGGCGGCGCCGGATCTGCGGCCTTCAGCGCAGCTTCGGGGCGCCTGGCTTGCCGTCCCAGCTCTCCACCATCCAGGTGAAGGCGGTCGTCCAGGCTGCGTCGGTGTTGGGCGGCAGCTTGCCGGCCTTCAGGTCGGCGACGCTGACATCCGCCAACTGCAGATGCGGCCGCTCGCCGGGGCGGGAGACCAGGCCCTCATCGGCGCCGACGGCCTCCAGCCGGTCCCACATCGGCGCATGCGCCTCGTCGTCGTCCCAGGACCAGCGGCCTTCCAGCGCGAGCACGAAATCGGCGGCGAGGCCGAACTGGTGCAGGCTGTCCCAGGCCTGGACGGGCGTCAGGATGCGGCCCGGCCGGGTGCGGCCTGAGGCATAGAGGTGGTTCTGCCGCCAGGGACCGCGCAGGCCTTCGTAGATGCCGAAGGGGATGCCCTCCGCGTTCAGCCGCGCGACGGTGCGCAGCGCGCGGTTGCGGAAGGCGGGGTGCAGCATCTTCGGATCGCGGTTCACCCGCTCCACGTTCCGCCACGGGAACATCTCCGTCACCTGCTGCGGCGGCTTGGCGCCGGCCACCTGGCGACGCAGCAGCCCGGCGGGGGCGAAGCCGCGATTGCCCTGCGGCGCCTCCACCTCCAGCCAGGCCTGGCCGGGCTGGCCGACCAGGGTCAGGGTCTGGTCCACCGGCAGGGCTCGCAGCGCCTTGTGCTCCGGCCCCGGCCCTTCGCGGAGCTCGGTCGCGGCGGCGACGCGGTACAGCACGGGGTAGGGGGAGGGTGCCGTCATCGGTGATCCTGTGGAATCGCCCGCCCGTCTGCGGGGAGGGTCGGGGGAGAGGCGCGACCGGAAGGATGGCGCCGGCGCCCCTCTACCCCGGCGGCGTCACGGGTTCCAGACCGGCGGCGATTCGCTGCCGATCTGGCTGGTGATGCGGGTGTAGTGCTCGGGCCGGCGATGCCGGGCGAAGTTGAAGATGGTGGTGCGCCCGAGCTCGCACATGCCGAGGTCGCAATCGGCCGTGATGACCTCGTCCTCCCAGCTCGTCGCCTGGGCCATGATCTCGCCCTGCGGGTTCACGATGATGGAATGGCCGAACAGCTCGTGCCCGTCCTCCGTGCCGGCCTTGGCCACGCCGACGCCGAAGCAGGCATTCTGGTAGCACCCGGCCTGGATCGAGAGATGGCTGTGGGCGACGCGCAGGTGATGCGCCTCGAAGCCACGGTTCTCCATGTTCAGGCTGGGCGTGTTGTAGCCGAGCATGACCAGTTCCACCTGCTGCAGGCCGAGCACGCGCCAGGCTTCCGGCCAGCGGCGGTCGTTGCAGATCATCATGCCGATGTTCACCGGCCCCGCGCCGCCGACCGGCGCGCGCACCACGGGGAAGCCGAGGTCGCCCGGCTCGAAATAGCGCTTCTCCAGGTGCTGCACCTTGCGCACGGGGTCGTACTCCGCGTGACCGGGCAGGTGGACCTTGCGGTATTTCAGCGCGATGCCGCCCGAGGGATGGACGTAGATCGCGGTGTTGTAGCGATGCCCGTCCGGCGTCTTCTCGGCGTAGCCCAGGTGGAAGCCGAGGTTGAGCCGCTTCGCCGCGTCGAAGAGCGGCGCCGTGGCGTTGGACGGCATGGCGTGCTCGTACCAATGATCGGCCTCGGCCAGGTCCTCGTGGTACCAGCGGGGGAAGAAGGTGGTCAGCGCCAGTTCGGGAAAGACCACCACCTCCGCGCCGCGCCGCGCCGCCTTCTCCATCAGCGCGACCATGCGCGCGACCGCCACCTCGCGCCCCTCGGCCTTCTGGATCGGGCCCATCTGGGCGGCGGCGACGACGAGGCGGCGGGACATGCGGTTGCTCCTGGCGGCAAGGCGGCGACGATCCAGGCCGTGGCGGGGCGGGTCAAGCGGGGCGGATCCGCCCGAACCGGACAAGGTTCCGTCCGTGCACAGGCTTGCCGATGCGCCGGTCGGTGGGTACGCGATCACCCCTCGAAACGGGATGCATCGCCTTGCAGCTTCTGTCCCTGGCGGTGCGCCCGATTGCCTGCGCGCTTGCCCTGGCGGCCGCCGCGCCGCCGGCCGGCGCACAGCCGGCCCCGGCCTCGCCGGCACCCTTGGCCGCCACCGTGCCGAACTGGTGGGGCGGCCTGCCGGCGGGGGATGCCCGCATCGCGCGGGACAGCCTGCGCAACGGCCTCACCGTCTGGATCGGCTCGGTGGCCGAGGACGGCTATCTGCGCCAGATCGCCATCCAGCCCTGGAACTACGATTGGGGCGGCGACACCTTCTACGGCGCTTCCTACAGCCGCCGCCTTCTGCGCGTCTGGACGGACTTCGCCGTGGATTTCGAGCTGGGTGCCGGCTACCGCTCCGGGCAGACCAACTCGCCCGAAGCCTGGTACGCCTTCTATCTCCGCTACGACGGCTTTCCCTGGCGCGACCGGCTCTACACCAGCTTCGGCCTCTCCACCGGCATCAACTGGCTGAACACCCTGCCGGAAGTGGAGACCGGCACGCCGCAATACCCCGAGCCGCACACCTCCAGGTTCCTGCACTACTTCTCGCCGGAGATCGCCGTCGGCCTGCCGCACCGTCCGCAGGACGAGCTGGTGCTGCGCTATGCGCACCGCAGCGGCATGTTCGGGCTGTTCAACGGCGTGTGGGAGGGGTCGAACGTCCTGCAGCTCGGGTATCGTCGGCGGTTCTGAGCCGGGCCGCGGCAAGCCCCGCCGGCGACGGCTTGCCCGACGCCGCCGGCACACGAGATGTGACTGGCCATGCCGTATCCGAAGCGCGTCGCCCGTCCCGCACCCGATCTCGTCGCCGGCGCCGCCGGCGCGGTGAAGGACGCGATCGCGCGGCAGGTCGTCGCGCTGTTCAACGACCGCAGCCGCGGCGAGCAGCCGGTGCGGCGCCAGCCCGATGGCCTGTTCGGCCCGGCCGCCGTCGCCTGGCGGGTGCATGGCGACGTCACGGCGATGATGGTCGGGGGCGTCGCGGCGCTGCTGCTGCAGATGCTGCATCCCGGCGTGCTGGCGGGCGTCTGGGACCATTCGCGCTTCCGCCACGACATGCATGGCCGCCTGCGGCGGACGGCGCGCTTCATCGCGCAGACCACCTATGCCGGGCGGGAGGAGGCCGAGGCGGCGATCACTCGCGTGCGCCGGATCCATGATCATGTGCGCGGCACCCTGCCCGATGGCACGCCCTATGCGGCGAACGATCCCGCGCTGCTCGCCTGGGTGCATGTGACGGAGGCGACGAGCTTCCTCGCCGGCTGGATCCGCTATGCCGAGCCGGGCATGCCGGCGGCGGACCAGGACCGCTATTTCGCCGAGATGGCCACCATCGGCACCGCGCTCGGCGCCGATCCGGTGCCGCGGTCGCGGCTGGAGGCACGACGCCTGATGCACGCGACGCGGGGCGACCTCCGGGTGGACGATCGCACGCGCGAAATCTGCCGGCTGCTGCTGACGCATCGCAGCGGCCATCCGCTCTCGACGCCGGTGGAGGCGCTGACGGCGCAGGCCGGTGTGGACCTGCTGCCCGACTGGGCGCGGCGGATGCATGGGCTCGACACGCCCATGCTGGCGCGCCCGCTGGTGCGCGCCGGCACGCTCGGCGTCGCGCGGACGCTGCGCTGGGCCTTTACCTGAGGCGGGCGATCACGCCGGCGGCGTTGCGCCCACCTGCTCCACGATGCGCCGATAATGCTGCGGCCGGCGGTGCTGGGCAAAGTTGAACATTTTTTCCTTGCCCTGCCGGCAGGCGTCGAAATCCACCTCGGCAAGGATCAGCTCGTCGCCGAGCGTATTTGCCTGTGCCACCACCACGCCGTTCGGGTCCACGATGCAGGACCCGCCGATCAGCCCCGCGCCGTCCTCGTTGCCCGCCTTCGCGACCGCGCAGGCCCAGGTCGCGTTCATGTAGGCGTTGGACTGCGCCGCGAGCGTGGAGTGGAAGGTGCGCAGCTCCGCGCTCTCGCTCTCGCCGCCATTCGGGTCGTAGGCGGCGGAGTTGTAGCCCACCATCACCAGCTCCACGCCCTGCAGGCCGAGGCAGCGCCAGCCCTCCGGCCAGCGGCGGTCGTTGCAGACCAGCATGCCGAGCACCGGCCGGCCCCATGCCTCAGGCCCGCGCGCCACGGGGAAGCCGAGGTCGCCATACTCGAAATACATCTTCTCGAGCTGCTGGTACTTCTGGCCCGCCTTCACATGGTCGCTGCCGGGCAGGTGGACCTTGCGGTACTTGAACAGGATCGCGCCGTCCGGCCCGACCGTGATCGCACTGTTGAAGCGGTGCCCGTCGGGGGTGAGCTCGGCATAGCCGACATAGAAGCCGACGCCGAGTTCGCGCGCGCGGTCGAACAGCTTCTGCACCTGCGGGTTCGGCATCGCCGTCTCGAAGCTGCCGAGCAGTTCCGGATCGTTCCGCTCCATCGGCCATCGCGGAAAGAAGGTGGTGAAGGCGAGTTCCGGGAAGACCACCAGCTTCGCGCCCTGCACCGCCGCCTGCTCCAGCAGCGCGATCATGCGCGCGAGCGTCGCGGCGCGGCTGTCGGCGCGCTGGATCGGGCCCATCTGGGCGCCGGCGAGGATCAGCTTGCGGGTCATCGAAACAGGTCCCTGATGTCCTGGCGCGTGCCGCCGATGCTGCGCCACACCGCGATGAAGCCGCCGGCGAGGCCGACGCCGGCAAACAGCCCGCCCATCCCCGGCGTGTTCGGTGCCAGAGACGGTCCGAGCATCGCGCCAAGCAGCCCGGTGCCGATGCCCACCAGCATCGCAAGGACGAACTGCGTCATGCCCGGCTTCTGCCGCGCGGGTGCACGTTCCGGCCCGCCGCGTGAGGGGCGCGGAGGGCGCTTGATCCAGCGCTGGTGCTGCGGGCGTTCGGAAGCCATGCGGGGGGTGTAGCGCCGGCCGCCCGGCGCGTCAGCCCGCCGCCTGCGGCCCGATCGGGCAGGTCGCCTCGCGGCTCACCAGGTCGAAGACGAAGAGCATCTTCGCCATGCCCGTCAGCACCGCGGCCACCATCGCCAGCTCCACCATCTCGGCCTCCGAGAAGAAGTGCCGGAGTTCGGCGGCGAGCGCAGGCGTGACCTCGCCGCGCATGTTGGGCAGCGCCATCTGCTCCGCCAGGCGCAGCACCGCGCGTTCCTTCGCGTCGAAGGCGGGGCTGTCGGTCTCCCACATTGCCGCGACCTGCGCCTCGGTCACGCCGGCCTCGAGTGCGGACTTCGTGTTGCCGCGGTTGCAGAAGGCGCAGCCATGCAGGGTGGAGAGCTTGAGACGCAGGATCTCCTTGATCCGGCGCTCGACGCGCCCCTTGAAGAAGACCTCGGCGTAGAAGCCGTCATAGTACCAGCCCAGCAGTTCCGGCGCCTGGGCCAGCACCTCGATCAGCGTGGCCTCGCCGCGCACCTGGTCTGCGGTCTCCGCCACCTTCCGCCAACGCTCCGGCATGGCGGCGCGGGGCAGGGGCGGGATGCGCGGATCAGGCATCGATGGTGCTCCTTTGCGCCCCGCGTCCTGCGCGGGGCGAGCCGCCGAATGGCGGCCGCGGCAAGTGCCGCGAGCCAAGCCGCCGGAGGCGGCGCCCGGCGCTTGAGGGCGCCATCATGACTCAAGCGCGGAGCGCTTGTGCTGCCGCGGCACGAAGCGGCCGGTGCCGGGCTTCGCCTTCACCGCCGCGCCGTCCCAGATCTCGCTGCCGCGCAGCCAGGCGGAGGCGACGCGGGCCTTCATCGGGCGGCCGTGATAGGGCGACCAGCGCGCATCCTCGCGGTCCTGGATGATGCGCTCGTCGAAGACGAAGTCGCCCGTCTCCAGGATGCAGAAATCGGCGTCCGCGCCGAGGCGGATGCCGCCCTTCTTCGGGTCGAGCCCATGGTAGCGCGCCGGCTCCTCGGAGCAGAGGCGGGCCATGACGGTCGGCGGCAGGCCGCGCTCCGCCAGCAGGGTGTACATCAGCGGCGCGTAGCTCTGCAGGCCGGTCAGCCCGGCGCCCACGGCGAAGATGTCGCCGTGATACTCCTTCTTCGGCTTCGGCCAGGGGGCATGGTCGGTCGAGACGTAGGAGACGATCCCCTCCCGCACCGCGCCCCACATCCGCTCCACCTCGGCCGCGGTTCGGAAGGGCGGGTTGCACTTCCCGAAGCCCTGCAGGCGGACGATGTCCTCCTCCGTCATGCACAGGTACTGGATGCAGGCCTCGCCCGAGGTCTTCGCACCCTGGCCGCGGTAGATCCGCGCCAGCTCGAAGCCGCGCGCCAGGGAGGAATGCGCGATGTGGACATGCGCGCCCGTCTCCAGCGCCATCTCGAAGATCTCGAGGTCGGCCATCGTCTCGGTGATCGGCGGGCGGGTGCGGCAGTGCCAGATGGGGGAGGTGTTGCCCGCGGCCTTGGCGGCCTCGGTCAGCTTCACCACCAGCTCCTGGTCCTCGTTGTGGACCGCGACCATCAGCCCGGTCTTGGCGATCTCCGCGAAGGCCGAGAGCATGGTCGGGTGGTCGATGCGCGGGAAGCGGTGCGCGTCGTATTCATAGGTGGAGACCTTGAAGGCGCTCGCCCCGGCCTCCGCGATGGCGGCGATGTCCTCGAGCCCGCCGGATTTCTTGATCGTGCCGTAGAGCGCCATGTCCACATGCGACAGGCGGTGCACATGCTCGACCTTGTCGGCGAAGATTGCCGCCGTCGTCACCGGGTTGGGCACGTCATAGGGCATGTCGCAGACCGTGGTGACGCCGCCGGCCGCGGCCGACATGGTCGCGCCCTCGATCCCCGGCCATCCGGTGCTGGACGAGGTGTGCATGTGCCCGTCCACCAGGCCCGGCATGATCACCTTGCCGGAGAAATCGGCCAGGCGCTTCGCCGGCGGCGGCGCGCCGGCGCCGATCGCCGCGATGGTCTCGCCCCGCACCGCGACATAGCCGCCCTGGATCACGCGGTCAGACAGCACCACGTCGCCGGTGACGACGAGGTCGAAGGGGGCGGCGTCGGTCATGCGGGCCTCTCGGTGGCGTTGGTCGGCGGCAGGCTAGCCCCAGGGCGCCGCGCGTGGAACCTTCCCGCCGTCGTCTTGCTGCCGACCCCGCGCGGCGCGAGCATCGCCGCATGAACGCCGCCGCCCGCCTCCGCGCCCGCCTCACGCCCGATCGCCCGGCCATCGCGATGTCCGCGCACAACCCGCTCTCCGCGAAGCTGGCGGCCGAGGCGGGGTTCGACGCGATCTGGGGCAGCGGCTTCGAGCTCTCGGCCGCGCATGCGGTGCCGGATGCCTCGATCCTCTCCTGGGAGACGCACCTGGCCGCGATGCGCGCCATGATCGAGGTGCAGGATGCGCCGGTGGTGGCCGACATCGACACCGGCGGCGGCAACGCCGTCTCGGTCGCCTACCTCGTGCCGCGCTACGCCGCGGCCGGCGTCGCGGCGGTGGTGATGGAGGACAAGACCTTCCCCAAGGATTCCAGCCTGCGCCCCGGCGGGCGGCAGGAGCTGGTCCGCGTCGAGGAGTTCCAGGGCAAGATCGCAGCGGCGCGCGTGCCGGACGGCCCGCTGGTGATCGCGCGGACGGAGGCGTTGATCGCCGGCCTCGGCCAGGCGGAGGCGCTGCGACGCGGCGAGGCCTATGCCGAGGCCGGGGCGGATGCGGTGCTGATCCATTCCAAGCAGAAGACGCCCGACGAGATCCTCGCCTTCTGCCGCGCCTGGACGGGGCGCGTGCCGCTGGTGCTGGTGCCGACTTCCTACCCGCAGCTCTCCTTCGCGGAGGTGGCGGCGCTGGGCAAGGTCGGGCTGATCATCTGCGGCAACCACGCCATCCGCGCCGCGGTCGGCGCGATGCGCGAGACCTTCGCCCGCATCCTGGCCGAAGGCGGCATCGCGGGTGTGGAGGGACGCATCGCCAGCGTGGCCGACGTGTTCGCCCTGCAGGGCGACGACCGGATGCGGGCGATCGAGGCGCGCTTCCTGCGCTGAGCGCGGCCGCGCGGCTCAGCCCGGCCACACCCCGTCGTCGTTCAGGATGGTGCCGAGCAGGCTCGGGGTCGCGACGGCGACGCCGGCCGAGGGCGAGGAGAGACGCAGCACGAAGGTCTCCTCGGGCTCGGGCAGCAGGTCGCCCTGCACGGCGATCGTCAGGTCCTGCGTGGTGACGCCCGGAGCGAAACTCAGGCTGCCGCCGGGCAGGACGTTGCCGGCAAAGTCCCGCTGGGTCGCGCGGGCGGCGCCGGTCGGCGCGACCGACCAGGCGAGGTCATGGGTGACCGACAGATCGCCGCTGCGGGTCAGCGCCACCGTGAAGACCGCGCCGGCGCCCGGCCCGCCTTCCGGCAGCGCCGGCGCGGCGATGGCCGCGGTGATGGAGGCGTCGTCGTTGCGGATGGTGGCCGTGGCGGTCGCGGTGCCGAGTTGCAGGCTCTCCGTCGGGCTGTGCAGGCGCAGCACGAAGGATTCGTCCGGCTCGATCAGCGCATCGCCCAGCACGCGCAGCGTGACAGTCTTCTCAGCCTCGCCGGCCGCGAAGGCGACCGTGCCGGAGGGCAGGACTCCGCCCAGGAAGTCGCTGGCGACCGCGCGGCTGGTCCCCGTCGGCGCCACGGACCAGCCGACGCTCTGCGCCAGGTCGAGCGGGCCGCTGCGCGTCAGGGTGAAGGTGAAGGGCGTTGTGCCGCCAGGCTGCCCCTCGGCCTGCACGGCCGCATCGATCGCGACGGAGACCCGCGTGTCGTCGTTGAGGATCGTGCCCTGCAGAGTCGCGGCGGCGACGCTCAATCCCGGGGAGGTTGGCGTCAGCCGCAGCGCGAAGGTCTCGTCGGTCTCGAAGAGCCGGTCGCCGACGACACTGAAGGCGATGGTCCGCACCGTCTCGCCAGGGGCGAAGTCGAGGCGGCCGGATGGCAGGGCGCGGCCGACGAAATCCTGCGCGTCCACCGGGCTTGTGCCGGCGGGCCGCACCGACCAGGCGAGCGAATGCGCGACGGAGATGTCGCCGCTGCGCGTCGCGGTGAAGCTGATCGGCGTCGCCAGGCCCGTGCCCTCGGCGATGCGCGGCTGGGCAGGGGTCACGGTCACCAGCGCATCGTCGTTGATGATCGCCCCGCTGGCCTGGGCGAGGCCGAGCGAGACGCCGGCGGAGGGCGTGTGGAGCTCGAAGGCGAAATACTCCAGGTCCGGCTCCACAAGCCGGTCGCCGACAACCCGGACGGTCACGACCTTCTCGGCTTCGCCCGGCGCGAAGGTGACCTGGCCGGAGGGGAAGACGCCGCCGGCAAAATCCCGCGCCGAGGCCTTCGCCTCCACGCCGGACACGCCGCTGGTCACGCGCCAGCCGACGCTGTCGGTTCCGGAGAGATCGTCGCTGCGCCGGATGACGAAGTCGATGGCGGTGGTGCCCCCGTCGCCCTCCCGCACATGGGTCGGACTGTAGGCCATCGCGATGCGGGGCTCGTCATTGTAGATCAAGCCGGTCTGCGCGCGCTCGGGCAGCACGATGCCGTGCACCCGGCCGAGCGTGACGTTGAACCATTCCGTTGCCTCCGGCAGCGTGTCGCCGGCGACGGGGATCGTGAAGCTCGTGCTCGTCGCGCCGGGCGCGAAAAGCGCCGTGCCGGAGGGCAGCACACCGCCCGCGAAGTCGTTCGCCTCCGCGCGCTGCCCGTTCGGCCCGGCCGGCGTCACCGTCCAAGGGATCGCGACCTCCCGGTCCAGATGCCCATGACGTTCGAGGCGGACGAGGATGCCCGTGGTTCCGGCATCGCCCTCGTTTCCTGCGATGCCGTCGCGGCCGAACAGCACCTCGGCGTCGTCGTCGAGGATCGTCGTCTCCGCCGTGGTCGTCGCGAAGCGCACGCCGCCGAAGGGGGCGGAAAGCGCGATCTGGGCCGTCTCGGCCGCCTCCAGCACGGAATCGCCGGCGAGCAGGACCGAGACCAGCCGCACCGCCTCTCCGGGCGCGAAGGTGATCCGTCCGGACGGCAGCACGCCGCCCACGAAATCGGCATCGTCCACCGGGTTGGCGCCGCCGCCGAGGATCGCCCAATCCACCGTCTGGGTGTCCGCGGTGTCGGTGCGGCTGACCCGGAAGCGCAGCGCGCTCGCCGGGCCGGAGCCTTCCTCCATCTGGTCGGCCAGCGCCTCCACCCGCACCGCGCCGTCATCGTCCAGGATCGCGGCAGCCACCGAGGCGGCATCGAGCGTGATGCCGGGCGAGGGATCGCTGAGGCGGACCAGGAATTCCTCGAGCGGCTCCACGAGGCTGTCGCCGGCCAGGCGGAACTCGATGGTCTTCACCGTCTCGCCCGGCGCGAAGGTCAGGATGCCGGAGGGCAGCACGCCGCCCGCGAAATCGGCGCCCGTCGCCGGCGTGCTGCCGAGGCCCTCCACCCGCCAAGCCACGCTGTGCGTCGAGCCCGCCGGCGCGACGCGATGAACGAAGAAGGCCTGCAGCCAGCCCTCGCCGGTGCCCTCCGGGGTCGAGGGGCTGATGCGCGTGATGCCGATCCGGCTGTCGTCGTCGAGCACGGTGCCGGTGGTGGTGAAGACGCGGCGCTCGGTGCGACCGAAGGCTGTTCCGGACGGAGGCTCGGCCACGCGCAGCAGGAAGCCCTCGTCGAATTCCGGCGTCAGGTCGCCCTGGATGGAGAAGCTGATCTCCGCCGTGACCTGCCCCGCCGCGAAGGAGAGGACGCCGAGCGGCAGCGAACCGCCCACGAAATCCGCGGCGTCCACCGGGCGGTCGCCATGACCCTCCACGGTCCAGAAGCCGCTCCAGGCGGCAAGGTCGCCGCTGCGCGTCACGGTCACCGTCACGGGTGTGGCGCCGGACTGGCCCTCCGCGATCGCGAGGCTCGCCGGAGAGAAGGCGATCGCCATCTCGTCGGTGAGGATGCGGCCAACCGCCACGCCCTGGCCGACGCCGAGCCCCGCGGAAGGGAAGGCGAGCCGGACCTCGAAGGTCTCGTCCGCCTCGACGAGGTCGTCGCCGGCGACCTGGATCGCGATGGTCTTCACGCTCTCGCCCGGCGCGAAGGTGACGCGCTCGGCGAGCGAATCCGGGTCCACGAAGTCGGAGCGCGCGGCCGGGCTGGTCCCTGCGGCGGCGGCGAACCACAGCACATCCTGCTGGGTGGAGAGGTCGCCGGTGCGGCGGAGGGTGAAGGTGAAGGTGGTGGCGGTGCCGGCCGCGCCTTCCCGCTTCACCGCATCCGTCGCCTCGATCGAGACCTGGCTGACCACCGGTTCGAGGTCATTGACGAAGTTGGCGCCGACATCCTCCCAGGCCTCGACCACGTAGTCGCCCTTCCGGGCCGGATCGACGAAGCCGATGCGCAGGTGATGGCGCCCGCTGACCTCGGGCGCGAAGAACAGGATCGAGTCCTCGCCGACGAGGTCCGGGAAGCCGATGTCGTCGCCGTCGAGCGAGAGGAGGCGGTAGCCCTCGGCGTCGAAGATCTCGATGACCGGCTGCCACGCCGCCGCGACCCAGAAATAGTAGAGATTGCCCGCCGTCAGATCGACGCCGAGGATGTCGCGCGTCTCGGTGGCGTCGATCGCCTGGAACAGCAGCGCGGAACGGTCGCCGATCCCGATCTCGGTGTCGGGCTGCAAGGCGATCACGCCGTCCTGGCTCTGCCAGGCGAGGCTGAGGCGCAGACTGGTCGCGTTCAGCACGGACCAGAGCGGGTCGCGCACGCTCACACTCTATCTCGCGGGCTGATTGGGGTTACGATTTCGTAGCAGATCGGCAACGTCTCGGAAAGACTCACCCGCCCGGAAAGAGCATCTCCGCGAAATCGAGCGCCAGGCGCGTCGCCTCGCTCTCGCGCTCGGCATTCCAGGCCAGCGCCACGCCCACAGCATGGATCGGTCCTTCCAGCTCGCGGAACGCCACGCCCGGCGGGCGCAGCCGCGCCATGCCCGCGCTGACCAGCGCGATGCCGAGCCCGGCTGCGACGAAGCCGAGCTGCGCCATCGCGCTGCCCACCTCCCGCACGACGCGCGGCGTGAAGCCGGCCTCGCGGCAAGCGGTGACCATCGCATCCGAATAGGCGGGGCTGATGCCGCGGGGCAGCACCAGCATCGGCTCGTCGGCAAGCTGGCCGAGCGGCAGCGGCGCGCTGCTCTCGGCCAGCGGATGGCCGCTCGGCAGTGCGGCCGCCAGCACGTCGCGGCCGAGGGCGCGCAGCTTCACCGGCGGGCGGTCACGATCCAGCCGCAGCAAGGCGAGGTCGACCTCGCCGCGCCGCAGCGCCTCCACCGCATCGGTCGTGTCGAGCTCCCGCACCGAGACCGCCGCGTCCGGGCGCGCCGCCTGCAGCGCGCGGACCAGCGGCGGCAGGTAGTCGAATAGCGCGGAGGTGACGCAGGCGATCGCGACCGGCGCGGCGCGGCCGGCGCGGAGCTCTCGCGCCAGCGCCTCGAGCTCTCCCGCGCCTTCGGCGAGACGGCGCGCGAGCGGGATCAGCGCCTCGCCCTCCCGCGTCGGGCGCGCGCCCTTGCCGGTGCGCTCCAGCAGCTTCACGCCGAGCTCGCGTTCCAGCGCCTGGATCTGCGCGGTCAGCGGCGGCTGCGAGATGCCGAGCCGCGCGGCGGCGCGGCCGAAATGCCCTTCCTCGGCGACGGCGAGAAAATGCCCGAGGCGGCGGACGAGGCGAAAATCCATGGCAGATCCGTGTGGCGTCTTGTTGTGCGCCTGGCCTGCCTCAACCCTGCGCACACGCTTTAGCGTCGGCGCGATACGAAATCCATATCGCCGCTCTTGTCCAATCGGAATGGACGATCACGCGAAGCGGGCGCAAAACGGCGCGTAGAGTTCCACACGGCAAGGATGAGGACAGACGTGCAGAAGCATCCCGTGAAGGTCCACCCCTCGAAGGCGCTGCTGAAGCGAGAGGACCAGCTGGCCTGGAAGATGGCCGCCGTCGCCACCGACAAGGTCGCGGTGGAGAAGGACGTCCAGGCGATGATCATCAACCGGATCATCGACAACGCCTCCGTCGCCATCGCCGCGATCAACCGCCGCCCGGTCGTCTCGGCGCGCGGCATGGCGCTGGGTCATCCGCGCAAGGGCGGGGGCACGGTGTTCGGCGTGAAGTCGGCGACGACCGTCAGCCCCGAATGGGCGGCCTGGGCGAACGGCACGGCGGTGCGCGAGCTCGACTTCCACGACACCTTCCTGGCCGCGGACTACTCCCACCCCGGCGACAACATCCCGCCCGTGCTGGCGGTGGCGCAGACGATGGGCAAGTCAGGCCGGGACCTGATCCGCGGCCTGGCGACCTCCTATGAGCTGCATATCGACCTGGTGCGCGCGATCTGCCTGCATGAGCACAAGGTGGACCACATCGCCCATCTCTGCCCTGCGGCCGCGGCCGGCATCGGCACGCTGCTCGGCCTGAAGCAGGAGGTGATCTTCCAGTCCATCCAGCAGGCGCTGCACACCTCGATCAGCTTCCGCCAGAGCCGGAAGGGCGAGATCAGCAGCTGGAAGGCCTATGCCCCCGCCCATGCCGGCAAGCTCGCGGTGGAGGCGGTGGACCGCTGCATGCGCGGCGAAGGCGCGCCCTCGCCGATCTATGAAGGCGAGGACAGCGTGATCGCCTGGGTGCTGTCCGGCCGGACGCAGGCCGACAGCAAGGGCCGCAAGACGGTCTACGACCCGGTCTACTACGAGGTGCCGCTGCCGGCGCCGGGCGAGCCGAAGCGCGCCATCCTCGACAGCTACACCAAGGAGCACTCGGCCGAGTACCAGTCCCAGGCGTTGATCGACCTGGCCTTCCGCATGCGGGAGCAGATCAAGGACTGGGAGGCGATCAAGCGGATCACCATCCACACCTCCCACCACACCCACTACGTGATCGGCACCGGGGCCAACGACCCGCAGAAGATGGACCCCAAGGCCAGCCGGGAGACGCTGGACCACTCGATCATGTACATCTTCGCCGTCGCCCTGCAGGACGGGCGCTGGCACCACGTGGACAGCTACGCGCCGAAGCGGGCGCAGCGGGCGGACACCGTCCGCCTCTGGCACAAGATCGAGACGCGCGAGGACGCGGAGTGGACCCGGAAGTACCACTCCCGCGATCCGGACGAGCTCTCCTTTGGCGGCCGGGTGGAGATCGAGTTCAACGACGGGACGAAGATCGTGGACGAGCTTGGCGTGGCCAACGCCCACCCGAACGGCGCGCGGCCCTTCGCCCGGGATCAGTACATCCAGAAGTTCCGCACGCTGACCGAAGGCATCATCACGACGCGGGAGGCCAACCGCTTCCTGGCCGACGTGCAGGACCTGGCCCGCATCCCGGCGGGCGAGCTGCACGTGCTGAACGTCGCGCTGCCGGCCGGCACGCTGCTGGAGTCCAAGCCGGGCATCTTCTGAACGATCCACTCCCTCCCCCGCGCGCGGGGGAGGGTCGGGGTGGGGGCAGCGCACCCTCGGGCCGTTGTCCCTGCACATCTGGGGAGTGAACCAGTCATGAGCGAAGCAGAACCCACCATCTACAAGGGCCTGGTCGGCGTCTATGCCGACGTCTCCGCCGTCTCCAAGGTGATGCCGGAGACCAACAGCCTCACCTATCGCGGCTATGCCGTGCAGGACCTCTGCGAGGAGAGCAACTTCGAGGAGGTCGCCTACCTGCTCTGGCACGGCGAACTGCCGACCGCCGCCCAGCTCGCCGCCTTCCAGAAGGAGGAGCGGGCCAACCGGGCGATCTCCCCGGCGCTGCTTTCCGTCCTGCGCGCCATCCCGAAGGACGCGCACCCGATGGACGCGGTGCGCACCGCCGTCTCCTTCATGGGGACCGAGGACCCGGAGGCGGGCGACGTCTCGGACGCGGCGCAGCGGCGCAAGGCGATGCGGCTGCTGGCCAAGCTGCCGACCGCGGTGGCCGCGACCAACCGCCTGTCCAAGGGGCTGGAGCCGATCGCGCCGGACCCCTCGCTGCCCTTCTGCGAGAACTTCTTCCACCTGGTCTTCGGGAAGGTGCCGCAGCCGGAGGTCATCAAGTCCTTCGACGTCTCGATGATCCTCTACGCCGAGCACACCTTCAACGCCTCCACCTTCACGGCGCGGACGGTGACCTCGACCGGGGCGGACATGCACGGAGCCATCACGGCGGCGATCGCCGCGCTAAAGGGCCCGCTGCATGGCGGCGCCAACGAGGCGGTGATGCACATGCTGAAGGAGATCGGCGGGCCGGATAAGGCCGGGGAGTGGATCCACGGCAAGTTCGACCACAAGGCGCTGGTGATGGGCTTCGGCCACCGCGTCTACAAGAGCGGCGACAGCCGCGTGCCGACCATGAAGAAATACGCCGAGAAGATGGCGGAGGTGGTGGGCGACCGGCGCTGGATGGAGACCTCCCGCGTGCTGGCGGAGATCATGCTGCGGGAGAAGAAGATCCATCCGAACCTCGATTTCCCGGCCGGCCCCGCGTACTACCTGATGGGCTTCGACATCCCGATGTTCACGCCGATCTTCGTCTGCTCCCGCATCACCGGCTGGGCGGCGCATGTGTTCGAGCAGGCGGCGGACAACCGGCTGATCCGCCCGCTCTCCCAGTACACCGGAGAAGCGCAGCGTCCGGTGAAGCCGATCGGCAGCCGCGGCTGACGCTTCGCGCGCCGCGCCGGCGGATGCCGGCGCGGCACCTCGGCAGGTGCGTCGCGACGCTTCGCAGCACCGCCGTCTTCCGCTCTCCGACGACGCCCGACGACACCACGACGCAGTACGCAGAGTCGTCGCGACGAAAATCATGCGCGTCATCGTGCATCGCGATGCGATTCCGTTTGACACGTTGCGCGCGAATGCCGCACGTCTGATTCGCACGCACGCGCTTGACGCGATTCGCGCGCCGAAGATCGAAGCGGCGACGTCGGCACACTCCACGACGCAGCGATCGAAGGAAGGCAAGCGACACGTCGGCGCGGCGCGCGGCAGGAAGGATCGGTCCATGGACCGCAGGCTCGGGGGGGAGGTTGGCATCCAACGCACATCCTTCTCCGCACCGCCGGACAGCGCGCCCCGCGCGCCAGCGCCCGGCGGGAGAGATGCCGGAACACGCGCCAGGCGCCATGCAGCGCGGCGCGCGTCGTCCCCGGCGCCTGCGTGGGAGTGGACGGCGCATGCCGCGGTCTGGCGCGATACGGGATCCGCGCCGGCCGTGACGACGCCACCCCGACTGCCTCGGCGGACGCCGCGCCCCGTTTCCGCGCGTGTGCCCCGCCTTCGGAACATCACCGCGTCACACACGAAGGACCTGACAGAATGACCGATATCGTCGAGACCACCGAGACCGAAGCCGAGCCCCGCGCCCAGGCGATGGCGATGGCCGCCACGAAGAAGACCGCCCGGAAGCCGGCGGCGAAGAAGGCCGCGCCGAAGAAGGCGGCGGCGAAGAAGACGACCGCCCGCAAGGCGGCGCCGAAGAAGGCGGCGGCGAAGAAGACGACCGCCCGCAAGGCGGCGCCGAAGAAGGCGGCGGCGAAGAAGACGACCGCCCGCAAGGCGGCGCCGAAGAAGGCGGCGGCGAAGAAGACGACCGCTCGCAAGGCCGCGCCGAAGAAGGCGGCGGCGAAGAAGACGACCGCCCGCAAGGCGGCGCCGAAGAAGGCGACCTCCGCCCGTTCGGAGGCCGCGAAGAAGGCCGCCGCGACCCGCGCCGCGAAGCGCGCCGCCGCTGCCGCCGCTGCCGCCGCGCCGTCGGCCGACAACGCATCCTGATCCAACCGCCGATCCCGGCGTAGGGGGCGCCATCCGCAAGGGTGGCGCCCTTCGCGCGTTTATGGGGTGCCTGAAGCGCCGGCGCCGGCTTCCGCCGGCTTGGCTTGCGCGCAGGCCACAGGCGCGCTGGTGGCATTGTCGGTTGGTGTGCGGCGCGCATTCGCGCGCTCGGCCCGCTTCGCGGGCCGCCGGGCCGCATCCTATCTTCCTGGCATGTTGATCCGTCCCTTGCCGCGCGCTGAGCGCGGCGCGCTTGCACCGCTCCTTGCGGCCTATGCCGCGGAGATGCGGGAGGCGCTCGCCGGTGCCGCCGTGGCTGCGCCGGAAGACCAGGCCGCGCTCCTCGCGGCGCATCCGGCGGCCGAGGTGATGGTGGCGGAGCGCGATGGCGCGGCGCTCGGCTTCGCCGTGCTCTTCGATCTGCCGGAGATCGTCTTCGCACGCTGCTGCGGCCAGCTCGACGACCTGTTCGTCCTGCCGGCGGCGCGTGGCCAGGGCATCGCGCGCGCCCTGATCGCGGAATGCTGCGCGCTCGGCCGCTCGCGGGGCTGGAGCCATCTGCGCTGGATCGTGCCCGAGGGCGACATCGCCGCCATCGCCCTCTATGAGCGCATCGCAGCCCGCGCCGACTGGCGCAGCTACGTCATCCGCCTTGATCCCGCCGCCTCGCTCTGACGTCTTCCTCCCCCGCATGCGGGGGAGGGTCGGGGTGGGGGCCGCGCACCGATGGGACGCGTGGCGTGGCCTTACCCGAAGGTCTGCAGCAGGTCGTCCACCTGCGCCGGCGTCAGCCGCCGCACGCCGGGTACGTTGCGCAGCAGCAGCGCCAGCCGCGCGGCCTCCTCCAGCTCCTCGGCGGCGTACACCGCGTCGCGCAGCGTGGCGCCGCTCACCACAGGGCCATGGTTCGCCAGCAGCAGCGCCTTCGCGACCTTCGCCGCCTCGAACACCGCCGGTTCCATCGCGCCGTCGCCCGGGCGGTAATAGGGCACGCAGGGGAGGCGGCGGCCGATGCGCATGACGAAATAGGGTGTCAGCGGCGGCACCTCCGCGTCGCCGCCTTCGGGAGCCAGACAGGAGATCGCCGTGGCGTAGGTCGAGTGGAGATGCACGACGGCACCCGCCTCCGGCCGCGCCGTCAGCACGGCGCGATGCAGGAACACCTCCTTGCTCGGCTTGTCGCCCGTGATATGCGACCAGTCCGGCGCCAGCTTGCTGATCCGCGCCGGATCCAGCCGTCCGAGGCAGGAATTGGTCGGCGTCATCAGGTAGCCGTCCGGCAGGCGAACGCTGACGTTGCCGGCCGTGCCGACCGAGTAGCCGCGGTCGAACAGCGACTTCCCGAGCACCGCCAGTTCCTCGCGGAGGGCGCGCTCATCCATGGGTGAAGGCCTTGAGGAAGAAGTCGCGCGCGCCGAAATTGCCGCTCTTGAGCGCCAGGTGAATCCCCACCGGTTCCGCAAACGTCCAGGGCACGCCCGGATCGATCTCGGCGCCGATGCGCAGCGACGTGACGCCGAGCCGCTGCACCACCGCGCCGGAAGTCTCGCCGCCCGCCACCACCAGCCGCTTCACGCCGCGTGCGACCAGCCCTTTCGCGACGGCCGCCAGCGCTTCCTCCACCAGCGTGCCTGCGGCGTCGCGTCCCAGCTTCTGCTGCAGCGCGGCCACCTTCTCGGGCGGCGCGCTCGCTGCGATCACCACGGGCCGGTCGGCGGCGAGCCTGCCCTCGACCCAGTCCAGCGCCTGCCGTGCCAGCGCCTGCGCATCGGGCGTGGCGAGCGCATCGAGCTCGAGAACCGGCACGTGATCGCGCGCGAGCCCGATCTGCCCGAGCGTGGCGCGGGAGCAGGACCCCGCGACGACCGCGCAGAGCCCCTCCGCCTTCGGCAAGGCCGCGGCGTCGCTGCGCTCCGGCAGCAGGCCGGCGCGCCGGAAATTCCCGGGCAGGCCCATCGCGACGCCCGAGCCGCCGGTGACCAGCGCATGGCTGGCGCAGGCCTCACCGATCGCGTGCAGATGCGCGTCGCTGACGGCATCCACGATCGCGTAGCGTCGCCCGCCTTCCGCCAGCTTCGTCATCGCCTGCCGGATCGCCGCCGCGCCCTGCTCGACCACGGCGAAGGGCACGAGGCCGACGCCGCCATCGGTCTGGCGCGACAGCACGCGCACGAGATCGGCATCCTTCATCGGGGTGAGGGGGTGGTTCTCCATCCCGCTCTCGTTCAGCAGGCGCGATCCCACGAAGAGGTGCCCCTGGTAGATGCTGCGGCCATTGGCCGGGAAGGCCGGGCAGGCGATGGCGAAGCCGGCGCCGAGCCGCTTCAGCAGCGCATCCGCCACCGGGCCGATGTTGCCGTCGTCCGTGCTGTCGAAGGTCGAGCAGTATTTGAAGAAGAGCTGCTTCGCGCCTGCGGCCAGCAGCGCCTCGGCCGCCGCGACACTCTCCGCCACCGCCTGCGCAACCGGCGCGGTGCGGGACTTCAGCGCGATCACCACGGCGTCGGCCTCGGGCAAGGGACCGGTGGGCACGCCAATCACCTGCACGCAGGTCATGCCGTTGCGCACCAGCATGGAGGCGAGGTCCGTCGCGCCGGTGAAGTCGTCCGCGACGCAGCCGAGCAGAAGAGCCATCAGGCAGTGTCCTTCCCAGGCGGTAGGCATAGCATGTCGGCGTGGCCGATGCGGAAGCCGAGCCGGCCATCCGCCGCCTGCTCCATGCGCAGCCGCGCCCAGTCGCGCAGAGCGAGGCGGCCGCGCCGCTCATGCTGGCCGGCGGCCGCGGCCATGCCGCCCACCAGTTCCTCCGCGAAGCGCGTCGCGACGGGGTTGAGCGGCCGCGTGCGCACCGACCAGTCGGAGGGTGCGCGCAGCACGGCATAGCCCTGCGCCGCGAAGGCCTCCGCGATCGCCTCCGGCGCCTGCGCGCCCAGCGCGATGCCGCCAAAGCCCTTGTCGCGCGCCTGGTCGCGGGCGAAGCCACGGGCGACCAGCGCGTCCTCCCGATGCGGGGGGGAGAAGCGCTCGCGGCCCGTGACGTTCAGCGCGGCATAGAAGGGCAGGCCGCGCGCGGCGCAGACGGCCGCCATGCGTTCGATCCAGCCGTGGCTGACCAGGTCGCAGAGCGCGGTGTTCACCACCGCGTCCACTGCATGCAGCGGCAGGTTGTCCGGCGCTTCCCGCAGATCGGCGACCAGCCCTTCCACGCGCCATGCGCCGCGCGGGCTGTGCACCAGCAGCGTCTTCCGTCCCGGGAAGGTCACGCCCCAGCCGGCATTCTCCGCGCGCTCCGCGATGGTGTCGAAGGCGCGTTCGATCAGCGCGGCATCGGCGTCCACTAGCGTCCAGGCCTGGGCGCGGCCGATGAAGTGCCCGAGCCAGCGCAGCAGCGCGCCGGTGCCGGCACCGAGATCGAGAATGCGCGGCCGTGCCGGCAGTGCCTGCGAGAGTTGCGCCGCAAGGCCAGGGTCGCGCGCGGCCGCGTCGAAGGGCTCGCGCAGGTCGAGCCAGTCGCCGTCGAATTCCTCGGGCATTCAGGCCTTCTCCAGCTCGGCGGCGAAGGCGGTCGCGCGGTCGGCCCAGCGTGGCAGGCGCTGCCCGGCCTGCCAGGCGGCCTCCGCCATCTCCGCGCGCAGCGCCGTGTCGAAGATGGCGCGGCGCATCGCCTTGCCGAGCGAGACCACGTCGCCGGGCGGCGAGACCACGCCGGCCTCGACCGGCACGAGCTCCGCCAGCGCGCCGCCGGCGGTGACGGCGACCGGCACGCCGCGCGCCAGCGCCTCGGCCACGGCCATGCCGTAGCCTTCCCAATGGCTGGCCAGCGCGAAGAGGTCCGTGCCCTGCCACAGCGCCGCCAGTGCCGGGCCGTCCACCTCGCCGGCGAAGGTCACGCGCTGCGCGATGCCGAGTTCCTCGGCCAAGGCAGACAGGCCGTGCGCGTACACCGGGTCGCGCGCGCCGCCGGCGATGGTCAGGCGCCAGTCCAGGTCGGAGAGCGTGGCCAGCGCGCGCATCAGCACGTCATGGCCCTTGCGCGGGATCAGGCTGCCGACCGAGAGGATCGCGCAGCCCCCGCGCGAGCCTGCGCTGCGCGCGGCGGGATCGGTGCCGGGCTCGACCACGCCGATGCGCGCCGGGTCCACGCCGAATTCCGGCTCCAGCCGCCGCGCGGTGAGCGGGCTGGTGGCGACGAGGCGCGCCATGCGCGGGAACAGCGCCTGCTCGGCGGCGCGCAGCGCGTCGCGGACCTCGCCGGGATTGCCGTGCTCGAGCGCGGTCGGGTGGTGGATCAGGCCGACGGCGCGGCGTGCGGCGAGTTCCTCGGCGAAGGGCGCGAAGGCGGGCAGGCCGAGGCCGTCGACGATGATCCGCGTCGAGGCCGGGATTGCGGCGAGCGCGGCGCGCGCGCCCTCCGTCGCTGCGGCGTCCGGCAGCGGGTGGCAGCCGGGCAGTTCCACCACCTGCACCGCATGGCCGAGGCCGCGCAGGCCCTCGACCAGCCGGCGGTCATAGATGTAGCCCCCCGAAATCGTGTCGAACGGCCCGGGGACGAGCAGGGCAATATCCATGTCGTTCAAACAGGCCCTTCGAAGGCCGCCCAGGCGATATGGCTCTCGCGCAGCAGCACCTTGATGCCGGTCACCGCCTTGCCGCCATCGCCGAGCCGCCCGTCGCGGCAGGCGCTGGCGAGCTCCTGCTGGATGTGCAGGCAGAGATACTCGGTGGTGGTGTTCTTGCCGGCGAAGACCGGCTCGGCATCCAGGTTGCGATAGTCGATCGGGGCGAGCACCGCGCGCAGCACGTCCTTCGCCAGGCCGATGTCGATCAGCAGGTGCAGGTCGTCGAGCTTCGGCGCACAGAACTCGGCTTCGACGACGAAGGTCGCGCCGTGCAGCCGCTGCGCCGGGCCGAAGGCCTCGCCGCGGAAGCTGTGCGCAATCATGATGTGGTCGACGACGGTCAGGCTGAACATCGCAGGCGCTCTCTCACTCTATATATAGGTGACGACGGGACAGAGAGGTTGGGGCGCGCCGGCATCCGGCAACAGCACCGACCCGATCCGCGCCGGCAATTCGGCGAAGGGGATCTCCGGCCCGAGCAGCGCGTCCAGGCGGTCATCGGCCAGCAGCGACAGCGCGAGCGCCATCCGCTCCCCATGCGTGCGGTGCCCGCGCATCGCCGGCGCCACCGCGCCGACCTGCGTCGAGACCAGCGACAGGCGCTTCGCGTGGAAGGCCTCGCCGAGCGGCAGTTCCACGGCGCGGTCGCCGAACCAGGAGGCCTCGACGATCCGCCCCTCGAAGCCGCAGCGCGTGAGTGCGAGGCGCAGCCCCTCGGCGCTGGCCGAGGCATGCACCACCAGGTCGCGCTCGCCCGGCGCATCCTGCGGCGCGCAGAAGCGGGCGCCGAAGCGCTCGACCAGATCGCGGCGCGAGGCATCGAGGTCGCAGACGACGAGGTCGAGGCCCGGCACGCGCGCCAGCAGGAAGGCCACCAGCAGCCCGACCACGCCCGCGCCGATCACCAGCGCACGCTCGCCGACCAGTGGGCGCGCATCCCACAGCACGTTGACGGCGGTTTCCATGTTGGCCGCCAGCACGGCACGCCTGTCCGGCACCGTGTCGGGGACCGGGATGCACATGGCGGCGGGCGCGAGGAAGGCGTCGTGGTGCGGATGCAGGCAGAAGACGCGGCGGCCGCGCAACGCGGACGGGCCCTCCTGCACGAGGCCGACCGCCGCGTAGCCGTAGGAGACGGGGAAGGGGAAGCCGCCCTGCATCAGCGGCGCGCCCATCGCGCCCCACTGGCTTTCCGGCACGCGGCCGGTGAAGACGAGGCGCTCGGTCCCGCGCGAGATGCCGCTCGCGCGCGTGACAACCAGCGCCTGGTCGGCGGCCGGGGCGGCGAGCTCCGCCTCGCGGATCTCCCCGCGCCCAGGCGCGACCGTCCAGAAGGCGCGCGCCTTCATGCCGCGCAGACCTTCGGCCGCGCGCGGTCCAGCGCCGCGTCGCAGAGTATGTCATCGCCGATCGGCCAGATCCGCCAGGCGAAGCGCAGCCCGTCGGCGATGCGCGTCGCCTCGGGCAGGCTGAAGGCGGGAATGCCGGAGCCGAGGATCACCGGCGCGATCGTCACATGCAGCCGGTCGAGCAGCCCCGCCGCGAGGAAACCCGACACGGTCTGCCCGCCGCCTTCCACGAAGATCCGCCGCAGCCCTCGCGCGGCCAGCGCGCGCAGCAGCGCCGGCAGGTCCAGCCCTTCGCCGGCGCGCGGGATGCGCAGCACCTCCGCCTGGCCATGCGAGGGCGGACCATCGGTCGCCGCCACCAGGAGCGTCGGCGCCGCGCCGTCCCGAAAGACGCCATGCGTCGCCGGCAGCCGGCGCGCGGGATCGAGGATCACGCGCACGGGATTGGGCCCCGCCACGTCGCGCGTGGTCAGCCGCGGATCGTCGTGCCGCACCGTGCCGGCGCCGACCAGCACCACGTCGCACAGCGCGCGCAGCCGGTGCGTGTGCAGGATGTCGCCCGCGCCGCCGATCCATTGCGAGGCACCGCCCGCCGTGGCGATGCGCCCATCGAGGGTCTGCGCGAGCCGACCGATCACACGGCAGCCATCCGCCGCGGTGGGCGCGGCGAGCACCGGCCCGAACAGGTCGCCGAGCGGCGTCGCCGGTACGGGCGCGCCATCCCGCGCCGCGAGCAGCGCGGCCCAGTCCTGGTCCTGCTGAGGGTGATCGGCCATGCGGCCGCAGCTATGCCGAAGCGGCGCGCCCTCGGCAATCGCAGGTCTGGCGCCTCACGCCCGCGACAGCACCGAGACCGCGGCGCCGCGCCCCTCCTTCATGCGGCCGCGCGCACCATAGGTGCCGGGGCCGGGCGGTCGCGCCGCGCCGGCGATGGTCTCGATCACGCGCGACTGCAGCGCGATGGCGCGTTCGAGCAGCCGGCGGTTCTCCGCCGTCAGGTCGCGCAGCCGCGCTGCGACCTCCTCGGCGCGCGCGCGCTCCCCGCCCTCCGCCCGCGTGCCGAGCTTCTGCGCGGCGGCGAAAGCGGCGGCGAAGGCGTCCGCCGCCTGGCGCTTGCCGCCGGCGAGCTCGCCCGCCGCGGCGAGGTCGAGCCGGGCGAGGGCCTCGTTCTCGGCGCGCAGCGCCTCCATCAGGCGCTGCGCGGCCTGCATCACGGCGTCCATCATGCGCTTCGTCCTCCTTCCTGGGCCCGCAGCAATTCGCGGAACACGGCATCGCCGATGCCGAAGCCGCCGGTGCGGGCGATGTCGCGGGCGATCGCGTCCACCAGCATGGGCCGCCACTGCGCCTCCGCCTGGCCGCCGCCGAAGGGGCCGTCGGTCGGCAGCGCGGCAAAGACCGGCTGGAACATGGCCGAGACGGCCTGTGCCTCGAATTCCTGCGAGAGGCGTCGCAGCGTGCCATGCGCCGCCGGCGGCGACTGGCTCAGGGCATTCAGCGCGGTCATGGCTCCGTCTCCCTCATCTCACTTCGAGTTCCGCCTGCAGCGCGCCGGCGGCCTTGATGGTCTGCAGGATCGTGATCAGGTCGCGCGGCCCGACGCCGAGGCTGTTCATCCCCCGCACCAGGTCGTCCAGCGTGACCGTGCCGCGCAGGATGCCCATGCGGCGCTCGGCCTGGTCGTCCACCTCGATGTTGGTGCGCGGCACCACCGCCGTCTGGCCCTGGGCGAGCGCATTGGGCTGCACCACCTGCGGCGTCTCCGTGATGCGGATGGTCAGGTTGCCCTGCGCGATCGCAACCGTGCTGATGCGGACATTCGCCCCCATGACGATGGTGCCGGAGGCTTCCTCGATCACCACGCGCGCCACCTGGTCGGGCTGCACGCGCAGCTGCTCGATCTCCGCCAGCAGGCCGACGGCGTCGCGCCCGCCGATGTTGAGCGAGACGGTGCGCGGGTCGGTCGCCACAGCCATGCCGCTGCCGCCGAAGCGGTTGATCGCGGCGGCGATGCGCCGCGCCGTCGTCAGGTCCGGGTTGCGCAGCGAAAGCCGGATGCGGTCGCCCTGGGCGAAGCGGAAGGCGACCTCGCGCTCCACCACCGCGCCGGAGGAGATGCGGCCCGCCGTGGGCACGCCACGGGTGACGCTGCCCGCCGCGCCGCGCGCCGCGATCGCACCCGTGGCGACGGTGCCCTGCGCCACGGCATAGACCTCCCCGTCGGCGCCGAGCAGCGGCGTGACCAGCAGCGTGCCGCCGGTGATGTTGGTGGCGTCGCCAAGCGTCGAGACAGCGACGTCGATCCGCGTGCCGGGGCGGGAGAAGGCCGGCAGGTTCGCCGTCACCATCACCGCCGCGACGTTCTTGGTGTCGAGCCGGGCTTCCTGGTCGCGCGTGTTCACGCCGAGCCGCTCCAGCACGCCGATCAGCGACTGGCGGGTGAAGACCGCCGAGCGCAGCCGGTCGCCGGTGCCGTTCAGCCCCACCACCAGCCCGTAGCCGACCAGCTGGTTGTCGCGCACGCCCTCGACATCGGCGATGTCCTTGATGCGCACCTGCGCCGACGCCGGCGCGACGAGCGCCGGCAGCGCGGCCAGCAGGCAGCCAAGCGCGGCGCTGGCGATGCGCCGCAGCCGCGCGCTCATCTTCGGGCAAGGAATTTCGGCCACGCTCCCCTCCAGGTCGCACGGCGCGTCATCGGCGCCGCAGCCGGGTGCCGGGCAACCGGCGTGCCAGGGCTGGGGGCCGAAGGCACGGCAAGTCCTGCCGGGATCGCGGCAGACGGTGCCGGCAGGGCGGCAGGAGAGGGCCATGAGAGCGGACAGGACGTCGGCGTGAGGGGAATCGGTGGGGTCTTCGCCGCTGGCGTGGCGGCGGCGCGGCGCGGCGCGCGCCCGGGGTCCGGATTCGCGCTGCCGGAGGCCCGCTCGGCGGCTTCCACAGCGACCTCGGCGAGCGCGGGGGTCGCGGCGCTGCTCGCGGTGCAGGACGAATCCGCCGGCTCGCGCGGGCGGCGCCAGGCGCCGCTGCAGCGCGCCGCGCTGGCGCTCGAGGAGCTGCGCGGCCTGCAGCTCGACCTGCTGCGGGGCGGCGACGATCCGGCGCGGCTCGCCCGGCTCGAGGCACTCGCGGAAGCGTCGGAGGAGGCGACCGAGCCCGCGCTGCGGTCGTTGCTCGCGCATGTCCGGCTACGCGCGCGGGTGGAACTCGCCCGTCGGCATGCGCAGAAAGCAGGCGCCGCGCCGCCCTGAACGCCGTTTGCCGCGCGGCTTCGCGGCATTCGGGTGAAAATGCGCGAAGATCAGCGACTTGCCGTGGAGACAGGGCTTGTCTCTGCCCCAGTGTCGCCACTATGGTCCGCCCGCCTTCGCCGGCCGGGCGCCGGGCCATGGCCGAAGGAGGTTGGGGAAGTGTGCCATGCTCGTGACCTTGCCGCCGGACTACCGACCGTCGTCCGACGAAGAGTTCATGAATCCCCTTCAGCTCGAATATTTCAGGCAGAAGCTCTTGCGATGGCGGGGAGAGTTGTTGCGCGAGGCCGGCGAGACGCTGCACAGCCTCGGTGAGGGCGGCATTGCCGAGGCGGACCTCACCGACCGTGCGAGCGTCGAGACCGACCGTGCGCTGGAACTCCGCACGCGGGATCGCGCGCGCAAGCTGATCTCGAAGATCGACCAGGCGATCGAGCGGATCGAGAACGGCACCTACGGCTATTGCGAGGAAACCGGCGAGCCGATCGGCCTGCGCCGGCTGGAGGCGCGGCCGATCGCGACCCTCTCCATCGAGGCACAGGAGCGCCACGAGCGCATGGAGCGCGTGCACCGGGACGATTGATCCCGGCGCTGCGCGGCGCCGAGGTGCCGCGCTACGCCTCGCGCCGGCGGGCGCGCTCGACCACGCGGCGGGCGCGGATGCCTGCCCGCACGGTCCAGACCACCAGCTTCGACAGCGCCTGCATGTCGAGCGGCATGCCGCGCCGCCAGACATCCATCAGCAGCACGATCCGCACCGCGTCGCTCTCGTTGCGCACGCCGTGGCGGAAGGTGTCGTCCCACAGCAGCGCCTGGCCTTCCTCCAGCCGCAGATCCTGCCCGTCCACGGACAGGACCGCGGCCGGGCGCCCGAGCGCGTCGCGCGGCATGACCAGCGGCAGGTAGAAGCGCAGCACGCCGCGCACCGGCCCGCGATGCTCCGGGATCACCTTGCGCGGGGCGAGGAAGGAGACGGAGGCGGAGAGCACCTCCGGCGTGGCGCGGAGCAGGCCTGCAAGCGTGGGGCAGAGGCGCATGTTCTCCGGGAATTCCACGCCATAGGCCTTCAGCAACAGCAGGCGCCAGTCGCGTCCGTCGTTGGAGGAGATTTCGGCCTGCTCGGGCATGATCTCGTGGAAACGTGGCACCCGGGCCAGGCCCTGCGCCACGGCCAGGGCCTCGTCGCGCAGGTCGCGCCACGCTTCGGCGAAGCGCTGGCCTTCCGGGAAGAGGCGGTCCATCGGCAGGATCGCGGGCGCCTCGATCCGGCTGTCATAGAGCCTGCGGATCGCGCCGGCGGCGTGCTCATAGAGGTCGAATGTCGTGTCCATCGTGGCGTCCCCCTTCCCGTGCTGGGGAGGCGGCAGGGCGCGGCCAGAGGCCGACGGCACTGAAGGCGAGAGCCGCCACCAGGCGCCAGGCGCCGACCGGCCGGGCGGCGGGCCGAATCGGAGGCGTATTCGCCGCCGACGCGCCGACTGTCCCATCCTTGACGTGTTCCGCGTCCAAGCCGCCCGTCCTCCGAGTCGGAAGGCTGCCGCCCGGGGTGTCAGCGGAGCGTCCGTGCCGCGGCAGTGGGCGTGTACGGGCGCGTCAAATACCCGTCAGCGCTGGGAACGCGGCAGCGGGACGGGATCACGAATCCGTTTGAATGCGTCAGTCCTAATGTTTAAGCTTCGAGGCATTCCGGCGTTCGGGGCCACGCATGTCAGCGAGCGACACGCAATCAGCCCGGCTTGCCCTGCGGCTGCTCGGGCCGTTCCGGCTGTCGATGGGGGAGGAGCGGCCCGATCAGTCCTTCGGGCCCAAGGTGCAGGTGCTGCTGGCCTATCTGGCAACGCGCCGAGGCGTGCCGCAGCACCGTGACCGCGTTGCGACGCTGTTCTGGGCGGATCGCGGGCAGGAGCAGGCGCGGCACAGTCTGCGCCAGGCGCTGCTGACGCTTCGCCGCGGCCTCGCGGCCGCCGGCGCAGACCCGGTCGTGACCGATGCCGGGTTCGTCGCGCTCGATCCGGCCGCCGTCACGACAGATCTCGAATCCTTCGAGGCCCTGGCCGCGCGCGACGATCTCGACTCGCTGCGGCAGGCGGAGGCGCTCTGGGCGGGCGACTTCCTCGAGGGACTGGCGGTCTCCTCCGAGCTGTTGGTCGAATGGCTGGAACGCGAACGGGAACGGCTGCGCTCGCTGGCCTGCGACCTCAGGCTGCGCCTGGCGCGCGCGCTGGCGGAGGCGGGCGAGACGGGGGAGGCGATCGCCGCGGCGCGCCGCGCGCTGGCCATCGACCCGGCGCTGGAGGAGGGCCACCAGCTCCTGATGCAGTTGCTCCCGTCGGCGGGCCACCGCACGGCGGCGCTGCGGCAATACCAGATCTGCGCCGCGGCGCTGGTCCGCGAGCTCGGCGCGAAGCCCTCCGCCGAGACCGAGCGGATCGCCGCCGCGCTGCGCAGCGAGCATGCGCCGGCCGCGCGGCCCGTCGGCTCGCCCCAGCCCGGGCGCCGGGCGGCGCACTCCGCTCCGCGCCATCGCCGCGCCGCCTGGCTGTTCGCCGGCGGCGTTGCTGCACTGCTGCTCGTGCTGGCGATCCTGCTCGCGCCCACGCGGACCGCCGAACGCGTCCCGACGCCGCCGGCGGCATCCGGGGAAAGCCAGCGCTGACGGCGCGGCGTTCGCTCGTCAGGCGGCCGCCGGCTTCGGCTTCCGGCGCGGCGCCGGCGATTTCCGCGCGGGCGGTTCCGGCGCGGATGGCGCCGCGGATCGGCGCGCCGGCGGGGGGCGTCCATCGAAGTTGAAGCGCGTGACGCGCGAGGACCAGAAATGCAGGTCGCTTGCGAGGCGCTGCTGGTCCGCGACGGCGTGGCAGAGCGCGCGGGCGGCGCCGACCGCGGCGGCTTCCTCGGGCGGCGCGGCTTCCAGGGCGGCATCGAGGGCCGCGAGGGAGTCTGACGCGGGCGTCGCCTGCAGGCGTGCGATGAGCGCGCCGGTGGCGCGCGGCGCGCCGGTGGAGAGTGCCAGCAGGATCAGCGCCGCGTCGTAGCTGCCGGCCTCCCCGCCTTCCAGCGCGAAGCCGCGGCGCTCGGCGGGCGAGAGGCTGGCCTTCAGCAGGCGATAGAGATTGGCGAAGCGCTTCGCGCGGCGCGGCGAGGCGCCGATGGCCGCGGCCATGTCGAGAAGCCTGTCGCGCTCCGTGGGTCCGAGCACCAGCGCTTCCGCGACGGCTTGCGGTTCCGGGATCTCCGCTTTGGCTGCCGCTTGGGCGGGTGTCGCCTCCTCCTCCTCTGGGCCGGCGGCATCGGCGGGTTCGTCGAGCGGCTTGTCCGGCGTGGCCTGCCCCGCCTTCGCGTGCGTCGTGCTCGCGCCGCCCCCGCTGGTGTCGCTCGCGGCGGACGGACCATCCGTGCCGACCGCACCCTCCAGCAGGCGCCGGCCGGCCGCGGCATCCATCGGCGGCAGCCAGAAGGGAACTTGAAAAACCTTCTCCAGGTAGTCGATCGGGGAGGCGATGCCCGGGCCCTCGCCGAGCTGCTTCGGATAGCGCTCATGCAGCGCCTGCGCGACCCAGCGCACATCCACGCCGACCACCGCGACGAACAGCTTGAAGGCCAGCAGCAGGTGCACCGCCTCCAGCACCTCCACCACGCGCGCCGGCGGGCAGCGGTCGAGGTCGTCGATGTAGAGCACGATGCGCTCCACCGGCGCCTGCGCCTGCACCGCGCTTTCCTGCGGGTGCACCTGCTCGAGAATCTCCTGCAGGCGCTCGAGGTCGGTGCGGATGGTGTGGACCAGGCCGAGATGCCGCTGGTAGTCGCCCTCCGCCAGGCGCTGCGCGACGAAGCGCTTCAGCCGCTCGGCCGAGACGGATTGCTTCAGCTCCTCCTGCGCCTTGTCCACGGCGGCCTGCGCGGCCTGGAATTCGGCGCGGCGGCGGGCGGCCTCGGCTTCCGCCTCGCTCGTGGCGCGGCGCGCGGCGAGGAGTTCGGCCTCGTGTTCCGACAGGCGCTGCGCCTGCCGCGCCTCCACCCGCTCCCGGATGCTGCCCAGCAGCGCGAAGGCGCGGGAGGCGTCGGCCATGTGGCGCTTCGCCCAGGCGAGCGCGGCGCCGAGCGCGGTGGTGGCGGTGCCGAGCAGCGTCACCACGGTGGTCATGGTCGCCGCGATCTCCGCGCCGCGCGCCTCCAGTTCCTGCGCGAGGCCGACCAGCAGCACGAGTGCGATCAGCGTGAGCAGCACGCCGAGAATCAGCCGGTCCTTCCGGATGCGCGCATTGGCCAGCCAGCCGAGCTGGCCCATGCCACGCGCCGCGCTGGAATGCGCCTCGTCCAGTAATTCGCGCACGGCGCCGAGCTGGGTCTGCAGCGCCGCCGTCGTCGTCGCCGCGCCGGTCGCGGCCTTGGTGAGCGCCGGAACCTGGTCCGCAAGCTCCGGCCGGCCGAGATAGGTCGCGGCCTTGGCGACGCTGTCGCCGACGCTGCGGATCCAGGCCTCGGGACTCGCCTGCCCCTCGGGCGGGCCGAGCTGCGCCAGCGCTTCCTGCTGCACGGCGCGCAGCACATCGGCGGCGCTCGGCAGGTTGCCCTCGCTCGCGCGGCGGGAGGCGAGCTGCTGGTCGGCCTGCCGCATCGCGGCCTGCGCCTCCACCAGCCGCCGCTCCGCCGCCTGCAGCCGCTGCTCGGCCTCGATCTTCTCCGCCTCGCGCAGCTTGAGCTGGTTCAGCATCAGCTCGAAGGGCGCGGTCGCCGGGTCCTTGGGCTTCAGCTCGCGCTCCAGCGCGACGAGGATGGCGTGGACGAGGCTCGCCCAGAGATTGCCCTCGGCATAATGCCAGGCGTTGAACTCGATCTGCACGATGCGGCCGAGGAAGGGCGTGGGCTGCTTCCGCGCCGCCGCGTCGCGCCCGGCCTGCTCGAACTCCCGCACGGCGGCGCGGATCATCGCCATGAAGAAGGACTTGCCCGAGCCCCAGGGGCCGAAGACCGCGATGGAAAGCGGCGGCCGCTGCTCCCGTGCCGCCATCAGCGCGCCGAGTGCGTCGGCGTAGCGCCGGATGTCGAGCGTGTCGTCGCCGCGCGGATCGGCCGGGATCACGTCTGGCCGGGCGGTCGCGATCATCGGCAGGCTGCTGCCGATCAGCAGGCTGCGCCAGGCGGCGTGGTCGTCGCGCGGATGCCGGTCCCGGATGATCCGCGCCATCGCTTCGCGCAGTACGTCGATATCGGCGCCGGCCTCGGTGAGGCGGATGCGCGCGTCGCTCGCGCGGTCGGTGCCGTCGGGCATGCTGATGAGGGCCGCGAGCAGGTGGCGCGCACCGACCGGGGCGTTGCCGGAGGTGCGCCCCGCGATGAGCCGCGCATCGTCGAGGATCGGCTGGGCATTGTTGCTGAGCGGCGGGAAGCTGTCGCCCGCCGCGGCGACCGCGGCGGCGAGGTCGGCCGGCATGTCGAAGGCCGCATCGCGCACGGCGGCATAGCCGCCGTCATGATCGAGCATGCCGCGCAGCATCTTCGCGAGCTCCGCATCGCCGGGGGGCAGCAGCCGCTGGGATTCCGCGATGGCGACCATCAGGCCGGAGGAGCGCAGCAGCGCGCGCCTGGCTTCCTTGCGGCGGCCGGCGAGGACGAAGGCGAGGCGGAGGATGGCGGAGGCGGGCGCGTCGTAGCCGGGCAAATCGGTGGACGTGGGGGATGATGCCGTCTGGTCCGGCGCCGGGCTGGCCGTCGAATCGGGCGGCGTCGAGCCCGGCAGCAGCGCCGCGACCCGCCTTCCTTCCTCTCCGGACAGCCCCCAAACCTGCGCCTGCGTCACATGGGCGCGTGGGATGTCGAACAGGTAGCTGGCCATGATGTCGGCGGGCTCGGCCGGCGTCGTGCTGCCGGTGCGCCGCGCATGCAGGCTGGCGGCCGAGGTGAGCACGAGTGTTGCCGATGCCGACAGCATCGGCCGCCCCGAGGGCCAGCCGCGTTCCGGCGATGCCGCCACCTCGCGGGCGATGCGGTCGATCGCGGAACGGGAGAGCTCGCCCTTGCCCTTCAGCATCTCCGCGACGCGCAGCGCGCGGCGTGCTTCCACCTGCCAGTCCTGCTTCGCGCTCAGCCGCGCGAAGAGCAGGCCGAGCAGCAGCGTCGTGTAGCTGACGAAGACGTCGTCCTGGATACTCTCCCCGATCCAGGCGGCTGCGCGCACAACCTCGACCGTCTCCGCCGAGAGCGGCACGGGGAAGTCGGGCACATCCGTGGGCGGCGGCTGCATGGCGTCGCTCCCGTCCTGTTCCGGGACGATAGCGAGTGGGCGGCGCGCCTGGCTACCCGCTGAGATCCGGCACCGGATCGTCCAGCTCGGGCGGCGGCTGCGCCAGCGGATCGCGGGCCAGCAGCCGCGCGTCGTTCTCCGCCACGCGGCCGACGCGGTTGTCCACCGGCCAGATCGCCAGGTCCTCCTCGGGGCAGGGGACCATCAGTTCCAGCAGGTCTTCCGGCTCCGCGGGCTCGGCGCCGAGCCAGGCATCCCAGGTCTCGGGCGCCAGGATCACCGGCATGCGGTGATGCACCAGCGCCTGCTTGCCGTTCGCCTCCGTCGTGATGACGGTGAAGGTGCGCAGCCACTCGCCTTCCGGCGACTTCCAGCCTTCCCACAGCCCGGCGACGGCCATCGGTTCGCCGGACGCGAGCGCGACCGCATAGGCCTGGCGCGAGCCGTCCTCCGCCTTCCGCCATTCATAGAAACCGTCCATCGGCACCAGGCAGCGGCGCTTCGCGAAGGCGTCGCGGAAGCTCGGCTTCTCCGCGATACCGTCGCCGCGGGCGTTCATCAGCTTCGCCGCGTCCTTCGTGTCCTTCGCCCAGCGCGGCACCAGCCCCCAGCGCAGCGGATCGAGGTGCCGCTCGCCGCTGTCCGGATGGCGCCGCACGACCAGCGAGGTCTGCGTCGGCGCCACGTTCCAGGAGGGCGGGTGGTTCGGCGTGGGGTTCGTCGTCTCGAAATACCGGGCGAGGCCGGCCGGGTCGCGCTGCAGGAAGAAGCGGCCGCACATGATGTGTCCTCCGTGCGGGGTCAGCCCGCCGAGACCGACTTCGCCCAGGCGAGGAAGACGAAGAAGCCCGCGATGCCGAGCACGATATGCGCGAACAGCACCAGCTCGCCCCGCGATTTCGATCCGCGCGCCAGTTTCCACGCGCCCCAGCCCGCGGCGGTGGCGATGCCGACCAGGGCGATCGGGATGAAGCCAGCCGGTCCCGGCAGGCTTGGCGGCGGCGCGGCGATGACGGCGGCCAGCACCAGCCCGCTCGCCGCCAGCGCGGCGATCAGGTGCAGGTCCTTCAGCCGCTTGCGTCGCGCCCGCATCAGATACAGCGCCCCGGTCGCGAAGCCGAGCGCGATGGTCGCCACCAGCGCGACGATCGCCGCCGTGTTCATCCGCACCCTCTCCCGCCCCGGTTCCGGCCCCTTACGAAGGGGGCACGGCGCCGGCGTCAAGATCAGAAGGGCAGGATGGTGTCCAGCACCTCCTGGCCGTAGCGCGGGCGCTGCACGTCGCTGATCGTGCCGCGGCCGCCATAGGCGATGCGCGCTTCCGCCAGCCGGTCGTGCCGCACCGTGTTGTCGCTGGAGATGTCCTGCGGGCGGATCACGCCGCTGACCGTCAGGTCGCGCAGCTCGCTGTTGACCCGCACCTGCTGCCGTCCGGTCACCACCAGGTTTCCGTTCGGCAGCACCTGCGCCACCGTCGCGGCCACGCGGAGCGTCACGCTCTCGTTGCGGCGGATGCTGCCGCTGCCATTCGTGTTCTGCGCGCCGCGCGTCTCCACCAGCCGCGACGGATCGATGGTGTTGGGGAAGATGCGGGTGAAGCTGCTCTCCAGCCCGAGGATGCGTGGGATGCCGAGCGAATCCGTGCCCAACCGCTCGCGCTCCGTCTCGTTGTTGAGCTGCGCGCGGTCCTGGATCGAGACCAGGATGGTCACCAGGTCGCCCGGCTGCGCCGCGCGCTGGTCGCGCAGGAAGGTCCGGCTGCCGGGGCGCCAGAGCGAATTCGCGGTCACCACCGGCGTTTCCAGCGCGGGCATGGGCATGCTCACCTGCCGCCAGCGCGGGTCGCTGGTCGGGTTCTCGATGCCGGCGAGGACCGGCGGGCGCCCGACCTCGCTGAGCCGCTCGCAGCCGGCAAGGACCAGCGCGGCGAGTAGCAGCGCACTTCTGTTCATCGCGGGGGCCCCACGCGTACGCGGCCGCGCGCGACGGCTTCCGCCTGCACGACCGTCCGGCTCGACAGGTTCATCACCGGCACCGTGCCGCCGCGCGGGGCGGCGGCCATGGCGCGGCCCTGGGCGCTCAGCGTCATGCCCGGGATCTCGTAGAGCATCGTCACGGTCTGCCCGCGCTCGATCAGCATCGGCTGCGCCAGGTCGGCCAGCAGCAGCGGCTGCTCGGCCGCGGCGGGGCGGCGCAGCGCCTGCCCGAGCACCGCCTCCGTCGCCTGGGCGGCGCCGGGACGCAGGCGGGAGGCGGGGACGCGGATCAGCCGGACGTCCTCGGCGTCCAGCACCTCGCCGGCGGTGAGCCGACGCGCCGCGACCAGCATCGGCGCGGTGCGCAGGGCGCGTCCGGCCAGGCGCAGGCGTTGCGTCGGCGTGCCCTCGGCCATGATGGCGAGCGTCGCGACGAAGCGCGCGCCCGCGAGATCCAGCACGGCCCCCTCCACGGCGAGCTGCACGAAGCCGCCCTCGGGCACCATCGGCGGCGCGAAGCCGGGGAGCTCGATCTCGTCCTCATCCTCGAGCCCCTGGCCGCGCAGCGCGGCGCGGAGCGCGAGCAGGACCTCGTCATGGGAGAGCGCGCGGCCCGGCCGTTCCAGCACCACGCGCTCGGCGCCCATCGGGCGCCAGTCCAGGCCGTTGGCCCGCGCGATGGCCTGCAGCTGCGGCGCCTCCACCACCAGCCGCGCACCGGGCGCGGGCGCGGGGCCGAGCACCACATCGGCGCGCGGGCCGGCATTCTCGAACAGGTCGGAGAGTCGCACGACGGCGTCCTGCACCACGGCAAAGGGCCGCGGCCCCGGCTGCTCCGCGCGCAGCGGCGCGGCGGCGAGAAGCGCGAGCACGAACAGAAGATACCGCATGGCCGTCACCGCAGCCGCGAGAGGGTGGAGAGCATCTCGTCGCTCGCGGAGATGACGCGGCTGTTCATCTCATAGGCGCGCTGGGCGGTGATCAGGCTGGTGATCTCCTGCACGACATTGACGTTGGAATTCTCGACGAAGCCCTGCAGCACCTGGCCGAAGCCCGGCGTGCCCGGCGCGCCCTGTTGCGGATCGCCCGAGCCTGGCGTGGCCAGCAGCATGTTGTCGCCGATCGCCTCCAGCCCGCCCTCGTTGGCGAAGATCGCAAGCTGGATCTGGCCGACATTCTGCGGCTCGATCTGGCCGTCGAGCTTCGCCAGCACCTCGCCATTGGCGTTGATGGTGACGTCCACCGCATTGGCGGGGATGGTGATGCCGGGCTGCACGACGAAGCCGTCGGCCGTCACCAGCACGCCTTCGGGCGAGAGGGCGAAGGTGCCGTCGCGCGTGTAGGCGGTTTCACCGGAGGGCAGCTGCACCTGGAAATAGCCGTTGCCCCGCACCGCGATGTCGAAGCGGTTGCCGGTCTGGCCCAGGCTGCCCTGTTCGGTGATGCGATACACGGCGCCGGTCTTCACGCCGAGGCCGATCTGCGCGCCGGAGGGCAGCACCGATCCCGTGTCGGCGCTCTGCGAGCCGACGCGGCGGAGGTTCTGGTACAGCAGGTCCTGGAACTCGGCGCGCCGGCGCTTGTAGCCGGTCGTGCTCATGTTCGCGATGTTGTTGGAGATGACCTCGACATTGGTCTGCTGGGCCATCATGCCGGTGCCGGCGATGTGAAGGCTGCGCATCTTAGTGTGCCCTCAGGCGCCGGGCGGCCGCTCCGCGGCCTTGGCTTGCGCGCAGGCCACGGGTGCGCCGGGCTATGCTGCTGGTTTGTGCGCGGCGGCCGTTCGGCCGCTCGGTCGCCTGCGGCGACCGCCAGTTCTGATGGTTGTCGGGATTCATCGTTGTCGTCCTCACCGGCGCCGGAGGATGCGTTCGACGGCGCTGCCGAGGCGTTCGCCTTCGCGCTCGGCCATCTGCGCGACGAACTGGAAGTGGCGCATGTCGTCGGTCAGCCGCGTCATCTCGAGAACGGGGCGGACATTGCTGCCCTCCACCGCGCCCTGCACCACGCCCGGCGCCGCCACGGGCTCGGGCGGCATGTCCTCGGGCGCGGCGAAGTTGCGGTCGCCTTCGGCCGTCAGGCGCTGCAGGTCGGCAAAGCGCACGATGCGCAGCTGGCCCGCCGGCCCGTTCTCCGTCAGCACGGCGCCGTCGCCGCGTATGTCGATGCGCGACGTGTTCGGCTCCAGGCGCAGCGGCTGACCGCCGGCGGCCAACACCTGGTTGCCCTCGGCGTCCACCACGCGGCCCTGGCCGTCCAGCGTGAAGCGGCCGGCGCGCGTGTAGCGCTCGCCGCGCGGCGTCTCCACCGCCAGGAAGGCCTCCTGGTCGGACAGAGCGAGGTCGAGCGGATTGCCGGTGCGCGTCAGCGGCGCCGGCGTGGCGTCCCGCCAGGTGGCCCGGTCCTGCGCGAAGGCCAGGTCGCGGCCGCCCCGCGGCGCATCGGCCCAGAGCTGCCGCTCCAGCACGGCACCGAAGAGCGGGCGATGCGCGCGATAGCCGGGCGTGTCGGCATTGGCCATGTTGTTCGCCGTCACCGCCGTCGCGCGTTGCGCGGCGATCAGGCGTGACAGGACGATATAGCCGGGGCTGTCCATGCGGCGTGCTCCGATGCGTCGCCAGCCGTTCCGCAAGGCGCGTGCCAGCCGGCGCGGCGCTTTCCGCGGCGTCGGCTGCCGCGCGCCCGGCAGGTTTTTCCCTGTATCGGCAAGCGGCACGCGCCATCGAAAGCATCCGTTAACCCAGCCCGCCCAGGATGCGCCGCGTCGGCAGGAGGCGGATGGAACGGGCCATGGCGGCCGCGAAGGAGGAAAAGAAGCCGGAGGGCGAGGCCGGCGAGCCCAGGAAGGGCGGCGGCAAGAAGAAGCTGCTGCTGCTCGCGCTGCCGCTGCTGTTGATCGGGCTCGGCGCAGGCTTGTGGTTCGGCGGCATCCTGCCGCCGCTGCTCGGCATGGGCGCGAAGCCGGCCGACGCGACCGAGGAAGCGGCGGCGCAGCCCCCGCCCGCGCCGACGCCGGCCTTCGTGGACCTGCCGGAGATCGTCTCCAACCTCAACGTGCCGAACGGCCGCCGCGCCAGCTTCGTGCGGCTGCGCGCCAAGCTCGAGATCTCCGATTCCACGCAGGTCGCGGCGGTGACCGAGGCGATGCCGCGCCTCGTGGACCTCTTCGCCACCTATCTGCGCGAGGTGCGACCGGACGAGCTGCGCGGCTCCGCCGGGTCGCACCGCCTGCGGGAGGAATTGATCGCGCGTGCCTCCATCGCCGCGAGCCCCGCGCGCGTCACCGACGTGCTCTTCGTGGAGATCCTGGTGCAATGAGCGGCGAGGCGGGGGAGGGCGAGAACCAGGAGGACCTCGCCGCCGCCTGGGGCGCGGCGCTCGACCAGGAGCAGGGCGGGAAGGGCGCGGAGGGCGAGGCGCCGACCTCCGGCGAGGCGACGCGCGTGCTGAACCAGGCCGAGATCGACAGCCTGCTCGGCTTCGATGCCGGCCCCTCGCGCGAGAGCGCGATGTCCGGCATCGAGCGCATCATCTCCTCCGGCCTCGTCGCCTACGAACGCCTGCCGATGCTGGAGATCGTCTTCGATCGCCTGGTGCGGCTGATGACGACCACGCTGCGCAACTTCACCTCCGACAATGTCGAGATCTCCATCGACGTGATGGCCTCGCAGCGCTTCGGCGACTACCTGAACTCCATCCCGCTGCCGGCGATGCTGGCGGTGTTCCGCGCCGAGCAGTGGGACAATTACGGCCTGATCGTGGTGGATTCCGCGCTGATCTATTCGGTGGTGGACGTGCTGCTCGGCGGGCGGCGCGGCACGGCCGCGATGCGCATCGAGGGCCGCCCCTACACCACCATCGAGCGCACCCTGGTGGAGCGCCTGATCGGCGTGGTGCTGGGCGACCTGAAGGCCGCCTTCGAGCCGCTCTGCGAGGTGGATTTCCGCTTCGACCGGCTGGAGGTGAACCCGCGCTTCGCCGCCATCTCCCGCCTGTCCAACGCCGCGGTCGTCAGCCGCATGCGGATCGAGATGGAGGATCGAGGCGGCCGGCTGGAAGTGCTGCTGCCCTACGCCACGCTGGAGCCGGTGCGCGAGCTGCTGCTGCAGCAATTCATGGGCGAGCGCTTCGGCCGCGACAGCATCTGGGAGACCCACCTGGCGGAGGAACTGCGCCAGACCGACGTCGCGCTGGATGTCGTGCTCGACCAGCAGGTGATGCCGCTGAGCCAGGTGCTGGGGCTGCGCGTCGGCGACCGCATCCTGCTCTCCACCCCGCCCGGCGCCCCCGTCTCGCTGCGCTGCGGCGATGTGGCGCTGTTCGAGGCCGAGCTTGGCCGCCGGGAAAGCCGCCTCGCGGTCAGGATCGACAAGGTGCGCCCGGTGCCGCCCACCCCGACGGAGGATGCCGCATGAGCCTGCTGGAATGGGCTGCGCATGCCACGCTGCTGGCCCTGTTGCTGGTAGTGATCCCCTTCGCCTGGCGGCTGGAGCGGCGGATCGCGGTGCTGCGCGGCGCCGGCGGCGACCTGCAGAACGGCGCTGCGGACATCGCCCGCGCCACGGAAGCCGCGGAGGCGGCGCTGGCGCGGCTGCGCGCGACCGCCGAGCAGTCCGGGCGCGCGGTCGCGGAGCGCGTCGCGACCGCCGAAAAGCTGCGCGACGACCTGGCCTTCCTGACCGAGCGCGCGGAGGTGCTGGCCGATCGCCTGGACGGGCTGGTGCGCCGGGCGCGGCCGATGGCGGGCGACGCGCCTGCCCCGCCCGCCGCCGCGCCCGAGCGCGCGGCCCGCAGCGAGGCGGAACGCGAATTGCTGCGCGCGCTGCAGGGCCTGCGCTGAGATGCCGCGCATCGGGCTGCTGCGGCTCGGCATCGGCGCGGCGGCGCTGCTGGTGCTGATGAAGGCGGAGCGGCTTGCAGCGCCGTTCTGGGCTGCCGCGCCGAGACCGGTCGCCTCTGCTGCCGCGCAGGCGCCGCCAGCCGCGCCGGCGCCGCCACCCGCCGCGCAACCGGAGGCGCCGCCGCCGGCCGAAGCCGCCGCCGAACGCGCGGTGCTGGAGGCGTTGCGCGCGCGCCGCGCCGAGATCGAGGCGCGGGAGCAGGCCGCGGCGCAGCGCGAGGTGATGCTGGCCGCCGCCGAACGGCGGCTGATGACGCGCGTGGAGGAACTCACCGCCCTGCAGGGGCGGCTGGAGGCGCTGGAGCGGGAGCGCGCGGCGCGGGAGGATGCCGGGCTGCGCGGGCTGGTGAAGCTCTATGAGGGGATGCGGCCGCGCGACGCGGCGGCGATCTTCGACGATCTCGACATGCCCGTGCTGCTCTCGATCGTGGACCGCATGCGCGAGGCGAAGGCCGCGCCGGTGCTCGGCGCCATGCGGCCGGATCGCGCGCGTGCCCTGACGGCGGAACTCGCGCGGCTGCGGGCGGAGCGGGTGGAACAGCAGGCGGCGCGGCGATGAGGGAACTGCGTCTTCGCGATGCGTTCATCAGCGCCGCGCTAGCTCTCACGGCCGTGCCGCGGGGCGCGCGGCGCTGGGCAAGAGGGTAACCGGAACGCATGGACAAGCGCATGTCCGTCCTGATCGTGGACGACTACAAGACGATGCTGCGCATCATCCGCAACCTGCTGAAGCAGCTCGACATCGAGAATGTCGAGGAGGCCTCGGACGGGGAGGAGGCGCTCAGCAAGCTGCGCGCCGGCAATTTCGGCCTGGTCATCAGCGACTGGAACATGGCGCCGATGACCGGCCTCGACCTGCTGAAGGAGGTGCGGGCCGATCCCCGTCTGAAGCACACGCCCTTCATCATGATCACCGCCGAGAGCAAGACGGAGAACGTGGTCGCGGCGAAGCAGGCGGGCGTCTCCAACTACATCGTCAAGCCGTTCAACGCCGAGACGCTGCGCGAGAAGATCGAGAAGGTGATGGTGCATGCCTGACGGCATCGCCCCCGGCGCGGCGGACGCGCCCACCAGCGAGAGGATCGAAGCGGCCGTCCGGCAGGTGCTCGGCAGCATGGCCGGCGACCTGACCGCGACCGAGGCCGCGCTGCTGGCCGAGCTGGAAGGCCTCGGCCGCACCGTCGCCCGCGCGAAGCAGGAGATCGCGCGGCTGAAGGTGGACGACATCACCGGCAGCCACATCCCGAGCGCGACCGACGAGCTGGACGCGATCGTGGACCACACCGCGCAGGCGACGAACGAGATCCTCGATTGCTGCGAGGTGCTGGAGACGGTGTCGGCCCGCGTCGGCAAGGCGGATGCGGAGGCGCTGCAGGGCGCCATCACCCGCATCTACGAGGCCTGCAGCTTCCAGGACATCACCGGCCAGCGCATCGGCAAGGTGGTGACCGCGCTGAAGGCGATCGAGGCGCGCGTGGCCGACGTGACGGGCAACTTCCTCGAGGGCCGCGCGGCGCCGGAGCCGGAGGCCGAGGTGACGGAGGGCCGCCGCCTTGCCGAAGGCCCGCAGCTGCCGGGCGCGGCGGTGAGCCAGGCCGAAATCGACCGCCTGCTGTCGGAGCTCTGATCCCATGCGCCGTCTCGGCCTGCTGCTGCTGCTGGTCCTGCTGCTGCTGCTGCCCGAGGCGGCCTCGGCCGAGGCGCGCGTTCGGATGCGCGTGGGCGATCACCCGACGCATGGCAGGCTGGTCTTCGACTGGCCGGAGCGCGTCGGCTACGCGGTCGAGGAATCCGAAGGACGCGTGGTGCTGCGCTTCGCCGCGCCGGCCAGCTTCGACGCCAGCGCGGCACGCCGCCCGCCGCGCAACATCCGCGCCATCGCGGCGGAAGGCGACACGGCGACGGTGACGCTGGCGCCGGGCGCGCGGGTGCGGGTGTTCCGTCTCGGCAACCGCGTGGTCGTGGATGCGCAGAACCCGGCGCGCGCCGCGCCGGCTGCGACGCCTTCCGCGGCGCCGCGTGCTTCCGCCACGCCGCGCCCAGCCGCGCCGGAGCCGCCGCGGCCGGCCGCCGTCCAGCCCGCGCCGGCCGCACCGGTGCATTCCGCGCCGGTGCAATCCGCGCCGGTGCAGCCTGCTCCGGTGCAGCCCGCGACCGCGCCGGAGCGCAGTGCGCCGCCCGCCGCCGAGGTCGCGCAGGCGCCGCCCGCGCGCCCGGTGCAGGCCGCGCCCGGCCGCCTTCTGGTGCCGGCCTCGGCCGAGGTCGGTGCCGCGCTCTTTGCCCGGGGCGATGCTTGGTTGCTGGTGCTGGATGCGCCGGTCTCGCTCGACGATGCCGCGCTGCGGTCGGGGCCGCTAACCGGAACGCAGATCAGCCGCGGCGAGCACGCCACCTTGCTGCGCCTGCCGCGCGCCGCCTTCGCAACGCCGCTGGTCACGCGCCATCGCGATGGCTGGTTGCTGGAGCAGGTGGAGGCGCCGCCGACGCTGCGCTCGATCCGGCCGGATATCGAGCCCGGCCCGCCGGCGCGCCTGCTGCTGCGCGCATCGCGCGCCGCACGCAGCGTCGCGGTGCTCGACCCCGAGACGGGCGGGGCGCTGCTGGTCGGCACGGTGCGCGAGGGCGGCGAGGCGACGCCCGCCGGCCGCCGCGCCGCAGCCTTCGAGGTGCTGCCGACGCGCCTCGGCGCCGCCATCCTGCCGCGTGCGGACAGCGTGACGCTGCGCGCCTTGCCGGCCGGCTTCGCCGCCGATCCCGGGCCAGGCGTCGCGCTGGCGATGGGCGCGGAAGCCGAGGCCGCGGACGAGGCTGCCGCGCTCTCGCGCCTGTTCGACCTGCCGTCGGAGCCGCTCGCCGCGCTGGTGCAGCGCGAGCGCAATGCGAATCTCGCCGTCGCCGGCGCGCCGCCGCTCGGCCGCGGCCCGCCGCGCCTGCGCGCCGCGGAGGCACTGCTCGCCCTCGGCCTGGGACCGGAAGCGCAGGCGATGGCGGCGCTGGCGATGCGCGAGGATCCGCGCGCGGCCGAACAGCCCAGGACGCGCGCGCTGCATGGCGCTGCCGCACTGGTCGCGGGCCGATTGAACGAGGCCGACGGCCTGCTCGATCCACGCCTGCCGGAGAGCGACGAGATCGTGCTGTGGCGTGGCTTGCTGGCCGCCGCGCGCGGCGAGGACGGGGCTGCTGGAATCGCCGCCTCGCTTCCGATCCTGCGCGCCTGGCCGGAGCCGCTGCGCGACCGCCTGGCGCCGCTCGCCGCGATGGCGCTCGCGGAGGGCGGCGAGACCGTCGCGGCACGCCGCTTGATTGCGGGCCGGGAGGACGATCCGGCCTTTGCGCTGGCCGAGGCACGGCTGCGCGAAGCCGGCGGCGATTCGGAGGGCGCGCTTGCCGGCTACGACGCCGTGGCGCGCGGCCGCGATCGGCTCGCGCGCGCGATCGCGATGCGCCGCGCGGCGGAGCTTCGGCTTGCGACCGGCGCGCTGGATGCCGCCGGCGCGGCGGCGGCGATGGAGGCGGTGCTCGCGGCGTGGCGCGGCGATGCGCAGGAACTGCGCGCCCGCACGCGGCTGGCGGAGCTGCGCCTCCAGGCCGGCGCGCCGCGCGCTGCCTTCGACGCGCTGCGGGAGGCCGAGCAGGCCTTCCCGCAGGCTGCCGCGGAACTGCGCCCGAAGCAGGCCGCCGCGCTGCTCGCTGCGATCGAGACCGAGCCGCCGGTCGCCGCCGTCGCGCTGTTCGACACCCATGCGGCGCTGCTGCCGCCCGGCGCTCCGACCGAGCAGGCGTTGACCGCACTCGCCGAGCGCCTCGCCGCGCTCGACCTGGTGGATCGCGCGCGTCGCGTGCTGGGTGGCGCGCTGGCGCGGGCGGAGAGCGACGAATCGCGCGCCCGCATCGGGCTGTCGCAGGCCAAGCTCGCGCTGAACGCCGGGGATGCGGCCGGGGCGCGCAAGGCGCTGGAGGACACCACGGCGGCGGCGCTGCCGGAGGAGTTGCGCGTCGCGCGCCTGCGCGCCGAAGCGCGCGCCCTGTCCGCGCTCGGTGCGCATGACCTGGCCGCGGCGCGTCTGCGCGAGGCGGGGCGGGAAGCGCTGCCTGAGCTGGCCGAGCTGCTCGCCGCGCGCCAGGACTGGCCGGGCGCGGCGGCGGCCATGCAGGCGCATCTCGCCGCCACGCTGCCTGCGTCTCCGGCGCCGCTGGAGGAGGAGGCGCGGCGCCAACTCGCCCGCGCCGCCGCACTGCTGGCGCTGGCCGGCGACGAGGCCGGGCTCGCCGCGCTGCGCGCCGCCGAAGGTTCACGCATGGAGGAAGGCGCCTTCGCCGAGGCCTTCGCGCTGATGACGGCCGGCCGGATCGGCGGCATCGGCGACCTGCCGCGGCTGCGGCGGGAGCTGGAGGTGGCCCGCCTGCTACCCGCCCAGCTGGAGCGGTTGCGGCCGGGCAGCGGGGCGGCAAGGTAAGTCTCCGGCCTCCCCCCGGGGGCGGCCGGTGAAGCCCCGCGTCCCCATCGGGGGGAACCCGCGTTTTTTTCGGCCCGGGGGTCCCGATTTCCCTTGCGCCCCCGTCCCCCTTGCCCCATATGCGCGCCCCGTTGACCCCACGAGGTGCCGCCTATCGCGGCCACCAAGGTCATCTGCTGGCTGGAAGGAGCCTCGTTCATGGAAGCTCTCGTCCAACCGGGGATGGTCTCGGATATGCCGAGCGACACCCGGAACGACATCGACCACGGGTCGGTCGAGAAGGACTACTTCATCAACCGCGGCGGCCTGCGCTTCGCCGGCGTCCACCTGATCGTGGACCTCTGGGGCGCGACGCGGCTGGATGACCCCGACCACATCGACGCCGTCCTACGGGAGGGCGCGCTCGCGGCCGGTGCGACGATCCTGCACGGGCACTTCCACCACTTCTCGCCGAATGGCGGAGTGTCGGGCGTGCTGGTGCTGGCGGAGAGCCACATCTCCATCCACACCTGGCCGGAGCGCGACTACGCCGCGATTGACATCTTCATGTGCGGCGAGTGCGACCCCGCCAAGGCGATCCCGGCGATCAAGAAGGGCTTCCAGCCCGAGCGCGTGCAGCTCGCCGAGCACAAGCGCGGCCTGATCGGGTAAGCGCTTCGCGCCGTTTCGTGATAAGGGGCCGGGCCGAAGGGTCCGGCCCTTTTTCTTGCCAGCCACTCGTGACAGCGGAATGACAGAGATGCCCACCGATTCCTGGGTGAACGAGACGCTCTACGCCGAATGGGGCCAGCGCTTCCTGGTGAAGCGCGAACTGGCGCGCGTGAAGTCCGACTTCCAGGACATCATGCTGTTCGAGAGCCACACGCATGGCCGCGTCATGCTGCTCGACGGCGTGGTGCAGATCACCGAGATGGACGAGTTCGTCTACCAGGAGATGATCGCCCATGTGCCGCTGCTGGCGCATGGCGATGCGAAGCGCGTGCTGATCATCGGCGCGGGCGATGGCGGCGTGCTCAAGCGCGTCCTCCAGCACCGCAACGTCGAGAAGGCCGTGATGGTCGAGATCGACGGCGAGGTGATCCGGCTGGCCAAGGAATTCATGCCCGGCATCGCCGGCGACGCCTGGACCGATCCGCGCGCCGAGGTGATCGTCGGCGACGGCATCGACCATGTCCGCCAGGCGCCCGCCGGCAGCTATGACGCGATCATCGTGGACAGCACCGATCCCATCGGCGTGGGCGAGGTGCTGTTCACCGACGAGTTCTATGCGAATTGCGCCCGCATCCTCACCGATCGCGGCCTGATCGTGAACCAGTGCGGCGTGCCGGCGATGCAGGCCGAGGAGCTGCGCGACACCTCGCTGCGGCGCGCGAAATCCTTCCCGGATGTCTGGGCCTATGTCGCGGCGGTGCCGACCTATGTCGGGGGCTACATGACGCTGGGCTGGGCGGCGAAGGATGCCGCGCTGCGGACGGTGGACGCGGCGGAGATCCGGCGCCGCGCGGATGTGGCGGGCGTGCTGGACACCACCGGTTACTGGACGCCCGAGATCCATGTGGGCGCCTTCAACCTGCCGCCCTACATCGCCCGGCACCTGCCGCGGCGCTGACGCGCCAACGGGCTATTCCGCCGGCACCTCCGCCACCCGCTCGCCCGGCTTGAACTGCCTGAGGCGGGCGGCGCGGAAGCGCTCGCCGAACACGTCTGTCAGCGTCGGTCCGATGCCCTTGCGCGCCGTCTCGAATTGCTGGCGGGCGTCGGCGTCGGCCGGGTCATGCAGCGCCTTGGCCTCGGCGTCCTGCAGGGCGCGCACCTCCTCGTTCAGCCGGCGCGCCGATTCATGCGGCAGGGCGCGGCCGGCGACATAGACCGCCTGGCTGATGCCGATCAGGTAGTTCACCTGCTCCGGGATGCTGAAATTGGCGAGGTCGCCGGTGCCGTTCACCACCAGCGCACCGGCCGCGAACAGGCTGAACACCAGCGCCTGCACCCGCGTCACGTCGATCTCGCCTTCCGCCGAGACGAGGTCGAGCCAGCGCGGCAGCCGGGGCGAGGGGTCCACGATCCCCGTGCCGAGCAGCCAGAGCCGGTTCTGCGTGTCGATGCTGGTGCCCTCCGCCACGCGCGCCAGCGTCGAGCCCGCGAGGGTGATGCCAAGCAGCGTCAGCACCGTGTTTGACACCTCCGGCAGCTTGCCGGTGCGCGCCATGACATAGGCATAGACGCCGGAGACGACCACGGTGAACAGCAGCACCTGGAAGCGCGACAGGCTGCAGACCCCGAAGCTGTCCTGCGCGATCACCGTCGGGCGCATGGCGTACCAGAAGGCCGCGCTGCGGCCGCGGCGGATCACGCCGGTGCTCTGCGCATGCGCGATCTGCCTCGACTGGAGCTGCAGCGTCGCCAGGGCGAGGGCGAGGTAGATCGCGGCCACCGTCAGCACGCCCGTCAGCGTCGAAAGCTTGAAGGTGGAGATGAAGAAGGGCTCCCGCGCATAGGCGCGGATCTCCTTGCCGTTCGCGCGGCGGGAGCCGGGGTCGTAGTTCGGGTCGACGCAGACGAAGACCACCACCTGCCATCGCGTGGGCAGCCAGCCACCGCGCTCGAGCGCGGGGAACAGGGCAGTCACCGCGGTGCGGTCGTCCTCCGGAGAGGGCGGCAGGACGGTGCCGCGGACAAGATCCTGCTCCGTGATGGAGCCCGGCGTCCGGTCCGCGGGATAGGCCACCGCCTCCAGCCACGCGGCGCGCCATTCATTCGCGGTGATGCCGTCCGGGCGGGAGATGATGAATTCCAGCGTCGGGATGGCCTTGGCGGTCTGCTGCACATTCTCGAGCCGCAGCGCCGGCGCGCTGCCGTTCAGGTGCTCCGCGACGGAGCGCATCACCATGAAGCCCGAGCCGACGCGCCATTCCTCGTCGGGCGGCACGCGCGGACTGCAGAGGATTCGGCCCTGCGGCGCCGTCGCGGGCTGCGCCAGCGCGGGCGCAAGGCCGGGCAGCACGAACAGGACGAGCAGGAAGAGAAGCCGGCCCATCGCTCCGCCTCTGTTGCGCAGCGCGACGATGCGCGGCGGGCGGCCCTGCTGTCCAGCCTTTGTGGGCAGTTGCTGCCGAGCCATTCCCGTGCGCTGCGCCCGCCGGAGGCGGGCGAGGCCGCGAAGGCGGCCCGCCGCTTGTGCGGCGCAGCCAAGCGAAGCGGCGGCGTCTGAGGGCCCTTTCCGTGTCAACGGAAAGGCTCACCGGCATCAGGTCGCGAATCCCTGCACCAGGCTGCCCGCGACCAGCCGCCAGCCGTCCACCAGGACGAAGAAGGCAAGCTTGAAGGGCAGCGCGACGACGGTTGGCGGCAACATCATCATGCCGAGCGACATCAGCACGCTCGCCGCGACCAGGTCGATCACCAGGAAAGGCAGGAACAGCAGGAACCCGATCTCGAAGGCGCGGCGCAGCTCGCCCACCAGGAAGGCCGGCATCAGCGCGCGCCACGGCGCCTGCTCGGCCGGCGCCTGCGGCAGGTTCCCGAGGTCGAGGAACAGCGCGAGATCGGCGTCGCGCACCTGGGCCGCCATGAAGCGGCGGAAGGGCTCGGCGGCGGCGGCGAGCCCCTCCATCTCGCCGATCCTGCCTTCCGACATGGGGCGGATGCCCTGTTCCCAACTCGCCATCAGCACCGGCTCCATCACGAACAGGGTGAGGAACAGCGCGAGTGCGATCAGCACCGGGTTGGGCGGGATGGCGGGCGCGCCGATGGCGCTCCGCAGCAGGGACAGCACGATGACGATGCGCGCGAAGGCGGTGACCATCACCAGCAGCGCCGGCGCAAGCGAAAGCAGGCCGATCAGCGCGGCAAGCTGCACCAGACGCGCGGTGGCGCCCGCCCCTTCGCCGCCGAGATCGAGGTTGAGGCTCTGCGCCGCGGCCGCGCCGGGCAGCATCAGCAGCAGCAGGAAGAGGAGGGCGCGGATCATGGCCCTGCCTTCGGCGGCGTCTCGGGCCAGCCCAGCACGATGTCCTGCCCACCGCCCGTCAGCAGCAACAGCGATCGTCCGTCGCAGCGCAGCAGCACCACACGGCGGCGCGCATCCAGCGCCACCGCTTCCTCCACCATCAGGCGGCGGTTGCCGCGCGCAAGGCCGGCGGCGCGCACGCCGCGCAGCACCAGCACCAGCGCGAGCAGGATGCCCGCCAGCGCCGCGGCGGCGGTGATCAGGCCGGTCCAGCCGATCTCGTGCATGCCGTCTCCATCCTGGGACGAGCCTGTGGGGGTGGGTTCAGGTGCGGGCGAGGCTGGCCGCGAGGCCGTCCACCTGGCCGCGCAGCGACAGCAGGGCAGGGCGCAACCGCTTCGCTTCCTCCGCGCCGAGCGCCATCACGGCGGCGCAGAGCGTCGTCGCCTCGCGCTCGAGCCCGGCGAGGTCGATCCGGCGCCCGCCCTCGACCAGCGCGCGCGCGAGGGACAGCGTGCCGTCGAGCGAGGCGATGGCGGCGTGGACGGCCTCGGCGGGTTGGGTTGGCTTGCGCATCGGCGCTGACTAGCCCGGCGCCGGTGAAGGAAGCGTTACCGCCGCCATCCTCGCATCGCTAACCGTTTCTTCACCGCTTCGCGCGAGGCTGCGTGCATGGATCCCGCCGCCGCGACCCGCGCCGCCCGCGCCCCCGATCCGCTGGCCCTCGCCGAGCGGCGGCTGCATTGGCTCGACCGGCGCCAGGCGGTGCTGGCGCAGAACGTCGCCAATGCCGACACGCCCGGCTACCGCCCGCACGACCTCGTGCCCTTCCGGCGCGAGCTGGAAGGGGCGGTACGGCTGGCGATGGCGCGCACCCAGCCCGGGCATGGCGCCGGCAGCCCGGCCGCGGCGGCGAATGCGCGCACCGAGCGCGGCGTGCCGGAGGTGACGCCGGACGGCAACGCCGTCTCGCTCGACCGCGAGGCGATGCGCATCGCGGAGACGGATACCGCCCATGCCGTGGCGATGGCGGTGCATCGCAGCTTCATGGGCATGTTCCGCGCGACGCTCGGGCGTTGAGCGCGGTTGCAGGGAAGGGGAAGAGGATGGACCTCGATCGCGCCTTGCGGATCTCGGCGGCGGGCATGGCGGCGCAGTCCACGCGCCTGCGCGTCGTCGCGGAGAACCTGGCCAACCGCGACAGCACGGGGGAGGCGCCGGGCGCCGATCCCTATCGCCGCCGCACCGTGACCTTCGCCAACCGGCTCGACCGGGCGCTCGGCGTGGAGGCGGTCGGCGTCTCGCGCATCGGCACCGCGCCCGGCGAGTTCCCGACGCGCTTCGAGCCCTCCCACCCGGCGGCGGATGAGCGCGGCTACGTCAAGACGCCGAACGTGGACAGCCTGGTCGAGGTGATGGACATGCGGGAGGCGCAGCGCAGCTACAGCGCCAACCTCTCCGTGCTGGAGACCACGCGCGCCATGCTGACGCGCGCGATCGAGGCGCTGCGGTGAGCGGCGCCGCCGGCATCGGCGCGACCGCCGCCGCGGCCTATCGCGCCGCCTCGGGCGCGGCGGCCGGCGGCACCGTCGGCGCGGCGGAGGCGGCGACCGGCGGCTTCGGCGCGCTGGTGCAGCGGGCGATGGAGCAGGGCGTGCAGATCGGCCGCAGCGCGGAGGCCGCCTCCACCGCGGCCATGCTCGGCCAGGGCGGCGTGACGGAGGCAGTGCTGGCGATCTCCCGCGCCGAGCTCACGCTGCAGACCGCGGTCGCCGTGCGCGACCGCGTCGTCGCCGCCTACCAGGACGTCATGCGCATGCCGATCTGACGGCGGCGCGGCATCGCAGGCGGGGAAAAGCTCCGTGGACACCGAGCAGGCGCTGGCGCAGGCGCTGCGCGAATCCCTCTGGGTCTCGCTGCAGGTCATGGGGCCCCCGCTGCTCGCGGTGCTCGCCGTCGGCCTTGTCATCTCGCTGCTGCAGGCGCTGACGCAGGTGCAGGAGGCGACGCTGGCCTTCCTGCCGAAGCTCGCAGTCTGCGCGGTTGTGATGCTGCTGCTCGGCCCTTTCGCGGTCGGCGCGATGCGCGGCTGGACCGAGACGCTGTTCGACCGCGCCATCGAGCTCGGCGGCGTGCGATGACGGCCGAGGACGCCGCGCTGCTGCAGTCGCTACCGGCGCTGGCCTTCCAGGCGGTGCTGGCCTTCGCGCGGATCGGCGCGGCGGTGATGCTGCTGCCGGGCCTCGGCGAGCAGGAGGTCTCGCCCACCATCCGCCTCGTGCTCGGGCTGGCGCTGCTGGCGCTGTTGCTGCCGGTGCTGGCACCCGGCCTGCCGGCGGCGCCGGCCGATGGCGCGGGCGCAGCCGGGCTGATCGCGCAGGAGGTCGTGGTCGGGCTCTGGCTCGGCGGGCTGGCGCGCATCGCCGCGCTGGCACTCGCCATGGCGGGGCAGGCGATCGCCACGCTGATCGGGCTGCAGGGCCTGCTGGTCGCGGATCCCGAGCTCGGCGGCCAGAGCACGGCGCTGGGCCGCGCCTTCGGGCTCATTGCAGCCTGCCTCGTGCTCGGCACGGGGCTCTATGCCATCGCGCTGCGCGCGCTGGTGGACAGCTACGCGGTGCTGCCCGCTGGCGCGCCGATGCCGGCCGGCGCGGCCGCCGAGGCGATGGCGGAGGCTGGCGCCGCCTCCCTCGCGCTGGCGCTGCGCCTGGCCGCGCCCTTCGTGATCGCGGCGATCGTGCTGAACCTCTCGCTCGGCCTGCTCGCGCGGCTGGCGCCGCAGGTGCAGACCTTCTTCGTCGCGGTGCCGGGGCAGATCCTGGCCGGGATCGCTCTGCTGGCCCTGCTGGCGCCGCCGCTGCTGGCGGTGTTCGCGGAAAGCCTCGCCGATGCGTTCCAGGCGCTGCCGGGGGCGCGCTGAGCGATGGCCGAGGAGGATGCCGCCGATCCCGCCGACCGCTCGGAAGCCGCGACACCGCGGCGTGTCGAGAAGGCGCGCGAGCAGGGGCAGGTGGCGCTGTCGCGGGAGGCGGCGGGCTTCGCGGCGCTCGCGGCCGGCAGCCTGGCCGTGGCGCTGGCGCTGCCGCCGCTCGGGCTCGAGCTGCTGAAGGCCATGCGCGCCACGCTGGAGCAGGCGCATGGCGCAGACCCGCTGGAGGTGGCGCGGCTGCTCGGCTGGCAGGGGCTGCTGCTGGTCGCGGCGGTGGCCGGTGCGGCGGCGCTCGGCGCCTGTGCCGCGACGCTGCTGCAGACGCGCGGGCTGGTCTCGGCCAAGGCGCTCGAGCCGCGGCTCGACAAGATCAGTCCGCTCGCGGGGCTGCGGCGGCTGTTCGGGGCGGAGGGCCTCGCGGAATTCCTCCGCAGCCTGTTGAAGATCGGCGTCGTGGGCGTCGCGCTCTGGTTTGCGCTCGGCGATCCGGCCGAGTTGCAGTCGGCGCTGCACGCCCCGGCCGGCGGGATGCTGCAGGCAGCCGCGGACGCATCCTGGCGGCTGGTCGGCGCGGCGCTCGGCGCCTTCGCGGCCCTTGCGGTGCTCGACCTGCTCTGGGTGCGGTTCAACCACCTTCGCCAGCTGCGCATGACGCGGCAGGAACTGCGCGACGAGATGAAGGAGAGCGAGGGCGACCCGCATCTCCGCGCCCGCCGCCGGCAGCTGCGCGAGAGCCGCGCCCGCAACCGCATGATGGCGGAGGTTCCTCGCGCAGCGGTTGTGATTACGAACCCCACACACTATGCGGTGGCGCTGGCCTATGCCGAGGGAGAGGCGGCGCCGAAGGTCGTGGCGAAGGGCGTGGACGAGCTGGCCGCGCGTATCCGCGCGCGGGCCGAGGCAGCTGCCGTGCCGATTGTCAGCAATCCTCCGCTCGCGCGTGCCCTGCACAGGCTGGAACTCGGCGCCGAGATTCCAGCGGAGCATTACCAGGCGGTCGCCGAGATCATTGCATTCGTATGGCGCCGCAGGCGCGGTGACGAACAACTTGTTGCACGGGATGGGGCGAGACGCGCTTGACGAGACACCCGAATGCATGTGCAGGGTCACTGAAGCGTGATGTTGCGCTGGACAGGGGGATGCCGATGGCTGAACCGCGCTGGGGCGGGCTCGAAGCCCTGTTGCGGAGCCGCCTTCCGAAGGGCGAGCTGGATCCCGCGCTCTGCGCGGTGCTGGAGGCCGCGTCGCCCGGCCTCGCCCTGCTCGATCCCTCCGACCGGCTGATGGCCTGGAACCCGGAACTGGCGCGGATCTGCGGCCCGACGCTGCCGCTGCGCCCCGGCATGGCGATGGCCGGGCTGATCGCGCCCGACATGCGCGACGCTGCCGCCGCCGCGCTCGATGCGGGACGGCGGGTCGAGGCCGCGCTGGCCAGCGCGGGCTCGCCGCAAGTGCAGATCGAGCGCCGCCGCCTGCGCGAGAACGGGGCGCTGCTGCGCGTCGCGCCCGTCGCGACCGCCGAGCAGAACGCCCAGAACGCCGCGGCCGCCAGGCTGCAGGCGGTCGGCGCGCTGGCGGGCGGCATCGCCCACGACTTCAACAACCTGCTGACCGCCATCTCGGGCAGCGCCGAGGCCGCCCTGGCCCGCGACCCGGATTGCGACGCCGCGCCGGAACTCCGCCAGGTGATGGAAAGCGCCGGCCGCGGCGCGGCTCTGGTGCGGCAACTGCTCGCCTTCGCGCGACAGCAGGCGCTGAACCCGCGGGTGGTGGAGCTGAACGCCGCCGTCTCCGCCATGGCCGGGTTGCTGCAACGCCTGCTCGGCAGCCGCATCCGCCTCGCGGTGGATCTCGAGGAGCCGGGGCGACGCGTGCGGATCGACCCGACGCAGCTCGACCAGGTGATCATGAACCTGGCGCTGAACGCGCGCGACGCGATGCCGGATGGCGGCGCGCTGCGCATTGCGACCCGCCATGCCGTGGTGCTGCAGCCCGAGCCGCTGCAGCAGGAGGAACTGCCGCCCGGCCGCTATGCGGTGCTGGAAGTGAGCGACAGCGGCGCCGGCATCCCGGCCGACATCCTGCCGCGGATCTTCGACCCCTTCTTCACCACGAAGCGGGAGCAGGGCGGCAGCGGGCTCGGGCTCGCCACGGTGCACGGCATCGTGCGGCAGTCGGGCGGCTTCATCGCGGCCGAGAGCCGGCTCGGCGAGGGCACCACCTTCCGCATATGGCTGCCGCGGCATGAGGGCGCTGCGGATGCGATTCCGGCCGCGTCGCCGGCCGCGGCGCCAGTGCCGCCGGTTTCTCTCCCGCAGCCGAAGCCCGCGATGCCGAGTGCCGCGCCGGTGCTGCTGGTGGAGGACGAGGCACCGCTGCTGAAGCTGGCCGAGCGCGCCCTGCGCCGGGCCGGATTCGATGTGTTGAGCGCCGCCTCGGCGGAGGATGCACTGGACCTGCTCGAGCAGGGCGGCCCGAAGCCGATGGCGCTGGTCTCGGATGTGGTGATGCCTGGCATGGACGGCCTCGCCCTGGCGTCCCGCCTGCGCGAGCGCGACCCCGACCTGCCGGTGCTGCTCGTCTCGGGCTATGCCGAGGTGGCGCTGGGCCGGGACCTCGAGGCGGAGCGTCTCAAGCTGCTGCCGAAGCCCTACGGTCTGGCCGACCTCGTGGCGGAACTGCGCTCCATCCTGCCGAGGACGCACGCCGAAGTTTCCTAAATGTTCTTGTCGGGCCCATCCACCTGGGCCATAGTGCCGCCCGGCTACCGGCCGGTTGCGGAACCCCGTGGTGTCCCCGCAACCGATCGGGCATGTTTGCCGCAGGCATGACCGCAGGGTGGTGATTCGCCCGGCGGTTGCGCCCGTGGGTTGAGACAGGACGTCGGAGAGGGCGCGACCCCATGGACAAGACGAAGGCGCTGGATGCCGCGCTGAGCCAGATCGAGCGGGCATTCGGCAAGGGCTCGATCATGCGCATGGGCACGAAGGCCGCCGATGCGGAGGTGGAGGTCGTCTCCACCGGCTCGCTGGGGCTGGACCTGGCACTCGGCATCGGCGGGCTGCCGAAGGGCCGGATCGTGGAGATCTACGGCCCGGAGAGCTCGGGCAAGACGACGCTGGCGCTGCATGCCATCGCGGAGGCGCAGAAGAAGGGCGGCACCTGCGCCTTCATCGATGCCGAGCATGCGCTCGACCCGGGCTATGCCCGCAAGCTCGGCGTGGACGTGGACAACCTGCTGATCAGCCAGCCCGATGCCGGCGAGCAGGCGCTCGAGATCTGCGACACGCTGGTGCGCTCGGGCGCGGTGGATGTGCTGGTGGTGGACAGCGTCGCCGCGCTGGTGCCGCGCGCGGAGCTGGAGGGCGAGATGGGCGACAGCCATGTCGGCCTGCATGCCCGGCTGATGAGCCAGGCGCTGCGCAAGCTGACCGGCAGCGTCGCCCGCTCCAACACGCTGCTGATCTTCCTGAACCAGATCCGGCTCAAGATCGGCGTGATGTTCGGCAACCCGGAGACGACCACGGGCGGCAACGCGCTGAAGTTCTACGCCAGCGTCCGCATGGAGATCCGGCGCATCGGCTCCATCAAGGAGCGCGACACCACCACGGGCAACCAGACGCGCGTGAAGGTGGTGAAGAACAAGATGGCGCCGCCGTTCCGCCAGGTGGATTTCGACATCATGTATGGCGAAGGCATCTCCAAGGTCGGCGAGCTGATCGACCTCGGGGTGAAGGCCGGCATCGTCGAGAAGTCGGGCGCCTGGTTTTCCTGCGACAGCCAGCGGATCGGGCAGGGGCGGGAGAACGCCAAGCAGTTCATGCGCGACAACCCGGAGGTGGCGGCCAGCGTCGAGAAGCGCATCCGCGACCAGGCGGCGGGCCTCGCCAACGCGATGCTGGCCGGCGAGGAAGCGGAGGCCGCCGCGGCGGAGTGAGGGACGGTCTGCAGGGGGCTTTGCCCCCTGCACCCCCACCAGGAAGCTGAGCTTCCTGGACCGGCGTCCGTTTAACGCAGAAGGAGGAGGGGGCCTTGGCCCCCTCCTCCTTCTGCGTTCAATACGAATGTGGGGGTCCGGGGAGCTTAAAGCTCCCCGGCGGGGGCACGGGGGCAGCGCCCCCGCACACACGCCCTACCTCACGCCGCGCTGCCCTTGCTCCGCTTCGCCGGGTCGTTCGCCGCCTTGCCGCGCAGGGCGGCCGGGTTGACGTGCTGTTCGGCGATCTCGGTCAGGCGCTCGTCGGTGTCCTTCTCCTCCTTGAGCGTCTGGGCCAGCAAGTCGGCGGCCTCCTGCATGCCGGCGGCCTTCGCCATGGCGCAGAGGGTGCCGTAGGCCGCGATCTCGTAGTGCTCGACCTTCTGCGCGGCGGAGATCAGCGCGGCGTCGCGCACCGGGCCTTCCTCGTGCTCGTCCACGATCTCCTCGGCCTCCGCGACCAGGCCCTCCATCGCCTCGCATTCCTCGCCCTCCGGGTCGCAGCCCAGCATCTCCGCAACCTTCTCCAGCCGCTCGACCTGGCGCTGGGTGATCTCGAGATGCTCCTCGAAGGCGTCCCGAAGCGCCGGGGTGGAGGCGGCGTCTGCCATGTCGGGCAATGCGTCCAGCAATTGCGTCTCGGCGCTGTAGGTGTCCTGAAGCAGTTCGCCCATCAGCGACTTGAAGTCCTCGGCCATGGCGGTCGTCCCTGTGGTGGGGTGGTGGCAGGTCCCGAACGGGCGGGCACGGGGGCGGGTTCCGGCGCGCCGGCCCTCGACGGGGGCAGCACTGCGCGCTAGTGGAAGCGGCTTTTCCCCGGGCAAGAGACTTCGGCGAACCAAGGCCATGACCAGCAGCAACGACATCCGCGCCACCTTCCTCGACTACTTCCGCCGCAATGGGCACGAGGTGGTGGACAGCTCGCCGCTGGTGCCGCGCAACGACCCGACACTGATGTTCGCGAATTCCGGCATGGTGCAGTTCAAGAATGTCTTCACCGGGCAGGAGAAGCGCCCCTATGTGCGCGCGACCACGGCGCAGAAATGCGTCCGTGCCGGCGGCAAGCACAACGACCTGGACAATGTGGGCTATACCGCCCGCCACCACACCTTCTTCGAGATGCTGGGGAATTTCAGCTTCGGCGACTACTTCAAGGAACAGGCCATCCATCATGCCTGGGAGCTGCTGACCAAGGATTTCGCCCTGCCGAAGGACCGGCTTCTGGTCACCGTCTACTCGGAGGACGAGGAGGCGCCCGCCTATTGGAAGAAGATCGCGGGTTTGTCCGAAAGCCGCATCATCCGCATCCCGACCAGCGACAATTTCTGGCGCATGGGCGACACCGGCCCCTGCGGCCCGTGCTCCGAGATCTTCTTCGACCATGGCGACAAGATCGCCGGCGGCCCGCCTGGCTCCGAGGACCAGGACGGCGACCGCTTCATCGAGATCTGGAACCTGGTCTTCATGCAGTATGAGGAAGGGCCGCCCGGCACGCGCGTGGCGCTGCCCAAGCCCTCGATCGACACGGGCATGGGGCTGGAGCGCTTCGCGGCGATCCTGCAGGGCAAGCACGACAATTACGACACGGACACGCTGCGCGCGATCATCCTGGCCAGCGCCGAGGCGACCGGGCAGGACCCGGACGGCAAGTGGCGGGCCAGCCACCGTGTGGTGGCGGACCACCTGCGGGCATCGTCCTTCCTGGTTGCGGATGGGGTGCTGCCGTCCAACGAGGGGCGCGGCTATGTCCTGCGCCGGATCATGCGCCGCGCCATGCGCCATGCGCACATGATGGGCTCGCAGGACCCGCTGCTCTATCGCCTGGTGCCCGCGCTGATCCGCCAGATGGGCGCCGCCTATCCGGAACTGGTGCGCGCGGAGAAGCTGATCGTCGAGACGCTGAAGCTCGAGGAAGGCCGCTTCCGCAGCCTGCTCGCCCGCGGCCTCGGCCTGCTGGCGGAGGAGACGGCGCGGCTCGGCGACAGGGGCGTGCTGCCGGGCGAGGTGGCCTTCCGCCTCTACGACACCTATGGCTTCCCGCTGGACCTGACGCAGGACGCGCTGCGCGGCGAGGGCAAGAGCGTGGACGTCGCCGGCTTCGAGGCGGCAATGGCCGAGCAGAAGAAGCGCGCCCGCGCGGCCTGGGCGGGCTCGGGCGAGGCGGCCACCGAAACCCTCTGGTTCGACCTCAAGGAGAAGGTCGGCGCGACGGAATTCCTCGGCTACTCGACCGAGACGGCGGAGGGCGAGATCCTCGCCATCGTGCGCGACGGTCAGGTGGTGGACAGCGCGCCCGTCGGCGCCGAGGTCGCGGTCGTGCTGAACCAGACGCCCTTCTACGCCGAGAGCGGCGGCCAGGTGGGCGACACCGGCCTGATCTCCGCCGGCGAGGCGGCGCGGATCAATGTCCGCGACACGCAGAAGAAGCTGGGCGACCTGATCGTGCATTACGGCCAGGTCGCGCATGGCGAGGCGAAGGTCGGCCTCGCGGTGCAGGCCGAGGTGGACCATGCCCGCCGCACCGCGATCCGGTCGCACCACTCCGCGACGCATCTGCTGCATGAGGCGCTGCGGCGGCGGCTGGGGACGCATGTGAGCCAGAAGGGCTCGCTGAACGCGCCGGACCGGCTGCGCTTCGACGTCTCGCACAACGCGCCGATGACGGACGAGGACCTGGCCTGGGTCGAGGCCGAGGTGAACGCCCGCGTGCGCGAGAATGCCGAGGTGACGACGCGGCTGATGACGCCGGAGCAGGCCGTCGCCGCCGGCGCGATGGCGCTGTTCGGCGAGAAATACGGCGAGGAGGTGCGCGTCGTCGGCATGGGCCATGACGAGGCGGCCGCAGAGAAGCACGGCGTCTATTCGCTCGAGCTCTGCGGCGGCACGCATGTGCGCCGCACCGGCGACATCGGCCTGTTCCGGATCGTCAGCGAGGGCGCGGTCAGCGCCGGCGTTCGCCGCGTCGAGGCGGTAACCGGCGAGAGCGCGCTGAAGCTGCTGGAAGAGCGCGACCGCCAGCTGAACGAGGCCGCCGCGGCGCTGAAGGTGCGGCCGCAGGAACTGGCGGACCGCATCGCCGCGCTGGTGGAGGAGCGCCGCAAGCTGGAGCGCGAGGTCTCCGACCTGCGCAAGAAGCTCGCGACCGGCGGCGCGGCGGCGGAGGTGGAGACCATCGGCGGGCTGCGCGTGGCGCTGCGCGATGTGGGCGAGGTGCCGGCGCGCGACCTGAAGGGCCTGGCCGAGGCGATCCTCAAGGGCGGCACGGCGGATGTCGTGGTGCTGGTGAGCAGCGAAGGCGGCAAGGCGAGCATCGTCGCGGGGCTCGGCGAGGGCGCGAAGGGCAGGGCGGATGCCGTCTCGCTCGTGCGCGCCGCGGCGGCCGCGGTCGGCGGCAAGGGTGGCGGTGGGCGGCCGGAGATGGCGCAGGCCGGCGGCCCCGATGCCGACAAGGCGGCCGAGGCGCTGTCCGCTGTGCGCGAGACGCTGGCGCATGGCGTCGCGGCCTAGGCCGCGTCTTACGCGTCTTCACGGCGCGATCCGGGTGGCGGCGCTCGCCGTGCTGGCAGCGCTGCCCGCCGGCGCCGACGCCGCCGAGATCGTGCTGCGCGCGGAGCGGCCGCGGTCCCGGCCGCTGATCCTGCATGTCGAGGCGCAGGACGGCGCCTGGCAGGTGCGCGTGCTCGACACCGGCGGGGTGGAGCGGCAGCGCTTCGCGGTGCCGACCGATGCGCCGGATGCGCCGCCCCGCGCACTCGACGCCGACCAGGACGGCGCGGCCGATCTCTGGCTGCCGCTGATCGCCGGCGGGGCGAACACCGCCTTCGCGCTGTGGCGGATGCAGCCTTGGCGCTCGCGCTTCGTGGCGGCCGGCGAGGTCTCGGGCGCCACCTTCACGCTCGATCCCGCCGGTCATCTCGTCGCAACGGCGCGCAGCGGCTGCTGCGCGGTGGAGCATGTGTTCCACCGCTTCGGCGGCGACGGCGCGCTGGATCGTGCCTTCACCCTGACGCGCCGGCTCGACCCGGAGCTTCCGGCCGCGCAGCGCTGCACGGTCGAGCCCGGCAGCGTGACGCCGCCGGCAAAGCTGGTGGAGGCGCTCTGCGCGCTGGATGCGGAGGCGCCGATCCCCGGCCGCCGGCTTCCGGTGCATTGAGGCGAGGCGCATGACGGAACACCGCCGCCGCGCGCGCGAGCTCGGCCTTGCTCCCGGCATCCTGCCGCCCGGCCCGCTCAATGCGATCACGGATGTCGCGGGTGTGCGCGTCGGGCAGGTGACGGTGATCGCGGGGGAGGGCACGCGCACCGGCGTCACCGCCATCCTGCCGCACGCGCAAAATCCCTTCGCGCACCGTGTGCCGGCGGGCGTCTTCGCGATGAACGGCTTCGGCAAGATGGCCGGGGTGACGCAGGTCCAGGAACTCGGCGAGCTGGAGACGCCGATCCTGCTGACCAACACGCTGGCCGTCGGCCGCGCGGTGGAGGCGCTGGTGGACTGGACGCTGGCGCAGCCCGGCAACGAGGCCGTGCGCAGCGTGAACGCCGTGGTGGGCGAGACCAATGACGGGCGCCTCAACGACATCCGCGCCCGCGGGATCGGCGCGGCCGAGATGCGCGATGCGCTGGCGATCGCGGCCCCGGGGCCGGTCGCTGAAGGCAGCGTCGGCGCCGGCACGGGCACCATGGCCTTCGGGTGGAAAGGCGGCATCGGCACGGCGTCCCGCGTGCTGCCGCCGGCGCTCGGCGGCTGGACGGTGGGGGCGCTCGTGCAGGCGAATTACGGTGGCGCGCTGGTGATGGACGGCGTGCCCGTCGGCCGGCTGCTCGGCAGATACTTCCTGGCTGACCATGTCGCGCAACAGGCCGATGCGGATGGCTCCGTGGTGGTGGTGGTCGCGACCGACGCGCCGCTGTCGGACCGCAACCTGCAGCGCCTCGCACGGCGCGCCATGGCGGGCATCGCGCGGACGGGCGCGGCGTTCAGCGACGGCTCGGGCGACTACGCCATCGCCTTCGCGACGCATCCCGAGGTGATCCGCGCGCCGGAGAAGCGGGCCGCGGAGGCGCGCTATGCGGAGTGGCCGAATGACCGCGTCTCGCCGCTTTTCGTCGCGGCCATCGAAGCGACGGAGGAGGCGGTGCTGAACGCGCTGACCATGGCGACCACGGTGGAAAGCCGCATCGGAGGCCGTCGCGTCACCGGCCGCGCCCTGCCCCTCGACCGCCTGGCGGAACTGCTGGCGCGGCGCTGAGGCGGCCCGATGACCGAAGGGCCGTCAGGCCCGAAGGTCTGAATCGGCCCGCCCATCCGCAAGACTCAGCCCGCCGCCCGCAGCGCCGCGCGCACTTCCGATCGGAACTCGCGACGGTGCAGCTCGCGCAGCACCAGCAGGCTCGCCAGCGCCAGCGCCAGGGGATGCACGATCCAGGCCAGCGCCGCCAGCCCGAAATAGTAGCTGCGCAGGCCCGTGGTGAAATGCCGTGCGGCGCGGTTCAGCACGCGGGCCGTCGCCTCGGCTTCGGCCTGGGCCGCCGCGCTCTCCGGCGCATGCGGCATGGCGCCGAGCAGGATGGAGCCGTAGTTGAACTGGCGCAGCGCCCAGGTCAGCTCGAAGAAGGCGTTGACGAAGATCACCAGCAGCAGGGCGATCTTGATCTCCCAGGCGACCTCGTCGGGCACCGCGGACCAGGGCAGCACCGCGATGACGCGCCGCCCCATGTCCGATGCGCCGAGCAGCGCCACCAGGCCGCCCAGGATCAGGATGGAGGTGGTGGCCAGGAAGCCGGTGGACTGCATCAGGTTGCCGATCGCCGCGATGTCGGCGATGCGGTTCTCGCGCGCCAGCGCCGCCAGCATCCAGCGGCGGCGGTGCGCGTCCATGGCGGCGATCACGCTGCGTGCCCGGATCGCCGGCACGCGGTCCACCACGGTCGCATAGCCGATCCAGCAGGCGGCGAAGACCGCGAGCGCCAGCCAGTCGAGCAGCGTCAGCACCTGCATGGGCTAAGGCTACTGCGTCAGCCGCAGTCGGGCGACAGGCCCTGCGCCGCGCACCAGTCGCGCGCCGCCTGCTCGAACTCCCGGTCCACGCCGCGCAGCAGGTCGAGGAAGGCCTGCTCCGCCTCGCCCAGATGGCGGCGGCGCAGGCGAAGGACGACCGGGTGCAGCGAGACCCAGGGCTCCCGCCAGGGCAGGGCGACGACCTGGCCGGCCTGCAGCGCCGGCAGCGCCAGCGGCAGCGTCATCGGAGCCACCGCATCGGACTGGCGCACCGCGGCCAGGGCCACGGTCGGGCTTTCCTGCACCAGCGCGGGAAAGGCCGGGTGCATGGTGCCGCGCACGCGGGCCTGCTCGCGCGCCACCGCCATCGGCGCCTGCACGGCGGTCGGCACGCGGCCGATGAAGATCATCGGATAGGAGAGGATGTCGGGCAGGCTGAGGCCGCGCTGCATCGTCAGCGGATGGCCCGGGCGGACGACGAAGACGCCGGGCTGCGGCTGCAGGGGCTCCACCTCCAGGCCGGGATCGTCCTCGATCCCGCGCCGGTCCACCAGGCCGATCGGCGCTTCCCGGTCGTGCAGGCCGCGGGCTACGTCGGCCCAGTTCACCGAGTTCACGCGCAACCGCACGCGGGGGTAGAGCGGCAGCATCCGCGCCGCGGCGGTCATGGCGAGCGTCTCCGCCAGATAGGCGCCCGCATGGATGGAGAGGTCGCGCACCTGGTCGCCGCGCACCTCCGCCAGGTAGCGGTCCAGGCGTTCGAGCCGGCCCAGCATCTCCTGCGCGTCGGCAAGCACGGCGCGACCGAGATCCGTGGCGATGGCGCCGCGCGGGCTGCGCTCGAACAGCCGGCCCTTCAGCTTCGCCTCCAGCGCGGCGAGGCTGCGGGTCAGCGCCGGCTGCGTGGTGTTCAGGACGCGCGCCGCCCTGACCAGGCTGCCGTGCTCCCCGATCGCCTGCACAAGCCGCAGGTCCCGCACCTCGAGCATATGCCTCCCCCGGCAAGCGAAGATTGCCGACACGGCATTGGCCGATAAGCGCGCGCCCATGGCAATGGCTTTCGGGAACGAACAGGCGGGGACCCATGGGAAGGGAGGCGGCAGGACGCATGGCGACGCTCGAGTCGCGCGCGCCCGCGGGCATGGTCGCCATTCCCGGCGGCACCTTCCTGATGGGCTCCGACCGCCATTATCCGGAGGAACGGCCGGCGCATGCCGTCCGGGTCAGCGGCTTCTGGATGGACCGGACCGCCGTCACCAACGCCGAGTTCGCCCGCTTCGTGGCCGCAACGGGCCATGTGACGGTCGCCGAACGGCCGCTCGACCCGGCGATGTATCCGGGCGCCGATCCGCTGATGCTCGTGCCCGGCGCCCTGGTCTTCCGCATGACGGAGGGGCCGGTGGACACGCGCGACATGACCAACTGGTGGCACTGGACGCCCGGCGCGAACTGGCGCCAGCCGGAGGGTCCGGGCAGCACGGTCGAGGGGCGCGAAGCGCATCCCGTGGTGCAGATCGCCTTCGAGGATGCCGAGGCCTATGCGCGCTGGGCCGGAAAGGAACTGCCGACCGAGGCCGAGTGGGAATTCGCCGCGCGCGGCGGGCTCGAAGCGGCGGAGTTCGTCTGGGGCGAGGAGCTGACGCCGGACGGCGTGCACATGGCCAACACCTGGCAGGGGCCGTTTCCCTGGCGGAACTTCGCCGCCGACGGCTTCGAGCGGACCGCGCCGGTCGGCAGCTATCCGCCGAACGGCTACGGCCTGTCGGACATGGCGGGCAATGTCTGGGAATGGACGACCGACTGGTGGTCCACCCGGCACGAGGCCGACCCGACGAAGCCCTGCTGTGCGCCGCTCGACCCGCGCGGCCCGCGCATGGAGTTCAGCTACGACCCGGCGCAGCCGGCAATCCGCATCCCGCGCAAGGTGGTGAAGGGCGGCAGCTTCCTCTGCGCGCCGTCCTATTGCCGGCGCTACCGCCCCGCGGCGCGCCACGCGCAGATGGTGGACACGGGCATGAGCCATATCGGCTTTCGCTGCATCCGCCGCGACGTCTCGAACCAGGCTTGAGGGAGAACACGATGAGCCAGACCACGGGCGGCCGTTCGCGCCGCGACATGCTTCTCGGCGGCGCCGCCGGGCTCGCCGCGACCGCGGCGGCTGGCACGCGCCTCGCCCAGGCGCAGCAGGCGCCGGCTTCTCCCGCGCCGGGCGCGCGCGCGCCGCAGGGGCGGCCGAACATCCTGGTGATCTGGGGCGACGACGTGGGGTGGTCGAACCCGTCCTGCTACAACATGGGCATGATGGGCTACCGCACGCCCAACATCGACCGCATCGCGCGCGAGGGCGCGATGTTCACCGACGCCTATGGCGAGAATTCCTGCACCGCCGGGCGCTCCGCCTTCATCACCGGGCAGAGCCCCGTTCGCACGGGCCTCTCCAAGGTCGGCCTGCCCGGCGCGACCGAGGGGATGCGCGCCGAGGACCCGACGATCGCCGGGCTGCTCAAGCCGCTCGGCTACGTCACCGGGCAGTTCGGCAAGAACCACCTCGGCGACCGCGACGAACACCTGCCGACCATGCACGGCTTCGACGAGTTCTTCGGCAGCCTCTATCACCTGAATGCGGAGGACGAGCCGGAGAACCCGGACTATCCGCGCAACCCCGAATTCCGCCGCCGCTTCGGCCCGCGCGGCGTGCTGAAGTCCTGGGCGAACCCGGACGGCACGCAGCGCATCGAGAACACCGGGCCGCTGACGAAGCAGCGCATGGAGACGGTGGACGAGGAGTTCCTCACCGGCGCGCTCGACTTCATGGATCGCGCCCATCGCGACGGGAAGCCGTTCTTCACCTGGTTCAACTCGACGCGCATGCACATCTGGACGCGGCTGAAGGAAGCGAGCCGCGGCGTCACGGGCCTCGGCGTCTATCCGGACGGCATGGTCGAGCATGACGGGCATGTCGGGCAGCTGCTGAAGAAGCTAGACGACCTCGGCATCGCCGAGAACACCATCGTCCTCTACTCGACCGACAACGGCGCCGAGGTGATGTCCTGGCCCGATGGCGGCGCCACGCCCTTCCGCGGCGAGAAGGCGACGGCCTGGGAAGGCGGCTTCCGCGTGCCGTCGCTGGTGCGCTGGCCGGGGCGCATCCCGGCCGGGCAGGTGATCAACGACATCTTCTCCCACCAGGACTGGCTGCCGACGCTGCTCGCCGCCGCGGGCGAGCCGGAGATCAAGCAGAAGCTGCTGGACGGCCACCAGGCCGGGCGGCGCACCTACAAGGTGCATCTCGACGGCTACAACCAGCTGCCGCTGCTGACGAAGACCGGGGACGGCGCGCGGCGGGAGATGTTCTACTTCACCGATGACGGCGACCTCGCGGCGCTGCGCCTGGACCAGTGGAAGATCCACTTCATGATCCAGGAGGCGCACGGCCTGCATGTGTGGGAGCGGCCCTTCACCACGCTGCGCTTCCCGCAGCTCTACAACCTGCGCAGCGATCCCTATGAGCGCGCCGACGAATCGATCGACTACGGCCGCTGGCGCATCGAGCATGCCTTCGCGCTGGTGCCGGCCCAGGCCATCGTCGGGCGCTTCCTGGCGACCTTCGAGCAGTTCCCGCCCCGCCAGGCGCCGGGAAGCTTCGGCCTCGGCGATGCGATGGCGCGGCTGCGCCAGGGCGCGAGCGGCCGCTGAACCCCGGCCGTGCCGCCGGCGGATGCGCGGCGGCACGGCTGACCGACCCAGGAACGAGACGTCATCATGCAAGCGAAACTCACGGCCGAGTTCATCGGCACCCTGTGGCTCGTGCTCGGCGGCTGCGGCTCCGCCGTGCTGGCGGCGGCCTTCCCCGAGGTGGGGATCGGGCTGCTCGGCGTCTCCCTCGCCTTCGGCCTGACGGTGCTGACGATGGCCTACGCCATCGGCCATATCTCCGGCTGCCACCTGAACCCGGCCGTGACGCTCGGGCTGGTGGCCGGCGGGCGCTTCCCGGCCGGCGAGGCGGTGCCCTACATCGTCGCGCAGGTCGCCGGCGCCGTCGCCGGCGCCGCGATCCTCTACCTGATCGCCAGCGGCAAGGCGGGCTTCGATCTCTCCGCCGGCTTCGCCTCCAACGGCTATGGCGATCATTCGCCGGGCAAGTACGGGATGATGTCGGGGCTCGTCACCGAGGTGGCGATGACCTTCTTCTTCCTCTTCGTCATCCTCGGCGCGACGCATGGCAGGGCGCCGGCGGGCTTCGCGCCGATCGCGATCGGCCTCTGCCTGACGCTGATCCACCTGATCAGCATCCCGGTGACCAACACCAGCGTGAATCCCGCGCGCAGCACGGGCCCCGCGATCTTCGTGGGCGGCTGGGCGCTGGCGCAGCTCTGGCTGTTCTGGATCGCGCCGATCGCGGGCGCGGTGCTCGCCGGCTTGGTCTATCGCAGCCTGTCGCCGGACCGCGAGGCCGATATCGAGGGCGCGCCGCGTGGCGCCGAGATCCGCGCGGCCGAGTGACGGGACGCGAAGGATGATGCCGGGCAGTCGCCTTGCCCCCCAGGGCGGCTGCCTCGTGGCAGGCGGGCGGTTCCCCCCGCCCGCCTGCCGGCACCCGGGCGGGGAAGGAGGCGTCGCATGACGAGCGTGTTGCCGCGGCGCGCGGCGCTCGGCCTGCTTCTGGCCACGACGGGCGCGGCGGCGCCACGCGCGCAGCCCGCCACGGACCCGCTGCCCTCCTGGCGCGAAGGTCCACGCAAGCAGGCACTGCGCGACTTCGTCGCCGCCGTGACGCGCGAGGGCGGCGAGGCCTTCGTGCCGCCCGCGGCGCGCATCGCCGTCTTCGACAATGACGGCACGCTCTGGGTCGAGCAGCCGGCCTACACGCAGCTGTTCTTCATCCTGGACCGTATCCGCGAATTGGCGCCGCGGAACCCACAATGGCAGGAGGACCCCACCTTCCGGGCCGCGATCGCGGGCAATCTGCAGGAAGCCGCGCGCGGCGGGATGGAGGCGCTGCTGAAGCTCGCCGGCGCGGCGCAGGCTGGCAACACGCCCGAGGAATTCCAGCGCCTCGCGTCCGCATGGCTCGCCACGGCGCGCGATGCGCGCTGGCGCCGGCCCTACACGGAACTGGTCTACCAGCCGATGCTGGAGGTGCTGGCCTTCCTGGGCGCGAACGGCTTCACCAGCTTCATCGTCTCGGGCGGCGGCGTCGAGTTCATCCGCGCCTTCTCGGCCGGGACCTACGGCATCCCGCCGCACCGGGTCATCGGCTCGACCTTCGCGCTGAAGCCCGGCGAGCAGGATGGCCGCATCACGCTGACGCGCGAGCCGCGCCTCGACTTCGTGGATGACGGCCCCGGCAAGCCCGTGGGCATCGCGCGGCACATCGGGCAGCGGCCCATCGCCGCCTTCGGCAATTCGGATGGCGACCATGAGATGCTGCGATACACCACGGAAGGCGCCGGGCGCCGCCTCGGCATGATCCTCCGCCACGACGATGCGGAGCGCGAATACGCCTATGACCGGGAGAGCCATGTCGGCCGGCTCGCCAAGGCGCTGGACGAGGCACCGCAGCGCGGCTGGTCGGTGATCTCCATGCGGCAGGATTGGCGCCGCGTGTTCCCCGGCGACGCGTGACGCAAGACACCAGGAGGAAGGCCATGTCAGGACGCCATCTCGCCGCGGCGCTCGGCGCGCTGCTGCTCGCGCAGCCCGCGCTGGCGCAGACCGCGGCGCCGCAACCCACGCCGGCAGCGCCCACGGCGGCGGAACCCTTCGCGCGGGAGCGCGTGGTGCGCGGCGCGGCGACGGTGCAGAGCGTGGACCAGGCGACGCGCCAGGTGGTGCTGCGCGCGCAGGACGGCCGGCTCGCCACCATCACCGCCGGGCCTGAGGTGCGCAACCTGGCGCAGGTGCGCGCGGGGGACCGCGTGGTGGTGGAGTATCGCGACGCGCTGCTGCTGGAGATGGCGCCGCCCGGCAGCACGGCGGAGCCGCAGGCCGTGACGGGCGCCGGTCGGGCCGAGCCCGGCCAGCGGCCCGGCGCGGTGGCTGGCGAGGCGCTGCGCGTGCGGGTGAGGATCGTCTCCGTGAATCCCGCCGATGGGCGCGTCACTTTCGAGGGGCCGGCCGGCGTGCGATCCCTGGTGCCGCAGGATCCGCGGGTGCGGGAGTATGTCGCCGGCCTGCGGCCGGGCGACGAGGTGGATGTCACCTGGGTCGAGGCGCTGGCGATCAGCGTGCAGCCGGCGCGCGGCCGATGAGGCAGCTGCGCCGCGCCCTGCTGGATGGGGCGCTGGTGGTGCTGCCGCTGGGCGCGCTCGCGCTGCTGGTGATCGGGATCGTGGCGCGGCTGCGCGACGCCGCCGATCCGCTCTCGTCGCAATTCGTGCATCCGCTGGTCGGGGCGGTCGCGCTGCTGGTGGTGCTGTGCCTGGCGGTCGGGCTGCTCGTGCGCTCCGCCATGGGCGCCGCGCTGCGGCGCAACGCCGATCGCCTGCTGTTCGAGCGCATACCCGGCTATCGCCTGGCCAAGGCGATGCTCGGCGAAGGCCTGACCGCGGAAGAAGGTCGCCGGCCGCGCCCCGCGCTTGCCAGCATCGAGGAGGGCGAGTGCCCCGCGCTGGTGATGGACGAACTCGCCGACGGGCGTCTCGTTGTCTTCGTCCCTGGCTCACCGGGGGCGATGTCCGGCGCCGTCTATCTTTTCACGGCCGACAGGGTCAGAGTGCTGGACGTGCCGCTCATGCCGTTCCTGCGGTGCGTCGCCTCCTGGGGGCTCGGGCTGCGCGAACTGCTCCAGAACGCCGAAGCGGCGCGGGCAACCGTGGTGCCGGTTGGGGGAGGACAGCGATGAAGCGTGGTATGGGCGGGCGCAGCGGTCCCTGGCGTCCCACGCTGCTGCTGCTCGTCGCGGCCGGCTTCGGCGGCGCGGTCTGCACCCATCCACCGGGCACGGCCCTGGCGCAGACGGCGGCGCCCGCGCCGCAGCCGGCCGCGCAGCCCACGCAGGCGGGGCAGAACGACCGCCTCGACCAGGGCCAGCTCGAGGCGCTGCTGGCGCCGATCGCGCTCTATCCCGACAGCCTGCTGATGCAGGTGCTGATGGCGTCCACCTATCCGCTGGAGGTGGTTCAGGCACAGCGCTGGGTCGGGCAGGGGAACAACGCCCAGCTCAAGGGGGAGGATTTGGCGAAGGCGCTGGAGGCGCAGAGCTGGGATCCCTCCGTCAAGTCGCTGGTGCCGTTCCCGGACGTGCTGACGATGATGAGCGACCAGCTCGACTGGACGCAGCAGGTGGGCGATGCGCTGCTCGGGCAGCAGGAAGACGTGCTGAACGCCGTGCAGGTGCTGCGCGGGCGCGCCCATGCCGCCGGCACGCTGCAGAGCGGGCCGCAGCAGACGGTGAACGTGACGACCAATGTCGTCGCCGCGCCGGCGCCGGGCGCGGTTGCGCCGGTGGTGGCGCCGCCGCCGCAGATGATCGTCATCGAGCCGACGCAGCCGGAGACGGTCTATGTGCCCGCCTACAACCCGAATGTCGTCTACGGCACCTGGCCCTATGCGTCCTACCCGCCAACCTATTATCCGCCACCGCCGTCCTGGGGCATCGGCAATGCGCTGCTGACCGGCATGGCCTTCGCCGGCGGCGTGGCGCTGGTGGGCTCGCTCTGGGGCTGGGCCTCGCCCGGCTGGGGGCGCGGCAACGTGAACGTCAACGTCAACCGCTACAACAACATCAACGTCAACCGGGCGCAGATCAACAACAACGTCTGGCGACACGACGAGACGCATCGCCACGGCGTGGCGTATCGGAATGACCAGGTGCGCAACACCTATCGCCCTTCCGGCACGCCGCAGCGCGCGGATGCGCGCGAGCAGTTCCGCGGCCGCACGGAGCAGATCCAGAGGGAAGGTGGCCTGGACCGGGCGCAGATCGGCGAGCGTGACCGGCCGGCCGCCGGCGATCGGCCGGGCGTCGGGGATCGCGAACGGCCGGGTGGCGGCGATCGGCCGAACCTTGGCGACCGTGGGCAGGCGCAGCGTCCGGGCGGAGCCGGCGATCGCCAGAACCTCGCGGATCGCCGCGACGGCGCCGGTCCGGCGCAGCGCCCGGCCGAACGGCCTGCGCAGCGTCCGGCGGAACGCCCGGCCGAGCGGCCTGCGCAGCGTCCCGCCGAGCGTCCCGCCGCCGCCGACCGGCAACCCGCCCGGACCGCAAGTGGCCGGCCACAGGTGCAGCCCGCGGCGCCGCAACGCGCCGACCGCGGCGCGCTGCAAGGGGCAGCCAATCCGCAACGTGACGCCGCCGCCGCCTCGCGCGGGCAGGCCAGCCGGCAGGCGGCGCAGGCGCGCCCCGCGCCGCAGCGCTCGGCGCCCCAGCGTGCGGCGCCGCAGCGCGGCGGCGGCGGCGGTGGACGAGGCAGGTAGGGCCGGAGGAACGCAGCCATGATCCGAGCCTTCCCCGCGGTCTTGCTGGTCCTTGGCCTCGCCATGCCGGGCGCTCTCGCCCAGACCGCTGCCCCCGCTGCGCCGGCCGCGCAGCCTCCCGCAGCCGCGCCGGCGCCGCAGCCGGTGCCCCCGCAGCGCTTCCGCAGCCCGGATGAGGGCTTCGCCGCCTTCGCGGACGCGGTCGCGAAGCATGACGAACGGCGTCTGCTCCGCGTCCTCGGGGAGGCAGGGCGTCGGTTGATCCGTTCCGGCGATCGCGTGGCCGACCAGGCGGCGCGAGAGCAATTCACGGCGCTCTATGCCGCAGGCCACCGGATCGAGCGGCCTGCGCCGGATCGTGCGGTGCTGATGGTCGGCGCCGATGGCTGGCCGCTGCCCATTCCGATGCGTCTCAGCGGCGGCGCCTGGCGCTTCGACGCGCGCGCCGGCGCGCAGGAGTTGGTGGACCGGCGGATCGGCCGCAACGAGCTCGACGTGATCGACACGCTGCGCGCCATCGCGGATGCGCAGGCCGACTTCGCCGCCGGCCCGGGCCGGCACGGCGGCCTGCGTGCCTATGCGCAGCGCTTCTTCTCGACCCCGGGCCAGCGCGACGGCCTCTGGTGGCCGAGTGCGCCAGGCGAGGCGCAGAGCCCGCTCGGCCCGCTGATCGCCGCGGCGAGCGCTGGCGGCTATGCGCGCGGGCGTGGCGACGCGCCGCAGCCCTATCACGGCTACTACTTCCGCATCCTGACGCGGCAGGGGCCGGCGGCGCCGGGCGGGGCGATGGACTGGGTGGTGAATGGCAGGATGATCGGCGGCTTCGCCGTGCTCGCCTGGCCGGCCACCTATGGCAGCACCGGCTGGAAGAGCTTCATGATCAGCCATGACGGCGTGGTGTGGGAGCGCGACCTCGGGCGCGACACCGCGCGCGCCGCCGCGGGCATCACGGCCTTCGATCCCGGGCCGGGCTGGTCGCGCGTGGCGGACTGATGCCGCATCACGCGCGGCAGGCCGCGGTGTAGCGCGCCCGCGTCGCGGCATCGGGCGGGTAGAGCCCGTCGAGGGAAGCGCCGGCCGCGATCTGTTCCTCGACCCAGGCTTCGAAGTCGCGCTTCGCGGCGGCTTCCTCGGCGACCTGCTCGGCGATGCTGCGCGGGATGCACACCACGCCGCAGGCATCGCCAACCATCACGTCGTCGGGGAAAACAGCGACGGCGCCGAGCCCGACCGGCACCCCGCCATCCACGACCATGACTGCAGCGCCCGAGGGCACCGGCGCGGAGCCGCCGGCATGGAAGACCGGAAGCGGGATGGCCGCGACCGCCGGCAGGTCGGCGACGCCGCTGTCCACCACCACGCCAGCGACGCCCCGGCGATGCAGCGCCGTCGCGATGATGTCGCCGAGGACCGAGACATGCGCCGCGCCGCCGGTGGCACAGACCAGCACGGCGCCTTCCGGCGCGGCGGCGAACAGGCTGCGGTGCAGGTTCGGCGCCTCGCCGCGCGCCACGGCGTCGCGCATGTCCTCGCGCACGGGGATGGCGCGGATGGTCCAGGCCGGGCCGACCATGCGTGGCGCGTCAGGGTTGGCGGGCGTCACACCATGCAGGAAGCGGCTGCGCAGGCCGCGCGCGTACAGCACGGCGGAGAGCGTCGGCACCGGCAGCGCGGCGAGCTTCGCGCGGAGCGCCTCGGGCAGGGGTGTCATTGCCGGCCTCTCTCCTTCCCGCCAAGCTGCGCAGGCCTGTCGGGAGAGGGTGTCACATGGATCAGCCCACGTGGAAGCCGTTCATCGAGCAGAATGTCGTCTGGCTCTACACCGACGACCTCGACCGGCTGGCGAACTTCTATCGCGACGTGCTGGAGCTGCCGCAGGTGCTGGACCAGGGCGTGTGCCGCGTCTTCCAGGTGAGCCCGACGGGCTTCCTCGGCGTCTGCAACAAGGAGGGGCGGCCGCGCGGCACGAAGGGGATGATGTTCACCTTCCTCGTCGACGACGTCGAGCAGGCCTATGCCTATTTCAAGGCGAAGGGCGTGGAGTTCGACGGCCCCCCGAACATGCTGGGTGGGCGCACGGTGTATTCCTGCTTCTTCAAGGACCCGGAGGGCTACTGGCTGGAGATGCAGGAGTTCAACGATCCGCGCTGGCCCTATCCGGCAGGCCGTGGGCCGCGGCGGGGCTAACCAGGCGGCCCGCGATGCGGGCCGAGGCCGCGAAGGCGGCCCGCGCCCGGAACCATCCGCGCCGCAGGCACGCCAGTGCGTGGCGCCAAGCCAAGCGCGCGGAGCGCGCGCCCGGCGTCTGAGGGCACCAATCAAGGATACTGCAGCACCACCTCGCGCCCGATCTCGTCGGCCTGCCGTTCCGCCCGCGCGCGCCACGCGCGCATCAGCGGGCTCTCCATCTGCGCCGCGATGAAGGCCATCGATTCCGGCGCAAGCTCGACGCCATAGGTGACGTAGCGGCTGCACATCGGCGCCATCACGGCGTCGGCGAAGCAGAAGGCCTCGCCCGTCAGATACGGCCCGCCATGCCGCGCCAGCGCATCGCGCCAGATCGCCTCCAGCCGCTCCGTGCCGGTCCGCACGCCGGGGCGGTTCATCAGCTTCACGTGGGAGGGCAGCCCGTCCTTCACGGGCCAGCGCTTGATCAGGTTCATCGGCAGGCCGTTGCGCACCTCGTCGAAATGGCCGTGCAGCTCCGCCGCCATGCAGCGGGCATGGGCGCGCTTCGCGGGATCGCGCGGCCAGATCGCGCAGGCGGGATCGCGCTCCCACAGCCACTCGGCGATGGCGAGGCTGTCCCAGAGCACCGTGCCGTCCGGCAGGTGCAGCGCCGGCACGCGGCCCGAGGGGCTGATCGCGCGCAGCTTCGCGGGACTGTCCGGGCGGGAGAGGAAGATCGTGCGCTCCTCCACCGCAAGCCCGCCGAGCCGGCAGGCCATCCAGCCCACCACCGACCAGGAGGAGGACCAGGCGCTGCCGAGATACAGCACGGGCTTCGTCACGGGCGCGCCTCCACGATCCTCGCCGTGGATGTTGCGCCGCAGCGTGCGGGATGTGCAACATGATCACCCGCCGAGGAGACACGCCGCATGACGACGCGCCGCAGGCTGATCGCCAACACCGCCCTGGTCATCGCCGCGCCGGCCGTCGCGCGCGCGCAGGGCGCCTTCCCGACGCGACCCGTGCGCTTCGTCGTGCCCTGGCCGCCGGGCGGCGCGACCAGCAACATCGCGCGCATCGTGGGCGATGCGATGACGCCCGCGCTTGGCCAGCCCGTGGTGCTGGACCACCGCGCCGGGGCGGGCGGTGCGATCGGGTCCGAGAACGTGGCGAAGTCGCCACCGGATGGCTACTCGATCCTGATCGCCGGCGCCGGCACCTTCTTCCGCCCGGTGATCGAGCGGAACGTGCCCTGGGACCCGCAGAAGGATTTCAGCTTCGTCGGCCTGATCGGGCAGGGGCCCTTCGCGCTGGTGGTACGGAACGGGCTGCCCGGCACGCTCGCGGAGTTCGTCGCCCATGTGAAGGCGAATGCAGGCAAGCTGAACTTCGCGTCCTCCGGCCAGGGCTCGACCAGCCACCTGACGGCGGAGGCGTTCAACACCGCGGCGGGCATCCAGGCGACGCATGTGCCCTATCGCGGCTCCGCGCCGGCGATGACCGACCTGGTGGCGGGGCGCGTGGACTACTATTTCGACGCCTTCAGCACCGTGCAGGAGCACGCTGCGGCCGGCCGCATCCGCATCCTCGGCGTCAGCACGCCGACCCGCGCGCCACAGGCGCCGGAGGTGCCGACGCTCGGCGAGGCCGGGCTGCCCGGCTTCGCCATCGCGCCCTGGTGGGGCATCGTCGCGCCGACGGGCGTGCCGGGCGCGGCGCTGGAGAAGCTGTCGGGCGCCCTGGGCCAGGCGCTGGCGCAGCCCGCCGTGGCGGCGGCGCTCGCCAACCAGGGCTGCACGGCGGCCTTCCTTCCCTCGGCGGAGTTCGAGCCCTTCGTGCGCGCCGAGGATGCGAAGTGGACGCGCGTGATCGAGGCCGCCGGGCTGCGGGTGAGCTAGCGCCGTCGTCATGCGCGGCACCGTGCTGGCGGTGGACCTCGGCGGGTCCAGCCTGCGCGTCGCGCTGGTCGGCGGAGAGGGCGGGATCCGCGCGCTGCATGCGCTGCCGCAGCGCAGCGGCGCAGAGGCGGAGCCGGAGGATTGGTGGCGCGCGGTGCAGGCGGGCGCCGAGGCGCTGCTTGCGGCCGATCCCGCCGGCTTCGCCACGCTGCGCGCCGTCGCCGTCAGCGCCTTCACGCGCAGCCTGGTGCTGGTGGACCGTGCGGGCGCGGTACTCCGCCCGGCGATCCTGTGGGGCGACACGCGCGCCGAGGCGAGGCTGCCGGCGCTGCATGCCCGGCTGCCCGACGGGCATGCGGAGACGGCGCAGATCAGCGCCTTCCATCCGCTCGCCCGGCTGTTCTGGCTCGCAGGCGAGGAGCCAGGGGTGCTGTCGCGCGCGGCGGCCGCCATCGAGCCGAAGGACTACCTGAATGCCTGCCTGACCGGCGCGGTGGCATCCGATGTGATCTCCTCGGCGCGGCTGGCCGCGTCGGCGACCTTGTTCGCGTCGGCGGGACTGCCCGCGCTGCTGCCGCCGCTGAACCGGCCGGGGGAGGTCATGGGGCATGTGCGGGCCGGGCTGCCGGGCGCGCTTGCACGTCTCGCCGGGCTGCCCGTGATGGCGATGGCGCATGACAGCTGGGCGGCGGTGCTGGGGCTGGGCGCGATGCGCGCTGGCTGCGCCTATTGCATCTCCGGCACCACGGAGGTGCTGGGGCTGCTGCATGACGCGCCCGCCGTCGCGCCGGGGCTGCTGACTGTGGATTGGGGCGGGCTGTGGCAGCTCGGCGGGCCGAGCCAGCACGGCGCGGACCTGCTCGCCTGGCTCGCCGCGATGGGCGTGGCCGCGGAGGAAGCGCCGCCGGGCGATCCCTTGCCGCTGCTGTTTCTGCCGACGCTGGCCGGCGAGCGCGTGCCGCATTGGGACCCGGCGCTGCGCGGCGCCTTCCTTGGCCTGGCGCGCGAGCATGGTGCGGCGGAGATGCGGCGCGCGGTGATGCAGGGTGTCGCGCTGAACAACCGCACCGTCCTGGAGCGCGCCGAGGCCGCGACCGGACGCGCGGCGGAGGAGCTGCGTCTGGGCGGCGGCGGCGCGATGCCGGGCTGGGCACAGCTGCGCGCCGATGTGCTGGGACGGCCCGTGGTGCTGACGGAAGGGCGCGAGCCGGGACTGCTCGGCTGCGCGGTCGCAGCCTTCGCGGCGCTGGAGGACGTTCCGCTGGAGGTGATGCAGGCGCGGCTGGTGCGGACAGCGGCGCAGTTTGCGCCCGATCCGCGGCGGCATGCGATGGCGACTCGGCTGCATGCGCTGTTCCGGCAGGCGGAAGAGGCCGTGGCGCCGGTGTCGCGCGCGCTGGCGGGGTTTTCGTAGGGCGCCGGCTGGGGAAAGCTGGGGCGATGCGTTTCGTCGCTCGTCTGAGGCAGCGCGCGCTGCCCCCACCCCGACCCTCCCCCGCAAGCGGGGGAGGGAGGCGCGCCCGATGACCCGCCGCATCCTCGCGCGCTACGGCACCGCCCTGGCCGGCGTCGGGCTCTTCGCCATCTTCGCGGTCACCAGCCCGGTCTTCCTTACGCCCGACAACATCGCGCTGATCCTGAAGGAGACCGCCTTCCTCGGCATCCTGGCGATCGGCTTCACCCTGGCGCTCGTCACCGCGGAGATCGACCTCTCCGTCGCCGAGGTGGCGTCGCTCGCCGCGGTGGTGACGGGCGCGCTGGTGCATGGCGGCACCGATCCGTGGATCGCCATCGCGGCCGGGCTGGCCGTCGGCACGCTGTGCGGCGCGGCGAACGGCGTCGCGGTGACGGTGCTGAACGTGCCATCGCTGATCGCGACGCTCGGCGTGGCGGCGATCGCAAAGGGCCTGTCGTTCATGCTCACGCAGGGCGTGGCCTTCGTCGGCCGCTGGCCCGCCTCCTTCACCGGCCTGGCGCGCGGGACGCTGCTCGGCGTGCCGAACCTGATCTGGTGGCTTGCCGGCATCGGCTTCGCGGCCTGGCTGCTGGTGAAATGGACGCGGCTCGGCGCGCATCTCGTCGCGACGGGTGAGGCGGACGAGGCAGCGCGCCTGGCCGGCATCCGCACGCGGTCCATGAAGCGGCTCGCGCTGACGCTGGCGGGCGCCTGCGCGGGGCTGACGGCAGTGCTGCTGGCCTCCTCGCTCTCCTCCGCCGCGCCGGCGATGGCGAACGACCATTTCCTCTACGCCATCGCCGCCGTGCTGCTGGGGATGAGCATGTTCGAGCCGGGCCGGCCGAACATCCCAGGCACGCTCTTCGCCGCCTTCACGCTGAAGGTGCTGGGCAATGGCCTGGTGCTGCTTGGCGCCGAATACTATTGGCAGGACATCATCCTCGGCACGATCATCCTGCTTTCCGTGGCGCTGTCCGCGACCGGGACGGGCAAGGCGCCTTTCGTCAAGAAGCTGAATGTCCGCAGGTAGGGAGAGAACGATGCAGCAGATCACGAAGCGCGGCCTGATGCTCGGCGGTGCGGCGCTGGCGGCGACCCTGGCTCGGCCGGCGCTGGCGCAGGCGATGGATGTCGCGATCATCGGCTTCCAGATGAGCAGCGAGACGCATGCCCGCGCCGCCAACGCCGCGGCGGCGGCCGCGCGCGCCAAGGGCTGGAACGCGACGGTGCTGAACAGCGAGGGATCGCTGCCGCGCCATGCCGAGCAGCTGGACACGCTGATCGGCCGCCGGCCGAAGGCGATCATCGTCTGCATGGGCAAGCCGGTGGAGGCGGAAGCGCAGTTCCAGCGCGCCAAGGCGGCCAATGTCCCGGTGGTCACCATCATGTCCGGCGCGTCCAACGACACGCTCTTCGACATCCAGGTGAACGAGTACAAGGTGGGAGCGGAGGCGGCGCTGTGGCTGCTGGGCGAGCTTGGCTATCAGGGCAACATCCTGACGCAGCGCTTCGAGGGCAATGTCGGCACGCGCATCCGCGGCAAGGTGCTGGACGTGGTGCTGAGCGAGAACACCGGCGTGCGCGTGCTGGGCAGCCACACCATGGCGCGCACGGCAAGCTGGCGCGACGACGTGCGCCAGGGCTTCCAGGCGCTGCTGCTGCGCCACGGCGCGCAGACACAGGGCATCTGGGCGAGCTTCGACGGCCAGGCCTTCGTGATCGACGACCTGCTGAAGGCGCGCGGCGCGAAGAAGGGCCAGGTCAAGTTCGTCTCGATCGATGGCGGCGCCGAGACCTATCGCCGCATCGCCGATCCCGAGAGCACGCTGATGGCGACGGTGACGATCCCCTTCGAGGAGATGGGGACGAAGGCGGTGGACGCCGTCGAGCGCATCGTGGCGAAGGGCGAGCCTAAGGGCGCGATCACCTCCGGGCCGTATCTGTTCATGGATGCGTTCCTGGTCGATGGGAACAACGTGCGGCGGTTCCTGTAGGAGATGCGGATTACCCCCACCCCGACCCTTCCGCGCAAGCGGGAGAGGGAGAAGTCGTGCATGCTGCTCCCTCTGCCGCGGAGCGGGGGCTTGCGGCATCGCCGCGAGGCCGCGGGCTGGTCGGGGTGCGGGTGTCTCCACCCGTGACCCCGCTTCTCTCCCTCCGCGGCATCGGCATGTCCTATGGCGCTGTCACCGCGCTGCGCGACGTGGACTTCGACATCGGCGCGGGCGAGGTGGTCGCGCTCTGCGGCGACAACGGCGCGGGAAAATCCTCGCTGGTGAAGATCCTGGCCGGGGCGCAGGCGCCGACCGCCGGCAGCATCGCGCTGGATGGCGCGAACGAAAAATTCCGCGATCCGCAGGATGCGCTGCGGAAGGGAATCGCGACGATCTACCAGGACCTCGCGGTCGCGCCGCGGCTCTCTATCTGGCAGAACGTGTTCCTCGGATCGGAGCTGACGCGCCCGCCTTTCGGGCTGCTCGACAAGCGCCGCATGGCGGAGATGAGCCGCGGCTTCCTTGCACGCCTTGCCGTGGACATCGCGGACATGGAGACCCCGGTGGAGCGCCTCTCCGGCGGGCAGCGGCAGGCGGTCGCGATCTGCCGGGCGCTGCGCTGGGACGCGCGCATCATCATCATGGACGAGCCGACCGCGGCTCTCGGCGTGAAGGAGACGGCGCAGGTGCTGGAACTGATCCGGCGCCTGCAAGCGGAGAAGCACACGGTCATCCTGGTCAGCCACGCCATGCAGGATGTGGTCGCGGTGGCTGACCGCGTGGTGATCCTGCGCGGTGGCCGCAAGGTGCAGGACCGGCCGGTGGCGGGGCTGACCGCGGGCGACCTCGCCGCGATGATCATGCAGCGCGCGGCCTGACGGAGGTTCTTTGCGACATGCCCAGGATCGTCACCATCGGCGCGGCGCAGATGGGCCCCATCGCGCGCAGCGAGTCACGCCCCCAGGTGGTGGAGCGCCTGATCGCGCTGCTGCGCCAGGGCGCCGCCACGGGCTGCGAGCTGGTCGTCTTCCCCGAGGCGACGCTGACGGCGTTCTTCCCGCATTGGTGGATCGAGGACGCGGCCGAACTGGATGCCTGGTTCGAGCGCGAGATGCCTTCCAACGAGACGGCGCCGCTGTTCAACGAGGCGCGTCGCCTCGGCGTCGGCTTCCATCTCGGCTACTGCGAGCTGGTCGAGGAGGAGGGGCGGCAGCGCCGCTTCAACACCGCGATCCTCGTCGGCAAGGACGGGCAGGTGATCGGGAAATACCGCAAGATCCACCTGCCGGGCCATGCGGAGCACGAGCCCTGGCGGCCCTTCCAGAACCTGGAGAAGCGCTACTTTGAAGTTGGGAATCTCGGCTGGCCTGTGTGGCGCGCCTTCGGCGGCGTCACGGGGATGATGATCTGCAACGACCGCCGCTGGCCGGAAGCCTGGCGCGTGCTGGGGCTGCAGGGGGCGGAGCTCGTGCTGCTGGGCTACAACACGCCGCGCCACGATCCCACGACGCCGCAGCACGACCGGCTGGCCGAGTTCCACAACCACCTCTCCATGCAGGCCGGCGCCTACCAGAATGGCTGCTGGGTGGTGGGCGTGGCCAAGGCCGGCGTGGAGGAAGGCATCGAGCAGATCGGCGGCAGCTGCATCATCGCGCCGACCGGGGAGATCGTGGCGCAGGCCATCACGGCGGGCGACGAGCTGGTGATGGCGCGTTGCGACCTGGACGCCGCGAACCCGATCAAGCGCAACATCTTCAACTTCGCCCGCCACCGCCGACCGGAGCATTACCGGATGATCGTGGAGAGGACCGGGGCCGAGCCGCCTGCCTAGTACCCGGCCTTCGCTTCCACCTCGAAGCCGCGCTTCGCGATCAGCATGGTGCGGTCGAACTCGCAGACCAGCTTGCCATCCTGGTTGAAGCCGCGCGTGCGGATGGTGACGATCCCTGCATTCGGGCGCGACTTGCTCTCCCGCTTGTCCAGCACCTCGCTCTCGGCGGAAAGCGTGTCGCCGGCGAAGAGCGGGTAGGTGAGCTTGATCTCCTTCCAGCCGAGATTGGCGATCGCCTTCTGCGACACGTCGGAGACGCTCATCCCCACCATCAGCGCGACGGTGAAGGGGGAGCAGATGATGCAGCGGCCGAACTCGGAATGCTTCGCGTATTCCGCGTCGAAATGCATCGGGTGCTGGTTCATCGTCAGCAGCGTGAACCAGGTGTTCTCCGTCTCCGTGATCGTGCGGTTGGGGCGGTGCTCGTAGATGTGGCCGGGCTCGAAATCCTCGAAATAGCGGCCGAAGGTCTCGCGGAAGCGGCCGGGCGCGACTTCCTTGTGGGTCTGGACCAAGGCGTCCCCCTCTCGATTTGTCCGGACAATTCCGTGCCGCCGGCTGTGCGCGGCGTCAAGTGCGGCGGCGCAACCGGCGATAGGCGGGCGCGACCAGCACCGGCATGACGAAGAGCGCAAGCTGCGCCGCCGCGACGATCAGGCCGATGTCGCTCTCCCCGGGATCGCCCAGTGCCGCCAGCAGCAGCACCATGTTGCGCGTGCCGCTGACCAGGCCGGCGGAGAGCGCGCCCTCCCGCGGGGCCGGCAGGAACACCACGAAGCCGATGGCCTGCAGCGCCAGGTTCAGCCCGAGCGCGAAGCCCAGCATCAGCAGGAAGCCGAGCGGGCGCGCCGCCAGCGCCTCGCCCACGCCGTCCATGCAGGGGATCGCCGAGGCCGTCACCAGCACGACGATCCAGGTGTCGAGCACGGGTGCGGCGCTGCGCAGCGCAGGGCGCCCGGCAAGCCGGATCGCGAGCCCCGCCAGCGCGAAGCTGCCGAAGACCAGCACGGCCAGGCGCAGCGCCATCCCCCAGGGATCCACCTGCGCGGACACACCCATGAAGGCTGCGACGGCCGGCAGCAAGACCGGCGCCAAGGCATTCGAGGGTATCGCCACGACCGTCAGCAGCGCGGCATCGGCGCCGAGCAGGATCGCGAAAACCGCGGCCGACATCACGGAGGGTGTCGCGGCGATCAGCACGGCCGCGGCGAGGAAGGCGCTGCCGCCTGCCAGCAAGGGCGCCAGCAGCGCATAGACCAGCGCCGGCACGCCGAGTGTCACCCAGGCCAGCACCAGCAGCGCCAGGCGCGGCCGCCGCAGCACGCCGACGAGCGCCGCCGGCTCCACCCGCAGCAGCGCAAGTGTCATCACGGCCAGCGAGATCCAGAGCAGCCAGGGCCGCATCGTGGCGGCAAGCGGTGGCACCGCGATGCCGAGCAGCGCCCCCGCCGCGATCAGCGCCATGCCATGGCGCCGGATCAGCGCGCTCATCCGCGCGTGGAATGCGGCAGGAAGGTCACGATCTCCGGGAAGACGGTGATCAGCGCGGTGAAGACCATCATGATCGCGCAGAAGGGCCAGGCCCAGCCGGCGATGCGGAAGATGCCGTCGCGTGTCAGGCCCTGGATGACGAACAGGTTGAAGCCGACCGGCGGGGTGATCTGCGCCATCTCGATGGTGATGATGAGGAAGACGCCGAACCAGACCGGGTCGAAACCGGCCGCGACGGCCAGCGGCAGCGTGACGGGCAGCGTCATCACGATGGCCGAGAGCCCGTCCAGCACGCAGCCCAGCAGCAGGTAGAACAGCAGCAGCACGAGGATCAGCGTGTAGGGATGCAGTCCCCAGGACTGGATCTCGTTCGCAACCTCGGCCGGCAGGCCGAGGCGCGCCATTGCCTTGGAGAGGAACAGCGCGCCCACCAGGATCAGGCCGATCATCGAACAGGTCTTCACTGTGCCGAGCAGCGCCTGCCACAGGCCGTGCAGCGTCAGCGTGCGCTGGCCGATCGCGACGAACAGCGCCCCCAGCACGCCGATGGCTGCCGCTTCCGTGATGGAGGCGAAGCCGAAATAGAGGCTGCCCATCACGAAGCCGATCAGGAAGACGATCGGGATGAGGTTCGCGAGCGACCGGATCGCCTCGGCGCGCGGGATGGCGGGCTCCTGCGGGGGCACGAGCGAAGGGTCGCGCCAGGCACGGAAGGCGATCCAGCCCATGAACATCGCGGCCAGCAGCAGGCCAGGCACCAGTCCGGCGATGAACAGCTCCAGGATCGAGACATCAGCGACGACGCCATACACGATCAGGGGGATCGAGGGCGGGATGAGGAAGCCGAGCGTTCCCGCGCCAGCCAGCGAGGCCACCGCGAGCCGCCGGTCGTAGCCGCGTGCGAGCAGCTCCTGCAGCGTGATACGCCCGACCGTCGCCGTGGTGGCGGCGCTGCTGCCGGAGACGGCGGCGAACAGCGTGCAGCCCAGCACGTTCACATGCACGAGCCGCCCCGGCAGCCGCCGCGTCCAGGGCGAGAGGCCGCGGAACAGGTTCTCCGACAGGCGCGTGTGGAACAGCAACTCACCCATCAGGATGAAGAGCGGCAGGGTGATGAGCTCCACCGCCGTGCTGCTGGACCAGATGTCGCCCGCGAGGAATCGGTCCACCCGCATGTCGCGGAAGGTCTCGAGCGCGACGACTCCGATGGACATCAACGCAACGCCGACCCACACGCCACCCGCCAGGGTGACGACGAGCATGCCGAGGACGAGGGCGAGCGGACCCGTCATTCGGCGCCGCCGCCATAGCCCGCGCCGAGGTCGGGCCGCAGGCCGACCAGCAGCCGCAAGAGCCGCGCGAAGAAGGCGAGCAGCAGCAGCGTGACACCGAGCGTCAGCAGCGCCTGCGGGATCCAGAGCGGCGTGCCCATCGGGTAGTAGGAGGTCGAGCCGAACTCCACCGTGCGCAGCAGCTGCTGCCACAGCGCCCAGGTTGCGAAGCCCAGGATCCCGAGGGCGAAGGTGGTGCCGAGCAGGTCGAGTAGCCTGGCCGCGCCGGGCCCCAGCGCCTGTAGCAGGATGCCGACGCGGATATGCCCGCCCTGCCGCAGCGTCCAGCCCGCGCCGCAGAACAGCACGAAGCATTGCAGGTAGATCGCGTATTCCACCGCCCAGGGCTGCGACCAGCCGAGGAAGGATGTCGCGATCACCTCGGTGATCAGGATCAGCGCCAGCAGCGCCGCCGAGACGGCGGCGACCACCGCGCCGGCGGCGCAGAGCAGGTCGATGCCGCGCAGCAGCGCCGCCAGGGGGGGCGGCGCGGCGCGCGCGTCATCGCCGCTCGTCACGCCCGGCCGACGCGCTGGCGGAACTGCTGGATGATCGGGCCGGCCGGCGCGTTCGTGCGGGCGAAGTCATCCGCCATCGTGGCGGTGGCCTGGCGCAGCGCCTGCAGCAGGGCGGGGGCGGGCTGCGCCACCGTCATGCCGTTGCGCTTCAGCTCCTCCATGCGCAGGTCGTGCTCGCCCTTCGAGACGTTCCAGAATTCCGGCTCCATGCGCTTCGCGAGCTGCATGATGGTGTCGCGCGTGGCCTGCGGCAGACGGTTCCAGCTCTCCCGGTTCACCACCATCAGGTTGGACGCCCAGAGGTGGTTGGTGACGTAGGTGTGCTTCAGGAATTCCCAGTAGCGCTGCGCGACGGCGGTGGTGCCGCTGGTCATCACCGCATCCACGCGGCCGGAGGCGAGCGCCGGCACGACATCGGGGTTGGTGAGCTGCTGCGGCACCATGCCGAGGCGCGTGACCATCTCCGCCGTCACCCGGTCGTAGGTGCGCATGCGGATGCCGCGCAGGTCGGCCGCGGTGTTGATCGGCTTCTTGAAATACATGCACTGCATCGGCCAGGGCACGACGTAGAGCACGACGTTGTTCCGACGCTCCAGCTCGCGCTCCCAGGTGGGGCGGACGAGGGAATGCATGGTCGCCAGCTCGTCGTAGCTGGCGATCAGGAAGGGGATGCTTTCGATGCCGAGCATCGGCACGTCGCCGACATTCTGGAAGCCCGCCATCTCCGCCATGGGCACCACGCCGTCGCCCACGGCGCGCACCGTCTCGTTCGCGCGGACGCCGAGCGAGCCGCCGGCATGCACGGTCATCTGCACCGCGCCGTTCGTCGCTTCCCGCACGGCAGTCGCGAAGCGGCCGGCATTGACGGTATGGAATTCCGAGGGGCCCCAGGGAATGGACACATCCCAGCGCGTCGCGGACTGCGCGGACGCCTTGCCGCCGATAACGCCGGCCAGGCTCAGGCCGCCGGCCGCCCGCATGAGGTCGCGTCGCTGCATGTCTCGTCCTCCTGGATCTCCCTGGCCAGACCTAACCATGCGTCCCTGGCGCTGACAACGGTTGTTCGGACAAATCGCCCGCGCCGTCTGGCGCCGCGGAGCGCGGGGCGGATAGGTTGCCGGTAAGGCAGGCGGGGACAGCCCATGAATGAGGCGGAACGGCATTTCGACGGCACCATCGGCCAGGTGCCGGAGAGCGTCGCGCTGTTGCGGCGCCACGCGCCGGAGGCCTTCGCGGCCTATCTGGCGGCCCGCGAGGCGGCGTATCGCCCGCCGCCCGAAGGCCACCTGCCGCTGGCCCAGAAGGAGCTCGTCTTCATCGTGCTGGACGTGGCCGCCGGCCATGTGGAGGGCGCGGTGGCTCATGCGGAGGCAGGGCTGCGCGCCGGGCTGACGCCGGGGCAGATCATGGAGGCGCTGTCCATCGCCATTCTCATCCACGGCCATCAATGCTGGGCGCGGGCCGGGGCAGCGGTTATGAAGCGCGTCGAGGAGCTTTCGGCATGAGCGGCGCGGTGCGCCTGCTGCGCCAGGGCGCCGTGGCGACGCTGCTGCTGGACCAGCCGGCGCGGCGGAACGCGATGACGCGTGCGATGTGGCGCACACTGCCGGCGCTGGTGGCAGAGGCCGCGCGGGACGCGTCGGTGGCTGTGCTGCGGCTGGAAGGCGCGGGCGGGCATTTTTGCGGCGGCGCGGACATCAGCGAGTTCGCAGAGACCTATGCGACGCTCGAAAACACCACACGGGCGAATGCGGAGATCGGCGCGGCCGTCGAGGCGCTCGCGGCCTTCCCGAAGCCGGCCGTCGCTGTCATCCGTGGCGCCTGCGTCGGCGGTGGCGTCGCACTGGCACTGGCCTGCGATCTGCGCTTTGCGGCCGATGATGCGCGGTTCGCGGTGACGCCGGCGAAGCTCGGGCTGATCTACAGCCAGGCCGACGCCACGCGGCTGATGCGCGCGGTGGGCGCGGCGCGCGCGAAGGACCTGCTGTTCACGGCACGGCTGGTCGAGGCCGCGGAGGCGCTGCGCATCGGCCTGGTCGAGGAGGTCTGCGCGGCCGAGGCGCTGGAGGATTTCGTGGCGCAGCGCATCGCGCCGATGGTCGCCGGATCGCGCCCCGCACTGCGGGCCATCAAGGCCGTGGCGAATGCCATCGAGGATGGTGCCGAATGGGAGTCGGCCGAGTTGCGCACGATGTTCGACGAGGCCTTCGCCGGGGACGATTTCCGGGAAGGCTACGAAGCCTTCCTCGCGAAGCGCGCGCCGGTGTTCAGGGCGCGCTGAGCGCCTCCGCCACGCCGACCAGCAGTGCCTCGGTGTAGGCGTGGCTGACGAGCTGGACGGAGGCGGGCAGATCCTCCGTCGGCCAGGGAAGCGCGATGGCCGGCAGGCCGGCGATATTGGCAAGCGCGGTGAAATCCGCCTGGTCCGGCGGCGGCGCCGCGCCGAAGGCGAAGGCGCGCTGCGGCGCCGTGGGCATCAGCAGCAGGTCGCAGGCGTCGAGCGCACGGAGCGCGCCCGCGCGCACCTCCGCCAGTCGGAACATCGCGCGCGCGAGCCGCACCGTGCCGGCTTCGCGCCCGTATTGCAGCGCGGCGCGGAAGCCCGGCGTGGTCGCGGTGGGGTCGGCGATCAGCGCTTCGTGCAGCGCGGCGGCCTCCGCTTCGATCAGCAGCAGGCCGGCCCGGCGCGCGGCGCCGGGCTCCCAGCCCCGCACGGCGACGGGTGCGACGATGGCGCCGGCGTCGCGCAGGCGCTGCGCGGCTGCCTCCCAAGCGGCGCGGACCGCGGGTTCCATGGGCGCGGCGAGGATCGGCTCCGGCAGGCCGATGCGCAGTCGGGCAAGATCGGGCGCGGCCTTCGGCACGGCGTGCCAGCCATCGGGGGCTGGCCGGCTGGCGGGGTCGGTCGGGTCGTCGGAGACCATCGCCTCCAGCCCGCGGGCGGCGAGACGCGGCGTGCGCGCGAGCATCCCGACATGATCGAAGGCCGGGGACAGCGGCACGACGCCGCTGCGCGAAACGAGCCCCGTCGTCGGCTTCAGCCCGACCACGCCGCAATAGGCGGCGGGAATGCGCACGCTGCCCATCGTGTCCGTGCCGATGGCGAGATCCGCAAGCCCCGCGGCGATGGCCGCGCCAGATCCGCCCGACGATCCGCCGGGCGTGAAGCCATGGCGCAGCGGGTTGTGGCAGAGCCGCGGCTCGTCCGTGATGGCGCCGAGCGCGCCTTCATGCATCGCGACCTTGCCCAGGATGGCAGCGCCCCCCGCGCGCAGCCCGGCGACGCAGGGCGCGTCCCGCGTCGCCATGCGCGCGGTGTGGACGGCGAAGCCGGCCGTCGTCGGCATGCCGACGACGTCCACATTGTCCTTCACGGCCAGGGTCAGGCCGGCGAGCGGCCCGTCCGTCGCGGGCTGTGGTGCGTAGTGCCAGAAGATGCCCCAGCGATCGTGCATCACTTGCGCTCGTCCAGCAGGCGGATGGGCTTCTGGCGGCTTTCCACCTGGGTCAGCGCGGCGAGGCTGCCGGGCGCTTCCAGCGCAACCGCCACCTCCACGCCGAGGCGCGTCTTCAGCACCGCCTCGAGCGTCTCGCGCAGGCCGTCCGCGCGCTCGCCGCGGACTTCGAGATGCGCCGTCATCGCATCGCGCGCGCCGTCGCGCCGCACGCGGCAGATGAACTCGCCGGTCGCGGCCTCGCAATGCTCGACCAGCAGGGCGCCGATGCCGGTTGGGAACAGGTTGATGCCGCGGAGCTTCACCATGTTGTCGCTGCGGCCGAGGAAGCCCTTGATGCGCCGGAAGGGGATGCCGAGGGGGCTCGCGCCCGCCACTTCCTCCGTCACGTCATGCGTGTTGAAGCGGATGATCGGGAAGATGTCGTCCTTGAAGAGGCAGGTGCAGATCATGTCGCCGAGGCGGCCGCGCTCCACCGGCTGGCCGGTGTCGGGGTCCGCGATCTCCAGCGCATGCGCATCCTCCATCACATGCATGCCCGTGCGGTCCGGGAACTCGCCGGCGATGATGCCGGTGTCGCCGACGCCGTACCAGTCATACACCGCGGCACCGCCCCAGGCGGCCGAGAGGCTCGCCTGGCTCTCGCTGCCGAGATGGGCGCAGATCAGGCGGATGGGGATGTCGCGGCCGGGGACGAAGCCTTCCTCGCGCGCCACTTCGGAAAGCCGCTTGATGTAGTCTGCGAAGCCGATGAGGCAGGTTGCGCCGAATTCCTTCATGATGAAGACCTGCTGCGCGCTGCGCGTCTCCGTGCCCGTGCCTGCCGACATGAAGCGGGCGCCGACCCAGTGTTGCACCGTCTCCCGCACGTAATGGCCGCCATTGATCAGGCCGTGGCCGTAGACGCTGTGCACGACGTCGTCGCGCGTCATGCCGGCGGCCAGGTAGAGTCGGGCGAGCAGGCGGTTCTGCACCTCGCGGCTCTTCGGGCCGAACAGCAGGGGCTGTGGCTTGCCGGTGGTGCCGCTGGTGGTGTGGAAGATGATCTGCGGCCGGCGCTCCGGCGGATGCGCATCCTGGCCGTGGAAGTCGCCGATGGGCGGGTGCTCCGCCACGCTCGCCATGATGTCGGCCTTGTCGTAGCTGGGCAGCTTCGGGAGGTCATCGAGCCCGCCTATGTCGCCAGGCTCGATGCCCTTCGTACCCCAGAGCCGCTGGTAGAACGGCACCTTCCAGGCGAAGGCCATCACCTTCCGGAAGTCGCGTTCCTGTCGCGCGCGGAGTTCGTCACGCGAGAGGCCGCGCAGCGCGCCGGGAAAGTCGGGGCCGATCGGGTAGTCGCGCCGCAGGCCCTCGGGGTCCATCGCGGTGACGTAGTCGAAGACGGCCATGCGCGGCTCCGGTCAGGGCAGGAGGTCGTTCAGGCGGATCGCGGGCGCGTCGTCCAGCAGGGCGAAGGCGGCCGCGATCACCGCATCCGCACGCTGCGCATCCACGCCGGCGCTGTCCATCAGCATGCGTGCCTTGGCGAGGATGGCGTCCTCGGCCAGCGGGTTCTCGGGATCGCCGAGCGCATCGGCGACGCTTTCGCGCAGCAAGGTGCCGTCATCCAGGCGCAGCGTGACGGCGGCGCCGAAATGCGCCGGATAGGCGGTGGTGAAGGCTGGCGATTCCTGCGCCGTGACGCGGCCGCGGAGCGCGGTGATGTCGGCGCGGTCGAGCGCCGGCGGGTCGAAGGCGGCGAGCGGCGGCGGGCCGTCCAGCAGGCAGACCGCCACGGCATGCTGGAGGGAGAACTTCGCTGCGATGGTGTCACGCGGCGCGGGACGGTCGCAGAAGGCCAGCGCGTCGGCATAGCTCTCGACGGTGACGCCTGCGATGGCGCGGCCTATCACCTTCGGGCGCAGGGCCAGCGCGGCGTCGATCGTCGGATGCGCGTGGCGGCAGGCGGGCCAGGGCTTGAAGCTGGTCGCATGCACCAGCCAGGCGGCGTCGGGCTCTGCCAGCACGCGCTCCGGTCGCGCATCGGGCGCCAGCCCCGCGAAGACACCCTGCGGGCCTTCAAGAATATGGCGAGGGCCGGTCAGGCCCAGCGCCGCGAGCTCCGCCGCCTCCAGGCCCATCGCGGCCGCGCGGGCGGTATGCAACTGCTTCGTCATCACCGGCTCGTGCCGGCACTGCCACACGCCGCCGGCCTGCGTGCCGGCATTGCCGAGCGCCCAGGCCGTCGCGGCCGCGTCGAGATACAGCAGCGACGCGCAGGCGGCGGCGGCGCCGAAGGGGCCCATGGTCGCGGTCGGGTGGAAGCGCGCGTAATGCGCGCCGCCCATGGCGCGGCCGATCCGGATCTCGGCCTCGTAGCCGCGCAGGATGGCGTCGAGCAGCGCCAGGCCGCCGGCGCCGAGCTCCGCGGCCAGTGCGAGGGCCGCAGGCATCACGACCGGGCCGGGGTGCAGGATCGCCTCGCGGTGGACGTCGTCCATCTCGAGAACGTTGCCGAAGGAACCGTTCGCGAAGGCGGCCTCGCGCGCGGTGGTGCGGCCGCCACGGATCACGCGCGCGGAACCGGCGGGCTGCACGGCCGCGTGGCGGCGGAACACGGCGCCCGTCTCGCTTGCCGCGCCGGCCGAAGCACAACCGATCCAGTCCAGCAGATGCAGCACCGCGCGCCTGCGGTCCGCCGGCGCGACGGGCCGCGCCAGCAGTGCGACGAGGCCTTCGGTGAGCGAGGCCTCAGCCATCGGCCAGGCGTTTGCGCGCCTCGGCAATCGCCTCCGCCGTATGCTCGCCGAGCTTCGGCAGCTTGGGGTTCAGCGTGCCGGGTTCATCGCGGAACTTGATCGGCAGGCCGAGATGCAGGTTGCCTTCCTCATCGCGAACGAGCATCCGGCGCGCGAGGCTGTGCGGCTGGTGCAGCGCCTCGCGCAGGTCGAGCACCGGCGCAAAGCAGACATCGCGGCCGGCGAACCAGGCTTCCCACTCGTCGCGGGTCTTCGTCGCGAAGGTCTCTCGCAGGAAGGTCTCCGTCAGCTTGTGCGCGGGGCCAGGCGGGCCGGAGGCGGCGGGGATCAGGTCGGCGCGGCCGAGCGCATGCAGCAGGGTCTCGACGAACTTGTGCTCGCTGCCGCCGAGCACGACCCACTTGCCGTCCTTCGTGTCGTAGATGTTGTAGAAGGCGCCGCCGCCCCACTGGCGTTCCTCCTTCACCCGCGGGGGGCGGTCCTCGGCGAAGACGGCGCCGGTGGCGTTGGGCAGCCAGGAGAGCGTGGCGTCGAACATCGCCATGTCGATCACGTCGCCGCGCCCGGTCGTCTCGCGGCGATACAGCGCCATCAGGATGGCAGAGAGCGCGAGCAGGGAGGCGGTGACGTCGGCCAGCGGGACGTTCGGATGCGTCGGCTTGCCGTCCTGCCCGAGGCTGATCGAGACGGTGCCGGCCAGCGCCTCCACGGCCAGGTCATGCGCGGGGCGGTCGCGGAGCGGGCCGTCCTGGCCGAAGGCGGAGATGGAGCAGTAGACAAGCCGAGGGTTGAGCGCGGTCATCGCCGTCGCGCCGATGCCGAGGCGATCGGCGACGCCCGGGCGGAAGGATTCCAGCATCACGTCGCAGCTGCGCGCGAGATCGTGCAGCGCCGCGAGATCAGCGGGATCCTTGAGGTTCAGGACGACGGACTTCTTGCCGCGATGGGTGTTGCGGAACCACACGCTCTCGCCATTCGCGCGCAGCCCGATGCTGCGCACCGGCTCGCCCGCGGGCGGCTCCACCTTGATCACCTCGGCGCCGTGATCGGCCATGACCGTGGTGAGATACGGCCCCGGCAGGAACAGCGAAAGGTCGAGGACACGGACGCCTTGCAGCTTCATACCGGGTTCCGCGCGATGAGTTGCTTCGCGATGATGATGCGCTGCATCTCGTTCGTGCCCTCGCCGATGCACATCAGCGGCGCGTCGCGGTAGTAGCGCTCCACGTGGTATTCCTTCGAGTAGCCGTAGCCGCCATGGATGCGCATCGCTTCCATGCTGTTCTCGACCGCGGCCTCGCTGGCGAAATACTTCGCCATGCCGGCTTCCATGTCGCAGCGCTCGCCCTTGTCGTAGGCGCGCGCGGCGTCATAGGTCAGCAGGCGTGCCGCCTGCAGCCGCGTCGCCATCTCGCCGAGCTTCAGCTGGATCGCCTGGTGCTCGCAGATCGGCTTGCCCATGGTGCGGCGGATCTGGCTGTAGCGCACGGAATCCTTCAGCGCCGCGGAAGCGAGGCCACAGCCGCGCGCGGCGACGTTGATGCGGCCGAGCTCCAGGCCGGACAGCGCCGCCTGCAGCCCCTTGCCTTCGCCGCCGATCAGGTTCTCGGCGGGCACGGCGTAGTCTTCGAAGACCAGCTCCGCGGAATCGATGCCCTTGTAGCCGAGCTTCTCGAGCTTGCGGCCGACGCGGAAGCCGGGACCCTTCGGCGCCAGCACCATGGACATGCCCTTGTGGCGCGGCTCGGCTTCCGGGTTGGTCTTCACCAGCAGGGCGAAGCAGGTGCCCTCGATGCCGTTGCTGATCCAGGTCTTGGTGCCGTTGATCACATAGCCTTCGTTGCTGCGCCGCGCGCGCGTGCGGATCGCCTGAAGGTCCGTGCCGCAGTCCGGCTCGGTCAGCGCGAGGCCGCCGCGGATCTCGCCGGCGGCGAATTTTGGCAGCCACTGCCGCTTCTGCTCCTCCGTCCCCATGCGGGTGACGATGGCGGCCATGATGAGGTGGCTGTTGAAGATCCCGGAGAGTGACATCCAGGTCTCGGCGATCTTCTCGACGATCTTGGCGTAGGTCGTGGCAGACAGGCCGAGGCCGCCATACTCGACCGGGATGGTCGCGCCGAACAGGCCGAGCTCCTTCATCTGCGCGACCATCTCATGCGGGTATTCGTCCGCATGCTCCAGCCGCAGCACATGCGGCCGCACGTCGCGTTCCAGCCATTTCTCGATCACGTCGAGAAGGGCGTCGTCCTCCTCGGACTGGCGGGCGATGTTCACGTCCATGGCGGCCTCCCGCGGCATTTGTCCGGACAAATTAGCGCGCCCCGGCGGGCGGTCAATCGCGGCCCGCGAGCACCGCGGGCAGGGCGGCGATGTCGGGCACCGCCTCGATGCCCGCGATCATCTCGATCACGCGATGCGCGCGGTCGCGTGGCAGCGCAGGCTCCGCATGGCCCCAGCAGCGCAGGAACTTTTCTTCGTTTTCTGCCTCGGTGAGGGCCGCCTTCGGGTGGCCATAGGCATGCGGCAGCAGCATCTCATGCACGGCGCCGGAGTTCAGCGTGATCACGAAGCGTTGCGGGTCCAGCGCGTTCTCGTTGGTGTTGCCGTCCGGCTCGTGGCGGATGCGCGCGGCATAGGCGTGCACGCGGGGATCGCGCAGCGCCTCGCCGCGGAAATGCGGCACGTCGCAGGCGCCATGCGCCAGCCAGACGCCGCCGACGAAGGGCAGGCAGAGCTTGGCGTAGTTCGACGCCGGGTCGGGCACGAGCGGGCGGCCGACCAGGCGGCGCACCAGCGGCGGCGCGTAGCAGACCACCTCCGCGACGTCGTCGGCGGCAAAGCCGTGCTCGCGCATCATGTCGCGCAGCGCGTGCACCAGGCCATGCGTCAGGCGGCCGGAGGGGAAGGGCTTGTGCGAAAGCTGCTCGATCTCCCAGCGCTTGCCGAGGCGTTCCGCGACGCGTTCCGGGTGGAACTGCCCGTCCTCGATCAGCACGTAGTAGCCGTAGCGGCCGTGGAAGATGTCGAGCGGGCCTGTCAGGCCCGCCGCGGCGAGGTCCGTGGCCCCGATCGCGCCCCGCGCATTGTAGCCGATCTGCAGCCCCAGCGCCGGCGAGCCCTCGACATGCGCCTGCATCGTGCCGCAGGTCTGGGCGTACATGTGGCCGAAGGCGCTGCGGATCGTCCCGGCGTCGAAGCCGGCGAGGTTGCCGATCGCCGCGGTGGCGCCGAAGCCGCCGGCGGTGGCGGGGCGGAAGAAGCGCAGCGGCGCATCCGTCGCCATGCCGAGATTGCCCGCGACATCCACGCCGACCGCCATCGCGGCCAGGAAGCGCTTGCCGTCCACGGGACGGCCGCGCGCGGCCTCGCGTTCCGACCAGGCCATCAGCGCGGACAGCAGCGTCGCCATCGGATGCACCACCGCGCCTTCATGGACGCAGTCGAATTCCAGGCAGTGGATCAGATAGGCATTGGCGATGGCGGCCGATCCCGCCGACATGCGGTGCCCGCCGACCCAGGCGGTCGCCTCGTCGCCCGGTCCCCAGGAGCGCGCGAGTTCGAGCACCTGCGCGACGCCCGTGCCGGAGCTGCCGGCGACACCGACGCCGATGGTGTCCAGGAGGAAGGTTTTCGCGCGCGCGATGGCTGACGCGCTGAGATCCGCGAAGCGCACGCGCGCCGCGTGCTGCGCCAGGGCTTCGGTGACGTCGTAGCTCATCGTGCGGCGGGCTCCGCGGGGGCGGGGGTGTGGGCGGCGAAGGCGCGCGCGATCTGCAGCCGGGTGGCGAACCACACGCCGGCCTTGCTGCGCGCGTGCTGCACGAAGCGGTCGAAGGCGCGGATGCGTCCGGGGCGGCCGATGATGCGCAGATGCAGGCCGAGCGACATCATGCGCGGCGCCGATGCGCCTTCCTCCCACAGCACCTCGAAGGTCTCGACGGCGTAGTCCAGCCACTGCTCCGGCGTGTAGCCGGGCGCAAGCCAGAACTTCATGTCGTTGGTGTCGAGCGCATAGGGCACGAGCATGATGGCGCGCGGCCCGGCATCCGTCTCCACGACATCCCAGCGCGGCACGTCGTCCGAGAAGTCGTCCATGTGGTACAGAAAACCTTCCTCCGCCAGCGTGCGGCGCAGGCGCGGCGAATGCAGGTAGCGCGACAGCCAGCCGAGCGGGCGTTCGCCCGTGGTGGCGCGGATGCTCTCCACCGCCTTGCGCACGAAGTCGCGCTCGCGTTCCTCGTTGTAGGAGAACTGGTGGATCCAGCGCCAGCCATGGCTGCAGGGCTCGTGGCCACCGGCTGCGATGGCGCGGCCGATCTGCGGCGCGCGTTCCAGCGCCATCGCCGCGGCGGTGAAGGTGGCGGGGATGGCGTGCTTCTTCAGGATGGCGTCCACGCGCGGCCAGCCGGCGCGGATGCCGTATTCGTAGTTGGACTCGTTCGCGAAGTTGCGGATCGGCACCTTGAGGTGGACGCCGAGCTCGTCAACCGGCTCCGGCCCCTTGTCGCCGTCGCGCAGCGACATCTCGGCCCCTTCCTCGACATTCACCACGATGCTGAGCGCGAGGCGCGCCTCATCCGGCCACATGGCGGGTTCCCCGGAACTTGTCCGGACATTGCCTAGCGCGCGGCGCGCCGCGCGTGAAGTCTCAGCCCTCCTGCCGGCGCAGCCGCATGGCGTAGGTGAAGCCCTCCGCCGGGTGCCAGTTGCGCGAGACCAGCAGCGTCTGCCCATCCGTCAGCACGTGGCGCCGCATCAGCAGCATGCCGGTCGCCCGTCTCTTGCGGCGCAGCGCGTCGGCGGCGGCGGCGGGGAGGGGGCCGGCCGAGATCTCCTGGACGACTTCCGCGACCTCCACGCCGAAGCGCCGTTCGATGGCGTGGTGGATCGCGCCGCGCTCCGGCAGGTCCGGCCCGATCGCGGCGAAGCGCGGATGGATCAGGATGTCGGTGGTGGCGAGCGGCCGTCCATCCTGGCCGATGCGCAGCCCTTGCACCGAAAGCCACATCTCACCGACCTCGCCCTGGGCCAGCGCCGCTTCCTCACGGCCGAGCGGGGCCATGCCGCGGTGGTTGATCAGCAGCCGCGTGTCGTCGCCGTAGCGCATCAAGCCGTCGATGCTGGGAATGCCGAAGACCTCACCGCGCGGCGGCTCGCGTGCGATGACGATGCTGCCGGCACCCTGCCGCCGCTCGACCAGCCCGGCTTCCACCAGGCGACGCAGCGCCTCCCGCACGGTGTGGCGGGAGACCTTGAGCGTGGCGCAGAGCTCGGCCTCTGTGGGCAGCAGCGCACCCACGCCATACCGCCCTTCGGCGATCGCGTCGCGCAGCCGCTGCTCGATGCGGGCGTAGAGCGGGGCGCGCGGCGTGACGTCGCGCGGCGACATGCGTCTCAGTGCTTCTCGAGCAGGGCTCCGAAGCCCTGGACCTTGTCCTGGATGCCGTTCTGCCGCAGCGCCCACCAATAGGTGGCCGTGTTGATGGCGATCACCGGCTTGTCGAGCCAGAACTCGGCGATGGCGGCAAGGCGCGCCATGGCCAGGTTGGTGCCGACCTGCACGATCGCCTGCACCGAGGAATCGTTCAGCTCCAGGATGGCGTCGCGCAGCGTGCGTTCGGAGACATGGGCGATGGCGACCGGGCTCTCGCATTTCAGCCCCTTCAGTGCCGCCACCTCGTAGCCGCAGTCGTTGAAGAACCGCACCACCTGCCTGTCACCCACGGGTTGGTAGGGGGTGATCACCGCGATGCGGGTGATGTCCGGCCCGAGCGTGCGCAGCGCGGCGCGGCAGGCGTCGGAGCCCATCGCCACCTTCACGCCGGCCCGCGCCTCGATGCGCTTCTCGAGCTCGACCGAGCCTTCGAGCCCGTCCCAGAAGGTCTCGGCGGACATGCCCATGACCAGGTAGTCGGGCTCGCAGGACATCACGGAATCCACGCAATCCATGATGGTGCCGCGGATCGCGTCCATCAGCGCGCTGAAATCCGGGTCGTTGGCGAGCTTCATGTTGGGGATGCTGATGCGGCCGAAATGGTTCGTGACGCCGGGGGGCCGCATGGCGTCGAATTCCGGCTGCACGGAGGTGTTGGTGGAGGGCGCGATGACGCCGAACTTGCGGCGCCAGCCGAGGCTGTCCGTCATGGGGCGATCCTTCCCGTCGCCCGCAGGCTAGCGCGCCGCTTTTGTCCGGACAACTCGCCCGTCACGGCCCCGCGACGGAGGGCAGCCACAACGCTATTCCCGGAAAGACCATCAGCACCGCGATCGCGAGGATGTAGACCAGCACGAAGGGCAGCACGCCGGAGAAGACGTGGCTGATCGGCCCGCCGTCGCGGCGCAGCCCCTGCAGCACATAGAGCACGGTGCCGTCCGGCGGGCTGATCAGCGCGATCTCCACCAGCATCGTCACCACCACGCCGAACCAGATGGGGTCGTAGCCGAGCGCCATGACGACCGGGAAGATCACCGGGACGGTGGTGATGATCATGGAGAACCCCTCCATGAAGGTGCCCATCGCCAGGTAGAAGCCGATGATCAGCGCCATGACGACCCAGGCCGGCAAAGGCAGCGCACCGACCGCCTGCGCCATCATCTGCGGCACGCCGAGCAGGCCGATGACGTAGTTCAGCACATAGGCGCCCATCAGGATCAGGCCGATCATCGCCGTGTTGCGTGCCGTCGCCTCCGCGCTGTTGTGCAGCATGCGGAAGGAGAAGCGGCCCTCGGCGACCGCTATCGCGATCGCGGCGACGACGCCGAGCGCGGCGGACTCGGTGGGCGTCGCCAGGCCGGCATAGATCGTTCCCAGCACGACGAAGATCAGCAGCAGCGTCGGGATCAGCCCGACCAGCGCGCGCAGCTTCTCCCGCAGCGGGATCGGCGGGCCGGGTGGCGGTGCCGCGGCCCGTTTCAGCAGGATGACGACGATGAAGAACGCCACAACCATCAGCGCCGGGCCGAGCGCGGCGAGATACAATGCGCCGACGCTGGTTTCCGTGATCAGCGCGTAGATGATGAAGGTGATCCCGGGCGGGATCAGGTTGCCGAGCGCGCCGCCCGCCGCAAGCGAGCCCATGACCATGCGCGGGTCGTAACCCTTGCCCTGGAAGAAGGGCATCGCGACCGAGCCCATGGCCGCCGCCGTCGCCACCGAGGAGCCGGAGATCGCCGAGAACACGCCGGAGGCCACGATGTTCGTGTGCAGCAGCCCTCCCGGCATGCGGTCCAGCCAGACATTCAGCGCGCGATAGAGGCGTTCGGAGAGGCCGGCGCGCAGCAGGATCTCGCCCATCAGCAGGAACAGCGGCACCGAGACGAGCACGAAGGAGGAGGAGGGGCCCCAGATGGTCTGGCCGAGGAAGCTCCAGAACGGGCGGTCGGAAAAGGCGAAGCCCATCAGGATGCCGAGCACACCGAGCGCGGCGCCGATATAGATGCCAGCCGCGAAGAAGGCGCAGAAGATGCCGAGCACGACGAGGATCGGCCCGATCGGCAGCGACCCGGCATCTGCCATGCCGAAGAAGGACAGGCCGATGAAGACGCCGAGCAGCAGGAGGATGAAGACGACGGCGATCACTGCGACGCGCCCGGCGTCTTGATCGCGACGAGCGCTTCCTCCGCCTCCTCGGTGTAGCTGCGGGAGGAGAGGTTGCGCTCCACCTGGCGCGCGTCGCCGGCCAGGGCGAGCAGCAGGTTTTCCAGCAGCATTGCCACGATCAGCAGCAGGAACACGATCAGCCCTGCGGCCCAAAGCCCCTGCGGGACGGCGAGTGGTGTGCGCAGGGCGCTGATGTCGGTGGCGTTGAACAGCAGGCTCTCATCCACCAGGTCCCAGGCACCCTTCGCCAGGAACGCCATCAGGAATCCCAGCAGCGCGAGCGAGAGCAGGTGCAGCCAGACCCTGACCGGGCGCGGCAGGTGGTTGATCAGCACGTCGATCCGGACGTGGCCCCGCTGGGCCAGGCCATGCGCCAGCCCCCAGGAGAGGCCGAAGGCGAGCATGTAGCCGGAGATTTCCACCGTCGAGCCGGTGCTGAAACCCAGGAAGGCGCGCGCCAGGACCTCGAAGGCGATGAAGAAGGCGCAGAGCACGAAGCCCCAGCCCGCGACCACGCCCATCACGGTGGCGACGAGGGTGATGCCGCGGCGGAGCGCCGTGGCCGCCTTCAGCATCCGACGGGCCCTCCCCGACGCGGGAGGGCCCTGGGCGCGCGCGTCACCGCGCCTCGTACCGCACGCCGGAGATCGGGGCGACGACGCGGTTGTAGGTCTCGCCGCAGGCGGCGCCGCAGCGGCGCACGAAGGCGGGCAGCACGTTGTTGGTCAGGATGCCGCGCAGCGTCTGCAGGTCCTCCGGCGTCGCGCGGGTGACCGTCATCGGGCGGTTCTCCACCAGCCGGCCGATGGAGCAGCCCTGGCGCTGTCCGATGTTGCAGGCGATGCCGTCCTCGGTCGCTTCCTCGCCGAGCTTCCACTGCGCGTCCTGCAGTTCGGCGAAGGTCGTGGTGATCAGGTCGCGCGTGGGCGCGTCCAGGCGGTTCCACCAGTTCAGGTTCACGAAGTAGCCGAAGGTCGACCAGGCGACGGGCAGGGCATACATATGGGTGGTCACCTCGTACCAGCGCGCGCCGTTGCCGCTGCCGGTGCCCGTGATGGCGCAATCCACCACGCCGCGCTCCAGAGCGCCGTAGACCTCGGGGAATCCGATCCCGACGGCCTGGCCGCCGACTGCGGTGACGAAGTCGTTGATCGAGCCGCCACCGGTGCGGATGCGCTTGCCGCGCAGATCGGCCAGGCTGTTCACCTTGTCGCGGCAGAACAGCACCTGCGCCGGGTAGGGCGCGGTGGCGATGATGCGCACGCCGATGCGCTCGAGCCCACGGTTCAGCTCGGGCGTCAGCGCTTCCGCGACGCGGCGCGCCTGGCCGATATCCGGGTTCAGGCCCGCGAGGTCCGGCATGTCCAGCAGCGGCACGTCGCCCGCCACGGTGTTCAGCGGCACCGCGCCGATATCCACCTGGCCCGAGCGCACAAGGCGCACGATCTCGGGCCCGTTCAGGTTCCGCTCCGGCCAGGAGGCGAGGGTGACGCGGATGCGCCCGTTGCTCCGCTGCGGCAGGCCCTCGCGCAGCATCGGGATGTCCACACGGGTCCACTGTGGAATGCCCGGCGAGGGCTGCGTCACTGCCTGAATGTTCACTTGGCCCTGCGCCTGGGCCGGCCCGGCAAGCATCGCCATGCCAAGCGCCGCGCCCAGCAATGCGCGGCACATCGTCCCGATCCTGGTCATGCTTCGATCCCTCTCCCGTCCGTCTCTCGGCATGGCCAACATAAGCAAGGCCGATGCCGTGGACTCGCTCTCCCAAGGCTCGGGAGAGTGCCGCAGGGCGGGCCGGCAGGGAAGCCGGGCCTGGGAGCCTACTCGGCCTTGATCCCGGCGGCGCGGATCACACCGCCCCATTTCGCTATCTCGGCGCGCTGGAAGGCGGCGAACTGCGCGGCGGTGCTGCCGACGAGGTCGAGCCCGAGCGTGGCCGAGCGCTCCGCCACCTCCCGGTCGCGCAACGACGCGGCGACTTCCTGCTGCAGCCGGGCGATGGCGGCCTCCGGCGTGCCGGCGCGGACGGACATGCCGTACCAGTTCTGCACCTCGAATTCCGGCAGCGTCTCCTTCAGCGTCGGCACGTCGGGCAGCGCCGCCATGCGCTTCGGTCCCGTGGTGGCGAGAGCGCGCACGCGCCCGGCCTCGATATGCGGCTGGCCGATGGCGAAGGCGTCGAACATGAACTGCACGCGCCCGCCGATGAGGTCGGCATAGGCCGGCGCGCTGCCGCGATACGGCACGTGCACCGTGCGGATGGCTGCCTGCGCGTTGAGCAGCTCGCCCGAAAGATGCGGCAGGCCGCCGTTGCCGGAGGAGCCGAAATTCAGCTCGCCGGGCTTTGCCTTCGCCAGCGCGATGAACTCCGGCAGGGTCTGCGCCGGCACGGCCGGGTTCACCACCAGCACGAAATCCAGCGAGGCGACATGCGACAGCGGCGCGAGGTCGCGCAGCAGGTCCACCTTGTCGGGATACAGCGCCTGGTTGACCGCCAGCACGCCCGTCGTGCCGAACAGGATCGCGTGGCCGTCCGCCTCGCCGCGCGTCACGGTCTCGGTGGAGAGCAGGCCGTTTGCGCCGGGGCGGTTCTCCACCACGACGGGCTGGCCGAGCTTCTCCGACATCTTCGGCGCCATCAGGCGCGCCAGGATGTCGATGCCGCCACCGGGCGGGAAGCCGATCACGATGCGCACGGGCCGGTTCGGCGCCCAGGCTTGCGCGGCGGCGCCGCGGCCGAGGAAGGGCAGGGCGCAGGCCGACAGCAGCAGGCCCCGTCGCGTCGCGCGCATTTCCATCTCGCTTCCTCCCGCTTATGCCGGATCGTCGCCGGGCTGTTGAGATTTGTCGCATGCTGGGATTAGTTTGTGCGGCCGGTCAAGGGCGAGCCGTGACGACCGGGCAGGAGGGAACGTTGGGAGCCGCACGCGACGCGACGCGCGAAGTGCATGTCTATGCCGGGACTGCCGGCCACTCGGCCTGGTTCAGCGACGATCTGGGCGAGAGCTGGGTCCATCCGAACAGCCATTCCGGCATGTATCTGGAGGCACGCGTGTGGTCGCTGGCCAGCCATCCGGCGCGGCCCGAGCGCCTGTTCGCAGGCACCGACATGGGCCTCTATCGCTGGGACGAGGCGACGGCGCGCTGGGCTGCGCTCGACTCGCCGATGCAGGATGTCTGGGCCGTCGCGATCGATCCGAAGGACCCGGATGTGCTGATCGCCGGCACGCGGCCGGCCTCCTTCTGGCGTTCCGCGGATGCGGGCAGGAGCTGGCACCAGTTGCAGGCACCGGGCCTCGCGCAGTTCTCCGAGCAGAACATGGGGCCGACGCGCGTGACGCAGATCCTGTTCGATCCGGTGAATGACGGCACGGTCTGGGCCTCGGTCGAGATCGGCAGCATCTACCGCAGCAAGGATCGCGGCCGGACCTGGGAGAGGAAGGACTCCGGCCTCGTTTCCGGCGACGTCCATGGTCTGGCCGTGATCGCGCTGCCGGGTGGCGGCAAGGCGCTGCTCGCGACCACCAATCGCGGGCTGCACCGCAGCGAGGACGATGGCGAGAGCTGGCACCTGCAGGAGCTGCCCTCGCCCTGGCCCTACACCCGCGGGGTGCAGCCGCGCGCCGATAATTCGGGCGTGGTGTTCCTGGCCAATGGCAACGGCCCGCCGGGCAATGACGGCTTCCTGCTGCGCTCGCGCGACCATGGCCGGAGCTGGGAGGATGCGAAGCTGCCGGGCGCGCTGGAGAGCAGCGTGTGGTGCATCGCGACGGATCCCGCCGATCCCATGCTGATCTTCGTCTGCACCAATCTCGGCGAGCTGTTCCGCAGCACCGATGGCGGGGAGAGCTGGACGCGCCTGCCGCATGTCTTCGGCGAATTGCGCGCGTTGCACTGGCGGTCGCTGCCGAAGGGCACGCGGCAGGCGGCGCATTCGATCACGCGGCCGACGCTGAAGGCCGTGCAGTTGGGCTGGAAGGCGGCATGAGCGCACGATTTCCCGCCGTCCCGCCGGAGGCGATGGACGAGGCGCAGTGCGCCCTGGTGGCCGAGATCGCCGGCGGGCCGCGCGGCGGTGTGCGCGGGCCGTTCCTGGCGCTGCTGCACAACCCGAAGCTTGCGCATCGCGTCCAGGCGCTGGGCGAGCATCTGCGCTTCGGCACGGGCCTGCCGCAGCGCCTGGTGGAGATCGTGGTGCTGGCCACGGCGCGGCACTGGACCTGCCACTACGAATGGGTCGCGCATTCCCGCATTGCGCGGAACGAGGGCGTGCCGGAGCACATCATCGAGGCGATCCGCCTCGGCCGGCGCCCCGACCCGATGCAGGAGGATGAGCGGCTGGTCTATGACGTCGCGCTGGCCGCGCATGACAGCGGCGACCTGCCCGATGCGCTGTTCGCGGCGGCGGAGGCGCGATTCGGCAGGGCCGCGATCCTCGATCTGCTGGCGCTCTGCGGCTACTATGCGATGCTCGCGATGGTGCTGAACACGGCGCGGCCGCCGCTGCCCGATGGCACCGCGCCGCCGCTGCAACCGCTGCCGAGAGGTGCCGCATGAGTCAGACATTGCGCGTCGGCCTGATGGTGCCGGCGAACAACACCACGATGGAAGGCGAGCTGGCGGCCTGGCTGCCGCCCGGTGCGCAGATCACGCGCGTCGGCATTCCCCGCGGCGCCGGGCTGCTGACGAAGGAGACGATGCCGGCCTATCGCGACACGGCGATCGCGCTGGCGGCCCAAAGCTTCTCGCCGGCGACGCATGACCTGGTGGCCTATGGCTGCACGGCCGCGGGCTTCATCTCCGGCCCGGCGGGCGATGCGGAGCTGGCGGCGGAACTCGCGCGGGTGACCGGGCTGCCGGTGGTGACGACCGCGCGGTCCATGGTCCTCGCGCTGCAGGCCGCGGGCGCGCAGCGGATCGCGGTGGTGACGCCCTATCATGCTGCCGTGAATGCGCAGCTCACCGCCTTTCTTGAGGATGGCGGCATCGCGGTGGAGCGGCTGGACAGTTTCCGCGCCGCGGATGTGCATGCCCTCGGTCGCATCACGGCGGAGGAGGTGCGGGACCTCGCGGAACGCACCATGGGCGATGACGTGGATGCGCTGTTCATCGGCTGCTCGCAGCTGCCGACCCATGCGGTGCTGGATGGCCTGGCGAAGCGTTTCGGCAAGCCCGCGCTGTCCTCGATCAGCGCTACGGCCTGGCAGGCGCGACAGGTGATGCAGCAGCGCGCGGCGGCGTAGCCGCTTCCCGCCACGGGGGCGGATCAGCGCAGCGGGGAGTGCGGCGCGGCCAGCACCAGGCTGCTCTCGACCTCCTCCACCAGCGATCCGTGCCGCGCCAGCACGCTGTCCTGGTGCCAGGAGCGGGCGAAGCGCGCGGACGCGTCGGCGTGCGCAAGAAGCTGCACGACCTCGTTGATCGGCCCCGCCGTCGTGACCCAGACGCCGAGCGTGCCCGCCTCGCCATCGGCCGCCACGGCGCGCGCCAGCTCGCCCGCGCCGCCGGCCACGCTGCGGATCAGGCGGAACTCGTAGAGGCGTGAGGGCGCGGGCGGCGGGCGCAGCGGCAGCACCGCGTCCATGAAGCGCACCACCTGGCGCAGCATCAGAGGTCGGACATGCGCCAGGTACTGCTCGCGCCAGGCGGGCAGCGCCTCCAGCTCCAGCCGCAGCTTGCGGCGCGTTTCCAGGTCCTCGTGGCGCCACAGGTTGAAGACCGTGTTGGCGGCGCCGACCTCGCCCGCCCAGAAGCCCAGCAGCACGCCGAACCGGTCGCCGCGGACCGGCACCGCGACCTTCTCCGCCAGCTCCATGTAGCGGGCCATCGCGCCGGGCCGGAGGGTGTAGATGCGGAGTTCGTCCACCATGTGCGCGATCTCGTGCTTGATCGATTGCCGTATGGTGGGACATTCTTCCGGATGCCGCAACGCGCGGCAAAAGGAGGAAACGCATGCGACGGCTGCTTGCCGCGGTGCTCGGCGCCGCCCTGCTGTTCGGTGTTGCGCCGGCGGCGATTGCCTTCCCCGACCGGCCGATCCGCCTGATCGTGCCCTACGGCCCCGGCGGCATCACGGACATCACGGCCCGCATCATCGCGCCCGCGCTGGGCGATCAGCTCGGCCAGCAGGTCGTGGTGGACAACCGGCCGGGCGGCGCGGCGATGCTGGGCTTCGGCATGACGGCGCGCGCCCCGGCCGATGGGCACACGCTGGTGCTGGCCACCACCGCGCTGGCGGCGAACCCCGTGCTGTTCCGCGACATACCCTATGATGCGCGGCGCGACTTCACGCCGGTCAGCCTGGTCGGGCTGGTGCCCATGGTGCTGGTGGTGCCGCGCAACGCGCCGGCGAACTCCATCGCGGAGTTCGTGGCCCTGGCGAAGCGGCGCGACGGGCAGATGAACTACGGCTCCGCCGGCAATGGCAGCGGCAATCACCTGACGACCGAGATGTTCATGCACGCCGCCGGCATCCGCGCGACGCATGTGCCCTACCGCGGCGGCGGGCAGGTGATGACGGACCTCGTCGCCGGCCGCGTCGAGTTCGTCTTCGCCGTGCTGCCGACGGCGCGGCCCTTCATCCTGGATGGCTCGCTGCGCGCGCTCGCGGTCACTGGCCGCACCCGTAGCGATGCGGTGCCCAGCGTGCCGACGGTGGCGGAGACGGTGCTGCCCGGCTTCGCGCTGTACGAGTGGCTCGGCCTGCTCGGGCCCGCAGGTTTGCCGGAGCCGGTGCTCGCGCGGCTGCACCAGGCCGCCGTCGCCGCCGTGCGGGATCCGGCAATCGCGGAACGGCTGAAGGGCATCGGGGTGGAAGCGCAGGGCAGCGATCCCGCAACGCTCGCCACGCATCTCGACAGCGAGCTGCGGCGCTGGGACGACCTCGCGAAGCATGTCCGCTTCGAGGTCGCGCAGTGAGCGCCGCGTCGGCGGGCGTGCTGCGCAATGCGGCCGCGGTGCCCTGGATCGAAGGCCCGGGGCATCACGGTGGTGCGCTGTCCAAGGTGCTGGTCGCGGCGGGGGAGGGTGGCTCGCGGCTGACCGACTACCGCATCTCCTCCTACGCGCCCGGCGCGCATGTGGCGCGCCACGCGCATGAGACGAAGGAGCAGATCTACCATTTCCTGGAAGGCGAGGGCCTGCTGGAACTGGGTGAGGCCGCGCATGTCGTGCGCGCCGGCGACTGCGCGTTGATCCCTCCACATGTGCCGCACGCGCTGCAGAACACCGGCATGGGCCGGCTGGTCTTCATCGTCGTGACGGTGCCGCTGTAGCTCACCCCACCGCGCGCGCCGGGCGCGCGGCCTGCGGCTGCTCCTCGACCAGTCGCGTGCAGGCTTCGCGCGCGGCCGCCATCACCCGCTCCGCCAGTGCCGGCCTTGCGGAGGGCGGCACGCGGCCGGCCTCCGTCGCGATGCCGAGGCTGCCCAACACCTCGCCCTGCGCGTTGAAGAGGGGCGCAGCGATGCCAAGCACGCCGGGCTGGAACTCGCCGATCGTCACGCAATGCCCGGCCTCCCGGATCAGGCGCAGCGCGTTGCGGAACGCATCCCAATCCGCGCCAAGGCCGGCGGCGGCAATCGTCGTGCGGTGCTTCACGAAGAGCGTGCGCAGCCGGTGCGGCGGCAGATGCGCGAGGATCACCTTGGAGGCCGCGCCGGCGAAGAGCGGTCGCTTCTGGCCGCGGCTGAACAGCCCGGCCGGCGCGCCCGCGGCCGGCACGTCGTCCACGCACATCACCGCGCCGCTGAAGAGCAGGCAGAGCAGCCCGCTGAACCCTGTCTCCGCCGCAAGGCGCCGCATGGGCGGGCCGCCGCCCGCGCTCACCGGGTCGCAGAGGCGCATCGTGCGGTCCAGCTCGATGATGCGCGGCCCCAGCATCCAGGCGCCGCCCGCCACCGGAGAAAGCAGGCCCGCCGCCTGCAGCGCCTTCAGGTAGCGGTAGAGGGTGGAGCGCGATGCGCCGGAGTAGCGGATCAGGTCCTCGGTGGACCAGGCCGGCGCCGCCGTGGTGAAGACATCCAGCAGGCCGAGCATGCGGTCGAGGCTGCTGCCCGAGCGGCGCGGCGAAGAAAGTCCCGTCATGCTGGACATCCCAACGCAGGCCCCCTAGCGTGGCGGCGGTCACGAAGCGGCGCCGCGGAAGGCGCCGCCGGGCAGGAGGAAGCGGTCATCACGGCCCAGGATAGAGCCGCGAATCCGGCGCAGCGAAGGCTTGCCGAAGGCGGGACCGTCCTGTGCATGGGCGTGCGGCAGACCCGCACCCCCGACATCGCCCAGATCGCTGCGGCCTGCGGCTTCGACGCGCTGTATCTCGACATGGAGCACAGCCCGCTCTCGATCGAGACGGTCTCGGCGATCTGCGTGGCCTCGGCCGGCCTCGGTATCGCGCCGCTGGTCCGGCCGCCCGGCCATGGCGCGGACTGGATCGGGCGGATCCTGGACGGCGGCGCGCAGGGCCTCATCGTGCCGCATGTGAACACGGCAGCCGAGGCCGAGGCGCTGGTGCGCGCCGCGCGCTTCCCCCCGCTCGGCCGGCGTTCCGTGATGGGCGCGGGGCCGGGCGTGCGCTATCGCGCGTTGCCGCTCGGCGAGATCAATGCCGCGCTCAACGCCAACACAACCCTGGTCTGCATGATCGAGACGCCGGAGGGCGTGGCGAACGCCGAGGCCATCGCCGCCGTTCCCGGCGTGGACGTGCTGCTGATCGGCTCCAACGATCTGTGCACGGAGATGGGGATTCCCGGCCAGCTCCGTCACCCCGATCTGCGTGCCGCCTATGAGCGCGTCGCAGCCGGCTGCGCAAAGCATGGCAAGCTGCTGGGCGTCGGCGGCATCCGCGGCGATGCGGAGTTGCAGCGCGACCTGATCGGCCTCGGCGCGCGCTTCCTCATCGCCGGCAACGATGTCGGCTACCTGATGGGTGCGGCGCGGGCGGATGTCGCCACGCTGCGGAAACTCATCGGCGGCTGAGATGGCGCGCGGTCGCCTCACGCTGCTCTCGGCCGCCGAGCGACGCTATTGCGAGCCGCTTCTCGCCAGCTTCGCGGCACGCCATCCGGCGGTGGAGCTCGACTTCGTCTTCGGTATCAGCACCTCCCTGCACCAGCGCTTCCTGGCCGAGCTCGCCGCCGGCGACGCGACCGCCGACCTTATCTGGAGCAGCGCCATGGACCTGCAGATGGGCCTGGTGCTGCAGGGCGAGGCGCAGCCGCATGGCGTCGCGCATGGCCTGCCGCACTGGGCAGCGTATCGCGACCTTGCGCTATCCACGACGGCGGAGCCGATCGTCACGCTGATGCGCGGCCCGCCCGCGCCGGCGGGCACGCCGGGCGAACTCGCCGCGCTGCTCCGCGCGCAGGCTCCGCGGTTCCGCGGGCAGGTGGTGGTGCCCGACATCGAGGCGAACGGCCTCGGCTTCCTTTCCATGTTGCGCTGGAGCCTTGAGGCGCCGGAATTCGGAGCGATGCTGGACGCGCTCGCCGCCGTGGCGCCGCGCCCGGTCGGCTCCATCGGGCAGCTTGCCGCCGCCATGGAGCAGGGGGCGGGGCTCGGGCTGCATGTGCTTGGCGCCTATGCCGCGCGCGCGGCAGCGGCGCATCCCGACCTGTCCGTCGCGCCTTCCGCCGCGCCACCGGCGGCGGTGGCGCGCGTCGCCTTCATCCCCCGCCGCGCCGCCAACCCGGAAGCGGCCGCGGCCTTCCTCGCGCATCTCGTTTCGCCCGAAGGGCAGGCGGCACTGGGCGCGGCGGGGCTCTACCCGCTCCTCGGCGCGGCGGCGCAGCCCGTCTCCTCGATCGCGCTGGACCAGGGATTCGAGCGCCTGCTCGACCCGGCGAACCGCGAGGCGATGCTCTCAAGCTGGCGCGAAGCCGTCGGCCGCAAACACGCGTGAAGGGAGGACACCACGCCATGAACCGTCGGACCCTGCTCGGCGCACTTGCCGCTGCGCCGCTCGCAAAGCCGGCCTTCGCGCAATCCGGCTGGCCGGATCGGTCGCTGCGCATCGTCGTGCCCTTCGCGCCCGGTTCCTTCACCGACACCTCCGCGCGCCTGGTCGCGGCCGAGATGTCCGGGCCGCTGGGTCAGCAGGTGATCGTGGAGAACCGGACCGGCGCAGGCGGCACGGTCGGCGCCACCGCCGTCGTGCGCAGCCCGGCCGACGGCTACACCATGCTGCTGACGGACAATTCGCTGGCGATCTCGCCGGGCCTCTATAACAACCTGCCCTTCGATCCGCTCAAGGACCTGCAGCAGGTCAGCCAGATCGCGACCTCGCCCTCCATCCTGCTGGTGCGTCCCGGCCTCGGGCCGAAGACGCTGGCGGAGCTTGTGGCCCTGGCGAAGCAGAAGCCGGGCGAGATCACCTTCGGCTCGGGCGGGCAGGGCTCCTCCGCGCATCTCGCGATGGAGCTGCTGCTGAATGTCGCGGGGATGCGCGCGTTGCACGTGCCGTTCCGCGGCGTGGCGGCCGCGATCCAGGAGGTGATCGCGGGGCGCGTGGACATGGCGATCGCGAGCCTCGCTTCCGGTGTCGCGCATGTGCGCGGCGGCTCGCTGCTGGGCCTTGCCGTCAGCGGCGATGCGCGCAGCGCGATGCTGCCCGACGTGCCGACCTTCGCCCAGGCCGGCCAGCCCGGCTACACCATGTCCTATTGGTGGGGCATCGCCGTCGCCTCCGGCACGCTCGCGCCGATCGTCGCGCGGTTGAACAGGGAGGTGGTCGCGGCCTGCGAGAAGCCGGCGCTGCGCGAGGCGTTCGCGCGGCAGGCCGCGGTGCCCGTGACCTCCACGCCCGAGGCAATGAGCGCCTTCCTCGCGCGCGACGTCGCGCTGTGGAAAGAGGTGATCGCCCGCGCGGGCGTGAAGGTGGAATAGGAGAGCCCGCTTGCACGAGAACGAACCGCCGCCGGCCTTCCGCGCGCCGCCTCTCTCCTGCGACGCGCATTTCCACGTATTCGGCCCGGCCGAGCGCTATCCCTACGCGTCCTCCGAGCCGCTGCGCTACGCACCCCCGGTCGCGGAGCTTGCGGACTACATGGCGCTGGCAAGGCATCTCGGCATCGAGCGTTTCGTCTTCGTCCAGCCCAGCGCCTATGGCCGCGACAATGCCTGCATGCTGGACGCGATGAAGCAGATCGGGCCGCAGCGCTGCCGCGGCATCGTGGACATCGAGGAGGACGCACCCGACGTCCTCCTCGCGGAGCTGGACGCAATCGGCGTGCGCGGCGTGCGGATCAACTACTCGCCCGTGAAGCCGCATGTGCCGGGCTTCTCCGCGACCATGCTGCCGCGCATCCGCCGGTTGGAGGCACGGTGCATCGAGCTCGGCTGGCACCTCGATTTCCTCGGCCCGGGCTGGCTGACGGAGGAGCTGCTGCCCACCTTCGCCTCGCTGCGCTGCCCCTTCAGCGTTGCGCATATGGGCATGTTCCTGGCGAAGGACGGGCCAGCCCAGCCGGGCTTCCTGAAGCTTCTGGAGATCGTGCGCGGCGGCGCGGTGCAGGGCTATGTCAAGTTCACCGGCACTTACCGCATGGCGACGCCGCCCGGCTTCGCCGATGCGGTGCCGATGGCGCGTGCCGTGATCGAGGCTGCGCCGGACCGGATCATCTGGGGCAGCGACTACCCGCACCTCTCCTTCGCGGATCAGGTCGGCTCCGTGCAGCTCTTCAACCTGCTCAAGGATTGGGCACCTGAGGAGGCGATGCGCCGCAAGATCCTCGTCGACAATCCGGCGGCGCTATTCGGATTCTGACGATTGCAAGCGTCTGGCCGGTCTTGACGGGACTGCGGCGACGCCCGAATGATCGAGCAAGATCAAGCAACCACGACGCGAGGGATGTTCCAGGATTGCCCGGGCCGAGGCCCGGCAAGCCGGCCCCTTGCGCGGCGAAAGGGAACGTGCCGGATGACGCAGCCTGTGACGGGCGTCGAGCATTGGACGGACAAGGGCGATGTCCGTCTCTTCCTCTGGGAGAAGCGCTCGGTGGCGCCGGGTCCGCGGCGCGGGATCATCCTCTTCATCCACGGCTCCTCCATGGGCTCCCAGCCCACCTTCGACCTGCAGGTGCCGGGGCGCGACGACACCTCGGTGATGGATCTGTTCGCGCGTGCCGGCTACGACACCTGGTGCCTGGACAATGAGGGCTACGGCCGGTCCTCGAAGCGTCGCGACATCATCTGCGACATCGCGACGGGCGCCGACGACATCGAGCGCGCGGCCGAATACATCGCCGCGCAGCGCGGGCCTGAGCCCCTGCTGGTCTATGGCATCTCCTCGGGCGCGCTGAAGGCGGCGCTCTTCGCGCAGCGCCGGCCGGAACGCGTGAAGCGCCTGGCGCTCGATGCCTTCGTCTGGACCGGGGAGGGCAGCCCGACGCTGGAGCAGCGGCGGAAGAAGCTGCCGGAGTACCAGGCGGCCGGGAAGCGGCGCCCGATCGATCGCGACTTCGTGCGATCCATCTTCACGCGCGACCATCCCGGCACCGGGGACGAGACCCTGGTGGAGGCCTTCGCGGACGCGATCCTCGCCCTCGACGACAGCGTGCCGATCGGCACCTATGTGGACATGTGCCTGAACCTGCCAGTGGTGGATCCGGCGAAGATCACGGTGCCGACCATCGTGATGCGCGGCCAGTACGACGGCATCGCGGGCTTCGACGACCTGATCGAGTTCTTCAGGCGCCTGCCCAACGCGGACAAGCAGTTCGCGGTGATGCCCGGCATCTCGCATGCCAGCTTCCAGCAGAAGAACCACGCGCTGGTGAAGCACATCCTGGCATCCTTCTTCGCGCAGCCGGACCCGGTCTACCGGGGCGCGGCCGAAGGCCACTGAACGTCGCCGGCGCGCCGCCGGTCCAACGGGAGGAGACAACGACGATGGGCTTCACCAACCGCATGATCGGCCGCCGCGCCTTCGGGGCCGGCGCTGCCGTCGCCGCGCTCGGCGCTGCGTTGCCGCGCGGCGCATCAGCGCAGTCCGGCTTCCCCACGCGCAATTTCCGCGTGGTGATCCCAACCGGCCAGGGCGGCGGCGCGGACCGCCTGGCGCGCGCCTTCGACGACGCGTGGTCGAAGCTGCTCGGCGGCCGGCAGTTCGAATACGAGTTCTTCCCGGGCGCGGCCGGCCAGGTGGGCTACGAGCTCTACGTCAACCGGCGCGATCCGGACGCCTACAACCTGCTCTTCGGCAACATGGGGCCGGAGATGATCATGTATGCCCTCCAGCGGCCGCGCTTCCGCTTCCCCGAGGACATCTCCTATTTCTGCCGTACCGACATCGACGACAGCGCCATCTTCGTGAAGAACGACTCGCCCTTCCGGCGGGTCGAGGACATCGTTGCGGAGGCGAAGCGCCGGCCGTTGAACGTCGCGGTCAGCCGCATCCCGCACCCGGCCTCCATCGGCATGCTGGCGCTGGGCGAGGCGCAGGGTGCGCGGTTCAACCTGATCCCCTATGGCGGCGGCAGCCCGACGCTCGTCGCGGTGATGAACAGCGAGGCCGACATCGGCGCGCTGCCGGTCAGCGGCCTCACGCTGCAGCGCGGGCGCCTCAAGGTGCTCGGCGTCTTCGCGCGCGAGAACGTGCTGGCCGACCTGACGGAGAATGCGCCGACCATCAACCAGGTGTTCGGCACCCGCATTCCGGACCTCTATTCCTCGCGCGCCTGGGCGATCCACACCCGCGCCATCGAGCGTTTCTCGGACCGCTTCCAGATCCTGGAAGACACGGCGAAGAAGGTCTTCGACGATCCGCTGTTCAAGGAGTCGATGGAGAAGGTCGGCCAGCCGGCGCAGACGCTGCGCTTCGGCGACCGCGCGACCTGCACGGAATACGCCCTGGCGATGATCGAGCTGGCGAACCGCTACCGCCAGCAGCTTTCGGCGCAACGCTAGCCCAAACCCGGCCGGAGGAGGTTCGAATGCAACGCCAAGGCAGCGACCCTCCGCCGATCGGGCAGGAGCTGATCATTCCGGCCCTCGCGGTCGGCTTCACCGCCTACTATTTCTGGACGGTGCAGGAACTGGCCTGGGAGGCGAAGGCCAACGGCATCGTCATCGGCGCCATCCTCCTGCTGCTGGTGGCGCTGCTGCTGTTCCGCGTGGGCTGGCGGGTGGCGAACCGGCAGGCCACGTTGCGCTTCACGCTTGGGGGCGATCCCGAGACGGATCGGGTCCGCCTGATGCTGATGGCGCTGATGGTGGCGTTCCTCGTCGTTCTGCCGCTGCTCGGCACCAGCATCACGCTCGGGCTGATGCTCTTCATCGGCATGTGGCTGCTGGGCGGTCGGCACTGGCCGAGCCTGATCGGCGTCTCGGTCATCACGCCGCTGCTCGTCTGGGCCACGCTGATCGTCATCCTGGGCACGCGCTTCCCGCTCGGCCCCTTCGAGCATGCGATGGCAGCGCTCTTCGGCATCGGGCCGGTGGACTGATGGAACTCGACCTCGCGACGATCGCCGATCTCTTCGGCCGGTCCTTCTCGCTCTGGTGGGCGATCATCCCGGGCATCGCGCTCGGCCTCGCGGTCGGCGTGCTGCCGGGCTTCTCGCCGCAGAACACGCTGATCATCCTGCTGCCCGTGACGCTGGCGATGGATGTGGAGGCGGCGCTCGCCTTCATGATCTCGCTCTACTGCGCCAACCATCTGTCGGGCGGCATCCCGGCGATCCTGGTGAACATTCCGGGCAGCGCGGGTGCCGCCGCCACCTGCATCGACGGCTACCAGATGACGAAGAAGGGCCAGGCGCAGCAGGCGCTGATGCTGTCCTTCATCGCATCGGTGGCCGGCGGGCTGATCACTTCCGTCGCCGTGCTCGGCGTCCTGCCCTTCCTTGCGGAACTCGGCCTGATCCTGCGCTCGGTCGAGATGGTGGTGATCATCCTCTTCGGCTTGACGCTGATCGCGGTGCTGGCCGCGAAGGACATGCTGAAGGGCCTGATCGGCGGGGCCTTCGGCCTGATGCTCGGCGCAATCGGGACCGACCAGGTCTATTCGACGCCACGCGCCACCTTCGGCTTCCTGGAGCTGTATGACGGGCTGCCGCTGGTGCCGGTGCTCATCGGCCTCTTCGCCATCAGCGAATGCCTGGTGATGCTGGAGGAGAAGTTCGGCGGCGGCAGCAAGCCAGCCACGCAGCAACGCCCGCAATGGGCGGATACGCTGGACGGCATCCGGCTCTCCCTGCGCTACTGGTGGCAGATCGTCTGGACCGCCTTCCTCGGGCTTGCCATCGGCGTGATCCCGGGCGCGGGCGCCTACATCGCGTCCTTCGTGGCCTACCAGCAGTCGCGGCTGTTCTCCAAGACGCCGGAGAAATACGGCACCGGCTTCGCCCCCGGCGTGATCGCGCCGGAAAGCGCGAACAACGGCGTCACCTCCGGCACGCTGGTGCCGACCATGGCCATCGGCATCCCCGGCGGCTCGACGGCCGCGGTGATGATGATCGTGCTGCAGTACCAGGGCATCACGCTCGGGCCGCGGCTGTTCCAGGACAGCCCGAACATCGCCTACGGCGTCTTCGTGATGATGACGGTCGCCTACATCTTCATGATCCCGCTGATCCTGCCCATGGCGCGCTACGCATCCAAGGTGGTGACCGTGCCGGTGCATGTGATCGTGCCGCTGATCCTGGGGCTGACGGTGATCGGCGCCTTCGCCGACCGGGAATACATGTTCGACATGGCGCTCGCGCTCGGCTTCGGCGTGATCGGGTACATCGCGGTCAAGACCAACTACCATGTCACCTCGATCCTGATCGGCGTGCTGCTCGGCCCGATCTTCGAACGCTACCTGCTGCGCAGCCTGCGCATCGGGCAGGGGGACATCATGGTGCTGTTCTCCTCGCCCATCGCGAATGCGCTGTGGGTGCTGCTGGTGATCTCGGTGGTGCTGCCGATCTGGCGCGAGCGCCGGCTGGCGCGGCGCGCTGCTGCCTGAAGGAAGACACAGGATGAGCGAGGGCGCGGTTTCCGCGAAGGGCCTCAGGCGGATCGCCTGGCTGGACATGCCGGGCGGCGGCCAGGTCTATGTGGATGGAGGCTACGCCTATATCGGGCACATGGAGCCGCCGCACGGCACCTCCATCGTGGACGTGTCCGATCCGCGGAACCCGCGCATCGTCGCGCGCCTCGACCCACCGTCGAGCGGCTCGCACACCCACAAAGTGCGTGTCGCTGGCGACATCATGGTCACGAATGTCGAGCAGGATCAGCGGCATGCGCTGCGCCGCGCAAAGCGCATCCCGGAGATCGAGGCTGCCTATCTCGCGCAGCATGGCCGCGCCATCAGCGATGTGGAGCTCGCGGCCGCGATCAAGGTGAAGCCCGGCTTCCTGCCGCGTGCCCGCGCCTCGCTGACCGAGCCCGCCTATGCCGAGGGCGGCTTCCGAGTCTGGGATATCCGCGACCGCTCCAACCCGAAGCTGCTGACGCACCAGCTCACCGGCGGTATCGGCGTGCACCGCTTCGACCTGGATGCGCGCTACGCCTACATCTCGACCGAGATGGAGGGCTATGTCGGCAACATCCTGGTGATCTACGACATCGCCGACCCGGCGAAGCCGCGGGAGGTCTCGCGCTGGCACATGCCGGGCCAGCACGTCGCCGCCGGCGAGGTTCCGACCTGGCAGGGGCAGCAGCACCGCCTGCACCACACGCTGCGCCATGGCGACCAGCTCTTCGCCGCTGTGTGGTATGCTGGCTGCCGCATCCTCGATGTCAGCGACATCACGAGGCCGAAGGTGGTCGGCGAATACCGCTACCATCCACCCTTCCCGGAGCCGACGCACACCTTCATGCGCGTGCCCTTCCAGATCGGTGGCCGCGACATCGCCGTGGCCGTGGACGAGGAGCACGAGCATGTCGCGGGCCAGTTGCATGGCGGCCTCTGGGTCTTCGACGTGACGGACCCCGCGAAGATCCAGCCGCTGTCCATGTGGCACCTGACCGAGCTGGACAATCCCTACGTCAAGGCCGGCGGCCGCTTCGGCGCGCACCAGTTCCAGGAGCACATGGAGGACACCTGCCTCTACACCACCTGGTTCGGCGGCGGGCTGCGCGTGGTGGACATCGCCGATCCGACCGCGCCGACGGAGGTGGCGCACTGGCTGGCGGAGCCGCCGCCCGGCCAGAGCAGCCCGCAGGCCAACGACGTGGACACCGACGCGCGCGGGCTGGTCTATGTGCTGGACCGCAACCGCGGCCTGGAAATCCTCGAGCGCACGGCATGACCACGCCGCCGGCCTTCTTCTGCGGCGCGATCAAGACGGCGGTGGAGCGGCTGGACTGGCCTGGTCATCCGGAGATCGCCTGGGGCACGGTGGGCGCGCTGCGCGACCGCGTGCTGGAGGGTGAGCGCCCCGCGGTGATCGTGGTCAGCGACGACGCGCTGGAACGCCTCGCCGCGCGCGGGCTGATCCGGCGCGAAGCGATCCTCAAGCTCGGCCTCGCCGGCACCGGCCTGGCGCTGCGCGAGGGTGCGCCGCGCCGGCCCATCGACACGCCGGACGCATTCCGCGCCGCGCTGCTCGCCGCCGAGAGCATCGGCTGGGCAGAGGGCAGCAGCGGCGCCACCGCCGGCAAGCACTTCGAGGCCGTGATCGAAAAGCTGGGGATCGCCGATGCGGTGCGGGCCAAGGCGAAGCTTGTGCGCTTCGGCGTCGAGGCCGTCGCCGCCTGCGGCCGCGGCGAGGTGGAGCTTGCGGTCAGCCAGGTGACGGAGATCGTGAACCGTCCCGGTGTCTCGCTGCTCGGCGAGTTTCCGCCGCCCTACGACCTCGCCACCGGCTATGCCGCGGCCCCGGTCGCGGATGGCGCACAGGCGGAGGCGATCCTGGCCATGTTAGGCTCGCCCGCCATGCGCAATGCGCTGGACGCCATTGGCTTCAGGCAGGAGAGAGCGCCATGACCGCCCAACGCCGCGCCCTCGGCGCCAACGGCCCGCTCGTGTCGCGCATCGGGCTCGGCTGCATGTCGCTCTCCGGCGTCTATGGCGATGCCGACGACGCGGCCTCGGAGAAGCTGATCCATCACGTGCTGGACCAGGGCGTGAACCACCTCGACAGCTCCGACATGTATGGCTGGGGCCACAACGAGGAGGTGATCGGGCGCGCGATCAAGGGCCGCCGCGACCAGGTCTTTCTCGCCTCCAAGTTCGGCCAGATCCGGCGCGAGGGCGGCGGCAACGGCGTCGACGGATCGCCGGCGCATGTCGCGGCGGCCTGCGAGGCTTCGCTGAAGCGCCTCGGCGTGGACCACATCGACCTCTACTACCAGCACCGCGTGGATCCGAACGTGCCGGTGGAGGAGACGGTCGGTGCGATGACGCGGCTGGTGGAGCAGGGCAAGGTGCGCTGGCTCGGCCTGTCGGAAGCCGCGCCGGATCGCATCCGCCGGGCGCATGCGGTGCATCCGATCAGCGCGATCCAGACAGAATACTCGCTGCTCTACCGCACGGAGGCGGAGCAGACGCGGGAGGTGACTCAGGAACTCGGCATCGCCTTCGTCGCCTATGCGCCGCTTGGCCGCGGCTTCCTCTCCGGCACCATCAACACGCTGGAGGATGTTGGCGGCCGCCGTGCGCAGCATCCGCGCTTCCTGCCGGAGAATTTCGCGCACAACCACGCGCTGGCGATGCGCGTGGCCGATTTCGCGCGGGAGAAGGGCTGCACGCCGGCGCAGCTCTGCTTGGCCTGGCTCCTGGCGCAGGGCGACGACGTGTTCCCCATCCCCGGCACGCGCAGCGCCAGCCGGTTCGACGAGAATCTGGGCGCGCAGGATGTGGTGCTGACGGCGGAGGAAGCGGCGCGCATCTCCGCCACCATCCCGGCCGGTGCCGCCGCCGGCACGCGCTATCCCGCCGGCGGCATGAAAGGCGTGTTCATCTGAAACCGCGGCCCAGTTAGCCGGGCGTTAGTCCCTGAAGCGGCATTTCCTTCCCGGCCAAAGCCGGGGAGGAGTGCATGACGAAGATCTCCAGTGCATGGCCGGACCCGGCCTTCCCGGGGCGGCACGTCATCCAGGACGCGCTGATCGCCATCCGCAACCATCTCGGGATGGAGGTGGCGTATCTCTCGGAATTCTTGGGAGACCGCTCCGTCTTCCGTCATGTGGACGCGCCGGGCCTCGAACATCTGATCAAGCCGGGCGACAGCATGCCGCTCGCCGATGTCTACTGCACCCATATCCTGGAAGGCCGGCTGCCCGAGCTGATCCCGGATACGGCGGCGGAACCGCTGGCACGGGCGCTGCCGATCACGCGCAACGTGCCGATCGGCGCGCATGCCTCGTTGCCGATACGCCTTCCGGACGGCTCGCCCTATGGCATGTTCTGCTGCCTGAGCCCCCGTCCGAACCCGACGCTGAACCGGCGCGACCTGGAGACGATGCGGGTCTTCGCGGGCCTCGCGGCGAGGCAGGTGAATGCGGAGCTGGAAGCGCAGCGGCAGGGGCAGGCACGCCGCGCGGCGCTCGATGCGGTCATGCAGGGCAGCAACTTCTCCGTCGTGTTCCAGCCCATCATGGACCTCGCGCGGATGTCTACCGTCTCCTGCGAGGCGCTTTGCCGCTTCAGCCCGCAGCCCTACCGGTCGCCCGACAAATGGTTTCGGGACGCGGCCGAGGCGGGACTGGCCGTGGATCTGGAACTGATGGTCATCGAGCGCGCGCTCGCGGCGTTGGATGCATTGCCGCAAGCCGTGACGCTGTCGGTCAACGCCTCGCCCGAAACCATCCTGAGCGGCCGGCTGGAGGAGGCGCTTATCGCCCGCCATCTGCCGCGCACCGTGCTGGAACTGACCGAGCATGCGATGGTGCCGGACTATGGCGCGCTGCAGTCCATCCTGGCGCCGCTGAAGAATCGCGGGCTGAAGATCGCCGCGGATGACGCGGGCGCCGGCTATTCCGGGCTGCAGCACCTGATCCAGCTCCAGCCCGACATCATCAAGATGGACATGAGCCTGACGCGCAGCCTCGATGCCGATCCGGCGCGCCGCGCGCTGGCCAGCGCGATGACCTATTATGCGCGGGAAACGCGGGCCATCCTGGTGGCCGAAGGCATCGAGACCGAGGCGGAACTCGCCACGCTGCGCAGCCTTGGGGTGGACCGGGGCCAGGGCTACCTGCTCGGCCGCCCCGCGCCCCTGGCCGCCCTGCTCGGGCCCGCACTGGCGGCCGCGGCCTGAACCGGGCGGTTCACGCGACGGCCGGCCGAGCGAGACGCAGGCGCAGCGCCGACAGCAGCGGCCAGGCCGCGAGCACGATGCCGGCCGCCATGATCGAGCCCGACAGCCAGTTGTGGAAGAACACCGTCAGGTCGCCCTCGCTGATCAGCAGCGACTGGCGGAAGGCTTCCTCCGTGCGGTCGCCCAGCACCAGCGCCAGCACCAGCGGCGCCAGCGGGTAGTCCAGCTTCTTCAGGACGTAGCCGATCACGCCGAAGGCCAGCATCAGCACGATGTCGAATTCGGCGTTGTTCACGGTGTAGGCGCCGATCGCGCAGACCACCAGGATGATCGCCGCGATCACCGCGAAAGGTACGCGCAGGATTGCCGCGAACCAGGGCACGGCGACCAGCACGATCAGCAGCCCGGCGATGTTGCCGAGATACATGCTGGCGATCAGCCCCCAGACGAAGTCCGCCTGCTCCACGAAGAGCATCGGCCCCGGCTGCAGCCCCCACATGATGAGGCCGCCGAGCAGCACCGCCGCGGTGGGCGAGCCCGGCACGCCGAGCGTCAGCATCGGCAGCAGCGCGGAGGTGCCGGCGGCGTGCGCTGCCGTCTCCGGCGCGATCACGCCCTCGATCCGTCCCTTGCCGAACTCCGCGCGGTGCTTCGAGATGCGGCGCGCCACGCCATAGGACATGAAGGAGGCGGGCGTCGCGCCGGCAGGCGTGATGCCCATCCAGCAGCCGATCAGCGCGGAGCGCAGCGCGATCGCCCAGTGGCGCGGCAACTCGCGCCAGGTGCGCAGCACCACCTTCAGGTCGATGCGCGCCTTCTGGCCGCGGAAGCGCAGCCCGTCCTCGATGGACATCAGGATCTCGCTGATGCCGAACAGGCCGATCACGGCGACGAGGAAGTCGAAGCCGCGGATCATCTCCGTGCTGCCGAAGGTCAGGCGGAGCTGTCCGGTCATCGCATCCATGCCGACGGCGGCGAGCAGGAAGCCGAGCATCATCGCCATCACGGTCTTCAGCGCGGAGCCGCGGCCCATGCCGATGAAGGCGGCGAAGGAGAGGAACATCACCGCGAAGAACTCCGGCGGGCCGAAGCGCAGCGCGAAGCCGGCGATCACCGGCGCGACGAAGGTGATCATCACCACCGCGACGAAGGCGCCGACGAAGGAGGAGGTGAAGGCCGCCGTCAGCGCCTCCCCGGCGCGGCCCTGCTGCGCCATCGGATAGCCGTCGAAAGTGGTGGCGACGCTCCATGGCTCGCCGGGGATGTTGAACAGGATCGAGGTGATGGCACCGCCGAACAGCGCGCCCCAGTAGATGCAGGAGAGCATGATCACCGCCGAAACCGGCGGCATCGCAAAGGTCAGCGGCAGCAGGATCGCGATACCGTTGGCGCCGCCGAGGCCGGGCAGCACGCCGATCAGCACGCCGAGCACGACGCCCACCAGCATCAGCACCAGGTTCTCGGGCTGCAGGGCCACGGCAAAGCCCTGCATCAGCAGGCCGAACTCGTCCATCATCCGCTCCGGAATGTCGTGGGAGTCGGGAGCCTCGGGTCAGTAGCCCAGAAGCTCCTCCAGCGGTCCCTTCGGCAGCGCGACGAGGAACCAGATCTCGAACACCGCGAAGGCGACCAGCGCCGTTGCGACGCCGCTGGCGGTCGCCCGCAACGGGCCGAAGCCGCCGAGGCGCCACATGAACCAGGCAACGAGCAGCGCCGAGGCGACATAGAGCCCGATGAAGGGGATCGCCGCGACATAGATCGCGGTCGGCACGAAGACCGTCGCGACCGTGCGCAACTGCTCCCAGCTCAGGAACAGCGGTGCCGCGCGGCCGCGCAGCTCGCCCCCGCGCGGGCGTGCCGCGAGCGCGACGCCGACCAGGTTGATCGCCGAGGCGGTCACCAGCAACAGGCCGATCCAGAAGGGGAAGTAGCCGGTCTGCGGCCCGTCCGCGGCCCAGCCGGCACCGAGCCGCAGGCTGTCCCAGATCGCGGCGGCCCCGGCGGCCATGAAGCCGAGGGAGGCGACCGCCTCCATCGTTCCCACGCCGACGCCGCCGTGCGCCGCGGTCTGCGGCACGTGCAGCTCCATCCCGACTGCGCCGGCCGCCGCGCCATCCGGCGCGCGCGGCGGATGGCGCGGTTCCTCGCCCGTCACCAGGGGCATCAGCTCTGGCCGGCGAGGAAGCCGGCTTCCTGCATCAGCGCCCGGTGGCGTTCCTCCTCGCGCGCGAGCCAGGTGGCGAAGGCGTCGCCGGTCATGGTGGTGGTGTTGAAGGCGCCCTGCGCCATCAGCTCGCGCCATTCCGGCGTCTCGCGCACCTTGCCGAGGAGATCGGCGTGGAAATCCAACTGCGCGGGCGTGATGCCGGGCGCGCCCATGATGCCGCGCAGCATCAGGTATTCCACATCGAGGCCGGATTCCTTCGCCGTGGGGATGTCGCGCCACGCCATCGTCTCGGTCATCTTCTCGGTGCCCGCCAGGCGCTGGCTGTCGAAGACGCAGAGCGGGCGCAACGCACCGGCGCGCCAGTGCGTCACCGCCTCGATCGGGTTGTTGACCGTGCTGTCGATGTGCCGCCCGACCAGCTGCACCGCCACCTCTCCGCCGCCACGGAAGGGCACGTAGTTGAAGGGCGCGCCGGTGGCGCGCGTGATCGCGGCGGTGATGATCTGATCTTCCTGCTTCGATCCGGTGCCGCCCATGCGCAGGCGGCTGCCCTTCGCCGCCTCCACGAACTCGCCGACGGTCTTCCAGGGCGACTCTGCGTTCACCCACAGCACGAACTCGTCCAGCGCCATCATTCGGATCGGCGTGAGGTCGCGCCAGCTGAAGGGCACGCCGGTGGCCATCGGCGTGGTGAAGAGGTTGGAGAGGGTGATGATCAGTACATGCGGGTTGCGCCGCGCGCCCTTCGCTTCCAGGAAGCCTTCCGCACCGGCGCCGCCGGCCTTGTTCACCACCACGATCGGCTGGCGCAGCAAGTTGTGTTTGGAGACGATGCCCTGGATGGCGCGCGCCATCTGGTCCGCACCGCCTCCGGTTCCGGCCGGGACGATGAGCTGCACCGGCCGCGTCGGTTCCCAACCGGCGGCCGACGCGCCGCGCCCGCCCAGTGCCGCCATGCTCACTCCGCCGCCAAGGCCCAGCGCCAGGCTCCGGCGCGACACCAGCTTCGACATCCGTGCGACTCCCTCCATGCGGCGCGCTGGGCGCCCGCGCTTCCATCTCCAGGGCCTCGCGGCCGTGGCGTGTCACGACGGATGGGGCGGAAACCACTGTAAAGCAAAGAAAATCGTGTAAAGCGTGGCGGGGGCCTTGCCGGGCGCATCCGGCTGCTGCCTGTTCGCTGCCGGCAGAACGGGGGAAGGGACATGGTCCTGTGGGTCCGCTACGCGCATGACGGCGCGGAGGGTTTCGGCATGCTGGAGGGAGAGGCGATCCGCGTACATGCGGGCGATCTTTTCGCCGGCGCCACGCCGACCGAGGAGACGATCGCGCGGGCCGATGTCGCCCTGCTGCCGCCGGTGCGGCCCGGCCTGTTCGTCGGTCTCTGGAACAACTACCGAGAGGCGGCGGCGAAGCAGAACCTGGCGATCCCGGAGACGCCGCTCTACTTCCTGAAGTCGCCGCGCAGCGTCATCGGGCCCGAGGCGCCGATCCGCCCGCCGCCCTCCTACGCCGGCCGTGTGATCTACGAAGGCGAGCTGGGCCTGGTGATCGGCAGGCGCGTGCACGACGTGGATGAGGATGACGCCGCGGCGGCGATCTTCGGCCTCACCTGCGTGAACGACGTCACCGCGCTCGACCTGCTGAACGCGGATCCTTCCTTCGCGCAGTGGGCGCGCGCCAAGGGCTGCGACAGCTTCGGCCCGATCGGCCCGGCGATCGCGACCGGCCTCGACTGGTCCGCGCTGCGCGTGCAGGTGACGCTGAACGGACGCATGCGGCAGGACTATCCGTGCAGCGACATGATCCTGCCGCCCGCGCGCATCGTGTCGCTGCTCTCGCGTGAGATGACGCTCGAGCCCGGCGACGTCATCGCCTGCGGGACCAGCGTGGGCGCGCTGCCGATGCGCCCCGGCATGGCCGTGGAGGTCACGATCCAGGGCATCGGGACACTGCGGAACGTCTTCGAAGGCCCCGTCGGAGCGGGCTGAGCGGCAGAGGCGGGCGCTTCCACCCCCAGCGCCCGCCGCTGCGGGCGCGCTCAGCCGACCAGGATGTCGGTGCCTTGCACGAGCCCTGTGACGCCGAACAGCAGAATGCCACCAGGGTCGTTGGCGAAGCCGATCCAGGTGCCGTTCGCCACTTCCCGCACCGCCAGGCTGTCGCCGTTGAGCGTGATGCGGATGGCGTCGCGCCCGGCCTCGAAGCCGCGCACCAGATCCACGCCGTCCGTTCCGACGACATAGATCAGCAGGTCCGGGTCGCCATCGGGCAGCGCCGATCCAGGCCCGCGGAGATCGATGTAGTCCTGGTCGGTGAGCAGCACCTGCTGCGCGCCGGCCGGCCCCCGCAGGATGGCCGTGCCGCCGTCAGCGCCGCCGATCACCGTGTCCGCGCCCTCACCGGCGCTGATCACGTCCAGGCCGGCCCCGCCCGAGATGGAATCCGCGCCGGCGCCACCAAGCATGCGGTCGCTTCCGGCGTCGCCCTGCAGCGTGTCCGCACCCTCGCCGCCGGCCAGAAAGTCGTCCCCGGGGCCGCCTTTCAGCAGGTCGTCCCCGTCGCGTCCCAGCAGCACGTCGTTGCCATCGAGGCCGCGCAGCCGGTCGTCGCTGTTCCTGCCGACAATGCGGTCGACCGCCGGCGTGCCGCTGCGGTCGCGGCCGACCTCGACGACGAAGGTCTCGTCATGGGGTGCCCCGGCGAGGTCCGTCGCGCGCAACGTCAGGTTCAGCAGCGCACCGTTGGTGAAGGGCAGGGGGCGCGCGATCTCCAGCGCATCGCCGTCGATGGCGAAGAAGCCGCGCGGGTTGCCGCCCGGCGCGAAGGACAGCGAGACGCTGTCGCCCGCGTCCGGGTCGGTCGCCGTGATCCGCGCCACCAGGCTGCCTGGCGGCAGGTAGGACGCCACCCGCTGGTCCGAAAGCGTGATGTCGTCGGGCGCCTGGTTGCCGGCGTCGTCGTTGACGAAGGTGCCTGTGGCCGAGAGCGGGCCAGTGGTGGACAGGGTGCCCTCGCTGGCCGAGAGCAGTGTCAGGACCACGTGCTCGTCGGCTTCCGGCCGCGTGTCGCCGGCGGCGAGCACGTTGACGAAGCGCTGCGTCTCGCCGGCGCCGAAGGTGATCTCGAAGGTACCGAATCCGTTGCCGAGGCCGGTGCCGCCATCGGCGACGGTGGCGATGTCGTCGGCGGTGGTGCCGCCGCTGCCGCCGATCGAGAATGTCACGACCGAAGCGTAGGCAAGGTCGCCGGTGCGGGTGATGACGAACTGCAACAGCCCGCCGGTCGCATCGCCCTCCGGCGCAACGCCGGCGGTGGCGGAGGACAGCGCGATCTCCGGATAGACGTCGTCGTTGACGAAGGTGCCTGTGGCCGAGAGCGGGCCGGTCGCGGACAGCGTGCCCTCGGTGGCGGAGAGCAGCGTCAGCACGATGCCTTCGACATTTTCCGGCACGGCGTCGCCGGTGGCGATCACGGTGATGATGCGCTCCGTCTCGCCGGGGTCGAAGGTGACCGTGAAGTTGCCGAAGCCGGCGCCGAGGCCTGTGCCGCCATCCGCGACGGTGTCGACGTCGTCGGCGGTGGTGCCGCCCGCGCCGGCACCCACCGAGAATGTCACGACCGAGGCGTAGGCGAGGTCGCCGGTGCGGGTGATGACGAACTGCAACTGCCCGCCGATGGCGTCGCCCTCCGGCACGCTGCCGGCGCTGGCGGAGGACAGCGCGATTTCCGGGTAGATGTCGTCGTTGGTGAAGGTGCCGGTGGCGCTCAGCGGTCCGGTGGCGGAAAGCATTCCCCCGGTGGCGGAGAGCAGCGTCAGCACCACGCCCTCGTCGGCCTCCGGCACGGTGTCGCCGGCGGCGATGACGGTGATGGTCCGATCGGCCTGGCCGGGGTCGAAGGTGACCGTGAAGTTGCCGAAGCCGGCCCCGAGGCCTGTGCCGCCATCGGCGACGGTGGCGACGTCGTCGGCGGTGGTGCCGCCCGCGCCCGCGCCGACCGAGAATGTCACGACCGAGGCGTAGGCGAGGTCGCTGGTGCGGGTGATGACGAACTGCAACTGCCCGCCGATGGCGTCGCCCTCCGGCATGCTGCCGGCGCTGGCGGCTGACAGCGCGATCTCCGGGTAGGCGTCGTCGTTGGTGACGGTGCCGGTGGCGTTCAGCGCCTGCGTGGTGGACAGGGCGGCGCCGCTGGCCGAGAGGATGGTCAGCCGGATGCTCTCGTCGGCCTCGGGCAGCACGTCGCCGAGCGCGAAGATCGTGATGTTCGTCGCGTCCTGGCCTGGGTCGAAGGTCGCCGTGTAGATGCCGAAGCCGGTGCCGAGGCCGTCGCCGCCATCGGCGACGAGGCCGACATCGTCCGACGTCGCGGCGACGCCGCTCAGCTCGCCGCCGACCGAGAAGGTGACGGTCGCGCTGCCCGAGAGGTCGCCGCTGCGCACCAGCCGGAAGACCATGGACCCGCCCTGCGCGGAGCCGGGCAGGTCGCCCTCGGCCGCGCTGACGACCGTCGGCGGATCGAAATACACCACGCCCGTGCCCGGCGCGTCGTCGTCCAGGATCGTCACCTCGATCAGCGCGTTGCGCGGGTCCACCGCGCCGGGATTGCCGCCTGTCGGGCCGTCAATGGTGACGGTGAAGCCTTCGTCCGCCTCCGCCACCGAATCACTGGTAATCAGGATCAGGAATTGCGCCTCCGCCTCGCCGGCTGCGAAGGTGTACTGCGCCTGCGTGTTCTGCTCGAAGCCGCCGCGGGTGTCGTCTTCCTCGGCGCTGTCGCCGGCGAGCGCAGGGGCGATGCTGAACAAGATCGTGGCCTGGTCCAGCACGCCGCTGCGCGCGATCGTGAAGAAGTACTGGCCGTCGGTGCCCGTGCCTTCCTCGACGGTGAAGCCGCTGCCGGTCAGGCGGTAGACCGTCGGTGCGAAGGTGACGGTGATCAGGCCGAGGTCGGTGTTGCCGCCGGCGCCGCTGTCGTCCTCCATGAAGTAGACGAAGCTGCCGGTGCTGCCGCCGACATCGGGTGACACGCGATAGCCCAGCGTCTCGTTGGTGGCGGGGTCGAGGACCGCCTCGAAGCTGCCGACGAAGTTGCCGAAGCCGGTGTGGCGCACCGCATCGCCATCCGCGTCGACGGTCGCGTCCTCGAGCATCTCCAGGGTGATGACCTCGCCGGGCGCAAGGGTCAGCGCGAAGTCGCCGGCTTCGGGCGCGGTGTTGTCCACCAGGATGGTGACGGTGGCCGCGGCGACGTTGCCGAGGACGTCGCGCACCGCGTAGGTGGCCTCGTCCTGATACGGGATCGCCTGTGCATTCGGATCAGCCTCGTAGCCGATGACGCCCGGGATGCCCGACCCCGTGACGATCTCCTGACCGAAGAAGCCGCGCCCGAGCTGCGTCAGCACGAAATCAGCCGGCCCCGCGCCGGGGCTCACGAGCTGCAGGCTGCTGCCGCCGTCATTGCCGAGCAGCACGGAGACCGGCAGAACGCCGGTCTTCCCGAAGCTCCAGCGGATCGTGTCGGCATTCGCCTCCAGCGGCTCGGCGATCTCGAATCGCAGTGTCGCGCTCGGATACGGGAAGGTCGGCTGGGCGCCGCCGAGGTCGGGCTGGTCGATGATGCCGTAGGTAATGGAAAAGCCGCCGGCGTAGTCGGCCACCGGCGTGAAGGTGATGCCGCCGAGGTCATTGTTGCCGAAGCCGGCCAGCGTTCCGAACGGCCCCGTGCCGCTGCCGTTGTAGAAGGCCAGGGTGACCGGATCGCCATCCGGATCGGCATTGCCGGGCGCGCGGACGATGGGCCCCCAGTCGAAGCTGTTGGCGACGCCTGGCTGGACGTAAAGCGTCTGGTCCGTCGCCACGGGCACTCGGTTGGCGAGGGTGACCTGCACGGAGGCGCTGTAGAAGGTCCCGTCCGTGTCCTGGGCGTCGTACTGGAAGCTGACGGTTCGCGCGGCCGTGCGGTAATCCGTGAGGTAGAAGAGTTCCGCGGACCGATCGATGCTGAGCATGAAGGTGCCGTCGTTGAAGAAGGCGCCGTCGGAGACGCTCACACCACGGTCGTTTGCCAGCAGCGTCGCGAAGGGGATGACGATCGTGCCGCCGATGGTGCCGCGCACGACGTCGTCCAGCGCCTCGGGCGGAGCCGTGACCGGCTCGATGGTGACGGTCGCAGTGCTGCCGAGCTCGACGAAGCCGTTCGCTTCCATCTGCGTGCGGTACGTGAAGCGCAGCGGCGCGGTCAGCGGGTTGTCGAGGACTGCCAGCAGCAGGCCTTCCGGAAACTCGGCGGGTTCGTAGCCCGCGTTGGCGATGTCTGCGGCATCGCGCAGCACGGAGAAGAAGGCGATCCCCGGCCCGGCGACGGGCAGGATCGCATCGAAGGTCAGCGTGTCGCCATCCGGGTCGAAGTCGTTGGCCAGCAGGGCAGCGATGCTGATCGCGACCTCCTGCGTGCCCGCCGCGCCCTGCACGGTGTCGCTGTAGGAGAAATGCGCGCGCCCGATGCCGGAGGCAGAGCTGCCCTCGTAGATCGCGGACCAGTCGACCAGCGTGAGCGGCACGGCCCCGTTCGCCAGGTCCTGCGCCGTCACGCCGAAGGCGAGTTGCTCGACGTCCACCACCTCCGCCCTGAAGCCGCTGCCGGGCCCCATGCCCAGGAAGTTGACGAGGAAGCTCGACAGGAGAGGGGCCGCGTAGAATTGCGGCGTGCCTTCCAGCGCGAGCACGTCGTTGCCGTCGCCCCCGAAGACCTGGTCGTGATCGCGCGGCCCGGTGTCGGACCTGCCTGCCGCCAGCGTATCGTTGCCCGGCCCGCCGCTGATAACGTCGTCTCCGTCGCCGCCATCGATGACGTCGTTGCCGCTACTGGTGGAGGGTCCCGCCCCGAAGATGTCGTAGTCGTCGCCGGTCAGGTAGTCGGCGCCGGCGTCGCCGATCAGCGTGTCGTTGCCCGCCCCGCCCACGCCGCTGTCGATGCCCGACGCGCCCGCGACAATGCTGTCATTGCCCTCGCCGCCATCGAGCAGGCCGAAGCCGCTGCCGGATGTGACGAGGGTGTCGTTGCCGTCCTCCCCGAACAGCCGGTCCGTCCCGCCCGTACCGGCGCTGAGTCCGGTCAGGGAGTCGTCGCCGGTATCGCCATAGATCTCGTCCGGCAGGTCGGCGCGACCCGGCAGCGTGTCGGCATTCGGGGTGCCGGGGATGGTCTGCGACATGGTGCAACGGGCTCCGCCGATGCGGCGAAAGCCGATCCGGGTCTTCCGGTGGCCGTCCGCCCACGCTCAGGGGCGGCCGGCAGGCTTCAGCGCAGCGGCAAGGATCCGTTAGCGAATTTGTCGTGCTTGCGGAACAGAGAAATTGCAGGAGAACGCCGGTGAAGAACACCGGCGTTCTCCTGCAAGAAAATGTCCGATACTACTCCGTTACGGACAAGAAACGCCCAGGGGGCGCCCTCAGTAGCAGCCCGCAGCCCGCCCCCGTGCGCGCACCAGCGCCAGCACGGTCCGGCAGGTCGGCACCTCCACGCCCACCAGCTCCGCCAGCTCCACCACCACGCCCAGCAGCGCGTCGATCTCCATCGGCCGTCCGCGCTCCAAATCCTGCAGCATGGAGGTCTTGTGCGCGCCCACCTCCGCCGCGCCCGCGATGCGCTTGTCCACGTCGATCGCGAAGCGCACGCCGAGTTTCTGCGCCACCTCCTGGCCTTCCAGCATCATCGCACGCGCCACGCCGCGCTGGCCGTCATCCGCGATCACCACGTCGAGCGTCGCGGTGGTGAGTGCGGAGATCGGGTTGAAGGCCATGTTGCCCCATAGCTTCACCCAGATCTCGTCGCGGATCTTCGGGCGCACCGGCGCCTTGAAGCCCGCGGCGATCAGCGCCTCGGACAGCGCCGCGATGCGCGGCGTGCGGGTGCCGTCCGGCTCGCCGAGGGTGAAGCGGTCGCCATAGGTGTGCTCGATCACGCCAGGCTCCGGCACCTCGGCGGCCGGATAGACGATGCAGCCTATCGCGCGCTCGGGCGGCAGCAGTTCGGAAACGACGCCGCCGGGATCCACGCTCTCGACGCGGTGGCCCTCATGCGGGCCGGCAAGCTTGTGAAAATACCACCAGGGAATGCCGTTGACGGCCGAGACCACCGCCGTCTCCGGCCCGAGCAGCGGCTGCATCTGCTTCGCCGCGCCGGGCAGCGAATGCGCCTTCAGCGTGACCACCACATAATCCTGCGGTCCCGCTTCCTCCGCCGAGCCGACGGCGCGCACCGGCACCACGCTCTCCTGGCCTTCGCTGCGCAGCGTCAGGCCCTTGGCCTGCATCGCGGCCAGATGCGGCCCGCGCGCGATCACCGTGACCTCGGCGTCGCCCTTCGCGGCGAGCTTCGCCGCCATCAAGCCGCCGATCGCGCCGGCGCCGAATACGCAGAGCTTCATCGCGCGTCCCTCAGCCCGTGACGCCGAGCTTCTCGGCCAGGCCGATGCGCATCAGCTTGCCCGTCGCGCCCTTCGGGATCTCCGGCACGAAGACCACCTTGCGCGGCACCTTGAAGTCGGCGAGCGACTTCGCGCAGAAATCGCGCAGCTCGCGCTCTGTGCATTCGGAGCCCTCGCGCAGCACCACGGCCGCGCCCACTTCCTCGCCGAGCTTCGGATGCGGGATGGCGAAGCACAGAACCTGCGCGACGGCGGGATGCGCGGAGAGCACGCCATCCACTTCCAGCGGCGACACCTTCTCGCCGCCGCGGTTGATCAGCTCCTTGAGGCGGCCCGTCAGCATCAGGAAGCCGTCCTCGTCGAACATCCCCTGGTCGCCGGTGCGGAACCAGCCATTGGTGAAGGCCTTCGCGTTCGCTTCGGGGTTCGCTTCGTAGCCCTTGGTGACGTTCGGGCCGCGGATCACCACCTCGCCGATCCCGCCCTGCGGCATGATGGTGCCGTCGTCATCCATGATGGCCACTTCGGGCCCTGCGGCGCGGCCGACCTTGCCGGGCTTGCGCGGGCCTTCCAGCGGGTTCGAGCACATCTGGTGGCTCGCCTCGGTCATGCCATAGCTCTCGACCAGCGGGCAGCCGAAGGTCTTTTCCATCTGCTCCATCACCGGGCCGGGCAGGGAGGCCGAGGAGGAGCGGATGAAGCGCAGCTTCACGCGCTCGATGATCTCCTTGTTGCGCTCGGCCCGCGAAAGGATCGCCTGGTGCATGGTCGGCACGGCGGTGAACCAGGTCGGCTTCTCCTCGTCCATCCAGCGGAAGAAGCGCAGCGCGTCGAAGCCCGGCGTGCAGACCACCGCACCGCCGGCGCCGAGCGAGCTCAGCACAGCCGCGATCAGGCCGTGGATGTGGAAGAGCGGCATCACGTTGAGGCACGCGTCGCGCGATGTCAGCGACAGCGATGCGCCGATGTGGCGGGCGGAGGCGCAGACATTGCCGTGGCTCAGCGGCACGATCTTCGGCCGCGCCGTGGTGCCGGAGGTGTGCAGCACCAGCGCGACGTCGTCCTCCTCCGCCATGCCGGGCTTCGCCGCCGCGGCATGCGCGCCGCCTTCCAGCGTGAAGTCGCCCGCGGCGGCGCCCGGGATCAGCTCCAGGATCGGCACGCCAAGTTTCTGGGCAGCTGCGCGGGCCGGCGTCTCGGAGCCCTTCAGCACCACGAGCGCCTTGGCCTTCAGGTCCTCGATGTAGAAAGAAAACTCATCCTCGCGGTAGGCGGGGTTGAGCGGTGCGGTCGTGGCGGCGCAGGCGATGGCGACAAAGGCGGCCGCCATCTCCGGCCCGTTCGGCAGCACGATCGCCACCCGGTCGTTGCGCCCGATGCCGATGCCGTTGAGCGAAGCGACCGTTTTCCGTGCCAGCTCGCGCAGCGCGCCATAGGTCAGGTGCGGGCGGCCCTCGGTGGCGCGCAGCGCCGGATGCGGCGCCTCGCCGCGTTCGAGCAGTTGGGCGACGGTCCGAAAGGCGGTCATGCGACGTCTCCGTGTGCACGCTGGTCTATATCGGTGGGGGCAGGGGCCTGGAAGCCCGACGGATCAGCGCGGGTAGGTCTGGTCCCGCACGGCTTCGATCAGCACGGGCTCCAGGCCGGGCGGGGCCAGGGTGATGGTCTCGACATGGTCGGCATGCAGCCGGTGGATCAGCGCCCCGGGCCCGCGGCTGCCGGCCATGCCGGGCTGGTCGGCCGGATCGCAATAGAAGGAGAGCGCCGGCGCCCAGGCATGCAGCACGGGCCCGCGGCGGACTTCGTGATGCAGATGGATATGGCCGGAGGCGACCAGCCGCAGGCCGGGATGGTCCAGCAGCGGCGCCAGCGCGCCGCGCGCTTCCGGCGCGACGGACCAGGGATTCCACGCGGCCTCGTCCAGCGTGGCGAGGAAGGGCGGCTTGTGCAGGAACAGCGCGATCCGCCGCTCACCCGCGCCGGCCGCCGCCTCCGCGATGAAGGCGGCCTGCGCCGCTTCCTCCGCATGGCCGCTGCCCATCACCTCCGAATTCAGGCCGACGATGCGCCAGCCGGGCAGGTCCAGCACCGCGCGGTCCGCGCCGAGATGCCGCCGCCAGCGCGCCAGCCGCGCATCATCCACCGGCTGCCGCGCCGAAAGCCGCGCCTCGCTGCCGACATCGTGGTTGCCGGGCAAGGCCATCAGCCGCCCCGGCAGGCCGCGATGCGCCGCGGCGGCGAATTCCAGGTCGGCGTCGCCGCCCGCGCCGTCCAGCGAAAGATCGCCCGTCGCGACGACGAGATCGGGCGCGACCTCCGCGGCGGCACGCGCCACGCGCTCGAAGTTGCCGCGGAACAGCGGGCTGCGCGGCGAGAGATGCGCGTCGGAAACCTGCAGCAGCGTGATCAAGGGCTCAGCTCCGGTCGGGTGCCGCGCCGGCGGTGTTGACCCCGATCAGCGGATAGATCGGGCAGACCCCCGTGATGCCGGTGACCAGCGGCAGGAAGCCGATCAGGCCCCACCAGCCGAGCGGCCCGAAGATCCACATCAGCACCATCGCCGTGCCGACCCCGATCCTGAGCGTCCGGTCGAGCGATCCGACATTGCGTCCCATGCGGCGCCATCCCCTGTCCACCCGGGATCACACACCGATCCCCCGCCCGCCGTCCAGCAGGCCCCAGCAAGGCTGGACGGCCGCGCGGCGCCGGGGCCATGCTCGCCATCGCATGGAGGGAGGCGGCATGGCGATCGAGGTCTGGTCCTGGCCCACGCCGAATGGGCACAAGGTCCATATCGCGCTGGAGGAACTCGGGCTGCCCTACACGGTGGTGCCGGTGAACATCGGTGCCGGCGAGCAGTTCCGCCCGGAGTTCCTGGCCATCACGCCGAACCACCGCATCCCCGCCATCGTGGACCCGGACGGGCCGGGCGGGCAGCGCCTGGCGCTGTTCGAATCCGGTGCGATCCTGATCTACCTGGCCGAGAAGGCCGGTGCGCTGATCCCGAAGGATCCCGCCGCGCGCTACGCCTGCCTGCAATGGCTGATGTTCCAGATGGGCGGTGTCGGCCCGATGTTCGGGCAATACGGCCATTTCCACACCTATGCGCCCGAGCGCATCCCCTACGCGATGGATCGCTATGCCAAGGAGGTGCGGCGTCTGCACCGCGTGCTGGACAAGCGCCTGGCCGAGGCCGAATGGCTCGCCGGCTCCGAGTATTCGATCGCCGACATCGCGACCTTCCCCTGGATCCGCCTGCCGGAACGCCGAGCGATCAACCTGGCCGACTATCCGAACGTGAAGCGCTGGCACGACGCCATCGCCGCGCGCCCCGCGGTGCAGCGCGGCGTTCAGGTCCTCGCCGACCGCCAGCGCAAAGGCAGCATCACCGAAGCCGAGCGGGAGATCCTGTTCGGCGCAACCCAGTTCCAGGCACGCTGATCCATGGCTGAAATCGACCACATCGTCATCGGCGCCCGCACCCTCGCGGAGGGGGCCGCCTATATCGAGGCGCATCTCGGCGTGAAGCCCGGCCCGGGCGGCACGCATGAGGGCGTGGGCACGCACAACCTGCTGCTGGGCCTGGGCAGGAACAGCTACCTGGAGGTGATCGCCCCCGATCCCGCCCAGCCCGAGCCGCCGCATCCGCGCCCCTTCGACCTCGACAGCCCCAGTGTGCGCACGATGCTGGACGCCGAGCCGCGGCTGCTCGCCTGGGTGGCCCGCACGCCCGTGCTGGATGCCGTGGTGACGCGCCTCGGCGCGCACCATGCCGGCGAGATCCGCGCGATGAAGCGTGGCAAGCTCTCCTGGCGGATGGCGATGCCGCCGCAGAACCAGGACATGAGCAACCTGATCCCCGCCCTGATCCAGTGGGACGATGGGAAGGGTGCCGCGCCGCGGCTGGCTGATTCCGGCGTCCGGCTGGTCGCGCTCGAGGCCGAGCATCCGGAGGTGGACGCGGTGCGCCTCGCTCTGGCCGGGCGCGGGCTGGACGAGGCGATCCGGCTCCGCCGCAGCCCGCATGCCAGGCTGGTGGCGCGCTTCACCCGCGCCGACGGCACGGAGGCCGTGCTCGCCAGCGCCTGAACCGGCCTGCCCCGCCCGCCGGCCCTTCGCCCGGCGGGGCGGCCCGGTTGCGAGAGGCATGGCCCCCCGCACGCCGTAATGGTAAATTCAGGCTCTTCGCACCGCGGGTGAGTGGAAGGAACAGGATGCCCTTGCGGCTTGCCGCGTCACCGGATCGGCTGGTAGCGCCAGACGCTGGCGGGCGGCAGGTTCAGCGGTGTCCAGGCCTCCCGCTTCGCCGTGAGCCCCAGCTTGCGATACGGCAGCGGCGAGGTGATGCAATAGGTGTAGAGCAGGAAGCCCTTGCCGGGCGCCACGGCCTCGACCGCATCGACGAAGCGCTGCTGCTGCTCCAGCGGCAGCATGACCAGCGGGATGCCGCAGATCGCCGTCCCCACCTTGCCGTGCAGCCGCTCGGGCAGGTCGCGCGCCAGCTCGAACGCGTCGCCCTGGATCACGTTCACGCCGGGCAGGACCTGGCGCAGGTGGTCGGCCATGTCGCGTACGATCTCCACCACGACCAGCCGCTCGGCCGGCACGCCGGCGGCGAGCAGGGCGCGGCTGATCACGCCGGTGCCGGCGCCGAGCTCCACCACCACCTCGTCCTCGGCCCGCCGGACCAGCGCCGCGATGCGCCGGCAGAGCGCGGGAGAGGAGGGGATGACCGAGCCCATCTGCAACGGATTGGCCAGCCAGCGGCGCAGGAACAGGCCCGTGTTCCTGACCTCGGCATGCGAGCGGCCCTCGCCCTGGCCCACTTCTGCGGGGCGTTGGCCATCCGCGGCGATGTCCGACATGCGGTTCTCCTCGACAGAATCGTGACAGGCAGGCGGCACCGCTACCCGGCGCGCCGGGACAGCGCGCGCACGCATCGGCGTCAGTGGCGTGACAAGTCGCTGACGGCCCCGGGCGTTCGCGCCCCCCGGCTCACGCCCGCGCGAGGCCGCCGATGACCGCCCGTGTCCTCGTGGTGGACGACATCGTCGCCAATCTCCGCCTGCTCGAGGCGAAGCTGCTGAACGAGTACTACGAGGTTTCCGTCGCCGGCTCCGGGCAGGAGGCGCTGGCGCTGGTGCAGCGCTGGCAGCCCGATGTCGTGCTGCTGGACGTCATGATGCCGGGGATGGACGGGTATGAGGTCTGCCGCCGGCTGAAGGCGCAATCGGCCACTGCCCATATCCCGGTCGTGATGGTGACCGCGCTCACCGACCAGGCGGAGCGGGTGCGGGGGCTGGAGGCGGGGGCGGACGACTTCCTCTCCAAGCCGGTGGACGACGCCACGCTCTTCGCGCGCCTGCGAGCCCTGCTGCGCATGAAGCAGGTGCTCGACGCCTGGCGCCTGCGCGCCGAGACGGCACGGGACCTCGGCTTCGAGCCGACGCCCGGGCCATCCGCCTCCGTCGCCGGTGCCCGCGCGCTGCTGGTGCTCGGGGAGCCGGCCGAGGCGGAACTGCTGGGCGACATGCTGCGGCGCGACGGGGTCGAGGCGAGCGCCTCCGCCGACATCGCCGGCGCCTGGGATGCGATTCGCCGCGAGCTGCCCGACGTGGTGCTGATCAGCCTCGCGCCCGATGGCGGGGATGCGCTGCGCTTCGCCTCCCGCCTCCGGGCGGAGACACTCACCCGGGACGTGCCGGTGGTGCTGGTCGCCGATGCCTCGCAAAAGGGTCTCGTGCTGCGGGGCTTCGACCTGGGCGCCAATGATCATGTGCTGCGCCCGGTGGACAGCAACGAGCTCCGCGCCCGGATCCGCAACCAGATCCGCCGCAAGCGCTACCAGGAACGGCTGCGGGCCGAACTCGACCGGTCGCTGGAACTGGCGGTGACCGATCCGCTGACCGGCCTGCGCAACCGCCGCTACGTGCGGCGCCACCTGGATGCGGTGCTGCGCGGCACCGGGGCCGCAGTGCTGCTGCTGGACGTGGATCACTTCAAGCGGGTGAACGACACCTATGGCCATGCCGCGGGCGACCTCGTGCTGCGTGAGGTGGCCGAGCGCGTCCGCGCGCATCTGCGCGCCGCCGACGTCGTCGCGCGCTATGGCGGCGAGGAGTTCATGGTCGTGATGTCGGGTGCCAGCACCGAGGATGCCTGCCTGGTGGCGGAGCGGCTGCGCGGCGCCATCGCCTCCTCCCCGGTGCTGGTGGACGGGCACTCGCTGAGCGTCACGGCGAGCGTCGGCGTCGCCTCCGGCGGCGCGGGTGCCGCATGCGACGACGTGATCGGCGCCGCCGACGCGGCGCTCTACCGGGCGAAGAACAACGGCCGGAACCGGGTGCAGGCGGCGGAGACGCGGGACTGGCCGCCCGAATCGATCACCGACCGTCGCCCGCGCGTCGGCATCTGAAGGGGCCGCAAACGTCGAAAGCCCGGCCAGGGGCCGGGCTCTCCATGCCGTTCCGGGCAGCGGGCCGGAGGCCCGCCGGGATCACTTGATCTTGGCTTCGCGGAACGGAACGTGCTTGCGCGCGACCGGGTCGTACTTCTTCAGCTCGAGCTTGCCCGTGGCCGTCCGGGTGTTCTTCTTCGTCACGTAGAAGTAGCCGGTGTCGGCGCTGCTCACGAGCTTGATGAGGACGGTGTTGGCCTTGGCCATGGTCAGGGTTCCAGCGGATAAAATGGCGGGCACCGCGCACACCGACGGTGGCCCGGCAGGACGCCGGAACATAGTCGGGCGCCGCCGCAGGTCAAGGCGAAAGGGCGGGCTGCGGACCGGGTGCCCGCCGAAGCGCCCTACTGCGGCAGGGATCGCAGCGCCGTCTCATAGGCGCGAGGGCTGTCGATCAGGGCCCGCGCGGCCGCAAGATCGGCCGGCCGGCCCTCGGCCGGCGGGCAGGCGCCGCGCAGGGCGACCACCTCCGAAGGCAGCACCGGCGGCCGCGCCGCCCTTTGCCGGGCCAGCGCCGCCGCCATGGGCGGGCGCCCGGCCGCGAGCTCCGCGAGGCCGGCGGCGAGCGCCTCCGGCCCCAGGCTGGTGCAGAGCTCCGGCAGCACGCCGAGGCCCTGCACGGGCCAGCCGGAAGGCGAGACCACCTGCGACCAGGTGATCAGCAGCTCCGCCTCGTTGGCCAGCGGCGCGACCAGCTGGATCAGGCCCTTGCCCGTGGTGGCGCTGCCCACGATCACGGCCCGGTGGCGCGCGGCCAGCGCCATGGCGACGATCTCGGCCGCCGAGGCCGTCCGGCCGTCCACCAGCACGACCACCGGTCTGCCCTGCGCCAGGTCGCGCCCGCCCGCCACGTAGCGTCGGGCCGCATCGGGGTGCCTTCCCTCGGTGCGCGCAACCTCGCCCGAGGTGAGGAAGGCGTCGGCCACGGCCACCGCCTGGGTCAGCAGCCCGCCCCGGTTGCCGCGCAGGTCCAGCACCACGCCGCGGGGCGGGCGGTCGTCGAAACCCTCCACCAGCGTCGCGATGATCCGGTCCTCGGTCTGGGAGGAGAAGCCGCTGACGCTGATCCAGAGGATGTCGTCCCGCCGCTCCACGCTCACGGTCTCCGGCACCACCAGCTCACGCACCAGCGTCACCCCGAAGCGGCGCGTGCCCCGCGCCAGCGTCAGGGTCACCGCCGAGCCTTCCGGCCCTTCGAGCAGGGCGGCGGCCCGCTCGGGCTCGGCGGCGCTGAGGCGCCGGCCGTCCACGGCGAGCAGCCGGTCGCCGACCCGCACGCCTTCCTCCGCGGCCGGGCCGCCCTGGGTGACGGCGACCACCCGCAGCCCGTTGCCGCGCACCGCGATGCGCAGGCCGAGTCCGGACTGGCCGACCCGCCGCTCGCGGCTGATACGGGCCTCCGCGGCCGTCACGTAGCGGCTGTAGGGATCGAGGTGGTTGAACACCTCGTCGAAGCCCGACGCGATCACCCGGTCCGCCCCGGCCCGGCGCAGTACCGGCGAGACCCGCCAGGCCGCCTCGTAGGTCTCGGCGAGCAGCTCGCCGAGCGCGGTGCCCGCCGCCTCGGGTGTGGCGGCGGCGGCAAGGCGTGCGAGGGGAAACGCCGCCAGCGGCTTGTCCTCCACCGTCACTCGCAGCTGACCGTCGTGCTGGACGACGTCGAATCGGGGGTCGAGCACGCCCAGGCCGCGCAAGGACCAGAGCGCCAGGTCGGGAATCGCCGCGCCTTCCAGGTGACGCTCCAGCACGAGGCGCATCGCCTCGGCGATCACGCGCTGCGCCAGCGGGCGGGGAAACGCCTCGGCGTCCGCCAGCGCCGGCAGCGGCGCCGCGAAAAGCCAGAGGCTCAGCGCCGCCGCGAAGGCCCGGAACGCCGACCCGAATGGGAAGGAGGCTTGCGGCCGCGCCCGGCGCGCGGATCGCCCTGCATCAGCCGGAACACCATGCCGCCGGTGCGCGGAGTCGCGGAGACGAGTTGAACCTCGACCGCCTGGCCGAGGCTGAAGGTGAGGCGCGTTCTCTGGCCGGTCATCGCGTGCCCGGCTCCATCCAGCTGCCATCGGTCGTCCGGCAAGGACGCCAGCGGGACGATTCCGCTCGCGCCATTCGCCTCTACAGTCACGAAGAGACCGAATCGAGTCACCCCACTGATTCGCGCATCGAACATGTCGCCGACGCGGTCCGCCATCCAGGCGGCGAGATAGCGGTCCACCGCATCGCGTTCCGCCATGGCGGCGCGGCGCTCGGTCTGGGTGATGTGCTCGCCCGTGTCGGGGAAGCGCGCGGCCTCCTCCTCCGCCAGGCCGTCGCGGCCGAGCTTCAGGCCGTTGACCAGAGCGCGATGCACCAGCAGGTCGGCGTAGCGCCGGATCGGGCTGGTGAAATGGGCGTAGCGCGCCAGCGCCAGGCCGAAATGGCCGATATTGTCCGGGCTGTAGGCCGCCTGGGACTGGCCGCGCAGCACCGCCTCGTTCACCAGCCGCGCCTCCGGCCGGTCCTTCACGAGCTCCAGCACCTGGGAGAAGTCCCGCGGGTGGATGCGGTCGCGCGGCGCCAGCTTGATGCCGAGGCCCTGCAGGAACTGGCGCAGGCCTTCCAGCTTCTCGTCGCTGGGGCGGTCATGGACGCGGTACATGCAGGGCTGGCGCAGCCGCTCCAGCTCCTCCGCCGCGCAGACATTCGCGGCGACCATGAACTCTTCGATCAGCTTGTGGCTGTCGAGACGGGCGCGCGGGACCACCGCCTGGACATTGCCCCTGGAGTCGAGCAGTACGCGGCGTTCCGGCACGTCGAGATCCAGCGTGCCGCGCCGCTCGCGCTCCGACAGCAGCGCCCGGAACGCGCCGTAGAGCTTCTGGACGTGGCCGGCTTCCAGCCCTTCGGGATCGGTGCCGGCATCGTGGTGGGCCTGCACCTGTTCGTAGGTGAGGCGGGCGGCGCTGCGCATCAGGCCGCGGCCGAAGCGGTGGCCGGTCTTGGTGCCCGCCCTGTCGAAGCGCATCTCCACGAACAGGCAGCCACGATTCTCGTTCGGCCGCAGGCTGCACCAGCCATTCGAGAGCGCCTCGGGCAGCATCGGCACGACGCGGTCCGGGAAATACACGCTGTTGCCGCGCGCCCAGGCCTCCCGGTCCAGGGCCGAGTCCGGCTTCACGTAGTGGGCGACATCGGCGATGGCGACGAGCACGCGCCAGCCATGCCCGTCGGGCTCGGCGAAGACGGCATCGTCGAAGTCGCGGGCATCCTCGCCGTCGATGGTGACGAGGGGGATGCCGCGCAGATCCTCGCGGCCGCGCACGGTCACTCCCTTGGCGCGCTCGGCCTCCTGCACCGCTTCGGCGGGAAAGATGTCCGGGATGCCGTGGGCGTGGATGCAGACGAGGGAGACGCTGCGCGGCTCGCCCATGCGGCCCAGCACCTCGACGATGCGGGCCGGGCGCGGGCCGAAGGCGCGGTGCTGGGGCAGGGGCTCGGCCAGCACGATGTCGCCCGCGGCGGCGCCGTTCGCGTCGGCGGGCGAGACCATCCAGTCGGCGCGCTGGCGGCGGTCGGTCGGGATGATCCTGCCTTCCTCGAAGACGCCGAGGATGCGGGCGGGTGCGCCGCTGCCGGCGAGCCGCTTGAAGGTGCGGCCTTCGTATTTCGTACCGCCGAGGAATTTCAGCCGCGCGAGGACGCGCTCGCCCGGCGCGAGGGCGGGCTGGCCGCGCGCCTCGGGGCGCATGAAGATGGCGGGGGGCGGCCCGTTTGCCTTGTCCCACTGCACCGGGCGCGCGATGGCGTCGCCATCGGCGTCGGTGCCGACGACCTCCACCACGGTCATGTCGGGCAGGCGATCGGGTGCGGCGAAGCCGCGGCGGCCGGCGGGCGCGGCCTGGCCGGTTTCCTTCAGCGATCGCAGCAAGTCGCGCAGCGCCGGGCGCTGTTCGGTGGTCAGGCCGAAATGCCGGGCGATCTCGGTCTTGCCGACGCGGCCCGGCGCGTCGCGGAGGAAGGCGCGGAGTTCCTCGCGGCTGGGCAGCCGCGGCTCGCCCTTTTCGCCCCTCGGCTTCCGCCGAGGTGCCTTCGCGGCAGTATGCTCGAACCGCTTCGCGTCTCCCGCGGCTGCGGGAGGGGCCGCGCGACCTTCGGGTGTCGCCCGAACCCGCTTCCGCGCGGCATGCCCCTTCTTCGGCGGCCCGCGGCGCGGCATCCTATTTCGCCTTGCGGGTGGCGGTCTTCGCGGCCGGCTTCTTCGCCGCGGGCTTCCGCGCCGGCGCCTTCTTCGCCGCGGCCTTCCGTGGCGCCGCCTTCGGCTTCTCCTCGCCATCCGGCGCCGCCGCCTTGCGCGAAGCCGGTTTCGCCTTGCCCTTCGCGCCCTTGGCTCCCCGCGGTGGCAGCGCCTTGCCCTTCTCGGCGAGCAACGCGACCACCTCGTCCAGCGTCGCCGCTTCCATCTCCATGCCGCGCGGCAGGTTGGCGACCATGCCGCTGTGCAGGGCATAGGGACCGAAGCGGCCCTTGCGGATCTCCACCGGCTGCGCGTCCTTCGGGTGCTGTCCCACCAGACGAACCTTGGCGCGCGCCTTGGCCAGCAACTCCATCGCGCGGTTCATGCCGAGCGTCAGCACCTCATCGCCGGGCTCGAGCGACTGATACACGTTGCCCAGCCGCACATAGGGCCCGAAGCGGCCGATGCCTGCGGTGATCTCCTCCCCCGTCTCGGGGTCGCGTCCGACCACGCGCGGCAGGGAGAGCAGGCCGAGGGCGGCCTGCAGGTCCAGCGTCTCGGGGTTCATGTCGCGCGTGAGGCTGGCGCGGCGCGGCTTCACCTTCTTGCCGTCCTGCTCCGTCTCCTCGCCGAGCTGCACATAGAGCCCGTAGGGGCCGCGCCGCAGCGTCACTGGCTGGCCGGTGGCGGGGTCCACGCCCATCTCGCGCTGGCCTTCGTTGAGCCCTGCCGCGCCTTCGGCCTCGGCCCCGGGCACCGCCAGCGGCCGCGTGTAGCGGCATTCGGGGTAGTTCGAGCAGCCGATGAAGGCGCCCTGCCGCCCCAGCCGCAGCCCAAGCCGGCCATTCGCGCAGGCGGGGCATACACGGCCATCCGAGCCGTCCGCCTTCTGCGGGAAGAAATGCCGCCCCAGCTCCTCGTCCAGCGCGTCGATAACGTCGCTGATCTTGAGGTCGGTGGTCGCGGCGATTGCGGCGGAAAAATCCTCCCAGAAGGCGCGCATCACCGCGCGCCAGTCGGCGCGCCCGCCGGAGATGTCGTCCAGCTTCTCCTCGAGCCCCGCGGTGAAGCCGTAGTCCACGTATTTCTCGAAGAAGGATTCGAGGAACGCGGTGACGAGGCGCCCGCGATCCTCCGGCAGGAAGCGCCGCTTCTCCAGGCGGACATATTGCCGGTCCTGCAGCACCTGCAGGATCGAGGCATAGGTGGAGGGGCGCCCGATGCCGAGCTCCTCCAGCTTCTTCACCAGCGTCGCCTCCGAGTAGCGCGGCGGCGGCTGGGTGAAATGCTGGGTGGCGGCGACGGCGCCGGTCTTCAGCGGGTCCTTTTCCCGCATCGGCGGCAGCGTCTTCTCGTCGTCATCGTCGGCGGCGGCCGTCGCGATGCCCGCGCGGGCGTCGGCCGCGCGGTCGTCCTCGTCCTCCCGATAAAGGCGCAGGAAGCCGTCGAAGGCGACGACCGAGCCGGTGGCGCGCAGCCGCGTCTTTCCTGGCCCGTCCGCGATCTCGACCGTGGTCTGGTCTAGCTCGGCCGACTGCATCTGGCTGGCGACGGCACGCTTCCAGATCAGCTCATAGAGGCGGCGCTGGCGGTCATCGAGGAACGGCCCGACCTGCTCTGGCGTGCGCGTGACGTCCGTCGGGCGGATCGCCTCATGCGCTTCCTGCGCGTTCTTCGCCTTGGACTGGTATTCGCGCGGCGCGCCCGGCACGTAGTCGCCGCCGAAGCTTTCCTTGACGTGGTCGCGGATGGCGAAGATCGCCTCGCGGGCCATCTGCACGCCGTCCGTCCGCATGTAGGTGATCAGGCCCACCGTCTCGCCGGCAATGTCCACGCCTTCGTAGAGCTGCTGCGCCAGGCGCATGGTCTGCTGCGCGCCGAGGCCGAGCTTGCGGGACGCTTCCATCTGCAGGGTCGAGGTGGTGAAGGGCGGCGGCGGGTTGCGCCGCACGCGCTTCTTCTCGACCGAGACGACGCCGAAGCGCCCGGCTTCTACCGCCCGCTTCGCGGCCAGGGCCGCCGCCTCGTTCGGCAGGTCGAACTGCTCGAGCTTCTTTCCTTCGTGATGGGTCAGGCGGGCCGTGAAGGGGGCACCGGTGGGGGTCTGGAAGCGCGCCTCGACCGTCCAGTATTCGCGCGCCCGGAAGGCCTCGATCTCGGCCTCGCGCTCGCAGATCAGCCGCAGCGCGACCGACTGCACGCGGCCGGCCGACTTCGACCCTGGCAGCTTCCGCCACAGCACCGGCGAGAGGTTGAAGCCCACCAGGTAGTCCAGCGCGCGGCGGGCCAGATAGGCCTCGATCAGCGGCGTATCGAGGTCGCGCGGGGCGGCGATCGCGGTCTGGATGGCGCGCTTGGTGATCTCGTTGAAGGTGATGCGGTTGACCTCGACGCCCTTCAGCGCGCCGCGCCGGGCCAGCATGTCCTTCACATGCCAGGAGATCGCCTCGCCCTCGCGGTCCGGGTCGGTGGCCAGGAACAGCCGCCGTGCGCCCTTCAGCGCCTGCGCGATCTCGCGCACCTGGCGCTCACCGCGGTCATCCGCCTCCCAGTCCATGGCGAAGTCCTCCTCCGGCCGGACGGAGCCGTCCTTGGGGGGGAGGTCCCGGACATGGCCGAAGGAAGCGAGCACGCGGAAATCGCGGCCGAGATACTTGTTGATGGTCTTGGCCTTTGCCGGGCTCTCGACCACGACGACGTCGGTCATGCTTGCGGATTCGCCCAGTTTGTCCGGCGCAAGCCGGTCAGCTTGCGGCGCGCGCGACGCGGTTGCCGGGCAGGGGTTCCACCAGACCGGAAAGCTCCAGGTCCAGCAGGATGGCCCGCACCGTTGGCGGCGAGAGGTGGCAGCGCCGGACCAGATCGTCAACGGCTACCGGTGTAGGTCCAATCAATTCAAGCAGTTGCGCGGCGGCATCGGAGGGCGCAGGGGGCTCCTCCACCTCCTGCGGTTGCGCTTCGGACTCGCTGCGGGGGCGGAACAGGGGCAGGTCGCGGGGCGCCTCGGGCAGGTGGGCGAACACGTCCTCGGCCGTCTCGACCAGATGGGCGCCCTGCCGGATCAGGTCGTTCGACCCACGGCAACGCGGATCGAGCGGGCTTCCCGGCACGGCGAAGACCTCGCGCCCCGCTTCCAGCGCCAGGCGCGCTGTGATGAGGCTGCCGGAGCGCAACGCGGCCTCGACCACCACCACGCCCAGCACCAGGCCGGCGACGATGCGGTTGCGGCGGGGAAAGTGGCGGGCAAGCGGGGCGGTGCCGAAGGGCGCCTCGGCCACCACGGCCCCGCCTTCGGCCGCGATGCGGGCCTGGAGCTTGGCGTTCTCGGGCGGGTAGGGCTGGTCAAGGCCGCCGGCGACCACCGCGACGGTGCGCCCATGCGCCTCCAGCGCACCAAGATGGGCCGCCGCATCCACGCCGCGCGCGAGGCCAGAGGTGACGGCAAGGCCACCGGTGGTCAGACCCGCCGCGAGTTCCTCCGCGATGCGCCGCCCGCTGGCCGAGGCCGCGCGGGCGCCGACCAGCCCCACCTGCCGCCGCAGCAGGACAGATGCGTCGCCGAGCACGGCGAGCACCGGCGGCGCGTCCTCCGTCAGCGCGAGCAGCGGCGGGTAGCCGGGGCCGTCCAGGTGAAGCCAGGTGCCGCCGAGCTTTGTGACTGCCCCTGTCTCCCGTTCGGCGGCGTCGGCGGGGAAGGGGGCGAGAGGACGCCCCGTCTGCGAGGAGATGCGCGGCAGCGCTGCCAGCGCCGCGGCGGCCGAGCCGTGGCGGGCGAGCAGCCGGCGGAAGGTGGAGGGGCCGATGCCCTCGGTCCGGGCGAGGCGAAGCCGCGCGAGGTGGTCCGCGTCCCGCAACCCGCCTAGCCCTTCGAGCCCACCCGTGGTTCCGTCCCCGCCAGCAGGCGCTGGATGTTCGCCTTGTGCCGCCAGGCGATCAGCGCCGCGAGTCCCGCGGCGAAGACCGCGAGCTTTGCATCCCCGAAGATCAGTGCCGCGATCGGCGCCGCAACGCAGGCCGCGAGCGCGCCGGCGGAGGAGATCCGCGTCACCGCGAACACCGCCAGCCATGTGCCCAGCGCCACGGCGCCCAGCCACCAGGCTGCGCCGAACAGTACGCCCGCACCGGTGGCCACGCCCTTGCCACCCTTGAATCCGAGCCAGACCGGGAAGGCGTGGCCCGCCATGGCAGCGACGCCCGCCACCAGCCCGGCATCCTCGCCCCAGAGCCAGCGCGCGATCAGCAGCGCCGCGAGCCCCTTCACCGCGTCCAGCACCAGCGTCGCGGCCGCGAGGCCCTTGTTCCCGGTGCGCAGCACATTGGTCGCGCCGATATTGCCCGATCCGATGCTGCGGATGTCACCAAGGCCAGCCGCCCTGGTCAGCAGCAGCCCATAAGGCACGGAGCCCAACAAGTATCCGAGCGCGGCAGCGAGCAGAAAGGTCATCCGAACACCCGCCGCCCGGCCTTCCAGGTGCCGAGCACCTTGCCTTCCAGCGCCCGCCCGTCGAAGGGCGTGTTCTGCGCCTTGCCGGGCAGCTTCCCGGCCTCCACGCGCCAGCCGCGCTCGGGGTGGAACAGCACCAGGTCCGCGGGCGCACCCTTGCGCAGCGTCCCGGCCTCGATCCCCAGCAGCTTCGCGGGCCGTGCCGTCAGCAGGTCCAGCGCCTGCAGCAGCGTCAGGTCGCCGGCATGCACGCGGGCCAGAGTCACCGCGAGCAGCGTCGCGAGCCCCGCCCCGCCAGCCTCGGCCTGGGCGAAGGGCAGGCGCTTGTCGTCGGCGTCGCGCGGCTGGTGGTCCGACGCGATGGCGTCGATCGTGCCGTCCTTCAGCGCGGCCACCACGGCGAGCCGGTCCTCGTCCGAGCGCAGCGGCGGGGAGAGTTTCGCATAGGTGCGATACTCGCCGATCGCCGTCTCGTTCAGGTCGAAATAGGGCGGCGCGGTGTCGCAGGTAACGCGCAGGCCCAGCACCCGCGCGGCGCGGATGTGGGCGAGGGCGGCCGCGGTCGAGACATGTGCGAAATGCACATGCCCGCCGGTGATCTTCGCGAGCTCGATGTCGCGCGCGACCAGCATGGATTCCGCGGCGACGGGGATGCCGGGCAGGCCCATGCGCGTCGCGCGCTCGCCTTCCGTCGCGGCGCCGCCGGCGGCGAGGCTCGGCTCCTCCGGATGCTGCACCACGAAGCTGCCGAAGGCGCGGGCGTAGGACAGCGCGAGGCGCATGGTGCGCGCATTGCCGATGGCGCGCGTTCCGTCGGTGAAGGCGACGGCGCCGGCTTCCTCCAGCAGGCCGTATTCGGCGATTTCCTTCCCCGCGCAGCCCGCTGTGGCCGCTGCATAGGGCAGGATCGTCACGCAGCCCGTCGCCTCGCCGCGGCGGATCACGAACTGGATCAGCGCGGCGTCGTCCAGCGGCGGGTCGGTGTCGGGCAGCGCGCAGAGGGTGGTGATCCCGCCAGCGGCGGCCGCCTGAGCCGCCGAGGCGATGGTTTCGCGGTGCTCGGCGCCGGGCTCGCCCAAGGCTGCGCGCAGATCCACGAGGCCGGGCGCGAGGCAGGCGCCACCGGCATCCACAACTTCCGCCCCGTCCAGTCGGCCGAGGCCGGTGCCGTGGTCCAGGATGATTCCGTCCCGCACCAGCAACTCGCCAGCCGCATCGAGGCCCGAGGCGGGGTCCAGCAGGCGGGCGTTGGTGATATGCAGCAGGCTCATGCGTTGCGCCGCAGGTTGCGCGACAGCAGGTCCAGCACCGCCATCCGCACCGCAACCCCCATCTCCACCTGCTCACCGATCACGCTGCGGGCGGGATCGTCGGCCACCGCGCTGTCGATCTCGACGCCGCGGTTCATCGGGCCGGGATGCATCACGATGGCATCCGGCTTCGCGTAGGCCAGCTTTGCGGCATCCAACCCAAAGAAGCGAAAGAACTCGCGCGCGCTGGGCACCAGGCCGCCAGTCATCCGCTCTTTCTGCAAGCGCAGCATCATCACGACATCGGCCCCTTCCAGGCCCGACTTCATGTCGTGATGCACCTCCACGCCGAGCCGCCCGGCTTCGGACGGGATCAGCGTCGGCGGGCCGACGATGCGGACGCGGGCGTTCATCGTCAGGAGCAGGTGGATGTTGCTGCGCGCGACGCGGGAATGCAGCACGTCGCCGCAGATCGCGACCGTCAGCCCCTCCAGCCTGCCCTTGCGGCGCCGGATGGTCAGCGCGTCCAGCAGCGCCTGGGTCGGGTGCTCATGCGTGCCGTCGCCGGCATTGATCACCGCCGCATCCACCTTCTGGGCCAGCAGCGCCGGCGCGCCGGACTGGCCGTGGCGCACCACCAGCAGGTCGGTCCGCATGGCGTTCAGCGTCGCGGCGGTGTCGAGCAGCGTCTCGCCCTTGTTCACGCTGCTGGTGGACACCGACATGTTGACGATGTCGGCGCCCAGCCGCTTGCCGGCCAGCTCGAAGCTGGTGCGGGTGCGCGTGGAATCCTCGAAGAACAGGTTGATGAGCGTGCGGCCCTTCAGCAGGTCGCGCTGCGTGGTGCCGCGCCGGTTCTGCAGGGCGTAGTGGTCCGCCAGCTCCAGCAACTCGGCGATATAGGGCGGCTCCAGGCCTTCGATGGCGAGGAGGTGGCGGAAGGGGTAGGGCACGGGGCCGCACCTTAGGCGCGGCGGCGGGGATTCGGCCAGTCTGGCGGCTTGCATGTCGGGCGGGCCGATTCAGACCTTCGGGCCTCGCGGCCCTCCGGTCATCGGGCCGCCTCAGCCCGGATGGGTCGCGTCCAGCGCCGCCTGGAGCATGTAGGCCGCCGCAGCCGCATCCACGCGTTCCGCCCGCTTGGCGCGCGACAGGTCGGCCTCGATCATCGCCCGGTTCACGGCCGCGGAGGACAGCCGCTCGTCCCAGAAGGCCACGGGCAGCGCGGCCGCCTCGGCCAGCGCCCGGCCCCAATCCTTCGCCGCCTGCGCCGCCGGGCCGAAGCTGCCATCCATGCCGAGCGGCAGCCCGACAACCAGTCCGCCGGCGCCTTCCTTCCGCGCGATCGCCGCCACCTCGGCCGCCACCGCGCCGAGCTTCCCCCGCTTCAGCGCCGTGTAGGGCGAGGCGAGGGTCAGCGACACGTCCGACAGCGCCACGCCGATCACCTTCGTGCCGGGATCGAGACCGATCAGCCTTGTGGCGCGGGGCAGGCTGGCGCGGAGCTCGGCGACGGTCAGGGGCGGCATGGCGCCGGAAGGACCGGATCGGCCCCCGCCGGTCAAGCCGCCCCGTCGCCTACTCCACCGGCCTCAGGTGGTTCGCCACCGCGTAACGGCCGATCCGCCGCCCGAGCTCGAGCCCCGCATCGCAGGCGAAGCGGAAATGCAGCCCGGCGGCGATGCGGCTTTCGGCATTCTCGCGCGCTGCGGCGGCGAAACCCTGGAAGCGCCGCACCGGGTTCTCCGGCAGGGCGGTGGTCGAGGCCAGCGCGAAAGGCGTGGCATCGCCGAGGAGCTCCGCCATAACCGCCGCCGCCGCAGCCCCGAGCGTGGCATGGGTGGAGGGATGGTCCTGCACGGGCGGGGTCGGCAGCAGCGGCTCCCAGGCGGGGTCGGGCGACGTTTCCGGGTTGAAGTCCTGCGCCGCCATGCGGATCGCCGTCACCGGGCGCCAGAAATCATGGTGGATCTTGGAATCCCAGCCCGCGATGTAGCCATCCGCCAGGGCCATGTTGACCAGGGCAAACAGCCGCGCGGCGTCCCACAGGTCCAGCGCATGCTCCCGCGCGGCCACGCGCGCCACCCGGTTCCAGCCGATGTCGGAGAACTCGTACCAGAAATGGGCGGCGTGCGTCTGGTCCTCCGTCCGGTCCGCCGAATCCTTGCCGCCGATGCGCTTCACCTCCGCGAAGGCGCGGGCATAGGCAGCGCTCTCGACCGAGGTCGGCGGGGCGGTGCGGAACTGCGCGGGCCGGAGCAGGGCGAAGGGCCGGACGGAGCGCCACTGCGGCGCAAACAGGAAATCGTAGCCCGGCGTGTAGCGATAGGCGCCGACATGGTTCATCGGCCCGTAGCGCTCGACCCGGTCGGCGCCGTCGCCGGCACGCGAGACCAGCATGGTCGCGGCCACGGTCTCGCCGAGCAGGCGCCCGCGCGCCACCGCCTCGCCCCGCCCGGCCTCCAGCATCGTCTTCTCGGCCTCGAAGGCGAGGGCCTCGCGCTGGCCGGGGCAGAGGGCGCGCAGGACGCCATGCGCCGCGGCCGAGGCCGCCACGGCCGGGTCCGCGCCCTGCACGGCCGACAGCGGCAGGTGGGTGGCGAAGCGCGGCGCCGCGGCGTTCACCGCGTCATGCATCGCCAGATGCATCATGGCGAGGATGCGGCTGGCGGCGAGCGGGTCGCGATAGCCGTCCTTCGCCTTGATCGCCTGGTAGGCGGCGAGGCTCCAGCGCGCGACGAGATCGCCGCCCGGATCGAAGCCGGGCTCGGCGGCCTGGCCCGCAGCGGCGGCTTGGCCCGTCGCCAGATACGCCCCGGCCATGCCCGCGCCGCCACCGAAGGCGGCCGCGGCCAGCAGGGCGAGGCCTCGGCGGCCGAAAGCGTGTGTCGGGTGCTCTGGCATCGTGTGGCTCCGCTGCGCTTCGCCGCGCACGGCGCGGCCTTGGCGCCGGGTTTTGGGCCAAGGGCGTTTCCAGGCGATTGCGCCGCGGCGAGAATCAGGTTTCGCGCCCGTTTCGCCGGCGTGTCGCGTGCGACGCCGGTGGCGCGGATGGCGCGGGCCTTGACTTCCGCCGCCCTCGGCGCTTCCTGCCGGGGTCATTCAAGCCTGGAAAACCGCCCGAAAATGTCGCTCGACGCCGCCACCGTGAGGCGCATCGCCTCGCTGGCCCGCATTCGCCTGGAAGAGGACGAGGTCGGCCGCATGCAGGCCGAGCTGAACGGCATCCTGGGCTGGATCGAGCAACTGCAGGCGGTGGACACCGAGGGGGTGGAGCCGATGGCCGGCGGCGCGCCGGAGGGCCAGCCGGCGATGCGCATGCGCGAGGATGCGGTGACCGATGGCGGCCAGGCGGATGCCGTGCTGGCGAATGCGCCGGACCGCATGGGTGCCTATTTCGGCGTGCCGAAGGTGGTCGAGTGATGCGCCTGACCGATCACACGCTGCGCTCCGCCCTGGATGCGCTGAATGCAGGCGAGACGACCTCCGTTGCGCTGACCGAGGCGTTCCTGGAGGGCATCGCGCGCCTGAACCCGCGGCTGAACGCCTTCATCACCGTCTCGGCCGACCAGGCGCTGGAGGCGGCGAAGGCCTCCGACGCGCGGCGCGCGGTGGGGAAGGCGGGGCCGCTGGAAGGCGCTCCGCTGGCGATCAAGGACCTGTTCTGCACGGCCGGCACACAGACCACCGCCGGCAGCGCGATCCTCGGCGGCTTCGTCCCACCTTACGAGAGCACTGTAACAAAAAACCTGCTGCGCGACGGCGCGGTGTTCCTGGGCAAGGTGAATCTCGACGAGTTCGCCATGGGCTCCTCCAACAAGACCAGCGCCTATGGCGCGGTGGAGAACCCCTGGTCGCGCGCCAACGACCCCGATACGCGCCTGGTGCCGGGCGGGTCCTCGGGCGGGTCGGCGGCGGCGGTGGCCGCGCATCTGGCGCTTGGCGCGACAGCGACCGACACCGGCGGCTCCATCCGCCAGCCGGCGGCCTTCTGCGGCATCGCCGGCATCAAGCCGACCTATGGCCGCTGCTCGCGCTTCGGCATCGTGGCGTTTGCGAGCTCGCTGGACCAGGCGGGCCCCGTCGCGCGCACCGTCGAGGATTGCGCGATCCTGTTGCGCAGCATGGCGGGCTTCGACCCGCGGGACGCGACCAGCGCCGACCTGCCGGTGCCCGACTTCGCCGCGGCCTGCGCGCGCCCGGTGAAGGGGCTGCGGATCGGCGTGCCGCGCGAGTACCGCCTGGACGGCATGGCGCCGGAGATCGAGGCGCTGTGGCGGCAGGGGCTGGACTGGCTGGTGCAGCAGGGTGCGACGCTGGTGGACATCAGCCTGCCGCACACGAAATACGCGCTGCCGACCTACTATGTGGTGGCGCCGGCCGAGGCCTCCTCCAACCTCGCGCGCTATGACGGCGTACGCTTCGGCCTGCGCGAGACGGCGCAAAATTCCGACCTGCGCGACCTGTATGAGCGCACCCGCGCGAAGGGGTTCGGGGCCGAGGTGCAGCGGCGCATCATGATCGGCACCTATGTGCTGAGCGCCGGCTACTACGACGCCTACTACCTCAAGGCCCAGAAGGTGCGCGCGCTGATCCGCCGCGACTTCGAGCAGGCCTGGGGCCAGGTGGACGCCATCGTCACGCCGGCGACGCCCTCGGCGGCCTTCGGCATGGACGAGAAGCAGGACGATCCGGTGACGATGTACCTGAACGACGTCTTCACCGTGACGGCGAACCTCGCGGGCCTTCCCGGCATCGCCGTGCCGGCGGGACTGGACGCGCAGGGCCTGCCGCTCGGCCTGCAGGTGATCGGCAAGCCCTGGGACGAGGAAACCTGCTTCAGCGTCGGCGCGGCGATCGAACGCGCGGCAAACTTCACGGCGGTTCCGGGGATCCGCGCATGAGCTACACCATCGAAGGCAACACCGGCCCCTGGGAGCTGGTCATCGGCCTGGAAGTCCACGCCCAGGTCATCTCCCACTCCAAGCTGTTCTCCGGCGCCGCGACCGCCTTCGGCGCCGAGCCGAACAGCCAGGTGTCCTTCATCGACGCCGGATTCCCCGGCATGCTGCCGGTGATCAACCGCGAATGCGTGGCGCAGGCCGTGCGCACCGGGCTCGGGCTGAATGCCGAGATCAACCTCTGGTCCCGCTTCGACCGGAAGAACTACTTCTACGCCGACCTGCCGCAGGGCTATCAGATCAGCCAGTACGCCCACCCGATCGTCGGCAAGGGCGAGATCGAGATCGAACTTGCGGACGGCGCGAAGAAGATCGTGGGCATCACGCGCCTGCACCTCGAGCAGGACGCAGGAAAGTCGCTGCACGACCAGCACCCGACGAAGAGCTTCATCGACCTCAACCGCTCCGGCGTCGCGCTGATGGAGATTGTTTCAGAACCCGACATGCGCAGCCCGGAAGAAGCCGGGGCGTATCTCACCAAGCTGAGACAGATCCTGCGCTACCTCGGCACCTGCGACGGCAACATGGACGAGGGCTCGATGCGTGCCGACGTCAATGTCTCCGTCCGCAAGGCGGGCGAGGGCTACCGCACGCGCTGCGAGGTGAAGAACGTCAACAGCGTGAAGTTCGTCATGCAGGCCGTCGAGGCCGAGGCGCGGCGCCAGATCGAGGTGTGGGAATCCGGCGGCACCGTCGAGCAGGAGACGCGCCTGTTCGACACGCAGCGCGGCACGACGCGCTCGATGCGGTCGAAGGAGGATGCGCATGACTACCGCTACTTCCCCGAGCCCGACCTGCCGCCGCTGGTCCTGGAGCCGGACTGGGTCGAGCAGCTGAAGGCGTCGCTGCCCGAACTGCCGGATGTGCGTCGCGCGCGCTACGTCGCCATGGGCCTCACGCCCTATGACGCGCATGTCCTGACGCTGGAGAAGGAGACCGCCGCCTTCTTCGAGACGGTGGCGAAGGGCCGCGACGCGAAGCAGGCGGCGAACTGGGTGACCGGCGATTTCTTCGCCGCCCTCAACCGCCTGAAGCGCGACATCACCGACCCGCCGGTGACCGCCGAGAACCTCGGCGGATTGCTCGACCTGATCGCTGACGGAACCGTCAGCGGCAAGCTGGCGAAAGAAATATTCGAGATCATGATCGAGACGGGCAAGGCGCCCGGCGTGATCGTCGAGGAACGCGGCCTGAAGCAGGTGACCGACACCGGCGCCATCGAGGCCGCGGTCGCCGATGTGCTGGCGAAGAACGCCGACAAGGTCGCGGAATACAAGTCCGGCAAGGACAAGCTGTTCGGCTTCTTCGTGGGCCAGACGATGAAGGCCATGCAGGGCAAGGGCAATCCCGCGCTCGTGAACGAGGTGGTCAAGAAGCTCCTGGGCTGAGTATTTTCCTCATGCGCGCCGCGCCGCCGGCGCGCAGGGGAGATTCCCGGTCATGGACCAGCCACCGCCGCCGCAGCCGCAGGGCCTCGCGCCGATCATGGAGCGCGGCCTTGCCATCCTCGCGGTCGGCGGCGTGGTGCTCGGCATCCTGGCAACGCTGCAGCCCTTCGCGACCTCCATCATGTTTGGCGCGATCCTGGCCATCGCGCTCTGGCCGCTGCGCGACACGCTGGTCCGGCGCGGCATCGGCCGCGGGCTCGCCGCGACGCTGCTGATCCTCCTGGTTCTGGCCGCCATCGTGTTGCCGACGCTCGCCATCGCCCCGGGCCTGGTCGAAGCGATCAATGCGGGGATGGTCTGGGCGCGCGAAGCGCTGCTGCGCGCGCCGCTCGAGCCGCCCGCGTGGCTCGCCGACCTGCCGGTGGTGGGCAGCAAGGTCACCGCGGGCTGGGGGCAGCTGGCCGAGGCTCGGGACAATCTGGGAGCGGTGATCGCGCCCTATCTGGTTCGCTTCCAGTCGGTGCTGCTGAGCGTCGCCGGCGGGCTGGCCGACAGCCTGATCCAGATGCTGCTGGCGCTGGCCGTCGCGGCGATGTTCTGGACCTCGGGCGAAGCGATCGCGGACTCGCTGCAGCATGCCGCGCGGCGGATCGGCGGGGCGACCGGCGCCGATGTGCTGGCGACCGCGAGCGGCGCGGTGCGCTCGGTGGCCTATGGCGTGGTCGGGACCTCGATCTGGCAGGGCGTGGCGGCGGCGATCGGCTACGCCATCGCCGGTGTTCCCGCCGCCTCGCTGCTAGGATTCCTCACCTTCGTCTTCTCGATCAGCCAAGTGCTGAGCCCTCTGGTGGTCGCCATGTGGATCGGCGCCGCCTGGTGGCTGTTCGACCAGGGGCAGACCGGATGGGCGGTCTTCATGGCCGCCTGGGGCCTGACCGCCATCTCCTCCGCCGACAACCTGATCCGCCCGATGCTGATCAAGCGCGGCGTGGACATGCCGCTGTCCATCGTGATCATCGGCGTGTTCGGCGGCTTCGTCGCCTTCGGGTTCCTGGGCCTGTTCATCGGCCCGGTACTGCTTGCGGTCGGCCTGGTGATGCTGCGGGCCTGGCGGGCGGCGACGCCGGTGTGACGCCGCCGCCCTGTTTCTCCGATCAGGCGGGCCGCACACCCCAGGGATAGGGCATGCTGCCTTTCTGGAAGCCGGTCAGGTTCCGCCGGTAGGCCGTGCGCATGGTGAACTGGCCGAGCGGCACCGTCGCCACGTCGTCCTGCGCAAGCTTGTTCAGCTCGTTCGCGATGGTGAGCTGCTTGTCGGCATCCGGCGCGTCAAGCCAGGCCGCGACCAGTTCCTGCGCCCGCGGGCTGGTGTACCAGCCAAACCAGCCGGTCGGGCCGGGGCCCTTCACCAGCGAGGAGACGGCGGGGTTCAGGTAGGCCAGCGCCGAACCATAGGTGTGGAAGATGCTCCAGCCGCCCTGCTCGACCGGTTCCGTGCGCACGCGGCGCTGCACGACCGTGCCCCAGTCGGTCTCCGCCAGTTCCACGTTGAAGCCGATGCGGCGCAGCCGGTCGGCCGTCACCTGGCCATGCGGCCCGATCAGCGGGAAGTCGGTGGGGTTGATGATGACGACCTTCTCGCCCTTGTAGCCGCTGGCCTGCAGCGCCGCGCGGGCCCGGTCCAGGTTGCGCGGCGGCGCGTTGACCGGCGAGAGGTCCTCCGTGCCCAGCGGCGTGCCGCAAGGAAAGAGGCTGCGGCAAACGCGCCAGACGCTGCGGTCGTCGCCGAGCGTCGCGCGCATGTATTCCTCCTGGTCCACGGCGAGCGCGACGGCCTGGCGCACCTTCACGTCGTTGAACGGCGCCTGCAGGTGGTTCAGCCGCATGATCGACATGATGCCGTAGGGGTTCAGCACGTCCACGGTGACGTTGCGGTTGCGCTGCAGGGTCGGGATCAGGTCGGGCAGGGGCTGGTCCAGCCAATCCACCTCGCCGGCCTGCAACGCCGCGGCGGCGGTCGCGGGGTCTGGCAGGATGTGCCACTCGATGCGCGGGAAATGCGCGATCTTGCCGCCCGCCGCACCGTCCGCGGCCTCGCTGCGTGGGCGATAGCCGTCGAACTTCTCGTAGACCAGGCGACTTCCGGCGACGAACTCGTTGCTGCGGAAGCGGTAGGGACCGCTTCCCACCACCTCGCTCACCTGCGTGTTCGCATCGGTGCGCGCCAGGCGCTCCGGCATGATGAAGGGCACGTTCGCATCAGGCTTGCTCAGCGCGTCCAGCATAAGGGCGAAGGGGCGCTTGAGCCTGATCTCGATCGTCCGGTCATCGGGCGCGCGCCACTCGTCCACGCGTTCGGCCAGGATCTGGCCGAAGGGGTCGCGCTTCGCCCAGCGCGCCAGGGAGGCCGTGCAATCCTGGGCGCGCACCGGCTCGCCATCATGGAAGCGCAGGCCCTCGCGCAGGCGGATGCGCCAGATGCGGCCATCGGCCGAGACCTCGTGCCGCTCCGCCATCTGTGGCCGCGGGCGGAGCTGGCCGTCCATGCCATAGAGCGTGTCGTACACGTGATAGCCGTGCATCTGCGTCACGATCGCCGTCGTCCAGATCGGATCGAGCGTGGCGACGTTGGCCTGCGGCACGAAGCGCAGCGTCATCGCGCGCGTGGATTGCCCGAGGGCGGGCGCGACGAGACCGCCTGAGGCCGCGAGGCCCGCGGCGGCGGTCATGAAGCTACGACGACGCATCATCTTCCTCCTGTTGTGCTTTTAGTTGTTCGAAGGCTAGGCGTGCGACGCGCCCTCGGTCAACGCGTGGCGTGCGGCGCGGTATTCGGCCGTGAGCCGCGCCACGACCTCGCCCGCCGGCAGGACCTCCGCGATGCCGCCGACGCCCTGGCCGGCGCCGAAGATGTCCTTCCAGGGCCGCGGCCGGTTCGCGCCATAGCCGCTGCGCGCCTGCTCTGCCGGCAGCGCTTCGGGGTCGAGCCCCTGCGCGGCGATCGAGGGCTTCAGGTAGTTCGCCGGCACGCCGCTGAAGAAGGGCGTGTAGAGGATGTCGGCGGCGCGGCTCTCGACGATCATCGCCTTGTGGCGTTCGTTCGCCATGGATTCCGTCGTCGCGATGAAGCGCGTGCCGACATAGGCGAGGTCCGCGCCCATCGCCTGCGCCGCCAGGATCTGCCGCCCCTGGGTGATGGCGCCCGACAGAGCGAGCGGCCCGCCGAAGATGCGCCGCACCTCGTCCACCAGGGCGAAGGGCGAGAGCGTGCCGGCATGGCCGCCCGCACCGGCCGCCACCAGCACCAGCCCGTCCACGCCGGCTTCCAGCGCCTTCTCCGCATGGCGCAGCGTGGTGACGTCGTGCAGCACGATGCCGCCCCAGCCATGCACCTGCTTCGCGATGTCGCCCGGTGCGCGCAGCGAGGTGATGACGATGGGCACGCGATGCCGCGCGCAGGCGGCAAGATCATGCTCCAGCCGCGCGTTGCTGCCATGCACGATCAGGTTCACGGCGAAGGGCGCGTCGCCTTGCCGCAGGCCTTCGCGAATGCGCGTGAGCCACACGTCCAGTTCCGCCTCCGGCCGCGCATTCAGGGAGGGGAAGGAGCCGACGATGCCGGCGCGGCACTGCGCGATCACCAGTTCCGGGTTGGAGACGAGGAACATCGGCGCGCCAATCACCGGCAGGGCCAGGTTCTGCAGAAGGGGCGGCAGGGGCATGCACGGGGTCCGGAGCGGTCTGGGGCCGAGCATGCCGTCCGCGCCCGCCCCCGTCCAATCGCCTTGACCCGGTGTGGGGGGCGGGCGATCAAGCCGGCCGGATAAATCAGGGGAAGCGCAGCATGACAGGTCCCGTGCGGTTCGAGATCGCCGAGGGCATCGCCATCGCCACCATCGCGAACCCGCCTGTCAACGCGCTCTCCGCCGCGCTGCGCGGCGCGCTGGCCGAGGCGGTGACACGCGCCACGGCGGATCCCGCCATTCGAGGCTTGGTGATCGTCGCGGAGGGCCGCACCTGGATCGCGGGCGCCGACATCTCCGAATTCGGCAAGCCGCCGGTCGCGCCGACCCTCGCCGATTTGATCGCGCTGCTGGATGGCTGCCCGAAGCCCGTGGTGGCGGCGATTCATGCCGCGGCGCTCGGCGGCGGGCTGGAGGTGGCGATGGCCTGCACGGCGCGGCTGATCGGGCCCGCCGCGAAGCTCGGCCTGCCGGAGGTGAAGCTCGGCCTGCTGCCGGGCAGCGGCGGTACGCAGCGCGCGCCGCGGCTGATGGGCGCCGCGCCGGCGCTGAAGCTGATGGTGCAGGGCGATCCGCTGGACGCCAAGGCCGCGGTCGCCGCGGGGCTCGCTGATGCGCTGGTAGAGGGCAACCTCCGCGCCGCCGCCTGCGCCCATGCCGCGAAGCTTGCCGGCGAGCCTCTGCCCAGGCCTGTTTCGCAGCGCGACGAGGGGCTGGGTTCCCGCGACGCCTTCGAGGCGGAGGCCGCTGCCCTGGCGAAGCGCGCCGCGACCGAGCCGCAGGTCGCCGCCATGATCGCCTGCGTCCGCGCGGCCTTTGAGAAGCCCTTTGCCGAGGCCCTGGCCGAGGAACGCCAGGCCTTCCTCGATCTGCTGCAGGACCCGCGCAGCAAGGCGCTACGCCACGTCTTCTTCGCGGAGCGCGAGGCGGCGAAGATCGCGAACCTTCCGGAAGGCACGAAGCCGCGGAAGGTGGAACGCGCCGCGGTGCTCGGCGCCGGCACGATGGGCGCGGGCATCGCGATGTGCTTTGCCAATGCCGGCATTCCCGTGCGCGTGATCGAGACGGACGAGGCCGCCATGAAGCGCGGCCTCGACCGCATCCGCGCCACCTACGAGGCCAGCGTGAAGCGCGGCAGCCTGACGCCGGAGAGGCGCGCTGCGCGCATGGCGCTGGTCGAGGGTGCGGTCGGCCTCGACGCCGCCGGCGACGCCGACATCGTGATCGAGGCGGTGTTCGAGGAGATGGGGCTGAAGAAGCAGGTCTTTTCCACCTTGGACAAGGTGGCGAAGCCCGGCGCGGTGCTGGCCTCGAACACCTCCTATCTCGACATCGACGAGATGGCGGCGGCGACAAGCCGACCGGGCGACGTGCTGGGGATGCATTTCTTCTCGCCGGCGAACGTCATGCGGCTGCTGGAGGTCGTGCGCGCGAAGCACACCGCGCCGGATGCGCTGGCGACGGCGGCAGAGATCGGACGGAAACTCGGCAAGGTGCCGGTGGTGGTGGGCGTCTGCTTCGGCTTCGTCGGCAACCGCATGCTGGCGCGGCGCACGCAGCAGGTGGAGCGCCTGCTGCTGGAAGGCGCGCTGCCGGACCAGGTGGACAAGGCGCTGACGGATTTCGGCTTCCGCATGGGCCCCTGCGCGATGGGCGACCTGGCCGGGCTCGACATCGGCTGGCGCATCCGCAAGGCGACCGGCAAGCGTGCGCCGGTGGCCGATGCGCTGGTGGAGGCCGGCCGGCTCGGCCAGAAGACCGGCAAGGGCTACTACCTGTATCCGGAAGGCGCGCGCGCCGGCGTGCCCGATCCCGACGTGGCCGCGCTGATCGCGAACGTTGCGGCGCAGGAAGGCGTGGCGCGCCGCGCGATCGGTCAGGAGGAGATCCTCGACCGCCTGCTGCTGCCGATGGTGAACGAGGGCGCTCGTATCCTGGAGGAAGGCATCGCCGCCCGCCCCGGCGACATCGATGTTGTCTGGCTGCACGGCTACAACTGGCCGGCCTGGCGTGGCGGACCGATGCATTGGGCCGATGCGCGCGGGCTGAAGGAGGTCTTCGCGCGGCTGACGGAACTGGCGCGGCAGAGCGGCGACGACAGCCTGGCGCCGGCGCCGCTGCTGGCGCGGCTTGTCGCCGAGGACCGGGGCTTCGCGAGCCTTCGATGATGTCCCGAGTGGCGCATCCCTGGGAGGCGAGCTACCCGCCTGAATGCCGCTGGGACGCGCCGATCGCGCAGGGCACGCTGCCTGGTTTCCTGGACAAGGTCGCGGCGCGCTACGGCGATGCGCCGGCCCTCGGATACCGCGGCGATGTGCTGAGCTATGCCGAAGTGAAGCGGCTTTCCGACCGCGTGGCTGCCGCCCTGATGGCGATGGGCATCGGGCGCGGCGATTGCGTCGCGCTCTACCTGCCCAACACGCCGTGGCATCCGATCTGCTTCTTCGCCGCGCTGCGCACCGGGGCGCGCGTGACGCATCTCTCCGCGCTGGATGCGAAGCGGGAGCTGGCGCACAAGGTGCGGGATTCCGGCGCGACGCTGCTGATCACGACGGGCTTCGCGCCCCTGCTGGAGAATGCGGCCTGGCTGCGCGCGGAAGGCGCCGTGGCCCGCGTGCTGCTGGCGCCGGAGGCGCGCTGGAACGGCGAGGATTTTTCGAACGATTTCCCGCTGCTGCCGGAAGCGGAGCCGACGCAATCCTGGCCCGCGATCGTGCCCGACGACGTCGCGCTGCTGCAATACACCGGTGGCACCACGGGCACGCCGAAGGGCGCGATGCTGACGCATGGCAACCTCACGGCCGCCATCAGCATCTACAAGGCCTGGCGGGACCGCGCGACGATCCCGGAAGGGCAGGGGCGCTGCCTCGTGCTGCTGCCGCTGTTCCACATCTTCGCGCTGACTGCCGTGCTGCTGCGGCAGATGTCGGAAGGCCATCTTTGCCACCTCCGCCCGCGCTTCGACGCGGCGCAGGCGGTTGAGGAGTTTCGGGCGCTCCGCATCACCACCTTCTCCGGCGTGCCAACCATGTGGATCGGCATCCTGAACATGCCGGGCGTGACGCGCGCGCATTTCGCGACGCTGCGCCAGGCCTCCTCCGGCGGCGCGCCGATGCCCTTCGAGGTGCAGCAGAAGCTGGAGACGCTGGTCGGCCTGCGCATCGGCGGCGGCTGGGGCATGACGGAAACCTGCCCCGCCGGCACGCGCATCCCGCCCGATGCGCCGCGGCGCGCCGGCCTCATCGGCCTGCCGCTGCCCGGCATCGAATTGCGCATCGTCGATCCCGATAACCCCACCGTGGAGCGCGCCGTGGGTGAGGTCGGCGAGATGGCGGTGCGGGGGCCGAACGTGTTCTCCGGCTACTGGAACCGTCCCGCCGAAGAGAATGCGCGCGCCTTCGCCGATGGCTGGTTCCTCACCGGCGACATGGGCTGGATGGATGAGCGCGGCCATTTCACGCTGGTGGATCGCCGCAAGAACATGATCCTGTCCGGCGGCTTCAACGTCTATCCCGCGCAGATCGAGCAGGCGATCTACGAGCATCCGGACGTCGCCGAATGTATCGTCATCGGCGTGCCGGATGCGTATCGCGGCCAGGCGGCGAAGGCCTATGTCGCACTGAAACAGGGCGCACGCGGCTTCACGCTTGAGGAGCTGCGCACGTTCCTCGCGGATCGCCTCGGCAAGCACGGGATGCCTGCCGCGCTGGAGATCCGAGACAATCTTCCTCGCAGTGCCGCCGGCAAGCTGCTGGCCAGCGCGCTGCGCGACGAGAACAGGGAGTAGAGGCCATGGAGCTGCGCTACACCGCCGAGGAGATCGCCTTCCGCGACGAGCTGCGGCAGTTCTTCCGCACGCAGATCCCGGCCGAGATCCGCCGCAAGGTCAGCGAGGGCCGCGCCCTGGCGCGGATCGACTACGTCACGTCCCAGAAGATCCTGCATGCGGCGGGGCTGGCGACGCCGAACTGGCCGGTGGAGTGGGGCGGCAAGGACTGGTCCCCGGTGCAGCGCTACATCTTCGTCGAGGAGCTGCAGGCCAATGCCGTGCCGCAGCCGCTCGGCTTCAACGTGACCATGGTCGGCCCGGTCATCGCGACCTTTGGAAGCGAGGACCAGAAGCGCCGCTTCCTGCCGGGTACCGCCAGCCTCGACATCTGGTGGGCGCAGGGCTTCTCCGAGCCCGGTGCCGGCTCCGACCTCGCCAGCCTCAAGACCACCGCGCGGCGCGAGGGCGAGCATTTCGTCATCAACGGCCAGAAGACCTGGACGACGCTCGGCCAGTATGCCGACTGGATTTTTTGTCTCGTTCGGACGGATGCCAGCGCGAAGAAGCAGCAGGGGATCTCGTTCATCCTCATCGACATGAAGACGCCCGGCATCACCGTGCGCCCGATCGTCACCATCGATGGCGGGCATGAGGTGAACGAGGTCTTCTTCGACGAGGTAAAGGTGCCGGCCGAGAACCTTGTCGGCGAGCTCAACAAAGGGTGGGACTATGCGAAGTTCCTGCTTTCCAACGAGCGCATCGGCATCGCGCGCATCGGCATGACCAAGGAACGCCTGGCCCGCGTGAAGCGCCTGGCGCAGGAGACGCCTTCCGGCGAGGGCACGGTCTGGGACGACCCGGATTTCCGCCGCCGCCTCGCCTGGTCGGAGATCGAGCTGAAGGCGCTCGAGATCACGCAGATGCGCGTCGTCGCCGCTCAGCGCACGCGCGCAGCCGACAAGCCGGACCCGTCGAGCTCCATCCTCAAGATCAAGGGCAGCGAGATCCAGCAGCAGGCGACGCAGCTTCTCATGGATGTCGCGGGCCCCTACGCCGCGCCGCGCCCGGATCGCGAGGAGGACGGGCTGAACCTGCCCTCCGTCGGTCCCGAATGGGCGGATGCCGCCGCGCCGCTGTTCTTCAACTTCCGCAAGGTCTCGATCTACGGCGGCTCGAACGAGATCCAGCGCAACATCATCGCGAAAGCGTTCCTGGGGCTCTGACGTCAGATGGATTTCGACCTCACCGACGAACAGCGCCTGCTGGCCGAGAGCGTCAACCGCTTCGTCTCCGACCGCTACGGCGACTTCGAGAAGCGCAAGGCCTACCGTGCGGAAGCGAAGGGCTACGCCGCCGCCAACTGGTCTGCGATGGCGGAGATGGGCTTGCTCGCCCTGCCGTTGACCGAGGAGGAAGGCGGCTTCGGCGGCGGGCCGGTGGAGACGATGCTGGTGATGGAAGCCATCGGCCGCGGCCTGGTGGTGGAGCCCTATCTCGCCACCGTCGTCCTCGGCCTCGGGCTGCTGCGCGGCGCTGGCGGCCCGCCCGAACTGCAGGCGCAGGTCGCCGCAGGCGAGGCGACGCTCGCCTTCGCGCATCAGGAACGCCAGGCGCGCTACGACCTGCACGACCTCGCCACCACCGCGCGGCGCGACGGCGACGCGTATCTCCTCGACGGCGCCAAGGGTGTCGTGCTGAACGGCGACACGGCGGATCGCATCATCGTCTCGGCGCGCCTGTCCGGCGGGCGCCGCGACCGCACCGGCATCGGCCTGTTCCTGCTCGACGCCGCGACGCAAGGCGTCACGCGTCGCGGCTACGCCACGCAGGACGGGCTCCGTGCCGCCGAGATCGTGCTGGAAGGCGCGCGCGCCACGCTGCTGGCGGAGGACGCGCTGCCGCTGGTCGAACGCGTCGCGGACGAAGCGATCGCCGCCCTCTGCGCGGAGGCGGTGGGCGCGATGGAGACGCTGCGCGACCTGACGGTGGACTACCTCAAGACCCGCCAGCAGTTCGGCCGCGCCATCGGCGAGTTCCAGGCCCTGCAGCACCGCGCCGCCGACATGCTGGTGGCCACCGAGCAGGCGCGCAGCATGGCGATGTATGCCGCCATGATGGTGCAGGAGCCCGACGCGGCGGCCCGTTCCACCGCGCTTTCGGCCGCCAAGGCGCTGGTCGGGAAGCTGGCCGACCAGCTCGGCAAGGAGGCGATCCAGCTGCATGGCGGCATCGCCATGACCGAGGAATACAAGGCCGGCCACTACTTCAAGCGGCTGTCCATGCTGAACGTCCTGTTCGGCGACGTGGACCATCATCTCCGGCGCGTGGTCGCGGCCGGCGGCCTCCCGGACTGACCCGACGGGCCGGGCGGCGCGGGGGTACGGGATGCCGCGGAAGGGGATCTGGCGGCGCGCGCTGCTTGCCGGGGTCTTGGCGCTGCCCGCGCGGCCGAGCCTCGGCGGCGCCGGCTTTCCCGGCCGCCCGATCCGCATCCTCGTGCCCTTCCCGCCGGGCGGCACCACCGACCTGCAGATGCGCGCGCTGGCCGAGCCTGCTTCCCGGCGCCTCGGCCAGCCCGTGATCATCGAGAACAAGCCCGGCGCCGGCGGCACGCTCGGCGCCGCGACCATCGCGCGCGGCACGCGGCCGGACGGCTACACGCTTTCGGTCATGCCTGGCAGCGTGTTCCGCATGGCGGCGATGTCGTCGTCACCGCCCTACGACCCGCTCGCGGACTTCACCTGGATCATCCGCCTGGTGGGCTACACCTTCGGCATCGTGGTCCGCGCCGATGCGCCCTGGCGGACCCTGCGGGCGTTCCTGGACGACGCCCGCGCGAATCCGGGACGCATCACCTTCGGCACCCCCGGCGTCGCAACGCTCGATGTCACCATGGAGCAGATCGCCCGCGCCGCCGGCGGCATCCAGTGGGTGCATGTGCCCTTCCGTGGGGGCACGGAGAACCTGCGCGCGCTGCTGGCCGGCCAGATCGACGCCGCGGCCGAGAACAGCCTCTGGGCCGATCTTGTGCTGCAGGGGCGGTTGCGTCTGCTCGCCACCTGGGGCGAGGCGCGTACGGCGCGCTTTCCCGCCGTGCCGACCCTGCTGGAGAGCGGCATCCCGGTCGTCGCCTCCGCCCCCTACGGCTTGGCCGGCCCGCGCGGGATGGACGCCGACGCCGTGCGCATCCTGCATGACGCGTTCCGCGATTCGCTCGACGATCCTGGGCATCGTCAGGTCCTCGCGCGGTTCGACATGCCGCTGCTCTACGCCGACAGCGCCGCCTATGAGCGATACGCCCAGGCGTTCCACGCCGAGGACAGCGCCATGATCCGCGCCATGGGCCTGCGCATCTGAAGGCTGCGGCGCCCGGCGCAGGCGAGATACCCGGACGACCGAACAAGTTGTTGATGTGAAATTTCCGTGGCGCGGAATACTGCCTTTACTTTCGTTAACCGTGTCTCCTTATCGTTCCGATGCGTGCGGTACCAAGGAATGGGCTCTGGGCCCGTCGGATCGCTCGGCTGGGGAAACGAAGCGACATGCCCGATGGCCTTCTTCAGGCCCAGGCCATACAGGCGCGCGCGCCGCGCCAGAGTGCCGCGCTGCCGATCCTCGGCGCCGGCGCGGCGCTGCGTGTCGTGCTGATCACCAGCCGCGAGACGAGGCGCTGGGTAATCCCGAAGGGCTGGATCGAGCCGCGAGAGGCGCCGCATCGCAGCGCGGCGCGGGAGGCCTTCGAGGAGGCCGGGCTGGCCGGCGAGGCGGACCCCGATCCGCTCGGCCTCTATGCCTATCCGAAGCGCCTGGCCAGCGGAGCGGTGCGCCCGACCGAGGTCCTGGTCTTCCGCTACCGCGTCGCCCGGCTGCTGCATGACTGGCCCGAGCGGCGCGAGCGTGAGCGCAAGCTCTTCACCGCCGAGGCGGCAGCGGCGGTGGTGAAGGAGCCGGGTCTCGCCGAACTGCTGCGTAAGCTCCGCTCGGCCTGATGGCCGCCGCTACGGCGCCACGAAGCCGTCCGGCGTGATCCCGCGCGGCTTCACCAGGTCGTAGGGGCCGCGCGGCAGGTAGCGGCCACTGCCGGGCTCGGCCTGCACCTTTCCGTCCCGCATCACCACCTCGCCGCGGCGGATCGTCATGGCCGGCCAGCCGGTGACCTCCAGCCCCTCATAGGGCGTGTAGTCGATCGCGTGCTGCATCAGCGCGTTCGTGATGGTCACCTTCTTCGCCGCATCCCAAAGCACGATGTCGGCATCGCTGCCCGGCTGGATCACGCCCTTGCGCGGATAGAGGCCCATGATCCGCGCCGGGTTGGTCGCGGTCAGCTTCACGAAGTCCTCGAGGCCGATGCGGCCCTTGGAGACACCCTCGCTGAACACGATGGGCAGCCGCGCCGCGAGGCCGGGGATGCCGTTCGGGATGTCGCGGAACACCGCGTCCCGCCCGTTCTGGGCCTTGCCCTGCGTGCCCTCGTAGCTGAAGCCGCAATGGTCGGAGGAGACGACGTCGAGCGTGCCGCGGCGGATCATCTCCCAGATGCGCGCATGCTCGGCCGTGTCGCGCGGCGCCGGGCTGCACATGAACTTCGCGCCCTCGAAGCCGGGGCGGTCCATGTGGGCGGCGGTCAGCGTGACGTATTGGGGACAAGTCTCGCCCCACACCTTCAGCCCGCGCGCCTGGGCGCGGGCGATCTCCTCCGCGGCTTCCTCGCAGGAGACGTGGAAGACCTGGATTGGCTGGTCCACCAGCTCGGCCAGCGCGATGGCGCGGTGCGTCGCTTCCCGCTCCACCACGCGCGGGCGCGACCAGGCGTGGTATTTCGGCGCGGTCATCCCCGCTTCCAGCAGCGCGCGGGTGCGCCAGCCGATCGCGTCGTAGTTCTCGCAATGCACCGTCACCAGGCAGCCATGCCGGCGCGCGGCGAGGAGCACCTTGATGAACTCGGCGTCGTTCAGGTGCAGCGGCTCATAGGTGAGAAACACTTTCAGGCTGCGCACGCCCTCCGCGACGACCTTCGGCACTTCCTCGTTGATCACGGCATCGGTCGGGTCTGCGATGATCTGGTGGAAGGCGTGGTCGAGCATTCCCTTCGCGCCGCGCGCCTTGTAGTCCGCGAAGCGCTCCAGGATGCCGCCGCCCTTGAACTGCGGGATGAAGCAGACGGCGGAGGTGGTGCCGCCGGCGAAGGCGCTGGCGGAGGCGGTGACGAAGCTGTCCTCGTGCACCGTGCCGTTCGCCTCCGGCTGCTCGATGTGGCAATGCGTGTCCACGCCGCCCGGCAGCACAAAGAGCCCGTCGGCCTCGATCACCTGCGCGGCATCGCCGATGCGCTCGGCGATGGCGGCGATGCGGCCGTCCTTGATGCCGATATCGCAGCGCGCGGCGCCGAAGGATGTGGCGACCAGGCCGCCGCGGATCGCGATGTCGTACTCGGGCATGGCGCGTCTCCTATCTGCGCGTCGGGGCGCTCATCGCCGGTCGGCGCGGTCCGCGGCATAGGCGCGACCGTAGCGCGCCTCGAGCCGCCGTTGCACGAAGTCCCAGGCGGTCGTCATCGCCAGGTACCAGATGGCCGCCACGATGAAGAGCTCCAGCACCATGAAGCGTTCCTGGATCAGGATCTGCGTGCGGCGCAGCAGCTCCTCCATGGAGATGACGCTGGCGACGGAGGTGGTCTTGAGCAGGCCGTTCACGGAATTGCCGAGCGGCGGGATGATGATGCGGAAGGCCTGCGGCCAGGTGATGGTGCGGAACACCTGCGACTTGGACAGGCCGAGCGCGAAGCCTGCCTCCCGCTGGCCCTTGCCGACCGCGAGGATGCCGGCGCGCACGATCTCCGAAAGGTAGGCCGCCTCGTTCAGAGAGAGGCCGAGCAGCGCGGCCTGCGTCACGCTGAAGCGAAGGCCGAACAGGGGCAGGCCGGTGTAGATGATCAGCAGTTGCACCAGCAGCGGCGTGCCGCGGAACAGCCAGCAATACGCCGCGGCGACGCCGGACAGTGCGCGATTGCCCGAGAGCCGCATCAGCGCCAGCGCGATCCCCAGCACCAGCCCGCAGGCCAGGGAGGCGACGGTCAGCCACAGCGTGGTGAGCGCGCCTTCCAGCAGGAACGGATTGAAGAGGTACTCGAAGAACCCCGACCAGGACCAGATCTGCATATGCCCTCAGACGCCGTGCGCGCGCCTCATGCCGTCGGCATGCCGGGCGGGGGCGGCATTCGCGGCATCGGCCTGCGCGAGATGCGCAGGCCGCCCGTTCCCGTTCTTCACTGCGGCCCGACGATGGCGAAGGCGCGGTCGGCGATACCGACGCCATACTGGTCGAACAGCCGCTCCAGGCTGCCATCGGCCAGCATCTGCTGCAGCGCCCAGGAGGTCTCCTCCGCCAGCTTGCGCGAGCGGAAGGCGAGCGCCGCCGGCGTCGCGTTCAGCCCGTGCAGCACGCGCGGGAATTCGCCGCGCCGGTCATATTCCGCGGCGACCGCGTCGATGCTTGTCACCGCATCCACCTGGCCCGCGCGCAGCGCCTGGAAGGCGACGGCGAAGTTGTCGAAGGTGCGGATGTTGATCGCGGGCTTGCCCGCCTGGGTCAGGCGCTGGCTGATGGCGCGCAGGCTCCGCTCCTCGAAGCCGCCGAGCTCGACGCCCACGGTCTTGCCGGCCAGGTCGTCCTCGGTGCGGATGCTCTTCGGGTTGCCGCGCGCCGCGCTGATCGCCACCGCGTTGTTCTCGTAGCGGATCATCTGCATCATCCGCGCGCGTTCCTCGGTGTAGAAGATGCCGGTGTTGATCATGTCCCACCGGCGCGCGGCGAGGCCCGGGATCATCGCACTGAACTCGATGCGCACGTATTCCGGCGTCAGGCAGAGCCGCCGCGCGATCTCGTTGCCGAGTTCGATGCGCATCCCCTGCAGCTGGCCCTGCGCGTTGACGAACTGCAGCGGCGGCAGGGTGGGGTTCGTGGACATCACCAGCGTGCCGGGCTTCACCAGCTCGCCCGCCGGCACGCGCGGCGTGCAGTTCTGAGGGGCCTGCGCGAAGGCGGGCGTTGCGATCACCGCCGCGACGGCGGCCAGAATCAGACGACGCATGTTGCTCTCTCCCTGTCCCTTGCGGGGTTCCTAGGCCGCCTGCCTGGCGCCTTCGGCCAGCAGGCCCATGGTCTGCAGAACCGCGGCAAGCCGCGGCATGTCCGCACCCGGCAGTGGCAGGCGCGGCGGACGCGGATTGCCCATGTCCATGCCCATCAGCCGGAACCCGGCCTTGGTGCCCGAGACGTAGCGCGGCCCGCCCACCCAGGGCAGCAGCGGCGCAAGGCGCCGATACAGCGCCAGCGCCCTGTCCATGTCCTTGTCGAACGCCGCCGCGTGGAACATCTCCGTCGAGAGCTTCGGCGCGAGGTTGGAGCACACCGCCACCCAGCCGATCGCGCCGAGCCATGCGCTTTCGTAGCCCAGCACGCCGGCGAAGACCTCCATCCTGTCGCCGCAGAGCGCCACGATGTCGCGCACGCGGGTGACTTCCAGCGTGCTCTCCTTCACGTAGCGGCAGTTCGGGATGCGGCTGATCTCGGCCAGCATTTCCGGCGTCATGTCCACATTGGCCGTCGCCGGGTTGTTGTAGACCATGATCGGGATGCCGATGGCCTTCGCCACCGTGTCGTAGTGGTGGATCAGCTCGGCCAGCGTCGGCACCGAATAGAAGGGCGGGATGATCATCACGCCGTCGGCGCCGAGCGCCTCGGCTTCCCTGCTGGTGCGCACCACCTCCCGCGTGTCCTCGGCGCCGGTGCCGACCAGCACGGGCACGCGGCCCGCGGCGGTGCGCACCACCGTCTCGACGATGGCCGTGCGTTCCTCAGGCGAGACCGAGAGGAACTCGCCGGTCGAGCCGAGCGGGATCAGGCCGCGTATGCCCTCGCGGATCTGGAACTCCACGAGGCGCTCCAGCGCCTTGATGTCCACCGCCGCGCCGCCTTCGGTGAAGGGCGTGATGAGCACGGTGTAGCAGCCGCGGAAAGGCTCACGTGATGCCCTTGGGGCCATGGTCCGGGGCTCCCTGTCGTGCCGGGACGTGTCGTGCGAACATCCGACCGCCATTCGACCGGTACGACAACCCCCCTGCGATGCGATTGATCCATCCGCACATCACGCCGTCTGCCGAAGCGGTGGGCATCACCTTCGACTGTCGCCCGCTTTCCGCGCTGCCCGGCGAAACCGTGGCAGCCGCGCTGTCCGCTGCCGGAATCCTTGCCTACCGCCACACCGCGAGCGGCGCGCCACGCGGATTGTGGTGCGGCATGGGTGCCTGCTTCGACTGCCTTGTCACCATCGACGGCCGCGCCAACCAGCGCGCCTGCCTCGCGAAGGTTGCGCCGGGGATGGTGGTGGAGAGCGCTCCGCCCGCAGCGCCCGCGCCGCTCGCGCCGGAACCGGCATCGCAGGCCGCCGAGATTGCGCCCGACGTGCTCGTGGTCGGCGCGGGACCGGCCGGTCTATCCGCCGCCATCGCCGCGGCCGAGGCGGGATGTTCCGTTGTGCTGCTCGACGAGCGCGACGCAGCGGGCGGGCAGTATCTGAAGCCGCTCGCGGCAAGCCACGCGCATGCCGCACCGGATCGCCAGTTCCGCCAGGCCGCGGCGCTGCGCGCGCGTGCCGAGGCGGCGGGCGTCGTCTTCCAGCACGGGGCGACGGTGTGGGGCGCCTTCGCGCCGGATGAGCTCGGCGTGCTGGTCGGCGGCCGGAACATGGTGGCGCGGCCGCGCCGCCTCGTGCTCGCGCCCGGCGCGCATGAGCGGCCCGTGCCGATCCCTGGCTGGACGCTGCCCGGCGTGATGACGACGGGCGCCTTGCAGACCCTCGCGCGCGCCAACCGCGTCTCGCCGGGGCGCCGCGTGGTGGTGGCGGGCAACGGCCCGCTGAACCTGCAGCTCGCCTGCGAATTGGTGGAAGGCGGCGTCGAGGTCGCGGCCGTGCTGGAGGCCGCGCCGAAGCCCGGCTTCCGCGCCTGGCGCGAGGCCGTCACGCTGGCCGCGCGTGCGCCGGACCTCGCCTGGGATGGCGTGCGCTATCTCGCCGTTTTGCGCCGCGCCGGCGTGAAGGTGATCTGGGGCGCGATGCCGGAGCGGGTCGAGCCGGCCACGGACGGGCTGACGCTGCATGCCGAAGCGCCGGGCGGCCCGCGCGCGGTCACGGCGCAGGCCGTCGCGCTCAATCTCGGCTTCCAGCCGGAGACGGGGCTGGCGCGTGCGCTCGGCTGCGCGCATCGCTTCACCGACAGCGGGCTCGGCCGATTGGAAACGATCACCGGGCCGGATGGCCGAACCAGCCTCGCGCAGGTGCTCGCCATCGGCGACGGGGCGCAGATCGGCGGCGCCCGCATCGCGCTGGCGCGCGGTCGCCTCGCGGGGCTCGCCGCGGCACGCGATCTCGGCCGCGCGGTGCCGGACGACGCCGCGAGCCGCACGGCGCTCGCGCGCGCCGAGGCGTTCCAGGCGGCGCTCTGGCGCCTGTTCGAGGTGCCGGGCTTCGACGCGTCGCGTCTTGCCGACGACACCGTCGTCTGCCGCTGCGAGGAAGTGAGCGCGGGCGCGCTGCGCGCGGCGATGGCGCAGGGCGCGTGTTCGCTCGGGTCGCTCAAGAAGGCGACGCGCGCCGGCATGGGCCGATGCCAGGGGCGGATGTGCGCCGCGACGGTCGCGCGCATCGCGGGCGCCGGGACCGAGCCCGACTGGGCCGCGCCGCGCGCGCCGGTGAAGCCCATCCCCGCGCTGGCGCTGGCGATGGAAAAGCCGGAATGGACCGAGGCGCCATCCTTCGAAGCCGTCTCCCTCCCCCGCGATGCGGGGGAGGGTCGGGGTGGGGGCCGCGCACGCTCCGAGACCGCCTGCGACCTCCTCGTCATCGGTGCTGGCGTGCTCGGCCTCGCCATCGCCCGCGCCGCGGCGCGCGAGGGCCTGCATGTCGTCGCGCTCGATCGCGGCGAGCCGGGGCAGGGCGCTTCCACCGCGAATGCCGGCAGCCTGCATGTGCAGCTGCATGCCTACGACAGCGCCGGCGCGGCGGAAGGGCCGGAAAGCGCCGCGGCGCAGATCCTCACCTTGGGGCCACGCTCCGTCGCGCTGTGGCGCGACATCGCGCGCGAGTCGGGCGAGGCGCTGGCGATCCGCACCGAGGGCGGGCTGATGCTGGCGGAAACCGAGGCGCAGCTTCGCGCGCTCGCCGACAAGGTCGCGATGGAGCGCGATTTCGGCGTGATCTCCTCGCTGCTCGGCGCCAACGAGCTCTACGCCGCCGCGCCCTGGCTCGCACCCGGCTTCGCGGGTGCGGCCTTCTGCGCGGAGGAAGGCCAGATGGACCCGCTGCGCGGCCTCTCCGCGCTGCTGCGCCTGGCGCGCGAGGCGGGCGCCGAGATCCGTGGCGCGACGCCCGTCACCGCGCTCTCGCGCGAGGGCAGCGTCTTCCGCGCGGAAACCCCGGAGGGCGTGATCCGCGCCGCGCGCGTGGTGAACGCCGCCGGCCCCTGGGCCGGGCAGATCGCCGCGCGACTCGGCGCGCCGATCCCGGTGCGCGCCACGGTGCAGCAGGTGATCGCGACCGAGGCAGCGGGGGCGGAACTGCTGCGCCCGCTGGTGCTCCACGGGTCGCGCCATCTCAGCCTCAAGCAGGGTGATGCCGGACATCTGATCCTCGGCGGCGCCTGGCCGGGCGAGCTCGACGCGGCGGGCCGCCCGCGCAACCTGCGCGCCAGCATCGAGGGCAATCTCTGGGTGGCGCGCAGCGTGCTGCCGGCGATCGAAGGGCTGCATGTGATCCGCGCCTGGACCGGGCTGAACGTGCTGATCCCCGGCCCGATCCTCGGCGCCGATCAGCGCGTGCCGGGCCTGTTCCACGCCGTCACCTTCAACGGATGGACACTCGCGCCGGTGATCGCGGAGCTGATCGCGGAGGCGCTGCGCGGAGGGAAGGGACCGCCGGCGGTCTTCTCGCCTTCGGCCTACGAAAGCCGGTCGTAGATCACGTGCAGCGCGCCGCCGCTGCGCGGCGTGCAGCTTCGCAGTGCGAAGCGCGCCTCCGGCGTGCCCTCGGGAAACAGCGCGATGCCCTCGCCGAGCACGATGGGCAGCACCGCCATCTCCAGCACGTCGAGCCGTCCCGCCGCGAGCATCTGCCGCAGCAGGTCGCCGCCGCCTTCCACCCAGACGCGGCGATGGCCGCGCGCCTCGAGCGCTGCCGCGATAGTCGTCACCGCGCCGGCAAGTGGTTCCACGCCCGGCGGCCTGTCGGGCAGGTCGCGATGCGTCACCACGAAGACCGGCTTTTCCGGATACGGCCATGCGCCCATCCGCCGCACGGCCTCGTAGGTGCCGCGGCCCATCAGGATGGCGTCGACCTCGGCATAGAAGGCCGCGAAGCCGAACTCCTCCGGCGGTCCGGCCATCTCCAGCCAATCCACCGCGCCATCCGCCCGGGCGATCCTGCCGTCCAGCGAGACGGCGATGTGGCAGTGGAACAGCGTCTTCAATGCAGCCGCGGCGCCTTCAGGAAGCTCGCGCGGTCTGCGCTCGCGACCGCGAGGTCGATGCGGCGCCCGTCGCGCTCGGCCGAGAGCGTCACCTTCACGCCCGCATTCCCGCAGGACCACAGGCTGCGCCACAGCCCGGCGAGATCCGTCGCCTCATGCCCCTCGATCGAGAGGATCCTGTCGCCCGCGCGCAGCCCCGCACGCTCCGCCGGCCCCTTGCTGGCGACCGAGGCCACCACCACGCCTTCCTCCTGGTCGGCGGCATAGACGCCGAGCCACGGCCGCGCCGGCTTGTTCACGCGGCCATAGCTCAGCAGGTCGTCCAGGATCGGATGCAGCAGGGCGACGGGGACGCACATGTTGAGGTCCATCCGCCGGCCGCGCTTGTCGCGATGCTGCAGCACCAGCGACCCGATGCCGAGCAGCTTGCCGTCCGGCCCGATCAGCGCCGCGCCGCCCCAGGAGGGATGCGCCGGTGCCGTGAACAGCGCCTCCTCCAGCAGGTATTCCCAGTAGCCGGCAAAGGGCTCCTTTGCGACGATGGAGCAGGCGATCGCGCCCGCCTCGTCCTCGCCGGCCGCGGCGGCGAGCACGGTCTGCACCCCGGCCTCCGGCGTCTGCGCGGGGCCGAGCGGCATCGCCGGCGCCTCCAGCCGGCCGAGCGCCTGCACCAGGCCGAAGCCGGTCTCGAAGTCATAGGCCAGCGCATGGCCCGGCACGACGCGGCCGGCGGCGGTGGTGATCCAGATGCTCTCGGACTCGCTCACCAGGTAGCCGATGGTCAGCACCAGCCCGTCCTCGCGGATCACCACGCCGCTGCCCTCGCGCTCGGTCCCGAGCGTGCGGGCCGAGAAGGCATCGGCAGGCACGCGCGACTTCAGGGCCACCACCGAACCCAGCGCCGTCCCGAGGTCATAGGCATAGTCGGCCGGATCGGGCCGCAGCTCCTCCGGGATCGTCCAGTCCTCGTCCGCCATTGCGTATCCTGCTTCCGGGCCCGCAGCCTAGCCAAGACCGGCCCGCAGGCGAAGCGGGGGCGGGTTCATTGGCTATGCCGGCAGTTCCTCCAGCAACTCGATCTGCCATTGGAGCTCGGCCGGGGAGAGGGTCCAGCTGCCCTCCACGTTCGCCCGGAGCACGCGCGGGCGCGGCACGCCGAGCGCCGACTGCACCTCCTCCGCGAGTTCCGCGGTCCAGCCCGCGCGCCAGCACAACGCCGCGATGGCGCGTGGGCTGCGCAACGCCAGCGCGGCCTCGACGCGCCCCTCGCCGAAGCCGGTCGCAGCGGCGAGAAGCGCCGAGAGCGCCGCCCGGTCGCCGCTGCGCGCCGCCTCCCGCGCGGCGCCCTGGCTGGCCGCGGACTCGGCCAGGTGGGCCTCTATTCGCGGCCGCAACGTCTCGGCGAGCCCTTCGGGCAGGTCGGGGCGGCTTGCCAGGGCCTGCAGCAGATGGGCGGCCAGGATTTCCCCCAGCGCCCGCGCCGCCCTGGCCGGCAGACGCGGCCGGCGCACCAGCGCCGCCTGCCACGAATCCTGCCCGGCCGAGCCGGCCGCCAAGCGGTCCAGCGTGGCTTCCCGGATCGCGGCCGAGGGGTTCGCCAGCAGCGCCGCAATCGCCGGCGCATCGGTGGTGCCCGCCAGCGCTTCCGTCACCGGCTCCGTCAGGCGCGGTCGGGCGGCGACCAGGCGGCGGGTGAAGGCCGCCGGCGGGGCCGAGACCAGCGCCAGCAGGTCCTCTTCCGTCAGCAGGGGCGAGAGCCGCAGGACGGGCTCGGCCACCGGCAGGGCGGTGTCGCGCGCCAGGCGCAGGATCAGGTCGCGCGGCGCGTCGGGCAGGCCGGCGACGGCATCGGACAGCGCGGCGCGCACCGCGACCGCGGCGTCCTCCACCAGTCGCCCGAGGATGGCGCCGGTCATGCGCGCGAGCCGGTCCTGCGCTGCGGCGGTCAGCCCCGGCGCGAGCCGGCCGATGCGGCGCGCCAGAGCCTCCCGCACTTCCGTCTCGGCATCCTCGGCCAGCAGCAGCCCGGCCTGGGGCGGCGTCGCGGCATTGGCCGCGACGGCGGCGCGCACCTCGGGCGCGGGATCGGCGGCCAGGAAGGTGAGCAGCTCGGGCGAGGTGCGGTCATCCGCCGCAAGGGCGGTGCGTGCGGCGACGCTGCCCTGTCGCTCGCGCAGCGCGGCGTGGCTCATGCGGCGCGCCTTTCGCGCTTGCGGTGATACATCGCGGCATCGGCCCGCGCGATCAGCGCCTCCGCGCTGTCGCCGGGTGCCACTTCGGCGACGCCGATGCTGGCCGCCACCGCCGCAGTGCCGGCTTCCGGGAAGCCGGGCAGCGGCCCCGGCGCGCCGAGCGACGCACACCGTTCCAGCGCATCCCCAGGCGTCGCACCGGGCAGCCAGAGGGCGAACTCGTCGCCGCCCAGCCGCGCGGCAAGCTCGCCCGCTCCGGCCATCGCCGACAGCCGTCCGGCGAGCGCGCGGATCGCGGCGTCCCCCGCGGCATGGCCGTGCCGATCGTTCACCCGCTTCAGCCCGTCCATGTCGAGATAGGCGATCACGCCGGCCGGCTGGCGCGCCCTGCCATGCTCCAGCGCCTCGGCAAAGCCGCGGCGGTTCAGCAGTCCGGTGAGCGGATCGGTCCGCGCCGCGGCGGCCAGTTCCGCCTGGCGTGCGGCCTCCGCCTGCAGCCCGGCCAGGGCGGGGGCCAGCGCCGCCAGAAGCTCCCTCTCTTCCGCATCCGGGGGCGTCGCGCGCCAGACGCGAAGTGCCAGCCCCTGGCCGAGGGCGAGGCTGTCGGAGGCGCCGCTTGCAGTGCCGGCCTGCGCCAGCGGCGCCGCGCCCTCCGGCGCCGCCGGCAGCAGCGCGGCGGCGCGGAAGCCGAGCGCCTGGCAAAGCCCTTCCAGCAGCGTCGCGAGCGCCGGACCGGCCGCGCCCTCCGTGGCGCGGCCGCGCCCAGCGAGGCCGAGCAGCCTTGCGATCGCGGTCGCGCGGCGCAGCATGCGCGCCGTGGCGAGCCCGTCGCGTTCCTCCGTCGTGACGTCACGGGCGACGCCGCGCAGCCCGCCCGTATCGAGCGCGAGCGCCGTCACCTCCAGGCAGGCCGCCTCGCCCACCGCGGTGCGGAACCACGCGCGCAGGCCGCGCGGCGGGGCCGCGGGATCGAATGGATCGGGGCCGTCCTCCGCATCCAGCAGGCGGCGCATGGAATGGCCGAGCAGCGCCTCGGCGGCGTGGCCGAGCACCTCCTCCGGGGCGAGGAAGGTCAGGCGGCCCTCGGCGTCGGTCTCGAACAGCAGGTCGGCCGCCAGCAGCGCGAGGTCACGCCAGCGCGCGCGGCTCTCCAGCAGCGCGGCGGCGAGGGGATCGGCGGGTCCGGCGGTCATGGCGCCCACAATGCGGCACGGCGCTGAACCGCTGGTTGACGCTGCCGCGGGTCACCGCGTTGACAGCGCATCGCCCCTCTTCCAAACCTCGCGGCCTGCCCATCAGCCCAGGACCACGATCACCATGGACAAGACCGCCCTGCAGGCGCGCATTGAGGCGCTCTGGGCCCGCCGCGACACGCTCAACGCGCAGACCACCGGCCCAGACCGTGCCTGCGTGGAGGAAGCGCTGGCGCTGCTCGATTCCGGCGGCGCCCGGGTGGCCGAGCCCGACGGCAAGGGTGGCTGGAAGGTGAACCAGTGGCTGAAGCAGGCCGTGCTGATCAGCTTCCGCCTCTCCGACAGCACGGTGATGGACACCGCCGCCGGCGCCTACGACAAGGTGCCGCTGAAGTTCGAGGGCTGGGGCGAGAACCGCTTCAAGGCCGCCGGCTTCCGCGCGGTGCCCGGCGCCGTGGTGCGCCGCTCCGCCTACATCGCGCCGAACGTGATCCTGATGCCGAGCTTCGTGAACCTCGGCGCCTATGTCGATTCCGGCACCATGGTGGACACCTGGGCGACAGTCGGCTCCTGCGCGCAGATCGGCCGCAACGTGCATCTCTCGGGCGGCGTCGGCATCGGCGGCGTGCTGGAGCCGCTGCAGGCGAACCCGGTGGTGATCGAGGACGACTGCTTCATCGGCGCCCGGTCCGAGGTGGTGGAAGGCGTGATCGTCGAGCGCGGTGCGGTGCTCTCGATGGGCGTCTACATCGGCGCCTCCACCAAGATCGTGGACCGCGCGACCGGCGAGGTGATCTACGGCCGCGTGCCGGCCTATTCGGTGGTGGTGCCGGGCGCGCTGCCGGGCAAGCCTCTGCCGGACGGCTCGCCGGGGCCGAGCCTCTACTGCGCGGTAATCGTGAAGAGGGTGGATGAGCAGACGCGGTCGAAGACGAGCATCAACGAGCTGCTGAGGGATTAGCGCGTGAGAACCCCCACCCCGACCCTCCCCCGCTTCGCGGGAGAGGGAGCAGGGCATGCTGACACTCCCTCTCCCGCTTGCGGGGGAGGGTGGCGGCGCGGAGCGCTGCCGGGTGGGGGGTCGCGTGCCGCGCGATGCGGCCACGCGCCATGACCGCCGACCCCGTTCCCGTCGCCCAGGCGCTGATCCGCTGCCGCTCCGTCACGCCCGCCGATGACGGCGCGCTGGACGTTGTGCAGCGCTTCCTCGAGCCGCTGGGCTTCGCCTGCACGCGCCTCGTCTACGGCCCCGACGACTACCGCGTGGACAACCTCTTCGCGCGCCGCGGCACCGAGGGGCCGCATTTCTGCTACGCCGGCCACACCGATGTCGTGCCGCCCGGCGACGTCGCCGCCTGGCGCGACGACCCGTTCTCGGCGACCATCCGCGATGGCGTGCTCTACGGCCGCGGCGCCTGCGACATGAAGGGCGGCATCGCCGCCTTCCTTGCCGGCCTGGCCGACTTCCTCGCCGCGAACCCCGCGCACAAGGGCTCGGTCTCGCTGCTGATCACGGGCGACGAGGAGGCCCGGTCGGTGGACGGGACGGCCAAGGTCCTCGAATGGATGCAGGCCAATGGCCAGATCCCGGACATGGCCCTCGTCGGCGAGCCGACCAGCCGCCACGCGCTCGGCGACACGATCAAGATCGGCCGTCGCGGCAGCCTGAACGCCTGGGTCACGGTGGACGGCATCCAGGGCCACAGCGCCTATCCGGCCGGCGCCGACAACCCGATCCATCGCATGGTCGCGGCACTCGGGCCGCTGCTGTCGGCGCCGCTCGACAACGGCAGCGCGCATTTCCCGCCCTCGACCCTGCAGGTCACGGGCTTCGACGTGGGCAACCGGACGAGCAACGTCATCCCGGCCACGGCCCAGGCGATGCTCAACATCCGCTTCAACGACCACCACACCAGCGCGCATCTCACCGAACGCCTGCACGCCGCCTTCAAAGCCAGCGGCGCCCGCTACACGATGCGCACCGAATGCTCCGGCGAGAGTTTTCTGACCGAGCCGGGCCCCTTCGTGGACGGCCTGTCGCGCGCCATCGCGCGCGCCACCGGCGTGACGCCGAAGCTCGACACGGGCGGCGGCACCTCCGATGCGCGCTTCATCGCGCGCTACTGCCCGGTGGCGGAGTTCGGGGCGGTGGGCGAAACGCCGCACCAGGTGGATGAGCGCGCGCCGGTGGAGGAACTCCGTCGGCTGGCCGGCGCCTATCGGGCGATCCTCGAGGAGTTCCTGACCTGAGCGGAACGCAGCAGCCGCCGATGCGCGAGGTGATCGTCTCGGGCCTCGCCGGCGCCTTCCTGCTCGGCCGAGGCCGCAGCGAGGGCTTCGCCCTGATGGAGGACACGCCGGAGGGCGCTTGGCGCTCCTTCGTCGCGGCGCTGCTCTGCCTGCCGGCCTTCCTCGCGATCCGGGTCTTCGCCTGGGCCGGGATCGGCGCGCCGGAAGGCGGGCTGCTGCGGGGGCTGCTGGCCGAGCTGATCGGCTACAGCATCGCCTGGACGGCCTTCGCGCTGCTCTCGCTCGGCATCGCGCGCGCCTGGGGACGCAACGGCGAGTGGCCGCGCTTCATCTCGGCCTGGAACTGGACCAACATCGTCCAGTATCTCGTGCTGCTGGCGCTGATGCTGCCGGGTGCGCTGGGGCTGCCGGATGCGCTCTCGCAGGTGCTGACCCTGGTCGGGCTCGCCTACGCGGTGTGGCTGGAGTGGTTCGTGGCGCGGCGCGCGCTGGGCGTGGAAGGCGGCCGGGCGGCGATCATCGTGGCGCTCGACCTCGTGCTCGGCCTGTTCCTGGGCGGGTTGATCCGCACGCTCTCCGAAGGATGACGGGCATGGCCTTTGCCGCCGATGCGCTGCTGCGCTTCGCGACCGAATGCTGCCGCGTCGCGGGCTTGCCCGCCGACAAGGCGCGCGACGTCGCGGAGGTGCTGGTCGAGGGCGACCTGATGGGCCACGACACCCACGGCCTCGCGCTGCTCACGCCCTATCTGGACAGCCTTGCCGCCGGGGAGATGCGGGCGGAGGGCGAGCCCGAGACGATCTCGGCCACGCCGGTTGTGCGGAGCTGGGACGGTCGCAAGCTGCCCGGGCCCTGGCTGGTGCGCCGCGCGATCGCCGCGGCGGACGAGGCGGCGGAGGGATTCGGCATCGGTGCCGTCGCGATCGCGCGCAGCGGCCATATCGGCTGCCTCGCCGCCTATGCGCCGCCGGTGGTGGAGCGCGGGCGGATGCTGGTGCTGACCTGCTCCGATCCCTCCACCGCGTCCGTCGCGCCCTGGGGCGGCACGCGGCGGGTGATCACGCCCAACCCGCTCGCCGCCGCCTGGCCGACGCCCGAGGGGCCGGTGATCCTCGACGTCTCCATGTCCATCACGACCAATGGCATGACCGGCCGCCGCCGCGCCGAGGGCACGCGCTTCCCGGGCCAGTGGCTGCTTGATGCGGCTGGCAACGCGACCGACGACCCCAACGCCTTCTTCACCGACCCGGCTGGCACGCTGCTGCCGCTGGGTGGGATGGAGGCCGGGCACAAGGGCTGGGCCCTCGGCCTGCTCGTTGAGGCGCTGACCAGCGGGCTCGCTGGCCATGGCCGCGTGGAAGGCCGCACCGACTGGGGCGCGAGCGTTCTGGTGCTGGTGCTTGACCCGGCGAAATTCGGCGGGGCGGAGGCCTTCATGGCGGAAGGCGGCTGGATGGCGCAGGCGGTACGCAACAACCCGCCGCGCCCTGGCATGACGCCGCGCATGCCGGGCGATGCGGCGATGGCGCGGCGCGCGAAGGCGCTGGCGGAGGGTGTGGCGCTGCATCCCTCCGTGCCGCCGGCACTGGCGAAGCTGGCGGCGCGCTACGGGGTGGCGCCGCCGGGCTGAAGCCGGCGCGCAACGTTGATCCACTCCCAGAGGATCGCGTCGTGTTCCGAGAAGCGCCAGCCCTCGTGGTCGGCCTTGTCGCGGTACCAGGCGCCGATCTCGCGCCGCCACCACGCCAGAGTCCGCTCACCCTCTCCGTAGGCACGCGCCATCGCCTCCGTGACGTCACGGAACCGCACGGTCTCGACGCCGGTCGTCTCGACGATGCCGACCGGTCTTTCGCGCCCGTCGAGAAGTACAGAAAGTGCGCCGGCGAATGGGATGCGGCCATCTGGATAGTCGGAGAAGGGCGACGAGGTCGCGGTCTTTGTGCCGTCGAGAATCAGCGCGGCGCCGTAATCCGCGAGGTCGGGCGTGCCGCCGATGCGCATCGAGAGGAAGAACCGCCCGGATTCCCCGGGGAAGGCGGCTTCGAGGATGTCGTGGCGGTGATCCTGCATCACACCCACTCCGGCTCGGGATCGTAGCGGGCGGCGACGAAGACGAGCCCCTCGGCCGGCGCGGTCTGGCCGGCCTTGGTCCTGTCCCGCCCGTCCAGCAGCTGCCGCGGCCAGTCCACGCCGCGCTTGCCGGCGCCGACCTCCACCAGCGTGCCCACCAGGTTGCGGACCTGATGGTGCAGGAAGCTGCGCGCCTCCGCGACGATGACCACCTCCTCGCCGAGGCGGCTGACCTCGAGCCGGTCCAGCGTGCGCAGCGGCGACTTCGCCTGGCAGGCGGCGGCACGGAAGGCGGAGAAGTCGTGCCTTCCCAGCAGACGCTGCGCCGACGCGTGCATCGCCTCGGCATCCAGGCGCCGCTTCACGTGCCAGAGCCGTCCGGCTTCCAGCGCCGGGCGCGCGCTGCGGTTCATGACGCGGTAGCGATAGGCGCGGCCGGTGCAGGCGAAGCGGGCCGACCAGTCATTGGCGACGCGCGCGGCGGCAAGCGCGACGACGGGATGCGGCGCGGTGCGGGCGTTGATCGCCTCCCGCACGCGCTCGGGCGGCAGCTCGGCGGCGAGCATCAGGTCCACCACCATCGCCTCGGCATGCACGCCGGCGTCGGTGCGGCCGGCGGCCGTGGCGAGCGGTGGCTCGCCGCGGTTCAGCGGCGCCGCCGCCTCCTCGATCACCTGCTGCAGCGAGAGCCCATCCGCCTGGCGCTGCCAGCCGACGAAGCCGGTGCCGCAGAATTCCAGCCTGAGGGCGTAGCGGGGCATCTCAGCCCAGCAATTCGCCGGGCCTCAGCGCGTAGCCGCGCAGGAAGGCCTCGGCGTCCATTGCGGCGCGTCCCGCGCGCTGGAGCCGCAGCAGGCGCAGCGCGCCCTCGCCGCAGGCGACGGTCGGCGCGGCATCCAGCACCGTTCCCGGTGCGCCAGCGCCCTCGGCGGGCTCCGCGGCCAGCACGCGGATGGTCTCGTCGCCATGCGCGAAGAAGCAGCCGGGCCAGGGGTTCAGCGCCCGCACCCGCCGGTCCAGCGCCGCCGCGGGCTGCGTCCAGTCGAGGCGGCCGTCCTCCTTCGCGATCTTCGGCGCATAGGTGACGCCCTGCTCCGGCTGCGGCGTTGCGGCCGGGTCTTCGGCCAGCGCACGCAGGATGAGCGTCGCGCCGAGTGAGGCCAGCGCATCGTGGATCTCGGGCGTCGTGGCGCGGGGCCCGATCGGCACCGCGGCGCGCAACAGCATCGGGCCGGTGTCGAGGCCTTCTTCCATCCGCATGATGGTGATGCCCGTCTCGGCATCGCCGGCGAGGATCGCCGCCTGGATCGGCCCCGCCCCACGCCAGCGCGGCAGCAGCGAGGCATGGATGTTGAGGCAACCGCGCCGCGGCGCATCGAGCATCGCCTTGGGCAGGATCAGCCCATAGGCGGCGACCACCGCGGCATCGAGATCGAGCGCCGCGAAGGCCGCGTGTTCCGCCGTGTCTCGCTTCACCCGCGCCGGGGTGCGGACCGGCAGCCCGAGTTCCAGCGCCGCGCGATGGACGGGGCAGGGGGTCTCCTTCTGGCCACGACCGGCGGGGCGTGCCGGCTGCGCATAGACGCAGGCGATCTCATGCCCCGCCCCGTGCAGAGCGCGCAGCGCCGGCACCGCGAAGTCCGGGCTGCCCATGAAAGCGAGGCGCATCAGGCGGCCGCCGCAGGCGGCCGAGGCCGCGAACCCGGCCCGCCGCTCGTGCGGTGCAGCCAAGGCCGCGGACGCGGCCGCCCGGCGTCTGAGGGCATTGGAAGATCCCTACTCCCTGGCTTTGGACTTCAGTTCCTTGGCCAGCTTGCGCAGCAGCATGTTCCGCTTCAGCGCGGAGATGTGGTCGACGAACAGCACGCCATCGAGGTGGTCGATCTCGTGCTGCAGGCAGGCGGCCATCAGGCCCTCCGCCTCCATCTCCTGCCGCGCGCCGGTCAGGTCCGTCCAGCGCGCCTTCACCCGGGCGGGACGCGTGACATCGGCGAACTGGCCGGGGAGGGACAGGCAGCCTTCCTCCCGCGTTGCCAGCTCCTTGCTCTCGGCCACGATCTCCGGATTGATCAGCACGATCGGCTGCGGCGTCTCCTCGGGCCGGAGGTCGATGACCACGAGGCGCAGCATCTCGCCCACCTGCGGGCCGGCAAGCCCGATGCCGGGCGCCTTGTACATCGTGGCCAGCATGCGCTCCGCCAGGGCGGGCACGCGCGGATCGCCCGGCTCGACCGGCTTCGCCTTGGCGCGCAGCCGCGGGTCGGGGACGTAGAGGATGGGGAGGAGCTCGGCTTCGGTCATCGCTGGGGTCCGCAGGACGCCAGACCTAGCCCCCCGCCACCCCCCTTGCAACGGCATGAGACAGGGCCAAAATCCTGCATCGCAGGGCGCTTCGGGTCCTGCATTTCGGATGCCTTGCCCAGCACATCCAGGCCGGCCAACGCCGGCGGGGATGGGGGAGGCCAGGGGAACCCAGGATGTCGCGTCCCTCGCTGTTCGGTTCGCCGCTTTTCCTCGGCTTCGACCATCTCGAGCAGATGCTCGACCGGGTGCAGAAGAACGCCGACGGCTACCCGCCCTACAACATCGAGCAGACCGGCGACACGCGGCTGCGCATCACGCTCGCCGTCGCGGGCTTCTCGATGGACGACCTGCAGATCACGCAGGAAGACAACCAGTTGGTGATCCGCGGCCGCCAGAAGGAGGACACGGAAGGCCGCGTCTTCCTCCATCGCGGCATCGCCGCCCGCCAGTTCCAGCGCGCCTTCGTGCTGGCCGAGGGCATCGAGGTGGAAGGGGCCTGGCTGGACAACGGCCTGCTGCATGTGGACCTGCGTCGCCCCCTGCCGGAGGCGCGGGTCAAGACGATCCAGATCGCCACCCGCGGAAACGGCGCGCAGCGCCCCGTCGTGGGGGGCCTGGCCGAGCCGATGACGGACGGCCGCGTCAAGGAGGGGTGACCGACGACACCCTCGCAACACGGGCACGGGCCTCTCGGGGACGTGCCGGAAGGAGTGCACCATGAACGAGCATGACGGCGGCGCCGAGACGGGCCGCATCCAGATCAGCGCCGCGGCGCTGCGCAACCTTTCCGTGCAGGATTTCGCCCGCCTCGGGCTCGAGGAACTGGCCTATGTGCGGCCGGTCGTCCTGAACGGTGCCCGCGCCTTCTCGATCCACGCGGCCGACGGCACGCCGATCGGCGCCGCGCCGAGCAGCCAGCTCGCGGCCGCTGCGATCCTGCAACACGAGATGGAGCCCGTCGCGGTTCATTGACCCCACGCCGCGCGCACTCCTAGGCTTGCCGGCAACGGCAGGAGGGAGGAACGCGCCATGCGGGTTGGAAGACGCATTCTGCTTGCGGGCGCGGCGTCGCTGGCCGCCCGGCGGGCCTTCGCACAGGCACCGGCGCTCCGGATCGTGGCGCCGTTTCCGCCGGGCGGGTCGGTGGACCTGGTCGCGCGGATCGTGCAGCCGAAGGTGGCGGAACTGCTGGGCGGCGCCGTGGTGGTGGAGAACCGCGGCGGCGCAGGCGGCATGCTCGGATCCGAGCAGGTGGCGCGCAGCGCGCCCGATGGCAGCACGGTGGTCTGGGGCAACATCGCCACCCATGCGCTGAACGCCGCGGTCTACACCCGCATGCCGTACGATCCGGTCGCCGACTTCGCGCCAGTGACGCTGGCGGCGCAAGTGGAGTTCATGCTGGCCGTGCACCCCTCGGTGCCGGCGCGCACGGTCGCCGAGCTGGTGGCGCTGGCCAAGGCGGAGCCGGGCAAGCTGAACTACGGCACGGCCGGCGCGGGCAGCCTGCCGCATCTGCTGACGGAGATGCTGAAGCGCGCCGGTGGCGGGCTGCAGATCGAGCACGTGCCCTATCGCGGCGGCGGGCCGATGCTGGTGGATCTGCAGGCCGGCCACATTTCCATGACCATCGCCGATGTCGCGAACATCCTGCCGCTGCTGCAGGCGGGGCGGCTGCGCGGCATCGCGGTGGCGGGCGCGGAGCGCAGCGCCGTGCTGCCGGACCTGCCGACCATCGCGGAGACGCTGCCCGGCGTGGTGGGCACCGCCTGGCACGGCATCTTCGCACCCGCGCGGACGCCAGCCGATACGGTGAAGCGGCTCAACGCGGCCTTCGTGGGCGCCGTCCGAGACGCGGATGTCCAACAGCGGATGCGCGCGGCGGGCACGGTGCCGGTCGGCTCCACGCCGGAGGAACTGGCCGACTTCCAGCGCGCCGAGATCACGAAATGGACGGAGATCGCGCGCGCGGTGGGCGCGAAGGTCGAATAGGGGCAGGGCGCCCGAAAGCCTCCCCCGCGGCAGCGGGGGAGGCGAAGGGCGTCAGCCGGCCTTCGCGTCGATCCAGCCGACATGGCCGTCGGCGCGGCGGAACACCACGTTCATCGCGCGCGAGGCGCGGTTGCGGAACATCAGCGCCGGCGCCTGCAGCAGGTCGAGCCGCATCACCGCCTCGCTGACGGTCAGTTCCTCGATGCTGGTGACGGATTCCGCGATCACCGCGGGATGATCCTGGCCGTTCGCCACCACGGTTTCGGCCGCATCCTCCATGTCTTCCTCAGGCTGGCGCAGCACCATCTGCCGCGCCGGCTCGCCTAGCGGACGGTCGCGCTCCGCGGCCATGCTGCGCGCATGGTCGTTCACCCGGCGCCTGTAGCGACGCAGCCGCTTCGCAACATGTTCGGCCGCCTCCTCGAAGGCGCGGTGCGCGTCGGGGCCCTCGCCCTCGCCGCGCATGAACAGGTCGCGCCCGGCCTTGAGGTTGATGTCGCAGACGAAGGCGTGGCCCTTGCCGTTGCGGCGGAAGGTCACGTTGGCTTCCAACGCGTGGTCGAAATACTTTCGCGCGATGGTGCCTAGGCCTTCGCGGACATGGGTCTGCAGCGCTTCGCCGGTTTCGACCTGCTTGCCCGCGACAGTGATGTGCATGTGGGGTGAACTCCGCTCCAGAGGTCGGAGAGGGCCACCCACGGTCAGGCCGGGACGGCCTTCTCCCGCTTGCGCTGCACCGATGAGGGAATACGCAGCGCCTCCCGGTATTTGGCCACCGTTCGCCGCGCGATGTCCACACCTTCCTTCCGCAACCTTTCGACGATGGCGTCGTCCGAGAGGATGTCGTCCGGGTGCTCCTGCGCGATCATCTCCCGGATGCGGAAACGGATCGCTTCCGCGGAATGGGCCTCGTTGCCGGACGTGCCGGCGATGGCGGTGGTGAAGAAATACTTGAGCTCGAAGGTCCCGCGCGGCGTCGCGATGTGCTTGTTCGCGGTCACCCTGCTGACGGTGCTCTCATGCATGGAGACGGCTTCCGCCACGTCGCGCAGGATCAGCGGGCGCAGATGCGCCACGCCATGGCGGAAGAAGCCGTCCTGCCGGCGCACGATCTCGGCCGCCACCTTCAGGATGGTGTTGGCCCGCTGTTCGAGCGACTTGACCAGCCAGGTCGCGCTCTGCAGCCGGTCCGCCAGGAAGGCCTTGTCGTCCTTGGACTTCGCGCCGACCACCGCGCGCGCGTGGAAACCGCGGTTCACCAGCACCCGCGGCAGCGTCTCCGGGTTCAGCTCCACGCTCCACTCGCCGTTCTCGAGGCGGCGCATCAGCACGTCCGGCACCACCATGGGCGGCGGCGCGGCGTCCCAGTTGGCGCCGGGCTTGGGATCCAGCCGCTTGAGCTCGGTGATCATGTCGGCGAGGTCTTCCGAATCCACCCCGCAGACCTTCATCAGCCCGCGCAGGTCGCGCCGCGCGAGCATGTCCAGGTTGTCGAGCAGCGCCTCCATGCAGGGATCGAGCCGGTTCAGCTCCGCCAGCTGCACGGCGAGGCATTCGCGCAGGCTCTGCGCGAACATGCCCACCGGATCGAGCCGCTGCAGCCGCCGGCGGACGCCGGCCACCAGCGCCTCCTCGCACCCCATGGCCGTGGCGATCGCGGCATCGGTCACCGGCAGCCGGCCCGCGGCATCCACCATCGCCAGCATCTGCGCCGCGATCAGCCGCTCCTGCGCCGCGTGGAAGGTCAGGCGGATCTGCTCGCCCAGATGCTCGCGCAGCGTCAGCCGGGCATCGGCGACCTCCTCGATGCCGGAGAGGTCGTCCTCGAAGTCGCCGCGGCCGCCGCGCCCGATCCCGGTGCCGAGCCCGGCCGCGCCGTCGGGGTCGTAGACGTTGTCCCATTCGGCATCGAGCGGCGCGGCACCCTCGGCGGGCAGCGCGTCGGAGGTCGCGGCGGCGTGCGCATCCGCGGGCTCGGGGGCGGCGGGTTCCGGTGCGCGCTCATCCGCCGTGGTGCGCGGCTCGGGGCGCTCGTCGCGCTCGAGCAGCGGGTTGCGTTCCAGCTCCTCCTCGACGAAGGCGGAAACCTCGACGTTGGAGGACTGCAGAAGCTTGATGGCCTGCCGCAACTGCGGCGTCATCACCAGCGACTGCGACTGCCGCAGGTCGAGGCGTGGACCTAGCGCCATGGCGACCCGTGCGGCTGCTGCCTGCGGTTCCCCCCACCCATCGCCGCGCCCCTAGAGGGAAAACCTTTCCCCAAGGTAGACGCGGCGCACGCCCTCATGCTCGACGATGTCGCGCGGGCTGCCCTCCATCAGCACCTGGCCTTCGTGGAGGATGTAGGCGCGGTCGATGATCTCCAGAGTCTCGCGCACATTGTGGTCGGTGATCAGCACGCCGATGCCGCGGTCCTTCAGGTGCTTCACCAGGTCGCGGATCTCGCCGACGGCGATCGGGTCGATGCCGGCCAGCGGCTCGTCCAGCAGGATGTAGGCGGGCTGCGTGGCCAGCGCGCGCGCGATCTCGCAGCGCCGCCGCTCGCCGCCCGAGAGCGCGAGGGCAGGGGCGCGGCGCAGATGCGCGATGCCGAACTCGGCCAGCAGCGCGTCCAGCATCTGCTCTCGGCGGTCGCGGATCGGCTCGATCACCTCGAGCGCGGCGCGGATGTTGTCCTCCACGCTGAGGCCGCGGAAGATCGAGGCCTCCTGCGGCAGGTAGCCGAGGCCGAGCCGCGCGCGGCGATACATCGGCAGGAAGGTCACGTCGTGACCGTCCATCATCACCTGGCCTTCGTCGGGCTGCACGAGGCCGGTCATCATGTAGAAGGTCGTGGTCTTGCCGGCGCCGTTCGGGCCGAGCAGCCCCACCGCCTCGCCGCGCTTCAGGTTCACCGAGACGCCGCGCACCACCGGGCGCTTCTTGTAGCGCTTGCCGAGCCCGATCGCGACGAGGCCGGCATTCTGCGCGGCCAGGCGGATGGCGGGTCCGCCCTCGGCGCGCGGGCTGTCCGGCGGGCTCATGGCGCGGCCCCCGGGCGCGGCTGGCGTGGCTGCCGGGCGGCGCCCTGCGGCATGCCGGCCGGCGGCAGCTGCGCCTCGCCGGGCTGGCCCTGCTGCGGCACGATCAGGCCCTGGACGCGCTGGCCGGGCGCGGAGACGAGGCGCGCGATGCCGCTGCGCAGGTTCACGATGGCTTCCTGCCCGTTCAGCTGGTTGTCGCCGCGCGTGATGCGGACGCCGCCGAGCAGGCGCGCCATGCCGGTCTGCGGCGAATAGACCCCGCGCTCGCCGCGCACCACTTCGTCCGGCGTGCGGATCTCGACCTGCCCGAAGGCCTCGACGCGGTCGATGCGGCTACCCTCGCCGCCGCCGGGAAGGCCCGGGATGCCGGGGCGGCCCGGCTGCGCCGCAGGCTGGGCGGCGGGCTGCGCCGTAGGCGCTCCGGCCGCCGGGTTCTCCATGAAATGGGCGACGAGCGTGTCGGCGGTGATGCGGCGGTCGTCGGTGGTGGTGACCACCGCCCCGCCGCGCGCGACCGCCATGCGCCGCTGCGGCCAGTATTCCAGGCTTTCGCGCGCCGTGATCCGCTGGTCCGGCGTCTCCAGCGCGAGGCCCTGGCCGGAGAGCACCATCACCGCCTGGTCCATGTCGTAGACCGCGCGGCTGCCGGTGGCCTTCTCGCTGGCGGAGGTGATCCGGACATTCCCCTCGGCCTCGAGGCGCCAGATCTCGCTGCCGGAGACGGGGCTTGCGGCGGACTGGCCCTCCCGCTGCGCGGCCGCGCCGCTGCGCGGCCGATAGCGCGCGATCAGCCGGTCGGCGTCGATGATCACGCCGTCCCGCGCGGCGCGCGCATTGCCCTGCGCGATGACCGCCTGCTCCTGCTGGCGCCACTCGATCCCGTCCTCGGAGGTGATCTCGACCGGCCCGCCCTGGGTCAGGTCGAGCGTCTGCGCCGCCGCCGGGCCTGCGGCGAGCAGGGCGGCGAGCACCAGCGCGCCGGCCGCCCTCATGGCGTGCCCTCCAGCACGGCGCGGGCCTTGCCGGTGAAGACCACCACCTGGCCGCGGTCGCGCAGCCGGAAGCCCTCGGCGGTCAGCGTGCCGAAGGGGCCCTGCGCGGCGACCGGCGAATCGCCGGCGGCATTGCCGCCGGTGACGTCGATGGCGGCGCGGTCGGTGACGAACTGCGTGCCGTCGTCGTGGTGGATCGTCACCCGGCCGGCGAGGTCGAGATGGTTGCGTGGCCGGTCGTAGCGGCCCTCGCGCGCCTCCATGTAGAGCCAGCCGCCATCGGTCAGCAGCAGGTCGGCGCGCGGCGCGCGCAACTGCACCACCTCCTCGCTGCCGGCCTGCACGGCGGTGTCGGCAGTGACCGTGTAGGGGCGGTTCTGCTCGTCCAGGCCCTGGAAACGCGGCTGCACCACGCTCAGCGCATCCGGCCGGACCTCCGTGACGCGCTTGAAGGCCACGCGTCCGCGATCGGCGGCGCTTTCGATCTCCGGCCAGAGGGCGATGGCGGCGAGGAGGGCCACCGCGGCGAGCGGGAGCACGCGCTTGGCCACCGCGACCGCCACGCGGCGCCGCATGAGCTGGCCGGCTGTCGGCGGGGCCCTGCGACGGGACGGCGGCGGCAGCCGGCTGGCGGGCGGGCGCGCCGCGGCCGCCGGCGAGGGGCCGCGCGCAGGGATCAGGGGAGGGGACTTCACCAGCCTTGTATGGGCCTCGGCATGGCGGGGGTCAACGCAACAAAGCGATCGGACAAGAAATGTGCCAGTATGCGACAATCAGTTCTTCACAAACGCTTGAGGTTAGCGCTTCGCACTTGACGGATGAGTCCACCCATCAGTGGGCGAAGAGGTCGGGGTCCTCGTAACCGAGCAGGTCGAGCCGGCCGCGGGTTGGCAGAAAGGCGTAACAGGCCTCAGCGAGGTCGAGTCGCCCCTCGCGCTGCAGCAGCGCCTTCAGCTTCGCCCAGAGCGCATGCAGGTGCAGCACGTCCGAGGCGGCATAGGCCAGCTGTTCGGGTGTGAGGTCCGGCGCGCCCCAGTCGCTCGATTGCTGCTGCTTGGAGATCTCGACCCCCAGCAGGTCCTTCAGCAGATCCTTCAGCCCGTGCCGGTCGGTGTAGGTCCGCACCAGCTTGGAGGCGATCTTGGTGCAGACCACCGGCGCGACGGTGACGTCCAGCGCGTGGTGCAGCATCGCCACGTCGAACCTGGCGAAGTGGAAGATCTTCAGCACCGCCGGATCGGCCAGCAGGCGCTTCAGGTTCGGGCAGTCCGAGCCCCGGCCGCCGAGGGCAGGCGGGATGATCTGCACGCAATGCGCCGTGCCGTCGCCGGCCGAGAGCTGGACGAGGCAGAGCCGGTCGCGCCGCGGGTCGAGGCCCATCGTCTCGGTGTCGATGGCGACGGAGGCGCCGAAATCGAGCCCGTCGGGCAGGTCGTGCTTGTGGAGGCGGATCATGGCGCCTTGGGTGAACAGGGTCTCGCCCATGGGTCGCGACCACCTCTCGAAAACCCGCTTGGCGCGGGTGGTGCCCAGGAAAGGACTCGAACCTTCACGGCCTCGCGGCCACAGGTACCTGAAACCTGCGCGTCTACCAATTCCGCCACCTGGGCAGGTGCGCGATGCGGCGCTGTGTAGGGGGGGCGCCGCGGAGGCGTCAAGCGGGGGGGGCCTGCGATCGTCGCAGGGCGGAGGCGCCCGCGGCGCCGAGCACCGGAGACGTGAATCGCAGGCCTGTCCCTTTGGCCCCTTATGTCGCGCCGATCGCGTTCAGCCGCCGCTCTTCGTCCACGATGTAGTCGCGGATCACCGGCACGTCGTCGCGACGTTCGGAAATCAGGATCTGGAAGACGAAGTTGGAGCCGTGCAGGAAGCCCAGCTCCACGCTGGCCAGGTAGAAATCCCACATCCGGCAGAAGCGCTCGCCCATCTTGGCCACCGCCTGCTCCCGCACGGCGTCGAAGGCCTCCCGCCAGTGCTTGATGGTCCAGTAGTAGTGCAGGCGGAGCATCTCGCAGTCGGCGCACCAGGTGCCGGTGCGCTCGAGCGAGGCGAAGACCTCCGACATCGCCGGCACGTAGCCGCCGGGGAAGATGTACTTTCGGATGAAGGGCGCCGTGGTGCCGGGCGGCGACTGGCGGCCGATGCAGTGGACGAGGGCGAATCCGCCCGGCTTGGTCAGCGCCTTGATCTTCCGGAAATACGTGTCGAACTCGTCGATGCCGATCGCCTCCATCATGGCAATGGAGACGACGCGGTCATAGGTGCCTTCCAGCAGGCGGTAGTCGAGCTCGCGGAACTCCACGAGATCCGTCACGCCCTCATCCACCGCGCGCTGCTTCGCGATGGCGCATTGCTCGGGCGAGAGGGTGACCGAGACCACCTTCACCCCGTAGTTCCGCGCCAGGAAGGTGCCGAGCGCGCCCCAGCCGGAGCCGATCTCGGCCACCGTCATCCCCGGCTCCAGCCTGAGCTTCGCCGCGATGTGGCGCAGCTTGGCCAGCTGCGCCTCGTGCAGCGTGGCGTCCGGCGTCGGGTAGTAGGCGCAGGAATAGGTCATCGTGGGATCGAGCCAGGTCCGGTAGAACTCCGGCGGGATGTCGTAGTGGTGGCGGATGTTCTTCGCCGCCAGGCCGAGTGGGTTGCGCTGGTGCCAGCGGCGCGCCGCGCGCCAGGCCTTGCGCAGCGCCTGCTGCACCGGGTGCGCCGCGAGGCCGGAGCGGTTCACCGAGAACAGGTAGAGAAGGTCGAAGACCCGCTGCCCGCCCTCCATCACCAGGCGACCGTCCATATAGGCCTCGGCGGCCTTGAGTTCGGGATTGAAGAAGATCTCGTGCTCGACCTTCTTGTCGGTCAGGCGGATGGCGACGTTCGGCCCGTCCGCCCCGCTGCCGAAGCGATGCGCCACGCCGGCGTGGTCGGTGACGGTCAGGCTGCCGCGCTGGACGAAGCGGTTCAGCAGGCTGGAGAGGAGTCGCATGGGCCCGTTCCGAGATGCGGGCCCTGTATGGCCGCATGCGGCGGGCGCGGCCACCCCGAAGGGCCCGCTTGGCGTGTCCAGTATGGGCTCATATGGTCCGGCCCGCGAAGGTTGGGGAGTTGACCATGCGGGGTGCGCTCGAGCGCAAGGTGGCGACGGTGTTCGGCGGCTCCGGCTTCATCGGCCGCTACGTCGTCCAGCGCCTCGCCCAGCAGGACTACGTCGTCCGGGTGGCGGTGCGGGACCCGGCCGGGGCGCGATTCCTGCAGACCCAGGGGCGCGTCGGCCAGATCGTGCCGCTGGCCGCGCCGGTCACCGATGCGGCGGGGGTCGCCCGCGCCGTGGAGGGCGCCCAGGTGGTGGTGAACCTGGTCGGCATCCTGTTCGAGCGCCGGCCGGGCGATTTCCGGCGCATCCAGGGCGAGGCGCCGGGCGCCGTGGCGCGGGCCGCCGCGGCCGCGGGCGTGGAGTCCTTCGTGCATCTTTCGGCGATCGGCGCCGATGCCGCCTCGCCGAGCCTCTATGCGCAAACCAAGGCCGAGGGCGAGGAGGGGGTGCGCGCGGGCTTCCCGGCGGCGACCATCCTGCGCCCCTCCGTGGTCTTCGGGCCGGAGGACGGGTTCTTCAACCGCTTCGCGGGGATGGCCTGGCTGCCGGTGATGCCGGTGGTGAGCGGCGGCACGCGCTTCCAGCCGGTCTATGTGGGCGACGTGGCCGATGCGGTGGGCGCCGCCCTCGCCCGGCCGGAGGCGCGCGGCAAGACCTATGAACTCGGCGGCCCGCGCGTCATGACGATGCGGGAGGTGCTGCGCTTCATCCTGGAGGTGACGCGGCGCCGCCGCCCGATGGTGGACATGCCGCCCGGTCTGATGCGCTTCCAGGCCGGGCTTCTGCAGCGGCTGCCGACGCCGCCGCTGACCCAGGACCAGCTTCTGCTGCTGGAGCGGGACAACGTCGTGGCGCCCGACATGCCCGGGCTCGCGGAACTCGGCATCGCGCCGACCTCGGTGGAGAGCGTGGTGCCGGGCTATCTGAAGCGGTTCCGGCCGGGCGGCGGTCGCCGCGAGGTGGCGTGAAGGTCCGGATCGGACCTTATACAACGCGCTGAGAGTGCGCTTCCGACGCTGAACAGGTCCGGTTCGGCCGAATGCGACAGAAAAACTGTCCTTATCGGCCAGATCGGACTCGCAACCCCGCGAGGCTTGCTGTAGAGGCCGCCGCCGATGGGCGCGCTGAAAGCGCCCAGGGAGGGTCTCGCCGTCATGGCCGAACGGATGCTGCAATTCGTGCGCCTGGATCAGCGCCAGCCCGAGAAGCGGGCGGCGGAGACGCGCCGCGCCGATTTCGGCGAGATCTACAAGGAGTTCGAGCCGCAGGCCGCCACCGCCCAGGCCAGCCGCTGCAGCCAGTGCGGCGTGCCCTTCTGCCAGGTGCATTGCCCGCTCAACAACAACATCCCCGACTGGCTGAAGCTGACCGCCGAAGGCCGCCTCGAGGAAGCCTACGAGGTCGCCTCCGCCACCAACACCTTCCCCGAGATCTGCGGCCGCATCTGCCCCCAGGACCGCCTCTGCGAGGGCAACTGCGTCATCGAGAAGGGATTCGGCAGCGTCACCATCGGGTCGGTGGAGAAATACATCACCGACACCGCCTGGGAGCGCGGCTGGGTGAAGCCGCCGAAGCCGCGCCGCGAGCTGGCGCAGAGTGTCGGCATCGTCGGCGCCGGCCCGGCCGGCCTTGCCGCGGCGGAGCGGCTACGGGTGCGTGGCTACCAGGTGCATGTCTATGACCGCTACGACCGCGTCGGCGGGCTGATGATCTACGGCATCCCCAACTTTAAGCTCGAGAAGGATGTCGTGCTGCGCCGCTGGAAGCAGTACGAGGAAGGCGGCATCCACTTCCACCTGAACACCGCGGTCGGGCAGGACGTCTCGCTGGCGGAGCTGCGCGCGCGGCACGACTCCGTGCTGATCGGCACCGGCGTCTACAAGGCGCGCGAGATGTCGGCGCCGGGCATCGGCCTCGACGGCATCGTGCCGGCGCTGGACTACCTCACCGCCGCCAACCGCGTCGGGCTCGGGGAGGCCGTGCCGGCCTTCGCCTCCGGCGCGCTGGACGCCACGGGCAAGCATGTGGTGGTGATCGGCGGCGGCGACACGGCGATGGATTGCGTGCGCACCGCGGTGCGCCAGGGCGCGACCTCCGTCACCTGCCTCTACCGCCGCGACAAGGCGAACATGCCCGGCTCCATGCGCGAGGTGTACAACGCCGAGGAAGAGGGCGTGCGCTTCGAATGGCTCGGCGCGCCGGAAGCCTTCCGCGGGGAGGGCCATGTCAAAGGCGTCATCGCACACCGGATGCATCTCGGCCTGCCCGACGCCACCGGCCGCCAGCAGGTCACGCCCATGCCGGACAGCCGCTTCGAGCTGCCGGCGGACCTCGTCATCATGGCGCTCGGCTTCGACCCGGAGGACCTGCCGACGGCCTTCGGCGAGAAGGACCTGCCGGTCACGCGCTGGGGCACGCTGAAGGTGGACCACCGCACGATGATGACGGCGCTTCCCGGCGTCTTCGCCGCGGGCGACATCGTGCGCGGCGCCTCCCTCGTCGTCTGGGCCATCCGGGACGGCCGCGACGCGGCCGAGCAGATGGACCTCTACATGCAGCAGAAGGCGAGCCCCCTCGCCGTGGCCGCGGAGTGAGCGCGATGACCCACGAGAACGGTTCCGAGTTTGCCTCGCGTTTCGCCGCCAACCGCGACCTGCTAGCGAGCACTGCGCATGTCGACACAACAGAGCACGATGCCTGCGGCGTCGGCCTCGTCGCGGCGCTGGATGGCAAGGCCAGCCGCAAGGTGGTGCAGGCGGGCATCGACGCGCTGAAGGCCGTCTGGCATCGCGGCGCGGTGGATGCCGACGGCAAGACCGGCGACGGCGCCGGCATCCATATCGAGATCCCGCAGGACTTCTTCGCCGAGGTCGTGCAGCGCGGCGGCGACCGCGTGCGGCCCGGGCGCATCGCCGTCGGCATGGTCTTCCTGCCCAAGACCGACCTCGGTGCGCAGGAGCGCTGCCGCGGCATCGTCGAGACCGAGGTGCTGAACGCCGGCTACGCCATTTATTCCTGGCGCCAGGTGCCGATCGACGTGGCGTGCATCGGCGAGAAGGCGAACGCTTCCCGCCCCGAGATCGAGCAGATCCTGATCTGGGACCCCGAGCAGCGCGACGAGGCGACCTGCGAACGCGACCTCTATGTGATCCGCCGCCGGATCGAGAAGCAGGCGATCGCGGCACAGATCCCGGAGCTCTATCTCTGCTCGCTCTCCTGCCGCTCGATCATCTACAAGGGCATGTTCCTGGCGGAGAGCCTGACGGAGTTCTATCCGGACCTGCTGGACGAACGCTTCGTCAGCCGCTTCGCGATCTACCACCAGCGCTACTCGACCAACACCTTCCCGACCTGGCGTCTGGCGCAGCCCTTCCGCATGCTTGCCCACAACGGCGAGATCAACACGCTGCACGGCAACGTCAACTGGATGAAGAGCCACGAGACGCGCCTGTCTCACCGGCTGCTCGATTCCTTCATGGACGACATCAAGCCGGTGGTGCAGGCGGGCGGCAGCGACACCGCGACGCTCGACAACGTCTTCGAACTGCTGGTGCGCGGCGGGCGCGACGCGCCGATGGCCAAGGCCATGCTGATCCCCGAGAGCATCGGCAACAACGCGACGATGCCGGAGGCGCATCGCGACCTCTTCCTCTACTGCAACGCCGTGATGGAGCCCTGGGATGGGCCGGCCGCGATCTGCGCGACCGACGGCAACTGGGTGATCGCCGGGCTCGACCGCAACGGCCTGCGCCCGATGCGCTACACCGTGACCGATGATCGGCTGCTGATCGTCGGCTCCGAGACCGGCATGGTGAAGCTCTCCGAGGACGCGATCCTGGAGAAGGGCCGCCTCGGGCCCGGCCAGTGCATCGGCGTGGACCTCGCGACCGGCAGCTTCTACGGCGACCGGGCGCTCAAGGACCTTCTGTCCGCGCGCAAGCCCTTCGGCCAGTGGACGCAGCGCACCACGCGCATCGATGGCATCGTGAAGGGCGGCTGGGAGGAGCTCTCGCGCTTCTCCGGCGAGGAACTGCGTCGCCGCCAGCTTGCCGTCGGCTACACGCTCGAGGAGCTGGAGACGATCCTGCACCCGATGGTGGAGGATGCGAACGAGGCCGTGGGCAGCATGGGCGACGACACGCCCATCGCCGTTCTTTCCGGCCAGTATCGCGGGCTGCACCACTATTTCCGCCAGTCCTTCAGCCAGGTGACCAACCCGCCGATCGACAGCCTGCGCGAGACGCGGGTGATGACGATCAAGACGCGGCTCGGCAATCTCGGGAACATCCTCGACGAGGACCCGACGCAGTGCGACATGCTCATGCTGGACAGCCCCGTGCTGTCCAACGCCGAGTTCGCCGCGATGCGCGCCTACATGGCGGACACCGCCTGCGTGGTGGACTGCACCTTCCCGGTGGCGGAGGGCGAGCAGGGCCTGCGCCGCCACATCGAGCGCATCCGCCGCGAGGCCGAGGACGGCGTGCGCAGCGGCTGCACCCATGTCATCCTGACCGATGAGCAGCAGGGCGCGGACCGCGCGCCGATCCCGATGATCCTGGCGGTCGGCGGCGTGCACACGCATCTGGTGAAGAGCTCGTTGCGCACCTTCACCAGCCTGAACGTCCGTTGCGCGGAGGCGATCGACGTCCACTACATCGCGGTGCTGATCGGCGCTGGCGCGACCACGGTGAACGCCTATCTGGCGCAGGAGAGCATCGCGGACCGCCATCGCCGCGGCTTGTTCGGCAAGCTTTCGCTGCAGGATTGCGTCGCCCGCTACAAGAAGGCGGTGGACAAGGGCCTGCTGAAGATCATGTCCAAGATGGGCATCGGCGTCCTGTCCTCCTACCGCGGCGGCATGAACTTCGAGGCCATCGGCCTCTCCCGCGCGCTGGTGGCGGAGTTCTTCCCCGGCGTGCCGAGCCGGATCTCCGGCATCGGCCTTTCCGGCATCGCGCGGCGCGTGCTGGCGCTGCACGCCAAGGCCTGGGACGCGGATGCGGTGACGCTGCCGGTCGGCGGCCTCTACAAGCTGCGCCGCCGCGGCGAGAACCACGCCTTCGACGGCAGCCTGATCCACACGCTGCAGAAGGCCGTGGAGACCGACAGCTACCAGACCTTCAAGCGCTACTCCGACGGCGTGCGGAAGCTGCCGCCCGTCGCGCTGCGCGACCTGCTGGACTTCCGCACGGAAGGCCGCGCCCCGGTTGCGCTCGAGGAGGTCGAGAGCATCACGGAGATCAGGAAGCGCCTGGTCGCGCCCGGCATCTCCCTCGGTGCGCTCTCGCCGGAGGCGCATGAGACGCTCTCGATCGCCATGAACCGCATCGGCGCGCGGAGCGATTCCGGCGAGGGCGGCGAGGATCCGGCGCGCGCGCGGCCGCGCTCCAATGGCGACAACGCGAATTCCGCGATCAAGCAGATCGCCTCCGGCCGCTTCGGTGTGACGGCGGAGTATCTGAACAACTGCCGCGAGATCGAGATCAAGGTGGCGCAGGGCGCGAAGCCCGGCGAGGGCGGCCAGCTTCCGGGCTTCAAGGTGACGGAGCTGATCGCGAAGCTGCGCCATTCGACGCCGGGCGTGATGCTGATCAGCCCGCCGCCGCATCACGACATCTACTCGATCGAGGACCTGGCGCAGCTCATCTACGACCTGAAGCAGATCAACCCGGATGCGACGGTCTGCGTGAAGCTGGTGGCGCGCAGCGGCATCGGCACCATCGCGGCGGGCGTTGCCAAGGCGAAGGCCGATGCGATCCTGGTGTCCGGCCATTCCGGCGGCACCGGCGCCTCCCCGCAATCCTCGATCAAGTATGCCGGCCTGCCCTGGGAGATGGGCCTCAGCGAGACGCACCAGGTGCTGCAGCTCAACCGGCTGCGCCACCGCGTGAAGCTGCGCACCGATGGCGGCATCAAGACCGGGCGCGACGTGGTGATCGCCGCGATGCTCGGCGCCGAGGAGTTCGGGATCGGCACGGCCAGCCTCGTCGCGATGGGCTGCATCATGGTGCGGCAGTGCCATTCCAACACCTGCCCGGTCGGTGTCTGCACGCAGGATGACGACCTGCGGAAGAAGTTCGCCGGCACGCCGGAGAAGGTGATCAACCTGTTCAGCTTCGTGGCGGAGGAGGTGCGCGAGATCCTTGCCGGCCTCGGCTTCCGCAAGCTGACCGACGTGATCGGCCGCACCGACCTGCTGCGCCAGGTCAGCCGCGGTTCCGAGGACCTCGACGACCTCGACCTCAACCCGCTGCTGGTCAAGGCCGATGCGGGGCCCTTCGAATCCTACTGCACCCTCGAAGGCCGCAACGAGGTGCCGGAGACTCTGGACGCCGAGATGATCCGCGACGCCGAGGCGCTGTTCCGCCACGGCGAGAAGATGCAGCTGCAGTACAACATCCGGAACACCCACCGCGCGATCGGCACCAAGATCAGCTCCAAGATCGTGCGAAAGTTCGGGATGAACGGCTTGCAGCGCGGGCACCTGACGGTGAGGCTGCGCGGCTCCGCGGGCCAGTCGCTCGGCGCCTTCGCGGTGCGCGGCCTGAAGCTCGAGGTGTTCGGCGACGCCAACGACTATGTCGGCAAGGGCCTCTCGGGCGGCACCATCGTGGTGCGTCCCGCGCCGTCGGCGAAGCTCGTCTGGAACGAGAACACCATCATCGGCAACACCGTGCTCTACGGCGCGACCGGCGGTGCGCTGTTCGCTGCCGGCCAGGCCGGCGAGCGCTTCGCGGTGCGCAACTCCGGCGCGCTGGCGGTGGTGGAAGGCTGCGGCGCGAATGGCTGCGAGTACATGACCGGCGGCTGCGCGGTGATCCTCGGGCCGGTCGGCGACAATTTCGGCGCCGGCTTCACCGGGGGCATGGCTTTCGTCTACGACGCGGACGCGACCTTCGAGCAGCGGATCAACCCCGAGACGCTGCTGTGGCGGCGCCTCGGCGGCAGCGCCCACTGGGAGGACGTGCTGCGCGACCACATCGGGCGGCATGTGCGGGAGACGGGCAGCCCCTTCGCCGCGCGCCTGCTGAACAACTGGGCGGTGGAGCGCGCCCACTTCTGGCATGTGGTTCCGAAGGACTACGCGCGCTACCTGCCGAAGCCGATGGAAGACGCGCCGGCCGTCGCGGCGGAGTGAGTCGCGGCGGCGTGACCTGATCCGGTCGCCGACCCGTTGGCCGCGCGGCGCGCGCGTGCCATAGGGATGGTGACCGGAGTCGCGCGAGGCCGATGCGGACCCTCTACCACCTTCCCCTGTCGCCGTTTTCCCGCAAGGTCCGCCTCGCCCTGGCGGAGAAACGCATTCCGTTCGACCTGAGGCTCGAGCGGGTGTGGGACCGGCGTCCGGAATTCCTGGCGCTGAACCCTGCCTGCACGGTCCCGGTGCTGCAGGACGCGAACGGCCTCGTGCTTGCCGATTCGAACGCGATCTGCGAGTACCTGGACGAGGCCTATCCCGACCTGCCGCTGCTCGGCCGCACGCTGGCGGAGCGAGCGGAGGTGCGGCGCCTCGTCGCCTGGTTCGACCACAAGTTCCAGTCCGAGGTCACGCGCAACCTCCTGCACGAGCGGCAGATGAAGCGCCTGCTCGGGCGCGGCAATCCGGATGCCGGCGCGATCCGCGCGGGCTATGCGAACCTCAAGCCGCATCTCGACTACATCGGCTGGCTGGCCGAGACGCGCGCCTGGCTCGGCGGCAGCAGCCTCAGCCTCGCGGATCTCGCCGCGGCGGCGCATCTCTCCGCGCTCGACTACATCGGCGACGTGGACTGGTCGCTGAATGACGGCGCCAAGGACTGGTATGCGCGCATCAAGTCGCGTCCCGCCTTCCGCGCCATCCTCGCGGACCGCCTGCCGGACCTGGCGCCCCCCGCGCATTACGACGACCTGGATTTCTGATCCGCAACCACGGATGTGCCCCGGCGTTCCGGCGAGGAACGTCCGGAGATGCCCGTGTGAGCCGACTGCCGCTCCGCCTTCCCCTCGCCCTGCTGCTGCTGCCCGCGCTGGCCGCCGCACAGCAGGTGACACCGCCCGTGGCCGGCGGGCCGCCGCCGGGGCGCGCCGCCTCCATCGGCGCCGATGCCGGCCCCGCCGACCAGCGGCCCCGGACCGACAGCGCGCAGGCGGTCAACCGCGGCACCGACGGCTCGGCGGTCGGGCTCGTGGAGCCTGGCAGCACGGGCACGACGCCGCAGGGCTTCCTCGGCCGGTCCACCGCCGGCGCGCGCGAGCCGGATGCCCCGATTGGCGGCGCGCCGGAGATGAGCCGCCCGCCCCGGTAGCCGCCTATTCGGCGAAGAGCGCCCAGAGCAGCGGCAGCAGCAGCGCCGTCGCCAGCGCGTTCAGCCCCATCGCGAGCCCGCTGAAGGCGCCTGCCGTCGCATTCACGGACAGCGCCCGCGCCGTGCCGATGCCATGCGCCGCCGTCCCGATCGCGAGCCCCCGCGCGCGCCAGTCCCTCACCCGCATGAGGTCCAGCACGAGCGGGCCGAGCGCGGCGCCGGTGATGCCGCCGAGGATCACCACCACCGCGGTCAGGGAAGGCAGGCCGCCGATCCGCTCGGCGATGCCCATCGCGACGGGCGTGGTGACGGAGCGTGGCGCCAGGCTCGCCGTGACTTCCGGCGCCGCGCCGAGGGCGAGCGCGATGGCGATTCCGGCGAGCGAGGCGAAGGCGCCGCCCAGCACGACGGAGGCGATGGCCGCCGCCGCCGAGCGCCGCACCAGCGCCAGCTGCCGGTAGAGCGGCACGGCGAGCGCCACCGTCGCGGGGCCGAGCAGGAAGTGCACGAATTGTGCGCCGGCGAAGTAGTCGCGGTAGTCCACGCCGGCCGCCAGCAGCCCGCCGGCGAGCAGCGCCACCGCGATCAGCACCGGATTGGCCAGCGCATGGCCGCCGCACCAGCGATGCACGCGCAGCGCCAACAGCCAGGCAAGCAGCGTCGCGGTGAGCGCGGCCAGCGGCTCCCGCGCCAGGTAGACCCAGATCTCGGCAAGGTCGTTCATCCGCCGCCGCGCCGCAGCAGCCATTGCGCCAGCCGCCCCGTCGCCGCGATGGCGAAGAGCGTGCCGGCGAGGATCGCCAGGGACAGCGGTGCCCAGTCGCGCGCCAGCAGCGGCAGGTGCAGCACCACGCCGACGCCCGCGGGCACGAAGAGCAGGCCGAGATTGCCGAGCAGCGAATCGGCGGTGGCGCCGAGCTCCGCCGGCACCTCCCGCCGCCGCAGCAGCAGCGCGAGGAACAGCAGCACCATCCCGATCACGGGGCCGGGGACCGGCAGCGCGAAGGCGCGCGCCGCCACCTCGCCCAGAAGCTGGCACACGAGCAGCGCCGTGATCGCCGGGATCACCGCCGGGCCGGCCCGGCTTCGCTCAGCGCGAGGTTCTGCGCGGCGAGGTCGGCCGCGGCGCTGCCCGGCGCGATGGCCACCACGCGTTCCCAGTCCCGCCGCGCGCCCTCCTCGTCGCCGGCGAGCTGACGGAGGATGCCGCGCTCCAGCAGGCCCTCCACGTGGTCGGGCTCGATCGCCAGCGCGCGGTCCAGGTCGCGCCGCGCCATGTCGGGGCGGTCCAGCTGGCGTAGCGCGGCGGCGCGGAAAACCAGCGCCTCGGCGCGGTCCGGGTCCAGCGACAGCACGCGGTCGAGGTCCTCCAGCGCCTCGCGGTAGCGGCCGAGCGTACCGAGAGCGACGGCGCGGTCCACCAGCAGTTCGAGATCCTCGGGCGTCAGGGTCAGGGCGAGGGTCGTCGCGCCATAGGCGCGGTTGGCATCGCCGGCCAGCAGCCAGGCCTGCGCGGCCTGCGCGAACAGTGCTGCCTTGGTCGGCCTGTCGCCGGCGCCGCGGGCCGCGATCGCCTCCAGCCGCGTCGCCGCCTGCGCGGGATCGCCAAGCGCCAGGATGGCCAGCGCCTCGCATTGCTCGGCCGCGCTCCCGCCCTGCGCGCTGCGCCATTGCGCGGCGAAGCCGCGTGCCGCGTCCGGGTCGCTGCGCAGAAGCGCGTTGCAGCGTTCCGACTCGCTCGTCGCCGCCGGGGCGGCGGGCTCCGGGGGCGCGGCCGCGGACGCAGCCGCTTCCGGCGGCGGGCCGGGCGGGGAGGGGGAACGCAGCCAGACAGCGCCTGCCACCGCGCCGATCAGGACGGCGGCGGCGCCACCGAGCAGCAGGGCACGGGGCCTGGGACGCATCGGCGGCAATCTATCCCCCGCACAGGCGTGCTTCCAGAGCGCGACGCGTCTCCCGCCCCTTCACGACGGGCGGAAGGCGGCGCATCTGCAGGGGATGGAAGCGCGGATGGTGGTGGCCGGGATCGGCTATGCGGGCAGGGCGATCGCTGCGGAGGCCGTGGCGCACGGCTTCGTGGTGACGGGCACGACGCGCGACCCGGTGGCGGCGAGCCCGCCCGCGGGCGTTGCGCTTGTGGCCTTCGCGGAAGCCGCTGCGGCGCTGCGGCAGGCGACGCATCTGATCGTCACCGCCGCGCCCGAGCAGGGCGGCGATCCGGTGCTGGCGGCGCATGGGGAGGCGATCGCCGCGGCGCCGGCGCTGCGCTGGATCGGCTATCTCTCCACCACCGGCGTCTATGGCGACCGCGACGGCGGCTGGGTGGATGAGGCGACGACGCCGGCGCCGGGCCAGGCACGCTCCGTCCGCCGCCTGGAAGCCGAGCAGGCCTGGCGCGCGGTGGCGGTGGCGCGCGGCGCGGCGCTCGACCTCTTCCGGGTCGGCGGCATCTACGGCCCCGGTCGCAGTGCGCTCGAGGAAGTGCGGGCCGGCGTGGCGCGGCGCGTGGTGAAGCCGGGCCACGCCTTCAGCCGCATCCATCGCGACGACATCGCGCTCGCAGTCGTCGCCGCCGCGTTGCGCCCGGACGGGCAGCGTGTGCTGCACCTGGTGGACGACGAACCCGCGCCGAGCGCCGTGGTGGTGGAGGAGGCGGCGCGGCTGCTCGGCGTCGCGCCCCCGCCCGCGATCCCCTTCGAGGAGGCGCGGCAGCGCATGTCGCCCATGGCGCTTTCGTTCTGGACGGAGAATCGCCGCGTCGCGAACGTCATCACGAAGCAGGCGCTCGGCATCGCCTGGCGCTGCCCGACCTACCGCGAGGGGCTTCGCGCCATCCTCGCCGCCGGCGATCAGGGCTGAGCGCGCAGCGCGTCAAGCGTCTCGGCCAGCAGGCGGAGGTCCTCGGGCCGGCTCAGCCGGTGGTCGCCATCCTTGATCAGGTGCAGGCGCACATCCTCGCCCACGATCGCGTCCACCAGTTTCAGCGCGTGCTGCCAGGGCACGTCCGGGTCGCGCATGCCCTGCAGGATGCGCACGGGGCAGGCGAGGGGGATCGGCGCGTCCAGCACGTTGTGCCGGCGGCCATCCTCGATCAGCGCGCGGGTGACGGGTGTCGGCTCGCCATACTGGCTCGGCAGATCCAGCACGCCCTTGGCCATGATCTCGGCGCGCTGTTCCTCGGTGAAGGCGGGCCACATCAGCGTCTCGGTGAAGTCGGGCGCCGGCGCGATGCCGATCAGCCCCGCGATGCGCTCCGGCCGCGCGCGGGCAAGCAGCAGCGCGATCCAGCCGCCCATCGAGGAGCCGATGAGGATCTGCGGCCCCTCGGTCAGCGCGTCGAAGACGGCGATGGCATCCGCCGCCCACTGGCCGATGGTGCCGTCCTCGAAGCGCCCGGCGCTCTCGCCATGGCCCGAATAGTCGAAGCGCAGCAGCGCCTGGCCAGACGCGGCGCAATGGTCGCGCAGAGCGAGCGCCTTCGAGCCCTGCATGTCGCTGCGGTAGCCGGGCAGGAAGACCACGCCTGGCCCGCTGCCGGGAAGCCGTGCCCAGGCGAGGCGGCCATCGAGGCGGCCGGTCTCCTCCGTCACCGCGGCAGGCCGCGGCGCGAGAGATTCGCCATCAGCGCGCCGATGCCGAAGCTCCAGGGCGGGCATTCGTCGGTGCGGTCCACCTCGTTGGCGAGTGCGCCGAGGCGGGGACTCGCGATGCGCACCACATCGCCCTCCTTGTGCGTGAAGCCCATGCCCGGCGCGCCCCGATCCTTCACCGGCGAGAAGGGCGTGCCGAGGAACAGCACCGCGCCATCGGGATACTGGTGATGCGCGCCGATCATCTGGCCGACCACATCGGCCGGATCGCGCGCGATCGCGCCGACCGGGCCGTGCTCGTCCAGCGTGAAGCCGTCCCGGCCGGTGATGGTCACGCGCAGCTCGGCGCGGCGCACATCCTCCAGCGTGAAGCCGGCATCGAACAGGCGGATCATCGGGCCGAGCGCGCAGGACGCGTTGTTGTCCTTCGCACGGCCGAGCAGCAGCGCGCTGCGCCCTTCCACGTCGCGCAGGTTCACGTCGTTGCCGAGCGTGGCGCCGACGATCCGGCCCTGGCCGTTCACCACCATCACCGCTTCCGGCTCCGGGTTCGACCAGGAACTCATCGGATGCACGCCGACCTTGCTGCCGACGCCGACGGCGGAGAGGACGGGCGCCTTGGTGAAGATCTCGGCGTCGGGTCCTATCCCGACCTCGAGGTACTGGCTCCACCAGCCCTTCGCGACCAGCGCCTCCTTCACGCGCGCCGCCTGCGGGCTGCCGGGCACCAGGTTCGCCAGGTCGTCGCCGATGATCGCGCGCACCTCGGCGCGCACCGCCTCGGCCTGCGTCGCGTCGCCGCGGCAGCGTTCCTCGATCACGCGTTCCAGCATCGACCGCACATAGGTCACGCCGGCGGCCTTGATCACCTGCAGGTCGATGGGCGCCAGCAGCCACGGCTTGTGGGCGTCGCGCGCGGCGTGATGCGCGTTGGCGAGCGCCGCCGGCAGGTCGAGCGCGGAGGGCACGCCCTCGCGCCGGATCGCGCCGAGCGGGTCGTCGCTGTTCAGCCAGGCGCTGCAGGTGCCGAAGGCGGGCGTCATGTCGAAGCTTGCGCCGCCGAGCAGCGCAAAGACCGAAGGACCATCCGGTGTCATCACCCTGAGCGCGAAGGCGCCATCGCGCCAGTCCTGCGGCAACGCTTCGGCGGACCATGCTGCATCGGTCATCGTCACGTTTCTCCCCCCGGGTTGCCGCAAGCCTAGCGGCATCGCGGGCGCGCGGAAGGGGGGTGGGCGATCACGACGAAAGCCGCGTCACGCGCGACATGGCGGTGAAACCTCTTTGGCTGCGGGGCGCAATCGAACGGAAACACGCCGCGCCTAGCACTCCGGCCACCCGACGCGGTGGCTGACGCTCTCGCCACCGCGCGACAACCGACCGGAGGACCAGAGAGATGCCGCACGCCGACATACACGGGAATGCCGTGTCCACCGCCAACCGCGCCGCCATCGCGAAGCTCGACGAGGCGACCGGGCTGATGCTCGGCTTCCGCGCCGACCCGCTCGCCGCAATCGACGCCGCCATCGCCGAGCAGCCGGACTTCGCCATGGCGCATGCCTTCCGCGCCGGGCTGATGGTGATGTCCATGGAGCGCGCGAGCGTGGCCGAGGCCGAGGCGAGCATCGCCGCGGCGTGGGACCTTCCGGTCGCCAACGACCGTGAGCGCGCGCATCTCGCCGCCGCGCAGGCCTGGTGCGAGGGCGACTTTGTCGCCGCGCATCGCGGCTATGCGGCGCTGGCTGCGGCGCATCCGCGCGACCTCTTTGCGCAGCAGGTGGCGCACCAGTTCGACTTCTTCCTGGGCAACCCCGCCGGCCTGCGCGACCGTCCCGCCGCCGCGATGCGTGCGTGGCGCACGGGCGAGGAGGGCTTCTCCTGGCTGCTCGGCATGCAGGCCTTCGGCCTCGAGGAGAATGGCGAGTACGCCGCTGCCGAGGATGCCGGGCGCATGGCGCTGGCGCTGCAGCCGCGGGACGCCTGGGCGGTGCATGCCGTCGCGCATGTGATGGAGATGCAGGGGCGCGACCAGGAAGGCGCGGCCTTCCTGGAGCGGCGTGAGGCCGATTGGGCGCCGGCGGCGATCCTCGCCGTGCACAACTGGTGGCACCTGGCACTGTTCCACCTGGAGCGCGGCGCGTTCGACCGCGTGCTCGGCATCTACGACCGCGCCGTGGCGCATGGGATCGCGAAGGGCGAGGCGCAGCCGGCGATCGACCTGGTGGATGCCTCGGCCATGCTCTGGCGGCTGCTGCTGCGCGGCGCAGACACGGGCCGGCGCTTTGCGCAGCTCTCCATGGCGTGGCAGCAGGCGGGCGGCGAGGGCTTCTATGCGTTCAGCGACCTGCATGCCGTGATGGCGCATCTGGGCGCGGGGCGCGAGGAGGCGGCGGCGCAGGTGCTGGGCGCGATGCGCCGCGCGGCGGCGGGTCAGGGCACCAATGCGCGCCTCACGCGTGAGGTCGGGCTGCCGCTTTCCGAGGGCGTGTGGGCCTTCTCGCGCGGCGACTTCGATCGTGCCGCGCAGCTGATGGCGCCGGTGCTGCCGCGGGCGCGCGACTTCGGCGGCTCCAACGCGCAGCGCGACGTGCTCAGCCTGACCTTGCTTGAGGCGGCGCTGCGAGGCGGCGATCGTTCCCTCGCGCAGCTGTTGGCCGCCGAGCGCATCGCGGCGAAGCCGGACAGCCCTCTGGCGCAGGCGTTCTGGGCGCGCGCCGGCGGCGGCAGGCTCGCGGCCTGATCCGGGCCGCCGCACCCCTGTTCGGGCGCGGCGTGCCGGCTTCGCGTAAGCGGGAACTACCGCAATTGCCGCTCCGACCCTGACGTTGGCCGATCGGCGGGGCGCCCTGCACGCAGGGCGCTCCGGCGCGAACGGAGACGAGGAGGAGCAGAACATGGCGAAGAAGTGGCTCACGCATGCGGCCGGCGCCACGCTCTTCGCAGCCGCGGCGCTCGGTGCGCCGCAGGCGGCGCAGGCGCAGTGGGGCGGCAACTACGACACCTACCAGTACGGGCAACGCACCCCGTATCGGGGCGGCGAGCGCTACGAGCGCTTCGACCGCGAGCCCGATTGGAGCGGCTACAACCAGTTCAACCCGCGGCGCAATGACGGCTATGGCTACGGCAACCGCTACGGCGGCAGGCCCTATGCCGGCGGCGAGCGCTACGAACGCTTCGATCGCGAGCCCGACCGGAGCGGCTACAACCAGTACAATCCGCGCCGCAACTACGGCGGCTATGGCTATGGCGGCGATGCCGGCACGCGCTACGGCCAGCGTTCGGAGCGCTACTACGACCGGATGGAGGATCGCTACGACCGGCTCGAGAGCCGCTCGGACGACTGGGACAGCGACTGGGATCTCTGGTGAGCCGGCCCCGGCGGCGCATCGCGGCGCCCGCGCACTAGCCGAGGCGCCGCCGGGACGGTAACGGGGCGGCTGCATGCCGTCCCCGCCCGCCATCCTGCAGGTCCTGCCCGCGCTCGTCTCGGGCGGGGTGGAACGCGGGACGGTGGAGATCGCGGAGGCGATCGCCGCCGCCGGGATGCGGGCGCTGGTCGCCTCCGCCGGCGGGCCGTTGGCGAGGGAGGTGGAGCGCGTCGGCGGTGCGCATGTGGCGCTGCCGCTCGACACCAAGTCGCCCTTCGGCATCTGGCGCAACGCCGCCGCGCTGGCGAATCTCGTCCGCGGCGAGGGGGTGGCTGTCCTGCATGCGCGCTCCCGTGCGCCGGCCTGGTCGGCGCTGCTGGCGGCGCGGCGGACGGGCGCGCATTTCGTCACCACCTATCACGGCGCCTACAACGAGGGCCTGCCGGGCAAGCGGCTCTACAACTCGGTGATGGCGCGGGGCGAGCGGGTGATCGCGATCAGCCGCTTCATAGCGGACCTCGTCGCGGCCCGGCACGGCACGCCGGCCGCGCGCATCCGGCTGATCCCGCGCGGCGTGGATCCGCGCCGCTTCGATCCGGCCCTCGTGCCGTCGTCGCGGGTGCTGGCGCAGCGCGAGGCCTGGGGCGCTGCGCCCGGCCAGGCGGTGGTGCTGCTGCCGGCGCGACTTACGCGCTGGAAGGGGCAGATGGTGCTGGTGGAGGCGCTGCCGCGCCTGCCGGGCGTGCTGGCGGTGCTGGCAGGCGGCGGCAACGACGGCTTCGCTGAGGAACTGCGCGCGCGCGCCGCATCGTTCGGCGTCGCCGACCGCGTGGTGCTGGCCGGGCATGTGGAGGCGCTGGATCTCGCGCTCTGCGCGGCCGATGTGGTGGTGCATGCCAGCACCGACGCCGAGGCCTTCGGTCGCACGGTGATCGAGGCGCAGGCCATGGCGCGGCCGGTCATCGCTTCCGACCTCGGCGGTCCGCGCGAGACGGTCGAGCCCGGCGTGACCGGCTGGCGCGTTCCGCCGGGCGATCCGGCGGTGCTGGCCGAGGCGCTCGGCCAGGTGCTGGCGATGCCGGAGGCCGAACGCGCCGCGATCGGCGCGCGCGCGCGACAGGCGGTGCTCCGCGACTACACGACGGCGGCGATGCAGCGGGCGACGCTCGAGGTCTATCGCGAGCTGCTGGCGTGAATCGCATCCTCGTCATCCGGCTCGGCGCGCTCGGGGACTTCGTGCAGTCCTTCGGGCCCTTCGCGGCGATCCGCGCGCATCATTCCGGCGCGCGGATCACCCTGCTGACGACGCCGCCCTTCGCGGAACTCGCCCGGCGCAGCCCCTGGTTCGACGAGGTCTGGGCGGATGGAAGGCCCTCCTGGAAGCACCCCGGGCGGCTGCTGGACCTGGCGAGGCGGCTGCGCGGGGCACGATTCGACCGGGTCTACGACCTGCAGACTTCCTCCCGCTCCTCCCGCTATCGCTGGCTGGTCGGGCGGGGGGCGGAGTGGTCCGGCATCGCCCGCGGCGCCTCCCACCCCCATGCCAACCCCGAGCGCGACGCGATGCACACGGTGGAGCGGCAGCGCGAGCAGCTGGAGATGGCGGGGATCCGGCACTTCCCGCCGCCGGCGCTGGACTGGCTGGACGCCGATGTCGCCCGCTTCGCCCTGCCGCCGCGCTTTGGCCTGCTGATCCCCGGCGCATCGCCGCTGCGGCCGCTGAAGCGCTGGCCGGCCGAGCATTTCGCGGCGCTGGCCGCGCGCGCGGGGCAGCCGGTGGCGGTGCTGGGCGGCAAGGCGGAAGCGGAGATCGCCGCGCGCATCCTGGCCGAGGCGCCCGGCGCGCTGGACCTGACCGGGCGCACCAGCTTCGCCGAACTCGCCGCCATCGCGCGCCGGGGCGACTGGGCCGTAGGCAACGACACCGGCCCGACCCATCTGGTGGCGACCGCCGGCTGCCCGACGCTCGCGCTGTTCGGGGAGGACAGCGACCCGGCGCTCTGCGCCCCGCGCGGCCCGGCGGCGCAGGTGCTGCGCCACGTTCCGCTGGCGGAACTCGGCCCCGAGGCCGTCCGCACCGCGCTCGCCGCACTGCCGCCCCGCGCCTGAGGCGCCTTGACGCGCGAGGGGCCGGCTGGCCATGTGCCGCGTCCCGCAACCCCCGAGGAGCCCGGAAGCCTTCCCATGCCCGCGATCACCCTGCCCGACGGTTCCGTCCGCACCTTCGACGGGCCCGTGACCGGCACGACGGTGGCCGCGGCGATCGGGCCCGGCCTTGCCAAGGCCGCGCTCGCCATGCAGGTGGACGGCAAGGTCCGCGACCTCGCCCATGCCATCGAGCAGGACGCGACCGTCCGCTTCATCACCCGCAAGGACCCTGAGGCGCTGGAGCTGATCCGGCACGACGCCGCGCATGTGCTGGCCGAAGCGGTGCAGGCGCTGTTCCCGGGGACGCAGGTGACCATCGGGCCGGCGATCGAGAACGGCTTCTACTACGACTTCGCCCGCAACGAGCCATTCAAGCCCGAGGACTTCCCGGCCATCGAGCAGAAGATGCGGGAGATCGTCGCGCGCAATGCCGGCTTCGAATGCATCGTGACGAGCCGGCACGAGGCGATGGAGCTCTTCGAGAAGAAGGGCGAGAAATACAAGGTCGAGCTGATCCGTGACCTGCCGCGCGGCGAGACCATCACCCTCTACAGGCAGGGCGACTGGGTGGACCTCTGCCGCGGGCCGCATATGCGCGGCACCGGCGATGTCGGCACCGCCTTCAAGCTGATGAAGGTGGCCGGCGCCTATTGGCGGGGCGACCACCGCAACGCGATGCTCTCGCGCATCTACGGCACGGCCTGGCGCGACCAGAAGGAGCTCGACGCCTATCTCCATCAGCTGGAGGAGGCGGAGAAGCGCGACCACCGCAAGATCGGCAAGGAGATGAACCTCTTTCATCTCCAGGAGGAGGCGGTCGGCTCGGTCTTCTGGCACCCGAAGGGCTGGAAGCTCTACCGCACCGTCGAGGACTACATGCGGCGCCGGCTCGACCAAGCGGACTACCTGGAGGTGAAGACCCCGCAGCTGGTGGACCGCAAGCTCTGGATCGAGAGCGGCCATTGGGAGAACTACCGCCCGCACATGTTCATCGCGACCGTCGAGGACGAGTCCGAGAAGGACCGCGTGCTGGCGGTGAAGCCGATGAACTGCCCCTGCCACGTGCAGATCTTCAACCAGGGTGTGCGCAGCTACCGCGAGCTGCCGATGCGCCTGGCAGAATTCGGCGCCTGCCATCGCTACGAACCCTCGGGTGCGCTGCACGGGATCATGCGCGTGCGCGCCTTCACCCAGGACGACGCGCACATCTTCTGCACCGAGGACCAGATCGCCACCGAGACCGTGCGCTTCGTGGAGCTGCTGTCGGGCATCTACCGCGACCTCGGCTTCAGCGATTTTCGCGTGAAGTTCTCCGACCGGCCCGAGAAGCGCTCGGGCAGCGACGCGGTGTGGGACCAGGCGGAAGGCGCGCTGAAGGAGGCGTGCCGGATCGCCAATGTCGAATACGTGCTGAACCCGGGGGAGGGCGCCTTCTACGGCCCGAAGCTGGAATTCGTGCTGCGCGACGCGATCGGGCGCGACTGGCAGTGCGGCACGCTGCAGGTGGACTTCGTCCTGCCGGAGCGGCTCGGCGCCGAATACGTGGCGGAGGATGGCAGCCGGAAGCGACCGGTCATGCTGCACCGCGCGATCCTCGGCAGCTTCGAGCGCTTCCTCGGCATCCTGATCGAGCAGCATGCCGGGCGCTTCCCGCTCTGGCTTGCGCCGGTGCAGGTGGTGGTGGCGACCATCGTCTCGGACGCCGACGAGTATGCGCGGGAGGCCGTTGCCGCGCTGCAGGCCGCGGGCATCCGGGCGGAGCTCGACCTGCGGAACGAAAAGATCAACCGCAAGGTCGTGGACCATATCGACCAGCGCGTGCCCGTGCTGGCCGTGGTCGGCCGGCGCGAGGCCGAGGAGCGCGCCCTGGTGCTGCGCCGCCTGCCGGGCCGCGAGCAGGAGACGGTGAAGCTGGCCGAGGCGGTCGCCCGCCTGGCCGCGGAGGCCACGCCCCCCGACCTTCGGGTTGCGTCGGACTGATCGGATCGCCATAAAGATGGCATATTGACAGAAACTGCGACAGGAGAGCGCCATACCCCGAGGTCCGATGCCCGCCCAGCTGCCGACAAGAGACGGCCCGCGGGTCAACGAGGAGATCCGCACCCCCCAGGTGCGCCTGATCGACCAGAACGGCGAGATGCTGGGCGTGATGAGCGCGCGGGAGGCGTTGATCCGCGCCTATGATGTCGGCCTCGACCTTCTCGAGATCAGCCCCAATGCGGTGCCCCCCGTGGTCAAGATCCTTGACTACGGCAAATACAAATACGAGCAGCAGAAGAAGGCGAACGAGGCCCGCAAGCGCCAGAAGGTGGTCGAGATCAAAGAGATCAAGGTCCGCCCGAACATCGACGACCACGACTACGATGTGAAGATGCGCCAGATGAAGGAATTCATCGGCGAGGGCGACAAGGTGAAGGTCACGCTGCGCTTCCGCGGCCGCGAGATGGCGCACCAGGACCTGGGACTGAAGGTGCTGGACCGGATCCGCACCGAGATGGCGGAGATCACCAAGGTCGAGGCGATGCCCCGGCTGGAGAACCGCCAGATGATCATGGTACTGGCGCCGAAGTAACGGCGCCGGACCGGCCCCGCGCGATGCTCGCCCGGTTGCGCGCGCTGTTCGCGCCGCCCGCGACCATCGCGACGGAGCGCACGCCCTCGGCCAAGCCTGGCCTCTCGCCGCCCGATCCAATCGCCAGCGATCCCGTCCTGCAAGCCGCCGCCGCGCCACTGCGGGCGGGTCTGGCGGATCGCCTGGGCTCGATGGATTCCGCCCTGGCGGCGCTGCAGGCCGCAGGCAGGCTGCGCCCCGACCAGCTGGACTATGCGCGGCTGCACCGGCGCCGCTTCGCCGAGGCCGCCCAGGCCATCGCCGTGCTGCTGCAGGACCATTCCGACTGGCCGGAATGCCGCGTGGTGGAGATCGGCTCCTCGATCACGCCCATGCTCTACAAGCGGCTGTTTCCGGCGCTGCGCATCGGCTCCGCCTGCCTGTTCCGCCACCCGCAACTCGACGGCGTGGTGGAGCAGGCGGCGCAACTCGACCTGGAGAAGGCCGATCTGCGCCAAGGGCCCGTGTTGCCGCATCGCGACCAGCATCTGGTCATGCTGTGCGAGGTGCTGGAGCACCTGGTGGTGAACCCGGCCAACCTGTTCCGCGCGCTTGCCGGCAGCCTGGCGCCGGGCGGGCTGCTCTACGTCACCACGCCGAACTTCTTCCGCGCCGAGGCGCGGGCGGCGCTGCTGGCCGGGCGGAACCCGGTGGCGATCTATCCGCCGGCCTTCGGACCGGCCGACCGCTTCCACCACCATGTGCGCGAATACGCGATGGCGGAACTGCTCCACGCCATGCGGGACGCCGGGCTCACGGTGGCGGCGGCCTACTACTCCGATTGCTGGGACACGCCGCAGGACGCGGCGCTGCTGCCCCCGGATGCCCTGCAGAACCTCGTCGTGCTCGGTCGCAGGCCGACGTGAGCGGCTCGCCGCTCACCCGGCCTGCATTGCCGCGTCCTTCGACTTCCGCAGGTTCGGCAGCAGCATCAGGCCGAGCGCGATCGCGGCCAGCACCAGCAGCGTCGCGCTGATCGGCCGCTCCACGAAGACGCCGACATCGCCGCGGGAGAGCAGCATGGCGCGGCGCAGATGCTCCTCCATCATCGGGCCGAGCACGAAGCCCAGCAGCAGCGGCGCGGGCTCCATCTTCAGCTTGGCGAAGACGTAGCCGACGATGCCGAAGGCGAGCATGACATAAAGGTCGAAGACGTTGTTGTTCAGGCTGTAGGCGCCGATCAGGCAGAAGGTGAGGATGCCGACGAACAGGTATTTGTAGGGCACGCGCAGCAGCTGCACCCAGATGCCGATCATCGGCAGGTTGATGACCAGCAGCATCAGGTTGCCGATCCACATCGAGGCGATCAGGCCCCAGAACAGATTGGGCTGCGCCTCCACCATGCGCGGCCCGGGCTGGATGCCTTGGATGATGAGCGCCCCCACCATCAGCGCCATGACGGCGTTGGAGGGAATGCCGAGGGTGAGCAGCGGGATGAAGCTGGTCTGCGCGCCGGCATTGTTGGCGCTCTCCGGCCCTGCCAGCCCCTCGATTGCGCCATTGCCGAACTTCTCCGGCCGCCGCGTGATCCGCCGCTCCAGCATGTAGGAGGCGAAGGCGGAGAGCGATGCGCCGCCGCCCGGCAGGATGCCGAGGCAGGTGCCGAGCATCGTGCCGCGCAGCACCGCCGGCGTCGCGTAGCGCCACTCCTCGCGCGTCAGCCACAGCTTGCCGCGCTTGGCGACGATGCCGGCGCGGATTTCCGGATTCTCGAGGTTCAGCACCACCTCCGCGATGCCGAACAGGCCCATGGCCAGTACGACGAAGTTGATGCCGTCCGACAGCTCCGGCACGCCGAAGGTGAAGCGCTGCTGCCCGGTCTGCACGTCGGTCCCGACCATGCCGAGCGAGATGCCGAGGATGACCATGCAGACGGCCTTCACCACGCTGCCCTGCGCCAGCACGCAGGAAACGATCAGGCCGAGCAGCATGAGAGAGAAATAGTCGGCCGGCCCGAAGGAGAGCGCCACCTGGGTCAGCAGCGGGCCGGAGGCGGCGACGAAGAAGGTCGCGACCGTGCCCGCGAAGAAGGACCCCATGGCCGCGATGGCCAGCGCCGCGCCGGCCCGGCCGGCCTGGGCCATCTTGTAGCCCTCGATCGCGGTCACGACGGCGGAGATCTCGCCGGGCAGGTTCAGCAGGATCGCCGTGGTCGAGCCGCCATACTGCGAGCCGTAGTAGATGCCGGCCAGCATGATGATCGCGGTGGTCGGATCCAGGCCGAAGGTCAGCGGCAGCAGCAGGGAGATGGTGGCGGTCGGACCCAGCCCGGGCAGGACCCCGATGGCCGTCCCGATCATCGCGCCGAGGAAGGCGAAGCTCAGGTTCTGCAACGTGAGCGCGACGCTGAAGCCGAGCAGCAGGTTGTCGATCATGCCGGATCCCCAGGTTGAGCCGCGCGGGAGCGCGATTCAGGCGGCGAAGGCCCACCAGACGATCGAGGCGAGCAGCCCTGCTTCGATCGCCCCCGCGAAAGGCGGGATCGGCTGGTTGAGCGCAAGTCGAACGAACGGGACACCAAGACCAGCGGCCAGGACGGGTCCGATGAAGTGCGCTGCGGTCACCGTTGCGGCCAGTGTCGCAACGATACGTATTGCTGGCGAGCGCATGGCACTTCGGATTTCTTCTGAAGTTATCCCATACCATGATCCTCCGCTTCGGTTTTCCTTGAACGTGAAGCCGGATGGGATCAACCGGGGCTGCCTTGATTTCGCCTCCTTGTGAAAAGATGCCAGGTTCCGCATGGGTCGGGCTCGCTCCACGCCGGCCATCGGCCTTGACGCGCGGGCGGTGGCGGGCGTATCGAGCCCATCTTCGGTCCGCCCTGGACCCTTTCGTCGGCCCCGATGGCGGGGCGGGCGCCGCCGCTCCGCGATGCTCGCGCAGCGGCGCGAACCGTTTTGGGGCGGCCGCAGGCGGAAAGGAAGCAACGGCCCTCATGTTCGAGGCCTTGGGCAACAGGCTGACCGGGGTCTTCGACAAGCTGCGCCGCCGTGGCGCGCTGTCGGAGGCCGATGTGCAGGAGGCGCTTCGCGAGGTGCGCGTGGCCCTGTTGGAGGCCGACGTCGCCCTGCCGGTGGTGCGCGACCTCATCGCCAAGGTGCGCGAGCGCGCCGTGGGCGTGGAGGTGATCCGCTCCGTCTCCCCCGCCCAGCAGGTGGTGAAGATCGTCAACGATGCGCTGGTCGAGGCGCTCGGCGGCGGCGAGGGAGACAGCGGGAAGCGCGGCCTCGACCTGAATGCGCCGGCGCCGGTGCCGATCCTGATGGTCGGCCTGCAGGGTTCGGGCAAGACCACGACCTCGGGCAAGATCGCGCTGCGCCTGCGCGCGCGGGAGCGCAAGAAGGTGCTGCTCGCTTCGCTCGACGTCCACCGCCCCGCGGCGCAGCTGCAGCTGCAGACGCTGGCGCAGCAGGCCGAGGTGACCAGCCTGCCGATCGTCGCCGGCGAGACGCCGATCCAGATCGCCGCGCGCGCGATGGATGTGGCGCGGCGCGAGCTCTACGACGTGGTGGTGCTGGATACCGCCGGCCGCCTGGCGATCGACGAGGCGCTGATGGCGGAAGTGGCGGAGGTGAAGGCCTTCGCCAGGCCGCATGAGACGCTGCTGGTCGTGGACGCCATGACCGGCCAGGACGCGGTGAACACCGCCCGCGCCTTCCAGGAGAAGGTGGGCGTCACCGGCGTGGTGATGACGCGCGTGGACGGCGACGCCCGCGGTGGCGCCGCGCTGTCCATGCGCGCGGTCACCGGCGCGCCGATCAAGCTTCTCGGCGCGGGCGAGAAGCTGGACGCGCTGGAGGATTTCCACCCCGACCGCATCGCGAACCGCATCCTCGGCATGGGCGACATCGTCTCCCTCGTCGAGAAGGCGGCGGAGCAGCTCGACCAGGCCGAGGCCGAGAAGCTCGCGAAGAAGATGCAGAAGGGGTCCTTCGACCTCGAGGACTACGCCCAGCAGCTCAAGCAGATCAACAAGATGGGCTCGCTCTCCGGCATGCTCGGCATGCTGCCGGGCGTCGGCAAGATGAAGAAGCAGATCGAGGAGGCGAACCTCGATCAGACCGTGCTGAAGCGCCAGGCGGCGATCATCGGCAGCATGACGCCGAAGGAGCGCCGCAACCCGGACCTCATCAAGGCGAGCCGCAAGAAGCGCATCGCCGCCGGCAGCGGCACCTCCGTGCAGGAGGTCAACAAGCTGCTGAAGCAGTTCGACGACATGTCCGCGATGATGAAGCGGATGAACAAGCTCGGCCAGAAGGGAATGATGCGCGGAGGCCTCTCCGCGCTGATCCCCGGCCTTGGAAACCGCAGACCTTTCTGAACACAGGAGCGTAGAGAAGCTATGGGCCTCAAGATCCGTCTTGCCCGCGCCGGCGCGAAGAAGCGGCCGTACTACCACATTGTTGTGGCCGACAGCCGCAGCCCGCGCGACGGCCGCTTCATCGAGAAGCTGGGCAGCTACAACCCGATGCTGCCGTCCGACCATCCGGACCGCGTGCGCCTGTATGCCGAGCGGATCAACCACTGGAAGTCGCAGGGCGCGCTGCCGACCGATCGCGTGGCGAAGTTCCTCGGCCATGCCGGCCTGGCGCCGATGCCCGTCTTCCCCGAGCAGCCCAAGAAGTCCGCGCCGAAGAAGAAGGCGCAGGAGCGGGCTGCCGCGGCCGCCGCGGCGGCGGGCTGATCGGGCGCGCCTGAGGGCTGGTCGTGACGAAGCGCGTGCTGCTTGGCGAGATCGGGAGGCCGCACGGCGTGCGGGGCCTGGTGCGTCTGCACGCCTTCACGGACGACCCGATGGCGATCGGCCGCTACGGCGCGCTGACCGACGCGACCGGCACGCGGAGCTTCGCCGTGCAGCCTTTGCCGGGTGGGCTTGGCCGTATCGAGGGCATCGCGGATCGCGACGCCGCGGCGCGGCTGACCGGCACGAAGCTCTATGTCGCGCGGGAGAAGCTGCCGCCCTCCACCGACCCGGACGAGTTCTTCCTTTGCGATCTCGAAGGCCTGTCTGCCTTCGATGCGGACGGGAAGGCGCTCGGCACCGTGCGCAGCGTGGAGGAATACGGCGCGGGCGCGTTCCTGGTGATCCAGGATGGCGCGCGCGAGCTGCTCGTGCCCTTCACCAAGGCGGCCGTGCCGGCGGTGGATGTCGCTGGCGGGCGCGTTACCGTGGTGCCGCTGCCGGAAGTCGTCGTGGAACCGCGTCCTGGCGAGGAGGCGGCCTGATGACCTGGCGCGCTTCCGTGCTGACGCTGTTCCCGGAGATGTTCCCCGGTCCGCTCGGCCTCTCGCTTGCCGGCAAGGCGCTGCGCGACGGGCGCTGGGCGTTGGAGGCGCTCGACATCCGCGGCTTCGCCACCGACCGCCACCGCAGCGTGGACGACACGCCCTTCGGCGGCGGCGCGGGCATGGTGATGCGGCCGGATGTGGTGGATGCCGCGCTCGGTGCAGCCATCGCCGCGCAACCGGCGGCGCGGCGGATCTACCTGACGCCGCGCGGCCGGCTGCTCGACCAGGCGCTGGTGCGCGAACTCGCGGCGGGGCCGGGCGTGATCCTGCTCTGCGGCCGCTACGAGGGCGTGGACCAGCGCGTCATCGAGGCGCGGGAACTGGAGGAAGTCTCTGCCGGCGATGTCGTGCTCTCGGGCGGGGAGGTGGCGGCGATCCTGCTGCTCGATGCCTGCGTGCGGCTGCTGCCGGGCGTGATGGGCGCCGCCGACAGCGCCACCGAGGAAAGCCACGGGCCGGAAGGGTTGCTGGAATATCCCCACTACACGCGGCCCGCCGAATGGCAGGGCCGGACCGTGCCGGAGGTGCTGCTCTCCGGCCACCATGCGGAGGTCGCGAAGTGGCGCCGCGCGCGGGCCGAGGAGGCCACGCGCACGCGCCGCCCCGATCTCTGGGCCAAGCATCTGAATCGAAACGCGGGCGAGGGCGGGCGGCTGGACGGCCAACCGGCCGCCGCCTAGATGACCTCACAGAAGGAACCACTCCGATGAACCTGCTTCAGCAGTTCGAGGCGGCGCAGCAGGCGCGCCTCTCCGCCGCCAGGGCGACGCCGGATTTCGCGCCGGGCGATACGGTCCGCGTGATGGTGAAGGTGGTCGAGGGCGAGCGCATCCGCACCCAGGCCTATGAGGGCGTGGTGATTGCGCGCTCCAACCGCGGCCTGAACAGCAACTTCACGGTTCGCAAGCTGTCCTACGGCGAGGGCGTGGAGCGCGTCTTCCCGCTCTACTCGCCGAACGTCGCCGAGATCCAGGTGGTCCGCCGCGGCCGCGTGCGCCGCGCGAAGCTCTATTACCTGCGCGGCCGCACCGGCAAGTCCGCCCGTATCCAGGAGCGGGCGCGCGAGACCACGGCCTCCGCCGAGGGCTGAACTGAATCACCCGCGCGACCCGCATGGTCGCGCGGGACCTGCTTGAGAGGTGAGGAAGCCATGTCGGCACAGAAGCCGCGCACGCTGTTCGACAAGATCTGGGACGCCCACGTGGTGGAGACGCTCCCGGACGGCACCGCGCTGCTCTACATCGACAAGCACCTCACCCATGAAGTGACCAGCCCGCAGGCCTTCGAGGGCCTGCGCATGGCCGGCCGCAAGGTGCGCCGGCCGGATGCGACGATCGCGGTGGTGGACCACAACATCGCCACCGACGCCTCCCGCTACGGGACCATCGAGGATCCCGAAAGCCGCGTGCAGGTCGAGACGCTGGAGAAGAACGTCAAGGAGTTCGGCGTTCCCTACATCCCGCTGACCGACAAGCGGCAGGGCATCGTGCATGTCATCGGGCCGGAGCTGGGTCTTTCGCTGCCGGGCATGACGATCGTCTGCGGCGACAGCCACACCTCGACGCATGGCGCGCTCGGCGCGCTGGCCTTCGGCATCGGTACCTCCGAGGTCGAGCATGTGCTGGCGACGCAGACGCTGTTGCAGAAGCCGGCGAAGAACATGCGCGTCAGCGTGGACGGCACGCTCGCGCTCGGCTGCACGGCGAAGGACATCGTGCTGGCCATCATCGGCCGCATCGGCACGGCGGGCGGCACCGGCCATGTCATCGAATATGCCGGCGAGGCGATCCGCGCGCTGGACATGGCCGGCCGCATGACTGTCTGCAACATGTCCATCGAGGCCGGTGCCCGCGCCGGCATGGTGGCGCCCGACCAGACCACCTTCGACTACGTGAAGGGCCGCCCCTTCGCGCCGAAGGGCGAGGGCTTCGACCGCGCGCTGGCCTGGTGGAAGACGCTGCCCTCCGACGCCGACGCGCATTTCGACACGGAAGTGCGGCTCGACGCCGCGCAGATCGCGCCGCAGGTCACCTGGGGCACCAGCCCCGAGGACGTGCTGCCGATCACCGGCAGCGTGCCGAATCCGGCAGAGGTCGCCGACGAGGCCAAGCGCGCGCGCATGCAGCGCATGCTGGACTACATGGGCCTCACGGCGGGCCAGCGGCTGCAGGACCTCGGCGTGGACGTGGTCTTCATCGGGTCCTGCACCAACAGCCGCATCGAGGACATCCGCGCGGCGGCGGCCATCGTGAAGGGCCGCAAGGTGGCCGATGGCGTGCGCGCGCTGGTGGTGCCGGGCAGCGGCCTCGTGAAGGAACAGGCCGAGCAGGAGGGGCTCGACCGCGTCCTGAAGGAAGCGGGCTTCGAGTGGCGCGAGGCGGGCTGCTCCATGTGCCTCGGCATGAACCCGGACAAGCTGAAGCCCGGCCAGCGCTCCGCCAGCACATCGAACCGCAACTTCGAGGGCCGCCAGGGTCCGGGCGGGCGGACGCATCTGCTTTCGCCGGCCATGGCGGCCGCGGCGGCGCTCGCGGGGCGGCTTGCCGATGTGCGCGACTTCCAGCCGAAGGGGGCGGTGTGATGCAGGCCTTCACGACCCTGACCGGCGTCGCGGCGCCGATGCCGGAAGCCAATGTGGACACCGACAAGATCATCCCCGCGCGCTTCCTCAAGACCATCGCGCGCACCGGGCTCGGGCGTAACCTCTTCGCCAATCTTCGCTACCGGCAGGACGGCACGGAGAACCCGGACTTCATCCTGAACAAGGAGCCCTACCGGAAAGCCGAGGTGCTGATCGCGCACGAGAATTTCGGCTGCGGTTCCTCGCGCGAGCATGCGCCCTGGGCGCTGCTGGATTTCGGCATCCGCTGCGTCATCGCGCCGTCCTTCGGCGACATCTTCCACAACAACAGCTTCAAGAACGGCATCCTGCCGATCCGCCTGCCGCGCGAGGTCTGCGACCAGCTCATCGAGGATGCGAAGCTCGGCCAGAACGCGCGCGTGACGGTGGATCTGGAGCGGCAGGTCGTCGTCCGCCCGAACGGGGAGGAGATCCGCTTCGAGGTGGATCCCTTCCGCAAGCACCTGCTGCTGAACGGCCTAGACGACATCGGCCAGACGATGCAGCACGCCCCGGCCATCGACGGCTACGAGGCAAAGCAGAAGGCCGCGCAGCCCTGGCTGTACTCGGCTGCACCGGGGGTCTGAGATGCCTGCGAACAAGAAGCTCCTCATCCTGCCGGGCGACGGTATCGGCCCGGAGGTCGTGCGCGAGACGCGCCGGATCATCGAATGGCTGGAGCGCCGCCGCGCCATCACCTTCGAGATCGAGGAAGGGCTCGTCGGCGGCATCGCGCTCGACACCACCGGCTCCGCCTGCCCGGACGAGACGGTGGAGGCCGCGAAGGCTGCCGATGCCGTGCTGTTCGGCTCGGTCGGCGGACCCAAATGGGACAGCCTGCCCTTCGACAAGCGGCCGGAACTCGGCATCCTGCGCCTGCGCAAGGATCTCGGCCTCTTCGCGAATCTGCGCCCGGCGGTGGTGCTGGACCCGCTGCTGGACGCCTCGGCCCTGAAGCACGACCTGGTGCGCGGCCTCAACATCATGATCGTCCGCGAGACGACCAGCGGCGTCTATTTCGGCGAGCCGCGCGGCGTGACCACGGGCGCCGACGGCAAGCGGACCGGCGTGGACACGCAGCTCTACCATGAGGACGAGATCGCACGCGTCGCGCGCGTGGCCTTCGAGCTGGCGCGCCAGCGCCGGAACAAGGTGACCAGCGTCGACAAGGCGAATGTCATGCAGTCGGGCCGCCTCTGGCGCGCCGTGGTGGGCGAGGTCCACAAGGCCGAATTCGCGGATGTCGAGCTCGAGCACATGTACGCCGACAACTGCGCGATGCAGCTCGCCAGCCGGCCCAAGCAGTTCGACGTCATCCTGGCCGACAACCTGTTCGGCGACGTGCTGTCCGACCTGGCGGCGGCGCTGACCGGCTCGCTCGGCATGCTGCCCTCGGCGACGCTCGGCGAAGTCCAGCCCACGGGCAAGCGCCACGCGCTCTACGAGCCGATCCACGGCTCGGCGCCGGACATCGCCGGCAAGGGCATCGCGAATCCGTCGGCGCAGATCCTGTCCTTCGCCATGCTGCTGAAGATCTCCTTCGGCATGGAGGAGGAGGCTGTGCTGATCGAGCAGGCGATCGAGAAGGTGCTGGCCGGCGGCCTGCGCACGGCGGACATCATGGCGCCCGGCATGGCGCGCATCGGCACCAGCGTGATGGGCGAGGCGGTGCTGCGGGAACTCGACAAGCTCGCAGCATGAAGTCGCCGCCCGGGGGTTGCGCCCCCGGGCCGGCCCCGCTACATCGCCGTTCCCGGCAGGACCCGTAGCTCAATTGGATAGAGCACCAGACTACGGATCTGGGGGTTAGGGGTTCGAATCCTCTCGGGTCCGCCAGGGATGCGCGCCGCCGCGCGACGGCTGCAAGGATGGATGGGCGCTTCGCCCGGAGAATTCCATCGGTGGTGAAGTTATCTTCCCGCCTGCTTCTTCCGCCCGCCGCCGTCCCGGGCTGCTTCCTGCCATTCACCGCGTCGACAGCTCAGCCCTCCCGGCCATGACGAACCGGCCGACGCAGTGCTGCCCTGCCTGTGTCGCCGTCGCGATCCCGTCCTTTTGCATCGGCGCCGTGCCGGCGGGGCCGGGCCGTCCATGACGCTCGTCCCCGATGCGCCGTCCGCCCTGCAGGAGCGCATCGGGGCGCATGCGGCGCTCCGCGCGCGCTATCTCGCCCGGCCGCATCCCGGCGCGCCGGCGATGCGCATGCTGCGGCTGCTCGCCGGGGCGGCGCGCGGCGCCGGGCGCTGGGCCTTCCTCGGCCTGGTCGGCGCCGTGGTCCTGACCGTCGTCGGGCAGCTTCTGGTCAACCTGCGAATCACCACCTGGAACGCCGATTTCTTCGACGCGCTGGAGCGACGCTCGGCGCCGGAGCTGTTGCGCCAGGCGTGGATCTTCCTCGCCATCGTCCTGGGCTGGATGGCGGTTGTCACGGCCGCGCTCGTCGCCAAGCGCCGCCTGGTCATTGCGCTACGGCGCCATCTCACGCTGATGCTCACCGGCGCCTGGATGGATGCCGGGCGCCATTACCGGCTGCGCAACATGGAAGGCAGCCACGACAACGAGGATGGCCGCATCGCGGAGGATGCGCGCGTGGTCTGCGAGATGGGGGTGGACTTCCTCGCCTCGCTACTCGCCGCGACGCTGCAGTTCGTCGCCTTCGTCGGAATGCTCTGGATCCACTCCGGTACGGCGCGGCTGGCCATCGGCCGCGTCGAGGTCGCGATACCGGGCTACATGGTCTGGATCGCGCTGGTCTATGCGTTCCTGGGCGCCGCCCTGGCGATCTTTGTCGGCCGCCCGCTGGTGCGCGCGACGGATCGCCGCCAGGCGGCCGAGGCCGATTTCCGTGCGAGCCTGCTCGCCGCGCTTTCGCACTCGCCGGTGATCGCGCTGACCGGTGCGGAGCCGGGCGAGCGCCGGCGCCTCGCCGGGGCCTTTGCGCGCGTGCAGGCCAGCTGGAACGTCCAGACCGGCTCGTTCCGCAATCTGTCTTTCCTCTCTTCCGGGTTCGGCCTGCTGACCGCGGGCCTGCCCATGCTGATCCTCGCGCCAAGCTACCTGGCGGGCGAGATCAGCCTCGGCACCCTGATGCAGCTCACCATCGCCTTCGGCCAGGTCGTGGGCGCGCTGCTCTGGCTCTCGGACAACTACCCGACCATCGCGCAGTGGGAGGCTTCGGCCGAGCGCGTGCTGGCGCTGCACGAGGCGGTCTGCGACCTGCCGGGCGAGGCCTCGGCCGCCGGGCCGGGCCGCGTCCTGCGGGCTGCGGAGAAGGGGCCGGAACTCGCCTTCCGCGCGGTGACGCTGCTGGGCTCGGCCGGGGAGGTGCTGCTGTCCCGCTTCGACACGGTGATCCGCCCGGGCGAGCGCGTGCTGCTGGAAGCGCCGCCGCAGGTCGCCGCCGCCCTTTTCCGCGCGGTGGCGGGGCTGTCCAGCTGGGGGGCCGGGCGCATCGAGCTGCCGGAGCACTCCGCGCCCTTCTTCATGGGCGAGCGGCCCTTCCTGCCACGCGCGCCGCTGCGCGAGGCCGTGCTCGAACCCCAGGCCGTCGGCGACGTGGCCGACGAGGCGCTGAAGGCGGCAATGCTCGCAACCGGCGTCGCGCATCTCGTCCCGATGCTGGACGCCGTGGCGGACTGGGAGGAGGAGCTGGGACTCGAGGAACAGCAGCGCCTGCAATTCGCGCGGTGCCTGGTGCAGCGGCCGGGCTGGATCATGATGCATGACGCGACAAGCGCGCTGGGCGCGGCGGAGGAGGCACGCTTGCTCGCGGCGCTGGCTCAGCACCTGCCGGATGCGGCGATCATCTCCATCGCCCATCGGCCGATCGCCGAGGGGCTCTACCAGCGGCGCATCACGCTCCCCGCAGCAGCCTGAGCCGCGGCGCGCCGGTTCAGCGCGGCGGCTTGCCCGCGGTGAAGGCCGCCGCGCCCCGGCGCCATTCGCCATCCGCGAGGCACCGGTCGATGGCCAGCATCTCATAGGCCTGGCCCGTGCGCAGGTCGCTTTCCATGCCGACATCGATGCAGCGCTTCGCGAGTTGCACGGAGAGCGGGAAGGCCTGCAGGATCATGCCCACCGTCTCCTTCACCGCCGCCTCTAGGTCTTCCGGCGCGACGACGCGGTTCATCAGGCCGACGCGCAGCGCCTCCTCCGCGCCCATCACCCGGCCGGTGAAGAGCAGCTCCTTCGCCAGCGCCTTGCCCACGATGCGCGGCAGGCGCTGCGTGGCACCGACGGAGCCGCGCACCGCCTCCGGGTACCGGAAGGAGACGCGGGAGGAGGCGAGGATGAAGTCGCAGGCGGTCGCGATCTCGCAGCCCGAGCCGATGATCGGCCCGTGCCCCACCGCGATGCAGGGCTTCGGGCAATACTGGATGGCGTCATAGGCGGCGAAGGCGGCGAGGCGGCGGTTGCGCAGCCATTCCTCCGTCACGCCCGCACGCTCCTTCATGTCGGCGCCGGCGCAGAAGGTCGGGCCGGCGCCGCGCACCAGGATCACGCGCACCGAGCCATCCGCTTCCAGCGCCTTCACCGCGGCGTGGAGGTCGAGCGCCATCTGCAGGTTGAGCGCGTTGCGCTGGTCGGGCCGGTTCAGCGTGATCGTGCCGACACCGTCCAAGGCTTCGCACAGCACCGTCTCGAACTGGCTGCCCATCAGATCGCTCCTTCCGCGCGCAACGCGGCGATCGCCGCCGCGTCCAGCCCCAGCCGCTCGCGCAGCACCTGCTCCGTGTGCTCGCCCAGCATCGGCGGCCGCGTCACCTCCAGCCGGTCGTAGCCCGAGAAGCGGAAGGGCACCGGCAGCGCCGGGAATTCTCCCAGCTTGGGATGCGCGAAGGCCGAGACCATGCCGCGCGCCTTCACATGCGGGTCCTCCACCACCTCCCGCACATCCAGCACCGGGCCGGCCGGCACGCCGGCGGCGACGCAGGCCTCGACGAAGGCATCGCGCGTCCAGCCGCGGATGGCCTCCGACAGGCGCTGCATCACCTCGGCGCGGTTCTCGAGCCGCGCGGCATTCGTCGCCACGCGCGGATCGGCGCCCCAGTCGGAGAGGCCGAGCAGCCTGCACAGCGGCGCCCAATGCGGCTCGTTGCAGGTGATCTGCACATGGCCGCCGTCGGCGGTCGCGAAGGCGGCCGAAGGCACGCGGCCCGGATGTTCCGTGCCCATGCGCCCGGGGACCTCGCCGAGGGCGAACCAACGCGCGGCGGCGATGGTGAGCAAGCTGACCTGGCCGTCGAACATCGAGAAGTCGATATGCGTGCCGCGGCCCGTCGCGTTGCGGCCCATCAGCGCCGCGAGCACCGCGATCGCCGACCACAGGCCGGAGGACAGGTCGGCCACCGGCAGCCCCGCCTTGCAGGGTGCGCCGCCCTGCTCCCCGGTCAGCGACAGCATGCCCGTCATCGCCTGGAACACCGTGTCGTAGCCGCGGCGCTTCGCATAAGGCCCGTCCTGGCCGAAGCCTGTGACGGAGAGATAGACGATGCGCGGATTGACCCGCGCGATGCTGGCGTAGTCGAGCCCGTAGCGCTTCAGCGTGCCGACCGTGAAGTTCTCCACCACGACATCGGCGCCGGCGGCGAGGTCGCGCACCAGCTGCTGCGCCTTCGCGTTGCGCAGATTGGCCGTGATGGATTTCTTGCTGCGGTTGGCGGTGAAGCCATAGGCGCTCTCGCCCTGGATCATTGGCTCGTAGAAGCGGATCTCGTCGCCGGTGCCGGGCTGCTCCACCTTGATCACCTCGGCGCCCATCTCGGCCAGCAGCATGGTCGCATAGGGCGCGGCCAGCACGCGGGCGAGATCGAGGACGGTGATGCCTTCCAGCGGCTTCATGCCGGTGTTCCCTGCGCGTCAGCCAAGGCCGAGATCGGTCAGCGCGAAGTCGCGCAGCTTGTTCTTCTGCACCTTCGCGCTGGCCGTCATGCCGATATGCTCGAAGCTGTCCACGATGCGCAGGTGGCGCGGCACGCGGAAGCCGGCCAGGCGTTCGCGGCACCAGGCGAGCAGGTCGTCGGGCGTCGCGGCGCCGGGCGCGCGCAGGATCACATAGGCGGCGGGCACCTCGACCAGGCGCGGATCGGGCACGCCGACCACCTGCGCCTGCACCACGGCGGGATGCGCGTGCAGCACATCCTCCACCTCGGCCGGCGCGACATTCTCACCGCCCACCCGGATCAGCTCCTTGGCGCGGCCGGAGAAGCGCAGGCGCCCGTCCTCGTCCATCACGCCGAGGTCGCCGGTGTGGAGCCAGCCTTCCGCATCGATCGCGCGGGCAGTCTGCTCGGGCATGTTGTAATAGCCCTTCATCAGCGCCCAGCCGCGCACGAGGATCTCGCCGAGCTCGCCGGGCGCGCAGTCGCGCGCTTCCTCCGGGTGGCGGATGCGGACCTCGAGGCCGGGCAGGGGGAAGGCATAGCCTTCCAGGCGCTTCGCGGGGTCGTCGTCGAAGGGGCCCATCGCCACGTTGGGCGAGGCCTCGGACTGGCCATAGGCGCAGCAGATGCCGGGCATCCCGAAACGTTCCTGCGCCTGGCGCATGACAAGGCCCGTCGCCGCGGCCCAGCCGCCGCGCAGCGCGATGCGTTCCTCGGGCGGGCGCGGCTCGCCCAGCATCATGAGGAACATCGTGTCGTTGCCGCAGATATGCGTGCAGCACTCCGCCTGCAGCATGCGCAGCGCGAGCGCGGCATCGAAGGTCGGCGTGGTGACGTAGGTCGCGCCGGCGGTCAGCGCGGCGAGGAAGGAGAGGGTGACGCCCGCCACATGGAACAGCGGTCGCTGGCTGAAATAGCGGTCGCCCGGCCGCAGCCCGAGCCGCTGCCCGACATGGAAAGCGTCGCGCAGCATGCTGTCATGCGACAGCATCGCGCCCTTCGGCGCGGAGGTGGTGCCGGAGGTGTACTGGATCAGCACCGCGTCCTCCGGCTGCACGCCAAGGCTCTCCGGGTCGAAGCCGGCATCGGGATCGCGGTCGAGCTCGGCATGCGGCAGCGCCGCGCGGGGCAGGTTAGCGCCGAGCACCAGCAGCCGGCGCAAGCGCGGCAGCGCCGCGCCGGGCAGGGCGCTGTCCACCGCCGGCTCGATGCCGCGCAGCATCGCAACGAAATCCACCTTGAGCAGCCTGTCCTGCATCACCAGGAAGGCCGCGTCGGACTGGCGCAGGCAATAGGCGATCTCGGGCGGGCGCAGCCGGGTGTTCACCGGCACGACGACGGCACCGAGCGTGCCGGCGGCGAGCAGCAGCGCCGTCCACTCCACCGAATTGCCCATGCAGATCGCGACGTGGTCGCCGCGCCGCAGGCCGAGCCGATGCAGATTCGCCGCGCGCCGCAGCACCAGCGTGCGGAGCGCGGTGAAGGTGATGCGCTCGCCGGGAAGGACCACGGCCTCGGCATCCGGCCAGAGGCGTGCCGCCCGGTCCAGCGCGCCCCAGTAGGTCGTCTTCGGCCAGTCCGGTGGCGGTCCGGCCACGCCCATGCTCAACGCCCGCGCTCGGCGCGCCAGGCCTTGAACTCCTCGAGGCTCCGCGGGTCGGTCGCGGGATAGAGGCCGCGGATTGAGCGGCCTTCCGCCACCTTCTCGGCCACGAAATCCTCATAGGCGGTCATCTCGGTGCCCTCGGCGGCGATCTCCTCGGCCAGATGCGCCGGGATCACGATGACACCGTCGGCATCGCCCACCAGCACGTCGCCCGGGAAGACCGGCGCGTCACCGCAGCCGATCGGCACGTTGAGGTCGATGGCGTGGTTCAGCGTCAGGTTGGTCGGCGCCGAGGGGCGGCTGTGATAGGCGGGGATGCCGAGGGCGGCGATTTCAGCCGAATCGCGGAAGCCGCCATCGGTGACGACGCCCGCGACGCCGCGCGCCTTCAGTCGCCCGACCAGGATCGCGCCGGCCGAGGCCGCGCGGGCATCCTTGCGGCTGTCGAAGACCAGCACCGCGCCGGGCGGGCACTCCTCGATCGCCTTGCGCTGCGGATGCGCGGGGTCCCTGAAGACCTCGAGCGTGTTCAGGTCCTCGCGCGCCGGGATGTAGCGTACGGTGTAGGCTTCCCCGACCATGCTCTCGCCGCCGGCCGGATGCAGCGGCAGCACGCCCTGGATCATCTGGGTGCGGAAGCCGCGCTTGAACAGCGCGGTCGCGATGGTGGCGGTGCTGATCCGGCGCAGCTTCGCGCGGGTGGAGTCACTCAGCGGCATCGACTTCGCCTTCGCTCAGTAGATCACGGGTTCGGGGACGGGCGCGCCGAAATCCGTGCGCAGGAAATCGAAGTCGCAACCCTCATTGGCCTGCTGGATGTGCTTCGTGAAGGCGAAGCCGTAGCCGCGCTCGAAGCGGGCAGGGGGCTTCACCCAGGCCGCGCGGCGCCGCGCCAGCTCCTCCTCGCCGACGCGCATGGTAATGCTGCGCGCATCCACGTTGATCTCGACGATGTCGCCGGTGCGCAGCAGCGCCAGCGGCCCGCCGATGTAGCTTTCCGGCGCCACGTGCAGCACGCATGCGCCGTAGCTGGTGCCGGACATGCGCGCATCCGACATGCGCAGCATGTCGCGATGGCCTTCCTTCAGCAGGCGCTTCGGCATCGGCAGCATGCCCCATTCCGGCATGCCCGGCCCTCCCTGCGGCCCGGCATTACGCAGCACCATCACCGTGTCGGGCGTGAAGGGATAGCTCTCGTCGTCCACCGCCTTCTTCATGCTGGGATAGTCGTCGAACACCACCGCCGGGCCGGCATGCTTCAGGAACTTCTGGTCCATCGCCGCCGGCTTGATGACGCAGCCGTCGGGCGCCAGGTTGCCCTTCAGCACCGCCAGCGAGCCCTCGCCATAGATCGGATTGGACAGCGGGCGGATGACGTCGTCGTTGTAGACCTTTGCGCCCGCGATGTTCTCGCCCACGGTCCTGCCGGAGACCGTCATGCAGGACAGGTCGAGATGCTCCGCCATCGTGGCCATCAGGCCGCGGATGCCGCCGGCGTAGTAGAAATCCTCCATGAGGTAGGTCTTGCCCGAGGGCCGGACATTCCCGATCACCGGCACCTTGCGGCTGGCGCGCTCGAAATCATCGAGGCCGATCTCATGCCCCGCGCGCCGCGCCATCGCGATGAGGTGGATGATTGCGTTGGTTGAGCAGCCCATCGCCATGGCGACGTTGATCGCGTTCAGGAAGGCGGCGCGCGTCTGGATGCGCCTGGGCGTCACGTCGTCCCACACCATGTCCACGATACGCCGGCCGCTTTCGGAACAGAGGCGGATATGGCCGGAATCCGCGGCGGGGATGGAGGACCCACCCGGCAGTACCATGCCGACGGCCTCCGCGATCGCGGTCATGGTGCTGGCCGTGCCCATGGTCATGCAGGTGCCGTAGCTGCGCGCGATGCCTGCTTCCACGCCCAGCCAGTCCTGCTGCGTGATCGTGCCGGCGCGCAGCTCATCCCAGTATTTCCAGGAATCCGATCCCGACCCGAGTGTCTTGCCGCCCCAGTTGCCGCGCAGCATCGGGCCGGCGGGGATGAAGATCGCCGGGATGTCCATGCTGGTCGCGCCGAGCAGCAGGCCCGGCGTGGTCTTGTCGCAGCCGCCCATGAGCACGGCGCCGTCCACGGGATGGCTGCGCAGCAGCTCCTCCGTCTCCATCGCCAGCATGTTGCGGTAGAGCATCGTGGTCGGCTTCACGAAGCTCTCGGAGAGGCTGAGCGCGGGCAGTTCGACCGGGAAGCCGCCGGCCATCAGGATGCCGCGCTTCACATCCTCCACGCGCGTCTTGAAGTGGACGTGGCAGGGCTGCAGGTCGGACCAGGTGTTCACGATCGCGATCACCGGCCGGCCCTGCCATTCCTCCGGTGCGTAGCCCATCTGCATGGCGCGGGAGCGGTGGCCGAAGCTGCGCAAATCGGCCGGGCCGAACCAGCGGCGGCTGCGCAGCTCCTCGGGCTGCTTGCGGCGGGACGTATCGCTCATCTCTTGGCCTCTGGCGTGGTCGTGGCGCGCGACACTGTCGGACAGGCGGCCGCCGAGGGGAAGCGGGGCAGGGGCCGAGTTCCCCCTCGCCGCCACCGCCCTGCCAGATGGCTATCGCAGCGTCAGGCCGATCGCCTTGACGATCGGATCCCAGGTCGCCCGCTCCTCCTGCAGGAAGGTGGTGAGCTGCGCGGGGCTGCTCGGCACCGCTTCCGCACCCTGGCGCGTAAGGGCGGCGCGCACCGCCTCGTCCTGCTGCGCCGCCGTCACCGCGGCGGCGACACGATCGAGGATCGGCGCCGGCGTGCCTGCGGGGGCCAACAGCGCCTGGAAGTTGCGCACGCGCAGCGCGGGCAAGCCGAGCTCCGCGGCCGCGGGGATGTCAGGCGCGAGCGGAGAGCGCCTGTCGCCGGTGATCGCCAGCGCACGCACCCGGCCGCCTGGCAGCAGCGGCAGCACCGCGGAGATGTCGCCGAACAGCCCGTCGATCTTGCCGCCGACGAGGTCTGGCAGCGCCGCGCCGGTGCCGCGATAGGGAATGTGCTCGAAGCGCACGGAGGCGATCTGCCCGAGCAGTTCCATCGCCAGATGCGGCGTCGTGCCGATCCCGGCCGAGCCCATGTTGAGCCCGCCGGGTCGCGTGCGTGCCAGCGCGACGAATTCGGCGAGCGTCGTCGCCGGAAGCTCGGCATTCACCGCCAGGATCTGCGGGCTGCTTGCGATCAGCGCGATGGGCGCCAGCGCCTGCAGCGGGTCGGGCGCATCGGCGCTGGCCGCGGGCGCGATCACCAGCGGTCCCGGGGAGCCGACCAGGAGCGTGTAGCCGTCGGGTCGTGCGGCCGCGACCAGGCGCGTGCCGACCACGCCGCCGGCGCCGGCGCGGTTCTCCACGACGACCGGCCCGAGATGTCGCCGCAGCCCGTCCGCCAGCGGGCGCGCGACGTTGTCCACGGGGCCGCCCGGCGCGAATGGCACGACCAGGGTGATGGCGCGGCTCGGCCAAGTCTCGGTCTGTGCCGTCGCGACGGCCGGCAGCAGCAGCGACGCAAGCAGGGCGCGTCGGGAAAGGGCGCTCATTGGATGCTGATCCCGCCGCGGCGGATGACCGGTCCCCATCGCTCCGACTCCTCCTTCACGGCTGCCGCAAGCTCCGCCGGCGTGCCGCCCAGCTTCTCGATGCCCAGGATGCGGAAGCGGTCGGCGACGATGGGTAGGTTCAGCACTGCATTCATCGTCGCGTTCAGCTTCTCGATGATCTCCGGTGGCGCGCGTCCCGGTGCCAGCAGGTAGTTGAAGGACGCGTCGTGATAGCCTGGCAGGGTGCGTGCCAGCGGCGGCAGCTCCGGGGCGGCGGCGGCGTGCTCGGCCGTGCTGACGGCCAGCGCGCGCAGCTTGCCCTCGCGCACCAGCGGCAGCAGCGTCGCGATGTTGTCCATCATGAAGTCCACGCGCCCCGCCATCACTTCCTGCGCCGCCGGGGCGGTGCCGCGGAAGGGCACGTGCAGCAGCTCCACATCCGCCATCTGGCCGAGCATCGCCGAGGCGAGATGGCCGGAGGAGGCGACGCCTGCGCTGCCATAGCTCAGCGGCTGCGGCGCGCGCTTCGCCAGCGCGATCAGGCCCGCAGGATCAGGCGCCGCGAAGTCGGGGCCGACGACCAGCAGCTTCGGCGCGCGCATCAGCGCGATGACCGGCGCGAAGTCGGCGACCGGGTCGTAGGGCAGGTTGCGCATCAGGAAGGGGTTGAGGATCTGCACATTCGGCGTGGCGTAGAGCAGCGTGTGTCCGTCCGGCGCGGCCCGCGCGACAGCGACGGCGCCGATGGTGGTGCCGCCGCCGGGGCGGTTCTCCACCGTCACGGGCTGGCCGAGATCCTGGCCCAGCGGCTCTGCGATCAGTCGCGCGATCGTGTCGGCCGCGCCACCCGGGGCGAAGGGGACGATGAGGCGGATCGGGCGGTCCGGCCGCCAGCCCTGAGCCCGCACGCGCGGTGCAGCGAGGCTCGCCGCCGCCGCGAACAGCACGACGCGGCGCGCAAGGCGATACGGGTGCGCTGGCATGGCCTCCCTCCCTGTTTGTGTCGTTAGGTCAGTCCTATGACCTTATTCGCGCTCCCGGCGCTTGTCGAGGGCGCGCCGCCTGGACAGTCCTCGCGCCGGGCCCTTAAGTGAAAAGCCTAGCCTATAGGCGGAAGGGAGAGGAATGGCCGAGCCTGCCCCGCTCACGCTCGAAGACCTGGATGCGCTGGACGATGCCGCCTTCCGTGCGCATGTGCGCGGCTGGATCGAGGCGAACACGCCGCCCGAGTTGCGCTTCCCGCGACGCCGCCTGCACTGGCGGGAGAACCGGCCCTGGTACCTGGCCCTGTCGCGCCGCGGCTGGCTGGCGCCCGCCTGGCCGCGCGCGCATGGCGGCATGGGGCTGAACGCGACGCGCCAGCTCATCATGATCGAGGAGTTCGAGCGCTGGGGCTGCCCGCGCATCAGCGACATGGGCGTGCTGATGCTCGGGCCGCTTCTACTGAAGCACGGCAGCGAGGCGCAGAAGCGCCGCTTCCTGCCGCGCATCCTCTCGGGCGAGGACATCTGGGCGCAGGGCTATTCCGAGCCGAATGCCGGATCGGACCTGGCCGCGCTGCGGCTGGAGGCGGCGGATGCCGGCGACCATTGGGTACTCAACGGGCAGAAGACCTGGGTGACCTTCGCGAACGACGCCAACTGGATCTTCGTGCTGGCGCGCACGGACCGCGGCGCGAAGAAGCAGGAGGGTATCTCATTCCTGCTGCTGCCAACGGACAGCCCGGGCCTCTCCATCCGGCCGATCCTCAATCTCGACCTGCATGACGAGTTCTGCGAGGTCTTCTTCGACGATGTCCGCGTGCCCAAGGACATGCTGGTGGGCGAGGTCAACAGGGGCTGGACCTATGCCAAGGCGCTGCTCGGCTTCGAGCGAGTCGCCATCGGCTCGCCGCGGCTTTCGGCCAATGGCCTCGCTGCGCTGATGCGTCTGGCGCAGCGGATGGGGCGCGCCGAGGACCCCGTGTTCCTCGACCAGTATGCGCGCTTCCGGCTGGAGCTCGCGGACCTCAAGGCGCTGTATGAGAGCTTCACCGCGGCGCTCCGCCGCGGCGAGACGCTCGGCCCCGATGTCGCGATCCTGAAGATCGTGCAGACCGAGCTCTACCAGCGCATCACCGATGCGATGCTGGAACTGGCCGGCGGCCATGCCGGGCTGCTGGACCCGATGGAGGATGCGTTGCACCCGGCGGGACAGTTCCTTCTCGCGCGTCCGACGACGATCTTCGGCGGCAGTTCGGAGATCCTGCGCAACACGCTCGCGCGCGGCCTGCTGGACCTGCCGGCATGAGCGCGCTGCCGAACATCCGCGTGCTGGACATGACGCGCGTCTTCGCCGGCCCTTGGGCGGCGCAGATGCTGGGCGATTTCGGCGCCGACGTGGTGAAGGTGGAGCAGCCGGGCACGGGTGACGACGTGCGCCGTATGGGCTTCCGCGCGCGCGACGCGGAGGGCAGGGAGGTCGGCGCCACTTCCTCCTTCCTCGCGATGAACCGCAACAAGCGCAGTATCGCGCTCGACATCGCGACGCCGGAAGGCCAGGCGAGGCTGCGCGCGCTGGCGGCGAAGGCCGATGTGTTCCTGGAGAACTTTCGGGCCGGCGGCCTGGCGAAATACGGGCTCGACTACGCCGCGCTCTCGGCCGTCAACCCGCGCCTGGTCTATTGCTCGATCACCGGCTTCGGCCAGGACGGACCCTATGCGCCGCTGCCCGGCTACGATCCGATCTTCCAGGCGATGAGCGGGCTGATTAGCGTGACGGGCCAGCCGGATGGCACGCCCGGCGCCGGCCCGGTGCTGGCGGGCTACAGCCTGTCCGACATCAATGCCGGCTTCTACGCCGCCATCGCGATCCTGGCCGCGCTGCATCACCGCGACACCGTCTCCGGCCGCGGGCAGCACATCGACCTGGCGCTGCTCGATGCGCAGATCGCCGCGCACTCGCATATCGCGATGAACTGGCTGGTCTCCGGCAGGATGCCGGTGCGCGCCGGCGCGGCCAGCCAGATCAACACGCCCTGGCAGGCCTTCGAGACCGCGGACCGGCCGCTGATGGTCGCCATCGGCAACGACCGGCAATTCGCGCAGTTCTGCCGCGTCCTGGGCCTGCCCGACATGCCCGGCGACCCACGCTTCGCCACCAACCGCCAGCGCATGGCGCACAAGGCGGAGATGCTGCCGCTGCTGCAGCAGGCGCTGCGCGCACGCAAGGCGCGGGAATGGATGGATGCGCTGAACGCGGTCGGCGTCGCTTCCGGTCCCATCAACGATTTCGGCGCGGTCGCGGAAGACCCGCAGGTGCGCCATCGCGGCGTCTTCACGCAGGTGGAGGGTAATGGCGCGCCAATAATCGCCAATCCGATCCGCTTCTCGGAAACGCCGCCGCGTTACACGCGGCCCGCGCCCGACCTCGGCGAGCACACGGAGGAGGTGCTGCGCGACTGGCTGGGAGAGGGCCCGTGACCGAGGCCGAAGCCCACGCCGCGCGGATGGACTCGCTGCGGATGATCCGCGACAGCGCGGCCGCGATCGCGCCGCCGGGCGGGGATCTGCGGCGCGTCCGCGCGCTGCGCTTCACCGAGGCCGGGCACGATCCCGCGGTGCTCCGCCGCATGGGCGAGCTGGGCTGGATCGGCCTGCGCCTGCCGGAGGAGGCGGGCGGCATCGGCCTTGGCATGGCCGAATGCTGCGCGCTGGCGGAGGAACTCGGCCGCGCCCTCGTGCCGGAACCGCTGATCCCGGCGCAGCTTTCGGCCGCGCTGCTGCTGACGGTCGGCGCGGAGGATCACCTGGCGTCGCTGCTGTCCGGCGAGTGCTTCGTCGCGACGGCCTGGCAGGAACGGCCTGATGCGCTGGAGGCGCCCGGCACGCCCGGCGCGGCGCGGCTGTTCGTGCCGGCGGCGCGCGCGGCGCAGGGTTTCCTGCTGCCGATCCATGACGGCAACGGCCTGGCATTGCACCTGGCGGAAGCGCCGATGCTTGACGTCTCGATGCTGCAGGATGGCGGCCATGTCGCGACGCTGCGGTCCGGCGCGACCCGCCGCCTCGGCGGCCTGGGCGACGCCCTGCCACGGGCGCTGGACGAGGCGGCGCTGGCGACGGCCGCCTACCTTCTCGGCGTCATGGAGCGCGTCTTCGCAATGACGCTGGACTATCTGCGCACGCGCCAGCAATTCGGCCGCCCCATCGGCGGCTTCCAGGCGCTGCAGCATCGCGCGGTGGACCTGCGCATCCAGATCGCGCTGACGCGCGCCAGCGTCGAAGCCACGGCCGCGACCCTCGATGCCGGCTGCACCGACACGCAGCGCCAGGCCGCTGTCTCCCGCGCCAAGGCGCGCGCGGCGGAGGCGGCGATGCTCGTCACCCGCGCCGCCGTGCAGCTGCACGGCGCCATCGGCTACACCGACGAATACGATGTCGGCCTGTTCACGCGGAAGGCGATGGTGCTGGCGAACGCCTTCGGCTCCGCCGCACTGCATCGCCGCCGCTTCCTGGCGACGGAGAGCGAGGCGGAGTCCTGAATTCTACCGGAGCTTGATGTCGATCCGCACCACGTCGCCGCGGTAGATGCCGTCGGCCACCATCACCAGCACGCCGCGCTGATCCACCGCGGCGCGGCGCACATGCGCGACCGGGGCGTTGAGCGGAACCCGCAGCGCCGCCGCCGTCTCGACATCCGCGGTGCCGATGGTCAGCGTCTGCCGCGCATCGCCGATCCGCACGCCGGGCAGGCTCGCCACCAGCTTCAGCGCGGTCTTGGTGCGCAGGTCCTCCTCCGTCACCTTCGGCGCCAGCCGCTCGTCGAGATAGACATCGGCCAGCAGGAAGGGCTGGCCGTCGCGCCAGTGGCGGCGGTGGAAGTGGCGGTAGAGCGCGGCGGGCCGGCCGATCTCCGCAGGCGGCACGGCGGTCGCGGGCAGCTTCTCGCGGATGGACAGCGTCTCGATCTCCGCCCCTTCGCGGGAGCGCAGCAGGCCGGACCAGTCCGTCTCCACTTCGCACCAGAGCCGGTTCGCGGCGGGCGCGGCGCGCACGAAGGTACCCTTGGCGCGGAAGCGCTCGATCAGCCCCTCGGCCTCCAGCTGGTCCAGCGCCTGGCGGATGGTGGCGCGCGCGACCCCGCATTCCGCCGCCAGGTCATCCACCGTCGGGATCTGCGCGCCGGGCTTCCAGGCGCCCTGCTCGATCCGGCGACGGAACAGCGTGGCGAGCTGGATGTAGCGCGACACCGCGCTGCGGCTGAGGTCGATCGCGGGCGTGGCACGGATGGCCGAGGACATGACCGATGCTTATCCGGCGCCCGCGGCCGCGTCCAGGAAGTCGCGGCCGGCGCGGAAAGCCTCGATGTCGGAGACGATGCGGGAGACCACGGCCGCGCGCGTTTCCACCGTGATGGAGGCCGAGTGCGGCGCGAGCACGACGTTCTCCAGAGCCAGGAAGCGCGGGTCGAGCGCCGGTTCCGTCGCGAAGACATCGAGCCCCGCGCCGGCGATCGCGCCCGTCTCCAGCGCATCCAGTAGCGCCAGCTCGTCCACCACGCCGCCGCGCGCGATGTTCACCAGCACGCCGCGGGGCCCGAGCGCCCGCAGCACGGCGGCGTCCGCCATGCGGTCCGTGTCCTTGCCGCCCGGCACCGCCAGGATCAGCACGTCGGATCGCTCCGCAAGCGCCAGCACCGAGGGCACGAAGCCGTAGGGCAGATCAGGCTTCTCGCGCGGGCCGGTCCAGAGCACGGTCATGCCGAGGCCCGCGCAGCGCCGTGCGATGGCCTGGCCGATCTTGCCCATCCCGGCGATCCCGGCGGTCTTGCGGTGCAGGCTGGTGGAAGGGCGCATCCGCTCCTTGCCCCAACGCCCGGCGCGCACGAAGCGGTCGGCTTCGGCCACCAGCCGCGCGGCGCCGTACATCAGCCCGATCGCGGCATCCGCCACGTCCTCCGTCATGACGTCGGGCGTGTAGGCCACCGCGATGCCGCGCCGCGCGGCGGCGCCAAGGTCGATGCGCTCGAGCCCCGTGCCCTGGCTCGAGAGCAGCCTCAGGTCGGGGAGCCTGTCGAACTGCGCCGCGCCCGCGCCATGCATCGCGGTGCAGACGGCGATGCGGAAGCCGGGGCGCGGGCCGTCCGCCGGCTTGTCCTCCACCAGGTCGAAGCGCTCGGCCAGTGCCGCCCGCAGGTCAGCCGGGATGGGGCAGAGCAGCAGGATCGCCTCGCGCCCCGTCATGTCAGCGGCCCTTGAACACCGGCTTGCGCTTCTCCGCGAAGGCGCGCCAGGCTTCCTGCGTGTCCTCGGTGGAGGCCAGTGCGACGGTCTGCGACTGCTCGAAGCGGTAGCCCTCGTGCAGCGGCATGTATTCGGTGACCTGGAAGCTGCGCTTCGCCGCCTGCACGGCCAGCGGCACCTTCGCCGCGATCTCCGCGCCGATCTTCCGCGCCTCGTCCAGCAGCGCCTCGCGCGACAGGCAGAGCGAGGCCGCGTTCATGCGCAGCAACTCCGGCCCGGACATTCGGCGCGCCGTGTAGATCATCAGCCGCGCATCGGATTCGCCAAGATGCCGGCGCACATGCTTCACGCCGCCGGCAAGGCCGACATCCACCTCGGTCATGGACAGGTAGGCGTCCTCCGCGACGAGGATGATGTCCGCCGAAAGGGCGAGCACGCAGCCCGCGCCGATGCCGAGGCCGTTCACCGCCGCGATCACCGGCTTGCCGCATTCCATCACGCTGTCGAAAACGGCGCGTGTCAGGCGGTTGTGCCGCGGATAGGCGCCGGGATCGCCGGCGATGTTCGGGCGCTCCTTGAGGTCGGCGCCGGCGCAGAAGGCCTTGCCGGCGCCGGTCAGCACCACCGCGCGCACATCCTCGCGGTCGTGCAGCGCGTCGAACACGCGCACGATCTCCTCCCGCATCGCGCGGTTCATCGCGTTGACGGGCGGGCGGTCCAGCGTGACGGTGGCGACGTAGCCGGCCACCTCCAGCCGCAGCGTCTCGTAGGCGTCGCTCATTTCACCCGTATCCCCGCTGCCTCGATCACCTGCTTCCAGCGCGCGCTCTCGGCCGCCGGCGCGACGGCCGCGGCAGAACGGTGCCGGCGTCGCATCATGCCTACTCCAGCTTCGCACCGGTTGCGCGCACCACCTCGCCCCAGGTGGCGTAGGTCTCGCGGATGAAGGCGACGAACTCGGTCGGCGTGCTGCCGACAATCCGGCCGCCCTGGCCGGACAGCACGCGCTGCACCTCCGCATCCTGCAGCGCGCCCCGCGCGGCATCGACGAGGATCCCGACACGCTCTTCCGAAATGCCGGCGGGGCCGAAGATGCCGTACCAGGTCTCGCTGACCATGCCCGGGACGCCGGCTTCGATGGCCGTCGGCACATCAGGCAGGATGGCCAACCGCTCCCGCGAGGTGACCGCGAGCGCCGGCAACGCGCCGGCGCGCACCTGCCCGAGCAGCGCCGGCACGTCGGCCGCCAGGATCTGGATGCGCCCGCCGAGCAGGTCGGTGACCGCCGGTGCCGCGCCGCCATAGGGGACATGGACGATGTCGATGCCGGCGCGCAGCTTGAGCAGCTCGCCCGCCATGTGGAGCGAGGAGCCGATGCCGGCCGAGCCGAAGGAAAGCTGCCCGGGCAGCGCCTTCGCCATGGCAACCAACTCGGCGAGGTTGCGTACGCCGAGGCCGGGCGAGACGGAGACGATCTGCGGCACCGCCAGCACCTGCGTGATCGGGGTGAGGTCGCGAAGCGGATCGTAGGGCATGTTGCTGCGCATATGCGGCAGGATGACGATCGCGCCGGAGGAGGCGAGCACAAGCGTATGCCCGTCCGGCCGGGACTTCGCCACGACATCCACGCCGATGGAGCCACCCGCGCCGGCGCGCGACTCCACCACGACGGGCTTGCCGAGGCGGTCAGACATGACGCGGGACACGGTGCGCGCGATGAGGTCTGCAGGCCCGCCCGCGGCGAAGGGCACGATCATCCGCAGCGGCTGGTCGGGAAAGGCCTGCGCCCTGGCGCTGCGGGCCAGGGCCGGCACGGCCATTGCGGCCAGGGTTGTCCTGCGGGTGATCATGGTTGTCCTCCCTTTTGTCAGTCGTCGAAGCCGAAGAGCCGGGTCGGGTTTTCCACCAAGATGCGCCGTACGAGGTCCTCGTCCTTCGTCCAGTCCAGGAACAGGTCGAGCATCGCGCCGGCATCCGGGGCGGGCGCCATGCGCACATACGGCCAGTCCGACCCCCAGAGCAGGCGATCCGGATTGGCGGCCAGCAGCCTGTCCTGCAACGGCCGCAGCGTCTCGATCCCGCCCGCGCGCGGCACGCGGCAGAGTGTGAGCTTCACCCAGAGATGCCCATCGCGCAGATGGCCGAGGATGCTGTCGAAGCCCGGGTCCTCGGCGCCCCGCGGCATCGCGAGGTGATCCACCACCAGCGGCACGCCGAGCTTCGCGAGGCTCGGCAGCAACGCCTCGCATTGCGAGGCTTCCGCCCAGAGATGCGCCTGCCAGCCAAGCGCGCGCAGCCGTGGCGCGAGTTGCTGCAGTGCATTGACGCCAATCGCGCCCGGATAGCGCCCGCTGCCGCCCGGCGCGCGCATCTCCGTGAAGCGGAGCGCGCGCACGCCGGCCGCGTGCCAGGCTTCCAACGTCGCGTCGGTCACCGTCTCGTCGGCGATCATCACGCCGCGCAGCGAGGGGTCGCGCGCGAGCGCATCCAGCAGGCAGGCGGGATCGCGGCCATAGGGCGCGGGCTGCACCAGCACGGCTCGCGCGCAGCCCAGTCTCGCCCGCATCGCCTGGTGTACCTCCAGCGATGCCAGCGGCAGCGCGTAGGGCGAGGGGCCGTTCGGGAAGCGCGCGTCGAAGACATGGGTGTGCGAGTCGCAGGCGCCCGCCGGCACCGCATGCCGCGTGCGCGAGACGTCGGGCGCCGCGACGCGCTCCGTCACCGCCCGCGTTCCGGCAGGTCGAACAAGCCGCGCGACGGCGCGGTGAGCGGATCCGGCTCGCCATCCGGCAGCGGGATGCCATGCGCGTTCAGCGTCATGGAGACCATCGTGTAGTAGCCGATCAGCGCCGTCAGCTCGACCACGCCCTTCACGCCGAAGGCCTCGCGTGCGGCAGCGTAGGTCGCGTCCGAGACGCGGCCATCGGCCTGCAGCTCGCGCGCGAAGTCGTAGACCACGCCCTCCTGCGCATCGTTGAACTCCGGCGCGCGGCCGTCGCGGATCGCATCCAGCACCGTGGGCGCGATGCCGGACTCGGCGGCGACGCGGGCATGGACGAACCACTCCACCTGGCTGCTCCAGCGACGCCCGGTGACGCAGATGGCAAGCTCGGAAAGGTGCTTCGGCAGGGAGGTGTTGAAGCGCAGCGCCTCGCCCAGCGCGGACCAGCGGCCGGCAAGCTCGGCGTTGTGGATCGCGGCGCGCAACGGGCCGATCACCTGGCCGCGCGGGCCCGAGACGACGCGGTCCCAGACCTCGCGCTGCGCCGCGTCCAGATCCTCGCGACCGGGCAGGGGGATGCGCGGCGCCATCAGATCACCCCTGAATCCCGGAGCGCCGCGCGCTCCGCATCGCTGATCCCGAGTTCGCCCAGCACCTCGGCCGTGTGCTGGCCGAGCGTCGGCGGCGGCGTCTCGAAGGTCAGCGGCGCGTCCTGCAGCCGGATCGGGTTGACCACCTGCTGCACGCGGCCGGCCAGCGGATGCGGCAGTTCGCGCAGCATCTGCCGATGCAGCACCTGCGGATCGGCGAAGACGTCCGGCACGCTGTTGATCGGGCCGCATGGCACGCCGGCCGCGTCGAGCAGCGCGGTCAGCTCCGCGCGGGTGAAGTCGCGGAACCGGTCCGCGAGCAGCGGCGTCAGCGCCGCTTCGTGCCGCACGCGATCCTGGTTCTTCATGAAGCGCGGATCCGCGGCCCAGTCCGGTCGGCCGATCGCCTCGCACAGCTTCGCGAACTGTCCGTCATTGCCGACCGCGAGCACGATGTGGCCGTCCTTCGCCGGGAACACATCCTGCGGCTGGATGTTCGGATGGCGGTTGCCCGCGCGGTGCGGCACCTTGCCGCCGACCAGCCAGTTCATCGCCTGGTTCGCCAGGAAGCCTGCCTGCACGTCGAGCATGGCAAGGTCGATCGTCTCGCCCTGGCCGGTGCGCTCGCGGTTCGCGATCGCGGCGAGGATCGCGACGGTCGCGTACATGCCGGTCATTAGGTCCACGATGGGCACGCCGACCTTCTGCGGCGCGCCGTCGCGTTCGCCGGTCACGCTCATCAGCCCGCCCATGGCCTGGATCATGAAGTCATAGGCCGCCTGGTCGCGCCGCGGCCCGTCCTGGCCGAAGCCGGTGACGGAGCAGTAGATCAGCGACGGTTTTTGCGCTCGCAGGCTGGCCGCATCCAAGCCGTATTTCGCCAGCGCGCCAGCCTTGAAATTCTCCACGACCACGTCGGCGGTTTCCGCGATACGCTTCACGATCGCCTGGCCCTCCGGCTTTGCGATGTCGAGCGTGACGCTGCGCTTGCCGCGGTTCACCGCGAGAAAGTATCCGGCTTCCTTCGTCGGCGTGCCGTCCTCCGCCTTCAGGAAGGGCGGGCCCCAGGCGCGCGTGTCGTCGCCCGCGCCCGGCCGCTCGATCTTGATCACGTCCGCGCCGAGATCGGCCAGGATCTGCGTCGCCCAGGGCGCGGCCATGATGCGGCCGAGGTCCAGCACGCGGATATGCGAAAGCGGTCCGGGCATGCGCGTCAGGCGTCCACGATCGGCGTGGAAATCATGGACGGCCGCCGCGCGAAGCCCTCCTGCCAGGCGGAGAAGCGCGGGCAGCGTGCCCGCCAGCCGAGATCGCCGAAGCGGAAATCCATATAGGCACCCGCGACCGCCGCGGTGATCTGCGCCAGCCCGAGGGGAGCCGCCGCGATCGCCTCGATCTCGGCCTCGATCGCCGGTAGCACGGCGTCGGTCTTGAGCGCGAAGGCCTCGATCAGGTCGGGCAGGGGCTGCGGACGGTCGCGCTCGTTTCGCCAGAGGATGAGCAGGTCGAGGAAGCCGTCCAGCAGCGCGTGCCGCCGCAATTCCTGCCAGCGCGCCGCGCCGCCGGCCGGGATCAGCTTTCCGCCGCCCGCCAGGCTGTCGAGATACTCGATGATGACCTGGCTGTCGTAGAGGATCGTCCCGTCCTGCAGCACCAGCGTCGGGATTTTTCCCAGCGGGTTCTCCGGCAGCAGTTCCCGCGCCGGCTTGCGCATGGCGACCACGGTGCGGACGGTGCGGATGCGGTCGGCGAGGCCGAGCTCATGCGCAGCGACCATGACCTTGCGCACGTAGGGCGAGCGCGGCGACCAGTGCAGCTTCATCATGCGCTCCGCGCGTCCTCCCCTGATCGGCCGAAAGGTCAGCTTTATGACTTAAGCCCTTTTCCCCGGCACGGTCCAGCCCTAAGCTCCCGCCGGCTTCGGGGACGGGCGTGCATGCCGATCACCTATGCGGCGGTGAAGGCGCTGTCGGCGCAGCTCTACGACTGGTCGTTGCGCAAGGTGCCGGACGACACCAAGGCCGGGCTGGAAGCGGCGCTTGCGCGCGAGACGCAGGAGGGCGCGCGGCAGATCCTGCGCATGATGCTGGGCAGCGCGCGCCGCGCGGAGCAGGATGAGCGCTTCGTCTGCTCCGATGCCGGCGTGCCGGTTTATCATGTGACCATCGGCACGGCGGCGCAACTCGACGGCGACATCAAGCAGGCGATCGGCGACGGCTTCGACGAGCTGGTCGAGCGCATCAGCCCGCCGCTGCTCAAGCATGTGACGAACCCGCTGACGAACGAGCGCGGCTACAAGGGCAAGGACATGCCGCTGATCACCTGGGATGTCGCCGGCGGCGCCGACTGGGTGGAGATCCTGTGCCAGCCCAAGGCGCTCGGATCCGGCCGCTGGGCCGCGCTCGAGACCTTCTCCTTCCCGACGCTTGCGCAGATCGAGGAATACGTGATGAAGGTGGTGATGCAGGCGGGCTCGCAGCATTGCCCGCCGGTGATCATCGGCGTCGGCATCGGCGGCAGCTTAGACGTGGCGGCGAAGATCGCGAGCAACGCGACGATGCGCCCGGTCGGCAGCACGAACCCGGAACCCGTGCTGGCGGCGATGGAGGAGCGGCTGCTGCGCGCCGTGAACGCCACGGGCTTCGGCCCGATGGGCACGGGCGGCGACACCACCGCGCTGGCCGTGCATGTGGATTACGCGGCGGGCCACGGCTACACGCCCGTCGCGGTCTGCTTCAACTGCTGGATCAACCGCCGTACCCGCGCGCGCCTGCATGCCGATGGCAGCGTGGAGCGCTTCGAATGAGCGCTTCCGATGACCGAAGGGCGGAGGCGCCGGAGGCGACGAGCACCGAAGGTCTGAATCGGATGCGAAGCATGCGCTTCCCGATGTCGCCGGCCGATGCGCGCAGCCTGCGCGCCGGCGACGTGATCCTGGTGGAGGGCGAGATCGTCATCACTGCCGGGCTGCCGACTCATCTGCGCCTGCTGGACTGCGCCGAGCGCAACGCGGCGCCGCCCATCGCGATCGCCGGCGGATCGTTGCTGCATCTGGGTTCCTACAGCCGCGACACGGCGGATGGCGGGCTGGAGGTCCTCTACATGAACCCCACCACCAGCACGCGCTTCAATGCGCTGATGCCGCGGCTGATCCGCCACTACGGGCTGACGGCGGTGGGCGGGAAGGGGGGGCTCGATGCGGGCTGCGTCGCGGCCATGCAGGAGGTCGGCTGCGTCTACCTCTCCTTCCTCGGCGGCGGCGCGCCGCTGCACACGGCAGCCATCCGCGCGGTGAAGGAGGTCGCGTGGAACGACCTGGTCGCGCATTACCGCCTGGTGCGCCTCGGGGTCGAAGGGCTCGGCCCGCTGACCGTCGGCATTGATGCGCATGGCAACAGCCTGTTCCAGAGCCTGCAGGCCGGTGCCGCCGCGCGGATGCCCGAAATCCTCGCGCGCCTCGCGCAGGACCGCGAAGGAGCAGGCGCATGACGGCGCTTCCCGAGGGCATCGAGCCCGAGGTGCCGGTTCCCGGCTATCCGAACACCTGGACGCACACGCCGGCGCAGCCGCTGCTGCCGCGCCCGGCGGGCCGTACGGAGATGGCGGGGCCAGTCAGGCTGCACCGCAAGCTCGTGCCCGGTGCGGTGAACCTGGCGGAGGCGACGCCCGGACGGCCTGCTATCGGGCAGCTCATGCAGATCGGCGGCCGCATCCTCGACGAGGCGGGGCGGCCGGTGGCCGGTGCCGTGGTGGAACTCTGGCAGGCCAATGCCGCCGGGCGCTATGCCCACGCCAATGACGGCAGCGCCGCGCCGCTCGATCCGAATTTTACGGGGCATGGACGCGCGCTGACCGACGAGGATGGGCGCTACGCCTTCACCACGATCAAGCCCGGCGCCTATGCCGTGCCGGTGCAGGAGACCTGGTGGCGCCCGCCGCACCTGCATTTCTCGGTGCATGGGCCGTCCTGCCTCTCGCGGCTGGTGACGCAGATGTATTTCCCCGGCGAGCCGCTGAACGCGCTGGACCGCATCCTGAACGCGATCCCCGATGGCGCCGCGCGGTCGCGCATGATCGCGCGCTTCCTGCCGCCGCCCTCGGTCGGCGATTTCTTCCTCGGCTTCACGCATGACATCGTGCTGCGCGGCCGCCACGCGACGCCGGAGGCATGAGGATGTTCCCGACCTCGCAGCAGACCATCGGGCCCTTCTTTCCCGCGGAGTTCTTCGGTCCCGCCGACCATGACCTGACACGCGTCTCGGCCGAGGCCGCGCCGACGCGGCGCGGTGAGGCGATCCTGCTGCGCGGCCGCGTGACGCGCCAAGGCGGGCTGCCCTGCGTGAACGCCGTGCTGGAACTCTGGCAGGCCGACGCGGCGGGCCGCTTCGCCGGCGATGCGGATGCGGATCCGGACTTTCTGTTCTGGGGCCGTGCGCGCACCGATGGGGATGGCCGCTACGCCTTCCGCACCGTGCTGCCGGGCCGCTTCGCGGATCAGCTCGGCCCGCGCGCGTCGCATGCGAATGTCACGCTGCTGGGCAGCGGGCTGATGCGGCGCGTGCTGACCACGCTCTTCTTCCCGCGCGCCGCGGAGGAGCTCGCCGCCGACCCTGTGCTTGCGCTGGTGCCGTCCGGTCGCAGGCCGCTGCTGCTGGCTGATCCGGCTGGCGAGGAGGACGGGCTGCGCGTCTTCCGCTTCGACATCCGCTTGCGCGGGACGGACGAGACTCCCTTCTTTGCGGTGTAGGCGCGCCGGCCGCGCGGCGCAGCCGGCGCCGCATGGCCGGGCGCGCAGCCTACGGCGCCTGGCCGGATGTTGCTTGATGCCTGCGGCTCGGACACACTCCCCCCTGCATTCCAAAGGGGACGGAACCTTTGCGACTCGGCGTTCGTGCCGGGCCTCTCCGCGCTTCCGCGCTGGCCCTGCCGCTGGCGGTGCTCCTGCCGACCTTCCCCCTGTGTGCGCAGCCTGTCGGCGGCGGCACCGGCCTCGGCGACATCCGGGACGAGCTCGCAGGGCGGCTGGAGGCGCTGCGGTCTTCGCTGCGCGCCCGGCCCGGCGGCGTGCTCGGCCTCATGGGATACAGCATGGTGCCGGATGGCTCGGCCAATGCCGTGCAGGTGGATCGAAGCACCGTCAGCGGCGGCAGCGACGACGGAGCCGATACGACCCTCACGCTCAGCCAGTTCGGTTTCGGCTTCACCTGGAGCGAGGCCTTCCCGCTGTTCACCGAGATCTATGGCGGCTACGCCCGCTATGATCCGCGTGCGGTCTTCTCGGGAACGGGCACGCGCCGCACGCCGCTGCGCTGGAACAACTTCACGACGACGGTGGGTATCGGATACGATATCCGAATTGCTGAAAATCTCTGGCTGCGCCCGATCGTGAACTTTGCCGGCGGCTACGCCGCGGGCGACGCCAGCCTGTTCGCGCAATTCATCAAATACCGCACCGATCTGGACATCGCCGCGCTCACCGACCGGCACGTGAATGTCTGGGGCGTCGGCGGGGCGTTGATGCTCGCCTATTACGACTATCGGCCGGAGCGCGACATCGACGTCGAGCTTCGCTACACGCAGCTCCGCCTCGAGACCTTCGGTGACACGCTGCCTGCCGCAACGGGCAGCTCGACGGCCGAAACCATCGGGCTCTGGGCCCGCTACCGGTGGCCGACGGGGCGGGAAGTCTTCGGCCGCCCGCTACGCTGGGTGCTCGATGGCTCGGCGACGAGCTATCTGGGCGACCAGCGCGAGGCGATCGGCTTCGCCTGGTCGGCCAAGTTCGGCGGCGGCATCGAATTCGACACCGGGCGTTGGGAACTCGGTGCCATGGGCATCAACCTCAATCGTGTCCGGCTTATCGGCCGCTACTTCATCGGCGACGACAACATCACCGGCTACTCGATCGGCATTGGCATGAGCTTCTGACGCGCCGGCGGTCGCCCGGCCTTCAGAAGCGGAAGGTCACGCCGAGGAAGGGGCCGCTCATCGCGATGTCCGCCTCGACATTGTCCCTGCTGCGGTCCACCGCCATGTAGCGCCAGCCCGCCCGCCCGATGATGGCTGGCGTGATCCGCCAGTCGAGCGACCCGATCGCCTGCCAGGTCAGCTTGGAGCCGGTGTCGAAGCCGCCGACGTCGCCATAGGCGGTCAGCGAGAAGGCCTCGCTCAGCCGCACCTGGCCGCGCGCGGCGATTAGCGGATCCACCCAGTTGGAAGACGCGCTGGCGGAACGACCGGCGAGCAGCCCCTGGTTCGCGCTGACATCGGTGTCCAGCCACCAGGCGCGGAGGCCGCCGCCGACATCCAGCCAGTAGCCCGGCTGCTCCACCGCGCGGAACAGGCCGACCACGGAGAGCTCCGTCGTGGTCAGGCGGGTGTCGCCGCCGCGCACCGCGATGCTGCGCGGCGAGTTGAAGCCTTCCTCGTTCTCCAGGTAGACGAAGTCGAGCACCACGCCGAAGCGCCCGCGCCGCGCTTCGGCGGTCGCCATGGCGCCGAATTTCAGCGAGTCGAAGACATCGCCGAAATCCGCGCTGAAGTCGCGGTTGCCGCCGCGCGGCAGGGTGACGTCGCCGCTGACGCCGGCGAACCAGACATAGGGTGACAGGCTGAACTCCCAGCCGTCATTCCGCGTCTGCGCGACGGCGGGCTGGGCCGCGCCGAACAGCCCTGCGAGCAGCGCGCCCCCGATCGTCAGGTTGGCAATCTTCCGTGGCGAGGCACTGTCCGGCCGTCGCGTCGCTGTCCGAACCGTCATGATAAGTCCTCGCGCATGAAGCCGCGGCCCGGAGGAATCCCCGATGCCCGCCGGGCCGCAAGAGATTAGCGAGTCCCTTTCTTGACCGCATCGGCCCGCGCTATCCTGTTCGGGCGAACCCGGAGGTTGATCGCGCTTGCGCCTTGTTGAGCAGTCCCCGGTCGATGCCGCGGTGCATGCCACGCAGGAGGTGGAGGAGCACGCCGCGGCGATCGTCGGGGGAACGTTCGAGTTCCTGCCGGTGCCGGGCAGGTCCTTCCGCGCGGGCCTGCGCCGGCTCCGTGTCGCCGACATGGTCGTGCAGCACGGGGACAGCACGGGCCACGCCATGCTCGGCGCGATGCATCCCGGGCTCGGCACCCTTCTGCTGCCGTTCCACTACCCGCAAGGCATCGGTCGCCTCAACGGCGCGGAGGTGCACCACGCGGACGCGCTTCTGGTGCCGGGCGGGCTGGAGTTCCGCGGCACCTGTTCCGCGCGGCATGAGTGGATCGCCTTGGCGGTGCCGCTCGAGCGCATGGGGGCCTGGCTGGAACTCGCCAGCCCCGCCCTCACCTTTCCGGCGCAGGCGTCGGTGCTGCAGGTCTCGGAGACCGCGCATGCCGAACTGCTCCGCATCTGCCTCGCCACGGCGGACTATGCCGAGCGCCCGCCCGACGTCCTGTCCGAGCCCGGCTGTGCCGAGAACATGGCCCTCTCGCTCGTGGACACGCTGATCGACGCGCTGGCGACCGGCGTGACACTGCTGCCGCGGCCCCGTGCGGCGCGGGAGGCACAACGTGTCGTGCGGCTGGCGGAGGACTACCTTCGCGCCAACATCCATCGTCCCGTCTATCGGGAGGAGCTGTGCGCGGCGCTGGGCGTGTCCCTGCGCAAGCTGCACGACGCCTTCATCGGCGTCACGGGGCTCAGTCCGCAGACCTATCTGAAGGTGCGGCGACTTGCGCTGGTCCGGGGCGCCCTGCGGAGGTCGGACGCTGGCCACGCGCTGGTGAAGTCCATCGCCCTCTCGCACGGCTTCTGGCATCTGGGCCATTTCGCTCGCGATTACCGACAGCTGTTCGGCGAGACACCCTCCGAGACCCTGGCCGGGGCATCGGCCCGCGCGCCGGGCGGAGAAGGCCGGACGCGGCGCGCCGCCTGAGGCACGTCCGCCGGTTCGGCGGCGTGGGTGCAAGTCGAACATTATGCATAGCGGCGCGGCGCGCGCCGCCCCGGCCCCCCCCAGCTCTGGTAATTGCCCGTTTCGGATAGCGTGGCCGGCTGACCCGGTGCACTGACGGTCGAATACTCCATCCTCGGCGCCCGGCTGGCGGGCGATGCTGCGGCCGACAGGAGAGTAACGTGGCATTCAGGAAGCAGCTTGCGCGCAGCGCCCTTCTCTCCGCGGCGGCGTCATTGGCGTTCGGCTTGGCGGCATCCGCGCAGGTCGTGCGCGGCACCCCGGGTTCGCCGGACGCGGTGATGACACCGCAGGGATTGCAACTGCCCACGCCGACGCCGCCCTTCAGCGGCGTCATCATGCCGAACCTCGTTGACAGCCAGCCGGCCTGGCCCCCGCAGGTCATGCCGCCCGAGCGCGCGCCGAATGTCCTGCTGATCCTGACCGACGACGTCGGCTTCGCCGCGCCCTCCACCTTCGGCGGCGTGATCCCGACGCCGACGCTGGACCGCGTCGCCCAGAACGGCCTGCGCTACACGCAATTCCACACCACCGCCCTCTGCTCGCCGACGCGAGCCGCGCTGCTGACCGGCCACAACCACCACCAGGTCGGCTTCGGCAACATCAGCGAACTCTCGATGGGCTTCCCCGGCTACAACTCCGTCATCCCGCGGGAGACCGCGACAGTCGCCGCCATCCTGCAGGAGAACGGCTACGCCACCGCCTGGTTCGGCAAGAACCACAACACGCCACCCTGGGAAGCCTCCGCCGCCGGGCCCTTCACCAACTGGCCGGTCGGCATGGGCTTCGACTATTTCTACGGCTTCATCGGCGGCGACACCTCGCAGTGGCAGCCCGGCAACCTGTTCCGCAACACCACCCCGATCCACCCCTATGTCGGCACGCCCCGGGGGGAGTGGAACCTGATCACCGCGATGGCGGACGACGCCGTCAACCACATCCGCACCAACACCGAGATCGCGCCGAACCGGCCCTGGTTCATCCACTACGCCCCGGGCGGCACCCACGCGCCGCACCACCCGACCCGCGAATGGATCGAGCGGATCGAGGCGATGCGCCTGTTCGACGAAGGCTGGGAGAAGCTGCGTGAGCGCATCTTCGCCAACCAGCAGCGGCTCGGCGTCGTCCCGGCCAATGCGCAGCTGACGCCCTGGCCGGCCGACCTGCTGCGCCGATGGGACAGCCTGAGCGACGCCGAGAAGCGGCTGTTCATCCGCCAGGCCAATGTCTACGCCGCCTACCTCGCCTACACCGACCACGAGATCGGCCGAGTGATCGCCGAGGTCGAGCGGCTCGGCCAGCTCGACAACACGCTGATCATCTACATCAGCGGCGACAACGGCAGCAGCGCCGAGGGCTCGGTCAACGGCACGCCGAACGAAGTGATGTACTTCAACGGCGTCGCGCTGGACGCGCAGCAGCAGATGCCGTGGTACGACGCCTGGGGCAGCGACCAGACCTACAACCACATGGCGGTCGGCTGGACCTGGGCCTTCGGCACGCCGTATCGCTGGACGAAGCAGGTCGCGAGCCATTTCGGCGGCACGCGCAACGGCATGGCGGTGTCCTGGCCGCGCGGCATCGCCGACCGCGGCGGCATTCGCACCCAGTTCCACCACGTGATCGACGTCGTGCCGACCATCCTGGAGGCCGCGGGCATCCCGCAGCCGCGCTCGGTCAACGGCATCACGCAACGGCCGATGGCCGGGACTTCGATGGCCTACAGCTTCCCGCAGGCGGCGGCCAACGCGCCGTCCACGCGCCGGACGCAGTATTTCGAGATCATGGCCAACCGCGCGATCTACCACGATGGCTGGATCGCCAGCACGACGCCGCCCGCCCCGCCCTGGGAGGGCACCGCGCCGCGCCCCGAGGACGCGATGAACGGCTACCGCTGGGAGCTTTACGATCTGCGGGCGGACCCGACGCAGAACAACAACCTTGCTGCGCAGCAGCCGGACCGGCTGCGGATGCTGCAGGAGCTTTTCACCATCGAGGCGACGCGCAACCAGGTCTTCCCGCTGAATGGGAACGGGCTGGCCGGCATGCTGGTCGCGCGCCCCGGCCCGGCCGCCGGACGCACGCACTTCGTCTATACCGGCCCGTCCTGCTGCACCCAGGCCAATGCGGCGCCCAACGTCCTGAACCGCTCCTTCCGCATCACCGCAGAGGTCGAGGTGCCGGCCGGCGCCGACGGCGTGCTGGTGACGCAGGGTGGCCGCTTCGCTGGCTGGGGGCTCTACCTGCTGCAGGGCAGGCCGGTCTTCACCATGAACCTGCTCGACATTCAGCGCGAGAGGTGGGAAGGCCCGGCCCTGCCGGCGGGGCGGCACACCATCGTCTACGACTTCGTGCTCGACATGCAGGGGCCGATCCCATTCGCGCATGGCGGCACCGGCACGCTGACCGTGAACGGCCAGCAGGTCGCGCAGCGCGCCATCCCGCGCACCACGCCCTTCACCTTCGCCTGGGACGAGACCTTCGACGTCGGCATGGACACCGGCACGGCCGTGGACGATCGCGACTACCAGGTGCCCTTCGCCTTCACCGGACGGATCGGCCGCATCACGTTGGATCTCGGCCAGGGCACGGTGACGCCGGAGGCGGTGCGCAACTTCGGCGCCCTGATGGCCCAGCGTGCACGAGAGGCCGAGCGCGCCGCGCCGGCCACCACCACCGCGCCGCGCTGATGCACGCCGCGCGGCGGCGGTTTGACGCCGCCGCCGCGCTCCTCCATCTCATCCCCAACCGGCGCCCGTCGCCGGGCAGGGAGAGAGACAGAGATGGCGACTTCGCATCCCACCGGCCTCACGCGGCGCAGGCTCTCGCTGGCGGCGGGCTTCGGACTGGCGGCCGCGGCGCTGCCGCGGATGGGGGCGGCCCAGCCCCGCATCCCCGACGGGCCCGTGACCATCGTCGTGCCCTTCACGCCGGGCACCGGGCCGGACATCCTGGCGCGCCTCGTCGCGCCGGTGCTGCAGCAGAAGTTCGGCCAGCCTGTCGCCGTGGACAACCGCGCCGGCGCCAGCGGCAACATCGGCAGCCAGGCGGTCGCGCGCGCCGCTCCGGACGGGCGGACGCTGGTGATGCAGCCCAACACCTTCGTCATGAATCCGAGCCTGTTCCGCCAGGTGCCCTACGACCCGGTGGCGAGCTTCTCGCCGATCGCGAAGCTGGCCGTGGGCGACCTGGTGCTGGTGGTGAACCCCGACGTGCCCGCCACCGATGCGCGCGCCTTCGCGGCGTGGTCGGCCGCGCAGCCCGGCGGCGCGAACTATGCCTCGCCGGGCATCGGCACGCCGCATCACCTGGCGATGGAGCTGTTCCGCCTGACCGCCAACGTGCCGATGAACCACGTGCCCTATCGCGGCAGCGCGCCCGCGATCCAGGACCTGATCGGCAAGCGTGTCGCGGCGATGGTGCTGCCGGTGCATGTCGCCGGGCCGCTCGCGCGCGACGGCCGCATCCGCATCCTCGCCGTCGGCAGCGCGCGGCGCGTGGAGAGCGCGCCCGATGTGCCGACCATGGCGGAGGCCGGCTACCCGGACGTGCTGGTGGACCTCTGGTATGCGCTGCTCGGCCCGGCGGGCCTGCCGGATGATTTCGTCGGCCGGGTCAACGCGGACCTCAACGCCTGGCTGGCCGAGCCGGCGACGCGCCAGCAGCTTCTGGCGCAGGGCCTCGTGCCGACGCCGGGCACGCCGGCCGATCTCGCCGCCCTGATCCGCCGCGACCTGGCGCGCTGGGCCGATGTGATCCGGCGCGCCGGGATCAGCGCGGACTGATGCGCCACTCGTCGGGGCCCGACATGCGCCCGCCGAAGGCGGGCGAGGCCGCGAACGCGGCCCGCTGCAGGTGCAGCGAAGCCGAGCGCCGAAGGCGCGCTGGCGTCTGAAGCATGAAGTGCGTCAGCACTTCATGAGCCCGGAGTCAGCGCCGCCTTGTCGTAGCCGGCGACGCGCTTGTAGCCCTCGAGCATCGCGGTCAGCTCCTCCTTGCTGATCACGTCCTCGATGCGGGCGAAGGGGCGGTCGCCGCTGCGCTGCCAGACCTCGCGGATGATCGCGTCGGGCGGGCTGGTACGGTTGGTGCGCACCACCTGCGCCGTGGGGCCGAGGCGGCGGGTTTCGTACTCCTGCAGCGCCGCTACCGGATCGGCGTGCCCGCCGAGGCATTCCGCCAGCGCCTTCGCATCCAGGATCGCCTGGCCGGCACCGTTCGACCCGCGCGGATACATCGGATGCGCCGCGTCGCCGAGCAGCGTCACGCGGCCATGGCTCCAGCGCGGCAGCGGGTCCTTGTCCACCATCGGATATTCCAGGACCGTCTCGGCCTTCCGGAACATCTCGGGCACGTCGAGCCAGTCGAAATGCCAGTCGGCGAAGGCGGGCAGGAAGTCCTCCAGCCGACCCGGCTTCGCCCAGTCATTCGCGGCGTAGTTGGGCGTCTCGATCTCGGCCACCCAGTTCATCAGCTGCGTGCCGTCCGGGTAGTCGCGGATCGGATAGACGACGATCTTGCCATGCGCGAGCCAGCCGGCGCGCACCATCGTCGCGCCGGAGAGGATCGGCTTCATCCGCGTGACGCCGCGCCACATGTTGACGCCCGAATAGAGATAGGGCGGCTCGTCCGGGAAGAATGTCCGGCGGATCGCGGAATGGATGCCGTCCGCGGCCACCACCGCATCCGCGCGCTCGGCCGGCAGGGCGGCGCCCGTCTCGGTCTCGGCCAGGTGCAGGGTGACGCCCGAGGCATCCTGCTCCAGGCCCGTGCAGCGTGTGCCGGTGCGCACCGACCCTGGCCCGAGCCGCCGCAGCACCGCCTCCAGCAGCACCATCTGAAGCTCGCCGCGATGGATCGAAAGCTGCGGCGTGGCGTAGCCGGCGCCGCGGCCCAGCGGCTCGACATGGATGAGCTGGCCGAAGCGGTTGAAATACGCCGCCTCCTTCGTCGCAACCGCAACGGCTTCCAGCGGGCGCAGCACGTCCAGCGCCTCAAGGAAGGCGGTCGCGTGCGGCAGCAGGTTGATGCCGACGCCGAGCGGGCGGATCTGCGGCACCGCCTCCAGCACCTCACAGCCGATGCCGCGCGCCTGCAGCGCGAGGGCGGCGGTCAGCCCGCCGATGCCGCCGCCGACGATCACGACCTTCATGCACCTGCTCCTCGGCCCTGCTGCCGCGGCTTTACCCCGGCGCGGGCCTGCGGCGGAAGGGGGCGAGTAGCCGCCCCATCAGCCCCGGCACCGACCACAGCGCCGCGAAGATCGTCAGCGCGCAGAGGACGGCGCTGATCGGGCGCGTGAAGAAGGGCGTCAGGTCGCCGCCCGAGAGCGTCAGGCCACGCAGCAGGTTCTTGTCGAGCAGGTCGCCCAGCACGATGCCGAGCACCAGTGGCGCCATGGAGAAGCGAAGCTCGCGCAGGATGAAGCCGACCAGGCCCGCGCCGAGCATCACCCAGATGTCGAACAGGCGGGAGGTGATGGCGAAGGCGCCCACAGTGCACAGCACGAAGACGATCGGCATCAGCCGCGCGCGGGGGATCAGCAGCACCCAGAGCAGCGGCCGTACCAGCACCAGGCCATAGACCAGCTTCACCATGTCCGCGATGATCAGCATCGCGACGATCTGGTAGATGAACTCGGGCGCCGTGATCGCCAGCATCGGCCCCGGGTTGAGCCCGTGGATCATCATCGCCGCCATCAGGACGGCGGCCGGCGCACTGCCCGGTACGGCCAGCGTCAGCACCGGGATGATGGCGCCGGGCACGCAGGCGCTCTCGCCCGTCTCGGCGGCCATCAGCCCCTCGACGCTGCCCTTGCCGAATTTCTCCTTCTCCGCGCTCGCACGCTTTGCCGCGGCGTAGCTGGTCCAGGCGGCGATGTCCTCGCCGAGGCCTGGCATCGCACCGATGAAGGTGCCGAGGCCGCCGGAGCGCAGGATGGTGCGCCAATATTGCGTCACGTCGCGAATGTGCGGGATGACGCTGTCCATCTTGGAGCTGACGGCCTTCACCGCCGGCCCGCGCATGGAGTTCAGCACCTCCGCCACGCCGAAGACGCCGACCAGCACCGGCAGCAGCCCGAGCCCGCCGGCGAGATCGGTGTTGCCGAAGGCGAAGCGCGGATAGGCGTGGTTCGCCTCCTGCCCGACCGTTGCGACAAGGAGCCCGAGAAAGCCGGCGATATAGCCCTTCAGCGGATCGCCGCCGGAAAGCGACCCGGCGATGACGATGCCGAACAACGCCACCCAGAACATCTCGTAGCTGCCGAACTGCAACGCGAACTCGCCGAAGCTCGGCGCGAAGAGCGCCAGGATCATCGTGCCGAACAGCGTGCCGAGCCAGGAGCCGAGCGTGGAGATGCCCATCGCCCGTCCCGCGAGCCCCTGTCGCGCCAGCGGATAGCCATCCAGCGTGGAGGCAGCGGAGGCCGGCGTGCCCGGAATGTTGAGCAGGATCGCGCTGCGCGAGCCGCCATAGATCGCGCCGACATAGACGCAGACCAGCACCAGCATCGCCACGTTCGGGCCCATGCTGAAGGTCAGCGTGGTGAGCAGCGCGACGCCCATCGTCGCCGTCAGGCCGGGCAGGGCGCCCACCACGATGCCGATCAGCACGGCCCACAGCGCGTGGAAGATCGCGCCGCCCTGCAGCACATGGGCGAAGCCCGCGCCCAGCATCGAGATCGGGTCGGTCAAGGCAGCCGCACCAGGAAGATCCGCTCGAAAACCAGCATCACCGCAAGCCCGGTGCCGAGCCCGATCAGCGCCGCCTCCACCAGCCGTCGTGGCCTCCCCTTCGGCCCGAGCTCCCATTCGAAGATGGCGGTGAAGGCGAAGACGAAGAGCGCGCTCGCCATCCAGAAGGGCAGGCGCCCGACCAGCACGCCCGCGTAGACGGTGCCGAGCACCGCCGCGATCAGCAGGCGCGACGCGTCGGTGCGCGCATGTGACGCCGGCGCCGACTGCGCCCGCAGCGCGCCGCGACGCACCGCGCGCAGCCCGAGCACGATCGCCAGCAGCGAGATCACGGTCGCGTGGAAGCCGGGCACGATGCCCGGCGCCGTCAGCCCGGTCTGCGACTGCTCGACGAAGGTCGGCATGTTCCAGGCCAGCGCGATCACGCCGAGCCCGAAAGCCAGCAGCACCGCCGCGGTGACCAGGTCCCAGCGCGGCGGCAGCGGCGCGCGGTCGCCGGAGAAGGGGCTTTCCGCCTCTTCCTCCGGCGCCTGCTGCGCCGTCACGCGGGCGCCCCGCCCAGGATCAAAGCCGCTGGATCCCCAGCGTGTCCGGGCTCACCTTCGCGGTGCCGCCGTCGAAGTAGAGCCAGGCGGTCTGGCGCACCATCTTCCAGGCCTGGTTGTGGGCTTCCTCGCCATAGAGCGGCGCGAAGACCGCGGCGCGCTGCGCGGCGTAGTCCTTCAGGCGCTGGCTGTTCGCGATCTTGTCGCGCCAGACCTGGCCCATCGTGTCCACCACGTTCTGCGGCACGCCCTTCGGGCACCAGATGCCGAAGTAGTTCAGCGGCGCCGGGACGTTCGGCAGCCAGCGCGTGATGGAGGGGATCTCGCCGAAGCCCTGCAGCGTCACCGGCTGCTCGGCCTGGACCGCCAGCGGGATCAGGCGGCGCGCGCGGATCATCTCGGCGGCTTCCACCAGCAGCACGGCGCCCATCGGCGTCTCGCCGCTGACGGTCGCGATCATCGCCGGGTTGCCGCCGTCATAGGTGGCGTGGCGGTAGTTGATGTTGGTCGCGGCCTTGACCGCGGACATCATGTTGTGCCCGGCCGAGCTCACGCCCGCCGTCGCAACCGCGAGGCTGGCGCCGCGGCTGCGGAAGGCCTCCATGGCGGCACCGAAGTCGCGGATGCCGGCCTGCGGATTGGCGACGAGGATGTTCACATTCGCCACCGCGAAGAACAGGTTCCAGTCCGCCAGCATCGTGTCGAGCAGTCCGAGCACCTTGTAGCAGCCCACATCCACCGCCGCGCCGGCGGCCCAGGTGTAGCCGTCCTTCTCCGCCGCGAGGGCGTTGCGCGTGCCGATGGAGCCCGAGGCGCCGGGCTGGTTCACCACCACGAAGCGCTGGCCGAGCGCGGCCTCGAGCTCCGGCGCGACGAGGCGCACCATCTGGTCAGTGGAGCCGCCGGCCGCCCAGGGCACGATGATCGTGACCGGTCGTTCGGGCCGCCACGCGCCCTGCGCGCGTGCGATGCCGGGCATGGCGAGGCTTGCCGCGCCGGCGGCGAGCAAGGTCCTGCGTGCGATGGTCATTCTGGTCCGTCCTCTCCCGTGGTGCGGTAACCCGGCAGTTACCGGGATGGTGCGGCGATGGCGCCGCAGCGTCAACCGAACTCGGGCCCGGCCATGGCGACGAGCAGCCCGGGCGCGCCGGGCAGCGGCGTGCCGAGTGTCATGCGCGTGAAGCGCCTGAGCCGTTGCGCGCCGGCGGCCTCGATGGCGAGGGCAAGCTCCGCCTGGTCGTCGGCGAGGTCGAGCAGCGCCGGCCCGCCGATGGCACCGCGCGCCGCCGCGACCAGACCGACTGCCGCGGCGGGAGAGCGCGCGACCACCGGGCCGATCTGCGGCAGCCGGAACCCGTCGCGGCCGAGCGCGAAATCCGCACCGTCCTGCGTGATCCAGGCGGCCTGAGGCAGCCGTGCGGCGAAGCCGCGCAGCAGGCTCTCGCGCGGCACGCCGAAGGCCGCCGCATCGCGGTCGAGGATGCCGTCCCAGTCCTCCGCGCGCAGCGCGCGCGCGGGCGCCGCGCCGCCGGAAGGCGCAGCGCCCAGGCGCCAGCGCGCGAAGCCGAAGCGGTCCTCGAAGCCGAGGCGGCGATAGACCTCTCGCCCCTCCGGTGTCGCATCCAGTGCGATGCAACGCGTGCCGGAGAGCGCCTCCACCGCCCAGCGCATCAGCGCGGTCGCCAGCCCGCCGCGCCGCCGGTCCGGCCGCACCAGCACCATGGAGATCCAGGCGAGGTCCGGACCGAAAGGCAGCACGGCGGCGGTGGCGGCCAGGCAGTCCGGGTGGCCGTCATCCAGGGTCCGCACTTGGCCCTGGCGCAGGAAGACGCGCCAATCCTCCGCCGTCTGGTTCCAGCCGGCGGTGGCGGAGAGCGCGACGGCGCGGGGCAGGTCGTCCTCGGTGAGCGGGCGGGGGGGCATGGCGCCAAGGCTTCCGCCTGCCGGGCGCGGGGTCAACCTTGACGGCATGGTCCGCGCGGATTTGGCTGCGCGGATGCCGCGCATGCTGCTCATCGGATGTGGCGCCTTCGGGCGCGTCCATGCCGCGGCGCTGGCGCGGCTGGGTGTGACGGCGCTCGGCTATGATCCGTCGCAGGCGGCACGCGCCGCCCTGCCGGGCCTGCGGTTCGCGGACACGCTGGAGGACGGGCTCGCCGCTTGTGACGCCGCGATCGTCGCCACGCCGCCCGAGACGCATCGCGCCATCGCGGAAGCGGTGCTGCGCGCTGGCTGCGGCCTTTTCCTGGAGAAACCGGCCACCGTGACGGCGGCGGAAAGCGTGGAGCTCGAGGCGATCGCGCGCGAGACCGGCTGCATCGCGCAGGTCGGCCTCTATTTCCGCTTCCACCCCAAGGCGCAGGCCCTGCATGCGATGGTCCGCGCGGGCGACTTCGGTCGGCTGCATCACCTCTCCGCGCGCATGTCGGGGTTGAAGCGCGCACGCGCCGATTCCGGCGCGCTGTTGAACGACGCGGTACATTTTGCCGACCTGCTGCCCTGGATGGCGGGGGAGGCGCCGGCGCGGGTCTTCGCGACGCTCTCCGATCCGCTCGGGCGCGGGCGGGAGGATCTGGCGCTGATCCAGCTTCTCTTCCCCTCCGGCGCCACCGGCTTCATCGAGGCCGGCTGCGTCCTGCCCGGCGAGCATGACGACGCCGTGGTACCCGGCGCGGAGACGCGCAAGCTGCTCGCCATCGCCGGGCGCGATGCGCTGGCCGAGCTCGACTTCGCGGCCGAGCGCCTGGCGCTGCGGCGCGGCCGGCATGAGCCCGCGCCGGGCGGCGCCTGGCTGCCCGCTCATGCGCCGCGAGAGATGGTGGACGCGCCGGGGCTCGATCCCGTCGGCGTCGTGACGGCGCAACTCGCGGCCTTCCTCGAGGCGGTGCGAAGCCGCGTGCCACAGGGACCCGGCCTGCGGGAGGGCGGCGTCGCGCCGCTCGCCATCCTGGACGCGGCGCGGCGTTCGGCGCAGGAAGGCCGTGTCGTCACGATCGGGGAGGGGTGATGCGCATCGCGCTGTGCAACGAGGTCGTCGCGGGGCTGCCCTTCGTCGATCAGGCGCGCCTCGCCGCCGGCCTTGGCTATGCGGGGCTGGAAGTCGCGCCCTTCACGCTCGACGCAGAGGCGCCGCATCTGCTGCCCGCCTCGCGCCGCGTCGAGCTGCGCCGCATCGCGGAAGCGGAGGGCGCGCCGATCACCTCGCTGCACTGGCTGCTCGTGGCGCCGGCAGGGCTTTCCATCACCGGCGCCGATCCCGCGCTGCGCGCCCGCACGCTGGACGTGATGCAGCGGCTGATCGGCCTCGCCGCCGATCTCGGCGCGACGCTGCTGGTGCATGGCTCCCCGAAGCAGCGCCAGGTGGAGGCGGAGGGCGACGCAGCGCGCGCGGAGGAGGCGATGGCCAAGGCCGGTGCCTGGGCCGCGCAGCACGGCCTGACCTATTGCCTGGAGCCGCTGGATGCGCGCCAGACCAATTGGGCGCGCACGGTGGCGGAGGCGATCGCGATCGTCGAGCGCATCAACGCGCCCGGCCTGAAGACGATGCTGGACGTCAGCGCCGCCGGCAATGGCGAGGCCGAGCCGGTGGAGGCGCTGCTGCGCCGATACGTGCCGACCGGCTGGATCGCGCATGTGCATCTGAACGACCGCAACCGCCGCGGTCCGGGGCAGGGGAATGACCGCTTCGGCCCGGTGCTGCGCGCCCTGCGCGAGACGGGCTATCGCGGCTTCTGCGCCGTCGAGCCCTTCGACTACCACCCGGATGGCCCGACCTGCGCCGCGCGCGCGATCGGCTACCTCTCCGGCCTGATGGAGCCAGCCTGATGCACGCGCCGCGCTTTTCCCTCATCGAGACGCAGCGCCTGGAATGGCCGTTTAAGCTGCGCATGCCCTTTCGCTTCGGCGTGATCACGGTCACGCATGGCCGCCAGGCGGTTGTGCGCGCGCGCATCCGGCTGGAGGATGGCAGCGAGCACTGGGGCGTCGCGGCCGAAACCCTCGCAGCGAAATGGTTCGACAAGGACCCCGCGCTCTCCGACGCCCAGAACGAGCAGCAGCTTCGCCGCGCGCTTGAGATCGCGACGGAGGCGACACGCGCCGCCGGCGCCAACACCGCCTTCGGCCATTTCGCCGACACCTATGCGCAGGTCACCGCCGCCGCCGGCGCGGAGAAGCTCAACCCGCTGGTGGCCAGCTATGGCCGTGCGCTGCTGGACCGCGCGATGCTGGACGCGCTGCTGAAGGCGAAGGGTTTCTCCTTCTGGCGTGGCATGCGCGCCAACATCGGCGGCATGCTGCCGCACGCCGTCGTGCCCGACCTCGCCGGCTTCGACTTTTCCGCGTTGCTTGCCGCGCTCGATCCGCTGCGGCGTATCCACGCGCGGCACACCGTCGGCCTCGTGGACCCCATCACCGCGTCCGACCAGGCGGAGCGCGTGGATGACGGGCTGCCGGAGACGCTTGAAGACGTGGCCGCGACCTATCGCCACCGCTACTGGAAGCTGAAGGTCGGCGGCAACGTGCAGGCCGATGTGGAGCGCCTGTCGCGCATCGCCTCCGTGCTCGACCGGCTGCACGGCGGCTACCACGCCAGCCTCGACGGCAACGAGCAGTACGAGGATGCCGAGGGCGCGCTCGCGCTCTGGCGCGCCATGGAGGCGGAGCCGCGGCTTGCGAAGCTGCGCAACTCCATCCTGTTCATCGAGCAGCCGGTGAAGCGCGCCCGCGCGCTGGACACGGGCATGGGCACGCTCGCCGCCGCGCGGCCGGTCATCATCGACGAGAGCGATGGCCCGCTGGACGCCTTCGTCACCGGGAAGGCGCTGGGCTATGCCGGCGTCTCCTCCAAGGCCTGCAAGGGCGTCTGGCGGTCGCTGGTCAACCTCGCGCGCTGCCGCGCCTGGAACGCGGCGGAAGGGCGCGACCGCTACTTCATGTCGGCCGAGGACCTGACGACGCTCGCCGGAATTTGCGTGCAGCAGGATCTGGCGCTGGTGTCCTTCATGGGCCTGCCGCATGTCGAACGCAACGGCCACCACTTCGTGGACGGCTTCGCCGGCCGCCCGAAGGCCGAGGCGGTGCGCTTCATGGAGGCGCATCCCGATCTCTACGCCGACACCGCGCGCGGCCCGCGCTTGGCCATCCGCGACGGCGTGCTCGACCTCGGCTCGCTCGACGTGCCGGGCCTTGGCGCAAGCACCGAGCCGGACTTCGCGGCAATGGAGCCGATGCCGAAGGCCGCCTGGCCCTGAGGGCCGCCAACCGGTCTGGCCTCCCCGCAGCCGGCCGGGCAGAGTGCGCCGCAAGGAGCCGAGGAGCCTCGCCATGATCGACCTGCACGCCAAGCGGATGGAAGGGCCCGTCATCCGCCTCCACCCGGATGACAACGTCGTCGTCGCCCGCGTGGACATCGAGCCCGGCACGCCCATCCCCGGCGAGAACATGGTAGCGCGGGAGAAGGCCCCGGCCGGCTACAAGATCGCCACCCAGCACCTGCGCAAGGGCGATCCGGTGCTGAAATACCAGGTGACGATCGGCTTCGCCTCTGAGGACACGCCGCCCGGCACCATGCTGCACGGCCACAACATCGAGTTCCGCGAATTCGACCGCGACCCCGCGATCGGCCGCGATTTCCGCCCCGTCGCGCCCGTCCCCGAAGCCGAGCGCAAGACGTTCCGCGGCATCGTCCGCGCCGATGGCCGCGTCGGCACGCGCAACTACATCGCGGTCGTCTCCAGCGTGAACTGCTCCGCCACCGTCAGCCAGGCCGTCGCCGACTGGTTCACGGAGGAACGCCTGGCGGACTACCCGAATGTGGACGGCGTCGCCGCCTTCACCCACTCCACCGGCTGCGGCATGGAATTGTCGGGCGAGCCGATGGACCTGCTGCGCCGTACCCTCGGCGGCTACATGAAGCACGCCAATGTCGCGGGCGTGCTGGTGATCGGCCTCGGCTGCGAGCGCAACCAGATCAAGTCCATGCTGGAGAGCCAGGGCCTCACCCCCGGCCCGATGCTGCGCACCATGGTCATGCAGGAAGTGGGCGGCACGAAGAAGAGCATCGAGGCCGGCATCGCCGCCGTGAAGGAGATGCTGCCCGAGGCGAACCGCGCAACGCGCAGCACGGTCAGCGCCGCGCATCTCTGCATCGGCCTGCAATGCGGCGGCTCCGACGGCTTTTCCTCCATCACCGCCAACCCGGCGCTCGGCGCGGCCGTTGACCTGCTGGCGCGGCACGGCGGCACCGGCATCCTCTCGGAGACGCCGGAGATCTACGGCGTGGAGCACACGCTCACGCGCCGCGCCGCCAGCCAGGAGATCGGCCAGAAGCTGCTCGAACGGATCCGCTGGTGGAAGGACGTGTACGCGGCGGGGCGCGACACGCAGATCAACGGCGTGGTCAGCCCCGGTAATCAGGCCGGCGGCCTCGCCAACATCTTCGAGAAGTCGCTCGGCGCCATGATGAAGGGCGGAACCGGTCCGCTGATGGGCGTCTATCACTATGCCGAACCGGTCACCGCCAAGGGATTCGTCTTCATGGACACGCCGGGATTCGATCCCGTCTCCGCCACCGGCCAGATCGCAGGCGGCGCCAACATCATCGCCTTCACCACCGGTCGCGGCTCCATGTATGGCGCGAAGCCGGTGCCGAGCGTGAAGCTCGCCACCAACACGCCGATGTACCGTCGCCTCGAGGACGACATGGACATCAATTGCGGTGAGATCCTGGACGGCACGGCGAGCCTGCCGGAGATGGGCGAGCGCATCCTCGACCTGCTGCTCCGCATCGCCTCCGGCGAGAAGAGCAAGAGCGAGGAGCTCGGCGTCGGGCGGCACGAATTCGCGCCCTGGCAGATCGGCATCACGGGCTAGGCGCGGCGCATGGCAACCGGCCTTCTCGCGCTTCTCGACGACATCGCCGGAATCGCCAAGATCGCGGCGGCGTCGGTGGACGACGTCGCGGCACATGCGGCCAAGGCGGGCGCCAAGGCGGCGGGCGTCGTCATCGACGATGCCGCCGTCACGCCGCGCTACGTGGTGGGCTTCGCCGCGGCGCGCGAGATCCCGATCGTCAAGAAGATCGCCATCGGCTCGCTGCGCAACAAGCTGGTCTTCCTGCTGCCGGCGGCACTCGCCCTCAGCGCCTTCGCGCCCTGGCTGGTCATGCCGTTGCTGATGCTGGGCGGCGCCTTCCTCTGCTACGAAGGGGCGGAGAAGGTGTGGGAGAAGATCAGCCCGCACGGCGCCCACAAGCACGAGGAGAAGGTCGGCGCCGTGCCGCAGGATCCTCGGGCGCTGGAGGATGCGCGCGTCGCCGGCGCGATCCGCACCGACTTCATCCTCTCGGCCGAGATCATGGCCATCGCGCTCGCCACCATCACCACCGATTCGTTCTGGATGCGCGCGATCGTGCTGGCTGCGGTCGCCGTCGGCATCACCTTCGTTGTCTACGGCGCGGTCGCGGTGATCGTGAAGGCGGACGATGCGGGGGCGGCGATGGCGCGCGGCGGCAACGGCGCCGTCGCGGCGCTCGGCCGCCTGATCGTGCGCGGCATGCCGCCCTTCCTGGCGCTGCTCGCCGTGGTCGGCACGGCCGCGATGCTCTGGGTGGGCGGCGGCATCGTGCTGCACGGCCTGTATGAGTTCGGCCTGAAGACCATCGGCCACCTGCCGCAGGACCTGTCGCATGCGCTGCTGCCATCCGGCGGCTTCCTCGCGTGGCTGGTCGAGGCCATCGTCGCCGGCGTCTTCGGCCTGCTGCTCGGCGCCGCCATCATCCCGCTGGTGGAGCGCGTGGTTGCGCCGCTGGCGAAGCGCCTGCGCCGCGCGCCGGCGGCGTAGCTCAGCGCGCGGGCGCGTCGCCGCAGCGGTTGCGCAGCCTGCCGCCATCCGCGACCGCCATCGCGACCAGGATCTCGTCCGGGCGCGGCGCGTCGGCGAGGGTCACCGTCACCGCGTCGAAATGCGCGAAGCTCCAGGGGTCGTCCTTGTGGCCGAGCGGGATGTCGAGCGTCGCGCCGGCGTGTCCGACCTTCACGACGCTGCCGATCAGCGCTGCGCCGCCGCCGACCGCGGCGCGCATCGGCTTGCCGAGGTGCGGATGCACGCAGGCGCCGCCATGCTCCACCTCGCCGGCCACGCCCACCAGCGCCGCCTTGCCGTAGGACACGGCCGGCCCGCCGAGCAGCGCCACGAGCCCCGGCATGAGCCGCGCGCCAAGCTCCGCCCCGGCCTCGAACAGCGCCGACAGGTCCTGCACGGCGGGTTGCCCCGCGAAGGGGTTGCGGATCACGGCGAGGCCGACGGCCTTCACAACGGGGCGTTCGGGCATGGTGCCGAGCTCCTCGAAAATCTCCTCGCGCCATGTGACGATCTTGCGGATGTGCATGCGGCGGTTCTCCCTCGCCCCAGCATCACGCGCCTTTAGGCCCGGCATCAAGGGATTGCGCTGGTAAGCTTCCGGCGACCCCGGCAGGCTGCGGCGCATGACCTACATTCTCTACGGCGACCGGGGCTCGGGCTCCGCGATGGTCGAGATGGCGCTGGCCGAGGCCGGCCAGGCCGTCGAACTGCGCAGCGTTCCGCTGGAAGGCGATCACCAGCTCCGCGCCGCGTATCGCGCCATCAACCCGATGGGTCGGCTGCCGACGCTGCTGCTGCCGGACGGCACGGTGCTCACCGAGCATCTGGCGATCCTGCTGACCATCGCGGATCTCCACCCCGACGCCGCGCTGCTGCCGCCGGCAGGCGACCCGGCGCGCGCCATCGCGCTGCGCTGGATGGCGCTGATGGCGAGCGAGTTCTATCCGCTGGTCACCGTCTGGGACTACCCGGCCCGTTATACGCCCGACGCCACGGCCCTGGCCGGCATCCGCGACCGCGCGGTCGCGCAGGCGCGCGACGTGCTGCGCGTGGTGGAGGCGCATGCCGGGCTGCGCGGCGCGGGGTCCGAACCCTTCCTCCTCGGCGCGCGCTTCAGCCTGGCGGACATCCCGATCGCGGTGATGTCGCGCTGGATGGGCGGCCGTGCCTGGACGCCGGCGAATTTGCCGCGCATCGAGGCGCTGGCCCAGGCGGTCGCTGCCCGGCCGGCCATCGCTGCCATCTGGCGGCGCCACCGACTGTCCGGCGACTGAAACAATCCAGCACTTGCAACTGCGCTTCCCGTAGCCGCAGGCTCGCGGGCCGGGTTCACCTTCGCCGGGCGCAGCGCGCCCCGGGAGCTTCGCATGTCCGGCTTCCTCACCGAGGACGACCTGGAACGGCTTCGGCCGGCCAACGAGGTCATGTTCCCCTCGCCGATCCCTACGCAGGTGGTGGCCTCCGACGAGTTCATGCCCGTGCCGCAGAACGAACGGCAGAAGCGCGTCGAGGCGCGCATCAAGGCGATGGCCGACGAATACGGTCCGAAGCATGGCCTGTCGCGCCGCCGCTTCCTGCAGACCGCCGCTGGCATGGCGGCCGCCTTCCTCGCGATGAACGAGGAGTATGGCGAGCTCTACGGCGTCAGCCGGGCGGAAGCGCAGACGCCGGGCGCAGCCGATGCGCGCGCGGCCGCGCTGCGCGACCAGTTCGTGTTCGACGTGCACACGCATTTCCTGCGCCCCGACACGCGGCTGATGACCTTCGTCAACGCCCGCCGCGCGGTCGGCCAGGCCGGCTGGAACCCGCAGCTCGTCGGCGTGGAGCAGACCATCGAGCATCTGATGGAGGCGAACTGGTTCAAGGAGATGTTCCTCGACAGCGACACCAAGGTGGCGCTGATCAGCGGATCGCCATCCGAGGATCCGCGCGACTGGTTCCTGACCAACGACATGAAGTTCGATGCGCGAAAGCGCGTCAACGACGCCGCCGGCACGCGTCGCGTCCTGACGCATGGCATCTTCACCCCCGGCATGCCCGGCTGGATGGACGAGGTGGAGCGCTGCATCACCGAGCTCGATGTGGACAGCTGGAAGGGCTACACGGTCGGCGACAACACCAACAAGCACCTGGCGCAGCATCCCTGGCGGATGGATGACGAGAAGCTGCTCTATCCCTTCTACGAACGCATCCTGCGCGCGGGAAAGAACATCGTCTGCGTGCACAAGGGGCTCTATCCGCAGCAGGTGACGGACCGCTTCCCGCACCTGGTGCCCTATGCCGGCGTGGACGACGTGGGCAAGGCGGCGAAGGATTTCCCCAACATCAACTTCGTCATCTACCACTCGGCCTATCGCTGGACCGGTGGGGGCGGAGCGGGCATCGGCGTGGAGCAGTTCGCCCGCACCGGCCGCGTGGACTGGACCACGGACCTGGCGGAGATTCCCGCGAAGTTCGGCGTCAGCAACGTCTATGGCGACCTCGGGCAGATCTTCGCGCAGACCACGGTGATCGAGCCCGGTCTCTGCGCCGCGCTGATGGGCACGTTGATCCGCGGCCTCGGCGCGGACCACGTCGTGTGGGGCACGGACGCCGTCTGGACCGGATCGCCGCAATGGCAGATCGAGGCACTGCGCCGCCTGGAAATCCCGGAGGCCATGCAGCGGCAGCACGGCTTCGCGCCGCTCGGCGAGGCGGACGGGCCGGTGAAGCGCATGATCTTCGGCGAGACGAGCGCGCGGATGTACAACTACCAGCGCCGCGCCGACCTGATGGACGACGCCGTGAGCAAGGCCAAGGCGCAACACGCCGCCAGCGGCCAGGGCCGCAGCAACCTCGCCTATGGCTACGTGATCTGCGACCCGGAAGGCGAGACCATCGTCTCCTGAATGCGCCTGCCACTCCCTCCCCCATTGCGGGGGAGGGGTCTGCTACGCACGCTGCAACGCGATCGCACCCGGCAGGCGCTCGCTCGTCCAGAGCGCATCCAGCACGCGCCGCGCGGTCGCATCGCCCACCGCCGGCGCGGTCAGCTCGAGAAACTTCCCGGACAACTCGTCGTCGCTCAGCGGCAGGTCGGGATCGCCCTTGCGCGTGGGCTGGAAGTGCTGAAGCGTGCACCCGTCCTTCAGCCGCACCGTCACGCGCGCCGCGCGCTGCTGCGGATAGGCATCCGCCAGTTCGGGATCGAGGCTGACGCTCACCCGCGGCATCAGCGCGTGGATGGCGGGATCCGTCAGCCGCTCCGGCGCGAAGGCCGCCAGCCGCACGCCACCGAGCAGCAGCAGCGCCGCCGCGCAGTACTGCATGCTGAAGCGCGCTTCCTGCTCGGTCTCTGCGACGGGGCGGTCGCAGATGTCCTTGGTCGGGCCGTAGCCGCCGACATGGATCGCCTCGACATCCGCCGCGCCGAAACCCGCCTGGCGCTGCAATTCCAGCAACCCGTCGAGGCCGGCGAAGATGTGGCCGCAGCAGCCATGGTTCTTGAAGGTGATGGCCTCGATCGCATGCGTCTCGCCCAATCCGGCCAGTGCCTTGTCCCACTTGCCGCGATCCTCGCTGGTCGCCGCGGCAAATCCGACCGGGCCGTCCAGCACGTCGAGCGCGCCGGTCACGCCGGCATGCGCGGCCAGCGCGGCGAGCACGCCGGCTTCCGCCGCGTGGCCGGCATGCAGGGGCTTGCTCATGCCGGCGCCGCGGAAGGCCTGCTGCAGGCCGCTCGCCATCGTGGCCGCCGTGGCAAGCGCATGCGCCGTGCGTTCCGCATCGCTGCCGAGCAGCACCGCCGTCGCGGCTGCGGCGCCGAAGGTGCCGACGGTGCCGGTGGTGTGCCAGTAGCGGTAATGGCTCGGCTGCACCGCCAGGCCGATGCGGCAGGAGACCTCGTAGCCCGCGACGACCGCGCGCAGCAGCGCGGCCATGTCGCCGCCGCGCGCCTGCGCCGTGGCGAGGGCCGCCGGCATGGTCGGGCAGGCCGGGTGGTAGCCCGCGTCGCGATAGATGTCGTCGAACTCGACCGTGTGGCTCGCCGTGCCGTTGAGCAGGGCGGCGCGGCGGATATCGGAAGGCCTGCCATCCACGTAGCAGATCGCGGCGCCGCCTTCCGGCGCGCCGGCCGGCAGGGCGCGGGCCATGAGCGTCGCGGGCGGATGCGCGCAGCCGGCCAGGAGCACCGCGAACCAGTCCACCAAGGCCCGGCGCGCATGGTGTTCCAGGCCGGCGGAGAGCGGGCGGTCGCGCCAGCCGGCGGCGTGCTCCGCCAGCACCGTCAAGGGGTTGTGCATCGTTCCGCTCCCACGTCGCGCCGCTGAGGCCGTGCCGCGTATCCTAGCATCCCGTCCGGTTCCCTGGCAGGTTGCCAGGAGACAACGCCTGATGCCGTGAGAGACCATGGTCCACGCCCCTCAACGTCCGCCCGCGGATGCGCCACCCGTCCGCATCAACCTCTATTCCGACACGCAGACACTGCCGACCGCCGCCATGAAGGAGGCGATGATGCGGGCGGAACTCGGCGACGAGCAGCATGGCGACGATCCGACCGTGCATGCGCTCTGCGACCGCATGGCCGCGCTGATGGGGAAGGAGGCAGCGGTCTTCATGCCCTCCGGCACGATGTGCAACGTCGCCGCGACGCTGACGCATTGCCGGCCGGGCGACGAGATCATCGCGCATGAGACCGCGCATATCCTCACCAGCGAGGGCGGCGCGCATGCCGCGCTCGGCGGCTTCCAGATCCTGCCGCTGACGGGTGCGCGCGGCATGTTCTCACCCGATGAGCTGCGCGCGCATATCCGCGGCAAGTCGCGTCACACGCCGACGCAGCGGCTGGTCGAGGTGGAGCAGACCGCGAATATCGGCGGCGGCGCCGTCTGGCCGAAGGCGACGCTTGATGCGATCGCCGCGATCGCCAAGGAGCATGGCCTCGCCACGCATATGGACGGCGCGCGGCTGATGAATGCCTGCGTCGCCGCGGGCGTTCCGGCGCATGACATGGCCGCGGGCTATGACAGCGTGTGGCTCGACTTCACCAAGGGCCTGGGCGCGCCGCTCGGTGCCGTGCTCTGCGGCACGCGCGAGTTCATCGACGATGCCTGGCGCTGGAAGCAGCGCCTGGGCGGCGCGATGCGCCAGGGCGGCATCTGCGCCGCCGCCTGCCTGTATGCGCTGGATCACCACGTGGCGCGGCTGGCGGAGGATCACGCCAATGCCAAGGCGCTGGCGCGCGGCCTGGCGCAGCTTCCCGGCGTGAAGGTGGAGGCGCCGGACACCAACCTGGTCTTCTTCGACCCGTCCGGCGCGGGCGTCGGCGCGGCGGAACTGGTCGGCCGGATGCGCATGCAGGGCGTGCAGCTTTCGATGCTCGGCGGCCGCATTCGCGCCTGCACGCATCTGAACGTGACGGCGCCGATGATCGAGGAAACCCTGCAGATCCTCCGCCACGCTTTGCAGCGTGCCTGAATGCAGGTCCAGGAGGCTCAGCCTCCTGGTAGGGGGTTCGGGGGGCAAAGCCCCCCGATCATCTTGAACGCAGTCTCGACCGTCGCGGCCCTTACCGCCGTCCGGTCCCCCTGGAACACGTGCCGCGCCACGCGGGTCTCACCGCCGCGCTGCGCGCAGCCGATGAAGACGAGCCCGACCGGCTTCGTCGCCGTCCCGCCCCCCGGCCCCGCGATCCCGGTGCAGGAGACGGCGATGTCCGCGCCCGATGCCGCGAGCGCGCCCTCGGCCATCTGCCGCGCCACCGGCTCGCTCACCGCGCCGTGGCTGGCGAGCATCGCCTCCGGCACGCCGAGCATCCGCGTCTTCGCCGCGTTGGCATAGGTGACGTAGCCCGCCAGCACGGTCGCGGAGGATCCCGGGATCGCCGTCAGCGCCGCGGCGATCAGCCCGCCGGTGCAGCTTTCGGCCGTCGCCACCGTCAGCCCCTGCGCCTGCAGCGCCGCGAGCAGCGCGGCGGCGTCGTCCAGCGTCTTCGGCGTCAGCATCATCCGATCACTCCCGGCACGGTGGCCTGCAGCAGCACCAGCGCCGCCGCCGCGATGGCGCCGGCGAGCAGGTCGTCCAGCATCACCCCTGTCGCACCCGGCTGCGCATCCGCCCAGGAGACCGGCCAGGGCTTGGCGATGTCGAGCAGCCGGAACAGCACGAATGCCAGCGCCACGCCCGCCAGCGTCGGCACCGGCAGGGCCGCGAGCGCGAGCAGCATGCCCGCGCCCTCGTCCACGACGAACCAGCCGGGGTCCTCGTCCTCTGTCAGCACGCGCGACGCGGCCCAGAAGCCGGCGAGCGTCAGCAGCAGGGAGAGCGCCAGGCAGGGAAGGGGGCCGAGCAGCGCGAGGGGTAGCACGACGGCCGAGCCCCATGTCCCCGGCGCTGGCCGCAGCAGCCCGGCGCCGCCGAGCGTGGCCACAAGGCGCGCCATGTCCAGCCCGTCGCCCTGCCGGCGCGTCATGGAATTCCGTCCAGGAACGGTTCGATCTGCGCCAGCACGGGCGGCGCCTCCAGCAGCGGCGCATGGCCGTTGCCGGGCAGTTCGTAGAACGCCATGTCCGGCCGCTCGCTGCGCATGCGGTCCGCGGTTTCCGTGGAAAGCAGCTGTGACAAGCCGCCGCGCAGCAGCATCAGCGGCGCATGCGCCAGGGCGCCGAAGGGCCCCCAAAGCTCCGGCACGCGGCCGCCGGCACGCATCGCCTCGGCGATGCGGATGTCCCAGCGCGGATGCCACAGCCCGTCCGCCCCGCGCGCGTATGTGTTGGAGACGAAGCGCCGCCAGCCGGCCTCGTCGATCACATGCGGTGGCAGCACCGCACGCAGATGCGCCATCGCGGCCTCCAGCGAGGGCAGCGCCGGATCATGGCCCACGAAGCCCTCGACATGCCCGAGACCCACCGGCTCCAGCTTCGGCCCGATGTCGTTGAGCACCGCGCCCGCGACGGCGCCAGGGCGCAGCACGGCCAGCACCATCGCCAGGATACCGCCGAAGCTCGTGCCGACGATGATGGCGCGCGGGCAATGCAGTGCGGCCATCGCATCCAGCACGTCGCGCAGCGCGCTCTCGATCCCGTAGCGGGCGGGCGAGGCGGCCCGCGCGCTCTCGCCATGGCCCGCCAGGTCGAGCGCCAGCACGCGCCGCCTTCCCGCGTGGCGCTCCGCGAGCGCCGCAAAATCCTGCGCGCAGCGGGTGATGCCGTGCAGGCAGAGGATCGGCGCGCGCCCCTCAGGCCCGGTGAAATCCAGCGCCGAGAGCGCCAGCCCGTCGCGGGCGCGGAAGCCGATGCGGCGCGGGGTCACGGACGGCCCGCCAGGAAGGTCTCCAGCGGATGCGCCATGTCGCCCGTCGCGGGGTTGCGCGCGCGATAGACGACGACGTTCTCGATCACGCGCTGCACGTAGTTGCGCGTCTCGGAGAAGGGGATCAGCTCGATCCAGTCGCGTATGTCGGGCCCGCCCGGGGCGCGCGGATCGCCATAGACTTCGACCCACTGGTCCACGCGCCCGGCGCCGGCATTGTAGGCGGCCGCCGCGAGCGGCAGCGCGCCGGCATAGCGGTCGAGCCGTTCGGCGATATAGGCCGAGCCGAGCCGCAGGTTGTGCGCGGCGTCGCTGGTCAGCATCGCCGTGCTGTGGGGGATGCCGAGCCGCCGCGCTACGCCGCTGGCCGTGGCGGGCAGCAGCTGCATCGGGCCGCGCGCATTGGCGCGGGAGACGGCCGTGAGCTCGAAGTTGCTCTCCTGCCGGGTGATGGCGTTGACCACCGCGGCCTCGGCGCCACTGGACGGCGTGGGGTAGGGGGTGGGCCAGCCATCCTCCAGCAGGATCACGCCATCTGCGCCGGCGCGGCGCGCCACCCAGACCGCGTGGTCCGGCCGGCCCATCAGCACGGCGAGGCGAGCGATCAGCCAGCGATCCGTCGCGTCGGGCGAGAGCTCCTCCATGCGCAGCAAAAAGACCCGCGCGCGGTCGGACTGGCCGAGGTCGCCGAGGGTGACAGCCGCGCGCGAGAGCTCCCGCGCGCCGAAGTTGCGCGCGACCTCGGCGGGGGGTTCGGGCAGGGTGGTCGCGCCGATGCGCGCCGAAAGCTGCGCCGGCGTCTCGCCCAGCGCGCGGCTGGAAAGCTGGCCGTAGAAGGCGACGGGCAGCGCCGCGCCCTGCTCCCAGCGGGCGCGCGCCTCGGCGGGGCGGTTGAGCGCGGCAAGCGCCAGCCCTTCCCAATAGGCGCTGCGCGCGCGGGTGATGACGCTGCGGCTGCCGTCGTCCACGCGCGCGAAATGACGTTGCGCAGTGGCCGCGTCGTTCAGGCGGCGCAGCGCGATGAAGCCGGCGAGGAACTCCGCCTCCTGCCGCGGCTCGCCCGGCTCCGTCTGGCCGTGATTGGCCACCAGGCGATAGGCGGAGCGCGCATCGAACTGGCGGAGCAGCTTGCGCGCCAGGATCTGCCGCTCAGCCCAGATCGCGCGGGCGGCTTCCGGCGAGAGGTCGCGCTGCAGCGGCTCGGCTGCCGCCCAGACGGCCGCCGCTTCGGAGTCCCGGTCAGCCTGGCGCAACTGCCGTGCGGTCGCATAGGCCACGCCGATGTCCCGCGTCGCCGCGCCGGCATTGATCTCGCCATTGCTGCGCGCGGCCAGGCGCGCCTCGGCGGTGGCGCGGCGATTGCCGTCCAGCCGCGGCATCACGCGCGCAGCCGCCGCGGCCTGGTTCTCCCAAAGCAGCCGGTCGAAGCGGCGCCAATGATCGTCCGCCGTAAGCTGGGCGGCGAAGCGCTCCAGGAAGGCGGCCTCGGCGGCCGGGTCCGCCGGCGGGCCGTCGCGCCAGGCGCCGCGCAGCATCGGCGTCGCCTCGGCGCCCCGGCCCGCGCGGGCCAGCGCATCCGCATGGCGCTGCGCCGCCTCCACCCCGCGCGGCGGGATGCGCGCGAAATGTCGGAGCACCAGCGCATCGTCTGGGTCGGTGGCCAGCGCCTCCTCGGCGCGGCGGGCGGTGGTCTCGGGCAGCGGCCAGTCGGGATTTTCCGCCAGCCAGCCCGCGATCTCGGCGCCCGAGGCGCCGGAGCCGCGGCTGTGCATGCGCGTCCAGGTCACCAGCTTCCGCGCAACGGGGTCGGCGGTGCGGGCCAGCGCCTCGGCCTCGTCGTACCGGCCTGCCTGGGCGGCGGCGAGGGCCTGGCGCCCGGCATTGCGCGCCGCCTCGGGGGCCCAGGGCTGGGCCGCGGCAGGCAGGGCGAGGGAAATCAGCAGGATGGCGAGCAGGGTCCGGCGCATGCCTCGCAGCATAGCGCGATTCGGGAGGCAAGGGCGGCGTCGCGGCAGGCCGCGCCACCTGCTTGCGGCAGGGCCGCGCCACCTGCTTGGGGCAGGCCGCGCCACGCCCTTGCGGCAGGGCCCCGCCACGCCTAGGTTCCGCGACCCGCCACACACCGAGGGAAGACGCATGTTCCGGGGATCGCTGGTCGCCTTGATCACGCCCATGCAGGCCGACGGCTCCCTCGACCTGAAAGCCTTCGCCGACTTCGTGGAGTGGCAGATCGCCGAGGGCACCCAGGGCCTGATCCCGGTGGGCACCACCGGCGAGAGCCCCACGCTCAGCCATGAAGAGCATCACCAGGTGGTCGCGCAATGCATCGCCACCGCGCGCGGCCGCGTGCCGGTGATCGCGGGCACCGGCAGCAACTCCACCGCCGAGGCGATCGACCTGACGCGCCATGCGAAGCAGGCGGGCGCCGATGCGGCGCTGGTGGTGACGCCCTACTACAACAAGCCGACGCAGGAAGGCCTGTACCGCCACTACATGGCGATCGCCGATGCGGTGGCGCTGCCGATCATCATCTACAACATCCCTGGCCGCAGCGTCGTGGACATGAGCGTCGAGACGATGGGCCGGCTCGCGAAGCACCCGAACATCGTCGGCGTGAAGGACGCGACCGCCAACCTGACGCGTCCGCTGCACACGCGCATCGCCTGCGGCCCGGAGTTCTGCCAGCTCTCGGGCGAGGACCACACGGCGGTCTCCTATCTCGCCGCCGGCGGGCATGGCTGCATCAGCGTCACGGCGAATGTCGCGCCGCGGCTCTGCCGGATGATGCACGACGCCTGGTCGGCCGGTAAGCCGCAGGAGGCGATCGCGATCCAGGACCGGCTGGTGCCGGTGCATGACGCGATGTTCTGCGAGACCTCGCCCGGACCCGTGAAGTATGCCGCGAGCCTTCTCGGCCGCAGCACCGATCTTTGCCGGCTGCCCATGGCCCCGGTTGCCGAGAGCACCAAGGTCCGCGTGCGCGAGGCCATGACCGGCGCCGGCCTGTTGAATTGATGGAAGGAAGCCGCGCCCGCTTCTCCCTCTCCCGCTTTGCGGGGGAGGGTCGGGGTGGGGGCTTCCGAAGCCCCGAAGAATGGCCGAACCACGAAAAAAGGGCCTGATCAGCCACGGCGTCGCCGCGCAGAACCGCAAGGCGCGCTTCGACTACAAGATCAACGACACGATCGAGGCCGGCGTCATGCTCGTCGGCCCCGAGGTGAAGAGCCTGCGCGCCGGCCGCGCCACCCTGGCTGACGCCTGGGCCGGCGAGCGCGACGGCGAGATCTGGCTGTTCAACGTCTACATCCCCGAATGGCAGGCCGGCAGCTTCGTGGCCCGCTTCGAACCGCGACGCCCGCGCAAGCTGCTGCTGCACAAGAAGCAGGTGCGGGAGCTGATCGGCGCCATCACGCGGGACGGCACGACGCTGGTGCCGATGGACATCCACTTCAACGAGCGCGGCGTGGCGAAGGTCACGCTCGGCCTCGCGGAAGGCAAGAAGAAGCACGACAAGCGCGCCGCCATCGCGGCGCGCGACTGGCAGCGCGACAAGGCCCGGCTGATGCGGGAGAAGGGGTAGGGGGCGGCTCCCTCCGCCTCGGCCCCTCCCGGCCCGGTGCTCAGGCGGCCGGGCGCGCCTTCGCCTCTCCCAGCGCGTCCAGCATCAGCCGCGCCGCAGGCTCGGCCGAGGCCGGATTCTGGCCGGTGACGAGGTTGCCGTCGCGGACGGCATAAGGCGCGAAATCCGCCCCGCCCTCGAAGCGGCCGCCAAGTTCCCGCAACCGGCTCTCGAGCAGGAAGGGCACCACGTCGGTCAGGCCCGCCGCCGCCTCCTCGGAATCGGTGAAGCCGTTCACCCGCCTGCCCTCGACGACAGGCCGGCCGTCCGCCCGCCTGGCCGCCACGAGGCCGGCGGGCCCGTGGCAGACCCCGCCGACCGGCTTGCCGGCGTCGAACAGCGACCCGACCAGGGCCGCGAGCGGCGCGCTGCCGGGCAGGTCCCACATCGTGCCATGGCCGCCCGGCAGGAAGATCGCGTCCCAGCCGGTCCGGTCGAGGCTGGCGACGGGACGCGTCGCGCGCAGCGCCGCCATGGCCTTGCTGTCCTCCAGGAAACGGGTCACCGCGGGCGGGTTCTTCTCCGAGAGGCTGGTCGGGTCAGCCGGCGGCTCGCCACCGGCGATGCTGGCGAGCGTGACCTCGTGGCCGGCATCGCGGAACGCCCAATAGGGCGCGGCCAGCTCCTCCCAGTAGAAGCCCGTCGGGCGCTTGCCGCCGAGGTCGCCATGGCTCGTGAGGACGATCAGGACCCTGCTCATCTCGTGTTCCGTCTCCGTGTCGATGCGCGTGCGGGCGGAACGCCCGCCGCCATGAGCAGCAGATGTGGCGGCGCCGGCGGAGCGGAAATCAGGGATGCGTTTGGTCCGCATCGGTCCATTGGCCTGGTGGATGCCGCCGGCGGGCGGACGCGTCCGGCCCTTGCATCCGCGTCGCATGGCCGCAACTTACGCCGGGCGAGGAGAGGGCATGGCCGAGGACGACGCCGTCCCGCTGACCGGCAAGGTCAAGGACAAGCTGATCGCGACGAAGCAGGACTGGGCGCGGGAAGGCCGGCTGCTCACCGGCATGCATGCCGATCCGCGTGCCGAGCGCCTGCCGCCGGGCCAGCGGCTGGTGCAGGATTTCCCGGTGCTCGACCTCGGCGTGCAGCCGGATGTGAACCCGCAGAACTGGCGCCTCAGGATCGAGGGTCTGGTCGCGGCGCCGGTGCGCCTCACGCTCGAGGAGTTCCGCGCCCTGCCACAGGTGGAGCGCGTCAACGACATCCACTGCGTCACGCAATGGTCGCGCTACGACAACAGCTGGCACGGCGTCTCGGTCGCCACGCTGCTGGAGATGGCCCGCCCGAAGGACGAGGCGCGCTTCGTCGCGCTGACCAGCTACGACGGCTACACGACCAACCTCGCCATGGCCGATTTCGCCCGCGAGGAGAATCTCTTCGCCCATTCCTGGGAAGGCGCGCCGCTGGAACGCCGGCATGGCGGCCCGGTGCGGCTGGTCGTGCCGCATCTCTACTTCTGGAAGAGCCCGAAATGGGTGACGCGGATCGAGTTGCTGCGTGAGGACCGGCCTGGCTTCTGGGAGGTGCGCGGCTACCACAATCGCGGCGATCCCTGGATGGAGGAGCGGTATGGGTGATGTTCCGCGACGCTCGTTGCTCGCCGGCGCTCCGCTGCTGATGGCGGCCGCACCCGCGCCGACCGCCTTCGACTTCACGCTCGACGCGCTGGAGGGCGGGAGGCTGCCGCTCGCCGACTTCCGCGGCCAGGCGCTGCTGATCGTCAACACCGCGAGCTTCTGCGGCTTCACGCCGCAATATGCCGCGCTGCAGCGCCTGCACGACCGCTTCGCGGGGCAGGGCTTCGCGGTGATCGGCGTGCCCTCCAACGACTTCGCGCAGGAAAGCACGGACGCCGCGCGCATCCGGCAGTTCTGCGACACGATGTTCGGCATCACCTTCCCGATGGCCGCGCTGACGCGAGTGCGCGGGCAGGGGGTGCATCCGCTCTTCGCCTGGCTCGGCCAGCGCGCCGGCGGCCCGCCGCGCTGGAACTTTCATAAGTATCTGGTGGCGCGGGACGGCATGGCGGTCCGCGCCTTCCCGACATCCACCGAGCCCGACAACCCGGTGGTGCTGCGCGCGGTGGACGCCGCGCTGGCGGGGCGGCCGCTGGCGTAGCGCGCGGCGACGGGCGATACCGCTTGCGTGTCACGCCGCCTCCTCCTGCCTCTGCTGCTTGCGGTTGCCGGCTGCTCCACCGGGGATGCGCTGATGGTCAACCAGGCGCGGCAATCGCTGGTGGGGCTGCCGGCCGACGACCTGCGCCTCTGCGCCGGTATCCCGGACCGGGAGGCGGAGTCGCCCGGCGGCACCTTCTGGACCTATGACCGCGGCGCCCCGGCCTCGGCCCTGTCCGGCGGCCTTCCCTGGGTGGATGTCGGCGTGAGCATCTCCGGCAGCGGCGAGTGCCGGACCACCTTCCACCTCGTCGAGGGTCGGGTCCGCCGCATCGGCTACAGCGCCGCGCGCGAGGCCGGCGTGATGACCGACGCAGCCTGCGCGCCCGTGGTGCGCGGCTGCATGCGGATGCTGCGCGAGGGCGCGATCGCCACGCGGTAGCGCTCAGGGCCGGGCGAGCACCGCCTGCACCACCGCCTCGAACATCTCGGTCGTCAGCCGGCCCGTCTGCGTGTTGTAGCGGCTGACATGATAGCTGTCGGCCAGCGCCACGCCGTCGGGCAGCTCGTGCATCGCGCCATGGGCGAATTTCACCCGCGCGACCGGGATGCGGTAGGTCTTGAGCAGCGCGTTGTGCGCCACCAGTCCGAGCGCGATCACTGCCTTCAGGCGCGGCATCGCCGCGCGCTCCGCCGCGAGGAAGCGGTTGCAGGTGGTGATCTCGGCCGGCGTCGGCAGGTTCTCCGGCGGCACGCAGCGCACGGCGTTGACGATGCGCACGCCTTGCAGCGCCATGCCGTCCTGTGGGTCCTCCCGGTATTCGCCGGTTGCCAGGCCGTATTTCAGCAGGGTGGCGTAGAGCAGCCGACCGGCATGGTCGCCGGTGAAGGGCCGCCCGGTCCGGTTCGCGCCCTTCACCCCCGGCGCCAGCCCCAGCACCATGATCCTGGCCTCTTTCGGTCCCCAGCAGGGCACCGGCGCGTTGTGCCACTCGGGCCACTTTGCCCGGTTCGCCTCGCGATAGGCGACGAGCCGCGGGCAGAGGGGGCAGTCGCGGCCAGGGGTGTCGGCGGTCTCGCTCATCGCCGCCGCATAGCCCGCCCGGCGCTACTCGGGCAGGTCCACCGGGTCGCGGAAGGGATCGGCCGGCGTCGGGCGGGCCCGATCCGGCGCCCGGACCACCGGCGGCCGCGGTCGCGGCTCCGTCTGGCGGCGGGTGATGTCGGGGGCGAGCTCGGCCAGGTCGATGAACTGGTCGGCCTGCCGGCGCAGCTCGTCAGCAACCATGGCCGGCTGGGTCCGGATGGTGGAGAGCACCGACACGCGGACGCCCTGCTGCTGAACCGCCTCCACCATGCGGCGCAGGTCCCCGTCGCCGGCGAAGAGCACGACGTGATCGAGGCGCGGCGCCAGCGTCAGAACGTCCACCGCCAGCTCGATATGGATGTTGCCGCGCACGCGGCGGCGGCCCGCGGAATCCGTGAACTCCCGCGCCGCCTTCGTCACCACGCAATAGCCGTTGTAGCCGAGCCAATCGACCAGCGGCCGCAGCGGGGAGTATTCCTCGTTCTCCAGCAGCGCCGTGTAATAGGCGGCCCGGACCAGGCGGGCCTGCCGGCGGAAGAAGCCGAGCAGGTCCTTGTAGTCCACGTCGAAGCCGAGGTTGCGGGAGGCGCCATAGAGATGCGCGCCGTCTATGAAGAGACCGAGCCTCTCCTGGGGATCGAAATGCACGTCCAGCTCTTTCGCTCGCAGCTTTCGGACCATAGTGAAAGCGTCACGCAACGTCACCGGTCCGTTCCGCGGCGCGTCGCGTGATTCTGGTCGGGATCGGCGCGAACCTGCCGGGGCCGGACGGCGCCCCGGCGCTTGAGACCTGCCGGCGGGCCGCGGTGGCGATGGACGCCCTGCCGGGCCTCAGGCTGCGGGCCCTTTCGCGCTGGTTTGCGACCGCGGCCCTGCCGGCGGGCTCCGGCGCGCCCGACTACGTCAACGGCGTGGCGCTGCTGGCGCCGAGGCCGGGCGCCGCCGCGCCCGATCCCGCGGCGCTGCTGGCGGCGCTGCAGGGCATCGAGGCCCGCTTCGGGCGGGTGCGGCCCTATCCCAACGCGCCGCGCACGCTCGACCTCGACCTCTTGGACCTGGACGGGATGCTCCGGCCGGCGCCGGACCCGGTGCTGCCGCATCCGCGGATGCAGGACCGGGCCTTCGTGCTGGCGCCGCTCTGCGACCTCGCGCCGGGCTGGCGGCACCCCGGGCTCGGCCGCACCGCCGCGCAGTTGCTGGCCGCCGCCGGCATGGCGGGTGTCCGTGCCCTCGGCTTGGCGCTTGCACCCGCAGGCGCCGATGGCTACATGGAGGTTTCACCGAGTTAGGGGAGGGTTGCCCCGGGCCATCGCATGCCCGGAAGGCCGCCGCACCCCGCAGCACTGGAGCCGCCATGGCACGCGTCACGGTCGAGGATTGCGTCCTCAAGGTGCCGAACCGCTTCGAGCTGGTCCTGCACGCCGCCCAGCGCGCGCGCAACATCAGCCGCGGCGAGGAACTGACGGTCGAGCGCGACAACGACAAGAACCCCGTCGTCGCCCTGCGCGAGATCGCCGAGGACACGGTGGACCTCGACGCCCTGCAGGCCGACCTGGTCAAGTCGCTGCAGCGCGCGCCGGAGCCCGAGCCGGCCGAGGAGGAGGTGCTGGACCTCATCGCGACCGACGAGAACATCTTCGGCGTGATGGACGTCAACGAGGAGCCGGCCGGCGACGGCGCGGGCCTCGAGGACCTCTCGGCCGACGACATCGAGGCGGCGATCGCCGCCGAGCTCGGCGGGAAGCGCTGACGCCGCGACGAAAAGGCGGGGGCGCCGCCCCCGCTTCCCCGAACAGGCGCCGCCCCGCGGCGGCGCTGCCATGAACGCGCCCATCGGGCCTTCCTGGGCGCCCGAAGGCCTGGCCGGCGGCGTGCCGGCCAGCGCAGGCCAGGACCTGGCCCGCATCGTCTCCACCTACGACCAGCGCGCCGACGTATCGCTGATCGAACGCGCCTTCGAGGTCGCCGCGGCCGCCCATGCCGGCCAGGCGCGCGAGAACGGCGACCCCTACATCACCCACCCGGTTGCTGTGGCGCAGATCCTGGCGCAATACCGGCTCGATTCCGCCTCCATCGCCACCGCGCTGCTGCACGATGTGGCGGAGGACACCAAGACCGGCCTTGCCGAGCTGGAGAAGCGCTTCGGCAAGGAAGTCGCCCGCCTGGTGGACGGCGTCACCAAGCTGACGCGGCTGGAGCTGCAGTCCGAGCGCACCAAGCAGGCCGAGAACTTCCGCAAGCTCGTCCTCGCCATGTCGGAGGACATACGGGTCCTCCTCGTGAAGCTGGCGGATCGCCTCCACAACATGCGCACGCTGCACTTCGTCCCGCAGCCCGAGCGCCGCCGCAAGACCGCGCGCGAGACGATGGAGATCTTCGCCCCCCTCGCCGAGCGCATCGGCATGGACGCGCTGAAGACCGAGCTGGAGACGCTCTCCTTCCGCGAGCTCGACCCGGACGCCTTCCAGACCATCGCCGCCCGCCGCGCCTTCCTCTACGGCCAGGGCGCCGAGCTGATCGACGAGATCAAGGACGACCTCGCCCGCGTGATGAAGGAGAACGGCGTCGAGGTGCTGGAGCTGACGGGCCGCGAGAAGTCGCCCTATTCCATCTGGCTGAAGATGCACGGCAAGAAGGTGGAGTTCGAGCAGCTCTCGGACATCATGGCCTTCCGCGTCATCGTCGCCGACAAGGCGGCCTGCTACGGCGCGCTCGGCGCCGTCCACAGCGCCTATCGCGTGGTGCCCGGCCGCTTCAAGGACTACATCTCCACGCCCAAGCCGAACGGCTACCAGTCGCTGCACACCGGCGTGACCGTGCCGGAGAAGCGCAACGCCAAGATCGAGGTGCAGATCCGCACGCGCGACATGCACGAGGTCGCCGAATACGGCGTCGCGGCGCACTGGATCTACAAGCATGGCGGCGTCGCCGCGAGGGACCAGCAGAAATTCCCCTGGGTGAAGGCGCTGCTGGAGATCCTGGAGCAGGCCGCCGAGCCGCAGGAATTCCTGGACGCCACGCGCCTCGAGCTGCACCGGGACGAGGTGTTCTGCTTCACGCCGAAGGGCGACCTGATCGCGCTGCCGCGCGGCGCCACCTGCGTGGACTTCGCCTACCAGGTGCACAGCCAGGTCGGCGACCAATGCGTCGGCGCCAAGATCAACGGCGTCATCAAGCCGCTGCGCACGCCGCTCGAGAACGGTGACCAGGTCGAGGTCATCACCGCCCGCGGCGGCACGCCGAACCCGCAATGGGAACGCTTCGTCGTCACCGGCAAGGCGAAGGCGCGCATCCGCCGCTTCGTCCATGCCCAGCAGCGCGAGGTCAGCCGCCAGGAAGGCCGCGCCGCCATCGCGCGGGCCTTCCGCCAGGAAGGGGTGGAGTTCTCCGAGAAGGCGATCGAGCCCGTCCTGAAGCAGCTCAAGCAGCCGAGCTTCGAGGAGCTCTGCCTCGTCGTCGCGGCAGGCGGCCTCACACCGAAGGAGGTGCTGCACGCGGTCTACCCGGAGTTGCGCGGCCCGCCGCGCGTGATGGACCCGCTGCCCATCGCCCGCTCCCGCCCGCGCGCCGTGCCCCCGATCCCGACCAAGGGCGGCCGGCGCGACGTGGCGATGGGCGTTTCCGGCCTCGTCGCCGGGATGCAGGTGAACTTCGCCGGCTGCTGCCACCCGCTGCCCGGCGACCGCATCGTCGGCATCGTCACCACGGGCAAGGGCGTGACGGTCCACAAGGCGGATTGCCACAACCTGTCGGGCTTCGCGGACAGCCCCGAGCGCTTCCTCGACATCGACTGGGACTACGAGGGCGGGGCAGGGGGCGCGCATCTTGGTCGCATCGAGGTCGTCGCCTCGGCCGATCGCGGCGCCCTCTCGGCCGTGACGGATGCGATCGCCCGGCAGGACGGCGCGATCGAGAACCTGCGCATCCATCATCGCGGCCCGGACTTCCAGGAGATCTCGATCGACGTGGAGGTGCAGGACCTGCGCCACCTGTCGAACATCATCGCCGCGCTGCGCGCCGTGCAGGGCGTTGCGCAGGCCGAGCGGGCCAAGGGTTAAGGGCGCTTCATGATCATCGGCCTCGGCAGCGACATCATGGACATCCGCCGGATCGAGCGGGTGATCGAGAAGCACGGCCAGCGCTTCCTGGAGCGGGTTTTCACGCCGCTCGAGATCGCCAAGGCCGAACGACGGACCGAACGAATTCGCGCCGCGACCTATGCCAAGCGCTTCGCGGCGAAGGAGGCGGCCTCCAAGGCGCTCGGCACCGGCTTCCGGCAGGGCGTGTTCTGGCGCGACCTCGGCGTGGTGAACCTGTCCTCCGGCCAGCCGACGCTGCGCATGACCGGCGGCGCGGCCGAGCGGCTGAAGGCCATCACGCCGCCCGGCCACCTGGCGCATGTGGCGCTCACCATGACCGACGAATTCCCCTACGCCCAGGCGATGGTGATCATCAGCGCCGTCCCGGCCCCGGCGATCCTCGGCGGCCTCGCCCGCCCGGCGGCCACCCCGATGCCGCAGGACGCTCTTCCTTGACACGCAGGGGGGCGCCGCGCTCTATCCGCGCGCCCAGCAACGGATCCGGCGCCTCGTCCGGCCAGTAGGATGCCCGTGAACACCCCCTCCATGGCGAAGAAGAAGTCGGGCGGCTGGCTCGAGTCCATCAAGACCATCGTCTATGCCGGGTTGATCGCCATCGGCATCCGGACGATCGCCTTCGAGCCCTTCAACATCCCCTCCGGCAGCATGATCCCGACCCTGCTGGTGGGCGACTACCTCTTCGTCTCGAAATATTCCTATGGCTATTCGCGGCATTCCATGCCGTTCAGCCCGAACCTGTTCTCGGGGCGCATCTTCGGCAGCCTGCCGGAGCGCGGCGACGTGGCGGTGTTCAAGCTGCCGCGCGACAACTCGACCGACTACATCAAGCGCATCATCGGCCTGCCCGGCGACCGCATCCAGGTCCGCGGCGGCGTGCTGCACCTGAACGGCCAGCCGGTGCGGCGCGAATTCGTCGGCAACTACACGGTCGAGGGCGACGGCCCGCGCATGGTGGTGCGCGAATTCCGCGAGATCCTGCCGCCGCAGCCGGGCGTCGAGCCGCACGCCCACCTGATCCTCGAGATGTCCGACGACCAGCCCTACGACAACACGCCGGAATTCGTCGTGCCCCCCGGCCATGTCTTCGCGATGGGCGACAACCGCGACAACAGCCTGGACAGCCGGGCGCAGAACGCGGTCGGCTTCGTCCCGCTGGAGAACCTGGTCGGCCGCGCGGAATTCATCTTCTTCTCGGTCGATGGCTCCGCCCGCTGGTGGGAGATCTGGGGCTGGCCGACTGCCATCCGCTGGTCGCGCCTGTTCAGCGCGGTCCGGTGAGCGGCGCGGCGCACCCGGACGAGGACCTGCCGGAGCCGGTCGCCGCCCTCGCGGCGCGCCTGCCGCACCGCTTCGCGCGCCCCGACCTGCTGCTGCATGCGCTGACCCACCGCTCGGCGGCCGATCCGCGGCAGCGGATGCTCGACAGCAACGAGCGGCTGGAATTCGTCGGCGACCGCGTGCTCGCGCTCGCCATGGCCGAATGGCTGGCCGAGCGCTTCCCGCAGGAGCGCGAGGGCGATCTCGGCAAGCGGCTCGCGCATCTCGTCGCGCAGGAGAGCCTGGCGAAGGTCGCCGCCTCGCTCGAGATCGGGGACGCGCTGCGCGTGCCGGCCAGCGAGGAGCGGTCCGGCGTGCGGCGCCGCGCCTCCGTGCTGGCCGATGCGGTGGAGGCGCTGCTGGGCGCGCTCTATGTGGATGGCGGGCTGGAGCCCGCGCGCGCCCTGGTGCGCCGCGAATGGTCGCCGCTGCTCGAGGCCTCGGCCCATCCGCCGGTCTCGCCCAAGACGCGGCTGCAGGAATGGACGCTCGGCCGCGGGCTGGGCCTGCCGGAATACATGCTGGTCTCCGCGACGGGGCCCTCGCACAACCCGATCTTCGTCGTGCGCGCGCTGGCCGCCGGGCAGGACGCCGAGGGCAGCGGGGAGAGCAAGCGCGCGGCGGAGCAGGAAGCGGCCGCGAAGCTGCTGGCGCAGCTCGGCGCATGAGTGACGCGCCGGCTGAACCGGGGCCGATGCGCTGCGGGCTGGTCGCGGTGGTCGGCGCGCCGAATGCGGGGAAATCCACGCTGGTGAACGCGCTGGCGGGCACCAAGGTCACCATCGTCTCGCCCAAGCCGCAGACCACGCGCTTCCGCATCCGTGCGGTGGTCATGGAAGGGCGCAGCCAGGTCGTGCTGGTGGACACGCCCGGCATCTTCGCGCCCCGCCGGCGGCTCGACCGCGCGATGGTCAATGCCGCCTGGACCGGCGCGCAGGATGCGGACCTCACGCTGCTGCTGGTGGATGCCCGCGCCGGGCTGAAGGAGGATGTGCGCACCATCCTCGACGGCCTCGCGAAGTCGCGCCGCCCGCTGATGCTGGCGCTGACCAAGGCCGACCTGATCCCGCGCGAGCGGCTGCTGCCGCTGGCGAAGGAGCTGAATGACATCCTGCCCTTCCGCGAGACCTTCATGGTCAGTGCGCTGAAGGGCGACGGCCTCGACCGCCTGCGGCAGGCGCTGGGCGCCGCGATGCCGGAAGGACCGTGGCTGTTCCCCGAGGACGACCTCTCCGACCTGCCGCAGCGCATGCTGGCGGCCGAGATCGTGCGCGAGCAGGTGCTGCGCCAGACGCATGAGGAAGTGCCCCACCACGCCACGGTCGAGACCGAGCAGTGGGAGGAGCGTAAGGACGGCAGCGCCCGGATCGAGGTGACGATCTACGTCAGCCGCGCCAGCCAGAAGGCGATCCTGATCGGCGACAAGGGCGCCCGCATCAAGGAGATCGGGCAGCGCGCGCGGTCCGAGCTGGAGAAGCTGCTGGAGCGCCGCATCCATCTGTTCCTGAACGTGAAGGAACGGGCCGGCTGGGACGAGGAGCGCGGCAGGCTGCGCGCGCTGGGCCTGGACGATCCGGGGTAGCCGCCGCGGGCCTCGATTGGCCCGGGCAGGCGCCTAGTAGCGCGGCTCGCCGATGCGGAAGGTGCCGGTGATGCGCATGAAGCGGGTGTTGCGGAAGATGCTCGTCCCCGCGCCGCCATCGCTCCAGTTGCGCACCGGGCCGCTGTCCAGGTGGATGAAGCCGCGGCTGCGATAGACGCCGACGCCGCCCTTCTTCAGCGCCAATGCCGCCTCGGCCACGGCGGGCAGGCGCCCGGCCGCTATCCCGACATCAACGGCCGAGGCGCGCAGGTGCTGGCTGTCGCCGGCGCCGTGCACCGCCCGATTCACGGCCGGGGTGCGATAGCCGGAATGCACGTCGAGTTCGCCCGTCAGCCGCGTGCGCGCCGCAACCTCCCACAGGATCGCGATCGCGTCGGCGTCGAAGGGATGTGGCGGGCAGCCGGGGTCGGCCAGCACCTCGGACAGCTCGGCCATCGCCGAGCGGTCCGGCGCGCGGCCGTCATGCCAGGTGCCGTCGAATTTCGCGCCGCTGCCCGCGTGCTTCAGCGAAATCCGCCGAGCGGCGGCATGGGAGGTGCGGGGCAGGACCAGCGTGGCGAAGGCGGCTGCGCCGCCAAGGATGAGACTGCGTCGCATGGCTCTTCCTCTAACCAATGTCGCCGGCGAGCGCGACCCCCTTCCGCCCCTCCCGGCCCCCGCGCAGGGCACACGATCGGTTCAGCCGCGCTGCTGCCTTGATCGCGGACGCGGGATATGGAAGGCCCCGCCGATGGAGTGGCAGGCCCCCGCGGTGGTGCTGGATGTGCGGCCGCACGGCGAGTCGGGCGCCGTGGTCACGCTGCTGACCGAGGCCCATGGCCGCCACGCGGGTCTCGCGAAGGGCGGCGCCTCCCGCGCGCAGGCGCCGCTGTGGCAGCCAGGCAACCTGGTCGAGGCGCGGTGGGTCGCGCGACTCGCCGACCAGCTCGGCGCCCTGTCCGGCGAGCTCGTGCATCCCGCCGCCGCCCTGGCCATGGAGGACCCGCTTGCGCTTTCCGTGCTCCGCGCCGCGACCAGCCTGGCCGAAGGCGCGCTGCCGGAGCGCGAGGCGCATCCGCGCATCTTCCACGGCCTGGTGGCGCTGATCGCCACCCTGGCCCGGGGAGCCGAGGCCGCGCTGCCCGACCTGGTGCGCTGGGAGGCCGACCTGCTCGCCGATCTCGGCTACGGCCTCGACCTTGCCCGCTGCGCCGTGACCGGCACGCAGGATGAGCTGGCCTTCGTCTCCCCCCGCACCGGCCGGGCCGTGTCGGAGCGTGCCGCGGGGGAGTGGCGGGACCGGCTGCTGCCGCTCCCGGCCTTCCTGCTCGGTCAGGGGCCGTCCGGGCCGGCGGATTGGCTGGCGGGCCTGCGCCTCACCGGCCATTTCCTGGCCCGCGACGTGTTCGGGCTGCAGCACCGGCCGCTGCCGGCGGCGCGGGAGATGCTGGCCGACCGGCTCGCCGCGCTGGTGGCGCCGCCGGCCGATCCGGGCTAGACGCCTCCCGACAGGAACGAAGCGCGAATCAGCCGCAGCATGCCCGACGACATCAAGACGCCGCCCGCCGGCGGGTCCTCGCACGAGACCCCGCTCGCCGATGCGCTCTCCGAGCGCTACCTGGCCTATGCGCTGTCCACCATCGTCAGCCGCTCGCTTCCGGATGTGCGGGACGGGCTGAAGCCGGTCCATCGCCGCCTGCTCTATGCGATGCACCAGTTGAAGCTGGACCCCGAGGCAGGCTTCAAGAAATGCGCCCGCATCGTCGGCGACGTGATGGGCAAGTATCACCCGCATGGCGACAGCAGCATCTACGAGGCGCTGGTGCGGCAGGCGCAGGATTTCGCCGCGCGCTACCCGCTGGTCGAGGGCCAGGGCAATTTCGGCAACATCGACGGCGATAACGCCGCGGCCATGCGCTACACGGAAGCGCGGCTGACCGAGGTCGCGCAGGCGCTCCTCGACGGCATCGAGGAGAATGCCGTCGATTTCCGCCCCACCTATGACGGGGAGGAGAAGGAGCCGCTGGTGCTGCCGGCGGCCTTCCCGAACCTGCTGGCGAATGGCGCGGCGGGCATCGCCGTGGGCATGGCCACCTCCATCCCGCCACACAACGCCGGCGAGCTCTGCGGTGCGGCGCTCGAACTGGTGCGCAACCCGGACGCCACGGTGGACGACCTGCTCAGGCACGTCCCCGGCCCGGATTTCCCGACCGGCGGCATTCTGGTGGAATCGAAGGAAGCGATCCGCGAGGCCTATGCGACCGGCCGCGGCGGCTTCCGCCTGCGCGCCCGCTGGGACGTGGAGCCGCTCAAGAACGGCACCTGGCAGGTGGTCGTCACCGAGATCCCCTACCAGGTGCAGAAGTCGCGCCTGATCGAGCAGATCGCGCAGCTGATGGAGGAGAAGAAGCTCCCGCTGCTCGGCGATGTGCGCGACGAGAGCACGGATGTCGTGCGGCTGGTGCTGGAACCGAAGTCCCGCACAGTGGACGCCAAGGTGATGATGGAGACGCTGTTCCGCGCGACCGCGCTGGAGAGCCGCTTCCCCCTCAACATGAACGTGCTCGACGCCGACCGCACGCCGCGCGTGATGGCGCTGAAGGACGTGCTGCGCGCCTGGCTCGACCACCGCCATGTCGTGCTGGTGCGCCGCACGGAGCATCGCCTCGCCGCCATTGCGCGGCGGCTCGAGATCCTCGACGGCTATCTGATCGTCTACCTGAACCTGGACGAGGTCATCCGCATCGTCCGGGAGGAGGACAAGCCGAAGGAAGCGCTGATGGCGGCCTTCGGCCTGACGGAGGTGCAGGCCAACGCCATCCTCGACATGCGCCTGCGCGCCCTGCGCAAGCTCGAGGAGATGGAGATCCGCAAGGAGCACAAGAGGCTCTCGGCGGAGCAGAAGAAGCTGCAGGGCCTGATGAAGTCCGAAAAGGCCCGCTGGGATGCGATCGCCGAGGAGCTCGAGGCGACGCGCCAGAAATTCGGCGACGGCGCGCTCGGCAAGCGCCGCACCACCCCCGGCGCGGCGCTGCCGGAGGTTGCGGTGGACGAGCTGGCTTTCGTCGAGAAGGAGCCGATCACCGTCATCCTCTCCGAGAAGGGGTGGATCCGCGCCCAGAAGGGCCACCTGCCGGACGAGGCGGAGCTGCGCTTCAAGGAAGGCGATTCCGAGCAGTTCCGCCTGCACGCGCAGACCACCGACCGCATCGTGCTGTTCGCGACGAATGGCCGCGCCTTCACGCTCAAGGCCGACGCCATCCCGCGCGGCCGCGGCGATGGCCAGCCGGTGCGGCTGATGGTGGACCTCAGCAACGAGGACGCGATCGTGACGCTTTTCGTCCATGAGGACGGCGCGAAGTGGCTGCTCGCCGCGACGGACGGCAAGGGCTTCGTGGTGAAGGGCGAGGAGCTGCTGGCGGAGAAGCGCACCGGCAAGCAGGTGCTGCTGGTGGACCCGCCGAAGGAGGCCTGCGTCTGCATCCCGGCCGAGGGCGACAGCGTCGCGGTCACCGCCAATGACCGCCTGCTGGTCTTCCCGCTCGACCAGGTGCCGGAGATGGCGCGCGGCCGCGGCGTGCAGCTGATCGGGCTCAAGGATGGCGAGCTGAAGGACGCGCAGGTGTTCAAGTCCAAGGAAGGCCTCGCCTGGCGCCATGGCAGCGGCGTCCGGGTGGAGACCGACCTGCGGAGCTGGCGCGGCCAGCGCGCCGGCGCCGGCAAGAGCCCGCCGCCCGGCTTCCCGCGCAACCGCCGCTTCGGGGTATGATACCGCGCGCACAAAGGCTTCACCTTTGTGCCCCTCATACGCCGGGCGGGCCGCGTCCGCGGCCCTTGGCTTCGCGCCGTGCGGCGCGGCGCGTATTCGCGCGCTCGGCCCTTCGTGCCGCAGCTCCGAACTTCGTGCGCTTGGCATGATCGCGCCGCCGCGCATCCCGGCAGGCGACTCAATCTGTCACTTGTGCGGAACGGCCGGGCATGCGTTCATGCCCGGCGCGCCTTGGGCCGGGGAGCCGGGGCAAGCCAATTCTTCGAAGGCGGCTGTCAGCCAGCCACGCCGTGATCGGCGGGAAGGAGGCTTGCGTGGTGACCGGACCCGGGATTCGAGACCTGCTCGACTCGCTCGCGCGTGCCATGCCGGAGGCAGGGCCGGTCCGCGATCGCGCGCGCGACGAGACGCTGGAACTGCTCGTGGCGATATTCGGTCCGCCGGAAGGTGAGCCCGATGCGGCGCTCGAGGCGCGAATCAGCCGCGCGGCGGACGCCATCCTCGCGGAGCGCAGCGCCTTGCCGCGGAACCCCAACGCGCTCGCCCCGACAGTCGTGACCTCCGCCCGCCAGCGCGTCGCGGGCGTGGTCAGCCGCCGACGCTGACCTTTGCGTGCCCCTCGGCGGGCTGTTCCTCGACGGCCGGCGCCGCGTGCTCGGGCAGCATCCGCCAGATGCCGCCCGTGAGCGCCTCGCTCGGCCGGAAGCGGGCCTTGTAGCTCATCTTCCGGCTCTCCGGCACCCAGTAGCCGAGATACACATAGGGCAGGGACACGGTCTGCGCCCGCGACACCAGCCACAGGATCGCGTGGGTGCCGAGGCTGCGGCGGGTCTCCGCCGGATCGAAGAAGGAATAGACGGCGGACAACCCGTCCGAGAGCCAGTCCGTCAGACAGGCCCCGACGAGGCGCCCGGAGGTGTCGCGGAACTCGACCACGCCACTGGTGATCGGCGTGTCCTCGACCATGGCGCGGTAGTCGTAGAAGCCCATCGCGGCCATGTCGCCGTCGCCGTGCCGCGCCGCCTGATAGCGCTGGAACAGGCCGAACTGCTCGGCCGAGGCGCGGGCCGGCATCTCGAAGGCGGTTATGTCGGCATTGACGCGCATGATCCGGCGCTGCGTGCGGTCGGGCTGGAACTGCCCGGCCACGATGCGGATCGGGATGCAGGCGCGGCAGCCGGGGCAGACCGGGCTGTAGGCGATGTTGTGGCTACGGCGGAACCCGGCGCGGGACAGCCGGTCATGCGTCGCCTCCGCATCCGCGCCGGCGAGTTCGGTCACGATCTTCCGCTCCGTCCGCCCAGGAAGGTACGGACAGGGAAGTGGTGCCGTCGTGTAGAAGAATTGCGGGCGGCGGGCGGTGCGATGGAGCATCGGTCCCTGCAGTCTCGGCGGAGTGACGCGGCGAATCAACAGTCCCGCGGGTGGTTCCTCATGGCGTGAGCCGGATGCGTCCCGCCTCGCGCTGCGGCGACCGGCCCAGGCGCAGAACGTCGCCCTCGCCCCAGCGTTGCAGCAGGTCGCCCCAATGGTCGGAGAGCGGGTGTCCCGACTGCCCCGTCGCGATCATCACGAGCACCCCGTCCGGATCGGCGAGGTCGAACACGGCGCGCAGCCCGGCGCCGTGGACATGCTGGAAGGGATTATCGCCGGTGCCGCGGAAGCCCCCGCGCGACACCGTCTCCCCATCCCCGCCCGTCGGCGCCGCCAGCGCGATGGCGGAGCCGAGCAGCGGGACGTAGCGCAGCACAGGATGCTCGAATCGCGCGACATGCACCGCCCCCCAGCGCCAGTCCGCGGGATTGCTGCCGTGCCGCGCCTCCAGCGACTGGACGGCATCGTCGAGCGAGCGGGTGAGCAGCGAGGCGCAGGCATCCGCCCCGCACCAGGCGCTGCCCCGGCCGTCCCGCGCCAGCAGGAAGGCCAGGAATTCCGGGCCCGCCAGCCCCTCCGCGGAGGTCGCGCCGCCGCGCTCCAGCGCCAGCCGGCGGAAGGCGCGCAGCCAGGTGTGGAACAGCAGCGGCTGCGGTGCGTCGGCCGTCATCGTGCCGTCCCAGTCGCGCAGCAGCGCGTGGGCGCGCGCGGAGGCCGGGTTGGGGCGGATGGCCTGCAGCGTCGGCAGCACGTCCCTGGCCAGCAGGGAGAGCGTGTCGTTCTGCATCGCCGCGAACTCGGACGCCGAGTGCCTTGGCCGCGCCGCGAGCAGTTCCCCGATGCGACGCAGCCGCCAGTCGCCGAACCAGTGCTCGCCGAGGAACACCGGGTGGTCGGGCGGGGCCGGGCGGCTGTTCGCGGCCGCGAGCATGCCGCTTGCGGGATTCTCCAGATGGGGCATCTCGTCGAAGGGAACGAAGCCGATCCAGTCGCCCTCGCCATCCCAGCCCGGGACCGGCAGCGTGCCGTCGCCGCCCTCGCGGATCGGCGTGCGGCCGACGAGATACTGCGCGATGCCGCCCGAGGCCTCCGCCACCATCAGGTTCTGCGGCGGGCTGGTCACCCGCGCTGCCGCGGCGCGCGCCTCCGCCAGCGTGGTGGCGCGGTTCAGCGCAAGCAGGCCGTCCGCGCTGGTGTCGCCGGGCGCGAGGTTCGCCATCGCCACCGACAGCACCATGTCGTGCGGCAGCCCGGCCTGCGGCTCCACGTCGCTGATCACGGGGCCGTTGCGCGTCTCGCGCACGACGAGGCGCTCGCGGTCGTGGCGACCGCGGATCTCGATGAACTCCTCCCGAACCAGGAAGGGCCTGGGGCCTTCTGGGGTCTCGTAGCTGTCCTGGTCCACCAGGCGCTCGATGAACACGTCCTGGGTGTCGGAATGCGTCGTGGTGAAGCCCCAGGCGAGCCGCTCGTTGCGGCCGATCACCACGGCCGGCACGCCCGGCGCCGTCGCGCCCGCGCGGAAGCGCCCGCCGGGCAGCTCGATGCGGGCGAGGTACCAGAGGATCGGAGCCTGGAAGCCGAGATGCGGGTCCGAGGCCAGCAGCGGCGCGCCGGATGCGGAGCGGGCGGCGGTCACCGCCCAGGCATTGGAGGCGCTGTCGGGCAGGGGCGCGTCCTCCCCGAAGACCGGCACCTGGGCCAGCATGCGGCCCAGCGCCTCGGGCGGCAGCACCGCCGACAGGTCGAGCCGCCCGCTGCTCCGGTCCTGCGGCCAGAGCATCGGCAGCCTGTCCTCATCCACCAGGCGCGCCGCGCGCGCCCGCTCGATGTCGCGGCGCCACGCGCCGGAGAGCCAAAGCCCCATCACCCGGCCCCACAGCAGCGAATGCTCCGGCTTCCACGGCTCCGGTTCTCCGAGAACGAGGAATTCCGGCGCGCTCATCATGCCGCGGGCGGCGATCCGGGCGTTCACGCCCTGCGCATAGGCTTCCAGCAGGTCGCGCGCCTCGGGCGAAAGGCTCTCGAGGTCGCCGCGGGCGCGCTCCGCGAGGCCCAGGGTGCGGGTGAAGCGGTCGAGCCGCAGCGCGCTGGCGCCGGCGATCTCGGCCAGGCGTCCCTCGCCGCCGCGGCGCATGGCGTCCATCTGGAACATGCGGTCGCGGGCGTGCAGCCAGCCGAGCGCGATGGCGGCATCGCGCTCGGTCTGCGCGGTGATCCGCGGGATGCCGTTGCCGTCGAGGGTGATGCTGACGGGCGCGGAAAGGCCGGGGATCGCCGCCTCTTCCGAGGCATCGGGCAAGCTGGTGTAGACCAGCGCCAGGGCGAAGAAGGCGGCAAGAATCGCCAGCACGGCGACGAAGCCCACCACCCGCCCGCCGAAGCGGAGAAGCGGGGCGAGGAAGGAGGACTCCCGGCGCCGCTTTCCGCTCCGGCGGCGCGGTTCGCCCTCCGGCCGGCGGCGCCGGCGGCGCCGGCGGCTGCCCTGGACGGGCTCCTCGCCGGCAGGCCGATCGGACGCCAGGTCGTTCATGACGCGCCGCGCCGCTTCATGAGTCCCGCCCCGCGCGGCCTCAGCCCATGTTCACCATGATGGTCTTCTTGTGCGTGAAGTGCTCGAGCATCGCCTCGAGCGAGGCCTCCTTGCCGAGGCCCGACTGCTTCACGCCGCCATAGCTGAGATTGGCCTGCACCACGAGGTTCTGGTTGATCTGCACCAGGCCCGCTTCCAGCCGATGCGCGAGGTCGAGCCCGACCTTGAGGTTGTTGGTCCAGAGGCTCGCAGCCAGGCCGTAGTCGCTGTCATTGGCCTCGGCCAGCACGGCCTCGGGGTCGTCGAAGGGCTGGATGACGGTGACGGGGCCGAAGATTTCTTCCTTCACCAGCCGGCTGTCCTTCGTGAGCCCGGTGAAGATGACGGGCTGGATGAAGAGCCCCTTCTTCAGCGCCGGGTCCTTCGGCATGGCGGAGCAGACATGGGCGGTGGCGCCGGGTGTCTTCGTGCCTTCCGCGATGTAGCCCTTCACCTTCTCGAACTGGCCGTCGCTGATGATGGTGCCGATGTCGGTCTTCTCGTCCAGCGGATCGCCCATGACCATGTTGTCCACGGCGGTCTTCATGGCCGTGACGAAGCGGTCGAAGATCGGGCGCTCCACATAGATGCGGCTTGCCGCCGTGCAGGACTGGCCCTGGCGGGTGAAGCGCATGGAGGTCAGCGCGCCGGAGACCGTCTTGTCGAAGTCGCAATCGGCGAAGACGATCATCGGCGACTTGCCGCCGAGCTCCAGCGTCACCGGGATCAGCTTCTCGGCCGCCGCCTTGTAGACGATCTTCCCGGTCTCGACCGAGCCGGTGAAGGTCACCTTCTTGACCTGCGGATGCGAGACCAGCGGCGCGCCGCATTCCGGGCCGAAGCCCGAGACCATGTTGAACACGCCGGGCGGCAGCACACGGTTGAGAATCTCGCAGATGCGCAGCACGGCGAGCGGGGCTTCCTCGGCGGACTTCACCACCACCGTGTTGCCGGCCACCAGCGCCGGCGCGACCTTCAGCGCCATCAGCAGCATCGGCACGTTCCACGGGATGATCGCGCCGACCACGCCCAGCGGCTCGCGCACCGTCACGCTGAGCACGTTCGGCGCGAAGGGCACGCTCTCGCCCTTCAGCTCGGAGCCGAGGCCGCCGAAGAACTCGAAGACGTCGGCGACGACATTGGCCTCCACCCGCGATTCGGTGCGCAGCGCCTTGCCGGTCTCGAGCGCGATCAGCCGGCCGAGCTCCTCCACATGCGCCTTCAGCGCGGCCGAGCAGGCATGCACCATGGCGCCGCGCTTGCGCGCAGGGACCTTGGCCCATTCCTTCTGCGCCTTCGCGGCGGCGGCCACTGCGGCATCCACATCGGCGGCGTCGCCTTCCGCGGCGCGGGCGATCTCCTCGCCCGTCGCGGGGTTCACGACGGCGAAGGTCTTGCCGGAGCGGGCCGGCACGTAGCGCCCCGCTATGAAGTGATTCCCCGACAGGGCCTTGGCGAGCGCAAAGCAGTCGTTGGTGGGCGCTTCGGGCGTCGGATGGGGGCGGTCGAGCATGGGTTTCCTCCCGCAGGATCGGGACCTAATAGAGGCCCGCGACCATGCGGCGCCAGACCCCCCGCGGCAATGATGGCGGGACGCCGAGCTGAGAGGACCGAGAAGCAGATGGAGAAGGCGCCGAGCGGCCCGCTGAAGGGCCTCAGGGTCCTGGACCTCACCCGGGTGCTGGCGGGGCCGACGTGCACGCAGATGCTGGGCGACCTGGGCGCCGAGGTGATCAAGATCGAGCGCCCCGGCGCCGGCGACGACACCCGCGGCTTCGCGCCCCCGTTCTGGCCCAACACCCAGGAAAGCGCCTATTTCCTCGGGGTCAACCGGAACAAGAAGTCGCTGACGCTGGATATCGCCGCGCCCGAGGGGCAGGAGATCATCCACCGGCTGCTCGAGACCTGCGACATCCTGGTCGAGAACTTCAAGGTCGGCGCGCTGGCGAAATACGGCCTGGGCTACGAGCAGCTCAAGGCGAAGCATCCGGGCCTGATCTACTGCTCGATCACCGGCTTCGGCCAGACCGGCCCCTACGCCCCGCGCCCCGGCTATGACGCGCTGATCCAGGGCATGGGCGGCGTGATGAGCCTGACCGGCGAGCCCGACGGCCTGCCGCAGAAGGTCGGCGTGCCCGTGGCGGACCTGTTCGCCGGCCTCTATGGCTGCATCGGCATCCTGGCCGCGCTGCGCCACCGGGAGCGCACCGGCCAGGGCCAGCAGATCGACATCGGCATGCTGGACACCTCGGTCGCCTGGCTGGCGAACCAGGGCATGAACTACCTGGCGACCGGCGAGAATCCGCCCCGCCTCGGCAACCAGCATCCGAACATCGCGCCCTACCAGGTCTTCCCGACCAAGGACGGGCACATCGTGCTGTCCGTCGGCAACGACCCGACCTTCGAGCGCTTCTGCAAGTCCTTCGGCTGCGAGCAGCTGCTGGCCGATGAGCGCTTCCAGACCAACGCGAACCGGGTCGCGAACCGCGACGCGGTGACGGAGGCGCTGACCCCGGTGATGCAGTCCAGGACCACCGCCGAATGGGTGGCGGCGCTGGAGGAGCGGAAGATCGGCTGCGGGCCGATCAACAAGCTTTCCGAGGTCTTCGCCGATCCGCATGTGCAGGCGCGGGGCTGCGTGGTGCCGCTGCAGCATGCCTCGGGCGAGACGGTGAAGGTGATCGCCAACCCCGTCAGGCTCTCCGGGACGCCGGCCGACTACCGCATTCCCCCGCCCCAGCTCGGCGAGCATGCCGAGGAGGTGCTGTCCGGCCTGCTCGGCATGTCCGCGGCCGAACTGCAGGCGCTGAAGGACAAGGGCGTCGTCTGAGCCGCGGATCGGAAGCGCGCCCATGATCCCCCGCCAGAACCGCCTGCGCTACCTGCTCGCCGGCGGGTTCCAGCAGCTCGCCTGGACCGAATGGGGTCCGGAGCAGGGCGCGCCGGTGGTCTGCGTGCATGGTCTGACGCGCAACGCGCGGGACTTCGACGCGCTCGCCGCGGCGCTGGCGGCGCAGGGGCGGCGGGTGCTGTGCCCGGACCTGCCGGGGCGCGGCGCCTCCGACTGGCTGCCGGACCCGATGCTCTACACGCCGCCTTCCTATGTGGTGGCGCTGGCGCATCTGCTGGCGCGGCTGGATGGGCCGGTGGACTGGGTGGGCACCTCGCTCGGCGGCCTCTGCGGCATGATGGTCGCGGCGGGGCGCAACACGCCGCTGCGGCGCCTGGTGCTGAACGACATCGGCAGCCGGGTGCCGGCCACCGCCGCCGAGCGGATCGCGGCCTATGTCGGCACGCGGCTCGTCTTCCCCGACGTGCCGGCGCTGGAGGCGCATCTACGCAAGGTGCATGCCCCCTTCGGCCCGCTGACGGATGCCGAGTGGCGCCACCTGGCCGAGCACAGCGCGCGGCGCCTGCCGGATGGCAGCATCACCACCCACTACGACCCCGACATCGCCGTGCCCTTCCGCGATGCGCCGACCGGCCCGGTGGACCTCGCGGCCATCTGGTCGCTGGTGCGGCTGCCGACCCTGGTGATCCGGGGCGCCGAGAGCGACATCCTGGACGAGGAAACCGCCGCCGACATGGCGACGCGGACGGGGGTGGAACTGGTCACCCTGCCGGGCATCGGCCACGCGCCGGCACTGATGGACCCGGCACAGATCGCGCTGGTTTCGGGCTTCCTCGACGCGGCGCGCTGAGCGCCGGAGCCCCTCGCGATACCGTGACCGCCGGCTGCCAGGCTCCGCCTGGGACGACCAGGCGGGCCGCCCACAATATGCGTGCAGACGCATTGAATTGGGGAGGCAGGGATGGGCAGGCTGCAGGGCAAGGTTGCGCTGATCACCGGTGGCGCGCGGGGCATGGGGGAGGCGACGGCGCGGCTCTTCGTGGCGGAGGGCGCCCGCGTGCTGCTGACCGACATCCTGGAGGAGCAGGGCCAGGCGCTGGCCCGCGAGCTCGGCGCGGCCGCCCGCTTCCAGCGGCATGACGTGTCCGACCCCGTCGCCTGGCGGGAAGCCGTTGCCGCGGCGCGCGACGCCTTCGGCGGGCTCGACGTGCTGGTGAACAATGCCGGCATCTACGAGCCCTCGCCGCTCGCCGAGACCGAGCTCGCGCTGTTCGAGCGGATCTACCGCGTGAACCAGCTTGGCGTGTTCCTCGGCATGCAGGCGGCGGTGCCGGCGATGCGGGCCCGCGGGGGCGGGGCGATCGTCAACTTCTCCTCCATCGCCGGGCTGCGCGGCTTCCCCGGCGCGGTGGCCTATGTCGGCACGAAATGGGCGGTGCGCGGCATGACCAAGACCGCGGCGGTGGAACTCGCCGCCGACCGCATCCGCGTGAACTCCGTCCATCCCGGCCTGATCGACACGCCGATGATCGCGGCCAACACGGAAGAGACGAACCAGGCGGTGATCGCCGCGACGCCCCTGAAGCGCGCGGGCGAGCCGGAGGAGGTGGCGCGGCTGGTGCTCTTCCTCGCCTCCGACGAGGCCAGCTACGTCACGGGCGCCGAGGTGGCGGTGGATGGCGGATGGACGGCCTGAGCGCCGCTTCCGCCGCGAGCCAGGGCGCCGGATCGGCGCCATCCTCCACCGCCCAGCAGGCGGCGATGACGGCGCCGGCATAGCCCCAGGCCAGCACCCGCCGAGGGTCCAGGCCGGCGACCTCGGCGATGATCGCGGCGCGTCGCGGCGCGCGGGCGAGCAGCGCGGGATCGGCCGGGTTGCGGAGCAGGCAGGCGGCCTCGGCGGCGGGCTCGCCGAGCAGGCCCTTGGGATCCACCGCCACCCAGCCATCGCCCTCGCGCAGGATGTTCCGGTGGTGCAGGTCGCCATGCAGCAGCGCAAGCGGCGGCGCATCGGCGGCGAGGTCGCGGAGCAGCCCCGCCGCGCGGTCCAGCATCGCCGTCGCCAGCACGCCGGCACCGGCGGCTAGGGCGCGGCCCCAGCCGGCGGCCTCGGCGAAAAGTGCGCCGTCGGGCGGCGGGCAGGGCAGGGCGGCGACCAGCCCTGCCGCGATCCGCGTCGCCGCGTCGTCGTCCTGCCGGGCGAGGTCGAGCAGGGGCGTGCCGGGTGTCGCGCGGGCGAGAAGCAGAGCGCCCTCCGCCGCATCTTCCCGCAGCAGGCGCGCCGCGCCGCGCCCCTGCATCGCGCCGAGTGCCGCGATCTCCGCCGCGACGCCCTGGCCGGGCGGGGCGAGCTTCAGCACGCGATCCGGGCCGACCGCCAGCACCCGCGCGGCCGGGCTTTCCGCGAGCATCGGTCCGGGTGCGAGGCCCCATGCCGCGGCGATCCTTGCCGCCCGCGCGTCCAGCCCCGCGCGCCACGCCGCCAGCCGGCGCGTGCGGCTCACGTGCCGAGGCGGCGGGCGATCGCGCGGGGCGGCGATTCCTCCTCCACGCGCAGCCGCCCGGTCCGCAGCTTCACGCCCTGCCACCAGGAGAGCGCATGGACGGGCGGTTGTGGCAGCGGCGGCAGGCGGTTGCGCTCGGTCTCCGGCAGCAGGGCACGGCGCGCGACGCGCAGGCGCTGCAGCCTCCACCAGGCGAGGTTTTCGTCCTCGCCCGGCTCGGCGTGGCGGAAGGCCAGCAGCGCATCCACCTCCGCCCGCTGCAGGCGGAGTGCGGCGACCGCGGGCTCCTCGGGCCGGTCGGAGGCGCCGTGCCAGGGTCGGCGCAGCGCCGCCCGTTCAGGCAAGACATTCCCCCGCGCGCTTACGCACGACGAAGCATTCGCGCCGCCTCCACGGCGAAATAGGTCAGCACGCCGTCGCAGCCGGCGCGCTTGAAGCCGAGCAGGCTCTCCAGCATCGCCTTCTCGTGGTTCAGCCAGCCATTCTGCACGGCCGCCATGATCATCGCGTATTCGCCGCTGACCTGATACGCGAAGGTCGGCACGCGGAACTCGTCCTTCACCCGACGGCAGATGTCGAGGTAGGGCATGCCAGGCTTCACCATCACCATGTCCGCGCCCTCCGCGAGGTCGAGCGCCACTTCGCGCAGCGCCTCGTCGGAATTGGCGGGGTCCATCTGGTAGGTCTTCTTGTCGCCCTTCAGCGCGCCGCCCGATCCCACCGCGTCACGGAACGGGCCGTAGAAGGCCGAGGCGTATTTCGCCGCGTAGCTCATGATCCGCGTGTGGATCAGGCCGCGCGCGTCGAGCGCCGCGCGGATCGCCGCGACGCGGCCATCCATCATGTCGGACGGCGCGATGACGTCGATGCCGGCTTCCGCCTGGATCACGGACTGGATCGCCAGGATCTCCAGCGTCTCGTCATTCGCCACGTAGTGCCCGCCGGGGCCGTCGCGCAGCACGCCGTCATGGCCGTGATCCGTGTAGGGATCGAGCGCCACGTCGCCGACCAGGCCGAGCTCCGGGAATTCCTTCTTGAGCAGACGCGCCGCGCTGCACATCAGGTTCTCGGGGTTCTTCGCCTCGGTCCCCTCCGCGTCCTTCTTCCCGGCGGGCGTCGCGGGGAACAGCGCCAGCGCCGGGATGCCGAGCTTCGCCGCCGGCTCGACATGCGCGGCCAGCCGATCGAGCGTGACGCGCTTCACGCCGGGCATGGAGGCGACGGGTGTTTCCGTCGCCGTGCCCTCGATGACGAAGATCGGCCAGATCAGGTCGTCCACCGAAAGGCGGTTCTCCGCCACGAGGCGGCGCGTGAAGGCGTCCACCCGGTTGCGGCGCATCCGCACCGCCGGGAACGCGCCCTGCTGGCGCGGCTGCTCCAGGCTCTGGGCGTGGCCCTTCTCGAAGGCGTTCACGACGCGGCCGCCAGCGCCTGGTCGAGATCGGCGATGATGTCGTCGATATGCTCGATGCCGATGGACAGGCGCACATAGCCGGGCGTCACGCCGGTCTTCGCCTGTTCCTCGACCGTGAGCTGGCTGTGCGTGGTCGTCGCCGGATGGATCGCCAGGCTACGGGCGTCGCCGATGTTCGCGACGTGGTAGAACATCTTCAGCGCCTCGATGAACTTGCGGCCCGCTTCGGCGCCGCCCTTGAGCTCGAAGCCCATCAGCGAGCCATAGCCGCCCTTCAGCGCCGCATCGGCGCGACGCTTCCATTCGCCTTCCATCAGGCTGGGGTGGATCACCCGGGCGACCGCCGGGTGCTTCGCCAGATGCGCCGCGACCTTCAGCGCGTTCGCGCAGTGGCGTTCCATGCGCAGCGGCAGCGTCTCCATGCCCTGCAGGAACAGGAAGGCGTTCATCGGCGCCATCGGCGCGCCGAGGTCGCGCAGCAGGCAGGTGCGCATGCGGATGATGTAGGCGATGGGCCCGAGCGGCTTCACCGCCTGCGTCCAGACCGCGCCGTGATAGGACGGGTCGGGCGTGTTCAGCGTGGGGAAGCGCTCCGCATGGGCTTCCCAGTCGAAATTGCCGCCATCCACCACGATGCCGCCGATCGAGGTGCCGTGGCCGCCGATGAACTTCGTCGTCGAATGCATCACCACCGCGGCGCCGAGCGCCAGCGGCTTGCACAGCACCGGCGCCGCCGTGTTGTCCATGATCAGCGGCACGCCGAGCTTCCGGCCGATGGCGGCGACCTCGGCGATGGGGAAGACCTGCAGCTTCGGGTTGGGCAGCGTCTCGGCGTAGTAGCAGCGGGTCTTCGCGTCGGTCGCGCGCGCGAAGCCCTCGGGGTCCGCCGGGTCCACGAAGCGGACCTCGACGCCGAACTGCTTCAGCGTGTTGGCGAAGAGGTTCCAGGTGCCGCCGTAGAGATCCGTGCTGCTGACGATGTTGTCGCCGGCCTGGCAGAGATTCATCACGCTGAAGGTCGTCGCCGCCTGGCCCGAGCCCAGCGCCAGCGCGGCCACGCCGCCTTCCAGCGCCGCGACACGCTGCTCCAGCACGTCCACGGTCGGGTTCATGATGCGGGTGTAGATGTTGCCCAGCTCCTGCAGCGCGAAGAGGCGCTGGGCGTGGCCCGTGTCCTGGAACTGGAAGGAGGTGGTCTGGTGGATCGGCACGGCGACCGAGCCCGTGGTGGGATCGGCCCGCCAGCCGGCATGGAGCGCGATCGTCTCCGGGTTGGTGTAGGTCACGGGCATTCCTCCGGTGCTTGGCCGCCCACAGGGATGGCACAGCCGAAGCGGGCTGGGGAAGGGCCGGCGCGGCTTTCTCCATCCGGGGCCGCGGCTGGCAAGCCATTCCCCCGTCGCGCCGCCGCGCAACAGCTTGTGGCAGTGGTTCCGGCCGGCCACCGGGCGTGGTAGTGCTAAGCCCATGACCCCCCAGGATGTCCCGGTCGCGCTCGGTTCGGACCATGCCGGCGTCGCGCTGAAGGCGACGCTGATCGAGGCGCTGCAGGCCGCCGGCCACCCGACCTTCGACATGGGCACGACCGGCACCGAGAGCGTGGACTACCCGGATTTCGCCGATGCGGTGGCGCAGGCGGTGATGGACGGGCGGGCACGCTTCGGCGTGCTGGTCTGCGGCACGGGCATCGGCATCTCGATGGCCGCGAACCGCCATGCCGGCATCCGCTGCGCCCTGGTGCATGACATGACGGTCGCCCGGCTTTCCCGCGAGCACAACGACGCCAATGTCATGGCGGTCGGCGCGCGGGTGACCGGGCCGGAGGTTGCGCTCGATGCGCTGCGCGCCTTCCTCGCCACCCCCTTCGCCGGCGGCCGCCATGAGCGCCGCGTGCGCAAACTCACGCCCGACTGGAGCCCGCGATGAACCAGCAGACCCCGGCGATGACCCCGGCGCGCTTCTTCCAGGCGGGCGTCGCGGAAAGCGATCCTGAACTCGCCCGCGCCATCGATCTCGAACTCGGCCGCCAGCAGGATGGGATCGAGCTGATCGCGTCCGAGAACATCGTCTCACGCGCCGTGCTGGACGCGCAGGGCAGCGTGCTGACGAACAAGTATGCGGAGGGCTATTCCGGCCGCCGCTACTATGGCGGCTGCGAGTTCGTGGACATCGCCGAGGACCTGGCGATTTCGCGGGTCACCAAGCTGTTCGGCTGCGGCTTCGCCAATGTCCAGCCGCATAGCGGCGCGCAGGCCAACCAGGCCGTGTTCCTCGCCCTGCTGCAGCCGGGCGATGCCTTTATGGGCCTCGATCTGGCGGCGGGTGGCCACCTGACGCATGGCTCGCCCGCCAACCTCTCGGGCAAGTGGTTCAAGCCGGTGCCGTACACGGTCCGGCGCGAGGACCAGCTGATCGACATGGCGGAGGTCCGGCGCATCGCGCTGGAATCGAAGCCGAAGCTGATCATCGCCGGCGGCAGCGCCTATGCCCGCACCTGGGATTTCGCCGCGTTCCGCCAGATCGCGGACGAGGTCGGCGCGTATTTCATGGTGGACATGGCGCATTTCGCCGGTCTGGTTGCGGGCGGCGCGCATCCCTCGCCCTTCCCGCATGCGCATGTGGTCACCACCACCACGCACAAGACGCTGCGCGGCCCGCGCGGCGGCCTGATCCTGACGAATGATGAGGCGCTGGCGAAGAAGTTCAACAGCGCGGTCTTCCCGGGGCTCCAAGGCGGCCCGCTGATGCATGTCATCGCGGCGAAGGCCGTGGCCTTCGGGGAGGCGCTGAAGCCCGAATTCCGCGCCTATGCCAGGCAGGTCGTCGCCAATGCCAAGGCGCTGGGCGAGGGCTTGAAGGCGCAGGGCCTCGACCTCGTCACCGGCGGGACGGACAACCACCTGGTGCTGGTGGACCTGCGGCCGAAGAAGCTGACGGGCAAGGTGGCGGAAGGCGGGCTGAACCGCGCGCACCTGACTTGCAACAAGAACGCCATCCCCTTCGACCCGGAGAAGCCGATGGTGACCAGCGGCATCCGCCTGGGCTCCCCCGCCGCCACCACCCGCGGCTTCGGCGAGGCCGAGTTCCGCGAGGTCGCGACCCTGATCGGCGAAGTCCTGGACGGCCTCGCCGCCGCCAATTCGCCCGAGGCGAATGCCGCGGTCGAGGAGCGCGTGAAGGGCCGCGTGCTGGAGCTCTGCCGGCGCTTCCCGATCTACGCCTGACGCATGGCGCCCTCGGTGCAACAGATGGACCACGCATCGAGGATCCGGCCGCACAGCGGCCGGCGCCGCCCACATGACAGTGCCGCCGGGTGCGACCGTTGCGCGGCGAAGGCAAGCGCGCCGATGCGCGCGCCCGCCGTCTGAGGGCACCATAGGATGCGCTGCCCCTTTTGCGGCAACGAGGACACGCAGGTGAAGGACAGCCGTCCCGCCGAGGACGGCGCCTCGATCCGCCGTCGCCGGTCCTGCCCCGCTTGCGGCAACCGCTTCACCACCTTCGAGCGGGTGCAACTGCGGGAGCTGGTGGTCATCAAGTCCGATGGCCGCCGCGTGCCCTTCGACCGCGACAAGCTGGCGCGCAGCGTGCGCATCGCGCTGCGCAAGCGCCCCTTCGACGAGGAGCGCATCGAGCGCATCGTCAACGGCATCCAGCGTCGGCTGGAGGTGGAAGCGGACAGCGAAGTGACCAGCCGCCGCATCGGCGACGTGGTGCTGGACACGCTGCGCGACGTGGACCAGGTGGCCTATGTCCGCTTCGCGTCGGTCTACAGGAATTTCCGCGAGGCCAAGGATTTCCAGGCTTTTCTCGGCCAGATGGACGGCAGCTGAGTCGAACTGGCGGCGGCGCACTCGACGAGCTTTACAACCCTGTTGACGCGCTCGCCGTTATGCATCGCCGCCGCCCTGGCTCGCGGCCGTCGACACAAAGGACTTACTTTCAACGGTTTAGTGCCGACGCCGCGACCCTCTGAGCCCTTCTGACGGCGTCGGCGTCCACTCGCGACGGATCGGCGACCGTCGGCAGAGTTTACAGGCCGACACGGCCGGGTCGCCAAAACGCAGCGCCGGTGCGGGTTCTCCAGTGTGGTGCCGATTTTGCTTGGAACGTTCCGGTTGCTCAAAGGGGGCGCCGCGACCACCATGCCTGCCCACGCCCGATCGGTCTGGAGACCACGATGCACGACGGAAAGCTTGCGCTTCTTCTCGCCACGAGTCTGGCTTTGGCGCCTCCCCTGCCGGCCGAGGCCGCGAGCCTGGTCGGCACGAGCGTTACAGCCACGGACACGTTCTGGACTGTTGGGCCGGCAGCAACAGCCGTGGTCGGCAACGGTATCGAGTTCACCCTCAGCTTATTTGGTGTAGATGGTTTCACGGTTGACGTGACGGCCGATGCCATCGTGATGACGGGGATCTACTCGCTTGCTGATCCCCACAACCTCACAAGCCCCTTTCTCCTGACGGTCGGGGACCTGAATTTCGGTCCTGGCCTCGTCATCACGGGGGTCAACTTCAGTACGAGCCAGACGATTGGCGGGCTGCTCGGATCGGACGGGCTGGTCGCGTCGGATGTGAGCTTCACCACCGACAGTGTATCGCTCAACTACAATTTCGTCTCGTGGCCCCGTGGAGCGAGCGTCACCTTGACCTTCGATCTCGGCCCAGCGGCGACGGTGCCAGAGCCGGCGTCGCTGATGCTGCTGGGCTTCGGTCTTGCAGGCCTCGCCGCCACCCGCCGCCGGAGCCATCCCGCCGGCGCATGACGCCCCGGGCGCCCGTGCGGGCGCCCGGCCCTTCCGCCTCCGGGCAGGCTGCGCCAAGTAACAGCGATGTGCCCCCGCGACGCCGCCTGACCTCCGTGCCCGACCCTGCCGACCTTGCCCATATGCAGGCCGCGCTGGCGCTGGCGCGGCGTGGGCTCGGCAATACCTGGCCCAATCCGGCGGTCGGCTGCGTCATCGTCCGCGACGGCGCGGTGGTCGGCCGCGGCTGGACCCAGCCCGGCGGGCGCCCGCATGCCGAGACGGAGGCGCTGCGCAGGGCAGGGGACCTCGCCCGCGGTGCCACCGCCTATGTGACGCTGGAACCCTGTTCCCATCACGGCCGCACGCCGCCCTGCTGCAATGCGCTGATCGGCGCCGGCGTCGCGCGCGTCATCGCCGCCATGCGCGATCCCGACCCGCGGGTGGATGGCCGCGGCTTCGCCATGCTGCGCGCGGCCGGCATCGTCGTGGAGGAAGGGCTGCTGGAAGCCGAGGCGCAGGCGATCAATGCCGGCTTCTCGCGCCGTATCCGCGCGGGCCGCCCCGTGGTGACGCTGAAGCTCGCCACCACCCTCGACGGCCGCATCGCCACCCATGCGGGCGAAAGCCAATGGATCACCGGCCCCGAGGCGCGGCGGGAGGCGCACGCCATGCGCGCGCGGCATGATGCGATCCTGGTCGGCTCCGGCACGGCGGTGGCGGACGACCCCGACCTCACCTGCCGACTGCCCGGCGCGGCGCCCACCCGCTCGCTGCGGGTGATCGCCGATGCGCGGCTGCGCACCCCGCCCGGCGCACGCGTGTTCGCCACCGCCCGGCAGCATCCGACCCTGCTGGTGACCGTGCCGGGCCACAAGCCGGCCGCCCTCGCGCCCTATCTGGAAGCCGGTGCCGAGGTGGCGACCGTCGCCCGTGGGCCGGAGGGGCTGAGCCTCACGGCGCTGCTCGGCGCGCTGGCGCAGCGCGGCGTGACGCGGGTGCTGGCCGAGGGCGGCGCCGGCATCGCCGCTGCCCTGCTGCGGGAGGGGCTTGTGGACCGGCTCGCCTGGTTCCATGCCCCGGGCGTCATGGGCGGGGACGGGCTGCCGGCGGCCTACCGCCTGCCGGTTGAGGTCCTGGCCGCCATGCCCAGATTCCGCCGCGTCGCCGCCCGTCCGCTCGGGCCCGACTGGCTCACCGAATTCGAACCGCGCGAGGCCTGACCGATGTTCACCGGGATCGTCACCGACCTCGGCACCGTGCGCGAGATCCTGCCCATCGGCGGAAGGCACGACCACCGCATGGTCATCGGCACTTCGCCGGGCTTCCTGGCCGCGCCGGTGCAGGCGGTGATCGGCGCCTCCATCGCCTGCTCCGGCGTCTGCCTGACGGTGGTGGAGCTTGGCGGCGACTGGTTTGCGGTGGAAGCCTCGGCCGAGACGCTGTCCAAGACCACGCTCGGCGAGTGGAAGCGCGGCATGCGGGTGAACCTGGAACGCGCACTGCGGCTGGGCGACGAGCTTGGCGGGCATCTGGTCGCGGGCCATGTGGACGGCACGGGCGAGGTGGTCTCCGCCACGCCGGAGAACGCCTCCGTCCGCTGGCGCTTCCGCGCGCCGCGCGAGCTTGCGCCCTTCATCGCGCCGAAGGGCTCGATCGCGGTGGATGGCGTCTCGTTGACGGTGAACGAGGTGGCGGGCGACGAATTCGGGGTGAACATCATCCCCCACACCGCCGCGGTCACCACCTTCGGCACGCTGCAGCCGGGCAGCCGGGTCAATCTCGAGATCGACATGATGGCGCGCTACGTGGCGCGCCTGCGGGAGTACCAGCGGTGAAGGTCGAGACGACGCAGACCAGCTTCGCCGAATTCCTCAGCCCCGCCGAGGAGCTGCTGGAGGAAGCCCGGCGCGGCCGCATGTTCATCCTGGTGGATGACGAGGACCGCGAGAACGAGGGCGACCTCGTCATCCCCGCGCAATTCGCCACGCCCGACGCCATCAACTTCATGGCCCGCCACGCCCGCGGCCTGATCTGCCTGGCGATGACGCGCGCGCGGGTGGAGCAGCTTGGCCTGCCGCTGATGGCGCAGTCCAACGGCACGCGCCACCAGACCGCCTTCACCGTCTCCATCGAGGCGCGCGACGGCGTTACCACCGGCATCTCGGCCGCCGACCGCGCGCGCACCATCGCGGTGGCGATCAACCCGGAGCTGGGGCGCGAGCACATCGTCACGCCGGGCCATGTCTTCCCCCTCGTCGCGCGCGACGGCGGCGTGCTGGTGCGTGCGGGCCACACCGAGGCCGCGGTGGATTTCGCGCGCATGGCCGGGCTCAACCCCGCCGGCGTGATCTGCGAGATCATGAACGACGACGGCACCATGGCGCGCATGCCGGACCTCGTCGCCTTCGCGCAGCATCACGGCCTCAAGCTTGGCACCATCGCGGACCTGATCGCGCATCGCCGCCGCACCGAACGCCTGGTGCGCCGCGTGGAGGAAGGCTCCATGGAGGGCGTCGGCGGCACTTGGCGTGTGGTGGTCTATGCCTCCACCCTCGACCATGGCGAGCATCTGGCGCTGGTGAAGGGCGACCTCTCGCGGCCCGGGCCGGCGCTGGTGCGGATGCACGCGGCCTCCATGCTGCAGGACCTCGTTGCGGGGCGCGTCGAGCATGAGCTGCACCGCGCGATGCGCCTGATCGAGGCGGAGGGCAGGGGCGTCGTCGTGCTGCTGCGCGACTGGCGGCCCGACGGGCTCTCCCAGGCGATCCGCGCCGGGCGCGAGCGGCGGGCCACGGCGCCCGAACTGCGCGACTACGGCATCGGCGCGCAGATCCTCGCCGATCTGGGCTTGCGCGACATCATCCGCCTGTCCGACAACCCCCGCCCTGTGGTCGGCCTGGAAGGCTATGGGCTGACGGTGGTCGAGAGCCGGCCGATCCTGAAGGATTCCGCGTGAGTACGAAGGACTCTCCCGAACGCGCCCGGGCGGCGCTCGACGGCCCCGCGCCGCGGGTGCTGGTGATCCTGGCGCCCTACTATGCCGATGTCGTGGGCGGCATGGTCCGGGGCGCGCGCGGCGTGCTGGCCGAGGTCGGCGCGACCATCGACGTCGCCGATGTCGCCGGCGCCTATGAGCTGCCCGCGGCCTTGCGCATGGCGCTGCGCCGGGGTGGCTGGGACGGCTTCCTGCTGCTCGGCTGCGTCGTGCGCGGCGAGACCGATCACTACACCTTCATCTGCGAGGCGGTCTGCCAGGGCGTGATGGACCTCTCGGTCGAGACCGGCGCGCCGCTCGGCTTCGGGCTGCTGACGGTGGACACGATCGAGCAGGCGGTCGCGCGCTCCCGCGACGACCGCATGAACAAGGGCGCCGAGGCGGCGCATGCGCTGGTGCAGCAGATCGCGCTGGCGCGGCGGTTCGCGTCATGAGCGGCAAGGCGCAGATCCAGCGCGGGCGCCCGCGCACCGGTGCGCGAGTCGCCGCCGTGCAGGCGCTGTTCCAGTCGGAGCAGGCCGGCGAAAGCCCGGAGACGGTGATCGAGCAGTTCGTCCGCCACCGCCTCGGTCCCAACGAGGCCGAGGAAAGCTTCGGCGAGGGCCGCGTGCCGGAGGCCGATGTGCGCCTCTTCGCGAAGCTCGTCCGCGCCGCGGCGAGCAACATCGAGCCGATCGACGGCGCGCTCGCCGAGGTGCTGGCGAAGGACTGGCCGCTCGAGAAGCTCGATCCCGTGCTGCGCGCCCTGCTGCGCGCCGCCGGCGCCGAGCTGATGCAGAAGAACGACCCGCCGATGCGCGTGGTGATCAACGAGTATCTCGACATCGCGCACGGCTTCTTCGCCGGCGACGAGCCGAAATTCGCCAATGGCGTGCTGGAGGCGCTGGCGCGGAAGTTCCGGGCGGATGAGTTCGCGCGGGGGTAGGGGATCAGCCCCCACCCCGACCCTCCCCCGCACTGCGGGAGAGGGAGAAGAAGCCCTCCCCCGCAGTGCGGGGGAGGGTTGGGTGGGGGCGGCGCTGCCTTCCCCAACATGACGCTTCCCCCCGAATTCGCCCTGATCGCCCGCCATTTCCGCCCGCTCGCCGGCGCCGGCGCGCTCGATCTTTCCGATGACGCCGCACTGCTCGATCCCCCCGCCGGCCGCCAGCTTGTCCTCGCCGCCGACGCCATGGTCGCCGGCGTGCATTTCCTGCCGGACGACCCGCCGGACACGATCGGCCGCAAGCTGCTGCGGGTGAACCTGTCGGACCTCGCCGCCATGGGCGCGGCGCCGCTCGGCTACCTGATGACCTGCGCCTTCCCGCAGGGGACCGACGATGCCTGGATCGCGCAATTCGTCGCGGGCCTCGCGGCGGACCAGGCGGAATTCGGGCTGACGGTGCTGGGCGGCGACACCGTCGGCACGCCCGGCCCGGCGACCTTCTCGCTGACCATCCTCGGCACGGTCGAGCCCGGCCGCGCGCTGCGTCGCGCCGGCGCGCGGCCCGGCGACGAGGTCTGGGTCTCCGGCACCATCGGCGACGGGGCGCTCGGCCTGCTGTCGCTGACCGGCCGCCTGCCGCCCGACCCGCACCTCGCCGCGCGCTACCGCGTGCCGGCGCCGCGGCTGGCGCTCGGCCAGGCGCTGTCCGGCGTCGCGCGCGCCGCGATGGATGTCTCGGACGGGCTGGTGCAGGACCTCGGCCATCTCGCCCGCGCGGCCGGCTGCGGGGCGGTGATCGAGGCGCCGTCGGTCCCTCTCTCTGAACCCGCCAGCGCCGCGCTGGCGGCCGATCCGGCGCTGCTGCCGCGGATCCTCTCCGGTGGCGACGACTATGAGCTGCTCTTCGCGGCCGATCCGGCCGATGCCGGTCGGGTGCTCGCGGCCGCGAAGGCGGCGCAGACCCCCGTGGCGCGCATCGGTCGCTTCCTGGACGGGGAGGGCGTGGTCGTGCTGGATGCGCAAGGGGCCGCCATCCCGCTGCCCCGCGGCGGATGGAGCCACTTCGCGTGAGCATCGCAGGAACCGGGCCGCAGGCCCTCGCCGCCGAGAAGCGGATGAAGCTCGACGTCCTGCTGCTGTTCTTCTGCCAGGCCTCGATGAACGCCTCCATCGTCGGCCAGGTCGCGATGAGCGCGCTGATCGGCTACAGCCTGGCCGAAGACAAGTCGCTCGCGACGCTGCCTTTCGCGCTGCAGATGGTCGCGACAATGGCCGCTTCGATTCCGGCCGGCGTGATCTTCGCGAAGCTCGGGCGCCGGGCCGGGTTCACGCTGGGCGCCTTCGCCGCGCTGACCGGCACGCTGATCTTCGCCGCCGGCATCTGGATGCATGATTTCTGGCTCTACGTGGCCGGCGGGCTGCCGGCCGGCATCGGCTTCGGCATTGCCCAGCACTACCGCTTCGCCGCCGCCGAGGTCGCCTCGCCCGCCTATCGTCCGCGCGCCATCGCGCTGGTAATGGCCGGCGGCGTTCTGGCGGCGATCTTCGGGCCGGAGATGGTGAAGCACAGCAAGGACATGGTGGAGCCCTTCCTGTTCCTGGGCACCTACCTGATCTTCGCAGGCCTGCCGCTGGTCTGCCTGGTGCTGCTGCATTTCGTGCGCCTGCCGCCCGCGCCGGCGCCGCAGGCGAGCCCGACCCCGGTGTGGGAGATCGTCCGCCGACCCGCCTTCCTCACCGCCGCCGCGGCCGGCGCGATCGGCTACGGCGCGATGAACCTGGTGATGACCTCGACCCCGCTCGAGATGATGGCCTGCGGCTTCGCGGTGACCGCGAGCGCGACCGTGATCCAGGCGCATGCGGTCGCGATGTTCGCGCCCGGCTTCTTCACCGGCCGGCTGATCGGGCGCTACGGCGCCCGGCGCATCATCGCGGCCGGCGCCGCGCTCAACATCGCCTGCATCGCGGTGGCGGTGATGGGGCTCAGCTTCGGGCACTTCACCGTGGCGCTGGTGCTGCTCGGCCTGGGGTGGAACTTCATGTTCACCGGCGCCACCGCGCTGCTCGGCGAAAGCCACACGCCGGCGGAGCGGGTGCGGGCGCAGGCGGCGAATGATTTCATCGTCTTCGGCACTGTCGCCTGCACCGCGCTGGCCTCGGGCGCGGTGCATGCCGGGTACGGCTGGAACGTGCTGAACCTGGCGCTGCTGCCGGCCCTTCTCTTCGCGGCGGTGATGGTGCTGCGCAGCCGGCCGGCGCCGCGCCTCGCGTAGCGCCCGGCGTGCGCGTCGGGCCTTGGCCTACTGGCCGCTGCCCGGGCTCGCGGCGCCAGGACCACGCTGCGGCTGCTGGCTTCCGGGCACGCCGACGCGCCCGATATTGCCGAAGAGCTGCTGCAGCACGCTGCGCTCCGTGCCCGGCGAGGGCGTGACGCGCGACACCATCTGGATCTCGCGGCCGTCCTCCATCCCGAGGCGGCGGACCTCCTGCACGGTGCCGCCCGGATCGAAGCGCACCACCAGGACATTCTGCTCGATCACGCCCAGGTTGCGCGCCGGCCGCTGATGGGTGATGCCGCTGATGTAATACCACTCGCTCGGGTCGAAGGTGCCGCTGGCGGAGGGCGAGCCGAGCAGCGCCTCGACATCGTCGCGGGAGGAGACGCCCGGCGTGATCTGGCCGACCTGCTCCTCGGTCACGGCATGGCCGCGGAACTGCCGCGGCGATTCGAAGAGCCCGGCGCCCGGCACGCCCGGCACCGCCGCGGTGGGAAGGTACGAGCACCCGCCCAGTGTCAGCGCGGCGGCAGCCAGGAGAGCCCGGCGGCACGGAAAGCGGGAGGGGCGCCCGGTCGGGGCTCCGAACGGCACGTTGACCATCCTGCGTTGGCGCTCCATCTGGGCCGCATGCCATCGCGCCGTCCGCCGGTCAATCCGCGCGGCTGCGGGGGCCACGCTCACGGAGTTCGTCGCATGGGCCTGCTCGGCCTCTTCACCCGCAAGCCGCATGAGAGAGCGGGCTTCGCGCTCTATGGCGCGGCCGTGGGGGCGGCGCGCCAGCCGGTCTTCTTCGCGGAGCTCGGCGTGCCCGACACGCTGGATGGCCGCTTCGACCTGGTGGCGCTGCACACCGGCCTGCTGGTGTGCCGCATTGCGCGCGACCCGGACCCGCGCGCCAAGGACCTGGCGCAGGCCGTGTTCGATGCGATGTTCGCCGACATGGACGTGAACCTGCGGGAGATGGGGGTCGGCGACCTGGCCGTCGGCAAGCGCGTGAAGCGCATGTGGGAGGCCTTTCACGGCCGCGCCCAGGCCTATGAGGCGGCGCTGCGGACCGGCGACGAGGCCGGGCTGGCGGGGGCGCTGGCCCGCAACGTCTGGCGCGGGGAGCCGCCGGAGGGCTCGGCGCCGCGGCTCGCCGCCATCGCGGTGGCAGCCGATGCCGCGCTCGACCGCGTGCCCTTCGCCGAGCTCGTGGCGGGCCGCGTGGACTTTCCCCCGGTGCCCGCATGACCGCCCCCGAGTTTTCCCGCCTCGTCCGCCTGGTGCCGGAGCGGCGCGAGGTGGAGCTGGTGGCCGACGAGGCGGAGCGGGCCGCACTCGCCCGGCGCTTCGGCATCCTCGGCATCGGCGCCGTCTCGGCCCGGTTGCGGCTGGAGCCGGAGCCGGGCGGCACCATGCGTGCGCGCGGCCGGCTGGAGGCGGAGGTGGAGCAGGCCTGCGTCGTCACGCTGGAGCCGGTCGCGCAGCGCGTCTCGGCGCCGGTGGACCTGCGCATCCTGCCCGAAGGCCAGGAACCCGCCGACGACGACCCGGACAGCCCCGACGAGATCGAGAGCGAGGGCGGCCAGGTGGATCTCGGGGAGGCGGTGGCCGAGCAGCTGGCGCTGGCGCTCGATCCCTATCCGCGTGCCGAGGGCGCGGTGCTTCCCGTGCTCGACGAGGAGCCGCCGCCCGAGGAAGCGCCGGCCCGGCCGAACCCCTTCGCGAAGCTTGCAAAGTTGCGCGAACAATGATCTTTGCCGGGCCGCATCGGGTTGCCGCTTGCGGCCCTGGGGGGGCGGTGCTAATGCGCGCGGCTCACCCGATCTTGCAGTCCGTTGACGAGAAAGGCTCGGCGCCATGGCCGTCCCGAAGAAGAAGGTTTCGCCGTCCCGCCGTGGGATGCGCCGCAGCCATCACGCCCTCAGCGCCTCGGCGCATCATGAGTGCTCGAACTGCGGCGAGCTCAAGCGCCCGCACCATGTCTGCTCCCATTGCGGCCATTACGATGGGCGCGAGGTGGTCTCCGCCGAGAAGGCCAGCGGCACCGTCCGTCTCTGAGCCGGGCATGACGGGCGCCGCACCGATGTGGCGGGGCCGGCAGGGGGGTCATGACGGTGCCTGACGACGCGGGACCGCCAGCCTCTCCGGCCTTTTCCCTGGCGGTGGACGCCATGGGTGGCGACCATGCGCCCGATGTCGTGCTCGACGGGCTCGAACTGGCGGCGGAGCGCCATCCCCATGCGCGCTTCCTGCTGGTGGGCGACGAGGCGCGGCTCGGGGCGCTGCTCGCGAGGCGCAAGCGCGCCGCCAAGGCCTGCAGCGTGCGCCATGCGCCGGAAGCCATCTCCGGCGACATGAAGCCGACCGCGGCGCTGCGCGTCCGCGGTTCCTCCATGCGCGTGGCGATCGACGCCGTCGCCGCCGGCGAGGCGGCGGGCATCGTCTCCGCCGGCAACACCGGGGCGCTGATGGCGCTGGCCAAGATCGTGGTGAAGACGCTGCCGGAGATCGACCGGCCGGCGCTCGCCGCGATCGGGCCCTCGGCGCGCGGCGACGTGGTGATGCTCGACCTCGGCGCGAATGTTCAGTGCGACGCGCGCAACCTGGTGGAATTCGCCGTGATGGGCGACGCCTTCGCGCGCTCCGTGCTCGGCCTCACCAAGCCCACCATCGGCCTGCTGAATGTCGGCTCCGAGGAGCTGAAGGGCGACGAGCGGGTGCGGCAGGCCGCGGACACGCTGCGCGATTCCCTGTTCGGCGAGAATTTCCGCGGCTTCGTCGAAGGGCACGACATCGCCGCCGGCACGGTGGACGTGATCGTCACGGACGGCTTCACCGGCAATGTCGCGCTGAAGACCGGGGAGGGCGCGCTGAAGCTGATGCGCGACCTGCTGCGACAGGTCTTCACCAGTTCGATCCCCGCCCGCGTCGGCTACCTGCTGGCGCGGCCGGCGCTGGATCGGCTGCGCGAATGGATGGACCCGCGACGCTACAACGGCGCCGTGCTGATCGGGCTCAATGGCGTCGTGGTGAAGAGCCATGGCGGCACCGATGCGCTGGGCTTCGCCCATGCGGTGGACGTCGCGATGGACATGGTGACGCACCGCTTCAACGAGCGGATCCGCGAGGGGCTCGTTCGGCTGTCCCAGGCCGCGCCCCGGCTCACCGACGCGCCGGGCTGAAGGAGGCGAAGATTCCCGCGTTGCGCGCCCTGGTCGCGGGCACCGGCGGCTATCTGCCGGAACGTTCCCTGACGAATGACGAACTCGCGGCCTGGAAGGGCCTCGAGACATCCGATGCGTGGATCCGCGAGCGCACCGGCATCCGCTGCCGCCATGTCGCGGCGGAGGGCGAGACCGCCTCCGACCTCGGCCTTCGCGCCGCCCTTGCCGCGCTGGCGCAGGCCGGCGCCGCCGTGGAGGAGGTGGACGCGATCCTGGTGGCGACCTCGACGCCGGATTCCGCCTTCCCTTCCACCGCCGCGCGCATCCAGGGCAAGCTCGGCGTGACGCGGGGCTTCGCCTTCGACCTCGCGGCCGCCTGCACCGGCTTCATCTACGCCCTCGGCGTCGCTGACGCGCTGATCCGGGCCGGCCAGGCGCGCGGCGTGCTGGTGATCGGGACCGAGGTCTATTCGCGCATCCTGGACTGGACCGACCGCGGCACCTGCGTGCTGTTCGGCGACGGCGCCGGCGCGGTGTTCCTGCGCGGCGTGGCCGCCGAGGAGACTGGCGGGCGCGGCCTGCTTTCCACCCACATGCATGCCGATGGCCGCTTCGGCGACATCCTGGTGGTGGATGGCGGGGCGGGCTCCACCGGCGGCACGGGCGTGGTGCGGATGGCCGGGCGCGAGGTGTTCAAGCACGCCGTGACCAAGCTCGCCGCCGCCGTGGACGAGGCGCTGGCCGCCAACGGCCTCGGCCATGCCGACGTCGCCTGGCTGGTGCCGCACCAGGCCAACCTCCGCATCATCGAGGCGATGGGCAAGAAGCTGCACCTGCCGCTGGAGCGCGTGGTGGTCACGGTGGACCGCCATGCGAACACCTCGGCCGCCTCGATCCCGCTGGCGCTGGCCGAGGCGACGCGGGACGGGCGGATCCGGCGCGGCGATCTCGTGCTGATGGAGGCCATCGGCGGCGGCCTCACCTGGGGCGCGACGCTCGCGCGGTTCTGATCGCCCGCCGCGACAAAACCCTTGTTCCAGAAGCGCTTGCGGCGCTTTTCTCATTTGTGGACGAAAGCGTGCGGAAGGCGATACGAACCGCACGGTTGACGGCTGGCGCGGAGATCGCTTTTGTAACCGATTGAAGGACTTGCGGCGACGCGCTGCGGTCGTGTCAACCGCTGGGACGGTGCGCTCCATGAGGGCTCTGCGATGAAGACCATCACGCGCGCGAACCTTGCGGAGGCGATCTATGCGCAGGTCGGCCTCTCGCGCAACGAGAGCGCGGCCCTGCTCGAGACCGTGCTGGAGCGCATGTCGGCGGCGCTGGCGTCGGGCGAATCCGTGAAGATCTCCGCCTTCGGCTCCTTCATCGTGCGCCAGAAGGGCAAGCGCGTCGGCCGCAACCCGAAGACGGGCGTGGAGGTGCCGATCCTGCCGCGCAAAGTGCTGTCCTTCCGGCCGTCGCAGGTGCTGAAGGCGCGGCTAAACCCGGGCCAGAGCTTCGGCCCGGATGACGATGCCTGATCGCATGGCGATGACCGAGGACACCGAGGCGGAGGAGGCGGAAGGCGCGCGGCCGCGGCCGCGCAAGGCGCCCACCGCCTTCCGCACCATCAGCGAGGTGGCGGACGATCTTCAGATCCCGCAGCATGTGCTGCGCTTCTGGGAGACGAAGTTCCCCGCCCTGAAGCCGCTGAAGCGCGGCGGCGGGCGCCGCTACTACCGGCCCGAGGACATCGCGCTGCTGCGGCGCATCGCCGACCTGCTCTACACCCAGGGCTACACGATCAAGGGCGTGCAGCGCCTGCTGCGCGAAGGCGGGCTGGAGGGCGAGGCGGCGCCGGAGCTGCCGCTCGGCCATCCCGACCGCGACGAGGCCGAGCAGGACGAGGCGGACACCGCCACGCTCGCCCTGCGGGAGGCGCTGGCCACGCTCGAGAAGCTGGCCGAGGAACTGCGGATGCTCGCCGCGCGCCGCTGAAGCGGCGGTGGCGGAGGGTTGGCGGCGCCGGGCGCAGGGTGCTATGCCCCCGCCCAGTCGGAGCGTAGCGCAGCCTGGTAGCGCATCAGTCTGGGGGACTGGGGGTCGTGGGTTCAAATCCCGCCGCTCCGACCATTGCCGCAAGTCCCCTCATGTCGCGCTGAGCATATCCGGCTGATCACGTCGTGATCCCATGCGCCGCGCGATCTGCGTTGGGCATTTCATTTCGCCTGCCTTGCCGAATCGGCTTCACATGGCTGCGAGGCGGCGTCCCAACTCCCTGAGTTCGTGACAAACTCCCATTGCTGCGGTGCCAGCGCGCCGCGGCGGGGAGGCCAGTGATGCCCACGCGCAGACCACCTCTTCCCTGGCGCAGGTCGGTCCGCGGAGCGCGCGGCGGCACCTCGCCGGGCAGGCCGCTGCAGCTTCATGGATGAGCAACTCGGCACGGTGACCGACGTCGATGAGCTGCGGGAGGAGGTGGAGCGGCTGCGCCGCGAGCTGGCCGCCGCCCGCCGCATGGCCCTGCGCAGCACGGAGGCAGAGGCCGCCGCCGCGGAGCGCGGGGAGGCCGAGCGGGCCGGCAGCGCCGTCCGCACCGCCGCGGCGGAAATGGATGCGCGGGCCGCCTGGGAACGGGCGGCGGAACTCGGCATCTCCCTGGGGCGCCGGATCGCCGAGGGCCAGGCGCGGCTGATCGCCGCGCAGAGCGCCTCCACGGCGCTGGAACACGCCAATGCCGCGCTCTCGGAAGGGCAGGTCACCCTCGCCCTGCGCGAGGCCGATCTCCGTTCCGTCATCGAGAGCGCAATAGACTGCGCGATCGTCACCACGGACCGGCAGGGCCTGGTCCTGGCCTGGAATCCCGGCGCCCGCCGGCTGCTGGGGTGGGACGAGAATGCCGTGCTGGGTAGCAGCCTGGCGGAGGCCGTGGCGCCGGAAGGGCAGGCGGGCGGCGTGCTGGACGCCGACGTCGCGGCCGCGCTGGCCGGTGAACGCCTCTCCCGCGAGGGTTGGCTCCGGCGCCAGGATGGCGGCGTCGTCTGGGCTGGCATCGAGGCCATGGCGCTCCGGGCGGACAACGAGGATCAGCCGTTCGGCGTGCTCTGGATGCTGCGCGACCGCAGCCTGGAGCGGGCCGCGGCGGCGGCCCTGCGCGATAGCGAGGAGCACCACCGACTGCTGGTGGGCAGCATTGCGCAGGCGGTCTGGGAGACCGATGCCGAGGGCCGCGTCGTCGCCGACAGCCCCAGCTGGCGTGCCTATACCGGGCAGGGTGTGGAGGCCTGGCTGGCGCAGGGCTTCGTGGAGGCCATCCATCCGGACGACCGGGACGCAGCCGGGCAGGCCTTCCATGCCGCGATCGCCGGGCGCCGGCCCCTGGATGCCGAGTTCCGCATCCGGCACGCGGCAAGCGGCGAGTGGCGCTGGACCAACGCCCGCGCCGCGCCGGTGACAGGCCCGGACGGCACAACCCTCAAATGGATGGGCATGAACATCGACATCTCGGCCCGGAAGGCGGCCGAGGCGGAGGCGCGCGCGCAGGAGGCGAAGTACCGCACGCTCTTCGACTCGATGTACGAGGGCTTCTGCATCATCGAGATGCTGTTCGACGCGGCGGGCCGGCCCGAGGATTACCGCTTCCTCGAGGCCAACGGCGCCTTCGAGCGGCACACCGGCCTGCAGGACGCCATGGGGCGCCGCATCCGCGAACTGGTGCCGGGCCATGACGCCCACTGGTTCGAGATCTACGGCCGCATCGCACTGACCGGCGTGCCGGAGCGCTTCGAGAACCGCGCCGAGGCGCTCGGGCGCTACTACGACGTCCATGCCTTCCGCCTCGGCGGGCCCGGCTCTCGCCGCGTCGCCGTGCTGTTCAACGACATCACGGACCGCAAGCGCGCCAAGGATGGGCTGCGCGAAAGCGGGGAGCGGCTGCGCGGCGTGCTGGACGGGATGACGGAAGGGTTCGGCCTGCTCTCGCCCGACTTCACCATCCTGGAGCACAACCGCGAGGCGCTTCGCATGGATGGGCGCCCGCGCGAGGAGATCGTCGGGCGCTCGCACTGGGAGGCCTATCCCGGCACGAAGGGCAGCGAGCTCGGCCGGCTGCTCGAGCATGCCATGGGGGCGCGGGTGCCGGTGTCGCTGGAGCATTGCTACAGTTTCGAGAACGGGCAGGCTCGGTGGCTCGACATGCGCGCCTATCCGACGCCCGACGGGGCGCTGGCGGTGTTCTGGCGCGACGTGACGGACCGCAAGACGGCCGAGGCGGCGCTGCAGGAGCAGGAGCGGCAATACCGCACGCTCTTCGAATCGATGGACGAAGCCTATGCGGTGGTGGAGGTCCTCCGCGACGAGGCGGGCGGCTGGCGCGACTTCCGCTTCGTCGAGGTGAACCAGGCCTTCATGGTGCACACCTCCATGCCCTACCCGGTCGGCCGGACTGCGACCGAACTGCTCGGCACGCCGAACCCGCGCTGGGCGCAGATGTACGGAGAGGCGCTCGACACCGGGAAGCCGATCCGGGTCCAGGAAGCCGAGCCAGTCCTCGACCGCGTCTTCGACCTCAACATCTTCAGCCTCGACCGCCCCCGGAACCGCGTGGCGGTGCTGTTCACCGACATCACCCACCGAGTACGCGCCGAGGACGCGCTGCGCGCCAGCGAGGCGCGCTTCCGCGCCCTGGCGACGGCGGGGAGCTACCTGGCCTACCGCATGAGCCCGGACTGGCGGCTGCTGTACCAGCTCGACGGCCGGAACGTCCTCACCGGCACGGCGGAGCCGATCGCGGACTGGCTGGCGCGCTACATCCTGCCCGAGGACCGGTTGGTGTTGCAGGACGCGATCGCGGCCGCGATCCGCGACCGCGCGCTGTTCGAACTGGAGCATCGCGTCCGCCGTGCCGACGGCAGCACCGGCTGGGTGCTCTCGCGCGCCGTGCCGATCCTCGACGCGGCGGGCGAGGTTATCGAATGGTTCGGTGCCGCAAGCGACGTGACGGCGCGCCGCGGGGCGGAAGAGGCGCTGCGCGCGAGCGAGGAACGCCAGGCCTATCTGCTCGGCTTCAGCGACGCGCTGCGGCCTCTCAGCGACCCGGTGGCGATCCTGGAGGAAGCCACCCGCCTGCTCCGGCGCCGCCTCGCCGCCGACCGCGCCCTCTACGCCGAGTTCATCCATGACAACGGCCAGGACTACGTGGTCGTCGAGCGCGAGCACCGCGCGCCGGGCACCACGAGCTTCGTCGGCCGGCACGAGGCCGCGGCGTTCGGGCCCGACATGGAAGCGCTTCGCGCGGGCCGCGCCATCGTCATCCGCGACATCGAGGCGGAGCAGGCGCCCGAGGCATGGCGCGCGGTCTGGCGGGGGCTCGGCGTCCGGGCGCGGCTCGCCGTGCCGCTGATCAAGGACGGGTGCCTGGTGGCCGGCCTCGGCGTGCATGCCGCGGCGCCGCGCGACTGGACCGATGAGGAGGTTGCGCTCGTCGTCGAGACCGGCGAGCGCACCTGGGCTGCGGTCGAGCGCGCCCGCGCCGCGGCCGCGCTACGCGAGAGCGAGGAACGGTTCCGCGGCTTCGCGGAGAACTCGGCCGACGTCCTCTGGATCGCCGATGCGCAGGGGCTGCGGCTGCAATACCTCTCGCCGGCCTACGATGCCGTCTTCGGCGCTTCGCGCGACGATGCGCTGGCCGACATGGACGCGATGCGTGCGCTGGTGCATCCAGAGGACCGCGCCACCGTCGCCACTGCGATGCCGCGCACGCTGGCCGGCGAGACCGTCCGTATCGCATACCGTGTCATACGGCCCGCCGATGGCCGCATCGTGCATCTGCTGGACACCGGCTTCCCCGTGCGCGGGCCGGACGGCGCCATCCGCCAGGTGGCCGGCATCGTCCAGGACGTGACGGAGGAGCGGCGGATGGCGCGCGAGCTCGCGGGGCGCGAGCGGCATCTCCGTGCGCTGGTGGAAGGCGTGCCGCACCTGCTCTGGCGCGCCGCGGCGCAGGGAAGGTGGCAGTGGGCCAGCCCGCAATGGACCGCCTTCACCGGCCTCTCCGACGCGCAGAGCGAGGGCCATGGCTGGCTGGCCGCGGTGCATCCGGAGGATCGCGACCGCATCCTCGACGCCTGGCGGGCGGTTGGCGAAGGGGGCACCTTCGCCGCCGATTTCCGCCTCCGCTTCGCGGCCGATGGCACCTGGCGCTGGTTCCGCAGCCGCGGCATCCCGCTGCGCGAAGACGACGCGGCCGAGGCCGGCCCCTCCGAATGGCTCGGCACCTCGACCGACGTGGACGACCAGATCCGCGCGCGGGAGGCGCTCGAACGCGGCAGGGACGAGCTGGAGGAGCGGGTCAGGGCACGGACGGTCGAGCTGATGGCGGCGGAGGAGACGCTGCGCCAGGCGCAGAAGCTGGAAGCCGTGGGCCAGCTCACCGGCGGCATCGCGCATGACTTCAACAACATGCTGCAGGGCGTCGCCGGCGCTCTCGACATGGCGCGGCGGCGGATGGAAGGCAGCCGGTTGCAGGAGGCCGGCCGCTACATCGAGGCCGCCCGCGACGCGACCGGCCGCGCCGCCGGCCTCACCCGCCGGCTGCTCGCCTTCGCGCGGCGCCAGCAGCTGGAACCGCGCCAGCTCGATGCCGATGGGCTTGTGCGGGGCATGGCGGAGATGCTCCGCCGCACCCTCGGGCCGGCGATCGCGCTGGAGCTCGACCTCTGCGACGACCGCGGCGTGGTGACCTGCGACGCGAGCGAGCTGGAGAGCGCGCTGCTGAACCTGTGCATCAATGCGCGGGATGCGATGGCGGAGGGCGGGGGGCTGGTGATCGCCACGCGCGCCCGGCGGCTGACCGCCGCCGAACTCTCCTCGGACGCCGAGCCGGGCGAGTTCCTGGAACTCTCGGTCGCCGACACCGGCACCGGCATGTCGCCCGAGGTGAGGGAGCACGTGCTGGAGCCCTTCTTCACGACGAAGCCGCTGGGGCAGGGCACCGGGCTCGGGCTGAGCCAGGTCTATGGCTTCGTGCGGCAATCGGGCGGCACGCTCAGGATCGAGAGCGCGCCGGGCCAGGGCACGACGGTGCGCCTCTGGCTGCCCTTGACCGGCCGCCGCCCGGAGGCTCAGGGGCGCGCGGAGGAGACGACCGGCCAGAACCCCCAGGAGGGCGGCAATGCCACCCTGCTGCTGGTGGATGACGAGACCGGCGTGCGCGCCCCCGCGGCGGAACGCCTCCGCGACCTCGGCTACCGCGTCGTGGAGGCGCCGGACGGGCCGAGCGCGCTGCGGCTGCTCGACGAGGGGCTGGCGCCGCACCTGCTCATCACCGATGTCGGCCTGCCCGGCGGCATGGACGGCGTGCGCCTGGCGGAAGCGGTGCTCGAGCGCCGGCCGGGACTGCCAATCCTGTTCACCACCGGCTACGCCGCGGTCGCGCTGCCCGCGGGCGCCGCGGTGATCGCCAAGCCCTATCCGCTGGACACCCTGGCGCTGCGGGTGCGCAACGGCCTGGCCGCGGCGTCACGCGCCGGAATCGGATAGGGTTTCACCTGCCCTTGCCCGGCCGCCCTGCCTAAGACCGGCGGGCAAGGGGAGGGCCGGGGATGCCCTGGGAGCTGGACTGGCTGCTCGGTATGGCGCTGACCGTCGCGACCGTCATCATGCACGTCCTCGGCCTCGGGGTGATCCACCGCATCTTCATCTGGCTGGGGGTGGCGCTGCGCGGCGACGTGCGGCGCAACGCCGTGCGGTTCGGCTTCATCCTGTCGCCGGTCGTCACGGCCACCTTCGCGCTGCATGCGCTGGAGGTCCTCGGCTGGGCGGCGGCCTATCTGCACATCGGCGCGACGGAGAGCTGGCGAAGCGCGGTGATCTACTCGATGGGCGCCTTCTCCACCTATGGCCACGCCGCCGTCTATCTCGCGCCGGAGTGGCAGCTGCTCGGCGCGATCCAGGCGCTGAACGGGATGCTGATCTTCGGCCTCTCGATCGCCTTCCTTGCCGCCGTCATCCGGCAGATCTGGGCCTCGGCGCCGTTCTGACCGCGAGGCTTGCCGCCAGGGAATCGGCAAGCGCGCCGAGCGCGGCGCTCGCGGCGGCGACGAAGGCGGCGGTGTCCGCCCCGGCCACGGGCGCGGTGAGCGTCTCGGTGCGCGCCAGGTCGCGGCGCGACGCGTCGCGATGCACGATGGCGAGCTGGGCGGTCAGCCCCAGCGTCGCCGGCGCGACCAGGCCGAGGCGCTGCAGGTTGACCTCCACCACCGCATCGGCGGGGGAGGAGATGGCGCCGCCGGTCGCAACCACGCTGGAGCCCGGCAGGCGCTGCGCCAGGTTTTCCACCAGCACGCGGGTCAGCATCGCGTCGAGCGATTCGCCCCACCAGTCGTTGCCGGAGACATCGAGCCGGTATTCGGCGGCGGAGCGGACGATCTGCGTGCGGTCGAGATAGCGCGCGAGCGAGACCTCCCGCACCGAGACGCTGCGCGGGCCGCCGGTCAGCGGCGTGCCCGGCACCGGCAGCATCGTGTAGAGGGCGGGCTCGGGCGAGCGGCAGGCGGCAAGGGCGGCGAGCGCGCCGAGCGCGGCGTGGCGGCGGCGGAACGGCATCGGGGTCAGGGTCCCTGCGTGGCCCGGCCGCGGATCAGCGCCTCCGGGTTGCGGTTGAGCTGGTCCGAGAGGCTGCGCAGCGACCGCGCCGCGACCGTGATCTGCTCCAGCATCCGGTCGAGGTCGCGGCGGAACTGCGATTCGTCGCCATAGCCGCGATTGACCGAGAGCATCAGCCGGTTCGCCTGCGTCGCCGCGCCGTTCAGGCTGGCGACGAGCTGCGGCAGCGTGCGCAGGGCAGGGGCGGCGGCGGCGTCGATCCGGCGCAGCGTCTCCTCGGCCGTGGCCAGCGTGCCCTGGAGGGAGGCGAGCGCGGCCTGCAGTTCGGGCCCGCGCACCAGCGCATTCATGCCGGCGATCGTCTCGTTGAGGTTGTCGCCGATCTGCTGCAGCGGCAGGCCTTCGATGCGCGCGATCACCTGGTTCACGCCGTCGAGGATGGAGGCGAACTGGCCGGGCGCGCTCGGCATGACGATGACGCCGTCCAGCATCTGCACCTCTGCCGGTGGCGCGTTGGCGACGATCTCCATCGAGATCAGCTGCTGGCCGGTGAGGAGGTTCGCGCTGGCCAGTCGCGCGCGCATGCCCTGGCGCACCAGCATCTGCGCGTTCTCGAGCGGGCCTCGGCCTTCCGCCGTGTCGGACCCCGCGATGCGCTCGGGCTCGATCTCGTAGCGCACGGGAATGCGCAGGCTGTTGGTGGCGGGGTCGTAGACCAGCTCGTAGCCGGTGACCTCGCCGATGCGCACGCCCTGGAACTGCACCGGCGCGCCGGGAGCGAGGCCGCTGACCGAATCCGTGAAGTAGGACACCATCGGGATGCGCCGCTGGCTTGCGGCGGTGCGCGCGGCATCCTGGGTGGCATAGAGCGGGAAGACCTGCGTGGCCGCGACATCGGCGCCGTGCCGCGCATGCTCCGGCGTCTCGAAGGCGATGCCGCCGAGCACGAGGGCGCGCAGCGATTCCAGCTGCAGCTGCACGCCCTCCGCGCCGAGCTTCAGCGTGATGCCGGAGGCATTCCAGAAGCGCGAACCCTCCCGCACGTAGCGGTCGAAGGGCGCGCGGATGAAGGCGTGGATCGTGACATGCTCGGCCATGTCCGCCAGGTCCCAGCCGAGCACCTGCCCGACCGTGAGATCGCGGAAGAACACCGGCGAGCCGAGGCTGATCGAGCCCAGCCGGTCGGCGCGGAGCAGCACCGTGCGGCCGGGGGAATCGGTGTCGAGCAGCGGCGGATCCTCGAGACCGGCGAAGTCGCGCGCGGGATCCCCCCCCGTCGTGCCGGGCGCAAGCTGGATGTAGGAGCCGGACAGCAGCGTGCTGAGGCCCGATATGCTGCCGGCGAAGAGCCGCGGCTTCACCACCCAGAACCGCGCGTCGCGGGTCAGCAGCGGCGCCGCCTCCCGGTTCATGCGGATGGTGACTTCCACACGCTGGCGATCCTCCGACAGGGCGATGCCCTGCACGGTGCCGACCGGCACGTCGAGCAGGCGCACCTGCGACTGGCCGACCGTCAGCCCCTCCGCGCTGCGGAAGGTGACGGTGATGCTGGGGCCGCGGCGGGCGAATTCGTGCCAGACGAGGTAGCCGGCGATCAGCACCGTCACGATCGGGATCGCCCAGATCGGCGACAGGCGGCTGCTGCGCCCGGTGCGCGCGCGGACGACCGCTTCGGGATGCGGGCTGTCGTTCATCGGTGCGCGTCCGCTTCGGGCCGGTCGGGGTTCTCGCCGGCGGCGTCCCACATCAGCCGCGGGTCGAAGCTCTCCGCGGCGATCATCGTCAGGATCACCACGGCGCAGAAGGCGACCCCGCCATAGCCGGGCTGGATGCTCACCACCGCGCCGAACCGCACCAGGGCCACCAGGATCGTCACCATGAAGATGTCGATCATGGACCAGCGGCCGATCGCATGCACCGCGAAATACAGGCGGGTGCGGTCGCGCAGCCGCCCCCGCCAGCCGGCCTGGGTGGAGCCGAGCAGCAGGCCGAGCCCGAGCACCTTGAGCAGCGGCACGGCGACGGAGGCGAAGAACACCAGCAGCGCGAGCGGCAGCAGGCCGGCGTCCAGCAGCTCCACCACGCCGCCCAGGATGGTGCTGGGCTGGCCGGAGCCGAGCTGGATGAAGGCCAGCACCGGGAAGTAGTTGGCGGGGATGTAGAGGATGGCCGCCGCGATCAGCAGCGCCCAGGCGCGCGCGACGGCGTTCGGCTTGCGCGCATGCAGCCGGCTGCCGCAGCGCGGGCAATGCGCGTCATGCTCGTGCGGCAGGCCGACCAGCCCGCAGGTGTGGCAGGAGACGGCGCCGTGCTCGGGGCGCAGCAGGATGCCGGCGGCGTGGTCGATCTCGCCATGCGGCACGCCGCGGCGCTCCATCTCCTCCCAGACCGCCTGGCGGTCCAGCACGGCCTCCGCGGCGATCATGGTCAGCATCAGGATGAACAACGCATAGAGCGCGACGCCGAGCTCGATATGCACGAGGTCCACGAGCTTCGTGTAGGCGACGGCGACGCCGAGCAGGAACACCTCGATCATGGACCAGGGCCTGAGGTGCTCGACCAGCGCGAAGACGCGGCGGATGTGGCGCGGCGGGCGGTCGAGGCGCAGCCCCGCCAGGACGTAGACCATGGCGAACAGCTTCAGCACCGGCGCGACGACGGTGGTGAACAGCACCACGATCGTCAGTTCCCACAGCCCTGCGCGGCCCATGTCCACCGGCCCGGTGAACAGCGACGCGTCGCGGACCATGCCGGCGGTGCTGACCGTCATGAGCGTCATCACCCAGGCGATGGCGAAGATCGAGAGCGCCGCGATATTGAGCGCCAGCGCGCGGCCGATCGGATCCACCACGGCGCGGCGCAGCCGGCTGCCGCATCGCAGGCAGCTCGCGGTCTGCCCGGGCAGCAGCGAGGGCAGCGTCTGGAAGCGCCCGCAACTGGCGCATTCGCAGAGCCGCGCGGGGGTGCGCCAGGCCTCCGCCTCCGCGGCGGGATGCGCGGGGGGGGAGTCAGCGATCAGCATGGGGGCGTGGGGCGGGCCGGGCAGGCTCCGTGCCGGATGGGCGATCGCTGGAATGGCACGCGGCCGGACCTCCTTCGCGGGCCGCTGCCGCCCCTTGCGACGCCACGGGCCCGTTCAGTTGTAGTAGTTGTTCACCACCGTCGTCGGCTGGCCGTAGTGGTAGACGGAATTCGCGGCGGCGGTGGCGCTGGCGGCACCGACGGCCGCACCCGTCACGGCGCCGGCGGCGAAGGCGCCCACCGGATGATACGGGTGGTAGTACGGCACCGGCGCCACCGGCACGGGCGCCCGATAATAGCCGCCGTAATGATATCCCGAATAGCCGTGCACATAGGTCGCGCCGCCATAGCCGGGATGATAGGCAGTGCCCCAGCGATAGCCCGTGCCGGTGCCGCCGGCGTGCCAGGCCGTGCCCCAGCGCGTCACGCCGCCGGCGTGCCAGTAGGCCTCGGCGGCTGGCACGGCGACCAGGGCGCCGAGGGCCGTCGCGATCAGGATCCTGCGCATGCGCCTGTCTCCGTCGGGCTGGGTTCAGCGGTCCTGCATGCCATGGTCGTGCAGCAGCTTGCGCCAGTCGGCCAGGCTGCGTTCGCAGAACGACCGATCCACCTCATGCGACGCGCCGGCGCCGAAGGAACTCGCGAAGCGGAAGGCGGCGTTCGCGCCCATCTCCGCGACGAGGATGCCGTTGAAGGCCAGAAGCCGGCGCTGCGCGGCCTCCCGCTCCGGCTCCGGCAGGCACTGGAAGGCGTGGCCGGCCATCAGGCCGAGATTGATCAGGCCGCGGTCCATCGTCTCGACCGTCGGCGGGCCCGGCGGCGGGGCCGGGGCCTGCGCCCGTGCCGGCACTGCCGCCGAAACCGCTAGGAGGGCCAGGCCCAGCAGGCGCATGCGCATCGTGGCTCGTCTCCGGATGCCGGGCGGCCGCCGGGGCCGCGCGTCTCGCTCCGCAGGCTAGGCGGGGCGAGGCGGGCCTGCGCAGGCCAAACGCTATCCGTTTTGGGTGAAGCGCATCGCCGCGCGGCCGGTGCGCTGGGGCGGCGATGCGCTATCCTGCCCGGATGCAGCGGGAGAGATGGCATGGCTGAACCGGACGGCGCCGCGCCCTGGCGGCGCGTGGGCATGCTGATCCCCTCCTCTAACACCTCGATCGAGCGGGAATACCCGGCCTGGATGCCGGCCTCGCTCTCCTTCCATTTCGCGCGCCTGCCGATGACGCGGCTGGATGCCCCGGGCATGGCGGAGCAGCAGGCGGAGATGCGCCGCGCGGTGACGAGCCTCGCCGATGCGCGGGTGCATGCGGTGCTGCTCTGCCAGACCGCGGCCAGCTTCTGGATGGGGGCGGCGTGGGACGCGGAAATCCGCCGGGAGATGCAGGGCTGGGCCGGCGTGCCGGCGCTGACGGCCGCGCAGACCGTGTTCGATGCGCTCGCCGCGCTCGGCGCACGACGCATCGGCTTCGCGGCGCCGTTCCCGGAAGAGATCGGCCAGGCGAGCCTGCGCTACCTGGAGGCGGGCGGCGTCACCGTGCTGCGCAGCGCTTTTGGTGGCCTGCGCGACAACTTCGCCATCGCGGAGATCGCGCCCGACCAGGTGCTGGACCTCGCCGCCCGCGCCGACCATCCGGAGGCCGAGGCGCTGCTGCTGCCGGGAGGCAACATGCAGTGCCTGGCGCTGGCGGATGCGATCGAGGCACGGATCGGTAAGCCCGTCGTCTCCACCAACTCCGCCGGCATGTGGGCGCTGCTGCACCAGTTCGACCTGCGCACGCCGCTGCAACGCGGCGGGCGCCTGCTGCGCGAACTGCCGGCGCGGCGTTAGCCCCGGGCCGAGAGGAACTCCAGCAGAGCCGCTGTGCAGGCCTCGGGCGCCGCATCGCCGATGTTGTGCGGCATGCCTTCCAGCGAAACCAGTCGCGCATCGGGGATCAGCTTCTGCATGCGCTCGTACTGGTCGTGCGAGCCGATCGGCTCATGGCCGGGTGCGACGATCAGCGTGGGGCAGCCGATGCGCGGCAACTCGTCCTCCCAGTCGCGGCTGCTCATATGCGCGACGAAGCGGCCGATGAAGGGCAGGTCGTTGCCGCCGGTCTGGCGGCAGAACCAGTCCACGAGCCCCGGATCGGCGTCCGCCGGGAAGCGATCCGCGACGCCCGACCGCATGAAGGCCTCGAGCCCCATCGCGGCGGCCTTGGCCGGCCAGGTGCCCGCCTGGCTGTTGCGCAGCCCGGGCGTGGAGGCGAAGAGCGCGAGCGTCGCGACGCGCCCTGGATGCTCCATCGCCAGGCGCTGCCCGACATAGCCGCCGGCCGAGAGCCCCACCGCATGCACGCGTGGCACGCCGAGATGGTCGAGAAGCTCCACCACGTCGGCGACCAGGCGTTCCACGGTCAGCGGCTGCGCCTCGGTCGGGATGGCGGAGGCGCCGTGGCCGCGCAGCTCCAGGCTCAGCACCGTCCGCTGCCGCGCAATGTCGGGGATCCAGGAGAACCAGCGGCGATAGGACCCCATGGCCGCATGCAGCAGCAGCACCGGCACCTCGGGCGTGCGCCAGGGCGGGGTGAAGTCGTCCACGCGCCAGGCGAGGCGCACGCCGTCGCTTGCCGTCAGGAAGGACATGTTGGGGTGAAGGCTGCTCATCGGACCCGTCGCGCAACGTGGTGGCACATCGTCACGCGCCGCGCGGCGTTGCGCAATGCGCGCCGAGGACTACGATGCCCGGCAAGACCGGGAGAGGAGGGAGAAGAGAATGTTCCGCCGTCGCCACCTGCTGGCCGCTTCGGCTGCCTTGCCCATCGCCCGCGGCGCCGCCGCGCAATCCTATCCCGACCGCGCGCTGCGCGTCGTCGTGCCCTTCGGGCCGGGCGGCGGCACGGACAACCTGATGCGGGTGATCGAGGCGCCGACCCGTGCCGCCTTCGGCCAGCCGCTGGTGATCGAGAACCGCGCGGGCGCGGGCGGCACCATCGGCACCGATCTCGTCGCGCGCGCGCCGGCCGATGGCTACACCGTGCTGGCGGTGGACAGCAGCTACGCCATCAACCCGGCGCTCTTCCCCAGCCTGCCCTATGATCCGGCGAAGGATCTGGTGCCGGTCAGCCTGCTGGCGAGCGGGCCGGTGATCCTGCTGGCGCATCCCTCCCTGCCGGTGAACACGGTGCAGGAACTGGTGGCGATGGCGAAGGCGCAGCCCGGGGCGCTGAACTATGCCTCGGGCGGCAACGGCGCTTCCACGCACCTGGCGGGCGAGCTGCTGAAGATGGTGGCCGGCATCGACCTGGTGCATGTGCCCTATCGCGGCACCGGGCCGGCGACGACGGATGTGGTGGCCGGGCATGTGAAGCTGATGTTCAATGGCATCAGCGCCGCGCGGCCGCATGTGGATGCGGGCCGGCTGAAGCCCCTGGCCGTCACCGGCGCGCAGCGCGCCGCGGCGCTGCCGAACGTGCCCACTTTCGCGGAATCCGGGCTCGCGGCGGTGGAGGCCTCCACCTTCTGGGGCGTGCTGGCGCCGGCAGGCACGCCGCAGGCGGCCATCGCGAAGCTGTCCTCCTCCTTCCGGTCCGGCGTCACCGATCCTGCCGTGCAGGAGCGGCTGCGCAGCCTGGGCTTCGAGCCGATCGGCGGCGATGCCGCCGCTTATGCCGAGAACCTGCGCAGCGAGACGACGAAATGGGCCGAGGTGGTGCGGCGGGCGAATGTGAAGCTCGACTGAGTCCGCGCATCGCATCGCCGCGCGCGGCGTGAGATCGCCCTGGATCGCCGCGCTGGGGGCGACCCTGCTGATGCAGGTGATCGCCTCCTTCATGGCGCACAGCCTGCCGGTCGTGGCACCGCTGCTGACCGGCGATCTCGGCCTGGCTTCGGAGGCGATCGGCAACCTCTCCGCGCTGAACGCCTTCGGCACGGTGCTGTTCCTGGCCTTCGGCGGGCCGTTCCTGGCGCGGCTCGGACCGGTGCGGATGCTGCAGATCGGGGCGGCGATGTCGGCCGTGGGGCTTCTCGCGCTCGCCAGCGGGACGGCGCCCGCGCTGGTCTTCGCGGCGCTGCTGCTGGGCGTGGGCTATGGCCCGAGCCCGCCGGCGGGCAGCCGCATCCTGGCCGCGACGGCGCCGCCGCGGCACCGCAGCCTGATCTTCTCGGTGAAGCAGGCTGGCGCGCCGATGGGCGGCGTGCTGGCTGGGCTGGTGACGGCGCCGGTGGCGAGCCTGTTCGGCTGGGGCGCAGCGCTCGCGGTCTGCGCGGCGGCGGCCTTCCTGGCGGCGCTGTCCATCCAGGGGCTGCGGCGCGATCTGGACGCCGAGCGCGATCCGGCGCGATCCATCCGGCCGCGCGATGTCCTCGCGCCGCGCACCCTGGCGCTGCCCTTCACCGCCCTGCGCCTGGCACCGGCGCTGCTGCCGCTGACGCTGCTCGCGGTCTCCTTCGCCATCGTGCAGGGCTGCCTCTTCACCTTCACCGTCACCTGGCTGGTCGAGACGCGCGGCCTGACGCTGGTGGAGGCGGGCGGCGCCTTCGCGGCGATGCAGGGCGCGGGCGTGGTGGCGCGCATCGTGCTGGGCTGGCTGGCGGACCGCACGGGGCGGCCGATCGTGAACCTGCTGGTGCAGGGCTTCGCCGCCGCGGCCGCGGTGCTGCTGCTGGCGGCGCTGCCTGAGGCGCCGGGCGCGGCGCTGGCCGCGCTGCTTTCGGCCGTGGCGGGCTTCGTGGCGGCAAGCTGGAACGGGATCTACCTGGCGGAGGTGGCGCGGCTTTCGCCGAAGGACCGAATCTCCGATGCGACCTCCGGCTCCACGCTGCTGACCTTCCTCGGCTATGTCGCGGGGCCGCTGCTCTACGGGCTGCTGGTGACGGCGAGCGGCGGCTGGGTGGTGCCTATGCTCGCCACCGCGGTGCAGCTTGCGCTGGTCACGTTGCTGGTCGCACCGGCGCTGCTGCGCGCCAGCCGGTAGCGGTCAGGGCAGCTTGCGGCGTCGCGTGCGGCGCGGCGGATCGGCGGGAAAGGCGAGCCCGCTGGCATCCACGCCGAGGCCGACCAGCATCTTCGCCTGCGCGACGGCCGCGCCGTAGCCTTCCAGCACCGGCACATCCCAGCCGATCTCCGCGAGCCGCTGCTGCAACGGCGCCTGCAGCCAATAGGCCGCCGAGCAGCCGAGGATGAAGCAATCCGCGCCATCCTCCTCGATGGCGGCGACGGCTTCGGTGACGGCGACTTCCAGCATGGCGGAAGGCTCGCCCCGGGCATGGCGCTCGGCTTCCTGCTGCACGTTGATCCGGCCCTCATGCGCCGCGCGGGGCAGGGGGAATTCCAGGTTGCGGATCGAGGCGCAGCGATCCTCCATCCGATACAGCTGCACCAGGTCCGCCATGCGGAGATTGTGGTTCTCCGACACGTCGAGGATGGTGAAGCGCCGGCCGAGCAGCGATGCGGCGTGCATCTGCGCATGCGCGCAGGCCGTGACGACGACGCGGTGGCGATGCGCGATCTCCCGCGCCTCGAGGAAGCCGGGATCGCCGCCGCCGAGCAGCACCAGCGCATCCCAGCGCCCGCTCGCCGCTTCCTGCCGCACCACGGGCAGGCGGTTGACGCCGGCGATGGCGAATTCCTCGCGCATCTCCACCGGCCAGAAGCCCGGCGAGGCGGGCGCGCCGGGGTGCACGTCCCACTCCACGTCGTGCAGCAGCACCGGCAGGCGCGCGGCGTTGCCGAGCATCGTCTCGCGGCTGTTGGCGAAGGTGCCGAGGGTGAGGCCGCCATCGGCGGGCGGCGCATAGGCGCCGATCAGCAGCATCCGGCAGGGCGCGGCCATCATGAGCATCTCTCCTTCCTGCGTCGCGCATCAGCCGCCTGCGGCGGCCAGTTGGCCGCCGAGGCCGCGGATGCGGCCCGCCGCCTGTGCGGCGAAGCCAAGCGCCAGGGGCGCGCCGGCGTCTGAGGGCGAAGTGCGCCAGCACTTCGCAACGCAAATCAATAGGCGGAGCGGCCGCCATCGGCGGCGATGGTGGCGCCGGTGATCATGCGGGCGGCATCCGAGGCGAGGAAGACCGCGGTGGCGGCGACATGCTCCGGCTCGCCGACCCAGAACGGGTACTCGCGCAGCCGGCCAACCGGGTCCTGCGGATCGCGGCCGTCCGCCTGCGCATCCAGCCCGCCCCATTGGCGGATGATCCGCTCCGTCATCACCCGGCCGGAGGCGATGACGTTGGCGCGGATGTTGTGCTTCGCATAGGTGGCGGCGAGCGCGCGCGTCAGCGACAGGATCGCGCCCTTCGCCGCGGTGTAGACGTGATGCGGGCTGGCGCCGCGCAGCGCCGCGCCGGAGGACATGTTGACGATGGCCCCGCCGCCCGCGGCGATCATGTGCGGGATGGCGTGGCGGCAGCAGAGGAAGGTGCCGCGCAGGTCGAGGCCGATGGTGCGGTCGAACACCTCCAGCGGCACGTCCACCACCGTGTCGTCCTCGGGCACGGAACCGCCGGCGCAGTTGAACAAGATGTCGAGGCCGCCGAAGCGCCCGGCGGCCGCGTTCACCGCCGCGGCGACCTGCGCATCCTCGCGAAGGTCGGCCGACAGCGCGATGGCCTCGCCGCGGGCATCGCGCACGGCCTGCGCGGCACGCTCGGCGCGCGCGGCGTCGAGGTCGCAGGCGGCCACGCGCGCGCCGGCAGCCGCGAAGGCGAGGCACGCCGCATGACCGATGCCGCCGCCGCCGCCCGAGACGAAGACGACCTTGCCGTCGAGCCGCGGGTTCATGGCATCGCCTTCGGGTAGCCGAACCTGGCCGTGAGGAAGGCCAGGATGTCCGTCACGCAGCGATCCGCCATCATGTCCGCGATGTTGTGCGGCATGTGCGGATACTCGACCATCGTCACGTCCGGGATGCGCTCGCCCATCGTGTCGTAGCTGTTCGCGGAGCCGACGGTCTCGCCGCCCGGATAGATGACCAGCGTCGGCGCCTTGATGCGCGGCAGTTCCGCGCTCCACTCCTGCGTCGCCATATAGCCGATGAAGCGCGCGATGTAGGCGGGATCGTTCTCGCCGGTCTGTTGCAGGAACCAGCGGATCATGCCGGGATCGGTGCGCTCCACGTCGAAGCGCATCGCGATGGTGCGCGCGAGGAAGGGTGTGAGGCCCTCCTTCTCGATCAGCGGCAGCCATTCCAGCGCGCTCGGGCTGAGGCCGGGGGTGGAGCCGATCACGGCGAGGCCGAGCACGCGCTCCGGCCGCGTGATGGCCAGCCGCTGCGCCAGGTAGCCGCCCGCCGAGTTGCCGACGAGATGCGCCTGCCGGGCGCCGACGGTGTCCATCAGCTCCTCCACGTCACGGACGAAGCGCTCCATCGAAAGCGGCACGTCCGGCTTGGGCACCTCGGAGGCGCCATGGCCGCGCAGGTCCATCCGCACCACGCGGAAATGCCGTGCCAGGCCCGGAATCCAGGAGTAGAACCGCCGGGAGTTGCCCATGGCCGAATGCAGCAGAACCAGCGTGGGCGGCGCGGTCCAGGGATCGGTGAAATCGTCCACCCAATAGGCGATGCGCAGCCCGTCGCTGGCGGTGAAGCTCAGGCCTTCGGTCATGCCGGACGGTCTCCCTGCGTCACGTTGCGGCCGGAGAGGGTGATGGCGGCATGGCCCGATGTAAACCGTCGGGCGCGCCCCCGAACCTGCGGTGGCGCCGGGCGTTGCAGCGGGTCAGGGCGGGCAGACCGGCCCGCCCGCCGAACCCTCAACGCCAGCCAGGGAGCCCCGACGCCATGGGCCTTTTCTCCAAGAGCATCAAAACGCTCGACGACCTGTTCGTCCACACGCTGCAGGACATCTACTATGCCGAGCAGCAGATCGCGAAGAACCTGCCGACGATGATCCGCAAGGCCTCCGACCCGAGCCTGAAGCAGGGCCTGGAGCACCACCTGTCCGAGACGCAGAACCACATCAAGCGGCTGGAGCAGGTGTTCCAGATGCATGGCCAGCCGGTGAAGGGCACGACCTGCGCCGCCATGGACGGCATCCTGGAGGAAGCCTCGGACATCCTCGGCGTCGCCAACGACAACGACGTCACGGACGCGGCGATCATCTCCTCCGCCCAGGCGGTGGAGCACTACGAGATCACGCGCTACGGCACGCTGGTGGCCTTCGCCAAGCAGCTCGGCCGGAACGACTGCGCCTCGGTCCTGCAGCAGAACCTGGACGAGGAATACGCCGCCGACCGCAAGCTGAGCGCGATGGCGGAAGCGCGTGTGAACCGCCGGGCGGCATGACCCGGGAAGGCGCCGGCCAACGGCCGGCGCCGCACCCGCTTCAGCCGGCCAGCTCTCGCCGGACGATCGCCGCACCGTCGGCCAGCGCCTTCAGCTTGCCGAAGGCCCGCTCCCGCGGCAGGTACTTCATCCCGCAATCGGGCGCCGCCACCAGCCGCTCGGCGGGCACATGGCGCAGCCCCTCGCGCAGCCGCGCCGCCACCGTCTCCGCGGTTTCCACCTCTGCCGCGCCGAGGTCGAGCACGCCGAGCATGATCGTCTTGTTCGACAGGTCGCGCAGCATGCCCAGGTCCAGCTTCGGCTGCGCCGCCTCGATCGAGATCTGCGCCGCGCTGCTGTCCGCGAGCTGCGGCAGGAAGGAGTAGCCGGAGGGCTTCTCGCTCACCACGGCCGCATAGCCGAAGCAGAGATGCACGACGGTCGGCCCCGCCACGCCTTCCAGCGCGCGGTTGATCGCCTTCACGCCGTAGCGCTTCGCCTGCTCGGGCTTCGCCTGCAGCCACGGCTCGTCGAGCTGGATCACGTCCACGCCCGCGGCCTTGAGGTCCCGCGCCTCCTCGGCGACCACCTCGGCATAGGCCATGGCCAGCGCTTCCTCGTCGCCGTAATGCTCGTCCTTCGCCTGCATGGAGAGGGTGAAGGGGCCGGGCAGGGTGATCTTGGTGACTCGGTCGGTGTTGGCGCGCAGGAACTGCACGTCCCGCACCTCCACCGGGCGGCGGCGACGCAGCGCGCCGACCACGCGCGGCACCGGCGTCGGCTTGCCCATGCGGCCCACCACGATCGCCGGCTGGTCCACGTCCACGCCTTCGAGTGCCAGGGCGAAGCGGTTGGAGTAGCTTTCGCGCCGCATCTCGCCATCGGTGACGATGTCGATGCCCGCCCGTTCCATGTCGCGGATCGCCAGCACCGTGGCGTCGTCCTGCGCCTGTTCCAGCGCATCCTCCGGCACGCGCCAGATCTCCTTCACGCGCACCCGCGGCACGACGTTGTTCTTCCGCAGCATGGCCTGGTCCACCAGCCAGGCCGGTTGCGGATAGCTGCCGACGACGGTGGTGGGCAGGAGGGTGGCGTCGGTCATGGCGTGTCCTCGATCGGTCGCCGCATCCCGGCGCGGCGCGGGCGGAAAATGCCGCCGGCCCCGCGCCGCCACAAGCCCGCGACCTGCCTCGGGCATGGCACCGCGGCGCGCGGCGCGGTAAACGGCAGGTTGGCAGCCGCGCCGCGACAGGAGGGAAGCGTGCAGGACCTCGACGTCAACGACATCACCGATGCCGTGATCGCCCAGATGGCGACCACGCCCGATCCGCGGCTGCGCCAGATCATGGAGGCCGCGGTGCGCCACCTGCACGCCTTCGCGCGCGAGGTGGAGCTGACGCCGGACGAGTGGCTGAAGGGCATCGCCTTCCTGACCGCCGTCGGCCAGATGTGCTCGCCCGTGCGGCAGGAATTCATCCTGCTGTCGGACGTGCTCGGCCTCTCGCGCCTGGTGAACGTGATGCATGATTCGACGGGCCGCGAGGCGGCGGGCACCGAAACCAGCCTGCTCGGCCCCTTCTTCCGCGAGCAGGCGCCGGAGATCGCGCTGGGCGAGAGCATTGCGCGCGTCTCCAGCGGGCCGGAGATCGTGCTCTACGGCCAGGTGAAGGACGCCGCCGGCAAGGGCGTCGGCGGCGCCTGGGTGGATGTGTGGCAGACCGATGCCGATGGCCTCTACGACCTGCAGGCCCACTCGCCCGATGTCATGGACATGCGCGCGCGGCTGCGCTGCGACGCGGAGGGACGCTTCCAATTCCGCACGCTGAAGCCGCTCGGCTACTCCATCCCGATGGACGGGCCGGTGGGCGAGCTGGTGCGCAGGCAGGCCCGCCACGGCTTCCGGCCCGCGCATATCCACATCCTCGTCGCGGCGCCCGGCTATCGTGAGCTGGTCACCGCGCTCTACTTCGGCGACGACGCGCATGTGGACAGCGACACGGTGTTCGGCGTGTCGAAGTCGCTGGTCGTCACGGCGCAGGACAATCTGCCGGACGCGCCGGTGCCCGGTATGCCGAGCGTGCGCTACGACTTCACCCTGTCGCGCGAGACCGAGGGCGGCGGCGGTCGCGTGGGGTCCGACCCGTCGAAGCTGGTGCCCGCAAGCGGCTGAGGAATCGTCACAAGGTCAGGCTGCGGCAAGAAATGTCAGGTTGTCGTCTCGGCGATTGAATACGCTCGCGACACGCTGAATGGTCGGCGAAACGACGTGCGGGCGCATTGCGTCCCGCGTCTCCACGCAACGCCTGACCAGCAGGGTGCCGGCCCATGCCGATCATCGGCGACGATCTGGACAACGTTCTCGAGGGTAGCGCCGAGGCGGACACGCTCGTCGGCCTCGGCGGCAACGACCGCCTCTACGGCTTCGGCGGCGCGGACAGCATCGTCGCCGGCGAGGGCAACGATGTCGGCCTCGGCGGCTCCGGCGCCGATACGCTGGAAGGCGGCCCGGGCGCGGACACGCTCGAGGGCGGCACCGAGGATGACGACCTCCGGGGCGGCACGGGCCATGACACGCTCGCCGGAAACGCGGGCGCCGACACGCTGTTCGGCGGCGCCGACAACGACCGCCTGACCGACACCGAGCAGTCCAACAGCCTGTTCGGCGAGCAGGGCGCCGACACGCTCACGGGAACCGGCCTGCTCGACGGCGGCGCCGATGACGACGTGATCCGCTATGTCGCGGGCGCCGGCACGACGGTGCAGGGCGGCGACGGCAAGGACCACATCGCCCGTCATACAGGCACGACCAGCGGCACGCTCCTCAACGGCGGCGCGGATGACGACACGATCATCGGCACCGTCGGCGGCGAGACGCTGCTGGGCGGCAGCGGGGCCGATACGCTCGACGCCGGTGCGGGCCATGACAGTCTCGGCGGCGGCAGCGATGGCGACACGCTCTCCGGCGCCGCGGGCAACGACACGCTCGATGGTGGCGAGGGCGCGGATACGCTCAGCGGCGGCGCCGATCGCGACAGCCTCGACGGCGGCGCCGGATCGGACACGCTCTCGGGCGGCGCCGGGCACGACACGCTCGACGGCAACGCCGGCACCGATGTCGCGATGTTCACCGGCAACATCGGCGACTACGCCATCACTATCGACACCCTGGCCGGCACGGTCACCATCCAGGATCTGCGCACGCTCTCGCCCGACGGCACCGATGTGCTGCGCAACATCGAGGTGGCGAGCTTCGCCGATGACGACCTGGTGCTGGTCGCGGGCGGCGGCGTCACGCTGACCGGCAGCGACGGCCCGGACACGCTGGAAGGCGGCCCCGCGGAGGACAGCATCACCGGTCTCGCCGGCGCCGACAGCCTCTCCGGCCTCAGCGGCCCGGACACGCTGCTCGGCGGCAGCGAGGCGGACACGCTGCTCGGCGGCACCGGCTCCGACCTGCTGCTCGGCGAGGGCGGGTTGGACAGCCTGGATGGCGGCAATGGCCGCGACACGCTCGATGGCGGGGACAGCGCGGACACGCTGCTCGGCGGCGGCGGCGCGGATTCGCTGCTCGGCGGCCTCGGCGCCGACCTCCTGACCGATGGCGAAGGCGCCAACAGCCTGGACGGCGCGGGTGGGGCGGACACGCTCACCGGCGCCGGCCTGCTGATCGGCGGCGAGGGCGATGACGTCATCGAGTATCTCGCGCTTGGCGCGACCACCGTGCAGGGCGGGGCGGGGCAGGACCGGATCAGCCGCAAGGACGCGACGGCCGGCGGCGCGCTCCTCGATGGCGGCGAGGACGAGGACACGGTGATCGGCACCAGCTACGCCGAGACGCTGCAGGGCGGCGGCGGCGACGACACGCTGGATGCCGGCCGTGGCGACGACGTGATGCAGGGCGGCGCCGGCAACGACACGATGGATGCCGGGTTCGGCGACGACACCATCGATGGTGGGGAGGGCGACGACCTCGTCACCTTCGGCAGCGCCATCGGCAACTACACCATCCTCCGCCGCGGCATCGACGCCGATGGCGGCAGCCGCCTGGCGATCTTCGACAACCGCGACAACAGTCCGGACGGCGTGGACTTCCTGGACGGGGTGGAGGCGCTTTCCTTCGGCGGGAAGCTCCACTTCGTCGCCGATATGAGTTTCGATGGCTACCTGCTGATCGGCACCGAGGACGACGACTTCATGGAAGGCACGGCCTTCTATGACTGGATCATCGGCCTTGGCGGCGCGGACACGCTGCACGGGCTGGACGGCAACGACCGGCTGGATGGCGAGGAGGGCAATGACAGCCTGCTCGGCGATGGCGGGCGGGATCTGCTCGATGGCGGCCTCGGCAACGACACGGCGGAGGGCGGGAGCGCGGAGGACACGCTGTTCGGCGCCGAGGGCGACGACGTGCTGCGCGGCGGCACGGAGAATGACCGGCTGCTCGGCGAGGAGGGGAACGACACGCTGGAAGGCGGGGACGGCGCCGACACCCTGTTCGACGACGAGGGGTGGAACGCCTTCTACGGCGAGGGCGGGGCCGACACGCTGGGCGGCATCGGCCTGCTGGATGGCGGCGACGGCAACGACCTGTTCCAGTACATCGCCTCCGGCGCCACCACGGTGCTGGGCGGCGCGGGCAACGACCGCATGCTGCGGCTTTCCGGCAATCTCAACGGCACGGTGCTGGATGGCGGCGCGGATGACGACAGCATCGCCGGCTCGCGCTTCGCCGATGCGCTGTTCGGTGGCACCGGCTCGGATTCGCTGGATGGCGGCGACGGCGCGGACAGCATGGAAGGCGGCGACGGCGCCGACAGCATCGAGGCCGGCGGCGGGAACGACACGATCGATGGCGGCGCCGGCGACGATCGCGTCATCTTCACCGGCCGCCTCGAGCAATACACGATCCTGCGGGACGGGGCCGACGTCCTGGTTCTCGACAACCGCCACACCGCTCCCGACGGCGATGACAGGCTGCGCGGCGTGGAGGTGCTCGGCTTCGCCGATGGCGTCACCTTCGCGCCCGTGGCCGGCAACACCGGCCTGCAGTGGCTTGGCGGCGCGGAGGCCGACGCCCTCACGGGCAGCGAAAATGCCGACCTGCTGGAGGGCCGCGAGGGCGACGACGTGCTGGTCGGCCTTGCTGGCCACGACCGGCTGCTCGGGCAGGACGGCGCGGACAGCATCCTCGCCGGCGACGGCAATGATTCCGTGTCCGGCGGGATCGGCGCGGACACGCTCGATGGCGGCGCGGGCGACGACCGGCTGGATGGCGGGGACGAGAACGACCTGCTCCACGGCGGCACCCAGAACGACACGCTCTTCGGCGGGCACGGCGCCGATACGCTGCTGGCCGGGGACGGCGCCGACTCGCTCGAGGATACGAGCGGCATCAATGCGATGTTCGGCGAGGGCGGCGCGGACACGATCGCCGGCGGCGGCTTGCTCGACGGCGGCGACGCGGACGACGTGCTGCGTTACATCGCCGCGGTCACGACAACGGTGCAGGGCGGCGAGGGCAATGACAGCATCGCGCGGCTCTCCGGCAACGGCGGCGGGTCGCTGCTCGATGGCGGCGGCGGCGACGATACCGTGCTGGGCTCGGCGTGGGGCGAGACGCTGCGCGGCGGCGAGGGCGCCGATACGCTGCATGGCGGCGACGGCGACGACAGCCTTGAAGGCGGCGGCGGCGCCGATACGCTGACGGGCTGGGGCGGCTTCGACACGCTGCGTGGCGGCGACGGCATCGACGTCGCGATCTTCCGCGGCAGCCGCGCCTTCTACACCGTGGTCGGCGACCAGACCGGCATGACGATCTACGACAACGTCGAGGGCACGCCGGACAACACCGACGTGCTGTTCGACATCGAGGTCGTGGTGTTCAACGACCAGGTCGTGCAGGTGTCGGACGGCTTCTCCGGCCTGCTGGTGGACGGCACGCTGGGCGACGATGCGGGCCTCGCCGGCACCATCCTCAACGACACCATCCGCGGCTTCGACGGCGCGGACAGCATCGCCGCCATCGCGGGTGCCGATTCCATCGAGGGCGGCGCCGGGGCGGACACCATCTCCGCCGGGGCGGGCCATGACGCGGTCGATGCCGGGGAGGGCGACGACCTGGTTTCTGGCGGCGCCGGCGCGGACAGCCTGCTGGGCGGCGCGGGCGCGGACAGCCTGGCCGGCGAGGGCGAGGCCGACACGCTCGATGGCGGCAGCGGCGCGGACACGATGGAAGGCGGGGAGGGCGATGACCTGTTCATCGCCGACGACGCCGCGGACGCGGTGATCGAGGCGCCCGGCGGCGGCACCGACACGCTGCGTACCGCGCTCGCCTGGACGCTGGGCGCCGAGCTCGAGCGGCTGGAACTGGTCGGCGCGGCGAACATCGGCGGCACCGGCAATGCGCTCGACAATCTGATCTCCGGCAATGCCGGCGCGAATCGCCTGCGCGGGATCGTCGGCGTCGATACGCTGCAGGGCGGCGCGGGCGACGACACGCTCGATGGTGGCGCCGGCGCCGACCGGATGGAGGGCGGCGACGGCAACGACATCTACACGGTCGAGAATGCCGGCGACCTCGTGGTCGAGGGCGCGGATGCGGGCGTCGATCTCGTCGCTTCGGTAATCGGCTGGACGCTCGCCGCCCATGTCGAGAACCTCACGCTGCTCGGCAATGCCGCGATCGACGGCGCCGGCAATGCGCTCGGCAACCGCATCCTCGGCAATGGCGCGGCGAACCGGCTGGCCGGCGAGGACGGGGCCGACACGCTGGAAGGCGGGGGGGGCGCCGACACGCTGGATGGCGGCGAGGGGATCGACCGGCTGGTGGGCGGCGCGGGCGACGATGTCTTCATCGTCACGCCCGGCGACGTGATCGTCGAGCAGGCCGGCGGCGGGGTGGAGACCGTGCTGTCGGCCACGAGCTGGTCGCTGCGCGCGACACTCGAGAACCTCGTCCTGACCGGCGCCGCGGACGCGAATGGCAGCGGCAACCTGCTCGACAACCTGATGCACGGCAATGGCGGCGCGAACCGGCTGTTCGGCATCGCAGGCGACGACACGCTGCAGGGCGGCGAGGGCGACGACGTGCTGGATGGCGGCGCCGGAGACGACCTGCTGGAAGGCGGTGCGGGGAACGACATCTATCTCGTCGACAGCGCGGGCGATCTCGTCGTGGAGGGCGCGGATGGCGGGCTCGATTCGGTGATCGCGGCGCTCTCCTGGACGCTCGGCGGCGGGGTCGAGACGCTGCTGCTGCGCGGCGGCGCCGTCTCGGGCACGGGCAACGCGCTCGACAACCGGCTGGTCGGGACGGGCGGCGCCAATCGGCTGGATGGCGGGGACGGCGCCGACACGCTCGACGGCGCCGGCGGCGCGGACACGATGGAGGGCGGTGCCGGCGACGACACCTATCTCGTCAACAGCGTGCTGGACCAGGTGGTCGAGGCGCCGGGCGGCGGCATCGACACGGTGCGCACCACCGTCTCGCTGGCGCTGTTCGAGGATGTGGAGCGGCTGCTGCTGATGGGCGATGCGGCCCTGCAGGGCATCGGCAACGCGCTCGGCAACGCGATCTCGGGCACGGCGCTGGCGAACCGGCTCGAGGGCCTCGGCGGGAACGACATCCTGAACGGCTTCGAAGGCGCCGACACGCTGGAGGGCGGCCAGGGGCGCGACAGGCTGCTCGGCGGCGCGGGCGAGGACCTGCTGGTCGGCGGCGCCGGAGAGGACACGCTGACGGGCGGCGACGGGGCTGACCTGTTCCGCTTCGACGCGCCGGGCGAGGGCCCGGACCTGATCATGGATTTCGCCGTGGGCCTCGACCGGATCGCGATCTCCGCCGCCGGCTTCGGCGTTGCGCTGCCGGAAGGCGCTTTGGACCCATCCGTCTTCGCCGCGGACGCGCCCACCGCCGCGACGGCGCAGTTCGTCCACCTGGCCGCGACGGGTGTGCTCGCCTTCGATCCGGACGGCACCGGCGTGCTGACCGCGATCGGGATCGCCAGGCTCGACAATCTCGCCCCGATCACGGCGACCGACATCCTGCTGGTCGCCTAGGCGCCGCCGGCGCCGCGTTCAGGCGGCGAGCAGCGGTGCCTCGCCTTCCAGCGTGGTGCGGTGCATGCGGCGCGTATAGCGCGCCTCGTCGAAGGGCGTGGCGCAATGCTGCGTGCAACGGTTGTCCCACAGCACCGCATCGCCCGGCCGCCACTGGTGCCGATACAAGAAGCGCGGCTGCTGTGCATGGGCGCAGAGCTCGGCGATCAGCGCCTTGCCTTCCTCCGGCGCCATGCCTTCGATCTCCACGGCCCAGCGCCCGATGTAGAGCGCGGTGCGGCCACTCCGCGGATGGCGCCGCGCGATGGGATGCCACACATCCGGGCGCTCGCGCTTCTGCGCCTCGGTCAGCGGCGGCAGGTGCGGATAGTTGATGCTGTGCATCTCGACGCGGCTGAAGCGCGCAAGCCGCCCATGCAGCCGCTGCCGCAGCGCCTCCGGCAGCGCGTCCCAGGCGGCGTACATGTCGGCGAAGAGCGTGTCGCCGCCTTCCGGCGGCACCGTCACGCCGAACAGGAAGGAGCCCGCATTCGGGATCGCCTTGTCCTCGCCGTCGCTGTGGAAGCCCATACCGGCCCGGCGCATGCCCACGGCCTTGCCGCCCTCCTCGGCATTGCCGACGACGAAGATCTCCGGGTGGCCTTCCAGGTCGTACTGGGGCGGCGTCATGATGTGCAGCGGGCCGAGGCGGCGGGTGAAGGCGATCTGCTCCTCCGGCGTCATCGCCAGGTCGCGGAAGACCAGGATCGCGTGGTCGAGCCAGGCCTGCTGCACGCGGCGGAAGGCGGCCTCGTCCAGCCGCAGCCCCTTGTCGGCGCCGGTCACCTCCGCGCCGAAGCCGGTCGTGGTGAGCGGCCTGATCTGCAGGGCCATGGGAACCTCCGATGACGGGGCGCCAGGGCGGCGCTCCGGCCATTCTGGCGCGCCGTCGCGCCCCGGCGTCAACCGGAGCCGCCGGGCGGCTCAGCCCTGCGCTGCGAGGAAGCGCTCCACCTCGGCGCGGCGCGGGATCGGCGCGACCGCGCCATAGCCGCGCGTGGAGAGCGCCGCGGCGGCGTTGGCGTAGCGCGCGGCCTGCGGCCAATCCTCGCCCGCCATGCGCCAGGCGAGAAAGGCACCGGCGAAGGTGTCGCCCGCGCCGGTCGCGTCCACGGCCTGCACGCGGAAGCCCGCGATGCGCTCGCGCCCTTCGCGCGTGGCCATCAGCACGCCCTCCGGGCCAAGCTTCAGCATCACGCGCGGGCAGAACTTCAGATAGGCGTCGGCGATCGCGTCCGCGTCCTGCAGTCCGGTCAACGCCTGCGCATCCTCGAGCGAGGGGAAGATCAGGTCGGCCATTGCGGCCGCCGCATGGATGCAGGCGCGCGCCCGCGCGAGCGGCCAGAGGCGCAGGCGCAGATTGGTGTCGAGGCTCACCAGCGCGCCAGCCTTGCGCGCGATCTCCATGGCGCGGAAGGCTGCGTCGCAGGACGTCTCGGAGATGCCGAGCGTGATGCCCGAAAGATGCAGCACCTTCGCCGCGCGGATCGCGGCCTCCGGCAGTGCCTCCGGCCCCAGCCGCGCGGCCGCGCTGCCCTTGCGGTGGAAGGTGAAGTGATGCCCCTGCGCGTCATGCGTGACGAAGTAGAGGCCGGTCGGCGCGGCGGGATCGGTCGGCACCGCGCTGTCGTCCACGCCCTCCTCCCGCCAGAGCGCCCGGAAGGCCTCGCCGGCGCGGTCGGCGCCGAGGGCGGTCACCATGCCCACCTTCGCCCCGCTGCGCGCCGCCGCGATCGCGGCGTTGGAGGCATCCCCGCCGAAGCCTTCCAGATACAGCCGCCGCCCGTCCGGCCCCACCGGCAACTGGTTGAACTCCAGCATGGGCTCGCCCATGCAGAGGATGTCGCTCATGCCTGGACGATCCCGAGCGCGTCACGCGCGGCCTGCTCCACGGCGGCGCGGTCGCCGCGCGCCAGCAGCGTCTCGTCCACCAGCCGCCCGCCCATGCCGACGAAGGCGGCGCCGGCGGCGAAGTAGTCGGGCGCGGTGCGCGCATCCACGCCGCCGGTCGGGCAGAAGGCGACATCGGGAAAGACCGAGCGCAGCGCCTTGAGGTGGCCGGGCCCACCGGCGGAGGAGGCGGGGAAGATCTTCACCGCATCCGCGCCGGCGGCGAGCGCCGCGCGCACCTCGGTCGGCGTCATCGCGCCGAGCAGCGCGCAGGCGCCGCGTAGATGCGCAGCCTCGGCCACGGCGGCATCCACCCAGGGCGCCACCAGGAATCGCGCGCCGGCCGCCAGGCAGGCCTCGGCGGCCGCGCGGTCCGGCACCGTCCCGGCGCCGACCAGCAGCGCGGGATCGGCTGCCAGGCGGCGGATCAGGCCGGGTGCATCCGGCACCGTCATGGTGATCTCGAAGACGGTGATGCCGACGCCGCGCAGCCAGTCCACGGCGTGCTCGGCAAGCTCCGGGCGCGTGGTGCGCACAACCGGGATGACGCGGGCGGCGGCGAGGCGCGGGATCAGCGGATGCATCGGGCGTGGCTCCTGGCCGGGATCATGGGGCGCGCGCCGCTTCGGCGATCCGCCGCAGCCGGGCCGTCGCGCCCGGCGGGGCGAGCGCGGCGGTGGCGGCGGCGAGGGCCTCCGCCAGGGCGAAGGGCAGCAGCGCGGCGGCGTCGCCGGGGCCCGGCTGGTCGCGCAACACGCAGGGGATGGTGAGCGCGGCTGCCATCGCCAGCGGCGTGCCCGGACGGGTGATCGCGATCACCGACGCGCCGGCGGCGGCCGCAAGCCGCGCCGCGGCCAGCACATCCGGCTCCGTCCCTGCACGGGCGAAGCACACCGCGACGGCCTCAGCCTCCAGCGATGCGGCGGCGGCGGTGCGGAGCGCGCCATCCATGCGCGCCACCACCGCGCGGCAGAGGCCCATCAGCGCGGCTTCCAGATGGCGGGCCGGCGCGAGGCTGGCGCCGCAGGCCCAGATCTCCACGCGCGAGGCGAGCAACAACGCCAGGGCGGCCCGCGCCATCAACTCGCCATCGAGCGCGTTGCGTGCGGCGCCGAGACTGGCGATTGCCGAATCCAGCGCCGCCTGCGCCGCCGCGCCCGCCGGCATGCCGGGGATGATCGGGCGCGCGGTGGGCGGCGGGCCGGCTGCCTGTTCCCGCACCACGGCCAGGCGAAGGCCGGAGAAGCCCTCCAGCCCGAGGGCACGGCAGAAGCGGATGACGGTGGGTTCGGAAACGCCCGCGGCGCGGGCCAGCGAGGCGACGGTGGCATCGGGCACGGCGGCTGGATCGGCCGCAACGAGTTCCGCGACGCGGCGCTCGGCCGGGGTCAGGCGCTCCAGTGCTTCGGCGATGCGCTCGCGCAACGGCGGCCTCCCTGTCGAGTCGGAAGGCTAGCCCTTTGCGCGCCGGTGCGCAGCGGCGTTCCGGCGGTCAGCGACGGGCGGCGGCCTCGAAGGCGTCTGCGGTGGCGAGCAATTCATGCGACGCCGCGCGGGCGCGCTCGGCCTCCAGGGCCGCATCGCCGAGCGCGCCGCGAAGCCGATCCGTGCTGGCGCCAAGGCCCGCGACCGCGCCGTTCAGCGCCTCGACCTCGCTGCGGAAGGCCGCGACGGCCACGCGCTGCTGCTCGAGGGCGGCGTCCAGTTGCCGCAGCGCGCGGCGCAGCCGGCGTTCCGGCGTGTCGGGGAAGGCAATCAGCGCCGCATCCGGGGCGGCGACGTCGGCGTCTGTCATCCGGCGGGCTCCGTCGTTAACGAAATCCTACCACAGACAGATTTTTTGAGACAATCCCTATTTTTCGATCAGGCGGCCACGGCGCCGAGAAGCAGTGCGCCGGCCGCGCAGGCGGACAGCAGCCAGCGCAGCCGCAGATAGTCCTGCCCCACCAGCCCTGCGCGCCCGCCGAGCGTCTCCACCCCCGCCGTCGCCAGGATGCCGAGCGTCAGCAGGATCAGGCCCGACGGAACCGGCAGCAGCAGCGCGACCCAGGCCACGAGCGCCGGCACCACGCCGAGGCCGAGGCGCATGGCGGCGGCGCCCTGTTCGGCCGGCGGGGCGCGCAGCGCCAGGCCCCAGTGCACCGCGCCGAGGAAGGCGAGGATGGTCGCGCCATAGGCCGCGAGGGCCTCGGCGGCCGGGGGCCAGCCCGCCAGCGCGGCCGCGGCGAGGCCGAGGAAAGGGATCAGTCCGGCAAGGCCGAGCGGCCGGGTCGGGGCGGGAAGGGCGGTGTCCGTCATCGGCCCACATCTTCCCCCGCCGGCACCGGGCGCAACCCCCCGCGTTTCCCTGCGGGCCGCGCATCCCGTAGAGAGGCCCGCCACACCTGTTCCGGAGCCGCGCATCCTCATGGCCATGGGCCTCGAGATCCTGCTGATCCTTCTGCTGGTCCTGCTCAACGGCGCCTTCGCGATGAGCGAGCTGGCGATCGTCTCGGCGCGCCGGCTGCGCCTGCAGGCGATGCAGCGCAAGGGCAGTGCCGGGGCGGCGGCGGCCATTGCGCTGGCCGATGACCCGCAGCGCTTCCTGCCGACCGTGCAGGTGGGCATCACCCTGGTCGGCATCCTGGCCGGCGCCTTCGGCGGCGCCCGCCTCTCGGGCGGCATCGCCGATCTGCTGGCCCAGATTCCCGGCCTGCAGCGCTTCGCCGCCGAGATCGCCTTCGCGCTGGTGGTGATGCTGATCACCTATCTCTCGCTGATCCTGGGCGAACTGGTGCCGAAGCAGCTTGCGCTGCGCCATCCCGAGCGGATCGCGGTACTGGTGGCGCGCCCGCTCAGCTGGCTCTCCCGCGCCACGGGGCCTGTGGTGTGGCTGCTCTCCACTTCCTCCGCCTTCGTGCTGCGGCTGTTCGGCCGCCACGACGCCTCCGACCAGGCCGTGACGGAAGAGGAGGTCAAGGCGGTGGTGGCGGAGGGCGCGACCTCCGGCGCGATCGAGACGGAGGAGCGGCACATGATCGAGCGCGTGCTGCGCCTGGCGGACAAGCCGGTGCGCGCGCTCATGACGCCGCGGACCGAGCTGGAATGGATCGACCGCACCGCGCCGCCCGAGGATGTCGCGGCGCGGCTGCGGGCCTCCAACGTCACGCGCTTCGTGGTCTCCGACGGGCGTGTGGACAACGTGGTGGGCGTGGTCGCCGCGAAGGACCTGCTGGACCAGCTGCTTGCCGGCGCGCCGCTCTCGGTGCCGGCGGCGATGCGCCAGCCGCTGGTGCTGCCGGACACGCTCTCGGCGCTGGATGCGCTGGAGCGCATGCGGGGCGATCCGATCGGCATGGCGCTGGTGCTCGACGAGTACGGCAGCTTCGAGGGCGTCGTCACCGCCTCCGACCTGCTGGAGGCGATCGTCGGCGAGCTTGGCGTGCAGGAGCCCTCGGAGTCGGTGCCGGTCACCCGCCATGACGGCAGCCTGCTGCTGGATGGGATGATGGCGAGCGACGAGCTGAAGGCGCGGCTTGACCTGCCGGACCTGCCGCGCCAGGGCACCTACCACACCGTGGCGGGGCTGATGCTGGCGCTGCTGCAGCGCGTGCCGAAGGAGGGCGACCGGATCGTCTGGGCCGGCTGGCGCTTCGAGATCGTGGACATGGACGGACGGCGCATCGACAAGGTGCTGGCCGTGAAGGAGGAGGTGGCGGAGGCGGTGCCTCCGCCGCGCTGAGCCTTCGGGCTCAGCCCCCGTTGCTGCTGGCGTGGGACTTCGCGATCGGCGCCACGAATTGCGGCTCGGTGTCCCAGGGGAACAGGATCCAGGTGTCCTGGCTCACCTCGGTGATGAAGGTGTCCACCTGCGGCTTGCCGGCGGGCTTCGCATAGACCGTGGCGAAATGCGCCTTGGGCAGCAGGGCGCGAATGACCTTCGCCGTGGTGCCCGTGTCCACCAGGTCGTCGATGATCAGCCAGCCCTCGCCGCGGCTTTCCAGCGCCGCGGCCGGCGGCTTCACCACGCTCGGCTCGCCGCGCTTCTCCTCGTCATAGGTGACGATGGAGACCGTCTCGATCAGGCGGCATTCCAGTTCGCGCGAGATGATCGCGCAGGGAATGAGCCCGCCGCGGGTGATCGCGACCATGCCCGCATAGGGGCCCTTGTCCACCAGCCGCCAGGCGAGCGCCTTGGCGTCGCGGTGCAGCTGGTCCCAGGTCACGGTGTAGTAGCGGATGGCCATGCGGATCCCTCTGGTCGTCTTCGGCGGCAAGGTTGCGCGGTACCAACGAGGCTGCGCGGCCCCCGCCCCGACCCTCCCCCGCAAGCGGGGAAGGGAGTCTCTTCAAAACATTCTGCCGCCGTCGGGCACCTTCAGGTCGGGGCGCAGCAGCACGACGGCCCCGTTCTCGTCCGGCACGCCCAGCACGAGAATCTGGCTCTCGAAGCCGGCGATGCGGCGGGGCGGGAAATTCACCACGGCGAGCACCTGCCGCCCGATCAGCCGGTCCGGCGTGTAGTGGACGGTGAGCTGCGCCGACGATTGCTTGACCCCGATCTCGCCGCCGAAATCCACCCAGAGCTTGATCGCGGGCTTGCGGGCCTCGGGGAAGGGCTGGGCGTCCACCACCGTGCCCGCACGGATGTCCACCCGCTCGAAATCGGCATAGGCGATCTGGTCCATGGCGCGTCATAGCCCGCGGCGGGGCGGGGTGGAACAGCGTCCGCGCGGGCTTGCGCAGGGGCGCCGCGGGGTTCATTCACCCGGGTCGGAGAAAGGAACGCCCATGACCCTGCCGATGACGCCGAGCTTCCGCCTGGACGGGCAGCGCGCTCTGGTGACCGGCGCGAGCAAGGGCATCGGGCGCGCCGCCGCCGTGGCGCTGGCTACCGCCGGCGCCTCCGTCGTGATGGCCGCGCGCAGCCTGGACGAGATGGAGGAGCCCGTCGGCGAGCTCCGCGCCGCCGGGCACCAGGCGAAGGCGGTCCGGCTGGACGTGACCGACCGCGCCGCGGTGCGGGCGGCCATCGCCGCCGAAGGCCCCTTCGACGTGCTGGTGAACAATGCCGGCACCAACATCCGCGAGCCCTTCCTGGAGCTGAAGGACGAATCGCTGGATGCGCTGCTGGACCTGAACCTGCGGGCGATGTTCACCACCGCGAAGGCGGTGGCGGAGGGCATGGTCGCGGCCGGGATCAAGGGCTCGATCATCAACCTCTCCTCGGTGAACGGGCATGTCGCCGGCGCCAACCGCAGCGTCTATTCGGCGACGAAGCACGGCGTGGAGGGCATGACCAAGGCGATGGCCTTCGAGCTCGGCCCGCATGGCATCCGGGTGAACGCCATCGCGCCCGGCTTCGTCGAGACGCCGTTGACCCGCCCGGTGCTGGACGATCCGCAATTTCGCGCCCGCGTCGTGCGCTCCATGCCGCTCGGGCGCGTGATGAGCGTCGAGGACATCATGGGCGCCGTGGTGTTCCTCGCCGCGCCGGTCAGCGGCATGGTCACTGGGCTGAGTCTTGTTATCGACGGCGGCTCGCTCACGCATTGATGGCTTCGCCACCAATGCGTGAGCGAGCCTTTCGCGCGCCCTCAGACGCCGGGCGGCGGCTCCGCCGGCTTGGCTTCGCGCAGGGCGCTCTTGCGCCAGTTCCGCTGTCGGGCTGTGCGCGGGCCGCATTCGCGGCCTCGGCCGGCATGGCCGGCCGCATGGTTGAGACCGAGCAGGTGAAACGATGAAGCGCGATTTCCACGCACCCGGCCGCAGCGCCGTCTATGCCGCGAACGGGATGGCGGCGACCTCCATGCCGCAGGCGACGCTCGCCGCGCTCGACATCCTGCGCGCCGGCGGCAATGCGCTCGACGCCGCCATCGCCGCCGCCGCCGTGCTGGCGGTGGTGGAGCCGCAATCCACCGGCATCGGCGGCGACTGCTTCTGCCTGTATGCGCCGGCCGGCACGGGGAAGGTCGTCGCGATCAACGGCTCCGGCCGCGCGCCGCGTGGTGCCACGCCGGAGGCGCTGCGCGCCGCGGGCCTCACGCAGATGGAGCCGCTCTCGGCGCATTCCGTGACGGTGCCCGGCGCCGTCGCCGCCTGGGAGGCGCTGAACCGCGCGCATGGGCGCAAGGGCATGGAGGAGCTGCTGCAGCCCGCCATCCGCTTCGCGGAGGAGGGATTCTTCCTTTCCGGCCGCGTGGCGCATGACTGGGCCTCCTCGGTCGGCAAGCTGTCGAAGCACCCGGCGACGGCGCGGCGCTTCCTGAAGGATGGCCAGCCCTATGGGCTCGGTGACCGCTTCGCGCAGCCGGAGCTCGCGGCCACGCTGCGCGCCATCGCGAAGGGCGGCGCCAAGGCCTTCTACGAAGGTGCGATCGCCGCTGACATGGTGGCGACGCTGCGCGAGGCCGGCGGCACCCATGCCGAGGCGGATTTCGCCCGCGCCGCCGCCGGCGCCGACTTCGTCGAGCCGATCCGGCGCGCCTGGCGCGGCATGGAGGTGTTCCAGTGCCCGCCCAACGGATCGGGCCTGCTGGTGCTGATGATCCTCGGCATGATCGAGCGGCTGGGCACCGCGGAGGGCGGCTTCCTCTCGGTCGAGCGGATGCATCGCCACATCGAGGCCGCGCGCCTGGCCTATCGCGACCGCGACGCCTTCCTGGCCGACCCGGCGCAGGTGGAGGTGCCGGTCGCGAAGCTGACCTCCGACGCCTATCTCGAGAAGCTGGCGAAGCTGATCCGCGACGAGGCGGCGATGGCCGAGATGCCGCCGGCGGGCGAGGCCGATTGGGCGAAGCACAAGGACACCGTCTATCTCTGCGTCGTGGACCGCGACGGCAATGCGTGCAGCTTCATCAACTCGCTCTTCGAAGGCTTCGGCAGCGGCATCCTCGCCGAGAAGTCGGGCGTCATGCTGCACAACCGCGGCTTCGGCTTCCGCCTGCAGGAAGGCCATCCGAACTGCATCGCGCCGGACAAGCGCCCGATGCACACCATCATCCCCGGCATGGTGATGAAGGACGGGCAGGCGGTGATGCCCTTCGGCGTGATGGGCGGCCACTACCAGCCGATGGGCCAGACCTGGTTCCTCGCCAACCACTTCGAATACGGCCTGGACGTTCAGGAGGCCCTGGACGCGCCGCGCCTCTTCCCGCGCCTCGGCAAGGTGCAGGTGGAGCGCGGCATCCCGAACGCGGCCGTGGACCGGCTGAACCGCCTCGGCCACGAATGCGAGCTGATCGACAAGCCGCATGGCGGCGGCCAGGCCATCCTGATCGACCGGGAGAAGGGGTGCCTCGTCGGCGGCTCCGACCCGCGCAAGGATGGCTGCGCGATGGGCTACTGAGCCCGGCTGAACCAGAAGGACCGCGTCGCGATGACCGAACCCTGCGACCTGACTGCCGTCGCCGCACGCCGCATGATCGGCGCGCGCAAGCTGAGCCCCGTCGAGCTGCTGGACAGCTGCCTCACGCGCATCCGCCAGGTGAACCCGGCGGTGAACGCGATGGTCGCGCTGGACGAGGAACGCGCCCGCGCCACGGCGAAGGCGGCGGAGCAGGCGGTGATGAGCGGCGCGAAGCTCGGCCCGCTGCATGGCCTGCCCATCGGGATCAAGGACCTGGAGGAGACCAAGGGCCTGCGCACCACCTGGGGCAGCCCGCTCTTCGCCGATCACGTCCCGACCCGGGACGAGGCGATGGTGGCGAATCTCCGCGCGGCGGGCGCCATCGTGGTGGGCAAGACCAACACGCCGGAATTCGGCGCCGGCGCCAACACGCGCAACACCGTCTATGGCGCGACGGGCAATCCCTTCGATCCGACGAAGTCCGCCGCCGGATCGTCCGGCGGCTCCGCGGTGGCGCTGGCGACGGGGATGGTGCCGATCGCCTCGGGCAGCGACACCGGCGGGTCCCTCCGCAACCCGGCGGCCTTCAACGGCATCGTCGGCTTCCGCCCCTCGCCGGGGCTGGTGCCGAGCGAGCGGCGCGGCCTCGGCTGGTCGAACCTGCCGGTGCTGGGGCCGATGGCGCGCACCGCCGAGGATTGCGCGCTGCTGCTCTCCGCCATGGCCGATGACGACGCGCTCGATCCGCTCGCCTACAGCCTGCCGGCACGCGCCGTGCGGAAGGGCGACCGGGACCTGTTCCCCCCGATGCCGGTGGACCTCTCGACGCTGCGCGTGGCGGCGACGCCCGATTTCGGCTTCGCGCCCACCGAGAAGCACATCCGCGAGGTGTTCGCCGAGCGCGTCGCGGCGCTGCAGCCGCTGTTCGGCCGCGTCGCCCAGGCGACTCCCGATTGCCGGGGCAGCGACGAGGCCTTCGAGGTGCTGCGGGCGGCCAGCTTCCTGCAGGCGCATCTCGAGAAGGCGCGGAAGACGCCCGACATGGTCGGGCCGAATGTCCGCGCCAATGTCGAGGAAGGGCTGCGCTACAGCCTGGCCGACTATGCCCGCGCCGCGGCCGAGCAGACCCGGCTCTATCGCGTCTGGCAGGGCTTCTTCCGCGACCACGACGTGATCATCACGCCCGCCATCACGATCAGCCCGCGCAACTGGCGCGAGCTGTATCCCGCCGAGATCGACGGCCAGCCGACCCGGACCTACTTCCACTGGCTGGCCATGGCCTATGCGGTGACGCTGGTGGGGCACCCGGCGATCAGCATCCCGCTCGGCAAGGACCGCGCCGGCATGCCCTTCGGCCTGCAGATCGTCGGGCCGCGCGGCGGGGATGCGCTGGTGATGGCGGTGGCGGCGGCGATCGAGGCGGCGGTGGCCGGCGACGCCACGCTCGCCCGCCCGGTGCCCGACATCGCCGCGCTGAAGGCGGCGCGGCCGATCTCGGAAATGCCGGAGTTCCGGACCTGGGGCTGAGCTACCAGCCCCGGTAGTAGGGCCTCGGCCGGTAGCCATATCCATAGGCGGGCCTGCCGTACCGATAGGCAGGCCGCCCATAATAGTAGTTGTTGGTGTAGCGCGGCCGGTCATTGGCAGCGGACGCGATCGCCAGCCCCGCGACCGCCGCGCCGGCGCCGAGCGCGACCGTCGCCGGCACGTTCAGGCTGCCGTCAGGGTTGGTGCAGGCGCCGAGCAGCACGGCGCCGGACAGGGCGAGGACAGGCATCAGCCGCATCGTCGGTTCCTCCAAGGCTCGGAGTCTCGCCGCGGCCGGCGGCCCGCATCCGGCGCCCGTGTGGCCGGACGGCGTCGAATGCGGCAGCGCCGAGGCAGGGAGCGGGCCGGCGGTGCTTCAGCCCCGGCCGCCGGAGAAGGCGTTGAAGGTCTGCAGGGTGTAGGTGTCCTTAACGCCGGGAACGCTTTGCACCCGCTCCACCACGAACAGGCCGATGTCCTCGTCGGCCTCGAGGTAGAACTTCCCGAGCAGGTCGTACTGCCCGCTGATGGAATGCATCTCGGACAGCTGCGGGATGGAATCGGCCATTTCGCGGGCGACCTTGTACGCCTGCCCCATCTCGCACTTGATCATCACGAAAATTGCGCGCATCGCCCCTCGCTCCCGCGGCTTCCGGCACCACATTGGTCTGGTCGCGGGCGGGGGGCTAGCTGTGCCCCCGCCCTCCAACGGCACGTTTCTTGATAAGCTGTCCGCTGCTTGGCTTCCACGTCCGCCCTCGCACGCGCCGTGCCGGGCGGATTTTGCTTGGGGGCCTGTCCAACCGGGTGGGACTGAACCCGGCCGGAGAAACAAACCGACACGAATCGGCCCTTGCCGGAACGTGGCCGTCGCGCGAGAAGTTCGGGGGTCAGGATAAACCGAATGCGAACACTTCCCCAGCTTGCCATTCTGGCCCTCGTCGGAGGGCTCGGTGCCGCGTGGCACATCTATGGCGAGCAGGTCGGGCTGCCGCGCCCGCTGGCGCTGGTGGGGCTGGAGGCGGCTGCGCCGACCGGGCCGCAACGCGGCGGCGGGGCCGGCGCTCCGGTGGGCGTGGTCGTGTCCCCGGTGCGCACCGGCACGGTGGTGGATCGGGCGGAGAGCGTCGGCACCGTGCGGGCGCGGGATGCCGTGACCATCACCGCCAAGGTGACCGGGATCGTCCAGGCGATCCGTTTCCAGGAAGGCCAGCGGGTGCCGGAAGGCGAGGTGCTTGTGGAGCTCGACGCCGCGGCGCTGCGGGCCGAGCTGGACCAGGCCCGCGCCCTGTTCGACGACGCCCGCAGCCAGCTCGTCCGCGCCCGAGGCCTGCAGCCCGGCCAAACCATCACCGCGCAGCGGCTGGAAACGCTCGAAGCCGTCACCCGCCAGGCGGAAGGCCGGGTGCGCCAGGCCCAGGCGCGCCTTGAGGAGCTGCGCGTCACCGCCCCCTTCAGCGGCCGCGTCGGCCTGCGCCAAGTGAGTGTCGGCGCGCTGGTGCAGCCGGGAACGGTGGTGACCACCCTCGACGACATCTCCCGCGTGCGGGTCGAGTTCTCGGTGCCCGAGATCTACGTGGCCCGCGTGCGTGAGGGCAGCGCCGTGACGGCCCGCGCGGCCGCCTTCGGGGACCGGCGCTTCCAGGGCCGCGTCGCCGTGGTGGACACCCGGATCGACACGACCACGCGGACCGTGCGCGTGATCAGCGAGTTCGACAACGCCGACGAGGCGCTGAAGCCCGGCCTGTTCATGACGGTCGAGATCGAGATGCAGCGCCGCGACGATGCGCTGCTGGTGGCGGAGGAAGCGCTCGACCCGCTGGGCGACCGCAACTTCGTCTATGTCATCCGCGACAACCGCGCGCGCCGCGTGGAGGTTCGCCTCGGCCAGCGGCTGCCGGGCGAGGTCGAGATCCTGTCCGGCGTCCGGCCGGGCGATGCGGTGGTGGTGCGCGGCCTGCAGCGCCTGCGGAACGACGCGCCCGTGCGCGTGACCGAAACCCTGACGCGGCCGACCTCCTGACCGGGGGGCGGGGAAGGCACACGCCATGGTCCTGTCCGACATCTCGATCAAGCGCCCGGTCTTCGCGACCGTGGTCAGCCTGCTGCTGATCGTCCTCGGCCTCGCTTCGCTCTCGAAGCTGCCGATCCGCGAATACCCGAAGATCGACCCGCCGGTGATCTCCGTCACCACCACCTATCGCGGCGCTTCGGCCGCGGTGATCGACACCCAGATCACCGAGCTGATCGAGGCCGCGGTCGCGGGGATCGAGGGCATCAAGTACATCACCTCGCAGTCGCGCGACGAGCGCAGCCAGGTGACCATCGAGTTCCGGCTCACGCGCGACGTGGACGCGGCCTCAAACGACGTGCGCGACCGCGTAGCGCGCACGCTTGCGCGCCTGCCCGATGCCGCCGACACGCCGATCGTCGCCAAGGTGGACGGCGATGCGCGCCCGATCCTGTGGATCGCGCTCGTCTCCGACCAGCTCTCCGGCATGGAGCTGACCGAGATCGCCCGCCGGCGCTTCGCCGATCGGCTGGCGGTGGTGGATGGCGTGGCGCAGGTGCTGGTGCTGGGCGAGCGAAAGCCCTCCATGCGGATCTGGCTCGACCGCCAGGCGCTCGCCGCGCGCGGGCTGACCGTGCAGGACATCGAGGACGCGATCCGGCGCGAGAATGTCGAGCTGCCCGGCGGTCGCATCGAGAGCCAGGCGCGCGAGCTGACCGTGCGCACCGACACGCGCATGAGCCGGCCGGAGCAGTTCCGCCAGGTCGTGATCAGTCGGGTGGGCGGCGCGCACGTGCTGCTCGGCGACGTCGCGACGGTGGAGGTCGCGCCCGAGGACACGCGCGGCGGCTACCGCATCAACGGCAAGCCCGCGGTCGGCCTCGGGATCCTGAGGCAGTCCACCGCGAACACGCTCTCCGTCGCCGAAGGCGTGAAGGAGGAGGTGGAGCGCATCCGCGGCGCCGTCCCCGAAGGCGTGGAGGTGGTGGTCGGCTACGACGAGAGCCTGTTCATCAGCCAGTCCATCTACGAGGTGGAGCACGCGCTGATGATCGCGCTGGCCCTCGTCGTGGTGGTGATCTTCTTCTTCCTGCGATCCTGGCGAGCCACCATCATCCCGGCGGTCGCGATCCCCGTCTCGATCATCGGGTCCTTCATCGCGCTTGCCGCGCTCGGCTTCTCCATCAACGTTCTGACGCTCCTCGGCCTCGTGCTGGCGATCGGCCTCGTGGTGGACGACGCCATCGTGGTGCTGGAGAACATCCATCGCCGCATCGAGGAGGGCGAGCATCCGCTGCTCGCCTCCCTCCGGGGCGCGCGGGAGATCGCCTTCGCGGTGATCGCGACGACGCTGGTGCTGGTGTCGGTGTTCCTGCCGCTGTCCTTCATGGGCGGCAACACGGGACGCCTGTTCACCGAGTTCGGCTTCGCGCTGGCGGCTTCCGTGGTGTTCTCCGGCCTGATCGCGCTGACGCTGACGCCGATGATGTGCTCCAAGCTGCTCAAGCCGCATGAGGGCGAGAGCCGGCTGGTGCGCTGGACCGAGCCCTTCTTCCTCGGGATGAACTGGCTGCTGCGTGTCACGCTGAAGCGGGCGCTGGCTGCGCCGCTGATCACGCTCGGCGTCATGGGCCTGGTCTCGGCGCTCGCCGTGGCGCTGTTCCAGGTGATCCCGAAGGAGTTCGCGCCGACCGAGGATCGCGGCGTCGTCATCATCCCGACCACCGGACCCGAGGGCGCGAGCTTCGCCTACACCGGCGAGCATGTGCAGCGGATCGAGCAGATCGTGCAGCCCTATGTCGAGAGCGGGGAGGTGGAGTCGATCTTCGCCACGGTGGGCGGCTTCCAGCGGCCGGCGCAGGGCAACGTCGCCAACGTGTTCGTGCGGCTCGCCCCCTGGCATGAGCGCGAGCGCAAGCAGCAGGCCATCACGGCCGAGATCATGCCGCGCCTGCTGCAGATCCCGGGCGTGCGCGCCTTCGCGCTCAACCCGCCCTCGCTCGGCCAGCGCGGCTTCCAGCCGCCGGTGCAGTTCGTGATCGGCGGCACCGACTACGCCACGCTGGTCGAGTGGCGTGACCGCTTCCTCGCCCGCGCGCGGGAGAACCCGCGACTGCTCAACCTCGACAGCAACTTCCGGGAGACGAAGCCGGAGATCCGCGTGGACATCGACCGGCGCAAGGCGGCGGAACTCGGTGTCTCGATCCAGGCGGTCGGCCGCACCATCGAGACCATGCTCGGCTCGCGCGAGGTCGGCACCTATGTGCAGGGCGGCGAGGAATACCGCATCCTGCTGCAGGCGCGCGAGGAGGACCGCGCGACGCCCTACGACCTGCAGAACATCTTCGTCCGCACCAGCGCGGGCGGCGCGCTCGGGCTGATCGGCACCGGCGGCGCCCAGCAGGGCGGCCTCGTGCCGCTCGCCAATGTCGTCACCCTGTCGGAACGCGCACGGCCGCAGAGCCTGGCGCGCGAGGACCGCGTGCGCGCCATCACCATCTCGGCCTCCCTCGCGCCCGGCTACACGCTCGGCGAGGCGCTGGCCTTCATGGAGGGCGTGGCGCGCGAGGTGCTGCCGCCGGAGGCGCGGATCAGCTATCGTGGCCAGAGCCTGGAGTTCAAGGAAAGCTCCGGCGCGCTGTATGTCACCTTCGCCCTGGCGCTGCTGGTGGTGTTCCTGGTGCTGGCCGCGCAGTTCGAGAGCTTCGTCCACCCCTTCATCATCCTGCTCTCGACGCCGCTGGCGGTCACGGGCGGCCTGCTGGCGCTGCACCTGACCGGGCAGTCGCTCAACGTCTTCAGCCAGATCGGCATGATCCTGCTGATCGGATTGATGGCGAAGAACGGCATCCTGGTGGTGGAATTCGCCAACCAGCTGCGCGACCGCGGGCTGTCCATCCACGACGCGGTGCTGGAAGCCTCCGTGGTGCGGCTGCGGCCCATCCTGATGACATCGATCGCCACCGTGTTCGGCGCCGTTCCGCTCGCGATGGCGACGGGCGCGGGCGCCGAGAGCCGCATGGCGATCGGCTGGGTGATCGTGGGCGGCGTCTCGCTCTCCACCATCCTCACCCTCTACGCGGTGCCGGCGCTCTACCTGCTGCTGGCCGGCTACACCAAGCCGATCGGCGCCATCGCCGCGCGGCTGACGGAACTCGAGAAGCGCGACCCAGTGCCGCATCCGGCGCCGGCCGAGTAAGTCGGCCGGAGTAGGCGGGTCATCCGCCCTGGGCTAAACCTCCGCACGCTGAGTGCGGAGGAAGGCTCATGGCGGATGCGGCGAGGCCGGAAGGTCGGACGGGCGGGCAGTTGCTGGCGGATGCGCTGGTGGCGAACGGTGCCACCCACGTTTTCGCCGTGCCCGGCGAGAGCTATCTCGACCTGCTCGACGGCCTCTACAACCAGCGCAACCGCATCGAGCTGGTGACCTGCCGCTTCGAGGCTGGCGCCGTCCACATGGCCGAGGCTCAGGGCAAGCTTACGGGGCGCCCCGGCGTCGCCGTCGTCACGCGCGGCCCCGGCGCCTGCCACGCCGCGATCGGCGTGCATGTGGCGCAGCAGGACAGCACGCCGCTGGTGCTGCTGGTCGGGCAGATCCCGGTTTCCGAGACTGACCGCGAATCCTTCCAGGAAGTGGACTATCGCCGCTTCTTCTCCCCAATCGCGAAATGGGTGACGCAGATCGACGAGGCCGCGCGCATCCCCGAGCTGATGGCGCATGCCTTCGACGTGGCCGTCAGCGGCCGCCCCGGTCCCGTCGTCGTTGCGCTCAGCGAGGAGATGCAGAAGCACCTGGCCAGCGTGCCGGACATCGGGCCGCAGCCCGTGCTGCCGCCGCATCCGGCGCCCGATGCGATCCCGCGCCTGATGGCGATGCTGGCGAAGGCGGAGAAGCCGCTCGCCATCCTCGGTGGCACGCGCTGGACGGATGAGGGCCGCGCCGCAATTCGCGACTTCCTCGTCGGCAACGACATCCCCGTCGCCGTCGCTTTCCGTCGCCAGGGCTTGTTCGACGGAACGAGCCCGCACTACGCGGGCGATCTCGGCGTCGGCGCGGATGCGCAGCTCGTCGCGAAGGCGAAGGAGGCCGACCTGATCCTCGCGATCGGCACGCGCCTCGGCGAGCCGGTGAGCCAGGGCTACACGCTGTTCGACCTCGCCGGCGGCAAGCCGATCGTGCAGGTGCATCCCGAGCAGAGCGAGATCGGGCGAGTGCATCGCGTGGCGCTCGGCGTCGTTTCCGACCTCAACGCCTTCGCGCAGGCCGTCACGGCGCAGCGTGTGGCGCAGCCGCGCTGGGGCGCCTGGCGCCAATCGGTGCGCGCGGCGCGCGAGGCGCAGGCGAAGGCGCCCGAATACGAGGGGCCGCTGAACCTCGCCGTCGCGCTGCAGCAGCTCGAGCAGGTGCTGCCCGACGACACGATCTTCACGACGGACGCCGGCAACTTCGCCACCTGGCCGACGCGCTTCATGCATCTGCGCGAGAAGCAGGAATTCCTAGGCCCGACCAATGGCGCGATGGGCTATGGCGTTCCCGCCTCCATCGGCGCCGCCATCACCAACCCCGGCCGCTGCGTTCTCTGCTTCGTCGGCGACGGCGGCGCGTTGATGACGGGGCAGGAACTCGCCACCGCCTTCCACCACGGTGCCGCGCCGATCATCATGGTGTTCAACAACGGCATGTACGGCACGATCCGCATGTACCAGGAGCGCACCTATCCCGGCCGCGTCTCCGGCACCGCGCTGACGAACCCCGACTTCGCCCGCTTCATCGAAAGCTTCGGCGGCCATGGCGAGGTGGTGACCGCCACCGACGAACTCGTCCCCGCCTTCCAGCGCGCACGCGCCAGCGGCAAGCCGGCGATCATCGAAGTGCGCACGAACCCCGAGCAGGTGACCAACCGCGCGACGATCGCACAGCTGCGGGAGCAGGCGACGCGGTAGGGCGGAGCGCGTTGCGGGGGCGCTGCCCCCGCGCCCCCGCCGGGGAGCTTGAAGCTCCCCGGACCCCTGCATTCGCTTTTCAACGCCGAAGGCGGAGGGGGCCTGAAGCCCCCTCCGCCTTCGGCGTTAAACGGTCGCGGGTTCCAGGGGCCTCTGGCCCCTGGTGGGGGTGCAGGGGGCAAGGCCCCCTGCATGGCCGCTACCGCCCGACCGCGTAGCCCTGCATCCCGCGCGGGTTCGCGCCGGCGAAGAGTTGGCCGTCGGTCTCCTGCCTGGCGCCGGTCAGGCGTCCTTCCGACCAGTCGCCGCCAACTTCCGCCAGGTGGCCGCGGTCGCGCAGCGCCATCGCGACGTCGGGCGCGTAGCGGCCCTCGATCACCACCTTCCCGGGCTTCGCCGCGCGCGGCCAGAAGGAGGAGATCCAGTGTTCCGTGTGGAAGGACGGCGCGTCGATCGCCTGCTGGATCGTCATCGCGTGGTCCACCATGCGGGCGAACATGATGGGCTGCCACTGGTCCTGCTGCTCGCCGCCGGGCGTGCCGAAGCTCATCCAGGGGCGGCCGTCCTTCAGCGCCATCGCAGGGGAGAGCGTGGTGCGCGGCCGCTTGCCGGGGAGCAGGCCGTTCGGATGCTTCTCGTCCAGCCAGAACATCTGCCCGCGCGTGCCGAGGCAGAAGCCGAGTTCCGGGATCGCCGGCGAGGATTGCAGCCATCCGCCGGATGGCGTGGCGCTGACCATGTTCCCCTGGCTGTCGATGACATCCACGTGGCAGGTGTCGCCGCCCGAGGCGCCGAGCCGTGCGACGGTCGGCTCGCCCGCGCCGGCCGCGCGCGTCATCCATTCGTTCCGCGCCTCCGCGGCCGCGAAGTCGGGCGCGGGGCGGTCGAAGCCGGGGATGCTGCCGGGGCGCAGCTCCATCGAGGCGCTCTCGCCGATCAGCTTGCGGCGTTCGGCGACGTACTCCTCCGACAGCAGCGCGTGGATCGGCACGTCCACGAAGTTGGGGTCGCCGTAGAAGGCCTCGCGATCGGCGAAGGAGAGCTTGAGGCATTCGACGACCGTGTGGATGAAGCGCTCGCCGAGCGGGTCCATGGCGCCGATGTCGAAGCCCTCCAGCAGCGCCATTGTCTGCAGCATGGTCGGGCCCTGGCTCCAGACGCCGCATTTCAGCAGCGTGGTGCCGCGGTAGTCGCGCTTCAGCGGCGCCTCGATCCCGGCGCGCCACTTTGCCATGTCGTCGCCGGTCAGCACGCCCTTGTGGCGGCGGCCGGAGGTGTCGAGCACCTCGTTCGTGCGGAAGAAGCGGTCGATCGCCTCGGCGACGAAGCCGCCGTACCAGGCGCCCCGCGCCGCCTCGATCTGCGCCACGCGATCATGCCCGGCGGCCTCGGCCTCGCGCAGCAGGCGCTCCCAGGTGTCGGCCAGCGTCGGGTTGGCCCAGAGCTTGCCTTCCTGCGGCCCGCCATCGCGCAGCCACAGCGCGGCGGAGGTCTTCCATTCCTGCTCGAACATCGGGCGCACGGTGTTCAGCGTGGCGATGATGCGCGGCACGTAGTGCACGCCGCGCCGCGCATAGCCGATCGCGTAGGACAGCACGTCGCGCAGCGACCAGGTGCCGAAGTCGCGCAGCATCAGCACCCAGGCGTCGAAGGCGCCCGGCACCATCGCGGGCAGCAGCCCCGTGCCCGGCACGAGGTCGAGTCCCAGATCGTCGCGCACATGGCCGATGGTGAGCCCTGCGGGCGCGACGCCCTGGCCGCAGATCACGTGCTGCGCGCCGGACTTCGCGTCATGCACGATGATCGGGGCGTCGCCGCCCGGCCCGTTCAGATGCGGCTCCACCACCTGCAGACAGAAGCCCGCCGCCGCCGCCGCGTCGAAGGCGTTGCCGCCGCGCTCCAGCACGCTCATCCCGACCTGGGAGGCGATCCAGTGCGTGGAGGCGACGACGCCGAAGCTGCCGGCGATCTCGGGGCGGGTTGTGAACATGCGATGAACCTTCGTGGTGGTCCGCTTGAGGATGCGGATAGGCGCAGGCAGAACGGCAAGGGTCAAGACGGAGGGATCGCGTGCTTGTCGCGGTCGTCGGCCCCTCGGGCGCCGGCAAGGATACGCTGATGGCGGGCGCGCGGGCGCAGCTGGCCGGGGATCCGCGGATCCGTTTCGCCTGTCGCGTGATCACCCGCCCCGCCGAAGCCGGCGGCGAGGACCATGTCCCGGCGACGGAGGAGGAATTCGCGCGGCTGCGCGAGGCCGGCGGCTTCGCCCTGTGGTGGCAGGCGCATGGCCTGTCCTACGGTATCCCGGTGCATCAGGCGGCCGGGATCGGGCAGGGTTTCGTCATCGTGGCGAATCTCTCGCGCGGCGTGCTGCAGGACGCTGCCACGCGCTTTCCCCTCATGGTGCTGGAGATCACCGCCCCGGCCGCGGTGCTGGCCGCGCGCCTGGCGGAACGTGGGCGAGAGGCGGCGGAGGACGTGGCGCGGCGCCTGGCGCGGGAAGCGGCCTTGCCGCCTGGCCTGACGGTGCATCAAGTGATGAATGACGGCCCGCGGGAGCAGGGCATCGCGCAGGTGGTGGCGGCGCTGCGCTCGGCCGCGAATGCCGTCGCGACCGCGCGGCGCTGACGGCTCAGCCGAGCAGCGGCAGGCGCTCCGCGATCAGGAAGGGCGCGCCGGGCGCGGCCTGGGTGAACAGGCACAGTTCCGTCACACTGCGGGGCAGGGCGGGCGCCTCGCCCAGATGGGCCGTGAGCACGGGCTGCACCACCGCGCGCTCCGCCTCCGTCAGGCGCCGGCTCAGCGTGACGTGGAACCACCATTCGTCGAAGACATAGGGGTAGCCCCAGCGCTGGATGTGCTCGCGCTGGCGGGGCGTCGCGCGCTCCGGCCGGCGGCGCGCGATCTCCTCCGGCGAGGGCGCGGCGCGATGGTGGTCGAGCGCCTCCACGCAGGCGTCGCAAAAGGCCTGCAGCGGCGCCGACTTCTCGCCCTCCAGCAGCGCGAGGAAGCCGTGATGCTCGGCCAGCACCAACGGCGGCAGCGCGAAGGGCCGCGTGCGTGCGGCGAGCGCCATCGCATCCGCGCGGAAGGCGTGCCAGTCGGTCGCGAGCCGGAAGGGCGGCTTCATCGTGCCATGCAGGCCATAGCCGCGCGCATCGGCGGTGATCTCGGCGATGTCGAGGCCGGGAAGCGCCGGCTGCGGCAGCGTCGCGCCTGTCTCCGCATCGCGGCCGAGCCAGGCGGAGCCGAGGCGGTGCAGCGGGTCCTCGAGCCGTGGCGCCCAGTAGAGCGCCACCCTCATAGCCGCGCTCCTGTGCAGCCACGCATCAGGCAACGCGCTCCCCGGCGCGCCAGACCTTGCGCACGATGGCGTGGCCCTCATGCGGGCGCACCTGCACGAGGTCGGCGCGCAGCTCCTTCTCGATCCGGCCGCGATCCTGCAGGCCGACCATGCGCGCCGCACGGTCGGTGATCATGCCCACGGCCTGCGGCAGCGTGATCGTGCCGCTGCCGGCGCTGAGCCAGGCGGCCTCGATCATCGCCGGGGGCACGTAGTCGCTCGCCAGCACATCCACCGCGCCCGCCCGCACCAGGTCGGCGGCGGCGACGTTGCCGGAATGGCTGCCGCCGCGGACGATGTTCGGCGCCCCGGCGATGACCTCGACGCCGAGCTTCTTCGCCTCGCGCGCTGCTTCCATCACCACGGGGAACTCGCTGATCATCACGCCGTCCGCGGCGTTCTGCCGCACGCCTTCCGGCGTGTCGTCGTCATGGCTCGCCAGCGGCAGTTTGCGATGCGCGACGCGATCCAGCAGCCAGCGCCGCTGCTTCTCGCGCAGGCGGCCGCGCTGCTCCAGCAACTCGCCGATCCGCTTGTCCACCTGTTCCGGCGTCTGCCGGTTCTGGCGAACGCGCATCTCGCGATAGCGGTCGATATCGCGGTACTGCCCGACGCCCGGCGAATGGTCCATGAGGCTGACCATGCGCACAAGCGGATGGTCAGCCACCATCTCCACCAGAGCCGGCATGTCGACCGCCGGCAATTCGCAGCGCAGATGCAGGAAATGCTCGCTCTTCAGGAGCCCGGTCGGGGCCAGGGCGTCCAGGTCGGCCACGCCGTCGCGAAAGGTCTGGGTGCGGCCCACATCGAAGCCGAGATCGCCGAGGCAGAGCGCATCCAGCACCGTCGTCACGCCGGCGGCGATGGTCTGTGTGTCATGCGCGAGCATGGCGGATCGCGAGGGCCAGCGCGCCGTCGCGCGCGGCTGCACCTGGCGTTCCAGGTTGTCCGTATGGACGTCCACGATGCCCGGGATCAGGTGGTCGCCGTCGAGGTCCTGCGCGCCGGGCAGGTGGCTGCGGCCGGGCTGGACCTCGGCGATGCGTGCGCCGCGGATCACCACCGTGCCGGCGATCACCTCCTCGGGCAGCACCAGCAGGGCGTTGGTCAGGACGGTTTCCGGGGTCATGCGGCCTCGTGCAGGGGGGCGACGTCGAACAGGCGGTCCGCGACGCGGTCGCGCACCTCGGCATCGTGGAAGATGCCGACGATGGCGGCGCCGCGCGCCTTGGCTTCGGCGATCAGCCCGATCACGACCTCGCGGTTGGCGGCGTCGAGGCTGGCGGTCGGCTCGTCGAGCAGGAGCACGGGATAGCCAGGGGCGAAGCCGCGGGCAAGGTTCACGCGCTGCTGCTCGCCGCCCGAGAAGGTGGCCGGCGGCAGGTGGTGCAGCCGGGCGGGCAGGTTGAGGCGCGTGAGCAGCGCCTCGGCGCGGGCCAGCGCCGCGTCCCGCGCGACGCCGCGCGCCATCAGCGGCTCCGCCACGATCTCGATGGCGGGAACGCGCGGGATGACGCGCAGGAACTGCGAGACATAGCCAAGCGTGTCCCGCCGCACCTCCCGCACCAGCCGCGCATCGGCCGTGGCGAGGTCCACCGAGGCATCGTGGTGGCGGATCAGGATGCGCCCGCTGCCGGCGCCGTAATTGCCGTAGAGGCAGCGCATGAGGGTGGACTTGCCGGCGCCCGAAGGGCCCGACAGCGCCACGCATTCGCCCGGCGCGACGGTGAGTTCGAGCGCCTGCAGCACTGGCAGCGTGACGCCGCCCTGCAGGTGCAGCGTGAAGGACTTTCCCAGGTTCTCGGCACGCAGGGCGAAACTCATGCCGCGAGCACCGAGGTGACGAGCAACTGCGTATAGGGATGCTGCGGGTCGTCCAGCACGCGGTCGGTCAGGCCCTGTTCCACCACCTGCCCGTGCCGCATCACCAGGATGCGATGCGCGAGCAGCCGCGCAGCGGCGATGTCATGGGTGACGAGCAGCACCGAGAGCCCGAGCTCCGCGACCAGCGCGCGGATCAGGTCGAGAAGGCGCGCCTGGACCGAGACATCAAGCCCGCCGGTCGGCTCGTCCATGAACACCAGGCGCGGATGAGTCACCAGCGTGCGCGCGATCTGCAGCCGCTGCTGCATGCCGCCGGAGAAGGTGCGCGGCAGGGCGTCCAGGCGCTCGGGGTCAATTTCGACGCGGCGCAGCCAGTCGGCGGCGGCGGCGCGGATGTTGCCGTAGTGGCGCGCGCCGGTCGCCATCAGCCGCTCGCCGATATTGCCGCCGGCGGAGACGCCCATGCGCAGGCCGTCGCGCGGGTTCTGGTGGACGAAGCCCCATTGCGTGCGCATCAGGTGCCGCCGCGCGGCCTCGTTCATGCCGAGCACGTCCTGCCCGTCGAAGATCACGCTGCCGGCATCCGGCGCCGCCAGCCCCGACAGCACGCGCAGCAGCGTCGTCTTGCCGCTGCCGGATTCACCGACGATGGCCACGACCTCGCCCGGCCAGATGTCGAGGTCCACGCCGTCCAGCGCGGCAATGCGGCCGAAGCGCAGTTCCAGGCCGCGCGCGGAGAGCAGCGGGCTCATTCGGCGGCCGCTTTCGTCGCCTGGCGCTCCGTGCAGTAGTCGGTGTCGGAGCAGACGAAGATCTTGCCGCCGCGATCGTCTGTGATCACCTCGTCGAGGTAGCTCTCGCGCGAGCCGCACAGCGCGCAGGCATGCGGCGCGCGGATCGGGCGGAAGGGATGGTCCTCGAAATCGAGGCTCCGCACCGCGGTGTAGGGCGGCACGGCGTAGATGCGCTTCTCGCGCCCCGCACCGAACAGCTGCAGCGCCGGCATGCGGTCCATCTTCGGATTGTCGAAGGCGGGAATGGGCGAGGGCGACATCAGGTAGCGACCATCCACCATCACCGGGTAATTGTAGCTCGTCGCGATATGGCCGTGCCGCGCGATGTCCTCGTAGAGCTTCACATGCATCAGCCCGTAATCGGCGAGCGCGTGCATCCGCTTCGTCTCCGCCACGCGTGCCTCGAGCCGGAACAGCGGTTCCGGCATCGGCACCTGGTAGACGAGGATCTGGCCTTCCGTGAGTTGCCGCTCGGGGATGCGGTGGCGTGTCTGGATCACCGTCGCCTCCGCCGTCCGCTCCGTGGTCGCGACGCCGGCGACGCGGCGGAAGAAGGCGCGGATCGAGACGGCGTTGGTGGTGTCGTCCGCGCCCTGGTCGATCACCTTCAGCACGTCGGACGGCCCGAGGATGGAGGCCGTCACCTGGATGCCCCCGGTGCCCCAGCCATAGGGCAGCGGCATCTCCCGCGAGCCGAACGGCACCTGGTGGCCCGGGATCGCAACGCCCTTCAGGATCGCGCGCCGGATCATCCGCTTCGTGGATTCGTCGAGATAGGCGAAGTTGTAGCCGGTGTCGTGGGCGTAGGCGCCTTGCGCGCCCCCCTCACCCAACCCTCTGCCCCCTGAGGGGGGAGAGGGCTTTGCGGCGGCGCTTGTCATTCGGCCGCGGCCTTCATCGCGCTTTCGCGCATCGTGCGCACATTTTCGAGGTCGCTCTGGAAGTCCACGTAGTGCGGCAGCTTCAGGTGCTCCACGAAGCCGGTCGCCTCCACATTGTCGCAGTGGTACAGCACGAATTCCTGCTGCTGCGCCGGCGCATCCGCTTCCTCGCCCAGTTCGGCGGCGCGCAGCCCGCGATCCACCAGCGCCATCGCCATCGCCTTGCGCTCGCCATGGCCGAAGACCAGGCCGTAGCCGCGGGTGAATTGCGGCGGCTCTGTGCGGCTGCCCTTGAACTGGTTGACCATCTGGCATTCGGTCACGCCGATGTCGCCCAGCTCGATCTCGAAGCCGAGCTCCGGCGGCGTGAAGCAGACGGCGACATCGCCCACGCGGATCTCGCCGACGAAGGGATGCGCGTTGCCGTAGCCGCGCTGCGTGGAATAGCCGAGGCCCAGAAGAAAACCCTCATCGCCGCGCGCCAGCGCCTGCAGGCGCACGGCACGGTCGGCGGGGAAGCGCAGCGGCTCGCGCGTCAGGTCGCCGGGCTCGGCCTCGCTTGGCTGCTCGCGCTGCATCAGCCCCTCGCGCGCCAGCAACTCCGTCACGCGCGGCGTTGGTGCCGTGTCGGGTTCTGCCTGTGACGCAGCTTCCGGCGGCAGTCCTGCGGCAGTCAGGGAAAAATCCAGCAGCCGGTGCGTGTAGTCGAAGGTGGGGCCCAGCACCTGCCCGCCGGGCAGGTCCTTGTAGGTGGCGCTGATCCGCCGGCGGATCCGCATGGCGCCGGTGTCGAGCGGCGCCGTCGCGCCGAAGCGGGGCAGGGTGGTGCGATAGGCGCGCAGCAGGAAGGCTGCCTCGATCAGGTCGCCCTTCGCCTGCTTCACCGCCAGCGCGGCCAGCCCGCGGTCATGACAGCTTCCCTCCGCCATCACGCGGTCCACCGCGAGGCCGAGCTGTTCCTCGATCTGCGCGACGGAGAGCTCCGGCAGCGCCGCATCGCCGCGCCGCGTCTCGGCCAGCCAGGCATGCGCCGCGCCGATCGCCTGCTCGCCGCCCTTGGTCGCGACATACATCGCGCTACGACTCCTCGATGCGAAGGCTGCGCGGCAGCGCGGCGATGCGCGCCCCGGCGCAGAGGATGACGTCCACGCTGCACGGGAAGCGCGCATGGTTGCGTGCCCATTCGGCGACGAAGCCCGGCGGCGCCCCGGTGACGCGGAGGCGATGTTCGTCGCGGATGCCCGGCCCGCGCAGGCGCCAGCCGCCTGCCTCCTCCAGCGCCGCCACCTCCAGGATCAGGGTCGCGCCACGCTCCGGCTCCTCATCGGTGCCGGCCTCCAGCTCCATCAGCGTGGCGCCCGGATCCAGCACGAAGGCCGCGCCGTCGCAAACGAAGGGGCAGCCGCAATGGAAGCGCACCCACGCCTCCACCTCCGTCCCGGCAGCAAGGCGCAGCGGCGTCGCGGCGTCCACCAGCGTCAGCAGCACCGAGGCGGCGGCGGGCGAGAGGCCCGGCGGGAGTTCCGGCGGCGCCACCACCGCCTGCACGCGGCCGGGTCGGCTCATCGCCTCCAGCACCGCGCGGAAGCTCGCCTGCGCGTCGAGCACGGGATCGGCGAAGCCGGGATAGCGCGTGTCCATCAGCGCATCTGCGTCATGGTGAAGAAGTTCACGCGCGTGGCCGCGGCCTTGCGCGCCTCGGCCTCCCGCGTGCTGCGCTGCGCGGCGGCGAGCGGTGCGATCACCGCCTCCTCCACCGCCTCTCGCGCGGCCTCGTCCAGCATCAGCGCATCCACCAGCGCCGCCAGCTCCGCCTGGCGCGCATCGCGCCCGGCGACATAGGCATGCCCGACGCGTCCATCGGCCAGCCGCACCGTGCAGCGCGTGACCGTCATCTCGCCGAGGTTGAAGGGCGCCCCGTCGCCGCCCGCGCGGCCGCGCACCATCACGAGGCCCGTCTCCGGCCCGCGCAGCCGCGCATGCGCGGGAAGCGGAGCGAGCCGGGCGAGCCTGCCCTCGATCTCCGTCGCGCTGGCGCGGGCGAGCACGCCCATCCAATGGCGCCGTTGGCCGGTCTGATCATGCGCTGCGGCAGGGGAGGAGGGTGACATCGGCACGTCCAAATTCATCTAGACGACTAGTCATCCGTCCACTTATGGTCAAGGCGAATTTGCCAGCCGGAGAGGCACAAGAGGTTGAAGTTTCCATGACGCCCGACGCCGTCGCGCCGGATCAGTCGACCGGCCTCACGCGCCGCCAGGGCATCGCCCTCTGGCGCCAGATCCAGCACACGCTGGAAGCCGAGATCGCGGATGGCCGCCACAAGCCGGGCGCCCGCCTGCCGACGGAGGCGGAGCTCTCCGCGCGCTTCGCCGTCAACCGCCACACGGTGCGCCGCGCGATGGAGGAATTGCAGGGCCGGGGCCTGGTGCGGATCGAGCAGGGGCGCGGCAGCTTCGTGGCCGAGGACGTGGTGGACTACCGCCTCGGTCCGCGCACGCGCTTCTCGGAGAACATCCGCGCGCAGAACCGCGAGCCTGCCGGGCGCATCCTGCGTATCGCGGAGGTGCCGGCAGAGGCCGGGCTGGCGGAGGCGCTCGGCATCCGCCGCGGCCGCGCCGTGGTGCTGGTGGAGCGGCTGGCCCTGGCCGATGGACGGCCCGTGGTGATCGGCACGCATCACTTCCCCGCCGCGCGCTTCCCGCAACTGCCGGAACTGCTGGCGCAGAACCCCTCGATCACGGCGGCGCTCGCCGCCTGCGGCGTGCCCGACTACCGTCGCCGCGTCACGCGCATCACCGCGCGCCTGCCCACGCCGGAGGAAGCGGACCTGCTGCAGCAATCCCGCAGCCGGCCGGTGCTGGTGACGGAGGCGGTCAACACCGATCCTGCCGGCGCGGTGGTGGATGTCACACAGTCCCGCTACGCCGCCGGTCGCGTGCAGCTGGTGGTGGAGTCGTAGCGAGACATGGACTGGACGATCGCCGGAGGCCGCGTGCTGCGGGGCGAGGAACTGTCCGCGGGTGAGGTCGCGCTGCGCGACGGACGCATCGCGGCCGCGCCGGCGCATCCCGCGCGCCGCTTCGACGCCACCGGCCTGCTGGTGCTGCCGGGCATCGTGGACATCCATGGCGACGCGCATGAGCGGCAGATGCAGCCGCGCCCCGGCGTGGATTTTCCGCCTGAGGTCGCGCTGCGCGACAGCGCCGCGCAATTGCTCGCCGCGGGCATCACCACGGCCTTCCTGGGCGTCACCCTCTCCTGGGAGCCGGGGCTGCGCGGGATCGAGGCCTGGCGCGCGACGCTGGCCGCCGTTGAAGCGGTGCGACCGGCCGCGGGCGTGGACCTCCGCGTCCATTGCCGCTTCGAGGCGGACAATCTCGACGCGCTCGAGGAGCTTCTTGCGGACATCGCTGCCGGGCGCGTGCAGCTGCTCGCCTACAACGACCATACGCCCGGCATCATCCGCAAGCGCGAGGACGCCGACGCGATGGCGAAGTATGCCGGCCGCGCCGGGGTCAAGCTGGCGGACTACATCGCGCTGGCCGAGCGCGCCTGGTCGCGGCGGCCGGAGGTGCCGGCGGCGCAGGCGCGCCTGGCCGAGGCCGCGCGCGTGGCCGGCATCCCGATGCTGAGCCATGACGACGCGACGCCCGATGCTCGCGCCGCATTCCGCGCGCTGGGTGCCGCGATCTGCGAGTTCCCGATGGCGGAAGCGGTCGCGCAGGCGGCGCGGGAGGCGGGCGAGCATGTGGTGATGGGCGCGCCCAATGTGGTGCGCGGCGGCAGCCATCTGGGGTGGTCAGCCGCGGCGCCGCTCGCCGAGCGCGGCCTCGTGACGGTGCTCGCCTCGGATTATGTTTGGCCGGCGCTGCTGCAGGCCGCCTTCGTGATGGAGGCGCGTGGCGTGCTGGACCTGGCGCGCGCCTGGGCCCTCGTCTCCGCCAACCCGGCCGCGGCGGCGGGGCTCGAGGATCGGGGGCGGATCGCGCCGGGGCTGCGCGGCGACGTCGTCGTGGTGGATCCCCGACGTCGTGCGCCGCTGGCGACCTTCGTGGCCGGCCGCCTCGCCTGGATCGCGCCGGAGGGCGCCGCGCGGCTTCACTGACTCCGGACCGCGCATTGCGTGCCATCGGTGCCGGTCGTATTTTCTATAGCAGCCGCTACAGATCGCCGGATCCCGACGCCCGCATGGCCCGCCCGCGCGCCTTCGACGAGACCGCCGCTCTGGATGCGGCCACGGACTGCTTCTGGCGCAGCGGCTACGCCGCGACCTCGGTGCGCGATCTCGGCGCGGCGATGGGTCTTGGCGCGCCGAGCCTCTACAACGCCTTCGGCGACAAGCACGCGCTCTTCACCCGCTGCCTGGATCGCTATCTCGACGGCAACATGCGCGCGCGCATCCGCCGCCTGGAGTCCACCCTGCCGCCCCGTGCCGCCATCGAGCGCTTCCTGGAGGAGGTGGTGGCGCGTTCGCTGGCTGATCCGCGGGGCTGCCTGCTGGTGAACACGGCGCTGGAAGTCGCCCCGCACGATGCCGCGATCGCGGAGCTCGTCGCGGATCGCCTTTCCGAGCTGGAGGGCTTCTTCCACCGCTGCCTCTCCGTCGGGCAGCGCGACGGCACGATCGCCGCGAGGCGTCCGGCGCGCGACGTGGCGCGGCTGCTACTGACCACGATCATGGGCCTGCGCGTGCTGGCCCGCGCGCATCCCGAGCCGGCGTTGCTGAAGGGCGCCGCCCGCCAGGCGCTGAGCCTGCTCGACCCCGCCGCGCCCGACTGATCCCAGAACCGGAAGCCGAGGACCATGGCCCGCCAGCTCTACGAACTCTGCGGCACCGATGCCGAGCGCATCTTCAGCCCCTATTGCTGGCGCAGCCGCATGGCGCTGGCGCATAAGGGCCTCGACTTCGAGAGCGTGCCCTGGCGCTTCACCGAGACCGACCGGTTGGCCTTCGCGCAGCATGAGAAGGTGCCGGTGCTGGTGGATGGCGCGCGCGTGGTCGCGGATTCCTGGGCCATCGCGCAGTATCTCGACCAGGCCTATCCGGACCGGCCGAGCCTGCTGCACGGCCAGCCCGCCGGCTACCGCTTCCTCGCCGCCTGGAACGACAGCGTGCTGCTGGCGGGGATCGGCCGCATGATCGTCTCCGACATTCCCGCGCTGCTTGGCCCGAAGGAGCGCGCCTATTTCGTCGAGAGCCGCGAGAAGCGCTACGGCATGACGCTCGAGCAGGTGACCGCCGATCGCGAGGCGCGGCTGCCCGCCTTCCGCGCCGCGTTGCAGCCGATGCGGCTGATGCTGCGGGAGCAGCCCTTCTTCGGCGGCCAGGCGCCGGACTACGCGGATCACATCGTCTTCGGCAGCTTCATGTGGGCGCGCAGCTGCAGCCCGCTGCGCCTGCTGGAGCTGGACGACGTGGTGCATGCCTGGCGCGAGCGGCTGCTCGACCTGCACGGCGGCATGGCGCGCCGCGCCCCCTGCTTCGGCGCCTGAGCCGCAGCCGCGCCGGGCGCGCCCCGTTGTTGGGCGCGAAGGGGACCATTAGGCTTCCCGGATGACCCCGCCCGCACCCGGCAGCGCGGCGCTCACCCCGCTGTCACGTCGCACCCTGCTCGCCGCATCGGTCGCGGCAGTTGCGCTGCCCGCATCGGCGCAGGAGGCCTGGTCGCCCACGAGCCCGGTGCGCATCATCGTGCCCTCTCCCCCGGGGGAGGTCGCCGACCTTCTCATGCGCATGCTGGCCGAGCGCCTGCAGCCCGCCCTCGGCCAGCCGGTCGTGGTGGAGAACCGGCCCGGCGCCGGCGGCACCGTCGGCATGGAATACGCCGCGAACCAACCGGCCGACGGCACCGCCGCGGTGATGGGCGGCAAATGGCCCACCACCATCGCGCCCAGCCTCCACCCGCACCTCGGCTACGATCCGCTCAGGGACATGACGCCGATCGCGCTGATCGCCTCCGTCCCGCAGCTTTTCGTGGTCAACAAGGACTTCCCGGTCAACGCGATCGGAGAACTGGTGGCGCGGGCGCGGGCCAATCCGGGCGCGATCTTCTACGCCTCACCCGGCAACGGCACGACGCAGCACCTGAACATGGAGCTGTTCGCCAGCATGACGGGCGTGCAGCTGACGCATGTGCCTTATCGCGGTTCCGGCCCGGCTCTGGCGGACCTCATCGCGGGCCAGGTTTCGCTGATGTCGGACACGCTGGCGGCGCTCACGGGGCCCGTGCGGGGTGGCCAGCTGCGCGCGATCGCCGTCACCTCGGCCGAGCGCTCGCCCTTCTTCCCGGATGTACCGACGGTCGCCGAACAGCATGTGCCCGGCTACGCCTCCGTGGACTGGATCGGCCTGCTTGGCCCACGCGATCTGCCCGATCCGATCGCCGCGCGCTTCGAGCAGGAGGTCGCGAGGATCCTGCGGCAGGCGCAGATCCGCCAGCGCCTGGCAGAGGCGGCCTTCACGCCAAGCTTCCTGGATCGCCGCGCCTTCGCCGACTTCATCGCAAGCGAGACGACGACCTGGCGGGAGGTGGTGCAGAAGGCGGGCGTCAGGCTGGACTGACGCGCCTCGCGGCACCGCCTCCAACCCCTTCCTTTGCGCCGCGCCGCGCCCTAGCCTCGTTCCGCGAGCCCGGCGAACGGGCCGCGGGGCCGGCGCCATCGGGCGCGGCAGGCAAGGGGGAAGGAAACCGTCATGCTGCGTCTCAGCGTGAACGGGCGCACGACCGAGGTCGAGGTGGACCCGGCGACGCCGTTGATCTTCGTGCTCCGCAACGACCTGGAGCTCAACGGGCCCAAGCTCGGCTGCGGGCGCGCGCAATGCGGCGCCTGCACCGTGCTGGTGGACGGCCGCGCGGTGCGGTCCTGCCAGATGCGGGCGGGCGATGCGGTCGGCCATGTCGTCACCACGCTGGAAGGTCTCGGCACGCCCGAACGGCCGCACCCGCTGCAGGCGGCCTTCATCGCCGAGCAGGCGGCGCAATGCGGCTACTGCACCAACGGCATGATCATGCAGGCCGCGGCGCTGCTGCAGGAACGCCCCGCCAGCCTGGACGAGGCGACGGTGAAGGAGGTGCTGGACCACAACCTCTGCCGCTGTGGCACGCAGCCGCGCGTGGTCCGCGCCGTGCTGCGCGCGGCGAACGGGCGGGGGGCCTGACCATGGGCGCCGAGATGCCGTCCCGCCGCGCCTTCCTGGGCGCCTTCGCCGCCGGCACCGCCGGCCTCGCCATCGGCTTCCGCTGGCAGGAAGCAGCCGGACAGGCCGCGCCAGCGCCGGTCACGCCGATGCTGCGCAGCAACCCGCGCCTCGACAGTTGGGTGCGCATCACGCCCGATGGGCGCATCGTCGTGCTCACCGGGCGGGTCGAGCTGGGGCAGGGCGTGCTGACCGCCATGCGCCAGATCGCCGCCGAGGAGCTGGATGTCGCGCCCGAGCGGATCGAGCTGATCTCCGGCGACACGGCCCAGACCGCGAATGAGGGCGTCACGGCCGGCAGCCAGTCCATCCGCTTCGGCGGCGAGGCGCTCGGCGTCGCCTGCGCGGATGCGCGCGCCACGCTGCTCGGCGTCGCCGCGACGCAATGGAGCATGGAGCGCGCCGCGCTCGGCGTGCGCGACGGCGTGATCGAGGGGCTGGGCGGCCGGCGCATGACCTATGCCGAGGCCGCGTCCCACGTCTCGCTCGTGCGGCCGGTGGACACCACGGCGCGGCGCAAGCCGCCGATGGCGGCCACGCTGATCGGTACCTCCATGCCGCGCACGGACATCCCGGCGAAGGTGTTCGGCCGGCAGGTGTTCATCCACGACATGCGGCCCGAAGGGCTGCTGTTCGGCGCCGTGGCGCGGCCGCCGGGCTATGCGGCGAAGCTCGTCTCGCTCGACATGGACTGGGCGCGCGGCCTGCCGGGCGTGGTCGCCGTGGTGCGCGACGGATCCTTCCTGGGCGTCGTCGCGCGGCGCGAGGAGCAGGCGAACGACGCGGCACGGAAGATCGTGGCGGCCGCGCGCTGGCAGGACGGTGCGGCGCTGTTCGGCGGCAAGACCGCCTTCGATCACCTGCTGACCGCGCCGGCCGAGACGCGCACCATCCACACGACCGAGGCCGGTCCGGCCGGCGCGCGCAGCCACCGCGCCGAGTATCGCCGGGGCTTCCAGGCGCATGCCTCGATCGGCGCCTCCTGCGCGCTGGCGCGCTGGGACGATGGCCGCCTCACGGTCTGGTCGCACACCCAGGGACCGTTCCCGCTGCGCGGCGACCTGGCGCGCGGCCTACGCATGCAGCCGGACGCGATCCGCGTGATCCATGCGCAGGGCTCGGGCTGCTACGGGCACAACGGCGCGGACGACGTCGCGCTGGATGCCGCGCTGCTCGCGCGCGCGGTGCCGGGCAAGCCGGTGCGCGTCCACTGGACGCATGAGGAGGAGATGGTGTGGGAGCCCTGGGGCTCCGCCATGGTCGTGCGGCTGGAGGCCGGGCTCGGCGCCGATGGCGGCCTCGCCTCCTGGGCGCATGATGTCTGGTCCTTCCCGCACTCCACGCGGCCGGGCGGCTCCAGCGGCTGCAACCTGCGCTCCGCCTGGTATCTGGAGAACCCGGTGCCGCCGCCGCGCGCGACCGATGGCGCGCTGCCCAACGGCGCGGCGGCGCGCAACGCGGTGCCGATCTATGCCGTGCCCGGGCAGAAGGTGACGACGCATTTCCATGCGGAGATGCCGGTGCGGACCTCCGCGCTGCGCACCCTCGGCGGCTACTTCAACGTGGTCGCCGCCGAGATGTTCATGGACGAGTGCGCGGCGCTGGCGGGGCAGGACCCGGTCGCCTACCGGCTGCGCCACCTGCGCGACCCGCGGCTTGTGGCCGTGCTGCAGCGTGCCGTTGCGCTTTCCGGCTGGCAGCCGCGCCCCGTGACGCTCGGGCGCGGACGCGCGCAGGGGACGGAACTGGTCGGCACCGGCGTCGGCCTGTCGAAATACAAGAACTCCGACAGCCATGTCGCGGTGGTCGCGCGCGTCGCGGTGGATGTCGGCAGCGGCGCGGTGCGGGTGCAGCGGATGTGGGCCGCGACCGAGGCCGGGCGCGCGGTGAACCCGGACGGCATCGCCAACCAGATCGAGGGCGGGATGGTGCAGTCCGCGTCCTGGACGCTGATGGAGGAAGGCCGCTGGGATGGACGCCGCATGACCAGCGAGGACTACCACGCCTACCCGATCATCGGCTTCGGCCAGGTGCCGGCGATCGAGAGCGTGCTGATCGACCGTCCGGACCTGCCCGCGCTCGGCGTGGGGGAGGGCAGTCAGGGCCCGACGGGGGCCGCGATCGCCAATGCGATCCTGGACGCGACGGGCCGGCACGTGCCGGAGGTGCCCTTCACGCCGGAGCGCGTGCTGGCGGCGCTCCGGGCCTGACCGGGCGACGGCTCACCGCCGGCCGAGGATCTTCCAGATCCCGCTGGCGGTGAGCACGTCGGTGCCCTGCGAGGTCAGCGCGCCGCGCAGGAAGATCACCGACATGGTCCGTCGCACGACGATGCCGCGCGCCTCGATGAAGAAGCCGGGACGCGCCGGCGAGAGGTAGTGCAGGTCGAGCTGGATCGTCGCCACCGGCACGTCGCCGGCCGCCCTGCGCGCGACGCGGCCCATCGTGTGGTCGATATAGGTCGCGAGGATGCCACCATGCACCACGCCGAGGCCGTTGGCCTGCCCGGCGCCGGTCTCGAAGCCATAGGCGAAGCCCTCGCCCTCCTCGCGCTCCCAGTGCCGGGTCATCACCTGCGGCAAGGCCGGATCGTCGAAGGGCTTCCAGCCCATCGCCGCGGGATCGAACGGCATGGAAACATACCTCTGCGCGGATATACGGAAGGGCGACAGCATCATACGCGGCCGGCGGCCACGACCGATGCACGATTGCGCAGAGGTGCGCTGATTCGTCCAGACTGTGAGGGGATCGTTACGCGGCGCCGCCGCGCACCGGCCCGCGCCGCTCCCGCGCATGCCGCAGCAGCGCCAAGCCGCGATACACGCCATGCACCATCTTGCTGTACGGCATCGCCACGAAGAGGGCGAGCACCAGCCCGAAATGCAGCGCGAGCAGCATGCCCATCGCGCCGGTGTGGCGCAGCGCCAGCAGCAGCAGCCCGGTCGAGCCGACCAGGAACAGCAGCATCAGCATCGCATACTCGCCGCCCATAAGCTGCCGCGCGACCGGGACCGGATCGGTGATCACCTTCACCCAGATCAGCCCCGCCGTGCCGATGCAGAGCAGCACGCCGCCCCAGGTGCCGAGCTGCACCGGCAGGCTCCAGAAGGCGTGCGGCGAATGCCAGCCGAAGACGTGGTGATAGATCGCGCCCGTGCAGGTCGCGGCGAAGCACAGCAGGAAGCCGTAGAACATCGCCTGGTGCAGCCAGCGGCGATGCATCGCGAAGCTGTCGTCCAGGTCGTTGCAGCCATGCCCGCCGCCGCCGAGGTTGCGCAGCGTCAGGATGTCCACCGTCGCGTCCACCGCCGCCGCCCGCGGCACCGGTCCCGCGCCGCCCGCCGTGCCGCGCCAGTAGCGGATGCCGCCCATGGTCATGGCCAGGATCGCATAGCCGAAGGTCGCACCGGCCAGCAGGTTGATCAGCCAGAGCGGGATGATGCGGAAGAAGGCGCCCTGGCCGGTCTGCGCCGTGTAGAGCACCGCCGGGTCCTTCAGCGCGACGGTCGCCAGCAGCACCAGCGTCACGATCAGCGCCGCGGCGAGCGAGACGATGGTGCCATTGCGCTCGAACAGGCGGCCCATCGGCGCCGGCCAGGCATGCGCCGCGTAGCTCTCCTGCCGGATCTGCGCGAAGGTCGCGGGGATGTTGATCTCGAAGGGGTGTGGCGGCGCGTATTGGCAGGCGTGGTAGCAGCCCTTGCAGCCATGGCAGAGATTGGCGAGGTGCGTCAGGTCGCCCTCGCTGAAGCTGCGGCGCATTGCCATCGCCGGGAACACCGCGCAGTAGCTCTCGCAATAGCGGCAGGCGTTGCAGACCTGCATCTGCCGCCAGGCATCCTGCATCGCCTCGCTGGGCGCGGGAGGGGTCGCTTCAGTTGCGGACATGGCGCGCGGCCTCCTCGCCGGCGATGCGGCCGAACACCGTGCCGAGCGTCATCCCGAAGCCCGCCAGGTAACCCTGGCCGAGGATGTTGCCGGACATGATCTCGCCGGATGCGAACATGTTGCCCGAGGGCTTGCCGTCGGCCATCAGCACGCGCGCGCGGTCGTTCACCTTCAGGCCGAGGAAGGTGAAGGTGATGCCGGTGCGCAGCGGATGCAGGATGAAGGGCGGCTTCTCGATGCGCCGCGCCCAGTGGCTCTTGGGCGGCGTCAGCCCCTCGGTGCGGCAATCGTCGGGCACCATGGGGCGGAAGGTGCCGGGGCGCACGGCGGCGTTGTATTCCGCGACCACGCGCTCGAGCTTCGCGCCGTCGATGCCGGCCATCGCCGCGACCTCCGCGATGGTGTCCGCCTTGTAGGGCGGGAAGACGCTCGGGAGGTAGTCGAGCTCGGCCTGGCTGTCGGTGATGGCGAAGGCGCATTGCCCGGGCTGCTGCGCGATCAGGCGGCCCCAGATGGCGTAGCGCTTCGGCCAGACATCCTCGCCCTCGTCGTAGAAGCGCTCGACATTGCGGTTCACCGCGATGGCGAAGGGGATGCAGTCGAGCCGCATGGCCAGCCCGCCATCCTCCATCGGTGCGCGCGCGTCGTTGGCCACCGCGTGGAACTGCGTGGGGTCGCCCACCTCCTGCACGCCCTGGTCCAGCAGGTCGCGCAGCACGCGGCCCTGGGCATAGGGCGTGCCGCGGATCTGGAACTCGTCCGCCGCGCTGCCCCAGTATTGCCGCAGCCATTCGCGGTTCGCCTGGAAGCCGCCGGAGGCCGCGACCAGCGCCTTGAAGCGGATGCGCTCCGGGAAGCCCTTGTGGGAGACGATCGCCTCGGTCGCGTAGCCGTCCTGCACCGCGATGTGCTGCACCTCGGTGTCGTAGAGGATCTCGACGCCGAGCGTCGTCGCGGTGCGGTACAGCGCGTTGAGGAGCGCCTTGCCGCCGCCCAGGAAGAAGGCGTTGGTGCGCGAGAGGGAGAGCGTGCCCGAGAGCGAGGGCTGGAAGGTCACGCCGCAGGAAGCGAGGAAGGCCGGCGCGTGCTGGGAGGCGCGGATGCACATGCGCGCCAGATGCTCGTCGGTCTTGCCGCCGGTCACGCGCAGCAGGTCGTCCCAGTACTCCTCTTCCAGGTAGCTCTCGGTCTGCACGTCGGTCGGCGCCGGGTGCAGCGCGCGCAGGTTGCGCGTGTGGCGGGAATTGCCGCCGCGCATCGGCAGCGGCGCGTGCTCGGCCAGGATCACCGAGGCACCGGCCCGCCGCGCCTCGATGGCGGCGCAGAGCGCCGCATTGCCGCCGCCGGCGACCAGGACGTCATAGGTCCGGGTGAAGTCGGGCATTGTGTCCCCGCGAATTCCGCTGGCCTTGTATCCAGTTGTATCCCATGATGTCCAGAGCCATGGACCTGCCGCCCGCGCCGCCGCCCGTCCTGCCGCATGCCCCTCGGGACCTCGGCCAGGAAGCCTATGACCGGATCCGCGACGCGGTCCGCGAGGGGCTCCTCGCGCCCGGCCTCCGCCTGACGGAGACCGACCTCGCCGCGCGCGTTGGCGTCTCCCGCACGCCGGTGCGCCAGGCGATCGCGCGGCTGGAGGCCGAGGGTCTGCTCACCCGCGATCCACGCCGCGGCCTGACCGTGACGCGCCCCGACCACCAGCAGGTGGTCGAGCTCTATGTGATGCGGGAGATCCTGGAAGGTGCCGCCGCGCGGCTCGCGGCGCAGCACGCGACCGAGACCGAATTCGACGCCATGGCGGAACTGATCGAGGCGGAACCGGGTGCCTTCGCCGATGCCGCGGCGCTCTCGGAATTGAACCAGCGCATACACGGCATGCTCTATCTTGCCGCCCACAACCGCTACCTGCTGCGTAGCCTGGAGCAGATCTCCGCCACCATTGCGCTGCTGCCGACGCTGCTGACGCAGGGCGGACGCGCCGCCGAGGCGCATGCCGAGCATCGCGCGATCCTCGCCGCGCTTCGGCGTCGCGACGGCGATGCGGCGGAGGAGGCTGCCCGCGGCCATGCGCGCGCGGCGCAGCGGCACAGGCTGGCCTGGCTCGGCCGGGCGGTCGCCATGCCCGTGGCGGCCCCGGTCGCGCGACGGGAAGGACGGTGACGGGCATGGCCGATCGGCCGGACCACGGGCTGCTGCCGGGCTTCGCGGCGGCCGACATCGAGACCTCCGGCGGGGCGCGCATCCATCTGCGCCATGCGGGGCAGGGGCTGCCGCTTCTGCTGCTGCACGGCAATCCGCAGACCCATGTGTGCTGGCACCGCATCGCGCCGCGCCTGGCGGAGCATTTCCACGTGGTCGCGGCCGATCTGCGCGGCTATGGCGACAGCACCGGGCCCGACCCGTCCGTCACCGCCAACTACAGCTTCCGCGCCATGGCGCAGGACCAGGTGGAGGTGATGCGTGCGCTCGGCCATGAGCGCTTCTTCCTGGCCGGGCACGATCGCGGCGCCCGCGTGGGTCACAGGATGGCGCTGGACCACCCGGAGCGCGTGCTGCGCCTTGCGTTGCTCGACATATTGCCGACGCTGCATGTGTGGCGGAACGCCTCGGCCGAATGGGCCATGAAGTCCTGGCACTGGGTCTTCATGCCGCAGGAAGGCGACCTGCCCGAGACGATGCTCGAAAGCGTGCCGGCGCGCTGGTACATGGAGCGCAAGATCGGGAAGAAGGGCGTGGGCCTCTCGATCTTCGACCCGCGCGCCTTCGAGGAATACGTCCGCTGCTTCACGCGCAAGACGATCCGCGCCTCCTGCGCCGACTACCGGGCCGCGGCAACGGTGGACCGGGCGATGGACGAGGCGGATTTCGCGGCGGGCCGCAGGATCGCCTGCCCGACGCTGGTGCTGTTCGGCGGCGGCAGCCACACCGGCGAGGTCTTCGACGACGTCACGGCCGTCTGGCGCGACTACGCGACGGACCTGGTCGGCGATCGCCTGCCCTGCGGCCATTACGTCCCCGAACATGCGCCGGACGAGACGCTGGCCTGGTTTCTGCGCTTCTTCGGCGCCGGTCCCGCTTGACATGCCCTCCGGCGCCGCGCCATGCGACAGGATACGGAACTCGACACGGGAGGATCACAAATGGGTAGCGACTTCGAGGCCCGCGGGCCCGGGCGGCGCAGGCTGCTCCAGGGCGCCGCGGCGCTTGGCATGGCCACGCTGCTGCCGGCGGCGGCGGTGCGGGCGCAGACGAACTTCGCCGGCAAGACGATCGAATGGGTGATCCCCTTCGCCGAGGGCGGTGGCAGCGACGTCTGGGCCCGCTTCATGTCGCCCTACCTGGCGAAGTACCTGCCCGGCCGGCCGAGCGTGATCGTGCGCAACGTGCCTGGCGGCGGCTCGATCACCGGCACCAACGACTTCTACCAGCGTGCCCGGAACGACGGCTCCACCTTCATCGGCACCTCGGGCTCGACGCAGTTCCCCTTCCTGCTGGGCGACCGCCGCGTGCGCTACGACTACAGCAACATGCCGCCCGTCCTGGTCTCGCCGACTGGCGGCGTGGTCTATCTGCCGGCGCGCTTCAACGTCGCGAACGCCCGCGAGCTCGGCAAGATCAAGGACCAGGAGCTGGTCTATGGCAGCCAGGGCGCGACCTCGCTCGACCTGGTGCCGATGCTCGCCTTCCATCTGCTCGGGCTCAAGGTCCGCCACGTCTTCGGCATGCGCGGCCGCGGTGAGGGACGGCTGGCGCTGGAGCGCGGCGAGGCGACGATCGACTACCAGACCTCCTCCGCCTTCCTGACGCAGGTGCGTCCGATGATCCAGGCGGGCAACGCGGTGCCGCTCTTCTCCTGGGGCGTGCTGGACGCGCAGGGCAACGTGGCGCGCGACCCGACCTTCCCGGACCTCCCGCATTTCGTCGAAGCCTATGAGATGATGCACGGCAAGAAGCCCTCGGGCGTCGAGTACAACGCCTATCTCGCCTTCTTCGGCTCGGGCTTCGCGGCCCAGAAGCCGGCGATGCTGCCGCGCGGTACGTCGCCCGAGATCATCGCCACCTATCGCCGCGCCTTTGCCGAGGCGGTCGCCGATCCCGACCTGCAGGCGAAGAAGGAGGAGGTGCTCGGCGACTACGAGCAGGCGGTGGGCGACAACATCCAGCGCCTCTACGAGGTCGCGACCACGATCGACGCCGATGCGCGCGAGTGGGTCCGCAACTTCCTCACCACCAATCACAACGTGCGCTTCTGACGCGCCTGGCCGCCGGCGCAGGCCGGCGGCCGCATCTTCGGGGAGACAGCTTCATGATCCGCATCGGAAGGCGCGCCCTGCTGGGCGCCGCCGCTGGCGCCGCCATCCTGCCTGGCCGCGCCGGCGCGCAGGTGAGCTTCGCCGGCCGCACCATCGAATTCGTCATCCCCTTCGCCGAGGCCGGCGGCAGCGACGTGTGGGCGCGCTTCCTCGCGCCCTACATCGCCAAATACCTGCCGGGGCAGCCCACCATCATCATCCGCAACATCCCGGGCGGCGGCTCCATCACCGGCGGCAACGAATTCGCGCAGCGCGCGCGGCCGGACGGGATGAGCTTCTTCGGCTCCTCCGCCTCCACCCAGCTGCCCTTCCTGCTGGGCGACCGGCGGGTGCGCTACGACTATGCGAACTGGGTGCCGATGATCGTCTCGCCCACCGGCGGCGTCGTCTATGTCTCCTCGCGCACCGGCATCAGCCGCGGCGACCAGATCGCCCAGCTCAAGGACAAGGAGCTGGTCTTCCCGAGCCAGGGCGCGACGGGCCTCGATGTCGTTCCGATCCTGGCGCTGCACATGCTGGGCCTGAAGGTGCGCTACGTGTTCGGCATGCGCGGCCGCGGCGATGCGCGGCTGGCGGTGGAACGCGGCGACGCCTCGATCGACCACCAGACCACGCCCGCCTGGCTGACCCAGGTGGTGCCCATGGTGCAGGCGGGCACCGCGGTGCCGCTGTTCTCCTACGGCGTGCAGGACGAGAACGGGAAGATCGTGCGCGACCCCTCCTTCCCGGAGATCCCTACCTTCGAGGAGGTATATCGCTCCATGATGGGCCGGGAGCCTGCGGGCCCTGAATACGACGCCTATCTCGCCTGCTCCGTCTCCGCCTTCGCCGGCCAGAAGCCGGCGGTGCTGCCGAAGGAAACGCCGGCGCCGATCATCGCCGCCTACCGCAAGGCCTGCGAGGATGCGGTGAGGGACCCCGAGCTGATCGCCCGCCGCGGCGACATTCTGGGTGACTACCGGCAGGCCGTGGGCCCGGCCGCCGACCGGCTCTACGCCACCGCGACCAGCATCTCGCCCGAGGCGCGCGCCTGGGTGCGGCAGTTCCTGACAGCCAACCACAACGCCCGCTTCTGACGGGACACGCCGCGCGCCGGTGGAAAGGCCTTCGCCATGATGGACATCATCCTCGGCGCGCTCTTCGAGCTGCTGACGGTCGAGCGTCTCATGTTCATGATGCTCGGCGTCAGCGTGGGGCTGGTGATCGGGGTGCTGCCGGGCCTCGGCGGCATCGCCGGCCTCTCCCTGCTGCTGCCCTTCATCTACGGCATGGACGCCACCTCGGCGCTCGCCATGCTGATCGGTCTGATCGCGGTCATCCCGACCTCCGACACCTTCTCCTCCGTGCTGATGGGCATACCGGGCTCCTCGGCCTCGCAGGCGACGGTGCTGGACGGCTTCCCGCTCGCGCAGCAGGGGCAGGGGGCGAGGGCGCTCTCGGCCGCCTTCACCGCCTCGATGATCGGCGGCTTCTTCGGCGCCGTCGTGCTGACATTCTCGGTGATGGCGGCGCGGCCGATCATCCTGCTCTTCGGCTCCGCCGAGCTGTTCATGCTGACGCTGTTCGGGCTTTCGACGGTGGCCGCGCTCTCCGGCGGCAACCTCGCGAAGGGCGTCGCCTCCGCCTGCCTCGGTCTCGCCTTCGGCATGATCGGCGCCGCGCCGGCCACCGGCGAATACCGGATGGATTTCGACACGCTCTACCTCAGCGACGGTCTGCCGCTGGTCATCGTCGGCCTCGGCATCTTCGCGCTGCCCGAACTGTTCAACCTGCTCCGCAGCGGCGGCGCCATCGCGCAGCACAACCCGATGGGCACCGGCTGGCTGCAGGGCGTGCGCGACGTGTTCCGCAACCCCTGGCTCGTGCTGCGCTGTTCCGGCATCGGCGCGCTGATCGGCGCAATCCCGGGCATCGGCGGGTCGGTCGTTGACTGGATCGCCTACAGCCACGCGATGCAGACCTGCAAGGACACGCGCAACTTCGGCAAGGGCGACATCCGCGGCGTCATCGCGCCGGAAAGCGCCAACAACGCCACGCAGGGCGGCGCGCTGCTGCCGACGCTGCTGTTCGGCATTCCCGGCTCCGGCTCCATGGCGATCTTCCTCGCCGGGATGATCCTGATCGGGCTGCAGCCGGGGCCCGCCATGGCGGACCGCAACCTCGACGTCACCTACACGATCATCTGGTCGCTCGCGATCGCCAACTTCGCCGGCACCCTGATGTGCATCCTGCTCGCGCCCGGCATCGCGAAGCTGACGACGATCCGCTACGCGCTGATCGCGCCCTTCATGATCATGATCATCAGCTTCGCCGCCTTCCAGGCAACGCGCAGCGTCTACGACATGATCGCGCTGTTCGCGGTGGGGCTGCTCGGCCTTTTCCTGCGCCGCTTCGGCTGGTCGCGCCCGGCCTTCCTGATCGGCTTCGTGCTGTCCCTCGGCGCCGAGCGTTACCTCTACCAGGCCGTGCAGTTCTCCGGCTTCGAATTCCTGACCCGGCCGGTCGCGCTGATCATCCTGGCGCTGACGATCCTCTCGCTCTGGGCCGGGCTGCGGCGCAGCCAGGCGGCGGTGAACACGGAGGGCGCGGCGGAGGAATCGCGCGCGACGGTGCTCACGCCGCAGATCGTCTTCTCGGTCCTGCTGCTCGCCTTCTTCGGCTGGGTGATGTTCGAGGGGCTGAAGAACTCCTACCTCGCGGCGCTGATGCCGGCGGTGGTTTCCTGCGTCGGCGGCCTCTCGGTGCTGTATGTGCTTGGCATGCAGGCGCGCGGCGCGAAGGCGGCCGGCACCACCAACTTCGACCAGGAAGCCCATGCCACGGATTCCGGCCCCTGGCCCTTCGTCGGCTGGGCGCTCGGCTTCCTGGCAATGACGCTGCTGATCGGCTTCTTCGCCGCGCTCGCGTTGTTCTTCCTGGCCTTCCTGCGCGTGGTGGCGCGCTGCGGCTGGCTGCAGACGCTGCTGCTGACCGCGGCGGCCTGCGGCTTCATCCTGCTGATGGCGCACTCCCTCAACCTCGTCTTCCCCGGCGGCCTCCTGCAGGATCTCTACGACCTGCCCTGGCCCCTCCGCTGAGAACACCGCCCATGACGCTCCAGACCGCGATCCCCTGCACCTTCATGCGCGGCGGCACCAGCCGCGGCCCGTATTTCCTGCGCTCCGACCTGCCCGAGGACCGGGAGACGATGGGGCAGGTGATCCTGGCCGCCGTGGGTTCGCCCGATGCGCGGCAGATCGACGGCATCGGCGGCGCGACGACGCTGACGACCAAGGTCGCCATCGTCTCGAAGGCGGAGCCCGGGCAGCCTCAGCAGATCGACTACCTCTTCGCCCAGCCCGCGGTGGACCGCGCCTTCGTGGATTGGGGCCCGACCTGCGGCAACATGCTTGCCGGCGTCGGCCCCTTCGCGATCGAGCGCGGCCTCGTCCCGGCCGAGGACGGCGAGACGAAGGTGCTGATCCGCGCCGTCAACACCGGCGCGCTGATCGAGGCGGTGGTGCAGACCCCGGCCCGGCGCGTGCGCTACGACGGCGACACCGCGATCGCCGGCGTGCCCGGCACCGCCGCGCCGATCCTTCTGAACTTCGCGGATGCCGTGGGGGGTGCGACGGGCAAGCTGATGCCAACGGGCAACGCGCTCGACCGGATCGAGGGCGTGGACGTCACCTGCCTCGATGTCTGCATGCCCGTCGTGATCACGCGCGCGAAGGACCTCGGCAAGACCGGGCGCGAGACGGCGAAGGAACTCGACGCCGACAAGGACTTCATGGCACGCATCGAGGTGATCCGCCGCGCTGCCAGCCTCGCCATGGGCATGGGCGACGCGGAAGGGCGCGTGATCCCCAAATTCGCGATGGTCGCGGAGCCCGCGACACCGGGCGGATCGGTGCTGGCGCGCTACTTCACGCCGCTCGCCTGCCACGAGGCCATGGCGGTGACGGGCGGCATCTGCATCGCCTCCGCCTGCAAGCTCCCGGGCACGGTCGCGCAGGGCCTGGCGCGCGTCACCGACGCGATGCGCGAGGAGGTGGTGATCGAGCATCCCACCGGCACGATGGAAGCCGTGATCAGCATGGCGAGCGGCGCCGACGGCAAGCCCACCATCGCCGCGGGCGGCACGCTGCGCACCGCGCGCATGCTGATGAAGGGCGAGGTCTACGTACCGGGCCGGGTCTGGGCCGGGAAGTAGGCCGCCGCTACACGCCGCAGAGCCGCGCGATCTCCTCCGGACGCTCGAAGAAGGCGTCCGGCGCCTCGGCGCGCAGCCTGTCGGGATTGGCATAGCCCCACGCGACAGCCCCCGCCGCGATGCCGGCCTCCCGCGCCGCGGCGATGTCGCGCAACTCGTCGCCGACGGCGAGCGCCTGCGGCGCGGCGATGCCGGACTCGCGCAGGATCCGGCGGAACCGCGCGGCCTTGCCGAACAGGCTCGCTTCCGCGGCCAGGTGCGCGATGCGCGCCGACCGCGCCGTGCCGAGCGTGCGACGGATCTGAGCGGCGCTGTTGGAACTGGCGATGCCGAGGGCGATGCCTGCGTCGGCAAGGCGGTCCAGCATCCCGGCCACGCCCGGGAAGAGCGGTGGAGGCGGCGCCTCCCGCGCCAGGCGGCGGAGCTCTGTACCGATTGCCGGAAGGCGCCATCGCGACACGCCGAGGCGCCGCATCACGGTCGGCGCGTCGCAGGCCCGCAACGCCTCGAGCTCCGCCTGATCCGGCCGCGTGAAGCCGAAGCGCGGCGCGAGACCGTCCAGCGCGGCCAGCAGCCAGGGCCAGCTGTCGGCCAGGGTGCCGTCGAAGTCGAAGATGACGAGGCGAGGGGGCAGGCGGCGTGCTCCGCTGTGAGGTTTGTCGGTTCTCTGTGTGGCAGGGTCAGCGGATGTGAGGAAGTCGCGCCGCGGCCCTTAACAAAAAGCTGCTCTGGATTGCATTAGAAGGGCTGAACAGGACGGTAAACGAAGTATCAACTGCTCTCAACATTGTGATAAGATGTGATAAACGGCTGTAAATACAGGCTTCCTGATTGACGCGCATAGGTTGTTCACCCCTTTCTAACGACCAATTGATAGTGGCAGTGGCCACTTCGGTCGTTTCAAGGGATCTGATCCATGCAGCAGCCCGGAATCCTCGGCCAATACTCGTGGGAACTCCTCGAGGATGGATCGGAGGCCACTCCGGCCGCCGCGGCGCCGCCGCCCCCGCCGCCCGGTGAGGCGTTCGGCGGCGGCGGGGAGGTGCTGACGGCGCTCTTCGCGGCCATGCCGCAGCCCGAGGACACCACCGATGTTGCGACCGCTTCAGGCTTCGAGGCGACGCAGGTCCCGGCCGGCGAGGCGGTGGCCCATGGCGGTGGCTGCGCCTGCGGCGCCTGCGCGATGCCGGGCTACGACGACACGCAACTCGGCGAACTGGCCGGCATCGACCTGGCCGCGGGGCCGGAGGGCGCGGTCATCGACGCCACGGTGACGCAGAGCGTGGTGCCGACGGGCGGCGTCGGCATCGCCTATGGCGACACCTTCAAGCTGCACAGCAACCCCGGCTCGAAGCTGACGGTCTTTCTCGACTTCGACGGCCACACCACCACCGGCACGACCTGGAACTCCTATTGGAGCACCAGCAGCTTCTATTCCCCGGCCTTCTCCACCGACACGTCGGAGACGTTCAACACCACCGAACTGCTCCGCATCCAGCAGATCTGGGCGCGCGTGGCCGAGTATTTCTCGCCCTTCAACGTGAACGTCACGACCCAGGATCCGGGTGTCGAGGCGCTGCGCTACAGCGGCAGCAGCGATACGGCCTATGGCATCCGCGTGGTGATCACCGATGAGGGCGGCAAGAACTTCGGCGGCATCGCCTACAAGAACAGCTTCATGTGGAACGTGGACACGCCGGTCTTCGTCTATTCGAACCGCCTGGCCGATGGCGCGAAGTCGATTGCCGACGCGGCCGCGCACGAGATCGGCCACTCCATGGGCCTCGACCATGACGGCCGGAACACCTCCGAATACTACTACGGCCATGGCTCGGGCGCGACGGACTGGGCGCCGGTCCTGGGGGTCGGCTACAACGCGAACATCGTCCAGTGGAGCAAGGGCGAGTACAACGGCGCCACGAACACCCAGGACGACCTGAGCATCATCACCACGCGCAACGGCGCGGTGACCTATCGGGCCGACGACCACGGCAACACATTCAGCAGCGCATCCGCCCTCGGCGGAACCGTCGCGGGCGGCGTCGCCACGGTGGAGACCTTCGGCGTCATCACCGGCTCGGGCAGCCGAAACGACGTGGACATGTTCAGCTTCCAGCTGGGCGGCACGGGCGCGATCGACCTGACCGTCTCGGGCTGGACCCGGGCCTATGTCAGCGGATCGAGCACGCCGGTCTACACCGCCTCGCCCTTCAGCATGCTGGACGTGGCGCTCACCCTCTACAACGACAAGTTCCAGCAGGTCGCCACCTGGAACGAGGTGGCGCGGATCGACGGCGTGCTGAAGCTCTCGGGCCTTGCCGCCGGCACCTACTACCTCGGCCTGGACGGCGTCGGCGTCGGCGATCCCATGGCCGCGACGCCGACCGGCTACACGGATTACGGCTCGCTCGGCCAGTACATGATCCGCGGCACCTACACCGTGGCGGACACCAGCAGCGGCAGCACAGGTGGGAGCACCGGCGGCAGCACCGACACCGGCACCTCCGGCAGCACGGACACCGGCCTCAAGGACACGGGCGGAGCCTCGCTCACCGTGGACCGCACCAGCCTGACGACGGTGGAGGGCGGCACCCAGACCGTCACGCTGCGCGCAGTCGGCGCCACCGGCGACGTCCTGGTCGCCACCAGCGGCCTGAACGCCGCGGAGGGCAAGCTGGCGCCGGTGGACATCGTGCTGAGCGCGGCCAACAACTGGACCGCTTCGGTCGCCGTCACCGGCGTGGATGACCGCAACGTGGACGGCAGCGTCGGCTATGCCCTGCAGTTCAGCGCCGACGGCTTCGGCTCGCAGACGGTGTCCGTGACGAACCAGGACAACGACAAGTCGGCCGCCGCCGCCGGCACCATCGTCGGCACCTACAAGACGAAGCCCAGCGTGAACAACGGCACCGTGGCCGTCCAGTCGGCCGATGACGGCAGGTTCACCACCTGGCGCGAGGGCGTGTTCAACGACGGCAAGGCTGGCATCGAGCTGCGCTGGCAGTTCAACGGCCTCACGGCGGGCGACAAGCTGGTTCAGGTGGACGCCTGGTCCGGCGTCGAGGCCTTCCGCTTCGAATACTCGGTGGACAACGCCGCCACCTGGCGCCTGTTCGATGGCGCGAGCGCCGGCAGCCTGGCCTGGAACACCGACCTGCTCGCGACCGGCGTCGGGAGCAGCCTGTGGGTTCGGCTGGTGGACACCGACCGGACCGACACGAGCCGGGACACTTTCGGCGTCGACCTCATCACCGTCACGGACAAGCCCTCCTCCATCGTCGATGACACGGGCGGCGGCACCGGCGGCGGCGGGGCCAGCGACGGCGGCACGGGAGACGGCGGCACGGGCGACGGCGGAACCGGCGGCGGCACGGGCGGCGACACCGGCGGCACGGGCGTGCTCAGCGTGAGCCGCAGCGCCCTGACCACGGCCGAGGGTCAGGCGGCCAGCTTCACCATCAGCACCACCGGCGCCACGGGCGACGTGAAGGTCTCGATCACCGGCGTGAACGCGGCCGAAGGCGCGCTGGACAGCTCCGAGGTGGTGCTGAACGCCCTCAACGGGTGGACCGCGACGGTCGAAGTGACGGGCACGGAGGACCGCAACGCGGATGCCGACGTCGCCTATGCCCTGCAGGTCGCGGCGGCAGGCTACACGGCGCAGACGGTGACCGTGACGAACGCGAACGACGACGTCTCGGCGCTCACTGCCGGCACGATCGTCGGCAACTACACGACCCGCCCGAACATCAACAACGCCAGCGTCGCCGTGCAGGCCGCCGACGACGGCAGGGTCACCACCTGGCGCGAAGGCTTCCTCAGCGACGGGAGCGTCGGCATCGAGCTGCGCTGGGAATTCACCGGCCTGTCCGCCGGCAACAAGCTGGTGCAGGTGGATGCCTGGTCCAGCGTCGAGCTGTTCCGCTTCGAATACTCGGTGGACGGCGCCGCGACCTGGCGCGGCTTCGATGGCGCGGCCGATGCCGCCCTTCGCTGGAACACCGACCTGGTGGCCACGGATGTCGGCTCGAACCTCTGGGTCCGCCTCTTGGACACCGTCCGCACCGACACCGTGAACGACACGATCTCGCTGGACCTGATCACCGTGGCGCCGGCCGACCATCTGTTCGGCTGACGCGCCCGGCGGCGCGGCGTGCCCCGCACACCGCCCGGCGGCCGCATGGCCGCCTGGCGCGTGTGTCAGCTCGGGCCGGGATCGTGGCGCGCGCAGAAGGTCTCGGCATCGAGGCGGCGGATCTCCTCGAGCGCCGCGGCCAGCTTCTCGCGCGGCCAGTCCCACCAGGCGATACGCAGCAGCGCCGCGCGGATCTCCTCGGGGAAGCGGCGGCGCAGCACGCGTGCGGGATTGCCGACCGCGACCGCGAAATCCGGCACGTCCCGGGTCACCACGGCCCCGGCGCCGATCGCCGCTCCGGTGCCGATCGAGACGCCCGGCAGCACGATCACGCCATGGCCGAGCCAGACATCGTGGCCGAGCGTGACGCGATGGCTGCGCCGCCAGTCGAAGAACCCGGCCTCGTCCGGCCCGAGCCCATAGGCGCTGGCGCGATAGGTGAAGTGGTTCAGCGCCACGCGGTCCAGCGGGTGGTTGCCGGGGTTGATGCGGGTGTGGCTGGCGATGGAGCAGAACCGGCCGATCGTCGCGTAGATGATCTGCGCGTCGTGGACGACATACGAGTAGTCGCCCATCTCCACCTCGGCGAGCGTCGTGCGCGCGCCGACCTCCGTGTAGATGCCGAGGCGCGAGTCGCGCACGCTCGCCGTCGGATGGATGAAGGGCTCGAGGCCCAGCCGCTTCTTCGCCGTGCCGGGGTCCTGGTAGGTCGTCGTCTCGGTCATGCGCGGATCAGCCTCATCCGGATGCGGCGGCTCGCCCAGTCTATCGCAGCGACCGCCGCCAGGATCATCAGCACGATGAAGGCCGCCTCGTCCCAGTTGTTGATGCGCATCCGGTCCGCCAGCGCCAGCCCGATGCCGCCCGCGCCCACCACGCCGATGATGGTGGCGGAGCGGGTGTTGCTCTCGAAGGTGTAGAGCACCTGCGCCAGCATCACCGGCGCGGCCTGCGGGATCAGCCCGAAGCGGATGGCGTGCAGCCGCGATCCGCCGGCGGCGCGCACGCCTTCGACCGGGCGGCGGTCGGCCGATTCCAGCGCTTCCGAGAACGTCTTGGCCAGCGTGCCGATATCGGGCACGGCGAGGGCCAGGATGCCCGCGAAGGGCCCCATGCCGACGGCGGAGACGAAGATCAGCGCCCAGACCAGGCTGTCCACCGCGCGCAGCCCGTCATAGCTGCGGCGCACGGTGAAGCGCGCGAGGCGGCTGGCGATGACGTTGCCGGCGCCGAGGAAGGACAGCGGCAGTGCCACCGCGGCGGCGAGCAGCGTGCCGAGGAAGGCCATGGCAACGGTCTCGGCCAGCGCCTCGAGCAGGTCGTAGAGGCGCCCGCCCGGCGTCGGCGGCCACATCAGCGTCAGCAGCCAGCCGAGCTTGCCGAGCCCGTCCCAGATGCGCAGCGGCGAGGCGTCCACGCGCCACAGCCCGACCAGCAGCAGCAGGACGCAGAAGGCGAACAGGGCGTGAGTCCGAGAGAGAGTCATGCCGCGCGCAAATTCTCCGCCCCGATCACCCGCCGGCGCAGCGCCGCGCAGAGCAGGTCGATCGCGGTGACCGTCGCCAGCAGCAGCAGCAGGATCGCGGAGATGTCGGGGTAGCTGAACTGCCGCACGGAGAGATAGAGCTCCTCCCCGATGCCGCCGGCGCCGACGATGCCGAGCACGCTCGCCTCGCGCACGTTGATCTCGAAGCGCAGCAGCCCGAAGGAGAGCAGGCCGGGCAGGGATTGCGGCAACACGCCGAAGCGCATCGCCTCGCCCCAGCTGCCGCCTGCCGCGCGCACCGCCTCCACCGGGCGGAGGTCGGCATTCTCGTGCACCTCGGCGAAGAGCTTGCCGAGCGCGCCCATGCTGTGCAGCGCGATCGCCATCACGCCCGCGAGCGGGCCGAGGCCGAAGGCGTAGACGAAGATCAGCGCGAAGACGAGCGTCGGCACGGTGCGCGCCAGTTCCAGCACGCGGCGCGAGGCGCCGACCGCCCAGCGCGGCGCCAGGGTGGAGGCGGCGGGGAAGGAGAGCAGCAGCGCCGCCGCGGCGCCGAGCACGGTGCCGGTATAGGCGATCAGGATCGTGTCGAGCAGCAGCAGGACCCAGGCGTCGAGGCCCCACATCCATTCCGCCAAATCCTCGCCCAGGCTCGCCCAGCGCAAGGTCGGAATGGTGCGCCCGATGTAGTCCGCGGCCATCGGCAGCCCGGCGGCGAGGCGCGCCAGGCTGACCTCGCCGATCTCCGAGGCTGCGCCGAGCGCGAGCAGGAACAACGCGCCCCAGACGGTGAAGGAAAGGCGCCGGCCACGCCGGCGGCGCAGCCAGGCCTGCTCCGCCGCGCGCACGGCCTCGCCGCCGGGCAGCGCGCCAGCCGCGAGGGCCGGCGTGCTCACGAGCGCTGGCGGCGGCGTTGCAGATTCTCCTCGACCACCGCGATGACGTCGAGATAGTCCTCGTGCCGCGTCGGCGCGACGCCGGTGGCGCCGGAGGCCGCGACGGCGAAGGCGGCCGGGTCGCGCTCTGGCATGGCGAAGACGGCGGCGGCCCAGTCGCGCTTCAGGTCCTCCGGCAGGTCGGCGCGCATCACCCAGGGCGAATTCGGGATCTGCGGGCTGGTCCAGACGATGCGCGTGGAGCCCGCCGGGATCATGCCCTTCTCCACCATGCGCTGGATGTTGCCGCGGCTCTCGTTCGACCAGAAGGTGGCGCCGGCGTCGAAGGTGCCGTTGAGCACCGCGATCACGCTCTGCTCATGGCTGCCGGAGAAGCCGGTGCGGCCGAAGAAGCTGTTGGGCTCGAAGCCGGCCTTGCGCAGGAAATAGGCAGGGAAGGCAAAGCCCGAGGTGGAGTTCGGGTCGGCGAAGGCGAAGGACTTGCCGCGCAGGTCCTCGATCCGGCGATAAGGGCTGTCGGCCTTCACGAAGGCGACGGAGTAGTACCCGGTCTCGCCCTGGTTGTCGCGGTCGCGCGCGAAGGGGACGACCCGGTCGCCCATCACGCGGCGGGCGAGGGCGTAGTTGGCCGGGCCGATGCGGGCGAACTCGATCTGCCCAGCGCGCATCGCCTCCACCACGCCGGCATAGTCGGTGGCGCGGAAGACGCGCAGCTTCACGCCGAGCGTGCGCTCGACATAGTCTTGGAAAGGCTGCTGGCGGGCGATGGCGTCGCGCTCGTTCTCGGCCGAGGAGATGCCGAGGCGCAGCTCGCGGAACCGTGCGCGCCAGCCCGCCGAGGCGCTTCCCTGGGCGCGGGCGAGGGCGGGCGCGGCGAGCAGGGCGCTCGCAGCGAGCAGCGTGGTGCGGCGGCGGATCATCGGCTGTCGTCCTTGCTCTCGGCCCGCATCGGGGCCGAGGCCGGTCTAGCCGGACCCGGTTGCAGCCGCGTGACGTCGCGGTGACCGCGCGGCGACAAGCCACGCCACCACGAAGCACAGCAAGGACGGGGAAGATGGCTCCGGCGGTTGGATTCGAACCAACGACCAACGGATTAACAGTCCGCTGCGCTACCGCTGCGCCACGCCGGATCAGCCGAGGAGCGGGCCTATAGCAACCGAACCCGGCCGGGTGAAGCCCCCTTCACCCCGTCTCGCCGGAAGCGCGCCGCGCCACGTCGGGCGGGTGCGCGGGAAACAAGGAGACGGGGACAGAAGAGGGGGGACAAAAGAGAAAGGCCGCGGCCGGAATCGAACCGGCATTCACGGATTTGCAGTCCGGTGCATCACCACTCTGCCACGCGGCCGCGTGAGGCGCCTCTATCCGGCACCGGCCGGCCCCGGTCAAGCAGCGTCGCCGCCTGCGCTGCACGGGGAAGGGTCGCGACTTGGCCGGGGCGGGGGGCGAACGTATAAGCGCCGCGAGGCAAGGTGTAGCGGCAATGCAAGGCGACGTGACCCAGGACATGGCGGAATCCCGCCGGCGAATGGTGGATGGCCAGCTTCGGCCGAACCGGGTGACCGATTCCCGCCTGATCGCCGCGATGGGCGAGATCCCGCGGGAACGCTTCCTGCCGCCCGGCCTCGCCGCGCGGGCTTATGTGGACGAGGATGTCCGGCTTCCCGGTGGCCGGGGCCTCATCGAGCCGATGGTGATCGCGCGCATGCTCCAGCTGCTGTCCATCCGGGACGGCGACCGCGTGCTCGTGGTCGGCGCAGGCACCGGCTATGCCGCGACCGTCGCGGCGCGCTGCGGTGCGCGCGTCGTAGCGCTGGAACAGGACCCGGCGCTCGCCGCGGCCGCCCGGCGCGCCACCGCCGGCCTCGTCGCCCCCGCCGATCTCCGCGTGGTCGAGGCGCCGCTCGCCGCCGGATTCCCGACGGCCGCCCCCTATGACGGTATCCTGATCGAGGGCGAGGTCTCCGAGATTCCGGCCGAGATCACCGGCCAGCTGGCTGAAGGCGGGCGCCTGGTGACGGTGCTCGCCGCCTCGGAGCGGGGGCAGGCCGCGCGTGCGGTGCTCGGCCGGCGCATCGGTGGCAGCTTCAGCGTGACGCCTGCCTTCGATTGCGCCACCCTCGCACTGCCGGCCTTCGCACGGCGGCCGAGCTTCGTCTTCTGAGCCGGGCCGGCGCGCTTCTGGCCCGAGCGATCCTGCTGTAGGATCGACGCGATCGCGGAGAGAACTGCATGACGTTGTCGCCCCGCCTCGCTTTCGCCGCCGTGTTGTTCGCCGGCTCGGCGCTCGTCCAGGTTCGCCCGGCGGAGAGCCAGACGCTGCAGGAAGCGCTGGCGCTCGCCTATGCCAACAATCCGACGCTGCAGGCGGCCCGCGCCCAGCTTCGCGCCGTCGACGAGAACGTGCCGCAGGCGCTGGCCGGCTGGCGCCCCACGGTGCAGTTCACCGGCTCGGCCGGGCAGCAGACCGGCTCGGCCACCGGCCAGCCGGCCTTCCCGCCGGGCGCGCCGCGGACGCAGACGGATTGGCGGTCGCGCGACATCTACAGCATGCAGGGCTCGGTGACCCAGCCGATCTATCGTGGCGGACGCACCGTGGCCTCGACCCGGCGGGCGGAGAACCAGGTGCTGGCGCAGCGCGCCCGCCTCTTCGCCACTGAGCAGCAGGTGCTTCAGGACACCATCAACGCCTATGTCGCCGTGATCCGCGACCAGGAGGAGGTGCGCCTCAACACCAACAACGAGCAGGTGCTGATGCGCCAGCTCCAGGCCACCAATGAGCGGTTCCGGGTGGGCGAGATCACCCGCACGGACGTCGCCCAGGCGGAAAGCCGCCTTGCCGGCGCCCGGGCGCAGCGCGCCGACGCGGAAGGGCGCCTCCAGGCCTCCCGCGCCACCTTCACGCGCCTGGTCGGCCAGCCGCCGCAGCGCCTGACGCCGCCGCAGCCGCTCCGCACCCCGGTTGCCAATGCTCGGGAGGCGGCCAGCTATGCCGCGCAGAACAACCCGAACGTGGTCGCGGCGCTGTTCGACGAAGCCGCGGCACGCGATTTCATCGACGTGCAGTTCTCCCAGCTTCTGCCGCAGCTCAGCCTGAACGGCAGCGTGTTCCGGCAGGACAACCAGACGACGGACGGCGTGCGGCAGGACGGCACCGCGGTGACCGCCAACCTGACGGTGCCGCTGTTCCAGGGCGGCGCCGAATACGCCCAGGTCCGCCAGGCCCGCCAGCAGGCGCAGCAGGCCCGGCAGGTGGTGGAGGACCAGCGCCGCGCCGCCACCCAGCTCGCGACCCAGGCCTTTGAGGTGCTGCAGGCGGCCCGTGCCCAGGCCGACGCCAACCGCGCCCAGATCCGCGCCCAGGAGATCGCGCTCGACGGCGTGCAGCGCGAGGCGATCGTCGGCAGCCGCACGACCCTCGACGTGCTGAACGCCGAGCAGGAACTGCTGAACGCCCGCGTCAGCCTGGTCCGCGCGCTGGCCAACCTGATCACCGCTTCCCACAGCCTGGCCGCGGCGGTCGGCCGGCTCACCGCGCGCGACCTGAGCCTTCCGGTCGAACTCTATGACGCGGAGGCGTATTACCGCGCCGTCCGCAACCGCTGGGTCGGATGGGGCGACTCCTCCGCCGACCGTGTCGCCGATCGGGGGCGTTGAGCCATGAGTGCTGCACCGGAAGCGCCGAAGCCGGCCGGTCCCGACCCCGCCATGGACGACATCCTGGCCTCCATCCGGCGGATCCTTAACGAGGACGATGGCGTGCCGACGCCCGGCCCGCAGGCCGGCGAAGGCTCGGAACGCCGGGACGCGGGCGAGCCCGAGCCCCTGCAGTTGACCGAATCGATGCTGGTGCAGCCGGCGCCGCCTTCAGGGGGGTCGTCCGCGCCCGTAGCGCCCGTGGAAGCCGAGGCAGCGGCAGGGCCCGAAGCGCCGGCGCCGGAAAGTCCGCCTGCCGCCGCCCTGGTCGCGCCGGCCGTGGCCGCGGCCACGACGGCCGCCGTCGGCAAGCTGCTGCGGACGGTGGCGCAGGAGCGCGCCGCCACGATCCACCGCGGCGGCCCCACCATCGAGGATGTGGTGCGGGAAGAGATCCGGCCGCTGCTGAAGGACTGGCTCGACCAGCACCTCCCGCCACTGGTCGAGCGCCTGGTCCGCGCCGAGATCGAAAGGGTGGTCGGCAGGGCGCTGTAGCGCCTTTCCCCCGCGGCGCGCGCCCTGCGCGCCGTCCCCATGCGCGGCGAAGCCCTTGACGGCGCCCGACCGGCGCGGAAGGGATGGCCGCATGCTGACGAAGACCTTCGATCCCGCGGCCGTCGAGCCGCGCCTCTACGAGTTGTGGGAGAAGCTGGGCGCCTTCACGGCCGACCCGGCCTCCTCCGCGCCGCCCTTCGTCATCATGATCCCGCCGCCCAACGTCACGGGCAGCCTGCATATCGGCCATGCCCTGACCATGTCCGTGCAGGACATGCTGACGCGCTGGCGCCGGATGCAGGGGCGCGACGCGCTGTGGCAGCCCGGCACCGACCATGCCGGCATCGCGACCCAGATGGTGGTGGAGCGGCTGCTGGCCTCGCAGGGGCAGGACCGGCGCGCGATGGGCCGCGAGGCCTTCCTCAAGCATGTGTGGGAGTGGAAGGCGCAGTCGGGCGGCGCCATCACGCGCCAGCTGCGCCGCCTGGGCGCCAGCCTGGACTGGCCGCGCGAGCGCTTCACCATGGACGAAGGCCTGTCGCGGGCCGTGCTCAAGGTCTTCGTCACGCTGCACCGGCAGGGGCTGCTCTATCGCGACCGGCGCCTGGTGAACTGGGACCCGGTGTTCCAGACCGCGATCTCCGACCTCGAGGTCGAGAGCCGGGAGGTGAAGGGCAGCCTCTGGCACCTGAAGTATCCGGTGGAGGGCGAGCCCGGCCGCTTCCTGGTCGTGGCGACCACGCGGCCCGAGACGATGCTCGGCGATACGGCGGTCGCCGTGCATCCCGAGGATGCGCGCTTCGCCGATCTCGTCGGCAAGCACCTGATCCTGCCGCTGACCGGGCGGCGCATCCCCGTGGTGGCCGACACGCATTCCGACCCCGAGAAGGGCAGCGGCGCGGTGAAGATCACGCCCGCGCATGACTTCAATGATTTCGAGGTCGGCAAGCGGCACGCGCTTTCCATGCCCTCCGTGCTTGATGCCGATGCGAAGGTCATGGTTGCGGAGATCGAGGCCGAGCTGGCCGAGGTGCCCGGCATCGGCGACCCCGCCTTCGTGCGCGCGCTGGACGGCCTCGACCGCTTCGATGCGCGCAAGAAGATCCTGGCGCGGCTGGAGGAACTCGGCCTCATCGAGAAGATCGAGGCCCATACGCACATGGTCCCGCATGGCGACCGCTCCGGCGTGCCGATCGAGCCGCGGCTGACCATGCAGTGGTACGTGGATGCGAAGACGCTGGCGCAGCCCGCGATCAAGGCGGTCGAGACCGGGCAGACGGTCTTCGTGCCGCGCCAGTGGGAGAACACTTTCTTTGCGTGGATGCGCGACATCCAGCCCTGGTGCGTCTCCCGCCAGCTCTGGTGGGGCCACCAGATCCCCGCCTGGTACGCGCCGGACGGCGAGGTCTTCGTCGCGGAGAGCGAAGCCGAAGCGGCAGCGGCGGCGCGCGAAAAGTATGGCCGCGACGTCACGCTGATCCGCGACGCGGACGTGCTGGACACCTGGTTCAGCAGCGCGCTCTGGCCCTTCAGCACGCTGGGCTGGCCGGATGAGACGCCGGAGTTGAAGAAGTACTACCCCGGCAGCGTGCTGGTGACGGGCTTCGACATCATCTTTTTCTGGGTCGCGCGGATGATGATGATGGGCATCCACTTCATGAACGAGGTGCCGTTCCGCCACGTCTACATCCACGGCCTGGTCCGCGACGAGAAGGGCCAGAAGATGTCGAAATCCAAGGGGAACGTGATGGACCCCCTGGAGCTGATCGAGGCCTACGGGGCCGATGCGCTGCGCTTCACCATCGCCGCGCTGACCGGGCCGGGGCGCGACGTGAAGCTCGGCCGCAAGCGTGTGGAAGACCACCGCGCCTTCGTCACCAAGATCTGGAATGCCGCGCGCTTCCTGGAGATGAACGGCATCGTCGCGGATGCCTCCTTCGATCCCGCGACGGCGAAGTCCCCGCTCGCGCGTTGGATCCTCGATGCATCGAACCGCGCCGTGGAGGAGTGCACCGAGGCTCTTGAAGCCTACCGCTTCGACGAATACGCCGCCGCGGCCTATCGCTTCGCCTGGGGCAGCTACTGCGACTGGTTCATCGAACTCGGAAAACCCGTGCTGAACGGCCCGGACGGGCCGGAAAAGGCCGAGGTGAAGGGCGCCGCGCAGCATGTCTTCGGCACCATCCTGAAGCTGCTCCACCCGGCGATGCCCTTCGTCACCGAGGAGCTGTGGCACCTGTTCGGCTACGGCGAGCAGGGCAGCCTGATCCGCGCTGCGTGGCCGGCACCGGTGACCGTGCCGGATGCCGAGGCGGCGCGCGCCGAGCTCGACTGGGTGGTGGCGCTCATCGGGGAGGTGCGCGGCGCGCGCGCCGAGATGAATGTGCCCCCCTCCGTCACCGTGCCGCTGCTGCTGCAGGGCGCCGCGGGGACGACGTTGGCGCGCGCCGATCGCTGGATCGACGCAATCCGGCGCCTGGCGCGTGCGACCGAGGTGAAGCCGCTCGATGGCGCCGCGCCGAAGGGCGTGGCGCAGGTGGTCGTCGGCGAAGCGACGGTGATGCTGCCGCTGGCGGATGTCATCGACCTTGGCGCCGAGCGCACGCGCCTGGCGAAGGCGCGGGCGGCTGCGGAGAACGAGGCGAAGAAGATCGCCGCCAAACTCGGCAACGCCGATTTCGTCGCCCGCGCCAAGGAGGAGGTGGTCGAGGAGAACCGCGAGCGCCTCGCCGCCGCCGAGGCCGAGATGGCGCGGCTCGATGCCGCGCTGGCGCGGATCGCGGAGTAGGGCAGGGCTATGGACGCCGGCACGATCAAGCTGCTGGTGGCAATCGTGCTGTTCTCGGTGCCCGTGATCTTCTGCGCCGAGATGCTGCCGAAGCGCGAGATCGCCGGGCGCCGCCTGACGCGGCCGCAGGCCCAGTCGGTCGGTGCCGTCATCGGGCTGGTGGTGGGGATCGGGTTCCTGCTGGCCACGGGCTAGGCAAAGCTGCCGGCCGGACCCGAGATACTACATTAGTAATGTTGAGTGTTAGAGTCTTCCTCACTACTCTGTGACCGTGTCGGTTGCCTCTCTGGCTACCGGCAGAGGCGACGAGCATGGCGCATGCGCGCCATTGGGGAGGGCAAGGCGTGAGACGCCACTTCAAGATGCTGCCGGTCCTGGCCTTGGGCCTGGCGGCGGCGGCACCGGCTTGGGCCGGCTTCACCTTCGGCTACCAGCCGGGCAATTGCGGCGACTGCAACCAGTCGGTGAACTTCCACGGCGCCGGATCGGGCGTGAGCATCACCGGCAACACCAACCCTGCGCCGATCTACGACGTCGTCGTGCAGAGCCTGGAGGGCATCACCCTGCACGGTAGCGGCCAGGTGGTGGACACGGGCGTCGGCGGCACGGGCTTCAACTCCATCATCATCACGCCGGCGCTTCCCTATGCCTGGACGTATGTCGAGTTCATGCTGGACGCGACCGCGAAAACGCATGTCGGCGGCTCACTCACGCTCACCGTCACCGACGTGAACGGGCAGGCCGTATCCTCCACGGCGCTGAACTTCCCCTGGGAAGGCAATTCCGGCACCAACCAGCATTACTACGTCCAGGCCTCCGGCGGAGACGTGATCCGCAGCCTCACGATCAGCTACGTGGACACCGACTGCATCAGCCCGACGGCCGCGTGCAACCGCATCCACAGCATCGAGAACATCGACATCAAGTCCACTCGGATCGACGTCGTGCCGGAGCCGGCTGCGATGGTCCTCTTTGGCCTCGGCCTCGCCGGGCTCGGCCTCACGCGGCGCCGCCGCGCGGCCTGACGGGCAGGGTACAGCGGGCCAGCGGGGCGGCTCCTGCCGGGAGCCGCCCTTTTTTCGTGCCGGTGCAGTGCCCGGCCGCGCTTGCCCAGCCGCGCGTCGCGCGCGAAAAGGCGGTGCCAGATCGCCTCGGGAACGCAGATCCATGACCAAGTGGGACAAGTCCAAGCTGCCCAGCCGCCACACCACCGTGGGGCCGGAGCGCGCGCCGCATCGCAGCTACTACTACGCGATGGGCCTGACGAAGGAGGAGATCGAGCAGCCCTTCGTCGGCGTCGCCACCTGCTGGAACGAGGCCGCGCCCTGCAACATCGCCCTCTCGCGCCAGGCGCAGAGCGCCAAGAAGGGGGTGAAGGCCGCGGGTGCCACGCCGCGCGAATTCACCACCATCACCGTCACCGACGGCATCGCCATGGGCCACCAGTCCATGAAGTCGAGCCTCGCCAGCCGTGACCTGATCGCCGACAGCGTGGAGCTGACCATGCGCGGCCATTGCTATGACGCGCTGGTCGGCCTCGGCGGCTGCGACAAGACGCTGCCCGGGCTGATGATGGCGATGGTTCGCCTGAACGTGCCGAGCGTGTTCATGTATGGCGGCTCGATCATGCCGGGCAAGTTCCGCGGCAAGGACGTGACCGTGCTCGACGTGTTCGAGGCGGTGGGCCAGCACGCGGCGGGCAACATGTCCGATGAGGACCTGCTGGAGCTGGAGCAGCATGCCTGCCCCGGCGCGGGCGCCTGCGGCGGCCAGTTCACCGCCAACACCATGGCCTGCATCAGCGAGGTCATCGGGCTCGCGCTGCCCGGCTCCGCCGGCGCGCCGGCGCCCGACCAGAACCGCGACTACTGGGCCGAGAAGTCGGGTGAGGCGGTGGTGGAGCTTATCCGCCGCAACCTGCGCCCGCGCGACATCGTCACCAGGGACGCGCTGTTCAACGCCGCGGCCATCGTCGGTGCCACCGGCGGCTCCACCAATGCCGGCCTGCACCTGCCGGCCATCGCGCATGAGGCGGGCATCAAGTTCGACCTGCACGACGTGGCGGAGATCATGCGCGCCACGCCGCACATCGCCGACCTGAAGCCGGGCGGGAAGTATGTCGCGCTCGACGTGTTCAACGTCGGCGGCGTGCCGGTGATCATCAAGGCGCTGCTGGATGGCGGCTATCTCCGCGGCGATGCGATGACCGTCACCGGCAAGACGCTGGCCGAGAACCACCGCGAGGTGATCATCCCGAAGGACCAGGACGTGGTCCGCCCAACCTCCGACCCGGTCAGCCCGATCGGCGGCGTGGTCTCGCTCAAGGGCACGCTGGCGCCGGAAGGGGCCATCGTGAAGATCGCTGGCATGAAGACGCTGCGCTTCGAGGGCACGGCGCTCTGCTTCGACTGCGAGGAGGATGCCTTCAAGGCGGTGGAGATGCGCGCCTACAAGCCCGGCGACGTGATCATCATCCGCTACGAAGGCCCGAAGGGCGGCCCCGGCATGCGGGAGATGCTCTCCACCACCAGCGCGATCTACGGCCAGGGCATGGGCGACAAGGTCGCGCTGATCACCGATGGCCGCTTCTCCGGCGCGACTCGCGGCTTCTGCATCGGCCATGTCGGGCCCGAGGCCGCGGTGGGTGGGCCGATCGCGCTGATCGAGAACGGCGACCGCATCATCATCGACGCCGACAAGGGCACCATCGACCTGATGGTCGAGGAAGCGGTGCTGGCCAAGCGCCGCGCCGCCTGGAAGCCGCGCAAGACCGACTACAGCTCCGGCGCGCTCTGGAAGTATGCCCAGCTCGTCGGCCCGGCGCTGAACGGCGCGGTGACCCATCCGGGTGCCGCCGAGGAGAGCCACGTCTACGCCGATCAATGACGCGTGAGGGGCGGTGCCGCGCCACGGTGCCGCCCCGAACGCCCCGGTTCCGCCGCCGCGCCGCCCGACCTCCGGCATCCGCGGCGCGTTGTATGGGGATCGCGGCGGCTACGCCCCCAACCGGCCGCCGCGCCGGAGAGCCCCATGCCACGGTTGCGCCTGTTCGGCCTGCTGGCGTCAGCGTTCCTGCTGTCGGGCTGCGTCATCGCGGCCGAGACCGGGCCGGTCTATGGCTACGGCTACGGCTATCCGCGCCCCTACTACGCGCCCGCGCCCGTCTATCGGCCGCCGGTGATCTATCGCCCGGCGCCGGTCTACCGCCCGTACTACGGCCCCGCCTACCGTCCTTATGCCTATGGCCCGCCGCGTCGCGCCGGCCGGCCGCCGGGTTGGGGCCGACCCCACCGGCGCGATTACCGCCGCTGGTAGCGGCGCGGCGCTATGCCGCCAGTTCGACCAGCACGGGCGTGTGGTCGGAGGGGCTTTCCTCGCTGCGCGGCGCGACGTCCACCTCGGCGCCCGTCAGCCGCTCCGCGAGTTCCGGGCTCAGCAGTGCGTGGTCGATGCGAAGCCCCACATTCGCATCGAAATTCGCGCCGTAATCCCAGTAGGTGTAGAGCCGATCGCCCGGATGCAGCGCCCGCACCGCATCCGTCAGACCGAGATGCTCCAGCGCCCGCCAGGCCGCGCGCGTCTCCGGCCGCACGAGGGCGTCGGTCGGCGGCAGGGCGCGGGGTGCCAGGTCCAGCTCGGTCGGGCAGACATTGAAGTCGCCGAGGATGGCGAAGGGCAGGAAGGCATCCAGCCGTGCCTTCGCCACCTCCCGCAGCCGCGCCATCCAGGCAAGCTTGTAACCGAAACCCTCGTCGCCGCCGGAATTGCCGTTCGGCAGGTAGATGCCCGCCACCCGCATCCCCGCGGCCGAAACCTCGATGTAGCGGGCCTGGGTGTCGGCGTCGTCGCCGGGCAGCGCCTCAGACACCACCTCGAAGGGGATGCGGCCGAGCACCGCGACGCCGTTGCGCCCGCCGGACTGGCCCACTGCATGCAGGCGGTAGCCGCTGCCCTCGAATTCCAGCCCCGGGCATTCCTCGGTCTTGCACTTCAGCTCCTGCAGGAAGAGCAGGTCCGGCTGCTTGCGATCGAGGAATCGCCGCACATGCCCGGCGCGGCGGCGGATCGAGTTCACGTTGAAGGTCGCGAGGCGCATGCGCCGGACACTGCCCGCGGCCGGGCGGCTCGTCGAGAGCGGCGGTCCGGGAAGATCACCCGACCGAGAAGGACGTCCCGCAGCCGCAAGCGCTGACCGCCTGCGGGTTCTTCACCGCGAAATGCGCGCCGATCAGCGCCTCGGCCCAGTCGAGCTCGGCGCCGGCGAGCAGCTCCAGGCTGACCGGGTCCACGAAGACCCGGCCCTCGCCCTCCTCGACCACGAGGTCGTCAGGCGCCGGCGCATCCTCCAGCCCGAAGCGGTACTGGAAGCCGGAGCAGCCGCCGGCATCCACCGCCAGGCGCAGCCCGGCGCCGGGCTTGCCCTCGCGGGCGGCGATCTCGGCCACCTGCGCGGCGGCGCGCGGCGTCACGCGGAACGGGGCGAGGGGGGCTTCGGTGGTGGCGAGGTCCATGGCGTCCAAGACTCCTTGATCAGGAAGATAGGGCGGCAGGAGCCCGCTTTCCAACCGCCACGCCCGTTGCCGCCGCCGCCGCCGCAATGCTACGCGCCGGGGATGGACCAACAGCGCCTGGCGGACGGGCTGGCCCCCTGGGCGGTGCGCGCGGCCGAATCGCGCGGCCGCCTGCATCCGGAAGCGGCGGGCGGGGTACGCTCGCCCTTCCAGCGCGACCGCGACCGCATCATCCACTCCACCGCCTTCCGGCGGCTGCAGTACAAGACGCAGGTCTTCGTCTATCACGAGGGCGACCATTTTCGGACGCGCCTGACCCATTCGATCGAAGTGGCGCAGATCGCCCGCTCCATCGCGCGCGAGCTCGCGCTGGACGAGGACCTGGCGGAGGCGCTGGCGCTGGCGCATGACCTTGGCCACCCGCCCTTCGGCCATGGCGGGGAGGATGCGCTCGACGCGATGATGAAGCCCTATGGCGGCTTCGACCACAACGCGCAGTCGCTGAAGGCCGTGACGCTGCTGGAGACGCGCTATGCCGGCTTCGACGGGCTGAACCTCACCTGGGAGACGCTGGAGGGGCTGGCCAAGCACAACGGCCCGCTGCGCCGCCCGCCGCCCTACATCGCCGAATACGACCGGCGCCACCCGCTGGACCTGACGATGCATGCCAGCGCGGAGGCGCAGGTCGCCGCCATCGCCGACGACATCGCCTACAACAACCACGACCTGGATGACGGCGTGCGCGCCGGCCTGTTCACGCTGGAGGAAGCCGCCGCGCTGCCGCTGGTCGGCGAGGCGTGGGAGGCGGCGAAGCGCGACAACGCCACGCTCCCCGGCGACCGCGCGATCAGCGAGACGGTGCGCCGCGTGATCAACGCCATGGTGAATGACGTGGTGGCGGAGGCGCGCCGGCGCATCGCCGCGCTGGGACCGCGCGTCGCCGACGACATCCGCGCCGCGGACCGCCCGGTGGTCGCCTTCTCCGACGGGATGATGGAAGCGAACAACGAGTTGCGCGCGTTCCTCTTTGCGCGGATGTACCGCCACTGGCGGGTCAACCGCACGACGCAGAAATGCAAGCGTGCGCTGCAGATGCTGTTCACCCTGCTGCATGGCGAGCCGCGCCAGCTGCCGCCCTGGTGGCACGCCAAGGCCGGCGAGGCGGGTTCGCGCGAGGCCGCCGCGGCGGTCTGCGACTACCTTGCCGGCATGACCGACCGCTACGCGCTCGAGGAGCACAAGCGGCTGACGGATCCGACCGTGCCGGGCTGAGCGGGCGCTCGCGGCGCCCACCCGCCGCCTGCTACTCCGCCCGGATGTTCGCCGCGCGCACCACCTCGCGCCAGCGCGCGATCTCGGCTTCCTGGAAGGCGCGATACTCGGCCGGGCTGTTGCCGACCACGTCGAACCCGATGGCGTTGAGGCGCTGCACGTTCTCGGGGTGCTTCAGCGCCTCCACCACGGCGGCATGCACGCGCGCCTGAAGGGCCGGCGCCATGCCACCTGGCGCCATCACCGCCTGCCAGGAGGTCACGACGAAATCCGGAAGCCCCTGCTCGATCGCGGTCGGCACATCCGGCAGCAGCCGGTTGCGCTCGGCCGAGGTCACCGCGATGGCGCGCAGCCGGCCGCCCTGGATGTGTCCCGCCACGGTGCCGAGGTTCTGGAAGCTGAGCTGGACATTGCCGGCGATCAGGTCCGTCGCCGCCGCGGCGCCGCCCTGATAGGGCACATGCTCGGGGTCGGTGGCCGTGCGCTGCTTGAACAATTCCATCGTCAGGTGGTCGGAGGAACCGACGCCCGAGGTGGAGTAGCTGGTCTTGCCGCGGTTCTGCTTCAGCCAGTCGATCAGCTCCGCCATCGTCCGGACCGGGACCTTCTCGGCGTTCACCACCAGGACGTTGGGCGTGGTGACGGCGAGCGTGATCGGCGTCAGTTCCCGGATCGGGTCGTAGCCGAGGTTCGGCCGCAGCGCGGTGTTGATGGCGAAGACGCCGATCGAGCCGACGAACAGCGTGTGGCCGTCCGGGGCGGCGCGGACCACGGTGCGCGCGGCGACCTCGCCATTTGCGCCGGGGCGGTTCTCCGCCACCACCGGCTGGCCGATGTTCATCCGCATGGCGATGGCGCGCGCGGTGATGTCGGACGGGCCGCCGGCGACGAACGGCACCACCACGGTCACCGGGCGGGACGGCCAGTCAGCCTGGGCGCGGGCGGCGGCGGGCAGCAGCGGCGCGGCGGCGAGCGCGCCCATAAGGGTGCGACGATACATTGGTGTTTCCTCCCGAATGATGGTCGGCAGCATGCCGCGTCCGGCGCGGCGCCGGAAGGGCGCGGAGATCAGCCACGAGCTTTCAAGGCCACGCGGTCGATCTTCCCCGTGCCCGTCTTCGGCAACTCCGCCACGAGTTCCACCACGCGCGGATATTTGTAGGGCAGCAGCGCCCTTTTCGCGTGGTCCTGCAGTGCCGCGGGCAGGGTGATCGGGTCGGCCTCTTCCTTCGCCACCACCCATGCTTTCAGCGTCATCCGCCGGTCCGGCAGCTCCAACGCCAGCACCGCGACCTCCTTCACCGCCGGGTGGTTGGCGAGGCAGAGCTCCACCTCCATCGGGTGCACCCACTGCCCCGAAACCTTCACCAGGTCGTCGGCGCGGCCGCGGAAGTAGTGGAAGCCCTCGGCATCACACAGGAAGCGGTCGCCGGTGTAGATCCAGCCGCCCTCGCGCATCGTCTCGGCCGTCTTGTCGGGGCGGTTCCAGTAGCCCGGCGCGTTGGAATGGCCGCGCACCCACAGGATGCCTTCCTGGCCGTCGCCGACCTCGCGCCCGTCGGGATCGCGCAGCACCACCTCGTAGCCCGGCACGCGGCGGCCGGCGGCGCCGGGGCGATGCCCCTCGGGCGCGTTTGAGAGGTAGATGTGCAGCACCTCCGTGCTGCCGAGCCCCTCGATGATGTCGAGCCCGGTTCGCCGCTTCCACAGCGCCGCGACCTCCTCCGACAGCACCTCGGCCGCCGAGATGCAGAGGCGCAGGGAGCGCGTGTCCGCATGTTCCGCTTCGGGCGCGTGGCATAGCGCGGTGTAGAGCGTGGGCAGCCCGAAGAAGACAGTCGGTCGATGTTTTCCGATCGCGGCGAAGACGCGCGCCGGATCGGGCCGGCCGGCCAGCAGAACGGAGGACGCGCCGGCGGCGAACGGAAAGCTCAGGCTGTTCCCGAGGCCGTAGGCGAAGAAGATCTTGGGCACCGAGAAGCAGATGTCGTCCGGCGTGAGCTTCAGGATGCGGTCGGCATAGCTCGCCACCGTGTAGGCGATATCGTGCTGGAGATGGACGATCCCCTTCGGCCGGCCGGTGGAGCCGGAGGAGTAGAGCCAGAAGGCCATGTCGTCGCGATGCGTGTCCGCGGCATCCAGCTGGTCGGGATGCGGCGCGGAGAAGGCCTCGAGGGTGGTGACCGCGACACGGTCCGAGGCCGCCTCGCCACTGGCGATGATGACATGGGCGAGGTTGGTGCCGGCGGTCGCCTGTTCCGACAGCGCCTGATCCGCCAGCGCGCCCTCGATCACTGCGACGCGCGCCTCGGTGTGCGCCAGATAGAAGTTCAGCAGCTCGGGCGGCGTCAGAGTGTTGATGCAGACCGGGACGAGGCCCGCCCGGATCGCGCCGAAAAAGGCGATGGGCATGGCCGGCGTGTCGTCCAGCAGCAGCAGCACGCGCTCCGACCGCCTCAGCCCGAGCGCCAGCAGCCCGTGCCCGAAGCGCGATGCGGCGGCGCAGAGCGCGGCATAGCTCAGCGCGCCGCCATCGTGGTGGATCGCCGGCCGCGCGCCGTTGCCGCGCGCGAGATTGTCGAACAGCACCGACGCCGCGTTGAACCGCTCCGGCACACGGAAGGAAATCTCGCGCGCGCCGGGCGCGTCGTCGGGGCAGGTGTCGCGGATCATGCGGTGAGCTCCGGGCGTTCCGCGCGCACCCGCGCGACGAAGGCGGGCGCGATGCGCGCCAGGCGATCCAGGTCCACCCGGCCCGAGCGCTGGATATAGGACAGCGCGAAGTCGATGGGCGCGAGCCGCATGTGCTCAGCGAAATCCTCGTACCAGGCCGCCGAGGCATCCGCCGCGGCCGTCAGCGTCTCGACGATCGGGCGCCGCGCGGCCTCGAAGGCGGCGAGCGCGGCGGGCACGTCGCCCCATTGCGCATCCAGCGCCTTGGCCAGCGCGATCGCATCCTCGAAGGCCAGCCGCGTGCCGGAGCCGATGGAGAAATGCGCGGTGCGGAGCGCGTCCCCGATCAGCACCGTCCGCCCGTCATGCCAGCGCGCATTGCGCAGCACCGGGAAGCGCCGCCAGACGGAGCGGTTGGAGACCAGCGGATGCCCCGCCAGTTCCGGCGCGAAGATTTCTTCGAGCGTGGCGCGCGTCGCCTCGGCGTCCATGCTCGCGAAGCCGGCCTGCTCGAAGGTCGCCGCGTCGCATTCGACGATGAAGGTGCTCATCCCCGGCGCGTAGCGGTAGTGATGCGCGTTGAACGCGCCGAGTGCCGTCCGCCGGAAGGTCTGGGTCAGCGTGTCGAAGCGCCGCGTCGTGCCGAACCAGGCGAAGCGGTTGGTCAGCTCGCGGATCTCCGTGCCGAAATCGCCCGCGGCACGCAGGGCGGAATTCACCCCGTCGGCCGCGACCACGAGGTCGTAGCCCGCAAGCTCCGCCGGCCCGATCCGCGTGCCGAATGCGGGCGCGACGCCGAGCGCGCGGACCCGCTCCGTCAGCAGCCGCAACAGATCGAGCCGCGGGACGGCGGTGAAGCCGATGCCGTCGATGACGACCTGCCCGTCGGGGTGGTTCAGCGTGATGGCCTGCCAGGATTCCAGCCGCGCCGTCAGCGCCGCATGCAGCCCGGGATCGTCGATGGCGAGGAAATCCAGCGCCCGGTCGGAGAACACGACGCCGAAGCCGAAGGTCGCACCCTCCGGGTTCTGCTCGAAGACGCGGATTTCCGCCGCCGGCCGGCGGGCGCGGAGCAGCGCCGCCAGATGCAGCCCGGCCGGCCCGGCGCCGGCGATGGCGATGCGCATGGGTGGCTCCCTGGCGCTGGTTCGAGGGCTGCTGCTGCCCTACCGGCCGCAGCAGCCCCCGCCGCGCGGGCCTTCGCCACCCTGGCGGCGCAGGAAGGTCGGGATGTCGAGGCCCAGTTCCTCGGCCTGCTGGTCGCGCTTCGCGCCGCGCGGCCAGGGACAGTCCGCGCAGGGCCGCAGTCGCTGGGCGGGTGGGCAGTCGCAACGCTCCTTTACGATCGCGTCTTTCATGGCGCGTCCTCCCTCGCCGGGCAGGATAGCGGCGCGGCGCCGGGCATGGCGACACCCTGGCGCCTGGGCTAAACCGCGCGCCATGACGCACGACATCTTCGCCGCCATGCGCGCCCGCACCGTGGCGGCGCTGCGCGAGATCCTGCCGGACCTGCCCGAGGAGGCCTTCGCCAAGGTCCAGACCGAGCCGCCGCGCGACCCGAGCCATGGCGACATGGCGACCAACGGCGCGATGGTCGTGGCCAAGCTCGCCCGGGTCGCCCCGCCCAAACTGGCCGCCGACCTCGCCGCGCGGCTCGCCGCCCTGCCGGAAGTGGCGGAGGCCGCGCCGGCCGGCCCCGGCTTCGTCAACCTCCGCCTGCGGGAGGAGCATCTGCGTGCCCTGGTCCCCGCCATCCTCGCCACCGGCGAGTCCTTCGGCGACAGCCGGATGGGGCAGGGGGTGCGGGTGGACGTGGAATACGTCTCCGCCAACCCGACCGGGCCGATGCATGTCGGCCATTGCCGCGGCGCCGTGGTGGGCGATGCGCTCGCCGCGCTGCTGGCCAAGGCCGGCTACGACGTGACGCGCGAATACTACATCAACGACGCCGGCGCGCAGGTGCTGGCGCTCGCCTATGCCGCCTACTGGCGCTACCTGCAGGCGCTCGGCACGACGATGACGGAGGAGCACTACGCCCAGTCCGTCCCCGGCGGGCTCCAGTATCGCGGCGAATACCTCATCCCCGTCGGCGCCGCGCTGAAGGAGCGCCACGGCGACGCGCTGGCCGCGCCGGACGGGATCTATGGCTACGCCGCCGCCGGCCCCGATCTCTGGCTCGACATCGTCCGCGACACCACCGTCCACCTGATGATGGACGCGATCCGCGAGGATCTCCGCGCCCTCGGCGTCAACCAGGAGGTCTTCATCAGCGAGCGCGCCGTGGTCGAGGCCGGCAAGCTCGAGCAGGCCGAGGCGCTGCTGGCGGAGAAAGGCCTGATCTATCGCGGCATCCTCGAGCCCCCCAAGGGCAAGACGCCGGAGGATTGGGAGCCGCGCGAGCAGACCCTGTTCCGCGCGACCCAGTTCGGCGACGACGTGGACAGGCCGCTGCGCAAGTCGGACGGCTCCGGCACCTATTTCGCCAACGATGTCGCCAACCACCTGCACAAGATCGAGCGCGGCTTCGCCGAGCTCGTGCATGTCTGGGGCGCGGACCATGGCGGCTACGTCAAGCGCATGAAGGCCGCCGTCGGCGCGCTGTCCGACAACCGGGTCACGCTCGACGTGGTGCTGACCCAGATCGTGCATGTGATGAAGGGCGGCCAGCCGGTGCGCATGTCGAAGCGCGCGGGCACATACGTCACCCTGCGCGACCTGATCGAGGAGGTCGGCAAGGACGCCGTCCGCTTCACCATGCTGACGCGCAAGGCCGATGCGCAGATGGAATTCGACCTCGACAAGGTGGTGGAGCAGTCGCGCGACAACCCGGTCTTCTATGTGCAGTATGCGCATGCACGGTGCCGCAGCGTGCTGCGCCAGGCCGGCGATCCGGCCTCGGCGGACCTCGCCGCGGCGCCCCTCGATGCGCTGTCCGACCCGGCCGAGATGGCGCTGATCCGGCGCATGGCCGCCTGGCCGCGCACCGTGGAGGCTGCTGCCGCGGCGCGGGAGCCTCACCGAATCGCGTTTTTCCTCCAAGACTTGGCCGCCGATTTTCATGTATTGTGGAACAGGGGTCGGGATGACTCGACCCTGCGATTCATCCGGGCGGAGGAGCCGGAGGCGACACGGGCACGGCTTGCCCTCGTCTCCGCCACGGGGGTGGTGCTCCGCTCGGGCCTCGCGGTGATGGGGGTCGAACCGGTCGAGGAGATGCGATGACGATGGACGCGATGGTCCCGTCCTACCGCGTGCAGCGGGAGGCCTCAGGCGTTCCCTGGCGGATGCTCGCGATCGCCGGCGGGCTGCTGGCGGTGCTGGCCGTGGCGGCCGGCGGCTGGTGGGCGCTGCGCTCCTTCGGCCAGTCCGGGCCGGTGCCGGTGGTGGAGGCCGATCCGCGTCCCTTCAAGGTGAAGCCCGAGTATCGCGGCGGCCTCCGCGTGCCAAACCAGGACGAGCTGATCCTCGACCGTCCCTCCAACCGGGCGCAGCTCGCCACGCCGCGGAACGCGGTCATGATGCCGGAGGCCGAGGCACCGAATATCGGCGGGCTCCGTGCCGCCGTGGCGCCCCCGGCGCCCGTCGTGCCGCCCGCGCCCGTCGCGGCGCCGGAGCCGGCGGCCCCTGCACCGGCCGAGGCTCAGGCCACGGCGCCCGCCGCCGAACCGCCGCCTGTCCGCACCGGCCGCGTGCAGGTTCAGCTCGGCGCGCTCAACTCGCCCGAGGCGGCGCGCGCCGAATGGGATCGCCTGTCGCGCCGCGCGCCGGAGCTGTTCGAGGGCCGCAGCCCCCAGATCCTCCGCCTCGAGCGCGGGGAGGGCCAGGCGCCGCTGTTCCGGCTGCGCACCGGCGGCCTGCCTGACCAGGACGCCGCCACCGAGTTCTGCCAGCAGATCCGCGCCCGCGGCGGCGCCTGCGTGCCGATCCGCGGCTGAGCGCATGACGCACACCCGCGCCGCCATCGTCGGCCTGTCCGGCACCGCCCTGACGGCCGAGGAGGCGGCGCTGTTCCGGCGTCACCGCCCGCTCGGCGCCATCCTGTTCCGCCGCAATGTCGAGTCGCCGGCCCAGGTCGCCGCGCTTGCCGCGGCGCTGCGAGAGGAGCTGGGGGAGACGGCACCGATCCTGGTGGACCAGGAAGGCGGCCGCGTGGCGCGGCTGCGCCCGCCGCACTGGACCGCATTCCCGCCTCCCGCCAGCTTCGAGGGCAGGCCGGAGGCGGCGGCGGAGGCGAATGCCGCGCTGCTCGGCGCCGAAAGCGCCGCGGTCGGGCTCGACGTGGTCTGCGCCCCCTGCCTCGACCTGCGCCTGCCCGGCGCGCATGACGTGATCGGCGACCGCGCCTTCTCCGACCGGCCGGAGGAGGTCGCGCGCCTCGGCGCCGCCTGGGTGCGCGGCCTGCATGCCGCCGGCTGCATCCCGGTGATCAAGCACATCCCCGGCCATGGTCGGGCGCTGGTGGACAGCCATGAGAGCCTGCCCCGCGTGACCGCCTCCACCGCCGAGCTCGCGGCAGACATTGCGCCCTTCCGCGACCTCGCCGCCTCCGGCGCCTGGGCGATGACGGCGCATATCGTCTACGAGGCCTGGGACGCCGAGCGCCCCGCCACCCTTTCGCCCCGAATCGTGGCGGAGGTGATCCGCGGCGCGATCGGCTTCGACGGCGTGCTGGTCTCGGACGACCTGGCGATGGGCGCGATGCGCGGCCTGTCGAACGACCTGGCGGGCGCGGCCATCGCGGCGGGCTGCGACCTGGTGCTGCATTGCACCGGCGTCCTGGCCGAGACGGAGGCGCTGCTCGGCGCCTGCCCGCCGCTTTCCGATGATGGCGCGCGCCGCCTGGCGGCGGCCCGGGCCGCCATGCTGCGGGGGCGCCGGCCGCTGCAGGCGGTCGCCTGAACATGTCCTGGCTCGCGGAGGTTTCCGCGGTCGCGCTCGCGGCCATCCTCGCGATCACCCTGCATGAGGCGGCGCATGGCTATGCCGCGAAATGGCTGGGCGACGACACCGCGGCCCGGCTCGGCCGGCTTTCGCTGAACCCGCTGCGGCATGTGGACCCGACCGGCACGCTGATCGTGCCGGGCCTGCTGCTGGCCACGCAGATGCTGACCATCGGCCGCGTGGAGGCGATGTTCGGCTGGGCGAAGCCGGTGCCCGTGGACATCTGGCGCCTGCGAAACCCCCGCTGGGGCATGGTGATGGTCGCCGCAGCGGGGCCGGCGATCAATTTCGCCCTTGCCTGGGGCTTCGGGATCGCTGCCCATGGGGTGGAGGCGATGGCCGATTCGCTGCCGGTCTCGGCAACGGAGTGGCTGCTGCGCTTCGTCGCGATCAGCATGCTGGTGAACGTCGTCCTGGCCTGTTTCAACCTCCTGCCGATCCCGCCCCTGGATGGGGGCCGCATCCTGGTCGGCGTCCTGCCGGCCCCGGCCGCGCGCGCCGTCGCCTCGCTGGAGCGGGCGGGGCTGTTCATCGTGCTCGGGCTGATCTTCGTGCTGCCGATGCTGGTGCCCGGGCTCGATCCGCTGGGCTGGCTGCTGCGCAACGTCGCGCTGCCGGTGCTGCGCTTCATCTTCATGCTCTCCGGCCACTGAGGGGGACCCGCATGACCGCCGCCGCCGCTGCCATGCCCGCCGTACCCGCCTTTCCCGCCCCGCTCGGCGCGGCCGGCGCGCCGGTGCTGCTGCTGCACCTCGATGGCTTCGAGGGGCCGCTCGACCTGCTGCTGGACCTCGCCCGCGCCCAGAAGGTGGATCTGGAGCGGATCTCGATCGTCGCGCTGGTGGACCAGTATCTTGCGGTGATCGAGCAGGCCCGCGGCCTCCGGCTGGAGATCCAGGCCGAATGGCTGGTGATGGCCGCCTGGCTCGCCTGGCTGAAGTCCCGCCTGCTTCTTCCGAAGGAGGAAGCCGCGGGCGAGGACCCCGAGGCGCTGGCCGGCCGCCTGACCGACCGCCTCGCCGAGCTCGAGCGCATGCGGGCCGGCGCCGCCTGGCTCGGCGTCAGGCCGCAGCTGTTCCGCGACCTGTTTCCGCGCGGCGCGCCGGAGGACCTGACGGTACAGGACCGCTCCGGCATCCGCGCCGACCTCTCGGCGCTGTGCCAAGCCTATGTCGCGGGGCGTCGCCGCGCCATCGCCAAGCGCCCCTACCGCCCGAAGCCCCGCCGGCTCTGGTCGGTGCAGGAGGCGATCACCCAGCTTTCCCGCGCACTCGGCGAGTTTCCCTCCTGGGCGGTGCTGCAGCGATTCCTGCCGGATGGGGAGGTCGGTGCCTCCCTCGACACGGTGGAACGGCGCGCGGCACTTGCCAGCACGCTCGTGGCGGGCTTGGAGATGGCCCGCGGCGGCGCGGTCGAGCTTCGCCAGGAGCGGGCCTTCGGCCCCATCATGCTCCGCCGCGCCGAGCGCGTGGAGGAGAACAAGGATGTCCGCGCCGCCTGAGGATGCGGCCCCGCCGGAAGATCCCCCGGCGGCAGCAGAGGAACCCGCGCCCCCCGCCCCCGCCACGCCCGAGGCGGTGCGGCTGGCCGAGGCGCTGCTCTTCGCCTCCGACCGCCCGGTGACGCCGCAGCGGCTGCAGCAGGTGCTGCCCGAGGGTCAGCTTGCCGCCACCGTGCTGGCGGCGCTGGGCGAGGCGTTGCAGGGCCGTGGCGTGGTGCTGGCCGAGGTCGCCGGCGGCTGGGCGCTGCGCACGGCGCCGGACCTCGCCCCGGCGCTGACCCGCGTGGTTGAGGTGCCGCGCCGCCTGCCGCGCGTGGCGATGGAGACGCTGGCCGTCATCGCCTGGCACCAGCCCGTGACTCGCGCCGAGGTCGAGGAGATCCGCGGCGCCGGCCTGTCCCAGGCGACGCTGGAGGCACTGCTGGAACATGGCCTGATCGCGCCGAAGGGCCACAAGGAGGTGCCCGGCCGCCCGACGCTCTGGGGCACCACGCCGCGCTTCCTGGAGCAGTTCGGCCTGACCTCCATCAAGGACCTTCCGAAGCGCGAGGAGCTGGTCAGCGCCGAGGCCGCGGCGCCGCTTCTGGCGGCTGCCGAGGAGAAGGCGGAGGAGGAGGCGGGCGAAGCTGCGCCGGAGGGCTCCGGGGAGGACGTAGGACGGTGACGCCGCCACCCCGGCCCTGTCCCGCACTGCGGGGGCGGGAGAAGGAGCCCTCCCCCGCGGTGCGGGGGAGGGTTGGGTGGGGGCCCGGCCTTCCCCCATGACAATATCCTTCGACTCGATCAGGCACGCCTATCCCGAGCGCGGCGAGGTGCTGCGCGGCCTGTCGCTGGCCGCGAAGCCCGGCGAGATCGTCTGCCTGCTCGGCCCCTCGGGCTGCGGCAAGACGACGCTGCTGCGCCTCGCGGCCGGCCTGGAGCCGCTGCAGGCCGGGCGGATCGCGCTCGGCGGCGAGACCATCGCCGAGCCGGGGCGCGAGGTGCCGCCCGAATCGCGCGGCGTCGGCTTCGTCTTCCAAGACTATGCGCTGTTCCCGCACCTGACGGTGGAGGACAACGTCGCCTTCGGCCTGCGCTTCGTCCCCCGCGGCCAGCGCAAGTGGCGCATCATGGATGCGCTCGCCCGCGTCGGGCTGGAAGCCTATGCGCAGTCCTGGCCGCACATGCTCTCGGGCGGGCAGCAGCAGCGCGTGGCCCTGGCCCGCGCCCTGGCGCCGCGCCCCGCCGTGCTGCTGCTGGATGAGGCCTTTGCCAGCCTCGATGCGCGGCTTCGGGAACAAGTGCGCGACGACACGCTGCACGTACTGCAGGAATCGGGCATCGCAACCCTGATCGTCACGCATGACGCGGAGGAGGCCATGTTCATGGCGGACCGCATTGCGCTGATGAACGAGGGCCGGATCGAGCAGCTCGGCACGCCGGCCGATCTCTATCTGGGCCCCGCCACGCGTTTCGTGGCCACCTTCCTCGGCGAGGTGAACCGGCTTCCCGCGCGCCTGCGCGACGGCAAGGTGGAGACGCCGATCGGCGCCATCGCGCTCGGCAACCGCCTGCCCGCGAGCGGCCTGCCGCGCGAGGAGGGCGCGCCGGTCGAGGTGCTGCTGCGGCCAGAGGGGCTGCGGGTGCTCGGCGCGCCCTCGCTGGAGCCGCCTGCGGCCGCCGCGGAAGGCGGCACGCTGGCCGAGGTGGAAGCCTGCCGCCTGCTCGGCGCCACCACCCTGGTGCATCTCGCGGTGCCGGATGGGCAGGGGGGGCTGCTGCATCTGCATGCCAGGCTGCCGCCGGGAACCTGGCTGCAGCGCGGGGAGCAGGTTTCGGTCGCGATGGATGCGGAGCGGGCCTTCGTATTCCCGGCCGAGGCTCCCTAAGTAGGGGTGACGCAAGCCGGCCGCATTGGCGGGGCGCGGCCTTCCTGCTAACGGGAACGCCCCGCCGTCCGGGGCGAGAAGCCGGATGCGGGGAAGGGGTGGCATGCTCGGTCTCGACTGGACGGAACTTGCGCTGATCGCGGTGGTCGCGGTGGTCGTCATCGGCCCGAAGGACCTGCCGGAGGCGGTGCGCGGGATCGCGAAGGGCATCCAGAAGCTGCGGCGCATGGCCGGCGAGTTCCAGGGCCAGCTCGACGAGGTGGTCCGCGAAGCCAAGCTCGAGGACGTGCGGAACCAAATCAACGAGATCCGCAACTTCGACTTCCGCGGCGCGGTCGAGCGCGAGATCGACAAGGACGGCTCGATCCGCAAGACCTTCAACGAGGACCCGATCGGCAACCCGCTGAAGGACGCCTTCGAGGATCGCCCCGCGCCCGCGCATGGCGCGGAGGTGACGCCGCCGCCCGCCCCCCCTGCCGCCGAAACAGCCAATCCCGCGCCGCCCTCGCCGCCGGCCGCACCCGCTTTCGTCCCGCCCGGCGTCGCCGCGGCGACACCCCCGCCGCCGCCCCTGCCCGCGGCCGCCCCGATCCAAGCACCCGCCGCCGCGCCGCCGCCCGCCGGCAGCGGCCCCGCGGCCTGAGACCCGAAGGCTTCCGCCGTGCCGCGCGATCCCGAAGATACGATCGACGACAAGCCCATGCCGTTGATCGAGCACCTCATGGAGCTGCGCACGCGGCTCATGTGGTCGATCGGCGCCTTCATCATCGCCTTCGCGATCTGCTACTATTTCTCGCGCCAGATCTACGGCTTCCTGGCCGCGCCGCTCGCCGACATCCTGGCCTCCCAGAGCGGGCAGGAGCGGCGGATGATCTTCACCGCGCTCTACGAGGCCTTCTTCACCTACCTGAAGGTCGCCTTCTTCGGCGCGGTGTTCTTCAGCTTCCCGATGTGGGCGACCCAGCTCTGGCTGTTCATCGCGCCGGGCCTCTACCGGAGCGAGAAGAAGGCAATCATGCCCTTCCTTGTCGCCTCGCCGTTCCTGTTCATCGCCGGCGCGGCGCTGGCCTACTACTTCATCTTTCCGCTGGCCTGGAAATTCTTCATCAGCTTCGAGACGCCGGCGGATGCCGGCACCGTCGCCATCCAGCTGGAGGCGAAGGTCAGCGAGTATCTCTCGCTGGTCATGCACATGATCCTGGCCTTCGGCATCGCCTTCCAGCTGCCGGTGCTGCTGACGCTGATGGCGAAGGTCGGCATCGTCAGCGTGGACGGTCTGAAGCGGGGCCGGCGCTACGCCATCGTCGGCATGTTCGTCGTCGCCGCCATCATCACGCCGCCCGACGTGATCAGTCAGATCGGCCTCGCCCTGCCGCTGATCCTTCTCTACGAGATCTCGATCCTCGCGGCGGGCTGGGTGGCGCCGAAGCCCGACAAGGACGCGACGTGACGCTGCCGCCCCGGCCGCATTCCGGTTTCGAGGAGGAGCAGCTTCCCCTCGGCGGCGACGCGGCCCAGGACGTCGCCTACGACCCCGCGCGCGACGAGATGGTGGAGATCGTGAACCTCTCGCAGAAGCGCACCGGAGTGCCCGGCACGATCTTCATCTCGACCCGGATGGCGGCGCACGGACCCCGGATCAAGTGGTGGCCCGGCAGTCCAGAGCGGAATGGGCCCTGCCCGGTGGTAACGTTGGGAGATCCACCACGCACCATCAACATGGGCCTTCCGCCGGCGGCAGCGCGCGCCAGTGAAGCCGAAGCGGTGGCCTGGGCAACGCTGAACCGCGGTGCGTTGCTCCGCTTCTGGCAGGATGGCGCGGTCTGGATGGAGGACGAGCTCAGGGCCTTTCTTGACGGCCTGCGGAAGCTTCCATAGCGAATCCCCGTGCCGCCCTGGGCGGCGCCCGACGCGACAGGTTTCACATCATGCATGACATCCGTGCCCTGCGGGCCGATCCCGCAGCCTTCGACGCGGCGCTGGCGCGGCGCGGGATGGCGCCGGCCTCGGCCGAGGCGCTGCGCCTCGATGACCTGCGCGTGGAGGCCACGCGCATCGTCCAGGCGGCGCAGACCACGCGCAACGAGCTGTCGCGGCAGATCGGCGCGGCGATGAAGGCGGGCGACGCCGCGACCGCCGAGCGTCTGAAGGCCGAGGTCAAGGCAGCGATGGACGCCGCTGCCAACGCCGATCCGGACGCGCAGGAGAAGGCGCGCGACGCGCTTCTCGCCACGCTGCCCAACCGCCTCGACCCCGACGTGCCGGAAGGCGCGGACGAGACGGCCAATGTCGTGCAGCATGTCCATGCCGAGCCCGCCGCCTTCGCCTTCACGCCGAAGCAGCATTTCGAGCTCGGCGAGGCGCTGGGCATGATGGACTTCGCCACCGCCGGCAAGCTCGCCGGCGCGCGCTTCACCGTGCTCAAGGGCGCGCTTGCCCGCCTGGAACGCGCGCTCGGCCAGTGGATGATCACGCTGCACACCGAGGAGCACGGCTACACCGAGGCGACCGTGCCCTACCTGGTGAACGACGCCACGATGTACGGCACCGGCCAGCTCCCGAAATTCGGCGAGGACCTGTTCCGCACCACGGATGGCCGCTGGCTTATCCCGACCGCCGAGGTGCCGTTGACCAACTTCGCCGCGAAGGAATTGCTGGCCGAATCCGACCTGCCGATCCGCCTGACGGCGCTGACGCCCTGCTTCCGCTCGGAAGCCGGGGCCGCGGGCCGCGACACGCGGGGGATGCTGCGCCAGCACCAGTTCGCGAAGGTGGAGCTCGTCTCGATCACCCGGCCCGACCAGTCGGCCGAGGAGCATGAGCGCATGACGCGCTGCGCCGAGCGCGTGCTGACCGAGCTCGGCCTCACCTGGCGGCGCGTGCTGCTCTCGGCCGGCGACACCGGCTTCGGCGCGGCCAAGACCTACGACCTCGAGGTCTGGCTGCCGGGGCAGCAGGCCTGGCGCGAGATCTCGTCCTGCTCCAATTGCCGCGACTTCCAGGCTCGACGGATGGAGGCGCGCTTCCGGCCGGGCGGCGGGAAGGGAACGGAGTTCGTGCACACGCTGAACGGCTCCGGCGTGGCCGTCGGCCGCGCGCTCATCGCCGTGCTGGAGACCTTCCAGCAGGAAGACGGCAGCATCGCCGTGCCGGATGTGCTGCGCCCCTGGATGGGCGGCCTCGCACGGATCGCGCCGCGCGGCTGACTCCGCGAGGATGTGCCCCGGCCTGACGGTGTCAGGCCGGGCGGGGGCGTCTATTCGGCCTCGGGCGCGGCCTCCGGCGGGTGCTCCGTCTCGTCCATCCACATCAGCATGTAGGCGGCGAAGGAGATCAGCAGGCTCATCCAGATCTCGTGGTGCAGCGCGAGCGCGATGAGCCCGGCGGCGCCGCTGACGAAGAAGGCGATCCAGGGCCGCGCATAGGCAAGCCGCAGGACATAGGCGAAGGGCGCCAGGGTGACGTCGAAAACAGCCGACATGGAGTGCTCCGGGACGGCGCGCCGGCTGTCCGTGGACCGGTTGCTGCGGGGCGCGCGCCCGCAGGCTTGCCGCCGCGGGAAGGCGGCGCAAGCGGGCGCGGCGATTGCATCCCCGAATTCATCCCGGCGAGAGCAGCCGGGCAAGCTAGCCGCGCAACGCCGTCATCAGGCGGCCATGCGCACGCCGAGCCGCCCCGCCAGGTCCTGCACGAACTGCCAGGCGACGCGGCCCGAGCGCGCACCGCGCGTGACGGACCATTCGACCGCCGCGGCGCGCAGATCCTCCGGCCCGATCGGCAGGCCGAAGGTCGCGGCGTAGCCCTCGATCATGGCGAAGAAGGTGTCCTGGTCGCAATTGTGGAAGCCGATCCAGAGGCCGAAGCGGTCGGACAGCGAGACCTTCTCCTCCACCGCCTCCTGCCCGTGGATGGCGCCGCGCGACTCGTTCTCGATCATGTCGCGCGGCATCAGGTGGCGGCGGTTGGAGGTGGCGTAGAACAGCACGTTCGCGGGACGTCCCTCGATGCCGCCGTCGAGCACGCTCTTCAGCGCCTTGTAGTCCGCGTCCTCCCGCTCGAAGGAGAGGTCGTCGCAGAACACCAGGCAGCGCCGCTGCTGCCCACGCAGGATGTTCAGCAGGTCGGGAAGGGTCCGGATGTCCTCCCGGTGGATCTCGATCAGCGCCAGCGCGCCCGGTTTCTCGGCGTTCGCCGCCGCATGCGCGGCCTTCACAAGCGAGGATTTGCCCATCCCCCGCGCACCCCAGAGCATCGCGTTGTTGGCCGGCAGGCCGCGCGCGAAGCGCAGCGTGTTCTCCAGCAGGATCGCCTTCTGCTGCTCCACGCCCTTGAGCAACAGGATGTCCACGGCGGCGATGCGCGGCACGGGGGCAAGCCGCGGCACGGGCGACGGGTGCCAGACGAAGCCGTCGGCGGCGCCGAGATCGGGGCGCGGCGGCAGCGCTGGCGCCAGCCGCTCCAGCGCCTCCGCGATGCGGGTCAGCGCGGGCAGCAGCGCATGGTCGGGCAACGGGCGGTCTGTCACGGCTTCGGTCCGGCGGGCGGGTTGACGGCGGGGGGGCGGAAGCTAGGTTGCGCGCCGAACGCCCGCAACCCACCCGAACGAAACGGACGCCGGACCGCCATGTGGATCTCACCCGCCTATGCCCAGGACGCCGCTGGCGGCACCGGGGCCGTGGTCATGCAGCTTCTGCCGCTGATCCTGATCTTCGCCGTGTTCTACTTCCTGCTGATCCGCCCGCAGCAGAAGAAGATGAAGGAGCATCGCGAGATGCTGCAGAAGCTGAAGCGCAATGACCGCGTCATCACCGGCGGCGGCATCATCGGCACCATCAGCAAGGTCCGCGACGACAGCGACGAGATCGAGGTGGAGATCGCTTCCGGCGTGCGCATCACCGTGCTGCGCGGCACGATCAGCAGCGTTGTCGCACCGCCCTCCGCGGCAAACGACGCCAAGCCGGCCGACGCCGCGAAGGGCTGACAGCCCGAACCATGCCCCGCACGCATGACGCGCCATGCGCCATGCGTGCGGGACTTCGCGTTCCGGCGGTGCCAGGCTGCGCGCAACGACACGGAGCCTTGCCATGACCATCCCCAAGACCCTGCTGCAGATGGCCGGAGCCGATCTGGCGCCGCACCCGCTGGCCGATTCGGTGCTGCTGCTGATCGACGCGCAGGGGGAATATCGCACCGGGCGCCTGCCGCTTGATGGGATCGAGCCCTCGCTGCAGGTGCTGGCCGGGCTGCTCGCCAGGGCGCGGGCGGCCGGGGCGGTGGTGATCCATGTGGCGCACAAGGGCCGGCCCGGCGGGCTGTTCGACCGCGACGGCGCGGGCGGAGCCATCCTGGACGCCGTGGCGCCGCGTGACGCCGAGCCGGTGGTCGAGAAGCCGCTGCCGAACGCCTTCGCCGGCACCGACCTGGCCGAGCGCCTGGCGGCGACCGGGCGGAAGAATCTCGTCGTCGCCGGCTACCAGACGCATATGTGCGTCAGCTCCACCGCGCGCGCGGCGCTCGATCTCGGCTATCGCGTGACGATCCCTGCGGATGCCTGCGCCACGCGCGCGCTGCCGGACCCGCTGGGCGGGGAGCCGATCTCCGGCGCGGCGATCCATCGCCATGCGCTGGCGGAGCTGGCCGACCGCTTCGCGATCGTCGTGCCGGCGGCGGCACTCACCTGAACGCAAGAAGGGCGCCGACAACGCCGGCGCCCCTTTCCATCGTCTGAGGATGGTCACGGCCGGTCCCGGGCGGGGCCGGCCGTCGCCGTTCAGGCGCTCTGGCCGCTCTTCATACCGCCCTTCTGCAGCAGGTCGGCCACCACTTCCCAGTTCACCAGCTTGTCCAGGAAGTTCTGCAGGTAGTTCGGGCGGACGTTGCGGAAGTCCAGGTAGTAGGCGTGCTCCCACACATCCACGCCGAGGATCGGCTGGCCTTCGCCGGTGGAGAGCGGGTTGGCGCCGTTCGGCGTCTTGGTGACCTTCAGCTTGCCGTCATTGCCGATGACGAGCCAGGCCCAGCCCGAGCCGAACTGCGTCACGCCCGCCTGCTTGAAGTCCTCCTTGAACTTCGCGAGGCCGCCGAGGTCGCTGTCGATCTTGGCCTTCAGCGCGCCGGGCAGGTCGTCGCCGCCGCCGCCGGGCTGCATGACCTGCCAGAACAGGATGTGGTTGTAGTGCTGGCCGGCCTGGTTCAGCACGGGCAGACCTTCTGCCCCCGACTTTCCTGCTTCGGCGCAGATCTGCTCCAGCGACTTGCCGGCCAGGCCCTTGCTCTCGATCAGGCCGTTCAGCGCCGTGACATAGGCGTTGTGGTGCTTGCCGTGGTGCAGTTCCAGGGTCTCCTGGCACATGCCGTTGGCGGCGAGCGCATTGGTGGAATAGGGCAGCGGCGGCAGCGTGAAGGGCATCATTGTCTCCCGAATGGCGCAATTGGCGGTCGCGCCGGAACGCGCGCCCAGGCCGCGAGTGACCTAGGCTTGGCCCGAAGGAGCGTCAACTGCGCTTGCCTCCGGCGCACGGCCGCTTCATCTGCCGCGAATGCCCGAAGCCCCCGAGGCGGACCTGGCCGGCTTCGTCCGCGCCCATGATCCCGACCGATTCCTCTGCACGCTCTTCGCGCCGGCGGCTGCGCGCCCGGCGCTGTTCGCACTGACCGCCTTCAATCACGAACTGGCGCGCGCGCGGGAGGCGGCGAGCAACCCGATCGCCGCGCAGATCCGCCTGCAATGGTGGCGCGACGCCGTGGAAGAGGCGGCGGCCGGGCGGCCCGCCCGGCGGCACGAGGTGGCGACGCCGCTCGCCACGGCGATCGGCGCGGGCCTGCTCGATCCCGCCGCGCTGCTCGCGATGATCGAGGCGCGGGAGGCGGAGACGGAGGAGGACGGCCTCGAGACCGAGCAAGACTTCGTCGCCTGGCTTCGTGGCACGTCGGGCGGCTGGTCGGCCGCGGCAGGGCGTGCCCTCGGCGCCGATCCGGAGGCGGCCGAGGTGCTGCGCGCGCTCGGCGCGGCCTACGGGCTCGCGGGCGTGCTGCGGAGCGTCCCCGCGCATGCGGCCCGAGGGCGCTGCCTGCTGCCGCGCGACAGGCTGGCGGCGACCGGGCTGAGCGCGGAGTCGGTCGTGGCGACGCCGCACGCCCCGACAGTCGGCGCGCTGGCCGCGGAGATGGCGGCGGAGGGGCTGGAGGCGCTGCGCGGCGCCCGGCGCGACATCCCGCGCGGCGCCGTCGCGGCGGCGCTGCCGGCGGTGCTGGCGGCGCGCGACCTCATGCGGCTTGCGGCGGGGCGCGAGGTGCCCGCACCGCGCGGGATCGGGGACCGGCTGGCAGTGACGCTGGCCGGCTTGCGCGGCCGGGTGTGAGGCGGGCGGCCCGTCCCGAGGCGCGCAATCGCTGCGCTATGCCTCCGATGGCCTGCGCCGCCGACGCGAGGCCACACCGAGCCCAAGCAGGCCGGCGGCAAACAGCGCCAGGCTCGCCGGCTCCGCCACGGCCGCCGCAGTCGAAATCGGGATGATGTAGACTTGGTCGATCACCACGTCCTTGGACGGCGCCAGGTTGGTGTTGAACACGAACTCGATGGCGTAATTGCCCGGCGTCGCGACCATGGTCGTGCCGGAGAAGGCCTGCCAGGACTGCGCCGGCGCGGTGGAGGCGGCGAAGTTCGCCAGCATCATGCCCGCGATACTGCCGCTGAAGGTGGCGTCGCCGCGGTTGTTGAAGCCGTTGCGCGGCAGATAGGCGCTGAAGCCGATCTGGTAGCTGCCGGCCTCCAGGAAGACGATCTGGGAGAGCCTTTCGTTGACGGCCAAGTCATCCACGAAATAGGCGGCGCGCGCGCCGGCCGCGTCCGGCGAGTCGGTCGGCGCATCGCTCGGCCGCACCGGTTCGCCATAGGCACCCGTGGGGTAGGTTGCGCTGCTGTTGTAGGTGATGACGGAGGCCGGGTTCCTCAGGTTTCCGCCGCCCCGCGTCCAGCCGTCGAAGCCGGACTCGAAGCTGCCATTGACGACGAGATTTCCGGCTTGGACGCCCGGGGCAGCGGCAAGGCCGAGCAGCGCCAGGGTCAGCAGGGCGAGGTGGTGGTGCATGACGCGGTTCCAATGAGCAAGCCAGTTTTGAAGCAAAAATGATCCGCGTCGCAATAGGTGAACACAACTCCTGACAATTCCTCAGGAATCGAGCAAAACACCCTGGCTGTGATGTGACCTTCGCCGGGTCGGCTTCTCGGCACTGATTGCGCTCCGTAGCATGCAGCAATTGCGGGGGCGGGGGCATGCATGTGCTGGTCTGAGGCGGCGTCGGTGGGGATGGTGGCGCTTGGCGCCGGTGCGACCGTCTGGACGCTGCGCCGGGGCGATCCGCCGGCAGTGCCCGCCGCCGTTGCGTGGTTCACCCTGATGGAGGGCCTGCAGGTCGCCGGCTATGCCGTGGTGGACCAGTGCGGCAGCCCGGTGAACCAGTCCGTCACGCTGCTGTCCTACCTGCACATCGCCTTCCAGCCGCTGTTCATCAACGCCTTCGCCATGGCGCTGATCGCTGGCGGGGTCTCGGCCTGGATGCGGAGCGCGGTGCATGTCATCGGCGGCGCCTCGGCCGCGGTGATGCTGCTGCAGCTCTATCCCTTCGAGTGGGCGGGCCCGTGCCGCGCGGGCACGGCGCTTTGCGGCGCGGCGCTCTGCACCGTCTCGGGCGACTGGCACCTCGCCTGGGACATCCCGTTCAATGCCCTGGTGCCGCCGATCCCGCTCTTCGCGGGCTCGGTCTGGACCTTCCCGAGCTACATGATCGCGGTCTTCATCGTGCCGCTGGCCTATGGCGCATGGCGCTTCGTGCTGTTCCACGCGCTGCTGGGGCCTATCCTGGCCTCGCTGCTGACCGGCAACCCGAACGAGATCGCAGCCATCTGGTGCCTGTTCTCGATCGGCCTCGTCTCGGTCGGCGTGATCCCGCCATTGCGGCGCGCGGTGTTCGGCGTGCCCGCAATGGCGCTGCCGAGCCGCCTGGCCGGCCGGCTCTGATCACGGAAGGAACGGCACGCACCGCCTGCCCGAGGGAGACGCCCGGAAGCACCGCTTCCGGGCGCCACGCTCGGCTCGGCGTTCTCAGGCCGCGCGGCGGCGCACCGCGGAAAGGCCCAGCAGGCCCATGCCGAACAGTGCGAGTGCCGCGGGAGCGGGTACATCCACGACCGGCGGCGGCGGATTGCCCTCGATCACATAAACCTGGTCGATGACCACGTCCTTCGACGGGAAAAGATTGGTGTTGAAGACGAACTCGATATCGTAGTTGCCGGGTGCGGCGATGACCGTCGCGCCCTGGAAGGTCCGCCAGGTCGTGACCGGCCCGGCCGACACCGCGTAGTTCGCCAGGACGAGGCTGAGGATCGTGCCGGAGAAGGTGGCATCGCCGGCATTGGCATAACCGTTGGCCGGCGCGTAGGCGCTGAAGCCGATCTGGTAGGTGCCGGGATTGAGGAAGATGGTCTGCTTCAGGCTCTGGTTCACCGTGAAGTCCGACACGAAGTAGGCCGCGCGCGCGCCGGGCGCGTCGGGCGAATTGGTCGGCGCGTCATTGGCGGGCACCGCCTCTCCGAAGGCGCCGTTCGGATATGGAGACGCCGCACCGTAAAAGATCGCGACAGGCGGGTAGCCCTGAGTGTCGACGCCGCCGATGGCCCAGCCCGTAAGACCGGACTCGAAGCTGCCGTTGGTGACAAGGTTGGCCGCAGCAGCGGGCAATGAAATTCCGATGCAGAACGCTGATGCGAGAAGAATGTTGCGCATGCTGTCGTGTGCTCCTCTGGTTCGAGTGGCGCCCTGCACACAATGCAATCGCAATGCCAGAGTGACATACAATTTGAATACAATGTCTTACGATGCAACGCCTCCGGCCGACGCCCCGGCGTGTAAAGAAAGCCGACGCAATATCGTCGTTTGATCGCCTAGTGCGCGAGGTTTGTCAGATTTTTCGACACTCCGGGTGCAACGAGCGAAGCCGGCATGCCACGCCGGCTTCCGGCCGCCTCCTGCTCAGGCCCGCTTGCGGCGCCTGACCGGCTCCGGTGCGGCAACCGCGCCGTCGCGCGCCAGGATCGGCGCCAGGAAGCGCCCGGTGTGGCTTTCCTTCACGGTAGCCACCTGTTCCGGCGTGCCGGCAGCGACGATGCGCCCGCCGCCCTCGCCCCCCTCCGGGCCGAGGTCCAGGATCCAGTCGGCGGTCTTGATGACCTCCAGGTTGTGCTCGATCACCACCACCGTGTTGCCCTGCTTCACCAGCGCATGCAGCACTTCCAGCAGCTTCCGGACGTCCTCGAAATGCAGCCCGGTGGTGGGCTCGTCCAGGATGTAGAGCGTGCGGCCGGTAGCGCGGCGGGACAGTTCCTTGGACAACTTGATGCGCTGCGCCTCGCCGCCGGAGAGCGTCGTCGCCTGCTGGCCGAGATGGATGTAGCCGAGCCCGACGTCGCGCAGCACCACCAGCTTGTCGCGGATGGCTGGGACAGCCGAGAAGAACTCCACCGCCTCGTCCACGGTCATGTCCAGCACGTCCGCGATGGACTTGCCGCGGAACTTCACTTCCAGCGTCTCGCGGTTGTAGCGCTTGCCCTTGCAGGTGTCGCAGGTGACGTAGACGTCGGGCAGGAAGTGCATCTCGATCTTCAGCACGCCATCGCCCTGGCAGGCCTCGCAGCGGCCGCCCTTGACGTTGAAGCTGAAGCGGCCGGGCGCATAGCCGCGCGCGCGTGAATCGGGCAGCTCGGCGAACCAGTCGCGGATCGGGCCGAACAGGCCGGTATAGGTCGCGGGATTGCTGCGTGGCGTGCGGCCGATCGGCGACTGGTCGATGTCGATGATCTTGTCGAGATGCTCCAGCCCCTCGATCCGCTCATGCGGGGCCGGCACCTCGCCGCTGCCCATCAGGCGGCGCGACGCGGCCTTGAACAGCGTCTCGATGACCAGCGTGGACTTGCCGCCGCCGGAGACGCCGGCGACGCAGCAGAAGGTGCCGAGCGGGATCTCCGCCGAGACGTCCTTCAGGTTGTTGCCCTTCGCGCCGACCACCTTGATGGTGCGCTTCGGATCGAAGGGCCGCCGCGTCTCCGGCATCGGGATGCGGCGGATTCCGGCGAGGTACTGGCCGGTGATGCTGGCGGGGTTGCGCTCGACCTCGGCCGGCGTGCCCTGGGCGATGATCCGCCCGCCGCCCTTGCCCGCCGCGGGGCCGATATCCACCAGGTGGTCGGCGCTGCGGATCGCGTCCTCGTCATGCTCGACCACCAGCACCGTGTTGCCGATGTCGCGCAGCCGCCGCAGCGTCGCCAGCAGGCGCTCGTTGTCGCGCTGGTGGAGGCCGATGGAGGGCTCGTCCAGCACGTACAGCACCCCGGTCAGCCCGCTGCCGATCTGCGAGGCCAGCCTGATGCGCTGGCTCTCGCCGCCCGACAGCGTCGCGGAGGAGCGGCCGAGCGAGAGGTAGTCGAGGCCGACATCGTTCAGGAACTGCAGCCGCTCCTCGATCTCGCGCAGGATGCGGCGCGCGATCTCGGCGCGCTGCGGCGTCAGCGTCGGCATCACGCCGGCGAACCAGTCCCGCGCGCGACGGATGGACAGCTCGTTCACCACGCCGATGTGGCTGCCCGCGACCTTCACGCTCAGCGCCTCCGGCTTCAGGCGATGGCCGTTGCAGGCCGGGCAGGGGCGTTCGGCCTGGTAGCGCGAGAGCTCCTCGCGGGTCCACGGGTTGTCCGTCTCGCGGAACCGGCGCTCCAGGTTCGGGATGACGCCCTCGAACGGCTTCTTCACGTCATAGCCGCGAAGCCCGTCCTTGTAGCGCAGCGTGACCACCTCGGCGCCCGTGCCGTTCAGCACGACATTCCGAAACACCTTCGGCAGATCCTGCCAGGGCGTCGTCATCGCGATCTTGTAGTGCCGCGCCAGGCTTTCGAGCGTCTGGTCGTAATAGGGCGAGGAGGCGCCGGCCCAGGGCTGCACCGCGCCGTCCTTCAGGCTGCGCGTGTCGTCCGGCACGACCAGCATCGGGTCGAAGAAGGCCTGGGTGCCGAGCCCGTCGCACGTAGGACAAGCGCCCTGCGGGCTGTTGAAGCTGAAAAGCCGCGGCTCGATCTCCTCGATCGAGAAGCCAGAGACGGGGCAGGCGAATTTCTGGCTGAAGACGGTGCGCTCGTTCGTGTCTGCATGGTCCGCATAGGCGATGCCGTCCGCCAGGCCGAGCGCCGTCTCCAGGCTGTCGGCCAGGCGCGACTGCACGCCCTCGCGCACGACGATCCGGTCCACCACGATCTCGATGTCGTGCTTGAACTTCTTGTCCAGCTTGGGTGGCTCGGAGAGCTGGTGAACCTCGCCGTTCACCTTCACGCGTTCGAAGCCGCGGCGCTGCCATTCGGCGAATTCCTTGCGGTATTCGCCCTTCTTGCCGCGCACCACGGGCGCCAGCAGCAGCAGCCGCGTGCCTTCCTCCATCGCCATGATGCGGTCCACCATCTGGCTGACCGTCTGCGCCTCGATCGGCAGGCCCGTGGCCGGGCTGTACGGCACGCCGACCCGCGCCCAGAGCAGGCGCATGTAGTCGTGGATTTCCGTCACCGTGCCGACGGTGGAGCGCGGATTGTGGCTGGTAGTCTTCTGCTCGATGGAGATCGCCGGCGACAGGCCCTCGATCGAATCCACGTCCGGCTTCTGCATCAGTTGCAGGAACTGCCGCGCATAGGCGCTGAGCGATTCCACGTAGCGCCGCTGCCCCTCCGCATAGATCGTGTCGAAGGCGAGCGAGGACTTCCCCGACCCCGAAAGCCCCGTGACCACCGTCAGCGTGTCGCGCGGGATGTCGAGGTCGAGGTTCTTCAGATTGTGCTCGCGCGCGCCGCGAATGCGGATGAAGCCGCTCATGGATCACCGATTCCGCACAGGAGAACCGCGGTCGTGGTCACGACCGCGCGTTCGCATCTTGTTCTCGGGAGGTCTACGCCGTTATAGATGGTCTGGAAAGAGGTTTCGCCAGAGGGCGTCCCGCCGCATGGCTGGCCTGCAAACCGCGGCCGGGATAGGCTTCCGGCCGAAAAGCGTAAGGGATTCCGACCGATGGCCGGAGTGAACAAGGTGATCCTGCTGGGCCGGCTGGGCCGCGACCCGGAGGTGCGGAACTTCCAGAATGGCGGCCGGGTGGTGAACCTGCGGCTGGCGACCTCCGAGCGCTACAAGGACCGCGAGGGGAACATGCAGGAGCGGACCGAGTGGCATTCGGTCGCCATCTTCAACGAGAAGCTCGGCGAGATCGCGGAGAAATACCTGCGCAAGGGCTCCGAGGTGTATCTCGAAGGCCAGCTCGAGACCCGGAAGTGGCAGGACCAGTCGGGCCAGGACCGCTACACCACCGAGATCGTGCTGCGTCAGTTCCGCGGCGAGCTGGCGCTGGTCGGCGGCCGTGGGGGCGGTGGCTCCGACATGGGGGAGCCCTCGGAGAGTGGGGGCGGCTATGGCGGCGGGCGGTCCTCGGGATCGGGTGAGCGCAGCGGCGGTGGCTGGGATCGCGGCGGCGGAGGGGGCGGCGGCTCCCGCTCCGGCGGCGGCGGCGGCGGCGGTGGGCGCGCGCCGGCGAAGTCCGACCTCGACGACGACATCCCGTTCTGAGCCGACAGGCACGGCCCCCCGCGGGTTTGTGCCGAGGGCGCCGCGGCCCTATATGGACAGGATATTTCGACCCGCCGCGGCAGGCCGGAGTCGAGGCACTGAGACGGGCCGGCGCATCGTCGGCCGTAGCGGCAAGCCAGGGGCGGTGATGCCCGCCTCGGCGCGCCGAGAGGGCCGGCAAGGCCTCCGCCCAGCGCCCCGCTCCCTCTCCCAGGCGGATAGCCGCGGCATCCGGATGCCGGCCCAGAGGAACACGGCTTGAGCGACACGACTCCCGAGGATCCGAACGCCTCGTCCGACATCGCGCCCGTCGGGCTCGAGGAGGAGATGCGGCGGTCCTATCTGGACTACGCGATGTCCGTCATCGTCTCGCGCGCGCTGCCCGATGCGCGGGACGGGTTGAAGCCGGTGCACCGGCGCATCCTCTTTGCCATGCACGAGGCCGGCTACACGGCCGACAAGCCGCACCGGAAATCGGCTCGCGTCGTCGGCGACGTGATGGGCAAATACCACCCGCATGGCGACAGCGCGATCTACGACGCGATGGTGCGCATGGCGCAGCCCTTCTCCATGCGCGTGCCGCTGATCGACGGCCAGGGCAATTTCGGCAGCATGGACGGCGATGCGCCGGCGGCGATGCGGTACACGGAGGTGCGCCTGGCGCGCTCCGCCGCCGCGCTGCTGGAAGGCATCGAGGAGGACACGGTCGACTTCGTCCCGAACTACGACGAATCGGCCGAGGAGCCGCGCGTGCTGCCGGCGGCCTATCCGAACCTGCTGGTCAACGGTGCCGGCGGCATCGCCGTCGGCATGGCGACGAACATCCCCACCCACAACCCGGGCGAGGTGATCGACGCCACGTTGAAGCTGATCGAGGAGCCGGACACCCCGCTCGTGGACCTGATGCGGATCATCCCCGGCCCGGATTTCCCGACCGGCGGCCTGATCCTCGGCCGCGCCGGCATCCGTTCCGCCTTCGAGACCGGCCGCGGCTCCATCCCGCTGCGCGCCCGCGCGACCATCGAGGAGATGCGCGGCGGCCGGTCCATGATCGTCGTCACGGAGATCCCCTACCAGGTCAACAAGGCGAGCCTGATCGAGAAGATCGCGGAGCTTGTCCGCGCCAAGGCGATCGAGGGCATCTCCGACCTGCGCGACGAGAGCGACCGCGACGGGCTGCGCATCGTCATCGAGCTGAAGAAGGACGCGACGCCGGAAGTCGTGCTGAACCAGCTCTATCGCTTCACCCAGCTGCAGACCTCCTTCGGCGTGAACTTCGTCGCGCTGGATGAAGGCCGTCCGCGTCAGATGGGGCTGAAGGACGCGCTGCTCGCCTTCATCAGGTTCCGCGAGGAGGTGATCGCGCGGCGCAGCCGCTTCCGCCTGAACAAGGCGCGCGACCGCGGCCACAACCTGATCGGCCTGGCGGTCGCGGTGGCGAACATCGACGAGGTGATCGCCCTGATCCGCGCCGCGCCGGATGCCGCCGCCGCGCGCGTCGCGCTGATGGCGCGCGACTGGCCGGCCGCCGATATCGGCCCGCTGCTGGCGCTGGTGGACGACCATCGCAACGTGCTGACCGAGGGCGGCACGGTCCGCCTGACGGAAGACCAGGCGCGCGGCATTCTCGACCTCCGCCTGCAGCGCCTCACGGGCCTCGAGCGCGAGAAGATCGCGCAGGAGCTGTCGGAAGTCGGCGCCACCATCCGCGAGCTGCTGGAGATCCTCGGCTCCCGGCCGCGCCGGATGGAGCTGATGGCGCAGGAACTGCTGGCCGTGCGCGCGCAGATCGCCACGCCGCGCATGACGGAGATCGTGGACGGCGTCGCCGACCAGGACGACGAGAGCCTGATCGAGCCGGGCGTCATGGTCGTCACCATCACGCGCGACGGCTATGTGAAGCGCACCGGGCTCGACGTGTTCCGCGCGCAGAACCGCGGCGGGCGAGGCCGAAGCGCCGCCGGCCGGCGGGAGGACGACATCGTCGTCCGCAGCTTCGTCGCCCACACGCACCAATGGGTGCTGTTCTTCACCAGCCGCGGCATCGCCTTCCGCGAGAAGGTCTGGCAGCTGCCAGAAGGCGGCGCGACGGGTCGCGGACGCAGCCTGCGCCAGGTGCTCCAGCTGCAGGCGGAGGAATCTGTGACCGCCGTGCTGCCGCTGCCGCAGGACGAGACGCTGTGGGAGAATTTGCACCTCGTCTTCGCGACCGCGGGCGGCAATGTCCGGCGCAACAAGCTGAGCGACTTCCGCAATGTCCGCGCGACCGGCCTGATCGCGATGAAGCTTGACGAGGGCGACAGCCTGATCGGCGTCGCGACCTGCCGCGAGGGCGACGATGTGATGCTCGGCTCCCGCCGCGGCCGCGCCATCCGCTTCCAGGCGGAGAGCGACACGCTGCGCGTCTTCGCCGGGCGCGACAGCACCGGCGTGCGCGGCCTGCGCCTGCTCGGCGACGACGCGGTGATCTCGCTGGCGGTACTGCGCCATGTCGAGGCGAGCCCGGGCGAGCGCCTGACCTATCTCCGCTGGGCGGCCCAGAAACGCCGCGCGGCCGGGGAGGACGTGGCCGAGCCGAACGGCGCCGAGGGTCCGACCGTCGAGGCGGTGGGCGAGGCGGTCGAGGAAGAGGTCGTGCCGCAGGAGAAGCTGGACGCGATGGAGGCGGCGGAGGAGGTGGTGCTCACCGTCACCGACCGTGGCTTCGGCAAGCGCAGCTCGGCCTACGAATACCGAGTGACCGGCCGCGGCGGGCAGGGCATCACCGGGATCACCCTCACGCCGCGCACGGGGCGGGAGGTGGTGGCCACCTTCCCGGTGCGCGCGGGCGACGACGTGATGCTGGTCACGGACGCCGGGCGCCTCATCCGCCTGCCGGCAGACCAGGTGCGCATCACCGGCCGCACCGCGCAGGGCGTCACGCTGCTGCGGCTCGACGACGGCGAGCGCGTCACCTCCTGCTTCCCGGTGATGGAGGAGGAAGAGGCGGCGAATGGCGGCGATGCCGCGGCGCCCGGCAACACGGAACCCGACCCGCAATGAGCAGGCAGCGCATCGGCCTCTATCCCGGCACCTTCGACCCGGTGACCAACGGCCATCTCGACGTGATCGGCCGCGCCGCGCGGCTGATGGACCGGCTGGTGGTCGGCGTCGCGATCAATGCAGGGAAGGGGCCGCTCTTCCCGCTCGAGGAACGGGTGGAGCTGGTCCGCGCGGAGACCGACCGCATCGCGCAGCGCACGGGCTGCGAGGTGGTGGTGCAGCCCTTCACCGGCCTGCTGATCGGCTTCGCGAAGGAAGTTGGCGCGCAGATGATCCTGCGCGGCCTGCGCGCCGTGACCGATTTCGACTACGAGTTCCAGATGACCGGCATGAACCGCCGCCTGGACCCGGAGATCGAGACCGTCTTCCTGATGGCCAGCGAGACGAACCAGTTCATCTCCTCGCGCTTCGTGAAGGAGATCGCGATTCTCGGGGGCGACATCTCCACCTTCGTGACGCCGCTCACCCTGGAGCGCACGCTGGCCCGCGTGCGCCGCAACAAGGACGCCGCCGAATGATGCTTTCCTTCCGTCGTCGCGCGCTGATTGGCGCCACCTTCGCGCTGCCGGCCGTGGCTCGCGCCCAGGCGCAGCCCACCAATCCCGAGAACACGCTGGTGATGGAGCTGAAGGACGGCGAGGTGCGCATCCTTATGCTGCCGGAGCTCGCGCCGCGCCATGTCGAGCGGATGCGCACGCTGACGCGCCAGGGCTTCTACAACAACACGCCCTTCCACCGCGTGATGGAGGGCTTCATGGCGCAGGGCGGCGACCCCACCGGCACCGGGACCGGCGGCTCGCCGCTGCCCGACCTGCCGGCCGAGTTCGTCCCGGCGAGCCGCGCGCGGTTCCTGCGCGGCACCTGCGGCATGGCGCGGGCACAGAATCCCAACTCGGCGAACAGCCAGTTCTTCATCATGTTCGCCCCCGCCCCCTTCCTGGACGGCCAGTACACCATCTGGGGCCGCGTCGTTTCCGGCATGGAGGCAGTGGACAAGATCAAGCGCGGCGTTGGCCAGTCCGGCATGGTGCCGCCGCCGCCCGACCGCATCCGCCGCATGCGGGTAGCAGCCGATATCGGCTGAGCCTATAGGTTGCCGGCTTCGGCCGATGCGTTGCACCAGGACACGAACAGCAGGACCGACCCGATGAGCGAAGCAAGCCCCGTCCCAGAGAACACCCTGCTGCTGGAGCTCAAGGACGGCACGGTGACGATCGAGCTGCTGCCTGATCTCGCACCGAAGCATGTCGAGCAGATCAAGGCGCTCGCCGCGCGCGGCTTCTACGACGGCACGCCCTTCCACCGCGTGATCGACGGCTTCATGGCGCAGGGCGGCGACCCCACGGGCACGGGCACCGGCGGCTCCGACCTGCCCGATCTGCCGGCGGAATTCAGCCCGCCCGGCAAGGCCCGCTTCATGCGCGGCACCTGCGGCATGGCGCGCACCAACAACCCGAACAGCGCGAACAGCCAGTTCTTCATCATGTTCGCCCCGGCGCCGAGCCTGGACGGCCAGTACACCATCTGGGGCCGTGTGGTCTCCGGCATGGATGTGGTGGACAAGATCAAGCGCGGGGGCGGCCCGAACGGCATGGTGCGGGAGCCGGACGTGGTGAAGTCCATGAAGCCCGGCACCGCGGCGGCACCTGCGGCCGAGGCGGAGAAGCCCGCGGAAGGGGCCGGCGGGGTTGACAGCACCCCTGCGGCGGACGCCTAAAGCCGGCGCTGCGCCGGCCCGTTCCGCGGTCGGCAGGACGAGCCCGTAGCTCAGCCGGTAGAGCACGTGACTTTTAATCATGGGGTCGTGGGTTCGAGTCCCACCGGGCTCATAAGCGCAGCGTTGTCAGCGCGGAATCTTCACGAACTGCCGAGGCTGCCATGAGTTCGGCCCGGCATGAAAATCCTGCATCCGAACCACGACGACCGTCATCCGCCGCAGATGCCCTGGACCTTCCCGCTGATCGCCGGCACGGCGATCTTGGCGGTGCTGTTGATGGCCCTGGCGGAGCGCATGGTGGGCTGACCTCCCCGGCGGCCGGGGCCCTGGCCGCCGGCGCGCCGTTTCCCGCCGGCGCGTCCGGCGGTATGGGGCAGGGGTGATCGAGTCCTCCGTCCTGCCGGCCCGCCTCGCGATCGTCATACCGGTCTTCCGCGAGGCGGCGAACGTTGTGCCGCTGGTCCAGCGGCTGGATGCGGCCCTGGCGGGGATCGCCTGGGAAGCCGTGTTCGTCGACGACGACAGCCCCGACGGCACCACGGCGGAGGTCCGCGCCATCGCCGCGCGCGATCCCCGCATCCGCTGCATCCGCCGCGTCGGGCGGCGCGGCCTTGCCTCTGCCAGCATCGAGGGGATGCTCTCCGTCTCCTCCCCCTTCGTCGCCGTGATGGATGGCGACCTGCAGCATGACGAGACGATCCTGCCCGCCATGCTGCGCGCGGTGGAGCAGGGCGCCGACATCGCCATCGGCTCGCGCCATGTCGCGGGCGGGGCGGCGTCGGAAGGCTTCTCGGCTGCCCGCGGCGCGCTCTCCGATGCCGGCACGCGATTGGCGCAGGCGCTGCTGCCCGTCACCGTCGCCGACCCGATGAGCGGCTTCTTCCTGCTGCGGCGCGACCTGGTGGAACAGGCGGCGCCAAGGCTGACGGGGCGCGGCTTCAAGATCCTGCTCGACCTGCTGCTGACCGTGCCGAGGACAGTCAGGATCGTCGAGGTCCCCTACAGCTTCCGGGCGCGCGAGCATGGCGATTCCAAGCTCGACGCGACGGTCCTGATGGAATTCGCGGGCCTGCTGCTGGACAAGCTGACGGGCGGCCTCGTGCCGCTGCGCTTCGTCGCCTTCGCGGCCGTCGGCGCGGTCGGCGTGCTGGTGCACATGGCCGCGCTGGCCACCCTGGTGTTCGCAGGCTTCGCCTTCGGCCTGGCGCAATGGGGCGCGACGCTGGTGGCGATGACGGCGAACTTCGTCCTGAACAACCGCATCACCTATCGCGATGCGCGGCTGCGCGGCGCGGCGCTGTGGCGCGGGCTGGTGCTGTTCTACCTGGTCTGCGGCATCGGCGCGGCGGCGAATGTCGGCATCGCGAACCTGCTGGTCCGCGACGGCGTGCTGGCCTGGGGCCTGGCCGGGGCGGCGGGCGCGCTCATCACCGTGGTCTGGAACTACGCCGTCTCCTCCACCCTGGTCTGGCGGACGCGCTGAGGGATGAGCGCCTGGGGCGCTGCCCTGCTGGCGGTCACCGCGCTGCGGCTGGTCGTCGCCGCGATCACGCCGCTCGCGCCGGACGAGGCGTACTATTGGGTGTGGTCGCGCGTGCTACAGCCCGGCTATCTCGATCACCCCCCGATGATCGCCGTCTTCATCCGGGCGGGCACGCTGCTGGCGGGCGAGACCGCCTTCGGCATCCGCCTGCTCGGGCCGATCGGCATCGCCCTTGCCAGCTTGGCGCTGGCGGATGCGGCCAACCGCCTGTTCCCGGCGCAGCGCCCCGGCGCCTGGGCGGCCGCGCTGTTCAACGCCACGCTGGTCGTCGGCGTCGGCGGCATCCTCGCCACGCCGGACACGCCGCTGCTGGTGTTCTGGTGCGCCGCGCTCTGGGCCCTGGCGCGGCTGCATACGGATGGCGATGGGCGCTGGTGGCTGGCCTTCGGGCTGTTCTGCGGCCTGGCGCTGCTGTCCAAATACACCGCGGTGCTGCTCGGCGCGGGCGCAGTGGCCTGGCTGCTCATGTCCCGCCCCGCCTGGCGCTGGTGGCGGGACTGGCGGCTCTATGCCGGCGGCGTTCTGGCGGCGGTGGTGTTCGCCCCGGTGATCCTCTGGAACGCCGCGCATGATTGGGCGAGCTTCGCCAAGCAGGGCGGCCGGGCCGGCGTGGACGCGCCGGGCGTCACCTTCCGCTTCCTGGGCGAGCTGATCGGCAGCCAGTTCGGGCTGGCCACGCCGCTGGTCTTCATCCTCTGTGTCGCGGGCCTCGGGCTGGCGGTCGCCGCCTGGTGGCGGCGCGGCGATGCCGGGGCGGGCCTGCTGGCGGCGATGGTGCTGCCGGGGACCGCGATCTTCCTCTGGCAGGCAACCGGCAGCCGGGTGCAGGGCAACTGGCCCGCCATCCTGTACCCCGCCGCCTGCATCGCCGCCGCGTCCTTCACGCCGCGCCGGCTGCTGGGCTGGCGGCGGCCGGCGCTCGCGCTCGGCGCCGTGCTCGCGCTCGGCGCCTACATTCAGTCCGCCTTCGCGCCCCTCCCGCTGCCGCGCCGCCAGGACCCGACGCTCGCCCGCCTTGGCGGCTGGGACGATTTCGCCGCCGCCGTCGAGGCCGAGCGGCGGCGCATCGGCGCCGGCTTCGTCGCCGCCGAGGAATACGGCCTGGCCTCGCAACTCGCGTTGCGGCTGCCGCCCGGGGTGCCGGTGATGGCGCTGAACCCGAGATGGACACTTTTCAACCTGCCGCGCCCGATCCCCGGCGTAACCGGCATGCTGGTGCAGAGCGAAAGACGGGACAGCGCGCCGGACTGGCCCGAGGCCGAGCCCGTCCGCCGCATTGAGGGCTCGCTGGTCCGTGCCCGGCACGGCATCGAGGCCGAACGGTATCGCGTCTTCCGCGTCGAGACCCGGCCCGGACAGCCGCCGACGGCGATCCTTCCCCGCCCCGCGCCTTGACGCGGGGGGAAGCCGACAGAACCTTATCCGGGTTGGCCGCCCGAACGCGGAGAGGACCATGCGCATCCATCGCAAGCGTGGCTGGGAACTGCCGGACCATGCCGCAACGCCCGAACATGTCGCGCTGAACCGCCGCGCGCTGATGGCCGCCGCCGGCGCGGGAGTGATGCTCTCGGCCGAGGCGCAGGCGCAGTGGCTGTTCGGCCGCGGCCGCTCCTCCAACGATCCCTGGCAGCGCAACCCGGCGGACCTGCCGGACCTGCCGCCGGCAATGCGCAACCCGCGCTACCAGCCGGGCCGCGCCCTGACGCCCGAGCGCGACCCCGTCACCTACAACAATTTCTACGAATTCGGCTCGAACAAGGACATCTGGCCGACCGCCCAGCGCATGCCGACCAGCCCCTGGACGGTGAAGGTGGACGGCATGGTCGAGCAGCCCGGCGAATTCGCCGTAGACGACCTGATGAAGCGCATCGGGCTGGAGGAGCGCGTCTATCGCCTGCGCTGTGTCGAGGCCTGGGCGATGACGGTGCCCTGGACCGGCTTCCAGCTCTCCAAGCTGCTGGAGATCGTGAAGCCGCTCGGCTCGGCGAAGTATGTGCGCCTGGAGACGGCGCAGCGGCCGGATTCCATGGTGGGCCTGCGGCAGAGCTGGTACCCCTGGCCGCATATCGAGGGCTGCACGGTCGAGGAAGCGGCGAACGAGCTGACCTTCATCGTCACCGGCATCTATGGCCGCCCGCTGCCGGCGCAGAATGGCGGGCCGTTCCGCATCGTCTTCCCATGGAAATACGGCTTCAAGTCCGGCAAGTCGCTCGCCCGCATCACGTTGACCGACGAGCGGCCGAAAAGCTTCTGGGAGACGCTGCAGGGCAACGAGTACGGCTTCTGGGCGAATGTGAACCCGGAGGTGCCGCATCCCCGCTGGAGCCAGGCGACCGAGCGCCTGATCGGCACTGGGGAGCGCGTGCCGACGCAGATCTTCAACGGCTATGGCGAGTTCGTCGCCTCGCTCTACACCAACCTGCAGAACGAACGGCTCTGGGCGTGATCATCCTGGCGGCAATGCTGCTGGCCCTGGCGGGCGGCATTGCCATCTGGTTCGGCCCCTGGACGCCGCTCGGGGCCTTGATCTTCGAACTCTACCCGCCCTTCCTCAACACGCTGCAGGCCGGCGTGCAGCGGCGGATCGCGCCGGAGCTTTGGGACCTGGTCTTCCTGCCGGTGCTGACCGCGCCGGCCTGGGTGATTCCGTTCGTCCTCGGCGACCTGCTGCTGGTCATCGGCATCCTGCGGCGCCGGCGGAGACGCCATGGCTGAGTCGCGCGCCCGCATCCTGCTGGTGGAGGACACCGCCTCGCTCGCGGCGGTCTATGCCGAATACCTGCGCGGCGCCGGCCATGCCGCGGAGCATGCACGCACCGCGGCGGAGGCGACGAAGCGCGCCGCCGCCGATCCGCCCGATGCCGTGCTGCTCGACCTCCGCCTGCCGGACGGCGACGGGCTTTCGGTGCTGCGCACGCTGCGCCGCGACACGCCGGACATCCCCGTGATCGTCATGACCGCGCATGGCAGCGTGACGACGGCGGTGGAGGCGATGCGCAGCGGCGCCGCCGACTTCCTGGTGAAGCCCTTCGCCGCCGAGCGCCTGGCCGTCACGCTCTCCAATGCGCTGGAACGCGCGGCACTGAAGCGGGAGGTGCGCGACCTGACCGCCGCGCGGCCGCGCAGCAACTTCCAGGGCTTCGTCGGCGCCGCGCCGGCGATGCAGGCGGTCTATCGCGTGTTGGAGACCGCGGCGCAGTCCCGCGCCACCGTCTTCATCACCGGCGAGAGCGGCACCGGCAAGGAACTGGCGGCGGAGGCGGTGCACAAGCTCTCGCCGCGCCATGCCGGCCCCTTCATCGCGATCAACTGCGCCGCCATCCCGAAGGACCTGATCGAAAGCGAGATCTTCGGGCATGTCCGCGGCGCCTTCACGGGCGCCGTCGCGGACCGCATCGGCGCGGCGCAGGCGGCCGATGGCGGCACGCTGTTCCTCGACGAGCTCTGCGAGATGGACCTCTCGCTGCAAGGCAAGCTGCTGCGCTTCATCCAGTCCGGCACCTTCCAGCCGGTCGGCAGCACCCAGGCGCGGCGGACGGATGTGCGCTTCGTCTGCGCCACCAACCGCGACCCGCTGGAGGAGGTGAAGGCCGGCCGCTTCCGCGAGGATCTGTACTACCGCCTGCATGTCGTGCCGGTGCGCCTGCCGCCGCTGCGCGAGCGCGGCGAGGACGTGGTCGCGATCGCCGAGGCGATGCTGGCGCGCAGCGCGGCCGAGGAAGCGAAGCCCTTCCGCGGCTTCACCGAGGACGCGAAGGCTGCGCTGCTGACGCATCGCTGGCCGGGCAATGTGCGCGAGCTCGAGAATGCGGTGCGCACGGCTGTCGTGCTGAACAGCGGCCAATGGGTGGAGGCGGCGATGCTGCCGCTGCGCATCGCCGCACCGGAGCCTGCGGCACAAGCGGCCACCGAAACACCGCCGCCGTCCGCGCCCATTGCCGTGCTGCCCGCGCCGCAACCGCCCTCGGGCGATCCGGCGCGGCTGATCCGCCCGCTCGCCGATGTGGAGCGCGAGGCGATCGAGCGCGCGGTGCTGCTCTGCGACGGCAACATCCCGAAGGCCGCGGCCTTCCTGGGCGTCAGCCCGTCCACGCTCTACCGCAAGCGCGCGTCCTGGGGCGAGAGCGCGGCCTGATCAGTCGAGGCCGAGGCGGCGCCGCGCGAGCGCGATGACGCGCAGTGCCTCGGGCCACAGGCCGAAGCTGTCGGGGCGTGCGCTGTCGCACCACGCCACCTCCGTCACGTCGCCGCCGGGTCGCGGCTCGCCCGCTTCCCACGCCGCCACGAAGTCGATGATCGTGTAGTGGAAGCGCGGGCCGGCGCCGGCCTCGCCGGGCGTGATCGCATCCACCACGGCGAGCAGCTCGAGTGGTCCGACCTCGACGCCGGCTTCCTCGAGCAGTTCTCGTCGTGCCGTCTCCTCGGCGCGCTCGCCGAGGCGCTGCGCGCCGCCGGGAAGCGACCATTCGCCCATGCGCGGCGGCCGGCCGCGACGGACCAGCAGCACATCGGCGCCCCGGAAGACCAGCACGCCGATGCCGACCCAGGGGCGGGTCGGGTATTCGCGCGGGTTGCCGCTCAATTCGGCTGCTGCGCCGGCGGTGCCGGCTGCGCGGCCGTGCCAGGCGTGGCCGGGGCCTCGGCCGCGGGCGCCTGATCCGGCGCCGGCGCGCGCTGCTCCTTCACCAGGTCGGCGAGGCGCGGGACGAAGGCCTTCTCCTTCCACTGGCCGACCTGGTAGGCCCAGCCCTGCCAGCGCGCGTTCAGCCGCTGCCCTTCCTCGCCGCCCTCGGCGGACAGCCGCACCCAGAGATTCTCGCCGTCCTTGTGCGCGACCACGGCGATGCGGAGATCGTCGGTGAGCGCGAAGCGCGCCTCGCCGATCTTCTCGCCGGGGATGTCGGCGGCGCGCTGCACGTCGAGGAAGGTTAGGAACTCGAAGGCGCGTCCGACCTCGTCCAGGCTGATCTCGTCGAGCTCCGGCGTCTCGGCGGGCTCCACCACGGCCATCGTGCCATCCGGCTCGCCGCCGCGGCGCAGCACCAGGCGCGGCTCGCCCACGCGCTCGATCTCGGCGGCGCGCACGCGCTCGCGCGGGATGTTCGCGATGTCGCGGTCGATCCAGAGATTGGGGTCGGAGTCGATGGGCAGCCGGCCTTCGGCCAGCCAGGCCTGCGCCTCGCCGGGGCGGCGGACATAGACGCTTTCCGGCACGTTGCCCTGCACGCGCATCCGCCGCCGGCCGATGATCAGCTCCGCGATCACGCCGCCCTGCGCATCCAGCACGCGCAGCAGGGAGGATGTGGCGCCCTGCTTTGTCGGATCCTCGACGCCGAGACGCTCCAGCAGCTCCGGGTTGGCCGTGCGCGGCTCGGTCAGGCGCAGCTCGGTCAGGCCGACGAGCAATTCGCGTACCTTCTCGGGGCGAACCGGATGGCCGGCCTTGGCGGGCAGCACCCAGGCCTCGCCCTCGCGGTTGACGGTCAGCGTGCCGTCATGGCGCGTCACCTCGATCCTCGCGGCATTCGCCAGCCGCGGCGCGAGGCCGGGGAAGGCGAGCGGCGTCGCCGTCGAGACCGGCGGCTCCGTGCGGTCGGGCGTCAGCATGATGGCGGCGCCGACGGTCGCTGCGGCGGCGGTCCCGAGCAGCAGGATGGTGCGGCGGTTCATGCCCGGGCTCCCGCGCGGCGGCGTGCCCGGACGATGCCGAGGCCGATGGCGAAGACCGTCAGCAGCGCTGGCACCAGCACGATGTTGAGCAGCCGCAGGCGGTTTTCCAGCCCCTCGATGTCGCGGCGGAGTTCGAGCTGCACTTGGCGCAGCTCGCCGCGGGTCCGGCGGATCTCCTCCCGCGCTCGGTCGATCTCGGCACGCTGCTCGGGCGTGATCACCGCGCTCGCCTGCTGGCCCTGCGGGCCCTGGCGCAGCTCGCGCAGGCGGCGTTCGGTGGCTTCCAGGCGCTCCTGCAGGCCGCGCTCGGTCTGGCGGAACTGCGCCTCCGCGCCGCGGCGGATGTCCTCGACCATCTCGAAGGGGCGGAGCGATTCGCCGCGCGAGCGGAGCCCGACCAGCGCCTCGCCGCCCGCCATGCTGTCGGCCAGGTTGATAACCAGCGCGCCGTTGTCGCTGAAGGGCGTGCTGACCTGCTGGCCGAAGAAATCCTGCACGCGGACCCAGAACCGGTCCTCCAGGATGTCGGCGTCGTTCGCGACGACCAGGTTCGCCGGGCCTTCCGTGCGGGCCCGATGCGCCGGAAAGTCTTCGGGCCGCTCGGCGCCCTCGGGCGGCGGGGGCGGGCCTTCGAAGGCCGAATTGAGCGGGCCGCGCACGCGCGCCGCGATCACCCGCGCGCGGCCATCCGGCGCAAATTCCGCCAGCAGCCGCGCCGGGCTCGGCTCCTGCCGCACGCGGGCGGCATCCACCATCTGGGTGCGCTCGCTGGAGGTAATGAGCGGCACGAATTCGATGCTCGCACCCTCGCGCCGCCGCACCTCGCCGGCCGAGGCGACGGTCACCTGGGAAAGCTGCGCCGTCGCGATCTCGCTGTTGGAAAGACCGGCCTGCGGCACGTTGAACCAGGCGAGGTAGTCCACCGCCTGGATGCGGTCGCGCGGATCGGCGCGCACGCGCCAGGCGCCGCGCTGGTCCAGCACCACCTGGTTCGACGGCGCCTCGATCCCCCAGGCGTTCAGCAGCCGGTCGAGGTTGCTGGCGGTGTCGCGCGCCGGTGGCTGGCCGGGGGAGGGACGGGAGGCCTGGCTCTCGCTGTGCGGGTCCACCATCACGATCAGCCGCCCGCCGCGCATGACGAACTGGTCGATGGCGTATTGGGTGGCGTCCGAGAGGTTCTGCGCATGCGCCACCAGCAGCACCTGCACGTCCGGCTCGATCACCTGCGCGTCCAGCGGCACGTCGCGCACCGTGTAGAACTGACGCAGCTGGTTCATCACGACATAGGGCTGGCCAACGCCGGGCTGGCGCATCATCAGCGCCCGCGGATCGCCGTTCAGCGGCAGCGAGGACATGACGCCCAGCACCGGGCGCGTCGGGTTGGACAATTCCCACACCAGCCGCGTCAGGTCGTATTCCAGGAAGCGCTCGCGGTCCGGCTGGAAGAAGGGGATGGTGCGCTCGTCATCCAGCAGATTGGTGCCGACCAGGCCGAACCAGACCTGCTCGCCGGACTGGTCCACCGGCACGCCCTGCAGGCCGAGCGCCTGGGCGCGGTCCTCGGTCTCGGAGAAGGGCTCCGGGTCGAGCACTTCCAGGCGCAGCCTGCCGCCGGCCACCGCGACGTATTCGTCGAGCATGGCGCGCACGCGGTCCGCATAGGCGCCATAGGCCGGGATCTCCGCACCCAGGCGGCGCGAATAGAACAGGCGCAGCGTGATCGGGTCGTTGAGCCCGCGCAGCACCTGCGCCGTGCCGTCGGACAGCGTGTAGAGCCGGTTCTGGGTGAGATCGAGGCGGGCGCTGGGCAGCAGCCGGTCCGCCAGCATGTTCACGCCCACGGCGAGGATAGCCGCAAGCAGCAGCGCGACGAGGGCGGAGAGGCCGCGCTTGCCCCGGGGTGCGGGGCCAGGAGCGGGAGTGGTGGTGCTGCTCATGGGATCAGTCCGCCTTCCTCTGGTCCACCGCGACGGTGTTGGCGAAGAGGAAGAAGCCGATGAAGGAGGCGAAGAAGATCACGTCCCGCGCCGCGATGATGCCGCGCGAGAAGCCGCCGAGGCGATCCGTCACGCTGATGGCGCGCGCGATGTCGGCCATTTGCGGCACGCGCTGCGAGAGGAACTCCGTCACCACCGGCGTGCCCGCGGCCGTCAGGAAGAAGCAGGCCGCGACGGCCAGCACGAAGGCGATCACCTGGTTCTTGGTCAGCGCGGAGATCGCGGCCCCTACCGCCAGGAAGGCGCCCGCGACCATCAGGCAGCCGAGATAGCCCGTGGCGATCACGCCGTTGTCCGGCTCGCCCAGGATGTTGACGGTGATCACCAGCGGGAAGGTCAGCAGCAGCGCGATGGCGCAGAAGGCCCAGGCCGCCAGGAACTTCCCGACCACCGCCTGCCACTGCGCGATGGGCAGCGTCAGCAGCAGCTCGATGGTGCCGAGCCGGCGTTCCTCGGCCCAGAGCCGCATCGTCAGTGCCGGCACCAGGAACAGGAACAGCCAGGGGACGAAGGTGAAGAAGGGCTGCAGGTCCGCCTGGCCGCGGGTGAAGAAGTTCCCGATCGTGAAGGTCAGCGCGCCGGCCAGCACCAGGAAGATGACGATGAAGACGTAGGCGACCGGTGTCGCGAAATAGCCCGCCAGCTCGCGGCGGAAGACGGTGAGCACGCCACCCATGGTCAGGCCGCCTCCCGCGGGGCTTCGCTCAGCGTGAGTTCGCGGAACACCGCATCCATGCTCGGCCCGCGCGCGGCGAGCTCCGCCGGCGTCGCATCGGCCACCACCCGCCCGCGGGCGATGATCACCGCGCGGCTGCAGACGGCCGAGACCTCCTCCAGGATGTGGGTGGAGATGACGATCGCCTTGTCCGGCGCCATGGCGCGGATCAGGTTGCGGACCTCGTGCTTCTGGTTGGGGTCGAGGCCGTCGGTCGGCTCGTCCAGCACCAGCACGGGCGGATCGTGCAGCAGCGCGGCGGCGAGGCCGACGCGGCGCTTGAAGCCCTTGGAGAGCGTCTCCACGGGCTGCAGCCGCACGCCTTCGAGCTGGGTGAGGTGCATCGCGCGGGTCACGCGGTCGGCCAGCGCGCTGCCGTGAAAGCCGCGCGCCCGGCCGCAGAAGCGCAGGAAACCCGTGACGGTCATCTCGGGATAGGTCGGCGCGCCTTCCGGCAGGAAGCCGAGATGGCGCTTCGCGGCCACCGGCTTGTCCACCACGTCGTCGCCGCAGATGCGCGCGGTCCCGGCGGTCGGCGTCATGAAACCGGCCAGCATGCGCATGGTGGTGGACTTGCCCGCGCCGTTCGGGCCGAGGAAGCCCAGCACCTCGCCCTTCGACACGGTGAAGGAGACATCGTCCACGGCCGTGAAGGCCCCGAAGCGCTTCGTGAGGCGCTCGATCTCGATCAAGGCGGTCAAGGCGCGTCCCCAGTCTTCCCCGGCTGGGGCGATTAAGCGCGCCGCGCCGGGCTTGCAACCCCCGCGCGCGCGGCAGGGTTTTCCGAAGTGTTTCGGGGGGTTACGTCGCGTTCAGCCGCCTCGGGCGGGGTCGAGCGCCGCAGCGACCGCCCGGCGCTGGCGCCGCGGCAGCAGCTTCATGGCCAGGATGAAGCCCGAGAGCAGCAGGCAGACGGCATTGGTCAGGATCAGCGGCCACTGGCCGAGAAGGATCCCGTAGGTCAGCCAGAGGGCGAAGCCGAGCACGGTGATCGCATACATGCGCAACGAGATCGCGGCCGTGTCGCGCGTGCGGATCACCTTCCAGGCCTGCGGGACGAAGCTGGTGACGGAGCAGAGCGTGGCGGCGTAGCCGACGAGGCTGGCGGGATCCATGGTGCGGCCAAACACCCGGCGCGCCCACAGGTTGCGCTCATCCGGCATCCAGCCGCGCCAGCGTGGGGTCGTGCCCGAACAGCGCCAGCAGCGTCAGCGCCGCCTGGCCGCGCGGCGAGGCCAGGTCCGGGTCACGGTCCAGCAGCGCCTGGGCGTCGCGATGGGCGATCTGGGTCAGGCGGCCGAACTCGTCCGGGTCCTCCCGTGGGTCGAGCAGGCGGCCGCCCTGCATGCCCGATTGCCGCTCCCGCAAAACGTCGCCGCCGCCGCGGGTGCGCAGGTCTTCCTCGGCGATCAGGAATCCGTCCTCGGTGTCGCGCAGCACCAGCAGCCGGCGCTTTTCCGACTCCGACAGGCCCTCGGAATGCACCAGCAGGCAGGATGATGGTTTCTGACCGCGCCCGACGCGGCCGCGCAGCTGGTGCAGGGCGGCGAGGCCGAAGCGCTCGGCCTGCTCGATCAGCATGATCGTCGCTTCCGGCACGTCCACGCCGACCTCGACCACCGTGGTGGCGACCAGCAGCTTCGTGCGGCCGGCGGCGAAATCGGCCAGCGCCTGCTCGCGGACGGGCATGTCCTGCAGGCCATGCGCCATGCCGACCTGGCCGGGGAAGCGGGCGGACAACTCGGCGAAGCGGTCCTCGGCGGCGACGGAATCATCGCTCTCGCCGCCGGAGATGGCGCGCACCACCCAATAGGCGCGCTCGCCGCGCGCCAGCGCCTCGCCGAGGCGCTCGACCACGTCGGGCAGGCGCTCCTGGGAGACGATGCGGGTGGTGATGGGCTGCCGCCCCGCCGGCTTCCCTTCCAGACGGGAGACGGCCATCTCGCCCCATTGCGTCAGCAGCAGCGTGCGCGGGATGGGCGTGGCGGTCATCACCAGCATGTCCGCGTCGCGGCCCTTGTTCGCCAGCATCAGCCGCTGCGCCACGCCGAAACGGTGCTGCTCGTCCACGATCGCGAGGCCGAGGTCGTGGAAGGCCACCGCATCCTGGAACAGCGCATGGGTGCCGACGACGATGCCGATACGGCCGGAGGCGAGGCCGCGCAGCACCTCCTTCCGCTCGGCGCCCTTGATGCTGCCGGTCAGCAGCCGGACCTCGACGCCGGCCGGGTGGCAGAGCTTCACCAGCGTCCGCAGGTGCTGCCGCGCCAGCAGTTCGGTGGGTGCCATCAGCGCGCCCTGCGCGCCGGATTCGACCGCGCGCAGCATCGCCAGCACCGCCACGAGGGTCTTGCCCGCGCCCACATCGCCCTGCAGCAGTCGCAGCATCCGGCGCGGTGCGCCCATGTCGGCGCCGATCTCCGCCAGAGCCTGCGCCTGGCCGGGCGTCAGGCTGTGCCCGAAGGCGGCCAGCGCCGCCTCCTGCAGCGCGCCCGTCCCGGGCAGGGCACGGCCCGGCCGGTTGCGTTGGCGCCGCCGCACCAGGGCGATCGCGACCTGGCTGGCCAGCAACTCGTCGTAGGCCAGCCGCCGGCCTGGCGCGTGGGGCAGGGGGCCGGTCGGGCGTTGCAGGGTGCGGATGGCGACGTCGAAGGCGGGCCAGCCTTCCCGCGCCAGCAAGGGCAGGTCCGCCCATTCCGGCAGGGGATGCAGGCGCGAGAGCGCGGCGTCCATCGCGGCGCGCAGGCGCTTCGGCGTCAGGTCGCGCACCAGGGGCCAGACCGGCTCCGCCAGCGGCAGCGCCTCCGGCCGTTCCGCGCTGAGCGGGTTCAGCATAGCCCAGCCCCGGCTGCCCTCCGCCAGCACCCGCCCGGCGAGGAAGCGGAAGGACCCGGCCGGCAGCAGCTTCTGGATCCAGGGCAGGCGGCCGTTCATGTAGCGGATGGTCAGCGGCCAGCCGCCGGAGACCGCCTTCACCTCCACATAGGGTCGGCCGGTGGAGCGGGCGCGCGCGGCGCGCAGGCTCTTCACCTCCACCTCCAGCACGCAATCCTGGTCGAGCGGCGCTTCCTCCGGGCTGGCGACTCGGCGGCGGATGATGACGCGCTCGGGCAGGTGCAGCAGCAGGTCCAGAACCCGCTCGCCGCCGGTCGCCTCCTCCAGCAGGCGGGCGAGGGTGGGGCCGACGCCTTCCAGGCTCTCGAGCGGCGCGAGCAACCCGGCGGCCGCCCCGGCGTCCGTCAGTTCAGCCATGTGCCGCGTCGGGCTGACAGGATTCCCATGCACCCCTATATCGCACCGGCGAGCGCCCAAGCCGACATGCCAGACGAGCCAGACCCCGACTCCCTCTCCCCCCGCCGCAAGCGCCTGCTGTTCCGTGCCTGGCACCGCGGTACGAAGGAGGCCGACCTGATGATCGGCGGCTTCGTGAAGCGCAACATCGCCGGTTTCACGGACGGCGAGCTGGACGAGTTGGAAGCCGTGCTGGAACTGCCCGACGTGGACCTGGCCGACTGGCTCTCCGGCCGCCGCGCCATCCCCGCCCATGTCACCACGCCGATGCTGGAACGGATGGCACTGGAATGCGGCGGCACGGGCGCCGGCGTACCGCCGGATCTGCGCTGATGCATCGTCCTCAGCTTCATCCCTCTCCCCTCGGAGGGGGGGGCGAGCGCCAAGGGCGCTCGACAGCGCGCAGCCTTGGCGCGCAGCGCCTAGACGGAGCAGGTGAGGGGGGCTGCGCGCAGCGCATGATGGCGTGGGCTGTCTCGGTCTGCGCGCCCCCCTCACCCAACCCTCTCCCCCCTGCGGGTGGAGAGGGCCTTGCAGGCAGGGCGCCCACCTAGATGGACACGATCCTCGTCCATGGCGCGCCCGAGGGCTTCGACGCGCTGCTGCTCGCCCGCCGCCGGGCCGAGACGCGCAACCCGGTGCTGCATGTCTGCCGCGACGATGCGCGCATGGCGCGGATGGCGGAGGCGCTCGCCTTCTTCGCTCCCCACTTCGAGGTGCTGCGCTTCCCCGCCTGGGATTGCCTGCCCTACGACCGCGCCTCGCCCAACCCGGAGATCGTCGCGGAACGCGTCGCGACCCTGACGCGGCTGGCCGAGAAGACACCGACGCCGCGCATCCTGCTGACCACCGTGAACGCCCTGGTCCAGAAGGTGCCGCCGCGCGCGGCCTTCCGGGGCGCGACGCTCGCGCTCAGGCGCGGCGGAAGGCAGGATCCGCAGGCGTTGGCGGCGTTCCTGGAAGCGAACGGCTACCACCGCACCGGCACGGTGATGGAGCATGGCGAATACGCCATGCGCGGCGGCATCGTGGACCTGTTCCCGGCCGGCGAGGGCGAGCCCGTCCGTCTCGACCTGTTCGGCGACGAGATCGAGGATCTGCGGCGCTTCGACACCGCCACCCAGCGCAGCGGCGAGAGGCTGGAAAGCCTGACGCTGCGGCCGGTGGGCGAGATCTTCCTCGACGCCGATTCCATCTCCCGCTTCCGCAGCGCCTATCGCGAGCTGTTCGGCGCCGCCGCGGCGGAAGACCCGCTTTATGTCTCGGTCAGCGCCGGCCGGAAGCATCCCGGCATGGAACACTGGGCCGGCTTGTTCCATGCGGCGATGGAGACGCTGGTCGACCATCTCGGCGAGGACGCGACCGTCTCCTTCGACCACCAGGCCGAGGACGCGCTGGCGGTACGGATGGAGATGATCGCCGACCACTACGAGGCGCGGCGCGGCGGCACGCGCGAAGGCGAGATGCCGTATCGCCCCGCGCCGCCCGACCGGCTGTATCTCGATCTCGACGCGTGGGAGGCGATGCTGGCCGAGCCCACGGTGATGCGCTTCGTCCCCTTCGCGCCGGCCTCCGACCTGCCCGGCGTGGTGGATGCCGGCGCCCGGCCCGGCCGGCTCTTCGCGGATGTGCGCGCCGAGGGAAAGAACGTCTTCGCCGCCTATGGCGAGCATGCGAAGGCGCTAGCCGCGCGCGGCCACCGGCCGCTGCTCGCGGCCTGGACCCGGGGCAGCCGCGAAAGACTCGGCAACCTGCTCCGCGAGAACGGCGTTGCCTCCGAGCCCGTCGAAGACTTCCTTCAGTTCCAGAAGCTGGCGAAAGGCGCCGTCGGGCTGGCTGTCCTGGGTCTGGAGCGCGGGTTCATTTCCTCAGACATCGTGGTCACCGGCGAGCAGGATCTGCTGGGCGAACGCATCGCGCGCCCACCCCGTCGCCGTCGCCGGGCCGACCAGTTCATCGCGGATGCGACCGAGATCGCGGAAGGCGACCTAGTCGTCCACCAGGACCACGGCATCGGCCGCTATGACGGGCTGGAGACGATCGAGGTCTCGGGCGCGCCGCATGAATGCCTGCGCCTTGTCTATGACGGCGGCGACAAGCTGTTCCTGCCGGTCGAGAACATCGAGATCCTGTCGCGCTTCGGCAGCGAGACGGCGGGCGTCGCGCTCGACAAGCTCGGCGGCGGGTCCTGGCAGGCGCGCAAGGCCAAGGCGAAGCAGCGCATCGCGGACATGGCCGCGGCGCTCATCAAGGTGGCGGCCGAGCGCGCGACGAAGCAGGCCATCGCGGCGATGCCGCCCGAAGGCGCCTGGGACGAGTTCTGCGCCCGCTTCCCCTTCGCCGAGACCGACGACCAGCAGCGCGCGATCGCCGACGTGCTGGAGGATCTCTCCGCCGGCAAGCCGATGGACCGCCTGATCTGCGGCGATGTCGGCTTCGGCAAGACCGAGGTCGCGCTGCGCGCCGCCTTCTGCGTGGCGATGACGGGCGCGCAGGTGGCGGTGGTGGTCCCCACCACGCTGCTCTCCCGCCAGCACACCCGCACCTTCACCCGCCGCTTCGAGGGGCTGCCGGTGAAGGTGGCGCAGCTGTCGCGCATGGTGACGCCGAAGGACGCGGCGCAGGTGCGCGAAGGGCTGAAGGACGGCTCGATCAACATCGTCGTCGGCACCCATGCGCTGCTGGCGAAGGGCGTGGAATTCGCCGATCTCGGCCTCGTCATCGTCGACGAGGAGCAGCATTTTGGCGTCGCCCACAAGGAACGCCTGAAGGCGCTGAAGTCGGACGTCCATGTGCTGACGCTGACGGCCACGCCCATTCCGCGCACGCTGCAGCTGGCGCTGACCGGCGTGCGCGAGATGAGCGTGATCGCGACCCCGCCGGTGGACCGGCTCGCCGTGCGCACCTTCATCATGCCCTGGGACGGCGTGGTGATCCGCGAGGCGATCCAGCGCGAGCGCTTCCGCGGCGGCCAGATCTTCTGCGTCGTTCCCAGGCTCGAGGACCTGCCCAGGGTGCGCGAGCGGCTGGCGGAGATCGTGCCGGAAGCCCGCGTCGCCGAGGCGCATGGCCGCCTCTCGCCGACCGAGCTCGAGCGCGTGATGACCGAGTTCGGCGACGCCAAGCACGACATCCTGCTCTCCACCAACATCGTGGAAAGCGGGCTCGACATGGCGGCGGTGAACACGCTGATCATCCACCGCGCCGACATGTTCGGCCTGGCGCAGCTCTATCAGCTGCGCGGCCGCGTCGGGCGCGGCAAGCAGCGCGGCTACGCCTATCTCACCTGGCCGCAGACGCATCGCCTCTCGGCCGCGGCGGAGAAGCGCCTTGAGGTGATGCAGACGCTCGACAATCTCGGCGCGGGCTTCACGCTGGCCTCCCACGACCTCGACATCCGCGGCGCCGGCAACCTGCTCGGCGACGAGCAGTCCGGCCACATCCGCGAGGTCGGCATCGAGCTCTACCAGCAGATGCTGGAAGAGGCGGTGAACGAGCTGAAGCACGGCACCGGCAAGGACGCCGTGGACGACCGGGAATGGACGCCGCAGATCAATCTCGGCCTGCCGGTGATGCTGCCCGAGGCCTATGTGCGCGACCTGCCGGTGCGCCTCGGGCTCTATCGCCGCATCGGCGCGCTGCAGAACGAGGCCGAGATCGAGGCGATGGCCGCGGAGCTCGCCGACCGCTTCGGCAAGCTGCCGCCCGAGGCCGAGACGCTGCTGCAGGTGGTCTTCCTGAAGTCGCTCTGCCGCGCCGCGGGGGTGGAGAAGGTGGATGTCGGGCCGAAGGGCATCGTCATCGGCTTCCGCGGCAACCGCTTCGCCGACCCGGCGTCGCTGGTGCAGTGGGTGGCTGGGCAGGGCGCTGCCGTGAAGCTGCGCCCGGACCACAAGCTCGCCTTCTCGCAGGAAATGCCCTTCGAGGCGCGCGTGCGCGAAGCGCGCCGCCTGCTCACCGCGCTCGCCGAGGTGGCGCGCGGCCGCGTGCCGGAGACGCCGAAGCCGCCGAAGCAGGCCGCGCCCCCGCCGAAGCAGCCGCCCGCGGCGGCGAAGAAGAGCGTGTTCCGCCCGACCATCGTGCCGCCGGCGCCGAAGGGCGCCGCGACCAAGCCGATCCCGTTCCCCGGGCGGTGGAAGCGGTAAAGGGCGTCAGCCCTCCACCAGCGCCACGTCCAGCAGGCGCTCCAGCACTTCCGGCTCCTGCGCGCCGGCGATGGCATGCCGGCCCTGCACCACGAAGCAGGGCACGCCGTTGATGCCCAGGCGATGGGCGCGGAGATTGTCGGCATGCACCGCCTCGGCCTCCTGCGGGCCGGCCAGCGCCTGGCGCGTGGCCTGTGCATCCATCCCGATCGTCCCGGCTATGGCCGCCAGCACGTCCAGGTCGCCGATATCCAGGCCTTCGAGGAAATAGGCGCCGAACACGGCCTCCACCGCCGCCTCCGCCAGCCCCTGGCGCTCCGCCAGGCGGACCAGGCGATGGGCGTCGAGCGAGGGCGGGATGCGGCGGATGCGGTCGAAGGCGAATCGCAGGCCCTCGGCGCGGCCGAGCTCGGTGATCGTGGCGTGCAGGCGCCGGGCGCGCTCCTCGCCGCCAAACTTGCGCATCAGGTAGTCCTGCCGCGCCAGCCCGCCCGGCGCGATGTCCGGGTTCAGCAGGAAGGGCCGCCAGACGATGTCGGCCGCAAGGTCGGGCCGCGCGCGCAGTGTGCGCCGCAGCCGGTGCGTGCCGAGGTAGCACCAGGGGCAGACCAGGTCGAAGACGACCTCGATCTGCAGCCGGGCGCGCGGCGGGGCGAGGATGTTCACCGGGGCAGGATAGCAGGCCCGGAGGGGGCCGGTGAACGTGCCGGCAGGCGTGAAATCGTCACGCCGCGCGCGCCGGCGCGGCGCCGGCCTGCATCGTGCCGGCCAGTAGCCGGTAGGCCGCCTCCCAGGCGTCGCGGACCGGCGGGCTGAACCCGTCGCCCAGCCCCTCGGCCAGCGTGTCGAGCAGCGCCGCCCCGACCGTATCGTAGTGGGAAGGCTGCACGCCGTAGCCGGCATGCCGTCGCCCGAGTTCGGCCGCCGCCGGAAGCAGCCGGTCCGGCTCCCGCAGGTTGTTCACCACGAAGCCCAGCGCCGCCATCAGCTTCCGTCCCTGCTCCCCCATGTCGGCATGGCGGAACAGCCGGTGCATCGCGGGGTCCATGGTGAAGAGGCGTTCGTAGAAGATCGCCGCGGCCATCTCGCCGAGCGGCGCGATGACGCGGAAGCTGCGTTCCACATGCGCGATCTGGTCGGGCCTCATGGCGGGTCTCTCCCTGCGACGCCACGAGCCTCGCCGGGGCGCGTGTCGCCAGGATTGCGGGGGAGGGCTCTATTGTTTCGCCGGTTTCACGCCGGCCTGAGCCGCTGGCGTGCTTTGCTACCAGCGCGGCAGGGGATCATAGGGCATCACGGCAGGCTGCGGGGTCCGGTCCGCCTGCACGGTGAGCGCGGCGGCCGCGGCGGCCACCACCAGGATAAGCGCGGCCAGGACCCAGTAACGGCGATGCCGTGGGGGCTCAGTCATGGAGGCAGGATAGTGGCGATGCGCCATAGGGTCTACTTAGGGTTGTCCTAATGTGGTTGGCAATCCTCTTTTGGCGAATCTTACGGCCTTGACACATTTCTTGCGCGCCGCCGCGGCTTGCCGCGCAATCGGCATCCCGGGCACGCCATGAGCTCGTCGTCATCGCCTCCGGCGCGGCAGCCCGGCCCGTGATTGCCTCGGCCTCCGCACCGTCAAATACTCGTGAAGCCTGAGGGAGGGACTGGAGTGGGCCAGGATCGGGAGGAACACACCCCGCCGGCTTGCGGGCAGGCTGATCCGCGGTGAGCCCCGGCCATCCGCTGGATCCGATGCCGCCGCTGGCGCGGCTGCGCCCGGCGGCCGAAGCGGCGGCCCGGCCGGATCGCATGGCGCTTCAGCGGATCTGCCGGCTGCTGGTGCTGCTGGGCGGCGCATCGGCGGCGATCCTGGCGCTCGGCCCCCGCATCCTCGACATCCGCGACACCGGCTGGCTGCTGCACGGCACCCTCGGACCGGACCCCGTCGCCTACTGGCTGGCCTGGCGGTATTTCTCGGTCGCGCCCTGGACGCTGCCGCTCGGCCTCAACCCGGCCTACGGGCTCGAATTGGCCAGCGCGATCTTCTTCGTGGACGTGGTGCCGCTGGCCGCCTTCATCGCAAAGGCGCTGCTGCCGGTTGTCGAGATCAAGCAGTACTGGGGCCCCTGGCTGGTGCTCAGCGCCATGCTGCAGGGGGCGATGGCGTGGCGCCTGCTGGCGCTGTCGGTGGAGGATCCCGTCTCCCGCGCCTTCGGCGCGCTGCTCTTCGTGTTCCAGCCCCTGCTGCTCAATCGCTATGGCGGGCATTTCGCCCTGGCCTCGCAGTGGGCGCTGCTCTGGGCGCTCTGGCTCTGCCTGCGGCCCGCAGGACGTCGCCAGGCGCTGCAATGGGCCGGCTGCCTCGGCCTCGTCGCGATGCTCAACCCTTATGTGCTCGCGATGTGTGCCGGCCTGTGGGTGTCCGACCTGGCCGCCCGCGGGATCAACGCCGGGCGCATCCGCCCCGTCCTGGGGGAAGCGCTGGGCGTGCCGGCGGCGGGGTTGGCGGGGCTCTGGCTCGCCGGCTACTTCACGGTCCGCGGCGAGGTTGAGCCGATGGGCGTGCATTACGGCCATTCGCAGCTCGACCTGACCGCGCCCTTCGATGCGGTGGAGTGGGGGCGGCTGCTGCCCGCGCTGCCCGGGCTGCGGCACTGGGAGCATGGCGGCGCCTATCTTGGCGCCGGCGCGCTGGCCGTGCTTGCCGTCGCAGCCATGCTCGCCTGGCGCGGCGGCCTCGGCGGGGCGCTGCGACGGCACCGTCCGCTGCTGGTCGTCCTCGGGGGCATGCTGCTCTTCGCGATCTCCAACCGCGTCGCGGTCGGCGGCCATGTGCTGGTGGAGATCCCGCTGCCCGCGCCGGTGATGCGGCTTGCCGACATGCTGCGCGCCTCCGAGCGGTTCTACTGGCCGCTGGGCTATGCCGCGCTGTTCGGCGCGGTCTCGCTGGTCGCGCTGCGGTTGCCGATACGGGCCGCCCGGATCGTGCTCGGGGTCGCGCTGGCGCTGCAGGTTGTGGACGTGGATGCCGGCATGGCGAAGTTCCGCGCGCTGGTGGCGGAAGCGCCCCGCCAGGCGGCGGAGCGCCTGCCCGATCCCTTCTGGTCCCAGGCGGCGCTGCGCTACGGTCGGGTGCGCGCCGTGCCTGCCGCGAATTTCGGAGCGGATTGGGAGCCGGTCGCCCGTTTCGCGGCACGCCACCGTCTGCCGACCGATGTCGTCTACCTGTCGCGGGTCGAGGCCGAGGCGTTGCGCCGGTTGAATGCCCGGACGGTTGCGGATTTCGACGCCGGCCGGTGGGAGCGCGGCACGCTCTACGTCCTGCGCGACGAGGGCGCGCTGCGGCTGGTGGAGCGGCGCGCGAATCCCTCGCGCGACCTGCTGACCGTGGTGGACGGGCTGCAGGTCTTCGCGCCGGACTGGCACACGCGCTGAGCGCGGAGGCACAGGGGGAAGGGATCGCCCTGCTCACCCCGCGGTCAAGCGCGGGTTGGGAGACGGCTGCGCTGGCGGAGGGAGTGCGACCGGATTCGAACCGTCTCCATTCGCTGGCAGGCAGCGATCGGTGACAGACTCATCTCCTTCGGCCGTACACCTAGCCCGGCGGCAGGTCGGCTTGCGCCGATGCCGCTGGCGCGCCCGTCAGTCGCGCGCCGGCCCTCCCCTCGCCAACGTGGATTCGCCTAGCGTCACCACGAACCGGTCGAGCCGCCCGGTGAAGGCGAAGGGCGCCCGGTAGTCGCGCTCATCCACCGAGGATCCGGTGTCGAGCCCGACATCGAAGGTCTCGTCGCCCTGCACCGCGAAGGGCAGCGTCCGCGCCATCGCCTGGCGCGCGACGACCTGGCCGTTGACCGACAACGTGCCGGTCCCGCCGCGCCCCACCGGCGCGCCGGATGCCTCGGGCTGGAACTCGAAGGCGATGCTGTGGCGCCCTGGCGGCAGGGCATTCGGCGCCTCCCACCGCACCCGCTCCATGTCGAGCAGGTTCCAGGTGAAGACCGGCCGGCCGCCGAGCAGGTAGAAGCCCCAGCCCGCGAAGCGCCCGCCATGCGTCGCGATCACGCCGTTCGCCCCGCCGGCGGGCACCTCGATCTCGGCCACCAGCCGGTAGGCGCGGTTCAGCAGCGACGGCGCCGCGCTGCCGAGCAGCCCGCTCCCCGTGCCGCGATAGACGAATTCCTGCCGCCCGGCCGAGGGGCCCGGCCGCTGCGTGATCAGCCGCGGCAGGCTCGAATTGTCGAGCGGCAGGACCTGGAAGCGCGCCGCCTCGATCAGGAAGCGCTGCTGCATGTCGCGCAGCCGCTCCGGGAACTGCGCGGCGAGGTTCCGGCTCTGCGTCGGATCCTGCTCGAGGTTGTACAGCTCCCAGCTGTAGCCGTTCACCACATCCTCCGGCAGCCGGCCCCCGCTTTGCCAGGGCAGGGTCGGCGGCGTCGTGTTGGCGTACCAGCCATCGTGGTAGATCCCGCGATGGGCGAGCATCTCGAAGTGCAGCGTGCGGCGGCGCGACCGCGCCGCGGCGTTCGCGGCGTCGAAGGTGTAGGCCATGCTGACGCCCTCGATCGGCCGCTGCGCCACGCCGTTGACCATGCGCGGCTCGGGGATGCCGATCGCCTCCAGGATCGTCGGCGCGATGTCCATCACGTGGTGGAACTGGTGGCGGATGCCGCCGCGATCCGCGATGCGCCGCGGCCAGGAGATCGCCATGCCGTTGCGCGTGCCGCCGAAATGGGAGGCGACCTGCTTGGTCCACTGGTAGGGCGTGCCGAAGGCCCAGGTCCAGCCGACCGCGAGGTTGGGATAGGTGCTCGGCCCGCCCCATTCGTCGATGACGGGCAGCTGCCGCTCGACCGGGATCTCGACGCCGTTGAAGAAGGCGACCTCGTTCGGCGTGCCGTGCACCTGGCCCTCGGCGCTGCCGCCATTGTCGCCGCTGATGTAGATGATGAGCGTGTTGTCGAGCTGCCCGGCGTCGCGCACCGCCTGGATGACGCGCCCGATCTCGTGGTCGGTGTAGGCGAGGTAGGCCGCGAAGACCTCGGCCTGCCGCGCGTAGAGGCGGCGTTGATCCGCCGAGAGGCTCGACCAGCGCGGCAGCGTGTCCGGCCAGGGCGGCAGCACCGCGTTCGGCGGCAGCACGCCCAGGCGCTGCTGGTTGGCGAAGATGCGCTCGCGGATCACCTCCCACCCCTCGTCGAACTGGCCACGGAAGCGCGCGATCCATTCGGGCGTCGGATGATGGGGCGCATGCGCGCCGCCCGGCGCGTAGTGGATGAACCAGGGGCGGCCGGGTGCCACCTCATGCAGTTCGCGGATGCGCGCGATGGCCTCGTCGGCCATGGCGGTCGTCAGGTTCCAGCCCGGCCGGCCTTCGAAGGGCAGGATTCGCGTCGTGTTGCGATAGAGGTTGCCCGGCTCCCACTGGTTCGTCTCGCCGCCCATGAAGCCGTAGAAGACATCGAAGCCGAGGCCCGTGGGCCAGCGGTCGAAGGGGCCGGCGGGGCTGATCTCCCAGGGCGGCGTGTTGTGGTTCTTGCCGTACCATGCGGTGGAGTAGCCGTTCTGGCGCAGCGTCTGCGCGATCGTCGCGGTGTCGGCGCCGATGATCGCGTTGTAGCCGGGGAAGCCCGTCGAGAGTTCCGCGACCGCGCCGAAGCCGACGGAATGCGGGTTGCGGCCAGTGAGCAGCGAGGCGCGCGTCGGCGAGCAGAGCGCGGTGGTGTGGAACTGCGTGTAGCGCAGCCCCGTCTGCGCCACCTGGTCGAGCGTGGGCGTTGGGATGACGCCGCCGAAGGTGGACGGCGAGCCGAACCCGACATCGTCCGTGATGATCAGCAGGACATTGGGCGCGTTCTCGGGCGCGCCGAGCGTCGGCGGCCAGGCCGGCGTGCTCTCCCGCGCGGATGGGCTGATGGTGCCGGCGAAGGGCGCGGGCGGCTGGGGCAGGACGCGGGAGTTCGGGAACTCGACCGCGGTGGCGGAGCCCGGCGTGCCGCGAAGCTGCTGCGCTGCGGCGGGCGCGGCCGCCGTCGCCAGGCCAGCGATGAGGACGCCGACAACCCCGATCGCCGGCAGTTGCGCACGCAAGAGCCAAGCAGGCCCGCCGCGCGTATGAGTTGGCCAATCCGTTGTTGCCTGGGCCAATTTCTCCGTGGGCGAGATCCAGCAGCGAGCGATTGACGACGGCATGGCCAGCGACAAGCCAAGTCTCATATCCACATTCCCTCGTCCACGCAGGCCCAACTAGTGAGACGATAACCCGGTCTCTTGGATTCAGCGAGTACGGCGGCGGCGGTGCTTGCCACGGGGTTTTGACCTGGAGCAATGCGCAAAAGAACTGTGTGAATTGGAGTTGATGGGGTGGACGGCCCCTGCTGCGTGGCATCGAGCGTCCTGGCGGGGGTTGGGCGCGGTTCGCTTCGTTGGGTTAGTTGGGCATGATGCGGGCCGCGTTTTTGCCCCTGCCCACGATACGGCACGGGCACAATCAGATCGAAAGGGAGCCGGGCGGAGAATATGAAAATGAGACTTATCGAAGTGCAGGTTGCGGCCCTGCTGTCTGTCTTCATCTGCAGTCCGCTGTCTGCGCAAGAAGCACCAAGAGGCGGCGGAGCCACTGTCAATGCTGATGCGACCCGGCCAGTCGGTTGGATGGAACGGGATACGCTCACCGGCGATTGGGGTGGCCTCCGGACTTCGTTGAGAGAACATGGCATCACACTCGCCCCTCGAGTGACACAATTCTACCAGGGTCTGGTTGGCGGCGGCCCGAATCGCAATTTCCAATATGGCGGCAAGGCTGACCTGCTGCTCAATGTCGACCTCAGCAGGTTGGGGTTTTGGGATGGCTTCTCGGTAACCATCCACGGAGAGTATAATTTCGGTCGGAGTATCAACGGGGTTGGGGGTGTGGTGTCCCCGCCCAACACGGCGCTCCTTTTTCCAGGGATGGAGGGTGCCGACCGCTTTGACCTGTCGAGCGTTTATTTTCAGCAGCGGTTCGGAAACTCGGTTTCCCTGTTATTCGGCAAATTCAACATGATCGATCTCGCTGGCATGAGGCCGTTCAGTGGCGGTGCCGGCATCGACTCGTTCTGGAACCTTACCTTCGCCGCTCCTCCCAGCGCCGCTGTCCCGCCCTATCTCTTCGGTGCCATGTTGAGTGTGCGAACGGAAGCCGCCACTTTCGGCTTGTGGGTCTATGATCCTGTCAGCGTGGTCAACAAGACAGGTTTCGAAGCGCCTTTCGCTGACGGAGTCTCGATCCGCGGGAGCGTTGATTTCCCAGTCACCATCGGTGGTCTCAGCGGGCGTCAAGGATTTGCCGCCTTGGTCAGTACCCAGCCAGGCATCGACCAGGACAGCAAAGGCGACATCTTCATTCCACCGTTTCCTCCAGATCGACCTGACATCATCAAGAAGGCTTCTCCCCATGGCTCAGGTGCTCTCAAGGGGTGGTATCTGAGGGGGCTTGACTCCCGGAACAAAACAGGCCCGATTCGGGGGCGATGGCCCAGCGCCGCCCTGATCGTCCGATGTCGCGTGCCGAGTTCGAGGATCTCTTCCCGGACGAGCGCGCCTGCGTCGAATACCTCGCTGAAAAGCGCTGGCCGCAGGGCTTCGTCTGCCCTGATCCGAAGTGCCAAGGCCGCAAAGCCTGGGAAATTCGCGAGGAGAATGGGCTCTGGGAGTGCGCCCGCTGCGGCCGTCAGACCTCGGTCAAGGCCGGCACGGTGCTGCACCGCTCGAAGCTGCCGCTGCGCACCTGGTTCCTGGCGGTGCACATCGTCACCAGCCACTCCAACGGGATCTCCGCGCTCCAGCTCCAGGCCCAACTCGGCCTGGGCAGCTACAAGACGGCCTGGCTGATGCTGCGCAAGCTCCGCCGGGCGATGGTCGACCCGGACCGAGAGCCGCTGGCCGGCGTCGTGGAGGTCGACGAGACAACCATCCCTCTGCGCACGCAGGACGATCCCGTGGCCGGCGGCCAGGGGCGCAGCCACGTGGGCAAGGTGGCGATCGTCGGCGCCGTCGAAATCGAGGACCGACGCTATCCGGGCCGTATCCGCCTGCAGCGCATTCCGGCCTACGACGCCGACACCCTCGGCGGCTTCGTCGAGGAACAGATCAAGCCGAAATCCGTGGTCGTCACCGACGGCCTGCCGGCCTATCGCGCCATCGCAGGCGAGTACGAGCACGTGCCGAAGGTGGTGGGGAAAATGGCGGCCCACGTCGTGCTGCCGTGGGTGCACAGGGTTTTCTCGAACATGAAGCGCTGGGCCATGGGCGTATTCCACGGCCTGCGCGGGCCGCACCTGCAGGCTCACCTCGACGAGTTCGTGTTCCGCTGGAACCGACGACGATGGCGACGCGCCAGCTTCGACACGCTGCTTGGCATCGCCATGCGACTGCCGCACGCAGGCTTCAGGGACTTCGTGCCGCGGGCCACGTGATGCGCGGCCCTTCCGATCCCTGAACCTCTTGGAGCCACCCCTCGGGCAACTCGTCCCCAGGGATGCGCACATCGCTTCCAGCTTTCGCCAGAATGCGATCGAAGTCGCCAGGCTTCGCGCGGCGAGCGCGCTCTTCAAGGTAACTGACCTGCTCCGCAACGCTGAGATCGCGCGCCTGGAGGGGCTTTCCTCCTTCTCGCTCGCCCATGCGCCTCACTCCTGCACTCTCAGCCAAGCCTACGAGACCGGACGGCAATCGGCCACTGCCTCAAGATGTGGTGCTACCTGAGCCAACGGGAGAAGCCTTTCATCAAGAACAGTCGTTACCACTTATCCTATTCGTTCGACCAATATCTTTATCGGCGGAGCGAAAATTCCAGGGAGGGCTTCGGGCTCTTTGGCCAGTTCGGCATCTCGGACGGCAATCCCAACAACCTATACTGGTCGGCCCTCGTGGGCATAGGCGGCACCGGATTGATTCCGGGCCGGAGCCGGGATAACTGGGGAATCGCTTATTACTACAATGCCCCGAGTCGGGATTTGATGAGTGCCTTTGCGCCCCGTGTGAGGATCAAAGACGAACAGGGACTGGAAGCTTTTTACAATTTCCAAGTGACACCGTGGCTCACTGTGGGTGCGAACGTGCAGGTCATCGCTCCTACTCTAGAAGAGGGCACCGTTGTCGCGCTCGGGCTCCGGACCGTCACAAGGTTCTGAGTGTCTGTTCGGGAACAGTCTGAATCTCTGGAATCACTTGTGATTCGATGTGGCCTGCTCGAGCGGTCCGAGCGCATCCCCGGCGCAGTCCTGACGGGCGAGTGCCAGAGCCAACGCGAACTGCGCCTCGGCCTCGCGCGGATGCGCGGCGATGGCGCGACGCAGCGCTGCCTCGGCGGCGCCGTGCCGCCCGCGCGGTGCGCCTCGAAATCCGAGAGGTTCACCAGCGTGCCGCGAGGCGTCGCATCGCGGGCCAGAGCGTCCCGGTAGGCCGTCGGCGCCGGCCGTATCGCCAGGCGCGGCGAACAGCGCGGCGATGTTCACCTGCGCCTCAGGCCGCTCGGCGGCGACACGTTCGTTCTTCAGCAATTCCTCGCCCGCACGGGCGAAAGAGAGGCGCGCGGCCTCCACGCGGACATGCTGCGTCTCATCCGCCAGGGAGCGCCCGGCATAAGGCGGTTACGGGGATCCAGGCCTCCCAGCGTGCGCGGCGCGAAGAGCGTGGCGAGGCCGGTCAGCGGGGCGAGACGATTGAATTGCATGGGCTGGTTGAACCTCATCGGCCGGTGGCATCCGAAACGATGATGGTCTCCCGTGTTTCCACGCGGGCCCGTGCCGTGGCTTGTGATGCATCAGGTCTTGGCCGGCACCTCGGCATGGCGCCGGCACACAGGCCGTGTCGCAGATTGCACAGGGCGCCCTGTCCTGACCGGCGGCGAGGGGCTCATGCAACCGGCTTTCGTGTCACATCAGGCGGGCGGCCGTTTGACCCAGGCTTCCCCACGCAGCATGCGTTGCCGTCCATACTCGAAGAGCGGCCGCATATACGCTCGGTCGAATGGCAGCGTGTAGGGGATTGCGAAGTCATTTCCGATGAAAGCCAGGTTGTAGTCCACGTGGTCCCGCTCTGACGCCAGATGCATCCGGACCACATCATTCCGGCCGGACGCGGCGATCATCGAGCCGACGGCCCGCCCGACGATTCCAAGCGTGCGCCGATTGACCTCGCTGCCCCTGGGTTCAAGCCGCGCGTTGCGGATGATCCAGGCGCGGATCGGTGCCGTCGGCAAGCCCCTGGCAATGCGTTGCCGTCGCAAGTCGCCCACGCTGCTGGGGTAGAGGAAGGCCTGCGCGAACACCCCCCCATCCACATGCAGTTCCTGGTATTGGCCTTCCCCCAGGCTGACGTCGAACAATACCGGCGCGAAAGCCCCCGGAATCGCGGCCGACGCGAGCATGATCCGCCGCACCGTATCGAGCGCGCGGGGATGTCCGCTCCGGGCAATCGCGCCGACGTTCCAGATCACCGGCCGTTCCGCATCCAGGTTGGTGGTTCCGATGAGCAGCAGCCGCCCTGCATCATAGGCGCGCGCGATTTCACCCAGCATCTGCTCGGTCATGTGGCGGGAAATCGTGCGAAGCAGGGGGGTGTTGTCCGCCATCGCGTCGTCGAAAAGTGCGGCGGTGGGGTATCGCCGGGTCAGGATGTCGGCGAGGGTGACCTCGGTGTAGACCGCGCGCAGCGCCGCATCCCAGTCGCTGCCCAGAAAGGCAAAGGGTGCCGTCAGCGCGCCGGTGCTTACCCCGGTGACCAGAAAGAATTCCGGCCGGGTGCGCAGTTCGGTCCAGCCGACCAGCAGGCCGGCGCCAAAGGCTCCATCCTCGCCGCCGCCCGAGATGGCCAGCAGGTCCAGCTCGGGAATCGGAGCGCCCGCCGGCAGGCCGCGCCTTGCGATGTTGCGTTGCACCGCCGCCGCAAACTCCTGTTGCAGCCCGAACTGGCCCGCCGGGTCGCTTGGGAAGAAGCGCTCATTGGGCAGGCCCAGGACCGTGACCTCTGGGCGTCGTTCGACGGGCACAGCCGGCAGCCGCGTTGGCAGGGCGCATCCAGTCAGTCCCAGGGCCGCGCTCGTCGACAGGAGGGCTCGTCGGGAGAGGGTCGGTGCCACGGGGCGGATGGGGCAGTGCTCACGCAGATTGCGCATTGTTTGTCTCGATATTCGCCATGGTCTGGAAACGGGGTTTTGTTCGAGAGAGGGCACGCTGGAGAACATCGAAGGTAAGTTGGCATGCGCAAGAGTTTCGGTGAGCCAGCAATTACCCTGGGCGCCCAGCGTTTAAGGTGTGGCATCTCTCCTTTGCAAGTTCGGTTTGAACCGCCCCGGGTTTGCCGGAGGCTGTTTGGTTTGAGTCACGCCGCCAGGAGCAGGTTCTCCTGGGCAGCATAGTAGATTGCTTCGGCCTCGGCCGGCGGGATATTGCCGATGGGCTCCAGCAGCCGCCGATGGTTGAACCAGTCCACCCATTCGAGGGTGGCGAATTCCACGGCCTCGAGCGAGCGCCAGGGGCCGCGCCGGTGAATGACTTCGGCCTTGTAGAGACCGTTGATGCTCTCGGCCAAGGCGTTGTCATAGCTGTCGCCGACGCTGCCGACGGAGGGCTCGATGCCGGCCTGGGCCAGGCGTTCCGTGTAGTGGATGGAGACGTACTGGCTGCCCCTGTCGCTGTGATGCACGAGGCCGCCGCGATGCAGCGGGCGCCGCTCGTGCAGGGCCTGTTCCAGCGCATCCAGCACGAAGCCCGTATGCGCGGTCCGCGACACGCGCCAACCGACGATCCGCCGCGCATAGGCATCGATGATGAAGGCGACGTAGGCGAACCCTGACCAGGTCGCGACATAGGTGAAGTCGGAGACCCACAGCGCGTTCGGGCGCGGTGCCTTGAACTCCCGGTTCACGTGGTCCAGCGGGCAAGGTGCGGCCTTGTCGCTGATCGTCGTCCTGACCGGCTTGCCGCGGATCACGCCCTGCAGGCCCATGCTGCGCATCAGGCGTGCGACGGTGCAGCGGGCCAGGTCATGGCCCTCGCGCTTCAGCTGCCGCCAGACCTTGCGCACGCCGTAGACGCGGAAGTTCTCCTCGAACACGCGCGCGATCTCGGGCATCAGTGCGGCGTCGCGCTGCGCTCGGGCCGGCAGCTTGGCCGGATCACGCCGCCGGGCCGCCTGCACGCGATAGGTCGATGGGGCGATCGGCAAGACATTGCAGATCGGCTCGACCCCATAAACCTCACGATGATCATCGATAAAGCCGATCATGGCTTGAACCGGCGGTCGAGCTCCGCCTGGGCGAAATACGCCGACGCCTTGCGCAGGATTTCGTTCGCCTGCCTCAGCTCGCGGTTCTCACGCTCCAGGGCCTTGAGGCGGGCCGCCATCTCCGTCGTCGGGCCAGGCCGGCGGCCGGTATCGCGCTCCGCCTGCTTCACCCACTCGTTCAGCGTCTGGCCCGTGCAGCCGATCTTGGCCGCGATCGACAGGATCGTCGCCCAGCGCGACGGGTGCTGCGCCTCGTGCTCAAGCACCATCCGCACCGCCCGCTCGCGAACCTCAGGCGAAAACTTGTTCGTCGTCTTGCTCGTCATCGCTCCAGCCTCTCAGGAGTTGGAGCCTCCGACAAACCCGGGGCGGTTCAGTTTGCCGCGCGTCGCGCTCGCTGAGCACCCAGTGTCAGCCGGTTGTGCGGTTTGCGGCGAACGCGCCATCCCGCTCACGGCACGCGCCGCTTCACCACCTGCACAGACAGCGTCGCCGCGACGAGATCGAAGGTGGCTGGCGAGATGTTCCTGGCCATGACGCGCACGGTGTTGTTGGATCACGCCGCGGCATCAAGCTCGATGAACCGCGTCGACGACACCAGCGCCGCGTAGGCGAAGTCCCCCTGACGCGCGCCAGGCACGGTGACGTCGAGCAGGCTGGTCGCCCCAGGTGCCAGGTTCGGCAGATCCCAGGACACCTCCGCCGCGAATTCCCGCTGCCCGACCGGCAGCGCCGGCGTGCCGCAGAGCAGCGCCGGCGCCGCCTCGGGCAGGCCGTAGAGGCGCAGGGCCTCGACCTCGATCTGCCCGTCGAAGCCGACAATGCCGATCTGCGCGAAGGCGACGCCGGGCCCGAGCCGCACCGTCATGCGCTTGTTCAGCGAGGCGTCGGCCATGGCGGCACCGCCGGTCCAGGCCTTGGCCAGCACGTTCCACAGCAGGGTCGTGATCGAGACCAGCGCGTCGTCGGCGACATTCTCCCGCACATTCATCGACGCATCGAAGCAGCGCACGAAGATCCGCCCGCCATCCGCGCCGCCGACGAGGGAATGCACCAGCGCGAACTCCTTCGCCTGTGAACACTCCACCACGAAGGCCAGCCCCCGCTGCGCTTCGAGCAGCAGCCCGCGGGAGGTCGGCGTGATATCGTCCAGCCCGTTGAAGGACAGCCCGGCCAGCGTCGTGGCGCTGGTCGTGGAGGTCGCGACCACCGCCAGCCCCTCCACCCCGATCTCGGTGGAGCTGTGCCGGAACGCCTTGGCGCGGACATTGGGCATCGCCCCCAACAACCGCAGATGCCGCGACGCCGGGGCGCGATGCCGGTTGAGCACGGTGTTGCCGCAGCGGGTGGCGGTCGCGGCGTAGTCAATGCCAACCTGGTAGGTGTTGCTCCACGCCACCTCGTACTCGCAATCCTGTGCCGCGGCGGTGTGCCGCGCGACGATCGGCGAGCAGGCCTCCATGCGCAGCGCCCGGCCGATGATGGCCGAGCCGCTGGTCTCGTTCAGGAAAGGGATGGCGACGTTCGGGTCGAGCTGGCGCAGTTCGAAGTTCGGCGCGTCGAAGACGTGCCGGTTGTGGTTGGAATAGGCGCCGTCCGCCTTGGACAGCCGGATCCCGAAGCGGTCGATGGTGGGGTTGATCCCGGTCGCGATGGCGAAGTGGCCGCCATAGTAGCGAACAGATGTGTTCCAAGCGGTCGCGGTGGCGCAGCGGATGTCGAGGCCGATGCGGTTGTTGAGGATGCGGCCGAGATGGAAGGTGCTGTCCTCGACGCCGCGGCCGTCGCCCAGCGTGCGCATGCCGATGGTGAAGCCCGAGACCAGACGCAGCTCGACCACCGAGGCGTCGACGTTGCGCACCAGGATGCCGATGTCGCCCTCGTCGAGCCAGTCGGACTGGGTCTGCCGGACAACCTGCAGCCCGGCGTAGTGCTTCTCGCCGTTGCGGACGGCGCCGCCATCCCCGAGCGTCAGCACGGTGGCCGGGGCGGTGCCGGTGTAGCGGAGCACGCCGTGCATGATCAGGCCGCGGGCACCGCCGCCGAGGATCACGCCGGCAGAGACGTTCCAGGTGCCGGGCGGGATGACGGCGAATTTTTGGTCCGCGGCGGCGCGGTCGAAGGCCGCCTGGATGGCGGCACGGTCGTCGGCGACGCCGTCGCCGAGGCCGCCGAAGTCGGACGGCAGCACCGTCTCGCGGTCGCGGAGGTATTTGGCGAGATCGGTCTTGCTGACCGCGGTGTCGAGCACCAGCAGGTCGTCGATGCGGGCGGGCATGGTGGGGTTCCCTACAGCGCAGTCGCTGTCACCGGCCCGGCCAGGGCCGATACGTTGCCCTCGGCCGAGACGGCGCGCAGCCAGTACCAACGGGTGTCCCCGGTGCTGAGGCCGGTGCGGTCCCAAAAGAGGCTGGTCGGCTCCGCCGCCAGCTTGGTCGCGGCGGCGAGGCTGCTGGTGCTCGCCTCGAACACCTGAAGGCGGATGGCATCGGGCGGGAAGCTGCCGGAGAGGCGAATGCCGCCGGTAATCCCCGTCGCGGTGGGCGCCGCCACCGCGGCCGGGACGAGGGCCTGCCGCCAGCCCGAGACCGCGCTGCTGCGCGCCACGGCGCGCACCCGGAAGCCGGTCGGCTCGGCGGTGGGGATCGCGGCCGCGGTGGCGCCGAGCGAACCGCCATAGCCCTGCCAGGACGCGACTGAGGCCGGCTGAAACTCGACCTGGTAGCCGGCGAGGTGGGAGGAGCCGACCGCCGCCCAGGACAGGGAGAGCGCGGCAAAGGCGGTGGTCTGCGGCGTCTCCACCGTGATTGCGGCCGGCGTGGCGATGACGCCCGGGTTGGGCAGCACCACGGCAGGGTTCGACCCGGTGGCACGTTCATCGACCGCCGGGTTCCAATCCCACACCGCGGCGTCCTCCTCCTCCAGGGTGAGGTCGACACCGCCCTCGGCCGCCAGCGACCAGGCGGTGACCCGCGCCGGAAAGGGCGTCAGCCGGTCGAGCGCGACCGTCGCCGCCTCCCAGGGCCGCAGGCGCAGCGCCGAGAGGTTGGCTGGGAAGGCCACGGTGCGCTGGCGGCGGTTGCGCTCCAACTCGACCTTCATCAGCCGCTGCACGGTGCTGGCCGAGGTGGTGAGCGGGAATTCGAGGTCGCGGTAGATCATCTCGCCGCCATCCTGGGCGACGTAGTTGGAGGCCAGCAGCGGCGGCGCGTCGGTCGGCTGCCAGTTGGCGGCGGGCTCGACATAGACGGCGCGCACCCCGTTGAAGAGGTCCCGTCGCGGCCGCGCGCCCTGGATGGTGACGTCGCCGCGGAGATCGTCCGAGGTCAGGGTGGCGGCGGGCAGCGCCGGCGCCCCAGCATGGATGAAGAACCGCCCCCCACTCACCACCAACGCGCCGGCCATGGCGGCGGCGAGCTTGCGAGTGATGGCGATCTTGCCCTCGGCCAGCGACAGCACGCCGTTGGCGGTGTAGCGGCGCTCGTAGACCCCGGCCCGGGTGCCGACCAGCTCGTCGCAGATGTTGGCGGCGGCGATCAGGGCGGGGATGTCGATGTCGGACCAGGACGCCCGCCAACCGAAGGGCGCGGTGAGGTACCAGGCGAGCAGCAGGGCGGGGTTGTCGGACCAGCCCACCATCCCCGTGCGCGGGTCGAGGATGGTGTCGGCGCCCTCGACGATGGCGGCGATGTTGGGCGGGCCGGCGGGAAACGCCTCGGCGGTGAGTTTCAGGCGGACGGCGACATAGGCGCGGCTGCGGCCGCGATGCGCGCTGGTCCACTGGCCGCCAGTCTCGGCGATCAGGTTGGCATCGGCCACCTGATTTGGATCCCCCAGGTGCCGGTCGGTGCGGAGCAGCCCGGCGAGCGATCCGTCGCCCTCGAGCTTGTCGCCCAAAAACACCTCGCCGATGGCGCGGACGCGGTGCGCGGCGAGCACGACCACCGAGTAGAAATAACCGTCGGCGCGGCCCTCATCGTCGGTTGCCGAGTGCAGGAAGACGATGGGTCCCGACACCTTGCAACGGCCGAGGACGAGCTGATGCTCGGTGACCGGCTGGCGGAAAGCCTGGGTGCGGCCGGCGCCGGGCTGGCCGGCGTCGAAGCCGGCGATCGCCGCCGCCTGCGGGCTGAGGCTGGCCTGCTTTTTCTGCTTCTGCGGGAAGACCGACTGGCCGATGGCCGAGACGATGAAGGCGGCGCCGGCGCCGACCACGGCACCGATGATGCCACCGCCGACCGCGGCGGAGGCGACGCCGGCGGCGGCGACCGCGATGAGGGGGACAGCGGCAGGCATCAGGCGCGGTCCTCCGAGGCGTCAGTCGATGCGCCAGGCGGTGGTGCAGGTGGTGAGCGGGACGCGGACCAGGCCGCGGGGACCGACAAAGGCCGCACGGCCGCCATCCACCACCACGCCGAGGCGCGGCGGGTCACCGGCGAGGACAACGTCCCCCGCTCGTGCAAAGGCCGGCGGGATGCGCGGGAAGCCGGCGCTGTCCGCCGTGGCCTCCAGCGTCGGCCGGCTGCGCCAGGCGGGCATCCGGCCCGTGCTGGCGCGCACCGCGGCCAAGGCAAGCCGCCCGCAGTTCCAGCGATGGGCGTGAAAGGGGCGCGCCTCCGCCGCGGTGAGCAGGGCTGCCAGCCGCGCGTGCCAATCCGGCAGACGGGCCATCAGCTGGCGGGCAGCCGGATCTCCGCCTCCTGCAGGGCGGGGACGAACTCGAAGAAGCGATCCCCCGGATACTCGGCCTGCTGGTCGGCATCGGTGTAGCGGCGCACCTCGGCACGCTCGAGGTCGACGAGCCGGCTCTCGCAGGTCAGCGAGATGCGCGGCTCGGCCCCGTCCACCACCTGCATGGTGTCCATCAGCCCGGCCCAGAGGGGAAAGGGATCGGCGACGAAGGCACCCTCGGGATCGAGCAGCGCGCCCCACAGCCGCGCCGGGCGCAGCCGGAAGGACTGCTCGGCCAGCGCGATGTCCACCACCTCCTGCGGCACCGGCGACAGCGTCAGGGTGATGCGCACCGCCCTGAGCTCGGCGGTCTCCTCGATGTCGGAGACGGCGCCGATGGTGCCCATTCCCTCATAGGTCACACCGGCCCAATCGAGCGGTCCGAGCCCGGTCCAGGCGCGGATCGGCCCGGAGGCGAAGTCGAGCTCGACCAGGACGACGGGCGTGGCGACCGGCGCGGTGGCGGCAGCCGCGGCCTGGGGCGAGAGCCGCGGCGTGGCGGTGATGCCGTCGGTCACGGCAGGGCCTCCTCGAGGCGGATGGTGATGGCGGTGAAGCGCCCCGGCCGGGTGGGGTTGGCGCCCTCATCGTCGGAGGCGAGGCGCATGGCGACGGTCGGCGTGGTCAGCACCAGCGGCTCGGCGAGCGGGGCGGCGGCGCGCAGCGGCGGAGCGATCGGGATGGTGGCGGTGCCGGTGCCGGACGCCACGACCTGCTCGGTCGCCATGTAGAGCCGGCCGGCGAGCCCGATATGGTCGCCCGCACCGACCGCCACCGCGTTGGGCCACCAGCCCTGGGTTGTGAGCGACAGCGCCCCGCGCGCGGCGCCGGGCGCCAGCGATGGCGTACCAGATCCCACCACCATCCCCGTCCCATCGGTGAAGATGGTGGCGTCCGAGAAGGAGTACGGCCCCGAGGGCACCTCGCCCTGGCTCCGCGGATCGCCGGTGCGGTACTCGCGCCGCCAGTCCCAGATGCGGATCGTGTTGGCCGAGCCGGCCAGGGCGGCGAGCAGCCCCTCCAGCACGCCGGCCTGGATGCGGTTGAGCGGATCGAAGCTGGCCTCGGCGATCCAGCGCGCGCCGTCGCGGCGCAGCACCTGGGTGGCGCGGCTGACCGGCGAGACAAAGCGCAGCGTATTGTGCTGCAGGTAGAAGCTCAGCCGCGACGGACGGAGCGCGGCAGGCCAGGCGTATTCGGTCATGGCTCGCCCTCCCCCTACCCGCGCACCGTGTCGTAGGCCGCGCCGCCGCGGCGGATGGCGTCCAGCGTCATCGCCGAGGCCTGCCGGGCGATCTGCCCGGCGAGCAGCCGCAGCCGCGCCTCGACGCCGGCATCGGCGCCGCGGGCGTCGATGCTGATGCTGGTGTGGATGGTCGGGCCGGCAGCGCCCGGCACCGCGCCATTGGGGAGCACCGTCCCGGCCTGGCGCGGGACGAACCACTCCGGCCCGCGCTCGCCGACAATGTAGGGCTGTCCGGCGGCGACCGGTCCGCCCTCGGCGCGGAACAGCCCGCCGAGCCAGGAGCCGACATCGGTGAACAGGCTGTCGAAGGAGATGCCCGACAGCCCGGCCGAGACGGCATTGCCCAGCGGTTCGGTGATGACCTTGCGGGCGAGGATGCGGGTGATGTCCTGCAGCAGCCCCTCCAGCACGGAGGAGAACTTCTCGCCCTTGACAATCGCGTCCTCGAAGGCGCTGGAGAAGGTCAGGCCCAGTTCGCGGACGGTGTCGGAGGTGCGTTCCGCACCGCGCTGCACACGCTCCTCCGCCCGTTCCAGCTCCTCCATCGCCGCGACCGCCTCGCGCTGGATGGTCTCGTCAGGCACGGAGCGGCCGGCCCGTTCCGCCCGCTCCACTAGGCTGGAGAGATTGGCGAGGCGGCGCTGGTAGCGCTCATAGGCGGTCTCGTTCTGCTGGATCAGCCGCTCGCGCTCGCGCAGCAGCTCGTTGAGCTCCCGCTCGGCCTCGCGGGCCTCGCGCGCGCCCTCATTGCTGGCGCGCCGGACGGCGGCGACGCGGGGCTCGAGCCGGCGCAGCGCCTCGTCGCGCTCCTGCAGGGCGAGGGTCTCAAGGCGGGTGCGCTCGGCGGCGGTGACGCCACCGGCCGCCTCCGCCTCGCGCAGCCGCCGGACCCGCTCCTCGTATTCCCGGTTGATCCGGAAGCGGTCGTCGAGGTCGCGGGTGAGCTCCTGGACGTCCTGCGTGGCGCGTCGCCTGCGGGCCTCGGCCGCGGCGGTGGCAGCGCTCTCCTGCTCGCTGCGCTGGCGCTCGCCAGCGGCCTGCTCGCCGCGGGTGATCTCGCCCTGGAGGTCCGTGTATTGCCGGCGCAGCTCCTCCAGCCGGGCCGCGCGATCAACCCCGGCCTGCTGCTCGGCGGTGCCGACCAGGCCGGGGCGGATGCTGCCGCGGCGGACCGGGGCGGTCAGGCTGGCGCGGCCGTCCTGCTGGCTTTCCAGCCGGGCGATTTGGGCCGCCAGCGCCTCGGCCTGGCGGCGCATGCCGGCGAAGCGTTCCTCCTCGCTGAGCAGGCCCGCACCCTGGCGGACGCCATCCACCGCGCGGGCGGCCGCGGAGAGCGCTCGGGCCAGGGCGTTGGACAGGCCAATGGCGCGATCGAGCTGGCCGAGGAAGTTCTCGGTCGCGGCGGAGAGCTGACCGAAGGCGCGGCCGAGCGAGAGCGGCGCGCGGTCGAGTTCGGCGCCGAGGCGTTCGGTAGCCCGCAGCAGCGCGGGGAAGACCCGCTCGGCGGTGAGCTTGCCCTCGGAGCCGAGCTTGCGCAGTTCGCCGATCGAGACGCCGAGTTCCTTGGCCAGCCCCTCGGCCAGCAGCGGCATGGCCTCGAGGATGGAGCGGAGCTCGTCACCCTGCAGCACGCCGGAGGCCAGCGCCTGCGCAAGCTGCAGGGTGGCCGAGGAGATCTCCTGCGTGGAGGCGCCGGAGACGATGGCGACGCGTTGCAGGCCGCCAACCAGGCGGACCACCTGGTCGGAGGTGGCGCCGATCTCACGGGCGGCGATCGAGAAGCGTTGGAAGGCGTCGACGCTCTCGGACACCGCGACGCCGGTGGAGAGTGCGTTGCGATAGAGCGCCTCGTAGACCTGGCCGGCGCGCTCGACCGAGCCGGTGGCGTTCTGCAGGCGGGAGAGGCTCTGGGTGAGCGCATCGCCAGCCTGGACCAGGGCACGGGCCGCGATCGCGACGCCGGCGATTTGGATACCGCGGGTGGCGACGTCGAGCAGTTCGAGCGAGCGCGACGCGCGCTCGGCGCCGCCCTTGATCTGGTCGAGGGAGCGCTGGCCGGTCTCGCCGACCTCGCGCAGCCCGGCCTTGACCCGGGCAGCATCGTCCAGCGAGAGGCGGACCGAGACGCGGCGGGTGGCGTCGGCCATGTCAGGTCGTCTTCCCCTCGCGGCGCGCAGCGGCGCCCTCGGCCATGCCGATGCGGATGGCGAGCAGCAACTCGGCGGCGGCCCAGCCGGCGGCGCCGAGATCGCGCGCCGCGGCCAGCGCGCCGGCGGTGTCGAGCGTCAGGCCGGCCATGGTGGCCTCGGCGCAGGCGGTGCCGGCGGCCCAACAGGCATGGCCCTCAAGGCTGGTGGGGGCGTGCGCGGCGTAGGGGCAGGCGTCGGCGCAGTCGCGGCCGAGGCCAGCGCAGCCGCGGCAGTAGTCGGGCCCGCGGCCGAAGTGCCAGGCGGCGCGCGCCCTCAGCCGTTTCCCTCGGCGGCCACGGCCGCAACGGGGCCGGTGGCGCGGTCCCAGAACGACGCAGCGATATCGTCGAGGTCCATCAGGCGCTCGACCGCCTCGGGCGAGAGCGGCAGCGGCTTGCCAGCGGCATCGCCGACGCCCTCCCAGGCGGTGACGGCGTGACGGGCGAGCGCCTTGACCAGGAAGGCGAAGGCCAGGCCGCGCGCCATGTCGGGGTCGAGGTCGGCCTCCGCGGCGCGCAGTGCGCCGAGGCGGCGGGCCGAGCCGGCCTGGGCGGCGGCCATGACGGCGGTGGTGACGGGACGGATTTCCAGGCGCACGCCGCGGGGAAGGTCGAGCCAATACGGCTCGGCTGGGAGGTCGAGGGTGAGCATGAGGTTCTCCATTATGGGGACATCGGAACCGCATCCGTGAAATAGCGCAGCAGTAGGACCGAGCTAGCCAGGGCTCGTCCGCATTACTGGGGCGAAGTTGCCCGGTGCGGCGTCATGAAAACCGGAAAAGCGCCAAGATGAGAGCGACGGCCGTTCGGACCCTTTCGGACATTCGGACAAGGCGATCAAATGGCCCGCCGGGGCGAAAGCGGTCCTGCAGACTACGAATGTCGAGGCAAGCACCCAGACAGCCGAAGGCTACCGAAGGTAATGGCGGCTAAATCACCGGCACACTCTCGTTCAACGCAGCTACCCAGGTGGCGCTACGGGGTCCTGGCTGTATAGGGTGAAACAATGCATCTACCATTCATATTCCTCGACGCTACCTGGCACATCGGTCGACGGAGCCCGGATGGTAGGCTGCATAAGCGATTCACGAAAAACTGGGACTACGAGTTCGGGCTACTTTCCGTGTCGCTCGACCCCGAAGCCTGGAGGTCCGGCTGGGCGGGTGAAGAGGGCGTCATCTACGAGGTCGCCGCATCCGGGCGGCCGCTTTGCTTCCTCGATGCAGATAACACCTTGGCGTACCATAGGAATGCGATCGAGGCGGCCGCGATCCATGCACAGCTAATTCGACGCGACGCATCCGGCATCCACGCGGCGGAGCAACTCTATCTTGCACTGGACCTAACGGCGAATTCGCAGCTTCATCTTGAAGGGCGTCCGTTCGAGGATCAGCTACTGCAAGCGGCTCTCGCAGTGCTGGCCTCAGGGGACGGCATGATTGACGGACTGTGGTGGCCCGACACGCTGAACGGAGCGACGAGGACCGAGCGAGGCGGCGTCTATCAGCACCGCCTCGCCGAACTTGCGATCGCCATCACCCCCTCCGCGTCCCTTGCTCCGAACCTGTCGGCGAAGGAGCTTCCGTGTGCCATACTGTAGTAGGCAATGTCTGTAGGCGCGCCTTCTGCAGCTGCATCAGGGTCGCAGTGGCGTTCGCCAAGCGCCAGCCAGCGTTGGGGCCGATCGCCGCCATCGCTAACTCATCGATTACTACAAATGCTGGGGTGACCTTTCTTGCCGACACCATCCTACGACAAGCCGAGGCCCCCAATTCCAGCGGCGACCGAACGTCTGGTGCTGGTCGAGGCTGGCCATGCCTGCGCCATCAAGGAGTGCCGCGACCACACGTACCTCGAGCTTCACCACATTGACGAGAACCGTGAGAACAACGACCCGGCTAATTTGATCGCGCTGTGCGACAGGCATCATAAGATGGCGCATGCCGGCGTAATCGATCGCAAGGCTTTACGCCTCTACAAGCAGTTGCTGTCGACAAGCCGGGAGGCCGATATCATGGCGCGCCTCGCCCGGCTGGAGGGACAGATAGGCGGCGGCGCATCCGAGCTACCTGTTGTCGAGACTAGCGAGGAGCAGCCGGCGGACGCCGGCATTAGGAAATTCTCCGCCACGCGGTCAGCCGTTCAGGCCTTCGCCCTCTGCCAGGTCGCGATCACGAAGTATGAACAGGACGTCGGCACCTATTTTGAGCGGCACGTGGAGCTCGTTGCCGGCGAAAAGAGACTGGTCCTTGATGGCCTGAAGCAGTTCGCCAACGAAACGGCAGATATCATTGTGGATTTCAGCTATATCCGGAAGGCGTATCTAGACGCGCCGGCCTATGGGAAATGGCTGCGCGAGAAGGTCGAGCTCTACGAGGTGATGACTGGGAGGAAGGCCGCCGGAGTTCTCCTCGTTGTGGTTAGTAAAGAGAATATGCTGGAGGAATTCGCCCTCCCTGCCATCCGACAGAGCGCGCTTGATAATGCCGTGACCCTGCAGATCTATTCCTGCGACCAGGTTGGCTTCCATCCTGGGCCAATTAGCGCCGCTCTGCTCTGACGGAGTGACGCTGAGCTGAAAGCCGTCTTTCGCCACCCGACGAGCTTGGCGGATGGCAGTCCCACTGATCGCTTGAGGACGTTTGGGGCTACAGCCCGACCTGTCGAGATCCTGCCGCCAGTTGGTCGTTGATGCTGGTTGGTGGATCGAGGGAGTAGTGCAGGACAGTTTCACACGTACTCCGCCCCCGCTTGCAGATTCTTCAGCACGGCCGTCATCATGCGCGTGGCCGTGGCGTTGTAGGCCGCGCGGAACTCGAAGCTCGCCTCGACCCCAGCCGGGCCCTCGATCGGGGTTTTCGCCAGCGCCAGGTAGACCTCGTGCAGCGTGAAGGTCAGGCTGCGGTTGGCGTCGATCGTGTAGCTGAAGGCGAACTCCGCCGGCGCGTTGTTCTGTGCCTGGGTCAGCAGCGTGGTGTCCGCAAAGCGCGCGGTGATCTGGCCGGTCGCGCGCGCGATGCCGGGATCTACGCCTTCCACCTTCCGGTCGGCGCGTATGGTGCGCACCATCTCCATCCCGTTGGCGTAGGTCAGCCGCGCCCCGGTCACCTGCGCCAGCGCCGAGCCGTTTCGGTTGATCGCGCCCTGCGCCTTGTTGAAGGCCGTGTAGGCGGCGCTGGTCGGCGTGCCGCCCGCGCTTGAGGCGCCGCGCGTCGAGCCCTGGCCCATCAGCCCGAAGGTGGCGGTGGCCGGGCCGGTCGGCGAGAAGTCGATCTCCAGCGTGTCGGCGCGCACGCCGGTGCAAAGATCGTAGTTCGGCACGTCCGGGTAGCCGATCTCGATGCTGTTCGAGGGCAGCGCCGCGGCGCCGGATCCGAAGCTGTGGATGAAGTTCGGGCTGGTGCCTGTGGTGGTCGGCGGGCCGAGCAGCAGGCGCAGCCAGTGGCCGATGTTGACGAGGTCGACCGGCACCACCGCCTGGCCCTGCACGGTGACCGTGTCGAGGAAGGGCGCCGCGGGATCGCGGCTGCTGCCCACGCCGATGACGTCGGCATCGAGCAGCGGCTGCTCGGCGCCGAGGTCGCAGGAGAGGAACGGCATGCGCAGCCAGTCGCCCGCGGGGGCGGTGCCGTAGGTCGCCTCGGGGATCATGAGCAGACGGCAATTGGCGCCGATGGCACGGGGCATCGGAGATCTCCGGGATCAGCAGGAGGAAGAAGCGTCAGGCCAGCGGCGAGCCGGCGACGGTGAAGAACAGCGCGACAGGGACGGAGGCAGCGCGGGCCGCAGCGGCGCCCTCGAACTCGACATCCTCGACATCGGGCGCACCGGGCTGTGCCCATTCCACTGCGCCACCGAGGGTCCGGTCGGCGGTGATCGCGGCGGCGATGTCCACCAGCAGCACATCGAGCAACGCGGCGCGCGCCGCCGGCGTCGCGCCACCAACGATGACCTCGACCTCGGCGCGGTGCTCGATCGCCCAGGCGAGCGGCGAGAGGATCGCCGTCTCCTCCACGGTCTCGCCATCGCGGATGACGACCAGCCCGCCCGGCGGCAGACGCTGCGGTACGGTCTCGCCGCGCAGGACCAGAGGGGCGGGATTGCGGGTGGCGAGTGCCGTCTGCAACCGGCCGTGCAACGCCGCGATCGCAGCCTCCCGCACGCTCACGGCGCCGCCCTCCCGCTCTCACGCTCCCACGCCGCGACGAACCGCCCCGGCAGCCGGCGCAGCCCGCGCTCAGCGGCGCCCTTCACGTCCAGCCGCTTGGCGAGCTTCACCTGCGGCAGCAGCAGGAACATCGGCACCATCCCGCGCTGGAGCATGCCGCGGGCCCAGGCCTCGCGGCCCTTTCGGTTGCCGGTAACGACCTCCGCGAGGCCGCCGGCGATCAGGCGCGTCCGCCGACGCCGGCCGGTCTGCTCGCCCTGACGCAGCGGCAGGCACCACACGAAGCCCCGCCCCGAGCGGAACGGCCGGAGGAAACCCTGCCCGGAGGCGACCATCTGCGCCGGCGTGACGCGCAGGCCCTTCTCGCCACGGCCGCGGCGTCCCCGCGCCGCGTTGAAGCCGGTCGCGATCGCCAGGAACTTCCGGCCACCCTTGGCGCGGATCAGCGCCCCGCGCTCGAAGGCGTCGATGACGTTCGGCACCTTGGTCCAGACCAGCCCAGCGGAACGCAGTGACTGCCCCGAGCGGGGAAACACCTGCGACCGCCAGGCATTGGCGATGCCGCGCGCATTGCCGCCGAAGCTGCTGCTGACCTGTCGTCGCAGCTCCTGCTTGACCTGCTCGGTCTCGGCGCGGATCGCCGTCATCGCCGCGCGCTCACCGGCCCGGACCTCGGCCGCCAGTACCTGCCGCAGGTCGCCGATGATGCGGGCCGCCAGCCTCACGGCGTGCCGCCATCGCGCGGCGGCAGGCCGGTGCGATGGCGGATGATGGCGACCGCGAGGTCGTGCAGCGCCGCCTGGCCGAGGTAGCCGAACACGAAGGCGAACAGGAACCGGCCGTATTCGTTGAACTCGAGGAAGCCACCGAGGGCGTAGCCGGCGCTGCCGACCAGGGCGGCGGAGGGCACCTCCCAGGCGAGGCACCAACCGAAGCGGCGGCGCTCGGGGTTATTCCAGCGGACGAAGCCGCCGGCGAGACCAGCCGCGGCGCCGAGCAGCAGGTCGCGCAGGATCTCCAGCAGGGTGAGAGCATTCTGCGGCATGGGGTGGGGCTCCTATCGCTGGCAGAGCACGCGCCAGGCGGTGCCGGAGGCGTCGCGCTCGGCGTGGGTGACGGTGAGCAGGTCGGGCCCGAGGCCGAAGCTGTCGCCGGCGGTCAAGTCGGGCAGGACGGCGGTGGCGACGGAGAGGATGTCGGTGGCCGAGAGGATCTCGGTGCCGAAGGCGTCGGCGACGCGGTCGGGTGACGAGCGCAAGACCCGGACCGGAACTGCCGGACCAATGCCGCCATGCCGATAGACCGCCTCGACGCCCAGGTTCGGGTCGGCGAGCAGGGCCGCCATCGCATCGGCGAAGGCGGTCACTGCTCGCCCCCGGCGGCGGGGTTCAGGCGCCGCACCGCCGCGAGGTGGGAGGCGCAGTCGCCATGGGCGGCGTCGTAGGCCAGCAGCAGCTCCGCCACCTGTCCCTGCGTCAGCTGGTCCGAGGCCGGCAGCGCCGGCGCCTCCGCGCAGACCAGCAGGGCGTCAGGGAGGCGAAGCGGCAGCAGCCGGATCTCCGGCGGTGCGGCCGGCGCGCAGGCGGTCGACAGCATCGCGCAGCACAGAGGCAGCGCCGGCAGCATGGCTCGGATCACGGCGGAGGACCTCCAGGTTGGCGCCAAGGCGCGCGGCCCGGGCGCGGGCGCGCTCGGCCTCGCCGGTCAGCGCGGCGATGTGGCGGGCGTGCTCGGCGGTGGCGCGGGCCAGCGCGGCTGCATTGGCTTCGGCGGTGCGCGTGGCCGCCGCGGCGTCGAGGCGAGCCGCGTCGCGCTGCGATCGGAGTTGCCATGCGGTCAGCACCGCCATGGCGACCGCTGCTGCCAGGCCGATCGGTACGACGTGCCGGCCGAGCAGCGCGAGGATGGCCGCGCCCATCAAGGATAGGCCTTGCGGTCGAGTTCGAAGTGCGGCCCGTCCCGGAAGGAGGCCCAGTCGCCGCCCCAGACGATCGGCACGCCGAGCTCCTTCGCCGCAGCCTTCATTGCCGCGCCGATCTGCTCATACAGAGGCCAATCCCAGCGGACCTCTCCCTGCTCGACCGCACCGTCGCCATCGTCGCCATCGTCGAGCCAGTAGGCCAGATCGACCGCGTGGCCGGTGATGTGCCGACTGTTCATGGTGCGCGAGGCCCCGATCGCGACTAGCCGGGCCTGGCGCTCGCGCGAGCGCAGCCCCTCGGTGACGATGAAGGGCACCGCCAGGCGGGCCCGTTCAACGACGCGCACCAGGTCTCGGTGCACGCCCGCGAGGCGTGCGCGGTCGCGCGGCAGCAGCGTGGTCATCACGTCCCCGAGGCCGGCACGCGGGCCAGCATCACGCGGACGGTGGCGTCAGCCGCCAGGGCAGCGACGGTGCAGAGCCCGACCTGGTAGTTGCCGGTCGCCGTGGTGGTGATGCGGCGGTTGGTGTTGTCCCAGAACACCCGCGCGCCCTGACTGATGGCGAGTGCGGGCTCCTTGGTGAGCTCGAACTCGCCGCGGGTCTCGCACTCGATGCTGGCGTTCTGCGCGGCGTCGGACGCCGCCACTCCGAAGAAGGCGCCGACCAACATGCCCTGACCGGAAAGGATCCCGCCGGCATAGGGCACGACCATGGGCACGGAGCGCGCGTCGGGACGGATACAGTTGCGCATGGGAGGTTCTCCTGAAACGCCGAAGGCGCCCCGCAGGGCGCCCTCGACGAAGCTGCTGTGGCGGTGGGAAGGATCAGGTGCCCGGATTGAACCAGGCGCCGCGCCAGTCGATGGCGCCAACGCCGAAGTCGAAGATCACGCTGACCTCGACGCCGTCGGCGCCCTGCACCGGGCCGGTCGTCACCTGCGGCCCCTCGGCGCCGTTGAGGTAGCCGTAGACATAGACCGGTGCCGCGACCGGGTCGGAGAACAGGTACCAGCGGTTCGCCTGGACCAGCGGCTCGATCACCGGCTGCACGAAGCCGGCAAAGACGTTGGCCTTGCCGATCTCGCTCGCCTGCACGACCACCGTCGCCTGGCGAGCGGCGAGCTCGAGGTTGGGCCCGACCAGCAACCGCATGGTCTGGCCCATCGAGATGGGCAGCCCGTCCAGCGTGCGCTGCTTCATGATGGCGGTGCGGCCGGCGCCGATGGTCGCGGTGTCGAGCACCGTGCCGGTGCTGGCCTTGTTCGCCCGCGCGGCGCCGGTGGCGAAGACGGGGGCGCCGCCGGTGGTTAGCATCGGACCGTCACCATTGGCCGAGTTCACCAACTGGTATGCGGTGGCGTTCTCGAACTCGGCGACGCGGCGGCCGATCGCGGCGGCGAAGTCGGTGAAGGCGCCGAGATCGTCGTTGACCAGCATCGGCCGCGTGACGCGGATGCGCCGCGCGAAGGTCTGCAGCAGCACGATCTCCTGGCTCTCGGACATGGTGCCAACCTGGATCTCGCCGTTCTCGGCGAGCGGCAGCAGGGTCGGGAAGTCGCCGATGCGCAGGTGACGGTGCGGCTTGAAGTCGCGGAAGTCGCGGCGGAGGAAGATCTGTCGGTAGGTCGGCTGTGCCGGCTGGTAGGCGGCAAGCAGCATCTTGTTGGCAGCGGCGGCCAGCAGCAGCGGGAAGTCCGAACTGGTGTGGAAGGCGCGCTCGGCGAGCAACGTGGGATTCCGGGGCACGCTCCGCTCGCCGCGCGCACGGAGCAGCTCGCCGATCATGTCGGAGGGGCGCCAGCCCATGAACTCGGCGTGGCGCCCGGACCGACCATTCTCCCCCTGGGGCTGGTAGCCGGGCATGGCGCGGGCGGCGAGCGCCTCGGCCATGGCGTCGAGGATCTGCGCCGGGTCGTCATGGCCGGGGCCGGTCTCGGGGCGCGCCGGAATGGACGGACGCGGGCCCTGCGCCACCAGGGCGTCGAACAGGGCACGACGAGCCTGGTCGCCTGTCCAGCCCTGGGCGATGGCGTCGGCACGCACCGGGGTGATGCGTTCCGCCGGCAGGAAGGCGCGGGCGGCCTCGACCGCGGCGTCGATGCCAGCGATGCGCTCGCGCTCGGCGCGCTGGGCCTCGGCACGGACCGCGTCGAGGTCCGGTGCGGCGCGGGTCGGCTCGGGCGCCGGGACGGCGGCCGCAGCGGGGGGCGTGGTGGTCACGGTGCTCTCCTGGGGCGGGGTGGGCGGCGCAGACGGCGCCGGCGCGGCCGGGGCTTCCGGCGTCGTCTCGGGCATGGTGGGGACCTCATCAGGCAGGGCAGGCTCGATCGCGATGGCAGGCGCGCCCTGCGACGCCTCACCCCGCACCGCCGCGTCGCGGTCCACCGGGACCGGCACGACGGAGATCTCGAAGGGCTCCCAATCCACCGCGCGATGGACGGTCTCGCCGGTGGCGGCGTCGGGCCGCGGCTCGTAGCGATGCACGCGATAGCCGACGCTCACTGCCCGCAGCGTGCCGTCGGCGATGCGCTGCCAGATCGGCTCGACGTCAGCCGCGGAGCTGAACTGCAGCGTGGCGTAGCCGCGCCCGCGCTCGAGGCGGGCGGCGACCACCCGCCCCAGCACATCCCTGGCACCACCGCGGCGATGGGTGTCGAGCACCGGGGCGCGGCCGGAGCGCAGCGCCTCCATCCGCACCGCGTCGGGCGACATCTCTAGCTCCTCGGTGATCAGGCCGAGGGCGGGGACGAAGTTCCGCGCGCGGGCGCCGGTCGACCAGACCACCTCGACCGTGCGCGCAGCGCGGTCGACGGTGGCCGGGGCGGTGATGGCGCGCTGCGCCACAATCGGCTGCCCAGCAGCAGGAAGTCGATCGGACGCAGCAGCAGGCTCCGGCGCGGCATTGCTGCCGCCCGGTTCGATAGGTTCGGTCATGGTCAGCCCTGTGCTGGGGTCTCGCGCTGCGGCACCGCGGCTCCGGTCGCGGCGATCTCGACGGCGGCCATCTGCGCGGCGTCCTGGGCCGCGCCAGACTTCGCGACGCGACGCGGATCGGTGTCGAGCGAGATGCCCGCCTCGTCGAGCAGGGCGTTGGCCTCGCGGATCATCTCCACCGCGGCGCGGAAGTCGTAGCCGAAAGCGCCAGCCGCCTCGGGCTGCGGCACGAAGCCGGCGCGCACCTGGGCGATTAGGGCGGTTGTGTCCTTCAGCGGGTCAATCATCTCGTGCGCCGGCGGGACGTGGCTGACGCCGTCCGGCATCTCCGCGCCCCACAGTCCGAGCAGCGCGCCCTGGGCGTGGAAGCGGTCCGCGATGGGACGGACCAGCATCGGGATCAGCATGCCGTACTGGACCTGCTCGCAGAGGCGGCGGAACTCGATCTTGCCGGCGCGGAGGCTGGAGTAGTTCGCCTGGGTCAGGTCGCCGGAAACCTGGTCATAGGTCAGGCCGGCGCCCACCGCGGCGGCCTCCAACGCGCGGCGAGCGAAGGCGGTGTGCGATCCTCCCCCACTCGGGTTGACCACCTCCACCGATCCCATGCCGCGGCGATAGAGGATCATGCCCGGCTCAAAGCTCTCGACGGTGCGGCCCTGGGCGTCGCGGAGCAGGCCAGCGGCGGCGCCAGTCAGGGCCTCGTCGCCCTCCTCGGTGACCACCGCCGCGAGGCAGGCCTCGATCTTGGCCTTCATCAGTAGCGCGGCCTCGTAGTCGCCGAGGTCGCGAAGGCGAAGGAGGATCGGCGCGAGCCAGGAGACGTCGCGCAGCTGGCCAGGCCGGCGCTTGCGGTAGATGTGCAGCACCTCCGATGCCGGGATCCGCTCGCTGCTCTGCCAGGTCGCCCCCGGCAGGATCCAGGCGGCGCCGGGATGCACCCGGTGCAGCCAGTAGCCAACCGGCTCGCCGGCCTCTCCAAGCGCGATGCCCTGGATGGTCGGCGTGCCCTCCACCATGCCGGTGCGCGCGGTGTCGAGGTGGTCGCTCTCCAGCACCTGCAGCCGCAGCCCGATCGGGTTCGCCGGCGACGGCCGCACCATCAGCAAGCGGAGGAAGCACTCGCCGCTCTCGACCACCGCCCGCATCACCAGCGCCTGCAGCCCGTAAAGATCGAGCCTGCCCTCGGCGTCGCAGGCGGTGCTCTCCGCCCAGCGCTGCCAGGCGCGGCCATGCGCGTCGTCGGGCCAGCGGGTGGTGATGCCGGCGCCGACTGCGTTGCCGGTCCAGAGGTCGACGATGCGGCTGGCGTAGGGGTCGTTGCGCACGGCGTCGCGGGCGCGTCGCGCGACGGTCGCCGCCGCCATCCCGACCTCGGCATTGGCGCTGCCGCCGGAGGGTGCCCAGGCGGAGGCGCGGTGGTCCTGCGCCGCGGCGTAGCCGCGCAGCACCTGCCATGCATCGCGGAGGCGTCGGATCACCCGGTTCTCTCCCGCGAGAAGCTGGCGAGGGTCACGGAGGGACGGCGCGCTGCGCTCGTCTCCGCCCCGCGCAGCACGGCCAGCGCCCGGCCAAGCTCATCGAGGCTGCGATACTCCACCGTCCGCCCCTCGAAGCTCACGCGCGTGGTGCCGCCGGTGAAGGCCGCGGCCAGCGCCGCCGCGCGGCTGCCGGCCGGCTGCGCCAGCGCCCAGGCAAGAACTGCCGGATCCATCACGCGGCCCTGAGTGTCGGCAGCGGCGTCGCCGCGTTGACCAGGTAGGACAGGCCACTCGGCGGGTTCGCCATGATCGGCACGCCTACCTGGTGCGCCAGCGCCGCGAAGAACCCGTTCTCGCTCCCGGTGCCGCCGCCGGCGCCGCCATCCGCGGCGGCCGAGCCGAGCAGCAGGGTGTTGCCGCCGCTGAAGGCCTGGGTGCTGGTGCCGCGCACCGAGGGCGCACCGGAAAAGCACAACAGCAGCCACCAGACCCCGGCCGAGATCCAGCGCGGCTGCGCGAAGGGGCAGAGCGCATTGCCGGCGGCAGCCGTGTCGGCGTCCGCCACCGGTTCCTCGACCACCGCCCCCGGCCGGCCTGCGCCGTTGTCGGCGGCCAGCGCCATGCGCAGGAGGCCCGCGGCGCCGGTCGTCACGCTCACTGCCATCGCCGAGAACAGTCCCGGCCGCGCGAGCACGTAGGGGACGCAGTAGAGCCGGTTCGCCGTCATCGCGACGGCGCCGCCCACGGCGCGTGCGTGCTGCGAGGCGTAGAACCGCCCCGAGACGTAGGGCAGCATCGCCGGTGCCGACGGCAGGTAGTGCTGGAACAGCGCGGTCATGCAAGAGGCCGGATACCGAGGGTGAGCAGGCGCTCCGCCGCCTGGTTGACCGGCTCGGCGGCGAGGCCCGAGCGCAGCCGCAGCCAGCGCCAGCCGAGCAGCAGGGTCGGTGGCAGGGTGAGCGCGCGGCCGGCGGCGACGGTCAGCACCACCTCGTTGCCGAGATGGTCGTGGAGATCCGCCCAGGCCGCAGGCTCGCCCTCGTCGAGCGAGCCCTGCAGGGTGAGCGGGGCATCTGTCCAGGCAGCAGGCAGCAGAAGCAGGCAGACGCCGTAGCCGACGCTGGCGACGGGTCCGCTCAGGGCCTGGCCGGCGGCTATGCTGGTGCGCACGGGTACGATCGCGGTCATCAGGATCTCCGGAATCAGCGCAACCAGCCGCCACGTGGGGCGAGCCAGGCGCGGGGACGGGTCGGCGGTGCAGCGGCGGACGATGCCTGCGCCGCTGCGGACGATGGTTCGTCGGCCGGCAGCGACAGCGCGTCGGCCATCCGCGCCCAGCGCCCTTCGCCCCAGCCATCCATGCCGAGCGCGGCCGCGGCGGCGCGCGCATAGACGCGGCAGTCCAGCGCCTCATTGCGTTCGCGGGTCTTCACCCATTCGAGCCGGCGAAAGCCATTCCGACCCGCCCGCGCGACCAACTGCTCGGCGGTGAGCTGCCGGCAGAATTCTTCCCCCGCGGCATGGATTGGCAGGTGCACGAAGCCCGCCGGGAAGGGATCGCCGCTCTCCTCGGTCGGGCGGTCGAGCTTCAGCCAGCCATAGGTCTCGGCCTTGAGAAAGGACGACCCGACCGGCCAGACCTTGAGCCCGCCGAGCTTGCGCCCGTTGCGCCGCACCTCGGTGGCCGCCGGCTGGCCGACCGCGGCGCGCAGCCCGTCCTGACCTTTGACCGCGATGGCGCAGCCGGCCCCGGCACGCCGCACGAAGGAATAAACCTCGGCGGTGGTCATGCCGTCGCCGCTGTCGATCGCTGCCATGGCGACGGGCAGACGATGGCCCGAGGCATGCCGCCAAGTCTCACCGAGCAGCCGCCGCAACTCCTCCCACACCGCCGCCTCGAACGGGTTCCCCACCAGCACGCGGTGCTCGACCAGCCAGGACTGGCGGTCCTGCCCCCAGGCCCAGATCGAGGCCTCGAGGCGGTCACGCTGGACATCCACGCCCGCGGTCAGCAGCAGCCCGCCCAGCGGGACTGAGCCGACCGGCCAGCGCTCGCGGCGATCGTAGAACCGCTGCCAATCCGGCGCCTCGCCCGCCTCCTGCCAAGTCTCGCCGAGGACCGTGTTGCGGAACGTCTTGATCGCCCGGTCGTCACCCTGGGCGGCAAGCCAGAGCCGCGCGATTTCCGACCAGGGCATCCAGCCGGGCGGCGAATAGAGGGCCGAGATGTGGAAGCCGATCGCGTGCGGATCGGTCGGCTCCGCTGTCGCCCGCCACTCCCCCGCAGACAGCATCGCCGCCTTGTGCTGTTCCCCGATCGCCTGGTCGCAGGCCTCGCAGAGATATCGGGCAGTGTCGGGTGCTCCCTCGTCCCACACCAACCGCTCGAAACGCAGATGCTGGCCATGGCCACAATGCGGGCAGGGCACGAAGAAGCGCCGCTGGTCGGTGGCGAGGTACTCCCGCTCGATCCGCGACAGGCCGGCGATGGTCGGCGTCGAAACCAGGAGCATCTTGCGCCGCCAGCCGAAGGTGCGCGCCCGGGCCTCGGCCAGCGCAATCGGATCGCCTTCGCCCTCGACATCGCCGGGATAGGCGTCGATCTCGTCGAGGAACAGGAACCGCGCTGACATCGAGCGCAGGCCGACGGCACTGTTCGCACCGGTCATCACCAGCTGACCACCGGGGAACTCCTTGCTGAGCTGGCGGTTGCCACTGTCCCGCGAGCGTGCCGGCGCCACCCGTTCCCGGATCGCGGGTGTCTCCTCCACCAGCGGGTCGATGCGCTGGTCGGAGAAGCGCTTGGCGAGTTCGGTGGTTGGCTGCACCGCCAGCATCGGCGCGGGCACGTGGTGCAGGATGTAGCCGAGCCAGTTGTTGCCGGCCTCGGTGGCGCCGACCTGCGCCCCCTTCATGAACACGACGCGCCGTGCCGGATGCACCGCCGACAGCGCGTCCATCACCTCGCGGAGGTACGGTGTCCGGCCCGTTCTCCACGGGCCAGGTTCAGAGGAGGCACGGCTGCCGAGGATCCGGTGCCGCTCCGCCCATTCCGACACCCGGAGCTGCGGCGGCGGACGGAGCATCACTCCGGCGCGACGGCGGACATGATCACGCGTTCGCGGTCCGATCTCTGCCAGCGGCGCCGCCGTCGAGGTCTGGAGGATCGAAGCGATCGGCTGCCTCCGAGAGCAGGTCGGTGATGTGCGCCTGTAGGACCGTCTGCAGCAGGTGAGGGTCGACGCCGAGCTCCGCGGCGATCAGCCCGGAGACGCGGGCCGGCCAATTCAGCAGCGCGTCGCGCATCGCGCCGGCGATCTCGTCGATCGTGGCGTTGGCTTCGGCGACGTCGAGCAGCCGGCGCTTGTTCTCGTCGAGTGCGAGCCGCTGCGCCTCGACCTTGAGCGCGAGCTGCGCGACCTTCAGCCGTGCGTAGGGCGTGCCCTCGGCCCCGCCGCCACCGCCACCATTCGCCAGCGGCGACCGGGCGGGATCCGCGGTCTCCACCAGGCGGCGGCGGGTCTTGTCGATGTCCCACTGGCCGTCCGGCTCGCGGGCGATGCGGTTGGTTTGCTCGGCCTTGCGCAGCGCCGTCTCGGTGATGCCGATGCGGCGGGCGGCCTCGCGGGTCGAGGGGGTCAGCTCGGGCATGGCGGCGACCTCCCGCCGCCCGTGGTGTTCATGACGACCAAGGGCCCGCTACCCTTCGGTGGCGGGCCCTCGATGCGTCCGGCCGTATTGTCAGGCCGGCAGGTGGTAGATCGTGTAGGACCCGCGGGCGCCCTCCTTGTTCGGGCCGACCTGGCGGACCCGCTCCAGCACCTGCACCTCGATCCCCTGGCGCTTCTTCAGGCCCGCGAAGAAGCCACGGACGGTGTGCTGCTGCCAACCGGTCGCCTCGCAGATCTGCGCGATGGTCGCGCCCTCCTCGCGGCGGAGCATCGCCACCACCGTCTCCTGCTTCGTGCCCTCGCGCGGCTTGCGAGGCGCGCCGGGCTCACGCGCCTGGCGGGGCGGCTTGCCCGCGAGCGTGGCGCGGAGGGCCGCCATCGGGCCGTCGAGAGCAGTGATCATGTCCATTTCGCGGTTGGCCTCGTCGTCCCAGGCCGCGAGCAGCGCCGCGGCGGCGTCGCGCAGGCTGGCCCGCTGGGCGGGCGCGGGCGCGGCCTGGGCGGCTTCCTGCGCCGGGGCGTCCTCGTCCCGCGGCGCCTCCTCCGTCCCGCCCGAGGGCGCCGTGTCCGCGCCCGTCGCGCCGGCCTCCGCGGTGGCGCGGCGCTCGGCGTTGCGGCGCGCGATCGCCTCGGCGCTCTGCTCGTCTTCCTCCGGCGCGTCGCCCGCGTTCGGGTCGATGCCGATGGCACGCAGCCCGTCGTCGGTGATGCGCGCCACGATCCAGGTCCCGTCCTCATCCTGGCGCCAGCCGAGCCCGACATGCTCCCGCGGAGCATTGATCTCGGTCAGCAGGTTGTTCTTGATCAGGCTGCGGAACACCGCGTTGCGGGCCGCGGCCGGCAGGGTCTTCGGCGCGCCGGCGAGGCCCATCTCGTGCTGCGCCGCGGCGCTCAGGATCACGCGCTGGGTGTCGGAAAGCTTCGTCATCGTGGTGGTCTCCGGTGTCGGGTGCCGACCATCGGCCCCTACTGCCGGGAGCCCCGCCGGCGCTGCCGGTCGGGGCCGCGGCGGGTTGTGCCGCGTGCTACTCAGCGAATTCGCCGCGCTTGAAGTAGCAGTCCGTCACGCTCGCCAGCCGGCTGTTCCAGTGTTCGAGCGTCGCGGCCTTGCCCCAAAGGACGTCCTCGGGATCCGCCCCGAAGTGGTCCGCGCTCATCTGCTGCAGTTCGGCGACCATCGCGTCGAAGCGGACCTTCTGCTGCAGGAAGGCTTCGAGGCTCTTCTGCTGGTTGCGGGCGGCGCGGGCTTCGCGGTCGGTCATGGTCGTCTCCGTCGTGGTGCAGGGCATCCCCTGCGCGTGACAGACCATTCGCGCTGTGCCGCGCGCGAGCCAAGCAAGATGCATTGGCACGGGATTGCTATGATTCGGCGGTGTGGATCACATCATGATCGCCGACGCCGCGTGCCGCTGCGACATCGGCAAAGATGCGGTCTTCGCCATCCAGCACCGCGGCCTCGCCGGTCGCCTCCTGCCAGCGCCGGACGATGACATCGGCATAAGCTGGATCGAGTTCCAGCAGCACAGCACGACGCCCGGTCCGCTCCGCCGCGATCATCGTCGTGCCGGAGCCGCCGAACGAATCCAGCACCGTGTCGCGCTGCTTGCTGCTGTTGCGGATCGCGCGCTCGACTAGCGCCACCGGCTTCATGGTGGGGTGGAGGTCGTTCCTCGCCGGCTTGTCGAAGTGCCAGACGTTCCCCTGGTCGCGCGCGCCGCACCAGTAGTGCTGCGCGCCGGCCTTCCAGCCGTAGAGCATCGCCTCGAACTGCTGGTGGTAGTCGGCACGGCCGAGCGCGAAGGTGTTCTTCGCCCAGATGATGGTGCTCGACCACTTCCCGCCCGCCTCCTGCCAGGCGCGGTGCAGCGTCGGCCATTCGGACGAGGACATGCAGATGTAGCAGGCGCCCTTCGTCACCGAGAGCAGGTTCGCCAGCGCAGGCCGGAGGAAGTCGAGGAAGCCCTGGCCGAGTGCGTCGTTGGCGATCGTCATCTTCGCCGCGGTGCCGCCCTGATAGGCGACATTATAGGGCGGGTCCGTGAAGGCCATGTCCGCAAGGCGGTCGGCACCTAGCGCGCGCTGCACGTCTGCGAGCTTCGTGGCATCGCCGCAGAGCAGGCGGTGCTCACCACAGCGCCAGATATCACCGGCGCGGGTGACGGAGACGGCGGGTGGCTCGGGCGCCTCGTCGACGTCGTCATCGAGACCGGCATCCGCCGCGGCCAGCAGCCGATCGAGTTCCATGCCCGAGAAGCCAAGCACGTCGAGGTCCACCACCGCCTCGTCGCGAATGCGGGCGATCTCGGCGGCGAGCAGCGCCTCGTCCCAGCCGGAGTTCAGCGCGAGCTGGTTGTCGGCCAGGCGCAGCGCCCGCGCCTGCGCCTCCGTCAGATGCGCGAGCCGGATTGCCGGCACCGCGGCCATGCCGAGGCGCTTTGCCGCCATGACGCGGCCATGGCCCGCGACCAGCACGCCGGCGGTGTCCACCAGCACCGGGTTCACGAAGCCGAACTCGGCGATCGAGGCGGCGATCTGCGCCACCTGCGCCTCGGCATGCGTGCGCGCGTTCTCGGCGTACGGAACCAGCGCGGCGACGGAGATGGTGGTGACCGCAAGATCACGCAGCATCGGGCAGTACCTCCGTGCGCGCCGCGGCCACGGCGTCGTAGTCCCTCCCGTCATCCGCCAGAGTCACCGGCAGGTCGGGATGCAGCATCCGCCAGCGCGCGATGGCGAGGTCGACATAGGAGGGCGCAAGCTCGATGACACGGACGCGACGTCCGGTGCGCTGGCCTGCCAGGATGGTGGTACCGGAGCCGCCGAACGGCTCGAAGACGACGTCGCCCTCGTCCGTGTAGGCGCGCATCAGGAACTCGGGCAGCGCGACCGGGAACACCGCCGGGTGCTCGGTCTCGATGCCGCGGCCCTTGTGGCGGGTGATGCGCAGCACGCTGTCGGGGATGCGCATCTCCTGCACCGGCAGGCCGATGTGGGTGTACGCCTTCACCTCGCCGTCGGCGGCGCGCAGCCCGCTGCCCTTGTTCGGGGTGCCGGCCCATTTGCAGGGGACGATCTTGTTCGCCTGCCGCGCCTCGCGGTTGAAGTGGAAGACCAGCTCGAAGGCGGGCGCCAGGCGGCCGTTCCAGTCGCCAGGCAGGCCGGGGCCTTGGTCCCAGGCGTAGAGCCCGAAGCGCCGCCAGCCCTGCGCGCGCATCCAGTCGAGCCAGCCCTGCCAGTACGGCTGCCACTCGCCCTCGCGGTGGATCAGCCCGAGGTTCACCAGCACCTGCGCGTCGCGGCGCAGCGCGCCGTCGAGATGCTGGAACACGGCCTGCATCAGCGCGTCCCAATCCGAGACGCCGCCGGTGGTGTAGTCGCGCTGGTTTCCGTAGGGCGGGCTGGTGAACAGCAACGCCGCGCGGTCCGCGCCCATGACGCGGGCGACCGACGCGGCATCGGTGCTGTCGCCGCAGAGCAGCCGGTGCTCGCCGAGCAGCCAGAGGTCGCCTGGTCGGGTGACGGCCTGGCGCGGCGGATCCGGTTCGGCATCCGCGGGGTCACCCTCCGCCGAGGCATCCGTCTCCGCCGCGCCGTCCCCGCCCCCCTGGACCGCGGGTGCCGACAGGGCCTCGGGCGCGTCGCCGTCGGACACGGCATCTCCAGCCGCCGCGAGGATGTCGTCGAGCTCCGCGGCCGAGAAGCCGAGCGCCGCAAGGTCGAGGTCCGGCGCGGCACGCGCCGCGGCGAGCGCATCGCGCAGGAGCGCCTGGTCCCAGGTGGCATTCTCCGCGATGCGGTTGTCGGCGAGACGCAGCGCCTCCTTCTGCGCCGCGGATAGGTGCCGCAGCACGATGGTCGGCACCTTCTCGATGCCGAGCGCGACGGCGGCCTCGAGCCGGCCATGGCCGGCAATCAGCACGCCGGCCTCGTCCACCAGCAGCGGGTTGGTGAAGCCGAAGGCCAGCATGCTGGCCTTGATCTGCTCGATCTGCGCAGCGGCGTGCACGCGCGCGTTGCCGGAATGCGCGCGCAGCTCCGCCACCGGGCGCAGCAGGATCTTCGCTGCCATCCAGGGGAGCGTCATCGGGCCATCCGGAATCAGGAGGGGTGCGAACCATGCGAACCGCGGCTGCGAACCGACGCGGCGGAGGTTCGCAGCTAAGCGATTGAGATTAGGGCCGAAGGGTGCGAACTGCGAACCACATTTCCGGCCAGGCGCTAGCGATGTTGCGCGCTTCCGCCCCCCGCATACGACGGGCGCAGGAAGGAACCATCGGCTCGCGAGCCACTGTCTCGATGGAGCGACGCTGTGGCTGGTGAGCCACCGCCACCAGCGAGACGCACGTCTCGCCAGTGACGGCAGACAAGCACGGCGAAATCACACCGAGCAATGCACTCATTGAGGCTGTGCAGATTTTGCAGCAGCATCGTCCCGAAGGGCCGACGTTGTTGCGCAGACCGCCGCACGGGCGGGCGGAGCAAGGCCGTAGTGCGCCGTCAGGATGCCGAGTGTCCCGAGCAGGATCCCGTGCGCGATCGCAGGCGTGACCGCGCGCCCGTTCCAGCCCTGGCGCAGCGCCCAGTCGCGCACGCTGTTCTCGAGGCCAAGCACGTACCAGGCGATGCTGCCGGAGGGGCTGCCGAAGCCGCCGAGATGTGTCATCGCGCGGGCCACGCGCTCGCGTGCGACGGTCTGGCTCTCGGAGAGCAGGTCTGCCCTGCCACCAGGGATGCGGATCATCGGCATGGTCCGCACGCGATCGAGCGCAGCACGCTGGAACACGGCGCGGAAGATCTCGCCCGCTTCGTGCATCTGCGGCGTGATGCTGCCGTTGGCGAGTAGCACGCCCAGGCTGTCGACTGCGCGGCGGTGCAGGATGGGCGTGCCCGTATCCGGGTCGGTGCCACGGGCAGCCTCGTCGAAGCCGCCGTGCTGCAGCCGCCACTTGGAGGGCTTGGACAGGTCCTCGCGCGGCGTTGTGGTCCGCTTCGCCTTGCGCTTACCGGCCATGGGCGTTGCCTCCGTTGCGCCGCCCCCAGCGGCGGTTGGCCTCGTTGGTGATGGCCTGGCGCAGCCAGGGATCGGTGATGTCGTCGACCGGGATCGCGGCGACGCCATGCCGGTGCCATGCGGCCGCGCGCATCGCGTTGAGCTCGGGCTCGCTGGTCGGACTGCGCAGACGTCCGATCGGGCTGCGCGAGAGGCTGGGGGCGCCTGGAATGCTCATGCGCGGCCTCCCTGTGCGTCGGTGAGCCAGAGCAGGATGGCGATCGCGTCGGCCTCGTTGTCGTCGGCTGGCGCGAAGCCGCGTGCCTGGATTGCTGCGATCATTGCCGCCTTGTCGGCGTTGCCGCGGCCGGTCGCGAAGCGCTTGATGGTGCCGACCGGGACGCCCTCGTAGGCGATGCCGCGTTCCTCGCACCAGGCGGAGAGGTGGGCCAGGAAGCCGCCGTAGAGGTGCGCGGCGTCGGTCCCGGCGTGGGCGCGGACCTCCTCGAAGGCGATGCGGGACAGGCCGTTCGCGAGGCTGGCCACCTCGGTCAGCCAGCTGCGGAAGCGGAGGAAGCGCATCCCGCCGCCCTCGAAGCGGCTCGGCTTGAAGGAGATGGTGCCGGAGGTGATGCCCCCGTCCTGGCCGCGCAGCGCCCAGCCGGTGGTGGTGCCAAGGTCGAGGGCGAGGACGGCGTGATGCCGCAGGGCGGCGGGCAGAGCAGCGCTGATCGGCGGCCCGCTTGCGTGCGCCGCGGGCATGGGGAGAGTCGCGAGAGCCATGGGGTCTCCGAGAGGGGATCGTCGTGGTGAGGGCGGCGACGGCGCGGTTCTTGGCGGAGCTCGCCGTCGCTGCCCGGCTTTCCGGGATGGCCATCTCGCAGGCGGCCCGGTGCTGTGCGGGCGGCGCATCACGGCACCCCATCGAGCCATGGAGGCGTCGTGGGGGTCTGTGGGGGTCTTTGGTTCGAAGATCCCCTGGCCGAAACCCGCGTATTTCCTGGACTTTGGGGGTCTTGGGGATCTTGGGGGTCTTTTCCGGCCTCTTCTTCATGCGCGTGCGCGCGCGCACATGCGTAGGGGTTGGAAAAAGACCCCCAAGACCCCCAAGACCCGTCAACGCCGCGGAATTCCTGGCTTGAACCGATGGGGGTCTCGCCGCGTGAGACCCCCACAAGACCCCCAAGACCCCCATGGACGGGCGTCTCGGCAGCGGGTTCGAGCCGCCAGCGTTGCGAATTGTGCAGCACCTTCCCCTGCCGGAGGTGGACCAGCCGATCGCTGATGCGGAAGGCGCGGTCGCGCAGCTTGGTGAAGGCCGCTCCGAGCGAGACCTTCAGGCCATGCTCGTTCTTCGCGCTGATTGGCAGGCTGGCCTCGGCGCTCTGCGCCAGGCCGAGCAGATCACTGACGCTGACCTCGGCGCTGCCGAAGCGGTCCCACCAAAGCTGGATGAAGGCGCGCCACGCACCACCCTCGCTGTCGGAGGCGGCGATCACCTCGTCGAGGTTGTCCAGGAAGCCGGTGACGCCCGCGACCTGCAGGATGCCGCCCAGCGTCTGGCTCCATACTTCGAAGCTGCCCAGGCTGCGGGCCCCGCGCGGACGACCAGCGGCAATCCAGGCACGGCAGAGCGTGAGGCAGGCCGCGACCAGCCGCGCGCGCTGAGCGCGGACCCAGACCATGAGGTCGGGATGCCGGAAGCCATCGCGCCGCCAAGGCTGGTCGGTGCGGGCGTCGAGGCGGATGCGGACGAGGCGGCGGGCGATCTCGTGCGAGACGGCCGGATTGTTGCCCGTGGCGACCCAGGCGCAGCGCACCGGCAGGCGGACCATGTCCGAGGCGCCGAGCACGCGGTCCTCCCAGACCGGAGCGGTCAGGGCGGCGGCCAGGGCGGAGCTGTCGAGTTCCTGGCGGAGGTTGTCGATCAGCAGCAGCGTCGGCAGTTGGCGCAGCTTTGCGGTTAGACGCTTGCGCCATTCATCCTCGTCGCGCCCCTCTGTCATCACAGATGCGCCGACGCCGGTGAGGATGGTCGCGATGGCGTCCACCATGAGCGTCGCGCCGGTGCCGGGCGTGGGCTTCTCGATCATGTGCAGCGGTGTCGGCGCGTCGATCATCGGTCGTACGAAGCCGAGCAGCAGAAGCGCGAGCGCATGGGCACGCTCCGCCTCGCCAGTGAAGGGGAAGTCGCCGAGCAGGTCGTCGAGGAGGAGGTTGCGCGCGGCGTTGATCTCGGCCGGCGTCGGCCGCTCCGGCACCGGCGGCAGCAGGAAGCCCGGCGGCGGGCGATAGAGCAGCCGGGCGTCAGGGTGGTAGCCGGGCTCGGTGAGCAGCACGCCGCCGCGGCCAAGCACCGGCGCGGTGACGATCCCGGCCAGCACCGGCAGCGCCGGGTCAGGCGTAGCGACCAACGACTTCACGAGGCCGGTTGGTGGCGGCGTGGGCACGAGGTCGCCCTTGGCGTTCGCTTTTCGCCAGTCGGCGAGCTTCGCCAGCATGTGGCGCAGGCGCTCCTCGCGCACGGTGACCGCAACAGGACGGCCGTCGTCGTCGGGTACGACCCAGGACGGCTCGCCGCCGAGACGGAACAGCCAGGGCGAGCGGTTGGCGGACAACACGAGGCCCCAGGCGCGCGCGGTGGCGCGGTCGAGATTGCCCTCGTCAGCGCGGGCGGTGGGGAGCGGACGCGCCGGCTCCAGGAAGCCAATGGGCAGGTGCCGACCGGTCTCCGGCTCCTGAGGCGGTGGCTCGGGAGCGGCGCTGCGCATCGCCTGGTCGACCAGCGCGGCGATCGCCTCCGCCCCGTCGCGCCGCAGCATGTCGTTGAAGTCGTCGCCCTCGCGTGGAGGCAGGGCGATGGACACCTCGCGGCCCTCGAGGCGGAGCTTCGCGGCGGCGGCCTCCGCGGCCCGCATGCCCGCACCGGACGCGTCGTGGTCGGCGAGGATGACAACGCGCTTAGCCTCGGACGGGAGCAGCGCCTGCTCGAGGCCGGTGGTGGAGAGCGCCGCCCAAACCGGCAGCCCGGGGCAGGCCAGCATCGCCGCGAGCCCGGTCTCGATGCCCTCGCAGAGGCCGAGCACGCCATGCGGGCCAGGTGGTGCCAGCCGCACCGTGCCGCCGCCGCTGCGGCCAAGCACCATGCGCGGCTTCGGGATGTCGGCCTTCCGGACCGTCCTGCCATCGTCCTGGAGGTACGTGCGATGGATCGCCACCACCTCGCCAGCGAGGTTGCGGACCAGCGCGACCATCGCCGGATAGCCGGCGCGGGTCTCGAAGTTCGCCAGATCGGGATGAAAGAGCAGGTCCGCGCCCTCGGGCACGGCCAACCCGCGGCCCAGCAGGTAGCACTCCGCTGCCGTGCCGTGGATCGGCTGCGCATGTTCCCGGATGAAGGCGATGTCGCGGAAGGCGTCGCGCTCGGGTTTCGGTGCGGGAGGGGGCTCCTGGCGCGCCGGGCCTTCGCCGGTCCAGCCGGTCATCCCCGCCGCATGCGCGAACAGCGTCCGGTCCGCCAGGCCCGTGCCGTGCGCCAGCGTCGAGAGCGGCCCACCGCCATCGCCGCCGTCGAAGTCATGCCAGTCGCCGGCGTGCTCGCCCCGCAGCATGATGACGCAGGAGCCCGACTGCCGCGGCGGGGCGCCCTGGATGTTGGCCAGCCGCCATTCGTCGCCCATCCGCCGACCGTTCGGGAACATGCCTGGCACCCAAGCATGGGCCGTTTCGCGTAGCCTCTGGACGATGGCCTCGAGGTCGTAGCGCGCCGGTGCAGTGGCCGCGTCGTTCAGGTCAATCAAGCAGCACCAGCCCGCGCTCGGCGCGCGTGATCGCGGTGTAGAGCCAGCGGGCGCGGTCTTCGGGGGTGCGGGAGAGGCGATCGTCGTAGACGATCACGTTCTCCCATTGGCTGCCCTGCGCCTTGTGGCAGGTGATGGCGTAGCCCCAGGAGGTCTCGATCAGCCCGCGCAGTTCGCGCCAGTCGCGGCGTTCGCGCTCGGGATCGCGCTGCAGATGCTCGTCGTAGTGGCCCTTGTAGAAGCGGTGCCGCCCAGCGATTGCGACGCCATCCTCGGTCGTGACGCTGGCGCGGAAGGCGAGCGGGCTGTCATCCTCGATGTCGATGAGATGCACGAACATCCCGTTGACCAGGCCGAGATCATGCCGGTTCTTGAGGCAGATGATCTTTTCGCTGCGGCCTGCCGGATAGACGTCGGGGAAGCCAGCGGCGGCCTTGATGCTGGCGTTGAGCCAGAGGCGTGTGTTGTTCCGCCCGCAGATGACCTGGCCACCGCGCAGCATCTGGGCTGGGCCGACGGCGTTCCGCGGCAGCTTCCAGACATGCTCGTCATGTCCACCGGGCGGGATCTCGATGCCCTGCCGCGCCATGGTGGCGAGGCGGATGATCGCGCTCTCGCCTGCCTGGCGGTGGATTTCGGTTAGCATCACGTCGGGCGGCGCCTCAGTGAAGGCGCCAGCACCCTTGATCGGCGGCAGCTGGCCGGGATCGCCGAGCACCAGGATCGGCTTGCCGAAGGCGAGCAGGTCGGCTGCCATCTCCGGCCCGACCATGGAGACCTCGTCCAGCACGACCAGCGCGGCGTCCCGCACGCGCGACTGTTCGTTCAGCAGGAAGGAGGGCTTGTGGATGTCGGCGAGTCGGAGCTGCAACTTGCTGATCTGCGTCTCCGCGAAGGCGCGCTCGGCAGGGCCCATGCGGCGCAGATCGCGCTGCAGGTCGAACAGCTCCTTCTCGACTCGAGCGATCTCCTCCGGCGTCGCCTCCGAGACGCGATAGATGAGGGAGTGGATGGTCGAGGCGGGCGTGCCCTTGCGCGTCATCACCAGCGCAGCCTTGCCTGTGAAGGCCGCGAACAGCACACCGCCTGCGGTGTCGCCGTCGCGCGCCATGGGGTCCAGGCCGAGCGCCTCGATCGCGGCGGCGGTAATCGTGCTCTTGCCGGTGCCGGCATAGCCGAAGAGCCGGAATACCTGCTGCTGGGTGCGGCGCGTCCGATACCAGTCCACGATGGCTGCGATGGCGGCGGCCTGCTGCGGCGAGGGTGTGATGCTCATGCTGGCGCCTCCCAGCATCGCGTTGCGTAGGGGCAGAGGCGGCAGAGGAAGAAGTCGGCGGCCTGGGCGATACGCGGCGGCAGCTCGCCCGCCTCGGCAGCTCGAAGGATCTCGACCGCGTGGTCCGACAGCCGCTGCGCTTCCGCTGGATCGAACGGCACCGCCTCGTGGTGCAGCGCCAGCGTGTCGCGGTTCAGCGCGGTGAGCAGCGCCACCTCGAGATCGAGGTAGGCCATGTAGAGCTGCACCTGCGCAAAGTAGATCGGCTTCGACAGACGCAGCCCGCGCTTGACCAGGTCGGTCCATGATTTCTGGCCGAGAGCCTTATGCTCCCAGAGGGAAGGCCAGCGGATGCCGACATCGGGCCCTGCGACGATGACGCCATCAGCATGGCCGCGCAGCTTTCCGCCCGCGGCGGCAAAGCCGAACTGCTCGCCATCGGCGCCCCGATCACGCAGGTCGAAGCCCGCGAGACGGAGCCAGCGGATGGAGAGCGCCTCGAACTGATGGCCGGCGTCGAAGACGCGGAGAATGCCGGCGTCGAAGTCGCGATCCTTCGGTGCGTGAGTGATTTCGTAGACCAACTTACGGGCACAAGGCTCGCCGACCCGGCTTCCACCGAGATAGTCGCGCGGCACCTGCTGCCGCTGGCGCGCGAGAAGGGCAGCATCGATGTGCAGGTTGATGCGCGCGGTGATGGTGGCGGCGTCGCTTGCCGGTGCGTCGCCCCGTCCATAGACAGCACCCGAGCCGTGATTCAGGTCGAGCATGTGCCGCTCCGCCGCAGCATGCCCTTCGTCGCAGGACTTTTGCTCCCTGTCCGCCGCCGGCAGTACTCGATGAAGCCCGGGGCGTTCAGGTTCTCCTTCTGCGTGCCCCAGCGCAGGTTGCTGGCCCTGTTGTTGGCCGCGTTCTCGTCCAGGTGCATCACCACCGCGCCTTCGAAGGGCGGCGGTCCGTGGAATGCCTCCGCGACGAGCCGGGCAACCTTCCAGCTTCGCTCGCCGACGGTGGTGATGAAGCGCCCGTCTGTCTTGTTCCAGACGCCGAATGTCGGCGTGCCGCCATAGGGGCGCTCGCCACCATTCGGCATTGTCCCGCGATACGGCGGGATCATCACGCGCCCCTCGCTGCTGGCCAGCACGCCCGGCACGCTGGGGACATCGCGCCAGATCTCTCCGGTGCTCATGGCGATCTCCCCTCAGCTAAAAGGAATCGGGTCGTCGAGCGGATCGCGCTCGGCGGCCTGGCGCTGCATCGAGGCCTGGAAGCCGTCGACGCAGGCCTCGATGATGCGGTCGATCTCCGCCGCGCTGCGGTCGTGGAACGGCGCCATGAGCTGCAGCTCGACCAGTACCTCGGCGAGCGGCCTCCGCGCCTCCTTGATCGCGCGCGCTTCCATCTGCGTCTTGTCGATCACGCCGTTCGATCTCCGCGCGAGCGCGCCACCGGCGTCGCAGCAGGCCATGCTGCAGAAGCGGTGGTGCGGGAACTCGCCGAGCCGCATCTCGTGCACGTAGCCGAAGCCCTTCGCCTCGCGGCTGCACAGGGCGCAGACCAGGCGACGAACCTGGTCCTCCGGCGTGCAGCCCCGCATCGGCATCGGCTTCGCGGCGGGAGCGCGAACCTCCCGTGGCCGGCTCCAGCGTCGTCGGACCATTCCGCCATCAGCCGTTCAGCCAGGCCGGACCGTTGGCGAGCGGTGCCTGCGGCGGCGGAGGCGCGGGCTGGGCGGGCGGCGCGGCGGCAGGGGCGGCCCATGCCGGGGCGGCGGTCACCGGCGCCCGGGGCGCGCCCGTGTTGGCCCAAGCGGGGGCTGCCGCGGAGGGCGCGGAAGCCGGGCGCGGTGTCCGATGCGTGGAGGGCGACGGCGGCACTACCTCGCCGGCCATGATGCGCGCGTATTCGGGCTCGCCCGGCAGCACGACCCGGTCGAGCCTATTCTGGTCGCCATACTCGACGTTGGTCGATGCCTCGACCTTGATCTTGGCGGCGAAGGTGATGCCCGAGAGATCGGCCAGCCCGCGCAGCACGCGCTTGGCCTTGGCGGCCTCGCTCATGTCTTGCGGATCGAGGCCGAGCGCGCTGTCGATCATGGCGCGGAAGGTCCCCTTCGAGATCTTCCAAGCGATGGAGACGCCGTGCTCGTCGACCTTCCCACCAGCGACGGTGAAGTTCTGCCAGAACTTCCGCTTGGCGTGCGGGCCGACCAGCACCGTGAACTCGGCGTCGATCATCTTGGTGTCGCCGCCGCTGCGCGAGGCCTTCAGCAGGCCCCGGTCCACCTCGCCCTGGCCGTCGATCCCGCCGGGACGGATCACCATGGTCACCTTTGCGAAGGTGCCATCCGGGATCAGGTCGGAGCTGCGCGGCAGCTCGGCATCGTTCATGTCGTACATCGAGGTCTCCTCTCGGCTCAGGCGACGGGCGCGGCGGGGGCGTTGATCTTGCGGAGCAGGGCGGCGAGGTCGGCGGGCTCGGTTTCGTCGAGGCGGCCGGAGCGGTCCTTCGCCGGCAGCCCGAAGCGATTGCCGGCACGGCACACGAAGCGCCGTTCGGTGCCGCGCTCTGGGTCGTGGCGCAGCGTGCCGTCCTCCTCGCGCGTGAAGAGCGACATCGAGATGACCTGGTCGACGATGCCGGGGAGCTCGCGGCCGGCCTTGCCGCCCTCCATCTGCGGCTGCCAGGTGACCTTGCCGAACTCGTCGGTGTGCTTCTCCAGGATGCCGACCATGATCGTGGTCTTGCCCGGCGCGTGCTGCAGATGCTTCAGCAGCCCGATCACCTCGCGCGCCATCAGGCCGTAGGCGCCACGAACATCCGGCTTGCCGGTCTTTTCGGAGAAGGCCTCGGGCTGCTTCTTGGCCCAGGCCATCGCCTGGCGCGTCAGGTCGGTGATGCTGTCCAGGAAGACGATGGACTTGCTGGCGAGCAGCGCGATGAGCTCGGGATGCAGGCCGGCGAAGTGCGTGTAGTGCTGCTGCGAGAAGAACGCCTCCGGCGCCGCGGCAGGGTTCGCGCCGCCAACCAGCGAGGCGAGCACCACCATGTCCTCGAAGCAGCGGACAGGGATGCTGTCGCCCGGCCAGTCCTGGACGGACTTCATCCCGGCCTCGAGGTCGATGCAGACCGTCTCACTGGGCGCCAGGCGCTTCAGCTGCGTCGTCTTGCCGACGCCGGTCGGCCCGAACAGCGCGATCGTGGTCTTGTTGGCCGCGCGCGACAGGCGCTCGTCGGCGGTGACGATGCGGAGTGCCATCAGCGCGGCCCTCCGATCGCAGGGCGGATGCCCGGCCCGTGCGGGCTGTCGCGCAGGGCGACGTCGTTCAGGATGGTGAGGCGGTAGCTGGGCTTTCCGGTCCGTACCATGCGCGCCGGCTCGAAGGCGCCGCGGATGCGCTCGGGCCAGGCGGCGTAGGCGCGCTCCGAGACCTTGAAGGTGAGCTCGACATACTCGCCCGGGTCCTCGCCGCCGGCGCGGATCTGCTCCACCAGCGCAGCGAGGCGCCGCTGGTCCCATTCCACCCGCTTGGGCAGCTCGACGGCGACCTCGACGGTGCCGTCCTCGAAGCGGACGATGCCGGTGTCCTTGCCTGCCGCGGCCCGGGCGCCGACCGCGCGCTGCTCGTAGCGGAGCGCGATGGCGCCCTCGATCCAGTCGAGGGTGCGCTTGGCCGCGTCCAGCGCCTCGCGGGCATCGGACTGCAGCAGCGCGAGATGCTCGGGCGGCAGGGCGATCACCTCGCCCACGGGGAGGTGACGCAGCGCGTCCAGGGTCGGACGGTTGGAGCGCGTGTCCATGGTCAGGCGGCCTCCTGCATGGGCATGGCGGGGATCGGGGAGGCGCCATCACTGACGGCCGGCGGGGGCTCCGGGATGCGCAGCGCGCGGCGGATGTCCGCCGGCATGGCGGAATGCGGGATGCGCGCGAGGGCGCTGCGCCGCAGCCGCAGGGGGCAGAGATCGGCGATCTCGCACCAGGCTTCGCGCGCCTGGCGCCAGTTGGGCGCGCCATCCAGCAGGAAGCGCACCGCCTCCTCGCGCTCCTGGGGCTTGAGGCCGGGCGTGAAGGTGCGGCGCGGGCCCTGCGGCGTGTCGATCATCCGCGGGCGGGCGAGGCGCGCATCGGGGGTGGCGGCGTCCTCCAGCGCGCGGTGGATGACGGCGGCGGCGAGCTGGATTTCGGGAACAGGCAACCGTTCGGACAGCATGCAGCGATGCTCCGTGAAGGGCGGGGACGGGTCGGGCGGGGGAAAGAGGGAGGACGGAGCGGGGCTATCCGTCGTCGGCCCCGGCGCGGGGCGGATCGCCGGTGGCCGTGGGCGTGCCGACAAGGTCGGCAGGGCTGAGTGCGATGCCCTGTGCGGCGGCCAGCGCGAGCAGGCGCTGGTGGTGGCGCGCGGGGATCAGCCCGCCGCTGCCGCCGCGGTGCTTGGGCAGCGCCCAGCGATGCACGGCGCTGCGGTCGAGGCGAAGCAACTGGGCGAGCGGGCCTGCGCCGCCGAAGCGGGCGAGGACGGTGGCGGCGGGATCAACCGGGGGCATGGGGGATAGGTAGATCGTCCTCCGCGCGCGCCACAATGCACTATTTGCGCGAGACGTAGTTGACCCACTCGGTATTGCGGATTACGCAACACTATCCCCGGTATCCACAGCTTTCCCCATGGACAGCCGGGGCGAATCCAGGTGGGAGCCTCTCCATGCCGACAGCCAAATCCGCGTGCGGACCGCTGCAGCGCGCCGAATCGCCATGCTGACGATCGAGCAGATCCGGGAAGGGCTCGCCCAGCCTGGCAAGTCGCAGAAGGGCCTGGCCGCGGCGATGGGCGTCGACAACAGCACCATAAGCCGGTTGCTGGCGGGCAAGCGGCCGATGCGGGCCCACGAGATCCCGGTGATCCTCGGCTACCTGGAGGCGGGTTCGACAGCGGCCGGGGGACGGGCGCGCGCGATGCCAGAGATCGTGCAGATCGGCGGTGACCGATTCGCCATGCTGCCGGTCTACGACGACATGGTCTCCGCGGGCCCGGGGCTCGAGGCCGAGGATGCGCCGCCCTCCTATCGCATTGCATTTCGGGTTGACTGGCTGCGCCGCGCGGCGCGCGGGAACATCGGCGATCTCGTGGTGCTGACGGTCGACGGCGACTCGATGGAGCCGACGCTGCGCCAAGGCGATTCGGTGCTGGTCGACATGGGGCAGCAGCGGCCAGGCCAGAAGGACGGGATCTATGTGATCCGCACCGATGGCGGACTTCAGGTGAAGCGCGTCGCGGTGAACCCAACCAACGGCCGGATCAGCGTGATCTCGGACAACAAGGACCTGTATCCGACCTTCAGCGACATCCAGCCGGACGCGATCCACGTCATCGGGCGGGTGATCTGGCTCGGGCGTCAGGTCGGGATGTGAGGGCTGCGCGCCCGCTGCAATCAGTGCATTGCACGGGCGGTTGCTCATCTGGCAGCAGCGGGGCATGGCCCGCCTCGCCGCCCAGCCCCTCAATCAGCATCTCACGCCCCACCTCCGCGAGGTGTGCGATCTTCTCGCCCGCGGCCTGCTGCGGCTGCGCAGCCGCGCTGCCGAGGAAGCAGCGCGCGACGCCGCGGACCAGGGAGAGCGGCCGCTACACTTTGCGGCCCCGCAGCGCCTGCATGCGAACCGGACCACCCGGAGAGACGCATGACGCGCACCACGAAGCCCAAGCCCACCACCCCGCCGACCTTCACGGCGCCGGCGATCCCGCCCGCCGACGTGCTGGGCCGACTCGCCGCCCTCAAGACCGCCGCCACGCCGGTGCTGAAGCAGCAGTGGCGGGAACTCTTCGGCACGGAGCCGCCGCCCTACAACCGGCGCTTCCTGGAAAGCCGGCTGGCCTATCGGATCCAGGAGCTCGCCTATGGCGGCCTGAAGCCCGAGACGCTGGCCCGGCTCGAAGCGCTCGGCGAGCAGCTCGACGGCGGGAAGGTGACCGTCCGCCGCATGCGTGGCGACGACAGGCCGATCGCCGGCACGCAGCTGATCCGCGAGTACCAGGGCGTCGAGCACGTGGTGACCGTCACGCGCGCCGGCTACGAGTACCAAGGCCAGCCCTACCAGTCCCTCTCCGCCATCGCGCGCGCCATCACCGGCACGCGCTGGAACGGGCGCGTGTTCTTCGGGCTGCGCCCGAGCCGGAGCGCGGCATGAAGCGCGACGCGAAGCCGGCCGCTGCGATGCCGGCGACCGTGCGGAAGCTCCGCTGTGCGGTCTACACCCGGAAGTCGAGCGAGGAAGGCCTCGACATGGAGTTCAACTCGCTCGACGCCCAGCGCGAGGCGTGCGAGGCCTTCATCGCCAGCCAGCGCGCCGAGGGCTGGGTGCTGGTGCCGGACCGCTATGACGATGGCGGCGTGTCGGGCGGGACGCTGGAACGGCCCGCGCTGAAACGCCTTGTCGCCGATATCCAGGAGGGGCTGATCGATGTTGTGGTGGTCTACAAGATCGACCGCCTTTCCCGCTCGCTGGTCGACTTCACCAAGCTGGTCGAAGTGTTCGACGCGAACAGCGTGACGTTTGTGTCGGTGACTCAGAGCTTCAACACGACCACCAGCATGGGGCGGCTGACGCTGAACATCCTGCTCAGCTTCGCGCAGTTCGAAAGAGAGGTCATCGGCGAGCGCATCCGCGACAAGGTGGCGGCGTCGCGCAAGCGCGGCATGTGGATGGGCGGTTACGTGCCGCTCGGCTACGACGTGCGCGATCGGAAGCTGGTGGTGAACGACACCGAGGCCGCCCTGGTGCGGCGGATCTTCCAAGGCTTCGTCGAGACCGAGTCCTGCACGAGGCTGGTCCAGGTGCTGCGCGCGGAGGGTGCCACCACGAAGCGCGGCCGCACACTGACGAAGAGCGACGTCTACCGCATTCTCAGTAACCGCGTGTACCTGGGCGAGGCGGTGCACAAGGGCACGGCCTATCCCGGCGAGCACGATGCCATCGTCAGCCAGGCGCAGTGGGACGCCGTGCACGCCGTCCTGCAGGTGAGCCCGCGGGTACGGGTCAACCGGACGCGGAACACCACGGCGCCGCTGCTGCGCGGGCTGATCTTCGACAGCGACGGTCGCGCGATGTCGCCGAGCCACAGCCGCGGCCGGAGCGGGCAGATGTACCGCTACTACGTCAGCCAGGCCGTGCTGAAGGGCGGCGCGACCGAGCGGCCGGCCATCGCGCGGCTGCCGGCCGGCGAGATCGAGGCGGCGGTGGTCGCCCAGGTGCGCGCACTGCTCCGGCAGCCCGAGATGGTCGTCGGCACCTGGCGGGCGGCACGCGCGACGGCGCCCGACGTCACCGAGCAGGAGGTGCTGCTGGCGCTGGAGCGGATCGAGCCGCTGTGGGACGAGCTCTTCCCCGCCGAGCGGGCGCGGATCGTGCGGCTGCTGGTGGATCGGGTCGACGTCCGAGCCGAGGGCGCAGCCGTGCGGTTGCGGCTAGACGGGCTCGGCAGCCTTGTGCGGGATCTGGCTGCCCAGGCGCCCGAGGCCGGTAGGGCGGCGGCATGAGCGAAGCGCCCCAAACCCTAACCGTGGTCATCCCGCTCCGGGTGAAGCCGCGGGGCGGGCGGAAAGCCATGGTCACGCCGGGCGTGTTGGCGCTGGAGCGCCGGCAGGACATCACGCTCATCAAGGCGGTGGCGCGAGCGTTCCGGTGGCGGCGGATGCTGGAGGCCGGCCAGTTCGCCACGATCAAGGACTTGGCCGCGGCCGAGAAGATCAACTCGTCCTACGTCTCGCGGGTGCTGCGGCTGACGCTGCTGGCGCCCGAGATCGTCGAGGCGATTCTGGACGGGCGGCAGCCGGAGGGGATGACGCTGCCGGAGATGATGGAGCCGTTTCCGGAGTATTGGCACGTTCAGCAGCCGATGCTGCGTCAGTTGCCGTAGCCGTCACGCGCCGCTGAGAGCCTATCGCGGGCGTGCCTGCGGTTCGACTTCGGAACCGCGGTGTGCCGCGATCTACATCTGGTGGCTTCAACCCGCGTGCTGCAATGGCTCATCGCTGCCGGCCGCGGCGCCAGGCGCCAACTTGTCCCTGCGCGCTGGTCGTCCCCCTGGTGTCTCAGCGCCGGCCTACGGTGACATGCTGATCACCACCGCATCGCCACCGAGGCTCAGCATCAAGCCGGTGCGCCGCGCGCGCAGCCGCATGATGACGCCAGCGGCGTTCTCGAGCCAGAGCTCGCCGGCGCTTGCCGTACCGACAGCGCCACCGTAGCGCGCCTGGCCGTATGCGCCAGCGAAGTCGCGCGGGTCGCGCAGATTGAACACGTCGCCCTCGGCCTCGAGTGTCGAGGCGCCAATGCCGCCTATCCCGCCGGCCGCGATGGTGAAAGGGTAGTCGCGCCCGCGATAATGCAGCGTGCCGCTGCCGCCACCACCGCTCGCCACATAGGCGGCCTGCACCTGTCGCATCTCGACCCGCGCATCCGGCGTCCGGCCCGCGACCGCGTTGGGGCCGACGCCACCCGTGCCGCAACCGGCTGCGCCGAGAGCCATGACCATGGCGGAGCCGCGCAGAATCATCCGGCGGCCTTGGCGTCGCGTCGTGTCGTTCATTGTCTTCTCCATGAGTCTTGGCGAAAGGCTTCTCCCCATGGCTCAGGTGCTCTCAAGGGGTGGTATCTGAGGGGGCTTGACTCCCGGAACAAAACAGGCCCGATTCGGGGGCGATGGCCCAGCGCCGCCCTGATCGTCCGATGTCGCGTGCCGAGTTCGAGGATCTCTTCCCGGACGAGCGCGCCTGCGTCGAATACCTCGCTGAAAAGCGCTGGCCGCAGGGCTTCGTCTGCCCTGATCCGAAGTGCCAAGGCCGCAAAGCCTGGGAAATTCGCGAGGAGAATGGGCTCTGGGAGTGCGCCCGCTGCGGCCGTCAGACCTCGGTCAAGGCCGGCACGGTGCTGCACCGCTCGAAGCTGCCGCTGCGCACCTGGTTCCTGGCGGTGCACATCGTCACCAGCCACTCCAACGGGATCTCCGCGCTCCAGCTCCAGGCCCAACTCGGCCTGGGCAGCTACAAGACGGCCTGGCTGATGCTGCGCAAGCTCCGCCGGGCGATGGTCGACCCGGACCGAGAGCCGCTGGCCGGCGTCGTGGAGGTCGACGAGACAACCATCCCTCTGCGCACGCAGGACGATCCCGTGGCCGGCGGCCAGGGGCGCAGCCACGTGGGCAAGGTGGCGATCGTCGGCGCCGTCGAAATCGAGGACCGACGCTATCCGGGCCGTATCCGCCTGCAGCGCATTCCGGCCTACGACGCCGACACCCTCGGCGGCTTCGTCGAGGAACAGATCAAGCCGAAATCCGTGGTCGTCACCGACGGCCTGCCGGCCTATCGCGCCATCGCAGGCGAGTACGAGCACGTGCCGAAGGTGGTGGGGAAAATGGCGGCCCACGTCGTGCTGCCGTGGGTGCACAGGGTTTTCTCGAACATGAAGCGCTGGGCCATGGGCGTATTCCACGGCCTGCGCGGGCCGCACCTGCAGGCTCACCTCGACGAGTTCGTGTTCCGCTGGAACCGACGACGATGGCGACGCGCCAGCTTCGACACGCTGCTTGGCATCGCCATGCGACTGCCGCACGCAGGCTTCAGGGACTTCGTGCCGCGGGCCACGTGATGCGCGGCCCTTCCGATCCCTGAACCTCTTGGAGCCACCCCTCGGGCAACTCGTCCCCAGGGATGCGCACATCGCTTCCAGCTTTCGCCAGAATGCGATCGAAGTCGCCAGGCTTCGCGCGGCGAGCGCGCTCTTCAAGGTAACTGACCTGCTCCGCAACGCTGAGATCGCGCGCCTGGAGGGGCTTTCCTCCTTCTCGCTCGCCCATGCGCCTCACTCCTGCACTCTCAGCCAAGCCTACGAGACCGGACGGCAATCGGCCACTGCCTCAAGATGTGGTGCTACCTGAGCCAACGGGAGAAGCCTTCTTGGCGATGGCGCCGAGCGCGGCCGCTATCGAAGCAGCCGCCGATGTGGAAGGTGGGCTGTCGTAACGAGAATTGATCCGCGCGACCCGGTGCGCACGGCGGTCTCAACAGGGCGGCACGCCGGCAACGCAGCGCCGCGTCGTACGTCGGGCGACGCCGGCGGCGCTGGCCGGCGTGGCCGGCCGCCCCACGACGGCGTCGGCCTGCGACGTCCAGGACCCGCGCGCGACGTAGGCAGCCGGGTCCGCTGTCATGACGAAGCCGAATGCCAGGAGACAGGCGGCCCACCTCAGGATGCGTGACATCGTTCCCGCGCGCTCCTCTACCTGATGACCATGTCGCCGACAGCATTCGCGGTGACCGAGGCCGGATCCAGCTGCCTTGCGCCCGACGGCGGCGTGAAGACGAAGCGTGCCGGATCGGCCTGCGGCGCGACGTTCCAGTTCGTGAGCTGCAATGTGTATTGCGGCCCACCGGGGATGGTTTTCGTCGTGATCACGTAGCGCACGGGCAGCGGCCGGTCGCCCGACGTGACCCAGAGCTGCCAGTCCACCTCGGCACCGCGGAACGCAAGCTGGTGCACCTCGACGCCGTCGATGAAGGTCATGCCGACATGGGCGCCGCTGACGATGTCCGTCGTCGCGCTGTCGAGCGGCCGCTCGGCGAGCAGGTCGGCGCCGGGCGCGTCGAACCCCATCCGGTGCACCGCCTCCACCGCCGCGGCGATGCTCGGCGCGGGCAGCCGAAGGAAGGCATTCGCTTCCCGGCCGAAGAGGATGAGCTCCCTGCTGTCCAGGACCATCTCTGCGACGCCGGCTGCGCCGCGTCGCACCGCGTGCAGCCGGTCGGGGCGCTGCACCAGCAATTCGCCGGCGTGCAGGAACTGGAGTTTCTGACCCTCCGTCGTGACGACCTCGTCGACGGCGGCATAGGCGACCGAGAAGCTCCGAAGCCCGCCCAGATATTTGGACATGGCGTCCAGCACGCTGCGCGCGTCGGCATCGATCGCCCCCTGGGCCCGCAAGGACGTGGGTGCCCCCAGGATGCCGGCCGCGACCACGGCCGCTGCCAGCGCCGCTGTCCTCACGCGCGACGAGAGGCTCTTCATAGATGTCGTGGCGCGGTCGCGGACAACCGCGACGTGCGGGCCCGAGTCCGGCATCGAGGATCCGTATGGCGAGGGGGGCATGACATATGCCGCCGCAGCGTTTCCGTCCGGCATGGCCCACCTCCAACCGCTTATGCGCCTGCATGCACGCAGTGCAGCACCGCGGTGGCGACTGTAGGCCCCGTCACCCCCGTCGGCCTGGACAACACGTATCCCGATCCGGCAATTTCATCGCTCCGGCTGATCACGCGCTCGTGACATGAGCCGGCCCGCCAGGGTGTAACCTTCCTGGCGCGCGAAGGCCCGTTGGCGCGTGGGCAGGCTTCCATGCGGCAAGGGGGAAGGGTTGTGGCTGCGTTCGAGAAGGTGGCGTCCGCACAAGCGCTGACGCGCCGCTTCGACAAGGCCGGTGACTTCGGCTCCGCCCTGCTGGGCGGCGAGTTCGACACCACCCCTGAGCGGAGCGAGCCCTTCTTGGCCACGCTGCGCCTGCTCCGCGTCGGAGACATGGTGGTGCAGCAGGGCACCACCTCGGCGCACAGGACGCGCGGCGGCATCTTCCCGGGGATCGCGGTGCTCATTGTGAACCTGCAGGCTGCGGAGCGCCCTGCCCGGGTTAATGGCGCGGAGGTTGGCACCGCGGAGGCGGTCCTGCTCGGCGGCGGCGCCGAACTGACCGTGTACAACCCTCGGTACCTGGACTGGGCGGCCCTCGCGCTGCCCCTGCCGTTGCTCGAGGAACTCGTCGAAGTTGCCCCTCTCCCGCTGCGTGTGCGGGGGGCGAGCAGCCTCTTGGCGCTGCGGCCCGACCGGGCGGCTCGGCTGGCCAGCGCGCTCTCGGCAGCGGGGCGGTTGGCGGAGGACCTGCCGGCGATGGTGGACACACCGTGCTGCGCGTCCAACCTCGCCATGGCGCTGCGCGAGGAGGTCGCCGCCGCGCTGACGGCCGAGGCCGAGATCAGGCCGCGTCCACGTGCCGTCGGGCAGGCGCTGCGCATTGTCGCGGCAGCCGAGGCCTTCATGGAGGCCGACCTGACCCGGCCGGTCTACACCGAGCAACTCTGCGCGGCGCTCGGCGTCTCTGCCCGGCGCCTGCACGACGCCTTCCACGCCGCGCTGGGGATCAGCCCGCACGCCTACCTCAAGTCGCGCCGACTCATGCTGGTCCGCCGCGCGCTGCTGAGCCGTGAGGATGGCCCGGACCTCGTGAAGTCCGTCGCCCTTGGGCATGGCTTCTGGCACCTCGGCCATTTCGCGCGCGACTACCGGGCCTTGTTCGGCGAGTTGCCCTCGGAAACGCTCGCCTCGCGCGGGGCGAAGGGGTCGGCACGTGGCCGGCCGCGCAAAGCGGGCGATGGTGCAGCCTGACCCGGGCGCGCCCTCCGTTCCATCGGTCGCGGGCTGCTGATTCTGGATAGTAACCGGCCGAGACAACCGGGCATGCCGGGCGCATCCTGTCATCGCAGGGAAACGCCGGCACGGCGTGCATGCTGGCGTGCCTGCAGGCATTTTTCGGGGGCAGGCGATGAGGATTCTCGGAGCGCTCGCAACCGGGGGCGCGGTGACCGTCCTGTCCTTCGGGCTCATGACGTCGCCTGCCTCGGCGCAGCAGTTGCGCGGGACGGCAGGCGCGCCGGCTGCTGAGGGTGCGCCGCGGATGGATGCCGATGCCCTGGCCCGTTCGGCGCAGAATCCCATCGCCGCGATGATCAGCGTGCCGTTCCAGAACAACACGAACTTCAACTACGGCCCGAACGGTCACACGCAGAACATCCTTAACATCCAGCCGGTGGTGCCGTTTCGCGTCAACGAGGACTGGAACGTCATCACCCGCACGATCCTGCCCGTCATTTCCCAACCCAGCTTCGCGCCGGGTGAGGACAGCACCTTCGGTCTCGGCGCGGTGCAGTTCTCGACCTTCCTCTCGCCTGCGCAGGCGGGGCGGGTGATCTGGGGCGCGGGCGCGGTCGTCCAGGCGCCGACGACCACCGACAGCGCGCTCGGCAGCAATGTCTGGGGCGGCGGGCCGACCTTCGTCGCACTGACGATGGCCGGCCCCTGGGTGCTCGGCGGCCTGGTGAACAACATCTGGTCGTTCGGCGGCGAGGAGCGCAACCGCTACAACAACTTCACCTTCCAGCCCTTCATCAACTACAACATCCCGCAGTCGCCCGGCACCTACCTGTCCTTCTCGCCGCTGATCACCGCGAACTGGGAAGCACGCTCGGGAGAGCAATGGACGGTGCCTGTCGGCCTCGGCGCAGGGCAGATCTTCAGGATCGGGGCACAGCCGGTGAACGCGCTGGCCGGCGCCTACTACAACGTGGTGCGTCCCGACATCGGCCCGGAATGGCAGTTGCGCTTCCAACTGCAACTGCTCTTTCCGCGATAGACGCGCGAGGCCGCGGGCATTGAGCGCGCAGCCGGCAGCGCTGGCGGAGCGGCCGATTTCGGACGGGATGGTCGCGATTCCCGGCGGCACCTTCCTGATGGGATCCGACCACCACTACCCGGAGGAACGCCCCGCGCATCGGGTGACGGTGAGCCCGTTCCACATGGATGCGACCACCGTCACCAACGCCGCCTTCGCCCGCTTCGTGGCGGCGACCGGCTATGTCACCTTCGCCGAGCGCCCGCTCGACCCCGCGCTCTATCCTGGCGCGCAGCCGGCCATGCTGGTCCCCGGCTCGCTGGTCTTCCGCATGACGGAGGGCCCGGTTGATACCCGCGAGATCGCCAATTGGTGGCACTGGACCCCCGGCGCGCAGTGGCGCCATCCGGAAGGTCCGGGCAGCGACCTCGCGGGGCGCGAGGACCACCCGGTGGTGCACGTCGCCTACGAGGACGCGGAGGCCTACGCCGCCTGGGCCGGCAAGCAGCTGCCCACCGAGGCCGAGTGGGAATTCGCCGCCCGCGGCGGCCTCGAGGGCGCCGAGTTCGTCTGGGGCGAGGAGCTGGCGCCGGGCGGCGTGCATCTCGCGAACACCTGGCAGGGCCCCTTCCCCTGGCGCAACTTCGCCGCCGACGGCTTCGAGCGCACCGCGCCCGTCGCGAGCTATCCGCCCAACGGCTACGGCCTCTACGACATGGCCGGCAATGTGTGGCAATGGACCAGCGACTGGTTCGCCGCGCGCCATGCCGCCGATCCCGCCAAGCCCTGCTGCGCGCCGACCGATCCGCGCGGCCCGGCGATGGAGGGCAGCTACGACCCCGCGCAGCCACGCATCCGGATCCCGCGGAAGGTGGTGAAGGGCGGCAGCTTTCTCTGCGCGCCCTCCTACTGCCGGCGGTACCGGCCGGCCGCGCGCCACGCGCAGATGGTGGACACCGGCATGAGCCACATCGGCTTCCGCTGCATCCGCCGCGACGTACCCATCATCCACGAAGGAGACACCTTGTGAATAACGACGACAACCGGCCGTCGCGCCGGACCATGCTGCTCGGCGGCGCCGCCGGCCTCGCCGCGGCGGCGGGCGGGGTGCAAACCGCGCAGGCCCAGACAGCGCCCGCGCAGCCGCGCCCCGCAGCGCCCGCGCCCGGTGGAACGGCGCGACGGCCCAACATCCTGGTGATCTTCGGCGACGATATCGGCTGGGCCAACATCTCCGCCTACAACATGGGGATGATGGGCTACCGCACGCCCAACATCGACCGCATCGCCCGCGAAGGCGCGATGTTCACCGACCACTACGCGGAGAATTCCTGCACCGCCGGCCGGTCGGCCTTCATCACCGGGCAGAGCCCGTTCCGCACCGGCCTGTCGAAGGTCGGCCTGCCCGGTGCCGCGGAAGGCATGCGGCCGGAGGATCCGACCATCGCCGTGCTGCTCAAGGCGATGGGCTATGCGACGGGCCAGTTCGGGAAGAACCACCTGGGCGATCGCGACGAGCACCTGCCGACCATGCATGGCTTCGACGAGTTTTTCGGCAGCCTCTACCACCTGAACGCCGAGGACGAGCCGGAGAACCCGGACTACCCGCGCAACCCGGAATTCCGCCGCCAGTTCGGGCCGCGCGGCGTGCTCAAGTCCTGGGCGAACCCGGACGGCACGCAGCGCATCGAGAACACCGGCCCGCTGAACATGAAGCGAATGGAAACGGTGGACCAGGAGTTCCTGGCCAGCGCGCTCGACTTCATCGACCGCGCGCATGCCGCGAACCGACCCTTCTTCACCTGGTTCAACTCGACCCGCATGCACGTCTGGACAAGGCTGCAGGAGTCAAGCCGGGGCGTCACCGGGCTCGGCGTCTATGCGGACGGGATGGTTGAGCATGACGGTCATGTCGGACAGTTGCTGAAGAAGCTCGACGACCTCGGCATCACGGAGAACACCATCGTCCTCTACACCACCGACAACGGCGCCGAGGTGATGTCCTGGCCCGATGGCGGCAACACCCCCTTCCGCGGCGAGAAGGCGACCGCCTGGGAAGGCGGCTTCCGTGCACCGGCCGCGATCCGCTGGCCCGGCCGCATCCAGCCGGGGCAGGTGATCAACGAGATCGTCTCCCTGCAGGACTGGCTGCCGACGCTGGTGGCCGCCGCCGGCGAGCCGGAGATCAAGCAGAAGCTGCTTGCGGGCCACCAGGCCGGCGCGCGCACCTACAGGGTGCATCTCGATGGCTACAACCAGCTGCCGCTGCTCACCGGCACCGGACCCGGTGCACGGCAGGAGATGTTCTACTTCACCGACGACGGCGACCTGGCCGCGCTGCGCCACGGCAACTGGAAGATCCACTTCATGATCCAGGAGAACACCGGCCTGCGCGTCTGGGAACGCGCCTTCACGACCTTGCGCCTGCCGATGCTGTTCAACCTGCGATCGGACCCCTACGAGCGCGCGGAGGAGAGCATCGACTACGGCCGCTGGCGGATGGAGCGCGCCTTCGCCTTCTTGCCCGCGCAGCAAATTGTCGGGCGTTTCCTGGCCACCTTCCGCGACTTCCCGCCGCGGCAACCACCGGGCAGCTTCAGCCTGGGCGATGCGATGGCGCGGCTGCGGCACGGCACCTCCGGGCGCTGAAGGGCCGACCATGGCCGCCCATCGCCAGGCGGGGCGGCCATGGGATGTTGCGCGATCCACACATGACCGAGGGGCCGCGCCGCTGCCGGCAACCGCCCCTCCGTCAACAAGGAGACCGATGACGATGTCCAGGTCGGAAACTCCGCCGCTCGCGGCTGGTGCTGCCGTTGCGCTCACCTGCCTCCCCGCGGGCGATGCCCTGCCGGACTTCCCGTTCGGCGGGCCATTTCCCGCGGTCAGCGTCACCTTCTGAATCCGCGTGAGATGCGCGAGGCCCCCAGATGACGAAGGCGTCGGAGCGAACAGGCCCGGACGTCCTGCGTCCGCTCCGGACCGGGCGAAGCTGCAGCAGCCCGGCGCCCTCGACGCGGTTCCCTCCGTCGCTCAGGCCTGCCCTGCCACCGCCCGGCAGGGCGCAGCCAGGACGATTCCGTTATTGCAGTCGGCGTGTAGAACGAAGCCCATGACACCGCTCGCGACACGTCGCGCCGTCCTCGGCCTTCTGCTGGCAGGCCTCGGCGCACCCTCGCTGCGCGCCCAGCCTGCCCGGGATCCGTTGCCGTCCTGGCGCGACGGCCCGCGCAGAAGGGCGCTGCTGGACTTCGTGGCGGCGGTCACGCGCGAGGGCTCTTCGGAATTCGTGGCGCCCGCGCAGCGCATCGCCGTGTTCGACAATGACGGCACGCTCTGGGTGGAGCAGCCGGTCTACACGCAGCTCCTTTTCATCCTCGACCGCATCCGCACGCTCGCCCCGCAGCATCCGGAGTGGCAGCAAGATCCGCTCTTCCGCGCCGCGATCGCGGGCGACCTGCGTGGCGCCGCGGCGGGCGGCGTGGACGGGCTCCTGAAGCTTGCAGCCGCGGCCCAGGCCGGGAACTCGCCCGAGGCGTTCCAGCGCATGGCCGCGGAATGGCTCGCCAGCGCGAGCGACACGAGATGGCGCCGGCCATACACGCAACTCGTCTACCAGCCGATGCTGGAGGTCCTGGCCTTCCTGCGCGCCAACGGCTTCACAACGTTCATCGTCTCCGGCGGTGGAGTCGAATTCGTTCGCGCCTTCGCGCAGGAGGTCTACGGCATCCCGCCGCATCAGGTCATCGGGTCGACCTTCGCCCTGACACCCGGCGAGCAGGACGGCCGCATCACGCTGACGCGCGAGCCGCGCGCGGACTTCGTGGATGACGGGCCAGGCAAGCCGGTCGGCATCGCTCGACATGTCGGCCAGCGACCGATTGCCGCCTTTGGCAATTCAGACGGTGACTGGCACATGCTGCGCTACGCGACGGAGGGGCCTGGGCGGCGGCTTGGCATGATCATCCGTCACGACGACGCGGAGCGCGAATATGCCTATGACCGGGAGAGCCATGTCGGACGGCTCTCTCGCGCGCTTGATGAGGCAGCAGGGCGCGGGTGGCACGTCGTTTCGATGCGCGAGGACTGGACGCGGATCTTCGAGCGGGACTGAAGCGCGCGTCAGCCCAGGCTATGCTTCTGCCGCTTCGTCACCCGCACCGTCAGCGGCGCCGAGGCGAGCGACCGTGACCCGGCCGTCGGCGAGGACCTGCCGCAGCAAAGCCGCGGCGAGTAGCGCGAGGGCGAGCGCGGTGAGGAGTCCGCCCGCGATGCGCTAGAACGGGGGCGAGTCGATATCGGTCAGGGCCAGCGCCAGAAGGACCAGCGGCCCGAGTAGGAGGATCGGCCAGGTGAGCCGGGTCGGCGACTTCAGCCCCAGCAGGCCGACCACCAGGATGGCGGCCAACAGCAGCGCCTGCGGCCAGCCGCCGAGGAACCCGATGCTGCGGAGCGGCTCCCCCACGAAAACCAGTAGGCCGCGCGCGCCCAGCAGCCAGTGCAGCGTCGGATCGCCATGGGGCAGCCGGAGCAACTGGCCCGGAACTTCTGGCCCGAGGATGCTCAGACCGCTCTATCGGGCGCCGCCGGAGGATCGGGCCGGTGCCGGAGCCCCAGGATCCGCCTGGCGCAGCGACGGATGGCTGCTCTCCCAGGCGCGGCCCTCGAGCATGCGCGTGCGGCCATACTCGTACAACGCACGCATGTAGGCCGGCTCGAAGGCCGACCTCCAAGGCGTGCCGAAATCATCCCGGATATAGGCAAGGTTGAAGCCTACACCATCCCGTCGCGTCAGGTTCTGCAAGCGGATGATGTCGTTCTGGCCGCTGTACTGGATCATCGAGGAAATCGCCCGACCTGCGATGCTCAGCAGGTTGCGGTTGGCATCTGTACCGTCACCGCGCAGCCGGGAGTTCCGGATTATATATGCGTTGCGCTCGCGCGGCGCGATGCGACTCACCTCCTCGGTCCGCATACCGGTTGGATAGAGGAACGTCTGCGCCACAACGCCGCCGTCGACGTGCATTTCCTGCCAGGACCGGCCACCGGACTCTACATCGAACATGACGGGAGAGACGGCACCCGGGACCGAGGCGGAGGCGCGCAGGACGTCGCGCACGAGACCGAGCGCGCCAGGGTGGCCGCTCGCCGCGATCGCGCCGATGTTCCAGATCACCGGTCGCTGCGCGTCGAGATTGGTCGTGCCGATCAGCAGGAGCCTCCCCTTGGCATACTCCGCCGCTATCGCCGCGAGCATCGCCGCGTCGACATAGCGCGCGATCATCCGCGCGAGCGGCGCGCTGTCGGCAATGCCATCGCTGAAAGGGATCGCCACCCAGTCCCGTTGACGGAAAATGTCGTCCGGGCCGATGCCGGTGTAGGCCTCTCGCAGGCTCGCGTCATACGCAGATCCGAGGAAGGCGAGCGGCGCACTGAGCGAGCCGGTGCTCACGCCGGTGACCAGCTTGAAGCTCGGCCTGTCGCCCTTTTCGGTCCAGCCGTTCAGCAGGCCGGCGCCGAATGCGCCATCGTCGCCGCCGCCGGAGATGGAAAGAAAATGAGCCGGCGGCAGGCGATCACGGCCGACGCGAAGCCCGAGATGCCGCATCTCGCGCTCCGTGGCTGTCAGCGCTTCGTCGCGTAGCCGGTCGAGGTCCTCGTCGCCCCAAAAGCGGGCGTTCGGTACGCCGAGGACAGTGACCCCTGACTGAAGGGCAGGCGGCACGCCGCTGCCGCGGTCCAAATTGGCGCAAGCCGGCAACGCCAAGCTGCCGCCAATGAAAAGTCGCCGAGATATCCGGGACAAGCGCCTCGGCTGTTCCTTCGCCATACTAGGCTCTCCTGCCCTGGGTGAGACACGCAGTTTCAGGTGTGATGCCGCAATCTACGTCGCTGTAAAAGATAAGACGAGCGGGGTGCGCGCACCTTGATGGTGATCAACAGAACGCCCCGCCGCATCCAGCATTTCGAGATGCTCGGCCATCGCGGCATCTACCGCGACGGCTGGTACAAGGCCCTCTACCGACAGCGCTACCGCGTCCAGATCATGTTCGGCCGCCTCAAGCATTGTGACGTGCTCCCCGCTTTCCTACCGCGGATAACTTGGACCCGTTCTCCGTTTGGCCCTGGTTGGGACCGTGGTGGATCGGGCCGAGGGCGCGGAGCCCTCAAGTAGCGCAGCGCCCTCGGCCCGATCCTTCGCGCGGGCGCTGTATCTCGCAAACTCCTCCGGCGTCCGACCGCCAAGGCTGCCGTGCGGCCGGGCTCGGTTGTAGTCCTCCCGCCAAGCCTCGATCAGCCCACGCGCCTGGGTCAGCGAGCCGAACACGTGCTCGTTCAGGCATTCGTCCCGCAGGCGGCCGTTGAAGCTCTCCACGAACGCATTCTGCTGCGGCTTCCCAGGCGCGATGTAGTGCCATTCCACCCCGCGTTCCTCCGCCCAGCGCAGCACTGCCACCGAGGTCAGCTCCGTGCCGTTGTCGCTGACGACCATCGCGGGCAGGCGCCGGCCGGCCACCAGGCGCTCCAGTTCGCGCACAACGCGCGCCCCGCTGATCGAGGTGTCCACCACCGTCGCCAGCGCCTCGCGCGTGAAGTCGTCCACCACGCACAACACCCGGAACCGCCGACCATCGGCCAGCGCATCGGCCACGAAGTCGAGGCTCCACCGCTGGTCGGCACCCTGCGGCACCGTCATCGGCGCCCGCGTGCCGAGCGCGCGCTTGCGTCCGCCGCGTCGCCGCACGGACAGTCGCTCCTCGCGGTACAGCCGCCAGATGCGCTTCAGGTTCACCGCCGCGCCCTCCCGCCGCAGCAGGATCGCAAGCCGCCGGTAGCCGAACCGGCGGCGCTGATTGGCAAGCTCGCGCAGCCGCTGCCGAAGCTCTGCGTCCCCGCCATCGGCGCGCACATACCGAAATGCCGAGCGATCCACCCCGATCAGCCTGCAAGCCGCCCGTTCGCTGTAGCCGTGCTCGCGCATCACGCGCTCCACCGCTCCGAACCGCGCTGCAGGCCCGATCAGTTTTTTCTCAGCAGGTCCCGCAGCACCGAGTTGTCCATCACCGCCTCGGCCAGCAGCTTCTTCAGGCGACGGTTCTCGTCCTCCAGCCCCTTCAACCGCGACGCCTCTGACGGCTTCAGGCCGCCGTACTTGGCCTTCCAGTTGTAGAGCGTCTGGTCGCTGATCCCGTGCTTTCGGCACAGATCCGCCGCAGACCGCCCCGCCTCATGCTCTTTCAGGATCCCGAGGATCTGCCCCTCGGTGAACCGGCTCCGTCGCATCGTCCTCCGCTCCTCGCCGGATCCAACTTATCCCTGGCTGGAACCGCGGGGAGCACGTCAATTGGCGCCGCATCGCCACCCGCTACGACCGCTGCGCCACCGTCTTCTTCGGCGCCATCACCCTCGCCGCCATCTTCACCTTCTGGCTGCGAGAATGAGGTCTGACCCTAGCGTCAGCGCGGTTTGGTCGCGCGTTCGAATAGGTCGATTCTGCACGCCGCACTAAATGTGAAGACAGGACTGCCTCTGCTTTCCAAGTCTCGTGCGATCTCGATTATTTCCCTAATGGTCCGATTGGGACCCAAGTAAACGTCAATAATTGACTTTTCCACCTGAATTGCAGCATCAATCACGGGCTGGCTAGAGGTCAATCGCATACGCCCTATCATTCCATGAATCTCCAACAGACCTGCCACGTCATCAATGTCATCTGTCTTAGCCCTGTGGGCTTCCACCAATAAGCGCGTCGCAGCAGCTATGAAGGTCTGATAGAGTTCCTTCAGTTCGGTGCTCTCGGCCTGGCGAAGTGCGTGTCGAAGTTGTGTCCGCTGGGTCAGCCAAGAAGTGATGAACGACGTAAGTCCACCTATGGTGGCGCCAGCAAGGGCCGCTAAAGCTGAGACGTATGAGGGATCCATGGCCTCGCACACTGCGCCGGCAACGGCGCCCGACTGGCCGAAAAGAAGCCAGCCGGGGTCCGTTGCAACTCGTTAATTTAGCGAATCATTCCCGCTAGTCAGCCCTACCGCCTCTGGCACACGACATTCAGAGTCGCCTGCCGTCCCAGCGCGACCTGTTCGAGGGCGCGGCCGATGGCCCCCTTGAGCTTGGCTGGGTCGTCCACCTTCTCGCCGTAGCCGCCGAAGGCCTCTGCGATCTTGTGGTAGTCGGGCGAGGGCGAAAGGTTGACGATCGGCAGCCTGTTGGCCTTGGCGGCGAGCCCGTCCGGGTACATGGACATGACAGCGTCGCGCACGGCGTGCCACTCGGAATTGTTCATGATCATGGTGAGGACGGGCAGTTTTTCCGCCTGGCTGACGAAATGGGCCGCCGTCGGGCAGCCGAACATGTAACCGCCGTCGCCCAAGGTCGTGATCACCGTGCGGTCCGGGGCGGCGAACTTGGCGCCCAGCCCCATGCCGAGCCCCATGCCGAGCGACCCCGACCCCAAGGACGTTGCCATGAAGTCGCGATCGTCCTCGATGTCGAGGAAGTCAAAGGGCACGCCAATCTCCTCGGCGATCGTGGTGTTGGCGCCCTTGACCTCGTTCACGCAATGGGCGGCCCAGACATAGCTGATCGGGCTTTCGGTGGACGCGGCTTCGATGGCGGCCCTGCGGCTATCGAGCAGCGCCTGGCGCTTTTCGCCGTTGAGCTTGCGGCGGCGGTCGGTGGCCGCCCCCCTGTCCTTCAGCTTTATGTTGAGCATGTCACCCAGAATCGTGAGCGACGCAGCCGGATCGCCGGCGATGGCGAGGTCCATCTCGAAGCCGCGGAAGGGATAGGTGGCGAAATGCGGGTCCGGGGCGATGTGGATGAGCCGGGCATCCTTGTTGGGCTGCATGTGTTTAGGCACCCAAGGAACCGGCGAGTTCAGCACGAGGATGAGGTCGGCGGCCTTGAGCGCGGGGCCGTTCACCCGACCCAGGTTCATCGGGTTCGACGAGGAAAGCGCGGCGTGCGGGCCGGTGTGCACCGCGATTGCGTGGGCCTCCGCGAAAGCCCCGAGCGCCTTGAACGTCGCGGCATTCGCCGGGGTGGTCATGACGATGATCGGGTTCTCCGCCGCCGCGATCATGTCGGCGGCGCGCTCGATCGCATGGATGTCGGCGACCGCCGGAACGGTGCCGAAGGCGCGCCCACGCGGCAGGGGGCCGGGGTTGGTCGAGGGACTGCCCAGCAATTCGCGCGGCAGCTGAAGGTAGACCGGGCCTTTGGGCTCGCTCATGGCGATGTCGACGGCGCGGCCGACGACCGTGTTGATCGGCTGGCCGTGGCGCAACTCGTATTCCCACTTCACGTGTTCGCGCACCATGGCCGCCTGGTCGTAATTCTCCTGAGCCCAATGGATCCAGAAGTCGCGGGACCCTGGGTCGCCGGTCTCGGTGCTCGGTGAGCGGCCGGAGGCCAGAAACATCGGCGTATTGTTACGCGCAGCGTTCATGAGCGCGCAGATCGTGTTCGCGGTGCCCACGTTGACGTGCACCATGGCACCCGCGATGTTGCCGCTCATCAAGTAATAGCCCTGCGCCATGGCGACGGCGACGTGCTCGTGCGGCACGGTGACGAATTCGGGCATGTCGCCGCCGTCCTGCCGGTTCCGCAGGATGCCCTCGATGATCGGCGCGAAATCGGTGCCGCCGTTGGCGAATACGTGGCGAATGCCGCAGGCCTTGAGCGCCGCCATGTAGGACTGGGCGACCGTGATCCCCGAGGGTGTCTCGACGTTCATTGATACCTTCCTGAAGCCCCTCGGGCCGTTGATGCTTTCCACACCCTTGAAGGTATCTGCGTGGGGCCAAACACCCATTGATCTGCATCAACCTGCCGATGATGGCACAACGTGCGTGCGCCTTTTCCGAGTATCGCCTGCCGGACGAGGACTGAGATGCTGCGCAAGAAGTCAGCGGTAGTTCAGCGGGAAATTGGACGAGGTGAGGTTGAAGCGAACCCAATGAACAGAAACCTGGATTGATGGGGTGGACGGCCCCTGAGCGGCATCTGTGTGCCAAGCTCGGAGCTGTTGAAGGCATCGAGCGAGAGGAGCCGTCCGCCATGAAGACTACCGGAAAGGCCGTCCCGGTCACCATCGGTCTCGACATCGCGAAGAACTTCTTCCAGGTGCATGCGGTCGACGCCGCCGGCCAGGTCGTGCTGCGCCGCAAGCTCGGCCGCGGCGAGGTGCTCCGCTTCTTCGAAGCGCAGCCCAAAACGCTGGTCGGCATCGAGGCGTGTGGCACCGGCCATCACTGGGCGCGCGAGATCGCCGCACTTGGGCACGAGGTTAAGCTGCTGCCGCCGACCTACGTGAAGGCCTACGTCAAGCGCGGCAAGACCGACGCCGCCGATGCCGAGGCGATCTGCGAGGCGGTCACGCGGCCCAACATGCACTTCGTGCCGATCAAGACACCGGAGCAGCAGGCGGCGCTGATGATGCACCGCGCCCGCGAGTTGCTGGTCGGGCAGCGCACCGCGCTGGTCAACGCGCTCCGCGGCCACCTGGCCGAGCTCGGCATCGTCACCGCCAAGGGCATCCACCGCGTCTCCGATCTTGTGGCAGAACTGGTCGGGATGGAGGACACCAAGATCCCCCCGCTGGCGCGGGCCTCGCTGCGCTGCCTCGCCGCTCAGATCGAGGCGGTGGAGGCGCAGATCGAAGAGCTCGAGGCGCTGATCATCGAGTGGCACAAGGGCAATGCAGCCAGCCAGCGACTGGCCAGGATCCCCGGCGTCGGGCCGATCACGGCCTCGGCGGTGGTCGCTGCGATCGGCGATGCCTCCAACTTCACCTCCGCCCGCCACCTTTCGTCGGCACTGGGGCTGACGCCACGTCAGAACAGCAGCGGCGGCAAGGCGAGGCAGGGCGGCATCTCCAAGGCCGGAGACACCTACCTGCGGCGCCTGCTGTTCATCGGCGCCATCGCGGTGATTCGAAGCAAGAGGCCGCAGGAAGCCGGAAGCTGGCTGGCGCGGCTGCTGGAGCGCCGGCCGGCGAAGGTCGTGGCCATCGCCATCGCGAACAAGACCGCGCGCGTCATCTGGGCGATGCTGCGTCGCGGCGAGGCCTATCGGGCGCCGACGACGCCCATCGCCGCTGCAGCGGCGGCCTGAGCAGGGAGGGTCAGGGCTTCCCCGCCGGAGATGCCGCGGCCGGCAGGGGCGTAGGGGCGAAGCGGAGTGATGGCACAACCGGTCGAGACCGGGACCCGGCAGAAACCCGACTAGGTCGCGTGGACAAACCTGATCCATAGACGGATCGAAGAGAGGGCGGCGAAGCCGAGGAAGCTGTCGGCGGTCTGGTCGTAGCGGGTGGCGACGCGACGGCTGTTCTTCAGGCGGTTGATGAAGCACTCGATGCGGCTGCGCAGCGCGTAGAGGGGCCGGCTGACGCAGTGCTGGACGTGGCGGTTCCGCTTGGTCGGGATCTCCGGCACGGCGCCGCGGTCGCGCAGATCCTGCCGGATCGGGTCGCTGTCGTAGCCTTTGTCGCCGAGCATGATGGCGGGGTCGCTGTCGCGCGCCTCCATCAGCGCGTCGTAGTTCGAGCAGTCAGCCTCCTGCCCGGCGGTCACGTGCAAGGCGATGGGCAGGCCGTGCGCATTGCCGCGGATGTGGAGCTTGCTCGTGAAGCCACCTCGCGAGCGGCCAAGACCCTGTCGATGATTCCCCCCCTTCCGCCGGCGGCGCAGTGGTGCGCCCGGATGCTGGTGCTGTCGATCATCTGCAGGAGGTCGGCCTTGCCGCCGCCATCGGCCAAGGCTTCCAGCATCACGTCCCACAGGCCCGACGCCGTCCAGCGACGGAACTGACGGAACACCGAGTTCCAGTTGCCGAGCTCGGCCGGCAGGTCACGCCACGGCGCGCCAGTGCGCGCGATCCAGAAGATGGCGTCGAGCACTCGCCGGTGGTCACGCGCTGGCCGGCCGCCGAGCGGGCTGGCTGACACGACGAAGGGTTCGAAGAAGGACCACTCCTCGTCCGTCAGCAGCCCGCGGATCAACGCCGATCTCCATCCCAGAGATCAGCGTGGAATCACGCCCGCGTCCGGCTGTGAATCCCTCAGCCGCAGGTTTGTCCACGCGACCTAACGCTTGGCGTCCTCGAACGCGATGGATTGATTGGGAGCTGGGTCGCGGACTGCATCAGGGCCAGCGGTCATTCGTACCGCACAGACAGGCCGGACACATGACCGCAACCCGACCGCGGCGCCGTCACACGCAAAATGCCCTTGCATCGAGGGGGCCGTCCACACATGGCGTTGGATCGGAATCGGCACGGCAATCATGCTCGGTCTGAGCCTCGTTTCCGGGCTGCTTATCCTGCCGCTGCTAGGCGACTCGGTCGCGGTTCCGGCCGATCCTGCTGCGCCCTCTCCGAGCGCTCCGTCCTATGGAGGTGGCTTGCGCCTGCTGCTGGCGGCAGTGCTGTCGTTCCTGAGCTTCGTCGTCGGTGGCTTCATCGTCGGTGCCCGCTCAGCCGGCCGTACGGTTGTCGAGCCCGCAATCTCGGCCGCCTTTGCAGTGGCACTCAGCCTGCTTCTGGGCGGCGCCTTCACGCTCGGCAACCTGCTCGCGGGCGGCCTCGTGCCGTTCCTTGCCGGCCTGCTCGGCGGCTGGCTCGGCGAGCGGCATCAGCGCAGCCGCAGCACGACCACCCCGGTGGGGTGATAGTGTAGCTCAGACGCTCCCTGCCTACGGAGAACGACATCGAAGCTGCCCGCCTGCCCTGACAGGCTCCGCCATGCGGACCTCGGGTGATGGCGCCCGCGGCTGGCCGGGTGCGGGTAAGTAACCCCGACGGCGTCAGAGTCGTCACGGCACCCTTCGCTTCGTCACCTGAACCGACAGCGTCGCCGCGGCGAGGTCGATGCTGGTGTTCGACACATTGCGCGCGAGGACGCGGACGGTGTTGTTGGACCAGGCGACCCGCTGTTCCTGCAGGTGAAGGAGGCGCGGCGATCCGTGCTCGAGCCCTATGCCGGCGCAAGCCCTGTCACGCATCCGGGCGAGCGCGTGGTGCGCGGCCAGCGGCTGATGCAGTCGGCGAGCGACATGTTCCTCGGCTGGCTGACCGGCGCGGGCAAGGGCTATCTCAACCTTTATGTCCGGCAGCTGAACGACGTGAAGATCAAGCCGCAGATCGAAGTGGCGGTTCCCTCGGGCACCAAGGTCTATGCGCGCTACACAGGGATGGCGCGGGCGCATTGCCGGTCGGGCGATCCCGTCATGCTCAGCAGCTACATGGGCGACAGCGAGGCCTTCGAGGACGCGATGGCGGATTTCGCCGCCGCCTATGCCGACCAGGCCGAGCGCGACCATGAGGCGATGGTCGCCGCCGTGCGGGCGGGGCGCATCGAGGTCCGTTCGGAAGCCTGACGCGCGGGCAGCAGAACGGGGAGAGCCATGGAGGGGCATCGTTTCGGGACGCGCCGAACGCGACACAGGGGTAATCGGACACGGCTGAGGCCCGCCGCGACAGCGCAGGCGCTCCGAGCCGGCTGCTTCGCCGCCGGGGTGCACTGGTCCTTGCCTTCGCGCTGCCAGCCTGCGGCGCGATCCGGCGCTAGGCCGCGGTCCTGGTGCCCCTTCAGGACAGCGCCACGATACCCGGTATTCCGAATGCGCGCTTTTGGGTCGACTCCCAGCTGGATGCACTGCGCGCCGAGGTGTTCGCGGCGTTGGGGCGGGAGGCGCGGCATCTTGGGCTCGCGCCAGGCGGCGACCTTCGCCGCTTGCCGCCGGCGCATTTCTTCGCCCTGTCGGGCGCAGCGACTACGGCGCCTTCGGCGCGGGCGTCTTGGTCGGCTGGACGGAGACCGGCACGCGCCATGAGTTCAAGCTCGTCACCGGCGTCAGCACCGGCGCGCTGAAGGCGCCTCTGGCCTTCATCGGGCCCTGCGAAGGATCCCGTGCTGCGGGAGATCTACAGGGGCATCGGGCCCGACCAGTCCGGCGGCGCGACTGGTTGTGGCCCCGATAAACGAGCCTTCATCCTGCCGACGCGCGATCCAGTAAGTCCCGGTGTCTTCAAGACGTTTCTGCAGCACGTGGGCATCGATGAAGCCACCTACGTCTACGAGCTCCGCCCCAATCTGTGAAACGAAACGTCTGGATCGATGGGTCACCGCCGTACCAAAGTATTCGCTCTCGAAGTACGGATTTCGGGCAAGTGGGGCTCGAAGCAGGGCGAGTGGCGACCGCGCTGAAACCGGCCTTTTACCTCGGTTTTTGAGTTCCGTACTAAATCGGCTAAGTCAGGAGGTCCGGAGAGAGGTGGCCTCCGGAGAGCGATTTCCGGGAGTCTCCGCCCCGGGCCAGTCAACAGGTCTGCCCGGAAAACCCCAGGAGACCTGGCACTCAGCGCGGCGGTCGGTCTGTCGGAGAGCGGGACGCCTCAGGGAACTGGCGGATGGGGTGGGATTCGAACCCACGGTGGGCTTGCACCCACGGCGGTTTTCAAGACCGCTGCCTTAAACCACTCGGCCACCCATCCGTCCGTGCCGGCATAGACCGAGGCGGCGGCCCCGCGGAAGGGGCCGGGCGAGCGGCGGCTCAGAAGCGGGCGACGGCGCCGAACAGGACGCGGTTCTGGATGCCGTGCCCGATCCCGCCGGCCCCCATCGCGGCCGCCGCGCCGCCGAACAGGTCGCGCCGCGTGAAGAGGTACTCCACCCCGATATCGAGCCAGCCGGTGTCCACGGACCCGTCCGCGCGCAGCGTCGCGAAGGGACTCCAGATCAGGTTCGCGAAGACCTGCTGCAGCTGGTCGTTGAGCGCCAGCGCCGAGGAGGAGCCCGGCGTGAACTGCCGCGCATAGTCCGGGTAGTCGAGCTTCGACCAGGAATAGCTGAAGTTGCTGCGCAGCTGCGTGGTCCAGAAGCGGCGATAGGCGCCGGTCAGGCCCCAGGACGGGATCGCCTCCATGTCGAAGCCCGAGGCGGCCGAGGCGAGGCCGAGATTGGTGATCGCGTCCGGCCCGCCGGTGTTGCCGAAGAAGTAGCGCCCGATGCCCTGGCCGACGAAGGCCATGCCGATAAGCTCGTCCGGGCCGAAGGCCGGCGCGATGACCTTCATCGGCATGCGCAGATGCCCGGCCACGCCCCAGCCAAGCGTGTCCTGCTCGCCCTGCGGCGCGGGCGCGGTGGTGCCGCTGGTGTTGATGGAGAGCTGGCGCAGCATGCCGCGCAGCGCGCCTTCCCACCCGTCCTGCCGCCAGCCCAGCCGCACATGCAGGTCGGGCGCGGTGTTGATGGCCGGGCTCGCGCTGCCGTCGGTGTTCTGGGTCGGCGTGACCAGGCCGGCGACGCCCACATAGTTCGTCTCCGGCGCCTCCAGCGCGACCTGGCCGGTGATGGTGCGGTTCAGCGCCGGATCGGCCCAGACCCGCGTGAGGCGGAGCTGCGCCTGCCGGACGAAGGACTGGTTGAGGTTGGTGGCGTCGATGATCGTCTCGAACAGGCCCTCGTTCCACAGGCTGTTGGTCTGGCCGATCAGCACGCGCCAGTCGTTGTCGGGCAGCGTCAGCTCGGCCCAGGCCTGGCGCAGGCGGAACACGGCGTTGTTGGAGGTGGGTGGCCCGCCGCCGAAATCGCCCTCGATGCGCGTCTCCACGCGGCCCCAGCCGGTCTCGCTGCGCGTGTCCACGCCGATCCGGCTGAAGCGGGCGGTCATGCCATAGTCGCCGCCCTGCATCGCCGCGACGCTGCCCTGCAGCGGGATGGTCGCCGGCGGCGGCGCGTCGGTCTGGTTGCGGCTGTCGAAGTCGTGCCAGGAGGTCAGCTTGATGAAGCCATAGAGCCGCACCTGCGTCTCGGTGCCGGGCACGCGGAAGGCGATGCCGGGCAGGTCGGAGCGCAGCGCCTCCAGCGCTGCCTCCCGCCCGGCCTGGCGCGCGGCTTCCTCCAGCGCGGCAGGCGAGGGGGCGGCGGCGGCCGGCACGGCGACCACGGGCGCCGGCGCCGCCGCGGGCCGAGGCGGACGGGGTGCGCGTGCAGCGGGGGCGGGCGCGGGACGGGAAGGCGCGCCGGCCACCGCCGGCGCGGCGGGCTGGCGCTGCCTTGCTTCCAGCGCGTCCAGCCGGCGCTGCATGGCTTCGAGCTGGCGGCGCAACTCGGCAATCGTCGCGGCATCGTCGGATTGCGCCAGCGCGGGCTGGCCGCCGATGGCGAGCCAGCCGGCGGCGAGTGCTGCGGCGATCGCGGCGTGCCGCATGGACGTCTCCCTTCGTCTTGGCGCGCAACCGCAGGGCGGAGGACGCCGGCCCGATGCGAGCGACGGTAACGAGGCCGCCGCGCCGGCGTCATGCACGGGACGTATCCCCCATGTGCGGTCTGTCCCAGGCGCGAGGCTGCATCGGCGTTTGCCCTGCCGGCCGCGCCTGTGGCATCCAGCCGCCATGCCCATCACACGGCGACTCGCGCTCACCGCCGCCCTTGCCGCGCTGCCGGGCGGCGCGCTTGCGGCCACGCAAAGCTTCGACGCGTTCCTGGACGGCGTGCGCCGGGATGCTCGGGCCGCCGGCGTCTCCCAGGCGACGCTGCAGCGCGCGCTGTCCGGCCTCAGGCCGATCGACCGCGTGCTGGAGCTGGACCGGCGCCAGCCCGAATTCACCCAGACCTGGGAGCAGTACCGCGACGCCCGCCTTTCCCAGGCGCGGATCGAGGGCGGGCGCCGCGCCTATGTCGAGAACCGCGCGACGCTTGAAGCCGTGCAGGACCGCTTCAAGGTCACGCCCCGCGTGGTCGTCGCGATCTGGGGCCTGGAGACGAACTACGGCGGCTTCACGGGTAACTTCAACGTGATCCAGAGCCTCGCGACGCTGGCCTGGGACGGCCGCCGCTCCGCCTATTTCCGCAACGAGCTGATCGCCGCCCTGAAGATCCTGGACGGCGGGCATGTCTCGGCCGACCGGATGCGCGGCTCCTGGGCCGGGGCGATGGGCCATCCGCAGTTCATGCCTTCGAACTTCGACCGTCTCGCCGTGGACCTGGATGGCGACGGCCGGCGCGACATCTGGGACAGCCGCGCCGATGCGCTCGGCTCGATCGCCAACTACCTGGCGCGCTCCGGCTGGCGCGAGGACCAGCTCTGGGGAAGGGAGGTCGCGCTGCCGGCCGGCTTCGACCCGGATGAGGCGCGGCGGGACAATACGAAGCCGCTCCGCGAATGGGCGCGCCGCGGCGTGCGACGGTCGGATGGCGCGCCGCTGCCCGCGCTCGACCTTCCGACGGCGATCCTCCTGCCGGGCGGGGCGAGCGGGCAGGCCTTCGCGATCTACCCGAACTTCAACGTGATACGGCGCTATAATCCCTCCAATTTCTATGCGCTCGCGGTGGGCCTTCTCTCCGACAGGGTGGCCTGAGGCGGCATGGCAGGCCCCGGCCGCCGCCGGCTGCTGCTGCTGCCGCTGGCCGGCATCGCCGCCTGCGCGCCGCAACCCACGCCGCAGCCGCGCTACATGGTTGGCGCGCCGTACCAGCTCGGCGGCGTATGGTCCTATCCGCGCGAGGATTTCGGGCTGGTGCAGACCGGCCTGGCCAGCGTCGCCGCCGACACGCGGGCCGGGCGCCGCACCGCCAATGGCGAGGTGCATGACCCGCAGGCGCTGACCGCCGGCCATCGCACGCTCCAGCTTCCCGCCATCCTGCGCGTGACCAACCTGGAGACCGGCCTGGAGATCGAGGTGCGCGTGAACGACCGCGGCCCGGCCAATCCCGGCCGCATGGTGGAGCTCTCGCGCCGCGCGGCGGAGCTGATCGGGCTCCGCCCCGGAGGCGCGGCGCAGGTGCGGATCGCCGTGGCGCCGGAGGCGAGCCAGGCGCTGGCCGCCGGCCTGCCGAACGAGGAGGCTCCGCGCCTCGCCGTGGCGACGGCACCGCTCGGCCCCGTGCAGCGGGAAGACCTGGCGCCGCCGCCCGGCGCGGCGCAGGCGGCGCGGGTGCGGGAGGCGCGGGCGCTTCCTGGCGTGGCCGCCTCGCCCGCCGCTGCGGCACCGGCCTCGGGCGCGCCGCCCGCGCGCCTGCCGGAGCGCGTGGCGCGCGTTCCCGCCCAGCCCGGCCGGCTCTATGTGGAAGCCGCGACCTTCGGCCGGCGCGACCTGGCGCAGCAGCAGGCGGCGCGCATCGGCGGCGGGGTCGAGGCGATCGGGCCGCGCGGCCGGCAAAGCTTCCGCGTGCGGATCGGCCCCCTCGCCAGCGTGGCGGAGGCCGATCGCGCGCTTGAGCGGACTCTCCGTGCGGGCGTATCGGAAGCCAGGATCCTGGTGGACTGAGCGCGAGTCGTTGGACGCGCCGGCTCGCCCGGCCGGTGCTTGGGGGATGGGCGATGCGCCGTCGTGACGTGATGCTGGCTGCCGCGGGCCTCGCGGGCAGCCCGCTGCTGGCCGGGGAGGCGCTCGCGCAGCAGCGGCGCCCGCAGCGCCCGGCGCCGCCCGCCGCGCCGCCCTCCACGCCCGCCAGCAGCCCGCTCGGCCCGGTGGACACCCAGGCGCGTCAGGCCCTGCTGATCGATTTCGACACCGGCGCGGTGCTGCTCGAGAAGAACGCCGAGGAGCGGATGCCGCCGAGCTCTATGTCGAAGCTGATGACGATGTATGTCGTCTTCGACCTGCTGAAGCAGGGCCGACTCCGCCTCGACCAGCAGCTGCCGGTCAGCGAGCGGGCCTGGCGGATGGGCGGGTCCAAGATGTTCGTCCAGATCGGCAGCCAGATCAGCGTGGAGGACCTGGCGCGCGGCGTCATCGTCCAGTCCGGCAACGACGCCTGCATCGTGCTGGCCGAGGGGATCAGCGGCTCCGAGCAGCAATTCGCCGAGCTGATGAACGAGGTCGGCCGCCGGATCGGCCTGCGCGACAGCGTCTTCCGCAACGCCACCGGCTGGCCGGACCCGGAGCACCGCATGACCGCGCGGGACCTGGCCACGCTGGCCCGGCGCATCATCAGCGACCACCCCGAATACTACCGCTTCTATAACGAGCGCAGCTTCCGCTGGAACGACATCACCCAGGAGAACCGCAACCCCACGCTCGCGCGCGTGCCCGGCGCCGATGGCCTCAAGACCGGCCATACGGAGGAAGCGGGCTATGGCCTCACCGCGAGCGCGATCCGCAACGGGCGGCGGCTGATCCTGGTGGTGAACGGCCTGCCCTCGATGCGGGCGCGGGCGGAGGAGAGCGCGCGGCTGCTGGAATGGGGTTTTCGGGAGTTCGACAACGTCGTGATGTTCCGCGCCGCCGACACGGTCGAGGACGTGCCCGTGTATCTGGGCGAACGGCCGACGGTGCCGCTGGTGACCGGGCGCGACCTGGTGCTGACCATGCCGCGCGCCTGGCGCACCAGCCTGCAGGCGAAGGTGCGCTTCGACGCGCCGATCCCGGCGCCGGTCGCCAAGGGGCAGGAGATCGGGCGGTTGCTGGTGAGCGGGCAGGGCGTGCCGGAGATGACGGTGCCGCTGATCGCCGGCGCCGATGTGGACCGCCTGGGCCTGCTCCCGCGCATCCCTGCCGTGATCGGGCGCTGGTTCGGCGGCTGAGCGGCGTGACGGCGCGCGGCATGGGGCACGGCGCGTGACGCGCGGGCGCTTCATCACTTTCGAAGGCGGCGAGGGCGGCGGGAAGTCCACCCAGGCGCGCTGGCTTGCCGCGCATCTGGCGAGGCAGGGGCTGCCGGTGCTGCTCACCCGCGAGCCTGGCGGCTCGGCCGGGGCGGAGGCGATCCGCAGCGTGCTGCTGGAAGGCCAGGGCTTCGACCCCGTCGCCGAGGCTATGCTGATGTTCGCCGCCCGGCGCGAGCATGTCGTCGCCACCATCCGGCCCGCGCTCGCGGCCGGGATGTGGGTGGTCTGCGACCGCTTCGCGGACTCCACCCGCGCCTACCAGTGCCACGGCCAGGGCGTGGCGGGAGAGGTCTATGGACGTCTGGCCGAGCTCGCGCTGGAAGGTCTGGCGCCGGACCTGACGCTGATCCTCGACATCGCGCCCGAGGCCGGCATGGCGCGCGCCATGGCCCGCGGCGCGGCCGCGGACCGCTATGAGCGGCTGGATGGCGGCTTCCATGCCCGGGTGCGCGCCGGCTTCCTCGCAATAGCCGCCGCCGAGCCCCATCGCTGCGCCGTGCTCGATGCGGCGCGTCCGGCCGAGGCGGTCTTCGCCGACATCCTCTCGACCGTCGCCGCGCGCCTCGGCCGCGCCGCCTGAGCCATGGCGCGCGCGCCGAAGCCCGTTGTCTTCGAGGAGGACGAGGACCTTCCGGTCCGCGCCAATCCCGACCTGGTTGGCCACGAAGCGGCCGCGGCCGTGCTGGAGGCCGCCGCGCGGTCCGGGCGGCTGCCGCATGCCTGGCTGCTCGCCGGGCCGCCCGGGATCGGCAAGGCGACGCTCGCCTATCGCTTCGGCCGCTGGCTGCTGGCCGGCGGCGCGGACCAGCCCCCCACGCCCGGCGCGCCACCGCTGCACCTGCCGCCCGAGAACCCTGTGTTCCGCCGCGTCGCCGCCGGCAGCCACGCCGACCTCTTCGCGCTCCGGCCGGAAGCCGGCAGCGGCGTGAGGGCGCTGATCAAGATCGAGGATGTCCGCCGTGCCATCCAGAAACTGGCGCTGACGCCAGGGGAGGGCGCCTGGCGCTTCGTGCTGGTGGACCATGCCGAGACGATGCGCGGCGAAGCGGCGAATGCGCTGCTCAAGACGCTGGAGGAACCGCCGCCGCGCGCCGTGCTGATGCTGACGACGCCTGCCCCCGACCGGCTGCTGCCCACCATCCGAAGCCGCTGCCGCCGGCTGGACCTCGCCCCGCTCAGCGAGGTCGAGACTGCGTCCGTGCTGGCGCGCCAGCGGCCGGAGATGCCGGCGGCCGACCGGGTGCGGCTGGCCGCGATCGCGGAGGGCTCGCCCGGCCAGGCGTTGGCGCTGGCTGAAGGCGAGGGGCTCGCGTTGCAGGAACTGGTGGATGGCGTGCTGGCCGGGCTCGCCACGGGCGACTGGCGCCGCTGGCATGCCGTCGCCGACCAGGTCGCGGCCAAGCGCGACGGCAGCGCCTTCGTCACCTTCATGGCGCTGCTGCGCCAGGCGATCTCGGGGGCGGTGCGGCAGGCGGCCCGCGGCGGCGCGGCGCCGGGGTGGCTGGCGCTGCGTCCGCTTGCCGAGTGGTCCACCCTGTGGGATAGCCTCGGCCGCCTCGCCGCCGAGACGGACGTGCTGAGCCTCGACCGCAAGCAGGCCGTATTGACCGCCCTCGGCTGGCTCACCCCGCCGCGGCGCTGAGCCCTGGCGGCAGAACCCGGAAGACCACCGTGCCCGAGACCGGAACCGATCGGCGGCCCTGCTTCATCACGACGCCGATCTACTACGTCAACGACAAGCCCCATATCGGCCACGCCTACACCTCGCTGGCGGCCGATGTGCTGGCGCGGTGGCGCCGGCTGCAGGGTAGGGAGGTCTTCTTCCTCACCGGCACCGACGAGCACGGCCAGAAGGTCGAGAAGGCCGCGCAGGACGCCGGGATGGAACCGCAGGCCTTCACCGACCAGGTGAGCCAGCATTTCCGCGACCTGGCCGTGACCATGGGCCTCTCGATCGACGACTTCATCCGCACGACCGAGGCCCGCCACAAGCTGGCCTGCACGACGCTGTGGGACAAGCTGGTCGCCAATGGCGAGATCTACCTCGGCCATTACGAGGGTTGGTACGCCGTGCGGGACGAGGCCTTCTACGGCCCGGACGAGCTCACCGAGCGCGACGGCGTGAAATATGCGCCGAGCGGCGCGCCGGTCGCCTGGGTGAAGGAGCCATCCTATTTCTTCCGCCTGTCGGCCTGGCAGGAGCGGCTGCTGGCCCATTACGAGGCCAACCCGGACTTCATCCTGCCTGCGAGCCGTCGCAACGAAGTGATTGCGTTTGTTAAATCTGGCCTCGGCGACCTCTCGATCAGCCGCACCTCCTTCCGCTGGGGCGTTCCGGTGCCGGGCGATGCGGCGCATGTGATGTATGTCTGGCTGGATGCGCTGACGAACTACATCACGGCCGCAGGCTATCCCGCTGATCCTGAAGCTTTCCAGAAATGGTGGCCGGCCGATATCCACTTCGTCGGGAAGGACATCGTCCGCTTCCACGCGATCTACTGGCCGGCCTTCCTGATGGCCGCGGGCATCGCGCCGCCGCAGCGCGTCTTCGCGCATGGCTGGTGGACGAACGAGGGACAGAAGATCTCGAAGTCCCTCGGCAATGTCATCGACCCCGTGGCGCTGGTGGCGGAGTTCGGGCTGGACCCGATCCGGTATTTCCTGCTGCGGGAGGTGCCCTTCGGCCAGGATGGCGACTTCTCCCGCGCCGCGCTGATCGGGCGGAACAATGGCGAACTGGCGAATGCGCTCGGGAATCTCGCAAACAGAACGCTCTCGCTGATCCAGCGGAATTGCGATGCGAAGCTGCCAGCGCCCGCCGCGCGGGCGCCGGGCGATGCCGGGCTTGGCGCGCAGCTGGATGCGCTGGCCGGCCAGGTGGCCGCGCATCTCGACCGCCAGGAATTCCACCTGGCGCTTGAGGCGGTGATGTCGGTGGTGCGCGACGCCAATGGCTACATCACCGAGCAGGCGCCCTGGGCGCTGAAGAAGACCGATCCGGCGCGGATGGAGGCGGTGCTGCGCCACCTGCACGACGCGCTAAGGACCTTCGCGACGCTGCTGCAGCCCTTCATGCCCGGCAGCATGGCGAAGCTGCTGGACCAGCTTGGCGTGCCGGAGCAGGCGAGGGGGCTCGGCGACCTCGCGGTGCCGTTGCCCGGCGGCCTCGCCCTGCCGCCGCCGGCGCCGCTCTTCGCGAAGATCGAGGCCGCCGCCTGACCATGCTTGTCGACAGTCATTGCCACCTCGACCATTTCCAGGGCGAGGAACAGGCCGCCGTGGTCGCCCGCGCGCGGGAGGCCGGCGTGGGCCGGATGGTCACCATCGGCACGCGGCTCGGCGAGCAGGCCGCGACGGTGCGGCGGATCGCCGAGACCTACGAAGGCGTCTTCGCCACCGTCGGCATCCATCCGCACAATGCCGGCGAGCGCGAGCCGCCGGGGGTGGACGAGATATTGCGCGCGGCGGATCATCCGCGGGTGATCGGCATCGGCGAATCCGGGCTGGACTACTTCTACGACAAGGCGCCGCGTCCGGCGCAGGCCGAAAGCTTCCGGCGCCACATCGCCGCCGCGCGCGTCTCCGGCCTGCCGCTGGTGATCCATGCGCGCGACGCGGATGCCGACATTGCGGCGATCCTCACGGAGGAGACGGAGCAGGGAAGATTCCCCTTCCTGCTGCATTGCTTCTCCTCCGGGCCGGAACTGGCACGGACGGCGATCCGCCTCGGCGGCTACGTGTCCTTCAGCGGGATCCTGACCTTCCCGAAGTCGGAGGAGAACCGGGCGGTCGCGGCCGAGATGCCGGCCGACCGCATCCTGGTCGAGACCGACAGCCCCTATCTCGCGCCCGTGCCGCTGCGCGGGAAGCGCTGCGAGCCCGCCTTCGTGGTCCACACCGCGGCGAAGCTCGCGCAGGTGCGGGGCCTCGGCATGGCGGCGCTGGCCGAACTGACGACGGCCAATTTTCACCGTCTGTTCCAGAGGTCGGCGGCCGCGTGATCCGCGTCACGCTCCTCGGCTGCGGCGGGTCCGGCGGCGTGCCGCTGCTCGGGGGCGCCGATGGCCGGGGAAACTGGGGCGCCTGCGATCCGGCCGAGCCGCGCAACCGGCGCACGCGCAGCGCCGCCGTGGTGGAGGATGGCGAGGGACGGCGGCTGCTGATCGATGCCGGGCCGGACCTGCGGGCGCAGCTGCTGGCGGCGGGGATCGGGCGACTGGACGCGGTGGCCATCACCCACACCCATGCGGACCATGTCATGGGGCTGGACGAGCTGCGGATCGTCAACCGCATCCGCGGCGGCCCCATTGACGCCTTCGGGACCTACCTGACCCTGTCGGAGCTGCGCAGCCGCTTCGGCTACGCCTTCCATCCGCCGCCGCCGCAGGGCTTCTACCGCCCGTCGCTGACCCCTCGGCCGATCGCGCCGGGGGAGGTGGTGGACATGGCCGGGATCGCGGTGCGCGTACTTCGCCAGGACCATCGGGTTATGGAGACGCTGGGTTTCCGCATCGGCGGCTTCGCCTATTGCACCGACGTGCTGGCTTTTCCGGCCGAAAGCCTGGCGGCCCTTGCAGGGCTGGACACCTGGGTGGTCGGCTGTTTCCAGCGCGAGCCGCATCCGGTGCACGCGCATGTCGCGCTTGTCTGCGACTGGGCGGCGCGCCTGAAGCCGCGGCGCACCATTCTGACGCATATGGGCATCGACCTGGACTGGGCCTGGCTGCGCGCGAACCTGCCGGCCGGGATCGAGCCCGGCCATGACGGCATGGTGCTGCAGGTGCCGGAGGCCTGAGAGGCCCGGCGGCCGCGCTTTCCACCGCCTTTTCCCCAGCTTCTTTTTTTCCATAATATATCTTATGCGGCAAGCGGATCTGGGGAAAACCGGTGCCCGGCTTCAGCGTGCGCTGACCCTCGCCTGCTCCATCATCCTCCGGTCGAGGCAGCGATCCAGCGCCTCGCCCGTCAGGCGTTTCAGGATGCCGGGCGTGGTCTCCTCCGCCCAGAATGCCTGGCGCTCCGCCGCGCAGGCCGCGAGAGCCCGGGCCGTCGCCGGCGCGGCGGACTGGCTGCGGGCGCCGGCCTCCGCGATGGCGTGCTCGGCCACGCAGACCTCCAGTGCCTCGAAGGCCAGGATGCGCAGCATCCCCGGCGTGCCAGCCTCGGCCAGCACTCCGTCCCGCTCCCGGGCACAACCGGGATCGAGGCCCGGACTGTAGGACTGCGCCCCTCCCGGCCGGGGCATGGCAGCGACCAGAACGGCCGCTGTAAGCAGCATCCGGACTTGGATCATGTCTGCCTCCGTCGCGGCGCATCGCCGCGGCGGCAAACATGCATCTTATTTGCCGAAGATGGCCCGAAGTTTTTACGAATGTTGTGCGGCGTCACGCATGCTTGCTGCCCGCCACGCACCGCGCGAGACCTCTTCCACCTGTCCCGGAGTCCCCGATGGCCGCCGATCCCGCCGCCGCGATCCTGCGCCTGCTCGACATCATGGCCCGGCTGCGGGCGCCCGATGGCTGCCCATGGGATCGCGAGCAGGATTTCTCCACCATCGCGCCCTACACGGTCGAGGAAGCCTATGAGGTGGCGGACGCCATCGCGAAAGGCCCGGATTTCAGCATCTTGCAGGACGAACTTGGGGATCTGCTTTTCCAGGTCGTCTATCATGCCCAGATGGCACGCGAGGCTGGCCGGTTCGACTTCGCCGAGGTCGCGGGCTCCATCAGCAACAAGATGATCCGCCGTCATCCTCATGTGTTCGGCGAAGCCGAGATGCGTTCGGCGGAAGCCCAGACCGCGGCCTGGGAGGTCCAGAAGGCGGCCGAGCGACAGGCCCGCGCCGAGACCGGCACGCTCGCCGGAATCCCGCCCGGCCTCCCTGCCCTCACCCGCGCCCTCAAGCTGACCCGCCGCGCCGCGCGCGTCGGCTTCGACTGGCCCGACGCCGCCGCGGTGCTCGACAAGCTGGAGGAGGAAGCCGGCGAGCTCAGGGCCGAGCTTCCGGCCGCCGACAAGGCGCGCCAGGCCGATGAGGTGGGCGACCTGCTCTTCGTTCTGGCGAACCTTGCCCGGAAGCTGGATCTCGACCCCGAGGCCTGTCTCGCCGCCGCGAATGCGAAGTTCGAGCGCCGCTTCGGCGCGGTCGAGCGGCTTCTCGCGGCGGAGGGCAAGGCGCCGCAGGATGCCGGCCTCGACGGCATGGAGGCCGCCTGGGTGGCGGCGAAGCGGGCGGAACGCGGCGGATGAGGCCTCGGCACCCGGGTTTGTAAATCCGATTTACAACAGGGAGGGCGCGCGCGGAGCAGCTGTAGTAGCGCTACTACAAACTTTCCGCGCGCGGCCGGACCATTGAACCAAACAAGAACATTTGTTCCTTGCGCTGGATCAGCGCCTTGCGCGCTGCGTGCCGCCGCTGTGGTCGAAGCGCACCCAGCCCGGCACCTGCGCGGCCAGGTTCACCTCCCGCCACTTCGGATGCCGCGGCGGACGCAGGAAGGCGTCGAAGTTGGCGTAGAGCGCCTCGACGAAGCGGGAGACCTTCCGGTGCCGCTCGCTGCCCGGCTGCCAGGCATAGACGGCCATGACCGCGCCCACCGCGATCGTCTCGACCGACTGTCCCTCCGGAATCAGCGTGGGGTAGTCGGAGGCCTGCAGCGTCGCCGGCAGGTAGGTCTCCATCAGCGCCGGCGTCGCCGGCAGGGGCAGGAAGCGCAGCCCGCTCTCGGGCGGCACGCCCGCGAAGAGCCGCGCCGGCTTGCCGGCCACGAAGACCATGGCCGCGATCTCCCGCCGGCGCAGCTTCGTCAGCGCCAGGTCCTGCACGTCGTTCGCGGTGCGCACATCGAGGCCGAGGGCGTCGAAGACGAGGGAGGCGGTCATGGCCGTGCCGCTGCCCACCACGTCCACATTCACCACCTGCCCCGCCAGGTCCTGGACCGAGCGGATATCCTCCCGGGCGAGGATGTGGATCTCCTCGTCGTAGAGCTTGGCGATGTACTGGATCAGGCTCTCCGCACCGGGGATCAGGCCGCGGCGCCGCGCGAAGGCCAGCGCGTCGGACTGCACGATGCCGATGTCCACCCCCCGCAGCAGGACGATGTCCGCGATGTTCTGCAGCGACCCCTTCCCCAGCATCGCGATCACGCGGAGGTTGTCGCCGTTGTCCAGCACGGCCGAGAGGTCGGCGGCGATGCGGATGTAAGTTCCGTCCACTCCGCCGGCGATCACCCCGACCGTCCCGGCATTCGCAGCCGCCGTCCGGTCGCTCAGCCGCCGCACCAGGTTGGGCTGCTGGGCGAACGCGGGCGCTGCCAGCACGCCGCCGAGGGCGGAGAGCAGCAGGGGGCGGCGCGCCAGGGCGGCGGTGGTGGTCCGTGTCATCTCGGGCCCTCGAGGGTTGCGATTCGGGCGGCCGCCCCGGGCGCGCCGAGCGCGAGCGCGCGGCGATACCAGGAGAGTGCGGCGGCAGGATCGGCCGGCAGGCCGATCACGCCAAGCCGGGCGAGGTGGCCGGGGTCGTAGGTTTCGGCGAGCGCCATCGCCGCATCCGCGCTGCCGCCGCGGGCGGCGCGTTCCAGGAACAGCCGGGCGCCCGAGATGTCGCCGATGGCGATCAGGGACTGGCCGCGGCGGATCATCGCCGCCCGCAGGGCCGGGTCCATGGATGGCGGCGCCACCGCCGTGGGCGGGGCCGTGGTGGGCGCAGGGGCCTCCGGCGCGACGGTTGCGGGCGCAGGCGCCGGGACTTCCGGCGCGACGGTTGCGGGTGTGGGCGCCTGGGTCTCCGGCGCCGGCGCGGTCGCGGCGATCCGGGCTTCAGGCTCCTCCGGGGGCGCCGGGGCGGCCCAAGGTTCCGGCAGTTCCGCCAGGCTTCCCGGCGCACCGGCCGGGATCGGCGGGACACCGTCGAAGGCAGATGGCAGGGGCGGCCCCCCGGCCTCCGGCGGCGGGGTGATCGGTGCCGGGGCGGGTGCGACCGGAGCGGGCGCCGCGGGAAGCTCGGCAAGCACCGGCGGCATCGCGACGGGCAGCCGCTCCATCGGGCCCGGAGCGGCCAGGCTGGCGGGGACCGCGCCATTCCAGAGCCGCGGGGCGAGGCTTGCCACCGGCAACCGCGGCGGCGGCGCCTCCGCCACGCCTGCGGGAGGCCGCCAGGCAACGAGTTGCGGCGCGGCGATCGCGGCCGGCAATGGCGGCGGCGAGGCCGGATCGTCGGCCCAATCCGGTGGCGGCCCCTTCGTCGCTGCCTCCGCCGCCTCGGCCGCCTCGTCCATCGGCGTCCGGGCATCGCTCGCGGTGGTGGCGCCTTCGGGAAGGCGCGGCGCAGGCAGCAGCGCGACCTGCAGGCTGCGCCCCTCCGCGGCCTGGCCGGGCGCGCCGGCTGGCGTCTCCGGCACGGCGCGCGGCAGGACGGAGATCGCCGCGACACCGCCCGCGACACAGGCAAGCGCGAGGCTGGCCGCGAGACCAAGGCGCCACCGTGCCGGCGTCGCCGCCACGGGCGCCGGAGCGGCCGGCTCCCCGCTCACCTCCGAAGCGGGCACCGGGCTCTGCGCCGGGCTCGGCTCCGCCGGCGGGGTCAGGATGTGCTCGACCTCGTCCTCCCAGGACCCCTCCCCCTCGATCGAGACGGGGTCCTGCCAGGCGAAGGCCTCCGCCAGGATCTCCTCGAGGGCGGGCAGGTCCACCGGCCGCAGGCGGCGGTGGATGACCGGCAGGTGGCCGGGGAAGCGTTCCGGGAAGCCGGCCGCCTCAAGGCGTGCGCGGAAGGCCGCGAGGGCCTCGGGATGCCAGGTCGGCTCCACCTCCAGCAGGGCGATCCCGGTGGCGGGGCGGATCAGGACGATGTGGATCCGAATCCCGCCGAGCGGGCAGTTGGTGAGCAGCCGCCAGCCGCTGCCGAGCCGCTCGACCGAGAAGCCGGCCGCCGGCGCGCTGGAAGCCGGAGCTGGAGCCGGCAACGGCATGACGCTGTTTCCCTCGGGCGCGATGGTCCAGGGCCTCCCCGGTTCAGTCGCGCGAGCATAGGAAAGCTGCCGGCCGCCGCGAGCGCCTCCGACCCCGTCTCACCAAGGCTTGATGTTTCGATGCGGCATCGGCGCGGGATCAGCTGGTCGGCGCCCCCTCCCCCGCGCGCACCACGCGCTTTTCCGGCAGCGGTATCCACTCCTGGTCGTCGCCCGGCACAACAAGGCCCATCCGGTCGCGCGACCAGGCCTGCTTCGCCGCCTCGATCCGCTCGCGGGAGGAACTGACGAAGTTCCAGAACAGGTAGCGCGGGCCGTCCATCGCGGCGCCGCCCAGCAGCAGCAGCCGCGCGCCCTTGGGCCCCGCGCGCAGCGTGATGGCGTCGCCGGCGCGGAAGACCAGCATGCGCCCGGCCTCGAAGGCGGTGCCCGCGACCTCGACGCTTCCGGTCATCACCCAGGCGCCGCGTTCCTCGTGCTCCGGCATGGGAAGCGCGGCGCCGGGCGCGAGCTGCGCATCGGCGTAGAACAGCTCCGAAGCGACGGCGACCGGCGCCTCCGCGCCCCAGCCCGTGCCCGCGATCAGGCGCAGATGCAGGCCGCGATCCGAGAGCTCGGGCAGCGTCGCGCCAGGATGATGGACGAAGTCCGGCGTGCGTTCCTCCTGGTCCTTCGGCAGGGCGACCCAGGACTGGATGCCGGAGAGGCGATGCGGCCCCGCGCGGCGGGCTGGCGCCGTGCGTTCGGAATGCGCGATGCCGCTGCCCGCCGTCATCCAGTTCACGTCGCCCGGCGCGATGGGCTGCGCGCTGCCGAGGCTGTCGCGATGCAGGATCTCGCCCTCGAAAAGGTAGGTGACGGTGGAGAGGCCGATATGCGGGTGCGGGCGCACATCCACGCCCGCGCCCGTCAGGAACTCGCCGGGGCCCATCTGGTCGAAGAAGATGAAGGGCCCGACCATCTGGCGCTGCTGCGCCGGCAGGGCGCGGCGCACCTCGAAGCCGCCGATGTCGTGGGTCCGCGGCAGCAGCACGGTCTCGAGGCCGGCGGGCAGCGGATCGGTGGGGTCGGTGGCGGACATCGCGGGCTCCCGTTCTTGCCCGGCTCAGATGGGCGCGGCGCCGGGCGGTGTCGAAGTCGCGCTCGAGAGGATGATCATTCAGCGCCTCAATGGGCGCTGTTGCGGGTCCAGCCGGCGTCGCGCGCGCCCGGCAGGCGGCGCAGCGTCGCCACCACCGCGTCGAGATCGGCCGCGTAGACCGAGGTGCTGATCAGGTGGGCGACGAGTTCCACGGCCTCGTTGCCCTGAGGCGCCGCGTCAACATGGCTGATGGGGTACTGCGCCTCGGCCAGTGCGCGCAGGATCGCCTCCCGCGCCGCGGCGACGGCGGTGGCGGGCACCGTCACGAACACGTCGTAATGCGCCTCGATCGCCTGGTCGCGCACGGGGATGCGGTTGATCGCGTTCACCACCGGGCGCAGGGCGGTGTTGCAGATCAGCACGAAGACGGTCAGCAGCACCGCCTGCACCGGCAGGTTCGCCCCCGCGCAGGCGCCGACTGCGGCCGAGCACCACACCGTCGCGGCGGTGTTCAGGCCGCGGATGTTCGCACCCTCCTTCATGATCAGTCCGGCGCCGAGGAAGCCGACCCCGGTCACGATGTTGGCGACGACGCGCATCGCGACATCCGCGCCGCCAAGTTGCACGCCCATGTCCACGAACTGCGCCGCGCCGAGCGCGACCAGCACATTGGTGCGGAGGTTGGCGATGCGCTCCCGGTATTGCCGCTCCGCGCCGATGATCGCGCCGAGCAGCAGCGCCAGGCCGAGGCTGGTGGCGGTGTCGAGGAAGGTGTCGAAGTCGTAGGGCAGCAGCGCATCCATGCCACAGCCGTATCATACCAGCGGTCGTTTTCAGCGACTCGTTGGTATCCTTTTGGTGCCCTCAGATGCCGGGCGCCGCCTTCCCCTCCCGCGCCGTCAGAAGCGCAGGCAGTCGCTCAGGGCGTCCCGCACCGCCCGCGTCGAGCCCTGCAGCGGCAGGCGGCCCTGGATTCCGCCATTGATCCGCACCTCCAGGCTCGCGTCGTTGCCGGCCAGCAGCCGCGCCACGGCCGAGTTGCGCAGGTCGGCCACCCAGACGGGGCCGCCGCCCGGCGTGAGCGGGGCGGAGGCACGGCCGCTGCGGCCGGCGAGGGTGAGCGTCACCGGTCCTTCGGGCGGACGCGCGCGCAGCGCGAGGGCCGCGACCGGCACGCCCTGGTGACACATGACGGTGACCGCCTGGACCACGCCGGGTCCTGCCACGAGGGCGATCTGCCGGCCATCGGCGATCTGGCGCAGCGCCCAGCTCTGGCCGGGTGGCGCGGCGGCCGCGCCGGCGGCGGGCGCACTGGATTTGGTGCCGCCGCTCGGGCCGGGCGCAGGCTGCGCCGGAGCGGGATTGGGAGCAGGGGCCGGCGCGGCGACGCGGGGTGGCCGCCCTCCCGCACCGATGCGCGCCATCTCCCGGCCGTTCCAGGCGAGCCGTACCTCGCAGCCATCCGCCCCGGAACGGCCACAGCCGGAACCGTGCGTCGCCAGCACCAGCACGGGAAGCGATCCCGTGCGATCCACGGACCAGCCCTGCACGTGGCCAAGCGGCTGCGCACGATAACCGGGCGAGAGGAAGAGCACGACCGGGCAGCCCGCCGAACCGCAGAACAGGGTGGCGGCGCCCTGGCAATCGAGCCCGTCAAAGGCGTGCACGTAGTCCGGCTGGCCGTCGCCGTTGACCTCCGTCACCGTCTCGAACTCCGGTGCGAGGGATGGGCGGCCGCCGGCGCCGCGGCAATCCGCCTCGGCCTCGGCGATGTTCCGCTGCGCAGCGGCCGGCCGCTGCGCGAAGGCCGGGGCGCTGCCGAGCAGCAACAGGGCGACGAGGATGAGGGCGCTGCGCGGCACGAAAATGTCTCCCCGCTGGTTCTGGCGATGCTGAGGCGTGCGCGACGGATCGGCAACGTCCTCCTGCATCAGGACGGACGGCGATCAAGGATAGGTGATCGCCACCACCTCGATCTCCTCGACGCCGGCGGGCGTGCGCAGGCGCCGCGTCTCGCCGACGCGGGCGCCGAGCAGGGCGCGCGCCACCGGCGCGACCCAGGAGATGCGGCCCGCATCCGCATCGGCCTCGTCCACGCCGACGATGGTGACCGTCACCTCCGCATCGTCGGACAGGCGTGCATAGGTGACTGTTGCGCCGAAGAAGACCTGGTCGCGCTTCGCCTGCGCCGCGGGGTCCACCACCTGCACGCGCTCCAGCCGCTTTCGGATGAAGCGCACGCGGCGATCGATCTCGCGCAGGCGGCGCTTGCCGTATTGATAGTCCGCATTCTCCGACCGGTCGCCGAGGCCCGCGGCCCAGGAGACGACCTCCACGACCTTCGGCCGTTCCTCCTCCCACAGGCGACGCAGCTCGTCGCGCAGCGCCTGCGCGCCGGCGGGCGTCATGTAGAAGGGCGTACCTGGGGGAAGGCCGGGCGGGCCTTCCTCATCCTCGTCATCCTCGCGGTCACTCATGCGTGACGCCCTCTCCCAGGCACGTCGTGATCGTATCGGTTGCGCCGCCGACTGGGCGGCCCAGGGTCTCGGCGGTGCGGCGCATCACGGAACCGGAGCGCGTCATGTCGAACGTCGTGCTGTCTATCCTGCTTCCGCTGCTGGCCGCCATGGCGGTGGGGTATGCCTGGGTCCGGACCGGTCGGCCATTCGACAACACGACCCTTGCGCCGCTCGCGGCCGACCTCGCGCTGCCCTGCCTGATCTTCTCGACCCTCGTCGCCGCGCAGCTTCCCGTCGAGACGCTTGCCCAGATGGCGCTCGCCTCCTTCGTGGCGCTCTGCGCCTTCGCGGCGATCGGGGCGCTGCTGTTGCGCATGGCAGGGCTGGAGCTGCGCACCTACCTGCCCTCGGTCACCTGGGGCAATGCCGGCTATCTCGGCATTCCGCTCGGCCTCTATGCCTTCGGCCAGCCGGGGCTCGCCTATGCGGCGGCCTTCTCGGCCGTGTCGCTGGTCTTCAACTCGGTCTTCGCCAGCACGATCGCGGCAGGGCGGGCGAGCCTGCGCGCCTTCATCCGCAACCCGATCCTCCTGGCCGTTTTCGCAGGCGTCGCGGTCCGCCTCGCGGAGGTGGAGCCGCCGCGCTGGCTGCTCGAACCCGTGCGGCTGTTCGGCGCGATGGCGGTGCCGCTGACCCTGATGATGGTGGGCGCCTCGCTCGCGCGGCTCAGGATCACGGCGCTTCCGCTCGCACTCGGCTTCTCCGTGGCGCGCAGCGCCGTGGGCATCGGCGTGGCGCTCGCCGCCGGCATGGCCTTCGGGCTGCCCGACATCGGCCTCGCCGTGCTGGTGCTGCAATGCGCGACGCCGGTGGCGATGCTGAGCTACGTGCTGGCCCAGCGTCACGGCAACGAGCCGGAGCGGATCGCCGCGATCGTCGCCGTGTCCACCTGGGCAGGGGTCATCACAATTCCGGCGATGCTCGCCTTCATGCCGACGGGATGACCGAACCTCAGCGGATCAACGCCTCGCGCGCCGCCTCCCAGCTCGCGCGGTCGGGCGCGCAGATCAGGCCACCGTCGCGGTGTCGTGCGGGATCGAAGGGCTTGCCGTCGAAGCGCGCCGAGTAGCCGCCGGCCTCGGCATGCAGCAGCCAGCCGGGCGCGTGGTCCCAGGGCAGCAGGCGGTTGTAGACCAGCAGATGCGCGTGGCCGCCGGCGACGAGACGGTACTCATGCGCGGCGCAGCGATAGGCGACGGCGGCGGCGAGGCGCGGCAGGCGGCCCGGGACCTGGCTGCGCAGCGGCTCCGGCATCCAGTTCCAGGAGACGGCGCCGACCATCCGCGAGACCGGCACGGGTGCGGCGACCCGCATGGCGCCATGCGTCGCGCCGGCCGAATCCTCCACCCAGGCCCCTTCCCCGCGCAGCGCGATCGCCGTGTCGTCGCCGAGCGGATCGTGGATCCAGCCGGCGACCACCTCGCCGCGCAGGAACATCGCGGCCATGCAGCCGAACAGCGGCACGCCGGCCGCGAAGTTCGCCGTGCCGTCCACCGGGTCCACCACGAAGGCGCAGTCCGCATCGGCCAGGCGATGGAGGATGGATGCATCGGCCGAGGCGCTTTCCTCGCCGACCACGACGCAGCCGGGAAACAGGCGCGCGAGGCCGGCTTCGATCACGCGCTCCGCCGCCTCGTCGGCTTCCGTCACCAGGTCGAGCGGGCCGGTCTTGGCGCGCACCGCATCGGGGGCGAGCCGGCGGAAGCGCGGCATGATCTCCGCGCGCGCGGCATCGCGCAGCAGGGCCGCGACCTCGCTCGCACGCGCACGCGTCGGCTTCACGAGGCGGAGCGCTGCTCGAAGCGCGCGCGATTGGCGGGCGAGAGGCGCACGGTCAGGCGGATCGCCTCCTCCGCATCCTCGCGCGCGATGACCTCGCCATGCTCGTAGAGCCAGGCGATGCCGGCGCCGTCGGAGGGGGCGAGGCGGAATTCCGCCGTCTCCATCCCTGCCGCGAGCCTCTCGTCCAGCGCGGCGCGCAACTGCTCCAGCCCGTCGCCGGTGAGCGCCGAGACGGCGATGGTGCCCGGCAGATGCGGCACCGCCTCCGTCCCGCCCATCAGGTCGGCCTTGTTCAGCACCTCCACGACGCGGGAAGGCCAGTCGGCATCGAGCGCGGCGTCCGGCCCGTCCGCCATCTCGGCCAGCACGCCCAGCACATCGGCGCGCTGCGCGGCGCTGTCCGGATGCGCGGCATCGCGGACATGCAGGATGATGTCGGCCGCGGCCACTTCCTCGAGCGTCGCGCGGAAGGCTTCGACGAGCTGCGTCGGCAGTTCGGAGATGAAGCCGACCGTGTCGGAGAGGATCACCGTGCGCCCCGAGGGCAGCCGGATCGCGCGCATGGTGGGATCGAGCGTCGCGAAGAGCTGGTCCTGCGCGTAGACGCCCGCGCCGGTCAGCGCGTTGAACAGCGTGGACTTGCCCGCATTCGTGTAGCCGACCAGCGCGACGACGGGATAGGGCACGCGCTCCCGCGCGCGGCGGTGCAGGCCGCGGGTGCGGCGCACCTGCTCCAGCTCCTTCTTGAGCTTCACGATCCGCTCACCGATCAGGCGGCGGTCGATCTCGATCTGCGATTCGCCGGGGCCGCCGAGGAAGCCGAAGCCGCCGCGCTGCCGCTCGAGGTGGGTCCAGGACCGCACGAGCCGCGTGCGCTGGTAGTCCAGATGCGCAAGCTCGACCTGCAGCGCGCCTTCCTTGGTCGCGGCGCGCTCCCCGAAGATCTCCAGGATCAGGCCGGTGCGGTCGATGACCTTGCAGCCCCAGGCGCGTTCCAGGTTGCGCTGCTGCACCGGGCTGAGCGCCGCGTCCACGACCACCACGGCGACGCCGTGCCGCTCCACCGCCTCCTTCACCATGCCGACCTGACCTTCGCCGAGCAGCGTGGACGGCCGCATGGCGCGCAGCGGATGGATCGCGGTGTGGACGATCGTCAGCCCGATGGAGGCGGTGAGGCCGACAGCCTCCGCCAGGCGCGCCTCAGCGGCGCGGTTGCCTGCGCCGTCGCCGCGGCCGGCCCGCTCATGAGGGAGGATGACGGCAGCCCTTGTGGGCCCCTTCTCCTCCCCCTTCGGCTCGTTGCTATTCGCCGCGCCCGACAGGATTCGCCCCCAGCGTCAGCCGGCCTTCACGCGCCGCCGAGGCGGCCTCGGCGGCCGCGGGCGCGGCAGCACCCGCACCAGCGGTGCCGGCATCGAACAGCGAGATCGGCGCGCCGGGCATCACCGTGCTGATCGCGTGCTTGTAGACCAGCTGGGTGTGGCCGTCCCGCCGCAGCAGGACGGAGAAATTGTCGAACCAGGTGATGATGCCCTGCAGCTTCACGCCGTTCACCAGGAAGATGGTGACGGGCGTCTTCGACTTCCGGACGTGGTTGAGGAACACGTCCTGTACGTTCTGCGACTTCTCGGCGGCCACGGAGGGTTGGTCCTTCTTGTTGTTGGCCTGCCGCGCCGCGTTGGCCGCGCGCAGGTCCGACAGGGTCAAGTTTCCAGAGGTGCGGGCGATCTGGCAAGGGAGGCAAGGGCGGCGGCAAGCGCATGGCCGTCCGCGAAATGGACATCCGGTCCTGCATTCGCAACGCCGCCGTCATGTGCGGCGTCACCGAGCAGCACCGCCCTGCATCCGGCCGCCCGTGCCGCCTGCATGTCGAGCGCCGTGTCGCCGACGTACCAGACATGCGGGCCGGGTGCGATGCCGCAGGCGGCGAGCGCCATGGCGAAGGGCGCGGCGTCGGGCTTGTCGGCCGCGGCGTCCCCGGCCCCGACCAGGGCCGCGAAGTGGACCGCCCAGCCGAGATGCGCCGCTTCCGCGCGCAGCAGCGGGCCCTGCTTGTTGCTGATCACGCCCTGCGGCCCGAGCGCGGCGGCGGCCTCGATCGCCGCGGCGGCGCCCGCCATCGGCGAGAGCACATCCAGGTGGCAGGAGCGCACCGCGCCATAGAACACGTCGCGCGCGCGCTCCCATCGGGCGCCGAACATGCCCGGGAAGGTGTCGCGCAGCGAACCGCGCACGCGGGCGAGCACCGTCTCCCGGTCCCATTCCGGCATGCCGAATTCGCGGAAGGTGACATTCAATCCATGCTGGATCGCGGCCCAGCCATCCACCAGCGTGTTGTCCCAGTCCCAGAGGATGCAGGCGGGGCGGTTCATGCGAGTTGTCGCCTGAGGTCGTCGAGGTCGCCGAGCACCCAGAGATCGCGGATCAAGCCGCCCGTGCAATCGAAGAACGCCGCGCCGGCCCAGCCGACCTCCCGCCCTGTCGGCGGCACGCCGAGCAGCGGCCCGCCGGCATGATGCCCGGAGAAGCGCATGCGGGCGGCGACACGCGGCGCCTCCTCCACAAGGTCCACGATGTCGCAGCGGTAGCGTTGCAGCGCGCCCCGCACGGTCCGCACATAGCCCGCGAACGCATCATGGCCGCGCAGTACGCTGCCGAGAGAGCCGCGGAAGGCGACGTCCGGCGCCATCAGTGCCGGGATGCGCCCGAGCCGTCCGGCTTCCCACACCTCGGCATAGAAGGCGCGCACCAGCGCGGCCGGAGTCACGCCGCGTTCCTGATGTTGCCCTTCACGTGGCGGGCGAAGATCTCGAAGAGGCGGCGCACGACCGGCCCGACCTTGCCGTCGCCCACCGGCTTGCCGTCCACCTTGGTGATGGGACGCACGAAGGAGGTGGCGGAGGTGATGAAGGCCTCGCGCGCCTTTGCGAGGTCGTCCAGTGTGTAGGGCGTCTCGTCCCAGGCGATGCCTTCCGCCTTGAGCTCCGCCATCAGCGCCGCCCGCGTGCAGCCGGGCAGGATGACGTGGTCGAGATGCCGGGTGCGGATGGCGCCCTTCTCGTCCACGATCCAGAAGCTGGTGGCCGCGCCCTCATGCACGGTGCGGGTCTGCTCGTCGTAGAGGATCGCCTCGATCGCGCCCTGCTCGCGCGCGGCCTGGCGGGCGAGGCAGTTGGGCAGAAGGTTGACGGTCTTGATGTCGCAGCGCGCCCAGCGCAGGTCGGGCAGGGTGATGGCGCTGGCCTGCCACTTCTCGATGTCGGTCGGATAGGGCGGGATGCGCTTCACGGTCACGACGATGGCGGGCGGCACCGGCTTTGCCGGGAAGGGATGGTCGCGCCGCGCGACGCCGCGCGTCACCTGCATGTAGAGCAGGCCCTCGGTCACGCGGTTGCGCCGCGCGACCTCCCGCAGCACCAGGCGCAGCGCGGCGCGGGACATCGGCATGGGCAGCCGGATCTCGCGCAGCGAGCGTTCCAGCCGGTCGAGATGCAGGTCCTCGTCCACGTAGCGGCCGCCATAAAGATGGACGACCTCGTAGATGCCGTCGCCGAACTGGTAGCCGCGATCCTCGATGTTCACCGAGGCTTCGGGCTGGCGGACATACTGCCCGTTGACATAGGCGATTTTGGACATTCGTCTTCGTGCCCTCAGGCGCCGGGCGCCGGCTCCGCCGGCTTGGCTTGCGCGCAGGCCGCTGGTGCGCCGCTTCGGCGGTTGGTTGGTGCGCGGCGCCCTTCGGGCCCTCGGCCGGCGCGAAGGGCGCCGGCCGCCATGCCCAGTTTCGCCGCGGATCGCGCCGTTGTCACCCGTTGGCCGGCGCGCGGTCCTCGGCGTTGACGCCCAGGAACTTCAGCTTGCGGTGCAGGGCGCTGCGCTCCATCCCGACGAAATTCGCGGTGCGGCTGATGTTGCCGCCGAAGCGCAGCAGCTGGGCTTCCAGATACTGCCGCTCGAACAGCTCCCGCGCCTCGCGCAGCGGCAGGGTCATGATCTCGCTGCTGCGGTCGAGCTTGAGCACCGCCGGCGCCGCGGCGCCCACCTGGGGCGGCAGCATGTCCGGGCGCACCGGCTCGCGTGCCTCGCCCGGCGCCATGATCAGCAGCCAGTCGATCAGGTTGCGCAGCTCCCGCACGTTTCCGGGCCATTCATAGGCCTGCATGGCGGCCAGCGCGTCCTCGGTCAGCTCCCGCGGCGCCATGCCGGAGGTCTCGACGGACTTGGCCATGAAGTGGCGGGCCAGAGCCGGGATGTCCTCCCGCCGCTCGCGCAGCGGCGCGATCTTCAAGGGCACCACGGCCAACCGATAGAAGAGATCCTCGCGGAAGCGCCCGGCCGCGATCTCGGCCTGCAGGTCCTTGCTGGTGGTGGCGATGACCCGCACATCCACCTGCACGCGCTGCGCGCCGCCGAGGCGGGTGAAACCCTGTTCCTGCAGCGCGCGGACGATCTTGCCCTGGGTCTCCATCGGCATGTCGCCGACCTCGTCCAGCAGCAGCGTGCCGCCATGCGCGCGTTCCAGCACGCCGGCGCGGCGGGGCTGGGCTTCCGGGCCGGTGCCCGCCTCCACGCCGAACAGCTCCTCCTCGAAACGGCCGGGGGCGAGGGTGGCGCAGTTCAGCGCGACGAAGGGCCCGTCAGCGCGTCGGGAGCGGGCATGCAGCATGCGCGCCGCCACCTCCTTGCCGGAGCCGGCCGGACCGCTGATCAGCACGCGGGACCCGGTGGGCGCCACGCGCTCGATCGCCTGCCGCAGCTGGGCCATGGCCGGGGAGACGCCGACGAGCTCCGTCTCCGCGCCGGCGCGCAGCTTGAGCTCGCTGACCTCGCGCTTCAGCCGAGCCGCTTCCAGCGCGCGCGCCACGATCAGCAGCAGGCGATCGGCCTCGAAGGGCTTCTCGATGAAGTCGTAGGCGCCCTGCTGGATCGCCTGGACCGCCGTCTCGATCGTGCCGTGGCCCGAGATCATGACGCAGGGAACCCGCGGCTCCTCCTGGTGCATCGCCTGCAGGATGCCAAGGCCGTCGAGGCGCGAGTTCTGCAGCCAGATGTCGAGGATGACGAGCGACGGCCGGCGCGCCCGGAAGGCCGCCAGCGCCTGGTCGGAATTCCCGGCCTGCCGTGTCTGGTAGCCCTCATCCGACAGGATACCCTCGATGAGGGCGCGGATGTCGGGCTCGTCGTCCACGATCAGGATGTCATGCGCCATGGCCGACCCGCCCCACGCTCATCTCCTCCCGTCGCGCCGCTGCCGGCGGGGCGGCCGGCAGGATCAGCACGGCGCGGGCACCCGGGCCCTCCCCGCGGTCCTCGAGCGCCAGCCGTCCCCCATGGTCCTCCATGATCTTCTTGACGATGGCAAGGCCGAGGCCCGTCCCTTTCGCCTTGTGAGTCACATAGGGCTCGGTCAGGCGGGCGCGTTCCTCGCCCTCCGGCAGGCCGATCCCGTCGTCCTCCACCATGATCGCCCAGCCTTCCGGGCAGGGTTCCAGCCGGATGCCGATTCGCCCGACCTGCCCTTCCGCCGCCTCCTCCCGCGGCCTGGCGGCGACGGCGTCGGCGGCGTTCTGCAGCAGGTTGGTCAGAGCCTGGCCGATCAGGCGCCGGTCCGCCGGCACGGTCGGGGACGGGTCGGGGATCGCGACCTCGTAGGCGATCTCGGGATGGGCGGCCTGCTGCAGGACCAGCGCCTCCCGCACCAGGCGGCCGAGATTCTCGGGGCGGATCACCGGCTGGGGCATGCGGGCGAAGGCGGAGAACTCGTCCACCATCCGCCCGATGTCGCCGACCTGGCGCACGATGGTGTCGGTCAGCGAGCGGAACGTCTCGGGATCGCTGCCGATCTCCTTGAGATACTTGCGCTTCAGCCGCTCGGCCGAGAGCTGGATCGGCGTCAGCGGGTTCTTGATCTCGTGCGCGATGCGCCGCGCCACATCGGCCCAGGCCGCCTTGCGCTGCGCCGACTGCAGCTCGGTGATGTCGTCGAAGGTCAGCACGAAGCCCACCACCACGCCCTGCTGCGTCTCGGACCCGATCCGCGCAATCAGGGTGCGGCGGCGCGAAGGCGGGCCGATCGGGATCTCGGCCATGCGCGCGCGGTCCGGGGCGGCGGACGCGTCGGCGATGAGCTCCGCGAATTCCGGCACCACCTTGGCCAGCGGCAGGCCGATGCCGGCGTCGAGATCGATGCCGAGCAGCTCGCTGGCCGAGCGGTTCGGCAGGTTGATCCGGCCCTGCGCGTCGAGGCCGACGACCCCGGCCGAGACGCCCGAGAGCACCGTCTCGGTGAAGCGGCGCCGCTCGTCGATCTGGCGATAGGCCTCCATCAGCTCGCTGCGCTGGGCGGAAAGCTGGCTGGTCATGCGGTTGAAGGCGCGGCTCAGCGTCGCGAGCTCGTCATCCGCGGTGCCTTCCTGCACGCGGGTGGAGAGGTCGCCCGCACGCACCCGCTCGGCGGCCGAGATCAGCCGGCTGATCGGGCGGGCGAGCTGGTTGGCGAAGACCAGGCCGACAAGCACCGCGCCGAGCAGCACCAGCAGCGCGGCGCAGAGGAAGACCAGCGCGAAGGTGATCTGCAGGCTGCCGCGGTTGCGGTCCAGCTGGTCGTATTCCTGGAAGGCGAGCTCGGTGCGGCGCAGATGCTCGAGGATGCCGCCATCGAGGGGCCGGCCGATCAGCAGCACCAGCCTCGGCTCCACATCCAGCGGCGCCAGGGCCCGCACCCGCGCCTCGCCCTCGACCGGGATCACCACCACTTCCCCCTGGCGCAGCTGCTCGAGCGCGCCGAGCGGAAGCTCCACGAGCGTGCCGGAGACGAAGCCGGCCTGCGCCACGACGCGGCCGAGCTCGGGCTCGACCAGCACCGCCTCGGTCAGGCCGCGGACCGAGGCCTGGGTGGCGAGCTGGCGCTCGAAGGCCGGCATGTTCTGCGGCAGGTAGAGCTGCGCGGCGCGGTTGAGATCGGCGGCCATCGCCAGCGCATCCACCCGGATCTCGTCCCGGTGCTGGTCGAGCCAGGCGCGGGAGGCGACGAGCGAAGCCTCCAGCGTGTCCCGCACGCGATCGCTGAACCAGGCCTGGATGCCGAGGTTGAAGAAGACCGCGGCGAAGGCGGCGACCACCAGCGAGGGCACCACGGCGACCACGCCGAAGACCAGCACCAGCCGCACGTGCAGACGCGCGCCGGCGCTGCCCTTGCGCCGCTCCGCCCAGACGCGCACCAGCCGCGCGGCGAGAGATGCGGCGAGCAGCAGCAGCACGCCCGCATTGGCCAGCACCACGCCGACGATCTGCCCCGGCCGCGTCGGGCCCAGCGGCGATCCGCCCGCCAGCAGCACGAAGGTGGCCATGCCCAGCAGCACCGCGGTGACCGCGAGGCCGAAGGTCATCGCCCGGCCGAGCAGAATGTCGCCGATCCGGCGGTTCCCCGGCCCGGCCGTTCCGCTCACGGCAAGCCGCGCACCACGGGCAGGTCGAGGTCCCGCAGCTTCTTGCGCAAGGTGTTGCGGTTCAGGCCGAGCATCGCCGCCGCCTTGATCTGGTTGCCCCGCGTGGCGCTGAGCGCGAGGCGCAGCAGCGGCCGCTCCACCTCGGCCAGCACGCGGTCATAGAGGTCGCGCACGGGCATCCCGTCCTTGTGCGCCGCCATGAAGCCGCCGAGATGGCGCTCCACCGCCTGCTCCAGCGTCTCCGGGGCGCGAGGCGCATCCTCGGCCGGGGCGGTCGCTTCCGCAAGCTCCGCCGCGACCGCATCCGCCCCGATCACCTCCTGCGGGTAGAGCGCGGCGAGGCGGCGCATCAGATTCTCGAGCTCGCGGGCGTTGCCGGGCCAGGGATGCGCCTTCAGCCGCTCCATCGCGCCGGCGTCGAGCTGCTTGCCGGGCAGGCCCGCATTGCGCGCGCGCTCGAGGAAGTGACGGGCGAGCAGCGGGATGTCCTCGATCCGCTCGCGCAGCGGCGGCAGGCGGATCGGCACGACGTTCAGGCGGTAGAACAGGTCCTCGCGGAACTGCCCGGCGCGGATCGCCTGGCGCAGGTCGCGATGCGTGGCGGCGACGATGCGGACATTCGCCTTGATCGGCTGGCGCCCGCCGACGGTGGTGAACTCGCCTTCCTGCAGCACGCGCAGCAGGCGGGTCTGCGCCTCGGGCGGCATGTCGCCGATCTCGTCGAGAAACAGCGTGCCGCCGGCCGCCTGCTCGAAGCGGCCGACGCCGCGGTTCAGCGCGCCAGTGAAGGCGCCACGCTCATGCCCGAACAGCTCCGATTCGATCAGCTCGCGCGGGATCGCGGCCATGTTGATCGCGACGAAAGGCCCGGAGCGGCGGCGGCCGTAGTCATGCAGGGCGCGGGCCACCAGCTCCTTCCCGGTGCCCGACTCGCCGGTGATCATCACCGTGAGGTCGGTGGTCGTGAGGCGCGCGACGGTGCGGTAGATCTCCTGCATCGCCGGGCTGCGGCCGACCAGCGGCAGGCGTTCCTCCTGCTCCTCGCCCTCCGGTGTCTCGCTGGCCGTCGGCGCGGCGAGCGCGCGCGCGACGACGGCGAGCAGCTCCTTCAGGTCGAAGGGCTTCGGCAGGTAGTCGAAGGCGCCGCGCTGCGTGGCCTTCAGCGCCGTCGAGAAGGTGGATTGCGCGCTCATCACCAGCACGCGCAGGTCGGGCCGCACGCGGCGGATGCGCGGCACCAGGTCGAGCCCGTTCTCGTCCGGCATCACCACGTCGGTGATGACGAGGTCGCCTTCCCCGTCCTCCACCCAGCGCCAGAGCGTCGAGGCCGAGGAGGTGGCGCGGACATGGTAGCCCGAGCGGCCGAGCGCCTGGCTCAGCACGGTGCGGATCGCGCGGTCGTCGTCGGCGATCAGGATGGTGCGCGTGGCGGCCTGGGCGGGCGGTGGTGCCGTGACAACTTCGCTCATGTCGTGGCTCCGTGGTCGGCGCGGCGGGGAGGTGCCGGAAGGGACAGGCGGAAGGTCGTGCGGCCCGGGCGGCTGTCGCATTCGATCAGCCCGCCCTGGTCGGTGACCAGCTTCGCGACCAATGCAAGTCCCAGGCCTTGGCCGCCGCGCTTCGTCGTGACGAAGGGCTCGAACAGCGTGGCGCGGACCTCCTCGGCGATTCCCGGTCCGTTGTCGCGCACCATCACGGTCAGCGGCAGGTGCACGCGTTCGGCGCTGCCGGGCACGGCGATGCGCACGCCGTGGTGATAGGCGGTGAGGAGCTGGATCTCGCCCTCTCGCGGATCAACGGCTTCTGCCGCGTTCTTCACCAGATTGAGCAGGATCTGCACAAGCTGGTCGCGGTTTCCCCAGACCGGCGGCAGGGAGGGATCGTAGTCCTGCGCCACGCGCAGCCCGGCGGCAAAGCCCGAGAGCGCGATGCGCCGGACATGGTCCAGCACCTCATGGATGTTGACCTCGGCGCACTCGATCGGGCGCTCGGAGAACATGTCCATGCGCTCGACCAGGTTCTTGATGCGGTCGGCCTCGTCCTGGATGAGCTGGCAGAGCTCGCGGTCGGATTCCGCTGCGCCGAGTTCCAGAAGCTGCGCCGCGCCGCGAATGCCGGAGAGCGGGTTCTTCACTTCATGCGCGAGCATCGCCGCCATGGCGCTCGCACCGCGGGCCGCGCCGCGGAAATTCAGCTGGCGGTCGAGCATCTGCGCGGTGGAGGCGTCCTGCAGCGTCAGCACCACGCCACCCGGCAGCTCGGGCAGCGGCGCGCCCTGCGCCGCGACGCCGAAGCGCCGCAGGCGGGGGCTTTCGAGCGCGAGGTCGTGGTCATAGACCGGCGCCTCGTAGCGGCGCACCTGGTCCAGCAGGCCGAACAGGCGGTTGTCCTCGGGCAGCAGGTCGCGCAGCGAGAGCGCGGTCAGCGACGGCGCGGAGAGCTGGAAGAACAGCTCGGCGGCGGGGTTGGCGAAGAGGAAGCGGTCCTCGCCATCCAGCGCGACGGCCGGCACCGGCAGGGCGCCCAGGATGGCGATGGCATCGGGCACGGCGGGGGCAGCCACCGGGGCTGGCGGTGCCTGGCGGCGAGCGAGCAGGCCGGCCCTCATGCGGCCATCAGCTCCGCATCGGCGGCGGCCTCGCGCACGGCGCGCTCGCGCGTGACGCCGCGTTCGACCAGCGGCTCGTAGAAGCGGCGGATCAGGTCGAGCACCGCCTCCACCTCGTGCAGGCGGTTCACCTCGGCGCGGAACTCGGCGGAGCCGGGCAGGCCCTTGGAGTACCAGGCGACGTGCTTGCGCGCGAGGCGCAGGCCGGGATCGCGGCCGTGATGCGCCAGCATGCCCTCGTAATGCGCCAGCAGCGTCGCGAGCTGCTCCGCGAGGTCGGGCTCGGGCACGGGTTGGCCGCTGCGCAGCTGCTCGGCGACGAGGCGCGGCAGCCAGGGGCGGCCGTAGCAGCCGCGGCCGATCATCACGCCGTCGGCGCCGGACCGGCGCAGCGCCTCGGCCGCGTCCTCCGGCCCCAGGATGTCGCCATTGACGATGACGGGAAGGCGCACCGCCTCCTTCACCTGCCGCACGAAGTCCCAGTCGGCGGTGCCGGTGTAGAACATCTGCCGGGTGCGGCCATGGACGGTGACGAGGCGGATGCCGCATTCCTCGGCGATCTTCGCCAGCCGCGGCGCATTGAGGCTCTTGTGGTCCCAGCCCATGCGCATCTTGAGCGTCACCGGCACGGAGACGGCCTTCACCGTCGCTTCCAGGATGCGCGCGGCCGCAATCTCGTCGCGCATCAGCGCGGAGCCTGCCTGCTGGCCGAGTGCCACTTTCTTCACCGGGCAGCCGAAATTGATGTCCACGATGGCGGCGCCGCGATCCACGGCGAGCCGCGCGGCCTCCGCCATCACCTGCGGATCGCAGCCGGCAAGCTGCACGGAGGACGGCGCGCCGAAGCCGTCCACTTCGGCCATCTTCAGCGTGTTGCGGTTCTCCCGCACCATCGCGTTGGAGGCGATCATCTCGGAGACGACGAGGCCGGTGCCGAGGCCGCGCGACAGGCGGCGGAACGGCAGGTCGGTCACGCCCGACATCGGCGCGAGGATGACGGGCGTCTCGATCCTGGCCCCGCCGAGGTCGATGGCGGGGAGTGGATGGATCCCCCCTTCCGGCTTTGCAATGCTCATGATTTGGGCGGAGTAGCGTTCAATTCGGGTTTCGTCCACTCCCGTTGAGCAGATCCGGATGCATCTGCCGAATATGCGGGCAGGTCTGGACGCCCTCCCGAAGGGCCGGGCAGGCGGCTAGCATCGCCGCGATGAGAACCATTGCCTTGCTGGTCGCGGCGGGTCGCGGCACCCGCTTCGGGGCCGAATTGCCCAAGCAGTTCCTGCCCCTGCTCGGCCGCCCCGTGCTGCGCCACGCCGCCGAGGCGCTGCTGCGGGAAGGCGGCGTCGCCGCCATCCAGCCCGTCGCCCCGCCGGGGGACGAGGCGCTGCTGGCCGGCATGCTCGAAGGGCTGCCCTGCCTGAAGCCGGTGGCGGGCGGGGCGACGCGGCAGGCCAGCGTGCTGGCGGGGCTCGCGGCGCTGGAGGCCGACCCGCCCGACTTCGTGCTGGTGCATGACGCGGCGCGGCCCGTGGTGCCGCCGGGCACGGTCCCTGCCCTGCTCGCCGCGCTGCAACAGGCGCCGGGCGCGATCCCCGCCCTGCCCGTGGCGGATACCCTCAAGCGCGGCGAGGCCCGGCGAATCGCGGCGACGGTGCCGCGGGACGGGCTGTTCCGTGCCCAGACGCCGCAGGCCTTCCGATACGCCGCGCTGCTCGCCGCCCATCGCATCCTGGCGGGCGAGGTCACCGACGACGCGCAGGTGCTGGAAGCCGCCGGGCTTCCGGTGGCGCTGGTTCCCGGGCACGACTCGAACATCAAGATCACCTGGCCGGAGGATCTGCGGCGGATGGAGGCGACGATGCTGGCCGGGATGATGCCCCGCATGGGAACCGGCTTCGATGTCCACCGCATCGTGCCGGACCGGCCGATGGTGCTGTGCGGCGTGGTGGTGCCCGGCCCCTTCGGCCTGTCGGGCCATTCGGATGCCGATGTCGGCATCCACGCGCTCTGCGACGCGATCTATGGCGCGCTGGCCGAGGGCGACATCGGGCGCTGGTTCCCCCCTTCCGAGGCCGAGTGGAAGGACGCCGACAGCGCCCGCTTCCTGCGCCATGCCGCCGAGCGCATCGCAGCGCGCGGCGGCGTGCTGGCCAATGCCGATGTCACGCTGATCTGCGAGCGGCCGAAGATCACGCCCCACGCGGAGGCGATGCGGACGCGGCTGGCGGAATTGCTGGGCGTCGGCATCGACCGGATCTCGGTGAAGGCGACGACCACCGAGCGCCTCGGCTTTCCCGGCCGCGGCGAGGGCATCGCCGCGCAGGCCGCGGCGACGGTGCTGCTGCCGGGCTGAGCCACCGCCGGCGCGGCCGCTTGGCGAGGATGCGCCGCGCCGGGCATGCTCCCGCCCCGTGCCTGATCCCGAGACAAGGCGGCTGCTCGGCCGCCTGCCCTTCCTCGGCGGCGTTCCCGACGCCGCGCTCGACCGTCTGGCCGCCATCGCGCGGCCGGTCCGGCACGACGTCGGGGCGCTGCTGTTCCGTCGGGGCGATCCCGGCGAAGGGCTGGTCGTCGTGGTGGACGGGCTGGTGCGGATCCATCTCTCCACCGAGGCGGGGCGGGAACTCACCCTCGGCCTGATCGGGCCGGGCGAGCCGCTGGGCGAGATCGCGCTGATCGATGGCGGGCCGCGCAGCGCGGACGCCACCGCGCTGACGCCGGTGCGCGCGCTGCTGCTGCGCCATGCCGATGCGGCACGGATCATCGGCGAGGACGCGGCGGTCGCGGCCGCGTTGCTGCGCACCCTGGCCGCCCGGCTGCGGCGCACCACGGACCAGGCCGAGGCGGTCGGGCTGCGCAGCCTGCCGGAGCGCGTGGCGATGGCGCTGCTGCAGCTTGCCGCGGCTGATCCCTCCGGCCTGGTGCGCCTGCCGCAGGGCCAGATCGCCGCGCTGGTCGCCGCGACGCGGCCCAAGGTGAATGCCGTGCTGGCCGAGTTCCGCGGCCGCGGGCTGATCGAGCCGGTGCGCGCCGGTCTGAGGCTCAGCGATCCTGCGGGGCTGCGCGGGCTGGCCGCCGGCGGGTGAAGGCGGGCGCTGCCGCCGCTGCGCTGCTGGCGCTGGCCGCGCTGCTGGCGCCCGGCCCTGCGGCGGACATCCGGGAGGCCGCGACCGACCGGCTGATGGCGCTGGTCCCCCGGCCCTCGGAACCCGCCGCGCCGGTGGTGGCGGTGGCGGTGGACGAGGCCTCGCTCGAAGCGGAGGGGCCCTGGCCCTGGCCGCGCGAGAAGCTCGCCGCCCTGGTCACGGCGGTCGCAGAGGCCGGCGCGGCAGCGGTCGCGCTCGACATCGTCGTGGAGGAGCCTGCGGCGGGCGATGCCGCCCTGGCCGAGGCGCTGGGCCTCGTCCCGACCGTGCAGGCGGCGCTCGCCGGGCCGCGCGCGGCGGCGGGATTCGGGGTCGCGCAGCTCGGCGGGCCCGATCTGGCCGGCGTGGCGCTGCTGCCGGGCCTGGCGCCGCCGGCGATCGGCGGCGTGCCCTCGGCCTTCGCGGGCCTGCCGGGCGAGGTGGTGCGCGCCGCGCCCCTGCTGGTGCGGCTCGGCGCGCCGGGGGCGGAGGCGACGGCGGCGCCGGGCCTGGCCCTCGCGGCCATCGCGAGCGCGCTCGGCGAGCGGACGCTGCTGCTGCGCGGCGGCGCACCGATGCGGCTGGAGGTCGGGCCGCTGGTGCTGGACTTCCCGCCGGACGGCCTGCTGCGCCTGCATCCGGCGCGCGAGACCGTGCCCATGCTGCCCGCCACCGCGCTGCTCGACGGCGCGCTGGGGCCGGAGGCGCTGCGCGGGCGGCTGGCGGTGATCGGCGTCACGGCGCCGGGTGCCGCGGCGTTGCGCGGCTCCGTCTTCGGCCCCTTCACCCCCTCCCTGCGCCTGCAGGCAGAGGCGGCGGCGCAGATCGTGGCGGGCTGGCAGCCCAGCCGCCCGCCAGGCGGCGCCATGGCCGAGGCGCTGGCCGCGTTGCTGCTCGGCGCCGTCGCGGCGGTGCTGGTGCGGTGGCGCAGCGGCGCGGGGCTGGTGCTGGCGGCGCTGCTCGCCCTCGGCTGGGTCGGTGCGGCCGCCGCGGTGCTGCGCTTCGGGCCGCTGTTGCTCGACCCGGTGCTGCCGGCAGTGGCGGCCCTGCTCGGCGGCGTGGCGGAGGCGGCCGCGGCGGCGCTGCGCCTCGCGCGGGAGCGCTCTGCGCTGCTCGCCCGCTTCGCGCATCGCCTGCCGACCGGCGTCGCCGACCGCCTGCTCGCATTGCCCGAGGCGGAGCGGCTGCGGCCGGAGCGCTGCAATGTGGCGGTGGTGATGACCGACCTGGCCGGCTTCTCCGCCATGGTGAACCGGACCGCACCGGGCTCGCTGGTGCCGGCGCTCAACGCCTATCTCGCCGGGATCGAGGCGGCGATGCTGGCCGAGGGCGCGACGCTGGAGCGGCTGATCGGCGACAGCGTGCTCGGCGTGTTCGGCGCGCCGCTGCCGCAGGCCGATCACGCGGCGCGGGCGCTGGCCGCGGCGCGCGCGGTGGACCGCTTCGCCGAGGCGTTCCGGGCCACGCCGGAGGCCGCCGCGCTGGGCTGGGGCGAGACGCGGATCGGCGTCGCGGCGGGCGAGGTGCTGGCGGGCGAGATCGGCGGCTCACGCCTCACCTGGGCGGTGTGCGGCGATGCGGCGAACATGGCGGCGCGGCTGCAGGAACTCGGCAAGGAACTCGGCCGGCGGGCGTTGGTGGCGGCGATCGAGGACCCCTCCCTGCCGCCGCCGCTCGGCCGCTTCGCGCTGCGCGGGCTGCCGGGGCAGTGGGAGGTGCGGCCGCTGTCCTAGGTCACCAGCGCAAGGGCGCGCGCGATGCGCGGCGCGCCCCAGCGCGTGACGGGGCCGGGCGGACCGCCCTCGGCCACGTCCACGCCCTCCCCTTCGGTGAGCACGGCCGTCGCGCCGGCGGCCGAGACCGCGACCTGGCCGCGCTCCACGAAGACCGCGTTGCGGCCATCCAGCGTGCCCGCGAAGAAGCGCGTGCCGCGCACGCCAATCGCGGCCCAGGGCAGGGTCAGCGTGGTCGCGCCGCGCCGCGCGCCGGTCTCCGCTGGTGGCAGGTCCATCAGCACCGCGCCGCCGAAGTTGCGGATCGCCGTGCCGGGCCGCGCGCCGCGCAGTGCCGCGCGGTCCACCCGCAGGCTGGCATTCTCGCCGAGCCGCAGTTCCTGCCCGCCTTCCAGCCGGCAGGCGAAGCGCGTCGCCGGGCCGGTGCTGAGCAGGTCCTCGATCATGATCGGCGCGGCGGGCGCGAGCGTCCGCGGCGGCTCGCCGGAAAAGAGCGCGACCGCCGAGCCATCGAGCTGCGTCACCTCCCCCACGCGGGTGCGCGCGGCCAAAGCGGGCAGCGGCAGCCAGGCAGCGGCGGCGAGCGGCAGGAGGGCGCGGCGGAGCATGCGCGATGCTAACGCAGCTTCCGCGCCGGACGCTACGACAGCGTGCCGAAGCGCCCGGCCTGGTAGTCGCGCACCGCCGCGACGATCTCCTCGCGCGTGTTCATCACGAAGGGGCCGTGCGCGACGACCGGCTCGCTCAGCGGCGCGGCATGGCCGAACAGCGCGACGGCGCCTTCCGCACCGGCGACGAGCGCAACGCTGTCGCCGTCATCGGCGAGCTCGACGAGGTTGAACTTCGGCACCGGCGTCCCCGCCACCTCCAGCGTGCCGGCGACGACGTAGAGAAAGACGTTGCGGCCCTGCGGCGCCGGCGCGCTGACGCGCCCGCCGGGCGCCAGGCGCAGCACGGTCATCGCCACGCCGGTGAGCGATTCGAAGGCGCCCTTGTGGCCCTCCCAGGTGCCGGAGATCAGCTCGATCCGCACGCGGCCGTCATCGGCCTCGACCAGCGGGATGTCCTCGCGCTGCAGGCCGGTATAGGCGGGCGCGGTCATCTTCAGCCGGCCCGGCAGGTTCACCCAGAGCTGCAGGATTTCCATCGGCCCGCCGGCGCGCTTGAAACTCTCGGGTGAGACCTCGGCATGGACGAGGCCCCTGCCCGCCGTCATCCACTGCACGCCGCCGGCGCGGATCACGCTCTCATGCCCGCCGCTGTCGAGATGGGCGAGCTCGCCCTCCAGGATGAAGGTCACCGTCTCGAAGCCGCGATGCGGATGCGGGCCGAAGGGCAGGCCCTGGTTGCCCGGCCTGTAGGTCTGCGGACCGTGATGGTTCAGGAACAGGAAGGGGTCCACCTGATCGAGCCCCGGCCCCGGCAGCGGGCGGCGGGTGACGAGGTCCCCGATGTCGTCGCGCATCGCGGGATGGACGGCGACAAGGCTGCGGCTCGGCATCGCATCTCTCCTTCGGGCGCGTGGCATGGCGCCGCATGGCATGTCCGGTCAACGCCCGGCACCGGCTTCCGCGGCGCGCGGCGCCTGCCCATCATGGCGGGGGGAGATTCCGCATGACCGACCTCGCGCCGCCGCCGACGCGGCTGCAGCTGTTCCTGGCCTTCACCCGCGTCGGGCTGTTCGGCTTCGGCGGCGCCGCGGCGCTCGCGCGCCAAGTGGTGGTGGAGGAGAAGCGCTGGTTGTCGGAGCGCGACTACGCCGAGATGCTCGCCGCCGGGCAGGTGCTGCCGGGGCCGAATGTGGGGAACACCTCGGTGATGCTCGGCCGGCGCTTCCACGGCTTCACCGGCGCGCTGGCGGCGAGCAGCGGCTTCTACGCGGTGCCGCTGGTGCTGCTGACCGGGCTGCTGCTGGTCTATGGCAGCGTCGCGGACGATCCGCGCGTGGACAGCTTCATGCACGGCATCGCCGCGGCGGCGGCGGGCATGGTGGTCGGCACGGCGGTGAAGATGGGCCAGAAATTGCGGCCGCCGCCGGAGATGGTGGTGATCGGGCTGCTGGCGACGGCCGCGGCCGCTTGGCTGCGCCTGCCGCTGCCGCTGATCGTGCTGCTGCTGGCGCCCTTCGCCGTCGGCGCCGCGCTGCGCCGCCAGAAGGCGCGCGGCTGATGGGCGGCGTTCTGCTCTCCCTGCTGCTGACCTTCGGCACGCTGTCGCTGCTGGCGGTCGGCGGCGCGAATGCCGTGGTGCCGGAGATGCACCGCCAGATCGTGGAGATCCATGGCTGGCTGGACAGTGCGACCTTCGCGCAGGTCTACGCGCTGGCGCAGGCCGCGCCGGGGCCGAACATCCTGGTGGCCGCGGCGCTGGGCTGGGTGATCGCGGGGCCGGCGGGGATGGGGGCCGCCTTCCTCGGCATCGTCGCGCCGGCCTGGGGGCTGGCCTGGTGGGTGGCGGGCGTGACGGAGCGGCTGGCCGCGAAGCCCTGGCTGAAGGCGGTACGGGCGGGGCTGGTGCCGATCGCGATCGGGCTGATCCTCGCCTCCGGCCTCATCATGGCGCAGGCGGCGGCGGCGCAACTTGTCGGGCTTGCCGTCGCGGTCGTCGCGGCCCTGCTGGTGTGGCGGACGGAGCTGAACCTGCTGTGGGTGCTGGCCGCGGGCGGCGTGGCCGGCCTGGCGTTCCTCTGACGCACAGCGCATCGCGATTTCGCGAGCCTTCCGCAAGGGCAAGGCGTGGCCGCTTTGCCGCAGCGTGGCGGCCAATTCGACGCATTGCGCGCGCCGCGAAGCGGGCCTTACCTCGCCGCCGCCGGCGATGCCGGCGAATGAGGAGGGTGAATGATGTCGCGTATCGAAACGCCTGCGCCCGCGCCTGCGCCCCACGTCGCGGCGCTGCCGGAAAGCCCCTTCGCCGCCAACCTGATGCTGAGCGAGATGGCGGCCCAGATCACACAGGAGATGTTGGATTTCTCGGGCCGCCGCATGCGCGCGCAGATGGAGTTCGTCTCCTCCATGCCGGTCGGCGACGTGAAGGGCATGATGGAGGCGCAGTTCCGCTTCCTCGCGCAGGCCTCGCAGGACTACGCGCAGGAGATGGTGCAGGTGGGCGAGGTGATCCGCCGGATCACGGATGGGCAATCGGCGCCGCGCGGCTGACGCCGCGGGCCGCGGTCAGGCCTCCCGCGGCGCGGGTTCGCCCGCGGGGGGCGCGCTGCGGCGATACAGGATGTAGGCGCGGCGTTCGAAGGCGCGGACCATCAGGCGCACGGCCTCGTTGAACACCGTGCCGATCACCGCCTGCAGCAGGCGCGAGCGGAACTCAAAATCCACGAAGAAATCCACCTCGGTTCCGTTCGGCACCGGCGCGAAGCGCCAGTGGTTGTTCAGGTAGCGGAAGGGGCCGTTCAGGTAGCGCACATGCACATGGTGCGGTCGCTCCAGCGTGACCTGGCTGCGGAAGGTCTCGCGAAACATCTTGAAGCCGATGGTCAGGTCCGCGATCAGCTCGTCTTCGGTGCGCGAGATCACCCGCGCGCCGACGCACCAGGGCAGGAATTCCGGGTAGCGGCGCACATCGGCCACCATGTCGAAGAGCTGCTCCGAGCTGTAGGGGAGCACCTTCTTCTCGGCATGGGTCGGCATCAGGCGGCCTTCAGCCGCGCCTCGCGCGCCGCACGCAGTTGCGCGAAGTCCCGATCCGCGTGATAGGAGCTGCGCGTCAGCGGCGTGGCGGAGACGAGAAGAAAACCCTTGCCCCGCGCGACCTGCGCGTAGTCCGCGAATTCCTCCGGCGTGACGAAGCGGTCCACCGCGGCGTGCTTCACCGTGGGCTGCAGGTACTGGCCGATGGTGAGGAAATCCACTTCCGCGCTCCGCAGATCGTCCATCACCTGCAGCACCTCGATCCGCTTCTCGCCCAGGCCGACCATCAGGCCGGACTTGGTGAAGATGGAGGGATCGAGCTGCTTCACGCGGTCCAGCAGGCGCAGCGAGTGATAGTAGCGCGCCCCGGGTCGAATCGTGGGATAGAGCGCGGGAACCGTCTCGAGATTGTGGTTGAAGACGTCGGGGCGCGCCGAGACGACGACTTCCAGCGCGCCGTCCTTGCGCAGGAAATCGGGCGTCAGGATCTCGATGGTGGTCTCCGGCGCGGCGTCGCGGATGGCGCGGATGGTCTGCGCGAAATGCTCCGCGCCGCCATCGCGAAGGTCGTCGCGGTCCACGCTGGTCACGACGACATGGCGCAGGCCGAGCTTCGCAACGGCATCGGCGACCCGGCGCGGCTCGTCGGTGTCGAGCGGCTTCGGGATGCCGGTGGCGACGTTGCAGAAGGAACAGGCGCGGGTGCAGGTCTCGCCCATGATCATCATGGTGGCGTGGCGCTGCGACCAGCACTCCCCGATGTTCGGGCAGGCCGCTTCCTCACAGACCGTGACCAGGCCGTTGGCGCGCATCAGCGCGTGCGTCTCGCGATAGACCGGGCTGGTGGGCGCCTTCACCCGGATCCAGGCGGGCTTCCGCTGGATGGGGTTGTCGGGCCGATGCGCCTTCTCGGGGTGCCGGTCGGCACCCGTGCGCACGGCACGGTGGTCGATCTCGAGACGGGTGGTCATGACCTAGATATGGATAACCCGGCCGTAGGCGTCCAGAACCGACTCATGCATCGTCTCGCTGACCGTCGGGTGGGGGAAGACGGTGTGCATCAGCTCGGCCTCGGTGGATTCCAGGGTGCGGGCGATGCCGTAGCCCTGGATCATCTCGGTCACCTCCGGGCCGACCATGTGGGCGCCCAGCAGTTCGCCGGTCTTGGCGTCGAAGACGGTCTTCACCAGGCCCTCGGGCTCGCCCATCGCGATGGCCTTGCCGTTGCCGATGAAGGGGAAGCGGCCCACGCGGACCTCGTGGCCGAGTTCCTTGGCACGAGCCTCCGTCAGGCCCACCGAGGCGACCTGCGGGCGGCAGTAGGTGCAGCCGGGGATGTTCAGCACGTCCATCGCATGCGGGTGCTTCCCGGCGATGGCCTCGACACAGATGATCGCCTCGTGGGAGGCCTTGTGCGCCAGCCAGGGCGGGCCTGTGAGGTCGCCGATGGCATAGACGCCGGGCTCGCCGGTGTTGCCGAAGGCGTCGGTGACGACATGGGTGCGGTCCACCTTCACCTTGGTGCCCTCGAGCCCGATGTCCTCGACATTGCCGACGATGCCGACGGCGGAGATCAGGCGGTCGGCGGTGATCTCCTGCACCTTGCCGCCGGCCTCGATGATGGCGGTGACGTTGTCCGCGCCCTTGCGCACGCCCTGCACGCGGGCGCCGGTGAGCAGCTTCATGCCCTGCTTCGTGAAGGATTTGGCGACGAAGGCGGATATCTCGGCGTCCTCCACCGGCAGGATGCGGTCCATGACTTCGACCAGCGTCAACTGGGCGCCCATGTTGAGGTAGAAGCTGGCGAACTCGCTGCCGATCGCGCCGGACCCGACGACGATCAGCGACTTCGGCATCGCCGTGGGGGTCATCGCCTCGCGGTACGTCCAGATCAGCTTGCCGTCCGGCTCCATGCCCGGGATCACGCGCGCCCGCGCGCCGGTGGCGAGGATGATGTGCTTCGCGGCGATATCGGCGACCGGCTTGCCGTCCTTGCTCACGCTGACCTTGCCGGGGCCGGCGAGCTTGCCGTGGCCGTCGAACACCGTGACCTTGTTCTTCTTCATCAGGTGCTTCACGCCGCCGGAAAGCTGGCCGGCGACGCCGCGGCTGCGCTTGATCACCTTGGCGAAGTCGAAGCGGATGTTGTCGGCGGCGAAGCCGTACTGGTCGAGGCTGTGCAGCAGGTGGTTGATCTCGCTCGCGCGCAGCAGCGCCTTGGTCGGGATGCAGCCCCAGTTGAGGCAGATGCCGCCGAGATTCTCGCGCTCCACCAGCGCGGTCTTCATGCCGAGCTGGCTGGCGCGGATCGCCGCGACGTAGCCGCCGGGGCCGCCACCGACGACGACAATATCGAAGTTCTCGGCCATGGTTCTTATCCTTGCCGTGCGGCCAGCGCGTTGAGCGCTTCGCCGGTGAGTTGCTGCAGCGTCCAGCCATCGCGCGGCTTCGCACCGAGGCTGCGATAGAAGGCGATGGAGGGTGCGTTCCAGTCCAGCACGGACCACTCCATCCGGCCGCAGCCCTGCGCCAGCGCGCGGGCCGCGAGGTTTCGGAAGATCGCCTTGCCGATCCCCCTGCCCCGCGCTTCCGGCTTCACGAACACATCCTCGATGTAGAGCGAGGGGCGGCCGACGAAGGTCGAGAAGGAGTAGTACCAGACGGCGAAGCCGACCGGTTCGTCCTTCCAGCGCGCGATCAGCGCCTCGGCGCGGCGGGGTTCGCCGAAGAGGAATTTTCCGAGTGTCGCCTCATCGGCGCGGACCTCGTGCGAGAGGCGCTCGTAGTCGGCGAGCGCGCGGATGAAGTGGAGCACGAGGGGGAGGTCTGCGGGGGTGGCGTCGCGAAGCGAGAGGGTCATGGCGCACAGGCCCCCACCCCAACCCTCCCCCGCACCGCGGGGGAGGGAGACAAAGCCCTCCCCCGCGGTGCGGGGGAGGGTTGGGTGGGGGCAGCGACCACCTCTGCGATCGCCCTACAGCATCAGGCTGAGCGGCTGCTCGACGATGCGCTTGAACTCGGCGATCCACTCCGCCGCCAGCGCGCCGTCCACGATGCGGTGATCCACGGAGAGCGTGCAGGTCATCACCGTCGCGATGGCAAGCGCGCCGTCCTTCACCACCGGCCGCTGCTGCCCGGCGGAGACGGCCAGGATGCCGGCCTGCGGCGGGTTGATGATGGCGGAGAAATCGCTGACGCCGTACATCCCCATGTTGGAGATGCTGAAGCCGCCGCCCTGGAATTCCTCGGGCTTCAGCTTGCCGGCCTTCGCCCGCGCGGCGAGGTCCTTCATCTCGTTGCTGATCGCGGCCAGGCCCTTCTGGTCGGCCTTGCGGATGATCGGCGTGATCAGGCCGTCCGGGATGCTGACCGCCACCGAGATGTCCACGTCGTCGTAGAGGATCGTCGCCTCGTCGGTCCAGGAGGCGTTGACCTTCGGGATGCGCCGCAGCGTCACCGCCGCGGCCTTGATCACCAGGTCGTTGACCGACACCTTGAAGGCGCCCGGGCCGTCCTTCGGCGAGGCCGCGTTGAGCTGCCCGCGCAGCTTCAGCAGCGCGTCCAGCTCGATGTCCATCGTGACGTAGAAGTGCGGGACGGTCTGCTTGGACTCAGAGAGCCGCCGAGCGATGACCTTGCGCATCGTGCTGTGCGGCACCGCCTGGTGCGGCGCCGTGATCGGCGCTGCGGGCGCCGCCGGCTTCGGCGCGGGCGCCGGTGCGGCCGCGGCCGGCTGGGCGACGGGCGCGGCCTTCGGCGCCGGGCCATTGGCCAGCGCAGCCTCCACATCCGCCTTCACGACCCGGCCGTTCGGGCCGGAACCGACGACGCCGGAAAGGTCCAGCCCTGCCTGCTGCGCCATGCGCTTCGCCAGCGGCGAGGCGATCACGCGGTCGCTTGAAGCCGGCGCGGCCTGGCCGTTCGGCTTCGGCGCGGTCGGCACGCTCGGCGTCGCCGCGGTGGCGGCGGCGGCAGCCGGTGCGGGTTCGGTCTTCGGCGTGGCGGGGGCCGGGGCGGGCTTCGCGGCGGGAGCGACATCCGCCTTCTCGCCGGGCTCGACCAGCACGGCGATCACGTCGTTGACCTTCACGCTTGCCGTGCCGTCGGGGACGAGGATCTTGCCGAGGATGCCCTCATCCACGGCTTCGACTTCCATCGTCGCCTTGTCGGTCTCGATCTCGGCGATGATGTCGCCGGCCTTGACCTGGTCACCTTCCTTCTTGAGCCAGCGCGCGAGCGTGCCCTCCGTCATGGTGGGCGAGAGCGCGGGCATCAGGATGTTGGTCGCCATCTGTGCGCGCCCCCTTTACTTGTACGTCACTTTGCGCACGGCCTCGACCACCTGCTCGAGCCGCGGCAGGGCAAGCTTCTCGAGGTTCGCGGCATAGGGCATCGGCACGTCCTCGCCGCAGACGCGGACCGGCGGGGCGTCGAGGTCGTCGAAGCAGTGCTCCAGCACCTGCATCGCGATCTCGGAGCCGATGCCGGCGAAGGGCCAGCCTTCCTCCACCGTGACGATGCGATTGGTCTTGCGCACGCTGCGCGCGATCGTCGCGATGTCGAGCGGGCGGATGGTGCGGAGGTTGATCACCTCGGCGCTGATCCCCTGCGCCGCCAGGGCCTCGGCCGCCTGCATGCAGAGACCGACGGTGATGGAGAACGACACCAGCGTGACGTCGCTGCCCTCGCGCTCCACCTTCGCCTGGCCGATCGGCAGCACGAAATCCTCGGCTGTCGGACAGTCGAAGGTCTGGCCGTACAGGATCTCGTTCTCGAGGAAGATCACCGGGTTCGGGTCGCGGATCGCGGCGCGCAGCAGGCCCTTCGCATCCGCCGCCGACCAGGGCGCGATCACCTTCAGCCCTGGGATATGCGCGTACCAGGAAGCGTATTCCTGGCTGTGCTGCGCGGCGACGCGCGCCGCCGCGCCGTTCGGGCCGCGGAAGGTGATCGGGCAGCCGAGCTGGCCGCCGGACATGTAGAGGGTCTTGGCGGCAGAATTGATGATGTGGTCGATCGCCTGCATCGAGAAGTTGAAGGTCATGAACTCCACGATGGGCTTCAGGCCGGTGAAGGCGGCGCCGACCGCCATGCCGGTGAAGCCGTGCTCCGTGATCGGCATGTCGATCACGCGCTTCGGCCCGAATTCCTCGAGCAGGCCCTGGCTGATCTTGTAGGCGCCCTGGTACTGCGCGACCTCCTCGCCCATCAGGAACACGTCGGGGTCGGCGCGCATCTCGGCGGCCATGGCATCGCGCAGCGCCTCGCGCACGGTGATCGGCTTGGTCGGGCCCCAATCCTTCTCGGGCGCGGCTGCGGCGGGCTGGGCGGGGATGCTGGCGGCGCCCTCCTTCTTCGCCGCGCCGGTCGCGGCGACGGCGCCGTGGTCCTCGGCCTTCGGCAGGGGCGCGGCGGGCTCGCGCGCGGCGGGCGCCGGCGCGGCCCCCGCGCCGCCGTTCAGCTCGGCGATCGGCGTGTTCACCGCCACTGCCTCCGTGCCTTCCGGCACCAGGATCGAGGTGAGCGTGCCCTCGTCCACCGCTTCCACCTCCATCGTCGCCTTGTCGGTCTCGATCTCGGCGATCACGTCGCCGGCCTTGATGGTGTCGCCCTGCTTCTTGAGCCAGCGGGCGAGCTTGCCCTCGGTCATGGTGGGCGAGAGGGCGGGCATCAGGATCTGCGTCATGATCAGCGCGCCTCGATCAGGATGTCCGTGTAGAGCTCGCTCTCGTCGGGCTCCGGCGATGTCTGCGCGAAGTCGGCGCTGTCCTGCACGATGGCCTTCACCTCGTCGTCGATCACCTTCAGCTCGGCCTCGGTGACGCCGTAGGATTCCAGCAGCAGCTTGCGCGCCGTGTCGATGCAGTCCGACTGCTCGCGCATCTTCTGCACCTCCTCCCGCGTGCGGTACTTCGCGGGGTCGGACATGGAGTGGCCGCGATAGCGGTAGGTCTTCATCTCCAGCAGGTACGGGCCGTTGCCGGCGCGGCAATGGGCGACGGCGCGCTCGCCGGCCTCCTTCACCGCGATCACGTCCATGCCGTTCACCTGCTCGCCGGGGATGCCCCAGGGCGCGCCGTTCTTCGACAGGTCCTTGGAGGCGGAGGCGCGCTCCACGCTCGTGCCCATGCCGTACTTGTTGTTCTCGATCACGAAGATGACCGGCAGCTTGAACAGCGCCGCCAGGTTCAGGCTCTCATAGACCTGCCCCTGGTTCGACGCGCCCTCGCCGAAATAGGTCATCGCGACGTTGTCGTTGCCGCGATACCAGTTCGCGAAGGCGAGGCCGGCGCCGAGCGGCACCTGCGCGCCGACGATGCCGTGCCCGCCGTAGAAGCCCTTCTCGCGGCTGAACATGTGCATCGAGCCGCCCTTGCCCTTGGAGTAACCGCCGATGCGCCCGGTCAGCTCCGCCATGACGCCGCGCGCCTCCATGCCGGTGGCCAGCATGTGCCCATGGTCGCGGTAGGAGGTGATCACCTGGTCGCCGGGCTTGGTGCACATGGTCAGGCCGACGACCACGGCTTCCTGGCCGATATACAGGTGGCAGAAGCCGCCGATCAGGCCCATGCCGTAGAGCTGGCCGGCCTTCTCCTCGAAGCGGCGGATCAGGAGCATGTCGCGATAGGCGCGGAGGAGTTCGTCGCGGCTCATCGCCGGCTCCTTCGGGCCCTTGCCCCGTGGCTTGCGGGTGGCGGCTTCGGCCATGCCCCATTCCTCCTTGGCGAGCTTAGCAGGGCGGCATCTACGCGGCCGGGTCGCAGCGTGCAAGTTTCGCTTGCGGCAAAATTCTCTTATTGTGCAATGCAATAGTCGAATTAATCGGAATTGAGTTAACCCGATTTTCCGAGCGTCGATACGGCAAGACGCCAGGCGAGACAGCGTCTCGCGCCGGCCAAGGCTGGCTGCCGCGCGACGCGCCGGACAAGAAAAAGGGGCGCCAGGCGCCCCCTCGTTCCCGCTCGCGGCTCCAAGCCTGCCTAGAACAGCCGGCGGTCCGCCCCGTAGGGCACGACGATCTCGTGCTGGCCGACCATGTTGAGCAGCTGGCGCGCCCGCTCCTCGAGCTGGTCGCGGTCGAGCCGTTCTCCGCGCAGGCCGTTCACGCGCCGCTCCATGGCGGCGAGTTCGGCCATGGCGCGGTTCCGGTCGGCCGTCGCCTCCGCGATGTCGCGCTCGCGCTGTTCCATCGCGACCAGCCCGCGCTCGCCATGCACGGCATGCCAGGCGAAATAGCCGCAGCAGGCCAGGAACAGCACGGGCAGCATGGCCGAGCGGGCCCAGCGCCCGATCGCGGCCAGCGCGCCACGGCGCTCCGTGACCACCTCGTCGACATCGTACACGGATCGAGCCCCCCAGCTCGCGGCACTGCGCGGGACCCCTCCCCCGCCGGACGCCGCGGGCAGAGAATCAGACGGCGCGCGAAGTGTCCAGCGGAAAGCGCGGATTCGGCTCGCGAATTTGCGTCAGGCGGCGAAGGCGCGGAGCGCATCCGCCTCGGTGGCATGGATGCGCAGCAGGCTGTCGAAGCCGGCGGTGCGCAGAACTTCGGCGACCATGGGCTGCGCCGCGCCGATCTGCAGCTCGCCGCCGAAGGACTGCAGCAACCGCGCCAGGCGCAGGATCACGCGCAGCCCGGCGCTGGAGACGAAATCCAGGCCGGAGAGGTTCAGCACCACCTGATGCGCCGTCCCCGTGCCGATCGCGTCGATGCGGTCGCCGACCTCCCCGGCCGTGCGCGAATCCAGGCGCCCGGCCAGGTCGATGACGAGAACCTTGCCGACCTCACGCGTGGCGATCTGCATGGCTGGCTCCGGCGGCGAAGGTTGCGTCCGCCGGAAGCCTAGAGGTCGGACGATCCGCCCGTCAAACGAGGCTCAGCGCCGCACCGCAGCCCGGCCGCCATAGCGCGCCGCAGGGCCGAGCTGCTGCTCGATGCGGATCAGCTGGTTGTACTTCGCCGTCCGGTCGGAGCGGCTGAGCGAGCCGGTCTTGATCTGCCCGCAATTGGTGGCGACGGCGAGGTCGGCGATGGTCGAATCCTCGCTCTCGCCGGAGCGGTGCGACATCACGCAGCGATAGCCGGCGCGGTGGGCGGTCTCCATCGCCTCCAGCGTCTCGGTGAGCGTCCCGATCTGGTTGACCTTCACCAGGATGGCGTTGGCGGTGCCGCTCTCGATGCCGCGTCGCAGGCGCTCGGTGTTGGTGACGAACAGGTCGTCGCCGACCAGGTTCACCTTGCTGCCGAGCTTGTCGGTCAGCAGCTTCCAGCCGGCCCAGTCGTCCTCGGCCATGCCGTCCTCGATGGAGACGATCGGCCACTTGGCGCAGAGTGCGGCGAGGTACTCGGCCATGCCGGCGGAATCGAGCGTCTTCCCCTCGCCTTCCAGCTTGTAGACACCGTCGTGGAAGAACTCGGTGGAGGCGCAGTCGAGCGCGAGCACGATGTCCTCGCCCATGCGGTGCCCGGCCTTCTCGGCGGCCTTGGCGATGAAGGAAAGCGCCTCATCCGCGCTGCCGATGTTCGGCGCGAAGCCGCCCTCGTCGCCGACATTGGTGTTGTGGCCGGCGTCGTGCAGCGCCTTCTTGAGCTGCGCGAAGACCTCGGAGCCGATGCGCACGGCATCCGCCATGGTGCCGGCGGCGACCGGCATGATCATGAATTCCTGGATGTCGATCGGGTTGTCCGCGTGCTTGCCGCCATTGATGATGTTCATCATCGGCACCGGCAGGGTGCGGGCGAAGACGCCGCCGACATAGCGATAGAGCGGCTGGCCGAGCTCGGCCGCGGCCGCCTTCGCGGTGGCGAGGCTGACGGCGAGGATCGCGTTGGCGCCGAGGCGCGCCTTGTTCGGCGTGCCGTCCAGCTCCAGCATCGTCTCGTCGATCTTCACCTGCTCGGTCGGGTCCATCCCCCCGATGGCGTCGAAGATCTCGCCTTCAACGTTGGCACAGGCCTTCAGCACGCCCTTGCCGCCGTAGCGGGCCTTGTCGCCGTCCCGCAGTTCCACCGCCTCATGCGCGCCGGTGGAGGCGCCGGAGGGGACGATGGCGTGGCCACGGGTGCCGGTGTCCAGCACCACCTCGGCCTCGACGGTGGGGTTGCCGCGGGAATCCAGGACTTCGCGGGCGATGATGTCGGCGATGGCGGCCATGTCGGGCGGGCTCCGGCGGTGCGTCCGGGGCGATTAACGCCCGTGCGGCGGGGCGGCAAGGGTTGGGCGGCGCCCCGGCTCAGGCGATCGTGGCGTGCCGCGCCGCGAGGTCGGCGGCCGGAAGCCCGGCCCGCGCCATCAGCCGCGCCACGACCAGGTCGCAGACCAGCCAGAGGGCGATCTCGTATTGCCCGCCCATCGGCAGCACGGAGTCCCCCTCCCAGACCTGAGCGGGGATGCGCCAGACGAGGTCGGCCGCCTCCAGCGCCGCGCCGCTCTCCGCGGCCGTGAAGACCGCGCCTCGCGCCCCAAGCGCCCGCGCCTGGCGCAGAAAGGCCGTCGCGCTCGGCAGGTCGCCGCGGCTGGCATTGGTCACCAGCAGGTCCCTCGCCCGCAGCGGCGGGGTGGTGACGCCGGGCAGCCAATGCGCATCCAGCCCGAGATGCCCGAGGCGCATCGCGAAGCCCATCAGCGCGAAGCCGGTGCGGCCGGCGCCCCAGACCAGCACGCGGGGCGCGGCGGCGATGGCCTCGACGGCGCCGTCCAGAGTCGCCGGCGGGATGCGGGCGAAGACTGCCGCCTGCTCGGCCAGGATCGGCGCAACCTGCTGCGCGGGGGTCATGTCTCGGCCCCGTGCAGCACGCCGCGCGCCAGGAAGAGCGCCGTCACCTCCTCCACCGCCGCGATGAAGCGCGGATCGCGCCGTGCCGCGAGGCCGCGCGGGCGCGGCAGGTCCACCTGCAGCAGCCGCTCGATCCGGCCGGGGCGCGGCGACATCACCGCGACGCGGTCGGCGAGCAGCACCGCCTCGTCCACGCTGTGGGTGATGAACAGCACGGTCTTGCGGCTGCGCATCCACAGCGCCTCGAGGTCGAGGCGCATCTGTTCCCGCGTCAGCGCATCCAGAGCGCCGAAGGGCTCGTCCATCAGCAGCAACGGCGGATCGTGCAGCAGCGCGCGCGCGATGGAGGCGCGCTGGCGCATGCCGCCGGAGAGCTCATGCGGGTAGCGGTCGGCAAAGTCTTCCAGCCCCACCTGGCGCAGCAGCGCCAGCGCGCGGTCGCGGAAGGCGGCTTCGCTCAAGCCCCGGATGCCAGCCTGGAAAAGCACATTGCCGAGCACGTCGCGCCAGTCGAGCAGCACCGGCTGCTGGAACACGATGCCGAGTTCCGTCACCGGCCCCGCGACATCGCGGCCGAAGACCTGCACGCTGCCGGAGGATGCCGGCATGAGGCCCGCGACAAGGCGCAGCAGCGTGGACTTGCCGCAGCCGGATGGGCCGACGACGGCCAGGAACTCGCCCTCCGGCACGTCGAGGTCGAGCGCATCGAGTGCCAGCGTCTCGCCCTGGCGCGTGCGGAAGCGCTTGGACACGCCCGCGAGATGGATGCCGCCCTCGCCGCTGCTTTCCCCCACCCTGCCCGCCCTTGACTGCCCGTGCTTGCGAGGAACAGTGTTCCAGCGAAGGGCGCGCTTCAAGGGCGGCGCCGCGGCGGGAGGAAGCTCGGGCGCATGGGCCAGGCGTCGCGCCAATGGATTGCGCGTGCGCGCATCGCCGCGGCCTTCCTCGGCTTCCTGCTGGCCTGGGAGATCGCGGTGGATGTCTTCGCGATGCCCGAATACATCCTGCCCGCGCCGAGCCGCATCTTCGCCGATGGCGCGCAGCGCTGGCGGTCGCTCCTGGAAGCCGCGATGTTCACCGTGCAGCCGATGGTGCTTGGCTTCGTGCTGGCGGTGGTGCTCGGCGTCGCCATCGCGCTCGGCATCGCCTTCTCCGACACGGCGCGGCAGACGGCTTATCCGCTGCTGGTCTTCCTGCAGATCGTGCCGAAGATCGCGGTGGCGCCGCTGTTCATCATCTGGTTCGGCTTCGGGCTGATGCCGAAGGTGCTGCTGGTCTTTCTGCTCAGCTTCTTCCCCGTCGTGGTCAGCGCGCTCCAGGCCTTCCGCAGCCTGGAGGCGGAGGTGGCGGAGCTGCTGCGCTCCTCCGGCGCGACGCGCTGGCGCGCCTTCCGCATGGTGCAGTTGCCGGCCGCGCTGCCGGTGCTGTTCGGCGGCTTCAAGGTGGCGGCGGCGCTGGCGGCGACGGCCGCGGTGGTGGCTGAGTTCGTCGCCTCCGACCGCGGGCTCGGCTACCTGCTGCTGGAATACAACGGCAACCTCGACACGCCGATGAGCTTCGCGGCGATCTTCATGCTGACGGCGTTGGGCTTGTCGCTCTACGGTCTTGTGGAACTTGCGGAACGGCTGGCGGTGCCCTGGCATGTCTCGCGCCGGCGCGCCGAGGGCGAGGTCGCGGGCTTGTAGGAGGAAACGAAGCATGATTCGCAGGCTGTTCCTGGCGCTCTGCGCCACCGCCGCGCTGGCCGCGCCGGCGGCGGCGCAGGACCGCGTGACCTTCCGGCTGAACTGGCTGATCTACGGCTTCCACACGCCCTTCTACCTGGGCGTCGAGCGTGGCTATTACCGCGAGGCGGGGATCGACCTGACCATCGGCGAGGGCCAGGGCTCGGCGCGCGCGGTGCAGCTCGTCGCCTCGGGCGGCGACATGTTCGGGCTTTCGGACGGCGCCTCCATCATCAACGGCGTGGCGCGTGGCGCCCCGGTGCAGGCGGTGATGGGCATCATGAACAAGTCGCCCTTCGCGGTGATCGTGCGTGCCGACAGCGGCATCCGCACCATGCGTGACCTCGCCGGGCGCACCATCGCGGCGACGACCGGCGAGGCGGGGCTGGTGATGTTCCCCGCGATGCTGCGCGCCAACAACATGCCGGCGGACGCCGTGCGCTTCCTGCGCGTGGACGGCGCGGGCAAGCTGGTCGCGACCCTGGAGAACCGCACCGTCGGCATGCTCGGCGGCGTCGAGAACCAGGCCCTGATCCTGCCGCAGCGCGGGCTGCCGGTTCATTCGATCCTCTATGCCGACAATGGCGCCAACACGATGGGCCTCGCCATCCACGCGACGCGCGAGACGATCCAGCGCAATCCCGACCTGGTGCGTCGCTTCGTCCGCGCCACGCAGCGTTCCTTCGAGGCCGGGATGAGCGAGCCGGAAGCGGCGATCGCCGCCGGGCTGAAGGTGAAGCCGGACATGGACCGCGAGCTTGCGCTGGCGCAGCTGCGCGCGGGGCTGCAACTGGTGCGCTCCGCGCATGGCGCGGACCGGCCGATCGGCTGGATGGCGCCGCAGGACTGGGCCGAGACGCTGAACCTGATGCGCGAGTTCCAGGACCTGCGCACGGAATTGCCTGCGGACGCCTTCTACAGCAACGCCTTCCTGCCGCAGTGAGTCGCGGCGCGGCGGTCGTCACGGGCGGCGCGGGCGGGATCGGCCGCGCCGTCACGGAGCGCCTCGCCCGCGACGGCTACCGCGTGGCGTCCTGGGATCTGTCGCAGGATGCTCCGCGCGCGGATCTGGCGCTGGCCGTGGACGTGACCGACGACACCGCCTGCGCAAAGGCCACGGCGGAGACGCTGGCGCGGCTCGGCCCGATCCGCGCGCTCGTGGTGAATGCCGGCATCCTCGGGCCCGTGGCGCGCAGCTGGGACGTGCCGCTGGCGGAGACGCGGCGGGTGCTGGAGACGAACCTGCTCTCCGGCTTCGCCACGACCGGCGCGGTGATCCCGGCGATGCTGCGCAACCCGATGCCGGATCGCGGGCGCATCGTGCTGATGGGCTCGGCGGTGGGCAAGGAAGGCAGTGCGATGGCGGGTGCCTATGCGGCCTCCAAGGCCGGGCTGATGGCGCTGGCGAAGGTGCTGGGCAAGGAGCTCGCGACCGAGGGCATCCTGGTCAACGCCATCGCGCCGACCGTGGTGCGCACGGCCATGGAAACCACGCTCGATCCCGCGCAGCGCGCCGACAAGCTGCGCCGCATCCCGATGGGCCGCTTCGCGGAGGCCGCGGAGGTCGCCGCGATGGTGAGCTTCCTCTGCGGCCCCGATTGCAGCTTTTCGACTGGCGCCGTCTTCGATCTCTCGGGCGGCCGGTTGCATGATTGAGGCACGGAGAAAGAATGCTCGCAGGTGAAGCCGCGGTGGCGATCTGGAACGGCGTGACGCCGGAAGGCCGGGCGGAGTTCTACGCCTGGCACCTGCACGAACACATGGCCGAGCGCGTCGGCATCCCCGGCTTCCGCCGTGGGCGCCGGTTCAGCGCCGTGGATGCCACGACGCATCCGGAATTCTTCACGCTCTACGAAGCCGACACGATGCAGGTGCTGCAGGGCCAGGACTACGCGAACCGGCTGAACGCGCCGACGGCCTGGACGAAGCGCGCCACGCAGGGGTTCCGGGACACCTCGCGCGGCCTGGCGCGCGTGCTGGCGAGCCACGGCGTGGGGCCGGGCGGCGTGATGCTGACGCTGCGCTTCGATGCAGCGCCGGGTGCAATCTCCACCTTCGCGGCGCTGGTCGCGAAGGCCGCGACGGCCGCGCGCGTGACGGGCGCGCATCTGCTCATCACCGACGACGCGGCGAGCAACGTGGACAGCGCGGAGAAGCAGGGCCGCAACGACATTGCCGCCCCGCCCGCCTGGATCATCCTGGCCGAAGCCACGGATGCCGAGGCGCTCGCCCCGCTGTTCCCCGATGCCGAATTGCGTGCGGCCGGCGCGATCGCCGCGCCGCAGCGCGGCACTTACCGGCTGGAATTCACGCGCCTGAAGACCGCCTGGGGCGCCTGATCAGGTTTCGCGCGACGCAGCACGCGCGAAGCCGGCCCGTCATGTGCGGCATCATGTTGCGCGCCGCATGCAGTCATCCGGCAACGCGCAGGGCGCATTCCTCCCGCCACGCCATCACGGCGTCCAGAGGAGGAAATCATGGCAACATCGCTTCGCGCCCACGACCTGCTTCGCGGGCATCTGCAGCTTCCGGCGGTGCAGTTCGTCGCCGACGACATCGAGGCTGTCCAGCTTCCGGCCGTGCAGCGCAGCCTGGCGCCGTCCGCCTCGCTGCTCGAAGGTCTCGGCGACTTCTTCGGCGGCCTCGGCAACGATTCCTGGATCGGCACCGCGGCCAACGAGACCGCCTTCGGCAGTGCCGGGCACGACACGCTGAAGGGCGGCGGCGGCAACGACCTGCTGTCCGGTGACGAGGGACACGACCAGCTTCACGGCGACGACGGGGCCGATACGCTGCAGGGCGGCAACGGCAACGATCAGCTGAGCGGCGGCAGCGGCGACGATCGCATCTTCGGCGACGCCGGAAACGACACGATCAATGGCGGCACCGGTCGCGACATCATCCGCGGTGGCGACGACGCCGACCACGTCAGTGCCGGCGATGGCAATGACGAAGCCTATGGCGACGCCGGAAACGACACGATGTTCGCCGGCGACGGCAACGACGTGCTGGTGGGCGGGGATGGCAACGACGCGCTCAATGGCGGCGCGGACAACGACATCCTCTACGGCGGCAACGGCCAGGACGGCATCGGCGGCGGCACGGGGAACGACGTCGTTCTCGCCGGCAGCGGGAACGACACGGTGGACGGGCAGTCCGGCAACGACCTGGTCCATGGCGAGGCGGGGAACGACGTCCTGAAGGGCGGCGAGGGCAACGACACGATCGTCGGCGGCAGCGGCTTCGACCAGATGGATGGCGGGCTCGGTGCCGACCGCTTCGTCTTCAATGCCGTCTCGGACAGCGGCAGCGCGGGCATCGCCGACGTGATCAGCTATTTCCAGCGCGGCTCGGACAAGATCGACCTCGCCGCGATCGACGCCGACACCACCGATGGCGGGTGGCTCAATGACAGCTTCACCTTCATCGGGAGCGCCGAGTTCAGCGGCGATCCGTCGCATAGCTGGAACCTCTCGCCCGGCGAACTGCGCTATGAGCGATACAACGGCTTCACCTATGTGATGGGCGACGTGAACGGCGATGGCGATGCCGACATCACCATCGCGCTGCAGGGGAACTACACGCTCGCGGCGAGCGACTTCGTGCTGTAGCCGGCCTGTGCCGTGGGCGCGCGCTACATGGTCGAGCGGCGCGTGTCCCACACCGCGGCGCGGCCGCGCAGCAGCGGGCGGCCCTGCAGATCGCAGGGTTCCACGCGGCTGCGCGCCACCGCCACCGCGCGCACCATGTCCGCGTCCTTGGCGCGGCTGTAGCCCGCCAGCTTGATGTCGAGGGAGCCGTCCGGATTCACCCGCATGACGCGGCCCCAGTCGCCCGCATAGGCGGTAACGAGCGGGCCGTCCTCATCGCGCTTCAGCCGGACGAGGTCACCCTGCTCGTAGAAATAGATGTCGTCGCCGTCATGGCCGCTCATCACGCGCATGACGGCAGTTAGCCGCGGCAGGCTTGCGGAAGTGTAAAGCGCTCAGCGCTTGCCGAGGCCGCCGCCGGCGAACAGCGTCACCGCGAGGCCGAGCGCCAGGGCGGCGGTGACGCCGAGCGAGCCGAACAGGTAGCCCGCGATCACCACGAGCAGGACAGTCGCCGCAAGGCCGTAGCCGAAGCGCCGCAGCCGGGATTTCTCGTCCATCCCCTCCTCCGTCAGACCAGCCGCGCCTGGCGGACCGCGGCGCCGATGAAGCCGCGGAACAGCGGGTGCGGGTCGAAGGGCTTGGATTTCAGCTCCGGATGGAACTGCACGCCGATGAACCAGGGATGGTCCGGCCGCTCCACGATCTCCGGCAGCGAGCCGTCCGGCGACAGGCCGGAGAAGCGCAGCCCGACCTCCTCCAGCCGGTCCTTGTAGTTGACGTTGACCTCGTAGCGGTGCCGGTGCCGCTCCTGGATCTCCGCGGCGCCGCCATAGACCTCCCGCACCAGGGATTCCTCGGCGAGCCGCGCCGGATAGGCGCCGAGCCGCATCGTGCCGCCGAGGTCGCCGCCGGCCGCGCGGCGCTCCACCTCGTTGCCGCGGGTCCATTCGGTCAGCAGCCCGACCACCGGCTCGGTGCAGGGGCCGAATTCGGTGGAGGAGGCGCCCTTCAGGCCGGCCTGGTTCCGCGCCGCCTCGATCACCGCCATCTGCATGCCGAAGCAGATGCCGAAGAAGGGCACGCGGCGCTCCCGCGCGAAGCGCACCGCCTCGATCTTGCCTTCGGTGCCGCGCTCGCCGAAGCCGCCGGGCACCAGGATGCCGTTGACCTTCTCGAGCCGCGCGACCGCGGCCTCGTCATCCTCGAAGATCTGGCTGTCCACCCAGTCCAGGCGGACCTTCACGTTGTGCGCGATGCCGCCATGGGTCAGCGCCTCGGCCAGCGACTTGTACGCGTCGAGCAGGTTCGTGTACTTGCCGACCACCGCGATGGTCACCTCGCCTTCCGGCGCGCGGATGCGGTCCACGATGCGCTGCCAGCGGCTCATGTCCGGCTCGCCATAGATGGACAGGCCAAAGTGGCGCAGCACTTCGCGGTCCAGCCCTTCCTCGTGGTAGCTGATCGGCACGGCGTAGATGCTGTCGGCGTCGTAGGCGGGGATCACGCTTTCCGGCCGCACATTGCAGAACAGTGCGATCTTGCGGCGCTCATTCTCCGGGATCTGGCGGTCGCAGCGGCAGAGCAGGATCTGCGGCTGGATGCCGACGCCGAGGAGCTCCTTCACGCTGTGCTGCGTCGGCTTGGTCTTCAGCTCCCCGGCGGAGGGGATGTAGGGCACCAGGGTCAGGTGCACGAAGAGGCTGCGGGTCGGGCCGAGCTCGTTGGCGAGCTGGCGGATCGCTTCCAGGAAGGGCAGCGACTCGATGTCGCCCACCGTGCCGCCGACCTCGACCAGGACGAAGTCGTAGCCCTCGGTCTCGGCCTGGATGACGTCCTTGATCTTGTCGGTGATGTGCGGGATCACCTGCACGGTGCCGCCCAGGTAGTGGCCGCGCCGCTCCGCCGCGATCACGTCGGAATAGATGCGCCCGGTGGTCCAGTTGTCGGCCCGCGTCGCATGCACGCCGGTGAAGCGTTCGTAATGGCCGAGGTCGAGGTCGGTCTCCGCCCCGTCGTCGGTGACGTAGACCTCGCCGTGCTGATACGGGCTCATCGTGCCCGGATCCACGTTGAGATAGGGGTCGAGCTTGCGCAGGCGGACCTTGTAGCCGCGCGCCTGCAGCAGCGCCCCGAGGGAGGCGGCAGCGATACCCTTGCCGAGCGAGGAGACCACGCCGCCGGTGATGAAGACAAACCGCGTCATGGACCGCCCTCTTAGCGTGCCGTGGGAGTCGGGCAAAGCCCGGGCGCGCGGCGCAGATGGGCAGCGGCCATGCGGCCGGCGCTTGCCGGCCGGGGTTGCAGGTCAGTTCGTCGGAACCGACGGGGACGCGGGCACCGCCGGGGCGCCGGGCACGAGGCCGCCGGGCACGAGCGTGCCGGGGGCGGTGGCCGGCGCATCCAGGATGGAGCCGGTCGGCGCCCGGCCCTTGCCGGTGATGGCGAGCACCAGCGCCAGCGCCATGAAGGCGGTGCCCAGGATGGCTGTGGTGCGGGTGAGCAGGTTGGCGGTGCCCCGCCCGCTCATGAACGAGCCCATCCCCTGGGAGGACCCCACGCCGAGGCCCCCGCCCTCGCTGCGCTGGACCAGGATGACCCCGATCATGGCGAGGGTGACGAGCAGGAACAGGACGAGCAGCACGGTGTTCATGGCGGCGGCGTTCTAGCGGTTGCCGGCGGGGAATGCCAGCGGCGCGGCGGGGCGCTGCCTCACGCCGCCGCCCGGGCGATCGCCAGGAAATCCTCCGCCACCAGGCTCGCCCCGCCGACCAGCCCGCCATCCACGTTCGGCAGGGCAAGGATCGCCTTGGCGTTGCCGGGCTTCATCGAGCCGCCATAGAGGATCCGCATGCCCTGCCCGGCCGCGCCGAAGCGCGCCGCCAGCCGGGCGCGGATGGTGCCGTGGATGGCGGCGATGTCGGCCTCGGTCGGGGTGCGGCCGGTGCCGATGGCCCAGACCGGCTCGTAGGCGATGATCCCGGCGAACCCGTCGGGCAGGCTTTCGGCAAGCTGGCGCTCCACCACCGCCTCGGCCCGGCCGGCCAGCCGCTCGGCCTCGGTCTCGCCGACGCAGACGATCGGGACGAGGCCGGCGGCGGCGGCGGCCTCGGCCTTGGCGCGGACCGCCGCGTCCGTCTCGGCGTGGTCGGTCCGGCGCTCGGAATGGCCGAGGATCACGAACCCCGCCCCGGCATCCTTCAGCATGGGCGCGGCGACGTCGCCGGTATGCGCGCCCTTGGCGGCGGGGTGGCAATCCTGGCCGCCCACCGCCACCGCGCTGCCGGCCAGCGTGGCCGCCACCTGCGCGACATGCAGGAAGGTAGGGCAGACCAGCAGGTCGGCCGGGAGGCCCCCCGCCCCGTCCCGCACCGCCCCGGCCAGCGCGGCGGCCTCGGCCAGCGTCCCATGCATCTTCCAGTTGCCGGCGATCAGCGGCTTCACGCCCGGGGTCATGCGCGCCCTCCCTTCGTGCCCTGCCGCCCGGCTAGCAACGGCGTGCCGGGCTGGCAACGGACGGGCCTCTGCGCTACGCCGCCACCATGATCACCTGGTTCCGCAACCTCGCGAAGTCCTGGGTCGCGAAGGTCCTCTTCGTCCTGCTGATCCTCTCCTTCGCGGTCTGGGGGATCGAGGACATCGTCCGCAACTTCTGGCGCGAGACCGCCGTGGTCCGCATGAACGGCGCGGAGATCGAGGTGCCGCAGGCGCAGAACGCCGCGCGGCGCGAGCTGCAGCGCCTGCAGCGCCAGCTCGGCCCGGATTTCGAGCCGAGCCAGGCGGTGCGGGAGGCCATCGCGCGGCAGGCGGTGGAGACCTTGATCCAGGAGAATGCGCAGCGGGTCGAGGCGCATCGCCTCGGCCTCGCCACGCCGGACGAGCAGGTGGCGGCCTATGTTCGCGCCATCCCGAGCTTCCGCGTGGGCGGCGAGTTCAGCCGCGCCATCCTCGACCAGTTCCTGCGGCAGAACGACATGACGGAGGGCATGTTCCTGCAGCTGGTGCGGGACGACCTGCAGCGGATGCAGCTGGTCGGCGCGGTGCGCGCCGGCGCCGCCGCGCCCCCTTCCCTCGCCCGCGCCCTGTTCAACTGGGAGCGCGAGCGCCGGGTGGCGCAGGTGGCGGAGCTCACCCTGCTCGACGCCCCGGAGCCGGAGCCGCCGACCCAGGCGCAGCTCGAGCGCTTCCACGCCAACAATCCCGACCAGTTCTCCACGCCCGAGCTGCGCGACGTGACGCTCGGCGTGCTCTCCGCCGAGACGCTGGCGGACCAGGTGGAGGTGTCGGAGGAGGAACTCCGCGCCGCCTTCGAGGCGCGGCGCGGCCAGCTCGAGACACCGGAGCGCCGCGCGCTGCAGCAGGCGCTGCTGCCGACCGAGGAGGCGGCGCAGCGCATCGCGGAGGCGTGGCGCGCCAATGACGATTTCGATGCCATCGGGCAGGCGGCCCAGGCCGCCGGCGGGGCGGCGGTGACGCTCGGCGACGTGGCGCGCGCCGACCTTCCGGTGCCGGAACTCGCCGCCGCCGCCTTCGAGACGCCGCAGGGCGGCATCACGCGGCCGGTGCAGTCGCCCTTCGGCTGGCACGTACTGCGCATCGCCGGCGTCACCCCTGGCCGCAGCATCACCTTCGATGAGGTGAAGGACCGCCTGCGCGAGGAGGTCGCGCTGGAGAAGGCGGCCGACCTCGCCTTCGAGCGGGCGAACCGTGTGGAGGATGCGCTCGCCGGCGGGGCCACGCTGCAGGAGGCCGCGCAGCGCTACGGCATGCAGGTGACGAGCCTGCGCCTCGACGCCGAGGGCCGCGACGCGGAGGGCGCGCCGGTGCCGATCCCGGTGCCGGTGGATGCAAGGGCGGAGACGCTGCGCGCCATCTTCACCGCGGAGCCCGGCGCCTCGCCGCGGCTGCAGGAGCTGCGCCAGGGCGACGGCTTCATCGCGGTGGAACTTCGCGGCGTCTCGCCGCCGGCGCTGCGCCCCTTCGAGAACGTGGAGGCCGATGTGCGCCTCGCCTTCATCGCGGAGGCCAGGCGCCGCCACCAGGAGGAGCGGGCCGCGGCGCTGCTGGCGGCGGTGCGGGGCGGGCAGAGCCTGGAGGAGGCTGCGCGCGCCGCGGGCATCCCCTCCGAGCGCTTCGGGCCCTTCGGCCGTCGGCCGGAGCCTGGCGTGCCCGGCCTGACAATCCCGCCCGAGCTGCTGGCGCCGCTGTTCGCCGCGCAGCGCGGCGAGGCGACCATGGTCCCGACGCGGGCCGGCTTCGCCGTCGGCCAGCTGCTCGAGGTCGTGCCGCCCGATGCGGGCGCCGAGGCCGAAGCGCTGGAGAATGCCCGCCGCACCGCCCAGGCGCAGTCGGCGGAGGACCTGGAGGCGCAGTTTGCCGCGGCCCTGCGCGCCCGCGCCGAGCCGCGCATCAATCCGGGGCTGATGCAGCAGGTCATCCCATGAGCGGGGCGAAGGAGCGGATCGCATGCCCGGCGGCCTGACCTACGCGCAATTCGCCGAAGGGCTCGCGGCCGGCGAGGGCCAGGTGCTCGCCCGCGAGCGTGTGGCCGACCTCGACACGCCGGTCGGCGCCTTCCTGCGGCTGGCACAGAACCGGCCCAACGCCTTCCTGCTGGAAAGCGTGGAGGGCGGCGCGGCGCGCGGCCGTTTCTCCTCCATCGGGCTGGAGCCCGACCTGATCTGGCGCTGCCGCGAGGGGAAGGCGGAGCTGAACCGCCACGCCCAGGCGGCGCCGCATGGCTTCGTGCCGGAGGCGGCGGCGCCGCTCGACAGCCTGCGCGCGCTGATCGGCGAATCGCGGCTGGCGATGCCGGCGGGGCTGCCCTCGATCGCCGCGGGGCTGTTCGGCTTCCTCGGCTACGACATGGTGCGCCAGATCGAGCGCCTGCCGAACAAGAACGCCGATGCGCTCGGCATCCCGGACGCGGTGATGTTCCGCCCGACCCTGACGGCGGTGTTCGACCATGTGCGCGATACGCTGACGCTGGTGACGCCGGTCTGGCCGGCCGAGGGGCTGGACCCGAAGGCCGCATGGGATCTGGCGCAGGCGCGGCTGGACGAGGCGGAGGCGGCACTGGACCGTCCCCTTCCCCGCCCGGCGCCGCCGGCGGCGCTGCCCGCGCTGCCCGCACCGAGCTCCAACTTCACCAAGGCGGAGTACATGGCCGCGGTGCGACGGGGGAAAGAATACATCGCGGCGGGCGACGTCTTCCAGGTGGTGCCCTCGCAGCGTTTCTCGGTGCCCTTCGCGCTGCCGCCCTTCGCACTGTACCGCGCGCTGCGGCGGCTCAACCCCGCGCCCTACCTGTTCTTCCTCGATCTCGGCGGCTTCGCGCTGGTCGGCGCCAGCCCGGAGATCCTGGTCAGCGTGAAGCATGGCGAGGTGAAGCTGCGGCCGCTGGCCGGCACGCGCCCGCGCGGCGCGACGCCGGAGGAGGATGCGCGGCTGGAACGCGAGTTGCTCGCCGACCCGAAGGAACTGGCCGAGCACTTGATGCTGCTCGACCTCGGCCGCAACGACGTGGGCCGCGTGGCGGAGATCGGCAGCGTGCGCGTCACCCAGCGCTTCCAGGTGGAGCGTTATTCGCAGGTGATGCACATCATGAGCGAGGTGGTCGGCCGGCTGCGCCCGGGGCTCGATGCGCTGGATGCACTGATGGCGGGCTTCCCGGCCGGCACGCTCTCCGGCGCGCCGAAGGTCCGCGCGATGGAGATCATCGAGGAACTCGAGCCCTCCCGCCGCGGCACCTATGCGGGCGGCGTCGGGTATTTTGGCGCCGATGGCGACATGGACACCTGCATCGCGCTGCGCACCGCGCTGGTGAAGGACGGCGTGATGCATGTGCAGGCCGGCGCGGGGGTGGTGGCCGATTCCGACCCCGAGGCCGAATACGCCGAGACGCAGCAGAAGGCGCGCGCGCTGTTCCGCGCCGCCGAGGAAGCGGTGCGCTTCGCGGCGGGGCGGCGGGGGTAAGCTTTTCGGCGGTCGGCTGCCCACGAAATGGGCAGAGCGCCAGGCTTCCCTTCCCTGAGTTCCGTCGTGCCCCCACCCCGACCCTCCCCCGCACCGCGGGGGAGGGAGAGAATCGCGGTGAAGGCATGCGCCTTGCAGGATGGCCGGCATGACCATTGAGGCCGACCTGCCGCTCGACCGCGCCAGCCTGCACCGCGCCTATGCCGCCGGCCGGTTGCGACCCGCTGACGTCGTCGCGCTGATCCATCGCCGGATCGCCGCGGTCGACGATCCCGGAATCTTCCTGCACCTGATCCCGGAGGGCCGCGCGCGCGCCGCGGCGGAGGTGCTGCCCGCCTTCGATCCCGCGCGATACCCGCTCTGGGGCCTGCCAGTCGCGGTGAAGGACAACATCGACATCGCCGGCTTGCCGACCACCGTCGCCTGCCCCGGCTTCGCCTAAATGGCGCGCCACACCGCCCCCGCGGCGCAGCGCCTGCTCGATGCGGGCGCGGTGCTGATCGGCAAGACCAATCTCGACCAGTTCGCAACCGGGCTGGTGGGCGTCCGCACGCCCTACCCCGTGCCGCGCAACGCCTTCGATCCCACGCGCGTGCCCGGCGGATCGAGCAGCGGCTCCGCCGTCGCCGTCGCGCAGGGGCTGGCCACGCTTTCGCTCGGCACCGACACGGCGGGATCGGGCCGCGTGCCGGCGGCGCTGAACGGGCTGGTCGGGCTGAAGCCGTCGCTCGGCGTGGTCTCCACGCGCGGCGTCGTGCCGGCCTGCCGAAGCCTGGACTGCATCTCGGTCTTCGCGCGCAGCGTCGCCGATGCCTGGGCCGGCTTCGCCGCCATCGCCGCCGAGGATCCCGAGGACGCCTTCAGCCGCCCGATCGCCTGGCAGGAAATGGACGCCGCCACGCCGCCGCGCCGCATCGGCGTGCCGCTGGTGCCGGAGCTGGACGACGCGGCGGGGCGCGCCGCCTGGGATGCCGCCTGCGCGCGCCTGGCCGCGCTCGGCGTGGTTCTGGAACCGCTGGACCTCGGCGATTTCCATGCGACGGCGCGGCTGCTCTATGACGGCCCCTGGGTCGCCGAGCGCGCCGCCGCCGTCGGCGATTTCTGCGCCGCGGAGCCCGACGCGGTGCACCCGGTGACGCGCGGCATCCTGGCCGGCGCCGCACGCTTCTCGGCGGTGGACGCCTTCCGCGGCCTGTACGAGCTGGCGGAGATGCGGCGCCGCACGGCGCCCGTCTGGCAGCGCGTGGAGGCGCTGGCCGTGCCCTCCGTCCCGTGCTTCCCGACGCTGGCGGAGCTGGAGGCCGATCCGCTCGGGCCGAATGCGCGGCTCGGCGCCTACACCAACTTCGTGAACCTGCTCGACCTGGCGGCGCTGGCCGTGCCGGGGCCGATGCGGCCGGATGGGCTGCCGGCGGGGATCACGCTGATCGGCCCGCGCGGCAGCGATGCGAGCCTCGCCGCGCTGGGCGCGCGCTTCCAGGCATGACGGGCGGCATGGACGAAGCCATCGAGATCGCCGTCGTCGGCGCGCATCTGTCGGGGCTGGCGCTGAACCACGAGCTGACCGGCCGCGGCGGCGTGCTGCGGCGCGCGGTGGCCACGCAGCCCTGCTACCGCTTCTTCGCCCTCGCCGGCGGCCCGCCACGCCGGCCCGGCCTGCTGCGCGTGGCACCGAGCGCCGGGCACGCCATCGCCGCTGAGGTCTGGGCGTTGCCGCCGGACGGCTTCGGTCGCTTTGTGGCCGGCATTCCCGCGCCGCTCTGCATCGGCACGCTGCTGCTGGCGGATGGCAGCACGCCGAAAGGCTTCCTGGTGGAGCCGGAGGGGCTGGCGGGCGCCGAGGAGATCAGCCGCTTCGGCGGCTGGCGCGCCTTTCTTGATTCGCGGGCCGGCGCATGACCCGCGGCGCCGGAGTCAGGTGACCAGGCCGAGGCGGCGCGCGGCGATGGCGACGCAGCGCTCGAAGACCTGCAGGCTATCGAAGGGCAGGTCCTGGCCGGCTTCCGGCAGCAGGATCGGATGACCGCCGCTCTCGATCGCGCCCGGAATCATCAGGTTGTCGGGCAGGCCGAAACCCTCGACCGAAAGGCCCGGGATCGGGTCCGGCACGCGCGCCACCTGCGCCGCGCTGCGCTCGGCGAATGGCGTCGCGCTGTTGGAATATCCGAAGATCGGCCGGCCGCGGCCGAGGAACCAGCCGACCTCGATCAGCGTGCCGGCATCGGCGCTGGCGCCGCGGAAGGGCGTGAGGTTGGCGATCACCAGGTCCGCGCGCTCCATCATCTCGATGTCCTTGGCGTAGATGGCGCGCCAGGCGTGATGTGCCTCGAGCTCCGCGAGGCTGGCGATGTCCTCGTTCAGCGGCGGCAGGGCGGTGATGCCATGCGCAGCGCAGATCGCCGCCTTGCGGGCGGCATGGGCCTGGGCGTTCGGCAGGAAGACATCGGGACCGGCGAGATAGGCGATGGGCATGGCCGCATCTTCACCACCGCAAGGGCGGCACGCGCAAGGCGCGGTTTTCCCTTCGGGGTCGGAAGGGCATCTGCCAATCTGGCCGCGATGAGGAGTTCCGCGTGAAGCCCGCCCCCTTCGACTGGCACGCCCCGGAAAGCGTGGCGGAGGCGCTGGCGCTGAAGGCCCGGCACGGAGAGGATGCGCGCTTCCTGGCGGGCGGGCAGAGCCTGGTGCCGGCGATGAACTTTCGCATCGCCCAGCCGGCGGTGCTGGTGGACCTCAACCGCGTGGCGGGGCTGGACGCGATCGCTGTGGGCGCGGACGGGTCGCTCACCATCGGCGCGATGGCGCGCAACGCCGCCATCGAGCGGCATGCCGGTGCGGTGAAGAGCCATCCGATCCTGGCCGAGGCGCTGCATGAGGTGGCGCATCCGCAGGTGCGCAACCGCGGCACGCTGGGCGGCAACCTCAGCCATGCCGACCCGGCTTCCGAGATGCCGGCGGTGATGTTGGCGCTGGCGGCGCGCTTCCTGATCCGCAGCGCGCGCGGCGAACGGCAGGTTGCGGCGGCGGAGTTCTTCCTGGGTCCGCTGACCACCGCATTGGAACTGGACGAGATGCTGGCCGAGATCCGCCTGCCTCCCCTGCCGCCGCGCAGCGGCACCGCCTGGCTCGAGATCGCGCGGCGGCGCGGCGAATACGCGATGATGGGCGTGGCGGCGGTGGTGACGCGGGATGCAGCCGGCATTTGCACCGCGGTGCGCCTCGCCTGCTGCAGCGCCGGGCCGACGCCGATGGCGGCGCCGAAAGCCGCGGCGTCCCTGGTCGGGACGAAGCTGACCGATGCGGACCTGGCGCAAGCGGCTGCGCTGTTGAAGCAGGAGATCGCGCCGACCGGCAGCGTGCAGGCCAGCCCCGCCTATCAGCGCCACCTGGCGGGCGTCATCGCTGCGCGTGCGCTGGCGACGGCGTGGGAGCGCGCGGCATGAGGCGACGCGTCACGCTCTCCATCAACGGCGATGCCGTCACGCGGGAAGTGGAGCCGCGGCTGCTTCTCTCGGACTTCATCCGGCATGAGGCCGGGCTGACCGGCACGCATGTCGGCTGCGAGCACGGCGTCTGTGGCGCCTGCACGATACGGCTGGACGGCGCGCCGGTGCGGTCCTGCCTGATCTTCGCGGTGCAGGCGGAAGGCCATGAGGTGCGGACGGTGGAAAGCCTCGGCACGCCCGATGCGCTCTCCGTGCTGCAGCAGGCCTTCCGGGACGCGCATGGGCTGCAATGCGGCTACTGCACGCCGGGAATTCTTATGACGATGACCGCCTTCCTGGAGGAGAACCCGGACCCCGGCGAGGAGGCGGTGCGTCACGCGCTTTCGGGCAACCTCTGCCGCTGCACGGGCTACCAGCACATCGTGGACGCGGTGCTGCTGGCGGCAAAGCGCCTGCGGGAAACGGCGTGATGGAAACGCGCCAGATCGGCCGGCCGCTGACGCGCAACGAGGACCCGCGGCTGCTGACCGGCCGGGCATTGTTCGTGGACGATGTGGAACTGCCGGGGATGCTGCACGCCGCCTTCCTGCGCAGCCCGCATGCGCGCGCGGCGATCCGCTCCATCGACACGGACGCCGCGAAGGCGCGCGCCGGCGTGGTCGCGGTGATCACCGCGGAGGACCTCGGCGAGTACTGGCAGCCCGGGCCTCTGTTGGTGCCGCCGCCGCCCATCAAGGGCATGGTCTTCCGCCAGCGCTGCCAGGTGCCGCTCGCCAAGGGCGAGGTGCGGCATGTGGGCGAGCCGGTGGTGATGGTCGTCGCCGAAAGCCGCTACGTCGCGGAGGATGCGGTCGGCGACATCGTGGTCGAGTACGAGCCCCTGCCGCCGGTGATCGGGCTAGAAGCGGCCCTGTCGTCGGACAGCCCACGCGTGCATGCCGACCTGCCGGACAACATCGCCGCCGATGTCCACCAGGCCAAGGGCGACTATGCCGCGGCGCGCGCGAAGGCCGCGCACCTCATCCGCCGCCGCTTCACGTATGACCGCGGCGCGTCGAACCCGATGGAAACGCGGGGCATCGTCGCGCAATGGGACCACAAGGCGGAGAAGCTGACGGTCTGGGACACAACCCAGGCGCCGGTCTTCATCCGCAACGGGCTGGCCGCGATGCTCGGCCTGTCGGAGCGCCAGGTGCGCGTGGTCGCGCCCTTCATTGGCGGCGGCTTCGGGCCGAAGATGATGATGTTCTACCCCGAGGAAGTGCTGGTGCCCTGGATGGCGCTGCGCCTCGACCGGCCGGTGAAATGGATCGAGGATCGGCTCGAGCATTTCACGGCCACGACGCAGGAGCGCAGCCAGGTCCATGATTGCGAGCTGGCGCTGGATGCACGCGGAAAAATCCTCGGCGTGCGCGACGACTTCCTGATGGATACCGGCGCCTACAATCCCTATGGGCTGACGGTGCCGCTCAACAGCCAGTGCACGCTGCTGAACTGCTACGACGTGCCAGCTTATGACAGCCGATTCCGCGCGATCTACACGAACCGCACGCTGGTCACGCCCTATCGCGGCGCAGGACGGCAGCACGGCATCTTCGTGATGGAGCGCATGCTGGATGCTGCGGCGCGCGAACTGGGCCTCGACCGCGCGGAGATCCGGCGGCGCAACCTCATCCCCGCGGACGCCTTCCCCTACCACAACGAGCTCATCTACCAGGATTTCGCACCGCTGACCTATGACAGCGGCAACTACGCGCCGATCCTCGACAAGGCGCTGCACGCCATCGGCTACGCGGAATTCGCGGCGGAGAAGGCGAAGGCGCGTGCGGAAGGCCGGCATCTCGGCCTCGGTGTCGTCTGCTATGTCGAGGGTACGGGCATAGGCCCCTATGAGGGCGCCAAGGTACGCGTGCAGGCGAGCGGCAAGGTGACACTCGCCACTGGGGTCGGCACGCAGGGCCAGGGGCACTTCACCTCCTTTGCGCAGGTGGTCGCGGAACAACTGGGCGTGGATGTGCGCGACGTGGAGGTGACCACCGGCGACACCGACGTGTTCGACTGGGGCGCCGGCACCTTCGCCAGCCGCGGCGCGGTGGTCACCGGAAGCGCCGCGCATGGCGCCGCGGTGGAGGTGCGCACAAAAATCCTCAAGACGGCGGCCGAGCATTTCGAATGCGCCGAGGCCGATTTGGTGCTGGCGGACGGCGCGGTCTCGATCGCCGGCGTGCCGGAGAACAGGATCACGCTCGGCGAGCTGGCGCGGCTGGCAAACCCGATGCGCGGGGCGGTAAAGCCCGGGACAGTCCCTGGACTGGAGGCGACCTCCTATTTCGGGCCGCAGATGGGCGCGACCGCGGCCGGGGCGCATGCCATGGTCATCGAGATCGACGCGCAGACGATGCGGCCGACGATCCTGCGCTATGTCGTCGTGCATGATTGCGGCACGGTGCTGAACCCGCTGATCCTCTCCGGCCAGATCCAGGGCGGCGTCGCGCAGGGCATCGGCAACGCCTTCTTCGAGGAGCTGGTCTGGACGGATGACGGCCAGCTGCTGAACGCCTCGCTCGCCGACTACCTGCTGCCCACCGCCCTTGACGTGCCGCGGATGGACGTGCTGCACACCGAGACGCCCTCCCCGCTCAATCCGCTCGGCACCAAGGGCGCGGGAGAAGGCGGCGCGATTCCGGTGGGTGCGCTCTTCGCCCAGGCGATCGAGGATGCGCTGGACCTGCCGGCGCGCGGCATCGAAGTTTCCGAGATCCCGCTTTCGCCGTCGCGGCTGTGGGAGATCTGCAACCCGTCAGGCTGAACGCGCGAAGACGCAGACCAGCCCGCCGCCCGGCGGGCCCTGGTGTTCCGCGCCGCCGCTGACGAAGACGCGACCGTCGCCGGCCACCGCCGCGACGATCGCGCCCAACGCGCCGCGAAGGTGGCGCTGGGCGTCGATGTCCGTGTCGCCGAGCATGGTGTGGCGATGCCCGCGTATCGCTCCAGTCTTGTCGGGCTCGCCTTTCGCGATCACGCCGAGCACCTCGCCCGGCGCCGCGGCGAAGGCGGCCTGCACGCCGGCGAGGTCCAGCAGGTCCGCCATGGGCGCGACGCCGGCGACGATGCCCTCCGCCCAGCCATCGGCATGGCCGAACACCACCACCTCGTTGCAGGTCACCTCGACGCCGGAGGAGATCGAGACGCGGTTAGAGTAAAGTGAGAGGTCCGTCAGCAGCGCGGCCTCCGTCGCGTGGTCGGCCGGGATGTCGCCGAGCGCCACGCCGGCGCCGACCGCCGCCGCGGCGCGCGACAGCGCCATCAGGAGTTTTGCGTCCGTGCTGCGCGCGTCGGGATCGGGCGCCTGCGGTGCGGGCGCCTTCACCTGCACCAGCGCCACGTCCTCGGCGCGCGCGATCCCGGCATCGGCCATGGCAGCGCGCACGGCGGCGACTACCGCCTCGATCTGCGCGACGCGGCCGATCTCGCGCGCGGGCGTCACTGGCGAGAAGGCAGTGCCCAGCGCGAGGCCGCGTCCCGCCGCGGCTTCGTCGGAAACGCTGAAGACCATGTAGTGCGGGCTGAGCGCGCCCTCCGTCCCGCCCGACAGCACGCAGGGGATGCGCGCCGCCAGCGCCGCCGGCGTCTCACCGGTCTGCGACGCCAGCAACAGCATCAGCGTCTGGGTGAAGAAGCCGCGGGTGAAGTCGTTGAGCCCGCCATTGCCCTCGGTCTTGCCGATCACCGCGCGGATCTCGCCCGCGCGGACCTCGCCGCGCGCGATCAGCGCTTCCAGCGCCGAAAGATCGCCCGGATGGGCCATGGAAAGGCGATGGATGGCGAGGCGCGGCATGGCGCTAGCATAATGCGCCGCATGAGGATCGGCATCATCGGCACCGGCGTCGCCGGCAGCCTTCTGGCGGAGGCGCTGCTGGACGCGCCCGGCATGTCCGTCACGGCCTATGAACGGGTCGCGCGCGGCGAGCATGCCGAGGCCGGCACGGGGCTGAATGTCGGGCCGAACGCGCTGAAGGCGCTGCGCCTGCACAGGCCGGTCAGGCATGCGGCGCTGCGCGAGGCCTCCCTGCCCTGGCGGCGCTGGTTCGTGGACCTGACGGACGGCACGCGCCTGCTCGACCTCGACCTGCTGGACCTGGCCGAGGAGCCCGGCATGCGCATCCGCTGGTCGGAACTCTACCGCCTGCTGCGCGCGCCGGTGGCAGGCTGCACGCGCAGCGGGCACACGCTGGAAGCGCTGGAGGAGGATGCGGCGGGCCGGCTGGTGCCGGTGTTCCGCACCGCTTCGGGCCTGGTGCGCGACGGCGGCTTCGACCTGCTGGTCGGCGCCGATGGCCGCTACAGCCGCCTGCGCGCGCTCACCTGCGGCGAGCCGGAGGGCACGCTGCTCGGCGTGTGCATCTGGCGGCTGTTGGTCACCGAGGCCGCCGAGTGTCCCTATGACGATTACGGCCAGTGGTTTCGGGGCAATGCGCGGCTGTTGTCCTTTCGCGTGCCGGGCGGCGCCGTCTACATCGCCGGCACCTTCCCGCTCGGCCCTGATGCGCAGGTGACCGAGGCGATGAAGACCGAGGCAGCGCAGCGCGCGCTGTTCACGCCGCAGGATGCGCCGCCCTGCCCCGCTGTCGCCTGGATGCTCGACAAGGTCACGGCGCATCTGCCGGAGATCCACTGGGCGCGGTCCGCCACCGTGCCGCTGCTGCGCCACGATCCGACCGGGCGCGCGCTGTTCCTCGGAGATGCGGCGCAGGCGATGGTGCCGACCCTCGGCCAGGGTGCGACGCAGGCAGTGGAATGCGGCGTCGTGGCTGGGACGGTGCTGCGGCGCGGCGGAAGCGTGCGTGAGATTGCCGCGCGGCGCGACCCGCGCGTCGCCTTCGTGCGCGATTTCTCGCTGGAAGCGTCGGACACGCTTGTTTCCGGCACCGACGCGGTCGCGGGCGCACGCGCCAAGGCGTCGCCCGCCTTCCTTGCGAAGCTGCGACGGACCTACACCGACATCGCCTGAGCCGGCCGGGGGCTGGCCTTCGCCGCCCGGACGGGGCCATGCTGCCGCCACTCGCAAGACGGGAGGACGGCATGACCTGGCCGGCGGCCATCGCGGACGAGGCGGAACTCGAGGACGTCATGACGCGCCCGGACGCGGCGCTGCGGGAAGACCTCGCCGCCGTGCCGGGCGACCTGCTGGTGCTGGGCGCCGCGGGCAAGATGGGCCCGACGCTCTGTCGCCTGGCGAAACGCGCCGATCCCGCGCGCCGCGTCATCGCCGTCGCGCGCTGGTCCGAGCCCGGCCTGCGGGAGCGGATGGAATCCTGGGGTATCGAGTGCCTGAGCGCCGACCTGACCGACCGCGCCGCGCTGGCCGCGCTGCCGGACGCGCCGAACGTGATCTTCATGGCCGCCCGGAAATTCGGCTCGACCGGCAACGAGGCGCTGACCTGGGCGATGAACGTGTTGCTGCCGGGCATGGTGGCGGAACGCTACGCAGCGTCGCGCATCGTCTTTTTCTCCACCGGCAACGTGCTGCCGCTGGTGCCGGTGAACGGCCCGATGCCGGATGAGAGCACGACGCCCGCGCCGGTCGGCGAGTATGCCGCAAGCTGCCTGGGGCGGGAGCGGGTGTTCCAGCATGCCGGCGCGGCGCGCGGCACGCGCTGCTTCGGGATCCGCCTGAACTACGCGATCGACCTGCGCTACGGCGTGCTGCACGACGTCGCGACCAAGGTGCTGAACGGCACGCCGGTGCCGCTGGCGATGGGCCACGCGAACGTGATCTGGCAGGGCGACGCCAATGCCTGGACGCTGCGCGCGCTGCGCCACGCCGATGCGGCCTGCCCGATCATGAACGTGACGGGGCCGGAGACGGTCTCCATCCGCTGGCTCGCCTCGCGCTTCGGCGCGCTGATGGGGCGCGATCCGGTGTTTGCAGGCACGGAGGCGCCGGAGGCGCTGTTGTCCAACGCCGCCTGGGCCTTCGCGCTGTTCGGCTATCCACGCGTGCCGCTGGACCGGCTGGTGCAATGGGTGGCCGACTGGGTCTCGCGCGGCGGCCGGGCGCTCGGCAAGCCGACGAAGTTCGAAGTGCGCGACGGGAGGTTCTGACCATGCCGCTTCGCTGGGAGGATTGGCCCACCGGCATCGCCGAACGGCTGCGCGCCGGCTGCGTGATCCCGGCGCATCCGCTGGCGCTGACTGCGGAGCGCAAGCTGGATCCGCGGCGCCAGAAGGCGCTGTCGCGCTACTACCTGGATGCGGGCAGCGGCGGGCTTGCGGTGGGCGTGCACACGACGCAATTCGCCATCCGCGATGTGGGCCTCTACGAGCCGGTGCTGACGATCGCGGCGGAGGCGGCGTCCGAGCAGGCGACGACGCCGATCCTCGTCGCCGGCGTGGTCGGCCGCACGGAGCAGGCGGTGCGGGAGGCGCGGATCGCGCGCGGCCTTGGCTACCACGCCGTGCTGCTGTCGCTGGCTGCCTGGAAGGGCGCGTCGGAGGACGAGTTGGTCGCGCATTGCGCGGCTGTGGCGGCGGAGATGCCGCTCTTCGGCTTCTACCTGCAGCCCGCGGTCGGCGGGCTGCCGCTGCCCGCCAGCTTCTGGCGGCGCTTCGCCGGCATCCCGAACGCCGTCGCCATCAAGATCGCGCCCTTCAACCGCTACGCCACGCTGGACGTGCTGCGCGGCGTGCAGGATGCCTGCGCCGCGGATCGCATCGCGCTCTACACCGGCAATGACGACCACATCGTCGCCGACCTGCTGACGCCCTTCGACCTTGGCGGCGACAAGCCCTTGCGCATCGTCGGCGGGCTGCTCGGCCACTGGTCGGTCTGGACGCGCGCGGCGGTGGAACTGCACCGGCGCTGCCAGGCGGTCGGCGCGGGACCGATCCCGGCCGACCTGCTCGCGCTGGATGCGCAGGTGACGGAGATGAACGCGGCGGTCTTCGACGTCGCGCATGCTTTCCACGGCGTCATCGCCGGCTGCCACGAGATCCTGCGCCGCCAGGGCCTGCTGGACGGCATCTGGTGCCTCGATCCGCACGAAACCCTGTCGCCCGGCCAGGCGGAACTGCTGAGCGCGGTCGCCGCGCGCTATCCGCACCTGACCGACGACGCCTTCGTGCGCGACAATCTGGCGCGCTGGCTGGCCTGAGCGTGCGCACAACCTTCCGCCTTGGCGACGTCACCATCCATCGCCTCGTCGAATCCGAGCCCGCCGCCGGCCTGCGCGACATCCTCGCTTTCTTCCCCAACCTGACGCCGGAGCTGCTGGCGGAGAACCGGGACTGGCTGCGCCCCGATGCGCTCGACGAGAAGGACCGGGTCAAGCTCTGCATGCAGTCCCATGTGGTGCGCACGCCGCATCACACCGTGCTGGTGGACAGCTGCCTGGGCAATGACAAGGAGCGGCCGCTGCATCCGCAATGGCACCGCAAGCGCGACACCGCCTTCATGGATGCGCTGGCGGCGGCAGGGCTCCGCGTGGAGGACATCGACGTGGTGATGTGCACGCATCTGCACATCGATCATGTCGGCTGGAATACGCGGCTGGAGAACGGACGCTGGGTGCCGACCTTCCCGAATGCGCGCTACCTGTTCTCCGAGAAGGAGCTCGCCTTCTGGACGGAGCGCAACGCGGAGGCGGAAATCCCCTGGATCGTGGACAGCGTGCTGCCCATCGTCGCCGCCGGTCGGGCGCAGCCCGTCGCCAGCGACCACGCGCTGGACGACCATCTGCGCCTGCTGCCGACGCCCGGGCACACCATCGATCATTTCGCCGTGGAGCTTGGGCGCGGGCGCGCCGCGGGAGTGATCACCGGCGACCTGATCCATTCGCCGCTGCAGGCGCGCTACCCGCATCTGCGCATGATGCTGGACAACGACCCGGAGCAGGCGGTGACAACGCGCCGGAACTTCCTGGAGCGTGTCTGCGACACCGACACGCTCTGCTGCTTCGTGCATTTCCCCTCGCCCTCCACCGGCTACGTGCGCCGGTGGGGCGAGGGCTTTCGGTGCGAGCCCGCCGCGTAGGGGCTATCGCGCCGCAGCCAGGATGCGTCGGGCGCGGCGCAGGATCGGCTCGTCCACCATGCGCCCATCCACTTCGAAGCTGCCGCGGCCTTCGCGCTCGGCCTCCTCGGCCGCCGCGATCTGGCGGCGCGCCAGGTCGAGTTCCTTCTCGGTCGGCGCGAAGCCTTCGTTCAGCAGCGGCACCACGCCCGGATGGATGCAGGTGGCGCCGCCAAAGCCCGCGCGGCGGGACCGCGCGATCACATCGCGCAGCTTCTCGTGGTCGCGGAAATCCGCGATGGAGCCGAGGGTGCCGAGCGGCGTGACGCCGGCTGCCGCCGCCGCGATCACCATGCGGCGCTTGATCAGCGCGATCACCTCGTCATCGGCGGTGCAGCCCATCTCCGCCGCCAGATCCTCCGCGCCGCAGAGCAACGCGGCGACGCGGGACGATGCAGCGGCGATCTCCTCCATTCGCGCCACGGCCGCCGCCGTTTCGATCAGCGGCAGGATGGCGGCGCGGGGCGTGCCGCCTTCCAGCTCGTCCAGCAGCTCCGCGACCAGCCGGACATGGCCGGCATCCATCGCCTTGGTCACCAGGATGCCGTCGGCGCCGCAGGCCACCGCGGCCTCCACGTCGCGCACGGCGAGCCGCAGCGGGCGGTTGATGCGCACCAGCACCGCGGCGGGGCCTTCCCGGCAGATGCGCATGGCGTCGGCGAGCCCCTCGCGCGCCGCGTCCTTCTGCGCGACCGGCACGCTGTCCTCGAGGTCGAGGATGATCGCGTCCGCCCCCGCGCCGGGCGCCTTGGCGACGAAGCGCGGCACATTCGCCGGAACATAGAGCAAGGACCGCCAGGTCGCGGCGCGCATCGCACTCATCCTCAGTTCGCCGTCACGCCGGCGGCGCGGATCAGCTCGGTCCAGCGCGTGACCTCGGACTGGATCAGCTGGCCGAAGGCTTCCGGCGTGCCGGGCGTCGGCTCCGCGCCGTCCTGGCGCAGCCGCTCGGAGACGGCCGGGGTGTTCAGGCTCGCGTTGATCTCGGCATTCAGCCTCGCGATGATCGGCGCGGGCGTGCCGGCCGGCGCGGCGATCCCGTACCAGGGCACGGCTTCGAAGCCAGGCGCGACCGTCTCCGCGGCAGTGGGGAGGCCGGGCAGGCTGTCCACGCGCTGCGCACTGGACAGGCCGAGGGCACGCAGCCGGTTCTCGCGCACCAGCGGCATCACGGTGGGCGCACCACCCCAGGTCACGTCCACATGGCCCGCGACGAGGTCGTTCAGCGCGGGCGCCAGGCCGCGATAGGGGATGTGCTCCAGTTCCAGTCCGGTCGCGTGCAGGAAGGCGAGCATCACCGTGTGGCCGGCGCTGCCATTGCCCGCCGTGCCGTAGCGCAGCTTGCCAGGATTGGCCTTCGCATAGGCGACGAATGACTGCATGTCCTGGAAGGGCATGCGCGGGTTCACCACCAGCACGTTCGGCGTCGTCGCGATCATCGCCACCGGCGCGAAGTCGCGCACAGGGTGATAGGGCAGGCGCGGATACATCGGCACGTTCACCGCCAGCGTGCCGATATGGCCGAGCAGCAGCGTGTATCCGTCGGCCGGCGACTTCGCGACGTGGTCCGTGCCGATGGCACCGCCTGCGCCGGCGCGGTTCTCCACCACCACCGGCTGCCCGAGCCGCGGCGCGAGCTGGTCGGCCATGGCGCGGCCGAGCGTGTCGTTCGCGGCACCCGGCGGGAAGGGCACGATCAGGCGGATCGGCCGGCTCGGCCAGGCATCCTGCGCGCGTAGCGCGAAGGGGGTGAGCGTCGCCGCCGCGGCGGCGAGAAGCGTGCGCCGGTTCATGCTGCGCTCTCCTTCCCCAGGATGCGCGCGCGCTCCGCGGCGTCGTAGCCGAGCTCGGCCAGGATTTCCTCGCCATGCTCGCCCTGGCGCGGCGCCAGGCGCGATGGCGGCAGGCCGGAGCCCGAATAGCGATTGGCGTGACGCAGCCCAAGCATCCAATCCTCCCCGTCTTCCCTGGTCAGCGTGCCCGATCCGCGCAGCTGCGGATCGTCCAGCAGGCTGGTGAGCGTGTGATACGGCATGGCCGGCACGTCGTGGCGGCGCAGCAGCTCCACCCATTCGGCGGTGGTGCGCTCCTGCAGCGCCTGCGCGCGCAGGCCGAAGTAGTCCTTTACATGCGCAAGCCGTGCGGGAACGTCCTTGAAGCGCGGATCGTCCTTCAGCTCCGGCCGCCCGATCGCCTCGAAGAAGCCGCGCGCCTGCGCATCCGTGTTGGCGGAGACGCAGATGTAGCCGTCCTTCGTCCTCATCGGGCGCGCATCGGGCGTCATGATCCGCGGATCGCCCATCGTGCCCTCCGGGTCGAAGGTGCGCTGGCCGAGGTGTTCCGACAGCACGAAGGCGGCCGCGTTCTCGAACATCGGAACCTCGATCGCCTGCCCTTCCCCGCTGCGTTCCCGCGCGACCAGCGCGGCGCAGATCGCCTGGGCGGCAATGATGCCGACGATGTGGTCGGTCAGCACGAAGGGCGCGAAGCGCGGCTCGCCCAGCATCGCCTCGTTGCAGGCCGCGACGCCCGAGAGGCCCTGGATGATAGTGTCGTAGGCCGGTGCGCCGTCGTAGGGGCCGCCGGTTGCGAAGCCGGCGATGGTACAATGCACGAGCTTCGGGTTGATCGCCGACAGCGCCTCCCACGTCAGGCCCAGCGACTTCAGCGCGCGCGGGCGCATGTTGCTGACGAAGACGTCGCTCGTCGCGGCGAGGCGCAGCATCACCTCCCGCCCCTGCGGCGACTTCAGGTCCAGCATGATGGAGCGCTTGTTGCGGTTGAAATGCGTGAATTTCGGCGACATGCCCGGCTTGCCGGCCGGCGCCTTGCCGCCGAGCTTGCGCATCAGGTCGCCTTCCGGCGGCTCCACCTTGATCACGTCGGCGCCCTGCTCGGCCAGCAGCAGGGTCGAGGTGGGGCCGACGATGACGCCGGTGGCGTCCAGCACGCGAATGCCGGCGAGCGGCCCCTTCCCGCTCACGCCAGCTCTCCGGGCTCGCTCGCCGCCTCGGCCTGCGCCGTCACGCGGCCCGTCTCGTTCATCGCCCAGAGCGAGAGGCGGCCATCCTCCTCCTTCCGGCAGCGCAGCTCGCCCTGGCGGTTGACGAAGAAGGGATTCACGTTGCGGACCGAGAAGCGGCCGATGCGCCCGCCCGGCAGGTTGCGGCGCGCCATCTCGTGCAGGAACAACGCGTGCAGCCCGCCATTCACGACGAGGTCGGGATAGCCTTCCTCGCCCTTGGTGTAGGGCGCGTCGTAGTGGATGCGGTGCGCGTTGTAGGTCAGCGCGGAGTAGCGGAAGAGCGTCGTGGTCTGCGGCGCATAGGCCTGCCGCTCATGCGGCTCCGGCAGTTCGGGCGGCGCTTCGGCCTTGGGCGGTGCGCCGGCGCCGGGCTTCGCCTCCTCGCGGTAGACGATGTCGTGCAGCTCGGTCAGCACCGGCTGTCCATCCATCTCCACCACATGGTCCACGCGCACGAAGACCATCTGGCCGGTGCGCCCGACCTTCGGCGTGATCGCGGCGATGGTGGAAACACGGCGGATCTCCGCGCCGATCCGGATCGGCGCCAGGTAGCGCATGCGGCGCCCGGCGAACATGCGGCGCGGCAGCGGCACCGGCGGGAGGAAGTCGCCCTTGCGCGGATGCCCGTCCGGCCCGAGCTGCGATTGCCGCGCGATGGGCGCGAAGAACACGGCGTGCCAGCCCTCCGGCAGCGCATCGCCGCGGCGGTAGCCCATCGGGTCGAGGTCGAGCAGAGCGGCCAGGCGACGGACGATAGGCAGCGCCACTTCGTCCTCCAGCACTTCCTGGCGGCCGATCCAGCCGGCCATGGCGCTCGTGTCGAGCGTCGTATCGGGCATCGCGTTTCCTCCGTTGGCGCGCAGTCTCGGCCCGGCGTTCCGCGCGCGTCAAATGCAATGAGGTGACCGCGCGATGCATCCCATGCATCATGGCGCCGCCCATGTATCTCGACCTGCCCGGCCTCGAGGCCTTCATCGCCGTCGCCGAGCTCGGCTCCTTCCGCCGTGCCGCGAGCCGGCTCGGACTCAGCCAGCCGGCCCTGACGCGGCGGTTGCAGCGGCTGGAGGCAGTGGCGGGCACCGAGCTGCTGGACCGCCGCACCCAGCCCATCCGCCTCACCGCCGCCGGCACGGCGCTGCTGCCGGAAGCGCAGGATGCGATCGGGCGGCTGCGGGCGGCGATGCGGCGCGCCGTGGACCCGGACCGCGGCCAGCGCGTGGAGATCGGCTGCCTGCCGACGCTCGCCGTGCGCCATCTCGGCCCGCTGCTCGTCGCGCACCGCCAGCGCTGGCCGGAGGCCGAGGTGGTGGTGCATGAAAGCTCCGCCACCGAGATCCGCGCCATGCTCGACGCGAACCGCGTGGATTTCGCGCTCGCCGCGATCGGCGCTGAGCGCTGGAACGTCGAGCGCATCCCGCTTTTCGAGGAGCCCTTCTTCCTGGTGATGCGGGCCGATCATCGCCTGGCGCGGCGGGATTCCGTCGCCTGGTCGGACCTGCGCGGGGAGCCGGCCGTCTCCACCCACACGCCGAGCGAGAACCGCCGCCTGGTCGAGGCCGCGCTGACCGAGGCGCGGGTCAATGCCGATTGGCGGGTCGAGGTGCGGCACCTCGCGACCGCCGTCGCGATGGCGGCCGCGGGCGTCGGCGTCACCCCCCTGCCCGCCTCCGCCCTGCCGGAGCCCCTGCCGCCGGGCCTCGCCGCGGTGCGGCTGGTGCGCCCCGCGCTCACGCGGCGCGTCGGCCTCCTCACCCCGCGCGAGCGCCAGCTTTCGCCCTCGGCGCGACAGCTGATGGCGGAGATCGCCGCGCGGCTGCGCCGCGGCGGGGAGGAAGCGAAGCCGCTGAAAGGCCGCCGGTCTTTACGCCCCGCCGCGCCGCCGCGATGATCCGCTCCCGGCCAGTCCAGGAAGCCAGCCCCGATGCCTCTCGATCACACCGCCAAGGGCGTCTACGTCATCGCGCCCACGCCCTTCCACCCGGATGGCCGCGTGGACGAGGCCAGCACCGACCGCATGACGGATTTCTTCCTGCAGTCGGGCTGCGACGGCATGACCATACTCGGCGTGATGGGGGAGGCGCCGAAGCTCGACGGCGCCGAATCGCTGGAGATCAGCCGGCGCATCATCCGCCGCGCGGGCAAGGCGGGCATCATCGTCGGCGTCACCGCGCCCGGCTTCGCCGCGATGCGCGCGCTGGCGCATGGCGTGATGGAGGCGGGTGCCGCGGGCGTGATGATCGCGCCGCCGAGCCATCTCCGCCATGACGAGGCGATCGTCGGCTATTTCCACCAGGCGGTGGAGGCGATCGGCACCGACATCCCCTGGGTGCTGCAGGACTACCCGCAGCTGTTCCAGGTGCAGATGACGCCGGGCATCATCCGCCGCATCGTCACCGAGCTTCCCTCCTGCGTCATGTTGAAGCACGAGGACTGGCCGGGGCTCGAGAAGATCAGCGCGCTGCGGAAGTTCCAGGCCGAGGGTTCGATGCGACCGATCAGCATCCTGTGCGGCAATGGCGGCATCTTCCTCGATTTCGAGATGGAGCGCGGCGCGGACGGCGCCATGACCGGCTACGCCTTCCCGGACATGCTGGTGGAGCTGGTGCGCCTGGCGCAGGCCGGGGAGCGCGACCGCGCGCATGACCTGTTCGACGCGCATCTGCCGCTGATCCGCTACGAGTTGCAGCCGGGCGTCGGGCTCGCCGTGCGGAAATACGTGCTGATGCGCCGCGGTGTCCTCGCCTCCGACGCGCAGCGCCGCCCCGGCGCGGCCATGTCGGCCAAGGCGCGGGACGAGGTGGAATATCTGCTGGCGCGCCTGGGGCGCCACGATCCGCGGGCGCGGCTCTCGCCGCCGGCCTAGCACGGCGCTTGCCGGCGCGCCGCCGGCTCCGGCTATGATCGCGCGGCGGCGCGGCGGCCATGCCGCCAGCCCGCCGCGCCCGAGGAGACGTCGTGACAACGGAAGTCCATCCCGCCGCGCCGCACCACCTGCCCTTCTTCCTGCCGGGGCCGGACGGGTCCGATCCGCTGCTGATCGTAGCGGGGCTGACGCTGATCGCCGCCATCGTCGCCTTCGGCCTGATCTTCCTGCGCCTGCACACCCTGCCGGAACGGATGGCGCATCGCGGCCAGAAGCTGCAGTTCGAGATCGTCGCGGTGCTCGGCCTGCTCGCGCTGTTCACGCATATCCACGCCTTCTGGGTGGCCGGCCTGCTGCTGGCGCTGATCGACATCCCGGACTTCACCGGGCCGATGCGGCGCATCGCCGGATCGACGGAGAAGATCGCCGGCTTCCCGCCGGGCGCGGGGGACACGACCGAGGGACCGCCGCGGTCGCGTGGGCCAGCCCATCCCTCCGACGACGAAACGGCGCGCCGGCATGCCGCGCATCACGGCCAGGACGCCTGAACGATGCTGGAACTGCTGATCTGCGCGTTGTTCACCCTGGTTCCCGACTACCTCTACCGCCGCTTCGTGCAGGGCAAGCGGATCGGGCGGGAGATCACGCTGTTCTCCGTCTGGTTCGAGTTGCGCTGGGGGATCGTCACCTGCCTGCTGCTCACCGTGGGGCTGATCACGGCTGTCTTCTACTTCCACCCTGCGACCACCTATGTCAGCGCGGTCTATCGCAGCGTGCCGATCCTGCCCGAGACGGTCGGGCGCGTGGCCGATGTGCATGTGCGCGGCAGCGAGAGCGTGAAGGCGGGCCAGCCCCTCTTCACGCTGGACGACCGGTCCCAACGGACGGCGGTGGAGCGGGCGCAGCGCGAGGTCGCGGAGGTTGACGCAAACTTCGCCCTGGCGCGCGCCGACCTCGCCAACGCCGAGGCGCGCATGCTGGAAGCGCAATGGAACCTGCAGCAGGCCATCGACGAATTCGAGACGAAGTCGGAGCTCGCCCAGCGCGACGTGGTGGCCCGGCGCGAGGCGGAGCGCCTGCAGGTGCTGGTGCGCACGCGCGAAGCCGGCGTCGCCGCGGCGGAAGCCTCGAAGCAGGCCGTGGAGGCGCGCATCGCCGAGCAGTTGCCGGCGCAGCGCGCCAGCGCGCAGGCCGCGCTCGCCCAGGCGCAGGCCGAACTCGACAAGACGGTGGTGCGCGCCGGCATCGACGGCCGCGTCGAGCAGTTCCTGCTGCAGGTCGGCGACCTGGTGAACCCGATGCTGCGCCCCGCCGGCGTCCTGGTGCCGGAGAACCACGGGGCGACGCGGCAGGTGCTGGCTGCCGGCTTCGGCCAGATCGAGGCGCAGGTGATGCGGCCAGGGATGCTGGCGGAGGCGACCTGCGCATCCCGGCCCTGGGTCGTGATCCCCATGGTGGTCACGCATGTGCAGGGCTTCATCGCCGCGGGCCAGTTGCGCAGCACCGACCAGCTGCTGGACCTGCAGCACTTCGTTCGCCAGCCCGGCACCGTGCTGACCGTGCTGGAACCGCTTTACGAGAATGGGTTGGACGGCGTGCTGCCGGGCAGCAGTTGCATCGCCAATGCCTATACCTCGAACCATGAGGCGCTGCAGGATCCGAACCTGTCCGCCGGACGCTGGCTGGCGCTGCACGCCATCGACACGATCGGGTTCGTGCATGCCCTGCTGCTGCGGATCCAGACCGTGATGCTGCCGTTCAGGGCGCTGGTGCTCGGCAGCAGTCATTGACGCCGGTCGCCACCGGGCCGCAGGACGGGAAGAGGAACGCCATGGCCACCACCGAAGCTGCCGTGATCCACGCCGCGCGCGACCTGCGCGTGGAGGCTGTGGAGCTTGCCGAACCCGGGCCGGGCGAGGTGATGGTGGCGATCGGTGCCGGCGGGATCTGCGGCTCCGACCTGCATTACTGGCTTGATGGCGGCTTCGGCACCGTGCGCCTGCGCCAGCCGATGGTCCTTGGCCATGAGATCGCCGGAACCGTCGCCGCGCTCGGCGCCGGCGTCGAAGGCCTGCGCGAGGGCGACCGGGTGGCCGTGAACCCTTCCAGCCCCTGCGGCGCCTGCGAATACTGCGCGCGGGGCGAGCCGCAGCATTGCCTCGACATGCGCTTCTTCGGCAGCGCGATGCGGATGCCGCACGTCCAGGGCGGCTTCCGGCGGCACCTGGTCTGCGCGGCGCGGCAATGCGTGAAGATCGGCGACACCGTCTCGATCGGAGAGGCGGCGATGAGCGAGCCGCTGGCCGTCGCCCTGCACGCCGTGGCGCAGGCCGGCGAGGTCCGCGGCAAGCGCGTGCTCATCACCGGCTTCGGCCCGATCGGCGGCGTGGTGCTGCTGGCCGCGCGCCATGCGGGCGCGGCCTGGGTGACGGTGACCGAGGTGGTGGAGGAGCCGCTTGCCTTCGCGAGGCGCCTCGGCGCGGATGCGGCGGTGAATGTCGCCGCCGACCGCGCCGCCCTGGCGGCCGAGGAGGCCGACAAGGGCCGCTTCGACCTGGCTTTCGAATGCAGCGGAAACCCGCGTGCCCTGGCCCAGGCGATCGCCTGCGTGCGCCCCCGCGGCACCATCGTGCAGGTGGGCATCGGCGGCGCCTTCGACGTGCCGATGAACACGGTGGTCGCAAAGGAGCTCCGCCTGGCCGGCAGCTTCCGGTTCCACCCGGAATTCGAGATCGCCGCCGGCTTGATCTCACGGCGCGAGATCGATGTGCGGCCGCTGATCACGGCGACGCGCCCCCTGGCACAGGCGGAGGCCGCCTTCGCGCTGGCGGCCGACAGAAGGGCCGCGATGAAGGTGCAGCTCAGCTTCGGCTGACGGCAGTCGCTTCCGAACAAAGACTGACACAGTGTAAATCTTTGTTCCCGCGCACGGGCGGCGCTGCAGGACACGCTGGCCTTCGCATGCCGATATCTGCTACGGCATGCCGTTGGTCACAGCCGTCGAGGACCATGCTCCAGCTCGCCGCCATTCCGAGCATCCCGCACCTGCCCCGTCTGCGGACGGTGCTGTGTGACGTGCTGGGCGTGCCGCATGCGAAGGCGTCGCTGGACCTGGATCTCGCCGAGGCCCTCGCCTGCGACGAGCATGACCGGCACGAGGTCGTGGTCGCGATGGACGTCCATTACGGCATCGCGGTCCGTGACGACGAGGTGGAAGCCTGCGAGACCATCGCGGACATCCTGCGCCTGGTCGCCGCGAAGCACGCCCAGGAACGCCGCCTCTACAACTGACCCCGCTCAGGCGAAGCGCTCGGCCGCGAAGGGCGCGAAGTCCAGGTTGCCCGGCCGCCCCAGGATGGCCGGCGCGAGCGCCTGCGCCGTCGGCGCCGCGCCGGTCAGGCCGAGATGGCCGTGGCCGAAGGCGAGCCAAAGCCCCGCGATCCGCCGCGCCGGCCCGATCACCGGCACGGAATCCGGCAGGCAGGGCCGATGGCCCATCCAGAAGCCGGCCGCGCCGTCGCGCCGCGCCTGGGGGAACACCGCGGCGAGGTCGTCGTAGAGCAGCTTCGCCCGCGCCTCGTTCGGCGCGGCCTCAAGGCCACCGAACTCCACCGTGCCCGCGACGCGCAGCGCGCCTTCCATCGGCGTGATGAACACCTTGCGGTCGGCTGGCACCACCGGCCGCCCGATGGAAAGGCCGGCATCCGGCAGGTTCACGTGGTACCCGCGCTGGCTTTCCAGCGGGATGCGGTAGCCGAGCGGGGCCAGCAGCCGCACCGACCAGGCGCCCGCCGCCACCACGACCGCCTCGGCGGGATGCCGCCGAGCCTCACCCTCCGCGCCGGTCACCCGCCCCTCGGCGACGGTCAGCGCGCGGATGCGGTCGCGCCGGATCTCGCCGCCGGCCTGCAGGAACGCCGCCGCGACGGCCTGCGCGTAGCGATGCGGAGAGGCGCACCAGGCATGGTCGGGCAGGAAGACGCCGACCTGGTAGGCCGGGGCGACCTCCGGCTCCAGTGCCAGGACGCCGGCGCGGTCCAGCACCTCCACCCGCGCGCCATGGGCACGCCGCAGGTCCCAGGCGGCGGTGTCCTTCCGAAGCTGTTCCGGGCTGCGATAGAGGTAGAGATTGCCGGTCGGGCGGATCAGCTCGGGCACGCCGATCTCCGCCGCGAGGGCCAGATGCTGCTCCGTCGCCAGGCGCAGCAGGGAATCGAGCGCCGCGGCGGCCCGCGCGACCGCCGCCGGCCGCGCCGCGGCGACGAAGCGCAGCAGCCAGGGTGCGGCGCGCAGCCAGTAGGCGGCCGGGACATGCAGCGGCGCCGCGGGGTCGAGCAGCATGCGCGGCACCTGCTTCAGCAGCCCCGGCATGGCCAGCGGCGCCACCGAGCTGGCGCTGATCGCGCCCGCATTGCCGAAGCTCGCCCCACCCTCGCCGGGCGGCTCGGGGTCCACCAGCACCACCTGCGCGCCTTCGCGCCGCAGGCGGAAGGCGAGCGCAAGGCCGACGATGCCGGCGCCGATGACGAGGACGCTGCGCGGCGTGGCGGATATCGGATCGCCCTCGGTCATCCTGTCCGCATCCCGTCCCCCGCAGCGCCGAACCGCATCCGCGCATAACGCCGCGCCGGGGAGCGATCCGTCAACGCCGGGAGGGCGGAGGAGGACCGCTCAGCCGCGCCGCAAGCCGCTCGGGTAGAGCCTGCCGCCGGGGCTGCGCATCGCTTCAAGCACGAAGCCGCGCGGCAGCGCGATGGCCTCGGCGGCGGGCGGCGAGTCCGCCGCGGCGTCCCAAGCCTCGCGCAGGGCGCGGCCTTCCACGCCCTCCGCAGCGACCCCCAGCAGGTGCAGCACGGTCGGTGCGATGTCGGTCAGGTCGCAGGGCGCCTGAGCCACCGCACCGCGGCGCAGCGCACCGCCCTGCATAACCAGCACGGTGGCAAGTTCCGCCCGATGCAGCCCGCCATGCATCCCGCCGCCTTCCGGCACGTCCGGCGCGTCGAAGGGGGCGTGGCCGGGCAGGCCCCATTCGTCGTCCTCCTCCGAGCCCGCGAAGGTCACGACCAGGTCGGCGCTCCGGGCGTGCCCGCTGCCGAGCAGGGCGAGCGGCAGCGCCGCCCCGGCCGGCAGGATGGCCGGGTCCCGCGCCAGCAGCGGCCCGCACCAGGGCTGCGCCGCCAGCCATTCGGCGAGCTGCGGGGCCAGCGCCGGGTCGCGCAGCCAGAGCCCGGGCGCGGCCGCCGGGGCGACGACGATGTCGGTCCCCTCCCCCATGCCCGTCCCGGCGCGGAAGCCCGCCCGGTTCAGCTCCGCCCGCAGCGAGAGCTTGCCGCGGCCGGTGACATGGCCGTGGTCGGACAGCACCAGGATGGCGATCTCCGCCGCGTCGGGCTGGGCGTCACGCCAGGCCACGACCTGCCCGACGATGCGGTCCGCCTCGCGCAGCGCCCCCTGCGCATGGGCGCAGCCGAGCCCGCCCCAGTGGAAGGAGACATCGGGCTCCGACAGCCAGACCAGCGTGACGTCGGGGCGAAGCTCCGCCAGCACGTGCTCGAGCAGCACCCGCGCGGCATGGCGCAGGCGCGGGATGTTCGGCACGGCATGCGGCGGCGTCGGGCCGAAGCGCGCGCGCATGGCTGCGGCGGCGGCGCCTTCCTCCTCCTCGACATTCCAGCGGAACAGCCCGAGCCGCTCCGCGGCCGGATGCAGCAGTCGGGCGGCGCCCGCCGTGCCGGCGCTGACCAGGGCGAAGCTGCGGCCGGCCGCGGCCAGGCGTTCGCCGAGGCTCGGGCGGAGCAGCGGCGATTCCCGCCCCTGGGCCATCGCCAGCACATCCTCGACGAGCTTGGTGCGCAGCAGCCGCTCGGGCGCCGCGGCGGCGTCATAGAGCGTGTTCGCCACCATGCCGTGCCCGCCAGGCCGGCAGCCGGTGATGAGGGAGGGCGTGGCGACGCGCGTCTCCGACGGGAAGACGCTGCGCGCATTGGCGAAGCGCACGCCTTCCGCGGCCAGCGCGTGCAGATGCGGGGTCGCATCCGGCGAGACCATGTCGGGCCGCAGCCCGTCCAGCGCGAGCATCACGATGCGTGCCATGGGGCGTCCCTCAGCGCAGGGTGGGGTCCAGCCGGTCGCGCAGCCAGTCGCCGATCAGCGAGACGGAGAGCGTGGTCAGGACGATGGTGACCGCGGGCGCGAGCAGGATCCAGGGGGCCCGGGTGAGATACTCGCGCCCGTAGCCCACCATGGAGCCGAGCGAGGTCTCGGGCGGCTGCACGCCGAGGCCGAGGAAGCTGAGCCCGCTCTCCAGCAGGATGATCTCGGGGAAGGCGAGCGTCATGGAGACGATCAGCGTGGAGGCGATGTTGGGCAGGACGTGCCGCCCGTAGAGCCGCCAGGGCGAGGCGCCGAGCTGGCGCACCGCCGCGGCATATCCCTGCGCCCCCGCGCTCAGCGCCAGGCCGCGCGCGATGCGGGCATAGCGCTCCCAGGCATGCAGGCCCAGCAGGCAGACCAGCAGCACCATCGAATTGCCGAAGAAGGCCAGCACCGACAGGGCCAGGATCAGGAAGGGCAGCGAGGCCGAGAAATCCACCAGCGCGAGCACGGCCTGCTCCACCAGGCCGCGGAAATGCGCGGCGAGGAAGCCGAGCGTCGTGCCCACCACCGCGCCGATGATCGTGGCGCCGAAGGCGATCAGCAGGCTCGTGCGGATCGAGTAGATCAACCGCGCCAGCACGTCGCGCCCGAGTTCGTCGGTGCCGAGCGGATGCAGCCAGGTGCCGCCGAAGCCGATCGGCGGCGAAAGGCGGTTGCGCAGGTCGAGCGCGGTGTAGGCATAGGGGCTGATCAGGTCCGCGAGCAGCGCGACGGCGAGCATCAGCGCGAGCCAGCAGAAGCCGAAGACCACCAGCGGCGGTGGGCCGGGCCGGCGGGTGCGCGGCGGGGCGGCGGCGACGGGCAGCGGCGCTTCCGGCATCTCAGGCCCCCGCCCTGCGCGGCGCGCTGCGCAGCCGCGGATCGAGCAGGCCATAGAGCAGGTCCACCACCAGGTTCGCGCAGACCATCGTCGTCGCCACCAGCAGCAGGATGCACTGCACCACCGCGAGGTCGCGGTTCGCCACGGCGACCACCAGCAGCCGCCCGACGCCGGGCCAGGAGAAGACGCTCTCCACCACCACCGCGCCGGCGATCAGCGATCCGACCATGAAGCCGATGATCGTCACCGTCGGGATCGCCGCGTTGGGCAGGGCATGGCGCGTCACCACCGCGCGCCACGGCACGCCCTTCGCGCTTGCGGTGCGGATATAGGGCTGGCCCAGCACCTCCAGCATCGCGCTGCGGGTGAAGCGCGCCAGCACCGCCGCGCCGCCGAGGCCAAGCGTGATCACCGGCAGGATCGCGTGCCGCCACCCCTCCTGCCCGCCCGAGGGCAGCCAGCCCAGCTGCACCGCGAAGACAAGCACCAGCAGCAGGCCGAGCACGAAGGAGGGCACGGTGAAACCCGCCACCGCCACCACCATCACGATGCGGTCGGCGAGGGAGTTGCGATGCAGCGCCGCGTAGATGCCCGCCGGGATGCCGAGGCCGATCTTGATCAGCAGCGCGGGCAGCGTGAGCGCAAGCGTCGCCGGAATGCGCTCCGTCACCAGCACGAGGGCGTCGCGCCCGTCGCGCATGGAACGGCCGAGGTCGCCCGAGAGGATCGCGCCGAAATAGTGGAAGTACTGCACCCAGACCGGCTGATCGAGGCCCCACGCCGTGCGGAAGGCGTCCACCGCCTCCGGTGGCGCATCGGCGCCCATGATGATCTGCGCCGGGTCGCCCGAAAGGCGCAGCACGACGAAGGCGAAGGTGACGACCATCGCGATGGTCAGCGCCGCGCGACCGATGCGGCCAAGCAGGAAACGGAGCATGTCAGGCCGCCTTCGCCAGGATGCCTTGGCCCGGCGCCGCCTCGCCCTGCGCGACGTGGCAGGCGACCAGCCGGCCATCCGGCCGCGGCTTCAGCACGGGCGCCTCCCGCGCGCAGAGCGCGCTCGCCACCGGGCAGCGCGGATGGAAGGCGCAGCCGGAAGGACGGTCCGCCGGGTTCGGCGGGTCGCCCTGCAGCACCATCCGCTGCCCGGCCCTGCCGGGATGCGGGATGGCCGAGACCAGCGCCCGCGAATAGGGATGCGCCGGGTCGTGCAGCACCGCATCCGGCTCCCCCTCCTCCACGATCTGGCCGAGATACATCACCGCCACGCGGTGGCTCACCTGGCGCACGGCGCGGAGGTCGTGGCTGACGAAGAGAACGCCCATGCCGAACTGCGCCTGCAGGTCCACCAGCAGGTTCATCACCTGCGCCTGGATCGAGACGTCGAGCGCGCTGATCGGCTCGTCACAGACCAGCAGCGCGGGTTCGGTCGCGAGCGCGCGCGCCAGCACCGCGCGCTGGCGCTGGCCACCGGAGAGCTCATGCGGGTATCGCATCGCCTGGTCGGCGCGCAGTCCGACGGCGCCGAGCAGCGCTTCGACCCGTGCGGCGCGCTCCGCCTTGCCGCCGATGCCGTGGATCTCGAGCGGCTCTGCGATCTGGGCGCCGACCGGCAGCCGGCGGTCGAGCGCGCCGAGCGGATCCTGGAAGACCATCTGCATGCGCGCGCGCTGCGCCCGCCAGGCCGCGCTGCCGGGCGACGGAAGCGGCTTGCCCTCGAAGGCGACGCTGCCGGCATCCGGCGCTTCCATGCCGAGCACGAGCCGCCCGGTGGTGGACTTGCCGCAGCCGGACTCCCCGACGAGGCCGAGCGTGCGCCCGCGCTCGACGGTCAAGGATACGCCGGCCACGGCGCGCACCTCCACGCTGCGCCCGAAGGCGCCGCGCCGCATCGCATAGCGGCGGACCAGGCCTTCCGCCCGCAGCAGCGGCGCCGCCTCCCTCATTCCGCTGCCTCGGCCAGCAGCGGGGCGACGGTTGCGCGGATGCAGGCGGCGCGATGACCGGTCGCCAGCATGGCATCCGACGGAACAGCACCGTCGCAGGGCCCGATGCGATGCGGGCAGCGCGGGGCGAAGGCGCAGCCGGGCGGCATCGCCCAGGGCTCCGGCACGCCGCCGGGAATGGCGGAGAGACGCCGGCGCGGCCCGTCCATCGGCGGCAAAGCGCCCAGCAGGCCGCGCGTGTAGGGATGCGCCGGCGCCGCGAAGAGCCGCGCCGTCGGCGCCTCCTCCACGATGCGGCCGGCATACATCACGCAGACGCGCTCGCAGGTCTCGGCGACCACGCCGAGATCGTGGCTGATCAGCACCAGCGCCATCCCCGTCTCTCGCCGCAGCTGCTGCAGCAGCGCGAGGATCTGCGCCTGGATCGTGACGTCGAGCGCGGTGGTCGGCTCGTCCGCCACCAGCAGCTCCGGCCGTCCGGCGAGCGCGATGGCGATCATCACGCGCTGGTTCTGTCCGCCGGACAGCTCGTGCGGATAGGCGTCCAGACGGCGCCCCGCATCCGGGATGCCGACCTGGTCGAGCAGGCGCCTCGCCTCCGACCGCGCCGCCCCGCCGGTGATGCCCCTGTGCAGCGCCAGCGCCTCCGTGATCTGCCGGCCGATGCGGTGCACCGGGTTCAGGCTGCTGGCCGGATCCTGGAAGATCATCGCGACGCGTCCGCCCCGCACCTTCTCCAGCGTCGTGGCCGGCGCACCAAGCAGTTCCGTCTCGCCGAGCCGCACCTGACCCGCGATCGCGGCGCGCGCGGGCAGGAGGCCGAGCGCGGCGAGCCAGGTGACGGACTTGCCGCAGCCTGATTCACCGACCAGCCCGACCGCCTCGCCGGGCGCGACATCGAGGTCGATGCCGCGCAGCGCAGGCTGGCCATCGAAGGCGACCCGCAGACCGCGGATCGCGACGAGCGGCGCGCCCGTGACGACGCCGGCAGGCACGTCTCAGGCCCCCCAGTTGCGGCTGCGGAAATCCATAACGAAGGACTGCACCGGCTGCCAGGCGAGGTCGCGGCGCTTCGCGGTGAGGTTCACCGACTGGTGCAGCACGGTGTAGGCGGGGTCCTCGCGCTCCGCGATCTCCAGCAGGCGCCGGAACACCACGCCCCGCCGCGCCCGGTCGGTGGAAGTGTCGAGCTCCTGCGAGAGACGCCCGAACTCGTCGTTGCGCCACTCCCCGATCTGCCATTGCTGGCCCTGCGGCCCATGCTGGCTGGTGATGGAGGCGGAGGGATCGTTGAAGCTTGCGCTGTTCGACCAGTCCCGCACGCCGCGCTGCCCTTCGCGCGAGAGGACCTGCGGGAAGTTCTCCCGCATCTCGATCTGCACGTTGAGCCCCGCCTGGCGCCAGCCCTCCAACAGGATCTGCGCGGTGGCGACCTGGTTGGTGTAGTAGTTGTTCAGCAAGCGATACGGGATCGGCTCGCCGCGATACCCGGCCTCGCGCAGCAGGCGCCGCGCCTCCGCCGGATCGTGGCGCGGCGGCTCCCAGTCGCGCTGGTACATCGCTCCGTAGAACTCGAACTGCAAGCCCCGCGGCACGACGGTGCGGCCGCCCCACAGCGCCTCCACGATCGCCTGGCGGTCGATCGCATGGGTGAAGGCCCGGCGCACCAGCGGATTGGCGAGCTGCGGATGGTTCTTGTCGAACACCGTCAGGCGGTGGTTCATGATCGTCCCGCCGACCACCTGGTGGCGGGGGTTGCGCTCCACCGTGCCGATCTGGTCCGGCGGCATGTCGCAGGCGAAGTCGGCCTCGCCGGTCAGGAGCATGTTGATGCGGGAGGCGACTTCGGGCACCTCGACGAAACGCAGCCGCGCGATCGGCGGACGGCCGCCCCAGTACTCGTCGAAGGCTTCAAGCACCAACACCTGGTCGGGGCGGAACTCCGCCACGCGATAGGGGCCGGTCCCCACGGGCCGCCGCGCCCAGTCGAGCCAGGTCGGCGCCGCCTCGAAGGCGGCGCGGCTGACGATCATGCCGACGTTGCGGCTGATCCGCCCCTCCAGCGTCACGTCGGGGACGCGGTTGACGAAGCGCACCCGGCGCGCATCCACGACCTCGATCTTCTCGAAAGCCGGGAAGGTGCGGCGCGCGACAGCGAGGACTTCGGGCGGCGGCGTGCGGCCCTGGGTGCGGCCCGGCACCGTGCCGAACAGGTTGCGCGCCTGCTCGACCGTGAGGTTCCAGCCCATGCGCTCCGGGCCGAAGGAGAAGGCGACGTCCTCGGCGGTCATCACCCGCCCGTCATGGAAGCGCACGCCGTCGCGCAGCGTCAGCTCCACCGTGCGATCGTCGATGCGCCGCCAGCTCTCGGCCAGCGCGGGCTTGAGGCCGAGATCGCCGGACCAGCTCTGCTCGATCAGCGTCTCGCCATAGCTGTTCCAGGTGCGGCTGCCGACATTGGACTGCTCGCGCAGCGTCTCCAGGGTGTTGGTGTTGGCGACCTTCTGCACCGCGATGGTGATCGTCGGGCGCTGGTCAGACGTGGACGTCCCCTGGGCGACCGCGAAGCGGGGCAGGACGAGCGCGGCCGTTGCGCCGAAGGCAGCGCGGCGGGACAGGGAAATCATCGCCTCAGGCCCCCCAGTTGCCGGCGCGGAAATCCATGGCGAAGGCAGGGCTCGCCTTCCACGGCGTGTCGCGCCGCTTCGCGGTGAAGGTCGCGTTCTGGTGCAGCACGGTGAAGGCCGGATCCTCGCGCTCCGCGATCTCCAGCATGCGCCGGAACACCACGCGCCGCCGGGCGCGGTCGGTGCTGGTCTCCAGCTCGACCGAGAGGCGGTTCATCTCCTCATTGGTCCACTCGCCCACCTGCTGCTGCTGCCCGTTCGGGCCGTGCTGGTTGACGATGGAGGAAACCGGGTCATTGAAGGGCGCGCTGTTCGACCAGTCGCGGATCGCGCGCGGCGTCTCGCGGGAGAAGATCTGCGCCCAGTTCTCCACCATCTGGATCTGCACGTTCAGGCCAGCCTGCCGCCACATCTCGACCAGGATCTGCGCGGTCCCGACCTGGTTGGTGTAGTAGTTGTTCAGCAGGCGGTACGGGATCGGGTCGCCGCGGTAGCCGGCCTCCCGCAGCAGCCGCCGCGCCTCCGCCACGTCGTAGCGCGGCACGGACCAGTCGCTGACGAACATCTCGCCGTAGTAGTCCCACTGCAGCCCCTTCGGCACCACGGTGCGCCCGGCCCAGAGGCTGTCCACGATCGCCTGCCGGTCGATCGCATGCGTCAGCGCGCGGCGCACGCGCGCGTCGCGCAGCGTCGGGTGGTGCTTGTCGAACACCGTCAGGCGGTGGTTCAGGATGGTGCCGCCCTGCACCTCGAAGGCCCGGTTGCGCTCGATGCCGGTGATCTGGTCGGGCGGGATGTCGCAGGCGAAGGTGTATTCGCCGGAGAGCAGCCCGTTGATGCGGGAAGCGACCTCCGGCACCTCGACGAAGCGGATCTGGCGCAGCGGCGGGCGCCCGCCCCAGTACTGGTCATGCGCCGCCAGCGTCAGCGAGACATCGGGGCGGAACTCGGCGACCATGTAGGGGCCGGTGGTGATCGGCTTGCGCGCCCAGTCGAGCCAGGTCGCCGCCTCCTCGAAGCCGCGACGGGAATGGATGTCGCTGCCGTAGCGCGCGAGGCGCCCTTCCATCGTCACGTCCGGCGTGCGGTTGACGAAGCGGACCGTGTATTTGTCCACCGCCTCCACCCGCTCAAGCGCCGGCCAGTTGCGGCGGGCAACGGCGATGACCTCGGGCGGCAGCTCCTTGCCCTGCATGCCCTGACCCGGAATGCGCGTGAACAGGGTGCCGGAAGCGGGCGCGCCCTCGCCGGTGCCGAACATGCGCTCGCGGCCGAAGGAGAAGACGACGTCCTCGGCCGTCATCTCGTCGCCGTTGTGGAAGCGCACGCCCTGGCGGAGCGTCAGCTCCACGGTGCGGTCATCCAGGCGGCGCCATTCGGTGGCGAGACCCGGCACGCTCTCCAGCTTGCCCAGCCAGTTGCGACCGATCAGCCCCTCCCACATGGCAGTGTAGAAGACGCGCTCGCCGACATTGGACTGCTCGCGCAGCACCTCGAGCGTGTTGGAGTTCACCACCTTCTGCACGGCGACGGTGATGGCGGGGCGCTGGTCGGCCTGCGCGATGGCGAAGCGCGGCAGCGCGGCGAGGGCGGGCGTGGCGAGCAGCAGGCGGCGACGGATCATCGACGACATCCTCGTGCTGGGAGAAGCGATCTATTCGGCGGCGCGCGGCATGGCGGGCGGGGCGGCGACGCCCCGCTCCTCCAGGCCCTGCGGCGTCGCGCGGAAATGCGTCAGCGTGCGCTCGGCATGGCGCATGCGGTGCGACAGCGCCTTCTGCGCGTAGTCCTTCACCAGGCCGGCATGAGCCGTGTCCTCGGCCAGGTTCTCGAAGCCGTGGGGATCGCGCTGCAGGTCGAAGAACAGCGGCGGCAACGCGGCGAAGTGCACGTATTTGTAGCGCGCGTCCTGCACCACGCAGAGCGCGCTGTCGTCCATCCCGAGGCCGAGCTCGCCTTCCGGCCTGGAATAGTGCACGTCGCGGAAGTCGTATTCGTAGAAGAGGTGGTCGCGCCACCCTTGCGGCTCGGGCCCGTCAAGCAGCGGCAGGATGGAGCGCCCGTCGCAGGCGCGCGGGATGCTGCCGCCCAGCGCCTCGAGGATGGTCGGCATCACGTCCACGCTCTCTGTGAAGGCAGTCTCCACCGCGCCGGCCCGGTCGTTGCGGCCCGCATCCTTCACCACCAGCGGGATGCGAAAGCTCTCGTCGTGGTAGCCGACCTTGCCGAGCAGCCAATGGTCGCCGAGCTGCTCGCCATGGTCCGATGTGAAGACGATCATCGTGTCGTCCCACTGGCCGTTCTCGTCGAGCCAGGCGAAGACGCGGCCAAGGCAGTCGTCGATCTCCGTGATCAGCCCCGCATAGGTGGCGCGCATCTGGCGGATCGCGCCTTCCTGCAGCGCCGTCGCCGCGCCGCCCGCGCCGTGGAAGAAGCTGCCCTGGCTGATGCCGCGCAGGTAGAAGCGCAGCAACGGATGCTGCGCCGCTTCCTCCTCCCACCGGGCACGGCGGATGGGCGCGGGCATGTCGGAAGGCGCATACATCGCGTGATAGGGCGCAGGCGCGATGAAGGGCGGATGCGGGCGGTAGTAGCCGAGATGCAGGAACCAGGGCTTGCCGTTGCGCCCCTTCAGGTAGGTCAGCGCACGCTCGGTGAAGAAGGTGCTGTCGCTGAGTTCGGCAGGGATGCGGCAGGGACGGTCGGTCACGCCCGGCACCGCGTCCTCGCCTTCCGGCAGCCAGATGTCCTCGCGCCGCGGCGGCAGGGTGTAGCCCTGATGCGCGAGCCATCCGAAGTAGCCGTCCATGTTCGGCTCGAAGGCGCCGACGCTGCGGAAGCCGTCCATCAGGTCGCCGAGCGTGGTGAAGCGCGGATCGCGCGGCCCGCTGGTGCGCGGATCGGGCGTGGTGGTGGTGTAGCCGATCAGCGCGGGATCATAGCCGATCAGCCGCAGCTGCTTGCCGAGATTGGTGTGCCGCGCATCGAGCGGCACGGTGTTCTGCACGGCTCGGTGGTTCATCAGATAGAGGCCCGTCAGCAGGCTTGCCCGCGCCGGGCCGCAGGGCACCGCCGTGGTGACGTGATTGCGGAACGTCACGCCCTCTCGACAGAGCCGATCGAGGTTCGGCGTCTTGAGGAATCCGGCACCGAGATGCGGCACGAAGTCCGCGCGCCACTGGTCCACCACGATGAGCAACACGTTGCGGCGCTGCGGCATCCCAAGCTCCTCTACAGGGCGCCATGGGATTAGCCGCGGATGGCGACAGTCAGGTGACGATGGCGACGCGCTTCCATGACAAGCGCCGCAGCGAGCAAGGATTGCATGGACGACTTGCCGTCTTGTCCGGATCGCCGTTGCACACGGTCAGGAGGCTGCGCCGCAAGGCGCAGGTCCTGGGGCGGGAGGCCTCGCCTTGCGGAGGTGACTCGGGGCAGGCATCGTCCGATCCGGATGACGGCGGACTCGCGCACCGCCGCCTCCGACAAGACGGGTCAGCGCGCGATCACCACCTCCCTGGCCGGCGAAGAGGCAATACGATGCGCTACGATTTCGTCCCGATGCCGCACCGCAAGCCCCTGCGCTGGCCGAACGGCGCGCGCATCGCGATGCTGATCACCACCAACCTGGAGTATTGGGATCAGGTGAAGGACACGGACAAGCCCTTCTATCCGGGCGGTCCTTCCATCATCACCGACATGCTGCCGGGCAATGTCTACGACAACCCGAACTGGACCTGGCGCGAATACGGCCACCGCGTCGGCGTCTGGCGCATGTTCGAGACCTTCGAGCGCGCGGGCGTGCCGACCAGTTGCACGATGAACGCCAAGATGGGCCTGGAACGCCGCGCCGTGGTGCAGCACGCCGTGGATCGCGGCTGGGAGATCGTGGCGCACAACTACGTGCAGACGGACCTGCTCAGCAACTACCAGTTCGACATCGAGGGCGAGCGGCAGGTGATCCGCGAGACGCTGAAGGTGTATCGCGAGGTCGTCGGCAAGCCGGCGAAGGGCTGGCTCTCCTGCTCCCTGCGCTCCACGCCCAACACGCCGGACATCCTGGCCGAGGAAGGGCTGACCTTCTTCACCGACCTGCTGAACGACGACCAGCCCTACCTGATGCATTGCGAGGGCGGGCGGAGGATGGTCTCGATCCCCTACACCTCGGAGGTGAACGACTTCACCGTCTTCCTGCGCCAGGGCAAGGACGTGAACGGCGCCTTCTCGGTGTTCAAGGAACAGTTCGACGAGCTCTACCGGGAAGGCGCGAGCAGCGGGCGGCTGATGAACATCGGCCTGCATCCGCATGTCATCGGCCAGCCCTTCCGCATCCGCGCGCTGCGCGACTTCGTGGACTACGCCAAGACTTTTCGCGATGTGTGGTGGACGACGCGGGAGGAGATCGCGGCGTGGTACCTGGAGCACCACGCCGAGCATATCGGCTGACCTACGCTTTCAGCGTGTAGGCGTCCCCGTCGCGCGCGACCTGCCACAGGCGGCGGCCGCGCGCGTGATGCGGCACCAATGCAAGGCCGTCGGCAGCGGCCTCCTCCAGCAGCGCCAGGCGCGTCGCGACCGCGTCCGTGGGATCGGAGCAGAAGCGCGAGACCAGCCGCGGCGCCAGCAACTGCATCGGATGATGCACGGCGTCCGCCGCGATCAGCGCCGGGCGCTTCGCTCCCTCCAGCAGGATACCCACCTGTCCCGGCGTATGCCCCGGCAGGTGGCGGAAGCGCAGGCCGGGAACGGGCACGTGATCGAGCGGCACGCGATCGAGCAGCCCGGCCTCGGCCAGCGGCAGGACGCTGTCCTCGAAGCTGCCATGGTTTGCCGGCGCGGTGGCGTTGCGCGCTTCCCAATGGGCGTATTCGACCTCGGGCACGACATGCCGCGCCTTCGGGAAGGTCGGCACCCAGCGCCACTCCACCTTCCGCGTTGCCCAGCCGACATGGTCCGCATGCAGATGCGTGAACAGCAGCATATCCACATCCTCCGGCGCGACGCCGAGGCGATGGAGGAAATCGGTGTTGCGCCGATGCCAGGAGGCGCGGGCCGGTCGCTCCTTCCCGTCGCCGATGCCGCCATCCACCAGGATCACGCGGCCGGCATGCTCGATCACGAAGACCTGCACGCGCAGGAGGATGCTGTCGCGCGCCGGATCGACCCCGAGCGGATCGAGCGCAGCAGCGCGGTGCAGCAGCGCGGGATCGGCGCCCGGGAAGAGCAGGTCGCGCGGCAGTTCGAACGGATCCTCGTCCGCCACGCCGCGCAGCGTCATGCCGCCGAGATCGAGTGCCCAGTCGCTCACGGCATGTACGCCCCGCCATTCACCCAGAGCACCTGGCCCGTCATGTAGGCGCTGTCCGGGCCGAGCAGGAACAGCGTCGGACCCACCACGTCGTCAGGTAGCGCGATGCGCTTCAACGGGATCATCGCCGCATAGGCGGCCATGTCGAGGCGCAGCGGCTGGTCCTCCTTCGACCGGCCGGTGCCGCCGCGCAGGAAGGCGGTGTCCACGGCGCCCGGCCCGACGGCATTCACGCGGACCACGGGCGCCGCCTCCAGCGCCAGCGTCTTGGTCATGGAGACCATGGCCGCCTTGCAGGCCGCATAGGGCCCGTAGCCGGGCCGCGTGAAGGCGGCGAGGCCGGAGACCATCAGCACCATGGCCGGCGCCTCGCCCTTCGCCAGCAGCGGCAGCGCCGCGCGGGCGGAGAGGAAGGCGGTGCGCAGGTTGCCGGTGACCACCTCGTCCCAAAGCGCCGGCTCCACCTCGTCCAGCCGCTGCATGGGCGAGGCGAAGCCGGCGAGGTTCACGAAGCCGTCCAGCGCATCGCCCAGTTGCGCGAAGGCCGCGGCGACGGAGCGCTCGTCGCTGCCCTCGATGGGTATCGCGCGCACGCCCGCCGGAACCGGATGGCGTGCGAGGGAAGCCGGCAGGTCCAGCACGCTGACCTGCCAGCCCTCCCGCAGCGCGCGCGCGACCAGCGCCCGCCCGATGCCGCCGGCGCCACCCAGGACGGCAAGGTGCCTCACGAGCAGGCGTCGGCCGGGAACTGGTCGAACAACGCCCAGGCCTGGCCCTTGATCTCGACGATGAAGCCCGGCAACTCGGCGTCACGCGCGGCGTCGAAGCAGGTGTTCTCGCCGGTCACGCCGGTGAAGCGGATGCCGCGCAGCGCGTCGCGGATCGCGGTGCGCTCGGCCGCGAGTCGCGCGGGATCCCCGGTGACTTGCGCCCGCTCGATCGCCTGCTTGAGCAGGTAGGTCGCGTCATAGGCCTGCGCGTCGCTGTGATGCGGGATCTTCTTCTGCGCGAGGCCGCGGCGTGCGTTCTCCTCCCTGTACTTCGTGGTGAAGGCGCGCGTGGCGTCGTTGCGGTCCCACCAGAAGCCGGCGACGATCAGCATCCCCTCGCCTTCCGGCCCGAACAGCTCGACCGAGTTCGGATCGGCGAAGATCTGGCTGCCGATCACGCGGCCCCGAAAGCCCTGGCGGCGCAGCTCACGCAAGACCTTGCCGGCGCCGTCCGGCGTCGCGGCGAGCGCCACCACATCCGGCCCGCGCTGCAGCACCTGCGTCACCTGCGGCGCGACGTCGAAGGTGCGGTACTGGAAGGAGACAGGCTCGCCGAAGGCGATGTTCCGCTCGCGCAGCAGGCCGGGATAGAACTGCGTCGCGGTGATGGCCGAGACGCGCTCGTCCGAGATGTAGATGATCTCCGCCTTGCTCGCCGGGATGTTCTTGCGCTGCAGCGAGGTCAGCAGCCGGCCGAACTGCTTGCCCTCGTCCTCGGTCATCCGCCAGGCATAGGTGTTGTTGCCGGTCAGCCCGGGCGCGGAGGAGGAGGTCGAGACCTGCACGATCCCGAGCCGCTCGCCCACCGGGAAAGCCACCGCCGCCTCCCCGGAGGAGAACGGGCCGATCACCGCCAGCGCGTTGTCGTCGCGTGCGAATTTCTGCACCGCCGTCGCGGCCTGCCGCGGGTCGGAGCCGGTGTCGAACTTCACCAGCCGGATGGGACGGCCGGTGATGCCGCCAGCCCCGTTGATCTCCGCCACGGCAATGTCCACCGCGGTCTCGGTCGCCTCGCCCGGCGACTTCAGCGGGCCGGACTTCACCATGCTCAGCCCCAGCACGAAGTCCCGCGCCTGCGCATGCAGGGCGGGCGCGGCGACGATGCCGGCCGCTGCGGCCAAGAGTGTCCTGCGCTTCATTCCCGTGTCTCCCTCGTCCCCGTTCAGTGGCCGCCGAGATAGGCCGCGGCCAGCGCGTCGTTGTTCGCCAGCTTCTCCGCCGGACCGTCCAGCACCACCCGGCCCAGCTCCATCACATAGCCGCGCGAGGCGGCGCGCAATGCCATGCGCGTGTTCTGCTCGACCAGCAGGATCGCGAGGCCTTCGCGGTTCAGCTCCCCGATCAGCCCGAACAGCCGGGAGACCAGCAGCGGCGAGAGGCCGAGCGAGGGTTCGTCCAGCATCATCAGCTTCGGCCGCGCCAGCAGCGCGCGTGAGATGGCGAGCATCTGCTGCTCCCCGCCCGAGAGCACGCTGGCCGGCATGTCCCGCCGCGCGGCCAGGTTCGGGAAGCGGTCGTAGATCGCGTCGATGTCGCGCCCGACCTCGGCGTCGCGCCGGCAATAGGCGCCCATCAGCAGGTTCTCGCGCACGCTGAGGCTGACCAGGATCTGTCGGCCTTCCGGCACCAGCACCAGCCCCTGCCGCACCCGGTCCGGCGCGGCCAGCGCCGTGATGTCCTGCCCGGCCAGCCAGATGCGGCCGGCCGCGGGCCGCACCGCGCCGGCGAGCGCCTTGAGCAGCGACGACTTGCCTGCGCCATTGGCGCCGAGCACGGTCACCACCTCGCCCGGCGCGACGGAAAGCGAGACGCCACGCACCGCATGGGTGCGGCCGTAGCGGACTTCGAGATCGGCGACGTCAAGCAGCATCCGCCGCCTCCGCGCCCAGATAGGCCTCCCGCACCGTGGTGTCGGCACGCGCGCCGGCCATGCTCCCCTCGAAGATCTTCCGCCCGAAATTCAGCACCACGACGCGGTCGCAGACCTCGTTGACGAAGCCCATGTCGTGCTCGACCACCAGCAGCGTGGTGCCGGCAGCGGCGATCTCGCGCAGGAAGCGGGCGAGCTCGGCGGTCTCGGCCGGGTTGAGCCCGGCCGCGGGCTCGTCCAGCATCAGCAGCTTCGGCCGCGCCGCCAGCGCGCGCACCACCTCGATCTTCTTGCGGATGCCGTAGGGCAGGTTCGCCACAACCTCGCCGGGATCGATGTCGAGCCCCGCCGCCGCCAGCAGTTCCTCCGCCTCGCGCCGCCAGCGGCCGCGCGGCATCCAGGCGATCGGCGTCAGCAACGCGCCGAGCCCGGCGGCGCGCGCATGCTGGCCGAGCATCACATTCTCCACCGCCGAGAGATGCGGCATCAGCCGGATGTTCTGGAAGGACCGCGCGATGCCGGCGCGCACCCGCGCCCGCGGCGGCAGGCGGGAGATCGGCTGGCCGTCCAGCCGGATCTCGCCGGCGTCGATCGGATAGACGCCGGAGATAAGGTTGAAGACGGTCGTCTTGCCCGCGCCGTTGGGCCCGATCAGCCCGAGCCGCCCGCCGCGCGGCAGGTCGAAACCGACATCCTGCACCACCGTCAGCCCGCCGAAGGCCTTGGTGACGCCCGACAGGGCGAGCAGCGGCTCAGCCGGCATCGGGCGCCGGCCTCCGTCGGGAGAACAAGCGGTCCACCAGGCTCCGCGTCACGATGCCCTCGGGGCGGAACATCATCATCGCCACGATGATCGCGCCGAACACCACGTAGCGCCAGGAACCGCCGACGCGCAGCAGCTCCGGCACCAGGGTGAAGAAGGTCGCGCCGACCAGCGGCCCCCAGGCGGTCTGCGTGCCGCCGATCAGCACGAAGAGCAGCACGTAGATGGACAGCAGCGGATTGAAATACTGCGCCTCCACGAAGGAGAAATGGTGCGCGTAGAGGCCGCCGGCGAGGCCCGTCAGGCCGGCACCGATGGCGAAGGCGCCCACCTGCATCGCGCGCGCCGGCACGCCCATCAGTGTGGAGACCAGCTCGTCGTCGTGCAGCGCGCGCAGCGCCAGGCCGAAGCGCGTCGCCATCAGCCAGAAGGCCAGCAGCGTGGTGCCTGCCGCGGCCAGCAGCAGCACGGGCAGGTCCACATATTCCGTCACCACCAGCCCCATCGCGCCGCCGAGCGCCGGCTGCGTCAGGATGACGCCGGTGACGACCTGCGCGAAGGCGAAGGTCGCCAGCACCATGTAGACGCCGCGCGTGCGCAGCACCGGGAAGGCGATGGCGATGCCGACGCAGGCGGTTATCGCCACGGCGGCCGGCACGGTCTGCGCCGGCGTCCAGCCCAGCTGCTCGCCGAGCACGGCGGCCGCATGCGCGCCGATCGCCATGAAGCCCGCGCCGCCCAGGTTCAGCTGGCCGGCGGCCGCGGTGATGAAGATGCCGTAGGCGAAGATGATGTTGATCGCGAGGATCGCGAGGATGCCGGCCCAGTACCCCGACATCAGAGCTTCCCCTTGCCGATGCGGGAGGCGCCGAACAGACCCTGCGGCCGCAGGATCAGCACCGCCAGCAGCACGCCCCAGACCGCCACCTGCGCTGCGTCGCCGCCGAAGAAATGGATGCCGAGCGTCTCCAGCAGCCCCACCAGCAGCCCGCCCGCGATGGCGCCCCAGATCGAGCCCAGCCCGCCCAGCACCATCCCCGCGATCGCCTTGGTGCCGACATGCTCGCCCATGAAGGGCGAGACGTCGCTGTAGTTCACCACGAAGAGCGCCCCGGCCACGCCGCAGAGCAGGCCGGAGAGCAGGAACACGATCGGCACGATCCGCGCCACCTCCACGCCCAGCAGCGTCGCCGTGTCGGGGCTTTCGGCGATGGAGCGCAGCGCGCGGCCGGTGCGCGTCGATTGCAGCAGCCAGGAAAGCCAGAACACCACGCCGAGCGACAGCAGCAGCGAGGCCAGCTGCGGCAGCCCGACCACCAGCGGGCCGAGATGCAGGTCCAGCCGGAAGCGCACCGGGAAGCTCTGCGCCTCGGAGCCCAGGAAGATCAGCACCAGGTGCTCGAAGATCAGCAGGAAGCCGAGCGAGGAGACCAGCGGGATGGCGTGCTCCGTCGCGTCGCCGTGCCGGGTCTTGAGGTAGCGGAAGGTGAAGCGCTCGACGATCAGCGAGGCCAGGATCGCCACCGCCACGCCGCCCAGCAGCGCCGGCGCCCAATGCAGGCCGGGCGAGAGCCCGAAGGGCAGCCCCCAGCGCGAAAGCCCCCAGGCCACCATACCAGTCAGCATGAACAGCGTGGGGATGGTGAAGTTGAGGAAGTTCAGCACGCCGATGGTCAGCGTGAAGGCGACGGCGACGGCGACATAGATGCCGCCCAGCATCAGCCCGGACACCACCTGCTGCGCCAGGGTGCTGCCGCCGGGCAGCACCGCCAGCAGCGCGACCGCCGCGATGCCGGCCAGCGCCACGCCGATGCTGGTCAGCAGGGGATGGCGCGACGACACCGATGCGCTCATCGGCGGATCCTGCGGCGCAAGCGGCCGCGCAACGGATGAGGCACTCGCGGCACCGGCTTCTCCCGCGGCTCGCAACCGCGTGAGTCATACCAGCCCATCGAGGAAGCACAACCGACGGCGCGCTGCGCCCGCTGGCCCCGGAACTCCGCCACGAGGCCGCATCGCATGGCGATGCCCGACATCGTCCCGCCGGCATGCCGCCGCTGATCGCCCCGATCGCCAGGAACCCGTCCCGGCAGGCGTCAGGGCGAGCGGCAGGCGCTCAGGGTGCGCCGATGCCGAAGAAGCGCCGCGCCTCCGCATGGAAGGGCAGCGGCAGCGGGCCGCGCGCGGTCTCGCGACGGATCATCAACGCCGCCGGGCCGCCGGTGCCGGCCACCCCCTGCCCTTCGAACAGCTTCGCCAGCAGCGCACCGACCTCGGCGGGCGTCGGTGCATCCGCCGCGACCAGGGCGGCGGGCGTCGCCACCGTGCGGATCGGCTCGCCCTGGCCTGGATAGGTGCCCGCCGCGATGGCGAGGCGCAGCAGCGGAGCCTCAGGCCCGGTCAGCCGCGCCACCGCATCCTCCTCCAGCGGCAGGAAGCGCAGCGGCACCTTCTCCGAAAGGCGCAGAACGGCCTGGGCGGGCGCAAGGCTGGCCGTAATCGCGGCGGCGATCCGGCCGCCGGCCATGGCTTCGGCGACCTCCTCCGGCATCAGCACGACGCGCGGCGTGCCTGCCGGGTCGAGGCCATGCGCCAGCAGCACCGCCTCCGCCGTCACGCGCGCGCCCGACCCTACGGCGCCGACGCCGACAGGTCGCCCGCGCAGCGAGGCCATGTCCCGCAATGGCGAAATCGCGGGGACGACGACATGGACCGCTTCCGGGTAAAGCGCCGCCAGCGCCCGCAGCCCCGGCAGCGCCGGGATCTCCCATTGCGGCGCACCGCCGCGCAGCGCCTGCAGCGCGACATCCGCCTGTGCGATCGCCACCACCGCGGTGCCCTCCGCCAGCAGCCGCAGGTTCTCGACGCTGCCCGCCGAGGGCAGCGCGACCACCTGGCCAAGCCCCACCCCGGGCGGCAGGCGCGCAATGGCGTCGGCCAGGCGCGCATACTCCGATCCGCTGGCGCCGCCGGCCAGCGGCAGCCCCTGCCGGAGCCGCGCCTGCCGCGCCTCGATGTTGCGCCACGCCTGCGCCAGTTCCTGCTCGATCACCGGGGCGATGGGGCCGCCGGCAGCCTGCTGCCCGGCCGTGAGCGCCGTCTCGATCGCGGAGAGCAGACGCTCGGCGCGCGCGCCCTGCCCCTGGAAGGCCGTGACCGGCGTCTCCTCGGGCGCCGCGGCGAGAGGGACCCAGCGCCCACCCTCCTCCCGCAGCCGAAGCGCGCCGTTGACGCGCAGCACGTCGCCCGCGCGGTTGCCGTCGCGATTGGCGCCCGAAATGGCCCGCGGCCCGGCGCCGAGCGCGGCCGCGAGCGCCTGCAGGTTGCGCCCGTCCCAGGCGCCGAAACCGTGGTCGCGTGTCAGCCGCAGCCGTGCCGCGAAATAGGCGATGCGCGCGCCGCTCGCAGGATCCGGTGCCTGGCCCATGCGGCGGAAGACGGTGACCTCGAGCAGGCCGGGGCCGGCGGCCTCGGCGATCCGGGCCTCGACCATCGCACGCAGCGCGTCCGTCTCGGGCAGCGCATGGGCCGGCGGCGCTGCAACGAGCAGCGCGAGGAGCAGCAAAAGCCGTCGCAGCATGGCGCTTACTCCCCGAAGACCGGCAACGTGATGGCGCCGGTGAGCACGAGGGCATTGGCGAGGTCGATGAAGAAGGCGCCGGTCAGGGGCACGACCAGGAAGGCCACGGGCGCCGGTCCGTAGCGGTTCGCGACCGCCTGCATGTTGGCGATCGCGGTCGCCGTCGCGCCCATCGAGAAGCCGACGAAGCCGGCGGTCGCCACCGCCGCCTCGTAGTCGCGCCCCATCACCCGATACACGACCAGCGTCGCGAACAGCACCGCGAAGGCCGCCTGCGCCGCCACGATGGCCATCAGCGGCCCGGCCAGCGCGGCAAGCTCCCACAGCCGGATCGTCGCCATCGTGAGGGCGAGGAACAGCGCGAGCGCCGTGCTGCCCACCAGGTCGATCGAGACGTCGGACATCGGCAGGCGCAGCGCCGGCGCAACCAGGTTGCGCACCACCACGCCGACGAAGAGGCACCACAGGAAGTCCGGCAGCGCCACTGGCAGGCCCTGCGTCAGCGTGGCGAGGCGGCCGCCGAGCAGCAGGCAGAACAGCACGAGGCAGGTGGTGACGATCACCCCTTCCGTCGTGGCAGCGTCGGACTTGACCTCGGTGGTCCCGGAGGCGCGCTCCACGAGCGGCATCTGGCCGCGCAGGAGATATTGCGCCACCGGCCCGCCGACGACGCCGCCCAGCACCAGCCCGATCGTCGCCGAGGCCATGGCCAGCCCCATCACGCCGGCCAGGCTGTGCGTATCCTCGAAGATGCGGGCATAGGCCGCGCCGGTGCCGTGCCCGCCGACCAGCGTGACGGAGCCGCCGATGAGGCCGATGAGCGGGTGCTGGTCGAGCAGGATCGCGAGGCCGGTCCCCACCGCGTTCTGCAGCATCAGGAACGGCACGACGCAGCCCAGGAAGAGCGCGAGCTTCGGGCCGCCCTTGCGCAGCCGCCCGAGATCCGCGGAAAGCCCGACGGTCGCGAAGAAGGCCAGCAGAAGCGGCGGGCGCAGCGTCGCCGATGTCTCGACGACGAGGCCCGACCAGGCATGCGCGGCGGCCGCAAGCAGGGCGAAGGCGAGGCCCCCCGAGATAGGCTGCGGGATGTTGTAGCGCGCCAGCGGCGCAATTCCGGCATTGAGGAAGCGCCCTGCCAGCAGAATCGCCGCGGCGAGCGCGAGCGTTCCCGTCGAATCGAGCGTCATCGGCAGGCACCTCCGCCGCGCATCATGCAGCACGGCCCCTGCAGTCCGCCACCCGGCCTGCGTCCTGCGCAAGCCGGCGAGAGCGCGACCTCCGCCACCGCCCCGAAGCGCGCGGCGTCACGCGATGACGACGATCTCGCGGCCTGTCCAGCCGGTGGCGCCGGTGAGGTCGGCGATGAGCTCCGCCGAAGCACCGTCGCTGCCATCCGCGTCCCACCAGAGCAGCCTGGCATCGGTCTCGAACACGAACTGCCCGATACCGTGGCCCGATGTGGCGAGCCCGGTTGCGTTCGCGACGTAGCGACCCGCCTCGACCAGATCCATGCCCGCAGCCAGCCCTCCGCCGAAGCCCGCGGCGGACACCTCGATCGTGTCTTCCCACCGCCTGTAGCCGGCGATGGTGTCGCCACCCTCGGCGGCGAGGCCGTACCGGAAGATATCGAACCCCCTGCCGCCGCTCAGCCAGTCGCGCCCTTCGCCACCCAGCAAGGTGTCATCGCCTGCGCCACCCGAGAGGCTGTCGCTCCCATCCTCCCCGGCGAGACGGTTGTCCGCAGCGTTGCCGGCGAGGGTATTGTCCAGCGCATTGCCGGTGCCGTCGATCGCCGCGGTGCCGGTCAGCCGCAGCCCCTCGATCTCGGCGTCAAGCACGTAGCTGATGCCGGCGGCGACGCTGTCCATGCCCTCCGCGGGCTGCTCGACCACGAGGTCGCCGGCGTCATCGACCAGGTAGGTGTCGTCGCCCTCGCCGCCCGCCATGCTATCCGCACCGGGGCCGCCCACCAGCCAGTCGTTGCCTGCACCACCGCGGAGGGTGTCGTTCCCGGCGCCACCCGCAAGCGTGTCGTTCCCCTCCTCCCCGGCAAGCAGGTTGCCGGCCGCATTGCCTGCCAGAATGTTGCCCAGCGTGTTGCCGGTGCCATCAATCGCGGCGCTGCCGAGCAGAGTGAGCCTCTCGACCTCGAGGCCCAGCACATGGCTCACGCTAGCCCTGACGGTGTCGGTGCCGTCCGCCGCGTGCTCGACCACGGCGTCGCCGAGATCATCGACGATGTAGACATCATCGTCGGCACCGCCCAGCAGACTGTCGGCGCCGGCGCCCCCGACCATCCGGTCGCCGCCGCCGCCTCCCACCAGCGTGTCACTGCCTGCGCCGCCGGACATCGTGTCGTTGCCCGCCTCACCTGCGAGCAGGTTGGCGGCGACATTGCCGGTCAGGACGTTGTCCAGCGCGTTGCCGGTGCCGTCGACCGCGCCCGTGCCGATCAGCACCAGCCTCTCGACCTCGCCACCCAGCATGTAGCTGATGCTGGTGGCGGCGGTGTCGATGCCTTCAGCGGCGTGTTCGACCACGACATCGCCGGCATCGTCGATGAAATAGGTGTCGTTGCCGGCGCCGCCCTCCAGGCTGTCGGCGCCGGTGCCGCCATCAAGGCGATCATCGCCCTCGCCACCGAGGGCAAGGTCGTCGCCTGCACCGCCGCGGAGCAGGTCATTGCCAGCCCCGCCGACGAGGGTGTCGCCGCCCTGGACGCCGCGCAGCTCATCCGCGCCGTCACCGCCCTCGAGGACATCGTCGCCACCGCGGCCGATCAGGAGGTCGGCGCCATCGGTTCCAAGCAGCGTGTCCGCCCGCCCCGTCCCTGTCTGCGTGTCCTTCCCGTCAAGGACAGCGACCGTGATCGTCATCGAAGTCTCGAGGTCGCCATCCGAAGCGGCGACGATCACCTGGTAGTTGTTGTCCGATTCCTTGTCGGCTGGGGCTTCGAAGTCCGGGCTTCTGAGGAAGGCCAGCGCGCCGCTCGACTCGTCGATGACGAAAAGCCCCGCATCGTCGCCACCGACGATGCGATAGGCGATCGCGTCCAGCTCCACGTCACGCGCCGCCACGACAACCACGGCCGTGGTGTTCTCCACGGCTTCGACCTGCGCGGTGGCGGGCGAGAGGATCACAGGCGCATCGTTCACAGGCTGGATCACCAGCGTCGCCTCGGCCAGCACCTGGACGGTGCCGTCGCTGGCCGCGATCTCGAGCAGCAACGAGCCGCTGAAGTCGGCCGGCGGGGTGCCCGCCAACGTCCTCGTCGCACGATCGTAGCTCAGCCACCCAGGCAGAGGCGCGCCGCCCGGAGAGCGGAATTCGACGAGCACCGCGTCCCCGTCAGGATCGGTCACGAACCCTGCCGGTAAGGTGATCGAGACGGGTTCGTCCTCGCTGCCGGTCAGCACCTGCGGCACGGTGATCACCGGAGCGTCGTTCAGTGCCTCGACGGAGACGTTGACGCGGGCGACGTCGGCGATGCCGCCCGAATCCTTCAGCTCGTAGTCGAACCAAGCCTCGCCGCTGAAATGCCGCGCCGGCGTCAGGATGATCTGTCCGTCCCCCGACAACTCGACGGCCACGTTCTGGCTGCCGAGAATGCGCGTCAGGGTCCCCGCCTGGCGGTCGACATCGAAGTCGTTCCCGGTCAGCACGGTGACGAAGGTGGTAAGGACCTCGTTCTCCCGGATGGTGAGCGCATCATCGACGGCGGTCGGAGCGTCGCTCACCGGGAGGACCTCGACGGTGACCGTCGTCGGAACGGCGAAGCCGGTCTCGTTCGTCAGCGCGTAGCGAAGCGTCAATGTGCCGAAGAAGTCCGCGGCCGGCGCGACGCGATAGCGGCCGTTGTCCAGCAACGTGACGCCGGCCCCGGTGAGGCCGAGGAAGCGGACATCCGATCCGACCGGGATGTCGTCATTCGCCATCAGCGCCGCGGGATCGATGTCGATGAAGCCGTCCTCGAGCACCTCGAAGCCGGCATCGGAGACGGCGACCGGCACTTCGAATTCCGGGAAGACCAGCACCGAGACATAGCCGGTGCTGGTCGCGCCCAGATCGTCGGTGACGCGATAGTGGAAGCCGCCATCCCCGAAATAGCCCGGCCGGCCCAGGAACACGGCAGTGTTGCCGTCGCGAGCGACCGTGCCGTTGTCGCCGTCGAACACCTCGACGATCCGGAAGGCGTCGCCCTCGACGTCGCGGTCGTTGAACAGCATGTCGGCGAAGTCGATGACGAGCGGCGTGTCCTGCTCGCCGAAGAACAGCCCGTCCGGGTTCGCGATCGGCGCGTCATTCACCGCCGCGATGTCGAAGCGGATTGTGCCGCTCGTGCTCAGGCGGCCATCGGTGATGACATAGCGGAATTCGCGCGGCCCATTGATGTTTTCGTCCGGCACGAACTGGTAGCGGTTGTCGGGCAGCTCGAGGATCCGCGCGTCGGCGATGGACGACTGGATGGAGACGAACCGGATCGCGTCGCCATCCAGGTCGCTGTCATTGGCGAGCAGATCGGCGATGGTGAACTCGAAGGGCTCGTCCTCGACGGTCGCGAAGACGTCGGTGGCGGCGTTCGGCCTGCGGTTCGTGCTGCGAACGATGACATCCACGAGCCCCTGGCTGACGCCGTGCCGATCGTCCGTCACCTCGTAGCGGAAGCCCGCCAGCCCGTCGAAATCTGGCGTCGGAACGAAGGTGATCTGCCCACCCTCGAAGGAGACCGACCCGTTGACGGGCTGCAGCACGCCGAGGAAGCGGATGGGATCACCGTCGACATCGCTGTCGTTCGCGATCAGCGTCGCCGGGTCGATCACCAGCACGCCGTCTTCTCGCATTTCGACGGTATCGGTGACAGCGAGCGGTGGGTCGAGGAGCGACAGCACCTCAAGCTCCAGCCCGACCTGCACCGGACCCTCGCGGTTGTCCGTAAGGGTGTAGAGCAGCGTCTCGGTGCCGGCGAATCCGGCCTCTGGCGTGTAGGTCGCGCCGGCTCCGTCATTGCCGTCCAGCGACAGATGGCGGACCTGTTCCCGCGTGGTCACCCCGTACCTGCTGGTGAAGCGGATGGCGAAGTCAGCGAGCACGTCGAGCGGGACGGTCGCGGTGATCGCGCCCGTCACCTCGTCAAGCACCATCCAGCCTGGCAGGGCGGAGCCATCCGCCAAGGTTGCACCCCAGGCCCCTCCCGGAACGGGCTCGAACCCTTCGGGCGGGCCAATCACCACGGACGACAACTCGATCTCAAGGACGCCATGGCTCGGCGGGGCGATCGCCAGCACCCGCATCGGGTCGCCGTCATCGTCCCGGTCGTTGTCGACCAGTGTCGCGATGCGGAAGGACGTCGACCCGTTCTCGAACAGCTCGAAGCGATCCGCGACGCCGCGTGGAAGCTCGCGCTGCGGCGCCACATTGAAGACGATGATCGCGGGCTCCGCCGACCTGCCCCCCTTCTCGTCAGCGGCGTCGTAGATGAATGCGACCGAGCCGTTGAAGTCCACCGGCGTGGTCAGGTCGATGCGCTCAGGCAGGTCGGCAACCGCGAAACCGTCCGCCTCGTCGTCCACCACGAAGGTCTGGTCCACCACCGCCTCGGTGATGATCCACATCGCCGGCAGGCCATCCCCTGCGACGGCAATGCGCACCGGCACGGCGCCGACATAGCTCGACGGCGGCATGCCGGTGAAGCTCAAGCTCTCCGGGTCGAAGCCCAGCCAGCTATCGAGCGGTGCCCCGCTTTCGCGCGTAGCGACAAGGGAGCTCGCACCCGAGAGGTCGATGCCAAAAAGTCCCTGCGCGTCGAGCAGCGCGTCGTTGGCGAGAATGGCGTTGATCGCCGGATCCAGCGGCGCACTGGGATCGATCAGGAACTCGACGGTGAAGCCGCGCTGGGTTGCCCGGTAGACATGCTCAGGCAGGTCCGCCGCGCGGTCGGGAGTGAACGTGACCTGGATGCGGACCGGGTCCGCGTCCGCATCGGGCTCGAAACCGGTCAGGAAGAAGCTGCGGGTGGCGGCATCGAAGCCGAGCCACTCGGGCAGCGGACGCCCGCCGACCCGCGCCGCGGCGAAGCTGCCCTGCGAGATGTCGAAGGTGGCAACCCCGTCCCCGTCATCATCGAGCGTCCAGACATAGGGCTGCCGAAGCGTGAAGCCGCCAAGCACGACATCGGCGACCGAGAGCCCTGCCGCAAGCTCGGCCGCGTCGTCCGGGCCAAAGGCGAAGCGGAAGGGGTGCACCGCGCCGTTGGATGGATCATGGAGGAAGACCGCGACATCGACCGGCGTCGTCACCTCCTCCGGCACGGCGCCGCCGAACGTCAATGTCTCGGCATCGAAACTCAGCCAGTCCGGCAGCGCGCGGTTGTTCCCCGCCTTCGCCTCGACCATGTAGTCGGACGAGAGGAAACGGGTCGTCACAACGCCGAGCAGCTCGGTGTTCTCGAAGAAGATCACGTCACCGTCGACGTCGAGATCGTTGCCGAAGGCTTCGGCCGGGATGACGTATTGCGGTCCGTCCTCGAGGCCGCGCACCACGTCGTTCCGCAGCACCGGCCCGCTGTTGCGCGGCAGGATCGTGAGGTGAACGACGGCTGTGTCGGTTCCGCCGCGCCCGTCGCTCACCGTGTACTCGAAGCTTGCCGCGCCGTTGTAGTCCGGCTTCGCCGCAAACTCGATCATGCCATCCGCGTTGACACGGACCTTGCCGTTGACGGCAAAGCGATAGACATCGACGAAGCTCAGCGGATCGCCGTCGGGATCGGTATCGTTGAGGATCAGGCCGGCAGGATCGATGACAATGGTCTCGTCCTGCAACATCCGCAGGCCGTAGTCGTCACGTGCATCCGGCGGCAGGTTCTGCGGCCGTACGCGTATGCCGAAGGACAGGGTCGCCTCCGCACCGCGGGCATCGATCACATCGAAGGCGATCGAGGCGTCGCCCAGCGCGAACGGCGTGAAGGCGATCGTGCCAGTCGCCGCGTCGAAAGCTTCCACGCCGTTGTCGGAGGCGTTGCCGTCCGCCGCGAGGTGCAGGCCGACGAACTCGAAGGCGTCGCCCTCCACGTCGTAAACCTTCGCCATCAGCTGATCGACGGTGAAGGTTGTCGTCTCCTCGAGCTTGACCACCGCGCGACCACTCGTGATGCGGGGCGCATCGTTGACCGGGGCGAAGTAGATCTCGACATCCGCCGTGCTCGTCGCCCCGGAGGCGTCGGCGAGGGTGTAGCGGAAGCCGGCGAAACCGAAATGGTCGGGCCGCGACAGAAGCTCGATGTATTGGCCGTCAAACCTCCACGTCGCGTCCGTCGCCTCGCCCTCGTAATCCTCGTTCTTGTAGGGGCGAAGCGGTGCGCCCGCCGCATTCGTCAGCGGCGCGGCGCTGATGATCCGAAGGCCTTCCTGCTCGCGGTCGCCATCCACGTCGTAGTCGTTCGCAAGCAGGTTCTCGAGGCGGATCCGGAGCGGCACATCCTCGAGCCCGTAGACGAGCGGATCGTCAACCGCGACGGGGGCGTCATTGACGGGTGCGAGGTTCACCTCGACCCGTGCCGTCGACTCACGGCCGAGGGGATCGCGCACCGTGTAGCTGAAGAAGGCATCGCCGTAGTGGTCCTGGCTGCCCTGGAAGGCGATCCTTCCATCTTCGGCGATCCAGACGGTGCCGGAGCGCGGCTGCTGGACAGAGACGAGAACGAGCTCGTCAGTACCGGCCTCGGCGTCGTTGCGGATCAACTCCGCCGGATCGATCAGCGCGACCTCGTCCTCGACCCCCAGCCGGAAGATGTCGTCGAGCGCGTTGAAGCGGCCGATCCGCAGCCGATCCTCGATGTCGGCCCTGCTCCACGATGTCCCATCGGCGAAGGCGATGAACTCGATGCCGGACTCTTCGCCCAGGAAGTGGTGAGCTACCGTGACGGTGTCGATGAGGAATCCGTCGTCGCGCTCGATCTCCACGAAGAGATCGTCGCCGATCCGCAGCAGCGACACATCCTTGGCCGCGATCCCAGCGCCCAGCACCAGGCGGTCGATATCGGCGGCATCGCCCGTCTCCGCGATCCGGTCTTCCGCGCTGTCGAAGCCGAAGCGGTAGTCGTCGGAACCGAAGCCGCCCTGCAGAAGGTCGGCACCGAAGCCGCCCTCGAACGCCTCGTCGGCCGCCGACCCGATCAGGGTGTCCTCGAACGCCGATCCGATGAGCATCTCGATCGATGTCAGCGCGTCGCCCAACGCCTCGCCGGCGAGCCCACGCCCGAGAGCCAGGTCCACCTTCACGGCTTCCTCGGCCCGCGCATAGTCGGCCGCATCGGCTCCGCCACGGCCGTCGAGGATATCGGCGCCGCGGCTGCCGCGAAGACGGTTGTCGCCGTCGTCACCAAGTAGCGTGTCCGCGTGATAGCTCGCTTGGACAATGTCAATGCCGCTCAGGGTGTCGCCTTCCGCATCGCCGCCCCCGGCCGTGCCAGCCGCGATGTCAATGGCGATACCGTCGCTCGAGAGCGTGTAGTCGGCGATGTCCGTGCCGTCGCCGCCGATGAGCTGATCCGCACCGCGCCCGCCCGACAACACGTCGTCGCCCGTTCCGCCTATCAGCGTGTCGTCGCCGCGCTCGCCGGAGAGGGTATTGGCGTGCCCGTCGCCCTCGAGGAGATCGTCGAAGGCACTGCCGACAAGGTTCTCGACGTTCGAGAGGATGTCGCCCTCGGCCCAGCCGCCGGCCGCACTGCGGGCGGCAAGCGAAATCTGCACCGCATCATCGGAAGAGAAGAAACTTGCCGTATCGCTCCCGTCGCCACCGTCCAGAAGGTCCGCGCCCGCCCCGCCATCAAGGAGGTCGTTCCCCGACCCGCCGGCGAGCGTATCGCCGCCGCCGCGCCCTTCGAGCTCATCGTTGCCGCCGAGGCCAGCGAGACTGTTACCCGCGTCGTCTCCGCCGAGCGAGTCGCTGAACAGCGTACCCTCCAGACCCTCGACGCCCGCATAGACATCGCCCTGGGCGAAGCCACCTTGGCCGACAAGCGTCTGGAGATCGGCCCGCACCCCGACATTTGACCCTGCGAAGCGAACGAGGTCGAAGCCGTCGCCGCCGCGGATATCGTCGCCGCCGTCGCCGGCATCGATGGTGTCGTCGCCGTTGCCAGCCTCGATGCGGTCGTCCCCGGTCCCGGTCTCGATCAGGTCGTCGCCGTCCCTGGCGACCACCCAGTCATCGCGCCGATAGCCGCGGATCGTCTCGTCACGCTGGTTACCTTCGATGTAGTCGACAAGCGGCGTGCCCGAGAGCTCGTCCCCATAGTAGTCGGCCACAGTCGCGTAGGCGAAGCCGACATCCTCCAGGCCTTCGTCATCGGCGATGCGATACTCGATCGTGACCGGGCCGGTGAATCCGGGCAGGAAACGGGCGACGAGGAACTCCTCCCCGCGGAAGGCCACGATCTCGAATGAGCCGACCTCCACGCGATGACCCTGCGCAAGCTCCGCAGGATCGAGGATCGCATCCACGCTGACGAAAGTGGGGCGTGGCCGGTCGGGGTCGTCGAGGTCGGCGTCGCGCACACCATCGCCGTCGGTGTCCGCCTGCTCGATGTCGAAGTCGTTGAACACCAGGTCGGCGACGCGAATGACCAGCGGAATGTCGAAAGGGGTGACGAAGCCCGGATCATCAACAACCGTCGGATCGTCGTTCGACGGCACAATGACGAGATCGATGAAGCCCTCGGCGGTGCCGTCGGCACCATCGGAAATGATATAGACGAAGCCCGAACTGAAGGTCGCGTCGATGTTCGGGGAGAACAGCAAGTCGCCGTTTGCGTCGAGCTCGATCGTCCCGTTGACCGGCCCTGCCGCGGCGCCGCCGAACTTGAATACATCTCCAAGACCGTTGAGGCTGCGCCACCCGATGACCCGGAGCTCGTCGCCATCCGCGTCGGTGTCGTTACCAAGCAACGTCGAGAGACGGAGCGTCACCGGAATGTCCTCGGGAACGAGGAACTGATCGGCAACGGCGATCGGCGCCTCGTTCTCGTTGCCCGCGAAGAACAGCGTCACGAGAGCGCCGTCGACGAGCCCCTCCGGGTCGGTGATGGAGTAGCCGAACGTCGCTTCGCCGGAGAAATCCTGGTCCGGCGTGAAGATGATCCTGTCGTCCACGATCGCGATGTCGCCATGGACGGCGCCGGTCGCATTCTCGAAGGTGACGGCGAAGCCCTCGACGTCGCTGTCGTTCTTGAGCAACTCTGCGATGGGGATCTCGATCGGAACATCCTCGACGCCGCGGAGAAAATAGAAATCCTCGTCGCCATAGTGATCATTCCGGGCGTTCGGACGGTCGTTGACCGGCTGATAGATGATGCTCGCCACCGCGGTGTCACTGCCGCCCTGGCCATCGTCGACGCGATACTGGAAGCTCGCCACGCCGTTGAAGTTGGCCGTGGGCTCAAAGAGAACCGTCTGGTTGTCGAGCAGCCGCACGGCACCACCTACGGCAAGCCGCGCATCCGTCAGCACGAGGTCGTCACCATCTATGTCGATGTCGTTGGCGACCAGCCTGGACAGGCTGAGGACGATCGGGTTGTCCTCCATGATCGGGTCGCCGGCCTCGGTCAGTTCGAATCGGTCATCATTCGCCACCGGTGCATCATTGACAGGGCGCACCACCACCGTCGCGGTGGCGAAGGCCGAGACCGCCCCGGCTTCGTCGATCACGGCGTAGGTGAAGCTGCCCTCGCCGAAGAACTCGCCGCGCGGCGCGACGACGATGTTTCCTGCCGCATTGATCGACACGAGGATCTGGGCCGAGGACTGCACCTCATGCAGCGTCAGACGATCACCGTCGACATCATCGTCGTTGGCGATGAGAATTCCCGGGTTCACCGTGATCGCGACATTCTCGTCCGTGACGAGGCCACGGTCGTTCCGCGCAATAGGCACGTCATTGACCGGCGTGACAGTGAGATGGACTGTCGCCTCGGCCCGGCCGCCTTCCGGTGTGTTCGCGGCATAGCTGAAGCGCGCGGGGCCGACATAGTCCGCATCGGGCGTGAAGCCGATGTCACCGTCGCTCGATAGCGAGACGGTCCCGCCAACCGCCCCGAACACCTGCCCGACGATCATGCGATCGCCGTCAATGTCGTTGGAGAGGAGCCGCTCGACGCGGATGCTCGTGAAGTCATCCTCGGCGACAAGGAAGCCGTCGTCGTCGCGCGCTTCCGCGATCGGCCGGACATTGACGTAGACGGACGCCTCGGCAAAGGCGTTGCGATCGTCGGTGATACGATAGGTGAACGCGGTTGCGCCGGTGAAGCCTTCGCCCGGCGTGAAGACGATGTTGCCCGATGTGTCCAGAACCGCGGTGCCGTTCGGGCTGCCATCGACCGCGACGATCCGCAGGCTGTCATCGTCGGCATCGAAGTCGTTGCGCAGCACGTCGGATGCAAGCACCGTCAGCGCGCTGCCGGTGACGACCGAGTAGTAGCCATCGTCCCGCGCAATCGCGGGGCTGTTGTCGAGGAGCGCCAGGATGGTCTCGCGCGTCCACGCGGTGCCGCCGGCGAACAGGTAGGTCTCGATCGAGCGCGCATCGCCGGCGAGCGCGTCAACGACCGTCAGGCTGTCAGCCTCGTTCCCGGCGAAGCGGATGACGACGGTGTCGCTGCCACGGAAGAGCCGGCTGACGGTGGCATCGGCGGCATCGAGCCCGACAAACTCGACGATGTCCACCTCATGCGCACCAAGGCCACTGTCCTCGATGCGGTCGTGACCGTCCCCGGCCGAGAAGACGAAGCGATCCGCGCCGGCGAAGCCGGATGCGAAGTCGTTGCCACCCGACAGGTCGACCAGGTCCGCACCATCGAAGCCATAGATATTGTCGTCGCCCAGCCCCTCGATGTCCTCGATCGCCCTGGCACGCATGGCCGAGCGGTCCCAGGATGTGCCATCGGCGAAGTGGATGATCAGGCTGTCCTGCGCCGAACCGGGGCCGCCAAGCGCCCCGACCAGCAGCAGCCGGTCTCCGCCCTCCGCGAAGGTCACGACGAGATCCAGACTGTTCGGACCGCCGCGCACTGCGGAAGCCACGTCCGCAACGGTGTAGTCGGCAAGCGCGATGACGCTATGGCCGGTGCCGCGCGCGTCGATCCGGTCATCGCCGTCGCCGCGGGCGTAGCGGAAGAGATCATCGCCGCCTCCGCCGACGATCAGGTCGTCGCCCGGCCCGCCGGCCAGGGTTTCGGCGCCGGCCGAACCGAAGATCACGTCGTCGCCGCTGCTCACCTGCGCATCGACGAGCAGGTCGGCGATGTCGGCCGTGCTCAGGATCATATCGCCGAGGACGAACTCCTCGATCCCCCGGCCGTGGATGTCCAGGGCGTCTACGACAATGATCTGGTCGCGACTGCCGGCGAAGCCGATTGCGACGTCGGTGCTCTCTCGGCCGAGGCGCGTGACGACAAGGTCCGCCGCGCCATAGCCCGAAATCACCAGCCGATCGAGGAGCGAGGTCGCGCTGTCGCGAATGATGTCGCGACCGTCACCGGCAGCGAACCGGTACTCGTCTGAGCCGCCGCCGCCCGACATGCGATCGTCACCGAGCCCGCCGGCCAATGTCTGCGGACCGTCATCGCCAAACAGGAAGTCGTCGAGCGCCGTGGGGACGCGCAGCAGCAGGTCTGCCACGCCCCACTCGGTGCCGTCCGCGAACCGCAGGACCTCGATCCGGCCGCCTGTGAGCGCGTCCTCGATCCGTATCCGGTCGCCGTCGCCGCCGATGTGCAGTATGATCGCGCTGCCGTCGCTGCTCTGCGCGACGCGTATGTCCCCGGGCAAGATCCCGGCGGCCAGCAGAAGCACGTCGGCGCTGCCGCTGACATCCACAATGCGGTCCTGATCGTCGCCGGGCGCGAAGCGATAGATGTCGTCGCCGAGCCCACCCTCGAGCAGATCAACCCCGGCGCCGCCAGCCAGGTCATCGTCGCCGCCCTTGCCGAGCAGGCGGTCGTCGCCGACGAGGCCCGTGAGCGTCTCCGGCCCATCGGTGCCGTGGATCACATCGTCACCGGCGCTTGCGGCCAGCGCCATCGCGACAAGTGTCGCCGTGGCCCAGACCTCGCCACCATCGAACCGCACCTCGCGGATCGCCATCGCCGGATCGGCGCTCCAGCCGAGGTCGATGCGGTCGCCGGTGCCCGACAGTTCGAGCACCACCGTCTCGCGCCCGCGGACCACGCCAAGATCGGCAGGGGCGATGCCGGCGCCCAGGATGATGACGTTCGCGCCCTCCGTGTCGGCAATCACGTCCTGGCCGTCGCCGCGACGGAACACATAGGCATCGTCCCCGCCTGCGCCGCGCAGCAGATCGTCTCCGGTTCCCCCGAGGATCGTGTCGGCGCCGCTGGTCCCGGTCAGTTCGTCATTGCCGCCCAGCCCATCGATCGTGTTGCCGGCGAGGATCGCGAGCACGTCATCGTCATCGCTTCCGGCCATCGCCCGTTCGAAGAGCTTGGCGCGGTCCAAACTGGCGCCGTCAGCGAAAAGGATCGTCTCGATCCCGTCCGCCGATGCCTCCGCCGCGCCGATCAAGCGAATGCGGGTCGATCCCTCCGCGACACGAAGCTCGAGATCGCCTCCGCGCTGAATGACAGCGATGTCCTGGGCGGCGATGCCGGCCGCGAACTCGATGCGATCTCTGCCGCCCTCGTCGGAGAGCGCGTCGTGACCGTCATTCGCCCCGAACACGTAGATGTCGTTCTGGCCCCCGCCAGCCAGGACATCGTCGCCCGCGCCGCCCGAGAAGATGTCCGCGCCAGCAAACTCGGCATCCGCGTCGCCGCCTATCAGCGTGTCGTTGCCCGGACCGCCCGAGAGGATGTCGTTGCCGGCGCCGCCGGTGATGCTGTCGTGGCCGGCCTCGCCGGCAATGCGGTCGTCACCGAAGCCGCCCGAGATGAGGTCGTCGTCGGCGCCCCCCGCCAACGTGTCGCTTCCGCCGAAGCTGTTGATCGTGTCGTCGCCGCCATTGCCGAAGATCAGGTCGTGAAGCGGCTCCCCGGAAATGGCGTTGCCGTCCTCGCCGTCGCGGATGGGAGAGGAGTCGAGCTCAAGCTCGACGCCGCCGAAATTCGCGGGAACAAGCGCGTCCGCATCGACGCCGACAAGGCGCAGGACGGCGCGCCCGATCCCGGCCTCGTCGTACAGCACGACATCCGTGTCGGCTCCCGACTGGCGGAGCTGCAGGCGGCCACTGACGAACGGGTTCGGCGTGCTGGCGAAGAGGCGGATGATGTCACCCGCCTCGCCGGGGACGAAGTCGGTGATCACGTCCATCGCAATCACATCGGCGATCGCGAAGGTCGGCAGGTAGCGGTAGGTATCGCGGCCCATGCCGCCCGTCATGGGGTCGGTGCTTCCGTCCGCGGCGATATCACCGAAGACATCGTCGCCGCCACCGCCGAGCAGGGTGTCCGCGCCGTCGCCGCCCGTGATGAAGTCGGCAAGATCGCTGCCGAGAAGGACGTTGTCGTCGGCATCGCCGGAAAGGACCTGGCCGTCGATGCCGATGTCGGGCTGCACCAGCGCCTGCACTTCGGCAAGCGTCAGCATGGTGCCGCTCGCTGCGATGACGAACTGCTCGACCCTGCCCGCCTCCCCCGCGGCGAAGGCGCCGGTCACGACGATCCGGTCAGTGCTGCCGCTGAACCGGATGGTGAGGTCGCCCCCGTCGGGACCGGTCCTGCTGAAGCGCAGGGTTTCCGGATCAAAGCCCTCAATCCGCAGCGTGTCGGTCGCGGCGTCTCCAAGGTCGCTTATGGTGTCGAGGCCGTCCCCTGCAACGAAGACATAGGTGTCGGGGCCTGCGCCACCCACCAGCATGTCATTGCCGGTGCCGCCGCGAAGCTCATCCCCGCCAGCACCGCCATCGAGGCTGTCGGCGTCGGCGCCGCCATCAAGGCTGTCGCTGCCGCCGAGCGCGGTGAGCGTGTCACTCCCGCCGAGACCGACGAGCTGATCTCCGCTGTCCGTGCCAGCATAGGCATCGTCGCCGGGCGTGCCGGCGGTCGAGCGGCGCAGCAGCTCCGCCGCGTCCCAGACGGTGCCGTCCGCGAAGCTGACACTTTCGATCGTGCCGCCGCCAGTCACGGCATTGGCGATGGTCAGGCGATCCTCAACGCCGTCGAAGCGCAGTTCAAGCGCGGTGCCGATCTTGCGGACGAAGACGGCATCCGCGGACAGGCCGGTGGCGAACTCGATCGTATCGACACCGCCGCTGTCCTGGATCAGATCCTGCCCGTCGCCCGGCGCAAATCGATAGACGTCGTTCCCGGCCTCGCCGGCGAGCGTGTCGATGCCGCCGCCGCCGGAGAGCACGTCCTCGCCCGCGCCTCCGAGCAGCGAGTCATTGCCGCTCTGCCCGTGGAGGGTGTCGTTGCCCGCGAAGCCGCCGAGCACATCGTCGCCACGCGCACCTTCGAGGTCTTCGTCGAGACCCGTGCCGAAGATCACATCGGCTCCGTCGCTGGCGCGCTGGGAGATCGCAACCAGCTCGGCAAAGCTCAGCACGCTTGCGTCGGCGAGGCGCAGCGCCTCGATCACCGTGCCGGTCTCGGTGAGCGCGCGGACCAGGCGGATGCGGTCCTCCGTGCCGGCGAGCCGGATGACAAGGTCGAGATCGTTCGTCTGGCTCACCCAGACATCGCCGGCAGCGATCCCCTCACCAAGCACGATGGCATCGGTGCCGCCGAGGTCGGTAATCGCGTCCTGCCCGTCGCCAAGGGCGAAGCGATAGGTGTCGTTGCCGGACACGTCGCTGATCTGGTCGATCCCGGATCCGCCGGCGATGTCGTCGTCGCCCGCGCCGCCGATGATCGTGTCCGCGCCCGTCCCGCCGTCCACGGTGTCGTTGCCGCCTTGGGCGTCGATGGAATCGTCGCCGACGCCGCCGGCGATGTCGTTCGACAGCACGCTGCCGATGAGCGTCTGATCGTCGCCGGCACCCGCTGCCGCCAGCGTGACCAGGTCCGCATGGGCCAGCACTGTGCCGTCCGCGAACCGGATCTCCTCTACGACCGCGGCAGCGCCCGACAGCACGCCGGCAAGGATGATGCGATCCTCGCCATCGCCGATACGCAGCACGAGGTCATTGCCTCGCGCGCTGACCGCCAGCTCTCCAACAAGGATGCCGGAAGCGAGTTCGACAGCGTCCGATCCGCCGCTGTCTGAAACCACGGCGCTGACCTGACCCACGGCAAAGCGGAAGATGTCGTTCCCCAGGCCGCCGACCAGGCTGTCTCCACCGGTGCCGCCGTCGAAGGTGTCATTCCCCTCGCCGCCCAGCAGGCTGTCGGAGCCGGCACCGCCCGTCAGGCTGTCATTGCCGCCGCGTCCATCAAGGGTGTCATCGCCGCCCGCCGCATCGACGGTGTCCCCGCTTTCGCCGCCGTACAGCAGCTGTGCCGCATCGGTCCCGACATTTGCGCGGGCGAAGAGATCCGCCGGACTCCAGGATGTGCCGTCCTCGAACAGGATCTGCTCGATCACGTTCAAGGCGATGCCGATCGCGCCGAGCACCTCGATGCGGTCCTCGCCCGCGCCGATGCGCAGGATGACGTCGCTGCCGCCCCGCAGCGTGACCGTCACATCGCCGGGCGCGATGCCCGCGGCGAAGACGATCCGATCGCTGCCGCCTCGGTCGGTGATCCGGTCGTCGCCGTCGCCCGGCGCGAAGCCGTAGGTGTCGTCGCCCTCCGCGTCGGTGAACATGTCACGGCCTGCGCCGCCGGCATACAGGTCGGGCCCGGCCCCGCCATCGAGCGTGTCATGGCCCGCATCGCCGAGCAGCTGGTCGGCACCATCAGCCCCTTGGAGGCTGTCGGACCCAGCACCGCCCCTCAGGGTGTCGTTGCCGGAACTGCCGGACAGGGTGTCGTTGCCAGTTCCGCCCGGCAGCGAGTCGGGGCCTACCCCGCCGCCGACCAGGTCTCCGTCATTCGCCGCCATCGCAAGGAGCTGCGCATGGCTCAGCGTGCTGCCATCCGCGAAGCGCAGCGTCTCGATGCGGTTGTTGGCGTTGGTGATCGTGCCGGCGATCCGGATCGTGTCCTCGCCGCCGACGAAGCTCACGATCAGGTCCGTGTCGGTCGCCCGCACCCGCAGGTCGTCGCGGCTGATCCCCTCCCCGAATTCCAGCACATCCGCCGGCGATTCATTCGACCAGCCATTGTCCGAGACAATGTCCTGCCCGAAGCCGACCGCGAAGCGATACAGGTCGCTCCGATCCCCACCGCTCAGCGAATCCGCGCCCGTCCCGCCCGTCAGCGTGTCCGCGCCGTCATTGCCGAAGATCGTGTCGGTGCCCGCCCCGCCATCGAGGCTGTTCGCATCGTAGCTGCCGAACAGCCGCTGGTCGGCCGCGCTCGGCGCCCAGGCCATCGCCACAAGCTCCGCATGGCTCAGCGTGCTGCCATCCGCGAAGCGCAGCGTCTCGATCCGGTTGTTGGCGTTGGTGATCGTGCCGGCGATCCGGATCGTGTCCTCGCTGCCCACGAAGCTCACGATCAGGTCCGTGTCGGTCGCCCGCACCCGCAGGTCGTCGCGGCTGATCCCCTCCCCGAACTCCACCACATCCGCCGGCGATTCATTCGACCAGCCATTGTCCGAGACAACGTCCTGACCGAAGCCGACCGCGAAGCGATACAGGTCGCTCCGGTCCCCGCCGCTCAGCGAATCCGCGCCCGTCCCGCCCGTCAGCGTGTCCGCGCCGTCATTGCCAAGGAGCGTGTCGGTCCCCGCGCCGCCATCGAGGCTGTTCGCATCGTAGCTGCCGAACAGGCGCTGGTCCGCCGCGCTCGGCGCCCAGGCCATCGCCGCCAGCTCCGCATGGCTCAGCGTGCTGCCATCGACGAAGCGCAGCGTCTCGATGCGGTTGTTCGCGTTGGTGATCGTGCCGGCGATCCGGATCGTGTCCTCGCTGCCCACGAAGCTCACGATCAGGTCCGTGTCGGTCGCCCGAACCCGCAGGTCGTCGCGGCTGATCCCCTCCCCGAACTCCAGCACATCCGCCGGCGATTCATTCGACCAGCCATTGTCCGAGACAACGTCCTGACCGAAGCCGACCGCGAAGCGATACAGGTCGCTCCGGTCCCCGCCGCTCAGCGAGTCCGCGCCCGTCCCGCCCGTCAGCGTGTCCGCGCCGTCATTGCCAAGGAGCGTGTCGGTCCCGGCCCCGCCATCGAGGCCGTTCGCATCGTAGCTGCCGAACAGCCGCTGGTCCGCCGCGCTCGGCGCCCAGGCCATCGCCACCAGCTCCGCATGGCTCACCGTGCTGCCATCCGCGAAGCGCAGCGTCTCGATGCGGTTGTTCGCGTTGGTGATCGTGCCGGCGATCCGGATCGTGTCCTCGCCGCCGACGAAGCTCACGATCAGGTCCGTGTCTGTCGCCCGCACCCGCAGGTCGTCGCGGCTGATCCCCTCCCCGAATTCCAGCACATCCGCCGGCGATTCATTCGACCAGCCATTGTCCGAGACAACGTCCTGCCCGAAGCCGACCGCGAAGCGATACAGGTCGCTCCGATCCCCACCGCTCAGCGAATCCGCGCCCGTCCCGCCCGTCAGCGTGTCCGCGCCGTCATTGCCAAGGAGCGTGTCGGTGCCCGCGCCGCCATCGAGGCTGTTCGCATCGTAGCTGCCGAACAGCCGCTGGTCGGCCGCGCTCGGCGCCCAGGCCATCGCCACCAGCTCCGCATGGCTCACCGTGCTGCCATCCGCGAAGCGCAGCGTCTCGATGCGGTTGTTGGCGTTGGTGATCGTGCCGGCGATCCGGATCGTGTCCTCGCTGCCCACGAAGCTCACGATCAGGTCCGTGTCCGTCGCCCGAACCCGCAGGTCGTCGCGGCTGATCCCCTCCCCGAACTCCACCACATCCGCCGGTGATTCATTCGACCAGCCATTGTCCGAGACAACGTCCTGCCCGAAGCCGACCGCGAAGCGATACAGGTCGCTCCGGTCCCCGCCGCTCAGCGAATCCGCGCCCGTCCCGCCCGTCAGCGTGTCCGCGCCGTCATTGCCAAGGAGCGTGTCGGTGCCCCAACCCCCGACGAGGGACTCGGCCGCAGCCGTGCCGGGGATCGTCTGCGCGATCGCCGCGGAGAAAGGCGCTCCACTGAAGTTGCCGAGCGAAAGCGCGGAAAGACTCACGCCCTGCAGCCGGATCAGCAGGCGCCCCGCATCGAAGCTGTAGACGCCCTCGTCCATGAAGTAGACGTAGGTGTCGGCACCCTCCTGCCGCGCGACGACCTCGCCGGACAGCCCCTCGGCAAGGCGGATGTCGAGCCTGTCGCCGAGATCGCCGATCTCGAAGCCGGTGATCGTGACAAGGCGCGCCGCATCGTTGACGAGAGGCACGAAGAACTCGAAGGTATCGACTTCGCCCGGCGTGCCGGTCAGCGTGCGCGGCTGGCTGTCAGAGCCGACCCCGCTGCTGCCGCCGCCCTCGCCGCCGCCTTCCTCGCCCACGCCGCCGGCATGCTGGCGGGCGAACAGCGGATCGGTGAAGGGATCGGCATCCGGCACGCTCGGGTGGAGCAGCCGCTGCGCCTCCTGCTCCGTAACGAGCAGCCCGGCCAGGTCGCTCGCGGTCAGCGTCGTCCCGTCGCTGAAGGCGAAGCTCTCGATCGGCACGAAGGTGAAGGCGAACTGATCCCGCACCAGAACCTGGTCGTCGCTGCCGATGAAGCGCAGCAGCAGATCGTTGCCGGTTCGAATAGCAACGATCGCCGCGGCCTCGATCCCCGCGCCGAACCGGAGCGTGTCGTTGGAGAAGGCGAAGCCGCCGGCCTCGACGATCTCGTCGCGTCCGCCTCCCGCTTCGAAGACGTAGATCGTGTTGCCGCGCCCACCGGCGAGTCGGTCATTGCCCGCGTCACCGTGGAGCACCGCGTCGAAGGCGAGCTGGGTGCCGAAATCGATGCTGTCGTCGCCGGCCCCGCCGGCCCCGGCCCGCGCAAGAATCTCGGCGAGAGACCAGGCGGTGCCGTTCGCGAAGAGGAACTCCTCGATCCGTGCGTCGCGCCCTGTCGCGACGAACATGTCGCGGATGGTGATGCGGTCATCCCCGCCGCCGACACCGATCACGAGGTCCCGCGGACCGGCGGACAGGATCCGGATGTCGGCCGGCGCGATGCCGGCGGCAAAGCGGACCCGATCAACGACGCCGTCCGTGGCGAGCTCGACATCGGCGATCGTGTCCTGCCCATCGCCGAGCGCAAAGAAGTAAGTGTCGCCGCCACTGTGGCCCTGGAGCAGGTCGTGCCCGCGCCCACCGGTGAGGATGTCCGCGCCACGACCGGTCTCGAGCCAGTCATTTCCGTCGAGACCGAACACCTCGGTGCCCGCCCCGCCCCCCGTCACCGTGGCTGCCGCGGGCACGATCACATGGTCATCGCCGCTGGTCGCCGGGATCGCCCGCGAGATCGCGGCAATCGAGAGCGTGCGCCCGTCAGCAAAGGCCAGCGTGCCGACGATCGCATCCGGATCGCCCGTCGGATCCACCAGCGCCAGCCGGTCGTCCCCGCCGGCGATCGTCAGGATGAGGTTCCCCTCCGCATCGCGCTTGAAGGCGACGTCCTCCAGGGCGATGCCAATGCCGAAGCGAATCACGCCGAAGCCGTCGGCGGCGCCGCGCGTCTCGATGCGGTCCTGCCCGTCGCCGCGCGCGAAGGCGTAGACGTCGTTGCCGACGCCGTCGATGACCCGGTCGTTCCCGAAGCCCGGACGATAGGCCTCGTCTCCGCCCGTACCGATCAGGAGGTCATCCAGGTCCGAGCCCACCGCATTGACGAGGTCGAGCAGCGTGTCCCGCGTCCAGGTCGTGCCGTTGGAGAACTCGACGGCATCGATCGCGGCATTGCGGATGATCAGCGCGTCGTCGCTGTCGGTGAATGTCAGCAGCAGGTCGTCGCGCCCCGCGGCCAGCCGCTCGACCCGGACCTCGTCCGGCCGGTACCCGATCAGCTGAAGACGATCGAGGCCCTGCTCGTCCTCGATGACGTCCTGGCCGTCGCCGCGCGTGAAGCGGTAGAGGTCGTTGCCGCGCGCACCACGCAGCTGGTCGTCGCCGCGACCGCCCTCCAGCGTATCGGCCCGGTCGCTGCCGCGTGCCACGTCGTCCCCGGCGCCAAGCTGCGCGTCGATCCACGCCTGGACGAGTTCCGCCACGCCCCATGACACGCCATCGCCAAACGCGATCGTTGGCACCGCGCCTGAACCGAGCGCGCCGGCAATCACCAGCTGATCGCCGCCCAGGAAGGTGACGACGAGATCATCGCTCGCGCCATCGGCGAGCCGGGTCTTGACGGTGTTGCTCGGGGCGTCCGGCGCGAGAATGGTGGCGGTGGTCGCGCCGGCGCCCATCTCGAACCGATCGATCCCATCCCCGGTCCTGACGACGACCACGCTGCCCTGGGACAGCGTGACAAGGTCGTGCTGGGCGCCGGGCACCAGGTTCAGTCCCGCCACGAAGTCGCCGGTGTCGAGGATATCCTGGCCAGCATTCGAGCGGGCCGAGCGGATGATCTCGCGCACCGCCGCAATGGACAGGGTCGTGCCGTCCTCGAAGACGAACGCCTCGACCGCCCTTGCGCGATAGCCGCCGATCACGGCGATACGCTCTCCGGTGCCGGCGAGGGTCGCGAGGAGATCGCCGCCGATCGCCTCGAAGGTCACGAGCTCCGCGGTGACACCCGGACCGAACACCAGGCGGTCGCTGCCACCAGTGTCGACGACGCTGTCGGTACCGTCGCCGTAGCCGAAGCGGTAGGTATCGTCACCGCCGCCGCCGACAAGCGCGTCCGATCCGCCGCCGCCCCAGATCGTGTCGTTTCGCCCATCCAGCCCGAGGAGCTGCTCGTCACCGGTCCCGCCGGTCAGCATCCGGTCGATGATCTCGTCCAGCGTCAGGACCGTGGCGTCAGCGAAGCGGAAGGCCTCGACACCGGTGCCAGCGAGACCGCCAACGATGGTGAGTACGTCCGCGCCGTTGCCGAGATCGATGACGAGGTCGTCGCCGTCGCGCCCGATCCTCATCACGTCGCGCGTGACCGTGGCCCCGAACTGGACCATGTCGATCACGCCCGTCGCATCGGGGCGCTCGATGATCCTGTCGAAATCGTAGTCGGCGCCGAAGGCGTAGATGTCCGCCAGGTTGCCGCCGATGAGGGTGTCGTCGCCCTGGCGCCCGTCGAGGGTGTTGGGCCTGTCGAGACCACCGGTGATGACGTTGTCGCCGCGGTTTCCGCCTTCGATCTGCAGCGCCTCCTCGACGTCGGAGATCAGCAGGAAGCCGCCATCGGCGAACTCGAAGCGCTCGACGCCGCTGTCGGTGTCGAGGAACTGGTTCCGGATGCGCAGGGTGTCGACGCGGTCGGCCACCGAGACGACGAGGTCGTTCCCGTCCCGGGTGAAGGCGACGTTGTCCTGCGTGATGTCGTCCCCGAAGCGGACGACGTCGTCCTTGGGCACGATGATGCCGCGCCGGTCGCTCCAGGCGGCGCGGGCACGCACGTCGCTGATCGTGTCCTGGCCGTAGCCGACGTCGAACAGGTAGGTGTCGCCCCCATCCTTGCCGACGAGAAGGTCGTCGCCACCGCGGCTGTCGAGCGTCTCGGCGAAGTGCGACCCGATGATGGTCTCGCCGGCATTGGTGCCGACGAGGTCGATGTCCTCCGGATTGAAGTCGGTATAGACCAGCGTCCGGTCGCCGAACTGGAACAGCTCGACCGCGTGCTGCTGCTGGCCCTCCCGCACATACTGGTTCTCGAGCACGATGCGGTCGCCCGTGCCGCGGATCGTCATGATGAGGTCGAGCGCGGTCCGGAAGAACTCGATATCGCCCGAGAGCAGGTTTTGGAACTCGATCCGGTCGTCGCCTTCCGTGTCGAAGACGGTGTCCGTCCCGTAGCCGGCTGAGAAGACGTAGGTGTCGCTCGCGCTCATACCTTCGAGACGGTCGTTGCCGGCGCCGCCGTCGATCCGGTCGGCGATCGTCTCGAAGCCGTAGATAGTGTCGTCGGCATCCGTCCTGGCGATGTCGACGTAGTGCTGCAGCAGCTTCAGGTGGTTCCAGACGGTGCCGTCCGCGAATTCGATCGTCTCGATCAGGTTCAAGTAGCCGACGAGGAGGATCTCCTCGAGGAAGTCTGTCAGCACCAGCTGGTCGTCGGTGCCGGCGACCTGCAGGCGCAGGGTGTCGCTGCTGCCGTCGCGGAGGAACTCGATGTCGGTCCAGCGCAGGTCGTCCGTCAGCTTCAGGATGTCGAGCTTCGGACCGAACAGCGAGGAACTGAAGTCGCTGTCCAGCACGACATCCGATCCGTAGTCGCGCCCGTAGACATAGGTGTCGACGCCCTCGCGGCCTGTCAGGAAGTCGTCGCCCCGGCCGCCATCCAGGGTGTTGTCGTTGAGCATGCCGTAGATCGCGTCGTCGCCGTCCGTCCTGGCATTGGCGATCACGCGCTCCACGATTGTCGCGTAGTCGAGCGTCGAGCCCTTCTCGAAGATGATCTTCTCGATCAGGTTGGGCGCGATGAAGTCCAGCCCGTCATCGGCGCCGATCAGCTCGCTGAAGGCGCCGAGGTTCAGGCGCACGCCGCCGAACTGCCCGACGAGCTCGAGGCTGTCGCCGGTCGGGTTGCCCTCCGCGTCGAGGATGGTGATGACGAGGTTCTCGCTGGCGCCGTCGCGTGTCAGCCGGACGGTGTCCTCTGTGATGTCCCCGCGGAACATCAGGAAGTCCATGCCGGCCTGGATCGGGCCGAAGGAGAAGTTGCCGAGGTCGTCGATCACGTCCCGACCGTCGCCGGGCTGGTAGATGTAGGTGTCGCCGCCGGCGCCGCCGCTGAGATAGTCGTTCCCGCGCCCGCTGAAGAAGATGTCGCCCGAGCCCGAGCCGTAATGGGCGTCCGCCTCGTCCATGGCGGCGCGTTCGAAATCGACCACCGCGAAGGCCATGCGGTAGCGGTTCCAGACCACGCCGTCCGCGAAAACGATGTCGTCCACGCCGGTCTGCAGGCGCGTGCCGTTGTCCAGGATGGGGTTCAGCTCGCCGAGGAACTGGTCGACGATGCGAATGAAGTGCGCGCCGGAATCATAGAAGAGGATCAGGTCCTCGCCGTCGCGCACCGCCCTTACCTGATCCGAGTCGATCAGGGCGAAGCGGAGCTGATCCGTGTCGCCGAGATCGAGGTCGTAGATGTGGTCGTCGCCGCTGTCGGCGCCCACGTAGTAGATGTCCGCCTGGACGTCGCGATTGAATTCCTGCGCCCCGGGCTCATAGCTGCCGATGACCGTCTGGTCGCCTTCCGACAGCACGAAGAAGTTCGCGCCTTCGTGGCCCCGCACGACCGTGTCGGTCGGCTGGTGCTCGACGATCTTGCGCTCCTCGATGCCGAAGGCATTCGCGATGGCGGGCAGGTCGAGATCGACGGGAACGCTCTCGTAGGCCGCCAGCAGCATCTGGAACACGAAGGGCTGGTCGACGCCGAGCTTCGTGTCGAAGATGTAGTCGGGATCGCGCGGGCTGTAGTCGGGATAGACCTGGGAGAGGATGAGCGCCCAGGCGGAGAAGTAATCCTGCACCGCGTCATCCTGGTTCGTCAGCGGTGCGCCCTCGAAGATCGCCTGGAACATCGGGGCGAGCTCATGCTCACCGGTCGGGCGGTACTTGTCGGCATCCACGTCGTAGGTCAGTTCGCGCGCGAATTCGGAAAGCCCGCCCTGCAGCGCCATGCGCACCGCGAGGCGGCTGGCGGCGAGCAGGTACTGCGTCATCGAGACGCCCACCATCTCGATCATCGGCTCGATGACCGACCGGTACTCCTCCGTCGACTGAGAATAGCTCCCGCCCTCGACGACGCGGTAGTCGATGAGGCCGGTCGCGCCGTCGAGCGTCGCGGTCAGCATCGCCGGCTGGAAATCGAGGCCGGCGAGGCTGGTGGCAAAATGGAACTGGCCGGGGGTCAGGAGCTCGACGCGATAGGTGCTGTCGTCGCTCGTACCGACCTCGTCCAGCGTGTCGAAGTCGAGCGCGTAGTTGCGCAGGTTGAACTCGCGGGAATCGCCGGTCTTGAACTGAAGCTCCAGCGCGCGATCCAGGTTGCGCGCCCAGACATGGAAGCTGCCGTCCGGGTCGGTGACCTCGACCGAGTAATCAACCGTGATGCCGTCAGTGATGCGGACCGCGATGACATCAACGGGGAGATCGGCGTACGGATTGAATCCGATCTCCTCGGTGCGCCATTCCTGCCCGGCGGCGCGCGTTTGGGCGAGGATGTCGGCGACCGTCGGGGCAGGGATCGTGTTGCCGTCCGCGTCGAGGATGGCGCGACCGCTGGCCAGGCGCCAGCTGCCATCCGTATCCCGGATGCCGTAGTCGTCGATCACCGCGCGGCCATCGGCGACATGCATGAGATAGGGTGCCGGCTCGCGAAACTGCAACGCGCTGCCGCGGCTGGCCGGCGACCAGGCCTGCTCGAGCTGCCAGTGCTGTCCGCTGGCAGCGGCCTGCCCCAGCACCTGCTCGAGGGTCGGGCGGGCGATGGCGTTGCCCTCCGCGTCCCGGATCGGCGCACCGCTCGCGAGCGTCCAGAACCCGCCTGCCATGTCCTCGACGTAGATGCCGCGATCCGCCAGGGTCACCGTGCCGTCGTCCGCATGCGCGAGCAGCACTGGCATCAGTTCGCGCGTCGTCTCCAGCGTCTGGCCCCAGTAGGACAGGACCGGACCCGCCTGCTTGCGGAGCTGGAGGAAGTCAGGCTCGGTCATCGTCGCGGCCGCGTCGGCCAGGATCTCACCGAGCTCGATGTCGTTCGCGGCGGCCACGGCGAGGTTGGTGACGGAACCGATGCCCTTGGCGTCGATCTTCAGGTTGGCCTGCCATGGCGCCCGGCCCGCCTCGCCAGCGAAGCGGCTGTAGCTTTCGACCGTCTCGAAGATCGCCTCGTACATGCGGCGCGTGGCACCGCTGGCGAGTTCGATCTCGCTCGTGCCGATCAGCCGCGCGCCCTGGGGGGTGACGATGTCGAGCCCCTGGGCGTCCAGGCGGATCGACACGATGCCAAGGGAGTCGAGGGGCAGCAACTCGCCCGCATCCGTGATGCCGTCGCCGTTCCGGTCTCGCCAGACGAGCAGCTCCGACCAGATCGCATCGGCCGCCGAGATCCGCCCGTCGCCGTTGCCGCCGTTCTCGGCGGCATCATGCCGCGCGAGGTGCTGGTAGCCGCCCTCGAACTGGTTGCCGAACATCTCGCCGATGTTGTCGATGCGATCGTTGGCGTTGAGATCGCGGACGAGGAAGCCGTCGTCGCGCGAGACCCAGCCCGTGAGTGTCGAGAACAGGTCGTTGTCGAAGTCGAAGAAGACCTGGCCGTCATCGACGGCACGCGTCTCCAGCCCGTCGCCATCGAGGTCGATGACCAGCGGGTCTGCGCCGGCGGCCCAATGCATGTTCTTGGCAAGGCGCACGGCCGCGCCAGCCAGCCATGCGGCCGAATCGACAAGCGCGATCTTCTCGTAGACCTGCAGCACCATGCCGATCGCCGGCGTCAGCTTGATCAGCTCCGCGGCCGCGCCGAGGCCGCCCATGATCACGCCGAAGATGCTGGGGAAGTTGAACAGCATCCCGAAGCTGCCGGTGTCGTTGGCAAGGCTCCGCGTGAAGGTGCTGAGGCCGCTCAGCTCGTCGAAGAACAGCCCATCGCCCAGGCCGAAATTGCCGGCCTCGAAGTCGAAGTTCCGGATCACCTGCACGCCGGTCAGGGAGCTCCGGCCATCGCCGAAATCCTGCTGGGTGGGCAGCGCCTGGTCGCCTGTCGCAAGACGGAACAGCAGGTCGGTCTGGTTTATGATCGCCATCTTGACCCGGCCGTTCTGGTCGGCCGTTTCGGTCACCAGGTAGACGATGTTGGGCAGCCAGGTGTCGAAGTAGGTCTTCAGCAGTCCGAAGGTGGAGCCCATGACCGCGACGGAGAAGAAGCTGAAGCCGCTCTGGATCGCGCCGGATATCGCGCCGGTGGGCCCGGCGAGCGCCCAGGCGACGGATGTCGCGCTTGCATCGCCGCCGGTCAGCGGCACCCCGTAGAAGGACAGGATGTCGTTCTTCTGCGGGTCGAGGATGGTCGTGCCGGGTGCGAACCAGAAATGGTCCGCGTTCTCGCTGGTGTCGGGAACGGCGGTGACGGTTCCGTTCTCGTCGACGAGCGTGCCGTTGACGAGGTCGCCGTAGAGTTGCCCCCCCTCGCTGGCGTTGATGATCACGTCGCGGCCGAGACCGCCCGCGGTGACGACCGCCTGCCCGTCCGTGACGATGATGATGTCGTTGCCTTCGCCCGCGTCGAGGGTGAGGTCGCCATCGGGGACGTTGGTGACGTAGAAGACGTCGTCGCCCTTGTTGCCCTTGATCTCGCCGCTGCCGGAATGGCTGCCGTCGTCGCTGCTGTCGAGGACGAAGCGGTCGTCCTTGTCGGTCAGCTCGACGTTGTCGACGCCCTTGAACCGGACCTTGTCGCTGGGGACAAGGAACTCTTCGGCCAGCAGGAGGCCGTTCACCGCCAGGGGCTGGCCGGCGTAGAGAAGGCTGGTGGCGCCATACAGCAAGCCGGAGCCCGGGATCGCGGTCTGGATGTAGCCATTGCGGTAGAAGACGCCCTGGTCCTCGAAGAACAGCAGGTCGCGCGTGCCGAAGCGGAGGGTGTCGCCGTCGCCGCCGGCGCCGGTCGGCCCGCCGAGGTCGATGACGAGCGGATCACGGAACAGGTCGAATTGGTTCTCCTTGCGGATCAGGACATCGTCGGCGCCGTCGCCGAGCCGCAGCTCCTCCACGCCGAAGACGATGTCGTCGAGCGAATCGCCGCCGGAATTCACCCCCTGGACCTGCACCTGCACGGTGTTCTGGTCGATCAGGCCGAAGCCCTCGTCGGCGATGTCCGGGGAGATGATGATGGTCAGCACGTTGCCGACCGCGCTGCCCTCGTAGGTCAGCGTGTCGTTGCCATCGCCGCCGATCAGCAGGTTCCTGCCGCCGCCGCCGGTGATCGTGTCGGCCCCGGTGCCGGCGTTGATCAAGTCGATGCCGTCGCCGGCATCGATGCTGTCGGCGCCGCCCGAGCCGAAGATCAGGTCGTTGCCGGTCGTGCCGAGGATCGTCTCGTCCAGCGTCCCGCCGACGAACAGGTCCACGCTGGCGGCGTTGCCGGTGCCGGTGGCGGGCCCGTAGCTGCGCTCGGGCAGCATGATTGAGGTGACGTCGTCGCGCGTCCGCATGTGGTAGCGGTCGAAGATGTCGGCGGTGTCGGCCTGCCAGCCGACCTTGGCGATGTCATCGAGCGTGCGCAGCCCGGTCCAGCGCAGCAGCGTGTCGGCCCAGTCTTCGTCGGTCTGGGCGAAGTAGGTGTCGCGGAACTTCTGGATGTTGAGGGGCTTGATGCCCGGCCCCAGCAGGTCTTCCCAGAGATGCGTCGACGCGTCGAGGGCGAGGATCTGCTCGTCGTCCGAGAGGTCCAGGATGCCGCGCCTGGCTTCGGCGTTGCCCTCGATGTCCCTTATCGCCAGCGCCCCGGCGAACTGCACGAGGAGGTCGGCCAGGGTCTGCTTGACGTCCTTGAACACCTGGATCCCGGCAAGTCCGATGCTCACCTCGAACTGGACGTATTGGCCGAAGAAGGTGGCCGGACTTCCGCCCACGACGGCGCCGAGCTGATCCGCGTCGCCGAACATCGACCAGATCGCCGTGTCGCCAAAGGGTCGCTCTCCGCTGTCGAGCGCCGAGTAGGCGATGGCGGACTGCAGGACAGTGGCGAAGGCGCCGGTCGGCCCGACCAGGCTCGCCGGAATCGTGAGCGTGTCGGCGATGGCTGCGTCGAAATACGCGTTCCAGAGCTGTTTGCCGATCGGCTGCCAGTCGGTGCGGGCATTGTCCCGTGCCCAGATCAGGTCGACCAGCAGCGCCATCGAGTGCAGCGTCACCGGGCTGCGCAGACCGCCGAAGGATGGGATGCTGCCGGCGAGCGAAAGCCGCAGCGCGCTCAGCACCTCGCCCTCGGTGGACAAGACGCTGATTCCGGCGTCCGAGGCGGGCCAGCGATCCTGGCCCTGGAAGTAGCGATCCAGCAGCGTCTGGTCGAACTGCGCCTGCACGTAGAGGCTGAGAAGCGCCGCGCTGTACGGCATGTGGTCGAACAGCAGCCCGCCGCGATTGTAGGTCTCGGCCACCAGGCCAGCGAGGCCGCCACCCAAGGAGTGGCCGGTGGTGGAGATGCTTGCGGCGCGCAGGTCCGCCCCGGGCCCGGCCGCCGCGATGTACAGGTCGAGGGCAAGCGCGGCTTGTCCTGCGGTGCCGCCGGCGAAGACGCTCCAGCCGTTGACGATGTCACGCCAGCCGGCCGAGCCGAGGCCGTCCGGATCGGACGAGAAGTCGAAATTCGTGCCACGGTAGGAGATCGCGATATCGGTGCCGATCGAGGTCGCGCTGCTGTCGTACGCGACGCCGTGGAATCCCTGGCTCTTCCACGTGTCGAAGATCGCGTCCGTCAGGCCGAGGTCGGTGTCCCGCGACAGGATCCGCGCGTCGCCGATATGGGTCCCGCTGAGCTTAACGACCTGTTCGTAGTCCCTGTTGTAAGTATCCAGGGCCAGGATGGCGAGATACAGGTCGCGACCGATGGCCATGTACGAACGCCTCCCTGTACCGGCACGCCAGCGCAGCTGCCGGCAAGGCGGCCGCGCATCGATGCTCGGACGGTCGCGACCGACGGGTCGCTCACCGATACGCCCGCCGGCGAAAGCGGACGTTGCGTATCAAACCCCAGATCGCGACTGTAATTGTTCGTGACCGGACCGGTCAACGAAGCTCTGGAACAGTCGGCGAACGCACCGGCTTGACATCCCTGACCAGCCAGCGTCACCGTCCCCAGGCATCCGATCCTGTGGCGCGCAGAGGCCGTCGACGGGCTTCATGACCGTCCTGTCGCGTCTCGCCGCCACGCAGCCGTACGGGCAACGCCGATGAACGCGGGCACGAACGATTCCGCCGAGGGCTCCGCTGCCGCCGGCGCCGCGGCGGCGCAGCAGCTGGACCCTGAGGTGGCGCGCAAGATCGCCCAGGTGCGGTCGGCCGTGCGCGAGAACTTCGGCAAGGCGGTGATGGCGATGATGATGCTGCCGCGCTACCGCTCGCAGATGCTGGCCGACCTGCAGCACCTCGTGCTCGACCCGATGCTGCGCGACCGCCTGGCCATCGCCTACCCGCCGAAATCCGACGCGGCGCCCGCACCCGACATGGCCGGCTTCGCGATATGGGCGAGCGTGTCCGAAGAGGTCGATGCGCGCATCCGCGAGCAGGTGAAGGCCGGCGTCTTCCCAGTCCGGCTGAAGGGCGAGGACTGGACCAGCGGCCCGATCAACTGGCTGCTCGACGTCGTCGCGACCGACAAGGCCACCACGGCCGCGGTGATCGCCAGCTTCCGTCAGGTGGCGAAGTCGGGCGAACTGCGGCTCCATCCGCTGATCACGCGGCTGGTCGAACCCGAGCTCCTGGAAAAGATGGGGGCGCGCAAGACCGAACCTGCCGCCCAGCCCGGCTGAGCTCCCTCGCGGCGGCGGAGCGGCGGGCGGCCCGCCAGCGGCTCGGTGCGCCGGCGCGACATGCACAGCATAATCGTTTACCGCGCGGCGCGCGCCGTCGGCTGCTCGCTGGGGACCGATCCCTCGTCCCCGACCAGCCGCACAAGGTAGGATGCGTGGTCCGAAAGGGCCGCGACCTGCTCGCTCGTCTCACGCTCGTTCATCGCGATGTAGCCGGCGAGGTCGGCGGCGGAGGCGGCATCAACCATCGGGTGATGCCCCGCAGGCCGCAGCCCCTGGCCCCACATCACCTGCAGCCAGCTCGGCACGTCGAAGAGCTCCATGTTCTGCCGCACGATCCGGCCAGAGGTGCGGAACATCTCCAGCTTTTCCTGCAGGCTGTCGGGGATCGCCATGGCCCGGCAGTAGCGCCAGAACTCCGAACCGTCTCGCTCCGTGACGTGGTAGTGCAGGATCAGGAAGTCGCGCACGGCGGTGAATTCCCAGTCGAGCTGCCGGTTGAACTCCCGTACCAGCACCGGGTCGCATTGCGGATCCGGGAAGAGCGACAGAAGCCGCGCGATGCCAGCCTGAATCAGGTGGATGCTGGTCGATTCGAGAGGCTCCAGAAAGCCGCTGGCAAGCCCCAGCGCGATGCAGTTCTTCTTCCAGATCTCCCGGCGCTTGCCGGTGAGGAAGCTCAAGGGCCGCGGATCGGCGAGCCGATCGCCGGGCAGGTTCGCCAGCAGCACGCGATGCGCTTCGTCGTCGCTGGTGAAGCTGCTGGAATAGACATGTCCGTTGCCCGTGCGATGACGCAGCGGGATATGCCACTGCCAGCCTGCCTCGCGCGCCGTCGAGCGCGTGTAGGGTTCGAGCTTGCCATCGCCGGTGGAAGGCACGGCCAGGGCGCGGTCGCATGGCAGCCAGTGCGACCAGTCCTCGAACCCGGACGCCAGAGCCTGTTCGATGATCAGCCCGCGGAAGCCCGAGCAGTCGATGAAGAGGTCGCCTTCGAGCTGTCCGCCATCGGCCAGGTCGAGCCCGCGGACGAAGCCGCTCTCGCTGTCGAGGCGGACATTGACGATCTTCCCTTCGCGCCGGATCACGCCGCGTGCCTCGGCGTAGCGGCGCAGGAACGCCGCGTAGCGCGTCGCGTCGAAATGATAGGCCGAGGCAGGCAGTCGCGCCGCGAATCCACCGGCGGGCACGCCGAACCGGTTCTCCCGCGCCGCCATGGTGTTCGGGCTGAACCGGTCGAGGGGCAGCGTGCCGCCTTCCCGACGGTAGCGCAGCCAGTAATGGTGGAACGGCACCAGGCCGATGGCCCGGCCGACCTCGCCGAAGCCGTGGAAGTAGCGCATGCCGTCGCGCCGCCAGCCGACGAACTCGATGCCGAGCTTGAACGTGCCCATGGTCTCGCGCAGGAAGGCGCGCTCGTCGAGGCCAAGGCCCGCGTTGAACAGCCGGATCTGCGGGATTGTCGCCTCGCCGACACCGACGATCCCGATCTCTTCCGATTCGACGAGGCTGACCGACAGGCGCGTGCCGAAATACTGCGACAGCGCCGCCGCAGCCATCCAGCCGGCCGAGCCGCCGCCGGCAATCACCACCCGCATCGCTTCACGCATCGCTATCCGCTCGCTTGACCAGGCCGTGCCGCAGGGGCGCGCGAGGCATGGCATGAAGCTTGCGCCGTCGAAGCGAACTCGACAACCTTGCCCGTCATGGCCTTCGCGATCGCGCCGTCCCTCACGATCGACGTCGTTCCCGTGGGAGCGTCGGGTGAGCCGGTGCTGGTGATCGACGACGTGGCGGAGGGCGCCGCGGCGTTGCGCGGCGCCGCCTGCGCCGTACGGCCGTGGCAGGCGATGCCGCCGGGCAGCTTCCCGGGCCTCCGCGCCGGTCTGCCGGCGGCCTATGCCCGGGCTCTGATCGCGCGCCTGCACAATCCCATCGTGAACAGGCTGCTCGGCGGCGGCACGATGAAGGTCGTGCGCTTCGAGTGCAGCTTCTCGATGGTGACGCTATCGCCTGCCGAGCTCACGCCGCTGCAGCGCGTGCCGCATATCGATGTCGCGCGGCCGGACAGGGTGGCAATCATGCACTTCCTGTGCGGAGCGCCATTCGGCGGCACCGCGTTCTATCGCCAGGTCGAAACCGGCCTCGAACAGGTCGGCCCGGAGACGCGCGAACGCTACATCGCCGCCCGCACTGCGGGGCTGGCGAGGCTGCGGCCCGAAGATGGATACCCCGGCGCCGACGTCCCCGGGTATGCCCGCACCGCGGCGATCGCCGCCCGGTTCAACCGCGTGCTCGCCTACCGGAGCTGCACCCTCCACAGCGGCGTGATCGAGGACACGTCGCTGCTGTCGCCAGACCCGGCTCGAGGCCGACTGGTCGCCACCTTCTTCGTGGACTACGCCCCGGCTTGAGGTCGGTGGATGCGCGTGAGCCGAAGCCGCGGGTGCCCGGCACCTACGTCGGCTTCACGCCGGCATCCCGCACCACGCGCTTCCACTTCTCCACGTCGTCCCGCAGGAAGCGCGCGAACTCGGCGGGGCCGCCGCCGCCGGGCTCGGCGCCGAGCTCCGTCATGCGCTGCCGGACGGCGGGCAGAGCCAAGGCGGCGCCGGCCGTCTGCGCCAGCTTCGCCACCGCCGCCTCCGGCGTGCGCCCTGGCGCCATCAGCCCGACCCAGGAGGTGGCCTCGTAGCCCGGCAGCACCTCGGCGATCGCCGGCACTTCGGGCGCAAGCGAGGAACGTCCGGCGCTGGTGACGCCGAGCGCCCGCAATGCGCCACGCTGCACATGCGGCCACACCGTCGTCATGTTGTCGAACATCATGCTGACGCGGCCGGCGAGCAGATCGGTCACAGCGGGCGCGCTGCCGCGATAGGGCACATGAGTCATCTGCGTGCCGGTCATCAGCTTGAACAGCTCGCCCGCCAGGTGGATCGAGGACCCGATGCCGCTGCTCGCGAAGGTCAGCTGATCGGGGCGCGCGCGCAGCAGCGCGATCAACTCCTGCACGGTGCGCGCCGGAACGTCCGGATAGACCACCAGCATGTTCGGAAAGCTCGCAACCAGCACGACGGGCGCGAAGTCGGTGAGCGTGTCGTAGCCGACATCGGGGCGCACCGCCGGCAGCACGGAGTTCACGCTGGCCGTGCCCATCAGGATCGTGTGGCCGTCCGGCGTCGCGCGGGCCACGGCTGTTGCGCCGATCGCGCCGGTGGCGCCTGCGCGGTTCTCCACGATGACGGGCTGGCCGAGGTCCCGCGCCATGGGTTCGGTCAGCAGCCGCGCCATCAGATCCGTCGCGCCGCCCGGCGGGAACGGAACCACGATCTGCACCTGCCGGCTGGGGAAGGCCCCTTGCGCAGAGGCGGGAGCGGGCAGGATCCCGGCGACCACTGGCGCCAGCAGCGCGGCACGGCGCGTCAGTGCGTTCTTCATCGCGTTTCCTCTCCCAGACCGAAGTAGCGCTCGGCATTGCGGTGCAGGACCTTGGCGAGGATCTCCTCTTCGAAGCCCATGCGCTGCCAGTCCTCGATCAGCTTCGCGTGGCGCAGGACCGGGAAGTCGCAGCCGAACATGACGCGATCCTGCAGCCAAGTGGCGATCGCCTTGCGCAACTCCGGGCTGTAGCGGCGCGGCCCCCAGCCATGCAGCTCATAAGACACATTCGGCTTGTGCAGCAGCACGGCCAGCATCTCGTCCTGCCATGGCCAGGCCGGACGAGCCGCGAGGATCCGCAGTCCGGGATAGCGCGCCGCAACATGGTCGATGTGCCGCGGATGCCCGTTGTCGAGCTCGATACCGTCGCCGCCCGGCAGGCCCTGGCCGATGCCGGTCAGGCCGGTGAGGATCATCACCGGCGTGCCTGCCGCCTGCGCCGCCTGATAGAACACGTCCCAGCGCGGATCGCTGGGCGGGACGCCCGTGACCTGCCCGTTCACGCAAAGCCCGACGAAGCCGGCGCCCGCGCCGAGCGCGCGTTCGAACTCCTTGATCGACTCATAGGCGCGGCGAGGATCGAACTGCAGCCAATGACCGGCGATGGCGTCCGGACGACGACGCGCCAGGTCGAAGGCGTAGTCGTGCTCCTCCCGCATGCGTTCGATCGGCCAGAACTTCGGATAGGAAAGGTCCAGAATGGCGCGGGTGTCGTGCCGCACGAACTCGTCGCACATGCCGTCCTCGGTGAAATACTCCACCTTGGTGCGCCATATCGCTTCCTGCCGCGCCAGGGCCTCCGGCGTGCGGAACAGATAGCCGCGCTCGGTTCCCCAGTGCGAATGGCAGTCGAGGATACGCATGAAGCTTCCGCTCATGATGATGTCCGCAGGTCGAGCAGGCGCCGGATCTTGGACGTGCTGTCGAGGCCGGTGAGCGGTGCGAGGCTGCCACGCGGCACGACCTCCACCTCCAGCGTCACGGAGAGCGCCTCCTTCAGCCTCTGGCGCAGCGCCGCGGCGAAGGCCGTGTCGTCCACGCTCGCGTCGTGCATCTCGGCGCGCACCGTCATGCGCTCGCCGGGCTCGACGACGCAGATGAACTCGCCGCTGGCGCGCGGATCTGCGGCGACAAGCGCGCCGACGGCTTCCGGGAAGACGTTGACGCCGCGGAGCTTCACCATGCCGTCGGCGCGCCCGCGGATGCCGTCCAGCCGCCGATGCGTGGCGCCGCAGGCGCAGCGCCCGGGCATGAAGGCGGAGATGTCGTTGGTGTCGAAGCGGATCATCGGGGCGATGTGGCGGAACAGCGTGGTGACGATCACGCTGCCTGTCTCGCCGGGCGCTGCCGGACGCCGCGCGCCATCCGCCGCCTCGGCCAGCACCTCGACGGCGAAGCAGTCCTCGAAGACGTGCATGCCGTTCCGCTCGGCGCAGTCGCAGGCGACCGAGCCGAACTCGTTCATGCCGTAGGTGTCGTAGGCCGGCGCGCCCCACAGCGCTTCCAGCGCGCCGCGGTCCTCGACGCCGAGATGGCTGATCAGCCCGCGCAGCCCGAACTCGCGCGGATCCAGGCCCAGCTCGTCGCGCGCCACCAGCGCGACATGGCGGAGATAGGCGGGGAAGCCGATGAGGTGCGTGGTGCGCCAGGCGCGCATCAGCTCGATCTGCCGGCGCGTCGGCGTCTGCGATCCCGCGCCGGTCATGATCGGCACCGCGCCGGTGTATTTCTGGATACCCTCGCGCATCAGGATCCCGCCATTCGGCAGGCCGAGCGAGAGCATCACCTGCACGCGGTCGAAGGGCCGCACCCCCTGCATCCACAGGCGCCGGCCGCTCACGATGTTCATCACCTCGCGGTCGCGCGGCGCGAACATCATCGGCCGCGGCAGGCCGGTGGTGCCGCCCGAGGTCTGGAACACCAGCGGGATCGGATCGTCGGCTTCCGGGTCCACGCCCATGTAGTCGGGCCAGAGAGCATCCCGCGCCAGGCTCTCGCGCATGTCGTGAACCGAGAAAGTCGGGATCCGGCCGAGGTCGTCGAGCCCCTTTATGTCGCCGGGCTCCAGCCCCGCGGCGGACCAGCGCCGTCGGTAGAAGGGCACCTCCCAGGCGCGGGCGATCTGGCGCCGGAACGCTGCCTCCTGCCGGGCGCGCAACGCATCCTCGGACAGACGCCAGACGGTGTCGAAGAACTCCGGTGCGGGCGGGAACTCCTCGCACAGCGCGTGAAGGTCGATCGCCTCATGGTAGCGCGGCGGCAGTCTCACCCTGTTCCCTCCGCCCGCGCCGGCCTTGGCGCAAGAGCGTGGAGGCGCAAGGTCTTTGCGGATTGCGCGCGTCACGTGCGCTGATCGGACGGTAGGATCTGCCGTGGCGGACCGTCAAGTTCCGCACGGATCCGACGGCTATCTCGCGCGCTCGCGCGGCGCGGACGGAAGCGACCCTCACCCAGGCCACCTCCGCCGCCGGCATGCAGCAGACCATCCGCCAGATCCCTTTTCGCCACGCATCATCCGGCATCCGCGCGGCTTCCCCGTATCCGGCCGCGGCTGTGACCATGAGTCCAGCACGTTGACGTAGAGAGGCTGTTTGACAGCACGTCGGGTCGTGCGTAGCGTTCGCATCGTCAGCGCGAAGCAGAAACTCGCGGCCCGGTGCGCCGCGAAGTCGGAGGGGCGGATGGCACGAGCTGATCGCTTCGTCGGCCGTGTTGGAGTTGTCACCGGCGCTGCATCCGGGCTCGGCCGTGAAGTGGCCGTGCGGCTCGCCGCCGAGGGTGCGCGGCTTCTGCTTCTCGACAGGAATGAGACGGCGTTGTCGGACGTTGTCCGACTCTGCCCGGGGGCCGAGGGCCTCGTCGTCGACGTCTCCGTGGAGGCGGACATGGCCCGGGCAGCAGCCGCCCTGGACCGCCTGGGTTCCGTCACGCTGCTGGTCACCGCTGCCGGCATCCTCGGCCCCACCTTGCCGCTGACGGAAGTGAGCGAAGCCGCATGGGATCGCCTGTTCGCCGTCAACGTGAAGGGCACCTGGCTCGCGCTCAAGCATGTGGTGCCGCGGATGGAGGCGGCGGGCGGTGGTGCCGTGGTGACCATCGCCTCCGGCGCCGGCCTCGCCGGCAATGCCGTCTTCCCCGCCTATTCCGCGAGCAAGGGCGCGGTGGTGCTGATGACGCGCAGCCTCGCCGCCGGCCATGTCGGCAAAGGCGTGCGCGCCAACACCGTCTGCCCAGGTCCGATCGAGACGCCGATGTTGCGAGACAGCTTTGCGCAAGCCGGCGATGCGGCTTCAGCCCGCGAGGAATACACGCGCACGCGCAACCCGATGGGCCGCTTCGGCACGCCCGCCGAGGTTGCCGCGGCGGTGCTGTTCCTGCTGAGCGACGAAGCCTCCTATCTCACCGGCATCGCGCTGCCCGTGGATGGTGGGCGGCTTGCCTGACCTGGCGGGCCGCGTCGCCATCGTCACGGGCGCGGCGCGCGGGATAGGCGCCGCCATCGCCGCCCGCCTCGCCGCCGACGGCGCGCGCCTGCTGCTGGTGGATCGCGAGGAAGCGGTGGCCGAGACGGCAGCGCGCCTCGGTGCAAGGCCGTTGCCGCAGGATGTCGCATCGCCCGGAGCAGGCCAGACGATCGCGCAGGCCGCGCTCGATGCCTTCGGCGGCATCGACGTGCTGGTGAACAATGCCGGCATCGGCGGTTCGCGGGCGCTGGCGGAGTCCGACGACGATCTGATCGACCGCTTCCTCGACGTGAACCTCGCCGCGGTGCTGCGTGTCACGCGCGACGTGATGCCGCACCTCCCGCGCCCGGGCGGGCGGATCATCAATGTCAGCTCGATCTTCGGCATCGCGGGCCATCCCGGCACCACAGCCTATGCCGTGGCGAAGGCGGGCGTCGCGCAGTTCACCCGCCAGCTCGCCGGCGAGCTCGCGCCGCAGGGCATCACGGTGAATGCCGTCGCCCCCGGCGTGATCGAGACGGCGATGACAGAAGGCCATCTGCGCAACCCGTACTACCGCCGCGCGGTGCTGGACCCGACGCCGCTGCGTCGCGCCGGCAGGCCGCAGGAGGTCGCCTCCGTCGTCGCCTTCCTGGCATCCGAGGATGCCTCCTACGTGGCTGGCCAGGTGATCGCCGTGGATGGTGGTTGGCTCGCAGCCCGCCATCCGCCGCCGGAATGAGAGTGGAGAAGAACGCATGGACATGAGCGTGAAGTGGCCCGATGGGGCGCGCATCGCGGTGACGCTGACCTTCGACTTCGACGCGGAGACGCTCTGGCTCTCACGCGATCCGGCGAATGCGCAGCGTCCCGGAACGCTCAGCCAGGGCACATACGGCGCGCGCGTCGGCGTGCCGAAGATCCTGGAGACGCTGCAGGATGCCGGCGTGCCCGGCACCTTCTTCATCCCCGGCTGGACCGTGGAGAACCACGCCGACCGCGCGGAGATGATCCTTCGCGACGGTCACGAGATCGGCCACCACAGCTACTCCCACGCCTGGATCGACCCTGCCTTCCCCGAGAAGGAGACGGAGGAGATGGAGCGCGGGCTGGAGTCGCTGAAGCGCGTTCTGGGCGTGGTGCCGAAGGGCTATCGCTCGCCCGCCGGGGAGACCAGCGACAACACCATCCGCCTGCTGGCCAAGCACGGCTTCCTCTACGACAGCTCGATGATGTCGGAGATCAATCCCTACCGGATCTCCACACCGGATGGCGCGAATGTCGTCGAGCTGCCCTGGCACTGGAGCCTGGACGATGCGCCCTTCGCCCTGTTCTCCATCAAGTCGCCGCGGCCGATCTTCACCAACAGCCACATCCGCGAGGTGTGGCAGGAGGAGTTCCGCGAGATCCATCGCTGGGGCGGCTACTTCAACCTCGTCATGCACCCCCAGGTCAGCGGCCGCCCGAGCCGAATCGCGCTGCTGCGCGAGATGATCGCCTTCATGCGTGGCTTCGACGGCGTCTGGTTCGCCACCTGCTCCCAGGTCGCCGAGGCCTGGGTCGCCACGCAACGCTGAGAACCGAGGAGAAACGCCGATGATGCTCACCCGCCGACAAGGCCTTGCCGCCGGTGCCGCGCTGCTCGCCGCGCCGCGCATTCCCCTCGCGCAGTCGCGCGAGCGACCCTTCCGCTTCGTCGTGAATGTCGGGCTGCAGAACCTGGACCCGATCTCCAGCCCGTCCTTCGTGACGCGCAACTTCGGCTACCTGGTCTTCGACAACCTGGTCGGCATGGACATGAAGGGCGGGTATCGCCCGCAGATGCTGCAGGGCTGGGACGTCAGCGCGGACCGCCTCACCTGGACCTTCCGCCTGCGCCCCGGCCTCGCCTTTCATGACGGTGCGCCGGTGACGTCGGAGGACGTGGTCGCCTCGCTGAAGCGCTGGGGCGCGCGCGATTCCATCGGGCGCCGCCTGATGGCCGCCACGGCGGAGCTCACCACCGCCGGCAGCGACGGTTTCGTGCTGCGACTCTCGCGGCCCTATGGCGGCGTGATCGAGGCGCTGGGCAAGCCCTCCGTGCACACGCCCTTCATCATGCCGGCGCGCATCGCCAGCGCGACGCCGCCGACCCAGCCCGTGCGCGAGATCATGGGATCGGGCCCCTTCGTGTTCCTGCGCGACCAGTGGATCCCGGGCGAGCGCACCTTCTTCCGGAAGAACGAGCGCTACGTGCCGCGCGACGAGCCGGCGGACGGGCTTGCCGGCGGCAAGGTGCCGAAGGTGGAGCGCGTGGAGATGATCACCATGCCCGACATCGCGCTCCGCGCCGCCTCGCTGCAGCAGGGCGAGGTGGACTACCTGGAATACGCGCCGGTGGACAACCTGCCGCTGTTCCGGCGCGACCGGAACATCGTGATCTCCGAGGCCAGCGGCATCGCGGAGATGCTCTACGGCGTCAGCATCAATCACTACCAGCCGCCCTTCGACAAGGTGCTGGTGCGCCGCGCGGTGCAGCAATGCCTCGACCGCCGGGAGATCCTTGCCGGCGCCGGCTTCGCCGAACTTGGCAGGCCCGACTGCGCCTCGATGTTCATGTGCGGCACGCCGTTCGAGACCAATCGTGGCAGCGAGCCGATCGCCGACCCGAGCCTCGATCGCGCGCGGGCGCTGCTGCGGGAGGCGGGCTACAACAACGAGCGCGTGGTGCTGCTGCATCCGCTGGACTCTGCGTTGCTGAATCCCTTCGGCCTGGTGCTGATCGACCGGCTGAAGCGCGCAGGCTTCAACCTCGATGTGCAGGGGTCCGACTGGTCCTCGATTGCGCAACGCTGGGTGCAGCGCCAGCCGCTTGACCAGGGCGGCTGGAGCCTCGTGCCGGTGGTCTACACAGGCTTCGACATGTCGGACCCGCTGTCCAACATGGGGGTGGGCTTCAACTGCACGAACAACCAGCCCTGGGGCTACTGCGATGCGGAGATGACCACGCTCATCGAACGCTTCGAGGCGGAAGGCGATCCGGCGCGGCGCAAGGAACTCGCGGGGGAGTTGAACCGTGTGGCGATCGCCCAGGCGACGTTCCCGATCGCAGGCCAGTTCCGCGCGCCAGCGGCCTGGCGCCGGGAATTGCGCGGCGTGATCGACTTCGGCTTCCCGGTGGTCTGGAATCTCGAGCGGGGTGGCCGCTGACAAGCGGAGAGCAGGTCGGACGCTGACAGGGCTGAAGCCCGACGTGCCACGGGGATGCGGCTGGCGAACCTTGCCGCAGCCCTTGTGGTGCCGACGCTCTGAGTTGAAGCGGGAGTCGGAGTTACCCCGCTTCCGTGGACGGTCGGCGGGTAGGGATCAGTTGTTCTCGACCATGACGCTGGCTTCGTATTCGATGGGCGAGAGGTAGCCCAGGGCCGAGTGGCGCCTGGTCGGGTCGTAGAAGCCTTCGACGAAGGCGAACATCGCCATCCGCGCTTCGGCCGGCCTTGAAGCCGATCAGGATGCTGTCGCTGATCAGCTTCGTCAGCACACTGAGCCGCAGCGCCCAGGCCAGGAAGCAGAGCAGCGCGCAGCCGAGCCCGCCAAGCATGTGGCCATAGACGCCCATCTGCTGCGGCAGGCCGACGAGCGTGGCGTAGGCCAGCGCCACAGGCAACGCATAGGCCGCGAGCGTGACGCCCGCGACCAGGTCGCTGCGCAGGCTCGGCAGGGAACAGTCCCGGAGCCACTGCAGCGGCGGGAAGAACGCTCGCGCGCCGCCGCGGCTAGCGGATGGCCGGAGCGGTGCCTCCCGCGTCATCGGCGCGGCTCGCCCTTGCTGCCGTGTCCGCGCACTGCCGCGCGCCTTCCTCCGCGTGGTGATGCGGGCCACGGCGCGGCGTCGACACAACGGATCATGAGGCGCTTGCCTTTTCAGGCGGCGCTGCGTGCGGCCAGGACGCTTCCGCTCCCGGCGCGAGCCCTTGCTCGCTCAACAGCTCGCGCTGCAGGAAGGAGTTGAGGAAGCTGCGGATGGCGGCGACCGCTGCCGACTTGCCGATCTGTTCCCGGTCGGGGGACGGTTGCGCGGCGCTGCCCGGCGCAGCACGCGCGAGGCTTGCGGGCAGGTCGAACGGGCGCCCCATCGCCGGCGACCGCCCGTCCCTGCGCGTCAGGCGGTCCGCGGGGCGGGACGGATCCGGCGCACGGCCAGGCTGGCGGAACCGATGACTGGTCCCCCGACGAAGATGCGCTCGATCTCCTGCATGCGCCGCGCGATGTCATCCGGCACCGCGCCAGTCGCCTCCACGACGCTGCGGACCACCGCAAGCGCCTCGGCCCGCGCCTCCGGGTCGTTCGGGAGCAGGTCGGACAAGGTCTCCAGCGCCCGTCGCTCGTCGAGCAGCAGCATGAGGAACTGCCACCTGACGGCACGCTTGAAGTCGGCGAGGGACAAGGCGTCGCGCCCCACCGCCGCGCGCACGCGGCGGATGACGGCGAAGGAGCGCTCGTCCACCCCTGCCGCCGGCAGTCGCGCCCAGATCAGCGCGCGGATCAGCGCCTCGGGGACGCCGCCCTCGGTCATCGCCGCGCGAAGCCCCGCCGTCGCCAGTTCAATGAAGCGCTGATGCTCCGGACTCTGGCCAGGCCTCGCGCGCAGCGGCGCGGTTGCGGCCGCCACACCGGTCAGCGCCTGCACGGCCGGCGAGCCATAGAACGCCTGGAAGAAGCGCTCGGCCAGCTCGTCCCGTTGCCGCCCGTAGGATTCGAGCATGCGCGTGATCACTTCGGAGACCTGCCGCTCCGCCGTCCGGCCGGGATTGTCCTCCGTCACCGGCTGGCGGTTCGACCGCGCAAGCTCCGCAGCCCAGCGTACCCAGGCCATCGCCGGGTTGCGGTCGGAGAACAGCGTGTAGGACAGGCGCGCAGGGTGCAGCTGCTCGAACGCCCAGGTGAGCGGGGGCGTCGCCATGGCGCGCACCATGGGCCGGGCGAACTGCCGGTAGAGGCCGAGGTTCGTCTCCGACAGGCGCCGCACCGCGGCGAAGCGCTTCTCGTCCTCGCGGTCCGTGCCCCCATGCTGCGCCAGCTCCTGGAACCCGCGCGCCTCCATCGAGACCAGCCACTCGCTGCCGGCGAGCTCGGGCCGCGCATGCTGCTGCGCCGGGTGCAGCACCGCCTCGTAGAGGCCGGGCGGCAGCACGTCGATCATGTCCATGTTGGTGGCGAACTCGTTGTGCTCCTTCTTCGCCACGCCGCCCGAGACGAAGATGCCCAGATGCCCGATGCTGCCATGCACGGAGTAGACGATGGTCTGCCCATGCGTGCGCAGGTCATCGAGGTTCTCGTAGAGGTCCGTCACCCAGGACAGCGCCTGCGCCGGCGGGGTGATGTCGTCGCCCTCCGAGCAGAACACGATGATGGGCGACCGGATCGCGCGCAGATCCACGCGCGTGCCGTCCGAAAAGGTCAGCTCGCCCGTCGCCAGCCGGTTGCCGACGAAGAGCTGGTCCACGATGAACTGCATCTCCTCGGCGTTGAGGCGCACATGCCCGCCCCACCACTTCTCGAAGCCGAGATAGCGGTCGGCCGCCTTGTCCACATCGGCCCAGACCTCGTACTGCTTGGTCCAGTATGTGTTGGCGGGATTGCCGCTCTCGAAGTTGCTGACCAGCCAGGCGCCGTCGAACCTGCCGCCCCCCAGGTCGCCCGTCATCGCCGTGAGCCAGGAGCCGCCGAGCAGCCCGCCGAGGTAGCGCATCGGCGCCTTGCCCGGCACGCCCGCCCAGTAGGAGAGCGGCGAGCCGGCGACCATCAGCGGGCCGAAGGCCTCCGGCCGAATCGCCGCAGCCATCAGCAGCGCCCAGCCGGCCTGGCAGTTGCCGATGGCGACCGGCTTGCCCTCGGCGTCGCCATGCAGTCGTCCGACTTCCTCGACGAAGGCGACGATGGCACGGACGACGTCCTCGATCGTCTGGCCGGGCTCCGGATCGGGGCGGAAGCCGACGAAGTAGCAGGGGTAGCCGGCCTGGAGCGCGACGCCGATCTCGCTGTCGGCCTTGAAGCCGCCGATGCCGGGGCCGTGGCCGGCGCGCGGGTCGATCACGATGAAGGGCCGGGCGAGCGGATCCGTGGGCGGCGCGCCGTCGGGCGGCGCCACGCGCGCGATCCAGTAGTTCACGGGCCGCGGCAGGTTGCGCCCGTCCATCACCATCTCGAAGCCGAAGGTCAGGACGTGCCGCAGCGGATCATCCTCGCGCTCCAGGAAGGCGTTGCCGCGCTGCCGAAGCACATCGAGGAACAGCACCGAGCGCTGCCAGGCGTCGAGGCCGTAGGTCACCCAGGGAAACGGCGAAAAGACGGACATCGCGGACAGCCTCCTGGAGTGCGCGGCCGGTCGGGCTTCCAGCGGGCGAGACGAGGAGGACGCCTCGCGGCACCGACCGACGCGCACGATCGGAAGCATAGCAGGCCGAGTACGCCGCCCGGCATCTCCGTCGCCCCGACCAACGTAAGTTACTGTGACATGCGTTCTCCCGCGCAATCGCCGCCGCTAAGCGAAGCTGCATGGACGAAGCGGCCGCCTCCTGCCTCGGCGGAGCCGGACGATGGAGCGCCGCCGCCGCACTTGTCAGCCCTGTGCCCCTGCGGAGGGGAAGGAGTGACCGATGAGCAAGGCAGCCAAGCAGCGCCCGGCCGAGCCCGCCCGGCCGGCCGACGCTTCGGTCTCGCCGCCGGGGGCGACGCAGGCGCATGGCCCTTCAACCGGCGAACGGCTCGAAGCGGGAAAGGCGCTTCGCAACACGGTCCCGCGGAGTTCCCATGCCGTCTGGAAGCGGCCTGCAAATCGCAAGGACCCCATCGGTCTGCTGCAGGAATCCGACACGGATCGCCTGCCCGAACTCGTGCCGATCCGCTACGGACGGATGCTGCAGTCACCCTTCGCCTTCTATCGCGGCGCCGCCGCGGTCATGGCCGCCGACCTGGCTATGACGCCGGCGACCGGTCACCGCGTGCAGGCTTGCGGCGACTGTCACCTCATGAATTTCGGCGGCTTCGCCACGCCCGAGCGCAACATCCTGTTCGACATCAACGATTTCGACGAGACGCTGCCGGCGCCCTGGGAATGGGACGTGAAGCGGCTCGTGACCTCCTTCGTGCTCGCCGCCCGTTCCAACCGCCTGTCGGACAAGATCGGCGAGGAGGCGGCGGTCGCATGCGCGCGCAGCTACCGCAAGCGCCTGCGCGAATACGCCGAGATGCATCCGCTCGATGTCTGGTACGCGCGCATCACGGCGCAGGACGTCATGGACACGCTGCCGCAGGCGGCCCAGGACCGGTTGCAGGCGCGGCTCGCCAAGGCTGCCAATGGCAGCGGATCGGAACTCGAATTCCCGAAGCTCGCCGGCGTGGTCGGCGGGCGGACCGCGATCCGCGACACGCCGCCGCTGATCTTCCACCCGGAGGGCGCGCGCGCGAAGGAATTCGGCCAGACTCTGGACACGGTCTTCGCCGCCTACCGCGAGACGCTGAGCGAGGAGCGCCGCATGCTGCTTGACCGCTACCGGGTGGTGGATGCGGCGATCAAGGTGGTCGGCGTGGGCAGCGTCGGCCGGCGCTGCTGGATCGTGCTGATGATGTCCGCCACCAACGACCCGCTCTTCTTGCAGTTCAAGGAAGCGGTCGCCTCCGTGCTGGAACCCTTCGCCGGCCGGAGCCAGCATGAGCATCACGGCCACCGCGTGGTGGTCGGCCAGCGCCTGACGCAGCCGGCCTCCGACCTGTTCCTCGGCTGGGTCACGGCGCCGAACGGCCGGCAGTTCTACGTGCGGCAGCTGCGCGATGCGAAGATCAAGCCGCTGGTCGAGACCTTCGACGCGGAGCTGATGGTGCTCTACGGCAGGCTCTGCGGCTGGGCGCTCGCCCGAGCCCATGCGAAGAGCGCGGATGTGACGGGCATCGCAGGCTATCTCGGCTCTGGCGCGCAGTTCGACGACGCGATGGGCATCTTCGCCCTCGCCTATGCCGACCAGGCGGAGCGCGACCATGCCGCGCTCAAGGCGGCGGTGCGCAGGGGCAACGTGCAGGTGCACACCGAAGTGTAGGGGCGGCGCGCGGATTCACGTCCGCGACAGGCCGAGCCCCTGCGGGTCCTCCCTGCGGGCCGAGCCGCGGTCGAGCTCATCCAGGGTGGACGCCTCGATCGCGGCGTCCACATGGGCGAGGTAGCGCCGCACAGGCCCCGCGCGCTCATCCTCGCCCAGCATTTCCTCGAGCACGGTCAGCGCCGCGCGCAGCCGCCGCAGCACCTGGATCGAGGTGATGCCGAACATGCGAATCTCGTCGAAGGCCAGCGCGAGGTAGTCCTCCCAGCTCGGCGTCGGGAACACGACGCGCAGCACGCCGTCCTCGTCGCGCACGCGGCCGATGTCGAGCTTCTGCCGCGCAAGCCGCCGCAGCAGGTCGTCGATCTGGTCGAGCGCCTGCACGGCGGTGGTCGGATCGTTGATGGCCGGCGACAGCGCCTTGATCGCGATGTCCACCAGCAGCCGCAGCGGATATTTGGGGTCCTGCTCGAAGGTGCGTTCACGGCCCAGCCTGATCGCGCGCAGCAAGGCCGCCTCGGGGATCGCGGCCGTGCCGCCATGGACGCGCGCCAGTACCGATCCGCTCGTCACCATGTCGCCGACGGCGCAATCCAGCACGATCCGGCCACCCGCGCCGTGCGCAAGCCCGAGCAGCGCCGGGATGTTGAGGCGCTCCACGTAATGCGGCGATCCCTCGAAGCGCACCACCTGGTTCGGCAGCCCGTCCGACGCATCGGGCGAAGGGGAAGGCGCCGTGGACTGGCTTCCATGGGCGCGAGCGAAGCTATCGGCGATCACCGCGCGGCCCTGGTCGCCGATGTAGAGGAGCGTGTTGCCGATCTGCAGGTCGGACAGGCGCCGGACCAGCATGGCGAAGACGAGCAGGCTCGCCACCAGCAGGGCGATGCAGACCGACCATGAGACGATCGGCACCTGCCCCTTCCCTTCCCGGTCCACCCAGGCAGTCGCCGTCAGCGCATGGCTGAAGGTCGCGAAGAAGATGCCGAGAGCGTGGAACAGCAGCGGGTCGCGCGCGAAGCGGGTGGCGAAGCGCGGCGAGTAGGTCACGGCGCTGAACTGCAGCAGGACGAATGCGACCGAGAACACGATGCCGGTCAAGGCCATCATGCCCGAGGCGACCGCCGACAGTGCCGCAAGCGCGGAGGAGGCGGAGATGCCGATCTCGACATGGGGCAGGAATGCGTACTCAAGCCGCGGCAGCGTGGCGGCAAGCACCATGCTGACCATCATGTAGGCCACAGGGATCAGCCAGACCGGCATGACGCCTCCCCTTCCGGCGCGCTGCCGGCGAAGACCCGCGCGGCGATGATCGCGCAGACCAGCTGCACGGGCAGCGCCAGCACCACGGCGACCACCGCCAGGTCGTCCGGCGCATCCAAGGCAAGCAAGGGTGCCAAGGCCGCGCCGAGGTTCCTCGTGCACATGCCGAGGCCGAGCACGCTGCGCTCGCGCTGCGCGAGCCCACCGCCCGACCGATACGCCATGAGCGTGAGTAGCCCGAGGAACATGACCTCCGCCAGGACAACCCGCTCCCCGAAGGTCGCGGCCATGCTGCGCCCATAGACGACGAAGCACAGTGCCAGCAGCGCAAGTGCGGCGACGGCACCCAGCCACCTCGCCCAGGGATGCAGCGACGTCGCGATGCGGGGCGCCAGCGCGAAGACCGCCATCCCCGCCAGCAGCGGCAGCAGCACAAGGGCGAGTATCGGCCTGGCGATGGTCCAGGCATCGACCGCCAGATCCTCGTCGATCAGCGGCGCCGCCACGGGCAGCACGACCACGGTGCCGATCGCGGCGACCAGCATCATTGCCGCCGCATGGCGCGTGTCGCCCCTGGCGCGCCGGACAACGGTCGGTAGGAAGGGCGCGCAGGGCGTCAGCCCGACGAGAAGAAGTCCGGTGGCGTAGGAGGGATGGAGCCCAAGCACGCGGCTGATCGCCCAGGCCAGCCCCGGCCCCACCAGGAAGCCGAAGACGAGGGCGCGCAGCAGGAATGGCCGGTTGGAAAGGCCCGCCAGCGCATCCCGCAGCCGCAGTTCGAGGCCCATGTCGAGCAGCGAGCCCACCATGAACGCGACGAGGGAGATCCTCACCGCCACGGCGAGGAGCGCGTCGGTGTCCTGCATGGCGGGCCTCCCGCCCGGCCCGGGCTCAGCCGGCGCGCGGCGGCTGTCCCACCGTGTCCGGGATCACCTTCCAGGGGTAGTCCGGCTCTACATAGTCGCCGGCCTTCTGTCGCTTCGGCAGTTCGATCTTCTCGCGCTTCGGCGCCTTGTAGGGGATGTGGTGCAGCAGGTGGCGGATCACGTTCAGCCGCGCGCGCTTCTTGTCGTCCGAATGCACGACGTACCACGGCGCCCAGGAGGAGTCGGTCGCCTTGAACATCTCGTCGCGCGCGCGGGAATAGTCGTACCAGCGGCTGTAGGACTTCAGGTCCATCGGCGAGAGCTTCCAGAGCTTCCGCCCATCGTCGATCCGAGCCTCGAGCCGCCGTGTCTGCTCATCCATGCTGACCTCGAGCCAGTACTTCAGCAGGATGATGCCCGCATCGACCATGGCCTTCTCGACGGCCGGCGCCATGTTGAGGAAGTAGTGGACCTGCTCGTCATTCGCGAAGCCCATCACGCGTTCCACGCCGGCGCGGTTGTACCAGGAGCGATCGAAGATCACGATCTCGCCCGCGGCGGGGAAGTGCTGCATGTAGCGCTGGACGTACATCTGCGACTTCTCGCGCTCCGTCGGCGCCGGCAGGGCGACGACTCGGAACACGCGCGGGCTGACCCGCTCGGTGATCGCCTTGATGGTGCCGCCCTTGCCCGCGCCGTCGCGGCCTTCGAACACGATGCAGACCCGCGCGCCGGTCTCCTTCGCCCACATCTGCACCTTCACCAGCTCGACATGCAGGTCGAACAGCGCCTTCTCGTAGGCCTTGCGGCTGAGCTTCCCGTCCGGCTTGAACGGCGAAGCCGCCTTTGCATCGGCCTTGCGCTTCGCCTGGAGCAGCGCACCCGCCGGCGCCGCCGCCTCGTCGCGCCGCGACTTCCTGTCCTTACCGTTGTTCTTGGACAACCTCGCGCTCCTCACCCTGCGTGACGGGCCAACTCAGCCTTCCTCGGGATGCTTCCAGCTCAGGAACCAGCCGCAGTCACCCGGCATGCCGCCCGGCCAGTCCACGATCTCGACCTGCAACTGGAAGCCGCGCGGCTGAAGCTCCTTGAGGTAGTAGTCGTAGGCGCGCCTGGGGAAGCCTTCCAGCCGCAGGTGCCAGTTGGGGTCGTGGCTCGTGATGCCGCGCCCGGAATCCGGCAGCCATTCCGACGGGAACTGCAGCACCTGGACGCGCTTCTCGCCGTTCTCCACCGCCCGCCGCACCACCGCGGCGATGCGCTGCAGCGCCTCCGGCTGCACCTCGCGCTCGTTGAAGGCGGCGTGCAGGGCGTCGCGCTCCGCCTTGGCGGCCGCCTGCGCCGCCCGGCGCTCGTCCTCCACCTGCTGCTTCTTCTGCGCGATCGTGTCCCAGATCGCCTGGACGCTCAGATTGGATGCATCGAGTGCCATGTCGGCTGTGCCTTCCCCATCGTCTTGCCGGCGGGCGACCGGCGCGCATCACCCGCTCCGGACGCGATGATAGCGGCACCCTCGCGAAGGCGGTACGGAATCGCGCTGCGCGGGAAGGTAAGTTACGGTGACGTGCCGGTGGCGCCCATCCCCGGATCAGCCGGTACGGGCCAATGGCGGCGGCGCGCTGGCTGCTGCCGCCTTCGCCAGGCCGTCCACCACCATCCGGACCAGGCGGGGATTCAGATGGCGCTGGACCAGGTCTGCCTCGGCCCGCGAGAGGTAGCCCGGATCGACGGCCAGCAGCGCACCGATGGCGGCGGTGGCCACCTCATCGAGGCCGAGCTCCGCGGCGGCGACCGCCACAACGGCGTGGCCATAGACCACGCCCGGCGCGTCCACCTTGCGCGCCTCGGCCAGCGCCGCCTCGAAACGGCCATGCCACATGTGCCAAAGCGCCAGACCGATCCGGTACGTCGAGGGCTGCGCCGGATTCCGCGCGTAGGAGACTTCGATGCGTGGAATGGCCTTCTCCCAATCGGCGAGAATCGCGTAGCGCAGGCCCAGCTCGGCCATGATGTCGGTGTCGTTCGGATTGAGGTCGAGACCTGCCTCCAACGACGAGCGCGCGCTCTCCACATCGCCCAGGAACCACCAGGCCATGCCCAGGGCGAGATGGCTGCGGCTCGACAGCGGCGCGAGATCGACCGCCCGGCGCGCCAGCGCGAGCGCCTTCCCCAGGCAGTCCCGCCGCTCACCCGGACCTGCGTAGCCGTAGCGGTATCCGTCGACATGCAGCAGCGCCAGACAGGCGAAGGCATCGGCGAATCCCGGCTCCCGCTGCGTCGCGCGCTCGAGCTCGCCGCGCAGCACGTCGAACATGGCACGGTCATAGGTGCGCCAATACTGGTAGAAGCGGATCACGCAGTCATAGGCGGTGAGGCTGCCGCTCGGCTTGCCTTCCACCTCCCGCGCCTTTTGCGCGTACAGCGCGCCGTAGGGCTGGGCCAGGTGACGCACGACGGCCGCGGCAACCTCGTCGCGCGCCGCAACGATGCCGGCGGGATCAAGCGGCCGCGTGACCGCCTCCCCCCAGACGGAACGGCCGGTCCTGGCATCGGTCAGCAGCACGTCCACCCGGAAATGGTCATCCGAGAAGCTTGTCCCGCCGGTCAACAGGTAGTCCGGGTCGAGCGGCGCCCCACCCTCCTCGCGCGCCAGCGCGGTGTCCGCACCGAAGACAAAGAGTTCCGTATAGCGCGTCAGCCCGACGATGATCTGGCGTTCGAAGCCGCGCGTGAAGTTCGGATAGGCCGACTGGTCACCCTCCGCATCGAAGGCGCGGAGCAGGATGGCCGGCCCGCTCCGGCCCGCCACGTGCCTGGGCATGCGGGCCGGCTGATCGGCCTCGGCCTCGAAGGTGGGCACATAGCAACCGCGCGGAATGGCTATCCTGGGGCCCGAACCCGGCCCCGCCATCAGATAGAAGCGTTCGAGCGCGCGGCGCAGCCGCCCGGCCTCGATCCGCACGATGGAATCCAGCTGGGGGTCGAAGTCAGCCTGACGTCCGAAGACCGCGGTGGCCACCGTGTACGCCTTGATCCGGTCGCCGCGCCCGGCCAGGGCCTCCTCGACGACGTAGCGCAGGAATTGCCGGTTCCGGGGCGACGCGTCGAAGGCGGCTGACGCGAGGATCCGATCCAGTTCAGCGCGAACGGCGCCTGCCTCCACGCCGGCCATGTCCCTCTCCCCGCTCTATCCTGTCGCATGTCACAATAAGCATTATCGCGCATAAGTGGCTTCGCCACCACCGCCGAGTTCGTGCCGCCCCTGGCCGGACGCCATCCGCAACGGCCGGTCGCGGGCATACCTGGCCGGGGCGCGCCCGCTCCGCATTTACGGTGACGTACTACCCGGCCCGCGCGGCCACGGCGCCTACTCCGCGCACGCGATGGGACCAGGATCATGCGGCCAATGTCTGCTCCGTGCCCCGAACTGGCATGCGCGCTCGAGTCCTTTGCCGAGGAAGCCCCTCTCGTCAGGCGGCTCTTCCTCGCCGACCGGGCCTTCCGGAGCGCGTGCGAGGACTACCGCCTCGCTCTGGAGGGCCTCGCTGCCTTCAGGCGCCTGCCGGATGGAAGGCAGCGTGCCGAGTTCGACGACTACCAGAGGGTCGTCCGAGAGCTGGAGGCCGAGATGCGCGACATGATCCGGGCCGCACGCAGCCCGGCGTGCCGGCCGTGGCATGCCGACAAGGCATGACACCGAAACAGGCCGCCAGGAGAGCATGATGACGACATCGGAAGCCTGCCTGACCGGTCTCTCGCAATCCTCCGCGGCGCTTGGCCTGACGCGCAGCATGACGCACGTGCTGCGGGTGCAGGGCTTCGACCTGGCCGCCGCCCTGTTCGGCGCGCCGGATGCCGCCTTCGATCGGCTGCCCAGCCAGGCGCAGGCGTTGCTGCTGCAGGGGCTCATCCTCGATTTCACGGCGCGCGCCCTGCCCGGCCCGGGCGCCGAGTTGCGCGCCCTGGAGATGAGGCCGGGCCTGTCGCCCATCCCGGACGAGGCCGTGGAGATCACCGGCACCATCGCGGCCCGGCCGGATCCGGAGACCGCGGAGGTCGCGATCGTCGTGGAGGGGCCACGCGGACGCCTGGCCGACGCCTCGGCCCGCTTCCGCCTGCCGCCGACCGAGGTGACCTCGCCTGTCGGCACCCGGCCGGACATCCAACTCCACACCCATCGGCATCTCTCCGCATTGATGGCGCGGAGCGCCGCATTGCCGGCGCTGACCGCCGCTGTCGCCTGGCCCTGTGACCGCGACAGCCTGCTGGGCCCCGTCGAAGCCGCCCGGCGCGGCGCGCTGCGCCCCATCCTGGTCGGCCCGCGCGCGCTGATCGAGGAGACGGCCGCTGCTGCGGGCGCCGAACTGGCAGGCTGCGAGATCCTCGAGGCCGAGACACCGCACGAGGCCGCCGCCGCCGCCGTGCGGCTGTGCCGCGAGGGCCGTGCGACCAGCCTGATGAAAGGCAGCCTGCACACCGACGAGCTGATGGCCGCCGCCGTCGCGCGGGATGGCGGGCTCAGGAAAGGGCGGCGGCTCAGCCATGTCTTCGCCATGGACGTGCCGAGCTACCCCAAGGCGCTGTTCGTCACCGACGCGGCGATCAACATCGTCCCCGACCTGAAGACCAAGGCCGACATCGTGCAGAACGCGGCGGACCTGCTGCACGCGCTCGGCAACATGATGCCGAAGGTCGCGATCCTCTCCGCGGTGGAGACGGTGAACCCGGCCATCCCGAGCACGCTGGACGCCGCGGCGCTGTGCAAGATGGCCGATCGCGGCCAGATCACGGGCGCGATCCTGGACGGCCCGCTCGCCTTCGACAACGCCATCAGCAAGGCGGCGGCGGCGATCAAGAAGATCGCCTCCCCGGTCGCGGGCGAGGCTGACATCCTGCTCGCGCCCGATCTCGAAGCGGGCAACATGGTCGCCAAGCAGCTCAGCTACCTGGCAGGCGCGGACAGCGCCGGCATCGTGCTGGGCGCGCGCGTGCCGATCATCCTGACCAGCCGGGCGGACAGCGTGGAATCGCGGCTGGCCTCGGTCGCACTCGCGCAGGTGCTGGTGGCGGCGCGGCAGGGGCGCGGGGCATGAGCACGGGTGTCGTCGCCGTCGTCAATGCCGGCTCCTCCTCGCTGAAGTTCTCGCTCTACGAGGGGGATGCGCTGCTGCTCGCCGGCCAGGTGGACGGGATCGGCGTCAGGCCCGGCTTGAAGGCGCGCGACGGCGCCGGTGCGGCGCTCGCCGTGCCCGACCTCGCCGCCGCCCCGCCCGCCACGCCGGCCGAGGCGCTGCTCGCCCTGCTGCCCTGGCTTCGGGAGAGGCTGGAGGGCAGGCCGTTGCTCGCCCTCGGCCACCGTGTCGTGCATGGCGGTCCGAAGCACGACCGGCCCTGCCGCGTGACGCCGGAACTGCTGGACGAGCTTGCCACGCTGTCGCCGCTCGCGCCGCTGCACCAGCCGCACAACCTCTCGCCCATCCGTGCCGCGATGGAGCGTGCGCCGGGCGTGCCGCAGGTGGCCTGCTTCGACACCGCCTTCCACCGCACCATCCCCGAGGTCGCGCAGGTCTTCGCGCTGCCGCACGAGATGACGGCGCGCGGCATCCGCCGCTACGGCTTCCATGGCCTGTCCTACGAATACATCGCCTCGGTGCTGCCGCGCCTGGCGCCGAAGCTGGCGCAGGGGCGCGTGGTGGTGGCGCATCTCGGCAACGGCGCCTCGCTCTGCGCGCTGCAATCCGGGCGCAGCGTGGCGACGACGATGGGCTTCTCCGCGTTGGACGGCCTGCCGATGGGCACGCGCTGCGGCGAGCTCGACCCCGCCGTCGTGCTGCACCTGATGCGGGAGGACGGCCTCGACATCGCGGGGGTCGAGGCGCTGCTGTACCGCCGTTCCGGCATGCTCGGCCTGTCGGGACTCTCCTCCGACTTCCGGGACCTGCTGGACAGCGACGAGCCGCGGGCACGCTTCGCGATCGAGGTGTTCATCTATCGCGTCGCGCGCGGCATCGGCTCCCTTGCGGCGGCGCTCGGCGGGCTGGACGGGATCGTCTTCACCGCCGGCGTCGGCGAGAACGCTGCGCCGATCCGGGCCGCGGTGTGCGAGGCCTCGCGCTGGCTCGGCGTGGATCTCGACATCGCGGCGAATGCCGCCAAGGCGGAAAGGATCTCGCACGACGGCAGCCGTGTCGCGGTGCACGTCATCCCGACCGACGAGAACCTGATGATCGCGCGACACACGCGCAGGGTCCTTGCGGAGGCCGGCTGAGAACGGGCGCGGCGCGCCCGCGCGAACGACAAGCAAGCGGAGGGAAACGGCCATGGAAGGCATCAACCTCGACCCGACCGGCCTGAAGGAGGCCCGCTGCTGGCGCGGCTTCGAACAGGGGCGCTGGACGGCCACGATCGAGTTGCGCGATTTCATCATGCGCAATGTCACGCCCTATGCGGGCGACGAATCTTTCCTTGTCGGGGCCACGCAGCGCACGCGGGCGGTCTGGGAGAAGCTGCAGCCCTACTTCGCGGAGGAGCGGAAGAAGGGCGTCCTCGACGTGGACGCCGCCACCCCGTCCACCGTGCTGGCGCATGGCCCCGGCTATATCGACCGCGACAACGAGGTGATCGTTGGGCTGCAGACCGATCAGCCGTTCAAACGCGCGATATTCCCTGCCGGCGGGCTGCGCATGGTCGAGGCCGGCCTGAAAGCCGCCGGCTTCCCGGCCGATTCCGCGGTGCACGACGCCTACACGAAGTACCGGAAGACGCACAATGACGGCGTCTTCGACGCCTATACGCCCGAGATCATGCGCTGCCGGAACTCCGGCATCATCACCGGCCTGCCCGATTCCTATGGCCGCGGCCGCATCATCGGCGACTACCGCCGCGTCGCGCTGTACGGCACTGATCGCCTGCTCGCCGCCAAGCGCAAGGAGCGCGCGCAGGTGGATGAGATGTGGCCGAACGACGAGGTGATCCGCACGCGCGAGGAACTCGCCGAGCAGATGCGCGCGCTCGCCGACCTCGCGGAAATGGGCCGGCGCTACGGCTGCGACATCGCCCGGCCGGCCGAGACGGCGCAGGAAGCGGTGCAATGGACCTATCTCGCCTATCTCGGCGCCATCAAGGAAGCCAACGGCGCGGCCATGTCCATCGGCCGGATCTCCACCTTCCTCGACATCTACATCGAGCGCGACCTGAAGGAAGGCACGCTGGACGAGGCCGGCGCGCAGGAGCTGATGGACCAGCTCGTGCAGAAGCTGCGCATCGTCCGCTTCCTGCGCACGCCGGACTACGACGCGCTGTTCAGCGGCGACCCCTACTGGGCGACCGAATGCGTGGGCGGGATGGACATGGACGGACGCACGCTCGTCACGCGCAACGCCTACCGCGTGCTGCACACGCTGACCAACCTGGGCCCGGCGCCGGAGCCCAACATCACCGTTCTGTGGTCGAAGAACTTGCCGGAAGCCTTCAAGCGCTACTGCATCAAGATCAGCCGCGACACCTCCTCCCTGCAGTACGAGAATGACGACCTGATGCGGCCCTACTGGGGCGACGACTACGGCATCGCCTGCTGCGTCTCCGCCATGCGGCTCGGCAAGCAGATGCAGTTCTTCGGCGCCCGCGTGAACCTGGCCAAGGCGCTGCTCTACGCGATCAATGGCGGCCGTGACGAGGTGAGCGGGGATCAGATCGCGCCGCCGACGGCGCCCGTCACGGCCGATGTGCTGTCCTATGACGAGGTTTCGGAGAAGTTCGACGCGACGATGGAGTGGCTGGCGCGCACCTATGTGCACGCAATGAACTGCATCCACTACATGCACGACAAGTATTTCTACGAGCGCCTGGAGATGGCGCTGCACGACCGCGACATCCTGCGCACCATGGCCTTCGGGATCGCCGGCCTCTCCGTGGTTGCCGACAGCCTTTCGGCCATCAGGCATGCCAAGGTGCATGTCATCCGCGACGACACGGGGCTCGCGGTGGATTACCGGATCGAGGGCGACTTCCCGAAATTCGGCAATGCCGACAGCCGGGTGGACGATATCGCCGTCGATCTCGTCTCCCGCTTCATGGCCAAGCTGCGAAAGCACCCGACCTACCGCAATGCGGTGCATACCCAGTCGGTGCTCACCATCACCTCGAACGTTGTCTACGGCAAGGCGACCGGCAACACGCCGGACGGGCGGCGCAAGGGCGAGCCCTTCGCCCCGGGCGCGAATCCGATGCATGGCCGCGACGACCATGGCTGGCTCGCCTCCTGCATCTCGGTGGCGCGCCTGCCCTATGCGGATGCGCAGGACGGCATCAGCTACACCGTCTCGGTCGCGCCGAGCATGGCGCGGCGCGACCAGGAGGCCGCGCTCGACAACGCCGTGCGCGCCTTCGACATGTATTTCGGCCAGGGTGGCTTCCACATGAACCTCAACGTCCTCTCGAAGGAGACGCTGGAGGATGCGATGGAGCATCCGGAGAAATACCCGCAGCTCACCATCCGCGTCTCCGGCTATGCAGTGAATTTCGTGCGGCTGACGCGCGAGCAGCAGCTCGACGTGATCCGCCGCACCTTCCATTCCTCCTACTGAGGGCGCGGACATGCTGGAAGTCGAAGGCGAAGGCATGGTGAAGGTCGGCAGCCGCTTCGACCTTCGCACCAACCAGGCACCCGACGCCCCGGAGACCGAGGGCTTCGAGGGCCCGAAGGAAACGCATGGATGGGTGCATTCCTACGAGACCGGCTCGACCGTGGACGGGCCGGGCGTGCGGGTCATGCTGTTCATGTCGGGCTGCTTCCTGCGCTGCCAGTACTGCCACAACCCCGACACCTGGCATCTGAAGGACGGCACGAAGATCGAGTTGTCCCACGCCATCCGCCGCCTGCGCGACTTCGCGCCGGCGCTGCGGGCGATGGGCGGCGGGCTTACGATCTCCGGCGGCGAGCCTCTGGTGCAGATCGGCTTCACCCGCGGCCTGTTCTCCGCGGCGAAACAGATGGGACTGCACACCGCGCTCGACACCTCGGGCTTCCTCGGGCAGCGGGCCGACGACGACTACATGAAGAACGTCGACCTGGTGCTGCTCGACATCAAGAGCGGCGACCCGGACACCTACCGCAAGGTGACCGGCTTCGACCTCGCGCCGACGCTGCGCTTCGCCGAGCGCCTGAACGCCATGAACAAGGCCGTCTGGGTCCGCTTCGTGCTGGTACCCGGCCTGACCGACGCCCGCGACAACATCCGCAGGGTCGCCGAGTTCGTCGCGCCGATGAAAAACGTCCAATGGGTGGAGGTGCTGCCCTTCCACCAGATGGGCGCCTTCAAGTGGAAGTCGCTCGGCCTCGACTACAAGCTTGCCGAGACTCCGGTGCCGACCCAGGCGCAGATCCAGGCGGCGCTGGAGATCTTCCACGCCGCCGGCTGCCGGGCGCGGTGAGGGGACCGAGCAGATGATGGCCTTCGTCAGCGACCTGCTCGGCAGCCAGCCGATCCTCTCGCTGTTCCTCGCGATCGGGCTCGGCTACGCGGTCGGGCAGATCAGCATCCTCGGCTTCTCGCTCGGCATCGGGGCGGTGCTCTTCGTCGGGCTTTTCATCGGCGCCATCGCGCCGAAGGCCAACATCGCAGGGCCGATCGGGCTGATCGGCCTGATCATGTTCCTCTACGGCATCGGCATCCTCTATGGCCGGCAGTTCTTCGCCGGGCTGCGCGGCCCGGGGCGCGTCTACAACCTGCTCGCCTTCGTCGCGGTCGTGGCGGGGCTGCTGGTCGCGCTCTTCTTCGGATGGATCTTCGGCGTGCGGCTCGGCCACACGCTCGGCCTCTTCGCCGGTTCCATGACCAGCACGGCGACACTGCAGGCCGCGCTCGACGTCATGAAGAACAACGAGCCCTCGATCGGGTACTCGGTCGCCTATCCCTTCGGCGTCATCGGGCCGATCCTCTGCTTCTACTTCCTGACGCGGCGGGTGAAGCCGACCTTCCCACCCAAGCCCGCGCGCTTTCACATGGGCGAGATCACCATCGAGCGCCTGCCAGAGGCCGGCAGCACGCTCGGCAAGGTGATGTCTCTGCTGCCCGAGGGCGTGCAAGTCTCGACGGTGCGCCAGGAGCACCGTAACCGCCTGCCGGATGCGGACCTTGAACTCCGTGTCGGCGATGCGCTGATGGTCGCCGCGGACCGCGCCGAGGCCATCCAGGAGACGGCGGCGCTGCTCGGCCGGCTTGATCCGGGGCGGATCGCGAAGGACCGCGGCGACCTCTCCTACCAGCGCTTCTTCGTCTCCAAGGCCGCGCTTACCGGGCGCAAGCTGGACGAGATCCCGATGCCGGAAGGCACCGAGATCCGCATCCTGCATGTCCGCCGCTACGATGTGGACCTGGTGCCGTCTCCCGACCTGATGCTCGAGATCGGCGACCGCGTCGGGGTGCTCGTGCCGGCGGACCAGGTCGCCAAGGCGCGTGCACATTTCGGCGACACGGTGAAGTCGGCGGCCGAGTTCTCCTATGTCTCCGTCGGCTTCGGCATGGTGGCCGGCGTGCTGCTCGGGCTGTTGCCGATCCCGATCCCGGGGGTGGGCACGGTCACGCTCGGCATCGGCGGCGGGCCGCTGATCGTCGCGCTGATCCTGGGGCGGCTGCGGCGCACGGGGCCGATCTCCTGGGTCATGCCGCTGCCGGCGAACATCGTGCTGCGCAATTTCGGCCTCACGCTGTTCCTCGCGACCGTGGGAATCAACTCGGGCCAGGCCTTCGTCACCACGGTGGCCTCGCAGGGGCCGCTGCTTCTGATCATCGGCGCGCTGGTGCTGCTCACCACCGTCGCGATCGTGCTGGGCGTCGGCTACTACCTGCTGAAGCTGCCTTATGACGACCTGCTCGGCGTCGCTTCCGGCGCGACAGGCAACCCGGCCATCCTGGTCTATGCCACGCGCATGGCGCCGACCGAGCGGCCCGATATCGGCTACGCGATGATCTTCCCCTCCGCGACGATCGTGAAGGTCATCGCAGTGCAGATCATCGGCCTCGTCGCGCTTGGTGGTTGAGTGCGCGAGACGCAGCCCAGTGCCCTAGCAGGCATCGAAGGGCGATTGCCGCCCGAGATTGCCGCGAAGGCAGGGCAGGACGGCATCACGCTGGTCACCCTCGGCGCGCTGGGCGGCGCCTTCATCGCCTTCGGTGCGGTCTTCTCCAACGTCGCGCTCACGGGCGCCGAGGCGGGAATGCCCCCGCGGCCGACGTCGAAGCCGCCGTGGCGAAGGTCCGCGCGCTCCATCCGGCGTGGCCGGCCACGCTCATCCGGGAGGTCGCGCTGCGGAGCATCGGCGCCGCGCCGGTGGTGGCTCCGGCCGATCTGCCGCACTTGGTCCCGCCTCCGGGTCTGATCGCCGCACTCTCCCGTCCGGCGATGCCGGAGGCTTGCGGCGACGCCGAGATGCCGCCGCCGTGCCGACCACCAGCTCCCGGATCGTCCTTTTCCGGCTCGCGCGGGTCGGCGCCGCCGCCCCTGGAGCCGGCCGATGTCACCTGATCTCCGGCTGGCCCACACGAGCGTCGTCACGTCGACGGGCCAGCGGGTGGACGTCAGCGTGCAGCCGGAGGGCCGCCACTGCCCGGGCCGCGCGCTCCGCAGGCGCGGCAGCGTGTACGACGTCGAACTGCCCGAGGCCGAGGCGGTGAAGCTGCTGCAGGTGCTCCTCGCCCACTTCGCCGCGCCGGAGACATCGCGGCCCTCGCCCGGCCGCGTGACGCGGCTCACGATGGACGTCACTCTCGAAGCCGCGGCGGCGAACCACCCGCGCCGTACCGCAGAGGCCTGTCGCCTGTTCGGTCTCGCCCTCGCCCGTCTCTGCTCGGGCGAGGCGGAAGGTCTCGTCGCCGACGAGAGCGGCGAGCGGCGCATGGCTTGGCGGCTGACAGGACCAGCGAGACGCAGTCCGCTCAGGCGCGCAGAGAGCGGCTAGCGGGCGTGCCGACGGGCTGTCCTCCACCCCTATCGAGCGCAACCCGTGAGTTGCTGTGTTTCGGCCTCCGCATTCGTCGGAGTTGTAGAAGGGCGGAAAGCAGCCTCCCACGCGCAAGGTCGGCTGGTCACCTCAGTGCGTCGAGCGCCACGTTGAGGCGCAGCACGTTGACCCGTGGCTCGCCAAGCAGGCCGAACTGGCGCCCTTCGGTGTGCTGAGCGACCAGCTCCAGGAGGCGCTCCTCCGGCAGTCCGCGGGCCTGCGCGATGCGGCGGACCTGCCGCGCGCCGTTCTCCGGGCTGATGTGCGGGTCGAGGCCGGAGCCCGAGGCGGTGACCGCGTCGGCCGGCACGGGGCCGCCGCCATAGGCTGCGATGCGCTCCTTCACGGCGTCCAGCAGCGCCGCCGAGGTCGGGCCGAGCTGGGAGGCGGCGGAGGTGGCCGCGTTATAGGGCACCGCGCGCGGGCTGCCTTCGTTCTCCGCATCGGCCTCGGTCGTCGCGGAGGGCCGCGGCTGGAAGTAGCGCTCGGAGGCGAAGTTCTGCCCCAACAGCGCGGAGCCGACCACGCGTCCGTCGCGCTCCACCAGGCTGCCGCCGGCCTGGGTCGGGAAGACCACCCCGGCGACGCTGGTGAAGGCCAGCGGCGCCGCGAGGCCGAGCAGCAGGGTGAACAGCACGACCAACGCGATGGCCGGGCGGAGGATGGTCATCATCGTTCAGGCGAGCCCCAGCACGACGAGGATGACGTCGATGAGCTTGATGCCGATGAACGGTGCGACGATGCCGCCCAGCCCGTAGATCAGCAGGTTGCGGCGGAGCAGCGCGGCGGCGCCGACGGGCACGTAGCGCACGCCGCGGAGCGCGAGCGGCACGAGCGCCACGATGATCAGCGCGTTGAAGATCACGGCCGACAGGATCGCGCTCCCCGGCGACGCCAGCGCCATCACGTTAAGCGCCCCCAATTCCGGGTAGGACGCGACGAAGATCGCGGGCAGGATCGCGAAATACTTCGCGACATCGTTGGCGATGGAAAAGGTGGTCAGCGCGCCGCGGGTGATCAGCAGCTGCTTGCCGATCTCCACCACCTCGATGAGCTTCGTCGGATCGCTGTCGAGGTCCACCATGTTGCCGGCCTCGCGCGCCGCCTGGGTGCCGGTCTGCATGGCGAGCCCGACATCGGCCTGGGCGAGGGCGGGCGCGTCGTTGGTGCCGTCGCCGGCCATCGCCACCAGCCGGCCCTCGGCCTGCGCCCTGCGGATGTAGGCGAGCTTGTCCTCGGGCGTGGCCTCGGCGATGAAGTCGTCGACGCCGGCCTCGGCGGCGATCGCGGCGGCGGTCAGGCGGTTGTCGCCGGTGACCATCACCGTTCGGATGCCCATCCGCCGCAACGCGTCGAAGCGGGCGCGCATGCCGGTCTTGACGATGTCCTTCAGCTCGATCGCGCCGAGCAGGCGGCCATCCTTCGCGACCGCGAGCGGCGTGCCGCCGGCGCGCGCGATGCGGTCCACGGCTTCGCGCATGGCGGCCGGCGCCTCCCCGCCGAGGCTGCGGACCAGCGCGTCCACCGCGCCCTTGCGGTAGCTGCCCTGCACGAGATCCAGGCCGGAGATGCGGGTCTGCGCGGTGAAAGGGATGACGCGCGCGCCGTCGGGCAACGCCGGCGCCTCGATGCCGTGGCGCTCCTTCGCGAAGGCGAGGATCGACCGGCCTTCCGGCGTCTCGTCCGCCAGGCTGGACAGGACCGCGGCCTCTGCGACGTCGCGCTCGGTCACGCCGGGGACGGGGATGAAGCCCGCGGCCTGGCGGTTGCCGAGCGTGATCGTGCCGGTCTTGTCCAGCAGCAGCACGTCCACGTCGCCGGCCGCCTCCACCGCCCGGCCGGATGTCGCCAGGACGTTGAAGCGCACCAGCCGGTCCATGCCTGCGATGCCGATGGCGGACAGAAGGCCGCCGATCGTCGTCGGGATCAGGGTCACCAGCAACGCCGCCAGCACCGCGATCGACGGCGGCTGGCCGTTCCAGCTCGCCAGCCCGACCAGCGTCGCCACCGCGATCAGGAAGATGATCGTCATGCCGGCGAGCAGGATGTCGAGCGCGATCTCGTTCGGCGTCTTCTGCCGCGAGGCGCCCTCGACGAGCGAGATCATCCGGTCGAGGAAGGTTGAGCCGGGCGCGGCGGTGATGCGTGCCACGATCCAGTCGGAGACCACCAGAGTGCCGCCGGTGACCGCGCTGCGGTCGCCGCCGCTTTCGCGGATGACGGGCGCGCTTTCGCCGGTCACCGCCGCCTCGTTTACCGAGGCGATGCCCTCCACGACCTCGCCGTCGGAGGGGATGAGGTCGCCGGCCTCGACCAGCACCAAGTCGCCGACGCGGAGTTTGGTGGCGGCGCGGGGCTGCCACAGCGTGCGGTCGTCGGCGCGCAGCAGCAGCTTGGCTCGGGTCTCTGTCCGCGCACGGCGGAGGCTCTCTGCCTGGGCGCGACCGCGGCCTTCCGCCACGGCTTCGGCGAAGGTCGCGAAGAGCACGGTCAGCCAGAGCCAGAGCGCGATGCCGGCCTGGAAGCTCCAGGGCTGACCGAGCGCCAGGGCGCGGACCGCAAGCACCGTTACCAGGATCGCCACGACCTCGGTGACGAAGATCACGGGGTTCCGCACCAGGCGGCGCGGATCCAGCTTGGCGAAGGCGTCGAGCGCGGCGCGCCGGACGATCGGGCCGGAGAGGAGGGCGCCGCCGCGCGTGGCACGGCGGGCCTCCCCGGCCGGGATGGCGGGTGTCATGTCCATGGTGCAGGACCTCAGAAGGTCTTGCCGGCGGCGAGCACGAAGTGCTCGGCGACCGGGCCGAGGGCGAGGGCGGGCATGAACTGCAGCCCACCGAGGATCAGTATCACGCCGGCCAGAAGCCCGACGAAGAGCGGCCCATGGGTCGGGAAGGTGCCGGTGGAGGCGGCGAGCTTCGGCTTGGCCGCGATGGAGCCCGCGATCGCCATCATCGGCACGATGTAGGCGAAGCGGCCGAGCGCCATCGCAATGCCGAGGGTGGTGTTCATCCAGGGCGTGTCGGCGGTCAGCCCGCCGAAGGCCGAGCCGTTGTTCCCCGCCGCCGAGGTGTAGGCGTAGAGCATCTCCGAGAGGCCATGCGGGCCCTTGTCCTGGATCGAGGCGGTCGCCACAGGCAGCACGACCGAGACGGCGGTGAAGCCGAGGATCGCCGCCGGCAGCACCAGCACGGCGAGCATCGCGAGCTTGATCTCGCGCGCCTGCACCTTCTTGCCGAGGTATTCCGGCGTGCGGCCGACCATGAGGCCGGCGACGAAGACCGCCAGCAGCACGAAGACGATCATGCCGTAGAGGCCCGAGCCGACGCCGCCCGGCAGCACCTCGCCGAGCTGGATCAGGAACAGCGGCACCAGCCCGCCAAGCGGCATCAGGCTGTCATGCATCAGGTTCACCGCGCCGCAGCTCGCACCCGTGGTGGTCGCCACGAAGAGCGCGCCGAGCGCGAGGCCGAAGCGGACCTCCTTGCCCTCCATGTTGCCCTGCGCGGGATCGACGCCGGCGGCGATGTGCAGCGGGTTGCCCGCGGCCTCGGCGGCATAGACGATCCAGGTGCCGGCGACGACGAAGGCCAGCATCACCGCGAGCAGCGCCCAGCCCTGGCGGATGTCGCGGACGATGTGCCCGAACGTCAGCGCCAGCGCGAAGGGGATCACCTGGTGCGACCAGATCTGCAGGCTGGTCGCGAGCGCCGATGGCCCCTCGAAGGGATGCGCCGCGTTCACGCCGAAGAAGCCGCCGCCGTTGGTCCCGAGGTGCTTGATGGCGATCTGGAAGGCGGCGGGCCCGAGCGGGATCGTCTGCGTCCCGCCCTCCAGTGTCGTCGCCTCGACATAGGAAGCGAGCGTCTGCGGCATGCCCAGCGCCACGAAGGCGAGGCCGACGATGACCGCGAGTGGCACCAGCACGTAGAGGTTTACCCGCACGAAGTCGGCCCAGAAATTGCCGAGGCCCTTCAGCCCTCCGCCTGCGAAGGCGCGGCAGAGCGCGAGTGCCAGCGCGATCCCTGTCGCGGCCGAGAGGAAGTTCTGCACCGAGAGGCCGGCCATCTGGCTTAGGTAGCTCATCGCGGCCTCGCCGCTGTAGGCCTGCCAGTTGGTGTTGGTGACGAAGCTGATCGCCGTGTTGAAGGCGAGCCAAGGCGAAAGGCCGTCGAAGCCCTGCGGGTTCAAGGGCAGCACGCCCTGCAGCCGCAGCAGCGCATACAGCAGCAGGAAGCCGGCGAGGTTCGCCGCGAGCATCGCCAGCGTGTAGCCCTTCCAGCCCATCCCGCGCGCCGGGTCGATGCCGCCCGCCGCGTAGATGGCGCGCTCGACAGGCGCGAGGAAGGTGATGCGCCCGGCGGCGACCGCAGCGATGTAGCGGGCCAGCGGGATGGCGGCCGCCACGATGGCGGCGAGCACGAGCGCGATCTGCGCCCAGCCGATCAGCGTCATGGGATCAGAGGTCCTCGGGACGCAGCAGCGCCCACAGCAGGTAGAGGAGGAGGCCGGCGGCCACGGCGCCGCCGAGGATCAGCTCGGTCACGGCGGTCACACCCGCTCGCAGGCGGCCACGTAGGCGGCCATCAGGCCGAACAGGCCGACGCCGAGCGCCAGCAGGAGAAGGTCGAGCATCCGGGGCTTCTCTCCGAAGGACCGGGAGGGCGTAGGCCCGGCGCGCGTAAAGGCTCCATGCGGGATCCGGGGCGCCCGCATAAAGGCGGCGTAAAGACGCGGGCGGCGGCGCCGCGGGCCTGCTATCGGAACGGCATGGCCGAGGAGCAAGCCCGTCCCGATCCCGATGCCCTGCTCGCCCTCGCGCGGCGGGAGGGGCGCGGCCGGCTGAAGGTGTTCCTGGGCGCCGCGCCGGGCGTGGGCAAGACGATGGAGATGCTCGCCGAGGCGCGTCGGCGCCTCGCCGGCGGGGCGGACGTGCTGATCGGCATCGTCGAGACGCACGGCCGTGCCGAGACCGGGGCGGCGATCGGCGACCTGCCGGTGCTGCCGCGCGCGCGGATCGCCTATCGCGGCCAGGCGCTGGAGGAGTTCGACCTGGACGGCGCGCTGGCCCGCCGTCCGACGATCCTGCTGCTCGACGAACTCGCGCACAGCAACGTGCCCGGCAGCCGCCATCCGAAGCGCTGGCAGGACGTCGAGGAACTGCGCGAAGCCGGCATCGAGGTCTGGACGACGATGAACGTCCAGCACCTCGAGAGCCTGTCTGACGCGGTCGCCCGCATCACCGGCGTGCGCGTCGCGGAGACGGTGCCCGACCGCGTGCTGGCCGAGGCCGACGCGGTGGAGCTGATCGACATCCCCCCCGCCGAGCTGATCGAGCGGATGCGCCAGGGCCGCATCTACCGCCCCGACCAGGCGAGCCGGGCACTGCGCGGCTTCTTCCGCGAGGGCAACCTCGCGGCGCTGCGCGAGATGGCGCTGCGCCGCACGGCCGAGCGCGTGGACGCCGACGTCACGGGCTACATGCGCGCCAACGCCATCGCCGGGCCCTGGCCCGCCGGCGACCGCGTGATGGCCCTCGTCGGCGCCGATCCCTCGGCCGAGACAGTGGTGCGGGAGGCGCGGCGCGTCGCGGATGCGCTGAAGGCCCCGCTGGTCGCCCTGCATATCGAGCAGCCCACCGCCGCCCCGGGCGGCGACCCCGGCCCGGCACTGCGGCTGGCGGAGCGGCTGGGCGCGACGGCGGAGACGGTGGTCGCCGCCGACCTACCCTCGACGATCCTGCGCGAGGCGCGGGCCCGCAACGCGACCCACCTCGTCATCGGCCGCGGCCGGCCGGGCCGGTGGCGGCGGCTGACGGGCCGCACGCTGTCCGCGGCGCTGCTGCGGCAAGCGACCGACTTCACGCTGCACCTCGTCCCGGAGCCGGCCGGCGCACCGCGCGCCCTTCCGCCCGAGCGCCGCGGTCCCCCGTCCTGGGCCGGTTGGGCCGCCACCCCCGCCCTCGTTGCAAGTGCGACCGCGGTCGGCCTTGCGTTCGACGGCGTGGTGCCGGAAGGCGCGCTCGGCATGGTCTACCTCGTGCCGATCGTGGCGGCGGCGGTGGGTTTCGGGCCGGTGCAGGGCGCCCTGACGGCGGCGCTGTCCTTCCTGGCCTGGAACTTGCTGTTCTTGCCGCCGCGCTACACCCTGACCATCGCCGGACCGCAGGACATCGTCGGCGTCGTCGTCTTCGCCCTCGTCGCGCTGCTGCTGGCCGGCACCACCGGTGGCCTCGGGCGGTCCGTGCGCGCCGCCCGCGCCCGCATGCTCGGCCTGCGACGCCTCGTCGAGTTCAGCCGCCGGCTCGGAGCACCTGGCGACAAGGGCGACCTGGTGCAAGCGATCGCCGAGGAGGCGTCGCGCATCGCCGCCGGGCCGGCCTGCGTGCTGCTGCTGCTGCCCCCCCTGCCAGGCGAGACCGCGCCGGAGCCGGTGCTCAGGGCCAGCGTGCCGGTCGAAGCCGAGCCCGACGTGGCGAGCATGGCCGCGGCGCGCTGGGCGGTGGCGAATGGCCGCCCGTCCGGGCGCGGCACCGACACGCTCCCCTCCGCCGGCTGGCAGTTCCGTCCGATGCGGACGGCGCGCGGCCTTGCCGGCCTCGTCGGCCTGCGCCCCGGCGAGCCCCCTTTGGACGGCGAGGCCGACCGGGCGCTCGACGCGCTGCTCGATCAGGCGGCCGTCGCGCTGGAGCGGGCCGACCTGATGGAGGAACGCGCCCGCGGCGAAGCACGCGCCGAGACCGAGGCGCTGCGCACCGCGCTACTCACCTCGCTCGGGCACGACCTGAAAACGCCGCTGACCTCCATCCGCGGCGCCATCGCGACGCTCAGGACCTCCGGCCCGGCGCTCTCGGAGGCGACGCGCGCCGACCTGTTGGCCACAGCGGAGGAGGAGACCGAGCGGCTCACCCGCTGGATCGCGAACATCCTCGACATGGTGCGCATCGAGAACGGCCAGGTTGCGCCGCGGCGCGAGCCGGTGGACCTCGCCGAGGCACTGGAAACCGCTGCCGCGCGCGCCGCCCGCGCCCATGGGCGGGAGATCGCGCTCGACCCCGGCCCACGCCCGGTCGCGCCGCGCCTCGATCCCGCGCTGCTCGACCAGGTGCTGGCGAACCTGCTCGACAACGCGCTGAAGTTCTCGGCGCCGCACGGGCGTGTCGCGGCACGGGTCTGGCGCGAGGGGCCGGAAGTGGCGATCGCCATCGAGGACGACGGGCCTGGCATCCCACGCGAGGACCTGCACCGAGTCTTCGACCCGTTCTTCCGCGCCACGCGCACCGACCGCATCGCGGCCGGCAGCGGCCTCGGCCTCGCGATCTGCCGTGGCCTCGTCCAGGCCATGGGGGGACGCATCGCCGCCGAGAGCCCGGCGATACCGGACGGGAGCGGAACGCGGGTGGTGGTGAGGTTCCCCGGCGCATGAGCGCGGTCGCTCCACCCCACATCCTCGTCGTTGACGACGAGCCGCAGATTCACCGCTTCCTGGGCCCGGCGCTGGAGGCGGCGGGCTACGCGCCGATGCGCGCGGCGACGATGGCCGAGGGGCTGCGGCTGGCGGCCGAGCGGTCGCCGGCGCTCGTCCTGCTCGACTTGGGCCTGCCCGACGGCGACGGCAAGCTGGCGATTCCAAAGCTGCGGCGCTTCACCGACGCCCCTGTGGTTGTGCTCTCCGCCCGCGACCAGGAGGCCGAGAAGGTCGCCTCGCTGGATGCCGGCGCGGACGACTACGTCGAGAAGCCCTTCGCGCTGGGCGAGTTGCTGGCACGCATCCGCGCCGCGCTGCGCCGCGCCGGGGCTGCGTCCCGATCTCCGACGGAGACCGTGATCCGGGCTGGCGCGCTGGAGGTGGATCTAGGACGCCGGACCGCGCGGGTGGAAGGCCGTGAGCCGCTGAAGCTGACACCGCGTGAGTGGGACCTGCTCGCCGCGCTGGTGCGAGGCGGCGAGGGCCGCGTGGTGACGCAACGCCAGCTCCTGACGGCGGTCTGGGGCCCGGCGCATGTCGAGGATGCGCAGTACCTGCGCGTCTATGTCGGGCATCTGCGGCAGAAGCTGGGCCCGGCGGCGGGGCTGATCCGGACGGAGCCCGGAGTGGGCTACCGGTTCGGCGCCGAGTAGCGGGGCGCCGCTCATGGACTTCCGCGAAGTACTGGTTTCGGTTGGACTTCCCGGTCGCCGCGCGTCCGCCGTGGCTGTGGCGCGGTTGGGCGGGAGCAAACTCTATCCGACGGGCCGGCTTCCTACCGCCCCGCGCGCACGTTCTGGATCCTCGCCGCTGGCCCAGCTGCGGCCAGCGACGTTGCAGGTTGCGGCGCTCCGAGCGCCGCTTCGGCAAGTCGGAGCGTCGTCTCGCGCGCAAGCGTCTCGTCGCCCGCTGGCGGGGCCGCATCGCCGGGGCGGCGCATCGCCATCCAGGCCATCATCTCGAGGACGGCACGCGCCATCATGGAAGGATCCAGGTCGGGCCTGACCACGCCGGTTCCTGCCAAGCGCGCGACGGCCGCGGTGAAGTCGGCGAGCGCACGGTCGCGCAGCCCCGCCGTGTAGGCGTCGCGGATCTCCGGGACCTCGGCGCCAAGCCGGTCGAGCAGCAGGATCAGCCGAGCCTCCCGCGTCATCAGGTCATAGAGGTCCGCGAGCAAGGCCCGGGGCGTGACCGCTTCGCCGCCATCGCCGGCCGCCGCCGCCTCGATGCGCGGCAGGGCGAGCCTCGGCCCCAGCGCCTCGGCCAGCGTGGCGGCCAGGTCGGGCTGGACAGGCCCATCGCCATCCTGTGGCAGCCGAAGCCCGGCCGCCGCCCGGATGGCGAGGTCGAGCAGCGCGGCCTTGTCGGTCGCGTAGAGATAGACCGTGCCCGCCGCCACCCCTGCCTCGCGCGCGACGTCGGCGACCGGGGAGAGCCGGAAGCCCTGGCGGGTGAAGACGCGGGCCGCGGCGTCTGCGATGGCCGCAAGCCTGCCCGGCGCCGCACGCGGGCCCCGGCGCGTTGCATCCCTGGCAGATTTACTGAATGATCTATTCATTCATTAATACTAGGTGCCACATGCTCCCGCTGTCCAGCCCGCGCCGCCACGATGTGGACAACCTGCGCAGCCTCGCCGTCCTGATGCTGGTGCCGTTCCACACCGCGCGGCTGTTCGACGCCACGCCTTGGCACATGAAGGATGCCGCCGCGCCCTACGGCGCCGCAGCCGCGCTGCTGCGCGCGATCGATCTCTGGCAGATGCCGCTGCTCTTCCTGCTGGCCGGGATCGCCGCGGCCCTTGCGCTGGAAAGGCGTGGCGCGCTGGCCTTCCTGCGCGAGCGGGTGGCGCGCCTGCTCCTGCCGCTCGGCTTCGGCATCCTCGTCCTCGTCCCGCCGCAGGTCTGGGTGGAGCGGGTGACGCCGGCGGCGCCGCTCCGGCAGAGCGCGCCCGTCTTCGAGGGCGGGTTCGTCGAGTTCCTGCCGCAGGCCTTCGTCTGCTGCTACCCGGCGGCCAGCTTCTCCTGGCACCATCTCTGGTTCCTCCCCTACCTGTTCCTCTACGCGGCGCTGCTGGCGCTCGTCTCGCGTGCCGGGGATGGCGCAGGACTGGCGCGCTGGACGGCGGCGCGGCCCTGGCGGCTATTGCTGCCCATCGCGCCGCTCGTTGCCGGCGAAGTCGCGCTCCGGCCTGTCTTCCCGGGCAGCCACGACCTGGTCATGGACTGGGCGAACCACGCGCATTACGGGCTGCTGGTGGTCCTCGGCTGGTGGTTCGGCCGGAATCCGGTGTTGGGCGCCGCGGTGGCGCGGCACCTGCCGCTGTTCGCGGGCCTTGCGGCCTGCGCCGCGGCATCGTGGTTCGCCGCCCTGCCGGCCGCGCGCGGCGGGCTGGGCGTCTTGGAGGTCGCGCTGCCGGGCCGGCTCGCGCTCCGGGCGGTGGCGGAGTGGCTTGTGCTGCTCGCACTGCTCGGCGCCGCGGCGCGCTGGCTCGCCCTGCCGATCCGGCCTCTCGCGGCCTTCGCGCCGCTGTCCATGCCCTTCTACATGCTCCACCAGACCGTCATCGTCCTGCTCGGCTGGGCGCTGTTCGGCTGGCTGGATGCGCCGGTCTGGAAGGGGCTCACGATCGCGGGCGCGACCGTGGCGCTCAGCCTGGCCGGTGCGGCAATGGCGACCCGCTCGCCGTTCCTGCGCCCCCTGTTCGGACTTGGCGCATCGCGCCGTGCCGCGGCCGCGAGACCGGCGCGGTCGGTGCCACACGTCCCAGCGTCGCAGTTCGAGCCGCCCTTCGCCGCCTCCATCCTAGGTGTCGGCCTGCTCGACATGAGACCGGCGCACCGTGACCGTTGATCCGAAAGCTGCTCCTCGCCTGCGCTGCGTCTGGTTGTCGCAGCCTTCGCGGGCAGCTGGCCGCCCGTGCCCGCCTGGGTCTTGCCGACCGCTCCCCCGTAGCCCGGCGGACAGTCCAGGTGGCGACGGGCGTCGTGCGCGGCCTTGCCATCGCGGCGGCCGACCACAGCCTGTGCGGCACCTGGCAGGCCCCGCCGGGCCTGCCGCCCAGCATCGTCCAGGCATGGAGCGCCGGTGGGCTCATCGTCGGGCTGCTCTATGGCGGCGTGGTCGAGGAGGTGCTGTTCCGTTGGTTGAGCCGATGTCTGGTGGGCTGCGAAGACACCGCTTCGGGTCGGACCCGGCGGTCGCCCCAGCACCGATAGCGCTACCGCGGAAGTGGGCGGAAGCGAGACATTCAGCCACGAGCCGACCTGACCAGGAGAGCGCAGGTCAGGTGAGCAGGGCGAAGCGATCGACGTCCACCATGCCACGGTCGGTGATCTTCAGGTGCGGGATCACGGGCAGGGCGAGGAAGGCCAGCTGGAGGAAGGGCTCGTCCAGGGTCACGCCGAGCGAGCGCGCGGCGGCGCGCAGGGCGAAGAGCTCCTTCTGCACGTCCTCGAAGCTTTTCAGGCTCATCAGGCCGGCGATGGGCAGGGCGACCTCCGCCAGCACCTGGCCGCCGGCGGCGACCACGAAGCCGCCCTCGATTTCGCCCAGCCGGTTGCAGGCAAGCGCCATGTCGTCCTCGCTGGCGCCGAGCACGGCGATGTTGTGGTGGTCGTGGCAGACGGTGGAGGCGATGGCGCCGTGCTGCAGCCCGAAACCTTTCACGAAGCCGACGGCGCGGTTGCCGTTCACGCCGTGCCGCTCGACGATGGCGATCTTCGCCAGGTCGGCAGCGGGGTCGGCGACCGAGGCGCCGTGCTCCACGGGGAGTGTCGCCTCCAGCCGCTCCGTGATGATGCGGCCGGGAATGATGCCGATCACCGGGCTCGGCGCATTGGGTGCGGGGCGGCGGAAATCGGCCGCGGAGACACGCGGCGCCCGCACTGTGCCGCGGGCGATGGGTGGGATCGTCTCGCGCCGGGCGAAGGCGGCGTCATCCGCCACCACGCCGCCGCAGAGCACGAGCCGGGCGCGGCAAGTCTCCAGCGCATCGATGGCGACGATGTCGGCGCGCCAGCCCGGGGCGATCAGGCCGCGGTCGGACAGCCCGAAGATCCGTGCCGCGGAGTGGCTGGCGGCGCGGTAGACGGCCAGCGGCTCGGCGCCGAGGGCGATGGCCGTGCGGATCATGTGGTCCAGGTGGCCGTGCTCGGCGATGTCGAGCGGGTTGCGGTCATCCGTGCAGAAGGCGAGGAAGGGCGAGTGCCGCTCCGTGATGATCGACGCCAGGGCGTGCAGGTCCTTGGAGACCGAGCCCTCCCGCACCAGGATCGCCATGCCCTTGGAGAGCTTCTCCAGGGCTTCGGCGGCGCTCGTCGCCTCGTGGTCGGTGCGGATGCCGGCGGCGAGGTAGCCGTTCAGCTCCATCCCGCGCAGCAGCGGCGCGTGGCCGTCAATGTGCCGGCCCTGGAAGGCGCGCAGCTTGGCGAGGCATTCCGGATCGCCGTGCAGCACGCCGGGATAGTTCATGAACTCGGCCAGACCGATCACCTTGGGATGCCGCGCGAGCGGCAGCAGGTCCGCGGCGGAAAGCCGCGCGCCGGAGGTCTCCATCTCGGTCGCCGGCACGCAGCTGGAGAGCTGCACGCGCAGGTCCATCACGGTGCGTTCGGCCGCCTGCAGGAAGTAGCGGAGGCCGCCGATGCCGGCGACGTTGGCGATCTCGTGCGGGTCGCAGATCGCCGTCGTCACGCCGCGCGGGGTGACGCAGCGATCGAATTCGAAGGGCGTGACAAGGGAGGATTCGATGTGCAGGTGCGTGTCGATGAAGCCGGGCACCAGGACCAGGCCGGCGACGTCGATCTCCTGCCGGCCGTGGTAGGTGCCATGCGTGCCGACTATGCGGTCAGCACAGATCGCGACGTCGGTCTGCGTCAGCGCGCCCGTCACCAGGTCGAAAACGCGCCCGCCCTTCAGCACCAGATCGGCGGGCGTGGCGCCCCGACCTTGTTCGATGGCCGCGGCGATGTCAGCTGCGAACCTCTCCATGGCGGTTCCCGTTCCGGAGCCAGTCGCGCAGAGTTGCCCGGATGGCGGTAGTTCCCCCTGCGTTCGGGGAGCTTGCCAAGCCTCAGCTCATCAGTCGAGCGCCGAGACTTGGCGGCGAGGTATCTGCACGTCCGCAGTGAGTCGATTCCGACGGCGACCACGGTCGGAGTGATTATCGACAGCGCTGAACGGCCCCCGGTGGATACCTGCAGGACATGTCGGCCAACGGCGGCGGTGGAGGCACGATCCCGCCCGAGGGAGGCGTCCTCCCTTCGATTTTCGCCAGGGAGCCAGCCTCGGGATGCTGCGTGCAGTGACCTACAGCCGGTATTCGAGCGACCAGCAGAACCCGCGCTCGGCGGCGGATCAGACGCGGCTGTGCCGGGTCCATGCCGAGGCGCAGGGCTGGCGGGTGGTGGACAGCTACGAGGACCTGGCGGTGAGCGGGGCCAGCCGGTTCCGGCCGGAGTTCCAGCGGCTACTCGGCGACGCACGGGCTCGGAAATTCGACGTGGTGGTCTGTGAGGCGCTGGACCGGCTGGGCCGCAAACTGGCCGACATCGCCGAGCTGTTCGACCAGCTGAGCTTCCTCGGCATCGCCATCCACACCGTGCAGCAGGGCCCGGTCACGCAGCTGCATATCGGGCTGTCGGGGACGATGTCGCAGCTCTTCCTGGCGGACCTCAAGGCCAAGACCCATCGCGGGCTGCGCGCCGTGGCCGAGGACGGGCGGAGCGCGGGCGGGATCTCCTACGGCTATCGGATCGCGCCGGCCCCCGATGGGCGCGCCGGCCGCGGACATCGCGAAATCGACGAGGCTCAGGCGGCGGTGGTGCGACGGATCTTCCGCGACTACGCCGCCGGGCTCTCGCCCAAGCGGATCGCGCTGGCGCTGAACGCGGAGGGCATTGCAGGCCCACGCGGCGGGGCCTGGGCGCCGAGCGCGATCAACGGCGACCGCGGCAAGGGCACCGGGATCCTGAACAACGCGCTCTACATCGGCCAGCAGGTCTGGGGCCGGCGGGCCTGGACCAAGGACCCGAGCACCGGGCGCAGGGTGGCCCGCAAGGCCGCTCCGGAGACGCGGGTGGTCACCGAGGTGCCGGAGCTGCGCATCGTGCCCGACGAGCTGTGGGAGGCCGCCAAGGCCCGGCAGGCCTCGCTGGACCGCAAGGGCGCGGCGCAGGGGACAGAGGCTAAGGCCAGCGCCTTCTGGACCAAGCAGCGGCCGCGCTACCTGTTCTCGGGGCTGATGGTCTGCGGCGCCTGCGGCGGGGGCTTCTCGAAAATGTCGGTCGAGCACTTCGGCTGCTCGACGGCGCGGAACAAGGGCCCGACGGCCTGCGGCAACCGGCTGACGGTGCGACGCGACGTGCTGGAGGAGACGGTGCTGAGCGCCTTGCGCGAACGGCTGATGGACCCCGAGCTGTTCCGGGAGTTCGTGTCCGAGTTCACGGCGACCTGGAACCGGCTGCAGGCGGAGGCCTCGGCGGGGCTGACCGCGCAACGCGCCGAGCTGGCGCGGATCGATGGGCAGATCGAGCGCGCTGTGGATGCGATCGTGGCGGGTATGGCGTCGCCGGCGCTCAAGGGCCGGCTCGAGGAGCTGGAGCGTCGCAAGGCGCATCTGGAGGCCGAGCTGGCCGGGGCCGAGGCCCCTGCCCCGCGGCTGCACCCGAACCTGGCGGAGCTCTACCGCACCCGCGTGGCCGAACTCGCGCGGGTTCTGGCGGCCGAGGACGGCATCGAGGCGCGGGAGGTGGTGCGGGGCCTGGTGGAGGCGATCCGGCTCACCCCCGAGGGCGAGCGGCTGCGGATCGAGGTTCGCGGCGAGTTGGGCGCGATCCTGCGGCTGGCGGAGGGTGCTCGGAATCAGAAACGCCCCGGCGGAGTTGCCGAGGCGTTCGTTGGGCAAATCAAGCTGGATGCGGGGACAGGATTTGAACCTGTGACCTTCAGGTTATGAGCCTGACGAGCTACCGGGCTGCTCCACCCCGCGGTGGTGTGGTGTCTGTCGTTGTGGTGAGGATCCGGCGTGGTGGCCCGGCG
>NZ_QGNA01000002.1 GCF_003173615.1 Falsiroseomonas bella | reverse complement strand
GACCCCAACCAACACAAACACCAACAATCTCCATCCGGCCACCCTTCCCACCGCATAACCCCAAAGGGCCACGCGAACAGGCAGAGCAACCAGAAATACTCCCCTCGCAGATGCACAGATTGAAAGAGCGAGGGACGAAGCGACCCGATCCCCTTTCGGGGCACCCGGTGCCGCCTGTCCCGATGCCGCCAACTCGGCGGGGCGCAGAAGTTAGCGGGTTTACCCCGCCGCTTCAAGTGGCCACCGCGTTCGTCGTCGGTGGCGGCTATCTAGTCCTGGGCCCGATGCCTGTCAAACCCCCTCGATGCGATATTCCGTCATCGCTCCGACATCTTGCCCGACCAGCCTGACCCGCAGGTCGCATCGCGCTATCACGGATGCATGGATGGCGTCCCCGAGACCACGCGCCCGGCCGCCTTCGCGTCCGAGATCACCGCCTTCGCGGAAGGCGGGCGGCCCACCGCCACCTTCCTCGAGGGCGGCATCCCCTATTCCGAGAATGCCTTCTGGACCGCCCGCCAGCGCCAAGCGCATCCGATCCACGAGATCAGCTATCGTGCCTGCTTCAAGCCGCAGCTGCCCGCCTTCTTCATCCAGCGCCTGACGGCGCCGGGCGAAGCCGTCTACGACCCCTTCATGGGCCGCGGCACCACGCCGGTGGAAGCGGCACTCCTCGGCCGCCGCGCAGCGGGCAACGACATCAATCCGCTCGGCGTGCTGCTGACCCGCCCGCGCCTTGCTCCCCCCACGCCCGACCGGGTCGCCGCCGCCCTTGCCGCGGTGGATTGGGAGGCCGGCGGAACGGACCCTGCCGAGCTGCTCGCCTTCTACAGCCCGACGACCCTCCGCCGCCTGAACGCCTTGCGGTCCTGGCTCGACCGCCACGCGCCGCTGACAGAGGACAACCCGGAGCCGGTCGCGGACTGGATCCGCATGGTCGCCCTGAACCGCCTAACGGGCCATTCGCCCGGCTTCTTCTCGGGCTACACCATGCCGCCCAACCAGGCGGTCTCCGTCGCGGCGCAGCGGCGGATCAATGCGCGGCTCGGCCAGACCCCGCCCGCCCGCGACGTCGCCGCCCTCATCCGGAAGAAGACCCGCGCACTGCTGGCGAAGCCCCTGCCCTCCCCGGTCCTGCCCTTCCGCCTCACCACCGGCCCGGCCGAGCGTAACCCGGCGATCGCGGACGGCACCGTCGCGCTGGTCGTCACTTCGCCCCCCTTCCTCGACGTCGTGCAGTATGCCGAGGACAACTGGCTGCGCTGCTGGTTCGCCGGCATCGACGCGCGCAGCGTGCCCATCGCGCGCCACGCCAGCCCCGCCGCCTGGCAGGCGATGATGCGGGATGTGCTGGCGGAGATCGCGCGCGTGCTCCGCCCCGGCGGCCATCTCGCCTTCGAGGTCGGCGAGGTGCGCAACGGGACGGTGCTGCTGGAGCGCCTGGTCTGGCAGGCCGCGGAGGGGCTGCCGCTCGATCGGCTCTGCGTAATGGTGAACCGGCAGGATTTCACCAAGACGGCGAATTGCTGGGGGGTGGCCAACAATCGGCGCGGCACCAACAGCAATCGGATCGTCGTCATGCGGCGCCGCTGACGCGAGGGAGCATTTGGCAAGGCCCGCCGGCCGGCCTAGCCTCGGCTGGCAGGAGGACACGCCATGCGCACCGTGAAGGACATGCTCGCCGCCGCCAACGAGGCCGTGCCGCGGATCAGCGCCACAGAGGCCCAGGAGCTCGCCGCGCAGCCGCAGACCGTGCTGCTCGACGTGCGCGACGCCGCCGAGGTGAAGGCCTCCGGCAAGGCCAAGGGCGCGCTGCATGTCTCGCGCGGGCTGCTCGAGTTCCGCGCCGACCCCGAATCCCCGCTGCACGACGCGGCCTTTGACCGTGCCAAGACCATCATCGTCTACTGCGCCTCCGGCGGGCGGTCCGCGCTCGCCGGCAAGACCCTGAAGGACATGGGCTACAAGGACGTGCGCAATCTCGGCGGCTTCAAGGACTGGGTCGAGGGTGGCGGCGAGGTCGAGAACGCCTGACCGGCGCTACTTCACCCGCCGCACCGTCACGGGGCCGGCGACCAGCCGCTTTCCCTCGCGGGTCATCACCATGGCGATCTGCCCGGCCGTGATGCTGACGCGCCCGTCCGCTTCCTCGGTGTAGGTGCCGGGGACGGGCGGCGCGCCGGGCGCGGTGATCACCACCCGCGTCCGGTCGAGGAACTCGATCTTCACCATCTCACCCTCGTAGATCCGTCCGCGCAGCGGCCCCGCCTCGGCACGGTTCAGCGCCGCCAGGATCGCGGCGCGGCGCTCCTGCGCGACGGCGGCGAAGCGCTCCTTTTCCGCCGCGGCGGAGGCCGGAAGCGCGGCGACGCCGGGCAGCACGGTGCGGTCGAGTGTCTCCAACCCCTCCTCGCTCGCCGGCAGGCGGGCGAGTTCGGCACGGAAGCCGGGCAGCGCTGCCTCCGCGATGCGGGCGCGCTGGGCGGCGGCGTCCTGCTTGAGGGACGTCGCGGCCTCGGCGGGCAGCACGTCCAGCAGCGCGGCCGGCAGAAGCTGGTCCAGCGCGCCGAACCCTTCCGGCGTCCGCGGCACCGCGCCGATCCGTCCGCGCAGCTCCGCCGCGACCGCCGTGCCGAGCTCCGTCCGCTTCGCCGCGGCCGCCGTGGTGATCTCGCGCATGCCCTCCGGCCCGACCGCGGCGAAGAAGGCCGGGTTGGGCGAGAGGGTCTCCAGCTGCTGAAGGCTGCGCAGCGAGGCCGGCTGCGGCGGAAGGCTCGCAATGCCGGCCAGAATTTCCTGCACCAGCGCGGCGCCGACTTCGGCCCGCTTGGCGCGCAGCGCGGCGTTCACCGCCGCCGCGCCCTCGGCCCCGAGCGGCTGGGCATACTGGCCGTTGAGCTGCTGCTGGATGCGCACCAGCATCTGCGCCCCCACGATGTTGCCCGGCGCCGCGGCCACCTGACCGAGCAACTCGTCGCGCAGCGCGGCGCCGATCGCGGTGCGACGGGCCGCCACGGCGGCCTGCAGCGCCCGCGTCTCGGCCTCGCCGAGCGCCGGCGAATACTCCGCCAGCAGCTGCTGCCCCCGCCTCTCGAGCATCTGCAGGCCGGCGAGGGTCGCCGGCACCTCCTCGAGCTCCGCCGCCGCGGCCTGCCGCAACCGGGTCCGCAGGGCCGGCACGCCATCGGCCGCCGGACGTATCAGCGCCGCGACCTCGGCCTGCGGGATATCGCGCAGCGCCCCCATCAGCGCGCGCGCGTCGTTCCGCGCCGGGCCGCTCAGCCCGCTCGCCGCGCGGTTCGCCTGGGTTGCGGCATCGGCCTCTGTGCCGATCGCCGCGGCGGCCTCGAGGAAGCGCACCAGCGCGACGGAGGGCGCGGCCTGCGCCAGTTCGCCGAGCGTCCTCGGCACGGCCGCGCGCGCCTCGGCGAGCGCCGCCAGGTAGTTCGGCACCTCGCGCCCGGCCTGGATGCGCAGCGTGCCGAGCACGCCGCTCGCCTCCCGGTTGCCGCCGCGGCGCAGCGTATCGGCGCAGGCCGCGAAATGCGGCGCGAGCGCCTTCGCCTCCTCCGGCGTCCAGTCCAGCACCGGCTTGCCGAACAGGGCGGCGGTGCGCGGATCGGCGAAGAGCGCGTTGAACCGGTCCCGCCCGCCCAGGCCGAGCTCGTTGGGCGCCCAGCCTTCCCGCCGCTCGAAGCCCTCTGTCCAGGTCGCCAGCGCCTCGCAGGACGGTTGCGGCAACTCCGCGCGCGCGGGCGCGGCGAAGAGGGCGAGCAACAGCAAGGCCGGAAGGGGAGCGCGGCGGGACGGAGGCAACAGGGATTCCTTTCGTGACCACATCGGCAGCCATCCTGAACGGGACGGCCACGTAGTCTGTAACGATCGGAAGCTTCGGGTCGACCCAGCAAAGGGCTGACTCGCGCCCGCGTGATCACGGCAGCGACTCGAAGCTGGATCAAATCTTTCGCTTAGTGCATAATATTGAAGCGTGACACCGCCACCCCCCGACGGGAGATCGCCATGGCATCCATCCCCCGCCGCGGCCTGCTGGCCGCCGGGTTCACGGCACTTGCGATGCCTGCGCTGCCCGCGGCCGCGATGCAGCGCCCGGGCGACCGGCGCCGCGCCATCTGGATCCGCAACCAGGCGGGCGAGGAGGTTCGCGCCGCCTACATCCGCGCCGATGGCCAGGTGGACTGGCAGGTCGTGGCACGCCTGCAGCGTGTGTTCCGCGACCTGCGCCAGAACGCCACGGGCCCGATGCCGGTGCTGCTGCTGGACAAGCTCGGCCAGATCCAGGGGCGCTGGGGCTTCCACCGGCCGCTGATCCTGCTCTCCGGCTACCGGACGCCGCGGACCAATTCCTCGCTGGAAGGTGCGGCGCGGAACAGCCGGCACCTCGAGGGCCAGGCGGCGGACATCCAGATCCCGGGCGTGCCGCCGGCGCAGGTGGCGGCGGTCGCGGCCGAGGTCTCGCGCCACAACATGTTCATGGGCGTCGGCACCTATGGCGGCTTCGTCCATGTGGATATCGGGCCGCTGCGCGGCTGGCGGGGTGCGGCGCCGGCCACGAGCTGAGCCGGTGCGGCCCGGGCCGTGTTCCGCTGGACCGGAAGGCCGCGCCGTCAGGCCGCGATCGCCACGCCCGGCCCGGCCGCCCGCAGGAAGCCATCCGCGACATGGGCGGCCAGCGCATCGGCCGCCGGCACGCCGAGCGACGCTTCGTGCCGCAGCAGCACGATGCCCATCTCGGGCAGCGCCGGCAGGCCTTCCGCCTCGCCCATCCAGGCCAGCCCCTCGGGCAGGGTGCAGGGCGTGCTGACGGTCAGCGCCAGCCCGGCCAGCGCCACGGTGAAGCACCCGGTCTGGGTCGCGGAATTGTAGGTCACCCGCGCCGCCCTGCCCTGCATCCGCAGCGCGCTGAGCGCCGCGCTGCGCCAGGTGCAGAAATTCTCGGGGCGGGAGAGCGCGAGCGGCAGGGGCTCGCGCCGATGCACGCCATGCGTCGGGCTGCCCACCCAGCGCAGCGGGCCGCGCCAGATGCGCTGCGCCGGCACATGCCGCGGCTCCTGCCCCTCGCTCAGCAGCGTCAGGTCCAGCCGGCCCTCCAGGAATTGCTGCGCCAGCACGTCGGAGTTCAGGCACACCACCTCGAGCTCGACGGCCGGGTGCGCCTCCGCGAAGCGCGCGAGGATCGCGGGCAGCCAGTTCAGCGCATAGTCGTCCGGCGTGCCGAGCCGGACCGTGCCGACCATGGGCGGCGCGCGGAAATTGCCGACGATCTCATCGTTCAGCGCCAGCATCGCCCGCGCACGGTCGAGCAGCCACATCCCCTGCGGCGTCGGCTGCACGCCCTTCGGGGTACGCACCAGCAGCGGCTGGCCGAGCGTCTCCTCCAGCCGACGGATCTGCATGGAGACGGCGGATTGCGTGCGCCCCACGCGCTCCGCGGCGCGGGTGAAGGACCCCCCCTCAGCGATCAGCACGAAGGCGCGGAGCAGATCGGGGTCTAGGCCGGGCGGCAGGGCGAGCATGGCGTCAACATCAAGACGGCTGATACGCAACGTCAAGACAATTCGTTTTACTGATGCCTGCCAGGGGGTGATGGTCCGGGCCTCCATCGAGGAAAGGAACCCCAGCGATGTCCGGCCATGTGCTCACCCGCCCCGTCCTGCGGCGCCGCCAGCGGGTCTCGGCTGGCTGGCTCGCCTGGTTGGCCGCCGCCATGCACGCCATCGAGAGCCGCCGTCGCCTGGCCGAGATGGACGACCGCATGCTGCAGGATATCGGCATCAGCCGCGCCGACGCGCTGGAGGAAGCCGCACGGGCGCCATGGGACCTGAAGCCGAACCTCCCGGGCCTCAACGCCCCCTGGCAGATGCGCTGAATCGCGGCGTGGCGCCGGCACCGCCGGCGTCACTCCGTGCCGCTCTGCCCGTCCCGCGCCTGGTTCGGCAGCCGCCCGACGGTGCGCAGCCGCACCGTCGCGGTGCCGTCCTCGATCATGTCGAGCTGCTCCGCGGTGTGCGGCGAGACATCCAGGATGCGGCCGCGGGCGTAGGGCCCGCGATCCTCGATCACCACGACCTGCCGCGTGCCGTTCTCCAGGTTGGTCACCTCCACCACCGTGCCGAGGGGCAGGGTGCGGTGGGCGGCGGCGTTGGAGCGCGGGTCGAAGCGGTCACCATTGGCCATGCGCCGGCCGGTGAAGCGGTGCGGGTGGTAGTAGGAGGCCTCGCCGCGCTGGACGGCGGGGGTTCTCGATCGCTCCGCGGCGGCGGCGACGCCGGGGCCGAGGAGCATGCTCAGGATCAGCAGGGAGCGCAGCATGGCGGGGGGACGCGAAGCCGCCAGCAGGGTTGCCCGACTCTCACGCCCTCGTCAGCGCGGCGCGATGCGTGCGGCTTCCGCCAGCGCATCGCCGATGCCGAGCAGGAAGACTTCCCGCTCCCCTCTCGCCAGCCCATCCAGGTCCACCCCCGAGAGCGCTGCGAGCAGCGGCGCCGCGCCGGGCTGCGGCACGGCAGTGACCAGGCCGAGCAGCCGCCCCTGCCCATCCAGCGCCGGCCCCCCGGAATAGCCGAGCAGCGCACCGATCCGGGCGGTGAAGCCCGGCCCATGGCCGGGCAGCGTCGCGGCCGGGATAGCGACGCGCCCCGCCACCACGGCAGGCCCCGCCGCCGGCGATCCGGCGGCCCAGAGCGGATCACCTTCGGCCGGCGACTGCGGCGCGGGCTGCGCCGGGGCAAAGACCGCCGGCACCTCCAGCACCGCCAGGTCCATGCGGTCGCTGCGCGCCAGCAGCCGCGCCGGGCCGGATGCGGCGCCGTCGCCACGCCGGAAGGCAAGCTGCTCGACCCCTTCCGGGATCACATGCGCATTGGTCAGCAGCCGGTCCAGCGCGACCGCGACCGCCGAGCCCAGCGGCAGGCCGGTGGCGCTCAGCCTGGCGAAGCCCTGGGCGGCGACGGCCTCGGCCGGTGTGCCGCGCGCCTCCTCGGCCGGCAGCCGGGCGCAGGCGCCGAGCAGCGCGGCCGCCAGCAACGCAACGGAAAGGCCGCGGCGGCAGGCTGGGATTGGGACGACTCGCATCGGGAGACCTTCGGCAGGACGCAGCGCCAGTGGAGACGGCCAATTCTTAAGAAAGCGTTGACGCTTGGGGTGGGCCGGATGGGTTGTTCGGATAATCTTGCGGAACAACAGTCCAAGTATCTGTTTTTTCAATAATCCACAGCAAAATCCGCGCCCCGCAGCCGCAAACCGCTTGACCCGGGGCGCCGCGTTATCAGAACATATAGCGAACATCGGCCCCGCCCCATGGACCCCGACCCCACCCCCTACCCGCTGCCGCCCGAGCCGCTGCCGATGGACCGCCCGGCCCTGCTCGCCGCGCTGCGCGCCCGCATCGGCCGGCTCGAACGCGCCGGCGCCGCAGCCGCGCTCGCCCGCAGCCAGGCAGGGGTGGTGAGTTTGTCCGAAAGCCTCGACGCCCACCTCCCCGGCGGCGGCCTCGCCCGCGCCGGGCTGCACGAGATCCTCGCCGGCGAGCCCGGCGCCGCCGCCGGCTTCTGCGCCGTCATCCTTGGCCGGACAGGCGGACCTGTCCTCTGGATCGGCCCAGACCCCGACGCCTGGCCGCCCGGCCTGATGCGCTTCGGCCTCTCCCCCGCCGAGCTCGTGCTGGTCCGCGCGCCGCGCCCCACCGACGGGCTCTGGGCCATGGAGGAAGCGCTGCGCTGCCCGGCGATCGGCGGCGCCCTGCTGAGTTTGTCCGAAATCGACCTCACCGCCGCCCGCCGGCTGCAACTCGCCGCCGAGGCCGGCGGGGCGCTCGGCCTCCTGCTCCGCCCCGACACCGAGGATGCCGGCCCCTCCGCTGCCCTCACCCGCTGGCGGATCAACGCATTACCGGGGGACTCTGGCAGTCCGCATCAACTGGGCGACCCGCGCTGGCAACTCGACCTGCTCCGCTGCCGCGGCGGCGCGCCCCGCAGCTGGACCGTCACCTGGCGCACCACCACCGACCGCCTCGACACCGACGCCGACACCACGCCCGCGGCCACCCCGCGCCGCCGCCGCGCATGACCCGCCGCCGCGCGGCCCACCCGCCGCGGCTGCCGCTGCCGGGGCTGGGGCTGGATGACGAGCGGGGTGCGCGGGTGGCTCGCAGGGGGACGCTGTCCCCCTGCACCCCCTGCCAGGAGCCTGAGGCCCCTGGACCTGCATTCCCTTCATGTCCCGAAGGGAGGGGGGCACTTCGGCCCCCCTCCCTTCGGGACATAAACGAGTGTCGGGGTCCGGGGAGCTTCAAGCTCCCCGGCGGGGGCGCGGGGGCAGAGCCCCCGCAAACCACCCACGCAACACCCCGCCGTCATCTCGCCCTCGCCCTGCCGCGGCTGGCCGTGGAGCGGCTGGGGCCGGGCGGGCCGGTGCTGGTCTGGCGCGGGGTGGGGGCGCGGCGGGAGGTGGTGGCGGTCGGCGGTGTCGAGGGCGTACGGGCGGGTCAGGCCTTGTCGGACGCGCAGGCGATCGCGCCGGAGGCTCGGGCCGTGGAGGAGGATGCGGGCGCCGAGGCGGCGCTGCTGGAGCGCCTGGCGCTCTGGGCGTTGCGCTTCACGCCATTGGTCGCGTTGGACGGCCCTGCGTCCTTGCCCTCTCCCCCCTCGCACCAAAAGCCCTCTCCCCCCCAAGGGGGGAGAGGGTTGGGTGAGGGGGGTGCCGGCGTAGGGAAAAGACCCGGAAAACCACCTGACACCCTGACCACCCCCGCCCTCCTCCTCGACATCACCGGCGCCACCCACCTCTTCGGTGGCGAGGCCGCGCTGTTGCGCCGCGCGGTGGAGGGCTTGGCCTGTCTCGGCTTCACCGCCTGCGGCGTGATCGCCGGCGCCCCCGGCACGGCGCTGGCCCTGGCGCGGTCCGGCGGCGCAGGCGTGGTCCCGCCGGGCGAGGAGGCCGCGGCGGTCGAGCACCTGCCGCTCTCCGTCCTACCCATCGAACCGGAGGTCGTGACCGCCCTCTCCCGCATGGGGTTGCGCCGCATCGGCGAGGTGCGGCGCCAGCCGCGCGGCCCCCTCGCCCGCCGCTTCGGCGCGGCCACGCTGCACGCGCTGGAGGAAGCGGCCGGCGAGGTCTCGGCGCCGATCTCCCCCATCCGCCCGCTGCCCGATTTCTCCGCCAGCCGCGAATTCCTGGAGCCGCTGATCACGCGAGAGGCCATCGACGTCGCCGTGGCGGCGCTGCTGCGCGCGCTGTGCCGCAGGCTGGAGGAAGCCGGCCGCGGCGCGCGGCGGGTGGTGCTGCGGGCGCATCGGGTGGATGGCGCGGTGCAGGAGGTCGCGGTCGGCACCGGCCTCGCCGCGCGCGACCCGGCCCATCTCGGGCGGCTGTTCGCGGAAAGGCTCGAAAGGCTGGAACCCGGCTTCGGCTTCGACCGCATCGCCCTCGGCGCCGAGGCGACGGAGGCGATGACCGGCCTGCAGGGCGGCTTCGTGCGCGGCGCGCAAGAGACGGAGGACCTCGCCCGCCTGTTCGACCGCCTGGCCCAGCGCGTGCAGGTCTGGCGCCTGGCGCCGGCGGAAAGCCACTGGCCGGAGCGCGAAGTGATGCGCGTTCCTCCCACCACAGGCGTGCTGGTGCCGGAAGGCTGGCCGCGATCCGTGCGGCCCGTGCGGCTGCTGCGCCGGCCGCTCGAGGTCGGCGCGATGGCGCTGCTGCCGGATGCGCCGCCGTCCCTGCTGCGCATCGGCAAGATCGGCCATCGCGTGCGCGCGGCGGAGGGGCCGGAGCGGATCGAGCCGGAATGGTGGCGCGCCAGGCCGGACAGGCCGGGGCGGGATTATTATCGCGTGGAACTGGCTTCCGGCGTGCGGCTCTGGGTGTGCCGCTCGGGCTTCGGGGCGGAGGCGCGGTGGTTCGTGCAGGGGCGGCTGTGAGGCCGGTCGCGCCCCCACCCCGACCAGCCTTCGCTTCGCTCCGGCGTTCGACGCGATGCGTCGAACCCCCCGCACTGCGGGGGTGGGAGAAGAAGCCCTCCCCCGCTTGCGGGGGAGGGTTGGGTGGGGGCCGCGCCACCTCCGGCGCGCATCCCTGACCCATGACGGACGAACCCTTCGCCGAACTCGGCGCCCTCTCGAACTTCACCTTCCTCGAAGGCGCCTCCCACCCGCGCGAACTCGCGGTCGCCGCCAAGGCGCTCGGCATGTCCGCCTTCGGCATCGCCGACCGCAATTCCGTCGCCGGCCTGGTGCGCGGGATGGTCGCGGCGGAGCAGGTGGGAATCCACTTCGTCGCGGGTATCCGCCTCTGCCTGGTCGACGGCACCGAGTATCTCGCCTGGCCCGCGGATCGCGCCGCCTGGGGAAGGCTCTGCCGCATGCTCTCGGCCGCGCGGATGCAGGGCGAGAAGGGCGACACGCGCCTGACGCGGGAGATGCTGCTCGACCATGCCGAGGGCAGCGTGATGGCGCGCATCCCGCCCGCGCAGGTCGCGCCGGATTTCGCCCGAAGCCTCCGAGCCGATGCACGCGCATTGAACGGACGAACCGCGCTGCCGCTGTTCTGCACGGCGGATCATCGCTGTCGCGGTGACGACCAGGCGCGGCTGGATGCGCTCGCCGCGCTCGGCGTGCCGCTGATCGCCGCCGGCGGCGTGCGCTATCACGTGGCGTCGCGCCGGCGCGTGGCGGATGTGCTCACCGCCATCCGCCTGGGCCGCACGGTGGAGACGCTGGGCTATGCGGCAGAAGCCAATGCGGAAGCGCATCTGCTGCCGCCCGCGGAGGTCGCGCGCCGCCTCGCGCGCTTCCCCGAGGCGATCGCCGCCACCGCGCGCGTGCGCCGCGCCTGCCGCTTCTCGCTGCGCGACCTCTCCTACGAATACCCCGAGGAGATTCTCGATCCCGGCCGCACTGCGCAGGAGACGCTGGCGGCGCGCGTCGCCGAGGCCTGCCGCGCGAAATGGCCCGACGGCGTGCCGGAGAAGGTGCGGCGGCAGATCCGGCACGAGCTCTCGCTCATCGCGCAGATGGACTACGCGCCCTATTTCCTGACGGTGCACGAGATCGTGCGCTTTGCGCACGACCAGAAAATCCTGTGCCAGGGGCGGGGCTCGGCGGCGAATTCGGCGGTGTGCTACGTGCTCGGCATCACCGCCGTCGCGCCCGACAAGCACGACATGCTGTTCGAGCGCTTCATCTCCGCAGCACGCGACGAGCCGCCCGACATCGACGTGGATTTCGAGCATGAGCGGCGCGAGGAGGTGATCCAGCACATCTACCGCAGCTACGGCCGCGACCGCGCGGCGATCACCGCGACGCTGATCCGCTACCGGGAGCGCAGCGCGATCCGCGAGGTCGGCAAGGCGATGGGCCTGACCGAGGACGTCACCGCGCGCATCGCGAAATCCGTCTGGGGCGCGGGCGAGAAATCGCTGGAGGATCTCGCGGCCGACAACGGCCTGCGCCCCGACGCCGATCCGCGCATCCGTCACGCGATGGAGATCGCCGAGGAAATCCAGGATTTCCCGCGCCATCTCGCGACGCATGTCGGCGGCTTCGTCATCACCAAGGGGCCGCTGACGGAGCACACCGTGGTTGTGAAGGCGGCGATGGAGGACCGCACCACCATCGAATGGGACAAGGACGACATCGAGGCGCTGCGCATCCTGAAGGTGGATGTGCTGGGCCTGGGCATGCTCACCTGCATCCGCCGCGCCTTCGCCCTGATCGAGGGCGCCGGCGGCAAGCGCTACACACTGCAGGACGTGCCGCAGGACGATCCCGAAACTTACAAAATGCTGCGGCGGGGCGATTCCATCGGCGTCTTCCAGGTGGAAAGCCGCGCGCAGATGAACATGCTGCCGCGCCTGCGCCCGAAGGAATTCTACGACCTGGTGATCGAGGTCGCGATCGTGCGCCCAGGGCCCATCCAGGGCGACATGGTGCATCCCTATCTCCGCCGGCGGAACGGCGAGGAGCCGGTGGAGATCCCGCACGGCCTGGAAGGCGTGCTGAAGAAAACGCTCGGCGTGCCGCTGTTCCAGGAGCAGGCGATGAAGATCGCGATCGTCGGCGCCGGCTTCTCGCCCTCCCGCGCCGACGAGCTGCGCCGCGCCATGGCGACCTTCCGCAACACCGGCGAGATCTGGAAATTCCGCGAGGAGTTTCTGGCCGGCATGGCGGCGAATGGCTACGACGCGGATTTCGCGCAGCGCTGCTTCCGCCAGCTCGAAGGTTTTGGGACCTATGGCTTCCCGGAGAGCCACGCGGCGAGCTTTGCCTCGCTGGTCTATGTCTCCGCCTGGATCAAGCGCCATCATCCCGCGGCCTTCGCCGCCGCGCTGCTGAACAGCCAGCCCATGGGCTTCTACGCGCCGGCGCAGATCGTGCGCGACGCGAAGGAGCACGATGTGGAGGTGCGGGCGGCGGATGTGATGGTGTCGGACTGGGATTGCGCGTTGGAGGTGGTGGGGGATGGAACCCCCACCCCGACCAGCCTTCGGCCTCGCGGCAATGCCGCAAGCCCCCGCTATCGCGAGAGAGGGAGTAGCGAGCGCCGGTCTCCCTCTCCCGCTTGCGGGGGAGGGTTGGGGTGGGGGTCTGCGCCCTTGCCCGCTCTCCGCCTCGGCCTTCGCCTCATCGCCGGCCTCAGGAAAGAAGACGCCGATTCCATCACCGCAGCCCGCGCCGCCGCGCCGTTCCGCGACGTCGCCGACCTCGCGCGTCGCGCGCGGCTCGATCGCGGCGCGATGGATGCGCTCGCCCGCGCCGATGCGCTGCGCAGCCTCACGCAAGGCCGCCGCCATGCACTGTGGGAGGCGGCGGGCGTCGAGGCCGCGCTGCCGCTCTCCGAGGCGCGCGATGCGGAACAGCCCACCCTCCCCGACGAGACCGCCGGCGAGCAGACCGTGTTGGACTACGCCGCCACCGGCCTGTCGCTGCGCCGCCATCCGCTCGCGCTGCTGCGCCCGGTGCTGCGGGAACGCGGCGCGGTGGACACGCGCGCGCTGAACGCCGCGCGCCAGGGGCGCTGGCTACGCCTCGCCGGCCTCGTGCTGGTGCGCCAGCGTCCCGGCAGCGCCAAGGGCGTGGTGTTCTTCACCGTCGAGGACGAGTTCGGCACCGGCAACCTCGTGCTCTACCCCGACATCGTGAGCTGCGACCGCGCCGCGGTGATCGGCGCCCGCCTGGTCCTGGCCGAGGGCCGCGTCGAACGGATGGAGCAGGCCGAGGTGCCGATCATCCACCTGGTCGTGCGCAGGCTGCACGACTGGTCCGGCCTGCTCGACGGCCTTCACCGGCTGGAGGATCCCGCCACGACCTGGGGGCGCGTGCTGGCCAACGCCGACGAGGTCCGCAGCCCCAACCTGCACGACCCCCGCGATCCGGCGGTGCGCGCCGGCAAGAGTGGCGCGGCGGCGATGCCTCCCTCGCGCGATTTCCGGTGACGCCGATCAGCCCGGGCGCCGGGCCAGCAACTCCAGCGTGGTCAGGCGGCCGGCGAGATCGCTGCGCACCGTGTTGGCCACCAGCTCCAGCGACCGCTCGGCACCCATGAAGACATGCCAGCCGAGCGCCGGCAGGCCGTCGCGCTCCACTTCCTCCAGCATCCGGCGCCGCGCCGGCAGCATCGCCTCCGTGCGATCCTCGAACCGCACCAGGTCGAAGCCGGCATCCAGCACAAGACGCCGCGTCTCCTCCGGCGTCGCGAGGAAGCTTTCCGCCGGCGTGCTGGCCCAGGGCACCGGATAGAACGGCTCGCCTCCCGGCCCTGCACCCACGCAGGAGACGGCGAAGAGGCCGCCCGGCTTCAGCACGCGAAAGGCCTCCGTGAAGAACCGCGCCTTGTCGGCGATGTTCATCAGCACGTTCTGCGAATAGGCGTGGTCGAAGCTCGCCGCCGGGAAGGGCAGGTCGAGCGCGCTGCCCTGCAGGATGCGCACGCGCGCGGACAGGCCGACCGCGGCGTTCAGCGCCTCCGCCGCGCGGCAGAAGGAGGGCATCAGGTCGAGGCCCGTGACATGGCAGCCGAAGCGCTCGGCCAGCCAGCGCGCCGGCCCGCCAATGCCCGAGCCGATGTCGAGGATGCGATCGTCCGCCTGCGGATCGAGCCGTGCGGCCATCTCCGTCGTCGCGGCAAGGCCGCGGCCGTGGAAGTGGTCGAGCGGCGCGAGCACCTCCGCCGTGACCCGGGCATCGGCGCCCTGCGCCGCCCGCAGCGCCGAAAGGATCCGTTCGGCGATGTCCTCGCCCTGGTAATGGGCCGCCAGGCCGTCCCGGGCCATGCTTGCCGCCTCCCCCTCCAAGCCGCGCACAGTGCAGGGAACATAGGCGGGCAGCCATATCGTTCCCGCCCATCCATTTGCGATTCAGTCGCAATTGCAGTAGCCTGCCGCCCCGACGCACAGGGAGACTCCGTTCCATGGCGACACGCGGCCTGCCCGCCTGGCCCTACACCACGACCGACCCCGAGGACCTGCCGGCTGCCGAGCGCCTGCTGCTGGACAGCGCCCGCGCCTGGGCGGCCGCCCGCAACCAGGGAATCGCCACGGTCCCGGCGATGCGCCGCATCCTCGCCACGGAGTCGGCCGAAGGCGCGGCGCCGGCGATGGATGCGCTGCTGCGCAACCTGACGAGCGCCGGCCCCCTCACCCTCGGCTGCCCGCTCTGCCCGCGCCTGGTCGGCGAGGAGCCACCGCTGCTCCTCTTCGCCGCCCTCGTTCAGCGCGGCCCGCGGCGGGAAGCCTTCGCCTGCCTGCTGAACAGGATGCCCGGCCGCCCCGGCTATGACGCGATGGCCGCCGCCATCCATCTCGGCGCTGCCTTCCGCCGGGCGGGCCTGCTCTTCGCCGATCCCTGGAGGCTGGGCAGCCCCGCGCGACGCGACGGCTGACAGCAGGCGCCCCGGCGGCATATCGGGGCGCATGGATCGTCGCATCTGGCTGCTCGCCGGCGCGCAATTCGCCTCGGCGACCGGCGCCTATGCCTTCACCGGAATGCTCGCGCCGCTGGCGGCCGATCTCGGCGTGTCACTGGCGACCGCGGGGCAGCTCGCGGCGGCCTATGCCGTCACCTATGCGCTGGCCGGGGCGCCCGCCGCGGCGCTGACGGCGCGGGTGGACCGGCGCCTGCTGCTCGTGATCGGGTTGGTGCTGGTCGGGCTGCTGAACCTGGCCACGGCCTTCGCGCCGGACTTCACCAGCGCGCTGCTGCTGCGCGTCGCCGCCGGCGCGGCGGTGACGCTGGTGCTGCCGGGCGTCGCGGCCTCCATGATCGCGCCGCCGCAGCAGCGGGCGAAGGCGATGGCGCTGGTGCTGTCGGGGCTGACCGTCGCCTTCTCCTTCGGCATCCCGCTCGGCACCGCGATCGGCGGGTGGTTCGGCTGGCGCGCCTGCTTCGTCTTCGGCGGCGTCATCGCCCTGGTCGCCGCCGTTGCGGTGCAGTTCGGCCTGCCGCCCCTGCCCTCCACCGATCGCGGCGGCGCGGGCTCGGTGCGGCGGGTGATGCGGCAGGAGATCCTGCTGGTGCTGGGCACCAGCCTGCTCTCCTTCGCCGGGCTGTTCTGCATCGCCGCCTATCTCGGCCCGATCGTCACCGCGACCACGGGCATCAGCGGCGCGGGGATCGGCGCGATCCAGGCCTTCGTGGGCATCGGCAGCATCGCCGGCATCGTGATCGGCGGCCGCGCCGCGGCGACGGGCGGGCCGGTGGTGCCGACGGCGCTGATGCTGCTGCTGGCCGCGGCGCTGCTGGGATATTCGGCGCTGCTCGGCTTCGAGCCAGCCTTCTGGCACGCGATCCCGCTCGCGACATGCGTCTTCGCCGGCTCCACCGCCCTGTTCGCGCTGGCGCCGATCAACCAGACGCGGCTGATCGGCCTGGCGCCGGAGGATCGCGCCGTCGCGCTGGCGCTGAGCGGCGCTGTGGCGCTGGGGGGCCAGGGCGTGGGCGCGGCCTATGGCGGGGCGGTGATCGCCGCGGCGGGGCTGGCCTGGACGGGGGTTGCGGGCGCGATGCTCGCGGCGGTCGGGGCCGTGCTGGCGTGGCGGGCGTTCAGCAGGGGGTAGCGGGACGCCGAAGCGGGATGCCCGATCGGCGCGCCCCCCTCACCCAGCCCTCTCCCCCCTGTGGGGGTAGAGTGCTTCGCGGGCAGGATCGCCCAAACGAATCACCAGCGCCTCACCGGGCCGCAATCGAGGTGGAAGAAGCCGTCGCGGCGATAGAGGCCGACGCCGCCGAGCTGCAGGTCGGCCGCGCGCCGCGCCACCTGCAGGCTCTGCCTTCCCGGCAGGCGGCAATCCGCGGCCATGCCGGACATGTGCAGCGACACGGTGGAGACGCGGCGGCTGCGCCCGGCATTGCGGGCATTCGTCTCCGGCGTGCGGTAGCCGCTGATCACCTCGAAGGGCTCGTCGCTGTCCACCGCCTGCGCCACGGTCGCCATCACGTCGAACAGCCGCGGATCCATCGGCGTGGTCTCGGCGGCCGAGAGGTCGCGGAACACGAAGTCGAGCTTGCGCAGCGCCTCGCGGTCGTAATGGCCGTCCCGCCAATAAACGCCGTCGAAGCTGTCCTCGGTGAAGTTGCGCCGCACGCGGAGCGACCGCGTGGAGGCCTGGGCCAGCGCCGGCGGAACGACCGCGGCGGCAGTCAGGCCGACCGCGGCCGCGAGGAAGCCGCGCCGCGGCAGGACCTGCTCCGCGCCACAGCAGGGGCAGAGCGCGCCATGCGCGAAGAGGCCGGCCATCAGAGCCGCGCCACCTGGGCGCGCGCCCCTGCGTCCAGCGCGCGCGCATAGGCGGCATCGAGGCCATAGACGTCGGGCCGGATGCGCACGCGCCCGCCCTCCACGATCACCGTCCGGTAGCGCAGCAGCACGGGCAGGCTGTTGCGCAGCGTCACCACGCTGGTCGTGCGGCTGGCGATCGCGCGCTCGCCGCGCGACACGTCCCAGCCGGGCGTGCCCTGCAGCACGACGGAGAGGAACTCCATCGGCCGCTCCAGCCGGACGCAACCGGAGGAGAAGGCGCGGTCGGGGCGGCGGAACAGGTGCCGGTCCGGCGTGTCGTGCATGAAGATGTCGTCGCCATTCGGCATGATGAACTTGATGCGGCCGAGGGCGTTCGCGTCGCCCGCGTCCTGGCGGACGAAATAGGGGAAGTTGTTCCGGTTCATCGCGGACCAGTCCACCTCGCGGGGGTCCACCTCCACCCGCTCGCCGCCGACCACCTGGAACAGGCGGAAGCCGCGCTCCATCATCGCCTGCGGGTCGCGGCGGAAGCGCGGCAGCAAATCCTCCCGCGCATTGCGCTCCGGCACGCCCCAGGGCGGGTTGAACTGCACCGCCGTCATGCGCACGCGCAGCATCGGCGTCTGCCGGGCGCGGCTGCCGACGATCACCGCCATGCCGAGGATCTCCCGCCCGTCCTCGAGCACGGAGAGGTGGTAGTCGGGGACGTTGACCTCGATGCGGCGCTCGGCGGGCGTGGGCGCGGCGGCGCGGCGCATGTCGAGCGCGACGCGGAGCTGGTCCACCCGCGCCTCCGGCGGCTGGTTCAGCAGGCCGAGCGAGATGCGCCCGACCCGGCCATCCACCTCCAGCCCGTTGGCCGCCTGCCAGCGGCGCACCGCATCCTCGAGCGCGCGGTCATAGGCCGCGCCGCCATCGGGCGCCGCGGCGAGCACCGGGTCCTCCGCCGCCAGACGAGCGCGGAGCGCGGGCACGCGCACCGGGTCCACCATGCCGGGTTCGATCGTCGCCTGGCCCGGCACCTCCGGCCAGCCGCGAGCCGCGAGCGCCCGCGCATGGGCGAGCGCGGCCTTCAGCGCCGCGGCTTCCGGCGGGCGGAGCGCGGCGCGGGAGATCACGGCGGCGGGCTCGGCCGCGGCGGCGAGCTCGGCCTGCCAGGTCTCCACGCCGACGGCGGCGGCGTCGCGCAGCAGGTCGGGGCGGCCGCGCAGCTCCCGCACGCGCCCGGTCAGCAGGTCCTGCAGGGCGAGCGTCGCGGACCGCTGCAGCGCGGTGTTCCAGCCGGCGGGATCGGAGGCGGCCATGGCCGGATCGGGGATGGCGTAGTGGGCCGGGTCGAGCCCGTCCTCCCCCAGCGCCCGCAGCCGCTCCACCAGCCGGATCGCGGCGGCGCGGTCGGCGGCGAGCGCGGCGGAGGCGGGCCGGGTTGCGAGCGGCCCGGCGACGAGGCCGAGCGCGGCGGCGAACAGGGGGCGACGGGCCGTTTCCATGAGGCCGAGATACAATCGGCCGCCACGGCTTGCCAAGTTGAACTGGCCGTCATCGCGGAAAGCGGGACGTTCCTGAAGAGAAGCCTAACGACCGCCGGAGACGTCCAGCACCGCGCCGGTGATGTAGGAGGCGGCGTCGGAGAGCAGCCACAGCACCGCCTCCGCCACTTCCTCGGGCGTGCCCAGGCGCTGCATCGGCACGGTCGGCACGATGCGTGCGACCCGTTCCGGCACGCCGGCCGAGGCGTGGATTGCGGTGTCGATCATGCCCGGGGCGACGGCGTTCACGCGGATGCCCTCGCCCACCAGCTCCTTGGCGAGGCCGCGCACCATCGGGTCCACCGCGCCCTTGGAGGCGGCGTAGTGGACGAATTCGAAGGGCGAGCCGAAGGCTGGCGCGCGGGAGCCGATGATGACGATCCCGCCCCCGGTGCCGCCGCGCGAGGTCGCCATGCGCCGCGCCGCCTGCCGGCAGGCGGAGGCGAGGCCGAGGACGTTCACCTCGAAGACACGGCGCCAGGTGGCGTCGGTCGAGTCGAGGAAGGAGGAGGCCGGGCCGGTGGTGCCGGCATTGCCGACGAAGGCGTCGAGCCGGCCGAAGCGGGCGTCGCCGGCGGCGAAGGCGGCGGTCGTGGCATGCGGGTCGGCGGCGTCGGCCTGCACGAGTTCCACCGCGGCGCCGGCCGCGCGGCAGGCCTCCGCCGTGGCCTCCGCGGCTGCGCGATCGCTGCCCCATGTCAGCACCAGGTCATGGCCGCGTTCCGCAGCCAGGCGCGCGACGGCGGCGCCGATCCCCTTCCCCGCGCCGGTCACCAGCATCACGCGTCGCTTGGTCATCGCCTTGCCCTCCGCGCGCCAACATGCTCCCTGCGCGCCAAACGAGGAACCAGGAGCACGACATGGCCGATCCCTCCCTTCGCCAGGCCCTTGAGGCCAACGAGTTCATCCTGGCCCCCGGCGTGTTCGACATGATTTCCGCGAAGGTCGCGGACGGCATGGGCTTTCGAGCGCTCTACGCCACCGGCTTCGGCGTGACGGCATCCCATCTCGGCGTCGCGGATGCGGGGATTGCCACCTACACCGACATGGTCTCCCGCATGGGCACCATCGCGCGCGGCTGCCGCACGCCGCTGATCGCGGATGCGGACACGGGCTATGGCGGGCTGCTGAACGTGCGCCACACCGTCGCGGGCTACGAGGCCGCGGGCGTCACGGCGATCCAGCTCGAAGACCAGGAGATGCCGAAGAAGTGCGGCCACACGCCGGGCCGCCGCGTCATCCCGGCCGAGGAGATGGCGCTGAAGATCCGCGTCGCCGTCGAGACGCGGAAGTCGCCCGACTTCCTCATCATCGCGCGCACCGATGCGCGCACCTCGCTGGGGCTGGAGGAGGCGATCCGGCGCGGGAAGATCTACGCCGAGGCCGGTGCCGACGTGATCTTCATCGAAAGCCCGGAGACCGAGGCCGAGATGGCCGAGGTGGGGAAGCAGATCAGGAAGCCGCTGTTTGCCAACATGGTGGAAGGCGGGCGCACGCCGATCCTGCCGGCCGAGACGCTGCACAAATACGGCTACCGCATCGCGATCTACCCGGCCGTCGGTTTCCTGACCGTGGCGGCGGCGCTCGAGCGCGCCTATGCGCAGCTCAAGAAGGACGGGCATTCCAACAACCTGCCGGCCGACGCCTCCTACGGTTTCGGGCGGATGTGCGAGCTGATGGGCTTCCCGGAGGTCTGGGAGTTCGACCGGAAATGGGCCGAGATCGCGGGCAACCTGCCCCCGCGGAAGGCGGCCGAGTGATGGCTCTCGACCAGGTTCAGGCGCTGCTGTTCGACACCTTCGGCACGGTGGTGGACTGGCGCAACGGCATCGCGCGGGACGTCGCGCCCTTCCTGGCGAAGCATGGCGTCAAGGCGGATGCGCATGGCTTCGCCGATGCCTGGCGCAAGCGCTACCGGCCCGCGATGAAGGAGGTGATCGACGGTCGCCGTCCCTTCACCCGGCTCGACGTGCTGCACCGGGAGAACCTCGAGGGCGTGCTGCGCGACCTCGGCGCCGATCCGGCGCGTATCCCGGAAGCGGAACTGGACCATCTGAACCGCGCCTGGCACCGCCTGGACCCGTGGCCGGATTCCATCCCGGGCCTCACGCGGCTGAAGAAAAAGTACATCATCGCGCCGCTGTCGAACGGCAACATCGCGCTGCTGCTGAACATGGCCAAGCGTGCTGGCCTGCCCTGGGACGCGATCCTCGGCGCGGAGGTCGCGCGGGCCTATAAGCGCGATCCGAAGGCCTATCTCAACACGGCCGAGATCCTCGGCCTGCCGCCCGAGGCCTGCATGCTGGTCGCCGCGCACAACGACGACCTGGCGGCGGCGCGCAAGGTCGGCTTCGCCACCGGCTTCGTGCTGCGCGCGACCGAGCACGGGCCGGCGCAGACCACGAACCTAACGGCGGAGGAGGACTGGGACGTGGTGGCGGGGAACCTGATGGAGCTGGCGGACAGGCTCGGCTGCCCGGCTTGATCCGCCGCACCGGCGACGCGAGACTCCGGCGATGTCCTTCCCGCATGACGACCGGCCCTGGGCCGAGGCCGCCGCCTTCCTCCGCGCGCGGCTGAGGCCGGCGCATCGGCTGGTGGCGCCCGATCCCTTCCGCTTCGCCGTCCCGCGCACGATGCGCTTCGCGCATCTGCGCGCCGAGCGGCCGCGCGCCTTCGACTGGGTGGTGGTGCACAAGGGCGAGCTGGACCGCGTGCCTGCCGCCTTCCTCTCGGCGCTGCCGGAGGATGCGGTGCCGGTCTTCGGCAACGAGGTCTTCGTCATCTTCGCAACATCGCCCCCGGCCGACCTGCCGGACCTGGGCGAGAGCGACCATGTGCGCGCCCTGCGCGCGACGCTCGCGCAACTGGCGCCCGGGCGCGGCGGCCGCGCGCCGGCGCCGGTGGCCCCGGCGGTGCAGCGGCCCTGGCTCGGCTTGGGGCCGGCGCCGGGCACGGCGCGGGAGCGCGCGTATCGGGAGGAGCTGGACCGGCTCGTCGCCGATCACCTCGGGACGGCCGAGGGGCTTTCGGTGCTCGACATCGGCTGCGGGGCGGGCCGGCTCGTTGAGCTGCTGACGGGCGCGGCCCGGCTGGTCGGGGTGGACGTTGCGGAAGATGCGCTGGCGCGGGCGCGGGCGCGGCATGGCGCGCGGCCTGGTCTCGACTTTGTGCGGATGGATGCGGCGCGGCTCGGCTTCGCGGAGGCGAGCTTCGATCTCGCGGTGATGCTCGACAGCGCCGATGCGCTGGCTGACCTGCCCGCGGCGCTGGCCGAGGCGGCGCGGGTGCTCGCCCGCGGCGGGCGGCTGATGCTGACGGTGGCGAACAAGGACAGCCTGCCGCTGCGCGCGCTGCGCCGGCTGGGCCAGCCGGTGCCGGCCGGGGGTGTGTCGGTGCAGGAGCTGACGGGGATGCTGCGGGCGGTCGGGCTCACGCCGCTGCGGCTGGATGGCGTGATGCTGTCCTTCGGCTGGGCGATGCCCGGCGCGTCCAGCGCCTTCGCGCCGCTGGAGGAGGACCCGGAATTCATCGAGGCCGCGCGCGCCCTGGGCCGCCGCTGCGGGCCGGACCACGCGCTGGCCATCGCGGCGCTGGCGCGGAAGGGCTAGGCGGCCCGATGACCGAAGGGGTGGGAGCGCCGAAGGTCTGAATCGGCCCGCCGAGGCGAAGCCTCGCCTAATGCGCGGCGCGGGCCAGGTCGCGCGCGAGGGTCTCGCGTTCCGGGCAGGTGCCGCAGCTTGCCGTCAGCCGTGCGAGGTTCGCTTCCGCCTCGGTGCGGCGGCCGACTTCCAAGAACATCGCGCCCTGATAGGCGAGCGCGCCGGGGTGGTTGGGATCGGCCGCCAGCGCCTGGGCATAGGCGGCCATCGCCGCCTCGGGCCGGCCGGCGCGGCGCTCGGCGAAGGCGATGTAGACCAGGATGTCGGGATCGCCCGGCAGGCGGGCGAGCGCATCGCGCAGCAGGTCGAGGCCGAGATCGTAGCGGCCGACCTCGATCGCCTGCCTCCCGGCGGCGACGCCGGGATCGCCATCCGGCTCGGGCAGCACCGCCAGCGCGGGGCCGGCAAGCAGCAGCAACGCCGGGAGAAGGCGCCTCATTCGGCGGCGGCCGCGAGCGACGGGCGGGCCGCCAGCACCGCCTGCAGCGCCAGCGCCGCCGCGGCCTGGCAGGGCTCGATCACCGGCACGCCGCAGGCGGCTTCGACCGCGGCGCGGTGGCCGGCCATGCCGGCGCAACCGAGCACCACCGCCTCGGCGCCCTGGGCGACCAGCCGGCCGGCGACCTCGCAGAGCGCGGCGCGGGGCGCGACGGGGTCGGTCAGCACCTCCATCGGGAGGTTCATGGGGATGTGGCCCGCGACCCGCGCCTCCACGCCCATGGCGGCCAGGGCGCGGCGCTGCCGTTGGATGGAGGGCTCGGCGAAGGCGATGATGCCGAAGCGGTCGGCGCGCGCGATGGCGGCGGCGATGGCGCTGCGCAGCGGCCCGAAGACCGGCGCGCGCGTGACGGTGCGGACCGCGTCCACGCCGGGGTCGGAGACGCAGGCGATAACGTAGGCTGCTGCCTTTTCGCGCTCCGCCAGGCGGCAGAGCGGCTCGGCGACGGAAAACCAGTCGCGCCAGGTGATCACGGCCGGCGGGCCGTCATCCAGCTGCGTGACCTCGAAGCGCGGCAGGCCGGGGGCGGCGAAGCCGGCGAGCGCGGCCTCGATGCCCTGCGTGCAGCTGCGGCTGGAATTCGGGTTCACCACGAGGATGCGCTCGGCCATGGGCTCGTCCTTCGGCGGGCAGGCGCCGAGGATAGAGCAGCGCCGGCCGTGCCGGAACTGGCCGGGCGGGGCGCGGGCTGGCAGGCTGCGGCGATGGACGCCCCGCAGCTCAACCCCCGCGCCACCCTCGCCCAGCGCCTGCTGATGGGCGTGGTGGTGCCCGCCACCAATGTCACGACCGAGGCCGAGATGGCGGATCTCCGCCCGCGCGGCGTGGTGAACGCGACGGCCCGCATCGCCAACCCGGACCGCGCCGTTGCCTCCGACGCCGATGCGGCGGTGGTGCGGGCGGCGATGGTCGCGGGACTGATGGATGCGCTGGATACGCTGGCGCCGGCGCAGCCCGACCATGTGGCGATCGGCGTGATGGTCGAGAATTTTGCAGGCGGCGGAACGGCGGGCGATGCGCTGCTGGCCCAGGCCGCGGCGCGGGTCGGCTGCCCGGTGACGGTGCCGACCCATGCGACGCTCGCCGCGCTGGTGGCACTCGGCATCACCCGGATCGCACTGCTGACGCCCTTCTTCCCGAAGGGCGACGCGGCGGCGGTGGCCTTCCTCGAGGAGGCGGGGATCGCCGTGCCGCGGGTGCTCGGGCTGCGGGCGCCAGGGCCGGCGGCGATCGCGCGCGTCACCGAGGACCGGCTGCGGGAGGCGGTGCGGGAACTCGACAGGCCGGACGTGCAGGCGATTGTGCAGGTCGGCACCAACCTGCCCTTCGCCGCGGTGGCGCTGGCGGCCGAGGCGGAGCTCGGCAAGCCGGTGCTGGCGACAAACCCCGTCACCTACTGGCACGCGCTGCGGCGCGCGGGCGTGAGGGACGCCATTCCGGGCGCCGGGCGGCTCTTCGCCCTGACCTGAAGGCGCCGTCGGGCGTTGGGCCTGGCACCACCGTGCGCGGCCGCCGAGCTTGATCGGCGGCCGCGCAGGCACCATGATGCAGTGCACAACGGCGCTGCCTCTCCGGTGGAAGAAGGGCGGGCGGGATCCTCCGCCGCGCCTCCCCTGCCCCGGCCTGCGGGGCGACAATGCCGGAAGGAACGCCACATGCGCTGGGAGCCCGACCGCTCGGCACCCGCTTTGCCCTACTCGCCGCCCGACAGCTTCTGGACCGCTGTGTGGCGCGGCGCGCGCAACCGCTGCCCCGTTTGCGGGGAAGGCAAGGTCTTCGACGGCTACCTCAAGGTCGTCCCCGCCTGCTCGCATTGCGGGGCGCCGCTAGGGCGGCTGCGGGCCGATGATGCGCCGCCCTATTTCACCATCTTCATCGCCGGTCACCTTCTGGTGCCGCCGGTGCTGTGGATCGAGAAGGCCTATCAGCCGGCGATGTGGATCCATATGGCGCTGTGGCTGCCGCTGTTCACCATCGCCTGCATCCTGCTGCTGCGGCCGGTGAAGGGCGCCACGGTGGGCTGGATGATGCGGCTCGGCTTCACCGGCGACGAGCATGGTGGCGCCCCGCCCGGGGGGCGCTAGCCTTCGCCCATGCCTGAACGGGACCTTGTCCGGATCGTCCTGCCGGATGCGCAGCCCCTGCCGAGCCCCTATGCCGAGGCCGACCGCCGCCAGGCGGTCGAGGACCTGCTGGCGGGCAACGTGTTCCGGCCGAAGGGGCTCGCCGGCCCCTTCGGCCTGCAGATCATGGTGCGCGAGGGCCGGCTGATCCTCGACATCCGCGACGAGGCCGACCAGCCGCTGCATGCGCTGGTGCTGGCGCTCGGGCCGTTCCGCCGGCTGATCAAGGACTACCACCTGGTGGTGGAGAGCCATGAGAAGGCGGTCGCCGAGGGCGGGTCGGAGGCGCGGATCCAGGCGATCGACATGGGCCGGCGAGGCCTTCACAACGAAGGCGCGACGGTGCTGACGGAACGGCTCGCCGGGCGGGTCGAACTGGACTTCGAGACGGCGCGGCGGCTCTTCACCCTGGTCTGCGCGCTGCACCAGCGGATCTGAGGTATGGTCTCGCCGGTTGCTTTCGCGGCCGGCGCATCGCATCTCTCCGCCCATGAAGATCGACGGCATCCATTACCGCAGCGTCTGGGTGGACAGGGACGACGGCTGGTCCGTCCGCATCTTCGACCAGACGAAGCTGCCCTGGGCCATCGAGATCCTGCGGCTGACCGACGCCGACCAGGCAGCGCATGCCATCCGCACCATGCAGACGCGCGGCGCGCCGCTGATCGGCGCCGTCGCGGCCTATGGCGTGGCACTGGCGATGCGCGCCGATGCCTCGACCGCGCATCTCGACCGCGTGGTGGAGATGCTGGGGAAGACGCGGCCGACCGCGATCAACCTGCGCTGGGCGCTGGAGCGGATGCGGGCCGCCCTGCACAACCTCTCGCCCGCCGACCGCGTGGCCGCCGCCTATGCCGAGGCCGCGGCGATCTGCGACGACGATGTCGAGACCTGCCGCAGGATCGGCGAGCACGGCCTGCCCCTGCTGCGCGAGATCGCCGCGCGCAAGGGCCCCGACCAGCGCGTGAACGTGCTGACGCATTGCAACGCGGGCTGGCTGGCCACGGTGGACTACGGCACGGCGCTCAGCCCGATCTTCCAGGCGCATGACGAAGGGCTGAACGTGCATGTCTGGGTGGACGAGACGCGGCCGCGCAACCAGGGCGCGGCGCTGACGGCGTTCGAGCTGGTGAAGCACGGCGTCCCGCACACCGTCGTCGCCGACAACGCGGGCGGGCACCTGATGCAGCATGGCGAGGTGGATATCTGCATCGTCGGCACCGACCGCGTGACCCGCCAGGGCGATGTGGCGAACAAGATCGGCACCTACCTCAAGGCGCTGGCCGCGAAGGACAACGGGGTGCCCTTCTGGGTGGCGCTGCCGCATTCCACGCTCGACATGCGCGCGCGCGACGGCGTGGCGGAGATCCCGATCGAGGAGCGGGCGGAGGCCGAGGTGACCGACCTGACCGGGCGCGCCGCCGATGGCCGGATCGAGACGATCCGCGTGGTGGCGGAAGGCAGCCCGGCCGCCAACCCGGCCTTCGACGTCACCCCTGCCCGGCTGGTGACCGGCCTGATCACCGAGCGCGGCCGGACCGAGGCCAGCGAGGCCGGGCTGCGCGCCCTCTATCCCGAGAAGGCGTGACGCCCTCCGCAAGCGGGCGGCATAATCGCGGCGGATCGCGGAGAGGCGGATGTCGGCTGCGCTGGTGACGCTGGAGGGTCTGGCCGCGGTGGTGCGCCAGACCAGCGGGCTGGTGACCGGGCTGGTGGATGGCGTGGCGCATGCCGCGCGCACCGGCACTGCCGGCTACGACGCGTTGAAGGCGCGGCAGTTGCGCAGCCGGCTGCTGGACCTGCATGCCGAGGTCACGCGGTTCCAGATGATCATGAACAGCTCCGTCCGGCGGAGCCTTGCCGACTATCTGCGCGAGTGGGCAGAGACGGCGCGGCTGCATTCGCGTTCCGACCTGCTGGATCCGGCGGCCCGCACGGCGGCACTGGAACGTGCCTTCGCCGCGAACCGGAGCCGCGGGCTGCCCGTGCCCACCCAGGCGGACCATGACGCGCGGCTCGACGCCTCCTGGGCGCGGCTGCGCAAGGCGATGACCGAAGCCGGCGGCGCGGCCGCGGCCATCCTGAAGGACATGCAGGCCGAGCGCAGCGAAGCGATCCTCGATGCCAGCTGGGCCGCGCTGATGCGCGGCTTCCACGCGCGCGTCGGGATCTATGAGGAGCTGGCCGCCCTGCCCCCGCCCGTCACCAAGGCCGAGATCGGGCGGCTGACCGAGGTGACCGAGGCCTATGAGGCGCTGATCCGGAGCCTGGAGGCCGCGGCGACGCGCCTCGCCACGCTGGTGCGCGAGGCGGGCTGATCGGACCCGCCTGTCCAGCGGCCAGGCTCAGGACTGCTCGGACCTCAGGCCGAGAGCTTGTCGCGCCCCGGCTCCAGCAACCAGAGGCCGCAGACGAGCGCCAGGCCGCCCAGGCCCGCGAGCAGCGCCGCCGCGAAGGGCGGCAGGAAACCCGGCAGCGTCGCGTCGCCCATCACCAGCAGCACGGTGAGAAGCACGGAGACGAGACCGAGGACGACGAGTCCGAGTGCGATACGCGGCATTCCGACGTGTTCCATGGCAAAAGCGTCCTGCGATGCTGTGCCTTCTACGCAGGCACAGGGGCAGGCAAGCGACGCGGAAAAGGCCGGATTGTGGCGCGTAGCGTGTGAATTCTGCGTAATTTCAAGCTGGGGCGCGTGGCGCTGCCGCCGGGGGGATGGAATGGTGCGGCGCTGTTCGTGAACAGGGAGACAACGATGCGGCGCAGCTTCACCGCGGCACTTCTTTCTCTGGCCCTGGCGGGGCCGGCCCTGGCGCAGGGACAGCCGCCGCTCCGCTGCGCGGTGGACGGCACCTTCGCACCGCATGCCTTCCCGACACTGCAGGGCGGCGTTCAGGGCTTCAACGTGGACCTGTTCCGCGAGGCCGCGAAGCGCATGGGGCGCGAGCTCGTGGTGGACAGCGCCAGCTTCTCCGGCCTGATCCCGGCGATGAATGCGGGGCGCTACGACTTCCTCTGCGCGCCGACCACGGCGACCGCAGAGCGGGCGGCGAACATGCTGTTCACCGAGGGCTACCTCTACACCGCCTTCCAGTTCGGCATCCGCCGTGGCTCCGCGCCGATCACCAGCCTGGACGACCTGCGCGGCAAGGCGATCAGCGTGAACAAGGGCAGCGCCTACGACGCCTGGGCGCAGCAGAACGCCGCGCGCTACGGCTTCACGGTGCAGACCTACGACACCCAGCCCGATGCGGTGCAGGCGGTGGTGAGCGGCCGCGCCTATGCGAATCTCGGCGGCAACACGGTGGTGCGCTACGCCGCGACGCGCGCTCCGCAATTCGTGCCCGACTTCGTGATCCGGGAGACGCGGGCGCATTGGTCGGCGCCGCTGCCGATGGGCGCGACGGCGATGCGCGTGGAGCTGGAGAACGCGCTCGAGTGCATGAAGAAGGACGGCACCATCGCGCGCTTGTCGCAGCAGTGGTTCGGCGTGGCGCCGGCCGCCGACGACGCCGAGAACACCGTCTTCCCCGGCACCGGCGTGCCCGGCCTGCCCGGCTACGACCCGACCCCGCGCGAGCCGCGGTGCTGAGACGAAGGTATGGTGCAGGCGGCCCGCCGCACTTCAGGCGGGCCGAGCGGCCGAATGGCCGCCGCGCACAGACCACCAGCGATGAGCAGCACGCCCGTAGCCTGCGCGAAGCCAAGCGACCGGAGGTCGCGCCCGGCGTCTGAGGGCATGGCCACATGACCGGCTGGGAAGGGTTCGCGTTCACCTTCCTGAACGCACGGGTCGCGGCGGAATACTGGCCGAAGATCCTGGAAGGGCTCGGCGTCACCATCGCTCTTGCGGCGCTGATCATCGTGAGCGGGCTGGCGCTCGGGCTGCTGCTGGCGGTGCTGCGCACGCTCGCCATCCGGCCGCTGAACTGGGCCATCATCTTCGTCGTGGACCTGTTCCGCGCGCTGCCGCCGCTGGTGCTGATCGTGCTGATCTATTTCGGCCTGCCCGCGGCGGGCATCGGCTTCTCCGGCTTCGCCGCCACCTGGCTCGCGCTGACGCTGGTGCTGATGGCCTTCGCCGAGGAGATCTTCTGGGGGTCCATCTGCGCGGTGCCGAAGGGGCAGTGGGAGGCGGGCCGCGCGCTCGGCCTGCATTTCCTGCCGACGCTGCGGAAGATCGTGCTGCCGCAGGCGATCCGGATCGCCATTCCGCCGCTGACCAACCGCACCATCGCGATCACCAAGGGCACGGCGCTTGGCTCCGTCGTCGCGGTGTCCGAGATCCTGGGCGCGGCGCAGTCGGCGATGGCCTTCTCCGGCAACCCGACGCCGCTGATGCTCGGCGCCCTTGCCTATCTCGTGCTGTTCTTCCCCGTCGTGGTGCTCGGCCGCTGGATCGAGACGCGCTTCGCCTGGCGCCGCTGAGCGATGAGCGAGTTCGCCGAGGCCTTCTTCAACATCGAGATCGCCGTCGCGGCGCTGCCGATCCTCTGGATGGGGCTGCAGCAGACGCTGCTGCTCTCGGCGCTGGTGGTGCCGCTCGGGCTCGGCGCCGGCTTCGGCTTCGCGCTGCTCTCCACCCGGCGGGAGCCCTGGCTGCGCTGGCCGCTGGTGGTGCTGATCGACATCTTCCGCGCGATCCCGCCGCTTGTGCTGCTGATCCTGCTCTATGCGGGGCTGCCCTTCGCGGGGCTCGACCTCGGCGCCTGGGGGGCGGTGTCGATCGCCTTCATGCTGAACACCGGCGCCTACTATGCCGAGATCCTGCGCGCCGGCATCGAGGCTGTGCCGGCGGGCCAGCGGGAAGCGGGGCGCGCACTCGGCCTCCGGCCCTGGCAGATATGGCTGTTCATCGTGCTGCCGCAGGCGGTGCGGAACGTGCTGCCGGATCTGGTGGGCAACACGCTGGAGGTGGTGAAGCTGACCTCCGTCGCCAGCGTGGTGGCCATGCCCGAACTGCTGTTCCAGGCGCGCCAGGCGCAGAGCATCACCTTCAACGCGACACCCATCGTGGTCGCGGCGATGGCCTACTTCGTGCTGCTCTGGCCCTTCGTGCGGCTGCTGTCCCGGCTCGAGAACCGGCAGTTGGCGGGGCGTCGGTGAAGGACGAGTTCAGTCCAGCAGGCCTTCGCGCCGAAAACTGAACCAGCGCCCGTTGCCGATGATGACGTGGTCGTGCAGCACGATGGAGAGCACGGCCCCTGCCCGCTTCACCTCCTTCGTCATCTCGACATCCGCGGCCGAGGGCGTGGGATCGCCGGAGGGGTGGTTGTGCACCAGGATCAGCGCCGTTGCGTGCAGGTCCAGCGCGCGCTTCACCACCTCACGCGGGTAGACCGGCGTGTGGTTCACCGTGCCGCGCGCCTGCGCCTCGTCCGCGAGCAGGCGATTGCGCGTGTCCAGGAACAGCACGCGGAACTGCTCCACCCGCTCGCGCGAGAGCGCGGCGTTCAGATAGGCCATCAGCCGGTCCCAGTTGTTGAGCACCGGCGCCTCGATCAGCTCGGCCTGCTGCATGCGCAGCGCCGCGGCCTGCACCAGCTTGAGCGCGGCGACGGAATGCGGGCCGAGGCCGCGGGTCGCCAGCAATTCGGGCTGCGGCGCGGCCAGCACGCGGGCGAAGCTGCCGAAGCGGTTGATGAGCGACTTGGCCAGAGGCTTGGTGTCGCCCTTGGGCATGGCGAGGAAGAGCAGCATCTCCAGCAGCTCGTAGTCGGCGAGCGCGCCCGGGCCGCGGGTGAGCAGCTTGTCGCGCATGCGCGCGCGATGGCCATGCGGGCCGGTGCTGGGAAAGGGAAGATCGGCGCCGGCGTCTGCGGCGCCTGAGGGTGGCGGCACGGCCCGGGTGAAGCCGGAGGAGGCGGCGGGCGAAAGCGGCAGGGCGGCGCCGCCTTCCGCGAAGCCGCGCGCCGTCTCGGCCGGATGCGGGGCGGGCGTCCAGGCCGCGTCATCGCCCGGTGGCGACGAGCGGCCAAACATCCCTCTCAGCAGGCCTCCGAGCCCCACCCTGCCCGAAACTCCCCGGTATACGGTTTCGAGCTTCTACCGAGGATTGATGCAAGCGGCAATAATCAACTTTCGGTTGGTCACTGCCGGGCGGCGACAGGGCGGATCAGAGGATCGCGTAGACGTCGTAGATCGGCCCTTGCGGCGGCCGCTGGCCGATCGCGACGGCCAGGACGCGGTTGAGGTATTCCAACGGGCCCGGCCCGGTCTCGAAGCGGATGGCGGTGCGCATGTAGTAGGCGGAGGGGTCCACCGCCTCGCCGGCCGCGAGCTTCGCCAGCACCTCCGGCGCGCCGGCGCGGATGCCGGTGTAGGTGATGCCGATCACCTGCCCGTCCTCGGCCCGCAGCATGGCGCGCACATCGAGGCGCGTGGCGCCGTCCGCGCCATGCGTCATCCAGTCGGCGCCGCCCGGCAGCACCACGCCGTTCGCGACCGGGCCATGGAAGCGCCCGCTCTTCACCAGGCCGAGGCGGCGCTCGCCGAGCGGCGTCGGATAGGACGGGCCGGGCTCGACCTCGATCTCCATGCGGAAGAGGAAATCCGCATTCAGCGGCAGGGGCGTGGGCATCAGCGCTGTCTCCAGGGCAGGCCATCGGCCTTCCAGCCGGCGATGGCGCCGCGATGGCCTTCGGCATCCACCGGCCCCTCGAAGCCGTCGGCGACGTTGAAGGCGTGCGGGAAGCCCGCCGCCTGCGCCGCCTGCCCGGCGGCAAGCGAGCGCGCGCCGGAGCGGCAGATGAAATAGAGTTTCGTCTCCGGCGTGGCGCCGGCGCGGTGCAGATGCTCGGTGAAGGCGCCGTTCACCTGCATCGAGGGATAGAGTTGCCAGGGGATCAGCACGGTCTGCTTGCCGACCGAGGAGAGGTCGGGCACGCCGACGAAGTTCCATTCCGCGTCGGTGCGCACATCCACCAGCATCGCGTCCTGGTCCTGCGCGAGTTCCTGCCAGGTGGCGCGGGGGCTGACATCGGGCACGCCGGTCATGAGGGGGTCTCCTGTCTGCCGTTCGGGCCTTGGTTTCCCCTACCCTTTGCGTCCCCGCAAGCGGGCGATAGGGCGTTCACGCCGTCTCCCGGAAGATCTCGCGGCCGATCAGCAGGCGGCGGATCTCGCTGGTGCCGGCGCCGATCTCGTAGAGCTTCGCGTCGCGCAGCAGGCGGCCGGCCGGGTATTCGTTGATGTAGCCGTTGCCGCCCAGGATCTGGATGGCATCGAGCGCCGCCTTCGTCGCGGCCTCCGCGGCGAAGAGAATGGCGCCGGCGGCGTCCTTGCGGCTGCCCCGGCCGCGGTCGCAGGCGCGGGCGACGGCATAGACATAGGCGCGGGCGGCGTTCAGCGCGGTGTACATGTCCGCGACCTTGCCCTGGATGAACTGGAATTCGCCGATGGACTGGCCGAACTGCTTGCGGTCGTGGATGTAGGGCACGACGAGGTCAAGGCAGGCCTGCAGGATGCCGAGCGGGCCGGCGGCGAGCACCGCGCGTTCGTAGTCGAGCCCCGACATCAGCACGCGCACGCCGCCATTCACCTGGCCCAGCACGTTCTCGGCCGGTACCTCGCAATCCTCGAAGACGAGCTCGCTGGTGGGGCTGCCGCGCATGCCGAGCTTGTCGAGCTTCTGCGCCGGACGGAACCCGCGGAAACCGCGCTCGACGATGAAGGCGGTGATGCCCTTCGGGCCGGCATCGGGATCGGTCTTGGCGTAGACCACCATCGTCTCGGCGTAATGCGCGTTGGTGATCCAGAGCTTGGTGCCGTTCAGGATGTAGCGGTCGCCGCGCTTCTCGGCGCGCAGCTTCATCGAGACCACATCCGATCCCGCGCCGGGCTCCGACATGGCCAGCGCGCCGAGATGCTCGCCGGAGACGAGCTTGGGCAGGTAGCGGCGGCGCTGTTCCTCGGTGCCGTTGATGCGGATCTGGTTGACGCAGAGATTGGAATGCGCGCCGTAGGAGAGGCCGACGGAGGCGGAAGCGCGGCTGACCTCCTCCATCGCGACGGTATGCGCGAGATACCCCATGTCGGAGCCGCCATACGCCTCCGGCACGGTGATGCCGTGCAGGCCGAGGGCGCCCATCTCGGGCCAGAGATGGCGCGGGAACTCGTCGGTGCGGTCGATCTCGGCGGCGAGCGGCGCGATCCTCTCATCGGCGAAGGCGCGGGTGGTGTCGCGCAGCGCGTCGATCGCGTCGCCGAGCTCATGGTCGAGCATGGGCATCTGGTTGGCGGCCATCGCGGACTACTCCTTCGCGGCGTATTGCTGGCGCAGAACGCCCCGCATGATCTTGCCGGTGGCGGTCTGCGGCAAGGCGTCGGTGAACTCCACCTGGCGCGGGTAGAGATGCGCGGCAAGGCGGGTGCGGACGAAATCCTGGATGTCGCGCGCCAGCGCGGTGTCCGGCGTGATCCCCGGCTTCGGCACGATCACGGCCGTGACGCGCTCCGTGCGCAGCGGATCGGGCAGGCCGATCACGGCAACCGCCTGCACGGCGGGATGGGACAGAAGGAAATCCTCCACCTCGCCGGGGCCGATGCGGTAGCCGGCGGAGGTGATCACGTCGTCGTCGCGCCCGAGGAAGGTGAGGTATCCCTCCTCGTCCGCGATGCCGCGATCGCCGGTGACGAGCCAGTCGCCGCGGAATTTTTCGCGCGTGGCGTCAGGACGGTTCCAGTAGCCGAGGAACATGACCGGGTCGGGCGCGCGGATGGCGATGGCACCCTCGGTGCCCGGCGGCGCTTCGCGCCCTTCGTCGTCCAGGATGGCGACATCGTGGCCGGGCACGGCGCGGCCCATGCTGCCGGGCTTCACCGGGAAGAGGCCGGCGCAGTTGGAGACGACGAGGTTGCACTCGGTCTGGCCGTAGAACTCGTTGATGGTCAGGCCGAAGGCCGTGCGGCCCCATTCCAGGATCTCCGCCCCCAGCGTCTCCCCGCCGGAGCCGATGCTGCGCAGCCGTTGGCCGAAGCGCGCGGGATCGGGCACGCCGCGCATCATCTTCAGCGCCGTCGGCGGCAGGAAGGCGTTGCGGACGTCGTGCCGCGCCATCAGGGCGAAGGCGTGTTCCGGATCGAATTTCTGCATGCGGTGCGCCAACACGGGCACGCCGTGGAACAGGCTGGGCAGCAGCACGTCGAGCAGGCCGCCGATCCAGGCCCAGTCGGCCGGGGTCCAGAACAGGTCACCTTGCTGCGGGAAGCGCTCCTGCGGCAACTCGACGCCGGGCAGATGGCCGCGCAGCACGCGATGGCCATGCAGCGCACCCTTCGGGCTGCCCGTGGTGCCGGAGGTGTAGATGATCAGCGCGGGATCGTCGGCGCCTGTCGCGGCGCGGGCATGCGTATCCTTCGCGCGCGCCATCTGCGCGGCGAGGTCGGGGGCGAGCACGCAACGCAGCGCGGGCAGGCGATTGCGGATCGGCTCGATCTTGGCGAGCCCGGCTTCGTCGGTGATGAGCGCGGCGGCGGCGCAATCGGCCAGCCGGTATTCCAGCGCGTCCGTGCCGAACAGCAGGAACAGCGGCACCGCAATCGCGCCCATGCGGTAGGTGGCGAGATGCGCGACGGCGGCCTCCGGGCATTGCGGCAACAGCACGCCGATGCGGTCGCCGCGCGCGACGCCCTGGGCTTCGAGAACATTCGCGAGGCGGCAGGCGCGGCGGTGCAGTTCGTCGAAGGTGATTCGTTCCACCGCGCCGGAATCGTGCAGATGGATCAGCGCAGTGCGGCCGGAGCCGACCCAGCGATCGCAGGCTTCCTCTGCGATGTTGCAGGCGGCGGGGATGCGCCAGCGGAAGGCGTCGCGCAGGTCAGCGTAGGTTGCGGCCGGTGGGAGAAGCGCGGTCATGCGTTGTTCAGGGCAGGCCGCGCGGCCCCCACCCCGACCCTCCCCCGCATTCGGGGGAGGGAGAAGAGGCGCATGCTGCTCCCTCCCCTGCGACGCGGGGGAGGGTTGGGGTGGGGGCGCGACGGAGCGTGCCGACCCGATGCCGTCACCCCGCCCTCGTATCCTCGATCACCTTGCCATCGTTCGGCAGCGCGCCGGGTTCTTCCAGCCGCACCTCGCCGCGCAGGCGCGTGATGCCCTGCAGAGACTTCGCGAGGCTCTCGACCAGCGCGGCGTCCCGCACCGGCGTCTCCACGCGCAGCACCATCGTGTCCTTGCCCTCCGCGCTGCCTACCACGAGGCGTGCGCGGCCAAGACCCGGATGCGCGCGCATCACCTCCGCCACCTGCTCCGGCCGGACGAACAGGCCGCGCACCTTCGTCGCCTGGTCGGCGCGGCCCATCCAGCCCCTGATGCGCGCGTTGGTTCGGCCGCAGGGAGACTGGCCGGGAAGGATCGCGGAGAGGTCGCCGGTGGCGAAGCGGATCAGCGGGTCGGGGCTGTCGAGCAGCGTCACCAGCACCTCGCCCACCTCGCCTTCCGGCACGGGATCGCCGGTGCCGGGGCGGACGATCTCCACCACCACGGCCTCGTCCACGATCAGCCCTTCGCGGGCCTCTGACTCATAGGCGATGAGGCCGAGATCGGCAGTGCCGTAGCTCTGCAGCACGGTCAGGCCTCGATCGGCGTAGAAGGACCGCAGCGCCGGCAGGTAGGCGCCGCCCGTCACATGACCGAGCCTGAGGCTGGACAGGTCGAGGCCGAGCGCGTCGCCGGCTTCCAGGATCGCCTTCAGGTATTCCGGCGTGCCGGCATAGCAGACAGGACGGAGATGCGCCGCGGCACGGGCCTGCGCTTCCGTGTTGCCGGGACCGGCGGGAAAGACCGGGCAGCCGAGCGCGCGGGCTCCGAAATCCAGCATGAAGCCAGCAGGCGTGAAGTGATAGGCGAAGCAATTGTGCAGCAGCATGCCACGGCGCAGCCCGGTGGCGTGCAGCGCGCGGGCGAAGCGCCACGGATCGGTGCCCTCCGCCTGCGCCTCATGGATCGGGCCCGGCGAGGAGAAGACGCGCGCAAGGTCGCACAGCGGCGTGACATTGAAGCCGCCGAGCGGCGGAGCTTCCGCCTGCAGCCGGATCAGCTCCGACTTCCGCGTGACCGGCAGATGCGACAGCACCTCGAGGTCCACGACGCCGGCCGCGTCCACATCGTGCAGAAGGTCGTGATAGGCGGCTGAGCGCTGCGCGCGCGCGATCGCATGCGGCAAGGCGACGGTCAGTGCGGCCGCGCGGGCCGAGGCGCTGCGCGTCTCCAGGCCATCGTAGTGGTTCGTCATAGCCAGCGTTTCCGCCGCTTGTAGGATTTCAGGTTGCGGAAGGATTTGCGATCCGCGCCATGGCCACCGAGGTAGAACTCCTTCACATCCTCGTTGTTCGCCAGCGCCTCCGCCGTGCCGTCCAGCACGACCTTCCCCTGCTCCATCACATAGCCGTAGCTGGCGACGGAGAGCGCCATGCGGGCGTTCTGCTCGACCAGCAGGATGGTGATGCCGAGCTCTTCGTTCAGCCGGCGGATGATGCCGAAGACCTCCTTCACCAGCAGCGGCGACAGGCCCATGGAAGGCTCGTCCATCAGGATCAGCTTCGGCCGCGCCATCAGCGCGCGGCCGATGGCGAGCATCTGCTGCTCGCCGCCGGAGAGATAGCCCGCGAGGCCCGTGCGTTCCTTCAGGCGCGGGAAATAGGAGTAGACCATGTCGATGTCGCGCTTCACCTCGCCGTCGCTGCGCGTGAAGGCGCCGAGGCGCAGATTCTCCAGCGCGGTCATGTCTGCGACGATGCGGCGGCCCTCCATCACCTGGAAGATGCCCTTGCGCACGATCTGGTGCGCCTCGACGCCGTTGATGCGCTCGCCCGCGAAGCGGATGTCGCCGCGCGTGACCTCGCCTTCCTCGGACTTCAGCAGGCCGGAGATGGCCTTCAGCGTGGTGGACTTGCCGGCGCCGTTGGCGCCGAGCAGCGCCACGATCCTGCCCTTCGGCACCGCGAGGGAAAGCCCGCGCAGCACCAGGATCACGTCGCTGTACACGACCTCGATGTTGTTGACTTCCAGCAGCGGCGGCTCCCCCGCTGACGGGGGAGCCTTGCTGTCGAGGGTCGCGGCCTCGCTCACCAGCCGAGCCAGTCGGCGCGGCGATCAAGCGTGATGGTCGTAACCGGCTCAAGCCGCATAGTCCCGGCCTGCATCAGCTCACCCACCGTGCCCTGGGAAGTGTCGCCGGTCACGCGCGCGCGATAGAGGCCGACGCGCAGAGTGCCGCGATGGTCGGTCGCGGTAAAGGTGGAGGGCACGCAGACGCCGTCGAAGCCGGCCGGCACCCAGTTCTGCCGCGCGTAGAACCCATCGCGGATGCGGACGCCGGTGATCTGGCCGCCATTCGCCGCCGCCGTGTCCATCGCCTCCACCATCAGCATCGCGGCGCAGACGCCGGCGAGATAGTGGACCGGGCGATAGGCGTTGCCGGCCTGGTCGGAGATGCGGCTGATCTCGCGCAGCAGGGCAAGGCCAGCCGGCGGTGCGGGAGGCGCCGGAAGAGGCTCGGCCTCCAGCGCAGCGATGGCGCGCTCGATGTCGCCGACCAGCTCCGCACTGCCGTCTACGGGACGCAATGCTTCCTGTGCGCGGCGCAGTGCGGCAAGTGCCCCTCTCACGCCGGCACTGCGTTCAGGTGCGGGAGGCTGAACTTGGCCGGTGATCTCGCCCCACGTGGCATCGGTGCGCACCGGGAAGACCACGCCGTTGGCCGCGGTGCCGGCCGCCTTCATCGCGTTCTCGTCCATGCCCCAGACATTGCCGAGGAACTGCACCTGCACACCCGCGGTCTGGCAGGCGCGCAGGACGGAGATGTTGGAGCCCGCCGTGTTGCCAAGATAGGCGTAGTTCGCGCCCTGCTGGCGCAGCGTGAGGCACTGCGCGGTGTAGTCGCCCGGCGTCAGCGCGAACTGGATCGCCGGCAGCACATCGAAGCCGAGTTCGCGCGCCAGCGTCTCGCCGGCTTCCTTCGGCGAATTCGGGTAGGGATGGTTGGCGCCCATGTGGACGTATTTCGGCCGGCCCTGCTGGCCGCGGCTCTCCCAATCCTGCTTGGCCCAGATCAGCATCCCCCGCAGCGCATCGGAGTAGGACGGGCCGTAGAAGAAGTTGTAGGGCGCGGCCTCCACGCCCTGCCGCCCGCTCTGCCCGCCGGCATCGGTCAACGCGGCGGAGTAGGAGCCGGAGATGTAGGGGATGCGGTCGCGCGTGACGAAGCGCACCAGCGCCTCGGTATCCGCGGTGCCCCAGCCCTGGATGGCGACGACGTTCTGGCGCGACCAGGCCTGGTACTGGCTCACGGCGCGCGGCGCCTGGTAGCCATAGTCGAAGCCAAGCACGTTGAGCTGGCGGCCCGCGACGCCGTTGCGCGTGGCGTTCACCCAGCGCAGCGCGTCCGACACACCCTGGCCATAGGGCACGCCGACATCGCTGGTGGCGCCGGAATTGTCCATGAGGTGCCCGACCGGGATCGGCTGGGCGGCGGCAGGTGCTGCGATCGCCAGCGCGCCCGCGGCGGCCAGCATGGTCTTCCGGGTGAGCATCTCTCGGTATCCTCCCATGTCGTTCAGTGCGAGTACGGGTAGAGTTTCCAATACGCCTTCACCAGACGCCAGCGATGCGCGAGGCCGTCCGGCTCGAAGATCAGGAAGGCGATGATCGCGGCGCCGATCGCCATCTCCCGCAGATAGGAGATGGAGGCGCCGAGCTTCAGCGCGCGATCGATCGCGCCGCCCGCGAGGGCCTCGGCCGCAGTCTGCACCACCTCCGGCAGCAGCACCATGAAGGCCGCGCCCATCAGGCTGCCCATGATGCTGCCGAGGCCGCCGATGATCACCATGCCGAGGAACTGGATGGAGAAGAGGATGTTGAACGCCTCCACGCTGACGAACATCAGGTAGTGCGCGTAGAGCGCGCCGCCGATGCCGGCATAAAGGCTGGCGATGCCGAAGCTGAGCGTGCGGTAATAGGCCAGGTTGATGCCCATGATCTCGGCGGAGAGATAGTGGTCCCGCACCGCGACCAGGGCGCGGCCATCGCGCGTGCGCATCAGGTTCGCCGCCGCCAGGTACATCAGGACGACGTAGAAGAGGACGACGTAGAGGTAGCTTTCCTCGCGGTCGAAGGCGAAGCCGAACAGCGTCAGCGGTTCGGTGATGCGGCCGGCGACGCCGCCGGTGAACCAGGCGGAGCGGGCGAAGAAATCCTCCAGGATGAACTGCGCGGCGAGCGTCGCGATGGCGAGGTAGAGGCCCTTCAGCCGCGCCGCCGGCGCGCCGAAGACGATGCCGACCACCGCTGTGATGAGGCCGGCAAGCGGGATGCAGGCCCAGACTGGGATGAGGAATCTGTCATGCAGCCAAGCGGAGGCGAAGGCGCCGACGCCGAAGAAGGCGGCATGACCGATGCTGATCTGGCCGGTAAAACCGACGAGGATGTTCAGGCCGAGCGCGGCAATCCCCAGGATGCCGATGTTGATCAGCAGCGAGAGCTCGTACCGGCCGAAGAAGAGTGGCGAGGCGGCGACCAGCGCGATGCCGAGCCACAGCGCGATCCGGCTGTTGCGCGTTGGGAAGATCGTGGTGTCGGCGCGGTAGGTCGTGCGGTAGTCGCCGGCAGGCAGCAGGGAGACGGTGGCCATGTCCGCTCAGACCCGCTCGATGTTTTTCGTGCCGAACAGGCCGTACGGCTTCAGCAGCAGGATCAGCACCAGCGCGTAGAAGGGCGCGATCTGGAACATGTTGCCCCAGTTCAGCCACTGGCTGTCCAGGTAGTGCGCCCAGTTCTCCAGCAGGCCGATGATGACGCCGCCGAGCACCGCGCCCAGGATCGAATCCAACCCGCCGAGGATGACCGCCGGGAACACCTTGATGCCATAGAAGGACAGCGCGGAGGAGACGCCGTTCACCACGCCGACCACCACGCCGGCGACCGCGGACACCACGGCGGAGATGGCCCAGGACATGGCGAAGACCTTGGGCACGGAGACGCCGAGGGATTGCGCCACCTGCTGGTCGAAGGCGGTGGCGCGCATCGCCAAGCCGTGCTTGGAGCTGGTGAAGAACCAGGCGAAGCCCAGCATGATCAGCAGCGAGATGCCGAGGCTGGCGAGATAGACCGTCTGCACGTCCAGCCCCAGCACGCTGACGCGCTCCGTCTCGAAGATCGGCGGGAAGGGCTTGGCGAAGACGCCGAAGATCCACTTCATCAACGCCTGGAAGAAGATGCCGAGGCCGATCGTCGCCATGATCACGCTGATCACCGGCTCGCCGATCAGCGGGCGCAGCACCACGACCTGCAACACCAGGCCGAAGACGGTCATGAAGGCGAGGGTGAACAGGAAGCCGAGCCAGAACGGCAGTTGCCACTCCGTCAGGAACCACCAGCAGACCCAGGCGCCGACCAGCAGGAACTCGCCCTGCGCGAAGTTCACCACCTGCGACGCCTTGTAGATCAGCACGAAGCTCATCGCGACGACGCCGTAGAGCGCGCCGACGATCAGGCCGTTGAGCGTGAGCTGGAACAGCAGCGTGAGATCCATGGGCCCTACTCCGCCGCCATCGCCGCACGCCCCGCGCCAAGACGTGCCACCGTCAGCGTGGTGCGGATGCGCTGCTTCGTACCGTCCTGGAAGGCGATGGTGGTGTCCACCGGGATCGCGGGGTCGCCGCGATAGATCGCCTCGATGATGTCGCCGTACTTCTGCGCGATGACGCCGCGGCGCACCTTGCGCGTGCGCGTGAGTTCCTCATCGTCGGCGTCCAATTCCTTGTAGAGCAGCACGAAGTCGCGAAGCTGCTGCGCCAGGGGGAGCGTGGCGTTGACCTTCTCCACCTCCGCCCGAAGCAGCTCCAGCACCTGCGGCTTGGCCGAGAGGTCGGAATAGGTCGTGAAGGCGATCCGGCTGCGTTCGGCCCATTTCGACACGATCGGAAAGCGGATGCAGATCATCGCGGCCAGGTGCGGCTTGCCCGCGCCCAGCACCACGGCCTCGGCGACATAGGGCGAGAATTTCAGCTTGTTCTCGATGTATTGCGGGCTGAACCGGTCGCCGCCGGAGGTCTCGGCGATGTCCTTGATGCGGTCGATCACCACGAGCTGGCCGGACTTCGCGACATATCCGGCATCGCCCGTGTGCAGCCAGCCCCCGCGCAGGTCCGGGTTGTCGTTCACGCCGAGATAGCCCGCAAACATGTTGGGGTGGCGCGTCACGATCTCGCCCACGCCGTTCGCATCCGGCTCGTCGATGCGCAACTCGATGCTGTCGTCGAACACCACGCCAACGCTGTCGAAGTCCACCTCGTTCGCGCGATGCAGCGTATAGGCGCCGAGCAGCTCGGTCTGGCCGTAGAGCTGGCGCAGCGGCACGCCCATGGCCTGGAAGAAGCGGAAGGTGTCCGGCCCGAGTGCCGCGCCGCCGGTCGCCGCGGAAGTGAGGCGGGAGAAGCCGAGCCGGTCGCGCAGCGCGCGGAACAGCAGCGCATCGGCCGCCGCCGAGCGGCGGCCCTGCGCCACCGCCTCCAGCCCCATCTTCATGCCGAGGTCGAACATGCGCCGCTTGAAGGGCGACGCGTCCATCACCTTCGCGCGCACCTCCGCAGCCAGCGCCTCCCACACGCGCGGCGCGAAGAGCACGAAGGTGGGCCCGATCTCCCGGAAGTCGGCCATCATCGTCTCGGGCTCCTCGACGAAGTTGACCTTCATGCGGGAGATGAGGCCCCAGCCGAGGACGTAGATCTGCTCCATGATCCAGGGCAGCGGCAGGACCGAGACGTATTCGTCCTGCGGCCCCTTCGGATCGGCCTTCAGGTAGGATCGGCAATGCCGGATCAGCGCGCCGCCGGTCAGCATGGCGAGCTTCGGCCGCGCCGTGGTGCCGGAGGTGGTGCAGAGAATGGCGATGTCCTCGCCCCGCGTCGCCGCCACCATCTCGTCATACAGGCGCGGCTGCTGCAGCCCCAGTTCCAGGCCGGACCTGATCAGCGTTTCCAGCGGCAGCAGGCGCGGGTCGTCGTATTTCCGCATGCCGCGCGGATCGGCATAGACGATGTGCTGCAGCGTCTTCACGCGGTCGCTGATGTTGAGCAGCTTGTCCACCTGCTCCTCGTCCTCGGCGAAGACCAGGCGAGCGCCTGCGAATTCGAGGAGATAGGCCACCTCGTCATCCAGCGCGTCACGATAGATGCCGAGGGACCGCGCGCGCACGGCATGCGCCGCGATCTCGCCCATCACCCATTCGGGCCGGTTGTCGCCGATCAGCCCGACGACATCGCCCTCTCCCACGCCGAGCCAGCGCAGGCCGAGCGCGATGCAGCGGGTGCGCTCCTGATGCTCGGCCCAGGTCAGGCTGCGCCAGATGCCGAACTGCTTCTCCCGCAGCGCGACCTCGCCGCCGTGCTGCGCCGCGTTGTGCGCCAGCAGCTTCGGCAGCGTGTCGAGCGCATCTTCGCGCATGCGATTCAGACCTCTGCTGCTCGCGGCGTGCCGCCGCTGCGCCCTGCGGTCATCGCATGCGGGCTCAAACGACCTCCTCCGCCGGCTGAGTCACCTCGTCGGCTTCGCCGAGATAGGCGCGCCTCACATGCGGATCGGCCAGGACCTCCTCCGGCTGGCCCTCCGCGATCCTGCGCCCGAAGTCGAGCACCATGACGCGGTGGGAGATGTCCATCACCACGCCCATGTCGTGCTCGATCATGAGCACGGTCATGCCCCATTCCTCGTTGAGGTCCACGATGAAGCGGGCCATGTCCTCCTTCTCCTCGAGGTTCATGCCCGCCATCGGTTCGTCCAGCAGGATCAGCCGCGGCCGCACCGCGACGGCGCGCGCCAACTCCACGCGCTTGCGCAGGCCATAGGGCAGCGTGCCGGCCGGCGCCTTGCGGACGTGCTGGATCTCCAGGAAGTCGATGATCTCCTCGACCTCGCGGCGGTGCTCCAGCTCCTCCTTCTGCGCGCCGCCGAACCAGTAGAGCATGCCGCGCAGCAGGCCGGTCTTCAGCAGGTGGTGGCGGCCGACCATGATGTTGTCCAGCACGCTCATGTGGCCGAACAGCGCCAGGTTCTGGAAGGTGCGGCCGATGCCGAGGCTGGCGCGCCGGTTCGGGCCGAGCCGCGTGATGTCCTGCCCTTCGAACAGCACGCGCCCCTCGGTCGGCCGGTAGCGGCCGGAGACGCAGTTGACCATGGAGGTCTTGCCCGCGCCGTTCGGCCCGATGATCGAGAAGATCTCCCCGCGCCGGACGGAGAAGGAGACGTCGGTCAGCGCCCGCACGCCGCCGAAGCGCAGGCTGACATGCTCGGCTGCGAGGATCGGCGCCTCTTCCGCCACGCGGACATGCTCCCCGTCGTTACGTTATGGTCTTGGGGGCAAGTCTAGCGGTGGCGGCGCGCGGGCCGCAACGGGCGTTCAGCCGCCGCGGAGCCGGATCGCGAGAGGCGGGTCGTCGGTGGCGAAGATGTCAACGCCGAGATCGAGCGTCCGGCGGATGGAAGCCTCGTGATTGGCCCCCCAGGTCCCGACGCCGAAGCCGGCGCCGCGCAGCCGACCGATCAGCTCCGCGTCCAGCACGCCGGTCGTCATACCGAGTTCGGCGAAGCCGTGGCGGCGGGCGACCGCCAGGATCCCCTCCACGCCGATGTCCATCAGTGTCGGAATCTCCACCAGCCAGGCCACGCCGGCGAGGCCGCCCGCGGCCTGCGCCTCGGCCATGGTGTCGGCGTTGAAGCCGATGATCCAGCTTCGCCGGCGCTGCCCCGCCTGGTCCAGCGCGGCGAGGGTGCGCGCGACGATCCCGGGATAGGGCCGGCGCGCGGCATCGGACTTGATCTCGATCCGCGGCGCCACCGGGGTGGGCGCCAGGATGGCCAGGTAGTCCGCAAGGCTTGGCGGTGGCTCGCCGGCGGTGCCGCGGACGCGCACCTGGCGAAGCTGCGCGGCGCTGCGCACCGCGACGGGGCCGGAGGCGTCGGTGGTGCGGTCGAGGGTGGCGTCGTGCATCACCACCACCTCGCCATCGGCGGTCATGTGGACGTCGCACTCGGCCTGCTCGATCGGCAGGCGGGCGGCTTCCCGGAACGCCATGGCGCTGTTCTCGGGCCACAGGAACAAGCCGCCGCGATGCGCGGCGATCAGCGTGCGAGCGGTCATGCGCGGCATCCTGGACCGGCCGGGTCGGCAAATCCAGAAGCCCCGGCGGGTGCCGTAGGCACGTTGGCGGCGCGGCGTATAGTGGCGACCTTCACACGGCATGGAGACGGCATGACCCTGCATCTGGTGATCCATCGTCCGGCCGCGACGGAGGGCGAGGGGGCGGCTGCCGAGCGGCATGCGCTGAGCGAGGCGGTCTGGGAGGTGGCCGACTCCCACTGGGCGCCGACCGAGGAGGCACTGATGGTCTCCTGCGACCTCTCGGCAGCCTATCTGCTCTCCCACTTCAAGGCCGGGCTCGCCCGCCGCGGGCACCCGGATCCCGGCATGCTGCTGGTGGTGCCGATGGGCGAGGCTGCCGCCTGGAGCGGCCTGCCCCCGGATGGCGATGCCTGGGTGCGCGAGACGCTGTAGCGACCTTCTCCGTTCAGCCGTGCAGGTGGCAGGCGACCCCGCCCTGCCCCTCGCCGGGTGCGGGCGTCCAACGCGGCAGCGTGCGGCTGCAGACATCCATCGCCTGTGCGCAGCGCGGGTGGAAGGGGCAGCCCGGCGGCGGGTTCGCGGCCGAGGGGATCTCGCCCATGATGCGCGGCAGAGCGGCCCGGCGCGCCGGGTCGGGCACAGGCGAGGCATCGCGCAGGATGCGGGCATAAGGGTGCATCGGCTCAGCCAGCACCCGCGCCGCTGGCCCCTCCTCCACGATGCGGCCGAGATACATCACCGCGACGCGGTCGCAGAACCAGCGCACCACCGAAAGGTCGTGGCTGACGAAGAGGAAGGCGAGGCCACGGCGCTGGCGCAGCTCCTTCATCAGCAGCAGCACCTGCGCCTGCACGGAAACATCGAGCGCCGAGACGGGCTCGTCCGCGATGATGAGTTCCGGCTCCACCGTCAGGGCGCGGGCGATGCCGATGCGCTGGCGCTGGCCACCGCTGAATTCGTGCGGGAAGCGATCGAGCGCGGCGGGCGGCAGGCCGACCTCCTCCAGCAGCGCGGCGGCACGGCGGCGGGCCGCGGCGCCTTCCGCGATGCCGTGCACGCGCATCGGCTCGACCAGCGCGGAGCCGATGGATTGCCGCGGATCGAGCGAGGAATAGGGATCCTGGAAGACGATCTGCATGCGCCGGCGGAAGGACTTCAGCGCCTCGCCCCGCGCGGCCCGAAAATCCTCGCCACGGTAGAGGACGCGGCCGGCATCGGGCTCGATCAGCCGCAGCAGGGCACGCGCCACCGTGGACTTGCCGCAGCCGGACTCGCCGACCAGGCCGAAGGCCTCGCCCTCCCCGATGGTGAAGGAGACATCCTCCACGGCGCGCACGGTGACCGTCTTCGGCCTGGGGAAGCCCTTCTTGGTGACGAAGTGCTTGCGCAGGTTCTCGACCTGAAGGACCGCGCTCATTCGTTGCGCAGCTTCGGATCGGTGGCGTCGCGCAGCCCGTCGCCCACCATGTTGAGGCCGAGCACCAGCAGCAGGATCGCGATGCCCGGGAAGACCGCGAGCCAGGGCGCGTCCAGGATGTTCTCGAAGCCGTCCCGCGTCATGCCGCCCCAGGTCGGCGTCGGCGGCTTCACGCCGAGCCCGATGAAGGAGAGCGAGGCCTCCACGCGCACGGCCGTCGCCAGCCACAGCGTGCCCATCACCATCACCTCGGAGGTGATGTTGGGCAGGATGTGACGGAAGATGATGCGGGCGTGGCTGTAGCCGAGCGCGCGCCCGGCCTCCACGAAGGCGCGTTCCTTCAGCGCGAGGGTGGGCGCGCGGGCGATGCGGGCGAAGGGCGCGATGGCGGTCAGCGCGATGGCGACGATCAGGTTGACCAGGTCCGGGCCGAGCAGCGCGACGACGATGAGGCCGAGGATGAGCGAGGGGAAGGACAGCAGCACGTCCATCACCTGCATGACGAGAAGGTCGAAGCGCCCACCGACATAGCCCGAGATCATGCCGATGGCGCCGCCGATCACCATCGCCGCCAGGATCGCGGAGAGCGACACGCTGAGCGAGATCTGCGCGCCCCAGAGCAGGCGCGAGAGGATGTCACGTCCGAACTGGTCGGTGCCGAGCAGGTAGTCGCCACCCGGCGGCTGCAGGCGGTTGATGATGTCCTGGTCCGCCGGGTCGTAGGGCGAGATCCAGGGGGCAAAGACGGCGCCGGCCAGGATCAGCAGGCAGATCAGGGCGCCGACCAGCGTGGTGGGGTTGCTGCGCGCCTTGCCGATAGCGCGCTTCCAGGCCGAGGGCGGGGGCGGCGCGATCTCGCCGGCGGAGAGCGGATCCTCGGTCGCCGCGCTCATGCCGCCTGCACCCGCGGATCGAGGACGCCGTAGAGCAGGTCCGTGACGGCGTTCACCACCACGATCAGGAAGCAGTAGATCACCATCAGCCCCTGCAGCATCGTGTAGTCGCGCTGGTTCAGCGCGCCGACGATGACCTTGCCCAGGCCCGGGCGGTTGAAGACGATCTCGGTCAGCACGGAATTGCCGATCAGGATGCCGACATAGAGGCCGACCACGGTCACGATCGGAATGGAGGCGTTGCGCAACCCGTGCACCCAGACCACGCGCCGCCAGGGCACCCCCTTGGCGCGCGCGGTGCGGATGTAGTCCTCCGACAGCGAGGCAAGCATGGCGCTGCGCGTCACGCGCGTGATGTAGGCCGCCATGATCAGGCCAAGCGTGACGGTGGGCAGCACCAGCTTATGCAGGCGGTCGCCGAGGTCGTTCAGGTTGGCCGCGCCGATCACCGGGAAGATGCGCCAGTGCAGCGAGAACAGCAGCAGCGCGAAGATGCCGCTGACGAAGACCGGGAAGGAGAGGCCGAGCAGCGAGAGGATGCGCGCCGCGACGTCGATCGCGCGGTTGCGGTGCAGCGCCGCCCAGATGCCGACGGGCACGCCGACCACGGTGCCGAAGACCATCGAGGCCAGAGTCAGGTCGATGGTGTGCGGCAGCACCGCCGCCACCTCGTCCAGGATCGGCCGGCCTGTGACCATGGAGGTGCCGAAATCGCCGGTAAGCGCGCTGGTGAGGAAATCCACGTATTGAGTCCAGAGCGGCCGGTCGAGGCCCAGCCGTTCCCGCAGCGCCGCCGCCGCCTCCGGCGTCGCCTGGTCGCCGAGGATCACCAGCGCCGGGTCGCCCGGGACGATGCGGACGATCACGAAGACGAGCGTCAGCACCGCCAGCAGCGTCGGCACGGCGGCCAGCAGCCGCCGTACGAAGAAGAAGACCATCAGTCGTGCATCGGCGCGAAGGCGCCGATGCCTTCAGGCGCCGGCGCGCGCCTCCGCGCGCTTGGCTCGCCACACAGGCGGCGGGCCGCATTCGCGGCCTCGGCCCGCGACGCGGGCCGCATGGCGTGCACCGTGCGGACCATGCTCAGCGCAGCCGCGTCTGCTCGGTGATCAGCGGGCCGAGCGACATGGAGCCCTGCAGGTCATAGCCATACTCCACGTTGTTGCGGCGGGCGAAGACCAGCAGCGTCTCCAGCAGCGGCACGCCGCAGATGTTCTCGGTCAGGATCTTCTGAGCCTCCGCCCAGAGGCGGCGCTGCTCGTTGAGGTCGGTGCTGACGCGCGCCGCGTCGATCTGCGCATCCGCCTGGTTGCAATGGGAGAAATTCGTCACCGCGGTCGGCGTCTTCACGATGGACCGGCCGTGGAAGAACTGCGTCAGGTAGATGTCCGCCACGGGGAAGCGCGCGGCCGAGTAGTAGACCAGCGGCGAGAGGTCCTGGCGGATCTGCTGGTGGAAAGTGGCATGCTCCACCACCTGCAGGTCCAGCGTGATGCCGGCGCGGCGCAGCTGCTGCTGCACCACCTGCATCATGTTCAGCATCTCGGGCAGCTGGGTGTGGATCACACGCACGGTCAGGCCGTTGGGATGGCCGGCCTCCGCCAGAAGCTGGCGCGCCCGGTTGGGGTCATGCGGCAGCAGCGGCTGCTGCGCGAAGCCGAGATAGCCCCGCGGCACCACGCTCTGCGCCTCCCGCGTCACGTCCTGGCCGCGGAAGCGCACCAGCTCGGCACGGTTGATCGCATGGGCGAGCGCCTGGCGCACGCGGATGTCGTTGAAGGGCGGCGCGACGGTGTTGAGGTTGAGGATCGCGAGCTCGCCCGGCTCGAACACGTCCACCGTGGTGTTCGGCAGCTGGCGCGTACGGTTGATCCAGGTCTGGTCGGCGCGGCCGTAGTTCACGTCCAGCTCGCGGTTCTGGAAGGCGAGGTCGCGCGAGGCGTCGGAGGGGATGAAGCGGTAGCTGATCCGCCCGATCTGCGGCGCACCGCGGAAATACTGCGCGTTGGCCGTGAGCTCCGCACTCTGGTTCGGCGTCACGCGTTCCAGCGCGAAGGGACCGGTGCCGATCGGCGCGCGCACGAAATCCTGGCCGCGCTGCTCCGCCGCGCGGCGCGAGACGATGTAGCCGCCGGAATAGTTGGTGACGATGCCGAGCAGGCTCGGCACGTTCTCCCGCAGCACGATGCGCACGGTGTAGGGGTCCACCGCCTCCACCGTCTGGAAGGCGCGGAAATCCGCGGCAAAGGCGGAGGTGGCGGCGGTGCCAGCCTTCTGCAGGCTGAACACGACGTCATCGGCCGTCAGTTCGCCGAAGCCGCCATGGAACTGCACGCCGCGGCGCAGATGGAAGGTCCAGGTGCGGCCATCCGGGCTGCTCTCCCAGCGCTCCGCAAGGTCCGGCTCGATGTTCGCCGGGTCGATGGAGCCGGGCTTGAAGCGGACCAGGCCGTTGAACATCCAGGCCACGACCACGCGGTCGATGGTGGAGACGGCGAAATGCGGATCCAGCCGCCCGACATCCTGCGCCGCCATGCCGACGCGCAGCGTGGGGCCGGATTGCGCCTGGGCCGCCGCGGTGCCGGCAACGGCGAACGCCGTAGCGAGCAGGGCAGCGCGAAGCGTCTTCTTCATGATGTTGTCTCCCTTCCTCTGTTCTCAGGCTGGCGAAGCCGTCCCCGCTGCATCCTGCAACGCGAAACGGCCGATGTCGAAGGCTTCGAGCGGTACATCGGTGCGGCCATCCATCACGAGCTCGGACAGCACCTGCCCGACGCCGGGCGCGAGCTGGAATCCCTCGCCGCAGAAACCGAAGGCGTGGATCAGACCGGGCGTGGTGCGCGACGGGCCGAGGACGGGGAAGCCATCGGCAAAGGTGCCGTCCGTGCCGCTCCAGCTGCGGATCACCATCGCGCCGGCCAGGCGCGGGATCAGCGCGACCGCGGCCTCCATGCTGGCGAGCGAAGCATCCGCCGAGGGCCGCGTGCGCGTGGCCTCCTGCTCGCCGCTGCCGCGGCCGCCACCGAAGATCACGTTGCCGCGCGCGATCTGGCGCAGATAGAGCCCGCCACCGACCACGCCGAGGCTGTGGCGCAGGAAATAGGGCAGCGGCTCCGTCACCAGCATGTTCGGATGCAGCGGCGCGATGGGAACTGCCTCGTTGAAGGTCTCCGCGAGCTTGCCGCCCCAATAGCCCGCGCAGTTGAGCAGCCAGGGCGCGGCGAAGGTCGTGCCGTTGGCCTGGACGACGAACTCCGCGCCGTCATGCGCGGCCGCCGTCACGGAGTGGTGTTCGCGGATCTCGGCACCAGCTTCGCGCGCGGCGCGTGCGAGCGCGGGGGAGAGCAGGCGCGGATTGGCGGCGCCGTCCTCCGCCAGCAGGCTGCCGGCGACCACGGCCTCGCCGAAATAGGGATGCTCGTCGCGGATCGCGTTGCGTCCGATCATGCGCGTGACCAGGCCGTATTCCGCGGCGATCCGGTTCCAGCGGACGAGCTCCGCCTCATCGGCCTCGCTGCGCGCGAGCTTGAGATGGCCGCAGGGATCGAACTCGGCATCGGTGCCGATCAGCTCGGGCAGGCGCGACCAGAGCGCACGCGATTTGATGGCGAGCGGGATGCCGGCCGGATGCCGCCCCTGCTGGCGCACGCCGCCGTAATTCACGCCGGTCGCCTGGCTGCCGACCAGGCCACGCTCCAGCACGATCACGCGGACGCCGCGGCGCGCCAGGAACAGGGCAGCCGAGCAGCCCGCGCCGCCGCCGCCGACGATCAGCACATCGGCCCGACGCATCATGCGCTCCCCGGCAGCGGGATGGGTTTCACCGGCGGCTGTCCGCGCAGGCGGCCGACCTGTTCCAGTGGCAGGCCAAGCGCCTCCGACAACACCTCGGCCGCCGGCGGGCCGCAGACGCGGCCCTGGCAGCGGCCCATGCCGATGCGGCTGAGGGCCTTGGCACGGTTCACCTCCGACCCGCCCGCGCGCGCCGCGCTGCGCAGATCGCCGGCGGTGATCGCCTCGCAGCGGCAAAGCAGCGTCGCATCGTCCATGCGGCGCGCGAGATCCGCGGGATAGGGGAAGGCGCGCTCCAGCGCGGCGCGGAAGCGCGCTTCGGTGCGGAGGCGGCCGTCGAGATGCGCACGCAGCACCATGTCGGACGGCAGGCCGTGATCCTCCAGCAGCGCGAGTGCCGCGCGCGCGCCGGCGAGCTCTGCCACCTCCGCGCCACCGATGCCCGCGCCGTCGCCGGCAAGATAGACGCCCGGCACCGGCGTGCGGCCGGCGCCGTCCTTCTCCGGGATCCAGTTGTGCCCGAGTTCGTCGAAGCGGAAGGGCACGCCGGCCAGGTCGGCCAGCTGCGCCTCCGGCTTCAGGCCCCACCCCATCGCCACGGCATCGCAGGGCGTGACATGCTCGCGCCAGCCGGCATCGCGCCAGCGCAGCGCGGTGGCCCTGCCCTCGCCCTCGATGGCGATGGGCGTCGCATCCTCCACCACGGGCACGCCGCGCAGGCGCAGCGCGGCGGTGTAGCGCAGGCCGCGGACGAAGGTGGGCAGGTTCCACAGCAGGCCTGCCGACGCCATCGCCTTGGTGGCGAAAGCGGTGGTGTCCAGCACGAGTGCGGGCGTCGCGCCGGCCTTGGCGTATTGCAGCGCGGCCAGCACCAGCAGCGGCCCGGTGCCAATGAAGACAGGCCGCGCTCCAATGCCGACGCCCTGCGCCTTCAGCGCGATCTGCGCGCCGCCGAGCGTGGTCACGCCGGGCAACGTCCAACCGGGGATCGGCAGGATGCGGTCCATCGCGCCGGTGCAGAGGATCAGCGCGTCGTATTCCACCGTGGCGCGCCGACGGCCTGCGGTCTGCGTGTCCAGCAGGCGTTCGCGCGGGCGGATGTTCCAGACGAGGGTGTCGGGCCGCCAGTCGGCGCGCGGCTTCAGCGCCTCGAGCGCCGCGTGCAGTGCGCGGGCGCGCTTCGCATCCGCGCCGTAGATCGCGCGATGGTTCCGCCGGAACCCGGCCGGCGGGCGCTGGTAGATGCGGCCGCCGCCATCGGGCGCCTCCTCGATCCAGACCGGCTCGATGCCGGAGCGGACGAGTTGCTCCACCGCACGCACGCCCGCCGGCCCGGCGCCCACCACGACTACCCTCATCGGCGACGGACCGTCATGCCGGGTTGCACCAGCGTGGTGCAGGCGCGCAGCGTGCCGCGGCCCTCGACGAACACCCAGCAATCCTGGCAGGCGCCCATCCAGCAGAAGCCGGCCCGCTCGCCGTCGCCGAACTCGCTGCTGCGCATATGACCGAGCCCGGCAGCGAGCATCGCGGTCAGCAGCGTGTCACCCTGTTTCGCGGAAACTGCGCCGCCGTCCACCACGAAGGAGAGCGACGGCCGGTCCTGGTCCAGCAGCCTTGTCAGCATCACATCAGTGCCTCGAAGCGGCAGTTCACGCGCAGCTCGCCGACGGTCGCCGTGTTCGGCAGCCGCAGCACGGTCTCGATCAGCACGGCGATGTCCTCCGGGCGGCTCATCTGCTCGCGCGGCCACTTCGCCTGCGCCGTCATGTCGGTGGCGACGAAGCCGGGACAGAGCGCGGTCGCGCGGATGCCGTGCGCGAAGCCCTGGCGGCGCACTTCCTGGGTCAGCGCGACCAGCGCGAACTTGCTCATCGCGTAGCCGGTGTTCTCATTCGCCACGCGCTTGCCGGAGAGCGAGGCGATGTTGACCACCCTGCCCTCCCCGCTCGCCACCAGATGCGGCCAGGCGGCGCGGATCACGCGCATCGGGCCCTTGACGTTCACGCGCCACATCGCGTCATGCGCGCTCTCGTCGGCATCCAGCATGCGCGCCATCGGGTTGATGCCCGCGGCGTTCACGACGGCGTCCAACCGGCCGAAGCGCTCAACCGTCGCCGCGACCCAGGCCTCCGCGCTGCCCTCCTCCTCCGCCTCGTAGCGATGCGCGAGCATGTCCGGCGCCTCGGGCAGCTTGCGGGGATCGCGCAGGCCGGCACTGACCAGCCAGCCCGACCCGTGCAGGCGTCGCAGCACCTCGCGCCCGATCCCGCGCGCGGCGCCACTCACCATCACCACGCGGCCCACCGGATCAAGCATCGGCCAGCACTCCCGTCGCGACATGGCAACGCGCGGCATGGCCCGGCGCGACCTCGGCCAGCGTCTGCTCGGCCTCGCAGCCGGCGCGCTTCAGCGGGCAGCGCGGCGCGAAGCGGCAGCCTGGCGGCATCGCATCCAGCGGCGGCACGCGGCCGGGAATGGCGGACAGCGCCTGGCCCGGCGCATCGAGGCGCGGGATCGCGGAGAACAGCGCGCGCGTGTAGGGATGCTGCGGATTGGCGAAGATCGTGCCGACCGGCCCCTGCTCCACCACCTCGCCCGCATACATCACCGCGACGCGATCCGCGATCTGCGCGACGACGCCGAGGTTGTGCGTGATGAACAGCACCGCCGTGCCGGTCTTCGCGCGCAGATCGGCCAGCAGGCCCAGAACCTGGGCCTGGATCGTGACATCCAGCGCCGTGGTCGGCTCGTCGGCCAGCAGCACGATCGGGTTGCAGGCCAGCGCGATCGCGATCATCACGCGCTGCCGCATGCCGCCCGAGAACTGGTGCGGATATTCGCCGAGGCGCTGCGCGGCGGAGGGGATCTTCACCTCCTCGAACAGCTGGCGCGCGCGATCGAGCGCCGCCTTGCGGTCCAGGCCGCGATGGATCCGCAGCGTCTCCGCCACCTGGTCGCCCACGGTCATCACCGGGTTCAGGCTGGTCATCGGCTCCTGGAAGATCATCGCCATCCGGTTGCCGCGGATGCGCTCCATCTCCCGTTCCGGCAGGCCGGTGAGGTCGCGCTCGTCCAGCACGATGCGCCCGCGCGCGACGCGGCCATAGGGCGGCTGCACCAGGCCCATGACGGAGAGCGCGGTGACGGATTTCCCGCAGCCGCTCTCACCCACCAGCGCCAGAGTCTCGTCGCGCATCAGGTCGAGCGAGAGATCGCGCACCGCGGCATGCCATCGGCCGTTGATGCGGAATTCCGTGCGCAGGCCGCGGATGGTCAGCGCAGGCGTCATGCGTCGAAGCGCCGCTGGGTGAAGGGCGCGACGGGCAGGTTGGTGGCGCCGCGCGCAATCAGCTCCGCCACGGCCGCACCGGCGGCGGGGCTGAGCTGGAATCCATGCCCGGAATAGCCGAAGGAATGGAACAGGCCCGGCATGGTGCGGCTTTCCCCGATGACCGGGATCTCGTCCGGCGTGCGTGCCTCCGTCCCGGTCCATGTGCGCATGATGCGCGCGCCCTTCACGCAGGGGAACAGCTCCGCCGCGATGCGCGCCGCATGCGCGAGGTTGCCGAACAGCACCGTGGAGGTCTCGCGCTCCGGGTCGTTCAGCCCCTGGTGGCCGCCGCCGATCACCACCGTGCCCGCCACGGTCTGCTTGAAGGAGAGCGCGCGACCGGTGGGGCCGACGGTGGGCGTGCAGAAATGCGGCAGGCGCTCCGTCACAATCATCATGCTGGCCTTGACGCCGCAGGGGATCTCCTCGCCGGCCATGCGGGCGATGCGCGTGGCCCAGGCGCCGGCGCAATTGGCGACGCGCTCGGCCTCATGCGTGCCCTCCTCCGTCACCACCCGCAGAGTCCCCGCGCCGCTGCGCTCGATCGCCGTGACGCCGCTGCCTTCGATGATGGTGGCGCCGGCCTCCTGCGCCGCGCGGCGGAAAGCCATGACGGTGCGCATCGGGTCGGCGGAACCGTCACCATGGCATACCAGCGCACCCACCACATGCGGTGCGATGGCAGGCAGCAGGCGGCGGACCTCAGCCTGGTCCACCACCTCCTCATGCGTCCAGCCGAGCGCGCGCACCTGCGCGGCGCGGGCTTCCAGCTTCCCGAGCTCGGCGGCGTTCTCCGCCACCTTCACCTGGCCGCCGGGCTGGAAGCCGCAATCATCGCCGACCAGCGCCGAAATGTTCGACCACATCTCCCACGCGACCATGGAGAGCGCGATCTCGCGCAGGTCACGGCCGAGACGGCGCACGCCGCCGGCATTCACGCCGGAGGAGTGTCGGCCGACATGGCGGCGCTCCAGGACCGTCACCTGCCAGCCGGGCATGCGCGCCAGATGCAGCGCGGTGGAAAGGCCGTGCAGCCCGCCGCCTATGACAATGGCGCGATTCATTCGGCCAGCGCGGCGAGCTCGCCCAGCGTGAGCGGCTTGGTCGGAAAGCGGGTGCGGAACGGGTCCACCTGCGCCGGGTCCACGCCGCGCGCGGCGGCGATCACCGCATGCACGACCGGCCCGCAGACGCGCCCCTGGCACGGCCCCATCCCTGTCCGGGTGAAGGCCTTGGTCTGGTTGGACCCCAGGCAGCCGAGCGTCACCGCTTCCCGCACCTTGCCCGCGGTAACTTCCTCGCAGCGGCAGATGATCGTCTCGTCAGGGATCGCGGTGACGGGGCGTGGCGGGAACAGCGCATCCAGGAAGGGCCGGGCCGCAAGCTGACGGTTCAGCGCCAGGCGCTCCGTGCCGGCTTCCGCATTGCGCTGGTCCTCCGTCATGCGGCCGAGCGCGCGCGCCGCTTCCAGCGCGGCAAGCCGGCCGGCATGCGCGGCCGCACGCGCGCCGCCGATGCCGCCGCCATCGCCCGCGACCATCACGCCTTCGGCGGTGGTGTTGCCCCATGCATCGAGACGCGGCTTCCAGCAGGCCTGCACGGCGTCCCAGTCATGCGCGCAGCCCGGGATGGCACGCGTGATCTGGGTGTTGGGCACCACGCCGTCATGTAGCAGCAGCAGGTCGGCCGCGTGCTCGGTGCCGTCCACGACGATGCGCGCGAGCCTGCCCTCACCCTCCGCGCGGATCTCCTCGGCGTGGATGACGCGCACGCCGGCGCGCTTCACCCTGCGCTGCCAGGCGAGGCCCTTCAGCAGGTAGCCCGGCGCCATCAGCGCGCGCGGCAGGTGGCGCAGCGCGGCGGGAGGGATGCCGTGCGAGAGGTCCACGATGCCGGCGAGCCGCCCGCCCGCCTCCACCGCCTGCTTCGCATAGAGCCAGAGCAGCGGTCCCTGTCCCGCGATCCAGACATCGCCCTGCGGCTTGAGGCCCGCGGTCTTGAGCGCGATCTGCGCGGCGCCGACCGTCATCACACCGGGCAGCGTCCAGCCCGGGATCGGCAGCGGCCGTTCCGTCGCGCCGGTGCAGAGCAGGATGCGGCCGGCGACGGCGCTGCGCGCGGCGCCCTCCTCGCTCCAGAACACCTTGCCGCCGGGCTCGACGGCCCAGAGCGTCGCGCGGAAGCGCGTCTCCACGGCGCTGGAACGCAGCGCGGCGGCGAGCTTCGCGCCATCCGCGTCCTGCTCGTCCTTCGCGGCGCGGTGCTCGATGCCGCGATGCACCTGGCCACCCGGCCCGGCATTCTCGTCCAGCAGCAGCACGGTGAGGCCGCGGCTGCGCGCCGTCACGGCCGCCGCCATGCCGGCGGGGCCGGCGCCGACGATCAGCAGGTCCACATCGGTGCTCACGCCGCCTCCACCTCCGGCAGGTCGCGCACGCCATGCTGCGGCGCGGCGCGGAGGCCAGGGTGCACCGGCGTCATGCAGGCCTGCACGTTCTGCTGGCCCTCCACCTCCACCAGGCAGTCGAAGCAGGCGCCCATCAGGCACAGCGGGCCCCGCGCGGCGCCGCTCACCGGCGTCTCGCGGAAGCTCAGCACGCCGGCGGCGAGCAGCGCCGTCGCCAGGCTCTCGCCGCTGCGCGCCGGAAGCTCGCGCCCGTCCCAGGTGATGGTGATGTCGGGCGGGTCAGATCGCTGGAACATGCTGGATGGGCATCCGTGCGAAGCGGTCGGGGTGGAGCTCGGCCGCGAGGGCATGCATGCCGCCGCCCATCACGGCCTCGGCCATCGGGCCGGCATGCACGGCGGCAAGCGTGACGCCGGAATGGCAGACGGCGACGAAGCAGCCGGGATGCGTCGCGCTCTCGGCATAGGCGGGGAAGCCGTCGGGCGTCATCGGCCGAAGCGCTGCCCATCCGCGCACCATGCGGGCGGAAGCGAGCGGCGGCAGCACGCGGATGGCGCGCGCGGCCATCTTCGCCAGCGCGGCGGTGGTGGTCGGCGTCTCCAGGATGCCGTCATCCTCGCTGGTGACGCCGATCTGGATGGTGCCGTCGCCGGTCTGGCGGATGGCGCTGGCGGGCTTCGGAAGGATGGGCGCGAGGCGCTCGGTGACGATGTTCTGGCCGCGCACGGGGCGCACGGGAACATCCAGGCCGACCATCGCAGCAATGCGCGTGGTGGCGACGCCCGCGGCGACAACAATCCGCCGCGCCATCACGGCAGCGCCATCGGCGCGCGCGATGCGGTACTCGCCGCCGACAGGCTCGATGGCGACAACAGGCGCGCCTGGCAGATGCACGCCGCCCGCCGCGCGCAAGCCGGCGTGCAGGCCGCGCAGCAGCGTGAGCGGATCCACATGCCCGTCGGTCGGGTCGTAGCTGGCGCCGACGACCTCCGGTCCCAACCGGCAGCCGGGCATCATCTCCAGCAGCTCGCGCCGATCCACGATGCGCACCGTGCCGTGGCCCTGGTTGTGGCGGCGATGCACGAAGTCGCGTCGCTCCGCGAGTTCCTGCTCGCTGAGGCAGAACGTCAGGCCACCCACCGGGCTATAGCACACGTCGCGCCCGGCGAAGCCCGAGACGCGCTCCGCCAGCGAAGGCCAGAGCGTGATGCTGAGCCGCGTCCAGGCGCCATAGGCGGGCATGCCGTCGCCCTTGGACTGGCCCCAGACCAGCCCGAAATTGCCGCGCGCAGCGCGCAGCGCGACATCGCCCTCGTCGAGCACGATGACGCGAGCCCCACGCTCGGCACAGCCATAGCCGATGGCGGTGCCGACCATGCCGCCACCGATCACCGCCACATCGTAGCGTTCCATGGTTGCGAGCGTGACGCGCCCAGGCTCATCCTGCAAGCCGCAGGAGGGAGGAAACACGATGCGTCGAACGATGACGGCCCTGGCCATGGGCGTGATGATGGTCGGCCTTGCCGAGGCCCAGACGCTGCGCGTCGGGCAGATCGCGCAGGACATGGGCACCACCGACCCGCACAAGGCGACCGCCACGCAGGACAAGGCGACGATCTCCTGGTCCTATGACGGGCTGATGCGCTTCCCGCCCGGCAGCGCCGATCCGGCGCGGCTCGAACCGGACTTGGCGGAGTCCTTCGAACGCTCCGCGGATGGACGGACCTTCACCTTCCGGCTGCGTCAGGGCGTGCGCTTCCACGACGGCAATCCGCTGGAAGGCGAGGACGTCGTGTATTCGCTGCGGCGTGCCGCCGACCGGCAGCGCAGCGCCTTCGCCAGCGACTACGGCGCCGTCACGGCGGTGGAGCTGGTGGACCCGATGACCGTTCGCGTGACACTGAAGGAGCCGGTGGCCGGCGCGCTCGGCCTGTTCGCGAACTACCATGGCGGCATGATCGTCTCCCGCCGCGCCGATGCCGGCGGGCAGCCGCCGGGCACGGGTCCCTTCCGGCTGGAACGCGCCGGCGGCGGCGCCGCGCGGATGGCGGCCTTCGACGGGCATTGGCGCGGGCGCCCGGCGATCCGTGCCATCGACATCCGCTTCATCACCTCCGATGCGACGCGTGAGCTCGCCTACAATTCCGGCGAGCTCGACCTGATCATCGGCCGGCGCGAGCAGCGCTGGGTGGAGCGCATGCGCGCGCAGCCCAACACCGCCGTGGAGGTCTTCTCGCCCGGCGAGTTCCGCACCGTGCTGATCAACACGCGCTCCGCGCCGCTCGACGATGTGCGGGTTCGGCGCGCGGTCCAGCACGCGATCGACCCCGGCGCGATCGCGCGCTTCGTCGGGCTGGACGTGGCGACGCCCTGGCCGAGCCCGGTGCCGCCCGGCTATCTCGGCAGCACGGACCAGGTGCCGCGCTTCGCGCCCGACGTGAACCGCGCCCGCGCGCTGCTCGCCGAGGCCGGGCATCCGGAGGGCGTGACGATCAAGGCGGTGGTCTCCTCCAACTCCGCGCAGCTGCCGATCATGGAGGTGATCCAGGCGCAGCTGCGCCGCGCCAACATCCGGCTCGAGATGGATGTGGTGGAACATGCGACCTATCACGCGCGCATCCGGCAGAACCTGTCGCAGATGACCTTCTATGGCGCGGCGCGCTTCCCGGTGGCGGACAGCTATCTCACGCAGATGTATCTCTCCCGCAGCGCGCCGGGGCAGCCGACCGCCTCGCTCAACTTCGCGCATTGTGACGTGGCGGATGCCGAGATCGACGCGGCGCGGGCCGAGCCGGACGAGCCGAGGCAACTGGCGCTGTGGGCGAGCGCGCAGCGCAAGATCCTGGAAGCGGCCTGCAGCGTCCCGCTGTTCGACCTGCGCCAGGTCTGGGTGCGGCGCGCCAGCCTTGATCTCGGCTATCGGCTCGAGGGCTCGTTGAATCTCGGGCCGCCGATCACCTCCGCCACGCGCATGCAATAGACTGGCGACGGCGCGGCGCATGACGCATCGCAGCACGGCGCTTCACGATTGCGCGAGAAGCGCCGTGCGTCGGGCGCGAACCGACCTTCGCATCACGCGCCGGGCCTCGCGTGAAGCCCTGGCGCCGCGCGCAACCCGCACGGGACACAATGGGAACGTGCGAAACTTCTCGGTTGCGTCGCGCAAAGAACACGCCCTAACGTCCTAGCCGCGCGACAAGGCTGCATGTGTCGTGCAGTGCGATCGGGGCTTTCGGCGCACTGCTTTGCAGCAGGAGGGCGTAGCGGGCCGTGTCCATTGCGGGCGCCACCGACAGCCTCGTGCAGCTTCTCAGGACACGCCTGACGGAGGGCGGCGGACTGGATGGCTACACGGTCCAGGCGATGTCCTCGCGCGATGTGCGCCCCACGCTGCAGAACCGCGTCGGCCTCATGCTGTATCGCGTCGGCCTGGACCAGACGCGCCGCCATGTGGACCTGCCGCGCACCGCGCCCACGGCGCCGTCGCGCAGCGCACTGGGGCTCGAGCTGCATTACCTGCTGATCGTCTGGGGCCTCAATTCCGCCGAAGGCGAGCAGGTGATGCTCGGCCGCTGCATGCAGATCCTGGATCGCTTCGCGGTGGTCTCGGGGCCGATGCTGTCGCCCTCCTACCCATGGGAGCCGGGCGTCGCGCTGCAGGTCAGCCCCGAGCCGCTGGAGAACGAGGACTTCCTGCGCCTCTGGGACGGGTTCGAGGGGCCGCCGCTGCTCTCCATGCCCTATCTTGTGCGCACGGTGCGCCTCGCGCCCGTCGAGCGTGTGGATGCGCCGATGGTCGAGGCGCGCACACTGGTCGGCATACCGGGCGTGCCGCGATGAGCAGCGCCCTCGCCTTCGCCGCGACGCGCAGCGTGGATCGCGTCGTCGCGCTCGGCCTTCTGGCGCTGCGGCCGCTGCGCCATGTGGCAATCGGCCGCCCTGCGGCGCCGCCGCCGATCGAGGGGCTTCGCGTGGCGGCCGAGGACGCGGCCGAGCGGCCAGGCTGGCATCCCGAGACCGGGCTCTACGGCTTCCTGCGCCTGCCGCCCGGCCCGCGCCGCCTGGTCGTGACCGATCTGGGCGGGCGCTTCCAGCCCGCCGTCTTCTCGCTGGTCGTGCCGGATCGCAGCGCCGTGCGACGACGGCTGGAAGCCGGCATCGCTGCGCCGGACATGGCACCCCGCCCCCTGCTGCGCGAGGTCGAGCTGCACGCATCGCCGACCGCGCCGCTCGTCCCCGGCGTGACGGCGGCCTGGGGGCAGGTGCGCGATGCAGCGGGACGGCCGATGGCGCTCGCGCGGCTGATGGTCACCACCTTCGTCGACGGCGTGGTGCGCCGCCATCTTTCCTGGTCCGCGGCGGATGGGAGCTACGCGCTGCGCCTCCCCGGCGAGAGGCCGGACGTGATCGGCGGCGATCCGCCCTGGCGTGCGACCCGCCAGCTGATCGTGCATGCACCGCGCGCGGCGCTCGCCGCCGCCCTTGCCCAGGATTTCGTCGCCGCCCTGCCCGCCGAGCGCGACGCGATCGATCCCGACGCGCCGGGCTCGCCCTTCGAGCGACGGAGCTTCGCGCTGCGCGATTCGCGCGGCGTGCGGCGCGCCGGCGCACCCGGCAACGACCCCACACTGCCGATCTTCGGCGGGCAGCAGACCCGCTGGGACATCGAACTGGCCTGAGGAGGCACGCGCATGCCCGAATACCTGGCCCCCGGCGTCTATGTGGAGGAGACCTCCTTCCGCGCGAAATCCATCGAGGGGGTCGCGACCTCCACGGCGGGCTTCGTCGGGCAGGCGCGCTTCGGTCCCGTGGCCGGCGCGCCGCAGCTCGTCACCTCCTTCGAGGAGTTCCAGCGTTACTTCGGCGACAGCCAGGACCTGGTGCTGACCGAGGGGTTGACGACCAACCACCTCGCCTTCGCCGTGCGCCACTTCTTCGAGAATGGCGGCAAGCGCGTCTATGTCGCGCGCATCTTCAACCCGCCCGCCGGGCAGGATGCGGATGACGCACGGGCATCCTCCGCGGCGCTGTCGGTGCTGGGGGCGGATCGCTTCATCCGCGCGCGCTTCCCCGGCCGCGCCGGCAATGTCGTGGTGCGCGTGACAGGCACGCGCAGCGGCAACCTGCTGACCGGGACGGCGCCGAACCGCAGCCTGGCCGGCGTGCGGCCGGGCGACCTGGTGGAATCCAACAACAGCGCCGCGAAGGACCGCGTGGTGGCGGCGACCGGCGCGCAGGCACTGACGGCCAATGCGCTCTGGGCCGTCTCGCTCGACGCAACCGGCCGGCCGGTCCTGACCGGCGCCAGCGGCACGCTCGACCTCAACGCGGCGGGGCTGGTCAGCGTGCAGAAGGTGACGCTTGCGCTGCTGGTGCAGCCGAATGGCGATGGTTCCACTGGCGACCGTTCCGACAACCATGCGGGCCTCTCGCCGCACCAGGACTCCGAGGTCTTCATCGGTCGCGTCCTGCGGCACGAGGATCACGATGCGGGCGTCGGGCCGCCGCCCGACCGCACCAACCGCATCTTCTTCGATGCCGGAACTCTGCCGACCACCGCCGCGCAGCGCGCGGAATTCGCGGGCGGGCTGGCAGCGGCCCTGATCAGCGCCTCGCCCATCACGCTGACGGGCGGCGTCGATGGCAGGCTTGCCGATTCCGAACTCTTCGCCGGCGAAGGCGCGGGGCATGAGGCCACCGGGCTGGTCGCGCTGGAGGAGATCGAGGACATCGCGATCGTCGCCGCGCCGGGCGGCGCGGCGCTGGAGGACGACGAGGCGCAGCTGGTGCGCGGCGCGGTGATCTCGCATTGCGAGCGCATGCGCTATCGCTTCGGCATCGTGGCCGGTCCGTCCGATGCGGATTCCGCCGCGATACGGGAAGCGCGCGGACAGCACGACAGCACCTATGCCGCGCTCTACTATCCGTGGCTCGTGGTGCCGCGGCCTTCCGGCCTGACGGGAGAGACGCTGCTGCTCAGCCCCGAAGGCGCGATGGCCGGCATCTACGCGCGCAGCGACATCGAGCGCGGCGTGCACAAGGCGCCGGCGAACGAGGTGGTGCGCGGCATCCTGCGGTTCTCCCGCCCTGTCAACAAGGGCGAGCAGGACGTGCTGAACCCCGAGGGCATCAACTGCCTGCGCTTCTTCGAAGGCCGCGGCAACCGCGTATGGGGCGCGCGGACGATGACCAGCGATCCGGAGTGGACCTACATCAATGTCCGCCGGCTCTTCATCTTCATGGAGCATTCGATCGACCGCGGCACCCAATGGGCGGTGTTCGAGCCGAACAACGAGACGCTGTGGCTGAAGATCCGGCTGACGGTCGAGAGCTTCCTCTACGACGTCTGGCGCAGCGGCGCGCTGATGGGGACGAAGCCCGACGAAGCCTACTGGGTGCGCTGCGACCGCTCCACCATGAGCCAGTCGGACCTCGACAATGGCAGGCTGGTCTGCCTGATCGGCGTGGCGCCGACCAAGCCCGCCGAATTCGTCATCTTCCGCATCGGCCAATGGACGGCCGACGCCTCGATCGTCTGACCGGCTGAGGGGGATCACGCATCATGGCTGTGACACGCGACGACCCCTACGGGGCGTTCAACTTCAAGGTCACCATAACGCCCAACTCGGGGACCGAGATTAGGGCGGGATTCTCCGACGTGTCGGGGCTCTCGACGGAAGTGACCTATGCCGACTACCGCGACGGCACGGACGCTGCCAACCGGCCGCGCAAGGTGGCGCTGATGTACAAGGCGGGCGACGTCACGCTGAAGCGGGGGCTGATCGGTCGGCTCGATCTCTATCAGTGGATCGACCAGGCGCGACAGGGAAAGCTGGACGCGAAGGCCACCGTGGTGGTGGAGCTGATGAGCGAGGACCGCTCCGACGTGGTGATGAGCTGGAAGCTGATCAACGCACGGCCGTCGAAGCTGACCGGCCCGACGCTCGCGGCGAAGGGCGGCACGGACGTGGCGATGGAGGAGTTGGCGCTGGTCTGCGAGGACATCAGCATGGAGTGAGGCGGCCATGAGCGCCTCTCTGCGTCGCGCGGACTTCGCGGCCGGCGCGCCCTACCGGCCGGGCCTGCCGCCCGGCGTGTACGAGGCGCGCGCGACGGCTGCCGTGCCGCGCATCGTCCGGCTGGACACGGCGTGTCTCATCGGGCTGGCGGAACGCGGACCTGTCAATACACCCGTGCCGGTCGAGAGCTTCGCCGACTTCACGCGGCTGTTCGGCGGCGCCGTCGCGGGCCTGAAGCTGCCGCAGGCGGTGCGCGCCTTCTTCGCGGAAGGTGGGCGGCGCTGCATCGCGATCCGCTGCATGGATCACCGCAACGCCCGCACGGCGCGCTTCGTGCTGCCCGGCGTCACTGTGCGTGGCGCGACACCCGCGCGCCGCGCCGTGCGGATTGCCGCGCGCAATCCGGGAAGCTGGGGCAACCGGATGCTGCTGCGCCTCAGCGCGCGGCGCCGCGCCCTGCCGCTGCAACGCGACTTCGGATGGATTACGCCGGAAGGCGGTGGCGCCCCGGTGTGGCGGCGACGCTGGCTTGCGCCGGCACATCGCGGCCTGCCCGGCACCACGCTGCGCCTGCCCGGCACGCTGGGCGGCGTGCGGTCCTGGCATGTGGCGCATGTCTCCGCCGTGGAGCCTGCCGGGCGGGGCACCGTGCGGCTGACGCTGACACCCGAGCCGCCTCCGGGCTTCCGCCAGGCAGCCAGCGCGACGGGCACGGAGGAGATCCTGCTCTCCCTCGCCATCACGCTCGATGGGCAGGTGGTGGAGAGCTGGGAGGAAGCGGGGCTGCACGCGGATCACCCGCGCTACCTGCTGCGCCTGCTCGGTCGTCGCGCGGCCTCCGAGATGCTGCTGCCGCCGCCCGTGAACGGCAGCGATCCGGAGACGGAAGCGGGCTCGCCGGACCGCATATGGGGCGGGCCTGAAGATCCGACCGGTTCGGAATTCCTGCGACCTTCTGCCTTGCACCGCAACGCCTGGCTCTATCCGGGAGCGGAGCTGCTCGCCGCGCCGGATGGCCTGCTCGCCGCCGGCGCCGACCTGCCGCCGGTGCGTCAGGGGCGCGACGCGGCCGAGACCACGCGGCGCCATCACTTCCTGGAACCCGCTGGCATCACGCCCTCGCATCTCGCGGGGGACGGCGACCATCGCTTCCTCGTCTTCGCGAACCGTCCGGCGGCGCTGGATGCGCTGGGGGAGTGGGATTCGAAGCAGCCCTTCTCGCCGGCCGCACTGATCGTGCTGCCGGACCTGCTGCACCCGGCGCCGGCCGAGCCGGCGGCGCCCGACCCCACGCCGGAGCCCGGCGCCCCCTGCTTCGGCGCCTGCATCCCCCCGGCGGTGACGATTGCGCGGCCCGTGCTGGATTACCGCTGGCTGGGCGAGGATCTCGACGACCTCAGGGACACGCAGGCGGCCGTTGTCTCCGCCTGCGAGGCGCATGGCGCGCGCATCGCGCTGCTCGACCTGCCGCCGCGCCTCACGCCGGGCGAGATCGGCGCCTGGCGGCGCGCGCTGGCTTCCGACCGCGCCGCGCTCTACGCGCCCTGGCTGCTGGCGGCGGATGCGCGCGATCCCCGCGCCGCGCCGGTGGTGCTGCCGCCCGCATGCGTCGCCGCGGGCATCGCTGCGCGCGTCGAGATCGCCAGCCATCCCTGGAGCGCGCCGGCGAACCAGGCATTGCGCAGCGCCTTCGGCGTCGCCGACGATCCCGGCCTGCCCGATGCCGGCTTCCTGCACGAGGAACGGGTGGATGTGATCCGCCCGACCGAGCGCGGGCTGATGCTGCTGGGCAGCCGCACTACCTCGCTCGACCGCGACTGGACGCATATCTCCGTCCGGCGGCTGGTGGACTGGCTGAAGCTGCAGATCGCCAAGGACCTGGAGTGGGCGCCCTTCGAGCCGAACAACCATGTGCTCTGGGCGGGCCTTGTGCGCGCTGCGACGCAGCGGCTGCGCGCCGTGTTCGATGCCGGCGGGCTCGCCGGGCGCACGGCGCGCGAGGCCTATTTCGCGCGCTGCGACGTCACCACCACGCCGCTGAACGCGCGCGACAACGGGCAGGTGATCCTGCTCGTCGGCGTGGCGCCGGCGGTGCCGGCCGAGTTCATCGTCTTCCGCCTGGTGCGCGCGGGGCTCGGCGCCGCGCTGGAGGCGGAAGGATGAGCGATGCCTTCCTCACGCGCTTCAATTTCAGCGTGGAGATCACCGTCTCCGGCTTCGGCGGCGACGAGGGTCTGGCCGATGGCAGCCCGCATGCCGCGCGCGGCGCCTTCAGCGAGGTGACGGGGCTCGAGCTCAACATCGAGATGACCCCGCTGCGGGAGGGCGGCTACAACCTCGGCGTCCGGCAGTTGCCGGGCAAGGTGAGTTCCCCCGCACTGGTGCTGAAGCGCGGCGTCACGCTGGACGACGCCTTCTGGGCCTGGATCCAGCGCTGCACCGACGGCACCTTCCCCCTGCCCTATGTCTCCGGCGCCATCACCGTCTTCGGCGCGGAGGGGCCGCGTGGCGATCCGCAGGCCGTGTGGTCCTTCACGCGTGGTCTGGTGACCAAGGTGAAGTCGGCCGATCTCTCCGCCAAGGGCGCGAGCGAGGTCGCGATCGAGGAGCTGCACATCGCGCATGAAGGCCTGGCGCGGGAGCTCGCGTCATGACCGCGCAGTTCCGCCGCGCCAGCATCGTGCCCTTCAACGAGGCGGGCACCGAGCCGCAGGATGACCAGGCGGTTCCGCTCGACTTCAACCCGGCGACGCTGACGTTGAAGACCAGCGCCGGGGAATCGCGCGACCGCTCGCGCCAGGGGCGGCAGCAGGTACAGAATGTCGGCGCGTCCTCGGCGACGCTGTCCTTCGAGGCGGTGTTCGACAGCACCCGCCCGCGCGACGGCGAGGACGGCCGCGCGCCGATCCAGGAAGAGGAGCTGGATGTCCGCCTGCGCACGCGCCCGCTCGCGCTGCTGATCCAGGCGGCGGAGAGCGAGCAGGGCAGCGGCGGCAACAGCCAGCCTGCGCCGAGGCGCGTTCAGTTCCGCTGGGGCAGCATCGTCTTCAACGGCCTGATCACGCAGTACCAGGAGACCTTCGACTACTTCTCGCCGGGCGGCGTGCCGCTGCGCAGCAAGGTGCAGATCACGCTGACGGAGCAGGAATTCCGCTACGAGATCGACAGCCAGGAACGCGCGCGCGCGCAGGCGGCGGCCGCGCCCTCGCCCAACAGCATGCGCGACGCAGCGAGCGCGTCCGGCGCGGACAGCCTGTTCGACCTCGGCTCCGGCGGCTTCTCGTTGGGACTGTCGGCGGGCTTCTCCGCCGGCTTTTCGGCAGAGTTCTCTGCCGGGTTCTCCGCCGACATCTCGCTGCAGGCGGAACTCGGCCTGTCGGTGGATGTGGGATTGTCCGCGGGTGCAGGCGTGTCCCTGTCGGCGGACGCGGCGGTGGACCTGTTCGGGTCCTCGGCGCTCGGCACGGGGGGCGCGACGGCAGGCAAGTCGGGCGTCGTGGCCGCGACGCCATCCGGCAGCGGCCGCGCGGGGGCCGGAACGGCTGCGGCAGTGAAGGGCAGCATCCCTTCCCCGCCGAGCCCCTGGGCGCCGGAGGGCCCCGCGCCTGGCAGCCAGGCCGCAGGGCTCGCGGCCATCGTGCTGTCGCAACGCGCGGCGGGGATCGCGCTGGCCGCGCCGAACACGCCCGATGCCGTGACGCCCCTGGCCCCGCGTGGCTCGCCGCCGCCGGTGCTGCCGCGCGCCCCGACGGGCATCGCACCGCTGGCGATCCGCGGCGTGCCGCGCGCGGCGGAGACCACCGGTGATCGCCGTCCGCGCTGGGAGGCGCTCGGCGTGGCGCCGCCGCGCTTCGTTGCCGCCGGGGCGAGCCGGACATCGGGTTGCGGCTGTGGCGGCGGCTGCGGCTGCGCGCGCTGCGGCGGGGGCTGAGCGATGCCCGTCATCATCGGCCAGGTGGACACCGACATCAGCGTGGATCGCGGCGCCGCTCCGTCCGGCGCCGGCACGGCATCCGCCGAGGCCGGCGGCCAGCCGCTGGAAGTGCAGGTGGAGGAACTGCGCGCGGCGATCCGCGAGATCATCGCGGAGGAACTCGAGCGCGAACTCCGCCGGAGGCTGCCGCAGCGATGAATGACGGCCCGCCCCTGCTGGTCGGTGCAAGGCCCGTCATTTCGGTCGACGGGCAGGAGGATTCCGCACTCGGCCGCGACCTGATCCGCCTGGAAACCCGAGCCGACAGCAACGGCGTGGACGAGCTGGAAGCCGTCTTCCTCAACTTCGGTGCCGCCGAAGGCGCCAGCGGCCCCGGCTTCGTGCATTTCGACCGGAGCCGGCTGGACTTCGGCAAGGCCATCGCCATCGCCTTCAACGTCGGCGGCAGCAGCGAGACGGTGTTCGATGGCACCATCAGCGCCATCGGCGCGCTCTACCCCGAGCAGCGCCCGCCCGAGCTCACCATCCTCGCAGAGGACAATCTGGCGCGGCTCAGGCTGAAGCGCCGGTCGCGCGTGTTCGAGCAGAGCAGCGACGCCGACATCCTGAACCAGCTCGTACAGGATGCGGGGCTGCGCGCCGATGTGCAGGCGGATGGACCCTCCCACACCCAGCGCTGGCAAGTGGGACAGAGCGAACTCGCTCTTCTCCGCGAACGCGCCCGAGCACTGGATGCGCGCATCACGCTGCGCGACGGCGCGGTGAAGGTGACGACGCGGAGCGACGGCGCCCGGCCCGTCACGCTGACCCGCCTGAACGAGCTGATCCGTTTCGAGCTGAAGGCCGACCTGGCCGAGCAGCGCAGCGCCGTGCGCGTGCATGGCTGGGACGTCGGGGGCAAGCAGGCGATCACCGAGGAAGCCGGCACGGACGCCGCCCGCGCCGTCGCCGAGGGCCAGGGCCGCACGGGTGCCGAGATCGTGCGGGAAGCCTGGGGCGATGCGCCAGAGGACCTGCATCTGGACGCGCCGGCCAGCACGGACGAGGCGCGTCGGCTGGCGGAAGCGCGCATGCAGCATCGCGCGCGGCATTTCCTGCGCGGCCGCGGCGTCACGCGCGGCACGCCGCAGCTGCGGGTCGGCGCGCGCGTCGAGCTTCTGGACCTCGGCGCCTGGTTCTCCGGCGTATGGGAAGTGACGGCGGTGCGCCACAGCTTCGACCAGGCGGCGGGCTACCGCACGGAGTTCGACGCCTGCCGCGCCGCGCTGGAGGCCGGCGCATGACCCCGCTCGATTTCGGCGGCTTCAGCCGCCCCGTCCTCGCCGGCGTCTATCCCGCCCTCGTGCGCGACGTGCAGGACCCCGACGGCCAGGGCCGCGTGAAGGTGGAGCTGCCCTGGCTCGGCGCGGATGCGGCGAATGCGCAGGCCTGGGCGCGGCTGGCCACGATGATGGCCGGTGCCGACCGCGGAAGCTGGTTCATCCCGGAACCCGGCGACGAGGTGCTGGTCGCCTTCCACGGCGGCGATGCCAGCCGGCCCTACGTGATCGGCGCGCTGTGGAACGGCGTGGATGCGCCGCCCGAAACCATGGATGCGCAGAACAACCTGCGCTCCATCACCTCGCGCTCGGGCCACCGCGTGCTGCTGGACGACACGGCTGGCGCCGAGAAGGTGGAGGTGGAGACGCAGGGGGGTCACAAGCTGACGCTGGACGATGCCTCCGGCGGCACCGTCACGCTCACGCACACCAATGGCGTCACGATGAAGATGGATGCGGCGGGCAATGTCGAGATCACGGCGAATACGCGCGTCACCATCAACGCCCCGGCACAGCTTTCCGTCAGCGCGGGCATGGTGCAGGTGGATGCTGGCATGAGCCGCTTCTCCGGCGTCGTCCAATGCGACACGCTCATCACCAATTCGGTGATCAGCGCCAGCTACACACCCGGCGCCGGGAACGTCTGGTGATGCCGCTGGACCTCGCCCCCCGCGCGCGCAGGCGCCTCATCGTCCCGGCGGTCAAGCACGCGCCACGGGAGACGCTCGTCGCCGCGACACCCTTTTTCCTGCGCGGCACGGCCATGCCGGAGGCCGCGCAGCCGCCCCTGCTGAGCTTCGAGGGCACGAGCTTCGTCGAGGATTTTCTCGCGGCCGTCGCCAATCCGCAGGCGCTGCCGAAGCTGCTGCCCTGGCGCGACTGGTCGGAGCCGCCTTCCGGCGTGCTGGATGCCGCGGGCAGTGCGCTCTATCCGATCACGCTGAAACGGGCCGAGCCGCTGGCCATCGAGGATGACGGGCTGCCCGGCGACGGCATTCCGGCGGGCACGCCGCCGTGGCTGCGCAAGCTCTACCTCCCGCTGCACCAGCGCTTCACCTTCGTCGCCTTCGACCTGGTGTGCCGCCGCCTCGGCTTCCCGCCGGTGGACCGCGCGCGGATCGTCGCCTCCGGTGCGGTCGTGCGGCGGCTGCGGCCGGATCGCACGTGCGAGCGCTGGGAGGACTGGATCAGCGCGGACGGCAAGCGCGGCGTCTGGACGGAGCTTGCGCTGCCGATCGCTCAGCTCGATCCGCAGGCGATCGCGGCAGGCGCCTATGCCGGGCAGGAAGTGGCGCTGCGCGCGCGGCTCGGCCTGCCCGCGGACACGCCGCTGCCGACGGCGCTGGACAGCGCGAAGCTCGCGCTGCTGCAGCCGGATGCGGCGGCGGGCGCGGCCGCGCGGCATTGCACGCTGTACGGCTACCTTCCGGTCTTCTCCTCGGCCGAGCAGGCGGGCGATGCAGTGCCGCTCTCGCCGGCAGAGACCGTCTCCGCGCTACAGCAGCGCGCGACCGACACCGTTGCGCAGGCTGCGCTCGCCGCGCCGACGATGGCGACAACGATCAACGCCGCGCTGGGCGATCTGCTGGACGCCACCGTCCTGCCGGCACAGCCGAGTTCCGCCGAGATCGCGAATGCCTGGAACACGGTGGACGGCTTCATCGGCAGCGGTGGACCGCCGGCCGGACCGGCGGACCAGGCGGTGGCAAGCGCACTGGATCGCATGCTCGGCGCCATGCTGGCCGCCGGCTTCTCCGTACTGGCACCGGCCACGGTTGATGCGGATGCGCTCGACGCGGACGAGCCTGAGACCGCGGGGCTGTGGCTCGGACGCGCGCGCGACCTGCTTGGCACCTGGGCGGCCGATGGCAGCCGTCGGACGGAACGCTTCGGCTCGGTCTGGGGCGCGGAGAACTACACGGCGAACCGCCCTTCCTGGCGCATCCTACTCGACCACCGGCTGCGCCAGGTGGCGACCGCCTTCCGTAACGGCACGCCGGTGCCGCCCGCGACCGGTGGCGTCTCCGTCGGCGTGAACCCCGAGGATGCCGGCATGCTCTGGGCCTGCGTCCTGCTGCGGCTCCGCGTGATGCGCATCGGACTCGCCGCCACGCTGCGACGGCAGATGTTCGGACCGGATGCGGAGACCGCCTCGCTGATTGCCATGCAGGGCGGCGTGCCCGCCGGCACGCCCGGCGCGTTGGGCGAGGAGATCGCCGCCGCGCTCGGGCTCGAGGCATGGCGTGGCACGCCGGATGCGCCGACATGGCCGCCACTCGACCTTCGCACACCGCCGGGCACGGGCGACCTGCGCGCATGGGATGCGCATGAGGCGGCGCGGCGGATGGAAGATGCCTTCGCCGCGTTCGAGACGGGCGTGGCGCCCGCGGGCACGGCCTTCGACGAGGAACAGAATGCGCGCCTCGACGCGCGCGCTACGAGCATCGCCGGCCGCATCGGCCAGCTGACCGGCGGGGCATCGGATCCGACGATCCTGCGTGTGCAGGGGCTGGAAGTTCTGGAGCAACCGGCGCGCGGCCTGCTTGGCCTGCCCGGCGCGACACCGACATCGCTGGCCATCGCATCCCTCGGCATCTCGCTCGCCGCACGCTATGCGAACCAGGCGGTCGCGCTGCGCGTCGCGCGCGACGAGGCGCGCGTGCCGCGCAAGCGCTACGACCATGACAGCCTCTACGCCGTCTGGTGCTGGGCGCGCGTGGCCGGCCGCGACAGATGCGAGAAGGAGACGATCGTCTGGACGCTCGGCAGCGAGCCGTTCAGCATCGCGGAGCCCACCGACATCCTCGGCGCCAAGCCCGCCACGGTGCAGCTGCCCGACATCCCGAAGCTGATCCGCGACATCCCGCGCATGGCGAAGGCGCGTGCAAAGCCCTTCGCCGCCTTCGCCGCGCCGCCCAACAGCAGCTACATCACCGGCGAGGAACCCGAGGACACCAAGCGCGCCTGGGGCATCGGCTGGATCTGCAGCTTCGGCATCCCCGTGCTGACCATCTGCGCCTTCATCCTGTTCAGCATCATCTTCTCGATCCTGATCCTGATCCCGGGCTTCTTCTGGATGCTGCTGCTGAAGTTCTGCATCCCCATCCCCGTGCCGAAGAAATCGTCATGAGCGGAACGCAGTCCAGGCCGCTGCGCGGCGTCCGTCTTCCGCTGGTCGGCCCCGCCGGCTGGGGCTGGATCGAGGATCCCGAGGCCGCCGACCAGGCGGTGCGCGCGGTGCTGCTGACCGAGCCCGGCGAGCGCATCGGCCGGCCGCTGTTCGGCGCCGGCCTGCGCCGCTTCCTGTTCCAGCCGAACAGCCTGGAAACGCGGACGCGCATGCGCCTGACGATCGAGGACGCGATTGGGCGAGACCTGCCGCGGCTGAAGCTGGAAGGCGTGGAGATAGCCACCGCACCGCGCGAGCCGGAGCGGCTGGAGATCACCGTGCGCTTCCGCATCCCCGGCAGCGCGGTGCCGCAGGCGGCGACGGTCGGGCTGAACCTGCAGGGAGGAGGCTGAGCCATGGCGATCCAGCCACCCCGCCTGGACGACCGATCCTGGCAGGATCTGCGCGACGAGCTCGTGCGGCGCATCCCGGTCCATGCGCCGGAATGGACGGACCACAGCCCGACCGATCCCGGCGTCACGCTGATCGAGCTTTTCGCCTTCCTCGGCGACAACCTGCTCTATCGGCTGAACCGCGCGCCGGAGGCGGCGAAGCTGGCCTTCCTCAAGCTGCTGAACCTGCCGCCGCGGCCAGCGATCCCCGCGCGCGTGCAGTTGCGGCTGATGCTGCCGAAGGGCGGCATCGATGCGGAAACGCCGGATTTCTCGCCCACCGCGCCGCGGCTGGAATGCGCCGCCGGCCCCGTCTCCTTCGAGGCCGATGAGGAGATCACCGTCCTGCCGCTGGAGGTCGCGGGCTTCGTGAAGGCGCGCCACGACGAGGCGGTGCCCGCCGAGGGTACGGAGGCCGTCACGCAGCTTCTGGAATCGCATCTCGGCAGCGCGCCGGGCACGCTCTCGGCCTATCAGACGGTGCCGATGCCGGCGGTGCAGGGTGGCGTGCTGCCGGCGCCGACCAGCAGCGCGGGCACGCTGGACGGGCGGCTGTGGCTGTGCCTCCTCGCGCCCGAGGATGCGCTGGCAGCGCTCGCCCCGCGCACACCGGCGGAGGCGCTCGCGGTGTTGCGCGAACGCATCTCGGGCCGCATCCTGAACCTCGGCGTGCGCACCGATGACGCGTTGTGCGGCCCGGCCGACGTGCTGCGCTGCCCCGATCCCGGCACGGCCGCCACGCCCTGGCCGGTACGCGCGGAAATCTCAACCGGCCGCTTCCACGGCGCCTCGAAGCGCGTGGACCGCGCGGCGTTCGAGCGGCTGTCCATCGTGGACGACAGGACCGAGGGGCTGACGCGCTCCGGCACGCTGCGCCTGCGCCTGCCGGACATGCGCGGCGGCGTGCCGGTTCTGGGCGACTGGACGGAGGACAGCTTCGATCCGCCTGATCCGGACCTGCTCGGCGTCGGCCCGCTGCCGCCCCGGCTGGATGATCCGAAGCAGGCCGCGCGCGTGCTGGCCTGGGTCAGCCTGCGGCGTATCGAGGCCGCGCATCCGCCGATCCGGCTGCGCCTGGTAGAGGGCAATGGCCTCTCCGCCACGCAGGCCGTCACCGCCGCGCCCGAACTGCTCGGCCATGGTGATGGACGGCCGGCGCAGATGGTGCGGCTCTCCAAGGCGCCGATGCTGCAGGACAGCGAGCTGGTGCAGGTGCGCGGCACGCTGGGCTGGGAGAAGTGGACGCGGGTCGACGATCTCGCACTCGGCGGTCCGGACGATCCCGTCTACCTGCTCGATCCGGTCGAGGGCACGATCACCTTCGGCGACGGGCTGCATGGCCGCATGCCGCTGCCCGGCGAGGCGATCCGCTGCCTCGGCTACCGTGCCGGCGGCGGGGCGCGCGGCAATGTGCCGGCGATGGCGGTCAGCCGCGTGAAGAACGCGCGCGTCGGGCTGCGTTGCGAGAACAGCCTGCCCGCGGAAGGCGGCCAGGATGCCGAGACGATCCCGGAGGCGACCGCGCGCATCCCGCGCACGCTGCGCACGCATGACCGCGCCGTCGCCGCCGAGGATTTCGTGGAGATCGCGCTGGAGACTCCGGGCCGCAAGGTCGGCCGCGCGCATGTCTTGCCGCGCCACAAGCCGCAGCAGCGCGCCGATGGCGTGCCGGGGACCGTGACGGTCGTCGTGCTGCCCGCGCATGATCCGGTCACCCCCGACACGCCGACGCCGGATCGCGAGATGCTGCGCCGCGTCTGCGCGCATCTGGAACCGCGGCGCCTGGTGACGACGGAGCTCTACGTCACGCCGCCGGAATACGTGCCGGTGGACCTCTCCGTCGCGGTCGAGGCCGAGCCCGGGACGGGCGGAGAGACGCTGAAGCGCTGGGTGGAGCTCGCGCTGCGCCAGCATTTCGCGCCGCTGCCGCCCTATGGCCCCGACGGCGCTGGCTGGCCCTTCGGACGCGCCGTGCGCGACCGCGACGCGGAAGCCGCGGCGCTGCGCGTGCAGGGCGTGCGCCTGGTGAACGAGGTGCTGCTGGAAGGCGAAGCGATCGGCGCCGATGGGGAGAACACGCCGGTCACCGGCAGCGTGCCGATGCTGGCCTGGCAGTTGCCGGTGATCCGCAGCGTGCGCGTCGCGATCGGTGAGAAGGCCGAGGAGATCGCGCCGGAGCCGACGCCGCCGGTGGACGGCATGCCGGTGCCTGTCGAAGTCGAGAAGTGCTGAGCATGCGCCAGCCCGCCATGCTCCACCTGACCGGCCGCCGCATGTGGGAGCGCTGCGACCACGATGCGACGCGCATCGAGGGTATGCCGGCGCGGGTGACGCTGGCGACGGCGGTGTCGGTGGCGGGCGATGGCGGCGCCGTGAATTTCGGCGCCTGGCGCGCCGCGATGGGTGCGGCGGTGGTGGTGGAGTGCCCACCGGATCTCTGCGAGGGCAGCGCCGTGCTGCTGGCCGATCCGCGGCGTGGGTTGTTCGTGCTGCGGGATGGCAAGTGGAGCGCGTTCGCGATGCCCGGCCAACCCCCACCCCAACCCTCCCCCGCTTCGCGGGAGAGGGAGTCCGGGCGCCCCGAGTTTCCCTCTCCCGCTTCGCGGGGGAGGGTGGCTGAGCGAAGCGAAGCCGGGTGGGGGGCCGGTGGCGCACCCCTCGACTTCGCGCCGTCGGCGCCACCGGCGCCGTCTGCCGCGCCACGAGCGCTGTCCCGCGACCTACACGGCCGGCTTTGGCTGCTCGATGACGCGCCGCCCGCAGTCCGCCTGCTCGGCCGCGACTTCCGCGTATCCGCGCGCATCCCCCTCCCCGCCGACGCGAACCCCATCGCGATCGGCTGCACCAACTGGGGCGTGATCGTCGCGGATGGCGCGTCGCCGCGGCTGTTCCTGCATCCATGGGGCGGTGCCTGGATCGGCGTGACGCTTCCCGCCGCGCCGCGCGCCATCGCCGCCGATCCGCGCTTCGCGACCGCCGTCGTCATGCTGGACGGGCTGCGCGTGGCGATCCTCAACGGCCCGGCCGCGCCAGCCATCCACCGCCTGCCCGCCATCGCCAAGCCGCTGCACGCGCTGATGACGGCTTCCGACCGCGTGCTGATCGCGGATGTCGCCGGCACGCCCGGCGCGCAACAGCCGACGCGCTTCACCGAATACCTGCTGACGGAAAGCGGTCCCGAAGCCGAGGGCGGCTTCGCCGTGCGCGGCTTCGATGGGCGCGCGATCTGGACCGGCGCCGATGGCCGCGTCATGGCCTCCACCGCCACCGGCGCGCGCGCGCTCTACGCGCAGGAACCGCGCTTTGCGACCGACGGCGTGGTGGAGACCTTCGCGCTGGATTCCGGCGTGTTCGCCTGCGTCTGGCATCGCATCTTCCTCGACGCCTGCGTGCCGCCCGGCACGCAGATCGAGGTCGAGGCCCGCACCGCGGATACGCTGCCGCCGCAGGCGCTGCAACGCGCGCCACGCCCACCCGCCGACCGCAGCGAGCCCGTGCCGGAAGACCGCGCCTGGCCGCCGCTCGGATCGCTCACGCCGGAGGAGCAGATCGGCTGGTCGGCCCTCGGCATTCTCGACAAGCGCCCCGCCTATGCCGACACGCCGCTGCCGCCATTCTCCACCGCGATCCCGAGCGAAGACCCGCTGCATGACGCGCGCGGCAGCGCCAATCCGCCGCCGGAGGGCATGGTCACGCTGGAAGGCGTCATCAAGGCGCCGCCGGGGCGCTGGCTGTGGCTGCGGCTGCGCCTGACCGGCACGGAGCGCCGCGCCCCTGCCCTGTTCGCGCTGCGCGCCACCTGCCCGCGGCCCTCGCTGATGGATCTGCTGCCGGCCTATTGGCGCGGCGATCCCCTCTCGGCCGATGCCACGGACCGCTCGCTCGCGCTGTTCGAAGGCTTCGTCACCGAGACCGATGCGCGCATCAGCGCGCTGCGTCACCTGCTCTCCGCCACGACCACGCCGCGCGAGGCGCTGGAGTGGCTCGCGAGCTTCGTCGCGCTCGTCTTCGACACCCGCGTGGATGAGGATGTGCGGCGCAGCTTGCTGAACGAGGCGATGACGCTGTGGCGGCAGCGCGGCACCATCCCCGGGCTGACGCGCCTGCTCTCCATCCTGGCCCGCGCGCCGGTGCAGATCATCGAGGGCTTCCGGCTGCGGCGTGAGAGCACGGCGGTGCTCGGCACCGCCGATTGGGGCGTGCTCGGCCCCGGCCTGCAGATCGGCGACGACGAAGGGCCGGAGACGGCGCCGACCGAGCCCTGGGAACAGCAACTCGCGCTGAAGCATGTCGGCCTCACGCTGCGCCGCGCCGCGATCCGCGCTGAGGGCGGTACCCCCTGCCCCGAGGCCGATCCGCCCGACCCGCTGGAAGCCGATGCTCTGATCCGCTTCCACCGCCGCTTCGCACACCGTTTCACCGTGGTGGTGCCCGCCTGCCGCACGGACGATCTCGCCGCCGTGCTCGACCTCGCCACCGAGACGCACAAGCCCGCGCACACGATCCACGACTTCTGCTGGCTGGATGCCGGCTTCCGGCTCGGCGCCGGCAGCCTGGTCGGCATCGCGCGCATCGGCCAGCGGCCGGGCTTCGCACCCGCCATCCTCGAAGCGCCGCTCGGCGGCGGCCGCACCATCGGGCGCGCCCTGCCCGAGGACCGGCACCGCCTCGGCGCAACACCTCTGACCCAGCACAGGACGCGATGGCCATGAGCGACACCGCCACGCTGTTCGCACCGCTCGAGGATGCGGACCCCGCGACGCCGGGCGATCCGTTCTCCCGCCTACGCTACAGCTACGGCCAGTTGCTTGGCGCCGAGGATTTTGCCGCCGAGCAGCGCTACCACCTGCTGCGCGAACGCCTGCTGACCGCGACGCTGCACGGCCACGGCACGGTGTGGGGCCTGCGCGTCTCGGCGCGGGAGGATGCGACGAACAACACGGTGCAACTGGTCTGCGCGCCGGGCCTCGCGGTGGATGCGCTGGGCCGGCTGATCCATGTCGAGCAGGAAGTTTGCCTGGATGTGACGGGCCTTGCCCTCACGCCCTTCTGGTCAGACCTGGCGCCGCCGCCTGCACCGCCCGAGCCGGAGGAGGAAGAGCCTGACGAAGGCGGCGGTGCGGAGACGACACCGGCGGAGGACACGACGCCAGGCGCCGACACGACCTCCGGCGCGGATTCCCTCCCCGGTGGGGACGAGGAGGAAGCACCGACCGAGACGCGCGTCCGTCGCGCCTATGTCGTGCTCTCCTACCGCGCCTGCCTGGCCGACGAGATCCCCGCCATCACGCCGCCCTGCTCCAGCAGCGGCGAGGCCACGGCCTATGCCCGCGTGCAGGATCGCTGGCGGCTCTGCCTGATGGCGGAGGCGCCGCCCGACCCGCACCCGGTTGCCCGCGACTGGACGGCCTTCGCCGGGCAGGGCGATCTGCGCACGCGGCTGCTGGATTTCATCCTGAACCCGCCGGCGCAGGTCTCGCGCTTCTGGTCGGGCGGCGACGACGCGCCGCTGCTGCTGGCGACCGTGGATCTCGAACCCGTCGGTGACCCGGCGGAGCGCACGCGCCTCGTCGCCGGGCCGGACAACGCCGTGCGCGCGCTGCTGCCGGATGTGCAGACGCTCGCCGCAATGACGACCGGATTGCGCCTGCTCGGCCCCGGCGGTGCACGGCCTTTCCGGCTGGTCTCCCTCGCGGCGCGCAGCGAAGGCGGGCAGGTGGTGCTGGATGCGCGCTTCACCACGCCGCCGGATGCAACCAGCCTCTCCGCCGACGCGATCCGCATCTTCCGCCGCGACGGCACCGGCGCCTGGGTGCCCGCCACCTTCAATGGCTGGGCGGTGCCGTCCGACGGCAACGGTCTCGCCATGATCACCATCGGCGAGGACTGGACGGACGCCACCACCTACCAGCTGCTGCTGCGTGGCGCCGGTGCGGCGCCGCTGCTGGACGCGAGCGGACAGCCTCTGTCGGGCCTCGACGGCGAGCCGCCGCTGCCCGCCGGCGCGGGCCGCGATGTCAGCTTGGTCCAACGGTTCGAGCCTTGAGAGGGCCGCCGCCATGAGCACCACCATGCAGATCCAGCAGGCCAAGCTGTTCATGGCCTTCGCGAAGAAGGTGCAGAACCCGCAGGCGACGCTCTCCGCCAGCGAGGAAGCGGCACTTGCCGCCTTCCTGCCGGCGACCGGCGGCAACGAAGGTCTGCCGCAATCGGCGCCCGGCGATGCGCGCGGGCAGAACGCGCTGCTTCGGACGAACTGGTTCAACGGCCGCTTCCTGACCGCCGAGGCGCTGCGCCGCCAGGACGTCTATTTCGACGCGCGCGACCGGCTTAACGCGCATGCGCTGATGCCGGGCGTCGCCTATGGCCTTGGGATCGCCGGAAACGGGCTGAACGCCATGCCGGTGGTGGAGGACCGCTCGACGCCGCCGACATCGGGCGGCTTCGGCAAGGCGCAGACGCTGACGCTCTCGCCCGGCCTCGCCTTCGATCATGTCGGGCGCCCGATCCTCGTCTCGCAGCCCTTCCACTTCACCATCGCCGACCTGATCGGCGCGTCGCGCAGCACGCCGCGCCGGGTCGCGCCGGGCGGTATCGAGTTCGCGCCCTGCGTCTGCCTGGTGCCCGATCCCGCCGGCCCCACCGGCGGCACCGCGGCGGTGCGGCCCGGCCCCTACCTGCTCGTCATCGAGCCGGGCGAGGTTCCCCAGGGCGAGGCCAAGGTCTATGGCGAGGCCTGCGCCGGCCCGACGCCGGTCACCTGCCAGTCCGAAAGCTGGCGCGGCGCCTTCGGGCTCTCCCTTGTGCGCGTGCCGCTGGAACTGCCGGAGGAGGACGGGCTGACTTCCTCCTGGGCGCTGCGCGGCACCGCCTCCGCCTGGTGGTTCGACCTGTTCGAGCATTCGCTGCTGAAGCGCTGGGACCCGGATTTCGCCGCCGATGACGGCTTCCGCAAGCCGGTTGGCTCGGCGCGGCATGAGGCCGGCGCCGTTGCGCTGGCGATGGTCTGGCTCGGCACGGATGGCTCGGCGCTGTTCCTCGATTCCTGGATCCCCCGCCGCAGCATCGTGGCCACGCCGGGCGAGGACTGGCACCGCACGCGCTTCGGCGCACCGCCGCGCGCCGCCGCCTGGGCGCGCATCCACCAGTTCCAGGCAATGCTGGCCGAGAGCCTGGCGCGGGAGCCGCTGGTGCAGAACAGCGAGATCCGCGCGCTGAACCTGTGGCGGCGCGGCTTCCGCCATATCCCGCCCATCGGGTTCCTGCCGCTCGATCCCGCCGCCATCGGCGCGCGCGGCGACCGCACCGGCTCCACCGGCAATGCCGCGCTGGACCGCCTGATCGCCGCCGCGGGTGGGCGCATCGCGCTCGTCTCCGGCCTGATCGCCGCGGCGCGGCAGCAGGCCTTCGCCTATTTCCGCGGCACGACCGTGATCCCCTATTGCGTTGTTGCGCTGCATGACGACGACATCCTCGAAGACCTCTCGAACGTCTTCGACAAGGACCCGGTGCGCGTGGCGCGCCGCGTCCCGCGCGACACGCCGGCGCCCAATCCCGACACGCCCGGCACCAATGTGCCGGTCAACAACTTCCTCGAACGCCTCGGCGACATCTTCGAGGTGATGGGCCTGGATGAGCTGGTGAACCGCCGCACGGAGATCGTGAAGGTGGTGATCCCGCTGCAGGGGCTGACGCGGCCGCATCCCGTGGTCGGCGTCGTGCCGGAGGATGCGCAGGCGCAGCTTCCCGACTGGCTTGGTTCCCAGCCCCCCTCCTGGTTCGCCACGGAATCGCGCCTGACGAATGCGACGAACATGGCCGGGCTGCGAGCGCGGATGGCGCTGGAGATGCTGCCGCGCCATTTCGCGGTGTACGTGAAGCAGCGCATGGTGCTGCTGGAGGTGCTGGTCATGGTGATCGAGCTGCTCCAGGCCGTGGTGGTACTGGCACGCGACCTGCAGCGCGGCGCAAGGCTCGCGCAGTCGCAGAACCAGGCGATGACGACCACGGCCGCCTACCGCACCGCCTATCTGCAGCAGCCCGCGGAGAAGCGCGCCCTGACCGAGGCCGCGCTGGCCGAGCCCACGGTGCGCAACGCCGTGGTCAGCGCCGCGGCGCTGAGTTCCTCGGACCTGCGCGTGCCGTCGCGCAATGCGGAATTCGTGCAGGCCGTCGCGGCGCAGGAAGCCGCGCTGGCGACGGAGATCGCCGACCCCGCGGAGCGCGAGCGCGTCGCGCTGGATCGCGTCGCCGACGCGTATGCCGCGGAGTATCCGGGCTTCCAGGTGGTGCAGGTAATCTCCGCGGTGCAGCCACCGACGGCGGCCAAGGCGACCATCGCCGATCTCCGCTTCCAGGCCGCGCAATTGCCGCTGCGCGACCAGAACGCCACGGTGGCGGAGGCGACCGTGGCGGACCGCGTCACCGCGGGCGGCGTGCGCACCTTCGACAGCGCCGAAGCCACCATCGCTTATGGCGCCATGCGCGAAGCCGTGGCGGAGAAGAGCGCGAAGGACTTCGTCGCCGATGCACCGCAGGGCGTGACGGTGGCGGAGGTGCTGGCCAGGCCACCGCAGGATGCCGCGCGCCTGCTCGGCGGCGAGGACAAGCTGGAAGCCTTCACCGCCGCCATCGCGAAGGAGCGCGAGGAGGCCGCCGTCGCGGCGAAGGCCGTCGCCGCCGCGCCGCCGCCGCCGGAGGTGGTGGCCAAGGTCACGGAAGTCGCCGCGCGCGGCGAGGACCCCGTCGTCGCATTGGAGAAAGCGCGCGACACCGCCACCGACCCGGCGGCGCGCGCCTCGCTGGATGGCGCGGCGAAGCTCGTGCGCACGCTCGGCGTCGAGCGGACGCTGGCGCTGACCCGCTTCCGGACGAAGTAGGCCGGCATGGCGGCGCCGGAGGTCGCGATCCGCCGGCTGGCGACGCGCATCCGCGCGCCGGAGCCGGAAGGCGCCTTCGCCGCGCGCGCGCTGCTGGACCAGGCCCTGCGCCGGATGGGCCCGGGGGTGGACGCCGCGCTGGAGCGCGCAGGCCTGCCGCCGGATGCGGTGGTGGCGCTGCCGCGCCTGCAGCTCCGCCTGCATCTGCAGGGCGAGGTGAGCGCAGCAGAGCTCGGCGAGGCGTGGGCCTCGGCCCTGGCGCAGGCCATCCTGTCTGCCTTGCCCGCCACGCGCGACGCCGCGGCGCAGCAAGACGCGCCCGGCGTGGCGGAGGCCGAAAACCCCGCCAGCTTCCGCGACCTCTGGGCCGCGGAGATGGCCGTGCTGCGCGCCCTTGCGCAGGGCGAGCCCGCGCCGTGGTGGACCACCGAGCTGATCGGCGATGCGGCAGGATCGGCAGAGGACGTGTTGGCCGACATCCTCGCGCGCTGGATCGCCCGCGATCCTGCGCGGGCAGCATGGCGGATGAGCGACGTGCTGACGCAACTGCCAGCGCTTGCCGCGAGGCTGGAGGCACGCCCGGCGCAAGTGCTCGCCTTCAGGCTGCTCAATTCAGCGCAGGCGGCGTTGCAGACGGTGGCACCCGCCGTCTCCGGCCCGCCGGAATCCGGGATGGCTGCGCCGCTCCGCGCCACGCCGGCGGCGCGCGACGCGGCGGCGCGACACATCGCGCTGCTGCCTGCATCGCTGCGCATCGCGCTGGCGCTGATGTCGCCAGCGCAGCGCCTGCCCTGGCTCGCCGCCGCCCTTCTGAAGCATGCCCCGGCACAGGCCGCCCATCTCGCCGCGCTGCTCGAGACGGCCACCGCATTGCCGCTTTCGATGCCCCATGCGCAGCATGCGGGCGACGGCGTCGTGCCGGCACCCAAGCCGGAACGGCTCGCGGAGGCTGCGGAGACGGAAGCGACGGAGGTGTGGTGCGGCGGCCTGCTGCTGCTGATCCGCCCGCTTGCAAGGCTACGCCCCGCCTGGCTGTCGCTCGGCGAGGCGCTGCCGGAGCGGCTGCTCGCGCTCGGGCTTGTCGCGCTACAACGCCTCGCCGCGCCCCTGCCGCCCGCCGCCTGCCGCGCCGCGCTGGAACGCGACCGGCCGCTGCTCGCGCTCTTCGCCGGCGCCCCGCCGCCGGACGAGCCGCTCGATGCGGTGCGGGCGGCGCCGTCGCTCGCCGTCGAGGCGGAGGACGCACTCGCTGCGCTGCTGGCCGCGGCGCCATCGGGCACTGCGCACGCGCCGGCCGCGCTGCGGCGCGCCTATGGCAGGGATCCCTTCGCGGCGGATGCCGCCACGGATGCACTGTGCCGGCTGCTGCTGCGGCCTGGCCGCCTGCTGCTGGAGGAGGGCGCGGCGACGCTGGTCTGGCCGCCCGACGCCGCCGACATCGCGTTGCGGCGCGCCGGCTGGGACATCGATCCGGGATGGGTGCCGTGGCTCGGCAGGCGCATCGCCTTCCGCTACGGCGCGTGATGAGCCGGCCAGTGAAGCCCGATCCGGTCACGCTGCTGCTCGCGATCGCCGCCGCGCGCCTGGCGCCGCCTGTCCCGGATGCGGGCTGGGCGGTGCCTGCGGACGAGGATGCGCTGATGGCGGCGCTGACCGCCACGGACACGCCCTTCGCACGCCTCGCACGCGCCGCACGCCTTTCCGCCTTCGATCTCGACCTGCTCGGCCTGGCCGTGCTGCCCGCGCTCGACGATCGCGCGGCGGAAGCGGTGGAGGCGCTGACGCGCGGCGCGCGACGCCTCCCCGCCGGGCGAGCGCTGCGCCTGCTTCTGTCGGCAACCGACGACGCCGCGCCACGGCAGGCGCTGCGCGACAGCCCGCTGTGGCGCGCCGGTCTGCTGCGCGCGGGCGATCCCGCGCAGCCGCCGGCGGAACGCCGGCTGGACCCGACGCCGACGCTGCTCGCAATCCTCGACGGCGCCCTGCCGGAGACGACGGCGGAGGGCTGGATCGTGCAGCGCGTGCCGGCGACGGAAGCAAGGCCCGGCAGCCTCGCCGACACGGTCGCGGCGCTGCGCGCCTGGGCGCGGAGCGTCGAGCCACCGCTGCTGCTGCTGGACAGCGCGCGCGTCGAGCGCGCGGCGGAGGCGCTGGCGCTCGCCGGCCCGACGCTCCTGCTGCATCCGCCGCCGCGCGGCACGGCACCCGCGCCGCCGCCCTGGGCCGAGGCCGGCGCACTGGCCGGGGCGAGCGGCGGCTTCGTCGCGCTGCTGGGCGAGGGCGAGGCGCTGACAGGTCCCAACGCCGCGCCGATCGCGCCCGTCGCGGTGATCGGCGCCGAGGCCGTGCTCGGCCGCCTGGTGCCGCGCCGGCATCTGCGCGTGCCGCGGCCACTGTTGGCGGAACAGCGCGCCCGCTGGCAACAGGCGCGCCCCGACCTGCCGGAGCCGGACGCCACGGCCCTTGCCGCACAAAGCTGGATGGCGGAGGCCGACATCGCGGCCATTGCCGCGGCGGCGCACGCGCCCGATCCCGCAGCGCTGCTGGCCGCACGCATGGAAGTGTCGCCACCGCGCGCCGCCCGCCTCGCCACGCTGCGCCAGCCACAGGTCGCCTGGGACCGGCTGGTGCTGGACCCGGTGACGCAGGCGCAGCTGGAGGAGGTGGTGCGCCGCACGCGCCACCGCGCCACCGTGCGGGAGCGATGGGGCATGGATGCCGGCGGCAGCGCGCTGGTCGCGCTGCTCACCGGCGATCCCGGCACGGGAAAGACGCTGGCCGCCGAGGCCGTCGCGCTGCGCCTCGGCCTGCCGCTGCTCGCGGCCGATCTCTCGCGCATCGTCTCGAAATACATCGGCGAGACGGAGAAGAACCTCTCGGAGCTCTTCGCGGCCGCCGAGGGATTCTGCGCCGTGCTGTTCTTCGACGAGGCCGACGCGCTGTTCGGCAAGCGCACCGCGGTGCAGGACGCGCATGACCGCTACGCCAACATCGAGGTCAACTACCTGCTGCAGCGGCTGGAACGCTTCGACGGCGTCGCGCTGCTTGCCACCAACCTGGCGGAAGGCATGGACGAGGCCTTCCTGCGGCGCTTCGACCTCACCGTCCCCTTCCGCCGCCCCAACGCGGCGCAGCGCCTGGCGCTGTGGCGCGCGCACCTGCCGGCTGCGCTGCTCGCCCCAGGGCTCGACCTCGCCACGCTCGCGACGAGCTGCGAGGTCACCGGCGGCGAGATCCGCAACGCCGCGCTGACCGCCGCCTATGCCGCCGCCGAGGCCGGCGAGCGCATCGGCGCGAAGCTGCTGCACGCGGCGCTTGCGCAGGAATTCGCAAAGGCCGGCCGCCCCGTGCCGCACGGGCTGACGACATGAGGCACGCGCCGCCTGTCCCCGTGCTGCGCCATGCGGGGCGGGAGCGTGCCGCCGACCATGCCGCGCAGCGCGGACCGGAGGCGGGTGCGAGGGCCGCGCCGACGCGGGCGCCGGCTGCGCTCGGGCTCGGCCAGGGCATGCATCTGCCGGCGCGCGACCGGCGCTACTTCGAACAGCGCCTCGGCGCCGATCTGTCCGGCGTGCGCTTGCATGCCGACAGCGGCGCGGCGACGCGGCTCGGCGCGCGCGCCTTCGCGGCGGGGCGCGACATTGGCTTCGCACCTGGAGCATGGCAGCCGCACAGTGCGGAGACGCGGCGGCTGCTCGGGCACGAGCTTGCGCATGTGGTGCAGCAGGGCGCGCATGGTCCGGCCGTGCAGCTGGAGGAGGAGAAGAAGCCGGAGGAAGCGGCCAACAGCCTTGAGACCGGCATGAAGATCGCGAAGGACGCCGCGAAGGACGATCCACGCATCAAGAAGGAATTGCTGGAGCCGGCCAAGGCCCTTGCACTGCGCCAGTGGGACCAGCTCGGCACGGGCGGGCAGGTCGGCGTGATCGGCTTCGGCGCCGCGACCTATGGGCTTGGCCTCGGAGCGGGGCTCTCCGACCCGGAAGGTCGCAAGGCGCTGTCAGACTTCAACCTCGTCGCGCCGATCGGCCTGATCCCCTACGCGACGCTCACCGATTTCCGCTACGTGCTGCCCTCCACGCCGAACGGACCGACACTTCTGAAAGCCTCCTTCTCCGGCGACGACATGCTCGGTCTTGCGCATGAGAAGATCACCTGGTTCCCGCAAATGACGCTCTCCCTGGACTTCACCTGGTCGCTGGATGCACAGGGGAACGTGACGCTGGCATCGGGGCTGGCGAACTGGGGCGTCGTCCCGGGCGTCAACCTTCAGATCGGCGCCGGCGCCGATCTCGGCTGGAAGCCGCTGCCCGCGGGCGTCGGCCCCGATCCCTTCGCGCCGGGGCCGCTGGAAGGCGCGCAGACCAAGCTGCCGGGTGTCGGCGCCTTCGTGACGATAGACCTCCTGAAGGCGCCGATCCTGCCGGCGCCGATCCGGCGCGCACTGGGCGCGCAGCCAGAGAGCAAGTGATCAGCCGAAAGCGACGCCCGGCAACCAGGTTGCGATGCCCGGAAACAGGCAGAGCAGCAGCACGCCCCCCAGCAGCGCGCACCAGAAGGGAAGCGCGGCGCGCGCGGCGGAGGCGAGGTCCACCTCGCCGTTCGTGATGCCGACGAGCACGAAAAGATTCATCCCGACGGGTGGGGTGAGCATGCCGACCTCGATCATCAGCGTCACCACCACGCCGAGCCATACGGGATCGAAGCCCACGCCCGTTAGCAGCGGGAAGACCAGCGGCAGGGTCATGATCATCATGGAAAGGCCGTCGAAGAAGCAGCCGAGCACCAGGTAGATCGCCACCACCACCAGCAGCAGCACCCATCTCGACAGGCCCCATTCGCCGATCGCCTGCAGCATCTGCTGCGGCAGGCCGAGCATGCTGATCGCCTGCGCCAGCACCAGCGCGCCGATGAAGACCATGGCGATGATCGCGAAGATCCGCGCCGTCCCGATCAGCGCCTCGCCCAGCCTGCGCAGCGTGAGGTCGCCGATGGTGAAGCCGAGGATCATCGCCGCGGCGACGCCGACGCCGGCCGCCTCGGTCGGCGTGGCGAGGCCGGCGAAGAGGCTGCCCAGCACCGCGACGATCAGCGCGACCAGCGGCAGGACGGCCGGCAGGCCGCGCAGTGCGGCGCGCAGCGCGACGGATTTCTCCTCCGGCGCGATGGCAGGGTTGCGCCAGGCCATCCACAGGATGATCGCCATGAACAGGCCGGCCATCATCAGCCCCGGCAGCACGCCTGCCAGGAACAGCCGCCCGATCGAGGTGTCGGTCAGCGCGCCATAGATCAGCAGCGAGAGCGAGGGCGGGATCAGCAGGCCGAGCGTGCCGCCGCCGGCCAGCGTGCCGACCACCGCGGCCCGATCGTAGCCCCTGCCCTTCAGCTCGGGATAGGCGACGGAGCCCACCGCCGCCGCGACCGACATGGAGGAGCCCGACACTGCGCCGAACACCGTGCAGACCGCGATGTTGGTGTGGAGCAGGCCCCCCGGCAGCCGCGCGAAGAACGGCGCCAGCGCGCGATAGACGCCGCGGGCGAGGCCGGACGCCACCAGCACCTCGCCCAGCAGGATGAAGAGCGGCACGGCCGTCAGCGTGAACTCGTTCAGCACGTTCCACACGGTCTGCACGCCGAGCCGCGTGGCGCCGCCGACCGCGAAATGCAGCAGGACGAAGCCGGTGAGGCCGAGCGCGGCGCCGAGCACCGCGCCGGACAGCACCGTGGCGCCAAGCAGCCCGAAGATCGCAAAGCCGTTCACAGCGCCTGCGGCCTGTCCTCGGGCGGGGGCTGCAGCGCCGCCCAGGCGGCGATGAAGCCGGTGACCGCCAGGCAGGCGGGCATCAGCGCCGTCCAGGGACCGAGCGGCAGCCGCGCCTGCTCGCTGCTCAGGTTCAGGCGGATGGTGAACTCCGCGATGCCCCAGGCTTCCCACGCGAAGATGGCGCAGAACGCCATCATGATCAGCTGGCCGATCACCCAGACGATGCGGCGCGGCAACGGCGCAAGCCGCTCGGTCAGCAGCGTCACGCGGATATTGGCGTTGCCCGCCATGGCGAAGGGCAGCGCGAGGAACGCCATGGCGGAGAGCAGCAGCCCCGACAGTTCCTCCGTGAAGCGGAAGGGCGCGGCGACGGCATAGCGCATCACCACGGCCGCAAGAACGAGGCCGAGGATGCCCGCGCAGGCTGCGGCGGAGAGCGCCAGCAGCCCGCGCGAGAACAGCCGGAGCGCCCGGTCGATGACCGTCACCGTGCCGTCAGCGCCTGCTCGATCCGCTGCTTCCAGGCCGGCCCCTGGCCGCCCGCCTCACGCATCAGCGTCTCCCAGGTGGCGATCGCAGCGGTGCGGATGGCCTGCTGCTCCGCCTCCGTGATCGTACCGTAGAAGGTCACGCCCTGGCCGCGCAGCCGCTCCCGCGCCGCCTCGTCCGCCGCCACGTCCTGATCGAAGCGCGCGCTGCTCTGCTCCGTCGCCGCCACCGCCTGGGTCAACAGCTCCCGGTTCTCGTTCGAGAGCGCCCGCCAGCGCGCCTGGTTGGCCATCACCACATAGGGCGTCGGCGGGAAGGCGAAGCCGCTGGAGATCACATGCTTCGCCACTTCCTGCAGGCTGATCGATTGCGCGAAGCGCGGCGCATACAGGGCGCAGTCCACCACGCCGGTCTGCATCGCCGTATACAACTCCTGCTGCGGCACGATCTGCGCCGCCACGCCGAGCGCGCGGAAGGTCTCCACCTGCTCGCGCGAGCCGACGCGCAGCTTCACGCGACGCAGCTCGTCCAGGCTGCGCACCGGCGTGCGGCACATGAAGGAGGCATCGAGCAGCCCAAGCTGGATGAAGCCCACCGGCTCGATGTTCCAGCGGCGGATGCCGGCGGACAGGCTCTCGCGCAGCGCGGGCATGATGCGGTTCAGCTCCGTCGCGTTGCGCACCAGGCCGAAGACCAGGATGGAGGACATCGCCGCATCGTCGCGGCCGAGGAAGGGCGGCCAGATGAAGCCCATCTCCGGCGTGCCGGTCTGCATCCAGCGCAGCGCATCGGCATCGCGCAGGTTCATCGCGTTGCCTTCGAAGACGTTCAGCACGAAGCGCCCCTGGCTGCGCTGCCGCAGATCGGCCGCGAGGTCTCGGACATGGCCGCTCTCCGGCCGGGTCGGCGCGTAGCTGTTGTGGAACCGCCATTCCACTGTCTGCGCCGCGGCATTGCCGAGGCCGATCAGGGTTGCCGCCAGGGCGGCCAGGATGCCACGCCGCATTGCTTCTCTCCCGGGTTCGTGAGCGGCGCGATCATGCGGCGGCGGCGGGGCGTTGACAACGCGCGCCCGCCCGCCTGCCATGCCGCCATGCCAGGACATGTGGACCGCGCCCGCGCCGCGCGCCTGATGGAGGCCGCCGGCTTCGACGCGCTGCTGGTCGCCTCGCCCGAGACCTTCCGATGGGCTACGGGCGCCGAGCCCGGCGTCGCGATGGGCTGGCGCCGCCTGGGGCCGGCCATTGCCGTGGTTCCCGCCGATCCGTCATTGCCGGTCGGTGCCGTGGTGACGGACCTCTTCGCCGCCGGCGCGACCGCCGCCGGTTGCGACCCGCTGCGCACCCACCCGATCTGGCCGGAGGCGCTGTCGGTGCGGCAACTGCTGCCCTCTGATGCCGATGCGGCGACGCTGATCGCCGCCGCGACCGCGGACCGCGCGCCCGGCTTCGCCCGCCCCGGCACCTTCGACCGCGGCGCCGCGCTCGGTCTGCTGCGGGAGGTGCTCGCCGCGATGGGACTTGCGGGCGCGCGCATCGGCGCGGAGCTTTCGGCCGTGCCGGCGGCGGACCATGCCGCGCTGCTCGATGCCGTCGAGCCAGCACGGATCGGCGACGCGACCGGGCTGGTGGACCGGCTGCGCGCGCACAAATCGCCCGCCGAGATTGCGCTGCTGCGCGAGGCGGGCGCGATCACCGAAGCCGCGCTGGCCGCCTTCGTGCCGCTGCTTCGGGAAGGGGCCACGCGCGCCGCGCTCGGCCGCGCCTTCCTCGACCTGGTGCGGGAGGAGGCGGCGCGGCGCGGCACGGCGGCGAACGTCACCGCCTGGGAGTATGTCGGCTTCGGCACCTCCCCCTGGTCGAGCCCAGGCGGGCTCGCGCGCGGTGACGTGGTGAAGGTTGATGTCGGCGCGGTGGTTGGCGGCTACACGGCGGATCTCGCGCGGACCTACACGCTCGGCCCCGCGCCGGCGCGCGCGACGCAGGTGTATGACGCGCTGCGCGCCGCCTTCGAGGCCGGGCGCCCGATGTTCCGCCCCGGCACCGCGCTCCGCGACATCCACGCCGCGTGCATCCGCGCCGTGCATGGCGCCGGCTTTCCCAGCTATGCGCGCGGGCATTTCGGCCACGGCCTCGGCGCCTCCATCTGGTCGGAGGAGTGGCCCTACACTGCCGCGGACGCCGAGATGGTGCTGGAGCCCGGCATGGTCATGGCCTTCGAAGCGCCGTGGTACATCGACGGCATCGGCGGCTTCATCCTGGAGGACATGCTGCTGATCACCGAGGACGGCGCCGAAACGCTGGCCGGCGCCGCGCTGCCGCGCGAGATGCCGGCGCTGTGACGCGGCGCGCGGTCAGTCCTCGAAGATCGCCACCGCGCGGGTGAAGCCGGCCGAGCCGCCCTTGATCTTGAAGGGGAAGCAGGCGACCTGGAATCCGGTCGGCGGCAGCTGGTCGAGGTTCGCCAGCTTCTCGATGTGGCAATAGGCGCGAACCATGCCGGCGCGATGTCCTTCCCAGATCAGCGAGGGATCCTTCGTCTCGGCATAGCGCCGGGCGGTGTGCAGGAAGGGCGCGTCCCAGGACCAGGCATCGGTGCCGCAGACCTTCACGCCGCGCCCGGTCAGGTACAGCGTGGCCTCCCGCCCCATGCCGCAGCCGCGCGCGAGATAGTCGGGCTGGCCATAGCGCGCGCCGGCGGCGGTGTTGACCAGCACGATGTCGAAGGGCTGCAGCGTCACGCCGATCCGCGCAAGCTCCGCTTCCACCTCGGCGGCCGTCACCACATGGCCGTCCTCCATCGCGCGGAAGTCGAGCTTCACGCCGCGGCCGAAGCACCATTCCAGCGGCACCTCGTCGATCGTCCAGGCGCGCTTGCCGCCATCCATCGTCGAGTGGAAGTGATACGGCGCATCCAGATGCGTGCCCGTGTGGGTGGTCAGGTTCAGCCGCTCGATCGCCCACCCCTCGCCGCCCGGCAGGTCCTCGACCTTCAGGCCGGGGAAGAAGCGCACGACATCCGCCGCGCTCTGCCGGTGGTCGATATAGGTGATCTCCGGCGTATGGCCCGGCGGATCGGAGGCGATGCCCGCCTCCAGCGCCACGGAGAGATCGAGGATACGGCGCGGCATGGTCAGCGCTTCAGCCGGAGCGTCCAGTCGCGTAGCGCGCCAAGCTGCTGCGCGATCAGCCCGCGCGTCGTCTCATCCGTCAGGCGGCCCTCGGCGTCGAACTTCGACGCGGCCTGCGCGATCATCACTTCGGGCTTGTTCAGCACATGGCTGTTCAGGAAAACAGCCATCTTGCGCAGGTCGTATTGCGCGCGCGCGGTGCCGAGCACGCCGCCCGATGCGCCCATGATCGCGATGGGCTTGCCGTCGAAGGGCTGTTCCGGCGGGCGGGACGCCCAGTCGATCGCGTTCTTCAGCACGCCGCTGATCGAGTAGTTGTATTCCGGGCTGGAGATCAGCACCGCATCGGCCGCCTTGATAGCCGCGCGGAAGGCCTGCACGGAAGCGGGATAGCCTTTCCCGGTGCGCAGGTCGTCGTCATAGGGCGGGATCTCGCGCAGGCCTTCGTAGATGGTAACCTCCACGCCCTCCGGCGCGAGTTCCTTCGCCGCGCGCAGCGCCGCGCTGTTGAAGGACGCCCGGCGCAGGCTGCCCGAGATGCCCAGAACCTTCACCACGCTCATCGCGCTCTCCTTCCCTCAGGCCGGCCAGGCCAATGTCTCGCCGCGCAGCCATGCGGCGCCGGCGCGATACAGCGCCTCCACCCGCTCGCCCTTCAGCCCCGGCATGTCTCGCTTCACCTCGTAGCCGATGCCGGTCTGCAGATAGGCGAGGTGGCGATAGCCTTCCGGGAAGCGCGCGAGCAGATCCCTGTCGAGATCCAGACGCGCCGCCGGATCCACCGGATCCATCCGGTCCTTCTCGTAGATCGGCTGGCGCATCACGATGCCCCATCGGCCGGCACGCTCCTCGCAGAAATCGTAGAAGCGCCCGGTGCAGACCACATCCACCAGCACGCCATGCACCTCGGCGCGCTGGCTGATCGTCATCTTGGTCTGCGCGATGGCGCGCGTGCCGGCGACATCCACGCTGATGCCGCCGAGGAAGTGGAGGATCGAGACGCCCTTCGCCCAGCCGGCCTGACTCGCCTTGATGAAGTCGGACGCCGGCGCCTGGCACCAGGTGGCCATCATGAAGCCGTCCTCGTGCCAGCAGCTGCGGAAGCGCTCCCAGTCGCCGGCGTCGCGCCAGACCGCCCAGTTCTGCACCAGCTCGGCCACGCGCTGGCGCTGGATCATCTCGGCGTCGTGCGTCATGCGGCTCTCCCGGTCGTCGCGGCGGGGTAGAGCGCGGGGCATGCAGGGTCAAGCGAGGCGCCTTGCAGGGGCCGGCAGGCCCGTGCCAAGTGGCGGGTGGGAGAAACGAAGACATGACAACCGGGCCCGGCCTGACGCGCCGCAATCTGCTCGCCGCCGCCGGCGCGGGCGCAGCCTTTCCCGCCGCGGCGCAGACCGTACGGCGATCCTGGCCCGACCGGCCGATCCGCTTCATGCAAGGCTTCGCTGCCGGCGGCGCCACGGACATCATCGCGCGTTTGATCGCGCCGCCCATGGCGGCCGAGTTCGGCCAGCCGATGGTCGTTGAGAACCGCCCCGGCGCCGGCGGAACCCTGGCGGCCGAGGCGCTGGCCCGTGCGCCGAAGGACGGCCACACGCTGATGCTGATCAACAACGGCTTCGCGGTCTCCGCCGCGCTGTATCGGCGCCTGCCCTATGATCCGTTGGCGGATGTCGAGCCGATCTCGCTGGTCTGCTCCGTCGGCCTGGTCTGGCTGGCCGGGCCGGCCGGCGCGCCGGACGGCATCGCGGATTTCGCCGACCTGGTGCGCCGCGCGCAGGCACAGCCCGAGAAGCTGAACGTCGCGACGGTCGGCGTCGGCAGCACGCAGCACATGGTGGCGGAAGCGACGCAGGCCGCGGGCAACTTCAAGCTGACGCATGTGCCCTATCGCGGCACGCCGGCCGCGCTGGTCGGGCTGCGCAACGCCGAGGTGCAGGCGGTGGTGGAGCCGATCTCCGCCGTGATCGGCCAGATCCGCGATGGCGGCGCGCGGGCGCTGGCCGTCACCTCGCGAGAGCGCTCGCCGCTGCTGCCGGATGTGCCGACGGTGGGCGAGTTGCTCGGCCAGCCGGATTTCGACATCCAGACCTGGTATGCTGTCGCCGCGCCGTCCGGCCTGCCCGCCGAGATCGTGGCCCGCATCGACGAGGTGACGCGCAAGGCGACGGGCACGCCCGAGGTGCGCGAGAAGCTGGAGGCGCTCGGCCTCGCGCCGCGTTCGCTCGCCTCCCCCGCCGCGGTCAAGGCGATGGTCCATTCCGACATCGCCCGCTGGTCCGCCATGGTCGAGCGCGCGGGTATCGAGCGCCAGTAGCCTGGTGGGGGCCCGGGGGCGATCATCGCCCCCGGCGGAGCGCGAGGCGGAGCCTCGCTAAAGTTCTGGCGTCCTTCTGTGCCACCCCGTCGCCTGCTGATACGCATGCGCCGCGCGCAGCACCGTCGCATCGCCGAACGCGGCCCCCGCGATCTGCATCCCCGTCGGCATCCCCCATTCCCCGAACCCGGTCCCGAGCGCGACGGAGGGCCCGCCGGTCAGGTTGAAGGGTGCCGCGAAGGAGCCGAGTTCCAGCACACCCCAGCGCGAGACCGCGTCGACCGCCGGCGCCTCGCCGGGCTGGGCCAGGGTGATCAGAACGTCGTGCCGCGCGAAGGCGCGCGTCATCTCCTCGGCCAGGGCGCGGCGGCGCCGCTGCGCGTTCAGGTAGTGCTCGCTGCCGATCAGCGCGCCGAGGATCACGCGCTCGCGGAAGATGCCGCCATATTCGGAGAAGCGCGTGCGCAGCCAGGCGCCGTGGATCGCATGCGCCTCCGCCAGCATGATCACTGCGTTCACCGCGTGCCATTCGGCGAGCGGCGTCAGCGTGACGTCGGCGACGGTTGCGCCCAGTTCGCGGAACACCGCGAGCGCCGCATCGAGGTTCGCCAGCGCCGCGGGCGAGCCGCGGTTGTCGGTCTCGTGGAAATGCCGGATCACCCCGATGCGCAAGCCGCGCACGCCCTGCCCGAGCTGCGCCGCGACGCCTGCTGCGTCGCGCCCGTCGCAGGCCGGGTCTTCCGGGTCCGGACCGGCCATCGCCTCGAGCAGCAGCGCACAATCCTCGGCGGTGCGCGCCATCGGACCGACATGGTCGAGCGACTGCGCCAGAGGGAACACGCCGCTGCGCCCGACCAGGCCGTAGCTCGGCTTCAGGCCAGTTATGCCGCAGAAGACTGCGGGCGAACGGATGGAGCCCATCGTGTCCGACCCCGTCGCGCCCAGCACCATCCCGGCCGCAAGCGCCGCGCCCGAGCCGCTGCTCGAGCCGCCGGTGAAGCGCCCGGTGTCCCAGGGATTGCGCGCGGGCGGCGTCGGCAGGTCGAAGGAGGGGCCGCCGAGCGCGAATTCATGCGTGGTCAGCTTGCCGAGCAGCACGGTGCCGGCATCGGCCAGGCGCTTCGCCGCATGCGCGTCGCGCTGCGGCACATGCCCGGCGCGGATGCGCGAGCAGCAGGTGGTCGCGATCCCCGCCGTGTCCACGATGTCCTTATGGGCGAAGGGAATGCCGTCGAGCGGCCCAAGCGGCTCGCCGCGCATCAGCCGCTGCTCGGCGGCGCGCGCATCGTCCATCGCGCGCGCCTCCGTCACGGCGACGAAGGCGTGCAGGCGCCCGTCGAGCTGCGCGATGCGGTCGAGGCAGGCGCGCGCCAGCTCGACCGGCGAGAGTTTGCGGGCGCGGAACAGCCCCGCCGCCTCGGCGATGCTGGCCGGGATCACCGCTGCGTCTCCGGACGGAAGGTGGTGGCAGGCTCCGCCTCGGGGCGCGGTGGCCCGATGCGGGCGAGCACCGCCGCGAGCAGCCCATGGCCGCGCGCCACATCCGCGACGATCGTGGGCGGCAGATCATAGCCCGCCGTGCGCAACGCCGCCGCGATCGCCGCGTCCTTGCCGGTTTCGTCCATCGCAAGCCTCATCGTTGCTGCCGGCTGGAGCCTAGGATCGGCGGCACCCGCCCGACAATGCAGGGCCAGCCCTTGGCCGCCGAGCGGCTTCCCGGCACAACACGCGCGCCGAAGGGGAAGGAACGAGGCCATGCGCGCAGCCTGGTACGAACGGAACGGTCCAGCACGGGAGGTGCTGGTGGTCGGCGAGATGCCCACCCCCTCACCCGGCCCCGGCGAGGTGCTGGTGCGGCTCGCCACCTCCGGCGTGAACCCCTCCGACTGGAAGACACGCGCCGGCAGCCGGCCCATGGTGGCGCCGCGCGTCATCCCGCACAGCGACGGCGCGGGCACCATCGCCGCCGTGGGGGATGGCGTGGACAAGGCGCGCATCGGCGAGCGCGTCTGGATCTGGAACGGCCAATGGAAGCGCCCCTTCGGCACCGCGGCCGAATACATCGCCCTGCCCGCCCCCCAGGCCGTGCGCCTGCCGGAGGGGACGAGCTTCGAGGCCGGCGCCTGCCTCGGCATCCCCGCGCTGACGGCCTGGCGCGCGGTGCAGACCGATGGCGGCGTCGCCGGGCAGAGCGTGCTGGTCGCCGGCGGCGCCGGCGCGGTCGGGCACTATGCCATCCAGATGGCGAAGCTGCTCGGGGCCACGCAGGTGATCGCGACGGTGAGCTCGGTGGAGAAGGCGGCGCATGCACGCGCGGCCGGCGCCGACCTCGTGCTGAACTACCGCGAGGAGGACGTGGCCGCGCGCGTCGCGGAGGCCACGGGCGGGCGCGGCGTGGACCGCGTGGTGGAGGTGGACCTCGCCGCCAATGCCGCGCTGCTGCCGCAGGTGGTGGCACGCGACGGGCTCTGCGTGTGCTACGGCTCGGGCAAGGCGGAGATGTCCCTGCCCTTCGGCCCGATGATCCTCTCGGGCGCCGCCATCCGCTTCTTCATCGTCTACGAGCTGTCGGCGGAAGCGCGCGCGCAGGGACTGGCGCAGCTCGATGCCTGGCTGGAGGCGGGCCTGCTGCAGCATGCGATCGGCGCCGTGCTTCCGCTGGACCGCATCGCGGAGGCCCACGAGCTGGTGGAGCGCGGCGCGGTCATGGGCAATGTCGTGCTGAGCTGCTGAGGGCCGATCGTTCACATTGCCGTGCCCGCACGCCGACGCGCGGGACAGGATCGCGGATCGGGGCCAAGCCAGCACGGCCGGGTTGCGGCAGGATGCTTTGCCGCGGGTGACGACCGAAGGACATGGACGACAGGAAGCGGATCGCCGGGCTGGTGAGGGACTACATCGCGCGCGAGCGGATGTCGCGGGACGCGTTCGCCCACCGCACGCGGCTGGGCAAGTCCACGGTGGACAAGCTGCTGACCGGCCTGTTCTCAGACCGCACCCTCGCCATCGTGGAGGGGCAGACCGGCCTCGTGCTGCGCCGGCCTGCCGCGACGGACACCGAAGGCGCGGCGGCGGAAGGCCCCTCCATCGCCGTGCTGCCCTTCACGAACATGAGCGGCGATCCGGCGCAGGACCACATCGCGGACGGCATCGCGGAGGACATCATCACCGCGCTGTCGCGGCTGCGCTGGCTGTTCGTCATCGCCCGCAACTCCAGCTTCGCCTATCGCGGCGCGGTGGATGTGCGCCAGGTCGCGCAGGAACTCGGCGTGCGCTACGTGCTGGAAGGCAGCGTCCGCACGGCGGAAGGGCGCATCCGCGTCACCGGGCAGCTGATCGATGCCGGCAGCGGCAAGCACATCTGGGCCGAGCGCTACGACCGGGCGCTCGCCGACGTCTTCGCGGTGCAGGACGAGATCACCACCCATGTGGTCGCCGCGATCGAGCCGCATCTCTACGCCGAGGAAGGCTTCCGCGCCGCCAGCCAGGCGCCCGAGAGCATGGATGCCTGGGGCCTCGTCGTGCGCGCGCTCGGGCTGATCAACCGCATCGGCCGGCGCGAGAACCAGGAGGCGCAGGAGCTGCTGCGCCGCGCCATCGCCATCGAGCCCGGCTATGCGCGCGCCCATGCCACGCTCGCCTGGGCGATCTGGTGGGCGACGCTCTGCTACGGCTGGCCCGACCCGCGAGAGGGCTACGCCACGGCGCGGCGCATCGCGGAGGAGGCCGTGGTGCTCGACCCCGCCGAGCCCTGGGCGCGGATGGTCCTGGGGATGAGCCTCAGCAACGCCGGCGCGCATGACCAGGCACTGGCGGAGCTGCGCACGGCGCGGGAGCTCAATCCCAACTCCGCCATCGGCCGCTCCATGCTCGGCTGGGCGCTGCTGCGGGCCGGCCAGTACGAGGAGGCGATCGCGGAGACCGGCCGCGCGCTGCGCATGAGCCCGCTCGACACCTTCGCAGGCATCTACAGCTCCACGCACGGGCTCGCGCTGCTCGGCGCCCGGCGCTTCGGGGAAGCCCTGCCGCATCTGCGCGCCTCCGTCGCCGCCTTCGCCGAGTATCCCGGCCACTACCACACGCTGATCAGCTGCTGCGGCCATCTGGGGCTGGTGGAGGAGGCACGGACCTTCATGGCGGTGCGCGAGAAGCTGGGCCCGCCGCTGCGCATCGCGGTGATCCGCCGCGTGCTGGCCAACTTCGCCCATTGCGCCACCTTCGTCGAAGGTCTGGAGAAGGCCGGCGTCCCGGAGTAGCGGCCGGCGCAAGCAGGGTCGCGGAAAGCCGCCGGAAAACTCCGGAAAACTCAGAAGATCGCGTCGGGCGACAGAATCGGGCAGCTTCGCAGCATGCACCACCCTGGCAGCGTGCCGCCGCGCCCGCCGCCCCGCGTGGCCCAGAACCGGAGAGACGCCGTGCATCTTGCCGAACTCGCCCGGCCCGCCGGGCTGCCACCCGCCTTGCCGGATCCTGGCCCGGTGCGCCTGCGCCCCGCCGTCGCGGCCGACGCCGAGGCCTGCGGCCGGGTCCTGCATGCCGCCCAGGCCGATCTCGCCGCCCGGCATGGGCTGGTGCCCGACGTCGCCTCCGCCGCCGAGGCCGCGATGCATGCCGCCGCGCTGCTGTCCGACCCCGCCATGTTCGGGGTGGTGGCCGAGCGCAGGGGCCAGGTTGTCGGGGCAAGCTTCCTGCAGGAGCGGGACGAGGTCCGCGGGATCGGCCCCACCGCGGTCGCACCGGGCCTGCAGGGCGCCGGGATCGGGCGGCGGCTGCTGCGGGCCGTGCTGGACAGGGCCGAGGGCGTTGGCAGCACGCGCCTCGTTCAGGATGCCGCGAGCCTGGCCGCGACCGCCCTCCATGCCGACCTCGGTTTCGAGGTGAAGGCGCCCCTGATGCTCCTGGCCGGCCATGCCCTGGCGGCGACCGACCCGGAGATCCGGGTGCGTGCCATGCAGGAGGAGGACGTCGAGGCCTGCGACCGGCTGCATGCCGCCGCGCATGGCGCCTCCCGCGGGCAGGAGATCCGTCACGCGCTCCGGGTCCATTCGCCTGTCGTGGCGGAGCGGCACGGCCGGATCGTCGGCTACCTGGCGGCGCCGGCCGCCTGGCGCAGCAACCACGGCGTCGCGGAGACCGCCGCCGAGATGGCGGCGCTGCTGGCTGGGGCGTCCGGGCTGCGCGGCGGGCCGGTCGCGCTGCTGCTGCCCGCCCGCCAGTCGGACCTGCTCCGCTGGTGCCTCAAGGCCGGGATGCGCGCGGTCAAGCCGATGCTGCTGCTCGCCAGGGGCGGGTATCGGGTGCCGGCGCGGTGCTGGGTTCCGTCGGCGCAATACTGACGCGCCGGCAGGCCGGTGCCGGCGCCGCATGGGGCGGCAGAACCGGCAGCAAGAGCACGATTCCCCACGATCATGGGCTCACCAGCAGCGACGCGACGCAAAAACGTGGCATTATGCGCCTAACGCAACGGCCTGCCGTACATGTCCCGCGTTACGGTACAAATTTGCACGCAATAGTTGACGCATTGGGCATCGCTTCGTCATAAGGATGGGTCTACCTGGATCGGCGCACGCTGGCGGCCAGAACTACGATTGGCGCGCCCCTGCGTTTGCCGCCGTGACGGCGGCTGGAGGCCCGCATGCGAGTCGGTTACGGCAGGAGCCCGGATCCCATGGCCGCCGTTCGGCAGGCCGTGGCGGCGCTCGGCTCGGCGGCGGACAGCCCGCAGCTTCTGATGGCCTTCTCCGGCGGCAAGCTCGATCCCTTCGCCGTGCGCGCGGCCCTGGGCGAGGTGCTTGGCCCGGTGCCCGTCGTCGGCGGCTCGGCGGCCGGCGCCATCTCGCGCGGCGGGTACGGCTACAGCGGATTCGAGCTCGGCCTCGTCGCCTTCGACGATCCCACCACCGCGCCGCAGCTTCTGGTGAGCCGCGGGCTGGAAGTGGACGAGCGCAAGGCCGGCGCCGATATCGGCGCGCAGGTCCGCAGCGTGGTGAAGCAGGACCAGGTGGTGCTGCTGCTGTTCGACAGCGTGGCCAGCACCCAGCCGCCCAAGCTGCACTACGCGAGCTCGATCGTCGCCGGGTTCAACGAGGCCGTCGGCAACGCCCCGGTGAACCTGCTCGGCGGCGGCCTGCTCACCGACATGAACATGTCCGGCGCCTGGGTGTTCGACGGCGACGGCGTCAGCAAGCACGCGACCGTCGCCCTGGTCTTCCCGCCTGCGGTCTCGGCCGAGACGGTCATCCTGCATGGCTGCCGCCCCGTAAGCGCCTTCATGGAGATCACCCGCATCGACGGCGCCACCGTCTACGAGCTGGATGGCGAGCCGGCACTGAAGGTGATCGAGCGCATGCTGGGCCTGCCGATCGGCGGCGGGCGCGGGCAGGAACTCTCGCTTGTCGCGACGCTCGGCCAGAAGCAGGGCGATCCCTACGCGCCCTATGACGAGAAGTCCTACGTGAACCGCCTGATCCTGAGCGCCGACGCGGCGAAGGGCTCGATCACCCTGTTCGAGCCCGACTTCGAGGAAGGCGCCCTGGTGCAGATCATGAGCCGCGACAACGGCCTCATGCTCGATTCCGTCCGCCGCGGCGTCGAGGAGATGAACCGCACCGTCCGCGACGGCGACAACCTTCTCGGCCTCTACATCGACTGCGCGGGCCGGGCGAGCGCGCGCAGCGGCTCCTCGATCGAGGAGGCGGAGCTGGTGGTGCGCGGGCTGGACGCCAATGTCCCGCTCCTCGGCTTCTATTCCGGCGTGGAGGTCGCGCCCTTCGACGGCGAGCACAGCCGGCCGCTCGACTGGACCGGTGTCCTCACGGTGCTGCGGAGACGCCGATGACGGAGCTCCGCGCTCTCGACATCGCCAAGCTCGAACGCGAACTCGCCTACTACCGGCGGGAATGCAACGACCTCGGGGCGCGCCTGCTGCGCCTGCAGGAGGAGCAGAGCCAGGCCTTCCGGGAAGCGCGGCGCAGCCGCACCGTCGCCAAGCTGATCCGCGAGGCGCACCGCCTGTCCGACCTCTGCGCAACGCCGGAGGAGCTCGGCGCCTCCATGCTCGAGGTGATCGTCGAGAACACGCTCTGCGACCGCGCCGCCTTCGTCCGGCGCGAGCCGTCGCCGACCACGCCGGACCTGTTCCGCGTGACGCATGCGGTCGGCTTCGGCTCCGACGCGCCGGCGGAATTCGCGAACGTGCCGGCCGCGCCGCCCTTCTTCCTCACCACCGCGCGCAGCGTCATCGAATCCCCCGCCTACGAGCTCACCGGCATCCTGCGCATGCCCTATGTGCTCTGGGCCTATGACCGGGCCTCGGGCCATGCGCTGATCCTCGGCAACCACTCGGAGGCGAATGTCAGCCGCCCCTTCGAGACGGGCGACCAGGAACTCGTGGAGGGCGCGCTCTCGGTCTACATCGACGTGCTGGCGCGCAAGCAGGCGGAGATCGAGCTGCGCATCGCCAAGGCGACGGCCGAGGAAGCGAGCGCGCTGCGCGCACGCTTCATCGCGACGCTGAGCCATGAGCTGCGCACGCCGCTCAACGCCATCATCGGCTTCTCCGACATGATGCTGCCGGGCTCGACCTATCGCCTGACGGACCACCAGCAATCCGAATACGCGCAGCAGATCAACGAGTCCGGGCGGCTGCTGCTGGAGCTGATCAACGACATCCTCGACTATTCCAGCATCGCCAAGGTGGCGCCGCAGCTCAGCCTGGTCTGGTGCCGCGCGGAGACGCTGATCGGCGCCTCGGTGCGCGAGCTCGCCGCGCTGGCCATCCAGAACGACGTGCGGCTGGAGGTGAAGCGCGGCGAGCCGGGCCTCGAGATCAGGGTGGACCAGCTCCGCTTCCGCCAGGTGCTGAACAACCTGCTGAGCAACGCCGTGAAGTTCACCGGTTCCGGCGGCAGCGTCACCGTCACGGCCCGCCAGAGACCCGATGGCGCGGCGGAGTTGCAGGTGCGCGACACGGGCGTCGGCATGCGGCCGGAGGACATTCCGCGCGCGCTCGAGCCTTTCCAGCAGATCGATGGCGGGCATGCGCGCAGCTTCCCGGGCACCGGCCTCGGGCTGCCGATCGCCAAGGGCCTGGTGGAGGCGCATGGCGGAACGATGCGCATCGTCAGCGCGCCCGGCGAGGGCACTGCGGTGACGATCCTGCTGCCGGAAGGCGTGGTGCGCGTCGGCGACATCCCGCCCGCTGCGGAGCCGCAGGCCTGAAGGCCTGACCGGCGGCGGCCATGCCGGCCGTGCCGGACCCGCCATTCCGCAGCTTCGCCCCTCCGAACGAAAGGGGTTTGCGCGCAGCGCATCCGCGCGGGCAACGAAAACATCAGGACTACACGAAGGAGACAAGTCCCGGCCACAGCCCGGGAGGGGGCGTCACGCGGCTGTTTCGCCAGGCGTGACCCGAAGGTGTCGCCGACCCGGGCAGGACGTTCCCGGGCCGGCGAGCGACCCGCGCTGGAGAAAGCGCGGGCCCGATCCGGACAGTTGTTTGCGTCAGCCCTCCTGCAGGCGTTGACCGAAGCCGACAGGGGCGGCGGCGTGGGCCGCCGGCTCGCGCCCGAGGGTCGCCGGCGCGGTGGCCGCCAGGCTCGCCAGGCTGCGGTCCACGGCGCGCATCAGGCCCCAGGCCTCGAAGTAGCCGGTCGGGAAGCCGGGCGAGCCGTTGTCGAGATCCTGCTGCCGCGCATGGATGTAGGTGGTCCACCGCTTCGTCGCGGGGCGGCGGTGATGGAAGTCGTGGCAGGGCGCGTCGCCGACCAGCACGAACAGCCGCACGAAGAGCTGCACCGTCAGCATGTTGGCCCACCAGCCGGCCCAGGCGACCACGCCGGGAAGGCTGTCGGCCTTCTCGAGCGGCGGCTGCGCGCCGGGGAACACGCCGCAGGTCGCGTGGCAGACGAACTCCTTGTCGCGCGCGGCGATCAGCTCGGCCTCGGGGAAGCTGTGCTCGACCAGGATGCGGAAGATCGTCGCGATCTGCAGCAGCACCGTGACCGGCAGCACCCAGGCCAGCAGGAACAGCCAGAAGGTGCCGGTCGCAACCGTGGCGACGATCGCCACGCTCCAGGCGACGCGGCCGACCCAGTCATGCGCGGCATCGCCGGTGAAGAGGCTCGCCTGGATGCGGCGCGACAGGAACTTCCAATGGAACACCGGCGAGACGCAGGCGACGATCACGCGGCGCCACAGCTCGCGCTTGGACAGGCCGGCCTCGAGGCCGAGCAGGCCCAGCACGAAGTCGGCGAACTCGTCTTCCTCCGTCAGCAACTTCTTGGCGCTGTGATGGATCATATGCTCGCGCTGGTAGTCCTCGAATCGCTTGAACAGCAGCAGCGCGGAGATGATCCGCCCGGCGCGCCGGTTGCCTTCGCGCGTCGCGAAGACCGTGCCGTGCGAGCAATGGTGGAAGATCACAACCTGGAATAGACCGAGGCCGCAGCTCGTTGCGGTCAATCCGATCGGCACCAGCAGCCAGAGCGCGAGTGCGGGCTCGCTCAGCAGGAAGGGCAGCACGGTCAGGGCACAACCGCCGATGATCCATGCCAGGGCGCCGAAAACGAAGGAAATTGCGGTGCGGGAGGGCGCCTCCTCCCCCGGTGCCGGCTTCGCGGTCAACCATGTGAGGAAGGGCTGCAGATACGTCGGCAAGCGTACGGCCATGGCTTCCCGGGGGCTCGGGAGCACGCGCGAGAGGGGGAGCTCGGTCTCGACTGCCGCTTCCCTCTGGCTGGGCAGAACAAGCATAGGGGTTCTCCTGTCCGGAACAGTGATCGTTCGTCCTGATGCGCAACTGATCGCGCGAGAGTGTATTGACACATCTTTCGATTGATCAGGAGAGCAAAGTCGCTACCAAGCCGGCGTGACCTGATTCCAAACGCGCCGCGGTGACCGCGACGACACGAAACCGGCCCGAAAGGCCCGACTCCGAACGATGATCTGCGAACAACGTCCGGAAACGGCGGTTTTCTGCCTTTCAGACAGTCTACAATGTCACGCAACCTTCGGCGGGCACTATGTCCGCGCCGCTGCGCGCGGCGGTGGCTGGCCTGCGTCGGCCTGCTCCAGGCCAGGCCGACGCACTTCGTAAGGAAGTCTCGTCTTGCTCAGAGCGTAATTCGTTTTGAACAAGGTCCCGAGTGCCGCCGGACAGCGGACAACCCGATCTGTCCAAGCATTGATCGAATCACTACTTAGGCGTGTGTAAGACGCCTCGGGCGCACCGGGCTGCACCGGCGCCCTGCCGCCGCGCCGTGTCCCCCTCTTGATCGGCGCGCCCGCCGGCGCCCATGACGTCGGCGCAAAGAGGTCCGGGAGTCGGCCGGGCGCTGCGGAAGGACGATACGATGGCAAAGGCGGTGGCCGAGGGGCCGACTGTCGCGGAGCAGCTGGCCGAGGCGGCGCTCGCCGCGCGCCCCGATGCGGCGGTGCGCGAAACCTGCGAGCGGCTGCTGATGGACATCATCGGCCTCTGCGTAGCGGCGCGCGGCACCGACTACGTCGCCGCGACGCTCGGCGCCGTCGAGGGCAGCGGCGGCTGCACCGCCTTCGGCCATGCGGGCGGGTTCAGCTCCGCCGATGCGGCGATCGTCAACGGCACCGCCTCGCATGGCGAGGATTATGACGACACCTTCGAAGGCGGCCCGATCCATTCGGGCGTGGTCGTCGTGCCGGCGGTGCTGGCCGCCGCCGAGCGATTCGGCCTGTCGGGCGCCGATGTGCTGCGCGGCATCGCGGTGGGCGCGGAGGCCGCGTGCCGCCTCTCCACGGTGGTGCCGAAGGCCGTGCACAAATCGGGCTTCCACCCCACCTGCGTCTTCGGCGCGCCTGCCGCCGCGCTGGCCGTCGCCGTCGCCATGCGGCTCAGCCCGCGGCAGGTCGTGGATGCCATCGGCATCTCCGGCTCCATGGCTTCCGGCATCATCGAATACCTGACGGACGGCGCCTGGACGAAGCGCCTGCATCCGGGCTGGGCGGCGCAGGCGGGGCTGCGCGCGGCGCTGCTGGCGAAGGGCGGCTTCTTCGGCCCGCGCACCGTCTTCGAAGGCCCGCACGGCCTGTTCCACGGCTTCGCGCACACCACCGAGGGCAACTGGGCCGCGCTGCTGGACGGGTTCGGCCGCGACTGGGTCGCGGCGACCATCGCCTTCAAGCCCTGGGCCAACGGCACGATGGTGCAGCCTTATGTGGATTGCGCGGTGAAGCTGCGCGCCCGCGGCGTGAAGGCCGAGGAGATCGCCTCGATCACCTGCGAGACGGCGGAGGGCATCCTGCACCGCCTGTGGGAGCCGCTCTCCTCGAAGCAGGCGCCGCCGAACGCCTATGCCGCCAAGTTCAGCGTGCCCTATGGCATCGCCGCCGGGCTCGTGCTGGGCGGTGCCGGGCTCGAGGCCTTCACCGAGGAGATGGTGATGCGCCACGATCTGCGGGGCCTCTGCGCCCGCGTGACCTATGTCGTGGATCCACAGAACCCCTATCCGCGCGCCTACACCGGCCATGTCCGCGCGACGCTGCGCGACGGCAGCGTGGTGGAGGAGCGGCAGGCGAACCTCCGGGGCGGCGCGGCGGACCCGCTCTCACGGGCCGAGATCGAGGCCAAGGCGCGCGACAATTGCCGTTATGGCGGATGGGACTCGGCGCGGGCCGAGGGGCTCATCGGCTTCGGCGCCCGGGCCTTCGACCTGCCGAAGCTGGACCTCACACCCTTCCGGGGGTGACGGGCTCTTCACTTTTTGTCAGGAACTGCGCGTTTTCTACCACTGGTTGCTGGAGCGTTAACGGGCGCGCGCCGCATGCTGCGGCATGCGCCCGATCGGCCCCGGCCTGCGCGATCCCCGGCCCCGCTTAACGCGGCGTTCAGACCTGCGGCCCATCATCCTGCGCATGATCAGCATGAACTCCCTCGCCGCCTTCACGGCGGAGGTCTCGCGCTTCCAAGGCCCCGCCCAGGCCCGCGCGGCGACGGCCGGCAGCCCAGCCGGCGGGGCGCCGACGGCGCCCGAGTCGTCGCGCCGCCTCGAAGCCCTGCCCCCGCCGCCGGCCTCGCCGCTGCCCCGCGGATCGCTGCTCGACCTGAAGGTCTGACCCGCGCCCCTGCGCCGCGCGCCCACGGAACGGGCCGCGGGCGCGACGTGATGCCGGCATGCCTTGCCGCCGCCCAGGCGACGCCCCAAGCTTCGCGCATGTCGTCAGCCATCAACTTCATCCGCCGGATTCCGGAAGGGGAGGACCGCGAGCGGCTGACCTGCGCCGATTGCGGCTTCGTCGCGTACGAGAACCCGAAGATCGTCACCGGCTCCGTCGTCGTGGCGGACGGCAAGGTGATGCTCTGCCGCCGCGCCATCGAGCCGCGCCGCGGCTTCTGGACCATCCCGGCCGGCTACATGGAGATGGGCGAGACCATTGAGGAAGCCGCCCGGCGCGAGGCGCGCGAGGAGGCCTGCGCCGACATCGCCATCGAGGGCATGCTCGCGGTCTATTCCATCGCGCGGATCGGCCAGGTGCAGGTGCTGTTCCGCGCGCGCCTGGCCAGCCCCGGCTTCGCGGCCGGGGCGGAAAGCCTGGAAGTGCGGCTCTTCGACTGGGATGAGATCCCGTGGGACGAGCTCGCCTTTCCCTCCGTCCACTGGGTCCTGCACGCGTGGCGGGACGCCGGCGCGGGGCCGCTCGGGGCGCCGCGCGGCAACCCGCCCGATGATCCGCGCGGCGTGCGCCGGCTCGGCCAGGGCGCATGAGCCTCCGCGGGGCGTTGCTGCTGCTCGGCCTGGCCATGGCGGGCTGCGCGCCGGCGCCGCCTTCGGCCGAGCTTGCCGCCGCCTCGTCCGCGCCCCAGGCCGCAGCCGCCCGGCTGCCGCTCAGCCTGGGCCAGCCGCTCGGCCTCACCGGGGCGGTGCATGCGACGGCGGCCGAGCCGGCGCCGGTGCCGAACCGGGAGATCGAGGGGCCGCCCGACCGGCGCGATCCGCTCGCACCGCGATTCGAGCCGATGGTGCTGCGGCAGGACCGGCCGCAGGGCATGACCTTCGGGAGCGAGCACATCCGCGACAGCGCGCCGGACCGCTCGCTGGAGACGTTCATCCCGGGCCTGCCGCTGAACGACGTGCTGCCGGGCGCGCGGGTCAGGATCCCCTTCGAGTAGCGCGCCGCCGGGGCGGGATCAGCCCTGCCCGGCCTGCGCCCGGCCGGCGCGCCACACCGCATCCGGCGCCTGCCAGATCGCCACGTCGCGCAGCATCGCGGCGAGGCCCGCGGCCATGCCCTCGAAGATCGCCCGGCCCTTCTCCGCCGTCGCCCCGCGCGGGTCGCCGCGCACGCCGGTGACGGGCGCACGCTCGGCGAAGGACCAGAAGCGCGTCGCCGCCGCATCGCCGGCCGCGAAGCCGCCGGGCGAGACGCTGTGCGCCACCTGGTCGGCGCGCACCTGCGACGGATCCAGATGCAGCCAAAGGCTCGTCTCGCCCTCGCAGGCGTGCTGGATGCCGGATTGCGTCGTCAGCGCCGCCGTGACCGCCTGGGGCGCCAGCTTCGTGATGGTGGTCGTCACTACCGGGATGCCGAATTCATGCGCGAGCTCCCGCGCGCTGACCGCCAGCGGCTCGATGTTGCCGCCATGCGAGTTCAGCAGGAACAGCTTGCGGAACCCGTCCGCCATGATCGAGCGCGTCACGCAGCGCAGCACGGCGGCGAAGGTGGCGTAGTCCAGGCTGACCGTGCCGCCGAAGGGAAAGTGGTGCTCCGAGAGGCCCATCCACATCGGCGGCAGCACCACCGCCGGCAGGTCGTCGGCGAGTTCCGCGCCGCGGATGGCGACCGCATGGCCGATGAAGCTGTCGGTCCAGACCGGCAGATGCGGCCCGTGCTGCTCGAGGCTCGCGACGGGCAGCACCACCACCGCGTCGCGTGCGGCCAGCGCGCGGAGTTCGGGCGCCGTCAGGCGTTCCCATCGGACTTCGGCCATGCGTCGTCTCCTTCCTCGTGCCGCCAGCATGCGCCGGCGGGCGCGGCGCGCAAGACAGCGCGTTTCCGCCGCGACACAAACGAAGCGGCGCCGCAATGCAGCCCAGCCTCGCAGCCGCTACGCTCCGCGCATGATCCTGCAAGGCATCCTGTTCGGCATGAGCTGGCTGACGCTCGGCGTCATCCTGTTCTTCTTCCTCTGGGGCGTGTCGGACGGCACCGTCTCCGCCGACAACATCCTGCTCTGGGCAGTGCTGATCGCGGTGCCCTCCGCCATCCTGTGGGCCGCCATGACGCTGCGCGCGAAAGGGCGTCGCGGCGCCGCCATGGCGCTTGCGAGCCTGCTGGCGGTGCCGGCGCTGCTGGCGGGCATCGTCATCCTCGTCTTCATCAGCAACCCGCCGCAGTGGCACTGATGCGACCGGTCTGGGCCTGGCGGCTGATGATGCTGGTGGCGATCCCCTCGCTCGCGCTGTTTGCGATGTCGGTCGCCTCGCAGCTGCCCTACGTGCTGGCCGATCCCACGCACAAGGACCGCGAGGGCGTGCTGCTCTGGGCCACGGTGACCGTGGCGGCCGCTCTCAGCCTGGTGGCCAGCCTGCTCTTCCGCCTGCGCGGCCGCATGACGCCGGCGATCCTGCTGGTCGCGGTGGTGGCATTGCCCGCCCTCGCGCTGATCGCCTTCTTCCTGCTGATCGTCGGGATGTTCATCGCGAAGGATCTGTGAGCGCCCGCGCGCTCAGTCGAGCCCCACCAGGCCGCGGGCGAAGTCGCGAGCGGTGAAGGGGCGCAAATCGTCCGCCTTCTCGCCGACGCCGACGAAATGCACGGGCAGCCCGAACTCCTGCGCCAGCGCGACGACGACGCCGCCCTTGGCGCTGCCGTCGAGCTTCGTCACCGCCAGCCCGTCCACCTCCACCATCTCGCGGAAGACCTTCACCTGGCTCAGCGCGTTCTGGCCGGTGGTGGCGTCCAGCGTCAGCAGCACGGAATGCGGCGCGGTCTCGTCCAGGCGGCGGATCACGCGGATGATCTTCCGCAGCTCCTCCATCAGGGCGGACTTGTTGTGCAGCCGGCCGGCCGTGTCGATCAGCAGCACGTCCATGCCCTCGGCCTTCGCACGCGCCAGCGCGTCATGCGCGAGGCCCGCGGCGTCGGCGCCCATCTTCGCCGGCGCGACGACCGGGCAGCCGGTGCGCTCGCCCCAGATCTGCAGCTGTTCCACCGCCGCGGCGCGGAAGGTGTCGCCGGCCGCGAGCATGACCTTCAGCCCCTCGCGGCGATACTGCTGGCCGAGCTTGGCGATGGTGGTGGTCTTGCCCGTGCCGTTGACGCCGACCACCAGCACGACATGCGGCGCGCGCGCGGGCCGGAGCTCCAGCGGCTTCGCGACCGGCACAAGGATCTCGGCGATGCTCTCGGCGAGGGTCGCCTTCACCTCCTCGTCGGTGACCTCCTTGCCGAAGCGCGTCTTGCGGAAGCCCTCCACGATGCGCCGCGCGGCGGGCAGGCCGAGATCGGCGGTGATCAGCGTATCCTCGAGTTCCTCCAGCGCCTCGTCATCCAGCTTGCGCTTGCGGAAGACGGTGGTGATCGTCTCCGTCAGTCGCGCGGTGGAACGCGAGAGGCCGGCCTTGAGCCGGGCGAACCAGCCGCCGCGCTGCTCGGGTTCCGGTTCCGGTTCGCGTTCCGGTGTGTCCGGCACGGTGCTGGCCAGCGCCTCCCGCAGCGCCGCCTCGTCTTCGCGCGGCGCGGGCGGCAGCGGCGGAGGCGGTTCGGGCGGGGGTGGCGGCGGCGGCGGCGCTGCCGAGGGCGGGATCGGCGCCTGCGGCGTCTCGTAGGGCGGCGGCAGGTTGGGGTCCGGCATGACCGGCACCGCGGGCGGCGGGATCGGCGGCTCCGGCGCGGCAACCGGATCCTGCGGCCCCTCCCCCGGCGTGCCGCGGCCGCGCAGCCTGTCCCAGAATCCCTTGAGCGCCATGCGTCAGGCCGCCTCTCCGATCAGGCCGTCATCCCCGGCGGCAACGATGCGCAGCGCGCGAAGTTCGCCCGGGTTCCCCGCCTCCGCGGCGAGGCGCACCGGCGCGAAATGCGCGGAATGCCCGCGATCCGCCCGCTCCAGCAGCACCTGCTCCGTCATCCCGATGCGGCTGTCGTAGAAGCGACGCGCCGCGCGGCGCCCGGCCTCCCGCAGCCGCGCCGCGCGCTCACGCCGCAGCAGCTTCGGCAATTGCGGCATGCGCGCCGCCGGCGTGCCGGGGCGTTCGGAATAGGGAAACACATGCAGGAAGGTCAGGCCGCAGCGCTCCACCATGTCGAGCATCGCGGCGAAGTGGTCTTCCGTCTCGGTCGGGAAGCCGGCGATCAGGTCGGCGCCGAAGACGATGTCGGGGCGCAGCCGTCGCGCGCGGTCGCACAGCGCCTCCGCATCGGCGCGCAGATGCCGGCGCTTCATGCGCTTCAGGATCAGGTCGTCGCCATGCTGCAGCGAGAGATGCAGATGCGGCATCAGCCGCTCCTCCTCCGCGATCAGGCGCCAGAGATCCTCGTCCATCTCCACCGGATCGAGGGAGGAGAGGCGCAGACGCTTCAGTTCCGGCACCAGCGCCAGCAGCCGCCGCGCCATCTGGCCGAGCGTCGGCGCGCCGGGCAGATCGGGGCCGTAGCTCGTGATGTCGACGCCGGTCAGCACCGCTTCCGCGTAGCCGCGCGCCACCAGCGCCCGCACCTGGTCCACGATGGCGCCGATCGGCACGCTGCGCGAGGGGCCGCGGCCATAGGGGATGACGCAGAAGGTGCAGCGATGGTCGCAGCCCTGCTGCACCTGCACGAAGGCGCGCGCGCGGCCGGCGAAGTCGGTGACGAGATGCGCCGCCGTCTCGGTCGCCGCCATGATGTCCGTCACCGGCGCGGGCGTGTCGAGCGCGGCCCAGCTCTCGGCCTTCAGCTTGTCGGCATTCCCGAGCACGCGCGCGACGCCCGGCAGCGCGGCCCAGTCATCCGGCGCGATCTGCGCAGCGCAGCCTGTCACGACGATGCGCCGGCCCGGATTCTCGCGCGCGGCCTTGCGGATCGCCTGGCGCGCCTGGCGCTCGGCCTCGGCGGTGACGGCGCAGGTGTTGACGATGATCGCATCCCCCTGCCCGGCCTTCGCCGCAAGGTCGCGCATCGCCTCCGACTCATAGGCGTTGAGCCGGCAGCCGAAGGTCAGGATCTCAGGCTGCATAGCGTGCGAGGTCGAGCTCGCCCGTGAAGGCCGTGGCGACGGGGCCGGTCATCAGCACATGCCCGTCCGCGCGCCATTCCATCTCGAGCGGCCCGCCGGGCAATTCGACGGTCGCGCTGCGCCCCGTCAGCCCGCGCCGGGCGGCGTTGACGATGGTGGCGCAGGCGCCGGAGCCGCAGGCGAGCGTCATCCCCGCGCCGCGCTCCCACATCACCAGCCGGATGCGCTCGGGCGAGAGCACCTGCGCGAAGCCGATATTGGCCCGCTCGGGGAAGAGCGGGTCGCGTTCCAGCTTCGGCCCGATCTCCGCCACCGGGATGGCGTCGAGGTCGTCCACGAAGAAGGTCGCGTGCGGATTGCCCATGGAACAGGCCGCGGGGTCGGCGACCGGACCCAGCGCCAGCGGCAGATGCAGCGTGTCCATCTCCCGCGCCAGCGGCACATCCCACCAGCCGAGCCGCGCGGGGCCCATGTCGGCGCGCCAGAGGCCGCCGGGCAGCCTCTCCACCGGCAGGTCGCCGGCGATGGTGCGGACCACAACGCGGTCCTTGCCGGCCTCCTCCGCGACCAGCGACGCGACGCAGCGCGTGGCGTTGCCGCAGGCGCCGGCCTCCGACCCGTCCGGGTTCAGGATGCGCATGAACACATCTGCGCCGGCAGGCGGCGGCTCCATGACGATGAGCTGGTCGAAGCCGATGCCGCGGTGCCGGTCGCCGATGGCGCGCGCCGCGCCGGCCGTGACCGCCAGCGGCCGGTCTCGGGCGTCGAGCACGACGAAGTCGTTGCCCAGGCCATGCATCTTGCGGAAGGGGACCATCGTCGCCCGCATATAGGCCGCCAGGCCGGTCCCCGGAACCCGCCGCATGGCGCGGGGCCATCGTCACACCCCTCTCATGCGGCCGTCACGCGCCTGTCTCCGGCCTCGCCTAGCCTCCCGCGCCGTCAAGGAGGCTCACTCATGACGATCCGACGCCGGGCGCTTCTGGCCACCCCGCTGGCCCTGCCGGCCCTGCTGCCGCGCGTCGCCGGCGCCCAGGCCGACGGCCGCCCGGTGCTGCGCATCGCCGTGCAGGCCCTGCCGCCGACGCTGGAGCCGCTGGAGGCGATCTCCAATGTCGGCCTGCGCGTCACCTACAACGTCTTCGACACGCTGTGGCGCCGCGACTTCGCCCGCGAGGCGCGCGAGGGTGGACGGCACCTCACTCCCTTCGTCGCGACCTCCCTCGTGCAACGGGATCCGCTGAGCTGGGTGGCGGAACTGCGCACCGATGTCCGCCTGCAGGACGGCACGCTGCTGACCAGCGCCGACGTGCTCTCCACCTTCTCGGCCGAGCGGATGTGGGGCGAGCGGACCCAGACCTTCGAGGGCCGGGTCAATTTCGGCCACCTCGCCGGGGTGGAGGCCGAGGGCCCGCATCGCGTGGTGTTCCGCACCCAGTCGCCCGACCCGGTGATGCCGCAGCGCCTGGCCGCCTATGGCGGCTGGATCCATTCCGCGGCCTTCTATGCTGCGCAAGGGCTGGACGGCATGCGCCGCGCCCCGGTGGGCAGCGGCCCTTATCGCGTCGCCAGCTTCCAGCGCGACCAGCGCCTGGTGCTGGAGGCGCATGACGAGTACTGGGGCGGCCGGCCGCCGGTGCGCCAGATCGTCTTCACCGCGGTGCCGGAAGCCTCCTCCCGCCTCGCCGGGCTGCACGCCGGCGACTATGACCTCGTCACCAACCTGCTGCCCGAACAGGCCGAGAGCCTGGCGCGCCACCCCCGGGTGGAGGGCGTGGAGGTGCCGCTCGATTTCGCGCACATCCTCTACTACGACACGCGCCGTGGCCCGCTGCGCGATGCGCGCATCCGCCAGGGCCTCAATCACGCCGTGGACTACGACACGCTCGGCCGCAGCCTCTGGGGCGAGGGCTACCGGCGCATGGCGGCGCTGCAGATTCCGGCCTTCGGCGAGCTCTACGACGCGGACCGCAAGGGCTTCACCTACGACCCCGACCGCGCACGGCGACTGCTGCGCGAAGGCGGCTATGGCGGGGAGGAGCTGATCATCCGCATCGCGCCGAACTACTATCTGCAGATGCTGCAGGCGGTGCAGGTGATCCAGGAGATGTGGCGCGCCGTCGGCGTCAACACCCGGCTGGAAACCCGCGAGAACCTCGCCTCCGTCACCCAGCCCGGCGCCGACATCCGCCCGACCTCCATCGCATTCCGCTTCCCCGATCCGCTCGGCGGCGGCCTCGCTGTGCATCTCTCGAAGGAATACTCACTGCAGCGCAGCGGTTTCTGGCAGCCGGTGCGCTACAACGCGATCGTGGACGCGCTGCGCGTCGCCACCGCGCCCGAGGATCGCAAGCGCCTGTGGCTGGCGCTGCTCGACGAATACGAGGCCGAGGCGCCGGCGCTGATCCTCTATCCGGTGCGCGAATACATCGGGAAGTGGCGCGACATGCGCTGGTCGCACCCGCCGCTCTACTACATGGATTTCCGCGCCACCAACCTGGCCTTCGGGTGAGGAGCAGAGCCTTGTCGAAGATCGTCTTCCTGTCCGACCTGCACCTTTCGCACACGCATGGCTTCTTCTGGGAGAATTTCCGGCGCGCGCGCGATGCGGCGAATGCGTCGGAAGCGGATCTGGTGATCGTCACGGGTGATCTCTGCATCAACGGCCCCGACAGCGACGCGGAGATGCAGTTCGCCGCCCAGGCGCTTGAAGGGCTGGAGGCGCGTGTCTTCGCCCTGCCCGGCAACCACGATGTCGGCGACGAGCCGCCCGGCCAGGACCCCGCCCAGATCGTGGACGAGGCGCGCCTCGCGCGCTGGGATGCAGCCTTCACCGCGGACCGCTTCGCCATCGAGGCCGGCGCCTGGCGCGTGATCGGCGTCAATGCGCAGCTCTTCGGCTCGGGCCTGCCGCGCGAGGCCGAGCAGGAGGCCTGGCTGGATGAGGAACTCGCAGGCGCGCGGGGCAGGCCCGTCGCGCTCGTGCTGCACAAGCCGCTCTTCGTCGAGCATGCCGGGGAGGATGCGCCCACCGTCTCCTCGCTCAACCCGGCGCCGCGATCCGCGCTGCTGGCGAAGCTGCAGGCCGCCGGCGTGCGGATGGTCATCAGCGGCCACCTGCATGCCAGCCGGGACCGCGTCGTGGACGGGATCCGCCATCTCTGGCTGCCGGCCTGCGCCTTCCTCGGCGCCGGGTCGCATGGCGGCGCGCCCGAGGTGGGCGCCGTCAGCGTGGACTTCGCCACGCCGGAGGCGGTGGTGGCGCCGCTGCCCGGGCTGGAGCTGACGCCCTTCGTGCTGGCGGAGATCAAGCAGCATGGCCGCTGGAAGTTCCTGCGCGACATGCCGCCCTGCCCGCCCGAGGTGGCGAGCGCGGCGGAGTAGGACTTCCGCCAGCCGGCACTTTCGGGAGCAGGGCCTGCCCTTCGCGCCGATCGCCGGAAAACGAAAATCTTTCTTCGAGGCGGCCCCTTGCGACGTCGTCGTAAACGATTTTTCTACCGCCTCGATCTGCAGCGAGGCCGGTCATGTCCGTCATCCATGTCATCCACGAGAACGACGCCTGGGTCGTCCCGCTCCGCGCCGCCTTCGCCTCGCAGGGCGCGCGGCACGCGGAGTGGTTCCTCGACACCGGCCTGCTCGACCTGACGCAGCCGCCGCCGGAGGGCGTGTTCTACAACCGCATGAGCGCGAGTTCCCACACGCGGGACCATACCTACGCCCCCGAATACGCCGGCGCCGTGATCGAGTGGCTGGAGCGGCACGGCCGCGCCGTGGTCAACGGCCGCCGTGCGCTCCAGCTCGAACTGTCCAAGGTCGCGCAGTACCAGGCGCTCGCCGCGCATGGCATCCCGACGCCCGAGACCATCGCCGTCATCGGCGCGCAGCACATCCCGGAGGCGGCACGGAAGCTCGGCTTCCCGGTGATCCTGAAGCACAACCGCGCCGGCAAGGGCCTTGGCGTGCGCCTGGTGCGCAGCGCGGAGGGGCTGCGCCAGGCGCTCGACCTGCTCGCCACCGATGCCGACCCGCACGCCCATCCGCGCGACGGCATCTGGCTGGTGCAGCGCTACATCGAGGCGCCGGAGCCCTTCATCACGCGGGCCGAGTTCATCGGCGGCAGGTTCCTCTACGCCGTGCGCGTGGACACCAGCGAAGGCTTCGAGCTCTGCCCCGCCGATGCCTGCCAGGCCGGCGAGGGCGAGGTCTGCCCCGCCGTGGCGGTGACCGAAAAGTTCCGCATCCTGGACGGCTTCGCGCATCCGCTGATCCACCGGATGGAGGCCTTCCTGCTGGCCAACGGCATCGGCGTCGGTGCGATCGAGTTCATCACGGACCGCCAGGGCCGGACCTTCGCCTACGACGTCAACACCAACACCAACTACAACGCGGAGGCCGAGCGCCGCGCCGGGCGGGAGGGCGCGCGCACCGGCATGGGGGCGGTCGCCGCGCATCTGGTCGCGCTGGCGGCGCGCCAGGTCCAGGCCGCCGCCTGAGCGTCCCGATGACCGCAGGACCGGCCGGCCCGGAGGTCTGACCCGGCCCGTCCGCGATGCAAGGCGTAACGCAGCCTTCACCGCCCCCGTGGCAGACGTGACGCCGTCTGAAACAGGGGCCACCGAATGCGTGCGTTGTTGTCCAGGGTGCCGGCGGGATTGCGGCCGCGCCTCGCCCTTCTGGCGATCCTTCCCGCGATCGCCGGCGTGCTGCTCGTCGCCATGGCGAGCACAGCCGTGCTCCACGATCTCCGCACCGAGCGGACGACCGGCATGGCGCGGTTCAGCCTGGAGCGCGCGGAGCAGGCGGTGGCCGAGCGCTTCACGGGCCTGCACGCCGTCGGCATCGGGGCCGCGCAACGGCCGGACATCGGGGCGGCCCTGGCGGCGGGCGACGCGGCGGCGCTCCGCGCGCCCCTGGTCACGCTGTTCGAGGCGCTGCGCGCCGCCGATCCGACCATCACCGTCCTGGAAGTCACCGACGCCCAGGGTCGCGTCGCGGTCCGCGGGCATGATCCCTCCGTCTTCGGGGACGACAAGTCGGGCCTGCCGGATGTCGCCCGCGCGCTGCGCGGGGAAACGGCCAGCGGCGTGGCCTTCTCCCCGACAAGCCGCCGCTTCGCCTTCTCCGCCGTGCTGCCGGTGCGACAGGGCGGGCAGGTGGTCGGCACGCTGCGCATCGGCAGCAGGCTCGATGGCACGACGGCGCGGGACCTCGCCACCGTCACCGGCGCGCATGTGCTGCTTCTCGACCGCAACGGCCTGATCGCGTCGAGCGTGGAGGGCCTGGGAGGTGCGGTGCTGCCCCCGGGCCTCACCGAGGCGCGTCAGCCGGTCGCCTTCGACCTGACGGCCGGCATGCATGTGCTGGGCCTGGCGCATCCGCTGCGCGACGCCGCCGGGGCGCCCGTTGGCGCGATCGCCATCGCCTATGACATGACCCCCTGGCTTGCCGCGGAGCGCCAGAAGCTGCTGCTGATCGGCGGTCTGGCACTTCTGGTGCTGCTCTGCGCGGGCGCCGCCGGGCTCGTTGCGGCCGGGCGCGTCGCGCGGCCGCTCGCGGGGCTTGGCGATGCGATGAAGGCGATCGCGGACGGCAGGCTCGACACGCCGATCGTGGCCCGCGACCGGCCGGACGAGATCGGCGCCATGGCACGCGCGCTGGAGGTGTTCCGCGACGAAACCGCCGCGCGCGCCAGGCTCGAGGCCGAGGCGGCCGAGGACAGGGCCGAGCAGGAGCGCCGCGCCAAGGCGATGGACCGGCACACCCAGGAATTCGGCGCAGCGCTCAGCGGCGTGATGCGGAGCCTGGGCGGCGCGGCCGAGAACATGGGCCGCTGCGCCACCAGCATGGCGGCGAGCGCGACGCAGACCGAGGCGCGCGCGACCGAGACGGCGGAGAGCGCGGAGGGATCGGTGGGTGACCTCGGCTCCGTCGCGGCCGCGACGGAGGAGCTGACGGCGAGCGTCGGCGAGATCGCGCGCCAGGCCGCCACGGCCGCCACCGCAGCGCGCTCCGTCGCCGACCATGCGCAGCAGGCGGATGGCACCATGCAGCGCCTGGCCGAGGCCGCGGCGACCATTGGCGACGTCGCGCGGCTGATCGGCGACATCGCCGGGCAGACCAACCTGCTGGCGCTGAACGCGACAATCGAGGCCGCCCGCGCGGGCGAGGCCGGCAAGGGCTTCGCCGTCGTCGCCGGCGAGGTGAAAGCACTGGCGGCGCAGACCGCCAAGGCCACCGAGGAGATCGCCACCCAGATCCAGGCGATCCGCGGCGTCACGGAGGAAGCGGTCGGCGTGGTGCGCGACATGGCCGGCCAGGTGCAGGACATGGGCGAGACCTCGGCGGCCATCGCCGCGGCGGTCGAGCAGCAGGGCGCGGCGACGCGCGAGATCGCGGCGAATGTCACGCGCGTGCTGGACAGCTCGCGCCGCGCCGTCACGGCGATGGGAGAGGCACGGCGCGCCGCCGGCGACGCGCTGGCCGTCAGCCGCCAGGTCGAGGCCGGCGCAGGCGAGGTCGAGCGCGAGAGCAGCACGCTGCAGCGCGAGGTGGACCAGTTCCTCGCCTCGCTCCGCAGCGCACGCGGCGACCGCCGGCACTACGACCGCGTCGCGGGCGATGGCCGAATGGTGGAGCTCGCCGGGCGCGGCGGCCTCTCCATGCGCGGGCGTCTGCGCGACATGTCGCGGGGCGGCATGGCAGTGGAGGCCGAGGGCACGCCGCCCGCCGAGCTCTCTCCCGGGCGGGAGCTGCAGGTCTCGCTGCCCGGCGCCGGCGCCATCACCGCACGCGTCTCGCGGGTCGAGTGGCCGACCCTGGCGCTGGTGCTGTCGCTCGACGACGACACCACCGCGCGGCTGGACGGCGTCATCGCATCCCTGCTGCGCCGGGCGGCGGCGTAGCCCCGCCCGGCGTCCTGGTCAGCCGAGCGTGAAGGCTTCGTGGACGGCGGATTTCACGCCGCCGCCCACCACAGGGCCGCCACCGGCGACATAGATCCAGTCGCCGATCACCACCGCGCCCATGCCGTGGCGCGGCGTCGGCATCGGTGCATGGTGCTGCCAGGTGTCGGCGGCGGGATCGTAGCTCTCCACCTGGCCATGCACCTGGCCGGTGAGCACGCGGTTGGTGAACCAGCCGCTCTCCCCGCCCATCGCGAAGAAGCGGCCGCGATAGACCACGAGGCCGTGGCCGGAGCGCGGCGTCGGCAGCGGTGCGCGCGTTGTCCACTGGTCGGCCGCCGGGTCATACACATGGTGCAGGCCGGTGTTGTATTCGAAGGTGTTGAAGCGGCCGCCAACGATGTGGATCAGCCCGTCGAACACCACCACGCCGGCATGGTCGCGCGCGCCGGGCAGCGCCTTGCGCCGTTCCCAGCTGTCGGCCTGCGGGTCGTAGACCTCGTGCCAGCCGACCGAGGCGCGCTCGCTCTCGGGGTTCGAGGCACCGCCGATGTGGTGCAGCTTGCCGCCGACCACCGCCAGCGCGCCGGCGCCGCGGGGACGCGGCATGGGGGCCACGCGCTCCCAGCGGTCGGCCGCGATGTCGTAGACGAAGGCGAGGTCGTCCGCGCCACGGTTCTGGTTGCTGAAGCCGCCAAAGGCGTAGATCCGCCCACCGAGCGCGGCCACCGCGACATGGTTCGCGCCGCGCGGCAGCCGCGCCTTCTCCGTCCAGCTGTCGGTCGCCGGATCGTAGACATGGTTGTAGCTGTTGTTCACCCGCTGCTCGGCATAGCCGCCGATCACCCACAGCTTGCCCTCGGCCTCGGCGGCCCAGGCCATCTCGGTGCGGGGCAGCGGCAACGGGGCGCGGCTCACCCAGCGCCCCGGCTGGCCCGCCGGCGCGGGGCTGTCCACGAAGCGCTGCGCGTATTGGGCCGGGGTGAGGACCACGGGCCCGTCGCCGCGCAGCGGCGCAAGCCGGTCCGAGGGGATGGGCAGGCCGTGATGCGGCGTGGCCTGCTGCGCCGCGGCGGTCGCGCTCGCCCCCAGCAGCCCGGCCGCCGCGCCGAGCATCGTCCTGCGTTGCAACATGTCCATGTTCCCCCTCTGGGCGGGCGAGCAGATGGGGTGGGGCGGGCCGCGGCGGAAGATCGCTGCATGCGCGGACACGAAATTCGCGCGAGCGGCGCGCCTGCGCCGAGCACGCGTCATGGCCGCGCCGCACCATCGCCCGGCTGGTGCGTTCCGCTTCCATGGCCGCCGACCGGCGGCACCCATGATGCGGAGACTGCGATGCGACCGAGACTTCCCGTGCTTCTTCTGGCCCCCGCGCTGGCACTCTCGGCCTGCGCCGGCGGCGTGGACCCGAATGACCGGAACCAGCGTGCCCTGGGTGGGGCGGCGCTCGGCGCGGGTGCGGGCGCCCTGATCGGCTCCCTCAGCGGCGACGCCGGAAAGGGAGCGCTGATCGGCGGCGCGCTGGGCGGCGTGGCCGGGGCGCTGACGCCGGCTCCCCAGCCCGAGCGGATCCCCCAGCAGCCCTACGCCGCCAGCGGCTACGACCCGCGCTACGGCGGCTGGTACGACCAGTATGGTCAGTGGCACAATGGCCCGCCGCCCGCGGGCTATCAGCCGAACTACCGATAGGGCCCGACAGGGCGCTCGGCCGGAATGATGCGTTGCAACAGGCGCGACGCGCAGTGCATAAGCGCACCCATGTTCCTGCCTGGGCCGGACAGCGACCGTGCCTTTCACTCCGCCGCGACCGAGCGGGTGGAACCGGTCGTCTTCACGACCGACACCTTCCCGCCCGGCCAGCGACTGGAGGCATGGAACGCCCAGTTCGGCACGCTGAACCGCATCGCAGCCATGGGGCCCGATCCGGCCGCCGTTTCCACGCGGACCGAGAACTGGCTGCTCGGCGACATGCTGCTGAATGTCAGCCGCACCTCGCCGGCGGTGTTCACCCGCAGCGCGGCGCATGTGCGGCGCGACGGGCTGGACCACTGGGTCGTTCGCATGGTGCTGCGCGGACGAAGCAGCATCGAGCATGGCGGCGCGCAGCACGTGATCGAGCCGGGTGTGCCCGTGCTGCTGCGCCTCGACGCGCCCTGGGAGACGGTCTGGGAGGATGCCGCCTGGATCTCCCTCTGCCTGCCGCGGGATTCGCATCCCGCCCTGGCCGCCGCGCTCGCCGCGCGCGGGGCCGGCCCCGTGCAGGGAGAGGGTTCCGCGGTGCTTGCCGACTACATGGCGCTGCTGGAACGCCAGGTCCGCGGCGCGACCCCGGCGCGGCTTGCGGTGCTGGCAGGCGGCACGGCAGGGATGCTGGCAGCCTGCCTCGCCGCCGATGGCGCTCCGGCGCGCGGCGCGCCGGACGACATCGCGCAGGGGCAGTTCCAGCGCCTGCAGGCGCTGATCCGGCAGCACATGCATTCGCCGCGCTTCAATCCGCAGCGCCTTGCGGCGCTCGCGGGCATGTCGCGCAGCGCGCTGTATCGGCTGTTCGAAAGCCAAGGCGGCGTGGCGCAGCATATCCAGGCGATGCGTCTGCGTCGGGCGCTCGCGCTGCTGTCGGACCCGGGGCAGGCCGCGGCGCCGATCGCCGTACTGGCCGAACGCTCCGGCTTCCACGACCCGAGCGCCTTCAGCCGCGCCTTCCGCACCGCCTATGGCTGCAGCCCGCGCGATGCACGCATCGCCGCCCTGGCCGGCCGTGCGCCGGTGCCGCCGGCCCTGCCGGACTCGCGGGACTACGGCGCGCTGCTGCGCGGCATCGGCCAGGTGCGCGCCGGCCGCCTCACCGACGCCTGAGCGCGCGCCCCAGCTCCCGGAAGCCGTCGATCTGCTGGCGCAGCCAGCCGCCGGTGGCGAGGCTTTCCGGCGCGTTGGGATCGCCCGTGCGCGGATAGCTCTTCCGGTCGAAATCGGCGGTCCCGAAGATCCAGTCCCAGACCGGCAGCAGCACAGCGTAGTTGCGCCCGTCCTCGCCGGCCGAAAGCTCGCCGTGATGGATGCGGTGGAAGCGCGGGCTGACCAGCAGCCGCTCCCCCACCCGCCCGAAGCTCAGCCGGACATTGGCGTGGCTGAGGCTTTCCGCGAGCTGGCGCAGCATGACGATCAGCACGAACTGCGCCGGCGGCACGCCGATCAGCAGCGCCACCGCCCCGAACCAGACGGCGGCGATGGCATCGTCCAGCAGGTGATTGCGGTCGTCGGTCCAGAAGGTCATCTGGCGCTGCGCGTGATGCACGCTGTGCAGCGCGTACCACCAGCCGAACATGTGCTGGAAGCGGTGCCGCCAGTATTCGCCGAAATCCAGGATCAGCACATACAGCAGCAGCGCCAGAAGCGGCATCTCGCGCAGCGCGGGGATCAGCGTCTCGAGCGTCGGCGGCACGAAGCCGGCATCCGCGAGCCAGCCATTCAGCATCCGCTCGGCCGAGGACAGCAGCACGAAGGCGATCAGCGGCAGCAGACCGAGCCGGGCGAGCAGCGTGTAGAACACGTCGGTCAGGACCGCCGCGCGATTGCTGACCGGCTCGACCGGGCGCACCGCCTCGAGCGGGCGGCAGACCGCATAGACCAGCACGATCTGCACGATGCCGAGCAGCGCGAAATCCAGCCACTCCTGCACGTCGTCGGCCCACATCATCAGGCCCGCGGCGTAGAGCGCCGGCTGCACCGCGCCCTCGAACACGGCGCCCGACACATCGACCCAGAGACGGATCAGCGGGTCCAGCATCAGGTCGGGACCCCTTCCGGCGGCAGCGGCTCGAAGCAGAAGCCCTTGTCGATGAGGCCGGTGACGAGCGCTTCGAGGATGCCGGCGAAGGGCTCGCGGCGGCTGCGCACGCCCCAATGCATCACCAGCACCTCCCCCGCGCGGATATTGGCCAGGTTGCGCCGCAGCAGCGCGGCGTTCGGATGCTGCGCGGAATCGAGCTCGTCGCCAAGGAAGCCGTCGCGCGTCCAGCCCTGGTGCCGCAGGCCGCAGCCGGCGGCGAGGCGCAGCGCGTTGGGCGTGGTGATGCCGCCCGGCGCGCGCCAGAGCGGCACCAGCGCGGCCTCGGGCACCATGCGCCGCAGCGTGTCGGTGGGGCGGGCGAGCTCGGCGCACATCGCCGCCTGGTCCAGCACTTCCTCCCCCGGGCCGCGGCGGGAGACGTAGCGGACCTTCCCTGGCGCCGGGTCGCCCCGAAAGTACCAGTGCCGCCAGGTGTGGCTGGCGAAGACATGGCCCTCCGCCGCGCGCGCCCGCCAGAAGGGCGCCCAGGCATCGGAGAGCGTCGTGTCGCCCCGGAAGGTGGGCTCATCGGCGATGAACAGCGTCGCGCGGATGCCGGCCCGGCGGAGGATCAGCGCGATCTGCTCGGCCTCCCGGCTCCAGCCGGTGTCGATGGTGAGATACAGCGGCCCCTTGCAGATCGCCGGGGAGGTCGCGCGCGCCGGCGCCGCCAGCGCGGCGAGCCCGCCCGCCAGCAGCAGGCGGCGCTTCACGGTGCGGGACGGGCCGCGGCCGGCGTGGCGCCGCCGGGCAAGGGTGCGGCCGGCACGGTGCGCGGCGGGACCGGCGCGGACAGCGGCCGCGTGCCGGACACCGCGCCGGGCATGGCCTGGGCGAAGTCGCCGCCGACGCCCTCGCGCCGCGGCTTGAAGAAGATGCCGTGCGGGCTGCGGCCGACGCGCACCGTCTCGAAGGCCGGCTGGGCATCGGGGCGGGCGGGATCCAGCACCGCCACCCGGCCGGACCAGCGCAGCGTCATCCAGATCCGCCCCTCGGGATCGAAGGTCAGGCAGTCCGGGCCGCCGGGGACGTTCCAGACGCGGCGGACCTGCAGCGTCTCCGGATCCACCTCGGCCAGCCGGCTGTCCACGCGGGAGGTCGCGTAGAGCGCCCGCCCGTCCGGGGAGGGGAAGATGGTGTGGGCGCCGCGTCCGAGCGTGAAGGCAGGCCGGACCTCGCGCGTCTCCGGGTCGAGCGTCACGAAATGATCGGCGCCCATGATGCCGACGATCAGCCTGCCGCGGTGCCAGATGATGCCCGCCGGGTCCTTGCCGACCTCGGCGGTCCAGAGCTGGGTGCGCGTCTCGGTGTCGAAGGCGGCGACCGAGCGGTCGCCCTGGAGCGTGACGAAGAAGCGTTTGCTGTCCGGGGTGAAGGCGATGTGGCTCGGCATGTCGCCGGGGCGGAAGCGCTGCAGCAGCTCGAGCGTCGCGGCGTCATAGAGGTCCACCTGGTCGCGGCGCAGGCTGGCCACGGCCAGGAACCGCCCATCCGGGCTGAATTCCAGGTGGTAGGGGTTGGAGATGCGCACGCGCCGCAGCACCTCGCCCGTGGTCGGCGCCACGAAGAGCAGCTCATTGCCGCCGGAATCCGCGATCACCAGTTCGCTGCCATCGGGCGTCAGCACCAGGTGGTGCGGCTCTCGCAGCACGGGAATGCGGCGCGTCTCCTCACGCGTGGCGGCGTCCAGCACGCTGACCGAGGCCTCGCCCGAATTCAGCACATAGACGAGGTCGGCGCGCGCGCCGGCCGGGGCCAGCAGCGCAAGGGCGATCATCAGGGGGCGCAGGCGCACCGGCGTGTCCTCGGGGGCGGAACGGGGCGGAGAATCGGCAGGCGGTGGCTTGTTGTCCAGGGCCGGGGCATGGCCGGCCGGCAAATTCCGCGTCAGGGCGGGCCGCACCCTCCCATCGGGGCAGGATGCGGCCCTTCCGGCTACTCCGCCGGCCGGAAGTCCAGGGAGACGCCGTTCATGCAGTAGCGCTCGCCGGTGGGCGCCGGGCCGTCCGGGAAGACATGGCCGAGATGCCCGCCGCAGGTCGCGCAATGGACCTCGGTGCGGGTCATGAAGAAGGACCGGTCGGTGCGCGTGGCGACGGCGCCCTCGATCGGCGCCCAGAAGCTGGGCCAGCCGGTGCCGCTCTCGTATTTGGTGGAGGCCTCGAACAGCGGGGTGCCGCAGCCGGCGCAGGCGAAGACGCCCGGCCGCTTCTCCCGGTTCAGCGGGCTGCTGCCGGGGCGTTCCGTGCCGTGCTGGCGCAGCACGCGGAAGGCTTCCGGCGACAGTTCCGCGCGCCACTCCGCCTCGGACTTCTCCACCGGGAATTTTTCTTCGGATTCCTTGGCCTTTGTGCCGAAAAGACTCATCAGGCGGCTCCCTTCTTCAGGCGGTCGGCGAAGGTCTTGCGGAACTTGGCGACTTTCGGCGCGACGATGACGCGGCAATAGCCCGCCCAGGGGTTGCGCGCGAAATAGTCCTGGTGCTCCGCCTCGCCGGGCCAGAAGCGGTCGAGCGGCACCACCTCGGTCACCGCCCTGGCGCCCCAGATGCCGGAGGCGTCGATCTCGGCGATCACCTCGCGGGCCGTCGCCTCCTGCTCCGGCGAATGGGTCAGGATGATGCTGCGGTATTGCGGGCCGATGTCGTTGCCCTGGCGGTCCTTGGTGGTGGGGTCGTGCAGGGTGAAGAACATCCGCAGCAGGTCGGCATAGCTGACCTTGGCGGGGTCGAAGTCGATCTGCACCACCTCCGCATGGCCGGTCTTCTTACCGCAGACCTGCTCATAGGTGGGGTTGTCCACATGCCCCCCCGCATAGCCGCTCTCGGCGCGGCTCACGCCGTCGAGGTGGCGCAGCGCGCCCTCGATGCACCAGAAGCAGCCGCCACCGAGCGTCGCGGTTTCCGTCGCCATCAGGCGTCCTCCATCCTTTGTCTTCGTGAATGTGGGGGCGTTCGCCTGCCTGGTGGAGGGGGTTACGCGCGCGGCGCGGCGGGGGCAGGCTGCGCGCCATGCCGAACCATCCCGCACTGGCCGAGGCGGTCGCCTTCGCCGAGGCCCATGAGAGCCCCTTCCCCCGCGACCTGCGCGCGCATCTCGAATCCGGGCATTTCGACCCGCCGCCACACAATGCCGTCATCGGCCCGGTCTTCGCGCGCGGCGCCCCGAACGGGCTGATCGAGCGCCGCGGCGAGCGGCTGGCGAGCTGGGGGGACACGCGCCAGGCCGACATGACCTTCAGCGTGGCGAAGTCGTACCTCTCGCTGCTGGCCGGCATCGCCTGGGCAGATAGGCTGATCACCGACCTCGACGAGCCGGTGCGCCAGAAGATCCAGGATGGCGGCTTCGAGAGCGACCAGAATGCCGGGATCACCTGGCGTCACCTGCTGACCAACACCTCCGAATGGGAGGGCGAGCTGTTCGGCAAGTCCGACGTGATCGACCGCGGCCGCGACCTGGCGCGGGAGGGGTCGGGGCCGAAGGGCATCGCGCGGCCGCTGCAGGCGCCGGGGACGCATTGGGAATACAACGACGTGCGGGTGAACCGCCTCTCGCTCTGCCTGCTGCGCCTCTTCCGCCGCCCGCTGCCCGAGATCTTCGCCGAGCGGATCATGGACCCGATCGGCGGCAGCCGGGACTGGGTCTGGTACGCCTATGACAACGCAATCGTGGAGGTGGACGGGATGCGCCTGCCCTCCGTGCCGGGCGGCACGCATTGGGGCGGCGGCATGCGCATCCACGCGGAGGACCAGGCGCTGGTCGGGCGGCTGGTGCTGCAGCGCGGCGAATGGGGCGGCAGGCAGGTGGTGCCGGCGGAATGGATCGACTGGTCGCTGGCGCCCTGCCCGCTCAACCCCTCCTACGGCTTCCTGTGGTGGCTGAACGGCGCCGGGCGGCAGGCCGAGGCGCCGCGGGATTCCGTGTTCGCCCAGGGCGCGGGCGGCAACTACACCTGGATCTGGCCGAAGGGCGAGGTCGTCGCCGTGCTGCGCTGGGTGGACCCGGACGCGCTCGGGCGCTTCTGCGCGATGGTGGCGAAGGCGCTGGGGTAGCGCGCCTGCGTCAGCGCCCGGCGGCGGGGCACGGCCAGGCGGCGCGCAGCGCCTCCGCGCCGAAGCGGCCGAAGGGCTCGCCCCAGCGTTCCGGGCGCTTCTCCATGTAGTCCACCAGGATGCGCAGCGTCGGCCGGATCTCGGGCCGCGCAGGCGGGCAGGCGCCGATCAGATCGAGGTTGGACAGCAGCACGGCGAGGCGGCCGAGGCAGATGCCCTCCGCCTCCAGCCGATCATGCCGCCCTTCCAGATGGGCCCTGCAGCCCGGCAGGATGGCCGCCGTGCTGTCCGGCCCCTGCGCCGCGGCGCCGCCCGAGACCAGCAGCAGCGCGAGGAGCAGCGCGCGCATCAGCGCCAGTACCGCGGCAGCAGCCCCGCCTCGCGCGCCTGCCGCGCGAGGTCCTCCCGGAAGTCGGGATGGGCAAGGCCGATGATCGCCTGCGCGCGCTCCGCCACCGACCGGCCCTTCAGATTCGCGATACCGTATTCGGTCACCACGTACATCATGTCCGACCGCGGCGTGGTCACCACGTTGCCGGGTGTGAGGTTCAGCGCGATGCGGCTCTTGCGCACGCCCTTCCGCTCATAGGTGGAGGCGAGGCAGATGAAGCTCTTCCCGCCCTCCGACGCATAGGCGCCGCGCACGAATTGCGCCTGGCCGCCGGTGCCGCTGATGTGGCGGTGCCCGTCGCTCTCGGAGGCCGCCTGGCCCTGCAGGTCGATCTGCGTCGTGTTGTTGATCGCCACGGCGCGCGCGTTGCGCGCGATCACGAAGGGATCGTTGGTGAAGTCCACCGCGTGACAGAGGAAATCCGGGTTGTCGCGCACCGTGTCGTACAGCACGCGCGTGCCGAGCGCGAAGGTGTAGGTGATCAGCCCCGGATCCACCGCCTTCTTCGACCCGTCCACGCGCCCGGCGCGATAGAGCTCCACCAGGCCGTCGTTCAGCATCTCCGTGTGGATGCCGAAGCGGCGCGCGCCGCCTTCCAGCAGCAGCGCGCAGACCGCGTTGGGCATGCCGCCGATGCCCACCTGCAGGCAGGCATCCTCCTCGATCTCCTCGGCGATCAGCCGTGCCACCGCGCGGTCCACATCGGTCGGCTGCGCATTCGGCAACTCCGGCGTGGTGCCGGCATCGCCCTCGATGACGTAGTCCACCTCGCTCGCGGGGATGCGGTTGTCGGTGCCGCGCGCGGGGGGGATCTGCGACGACACCTCGATCACCACGGTCTTCGCCCGCTCGATCACCGCGCGGTGCCAGAGGCTGTTGGGGCCGAGGTTGAAGCAGCCATCCTCGTCCGGCGGCGCGGCCTTCAGCACCGCGACGTCCACGCGGTCGATGTTGCGGCGGTAGTAGTGCGGGATCTCGCCGAGATGGACCGGGATGTAGTGGCAGATCCCGGCATCGTGCTTCTTCCGGTCGTAGCCGGAGAAATGCCAGTTGAAGCAGCGGAACACCTCGCCATCCGGGTCGGCTTCCAGCACCGCGCGCGGCTTCAGGCTGAGGCAGTTGCGCAGCCAGATGTCGGACAACTCGCCCTTGCGCGCCGCGAGCGCACGGTCGAAGGCGTCGGGCTGCGTGAAGGACGCGCCGTAATCCACCCAGTCGCCGGGCTTCACCAGCGCCGCCGCCTGTTCCGCGGTGATGTGGCGCGGTCCGCCGCCTGCGCTCGCTCCCATGGCCCCCCTCCATCCGCGCCGCGCCGCGCGGGCGCCGGCTTGTTGCCGACCAGAGGTAATCCCTCGCGCACCGCCGCGCCAGACGCCGCCCCCTTCCCCGCCGGCGCCGGGGCGTGCCACATCGCGGCCGAAACCCAGGAACCGCCAGACCATGCGCTTCATCGTCCTGCCCGGCGACGGGATCGGGCCCGAGATCACCGACGCCACGCTGGCCGTGCTGCGCGCCGCCGATGCCCGCTTCGGCCTCGGCCTCACCTTCGAGACGCATGCGATCGGGCTCGAGACGCTGAAGAGCCGCGGCACGACGCTGCCGCCGGAGGTGATGGAGGCGTCGAAGGCGAGCGACGGGGTGATCCTCGGCCCGATCTCCCACCTGCACTACCCGTCGCGCGACCAGGGCGGGATCAATGTCTCGGCGGCCTTCCGCGTCGGGCTCGACCTGTTCGCCAATGTCCGCCCCGCGCGCACCCGCCCCGGCCTCGGCCGCGGCCATGCGCCGCTGGACCTCGTCATCATGCGGGAGGCGACCGAGGGCTTCTACCCGGACCGAAACATGCATGCGGGCAATGGCGAGTTCATGCCGACGCCGGATGTCGCCATGTCCATGCGGAAGATCACCGCGCATGCCTCGACCCGCATCGCGCGCGAATCCTTCCTGCTGGCGCGGCGGCGGCGGGGGAAGGTCACGGCGGTCCACAAGGCCAACACCTTCATCCTGACGGACGGCCTGTTCCTGCGCTGCGTGCGGGAGGTGGCGAAGGACTTCCCCGACGTCGCGCTGGACGAGGTGATCGTGGATGCCTGCGCCGCGCTGCTGGTGCGCGACCCCCAGCGCTTCGACGTGCTCTGCGCCACCAATTTCCACGCCGACATCCTCTCCGACCTGGCTTCGGAGCTGTCGGGCGGGCTCGGCCTCGCGGGCAGCACGAACCAGAACGACCTGCTGTGCTGCGCCCAGGCGCAGCATGGCAGCGCGCCGGACATCCAGGGCCAGGACAAGGCCAACCCGACCTCGTTGATCCTCTCGGCGGCGATGCTGCTGGACTGGCACGCCGAGAAGCGCGGGAACCAGGCGGCCGGGGCGGCGTCGGCGGCGATCAACGCGGCGGTGGACGCGGCCCTGGCCGACCCGGCGACCCGAACGCCCGACCTCGGCGGTGCGCTCGGGACGAAGGCCTTCGGGGCGCGGGTGGCGGCCCTCGTCGCAGGCTGAACGCCTGCAATCGCTGGACGCGGGGCGGCGCGCGCTCTATCGAGGGGTGGGGAGCCGACCAGCGACCGCCTCCGGCGGTGTTTACAGGGGACATTCCATGCCCAATGGCGTCGAAGTCGTGGAACTGGCGCGCGTCTGGCGCGGCCCGGTGATGGAGAGCGTCCATCACGGCGTGGTCGTCGTCGCCGACACCGGCGGCACGCTCCGCCATGCCTGGGGCAGCGCCGGCTGGGTGAACACGCCGCGCTCGGCCCTCAAGCCCTTCCAGGCCATCGCTTTGGTGGAGTCGGGCGCGGCAGACGCGCTGGGCCTGACCGACGAGCATATCGCGCTGGCCTGCGCCTCCCACCACGCGCAGCCCTTCCAGGTGGCGCTGCTCGGCGACTGGCTCGGCCGGCTCGGCATGACGGAAGACTCGCTGATCTGCGGCCCGGCCGTGCCCCGCGGCGCGGAGGACATCGCCGCCGCCTATGCGCATGGCGGCCCCCGGCGCGTCTTCAACAACTGCTCGGGCAAGCATTGCGGCTTCCTGAGCATGGCGAAGCACATGGGCGGCGGGCACGACTATGCGAACCCCGACCATCCGGCCCAGCGGCTCTATCGCGACGTGCTGTCGGAGTTCACCGGCCTCGATGCCGACAGCCTGCCTCATGGCGGCGATGGCTGCGGCCTGCCGGCGATCGGCGTGCCGATGAGCGCCATGGCCAAGGCGGCGGCCCGCTTCGGCGTCGGCCAGGCGGTGTCGGAGCGGCGCCGGGCGGCGGTGCGGCGCGTGGCGAACGCCATGGCGGCCTATCCCGACCACATCGCGGCCAAGGATTCCCCGACGGCACGGATGATCCGCTACACCGACGGCAACGTGCTGCTGAAGGGTGGCGCCGAGGGCTATCTGCTGGCCTGCGTGCGCGACCGCGGCCTCGGAATCGCGATCAAGGTGGCCGATGGCGATGCCAGCGGCCGGGCGAAGATGGGCGTGCTGGCCCGCATCCTCGGGCGCGTCCATGCGCTGCCGACGGAGGAGGCGGAGCTGCTGATCGCGGCCGTCGAGCCCGCGCTGACCGACAGCAATGGCCGCGAGATCGGGCGCGTCGAGGTCGTGGTGCAGCGCCCGCAGCCGACGAAGCCGACCAAGGCGAGCCTCGGCTTCTGGATGTCGGAAGTCCCCGGCGCCGGCGTGCTCGAGCTGTTCGAGGATCGCCGCTGATCCTGCCGCCGGCGGCGGCGGGCCTCCGCGCCCGCTTCCGCCGGCAGCCGGCGCTCACCCCATCGCGGTGAGCGCCCGCCCGCCGGCCAAACGCAAAATCTTCGTCGGATGCTCCACTCCGATCAGGCGGTGGACAATCAGGATCACGGTGCGCCCGGCCGTCGCCTCGTCCAGCGTCTCCAGGAAGGCGCGCTCCGTGTCCGGGTCGAGCCCGGCGGCGGGCTCGTCCAGGATCAGGACCGGCGCATCCGACAGCAGCGCGCGCGCGAGTGCCAGCCGCCGCGCCTGGCCGCCGGAGAAGCGCGCACCCGCTTCGCCGCAGCGAGTCTCTAGCCCCTCCGGCAGGCTGCGCACCACCTCCCCGATCCCGGCGGCGTCGAGCGCGCGCCACATCTCGGCGGGCGTCGCCTCAGGCCGCGCCAGGCGGAGATTGGCGGCGATGGAATCGTCGAACAGCCGCGCATCCTGCGTCAGGCAGACGATGCGGCTGCGCAGCTGCTCGCCGCTCAGCGTCGTGATGTCCACCCCGCCGAGCAGGATGCGCCCGGTGCGCGGCGCGGCGAATTTCAGCAGCAGCGAAGCGAGCGTTGACTTGCCGGCGCCGGACGGGCCGAGCAGCGCGAGGCGCGCGCCCTCCGGCACGTCCAGCTCCAGCCCGTCGAAGACCGGCGGGCGGTCGGTGCTCCAGGTGAAGTGGACATCCTCGATGCGGATGGCGTGGCCCGCGGGCAGCGGTGCGGGTTTTTGCGGATCGGCGACCGGGGGCGCGGCATCCGCGGCCTCGAACAGGCGGCGGCCGCTCGCGGCGGCGGCGGCGAGCGCGGCCCCGGCGCGCGGCATCAGCCCGAGCGTCTCCGCCGCCGCGATGGCCAGGAACAGGCCGAGCACCGCGCCGGCCACCCCCTCATGGCCGGTGGCGAGGCCATAGCCCAGCGCGCCGAGCATCGCAGCCTGCGTCAGCACCGTGCCGGCCGCCCCGCCCCAGGCGCCGCGGCGGGCGAGCAGGCGCTGCGCGGCGGAGAGCCGCGCGCCTTCCTCGGCGACCCGCGCGGCGGCGACCGGCTCGGCGCCGGCGGCCAGCGTGTCCTCGATGCCGGTCAGCGGGTCCACCACGGCGGCGCGCAGGCTGCCTTGCGCGGCGGCCACGCGCTGCCCGGCCTCCGCCGCGCCGGGTGCCAGCAGAGGGGGCAGCAGCAGCGCCAGCGCCAGCGGCGCGGCGACCAGCACGGCAAGGTCCGGCGCGACGACACCGAGCAGCAGGAAGATCGCCAGCACCACCACCGCGGCGGCGACGGCCGGCACGATGGCGCCGAGATAGAGCCGGTCCAGCGCGTCGATGTCCGACACCAGCCGCCCGAGCAGGTCGCCGGCACGCCGGAAGCCGAGCCCGGCCGGCAGCCGCTCCGCCAGGCGGCGGAAGAACCAGACCCGCGTATCGGCCAAAGCGCGGAAGGCCGCGGCGTGGCTGACGAGGCGGTCGAGGTAGCGCAGCACCGGCCGCATCAGGGCGATCGGCCAGATCCAGGCCAGCGCGGCCGCGGCGCCGGCGAAGATCGCCGCACCCGTCACCGCATGCGCGATGCCGCGCCCCGCCACCGCCAGCAGCGCCACGCCGACCAGCGCGGCCAGGGCGGCGACGGTGAGGCCGGCGACCAGCCAGCCCGCTCGGCTGCGCCAGAGGCCAAGCACGCGGATCAGATCGGCGGTCATTCGCCCGCCATCCGCGCCCCGGCGGCGCGGCCCTGCTCGATCTCCAGCACGCGCCCGAGCATGCGCTGCGCGGCGCGCGAATGCGTCGCGACGATCGCGGTGCGGCCGGAGCAGAGGCGGCGCAGGCTTTCCAGCACCTCGCCCTCCGTCCCGGGGTCGAGATGCGCGGTCGGCTCGTCCAGCAGCACCAGCGGCGCGTCGCGCAGGAAGGCGCGGGCCACTGCCACGCGCTGCGCCTGGCCGCCAGAAAGGCCGAAGCCGCCCTCCCCCACAAGCGTATCCAGGCCCTGCGACAGGCCGCGGGCGAAGGCCATCACCTTCGCGGCCTCGGCGGCCTCCTCCACCTCGGCATCGGTCGCCTCGGGGCGGGCAAGTCGGATGTTTTCGCGCAGCGTCCCGCGGAAGAGATGCGCGCGCTGCCCGACATAGGCCGAAAGCCGTCGCAGCTCCGGCGGGCGCAAGGCGGTCGCGTCCTGGCCGTTCAGGGCGATGCGGCCGGAATCAGGGCGGCGGAAGCCCATCAGCAGCCGCAGCACCGAGGATTTTCCGGCCCCCGAGGCGCCCGACAGCACCAGCGTCTCCCCGGGCATGACGCGGAAGGAAAGGCCGTCCAGCGCCGGGGGGCGGGCGGGGTCGTAGGTCAGGCGCACATCCTGGAAGGTGACGACCAGCTTGCGCGGCATCTCCTCCAGAATCAGGCCCGGCGGCCCGGCGGGCGGGGCGAGCAGCGGCGCCAGTTCGGACGCCGCGCCGCGCGCCGCGAGCTTCTCGTGATAGGCCATGGAGAAGTTGCGCAGCGGCGCGAAGAAGGCGGGCACCAGCAGCAGGCAGAAGATGCCCGCCACCGGGTCCGGGTGACCGGCACCAAGCTGCGCCGCATGGCGGATCGCGAGCATCGCGATGGCGCCCGCGGCCAGAAGCTCCATCGCGCCGGAGGAGAGGAAGGCGACGCGCAGCACCTTCATGGTGCGCGCCCTGAGCTCGGCCGCCGCCTGTCCCAGCGCCTCGGCCTCGGCCTCCTGCCGGCGGAACAGCACCAGCGTCGGCAGGCCGCGCATGCGGTCGAGGAAGCGGCCGGAAAGCCGGCCGAGCGCCTCGAACTGGCGGCGGCTGGCCTGGGCGGCGCCGATGCCGGTCACCGCCATGATCACCGGCACCAGAAGGCCCGCGACCAGCAGGATCAGCCCGCTCGGCGCATCGGCAAGCAGGGCCGCGCCGATCACCAGCGCCGGCCCCGCCATGGCCAGCACCGCGGAGGGCAGCCAGCGCGTCAGATAGCCTTCCAGCGCCTCGATCCGGTCCACCACCAGCGCGGCGCGCTCACCGACCGGGCGGGGATCGGCTGGCCCTTCCTCCAGCAGGCGGGCGAAGGCGGTACGGCGGAGCCGTGCCTTCGCGGCCTCCCCGGCGGCGACCAGGGTGCGTTCCTGCGCCATGCCGAGCCCGGCGGAGAGCGCGGCCAGCGCCGCGGCGAGGCCGAGCTCCGCCCAGCCGGCATTACCGAAGCCGAGAAGCGCGCCGACCAGCATGGCGAACAGCAGGGCCTGCGCGATGCCGGCGGCGACCTGCGCGACGCCGAGCGCGACAGGCAGCGCCAGGCGCGCACGCGCCTCCCGCGCCTCCCGGCGGAGAAGGTCCTCCGCGGCGCGATCCGCCTCGTTAACCGCTCGTGACATGGCCCGACCGACCATAGGGCAGTCCCGGCCCCTGGTCATCCCATTCTGTAAGGCTTGCGTGACAGTTACGCCCTGCCCTTGCCGAGCCGGGCCGCAGGCGCAAGCTGTCGGATGGAACCGCCGAGGACCTGCGATGCTGCCGACTCATGGACGCTACGATTACGCCGGTTGGCGCGGCCGCACACCCTATGCGTGGCCGAACGGCGCGAAGCTGGCGGTCTATCTCGGCGTCAACCTCGAGCATTTCGCCTTCGGCGAGGGGCTGGGCGCGGAGCTCGCCCCCGGCGGGCCGCAGCCCGACGTGCTGAACTTCGCCTGGCGGGACTACGGCAACCGCGTCGGCGCCTGGCGGCTGCTCGACCTGTTGGATGAGCTGTCCCTGCCGGCGACCGTGCTGCTGAACAGCGCGATGTACGGCTACGCGCCCGGGCTGGTCGCGGCGCATCGCGCGCGGGGGGACGAGATCGCGGGCCATGGCCGCACCAATTCGGAACGACAGTCGGTTCTGGAAGAGGCGGCGGAGCGGACCCTGATCGCGGAGGCGACGGCAGCCATCACGCTGCATGAGGGCCGCGCGCCGCGCGGCTGGCTCTCCCCCTGGATCGCCGAGAGCCGCACCACGCCCGACCTGCTGGTGGAGGCCGGCTACACCTACACGATGAACTGGTGCGCGGACGACGCGCCGGTCTGGATGCGCACCCGCGGCGGGCCATTGCTCGCCGTGCCCTACCCGCAGGAGGTGAACGACATCCCGGCCATCGTCGCGCGCCGGGAGTCGGCCGAGGCCTTCGCGCGCATGATCCTGGACGATTTCGAGGAAAGGCTGCGCCAGGTGCAGCAGGACGGGCTGCCGCAGGTGATGGGGATCGCGCTGCATCCCTACATCGTCGGCCAGCCGCACCGGATGCGCGTGCTGCGGCGCGTGCTGGGCGCCATCGCGCGGGAGCGCGGGCGCGTGTGGATCACGACGGCGGGCGCGGTGTTCGAGCATGTGGCGGCGCTGCCCGCGGGGCAGGTGCCGGGCTGCCCGCGCGCGGCCGCGGCGGAGCAAGCGGCATGAAGCGGCTTCTGCTTCTTGCCGTCCTGGCGCTCGGCGCCTGCGCGACGAGGCCCGAAGGCCCGCCCGTGCGCACGGTCGCCGCGGTGGATCTGCAGCGGTACCTCGGCACCTGGTACGAGATCGCCCGCTTCCCCAACAGCTTCCAGGACGGGCGCGGGCGGCGCTGCGTCGCGACCACGGCGACCTATGCGCTGCGCCTCGACGGGCAGGTGGCCGTGACCAATCGCTGCCTGGACGCCGCGAATGGCAACCGGGAGCAGGTGGCCACCGGCACCGCCTATGCCGTGGAGGGCAGCGACAATGCGAAGCTGCGCGTCACCTTCTTCTGGCCCTTCTACGGCGACTACTGGGTGATCGGGCTCGACACGGCCTATCGCTGGGCGGTGGTGGGCGCGCCGGGGCGCGACTATCTCTGGATCCTGTCGCGCACGCCGGCGATGTCGGCCGGCGACTATGCGCAGGCGGTCGGGATTGCGGCGGCCGAGGGCTTCGAGGTCTCGCGCCTGCAACCCACGCCGCAGCCCTCGCGCTAGGAACGGCAGATGACCTGGTCCATCCCGCTCGGGCGCGTCTTCGGCACGGAGATCCGCCTCCATCTGACCTTCCTGCTGCTGCTCGCCTGGATCGGGTTCACCGCCGCGGCGCAGGGCGGGCGGCAGGCGGCGATCGAGGGCGTCGTCTTCATCTGCCTGATCTTCACCTGCGTGCTGCTGCACGAATTCGGCCACAGCCTGGCGGCGCGGCGCTACGGCATCGCGACGCCCGACATCACACTGCTGCCGATCGGCGGCGTCGCGCGGCTGGAACGCATCCCGGAGAAGCCCTCAGAGGAGCTCGTCGTCGCGCTGGCGGGGCCGGCGGTGAACGTGGTGATTGCGGCGCTGCTGTTCGTGGTGCTGGGCGGCCTGCCGCCGATCGAGGCCGCGGCCGGGCTGCAGGAGCCGGGCCACGGGATGCTCGCGCGGCTGTTCTGGGTGAATGTGGTCCTTGCCGGCTTCAACCTGCTGATCCCGGCCTTCCCGATGGATGGCGGGCGGGTGCTACGGGCGCTGCTCAGCACCGTGATGGACCGCCGCCGCGCCACCGACATCGCCGCCACCATCGGCCAGGTGCTGGCCTTCGTCTTCGGCTTCATCGGCCTCGTGAACGGCGCACCCCTGCTGGTCTTCGTCGCCCTCTTCGTCTGGCTCGGCGCCGCGGCGGAAAGCCATGCGGTCAGGGTGCGCGAGCTGTCGCGCGGCATGATCGCGGCCGATGCGATGATGACGCGCTTCGAGACGCTGCCCGTGACGGCGCGGCTGGATGACGCGGTGGAACTGCTGCTGCGCAGCGCGCAGACGGACTTCCCCGTGGTGGATGGCGGCGGGCGCCTGCGCGGCGTGCTGACGCGCTCCGACCTCATCATGGCGCTGAAGCAGGCGGGGCCGGAGGCCGCGGTGCTGGATGCGATGCAGCGCGGGGTGCCGACCGTGCCGCAACGGATGAAGCTGGAAGAAGCGCTCACCACCATGCAGCAGGCGGCCGGGCCGATCGGCGTGGTGGATTCCGCCGGGCGGCTCGTGGGCCTGCTGACGAACGAGAATCTCGGCGAGATGCTGATGGTGCAGTCGGCGCGCGGCGGCGCGCCGCCCGCGGCCAATCCCTGGACCCAGCCGCGCTGACCCTCAGGCCGCCTCCGCCGCGGGATCGCCCGGCGCGGTCTCGCGGCCCGAGCCGGTGAGGGCGACGATGCGGCGCCCGAGATTGTCGGTGCGGCAGAGGATCGCGCCCTGCGTCTCCAGCCAGTCCAGCAGGCGCCGCGCGCGACCGGCCGAGCGGCTGCCATAGGCGCGGGCGATCGCGGCATCCGAGGGGCAGGGCTCGCCGGCGAGGGCGGCGCGGGCGAGCAGCAGGTAGACGCCCTGGGTGTCCTCCGGCAGGGCGGCGGCCTGCTCGGCCACGGCGGGCCAGTCGGCATCGTCCATCGCCTGCTCCGCGACGCCGGCGCGCGCGAGCGAGAGAAGGCGTCGGAAGGCGGGCAGGTCGGGCGCGGCGCCGAGCCGCGCGATACGGCAACGCACCAGGAAATCCTGGTAGAGGATGGCGGGCTGGCGATAGGCGGCCTCGGGCTCCCCCAGCACCGCGCGCAGCACGTCCGAGAGCTTCTGTTGGCGCGCGGCCTCCTCTTCCTCCGACAGGGGCGGCTCGGCGCGGTCATGCACCGGGGCGGGGCGCGCGGCAGCAAGCTGGGTCGCGATGTCGGGTGGCGGCGCGGCCGGGCGGCGCGGCTGCGGCGCCAGGCGCGGCTCCGGCGCGGCGGCGGCCTTCAGGATCATCTCCCGCGCGGCCTCGGAGGCTTCCTGCGGCGGCGGCACCAGCTTCGGCCCCTGGCCCCGGGAGGCGGTCTCCACGTCGCCGATGCGGACCGGCAGAGGACGGCGGGTGATGGCGGGGCCGAGCGCGACGAAATGCCCGCGCGCCAGATCGCGGAACATCTCCGCCTGGCGGCGCTCCATCCCCAGCAGGTCGGCGGCGCGGGCCATGTCGATGTCGAGGAAGGTGCGGCCCATCAGGAAGTTCGACGCCTCGGCCGCCACGTTCTTGGCGAGCTTCGCCAGGCGCTGCGTCGCGACCACGCCGGCCAGGCCCCGCTTGCGGCCGCGGCACATCAGGTCGGTCATGGCGGCGAGCGCGGTGCGGCGCGCCTCGTCGGAGACGTCGCCGCCCATGGCGGGGGCGAAGAGCTGCGCCTCGTCCACCACGACCAGCATCGGCGACCAGATGTCGCGTTCCACAGTGAAGAGGCCGTCGAGGAAGGCGGCGGCATGGCGAAGCTGCTGGTCCTGCTCCAGGTTCTCGAGGTTCAGCACGACGGAGACGCGATGGCGCCGCACGCCGTCCGCGGCCCGCTTCAGCCCGGCCAGCCCCGATTCGGCCGCGTCGATCACCAGGTGGCCGAAGCGGTCGCCCAGGGTGACGAAATCGCCCTCGGGGTCGATCACCGCCTGCTGCACCCAGGGGGCGGATTGTTCCAGCAGCCGGCGCAGCAGATGCGACTTGCCCGAGCCTGAATTGCCCTGGACCAGCAGGCGCGTGGCGAGCAGTTCCTCGAGGTCGAGCGTCGCCGGCGCGCCGGCGTTGGTCGTCCCGATCTCGATCCGGACCGTCATCACCCCTCCATCCTGCCGGCCCCAGGTAGCGGCGGCAGGCGCGGGGGGAAAGTCTCAGCCGAGCTCGAAGGTGGTGATGCCGAAAAGGCGGTCCATGGCGACCGGTGGCGCGGCGCCCGTGTACATCCGCGCCGTTTCGAAGACGGGCTTGAGGCCGAGTCGCGTTGCCAGCGCCACCGCCGCCGCATGCGGCTCCGGCACGTCCCAAAAAATCTCGCCGGGGCCGGCGCGTTCCAGCAGGGCAGCGAGCAGCGCCTCGGCGGCAGCCTCGTCCGGCGCGACCAGCGGGGCGATCTTGTGGCCGCTGCGGCAGGGGCGGATCACGCCGAAGCCGGCGGCGGCGCCATCCTGCACGAGGGCGAGCGCGATGTGGCCCGGCGCGCCGAGCCAGGCGCGCAGGAAATCCGGCCGCTCCGCCGGGAAGACCTGGCGGTCCAGCGATTCGAGGGCGGCGAAGGGCAGCGAGACGGCCGGGACGATGTGCGCGCGCGGCGCCGGCAGCACCGGCGCCTCGCCGCCGAAGCGGATGTTGTTCCAGGCAAGCTGGAAGCCCGATTTCCGGTAGTTGGGCTGCTGCGCGACGACGCCATCAAGGCCGATGAGTCGGCCGGAGAGCTGCCGCATGGCGGCGCGCCAGATGGCGATGCCGTGCCCGTGCCCGCGCGCCTCCGGCCGCGCGATGTAGAAGCCGATGAAGCCGAAATCCGGGTCGTAGCGCGTCGCCGAGATCACCGAGACCAGCGCATCGCCCTGAAAGGCACCGAGGAACAGGCCCGGGTCTTGCGCGAGGAAGCAGTCGAGATCCACGAGGCCCGGATTCCAGCCCTCGGCCGCGGCCCAGTCCACGGCCTGCTCGGCTTCCGCCGGTGTCAGGGTGCGGATAACGGCGTTCAATGCATCACGTCCCCGCCATTGGGGGAGAGCGTCGCGCCGACGAAGAAGTCGCCGCCGGGGGAGCTTGCCAGCAGCAGCGCGGCCGCGGCGATCTCCTCCGGCTGGCCGACGCGGCCGATGGGCAGTGCCGCGCCCGTCTGCGCCGCCCATTCGGGGCCGAGCTGGGCGGTGAGGTCGGTCTCGACCGGGCCGGGCGCGATGGCGTTCACCAGGATGCCCTTCGGCGCGCCCTCCCGCGCCAGGGCGCGCGTCATGCCGACCAGCGCGGCCTTCGCCATGCAATAGGGCACGATGTTGGGCGCGCCCTTGAAGGCGAGCTGCGAGGCGGTGGTGATGATCCGGCCCCTACCCCGCGCGACCATGCCCGGCCAGACGGCCTGCGCGGCGAAGAAGCTGGCCCGCACATGCACCGACATCACCCGGTCGAATTGTTCCTCGGTGATCGTCTCGAAGGGGCCGCGCAGGTTGAGGCCAGCGTTGTTGACCAGGATGTCGCAGGGGCCGAGCGTGGCCTCGGCGCCCGTGATGAAGGCGCGCAGCGCGTGCAGCTCCGCCACGTCCACATCGGCGTGGAAACAGCGGCGGCCGAGCGCCTCGACCTTGGCCGCGACCTCCGCCGCGCCCTCGGCGTCGTGCAGGTGGCAGAAGGCGATGTCGGCGCCTTCCCTGGCGTAGAGCAGCGCGATGGCGCGGCCGATGCCGCGGCTGCCGCCGGTGATGATCGCGATTTTTCCGGTCAGCTGTCCCGTCACGCCATGAGCCTCCGCATTGCCGCGCCGAAGGCGTCGCGGATCGCCATCGCGTTCACGTGACGACCCGCCTCCACCACCGGCTTCCCGCCGCACACCACCGTCCGCACCGGATTGCCCTGGCCGCTGAACACCCAGGCATCCAGCAGCGCATCGCCCTGCCGCCCGAGCAGGAGCGGATGGGTGTCGTCCAGTTCCACCAGATCGGCGCGCATGCCCGGGGCGATGGCGCCGATGGCGCGGCCCGAGACCTGCGCACCGCCGGAAAGCGCGGCATCCAGCAGCGTGCGGCCGGGATGCGGGTTCTGGTCGCCGGTGGCGACCGCGCGCGCGTGGTCGCGCAGACGCTGCGTGGTCTCGAGCTGGCGCAGCTCGAAGGCCGGCGCGGTGCCGACATGGCTGTCCGTGCCGATCCCGAAGCGGCCGCCCTGTCCCAAGAACTCCGGCAGCCGGAAAATGCCGTCGCCGAGCGAGGCCTCCGTCGTCGGGCAGAGCCCCGCCACGGCGCCGGAACGCGCCAGGCCGGTCACTTCGCCATCATCCAGATGCGTCGCGTGGATCAGACACCAGCGCGCATCGAGCGGCATGTTGTCCAGCAGCCAGCGGACAGGCCGGGCACCGGTGGCGGCGAGGCATTCCTCCACCTCCTTCGGCTGCTCGGCGGCGTGGATGTGGATGGGGCCGGGATCGCCGGCGAGTGCCCGCAGCATCTCCGGCGTGACGGCGCGCAGCGAATGCGGTGCGAGGCCGACGGCGCATTGCGGATCGCCGGCGCAGGCCGCGCGCGACGCCTCCACGATACGCAGGAACCGGTCGAGGTCGTTCAGGAACCGCCGTTGCCCCTCATGCGGCGGCTCCCCGAAGATGCCGCCATGCCGGTAGAGCGAGGGCAGCATCGTGATGCCGATGCCCGCCTGCCGCGCGGCGGCGACATGCCGCTTCGCCATCTCCGCCACATCGGCATAGGGCGTGCCGTCGGGCTGGTGGTGCAGGTAGTGGAACTCGGCGACGCTGCAGAAGCCGTGTTCCAGCAGTTCCACATAGAGTTGCGCGGCGACGGCCTCCGCATCCTCGGGCGAGAAGCGACCGACGAAGCGGTACATCGTCTCCCGCCAGGTCCAGAAGCTGTCCTGCCCGGCCGGGCTGCGGCGCTCCGCCCCGCCCGCCATGGCGCGCTGGAAGGCGTGGGAATGCAGGTTCGGCACGCCGGGCACGACATGGCCCGACAGGCGCCGCGCGGCGCCGGGCCGCGCCCCGGGCGTCGCGGCGGTGATCGCGCCCGCAGCGTCCACCTCGATCAGAACGTCCGACGCCCAGCCCTGCGGCAGCAGGGCCCGTGCGGCGAAGAAGGCCGCCATGAAACTCTCCCAGGTTCCCCGGCACTCCTCGCGCATCGGCGCGCGGCGTGCAACATGCGGGACGGAAGCGACGGAGCGAATGGCATGGACCCGAAGGCCGGCAGGACCTGGACGGCGCGCACCCTGGCTGCGCAGGCCATGGGCAAGGTGGACGAGGCGACGCGCGCCGTGGTGCCCCCGATCCATGTGACCACCACCTTCCTCCGCGACCCGGACAACCAGTATCGCAGCGGGAACATCTACGGCCGCGCCGACAACGAGACGGTGCGCGAGGCCGAGGCGGTGATCGCCATGCTGGAGGACGCGCCGGCGGCGATGCTGCTCGGCTCCGGCATGTCGGCGGCGACGGCGGTGTTTCTCGCGCTGTCGCCGGGCGACCATGTGGTGGCGCCCAACGTGATGTATTGGGCGCTGCGCAACTGGCTGCTGACGGATGGCACGCGCTGGGGCCTTCGGGTGACGCTGGTGGACATGACCGACCTGGAGGCGCTGCGTGGCGCCGTGCGGCCGGGCGAGACGATGCTGGTCTGGGCGGAGACGCCGGCCAACCCGCTCTGGTCCATCACCGACATCGCCGCCGCCGCGCGGATCGCGCATGAGGCCGGCGCGCTGCTGGCTGTGGATTCCACCTGCGCAACGCCATTGCTGACGCGGCCCATAGAGCATGGCGCCGACATCGTGATGCATGCGGCGACCAAGTATCTGAACGGCCATTCCGACGTGGTGGCCGGCGCGCTGGCGACCGCGCGCAAGGACGAGATGTGGGACCGCATCCGGCGGAACCGCGCGATGCTCGGCCAGATCCTGGGCCCGCTCGAGGCCTTTCTTCTGTTGCGCGGCATGCGCACCCTGCCCTTGCGCGTGCCCGCGGCCTGCGCCTCCGCGATGCAACTCGCCGAACGCTTCGCGGTGCATCCCGCGGTGGCCGAGGTGCTCTATCCCGGCCTGCCGGGCCATCCCGGCCACGCCATCGCAAAGCGCCAGATGCAGGGCGGCTTCGGCGGCATGCTGAGCATCCGGGTCCGCGGCGGTGCGCCGCACGCCATCGGCACCGCGGCGCGTGTCGAGCTGTGGAAGCGGGCCACCTCCCTCGGCGGGGTGGAGAGCCTGATCGAGCATCGCGCCTCGATCGAGGGCGCCGGCTCACCCTGCCCGGACGACCTGCTGCGCCTGTCCACCGGCATCGAGGATCCCGCGGACCTCTACGCCGACCTCGACCGCGCGCTGCGCGCGGCGAATGCGTGACGACTGCCGGCTTCACGCTGTAGCCTGCCCGCCATGACCGACGCCGCACGCTTCCGCAACGCCCCCGCGATCCGCGCCCCGCGCGGCCTCGACATCACCTGCCGCCAATGGACCACCGAGGCGGCGATGCGGATGCTGATGAACAACCTCGACGACGAGGTCGCCGAGAAGCCCGGTGAGCTGGTGGTCTATGGCGGCATCGGCCGCGCCGCGCGCGACTGGCAGAGCTACGAGACGATCCTGTCGGTGCTGAAGCGGCTCGACGAGGAGCACACGCTGCTGGTGCAGTCCGGCAAGCCCGTCGGCGTGTTTCGCACCCATGCCGATGCGCCGCGTGTCCTGATCGCGAATTCCAACCTCGTGCCGCGCTGGGCGAGCTGGGAGCATTTCTCCGAGCTCGATCGCAAGGGGCTGATGATGTACGGCCAGATGACGGCCGGTTCCTGGATCTACATCGGCAGCCAGGGCATCGTGCAGGGCACCTACGAGACCTTCGTGGAGGCCGGGCGGCAGCATTTCGGCGGCGACCTGCGCGGACGCTGGATCCTGACCGGCGGGCTCGGCGGCATGGGCGGGGCGCAGCCGCTGGCGGGCGTCTTCGCCGGCGCCTGCGTGCTGGCGGTGGAGTGCCAGCCTTCCCGCATCGAGAAGCGGCTGGAGACGAAGTATCTGGATCACCGCGCGGATGATCTCGACACCGCGCTCGCGATGATCCGCAAGGCCTGCGACGAGAAGCGCGCGATCAGCGTCGGCCTGCTGGGCAACGCCGCCGACATCTTCCCAGAACTGGTGAAGCGCGGCGTGGTGCCCGACATCGTCACCGACCAGACCAGCGCGCATGACCCTGTGAACGGGTATCTCCCCGCCGGCTGGACGCTGTCGGAATGGGAGACGAAGCGGGAGAGCGATCCGGCCGCCGTCGCCGCCGCCGCGAAGCACAGCATGGTCGCGCATGTGCAGGCGATGCTCGATTTCCAGAAGATGGGCAGCGCCGTGCTCGACTACGGCAACAACATCCGGCAGATGGCGAAGGACGAGGGGCTGCAAAACGCCTTCGACTTCCCGGGCTTCGTGCCGGCCTATATCCGCCCGCTCTTCTGCCGCGGCATCGGCCCCTTCCGCTGGGCCGCGCTCTCCGGCGACCCCGAGGACATCCGCAAGACCGACGACAAGGTGCGGGAGCTGATACCCGACGATCCGCACCTGCACCAGTGGCTCGACATGGCGCGCGCGCGCATCGCCTTCCAGGGACTGCCGGCGCGCATCTGCTGGGTGGGACTCGGCCTGCGCGACAAGCTTGGCCTCGCCTTCAACGAGATGGTGGCGCGGGGCGAGATCGGGCCGATCGTGATCGGGCGCGATCACCTGGATTCTGGCTCCGTGGCAAGCCCAAACCGCGAGACGGAGGCGATGCTGGATGGCTCCGACGCCGTTTCCGACTGGCCGCTGCTGAACGCGCTGCTCAATACGGCGAGTGGCGCCACCTGGGTTTCGCTGCATCACGGCGGCGGCGTGGGGATGGGGTTCAGCCAGCATTCCGGCATGGTGATCGTCTGCGACGGCTCGGAGGCCGCATCGCGGAGGCTGGCCCGCGTGCTGTGGAACGATCCCGCGACAGGCGTGATGCGCCACGCGGATGCGGGCTATGACATCGCGAAGGACTGCGCGCGGCAATACGGGCTCGACTTGCCGATGCTGGGCACACGATGATCACCCCCGGCGCCGCCAAACTGCACGACCTCCGCGACATCCTGGACGGCGGCGCACTCGCGCTCGATCCCGCCTGGCGCGGCGTCGTGCGCGACAGTGCCGACGGGCTCGCGCGGCGGCTGGCGACGGGCGTGGCGCTCTATGGCGTGAATACGGGCTTCGGCAAGCTCGCCTCCACGCGCATTCCGCCAGACAGGCTCGCGCAGCTCCAGCTCAACCTGCTGCGCAGCCATGCGGCCGGGACCGGGCCGTTCCTGCCGGCGCCGGTGGTGCGGCTGATCCTGGCGCTGAAGGCGATGTCGCTGGCGCGCGGCGCATCCGGCGTGCGGCCCGAGGTGGTGGACGCGCTGCTCGCGCTGCTGGCGAAGGATGTGCTGCCCGCCATCCCGTCGAAGGGTTCCGTCGGCGCTTCGGGCGATCTCGCGCCGCTCGCGCATCTGTCGCTCGTGCTGATCGGCGAAGGCGAGGCCTTCCTCGGCGGGCGCCTGGTCGGAGGGGCGGAGGCGCTCACCGCTTCCGGGCTCGCGCCGCTCGATCTCGCGCCGAAGGAAGGGCTTGCGCTGCTCAACGGCACGCAGGTCAGCACGGCGATCGCGCTCACCGGGCTGTTCGCGGCGGAGGATCTGCTGAAGACGGCGCTCGTCGCCGGCGCGATGAGCGTGGATGCGGCGCGCGGCTCCGACACGCCCTTCGATCCGCGCATCCACGAGCTGCGCGGCCAGCCCGGCCAGATCGCCTGTGCCGCCGCGCTGCGCGCGCTGCTCGCCGGCAGTGCCATCCGCGACAGCCATCGGGTGGACGATCCGCGCGTGCAGGATCCCTATTCGCTGCGCTGCCAGCCGCAGGTCGCCGGCGCCTGCCTCGACCTGCTGCGCAACGCCGCCGCGACCCTGCTGCGCGAAGCCAATGCCGTCACCGACAATCCGCTGGTCGTCGGCGAGGGCGAGGTGCTCTCGGGCGGCAATTTCCACGCCGAGCCCGTCGCCTTCGCAGCCGACACCATCGCCCTCGCCCTGGCCGAGCTCGGCGCGATCAGCGAAAGGCGGCTCGCGCTGCTGACCGATCCTGCCCTGAATTCCGGCCTGCCTGCCTTCCTCGTCGCGGATTCCGGCGTGAATTCCGGCTTCATGATCGCGCAGGTCACAGCGGCCGCGCTGGTGGCGGAGAACCGTGCGCTCGCCACGCCACGCAGCGTGGACAGCCTGCCGACCAGCGCCAACCAGGAAGACCATGTCAGCATGGCGACCGGCGCCGCGCTGCGCCTGGCCACCATGGCGGAGAACCTCGCCGTGATCCTCGGCATCGAGCTGCTGGCCGCGGCGCAGGGCGTGGAGTTCCACCGCCCGCTGCGCAGTTCGCCGCCGCTGGAGGAGGCGCATGCCGCGCTGCGCGCCGTCGCGGCGCGCTGGGACGAGGACCGCACCATGGCGCCGGACATCGAGGCCGCGAAGCGCCTGGTCGAGCACGGTGCCTTCGCCCGTCTGGTGGACCTGCCGGCGTGAATGGCCTGGCCCTGGCGAGGGCGCATGCGGACGACCTCGCCTACGTCATGCAGACCGAGCGCATCCCGGCCTATGCGCAGCTCGTCGGCCAATGGACTGAAGAGCGGCACCTTGCCGCGATGGCGGATGGGCGGCACGCGTATTTCATCGCGCGGCGCGGAGATGCCCCCGTCGGTTTCGCGATCCTGCGCGACTGGGCCTCGCCCGAGCACGCGACGCTGCTGAAGCGCATCGTGGTCGGCGAGGCCGGCCGCGGCGACGGGGCGGCGCTGCTGCGCGCGGTGATGGACGCGGTGTTCGGGCAGACCGCGGTGCACCGGCTGTGGCTCGGCGTCTATCCCGAGAACGTCCGGGCCCGGCGCGCCTATGCGTCGGCGGGCTTCGTGGAGGAGGGCGTGATGCGCGGCAGCGCTTTCTTCCACGGCGCCTACCGCGACGAGGTGATGATGTCCGTGCTCCGGCCCGATTGGAGCCGCCTGCGCGGCGCGACAGGGGACCAGCGATGAGCTTCGACCGGGTCTGGACCGACGCCCATCTCTGCACGATGCAGGGCAATGGCCTCGGCGTGATCGAGGATGGCGCGGTCGCCGCGAAGGACGGCCGCATCGCCTGGGTCGGAAAGCGCGCCGACCTGCCGGCCGGCGCCGCCGAGACCACGCGCTGCGACGGCGCATGGATCCTGCCGGGGCTGGTCGATTGCCACACGCACCTCGTCTTCGCCGGCGACCGCGCCCGCGAATTCGAGATGCGGCTGGAAGGCGCGAGCTACGAGGCCATCGCCAAGGCCGGCGGCGGCATCCTCTCCACCGTGCGCGCGACGCGAGAGGCGAGCGAGGATGCGCTGGTCGCCGCCGCCCTGCCCCGTCTGGATGCGCTGCTGGCCGAAGGGGTCACGACCATCGAGGTGAAGTCGGGCTACGGGCTCGACCTCGAGACGGAGGCGCGGATGCTGCGGGCGGCGCGGCGGGTCGGCGCGGCCCGCGATGTCTCGCTCGTCACCGCCTGCCTCGCCGCTCATGCGATCCCGCCGGAATATGCCGGCCGCCGCGCGGACTACGCGCGTCACGTTGCGGACGCGATCATACCCGCCATCGCGGCCGAGGGCCTGGCCGATGCGGTGGATGCCTTCACCGACAGCGCCATCGGCTTCACGCCGGAGGAGACCGCCTGGGTCTTCGACGCGGCGCGACGTGCGGGGCTGCCGGTGAAACTGCATGCCGACCAGCTGCGCGACGACGAAGGCGCGGCACTGGCGGCGCGCTACGGCGCGCTCTCGGCCGACCACATCGAGTATGCGAACGCCGACGGCATCGCGGCCATGGCGAGGGCCTGCACGGTCGGCGTGCTGCTGCCGGGCGCCTACTACTTCATCCGCGAGACGCACCTGCCCGACATCGCCGCGATGCGCGCCGCCGGCCTCAGGATCGCCCTGGCGACCGATCTCAACCCCGGCTCCTCGCCGGCGCTGTCGCTGCTGCTGATGCTCAACCTGGGCTGCACCCTGTTCCGCCTGACGGTCGTTGAGGCGCTGCGCGGCGTCACGGTGAACGCCGCGGCGGCGCTGGGGCTCACCGATCGCGGCACGCTCGCCCCTGGCCAGCGCTGCGACCTGGCGCTCTACGCCATCTCCCGCCCCGCGGAGCTCTGCTACTGGATCGGCCGGAATGCCTGTGTCGGCCGGGTGGTCGCCGGCGCATGAGCCTGACGGTTGCGGAGATGCAGGCGCTGGTGCGCGAAGGCGTGCCGCTCGCCGGCGCCTGGGGCGTGGAGGTGCTCGGCTTCGCGGATGGGGAGGCGACGCTCCGCTTGCCGCATCGCGAGGACCTGCTGCGCCCGGGCGGCACGGTTTCCGGCCCCGCGCTGATGGGGCTGGCAGATGTGGCGATGTGGGTGGCGCTGCTCTCGCTGACCGGCGGGAAGGACGAGAGCCTGACCGCGAACCTCGCCATCACCTTCCTGCGCCCGCCGGCGCCGCGCGCGGTGATCGCGGAGGCCCGGGTGATCCGGAAGGGCCGCACCCTGTCCTATGGCGAGGTGATGCTGCGCTCGGAGGGCGAGGCCGCGCCCTGCGCGCATGTGACGACGAGCTGGGCGGCCGCCCGGCGCGGCGTGTAGTCCGGCTCAGCTTGCCGCGATGGCGGCGGCGCGGAGTGCGCCGGCCAGGCGCGCCCGCGCCGCCTCGACATCCTCCAGCGCCTGCTCCAAGGCGGGATCGGCGAAGAAGGCAGCCGTCCGCAGCTGGCGGAGTGCCGCGTCGGTGCGGCCTTCCTGCAGCATCTCATGGACGGACCAGATGCGCTCGGCGATCGGCCCGCGCCCGGTGGCGCTGTCCGGCGTGAACTCCAGCCCGGCATCGGATCCGCGGCTCCAGCGATGGACGGCCGGGATGCTGATCCCGCCCTCCAGCCGCAGGACCAGCCGCTCGGGCAAGGCGACGGGTGCCGACATCTGCACGCGGACGCCAGCCTCGGAGCTGTCGAGGATGAAGCAGTCATAGAGCGCCGCGCCGCAAGCGAGCTGGGCGCGCTTGAGGACGCTGCTGCGCTGCTGGCGGCGACGCTCCAGGCCTAGTGTCATATGGGGCATCCGGGCGATCCGGGGATCGGCGACATGGGCGCACACTGCAGCAGAAATAATTACAATGCAAGAGCAAATTACCCTTAATGCGACAATGCACGCAAAAGCAGCCGCCCCTTCCCGCGTTCTTGCGAAGCGGGGAGAACTTCGCCATCTCGATACATAACCAGACCGAGGAGGATGGCGATGCGCGCCCGAGACCTGATGACCCGCGACCCGATCACGCTGCCGCCGGACACGCCGCTGCCCCTCGTGGCCCGCATCCTCGCGGAACGCGGCATTTCGGGCGCACCGGTGGTCGATGCGGATGGGCGGCTGCTCGGCATGGTAACCGAGAGCGACCTGATCCGACGCCTCGCCGCGCCGGAGGACGCGCCGCGAAGCTGGCTGGTTGAGTTCTTCACGCCGGCGGGCCGCCAGGCCGCGCGCTACGCCCGCACCCATGGCCAGACGGCGCGCGACGTGATGACCACCGGCCTGGTCACCGCCACGGAGGACACGCCGATCGGCGTCATCGCCCAGGCCCTCGAGGAGCGCGGCATCCGGCGCGTGCCCGTCGTACGGGACGGCCGGCTCGTCGGCGTCGTCGCGCGTGCCGACCTGATCCGCGCGCTGATGGCGCCGGAGGGCAGCCTGGCCGAGGACGCGCCGGACGAGCGCATCCGCCGCCAGCTCGGGGAAGCGATGCGAGGGCAGCCCTGGGTGGACGCCTTCTTCATCTACCCCGAGGTCACGGACGGGGTGGTCTCCTTCCGCGGCTATTGCCGCAACGATGAGGTGAAGCGCGCGCTGCGCGTCCTGGCCGAGACAATCCCGGGCGTGAAGGGCGTCGAGGTGATGGTGGAGAAGCCGCCCCTCCCGGTGGCAACGGGCTGATCCGGGCGGCTTTCATCCACACAACCATCGCGTGCAGAATGAACCGCGTCCGGTTTGTCAACCCCGAACGTCAGCGCATTGCATACCAGCCCGGGACCAGGGCTACGAAATGCAGCAAAGACGGGCGGTTGGCTGACCGAGGTGCGAATTTGTGAAATTGACGACTCGGAGGTGGATACAATCAGCGATTGGACTTGAACCGCGACTCGGCCTGTAGGATTGTGTGGATAAGGGGGGCAACCCGGATTTCGGTCGCGGCGGCGACCGCCGGGCACAACCCTGGGGAGCAGTCCGCCTCGCGGGCGGGAAGTGGAGGCGACATGGACGGAGCCCTACCCGGCTCGCGCCTGATCGGGCGCCTGACCGAGCAGCAGGCCGATCTCGACCGCATGATCGCCGCCGAGCAATCCCGCCCGGCGCCGGACGAGTTGGTGGTCCGGCGGCTGATGCGTGAACGCATGCTGGCACGCGACCGGCTGGCTGCGCTGACCGGCTCCGGCACGCCCGCCTGGGCAAGGCAGGGCATCGGCGCCAAGTGATCAGCGCGGCGCCTGTCGGCGGCCGGTGAACAGCACGGCCACCAGCATCGCGCCCACGGCCATCACCACCCCGGCCAGCTTCGCCGCGCCCAGCGGCTCCCGCAGCACCAGCACGGACAGGATAACCGCCATCACCGGAACCAGTGCGGTGAGGCAGGCGGTGCGCGTCGCGCCCATGAGCTCGCCCGCCCGCGCATAGAGCGTCGTCGCCAGCGCCGACGCGATCAGGCCCTGCGCCGCCATCTGCAGCAGCGCCATCTCCAACGGCAGGTTCGGCACCGCGCCGCCGCCCAGCGCCAGCCAGGGCGGCAGCAGGATCAGCGCCGAGAGGCCGCAGAGCGCGGCGTTCCCCGCCAGCGCAGGCACCTGCCAGCGGCGCAGCAGCAGCGTGAAGGCCGCCCAGACCGTGCCGGCCGCCACCAGGATCAGGTCGCCCCGCCACGCGCCGGGATGCGCGCCGGCCACGCCGTCCCTGCCGATCAGCAGCACGCCGGCCACAAGCACGCCGATCGCCAGCATCCGCCCGCGAGTCGGCCATTCCCGCAGCAGCGGAATGCCCAGCACCGCGCCCATCACCGCGGCAGTGATCGGCGCCACGGTGCCGCCATGGCTGGCCGGCGCGTGCACGAGCCCCCAGCCGAACAGCAGCGCATTCCCCGCCCCACCCGTCGCCGCCAGCGCCAGCAGCCGCGGCAGGCCGATGCGGGCCAGTTCGTGCCGGGCGCGCCAGGCGAAGGGCGCCAGCACGAGCCCGGCCGCGAGGTAGCGGAGGCTGGCGAGGTCGAGCGGGGAGTAGCCGGCCAGGGTGCCGCTGCGCATAACCACGGCCTGCGCGCCCCAGGCGAATGCGGCCGCCAGGCCGAAGCCCAGGCCGATCAGGGTGTTTCGCGAAGGGACCACGCCGCCGGATGTAGCCGCCCGGCGCTCCGACGCGAACCGCTCAGGCGGCGAAGACCTCGTTCACGCTGTCGCCAAAGCGGTCATAGCCGACGCCGTAGCAGTGCACGGACAGGGCCTTGCCGCAGCCGAGATTGGCAAGGCGATGGATCAGAAGCGGATCGGCGGGGCCGTGATTCGTGGCCCCCGGCGCCAGCAGCTTCGTGGCACTCGGCACCGGCGGGTTGCCGGGTGTGTAGTAGCTCTCCGTCAGCACGCCGCTGTGGACCCCGAAGGCGCACCAGGTGCGGTGGGCATGCACGGGCGACATCTGCCCGGGGCGCCAGACCAGCGCGACCACCGCGTAGCCGCCGTCAGGATCGCTGTGCAGCAGGTGGCGGACATAGCGGTCCGGGCAGCAGGGGCAGTCGCGGCCGTCCAGCAGGTCCGCGCGGGTGACGAAGGCGCCGATGGCCTCGGCCACCGCCTTGTCCCTGTCGGGCAGGGGCCGCCGCGCGGCCTGCGCGATCTCGGCCAGCATCGTCTCGAGCGCGGTGCGCGGGCGGATATAGGTCATCGCAGCGAAGCCATCCCTCTGCGGCAGCAAGATGCCGAAAACTCTTGTCCCGATCAACGGGAAAAGGGGAGCGATTGCTCTCATTCTGGCTGAATGGGGGTGAATCATCCCTCAAGGACGACGGTCGGGGAAAGCCACGCCCCGCCTGCCCTGCCCCGGGCTGGACCGGCCGGCCGGGCTTGGGCAGGCTGCGCCCGAACCAGGGAGGGATTCCGCCATGCGCCGCCGCAGCCTGCTCGCCGCCATCGCCCTTGCGCCGCTGGCGCGGCCGGCCTTCGCCCAGGCATGGCCGGCGCGGCCGCTGACCATCGTCGTCCCCTTCCCGCCCGGCGGCACCGCCGACCTGCTCGGCCGCCTCGCCGCGCGCGAGATCGAGCAGCGCATCGGCCAGGCCGTGGTGGTGGAGAACCGCGCGGGCGCGGGCGGGGCGGTCGGCTCCCTCGCCGTCGCCCGCGGTGCGCCGGACGGCTACACGCTGATCCTGTCGAACATCGCGAGCCAGGCGATCGGCCCGGCGGTGAACACCAACATCACCTACGACAGCGTGAAGGACTTCCGGCATGTCGCGCTGATCGCGGCGGTGCCGAGCGCGGTCGCCGTCTCCGCCGCCGGCCCCTTCAACAGCCTGCAGGACCTGCTGGCACGGGCGAAGGCGCAGCCGGGCGCGGTGCGCTTCGGCTCCACCGGCGTCGGCACCTCCTCCCATGTGAAGCTCGAACTGCTGAAGCGCGCGGCGGGGGTGGACATCACGCATGTGCCCTATCGCGGCAGCGCGCCGGCGGTGACGGACGTGATCGCGGGCAATGTCGAGGGGCTGATCGCGGCGGTGCCCGACATCGGCAACAACGACCGGCTGCGCCTGCTCGCGGTCACCACCGCGGAGCGCGCCGCGCGCTGGCCGCAGGTGCCGAGCGTCGCGGAGCTCGGCTTCCCGACGCTGGTCGCCTCCAACTGGTTCGGCCTGTCCGGCCCGGCGGGGATGCCGGCCGAGGCTGCGGCGAAGGTGAACGCCGCGCTCGTCGAGGGGCTCAACACGCCTTCCACGGTGGAGCGGCTCGCGGTGCTCGGCGCCGCGCCGAACCGCATGTCGCCCGCGGACTACTCGGCGATGGTCGCCAGCGAGGTGCCGCGCTGGGCCGAGATCGCGCGCAGCGCGAACATCACCGCGCAATGAGCGACGAGACGGCGGCCGAGCTGGAGGCGCGGCTCGCCGCCGTGCGCGCCAAGCGCGGCTATCTGCTGCCGCATCACGGGCTGATGGCGCTGGCCTTCCCGAAGCTGCTGGAGGGCTATGACGCGGCCTACACGGCGCTGGCGCTGGACGACCGCGTCCTCTCGCATCACGACCGCGAATTCGTCTGGCTCGCCGTGCTGTCGGCGACGGATGAGCGTGTCGCGACGCATCACATCCAGAAATTCCGCGATGCGGGCGGGACGGATGCGGGGATCGGCGCCGCCTTCGCCGCGGCGGCGCTGGCGATCGGCGCCGAGGCCTTCGACTTCGCCGCGCGGGACTGGGCGCGGCAGCTTGCGCCCTTCGATCCCGGTGCTGCCTACCTCGCCGCGCTGCGCCGGGTCGCGCCGGACGCGCCGATGCGGCTGGTGCATCTGGCGGGCCTCGCGGTGCAGGTCTGCCGGGCGCGCTGGCGTCCCTTCGGCTGGCATCTCGAAGCGGCCTATGCCGATGCCGTGCCCGAGGAGGAGATGGCCGAGGCGATCAGCCTGGCGATGTTCCCGGGCTCGGTGCCGTATTTCGTGGAGGCCTGCGCCGAGTGGCGGCGCCTCATCCAGGAAGGCCGCCTGCCGGCCAGCCCGCGCTTCCAGGCCTGGGCGCGGATGACCGGCCAGGGCGGGCATGACGAGGCGTCTGCGGCTCGATGACCGGAGGGGCTTCAGACCCGGAGGTCTGAATCGGTCCGCCTGGGAAGCGACCACTACCCCTTGCCCGGACGCGGGACCCGCGGCCATGCTGCGCCGCAAGCCGGCATCCGCGGCGAACTGTTTGGGAGGAACACCGACATGACCATGCGCCTGACGCGTCGCGCGGCGCTGCTCGCCGCCGCGGCCGCCCCGCTCGCGATCCCGCAGCGCGTGCGCGCCCAGCAGCAGTACAAGCCCGAATACAAGCTCTCGGTCGTCGGCAACCGGCCGATCCCGCTCTCCGAGGGCGCGTTCCAGTGGGCAGACATGGTCACCCAGCGCAGCGGCGGGAAGATCAACCTGAAGGTCTATCCGGGCAGCCAGCTGGTCGGCGGCGACCAGACCCGCGAGCTGGTGGCGATGCGCCAGGGCGTGGTCGAATTCGCGGTCTTCTCCACCATCAACATCTCGCCGCAGATCCGCGAGATGAACCTGTTCTCCCTGCCCTGGCTGCTGAACGACCATCGCGGCTTCGACGCGATCATCAACGGCCCGATCGGCGAGGAGCTGTTCGCGACCGTCGCGCGGCGCGACGTGGTGCCGGTGGCCTGGGGCGAGAACGGCTTCCGCGAGATCTCCAATTCCCGCCGCCCGATCCGCACGCCGGAGGACATGCGCGGCCTCAAGATCCGCTTCGCCGCCGGCGCCATCTTCAGCGAGATCTTCACCGCGATGGGCGCCAACCCCGTGCAGATGTCCTTCGCGGACCTGCAGCCGGCGCTTTCGACCGGCGCGGTGGACGGGCAGGAGAACCCGATCAACCTGTTCCTCGCCTTCCGCATGGACACGCTGGCGCAGAAGCAGCTGACGATCTGGAACTACGTGGCCGATGCCGGCCTGTTCGTGGTGGCGAAGCAGGTGATGGACAGCTTCTCCCCGGCCGACCGCACGCTGATCATGGATTGCGCGAGGGATGCGGCGAAGGCGCAGATCGCAGCCAGCCGCAAGGGCATCGGCATCGACGGCGACCGCTCCTCGATCGAGGAGATGGTCCGGCGCGGGGTCACGGTGACCACGCTCGACAACGATCAGAAGGCGGCCTTCGGACGGGTGACGCGCCCGGTCTACGACAAGTGGGCGCAGACGGTCGGCACCGACCTGGTGCGCCGCGCCGAGGCCGCTGTGCGCGGCGCACGCGCCTGATCCCTTCCTGACGCGGGCGGCGCTGCGCCGCCCGCCCCTTCCGGGACATCCGCCATGTCGGAGCACGCCGATCTCCAGGCCCCGGGCCTCAAGCTCGGGGAAGCGCCGCCGCGCATTCCCGTGACCATCGAAGGGGCGGTCGGCGCTCTGATCATGGGCGTGCTCGCGCTCATCACCTTCGGCAACGTGGTGGTGCGCTACTTCACCAACGTCTCCTTCGCCTTCACCGAGGAATACTCGGTGGCGCTGATGGTGGTGATGACCTTCGTCGGCGCCGCGGCCGCCTTCGGCGCCGACCGGCACATCCGCATGACCTTCTTCACCGAGCGGCTGGCGCCCCGGAACGCCCGGCGGGTCGAGATCCTCGTGCTGCTCACCTGTCTCTTCGTGTTCGGCGCCGTGGCCTGGCTCGGCGCCTGGTACACCTGGGACGAATACCGCTTCGAGGTGCTGACGCCGGGCCTCGGCGTGCCGTCCTGGTACTACACCGTCTGGATGCCGCTGCTCTCTGTCGTGATCTGCCTGCGCATCCTCGGCCGGATGTGGCGCGTGCTGCGGGTGGGGCTCTAGGACCGTGGCCCTCGAAGGCTCGCTGATCCTTCTCGGCGTCTTCTTCATCCTGCTGTTCCTGGGCGTGCCGATCGGCGTCTCGCTCGGCGTCTCGGGCTTCCTCGTGATCGCCATCGAGGGGCTCGGCGTGATGGCGCTGCCCACCAACATCTGGACCGGCATCGCCAAGTATCCGCTGCTGGCGCTGCCGATGTTCGTCCTCGCTGGGCTGGTGTTCGAGCGTGCGGGCGTCGCGATACGCCTGGTGAACTTCGCCGCCGCGCTGGTCGGGCGGCGCACCGGCGCGCTGGCGATCGTCGCCGTGCTGGTCTGCATGGTGCTGGGCGGCATCAGCGGATCGGGTGCGGCGGATGCCGCGGCCGTCGCCGCGGTGATGCTGCCGGCGATGCTGCGGCAGGGCTATCCGCGCCCCTATGCCGCCAGCCTGATCGCCGCCGCGGGCTCGACCGCCGTGCTGATCCCGCCCTCGATCCCCTTTATCGTCTATGCGGTGCTGGTGCCCGGCGTCTCGGTGCCGGCGCTGTTCGTGGGCGGGCTGATCCCCGGCGTGCTGGCCGGGCTCGCGCTGCTGATCCCGGCGGTGCTGCTCGCGCGCATCCACGGCTTCGGCCTGCCCGATTTCAGCGACGACCGCCCGCCGCTCTGGAAGAGCTTCAAGGAGGCGATCTGGGGCCTGCTGGCGCCGGTGGTCATCCTGGGCGGCCTGCGCTCCGGCGCCTTCACCCCGACCGAGGCCGCGGTGGTCGCGGTCTTCTACGGCCTGTTCGTGGGCGTCTTCGTCTATCGCGTGCTGCGGCCGCGCGACGTGTACGCGGTGCTGCGCGACGGGGCGGAGATCAGCGCGGTGGTGCTGATCATCGTCGCGCTGGCCAGCATCTTCGCCCATGCCGGCGCGACCGTCGGCGCCTTCGATGCGCTGGCGCGCTTTCTGGTGGGGCTGACCGGCAACGAGATCCTGATGCTGATGATGATCACGCTGCTGGTCCTGGTGGCCGGCATGCTGATCGACGCCATCTCCATTTTCCTGGTCTTCCTGCCGGTGCTGCTGCCCATCGCGCGGCAGTTCGACTGGGACCTGACATGGTTCGGCATCGTGCTGACCATGAACGTGGCGATCGGCGCCTTCACGCCGCCCATGGCGGTGAACCTGATGGTCACCTGCAAGGTTGCGGGCTGTTCCATCGAATCCACCGTGCCCTGGGTGGTGTGGTTCGTGCTGGCGATGCTCAGCGCGCTGCTGCTGGTGACCTTCGTGCCGGAACTGGCGCTGTTCCTGCCGCGGCTGCTGGGCGACCTGTAGGCCCTCAACCGCGGGCAGGCGGCTGCGTTGGAATGCGGAAGGAGACGATCATGCGCATCCAGATCAACACCCACGACACCGCCGGCGACGACGACTTCACCGGCCGCGTGGAGGCCGCGGTGGGCGCGGGGCTCGAGCGTTTCGCCGCGCATCTGACGCGCGTCGAGGTGCATCTCGGCGACGTCAACGCCGGCAAGCACGGCCCCGCCGACAAGCGCTGCATGATCGAGGCGCGGCCGACCCACCACCAGCCCGTGGCGGTCACCCACCAGGCGGCGACCATTCCGCTGGCCATCGACGGCGCGCTCGAGAAGGCGCGGCGGGCGCTGGACAAAGCGCTGGCCTCCCGCACGGACCACAAGGGCGCGCCATCCTTGCGCGACAACGACCTGCGCTGAGACGACCGGTCGAGAGAAGAGGCTCAGCTCCAGGCGGGGCGGACCCCGGGCGGCGGCGAATAGGGCAGGTCGCCGCGCGCCATCACCGCCTCGCGCCCGCCATTCGCCGCCAGGATCTCGGCCTGCCGGGCCTTCACGGCCGCGTCCAGCGTGGCGACCTCCTCGCCGAGCGTCTCGCGCAGCTTCAGCTCCAGCAGCGTCTCGTCCATCGTCGCGGCCGGGTCGCCCGCGAGGTCGCGCAGCTCCTCCGGGTCGGCGGCGAGGTCGAACAGCTGCGGCCGGTAGGTGACGTAGCGAACGTATTTCCACCGCCCGTCGCGCAGCATGTAGGCCGCTTCGCGCGAGCCGCTGGCGTGATACTCGCTGATCACGCGCCGCCCGGCATCCAGCCCCTGCGCGATGTCGAAGAGCGAGGTCGAGCCGGGCGGCGGCGCCTCCGCGCAGCCCACCGCGTCGAGCACGGTGGCGTAGACGTCCGTCAGGCTCACCGGCGTCGCGCAGGTGGCGCCTTCCGGCACGCCGGCACCGGCCAGGATCATCGGCACGCCGACCGCTTCCTCGTACATCACCGACTTTCCCCAGAGGCCGCGCGCGCCGACATTGTCGCCGTGGTCGGAGCTGTAGAGGACGCGGGTGTTCGCGCCGAGCCCGCTCTCCTGCAGCGCCGCCAGGATCTTGCCCACCTGCTCGTCCATGAAGGACACCAGGCCGTAGTAGCCGGCCATCATGCGCTGCGTCGTCGCCTGGTCCTTCACCGCGGCATCGTAGGGAACGATCGCCGCATAGTCCCGCACGAAGGGATGCGTCGGCCGCTCGGTCTTCTCGTAGAGCTTCGGCATGCCCACGACCTCGGGCGGGTAGCGGTAGAAATGCTCGGGCGGCGCGGTGAGCGGGAAGTGAGGCGTCACCAGGGAGACGAACAGGCACCAGGGCTTTTCCGCCGGCTGCTTCGCCTTCTCCCGCAGCCAGATCTGCGCGGCGGCACAGATGTCGCGGTCATAGCGGGTGTAGTCGCTCTCGCCCGGGCCCGCGGCCTTCGACATCTTGGCCGCACCCTGGCGCGGCGGCGCCGTCTCGTCGCGGATCAACGCGAGCAGGTCGCCCTTGCCGTCCACGACATGCATCGGGATTTTTTCTTCCGTGAAGCCGTGGTCGTCACCGGGCAGGCCGCGGAAATGCAGCTTGCCGATCGAGACCACCTCATGCCCCGACTCGCGCAGCGCGTGATGCCAGGACCGCACCTGGCCGTCATAGGGATCGGCATTGTCGAAGTAGCGGCCCATCGCATGCAGGTTCCGCCCGGTCGCCAGCGCGGCGCGGGCCGGCACGCAGATCGGTGAGGGCGTGTAGGCCGCGGTGAAGCGCGTGCCGCGCGCGGCGAGCGCATCCAGGTTCGGCGTCTGGACGAAGGGATGCCCGGCGCAGCCCAGCGCCTTCGGGCTGTGCTCGTCGGACAGGATGAACAGCAGGTTCTGCTTCGGCCCGGCCGCCACGATCGCTCCTCCCCGCCACGGACGCGCTGCGATGCTGGCGGCGATCAGGCGCGCGGAAAAGAGGGGGCTGCGCTACTGTTGCGCGAACGGCAGGGAGGCTCCGAGTCGCCGCATGGATGAATTCCCGCTCGCGACCATCGTGCTGGTCGCGCTCGTCCTGCTTGCCGTCGTCACGGTCGCGCAGGGCATCCGCACCGTGCCGCAGGGCGAGGTGTGGTCGGTGGAGCGCTTCGGCGCCTTCACGCGGCTGCTGCAGCCCGGCCTGAACCTCATCATTCCCTATGTGGATCGCATCGGCCGCCGCCTCAACGTGCAGGAGGTGGTGCTGGACATCCCCGAGCAGGCGGTGATCACGCGCGACAACGCGACGGTCGCCACCGACGGGATCGTCTATTACCGCGTGATGGACCCGGCCAAGGCCGCCTATGCCGTGCAGGACCTTGCCCTGGCGCTGACGAGCCTGGCGATGACAAACATCCGCGCGGTGGTGGGCGAGATGGACCTGGACGCGACGCTGTCGGGCCGCGACCGCATCAACACCTCCCTGCTCAACATCCTGGACGGCGCGACCGAGCCCTGGGGCGTGAAGGTCAGCCGCGTCGAGATCCGCAAGATCGAGCCGCCGGACAACCTGGTTCGCGCGATGAATCTGCAGATGACCGCCGAGCGCGAGCGCCGCGCCACCGTGGCGCGGGCCGAGGGCGAGAAGCAGGCGCTGGTGCTGGCCGCGGAAGGCCGGCGCGACGCAGCGATGCGCGACGCCGAGGCGCGCGAGCGGCTGGCCCAGGCGGAGGCGAACGCGACCCGCATGGTGGCGGAGGCGGCGGCAGGGTCCGGCGGCGACGCGCTGCGCTACTTCGTCGCCGAGAAATACGTCCGCGCCTTCGAGGCGATCGCGGCCAACCCGACATCGCGCCTGGTGATCGTGCCGATGGAGAGCTCGGCGCTGGCCGGCGGCGTCGTGCAGGCCATGGAACTGCTGCGCGGGCCGGCCGCGGGCGATGGCCCGGGTGCCGCGCCGCCACCGGCCACGGCGAGTGGGAATCCATGGACCCGGGGCTGATCTGGATCCTGGTCGGACTCGCGCTGCTCGCGGCGGAACTGCTGCTGCCGGGCGTCTATCTGCTCTGGACGGGTATCGCGGCGATCGGCACCGGGCTTGCGCTGCTGCTCTTTGCGCCCGGCTTCGCGGGAGCGGTGCTGGTGTTCCTGGTGCTACTCGCCGCCGGCATCGGCCTCTCGCTGAAGGTGCGGCCGCGCGGCGGGCCCTCGCACCGGGTGAACGCCCCGGAAGCCGGGCTCGCCGGGCGCCATGCCGTCGTCGTGTCCACGGAGGCGGGCGGGCTGCGCGTGCGGCTCGGCGACAGCGACTGGCCGGCGCGCCTGCCGCGCGGGGTCGAGATGCCCGAGCCCGGCACGCTGGTGCGGGTGGAGGCGGTGGACGGGACGCTGCTGGTGGTCCGCCCGGAGGCGCCTCGGGCGGCTTGATGCAACGCCGCAAGCCGGCCTAGCCTCTCCGCCAAGCGCGCCGGGCCGAACCGGCGGCGCAATGGAGGAGAGCTGTCATGTCCGCACCGCGTTCCAGCGCCTTGGCCCGTCGCACGCTGCTCGCTGCCTCGGGCGGCCTGCTCGCCCTGCCCGCCCTCGGCCAGGCGCGCTTCCCGAACCGGCCCGTGCAGATGGTCGTGCCCTGGGGTGCAGGCGGCGGCACGGATGCCACGGCACGGATCGTCGCGGCCATGCTGGAGCGGCGGCTCGGGCAACCCTTCAACGTGGTGAACCGCACCGGCGGGTCCGGCGTCGTCGGCCACAGCGCGATCGCGACGGCGGCGCCCGACGGCTACACGATCGGGATGATCACGGTCGAGATCACCATGATGCACTGGCAGGGGCTGACCCAGCTCAACCCCGAGAGCTACACGCCGCTGGCGCTGATGAATTCCGACCCGCCGGGCGTGCAGGTGAAGCACGATTCGCCCTTCCAGGACATCAAGGCGCTGGCGGATGCCATCAAGTCCCGCCCCGCCGGCACCTTCAAGGCCAGCGGCACGGGCCAGGGCGGCATCTGGCACCTGGCGCTGGTGGGCTGGCTGCAGGCGATGGGGCTGAAGGGGGACCATGTGCGCTGGGTGCCCTCCAACGGCGCGGCGCCGGCGATGCAGGAACTGGCCGCGGGCGGCGTGGACATCGTCACCTGCTCGGTGCCGGAAGCGCGCGCGATGATCGATGCCGGCCGCGCCAAGGCGCTGGCGATCATGGCGCCGGAGCGCAACCCGATGTTCGCCAGCGTGCCGACCTTGAACGAGACGCTCGGCATCAACTACTCGGTCGGGGCGTGGCGCGGCATCGCCGCGCCGAAGGGCCTGCCGGCGGAGGTCGCCGGCGTGCTGGTGCCGGCGCTCAAGGCCGTCTTCGACGACCAGGAGTTCAAGACTTTCATGACGCAGCGGGGCTTCGGCATGATTTACGCCGATCCGCAGGGCTTCGCGCGCTTCATGGCGGAAGGCGACCGCGCCATGGGCGAGGCGATGCGCGGCGCTGGCCTGGCGCGCGGCTGAGCCTGCGGTCCGATCGGCACGTGCCGGAGGCCGACGCCGTGAATCGGACCGCCAGCAACGAAGGACAACGCCGGGCATGCGGCTGAACGACGCGTTGCTCGGCGCGATCCTCCTCGGGTTCGCGGGCTGGGTGTGGTGGATGACCACCTTCTTCCCCGCCTTCCCGGGGCAGGACTACGGGCCGAACCTGTTCCCGCGGATCCTCGCCTGCGGGATCGCGCTGTGCGGGGCCATGCTGGTGCTGCGCGGGCTCCGCCAGCGTGCGCCGCTCGTTGCCGTGGATGGCTGGATGCGGGACCCGGCCAAGCTCGTTTCGTTCCTGCTGATCCCGGGTGCCACGCTGTTCTACGTCCTGGCCTCGGACAGGCTGGGCTTCATCCCGACGGCCTTCGCGATCCTGCTGGCGCTGGCGCTCTGGTTCCGTGCGCGGCCGCTTGTCGCCCTGCCCGTCGCAGCCGGCGTGACGCTGGCGGTGCACTGGTTCTTCAGCGGGCTGATGCGCGTGCCGCTGCCGCGCGGCCTGATGGACCCGCTGCTGTGACGGTGCGGCGATGGATGCGCTGATCCAGGCCTTCGGGCTCGTCTTCGATCCCTCCGTGCTGGTGGTGATCTTGCTCTCGGCGGTGTTCGGCATGTTCGTCGGCGCCATGCCGGGGCTGACGGCCACGATGGCGACCGCGCTGCTGGTGCCGGTCACCTTCTTCATGCCGCCGATCCCGGCGCTCGGCGCCATCGTGACGGCGACGGCGATGGCGATCTTCGCCGGCGACATCCCGGCCGCGATGCTGCGCATGCCCGGCACGCCCGCCTCGGCGGCCTATGCCGACGAATCCTACGAGATGACGAAGAAGGGCCAGCTCAACCTCAACATGGGGGTGAACCTGGTCTTCTCGGTCGCGGGCGGGCTGGTCGGCGTCGTGGTGCTGATCGCGGCCGCGCCGGCACTGGCCGAGGTCGCGATCAACTTCTCCTCCTTCGAGTATTTCTGGCTCGCCTGCCTCGGCCTCACCTGCGCGGTCTTCCTGACCAATGCGGACGCGGTGAAGGGCTTCCTCTCGCTGTTCCTCGGGCTGCTGCTGGCAACCGTCGGCATCGACCCATCCGCCGGCTTCCCGCGCTTCACCTTCGGCGAGGTGGAGCTGATGCAGGGCATCAACTTCATCGCGACGATGATCGGCATGTTCGCGGTGAGCGAGCTGCTGCGCGGCGCCGTCACCGTGCGCGATGCGGGCCATGTGGTGGTGCAGCAGGTCGGCGACATGTTCCGCGGCCTGGGCGCGGTGTGGCGCCGCTACTGGTTCAACTTCCTCCGCGGCAGCGTGATCGGCACGGTGATCGGGGCGCTGCCGGGCGCGGGCGCCGACATCGCGGCCTGGATCAGCTACGCCGTCTCCAAGCGCTTCTCGAAGGAGCCGGAGAAGTTCGGCACGGGCCATGTCGAGGGCATCGTGGACAGCACCTCCGCGAACAACTCAGCCCTCGGCGGCGCGTGGATCCCGGCCCTGGTCTTCGGCATCCCCGGCGATTCGATCACGGCGATCGTGATCGGCGTGCTCTACATGAAGAACATGAACCCGGGCCCGACGGTGTTCACCGAGAACCCGCAGCTCATCTACTCCGTGTTCCTGATCTTCATCCTGGCCAACCTGATCATGCTCCCGCTCGGCTGGGCGGCGATCAAGAGCGCGCGGCAGATGCTGCGCACCCCGCGCAACCTGCTGCTGCCCTGCATCCTGCTGTTCTGCATCGTCGGCAGCTTCGCCATGACCAACAGCCTCTACGGCGTCGTGCTGATGCTGGTCATGGGCCTGTTCGGCTGGTTCCTGGAGGAGCACGGCATCCCCGTTGCGCCGCTCATCCTTGGCCTCGTGCTCGGCGAGATGCTGGAGCAGACCTTCGTGCAGTCCATGATCAAGGCGGATGGCCACTATCTGGAGTTCTTCGCGCGCCCCATCGCCGGCGTGCTGGGCGTCGCGACGCTGCTGATCTGGGGCGTGATGCTCGCCCGCGGGATCATGCGCAGCGCAAGGCGGTGACCGAAGGCGACGCGATCCGCCCGGCCGGCCCCGCGGATCAGCCCGCGATCGAGACCCTCTACGCCGCCGCCTTCCCGCAGGAGGACATGCTGCCGGTGGTGCGGGCGCTGTCGGAGCTCGCGGGCGTGCTCTCGCTGGTTGCGCTGCGCGGCGGCGGGATCGCCGGCCATGTCGCCTTCACGCCCTGCGCCCTCCGCGGCACGGCGGAGCGGCTCGCGCTGCTGGCGCCGCTCGCCGTGACGCCCGCCCTGCAGCGACGGGGCATCGGCCGCGCGCTCGTCAGCGAAGGCCTGGCGCGGCTGCGTGTTGCAGGCCTCCGCCGCGTGCTGGTGCTGGGCAGCCCGGCCTATTACGGGCGGCTCGGCTTCGGCACGGAGCGCGAGGTCGCGCCACCCTATCCGCTGCCGGCGGCCTGGCGCGACGCCTGGCAGTCGCGGGAGCTTTGCGCCGGCCCGCCGCTGCCCCCCGGCACGCTGATCGTGCCGCCTCCCTGGCAAAGCCGGGCGCTCTGGGCGCCCTGAGGCCGCGCCTCAATCCACCTTGGCGCCGCTGATGCGCACCGCCTCGCCCCATTTCTCCGCTTCGCCGCGCAGGAAGGTGGCGAACTCCTCGGGACCCATGCCGACCGCAATGCTCCCATCCGCCGTGGTGCGGGCGCGGAAGGCGGGATCGGCCAGCGCCGCCTGGATGGCGGCGTTGATCTTGACCACGGGGTCCTGCGGCATGCCGGCGATGCCCAGGATCGCGAACCAGGAGACGACTTCGAAGCCCGGCACCGTCTCGGCAACCGTCGGCACCTCCGGCAGCGCGTGGTTGCGCTGCGCGGAGGTCACGCCAAGACCCCGCAGCCGGTTGCTCTTGATGAGTTCCGTCACCGTCGCGAGCGTGGGGAAGCCGAACTGGACATTGCCGGCCAGCACGTTGTTGACGATGTCGGGCGCGCCGCGGAAGGGCACATGCACCGCCTCGACCTTCGTTGCCGCCTTGAACAGCTCGGCCGCGAGATGCGCGCCGGAGCCGTTGCCGCCGCTGGCGTAGTTCTGGCCCGGGTTCGCCTTGAGGCTCTCGATGAGCGCCGCAGTGGTCGGCGGTCCCTGCATCGGCACAACCAGGCAATGCGGCATGGCGAAGGCGACGGAGATCGGCACAAAATCGCGGAAGGCGTCGAAGCCGAGCCGGCGGCTGGTCAGCGCGGGGTTGATGACCAGCGAATTGGTGCCGAGCAGGATGGTGTAGCCGTCATTCGGGCTGCGCGCCGCGGCTTCGAAGCCGATATTACCGCCCGCACCGCCGCGGTTCTCGACAACGACCGACTGCCCGATCGAGGCGCCGATCCGCTCCGCCAGGTTGCGCGCGATGACGTCGGGCGCGGAGCCTGGGATGAAGGGGACGATCAGGCGCACCGGCCGCGCCGGCCAGGCGCCCTGTGCCAGCACCGCCGGCGCCGCCAGCACTCCGGCGCCGATGACCAGCATGTCGCGACGACGCATGGCCGCCCCTCCCCTTGTTGCTCTGGCGCAAGCCTATCGGCGCCGTGACCCTGGCGGCAAGCCGGTGGCGCCGTTAGCGTCCGGCGCATGACCCCGATCCGCTCCGCCGACGAGCTCCTTCCCGGCCAGGCCTTCGACCTCGGCCGCTTCGTCTTGACGCGCGAGGAGGTCCTCGACTTCGCTCGCCGCTTCGACCCGCAGCCCTTCCACCTGGACGACGATGCGGCCCGGGGGTCCATCTTCGGGCGGCTGGTCGCCAGCGGCGTCCATACCTTCGCCGCAGCCGTCGGCCATCTGATCCGCAGCGGCCTGGTCTCGCAGGTGAACCAGGGCGCCGGCGGGGCAGAGCTGACCTGGGCCGCGGCGCTGGAGCCCGACACGCCGGTGACGATGCGCGTGATCGTGGAGGAGGTGCGCCCGATGCGCAGCAAGCCGCATCTGGCGGTGGTGAAGCTGCGCTATCGCGTGGCGAAGGCGGGCGACGGGACCGTGGTGCTGGACGTCCTGGCGCCGCACTTCATGAAGCGCTGAGCGGCGATGCCGGCCGACCCGCACCTTGCCGACATGATCCGACTTTCGCTCGCGCGGCGGCGCGGGCTGGTCGAGAAGCGGATGTTCGGCGGCATCTGCTGGATGCTGAACGGCAACATGCTCTGCGGCATCGCCAAGGACAGCTTCATGTTCCGGGTGGGACGGGAGCTGGAGGCGGAGGCGCTTGCGCGGCCTGGCACGCGGATCATGGACTTCACCGGCAAGCCGATGCGCGGCTTCGTGCTGGTGGACCCGGATGCGGCGGAGGATGCGGGGCTGGAGGCGTGGATCGCCTTCGCGGCACGTTACGTGGCGGCGCTGCCGCCGAAGGCGCCAAAGGCGCTGTCTGGCCGCGGGAAGGGCTGAACAGCCCGGCTCCGGGAAAGCTGGCGCGGCCCCCACCCCGGCCCTCCCCCGCATTGCGGGGGAGGGAGAGGCGAGCGGGAGAGGAAGAGGATCAGGCGCTCTTCTTCATGATCTCGTCCGCGACGTTGCGCGGCACGGGATCGTAGTGGTGGAACTGCATCGAGAAGCTCGCGCGGCCCTTCGTCATGCCGCGGAGGTTCGAGATGTAGCCGAACATCTCCTTCAGCGGCACATGGGCGCGCACGATGACGCTGGTGCCGGCCATGTCCTGGCTCTGGATCACGCCGCGGCGGCGGTTCAGGTCGCCGACCACGTCGCCGACATGGTCGGACGGCGTGGTGACCTCAACGTCCATGATCGGCTCCAGGATGACCGGGCTCGCCTTCTTCATGCCCTCGCGGAAGCAGGCCTTGGCCGCGATCTCGAAGGCCAGCGCCGAGGAGTCGACGTCGTGGTACTTGCCGTCCACCAGGCGGTACTTGAAGTCCACCGTCGGGAAGCCGGCGAGCACACCGGTGTCGGCCTGCACCTTGATGCCCTTCTCGACCGCCGGGATGTATTCCTTCGGCACCGAGCCGCCGACCACGGCATTCTCGAAGTGGATGCCGGCGTTCCGCTCGAGCGGCTCGAACTCGATCTTCACCTCGGCGTACTGGCCCGAGCCGCCCGACTGCTTCTTGTGGGTGTAGGTCTCGGTGTGCGGGCGGGTGATCGTCTCGCGGTACGCCACCTGCGGCGCGCCGATGTTCGCGTCCACGCCGTATTCGCGCTTCAGGCGGTCGATGATGATCTCGAGATGCAGCTCGCCCATGCCCGAGAGGATGGTCTGGCCGCTCTCCTGGTCGGTGCGCAGGCGCAGCGAGGGATCCTCGCCGGCCAGCTTCTGCAGGCCGAGCGTCATCTTCTCGACGCCTTCCTTGGTCTTCGGCTCGACCGAGATGTCGATGACCGGCACCGGGAAGGCCATGCGCTCCAGCACCACCGGATCCTCGGCGGAGGCGAGCGTGTCGCCGGTGCCGGTGTCCTTCAGGCCGACGAAAGCGGCGATGTCGCCGGCGAAGACCTCCTTGATCTCCTCGCGCTTGTCGGCGTGCATCTGGAACATGCGGCCGACGCGCTCCTTGCCCTCCTTGGTCGTGTTCAGCACCGTGTCGCCGGAGCGCAGCACGCCGCGATACACGCGCACAAAGGTCAGGTTGCCGTACTTGTCGTTGATGATCTTGAAGGCGAGGCCGGCGAAGGGCGCGTTCTCGTCGGCCGGGATCACGCGGCGCTCCGCGTTCTCGTCCTGGCCTTCCTCCGGCGCCACCTTGATGCCCTCGATGTCCACCGGGCTCGGCAGGTAATCGATCACCGCGTCGAGCAGCGGCTGCACGCCCTTGTTCTTGAAGGAGGAGCCGCAGACCACGGGGCGGAACTCGCCGCTGATCGTGCCCTTCTTGATGCACTTCTTCAGGGTCTCGACCGAGACGTCGCCCTTGTCGAAATACTCCTCCATCGCCGCCTCGTCGACGCCGACGACGGTGTCGAGCAGCTTCTGGCGGTACTCGGCGGCCTGGTCCTTGAGATCGTCCGGGATCGGCGCCTCATGGAACTTCGCGCCGAGCTCGTCGCCCTCCCAGATCAGCGCCTTCATCTCGACGAGGTCCACCACGCCCTTCAGCGTGTCCTCGATGCCGATCGGCAGCTGCAGGGTCACCCAGTTGATGCCGAGCTTCTCGGTGAGCGTCGCGGCGGCACGGAAGAAGTCGGCGCCGGTGCGGTCCAGCTTGTTGATGTAGATGATGCGCGGGACGTTGTAGCGGTCAGCCAGGCGCCAGTTGGTCTCGGACTGCGGCTGCACGCCGGCCACGCCCTCGATCACGAACACCGCGCCGTCGAGCACGCGCAGCGACCGGTTCACCTCGATGTTGAAGTCGATGTGGCCGGGGGTGTCGATGACGTTGATGCGGTGGCCCTTCCACTCGGCCGTCACGGCGGCGGAGGTGATGGTGATGCCCCGCTCCCGCTCCTGCTCCATGTAGTCGGTGGTGGTGTTGCCGTCGTGCACCTCACCAATCTTGTGGGACTTGCCGGTGTAATAGAGGATGCGCTCGGTCGTGGTCGTCTTGCCGGCGTCGATATGCGCCGTGATACCGATGTTGCGGATCTTCTCGAGCGGGGTGCGCGCCACGACGGGCCTCCATGGACGAAAGCGGGCGTCCCCAGGGGCCGTTCCGCCCGAGGTGCCCGCCCGATAGTGCCGAATCAGCTATGTGCGGCGCGGAGATGCCCTCTCCCGCCCGGTTTTGCAAGCGCGTATCCGCCGAAGCAGCCCAGCGCGGCCGCATGGCCACACTGTGAACGACGCGGGGCAAGGCGCGTCACCCTTCGTAACGGCGCCCGCGCCACGCCCCGCGCCGCCCGGCGCGCCGGCGTGCTAAAGGTTTCGCCGTGAGCATCCGCAGCCACATCGCGCCGATCCGGTTCGGCCTGGGCCTCCGACTCGGCGAATCGCCGCCGGAGGCGCCGGAGGCCTGGCTTGCGGCACAGATCCGCGAGCCCGGCGCATCGCCGCCCGGCCTGACGGCCAAGGAGGCCGTCATCGCCCAGCTCAGCCACCTGGTGCTGCGCGACGAGGCCGCCGGAATCGCCCAGACCCGCGCGCCGCAATACCGGGCCGCGCTGGAGGGGAACGGCATCGTCCTGCCGGACAGCACGCCCCTCCCCGGCCTGATCCGGCGCGAGACGACGGCCTGGGCCGCGCGGCGGCTGACCTCGCCGCAGCCCTTCAGGGACCGGCTGGTGGATTTCTGGTCCAATCACTTCACCACCGCCCGCCGTGGTGCTGCGATGGCGATCCTGCCGGCGGCGCTGGAGCATGACGCGATCCGCCCGCATGTGACGGGCCGCTTCGCCGACATGCTGGTGGCCGTCACGCGCCATCCGGCGATGCTGATCTACCTGAACAACAACATATCGGTGGGGCCGAACAGCCGCGCAGCCCGCGGTGGGCGCTTCGGGTTGAATGAGAACCTGGCGCGCGAGGTGCTGGAGCTGCACACCCTCTCTCCCGCCGGCGGCTACACCCAGGGCGACGTGCAGGAACTCGCGAAGATCCTGACGGGATGGCGCGTCGCGACGGATCGCCCGCCCTTCGATTTCCAGTGGCAGCCTGCCGCGCATGAGCCCGGCCCGAAATTCCTGCTCGGCCGCCGCTTCGAGGAAGGCGAGGGCAGCCAGGAGGCGGCGCTGCGCTTCCTTGCCGCGCAGCCGGCGACCTGGCGCTTCCTGGCCGTGAAGCTGGCGCGGCATTTCGTGGCCGATGCGCCGCCGCCCGAGGCGGTGCGCGCGCTGGAAAAGGTTCTGCGCGAGACGGACGGCGACCTGGGCGCGGTGGCGCTGGCGCTGGTCGCGCTGCCGCAGGCCTGGGAGCCGCCGCTCTCGAAGTTCCGCGCGCCGCAGGATTTCGTCCTCGCCGCCTGCCGCGCCCTGGGCGTCATGGAGCAGCGGGCGGACCTGGTCGTGAACGGGCTGTTCGCCATGAACCAGCCGCTCTGGATGGCGCCGCAGCCCAATGGCTGGCCGGACATCGCCGAGGCCTGGGCGACGCCGGAGGCGATGATGCGGCGGGTGGACTGGGCCTACACCGTCGCCGGCCGCGCCGGGGTCACGGACCTGCCCGGCGCCGCCGCTGCGGCGCTCGGCCCACTGGCGCGCGCGGAAACCGTGAGCGCCATGCGCGGCGCGGGCTCGCTGCGCGATGCGGCGACGCTGCTGATCGGCAGCCCGGAGTTCATGCACCGATGAGCCACGCCTCCTTCTCCCTCGGCCGCCGCAGCCTGTTGCTCGGGCTCGGCACGGCACTGGTGCTGGGGCGCACCCGCGCCGCCTTCGCGCAGCTTCCGGGCGAGCGCCGCTTCGTCGTGATCCTGCAGCGCGGCGCGATGGACGGGCTCTACGCGGTGCAGCCCTATGCCGACCCGGTTCTGCGCGAGATCCGCGCGCCGCTGGCCCTGCCCGAGCCGGGGCAGGAGGGCGGGCTGCTCGACCTCGGCGGCCGCTTCGGTCTGCACCCGGACTTCGCCAACCTGCACGCCATGTATGCGGCGGACGAGGCGCTGTTGCTGCACGCCATCGCCGGCCCCTATCGCAGCCGGTCGCATTTCGACGCGCAGGACATGCTGGAGAGCGGCGCCGACCAGCGGCTGTCCAGCGGCTGGCTGAACCGCGCCATCTCCGCGCTGCCCAATCCGGCGGAAGCGCGCGCGGGGCTGGCGGTGGGCACCAACGTCCCGTTGCTGATGCGCGGACCGACGCCGGTCGGCGCCTGGTTTCCGCCGGGGGTGGAGCATCCCTCGCCCGATCTCTATGCCCGGCTCGCCGCGCTGCATGCCGGCGATCCGAAGCTCGGCCCAGTCTTCGAGGAAGGGCTGCGCGCCCGCGGCTTCGCCACCAGCACGCTGGGCGAGCCGAGCCGGGAGCGCGACCGCGCGCAGTTCCCCCGCCTCGCCGCGGCGGCGGGACGGCTGCTGGCGGAGGCGGCCGGGCCGCGCGTGGCGGTGCTGGAGCTCGGCGGCTGGGACACGCATGTGAACCAGGCGAACAACATCCGCGGCCCGCTGCGAGCGCTGGATGCCGGGCTCGCCGAGCTGAAGGCGGCGCTCGGCGCGGACTGGGCGCGGACGGCGGTGCTGGTGATCACGGAGTTCGGCCGCACGGCGCGGGCGAACGGCAATGCCGGGACCGATCACGGCACGGCGGGCGTTGCGCTGCTGCTGGGCGGCGCGGTGCGCGGCGGGCGCGTGGTGGCGGACTGGCCCGGCCTCGGGCGGGATGCGCTGCTGGAGAACCGCGACCTGCGCCCGACCGCCGATCTGCGCGCCGTGGCCAAGGGCCTGCTCGCCGGGCATCTCGGCCTGCCGGCCCCGGCCGTCGCGCAGGCCTTCCCGGGCAGCGAGGCGGTCGCGCCGATGGGCGGCCTGCTGCGGGGCTGAGGGCCCCCCTACCCCGCCACTGCCACGGCAAGCCACCCGATCACGAGCACCAGCGCCATGGAGGGCAGCAGCATCCGCCAGATCTGCGCAGGCCGCGTGCCGTCGGCGAGCAGCCCGCAGATCATGGCGGTGACGGCGAAGGACATGCCGGCGCCGGCGGCGCCCGCGAAGTTGTGCAGCGCCGGCGCCAGCAACTCGGGCAGCGCCGCCGCTCGGCCGAGCGCCGCCTGCACCGTCATCAGCGCCGCGTTCGAGCCGACATTGCTGCCCGTCACCATGCCGGAGGCGAGCCCGAGCGGCGGCACCGCATAGGGGGCAAGCGGCCCGAGCGCGCCGGCCAGCGCCTCGGCCAGCGATCCCGCGACGCCCGATCCCGCCAGCCAGCGGGCCAGGATCACATAGAGCAGCATGGCCAGCGCCGGGCGCCGCGCGCGCAGCAGTGCGCCCCGGGCCCGCGCCGGCCCGTCGGGCAGCCGCAGCAGCAGCGCCGCCGCGACCAGCCACAGGATGATCGCCACATGTGTCAGTGGCAGGCCGGGCAAGTCGGCGAAGGGCGTCCAGGCCGGCGCGCCGGCCCAGGCGCGTGCCGTGAGCAGCGCCACCGTCAGCCCGGCATAGGGTGCCAATGTGCGGATCGCGGCGCGCCAGCCGGCCGCGCCCTGCGGCGGATCCAGGCGCCAGAGCAGCAGCAGCAGCGGAACGCCTGTGGCGACGATGCCCGCGGCCTCGAACGGAAACAGCGCGTGGCAGAGCAGCAGCAGCGCGGCGACGCCGCACAGCACCAGCATCTGCGCCAACCGCTCCGCCGGGGGCACGGCGATCCCCGCGGCGGCGCAGAGCCGCCACAGCACCGGGCCGAGCAGCGGATACCAGACGGCGTTCGGCCAGGCAGTCGCGAAGGCCACCGCCTGCGCGGGAAGCCCGACCAGCGCCGCGCCGAGCGCCGTGCCCGGACCGAGCCCGCCCCAGGGCACCAGGCTGAGCGAGAGCAGCGCCATCGCGCCGGCCGGCGCGCCGCGAAGCCCCATCCCGCGCAGCGCCGCCAGCGCGAAGACCGCGCCGACGGCGAAGCCCGTCACGCTCTCCAGGAAGGCGCCGGCCAGCAGCGTCGCGACCAGGATGCGCCGCGGCGTGGCCACGACCGCGCTGCCCTCGGCGGGCGCGCGCTGCACCGCCGCGTGGAACAGCAGCCCGCCGACGACGACGCCGATCGGCTTCAAGGCCAGGAAGGCGCCGCGCAGCGTCTCCTCCGCCAGGAAGCCCGCCGGTGCGGCGCCGTCCGGCAGCGTGAGCAGCACGGCCGGCAGCGCGGCGAGGAGGGCGGCCAGCACCGCCGGCACCGGCCCTGCCCGGCCGGAGACCAGCAGTGCGACGAGCAGCAGCAGCGGCAGCGCCTGGAGCGCGAGGATCATGGGGCGATCCTTGCCCGAAGCGCGAAGCGGCGCGAGGCTGCGCGGCGATGGACGCGCCGACGCTCTACGCCGCCTATGGCAGCAATCTCGACCACGCCCGCATGCGCCACGCGTCGCGCTGCCCCGGGGCGGAGCCGCTCGGCGCCGCGCTGCTGCCGGGCTGGCGGCTGGTGGTGAACCGCTACGCCTCGATCCTGCGCGACGAGGACGCCTTCGTGCCGCTCGGCCTCTGGCGCGTCACGCCGCGGCACCTGCGCGCGCTGGACGTCGCGGAGGGCACGGCGCTCGGCATCTACCGCCGCATCCGCATCCGCCTGCCGCAACCGGTCGGCGGCGCCGCGGAGGCCTGGACCTATGTGGAGCAGGTGCATCGCGCGGGGCCGCCGGCGGCGTGGTATGTCGCGCATCTTCGCCAGGGCTACCGCGACTTCGGGCTGGAGCCCTCGGCGCTGGACTCGGCGCTCTCCGCCGCCGCACCGCGCTGAGGCGGGATGGCGGGCGCCGCGACCAGCGGCGCCGCCTTCCGCCGCGCGACCCGGGCCTCCCGCCGCGTGATGTAGAGCGCGCTGCCGACGATCAGCGCCGCGCCGAAGCCGAGCCACATGTCTGGCATCTCGTTGAACAGCAGCACGCCGAAGGCGGCGGCGAAGACCAGGCGCACATAGCCGATCGGCGCGATGACGCTCGCATCCGCCAGCCGCAGCGCGCTGATCCACAGCACCATCGCGAAAGGCCCGCAAAGCGCCGTCAGCAGCAGCAGCCCGAAATCGCGCCAGCCCGGCCAGGCGAGGCCCGGCCAGGCAACGGGCAGCGCCATCAGCGTGGTCATCAGGCCGATGTAGAACATGATCGTGATGGTGCGCTCGCTGCGCGCCAGCATCTTCGTGGTCAGCACGATGCCGGCGCCCAGGAAGGCGGAGCCGATGGCCGCCGCCACCGGCCAGCCGACCTCCAGCGCGCCGGGGCGCACGATCGCGACCACCCCGGCGAAGCCCACCAACGTCGCGGTCCATCGCCGCCAGCGCACCGCCTCCCCCAGCACGGGCCCGGCGAGCGCGGTGACGAACAGCACGGAGGTGAAGGACAGCACCGTGGCGGTCGCCAGCGGCAGCATCGAGAAGGAGAGAAAATACATGTACCAGGAAATGCCGGAGAGCCCGCCACGCAGCAGGTTCAGCCTGAGCTGGCCCGTGCGCATCACGCCCCGTGGATCCTGAACGAAAGCGGGCATCGCCCAGGCGAGTTGCCCGACGGCGCGGGCCAGCACGATGGTGGCGAGCGGCACGCCCTCGATCGCCTTCACCACGACGGTCTCGAGGTTGAAGAAGAAGGCGGAGGCCACGGCGAGCAGCGCCGCCTTCGTCATCGGCGTCATCGCCGCCGCGCCTCCACCACCGTGACCAGCAGCGCGCCGGACAGGATCGCGGCCATGCCGAGCCAGGACCAGCCATCCGGCGCCTCGCCCCAGGCCAGCCAGCCGGCCAGCGCCAGCAGCGGCAGGCGCAGATATTGCAGCGGCGCGATGGCGGAGGCCTCGCCATGGCGCAGCGCCTCCGTCGTCAGCCAGATCAGAGAGGGTGTGACGAGCGCGATGGCCGCCAGCACCACGGCGTCCACCGCGCCGATGGGCGTCCAGGCGAGGAAGGCGACCGGCAGCGCACCGAGGAAGGTGGTGAGCCCCACCCAGGCCATGATCGTCGCCGTGCCGTCGGTCAGCGTCAGGCTGCGCGAGGTGAGCGTGATGCCGCACCAGGCGACCGCGCTGGCGATGGCGACCGCGGCCCCCAGCGGATCCGCGCCGCCGCCCGGCCGCAGCATCACCAGGATGCCGGCGAAGCCGATCACCGCCGCCGCCCAGCGCCAGGCGCCCACACGCTCGCCCAGCATCGGCCCTGCGAGCAGCGCGGTGATCATCACCGCGGTGAAGCTCAGCGCCGTGGCGGTCGCAAGGTCGAGCATCGTCAGCGAGAGATAGTAGAGCCCCCAGCAGGTCAACGAGGAGGCGCCGCGCGCGAGGTGCATGGGCAGGCGCTGCGTGCGGAAGACGCGCGGCCCCATCGCCATCACGATGGGCGCCACCCAGACGAGCTGCCCCGCGGTGCGCGCGGCGAGCTGCAGGCCCACCGGCACGCCGCGCGCGGTCAGCCAGCGCAGCACCAGCGCCTCCAGCGCGAAGATCGCCGCGGCGACGGCCATCAGCACCGCGCCGCGCAGATTGTCCGACAGCCTCATCTGGGGCTTGGCGCCCGCATTGACCTTCCGCCCATCCCGGCTAGCGTTGTCGCATCTGACGGGCCGCGGGCCGCCGGCACAAGCGCGGCCGGCGCATGCGCGGGTTGCGCGGGCAAGGCGGGCGGGGGATCGGCGCATGGCGAAGGACGCGGAGAAGGCGCATGCGCGGCATGCCGTGGACCACGGGCCGATCCTGGTCTGGGGCGCCGGCGCCATCGGCGGCACGGTCGGCGCGCATCTGGTCCGTGCCCGCCACGCCGTGGTCTTCGTGGACATCGCCGAGGATCACGTCGCCGCCATCCGCGACCCGGCGCGGGGGCTTGCCATCGAGGGACCGGTCGCCGCCTTCGGCGTGACGGCGCCGGCCTTCACGCCCGCGACCGTGCAGGGCGTGTTCCGCCGCGTGTTCCTCTGCGTGAAGACGCACGACACCGAAGCCGCCTGCCGCCAGCTGCTGCCGCACCTCGCCCCCGACGGCTACGTGCTGTCGCTGCAGAACGGACTGTGCGAGCGGGTCATCGCCGATGTCTGCGGCGCGGAGCGCACGATGGGCGCCTTCGTGAACTTCGGCGCCGACTGGCTCGGCCCGGGGCGCATCCTATACGGCAACCGCGGCGCAGTGGTGGTGGGCGAGCTGGATGGCGCGCGCACGCCGCGCGTAGAGGCGCTGCACGCGCTGCTGCGCGAGACGTTCGAGCCGGACGCGGTGCTGACGGACAACATCTGGGGCTATCTCTGGGGCAAGCTGGCCTATTCCTCGCTGCTCTATATGCAGGGCCTGGCGGAGAAGGGCATCGCCGACACGCTGGCGCGGCCGGAACTGCTGCCGCTGATCCGCGCGCTGTGCGGCGAGGTGATGGCAGTGGCACGGGCCGAGGGCGTGCGCCCGCTCGGCTTCAACGGCTTCGATCCGGCCGCCTTCATGCCCGGCGCGACGGAAGACGCCGCACGCCGATCCGTCGCGGCGCTGGAGGCGTTCAACCGACCCAACGCCAAGACGCATTCGGGCATCTGGCGCGACCTGTGGGTGCGCCATCGCGCAACGCCCGCGGATGCGCAGATCGGCGCGGCGATCCCGATCGGCAGGACGCATGGGCTCGCCTGCCCGACGCTCGAGAGGCTGATCGCGATGATCAAGCAATGCGAGCGCGGCGAGCGGCCGATGTCCGACGACAACCTAACCGAACTGGCGAGGGACCTCCCATGAACATCCGCTTCGACGGCGCGACGGTCGCCGTCACCGGTGCCGGCCATGGCTTCGGCCGCGCCATCGCGCAGAGCTTCGACCGCCTGGGCGCGCGGGTCTTCGCCTGCGATCTCTCGGAGGCCGAGCTGGCCGAGACGAAGCAGGGCACCGGCATCACCACCGCCGCCTTCGACCTGACGGCCAAGGGCGCCGCGGCGGGTTGGATCAAATCCATCGAGGACGCGACCGGTGGGCCCGTCGGCGTGCTGGTCTGCAACGCCGGCGGCGTGCGCGGCCAGGCGATGCGCCCGGTCGAGGACGTGCCGGAGGAGGACTGGCACGCGATCTTCGACATCAACACCCATGCCGCCTTCAACCTGGCGCGCGCGGTGGTGCCGGGCATGAAGAAGGCCGGGGCGGGGCGCATCGTGACGATCAGCTCCGGCGCCGGCCTCAAGCCGAGCAAGACCGGCATCCAGGCCTATTGCGCCGCGAAGCACGCGCTGGTCGGGCTGACGAAGCAGCTCTCGCGCGAGCTCGGGCCGTTCAACATCACGGTGAACAGCGTCGCGCCGGGCTTCGTGCTGTCCAACCCCTCCACCATCGTGCAGTTCGAGGGCTATGGCGAAGCGGGCAAGAAGGCGCTGGTCGAGGGCATCGCGCTGCGCCGCCTCGGCACGCCGCAGGACATCGCCAATGGCGTGCTGTTCCTCGCCAGCGAGCAGGCGAACTGGATCAGCGGGCAGGTGCTGTCGGTGGATGGCGGCTAGCGCCGCGCGGTGAGCGCGCCACCGCCATTGCCGTGGGCGCTTGTCGCGGCGTCGGCGCTCACCTTCTTCGCGCTGTCCTCGAGCGGCAGCAGCCGCGCGCCCTTCCTGCTCGAGATGTCGCAGGACCTGGCGGTTAGCCTCTCGCTCACCGCCAACATCATGGCGCTGAACGCGATCTCCTGGGGCGTCGCCTCGCTGGTCGCGGGCGCCTGGTCGGACCGCGTCGGGCGGCGGCCCTTCCTGATCGGCGGGCCGGTCGCGCTCGCCATCTGCATGGTCGCGACCGCACTCGCCCAGAGCTTCTGGGCCGTCGCCTTCTGGGCGACCGCGGCGGGCGCCGCGGCGGGCTGCATCTCGCCGACCGTCGTCTCCGAGGTGTCGTCGCGCGTCGAGGACCGGCAGCGCGGCCGGGCGCTGGGCTGGACGCTCTCGGGGCAGTCCATGGCGCTGCTGCTCGGCGTGCCGGGCGCGGCCTGGATCGGCGCCTCCATCGGCTGGCGCGGCGTCAGCGTCTGCGTCGGCGCGATGGCGCTGCTCGCAGCACTCGGCATGCTGCTGACGACGCGGCGGCCCGTCGCGCAGCGGGGCGGCGGCACGCGGCGGCGCACCGACTACCGCGCCGCGATGACGCCGCGCGTGCTGCGCCTGCTGACGATGGGCGTGGCGGAGCGCAGCTGCTACGCGCTCGCCGTCACCTTCTTCCCGACCTTCCTGCAGACCGCCTATGGCCTTTCGCTTGCCGGCCTGGCGCTGCCGCTCGCGATCTTCGCGCTCGGCAACATCCTCGGCACGCTGCTTGGCGGGCAATTGGCGGACCGGCTGCCGAACCGGATGCTGACCTTCGCCGGTGCGATGGCCTGCTGCGGGCTCGTCTCGCTGCCGCTGTTCCTCTGGCAGGGCGGCATGGTCGCAACGGCGGCGCTCGGCTTCGCCTTCATCATGGCGGCGTCTGTGTCGCGCCCCTGCCTGATGGCGGCGCTGAGCAACGTGCCGGATGAGGTGCGCGGCACGGTGCTGGGGCTGAACGTGACCTCCGCCTCGATCGGCTGGCTCGCGGCGGCGGCGCTCGGCGGGCTGGTGATCGCGGCCTTCGGCTTCGCGGGCTTCGCGCCGATGGCGGCGGGGCTCGCGCTGCTCGGGACCGTGCTGGCGCTGGGCGGGCGGCGTGCCGGCTAACTCCGGCGAACTCGATCGAGGGTTTGTGACAAGAGCGGGTGACAGACGATCACTATCGTGACTTCGCGGCTAGAAGTGCGCGGCATCCGCATCGGGCTGTGCAGGGGGATCGAACCCAGATGAACGAAGATCCGATCAGCATTGGCGAGATGCTTCTTATCGCAGGCGCGGCGCGTAGGCTGTACAGGGCGGTGGCCGACTTCCTGGACAGGAACAGAACAAACGGCCACGGCACCTTCCGGGAGCACGCTGACTCCGTGAAACACTTCACGGGCTACATCGAGGCGTCGCATGCAACCCTCAGCCCGGTGCGTCTTTTCGGACTGTCGAATACCATCGCGGTTCATGCGCTGCAGATGGCGCGGCGGATTACGAAGGACGATATCCCTAGGGGAGTCTCGTCGCAGCTGTATGTCTACAGCCGACCGGAGAGCAGCTTGCAAATGTGGCTGAGCAGCGGTGCGCAGAGCTTCGGAAGCGTGCTGGTGCCCTGGACGGTACCTAGAGAGGGGGAGGGAAGTGACGCCCCGGGCATATGCGTGCGGGCCTTCTGCTCTAATCGTCTCTGGATCAAGAAGGGCGACTTCGAACAGCGCGATGGCGATCCGCTGAAGGAGATCATGGCACTGCCGATCGTCCCCAGACTTTGCGCCCAGGACAATGACTTGGCTGCCTTGACAGTCTCGAGCAGGACTGTGGGCTTCTTCCCGGATGACAACGAGCTTCATGACGGTCAGCGCGCACGAATCAAGGTGGTGCAGGAGATACTGCAACAGTTGAATGCGATTTACCGGAACCTCTCGGTCAGCGGCGCTGGCGACGTCAGCGCCCCAGCAGCAGGTGCGGCAGGAAAGTCGTGAGCGGCGGGAAGAGCGTGGTCGCCAGCAGCACCGCCAGAAGCGGCAGCAGCCAGGGCACGATCGCGCGCGACATCGCGCCGAAGCTGATGCCGGCGATCTTGGCCGTGACGAACAGCACCACGCCGACCGGCGGCGTGACCGTGCCGATCATCAGGTTCAGCACGAAGATCAGGCCGAAATGCACCGGGTCGATCCCGAACTGCGCCGCGGCCGGCGTCAGGATCGGGATCAGGATCAGCATCGCCGCCAGAGCCTCCATGAAGCAGCCGACCAGCAGCAGGCCAACATTCACGGCCAGCAGGAACACCAGCGGGTTGCCGATCAGCTCCACGATCATCGGCCCGAAGGTCTGCGGGATGCGCGAGATGGAGAGGCACCAGCCGAGTGCCGCCGCCGTCATCACCAGCGCCAGCACCACGCCGGTGGTGTTCACCGTCTGCACGATCAGCTCCGGCAGGTCGCGCAGCCGGAAGTCGCGATAGACGAAAAGCCCGAGCACCAGCGCGTAGCTCGCCGCCACCGCCGCCGCCTCGGTCGGCGTGAAGATGCCGCCGATCATGCCGCCGAACAGGATCACCGGGGTCATCAGCGCCCAATGGGCGCGGCGATAGGCGATCCAGACCTCGCGCAGCCCAGGGAAGCGCGAGCGTTCCAGCCCGCGCCGCCGCGCCACAACCGTCACCATCGCCATCAGGCTGCCCGCCATGAGCAGCCCGGGGATCACGCCGGCCAGGGACAGCCCGCCGATCGAGACATCCGCCGACACGCCGTAGATCACCATCGGCAGCGAGGGCGGGATGATCGGGCCGATGGTCGCCGAGGCCGCGGTGATCGCCGCCGCCGTCTCCGCGTCGTAGCCCTCGTCCTTCATCGCCTTGATCTCGAGCGTGCCGACGCCGCCCGCATCGGCCACCGCCGAGCCCGACATGCCGGCGAAGATCACGCTGGCGAGGATGTTGGCGTGGCAGAGCCCGCCGCGCAGCCAGCCGACGCAGACCCGCGCGAAGCCGAAGATGCGGTCGGTCACGCCCGCCGCGTTCATGATGTTGCCCATCAGGATGAACAGCGGCGCCGCAAGCAGAGGGAAGGAATTCGCCGCCTGCCCGATCTTCTGCGGCACGATCGCGGGATTGATCCCGGCCAGGAAGACGAAGGCGAAGCAGGCCAGCCCCATCGTGGCGTAGAGCGGCACGCCGGCCAGCATCGCCAGCACCCAGCCCGCCAGCACCCAGCCCATCGTCTCCGTCACGGAGACGCGCCCCGGATCGCGCGCAGCATCTCAAGCAGCGCCTGCCCGGCGAGCAATGCTGCGGCGAAGGGGACGGGCACATAGAGCAGCCCTGCCGGCAGCGGCAGGCTGACCCATTCCACGTCCCAGTTCCGCTCGATCAGCGGCCAGCCCCACCACAGCAGCGCCAGCGCGAAGATAAGGCAAAGCAGCTGGATCAGCGCCTCCGCCGCGCGACGGGCGCCGCCCGGCAGCAGGTCCACGACCGCGCCGATGCGGATATGCTCGCGCCCGCGCGCGCCGATCATCCAGCCGGCGAAGCCGGTCCAGACCAGCAGATACTGCGCCGCCTCGTCCGACCAGCTCACCGGATCGCCGAGCTGGCGGGAGACGACGCCCGTCATCACCGCCAGCAGCAGCGAAACCAGCAGCAGCACCGCGACGACGCGGAGCGCGCCGTCGAGCCAGCCGGAAAGGCGCGTCACGCGCGGCTACAGCGCCTTCAGCGCATCGAAGGCGCCGCGGCCCCAGCGGCTCTCGAACTGCGCGGGGACCTTGGCCAGCACCGGCGCGCTCCAGGCGGCGACGTCGGGCTCGATCACCGTCATCCCGGCGCCGCGCAACTCACTCACCGCGCGCGCCTCCTGCGCCAGCAATTCCTGGTCCTGCCAGGCGGCGGCGGAAGCGAAGGCGGCCTGCATCGCGTCGCGGTCCGGCGCGCGCAGGCCGCGCCAGAAGGCATCGTTCACGATGATGATGCGCGGCGTTATGATGTGCTCGGTCAGCACCAGGAATTTCTGCACCTCGAACAGCTTGGCGGACTGGATGGTGGGCAGCGGGTTCTCCTGCCCGTCCACCGCGCCCTGGCTGAGCGCCAGATACAGCTCGGGGAAGGCGATCGGCGTGGCGCGCGCGCCCCAGGCCTCGGCCATGGCGCGGAACACATCCACCGGCGGCACGCGAAGCCGGAAGCCCTGCATGTCCGCGGGGCTGCGCACCTGCCGGCTGCCGGCCGTCAGGTGCCGCTTGCCGTAATAGGTGACGTTGAGCATCCGCATGCCGCGGCGGGAGACGAGCTCGTCATTCATCCGCCCGAAGACCGGCGTGCCGGAGGCCTTGGCCAGATGCGCGGCGTCGCGCCAGAGATACGGCGCCTCGAACAGCGTCAGCGCGGGCAGGAAGGCGCCGAGCGCGCCGGCGCCGTCCGTGGTGAATTGCAGCGCGCCGGCCGAGACGGCCTCCATCATGTCGCGCCCGCTGCCGAGCTGGCCGCCCGGGAAGGCCTGGATCTGGATGCGGCCGGAGGTCTTGTCGCGCAGCTCGGCCGCGATCCGCTCGATCATCAGCACCTGCGGGTGGTTCGCGGGCAGCAGGTCGCCCCAGCGCACCACGGTGGCCTGGGCGCGCAGCGTGGTCGGCGCAGCGAGCGCGCCCAGCGCGGCGCCGGCGAGAATCGCGCGACGGCGGATCGTCATGGTCCTGGCCCTTTCCATCCCTCAGCGGGGCGTGTCGGGGCCGCCCCTGGCGTCATCGCACTCCCGGAACGGGGGCGGCGTCAACGGCCGAGTGTGGCGAACAGCCCCGCCAGCAGCCGCGCCCGCGGCACCAGGCTGCCCACGGTGATGTGCTCGTCGAGCGTATGCGCGCCCGTTCCGCCGATCCCGAGCCCGTCCAGCGTCGGGATGCCCATGGCACCCGTGAAGTTGCCGTCCGATCCGCCGCCGCTGCTCTGGTGGTTGATGTCGAAGCCGATCGCCTGCGCCAGGCCACGCGCATGGGCATACAGCGCCATGACGCCGGCGTCGGGCTCCCACACCGGGCGCGTGACGCCGCGCTTCACCTCCAGCACGACGTCGGGCGTCGAGGATGTCAGCGCGAGCATGCGCTCCACGCCGGCATCGAGGTCGGCCTGGCGCTTCGCCATGCTCAGCACCTCCAGGTCGCAATGCGTGGCCACGCAGTTCACCCATTGCCCGCCGCGGATGACGCCGGCGGAGAAGGTGCAGTCCTCCGTCGTCATCGCCTCGATCGCCAGCACCTGGCGGCACATCTCGCGGATCGCGCTGCGCCCTTCGGAAAGCGTGGAGCCCGCGTGACTCGGCCGGCCGGTGGTGCGCAGGTTGAAGCGCGCGATGGCGTAGCGGCCGCTCACCACGCCGCCATCCGGCCGCGCCGGTTCCGGCACCAGCACGAACTTCGCGCGCGCAGCCTCCGCCTCGATCAGGTCGCGGGTAGAGGGGCTGCCCACCTCCTCGTCCGAGGTCAGCAGGAAGGTGACGGGCAGCGGCGTCGCCATGCCGGCCTGGCCGAGCCGGCGGATCGCCTCCACCGCCAGATAGGTGCCGCCCTTCATGTCGAAGATGCCCGGGCCGCGCACCGTGCCGCCGTCGCGCCGCCAGGGCAGCTTCTGCAGCGTGCCGACGGGATGGACCGTGTCGAGATGCGCCAGCACCAGGATGCCCGGCGCGGCTTCCCCCGCGGCATGGGGGAAGCGGGCGCGCACGCAGTCGCCGAAGCCCATGCGGCCGGCGATCCGCTCGACGCGCGCGCCGAGCAGCGCAAGCTCCCGCCCCGCCAGATCCATCATCCGGTTCACGGCGGCGGGGTCGAAGGTGGGGGATTCGCATTCCACCCAGGGGCGCAGGCCGGCCAGGATGGCCTCGGCGTCGAAGGGCAGGTCGAGCGCGGGGTGGCGGGTTGGGACGGCATCCATCGGGCGATCTCCGGCAGTCTGCCGACAGCCTGCGGTCGCGGCGCAGAGACGGCAAGGCCATCCCGCGCAGGCCGCAGGTGTCGCGGCCGCCGCCGCCTGCTAGCCTCGGCACGATGAGCGCAACCACCCCTCCCCCCGGGCCGCGCCCGCGTCTCGTGCCCCAGGCCGGATCTGCCGCCTGGCGCGCCGAGGATCTCCACCCCGCCGACTGGATGATGCCGCTCGGCGCCGAGGATGCCGCCGAGATCGAGGCGGTGCTCGGCACGCTCGGCGGCCGCGCCCCCGCAAGCGCCGCCGAGGCGCCGCTGCCGCGCCTCGGCGCCGTGCTGCGCCAGGCGGCGAGCCGGCTCGACACCGGCCGCGGCCTCGTGCTGCTGCGCGGCCTCAATCTCGATCGCCTGGGGGGGGACGAGGCGGCGGCGGAGGCGCTGCTGCTGGTGCTCGGCGCCCATCTCGGTCGCGCGCTGCCGCAGGGGCCGGCGGGCGAGGCGGTGCATCGTCTCGAAAGCCCGGCGACGGGCGCCACGCGCTGGCGCTTCCACGCCGACGGCGCAGACATCGTCGCCCTTCTCACCTTGCGCCAGCCGCCGGATGTGGATCCGGTGATGCTGGTCTCGGCGGCGGCCGTCCATAACGAGATGCTGAAGCGGAACCGGTCCGCGCTGGAGCTTCTCTACGGCCCGATGCCGCATCTGCTGCTGCAGGCGCAGGGCACGACGCCGACCGTGGTGGAACTGCCGGTGTTCAGCACGGCCTCCGGCGCCTTCGTCGGCCGCTACGCGCGCGACGCGATCGAGGCGGCGCAGCGCCTGCCCGAGACGCCGCGGCTCACCGCCGCACAGGTCGAGGCGCTGGACGCGCTGGATGCGGTCTGCGCCGAAGCCGGGCTGGCCTTGCGCATGGAGGTGCGGCCGGGCGACGTGCTGCTGTTCAACCCGCTGCTGGTCTGGAAGCGCCGGGCCGAGGCGGTGGAGGGCGACGCCGGGGCGGTGCGCCAGGCGCTGCGGCTGCTGCTGGTCACGCCGAGCTCGCGCGCCCTGCCGCATGGCCTCGCGGCGGTGGGCCAGGGCCCGGCGCCGGCCGGCGGCAGCGGCATGGTCGGCGGCTGATCAGCCAGCGGCCTCGCCGGCCTCCGGACCGGTGCCGGTGCGGTAGAGATGCACCACCTCCGCGGCGGAGTGCCGCAGGTCGAGCCGGAAGCCTTGCGCGATGAGATGCGCGATCATGGTGTTCGTCTTCCGCACCCCGGCCTTCCGGTAGTGGGTTTCCATGATGATCGCCTCTATGCCGTCGAGGGCCGACCCGCCCAGCAACTCGACTTCCCCGCCCTCGATATCCACGATCATGGCCGTGACGCGGTGGCGTTCGATCTCCTCCTCCAGGCAGAGCAGCGGCACCTGGATCGCGCGCGACCTGCTCATGCCGGCAGGCGACAGGGCGGAGGACACGATGGAGCCGGAGAGGTGGAAGATGATCTCCGTCGCCGGGTCCTCCGCCAGGCGGCGCCTTGGCGCCAGGACGCCATGCGCCAGCGCGATCGCCATGCCGTTCGCCGCGAAATGCCGGCGGGCGAGCGCCACGTTGTCCGGATGCGCCTCGTAGCAGAAGACATTCTCCGGCCCGACGATGCGGGCCGCCTGCATCGCCACGAAGCCCGTGCAGGTGCCGAGTTCCATGACACGCTGGCCCGGCCGGAGCAGCGTCTTCACCAGCCGCACCTCGCGCCCCTCGTACACGCCGCGCCGCAGCGCATCGAGGGCGTGGGCCAGCCGCGGCTCCTCGACGTCCAGCAGCAGGCCGTCGAAGGCTTCGAATTCCATGACGCCCATCCTAGCCGCATCCGTCCGCGGGCGCGATGCGTTGCAACGCCGGCTTGGGCGGGCGAGATTGGGCGGATGCGCGTCCTGGTCGCCAATGCCAACACCACCGAGGCCATCACCGAGGCCTGCGTCGCCGCCGCCCGCCGCGCCGCGGCGCCGGGGACGGAGATCCTCGGCGCCACGCCGGCCTTCGGGCCGCGCGTGATCTCGACGCGCGCCGAGAACGCGATCGCCGCCCATGCGCTGTTGTCGCTGCTGGCGGAACATGCGGGCAAGGTGGATGCGGTGGTGCTGGCGGTGAGCCACGACACGGCGCTGGACGCGGCGCGGCAGCTGATGCCCTGCCCGGTGGTCGGCATGACCGAGGCCGCCTGCTTCGCCGCCTGCCTGCTGGGCGGGAAGTTCGCGGTACTGACGCTCGGCACCGCCGTCGCCCCCTATGAGGAGCTGGTGGCGCGCCACGGCCTCGCCGGGCGCTGCGCCGCGGTCGCGGCGATCAGCGCCACCGCCCAGGAGGCGATCCGCGATCCCGAAGGCGCACAGGCGATGCTGCTGGAGGCGATCGTGGAGCTGTCCCGGCGTGCGGATGCGGTGGTGCTGGCCGGCGCCGCGCTGGCGGGGATGGACCGCGTGCTGCAGCCGCGCGCGACGGTGCCGTTGCTGGACGGCATCGCCTGCGCGGTGAAGCTCGCGGAGATGTTGGTGGCGCTCGGCCTGCCGAAGCCGGCCACAGGCGGGTATGCGGCGCCTTCGGGGCGCGAGGCGACCGGCCTCTCCCCGGCGCTGGCGGCGCTGCTCAAGGGCGGCTGAGCACGGGGACGGAGACCGATCATGCGGCTGGAAGGCGGGCGCGAAAGCCAGAACGTGGAGGACCGGCGCGGCCGCGGCATGGGCGGGCGTGGCCGGGGGCGTGGCGGCATGGTTGTGGGGGGCGGGCTCGGCACCGTCGTGCTGCTCGTCCTTGCGCTGCTGTTCGGCGTGGATCCCGGCGTGATCATGTCGGGCGGCGGCCCGATGCCGCAGGCGCCCGCGCCGAGCGCCGTCGAGCGCGGCGCCCCGCCCGCCGACGACGCCGGCGGGCGCTTCGCCAGTCGCGTGCTGGCCGAGACCGAGGATGTCTGGAACCCGATCTTCCAGAGCCTGGGCCGTCGCTACCAGGAACCGGTGCTGGTGCTCTATTCCGGCGCGGTGCAGAGCGCCTGTGGCGTGGCCCAGGCGCAGGTGGGGCCGTTCTACTGCCCGGGCGACAGCAAGGTCTATATCGACCTCGACTTCATGGCGGACCTGCAGCGCAAGGTCGGCGCCAGCGGCGACTTCGCCGCAGCCTACATCATCGCCCATGAGGTCGGGCACCATGTGCAGAACCAGCTTGGCGTCCTGCAGCGCGTGGAGGCGCTGAAGCGCCAGGCGAGCCAGGCGGAGGCGAATTCGCTGCAGGTGCGGGTGGAACTGCAGGCCGATTGCCTTGCCGGCCTCTGGGCGCGGCGCGCGCATGAGGCGCGGCAGATCCTGGAGCGCGGCGACATCGAGGAAGGGCTGAACGCCGCCGCCGCAGTGGGCGACGACCGGCTGCAGCGCCAGGCGCGCGGCTATGTGGTGCCCGAAAGCTTCACCCATGGCAGCTCCGCCCAGCGCGCCCGCTGGTTCCGCGCGGGGCTGGAGAGCGGCCGCCTCGAATCCTGCGACACCTTCGCGCCGGAACGGCTGTAGCCCGCCTCTCGCGCCGCGCGGGCGATCGGCGCATGCTCCTGCCGACACGATGGGGAGGAGATGCGTGATGCGCCGCCGTGGCCTTGCCCTTGCGCCCTTGGCCCTGCTTGCCCGCCCCGCCCGGGCGCAGGCGGATGCGGCGGCGAACTGGCCGCCGCGCCCGGTGCGCGTGATCGTGCCCTTTGCGCCCGGCGCCTCCTCCGACACGGTTGCGCGGATCGTGACGGCGAAGCTCGCCGAGGCGCTCGGCGGCTCCATCGTGGTGGAGAATCGCGCCGGCGCCGGCGGGCTGATCGCCGCGCAGACCGTGGCGCGCGCGGCGCCCGACGGCACCACACTGCTCTGGGGCGGGGGCACCGCGATCACCCACGGCGTGATGGGCCGCGATCCCGGCTACGACGTGCTGCGCGACTTCACCCCGATCGTCACCATCGCCGAGAACCCGGCGCTGCTCTGCGTGCGGCCGGCCTCGCCCTGGAAGACCATCGCGGAGCTGATCGCGGCCGCGAAGGCTTCGCCGGCCGGCGGGCTGCGCTACGGCTCGGGCGGCGTCGGCACGCCGGCGCACATGGCCGCGGCCGCGCTGCTGAAGGCGGTCGGGGCGGAGGGGACGCATGTGCCCTATCGCGGCGCCAACCAGGCGGCGCTCGCCGTCGAGCAGGGCGAGGTGGATTTCGCCTTCGCCATCAGCAACATCGCCCTGCCGCGCGCGCAGCAGGGCGCGATCCGCGTGCTGGTCACGACGGGGTCGCGCCGCATGGAGGCCTTCCCCGACATGCCGACCCTGGCCGAGACCATCCCGGACGGCCCGGTGATCATCAGCGGCTCCTCGCTGATCGGCCCGGCCGGCATTCCGCCCGCGATCGTGCAGCGGATCCACGACGCCGTGCACCGCGTGGTGACCGAGGACGCCGAGCTGCGCGCGGCGCTGACGCGGGAAGGCGGATCCATCACGCTCTCGGCGTCCCCGGCCGCCTATGCCGCGGACTGGCCGCAGGAGGTGGCGCGGCTGCAGCGGCTGGTGGCGTTCTCCGGGGCGCGCGTGGAGTGAGGGCCGCCGATTTCTTCGCCGCCTATGACGGCTTCGGCGAGCGCCGCGCAGGCGGCGAGGGCGATGTCGCCTCGGCCGCCTGGCTGTGCGACCTCGCCGTGCAGGCCGGTGCCACGGCGCGGCTAGATCCCGTCAGCTTTTCGCGCTTCGTCCCAGGCGCGTCCTGGCTCGAGGCAGGCGGCGCGCGCGTTGAGGGGTTGCCGCTGTTCGACGGCGGCACAACGGGCGCCGACGGTGTCTCGGGGGCGCTCGGGGCGCTCGGCTCGGGCGCCACGGTCGGCTTCGTCGAGATGCCGCCGCGCGCGGCGAGCCTGCCGGGGAATCCCTTCGCCCTCGCCCGCCGCGACAGCCGACATGCCGGGATCGTGGTGGCCTTGCGGACCAGGCCGGACAGCCTCGCGCCGCTCAACGCGCACGACATCGCCGCCCCCTTCGGACCGCCGGTGCTGCAGGTGGCGGGGCGGGAGGCGGCCAGGCTGGCGGCGCTGGCCGCCCAGGGTTCGCCGGCAAGGCTGGTCGTGCAGGGGGCGCGCGAGGCGACGCGCAGCGCCAATGTCCGCGCCGACCTGCCCGGCACGGCGCCGCCCCTGCTGCTGCTGACGCCGCGGACCTCCTGGTGGACCAGCACGGCCGAGCGCGCCGGCGGTATCCTCGCCTGGCTGGAGGCGCTGCGCGCGCTCGCCGCCGCGCCGAGGCAGCGGGCCGTCGTCGCGCTCGCCACCTGCGGGCACGAGATCGGGCATGTCGGCGCGCATCACGCCTTCGCGGCGGAGCCGGAACTGGCCTCCGACAGTGCGCTGGTGATCCATCTCGGCGCCAATCTCGGCTGCGCAGAGGCGCCGCAGCTCACCGTGCGGAGCAATGTGCGGGGGCTGGCGGATCGCATGGCCGATGCCCTTGTCGCGGCAGGGCACCCGCGCGCGCCGCTGGAGGTCGTGACGGGCGGCAAGGCGAATGGCGAGGCGCATGAGATCGAGAGCCGCGGCGGGCGCTATCTGTCGCTGATCGGCGAAAATCCCTGGTTCCACGCGCCTGAGGACCGTTGGCCGATGAGCATCGACCTGCCGCGCGCGGAGGCGATCGCCCGCGCCGTCGCGGCGGTGGCCGTCGGAACTGCTGCGGGCGGGGCTCCCTAGCGGCTGCGGATGCGCGGCGGATTGCCGCGTTGAAAGGCACCGGAAAGTTACCGGGCAAGGCGACACGGGATAGCGTCCCGCCCGCACGCGCGACCATGCCCGGTCCGCCCGAGGGAGAGTGACCGCAGCATGGATGCACTGATCGGCCAGGCGCCGCAGTTCCTGGAAATCCTCTGGCTCAACATCATCCTGTCCGGCGACAACGCCGTCGTCATCGGCCTGGCCGCCGCCGGCCTGCCGCAGCACCTGCGGGCCCGGGCGGTGCTGTTCGGCATCGTCGCGGCCGCCGTGCTGCGGATCGTCTTCTCGGTCTTCGCGACCTTCCTGCTCAGCCTGTGGTGGGTGGACATCGTCGGCGGCCTGGCACTGCTCTACATCGCCTGGGGCTTCTGGAAGGAGTTGCGCCACAGCGGCGAGGAGGAAGGGGCCGAGCATGGTGGCGGCGAGAAGACGCTGATGGCGGCGCTGTGGCAGATCATCATCGCCGACGTGTCCATGAGCCTCGACAACGTGCTCGCCGTGGCGGCGGTGGCGCGGAACAACCTGACGATGCTGGTCACCGGGCTGATGGTGTCGATCGTGCTGATGGGTCTGCTGGGCGGTGCGCTGGCGCGGCTGCTCGACCGCTACAGGTTCATCGCCTATGTGGGACTGGCGCTGATCGCGTATATCGGTGTCGAACTGCTCTGGGAGGGCGTGGCCGCGGCGAACGAGGCGCTGCATCTCGGCCTGCCTCTGCCGAAGCACGGCGCGGCGCACTGACCGGGCCATTGGGCACGCGCGGCGGGGAGCCTATGATCGTGCCCGCATGAGCGTGGGACGACGACACAAGGTGGCCGGAGACGGCGACGGCAACGGCGCGAAGCCGATGGATGCGGGATGGTCGTGACGGCGCTCGCCCCGGCACGGCCGCGTGCCGCACCGGCCATCTGCGGGCCGGAGGCGCTGCGGCAGTTGCGCCGCGACCCGGTGCTGCAGGCGGTGATCCGGCGGATCGGCCCCTGCACGCTGCGCCCGGTGCGGCGCGAGCCGTACGAGGCGCTGGTGCGCGCGATCGCGCATCAGCAGGTGCATGGCCGCGCGGCGGAGGCGATCCTCGGCCGCTTCGTCGCGCTCTATCCCGGGCATGAATTCCCGCCCGCGACGCTGGTGCTGGACACGCCGGTGGAGGCGCTGCGCGGCTGCGGGCTGTCGGGCAGCAAGGTCGCCGCGATCCGCGACATCGCGGAGAAGGCGGTGGGCGGGCTGGTGCCGACGCGCCGGGTCGCCGCGCGCATCCCGGACGAGGCGCTGATCGAGCGGCTCTGCGCGATCCGCGGCGTCGGCCGCTGGACGGTGGAGATGCTGCTGATCTTCACCCTCGGCCGGCGCGACGTGCTGCCGGTGGACGATTTCGGCGTGCGGGAGGGCTTTCGCGTTGCAACCGGCGCAGCCGCGCAGCTCAAGCCGAAGGAACTCGCCGCGATCGGCGAGGCCTGGGCACCCTTCCGCTCCATCGCCGCCTGGTATCTCTGGCGTGCGGCGGATGCGGCGAAGGCGAGCACCTACAAGCCACAATAGGCGATGACACCGACGCTGCATCCACGGCTGCTGAACGGCCGCGCCGGCGATCCGGCGGTGTTCGTGGAGGCGATGCACGCGGCGGGCGCGGTGCTGTTCGATTGCGGCGACCTCTCCGCGCTATCGAACGGGCATCTTCTGCGCGTGCAGCTTCTGTGTGTCAGCCACGCCCACATGGACCACTGGGCCGACTTCGACCGGCTGCTCCGGCCGTTGATCGGGCGCGAGGCCGTCCTGCGCGTCGTCGGCCCGCCGGGCTTCGCGGCGCTGCTGCATCATCGGCTCGCGAGCTACACCTGGAACCTGGTGGACCGCATCGCCGCGCCGCTGACCTTCGACGTGGTGGAAGTGACCACGACACCGCCCTTCCCCGCCGCGCGTCTGAGGCTGCAGAGCGGCTTCGCGCGGGAGGACCTGGCGTCCGTGACGCCCGATGCCGAGGGCACGCTGCTGCGCATCGGCGCGGTCGGGCTGCGGGCCGCGTTGCTGGACCACCGGACGCCCTCGGTCGGCTATGCGCTGGTCGAGGATCTGCACCTGAATGTCTGGCGCACGCGCCTTGCGGAGCGCGGCCTGCCGACCGGGATGTGGCTTGCCGCGCTGAAGCAGGCGATCGCGGATGGCCTGCCAGACGACGCCGTGCTTGCGACCCCGGCGGGAGCGCAGCCGCTCGGCGCGCTGCGCGACCTGGTGGTGGCAACGGCAGGGCAGCGCATCGCCTACCTGACGGATTTCGGCGACACGCCCGAGAACCGCGCGGCGGCGGTGGCGCTGGCGCAGGGCGCCGACACGCTGTTCATCGAGGCGCCCTTCCTCGCCGCCGATGCCGAGGTGGCGGCGGACCGGATGCACCTGACGACGCGGGCCGCCGGGGAGATCGCGCGGGCGGCCGGCGCGCGGCGGCTGGAACCGATGCACCTCTCGCCGCGCTACACGGGCCGGGACGCGGAATGGCTGGCGGAGATCGAGGTCGCCTTCGGCGCGCCGCTCACGCCATAGGCGGCTGGGGCCGGAGGCGTTCGATCAGCGCCGGGATGTTCTCGCGGAAGGGAAAGAAGCCCTTCGTCGCGAGCGGCCAGCACGCCTCGTCCCAGTCGCGGCGCAGGCGCAGCAGCTTCACGCCGAGGCCCTCCAGCGCCGTCGCCGTCCAGCCGAACGGCGCCCAGGGCGTCACGACAGGCAGGCCATGGCCACGCGCCCAGCCCGCGACATCGGCGGGCTCCAGCATGACGGCCGGGGCGCCGAAGTGGCGCGATGCGCGGTCCAGCCCGTCGCGCAGCGCGGCACGCGCGTAGTCCGCCACCAGCGGCGCGCATCCGCGCGGCGAGCGGGCCTCCGGCACGGCGATCCCGGCGATGGCGGCGATGGGCGCGCCGGGTCGCAGCAGGCTATCGGGATGCAAATCGTCCTCATGCAGCAGCAGCGCGACAGGACCGCTGGGCAGGGCGTCGGCGCGCGGCAGCGGGCGCGGCGCGGGCGGCGATGGCGCGGCAAGCGGCAGCGCGTTCTCGTTGAGCGCACCGGCCGGATCGAAGCGACCCAGCGTGTGCTTGCGGATGTTCTCGGCGCGCGCGACATAGTGCTTGCCGCGCGTCTGCATCCCCGCGACCCAGCGCCAGGACAGCGTGTTGGACGCAGCGTCGCCATCCAGCAGGTGGCGCAGGAAGAAGTCCGCGCCGAGCGTCCAGGGCAGGTCCAGCGTGAAGATCCAGATGCTGGCGAACCACATGCGCACGTGGTTGTGCAGCCAGCCGCTCTCGCGCAGTTCCTCCGCCCAGGCGTCGAAGCAGGCGATGCCGGTGCCGCCGGCCTCGGCGCGCTCCAGCGCGTCGCGCAGGGCGGAGCTGCGCGCGACCGTCGCGCTGTCCTGTTCGAGGTCGCGGCGATAGTCGTGCCATATGCCGGGACGCTGCTCGAGCCAGCCTTTCCAGTAGCTGCGCCAGAAGACCTCCTGGATGAACTTCTCGGATGCGGCCGCGCCATGCTCTGCCAAGGCGGTCCCCACCAGCTCGGCCTCCGTCACCAGCCGGTGTCGCACAGCGGGCGACAGGCGGGAGACATCGCGGCGCGTGCCGGGGCCGGGATCGGTGTTGCGGCCCGCGGCATAGTGCCCGCCCATGCGTGGGGCGAAGTCCGCCAGGCGCGCCAGCGCGCCGGCCCGGTCGGCAGGGAATGTCTCGGTCGTCATCGCCGCGGCAGATCGGGCCGCCGCGACGGGCCGCAAGGCCTGCTTGGGATCGTGACGCGCGCACACCATATCATCGTGCCCATGACCGATTCCGAGATCGACGGCACCATCGCCTTCCTGGCGCTGGTGGAGCGGCTGAAGGACACGCTGCGCAACAGCCGCACCAGCACCGGCCGCACCGAGAGCACCGCCGAGCACACCTGGCGCGTGGCCCTGATGGCGATGCTGCTCGCCCCCGCGCTCGGCGTGGATGCCGGCAGGCTGGTGAAGATCGTTCTGGTGCATGACCTGGCGGAGGCCTTCACCGGCGATATTCCCGCTCCCACGCCGCGTCAGCCCGGCGTGAAGGAAGCACGCGAGCGCGAGGCGCTGGCGACGCTGACCATGACCCTGCCCTCCGCCCAGCGGGCCGACATCCTGGCGCTGTGGGAGGAATACGAGAGCGCCAGCACGCCGGAAGGCCGGATCGCCAAGGGGCTCGACAAGCTGGAGACGATCCTGCAGCACGCGCAGGGCGTGAACCCGCCCAACTTCGACCTGGGCTTCAACCTTGGCTACGGGCGCAAGGACACCGCGGCGCATCCGGTGCTCGCCGCCTTCCGCACGCGCCTGGACTCCGCGACTCGGGCGCGGCTGGGCGAGGCAGACTCGCCTACGCTTCCAGGAACGCCGCGACCCGGCTGAGGAAGTCCTGCGGATTCTCGGCGTGCAGCCAGTGGCCGGCCTTGATGCTGGCGAAGTCCGCGGCGGGGAACAGCGCGCGGAATGTCTGCTCGTGCTCCGGGCGTATGTAGTCGGAGGCGTCGCCCGCCAGAACCAGCACCGGGCCATCGTAGCGGCCGGCGATCTTCGGCCAGCCGCCGATCACCGGCATCTGCGCGGCGATGACGTCGAGCGCGATGCGCCAGCGCGGCGGGTCCTCCGCGAACAGAAGATTCTGCAGCAGGAAGCCGCGCAGGGCGGGGTTGGGCACCGCCTCGACCAGCGCCGCATCGGCCTCCCGCCGCGTCAGCCCTTGGCGCAGCGGGATCGCGCGCATCGCGGCGACATACTGCGTGAAGAGCGGCGTCGGGTAGGTCACGGGCGCGATGTCTGCCACCACCAGCCGCGTCACGCCCGCGCCATGCGCGAGCGCCAGCGCCATCGCCACCTTGCCGCCCATCGAATGCCCGACCACCGCGCAGGGCCAGGCGCCGGCCTCGCGCAGCGTCTCCGCCACGTCCTCGGCCATCTCCTGATAGGACATGGTCGACGCGTGCGGAGAGGCGCCGTGGTTGCGCAGGTCGAGCGCGAGCACGCGATGGCCGCGGGCGGCCAGCGCCTTCTGGATGGCGCCGAAATTCTGCCCCGCGCCGAGCAGCCCGTGCAGGAAGGCGACCGGACGCCCCTGCCCTGCCTCGGTGAGTGTCAGCTTCATGAGGCCCTCCTCATCCACGCGCCGCGATCAGCACGCTGACCACGACCAGCACGCCGCCGAGGATCACGTCCCAGCCGATCGGCTCGCCCAGCCAGAGCGCCGAGACCAGCACGCCGAAGGCCGGAATCAGCAGGAACCAGACCGAGGCGACGGCGCCCGGCAGCCTGCGGCTCGCCTCGATGACGCAGAAGGTGCCGACCGGGGCGGCGAAGAGGCCGATGAACAGCATATGCGTCCAGGCGCCCCGCCCGATGCCGCCATCCGGCTCCAGCAGCAGCGCGAGCGGCGCGAGCACCAGCGTGCCAAGCGCGAAACACCATGGCAGCAGCTGGATGATCGGCGTGCGCGGCGGCCAGCGACGCGTGGCGATGATGGCAATCACCCAGGCGAGGCTCGCGGTCACCAGCATGATATGGCCGAGCACCACCTGCGTGTTGCCCCAGTCCACCGCCCATGGCCCGATCAGCACCGCGGCACCCGCCAGGCTTATCCCTGCCGCCGCCCAGCGCGCCGGCGACACGCGCTCGCCCAGCAGCAGGACGGAGAGCGGGATCAGCCAATAGGCGACGACGTTGGACAGCACCGCGGTGCGCCCCGCCGGCACCAGCGCCACGGCCAGATGCGTCAGCACGAAGAACAGGCCGAGCTGGAAGATGCCGAGGCCGAGCACCGCGCGCATGTCCTCGCGCCGCGGCAGCCTGAGCCGCCCGAGCACCGCCAGCAGCAGGAAGGCGACGAGGGCCGCGAGCCCCGCGCGGCTGGTGCCGAACCACAGCGGCGTCGCATCTGCCAGGGCCGCCTTGGTGACCGGCCAGGCGCCGCCGAACAGCAGGATGGCGACCAGCAGCAGCCGGATCGCCGGCCACATCGGTGCTTGGGCAGGCTGGCGCGACGCGTCGCTCACATCAGCCGGCCAGGGCGGCGAGTGCGGCGCGCATCGCGATCGCCTCGTCCGCGTGGCCGCCGGGGCGCGGGGCGAGGTCGGCCTCGGTCACCATCGCGCCTTCAGCCACGTCGCGCGCCAGGGCCACGCCATGCGCCAGCCCGATCGGCACGGCGCCCGTCGCGCGGGACCGCGAGGCCGGGATGCACTTGCCCCAGACCGTCGCGCCGCCCTCGCCGTCCAGCACCTCGCCCGCGCGCAGCGGCCGCTTGGCGACGGCGACGCAGTCCGCGGTCCAGCTGGTGGAGCAGCCGGTCGGCTCGCGCCGCAGCGCGGCGGAGGCCACGGACACGCCGAGCTCGAGGCCAATGAAGTGATAGGGCCGCCACAGCGCGGCGTAACGCCCGGTGTTGTCCGTGGCGACGCCATACTCGGAAAAGCAGCGGCGTGCGTATTCCGTCTCGCCCTCGAAGACGACATAGACGCCCCAGCGCAGATTGTCCGGGATGTCCGCGCCATCGCGCGTGAGGGATGAGACAACCTCCACCATGCCCTTGCGCGGCAGAACGCCCCCTTCGTTGTGCGGGCGCAGCAGGTTGGGCAGTTGCGCCGTGCCGCAGGGCGGGAAGAGCAGCCCGTCCTCGGGCGGCGCCAGCGCGCAGGCATTGGCGATCGCCGCCATCTCGATGCCGGACTTCGTGCCGTCCAGGAAGGAGTTGAACATGCGCGGGTTCATCCCGCCGGCCCGCGCCTGCTCCGCGGTCAGGCCGTAGAAATCCCACACCGTCTCCGGCGTGGAGGCGTGATAGCGCGGCAGGTATTTCGTGCCCTTCCCCGCCGCGATCACGGAGAAGCCGGCGGCGCGGATGGTGTCCACCATCTCCGCCACCAGGGCCGGCTGATCGCCATAGGCCATGGAATAGACCACGCCCGCCGCCTCGGCCTCCCGCGCCAGCACGGGGCCGGCGAGGACATCGGCCTCGACATTCACCATCACCACATGCTTGCCGTGGCGGATGGCGTGGCGCGCATGGTACAGCCCGGCGGCGGGATCGCCGGTGGCCTCCACCACGACCTCCACCTGCGGATCGGCGATCAGGGAGAGAGCATCCTCGGTCACCGGCGTTGCCGCGATCAGCGCCGCGTCCCAGCCGATGCGGGCCAGCGCTTCCCGCGCGCGCGGCGGCGAAAGGTCGGCGATGCCGTGGATGACCATCCCCGGCGTGCGCGGGGCCTGGTGCAGATACATCGAGCCGAACTTGCCGGCGCCGATGACGGCCACGCGGATCGGCTTGCCTTCGGACTGGCGCTTGAGCAGCAGGCGATGGAGGTTCACGGCATTCCGTTCTTCAGGGCTGGTGCCAGCGGCGCGGCCCGTGTCCGGGCAGGTGCAGGCCCGAACCGGGCCGGCGGAGCAGCAGCAGCACGCCGATGACCACGACGAGCACGGCGACGCCCTGCGTCGCGCCGCGCGCGGCGCGGCCGCCGATGCGCGCGGCGAACACCAGCGTCGCGAGCCCCGCGAGCAGCAGCGCGACGCCGGCCATGTCTCATCCCACCGTCAGCATGATCTTGCCGATATGCGCGCTGCTCTCCATCAGCCGGTGCGCCTCGGCGGCCTCGGCCAGCGGGAAGGTGCGGAAGATGCGCGGGCCGCACTTGCCGCCCTCCAGCAGCGGCCAGACCTTGGCTTCCAGCGCGGCGGCGATCGCGGCCTTCTCCTTGGTCGTGCGCGGCCGCATCGTGCTGCCGGTCACGGTCAGGCGCTTCACCATGATCGGGCGGAGATCCACGCTTTCGGCGACGTGGCCGTTCAGGAAGGCGATCATGACCAGCCGGCCGTCGAGCCGCAGGCAGCGAAGGTTGCGCGCGAAATAGGGCGCGCCGACCATGTCGAGCACCACGTCGACGCCCTTGCCGCCGGTGGCCTGCTTCACCGCCTCGACGAAGTCCTGGTCGCGGTAGTTCACGCCGATGTCCGCGCCCAGCTCCCGGCACGCCGCCACCTTGTCGTCGCTGCCGGCCGTCGCGATCACGCTCGCGCCGAAGGCCTTGGCGAGTTGGATGGCGGTGACGCCGATGCCGGAGGTGCCGCCATGGATCAACACGGTCTCGCCGGCGGCGAGCCGGCCATGGCCGAAGAGGTTGGCGTAGACGGTGAAATAGGTCTCGGGCAGCGCCGCCGCCTGGATCGCGTCGTAGCCCTTGGGCCAGGGCAGCGCCTGCGTCTCCGGCGCCGTGCAGTATTCGGCATAGGCGCCGCCATTGGTCAGCGCCGTGACCCTGTCACCGACCTTCCAGCGCCGCACCTCGGCGCCGACCGCCACCACCTCGCCGGCGCATTCCAGGCCGATCACCTGGCTCGCGCCGGGCGGCGGCGGATAGCTGCCGCTGCGCTGCGCCACATCGGGTCGGTTCACGCCGATGGCCATGCAGCGGATCAGCACGTCGTCGGCCTGCGGCGTCGGCACCGGGCCGCGCTGCGGCGCCAGCACCTCCGGCCCGCCGCCCGCGCCATGGCCGATGAGCGTCATCTCCTGCGGAACCGCAACCATGCCGTGCATCCTCTTCTTCACGCCGAGGGACCACGCCGGAGCCGGCGCGGTCAAGACGGGTGCGAAGGCTTGCGCGCTGCGCTCCGCCGATGTGAGGTAGCGTGCTGGATTGGGGAGACGCAGCGGGATGAGCGAGCGCGTCCGGGAACAGGGGCGCCGGGCTCGCTTCGGCCGCAGGACGCTGGCCTTCGCCGGCACGACGGCCCTTGCCGCGCTCGTCCGCCCGGCCTCGGCGCAGCAGCCGGCCGCACCGGCCGCCGAGTTGCGGCTCGGCGCCTTGTTCCCTCTCTCCGGCCCGCTCGCGCTGCTCGGCGACGAGAGTTTCCGCGGCCTCGAACTCGCGGTGGAGGAGCGGAACGGCGCCGGCGGCGTGCTCGGGCGACAGGTCCGCCTGGTGCGCGCCGATGCGCCGGACGAGGCGGCGGCGGCGGCAGAGGCCCGCAGGCTGACCTCCGGGCCGGAGAGGGTGGCGGCCGCCTTCGGCAGCTTCGCGTCGTCCATCGCCCTGCCCGGCTCCCAGATCGCGGAGGCGGCGGGGATCCCCTGGTTCGAGCTCGGCGCCATCGGCGACGCGGTGATCGAACGCGGCTTCCGCTCGGTGTTTCGCGCCTCTCCGGGCGCCACGGCTTTCGCCGCGACGGCGATCGAGGGCGTGATCGAGGTGCTCGCGCCGGCAATCGGCGTGGCGCCCGATGCGCTCCGCCTCGCGATCGCGCATGAGGACGCCGTGGGCGGACAATCCGTCGCGGCGGCGCAGGAAGCGCTGGCACGCATTCGCGGCCTGACGCTGGTGGAGCGTGCGACCTATGCGCCGCGCGCCGCGGACCTCGGCGCGCTCGTGCAGCGCCTGCGCGGGCAGGAAGCGGATGTCGTGCTGCATACCGGCGCGCCCGGCGACGAGCTGCTGCTGTTCCGCGCGCTGCGCGATGCGGGCTGGCGGCCGCGCATGGTGATCGGCACGGCAGGCGGCTACGGCCTGGCGGAGACCGCGCGCAGCGTCGGCGATGCGCTTCTCGGCGCGATGAGCGCCGACTGGACGCCCTTCGCGGTGAACGAGCGCTTCGCCCCTGGCGCCCGCGCCTTCGCGGAGGCCTATCTGCGTCGCTACGGTGCCGAGCCGCGCTCGGGCCACAGCCTGGCCTGCTTCGTCGGCGCGCGCATCTTCCTCGAAGCGCTGCACAATGCCGGCGGGGCGGATCGCGACCGCGTGCGCGCGGCGGTCCAGGCGCTCGACATCGCCGAGGGCACGACCGCGACGGGCTGGGGCGCGCGCTTCGACGAGCGCGGACAGAACCTGCGCGCCAAGCCGGTGCTCTGCCAGTGGCAGGCCGGGCCGCAGGCGATGGTGCAGGTAGCGATCGGACCGGCGCCGGCCGCCGTCGCCACCGTGGTGCCAAAGCTCGGCGCATAAACGGGCGAGGAACGACGCGCCTGCGCCGCCCCTCGCCCGGCCGAGGTCGTCAGTTCGCGCGGATGCCGGCGGCGCGGACCACGGGCTCGAGCGTGTCCATCTCGCTCTTCAGATAGGCCGCGGCATCGGCCGGGCTGCCATTGCCCACCACCTGCATCGCCAGCCCCTTCAGGCGTTCCTGCACGTTCGGCAGCTGCACGGCGGCGTTCACCGAGCGGTTGATCGCCTCGACCACCGGCTGCGGCGTGCCGGCGCGGACCATCACCATGTGCCAGGTATAGGCCTCGTAGCCGGGGACGCCCTGCTCGATGAAGGTCGGGATCTCCGGCGCCAACGAGGAACGCTCCTTCGTGCTGATCGCCAGCGCGCGCAGCTCGCCCGAGCGCGCATAGGGCAGCGCAGAGGCGGCGATGTCGAAGATCATCGGGATGCGCCCGGCCAGGATCTCCGGGATCGCGGCGGAGGAGCCGCGGAACGGGATGTGGTTGGCCTTCAGCCCGCCCGCCTTGTGCAGGAAAAGCTCGGTCGCGAGATGCACCGCGCCGCCATTGCCCGAGGAGGCGTAGTCGTATTTGCCCGGATTGTCGCGCAGCAGCTTCACCAGCTCCTGCACGTTGCGCGCCGGGAAGTCCTTGTTCACCAGCAGGATCACCGGCACCTGGCCGACCAGCGAGACCGGGGTGAAGTCGGCGACCGGATCGAAGGGCAGGCGCGCGAACATCGGGCGCAGCACGGCATGCGCGACCGTGGTGTAGAGCATCATGGAGCCGTCCTGCGGCCCCTTCGAGACCATGTCGGTCCCGATCACCACGCCGGAGCCGGTGCGGTTCTCCACCACGATGCGCTGCGGCAGCGCCTTCGACATCTCCTCCGCGATCATGCGGGCGGGCACGTCGGTGGGGCCGCCGGCGGCGAAGGGCACGACCATGCGGACGGGCTGGCTCGGCCAGGTGCCCTGCGCGGCGGCGGGACGGAGCCCGAGGGCGGGCAGCGCGAGGCTGCCGGCGCCGAGCGCCAGCGCATGGCGGCGGGAAACGAACAGCTTTGTCATTGACGAGGCTCCCTGGTCCGGCCCTCTGCGGGCCGTTCGCTGCAAAGGCGGCACCGATTGGGGAAGCCGGGGCGGCCTGTCAACCTTCGCCGGCTTTGTTGCCGACAAGGCGGTCATAGGTTTCCGGATCTGTCGCACCCTCGGTGCCGAAGAGCAGCACGCGGCTTCCGGCATCGAGGCCCAGCATGGCGCGGGAGAGCGGGTCCCGTGCCGCCAGCAGCAGCGCCGCCAGGCCGGCGACCGCGCTTTCGCCCGCAACCACCTTCGGTCGGCGGCGCGCCAGCAGCCGCATGCAGTCCACCGCGCTTTCGTCCGGCACCGCCATGAAGGCGAAGGCGCCGCGCTCCAGCTCCTGCCAGGCGAGCAGGCTGGGCTCGCCGCAGGCGAGGCCGGCCATCAGCGTATCGAGCTCGCCCTCCACGCTGGTCGGCTCGCCGGCCTCGGCCGAGGCGAGCAGGCAGGCGGCCTTCTCCGGCTCCACCGCCACCACCTTCACGTCGCCGCCATAGCGCGCGCGCATCTGCACCGAGACCGCCGCCGCGACGCCGCCGACGCCGCCCGGGACGAAGGCGTGGGTGGGCGGCGCCGCGAGCTGGTCCGCGGCCTCATCGGCCATCAGGCGATAACCCTGCATCACGTCGCGCGGCACCTCGGTGTAGCCGGGCCAGGAGGTGTCGGAGACGACGAACCAGGCCTCGCGCTCGGCCTCGTGGGCGCAGGCGCGCACGGCGTGGTCGTAGTTGCCGGGCACCACGCGGATCTCGGCGCCGTATTTCGCGATGGCGTCGCGGCGGCCCTGGCTGACGCCCTCATGGACGAAGATCACGCAGCGGCAGCCGAAGCGCTGCGCGCCCCAGGCGACGGAGCGGCCATGGTTGCCGTCGGTCGCGCAGGTCACGGTGATGTCCCGCGCGGCGTCGCGATGCGCGCCCTGTTCCAGCTCTGCGGTCGTCGCATTGTTGGCGACGCCGCGGCGCGCGAGCTCGGCGATCAGCAGGCGCGCGACGGCATAGGCGCCGCCGAGCGCCTTGAAGGAGCCGAGGCCGAAGCGCCCGCCCTCGTCCTTGTAGTGGACGGCGGCGACGCGCGCGGCCTTCGCCACCTCCTCCAGGGGGACGAGTGGCGTGGGGGCGTAGCCGGGCCAGGATTCGATCTCGGCGCGCGCGCGACGGAACTGGCCGTCCGGCAGAACGACCACGCCGGGCGTGCCGTGGCGGCGATTGAGGATGAGGCGATAGGGACGGTCGGGGATCATGGCGCGGAGAGTGGCGCGGGCCGCGCGCGACGGGAAGCGCGGCGGCCACGCCTGGCGCAGGACGGAACGACCGTCGCAAGTCGAGGCGGGTCGCAGGCTGCGGCAGAGACGGCCGGGAGCACCGCAACCCGTAGTTGACATAAGCTTGGCCGAGCACGAAAATATCACCAAAGATACGGAAAAGGCAATGATCTGATGATGACGCGATTGCTGGCAGGCTGCGCCACCGCTGCGGTGCTGGCCTTGGCGAGCCACGGCCCGGCCCAGGCCGCGGTCTTCAACTTCCGCTTCGACAACACCCCTGACGGCACCGTCACCGCTCCGATTATCGGCACGGGCACCTTCAGCTTCGATGGCGCCGCCAGCGCCGGCACCGTCGCGCTGACGAGCCTGACCAACTACAGCTTCAGCTTCAATGTCGGCGGCAACAGCTTCGGGAACGCCAATCTCGCCACGCCGGCCGCCAACATACAGGTTCTGTTCACTACCGTCACAGGCGGCCTGTCCGTCACCTTCGGCGGCTCCGGCGGCGGGCCCTTCGGCGGATCGGTGGACTTCACGAACCCGAGCGCGTTGTCGTTCCAACCCAGCTTCGGCTCGCTCTATTTCAGCGGAACATCATCCTTCGGAACCTTTGAAGGCTTGGAGCGCACCGATACCACCGTGCCGGAGCCGATGAGCCTCGCCCTGTTCGGGCTCGGCCTGGCAGGCCTCGTCGCGGCGCGGCGCCGCGCCTGACCGGGCGCGCGGCGGGGGCCCTAGCCCTCCGCCGCGCCCTCGCCCAGCAGCTTGTCCCGCAATTCCGCCCAGATCGGCACCTTCTCGCCCGTGTCCTGGCGCGTGATGACGCAGACCGCGCGGGCCGTGCAGCACGCCTCGCCGTCCTTCAGCAGCGCGTATTCGTGCACGAAGGAGGTGCGGCGGAAGCCGGCGACGCGGCACGCCAGCATGACCTCGTCGTTGAAGCCGACGGCGCGCAGGTAGCGCGCCTCGATCTGCGCCACGACCGGCCCCGCGAATTCGGGCGAGACCGGGCGGCCGCTCAGCGCCTGCCAGTGGTCCACGCGCAGATCCTCGAACAGCGTGAGGTAGGCGGCGTGGTTGACGTGGCCGTAGAGGTCGCATTCCGCCCAGCGGATGCGATGCGGGCGCAGGATGGTCCAGGGCTGGGCGGACGCCTCGGGGCTCATGGGCCGGAAACCTTGCCGGAGGGCACCGGGCGCGGGCGGCGCGCGGCGTCGATGGCGACGAAGGTGAAGACCGCCTCCGTCACCAGGTTGGCGGAATCGTCCGCGCGTTCCCGCCGCCAGGCCTCGATCTCGATCTTCATGGAACTGCGCCCCACCGCGACGATGCGGCCATAGATCGAGACCTCGTCGCCCACCAGCACGGGCGAGTGGAACACGATGGCGTCCACCGCGACGGTCGCCACGCGCCCGCGCGCACGCCGGCCCGCGGCGTTGCCGGCGGCGAGGTCCATCAGCCCCATCAGCCAGCCGCCGAAGATGTCGCCATTCGGATTGGCGTCGGCGGGCATGGCGATGGTGCGCAGCAGCGGCGCCTCGTCGGGCGGGGCCGCGGGGCGGGGCTTGCGCTCCGTCATCCGCTCAGACCCCCGCCGCGTCCAGCCGCAGGATCGCGCGGGCCAGCGCCTGCGCGCGCGGCACCAGGCTGTCGAGCTCCAGGTATTCCTCCGGGCTGTGCGCCTTGCCGCCGACCGGCCCGACGGCGCAGAGCGTCGGCGCGCCCATCGCCGCGGTGAAGCCGGAATCGGCGCAGCCGCCGGAGAAGTTGGGCGGCGGATCGAAGCCGGCTTCCTGCGCGGCGCCGCGATAAAGGTCAAAGACGCGCGCCGAGGCGGCATCCTGCTTCAGCGGCAGGAATTCGCCGCGAATGGTTAGCTTCGCGCGCGTTCCGGGCACGTAGGATTTCGCGATGATCGCCTCGATCTTCGCCATCACCTCGTCGCGGTCCGCAGGCTCGACATAGCGCAGGTCGATCTGGCCCTGCGCCCAGGGGGCGACGGTGTTCACGCTCTGCCCGCCCTGCACCAGGCCGACATTCAGCGTGATGCCGCGCGCGAGGTCGGTTAGCGCATGGATCGCGGTGATCTTCGCGGCGAGCTCGCCGATCGCGCTGATGCCCTGCTCGAAATTGCCCCCCGAGTGCGCCGCCTTGCCTTCGATGTCGAAGATCATGAAGACGCCGCCCTTGCGGCCGGTGACGACGCCCTTGTCCGGCCGGCCGGGCTCGGAGTTGAACACCACGCGCGCCCCGCGCGCCTCAGCCTCGATCACCGGGCGGCCTTCGGGGGAGCCAATCTCCTCGTCGCCGGTGAAGAGACCCACCACCGGGCCCGGCGCGCCGCCGAATTTCTTGAAAGCGGCCATGACGAACATGTTCATCACGAGGCCCGCCTTCATGTCGGCGACGCCCGGGCCATAGGCGCGGTCGCCTTCGATGGTGAAGGGGCGGCGCGTCGGCTCGCCCTTGGGGAAGACGGTGTCGCGATGGCCCATGAGGACGATGTTGCGGCGCTGGTTCCCCGCCGCGCCGCCACCTTCGGCGTCCACCGTCGCCCGCAGGCAGTCGCCGTAGCGTTCCTGCCGGACGGTCTGCACCGGGATGCCGTGCGCCGCCATGAAGCGCGCGACCTGCGCGCCGACGGCATCAACGCCCGCCTTGTCGTAGCTGCCGCCGTCGGTGTCCACCATCTCGCGCAGCGCCTCGATCATTGCGCCGCGCTGCGCTGCGAGCCACTCCAGGATCTGCCGTTCCACCCTGCCCTACTCCACCTTGCCGATGCGCTGCACCGCGCGCAGCAGACGCGCGCTATCCTCCTCGAAGAAGCGCTGGAATTCCGGCGCGTCGAGATAAGCCACCGGCGCGCCGGCGGCGGTGAAGGCCTGCACCAGCTGCGGGTCGCGCACCGCCTGGCCCATCGCCGTGCGCAGCGTCTGGATCACCGGCGCGGGCGTGGCGGCCGGGGCGAAGAGGCCGGCCCAGATGTAGAACTCGACGTTGGAGAATCCCTTCTCCATGAAGGTCGGCACATCCGGGAAGGCCGGCACGCGCTCCTTCCCCCAGCAGGCGAGCACACGGATGCGGCCGTCGCGCGCATGCTGCGTCAGAGTGCCGGGCGCCGAGGCCATCGCCTTGGTCTGCCCGGACAGGAGCGCCGTGATCGCCGGGCCCGCGCCGCCGAACGGCACGTGCAACAGGCGGATGCCGGCGGCATTGGCGAACATCTCCATCGCGACATGCAGCGTGCCGTAATTGCCGGAGGAGCCGTACGGAATGCCGCCCGGATCGGCCTTTGCCGCCGCGATGAACTCCTCCAGCGTGCGCCACGGCGCGGAGGCGGGCACGGCGAGCATCGTGGGGTCGGCGTTGACCAGCGCGATGGGCGCGAACTGGTCTACCGTGTAGGGCGGCGTGCGGCCGAACAGCTTCTCGGCCTCCGGGATCACCGCGAGCGAGGACAGCGCCATCAGCAGCGTGTAGCCATCCGGGGCGCTGCGCGCGACATGGGTGTTGCCGATCGCGCCCGCGGCGCCGCCGCGGTTCTGCACCACCACGGGCTGACGCAGGATGCGCTCGAGCGCCGCGGCGGTCGGGCGCGCGGCGAGGTCGGCCTGGCCGCCGGGCGGGAAGGCCACGACCATCGTCACGGCGCGCGTGGGGTAGTCGGTCTGCGCCTGCGCGGCGGCACCGGCGAAGGGCAGCGCGGCCGTGGCGGTGAGCAGGGTGCGGCGATGCATGGCGTTTCTTCTCCCTGTTGGATGATCGTCAGGCGACGGCGTTCTCGAGCACGCCGATGCCGGTCACCTCGATCCGGATGACGTCGCCCTTCTTCAGGAACACCGGCGGGTTGTAGCCGATGCCGACGCCGGCGGGCGTGCCCGTGGCGATCACGTCGCCGGGCTCCAGCGTGATGGCGGCGCTGATCGCCTCGATCAGGGTCGGGATGTCGAAGATCAGGTCGGCGACCGGCGCCTTCTGGCGCTGCTCGCCATTCACCCAGGTGGTGAGCACGAGCTTCGTCGGGTCCGGCACCTCGTCGGCGGTGAGGATCGCGGGGCCCATCGGGCAGAAGGTGTCGAGGCCCTTGCCGAGGATCCACTGGCTGTGGCGCTTCTGCAGGTGCCGCGCCGTCACGTCGTTGACGATGGTGTAGCCGAACACGTGCTTCAGCGCGTCCGCCTTCGCGATGCCGCGGCCTCCGTGGCCGATGACCACGCCGAGTTCGCCCTCGTAGTCGAGGCCGCCGGTCGGATCGAGGTCACCGTTGATCGGCTCGCCCGTCGCGATAATCGCGGTGTGCGGCTTCGAGAAAACCACCGGATAGGGCGGCACCACGTCCTTGGCGCCGCCGTCGAAGCCGGAGCCGGCGAATTCCTTCGCATGCTCGTGATAGTTCTTGCCGACGCAGAACACGTTCTTCGGCGTGCGCGGGATGGGGGCGCAGAGCTTCGCACCCTCCACCTTCGGCGCCTTGGCCATCGCGGCGCGCAGCTTCTCGAGCATCGCGGGCTCTGCGCCGGCGATGTCGAGCATCGTCTCGCCGCGCAGCGCCGGCTCCACCGCGCCGAGGTCGAGCACCGCGCCCGCCGCATCGAGCGCACCGATCTCGTACTGAACCCGTCCCGCCCGCTTGAACGTCACCAGCCGCATGCTTCGTTCCTCAATGGATGTCCGTCCTGCCGCGCATCTGCACGGTTTCCGCCGGCTCCGCCAGGGGCAGGCTGGCCGCGCGCTCGATCGCCCGGGCGGCACGCAGCGCCAGGTCGTCCCGATAGAGCGCGGCCGCCACCTGCACCGCGCGCGGCATGCCGGCCTCGTCCAGGCCGATCGGCACGCTGATCGCCGGCTGGCGGGTGAGATTGAAGGCGAAGGTCCAGGGCGCCCAGTCGCGCCACAGCGCCTCCATGGGCTTCACGGTCGGCGCATCGGCGTCGAAGGCGGCGGTCGGGGTCGCTGCGGTCAGCACCAGGTCGTAGCGCTGATGGAATCGCGCCATCCGGTGGGCGCATTCGATGCGCAGCATGTCGGCGGCCAGGAAGTCCGGCGCGTGCATCGTCTCGTTCTTCTCGCGCACCTCGGCGAGGCCGGCATCCAGCAGGTGGCGCTTGTCCTCGGGCGTCTGGTCCCAGATGCGCGCCAGCGCCACGCCCCAGACGCGGGAGAAGATGGCGCGGGTGTCGGGCAGGTCGGGATCGGCCTCCTCCACGATGGCGCCGGCTTCCTCCAGCAGCTTCGCCGCGACCTGCAGCGCGGCCGCACCCTCTGCGTCGAGCGGCGGCTCGAAGCCGAGGCGGCGGACGAGGGCGACGCGCAGCCCGGCGACGCCCTGCTCGATGCCGTCGCGCCAGTCGCGCCGATCGTCGGGCAGGCTGACCGGATCGCGCAAATCGTGGCGCGCCATCGCCGAGAACATCAGCGCCGCATCGCGCACGCCGCGCGTCATCGGACCCGCGACCGCGACGGCCGAGAAGGCGCCATGCGGCCATTGCGGAATGCGGCCATAGCTCGGCTTCATGCCGACCAGGCCGCAATAGGCGGCCGGGATCCGGATGGAGCCGCCGGCATCGGTGCCGATATGCAGCGGCCCGAAGCACGCGGCGCCGGCGGCCCCCGCCCCGCTGGAACTGCCACCGGGCGTGCGCTGCGGGTCCCAGGGGTTGCGGGTGATGCCGTGCAGCGGGCAGTCGCCCGGCGACTTCCAGCCAAACTCGGTGGTGGTGGTCTTGCCGATGATGACGGCGCCCTCGGCCTTCAGGCCTACGACGGCCGGCGCGTCCTCGGCCGCCGGCGTCGCATCAGTGGTGCGGCTGCCGCGGCGCGTCGGGAAGCCCGCCAGGTTCAGCAGGTCCTTCACCGTGCAGGGCACGCCGTCCAGCAGGCCGAGCGGCCGCCCTGCCATCCAGCGCGCCTCGCTCTCGCCCGCCGCGCGCAGCGCATGCGGGTTCATGGCGGCGAAGGCGTTCACCCAGGGGTTGTAGCGCGCGATCCGTTCGGTGACGGCGCGCAACGCTTCCACCGGCGAAAGGGCGCGGCGGGCGTAGAGGTCCAGAAGCTGCTCGGCGCTCATCAGCGCCGGATCGGTCGGCTTGGTCATCGGGGGCTTCCGGCTTCGGCCACGGGGCGGCAGCATGGCGTCCCCTCCACGGCAGGAAAACCCCGATGACCCAACTCCCGGAAAACCCTTGGGAATGGTCCGAGCCGCAATGGCGCGAGATCGTCGGCCGCGCGCGGGCGGGCCGCTCGCTGGCGCCGAAATCCTGGCCGGGCGGGGCGCGCTGCGCCGTCAGCCTCTCCTTCGACGCGGACCATGAGACGATCCCGCTGCGCGATTCGGATCAGAGCCCGATGCGCATCAGCCAGGGGCAGTATGGCAACCGCCAGGGCGTGCCGCGCATCCGCGCGCTGCTGCGCAAGCACGGCGTGAAGGCGAGCTTCTTCTACCCCGCCGTCTCCGCCCTGCTGCACCCGCGCGAGGTGAAGGAAGTGGCCGATGAGGGCCATGAGATCGGCATCCATTCCTGGATCCACGAGGCGAACACGAAGCTGCCGCCCGGCGTCGAGCGCGACCTGACGCTGCGCGCCGCCGATGTGCTGGAGAAGGTCAGCGGCCGTCGCCCCGTCGGCATGCGCACGGCGAGCTGGGATTTCTCGGTGGACACCCTGCCGATCATCCGCGAGCTGGGTCTGCTCTACGATTCATCGCTGATGGGCGACGACGACCCTTATGAGCTGGAGGAGCAGGGCGAGCCGACCGGCATCGTGGAGTTGCCGCCGGAATGGATCCGCGACGACGCGCCCTATTTCAACTTCGTCCGCTTCTCCGCGCTGCGGCCCTACACGCCGCCCTCCGGCGTGGAAGAGATCTTCCGCGCGGAGTTCGACGGCGCGCTGGCGGAAGGCGGGCTGTTCCTGCTGACCATGCACCCGCATGTCATCGGCCATCGCAGCCGCATCTCGATGCTGGATCGTCTGGTGGAATACATGAAGGCGCAGCCCGGCGTGTGGTTCGGCACCCATGAGGAGGTGGCGCGCTGGTGCAAGGAACAGGCGGGGTAGCGCCGCCGCGAGCAGTCGCGGTGGCTTGCGCCACCGCGACCGGGCTGGGTCTCAGCCGACGACGATGTTGAACTGCCGCGCCACCGCGGTCCATTCGCCGATCTCGTCGCGCATCAGCTTGACGAAATCCGCTCCGGTCGGGGACGGGTTGCGCGGCAGGGTCTGCAGGTCGGTCAGCCGCGCCATGATGTCGGGCCGCGCGATGATGGTCGGCATCAGCGCCGTCAGCCGCTCCGCGATCGGCGCGGGCAGGCCCTTGGGCGCCGAGAGGCCGAGCCATTGCGCCGAGGTCAGCTTGCCGTAGCCCAGTTCCGCGAAGGTCGGGATGTTCGGGAAGGCCGGCAGGCGCTGCGGCGTGGAGACCGCGAGCGCGCGCAGGCTGCCGTCGCGCAGTTGCTGCACGTTGGTGGTGATCGGGTCGATCATCGACTCGATGTTGTTCGCCAGCAGGTCCTGCATGGCCGGCGCGCTGCCGGCATAGGGCACGTGGTCGAGATTGGGCGCCCGCGCCTCGGAGGAGAGCATCGCGCCCAGAAGATGCGGCGCGGAGCCGATGCCGGAGGAGCCGAAGCGCACCGGGCGCGTGCGCGCAGCGGCGACATACTGCTCGAGCGTCTGGAAGGGCGAGTTGGCGCGCACCAGGATGATGTTCGGCGCCTCGACCAGATGGGTCATGTGGGTGAAGTCGTTGATCGGGTCGAAGGGCAGCGTCGGCCGCGTGGCGGTGGCGAAGACATGCACCGACGCATGGCTGACCAGCAGCGAATAGCCGTCCGGGGCCTGCTTGGCCGCGAAGTCCGTACCGATGACGCCGCCGGCGCCAGCCCGGTTCTCGACCACGACGGTGACGCCAAGCGCCTGGGACATGTGCGGCGCCATGAGCCGCGCGACGGTGTCCACCAGCCCGCCGGGCGGGAACTGGGCGATCAGCCGGATCGTCCGGTTCGGCCAGGCGGCCTGGGCATTGGCCAGCGACGGCGCGGCGAGGGCGCCGGCGGCGAGGCCGAAGATGTGGCGGCGGTTCAGCATGGATGCACTCCGGGAGGTCAGGCGGACCCTGCGCTGCACATTTCCCGGGCATGACAGCCGGGTCACGGGCAGGCCGACGGCCGCATCCACGCTTTCAGCAATTGCCGTGCCGCGTCAGCCGGACGGGCTGCGCGCCGCCCGCACCTCCGCCACCGCGGTGCCGAGCGAGCGGTTCAGGCTCTCGATCCGGGTGACGACGTTCAGCCAGTCCTGGATGCGCGGCAGTTCCTCGGCCGAGAACAGCAGCGGCAGCAGCCCGGCCGCGCGCGCCAGGCCGAGCAGCAGCGCGTCGCGCGGCTCCGGGATCTCCTCGGCCAGCAGCAGGCGGCGGAGCCGGGCGCGGGCATCCTCCGCCGCCTCTCGGCCCGCGGCCTTGGGATAGCGCCGGTCCGGGAAGACCCAGAGCACCCGCCCCTCCTGCCGGTGCAGCACGCCGGCCTCGACCAGCCGGGCGAGCAGCGCCTCGCGCGCCGCCGGCGCGCCGCGCGCCAGCAGCATGATGGCGCCGCGCGCATCGCCGGGCGCGTCCGGCGTGTCGAGCTCGGCCAGCACGCGGTCGGCCACCGCGTCCCAGGTGGGGGTGTTGTCCGCCACCCAGATCCTGTCGCGATCGGTGTCCACGCGCCCGGCCAGCGCAAGATCCATCAGCAGCGCGCCGGCCAGCGCGAGGTCCGGCGCCATCCCGCTGCGCCCCACCGGCCGGCCGGTGTCGTCGTCCAGCGAGAGCAGGACGATCTCCTCGGCCAGGGAGGCGGCGGCGCGCACCGGCGCCCTACTGCGCGAGCGCGGCGGACCAGGGCGACATCGCGTCGCTGATGCCGGTGCGCTGACCGTCCGGCCCGATGGCGATCAGGTTCGGGCAGGCATAGTTCACCGGCAGCACCGCATGCTCCACCGCGCCGACCGGCCCGGCCGCATCGCCCAGCGCGGCCAGCGTCTCCGCGGGCAGGCGGGGATCGGCCGTCACGCCCTCCGGGCCCGAGACATCGATGCGTGGCTGATGCGCCGCCGCCTCCGGGTCCATGCCGAAGCCGGCGACGAAGGAGAGCATCTGGAACACCGAGGCCAGGATGCGCCGCCCACCCGAGGCGCCGAGCGCGATCGCCGGCCGCCCCGCTGCATCCGTCGCGATCACCGGCGACATGTTCGTCAGCGGCCGCTTGCCGGGCGCCATTGCGTTCGGCGTGCCCGGGCGCGGGTCGAACCACATGACGCCGTTGTTCATCAGCACGCCCGAGCGCGGCAGCACCACGCGGCTGCCCATGGAGGAGAGCAGCGTCGTGGTCATGGACACCATCATCCCGTCCGCGTCGCAGACCGTCAGATGCGTGGTGCAGCTGTCGGCCCCCTTCGGCTCCGCATCGCCGAGGCCGGCAAGGCGCTCGGCATAGGCGGCCTGCATGGCGCGCGCGAAGGCGAGGTGCCAGGCGGCGGAGGGCGCGGAGCCCGACCAGTCGGCCCCCTCCATCAACGCCATGACTCGCCGGAAGGTCGGCGCGGCCGTCAACCCGTTCGAAAGATGCAGCGTGCGGCCGCGCCAGGGCGCCGAGACGGCAGGCAGGAAGCGCGCCCGGCAGCCGGCCAGGTCCTGCGCCGTCAGCAGCGCGCCCGCCTCCCGGCAATCGGCCACGATCGCCTGCGCGACCTCGCCTTCGTAGAAGTCACGGAAGCCGCCGCGGGACAATTGCTCCAGCGTGTCGGCCAGCGCGCCGAGGCGGAAGAAGCCCGGCGCGCCCTGATAGGGCGGCACGGGCGGCAGACCGTTCGGCAGGTAGATGCGCGCCGACTCCGGATAGAGCCGCAGCACCGCGGCGGCGTTCGCGACCTTCAGCGTGGTGAACCAGTCCTGCGCAAGGCCGCGCCGGGCGAGCGCGATGGCGGGCGCCAGCACATCCGCGACAGGCAGCCGCCCATGCTCGGCATGCAGCGCGGCGTAGCCCGCGACCGCGGAGGGGATCACGAAGGAGAGCGGCCCGTGGATGTTGCGGTCGCCCTCCACCTCCGGCCAGGTGAACAGGTCGGCCTTCGTCCGACCCGTCAGCGGGAAGGCCGAGGGGTCGAGCCCGGCCGGTGCGACGGGGCCGAAATCCAGGGTGCGGGCCGGCTGCTCCGGCGCGGCGACCTGCGCGAAGCCGATGCCGCCGAGGCCGGAGTTCCAGGGCTCCATCGCCGCGAGCGCGAAGGCCGTGGCCGTGGCCGCGTCGGCGGCGTTGCCGCCGGCCTCGAGCACCGCAATGCCGGCCAGCGCCGCGTCGCGCGACTGGCTGACCACCATGCCGCGACGGCCGCGGGCGGCAGGCTTGGTGACCTGCCAGTGCTGGGTCAGGTGGGGCGGCGGATCGTAGCGGAGCGACATGCGGGGTTCCTTTCGGCGCGGGAGGATCGCCCCCGCCCGGCGGCCCTGCAAGCCGGCTCCGCCGGCTTCAGCGCCGCTTGCGCCGCCGCGCCTCGATCGCGGCCTCGAAGTCGAAGGATTCGTGCCAGGCTATGTGGCTTTCGAGCGAAGCCACCGCGCCCACCGCATCGCCCTCGACCAGGCGGTCGAGCAGGGCATGATGCTCCGCCACGATGGTCGCGGACTCGCGGACGCCCTGGCCGAGCCCCCAGACGACGCAGAGCTGCCGGGCGAGACCCATCCACAGCGCATGCAGCGCGGCATTGCCGGAAAGGCGGCAGAGCTCGCCATGGAAGGCGACGTCGGCGGCGACGACGGCGGCCGGGTCGGCGTGCGACAGGGCCCGTTCATGCATGTCGGCGGCGCGGCGCGCGAGGTCGAGGCCGTCGCGGCCGAGCTCCGCTGCGATGATCTCCCGCAGCGCCAGGGCTTCCAGCGCGGCGCGCACCCGAGAGAGCTCCGCGACGCCGCGGCTCGTGACCTGCATCAGGCGCATGCCCTTGTAGGGCGTGCTGGCGACGATGCCCTGGCTCTCGAGCAGGCGCAGCGCCTCCCGCACCGGGACGCGGCTGATGCCGAGGTCGCGGGCGATCTCGGCCTCGACGAGACGGTCGCCCGGCAGGAAGGCGCCGCGGGCCGCGGCGGCCACGACGGCTTCGGCCGCCTGCTCGACCATGGTGCGCGGCTGCACCGGCGCCAGACGGCGGGTCGGCCCGTCATCTGCTGGCGGCGCATCGCGCGCGGTGAGGGTCAGAGGACTCACGATCGCGAGGGTTCCCGAGAATTTGATTAGTCTACTTTCTATCTCTCCGTCCACGAAGTCCAGTCATGCCGGGTGTGGACTTGTTTCTCCTTGTGTCACCCGATCGCCACATACGGTGAGTTACTTTCTCGAACCACCCGCAAAGGTTGCAGGCCGCCGCGGCGTCGCGGTCGTGGCCCGCAGCGCGCCGATTGTCCCGCCTCCCCCCTTGCCTCTGCCTGCGAATGCCCGCAAACCCCCGCCGCGCCGCCGCCGGCCGCTATCCGGATGAGCGGCCAGGGACGGGGTGAAAGACGTGTCAGGAACGGTCCATATCGGCGGGCTCGGCGTGGCCCAGGCGCTGCGGGATTTCATCGACAACGAGGCGTTGCCCGGTACGGGCGTGGAACCTGCGCGCTTCTGGAACTCGCTCGAGGCGATCCTGCGGGACTGGGCACCGCGCAACGCCGAGCTTCTGGCGAAGCGGGATGCGCTCCAGGCGAAGCTCGATGCCTGGCACCGCGCCAACCCGGCGCGTCCGGTGGACCTCGGCGCCTACAAGGCGTTTCTGACCGAGATCGGCTACCTGCTGCCGGAGCCGGGCGACTTCAGCATCGGCACCACGGACGTGGATCCCGAGATCGCGCAGATCGCCGGGCCGCAGCTTGTGGTGCCCGTCTCCAATGCCCGCTACGCGCTGAACGCGGCCAATGCCCGCTGGGGTAGCCTGTATGATGCGCTCTACGGCACCGATGCCATCCCGGAGACGGACGGCGCCGGGAAGGGCAAGGGCTACAACCCGGCGCGCGGCGCGAAGGTCATCGCCTTCGCCCGCAAGGTGCTGGATCGCGCCGCGCCGCTGGCCGGCGGCATCTCCCACGCCGATGCGACGGGCTACGCGATAGAGAACGGCGCGCTGACCGCGACGCTCAAGGACGGGCGCAAGGTGGGTCTCGCGCGGCCCGGCCAGTGCGTGGGCTACCAGGGCGACGCCTGGGCGCCGGCCGCGATCCTGCTGGTGAACCACGGCCTGCACCTGGAGATCCGGGTGGACCGCACCAGCGCCATCGGGAAGGACGACCCGGCGGGCATCGCCGATGTCGTGCTGGAATCGGCGCTGACGACGATCCAGGATTGCGAGGATTCCGTCGCCGCGGTGGATGCCGCCGACAAGGTGGCTGTCTACCGCAACTGGCTCGGCCTGATGAAGGGCGACCTCTCGGCTGATCTGGAGAAGGGCGGGAAGACGATCACCCGCCGCCTCAACCCCGACCGCAGCTACAAGACGCCGGGCGGCGGCGCGGTGACGCTGCCGGGTCGCTCCGTGATGCTGGTGCGCAATGTCGGCCATCACATGATGACCGACGCGGTGACGCTCGAGGGCAAGGAGGTGCCGGAGACGGTGCTGGACGCGATGGTGACGGTGGCGATCGCCCTGCACGACATCCGCGGCAAGCGCCTGAACTCCCGCGCCGGCAGCGTCTACATCGTGAAGCCCAAGATGCACGGGCCGGAGGAAGTGGCGGCCGCCGACGCGCTCTTCGCGAAGGTCGAGGATGCGCTCGGCCTCAAGCGCGCAACGCTCAAGATGGGCATCATGGACGAGGAGCGCCGCACGACGGTGAACCTCAAGGCCTGCATCAAGGCCGCGAAGGACCGCGTGGTCTTCATCAACACCGGCTTCCTCGACCGCACCGGCGACGAGATCCACACCTCGATGGAAGCCGGCGCCGTGGTGCGCAAGAACGACATGAAGGGCCTTTCCTGGATCAAGGCCTATGAGGACTGGAACGTGGATGTCGGGCTCGCCTGCGGCCTGCGCGGCCGCGCCCAGATCGGCAAGGGCATGTGGGCGATGCCCGACATGATGGCGGCGATGCTGGAGCAGAAGGTCGGGCATCCGAAGGCCGGCGCGAACACCGCCTGGGTCCCCTCCCCCACCGCCGCGACGCTGCATGCGCTGCACTACCACGAGGTGGACGTCGCCGCGCGCCAGGCAGAGATCGCCTCCGGCGGCCGCCGCGCGAAGCTCGACGACATCCTGACGGTGCCGCTGGCGCGCGAGACGAACTGGGCGCCGGCCGACGTGCAGGCGGAGCTCGACAACAACGCGCAGGGCATCCTGGGCTATGTCGTGCGCTGGGTGGACCAGGGCGTCGGCTGCTCCAAGGTGCCCGACATCAACGATGTCGGTCTGATGGAGGACCGCGCGACGCTGCGCATCTCCTCCCAGCACATCGCCAACTGGCTGCGCCACGGCATCTGCTCGAAGGAGCAGGTGATGGAGACGATGCGCCGCATGGCGGCGGTCGTGGACCGGCAGAACGCCGGCGATCCGGCCTATGTCCCGATGGCGCCGGGCTTCGGCGGGCCGGCCTTCAAGGCCGCCTGCGACCTCGTGTTCGAGGGCACGGCGCAGCCGAACGGCTACACCGAGTTCGTGCTGCACCGCCGCCGGCGCGAGGCCAAGGCGGCCTGACCCGCGGGGCGGCGCCGCAGCGATGGATGCAAGCATCCTGGCCGAGCTGCAGCGCCGCTATGCGGAGCCGCACCGCGCCTTCCACCGCTGGCCACGCGTGGCGGAGCTGCTCGCGCAGGCCGAGGACGTGGCGGCGGCGATCGCCGACCGCAGCGCCTTCATCCTGGCCGTGCTGTTCCACAAGGCGGTGTTCGACCGGCGCGAGGCAGATGGCGCAAGGCGCAGCGCGGCGCTGATGCGGGAGATGGTCGGCACCGGCGCGCCCGACTGGACGCTGGCGCGGGCGGAGCGGCTGATCCTGGCGCTCGACGCGCAGAAGGTGCCCGAGACGAGGGATGCGTCGCTGCGCGGCGACGCGGCTCTCCTGCTCGACATGGACAATGCGGTGCTGGGGTCGCCTTCGGCTGATTTCGACGCCTATGAGGTCGGCTACCGCGAGGAATTCGCGCATCTGCGCGAGGACAACTACCGCCTCGGCCGCGTGGCGGCGCTGCAGATGCTGATGTGGCGCGAGCGCATCTTCCTGACGGACCGCTACTACCTGCCCTTCGAAAAGCGCGCACGGCGGAATGTGGAGCGGCTGCTGACGAAGCTGGAAGGCCGGTAGACGCCCGGCGTTGCGGCGCGCTCCTTCGCTCTTCTGCTACAGGAAGCGCGCCCTGATATCCACGCTGCTCTCGCGCCCGAGCTTGTCGAAATGCTCGGTCAGCCACTTCGCTGCGGCGTCGCGCCCATAGCCCTTCAGCGTCTGCAGGAAGCGCCAGTCGCCATTCAGCTTTGTGGACAGCTTGAACTCGCGCATGCGCTCCTCGTCCTCGATCACATGCAGGAACAGGCGCCGGTAGCGCGGCTGCTCCAGCCGGCCGGCATCCAGCAGGCGCTGCACGAAGTCGATCGCGCGCATCTCCGCCATCAGCGAGGCGTTGAAGCTGATCTCGTTGAGCCGGTTGGTGATGTCGGTCGGATGCGTCGGCAGTTCCTCGCGCACCGTCGGATTCAGCTGCACCAGCACGAGGTCGGGCGCGCCGCCCTGCTCGTAGAGCGGCCAGAGCGCCGGGTTGCCCAGATAGCCGCCATCCCAGTAGGGCTCGCCGTCGATCTCCACGGCCTTGAAGAACTGCGGCAGGCAGGCGGAGGCCATGATGACGTCCACCGTCACCTCCTCCCGCGTGAAGACGCGCGGCTTGCCGGTGCGGACGGAGGTGGCGGAGATGAAGAGCTTGGGCCCCTTCCCCGTGCGCAGCACCTCCGGGTCCACCGCCTGCTCCAGCACGGCGCGCAGCGGGTTCCAGTCATAAGGCGTCGGGTTGATCTGGTAGGGCGAGAGCATGCGCGTCAGCGTCTCGAAGGTCTGGTAGGCGAAGGACCAGGTCAGGTCGTGCCCCCAGATCGCCTTCTCGAGCGGCGTGTTCTGCAGCGGCGAGACGGACATGCGCGACGCCGCGTCGTGCCAGAGGCGATCGAGCGCGGCGCGCGCGCCCTCCCGCCCGCCTTCGCAAAGGCCCTGCACGAAGACGGCGGCGTTCACCGCGCCGGCGGAGGTGCCGGAGACGGCGTCGAACTCCAGCCGGTCATCCTCCAGCAGGCGTTCAAGGACGCCCCAGGTGAAGGCGCCATGGGTGCCACCGCCCTGCAGCGCGAGGTTCAGGCGCTTCAGTGCGGCGGGCCTGCTGACGGCTGGGCGGGAGAGTGGGGTCGCGCCCGTGCCGGCACGGGTGTCGGCAGCCTCGCGGAGGAATTCGTCCTCGATCATCGGCGGTTGCGCGGCCCCCACCCCGACGCTCCCCCGCACAGCGGGGGAGGGAGAAGAGTGCGACCCTTCGGCGCCTTCCCCCGCTTCGCGGGGGAGGGTTGGGAGGGGGCCAGGATGACCGCGCCGGGGCCGCCCCTCACTGCGCGATCCAGCCGCCATCCACGGACAGCGCCGTGCCGTTGACGGAGCCGCTGTTCGGCCCGGCGAGATAGGCCGCGGCCTCCGCGATCTCTTCGACCTCCACCCATTTCTTCGTCGGCTGGCGTTCGAGCAGGTAGTCGGTCAGCGCGGCCTCCTCGCTGACGCCGTGCTTCTCGGCCAGCGGCTTCACCTGCGCCTCGGCCAGCGGGGTGCGGACGAAGCCCGGGCAGATCGCGTTGCAGGTGACGCCGGTGCGCGCGACCTCGAGCGCGACCGACTTGGTCAGCCCCATCACGCCGTGCTTGGCGGCGACATAGGCGGTCTTGAAGGGGCTCGCGACCAGGCCGTGCGCGGAGGAGACGTTGATGATCCTGCCCCAGCCCTTCGCCTTCATCGCCGGCAGCGCCGCCTTGATGGCGTGGAAGTTGGACACGAGGTTGATCGCGATCACCCGCTCCCACTGGTCGTCGGGGAAGTCCTCCACCGGCGAGACATGCTGCACGCCGGCATTGTTCACCAGGATGTCGCAGGCGCCGAGGCTCGCGACGCAGGAGGCCACCATGGCGCGGATCTCGGGCGGCTTCGACATGTCGGCGGGCGAATAGGGCGCCTCCGCCAGGCCCATCTCGGCGCCGATCTCGGCACGGACGCGGGCGATGTCCTCGGGCTTGCCGAAGCCGTTGAGCATCACCTTGGCGCCCTCGCGCGCGAAGCGCCGCGCGATGGCCAGGCCGATGCCGGAGGTGGAGCCGGTAATGAGGGCGATGTGCCCTTCCAGCAGCCTGGCCATGTCCGTGCTTTCCTCGTCCGAATTCTTCTGCCGCGCTGCAGCAACCGCGCCGGTGCCGGAGGGTTGCTCAGGGCAGGCGCCAGAGCAAGCCGACGAGACGTTTCGAGAAGGTTGAAAGAAATTTGGGGGCGTAGAAATCGCCGGCCGCGCGCTTCGCCGCCTCGGCGAGCGTCGGATAGGGCAGCACAAGGCCGGCAAGCGCCGAGAGGGGCAGCTTGCGGCCGATCATCAGGCCGAAGACGCCGGCCATCTCGCCCGCATGCGGCCCCAGCACGCCCGCCCCGAGCAGCCGGCCCTTCGGGTTGACCACCAGCTTCACCAGACCGTCCTCGATCCCCTCGGCGACCGCGCGGTCGGTCTCGGGCAGCGGGAAGCGGTAGGGACGCGGGTCGAGGCCGGCCTCGAGCGCCTCGGCCTCCGTCATCCCCACCTGGGCGAGCTCGGGGCCGGTGTAGGTCACGCGCGGCAGGGCGGCGTAGTCCACCCTGGCCGGCAGGCGGAACAGCATCCGCCGCGCCAGCACCCCGGCATGCTGGGACGCCACATGGGTGAAGGCGCGCGGCCCGATGCCGCGCGGATCTGCGATGTCGCCCACCGCCCAGACGCGGCGGTTGGAGAGGGAGCGGAGGCCTTCATCCGTCGCAATGCCGCGCGGAGTCGCCTCGATGTTACCGGCCTGGAGGTCGAGGCCCTTCAGCCGCGGCGCGCGGCCGACGGCCAGCAACAGATGGCTGCCGGCGATGCGCGTGCCGTCCTCCAGCACCGCCGTCAGGCCCGGGCGGTCGGGCTCCACAGACGCAAGCCTGGCCCCTTCCAGCAGGGTCACGCCCTCTCGGACGAGGACCCGGCGGAGCCCCTCGGCCAGTTCCGGGTCGTCGCGGCCGGCGATCCGGCCGGCCTCGATCACCGTGACACGGCAACCCAGGCGCGCATGGGCCTGCGCCATTTCGAGCCCGATCGGGCCGCCGCCGAGGATCAGCAGGTGCTCCGGCTTCTCCTCCAGGTCGAAGATCGTCTCGTTGGTGAGCCAAGGCACCGGGCCGAGTCCGGGGATGTCCGGCACCACGGCGCTCGACCCGGCGGCGATCACGCAGCGGCGGAAGGTCAGGCGCCGCCCCCTGGCCTCGATCTCGTCCGGCGCGGTGAAATGGGCGGAGGCGCGGATCACCTCCACGCCCATGCCCCGGAAGCGCGCCTCCGAGTCGGTCGGCGCGATTCGGGCGATGGCGCCCCGGACATGGGCGCGGACGGCGGGCCAGTCGATCTCGGGCTCGCTGACGCGGACCCCGAAGCGACCGGCATGGCGGGCCGCGGCCGCGGCATGGGCCGCGGCGAGCAGCGCCTTGGAGGGGACGCAGCCCCAGTTCAGGCAATCGCCCCCCATCTCCGCGCGCTCGATCAGCGCGATGCGCAGGCCGAGGGCGGCGGAAAGCGCCGTGGTCGAGAGGCCGGCGGCGCCGGCCCCGATCACCACCAGGTCGAAATCGGGCATGCTGCGGTCCTTGCGGCCGGTGGGATTAGCGCAGGCCGGCGGTCCGGCCCAGGGCGGGACCTCGCCGACGAGGTCGGTTGACGCGGGGTGGCCGCGCTCCCTATACCTCCGCGCCTCCGCCGGGGCCTGCGCGATCATCCCGCGCCTGCCGCCGGCGGAGCCTTATTTGCAGCATGTGCAGCCGGGTCGCACGGCCGCCCTGGCCAAGGCCGGCGGCCAAGCCCAGACCTGCGGGAGTCCGATCGTGAAGCGTACCTACCAGCCTTCGAAGCTCGTCCGGAAGCGCCGGCATGGCTTCCGCACCCGCAGCGAGACGGTGGGCGGCCGCAAGGTGCTGGCCAATCGTCGCGCCAAGGGGCGCAAGCGTCTCTCCGCCTGACGGCCGGGTGCGGGGCGTGCCATGCCGGCGCGACCGCCGCGCCTGAAGCAGCGTCGTGAGTTCCAGCGCGTGGCCGCAAAGGGTCAGCGCGCGGCGCGGCCGGGACTGGTTCTCCAGGCGCTTCCGGCGCCGGGACAGCCTTTGCGCGTCGGCTTCACCACGACGAAGAAGCTCGGCAACGCGGTGACGCGAAACCGCGCGCGACGGCGGCTGCGTGAGGCCGCGCGGCTGCTGCTGGGCGATGGCCGCACCGCAGGCTTCAACCTGGTGCTGATCGGGCGGGACGCGACGGCGACGCGGGATTTCGAGACCCTGCTCGGTGACCTGCGCGGCGCGCTGCGCCAGGCGGGCGTCAGCCCGGCGCAGCGGGTGGCGGAGCCCGTGCGATGACACCGCAGCAGCACCTGCTGCGCGGCGCGATCCGCACCTACCAGCTCACCCTGCGGCCGATCATCGGCTGCAATTGCCGCTTCTACCCGCATTGCAGCGAATACGGGCTGGAAGCGGTGGCGGTGCATGGCGCGCTGAAGGGCGCCTGGATGACCGGCCGTCGCATCCTGCGCTGCAACCCCTGGCATCCGGGCGGCTACGACCCGGTCCCGACCCCTCTTCCCTCCGGCCCGATGGCCGGACCCTCCTCCGGCCTGCCGGCCGGAACGAAAGGTTCTCCCCTTCCGTGATGGACCAGAAGCGCCTTTTCGTCGCGATCGCCGCCTCGATCGCCATCCTGCTCCTGTTCGACCTCTGGAATCGTCCCGCGCGGGAAGCCGAGCAGGCGCGGCTGGAGCAGCAGCGCGCGGCGCAGCAGGCCACCCAGGCTGCGCCCGCCGCAACCGCGCCCGTCCCCGCGCCGGCAGCGCCCGGCGCCGCGCCGGCCGCGGCACCCGGCACCGCTACGGCCGTCGCCAGCCAGGGGCGCGCGCCGGAGCAGCGCGTGGCGCTCGAGAACGCGACGCGGATGCTCGGCACCGTCAACCTGCGCGGCGCCCGTTTCGACGACCTGGTGCTGAAGGGCTACCACGAGACGGTGGACCGCAACTCGCCGCTGGTGCGCCTGCTGGCGCCGCGCGGCGATGCGCACCCGTATTTCACGCAGTGGGGCTGGACCGCCGCGGATGGTCGCACCGCGGTCCCGGACCAGGAGACGGATTGGCGCGTGGAGGGCGGCACGCTCTCGCCCGGCAACCCGATCACGCTGCGCTGGGACAACGAGACGGGCCAGGAATTCCGCATCCGGCTGGAGGTGGACCAGGACTACATGGTCACCGCCACCCAGTCGGTGGTGAACCGCGGCGCCGAGCCGGTGCAACTGCTGCCCTGGACCCGGGTGCGGCGGGAGCGCACGCCGCAGACCGCCGGCTTCTTCATCCTGCATGAGGGCTTCACCGGCGTCCTCGACGGCCGGCTGCACGAATGGACCTACAAGGACGCGCGCGAGGAGGCGCAGCGCCGCAACGGCGCCGCCTTCGAGCAGGAGAGCACCGGCGGCTGGGCCGGCTTCTCCGACAAGTACTGGCTGACGGCGCTGACGCCGGCCGACCAGTCGACGCCGATCCGCACCGCCTATCGCCATGTCTCGGAACTCGGCCAGGACCGCTGGCAGGTGGACATGGCGCCGCCCGCGGCGCTGACGGTCGCGCCCGGCGCCGAGGCGAGCTTCGCGACCCGTGCCTTCTCCGGCGCCAAGGAGGTCAGCCTCCTCGACGCCTATGAGGAGCGCTACGGCATCGTCGATTTCTGGAAGGCGATCGACTTCGGCTGGTTCTGGTTCCTGACGAAGCCCTTCTTCCACGTGCTGCACTTCCTGGGCGTGCTGTTCGGGAATTTCGGCGTGGCCATCCTGGCCTTCACCTTCCTGCTGAAGCTGCTGTTCTTCCCGCTGCAGAACAAGGCGTACAAGTCGATGGCGCGGATGAAGGTCCTCGCGCCGAAGATGACCGAGATCCGCGAGCGGTACAAGGACGACCCGGCCAAGGCCCAGGCCGAGATGATGGCGCTGTATCGCAGCGAGAAGGTGAACCCGGCCTCGGGCTGCCTGCCGATCCTGATCCAGATCCCGGTCTTCTTCTCGCTCTACAAGGTGCTGTTCGTCACCATCGAGATGCGGCACGCGCCCTTCTTCGGCTGGATCCGCGACCTCTCGGCGCCCGACCCGACCAACCTGTTCAACCTGTTCGGCCTGCTGCCCTTCGACCCGATGCAGTGGTCGGCGCTGTTCCACATGCCTGTCTGGGCCATCCTGATGGGCATCACGATGTTCCTGCAGTTCAAGCTGAACCCGACGCCGCCGGATCCCATCCAGGCCAAGATCTTCGCCTGGATGCCGCTGATCTTCACCTTCATGCTGGCCAGCTTCCCGGCAGGCCTGGTGATCTACTGGACCTGGAACAACCTGCTCTCCATCGCGCAGCAGTGGTACATCCTGCGGCTCGACCAGCAGCGGCAGGTCAAGGCAGGGGCGGCCATCCCGCCGCCGCCGAAGCCGGCGAAGGCCAAGAAGTGAGAACCATGCGTGCGGATCGTGTCCGATCCGCCCTCAATCGCCGGCGCGCGCCTCCGCGCGCTTGGCTACGCCGCATAAGCGGCGGGCGCCGTTCGGCGCCTCGGCCCGCTGCACGGGCCGCAGGTCCCGCTCAGTGGGATCTGGCATGACCGCGGGCGGGCTTCTCGAAGCCCGGACCGAGGCGGAGCGCGAGGCGCTGATCGAGGCCGGGCGGAAACTCTTCGCCGGGCCTTGCCGCTTCTTCTACGCGGCGCAGAGCATCGACCAGCTGCCGCCGGTGACGGAGGTGCCGGAAGTGGCGCTGTGCGGGCGGTCCAATGTGGGCAAGTCTTCGCTGATGAACGCGCTCACCGGACAGAAGGCGCTCGCGCGCGTCAGCCACACGCCGGGTCGCACGCGGCAGCTCAACTTCTTCGACCTGGCGGAGGGCAAGCTCACCCTCGTGGACATGCCGGGCTACGGCTACGCGCAGGCGTCCAAGGCGGTGAAGGCGGACTGGCAGGGGCTGATGTTCGACTTCCTGCGCGGGCGCCCTTCGCTGCGGCGCGTGCTGCTGCTGATGGATTGCCGGGTGGAGACGAAGCCCGCGGACCGCGCCGCGATGCAGCTGCTGGGCGAAGCCGCGGTCGCCTACCAGTTCGTGCTGACCAAGGCGGATTCAGTGAAGCCCGCTCAGCGCGAAAAGCGGATCGAGGAGGTCCAGGCGCTGGCGCGCAAGCAGACCGCCGCGCATCCGCTGGTGATCGTCACCAGCAGCGAGACCGGCGAGGGCATCCCCGAGCTGCGCGCCGAGATCGCCGCGATGGCGGCCGCATAGCGCGATGGCGAAGCGCGCCGGACGCATCCGCGCGGGCATCGCCGGCTGGGTCTTCCCGCCCTGGCGCGGCAGCTTCTACCCGAAGGGGCTGAAGCAGAAGGACGAGCTCGGCTTCGCCGCCCGCGCCTTCACCACGCTGGAGGTGAACGGCACCTTCTATTCCATGCAGCGGCCCGAGACCTTCGCGGCCTGGGATGCGGAGACGCCGGAAGACTTCGTCTTCACGCTGAAGGGCCCGCGCTACATCACCCATATGAAGCGCCTGAAGGATTGCGAGCTTCCTCTGGCGAACTTCCTGGCCAGCGGCGTGCTGCGCCTCGGCAAGAAGCTCGGGCCGATCCTGTGGCAGCTCCCGCCCAACATGGCCTTCGAGGCCGAGCGGCTGGAGGGCTTCCTGGCGCTGCTGCCGCATGACCGGGCGGCGGCGGCGAAGCTCGCGGCACAGCACGAGCCCCGGATGCAGGGCCGTGCCTGGCTCGATCCCGGTCCGAAGGCGCCGCTGCGTCACGCGATCGAGCCGCGGCACCCGAGCTTCGCCGACCCCGCCTGCGTCGCGCTCTGCCGCAAGCATGGCGTGGCGCTGGCGATCACCGACGGCATCCCGGACTGGCCGCAGTTCCGGGAGCTGACGGCCGATTTCGCCTATCTGCGCCTGCACCTCTCGGACACGCAGGTGGCGGGCTACGACGCGGCCGCCATCGCGGCCTGGGCGAAGCAGGCGAAGGCCTGTGCCAAGGCCGGGCAGGACGTGTTCATCCTGTTCGACGCGGCGGGGGACGAGACGGTGAAGGTGCATACCCCGGCCAATGCGTCGGCGATGCTGCAGGCCTTGGCCGCAGCGGGTTGAACGGTTGCGCGGCCCCCACCCCGACCCTCCCCCGCACAGCGGGGGAGGGAGCAGAGGGCGCGCTCCCTTGACCCCCGGGCCGCTGCCTCCTATCCGCGCGGCGATCCAGGGGACGCCCACGACATGACCGACGACGCGCTCGACCAGATGGCGATCCTCGCCGGCGCGCTGCCCTTCCTCAAGCGCTACGACGACCAGATCGTCGTGGTGAAATACGGCGGCCACGCCATGGGCGAGGAGGAGACGGCGCTGCGCTTCGGCCGCGACATCGCGCTGCTGGAGCAGGTGGGCGTGAACCCGGTGGTGGTGCATGGCGGCGGGCCGCAGATCAACGCCATGCTCAAGCGGCTGAACGTGAAGTCCACCTTCGTGCAGGGGCTTCGCGTCACGGATGCCGAGATGCTGGACGTGGTCGAGATGGTCCTTGCCGGTCCGGTCAACAAGCAGGTGGCGGAGGCCATCACCCGCGCGGGCGCGATGGCCGTCGGCATCTCGGGCAAGGATGGCGGGCTGATCCGCGCGCGCAAGCTGACGCGCACGGTGCGCGACCCCGGCAGCAACATCGAGCAGGTGCTGGACCTGGGCTTCGTGGGCGAGCCGGAGGAGGTGAACCCGCGCGTGCTGGAACTGATGATCGGCGCGGACATCGTGCCGGTGGTCGCGCCCGTGGGCGTCGGCGCGGACGGCCAGACCTACAACATCAATGCCGACACGGTGGCGGGCGCGATCGCTGGCAAGCTGCGCGCCGAGCGGCTGCTGATGCTGACCGATGTGCGCGGCGTGCTGGACCGCGAGGGGAAGCTGATCCCCGAGATGACCGTGGCCGAGGTGCGCCGCGGCATCGAGGAGGGTTGGATCTCGGGCGGCATGATTCCGAAGGTCGAGACCTGCATCTATGCCGTGGAGCGCGGCGTGAAGGGCGCGGTGATCCTGGACGGCCGCGTGCCGCATGCGGTGCTGCTGGAGCTGTTCACCGATGGCGGCGCGGGGACTCTGATCAAGCCGTAGGCGCGCCGTCCCGTCGCAACATCACCAGCCGGGCCGGGCGGCCCGGCGCGATCACGACGATGGCGTTCTGCCGGAAGCGTCGCGCGAGCCGCGCGATGCGGCGCGGATCGCCGGCCACAAGCAGGTGCCGCTCCCACCAGGCGCCGGCCTGGCCGATCCCTTCGGCGAGCACCCTGCCGCGCGCGGCCTGTCGCAGCCGCACGAGCATGCGGTCGTTCCAGCCTTCCGGCATACGGCGGCTGAAGGGATTCCAGGCGGTGACGAAGGCGGCCGAGGATGCGCCGCGGCGTCGCAGCAGCGCATCGAAGGCCGGGCTGCGCGCGCCGATGCGCACGCTGACGCCGCCCGCCTCGTAGTCGCTGCGGAGATAGGCGGCGCGCATCAGTCGAGGGCGAAAAGCTGGCCCTTGAGATAGGCGCTCTCGGGCAGCGCCGGATGCACGGGATGGTCCGGCCCGGCGCCGACGCTGGCGAGGATTCGTCCCCGGCGATGCGCACGATGCACGCCCCAGGCGACCGCTTCCGCGAAGTCGGCGGGGCCGACATGGTGGCTGCAGGAGGCGATGAAGAGGATGCCGCCCGGCGACGTGACCGTCGCCGCGAGGCGCGCGAGCTTGGCGTAGCCGCGCAGCGCGGCCGGGATGTCCTTCCGCGTCTTGGCGAAGGCGGGCGGGTCGGCGATCACCACATCGAATCGGCGGCCGCTGGCAGCCATGCGTTCCAGATGCTCCAACGCCTCGGCCTTCAGCGGCGTGACGCGGTCGGCGAAGCCGGCCCGGGTGGCGGCCTGCATGGCGAGGTCGAGCGCATGCTCGCTGCGGTCGAGCAGCGTGACGGCCGCCGCGCCGGCCTGCGCCGCGGCCAGGCCGAAGCCGCCGAGATGGCAGAAGGCGTCCAGCACCGTGCAGCCCTTGGCCAGCCGCGCGACCATCAGGCGGTTCGGGCGCTGGTCGAAGAACCAGCCGGTCTTCTGGCCACCGAGCAGGTCCACGGGAAAGGCGAGGCCCGCTTCCTCGACCGTCGCGGTGCCGTCCGTGCCGTGCAGCAGCGCGACGCCTTCCTCCAGCCCCTCCAACTTGCGGACGGCGGAGTCGTTGCGGGCGACGACGACGCGCGGATCGAGCAGCTCGCGCAGTGCCGCAAGAATGTCGGGCAGCGCGCGGTCCATGCCGGCGGTGTTGGCCTGCACCGCCAGCGCATCGCCGTAGCGGTCCACCACCAGGCCGGGCAGGCCGTCGGCCTCGGCATGCACCAGGCGGTAGAAGGGCGCGTCGAACAGACGCTGGCGCAGCGCCAGGCAGGCGGCGAGTCTCGTGCGGAACCAGCCGGCATCGCAGGGCACGGCGGGGTCGGGATCGAGGAAGCGCGCGGCAATCAGGCTGTGCGGGTTGAAGTGCCAGGCGCCGTGCTTCACGCCGTCATCGCCTTCGAGGCGCACGACGCACCCGGCCGGCAGCGCGCGCGCGGCCTGCGTCATGACGATCTCGTTGGAGAAAGCCCAGGGATGGCCCGCCTTCACACGGCGGTCGGCGCCGGGGTTCAGGCGCAGCAGCGGTCTGTCCATGCACCGGCTTATGCGGCGATCACCCCCGGATGGCCAGCACCACGCCGGAGATGGTCAGCGACAGCGCGATCAGCTCTCGCGCGCCGAGCGGCTCGCCCAGGAAGACCGCGGCGGTCGCGACGCCGACCACCGGCGTCAGCAGCGTGCCCGCCGCGGCGGCGGAGGCCGGAAGGCGCCGCAGCGCCGCGAACCAGGCGAGGTAGCAGAGGCCGAGCGGACCGATGCCGCCATAGAACAGCAGCAGCCAGGAGCGCCCGGAGAGATCGGCGAAGTCTACGCGCTCGAAGAGCAGCGCGCAGGCCAGCAGCGGCGCGCAGCCGATGCCGGTCTGCCAGGCCACCTGCGCCGCCGGCGGCAATGCCACAGGCCAGCGCTTGGTGATGACGGTGCCGAGCGAGAACAGTACGGCCGCGGAGAGCGCGAAGGCCGCGCCCGGCAGCTTTTGCAGCCCCGCCTCGATCCCGTTGCCCAGCACCAGCACGGCTAGCCCGGTGAACCCGATCGCCAGAGCCACCATGCGGCGTGCGGTGATCGCTTCCCCCAGCACCAGCCAGGCGAAGATCGAGGCCCAGACCGGCATGGTGTAGCAGACGATCGTCGCCTCGCCGGCCGCGAGCCAGAGCAGCGAGAAGGTCGCCAGTCCCATCCAGGCAGTGACGTTCAGCAGGGAGGCGAGCACCAGGCGCGGGACCAGCGCGCGTGGGACGGCCAGCGATTCGCCGCGCCACACGGCAATCAGCGCGAGCAGCGCGACACCGGCCACCGCGGTGATGGCGCGGATGGAGAAGGGCGGGACCTGCTCCAGCAGCAGCTTCATCGCCGGCCAGTTCACCCCCCAGCCGATGACGGTGGTGAGGAGCAGGAGCAGGCCGGTGGTGTCGGGGGATTGCCTGCGCTCGGGTCGCATCAGCGCTGCGCCCCCCTCACCCAACCCTCTCGCCCCTGAGGGGGGAGAGGGCAAGGATCAGCGAGGAAGATGGCTCAATCCGCGAAATCAGGCTCTTCCTTCGCCAGGATGCGCTTCACGCTTTCCAGGTGCAGGCGCGCGCTCTCGCGGTCGCCTTCGCGCATCTGGGCATAGGTCTTGGCCGCCATCGCCGGCGGCACCGACTTCAGCGTGCGGCCGGTGGAGAGCGCCAGGCGCTGCGCCTCCGCGGCGCGTTCCAGGTAGTAGAGGTCGTCCCAGGCTTCGGCGGCGTTCGGGCCCACCACCATCACGCCGTGGTTCTTCATGAAGACGATGTCGGCATCACCGATGCTCGCAGCGATGCGGTCGCCTTCCTCGGTGTCCAGCGCGAGACCGTTGTAGTCCTCGTCCACCACGGTGCGGCCGTAGAATTTCAGCGCGCTCTGGCCCGCCCAGAGCAGCGGCGGGCCTTCCAGCATGGCCAGGCTGGTCGCGTTCGGCATGTGCGTGTGGAAGCAGGCCTTGGCGCGCGGGACGTTCTTGTGGACCCGGGCATGGATGAAGAAGGCCGTCGCCTCCGGCACGCCCTCGCCGGCGATCACGTTGCCCGCGAAGTCGCAGACCAGCAGGCGGGAGGCGGTGACCTCCGCGAAGGCCCAGCCATAGGGGTTCACCAGGAACAGGTCGTCGCGGCCCGGCACGACGAGCGAGAAATGGTTGCAGATGCCTTCATGCATTCCAAGCCGGGCTGCCATGCGGAAGCAAGCGGCCAGATCGATGCGGGCCTGGCGCACGGCTTCCGCATCGAGCTCGGAATTGCGAAGCAGGGCCGGGGCGGCGGGCGTGCCAAGGGCATGGGCCATGGTGTCGTTCTCCTCGCCCCGATGAATCGCAGGCCGGCGCGCCGCCGGCAAGGAGTGTTGCCACGTGTCGGACGCGATCAGCGCCTTTCCCGTCCCCGACCTCGCCACCCTGCCGGAGGACATCCGCGCACGCATCGCGGCAGTGCAGGAGAAATCCGGCTTCGTGCCGAACATCTTCCTGGCGCTGGCCTGGCGGCCCGAGGAGTTCCGCGCCTTCATGGCCTACCACGACGCGCTGATGAACAAGCGCGAAGGCCTGACGCCGGCGGAGCGCGAGATGATCGTCGTCGCCGTCTCCATCGCCAACCAGTGCCAGTATTGCGTGGTGGCGCATGGCGCGATCCTGCGCGTGCGGGCAAAGGATCCGGCGATCAGCGAGCTGGTCGCGGCCAACTGGCGCAAGGCGCGGCTGCCGGCGCGGCAGCGCGCTATGCTGGACTATGCGACGAAGGTGGCGCAGGCGTCGCACCTGGTCTCCACCGCCGATCGCCGGGCAGTGCTGGATGCCGGCTTCACGCCGGACGAGCTGTGGGACATCGGCGCCATCGCGGCCTTCTTCTCCATGTCGAACCGGCTTGCCAATGCGATGGACCTGCAGCCAAACCAGGACTTCCAGAAGATCGGACGGGGCTGAGCGCCATGGGCGGCACCAACCAGCGCATCGACGGCAAGCGGCTGTGGGACAGCCTGATGGCGATGGCCGAGATCGGCGCCACGCCGAAGGGCGGCGTGAAGCGGCTGACGCTGACCGAGGTGGACAAGGCCGGCCGCGAGCGCTTCACGCAATGGTGCGAGGCGCTCGGCCTGACGGTGCGCGTGGACGCCATCGGCAACATGTTCGCGCGTCGCGAGGGCCGTGATCCGAAGCGGTTGCCGGTGCTGTTCGGCAGCCACCTCGACAGCCAGCCCTCGGGCGGGAAATTCGACGGCGCGCTTGGCGTGATCGCCGGGCTCGAGGTGATGCGCACGCTGAACGACCTCAACATCACGACCGAGGCGCCGCTGGAGCTGGTCAACTGGACCGACGAGGAAGGCAGCCGCTTCGGCCATTCGCTGATGGGCAGCGGCGCCTGGGCCGGCGTCTATCCGCTGCCCAAGGTCTATGGCCTGCAGGACGTCGATGGCGTGACGGTGGAGCAGGCGCTGACCGCCATCGGCTACAAGGGCGAGCACAAGGCCGAGCCCTTCCCGGCCGACGCCTATTTCGAGTTGCATATCGAGCAGGGCCCGATCCTGGAGAAGGAGGGCAAGACCATCGGCGTGGTCACCGGCGCGCAGGCGCAGGTGTGGTGGGATGCGCGCATCGTCGGCCAGGACAGCCACGCCGGCACCACGCCGCCCTATGCGCGCAAGGACGCGCTGGTGGCGGCGGCGAAGGTGATCGAGCTGGTGGACCGCCGCATGCGCGAACGCGGCGATGACGGGCGCGGCACGGTGGGATACGTGAAGGTCGTGCCGAACAGCCGCAACGTCGTGCCGGGCGAGGTGCTCTTCAGCGTCGAATTCCGCCACCCCGACACCGCGCAGATCGAGCACCTGGCCGCGAGCTTCCCGCCGGAGGCGATGGCGCTGGTGGAAGGCACCGGCTGCCGGCTGGAACTGACGGAACTGTTCCGCTTCCCTGCGCAGCCCTTCGATGCGGAGTGCGTCGCGTTGGTGCAGCAGGCGGCCGACCGCCTCGGCTTCGCCTCGCGCCGCATCATCTCGGGCGCCGGGCATGACGCGGTCTATGTCGCGCGGAAGCTTCCGACGGCGATGATCTTCACCCCCTGCAAGGACGGGCTCAGCCACAACGAGGCCGAAAGCATCCTGCCGGAGGAAGCCGAGGCCGGCTGCCAGGTGCTGTTCGAAGCGGTGGTGGCGCGGGCGAACCGCAGCGCGTAAGGCGGCCCGATGACCGGAGGGCCGTCAGGCTCGAAACCTGAATCGGCCCACTCGACCGAGACGCCCCGCTGCAACCGACCGGCGTCCCCGGCTGTTCCACAACGGAACATCCCGGGATGCCCGCATGAACCCGCTTTCCTGGCCACGCCAGGCACAGCTCGCCCTGGCCCTCCTGTTCCTGCTGCTGCTGGTCGGCTGGGGGCTTGCGCTCAGCCGCGGGGCCGATGTGCGGGAGATACAGGCGCGGCTCGAGGCAGCTGACCTGCGCATCGCCGAGCTTGAGGGCGCGCTGGCGCGGGAACGGGCGGCAGCAGGCGATCTCGCAGCCATCCAGCAGCGCCTGCAAGCTGCGCGACAGCAGGCGGCGGAGGCCGAGCAGCGTCTTCGGGTTCTCCTTCCGCAGGTGGCGCAGGCCGAACGGCAGCTCGGCACCCTGCAGCCCCAGGCGGCGCAGGCGCGCGAAGCGCTCGCCAGCGCCGAAGGGCGCCTGTCGGACCTGGCGACGCAGGATGCCGCGTTGCAGCAGCGGGCGTCGGAGGCGGAGCAGCGCCTGGCTTCCCTGAACCAGGCCTTGCAGCAGGCGCAGGAACAGCTTGCCACGCGTCAGGACGCGTTGCGCCAGGCCGAGGCGGAGCAACAGCGCCTCGCGGCCTCGCGCGATTCCACGGCGGAGGCGCTGCGCGCCCTGCAGGCGCAGTCCGCACAAGCCGCAGCGGCGGTCCAGGGGGCGCAGGCCCGGGTCGAGGAGCTGGTCGCGCAGTCCGGCCGTGCGCAGGAAACGCTGACGGCCCGAGAGGCCGCGATCGCCGCGGCGCAGCAGGAACTGAGCGGGCTGAACGACCGCAAGTCGCTCGCCGAGGCCGACCTTGCGGCGCGGCGCAGCGCGGTCGCCGAAATCGAGGCGCGGCTCGCGCAGATGCGCCAGGCGCTCGGGGAGGAGGAACAGCGGCGACAGGCGGCGACGCCGCAGCAGCCCCGGCCGACCCAGGCGCCGACGCCGACGCCGAATTGAGCGGCACGGCGCCCTCAGCGAGCGCGAGCGGAATGAGCTCCTGCCCGGTCACGCGCGGCCCTCCGCGCCCGCCCGCACCGGGCGCGCGGCCGTCCCGATGAATGGCGCGGGCCGCCCGAGGTTTCCGCCGTCAGTGCCCGAAAAGGGAGGCGACGAGATAGGCGACGAGCGCGGCGGTGCCGCCGATCGCCAGCGTCTGCAGCGCGCCGCGCACAGGCGGCAGGCCGGTGGCGCGCGCCTTGAGCCAACCGAAGCCGAGCAGCGCCGCGCCCGTCATCAGCGAGGAGACGACCAGCGCAGGCCCCGTCGTGCTGAAGATCATGTAGGGCGCAAGCGGGATGAGGCCGCCGACCACATAGGCGCCGCCGATCGTGGCCGCCGACTTCGCCGCGCGATTCGGGTCGGGCTCGGTGAGCTCGAGTTCGAATCGCATCATGAAGTCCACCCACTTCTTGCGGTCGGAGGCGATGGCCTCCACCGCCTGGCGCAGCACCTCCCCGCGCACGCCGTAGCGGTGCAGGATCGCCGCCACCTCCCACTTCTCGCGGTCGGGGTAGATCCGACTTTCCTCTTCCTCCCGCCGGCGCTCGGCGGCGTAGTGCTCCGCGTCGGTGCGCGCGGCGAGGTAGCCGCCGAGGCCCATGGCGACGCAGCCTGCGGCGATCTCCGCAAGGCCCGCCGTGACGATCAGCGGGTTCGCGGCGACGGCGCCGGACAGGGCGGCGGCCAACGCGAAAGGCACGGTCAGCCCGTCCGCGGTGCCGATCACCAGGTCGCGCACCGTGGCGTTCTGGGTGAAGTGCTTTTCCTCATGCGGCGGGCCCGGGGGCATGGGCGGCAGGCCGTCGCGCGTCGCCTCCGGCATCGGTACGTCGTGCATGGCGCGGAGACTAGCCGGCGCGCAACGGACGCGCCACCGCACTTCCCGCGACGCGGCGGCGGAAACGCAGATGCGAAGCATTCTCGCCGCCAGCCGCGGCGGGCCTTCCTCCTCGGCACTGCCGAAGCGCAGCCGCTGCAGATCCGCGAGATCGGCAGCCTGAATGTCGGCGGGCGGATCGCCGAGATCAGCGATCATGATGGACACCAGCAGCGACGACGTGGCCGGGCGGATCCAGGCCTGGATGGATCGCCGCGGCCTGATGCGCTGAGGGTCGGTCGGCGGGGAGAAGGTTCCGGCTCGGGCAGACCTGCCCTACCCTGCCGGAATGGCCGTCCCGACCGACCGACTTCCGCCCTGGACCATCGGCGTGCCGGTGGTCGCGCTCGGCGTGGATTTCGCGCTCCATGGCGTCGTCTCGCCGCTTGTCGGCGCCGTGCTGGCGGTGACGCTGCTGGCAGTGGTGAAGGCGGCCGTCCACCATGCGGAGCTCGTGGCCGTGCGCGTGGGCGACCCGTTCGGCGCGGTGATCCTGGCGTTGGCGGTCACGGTGATCGAGCTCGGGCTGATCGTCTCCATCATGCTTGGCGAGAACCCGCAGCCGACGTTGATGCGCGACACGATCCACGCGGTGGTGGTGCTGGTGCTGCACGGCCTGGCCGGCGCCTGCATCCTGGTGGCGGCGGTGCGGCACACGGAGGGCGAGTATCGCACCCAGGGCGCGCAGGCCTACCTGATCGTGCTGCTGCCCATGGTGGCCGCGGCGCTGGTGCTGCCGAACTTCACCATCAGCGCGCCCGGCGCGTTCTACAGCCCGGCGCAGCTGGGTTTCGTCAGCGTCGTCTGCCTGCTGCTCTATGCCGCCTTCACCTTCGTCCAGACGGTCCGGCACCGGGACCACTTCATGCCGGTCAAGCCGCTCGAGAAGGTGGTCGCGCGGCCGGAGGGGCGGCTGGCGCTGCTGTCGCTCGGGATGCTGGTGGTGGCTCTGACGGCGGTGGTGCTGCTGGCAAAGTCCTTCTCGCCCTACATCCAGGCGGCCGTCACGGCGATCGGCGCGCCGGAGGCGCTGGTCGGCGTGATCGTGGCGGCGATCGTGCTGATGCCGGAATCGGCGACCGCGCTGACGGCCGCCGTGCAGGACCGGCTGCAGACCTCGATCAACCTGGCGCTCGGCTCGGCCGTGGCGAGCATCGGGCTCACCATCCCGATCGTCGCGGCCATTGCCTGGTGGAACGGCCTGCAGCTGGAGCTCGGCGTCTCGCCCGGCGGGGCTGTGCTGCTGGCGCTGTCCTTCATGATGGCGCTGATCACCTATGGCAGCGGGCGGGCCAGCCTGCTGTCGGGCTTCGTGCACCTGATCCTGTTCGCGATGTGGCTGGTGCTGGTGATCATCGAGCCCTGATGGGGAAGCTTTTCGCTGCCTCAGGCGCGGGCGCGCCTTCCGGGCGCTTGGCTTGCGCGCCTCGGACATGCTGTGCCCGATGGCGCTGTGGCGAGCCGCGCGGCGCCGCTTTGCGGCGCTTTCCGGCGAGGGCCGGCGCACCGCCCCGCCGGCCCGCGGGTTGCCCGGACCCCTGCCCGCCTCTATAGCGGCGGCGCCGAAAGGATCGCCCATTGGCCAGCACGGAACCCGACACCAAGCCGCGGGCAGAGCCCAACGCGGCCCAGGCGCTGCAGGCCGCCCTCCTCGCCCGCCCGGCCAGCGAGGCGCGGCGCATGGCGGATGCCATCCGCGCGCTCGCCATCGACGCCGTGGAGCAGGCGAAGTCCGGCCATCCCGGCATGCCGATGGGCATGGCCGATGCCGCTACGGTCCTGTTCACGCGCTTCCTGAAATACGACGCCGCCGACCCGCGCTGGCCCGACCGCGACCGCTTCGTGTTGAGCGCCGGGCATGGCTCCATGCTGCTCTATTCGCTGCTGCACCTGACCGGGCAGGCCGGCATGGGCATCGAGGAGCTCCGCAATTTCCGGCAGTTGCACTCGCCGGCCGCGGGGCATCCGGAATTCGGCGAGCATCCGGGCATCGAGACCACGACGGGCCCGCTCGGCCAGGGCATCGCGACGGCCGTCGGCATGGCGCTGGCGGAGCGGCATCTGGCGGCGCGCTTCGGCAAGTCGCTGGTGGACCACCGGACCTGGGTCATCGCCTCCGACGGCGACCTGCAGGAGGGCGTCAGCCACGAGGCCGCCTCGCTGGCCGGACATCTCCGGCTGGACCGGCTCTGCGTGCTGTGGGACGACAACTCCATCTCGATCGACGGCGACACGGCGCTGTCCTTCACCGACGACACGCTGAAGCGTTTCGCGGCCTATGGCTGGGCCACGCGCCGGGTGGACGGGCACGACCATGAGCAGGTGGCGGCCGCGCTCTCCTGGGCGATGCGCAACCGCAAGCCGACGATCATCGCCTGCAAGACGATCATCGGCTTCGGCTCGCCGGCGAAAGCCGGCACGGCGGCGAGCCACGGCTCCCCGCTCGGCGCGGCGGAGGCGGCGGCGGCGAAGTCCCTGCTCGGCTGGAACCACCCGCCCTTCGAGGTGCCGGAGGGGCTGAAGACGCGCTGGGAGGAGGCCGGCCGCCGTGGCGCCGGCACGCGGCGCTCCTGGCTGAAGCGCCTCGCGAAGCATCCGCAGCGAGAGGAGTTCGAGCGCGCCTGCACCGGCCGCCTGCCGGAAGGCTGGCAGGAGAAGCTGGCCGAGCTCCGCGCCGCGCAGGCGGCCGAGAAGCCGAAGCTCGCGACGCGCGTCGCCAGCCAGAAGGCGCTGGAGGCGCTTGTGCCGGCGGTGGCGGAGATGGTGGGCGGCTCGGCCGACCTCACCGGCTCGAACAACACCAATGTGAAGGGCGTGCCGGCGATCAGCCCCGGCAACTATGCCGGCCGCTACGTCCATTACGGCGTGCGCGAGCACGGCATGGCGGCGGCCATGAACGGCATGGCGCTGCATGGCGGCATCATCCCCTATTCCGGCACCTTCCTGGTCTTCGCCGACTACATGCGCCCGGCGATCCGCCTGGCGGCGCTGATGCGCCAGCGGGTGATCCATGTGCTGACGCATGACAGCATCGGCCTCGGCGAGGACGGGCCGACGCACCAGCCGGTGGAGACGCTGGCCTCGCTGCGGGCCATCCCCAACCTGTTCGTGTTCCGCCCCGCCGATGCGCTGGAGACGGCGGAGTGCTGGGAGCTGGCCGTGAAGCGCGCGGACGGGCCGAGCGTGCTCGCGCTGTCGCGCCAGAACCTGCCGGCGCTGCGCTTCGAGGCCGGGGAGAACCGCGCGGCGCGCGGCGGCTACGTGCTGGCCGAGGCGTCCGGCCCGCGCCGCGCGACGCTGATCGCCACGGGGTCCGAGGTGCACCTGGCGGTAGCCGCGCGCGAGGCGCTGGAGGCGGAGGGCATCCCGACCGCCGTCGTCTCGCTGCCCTGCTGGGAACTTTTCGCCCTGCAGGACGAAGGATACCGCGCCGAGGTTCTGGGCAGCGCGTTGCGCGTCGGCATCGAGGCGGCGATCCGGATGGGCTGGGAGCGGTGGCTCGGCCAGGATGGCGTGTTCATCGGCATGCAGGGCTTCGGCGCCAGCGCGCCGGCCGAGGCGCTGTTCCGCCATTTCGGCATCACCGCCGAGGCGCTGGTCGCCACCGTGAAGAAGCGGTTGGCCTGACGAGACGTTTGGTCTGGTTTCCCCGGGGAAGGAACTGAAGAAATGGCCGTGAAGGTTGCGATCAACGGGTTCGGGCGCATCGGGCGCCTGGTGCTGCGCGCGATGATCGAGAGCGGGCGCGACGACGTGGAATGCGTCGCGATCAACGATCTCGGCAGCCCGGAGGCGAACGCGCATCTGTTCAAGTATGACAGCGTGCATGGCCGCTTCGCCGGCGAGGTGAAGGTGGTGGACGGCGCGCTGCACATCACCAAGGGCGGCCGCAGCTGGGGCCCGATCAAGGTCAGCGCGCAGCGTGAGCCGTCGCAGGTGCCATTCCAGGGTGTGGATGTCGCGCTGGAATGCACCGGCATCTTCACCTCCAAGGCGAAGGCGCAGCCGCTGATGGCCGCCGGCGCGCGCAAGGTGCTGATCTCGGCGCCGGCGGACGAGGTGGACGCGACGATCGTCTACGGCGTGAACCACAAGGTCCTGACGAAGGAGATGACGGTCGTCTCCAACGCCTCCTGCACCACCAACTGCCTGGCGCCGATGGTGCATGTGCTGCACGGCAAGTGGGGCGTGCAGCGCGGCTACATGGTGACGATCCACGCCTATACCGGCGACCAGAACACGGTGGACACGCTGCACAAGGACCTGCGGCGCGCGCGCGCGGCGGCGGTTTCCATGATCCCTACCTCCACCGGTGCGGCGAAGGCGGTGGGCCTCGTGCTGCCGGAACTGAAGGGCAAGCTGGACGGCACAGCGATCCGCGTGCCGACGCCGAATGTCTCGCTGGTGTCGCTCGACGTGAACCTCGCGGCGGACGGCGTCACGAAGGATGACGTGAACGCGGCGATGAAGGCGGCTTCCGAGGGCGAGCTGAAGGGTATCCTCGGCTACGAGACGGAGCAGCTGGTGTCGGTGGACTTCAACACCAACCCGATGAGCTGCACCTTCGACGCGACGCAGACCCAGAGCCTGGACGGCGGCAAGCTGATCCGCGTGATGGGCTGGTACGACAACGAGTGGGGCTTCAGCAATCGTATGTCCGACACGGCCGCCCTGTTCGGGCGTCTCTGATATCGGTGCCCTCAGACGCCGGGCGCCGCCTCCGGCGGGCGGCGCTTCTCAATGCCCTCAGACGCCGGGCGCGCGCTCCGCTTCGCGCCGGCCACTGGCGCGCGGGACATAGCTGACGGTCTGGGCGCGGGCCGCTATCGCGGCCTCGCCCGCCTGCGGCGGGCGCCTGGTCTGGCGCGCTCTTGGTGTCAGAACAGGTCGAGCTTCGAGCGCGATGCCTGGAAGCCGTGGCCGGCGGCGTTGGTGCAGCGCAGGCCGGCTTCCTCCGACTCGCAGCTGATCCCGGGCACGATCCAGCGGGCACCGTAGCCCAACACGAAGGCCTCGTCGTTGCGCACGGCCGCGCCACTGCATGGCAGCGCGACGGCCCCCTCGGGCCGCAGCGCGAGCCTTCCTTCCCAGGCAGGGCTGCAACCCGCGGCCTCGGCCGGCGTCGGGTAGCTGCGGTCCAGCACGTCGCAGCGCAGCGTGTCCTGCCGGAAGCGGCATTGCACATTCCCGGAAGGTGTCTGGAAGGACGGCGGGGGTGGTTGGAAGGCCGGCTGGGCCGATGCTACCACCGGGATCAGCAACAAGGCCGCCAGGGCACCGAGCGCAGCGGTCGCTTTCATTCCGTTCCCTCGCCAGGACAAGAGCCATGCCGTTCCGCACCCTCGACGACCTCGACGCCTCGGGCAAGCGTGTGCTGCTGCGGGCCGACCTGAACGTGCCGGTGCGCGATGGCAAGATCACCGACCGCACCCGGATTGAGCGCCTGCTGCCGACCATCCGCGAACTGGCGGACAAGGGCGCGCGGGTGATCGTGTGCAGCCATTTCGACCGGCCGAAGGGCAAGCGCGTGCCGGAGATGTCGCTGAAGCCGATGGTGGAGGCGCTGTCGGCCACGCTGAACCGCCCTGTGGCCTGGGCCGATGACTGCATCGGACCGGCGGCGGATGCGGCCGCGGCGAAGCTGCAGGATGGCGAGGTCCTGCTGCTGGAGAACACCCGCTTCCACGCCGGCGAGGAAAAGAACGACCCCGCGGTGGCGCAGGGCCTCGCGGAGCTCGCCGATCTCTATGTCAACGACGCCTTCTCCGCCGCCCACCGCGCCCATGCCAGCACCGAGGGCGTGGCGCATCTGCTGCCCTCCTATGCCGGGCGCCTCATGGAGGCCGAGCTGAAGGCGCTGGATGCCGCGCTCGGCAACCCGTCCCGCCCCGTCGTCGCGATCGTCGGCGGCGCCAAGGTGTCCACCAAGCTCGAACTGCTGGGCAACCTGATGAAGAAGGTGGACGTGCTGGTGATCGGCGGCGCCATGGCGAATACCTTCCTCGCCGCGCAGGGCCATGCCGTGGGCAAGTCCCTGCAGGAGGCCGAGATGCACGATACTGCCCGGCAGATCATGGCGGACGCCGCGGCGACCGGCTGCGAGATCCTGCTGCCGCTCGACCTGGTCGTGGCGAGTGAGTTCGCGCCGAACGCCATGACGCGCACCGTCGCCGCGGACCGCGTGCCGCCGGACATGATGGCGCTGGATGTCGGGCCGGACACGGTGGACGCGATCGAGGCGAAGCTCCGCAAGGCCTCCACGCTGGTCTGGAACGGCCCGCTCGGCGCCTTCGAGACGCCGCCCTTCGACCAGGCGACGGTGGCGGTGGCGCAGAGCGTCGCGTCGCTGACCGCTTCGTCTGGCCTGAAGTCCATCGCCGGCGGCGGCGACACCGTCTCCGCGCTGCGCCATGCGGGGGTGCTGACGCGGATGACCTATGTCTCGACAGCGGGCGGCGCCTTCCTGGAATGGCTGGAAGGCAAGACGCTGCCGGGCGTTGCGGCGCTCGAGGCGGCGTAGCTCAGGCCCGCCGTCGCGTCAGGCCGAGCGCGAGGAGCGCGGGCGCGAAAACCAGGAGCGCCGCAGGCGCCGACACCACGGCAACAGGCTCGGCGACCGTGACCCGATATGCCCAGGGGTCCGGCTGACTGAAGCTGCCCGACACATCGGCGCTGAAGAACGAGGGGAAGTTGAGGGTATGGTTCGCACCGACATAGTAGGTGCCGAGCCGGTTGGGTGCCGCGAAGGTTCCGGCATAGGCGCCGGAGGCGGACTGCAGGTTCACCGGCGCGATCACGCTGTCGAACAGGTTGATCTGGCCATAATTCGCGGGATCGCCGGGCTGGCCCACCGGGGCGAAGAAGACCAGGTAGAGCTGGGTCGGACAGCCCGGGCAGCCGATGGCATTGTAGGCGGCCGACCAGCTTCCCGTGATGGAAAAGGCCTCGCCCGGGTCGAGCACGAGCTCCGTCGGTCCGGTCGGTGTCACCGTCAGCGTGTAGTTGGTGCGCAGGAACGTCGCAGCCTGCGCGCTTCCCGCGGCAAGCATGATGGCAGCCAGTGCCCCGATGGCGCTCCGCACCCCTCGCATCGGCATCACCCCTTCGATTCCTTACGGATGCGGGAAGGATACGAATACCAGAGCGCGTAAACAATCACGCTTCCATTCACCATGAGTTGAGATCTTTTCCAGACGTCAATGCCGCACGAAGGACATCACGATCTCGAATGCGATCATCACGACGATCGCGAGCTCCAGGATCTCCGCCCGCGCGCCGGAGGCATCGGCATGCAGCGCGGTGTAGGTGTCGCGGATGATCGCGAGCTTGCGGTCCACCGCGGCGCTGACGGCCGGCACGCGCAGCATCTCGATCGCGGCTGCATAGATCCGGGCGAGATGCACGTCCTCCGTCACCTGAAGGGCGTTGTCCACGCGCTCGGCCAGTTCCGTCACCTCGGCGACCAGCGCGTGCAGGTCGCGCGCAAGACGGCCGTGGCGGCGCGAGGCGAGCAGCCGCGTCTCGCGCCGCGTCTGGTCCACCATCCGCCGCATGCGCGGCAACTCCTCGTCCAGCATCTCGTCATAGGTGCGCAGCTCGAGAAGCTGTGCGTTCGCCATCTCCAGCACCTCCGCGACATCGGTGTCGCCGCGCGGCTCAAGGATGAAGGCGCGGTCCCAGGTGAGCACCGCGAGGTCGTCCGGGTAGTAGGAGAAGGATTGGCGCAGCAGCTCCCGCCGCGCACCTTCGGACAGCGGCCGCTCCTCGCCCGAGAGCAGCGGCACCATGTCCACCTCCTTCAGCAGCGCGGCGGCGTCCATCGGGCGGTCGAGGGTCTCAACGCTCGCGATCAGGAAGTCCTCCTGCGTCGCGCCCCGGCTCGGCCGTTCCAGCGCCTCCGCGATCACGCCGCGCAGGCGGGTAAGCAGCGCAGTCCAGACCGGGGTCGCGGCGTTCGGGCCGATCGCCATGTCCACCTGGTTGGCGAGGCGCGCGAAGGTGGCCCAGTCCAGGTCCTGCGCCGGGAAGCGCAGCGAGAGCGCGGCAATGCCGAAGTCGTAGAGCCGGACGGAGGCGGCAGCGGAGCGCGCTGCGCCGCCGACCTCCACCTCCACGGCGCCGAGATCGAGCGCCAGCGGCGGCACGCCGAAGGAGACCGCCTTGGGCGGCGTGGCGGACAGGCGCGAACGCGCGGTGGCGCCCTGGTCCCGTTCGGACCAGAGCGCCTGCGCGCGCGGCAGGTCGATCTCATAGGCCAGGTCGAACAGCCTGAGCGCCACCACCTGGCCCTTGCGGACCCGCACCTCGGACATGCCCTTCCCGCCCCGGTCGTTGCAGTGGTGACCATAGCCCGGCTCAGCGCCGCGCCATCAGCCCCATCGCCAGCGGCAGGCCGCAGAGCACAGTGGTGAGACCCAGCCACTGCACCGGCTCCGGCCATTCGCCCGCCACGGGGATGCCGGCCAGCACCGCCAGCGCCGGCACCATGGCCGGGAACATCGCGGCACGGGCCGGGCCGAGGAGCACGACCGCGCGGCCGAAGGCGAAGACGGCCAGAACACCGGAGAGCGCGCCCTGCACCAGCGCCTGGGTCGCGATCACCGACCAGCCCTGCGCGGCGAGCGCCGGCGCGTCGCCCAGCCACAGCCACACTGGGATGATCGCGGCGCCGCCCAGCACGGCGACCGCGACGGTGGCATGCCAGGCATCCACCCGCCAGGCGCGGCAGGCGATGGTGAACAGCGCCCAGAGCAGCCCGGCCGCGGCGAAGAGCAGGTCGCCCTTCCAGGCCCCGGCGTTGCCCATCCCGGCGCCCGAGACCAGCGCAAGCCCGGCGATGACGACCCCGACGCCGAGCCAGCGTCGCGCGGCGATGGTCTCGCGAAGGAGCAGCACGGCCAGCGCCATGGTGGCGATGGTGACCACGGCCGGCTGCACCACGGCGCCATGCGCGAGCGGGGCGAAGCGATAGCCCCAGGTCGCCAGAAGGATGAAGGCTGGGCCGGCCAGCAGCGCCAGCACCGCGCCGCGCCGCCAGCCGATGCCGCCCAGGTCGCGCAGGCCGAGCCGCGGCAGCACCGGCAGAACCAGCAGCGCGGCGGTGCCATAGCGCAGCAGCGCGAAGTCGAGCGGGGCGATCCCGCCCACCACGCCGGCCCGAGCAAAGGCGAGATAGCCGCCCCAGATCAGCGCGGCACAGAAGCCCCAGCCGAGCCCCTCTAGCAGCGGCATGGCGGCGGCGCCGCCGGCGAGACGCATGGCGATCGCCGTCATCGCGCGCCCTCCAGCGCCGCATCGAGGGCCGCGATCGCCTCCTCCGGCGCGGTGCGGCGGCGATAGTCGGCCTCGACGCGGGCGAAGACGACTTGGCGGTCGCGTCCGACGACGAAGCTGGCGGGCATCGGCAGGCGCCAGCCGGCCGGGCCGTTCACCACCTCGAGGTCGTGGCCGAAGCGGCGGTAGAGCGCGACCAGCGGCTCCGGCAGCGCGAAGCTGACGCCGAAAGCGCGCCCGGCGGCATCCTCGCTGTCGGACAGCACGGGAAAGGCCAGCGCGTTGCGCTCGGCGGTGGAGAGCGAGGCGTCCGGTCCCTGCGGACTGATCGCCACCAGCGTCGCGCCTTGCGCGGCAAGGTCGGGCAGGCGCTTCTGCCAGGCGCGGAGCGTCAGGCTGCAATAGGGGCACCAGCCGCCGCGGTAGAACACGATCACCGCCGGGGCGAGGTCGTGCAACCTGCGCGCGGCGCCGTTCGCGTCCGGCAGCACGAGGTCGGGCAGCGCCGCGCCGGGGGCGAGGATACGCTGCTCGGCGCCGCTTTCCCGCAGCGCCTCGATCTGCGCGGCAATGAGCGCCTGCGCCTCGGCGGGGGCCTTCCGCGCCCATTCGGCGCGGAAGGCATCGAGCTCGGCCTGGAGCGCGCCCATCAGGCGGCGGCCCGCGCGCGGCGGGAGGGGGCGACCCAGGCGGTCTTCGCCATGAAGCCGTCCAGCGGCGTGCCGGTCAGGTGGTTGGCGTAGTTGCTGATGGTCTTGGCGGCGACGGCCACCAGCACCTCCAGCGCCTGGCGGCTGGTATAGCCGGCGTCCAGGAAGTCCTGCAGCACGCGGGGCGGGACGCGGCCGCGCAGATTGACCAGCGCGGCGGTGTAGGCTCGCAGCGCCTCGAGCTTCGCATCGGCAAGGCGCCCGCCCTCGCGCAGCGCCTCGATCGTGGCGGCGTCGAGCCCGGCGCCCTGCGCCAGCACGGAATGCCCGGAGACGCAGTATTCGCACTCATGGATCGCGCTGACGGTCAGGTAGGCGACCTGCTGCTCGGCGGGCGTGAGGCTGGTCTTGCCGAAGGCGTCGAAGAGGTGGCCATAGGCCTCCAGCGTCACCGGCGCCTCGGCCAGCTTGGCATGCAGGTTGGGCACGAAGCCCCAGCCGGCCTTGGCGCCGGCCAGGATCGGGCGCGCCGCCTCGGGCGCGGTCTCGGGGGTGTGGGTGGGGAAGGTCGCCACTGCTCTGCTCCTCGGTCGCGGCGTGTCGCCGTGACGCCCTTGTGCCGGCCGGCGCCGGCGGGCGGATCGCGCAACGACCGGCTTGGCCCCATCCGCTTTCCGTATGGGGGTGGCGGCTGGCAGGATCGGCGGATGGACCTGCTGCTGCATTTCCGCACCTTCGTCCGCGTCGCCGAGCTCGGAGGCTTCTCGGCGGCGGCGCGCGCGCTGAACACCTCGCAGCCCGCGGTGTCGCGGCAGGTGGCGGATCTTGAGGCGCGGCTGGGCGCGCGGCTGCTGCACCGCTCCTCCTCCGGCGTGTCGCTGACGGAGGACGGCGCCGCCTTCCTGGACCACGCGCGGGCGGCGCTGGACGCGGCGGAGGCAGCGCTCGGCACGCTCGGCGCGCAGCGTGGCGAGGTGACGGGGCGGGTGCGGCTGGGCGCGGGCGTCGCCTTCGGCCGGCTGCATGTGGTGCCGCGGCTGCCGGGGCTGCTCGCGCGGCATCCCGGCCTGTCGGTGGAGCTGCGGCTGGCCGATGGCGCAGCGGACCTAGTGGAGGAAGGGCTGGATGCGACGATCCGCATCGGCGCACTGACCGATCCCGGCATCGTCGCGCGGCGCATCGGCATGACGCGCCGCGCGGTGGTGGCGACGCCCGACTATCTGGCGCGTGCCGGCACGCCCGGGCGGCCGGAGGACCTCGCAGGGCACGAATGCCTGCTCTTCACCGGGCTGGCCACCGGCGAGGCCTGGCCCTTCGAGGGCGCCGAGGGCCGCGTGCTGGTTCCGGTGCAGGGCCGCTTCCGCGCCAATTCCAGCGAAGCCGTGCGCGCCGCGGTGCTGGCCGGCATGGGCCTCTATCTCGCGCCGGTCTGGCTCTTCGCGGAGGAGCTGCGCGAGGGGCGCGTGGTGCCGGTGCTGCCGGACTGGACGCCGAGCCTGCTGCCGATCCAGGCGGTGTTCCCCACGCGCCGCCAGGTGCCACCGCGCGTGCGCGCAGTGGTGGAGCATCTGGCAGCGGAGTTCCGGCTGGACCCGGCGCTGAGCGACCACGCGGGCGTGTAGCTACAGCGGCGGCGCGACGTCCCCGCCGACCAGGCCCGGCACCAGCGGCGCCACGACGCCGCGCCAGAGCGGGGCCTCGACCAGCCAGGAGAAGGCCCAGGGCAGTGCGACGGCGAAGAGCAGCGCCAGTGGCAGCGCGCGCGTGGCCTTCATGCGGTGCACGCCCAGCCAGAAGGCGAGCAGGAAGGCCGCCATGGCCAGGACGAAGCCGAGCCAGAAGGCGAGCGCCAGCGCCGCGACGAGCAGCGCGGCGAGCTTCAGCAGCGCCGCCGCATCCGGCACGGAAACGCGCCGCAGCCCGCCGAGGGTGGTGGCGAGCACGAAGAGCTGCAGCGCGACCGCGAGCGACAGCACGCCCGTCGCGACCGGCCCGCCGCGCCAGCCGCTCCCCAGGGTCTGCCAGAGCAGCGCGGCGAGCCCGGCAAGCAGCAGCGCGGCGAAGACGGCTGCGCCGGGCGAGAACGCAGCCTCCTCGGCCGCTTCGCGCTTCGCGCGCAGCACCTTCGCGCCGCAGAAGATGGCCGCGACCAAGGTTGCGCCGGCCAACACCGCCGCCACCGGCGAGCCGACCAGCACGGAATAGTCCCCGAGCGAGCTCTGCAGCGCCGTATAGAAATTGCGCTCGATCACGTCGCCCAGCACAAAGCCGATCACGACGCCAATCACCGAGTAGCCGTAGAGCCGGAACAGCGCGCCCAGCAGCCCGATGGCGGCCAGCGCGGCGAGGTCCACGGCGTTGCCGCGCACGGTGAAGGCCGACATGAGCGACGCGACCAGCACGACCGGCGCGAGCACGCCCATGTCGAAGCCCGGCAGCCGGGCGAGCCAGGGGCTGGCCAGCGCCGTGCCGATGGAGGCGATGAAATTGGAGAACAGCAGCCCGAACACCAGCGCCCAGGCCAGCGCGCCATGCTGCGACAGGAAGGCGGGGCCGGGCTCCAGCCCATGGATCTGCCAGGCCGCGAGAACCAGCGCCATCTCGGCATTGCCGGGGATGCCGAAGAGCAGCGTGGGGAACAGCGCGCCGCCTTCCTTCGAATTGGTCGCGGCCTCGGTGGCGACCAGCGCGTCCTCGGCGCCCTTGCCGATCTTCTCGCCGTCCTTCGTGGTGGCGACGGCGAGGTTGTAGGACAGGAACTGCGCCACGGTGCCGCCCACGCCCGGCAGCGCGCCGACCGCGGTGCCGAGCGCCGAGGAGCGCAGGAAGATCCCCTTGTGCCGGAAGGGCGCGCGCCAGCCATCCAGCGCCTGCTGCTTCCAATCGTCGCCCACCGCGGGCGCGGCGCGCGTCACCTGCCCTGCCTCCCGCCCGCGTGCCCAGACGCCGGCGACCTGCAGCAGGCATTCGGAGACGACGAGGAAGCCGATGACGACGACGACGATCTCGATGCCGTCGAGCAGGTAGGTGCTGTCGAAGGTGAAGCGCGGCACCGGCAGGCGCGGCCCGCCCATGCCGACGATGGCGAGCACGACGCCGACGGCGATCGCGACCAGCCCCTTGGCGGGCGATCCGCTGACCGCCAGCACCATCGTCACCAGCCCGAACACCGCGACCCAGAAGGTCTCGGCCGGGCCGAAGGAGATCAGGAAGGGCAGGAAGACCGGCACGAGCGCGAGCAGCACCACCACGCCGAAGACGGCGCCGAGCCAGCTTGCCGCGGCCGAGAGGTTCAGGGCGAAGACCGCCCTGCCCTGCTTCGTCAGCGGGTAGCCTTCCAGCATCGTCGCGGCGTTCTGCGCGGTGCCGGGGATGTTCAGCACGATGGCCGTGACCGCGCCGCCATTGCCCGCCGCGCCGATGATGCCGGCGAAGAAATACATCGCCTGCACCGGCGTCCACCAATAGGTCAGCGGCAGGAACACGGACATGGCCGTGACCGATTGCAGCCCCGGCAGGATGCCGAAGCCGTAGCCGACCAGCGTGCCGAAGGCCATGAACAGCAGCGCGTCCAGCGTGGTGGCCTGCGCGAAGCCCTCGGCCAGCGCCGCGGCGAGTCCCTCCACGCCGCCTCAGCCCGCGCCGCGGTCGAGCAGCATGCCGTGCCCGCGCGGAATGCCGGTGAGACCCAGCGCGCGGAAGGCGGCGAGGAAGTCGGCGTGGTTCTGCGCGACCACGGGCTTGTTCAGCCGCGCCTCCAGCGGCAGCACGACCTCGACCGCCGGCAGTTGGCCCGACGGGATCCACACCACGTCGAAGTCCGGTTCCTCGGCGGCCGCGGCCAGCGCCGCGCGGAACAGCGCGTCGGGCGCGACGTCCTGCAGGAAGTCGAAGGAGGCCGGCACGGACACCAGGCGGGAGAAGGCGTAGCCCTCGGCCTCCACGAAGGTCCGCAACTGACCGTTCAGCACCTCGTGGAAAGGCGTGACGGCCAGGATGCGCTTCGCGCCGAGCAGCGCGAAGGCGTCCAGCGCGGCGCGGATCGTCGTGGTGCAGGGAATGCCGCCGGTCGCCTCGGCAAGTTCCGCCAGCAGCACGCGATCATACCCCGGCCCCTGCGCCACCACGATCGGCGAGGCGACATGAAGCAAAAAATCCACCTTGCGGGCGGCGAGGTAACGCGCCGCGTCCTTCACCTGGGCCAGCGCCTGTCCGTACTGGTTCGCCGCCCAGCCGCCCATGCCGCAGGTTACGCCGCAAAGCATCGCGCCCTCCGGCGCGATGCGGTGGAAGTCGAGCGGGATGCGCTCCAGCACCGTCGGGCTGATCACGCCGATGCGCGCGCGCCAGCCCGGCAGCAGCAGGGTGGGCGCGGCCATCAGAAGGCGCCGCGCAGCGTCGCCGCATTCTCCTGCAGAAGCTGCTGCGCACGGCCGAGCGAAGCCGGATAGTCGGCGGAGAACACCCAGTTCCGCTCCAGCCGCGACTGGGCGACGAAGGCCTCCCATTCCGGCTGTTTCACCACGGTGTTCAGCGCGGCGATCAGCCGGTCCCGGATCGCCGCCGGCAGCTCGGGCGGCGCGGCGACGCCGCGGATCACCGTGACGTCCGCCAGGTTCGCCAGGTTGATGTCCTTCAGCGCCGGCACGTCCGGCAGGCGGTCGTCGCGCTCGGCGTCCCAGGATAGGATCGGACGCACCGCGCCCGCGCTGATGTGCTGCGTCCAGAGCGAGGGACCAAGCGAGGCGAGGTCCACGTCGCCGCGCACCGCGGCCAGCACCAGCTCCGGCGGGCCCTGCACCGAAACGAAGGCCACCGGGAAGCCGAAGACGCGGCCGAGCAGCGCGCATTGCATCGCGCCGGTGGAGATGCCGCCGAAGGTCCCGCAGCGTACCGGCTGGCGCATCCCGCGCAGCTGCTCGAGCCCCTGCACACGGCCGCGCGCCGAGGCGACCATGGTCTGGGTGCCGGCCGACCAGTGGCCGAGCCAGGTCAGGCGCAGCACGTCGAAGGGCTGCGGTTGCACGACCTGCAGGCCCATCTGCGCCACGGGATCGCCCGCGCCCAGCGTGTGGCCATCGGGCGCTGCGCGGTAGATCCGGTTGTAGCCGGTCGCGCCGGGCACGTTCTGCACCGCGACCGGCACGCCGAGCTCGCGCGAGAGCAGCGGCGCGGCCGCGCGCATGTTGCGGTCGGCCAGCGAGCCGGCGGTGAAGGGCACCACGATCTCGATGGGGCGCGTGGGCTGCCAGCCCTGCGCCATGGCGGCGCCGCTCATCAGACCAAGCATCGCGCAGATCGCGCCGAGCCGTCGCAGCATGTGCCTCTCCCGTTCTGGTTCCGCGAAGCAGCAGCATCGGCCGCAACATCATGTCCTGTCCAGGCCCGGCGCGGCGCGGGCCGGCCGTTCAGGAATTCTTTGCGGTTCGCGCGCGACGATGCGCGACGGTGACAGGGAGATTCCGTCGCATGTCGTGTCGCGGACAGGAAGATCGCGCAGGGATTCCGGCGGGGCCGTCGGGCTGGCTGAGGGGCCTGGCGGCGATGGCTGCCGCCGGCTGGCTCGCGCTGGGCCCCGGCCCCGCCGCCGCGGAGACACCGATCCAGATCGAGGTGGTCGGCGGCCTGGCCAGCGTCGTGCAGTACACGCGCTACGAGGAGCCCTTCTGGACCCGGCGCGTGCCGGAGATCACCGGCGGCCGGCTGCGGGCCGACATCGCGCCCTTCGACCGGCGCGGCATCCGCGGGCAGGAGATGCTGCCGCTGATGCGCCTCGGCGTCGTCCCCTTCGGCAGCGTGCTGCTCGGCCTCGCCGCCGCGGAGGAGCCGGAGCTGAACGCCATGGACCTGCCGGGCGCCAGCCCGGACATCGAGACGCTGCGCGCCACTGTCGCACGCTGGCGACCGCATCTGGAGGCGCTGCTGCGCGAGCGCTACGGCGTGGAACTGCTCGCCGTCTTCACCTATCCGGCGCAGGTCGTGTGGTGCCGGCAGGCCTTCTCGGGACTGACGGAGCTGTCGGGCCGGCGCGTGCGCACCTCCTCCGTCGGGCAGTCGGAACTGGTCACGGCGCTGGGCGGCACGCCCGTCGTCATTCCCTTCGCGGAGGTGGTCGCGGCGGTGCGCAGCGGCGTGGTCAATTGCGCGATCACCGGCACGCTCTCGGGCAACGCCATCGGCCTGCACGAGGTCGCGACGCATGTCTCGCGGCAGGCCATCAGCTGGGGCCTGTCCGTGTTCGGCGCCAACCTGGACGCCTGGGAAGCGCTGCCCGAGGCGGTGCGGGAACCGCTGCGCGCCGGCATCGTGGAACTCGAGCGGGAGATCTGGACGGCGGCCGGCGAGGAGACAGAGGACGGTCTCGCCTGCAACGCCGGGCTTCCATCCTGCCGGCAAGGCCGGCCCGGCCGGATGGCGGTGGTCGAGCCGAGCGCGGCGGACGAGGCGCTGCGGCGCGACCTGCTCGCGCGAACCGTCGTGCCGTCCTGGATCCGCCGGTGCGGCCCGGCCTGCGCCGAGGCCTGGGGACGGATCGGCGCCGGCGCCCCCGGCATCGCGGCCGTGCGGAGCGAGTAGCGCAGGCCATGTCGTCCCGACGCCTGCGCGTTGGGCTCCGCCTCTCCGTCGGGCTGCTGCTGCTCGCGATGGCCGCGGGCGCGGCGCTGCTGACGGACCGCATGCGCAGCGCTGCCACCACGGCGGCCACCGAGGGCCTGGAACAGGCGGCCCGCGCAGCGGAGGCGGCGGTCAACCGGCACATCCTGCAGGTGGACAGCACGCTGGCTGGCCTGCCGGCGCTGCTGCGCACCGCAGCGGGAATCCAGCCTCTTGACGCATCGGTGGCGAATGCGGTGCTGCGCGACCTGAACGTGCAGAACCTCGTGTTCCGCGACGTGCTGCTCGTGAAGCCTGGCGGCGCGGTCTGGGCATCCTCGCTCTCCTCCACGCGGCAGGCCGGCCTGCCGCTGGAGGCCCGGCTGCTGGAGGCACCACCCGTTGCCGGCACGCTTACCGTGATCGGGCCGGTGCGCAACCCGCAGACCTCCGAGTGGTCGCTGTTCTTCACGCGGCCGCTGCGCCTGCCGGGGCAGGGACGGATCGTCGCGGCGGTGGAGGTTCCGGTGCAGCTGATCACCGGGCTGCTGACGCCGATGGGCGATGCGGCGAATGTGCGCATCCTCGTCGAGCGCACCGATGGCAGCCTGCTTGCCAGCGTGCCGCATGACGAGGCCGGGGTGGGCCGCGTCTCGCCGCGGCCCGCGGGGTTCCGCAGCGACGGCGTCGCCTTCCAGACCGCAAGCGCCGGAGGTGCGACGATCGAGGTGGTGCGCAGCGCATTGTATCGCGGGATCCAGCTTCGGCTCACGCGCACCGTGGGCGATGCGCTCGCCGACTGGCAGCGCGACCGCCGGTGGCTGGCGATCGTGCTGGCCGGCGCGGCGGCGCTGGTGATCTGCCTGGCCGTGGCGATGGACATCGCGCTGCGCCAGCGCGAGCGGATGGAAGCGGAGCGCGCCCGCGCCCGCGCCGTGCTGGACAACGCGATCGAGGCGATGCCGGACGGTTTCGTGATGTGGGATGCCGAGGACCGGCTGGTCACCTGCAACAGCCGCTATCGCGAACTCTACGCGGCCAGCGCGGAGTTCCTCGTGCCCGGCATGCCCTTCGTGGAGGTGCTGCGCGGCGGCGCCTTGCGCGGCCAATATCCGCAATGCGGGCCGGACGTGGAGGCCTTCGTGCGCGAGCTCATGGCCTGGCGGCGCGCGGATTCGCCGGCGCTGGAGCGGTTGCTGCCGGACGGGCGCTGGCTGCTGGTCTCCGAGCGCCCGACGCCGGATGGCGGGCATGTCGGCATCCGCACCGACATCACCCCGATCAAGCGCGCCATGGCCGACCTCGCCACGGCGACCATGCGTGCCGAGGAGGCCTCGGCCGAGGCGCAGATCCAGGGTGCGCGTTTCCACGCCGCGCTCGACAACATGTCCCAGGGCCTCTGCATGGTCGGCGCGGATGCCCGCGTGATCGTGTGCAACCGCCGCTTCGCCGAGATCTTCGGGCTGGAGCCCGATGCGGCGGCGCCCGGCACGCGCTTCGACGATCTCTTCGCGCAGATCCGCGGCCGCGCCGGCCGCCGCGCGCGGCTGGTGCGCAGCATCCATGAGCGCCAGCGCCTGCTCGCCATGGCGGGCGACGCCGGGGACTTCCTGGTGGAGGCGCCGGACCGGGCCGTCGCCGTCGCGCATCGCCCGATGTTCGGCGGCGGCTGGGTGGCGACCTACGAGGATGCGACCGAGCGCACCCATGCGGAGGCGCAGGTGCGCTTCCTGGCGCATCACGATTCCCTCACGCATCTGCCGAACCGCGTGCTGTTCCGCGACCGCCTGAAGCAGGCGATCCGGGAAGCGGCGGAGGGAACGGCCGAGCAGGGCGAATCCGTGGCGCTGCTCTGCCTCGACCTCGACCGCTTCAAGCAGGTGAACGACACGCTGGGGCATCCGGCGGGCGACGAGCTGCTGGTCTCCGCCGCGCAGCGCCTTCGGGGGTGCGTGCGGCAGAGCGACCTTGTCGCCCGGCTCGGCGGCGACGAATTCGCCATCCTTCACCGATCCTCGCGCCTGCCGGAAAGCGCCGAGGCGCTGGCGCGGCGGATCATCGACACGCTCGCCGCACCCTACGACATCGCCGGCAGCCGCGCCGCCGTCGGCGTCAGCATCGGCATCGCCATGGCGGAGGCGGAGGGCGGGGCGGATGCCGACGCGCTGTTGAAGAACGCCGATGTCGCGCTCTACCGCGCCAAGGCCCGCGGGCGCGGCACCTTCTGCCGCTACGACCAGGCCATGGGCTCCGCCGCGCTGCGCCGGCTCGGCCTGGAGGCGGAGCTGCGAGACGCGCTCGCGCGCGAGCAGATCCGCCTCGTCTACCAGCCGGTGCGCGACCTGGCCGCCGGGCGCGTGGCGGGCTTCGAGGCGCTGGTGCGCTGGTCGCATCCCGGCCTCGGCCAGGTCTCGCCGGCGGAGTTCATACCGCTGGCCGAGGAGACCGGGCTCATCCTGCCGCTTGGCGAGCTCATCCTGCGCAACGCCTGTGCGGCGGCGGCGGACTGGCCGGGCGCGACGCGGCTGGCGGTGAACCTTTCCCCGGTGCAGCTCCGCAGCGCGGGGCTCGCCGCGCTCGTCGGGGATGCGCTGCGCGCGGCGGGGCTGCATCCGAGGCGGCTCGAGCTGGAGATCACCGAGACGGCGCTGCTGCAGGAATCCGAGGAGGCGCTGGCCGTGCTTCGCGAGCTCCAGGCGATGGGTGTCTCCATCGCGCTGGACGACTTCGGCACGGGCTTCTCCTCGCTGCGCCATTTGACGAGCCTGCCGGTGGACCGCATCAAGATCGACCGGTCCTTCGTCTCCGAGGTCGGCAGCCGCGCCGATTGCCGCGCCGTGGTGAGCTCGGTCGCCAGCCTGGCCCGGCAGCTCGGCCTCGCCACCACGGCCGAGGGCGTCGAGACGGCGGAGCAGCTGCGGCTGGTGCAGGCGGCCGGCTGCACGGAGGCGCAGGGCTATTTCGTCAGCAAGCCTCTCGCGCTCGGCGATGCCGTTGCGCTGCTGCGGCAGGACCGCGCCCAACGCGCCGACGCCGCCTGACGGGAGAGAGCCTGGATGCGGGGCGGAAGGCGGCCGGCGCGTGCATGCCCCTTCCGCGGCCCCGACGCCTGGTTGAGTATCGGCACCCGACACCAACCGGGAGGACTCCATGCCGCATTTCTGCGTCATCGCTCATGACAGGCCGGAGCCGGGGCGCGCGGAGCGCCGGCAGGGCTCGCGCCGCCCGCATTTCGAGCGGATGAAGCCGGCCGTCGAGCGCGGCGCCGTGCTGTTCGCCGGCAGCATGCTGGGCGAGGACGGCGCCATGGCCACCTCCGTGCTGATCGTGGACTTCCCCGACCGCGCTGCGCTCGATGCCTGGCTCGCGGAGGAGCCCTATCTCCGCGACGGGGTGTGGGGCCAGGTGGAGGTAAAGCCGATGTTTGTCGCGGTGGACGGCAAGGGCATCACGCCGGCCTGGCTCGACCTGATGCGCAAGGTGCCGCCAGCCTGAGCGTCACGGCCGCAGCATCGCTTTTCGCTTGTCGTGCGGCGCGTGCAAGCGGATCGTTAATCGAGATCGTGCCAAGCTGACGCGACGCCGCGGACGGATGCCGGACGGTCCCGGCGCGGCGCGCGGCAAGGAGCAAGCGGACATGGCAGAGCACTGCTGGAAATGCGCCACACCTGTCGCGTGGAGCGCCGGCACCGGTGCCTTCTGTCCGAACCCGGCCTGCGACGTCGTTGATGCCCTGGATCCTGATGCGGCCTACGAGGTCCGCATCCGGCTCGACCACGCGTCGGAGGATAACGAGCCCGGCATCCCCGGGACGCGACGGACAGCGCCACACCGGGAGCTTGCCCCGCAAGGCTGAGCCGACGCCGCGCGGTGATCGGACCGCTAGGCCGCCGCCTTGGCCAGGGCCTCGCCGGCAAGGCGGTAATAAACGCGCCCCAGCGTCGCGGCACCGCTTGCGTCATACATGCTGCGGGCCGGTGCGTTGGCCGAGTCGGCGGTCCAGTCGAGCGCCGAGAAGCCCTCCGCCAGCGTCAGTTGCGCCGCGGCGCGCAGCAAGGCGCGCGCGACACCCCTGCGGCGGACTGCCGCCGCCACATACAGATCCCGCACATAGAGCGACCGGCTCAACCGCGTGGCCGGGAAGGTGACGTTCAGCACGATCGAGCCGCAGACGCGCCCTGGTGGCTCGACGGCGATCAGCGTGCGCGGTTCGAAGCTTTCGGGCGGCGGTGCCGGCCGGCAGGCCAGGACGGCTGCGCGCTCGGCCTCCGAATCCGAAACCGGATCGCGGTAGTGACGCTGCATCTCAGCCAGAAGCACGGCCAGCCCGGGCACGTCCCGCCTTCCCGGCCGCCGCACCTCCAGGATCGGGCGCGAGGCGAGGTCGAGCGGGCGCGCCTCGCCCTGCTTGCCGAATGGACAGGCCGACCCGTCCAACTCGCCCTCCATGCCGACGCCCTCGCGCTCCACGCGAGAAACTTATAGTGGACGTAACCTTTGCGACAAGGGACCAGGCTCAGGTCGCGCCGATTTTGCGTGGCCTCGGGGCCTTCCGGAGACCGGCTCCGACGGTGTCTCCGATTATGCGACAGGACGCGGCCAGGCCACGCCCGCGCTCGCGGCGCAATTGCGCGACGTCTCCGGGTGGTGCATGTGCGACCAGGGGACGGGACGGAAGACCGGGTGCTGAAGGGCCATATCGACTCGCTGACGACCGCCGATTTCGTCGAAGGCTGGGCTGCCGACGACGAGCGCCCCGCGCTGCGCATCGAGGTGATCGCATCGGAGGACGGGAAGGTCGCCGAAGGACGCGCGCATCTTTTCCGCGCCGACCTCGCCGATGCGCGGCTCGGCCTTGGCTGGTGCGCTTTCCGGCTCCGGGTGCAGCCCTACGCCAACGCGCTGCGTCGGCAGACCCTGACCCTGCGCGATGCCGCAACCGGCACGGTGCTGCACGAGATCGAGAACTGCCCGATCCGCGACGACCTGGACCTGCCCTGCAACACCGTCGAGGCTGCCGTCGCGAGCGATCCCACGGTCATCACCTCGCTGAACCAGTTGCGCGGCTGCCAGGCGGCGCTGGCGAATTTCGTGACGCGCCGCGGCGTCGGCGAGTTCGTGCGCGCCGCCTATGTCTATGTGCTCGGGCGGCCGGTGGATGCGCCGGGCCTGGCCTCCTACGGGCGCATGCTGCGCACCGGCGCGATCACGCCCTTCGGCCTGCTTTCGGTGCTGGCCGACAGCGACGAGTTCCGGTCGCGCCCGCGGCAGCTGGCCTCGCCGAATGCCACCGGCTTCGTGTTCCGGGTCTGAGGCGATGTTCGAAGGCGGCATCGCGATCTCGCTGCCCGGCCGCCACGCGGCGGGCCTGCAGGTGTCAGGATCGGTATTCGCGCCGGAAGAACTGGGCGGCGCCGTGCTGCCGCCGGAGCTCCGCCTCGCCGCCGACCTGGTCGTCGAGGCCGCGCGGTCCCGCGGGCTGCCGGTGCGCTTCGTCGCCCGGCCCGAGGTCTTCACGCACGGCATCCTTGCCGAGACGCTCGCCGCCAGGCTGGAAGGGGCGACCGACCACGTCGCGCTTTGCGACGGCACGGCGTTCCGCCCCCTTCCCGGCCTGCGCAACCACCTGTTCTTCTACCGGCGCGGCGTGCCGCAGGCCTGGCAGCAGATGCGCCGGCTGGTGGAGGTCGCGCCGGAGCTGTTCCTCGGCGTCGCCTCGCAGATCAACGGCACGCTCGCCTTCCGCTTCGAGGGCGCATGGCACCGCCCGCCCGTGACGCTGCTGGCCTTCGAGGAGACGCCGCGCATCACGCCGGCCGCCATCCTGCCGGTGTTCTGCAACCCGGGCGACCCGGAGGGCAGCGCCGCCGGGGCGTTGGCTGAGGAAGCCGCGGAAGACGCACCGCCACTGCCGCCGGACCCGCTGCGCTACGTGCCCCTGACCGAGGCGATGCTCGCTGACGCCGACTTCACCCGCGTGCTCGCCGAGCGGCTCCTTGGCGCCATGATGCGCGACGAGGCACCGCTGGTGCTGCAACTGCCGCTTCTGGCGGCCGGCAGCGGCGACATCGCCGAGCAGATCGCCGCGGTGGTGCGGGCGCTGGGCCGCACCGGCGTGACCTTCCCGCGGCATGCCGGCGCCTCCGTGCGCTGGGCGACGGCGCCGCTCGAGCTCGACCTGCTGCGCGGCGCCAGCATCCTCGTGCATCCCGGCCTCGATTTCTGGCGGCTCGGGCGCGACATCTGGCATGCCGCCGGCGAGATCGAGATCGTGCAGGACGGGCCTGCAGGCGCGAGCTTCCTGCGGCTGTTCGGCGAATGGATCGGGGCCGAGGTGCCGCGGCGCCTGCTGCATCCGCGCCGCAGCCGCGAGCATGTGACGGTGGGCAGCGTGCTGTGATCGACGCCCCCAAGCTTCGCCTGACGCTCGACGTCGCGCCCCTGCTGGAAGACCAGTGGACCGGCATCCCGGTGTTCACCCGCCGCCTGGCACAGGCCCTGCAGCAGAGCGGGCAGGTGGACCTCTCCTTCGCCGTGCGCCTGACGCGCATCCCCGCGACCCGTCTGTGGGACACGGTGCGCGCCGGCTTCGGGACCTTCCTGCGCACGGATTTCGAGCATGGGCTGATCGAGGGGCTGGACCGGCTCGATCCATCAATCCCGCTGCTCTATCCCTCGGTGAAGTCCGCCTGCGGCATCTGCGGCAGCGAGGCCAGCGTGATCCACGATGTCAGCACGCTGGTGATGCCGGAGACGCATGCGGAAGCGAATGTGCGCTTCCACCTGGACCCGCTGCGCGAGCAGCTCGCGACGGACGAGGCGGTGTTCTGCGCCTCGGAGGCGACGCGGGCGGCGCTGGTCTCGGCCTTCCCCTCCGCCGCGGCGAGGGCGCGCGTGCTTTATCAGTACGCCGACTGGCCGGAGGAATTCGCGCTCGACGACCGCAACCTGCCGCGCGTCGCGCTCGGCCGCTATGCGGCGGTGATCGGCACGATCGAGCCGCGCAAGAATCTCGGCCTGCTGCTGCGCGCCCTGTCGCATCCGGCGGTGCGCGACAGCGACCTGCGCTTCGTGGTGATCGGGAAGAAGGGCTGGAACCTGGATGCGGCGCTGGCCGGGCTCGACCCGGCGCAGCACAAGCGCATCCTGTTCACTGACTTCGTCTCGGAATTCGCCAAGTACCGGCTGCTGCGCGCCGCCGAGTTCCTGGTGTTCCCCTCGATCTACGAGGGCTTCGGCATCCCGGCGGTGGAGGCGATGCACCTGGGCAAGCCGGTGCTGGCGGCCTTCACCTCGAGCTTCCCGGAGGTGATCGGAGACGCCGGCGTCTATTTCGACCCGCTGTCCGTGGACGAGTTCGGCGCGGCCTTCGAGGAGATCTCGAACCCCGCGCGCATCGCGGAACTGGCGCCGAAGGCAGTGGAACAGGCGCGACAGTTCAACGCCGAGCGCATGGCCGCGCCGGTGCTGGAGTGGCTTAAGGGCCGCTGACGCGCCGCTATTCCGCCGCGCGCGGGATGTCCCGCTCGGCGGGCGCATGGCTCCTCGGCCGCGCCTTGATCCGCAATTCGCGCAGATCCGCCTGGTTGCGCACCTCGCTGCGCAGCAGGGCGTCCTTGCCGGGCCGATACTGCGGCGGGCAGGCGATGTCGCGCACGCCATACTGCGCCGCCGCCTGCAGCGTGAAGAACGGGTTGGCGAGGTGCGGCCGCCCGAGTGCAACGAGATCCGCGCGGCCGGCGCCGAGGATGGTGTTCACCTGGTCGGCGGTGGTGATGCTGCCGACGCACATGGTGGCGATGCCCGCCTCGTTGCGGATCATGTCGGACCAGGGCACCTGGAACATGCGGCCATAGACCGGCTCGGCGTCGTGCACGGTCTGGCCCGTGGAGACGTCGATCAGGTCCGCGCCGGCGGCTGCGAAGGCGCGCGCGATGGCGAGGCTGTCCGCGTCCGACAGGCCGCCATCCTTCCAGTCGGTCGCCGAGATTCGGACCGACATCGGCTTCTCGGCAGGCCAGGCGGCGCGCATCGCCGCGAAGACCTCCAGCGGGAAGCGCAGGCGGTTCTCGACGCTGCCGCCATACGCGTCGGTGCGGATGTTGGTGAGGGGCGAGAGAAAGGACGCCAGCAGGTAGCCATGCGCGCAATGGAGCTCGACCATGTCGAAGCCGGCCGCGATGGCGCGCTGCGTGGCGGCGACGAACTCCTCCCGCACCTGGTCCATGTCGGCACGCGTCATCGCGCGCGGGACGGGGCTGTGCGGATAGTACGGGATTGCGCTGGCCGAGACGACGGGCCAGCCGCCGGAGTCGAGCGGCTGGTCCATGCCCTCCCACATCAGCTTCGTCGCGCCCTTGCGGCCGGAATGGCCGAGCTGCAGGCAGATCCTGGCGGCGCTGTGGCGATGCACGAAATCCACGATGCGCGTCCAGGCGGCCTGCTGCGCATCGTTCCACATCCCCGTGCAGCCGAGGGTGATGCGGGCCTCCGGCGAAGGGCAGGTCATCTCGGTGAAGACCAGCCCGGCGCCGCCGAGCGCGCGGCTGGCATAGTGCTGCAGGTGGAAATCGTTCGGCAGCCCGTCCTCGGCCGAATACATGTCCATCGGCGAGACGACCACGCGGTTGGCGAGCTGCATGCCGCGCAGCGCGAAGGGCTGGAACATCGGCGGCTTCGCGTCATCCGCGGCAAGGCCCTTGGCGCGCGCCTCCTGCGCGAAAAGCGTCTGCGTCTCGCGCACGAAGTCCGGGGCGCGCAGCGCGAGGTTGTCCCAGGTGATCGCCTTGGATCGCGTCATCACGCCGAAGGCGAATTGGGTCGGGTTGAAGTGCCAGAAGCGCTTCACATGCTCGAACCAGACCAGCGACACGTCGGCGGCGTGCTGGATCTTCTCGACATCCTCGCGGCGCGCGGATTCGAAGCGCGCGAGGCAGGTCGCGACGTTGCCACCGGCACGGAAGGCCTGGTGCAGCGCGATCGCGTCCTCCATCGCCAGCTTGGTGCCGGAGCCGATGGAGAAATGCGCGCTCGCCTTGGCATCGCCGAGCAGGACGATGTTGTCCTTCACCCATGACCCGCACTTGATCGCGGGGAAGCGGCGCCAGTTGCTGCGGTTGATCAGCAGGCGGTGGCCCTGCAGATCCTCCGCGAAGACGCCTTCGAGGTAGCGCGCGCTCTCTTCCTCGTTCATGGCCTCGAGGCCGGCGCGGGCGAAGGTCTCGGGATCGGTTTCCAGAACCCAGGTGCTGGCGCCCTTCTCGTACTGGTAGCAATGCGCGATGAAAATGCCTTCCGGACGCTCGCGGAAGAAGAAGGTGAAGGCGTCGAAGGGCCGTGTGGAGCCCATCCAGGCGAAGCGGTTGGGGCGCAGGTCCACTTCGGGCCTGAAGTGTTCGCGCCAGCGTTCGCGGATCGGGGAGTTGATGCCGTCGGCGGCGACGATCAGGTCGGCGTCGGGGAAATCCTCGGGCCGAGCTTCGCGGCGGAACTCCAGATCGACGCCGAGCGCGCGCGCGCGGTCCTGCAGCAGCAGCAGCAGGGTGCGGCGGGAGCAACCGCAGAAGCCGTTGCCGCCGATGCGATGCACCGATCCCTTCGCATGGATCTCGATGTCGTCCCAATAGGCGAAGTTCTCGGTGATCGCGCGGTAGGAGGCGTCGTCGGCGGACTGGAAGATGTCGAGCGTCGCGTCACTGAACACCACGCCGAAGCCGAACGTGTCGTCGGCGCGATTGCGCTCCACCACCGTGATGCGGGACGCGGGGAAGTCGCGCTTCATCAGGATGGCGAAGTAGAGCCCGGCGGGCCCGCCGCCGATCACCGCGATGCGCATGGCACACCCCTCCTCCGGAGCCGATTACTTTAAGCTTCAAGAATCCGCGCGTCCAGCGAAATGCGCGCTTGCAGCACGCTCTGACGATGCTTTAAGTTTCAACGATCGGAGGGCGGATGCGGACAGGCGCGCTGAGCGGTCTGGAGGCGCTGGTGACCGGCGGCGGCACCGGCATCGGCGCGGCCTGCGCGGCGGCGCTGACCGGGGCGGGCGCGCGCGTCACCGTGATGGGCCGGCGCGAGGCGCCGCTGCGCGCGATGGTGGCGCGCGGCGATGCGGCGGCGGCGCTCCCCGGAGACGTGACGGCGCCCCCTGCCCTGCCCGGCTTCGCGCTGCTGGTGAACGCCGCCGGCGCGGCGGAAAGCGCCCCCTTCCTGAAATCCGACGACGCGCTGTTCGAGCGCATGTGGCGCGTGAACGTGATGGGCGCGGTCGCGGTCACCCGCGCCGTCCTGCCCGCGATGATCGAGGCCGGCTTCGGCCGGGTGGTGCACATCGCCTCCACCGCCGCGCTGAAGGGCTATCCCTATGTCAGCGCCTATGTCGCCGCGAAGCATGCGATGCTCGGCCTGACGCGCGCGCTGGCGCAGGAGGTCGCGACGAAGGGCGTCACGGTCAACGCCGTCTGCCCCGGCTTCACCGAGACCGGCATCGTCGCCGACAGCGTCGCGCGGATCGTCGCGAAGACCCACCGCAGCGAGGCGGAGGCGCGCGCGGATCTCGCGCGGCACAACCCGCAGCGTCGCCTGGTGAGGCCCGAGGAGGTGGCGCAGGCGGTGCTGCTGCTCTGCGCGCCGGCGGCCTCCGCCATCAACGGCCAGGCCGTCGCCGTGGACGGGGGCGAGACGTGACGCCACCCGACGATCTTGCGCCGATGACGGTGGATGCCGAGACGGCGCTCGCCCATGCCCCGCCCGGCCACAAGGACGAGCTGCGGCTCTGGCTGCGCCTGCTGACCTGCACGACGCTGATCGAGGGCGAGATCCGCACGCGGCTGCGGCGCGACTACGACACGACGCTGCCGCGCTTCGACCTGATGGCGGCGCTGGACCGTGACCCTGGAGGCATCACGCTCGGGGAGGTGTCCCGGCGCATGATGGTCAGCAACGGCAACGTCACCGGCCTTGCCACGCGGCTGGAAGCGGAAGGGCTGGTGGAGCGCCGCGCCCGGCCAGGCGACCGCCGCGCGCAGCTGCTGCGTCTGACGCCGAAGGGGCGCCGCGAATTCGCCCGCCAGTCGGCGGCGCATGAAGGCTGGATCGCCGATCTGCTGGCCGGGCTGGGGGAAGCTGACCGCGCCGCGCTGTTCCGCCTGCTGGGCACCGCCAAGGCTTCGGTGCGCGCCGCCCTTTCGCCGGAGGACCCATGATCACTGCCATCTCCGGTCCGCTGGCCGGCTATCGCGCGCAGCACCTGAAGCTGACCATCGAGGGCAGCGTCGCGACGCTGACGCTGGATCGTCCGGAGCGGAAGAACCCGCTCACCTTCGAGAGCTACAGCGAGATGGCGGCGATCCTGCGCGCCGCGGTGCATGACGATGCCGTGCGCGCCTTCGTCGTCACCGGTTCGGGCGGGAATTTCTGCTCGGGCGGCGACGTGCACGAGATCATCGGCCCGCTGCTGGAACGCGACACGAAGGGGCTGATGCAGTTCACCGCCATGACCGGCGAACTGGTGAAGGCCATGCGCGCCTGCCCTCAGCCGATCGTCGCCGCGGTGGATGGCGTCGCGGCGGGCGCCGGCGCGATCATCGCCATGGCGTCCGACATCAGGCTTGGAACGAGCCGGGCGAAGGTTGCGTTCCTGTTCAACCGCGTGGGCCTGGCCGGCTGCGACATGGGCGCCTGCGCCATCCTGCCGCGCATCGTCGGCCAGGGCCGCGCGAGCGAGCTGCTTTATCTCGGCCGCTCGCTTGGCGGCGAGGAGGCGCTGGCCTGGGGCTTCTTCAACAGCCTGCATGCGTCGGAGGACGTGCAGCCGGCGGCAGCGGCGCTGGCGAAGGAGATCGCGGAGGGACCGTCCTTCGCGCATGCCATGACGAAGCGGATGCTGCAGATGGAATGGGCCATGTCCGTGGACCAGGCGATCGAGGCGGAAGCCGTCGCGCAGGCCTTGTGCATGACGACGCAGGATTTCCGGCGCGCCTACGACGCCTTCGTCGCGAAACAACGCCCGGTCTTCAAGGGTGATTGATGCCCGATAGCAGCTTCCTCGACTGGCCCTTCTTCGAGCGGCGCCACAAGGCCTGGGCGGCGGAGGTCGAGGCCTGGGCGGCGCAGCATGCCGAGGCGCTGGCAGGCGAATACGACACCGACCTCGCGACGATCAGCCTGGTTCGCGCGATGGGCGAGGCCGGGCTGCTGCGCGTGCCCTGCCCGGAGGACGGCCGGCTCGATGTGCGCAGCCTGTGCCTGGCGCGCGACATCCTGGCGCGCCACGCAGGGCTCGCGGATTTCGCCTTCGCCATGCAGGGCCTGGGCACCGGGCCCGTGACGCTGTTCGGCACGGAGGCGCAGCGCGCGCGCGTGCTGCCGGCCGCGCGTGCGGGAACGGCGCTCGCCGCCTTCGCGCTTTCGGAACCCGAGGCGGGCAGCGATGTCGCGGCGCTGGCGACGGTCGCAGAGCAGGACGGGAATGCGCATTACCGCATCACCGGCCGCAAGACCTGGATCAGCAATGGTGGGATCGCCAGCACCTATGTCGTCTTCGCCCGCACCGGAGAGGCGCCGGGCGCGAAGGGCCTCTCTGCCTTCCTGGTGGATGCCGAGACACCGGGATTCCGGATCGAATCCCGCATCGAGGTGACCGCGCCGCATCCGCTCGCAACGCTGTGCTTCGACGCGATGCGCGTGCCGGCGGATGCCATGATCGGCAGGCCCGGCGACGGTTTCCGGGTGGCGATGGGCACGCTCGACGTGTTCCGCGCGACGGTTGGCGCCGCGGCGCTCGGCTTCGCGCGGCGCGCACTCGATCTGACGGTGGAGCGCGCGACGGAGCGCAAGCTGTTCGGCGCGACACTGTTCGACCAGCAGATGTCGCAGGCCGCCATCGCGGACAGCGCGGTGGATGTCGAGGCCTCCGCCCTGCTCGTCTATCGCGCCGCCTGGCTGAAGGATGCCGGCGCGCCGCGGGTCACGCGCGAAGCCTCCATGGCGAAGCTGCATGCGACCGAGGCGGCGCAGCGCGCGGCCGACCGCTGCGTGCAGATCCATGGCGGGCTCGGCGTGACCAAGGGCCACAAGGCCGAGGAGCTCTATCGGGAGGTCCGGGCGCTCCGCGTCTATGAGGGCGCCTCCGAGATCCAGCGCCTGGTGATCGCGCGCGCGGAACGCGAACGTCGCACGTCGGATCCAGCATGACCGGAGAGGCGAGGATGGACGGGATGATCACCGCGGATCTGGCGCCGAGCGCCCATCTCGACAGCTTCGCCCGCGACAACCTGCCGCCGCGCGCGCAATGGCCGGTCTTCCTGCTCGACCGGCCCGAGTATCGGTACCCCGCGCGGCTGAACTGCGCAGTGGAGCTGCTCGACCGCCACCTGGCGCAGGGGCGCGGCGAGCATCCCGCCGTCGTCACGCCAGCCGAGACGCTGACCTATCGCCAGCTTGCGGAGCGCGTGAACCGCATCGCCAACGTGCTGACAGCGCGGCTCGGCCTAATTCCTGGCAACCGTGTGCTGCTGCGCAGCGCCAACAATGCCTGGATGGTCGCCGCCTATTTCGCGGTGCTGAAGGCGGGCGGCGTGGTGGTGGCGACCATGCCGCTGCTCCGCGCCAAGGAGCTCGGGCAGATGCTGCGCAAGGCGCGGATCAGCCACGCGCTCTGTGATGCACGGCTGGTTGACGAGTTGCGCAAGGCGCAGGCGCCGGACCTCAGGCATCTTCTCACCTGGGGCGATGGCGCGCTCGAGACGCTGTGCGCTGAGGCCTCTCCGGATTTCGCGGCCTGCGACACGGCGGCGGACGATGTCTGCCTGTTCGGCTTCACCTCCGGCTCCACCGGCGAGCCGAAGGCGACGATGCATTTCCACCGCGACATGCTCGCGATCTGTGACGGCTATTCGGCGCAGGTCCTGCGGCCGGGGCCTTCCGACATCTTCATAGGCTCGCCGCCGCTCGCCTTCACCTTCGGCCTGGGCGGGCTGGTGCTGTTTCCCTTCCGCGTCGGCGCGACCGCCGTGCTGCTGGAGAAGGCGCCGCCCGAGGATCTGCCGGCGCAGATCGCGAAGCACCGCGCGACGGTGTGCTTCACGGCGCCCACCGCCTGGCGCGTGATGGCCGGCCTTGCCGGTCAGCATGACCTGTCGAGCCTGCGCAAATGCGTCAGCGCCGGAGAGACGCTGCCAAGGCCCGTCTTCGAGGCCTGGCAGCAAGCGACCGGCCTCAAGCTGATGGACGGCATCGGCGCGACCGAGATGCTGCACATCTTCATCGCCGCGCGCGAGGACCAGATCCGCCCGGGCGCCACGGGCATCCCCGTGCCCGGCTACGCGGCGAAGGTGGTGGACGAGAACGGCGCGGAGGTGCCGCGCGGCACGCCGGGGCGGCTTGCCGTGCGCGGCCCCACCGGCTGCCGCTACCTGGCGGATCCGCGCCAGGCCAACTACGTGCAGCATGGCTGGAACATCACCGGCGACACCTATGTGCAGGACGAGGACGGGTATTTCTGGTACCAGGCGCGCAACGACGACATGATCATCTCCGCCGGCTACAACATTGCCGGGCCGGAGGTGGAGGTCGCGCTGCTGACGCATCCCGCCGTGAAGGAATGCGCCGTAGTCGGCGCGCCGGACGCCGAGCGCGGCATGGTGGTGCGCGCCTATGTGGTGCTGCATTCCGGCCACGCGCCGGACGACGCGATGGCGAAGGCGCTGCAGGACCATGTGAAGCGCGAGATCGCGCCGTACAAGTATCCGCGCAGCATCGTCTTCGCCGAGGCGCTGCCGCGCACCGAGACCGGCAAGCTGCAGCGCTTCGCGCTGCGCCAGCGCGCCGCACAGGAACCCGCCGCATGAGCCTCACCCCGCTGCAGCCGCCCGGCTGGCCGGCCCCGCGCGGCTACGCCAACGGCATGATGGGGCGCGGCCGCGTCGTGCTGGTGGGCGGCCAGATCGGCTGGGACAGCGAGGGCCGCTTCCCGCCCGGCCTCGTCGCGCAGGTCCGCCAGGCGCTGCTGAACGTGCTCGCCGTTCTGCGGGAGGCCGGCGGCGGGCCGGAGCATGTCGGCCGCCTCACCTGGTACGTGACGGACATGGAGGAATACCGCGCCAGCCTGAAGGAGCTCGGCCCCGTCTACCGGGACGTGATGGGCCGGCACTTTCCCGCCATGGCGCTGGTGCAGGTCGTCGCGCTGGTGGAGCGCGAGGCGCTGGTCGAGATCGAGGCCACGGCGATCATCCCCGACTAGCTGCCACCCGGGCGATGTTCGGGCGTTCCCCCTGCGTGAAGGGAACGATCCGAACGATGACGCCGCGCCACCTCTGGCTGGCCCTGCTGCCCCTGCTTGCTGCCTGCGACGATCCGCCGCCCCGCTCGCCGCCGGCGGTCCCAGCCGCAAACCAGTCCGCCGCCCCGGCGCCGGCGACCCCAGCGCAACTGGTGTTGCCCGACTTCGAGGCCCTCGCGGAGCGGGTGATGCCGGCCGTGGTCAGCATTTCGGTAACGCAGGGCGGCGCCGCCAGCGTGCCGCCGCAGCTTCGCGGGACGCCCTACGAGCGATACTCCCGCGGGCGCCGGCCGCCCGTGACCAGTGCCGGGTCCGGCTTCGTGGTGGACCCGTCCGGCCTCATCGTCACGGCGAACCATGTGGTCGGGAATGCGGAGCGCGTCACGGTTTCGCTGCTGGACGGCACGGAGCTTCCTGCCCGCATCCTGGGTACGGATGAGCTGACGGACCTCGCCGTGCTCCAGGTCACCGCTCCGCAGCCATTGCCCCATGTGACCTTCGGTCCCTCATCGGCCATCAGCATCGGCGCGTGGGTCATGGCGGCCGGCAATCCCTTCGGCCTGGGCGGCAGCGTGAGCAGCGGGATCGTCTCCGCGCTCGGCCGGCGGATCGGCCTCGGGCCCTTCGACGATTTCATCCAGACCGACGCGCCGATCAATCCCGGCAATTCCGGCGGGCCGCTGTTCAACCTGGCCGGCCAGGTGATCGGCGTGAACACGGCGATCTACTCGCCCTCCGGCGCGTCGGCCGGGATCGGCTTCGCCACGCCGTCCGACCTGGCAGCGCCCGTTGTCGCGCGACTCGGCACCGGGCGCCCGGTCGAGCGAGGCTGGCTCGGCGTTGCCGCCGGGGACGCCACCGTGCAGGAGCGGGGCGGCGTGCTATCGCAGCTCTTCGGACCCGATGCGCCGCAGCGCGGCGCGGTCATCACGGGAATCCTGCCGGGAGGTCCGGCGGAACGCGCCGGACTCAAGCCCGGCGACGTGGTGCTGGAGATCGGCGACGAACGGGTGCCCAATTCCCGGGCCTTGCTCCGGCGCATAGCCGGCCTTCCGCCTGGCGAGCGGGTGCGGATCCGCCTTCTCCGGGACGGCCGCGAGCAGACCGTGACGCTCCGGATCGCGGCACGGCCAGCCCGGGAGGATTAGGCCAGGGGCGCGTCCGGCGCGGGCTCGGCCAAGGGCTCCTCCGTGCCGGCCGTGCCGGCGCGCCAGCCCTGCCGCTCCTCCCACACCCGGCGTCCGATCAGGGCGGCGCCGACAACACCGGCCCCTATCGCAACCCCGGCGGCGACGCCCGTGGCCACCACCAGACCGGCAGCCATCCCGATCGGGCCGGCCACCATTCCCCTCGCGCATCGCAGCAGCATTGTCATGTCCTCGTTGGCGTGGGCGTCAGTTGGGCCGCGGCAGGTCCGCCGCAAGGCGCGGTCGCGGCACCGCGATAACCCGTTCCGCGGCACAGGAGCAGACCACGCTGCCGTCTGCCAGCCGGTTGGGCATGGTGGCCTCCCCGCAATGCGGGCATTCGACGGGTTCGGCGCGGTCGGCCGGGCTTGGCGGGGATCTCATCGCGCGGAGGCTTCGTCCCGCCGCGGCGCGGATGCAAGCCCGGGCGGCAGGCTTGCCCGAAGGCGGCCGCGTTGGCATGTTCCGCCGCCCGTACAGCGGTGCGGCGCGCCCGGAATACCGGGGCGCCAGGAAGGCAGGCTCCACAGGACGGCTCCTCCACGGGGCCCGCAGGATGATCGGCAGGATCGGCATGGCCAAGATCAAAGTGAAGACACCCGTCGTCGAGATGGACGGGGATGAGATGACCCGCATCATCTGGGGGTTCATCAAGGAGAAGCTGATCCTTCCCTATCTCGACATCGACCTGAAGTACTACGACCTCGGCGTCGAGTATCGCGACAAGACCGACGACCAGGTGACGGTGGATGCCGCGAACGCCACCAAGCAGTACGGCGTCGGCGTGAAGTGCGCGACCATCACCCCGGACGAGGCGCGGGTGAAGGAGTTCAACCTGAAGAAGATGTGGCGGTCGCCCAACGGCACGATCCGCAACATCCTGGACGGCACGATCTTCCGCGAGCCCATCATCATCAAGAACGTGCCGCGCCTGGTGCCGCACTGGTCCAAGCCGATCGTCGTGGGCCGCCATGCCTATGGCGACATCTACCGCGCGGTGGAGATGAAGGTGCCGGGCCCGGGCAAGGTCACCATGACCTACACGCCGGAAGGCGGGCAGCCGCAGGAGATCGGCGACTTCGCCTTCAAGGGCGGCGGCGTCGCGATGATGATGCACAACCTGAACAGCTCGATCGAGGGCTTCGCGCGCGCCAGCTTCAACTACGGCCTGCAGCGCAACTACTCGGTCTACTTCAGCCACAAGAACACGATCCTCAAGGCCTATGACGGCAACTTCAAGGACATCTTCAAGGCGATCTTCGACAAGGAGTTCAAGGCTGAGTACGACAAGCGCGGCCTTGTCTATGAGGACCGGCTGATCGACGACATGGTCGCCTCCGCGCTCAAGTGGGAAGGCGGCTATATCTGGGCCTGCAAGAACTACGATGGCGACGTGGAATCCGACATCGTCGCGCAGGGCTTCGGCTCGCTCGGCCTGATGACCTCCGTGCTGCTCTCGCCGGACGGCCAGACGGTGGAGTCCGAGGCCGCGCACGGCACCGTCACGCGGCACTACCGCGAGCACCAGAAGGGCCGCGAGACCAGCACGAACCCGATCGCCTCGATCTTCGCCTGGACGCGGGGCCTCTCCTATCGCGGCAAGTTCGACAACACGCCGGACGTCGTGGACTTCGCCACTGCGCTCGAGCAGGTCTGCATCGAGACGGTCGAGGCCGGGCACATGACGAAGGACCTGGCCATCCTGATCTCGAAGGACCAGCCCTGGCTGAACACCCAGCAGTTCCTGGCCAAGCTGGACGAGAACCTGAAGAAGAAGATGGGCTGACCAGCCCTTCCCGCCTTCGGACAGGCGGCCGCCGCGGGACCACCGCGGCGGCCGTTTGCGTCTGAGGGGGCCTACCCTGCACGCTCCAGCAGCAGCACGCCCGACCCGTGCATCCTTGCGTGCCAGCCGGGTGGCACCAGCGTCGTGGCGTCGAACTGCATCACGATGGCCGGGCCGTCGAAGGCATCGCCGGCACCGAGCGTGGCGCGCTCATACAGCGGCGCGTCGCAGGTGCCCTCGCGCAGATGCAGGGTGTGTCGCCCGACCGGCACCGCACCGCTGCCGGGTGCCAGGCGCAGCGGCGGCGCGGCGGGCAGGCGGCCGCGGGCTTCCAGACGCAGCGTGACCAGTTCCGGCGTGCCCTCCGGCAGGTCGAAGCCATAGAGTGCGCGATGCGCCGCGGCGAAATCGTACTCGGCGGTCGCGATGGCGCCGCGCCACGGCACGGGCAGCTCCGATCCCTGACCGGCATAGCGCATCAGCACGACGGGGCTCAGCACGCGCGCGGCCTCCGGCACGGCTTCCTCTGCAAACCAGGCGCGCGCCTGCTCTTCCAACTCGCCGAAGGCGGCGGCGATCGCGGCGGCCGTGGCCTGCCCGCGCGGCAGGCTGCGGGTGAATTCCGTGCCGAGATCGGCGGCGAGCAGCCCCTGCGCGCAGAGCACGCCGGGATGGCGCGGCACCACGACAGTGCGGATGCCGAGCAGATCGGCGAGCGAGGCTCCATGCAGCGGACCGGCGCCGCCGAAGGCGACGAGCGCGAAGTCGCGCGGATCATGCCCGCGCTCCACGGAGACCACGCGCATCGCGCCGACCATCGCATGATCCAGAATGGTCAGCATGCCCCGCGCGGCGTCGTGCAGCGACATGCCGAGCGGCTCCGCCACATGTATCCGCACCGCAGCTTCCGCGCGCGCGGCGTCCAGCGCCATCCGTCCGCCGAGCAGACGCGGCGGCAGATGGCCGAGCACGACATGCGCGTCGGTGGTCGTCGGGCGCTCGCCGCCACGGCCGTAGCAGGCGGGACCCGGATCGGCGCCGGCGCTCTGCGGGCCGACCGTCAGCGCGCCATCCGTGACGCGCGCGAGCGAGCCGCCGCCGGCGCCGATCGTCACCATGTCCAGCATCGGCAAGGGCAGCGGCCAGCCGCCGACATGGCCGTGCTGCGTCAGCCCGATACGGCCGCCCTTGATCAGCGAGATGTCGGCGGAGGTGCCGCCGATATCCACGGTGATGACATCGGCGATGCCCGCCGCCGCCGCTTCCGCGCGCGCGCCGACCACACCGGCGGCGGGGCCGGACAGCGCGGTTGTGGCGGGCGCGCGGCGGATCACCCGCGCACCGGCGACGCCGCCATTCGACTGCATCAGCAGCAGCGGCGCGGCGATCCCCGCTTCCTCCAGCCGCCGCTCGATCCGGCCGACATAGGTGGAGACGGCGGGCATCACCTGCGCGTTCAGCACGACCGCCAGGCTGCGTTCGTATTCGCGGATGACCGGCAGCACCTCGGTGGAGGCGGAGACGGCGACCTCCGGCGGCAGTTCCGCGCGCAGGATGGCGGCCACGTGGCGTTCGTGATCGGGATTGGCGTAGGCGTGCAGCAGGCAGACGGCGACGGCCTGCACGCCCATGGTCCGGCAGCGCGCGGCAGCGCGGCGCACGGCCTCCTCGTCCAGCGGCTGCAATTCGCTGCCATCGCCCGCGATCCGGCCCGGCACCTCCAGGACGCGCGAGGGCGGCACCGGGCGCTTGGGCTTCACCCAGGCGAAGAGGTTGGCGGCGCGGGGAATGTCCTGCCGGCCGATCTCCATCACGTGCCGAAAGCCTTCGGTCGTGACAAGCGCGGCGGGTGCGGCCTTGCCTTCCAAGATCATGTTGGTGGCGACGGTCGTCCCGTGCAGCACGCGGCCGATCTTCGCCGCGTCGCGCTGCGCGGCCTCCACCGCCAGACGCAGGCCGGTGAGGAACGCCTCGGAGGGATCGCGCGGCGTGCTCGGCGTCTTGGCGGTCCAGGACTGACCGGTGGCGAGGTCCTGCAGCGCGATGTCGGTGAAGGTGCCGCCGATGTCGACGGCGACGACGAGGTCGCAGGGCTTATTCGAGGACATCGGCATAGGCCACCCGGTGGAACGCCTTGGATGCGGGCCGGTCCTGCCGGCGGGCGGCGGTGGCGGCCTCGTCCAGCACACCGTCGCGGATCACCACGCCGTAGTCGTGCAGCGCGGCCTCGGCGCTGACGAAGCCGCCCTCGACATCCTCCAGCACCTGCTGCGCCGGGCGGTCGAAGGGATGGCCGTGGCCGCCGCCGCCGCCGGTCTCGATCAGCAGGATGTCGCCGCGCACCAGGCGGTTGCCGTCCGAGAGCGGCGCGAGCACGCGTTCGCGCGGCGTGCCGGGATTGACCACGGCGCGGCCGGGGCGCCCGGACTGGCCGCCGGCGACGCCCCAGGGCGGGCATTGCACGCCGTCGATGCGCACGGCGAGCACGGCTTCCTCGGCCAGGATCTCGTAGTGGCGGACGATGCCGCAGCCGCCGCGGTGGCGGCCGGGGCCACCGCTGTCCTCATGCACGCCGTAGCGCAGCAGGCGCGCGGGATATTCGGCTTCCAGGAATTCGACCGGGTAGTTCTCCTGCGCGACGAAATAGACGGCGTCGGTGCCGTCCGCGAAGGGGCGCGCGCCATAGCCCACGCCGATGCCGTCGCTCATCAGGAAGGGCTTTCCGCCCGCAAGGCCGCGCAGCAGCATGATGACATAGGCGGCATGTGCGGCCGGCGCGGGACCGCCCGCGGCCGCGACCAGGCCGTTCAGCGCGGCCAGCATGCGCATCATGGTCAGGCCGCGCATGCCGAGCGCTGCCGGCCAGCGCGGCTGCAGCAGCGAACCCTCGCGCAGCTTCACCTCGTCGATGGCGCGCGGGCCGCCGGCATTCGTCACCTGCGTCGGATCGCCACCGAGCAGGAACAGGCCGAGCGCCATGCCCGGCACATCCGGGTTCATCAGGTAGTTCACCGGTCCAGGCGACTGGTCGTCCGTCGCCTCGGCATCGAAGACGAAGCGGTTGTTCGGCGTGCGGGTGAGGGCGAAGCGCAGCGCCAGCGGGCCGCTGCCCTTGCCGTCGCCGTCGATGCGATCGGTGAAGCGATGCGTGCCGACGGGAAAGGTTTCCGCCAGCTTGGTCCGGATCGTCGCCTCGGTGCGCGCGAGCAGTTGGCGCAGAGCGTCGGCAAGCACATCGGTGCCGAAGCGCGCAGCGATCTCCGCCATGCGCGTCGCGCCGAGGCCGACGCTGGCCAGCAGCGCGCGCAGATCCGCCTGGCAGGCCGCGGGCCAGCGCGAGTTGCGGAAGAATATCTTGAGCGTCGCCTCGTTCACGACGCCGCCGTCGGAGAGCCTGGTGGGCGGGATGATGACGCCCTCATGGAAGATCTCGGTGGCGTCGGGCGAGATCGAGCCCGGCCGCAGCCCGCCGATATCGGCGAAATGCGCCCAGGCCATGACCAGCGCGACGCGGCGTCCTTCGTGGAACACCGGCGCGAGCAGCACCTGGTCGTTGGAGTGGGAGACGGCGCCGCGGGAGCCGTAGCAGTCGTTGTACCAGTAGACGTCGCCCGGCTTCATCGTCTCGGCCGGAAAGTCGCGGAACACCGGCCCGCAGACATCGCCGAAGACCGGCACGTTGGAGCCCACGGCCATCACGCCATCCGCATCGAACAGGGCGGTATAGAAGTCCTTCTTCTCGCGGATGAAGGCGGACATGGCGGTGCGCTCGATCAGCGCCTCCATCTCCGCCTGGGCGGCGCGGATGGCACCACGGATGACCTCGAGGGAGACGGGATCGCAGCGTCTTTCCATGAAGCGGAAGGCTACACTTGGCCGCGGCGCGTTGCACAGCCCCCGCAGCGCCGCTAGCCTTGCCCCTTCACGCGCGAGGCAAGCGATGGACGGTTCGGGCACGCGGCATGCGCCGGATGCGGTGACGGTCGAGATCATCAAGGGCGCGCTGCGCTCGGCCCAGGCGGAATGCGAGGCGCTGCTGGAACGCACCGCCATGTCCCCGGTGATCCGGGAAAAGCAGGACTACTTCATAGGCTTCTACGCCGCCGACGGAAAGCTGGTGACCGGCACCAAGCTGCCCCTGTTCGGCGATGTGCTGCGCCCCATCCTGAAGCGCTTCCCGGCCGAGGAGATCCGGCCGGGCGACATCTTCTGGTACAACGACTGCTACTTCTCGCGCGGCGGCGTCTCCCACACCTCGGACCAGGTCTTCGCGACCCCGGTCTTCGTGGATGGAGAGCTGGTGGCCTTCGCGCAGAGCTGGGCGCATTTCCGCGATATCGGCGGCGCCTGGCCGGGATCGAACACGCCGGGCACCGAAAGCATCTTCCAGGAAGGCATCATCGTGCCGCCGGTGCGGCTGTACCGCGAAGGCGTGCTCAACACCGACCTGTTCGAGACTTTTGTTCGTAATTCCCGCTTCCCGGAGCACGCGCGTGGGGATACGCGCGCACTGACAGCGGCGGTGCGGCTGGGAGAGAAGCGTCTGCAGGAACTGTTCGCGCGCTTCGGCACCCAAAAGCTGCTGGGCGCCGTGGATGCGATGATCGACCAGACGTCGCGCCTGTTCCGGCGACGGCTGAAGGAGCTGTTCCCGCCGGGCGGCACCTGGCGCTTCGCCGACCGGGTGGATGCGGATGGCAAGGGCGGTGGTCCCTTTACGGTGCGCTTCACCCTGGAATCGCGAGAGGACGGCTTCACGCTGGACACGACCGAGTCCGACCCGCAGGCCAAGGGACCCATCAACTTCCTGATGAACCCGACCGTGCCGAACACGGTGTTCGGCCTTTATCTCCTCGCCGACGATCCCAGCGTGATGATGAATGAGGGCCTGCTGACGGCCATCGAGGATGTGCGCACGAAGACCGGCACGATCATCCAGCCGGCCTGGCCGGCGCCGCTCGGGCAGCGGTCGAATTCGCTGGCGCGCGTGGTCTCCGGCTGCCTTGGGCTGATCGCGCAGGCGACGGGCGGCGACAGCCCGGCGGCGAGTTCGATCTATACCATCTATACCCTGACCGGCCGGCAGCCGCATGACGGCAGCCTGTTCTACAAATCCGGCGGGCACGGCACGGGCCAGGGCGCGCGGCCCTTCGCCGACGGGCTCGACGTCATCTACTACGTCGCGCAGCAGAACTACCCCATCGAGTTCATGGAGACCGACTTCCCCGTGCGCATCCGCACCTACGCGATCCGCTGCGATTCCGGCGGACCGGGGCGCTGGCGCGGCGGCTGTGGCATGGTGCGGGAGATGGAAGTGCTGGTGGACGGCGCCACGCTCAACACCCGCATGGACAACGTGGAGAACCCGCCCTGGGGCGTGAAGGGCGGGCAGAGCGGGCGGCCCGGGCGGTTCATCCTGAACCCGGGCACGCCGGAGGAGCGCGAGCTGCCGCGCCTGGCGCAGGGCATACCCACGAAGAAGGGCGATGTCGTGCGGATGGAAAGCACCGGCGGCGGCGGCTGGGGGCATCCGTATGACCGCGAGCCCTGGCGCGTGCGGCAGGACGTGCTGGGCGGCTTCGTCAGCGTGGAGGCGGCGCGGCGCGACTACGGCGTGGTCCTGGGCGAGGGCAAGGACCGCGCGGTGGACGAGGCGGCGACGGCGGCGTTGCGCTCGGATCGGCCGATGGTGGAGGGGATGTTCCATCGGCACGGCGCGTACCGCGACGCCGATGCCTGGTGGGAAGCGATGGCGTCGTAGTTCGGGGGCGCCTTCTTCAAGGCTGCGCGGCCCCCACCCTTACCCTCCCCCGCCCGCGGGGGAGGGAAGCGAATTACTAGGGAGGGGCGCGCTCTACGCCCCCACCTCCACCAGCAGATTCCCATACGCATCCATCGTCGCCACATCGCCCGGATGCAGCCAGGTCGTCGCGTCCATTTGCACGACGATGCCCGGGCCCTTCAGCACCGCGCCGGCGCCGAGCGTGTCGCGGCGCCAGACCGGCACGCGCGCTTCCCCGTCGTCGAGTTGAACCACCGCGTGCGACACCGGCTCGACCGCGCCCGCCGGCGCGATGCGCTCCGCTACGGGGCCAGGCAACCGACCGAGCGCGGTGACCTCCAGCGTCACGATCTCCACCGCAGTGTCGCGCTGCGCGAAGGTGTAGAGGCGCTCATGCTCGTCGTGGAAGCGCTCGATGGCGGCGGCGAGCGTCGCGGGATCGGCGCTGCGGCCGGGCCAGTCCACGAACAGCTCGAAGCCCTGGTGGACGTAGCGCATGCCCGCACGCCAGCGGATCTCGCGCGCCGCCTCCGGCACCGCTTCCGCCAGCAGCCAGGCCGCCGCTTCCGCATCCAGCGCGCCGAAGGCGGCGGCGAGCGGCGCGGGGTCGGCGATGGGCGCGCGCAGCATCACCGTGCGCGCGAACTCGTTGCGCAAGGGCGCCGCGATCAGCCCCTCGGCGGAGAGCACGCCGGGGCGCGATGGCACCAGGATGCGCTTCATGCCCAGCAACCGCGCGATTGCGCCGCCCTGCAATGGCCCGGCGCCGCCGAAGGGCAGGAGCGCGAAATCGACAGGATCATGCCCGCGCTGCACGGAGACCACACGGATCGCGCCCGCCATGGTGTTGTCCGCCACCGCGACGATGCCGCGCGCGGCGTCGTGCAGCGAGAGGCCGAGCGGCCGTGCCACGCGGCTCTCGATGGCGCGCGCGGCGGCGTCCACATCCAGCGTGATCGCGCCATCCAGCAGCGAGGGCGGCAGGCGGCCGAGCACCAGGTTCGCGTCGGTCAGCGTCGGCTCCTCGCCGCCGCGGCGATAGGCAACGGGGCCGGGATCTGCGCCCGCGCTGGCGGGGCCGACCAGCAGCGCGCCTTCCGGCGAGACGCGCGCGATGGAGCCGCCGCCGGCGCCGATCGTGTGGATGTCGATCATCGGCAGGGTCAGCGGCCAGTCGCCCACCTTGCCTTCCGTCGTCAGCCGCGGCTCGCCATCGATCAGCGAGATGTCGGCCGAGGTGCCGCCGACATCCAGTGTGATCAGCCGGGGATGCCCCGCCTGCAGGCCGAGCGCGCGGGCGCCCACCACGCCGCCGGCGGGGCCGGAGAGCGCCGTCTGCACCGGCTGCTTCGCCGCGCCCTCGCCGCGGATCACGCCGCCTGAGGACTTCATCAGCAGCAGCGGCGCGGCGACGCCCGCTTCCTTCAGGCGCGCCTCGATCCGGCGGACATAGGTGGAGACGGCGGGCATGACATAGGCATTCAGCGCGGTCGCCATGCTGCGCTCGTATTCGCGGAAGACCGGCAGGACCTCGGTGGAGAGCGTCACCGGCACGCCGGGCAGTTCCCGCGCCAGGATTTCCGCCGCGCGGCGCTCATGCGCAGGGTTGGCATAGGCGTGCAGGAAGCAGACGGCGACGGCCTGCACGCCGAGTCGGCGGAATTCCGCCGCCGCCGCGCGCACGTCGTCCTCGTCCAGCGGCGTCACGACGCTGCCATCCACCGCCAGGCGCTCCCGCGCCTCCGTCACCTGCTCCGGCGGGATGGGGCGGCGCGGCTTGGTGAATGAATAGAGATTCTCGTGCCGGGGAATGTCGTGCCGGCCGATCTCCAGCACGTGGCGCAGCCCGGCCGTGGTCAGCAGGCCGGCCAGCGCGCCCTTGCGTTCCAGGATCGCGTTGGTCGCAACGGTGGTGCCGTGGAGCACATGGGTGATCTCGCCGGCGTTGCGGCCGGCGAGGGATAGCACCTTGGCGATCCCGTCCGCGAAGGCGCGGGAGCGGTCGTCCGGCGTGGAGGGAACCTTCGCCTCCCAACGATGGCCGCTGCCGCGGTCGACCAGGACGATGTCGGTGAAGGTGCCCCCCGCATCCACCGCGACGGAGAGCGGACCGGGCTGGGCGCTGCGCTGATCTGAGGGCATGGGCGGAATGCTAGATCAGCCTCATTCCAGCGTCACGACCACCTTGCCCATCGCGCCCGCTTCCAGCGCCTCATGCGCCTCCGCCGCGCGCTCCAGCGGGAAGGTGGCGGCGATGGGCACGCGCATCCAGCCCGCGGCGACGGCGGCCGCAGTGTCGCGCACCGCGGCCTCCAGTGCCGGGCCGTGCAGCAGCATGGCCTGCACGAAGCGAAGCGTGACGGCCTTCTTCGCGAAGACGTAGTAGTCCAGCACCGGCCTTGGCTCGCGCGTCGAGGAATAGGCGGCGATGACGCCATGCGGCGCGATCACCGCGCCGTCCAGCGCCTGGTTGGCGCCGAAATCCACCTCGACGATCCGGTCCACACCGCGCCCATCGGTCAGCGCCAGGATGCGCTCGGCGACGTCTGGGGCTCGGTAGTCCAACGCCTCGGCGGCGCCGGCCTGCGTCGCCGCGGCTCGCTTGCCCTCGGTGCTGGCGGTGGCGATCACCCGCGCGCCGGCCTGCGCGGCGAAGCGCACCGCCGCCATGCCCACCGCCCCTGCCCCGCCCTGCACCAGCACCGTCTTCCCGGCGATCGGCCCATCGGAGAACAGCGCCAGATGAGCGGTGAGGCAGGGCACGCCAAGCGCCGCGCCCCCCGCCATGCTCACCTCGTCCGGCAGCGACACCGCCTGCGACGAGGGCAACGTGCAGAAGTCCCGGCAGGTGCCCTGTCCATGCCGCGCGCCGAACAGCCAGACGCGCTTGCCGATGCGCGCCGCCTCCACGCCGGCGCCGACGGCCTCGATCACGCCGGCACCGTCGCTGTGCGGGATCATCGGGCCGCCCGCGTGGACCACGCCGCGCCAGCCCGCGCGCGCCTTGGTGTCGTGCGGATTGACCCCGGAGGCATGCACGCGGACCAGCACCTCGCCCGGGCCAGGCTCCGGCCGCGGCAGGTCCACCAGTTCCAGAACCTCGCGCGCCGGCCCGTTCCGGCGCCACTGGATCGCGCGCATCCCCACCCCGCTGCCTTGCCGCGCCGCGCGCGGCCTGTTGTGATCGGGCGAGCCTATCCCGCCACGAAGGAATTGCCAGCATGGCCGAGTTCGCCACCGACGCGCTGCTCAACGGCATCCGTGCCTGGGTCGAGCATGAGACCCCGACCGACGCGCCCGAGCAGATCTCCGCGCTGATGGCCAAGGTGGCGGCGGAGGCCGAGGCCTTCGGCGCGCGCGCGGAACGCATCCCCGGCCGAGACGGCTTCGGCGACCACCTGATCGTGCGAAGCCCCTGGGGCACGCCCGGCGAGAAGGGCATTTTGGTGATGTCGCATCTCGACACGGTGCATCCGCTCGGCTCGCTCACGCGCATGCCGTTCCGCGTGGAGGGCGGCTCGGCCTTCGGGCCCGGCATCTACGACATGAAGGGCGGCGCCTATATCGCGCTGGCCGCGCTGCGCGAGCTGATCGCGGAGCGGCAGAACGTGGCGCTGCCGGTGACGCACCTCTTCACCAGCGACGAGGAGGTGGGCAGCCCGACCAGCGCCGATCTCATCCGCGATCTGGCCAGGCAGGCGAAATACGTGCTGGTGACGGAGCCGGCGCGGGAGGGCGGGAAGATCGTGACGGCGCGCAAGGGCACGGCGCGCTTCGAGGTGCATGTGAAGGGCCGCCCCGCCCATTCCGGCAGCCGCCACCAGGATGGCCGCAGCGCCATCGAGGAGCTGGCGCGGCAAATCCTGGTGCTGCACGGCTTCACCGACTACGAACGCGGCATCACGCTCAATGTCGGCAAAATCAGCGGCGGCACGCGCGCGAATGTCGTGGCCGAGGAGGCGCATGCGCTGGTGGACATGCGCGTCCCCTCCCCGGCCATCGCCGAGGAGATGGTCGCCAAGGTCACCGGCCTGAAGCCGATCGGGCCCGACGTGACGGTGACGGTGACCGGCGGCATGAACCGCCCGGCCTATGAGAAGCTGCCGGGCATCGCCGCGCTGTTCGAGCATGCGAAGGCCCTGGCCGCCGGGATCGGCTTCGAGCTGCAGGACCTGAAGACCGGCGGCGGCAGCGACGGCAACTTCACCGCCGACATCGCGCCGACCCTCGACGGCCTCGGCGTGGACGGCAAGGGCGGCCACACCGATTACGAACAGCTCTACGTCGCCTCGCTCGTGCCGCGCGCGCGGCTGATGCGGCGGCTGCTCGAGACGCTGGAGTAGCGGGGACGCCAGGGGAGGACGCCCCCTCCCCCGGCCACGCGCTCAACCCACCAGCCGGGTCGCGTCCCGCATCGCGGCGACGTAGCGGTTCTGGCCGCGCAGCAGCTGTGTCTTGGCGAAGCCGAGCATGGCGCCACGCGCGCGCGGCAGCTCCGCCGCCACGGCAAGCCCCGGCAGTGGCGGCGCGGTGAAGGCCGGATCATGCGCGAAGCGCGGCGTGCGGGTGAAGTTGATCGGCACCAGGATGCGCGCCATCGCCTTGGACAGCGCATTGGCGCGGGCGGCCGGCAGGCGGCCTGCCGCCGCGTCGCCCTGCAGCCGCGCCACGGCCGCGTGGAAGGCGGCCGTCGCCTCCTTCGCCGGCGAGAGGTCGGCGTGATCGGCCGCCGCCTTGGCATAGCGATCCACCGTGGCGGCAAATTCCTCCGCGACCGCCACCCAGTCGAAGGGCAGCAGCTCCGGCTGCGTCAGGCGCAGCACGGAGAGCAGGTAGATGCGGATGTCGCGCAGCAGATTGTCCTTGTCCGCGATCTCCAGCTGGTCGTTCTCGGTGTGCCAGGCGATGTTCCCGCCGCAGCCCGAGACGTCGTAGTAGTTCTTCTCCTTGCGCAGGTCGTCCGGCATGGTCGAGCTCAGCATGTAGAAGCTGCTTATGCCGATGTTGTTGAAGGAGTAGTCGCCCGCCTGGTTCGGCCGCTTCGTCTTGAACACGGCGTCGGGCACGATGTCCTTGATCGCGGCCTCCACCAGCCTGGCCGTTTCGCTCATGGTCGTGGTGGCGTGGAAGCTGCTCGCCCAGCGGCAGCCCGGGCTGTCGCAGTTCACCTGTGCGACGCAATGCGCATCGAGGTCGAGCGCGAAGGCATCGGCGAACCAGGTGCTGCCGGCATAGCGGCCGGTGGAATGGCCGGGCCACCAGGCGATGCGCACGCCGCGGCGAAGCTGGCCGCGATTGGCCCACAGCACGCGCGCAATCTCCAGCATCGTGGCGTCGCCCGTGGCGTTGTCGCCGACGCCGACGTCCCAGGAATCGTAGTGGCCGTGCAGCAGCACGTAGTCGGTCTCGTCGCCAGGGATGTCCACGACGGGGATCTTCTGCGGGAAGAAGCCCTCCAGCATCTCGGTGCGGATCGTCGCCTCGCCGCCCTCGCGCGCCAGCGCCATCAGCGCCTCGCCCGTCGCCTTGTTCACCGCGACGACCGGGATCTTCGGCTTGCGCGGCAGGTCGTCGAGGTCGGGCGTGCCCCAGATCGTCGTGCAGGTGCCCCAGTGGATGTCCACGCCCGGATTGCAGGCGATCAGGCCAACCGCACCCCATTCCTCGACCAGCGAGCTGAGCGCCGGGTTGCCGAAGCCTTCGGTGACCACGATGCAGCCGGCGACCTTGGCGCGCGCTTCGTCCTCGGACGCGATGGTGCCGCCGAACAGCTCCTGCACGTCGCGCGAATAGGATCGCAGCGCCTTCTGGTTCGCCGGCAGATAGACCAGCTTCGCCCTCCGGCCTTCCGGCACCGAAAGGGACATCGAGGGCGGTTTGGCGCGGTGCGTGACGCCGCCGGCCTCGACCGAGGCGGAGAGGGGGATGGAGAGGTAGATCTCCGGCTCATGCATCGTCACCGGCACGCCGAGGCGGCGCAACCGGTCGGCGATGGCGTCGGCGCCCTTGTTCACGTCTTCAGGCCGCCAGCGCGGCATGCGGGAGAAGGTCTCGACCAGCTCCCACGGTGCGTCGAGGCTGACGGCGTCGAGCAGACGGCGTTCCTGTTCGGTGATCACGGGTGCTCCCTTCCCAGGCAGTGGCGGATCGAAGCGCAGGCTGTCACCCGCCGCGACGCACGAAAAGAGGGTGTGGACGCGGTTGCAATCGGCGGCGCCTGCGTCAAACTGACCCACCGGGAGAGAAGCGGGCGTGCGGCGCGGATACGGACGCGCAGGCCGCCAGCGCGGGCAGACATCTGGGAAGCGGGAGGTCGACCATGCGTCGTCGTGACTTGATCCAGGGGACGGCCATCGCCGCGGCGCTGGCTGCCGGTGGCCTCGGCGCGCGCGGCGCGGCGGCGCAGCAGGCGGGCGATCCGATCCGCAAGCTGGTGATCCTGAGCCGCCCGCAATCGAACAATCCGCAGGCCTACCAAGCCGCCGAGATCATCGCCCAGGAATGGCGCAAGCTGGGTCTTGACGTGGAGATCCGTCCCCTGCCCCGCCAGCAGCAGTCCGAGGTGGTGTGGAACCGCCGCCAGGAATGGGACATGACCATGTGGCAGATGGTCGGCCGCCCGGAACGCAGCGACCCGGATGAGCTGGTGTTCAACCTGTTCCACTCCTCCACGGCGCCGACCGGCTTCAACTTCGTCGGCTGGGCGGACCCGGAATACGACCGCCTTGCCGAAGCGCAGCGCGTGGAGACAAACCCAGACCGGCGGCGCGAGATCATCCGCGCCGCCCAGGAGCGGGTGAACCAGGGCCAGCCCTATCTGTTCCTGGTGCATCCGAAGCAGGTCCACGCCTTCAACAAGGCGCAACTGCGGGAAGGCACGCTGGTCAACCAAGCCGGCCTCGGCCTTCGGAACATCTGGACCTATCTGGGCGTGGAGCCGGTGGGCAACCGCCGCGACATGGTGCTGAACGCATCGGAGCCGGTGCAGGCGATCCATCCGCTCTGGATCAGCGGCGCCACGGATTCCTGGGTCACCGAGCTGGTCTGGGACCGCATCATGCGCATCGGGCCGGACGGCCTGCCGCGCCCCTGGGCGGCCGAGACGGTGACGCAGGTGGACCCCACCACCATCGACATCACCATCCGCCAGGGCATGAAGTTCCACGATGGCTCGCCCGTGACGGTGGACGACTGCATCTTCAGCTTCGAAGCGCCGGCGATCGGCAACGAGGTGCCGATGTACCGGCCCTTCGTGCTCAACATTGCGAAGGTCGAGAAGACCGGCGACCGCAGCTTCCGCATCACGCTGAAACAGGCCGATGCGGGCTTTTTCACCTCCTCCCTCGCAAAGCTCAACATCATCCAGAAGTCCGCCTGGGAACCGGTGCTGCGCGATTACCAGAACCGCCCGGAGAACATCGAGCGCTTCGTCGTGGAACGCCCGATCGGCTCCGGCCCCTTCAAGGTGTCGCGCGCCCGCCTCTCCGAGGAGATCGTGCTGGAGCGCAACGCCGACCACTGGGCCGCACCGAAGATCGAGCGCTGGATCCTGCGCATCGTGCAGAACGTGGAAGCCACGCTCGGCATGCTGAACCGCGGCGAGATCAACTTCCTCGCCGACTACACGGGCGACCCGGACCTGGTGAAGCAGCTGGTCTCGCGCAACCGCAATATCGTCATGAACGAGGCGGTGGATGTCGGCTTCCAGTTCCTCGGCTGGAACATGCGTCGGCCGCCCTTCAACGACCCGGCCTTCCGCCGCGCCCTTTCCGCCGCGGTGAACCGTGAGCTGATGGCGGAGGCGGCGTGGAACGGCTTCGCGGAACCGGCCAACAGCCACGTCTCGCCCGCCCTGCCCTTCTGGCACCGCGAGGGGATCGTGGGGATGCTGCCCTCCGGCCTCGATCAGGCGCAGCGCATCCTGCAGGAGGCGGGCTATCGCGTCGTGAACGGCCGGCTGCACTACCCGGCCGGCACGCGCGAGCAGACGACGCCGAACTGAGCCGGAGCGGATCGCGAGCGTGGGGTATGTCGGGCAACGCCTGATCCAGGCGGTCTTCGTCCTGTGGGTCGTGGCGACGCTGTGCTTCCTGATGTTCCGCCTGATGCCGGGCGACCCCACGCTCAACTACATCGACACCTCCATGACGGAGGAGCAGCGGCAGAACATGCTGGTGGCCTTCGGGCTCGATCAGCCGCTGTACGTGCAATACCTGATCTACCTGAAGAACCTGCTGCGCGGTGAGCTCGGCAACAGCTTCCTGCAGGGCCGGCCGGTGCTGGAGCTGGTGCTGGAGGCGCTGCCGCTGACGGTGGCGCTCACGCTCTCCGCCCTGATCGTCGCCTACATCTTCGGCGTCATCGCCGGCGCCTTCCTGGCCTGGAAGCGCGGCAGCCTGACGGAAGGCGTCGCCATTCCGCTGGTGCTGGCGACCCGCGCGGCGCCGGAATTCTGGCTCGGCATGATCCTTCTGGCGATCTTCGCCTTCGGCTATGGCTGGTTCCCCTCGGGTGGCGCGGCGAGCGCCGGCGCCGAGTATGGCAGCGAGTGGGAGAGGCTGTTCAGCCTGGATTTCCTCTATCACCTGCTCCTGCCCGCGCTCGCGTTGGCGGTCTATCTGCAGGGGCTGCCGCTGCTGCTGATGCGCAGCACCATGCTGGAGGTGATGCAGGACGAGTTCGTCACCATGGCCCGCATGAAGGGCCTCTCTGAATGGACCATCGTCATCCGCCACGCGGCGCGCAACGCGCTGCTTCCGGTCGCCACCGCCTTCGCACTGGGCATCGGCGGATCGGTCGGCGGCAATGTGGTGGTGGAGACGGTGTTCTCCTGGCCCGGCCTCGGGCGCATGCTCGTCACCGCCGTGCAGGGCAGCGACTATCCGCTGGCTCAGGGCGCCTTCCTCATCATCGCGGCGGTGCTGGTTCTGATGAACCTCGTCGCCGATCTTCTCTATGGTTGGCTTGATCCGCGGGTGTCGCATGGACGCAAGGGCTGAAGGCGCCGTCATGGCCCCTGCGCGGCCATCGGCTTGGCGCACCGCGTCGGGACAGATCGGGCGCGTGCTGCGGATCGCCTCGCGCGACTGGTTCGCGCTGGCCGGCACGCTGATCTACCTGGCGCTGATCCTGGTCGCGATCTTCGCGGACCGGATCGCGACGCATGACCCGTCCGAGATCCTCTACACCGGGCGCTACCGCATCGCGCGCAACCTGCCGATGTCCTGGGACCATCTGCTCGGCACGACGCATGGCGGGCGGGACATCTTCTCGCAGCTCGTCTATGGAAGCCGTAGCGCCGTGGTGGTGGGGCTGACGGCAGCCTTCTGCGTCGCCGCGATCGGCACGCTGCTCGGCCTGCTTTCCGGCTTCTTCCGCGGGTGGGTGGACACGGTCGTGATGCGGCTGGCCGATGTGGTGCTGGGCCTGCCCTTCCTGCCCTTCGTCATCGTGCTCGCGGCGCTGACGCGGCCCGGCACGGCGACCATCGTCTTCAGCGTCGCCGTGCTGCTGTGGCCGAACACTGCGCGCGTGATCCGCAGCCAAGTGCTGACCGTGCGGGAGCGCGCCTTCGTGGAGGCCGCGCGCGTCACCGGCTGCTCCACCTGGCGCATCCTGTTCGTGCATGTCGCGCCCTCGATCCTGCCGCTGTCCTTCCTCTACGGCTCGATAGCCGTCGGCTGGGCGATCCTGACCGAAGCCTCGGCCAGCTTCCTCGGCTTCGGCGATCCCAGCGTGATCTCCTGGGGCGGCATGCTGCAGGACGCGTATGCCAGTCAGGCGATGGGGCGCGGCGCCTACAACTGGTTCATCCCGCCCGGACTCTGCATCGTGCTCGTCGTGCTCGCCGGCTTCTTCATCAGCCGCGGCTACGAGGAGATCCTGTTCCCGAAGCTGAGGTCCTGAGCGTTGGAAGACCTGCTCTCCATCCGGGACCTCACCGTCCGCTACCGCACGTCGCAGGGCCCGGTGCATGCGGTGGACAGCGCAAGCTTCTCCGTCCCGCGTGGCGAGGTGGTGGGCCTCGTCGGCGAATCCGGCTGCGGCAAGACCACGGTCGCACGCGCCGTCATGGGCGTCGTGCCGCGCACGGCCGACATCCTCGGCGGCCCCGTGCTGTTCGAGGGTCGCGACCTGATCCGGCTCTCGGAGCGCGAACGCCGCGCGCTGCGCTGGAAGGAGATGGCCTTCATCCCGCAGACGGCGATGAACGCCCTTGATCCCGTCTATCGCGTCGGACGCCAGATCGAGGAGGTGCTGGTCGAGCGCGGCGGGCGTTCCCGTTCGCAGGCACGCGCCCGCGCCGAGGAGCTTTTCGCCCTGGTGGGCATCGATGCACGGCGCCTGGACGACTATCCGCATCAGTTCTCTGGCGGGATGAAGCAGCGCGCCTCCATCGCCATGGCGCTGGCGCTCGAGCCCAAGCTGGTGCTGGCGGACGAGCCGGTGACGGCGCTGGACGTCATCGTGCAGCGCCAGGTGCTGGACGTGCTGAAGGAATTGCAGGCGCGGCTCAGGCTTTCGGTCGTGCTGGTCACGCATGACATCAGCGTCGTCGCCTATGCCTGCGACCGCGTCGTCGTGATGTATGCCGGGCGCGTGGTGGAATCCGGGCGCGTCGGCGACGTGCTGGAGCGCCCGCGTCACCCCTACACGATGGGGTTGAACAACGCCTTCCCCGACCTCGAGCGCGCCGCCGGCGAGCTCGTCCCGATCGAGGGCAGCCCGCCCAACCTGCTCGATCCGCCGAAGGGCTGCCGCTTCGCCCCTCGCTGCCCCTTCGCGGAAGCACGCTGCGTCGCCGAGGAACCGCCGCTGCGCACGGAAGTGGACGGCCACGCAGCCGCCTGCTGGCGGTCGGACGAAGCCGCGGCGCTGCGCCCGCTTGCCGGGGAGGCCGCGACGTGGCGACGCTGATCGAGGCCACCGACCTCACCATGCACTTCGCCGCGCCGCGCAGCTTCGCCGACGTGATGGCCGGGCGCCGCCCCATCGTGCGCGCGGTGGACGGCATCTCACTCAGCCTCGCGCCTGGTCAGACGGCGGCGATCGTCGGCGAATCGGGTTGCGGCAAGACCACGACGGCGCGGCTGCTGCTGCGCCTGCTGGAGCCGACCTCCGGCAGCATCACCTTCCGCGGCACGGATCTGTCGCGCCTCGACAAGGAAGGAATGCGCGGCTTCCGGCGCCAGGCGCAGCTGGTCTTCCAGAACCCCTTCGACGCGCTGAACCCGCGCCTGACCATCCGCGACAGCCTGGTGGAGCCGCTGCGCAACATGCGCATCCCGCGCGCGGAATGGGACGACCGCATCGCGCTCGCCATGCGGCGCGTGCGCCTGGCGGAAGCAGAGCGCTACCTGCCCCGCTTCCCGCACGAGCTCTCGGGCGGGCAGTTGCAGCGCGTCGTGCTGGCACGCGCGCTGATCCTGGAGCCGAGCTTCCTGGTGGCGGACGAGCCGGTCTCGATGCTGGACGTCTCGGTTCGCGCCGGCATCCTGAACCTGATGCGCGAGGCGCGGGAGACGCTCGGCGTCGCCGCGCTCTACATCAGCCATGATCTCGCGCTGGTGCGCTATGTCTGCGACCGGACGCTGGTGATGTATCTCGGCCGCGTCGTGGAGGAAGGGCCGACCGAGGAGGTGGTGCGCGAGCCGCGCCACCCCTACACGCGCGCCCTGGTGCAGGCGGTGCCGCTGCCCCGCGTGGACCAGCCGCGCGATCCCTTGCCGATCAAGGGCAACGTGCCGGATGCGCGCACGCCGCCTTCCGGCTGCCGCTTCCGCGACCGCTGCCCCATGGCCGCGCCGCGCTGCGCGGAGGAAGACCCGCCGCTGCGCGCCACAGGCGACGGCGTCGCGGTGGCCTGCCACTTCGCCTGAGCCCGCGCCAGGGGCCGCGCCGGCTACTCCGCCGAAAGCTGGTCGAAGCGCCGTCCGTCCTTCATCACCACCCCGACCTCGCGCAGCGCAGCGATGTCGCGCAGCGGATTGCCGCGCACCGATACGATGTCGGCGCACTTGCCCGGCTCCAGCGTGCCGATGTCCGCAAGCATCCCGATCGCATCGGCGGCGTTGCACGTGACGGCGGCCAGCGCCTGTTCCGGCGTGGCGCCGAACTCCACCGCCTTCTGCGCCTCGAACCACAGCAGGCCATGCATGGAATCCGTCCCCAGCGCCCATTTCACGCGGCTCTGCAGCGCGTGGCCGAAGGTAACGGGCGCGCGGCGGCGGGAGATGGCGAGCTTCTCCATGATGCGCGGATTGCCGCCGTCGCCGCCCTCGATCCCCTCGGGATGGAAGGAGATGGCGTGGTTCGCCACCATCCAGGTGCCCGCCCGGCGCATCATCTCGAAGTCCTCGGGCGTCGCGAGCTTGCAGTGCTCGATCGTGTCCACGCCCGCCTCGACGCACCAGCGGATCGCCGGGCCGCCATGCGCATGCACCGCCGCTGGCCGGCCGTCGCGATGCGCTTCCTCCACGATCAGCCGGATCTCCTCGGGCGAGTAGAAGCAGGTGTCCGCCGCGGCCCGCGCGGAGGATGTGCCGCCGGTGGCGAAGAACTTGATCAGGTCGGCGCCGGCGGCGAGGTTCTCGCGGATGTGGCGGCGGATCTCCTCCGGCCCGTCGCTCGCCGTCAGCGCCGTGCCATGGCCGTGCCGCGCCGCGATGGGCCGCGTCGCCACGCGCAGCCGCGGGCCGGGGATGCGCCCCGCCGCCACGGCGTCACGGATGTCGATGTCGAGGAAGTGCTCCTCGCCCACCACGCGCATCGTCGTGACGCCGGAGAGCAGGTCCTTCCGCATGTTCGGGATGGCGCGCAGCATCGCCTGCGCCGCGCGGCTCTTCAACTGGCCGCCCTGGTTGCCGAGGCCCGGGACGATGGAGAGATGCGTGTGCGCGTCCACCAGGCCGGGCAGCAGCGTCTCCTCGCCGCGGTCGATCACGGTGGCGCCGGGCGGCGCAGCGATCTCCTCCCGCCGGCCGACCGCCGCGATGCGCCCGTTCTCGACCAGCACGGCGCCGCCCTGCAGCGGCGCGCGGCCTGTGCCGTCGATCAGCAGGCCACCCTTCACGAGGATCGCATTCATGGCATCGCCCCGTCGAAACAGCGCGGCACTGCGCCGGAGGGCGGCATTACGCACCCCGGCGCAGCGCGGAGCAAGACGAGGTGGCGGTCAGCCGGCCGGGGCGAGCGTCGCCGCGCTGCGCAGGCAGCGAACCAGATGCTGCGGCGCCACGGCTTCCTCCGCCGGGTCCTGCACCGAGCAGACCGGCTCGGCGAAGCGGCAGCGCGGGGCGAAGGCGCAGCCCGGCGGCAGCGCGGAGAGATCGGGCGGCGCACCGGGGATCGCCTCGAGCCTCGCGCCGCGCCTCTGCTCATGGCCCATGCGCGCGCGCAGCAGGCCTATCGTATAGGGGTGGCGCGGGTTGCGGATGATCTCGCGCACCGGCCCGGTCTCCACGATGCGGCCGGCATACATCACGGCGATGCGGTCCGCGACCTCCACCGCAACGCCGATGTCGTGGGTGACGAAGATAGTGGCCAGGCCGAACTCCCGCTGCAGCTCGCGCAGCAGCAGCAGCACCTGGATCTGCACCGTCGCGTCCAGCGCGGTGGTTGGCTCGTCCGCAAGCAGAACCTGCGGCCTGCAGGCGAGCGCGAGCGCGATCATCGCGCGCTGCCGCATCCCACCCGACATCTCGTGCGGATATGCGTTCAGCCGCCGCTCCGGCTCCGGGATGCGCACGCGGCGGAACAATTCGAGCGCACGCGCCCAGCCCGCCGCCCGCGAGCCGCCTTCGTGCTTCACCACCGTCTCGGCGATCTGCGCGCCGAGCGTATAGACGGGATCGAGCGCGAGCGAGGGTTCCTGGAAGATCATCGAGGCGACCTTGCCCCGGAAGTCCTCCAGCGCCCGGCCACGCAGCGCCATCACGTCCTGGCCCGCGACGCGGATGCTGCCCTCGATCCTGGACTTCCGCTCCGGGTTCAGGCGCAGCAAGGCGCGCAGCGTGACGGACTTGCCCGAGCCGGACTCGCCGAGCAGCGCGACCGTCTCGCCGCGATCCACGCCAAGGTCCACGCCCCGTACGGCGCGAACGGGCTTCGTGCCGCCGGTGAAAGTCACATTCAGGCCTTGCAGCTCGACCGCGCTCATGCCGCCGCTCCCACGGCGCGCGAATGGCCGGAGCCGGCTTCGTGCATCAGGCACGCCACGCCGTGATCGCCACCGCCAAGCACCGGCGCGCGCTGCGCGCACACCGGCTCCGCAAGGCTGCAACGCGTGTGGAAGCGGCAGCCTGGCGGCGGGTTGATCGGGCTCGGCGGATCGCCGCTGATCGGCGCCTCCTCCGTCCGGTTGTCCGGATCCATCGACGGCATGGAGCGCAGCAGCGCGCCGGCATAGGGGTGGCGCGGCGTGGCGAAGACGGCATCCGCCGGCCCGATCTCCGCCACCTTGCCGAGATACATCACCATCACGCGGTCCGACATGAAGCGCACCACGTTCAGGTCGTGGCTGATGAAGACATAGGTCAGCCCGAACTCCTCCTTGAGGTCCACGAGCAGGTTCAGCACCTGTGCCTCGATGGACTTGTCGAGGGCGGAGACGGCCTCGTCCAGCACCAGCAGCCGAGGCTCGAAGGCCAGGGCGCGAGCGATGTTCACGCGCTGGCGCTGGCCGCCGGACAGCTCATGCGGGTAGCGGCCGGCGAAGCGCGCGGGCTCGAGGCCCACGCGGGCGAGCAGCGCGCGCGCACGCTCCACCGCCTGCCGCGCCGGAAGCCCGTGCACCTGCGGTCCGAAGGCGATCGAGGCCTCGATAGTCAGGCGCGGGTTCAGCGAGGCGTAGCTGTCCTGGAAGACGATCTGCGCCTGGCGTCGGAACTCCTTGAGCGGCAGGTCGCGCCCGCCCACCTCGGCGCCGTCGAAGACGATCTCGCCGGCATCCGGCTCGATCAGCTTCAGCATCAGGCGGGCGGTGGTGGACTTGCCGCAGCCGCTCTCGCCGACGATGCCGAGCGTCTCGCCCTTGCGGACGGTGAAGTCCACGCCGTCCACCGCACGCACCACGGCGATCGGGCGGCCGAGCAGGTCGCGGCGGACGGCGAAGTGCCTGGCCAGCCCGGTGACGGAGATCAGGGGAGTCGCCGGCGAGGTCATGCCTTGACGTCCATGGCCGAGCGCAGGCCGTCCGAGAACATGTTGAAGGCTATGGAGGTGACGAAGATGCAGAGGCCCGGCAGCGCCGCGACCCAGGGCTGGACGTAGATCGCCGTGCGCAGCGTGTTCAGCATCAGCCCCCATTCCGGCTCCGGCGGGCGTACGCCGAGGCCAAGGAAGGACAGGCCCGAGGCCAGGATCATCGAGACCGAGATCAGGCTGGTGGCGTAGACAAAGATCGGTCCCAGCACGTTGCCCAGAACATGCACCCGCACGATGGTCAGCGCGGATGCGCCGGACGCGCGCGCGGCTTCGACGTAGTCGCGCGCCCGCACCTGCGTGGTCACCGCCTCCGCGACCCGCACGATGGGCGGGATGAAGACGATGGTCAGGGAGAGCATCGCATTGCCGAGCCCCGCCCCCAGCGCGCCGGAAAGCGCGACGGCGAGCAGCACGGAGGGGAAGGCATAGAACACGTCCACCGTGCGCATCACCGCGGTGTTGAACCAGCCGCCGATGAAGCCCGCGGCAATGCCGAGGACGGAGCCGATGCCGAAGGCGATCAGCACCGGCGTCACGCCCATCAGCAGCGACATGCGCGCGCCGACGATCAGGCGCGAGAGCATGTCGCGGCCGAGCTCATCCGTGCCGAGCGGGAAGCCCTCCGTGCCGATCGGGCGCAGCCGGCGGAAGGTGCGGCCCGCATAGGGGTCCATCGGCGCGATCCAATGAGCGAACAGCGCCGCCAGGACGATGGCGAGGACCACGATCGCGGCCGCGACCGCGACCTTGTCCTTCAGGAAGCGCCGGAGCACGGAGCGCCAGTAGCCCTCCGAAGCCTCAATGGCGACCACCTGAGGGCGAGCGGATGTCAGGACGCTCATGCCCGCTGGATCCGCGGATCGAGAAGCGTCTGCACCACATCCACCACCAGGTTGAGCACCACGAAGAACAGCGCCAGCACCAGGATAGTGCCCTGCAGCAGCGGCAGGTCGCGCTGAAAGATCGCGTTGTTGAGAAGGAAGCCCGTGCCGGGCCATGAGAAGACCGTCTCGATCAGGATCGAGCCACCGAGCAGGTAGCCGAGCTGCAGCCCCATCACCGCGATCGCGGTCGGCGCGGCGTTCTTCACCACGTGCCGGAACACGCCGCCTTCCGAGAGGCCCTTGGCGCGCAGCGCGCCGACGAAATCCTGGCTGAGGATCTCGGCCACCAGCGCGCGCGTGGTGCGCGCGACGATGCCCATCGGGATCACGCTCATCGTCAGCGCCGGCAGCGCCAGGTGCTTCAGGTGCTCGAGATCCGGCACCCAGCCCGAGGAGCCCGAGGGCCCCATGCCGGTGGCTGGCAGCCAGCCGAGCTCGGAGGAGAAGATGATCACCAGCACCATGCCGAGCCAGTAATGCGGCACCGAGACACCCACCACCGCGAGCGTCGACGCCGCCTTGTCGATCCAGGAATCGCGGAAATAGCCGGCGACGACGCCGAACAGCAGGCCGAAGGCGAAGCCGATCACGGTCGCCGCCACGGCGAGGATCAGCGTGTTGCCCACGGCACGGATCACTTCCGACGCCACGGGCCGCGCGGTGGCGATGGACATACCGAGATCGCCGTGCAGCGCACGCCAGGCCCAGAGCAGGAACTGCTCGTGATAGGGCCGGTCGAAGCCATAGGCCGCCATCATGCGCGCGCGGACTTCATCCGTTGCGTCGGGCGGCAGCACGGAGATCAGCGGATCGCCCGGCGCGATATGCACCAGCGCGAAGCAGACCAGCGAGACGCCAAGGACGATGGGCAGCGCGTAGAGCAGCCGCCGCAGAAGGAACAGGGTCATGCGTGGAAGGGGCGCGCCGTGATCATGACGCGCCCCGGCTCCCTTACTCGATGCGCATCGTCGCGATGTCGATGAACCAGGAACGCGGCTGCACCACGCCCTTGACCCGTGCACTCATCGCGCGGGGGCCGACGTCATGCGCGACCCAGAGGAACGGCGCCTCCTCCACGATCCGGGCATGCAGGCGCGCGAGTGCCGCGTCGCGGCCGGCCGCGTCGAAGGTGGTGCGCGCCGCGGCGATCAGCTGGTCAAACTCGGGGTTCACGAAATGGCCCCAGTTGTTCGACACCGGCGGCTGCGTCGCGGAGGAGACGAAGCGCACCATGGCGAAGAACGGGTCCATCGTGGCGAAGGTGACGTTGATCGCGTTCGCGCCGCGGGCGTTCGGATGCCGCGCGCCCTCGCGCCAGTTGGTGAAGACGGCGTTCCACTCGCCCACTTCCAGCTGCACGTCGAAGTAGCACTCACGCAGCGCCTGCTGGAGGAACTCGTTCATCACAACAGGCTGCATCTGGCCCGAGCCGGAGGCCGAGGTCAGCACACGCACCTGCAGCAGCCGCTGCGGCGAATGGCCGGCTTCACGCATCAGGCGCTGCGCCTCGGGCAGGTCGTAGCGGATGTTGAAGGACGGGTTGCCCCACCAGGGATGGCCCGGCGGCACGGAGCCGCGCGGGGTCTCCATCAGCCCGCCGAGGAGCTGCTTCATCTCCTCGCGGTTGACGCAGAGATTGGCGGCGTGGCGGACGCGCCGATCAAGCCAGGGCGAGCCTTCCACGAAGGAGAACTGCCACGGCCAGACATGCGGCTGGGCGTTCTGGTACATGACGAAGCCGCGGCGTGTGATCTGCGGCACGGCGTCCGGCGCCGGCGCCTCGATCCAGTCCACCTGGTTGCCGAGCAGCGCGGCGGTGCGCGCATTCGCCTCAGGGATCGGCAGCAGCACCACGCGGTCGATCTGCGGGCGGCGGGCGGCGTCCCAGTAGTCGCGGTTCGCCGTCATCTCGAAGCGCTCGCGCGGCACGAAGCGGGCGCCGCGGAACGGCCCGGTGCCGGAGGGATCGGCCGCGAAGGCGGCCCAGGCCTGCTGCGCGCGCGCGCGGGGATCCGTCACGCTGGCGGGCACGGCGTTGAACTTCGCCTGCCAATGCGCGGGCGAGGCCATGAACAGGTTGGTCAGGTTGATCGGCAGGAAGCTGTCGGGCTCGGAAGTGGTGAGCTCCACCGTCAGCTCGTCGATCGCGCGCGCGCTGCGCAGCGTGGGCATCCGGCTGACGGTGACGCCGACCTGGCTCTGGTCGAAATGCGGCGCGTTCTGGTCCAACACCTTCTGGACGTTCCACACCACGGCCGCCGCGTTGAACGGGCTGCCGTCATGGAAGCGCACGCCGGGGCGCAGGCGGAACACCCACTTGGTCCGGTCGTTCGCATCCACTGCCCATTCCGTGGCGAGGCCAGGGATGACCACCGAGGCCTGGTCCGCCTTCGAGAGGTCCCAATGGGTCAGCGCGTCATAGAGCGGGATGCCGGTGAAGCGGTTCCCCTCGAAGCCCTGGTCCGGCTGGCCGAGCGTGCGGGGGATGTCCGCCGCCGTCATGCCGATGCGCAGCACACGCTCCTGTGCCGCCGCGGTGCCCACAACGCCGGCGAGCGCGACCACGCCGAGCAGTAGCGCGCGCAGACCCGTTCTTTTCATTGTGTTCTCTCCAGTTCCGTTCCGGCGCCCTCCCGAGGAGTGCAGCCGCGCTCCCACAGCAAGCTTTGTGCCGCACTGGACCGGCAGCAGCCGAGGTCCCATGCAGGACGATTCCGCCTAAACGATATGCAAGATTTGCACAATGTCTGATCGTCGGCGGACCCCGTCGGCCCGCCGGCGCGCTCAGCCTTCCGACAGCAGCGAGGCCGCGGCCCGGGCGGCGACGGCGATGGACAGCAGGACCGGGCAGGCCAGCGCCGCGCACGCCACAGCCTTGTCCCGCCGCGTGTAGGACATGCAGTCCAGCAGGACGAGGTCAGGCCGTGCAGCCGCCATGCGCTCGGCCGCCGCACAGCGCGCCGCGTCGTCGGAATACGGCCTCAGCGCAACCGTCGTCACCTCCAACCCGTCGCGACAGCGCGCATCCCCGAAAGCCTCCTCCTGCTCGGGCAGCGGCAGGAAGAGGCCGAGCCGCCCGCGCGGCAGCAGCGCGGCGGCCAGCGCATCCAGAACGGCGGAAGGCTGCACCAGGCCCGGGCGCGCAGGCAGGCCGTCGAAATGCCCGGTGCAGGCCAGCAGCACGGGCCCATCCGCAGCGGCGAGCCTTGCGCGGAGGCGGCGCGTGACGGCCGCCTTGGAGACGGTGACCGCCTCGCCGCCGGGCAGCACGGTGAACAGCGTGTCGGCGCCTTCATGCGGCGCAAGCGCCGCGATCTCGTCGCGCGTCAGGCCATCCAGCGCACCGCCCATGCGGATCGGCACGCCAGGGATGGCGGCCTCGATCTCCGCCGCGAGTTCCGGGCGCGGTGCCTGGCCGATGACGAGCACCTGCAGCATGCGCGCCTCCCCCTTCCTCACGCCGCCCAGCAGGCGACGCGGTGCGATCCGTCGCCCGCCAGCGCCGGATCGTCGCCCAGGCAGCGCTCCATCCGGATCGGGCAGCGGGGCGCGAAGCGGCAGCCCGGCGGAATCTCGGCTGCATTCGGCACGTCGCCGGCAAGCGCGGCCTCCGGCAGGCACGACGGCCGCGGCGGCAGCACGGAGCCGATCAGCGCGCGGGTATAGGGATGCCGCGGCGCGGCGAAGATCGTCTCCACCGGGCCTTCCTCCACGATGCGGCCGAGATACATCACCGCGACGCGGTCGCAGACCTGCCGCACCACTGCCAGGTTGTGGCTGATGAACAGGTAGGTGAGGCCGAGGCTGCCGCGCAGCTCCTGCAGGAAGTCCAGGATCTGCGCCTGCACGGAGACATCCAGCGCGCTCGTCGGCTCATCCAGCACCAGCAGCTTCGGCGCCAGGGCAAGCGCGCGCGCGATGCAGACGCGCTGCTTCTGCCCGCCGGACAGCTCATGCGGGAAGCGCCAGAGGAAGCTTTCCGGCAGCCCCACCTGGCGCAGCAGTTCCGTCACGCGCGCCTGGGCCTCGGTGCCACGGCTGGTACCCTGCACGACCAGCGGCTCCGCCACCGAGGCGAAGACGGTGCGGCGCGGGTTCAGCGCGGAATGCGGATTCTGGAAGATGATCTGCATGTCGCGCCGCAGCGGACGCAGCGCATCCTCTCCGAGCGAAGCGATGTCGCGGCCCTGGAAGCGGATCTCGCCACCGCTCGGCGGGATCAACCGCAGCACCAGCCGCGCGACCGTGGACTTGCCGCAGCCGGACTCACCAACGAGCCCGAGCGATTCTCCTGCAGTGAGGCGCAGATCCACGCCATCCACCGCGCGCAGCACCCTCCCGCCCTTCTGGGCGTAGCGCTTGGCGAGGCCCCGCACCTCGAGCAGCGCGCCGCTCATGCTGCCGCTTCCTCGGCGCGATGGCAGGCGACCAGACGGCCATCGACCTGCCGCAATGGCGGCTTCTCCGCCACGCAGCGCCCGACGGCCAGCTCGCAGCGCGGATGGAACCGGCAACCGGGCGGCGGCTGCAGCAGGTTCGGGATATGCCCCGGGATCGGGCGCGCGCGATGCGCGGGCCGCGCCAGGTCCGGCACCGCGGCGAGCAGGCCGCGCGTGTAGGGATGCCGCGGTGCCGCGAACAGCACATCCGCCGCGCCATCCTCCACGATCGTGCCGGCATACATCACGACGACGCGCCGGCAGAGCGCGCCGATCACGCCGAGATCATGGCTGATCAGCATCAGCGTCAGCCTGCGCGCGGCGACGAGTTCGGCGATCAGGCGCAAGACCTGCGCCTGGATCGTCACGTCCAGCGCCGTGGTCGGCTCGTCCGCGACCAGCAGGCGCGGCGTGCCCGTCAGCGCCATCGCGATCAGCACGCGCTGCCGCATGCCGCCCGACAGCTCATGCGGGTAGCGGTCCAGCAGGCGGCCGGGATCCGGCAGGCGCACGGCGTCCAACAGTTCCGCCGCGGCGTCGCGTGCGGCGGCGCGCGCGCGCTTCGGCTTCCCCTCCGCCCGGTCATGCGCCCGGATCACGTCCACCATCTGCGACCCGATCGAGAAGACCGGGTTCAGATAGGTCATCGGGTCCTGGAAGATCATCGCCACGCCGTGGCCGCGCAGCCGCGCGAGCCCACGCTGGTCCATGGCGAAGACATCCTGCCCGGCGAAGCGGATGCCGCCGCCCGGCACGCAACCGGGCGGCATGTCCACAAGGCGCGCGACGGAACGCGCGAGCACGGACTTGCCGCAGCCGGTCTCGCCGACGATGCCGACCGTCTCGCCTTCGGCCACCGTCAGGTCGATGCCGTCGAGCACATGGGCGCGGCCCTCGAACCCGTCGAAGGCAAGCCGGTAGCCGCTGATCTCGAGCAATGCGCTCAACCGCGGTTGCTCTTCGGATCGAGGATGTCACGCAGCCCGTCGCCGAACAGGTTGAAGCCCAGCACGGTGAGATAGATCGCGAGGCCCGGGAACACCGCATACCACCACCAATTCGGCATGTAGGTGCGCGCGACGGAGATCATGGCACCCCATTCCGGCGCCGGTGGCTTGGCGCCCAGACCGATGAATCCGAGCGAGGCCGCCGCCAGGATCGCAAGACCCATGTCCATGGACGCCTTGACGATGATCGGAGAGGTGCAGTTCGGCAGGATGTGGACCGCCAGGATGCGCAGGTTGCTCGCGCCGACCGCCCGCGCCGCCTCCACGAAGGGCTCGTTGCGCAGCGCCAGCGCCTTCGCCTCCACCAGCCGCACATAGCCGGGCCACCACACGATCGAGAGCGCGATGATGCCGTTCAGGATGCCGGGGCCGAGCGCCGCGACGATGGCCAGCGCCAGAACGATGCCCGGAACCGAGAGGAAGACGTCGGTGACGCGCATGATGACGGCGCGCGCGACCCCGCCGAAATAGCCCGCGGCGATGCCGAGCGGCACGCCGATGACGGTCGCCATGCCGACGATGGTCAGCCCGACCCAGAGCGAGGTACGCGTCGCGAGCACCACGCGGGAGAAGAGGTCGTTCCCCATCTCGTCCGTGCCGAACCAATGCGCGGCGGCTGGCGGCTTCAGGCGGTTGCCGAGATTCATCGCGCCCTCGGCATCCAGCGGATACGGCGCGATCCAGGGGCCGAATGCCGCCACAAGCAGGAAGCCCAGCACGATGGCGAGCCCCAGCATCGAGGACGGACTGCGCCCGAAGCTCCAGGCGAAGAAGCGCAACTGCCGCAGGCTGGCGGCGTGGCGCTCCGCGAAGCTTGCGCGCCGCAGGGCAAGGCTCATGACGTCGCCCTCAGCCTGGGATCGAGCACGCCATAGAGCAGGTCCACGATCAGGTTGATGATCATGAAGTTCACGCCGATCAGCAGCGTCACGCCCATCACCGGCTTGAAGTCGCCCGCGATCGCGGAGGAGACGGCATAGAGCCCGATGCCCGGCCAGTCGAACACGGTCTCCACCAGCACCGTCGAGCCGAGCATCCAGCCCCAGCGCAGCCCGATGATCGCCAGCGTCGGCAGCATGGCGTTCCGTAGCGCCAGCACGCAGACCACGCGCAGCCGCGAGATGCCGTGCGCGCGCGCGGCCGTGACGTAGTCCGCCGCCATCACCTCGATCATCTCCGCCCGGTTCACGCGCAGGATGGAGGCGAGGCAGGGAAAGGAGAGCACCAGCGCCGGCAGCACCGCGTGGCGCAGCGCATCCGCGAAGGTCGCCCACTGGCCCGCCAGCACGCTGTCCACCAGCAGCATGCCCGTGACAAAGGGCGGCGGCGGCGTGGCGATGTCGAGCCTGCCCGAGGTCGGCAGCCATTCGAGCTGCACCGAGAACAGCAGCTGCAGCAGGATACCGAACCAGAAGGCCGGCAGCGCCACCAGGGAGACCGCGACGAAGCGCGTCGCATGGTCCGGCGCCCGGTTCTTAAGGACCGCCGAGAGCATGCCGAGCGGAACGCCGACCAGAACGCCGAAGGTCATCGAGAGCAGCACGAGTTCCAGCGTGGCCGGGAAATAGCGGCCGAGATCCTCCATCACGCTGCGCGTGGTGACGATGGAGCGGCCGAGATCGCCGGTGAGGAGACCGCCGACATAATGGACGAACTGCTCGGGCAGCGGCCTGTCCAGCCCGTATTCCTTGCGGATCGTCTCCACCATGTCGCGCGTGGCGTCGGGCCCCGCGGCCAGCGCCGCGGGGTCGGAGGGCGCGACATTCGAAACCACGAAGGTGATGAGGACCAGGCCGAACAGCATCAGCCCGGTCAGCATCAGCCGCCGCAGGACGAACAGCGCCATGGCGGCGTCAGGCCGCGTCGACCCACATCGGATACAGGTCGAATTCGCCGGTCAGGCGCAGCGGACAGTACTGGAAGCCGCGCAAATAGTCGCGCATCAGCCAGCGCCGATTCGCCAGCATGCCGAAGATCTCGGGCTGCAGATCGACCACGCGCTTCTGCACATCCGCATAGAGCGCGTTGCGCTTCGCCTCGTCGGTCTCGACACGGGCGGCGTCAACCCAACCGTCGATCTGCGCATCGGTCAGGTGATGCATGCCCCAGAACTGGCCATGGGCGCGGGTGTGGTACTTGCCGGCGATCACATCCGGGTCGGTGCAGACCGGCGTGACATAGACGCTGACCATGTCGGGCGCCGTCTCCGCCTTGCTGCCGCGGGCGACCATGGTCGGCCAGGGCTGGGCGACGATGTTGACCTTTATGTTCAGCGGCTGCAGCGAGTTCAGCAGCGCGAGGCCGATGCGACGCGGATCCTCGAGGCCCTGCACATGCACGTATTCCAGCTCGAACCCGCCATTCGGATGCGCGCTCTTCGCCAGGAACTCACGCGCCTTCTCCAGGTTGCGCCGCGGGATGCCGGGCACCGCGACATGGCCGGGGATCGCATCCGGGAAAGGGCTGTCCAGCAGCGTCGCGGCGCCGTTGTGGATCTGGATCAGCGCATCGTAGTCCATCGCATGGGCGATGGCCTTGCGTACGTTCAGGTCGGCCGTCGGCCCCTTCGTCGTGTTCATGGTGATGGCGAAGGTGGTGAAGCCCTTGTGGTCCTCGGGCTTGATGCCGCGCGCGTTCTTCAGCAGCTCGAAGTCGTCCGCCGGCACTTCCGTGATCATGTCCACCTCGCCACGCTGCAGCATGGCGCGGCGGGCCGCGGGCTCACGGACAATGCGATAGATGAACCCCGAGAGCCGCCGCTGGTCGCCCTGCGGCCAGCCCTTCCAGTAGTCCGCCACCGCATCGAGCTGGATCACCGACTGCGGCTCGAACCGGCGTACCTTGAACGGGCCGGACCCGGCCTCGTTGCGGGTCAGCCAGCCTTCGCCGTAGTCGTTGTTGGCGACATTCGCCTGCACCTGCTTCGGATTGACGATAAACCAGAGGGGCACATAGGTGATGAAGCTCGGCATCGCCCGGGTGAGCGTGAACTGCACCGTATGCGCGTCCACCGCCTTGATCGCCTCCGGCGCCAGCACGTCCTTCAGCATCCATGCGACGCCCTTGTTCAGCCGCAGCCCGCGCTCGAAGGAATAGCGCACCGCCTCGGCATCCACCGGATCGCCGTTGTGGAACTTGGCGTTCCGCACCAGGTGGAAGGTCCACACGGTCTGCGCCGGGTTGCTCTCCCACCGCTCGGCCAGCCACGGCACGATCTGCGGCGGATCGTTCACGTATTTCGCCAGCGCGTCGTAGACGGATTGCTGGATCAGCCGCGTCGACCAGTCGTAGCGGACATGCGGGTCCAGCACGGGAACGGGCTGGCCCCCGGCGAAGACGAAGATCTTGCGGTTGCCGTCGCGCTCGAAGGCGCGTGCCGGCGATCCCGCCGCGAATGCGCCCGCGGCGCCAAGGCCGGCGGCGATGGCGCCGCGCCGTCCGATGATGGGTCCCTGCATGGTTGCCTCCTCTCTCCCAGGAATCACTCGGCCGCTGCGCGCGCGCCGCGGCTTGCCTCGCTTGCTTCCATGTCGATCGTGCCGTCATCGCGCAGCACGACGCCGTAGTCGCGCGTTGCCGCCTCGGGCGTGATGTAGCCATCCGCCAGGTCAGCGGCGATGCGCGCCAGCGGCCGCTCGCGCGGGTCGCCATAGCCGGCGCCGCCGCAGAGCAGCACCTCGGCGATCTCACCCGTCCGCGTCAGCGTGACCAGCTCGCCGGTGCCGGTGTCCTTCAGCAGCGCACCCGACGCATCGCGCACGCCGCCCCAGGCGAGCCCCCCCGGCGCACCGCCGAACAGGCCGGGCGTGCGCACGCGCACGCCTTCGGGATAGACCGAGGCCAGCGTCGGCAGGCCGTCCTCCTCCAGCTTACGCACCCGCACCACCTGGCCGAGCCCGCCGCGGTTGCGCCCGGGGCCGCCGCTGTCCGGCACATAGGCCTTCTCGACCACCAGCACCGGCACGCGCTGCTCCATCAGCTCGATGGAGGTGTTCGCGGCCGAAGTCGGCCAGAGCAGCGAGGATTTCCCGTCGCCCTGCGCCGAGGCACCCTGCCCGCCGCCCATGAACAGGTGGTCCGAATAGAGCCGCTTCTTCGCGTCCCAGCCATACATGCTGACGGAGACGGGCAGGCCCGTCATTGCCTGCACCTGCCGCGGCGCCGCTTCCGACAGCGCGCGGAAGATGTTGGGCGCGATGTACCAGCCCGTGCGCGTGCGCAGATAGACCGAGGCCGGCTTGGTGCAGTTCAGCATGGAGCCTTCGGGCGCCTTCACCGTGAAGGGCCGGTAGCAGCCGGCATTGCCGCGCACATTCGGCGAGAGCATGCATTTCAGCGGATAGGTCGCATGCGCCTCGGTGTAGTTCAGCGTGCAGTTCAGCCCGCCCTGCGGTAGCTGCGCGGGCACGCCCTCGAAGTCGAGCTCGATGGACTCGTCGCGGACCGTGACCTTCAGCGGGTATGTCAGCTCCGTGCCCAGCGGGTTGTTGCTGATCGTGGAGTGATAGACGCCGTTCGGGATGGCGCGGATCGCGTCGCGCATCGCGGCCTCGGCGCGGTTCTGCACGACGGCGGCCAGCGCCTGCAGGTCGTGCATCCCGTATTCGTCCATGAAGGCGACCAGCCGCTCCGCCCCCAGCGCATTCGCCGCCATCATCGAATGGATGTCGCCCAGCACCTGCCACGGGTTGCGGACGTTCTCGCCGATCAGCGCGAAGAGGTCCTCGTTCGGCACCCCTTCCCGCGCCAGCTTCATCGGCGGGATCTGCAGCCCTTCCTCGAACACCTCGCGGGCGCGCAGATGGTCCTTGGTGCCGCCAATGTCGGAGACATGGCCGACGCAGGTCATCAGCGCGACCATGCGGCCGTCCTTGAACACCGGCGTGGCGATGGCGAGGTCGTGCAGATGCCCGGCGCAGAGCCAGGGGTCGTTGGTGATCAGCACGTCGCCGGGCTTCAGCGTCTCGGGCGGGTACTTCTTCAGCAGGGCGCGCGCCGCGCGCTGTACGGTCAGGTTGAACACCGGCATGGCGCGCGGGCTGTGCGCCAGCGTCTCGCCATTGGGGTCGAGCAGCTCGCAGGCGAAGTCCTGCGCCTCGCTGATGATCAGGCTGAAGGCGGTGCGGCAGACCGTCAGCCACATCTCCTCCACCACCGTGACCAGCCGCGACCACATGATCTCGAGCGCGATGGGATCGGATTCGATTCGCGCCATGGCCTCGGCCAGCGGCATGTCAGGCGTGACCACCGCATCGGGAATGGGCGCCGAGGCCACGGCGATGCGCAGATTGCCGCCCGCATCCACCGACAGAGTGTCACCCGGCGGCACGATGGTGGTGGACTCGCGTTCCTCCACGATGGCGGGCCCTGGGATCGTGTCGCCGTCGGTCAGCGCATAGCGGTCCCAGACGCCGGCCTCGTGCCAGCCGCCGTCGAAGTAGATCCGCCGCGCGCCCTTGCGCTTCGGCCGGCCGGCGGCGTCAGCGCCGGCCTGCTGCAGTGCGAGCGTCGGCTCCTTTCCGGCGACCCGCACGCGGAAGGAGATCGCCTCCAGCTTCGCGCCCTGGAACACCGCCGTGTAGCGCGCGGTGTAGACCTTCGCGAAGGCCTCGCTGATGGCCGCGAGACGCGTGTCGTCGAGCGGCCCGTCCGGCAGCGGCACGGTGATCTCATGCACCTGGCCCACCAGGCGCATGTCGGCGGAGCGCTCCAGGCGGATCTCCGCCTCCGGCACGCCGGCTTCGGCGAGGAGCTGCCGGCCCTCCGCCTCCAGCGCCGAAAGCACTGCATTCACCGGGGCCGCGTCGAAGCCCGGCTCCATCAGCACCGGCATCGAGCGCACCTGCTCGAAGGAGAGCGGCGCGACCAGGAAGCCGAGCGCGGAAGCCGCGCCGGAAGCGGGCGGCACGATCACCTCCCGCACGCCGAGCGCGCGCGCGACCATCGCGGCATAGGCGGGACCGGCGCCGCCGAAGCCCACCATCGCGTAGCGCCGCGGGTCCTTGCCCTTCTCCACCAGATGCACACGCGCCGCCGCGGCCATGCTCTCGGTGACGACCTTCGCGATGCCCCAGGCGGTCTCCACGGGGCCGAGGCCGAGCTTCTCGCCCAGCGCACCGACGGCGCGCGCCGCCGCCGCCGCATCCAGGCTCATCCGCCCGCCCAGGAAGAAGCCCGGATCGTACCAGCCGAGCGTCAGGTTGGCATCGGTGACCGTCGCCTGCGTGCCGCCGCGGCCGTAGCAGGCGGGGCCGGGATCGGCGCCCGCGGAATGCGGGCCGACACGCAGCAGCCCGACCTCGTCGATGCGCGCGATGGAGCCGCCGCCGGCGCCGATCTCGATCATGTCGATGACGGGCGCCTTGATCGGCAGGCCGGAGCCCTTCTTGAAGCGATGGACGCGCCCGGCCTCCATCATCGCGGCGATCTCCGCGCGACCGTCCTCGATCAGGCAGGCCTTCGCGGTGGTGCCGCCCATGTCGAAGGATATCACGTCGCGATGCCCGGCGCGCGCACCGAAAAGCGCGGTGGCAAGGCCGCCGCCGGCAGGGCCCGATTCCAGCAGCCGGATCGGGAAGGCACGGGCGGCGGCGGGGCTCACCAGGCCACCCGCCGAATGCATCAGGCGCAGCGCGCCACGGAAGCCGCGCGCCCGCAAGGCGCGTTCCAGCTTCGTGACATAGCCATCCATCAGCGGCTGCACATAGGCATTCGCGCAGGTCGTGACGGTGCGCTGATACTCCCACAACTCCGCCACGACCTCCGACGAGATCGAGACGGCGAGACCCGGCGCGGCGCGGCGCACCGCGGCCGCCGCGCGCCGCTCGTGATCGGGGTTGGCATAGCTGTGCAGGAAGCAGATCGCGACGGCCTGTACGCCCTCCGCGGCCAGCCTGCGTGCCGCCGCCTCCACCGCCGCCTCGTCCAGCGGCGTGACGACGCGGCCCTCGCGGTCCGTCCGTTCCGGCACTTCCAGCCGATGGCGGCGCGCGACAAGCGGTTCGGGATATTGCAGGAACAGGTCGTAGATGTCGTAGCGCTGCTCGCTGCCCATCTCCAGCAGGTCGCGGAAGCCCTGCGTGGTGATCAGCCCGAGCTTCGCGCCGCGCCGCTCGATGATCGCGTTGGTCACCAGCGTGGTGCCGTGCAGGATCTCGCCGACATCCGCGAGCGTGATGCCCGCCGCGGCAGTGACCTCCTCCAGCCCCGCCAAGGCGCCGATGGAAGGATCGGCCGGCGTGGTCAGGCATTTGTGCAGCCGGATCGAGCCCGCCGCCGCATCCGCCAGGATGAAATCGGTGAAGGTGCCACCGATATCGAAGCCGATCCGCCAGCCTGCGCTCATGCCCATGCGATCCCCGGGGCGCCGCCGCCCGTCCGGCGGGGAGGCTAACGCAGTTTCGCCGCGCTCAGAAAGCCACCGCAGCGGCGATTGCGGCACCGGTCCGTCCTCCTATGCTGCGCGGATGAGCAGCGGGCATGCCTTCCTGGCGCTGTGGAACGACCTCGCGGGCGGACGGGAAGCGGAATACGATGCGTGGCACACGCGCGAGCATGTGCCGGAACGCGTGGCCGCGCCGGGCTTCCGCAGCGGGCGGCGCTATGTCGCGCCGGCGCATCCCGTGCACCGCTGGTTTACGCTATACGACCTGGCGGACCTCGGCTGCCTCGAGACGCCCGAATACCGAGACCTCCTCGACAATCCCACGCCCGCATCGGCGGCGATGCGGCCGCATTTCCGCAGCTTCCTGCGCGTGCCCTGCGTGCGGCTCGGCGCGGCGGGAAGTGGCCTGGCGGGCGCGCTTGCGGTGCTGCGCCTGCCGGACGAGGCTGCGCTGCCGGATCTCGCGGCACTCGCGCAGGAACCCGGCATGGTCGCCGCACAGTTCGGTCGTCGCGCCGACGAAGGAAGCGCGGCGGGAAGGATCCATATCGGCGCGCCTGAGACCAGCGCGTCGGATGCTTTCTCCGCCGTCCTGCTCCTGGAAGCGCTGGATCGCGCCGCGGCGGAGCGGATCTTCGCCACGGCCGCGGCGCGCTATCTTCCATCCGCCACGCCGGCGCTTGCGGCAGGCGGCGTCTACGACCTTGCCTTCGTCTTCCCGGCCAGCGACCCCTCGGAGCGCGAGGCCCACCGCCGGAGCCACTGGCCGGCGCCGTAGCCGTCGCGCGATCGAGCAGCAGGAAGGAAACCCGTCCATGACGCGCATCACCGGCGTCGAGGCGATCGTCTACAGCCAGGCGGTCCATCACCGCGGTGCGACGCCCACGCTGGCCGGCGTGCCGCGCCGCGCCTTCGACACGCTGCTGGTCCGCGTCGAGGCCGAAGGCGGTCTCACCGGCTGGGGCGAGTGCTTCGGCCTCTATGAATCCTGGCCCGTCGTGCGGGAATCGCTGCGCCGCCTGGTTGGTCCGGGTGCGATCGGGCTCGATGCGCTCGACCCCGCCGGCACGGCGGAGGCGATCATCCGGCGCTTCCACGGGCTCGGCGGTTCCGGCCCGTTCATGCATGCCGTCTCCGGCCTGGAGACCGCGCTGTGGGACATCAAGGGCAAGGCAGCCGGCCTGCCGCTGCACCGGCTGCTGGGCGGCGCGTGCTGCGAGGCGCTGCCCGCCTATGCGAGCCTGCCGCGCTACGGGGCGCCGGAGGCGGTGGCGCGCGACACGGCGGAAGCCCTCGCCCGCGGCTTCCGCGACATCAAGCTGCACGAGATTCGCGCGCTCGACATCCGCGCCGCCGCATCCTGCATGGGCGGCGAGGGCGCGCTGATGGTGGACGTGAACTGCGCCTGGTCGGCCGAGGGCGCGCGCGCGATCCTGCGAGAGCTCGACGACGTGCCGCTCGCCTGGGTGGAGGAGCCGCTCTTCCCGCCCGACGACTACGCCGCGCTCGCCGCGCTGCGTGCGGACAGCGGCCGCGTGATCGCCTGCGGCGAGAACGCGGCAAGCATCCTGGACTTCGACCGCATGGCGCAGGCCGTTGACGTGGTGCAGCCGAGCGTCGCGAAGATCGGCGGCATCTCCGCCCTGCTGCGCGTCGCGGAGATCGCGCAGCGCCACGGCGCGCGCTTCGCGCCGCACTCGCCCTATTTCGGACCCGCCTTGCTGGCGACGATGCAGGTGCTTGCGGCGCTGTCGCCGACGACGCCGGTGGAGGCGTATTTCTTCGACCTCAATCCCGGTCCCTTCGGGGATGCGGTGGTGCCGCGGGGCGCATGCTTCGCCGTACCGCAAGGGCCGGGTCTCGGCTGCGATCCCGATCCGGCGATCCTGGCGCGCTGCGCGATTCCGTAAGTGCGCCGTCAGCCGAGCCGCGTGCGACGAGCCACGGCGCCCGCAATGCCTGGCAGCCAGGCAACGCCGCCGACCATCAGGCGCGGCGCGTGGCGAACCAGGCTCGCCACGACGCCCGCCATTCGCATGCCGCCCGCGACCGAAGCCGCAAAGCCGGCATGGTGCAGCGCCGGGCTCGCGCCACGCCGGCACGCCTCCGCGGCGCGCAGGCCAGAGAGCAGCGCCATCGCCACGCCATCGCCGCAGAAGGACGGAATGACGGCCGCCTGATCCCCCACGCGGAATGGCCCGTCGCCGCGATGCAGGAAGCCGTAGGGCACGCGCGCGACCGCCATCGGCCGCGATGCCTCGGCCCGCAAGCCGGCCAGCAGACGCGCCGCCAGCGCCGAGCCGGCGGCGACATGCGCGACCAGCGCCGCGGCCGAGCGCGCCGCTTCCGCCACGCCCGGCGCGCGCGAGTCCAGCGCGGCGCAGAGATTGGCACCACCGCCGGCGCGCGGCTGCAACCCGGCATAGCCGCCGGAACACGCCAGCACCGCCACGGCGTCTGCCGGCACGTCGCCTGCCAGGATCAGCTTCAGCCCAAGGGCGCCACCGCTCGCGCTGCGTTGCACGCCGCGCAATTCGTGCTTGCCGGTGGCGAGGATGAGGGACGGCGCGACACGCGTCTCGCCACCCGCAATGCGCAGTTCCCAATCGGTGCCGCAGCTCTGCACTGCAGCGACGGAGACGCCCCGCTCCACCGTCGCGCCAGCCTCCTCAGCCGCCTGCAGCAGCGCCGCGTCGAGCACCGCGCGCGGCAGGCTCCAGGCGGCGAAGGGCAGCCGCATCTCCGCTTGCGCACGTCCGGCGCCGAACAGCGCGCGACGCAATGGCACGGCGCCGAGGCTGGGCAGATCCACACCCAGGCCATCCAGATGGCGCGCTGCATCCTCGGCGAGGAACTCGCCGCAGACCTTCTCGCCAACGACGCGATCACGTTCCAGCAGGCGCGGCCGCACCCCGGCCCGCGCCAAGCCGATCGCCGCCGCGGCCCCCGCCGGACCGCCGCCGACGATCACCGGCCCGCTCATCCGCCCTGGCCCGTGACGGCCCAGCGGAAGGGCACGACCCAACGGACTTCCGCCGCGACGCCGGCCTCCTCCAGCAACCGCCGCCAGTCGTCGCGCGTGAAGGCGCGCATCACGGAGACCGGGCCGTCATGCGTGACCATCGGATGCATCCGCATCAGCCGCGTGCCGGCCCAGACCGCAGCCCAGGGAATGCGGTGCCGGTGCAGGTCCAGGATCAGCCAGCGCCGCGTCGCATGCGCGGGTAGCCAGCGCAGGAACCGGAGCAGCGTCGCATCGTCCAGGTGATGCGCGAACAGGCTGCAGGTGATCAGGTCGAAGCGCCGATCGGCCGGCAGATCGAACAGGTCGCAGGTGAGCCAGCGCGCCGGCGTGCCGCGCTCGGCCGCGTGCCGCTCCGCCCAGGGGCTGCGATCCAGCCCCCAAAGATCCAGCGCGACGCCGCGACGCTTCGCCCATGCCGCCGCCGCGCGCAGCGCATCGCCGCCCCCCGCGCCGACATCCAGCAGCGAGAGCGGTGTCGCACCGCTCTCGCTCACCGCACGATCCAGGAAGCGGTGCAGCGGCGCATGCGCGAAGGTGATGCGGTTCAGCGTCTCCAGACCGTCCAGCGCCGCCCGAAAATCCGCCTCGGACTGGGCGGGATCGTCCATGATCTCCTCGGCCAGGATGCGCGGCATGGCTCACGCCACGCGGAAGCGCATGGCCTCGGCCGAGAGGCCCGGCCCGAAGGCCAGAGCGCAGCCGCGCTGCCCGGCCTGCGCGCGGCGCATCATCGCCGCCAGCACGAACATCACGGTGGCGGAGGACATGTTGCCGTGGTCGCGCAGCACCGCCCGGCTCTCCGCCAGCGCGCCCTGGTGCAGCGCGAGGCCGTGCTCCACCGCATCGAGGATGCTGCGCCCGCCCGGATGCACGGCCCAGAGATCCACCTCGGCCGCGGGAAGCCCGTCCAGCATCCCCTTCTCCCAGTCCGGCAGCGCATGGGCGAGCGTGATGGGCACGAGGCCCGAAAGCGTCATGTCGAAGCCGTCATCGCCGATCCGCCAGGTGATCATCTCCGCCGCCTCCGGCAGCATGACGCTGGAGAAGCCCTCCATCCGCAGCCCGGCAGGCTCCGCGCTGACGATCGCGGCGGCGCAGCCATCGGCGAAGAGCAGGAAGCACAGCAGCTGCTCCAGCGCGCTGCTGCCCTGCAGGTGCAGCGTGCAGAGCTCGAGGGAGACCACCAGCACGCGCGCGCCGGGATCGCTGCGCACGATGTGCCAAGCCGTCTTCAGCGCATTGATCGCCGCCTGGCAGCCCATGAAGCCGACCAGCGTGCGCTCCACCCCGCGCGGCACGCCGTGGCGCTCGACCAGGTGGCGGTCGAGGAAGGGCGCAACGAAGCCAGTGCAGGTGGCGACCACCAGATGCGTGACGCGCGATGCCTCCGCCGCGAAGCCGAGGCGGGCCAGCGCGGCATCGGCCAGCGCCGGCGCCTCGGCCTCGTAGCGGGCCATGCGGGCGCGGGTGGTGGGGAAGGCCGCGCCCGCGCGGTAGAAGCCGCAAAGCGTGCCGCTGCCCTCCGGTTCCGAGGGTTCCAGCACGGACCAACGCCGGGCGATCTCCGCCCGCGCATCCATGCGGGCGAACAGCGCGCGGTCGCGCGCGGTCACCTGCCCGGCGGCGAAGGCACGGAAGGCACCGTGCACCTCGTGCCGGGGCACGGCGGTGGCGATGCGGTTGAGGAAGACTTCGACCATCCGTCCATGGTGGGGCTTCGCCGGCCGATGGGAAGACCGGACCGGCGGTGACGTGAAGGGGGTGCCAAGCTGCCCTTTCCGCGCTTTGATGCCGGCGGAGGATCTGCACCATGCCCACCCTGCCCCGCCGCGCCGCGCTCGCCCTGCCGCTTGCCGCCGCGCTGCCCCGTCCATCCCTGGCCCAGGCCTGGCCGACCCGCCCGATCCGCATCGTCGTCGCTTTCGGCACCGGCGGCGGCACCGACATCACCACCAGGCTCCTGGCGCCGCGCCTGTCCGAGATCCTCGGCCAGCCCGTGGTGGTGGAGAACCGCGTCGGCGCCGGCGGAACGGTGGGCGCCGACCATGTCGCGAAGCAGCCGCCGAACGGCGAGACCTTCCTGCTGGCGACCGTGTCCAACATGGCGCTGGCCATCCCGCTCTACGGCGACCGCCTGCCCTATGATCCGGTGCGCGACTTCGTCGGCGTCGCGCCGACCGTCTTCATCCCGATCGGCATGGCGGCGTCCAGCAAGCTCGGCGTGAACAACGCGGCCGAGTTCATCGCGTTGCTGCGCGCCAATCCGGGCCGCTTCAGCTATGGCAGCGCAGGCGCGGGCACCTCGGGCCACATCGCCTCCTCCGCCTTCCTCTCGCGCATCGGGGCCACGGCGGAACACGTCACCTACCGCAATCCGGGCCAGACCTACCTGGCGCTGCAACAGGGCGAGATCGCCTTCACCAGCGACATCCCCTCCCTGCTCGCGCCCTTCCACCGGGCCGGCACGGCGCGGCTGATGTTCGTCGCGACCGACGAGCGCAGCCCGGCCGCTCCAGAGGTTCCGACCGCGCGTGAGGTCGGGCTCGGCGATTACAAGGCCTATTCCTGGTACGGCATCTACGCGCCGGCCGGAACGCCCGCGCCCATCGTGGAGCGGATGGCGGCCGCCATCGAGCAGGCGCTCTCGACCCCCGCCATCACGGAGCGCTTCGACCAGATGGGCACGCCGGCGATGCGCGGCTGGACGCCGCAGCGCTTCGCGGACTTCCTGAAGAGCGAGATCGACCTCTGGGTGCCGCTGGTGCGGGCGAGCGGCGCGCGCGCGGATTAGCGGTCGGCAAGGCCGAGGCGCGATCCACGACAGCGGATCACGCCTCGGCGGGAACGGCTACGCGTTGCCGTTCAGGTAGTCCATCGCGGCGAGCACGCCGCCGGCCTTGTGCGGGATGCCGGCGGCCTTCAGCCCCATCTCCACGCCGCCCAGCGTGCCGACCAGCTGCAGGTCGCCGAAGTCGCCCAGATGGCCGATGCGGAACACCCGGTCGTTGAGCTGCCCAAGCCCGTTCCCCAGGCTCATGTTGAACTTCTCGAGGATGGTGGCGCGCAGCGCGTTGGCGCTGTGACCCTCCGGCAGGCGCACCGCGGTCAGCGAGGAGGAGTAGTGCCGCGGGTCCAAGCACTGGATCTCGAAGCCCCAATGGCGCACGGCGCGCCGCGTGGCCTCCGCATGGCGGTCGTGACGGGCGAAGACGTTGTCGAGCCCTTCCTCCAGCAGCATGTCCACCGCGGCGTCGAGCGCGTAGAGCATGTTGGTCGCCGGCGTGTAGGGGAAGTAGCCGGTGGCGTTCGCCGCGATCATCGGCTTCCAGTCCCAGAAGGCACGCGGCAGCTTCGCCGTCTCGCTCGCCTTCAGCGCCTTCTCCGACACGGCATTGAAGCTGAGGCCCGGCGGCAGCATCAGCCCCTTCTGGCTGCCGGAGACCGTGACATCCACGCCCCATTCGTCGTGGCGGTAGTCGATGCTGGCCAGCGAGGAGATCGTGTCCACCAGCAGCAGCGCCGGATGGCCCGCCGCGTCCATTGCCTTGCGGACCTCGTCGATGCGGGAGGTCGCACCCGTGCTGGTCTCGTTGTGGACGACGCAGACGGCCTTGATGCTGTGCGACTTGTCCTCGCGCAGCTTCGCCTCGATCGCCGCCACATCCGCGCCGCGGCGCCAGTCGGTGCGGATGTAGTCAGGCACCAGTTGCAGGCGTGTCGCCATCTCGTGCCACAGATGAGCGAACCAGCCGGTCTCGCACATCAGCACCCGGTCGCCGGGCGAGAGGGTGTTGACCAGCGCCGCTTCCCAGGCCCCGGTGCCGGAGGCCGGATAGATCACCACATGACCCTGCGTCTTGAAGACCGCCTTGACCTTTTCCAGCACCGCCTTGCCCAGCCGGCCGAAATCGGGGCCGCGATGGTCCATGGTGGGGTTGTCCATCGCCCGCAGCACGCGGTCCGGCACGTTGGTCGGGCCGGGGATCTGCAGGAAGTGGCGGCCGGCAGTGGGCTTGGACTGGAAATAGGCCATGGGACGGGTCCTCTTGCTGCCGGCTGTCTAGCCTCCGGCAATGCGATCTGCCAATGAGTAACCCCCGTTGGATTGATGAGCATTATAGATGCGACCTGCGGCCAACCCTCCGCTAATCCGCGGCCCGATGCGGGGAGAACGGGCATGAACGCCATCGCCGGGCGGGCCAGGATCGGGGACAGCAGGCTGGCCGAGCGGCTGCGCCGGGAGACGCAGGGCGAGGTGCTGTTCTCCCCGGGCGACCGCGGCCGCTACGCCACCGACGCCTCGATCTACCAGATGGAGCCCGTCGGCGTGCTGGTGCCGCGCAGCGCGGAAGACGTGGCCGCCGCGATGGCGATCTGCCGGGAGGAAGGCATTCCGGTCCTGCCGCGCGGCGGCGGCACCAGCCAATGCGGCCAGACCGTCAACCGCGCGCTGGTGTTGGACTGCACGAAATACCTGCGGAACGTCATCGCCGTGGAGGGCGACACGGCCCGCGTGCAGCCCGGCATCACCCTCGGCGCACTGAACGAGGCGCTGAAGCCGCGCGGCATGTTCTACCCCGTGGATCCCTCCACCTGGATGCGCTGCACCATCGGGGGCATGGCCGCCAACAATTCCTGCGGCTCGAAATCCATCCGCTACGGTCTCATGGCCGACAATGTCCGCGCCATCGACGCGATCCTGGCTGACGGCACGCGTTTTCGCTTCGGCGAGCTGCCGGACAATCTCGGCCCCGACGTGCCGCCTTCCGTCGCGGACGTCGTCGCCAAGCTGCGCGCCATCGGCGTGCGGGAGGCCGAGGAGATCGCGGCGAAGTTCCCGCACCAGCTCCGCCGCGTCGGCGGCTACAACCTGGACGCGCTGACGCCGGATGCGCGCGCGAACGGGCGAGCCTCGCTCGCGCGGCTGCTGGTGGGTAGCGAGGGCACGCTCGCCTTCTCCGCCGCGCTCGATCTCAAGCTGTGGCCGATCAAGCCGCGCAAGGTGCTCGGCATCTGCCAGTTCCCCTCCTTCCGCCGCGCGATGGAGGCCTCGCAGCATCTCGTCACGCTCGACCCGGAGGCGGTGGAGCTCGTGGACCGGACGATGATCGATCTCGGCCGCTCCATCCCGATCTACCGCAACACCATTGACCGCATCGTCATCGGCGAGCCCGACAGCCTGCTCATCGTCGAGTTCCACGGCCATGAGGACGGCCCGCTGCTGGCCGCGCTCGACCGGCTGGAGGAGATGATGGGCGACCTCGGCCTGCCCGGCCAGGTCGTGCGCGTGACGGATGCCGGCTTCCAGGCGCAGGTCGCGGAGGTGCGCGAGGCGGGGCTCAACATCATGATGAGCATGAAGGGCGACGGGAAGCCCGTCTCCTTCATCGAGGATGCCGCCGTCGCGCTGGAGGACCTGGCCGACTACACCGAGCGCCTGAACGCGGTGTTCGAGCGGCACGGCACCAAGGGCACCTGGTACGCACACGCCTCGGTCGGATGCCTGCATGTCCGCCCCGTGCTGAACATGAAGGACGGCACGGAGGTGGCGAAGATGCGCGCCATCGCGGAGGAATGCTTCGCCCTCGTGCGCGAATACAAGGGCAGCCATTCCGGCGAGCATGGCGACGGCATCGTGCGCAGCGAGTTCCACGAGCCGATGTTCGGCGCGCGCATCGTGCAGGCCTTCGAGCAGGTGAAGGACGCCTTCGATCCCGCCACGCCGACCCTGCCGCACGGCCTGCTGAACCCGAACCGCATCGTGCATCCGCCGCGCATGGATGACCGTTCCCTGCTGCGCTACCACGAAGGCTACACGGCCGATCCCGCCATCACGCCCGCGCTGGACTGGAGTGCATGGCCCGGCCCGCAAGGCGGCCTGCTCGGCGCCGTCGAGATGTGCAACAACAACGGCACGTGCCGGAAGTTCGATGCCGGCACGATGTGCCCCTCCTACCGCGCGACGCGCGACGAGCAGCATGTCACGCGCGGGCGGGCCAACACGCTGCGCCTCGCGCTCACCGGCCAGATCCCGGGCGGACTCGCTTCCGACGAAGTCGCCGACGCGCTCTCGCTCTGCGTCGCCTGCAAGGGCTGCAAGCGCGAATGCCCGACCGGCGTGGACATGGCGAAGATGAAGGTCGAGGCGACGGCGGCGCGCAATGCCGCGCGCGGCATCGCGCTCAAGAACCGCCTCATCGCCACCATGCCGCGCTGGGCGCCCTTCGCCGCGATGCTGGCGCCCTTCGTCAACTGGCCCGCGATGATCCCCGGTGCTCCCGGCCTGCTCGGCTTCGCAGACCGCGCCCTGCCCCGCTTCCGGCACAACCCGTTCCATGACTGGGAATGCCGCGAGCCCGACGGACGCGCGAACGAGGTCATCCTGCTGCCCGACCTCTTCAACCGCTATTTCGAGCCGGAGAATCTTCGTGCCGCGTTGCGCGTGCTGCGCGCAGCCGGCGCCGATCCCGCCGTGGCGCGGCCGCCGCGCGGCACGCGCCCGCTGGATGACGGTCGCACCCTGCTCGCCGCCGGCATGATCGCGGAAGCCCGTGCGGAGGCACGCCGCACGCTGGACGTCCTGTCGCGCTGGGAAAGCCCGGTGCTCGGCCTCGAACCCTCCTGCCTGACGACGCTGCGCGACGAGTTTCTGTCGTTGCTGCCGGGCGAGGCGGCCGAAAAGCTTGCGTCGCGCGCGATGCTGGTTTCCGAATGGCTGGCGCAGGCGAAGCCCGATCTCGCGCTCAAGCCGATCGAGGGCGAGGCGCATATCCACGGCCATTGCCACCAGAAGGCCTTCGGCGCCTTCCCGGCCGCGGTCGCCGCGCTCACGCGCATTCCGGGCCTGAAGGTGACGCCGATCACCTCCTCCTGCTGCGGCATGGCCGGGTCCTTCGGCTACGAGGCGAAGAACCTTCCCGTCAGCAAGGCGATGGCCGAGCTCTCCCTGCTGCCGCATATCCGCAAGACCAAGGCCGAGGCACTCATCGTCGCCGACGGCACCTCCTGCCGGCACCAGATCCGCGACCTCGCCGGCCGCGAGGCCATCCATTCCATCCGCCTGCTGGAGCGCGCCCTGGCATGAGCCCCGACGCCGACCGCCTGCTCGCCTTCTGGTTCGCCGAGGGCCCCGACAGTTTCCGCCAGGCCTGGTTCCGCAGGGACGACGCCTTCGACACCGCCTGCCGCGAGGGCTTTGGTGCGCTCGTCGTCCCGGCGCGCGAGGGCGCGCTGGACGACTGGGCGAGCACGCCGAAGGGTGCTCTCGCGCTGCTGCTGCTGCTCGACCAGTTCCCGCGCAACCTGTTCCGCGGCAGCGCGGAGGCCTTCGCCTCCGATCCGCATGCCCGCGCGATCGCCCGCGGCGTCGTGCTGCGCGACCGCTTCGACCTGGCGCTGACGCCGGTGCAGCGCATCTTCCTGTATCTCCCCTTCGAGCATGGCGAGGCGATGCAGGACCAGGATCTCTCCGTCGCGCTGTTCGAAGGCCTGCGCGACAATCCCGCGATGCGCACGCCGGGCGGGACCATCGACTATGCCTGGCGCCACCGTGTCGTCATCCAGCGCTTCGGTCGCTTCCCTCACCGCAACGCCGCCCTCGGCCGCCAAAGCACGCCGGCGGAGCAGGCATGGCTGGATGCCGGCGGCGGGTTCTGACCCGCCTCAGGCGGAGCGCAGCACCTCCGCTTCGACCCGACCGTCGCGCAGCGCGACCATGCGGTCGAAGCGATCGAAGATCTTCTCGTCATGCGTGACCACCAGCACCGCCGCCGCGCGCTCCCGCGCGACGCGGCGCAACAGGTCCATGGCCACGCGCGCGCGTTCCGAATCCAGTGCCGCCGTTGGCTCGTCGGCCAGGATGATCGGCGGCGCATTCGCCAGCGCCCGGGCGATGGCCACGCGCTGCGCCTCGCCACCCGACAGCCGCGCCGGCATCGCATCGGCCCGCCGGCCGACCTCCAGTTCCTCCAGCAGCGCCTGTGCGCGCTGCCGCGCCTGCGCGCGCGGCTGCCCCGCCAGCGTCATCGCCAGCGCCACGTTGTCGCGCGCGGTCAGGAAGGGCAGCAGGTTGTGGAACTGGAAGATGAAGCCGATGCGCTCGCGGCGCAGGCGGCGAAGGTCGCGCACCAGGTAGCGCTCGTCCCAGATCGGCTCCCCGGCCAGGCTGAGCCGCCCCGCACTCGGCGCCATGATGCAGGCGATCACGTTCAGCAGCGTGGACTTGCCGCTGCCGGACGGGCCTTTCAGCCCGACCACCTCCCCGGGCCCGACCGCCAGGTTCACGTCCGACAGCGCGCGAACCGCCGTCTCGCCGGTGCCGAACTGCTTGGCGATACCCTCCAGCAGCACGAGCGGCGCGGCGGTCATCCGCCAAGCGCCTGCTGCGGATCGATGCGCAGCGCCGCGCGGATGGAGAGCACGCTCGCCAGCAGGCAGATCGTCGCCGTCACGCCCGCCATGACGGCGACCTCGAACACGCCGAGTTCGACCGCGCGCGGAAAATGGTCGCGCACCGACAGCAGCAGCACGAGCCCCGCCACGAAGCCGAAGGCACCGATCAGCATCGCCTGTTGCAGCACAAGGCCCGCGATGGTCCGGTCCGGCGCGCCGATCAGCTTGAGGGTCGCGATCTCGCGGCGCTTGTCCATCGTCATCGTGTAGATGATCAGGGCGATGATCACGCCCGAGACGAACAGCAGCACAACGGTGAAGATACCCAGCTGCATGCGCGCGCGCTGCACGACGGAACGCGTGAGCAGGTCCTCCTGCTCGGCCGCGGTCAGGGCCGAGAGGTGCTTCCAGCGGCGCACCGTCTCCGCTACGGCGCTCGGGTCGGCGCCCGGATGCAGCACGGCAACCACGGCATTCACGGTATCCGTCACGGCCGGCAGCGCGCCGGCCGCCAGGGCGCGGCGTGCCGCCGGCGGCGCCTGGCGGAACTGCATCTCCTGGCTGTCGCGCAGCGTCGCGAAGACCAGCGGATCGCCGCCGGAGGCGACCAGGCCGCGCGTGATGCCGACCACGCGGTAGCGATCCGCGCCGAGATGCAGCGTGGCGCCGAGCGGCAGGCCGCTGCGTGCATCGGCCACCAGCTCGAAGCGCGCACCGCCGAGGGCGCGCCCCTCCACCAGGCTGCCCGGCCCGCCGGGCCGCCCGGGCTCGTAGCCCACCACCTGCAGGCGGATGCGCCCCTGCGGACCCTCGGCCTCGGCGGTGCGCAGCGTCAGGCCGCCCGCGGCGGCGACGCCGGGAATGCGCGCCACCATCTCCCGCACGTCTCCCGGCACGCGCGACGCCTCCGCGAAGGGGCCGCGCGTGCCCTGTTCCACCACCCAGAGCTCAGCACCGAGGCTGCGCGTCAGCGCCAGCGCCTCGCGCACGACCCCCTGGTAGATCCCGACCATGGACAGCGCCACGCCGAGCAGCAGGCCGATGCCGACGCAGGTGATCAGGAAACGGCCGATGCCGTGCCGGATATCGGCCAGGGCGAGGTTCATGGCGTGCCCGGCACTGGCCTCGCCGCTCGGCCCGGCGCGAAGCCGCTCGCCGCACGGAGCACCGGCTCGGCGCCCTCCGGCAGGCCCTCAGTCAGAGCGACGCGACCATCCGCAAGCCGCGCCGTTACACGCACCTCGCGCCGCGCAAGCCGGCCGTCTTCCACCGTCCAGATCGTGCCCTTCGCGCCGTCGAAGCCGTGCAGCGCGCTTTCCGGCAGCAGGCGCGCACGCGGCAGGCGACCGGTCTCGATCAGCACCTCCGCCTGCTCTCCCAGAACCGGCTGGCCAGGGCAGCCACGGCAGCGCAGCCAGACCCGGCGCTCCTCCGTCACGCGGTCGGCCTCGAGCCCGATGCGCACTACCTCGGCCGTCATCGGCTGGCCCGGTCGGCTGCGCAGCGTGACGCGGGCCGGCTGGCCGACGGCGAGCCCGCCCGCGCGGCCCTCGTCCACGAAGGCGAGAACCCAGTAGCTGTCCGGCGCCACCAGCGTGAACACCGCCTCGCCCGGGTTCAGCGCGGTGCCGGGTTCGCGATGGCGCGTCACCACCAACGCGTCGAAGGGGGCGAGGAGGCGATGCTTCGCCAGCGCCGTGCGCTCGGCCAGGAGGTTTGCGCGCGCATCGGCGATCGCCGCACGGGCGACCGCCGCATCCGCGCGGTTCACCGCGACGTCGGCGACAGCCGCGGCCGCCTCCGTCTCGGCCAGCTCGGCCGATTCCTGGCTGCCGACGCCGCGAGTCGCCAGATCGCGCCGCCGCCGCGCCGTCGCCTGACGCTGGGCACTGAGCGCCTCGGCGCGGTCGCGCTGCGCCTCGGCGCGCGCCGCCGCCGCCTCGGCCGATTGCAGCCCGGCCTCCGCGCGCGCCAGCCGCGCTTCCGCGCTGGCAGGATTGAGCGCGGCCAGTTCGTCCCCGGCACGCACCAGATCGCCGTGATCGGCGGCGACGCGCACCAGCGTGCCGGACACCTCGAAACCGATCCGCGCGACCACCTGCGCCTCGACGCTGCCAAGGCCGAAGACGGTCACGGCGACGTCCTGTTCGACCGGCGCGACGGCGACCGCGATGGGGCGCAGCCGCGCCACCGCCACCCCGCCCCCGATCACCACCAGCGCGGCGAGGAGGAGGAGAAGGCTGCGCAGGCGCATCGCGACACGTCCCTGGACTCGTCCATGCACGTGACAGGATATCTCTGCGATGTGCAAGGCGGGCTTTCCCGGCCCGGCGACAAGCCGCCAGATCCGGGCAGTATCCCGCGGGCAAGGGCTATCGGAGCGGCGCCATGGAAGAGCTGATCAAGGACCTCACCCAGTGGGTGGCGATCGCCGTGGAGGTCGCGGCGGTGCTGGTGATCGCCTATGCGGGCCTCGAAGCCGGCTGGCGCGTGCTTGGCGTCTGGATCGGGCGCGGCGGCACGGTGGAGGTCGGCATCGAGCACATGCGGCTGCGCCTGGCGCGCTGGCTCGCCGTCGCGCTGGAATTCACCCTGGCCGCCGACATCCTGCGCACTGCCGTGGCGCCGACCTGGGACGACATCGGCAAGCTCGCCGCCATCGCGGCACTGCGCACGGTGCTGAACTTCTTCCTGCAGCGCGAGATCGAGGCCGCGGCGCGCGCGGAGGCGCACCGCGACGCCGCGTCGTGAGGCCTATCCCGCCGTGCGCACGCTGGAACGCTGCCAGAACACCAGCTTGCGCTCCAGCCACACCACCAGCCCGAAGGTCGCGAGGCCGAGCAGGCTGAGATAGAGGATCAGCGCGAAGACCCGCGCCGTGTCGAGGTTGGTGGAGGCCACGCGGATCAGCTCGCCGAAGCCCTTGCCGCCGCCCAGGAACTCGCCGGTGATCACGCCGGCCATCACGCCCACCGCCGCGATCTTGAGTCCTGTGAAGAACTGCGGCAGGCCCATCGGCAGCTTCATCTTCACCAGCGTCTGCCAGCGCGTCGCGCCCATGGTCTTGAACGCCATGCGCGCATTCTCATCCGCCGCGTGCAGCCCGGCCGCGGTGCCGACCACGATCGGGAAGGTGGCGATGAATGTGGCCAGCGCGACCTTGCTCTCGATCCCGAAGCCGAGCCAGGCAATGAAGATCGGCGCGAAAGCGACCTTCGGCATGGTGTCGAGCGCGACGAGATAGGGCATCACCGCGCGCTCGCCGAAGGCGGTCTCGCCCACCAGCACGCCGAGGGTGAAGCCGATGAAGATCGCCAGCGCGAAGGAGATCACCAGCTCCTGCAGCGTGATCATCAGCGAACCCAGCATGTAGCCGCCGGTGAGCAGGTTCTCGCCCACGAAGATCAGGTGCCGCAGCGTCTCCGCCGGCGTCGGCAGGATGATGGGCGAGACGATGCCGAAGTTGGAGACGAGGTGCCAGATCGCGATGAAGGCCACCGCCAGCAGCGCCATCGCGACGGAACGCGGGATGCGGTCGAACCAGGAGACCTGCTCGACCCAGACGGTGTCGCCGGGCGCGGGCTCGGCACGCAGGGTGGCGTCGCTCACAGGAAGGATCCCTTGTCGAGATGGCTGCGGATGCGGTCCACCAGTGCGCCGAAGCGCGGGGTGGTGATCATCTCCAGCGTTCGCGGGCGCGGCAGGTCCACCTCCACCGCCTCCACGAAGCGGCCAGGCCGCGGCGACATCACATAGACGGTGTCGGAGAGGATCACCGCCTCGGAGATGGAGTGCGTCACCAGGAACGCCGTGGCGTTGCGCGCCATGCAGATGCGCTGCAGCTCCATGTTCATGTAGTCGCGCGTCAGCTCGTCCAGCGCGCTGAAGGGCTCGTCCAGCAGCAGCACGGCGGGCTCCGTGATCAGCATGCGGCAGATCGCGGCGCGCTGCGCCATGCCGCCGGACAGCTCGCCCGGATAGACGGTCTCGAAGCCCTTGAGCCCGACCAGTTCCAGCAGCGCCCGCGCCTCGCCCTGCTTGGCGCGCGCCGCGGCCTTGCCGTCGCGGATCTCGATGGGCAGCACGACGTTCTCGAGCGCGGTCTTCCACGGGAACAGCGTCGCCTGCTGGAACATCATGCCGATGTCGCGGCGCGGCCCGGTCACCGGGCTGCCCGCCAGCATCACCCGCCCCGCCGATGGGGGGACCAGCCCCGCCATGATCTTCAGCAGCGTGGACTTGCCACAGCCCGACGCGCCGATCACCGAGGAGAAGCTCCCCTCGGTCAGCGTCAGGTCCACGCTGCCAAGTGCCTGGATGTTGCGCCGCGCATAGGTCTTGCTGACCCCGCGCAGCTCATAGACCGGTCGGCCGCGCTGCCCGGACGGGGCGAGGGCCTCTAGGCGTGCGGCCGACATGTCAGGTCCGGTTCCAGGCCTCGACGAAGCGGTTCGTATAGGCCGCCTCCAGGTCCGGCAGCGGCGCGTCGAGTTCCTTGCTCTGCACCAGGCTCTCGTGCCAGGCGCGCCAATGCGCCGGATCCTGCCAGCCCCAGCCCCTGGACGGGTCGTGCGGCTTGCCCTTCTCCAGCACCTGGTCGAGCAGGGCGTTCGCGAAGTTCCTGTTCTCGATTTCCTGCGGGTTGCCCGCGGCGAGGTGGCGCAGCACCTTGTCCCGGTTGGCGGGATCGTTGGTGAATCGCGTCGCGCGCACCAGGGCGCGGCCGAAGCCTTCCACCACCTGCGGATTCGCGTTGATGAACGACCCCATGGCGACATAGCCGTTGCCAAAGAAGGTCTGGTACTTGTCGGGCGTGATGTCGCGCACCGCCATGCCGCGGAAGTTCAGGATCGCCGCATCGGCCGTGGAGCCGACATAGGCCTCGATGTCGCCGCGCATGAAGCCCGCCACCGCCGGCCCGCCGTCGCCCACCGGGATGAAGCGGTAGTCCCGAGGCTCCTGCATGCCGAGGTCACTGAAGATCGCGCGTGCGAAGCCAACCTCCGCACCGTCCGCGGTGCCGACGCCGATGACCTTCCCGCGAAGCTGGTCCGGCGTCCGGTAGCTCGACCCTGTCTTCACAAGAATGCCGAAGGAACTGCGCGGCAGGGAGTTGTAGAGGAATACCACGTCCACGCCGCGCGCCCGCGCGCGCAGCACCGGGCCCGGGCCGGGCCGGCCGAACTGCGCCTGGCCGGAGGAGAGGGCCTGCAGCACGGGACCGGAGCCGTTCACCGCCTCAGACCGCACGGTCAGCCCTTCCGCCTGGAAGTAGCCTTCGCCCATGCCGACGAAGATCGGATAGGAGTTGATGGCCGAGGGGCTCGGCTGCACGAAGACAACCTGGCGCAGGTTGCGGTTCTGCGCGGCGGCGCCGCGCGCGACCAGCGGCGCGGCCAGGAGCCCGAGCGCGGCGCGCCGGGACAGCCCTGTGGCATGGATGCTCATGAACGCTTCTCCCATTGGTCTTGGATCGTTGGAGGCCAGCATAGCTGAGCGGCGGGTGTGGACAACTGGTCATTTTCGGCTGCGTCGCCCGGGCGCTCCGCCGCCGCCCGGACGCCGCTTGACGCCCCGCTTCGCCGCCTCCTAGCCTCGCGCGCGTATCGGCAGCGACCGGATGTCGCGGCGGTCATCTGCGGCCGGTCTTCCTGACCGCCGGGTAACGCCGCTGAAGCCGATCCCGGGGGAAACGCATGCGCCTCACCTATTTCGACGACTATCGGCTCGGCGTGCTGAAGGGCGACGGCATCGTGGATGTCACGTCGCTGCTCACCGCGCTGCCGCATCGCGACGCGCAGGACCTGATGCCGGCGCTGATCGCCGACTTCGCCGCGCATCGCGCCCGCATCGAGGCGCATGTCGCAGGCGCCGCGGCCAAGCCGCTCGCCTCCGTGCGCCTGCGTGCGCCGCTGCCGCGCGCGCGCCAGATCGACTGCATGGCGGTGAACTACATGGAGGACGGCACGCTGCCCGCGGCGCCGCCGATCAATGCCTTCCACAAGTCACCGAGCTCGGTCATCGGCCAGGGCGACACGATGGTGCTGCCCGACATCCCCGCGATCGTCTTCGAGGCGGAAGCGGAGCTCGCCCTCGTGATCGGCAAGCGCGCGACCAATGTCAGCGAGGCCGAGGCGATGAGCCACGTCTTCGGCTACATGAACTTCATCGACGGCTCCGCGCGCGGCATGCCGCCGGCCAACAACGTCTTCTTTCAGGCCAAGTCGCGCGACACCTTCGCGCCGATGGGCCCCTGGATCGTCACCGCCGACGAAGTGGCAGACCCGCAGAACCTGGATGTCCGCCTGACGATCAACGGCGATGTGCGCCAGGCCTTCAACACCAACGACATGGCGCACAAGATCCCGAAATGCATCGCCTGGCTCAGCGGCATCCACACGCTCGAGCCCGGCGACGTGGTGGCGACCGGCACCAACCACCGCGGACTGTCGGCGCTGCATGATGGCGACGTCATCGAGCTCGAGGTCGGCAGCCTCGGCAAGCTGCGCGTGCATGTGCGCGACGACCTGAAGCGCAGCTGGACCCGCGCGACGCGGAACCAGGAAGCCGAGAAGATGCGCGCCACGGGCGAGACGCCGCCGCCGACCGGCATCCTGGCGAAGCAGACAGGCGGGAAATACACGCCGGCCTGACGCTTGCCTGGCGCTTGCGGGACAACGCAGGCCCGGGGCGCGCGGCGGGCTTCACCGCGACGTTGTGGATCGCGCCGCCGATGTGCTGGATGCGCGGCATGTCCCTGCCGTGCGCGGCTTCGCCCCTGTCGATTCCGCTGCGCGCTCTCGGCGCGCTGGGCGCCTGGGCGTCCGCGGCGGTGGCGGAGCCGGTCACCTTCCAGCCTCCGCTCGCCCCGGCCTGCATCTCATCGCCCTTCGGGTCTCGGGCGGAGACGGGGCCACGCGCCAGCCGCTTCCATCAGGGCATCGACATCCCGGCCCCGGCCGGCGCCTGGGTGCGCGCGGCGGCGGCCGGCGAGGTGATCGCCATCCGCCGCACCACACGCGCCGGCGTCGGGCTGGAGGTCGAGCTTCGGCACGCCGACGGGCGCGTCACGCGCTACGCCCATCTCGGCACGGTCGCGCCGGCGCTGGCCGGCGGCCAGCGGCGCGTCGCCGCCGGCGAGCGGATCGCGCGGATCGGCCGCACCGGCATCACCTATGGCACGCATCTGCATCTTGAACTGCTCGTTGACGGGCAGCGCGTGGATCCGGCCCCGGTGTTCGGTCTGGCTCCCTGCCCGCCGCCTCAGCCGCCGTAGCCTGCCAGGCGCGGCAGCCACAGCGCGATCTCGGGGAAGGCGATGAGCAGCGCGGTCCCCAGGGCCAGCATCAGCATGTAGGGGTAGATGCTGCGGTTCACCTCGCCGAGCGAGGCGCCGGTGATCGCCTTGATCACCACGAGGTTCAGCGCCACGGGCGGCGAGATCAGCGCCATCTCCAGGCTCAAGGTCAGCAGCACGCCGTACCAGACCTTGTCGATGCCGAGCGTGCCGAGCAGCGGCAGGATCGCCGGCATGGTGAGCAGGATGATCGAGAAGCTCTCCAGCACCAGCCCGAGCACGAACAGCAGCACCATCATCGCGATCAGGAAGCCGGTGCGCGAGAGGCCGAGATCGGCGACGAGTTGCGTCAGCTCCTGCGGCACCTGCAGCTTGGTCAGCATGTAGCCGTAGATTGCCGCCCCCGCGATGATCATCAGCAGCATCGCGGAGGTGCGCGTCGCCTCCTGCACGCCGTCCAGCATGTCGCGCCATGTCAGCGTGCGGTAGATCAGCGCCGCGATCATCAGGGCGTAGAGCGTGCCGGTGCCCGCCGCCTCCGTGGCCGTGAAGACGCCGAGATAGATGCCGCCGAGCACGAAGATCGGCAGGCTGAGCGACCAGCAGGCGCGCAGCGCGACACCGCTCTCCATCTCGGCCGACGCCTCGTCGTCGGGCGCGCGCGCCTTGCCTTCCGTGAGGAAGACATAGAGCGCGAACATGCATGCCATCATCAGCCCGGGGATGACGCCGGCGAGGAACAGCGCGGCGACCGAGGTCTCGGTGACATAGGCGTAGAGCACCATCGGCGCCGAGGGCGGGATCAGGATGCCGAGCGTGCCGCCGCCCGCCACCACGCCAAAGGCGCCGCGGCGCGACATGCCGTAGCGCAGCATCTGCGGGATCGCGATCTTGCCGATGGTCAGCGCCGTGGCGACGGAGCTGCCGCTGATCGCGGCGAAGATCGTGCAGGCCGCGACGGTCGCCATGCCGACGCCGCCGCGCACGCGGCGCAGCAGGCCGAAGGCGGCGCCGTACAGGTCGTCCACAACCTTCCCGCGCACCATGATATGCGCCATCAGCATGAAGAGCGGGATGGCGACCAGCAGGTAGCCGTCCAGCTTGCCGATCACCATCTCGCCGAGCGCGGGCACGCCGCCCTCGACATAGAGCAGGACGCCGAGCGGCAGCAGGAACAGCGCCGCGAACATCGGCATGCCGAGGTAGAGCAGCGCGATCAGCGCAGCCAGGAGCAGCAGGAAGGTCATGAAGCGGGCGCTATTCCGCGCGCGCCAGCGGATCTCGCGCCAGCACGTCGTCCTCGGGCTTCGGCAGGTAGGCCGGCTCCCGGCCGATGACCAGCAGCAGCGCCTGGCACAGGGCGACGACCAGCAGCAGCGCCGCGCCCACCGGCATCAGCGCCTGGATCCACCATTGCGGCACGCCTTCCAGGTCGGTCATCACGCCGATCATCCGGCTGAATTCCACCATCTCCCAGCCCGCGGCCAGCAGCACCGCGGCGACCAGCGCCACCGAGAGCACGCCCAGGAGATGCGCAGCCCGCGCCAGCCGCGGGCCGACTCGCTTCACGGCGATGTCCACGCCGATATGCTCGAAGCGACGCTGGGTCTCGGGCGCGGCCAGCATTACCAGCGCCACCACCAGCCAGCCGGCGACCTTGTCGGTCCAGGGCTCCGGCTGGCCGAGCAAATAGCGCATGCCCACCGCGTAGCCGACGAGCAGCAGGCAGCACACGGTCGCCACCGCGCCCAGCGCGCCGGCCAGGCGCGCCAGCGCGGCGACCGCGCGCTCCAGCAGGCCCATTCCGGCGGCCTCAGGCCGCCGGGATGGCGTTCAGCAGCTCGATCGAGCGGCGGCCACCTTCCGGCGCCAGGCGGAAGAAGGCGTCCACCACCGGCTGCTGCATCGCGGCCTTCCAGGTCGCGCTCTCTGCCGGCGTCTGCTCGTGGATGGTCATGCCCTTCGCGCGGAGTTCGCCGACCGCGGCCGCGGCGGTGTCCTCGGTCACCTTGAGCTGGTCCTGCTCGGCCTTGCGCGCCGCGGCCTCGATGAAGCCGCGCTGCTGCGCGGTCAGCCCGTTCCACCAGCGCGGGTTCACATAGACATGGCTCATCACGGTGAAATAGGGCGCGACGGTGCCGAACTTCTGGATCTCGTAATAGCGCCGCGACACGGCGGCGGAGACGTCCGTCAGCCCCGCATCCAGCACGCCCGACTGCAGCGCCGGCGCGACTTCCGGCCCCGGCATCGCGGAGGGCGCGGCGCCGACGGCGCTGAGCGCGTGATCTGTCAGCGAATTGAGCCCGCGGATCTTGAGGCCGCGGAAATCCTCGAGGCTGACGATCGGACGGCGGTTGGAGGTGAAGATGCTCATCCGCGTGGTGTAGAGCCACATGAGGTTCTTCACCGCGCGGCGCTCCAGCAGCCCTTCCAGGAACTGCGCCGCCTCGCTGCCCGGGAAGCGGGCGATGCGCGGGTAGTCGGTGAACATGTAGGGGATGGTCACCACGTTCATCTCGGGGATCGTGGTGCCCCACTGGAAGTTCACGGCCGCCGCCGCCTCGAAGGCACCGCGGGCGACGCCCGGGAAGTTCTCGCCGGCCTTGGCAAGCTGCTCGGCGGGGAAGACCTGCACCCGCACCTGGCCACCGGAACGCTCGGCGACGTCCTCGGCGAAGGCAGCGATCACTCGGGCATTGTGATGGGAGGGCGGGAACTGGTGCGACAGGCGCATCGTCACCTGTGCCTGGGCGCGGGCGCTGCGCAGGGCTGCGGGTGCAGCCAGCAGCGAGCCGGCGGCGAGCAGGGTGCGACGGTTCATGGGTTCCTCCCCGTGCGGTCGAATGCGATGCGCGACCTTTGCGGCAGCGACAGGCACCGGTCAATCGGCGGGTAAGGATGAGGGGATGCGCAACGAGACCGGGACAGGCCGGGGAATGGGCGCGACAGGGATTGAACCTGTGACCCCCACCGTGTCAAGGTGGTGCTCTCCCGCTGAGCTACGCGCCCGCGATGCCCGTTCCGTGCGGAGCGCCTGCTTAGCCTTGCCGCGGAAGCCGCGCAACCCTGCCCGGCGCCGGGTTGCGTGTTCCTGTCGCCATGTCCCGGCGGGGATGACAAGCGAGGCAGGGCTGTGGCTTGATCGGGATGCGCATGGACCTGCCGGCCCCCTCCCCCTCCGCCGACGTGGTGCCGCCACCCGTCCGGGTGCTGCGGCCGGTGCGTCAGAGCGTGCCGCTGATCTTCGCATCGCCGCATAGCGGCGCGCATTACAGCGCGGAATTTCTGGCCGAGGCGCGGCTCGATCCGGTGGCGCTGCGCCGCAGCGAAGACAGCTTCGTGGACGAGCTCTTCGCGGCGGCGCCCGGCTTCGGCGCGCCGCTGCTGGCCGCGACCTTCCCGCGCGTGTTCTGCGACGCCAACCGCGAGCCCTGGGAACTGGACCCGGCGATGTTCGACGGGCCGCTGCCCGAATGGGTGAACAGCGGCTCGCCCCGGGTCGGCGCCGGGCTCGGCACCATTGCCCGCGTCGTGGCGAGCGGCGAGCCGGTCTATCGCAACAAGCTGCCCTTCGCCGAGGCCGAGGCGCGGGTGCGCGACTTCTGGCAGCCCTACCATGCCGCGCTCGGCGCCCTGATCGCCGAGACGCGGCAGGCCTTCGGCTACTGCCTGCTGCTGGACTGCCACTCCATGCCGACGCACCCGATCCAGAGCGCGTCGCCGGCCGATTTCGTGCTGGGGGATGCGCATGGCACCTCCTGCGCGCCGCGCGCCACGCGGGCGGTGGAGGATGCGCTGGCCGGATTCGGCTACCGCATCCGTCGCAACGATCCCTATGCGGGCGGCTACGTCACGCGCCACTACGGCCATCCGCGCCAGGGCGTGCATGTGCTGCAGATCGAGATCGCCCGGCGGCTCTACATGGACGAGGCAAGGGTGCAGCGGGCGCCCGGCATGGCCGGGCTGCAGCGCAATCTGCGCGAGTTCATCGCGACGCTCTCCGGCACGGATTGGGGCTTCCTCGGCCGCTGAAGGCGCGGGCGCCAAGCCGGCGCGCGGACGAAAAAAAACGGCGGTGCCCTGGGGCACCGCCGAGTTTAGGGAGGAAACGTCCAAGAAAGACAGCAAGCGGACGAACCGTCCTTGCTGCGATGCACAAATTAGGTGTCAGGCTGGCCTAACGCAAGCGGGCATTTTGCAGCGCAGCAGAATGCGGGCATGCGCCAAATGCATGGCCAAGAGCCTTGCGGGGCTTGTTAACCGAAATCAAGCAAACTCAGCCCGGATTGCGGCGCCATGCTCGTCCAGCGTCGGCACCGCGCCGCTTTGGCGCGCCGCGCCGGCAAAGCGCGGAGCCGGGGCCGCCAGGCTCACCATGCCGTTCGGCGTCGGCACCTCCATCCGGCGCAGGGCGGGATGGCGGGCGAACTCGGCCACGCCGTTGACGAAGCCATAGGCCGTGCCGGCCGAATCCAGCAGCCGCGCTGCGTCGGTGCGGGTCAGGCGGGCGAAGGCGGCGCCGACATGCGAATCAACCAAATTCCGGTTCTCGACCCGCTCGGTGTTGCTGCGCCAGCCTTGGCGCCGCGGCAACTCCGGCTCACCGAGCACGCCGGCGCAGAAAGCCGCCCATTCGCGCTCGTTCTGGATCGAGATCAGCACCAGCGCGCCGTCCGCGCAGGCGAAGGCGCCGTAAGGGCAGATTGACGGATGCGCGAGCCCCACCCGCTGGGGCGCCTTGCCGGTGCCCTCGAAGAAGGCCAACGGCACGTTCATCCAGTCCGCCATGGCGTCGAACAGGCTGACCGCGATCCCCGCCCCCTGCCCCGTGGTCCCGCGCGCGATCAGCGCCTCCAGCACCGCCGCATGGGCGTTCATGCCGCAGGCGATATCCACCACCGAGACGCCGACCCGCCCCGGCCCCGCCGGATGTCCGGTGATGGAGGCCAGCCCGGATTCGGCCTGGACCAGCAGGTCATAGGCCTTCATCCGGGCATAATCGCCCTCCTCGCCATAGCCCGAAATGTCCACGGTGATCAGCCGCGGGTGCTTCGCGCGCAGCTCCGCGCTGCCGAAGCCCGCGCGGGCCAGCGCGCCTGGCGCCAGGTTCTGGATGAACACGTCAGCCCTGGCGACCATCCGCGCCAGCAGCGCCTTGTCGCCGGGATCCTTGATGTCGAGGGCGATGCTCTCCTTGCCGCGGTTCAGCCAGACGAAGTAGCTGGACTGCCCGGCGGCCGCGGTGTCGTAGCCGCGCGCGAAGTCGCCTTCGCGGCGCTCGATCTTGATCACCCGCGCGCCCGCGTCGCAGAGCTTCTGGGAGCAGGTCGGCGCGGCGACGGCCTGCTCCATCGAGACGACGAGCAGACCCTCGAGCGCACGCATCCTCAGTAGCTCCGCGGCATCCCGAGCACGTGCTCGCCGATGTAGCTCAGGATCAGGTTTGTGCTGATCGGCGCCACCTGATAGAGCCGCGTCTCGCGGAACTTGCGCTCGATGTCGTATTCCTCCGCGAAGCCGAAGCCGCCATGCGTGTTCACGCAGGCCTCGCCGGCGGCCCAGCTCGCCTCGGCGGCCAGCATCTTGCCCATGTTGGCTTCCTCGCCGCAGTTCTGGCCGGCCTCGAACTTCGCCAGCCCCTGCTTCACGATGGCCTCCGCCGCGCGCATCTGCGCGTAGGCCTTGGCGATCGGGAACTGCACGCCCTGGTTCGCGCCAATGGGCTTGCCGAACAGCACGCGCTCCTTCGCGTAGTTGCGCGCCTTCTCGATGAACCACTTGGCGTCGCCGATGCACTCCGCGGCGATCAGCAGCCGCTCGGCGTTCATGCCGTCGAGGATGTAGCGGAAGCCCTTGCCCTCTTGCCCGACGAGGTTCGCGGCGGGCACCTCCATGTTGTCGAAGAAGACCTCGCAGGAATTGTGGTTCATCATCGTGCGGATCGGGCGGATCGTCAGGCCGTTCCCCAACGCTGTCCGCATGTCCACGATGAAGGTCGAAAGACCCTCGGTCTTCTTCGCCACCTGGTCGCGCGGCGTGGTGCGCGCCAGCAGCAGCATCAGGTCGGAATGCTCCGCGCGGCTCGTCCAGATCTTCTGGCCGTTGACGACATACTTGTCGCCTTCGCGCCGCGCCGTGGTGCGCAGCGCGGTGGTGTCGGTGCCACTGGTCGGCTCCGTCACGCCGAAGGCCTGCAGGCGAAGCTCGCCCGCGGCGATCGCCGGCAGGTACGCCTGCTTCTGCTCCGGCGAGCCGTGCCGGAGGATCGTGCCCATGATGTACATCTGGGCGTGGCAGGCCGCGCCGTTGCAGCCCGCAGCCTGGATCTCCTCGAGGATCGCCGCGGCGCCCGAGAGCGGCAGGCCGGCACCGCCGAATTCCTCCGGGATCAGCGCGGCGAGCCAGCCGGCCTCGGTCAGCGCCCGGACGAATTCGGTCGGATAGGCGCGCTTCGCATCGAGTTCGCGCCAGTATTCGCCCGGGAACTTCGCGCAGAGCTTGCGCACCTCGGCGCGGATCTCGGCGTGCGGGTCGGCGGCGCTGTGCATGTCCATCGTCTGGTCTCCTGCCCGGCGGATTAGGGCGCGCTCCGTCCCCTGTCCAGGCGCCGCTTGCCGCCGGCCGCGCGCTCGGCAAGGCTGCAACAGTGCAGATCCCGGCCGAGGAACAACGCCGCCACGCCGCGAAGCCCGGAACAGGCAGCCCGGATGCGGCGGCGCATGCGATGCTGTTCGGCCTTGTCGCCGGCCTGTTCCTGATGCCGCTGCTGGCGGCCGCGGGGTGGCTGCCGGGCTGGCTACCGAACGCGGTGACCGTGGCGACGCTGATCGCCGGCAGCCTCGCGCTTCGCCGGCAGGGGCGCCTCGGTTGGGCAGTGGCCGTTGCGATGCTCCTGGCGGCGGCGGCGCAGGGCGTGCCGGGCCCCACGCCGGACTGGGTGATGGCCGGCGGGCTGGCCTTGCTCGGCGCGGCCCTGCTGCGCGGCGTGCTCGCCCCGGGCCGCGTCACCGGCGCGCGGATCGAGGGGGCGGTCGCGCTCTACCTGCTGGTCGCCCTGCTCTTCGCCCATCTCTACGAGGGGCTGGAGTCAGCCCTTCCCGGCAGCTTCGCCGGCCCGATCGGCGAGGACGGGTCGCTCCGCTACCTCAGCCTCATCGTGCAGACCAGCACGGGTCTCGGAGACATCGTTCCGGCCGGCGCCGTGGCGCGCACGCTGGTGACGCTGCAGGCGCTGACGGGACAGATCTTCATCGCGGTGCTGTTGGCCCGGCTTGTCTCGCTGGAGATCGCGTCCCGCCGCGACCAGGACGGCTGATCAGCGCAGCAGCGGCAGCACGCTGAGCGCCAGCAGCACGCCCATCGCGATGTTGAAGCGGCGCAGGCTGCGCGCATCCCGCAGCACGCGCCGCGCGCCGGCGCCGAGCCCCGCCCAGACCAGCAGGCACGGCATGGAGATGGCGCCGAACACCAGCGCGATGGTCAGCACCTGCGGCAGCAGCGCCTCGCCCGGCCGGGTGTAGCCCGCGATGGCCGCACCCGCGATCATCCAGGCCTTGGGGTTCACCCATTGGAACAGCGCGGCCTGGACGAAATTCATCGGCGGCCGCGCCGGCCCCTCGCCCGGCGGCGGCGCGGTCGCGATCTTCCAGGCCAGCCAGAGCAGCCAGAGCACCGCCACCACCTGCAACCCGGCATGGATGGTCGGGCTCGCCGCAAGCGGGCCGGCCAGCCCCAACCCGACCAGCGCGATCATCGCAGAGAAGCCGAAGGTGATGCCGAACATATGCGGCATCACCGCCCGGACACCGCTGCCCGCCGCGCCGGCCGCCACCATCAGCACATTCGGCCCCGGGGTGACCGAGCCGGCAATGGCGAAGCCCAGCAGCGGCAGGAGATCGGCCATGTCCGAATTTATAGGTCAGCAATACTGACCTTGCAAGCGCTACCCCTTGTGGCGCGTCACCAGCCGGCCCGGCCGCTCTCCGGTGGCACCCTTGCCGGCGCGGAAGGTCGCCACGCCATTCGCCCAGACCTCCTCGATGCCGATGGAGGGCACCTTCGGCTTCTCGAAGGTTGCCGCATCGATCACGGTCGCCGGATCGAACAGCACCAGGTCGGCATAGGCGCCCTCCCGCAGCACGCCGCGATCGACGATGCCATAGGCCTCCGCGCAGCGGCCGGTCATCTTGTGGATCGCTGTCTCCATGCTGAACAGGCCGAGGCCGCGGCTGTAGTGGCCCAGCACGCGCGGGAAGGTGCCCCAGAGCCGCGGATGCGGATGCGCGTCATGCGGGATGCCGTCGCTGCCGATCATGGACATCGGATGCGCCATGATGCGCTGAACGTCGTCCTCATCCATCTGGAAGCTGATCTGGCCGGCGGGCAGCAGCTGCTCGGCCGCCGCCTTGATGTCGGTGTTCCAGCCACGGGCGATCTCGTGCAGGTAGCGCCCGGCCATCTCGGGATGCGGGATGGACCAGGTGATCATCACCTTCACGTCGTCGCGCAGCCGGTCCGGCATCAGCACGGTGGAGCCGGCCGGATAGGGATAGACGTCGAAGGCCAGTTGCTGCGTGCGGGCATAGGCCTCGAGCAGCGGCAGGGTCTGGATCGAGCGGCCGTAATTCTCCGGCTGCGAGCATTTGTGGTGGCTGATCTGCACCTGCACGCCGGCGCGCTTGCCGATCTCCATCGTCTCCTCGATGGCAGCGAGGATGTGGTCCGCCTCGTCGCGCATATGCGTGGAGTAGAGGCCGTCGAAGGGCTTCAGCGCCTCCGTGATCGCCACCACCTCGTCGGTCGTCGCATGCATGTTGGGCTTGTAGTAGAGGCCGGTGGAGAAGCCCGAGGCGCCTTCCGCCATGGACTGCTTCACCCGCGCATGCATATGCGCGATCTCCTTGTCGTTCGCCGGCCGATAGACGTCGCCGTTCATCGCCTCGACGCGGAGCGTCTGGTTGCCCACCAGGGCATAGACGTTGACCTCGGACCCCTTGCTGTTGATCGCGTGGGCGTAGTCGCCGAAATCGCCGAACTTCCACCAGCCATTGGCGCCGACAAGGTCGAGCGGCGGCGGAGGCTCCTGCTTGAAGCGGGCGGGCGCGAGCGAGACGCCGCAGCAGCCGCAGACCACGGTGGTGACACCCTGGCTGGTCTTGCAGAGCGTCCCCTCCTCGCCCATCAGCACCGCGCGGTCGTCATGGGTGTGGGCGTCGATGAAGCCCGGCGCAATGGCCTTGCCCGTCGCAATCACCTCCCGGTCCGCGGAGGCGCCGCCAAGGTCGCCGACGCCGACGATGCGCTCGCCGGTGACGCCGACATCGCCCACGCGGCGCGGGGCGCCGGTGCCGTCGAAGATGGTGGCGTCGCGGATGATCAGGTCGCAGCGCAGGGCCATGGGGCGTTCCGTTCCGTGCAGGCGTCGAGTTGGGTGATCATGGCAAGCGCGGGCGCCGGACGGAAGGGAGCCAGCAGCCGCCCCCGGCGTTCCGGCCGCATGGCGAAGTCCCCGAAGCCCACCCTGCCCACCGGCGCCGCGGAGCGCATGAACAGCGCCGATCCCGGGGCCGCGAACACCGCGGAGAAGGTCCAGCGCGGCGACATCACGCGCAATCCGAAGGCGAAGGTGCCCTCGGACCTCTACCCGGACCCACCGGGCGTCACGGCGGACACCAAGGGCGCGCCGGACGACTAGCCGGCCGCCGCCTCGCCGCCGAACTGCGCCGCGTGCAGCCCGCGATAGAGCCCGCCGCGGGCCAGCAGCGTGGCATGCGTGCCCTGTTCCGCGATGCCGCCATCCGCCACCACCACGATCCGGTCGGCGTCGCGGATCGTCGCGAGGCGGTGCGCAATCACCAGCGTGGTGCGCCCACGGGCGAGTTCCGTCAGCGAGGCCTGGATTGCTCGCTCCGTCTCCGTGTCCAGCGCCGAGGTCGCCTCGTCCAGGATCAGGATCGGCGGGTTCTTGAGGAAGATGCGCGCGATCGCCAGGCGCTGCTTCTGCCCGCCGGAGAGCTTCACGCCGCGCTCGCCCACCACCGTGTCCAGCCCCTCCGGCAGGTCGGCGATCAGCGCATCCAGCCGGGCGCGGCGGGCGGCGTCGCGGATCTCGGCATCGTTCGCGCCGAGGCGGCCATAGGCGATGTTCTCGCGCAGCGTGCCGGCGAATAGGAACACGTCTTGCTGCACGATGCCGATCTGGCCGCGCAGGCTCGCCAGCGTCATGGCGCGGATGTCGATTCCGTCCACCGTGATGCGCCCGCGATCCGTCTCGTAGAAGCGCGGCAGCAGGGAGCAGAGCGTCGTCTTGCCGGCGCCGGAGGGCCCCACCAGCGCCACCGTCTCCCCCGGCGCGATGGCGAGATCGAGGTCCCGCAGCACCGGCCGTGCCGGGTCGTAGCCGAAGCTCACGCCCTCGAACCGCACGGCACCGCGCAAGGCGGGTGCGGGCCGCGCATCGGGGCTGTCGGCGATGTCGGGCGCGATCGCCAGCAGGTCCAGATAACGCCGGAAGCCGGCGATCCCCTTGGGATAGGTCTCGATCACCGCGGCGATCTTGTCCATCGGCCGGTAGAACACGCCGACCAGCAGCAGGAAGGCGACGAAGTCGCCGACGCTCATGCTGCCGCGCACGATGAAGAGCGAGCCCGCCAGCATCACCACCACCTGCACCAGCCGGAGGCCGAGATAGTTCAGCGTGATCCCCGTCGCCATCAGGCGGTACGCGTCCAGCTTGGTGCGGCGATAGCCGTCGTTGTCGGCGGCGAAGAGCTTTCGTTCGTGCTCCTCGTTGGCGAAGGCCTTCACCACGCGGATGCCGCCCACTGCCTCCTCGATCCGCGCGTTGAAGGCGCCGACGCGGGCGAATTGCTGCTGCCAGTTCCCGGTCATCCGCCCGCCGTAATGCGCGATGACGAAGGCCGCGGCGGGCACGACAAGCAGCGTGATCAGCGCCAGCTCCACATTCACGTAGAGCATCAGCGCGAAGGCGCCGAGGAAGGTCAGCACCGCGATCAGCAGGTCCTCCGGCCCGTGATGCGCGACCTCCCCGATCTCCTCAAGGTCCTTGGTCAGCCGCCCGACCAGGTGTCCCGTCTTCTGCCCGTCATAGAAGCGGAAGGAGAGCTTCATCAGGTGGTCGAAGGCGCGGCGCCGCAGCTCCGTCTCGATGGCGATGCCGAGCACATGGCCCCAATAGGTCACCACCGCCATCAGCACGCCGTTCAGCACGTACACCGCCAGCAGCGCCGCGATGGCCAGCACGATCAGCGGGATGTCCTGCCCCGGCAGCAACCGGTCCACGAAGGCGCGCACCGCCATCGGGAACAGCAGTTCCAGCAGGCCCGATGCCGCCGCGCAGCCGAAATCGAGCAGCAGCAGCCGCTTGTGCGGGCGGTAATAGGACAGGAACTGGCGGAGCATTCCGGGGCAGGTCGGTCATCCGACCCCGGCTGTCAACTCAGGCCGGCGCCGCGAAGGCCGGCATGATCGCCTCCACCAGCAGGGCGTGCAGCGTATGGACCTGGCCGTTGGCGCGCGGCACGGCGGGGTCCGAGGTCATCACCACGCTCAGCGCCAGGCCGGGGATCAAATAAGCCATCTGCCCGCCATAGCCCCAGGCGAAATAGACCGCGTGGCCGCGCGCCTCGCCGATCCACCAGCCGAGCCCGTACATCTGCCCGCTCCAGGCCGAACGCGCCTGCGGCGTCCAGGCGGCCTGGCGGAAATCGGGCGGCACCACCTGCCGCCCGGCATGCCGCCCCTCGTTGCGCCAGCATTCCGCGAAGGCCAGCAGCGCGCGCGGGCTCAGCGCCATCTCGTTGCCGCCGAAATGCAGCCCTTCCGGCGCGCGCGTCCAGTCGGGGATGACGATGCCGAGCGGCTCGCCCAGCCACTCCCGCGCCAGCGCATGCAGGCTCTTGCCGCTGGCGCGCGCCAGTACGGCGCCGAGGATGTGGGACGTGCCTGTCGAATAGATCATCCGCCCGCCCGGCTCGTCCTCCATCGGGCGGGTCAGGGCGAAGCGCAGCCAGTCGCGGGAGGAGACCCAGGCGCCGTAGTTGCTGCCGGAGGTGCGCTCCAGCCCGGCGCGCATCGCCAGAAGCTGGCGGATGGTGATGTCGCGCACGCGCGGATCGGCTTCCCGCGGGACGGAGCGGCCGAGGATCGGGCCCACCGGCTGGTCCAGGCCGTCCAGCGTGCCGCGCGCCACCGCGATGCCGGCCAGCGTGGCCAGGATCGTCTTGGAGGCCGACTTGATGTTGGCAGGCCTATCAAGGCCAGGACCGCGGAACACCCTTTCCAGCACCGGCACGCCATCACGTGCGACGATCAGCGTGCGCAGGTTGGGCAGCGCAGCGGCGCTCTCCACGGCCGGCGCCAGCACGGGCGCGTCGGCCAGCGCCGGCAGGGGCAGCGCGGCGGCGAGCAGGGCGCGGCGCGGAATGCGGGGCGACATGCCGCCAGAGTGGCCACGGGCCGCGGCAGGCGGAAGCCCGCCCGCCGATCACGTCACACTCCGTGACGCTCAGTCCGCGCCGTAGAGCGCCCGCGCCTGGTCCTCGCTGACCAGACCATCCGCCACGTCGCGCGCAACCTTCGCGCGGTCCCGCTGCTTCGGATCGCCCATGCCGCCGCCGCCCGGAAGCTTGAGCAGCAGGTGCCGGCCCTTCGGCACGATCTGGAAGCCCTTGGTGCGGATGCGCGTGCCGTCATCGAAGCCCACCCAGCCCGGCGCGCCGTCGCCGCCGCCCTCGCGCCCTTTCGGCGCGTTGGCGACGCGGTCGAAGGTGGCGTTCACGGCGAACTCCGCATCGCCCTTGGCGCCGATCTCCATCACCTTGCCGAAGCCGCCGCGGGTGCGTCCGGCGCCGGCGGAATCCTCGCGCAGCTGGTTCTGCCAGAAGATCACCGGCGCGACATTCTCGGTCGCCTCCACCGGCATGGTGCGCACGCCGGAGGGGAAGGCGGTGCCGTCCAGACCGTCCTTCGTCGGCCGCGCGCCGGTGCCGCCGGAGTTGAAGGTGATGATCTCGAAATCCGGCAGCTCGGCCTCCGCCCCGCTCACCTGCGCACCGCCACGCAGCGGCGGGTTCCACAGCGCCGAGGAGCCTTCCGCGTTCACCCGATACGGCACCGCCTGGTGCAGGCAGCCCATCATCAGGTCGGGCAGCAGTTGGCCCACCACGTGCCGCACGCTGACGGGATAGGGCCGCGGCGCGTTCAGGATGCAACCTTCCGGGATCTCCATGCGGAACGGCGCGAGGGAGGCCCAGTTGTTCGGGATCTCCGGCGCGACGACGCATTTGATGCCGAAGCAGGAATAGGCGCGGCAATAGGCGGCGGGGACGTTGATGCCGCGGTTCGACAGGCCGGAGGTCCCGGCATAGTCCACCACGATCTCGTCCTTGCGGACCGTCATGGCCGCCTTCAGCGTCACCGGCGCCTCGTAGCCGTCCGAGCGGATCTCGCCACGATAGGTGCCGGCGGGGATCGTCGCGATCTCCTCCAGCGTCGCCTTCAGCGATGCGTCGAAGATGTACTCCGCGAGGTCGTCGATGCTCTCCATCGCGAACTCGTCCATCATCTCGACCAGCCGCTTGGCGCCCGCGTCGTTGCAGGCGCAGAGGGAATAGACGTCGCCCTCCAGCTCAACCGGCGTGCGGCTGCCGGCACGGATGAAGTCAAAAAAAGTCTCGTTCGCCTGGCCGCGATCGAAGCACTTCACGATGGGGATGTAGAGCCCTTCCTCGAAGACGCTCCGCCCTTCCGGCCCCATGCCGAGCCCGCCGACATCGATCACATGCGCCGTGTTGGCGAACAGCCCGACGATCGTCCCGTTGCGGAAGGCCGGGGTCACGACCGTCAGGTCGTGCAGATGCCCGGTGCCGAGCCAGGGATCGTTGGTGATGTAGTGATCGCCCGGCTGCATCGTCTCCGCCGGGAATTTTTGGAGGAAATGCCCGACGCTCTCCATCATGGAGTTGACGTGACCGGGCGTGCCCGTGACGGCCTGCGCCAGCATGCGGCCCTTGAGGTCGAAGATGCCCGCCGAGAGATCGCCCGCTTCCCGCACCGTGGTGCTGAAGGCGGTGCGGATCATGATCTGCGCCTGCTCCTCCACCACAGCGATCAGGCGGTTCCACTGGATCTGGCGCTGGATTTTCTCCAGTGCTGCGTTCGCGGCCATCAGTGTGTCCCCCGCGTCAGTTCCAGATACCCCAACCCATCCATCCGGCAGCGCCAACCCGGCCCGACCAGGGTGGAGGTCTCGTTCTCCGCCACGATGCAGGGGCCAGGCACCTCGGCACCCTGTGCAAGCGCAGCGCGGTCATAGACCGCCCACTCCGCCACCTCGCCGGTCGCCGTGTCGCGCACCGCCTGCACACGCACCGGCTTCGGCGCCGGCGCATCATGCACCGGCGCAATCGGCTTCACCTCCTCGACCACCGTCGCCACGGTGACCGCGAAGGAAAGAATCTCCACGTCGCTGCCGGGCACCGGGCGGTCGTAGAAGCGCGTGTATTCCACGTCGTAGGCCGCGCGGATCGCCGCAACGTCGTCCTTCGTCAACTCGCGCACCGGGATCGCCACCGCGATCTCGTGGCCCTGGCCGACATAGCGCATGAAGGCCAGGCGATGCTCGGTGCTCGGCGCGCCGAAGCTGCCCTCGGCCACCACGGCGCTCGCCTCCGCCGACATCGAGGCCAGCAGCGCGTTCACCGCATCCAGGTCGAAGCTGGCGAAGCGTTGGTAGAGCGACTTCACCACCTCATAGGCGACCGGCGCGCGCAGGAAGCCGATGGCGGAGCCGACGCCGGCCCCGCTCGGCACCAGCAGCCGCGTCACGCCGATCTTCTCCGCCACGCGATAGCCATGCACCGGACCGCCGCCGCCGAAGGCGATGATGGCGCGGCCCTCATAGCCCTTGCCGGATTCGATCGCGTGGACGCGGGCGGCATTCGCCATGTTCTCGTCCACCATCTCGACGACGCCGAGCGCCGCCATCTCCGGCGAGAGGTTCAGGCGTGCGCCGACCTCCGCGCCCATCGCGTCCTTCGCCGCGCCGGGATGAAGCTTCAGCGCACCGCCGGCGAAGAGGTCCGGCTCATAGCGGCCGAGCAGCAGGTTCGCGTCCGTCACCGCGGGCTGCTTCCCGCCGCGGCCGTAGCAGGCCGGTCCCGGATCGGCGCCGGCGCTCTCCGGCCCCACCTGGATGCGGCCCATGCTGTCGAGATGCGCGATCGAGCCGCCGCCGGCGCCGATCTCCACCATCTCGATCACCGGGATGCGCAGCGGCAGCCCAGAACCCTTCTTGAAGCGGCCGACGCGCGCCACTTCGAAGCTCCGCGCGGCCTGGGGCGCGAACTCATCCACCAGGCAGACCTTGGCGGTCGTGCCGCCCATGTCAAAGGACAAAACCTTCTGCCAGCCTTTCTGGCGCGCGACATGCGCGGCGAAGATCGCGCCGCCTGCGGGGCCGGATTCCACCAAGCGGATCGGGAAACGCGCGGCGGTTTCCAGCGTGGTGAGCCCCCCGCCCGACAGCATCAGGAACAGCGGGCAGGTCAGCCCCGACGCGCGCAACCCGTCCTCCAGCCGATGCAGGTAGGAGGCCATCTTCGGCTGCACATAGGCGTTCGCGACGGTGGTGGAGAAGCGCTCCCACTCCCGCATCTCCGGCGAGACTTCGCTGGACAGCGAGACGGGAAGCTCCGGCCACACCTGCCGCACGATCGCCGCCGCGCGGCGCTCATGCGCGGGATTGACGAAGCTGTGCAGGAAGCCGATCGCCAGGCTCTCGATGCCTTCCGCGCGCAGGACGTCGAGCTGGCGACGCACCGCGTCCTCGTCCAGCGCGCGCAGCACGTGGCCTTCGTTGTCCAGGCGCTCCGGCACCGTCACGCGCCAGCGCCGCGGCACGAGCGGCTGCGGCAGCTCGATGTTCAGGTCGTACTGGTCGTACCGGCTCTCATTGCCCAACGCGAGGACGTCCCGGAAGCCGTCCGTCGTCAGCAGCGCGGTCTTCGCACCCTTGCGCTCGATCACGGCGTTGGTCGCGAGCGTCGTGCCGTGGATCACCACGGAAATGTCCGCCGGCTGCAGCCCTGCCCGCCCGAGCACGACGCGCACGCCTTCCAGCACGCCGAGTTCGGGCGCATGCGGCGTTGTGAGCACCTTTGCGGTCCAGCGATCCGTGTCCTCGCCGATGCCGCGCTCGATGGCGAGGTCGGTGAAGGTGCCGCCGATATCGACTGCCAGCCGTGCGGTCACTGCGCCGCCTCCGCCGCCCAGCGCGTCACAACCGCGCAAGCCGCCGCAAAATCGTCCATCCGCATCGCCTCGTTCGGATTGTGGCTGCCGTTCTGGTTGCGCACGAAGATCATCCCCGCGGGGATGCCCGCCTGCACGAAGGCCGCGGCGTCGTGGCCGCCGCCGCTCGCCATCCCCTTGTGCCTGATGCCGAGTTGCTCCGCCGCGCGCTTAAGCCCGGCCTGGATGCCGGCATCCATCGGCGCCGCGCGGCTGCTAGTCTCCTTGCCCAATTCGAAGCGCACGCCGCGGCGGGCCTCGATCTCCGGCACGATGTCGTAGAGCGTCTCCATCAGCGCATCCACGCTGTGCGGATTCACGCTGCGCACGTCCAACTGGAATTCCGCCTCGCCGGCGATCTTGGTGAAGCCGGCCTCGGCCGTCGTGCCCAGCACGCAGAAGGTGCAGACCAGTGCGTGGCCCTGCGCCTCCAGCTGCACCCAGCGCTCGTCCACGCGATGCGCGAGTTCGGCCAGCGCGATCGCCGCATCGCGCCGGTATTTGCGGGGGGTCGCCCCGGAGTGGTTGTATTCGCCGACCACGCGCGCCGCGCGCAGGCGGCGGCTGCCGGGGATGCCGGTGATGATGCCGACCGGGATCCCCTCCACGTCCAGCACCGGCCCCTGCTCGATATGCAGTTCCAGAAAGGCCACGGTGTCCGCCGCGCTGAAGGTCCGTCCGCCCGCCTCGACGAAGCCGGGATCAAAGCCTTCTTCACGCATGTGCTCGGCAAGCGTGCGCCCGGAATCCTGGCGCTTCACGGCCAGTTCCCCGGCCGTCAGCAGGCCGAGCGCGCCGCGGCTGCCTGGATAGCTGATCGGGAACCAGCTTCCCGCCTCCTCCGCGCGCACCGCCACCACGGTCACGTCGCGGCCCGGCACGAAGCCCGCGCGCTTCATCCCCGCCACGGCGGCGAGCCCCGCCAGCACACCCGCGGCGCCGTCATAATTGCCGCCGGACTGCACGGAATCGAGGTGGCTGCCCAGCAGCACGCGCTTCGCCGCGCGGTCGGACCCCGGCAGCGTCATCAGCAGGTTGCCGACGCGATCGGCGCGCGTCTCCAGCCCCACCGCCTCCGCCGCGGCGCGGACGATGGCATGCGCCTTGCGCTCGCCATCGCCATAGGCCGTGCGCGTGATGCCCACGCCGTCATGCGTCGCCGCACGCAGCTCGTCGAACAGGCGTTCGGCGAGCGCGACATCTGGGGTGAGATTCGGCAGCATGGTTTCCTCGCGCGTCGAGCGGACCGGATCAGACCTTCGGACCAGGCCTCAAAACATGCTGCGGACGCGACCGCCATCCACGCGGATCATGCTGCCGGTGATGTACCCGGCCTGCTCGCTGACCAGGAAGGCGCCGGTCGGGCCGAATTCCGCCGGCGTACCGATGCGCCCGGCCGGGATCTCGTCCGCCATCTTGCCGAGCTCCGCCTCCACCGTGCTGCCGGCCTTCGCCGCGCGCGATTCCGCGTTCTGCACGATGCGGTCCGTCATGATGCTGCCGGGCGCGATGATGTTCATCGTCACGCCGTCCTTGGCCACCTCGCCCGAATAGGTCTTTAGCCAGCCCCAGATCGCCGAGCGCAGCGTGTTGGACAGCGCGAGGTTCGGGATCGGGTGCTGCATGCCGGAGCTGCCGACCACCAGCACGCGCCCCCATTTCCGCTGCCGCATCGCCGGGATCAGCCGGTTCGCGATGCGGATCGGCGAGGCGACGATATGCTCGAACCAGGTGTGCAGCGCGGCGTCCGTGATCTCGGAGGCGATGCAGGGCGGCGGGCCGCCATGGTTCAGCACCAGGATGTCCACGCCGCCGAGCAGGCGCACCGCCTCGTCGGCCAGGTGGTCCATCTGCTCGCCCTTGGCGACATCGGCGACGACGCCATGCGCGGCCGAGGCGCCGGCACCCTTCAGCTCGGCCGCCACCTTGTCGAGCGAGGCCTGGTCGCGCCCGCTGATCACCACCGCGGCGCCTTCCGCCGCCAGCGCATCCGCGATCGAGCGCCCGAGGCCCTTGGAAGCCCCCATCACCAGCGCGCGCTTGCCCTTCAGGCCCAGATCCATCACCGAAACTCCCTTGGCGGATTGGGCGCGACCATGTCCCCGCCCGTCCCGGCTGGCAAGGCGTGCGCCCCCTGCTATCCCTGCCGCACGTCCAGGAGAGACACCCGATGCCGAAGCCCGTCCTGCTGCTGACCCGCAAGCTGCCGGAGCCGATCGAGGCACGCGCCGCGCGCGACTACGCCGCCACGCTGAACAGCGCCGACGACCCCTGGTACCGGGACGGGGCGGAGATCGCGCGCCGCGCCGCGGCGCTCGGCGCGCAGGGCATCCTCTGCGCGGCCGGCGACCCGATGAACGCGGCGACCATCGCCGCCCTGCCCGACAGCGTGCGGATCATCGCCACCTTCTCGGTCGGCTACGACCACATCGACCTCGCCGCGGCGAAGGCGCGTGGCATCGTCGTGACGAACACGCCCGACGTGCTCTCCTTCGCGACCGCCGAATGCGCCTTCACCCTGATGCTGATGGCCGCCCGCCGCGCCGGCGAGGGAGAGCGGATGGTCCGCGCCGGGAAATGGGAAGGCTGGGCGCCGACCCAGCTCATGGGCGTCACGCTGGAAGGCAAGGCGCTCGGCATCGCCGGCTTCGGGCGCATCGGCCGCGAACTGGCGGCGATGGCGCGCGGCTTCCGCATGAAGATCCACTACCGCGACCTGCGGCGCGCCCCGCCCGAGCTCGAGCAGGGCGCGACGTTCCATGACAACGACGAGACGTTCCTGTCTGCTGTCGACGTGCTCTCGATGCACATGCCGGGCGGCGAGGCCACGCGGAAATGGCTGAACGCGGCGCGGCTGGCGCGCATGAAGCCCGGCAGCCTCGTGATCAACACCGGCCGCGGCGGATCCGTGGACGACGCCGCGTTGGTCGAGGCGCTGCGGTCCGGACACATCCGCGCCGCCGGCCTGGATGTGTATGACGGGGAGCCGCGCATCTTCCCGGGCTATCTCGGCCTCGAGAACGTCGCCCTGCTGCCGCATCTCGGCAGCGCCACGATCGAAACGCGCCTTGCGATGGGGGAGCGCGCCCTCGGGAATCTCGATGCCGTGCTGATACACGCAAAAATAGCAAATGACGCACTAACCTGAATGCAAATCCTTACACAATCTGTCCAACTAAAGATTGACATCGCCCGGGTTTGCCACAATTTTTAGGCGCAACACTGGAGCGGCGAGAGCGCGTTTGGCATGCAGGCTGCAATCGACCACCGGATTGGAGCGTAGCTGCCATGCGCCGGGCGGCTCGCATAACGTTGTTCGTCCAGGACCGGGACGGCAAGCTCGATACATACCCTGATCTCGAAGTGTTCCATCTCTTGATGCAGCAGACGCCCCTGGTGAACCGCAACCCGGACGGAAGCAGGACCCTTGTGTTCGACCTCGCGGACCCGATACGCGCGCTCGGCGCCGCCGCGTCGGAGGAACGGGCCGATGCCGAGAGGCTTCGGGCCAAGATCGCCTCCCTCAGCATGGAGGCCCATGCGCTGGGCCTGCCGCTGACGGCGGCGCTGGCCGATTCCGCCGAGCTCGTGGCCGAGGCGGAGCTCGCCGACACCGGGCGCCTGCCGCCGCGCTCCTGATCCTCCCCGCCCGCATGGCCGCCGCCGCGCCGGCGGTGTAGACAGCCGGCATGTCGTTCACGGATGCCGCGGGCCCGTTGCAGCCGGCACCGCGGCCGGTCGCCGCGCCGCGCCGACGCGCCACGCCGATCTGGGCCTGGGCCTCGGTGGCCGTCGCGGCGCTGATCGCCGCGCCCATCCTCGCGCTGCTCGTCACGGCGCTCACTCCGGGCGGCGCCGCCTGGGGGCACCTGCTGCGGACGGAACTGCCGGACCTTCTCGCCAACTCGGTCGCGCTGGCACTGCTGGTGGGCGCCATGACCGCCAGCATGGGCGCCGTCAGCGCGTGGCTCGTCTCCGCCTGCGCATTCCGCGGCCGCGCCGTGCTGGAGGTCGCGCTGCTGCTGCCGCTCGCCATGCCGGCCTATGTCTGCGGCTACGCCTATGTCTGGCTGCTCGACGTGGCCGGACCGGTGCAGTCCGCACTGCGCGCGGCAACCGGGCTGAGCTGGGGCGAATACTGGTTCCCGGAGATCCGCAGCCTGCCCGGTGCGGCGCTGATGCTCGCCGCGGTGCTGTATCCCTATGTCTACCTGCTCTGCCGCGGCGCCTTCCTGACCCAAAGCGTCTGCCTGCTCGAGGCCAGCCGCACGCTCGGCCACGGCCTGCCGCGCACGTTCCTGCATGTCGCCCTGCCCATGGCGCGCCCGGCGCTGGCCGCCGGCGTCGCCCTCGCGCTCATGGAGACGCTGGCGGATTTCGGCACGGTGCAGCACTTCGCCGTGCGCACCTTCACCACCGGCATCTACGATGTCTGGTTCGGCCAGGCCGATCGCCCCGCGGCGGCGCAGCTGGCGGTCTGCCTGATGGGCCTGGTGGCCATGCTGCTGGTGCTGGAGCGGCTGTCGCGCGGCGGGCGCCGCTACCACCCCACCACCACCCGCCATCCGCCGCTTCGCCCCGTGGTGCTGACGGGCTGGAAGCAGGCCGCAGCGATCCTCGCCTGCGCGATGCCGGTGATGCTGGGCTTCGTCGTGCCGGGCGGCACGCTGCTGATGCTGGCGCTGCAGGTCGGCGACCCGCTGGATGCGGGCCGCACCCTGCCCTTCGCGCTGAACAGCCTGACGCTCGCGACCATCACCGCCGGCATCGCGGTGGTGCTGGCCGCGCTGCTCGCCTGGGCGCAGCGGCTGCACCCCTCGCCGCTGCGTGCCGCAGCCAACCGTGTCGCGGCGCTGGGCTACGCCATCCCGGGCTCGGTCATCGCGGTGGGGGCGCTGGTGCCCTTCGCGCTGTTCGACAATGCGCTGGACGCCTGGATGCGCGCGACCTTCGGCTTCTCCACCGGCCTGCTGCTCTCCGGCACCATCGTGGCGCTCGTCTTCGCCTATCTGGTCCGGTTCCTCGGCGTCGCGCTGTCCTCGGTGGAGAGCGGGCTGACGCGCATCAAGCCCTCGCTCTTCGCCGCCGCGCGCGTGCTCGGCCGCCGTCCCGGCCAGGCGGTGCGGGAGGTGGAGCTGCCGCTGGCCCGCGGCGCGCTGCTCACCGCCGCGGTGCTGGTCTTCGTGGACACGATGAAGGAATTGCCGGCGACGCTGATCGTGCGGCCCTTCGACTTCGACACGCTGGCGGTGCGCGTGCACAACCTCGCTTCCGACGAGAGGCTGGCCGAGGCCTCCACCGCCGCGCTGCTGATCGTGCTGGTCGGGCTGCTGCCGGTCGTCGTGCTGGTGCGGGCGATGCGCAAGGGCTGAGCGCCGGGCTGGACGCGGCCCCCCAGCACGCCATCTCTGGCCCGGCACCAGGACGGGACGCGCGATGAGGGGCAGTCGTAAGGCCAGGGCGGCGCTTCTGCTGGCGCTTTCGCTGCTGCCCGGCTGCTCGGCGCTCTCGCCCCGGCAGGCGCCGGTGGACCAGCGCATCGCCGCCATGCCTGTGGCGGGCGCGCCGGTGTCACGCCCGGTCGAGATCCGCTGGAACGACCACATGGTACCCTGGATCACGGCGGAGACCGACGAGGATCTGGCCGTCGCGCTCGGCCTGGTGCACGGGCATCTGCGCGGCGCGCAGGTCATGCTGATGCGCCTGATCGCGCAGGGCCGGCTCTCGGAGGTCGCGGGCCCGCCCACGGCGGATGTGGACCATGCGCTGCGCATCCTCGGCTTCGGCCGCGCGGCGCCGCAGATCGTCGCCGCCTGGCCTCCGGAGACACGGCGCTTCGTCCAGGCCTTCCTGCGCGGCCTGAACCACGCGCTGCGCAACGGGCCGCGCCCGCCGGAGGCCGGCCTGCTCGGACTGGGCGCCGAGGACATCACGGAAGAAGACCTGCTCGCCGTCGGCCGCCTGGCCGGCACCGACATCAACTGGCTGGCCTATCTCTCGCTGCTGCCGCAGCGCGGCCAGCCGGGCTTCGCCGAGCTCTGGGCGCGCACGCGGGAAGCCGGCGGCAATCCGGTCGGCGCGCAGCAGGCCGGGCTGCTGCAGGCGATCCTGGAGGGCACGTCGCGCAGCGGCAGCAACACGGTCGCCGTCGGCGCCGCGCGCAGCGCGACCGGAGGTGCGCTGATCGCCTCCGACCCGCATCTCGGGCTCAACATGCCCAATCTCTGGCTGGTGGTCGGCATGCGCTCGCCGTCCTTCCACGCCGTCGGGCTGATGGTGCCGGGCCTGCCGATCCTCGGCGTCGGGCGCAATCCGCATGTCGCCTGGGGTGGCACCAATCTGCGCGCCGCCTCCTCCGACCTGTTCGACGTGAGCACGCTGCCGCCCGAGGCCTTCCGCACGGAGACGGCGCGCATCCGCCAGCGCCTGTGGTTCACGACGGAGCGCAGCCTGCGCGTCACGCCGCTCGGCCCGGTGATGACGGATGCAGCGCTGCTGCCCGCGAATGGCGCGACGCTCGCGCTGCGCTGGGCCGGGCACAAGCCGACGGACGAGATCACCGCCCTGCTGCGCGCCGCTCGCGCGACCGATGGCGACAGCTTCCGCGACGCCTTCGCGGGCTTCGGCGTCTCGGCGCAGACCATGCTCTGGGCGGACAGCCGGGGCCGCGTCGGCCGCTTCATCGCCGCAACGCTGCCCGACCGTGCTGGCTTTCCCGCGCAGGATTTCGTGCTCGATGCGCGCGATCCGGCCGCGACCGAGGCCTGGGCGAGGCTGCGAGACGCGCGCACCCTGCCGGCCGAGACCGCGCCGACGCAGGGCGCCCTCGCCTCGGCCAACAACCGGCCGCGCTGGGCGGAGCGGCCGGGTGCGCCGCCGCTCGGCTTCTTCTTCTCCGACGACGACCGCGTCCTGCGGCTGGAGCAGCTTCTGGCCGAGACGCTGCGCCACACGCCCGAAAGCATGGCCGCTATCCAGCGTGACATCCGCTCGCCCCGCGCGGCGCTGCTCGCGGCAGGGCTCAATGAACGTCTCGCCGCGCTGCCGGGCGGGCATCCCGCGCCGCGCCTCGCCGCGGCGCTCGCCGGCTGGCAGGGCGACTACGCCGCCGACAGCCGCGCGCCCGTGGCCTTCGAGGCGCTGCTGCGCCACCTGGTGCCGGCCCTGGTGCCGGAAAGCCGGCGCGACGCCACCGGCAATCCGCGCGGCGCCGAGACGCAGTGGAATTTCCTCACCGCCTTCCTGCTGCGCGACCTCGATGCGCTCGATCCCGCCCGGCGCGAGTCGGTGCTGCGCCAAGCGGCGCGCGCCGCGCAGGCGGATCACGACCGGCTGGGCACCTGGGGCGAGATGCACCGGCTGCGTGCCGCGCATTGGCTGGTGAATCTGCCTGCGCTGGGCCGCTTCTTCGTCTATGCGGACTACCCGACCGGCGGCTCGCGCGAGACGCCGATGAAGACAAGCCACGGCCTGATCGGCGATGCGCCGCGGCCGGCCAGTTTCGGCTCCATGGCGCGGCATGTCAGCGACATGGCCGATCCCGACGCCAACTGGTTCACCCTGTGGGGCGGCCAGGATGGGTGGATCGGCTCCGCCGCCTTCATGGACCAGGTGCCGCTCTGGCGCGAGGGCCGCAGCATCCGCGTGCCGCTGCGTCCCGAAAGCGTGGCCGCGGAGTTCCCGCGCGTGAGCCGGATCGTGCCCCGCTGATGCTGGACGGAACGCCGATCCTTAGGCTTTTGTGCCGCGCGCGCGTGGCGCGGATGGAATCGCTCGATGCCGCGGCGGCGCAGGAGGCGCTGTTGCTGCGGCTTCTCCGCACTTCGCGCGCCACGCGCTTCGGCCGCGCGCATGGCTTCGACGCGATCCGCTCGGTCGCCGAGTTCCAGGCGCGTGTGCCGCTCCGCCGCTACGAGGATTTTTGGGCCGACTGGTGGCAGCCGGCCTTTCCGGTGCTGGACGGCGTGAGCTGGCCGGGGCGCATCCCGTATCTCGCGCTCTCCTCCGGCACCACCTCCGGCACCACGAAATACATCCCCGTGACCCGCGCGCAGATGGCTGCGAACCGCGGCGCGGCGCTCGATACGCTGGCCTGGCACCTGCGCGCCCATCCGCGCTCGCGGCCCTTCGCCGGCCTGAGCTTCCTGCTCGGCGGCTCCACCGCGCTGCAGGAACTGGCGCCCGGGGTGCGCGCGGGCGATCTCTCGGGCATCGCCGCCCATGAAGTGCCGCGCATCCTCAGCAGCCGCGCCTGGCCGCCGGAGGACCTCGCCCTGATCCCCGACTGGGACACGAAGCTGGCCGCGCTGGTCGCCCGCGTGCCGCGCGAGGATGTCCGCGTGCTGACCGGCACACCCTCCTGGCTGCTGATGCTGCTGCACCGCATGGCTCAGGACGGTGCGCCGCCTTTCCCGAACCTCGAGTTGCTGATCCATGGCGGCGTCGCCTGGGCGCCCTATCGCGACCGCATCGCGCCCTTCCTGCCGTCCGGCTGTTCCACCCGCGAGGTCTATCCCGCCAGCGAGGGCTTCTGCGCCATCCAGGACCGCGGCGAGGGCGAGGGCATGCGCCTGGTGCTCGACCGCGGCTGCTTCTTCGAGTTCGTGCCGGTCGAGGAGCTCGACGCGCCGGTGCCTACGCGCCACTGGGCCGCCACGGTCGAGACGGGCGTGGACTACGCCCTCGTGCTTTCCAGCAATGCCGGCCTCTTCGCCTACATTCTCGGCGACGTGGTGCGCTTCGTGGAGCGCGCGCCGCCGCGCCTGCTGGTGACGGGCCGCACCGCCTGGATGCTCTCCACCTTCGGCGAGCACGTGACCGGTGAGGAACTGGCGACAGCGCTCGCGACAACCGGAATCCGCTTCGGCGAATGGTGCTGCGGCCCGGAATTCGTGGGCGAACTCGGCCGTCACCGCCTGATCCTGGAAACCGACGCGGCGCCGGACGCCGCCTCGCTGGCGCAGCGCCTGGATGCGGCGCTCGCAGCCGACAACGACGACTACGCCGCGCACCGGAAGGGCGGGCAGATGCTGCCGCCCGCGGTGGACCTCGTCCCGCCCGGCCGCTTCGAGACCTGGATGCGCGCGCAAGGCAAGCTCGGCGGCCAGCACAAGGTGCCGCGGGTCATCGCGGATCCCGCGCGCTTCGCCAGGGCCGCGGCGGCATTGACCTCCGGGGGCGAAGCCGCACCTTCTTCAACGACCTGACGCAACGGGAGAGACTCATGCTCACGCGACGATCGGCGCTCGGCGCCGGCCTGGCCCTGCTGGGGGCGAGCGCCATGCCGGCCCATGCCGCGGCGCCGATGCGCGGCGGCCAGGTGGCGGGCTGGTACCGCTTCAAGCTGGGCGCCTTCGAATGCACGGTGATCTCGGACGGCGCGATCAACCTCGCACCGCCCCACCCGACCTTCGGCGGCAATGTCGCGACGGAGGCCGAGGTCACCGCGGCGCTCCGCGCCGCCTTCCTGCCGACCGACCGCCTGCCGACCTTCGTGAACTGCCTGGTCGTGAACACCGGGCGCGAGCTGGTGCTGCTCGACGCGGGTGTCGGCCCGAAGCCGGCCTTCGGCCCCGGCACCGGCCGCCTGCCGCAGTCCCTCGCCGCTGCCGGCATCGGCCCGGCGGAGGTGGACGTGGTCGCCTTCACCCATGCGCATGCCGACCACAGCTGGGGCATCGCCGACGCCTCGGGCGCCGATGTCTTCCCCAATGCGCGCTTCCTGATGACGGGCGCGGACATCGAGTTCTGGACCGCCGAGTCCAACCTCTCCCTGCCGGAGCCGCTGCGCACCCTCGTCGCCGGTACGCGGGAGGTGGTGCTGCCCCGCCGCGCACGCTTCGCCACGCTCGCGCCGGCCGGCGAGGTGGTGCCCGGCATCCGCGCCGTGCCGACGCATGGCCACACCCTCGGCCATGTCAGCTTCCACATCGAGAGCGAGGGGCAGCGCCTGCTGGTGATGGGCGACGTCGCCAACCATTCGGTGCTGGCGCTGCAGCGTCCCGACTGGCCCTTCGGCTTCGACGCCGATCCCGCCATGGCCGCCGCCACGCGCAGGCGCGTGCTGGACATGGCCGCGACTGAGCGCCTGCAGGTGCTGGGCTATCACTTCCCCTGGCCAGGCCTCGGTCATGTCGAGAGCCGAGGCCAGGGTTTTTCCTTCGTGCCGTCGCCCTGGAACTGGGGCTGACGAAGGGGCGGAGCAGGAATGCTCCGCCTCCCGCTCAGCGCCAGCCGGCGCGCTGCATGATGCGCAGCGCCTCCGGGCTCAGCTCCGCCATGCGCGCCGCGTTCAGCGGGTCCTGGCGGAAATTGCCCAGGCTGCGCAGGAAGGCATGCGGCTGCGCATCGGCGACCACCGGATACTCCATGTTGCCATCCGCGAAGATGGCCTGGGCCGGCGGCGAGGAGAGGTATTCCAGGAAGGCCTGCGCCGCCTCCCTGTTCGGCGCGGTGCGCACCACGCCGGCGCCCGAGATGTTCACATGCGTGCCCCGGTCGCCCTGGTTGGGGAACAGCACCGCCATGCGGTCCGCGATCGCGCGGTCCTCCGCGCGGGCCGAGCGGTGCAGCAGGCCGAGATAGTAGGTGTTGGAGATCGCAAGCCGCCCCTGCCCGGCCGCCACGGCGCGGATCTGGTCGCTGTCGCCGCCCTGCGGCGGGCGGGAGAGATTGGCCGCGATCCCGCGGGCCCAGGCCTCGGTCGCCTCCGGCCCGTTCGCCGCGATCATGCTGGCCGTCCAGCCGATGGAATAGATGTTGGAGGAGGAGCGCGTGGAGACCATGCCGCGGAAATCGGGCTTCGCCAGGTCCTCGTAGCGGGCGAGGCCGGCCGGCAGGCCCTTCGCCTTGTCGTACATCACGACGCGGGCGCGGACGGAGAAGCCGAACCAGGCGCCCTCCGGGTCGCGGAGATGGGCCGGGATGCGCGAATCCAGGGTGGTGGAGCGGATCGGCAGCAGCACGCCCGCGTCCTTCGCCCGCGCCAGGCGGCCCGCATCCACGGTCACGAGCACATCGGCGGGGCTGTTCGCGCCCTCGGCACGGATGCGCTCCAGCAACTGGTCCACATTCGCCTCGATCAGCCGGACGCGGACGCCGCTCTGCCGGGTGAAGCCGTCATAGAGCTCGCGGTCCGTGTCGTAGTGGCGGGAGGAATAGATCGCGAGCGTGCGGTCCTGCGCCTGCCCGAGCCTGGGCAGGAACAGCCCGGCGCCGGCGGCCCCGAGCAGCGCCCGGCGGCCGAGGGCGGTCGGGCGCGAGGCGGGCGGGGCTGAGTTCGTGTGGGTCATGGCGGTCTCCTGAGCGCTGTTGCGGTGACTTATCGCAAATGAGAACCGTTCGCAAGTGGCCCAGCCGCACCCGCTACCGATTGCGTTGACGGGCTTCGCTCGGCTACGCAGGGACCAGGGAGAAACGCGCACGGTTCCAGACAAGGAAGCCGCGATGCGCATGCCTGACCGCCACCCCGCCCAGACCCAGCTGCAGCAGATCCTGGCGCAGACCCATGCCCGGCTTGCCTCGGTGCAGGACGGCGCCGTGGCGAACTACATCCCGGCCCTCGCCGTCGTGCCGCCCGACCTGTTCGGCCTCGCGGTCGCCACCAACGAGGGCAAGGTCGAGGAGGTCGGCGACACCGCCCATCCTTTCACCATCCAGTCCGTCTCGAAGCCCTACGGCTACGCGCTGGCACTGGACCTGCTGGGCCAGGCCGCGGTGCGGCGCGCGGTGGGCGTGCAGCCGATGGCGGAAGCCTTCAACGCCCTGGTGCTGGACCCGGCGCGCAGCCGCCCCTTCAACCCCATGGTGAATGCCGGCGCGATCGCCGTGGCGGGGCTGCTCGGCGATGCGCTCGGCGCCCAGGCCTTCCCCACCCTGCAGGACCGTCTTTCGCGCGCCGCCGGCCGGCCGCTGACGCTCGACCAGGCGGTCTATCACTCGGAAGCGGCGACGGGGCACCGCAACCGCGCGCTCGCGCATCTGCTGCACGGCGCCGGCGTGTTCGGCGTGGCGGCGGAGGAAGCGGTGGACATCTATTTCCGCCAGTGCTCGCTTTCCGTCACCGCGCGCGACCTGGCGCTGATGGGCGCGACGCTCGCCAATGTCGGCACCAACCCGGTGACCGGCGCCGAGGTGTTCGGGGTGGAGGCGGTGCGGGACACGCTCTCCGTCATGTTCACCTGCGGCCTCTATGACGGCGCCGGCGACTGGGCCTGCCGCGTCGGCGTGCCGGCGAAGAGCGGCGTCGGCGGCGGCCTGCTGGCAGTGGTGAACCGCCAGCTCGGCATCGGCGTGTTCAGCCCGCGGCTCGATGCCGCGGGCAACCCGCTCCGCGGCCTGCTGGCCTGCGAGGCGCTGGCCGAGGAGCTCGGCCTGCACCTGTTCGAGCCGAGCAACCCCGGCTCCACGCTGCTGCGCGCGCTGGCCGGCTGACCCGCTATCCGAGGCCGCGCAGGAATTTCGCGCGCGCGGTGGCGCCGGCCATGAGGAAGGCGTGGTCGGAGCCCGAGAGGATGAAGCGGGCACCGAGCCGGATGTAGTCGGGCGCGACCTTCTCGTCATAGACGCCGCCCATGCCCATCACCTTGCCATGCTTCGCGCAGGCGGCGGCGACGGTCTCATAGGCGCGGCGCACATCCGGGTGGCCGAACTGGCCGGCGATGCCCATGGTCGCCGTCAAATCGGAAGTGCCGATCAGCAGCACGTCCACCCCCGGCACGGCGGCGATGGCATCGGCATTCGCAACCGATTCGGGCGTTTCCACCATGCAGACGACCAGGATCTCGGCATTGAGCTCGGCCTGGGCCTTGGCCGGGTCCACCGCCGCCAGGCCATAGGCGAAGGGCGGGCCACCCCAGCTGCGCATGCCCGTGGGCGGGAAGCGGTAGGCCTGCACCACCGCCCGCGCCTCCTCCGGCGTGTCCACATGCGGCACCACCACGCCCATCGCACCGTTGTCCAGGCAGCGCGTGCCCTCCGACAGCGCATCCTTGCAGACGCGCACGATCGGCGTGACGCCCTGGCTCAGCGCGGCGATGGAGATGCGCGTGGCGTCGTCCACGCTCATCGCGCCGTGCTCCATGTCGATGAACAGCCAGTCGAAGCCGCTGGCCGCCGCGATCATGCCGACGGCGCTGCCGCGCAGGTTGTGCACGCCGAAGCCGAGCGCGAGCCCGCCCTCCTCGAGGCGCTTGCGGACCTGGTTCGGGACGATGGGCATGGCGCGCTTCCTCGCTGTGGCGCCGGGAGGGCACCACCGCGAAGGGCGCGGGTCAATGCGCCGGGCGCAGCCGCCGGTAGTAGAGGACGGCGCCGCCGACCAGCACCACCAGGCTGAGCCCGACCAGCAGCAGCACGACGTTCTCGTCCAGCCAGGCGATCACCGGGATCGCGAGCGCCAGCAGCACGCCCGTGGCGCAGATCGCCGCCGACCAGGCATGCACGCCGGCCACGAAGGTTCCCATCGCCAGCAGGCTCAGCAGCATCAGCCCGACCGCGTTGTCGTTGAGCACGCCCCGGACCTCGGGCGTGAGCATCACGTACATGGCGACGAGGAAGGCCAGCCAGTGCAGCGCCTGGGTGACGACCAGCCGGGTGCGCATGCGCTCTGCCGATGCGCGGGCCCAGCCATGCCAGAGGCAGGCCGCGAAATAGGCCGGCACCAGGGCGATCCACACCCAGAACACGCCGCCGCCCGGCTGGTCCGCCGCGGGGCGCGCCAGGCTGGTGTAGGCGATGCCGAGCAGCGCCGCGACCACCATGGCCAGATGCACCAGCGCGGTGCGGCGCCAGTTGGACGCGGCCGGCTCGGCCATGGCTGGCGGCGCGGGCGCGGCCGGCCGCTGCGTCTCTGCCCCGACCTCGCTCATGCTCCCGTGCCTCCCCAGCTCTGCCCCGGCGCAGCCTTGGGGCGCGCAAGCCTAATGCGCGCCGGCGCGCGCCGCCAACCGCCGCCAACCGCCGCGCCGCGAAAGGGACGCTCCGCACAATTTGGATGCAGCCGGGCCTGCGCCGCCGCCGCCGGCCGTGCTTTGCTGCCGGCAGCCGCGCTGCCCGCGCGGCAAGAGGAGGCAGGACATGGCGGACCTTGTGGTCATCAGTTTCCCGACCGAGAAGCAGGCCGAGGACATGCGCAGCAAGCTGATCGGCCTGCAGCGCGAATACCTGATCGAGCTCGGCGACGCGGTGGTCGCGGTGAAGCAGCCGAATGGCGAGGTGAAGCTGAACCAGCTGTTCAGCCCGACGCTCGCCGGCGCCGCGGGCGGCACGCTCTGGGGCACGCTGATCGGGCTGATCTTCCTGATGCCGCTGGCCGGTGCGGCGATCGGCGCGGCTTCAGGCGCGCTCAGCGGCAAGCTCACCGATGTCGGCATCAACGACCAATTCATGAAGGACGTGGCGAAGGAGCTGCACGCCGGCAACGCCGCGCTGTTCCTGCTGATCCGCAAGGTCACGGCGGACAAGGTGCTGCCGGCGCTCGAAGGCTCGGGCGGCACGCTGATGCGCAGCTCCTTCGACGAGACGAAGGAAGCGAAGATCCGCGAGGCGCTGGCCTCGGCACACGCGGCCATCGCCGAGAGCGGCGCGAAGCCGGCCTGAACCGTGGGCGCGGCGCCCTATTCCTCCGCCGCGCCGACGATCATCCGCTCCAGCGTGTCGAGCCGGTCGGCCTCCGCCGCCGGCTTGTCGCGCCGGATGCGGGCGATGCGCGGGAAGCGCAGCGCGACGCCCGATTTGTGGCGCGTGCTGCGCTGCGCCGCATCGAACTCCACCTCCATCACCAGCCCCTTCTCCACCTCCCGCACCGGACCGAAGCGCGCCGTGGTGTTGTTGCGGATCCAGCGATCCAGCCAGAGCAGCTCCTGGTCGGTGTAGCCGGAATAGGCCTTGCCGACCGGCACCAGCTCCTCGCCGCCCTGCCCGTCCGGCCGCCACAGGCCGAAGGTGTAGTCGGAATAGTAGCTGCTGCGCTTGCCGTGGCCGCGCTGCGCATACATCAGCACCGCATCCACGCTGAGCGGCGCGCGCTTCCACTTCCACCACAGCCCCTTCACGCGCCCGGCGACATAGGCGCTGTCGGCGCGCTTGATCATCAGCCCCTCGATCGCCGCCTCCCGCGCACCGGCCCGGATTTCCTCAAGTTGCGGCACGCTGTCGAAGGGCACCATCTCGGAGAGGTCCATGCGCGCGGGCCGCGTGCGCGCGAACCAGTCCTCGAGCCGCGCACGGCGCGCATCGAAGGGCAACGTGCGCAGATCCTCCTCGCCCTCGAACAGCATGTCGTAGAGCCGCACCGCCACAGGGTATTGCGCCATCATCCGCGCCGAGACGAGCTTGCGGTTCAGCCGCTGCTGCAGGTCCGCGAAAGGCGCGACCTCCCCGTCGCGCATCACCAGCAGCTCGCCATCCACGACGGCCCGGAAATCCATCGCCTCGACGATCTCGGGGAAGCTGCCCGAGATGTCCTCCGCCCCGCGAGACCAGATGCGCTGGCCTCCCGCGGTCGCCGAGAGCTGCACGCGGATGCCGTCCCATTTCCACTCCGCGCGATGCGTCGCGGGGTCGAGCGTGCCGAGATCCGCCTCCTCCAGCGGATGCGCCAGCATCAGCGGGCGGAAGACCGGCGCGTCGCGCGGATCGGGCCGCGGTCCCTGCCCTTCCAGCCAGGCAAACAGCGGACGATAGGGCGGCTCCAGCCCGTGCCAGACCTCCTCGATTGCATCCACCTCCTGCCCGGACCACTCGGCGAGCGCGGTCTTGGCGAGGCGGGCGGAGACGCCGACGCGAAGCCCGCCGGTGACGAGCTTGATCAGCGCGAAGCGCCCATTGGCATCCAGCGTGTCGAGCCAGCCCGCGATCATCGCCGGCAGCTCCGCCTTGGGCGTCACCTCCATGCATTCGACCACTTCGGCGAGGCCCGGCGGCGGCGCGTTCACGCCCTCCCGCTGCGGCCAGATCAGCGCGACCGTCTCGGCGAAATCGCCGACATAGTCGTGGCTGAGCGCCAGCAGCGTCGGGTCGGTGCGCTCCGCAACCAGGTCGCGCACCAGCGCGGGCTTTGCCGCGCGGAGCGTGAGTTCCCCGGTCAGCGCCGCCAGCCCGATGCCCCGATCCGGGTCCGGCGACGAAGCAAAATACTGGCGCAGCAGAGAGAGCTTGGCGTTGCGGCCCGGCGTGAAGACGAGCCGCTCCAGGAGCGACGCGAAGGCGGGCAGGCTCATGCGCCGTCCGCCGCGGCAGGCGCGGCCTCGGGCTCCTCGTCCTCCTCGCCGCGACCGACCAGGTGCAGCGCGCGGCCGCGCACGCCGCGCTGCGCCAGGGCATGGCACAGCGCATCCTCCCGCCCATGCGTCACCCAGATCTCGGGCGCCTGCACTTCCTCCGCGGTTTGCAGCAGTTCCGCCCAGTCGGCGTGGTCGGAGACGATCAGCGGCAGTTCCACCCCCTTCGCCTTCGCCCGCTGCCGCACCCGCATCCAGCCGGAGGCGGCGCAGACCACCGGCTCGGCCAGGCGCCGCACCCAGGGCGTCGCCTCGGCGCCCGAGGGCGCCAGCACGATCTCGCCCGCCAGCTGCCCGCTGGCGCCGCGCTTGCGCTCCATCGGCACAGGCCGGAGGTCGCCGAGCTTCGCGCCCAGCTCCTCATACAGCGCGCAGAGCGCCATCAGCCCGCCATGCAGCCAGATCGGCCGGTCCCAGCCGGCTTCCCGCAGCAGCCGGATCAGCCGCTGGCACTTGCCCAGCGCATAGACGCCGATCAGATGCGCGCGGTCCGGGAACAGCCGCACGCTCTCCAGCAGCCGGGCGACCTCCTGCTCGGCGGGGGGGTGGCGGAACACCGGCAGGGCGAAGGTGGCCTCGGTGACGAAGACGTCGCAGGGCACCGGCTCGAAGGCCGCGCAGCTCGGGTCGCGACGGCGCTTGTAATCGCCGGAGATCACGATGCGGCTGCCTTGCCAGTCCAGCACGACCTGCGCCGAGCCCAGCACATGGCCGGCCGGCACCAGCCGGATGCCGACGCCGTTGCGCGTGATGGCCTCGCCCGGCGCCAGCGCCTGCTGCACGCGCCCAGCGCGATCCTCGCCGAGCCGCGCGCGCATGATCGCCAGGGTCTCGGGCGTCGCCAGCACCGCGCCGTGGTCGGGGCGGGCATGGTCGGAATGGCCATGCGTGATCACCGCCCGCGGCACGGCCCGCGGCGGGTCCACGAAGAAGTCGCCCGGCTCGCAGTAGAGGCCCTGCGGCGTCACGCGCATCCAGCTGGCGGGGTGGGGGGCTGTCATCTCGGCTCGCCGGCACGATGTGGGGCGCGGGCATGGCGCATCAACCGCGCTCGGCTTCCCGCGGGCCGGCCGCGCTGGTAAGCCGGGGCCGTGGTTGATCGAGGCGGCATGATCGCGCGGCGGAGGCGGGCTCGCCCCACGCATGACTGACGGAGCAGCCGCCGCCCTGCGCGGCCTGGCGGTGGAAGAGGTCCTTCCCGGCCTGCAGCCGGCTGCCCGGACCCTGCAGCGCCGCCCCTTTCCCCTGGTGGATCTGCGCCGCCGCGAGGAGGAGCACCCGCCCTTCTCCGGCGCGGCCGCCTTCGCCGCCGACAGCCGCTTCATGGCGCAGCAATACGCCGCGCCGGTGCCGCTGAAGCCCGACCCGCTGCTGCGCGCGGTGGACGCCGCGATGAACGGCGGCGCCATCTGGGCCGGCGGGCACCTGGTGCCGGGCTCGGTCCACCACAACCGCTTCGAGACGATGCGCGAGACGGCGCCGCCCTTCGACCTGCTGCGCGCCCGCGGCAAGCTGCCACGCCTGCCGGGCGCCACGGCCCTGATCCACACCCCCGGTTTCCGCAACTACTTCCACTGGATGACGGAATCGCTGCCGCGGCTGGAGGCGCTGGCGGCCTATCGCCGCCTCGGCCTCGGCCCGCTCGACCGCATCGTCATCAGCCAGCCGGCGCCCCAGCCCTTCGTGATGGAGTCGATCGCCCGCTTCTTCCCCGATCTCCTGCCCCTGGTGCAGGCCATGGAGAAGCCCCGCTTCGACATGGACCAGGGCCTCTTCTTCCTGGACTGGCGCGGCGTCGGGCAGACCTTCACCCGCGTCAAGCCGACCACCGCCGTCTTCCTGGAGCGCATCGCGGCCGAGGTCGCGGCCATGCCGCGCGGGCCGGGCCGCGCCCTGCTGGTCTCCCGCCGCGACGTGGACAACCGGTGCCTGGTGAACGAGGACGCGCTGCTCGAGGCCTTCGCGCCGCTCGGCCTCGAATCGGTGCGCTTCACCGGCATGAAGGTCGAGGAACAGATGCGCCTGATGGCGGAGGCGCGGCTGGTCGTCGGCGTGCATGGCGCCGGCCTGACCAACGCCATCTTCTGCCGCCCCGGCACGGCCATGCTGGAGATCACCAGCACCCAGTACATCCGCCGCTCCCGCAGCTATGCCGACATCGCCATGTTCCGCGGCTTCCCCTACGCCATCGCCGTGGTGGACCAGGTGGGCGAGTCCTGGGTGGTGGCGAACAACCGCGGCAACGACCTCGAGATCGCGCCGGACGCGCTGCCCGCGTTGCGCCGCCTGGCCGAGACGCTGCTGGACCGCGCGGCGACGGCGGGCTGACCCGCCCTTCCCGGCTGGCGAAAGCGGCGCCATATTCGCCGCCGTATGGGAACATTGCCGGAACCTTTTGCCGGCTGGTTCGCCGGGCGCGGCTGGGCGCCGCGGCCGCACCAGCTTGCGCTGCTCGATGCCGCACGCCGCGGCGAGAGCGCGCTGCTGATCGCGCCGACCGGCGGCGGCAAGACGCTTGCCGGCTTCCTGCCGAGCCTGGTGGACCTGCACGCCAGGCCGCGACCCGGCCTGCACACCCTCTATGTCTCGCCGCTCAAGGCGCTCGCGGTGGACATCGCGCGCAACCTGATGACGCCGGTCGAGCAGATGGGGCTCGGCCTGCGGATCGAGACGCGCACCGGGGACACGCCCGCCAATCGCCGCGCCCGACAGCGCCAGGACCCGCCGCAGATCCTGCTGACCACGCCGGAATCCCTCGCCCTGCTGCTGACGCTCGAGGATGCGCCGGAGCTGTTCGCCGGCCTCGGCGCAGTCGTGGTGGACGAGATCCACGCCCTCGCCGGCACCAAGCGCGGCGACCAGCTCGCCCTCGGCCTCGCGCGTCTCGCCACGCTGGTGCCCGGCATGCGGCGCGTCGGGCTTTCCGCCACCGTCGCGCATCCCGATCCGCTGCGCGCCTATCTCTCCACCACCGCGCGCCCGGATGACGTGGCGCTGGTGGTCGGCGCGGGCGGCGCGGAGCCGCAGATCGACCTGCTGCTGCCCGAGGGCCGCCTGCCCTGGGGCGGCGAGATGGGCCTCGTCACCATGCCGGAGGTCTATCGCCGCATCCGCGAAGCCGGCGTCACCATCGTCTTCGTCAACACCCGCGCCCAGGCCGAGCTGTGTTTCCAGGCGCTGTGGCGGCTCAACGACGACAACCTGCCGATCGGCTTGCACCACGGCTCGCTCACCGTCGAGCAGCGGCGCAAGGTGGAAGCCGCGATGGCGGCGGGGAAGCTGCGCGCCGTGGTCGCGACCGCCTCGCTCGATCTCGGCATCGACTGGGGCGCGGTGGACCAGGTGGTGCAGGTCGGCGCGCCCAAGGGCGTCGCGCGGCTGCTGCAGCGCATCGGCCGGGCCAATCACCGCATGGACGAGCCCTCCCGCGCCGTGCTCGTCCCCGCCAACCGCTTCGAGGTGGTGGAGTGCATCGCCGCGCGCCAGGCGATCGGCGCGCAGGAACTGGACGGCGACCCGCCCCGCCCCGGCGGCCTCGACGTCCTCTGCCAGCACATTTTGGCCGTTGCCGTCGCCGGGCCCTTCCTGCCGGACGATCTCTATGCCGAGGTCAGGCGCGCCGCGCCCTATTCGATGCTGACGCGCGAAAACTTCGACGATGCGTTGCGCTTCGTCGAGGATGGCGGCTACGCGCTCAGCAACTACGACCGCTTCCGCCGCCTGTTCCGCGATGCCGAAGGCCGCGTGCATGTGCGCTCCAACGCGGTCGCACGGCAGCTGCGGATGAACCTCGGCACCATCGTGGACCTGCCGATGCTGAAGGTGCGGCTACGCGGCGGGCCGGTGCTGGGCGAGGTCGAGGAATGGTTCGTCTCGTCCCTGACCCCCGGCGATGCCTTCATCTTCGCGGGCCAGCTCCTGCGCTTCGAAGGGCTGGACGGCCTCGTCGCGCTCTGCTCGCGCGCGAGCGGCGGGGAGCCGCGCGTGCCCGTCTATGGCGGCAGCCGCATGCCGCTCTCCACCTGGCTCGCCGCCCGCGTGCGCGGCATCCTCGCCGATCCCAAGGCGTGGAAGCACCTGCCGGAGCCGGTGCAGGAATGGCTGCGCCTGCAGCGCCACCTCTCCACCCTGCCGCCGAAGGACGGGCTGCTGGTCGAGACCTTCCCCCGCGGCGGCAAGTTTTTCCTGCTGGCCTATGGCTTCGAGGGGAAGCTGGCTCACCAGACGTTGGGGATGCTGGTGACGAAGCGCATGGAACGCCTCGGCATGGCGCCGCTCGGCTATCTCGCCACCGACTACGTGATGGCCGCCTGGTCCGCCTTCGAGCCCACCGGGGTCGAGCGCCTGTTCGAGGAGGATCTGCTGGGCGAGGAGCTGGAGGAATGGATGGCCGATTCCTCCATGCTTCGCCGCAGCTTCCGGAACATCGCCATCGTCGCGGGCCTGATCGAGAAGAACCATCCGAACCAGGAGAAATCCAGGCGCCAGATGACGATGTCGGCCGACCTGATCTACGACGTGCTGCGCAAGCACGAGCCGCAGCACATCCTGCTGCGCGCCACGCGGCAGGAAGCCGCCACGGGCCTGACCGACGTGGCGCGCATCGGGCTCGTGCTGGAACGCGCGCGGCGGGGCGGCATCATCCATCGCGCGCTGGACCGCGTCTCCCCGCTCGCCGTGCCTTCGCTGATCGAGAAGGGCCGCGAATGGGTCGCCGGCGGCGCCGAGGACGCGCTGCTTGCCGAAGCCGCCGCGATGGTCGAGGAGGTGACGGAGGGCGCGGAACTCTTCAGCGAGACGCTCGCCGAGCTGACAGACCACATCCCCGCCCGCGGCGATCGCGACCGTGTACGTCGCCCGCGCGACCGCGCCCGCGACAATCGCCGCCGGCTACCCTGGAAAGCCCCGAAAGGCCTGGCCACGCCCACCTCATGATCGCCGCGCCCATCCACCTCGCCGGCGAGCGCCTGATGCTCGATCCCGCCGGCCATGTCGCCTGGCCCGCCCAGAAGCTGCTGGCGGTGTCCGACCTGCATCTCGAGAAGGGCAGCCACTTCGCCGCGCGCGGCGCGATGCTGCCGCCCTACGACACGAAGGAGACGCTTGAGCGCCTCGGCCTCGCGCTTCGGCGCTGGCGGCCGCAGCGCCTGGTGCTGCTCGGCGACAGTTTTCATGACGCGACGGGCTGCACGCGCCTTTCGCCAGGCGACGCCGCGCTGCTGCTGCGCCTTCTCGGCGGGATCGAGGTGGTCTGGGTGCTGGGCAACCACGATCCGGCGCCGCCGGTGGGGCTGCCGGGCATCGCGGTCGCGGAATGGCGGCTGGAGCGGCTGGTCTTCCGGCACGTCGCGCAGCCCGGCGCCACGGGCGAGCTTTCGGGCCATTTCCACCCGAAGGCCACCATGCCGACGCGAGCCGGCGGCGTGACGCGGCCCTGCTTCGTCGCCGACGCGAAGCGCCTGCTGCTGCCGGCCTTCGGCGCCTACACCGGCGGGCTCGACATCGCCGATCCGGCGATCGCGCGGCTTTTTCCGCGCGGGGGCCGAGCCTTCCTGCTCGGCAGCGGCCGCCTGTTCAGCTTCCCGACCGGCCCGCTGCGGCATGCGGCGGGCGCGATGGCCTGACGGCGCCGCCGCCAGGCCATCGCCACGCCGTCACGGCCAGATGATCTGGCTGATCGGGTAGATCACCCCGTTGCTGGCCAGCACCGGGCTGCCAAGCACCTGCGCCGGCAGCGCGGCCTGCATGCCGGCCGCGCCGAAGGCACCGATCTGAGTGCCCGGAGCGGGGTTGCGGATCGTCAGGCTGCCGGGCGCGCCGGAGATCTGCAGGTCGCCGCCATTCACGCTCGCCAGCCGCCGGTCGTTGCCGGCCAGCTGCTGCGGCGAGAAGGCGCCGGCGACCATGTGGTTGCGGATCAGCGCCAGCCCGCGCTGGTTCTCGGAGTCATTGGTCGTGTTGCCCGAGCCGACGGTGCCCACCAGGTCCTGCAGCAGGCCGGCCGGGGCGCCCATGAATGCCTGGTCCACCGGCGCGAACACTGTCATGGGCGCCGCCTGCTGGAACAGCGACTGCGCGCTCAGCCGGACGATCAGGTCCAGGAACCGCGAGAAGCGCGTGTCGGCGGCCAGGGTGTCGGCGAGCGTGCGCGCGGATTGCGGCTGGGCGCGCAAGGCGGCGGGGGCGGCCAGCGAGCCGGCGGCAAGGGAGCCGAACGCGAGGAACCCACGCCTCTTCAGGGAGGTCATGTCATCATCCTTATCAGTTGATGGGTTGCGGGGGCCTGCCAGCCTCGTTGCAGGCCCGTCCGAACGCGCTGGAAACGCCGCCCCGGCGGATTGGTTCAGCGCCGTCGTCGCCGGATGCTCCCGTTCCGGCGCCGCCGCCCCACATTCCCCGGCATGACGACTCAGCTTCTCTGGTTCCGCCACGACCTCCGCCTCGCCGACCATGCCGCCCTGGCTGCGGCGCTGGAGGGGGGCGGGCGCGTGCTGCCGGTCTTCGTGCTGGACGACGGGGCGGCGGGCGCCCAGGCCTATGGTGGGGCGAGCCGCTGGTGGCTCAGGCAGAGCCTCGCCTCCCTTGCCGAAAGCCTCGCCGGCCGCGGCGCGCCGCTGCTGCTCGCCAAGGGCCGTGCCGAGACCATCCTGCCGGCGCTTGCGGCCGGCCTTGGCGCCGCCACCGTCCATGCCGGGCGCGCCGTCGAGCCCTGGGCGCGGGACCAGTCGCGCCGCGTGCATGAGGCGCTGCAGGATGCCGGCCGGGCGCTGCGGCTGCACACCACGGTCGTGCTGCGGGAGCCGCATGGCTTCGGTTCCGGCAGCGGGAAGCCATATGCCGTCTACACCCCCTTCGCGAAGGCCATGCTGGCGGCGGGCGAGCCTGGAATGCCCCTGCCCGCTCCCGCCGCCATCCCGGGCGCCGAGCCGCCCGCGGGCGGGGAGACGCTGGACAGCCTCGGCCTCTACCCCGTCGCCGGCGAGCCCGACTGGGCCGCGGGGTTCCCCGCCCATTGGCAGCCCGGCGAGGCCGGGGCCCAGGCACGCCTCGCCCGCTTCGCCGCCGGCCCGATCGCCCGCTACGACGCAGCGCGCAACCTGCCCGGCGTCGAGGGATCCTCCGGCCTGTCGCCGCATCTCCGCTGGGGCGAGGTTTCTGCGCGGCAAGTCTGGAATGCCGCAAGCCAGGCGGCGCAGGGCAGCGGCGCGGAGACCTTCCTGAAGGAGATCCTCTGGCGGGAATTCTCGTATCACCTGCTCTGGCACCGGCCCGAGCTGCCGGAGCGCTGCCTCAGGCCGGCCTACGAAAAATTTCCCTGGCAGCCGCATGCGCCGCTGCTGGCGGCCTGGCAGCAGGGCCGCACCGGCTATCCCATCGTGGATGCCGGCATGCGCCAGCTCTGGCGCAGCGGCTGGATGCACAACCGCGTGCGCATGGTGGCGGCGAGCCTGCTGGTGAAGCACCTGCTGCAGCCCTGGCGCGACGGCGCCGCCTGGTTCTGGGACACGCTGCTCGACGCCGACCTCGCCTCCAACAGCGCCTCCTGGCAGTGGGTGGCGGGCTGCGGCACCGACGCCGCGCCCTATTTCCGCGTGTTCAACCCCGTGCTGCAGGGCGAGAAGTTCGACCCCGCGGGCGCCTATGTGCGCCGCTGGGTGCCGGAGCTCGCGAGGCTGCCCGACGCCTTCATCCACCGCCCCTGGGAAGCCCCGGCGCCGGTGCTCGCCGCCGCCGGCCTGCGGCTCGGGCACGACTATCCCCGGCCCGTCGTGGACGCGGCCGAGGGGCGGGCGCGGGCGCTTGCGGCGCTCGCCGCGCTCCGCCCGGACAGCGCGGACGCGGCGTGAGCGGGCCGCCCGGCCATGTCTGGCGCGGCTTCGCCGGGCTGCGCGTGGTGGCCGACGTGCATGGCGAGGCCGAGGCCTTCGGCGCAGCGGTCGAAGGCGCCCTGGCCCAGGACATGTTCGTCCTGCAGCTCGGCGACCTCACCGACCACGGACCGGACAGCCCCGGCGTGCTGCGCCGGATGTTCGCGCTGATGGATGCCGGCCAGGGCCTGTTCCTGCTGGGGAACCACGACCACAAGCTGCGCCGGGCGTTGATCGGATCACCCGTCCGTATCCAGGCCGAGGGCCTCGGCCGCACGCTCACGCAGCTCGACGCAGCACCGGACGGGGAGGCGCTGAAGGCCCGCGCCATCGCCGAGATCGCCCGCGCCCCGGCCTGGATCCGCGACGGCGGCCGCGTCTTCGTCCATGGCGGCTTCCATCCCGGCATGCTGCACGCCGCCCCGCCCCCCGATGCCGGCGCGACGCGCCCCGCCGGGCTCGTCACCCGCGCCATCTACGGTCAGGTCACCGGCCGGACGCGGCCGGACGGCTCGCCGGAGCGGCTGCATGACTGGGTGGACCGGATCCCGCGCGACATGCTGGTGGTCTGCGGCCATGAGCGGCGGTCCACCGATGGCCGTCCCTATGTCACCGACGGGCTGCTGGGCGGCCGGTGCGTCTTCCTCGATTGCGGCGCTGGCAAGGGCGGGCATCTGGCCTGGATCGACCTGCCCTCCTGGGCCTGACGCGGCGCGGTCAGAAACTGTCATCGGATTGACATGGATCAGCCCGAGGCACCCGCGCCGGGTGCAGACTGCGCCGGTCGCAACCGACCGGAGGCGTCCATGCCAGACGATATCGCCCGCCCGCCGGCCCCCGCCGCCAGCCCCGAGACGGCGCCGGAGGGCGCGCGCAGCATCGGCGGCGCCGCGGCCGAGCTGACACGCCCGCCGCGCGCCGCGGCGCTCCGCCACGATCCGGAAGCGGTGCGGCGCAGCTTCGAGACGGGCGAGTATCCCTACGCCACGCGGCTGACGGAAAAGGAATACCTCCAGCGCGTCACGCCGCTGCAGGTCGAGCTGCTGAAGGCGCAGGCCTGGGTGAAAGCCGCCGGCGAGCGCGTGGTGATCCTGTTCGAGGGCCGCGACGCCGCGGGCAAGGGCGGCACGATCAAGCGCTTCATGGAGCATCTCAATCCGCGCGGGGCGCGCGTCGTCGCGCTGGAGAAGCCTTCGGAGCGCGAGCGCACGCAATGGTATTTCCAGCGCTATGTGGAGCACCTGCCCGCGGGCGGCGAAATGGTCTTCTTCGACCGCTCCTGGTACAACCGCGCGGGCGTGGAGCGCGTGATGGGCTTCTGCTCGCCCACCGACTACCTCGAATTCATGCGCCAGGCGCCCGACCTGGAACGCATGCTGGTGCGCAGCGGCATCCGGCTGTTCAAGTTCTGGTTCAGCGTGACGCGCGACGAGCAGCTGCGCCGCTTCGAATCGCGCGGGACCGATCCGCTGAAGCAGTGGAAGCTCTCGCCGATCGACAAGGCGAGCCTCGACAAGTGGGACGACTACACCGAGGCGAAGGAGGCGATGTTCTTCTACACCGACACCGCCGACGCGCCCTGGACCATCGTGAAGTCGAACGACAAGCGCCGCGCCCGGCTGGAGGCGATGCGCCACTTCCTGGATGTGCTGCCCTATCCGGGCAAGGACGCCGCGGTGGTGCACACGCCCGATCCGCTGATCGTCGGCGGCGCGGCGCATGTGATCGGGAAAAGCGCGCACATCCTGGGCGCGGCGCTGCACCCCGAGCAGCGCCGCGCACGGGGCTGACCCTCATTCTCCCTCCCCCGCGTGCGGGGGAGGGTCGGGGTGGGGGCGCGACCGACTGAGCCGAATGGATTGCGCCTACAACAGCCGCGCCTGCGCTCCCGCCGGCTCCGCCCCCGCGTCCAGCCCGTCGAGGAAGGCGCGTGCCTGGTCGCGCATCGCGCGGACCTTCACCGGGTCCATCTTCGCCAGCGTACGCAGCGGCATCGCCATGCGGGGGTTGCGCGCCAGCCGCTCCGCATGGCGCGCGATGAAATCCCAGTAGAGGAAGTTGAACGGGCACGCGCGCGCGCCCGTCGCCGCCTTCACGTCGAAGGCGCAGCCGCGGCAATGGTCCGACATGCGGTTGATGTAGGCGCCGCTCGCCGCATAGGGCTTCGACGCCATCACCCCGCCATCGGCATGCAGTGCCATGCCATGCGTGTTGGGCAGCTCCACCCATTCATAGGCGTCGGCATAGACGACCATGTACCACTCGTTCACCTCGGCCGGATCGAGCCCGGCGAGCAGTGCGAAATTGCCCGTCACCATCAGCCGCTGGATGTGATGCGCATAGGCGAGGTCACGGGTCTGGCCGATGGCGGCGCGCAGGCAGGCCATCTCCGTCTCGCCCGACCAGTAGAACCAGGGCAGTTTCCGGCGCGCCTCCAGCGCATTGGTCTCGCGATAGGCCGGCATCCGCAGCCAGTAGATGCCGCGCACATATTCCCGCCAGCCGAGAATCTGCCGCACGAACCCCTCCACCGCGTTCAGCGGCGCATCGCCACGGCGATACGCCCGCTCCGCCGCCGCGCAGGCCTCGCGCGGATCGAGGATGCCGACATTCAGCGCCGCGCCGATCAGCGCGTGGAACAGCGTGGGCTCGCCTTCCGCCATCGCGTCCTGGTAGCTGCCGAAATCGGGCAGCCGATGCGCGACGAAATCCTCGAGCGCGGCCTCCGCGTCCTCGGCCGTCACCGGCCAGGCGAAGGCGTCGAGCGCGCCGAAATGGTCGGGGAATGCGCGCGCGACCAGCGCCATGACATCCCGCGTCACGGCGTCGGGCGGAAAGCGCCGCGGCTTCGGCGGCACCATGCCCTTCGGCAGTGCCGCGCGGTTGTCGTGGTCGAAGTTCCACTGCCCGCCCGTCGGCTGGTCCGGCGCCTCCATCAGGATGCCGCTCTCGCGCCGCATCTCGCGGTAGAAGAATTCCATGCGCAGCTGCTTGCGCGTGCCTGCCCAGGCGCGGAAGCGGTCGAGCGTGCAGAGGAAGCGGGTATCCTCCCGCATCTCCACCGGCAGGCCCGTCGCCGCCTCCCAGCCCCGCATGTCCTGCAGCACGCGCCACTCGCCGGGATGGGTGCAGACGATCCGCGTTGCGCCGTGCCGCGTCGCCGCGCGCGCCACCTCGCCGGCCAGGGTCTGCGTGTTGGCGGCATCGTCGAGCGTCACGTAGTCCACGCGCAGGCCGCGGGCGCGCAGCCGCGCCGCGAAGTGACGCATCGCGGAGAGCACCAGCGCGATCTTCTGCTTGTGGTGGCGGACATAGGTGCACTCCGCCCGCACCTCCGCCATCAGCACGACGTCTTCGGCGCCCATGCCGTCCAGCGCGCTGAGCGTGTCGGAGCATTGGTCGCCGAGGACGACACGCAGGGCCGGCCCGGAAGCCTCCCGGCGGGCGCGGGCGCTACCCCCGCGCATACCGGATCGCGCTGCCATCCTCGCCGGTGGTCTCGAACCCCACCCAGGCGCCGCGGCCGTCGTAGAGGATCACCGCCCCCTCCCCGCCGACCAGCGTCACGCGCTGCCCGCCCGCTTCCGGCCGCCGTTCCAACCGCGGCTCCACCGGGCGCCCCTCGCGCGGGTCGAACAGCGGAACGCCGGGCGCGAAGCTCGCCGCGCGCCACCAGGTCAGGGGGGCCGCCGCGGCCGGCAGCAGGACGTCACCGGCGGAGCCACGCAGGCGTAGCCCGTCGCCTTCCGCGCGCACCTCGCAGCCGCTCTGCCGCCCGTTGCGATCCAGGCGGCTGGCCAGCCCGACCAGCCGCTCGCCTTGCCAGGCTTCCTCGGTCTCGTGGCTGTATCGGAACACCGTGAAGCCCGCGAGGGTGATGGCGATGCGCACCTGGCTGCGGGCGCGCAGCAGCCCGCCATCGTCGCGGAAGGTCACGCGATGCGTGCCGACCTCCCGCCCCTCCCGGATCACCTTGAAGGCGAGGTCGGCCGGCGCGGCCAGCGCCCGGTCGTCCAGCAGCGGCAGCAGCGCAAGCCCGAACAGTGCACGGCGCAGCAGCATTCGCTCATCCCTTCCCGGCCAGCGCCCCGCGCCCGCCATCCACCCCGATCACCTGGCCGGTCATCCAGCCCGCCGCGTCGGAGAGCAGGAAGTCCGCCAGGGCAGCCGCATCCTCCGCCTCGCCGAGGCGCTGCATCGGGTGCTGCTTCGCGATGGCCTCTGCCATCTGCGGGCTGCGGGTCAAGGGCTCCGCGAGTTGCGTTTTCGTCAGGCTCGGCGCGACGACGTTCACCCGGACGTTGGGGGCGAGTTCCGCCGCCAGCGACACCGCCAGCCCCTCGACCGCCGCCTTGGCCGCGCCGATCGCGGCGTGGTTCGGGAAACCGCGGCGCGCCGCGACGGAGGAGAACAGCACCACGCTGCCGCGACCCGCCGCCAGGGCAGGCTGCGCGGCCTGCACGGCCAGCGCGGGCGCCAGGGCGTTCAGCCGGAAGGTTTCGGCGAAATCCGCCTCGGTAAGGCGTGCCAGCGGCTTGAGCAGGATCGAGCCGACGCAGAAGGCCAGCCCCGCCAGCGGGCTGCCTGCCGCCGCCACCGCGCTGCGCAGGGCCGCGGCGTCCGTCACATCCGCCGCCTGCCAGCCGGCGCCAAGCTCGTCCGCCAGCGCCTGCAGTCTCGCCGCATCCCGCGCCACCAGGAATGGCGCCGCCCCGCGCGCGGCCAGCCGCCGCGCCAGCGCGCCGCCGATCCCGCCGGTTGCGCCGAACACCAAGATCCGTCCCGACATACCCCGCTCAACTCCCCAGGCCGGCCGCAGATGGGGTGGTCCCTCACGACGGAAACCCCGCCGAGGCAGACAGGCGCCCGCGACCGTGCTTAGGATGCCGGCCCATGCGACAATTGCTGCTGCTGCGGCACGCCAAGTCCTCCTGGGACGATCCGCGCCTGCCGGACCATGCGCGGCCGATCAATGCGCGCGGCCGCCGCAACGCCGCCGCCATGGCCGAGGCGATGCGCGAGCTCGGCCTGGCGCCGGACGTGGTGCTCGTCTCCTCCGCCCGCCGCACCCTGCAGACGCTGGAGGCGATCGGGCCGCTCGACGGCTCGCCGCTGGTCGAGCCGATGGACGCGCTCTACCTCGCCCCCTGGCAGACGCTGCTGGAGACGCTGCGCGGCGTGCGGGAGACCGCGCGGAGCGTGCTGCTGATCGGCCACAATCCCGGTCTGCACGAGTTGGCGATGGCCCTTGTCGGCCCGGCCGGGATGGCCGGCGGCGGGCCGATGGCCGCGCGGCTCGCCCTCTCCTACCCGACCGCGACGCTCACCGAGTTCAGCGTCGCCCTGCCCTGGCGGCTGCTGGAGGCGGGCGGCGGACGGCTCCTGCGCATGCTCGCCCCCGCCGACCTGCCCAGCGCGGAAGCCGGCGACATGACGGAGACACCAAGCTGAGCGGCGCTCCACCCGCACAGGAGGCTCCCGGCGCGACGCCTTCCGAGGCCCCGGCGCCGGGCGCCGTCCTCGTGCTGGAAGCCGCCCTGCCGCCGGCGGCGGCGGAAAGCCTGCTCCGCAACGGACCGCTGGCGGACCGGCGCGCCGGGCGCAGCCGTGGGCGACCGGTCGGCCTCTCCTGGCTCGACACCGCCGAAGGTGCGCTGGCCGGGGAAGGCCTGGCGTTGGAGCAGGGCCGGCGCGGACCAAGACGGCTGATCCGCGTCCTTCCGCAGGCTGGATCGACATGGCTGCCGGGCACGCCGCCACCGACGCTCGACGAGATCGGCCCTGCGGCCTTGCCGGCGGAGGCCGGGGACGGCGCGGTGATGCCGGTTGCGGGCTTCGCCGGCACGCTCACCCGCCTCGTCCTCCGCGGTGGCGTCGAAGCGGCGCTGCTCAAGGGCCGGCTTCGCAGCGTCGCGGAGGAGCGCCCCGCCGCAAGGCTCACCCTCACGGGCGAGCCGTCCGCGGTGCTGGAGACGATGGCCGCCCTGGCGGAAACCGTGCCGCTGCTGCCGGCGCGCGCCGCGCTCGCGGAAGAAGGACGCGCCCTGGCGCGGGGCGAGGCGCTGCGCCCGCGCCGCCTGGGGGCACCGGTGCTCGATCCGTCTCTCGACGTGGAGACGGCGCTGTGCCTGGCGCTCGGCCACCTGACCGAGGTGCTGCTCTGGCACGCGCCGGGCGCCCATGCCGGCACCTCGCCAGAAGGCGTCCACCAGATGCGCGTCGCGATGCGCCGGCTCCGCTCGTTGCTGCGGGTGTTCCGCCCGGCCTGCGACGGGCCCTCGCTGCGCCGGTTCGATGCGGGCCTGCGGGAGATGGCGAAGGTGCTCGGCCCGGCGCGGGACTGGGATGTATGGCTCGGCGGGCTTGGGGCGGAGATCGCCGAGGCCCTGCCGGAGGATGCACGGATCGCCGCCCTGCTGCGTGCCGCCCGCCACAAGCGCGAGAGCGCCTATGCGGCGTTGCGGCCCGTGCTGGAGGGGCCGGAGCTGCGCCGCCTGGCCTGGTCCGCGGTCGCCCTCGCCACCCACCGCCCCTGGCGCGAGGAGAGCGGGGACGGCCAGGCCGACCGCCGGACCCAGCCCTTGGGTGAGTTCGGCGCCAAGGTGCTGGACAGGCGCTGGAAGCGCCTGACGTTGCCGGGGAGGCAAATCGCCGACCTGCCGGATCCCGAGTTCCACGCCCTGCGGATCGAAGGCAAGCGCATGCGTTACGCGGCGGAGCTCTTCGCGCCGCTCTGGAGCCGCAAGCGGGCGAAGCGCTTCCTCGGATGCCTGGCGGAAGTCCAGGATGCCTTCGGGCTTGCCAATGACGCCTCCGTGGCACGGGACCTGATGGCCGGATTGACCGCCAAGGGCGGCGGGAACCTGCAATGGGCGGCGGGCGTCGCGGAGGGCTGGACCCTGGCGAAGGCGCGGCGGGCGCGCAGCAAGGCTGCCGCGGCCTGGAAAGATCTGCTCGACGAAGGAATCTTTTGGAATCAATCCTGAGCGCGCATTTCTTTACTTCGCGTGTTAGTTGAGCTGGGGCTTGCAAGCTCCACCCTCCTCAGGGTAGGCCTAGGGCACCCCATTTTGTTTCCCAAGCCGTGCGCAGTCCTCGTCGAATCTTCCGCCCCGCCGCCTCTCCCCGTCGCTGGCGCACGCCGGCGCTGGTCGCTGCCGGCGTGGCCATGGTCGCCCTGCTCTCCGGGATCGGGGTGCCGCCGGACCTCATGGGTTCCGCACCGCGCGAGCAGGACTGGTCGGCGCTCGCCGCCGAGGTCCGGGTGGTGGATGGCGAGACGCTGCGCCTTGGCGACCGCACGGTCCGCCTCGCCGGCGTGGAGGCGCCGGAGCGCGGTGAGAACTGCGCCGACGCGGCCGGCCGCTGGTTCGATTGCGGCGCGGCGGCGGCCGAGGCGCTGTCCCGGCTCGTGAACGGCCGCTCCGTGGTCTGCCTTGTGGCGGGGCGCGACCGCTTCGGGCGCGGGCTCGGCCTCTGCAGCGCGGGCGGGGCGGAATTGAACGCCGGGCTCGTCACCGCCGGCTGGGCGCTGGCCGGCGCCGATGATGCCGACCTGCTGGCGAAGGAGGCGGAGGCCCGTCGCGCGGCGCGCGGCCTCTGGGCCGGCGGCTTCGGGCGGCCGGAGGACTGGCGCCAGCGCAACTGACGCGGCCCGCCGGACCCAACGCGGCCGGTCACGCGATCCTGCGACATCCAAGGCGTCCAGGCCACGTTGCCAAGGCGGCTGGCACGCCATTACATTGCGCCGCACCATAACGGTGCCGCGATCAGTCTGTCCCGCGCGGCCCCCAAGCCGGTGCGCCGGCCCTTGAGGAAGCAGAGCATGGCAACGACCCCCAACGGCTCCGTCACCTTCACGCTCGACGGCACGAACCGAAGCACCAAGCTGCCGGTGCTCAAGGGGGCGATCGGCCCGGACGTGGTGGACATCCGCAAGCTCTACGCCGATCTCGGCGTCTTCACCTTCGACCCCGGCTATGGCGAGACCGCCAGCTGCGAGAGCCAGATCACCTACATCGACGGCGACGAAGGCGTGCTGCTGTATCGCGGCTACCCGATCGAGCAGTTGGCGGAGAACTCCGACTTCATCGAGGTCTGCTACCTGCTGATGAACGGCGACCTGCCGAATGCGGCGCAGCTGAAGGAATTCCGCAAGGGCGTCACCTACCACACGATGGTGCATGAGCAGATCCGCCGCTTCTACGACGGGTTCCGCCGGGACGCGCACCCGATGGCGATCATGTGCGGCGTGGTCGGCGCGCTGGCAGCCTTCTACCACGACAACATCGACATGAGCGACGCGCGGCAGCGCGAGATCGCGGCCTTTCGCCTGATCGCCAAGGTTCCGACCATCGCCGCGATGGCCTACAAGTACAGCCTCGGCCAGCCCTTCGTGTATCCGCGCAACGACCTCGATTACGCGGCGAACTTCCTCTACATGCTGAACGCGGTGCCGGCCGAGCCCTACCAGGTCTCCCCGGTGCTGGCGAAAGCGATGGACCGCATCCTGGTCCTGCATGCCGACCACGAGCAGAACGCCTCGACCTCCACGGTGCGGCTGGCCGGCTCCACCGGCGCAAACCCCTTCGCCTGCATCGCCGCCGGCATCGCCGCCCTTTGGGGCCCGGCGCATGGCGGCGCGAACGAGGCGGTGTTGAAGATGCTCGGTGAGATCGGGCATGTGGACAACATCCCGGGCTTCATCGAGAAGGTGAAGGACAAGAACTCCGGCGTGAAGCTCATGGGCTTCGGCCACCGGGTCTACAAGAACTTCGACCCGCGTGCGAAGATCATGCAGCAGTCCTGCCACGAGGTGCTGGCGGAGCTCGGCATCAAGGACGAGCCGCTGCTTGACCTGGCCATGGCGCTGGAGAAGGTCGCGCTGGAGGACGACTACTTCGTCTCCCGCAAGCTCTACCCGAACGTGGATTTCTACTCGGGCATCATCCTCAAGGCGATGGGCATCCCCACCAGCATGTTCACCGTGATCTTCGCGGTGGCCCGCACGGTCGGCTGGGTCAGCCAGTGGAAGGAGATGATCGAGGACCCGACGCAGCGCATCGGCCGCCCGCGCCAGATCTACACGGGCCCGAGCCAGCGCGACTACCGGGCGCTGAACGCCCGCGGCTGAGCCGAAGCGCGCCGCGACCGCGGCGCTTCCTGGTCTACGGGAAGGCCCCGTCCGCGCAAGCGGGCGGGGCCTTCTTGCGTCTGCGGCCCAGTCCACGGCCGGTTGTGGGACAGAACTTCGGGCGCTTCATCAGGAAATGCCTACAAGCTGTTGAATCCGAAAGCTCGTGACGGTGGGAATCCCACCCGGCGAGTCCTCTCCTGCTGGGCTGGACGAGTCCACATGGCAGCCTTTACGCGCGCATTACCGGACAACCACATCAACCATAACGCGAAAAATCTTAACGGATCGAGCACAAACCTCTTGATAACCGTCGGAGTCCCTGGTTTTGTCCTACTTATGGTTGATATACAAAGGAAGGATTAAACTTATGCGCGACAGTCGACCGGCCCACAGCACCTGGCCTCTCGATGACCTCGTGCGGCGGCGGCTCCGGCAGTGGCCGCAGCGCCCCCCGGGCGCCCCGCGCACCCAGCGCCAGCCGGGCACCTGGCTCCGCGCCCGGCCCGGCGTCGCCAATTTCCTCGGCCAGCCCTTCCTGAAGCTGCCCGGCAGCAGCACCTTCCGCACCATCCCCGACGGGCTCTGGCTGCATTTCAGCCCAGACCCGGGCGACCGCTGGGCCGACATCCTCTGCATCGAGGCCTGCGGCACGGTGCAGAACCTGCAGGACAAGCGGGCCCGCTTCGCGCCTTCCACCTCCTCGCTGCTGGTCGTCTGCCCGGTGCGCTGGATGCTGGAGCCCGCCGAGCACGACGACCCCACCCCCCGCTGGCACCTGATCCGCCTGCTGCGGGAGGAACCGACGGAGCCGCTGGTGCTGCCGGTGCGCGATGTCCGGGTGCTGTATGGCCTCAAGCAGCGCCACTACGAGTCTGTGGCGCGTGGCCAGGTGCCGCAGCCGCATGAGTATTTCTGCCCGATCGAGGCGCTGACCGCGGAGCGCGGGCAGGAGGATCCGGCCCTCGCCGCGCTGATCGGCCGGGCCTCGGCCGCGGCCAATTTCATGGTGCCGGCCTGACGGCCGAAGGGGGGCGCCACGCCCCCCAGCCCGGAGGCTCCGCCACCGGGATTCATCTTCGCTTAGGGCGCGTGGCGTAACGTTCGGTCGGAGCCGACCCTCCTGGCCGGCACATTCCTACGGGTGCCGCCCTTGCCGTTTGCACCGATCCCGCAACCCGCGCCGCGCGGCGGTGCCGGCCATGGCCGGCCGGCCCCGGACCGGCGCTGGCTCGCCGCGCCGCTCCGCGCCGCCGTCCTCCGCCATGGCGCGGGCACGCTGCCGGCACTGCTGCTGGCCACCCTTCTCCTCACCATCCTGGCGCTGGCGCTGCCGATCGCACTGCTGCAGGTCTATGACCGGATCCTGCCGCAGGCGGCGACCGGCACGCTGACGCTGATCGCCCTCGGCGTCGCCACCGCGATCGCGCTCGAATTCCTGCTGCGCGTCGCGCGGGCCGAGGTGCTCGGCCGCCTTGCCGCCGTGGCTGAGGCGCGCGCCCAGGCCGAGGCGATGCGGCGCATCGCCGGCACCCCCGCCGTCGCCTTCGAGGCGCATGGCAATGGTTGGTATTCCGAACGCCTGGCGGCCATCGGCACGCTGCGGGAGGCCTGGTCCGGCCCGGCGCTGCAGGCGATCCTCGACCTGCCCTTCGCCGGCCTCTACCTGCTGGCCATCGCGCTGATCGGCGGCGCCCTCGCCCTCGCCCCCGCCGGCCTGCTGCTCTGCGTGCTGCTGCTGGGCTGGTCCGTCGGGCGGCGCGTGCGGCGGCGCGCGGAGCGGCTCGCCGCGGCGGAGGAGCGGCGCTTCAACTTCCTCTTCGACGTTCTGCAGGGCCTGCACGCGCTGAAGCTGCTCGGCGCCGAGCCGCTGCTGGAGCGGCGCTACGAGCGGCTGCAGGGCGGCACGGCCGCGCTCCGCCGCAAGCTCACCGTCGCGGTGGCCGCGGCGCAGGAAGGCGGGCTGCTGTTTGCTCATCTCGCCACCGTGGCGACCGCCGCCTGGGGCTGCCTGATGGTGCTGGACGGAGCACTGACGGTCGGCGGGCTTAGCGCCTGCGTCATGCTGGCCGGGCGCTCCATGCAACCGCTGCTCGGCGGCATCGCGCTCTGGGTGCGCTGGCAGACCTTGTCGGATGCGCGGCGCCGCATGGCGGAGCTTGCCCTGCTGCCGCAGGAAGCCCGGCCCGACCTGCCGCCGCTGCAGGTGCGCCAGGGCGCCATCGCGCTCCGCGGCATCCGCTTCGGCCCCCTGATCGGCGGCGGGCATCTGTTCGAGGATCTCTCGCTCGAGGTCGCGCCGGGCGAGCTCCTCGGCATCACCGGCCCGAATGGCAGCGGCCGCTCCGCCCTTCTCCGCCTGATCGCCGGGGAGGCACGGCCGGCCGCGGGCGCCGTGCTGGTGGACGGCCAGGACCTCGCGCGCCACGACCACCTGGCGGCGCGGCACGCCATCGCGCTGGTGCCGCCCGACCCGGCGCTGGTGGCGGGCACGCTGCTCGAGAACCTCACCCTCGGCGAGGCGGAGTTCGAGGAAGGCGCGCTCGCTTTCGCCGCCGCGCTCGGGCTGGACGCCGTCGCGGCCGGGCTGCCCGGCGGCTGGCACACGCCGGTCGGCACCGGCGGCCTGCCGCTGCCGCGCGGCGTGATGCAGCGCATCGGCCTGGTCCGTGCCCTGGCGCGCAGGCCGCGCATCCTGCTGCTGGACGACGTCACCTCCCAGCTCGACCCCGAGGGCGATGCGCGGCTCGGCCGCGTGCTCGGCCAGCTTGCCGGCCGCGCGACGATCCTGCTGGTCAGCCACCGCCCCTCCGCGCTGTCGCGCGCCTACCGGGTGCTGCGGCTGGCCGGCGGACAGCTGGAACCCGCGACGTGAACGCCTTCGTCCAGCCACCGCTGGCCGGCCCACCGGCGGGTGTCACCGGCACGCGGCCGGGCCTGCTGCGCGCCGCGCATCCGCCGGGCCTCGCGGAGACGGACCTGTCGCGCTGCCTGGTCGCGCTGCTCGGCCTGCTGCGCTGGGATGGCGGACCGGACGACGTACTGGCCGCCCTGCCCCATGCCGAGCAGCGACCCGACCTGACCGACATCCGCAACGCGCTCGGCCGCCTCGGCTTCCCGACGCGACCGGAGCGGCTGCGCCGCGGCGGGCTCGACCCACGTCGCCTGCCCGCCCTGCTGCTGCGCCCGGGCGAGCCCGCCTGCGTGCTCTACCGCAACGCCGCCGGCGAGGTGCTGCTGTTCGACGGCGCCACGGGCCATGCCAGTGCCTGCGTCCCGCGCCGGTTGTCGGGCACGCTCTACATCCCCTGCGCGCCGGAGCCGGCGCGCCCGCGGGAAAGCTGGACCGGCGCCGTGTTCCGCCGCTTCGCGCCGGCGCTGCCGCTGCTGCTCGGCGTCTCCGCCCTCGTGGCGCTGCTCGGCCTCGCCGTGCCGGTCTTCACCATGCTGGTCTTCGACCTGGTGGTCACCGGCCGCCAGGCCGATGTGCTGGAGATGCTGGTGGCGGGCGTGCTGCTGGCCGCCCTCGGCGAGGTGGGCTTCCGCGCGCTGCGCCAGCGCGCCCTCGCGCGGATCGGCGAGCGGCTGGACCGCCTGGTGCCGGAGGGCGTCTTCGGCCAGGTGATGGCGCTGCCCGCCGCGCTGGTGGAGCGCGCCGGCACCGCGGCGCAGGTCTCGCGCCTGCGCGACTTCGCCGGAATCCGGGAGATGCTGACCGGCGCCTTCGCGCTGGCCGTGCTGGACCTGCCCTTCACGCTGCTGGTGCTGGCGCTGCTGCTGGCGCTCGGCGGCTGGATCGCGCTGGTGCCCGTGGTCTCGGCGCTGGCCTTCACGCTGCTGTTCGTGGCGACACGCGGTGCCGCGCAGCGCGCCATCAACGCCGCCGCCCAGGCCGGCCAGGCGCGGGAGGTGCTGGCGATCGAACTGCTGGAGGGGCATCGGACGCTGCGGCTCGCCGGCGCGATGGAGCGCTGGTCGGACGGCTATGCGGCGGCGGCGGCGGCGGCCGCGCTCGCCTCCGCCCGGGCCGCTGCCGTCACGGCGCGGATCGGCGCGGCGGCGCAGGCGATCGTGGCGCTCTCGGGCCTGGCGGCGCTGGTGCTCGGCGTCGGCGCGGTGCTGGCCGGGGCGATGTCGGCGGGCGCGCTGATCGCCGGGATGATGCTGATCTGGCGCGTGCTGACGCCGATGCAGGGCGCATTCCTGATGCTGTCGCGGTGGGAGCAGACCCGTGCCTCCATGCGGCAGGTGGACGGGCTGATGGCGCTGGAGACCGAACGCCCCGCCGCCGCGCGCGGCCTGATGGCGGCGCCGGCGCGCGGCGATGTGGTGTTCCATCGCGTCTCGCTGCGCTACCTGCCGCAGGCAGAGCCGGTGCTGGCCGGGGCGAGCTTCGCGATCCGCCATGGCGAGGTGGTTGCCGTCACCGGCGCGGATGGCTCGGGCAAGTCCACTCTGCTGCAGCTGGTCGCCGGGCTGTATCGCCCGCAGGGCGGCGTGGTGCGGGTCGGCGGGCATGACGTGCGCGCCTATGACCCTGCGGTGCTGCGCCGCGCGGTCGCCTATGTGCCGCAGACGCCGCGGCTGCTCTACGGCACCATCGCGCAGAACCTCCGCCTCGCCGCGCCGGACGCCTCGGAGGCGGCGCTCCGCCACGCCTGCGCGGAGGCGCATGTGCTCGCCGCGGTGGAGGCGCTGCCCGAGGGCTTGGAGACGCGCGTCGGCGACAATTCCACCGGCAGCCTGCCGCGCAGCCTGCTGGTGCGGCTCGGCCTGGCACGGGCGCTGCTGCGCGAGGCGCCGGTGCTGCTGCTGGACGAGCCCGTCGCCGGGCTGGACGAGGCCACCGCCACCGCCTTCGCGGCCGTGGTCGGCACCCGCCGCGGCCGCGCCACCATCCTGATGGCGACGCATCGGCCGAGCCACATGCGCCTGGCCGACCGCGTGCTGCGCATCGCCGATGCGGCCGTGGAGGAGGTGCCGGTGCCCGGCGCAACGCCGCCGGCCGGGCCGCTGCGCCTGCCCGTCTTCAAGCCAGCAGGACCGCAGAGATGAGCCGCATCCTCGCCCTTCCCGAGCCAAGCCGGGTGCCAAGCCCGGACCGCCACATCCTGGCGCTGGAGGAGGTGCGGCTGCGCGGCGCGGAACGAGCCGCCATCCTCGGCGCCGCCGCGCTCGTCGCGGGCTTCCTCGGCTGGGCCGCGGTGACGCCGCTGCCCGAGATCGCGGTCGCGCCGGGCCAGGTGGAGACCTCGCTCGCCGCCGCGCCGGTGCAGCACCTGGAAGGCGGCATCGTCGAGGCGGTGCTGGTGCGCGAAGGCGAGATGGTGGCGGAAGGCCAGCCGCTGCTGCGCCTGCACGACGCCGCGCCGCGCGCCGAGCTCGGCCAGATGCAGGTGCGCCTCGCCGCGCTGCGGCTGCAGGCCGAACGCCTCGCCGCGCTCGCGGCCGGCGGGAGGCTGCCGCCCGCCCTGCCGGCGGCGGAGGCGCTGCTCGGCCCGCAGCGCGCGGCGCTGGAAGCGCGCCTCGCGGCGCAGGCGGCGCGGCGCGCCACGCTTGCCGAGCAGGTCGCGCAGCGCCGCGGCGAGATCGCGACCCTCACCGCGCAGGCCGCCGCGCTGCAGCGGCAGGTGCAGATGTTCCGCGACGAGCTCGCCACGCGCCAGGCGCTCGCGCGCGACGGGCTGTCCACCCGCATCGCGGTGCTGGAAGCGACACGCCTGCTGCTCGGCGCCGAGGCCGAGCAGGAGCGCGTGACGGGCCAGGCCGCGACGGCGGGCCGCAGCCTGGCCGAGGCCGAGGCGCGGCTGGCGGAACTCGCTTCCACCGCGCTTGACGAGGCGCGGAGCGAGGCGGCGCGCATCGCGCAGGAGATCGCGGAGGCCGAGGCCGCGATCCTGCGCCTGGAGGACCGCGCAGAGCGCGTGCTGCTGCGCGCGCCGAGCGCCGGCGTGGTGCGCGGCCTGTCGGTCACGCGCGCCGGCACGGTGCTGGCGCCGGGCGCGATGGTGGCCGAGATCCTGCCGGCCGATGCGACGCTGCTGGTGGAGGCGCGGATCGGGCCGCGCGACATCGGCTTCGTCGAGATCGGCCAGGACGTGACCGTGAAGGTGCAGGCCTTCGACTTCTCCCGCTTCGGCACCGTGGAAGGTCGCATCGAGCGCATCTCGGCCGGCGCCTTCCTCGACGAGCAGAAGCAACCGCATTGGCGCGCGCGCATCGCGCTCGCGCAGGATCATGTCGGGAAGAACCCGGACCTCGCCCGCCTCGCGCCCGGGATGACCGTCTCGGCCGAGATCACGACAGGCCGCAAGACCGTGCTGCAATACCTGCTGAAGCCGCTCTACGCCGCGGCGTCCACCGCTTTCCGCGAGCGCTGACCGCAGCATGACGACGGAGGGGGTGAACGAGGCGGCGGGCGAGGGCCTGCTGTCGGCGGAGGCGCTGCGCCAGCTCAGGGCCACGGTGCGCAGCCTGCCGAACGATGCGCCGGCGCCCGCGACGGTGCTGGTCGGCGCGACGGGCGCGGCAGCGGCGATGGGCCTCGCGCGCGAAGCCGCGGCGGCGGTGCCGGATGCGGCCGCCACGCTGCCCGACACGGCTGCTCCCGTGGCGCGCCCGCACGGCACCGGCGAAGCGGAAATCAGGGTGGCGGCCGCACCGGGAGCCGAGCCGCCGGCCCAGTCACCTGCCCCGGCCGCGTCGCCGCGCGCCGCGCCGGGCTCCGCGGCGCCTGCTGCGCCGCCCTCCGATGCGGCACCGACCGGGGGCGCTGCGAGCGGCTCCGGCGCGCCGCCCGGCGAGGCGGCGCCGCTCGTCCTGCCGATCACGGAGATCGTCACGGAGAACAGCGCGCCGGACCTTGCACCGCCCGCGCCCGAGCCGGATCGCGACGGCGACGCGGAGCCCGCAACGCGCCAGCCACCGGCGCCGCAGGTGGATGACGGCACGCGCATCGCGGGCGATGGCAGCGGACGCGAAGACAGCTGGATCACCATCGCGACGCGCTTTGCCAGCGCCGATGTGGATGGCTCCGAGCGGCTGCTGGACTCGGTGCGGATCGAGGGCGTGCCGCAAGGCGCGATCCTGTCGCTCGGGCGGGAGGTCGAGGCGGGTGTGTGGGAGGTCGGAACGGCCGATCTCATGGCGGGACGCGTCGCGATCCTGCCGCCGGCCGACAGCGACGCGACGATCAGCCTGACGCTGCGCGTGATGGCGGAGGACCTCGATGTCGGCGGGCGCGACCTGCGCGAGCTGACCGCGACGGCGGAGATCCGCGTGGCGGCGGTCGCCGATGCGCCGCTGGCGCGCGCGGGCGACGTGGCGGGCGCGGAGGATCGCGCGATCCCGCTCGACCTCGCCGCGACGCTGACCGACACAGATGGCTCGGAGACGCTGACGCTGCTGCTGCTCGGCGTGCCGGAGGGCGCCACGCTCTCGGCCGGCACGCGCAATGCGGACAGCAGCTGGAGCCTTGGCGCCGCCGATCTGGCGGGGCTGACGCTGACGCCGCCGCGCGACTTCTCGGGCAGCATCGCGCTGACGCTCCGCGCCACCAGCACGGAGGCGGCGAATGGCGATGCCGCGACGGTGGAACGATCCTTCGCCGTGCAGGTCGCCGCGGTGGTGGATGGCGCTTCGATCGCGGCCGAGGCGGCCGGCCGCGAGGACCAGCCCATCGTGCTGGCCGTGGCCTTCGCGCCACTGTCGGACCCCTCCGAGCGCTGGGACGACATCGCGCTGATCCGCGGCGTGCCCGTGGGCGCGGCTTTGAGCGCGGGCGAGAATCTCGGCGACGGAAGCTGGCGCGTGGATCGCGGGGCGCTGGAAGCGGGACGCATCGCCATCACCCCGCCGCAGGATAGCGATGCGGCAATCGCGCTGACGGTCGAGGCGCGCGTGCTGGAGGCGGAAGGCACGGCGGCGACGATGACCGCCGTGCTGCGCGTCGCGGTCGAAGCGGTGGCGGATGCGCCGTCTGTCGCCGTGGCTTCTGCCGCCGGCGCCGAGGACAGCGCCATCGCGCTGCATCTCTCGGCCGCGCTCGTTGACAGCGACGGGTCCGAGAGCCTCGCGCTGCTGCTGCTCGGCGTGCCGGAGGGCGCCACGCTCTCGGCCGGCGCGCGCAACGCGGATGGCAGCTGGAGCCTGGACGCGTCCGATCTGCCCGGCCTGGCACTGACACCGCCGCCCGACTTCTCGGGCGGGATCTCGTTGACGCTGCGCGCGACCAGCACGGAGGCCGCAAATGGCGACCAGGCGCTGCGCGAAGCCGCCTTCAACATTACGGTCGCGCCGCGCGCTGAAGCGGACGCGACGCTGACCGCCGGCGGCAGCGGCGCCGAGGATTCCTGGATCCCGATCGCCGCCAGCTTCGTCACCGGCGACGCCGACGGTTCGGAGCGGCTGGCGGAGACGGTGCTGATCGAGGGCGTGCCGGACGGCGCGCGGCTGAACCAGGGATCGTCGCTGTATCCCGGCGTGTGGTCCGTCTCGCAGGCGGCGCTGCTCGCGGGAGAGGTCGCGCTGCGGCCGCCGCCCGATTCCGATGCGACCATCGGTCTGACGATCACCGCGACGCTGCTGGACGACAGCGCGGGTGGCACGGATATGCGCGTGCTGACGGCGCGCGCGGAGATCGCCGTCACGGCCGTCGCCGATGCGCCGCTTGTCTCGGCTGCCGATGCCGCCGGGGAGGAGGACAGGGCGATCGCGCTGTCGCTGTCCGCGGGCCTTTCGGACACGGACGGATCGGAGACGCTGAGCCTGCTGCTGCTGGGCGTGCCGGAGGGCGCGACGCTCTCGGCCGGCACGCGCAACGCGGATGGCAGTTGGAGCCTGGAGCGGTCGGAGCTCACCGGCCTCGCCCTGACGCCGCCGCCCGACTTCGCCGGCCGCATCGCATTGGCGCTGCGCGCCACCAGCACCGAAACCGCGAATGGCGATGCCGCGACCGTCACGCGCGATTTCGTCGTGCAGGTCGCCGCCGTGCTGGACGGCGCGACGCTCGAGGCCACAGGCTCGGGCGCGGAGGACAGCGCCATCCCGATCCGCGCCAGCTTCGGCGCATCCCCCGACGCATCGGAACGCTGGGACGACACGGCGCTGATCCGTGGCGTACCGGCGGGCGCGCGCCTCAGCGCCGGCGAGGATCTCGGCGACGGCATTTGGCGCGTGGACCGCGCAGCGCTGGCGGATGGACGCATCGCCATCACCCCGCCCACCGACAGCGACGCCCCCATCGCACTCACCGTCGAGGCCGTCCTGCGCGATACGGAGGGCAGTGGCGCGGCGCGAACCGTCACCACCGAGGTGACGGTGCAGGTCGCGGCGGTGGCCGATGCACCTCTGGCAAGCGCGGCCGATACGGCGGGCGAGGAGGACAGGGCGATCCCCCTCGCGCTCTCGTCCGCGCTGCGGGACACCGACGGATCGGAAGCGCTGAGCCTGCTGCTGCTCGGCGTGCCGGAGGGGGCGGCGCTCTCGGCCGGCACGCGCAACGCGGATGGCAGCTGGAGGCTCGACGCCGCGGATCTGGCGACACTCACCCTGACGCCGCCGCGCGACTTCGCCGGAGAGATCGCGCTGACGCTGCGCGCCACGAGCACCGAGGCGGCGAATGGCGATGCAGCAACCGTCGAGCGCCCCTTCATCATCACCGTCGCGCCGCGCGCCGACACGGCGGCGATCAGCGCCGGCGGCAGCGGCAACGAGGATGGCTGGATCGCGATCCGCGGCACGCTCGCCACCACCGACCGCGACGGCTCCGAAAGCCTCGGGCCCGACCTGACCATCGCAGGCGTGCCGGGCGGGGCCAGTCTCAGCCACGGCACCGAGACCGCGCCGGGCATCTGGTCCGTGCCCCGCGCCGTCTTCGAGACGGGCGAGCTCGCGATCCTGCCGCCGCCGCATTCCGACGCCGACATCACGCTGCGCATCGGCGTGACCTTGACCGATGGCGCCGACAGCCGCGTGACGGAAGCGGACGCCACCATCGTCGTGCGTGCCCTGGCCGACGCGCCGACGGTGCAGGTGGCGGACGCGCAGGGCAGCGAGGACACGGCGATCCGGCTTGCCGGCCTGGGCGGCGCGCTGACCGACACGGATGGATCGGAGACGCTTTCGTTCGTCATGACCGGCCTGCCTTCGGGTGCGAGGCTTTCCGCCGGCACGAAGAACGCGGACGGATCCTGGACGCTGACTCCCGCGCAGCTGGCGAGTGTCTCCGTCACGCCGCCGGCGCAGTTCTCCGGCAGCATGAATCTCTCGCTCACCGCGGTCTCCACGGAGGCGCGGGACGGCGCGCCAGCCGCGCGCAGCACCGCCGGCTTCACCGTCTTCGTGGACCCCGTGGCGGATGCGGGCCGCATCACGGGCAGCCGCAGCGGCGCGGAAGACAGCTGGATCCAGGTCCGCCCCAGCTACAGCACGCCCGACGCCGATGGCTCCGAGACCTGGTCAGCGACGACGCGCATTGCCGGCGTGCCCGAGGGCGCGGTGCTGAACCGCGGCTCCGATCTCGGCGGCAGCACATGGGAGGTCTCGACCAGCGATCTCCGGGCCGGCCTGGTCTCGATCCGCCCGCCGCCCGACAGCGACGCCGACTTCACCCTGACGCTGCGCGCCACGCTGTCGGATGCCGGCAACGGCAAGGTCGCGACGCGCGAGATCGCGGGCAGCTTCGCGGTCACCGTCCGCGCCGTTGCCGATGCGCCCCTGGCTACGGCGGCGGATGTCGCCGGATCCGAGGACACGGCGATCGCGCTCGATCTCTCGGCCGCGCTGGCCGACAGGGACGGCTCGGAGACGATGGCGCTGCTGATCCTCGGCGTGCCGGAGGGCGCAACGCTCTCGTCCGGCACGCGCAACGCCGATGGCAGTTGGAGCGTCCCGGCCGCCGACCTCGGCACGCTTTCGCTCACCCCGCCGCGCGACTTCTCGGGCGCCATCGCGCTAACGCTGCGCGCCACCGCAACCGAGGCGCGGGACGGCACGAGCGCGACGGTGGAACGCCGCTTCGCCGTGCAGGTGGAGGCGGTGGCCGATGCACCCACGCTGCGCACCGGCCCGGCGATGGGCGCGGAGGACAGCACCATCGCGCTGCGCCTCTCCGCCACCACCACCGACACCGATGGTTCGGAGCGCATCGCCGCCTTCCGCATCCGCGACCTGCCCGGTGGCGCGGTGCTGCGCGCCGGCGGCGCGGTGCTGGCGCGCGAGGCCGATGACAGCGTGCTGGTGGAGGCCGCCGCAGCGCCGACGCTCACCGTCACGCCGCCGCCGGGCAGCGACGCCGATTTCACGCTGCGCGTGACCGCCATCGCGGAGGAGCCGAATGGCAGCCGCGCGGAGAGCGTGCCACGCGACCTGCCGGTGCGGGTGGATGCGGTCGCGGATGCGCCTGTCTGGCTGCGCGTCGGCGCCGCGGGGGCGGAGGACGCGCCCATCCCACTCGAGCTCTCGGCGCGGCTTGCGGACACGGACGGGTCGGAGCGGCTGAGCTACGTGATCTCCGGCGTGCCGGATGGCGCGGTGCTCTCCGCCGGAAGCTGGCGCGGCCCCGGCAGCTGGTCCCTCACCGCCGAGGAAGCGGCGGGCGTCACGCTGACGCCGCCCGCCGATTTCGGCGGCACCATCACGCTGACGGCCACGGCGGTCGCGCAGGAGACGCATGGTGGTTCGCAGGCGCTGGCCAGCGTCAGCTTCCCGGTGCGCGTCGCCTCGGTGATCGACAGCACCAACTGGTCGGCGAGCGCGCGCGGCGCGGAGGATGCACCGATCGCGCTGAACCTGGCACCGCCGCTGCGCGACCGCGACGGCTCCGAACGCATGACCGGCGAGGCGCTGGTGGAAGGCGTCCCGGTGGGCGCGGTGCTGCGGCTTGCCGATGGCAGCTTGGTGGACACCAGCGGCGGCGCGGCGCGGATCGCTGTGGAGCGCCTGGCGGGTGTCACCATCACCATGCCGCAGGACAGCGACGTCGCGGCGCGGCTCGCCGTGACGGTGACGCTGGCGGAACCGGACGGGACCAGCGCGACCTTGCGCGGCGTCGTCACAGTGGACCCGGCGGGTATTGCGGACATGCCAGCCCTCAAAGTCGGCAGCGTAGCCGCCGAAGGGCACGGCAGCAGCGATCCGCGGCAAGGCTGGAGCGCGCTGCCGGTCGCGGCGGCCCTGGCCGACATGGATGGCTCGGAAAACCTGCATGTCTGGATCCGCGACGTTCCGCCGGGCTTCGTACTGTCCGCTGGCGTGGCGGCGGGCGACGGCGCCTGGCTGTTGCGCGAGGCGGAGTTGCCCGGCCTGCAGTTCCGCCCGCCGGCGGGCTATGCCGGCGAAGCCGTGCTGCGCGTGCAGGCCGTCGCGCTCGAACGCGAGGGCGGCCGGGCAGAGGAAGCGGCCAAGCTTGAGTTGCGCGTCGCGCCGCCCGCTGACGGCAGCGGGGACGGCAAGGGCGGCGATGACAGCGGCGGAGGCGACGGGGCCGGTCCGGTCGCTCCGATGCTTTGGGCGGAGGCGGCGTGCGGCAAGGAGGACGAGAAGCTGCCGCTGCCCATGAAGCTTGACGACCCGGCAGACGGCACGACGCTCACCATCCTCGTCACGGGCCTGCCCGCCGGCGCGAGCCTGTCGGCCGGCATCCTCGATCCCGAGCGCGATACCTGGGTGCTGCGGCCGGAGGAGCTCGACGGCCTGCAGGTGATCCCGCCCGCCGACTTCGCCGGCAGCATCGTGCCGCATGTGACGGCCATCGCGATGGATGGCACAGGCGCGACCGCCAGCACCGTCCAGGACGTGAAGCTCGTCTTCGAGGCCGTGGCGGATGGCCCTGCAATCGCCGCCGCGCCGCCCGCCGGCGCCGAGGACGCGACGATCCCGCTGAACCTGCGCATCACCGGCGCCGACGCCGATGGCAGCGAGAGCGTCGTGGCGGTGACACTCTCCGGCCTATCGCCCGGCGTGCGCATCGCGCCGGCGGCGGGTGTCACGGACAATGGCGACGGCACCTGGACGGTGGACCCGGAAGCGCTCGGCGCCGTCCGCCTGATCCCGCCGGAGAATGCGCATGGCACCTTTGGCCTGACGGTCACCGCGACGGTGCGCGAGGCGTCGAACGGCGCGACCGCGACGGCCTCACGTGCCGTCGGCGTCACCGTCGCGCCAGTGCCGGATGCGCCGGCCATCGCCGCCGCCGATGCCGCCGGCACGGAAGACCGGCCGATCGCGCTCGCCCTCTCCGCCGCGCTGCTGGATCGCGACGGGTCGGAGGCGCTTTCCGTGGTCGTGTCCGGCCTGCCGGAGGGCGCGCGGCTCTCGGCGGGAATCAACAACGGCGATGGCAGCTGGACCCTGACGCCCGCGCAGCTTTCCGGCCTCACCGTCACGCCGCCAGCCGACTGGTCCGGGACCATGGCGCTGACACTGCACGGCCATGCGATGGAACGCCGCACCGGCCAGGTGGCCACCACCTCCCTGCCCTTCCGCGTCTCCGTCGCGGGTGCGGCCGACGCGCCGCTGGTGGATGCCGCGAGCAGCGCCGCCGGGCGGGAGGACGAGGCGATCGCGCTCGACATCGTCGCGCGGCTGACCGACAGGGACGGATCGGAGACGCTCACGCTCGTCGTCACCGGCGTGCCGGCGGGAGCAAGCTTCTCCGCGGGCCACGCCAACCCCGATGGCAGCTGGACGATCCCCGGCGCGGCGCTGCCGACGCTGAGCTTCACGCCGTCGCCGCATTTCGCCGGGACTCTGCGGCTGGACTTCGCCGCAACGGCGACGGAAGCCGATGGCGATGTCGCGGCGACGCGCTTCGCGATGACGGTCACGGTGGACCCCGTGGCCGATGCGCCGCTGATCGCGCTGGCCGGCGTGACAGGCGCGGAAGACGGGCCGATCCCTCTGCCGATCGCGGCGACGCTGACCGACACCGACGGCTCCGAAAGCCTGGTGCGCTTCGTCGTCGCCGGCCTGCCGCCCGGTGCCACGCTCTCCGCCGGCACGCGCAGGGCTGATGGTTCCTGGACGCTGACGCCGGCCGAGGCGCCGGGCGTCACGCTGACGCCGCCGGCGCATTTTTCCGGGCGGCTCGACCTCCTCGTCACCGCCGTTTCGCGCGAGACGGCCACCGGGGAGGAGGCGTCGGGCAGCGCGCCGCTCACCGTCACGGTCACGCCGCTGGCCGATGCGCCGAACCTGGCGGTGACGCCTGCAAGCGGCGCGGAGGACAGCGCGATCGCGCTGCCCATCTTGGCGACGCTCGCTGACACGGACGGCTCCGAAAGCCTCGTGCGTGTCGTCATCGGCGGCGTGCCGGAAGGGTTCGCACTGTCGGCCGGCGCGCGTGGCGCGGACGGTGTGTGGACGCTGCGGCCGGAGGAGGTGGCGGGCCTCAGGCTGACCCCGCCCGCAAACTGGTCGGGCAGCCTGGAGCTGACCGTCACGGCCGTCTCGCGCGAGGCGGTGACCGGCGAGGAAGCGGCACGCAGCACCACGCTGCCCGTGACCGTGACGGCCATCGCGGATGCGCCGCTGCTCGCCGCCACGGACGCGCACGGCGTCGAGGACAGCGCCGTCGCGCTCGATCTATCCGTGCTGCAGGCCGACACGGACGGGTCGGAGCGCATCGCCGCCATCGCGCTGGGCGGGCTGCCGGCCGGCTTCGCGCTCTCGGCCGGCACGCGGCAGGGCGACGGCACATGGCGCTTGGCAGAAGCGGAGTTGGCGGGGCTTCGGCTGGTGCCGCCGGCGGACTGGAACGGCACGCTTGCGCTCACGCTCTCCGCCACGGCGCAGGATGGCGCTTCCACCACGACGGCGACGCGCGGCTTCGCGGTGACCATCACGCCCGAGAACGACGCGCCGACGCTCACGCTGCACGCCGCGCAGGTGGCGGCCGTTGGGCAGGAACGCGCCGCCTTGCTCGGCGATGCCGGCATCGCCGATGTGGACAGTCCGCGCATGGGCGGCGCGACGATCACGCTCTCCGGCGCCGAAGCGGGGGAGCAGCTGGTCTTCGAGGGTTACGAGGTGCGGGAGCAGGATGGTCGCAGCCTGCTCGGTGACACCGGCGTCGAGATCGCCCGCGCGCCCGACGGCACGGTCACCCTCGCCGGCACGGCGGAGGCGGGCCTCTATGAGCGCGTGCTGGAATCGCTCGCCATCGAAAATCCCACCGGGCTCGGCGCCGGCACGCGCGGCATCGCCGTGACGCTCCGCGACGCGGAAGGCGCCACGGCGGCGACGCAGCATGTGGCGATCGAAGTGCAGCCATCATTCGTTGCAGGCGGCGCGCCGGATGCCGTGCTGCAGGGCACGGCCGGGCATGACAGCTTCCAGGGCGGCGCCGGCAGCGAGACGATGCGCGGCGGCGACGGCGCGGACCTGTTCCTCGTCATGGCCGGCGGCGGCAACGACCGCATCGAGGGCGGCACCGGAAGCTGGATCGACACGGTGGAGGTGCGCGACGCGGGGGCGCCCGGCGAAGGCGGCTGGACGCTGGTGCTCGACGCCGACTTCGGCACGACGCAAGGCGAGCGCGCCTTCGACTTCGCGCAGCCCGCCTCCGGCTCCGTCCACTTCGCCGACGGCACGCAGGTGGAACTCGCGCAGATCGAGCGCATCACCTGGTAGCAGGCGGCGGATCCTGCATGACCCAGCGCCGGATCTCCGCGCCGTGCTCGTCCAGCGCCGGCGCGGGGCGGCGCACGGCTGAGGGCGTGTCCTTCAGCTGCACGGCGGGGGCGAGGGTTCGCCGCAGGCCCTGCCGTGCGCCCGGCACCTCCGTGACCACGCCGCGCGCGATGGCCTGCGGATGGGCCAGCGCCTCGTCGTAGTGCAGCACCTTCTCGGCGGGGATGCCCGCTTCCTCCAGCGCCGCAAGCCACGTCGCGCTGTCGCGCCGCGCTAGGTGCTCGTTCAGGATGGCCACCAGCGCGCCGTGGTTCGCGACGCGCGCGGCGACGGTGGCGAAGCGCGCATCCTTCGCCAGGTCCGGCTGGCCCAGCAGGTCGCAGAGTCGGGCAAAGAAATGGTCCTGCCCGGCACCGAGCGTGATGTAGCCATCGGCCGTGCGGAAGATCTGGTAGGGCGCCGCGCCGCGATGCGCCTGGCCGAGCCGCTCCGGCCGACGCCCGGTGCCGAGCACCGCGGCCGCCTCGTAGATGCTCAACGCCAGCGCGGATTCGAACAGCGAGGCCTCGACCTGCTGCCCGCGGCCGGTGCGCTGGCGCGCCTGCAGCGCGCCGAGGATGCCGATGCAGGCGAACATGCCGGCGCTGATGTCGGAGATCGCGATGGGCAGGCGATGCGGCTCGCCCTCCACCGGCCCGTTGCTCGCCATCAGCCCGGCCATGCCCTGCGCCATCAGGTCGAAGCCGCCATGTGCGGCCCACGGGCCGTCCTGCCCGAAGCCCGAGATGGAAGCGAGGATGAGGCGCGGGTTGAGCGCGTGCAGCGCGGGCCAGTCCCATCCCATGCGCGCGAGCGCGCCGGGCCGCATGTTCTCCACCAGCACGTCGGCGCGCGCGATCAGGCGGCGCAGCACCTCCGCGTCCTCCGGCGCCTTCGGGTCGAGCGCAATGCTGCGCTTGTTGCGGTTCCACAGCGCATAGGGCGCGCCCATGCCGTCCACCATCGGCGGCATGCGGCGGGAATCGTCGCCGGCGCCGGGGCGCTCCACCTTGATCACCTCGGCGCCCATGTCGCCGAGCAGCATGGTGCAATAGGGGCCGGAGAGATGGCTGGTGAGGTCCACCACCAGAAGCCCATGGAGCGCGCCCTGCATCATCCCGTCCCTCGCCGTGCCGCGCCAGCCTGCCAGCCGGCGCGGCCTCCGGCCAGAGACACGGTCAGGCGCCGGCCAGCTTGTCCTGCGTCTTCGTCTCGAAGTCGCCGGCGTCGTGCCGCTCCCAGAGCTGGCTCGAGGGCTCGCCCGAGGTGCGGTTGACCATGCGGCCGCGCTGCACCGCCGGGCGCGCATGGATCGCATCGGCCCAGCGCACCACGTTGCGGTAGGATTGCACGTCGAGGAACTCCGCTGCGCCGTAGAGCCACCCCTTCACCAGGCCGCCATACCAGGGCCAGATCGCCATGTCGGCGATGGTGTAGTCGGGGCCGGCGACGAACGCACTCTCCGCCAGGCGGCGGTCCAGCACGTCGAGCTGGCGCTTCACCTCCATCGTGAAGCGGTCGATCGGGTATTCCATCTTCGTCGGCGCATAGGCGTAGAAATGCCCGAAGCCGCCGCCGAGATAGGGCGCGCTGCCCATCTGCCAGAACAGCCAGGAGAGGCACTCGGCCCGCGCCGGACCCGATGCTGGCAGGAAGGCGCCGAACTTCTCGGCCAGGTAGACCAGGATCGCGCCCGATTCGAAGACGCGCACCGGCTGCGGGCCGCTGCGGTCCAGCAGGGCCGGGATCTTCGAGTTCGGATTGACGGCGACGAAGCCGCTGCCGAACTGCGCGCCCTCCCCGATGCGGATCAGCCAGGCGTCGTATTCGGCGCCGGCGTGACCGAGCGCGAGAAGTTCCTCCAGCAGCACCGTCACCTTCACGCCGTTCGGCGTCCCCTGCGAGTAGAGCTGCAGCGGATGGCGGCCGACCGGCAGTTCCTTCTCATGCGTCGGGCCGGCGACGGGGCGGTTGATGTTGGCGAAGCGCCCGCCATTGGCCTTGTTCCAGGTCCAGACGGGCGGCGGGACGTAGTCGGGCGTGCTGTTCATGCGCAACTCCTGGCGAATGGCCGAGGGGACGAACCCGGCGACCAGATGACACCGTTCGTCGATAACGCCAGGGGGGATGCAGACAGTTCAGGGCCGCGATGCGCGCCGCAGCACCTCGGCGGGCGCTTCGCCGAACCGGCGGCGGAAGGCGGCGGCGAAGCGGGAGGCATTGGAGAAGCCGTAACGACGCGCGACCGCGCCGGGGGTCGTGCCGCTCTCGCCGCGGCTGAGCTCGGCATGCACCTGCTGCAGCCTGATGCCGTGCAGCACCGCTAGCGGGGTCCGGTCGCGGAAATGCCGGAACACGGCGCTCAGAGTGCGAAGGCTGCAGCCGGCCGCCGCGGCGATGTCGGTCATGCGGATCGGCGTGTCGCAATGCGTGCGCATGAACTCCTCCGCGCGCTGCACATAGGCCGGCACGGCGACGCCACGCCCGGCTTCCAGCATCCCGGAATGGTTGTGGTGAGTCGCGCGCAGGATCAAGGCGGCGAGCAGGTCGGTCGTCGAGGCAAGCGCGACGGGGTTGTCGGCCACCCCATCGGGCCGCCCGAACTCGTGCATCACGAAGTCGAGCTGGAAGCGCAGGCTCGCGGCGAGTCCCCTGGTCCAATCCAGGTGGGGGCTGAACTCCAGCGGCTTGCGAAGCCGGGCGTCGAGCATGTGCTCCAGCGCGTTCTCCACCTCGACGGCCTTGATGAAGACATTGGTGCGCAGGCTGTCGTCGCTGGTCACGACGCCTGTGCCGTGGCCGGGCCTGAAGACGAGGCCGCAGGACAGCGTGCCGCTCGCCGGTTCGCCCTGCTGGATCACCGTCACGTCGCCACGCAGCATGGTCGTGAGGCAGAGGAGATCGCTCTCGCCCTCGATCGCCACCTCGGTCGCAAAGCGGCTCTCGCCATGGCTCACCAGGATGGAGCCGGCGCTGCGCGTCGCCAGTGTGAAGATCGGAGCCTCGAACCGCCTGTGCCAGAGCGCGCGGTCGCGTAGCCGATAGCGGTAGTCGCGGCCGCGGCCCGGCAGGCGGTCGCTGACGCGGGAGCGCGCATCGAGTTCCGCCGTGTCGTTCGCGCGAACGACGGTGAAGGTCTCCAACCCCGCGGCAGCGGAACCGATCCGGTCACTGCACATTATTGTATTCTTACGCATGCCGCCGCCGGGCGCCAGCGGGAAGCGCGAGGGGGCCGGCGGACAGATCCGGCAAGGGCCGGACGGATCCGGTAGCCGAATGCGGGACGGCGCCGCTTCCCAAGTCCTGCCCCTGCCCGGGCGTGCAAGTGTCTGGCCATCGGAGCAGCCAGCCATGCGCGATACGGACCGACACAAGGGTGCCCGACGGATCCGGGACAGGCGCGCGGCGGCTGCCCAGGCACGCCTGTGCCGGCGCGGTGAACCGGGCCCTGTTCGTCCGCTTCGCGCGCGTCGTCCGGGATCTGCTGCCTGCCGATCGCCCGGAGATGAGCCGCGCACACGCCGGCCCGGCCCGGCCCATCGCATGACAGGAGGACACCGATGACGCCAACCCGCCTCGGCGCGGCGCTGCTTGCGGCTGGCCTGGCCGCGCCGCCTGCCCTCGCCCAGGAATACGCGACTTACCAGTTGCTCGATCCCCCCGCTGAAGCGGTGCGGCCCTGCCGCAACGGCATGCTGCTGACACTGCCGGAAGGCTGGCGGACCGGCGACGGCGCCGTCGTGCTGCTGAGCATGCAGCCGGCGAGCAGGCAGCCGGCCGGCGATACCGTCCGCGACGCCCTGATCGCGACGCTGCTCCATGAGCACGCGGCCGTGCTCGAGGTCGCGCCCACCACGTGCGCCGGCCAAACGGCCACGACGGACGGCGTCATCGCCGGCGCGGGCGACGCGCTGGCCGCGATGCAGCAGGTGATGGGAAGCGGCCTGGTGGTGGCGATCGGCTACGGCCCGGGCAGCACGGCCATGCTGGACCTCCTGGCCGCACCACTCGCCGGCGCCTCCGGCATGGAGGCATTGCAATATGCGGCCGCGGTCGCGCTGGGCGACGGCGCTGCCGCCTTCGCGCTCGGCGGGCAGGCCCCGCGGCAGGACGCCACCGCCCGCCTCGGCGCCTTGTGCCGGGCGCTCGCCGGCGTGGCGGGCGGCATGGGCAGGACGCCGGAGCGGGTGATCCCCGCCTCCGCCGCCGAAGCCTGCGTCACCGCGATGGCGGACGGGACGCCGCGGGGCATACGGCCGATCCGCGTTACAGAGCCGCGGTGAGCCGCGGCGGCCGATCTCCGTCCCGATCCGCTGTCGCCTCGGCGTCCCCGGGCGCGGGGCGCCGCAGGATGACCGGGAGGCCTTCCAGGGCGCCATCCGCGCGTGTCTCGGCGGAGGACCAGACGCCGGTCCGGCGCGCCGCGGTAGCCTTCAGCCGCTCGCGGTAACGGCACCGCGAAGCTTCCCCAGTGGGCAGCGCGACCGCGGCTTGCCGCGGGCTTCCGGAAGGAAAGCCGGCGATCGCTTCACGCCATCTGGTCTCAGGGCAGACAGCTGCCGGCGGCCGTGATTCCGCATCGCACCGGCTGGCGCATTCGAAGGTTGGAATAGATCGCCCGGCCCGCGCGTCTCATGCTCGACAACGGCGTCGCTGCGAAGCGAACCGCGGATGGGGAGGCAGGCTGTGGCGGACCGGGACAGGCGCATGGAGGTGCTGGTGCCCGCCCTGCGCCGCTTTGCCTGGTCCCTGACCCGCAACGCCGATGAGGCCGACGATCTGGTGCAGGACTGCCTGGAGCACGCCCTTGGCGCCTGGCACCGACGACATGCGGATGGGAACCTTCGCGCTTGGCTCTTCGCCATCCTCTACAACCTCTACGTCTCCGGCCGCCGGCGCTCGGCCCGGCGTGCGCGGCTGCTGGAGCAGGTCGCCCAGTTCGGGGAGATCGCCACCCCGGTCGGCGGCGCGGATGCCTCGGTGCACTGCGCCGAGGTGCTGGATCAGCTCGACACCTTGCCGGAGGAACAGCGCGCGGTCCTGCTGCTCGTGGGCGTCGAGGGCCTTGCCTACGACGAGGCGGCGGAGGTGCTCGCCGTGCCGATCGGCACCGTGATGTCGCGTCTCTCCCGCGCGCGGGAAAGGCTGCGCCGGCTTGGCGAGGGGCGGCCTGCGGGCGTCGTTCCCTTGCGCCGGGTGGTCTGATCCATGCGCTCTGATCCCCAGGCGCCGATCGGCGAGGACGACCTGCACGCCTTCGTGGATGGCAGGCTCGACCCGATGCGGGCGCCCGCCGTGGAGCGCTACCTTGCCGAGCGGCCCGAGGAAGCCGCACGGGTCCGGGCCTTCGCTTCACAGCGCGATGCGCTGCGGGCGGCCCTGGCCTTCAAGGCGGTCGAGCCCATACCCACGCGGCTGCGGATCGAGACCCTGCGCGCGGCGCGGCGCCGGGCGGCCCTCGCATGGGGGCGCATCGCGGCGGCGGTGGTCCTGCTGCTGCTGGCGGGCGCCGGGCTCGGCTGGACCATGCGCGGCACGCTCCAGGCCAACCTGGTGCCCGCCGAGCTTCCCTCCGCGCCGACCGCGCTGCACCGGCTGATCGCGCAGGGGCCGACCCGGCTGGAGGCTTCGGCGCGCGACACGAACATCACCGGCTGGCTGCGTGAGCACCTCGGGGAGGCGATACCGCTGCCCGATCTCTCCGGCTTCGGCTTCGCGCTCGAGGTGGCATGGGTGCTGCCGGCCCAGGCCCGCCCTTCGGCGATGCTGCTCTTCGTGGACCCGGATGGCATCGCCGTCTCCGTCTGGCGCCGGCCGGCGCATGACCCGGTGCCGCGCCCGATGCGCTGCGCCGACGAACCGGGTGGCCTCGTCACCTACAGCTGGTCGGATGGGCGGCACCTGCACGCCGTGACTGCCTTCCTGCCGCGCGAGCGGCTGCGACCGATCGCACAGGCGGTGGAGCGCGCGATGCAGCCACCTGCACCCGAGCGTTCGGGGCTCGTGGCCGGGCTCGTGCGGCGCCCTTGCGACACCGTCGGATGAGCCGGGCGAATGCGCCCCTGCGTGTCCGCCGCGGCGTGGCCGAGCGGCGGTGCATTGTCATGCGGGGCTTGGGTGCGGCGGCACGGTTCGTCCTTGCGACCGCGCCGCGCGACGTGATCGGGGAGGAGGGCGCCTTGAGAGGCAGTCTGCTGCTGGTTGTGGCGATCGCGTGCGCGGCGCCGTTCACCGAGGCCGTGGCGCAAACGGCGGCACGCGAGCCGGTCCGCCTCGTCCCGTTCGAGGTGGTGGACCAGGCGATCCCCCGCCCGCTGACGGACACGCCGGGCAATGCCGAGCGCGGCCAGCGTCTCGCGCTCGACCGCTCCAAGGGCAACTGCGTGACCTGCCACGAATTGCCGCTCTCGGCCGACTTCCAGGGCAACCTCGGTCCGCCGCTCACCGGCGTCGCCGACCGCTACGAGCCGGGCGAGCTGCGCCTGCGCATCGTGGACACGAAGCGCATCAACCCCGACAGCAACATGCCTTCCTACTACCGCGTCGAGGGGCTGAACCGCGTCCGCCGCGACTGGGCGGGCAGGCCCATGCTGGAGGCGCAGGAGGTGGAGGACATCCTCGCCTACCTGCTGACGCTGCGATGACAACACACGGGACAGGAGAGACCATGATGCAGGCGACGACACTGGGTCGCCGCGGTGCGCTCGCGGCGGCGGCGGGCCTTGTCGGCCTGTCGCTGCTGCCCAAGCCGGCCGCGGCGCAGATGGAGCCGGCCACCGCGGCGGCGATCCGCAAGATCATCGGCGAGCGCACGCCGGAGGAAGGACGCGTCCAGCTCCGCCTGCCGCCGATCGCGGAGAACGGCAACACGGTGCCGCTGACCGTCACGGTCGAGAGCCCGATGACGGCGGCCGACCACGTCAAGGCCGTGCACGTCTTCGCCGACAAGAACCCGACGCCGGATGTCGCGACCTTCCGCTTCAGCCCGGCGATGGGCCGCGCGCAGGCCGACACGCGCATCCGCCTCGGTCAGACGCAGGACGTGATCGCCGTGGCGGAGATGAGCGACGGCAAGCTCTACATCTCGCGGGCCGAGGTGAAGGTCACCATCGGCGGCTGCGGCGGCTGAGCAGGAGGGAAGAACCATGGCAGCCCCGATCGGACAGCCGCGCGTGCGGCTTCCCGCCCAGATCAAGGCGGGCGAGGTGATCGAGATCCGCACCCTGATCTCCCACATCATGGAGACCGGACAGCGCCGGAACCAGGAAGGCCAGATCATCCCGCGCGACATCATCAAGAGCTTCACCTGCACCTTCGAAGGGCAGCCGGTGTTCTCGATGGACCTGCATCCGGCGATCTCCGCCAACCCCTACATCGCCTTCCCCTTCAAGGCGGAGCGGGCGGGGAACCTGGAGATGGTCTGGACCAACGACGCCGGGGAGCAGCGCAAGCTCACCCAGGCGGTCCGGCTGGCCGAGTAGGCGCGCCATGGCGCGCCGCGCGGCCTTTCTCGCGGGTGCGGGCGCGGCGGCTCTGGCCGCCGGGCTTGCCCTCGCCCAGGCGCCGGGCCCCGCCCCGGAGCCGCACCGCACCATCACCAGCCCGGAAAGCGGGCGCAACTACGCCACGCCCGAGACGCTCGCGATCCAGGACGACGACTTCCAGAACCCCGCCTTCCTCTGGGTGGAGGAGGGCGAGCAGGCCTGGAACCATCCCGCCGGCTCCGCCGGGCAGTCCTGCGCGTCCTGCCACCAGGACGCGACGGCATCCATGCGCGGCGTGCGTGCGCGCTACCCGGCCTACAACGCGGCGAAGGGGCGCGTCGTCACGCTCGAGCAGCAGGTGAACATCTGCCGCACGGAGCGGATGGGCGCGCCGGAGCTGCGGATCGACAGCCGCGAGCTGAACGCGATGACCGCCTTCATCGGGCTGCAGTCGCGCGGCATGCCGATGAACGTGGACATCTCCGGTCCTGCCCGGCCGTTCTTCGATCGCGGCGAGGAGTTCTACAACACGCGGCGCGGCCAGCTCGACATGCGCTGCGGCTCCTGCCACGAGGACAATTACGGCCGCTCGCTGCGCGCCGACCTGCTCAGCCAGGGCATGAGCAACGGCTTCCCCACCTATCGCCTGAAGGAGCAGCGGGTGATCAGCCTGCAGTTCCGCCTGCAGGGCTGCGTCAACGACGTGCGCGGCGAGCCGCCGGCGATGGGCAGCGAGGAATTCACGAACCTCGAGTTCTACCTGGCCTGGCGCGCGCAGGGCCTCCCCGTGGAGACGCCGTCCGTCCGGCGCTGAGAGGAAGAGCGATGCTTTCACGTCGCGATCTGATGGCCGCCGGCGCCGCGCTGGCGGCGCTGGGCGCGCATGGGCCGGCACGCGGCCAGACCAGGCCGACCCAGGCGGACCTGCTGCGCTTCGACGCCGTCGGCCAGGTGACGCTGGTGCATGTCACGGACCTGCACGCGCAGCTCGTCCCGATGTATTTCCGCGAAGCCACGACCAATGTCGGCGTGGGCGAGGCGCGCGGCGTCGTGCCGCACCTCACCGGCCGGGCGTTGCTGGATCACTACCGCATCCCGGTGGGCAGCCCGATGGCGCATGCCCTGGCCTATGTGGATTTCGACCGGCTGGCGCGTGCCTATGGCCCGATGGGCGGCCTCGATCGCATCGTCACGCTGATCAAGGCGATCCGCGCGGAGCGCCCGGGGAACACGCTGGTGCTTGACGGCGGCGACACGCTGCAGGGCTCCTGGACCGCGCTGCAGACGAAGGGCGGCGACATGGTGGAGGCGCTGAAGGCGCTGACCGCGGATGCCACCACCGGCCACTGGGAATTCACCTACGGCGCCGACCGCGTGAAGGAGCTGGTGGCGGCCATGTCCTGCGCCTTCCTGGCCGGCAACGTGCAGGACACCGAGTGGAACGAGGACGTCTTCGACCATACGAAGATGTTCGAGCGCGGCGGGGTCAAGGTCGCCGTCATCGGCCAGGCCTTCCCCTACACGCCGATCGCCAACCCGCGCTGGATGATCCCGGACTGGGCCTTCGGCATCAAGGAGGACAAGCTGCGCGAGCGCGTGCAGGCCGCGCGCGACGACGGGGCGCAGCTCGTCGTGCTGCTCTCGCACAACGGCTTCGACGTGGACCGCAAGCTGGCCGGACGCGTGGAGGGGATCGACGTGATCCTCACCGCCCACACGCATGACGCGCTGCCCGAGGCGCTGCGCGTCGGCAATACGCTGCTCGTCGCCTCCGGCTGCCACGGCAAGTTCATCTCGCGCCTCGACCTGCGCGTCGAAGACGGGCGCGTGGTGGGGCACCGGCACGCGCTGATCCCGGTCTTCGCGGACGCCATCACGCCCGATGCCGAGACGACCGCGCTGGTGCAACGCCTGCGCGCGCCCTACGCGGCGGACCTCGCCCGCGTCGTCGGCCATACCGAGACGACGCTTTGGCGGCGCGGCAACCTGAACGGCACGATGGACGACGTGATCCTGGCGGCGCTGATGGAAGGCCAGGACGCGGAGATCGCGCTCTCGCCGGCCTTTCGTTGGGGATACGCGCTGCTGGCGAACAGCGACATCACGGCGGAGGATGTCTGGGCCCATACGGCCATGACCTATCCTGCCGTCTGGCGGCAGCGCATGACCGGAGCGCAGATCAAGACAATCCTCGAGGACGTGGCCGACAACCTCTACAACCCCGATCCCTACTACCAGCAGGGCGGCGACATGGTGCGCGTCGGCGGCATCGGCTGGACCCTCGACGTCGCGGCGCCGGCCGGGCGGCGCATCTCCGACCTCACCCTGCTCCGCACCGGCCGGCCCATCGAGGCGACGCGGGAATACACCGTCGCCGGCTGGGCCTCGGTCGCCGAGGGCGTGCAGGGCCCGCCGGTGTGGGAGGTGCTGATGGCGCATCTCGCCAAGGGCCCGGTGCGGCCGGTGCCGCACGAGCATCTGCGCCTGCGCGGGGCGTGAGTGGAGGTCGGGCTCGGCGCGGCGCTGCTCGGGGGGGCGCTCTCCTTCCTCAGCCCCTGCGTGCTGCCGCTGATCGTGCCCTATCTCGGCTTCCTCGGCGGGGTGACGCTGCGCGCGGCGCCGGGCGGCCCGGTCGCGGTCGTGGGCGACCGCGCGCGAGTGATGCTGGCCGCGCTGTTCTTCGTGCTGGGCTTCGCCAGCGTCTTCACGCTGATGGGCGCCACCGCAAGCGCGTTGTCGCGGCTCTTCGCGGACCACATGGATACGCTCGCCGTCGTGGCGGGGATCGTGCTGATCCTGTTCGGGCTGCACTTCGCGGGTGTGATGCGCATCGGCTTCCTGAACTACGAGAAGCGCATGCAGGTGCAGTCGCGGCCCGTCGGCCTGGGCGGCGCCTATGTCGTCGGGCTCGCCTTCGCCTTCGGCTGGACGCCCTGTGTCGGGCCGGTGCTGGCCGGCGTGCTCACCATCGCCGCGGCGCAGGACAGCGTGGCGGAAGGCGCGCTGCTGCTCTTCGCCTACGCGCTCGGGATGGGTGTGCCCTTCCTGCTCGCCGCCGCCTTCGTCACGCCCTTCCTCCGCTTCGTCGGGCGTTTCCGGCGCTATTTCCACGCGGTGGAGCTTGTGGTGGGCGGCCTGCTGATCCTGACCGGCATCCTGCTGCTGACCGGCAGCTTCCAGGCGATCGGCGGCTGGCTGCTGGAGCGTTGGCCCGAGCTGGGCCACTTCGGGTGAGCGCCGGCCTATCCCCTGCGCTGCCACCAGGCGCGGAACTGCGTGCCGTCGGCATAGGCGTGGTCCGCGACATAGGTGAACAGGCCGAGGAACTCCGGCTTGCGCATCAGCCCGTGCATCCGCGCGACCTCGATCTCACGGCCCGGACGCTGCGGCGCCTGCTCGGGGAAGAACAGCATCGTGGGCGTGAAGGTCACGCGCCAGCGCCGCGCGAGGGCGCGTTCCTCCAGCACCTCCCCGTCGAAATCGGTGACCGGGCGCGCGCCGTGCAGGTCGAGCTGCAGGATGCGGAAGCGCGGGCGGATGAAGCCCTCGATCTCGGACTGCGCCAGATGGTCCGTGTGCATCTCGACGCAGTAGGGGCAGCCGCGCTGCTCGAACACGACGGCGAAGCGCTGGCCGGCGGCGGTCGCTTCCGCGAGGTCCTCCTGCAGGTTCAGGAAGCTGTCCAGGAACCAGTCCTGCGTGAAGCCGTGGTCGGTGCGCACCGGCGCAGCGCGCGCGGCCGAGGACAGTGCGGCGGGCAGGGCAAGGCCAGCGGCGACCAGGTGACGGCGCGTGAGCAGCATGCGCATCTCCTCCGGAGGTCGCTGCATCGCGCCGGCGGAGGACGTCGTCAATGACTTTTCGCGGCAACGACGCGACGCGACCCCGTGCGCTTGGCGATGCCGCCACGATCCTGCTCGCCTCTGCGCTCGGCCTGGTCGTGGAGATCGTGGCGGGGCGCCTGCTCGCGCCGCATGTCGGCATGTCGCTGCACAGCTGGACGGCGATCATCGCCGTGGTGCTGGGTGGCTTCTCGCTCGGCCATTGGTGGGGCGGCAGGCTGGCGGAGGGGGATCGGCGCACGGGCCATCGGCGGCTCGCCTGGCTGCTCGCGGGCTGCGCCGCCACCTGCCTGCTCGCCGTGCCGGCGCTGCGTCTCGCCGCACCGGTCTTCGACGCGGAAGGCGTGCATCCGCTGGTCGCGATCCTCGGCCTTGCCATTGCCGGCTTCTTCCTGCCGAGCCTGCTGGTCGGCGCCGTCTCCCCCATCGTGACGAAGCTTGCGGTGGAGGAGGCGCGCGCAGGCGAGGTCGGACGCGTGCTCGGCCGGCTGTTCGCGCTGTCGGCGCTCGGCGCCATCGCGGGCACGCTGCTTGCGGGCTTCGTCTTCGTGGCCTGGATCGGTTCGACCGGGACGATGCTGGCCTGTGCGGCGGCCTACGGGCTGATGGCGGCGGGCCATGCCGTCGCGGCGGCGCGGCGCGCGCGGAGCATCGTGGCGTCGGCGGGTGTCGCGGCGGCGCTGCTGCTGCCGCTCGGCATCGGGCGGCTGCCGGCGCTCGCCAGCGCGTGCGACGCGGAGAGCGCCTATTTCTGCATCCGCGTGGTGGACATCGAGCCCGTGGTCGGCCAGCCGGCGCGGCTGATGGTGCTGGACCACCTCGCGCATGGCGCCAATGTGCGCGACGAACCGGGGCTACTCGTGCAGTCTTACCTGCACCTCGCAGACGAGATCGTCGCGCACCGAGGGCTGCCCGCCAGCCCCAGCGCCTTCTTCGTCGGCGGTGGCGCCTTCACGCTGCCGCGCGCCTGGGCCGCCGCGCATCCCGGGGGGCGCTTCACCGTCGCCGAGATCGATCCTGCCGTGTCCGCCGCCGCGCGCCGCGACTTCTGGCTGGAGGAAGGCGAGGCGCTGCGCATCGTCGCCGCGGATGGCCGCGTCGCGCTGCAGGCGACTGCGGCGGTGCCCGCCCATGACGTAATCCTGGCCGACGCCTTCCTCGACATCGCGATGCCGGTGCATCTCGCCACGCGGGAATGGCACCAGGCGGTGCGCGCGCGGCTGAAGCCGGGCGGCGCCTATCTGGCGAACGTCATGGAGGACAAGCGGGAGCCGCGCTTCCTCTTCGCCCTGGCCCGCACGCTCATGATGGATTTCCCTGTCGTCGAGGTCTGGGTGGAAATGGCGGAAGCCGAGGGGCGGCGCGTTACCTATCTGCTCCTCGCCTCCGACACGCCGACGCCGGCAGGACGGATCGTCAGCCGGAACGGCCCGTCGCGCGGCTGGGCGCGGCTGCCGGACGCGGTCGTGCGACAGCGCATCGCGGCCTCCGGCGTGCCGGTGCTGACGGACGACTTCGCACCGGTGGACCGGCTGATGACGCATCTGGTCTGGAGCAGGGAGGGGAGCGGACGATGAGGCGACGCAGACTTCTCGCGGGGCTCGCCGCGCTGCCGCTGATGGCGGCCGGCCGGCGGGAGACGGAACTGTCCGACCCGAAGCCTTCGATCGACGCGCCGCGGCGCATCGTGGTGTCGATCAGCGAGCGCGATCAGGATCGCGCCAACGCAGTGTTCTCGAACGTCATCAACATCCAGGGCTTCTACGGCCAGGACATGGTGGAGATCGTCGTCGTCGCCTACGGCCCCGGCGTGCGGCACCTGCTGAAGGAGGACAGCCAGGTGGCGGAACGCGTGGCGAGCCTGCAGGCCTATGGCATCGAGTTCCTGGCCTGCGGCGCCACGCTCGACACGCTCGGCTTGGGGCCGGAGGCCGTGCTGCCCGGCATCGCGGTGGTGCAGAACGGCCTGCCGGAGATCGTGGAGCGGCAGTTGCGCGGCTGGGTGCATCTCCGGCCCTGAGCGGGCCGGAGTTCAGAATGCCAGGCGATCCTCCACCGCGCTGATGCCGGCGCGCGCGCAGGCGTCGTCTTCCGCCCCGCCCGGTGCGCCGGAGACGCCGACGCCGCCGACGATCGAGCCGGCGGACTCGACCGGCACGCCGCCGCCGAGGAACACGTAGCCGGGGATGTGTCGGATCGCGCTGTTGACCTGCCCGGCCTGCGTCGCCGCGGAGAGCTCTTCCGTCGAGGTGCGGAAGCTGACCGCCGCGCGGGCCTTGGCCGCTGCCGTGTCCGGCGTGTGCGCGCCGGCCAGCGTGTCGCGCAGCACCACCTGCGTCACGCCGAACCGATCCACCACCGCGACCGCAATCTGGAAGCCGCGCTGACGGCAGGCCTCGAGCGCCGCGCGCGCGAGGTCGAGGGCGAGCGGCGGCGACATGACGCGGAAGGTCGCGAAATCCTCCGCGCGCGCGGTGCCGATCGAGGCAGCGGCCAGGACGGCCAGCAGAAGGCGTCGGGTCATCGTCTCTCCTCCCTTGCGGTTTGCGGCAGGCGGGCGATGAGCGCCTCCGCCTGCTGCCAGAAGAACAGGTCGGCCTGGTAGCCGATGATGCGTCCGATCTCCGCCTCGTCCTGGACGAGCACGAAGGTCGGCGTGAAGCGCCAGTTGCGCAGGAAGCCGAGATTGGCCGGGAGGCCGGATGCGACGTCCACGCGGCGCAGCGGCGCCCGTTGGCCCAGGTTCGACCGGTCCCAGGATTGCTGCCCGACTTCGCGGTGCCAGCGACGGCACCAGGGACAGTCGTGCCGTTCCAGCATGACGAGCGAGGCGGGCCCCTCGGCCGCAAGGCCGAGGCGGTGCGGCGATCGGGCAAGTGCACCGAAGCGCAGCATGCGTTCGTCCCCTCTATCGCTGCGCGGAATCATGCCGCCGCCAGCTTGCCGACGTCCATGCCGAGGAGGTGTTCGTTGCAGAAAAAGAAGTCGCGATCGAAGCGGAATAGATGACGATGACGGCGCGTCTCACTTGCGGTCGGCAGTGCATGGCGATCCTGCCTCGCGCCGCGACGGAGTGCGGCGAAGAAGGAAGAGGCGAGTGAGGAGGAGGCGTGTCGCCATGCTGCGAATTTTCCTGTTCGCGTCGGGCCTTCTTGCGGCGGTCGCCGCGGTGATGAGCCGCATCGCACAAGACTGCGGCGCAAGTCCGCGCAACCACGCTCCAGGTGCGACGACGGGCGAGCACCGCAGGCTCGAGGCGCTCCGCATCGATGGCTGGTACGAGAGCATCACGCAGGACATGTTCGCGCTGGCTTGAGGGCGGTGCGGCGGACCGGCGCAGATGCGCCGCCGGTCGCGAGAGACGAAGGAGGCCAGGCACTCATGAACAGGCCGGAGATGACGGCATCGCGACGCCGCCTGCTCGTCGCGGCGGGCGCCGGCGCGGCGCTCGGTGCGGCGGGAAAGGGGGCGCAGGCCGCGGGCAACCCCGACAACCTGCCGCCGAACCAGCCGGAATGGAGCCGCACCCTCGGCCCCGGCGTGATCGAGGAGGCCTATGGCACGCGAAGCCGGCACGAAACCGCGGCACGGCGCTACGTGCCCTGGCTGACGCAGGACCGGCAGTCCTCCGTCTCCTTCACGCCGCTCGCGGAGATGAACGGAATCATCACGCCGTCCGGCCTGCATTTCGAGCGGCACCATGGCGGCGTGCCGGACATCGATCCCTCCGACTATCGGCTGATGATCCACGGCATGGTGGAGCGGCCGCTGGTCTTCACGCTCGAGGATCTGAAGCGCCTGCCCTCCGTCAGCCGCATCCACTTCCTGGAATGCCCCGCGAATGGCGGCATGGAATGGCGCGGCGCGCAGATGTCGGGCGTGCAGTACACGCACGGCATGCTGTCCTGCTCGGAATGGACGGGCGTGCCGTTGAAGGTTCTGCTGGCCGCGGCCGGGCTGCGCCCCGGCGCCTCCTGGGTGCTGGCGGAGGGCGGCGATGCCAGCCACCTCGCGCGATCCATCCCGCTGCGCAAGCTGCTCGACGACGCGTTCATCGCCTTCGGCCAGAATGGCGAGGCGGTGCGGCCACAGCAGGGCTATCCGGCGCGCCTCGTGCTGCCCGGCTACGAGGGCAACATGTGGATCAAGTGGATCCGCCGGATCGAGGTGGGCGACCGCCCCTGGTTCACGCGCTGGGAAACGCGGACCTATGCCGACCTGATGCCGGACGGGCTCTCGCGCCAGTTCACCTTCGTCAACGAGGTGAATTCCTGCATCACCAATCCCTGCCCCGAGAAGTCGCTCCGCGGCCGACCGGGCTTCGTCGAGATCTCCGGCCTCGCTTGGTCGGGGGCGGGGCGCATCGCGCGCGTGGATGTATCGGTGGATGGCGGCGACACCTGGCGCACCGCGGAACTACAGGAGCCCGTGCTGTCCAAGGCCGTCACGCGCTTCCGCATCCCGTGGGAGTGGCAGGAGGGACGCCAGGCCTTCCTGCAGAGCCGCGCCATGGACGAGGCGGGCCGGGTGCAGCCGACGCTCGACACGCTGCGGCGGGTCCGTGGCGTCGAGAGCATCTACCACAAGAACTCCATCCACACCTGGCTGGTGGACCGCGACGGGACGGTGGCGAATGTCCAGATCGATTAAGGGCGCCGCGATCGCGGCGGGGATGGCGGTCGCGCTGGCTGGCGGAAGCGCGCTGGCGCAGCAGCAGCAACAGCCGGGGCGGGGCGCGCTCTACCGCCCCTTCGAAGCCCCGTCTGGCGAGCGCACGCGCGCCGACGTCGCCTGGCCCGCGCCGGGCGGCATCGCGCTGCCGCGGCCGATCCCGGGCATCGGGCGCGCCGCGACATCGCAGGAAATCGCAGGGTGGGACATCGCCGTGCGCGGCGACGGCCATAACCTGCCGCCTGGGAGCGGCACGGCACAGCAGGGCGAGGAGCTCTACGTGCAGCACTGCTCGGCCTGTCACGGCGACTTCGGCGAAGGACTGGAGCGGTGGCCGGCGCTGATGGGCGGCCGTGGATCGCTTCGCGGGCCTGAGGTGCGCCGCACGGTCGGCTCCTACTGGCAGCATGCGCCGGGGGTTTTCGACTACATCCGCCGCGCCATGCCCTATCCGGCGCCGCAGAGCCTGACCAACGACGAGTACTACGCGATCACCGCCTATGTCCTGTTCCTGAACGAGCTGATTCCGGACGACGCGGAGATGAATCGCGAGACGCTGCCGCGCGTGCAGATGCCGAACCGCGACGGCTTCGTGCTGGAGGCTCGGCCCGACACGCCGGACGAGGCCTGCATGACCAACTGCCGCCAGGGGCGCCCCGTCACGATGACCGGCGACAGCCGCCGCTTCGTCGAGCCCGGCTCCGGCTCCGGTTTCAGCGAGCCGCAATGACGAAGGAACCTGCGGAGGTGGTTCGGCGGCGGCGGTAGAGCGCCGCGCCGTTCTCAACAGGCCCGTCGTGGCGCCATCACACGACGATGAGCTCCGAACCGGACCAGTTCGCGGCGCCCCTCAGGTCGGCGATGAGTATCGGTGAGTTCAGGCCCTCGCCGTCTGCGTCCCAGCTCAGGGTGAAGTCGTCGGTGTCCCAGATGAACTGGCCCAGCCCGCCCTTCGCCGTTCCCGTCGCATTCGCCGCATAGCGTCCGGTGGCGACGAGGTCGGTGCCGGGATCGAGGCCGAAGCCGAGACCGGACACCGTGATGGTGTCCGCCACCCCGCGATAGGCGACGATGCGATCGCCGCCTTCGGACGCCGAGCCGTAGTGGTACGTGTCGGCATCACCCTCGCCGTACAGCGAGTCCGCGCCGAGGCCGCCGCGCAAGGTATCGTTTCCGGCGCGGCCATACAGCTTGTCGTCTCCTCCCCCGCCGTCGAGCGCGTTGCCAGCCGCATTCCCAATGAGGACGTTGGCTGCTGCATTGCCGGTGCCGCTTGCCGCGCCGGTGCCGACGAGCACCAGGTCCTCGACCTCCTCCTCCAGCGACCAGTCGAAGCGGCTTCGCACGGTGTCGCGACCTCCGCCCGACGCCTCGACGATGATGTCGCCCGGGTCGACCAGGTCGTACAGGTCGTTGCCTGCACCGCCCTCCATCAGGTCGGCGCCATCCCCGCCGTTCAGCGTGTCTGCATCGTCCCCGCCAAGGAGGCTGTCGGCTCCGCTGCTGCCGGTCAGCCTGTCGAAACCGGAGCCGCCTTCGAGCAGGTCGTTGCCTGTGCTGCCCAGCAGCGCGTCGTTACCGGCATTGCCGAACAGGCTGTCGTCGCCCGCGAGGCCGCTGATGGTGTCGTTGTCCGCACCGCCCGCGATGCTGTTGGCGCCGCCGTTGCCGGTCCGGATCAGGCCGGCGGTGACCGGCAGCAGCTCGAGCTGCGCCGCTGCGGCCACCGTCGTCGTCCCGTCGCTGACCTGGTAGGTGAAGTCCACGAAGCTGTCGTCGTCCGCCGCGCCGCGGAAGCTCCAGCCGCCGCCCGCCAGCGGCGTCAGCGTGCCGGAGGACGCGACGAGGTTCAGCACCGCCAGCTCGTCATCGTCCGGATCGCTCCAGCCGGCCAGGAGATCCGCGACGTTGATGGTGGTGAGGAAGTCCTCGGCGACCGGCGACAGCGCGATCAGCGCCGGGCCGATCGGCGCATCCTGCACCGGGAGGAGGTCCATCGTCGCGCTGCCGGGCACGGTCGCCGCGCCGTCGGTCACCAGGTAGGTGAAGCCGGCCGCGCCGTCGTCATCCTGCGCCGCCTGGTAGCTCCAGCGCCCCGCGTCGATCTGCGTCAGCGCGCCCGCGCCGGCGACGAGGTCCAGCACCGAGAGCTCCAGCCCGTCCGGATGGCTCCAGCCGGCCAGCAGCTCGGCCGCGGTGATCTCCCGCATGCCCTCTTCGAGCAGGCCGGGGAAGAGCAGCACGTCGGAGGGCCCGACCGGTTGCTCGGCGGCCTTCGTCAAGTCGATCGTCGCGGTGCCGGCGGCCGTGTCGGTGCCGTCGCTCACCACATAGGCGAGCGCAATGCCCCCCTCGTCGTCCGGCGCGCCGCGCACGCGCCACTCGCCACCGCCGAGGCTCTCCACCACCGCGCCGGGCGTCGAGGTGGTCAGGGCGACGACGGACAGCTCGATTGTGTCGATGTCGGTCCAGCCGGTCAGCAGCTCGGCGGCCGTGACGAAACCGTCGGTGTCTTCCGGCAGGGAGGGCAGCACGATGTTGCCGGGCCCGGTCGGGGCATCGTTCACCGGCACCACGAACAGCACCACGTTGCCGCCCGGCACTGTCACCGTGCCGTCCGAGACGTCGAAGAAGAACACGACGTTGCCGGCGTAGTCGGCCGGCGGCGTGTACTCCCACTCGCCCGGGCCGACCTCCTGCACCGTGCCGAGGGAAGCCGAGACGTTGCTCGCTGTCAGCGCGTCGCCCTCCGGGTCGATCCAGAGCGCAAGAAGATCGTCCGCGGTGATGGTGGCAGTCTCGTCCTCGTCGATCGCCGGCAGTCCGTAGCCGAGCGGCGCGAAGGGCGCGTCGTTCTCGGGCGTCAGCGGCACCTCGACGCTTGCCGCGACCACGGTGTTGCCGTCCGAGACACCGAAGGTGATGACCAGCGGCCCGACGAACTCCTGGCCCTGCTGCGGCGGCTGCGCGACGAAGATCACGTCCGCGCCGGTGTCGATGCGCACGAAGGGCCGCGTCGGCGAGGACAGGTTCACGACGGAGAGCGTGTCGCCGTCGGGGTCGCTCCAGTCCGCCAGCAGCGCGTTCTGCGAGAGAATGACTGCGTTGTCCTCGTCGGTCGCCGGCAGCACCACATGCAGCGGCCCGTCCGGCGCCTGGTTCACCGGCAGGACCTGCACCACGATCTCCTGCCCATAGGGCGGGCCGGCGGTGAGGTGCATGTCATCGGCATCCACCAAATCGAGGCGCAGCGTGCGCGAGGCGGCTGCCGTCGGGCTGGCGTTGCGGAAGGTCAGCGCCTCGATCAGCGCGTCCACGGCCTGCTGCGTGGCATCGCCGTTCAGCGTCACGACGAAGTCGCTGCCGCCGCTGCCGCCGGTTGCGGTGCCGATCGCCGTGCCGCCGAAGCTCACCACGCCGCCGACGAAGCCGATGCCGCCAAGCGCGCCGCCGTCGAGCACCGAGACCTCGTCGCCGGCGACCAGGCCGCTGACGACGAGCTGCGTGCCGTCGAGCGGGTCCGCGCGCGTGAAAACGACGCTTTCGTCCAGCAACGCCGGCGCCGCGCCTTCCTGCGTCTGCATCTGCGGGCCTAAGCCGGTGAGCGACGAGCCCTCGTTCACGTTCTGCACGACGATCTGGAACGTGCCGCTCGCGGAGAGGCGTCCGTCGCTGGCGTTGAGGTTGAACTCGAAGACGCCGCCGGGCGCGGCGGCCGGCAGGTTCTCGAAATCGGCCGGATCCTTGAGCCGCACCGCGCCGGTCTGCGGGTCCACCAGCAGGAAGCCGGAATCAAGGCCGCTGATGGACCAGGTGATGGTGTCGCCATCGGGGTCGGTGCCGATGGCCTGGAAGGCGATGTCGGTGCTGTTCTCGTTGACGTAGCCGATGGAGAGCGGCGCGTTGCCGATCGCCGGCGCGTCGTTGGTGGCGCGCACCGTCAGGGTGGTGCTGACGGTGGAGCCGGCCTCGAACTGCTGGCCACCCGGGCCGCTGTAGGTGAAGGCCAGCGTGCGCGTCGCCGTCGGCGAGTCGTCGCCATTGTAGAAGGTCAGGAAGTCGATCAGCTGGTCGACCATCGCCTCGGTCGCGTTGGCGCCGAAGGTGATGACGAAGTCGCTGCCGACGCCGCCCGTGGCCGTGGCGAAGGTCACGCCGTTCGACGTCACCTGGCCGGCCGCGTAGCTGATCGTCCCGGCACTCAGGATCGAGATGACGTCCGCCGTGTCCAGACCGCTGATGCGGAGCGTCGCGCCACCGAGCGCCGTGCCGGCAGTGAAGTCGGCGCCGCCGAAGAGACGCCACGCCGCCTGGCCTTCGGTGAAGGCCAGCGTTGCCGGCAGTGCGTCGAGGCGCGTCGGCTCGGCCTTGTCGGTCACGTTGACCGTCACGGCATAGACCGAGGCATTGAAGTGCGTGCCGGTTCCGGTCGGGTTGCCGTAATCCTCGAAGCCGACGGTGAAGCTGTAGCTGCCGTTGCGGTCGCGGTCTGCCGGTACCTCGAAATCCGGCGCGGCGGCGAAGCGGATCTCGCCGTCATCCTGGTCGATCACGAAGCGCGCTGCGTCGTCGCCGAACAGGCGCAGTTGCATGGACGCGTCGGGATCGGTGACGACGAAGCGATGCACGACGCCGGTGAAGCCCTCCTCCACGGCGACGACGACCGGCGAGGCCGGCACCGTCGGCGCCGGCGCATCATTCACCGGCGTGACCTGGATGGTGATGCTGGGCTGCATCGGCAGGTTGCGGAAGAAGCGGATCTCCCCGGCGGCGTTGCCGACCACCAGGTCGGTGAAGCCGTCCCCGTCCACGTCGCCGAGATAGGGGCGGGAACGGTCGCCCACATCGATGCCGCGGAACGGGTGGGGGCCGATCGGCGAATAGGTGCGCGGGGCGTTGATCTCAAACGTGCCCTCGCCCGCCACGTTGCGCCGCCAGCCGACGATCTGGCCATCGGCTGCGCCGGTGATGAAGTCGAGGAAGCCGTCGCCGTTGAGGTCGATGAACTGGATGCCGCGGTAGTCGGCCACCTCCTGCCCGGCAAAGGTGTTCGCGTTGTGGACGAAGGCGGTGCCGTTCCAGTCATAGGCGTGGATCGCCGTCGCCGTGCCGATGACGAGCTCGAGCGCGGCGTCCGCGTCCAGGTTCACCAGCGTGGCGGTGTTGTCGGTGTTGCCCGGCGCCGCGGCCGGATTCGGCATCGGGTTGCTGGCGAAGGGCACGAAGCCGGCTTCGGTGTTCTTCCAGGCATAGATGCCGGAGCTGCTGCCGACCACCAGGTCCTTGCGGCCGTCGCCATCGATGTCGCCGAAGGCCGGCGCGGCATTCTGGATGCCCGGCGGCAGCGCGATGCCGGCCAGCGGGTTGTCCGCATCGGCGATGCCGCGGAAGTCGTAGCCGACGAGCTCGGTGGGGATGGGCTGGTTGCGCCAGGTCTGCAGGAAGCCGAGCGTGGTGCCGTAGGTGACATCCAGCCGGCCATCGCCGGTAACGTCGAGCAGCGCGGGCGCGATGTTGCCGAAGCCCGTGGCGATGCCGAAGAAGGGGTTCGCGTCACCGGTCTGCTCCACGTAGCGGCGCCCGCCGGCCACGCCGTTCAGGCTGCCATCGGCGCCGCCGGGCATGTCGATCACCAGCGTGCGGCTCTGCTGCGGCGTGTCGGAGGTGTTCCGGAATGTCAGCGCCTCGATCAGCCGCTCCACGGCCAGCGGCGTCGCGAACCCATTCAGTGTCACCACCAGGTTGTTGCCCTGGCCGCCGGAGACGCTGCCGATCACCGTGGTGCCGAAGATCAGGTTGGCGCCGATCGTGGTCAGCCCGTCGCCGCTTGCGATCGCGACCACGTCGCCAGGTGCGAGGCCCGACACGACCATCTGCTGGTTCGCCACGGGCCAGCCATGCGTGAAGGAGACATCGGTATCGAGGCGGGTCGCGGCCGCCTGCTCGCTGGTCAGCAGGTTGGTGTTCAGCCCGGAGACGACCGACGTCTCAACCCGGTCGGCGATGGTGACGCTCAGCGGCGCCGATGCCGTGCTGTAGCCGTCGAAATACTGGATGGTGGCGAGATAGACGTTGTTGCCGTCGCTGTCGGTGGGCAGCTCGAAGTCCGTCGTCCCCACGAAGCGGATGAGCCCGTTGTCGGAGATCGTGAACCGTCCTGCGTCGTTCCCGGTGAGCGACCAGGGCTTGAAGAGGATCGGCCCGTCGGGATCGACGACGGATGCCTGGATCGCGATGAGGTCGCCTTCGGTGAAGGTGTAGGGGCCCGGCGGGATGACGATCCTTGGTGCGTCGTTCTGCGGCGCGACCTGGATCTCGACGCGCGCGCCCGGATTCGTCGTGTTCTTCCAGGCGCGAAGCGTGCCCTGCTCGTTGCCGACGATCAGGTCCGGCAGCAGGTCGCCATCCAGGTCCTGGAAGAACGGCCGCGCGCCGTCGCCGACGTCGATGCCCGCGAAGGGATTGGTGGCGAAGGGCGTGAAGCCGCCTGCGGCGTTGCGGAAAGCCTCGAACCGCCCCGCATTGTCGCCGACCACGAGATCGAGCCACCCGTCCAGGTCGAGGTCCACCAGCGCCGGCGCCGCGCCATTGTTGCCGTCCACGCCGGCCAGAGGATTGCTGGACCAGCGCAGGCTCGGCCGCAGCTCGCCGCCATTGATCAGCCAGGCGTCCTCATAGGTCACGAACTGGCGGAAGCCCTCCGCCGGCAGTGCGGCGCCGAAAAGAACTTCCACCTCTCGGGACGCGCGTTCCAGGAAGTCGTGGCCGAGGTTCTTGTAGACGAAGAACCGCCCGGCGCTGTTGCTGACCACCAGATCGGTCAGGCCGTCGCGATCGATGTCGCCGAAGGCCGGGACCGATCCCGCGCCGACATCCACCTGCTGCCGCTCCAGGAAGGTGCCGAGCTGTCGGCCGGTGAGGGCGCCGATCCACTGGTGCTGTGCGTAGGCGAAGGGGTTCGCGGCCCCGACCTGCTCCTGGTAGAGGTCGTTGGAACTGTTCACCTTGAACACCCGGAGCTGGCCGTCCGTGCCGCCGACGACGATCTCCGCCACGCCGTCGCGGTCGAGGTCCACCGCCGCCGGCGCGCTGCGCTCGCCGAAGTCGTACGGGACCCCGCCGGACTGCATCAGCGAATGGGTGCCGAAGGGCGGGAAGCCGAGCTCCCAGGCCGGATTGCCGCCGGTCGCGCGCAGCACGACGAGCCCGCCCGCGCCCTCGCCCAGGACGAGATCGGGCCGGCCATCGAGGCTCAGATCACCGCGCGGATGCACGAGGTCCACGCGCGCCGGCGAGGAGAAGCTGCCGACATCGATCCCTGCGAAGGGATTGGCGCTGCCGGTCAGTTCCGTGAAGGTCGAGGCGATGGGCCGGTTCGCCACGCCGCCGGTGACATCGGTGACCCTGAAGCTCAGGCTGCGGCTGAATGTCGGCGTGTCGCTGAGGTTCTGGTAGGTGACGTGGTCGAGCAGCGCATCCACGTCGCCCGGCGTCGCGATGGCTTCGAAGGTCACGCGCAGGTTGTTGCCCCGGCCGCCCGCGAAGCTGGCGATCAGGCTGCCGTCGCGCAGGATCGAGCCGGAGCCGTCACCCAGGTCGTCCACCAGGTAGCTCTGGCCGTCGGCCGAGAAGACCGGCACGAAGCTGACGGCATCCTCCGCCAGCAGGCCGGTGACGAGCAGTTCGCGGGGCTTGTCGCCGGCGGTATAGCCGATATCGGGATCGATCACCCGTGGCTGCGCGTTCACCGCGTTTTCGCTGAGTTCCAGCAGGCTGGTCAGGCCGCCGAGTCTCGCCGTCTCCGCCCTGTTCGTGACGGTGATCTTCAGGGGGAGAAGCTCGAAGCCCTGGGTCTGGCTGCCGCTCGCGTCCCTGGTCTCGACGAACAGCTCATAGATGTTGTCGCCATTGGCGTCGCGCGGCGTCTCAAAGTCGGGCGCGGTGCGGAAGCGCAGGAAGCCGACGGCATCCATCTCGAAGCGCGACGCATCCGGCCCGATCAGGCTGCGCGTGCCTGCCTCGCCCGTCTCCGGATCCTTGCCGAAGATGAACCCGCCGACTTCGCGGGAGCCCTCGGGCACGGTGTAGTTTCCGAAGTTCCCTTTCGTAGGCGCAGGAGCCCATACGACCGACGGACCGTCGTTGTAGGGCGTGACGTTGAGGATGGTGCTGAAGGAGCCCTTGTCGGTCTTCGGATCGTCGATCGAGACCGTGAGCGCGTGCTGTGCTGGCGGCGTGTCGCTGGTGCTGGCCAGTTCCAATCCCCTCACCACGCGGGTCACGAAGTCGGCCTTCCCGGACTCGACGACGTCCTGCAGGATCAGGGTGGCGGTCCTGACGCCGCCACTGGCACTCATGACGGCGAGCTTGCCCACGTTGTCGATGAACATCTCGCCGGGCGCGAGGCCGCTGATGGTGATCGTGACATCCACGGTCGAGTTGCCCAACTGGCCGGCGGTCGCCGCGCTGAACTGCGCGCCGCCGTTCAGGTAGGCGCCGTACTGGACCGTGACCCCGGCGAAGGGAAGCAGACCGCGGGGCTGACCGAAGAGGGTATCGGAGGGAGGGATCAGAGGATCAACTGGCGCGTTGAGCTTTTCCTCGTCCGTGGTGATCGCGCTCTGGACGCCGCTGATCCGAATGGCCACCATGACGCCGGACTCTCCCTTCGCGAGCGCCTGTTGCCGGCACCCCTCTTCACAGTGATGTAATCGGAAGGTTTACACAACGGTCGACCGAATACTGCGGCGCATCATCGAACCCGGCCGAAGAGGCTGTGCTGCATCGGCTATGCTTTGAACAACCTCAGCTTGCATCAATAACGACCGGCTCGCCTGCGTGCGTCGGACCCTCGATCACGCCTTTTCAGGATCCGCAGATGCCGGCGGGCGGGCCGGTGGGCGCGGCCGATCCACACGCAAGCGGTGCCGGCCCGCCGTGACGCCGACAAGGATCGCCTGCTCGCGCCCCGGGCCTCTCGAGCCTGCATCCCGCCACGCTGCGGCGGCCCGACACTGGTACCGGACACTGGTAGACGCAAATTCCGTGCGCCGGATGCTCGGCGCGGAGTCCCCGACGTGAAAACCGCCGGGCGCAGCATGTGCGGACCGGCGGCATGTCGGCGCTACTGACACACGATGCCGGCCTGACGCGGCCCAACGCACGCGGCGAGGCGCTGGCCGCCGCGACGCTGGAACATGGCGGTGCCATCGCGCTCGCCTCGGCGTGGCTGGAAGGGGACTCGCGATGACCGCGACCCTGGATTGCGGCGCTGCTCGCGCATGGCGGGCTCTCCCATAGGACGCGCGCCTTCCTGTCGGACCTCAAGCGGCAGGCCGCGCGCCTGCCGCTAACGGAGCGCCAGAAGGTGGCGGTGGAGCGCATCGCGGTATCGAAGCCGCCGCCCGACTTCCCCGCCATCAACCGCGCCGCGGAGCGTCGCCTGCCCGGACGGAAAGGATGCGCGCACGCTAGGCAGCGGCAGTCAGACCGCCGAGCAAGGATCGCCCAGTGTCAGGAGATGAAGCTTCCAACCCTGTAGCAGCTTGTTTGAGGTCGCACGGCCGGTGGCCGGAGTATCTTGCAACGGGTGAGGAATCCCTGTTGTGCGTGCCAGCCTAGCCGCACGATGCCGCTTTACCCCTACATCGTCACGACACCGGGAAGTACCCGAGGAAAAAAACACGCGCGCACGCGCGCGCGATGGGGAGCGGCGCAACCACCTGCCGAGGCGATCTTGGACCCCAAGATTGGACCATGCCGAGCATGGCGCATCTAAGTGTTTGAAAAGTCTGGCGTCCCATAGGGGATTCGAACCCCTGTTGCCGCCGTGAGAGGGCGGTGTCCTAGGCCTCTAGACGAATGGGACCCAAGGCCAGCGCGACCAAATGTGCCGCGAGGCCGGCTATCTAGCCTCGCCCCGCTCCGCGATCAAGACGCGCCGAACTCACTCCGCGCGCCCGCGCCCTCCTGCCCTCGCGGCAGGCGTCGGAGCAGAAGCGCACCATCTCCCAGTCACGCGCCCATTTCCGACGCCAGGCGAAAGGCCGGCCGCAGGCGGCGCAGACCTTCTCCGGCAGATGAGGCTTCCGATGCCCGCCGCTGCGCGCCATCGGCCGCACCTCATTCCGCCGCGCGCAACTCGCCCACCACACGCCCACGCTGCGGATCCACCAGCAGCACGCGCTCCCCGTCGGGACGGGAGACGAGCACCGCGACCCGCCCCTCCGCGCCGGCAATGGACAGGATCCTCGTCCCCGCGGGCTGGCCCAGATGGCGCTGTCCGATCGCGGACGCCTGCTCCCCCGCATTCATCCGCTGGACGATCGCCACAACCAGGGCCACGGTGCCGGCAACGATCAGCACCCCCATCACACCGACAAGCCACTTGAGCGCTGCCACGACACCCCCTGCCCTGCACCCGGCCGACGACCTCCGCGAGGTCGTGGCGCCGCCCGAGGCTGCCGGCACCCGCGCCGACCGCTTTCTGGCCAGCGCTCTAGAGGGCCTCTCGCGATCCCGGGTCAAGGCGCTCATAGAAGCGGGGCACGCCATGCGGGACGGCGCGGCGCTGGCCGACCCGGCGGAGTCGGTGCGCGCCGGCGCGCGCTATGCGCTGCGGATCCCCCCCGCCGTCCCCGCCGCGCCGCAGCCGCAGGCGATCCCGCTGACCATCCTGTTCGAGGATGCGGACCTCATCGTGCTCGACAAGCCCGCGGGGCTCGTCGTGCATCCCGCCCCGGGGAACCAGCAGGGCACCCTGGTCAACGCGGTGCTGGCCCATGCCGCGGAGGACCTCACCGGCATCGGCGGCGAGGCGCGGCCCGGCATCGTGCACCGGCTCGACAAGGACACCTCAGGCGTGATGGTGGTGGCCAAGACGGAGCGGGCGCACACCGCGCTCTCCGCCGCCTTCGCCAGCCGCGACCTCGACCGCGAGTATCTGGCGCTGGCCTGGGGCCTGCCGGCCACCGCGGCCGGCGAGATCGAGGCGCCGATCGGGCGCCACGCGATGGACCGCAAGCGCATGGCGGTGGTGGGCAAGCAAGGCGCGCGCGCCGGCAAGCCGGCCCTGACGCGCTGGCGGCTGGAGCGCGGCTTCGGCACCGCCGCGTCTTTGCTGCGCTGCCGGTTGGGGACTGGCCGGACACACCAGATCCGGGTGCACCTGGCGCATATCGGGCATCCGGTCGTCGGCGATCCGGTCTATCTGCGCCGTGTGCCGGCCTCGGCGCGGCTGCTGGCGGAGCCGGTGCGCGACGCCCTGCTCGCCTTCCCTCGACAGGCGCTGCATGCGGAGTCGCTCGGCTTTCGGCATCCCGTCACGGGCGAGCACCTGTCCTTCAAGGCGCCGCTGCCGCCCGACATGGCGCGACTTCTCGCGATGTTGGACAACCCTGTGTCGAAAGGTTACAGCGCGTAAACCTACCTTGCTGGTCGGTTTTTCTGGACCCCGGCGCCCCGAATCCGCTATAAGGCCCGTGTCGATAGTCGCCGGGTGCCGCTTGCACCTGTCGTGTCGCGGGCCGCAACGGTCCTGCCGACAAGAGGGCCCCGACCGCTCTCGCTCCGTCGTGACCGGAGCGGGGACGGCACGGGAGGGCCCGGCGGACGTTGATGACCCACGCAGGCCGCAACCCGGCATGCCGATCCGGTCCCCGCCGTCACGGGGGGCGCCGAACGGCAAGGAGGCAAATCCGTATATGGCTTCCAGCATGAGCATCCCGATCGCCCCGGAGGGCAACCTCGCCCGGTACCTCCAGGAGATCCGCAAGTTTCCGATGCTGACCGCCGAGGAGGAGTACAACCTCTCCAAGCGGTGGAAGGATCAGGGCGACGAGCAGGCCGCCCACAAGCTGGTCACGTCGCATCTGCGCCTGGTGGCGAAGATCGCGATGGGGTACCGCGGCTATGGCCTTCCCGTCGGCGAGCTGATCTCCGAGGGCAACGTCGGCATGATGCAGGCCGTCAAGCGCTTCGATCCCGACCGCGGCTTCCGCCTGGCGACCTACGCCATGTGGTGGATCCGTGCGGCCATCCAGGAATACATCCTGCACAGCTGGTCGCTGGTGAAGATGGGCACCACGGCCGCGCAGAAGAAGCTGTTCTTCAACCTGCGCCGCCTGAAGGGCCAGATGAGCGCGCTGGAGGAAGGCGACCTCAAGCCCGAGCAGGTCGAGAAGATCGCCAAGGCGCTGCAGGTGCCCGAGCAGGACGTGATCAGCATGAACCGGCGCCTCGCCTCGCCGGACAACAGCCTGAACGCACCTGTCCGCGCCGACAGCGAGGGCGAGTGGCAGGACTGGCTGGTGGACGACAGCGAGAGCCAGGAGACCGAACTGGCCGAGCGGCAGGACATGTCCAACCGCCGCCAGCTTCTCGGCGAGGCGCTGAAGACGCTGAACGACCGCGAGCGCCACATCCTGATCGAGCGCCGCCTGAAGGACGAACCGACGACGCTGGAAGAGCTCTCGCAGCAGTATAACATCAGCCGCGAGCGCGTCCGCCAGATCGAGGTCCGCGCCTTCGAGAAGCTGCAGAAGAGCATGAAGAGCCAGATCGTCGAGCGCAGGCTCGGCGTCGGCTGACCAGCCCGCCTACCCTCCCCCGTCCGCGGGGGAGGGTGACATGCGGCGGCGCGGCGGCTTCCGTGCCGCCCTTCCATTCAGACGCTGAATGATATCGCCCAGGCTCCATTCATTGGCCTCGGGCTCCGCACGCTGCCATCTTCATCCAGCAGCATGGAGCATCCGCGATGTCCGCCACTCTCGAAGCCCCGATGGAGAAGCCGGCCGCCATCGCCGGGATCCGCATCGGCCATGTCCATCTCAAGGTTGCCGAGCTGGAGCGTGCGCTCGCTTTCTGGCGCGACCTGATCGGGCTGGAGGTGCAGCAGCGCATGGGCGCGCAGGCCGTGTTCCTCTCGGCCGACGGCTACCACCACCATATCGCCCTGAACACCTGGGAAAGCGCCGGCGGCAGCCCGCCGCCCATGGGCAGCACGGGCCTGTATCACGTCGCCCTGCTCTACCCCGACCGCCCTGCCCTGGCGCGCGCGCTGAAGCGCCTGGTCGAGGCTGGCTATCCGCTGGAAGGCGCCTCGGACCACGGCGTGTCGGAGGCGATCTACCTCCGCGATCCTGACGGCAACGGCGTGGAGCTCTATCGCGACCGCGACCGCGCGGAATGGCCGCGCGACGCGGCCGGCAACCTCGACATGGTCACCCGCCGGCTCGACCTGCGGGCGCTGCTGGCCGAAGCGGGTTGAGGCGCCCTGCCCCGGCGCCGCTCAGCGCGCGCCGGGCCGCTTTTCCCAGCCATGTCTGGCGAGGATGTCGTGGCTGGCCGCGAGGTCGCCATCGGGATCGGTGCCGGGCTGGCAGGCATCGGTGATGATCTCCAGCACCGTCAGCCCGGTGTAGCCGGTCTCCTTCAGCGCCGCGGCGGCCGGTCCGGGCTGGACCATGCCAGTGCCAAGGCGGTCATGCTTGAACACCTCATAGCCGCTGTCGCTGATGTGCACGTTCTTCACCCGCTTGCCGAGCATGCGGATGGCGGCCGCCGGATCCTCCTTGATGTAGGCGCTGTTGCAGACGTCGAAGTTGATGCCGACGGAGGGATCGATGTCGTTGGCGACGTCCAGCATGTCCTTCGCGGTGGGCAGGAAGGTGAAGGGCACGTTCTCCAGGATGATCTCGGTGCGGCTGCCCTTGGCGTGCGCGACCAGCTCCTTCATGCCCTGCACGAACCACTCGCGCATCCAGGGCACCGGCGGGTTGATCAGCGAGTTCACCGGGCCGGGGATGGCGCAGACGAATGGGCAGTTGAGGTAGTCCGCGAGGTCGATCGCTTCCTTGTAGCGGTCCAGCGTGTAGCGCCGCATGATCGGGCAGGTGCTGTTCGGGTTGTTGTCGAGCAGCGGGTAGCAGAAGCTGGTGATGCGATGGCCGTTGCCGTCGAGCCAGGCCTTCAGCTCCGCCTTCTCCGCTGGCGCCATCGCGGACGGCCAGAGATGCGGCGGGAAGATCATCAGCTCGAAATTCTTGTAGCCTTGCGACGCCAGGTGCTTCAGCGCACCCAGGCCCGAATGCGAATAGAGGAAGGGGAAGGTCGAGGCGGCGACGCGCAGATCGGACATGACGGATCCCTCCGATGGGTCAGAGCGTGGATTCGAGACGCGTGTTGACGATCAGCTCGGCGACATGCGCCTGGTCTGGCAGGCGGAGCAGCAGGCAGACGACCTCCGCGATGGTCTCGGGCTGCATCCGGCCGGCTGCAGGCGTCGCGCCGGGCAGCCCGGCGATGAGCTCGGTGTCGATCGCGCCGGGGCAGAGCGCGGTGGCACGCACGCCATCGGCGTGGCCTGCGAAGCGCGCGGCGTGCGTCAGCGCCATCAGCGCATGCTTGGTCATCGCGTAGCCGAGCGGCGCGGAGGGATCGCGGATGCGCTTGCCGTCGGTGGAGGCGACGTTCACCAGGCGCCCATGCCCCGCCGCGCGCAGATGCGGCATGGCGGCACGGATGGCGCGCAGCGGGCCCTTCACATTGACCGCCCACATCTCGTCGAGCGCGGCCTCGTCGCCTTCCTCCAGCGTGAAGCGCTTGAGGATGCCGGCATTATTCACGAGCGCATCGAGCCTGCCATGCGCGGCGACAGCCTCCGCGATCCACGATCCCGCGCTGTCCGGCTGCGCCGCATCGTAGCGGTGCCAGGTGACGCGGGGACCATCTGGTAGCGACAGTCTGCGCGACGGATCGCGCACGCCGCAAGCCAGGCAAAAACCTTCGGCATGCAGCCGCCGCGCGATCGCCGCGCCGAGGCCGCGCCCCGCGCCGGAGATGGCGACGACACGGCCTGCGGCAGGCAGCATCGCCTCCATCAGAACAGTCCTTGGTACACGCCGCCGTCGTTGACGATGTTCTGGGCCGTCATGAAGCCGGCCTGCGCGCTGCAGAGATAGGCGACGAGGTCGCCGCATTCCGACGGGTCGGCGAAGCGGCCGGCCGGGCAGGTCTTCAGCCGGTCCTGCACGATCGCCTCATAGGTCGTGTTGCCGCGCTTCGCGTGGCCATGCAGGTTCACGCGAAGCGCCTCGGTGTCGAAAAGGCCGGGGCAGACGCTGTTGACAGTGACGTTGTGCGGGATGAGCTCCCGCGCCATGGAAGCGATGGCCGCCGAAAGTCCCGCGCGCGCGGAGTGGCTATGCGCGAAGCCGACCTGCGGGAACTTGATGAAGCTGACGCTGATGTTGACGATGCGGCCGAATTTCCGCTCGCACATGCCCGGCGCGGTACGGCGAATCAGTTCCACCGCCGTGTAGAAATGCTCGTTCCACCAGCGCTGCCACTCGCCGCGGTCCCAGGTGCGAAAATCGCCGGGAACCTGGCGCGTGCCGGGGCTGGTGACGAGGATGTCGGGGTTGGGACAGGCGGCAAGCAGCGCATCGTGCCCGGCATCGCTGTTCACGTCGCCGGCGACGGTCGTGACGCGCACGCCATGCGCGCGCCGGATGGATTCGGCCGCTTCCTCGAGCGGCCCGGGCGTGCGGGCCATGATGGTCAGGTCGCAGCCCTCGCGCGCCAGGCTTTCGGCGCAGGCGCGGCCGAGGCCCTGGCTTGCGGCGCAGACGATCGCGTGGCGGCCACGGATACCGAGGTCCATCTCAGCCGATCCCGAGATCCGCGAGGCCGCGCTTCAGCCCGTCCAGGGGCTCGCCCTTAAGCGGTTGCAAGGGCGGGCGCGGCACGCCGCCGCCGGGGAAGCCCAGGTGATCCATCGCCGCCTTCGTCGCGGGATAGAGGGTGCGGCCGCCGGTGACGAACAGGTCCGTCAGGCGGCGCGACGTGGCCTGAAGCTGCTCCGCTTCCGCCTGTCGCGCCGGATCGCGCGCGGCGTACCAGAGCTCTGTCGTGCCGCGCCACACATTGGGGAAGCAATCCACCGTGCCGTCGGCGCCGGCATGGATCGCCGGCACGCCGAAGACGGAGGACGGGCCACAGAAGACGCGAAGGGAGTCCTTCACCGCCAGCAGCGTGGCGTAGAAGTTGTTCCAGTCCCCGCTGCTCTCCTTGATCGCCACCACCTTGTCGAGCGCCGCGAGCCGCACGGCCAGCGCCGGGGAGATCGCATTCACCGCATTGCCCGGGATGTTGTAGGCGACGATCGGCAGCGGCGAGCCGGCCGAGACGGCGGCGAAATGCCAGAAGATCTCGTCGTCGGTCAGCTTCACGAAATAGGGCGGCAGCACCAGGATGCCGTCCGCGCCCGCTTCCTTCGCCGCATGGGCCAGGGCGATGGTGTCGTCCGCGCCGACGCAGCCCGTGCCGACGATCACCGTGCCGCGGCCCTTACCCGCCGCCACGGCGTCGCGATACAGCGCCTTGCGCTCCTCCATCGCGAGGGACCAGAACTCGCCGGTGCAGCCGCATGCGACAACCCCGGTCGCACCCTCGTCCAGCAGCCGCGCGATGTTGGCGCGAAAGCCGGCGGAATCGACTCGACCCTCCGCGTCGAAGGGCGTCGTCACGGCGGGCATCGGGCCCGACCAGTCCACGCTGTTGCGGTCCATTCCAGTCCTCCTAGGCCGCAAGGGCTTGCGGCGCGGTGCAGGTGGCATCCAGCCGCAGACCCGACGCCGCATCGAACAGGTGCAGTCGCGCGGCGCGCACGCCCCAACGCAGCGTCTCGCCGGCCGCGAGCGGCAGCGCGGCATCGGCGCGGATGGTCAGCACGTCGCCGCCGGCGATATCGAGCTGGGCGATCTGCTCATGCCCATGCGGCTCCACCAGGCGGATGCGGGATTCGAACGGCCCCTCGCCCACCACGATGTCCTCGGGCCTGAGGCCGAGCACCAGATCCGGCGTCACATGTCCCGACAGCCCAACACGGACCGCCGGATGTGCGAAGGCGCCGTTCTCCGCGCGCCCGCGCAGCAGGTTCATTGTCGGCGCGCCGATGAAGCCCGCGACGAACAGGTTGGCCGGCCGGTTGTACACCTCGCTTGGCGTGCCGACCTGCTGCAGCACGCCCTCATGCATGACGGCGATGCGGTCCGACATGGTCATCGCTTCGAGCTGGTCATGCGTGACATAGACGAAGGTGCGGCCGACGCGCTGGTGCAGCTCGATCAGCTCGGCACGCATATGGGCACGCAGCTTCGCATCCAGGTTGGACAGCGGCTCATCCAGCAGGAAGACGCGCGGATCGCGCACCAGCGCACGGCCCAGCGCGACGCGCTGCTGCTGCCCGCCCGAAAGCTGGCGCGGCTTGCGCGGCAGGAGCTCCGTCAGGTGCAGCGACTCCGCCGCGCGCTTCACCCGCTCCTCGCGCTCCGCGCGCGGCACGCCGCGCTTCTTCAGCGGATAGGCGATGTTCTCCGCAACCGTCATGTGCGGATAGAGCGCGTAGGATTGGAACACCATCGCGACATCGCGCGCGCCCGGCGCCACCTCGTTCACCACGCGCCCGCCGATCGAGATGGTGCCAGAGGTCGGAAATTCGAGGCCGGCCAGCATGCGCAGCGACGTCGTCTTCCCGCAGCCGGAAGGACCGAGCAGGCTCAGGAACTCGCCGCCGCGGATCAGCAGGTCGAGCTCCCGCACCACAAGGTTGGTGCCGAAGACCTTGCGCACCTTCTCGAACCGGACCTCGCCCTCGGCCCGGCGGGCATCCATCGCGCTCATCCCTTCACGCCCCCGGCACCGAAGCCGCGCGTCAGAAATTTCTGCAGGAAGGCGAAGATGACGATCAAGGGGATGCTCATCATGACGGAGGCCGCCATCAGCAGCGACCATTCGATGTTGAAGGCGCTGATCAGCATGTTCATCACGCCCGTCGTGAGCGGCCGCGCCTCGTCCGTGTTCACCAGCACCAACGCGTAGAGGTACTCGTTCCAGGACAGGATGAAGGTGAACAGGCTGGTGGAGATGATGCCTGGCAGCGCCTGCGGCAGGATCACGTCGAAAAAGGCACCCATGCGCGTCGCGCCATCCACCAGCGCCGCGTTCTCCAGATCGTCCGGGATGCCCTGCATGAAGCTGCGCAGCAGCCACAGCGCATAGGGCAGCGCGAAGGTGGTGTAGGCGATCACCAGGCTGAGCAGCGAATTGGCCACGCCGATCCAGACCATCATCAGATACAGCGGCAGGATCAGCACGACGGAGGGCAGCAGGTAGGTGAACAGCACCAGCTGCGCCAGCCTCTCCCGCCCGCGATAGCGGAAGCGCACCAGGCTGTGCGCCCCGAGCGTCGCCACCGTCACCACCAGCAGCGTCGTCGCCGTGGACAGCAACAGCGAGTTGCGCATGTAGAGCAGGAAGGGCGTCTCCCACAGCAGCCGCGCGTAGTGCTCGAAGGTGATCTGCTCCGGCCAGAAGGTCGGCGGGATGCGGAACAGCTCGAATTGCGGCTTGACCGAGGTGATCACCATCCAGACCAGCGGAAAGGCGGTGACCAGCACGATCGTCCAGGCGAAGAGGTTGAAGGCGACGCGGCCGAGGATGCGCTTCACCGCGGCTCCTCCCCCCGCGCGCGGAGGACGCGGAAGTAGACCAGCATGAAGACCAGCATCACCAGCATCATCGCCACCGCGACGGCCGAGGCGCGGCCCATCTCGTTCAGGCCGAAGGCTTCCTTGTAGACCATCAGCGGCAGGGTCTGCGTGCCGATGATCGGGCCACCGCCGGTCAGCAGGTAGATCAGGTCGAACTCCTTGAAGTCCCAGATCGCGCGCAGCAGCACGACCACCACCAGCACGTCGCGCAGCTGCGGCAGCGTCACGTCCGTGAAGCGGCCCCAGGCGCCCGCGCCATCGATCGTCGCGGCCTCGTAGAGCGTCTCAGGGATGGTCTGCAGCCGCGCCAGCACCGCGATGACGACGAAGGGGAAATACTTCCAGGCCCCCACCAGCACCACGCTCACCATCGCGTTCGGCATCGCACCGAGCCAGTCGAGCGGCATGTCCAGGATGCCGGCCCACATCATCAGGTGGTTCAGGACGCCGTAGAGGTCGTTGAACAGCCAACGCCAGACCAGCACCGCGACGACGGTCGAGACGAAATAGGGGAACAGGATCAGGCTGCGCGCCAGGCTGCGGAAGACCATCGCCTGGTTCAGCATCAGCGCCGCGGCGATGCCGAGCACCACCTGCAACGTGAGCGTCAGCACCGTCCAGATCAGGTTGTTCAGCAGCGATCGCCAGAACTCCGGCGAGTTCGCCAGCTCAGCATAGTTGCGGAAGCCGACGAAGCTGCCGGAGAGCGTCGGCGTGAAGATCGAGAACAGGCTGAGATAGATCGCCGAGACGAGCGGATAGACGATCACGGCGCAGAAGATCAGCACGGTGGGCGCGATCAGCACCATGCCCAGCAGCGCATAGCCGCGGTCGAGCGGATTCACCGCGGCGCGATCCGCCGCGGTGAGGCCCGGCACGGCCATGGCTTCACGAGCGGCGGATGCGCCGCGCTGCGCCATCCTGCCGCTCCGCCCCGATCAGGACGCGCGCATCAGCTGCTCGAGCCGCTGGGCGGTGACGGAGACCACCTGCGCCATCGGCTCGTTGTTGATCACGTAACGCTGCACCGCCTCCGACAGGGCGTGGCTGGCGATGATCGCGCCGGCGCGGGTGTTCGGCTTGTGGCGCGGCGTCTCCCAGCCGAGGTTATGGCCGGCCGCGGCGCTTTCCGACATCAGGTCCACCATGGCGCGATACTTGTTGATGATCGCGTTGTCCTGATACTGCGGCATCGCGGAGATCGTCTTCAGGACCGGCAGCACATGGCCCGGCGCCGCATGCAGCTGGCGGATGTAGCCTTCCGGCTGGAAGAGATGCGCGGCGAAGCGCTTCGCCAGATCCATGTTCGGCGCGACCTTCGGGATCATCACGGAGGGGAAGTCGTTGAAGGTCCAGTGCGCGATATCCGCCGAGATCGTCGGATAGCGGTGGCAGGAGATGTGGTCGGCGATGCGCGGGTTCTGCGCCGCGACGTTCGCCAGCACGCGGCCGGTGTAGATGCCCGTCGCCGTCGCACCGGAGACGAAGGCCGTCAGGCTCTCGCCCCAGGAATAGCCGGTCGCGCCGGGCGGGCAGAGCTCCCGCATGGACTTGTAGAATTCCAGCGCATTGCGGAACGCGTCGCTGTCCACCGCCACCTGCAGGTCGGGCGTGAAGATCTGCCCGCCCGCGCCATGCACGAAGCAGATGAAGATCAGGCTGGTCATGGAGTTCCGGCCATAGGGCAGCGGTGCGCCGAACACGCCGCGGCCCTGCATGCGGCGGCAGGCGTCGCGCAGCTGGTCCCAGGTGCGGGGCGGGGCGGAGATGCCGGCCGCCTGCATCAGGTCGGCGCGCAGCCACAGCATGTTGGCCGCCGAGTTGCCGATGCCGGTGCCGCAATACTGGCCAGGCGTGATTTCGTAGATGCGGTTTGCGCCCTCGTAGTAGTTCTGCGGTCCGACCGCCTGAATCACGTCGTTCATCGGCTCGAGAAGGCCGTTCTGCCAGTAGGTCGCGAGAGCGAAGGATGGCAGGTGCGTCACCACGCTCGGCACCTGCTGCGAGGCGAAGGCAGCGGCCATCTGCGCCGGATAGCCCTCGTCGCTGGTCGCCTCGAACACGACGCGGACGCCGGGATTCGCCTGCTCGAAGGCGCGGATCTGGAAATTGTAGGCTTCACGCTGCGCCGGCGCGGTCTGCGGCGACCACCAGCGGATGGTGGTCTGCGCCTGCGCACGCGCGAGCATCGGCGTGCCCAGCCCCAGCGCGGCAGTGCCGCCCAGAAGCGTGCGACGGCCGAGCACCGTCATGTTGCGATCGGACATGCCTTCTCTCCCGTCTCGTCCCTGCTTCCGGACTGTGCTGTCATGCGAACACGATTTCGCAGAGTGAACAGGAGGATGCGCTGGCCGGCAAGAGGGTTGTTCGCGAAACCCGCATCGCCTCGCCCCTCTTGTTCGCAGCGCGAACGCGCGACAGGATCGGCGGGGGACACGGGACATTGCCGACGATGGAGCACGACAAGGCGCCGCGACGCCATGAGGAGGAAGCCACATCCCTCCTGGCCGAGGAGCTGGAAACCGATCTGCGCGCGGGTGCCGACCGCGAGCTGGTCCATTCCGTGCTGCGCCTTTTCGAGGTGCTGAAGGCCTTCCGCCGCGAACGGCCTCGCATGACGCTGAGCGAGGTCGCCGAATATGCCGGCCTCACCCGCGCCAGCGCACGGCGCTTCCTGCTCACGCTGGTCCATGCGGGCTACGCCGAGACCGACGGCAAGCGCTTCGCCCTCACGCCGCGTCTGCTCGAGCTCGGCCATGCGGTGATGGCCGGCTCCTCGGTGTGGGACGTCGCGCGGCCGGTGCTGGAGGCGCTGTCAGAGAAACTCGGCGAATCCTGCTACGGCGCCGTGCTCGACGGCGCGGAGGTGCTCTACGTCCTCCACATCCCCAGCTCCCGGCATCTGATCAACGTGGATCTCCGCGTCGGCAGCCGCACGCCGGCGTATTGCACTTCGGTCGGTCGCGTCCTGCTCGCCGGGCTGACGCCCGCCGCGGCAGAGCGCGTCCTCGCGGCAGGCAAGCCGGAGTCACGCACGCCGAAGACCGTGACCGCGAAGGGCAAGCTGCTGGACGCGGTGGAGCAGGCGCGGCGCCAGGGCTGGTCCATCGTGGACGAGGAGCTTGAGCTCGGCCTTCGCTCGCTGTCCGTGCCGCTCCGCGGGCGCGGCGGCGTGACGGTGGGCGCGATCAATGTCTGCGGCCCGACCTCCCGCGTCTCGCTGGAGGAGCTGCGCACGCGCTTCCTCGGTGAGCTGCTGGAGGCCGCGTCGCGCATCCAGGCCGCGATCGAATAGGTTAGACCCAGCGGCGTGAATGTTGACACATTCACGCGCCTCAAGCGCCGGCCGTCGCACTGGCGGCGGGCCGCGCTCGCGGCCTCGGCCGGGGCCAAGGGCGCCATCCGCCATCGGATCACCACCAACGCTGCTCGCTATCAGGCTGCGGCGCGGAACCGAGCGGCGGAGAAGGGCGCGATGTCGAAGCCGCCGTCGCGCCCCTGCAGCGCCGCCGCGGCAAGCCGCCCGACCAGCGGCCCGAGCGTGTAGCCGGCATCGCCCGGCACGGCGAGGAACAGGCCCGGCAGTCCCGGCGCCTCACCCAGGATGTTTTGGCCGTCACAGGTGGTGTTCACGCCAGCCCAGGTACGGATCAGGCGCAGCCGCGCAAGTCGCGGCACGATGTGGCTCGCCAGGCGCAGATTGCCGATCAGGCTCGATGCCTCGACCGTCGGATGCTGCTCGGCTCCGGCGAGTCGCGCCGGCCAGCCGCCGCCGATGACGCATTGCCCGGCAGCGAGCTGCTTCAGCGTGATCATCCGCTCCGCATGCTGCACCAGATGGCCGATCAGCGGCGCCGTCGCCTCCGTCACGTTCATGTGCAGCGGCTCCGCCACCGTCGGCACATCGAGGCCCAGCGGCGCCAGCAGCGCGCCGGTGCCGGCACCGGCCGCGATCACCACGCGCCCCGCGCGCAGCGTTCCGCCGGCATGGTGCAGCAGCCAGGCCGCGCCGTCGCGCTCGATCCGCGCCACGCGCGATTCGGGCAGCAGCAGGCCGCCGACGGCGAGCAGCGCGCGGCGCACCGCCTGGTTCGCGAGCAGCGGGTTCAGCTTGCCTTCCTCGGCGCAGAACTCCGCGCCAATCACCGCCTCTCCCAGATAGGGCGCGATGCGCGCCAGCTCGGCGCGGCCCAGCATCTCTACCGTCAGGCCAAGCCGGTTCTCTCGCTCGCATTTGCGGGCGAGGAATTCGTAGGATTCGGGCGTCTCCGCCACCATCAGCCCGCCACTGGCCTTCAGCTCGAAGCCCGTTCCGAGCTCCGCTTCCAGCTCCGCCCAGCGCCGCGCCGCGGCAACGTAGAGCGGCAGCGACCGCTCCAGCCCCGGCACCTGGTCGGGATACATGCGGATGAACCGGCTCTGCATCTGCACATGCAGGCTGCCGGCATTCGCCACGGTGCCGGCATGCCGCGCGGCGTCGTCCAGCACCACCACCTCCGCACCGTCGCGCGCCAGTTCCAGCGCCGCGCACAGGCCGACGATGCCGGCGCCGATGATGGCGATCTCGGCCTCGCGCGGCATCATCACGGCGTCTCGGCGAGCGCGACGATGTCGGCGATGGCGATCGGCTTCACCGGCGCGCGCGGCGCGAACAGCGCGCGATCGTCCAGCGGTCGTCCCTGCGTCTCGGCCAGGTGCTCGGCCAGCAGCGGCGCGCAGTAGCGCCCCTGGCAGCGCCCCATGCCGCAGCGCGTGCGCCGCTTCACCTCGCCGAGCGGCGGTGCGCCATCGGCCAGCGCGGCGTCGATCTCGCCCTTGGTCACTTCCTCGCAGCGGCAGACGACCGTCCCTGGATCGGCCAGCGCAAGCCCCGTGCGCGGCGCGGCGAAAAGCCGCCACAGTGCGGCCTGGAAGCGGCGATGGCGCGCAAGGCGCCGTCGCGCGGCGTCGCCTTCGGCCGCTATCGCGGCAGGCACGGTCCGTCCCAGCCGTTCGGCGGCCGCGAGCGCGGCGATCACGCCCTCCTCCCGCGCCGCCGGCGCGCCGCCGAGGCCAGCGCAGTCGCCGATCGCGTAGAGACCCGGGACGCTGGTCATCATCGCGTCGTCGCGCCGCGGCACGAACTGGCCACGCGCCGCGTCGAACACGCATTCGGCGCCGAGCGCGCGCAGCGTCTCCTGGCTCGGCAGGAAGCCGTAGCCGAGCAGAACGGCATCCGTCTCATGCACGCCCTCGCCCCACGCGCCGCGGAGCGTGACGCGCAACGCGCCATCCGGGGATCGCGCGATGCGCGTCAGCACCGTGCCATGCCGCAGAGGAACGTGGCGCCGCGCGAGCATGGCGAGGTAGCGGGCGCCCTTGGTGGCCAGTGCCGGATCAGCGACGGCCATCGCGATCGCATCCTTCAGGCGCGTCGCGGGGCCGGGCGCCGCCTCGGCGACGGCGACCAGGGTGGCGCCGCCTTCCGCCAGCTCGCAGGCCACCTGCATGTTCAGCGGCCCGTTGCCGGCGACCAGCACGCGCCGGCCCGGCAGCACGCGGTGGCTGCGCCACAGCGTCTGCGCCGCGCCCGTCGTCATCACGCCGGGCAGCGTCCAGCCCGGCACGACATGCGGGCGCTCATAGGCGCCGGATGCGACGATCAGCGCGCGTGGCGCAAGCAGGCGCGTGCGCGCGCCGTCGAACACCGCGATCCGGTCCGGCTCGAAGGCACCCCAGAGTTCCGCGCCGCGCAGGATGCGCGCGCCCGACGACTCCGCTTGCGCCGCAAGCGCCGCGCCCTGCGCATGCTGCGCATCGAGCGGCGGTGCGTCGAGGCCGGGCGACGGCTGCTTGTAGTATTGCCCGCCGAGCGCGGCGCGCTCCTCCACCACCAGCACGTCCAGCCCGCAGCGCCGCGCCGCGATGGCGGCGGAAAGGCCTGCTGCCCCGCCGCCGAGGACGAGAAGATCCACCGCTTCGGGCGCAGGCGGCGGCGTGTCGTCCGGGATCGGTACGGGCCCGGCGGGCAGGCGCGCGACGCCGGGGAACGGCTGGTGCCGCACCACGAGACCGGGCGTCGCCTTGGCCATGCAGGCGCGCGTATTCGGCGTGCCGTCGAGCTCCACCAGGCAGTCCTGACAGACGCCCATGCCGCAGAACAGGCCGCGCCCTTCGCCATCCAGGCCGCGCCGCGTCGCGCGCATCTCCCGGATGCCGGCCGAGGTCAGCGCGGCCGCGACGCTCTGCCCGGCGCGGAACGCCACCGCGCGCGCGACGCCATCCGCGTCGTGCCAGGTCAGGTGCATGTCAGGCGGCATGGGCAAGCGCGTGGCGCGCGACGTCGGCATGGGTGGCGAACCAGACGCGGCCCTTGGCGGCCGCGTGCCGGATGATCTCGTCGAGGATCCAGATGCGGCTGCGGTAGCCGATGACGAAGGGATGCATCACCAGCTGGAAGACGCTGCCCTCCTCCCACGCCGCGTCGAATTCACGCAGGAAGATGCGCAGCACGTCCTCCGGCGTGACGTAGGGGCGCGTCGCCGGATTGCGGTTGAACAGGAAATACACCGCGTCGTCGCGCAGCCATTCGACCGGGATCTCGACGACGCCGGTCGGCGCGCCGTCGAGCAGCAGCTCATACGGTTCCTCATCGGCCATCAGGCTGCTGTCGTAGAGCAGGCCGAGCTCCTTCACGAGCGCGACCGTGTTCGGGCTGGTGTCCCATTGCGCCGCGCGATGTCCGACCGGCTCGCGCCCCGACAGGCCCGCGAGCGCGTCGCGCGCGCGCAGCATCAGCTCGCGCTCGCTCGCAGCGTCGAGGATGGAGGTGTTCTCGTGGATCCAGCCATGGATGCCGATCTCGTGGCCCGCGGCTGCGATGCGCGCCGGCTCATCCGGCCCGATCAGCGCGGCGACGGCAGGGCAGAAGAAGGTGGCCGGCACACCGTGCTTCTCGAGCAGCGCGAGGATGCGCGGCACGCCGACGCGCCGCCCGAACTCGCCCCAGGCGAGGCGGCCGATCGCCTCGCCGCCCGCGCCCATCTCGAAGGTCTCGTGGTCGCAGTCGAAGGAGAGCGCGACGGCGCAGCGCGCGCCGCCGGGCCATTCGCGCGGCCGCAGCCGCCGCCCCGCGCGCACGCGAGAGACGAGACCGCGCCAGCGATCCTCCGGCCACTCCCAGGGCCTGGGGTGGCTCACTCCGCCGCCTGCTGCGCCGCGCCGCCGCGATGCTTGCGGAGGTAGGCCCGCCAGGTGGTCGCCCAGCGCGCCGGGTCCTCGCAGCCCTCGCCCTGCACCTTGGCGATGGCGGCGTTGTGCGGCGCCGACTTCACCAGGTCGGGATTCGCATAGGCTTCCTCGCAGACCTTCCGCACCACGGCGACCCAGGTGTCGATGTCCTCCTTCGACCACAACTCGCCCGCTTCCGGCGTGAAGGGTTCCGGGAAAAGCCACGGCTCATGCGCGAGCCAGGGCGCGTCCACGCCATAGTCCGTCATGCGGTTCGCGACCTCGCCGACGCCGATGCCCGTCTCCTCCTTCAGCGTGCCGAGGGAGTAGCGCGTCATCTCCATGCGCGGGCCACCGATGTCGGGGTGGCTCTTCGTCACGCCGCGGATCGCGAGCAGGCCCTTCTCCATGTAGTTGTTCGCCAGCACCGAGATGTCGGAAGCCTCGTTGATGCCCTCCGCGCCCATCCCGCGCGCCCAGGCATAGGCGCGCATGACGATGTGCAGGTTGCCCATGAACTCCCGCACTTTGCCCACGCTGTTCTCCGGCACGTCCAGCGTGAAGCCGGAGGCGGTCCTGTTCACCATCGGCTTCGGCAGGAAGCGCGCGAGCTCCTCCGTGCAGCCATAGGCGCCGGTCGCCGGGCCACCGCCGCCCTTCGGGCCGCCGAAGGTCTTGTGCAGCATGAACATGCAGGCATCGAAGCCCAGGTCGCGCGCGCGGATCTTGCCCATCACGCCGTTGAAGTTGGCGTGGTCGTAGAAGGCCAGGCCGCCGGCTTCCTTCACCAGCCGCACCCATTCCTTCATGTGCGGGTTGTAGATGCCCATGTCGTCGGGGTTGTTGATCATCAGCGCCGCGGTGCGCGGGCCGATCGCCGCCTTCAGCGCCTCCACGCTCGGGTAGCCGCCCTCCTCGAGCGGCAGCGTGATCACCTTGAAGCCGCCGGCCGCGGCGGTCGCCGGGTTGCAGGGATGCGCCTGGATCGAGGTGACGATCTCGTCGCGCTGCCCGAGCTGCCCGGTCGCCTCCAGCCAGCCGCGCGTGACGCAGACATGGGTGTAGGCCGCGTCCGCGCCGCCCGCCGCCTGGAAGGTGAAGCGGTCCATGCCGGAGAGCGCCTTCAGGATCTGCTCGAAGTTCCAGACGATCTCCAGCAGCCCCTGCAGCGTGGATGGGTCCTGCAGCGGATGGATCTCGGCCATCTGCGGGCGGAGGCCCAGCGCCTCGTTGACGCGCGGGTTGTACTTCATGGTGCAGGTGCCGAAGAGGCTGATGCCCACCATGCCCAGCACCTGCTGCGACAGCCGCACGTAGTGGCGCAGCGTGTCGTGCTCCGTCATCTCCGGCAGGACGGGCGCCGACTTGCGGCGCATCGCCGGCGGCAGCAGGTCCGCGGCGGGGCCGACGGCCGCCGCGCTGTCCGGCGCGGCGAAGGTGATGCCGCGGCGACCCGGCGCGCCGAGTTCCATCACCACCGGCTCGTTCCAGCGGGCCTGGTGGTATTCGCGGGGCGTCACGTCGCTCATGCCACGATCTCCTGCAGCGCCGCGGCAAGCCGGGCGATGTCCTCCGCGGTGTGCACTTCCGTCACGGCATAGAGCGCGCTCTGCCCGAGCGCCGGGAAGTCGGCCGACAGATCGCGTCCGCCAAAGATCCCCTGCGCGCGCAGCGCATCGTTCACCTGCGCGACGGTCTTCCCCGCGCCGTCGAAATTCACGACGAACTCCTTGAAGAAGCCGCAGGGGAAGCCGATGCGCAGGCCCTTGATGCCGGCCAGAGTCTTCGCCGCGTGATGGCTGCGCTGGACGATCACCTCGCCGACCTCGCGGAAGCCCTGCGGGCCGAGCAGCGCCATGTAGGCGGCGCAGCCGATGGTGGTCAGGTAGACCGAATTGCCTGTCCAGTCCTTGCCTTCCTCCCGCATGCCGTAGCTGGACTGATGCGCCAGGCTCAGCGCGAAGCCGTGCTCCCCGGGCTTGTCCGTCGGCGCGATGGAGATGTTGAGCGTGGGGTATTCGCGGGCATAGCGCTCCTCGTCGCGCGACGCGAGGAACCCGCCCGCGCCGCCGCCCGCCATCATATGCGCGCCGAGCGTCTGGATCGTGCCCACTACGATGTCCGCGCCGTAGTCGCCCGGCGGCGCCAGCACGCCGAGCGAGATCGGGTCCACGCCGACGATGAACTCGGCGCCCCTCGCGCGCGCCAGCTTGCCGATCTCCGCGGCGCGCGCCTCGATCACGCCGAAGCTGCCGGGATTCTCGATGTAGACGCCGGCGGTCTTGTCGGACAGCTTCGCCTTCAGGTCATCGAGGTCGAGGAAGCCGCTCGCCTTCTCCCACGCCACCGGCACCACCGCGATGTGCCCGTGGCTGCCCTTCGGCTCGCAATACTGTCGCAGCACGTCCAGGCGCTCCGGGTCCATGCCCGCCGGCACCAGCACCTCGCGCCGCCCGTTCAGGCGCGACGCCATGCGCACCGCATTGCCGATGGCGCAGCCCCAGGAATAGACAGGCAGGCCGACGAATTCCATGCCGACCAGCTCGCCCAGCATCGAGCAGAACTCGAACCAGGCCTGGTTGCGGCCGTGGTCGGACATCGGCGTGCCCCAGACGCTGGTGAGGAATTCCGTGCGCCCCACCACCTCGTCCACGATTGCCGGGACGTGGTGCTGCCAGATGCCGGCGCCGAGGAAGGAGAGGTTCTGCTCGCAATCGGCATTCTTCTGCAGCAGCCCGAGCATGTGCCGCTTCAGCGCGACCTCGCTGGCCAGCGCCGGCGGCAGGTCGAGCTTGCCGCGGAAGCGATGCTCCGCAGGGATTTGCGCGAAGAGCGATTCGATGTCCGGCGCACCGATGGCGCGCAGCATCGCTGCCTTCGCCTCCGGCGTCGCATTCGCCATCCAGGGATGTCCCATACGCCTCTCCCGTTCGCTGTTCAGTCCGGCGCCGCGACGCGCATGACCATGCGCTGCCCCGGCGCGGTGTGCACCTGCATGTAGCCGGCCAGCATCGCGTCCACCTCGGCATCGCCGGTGTCCACATGCAGCACCGGCGGATCGAGCGCGGCGAGCTTGTTCTGGCCCGCCATCACGGTGATGCCATCGCGCCCGACGCGGCGGATGACCTCCGCGCTGATCTGCTGGTTGCCGCGGCCGAACAGGAAGCCCTGCCCGCCCGTCGCGCCGGCGACGATGCCGGCGGGCGCCGCGCCGAGCAGGCGCAGCAGCTGCGCCTCCGTCACATCCGTCGCGATCAACCGGCCGCCGAGCGCAACATCCACGCCGAGCAGCGTGCCTTCTCCGCCCAGCGCGCGCTTCACGCGGCGCAGCGTGGTGCCGCAGCCGAGGATCATCAGCCGGTCCGAAGGCCATTCGCGCGCGATGCGCCGCGCCAGCGCGTCCAGCGCCGCCTCGTCATCGGCGCGCGCGCCGGCCTTGCAGGCCTGCAGGAAGCCGCGCTCATGCGGCACCCGCGCCAGGCCGAAGAGCCGCGCCGCGACCCGCCCCTCGCGCAGCGCCGCCTCGTCGAGGTCCATCACCTCCGCCTCGCGCAGCCGCACCGACGGCGCGCCTTCCAGGAAGCGCGCCGCCAGACGACCCGCGGCGCGCGGCGAGGTGCCGAAGACGGCGGAATGCATCTTCACGCCGGTGGGCACGCCGAGCAGCGGCAGCGCCGTGCCCACGGCGCCCGCCACGTCGCGCGCGGTGCCGTCGCCGCCCGCGAACAGGATCAGGTCCACGCCCTCGGCGCGCAGCCTTTCGGCGGCGGCCCTGGTGTCAGCGGCGCTTCCGGTGGGCGGCGGCAGGTCGCGCAGGATGCGCGCCTCAAGCCTCGCCTCGGCCAGCGCCGCCTCGCCGATCTCGCCAGCGGGCGCGACCAGCTCCGCTGCACCGCCTTCCTCGGCCATCGCGCGCAGGGCCAGGGCGCAGCGCGCGCCGGCCTGCGGCACAGCGCCCAGTTCGCGCGCGCGGCGCTGGATCTCGGCGCCGTCGGTGCCTTTCAGGCCGACGCGCCCGCCCATGCCCGCGATGGGGTTCACGATGATGCCGACCCGCCGCCGCACCGCTCGCCGACCGCCCTCTCCCGACATTCTGTGCGCAGGCCGAACGCCTGACCGCCTTGCGTGCATCTTAGGCCACCGCCGGGGCGAGGCAACCGGCAACTACCGCCCTGCGTCCGCCGCCTGCGCGATGTCTCGAAGCGCCACCGGCCGGGCCGGAGCGCGCGGCGCGAGGAACACATCCTCGGATGGCGTCGCGCCCTGCGCCTCGGCGACCGCCGCGGCCAGCAGCGGCCCGCAATAGCGCCCCTGGCAACGCCCCATGCCGCAGCGCGTCGCGCGCTTCGCCGCACCGGGATCGGGCGCCGCGGCAATCGCGGCCTCCAGCGCGCCGCGCGTCACGCCCTCGCAGCGGCAGACCGGCGTGTCGGGCGCCGCCAGGTCCCAGCCCGGATCGGGCGCGCGGTAGAGCTGCCACAGCGCCGCCTGGAAGCGCCGCGCCCGGTCCAGCTCGCGCCGCGCCCCGTCCAGCGCCGCGCGATCCGGCGCGTGCCCGAGATCCGCCGCCGCCGTCGCGCCGGCAATGTGCCCCTCGGTGGCGGCGACGCGCGCGCCGCCGAGCCCCGCGCCGTCGCCGACGACGAAGATCTCGGACAGGCTGCTGCGCCCATCCGCATCGCGCTGCGTCACCAGCATGCGCCGCGCGGCATCCCAGTGCTGCGCGCAGCCCAGCGCACGCGCCAGCTCGCCCTGGGGCTGGAAGCCGTAGCCGCAGCAGAGCGCGTCGGCCTCGAACACCCGCTCGCTGCCAGCGACCGGGCGGCCCTCCGCGTCGATCCGCGCGAGCGTCACACGGGCGAGCGAGTCCTGGCCCTCCGCCCGTAGCACCACATGCCGGTGCAGCACCGGCACGCGCGCGGCCAGCAGGCGCAGCCGGTCGCGCAGGCCGCGCGCGAGCAGGTCCGGCGCAGTCGCGGCCATAGCCAGCAGCGCCGCGGCATCGCGCGGTGCGGGCGCCGATTCGGCCAGCGCCACCACCTCGATCCCGGCCTCCAGCAATTCGACGACAAGCTGCAGGTTCAGCGGCCCGTTGCCGGCGACGAGCACGCGCCGCCCCGGCGCCACGCGCCAGGACCGCACCAGGGTCTGCCCCGCGCCGGTGGTCATCGCGCCGGGCAGCGTCCAGCCGGGAAAGGGCACTGCCCGCTCATGCGCGCCGGTCGCCAGGATCACGCGGCGCGGCGCCAGGAAGCGCGTGCCGCCATCCGGCATCGTCAGCGCGACGGCGTCCGGCGCCACCGCGCTCCAGACCGTAGCGCCGGCCAAAACCTCGGCCCCGCTCGCGCGCGTTCGCGCGGCAAGCTCCAGCCCCGCGCGCATCTGCGCATCGGGCGGAGCGACATGGCGATGCGCCTTGGCCAGCGGCTTGAAGTATTGCCCGCCGAGGCTGCCGCGCTCATCCACCAGCGTCACCTGCGCGCCCGCCGCGCGCGCGGCGAGCGTGGCGTGCTGGCCGGCCGGCCCGGCGCCGATCACCAGGATCTCGCACTGGGTCGCGGCCCCCGGCGCCGGAGCGGGCGACGGCTCGGCGCAGGGGATGGGATGCGCGACCTGCGTCGTCACGCACATGCCGGCGCGCAGCGTCGTCATGCAGGCGCGCCGGTTCGGCCGGCCATCCACCGTCACCAGGCATTCCTGGCAGACGCCCATGCCGCACCACAGGCCGCGCATGCCGCCCTGCGCCGCGTGACGGAACGCGCGACGGCCCGCCGCGGTCAGCGCGGCCGCAACGGTCTCGCCGTCGTAGCCGGCGATTGCCTCGCCCTCGAAGCTGAAGGCGACGGGCGCGCCCTGCGGCGCGGTTCCCCGCCCCGCGATGCGCATGGCGTTATCCGCGCGCTCTCCGCACGACTACTCGGCGGCGCGCGGCAGGGCGGCCTCGCGCGCCAGCTGGTTCGCGCGCTCGATGATCGGCTTCAGCCGCGCGACGCGGTCACGCCCTTCCTGGCCGAGCGAGGCGAAGGTGGTCAGCGGCGCGCGCACATCGCCCACCGGGTAGCCCATGATCGCGGCCAGCGCCTTGGAGTAGCACTGGTGGCCATAGGTCGGGTGGCCTTCCGCGATGATGTGCTCGATCTCCGTGATGCAGCGCTGGATGCGCTTCGCCTCCGCCACGCGGCCGGCGGCCAGCAGCTCGCAGATGCGCGTGGAGGGCAGCGGCATGTAGTTGCCGAAGGGGTTCACATAGCCCACGGCGCCGAGGGCGTAGCTCTCGACGATGCGCTCGCCGGCGAAGACGTTCATCACGCCGTCCGTCGCCTCGATGATGTCGTAGACGCGCGCGACATCCTGGCTGGCTTCCTTGATGTAGCGGATCTGCTCGAAATCCTTGGTCAGCCGCGCCACCAGCTTCGCCGGCATGTCCACATTGGAGGTGAAGGGGTTGTTGTAGAGCATGATCGGGATCGAGACGGCCTCGCAGATCGCCTTGTAGTAGCCGTGGATCTCGTCATGCGTCGGCGAGTAGTAGTAGGGCGGGATGATCATCAGCCCGTCGGCGCCGAGCTTCTCGGCTTCCCGGCTGTAGCGCACGGCGTGCGGCGTGTGGGCGTTCGCGGTGCCCACCAGCACGTCGGCGCGGCCCTTGCAGTGCGCGACCGTCGCCTCGACCAGCTGCGTCCGCTCCTCGTCGGAAACGGTCAGGAACTCGCCCGTCGTGCCGAGGATGATGAAGCCCGGCGCGCCCTCGTTGATCTGCCAGTCCAGGAAGCGCCGCAGCGCCGGCAGGTCGAGGCCCTTCCCGTCCTCGGTGAAGGGCGTGACGATGACGGAATAGGAGCCGCGGAACTGCTTCGCCATGGCGGCGCGACCTCTGCCTCGGATACGGGGGCGGGAGGTTACAGGGACGCCATGCTCGTGTAAACGCAGCGACCGGAGAGCGGCAGCCGTGCGCATGGCGAACACGACGGATGTGCTGGTGGTCGGCGGCGGCATCGCCGGCTGCGCCACCGCCTGGATGCTGGCGCGGGAGGGCGTGGAGGTCACGATCCTCGAGCGCCGCGCGATCGGCGCCGGGGCCTCGGGGGCCAATGCTGGCAGCCTGCACGCGCAGATCGCGCATGAGCCCTTCCTGACCAAGGGCGAGGCCTGGGCGCGCGCCTATGCGCCGACGCTGCCCCTGCTCGGCGCGTCCCTCGCATTGTGGCAGCGCTGGCCGGAGGAGCTGGCGACCGACCTCGACCTCGCGACGCCCGGCGGCCTGCTCGTGGCGGAGACCGAATCGCAGCTTGCCGACATCGCGCGGAAGGCGGCGATCGAGCGCGCGGCCGGCGTCGCGGTGGAGCTGCTGGACGCCGCCGGCATCCGTCGCGTCGCGCCGTACGTCTCGCCGCGCGTCATCGGCGGCCTGTTCTGCCCGGCCGAGGGCAAGGCGAATCCGCTGGCGACAACCCCTGCACTTGCCCGTGCTGCAACCGCCGCCGGAGCGCGACTTCTGGCCCCTGTCGCGCTGCGCGCGCTGACGCGGGAAGCGCGCGGCTTCCGGGCGGAGACCGATGCCGGCGTCATCAGCGCCGCACGCGTCGTGAACGCGGCGGGCGCCGAGGCGGCGCGTGTCTCCGCCCTGCTCGGCCTCGACCTGCCGATCGAGGCGCATCCGATCCAGGTCAACGTCACAGAGCCCGCCGCGCCGCTGATCCGCCACCTGGTCTATCATGCGGTGGAGCGGCTGAGCCTGAAGCAGGCGCGCAACGGCGGCGTGCTGATCGGCGGCGGCTGGCCGTCCTGCCTGCGGGCCGACGGGCGACTGGCGGCCGATCCGCGCAGCATGGCGGAAAACATCGCCGTCGCCATCGCCGCCGTGCCGGCCATCGCCGATCTCCGCCTGCTCCGCACCTGGCCCGCCATCGTCAACGGCACCGACGACTGGCGGCCGATCCTCGGCGAGGCGCCTGGCATCCCCGGCTTCTTCCACGCCATCTTCCCCTGGATGGGGTTTTCCGGCGCGCCCATCACGGCGCGGATCACCGCGGACCTGCTGCTCGGCCGCGACCCGGGCTTCGACCTCGCGCCCTTCCGCGCCGACCGCTTCGCCGCGTTCGCCTGACGAACATCCACCCCCATTGCGAACCCGCGTGCGGGATGCCTAGTCTGCCGCCGGGGCGCATCGGGGGGGACGGGTTGCGCGCGCTGCTCTGGCTGGTGGACCGACTGAACCTTGTGCTGACCTATGTCATCGGCCTGCTGCTGGCGGTGATGACGCTGGCTGTCTTCACGCAGGTGATGGTGCGCTTCGTCCTCACCACCGCGGGCATCAACCTTTCCGCCGCCTGGACCGAGGAAGTGGCGCGGTACGTGCTGATCTGGATCGTCTTCCTCGGCGCCGGTATCGGCTGCCGGAAGCGCCAGCTGATCTCCCTGGAATTCATCGTGCGCGCGCTGCCGTCGCTGCCGGGTCAGGGGCTCGTGCATCTCGGCCTGCTGGTCTGCCTTGGCTTCTTCGGGCTGCTGATCTCGGTCGGGCTCGCCTTCATGGAACTGGGCGCGGTCGAGGCCAGCCCCGTGATGCAGATCCCGAAAGCCTGGGTCTATGCGGCGATGCCGGCCGGGGCAGCGCTGATGATCCTCAACACCGCCGCGCTGATGGCGGAGTCGCTGCTCGACCGGCGCGACATCCGCGCCATCGGCGCCACGACCGAAGGCGTGGAGTAGGCGATGGGCGGCGCGCTTCTCCTGCTGGCGGCGCTGTTCCTCGGCGGCCTGCCGATCGCCCTCGCCCTCGGCATCGCGCCGCTGCCGACCATGATCGGCCTCGGCATCCCGCTCATCGCCATCCCGCAGGTGGTGTTCGAGAGCCTCGACAGCTTCGCGCTCATGGCCCTTCCGCTCTACGTGCTGGCGGGACGGCTGATGCAGGTGGGCGGCATCGCAAAGCGGCTGGTCGGCTTCGCCATCGCGGTGGTCGGGGTCCTGCCGGGCGGCCTGGCCGCGGCGGTGGTGCTGACCTCGATGCTCTTCGCCACGATCAGCGGCAGTTCCGCCGCGACGGCCGCCGCGATCGGCGGCGTGCTGATCCCGGAGATGGAGCGGCAGTGCTACCCGAGGCCCTATTCGGCCGCCGTCGTCGCCTCCTCGGGCGAGCTCGGCGTCATCATCCCGCCCTCGGTGCCGATGGTGATCTATGCGGTGCTGACCGGCGTCTCCATCACCGACCTCTTCATCGCCGGCGCGCTGCCGGGTCTGATGATCGGCCTGTCGCTGATGCTGACCGCGAGCCTGATGGCCATGGTCGCCGGCCATGGCGAGCGGATGCGCGTGAGCCTGCCGGAATATGCCGCCAACCTGTTCTCGGCCTTCCGCCGCGCCTTCCTGTCCCTGCTGATGCCGGTGATCATCCTCGGCGGCATCTATGGCGGCCTGTTCACGCCGACCGAGGCGGCGGTCGTCGCCGTGGCTTATGCGCTGGTGCTCGGCCTCTTCGTCTATCGCGAGATCCGCATCACGGAGGTGCCGAGGATCTTCGCCGACGCCGCGCTGACCGCTTCCGTCGTCATGATCATCGTCGGCTTCGCGGCGATGTTCGGCTACGCGTTGCAACTGCTGCAGGCGCCGCAGAAGATCGCCGCGATGCTCTCCGGGGTGTCCTCCGACCCGCTGGTCTTCCTGCTGCTGGTCAACCTGTTCCTGCTGGTGGTCGGCATGTTCATGGAAACCTTCGCCGCCATCATCATCCTCGCTCCGATCCTGGCGCCCGTTGCCATGGCCTTCGGCATCGACCCCGTGCATTTCGGGCTGATCGTCATCGTCAACCTCGCCGTCGGCATGGTCACGCCGCCGGTCGGCGTGAACCTCTTCGTCGCCTGCGGCATCGCCCGGATCAGCATGGAGCAGCTGATGCGCCCGCTGCTGGTCTTCCTGGCCGTGCTGCTGCTGAACCTCATGATCATCACCTACGTGCCCGCGCTGAGCCTCGCGCTGGTGCGCTAGACCAACCAACGGGAGAGGAGACCACCCCAATGACCAGCATCACCCGCCGCGGCCTCGGCCTCGTCGCCGCCGGCGCGGCACTCGGCCTGCCCGGCATCGCCCGCGCGCAGGGCATCACCATGAATCTCGGCCATGTGCTGAGCGCCACCAGCGCCTACCAGGTGATCTTCGAGCGCTTCAAGGAACTGGCCGCGCAGCGCACCAACGGGCGCGTCACGGTCAACATCCAGGGCGGCGGCGCCGCCGGGAACGAAGGCCGTCTGATTCAGTCGCTCCGCACCGGCGTGATCGACGGCGCCTTCGTCGGCGGATCCTCGCTGGAGACGGTGGTGCGCGACTACCGCGTGCTGTCCCTGCCCTACATCTTCGACGACCATCCCCAGGCCAACCGCGTGCTGCAGGGCCCGATCGGCGAGGAACTGCTGAAGGAGCTCGAGCCGCTCGGCATGATGGGCCTCGGCTTCGGCGCGATCTTCGAGCGCAACATCGCCGGCCGCCGCGCCATCCGCACGCCCGCCGACCTGCAGGGCCTCAAGATCCGCGTGCTGCAGACGCCGGGCTTCGTCGAGGCCTATCGCGTCCTCGGCACCCAGCCGACGCCGATGGCCTATGGCGAGGTCTTCCTCGCGCTGCAGAACGGCGTGGTGGACGCGCTGGAGATCAGCAACGACGCGGTCGTCGCCGACCGCTTCGTGGAAGTCATCCAGCACTACGCGCTGACCAAGGTGCACCAGTCCACCACGGTCTTTGCGGTGAGCGGTGCCCGCTTCCGCGCGCTGCCCGCCGATGTGCAGGCCACGCTGCGGACGGCGGCGAAGGAGGCGATCCAGCACGGCCTGGCCGCCCATGACCGCCTGAACGTGGAAGGCCTCGCGGCGGTGCGTGCGCGCGGCGTCGCGGTGACCGAGCCCGACCTCGAGCCGTTCAAGGTCATCGCGCGGCGCAGCTACGACACCATCCTGGCCGAGGCGCCAAACGGCCGCGCCTGGGTCGAGCGGATCAACGCGGCCAAGGCCCGCGCCTGAGGCCATGAACGGGCACGGGCCGGTCCGCCGGCCCGTGTCGGCATCCGAAGGGAGGATCGCCGTGGAACTGGCGGGCAGGACGGTCCTGGTGACCGGCGCCTCCAAGGGCATCGGCGCGGAGATCGTGCGCGCCGTCGGCGCCGCCGGCGCCACCGTCATCGCGCATTGCCGAAGCGATCGCGCGGGCGCCGAAGCCGCGCTTTCGGCCGTGCCGCCGGAACGCCGGTACATCCTGCAGGCCGACCAGGCGGATCCCCGCGCGATGGATGCGCTGTGGCGCGATGCGCTCGCCCTGGCGCCGCGTATCGACGTGGTGGTGCTCAACGCCGCGGTCTTCCTCAACACCGGCGGCATCGAGGACGATCTCGATGCCTGGGAGACCGCCTGGGAGACGCAGTGGCGCGTGAATGTCGCCGCGCCGACGCGGCTGATGAAGCATGCCGTCAACCATTTCGTCGGGGCGGGGGGCGGCGTGCTGGTCACCATGTCATCCTGGACGGCGCAGCGCGGCGCCGGCAGCCCGAAGACCGTCGCCTATGCGGCGAGCAAGGCTGCCGTGCGTGCCGCGGCGCAGACGGTCGCGCGGCACTACGCCAAGGCCGGCGTGCTCTCCTACATCGTGGCGCCGGGCGTGGTGCGCACGCAGATGAGCGTGGATGCAGCCGCGGTCGCCGGCGGCGAGGCGCAGGTGACCGCCGGTCTCGCCATGGGCGAATGGGTGCCGCCGGAGGAGCTTGGCGAGCTCGTCGCCTTCCTCGCCACCGGCCGCGTCAGGCACCTGACCGGCGCGACCATCGACGTGAACGGGGCGTCCTACCTTCGGTGAGGCCGGCGCGACGGAGCCATTGCCGCCAACGCCCCGATGACGCTGCGGCTCACGCCCGGCGCGGCCCCGCCTCCGGGTCCCGCCCGATCTCCGCCGCGACGCGCCGCCACTGCGCCAGCCTTTCGGGACCGGCCGGGTGGGTGTCCGTGATGGAGGTGACCTGGTCGCCCGAAAGCCGGGTGAGCGTCGCCCAGATCGCCGCCGCCCGGTCGAGGTCGTAGCCCGCACGGGCGGTGATCCAGGCCCCCAGGTAGTCGGCCTCCCGCTCCTGCGCCTTCGAGAAGGTCAACGAGGCCACATGCGCCCCCGTCTCGGCGCCGAGCTGCGCCAGGCCGGGATCGAAGCCGATCACCGTCGCCACCGCATTGCCCAGCACGGCGCCGATGCGCGCGCCGGCTTCGACGCGCCAGGTGCCCTCCGGGATGTGGCCGGCGATGTGGTGCGCCATCTCATGCGCCATGATCGCCGCCAGCTCGTCCTCGTTGCGGATCACGCGCATCAGGCCGGTGGTGAAGGTGATACGGTCCTCGCCCGAGGCATAGGCGTTCGCCACCCGCGACGGGGCGAGGTCCACGGTGAAGCGGCAGGCGCGGCCGAGCTCCGCCTCGCAGAAGGGCTGCGCGGCCGCCGCGCTGCGCTCCGCCACGCGGCGCAGCATCGCCATGTCCTGCTGCGGATGCCGCGGTGGATGGGCGGGCGGGGGCGTGGCGGCGATGTCGCGGGCCGCCTCCGCGATGGCGGCGCGGTCGGGGCGCGGCGGCGCGAGCGCATCGCCGCAGCCGGCCAGCATCGTAAGCGTTGCTCTGCGGCCCTTGGCGGCGAGGTGGCTCAGGCCTGGCCTGTCTTCGCCCAGCACCACGGCATGAGTTCGTCGATGCGGTTCTGCGGCCAGCCGTTGACGAGGCGGGTGAGCAGGTTGGTGAGGTATCGCTGCGGATCGACGCCGTTGAGCTTGCAGGTTTCGATCAGCGAGGCGATGGCGGCCCAGGCCTCGGCGCCCTCGTCGCAGCCGGCGAACAGCGCGTTCTTACGGCCGAGCGCCACAGGCCTGGCGGCGCGCTCGACGCTGTTGGTGTCGAGCTCGATCCGGCCGTCGTCGAGAAACCGCAGCAGGCCGTCGCGGTGGTTCAGCGCGTAGCGGATCGCATCCGCCATCGTGCTGCGGGCCGGCAGCTTCGCCAGCGTCGCCTCGAACCAGGCGAACAACGCCTGGACGAGCGGGCGACTGCGGTCCTGGCGCACGGCCAGCCGCCGCTCGGGCGGGATGCCGCGGATCTCAGCCTCGATGGCGTAGAGCGCGCTGATGCGGCGCAGCGCCTCCTCGGCAACCGGCGCCTTGGCCTTCAGCGCCAGGTCGTAGAACTGTCGCCGCGCGTGGCTCCAGCAGAACGCCACGACCGCCGGGCCCGGCCCCGTGGCCGGCGCGGCGAGCGTCTTGTAGCCGGCATACCCGTCGCACTGCAGGATGCCGCGGTAGCCGCCCAGCAGCGCCCTGGCGTGCTCGCGCCCGCGGCCCGGGGCGTAGGTGTAGACGATCGCCGGCGGGTCGGCGCCGCCCCAGGACCGGTCGTCGCGCGCGATCGTCCAGAACCAGCCGGTCTTGGTCTTGCCGCGGCCTGGATCGAGCACCGGCACCGAGGTCTCGTCGGCGAACAGCCGCGCCGAGGCCAGCAGGATCGCCTTCATCCGACGCACCACGGGGATGGCCTCGGCCGCACCCGTCCCGACCCAGGCGGCGAGCGTCGCGCGGTCCACGAGGATGCCCTGCCTGGCGAGGATCCCGGCCTGCCGATAGAGCGGCAGATGGTCAGCGTAGCGCGAGACCATCACATGCGCGACCGTCGCCTCGGTCGGCAGTCCGCCCTCGACCAGGCGTGCAGGTGCAGGTCGCTGCACCACCACGCCGGCGCAGGACCGGCAGGCGAGCTTCGGCCGCTTCGTCACGACCACCCGGAACTGCGCGGGGATCACGTCCAGCCGCTCCGAGGTGTCGGCGCCGATCTCCACCATCGCCGCCGCACAGCACGGGCAGGCAGTGCTCTCCGGCGCCAGCACCACCTCGATGCGCGGCAGATGGGCGGGCAGCGCGCCGCGGCTGGCACGGCGCTTCGCAGTGCGTTCCTTCCGCAGATCCGGATCGCGCTTCTCTGCCTCCGCATCGGCCTTGGCGATTGCCGTCTCGAGGTCGGCCAGGCCGAGTTCCAGCTGCTCCTCCGGCAGCCGCTCTGACCTCCGGCCAAACTGGTGGCGCTGCAGCTTCAGCAGGATGTGCCGGAGCCGGTCGTTCTGCGCCTCCAGCGCATCACGCGCGGCGCAGGCGTTGTCGCGCTCAGCCAGCACCTCGATCAGCAGCGCGCGGAGGATCGCCGGATCGTCGGGGAGTGCGGCGATGTCGAGCGCGTCAGGCACGGCGGAATCGTCGCCGACAATGCCGCGTCGCACCAAGCGGAAAGCGCTATCCCGCGACCTCGGGCCGCGCCGTCCAGGCCGGCATCCGCCAGTCGATCCCTTCCAGCAGCATCGACAGCTGCGCCGGCGTCAGCGACACCACGCCACCCTGCGCAGCGGGCCAGACGAACTTCCCGCGCTCAAGGCGCTTGGCGTAGAGGCACAGGCCCTGGCCGTCCCAGAACAGCAGCTTCACCAGGTGACCGCGCCTGCCACGGAACGCAAAGACGTGGCCGCTGAACGGGTCCCGCCCCAGCACCTCCTGCACCAGCCGCGCCAGCCCGTCGAAGCCCTGGCGCATGTCGGTCGGGCCGGCAGCCAGCCAGACCCGCACGCCCGGCGGCGGGCCGATCACGCCTCCAGCGCCGCCGCGAGACGCGCGACCGCCTCGGCATCCGTCGTGGCCGCAACCCGCAGCATCCGCCCGTTGCGCAGCACCACCTCGATCGAGCCCGGCGCGATGCCAGGAACGGGCGCGGGCTTGGGTTGCAGCGGCGGCGCATCGGGCGCCACGACGCGCACCGGCAGCAGTTGCGGCCTCGCCTTCCGCCGGGTCGGTACCTCGCCCCGTGCGGCACGCCGCCAGCGATGCAGCAGGCTCGTGCAGATGCCGTGCCGCCGCGACACCGCCGTCACCGTCTCGCCGGGCCGCAGCGTCTCCGCCACCAGCCGGACCTTCTCCTCCGCGCTGAAGCGCCGCCGGCCCTCGCCGCGGGTGATGATCTCGACCCGCTCCGACGCCACGGTGCCAGCACCGATGCTGGCACCAGTGCCAGCCACTCCTCTCGCCATCGCTCCACCTCCGCGATGGCCTTCCTCTCAACCCTCAGCAGGCCGTCGCAAGAAGGGCCTCGGGGCAACGCTTACCCAGCATCGCGCCGGCAAGGACCAGGGACGCCAGAGCCGAACGGCGCAGGGCCAAACGAACAATCCTCCATGCGGCGCGGCCCCATGCCGCTCCGCGTGGAGGGAATGTAACAGGTTGCGAGATCGCGATGGGTCTCGGTATGCAACGGCCTGTTGCGGCCGCTCAGCCCGCCGCCATCGCCGCCGGCTCCAACTGCGGGCCGCCGTCCCGGCCTTCCTCCACCGCATGGCAGGCGACCTGCGTCTCCGCCGTGCCGCGCGCCGGCATCAGCTCCGGCCGTTCCGCCTTGCAACGGTCATTGGCCAGGGGGCAGCGCGGATGGAAGGGGCAGCCGGAAGGTGGGCTGATCGGACTCGGGACCTCGCCGCCGACCGGGATGCGCTGGCGCCCCGTCATGTCGAGGTCCGGGATCGCCTCCATCAGCGCGCGCGTGTAAGGGTGCCGCGGCGTGGTGAAGAGCGTCTCCGCCGGCGCGTTCTCCACGAGGCGCCCGAGATACATCACGCCCACCCGATCGCTGACCTGCCGCACCACCGCCAGGTTGTGGCTGATGAAGAGGTAGGTAAGCCCGAGTTCCCGCTGCAAATCCTTCATCAGGTTCAGGATCTGCGCCTGCACGGAGACGTCGAGCGCGCTGGTCGGCTCGTCGCAGACCAGGAATTCCGGGTTGGAGGACAGCGCGCGCGCGATGGAGATGCGCTGCCGCTGGCCGCCCGAGAATTCATGCGGGTATTTCTGGCCGTCGAGCGGCGAGAGGCCGACCTGGGTCAGCAGCTGTCCCACCCGCGCTTCGATCTGGCCGCGGTCGGACAGGAGGCCGAAGGCACGGATGGGCTCGGAGATGATCTCCCGCACGCGCCAGCGCGGATTGAGCGAGGCGTAGGGGTCCTGGAAGATCATCTGCATCCGGCGCCGCTGCGCGGCGTTGGAGCGGGCCTGTGCCAGGTCCTGCCCGTCGAAGATCACCTCGCCGCGCGTCGGCCCGTAGAGCCCGACGACCAGACGCGCGACGGTGGACTTGCCGCAGCCGGACTCGCCGACCAGCGACAGCGTCTTGCCCTTCGGGATGGCAAAGGAGACGCCGTCCACCGCGCGCAGCATGCGCTTGCCTTCGCCGGCCAGCACGCGCTGGATCAGCGGGCGGGAGACGTCGAAGAAGCGCGCGAGGTCGCGCGTCTCCAGCATCGCCGGTGCGGTCATGGCGTCAGGCATGCGCGCCGGCCCGCAGCACCTGCTGCTCGCTCTCCGCGTCGTAGAGCCAGCACGACGCCCGCGTCTCTCCGGCCGGAGTCAGCTCCGGGCGCTCCTCGCGGCAGCGCGCGAAGACCTGCGGGCAGCGCGGGTTGTAGGCGCAGCCGCGCGGGATGGCGGAAAGGCGCGGCATTGAACCCTCGATCTGCTGCATCCGCTCCAGCCGGTGGGTGATCGGCGGGATCGAGCCCATCAGGCCGATCGTGTAGGGGTGCGAGGGGTGCTTCACCACCTGCCGCACCGCGCCGATCTCCGCGATGCGCCCGGCATACATCACCGCGACGCGGTCGGCCGTCTCGGCGATCACGCCCATGTCGTGGGTGACGAGCATCATGGAGGTGCCCTTCTCCCGCGCCAGCGTCTTCAGCAGCGCGATGACCTGCGCCTGGATGCTGACATCGAGCGCGGTGGTCGGCTCGTCCGCCACGATCAGCTTCGGCTCGGCGCAGAGCGCGAGCGCGATCACCACGCGCTGGCGCATCCCGCCCGAGAATTCGTGCGGGTAGCTGTCGATGCGCTGCGCGGCGGCGGGGATGCCGACCAGTTCCAGCCACTCGATCGCCTTCTTCCGCGCCTCACCGGGGCCGATGGGCAGGTGGGTGGTCATCGTCTCCACCAGCTGCCGGCCGACGGTGTAGAGCGGGTTCAGCGTGGTCAGCGGGTCCTGGAAGATCGCGCCGATCTCCCGCCCCCGGACGGTGCGCATCTCCTTGTAGGGCAGGTTGTCGATGCGGCGGCCGTTCAGCAGGATCTGCCCGCCGGCGATGCGGCCGGGCGGCTCCAGCAGGCCGATGATGGCCGCGCCGGTCATGGACTTGCCGGCGCCGGATTCGCCGACGACGCCCAGCACCTCGCCCGGCTGGATCTCGAAGGAGACGTCGTCGAGCGCGACCAGCGTGCCGCGCCGCGTGGGGAATTCCACGCGCAGGTTGCGGACCTCGAGGAGCGGTTGGGTGTTGGACATGCTCACCGCAGCTTCGGATTCAGCGCGTCGCGCAGCCAGTCGCCCAGCAGGTTCACGCTCAGCACCAGCACGATCAGCGCGATGCCCGGAAAGATGGTGATCCACCACTCGCCCGAGAACAGGAAGTCGTTGCCGATCCTGATCAGCGTGCCGAGCGAGGGCTGGGTCGGCGGCACGCCGACGCCGAGGAAGGAGAGCGTCGCCTCCGCGAGGATCGCGAAGCCGAGCTGCAGCGTCGCGATCACCAGCACCGGCCCGAGCACGTTGGGCAGCACATGCGTGACCATGATGCGCCCGCGGCCAAGCCCGATCACCCGCGCCGCCTGCACGTACTCCTTGTTGCGCTCCACCATGGTCGAGCCACGCACGGTGCGCGCGAAGCTCGGCCAGTTGGAAAAGCCGATGGCGAAGATCACGACATAGAGGGCGATCTGGTCATGCACGTCGCGCGGCAGGGCGGCGCGGGTGACGCCGTCGATCAGCAGCGCGATCAGGATGGTGGGGAAGGTGAGCTTGATGTCGGCGATGCGCATCAGCACCGCGTCCACGGTGCCACCGAGATAGCCCGCCGCCAGCCCGGCGGAGACGCCGAGCACGACGGACATGACTACCGCCAGGAAGCCAACCAGCAGCGACACGCGCGCGCCGTACATGATGGCGGAGAGCACGTCGCGCCCCTGGTCGTCGGTGCCGAGCAGGTAGTTCGGGTCGCCCTCGGGCGACCAGGCCGGCGGCTTGAAAGCGTCCAGCAATTGCAGGCTGGCCAGGTCGAACGGGTTGTGCGGCGCGATCCAGGGCGCGAGCACCGCGCCGCCGATGCAGATCGCTGCGACGATCGCGGAGATCACCGTGATCGGGTTGCGGGTGAAGCTCCACCAGAGGTCGGAGTCGAAGAAGCGGGCTACGGCGTTCATCTCAGTGCCCCTTCGCGCCGCCGACGCGCAGCCTGGGGTCCACGGCGAAATACAGCAGGTCCACGATAAGGTTGATCGTCACGAACAGCGCCGCGATCAGGATCAGGTAGGCCGCCATGACCGGGATGTCGGCGGCGCCCACGCTCTGGATGAACAGCAGGCCCATGCCGGGCCACTGGAACACCGTCTCCGTGACGATGGCGAAGGCGATGATCGCGCCAAGCTGCAGCCCGGTGATGGTGATCACCGGCACCAGCGTGTTCTTCAGCGCATGGCCGAAGTTGACGGCGCGGTTGGTCAGGCCGCGCGCGCGGGCGAACTTGATGTAGTCGGTGCGCAGCACCTCCAGCATCTCCGCCCGCACCAGGCGCATGATCAGCGTCATCTGGAACAGGCCGAGCGTGATGGAGGGCAGGATCAGCGCCTTCAGGCCCGAGGCCGTCAGGAAGCCGGTGCTCCACCAGCCGAGCTGCACCGTGTCGCCACGCCCGAAGGAGGGCAGCCAGCCGAGCCAGACCGAGAAGCAGAGGATCAGCAGGATGCCGATCAGGAAGGTCGGCAGCGACACGCCGATCAGCGAGAAGGTCAGGAAGAAGCGGCTCAGCCAGGAATTGCGGTAGAGCCCGGTGTAGATGCCCATCGGCACGCCGACCAGCAGGGCGAGGAAGGCCGCGGTCAGGGCAAGCTCCAGGGTCGCCGGCGCGCGCTCCGCGATCAGCTCGATCACCGGGCGGGACAAGCGGTAGGACAGGCCGAATTCGCCCTGCACGGCGTTCAGCAGGAAGGTGCCGAACTGCACGAAGAAGGGCTGATCGAGACCAAGGTCCCGGATCAGCGCGTCGCGCTGCGCCTGCGTGTAGTCCTGGCCGAGCATGATCGCGACCGGATCGCCGACATAGGCGAACATCGCAAAGGAGATCAGCGCGACCGCGAGCATCACGGGCAGGGCCTGCAGCACGCGGGAGATGATGAAAGCGGGCATCAGGGTTCCATCCGCGCCGGCAGCCAGTGTTGGTGTGGCGGCTGGCTGCCGGCGCGGTCAAAGACGGTTCAGTTCACGACCATCCAGCGGAAATAGGGCTGGTTGTTCGCCGCATGCGGGATGGTGATGTTGTTGCGCATCGCCCAGGGGATCATCTGGTGGTGCAGCGGGATGTGCGGCACGTCTTCGCGGTAGATGCGCAGCGCCTCGCGGATCGCTTCCATGCGCGCCTCGCCGGACTGCGTCTTCATCCGCTCGACCAGCGCGTCCATGCGCGGGTTGGAATAGCGCCCGTAGTTCCAGATGCCGTCGCCCTGCGCGCCGTTGCGGGTCGCCAGCAGCGACTGGAACGAATAGAGCGCGTCGAGCGTCGGCACGCCCCAGCCCAGCAGGTAGATCGAGGTGTCGTCGCGCTGGATCTGCGCGAAGAACGGCCCGAGCGGCTGCGCCTTGACCGAGGTGCGCACGCCCACGCGCGTCCACATCGCGGCGATCGCCTGGCAGATCTGCTCGTCGTTGATGTAGCGGTTGTTCGGGCAGTCGAGCGTCACGCCGAAGCCGTTCGGGAAGCCGGCCTCGGCCAGCAGCGCGCGGGCGCGCGCCGGATCGTAGGGCAGGCGCACATCCTCGGCCTCGGTGTAGCCATTGACCTGCGGCGGGAAGAAGGTGCCGGTCACGATGCTCTGCCCGCGCATCGTCGTGCGGTGGATCGCCTGGATGTCGATCGCGTGGTACAGCGCCTGGCGAACCCGCAGGTCCTTCAGCGGGTTGCGGCCGCGCACGTCGCTGTAGAGCAGCTCGTCGCGGTTCACGTCCATCGCGAGAAAGATCGTGCGGACCTCCGGCCCCTCCAGCACGCGGATGTTGCCGGCGTTGCGCAGCCGCGTCAGGTCCTGCAGCGGCGGGTCGAGCACGAAGTCCACCTCGCCCGAGAGCAGCGCCGCGATGCGCGTCGCATCCGAGCCGATCGGGCGGTAGACGATCTCCGTGACATTGCCCGGCGTCTGGCCCGGCTCGTTCCAGCCGAACCAGGCGTCGTTGCGCCGCAGCACGGTGCGCACGTCCGGCTCGCGCGAGGCAAGGCGGAAGGCGCCGGTGCCGTTGGTGGCGCGGACCGTGTGCATCTCTTCGCGCTGGCGGGTGTTCTGCGGGCGCGTCGCGTTGTGCCGCTCCGACCAGGACTTCGACATGATGTACACGGAGGCGAACTTGTTCGGCAGGATCGGGTCCGGCCGCTTGGTGATCACGTCCACCGTGAAGTCGTCCACCTTCTCGGCGCGGTCCACCGAATCCACGAAGATCCCGTAGTTCGAGGTCGGCTGCAGCGCGCGCGTGATGGAGAACACCACGTCGTCGGCCGTGAAGTCCTCGCCCTCGTGGAACTTCACGCCCTGGCGCAGCACGAAGCGCCAGCGGTTGGGCTCCACCTGCGTCCAGGACAGCGCGAGGCCCGGACGCAGCGTCAGGTCCGCGTTGCGGTGGATCAGCGGGTCGTAGATCTGCTGCAGCACCATGGTCACGGTGCCGAGGTTCTGGCTGTGCGGGTCCATGGTGTTCGGATCGCCCGAAGCCGACCAGCGCACCGTTCGCGCATCGGCCGCCCCGATACCCAGGGCCAGAAGGGCGGCCGCGGCCGCCAGTCCCAATCGTCGCATCCCGTCGGATCTCCCCCGGTCGCCGCGCGGGTCGTCCCGCCCGCATCGGACCGAAGCGGGGTCCATATCCCGCCGCGCCCCGGCCGAAAAGACCGGAATCAGGCCGTCCCGGCCGGCCGGGACGGCTCCTCTGCCCAGTCCCTGATCAGCGAATACCCGACCGCGAGCAGCACTGGGCCTAGGAAAAGCCCAAGGATTCCGAAGGCCAGCACGCCGCCGATGGCACCGAGCAGCGTCAGCAGCAGCGGCAGGTCCGCGCCGCGGCTGATCAGCCAGGGTCGGATGACGTTGTCCACCGAGGAGATACCGCCGGCGCCATAGACCGCCATGAACAGCCCCCAGCCCCATTCCCCCTGGACGAACAGCCAGATCGTCGCCGGCACCCAGATCAGCGGCGCGCCGACCGGCAGGATGGAGATCACCCCCGCCACCACGCCGAGCAGCACAGGCTGCGGCACCCCGGCGATCCAGAAGCCGAATGTGGTCATCGCCCCCTGCACCACGGCTGTGCCGAGCAGACCGTAGACCACGCCGCGCGTGACATTGCCGGTCAGGTCAACCAGGTGGCGCGCCCGCGGGCCGGCAAGTTTCTCCATGAGGCGTTCGGAATGGCGCGCGATGGCCGGGCCGTCGCGATAGAAGAAGAAGGCCAGGAAGATCGCCAGCAACAGCTCCGCGATGCCCGACAGGACGGTCAGCAGCACGGCCAGCGCGCCCTGCGCCAAGGTGCCGGCATAGGGGCGCAGCGCGTCGAACAGGCCGGTGAGCGTGGCATCCAGCCCCGCGCCCCAATCCGCGAGCCAGGGCCCGATGAAGGGGATGGTGCCGAGGAAGCGGACCGCGTTCGGCAGCCCCTCCGTCAGCACCAGCTCGAGGCCCGAGCGCAAGGCCTCCACATCCTCGCGGCTGGTCGGCGCGGCGAAGGCAATCGGCAGGCCGATCAGCAGGAACTCGGCCAGCACCATCACCAGCGCCGCCCAGCCCGGCGAAAGGCGCGCCTTGTCGCGCAGCAGCGCGAAGGCCGGCCAGGTCGTGTAGGCCAGGATCACCGCCCAGAGCAGCGCGGAGATGAAGGGCCGCAGCACCAGGAAGCAGCCGATGCCGAGCATCAGCAGGGCCAGCAGCCCGATCACCTGGGCCGGTCGGATCGGATCATGCTGCATCGGCGGTCATCCTCGTCAGGGCCCGGCTTAGCCGAAGCCGGCCTGGCGCGCATCCGGCCGTCTTGCCTGCCACCGGCTCGCGGGGCATGACCGGGCACGCAAGGAGAGGGACGCCAGGATGCCGCGCTTCGCCGCCAACCTGTCCATGATGTTTTCCGAAAAGCCGTTCCTGGAACGCTTCGACGCCGCCGCGCAGGCCGGGTTCAAGGCGGTGGAATTCCTCTTCCCCTACGAGCATCCCGCGGCCGAGATCGCGGCGCGGCTGAAGGCGGCCGGGCTGCAGCAGGTGCTGTTCAACGCGCCGCCCGGCGACTGGGGCGCGGGCGAGCGCGGCACCGCCGCCCTGCCCGACCGCAAGGCCGAGTTCCGCGAGGGTTTCCGCAAGGCGCTGGACTACGCCGCGGCGCTGTCCTGCCCGCGCATCCATGTCATGTCCGGCCTCAAGCCCGCCGGCATGGCGCATGACACCATGACCGCGACGCTGGCCGAAAACCTCGCCTGGGCGGCGGAGCAGGCGGCGCCGGCCGGCGTGAAATGCGTGATCGAGCCGATCAACCACCGGGACATCCCCGGCTTCTTCCTCAACACCACGGACCAGGCCGCGGCGATCATCAACGCCGTCGGACCCGAGAAGGTCGGAATGCAGTTCGACCTCTATCACTGCCAGATCACCGAGGGCGACCTGGTCAAGCGCGTGGAGAAGCACCTGCCGCTGATCGCGCACATGCAGGTGGCCGACAATCCCGGCCGCAACGAGCCCGGCACCGGCGAGGTCAACTGGCCCTTCGTGTTCAAGAAGATCGACGAACTCGGCTTCCGCGGCTGGATCGGCTGCGAATACCGCCCCGCGGGCGAGACCGTCGCCGGCCTCGCCTGGTTCGCCCCCTACAAGTAACGCCCGCCCTGCCCCGCCGGCGTGGCTCCCTCCCCCGCGCAGCGGGGAGGGTCGGGGTGGGGGCCCGACCAACATCGCAGCGAAAGGACAGACCATGTCCAAGATCGGCTTCATCGGCCTCGGCATCATGGGCCGCCCCATGGCGGGTCATCTCAAGGCCGCCGGCCACGACGTCACCGTGGTCGAGCGCAAGTCGCTCACCGCCGAGGACCGCGCCAACTTCACGGTCGCCGCCAGCCCGAAGGCCGTCGCCCAGGCGGCCGACATCATCATCCTGATGGTCCCCGACACCCCCGATGTCGAAGCCGTGCTGTTCGGCGCGAACGGCGTCGCGGAGGGCCTGTCGCAGGGCAAGCTGGTGATCGACATGTCCTCGATCAGCCCGACCGCGACCAAGGCCTTCGCGCAGAAGATCAACGCGCTCGACTGCGACTATCTCGACGCGCCCGTCTCCGGCGGCGAGGTCGGCGCGAAGAACGCGGCGCTGACGATCATGGTCGGCGGCCCGCAGGCCGCCTTCGACCGCGCCCTGCCGGTGTTCGAGAAGATGGGCAAGAACATCACCCTGGTCGGCACGGAGAACGGCGCAGGGCAGACCTGCAAGGTCGCCAACCAGATCATCGTCGCCCTGACGATCGAGGCGGTGGCCGAGGCGATGGTCTTCGCCTCCAAGGCCGGCGCCGACCCGGCCAAGGTGCGCCAGGCGCTGATGGGCGGCCTCGCCACCTCCCGCATCCTGGAACTGCACGGGGAGCGCATGATCAAGCGCACCTTCAATCCCGGCTTCCGGATCGAGCTGCACCAGAAGGACCTCAACCTGGCGCTGCAGTCCGGCAAGGAGCTCGGCGTGGCGCTGCCGAACACGGCCTCGACCCAGCAGCTCTTCGCCGCCTGCGCCGCGCTGGGCGGAAAGGGCTGGGACCATTCCGGGCTGGTGAAGGCGCTGGAGGCGATGGCCGCGCACAAGGTCGCCCCGGACGCCTGACAGTCAGAACCCGGGCGGCACGCCAGCACGGTTGCCGCCCGTTCCATCACTCGCGCAATACGTGTAGCCCGCCGGATCAATTGTTGCGATCCGGGTCCGCCCTCGTCCTTATCCGGGCGCGATGCCGGATTTGGATGTTGCATTCCTCCATGGCGTCCCGCAAAATTATGCGCGCAACCAGGTTGTGAGATACGTCTCCCGATCATCGGTTGTAGTCACATTGAGCGACCTACGGGGGATTGCATGCGCTTTGCCGACATTGGCCAGCAGTTGCGGGCCTACCGTCTGGAGAGCGGCCTGCGTGCGGAAGAGATCGCCGCGCGCCTCGGCGTGTCCCGCGCCGCCCTCTACCGGTATGAGAAGGGCGAGGTCATCAAGCTGGACACGATCCGGCGCCTGGCCGAGCTGCTGAAGATTTCGCCCCTGTCGCTGCTCGGGATCGGCGTCGAGTATTTCAGCCGGCCGATCGCCTTCCAGGAACGCCTGCGGCAGATCGAGGAAGGCGCCGACCAGATCCTCATGGTCGGCGGCGCCGTCTGCTACCAGACCACGACGGACGCCTATGACGGCGCAGTGGCCGAAGCCTGGACCGAGGCGGCCGATGCCTCCACCGATCGCGTCGCGGCCCGCGCCGCGACCGACCAGATGCTCGGGCTGCTGACGGCCCGCAAGAAGCTGCACCAGGCGCGGCGCCCGACCATCACGGCCATCCTCGGCGAAGGCGCCCTGCTGCGCATGCTGCGGGACGGCGTCGCCGCCGGCTTGCCGGTGCCGGAACGCACCCGCCAGCGCTGCCTCGCCGCTGCCCGGACCGAGGCGGAGTCGATCGCCGCCATGATGGAAAGCGTGCCCATCGGCGTGCAGATCGGGCTGGCTTCCGCCGTCGAGCCCGCGGGCGGCTTCATCGTGCTGCGCGGCCGCGACCGCGCGCATGTCGTCGCCTCGCCCTTCACCCCGGACACGCCGCCGCAGGGTGGCATCGGCGTGGGCTCCATCACCGCGGCGGACGAGGCGGTCGCGGCACATCAGCGGGTGGCGGAGGCCGCCTGGCGCGACTCGCTCAAGGGCGCGGCAGCCGCGTCGCGGGTCCGCGAACTGATCCGCGAGCTGGGCTGAGGCGGCTCGAAGGCCGATAGCGGCCGCCCCAACCGTCAGCGGGGACGCGGGACGGCGCGTCGCTCCTCGGGCGAGAGCGTGAGCAGCCGCAAGGCCTGCATCCTCGCCGAGGGTGCCGCGGCCGGCACGGCGATGCCGGCACGACGCCGTTCGTCGGCTCCGTCCATCAAGGCGAAGATGCCCCGCATCGCCTCTGCCGCCGCCGCCATGCCGAACGCCACCATGAGGAAGGCGAGAAGCGACAGGGCGGCACGTGGCGCATCCGCCCCGCTGAACCCGCCATCAGCCAGCATCAGCAACGCCGCGACCAGGGAGGCCGCGAGCGCGGCCGCGGCCGCGCTGCCGTAGCCGAACAGGAAGGCGGCCGAGATGATCGCCAGCACCGGCAGGAAAGGCTGGCCCGCGGGCGTCACCGGCAACCCGAAGACGGGGAGCAGCGCCAGCGCCGTGGCACCCGTCGCGGCACCGCCATGCCGCCATGCGGCCGGGCAGCCGCGCAGCCGCTTGAGGAGATCGGCCTTGCGTCCGGGGTGCGCAGGCGGATGCGGGTGGCTCTGCATCCCACCCGAACGGTGGCCCGAGCAGGCTGGTTCTGGCGCTAGGGGATGACCCTAATGCCGCTGGCCGCGCGCATCTTTCGGCCGTCAGGCCAGACGGAGAAAGGATGTCGAACCTTCGTGCACCCGGTCCCGAAGCGTCGCAGCCGCAGCACGGACCGCCCTCAGCCGCGGGCCGCCTGGGCGATGCCGATCACGAAGGGTTCGGGATCCACCGGAAGCAGGGGGCGGGCGGGCGAGGTCACCTGCACCTTCAGGAACCGGCCTGCCGCCGCGCCAAGGCAGACCAGCGTGCCGACCTGCTGCCGCCCATAGGTGCCTTCGAGCCGCGCGCAGGACAGCGGCGCGCCGCCGGGCACCGCCAGTTGCGACCGGCCCCGCTCGGCCATGATCTGGCTGGTGCGCCGGTCGGCCTGAGCCAGCACCTCGGCCACGGCGTTCGAGAACTCTTGCGCCACGCGCGGATCGCCCGGCTGCGAGGACACGGGGCCCTGTGCCCGGTCGTAGAGGCTCACCGTCGCCACGGCCGCGCGCGACGGGCCCGCATAGTCCACCGCCACGCCCTGGCCAGGCCGCGCCCTCTCATGCCAGACCGCGTCGCCGCGCGCGAAGCCCGCAACCGTCGCCGGCAGGCGCGCCGCGGCGGCTTCCAGGGACGGCCGGCCGGACAGGCCCTCGGCGATGCCGCCGCCCTGCTGCGCGCAGCCGCCGGCGAGCAGCACCAGGCCGAACAGGGCTGCGGTGCGGGCCATCATGAGCGCCGCCGCAGCAACTGCTTGGTCAGGTCGGCCACCACCGTCGCCACCATGGTCAGCACGATCACCTGGAACAACGTGGCGAGGGCCCAGAGCCCGATCGGGAAGGTGCCGACGCCCGCGGGGATCGCCATCCAGCCCAGCGGCAGGAACAGGTAGCCATAGGCGTGCGGCACGTTGTTCGCGATGTCGAAGGTGCCTTCGTAGATCATCTGCAGGGAGACGTAGAGGATCAGCAGAAGACCGAGCCAGCCGATCCAGCGATGCTTCGCGAGCAGCTTGGCGATGAAGGTCGCGGCAACGCCCATCAGCACCACCGAGAAGATCAGGCCGAAGGCCATGATGTAGGGATGGTCCTTGGAGGCGCCGGCCACGGCCAGCACGTTGTCCAGGCTCATCGAGAGGTCGGCGACGAGGATCTGCGTGACGGCCTGGCGCAGCGTCTTGCGGGGCGCCTGCGGGGCGCCGCCGTCAAGCGCGGCGACCCCATCGGCCATCTCGGTCGTCTCGGACGGGTTGTGGTCCCCGCCTTCGCGCAGTTCGCGATACATCTTCCAGCAGACCCAGAGCAGCAGCAGGCCGCCGACGAAGACGAGGCCCACGATCTGCAGCAGCTGGATCGTCACGGAGGCGAAGGCGATGCGCATCACCGTCGCCGCCACGATGCCCCAGAAGATCGCCTTCTTCCGCTGTTCAGGAGGCAGCCCGGCCGCCGCCATGCCGACGACGACCGCGTTGTCGCCAGCCAGGACGATGTCGATGAACAACACCGTCAGAAGCGCCTCGAGCTGAGGACCGAATGAAGAAAAATCCATGATTTGGCAGCCTGACGTCCCGACCTTACAAGCGGGACATGAGGATCGACGGCGCAGGCTTGTCAACTGCCGTCCGGCCGCGCGAAGACGCGCACAAGCCGATCGCGGCTTCCGCAACGCACGGACCTCTCCGATGATCCCCCGCTACAGCCGACCCGAGATGGCGGCGATCTGGTCCCCCGAGAACCGCTTCCGCATCTGGTTCGAGATCGAGGCGCTCGCCGCCGAGGCGATGGCGGAACTCGGAACGATCCCGGCATCCGCGGCGCGTGCCATCCGCGAAGGCGGCGCGCCGCGCGTCGCGGCGATGAGCCAGGCGGACCTCGACCGGATCGATGCGATCGAGCGCGAGACTCGCCATGACGTGATCGCCTTCCTCACCTGGCTCGGCGAGGGGATCGGGGATGACGCGCGCTTCATGCACCAGGGCATGACGAGCAGCGACGTGCTCGACACCTGCCTTGCCGTGCAGATGACGCAGGCGGCGGACCTGCTGATCGGCGGCGTGGATGCGCTGCTCGAGGCGCTGCGCGCGCGCGCGATCGAGCACAAGCACACGCCGACCATCGGCCGCAGCCACGGCATCCATGCCGAGCCGACCAGCTTCGGGCTGAAGCTGCTGGGCCACTGGGCCGAGTTCCGCCGCAACCGCGACAGGCTGCTCGCCGCGCGGCGGGAGGTCGCGACCTGCGCGATCAGCGGCCCCGTCGGCACCTTCGCGAGCGTGGATCCGCGCGTGGAGGCGCATGTGGCGCGGAAGCTCGGCCTCGCAGTGGAGCCGGTCAGCACGCAGGTGATCCCGCGCGACAGGCACGCCGCCTTCTTCGCGGCGCTCGGCGTCGTCGCCTCGGGTATCGAGCGGCTGGCGACGGAAGTGCGCCACCTGCAGCGCAGCGAGGTGCGCGAGGCGGAGGAGTATTTCCACCCGGGCCAGAAGGGCTCCTCCGCGATGCCGCACAAGCGCAACCCGGTGCTGAGCGAGAACCTCACCGGCCTTGCGCGCATCGTGCGCGGCTATGTCGTGCCCGCGATGGAGAACGTGGCGCTGTGGCACGAGCGCGACATCAGCCATTCCAGCGTGGAGCGGATGATCGGGCCGGATGCGACCGTCACGCTCGACTTCGCGCTGCATCGCGCGGCGGGGATGATGGCGAAGCTGACGGTGTATCCGAAGCGGATGCAGGCGAATCTCGAATCGCTCGGCGGCGTGGTGCATTCGCAGAAGGTGCTGCTGGCACTGACACAGGCAGGAATGAGCCGCGAGTCCGCCTATGCCGCCGTGCAGCGCGCGGCGATGGCGACCTGGAATGCACTCGGCACGCCGGAGGCGCGCGACTTCGCCACGAACCTGCTCGCGGATGCGGATGTCGCCGCACGGCTCGATGCCGAGGCGCTGCGCGTGGCGATGGATCCGGCACGCGATTTCGGCCAGGTGGAGGCGATCTTCGCGCGCGTCCTCGCCGAAGCGTGACCGGCACGTGGCAGCGATGCGGCGTCGCTGCCCCGCTCTCGCCATGGCTGACGCGCATGGTCCGGCCTCGAGGAGGAGAAGCGCCGCGATGCCGTTCCTGAGGAGGCTGCTGCTGCTCGCCGCGACCGGCGCCATGGCGCTTGGCGTAGCCGCGCCGGCGATGGCCGATGGCCGGAAGGGCCGCGATGCCCGCCCGGCGCATGGCTACTGGGTGGACCCGGCGCCGCGCTGGGTGCCCGGACCGCCCGCGCGCCGCTGGCGCGGCCCTCCGCCTGCCTATGGCTGGTACGCGCCGCCACCGCGGGCCTACTACCCGCCACCGCGCGTCTATTACCCGCCGCCGCGCTACTACTACCCGCCGCCGCCTCCGCCGCCGGGGGTGGGATTGTACTTCCGGTTCTGAGGCGCCGGGGCTTCCGCCGCGGCCTGACGCTGGCAGGATCGGCGCATGTGCACCGTGATCCTGCTGCGCCGGCCCGGCCACGCCTGGCCGCTGATCCTGGGCGCCAACCGCGACGAGCGCCTCGACCGCCCCTGGGACCCGCCGGCGGCGCACTGGCCCGGGCATCCGGGCCTGGTCGGGGGCCTCGACCGCATGGGCGGCGGCACCTGGATGGCGGCGCGGCGCGGCGTGATCGCCGCGGTGCTGAACCGCCCCGGCAGCCTGGGGCCGGCGCCTGGCAAACGCTCACGGGGAGAGTTGCCGCTGCTCGCCCTTGAGGAGAGCTCGGCCGAGGCTGCCGCCGCCGCAATCACCGCGCTCGACGGTGGCGCCTGGCGCCCCTTCAACATGGTCGTGGCCGACGCCGGCTCGGCCTTTTTCCTGCGCGGCCTGGGAGAGGGCCGACCGGAGGCGGCGCCGCTCGGCGCGGGGATCAGCATGGTCACCGCCCATGAGCCGAACGACCGCTCGAGTCCGCGCATCGCCCGCCACCTGCCCCGCTTCCGCGCCGCGGCCCCGCCCGATCCGGGCCGGGGCGACTGGGCGGGATGGGAGGCGCTGCTGGCTGATGACGGCTTCGGCGACGAGGGCCTCGGCGGCGCGTTGAACGTGCCGCCGGTGGGCGGATTCGGCACCGTGTGCAGCAGCCTGCTGGCCGTCGATGCCGGGGGCGCGCTCGGCTGGCATTTCAGTGCCGGCCGCCCGGCGCCGGGCCGATTCGCGCCGGTGGAGTCGGAGAACCGAGCGTGACCTTCCCGCGACGCCTGTCCCTGCTGGCCTTGCTCTTTCTGGCACCCGTGGCGGCCCATGCGCAGCCCGAGGGGCGCGGACAGGGGCAGGGACGCGGCCAGGGGCAAGGCGGCGGGCCGCCGCCGGGGCGCGGCAGCCAGGGGAATGGCGGGCGCGGCCAGGGTGGCGGCTCGGCCGGCCGCGGCGGGCCGCCGGCGAGCCTCGGCACGGGCGAGCGCGACACCATCCGGCTCTGGCTCGGCGGCAATCCCGGCTTCGTTGCGCAGCCCCTGCCGCCTGGGATGCGCAACCGGCTGGCACAGGGCAAGCCGCTGCCGCCCGGCATCGCCCGGCGAGCCCTGCCCCCGGACCTGCTGCGCCTTCTGCCGGTCCGGCCGGGCTACGAGTATGCGCTGGTCGGCACCTCGCTTGTGCTGATCGCCGTGGCGACGGGCGTGGTGGCAAGCATCCTGGCCGACGCCTTCTGAGGCGGGCGGCCAGCCCGCGCATGGCCCCTCCCCGCCCCCGGCGTGGCGGCTTGGTGCGGGGCCTGCTATATCCCAGGCGGTTTCCCCGGGGCGCGCGCCCCGCGGCCTCGCGCGCCCGCCCGGACGCTTCCGGGGCCCGGGCGCGCGGCAGAGACAGGAGTTCCCCACCCATGGCGCGCCGCCGGCAGGTCTATGAGGGCAAGGCGAAGATCCTCTTCGAGGGTCCGGAGCCCGGCACCCTCGTGCAATATTTCAAGGACGATGCCACCGCCTTCAACGCCCAGAAGAAGGGCACCATCACGGGCAAGGGCGTGCTGAACAACCGCATCAGCGAATACCTGATGACGCGGCTGAACGAGATCGGCGTGCCCAACCACTTCATCCGCCGCCTCAACATGCGCGAGCAGCTGATCCGCGAGGTGGAGATCATCCCGCTGGAGGTGGTGGTGCGGAACGTGGCCGCCGGCAGCCTCTCAACGCGCCTCGGCATCCAGGAAGGCACGCGGCTGCCGCGCTCGATCATCGAATTCTACTACAAGAACGACCAGCTCGGCGATCCGATGGTGAGCGAGGAGCACATCACCTGCTTCGGCTGGGCGTCCACGCAGGACATCGACGACATCGTCGCGCTGACGCTGCGCGTGAACGACTTCCTCTCGGGCCTCTTCCTCGGCGTCGGCATCACGCTGGTGGACTTCAAGCTGGAGTTCGGCCGGCTGTGGGAGAACGAGGACATGCGCATCGTCCTGGCCGATGAGATCAGCCCGGACAATTGCCGCCTGTGGGACGCCAAGACGGGCGAGAAGATGGACAAGGACCGCTTCCGCCGCGACCTCGGCAAGGTCGAGGAAGGCTACCAGGAAGTGGCGCGGCGCCTCGGCATCCTGCCCGAGGCCGGCGTGCGCGACATGAAGGGGCCGGAGACGGTGCAGTGAAGGCGCGCGTTTACGTGATGCCCAAGGCCGGCGTGCTGGATCCCCAGGGCAAGGCGATCGGCCATGCGCTGGAGGGCCTCGGCTTCGCCGGCGTCGGCGAGGTGCGCGCGGGCAAGGTGATCGAGCTCGAGCTCGCAGAGACCGACGCCGCAAAGGCCAAGGCTGCGGCCGAGGAGATGGCGCGGCGGCTGCTGGCCAACACGGTGATCGAGAGCTTCCGGGTCGAGGTGCTCTGACCCGCGATGGTGAAGGCCTCCGTCCTCATCGTCGTCGTCCTCACGGTGCTGATCGCGATGGGGCTGCGCTGGCGCGAGCAGCGCATGCCGCAGGTCGCGGCGCAGCAGCGGCGGCTAGGGCTGATAGGGCGCGGCAAGAAGGGACTGGACCGCTGGGTTACCGCGGCGGCGCTGGCCGTCGTGGCGACGCTGGTGGTGCTCGGCGGGTTGCATTGGCTGCGGGTGTGGATGGAGTAGCGCCATGAAGGCCGTCGTCGTCGTCTTCCCCGGCACGAACCGCGAGCGCGACATGGCGATCGCGCTGGAACGCGCGACGGGGCGCAAGCCGGTGATGCTGTTCCACCGCGAGACGGCGCTGCCGGCGGGCACCGACCTGGTCGTGCTGCCGGGCGGCTTCTCCTATGGCGATTACCTCCGTTGCGGCGCGATGGCGGCGCAGTCGCCCATCATGCGCGAGGTCGCGGGCTTCGCGGCCAAGGGCGGGCATGTGCTCGGCGTCTGCAACGGCTTCCAGATCCTGTGCGAGGCCGGGCTGCTGCCGGGCGCGCTGCTGCGGAACGCCTCGCTTCGCTTCCTCTCGATGGACTGCCACATGCGCGTCGAGCGCGCAGGCACGCCCTACACCGCGCATTGGCAGCAGGGCGCGGTGTTCCGCGCGCCGATGGCGCATGGCGACGGCAATTTCTTCTGCGACGACGAAACCCATGCACGGCTGGTCGCCGAGAACCTGGTCGCCTTCCGCTACTGCACGCCGGAGGGGACGCTGACGGACGCCGCGAACCGCAACGGCGCGCGCGACAACATCGCCGGCATCGTGTCGCCCAACCTCCGTGTCTGCGGGCTGATGCCGCATCCGGAGGATCTGGTGGACCCGCTGATGGGCGGCACGGACGGGCTGCCGATGTTCACCTCCCTGGTGGACAGCCTGGCCGCGGCCTAGCGCGGCGGCTCCTCCAGGTTGTTGGGGTTCAGTCCGAGAGCCTGGGCCGTGGCCGGATTGATCTGGCCGGTCGCTTCCAGGGCACGCCCGCGCTGGAACCGCTGCAGCGCCTCCTGCGTGCCGGCGCCCCAGAGAGCGTCAAGCGCACCGTCGTAGAAGCCCAGCGCCTTCAGACGCTGCTGGATGTTGCGCACCGCGCGGTCGCTGAGGCCGCCGATGGGCGCCGCGGCCGGTCGCCCGCCGGGCAGCAGGTCCGGTACAGCGAGCCCGAGGGCCTGGGCGGTGGCGAGGTTGACGCCGCCGGTCACGGCAAGCCCGCGCGCCTGCTGGAACCGGTCGAGCGCGGCTTGGCTCTCCGGCCCCCAGATGCCGTCCGTGCCGCCGCGATACACCCCTGCCTCGCGCAGCTTGCGCTGCACCGCCTGGGTCGCTTCCTCCGAAAGCGGCTGGACGAAGGCGAGCGGCGGGTTCGTCTGGGCGAGCGCGCCTCCGGCCAGGGTGGCGGCCAGCGCGGCGAGGCCCAGGAGATGGAGGGGCCGGGGCATGGAGCGGTCCTCTTCCGGATGCTCCTGCAGAACGTGCCGGGTAGCGTGGCGGTTGCGGCTGCCGCGCCCTCAACGCACTGGACAAGGCCGGGCGGAGCCGGGAGAACGCGGCCATGTCCCTGCCCGCCCCGCTCGATCCCGCCCGCGCCCGAAAGCTTTCGGCCGAGTTCGGCCTTAAGGGCGATGAATACGACAGGGTGCTGGCCATTCTCGGCCGCACGCCGTCGTTGACCGAGCTCGGGATCTTCAGCGTGATGTGGTCGGAGCACTGCTCCTACAAGTCGAGCCGCGTCTGGCTCCGCACGCTGCCGACCAAGGCGCCCTGGGTAATCCACGGGCCGGGCGAGAATGCGGGCGTGATCGCCATCGGCGACGGGCTCGCCGCCATCTTCAAGATGGAGAGCCATAACCACCCGAGCTTCATCGAGCCCTACCAGGGTGCCGCCACCGGCGTCGGCGGCATTTTGCGCGACGTGTTCACCATGGGGGCGCGGCCGATCGCCAATCTCAACGCGCTGCGCTTCGGATCGCCGGATGCGCCGCGGATGAAGCGCATCATCGATGGCGTGGTGCGGGGCATCGGCGGCTACGGCAATTGCGTCGGCGTGCCGACCGTGGGCGGCGAGGTCAATTTCCACCCGGCCTACAACGGCAACCCGCTGGTCAATGCGATGACGGTGGGCATCGCGCCGGCCGACCGTATCTTTCTTTCGGCTGCCGCGGGCATCGGGAATCCGGTGGTCTATGTCGGCTCCAAGACCGGGCGCGACGGCATACACGGCGCAACCATGGCCAGCGCCGAGTTCAGCGCGGACGCCGAGGAGAAGCGCCCGACCGTACAGATCGGCGACCCCTTCGTCGAAAAGCTGTTGATCGAGGCGTGCCTCGAGTTGATGGCGACGGACATGATCGTCGCCATCCAGGACATGGGCGCAGCGGGGCTGACGAGTTCCTCCGTCGAGATGGCGGGCAAGGGCGGCGTCGGCATCGAGCTCGCGCTGGACAACGTGCCGCAGCGCGAGATCGGCATGACCGCCTATGAGATGATGCTGTCCGAATCCCAGGAACGGATGCTGATGATCCTCAAGCCCGGTCGCGAGGCCGAGGCCGAGGCGATCTTCCGCAAATGGGAGCTCGATTTCGCCGTCATCGGCCACCTGACCGACACCGGCCGCATCGTCATCCGCCACAAGGGCGCCATCGAGGCCGACATCCCGCTCGCGCCGCTGGAATCGGAGGCGCCGCTGTATCGCCGCCCGACGGCCGAGACGCCGAGGCAGCCTGTGCTGGATGCGACGACGATCGCCGATCCCGTGGGCATCACAGCGGCGCTGCAGACGCTCGTCGGCAGCCTCGATCTCTGCTCGCGGCGCTGGATCTGGGACCAGTATGACAGCACGGTTGGCGGACAGACCGTGCAGCGCCCGGGCGGCGCGGATGCGGCGGTGGTGAAGCTCGAGGGGCTGAAGCGCGGCCTCGCCATGACCACGGACTGCACGCCGCGCTACTGCCTGGCCGACCCGGAAGAGGGCGGGAAGCAGGCCGTCGCCGAGGCCTGGCGCAACCTGACCGCCGTGGGCGCCAGGCCGCTCGCGATCACCGACAACATGAATTTCGGCAACCCCGAGAAACCCGAGATCATGGGCCAGTTCGCCGCCGCGGTGCGCGGCATGGCGGCCGCCTGCACCGCGCTCGACTTCCCCGTCGTGAGCGGCAATGTCTCACTCTACAACGAGACCAACGGCGCCGCGATCCTGCCGACGCCGGCCATCGGCGGCGTCGGCGTGCTGGAGGATGCGGCACAGGCGGTGGGTCTCGCTCTGGAGCCGGGGCTCGACCTGGTGGTGATCGGGGACACGCGCGGCTGGCTCGGCCAGTCGCTCTGGCTACGTGAGATCGCGGGGCGTGAGGAGGGCGCGCCGCCGCCCGTGGACCTCGCGGCCGAACGGCGCAACGGCGACTTCGTGCGGGCGCAGATCCTCGGTGGGACGGTCGCCGCCTGCCACGACGTGGCCGATGGCGGATTGCTGGTGGCAGTGGCGGAGATGGCCATGGGGGGCGGCGTCGGCGCGACGCTGGAGGCGCCGGCCGGCATGCCCGCCCATGCCTTCTGGTTCGGCGAGGACCAGGGCCGCTATGTGCTCGCGGTGGCCGATGCCGGCCCCATCCTGGCCGCGGCCGCCGCCGCCGGCGTGTCGGCGGCTCGGCTCGGGCGCAGCGGCGGCGGGGACTTGGTTCTCGGCGCCGGCTCCTCCATATCGGTGGCGACCTTGCGGGTCGCCCACGAATCGACGCTGCCCGCGCTGATGGAGGCTGTTGGCTGATGGCGATGAACGCCGCCGAGATCGAGGCGCTGATCAAGTCGGCCCTGCCCGATGCGCAGGTCACCATCGAGGATTTGGCCGGCGACGGCGACCATTACGCCGCGAAGGTCGTGTCCTCGGCCTTCAAGGGCATCTCGCGCGTCAAGCAGCACCAGATCGTTTATGCCGCGCTGCAGGGGCGCATGGGCGGGCAGTTGCACGCCCTGGCCCTGCAGACCTCGGCGCCCGACTGAACCAGGCCGTAAAGGATACCGACAGGATGACCGACACCGTCCACAGCCGCATCCAGGCGGAGATCACCGAGAACCCGGTGGTGCTCTACATGAAGGGTACGCCGGTGTTCCCGCAGTGCGGGTTCAGCGCCCGCGTCGTGCAGATCCTTTCCCACGTGGGCGTGCCCTTCAAGGGCGTGAACGTGCTCGAGGACATGGAGCTTCGCGAGGGCATCAAGAGCTTCACCAACTGGCCGACCATCCCGCAGCTCTACGTGAAGGGCGAGTTCGTCGGCGGCTGCGACATCGTCATGGAGATGTTCCAGTCGGGCGAGTTGCAGAGCCTGATGGAGGAGAAGGGCGTGGCGGCGAAGACCGCCTGATCCCGCGCCGCCGCCCGAAACGGCGCCGGCCCTCTTTTCGCGTTGCGTGGAGGCGCCGCCCGGCATGGCCGGGACGGCGCCTTTTCGTGTCAGGACCAGCGGATCACCGCCGCGCCTGATCGCGGCAGCCACGACAGGGCGGTGCCTCAGGGCGGCGCCCTTTTCGCGCAGGGGCTGCGTCGCGCAACGGATGCAACACGGCGCGCAGCGGGGCGACACACTGCCCGCACAGACCCATGCGATCCTCCACCCGGAAACGAGGACCGCATGGCCAGCACAGCAGACAGGCGCCCGATCGCGGCGCGTGACCTTCGGATAACCGGGCGCATTGCCGCCTTGCTGGTGGCGCGCGGCGCCTCTGCGGACGGGATTTCGCTGGCGGGCATGGCGGCCGGGCTCGGCGCGGGGCTGTGCGTCGCCGGCACGGGCTGGTGGCCGGATGCGGCGCTGCCGCTCTGGTTGCTCGGCGCGCTGCTGGTCCAGCTTCGCCTCGCCGCGAACCTGCTGGACGGCATGGTGGCGATCGGGCGCGGCATCGCCTCACCGGCCGGGGAGCTGTTCAACGAGGTGCCGGACCGGGTTTCCGACACGGCGGTGCTGCTGGGGCTCGGCGTCGCGGCGGGCAGCCCGGCGCTCGGACTTGCCGCCGCGCTGGCGGCCATGAGCACGGCTTACGTCCGGGCGGTCGGCAAGGCCGCCGGCGCGCCGAGCGACTTCCGCGGACCGATGGCGAAGCAGCACCGCATGGCGCTGGTCACCGCCCTGGGCGTCGCCTGCGCGCTGCTGCCCTTCGCCTGGACGGCCCCGCTGCCCGCCCTCGCGCTGTGGGTCATCCTGGCGCTGTCGCTGGCCACCACCTGGCGGCGCCTCGCCGGCGCCTGGACCTTCCTGCGGAGCGCCACGCGATGACCGCCGCCTTCGCCCATCCCGTCACCATCTGGATCGTCTCGGCCACCGGCGCGGTGCTGGCGCTGGCCGCGGCGGCCATCGGCTGGCTTTCGGCCAGCGGGCGTGCGAAGCCGGAATTCCGGCGCGAGCTGTGGCTGCGCTTCGGGTCCTGGTGCGTGCTGCTGCCGCTGATGATCGGCCCGGTGCTGGCTGGGCGCGCCTGGACCATCGGCGCGGTGACGCTGCTCGGCCTGCTCGGCTACCGCGAATACGCCCGCGCGACGGGGCTGTTCCGGGAGCGCGTGCTGTCCGCCGTCGTTGCGCTCGGCATCGTCGCGGTGAATTTCGCGGCGCTCGACAACTGGTATGGCTTCTTCGTCGCGCTGTTCCCGCTGACGGTCTGCGTGCTGGCGGTGGCCTCCATCCCGCTCGACCGGCCGCAGGGCTATGTGCAGCGCGTGGGGCTCGCGGTGCTGGGGTACATGCTGTTCGGCGCCGGCCTCGCGCATCTCGGCTTCATGGCCAACGATGCGAACTACCGCCCGCTGGTGCTGCTGCTGCTGACGGCGGTGGCGCTGAACGACTGCGCCGCCTTCACCTGCGGCAAGCTGATCGGCGGCCGAAAGCTGCTGCCGGCGACGAGCCCGAACAAGACGATCTCAGGCGCGCTGGGCGCGGTGGTGGTCACGGGCGGCGTGGTGGCGCTGCTCGGCTCGGTGCTGTTCGCGGGCACGCCGATGGGCGCGTGGCACTGGCTGCTGCTGCTCGGCGTGCTGGTGAGCGTCGCGGGGCAGGCGGGCGACCTGATGCTGTCCTCGATCAAGCGCGACATCGGCATCAAGGACATGGGAGCGGTGTTGCCGGGGCACGGCGGCATCCTCGATCGCTTCAACTCGCTGCTGCTGGTCTCGCCGCTGGTCTTCCACCTGGTGCACTACGTGGTGGGGCTGGGCACGGATGCGCCGACGCGGCTGATCACCGGGGGCTGAGATGGACTGGCAGCTTCGCCCGGCGCGCGACCTCGGCATGGCCCCCGGCGACCGGCTACGCAGCCTGTCGCGCGAGCGCGGGCTGTTCGGCATGGCGGCGAACGCCACGTGGCGCTGGCTGCTGCGGCTCTACTTCCGCCTGTTCCACCGGCTGGAGGTGGACGGGCGCGAGAACCTGCCGGCGGCGCCCTTCGTGCTGATCGGCAACCACACAAGCCACCTGGATGCGCTGGTGCTGGCGAGCATCCTGCGCGGCGATTCGGCGCGGCGGGCGCATGCGCTGGCCGCCGGCGAGGTTTTCTTCCAATCGGGCCCGGGGGCGTTGCTGTCAGCCTACGCGATCAATGCCTTCCCGATCTGGCGCGGGAAGACGAAGCGGGGCGAGATGGCGGCGCTGCGGGCGCGGCTGGTGGAGGACGGGCTGGTCTACATCCTGTTCCCGGAGGGCACGCGCAGCCGCACCGGCGCGATGGGTGAGTTCCAGCCGGGGCTCGCGATGCTGCTGGCCGGCACCGGCGTTCCGGTGGTGCCGTGCTTCATCGAGGGCGCCTTCGAGGCCTGGCCGGCGACGCGGAAGTGGCCGAGGCCGGGAAAGCTGCGGGTGCGCATCGGGTCGCCGGTCTCGATGGAGGGGGACCGCGCGACGGCGATGGCGGCGTGCCGCGGCGCGGTGGTGGCACTCGGGCACTGAAACGCGAAACGCCGGCCCCTCGCGGGACCGGCGTCTTCTTGGCCGTGTCCGCCCAGATGGCGGACGAACAAAAGAATCAGCGGCTGTAGAACTCGACGACCAGGTTCGGCTCCATCTGCACCGGATACGGCACGTCCGAGAGCTTCGGGGCGCGGAGGATGCGGCCGCGCATGGCGCGGTGGTCCACCTCGATATACTCGGGCACGTCGCGCTCGCCGGACTGGGTCGCGTCGAGCAGCGCGGTCATCTGCTTCGACTTCTCCTTCACCTCGATCACGTCGGTGTCCTTGACGAGGTAGGAGGGGATGTTCAGGCGCTTGCCGTTGATCGTGACATGGCCGTGGTTCACGAACTGCCGTGCCGCGAAGGGCGTGACGGCGAACTTCATGCGGTAGATCACGGTGTCCAGGCGCCGCTCGAGCAGCTCGATCAGGTTCTCCGAGGTGTCGCCCTTCCGGCGCACGGCTTCCTCGTAGTACTTGCGGAACTGCTTCTCGCCGATGTTGCCGTAGTAGCCCTTGAGCTTCTGCTTGGCCATCAGCTGCACGCCGTAGTCGGTCGGCTTCTGCTTGCGGCGCTGGCCGTGCTGGCCCGGGCCATATTCGCGCTTGGCGACCGGGGACTTGGCGCGGCCCCAGAGGTTCACGCCCAGGCGGCGATTGATCTTGTACTTGGATTCGGCGCGCTTGCTCATGCGCTGCACCTGCCGGGCCTCTCGGCGCCGGTCCTTCGTCTTGCGGGCGCTGAAGCACCCTGGTTGTCCCGGTAGTCCCGGATGGCTTTCGCCAAACGGGCGGGCGCAGCGGATCAACCGCCGTCCGCGTTCCCGGAAGGAGCCGGGCCTATAGGCGGCGCGGCCCCGGCTTGTCAAACCGCCAGCCCCTCCCCTACTCGGCGGCCATGGTGACGCGTTCCGATATCCTTGTGCTTGGCCTGACGGCGGGCGTGACGGGCAGCCTGGTGGGCGGGCTCATGTTCGGCATCGGCATGGGGCTGGTGGCCGACGGCATCCATATCGGCTGGCTGCTGGCCCTGCCCGGCGCGCCGGTGGGCGGGCTGCTGGGGTATCTGCTGGCGCGGAAGCTGGCGAAGAAGCTGGGGTAGGGTCGCGGGACACGGGCGTTCGGTGGGGCCGCGAGAAGGCGCCTGGCCTCAGCGCCCCCCTCACCCAACCCTCTCCCCCCTTTGGGTGGAGAGGGCTTTTCGGATGGCGACTACTCCGGCTGGATGCCAGCGGCCGCGATCAGGCGACGCTTGTAGTCCAGATCCTCGCGCAGAAAGGCCGCCGTCGCCTCGGGCGTGGTGAGATGCACGGTGTAGCCCGCGGGCGCCAGGTGGCGGTCGCGCACCATGGGCGCGGCCATCGCCGCCGCGATTGCGGCGTGCAGGCGCAGCAGCAGCTCGGGCGGCGTGCCGGCGGGGGCGAAGGCGCCGAACCAGGTGCGCGGGTCGATGTCGTCGTAGCCGGCCTCCTTCAGGGTCGGCACATCGGGCAGCGCCTCGAACCGGGTCGGCTTGCCGACGGCCAGCGCCTTCAGCGTGCCGGCACGGATATGCGCCGCACCGGAGGCGATGCCGGCCAGCGTCATCTGCACCTCGCCCGCCAGCGTCGCCGTCACCGCCGGCGTCAGCCCGCGATAGGGCACATGCACCATCTCGATCCGCTCCTTCGCCATCAGCGCGCCGAAGGCGAGATGCGGCTGGCTGGCATTGCCGTAGGAGCCGAAGTTCAGCCTGCCGGGATTGGCCCGCGCGGCAGCGACGAGCTCCCCCATCGTGTTCGCGCCGATGCTCGGATGCACCAGCACCATCTGGTGCACGTCCACCAGCAGCGTGATCGGCGCCAGGTCGCGCATCGGGTCGTGCGGCAGGCCGCGGATCAGCACCGGGTTGGAGGTGATGGAGTTATCGGCGGTGATCAGCAGCGTGTGCCCGTCCGGCGGCGCCTTTGCCACGATGTCCGTGCCGGGCACGGTGGAGCCGCCGGGGCGATTGTCCACCACCACCGGCTGGCCCCATTCCGCCTGCAGCCGGTCGGCTATCGCACGCGCCAGCGCATCGAGCCCCCCGCCCGGCGGGAAGGGCACGACGATGCGCACCTGCCGCGTCGGGAAGGACGCGGTCTGCGCGCGCGCGACGGCGGGCAGGGCAAGCGTGGCGAGCAGCGCGCGGCGATGGATCACGGCAGGTCCCCGAAGAAATGCTCGCGCACCAGGGTAAGGGTGCGGGCGGGATACTCAAGCTCCGGCAGGTGGCCGCACTTCTCGGGGGAGACGAAGCGGCCGCCGGCGATCGCATCCGCAACGGCACGGCCCACGGGCGGCGGGTTCACGCCATCCGAATCGCCGGTGACGCAGAGCGTCGGCGCGGCGATGCGCGGCGCGAAATCCTCGACCACGTCCACCGGATCGGTGCAGCGCGCGGCCTGCAGGTAGCCGCGCGGCTGCGTCGCCGCGACCATGGCGCGCACCAGCGCGCGCACCGGCTCCGGCGTGCCGGCGGCGACCAGGTTGCCGCTGCGCGTCGCCGCGAGATCCAGCGGCCCGTTGGCGATGGAGGCTTCGCGCATCGCGAGCATGCGCGCGCGTTCCTCCCTGCCCTTCCAGCGCTGCCCGCGGGATGTGCCGAGCAGCACCATGCGCGCGACGCGCTGCGGGTGGCGCGCGGCGAGGCAGGCGGCAAGCATCGAGCCGAAGGAGGAGCCGAGCAGATGCACCGGCCCCTTCACGCCCAGCGCATCGAGCAGCGCGACCGCGGCCTCGGCATACTGGCCGGGCGTGGGTGCGGCGGTGACGAAGTTGTCGGACAGCATGTAGCCCGGCGCGTTCCAGGCGATGACGCGTGCGCGGCTGGCGAGGCCGGCCAGGATGAAGCGCCAGCCGATGGAATTGGCCCCGATGCCGTGCAGGCAGAGCACGGTGCGCTGCGTGCTCTCGCCCGCCTCCATGTAGGACATGCGCGGCCCTTCGAGGCCGAGCGCGGAGGCGTCGAGCCCGACGAAGCGGAGGTCCGGCAGCGGCGCGATGGGCGTTCCGTCGGGGTGGATCACGTCTTTTCCTCCCAGGGCGGGTCGGGCACGTCGCCGGCGAAGCGCCCACGCACCATGCGGCCGCGGGCGAGTTCCGTCACCACGCCGTGCAGGGTCCGCAGCTCCTGCTCCGTGACTTCGCCGCGCTCGAACCAGTGGCGCAGGTTGCGCACCATGCCAGGGCGCTTCGGCGGGTTGTGCAGGAAGCCGGCGGCGTCGAGTTCCGCGATCAGGCGGTCGAGAAATTTCTCGAGTTCGCCCTTGGTCGCGATGCGCGTCTCATTGGTCTGCAGCAGGCGGGGCGGCGCGGTCTCGGCCTGCATCCACCATTCATAGGCCAGGATCATCACGGCCTGCGCGAGGTTCAGCGAATTGTGCTGCGGGTTCAGGGGGTAGCGGATCAGCGTGTCGCAATGGGCGAGGTCGTCGGCCTCGAGCCCCGCTCGCTCGGGGCCGAACAGCACGGCGAGGCGCAGGCAGCGTGCGTTGATGTTGCGGAAATCCTGGGCGGCGGCGCGAGCGTCGCGGACGGGGATGATCACGTGGCGCGGGCGCGGGCAGGTGCCGAAGACGCGGTGGCAATCGGCGACGGCGCTCCGGATGTCCGGGTGGATCGTCGCGGCGTCGAGGATCGCATCGGCGCCGGAGGCGGCGGCATAGGCGTTGGGCTGCGGCCATCCGTCGCGCGGAGCCACGATGCGCAGATGGAAGAGGCCGCCATTGGCCATGGCGCGCGCAGCGGTGCCGATGTTGGCCGCCATCTGCGGGCGGACGAGGACGACGATGGGAGATTCGCCGTGCGGGGGCGTGAGGAGCGCCCCGCCGACGGGACGGCCGCCGGTCATGGGGTGTTTGCGGATGGCACGGTCGGTCGCGCCCCCACCCTCCCGCGCGCCGCGCGGCCCCCCCCCCCCCCCGCTGCGCAGGGGAGGGGAATCGGGCGCGCCATACTCCCTCCCCCGCCAAGCGGGGGAGGGCTGGGGTGGGGGGGCGATTGCGCAGGCAGGATCGGAGGCAATGCCGGCGCCCCCCATGACGCCCAGTGCGATAAGCTGACGGCATGCCGAGCAAGGATGAACATGCCAAGGCGCGTCGGCTGCGCAACGCCATGACGGACGCCGAGCGCAAGCTGTGGCAGGCGCTTCGCTTCGACGCGCTCGGGGTGCGGTTCCGAAGACAGCACCCGGTGCCGCCTTACGTCGCCGATTTCGCGGCGCCCGCCGCAATGCTGATCGTGGAAGTCGATGGCGGACAGCATGGCGGGGACGCCGACGCAGCGCGTGATGCGGCGCTGCGCGGGGCGGAATGGCGCGTGCTGCGTTTCTGGAACGATGAGGTGTTGGGGAACCGGGACGGGGTGATTCAGCGGATTGCCGAGGCGCTCAGCGGCATAAAGCGATAAGGTCGGTCGCGCCCCCACCCCAGCCCTCCCCCGCACGCGGGGGAGGGGGTGGATGCGCGGGCTGCAGGCCCGCCTCACCGCGCCGGTGGGCGCGCCAGGAAGGCGCGGAGTTGGGCGATCTCGGCTTCCTGCGCGCGGATGATCTCCTCGGCCAGCTTGCGGATCTCCGGGTCGCGGCCGTAGCGCAGCGCGACGCGGGCCATGTCGATGGCGCCCTGGTGATGCGGGATCATGGCGGCGGCGAAGTCGCGGTCGGCGTCGCCGGTGAACTGCACCGCCATCTCGCGATGCATGCGTTCGTTGATGGCGCGGTATTCCCGCGTGCTGGCGGGCTCGTTCGCCGCGGCGCGGGGAGCGCCGTGCCCGGCATGCTGCGCCACCGCCGACGTGGCGAGGGCGAGCGCGAGGGTGGCGGCAAGGGCAAGGCGGATCATGTCAGGACCTCCGGTGGGTGACCGGAAGCACCTGTTCAACATTCCCATCGGGGCAAGGCAAGAGGTCACGCGCGACGCCATGTCGTGCCCTGCGGCCCATCCTCCAGCAGGATGCCCTGGTCGGCGAGTTCCTTGCGGATGCGGTCGGCCTCGGCCCAGTTTTTTTCTTTCCGTGCCGCAAGGCGGGCGGCGATGGCGGCTTCGATGGCGGCGGCATCATCGTCCGCGCCGCCGCGGAACCAGGCCTCTGGCTCCTGCTGCAGCAGGCCGAGCACTGCGCCCGCCGCCACGATGCGGCCCTTGAGATGCGGCAGCGCGGCGTCGTCGCCAGCCGCCAGGGCTTCATTCGCCGCCGACACCAGGTAGTGCAGCGACGCCAGCGCCAGCGGCGTGTTCAGGTCGTCCGCCAGCGCCTGCTCGAAGGGCGGCTGCTCCACCGGGTGAGGCTCGTCGCCGCGTTCGGGCGTCACGTGGGCCATCTTCGACAGGGCGCGGTAGAAGCGATCCAGCTCCTTCCGCGCCTCCTGCAAGGCGGCCTCGGTGTAGTCCAGCGCCATGCGGTACTGAGTCTTCAGCAGCAGCAGCCTGAACGCCTCGCCCGCCCACGGCCCGAGCGCCAGGATGTCCTGCACCGTGCGGAAATTGCCGAGCGACTTCGACATCTTCTCGCCGTCCACGAGCAGCATGCCGTTGTGCATCCAGTACCGCGCGAAGTGCGAACCGGGAAAGGCGCAGAGGCTCTGGGCGACTTCGTTCTCGTGGTGCGGGAAGAGGAGGTCGGCGCCGCCGCCGTGAATGTCGAAATCGGGGCCGAGATGCTTCCACGACATGGCCGAGCATTCGATGTGCCAGCCCGGGCGCCCGCGGCCCCAGGGGCTGTCCCAGCCGGGCTGGTCGGGCGTGCTCGGCTTCCACAGCACGAAGTCGCCGGCGTCGCGCTTGTAGGGGGCCACCTCCACGCGCGCGCCGGCCAGCAGCTCATCCGGCGAGCGGCCGGAGAGCTTTCCGTACTCGGCGAAGCTGCCGACCGCGAACAGCACATGGCCCTCCGCGGCATAGGCGTGGCCGTTGGCGATCAGCTTCTCGATGAGGGAGACCATCTCCGGAATGGTGCCGGTGGCGCGCGGCTCGATATCCGGCGGCAGCACGCCGAGGGCGGCCATGTCGCGGTGGAAATCGGCGGTGGTGCGCGCGGTCAGCGCGGCGATGCCTTCCCCGCTTTCCTTCGCGCGGTCGATGATCTTGTCCTCGACGTCGGTGATGTTCCGCGCGTAGGTCACCTTCGGGTAGAGCCGCCGCAGCAGCCGCACCAGCACGTCGAACACCACGTTCGGCCGCGCATTGCCGAGATGCGCCAGGTCGTAGACGGTCGGGCCGCAGACATAGATGCGGACATGGTTCGGATCGAGCGGGACGAAGCGCTCCTTGCGGCGCGTCGCGCTGTTGTGGATCTGCAGTTCCATGGATCTCAACTCGCGGCCTGCTGCAGGCGCCTGAGCGCCCGAGCGCGGCCGATCAACGGAAGGAAGACCTTGAGGTCGGGGCCGTGGTCCTCGCCGGTCAGCGCCCGGCGCAGCGGCAGGTACAGCGCCTTGCCCTTGCGCCCGGTGCGCTCCGCCAGCGTTGTTGTCCAGGCCGGCCAGGTGGCCTCATCCCAGGGCTCCTCGGGCAGCGTCCCGGCAGCAATGCGCAGCAGATCGGCATCGGCGGGCTCGCCCGCGGGGACGATATCACCCTGCGCCACGTCCCACCAATCGCGGACTTCGCGGAACAGGTCGAGGTTCCCGCGCACCGCCATCCAGAATTTTTCGTCCGAGCCTTCCGGCAGGCGATCCTGCACGGCGGCATGGTCCAGGCCGTGCAGCCATTTCCGGTTCAGCGCGAGCAACTGCTTTGTGTCGAAACGCGCCGTGCTCTTGGAAATCCGGGCAAGATCGTAGGACGGCGCGAGATCGGCCGGCATGCCGGGCACCGGATCGCTGCTGGAGCCCAGCGCCACGAGGTAGCCGGCCAGCGCCGCCGGCTCCACGCCGTCGCGCCGCAACTGGCGCAGCCCGACGCTGCCCGTGCGCTTGGACAGCGGCCCGCCATCCGCATCCGTCAGCAGCGGCAGGTGGGCGAAGCGCAGCTTGCGCGCATCACCACCCAACGCCCCAAAAATATCGAGCTGGATGCCGGTGTTGGTGACGTGGTCCTCGCCACGCACCACGTCGGTGATGCCCGTCTCCAGGTCGTCCACCACCGAGGTGAAGGTGTAGAGGAAGCTGCCATCGGCGCGGATCAGAACCGGGTCCGAGAGGCTGGTCAGCTTCACGCTGCGCTCGCCCAGCACGCCATCCTTCCACGAAACCGAGCCGCCCGAGAGCAGGAACCGCCAATGCGGCCGCTTGCCGTTGGCCAGCGCGCGGTCCAGCTGCTCCTTGGTCATCCGGAGCGCCGCGCGGTCATAGAGTGGCGGCTTGCCCTGCCGGATGCGCTGCTCCCGCTTGTAGGCCAGCTCCTCCTCCGTCTCGAGGCAGGGGTAGAGGCGGCCGGAGGCTTTCAGCTTCTCGGCGGCGGCCTCATAGGCCGGGATGTGATCCGTCTGGCGCCGGAACTCGTCCCAGTCGAGGCCGAGCCAGCGCAAATCCTCCTCGATCGCCTGGGCGTATTCGGGCTTGGAGCGCTCGGTGTCGGTGTCGTCCAGGCGCAGCAGGAAGCGCCCGCCCTGGCGCCGGGCGACGCACCAATTGGCGATGGCGATGCGGGCATTGCCGACATGCAGCAATCCCGTGGGAGAGGGCGCGAAACGGACCTTCATGCGGGGCGAGAGGAACGCCAGATACGGCCGGAAGGCAAGGCGGAGTGCCTTGATGCGGGCGCAATCGGGTCGTCTGATGGCGTCATGCGCAGCAGCGCAGCGGAGGCGCGAGCCATGAGCAGGTCACTGGCGGTTCGGGGTGCGGTCTTCGCCGGGGTCATGGCAGCCGGCGTGCTGGCCGCGCCGGCAGCGCAGGCGGATTGGCGCGGACGGCCGGGCTGGGGCTACGCACCCCCGCCGCGAGCCTATTACGCGCCGCCGCGCGCCTACTACCCGCCGCCCTATCGGGGATACGCCCCGGGGGCCGGGCTGGCGCTCGGCGCCATCGTCGGGCTTGGCATCGGGGCGGCGATCGCCTCGCAGCCCTATTACGCGCCGCCGCCTCCGCCGCCGGTCTACTACGCCCCGCCGCCGCCGCCCGTGTATTATGCGCCGCCGCCGGTGGTGTATGCGCCGCCGCCCGCGGTCGTGTATCCGGCCCCGGGCTGGGTGGGGCCTGCCAAGCAGCGCTGGTGACGGGGGCCTACTCCTCCTCCTCGTCGTCCTCCTCGCGCCGCGGGTCCAGGACGCGCCAGTTGCGCTCCTCGGCATCCTCGGAGCGGTGCTCGGCGAAGGCGTGCAGTTCGGCGGCGCTGCGCCAGGCGTCGTCGCCGGCGCCAACCACCTCGGCGTCCTCGCCATAGGCGAACCAGGCTTCCAGAACGGTCTCGGGGTTCGCGCCGCCGGTGCGGCAGCGCTCCAGGCTGTCACGCACATAGCGCCGGGCGAAGGCGTTGGCATGGGCGACGCTGCGGAAGCCACGCACCACCTCGACCGGGTCCGAGCCGTTTGCGCCGGACAGGTCCAGGATGCGCACCGCGAGCCCCGCGGGGGCCGAGATCGCCTCGGAGAAGATGGGATCCTCGTCCTCGTCGCTGCCGCTCATGCGTCCTGCTCCTGATCGCGCCGGGTGATCGGCCCGGCGGCGCTCTGCGTCAACGCACGAGGCGGCCAGTGACCCCAAGGATCATGCCGGCCGAGACGAGCCCCACCCCGACGAGGCCGGCAAGGCCGAGCGCCTCGCCCAGCAGCGGCCAGGCCGCGAGCGCGGCCATCGCCGGAACGAGCGCCGTGATCGTGGTGGTGCGCGGCGCGCCGAGGGCAGTGACGGCGCGGGTGAACAGGAAGCCGGCCAGCAGCACCGCGCAGAACCCCTGGTAGACGAACTGGAAGGCCGCCGCGCCGAGCGGCACGGCGCCGAGATTGGAGGGCAGCAGCAGCCACCAGACCGGCAGGTAGATCGGCGCCGCCCAGAGCGCGGCGGAGAGCGTGGCCTCCATCGCCGAGATCCCCCAGAGCTTCACCAGCGTCGTGTAGACCGCCCAGGAGGAGGCGCCGGCCAGCAGCAGCAGGTCGCCCCGCCAGGAACCCGGGTAGCCGCCGAAGGTGTCGAAGGCGAGCAGCGCCACGCCGCAGGCGACCACCGCCAGCGAAAGGGCGCGGCGGCGCGTCCAGGCCTCGTTCAGCCAGATCGCGCCGAGCGCGGCCGTCAGGAAGGGCAGCATCCCGGCATTCATCACCCCGGCATGCGAGACCGGCGCGAAGGCGAAGCCGGCATAGCAGAACAGCGGGAACCCCAGGGACGCGGTGGCGACGATCGCCGCGATGCGCCGGCGCGGCAGGCGCGGCCAGCCGAGCAGCATCGCGAGCGGCAAGGCGCCGGCGAAGGCGCCGGCATAGCGCAGCGCCGCGACGTCCCAGGGCGTCATTGCCTGCTTCACGGACAGCCGCGCGGCCAGCAGGAAGCCGACCCAGACGAAGAGCACGGCGATCGCACAGATGTATCCGATGCGCCGCTCGCGCGCCGGATCCGCCGTGGCGGCGAGGCTCATCCGGCGTTGCGCTTCCGCCCGCCACTGTGGCGCAGCAGGAACTCGCGGCCGACCTTCACCCGCGCCTGGCCGTCATAGTCCACGATGTCGGCGGTGGCGTAGGTCTCCGACCAGGCATCGGGTATGAAGCTGCCGGTGCCGACCACGTCGAGCGGCGCCTTGGCCTCAGCCATCACCCGGCATTTCTGCACGCCGAAGCCGGAGGAGGCGACGATGCGCACCTTCGGGAAGCCGGCCTCGTCCAGCGCCTCCCGCATGCGCCAGATCGCGGCGGCGGAGACGCCCGTGCCGACCAGGTGGCGCAGTTCCGTCTCGCTGCGGTAGCGGCGCACCGCCTGGGGCGCGTGGCGTTCCAGCACGGCGTAGGATTCCGCCGGGTCGAGCCCCTCCATGAAGCGGCCGCCATGGGTGTCGAGCCGAACCGCCATCCGCCCCGCGGCGGCGAGGTCGGGGAAGCGGCGGCACACCTCCAGCCCGTCCGTGACCTCGCGCCCGAAATAGTCGGTCAGCACGGTCAGGTCCTGGTCGGGGAAGGTGGCGTGGAACATCTCGGCCGCGCGCAACGTGGAGCCCGCATAGCCGATCAGGGCATGCGGCATGGTGCCACGCCCGCGGCCCGGCCCGAACCAATGGGCGGTCGCGTCATTGGCGTTGCCGACGAAGCCCTTGGCCCCTTCCCGCTTCGCCGCGGCGCCGCCGACGCTGGCGGCATAGGCCATCATCTCCTGCATCTCCTGCCCGGCGCAGTGCCGCGCCTCCATGGCCAGGAAGGCGACGCCGGGCAGCTCGCAGCACATCTGGTAGGCGTTGTGCGCGGCGACGCAGGCCGCGCCGAGCTTCTGCAGGATGATCGTCTCGAGATCCACCAGCTGCGCGAAGGAGCCGGACAGGTAGAAGATCGGATCGCCGGCGCCGACCCAGGCGCCTTCCTCGTGCATCACCTCGATGTCGAAGCGCGTATTCCGCTCCCGCGCCACGGCCTGCAGCCAGCCGATGGCGAGCCGCGGCGCGGAAACCACGGGGCGGCGGAGGAACACCGCGTAGGTCACGCGGCAATCGCCGAAGCGGGTGACGATCGCCTTGGTGCGGTTGAAGTAGCTGTCGGTCCGCGCGGCGATCGAGGCGTCGTCAGCGCCGGGCTGGTTTTCAGCCATGCCGGCAGGGTCCCTCTCCCACCACGGGAATCCCCTCTCCCACCGCAGGGGAGAGAGGCCGGGTGAGGGGGGCGTCGGGATGGACGCGGACACCGCACCCGACGCCGCTGCGCCCCTCACCCAACCCTCTCCCCCCTGCGGGGGGAGAGGGCAAGCCGACGTCGCTCATTGCGCGGCCTGGGCGGGCACCACCGATGCGGGCCGGCGGGCCTTCAGCTCCTCCGCGATGAGGAAGGCGAGCTCGAGCGACTGTTCGGCGTTCAGCCGCGGGTCGCAGAAGGTCGCGTAGTTGCGGGCCAGATCGGCCTCCACCAGCTTGTGCGCGCCGCCGAGGCATTCGGTGACGTTCTGCCCGGTCATCTCGACATGCACGCCGCCGGGGATGGTGCCCTCCGCCGCGTGGCCGTCGAAGAAGCCCTTCACCTCGGCGAGGATCGCGTCGAAGCTGCGCGTCTTGTAGGCGCCGGCCTTCACGCCGTTGCCATGCATCGGGTCGCAGATCCAGACCACGTTGCGCCCCGCCTTCTTCACGGCGCGCAGCAGCGGCGGCAGCTTGGCCTCCACCTTCTCCGCCCCCATGCGGGAGATCAGCGTCAGCCTTCCCTTCTCGTTCGCCGGGTTCAGGATCTCGGTGAGCTTCACCAGCTCATCCGGCTCCATCGTCGGGCCGACCTTCATGCCGATCGGGTTGGCGACGCCGCGCATGAACTCGACATGCGCGCCGTCCGGCTGGCGCGTGCGGTCGCCGATCCATAGGAAGTGGGCGCTGCAAGCATAATGCCGGCCCGGATGCGTCGAGGGCTGGCGCGTCATCGCCTCCTCGAACGGCAGCAGCAGGGATTCGTGGGAGGTGTAGAACTCCGTCTCCCGCACCTGCGGCAGGTCGGACATCCCGCACGCACCCATGAAGCGCAGCGTCTCGTCGATGCGCACCGCAAGATCCTCGTAGCGGCCGGCGAGCGGGCTGCGCTTGGCGAAGTCGAGGTTCCAGCGATGCACCTCGTGCAGGTCGGCATAGCCGCCCGTCGAGAAGGCGCGCAGCAGGTTCAGCGTGGCGGCCGACTGGAGATAGGCGAACTCCATCCGGCCGGGATCGGGGATGCGCGCCTCGGCGGTGAAATCGGGGCCGTTGATGATGTCGCCGCGATACGAGGGCAGCGTCGTCTCGCCCACCGTCTCGGTGTCGGAGGAGCGCGGCTTGGCGAACTGGCCGGCCATGCGGCCGAGCTTCACCACCGGCAGGGAGGCGCCGAAGGTCAGCACGACCGCCATCTGCAGCAGCACGCGGTACGTGTCGCGGATGGTGTTGGCGTGGAATTCGGCGAAGCTCTCCGCGCAATCGCCGCCCTGCAGCACGAAGGCGCTGCCGTCCCCGGCCTTGGCGAGATGCGCCTTCAGCCGGTCCGCCTCACCTGCAAAAACCAGCGGGGGAAATCGGCCGACCTTCTCCTCCATGGCCCGCAGCCGGGCTTGGTCGGGATAGTCGGGAACCTGACGGATCGGCATGGCCCGCCAGGAATCCGGGCTCCACGCGCGCGTAGGCATGATTGTCCACCGTGTCTGCAATCTGGCAGGCCGACCATAGCGGGGCCGTGTGGCTTGGCAAATCGCAGCGTTGCGGGGGCGGCGCCGCGTGGCACACGGCCGTGATGGTCATCATTCAACAAATCGGTTGACTGTTCGGGCGCGGGGCTCGATATTCAACGACATGGTTGAGCGACACGCCCCGCCCCTCGATGCCGTCTTCCACGCCCTCGGCGACGCGACCCGGCGCCGCATGCTGCGCGAGCTGGCGGAGGGCGAACGCACGGTGAGCCAGCTCGCCGCCCCCTTCCCGATCTCGCTCGCGGCGGCGTCGAAGCACATCAAGGCGCTGGAGGGCGCGGGGCTGATCCGGCGCGAGGTGCGCGGGCGGACGCATCTCTGCCGGCTCGAACCCGCGCCGCTGTCGCATGCGCACGAATGGCTCGGCTTCTACGAGCGCTTCTGGACCGGCCGCCTGGATGCGCTCGAACGCCTCCTTCGGGAGGAAGACGCGGCCGCCCCACCCACCAAGGACGGAGACGACCGATGAACGACATCGCCGCGCTGGACGCGCATGGCGTCCTGACCGAGCCCGGGACGCTGACCTTCCAGCGGATCCTTCCCGGACCAATGGAGCGGGTCTGGGCCTATCTGACGGAGAGCGAGTTGCGCCGGAAGTGGCTGGCGGCGGGCGAGATGACCCTGAAGGCGGCTGCGCCCTTCGAGCTGGTCTGGCGCAACGACGACCTCTCCGCGCCCGGCCAGCGCCCGGCGGACTTCCCCGCCGAGCAGCGCATGCAAAGCCGCATCCTCGCGCTCGACCCGCCCCGCCGACTGGTGATCGCCTGGGGCGAGACGGGCGAGGTCTCCTTCACGCTGGAGCCGCGCGGCGAGCGGGTGCTGCTGACGCTGGTGCATCGCGGCGCGCCGGACCGCGCGACGCTGCTGAATGTCGGCGCCGGCTGGCACATGCATCTCGACATCCTGGTCGCGATCGCCGAGGGCTGGACGCCGGCCTCCTTCTGGGAGGGCTGGAGCCGGCTCCGCGCGGAATACGACCGGCGGATGCCGGGCTGACGCCGGCGGAGGCGCTACTCGGCCGCGGCCTGCACGCCCGCTTCCCGTGCGCGGGTGCGCAGCGTGACGAATTCCTCCGCCGCGGTCGGGTGGATGCCGATGGTGCGGTCGAAATCCTGCTTGGTGGCACCCATCACCGCGGCAATGCCGATGCCCTGCATGATCTCGGCCGCATCCTCCCCCAGCATATGGGCGCCGAGGATCCGCTGCGTCTTCTGGTCGACCACCAGCTTCATCACGGTCTTGCGGCCCTCGCGCTTGCTGATGGTGTGGCGCATCGGCGTGAAGCGCGTGAGGTAGATGTCCACCGGGCCCCGCGCCGCGGCCTCGGCTTCCGTCAGGCCGACGGTGCCGATGGGGGGCGAGGTGAAGACGGCGGAGGGAACATTCGCGTAGCTCGCCTTGCGCGGCTTGCCGCCATAGAGCGTGTCGGCAAGCGCATGGCCGACCGCGGTCGCCATGGGGGTGAGGTTCACGCGGTGGATGACGTCGCCGATGGCGTAGATGTGCTTCGCGCTGGTCGCGTGGTCGTCGTCCACGACGATGGCGCCGTTGGCGTCGGTCTCCACGCCGGCCGCCTCGAGCCCGAGGCCCTGGGTGTAGGGCACGCGGCCGGTGCAGAAGAACACCGCATCCACCTCCCGCACGAAATTCGTGGACAGGCCGAGCAGCAGCTCGTTGTCGGCGCGGGTGATGCGGGTGGGCGACACGTCGGAGTTAAGGCGGATGCCCTGCGCGGTCAGCGCCTCGGCCAGCGCGGCGCGGATGTCGTCGTCGAAGCCGCGCAGCGGGAGCGAGGCACGATAGACCAGGTCCACCTCCGCGCCGAGGCCGCGCAGCAGACAGGCGAATTCCACCGCGATGTAGCCGGAGCCGAGCACGGCGACGCGCTTCGGCAGTTGCTTCAGGGTGAACAGGTCGTCGGAGACCAGACCGAGCTCCGCGCCCGGGATCGGCAGGCGCTGCGGCTGGCCGCCGGTGGCGATGACGATGCGCTCCGCGGTCACGCGCTGCTCGCCGACCTGGATGGTGTGCGGATCGAGCAGGGTGGCGCGGGCATCGAAGGTGGTGGCGCCGGCGCCCTTCAGCAGCTTGTCGTAGATGCCCGAGAGGCGCGTGACCTCCGCATCGCGCGCCGCGGCCAGCTTTCGCCAGTCATGGCCATGCGTCTCTATGTGCCAGCCGAAGGCGGCGGCGTCGGCGGCCCACATGCCGTATTCGGCGGCGTTGACCATGATCTTCTTCGGCACGCAGCCGACATTGACGCAGGTGCCGCCCCAGAAGCGTTCCTCCGCGACGCCGACGCGGGCTCCGTGGCTCGCGGCGATGCGCGCGCAGCGCACGCCGCCCGAGCCACCGCCGATGACGAAAAGGTCGAAGTCGTAGGTCATGCGTGCCTCTCAGCCGGAGGCAGCGCGGCCCCCTCCCCGACCCTCCCCCGCGATGCGGGGGAGGGAGATGTCGTCGTCAGGCGCCGATCCCGCCGAGCGCCAGGTATTTGATCTCGAGGTAGTCCTCGATCCCGTATCTGCTGCCCTCGCGGCCCAGGCCGCTTTCCTTCACACCGCCGAACGGCGCGACTTCCGTCGAGATGATGCCCTCGTTGATGCCGATGATGCCGCTCTCCAGCGCCTCCGCCACGCGGAAGATGCGGCCCACGTCGCGGGCGTAGAAATAGGCGGCGAGGCCGAATTCGGAGGCGTTCGCGAGCTTCACCGCCTCCTCCTCCGTCTTGAAGCGGAAGAGCGGCGCGACCGGCCCGAAGGTCTCCTCGCGGAAGACCAGTGCGTCGGGGGGCACGTTCACCAGCAGCGTCGGCTCGAAGAAGTTGCCGCCCTTCGAATGGCGCTTGCCGCCTGTGATGACCTTGGCGCCCTTGGAGGTCGCGTCGGCGATGTGTTCCTCCACCTTCGCCACCGCGTCGGCGTTGATCAGCGGGCCCTGCGTCACGCCGGGCTCCATGCCATTGCCGACCTTCAGCGCTTCCACCGCCGCCTTCAGTTTCTCCGCGAAGGCGTCATAGACGCCGTCCTGCACCAGGATGCGGTTGGCGCAGACGCAGGTCTGGCCGGTGTTGCGGTACTTGCTGGCCATCGCGCCCTGCACGGCGGCATCGAGGTCCGCATCGTCGAAGACGATGAAGGGCGCGTTGCCGCCGAGCTCCATGGAGGTCTTCTTGATGGTCTTGGCGCATTGCTCCAGCAGCTTGCGCCCGACCTCGGTGCTGCCCGTGAAGCTGAACTTGCGCACCAGCGGGTTGGAGGTCAGCTCGCCGCCCGTCTCGCCGCTCGGCCCGGTGATGATGTTGCAGACGCCGGGCGGCATGCCCGCGCGCTCCGCCAGCACGCCGATCGCGAGCGCGGAGAAGGGCGTCTGCGAGGCCGGGCGGATCACGCCGGTGCAGCCCGCGGCCCAGCCCGGGCCGGCCTTGCGCGTGATCATCGCGGCCGGGAAATTCCAGGGCGTGATGGCGGCGAAGACGCCGATCGGCTCCTTCAGCACCAGGATGCGGCGGCCCTTGGCGTTCTGCGGGATGGTGTCGCCGTAGATGCGTTTCCCTTCCTCGGCGAACCACTCGATGAAGCTGGCCGCATAGGCGATCTCGCCCTTGCTCTCGGCCAGCGGCTTGCCCTGCTCCGCGGTCATGATGGCGGCGAGGTCTTCGGCATTGGCCAGCATCATATCGTTCAGCCTGCGCAGGATCACCGCGCGGTCCTTGGCCAGCATCGCGCGCCAGCCGGCAAAGGCCTCCTGAGCGGCCTCGATGGCGCGGCGCGTCTCGACGGCGGAGAGCGCGGGGACATGGCCAACCACCTCGCCGGTGGCGGGGTTGCGTACGGCGGTGGTCTTGCCGCTGTCGGCCTGCACCCACTTCCCGCCGATCAGGTTGGCCTGCCGGAAGAGATCGGGATCCTTCAGCGGAAGCTTTGCGGCGGTGTCGAGCATGGCGGCCTTCCTTCCCTTTGGTCGGGGGAAGATAGGCGCCTCGCCGGGGCCTGTCAGCGGCCGGGCTTCTTGCCCTTGAAACCGCGGCCTTCCTTGTTCACCTGACGGCCGCGCGCGATCGCCATCGCGTCGTCCGGCACACCCTCGGTGATCACGCTTCCCGCAGCCGTGATCGCGCGCGCGCCGACCGTGACGGGCGCGACCAGCGCCGTGTCGGAACCGATGAAGGCGCCCTCCCCGATCACCGTGCGGTGCTTGTTCACGCCGTCATAGTTGCAGGTGATGGTGCCTGCGCCGATGTTCGCGCGCGCACCGATCTCGGCATCGCCGAGATAGGTCAGGTGGTTGGCCTTCGCCCCCTCCCCCAGCACGGCGGCCTTCAGCTCCACGAAATTGCCGACATGGGCGGATGGCCCGACCACGGTGCCGGGGCGCAGCCGCGCGAAAGGGCCGATCACCGCGCCGCGCCGCACGACGCAGCCTTCCAGATGGCTGAACGGGCGGATCTCGACCTCGTCCTCCACCGTCACGCCGGGGGCGAAGACGACATTCGGGCCGATGGTCACGTCGCGGCCGAGCACCGTGTCGTGGCTGAGCGTCACGCTCTCGGGCTGGATCAGCGTGGCGCCGTTCTCCATCGCGGCGCGGCGCAGCCCGTGCTGCACCTCGGCCTCGGCCTCGGCGAGTTCGGCGCGGGAATTGATCCCGCGCAGCTCGGCCTCCGGCGCTTCCACGGCCACCACGCGCATGCCCTCGGCGGCCGCGATCGCGACGACGTCGGTCAGGTAGTATTCGCCCTGGCGGTTGTCGTTCCGCACCTGGCCCAGCCAGCGGAGCAGGTCCGGCGCGGCGGCGCAGACCACGCCGGCATTGCACAGGCCGACCGCCCGTTGCTCGTCCGTCGCATCGGCGTATTCGACGATGCGCGTCACCGCGCCGGTTCCATCGGTCAGCACGCGGCCATACTTCGCCGGGTCGGCCGGCCGCATGGCCAGCAGCGCCAGCCCGGCCTTGGCCCGCGCCGCGCGCAGCTTGTGCATGGTGGCGGCGGAGATCAGCGCGTTGTCGGCATAGAGCACCGCCACGTCGCCGGCGAAGCCTTCGAGCAGCGGCATGGCCTGCAGCGCGGCATGGCCGGTGCCGAGCCTCTCCCGCTGCACCACGGTCGGGTGCGGCGCCGCAGCCTTCTCCAGCGCGGGCATGTCGGGGCCGACCACGACGACCGCGCGGTCGAAGGCCTGCTCCACGGCGGCCAGCAGGTGGCGGACCATGGGCCTTCCGGCGAGGGGGTGCAGCGTCTTCGGCAGGGCGGATTTCATCCGCGTGCCCTGGCCGGCGGCGAGCAGGATGGCGGCAGCTGTCATGGCCGCCCGCGTAACCGGCCGGGACGGGGACGGCAAGCGACAGTCTTGCCGCGCTGCCGGCGCGGGCCTATCGCCGCGCGCATGACAAGGCTCGCTGTCTTCGACCTGGACGGGACGCTGGTGGACAGCGCCCCGGACATCCGCGCCGCGCTCGACCGCCTGATGGCCGCGCGCGGCCTGCCCGGCTTCACCCTGGCCGAGGTCACGGCGATGATCGGCGACGGCGTGCGCGTGCTGGTGACGCGGGCCCTGGCGGCGCGGGGGCAGCCTTTCGAGCAGGCGGCGCTGGACCGGTTCATGTCCGACTACGAGGCCAATGCGGCGGTGCAGACCCGCCTCTTTCCCGGCATGGCCGAGGCGCTGGAGGCGCTCCGGGCCGATGGCTGGCGGCTGGCGGTCTGCACCAACAAGCCCGGGGCGGCGGCGCGCGACCTGCTGGGCGGGCTCGGCCTGCTGGACCGGATGGCGGCGGTCGGCGCCGGCGACAGTTTCGCGGTGCGCAAGCCCGACCCAGGCCATCTGCAGGCGACGATCGCCGCGGCGGGCGGCGCGCCCCATGGCGCGGTGATGGTCGGCGACCACCGGAACGACGTGTTGGCGGCGCGCGGCGCCGGCCTTCCTTGCGTCTTCGTCGGCTGGGGCTACGGGCCGCTCGCCATGGCCGATGGCGCGCCGGTGGTGGCGCGGCCCGAGGCGCTACCGGCCGAACTCGGCGCGGCGCTGGATGGGTTCCGCGCCTAGCAGCACCGCCGTCGCGGTGCCGAACCAGCGGGTCGGGATGTCGATCCGCACCGGGATGGGCGGCGCGCCGGGATAGGGTACCGCCATCCAGGCGGTGCCGCGCTGCGGTTCCTCCTGCCGGGCGCGGTCCTGGTCGCGGCGGAAGCCAGCGACGAGGCGGCCCTCATAGGTGCAGCGCAGCGCCTCGCCATGCCAGGCGTTGCGCCAGGGCAGGATCCGCTCCCGCCCCGCGCTGCGGGTGGCGATGTCACTCCGACGCCGGCCATCGAACAGCGGCGCCGTCAGGTCGCAATGCCCGGCCCGGTCCACCTGGCGGGTCAGGGCGGCGAAGGCCGAGAGGATGTCCACCGTGCCGCGCTGTAGCGGCGGCGGCACCGGCTCCCGGTCCTCGGATGCGTCGTTGGGGACGAGCTCCACCACGCGCGGGTCGCGGTTGGTCCAGTCCAGCACGATGCGACGCCGGTTGCCGCGCCAGGTGCCTTCCGAGACGAAGGCGGCAGGCGCTGCGGCCTCGGCCGTGAAGGCGCCCTGGGCGCGGGAGAAATGCTCCGCCGGCACCAGCAGCGCCGCCATGCCGCGGGTGCGGAAGGCGGCCTCGATGCGGTAGGCGGCCTCGCTCAGCTCGAAGCGCGCCTCCAGCTCCAGCAGCACCGAGCCGAGCGCATGGACCTCGTAGCGGGCGCGCAGCGGCTGCGCGGCGGCAGCGCCGGGCAGCAGCAGGGCGAGCAGGGCGAGGGCGGCGGGGCGGCGCATCATCGCCGGCATATCGGAGCGGCACGCGGCGGGGCAAGCGTGGCTTGACACCCCGGGGCGGGCGCCCCTATCCAGCGCCTCCCGATGGCATGGGCGCGTAGCTCAGCGGGAGAGCATCGCCTTCACACGGCGGGGGTCGTAGGTTCAATCCCTACCGCGCCCACCATGCCTTTCAGATCCTGTTCGACGTTCGGCGGGTCGGCGAAGCCGACTTCGCGGCGCAGGCGCGTGATGTCGGCGACCATGCACGGCACCTCGTTCGGGCGGTCCGGCAGGGCGCCGAGGCGGAGCAGGTCCGGGCGGCCGGCGGCCTCCGCCAGCAAGCGAGCGACAGAGGCGATGGACCGGCCCTCGCCGGAGGCGATGTTGACGGGACCGGTGACCTCGCTGGCCGCCAGCGCCGCCAGGGCGCGCCCTATGTAGCTGGTCGAGCAGAAATCGCGGACGGGCCGGCCGGAGGCGCAGCGCGCCTCCCTGCCCTGCCGCAGCGCCGTGACGATAGACGGCACCAGGCGGTCCGGGTGCTCGCCGGGGCCGAAGAGGTGGAAGAGGCGCGCCCAGGCGGTGCCGGGGCGCTGCGCCAGGCGGGCCGAGAGCTCCGCCTTGGCGCGGCCATAGGGCGTGGCCGGCGCGATCCGCCGGGTTTCGGGCCAGGGAAGGTCATCGTCGCCCGCCGCGTCGGCGTATTCGGCACAGGTGCCGAGGCCGATGAAGCGGCGCCCGCCGGATTCGGCGAAGGTGGCGGCGAGGAAGTCCGAGGCTTCCAGCCAGTCGGCATTCTCGGGCGCGGTCCAGAACTTGCCGTGTGCGACATACCAGGCGCAGTGGAGCAGATGCGTCGGCCGGAGGTCTCGGAGCAGGGCGCGGGTGGCGGTGGTGTCCAGCAGGTCGGCTTCGGCGCGTGCCGGGGCATGCACCTCGAAGCCGCGGGCGCGAAGCGGCGCGAGCACGGCGCGGCCGATGAAGCCCGAGCCGCCGGTGACGAGGATGCGTTCAGCCATCGAAGTCCGGCCAGGTGGCGTCACGCTCCGAGATCACCGCGGGCGGCGCGCGCCAAGCGATGCCGAAGGCCGGATCGTCCCAGCGCGCGCCGCGGCCGAGGCCCGGCGCGAAAGGCACGTCCATCATGTATTCCAGCGCGGCGTCGTCGGTGAGCGTGAGGAAGCCATGCGCGCAGCCGGCGGGAATGAAGATAGCGTTGCCGGCCTCGGCCGAGAGCGTGACGGCGACATGGCGCAGCCGCGTGGCGCTGCCCGCGCGCAGATCGAGCGCCACGTCGAGCACCGCGCCGCGAATGCAGCGGATCAGCTTCCGCTCCTCCGCGGGTGGCGCCTGCCAGTGCATTCCCCGCAGGGTGTGGCGGCGCGGGTTTTCCGAGATGCTCATCTGCACGGGGCGGAAGGCGACGCCGGCGGCGGCGAATTCCGCTTCGCAGAAGCTGCGGAAGAAGGCGCCGCGTTCGTCGCGCGCGCGTTCGGGCAGGATTTCGAAGGCGCCGGGCAGGTCCAGCGCCCTGAAGATCACGGCGCGATCTCGCGCAGCGCCGGCACCGCGGTCAGCACGCGGCCGCGAAAGCCGGCAGCGCGGATCTGGCCGGAAATTTCCGGCGCGATGTTCCAGGGCAGGATCAGGATGTCGTCGAGGGGCATCGCCAGCAGCGCAGCCGGCGTGACGACGGGGATGCGGCTGCCGGGCAGAAGGCGGCCCTGCTTGGCGGGGCTGGCATCGGCGACGGCGAGGATGTCGGCCGCGGTGACGCCGGCTGCGTTGAGGAAGGTGTTGCCCTTCGCCGCCGCGCCATAGGCGCCGATGCGCCGGCCGGCCGCGCGTGCCTCGCGCAGCCAGGCCCGGAAGCCGGCGAGGGTCTGCTGGGCGCGCGCCTCGAAGCCTTCGTAGTAGGCGTCGGCGTCGAGGCCGAGCGCGGCTTCCTCCGCGCGGATTTCGCGCAGCGTGTCGGAGACGCCGCGGTCGGCATGAGACGACAAAACGCGGATGGAGCCACCATGGGTGGGCAGGCGCTGCACGTCGAAGACGCGCAGGCCGTGACGCCCGAGGATGCGTTCCATCGCCAGCAGCGACCAGTAGGCGTAGTGCTCGTGGTAGATCGTGTCGAACTGCACGCCCTCGACCATGCGCACCAGATGCGGCTGCTCGATGGAGACGACGCCGCGCGGGCCGGCGAGCGTGGCGAGTCCGGCTGTGAAGTCGTTGATCGCGGGCACATGGGCAAACACGTTGTTCGCGGCGATCAGGTCCGCATGGCCGCGACGAACGACGAGATCGCGCGCGGTCGTCTCGCCGAAGAAGCGCGTCTCGGTCGGCACGCCGTTCGCACGGGCGACCTCCGCGACATTGGCGGCGGGCTCGATGCCGAGGCAGGGAATGCCGGCGGCGACGAAGTTGCGGAGCAGGTAGCCGTCGTTGGAGGCGACCTCGACGACGAAGCTTTGCCCACCGAGCGTGAAGCGCGCAGTCATGTCGCGGGCGAAGCGCGCGGCGTGGTCGAGCCAGGACGCCGAGGCGGAGGAGAAATAGGCGTAGTCGGAGAAGATCCCCTCGGCGTCCACCACGGTGTCGAGCTGCACCAGGCGGCAGTCGCGGCAGACCACGGCGCGCAGCGGATGGCGCGGCTCGGGCGCGTCAGGGCGCTCGGGCGGGATGTAGGAATTGGCGACGGGCTGCACGCCGAGGTCGCAGAAGGTGACACCGAGCGCACCGCCGCAGGCGCGGCAGGCGGTGACGGGGGTAGCAGTCATGCGCGCAAGCTCTGCGCGATCGCGCGCTGCGTCACCGCCACCATGTCCTCTCCCCTGCGCCAGGCCGCATACCACGCGGCGGTCGCGGCGATGGCGGCGGGGGTGTCCAGCAGCGGGCGCCAGCCGAGCGCCTGCGTCGCGCGCGACGAGTCCAGCGCAAGGCGTGGCGCTTCGTGCATGACCTCGCCGGGCGCCTGCACCCAGCGCACATCGCCCCAGAGCGCGAGCAGGTCGCGCACGCGGATCTCACCATCCTGCGGCCCGAAATTCAGCGCAGGCGGGGCGGTGCCGGCGACCAGCGCCTCGGCCAGCAACAGGTAGCCGCGCAGCACGTCCAGCACATGCTGGAAGGGGCGCGTGGCATCGGGGCGGCGCACCACCAGCGCCTCGCCCGCCAGCTGCGCGCGCACCAGGTCGGGGATGATGCGGGCTTCGCAAAAGTCGCCACCGCCGATGACGTTGCCGGCGCGCGCAGTGGCCATCGGCGGCAGGTCGCGGGCGAAGCTGGCGCGCCAGGAGGCGACGGCGATCTCGGCGGCGGCCTTCGACGCGCTGTAGGGATCCTCGCCGCCGAGCGGATCGTCCTCGGTGAAGCGGCGGCCGCTGCCGTCGTTGCGATAGACCTTGTCGGAGGTGACGATGAGCGCGGCCTGCACGCCGGGCAGGCCACGCAGAGCCTGCAGCAGGTTGACCGTGCCGGCGACGTTGGAGGCGAAGGTGCCGGAGGGATCGGCGTGGCTGCGCCCGACCAGCGCCTGGGCTGCGAGGTGCAGCATGATCTGCGGCTGCATGCCGTGCACGGCGTCGCGCAGCGCGGGCGCGTCGCGGATATCGAGGCGCATGTCGCGCTCCAGCACATCGGCCACGCGCATCGCCGCGAAGGCGCTCGCACCCGGCTCGGGATCGAGCGCGATGCCGGTCACCTGCGCGCCCAGCCCGTCCAGCATGCGGACCAGCCAGCTTCCCTTGAAGCCGGTATGCCCGGTGACCAGCACGCGGCGCCCGCGCCAGAAGCCGGGATCGGGCTGCGTCACCACACCCGCCACGGCGCGCGGCCTTCGGCCCAGAGGCGCTCGAGCTGCTCGCGGTCGCGCAGCGTATCCATCGGCTGCCAGAAGCCGCGATGGTCGTAGGCGCAGAGCTCGCCGTCGCGCGCCAGGCCGGTCAGCGGCTCGTTCTCCCACACCGTCGCGTCGCCGCCGATGCGGTCAAGAACGCGGGGCGACAGCACGAAGAACCCGCCATTGATCGTGCCGCCGTCGCCGGCGGGCTTCTCGGTGAAGGCGGCGACGCGGTCGCCGTCGCGCTGCAAGGCGCCGAAACGGCCGGGCGGGACGACGGCGGTGACCGTCGCCTGCCTGCCATGCCGGCGGTGGAAGGCGATGAGCGCGGTGATGTCCACATCGCCGACGCCGTCGCCGTAGGTCATGCAGAAGGCCTCGTCGCCCACGACATGCGGCGCGATGCGGCGCAGGCGGCCGCCGGTCATCGTGTCCTCGCCGGTGTCCACCAGCGTGACGCGCCAGGGCTCGGCGTTCGGGCGCAGCACCTCCACCGCGCCGGTCGCGAGGTCCACGGTCAGGTCGGCGGCGTGGCTGCGGTAGTTCAGGAAGAATTCCTTGATCTGCCAGCCCTTGTAGCCGAGGCAGATGACGAAGTCGGTCACGCCATGCGCGGCGTAGATCTTCATGATGTGCCATAGGATCGGCCGCCCGCCGATCTCGACCATCGGCTTGGGGCGGAGCGAGGTTTCCTCGGCCAGGCGCGTGCCGCGCCCGCCGGCGAGGATCACCGCCTTCACGCGCAGACCTCCTTCGCCTTGGCGTAGAACGCATCCACGAAGCGCTGCACGTCGCCCAGCGGGCGCGCACGGATCATGTCCCGCAGGCCCGTGCGCCACAGCCGGCGCTTCGCGCGGTCCTCGGCCAGCGCGACGGCGATCTGCACGAATTCCTCGGCGCTGTGCGCGCAGAGCTCGCCCAGCCCCGCATTGGACAGGTTGGAATAGGAGATGCGCTCCGGGAAGCCGGCGCCGACCAGCGTGATGGTCGGCACGCCCATCCACAGCGTCTCGCAGGTCGTCGTGCCGCCGACATGCGGAAAACTGTCGAGCGCGATATCGATGCGGTTGTAGTAGGGCAGGTGCTTGCCGCGCACGCCGACGAAATCCAGCCGCGACGGATCCACGCCACGCGCGGAAAAGACCTCGCCGGCGTTGCGCACGAAACTCTCGCCGCTGGCCTCGGGACGGACGAAAAGAAAACGGCTGCCCGGCACGGCGCGCAGCACGGCGGCCCAGGCGTCGAGGCATTTCGTCGTGTATTTGTAGGGATTGTTCATCGTGCCGAAGGTCAGCGCGCCCTGGCGCTCCTCCGGCGTGCCGTCCTCGATCGGCACGCGGTCGTTGAAGCCGAGGCGGCCGAGCGTCACCCAGCTGTCGGGCATCTCGAAGGCCTTCTCGATCAGCAGGCGCGGATCGGTGGGGCGGATGTAAGGGTCGGTCAGGATGTAGTCGATGCGCTCCAGCCCCGCCGAATGCGGATAGCCGAGCCAGCTCGCGCCGATCCGCGCCGGGCGATAGGCCATGACGTCCAGCTTGTTCATCGCGGTGGAACCGCCGAGCTCGAAGAGGATGTCGAGCTCGTCGCGCGCGATGTCCTCGGCGACCTTCGCGCTGGGCTGGCGCGGCCACCAGCGGAAGGCGTACACCTTCTGCTCGATATGCTGCTGCACGCCGTCGCGCTCGCCTTCGTAGAAGGAATAGCAGAACACCTGCACGCGATCGCGATCGTAGCTCTCCAGGAGCGGCAGCGCGAAATAGGTGACGGGGTGGTTGCGCAGGTCGGAGGACATGAAGCCGACGCGCAGCTTGCGTTCGGCATGGATGGCGGGGCGCGCCGGAAGCGACACCGGCTTGATCGTTGATTCCTCGCGGCGCCCCCACTGGCGATGCCATTCGACGATCTGTAGCCGGTCTTCCAGCGTCTCCACCTGGCCCAGCTCGTAATGCAAGGCCGACAGCCGGTTCTCCGCCAGCCAGAGCGGCGCGAGCTGCGCCAGCGTGCCTGTCGCCTCCAGCCGCGGCAGGTCCAGCACGCGCTGGAACACGGTGCGGAGCGAGCGCGCATAGCGCGGCACGCGGTCCGGGTGTCGCTCCATCAGGCGGCAGGCGATGACATAGGCGCGTTCAAGATGCGCCACCTCGCTGTCGTAGCGGCTGCGCGAGAGGCTCTCAACCAGCGCGTCCATCACCTCGGGGTTGTCGGGTTCGGCGGCGAAGGCGCGCTCGAGCGCCTCATTCGCCAGGCGTCGGTCGCCATCCCCATGCAGACGTGCGAGCAGCATGTTGGCGGGGCGGTCGCCGGGCCGGCGCGCGATGACCGCCTCCAGCCGCTCGCGCGCCTCCGCCACGCGGCCCTGGCGCAGCAGGATGCGGCCTTCCATCACCTCCGCCATCGTGTCGTCCGGCAGGGCGATGCGCAGCTTCTGCACGACTCCCAAAGCGCGTTCGTTCTCGCCGCGCTCGAGCAGCAGGCCGATCAGCGTGGTGCCGATCTCCCGGTTGCGTGGATCGAGGCCGAAGGCCTTCTCGAAGCTCGCCAGCGCGCCGTCCATGTCGTTCAGCGCGCGCAGCGCACGGCCATGCAGGCGCCACAGCTCGCCGTTGCGCGGGTCGAGCTTGAGCCCGGCGGCGAAGGCGGCGGCGGCGGCGGCAAAATCGCCGCGCAGCTCCTGCGTGTTGCCGAGGTTCTGGCATGGCGAGACGCTGCGCGGATCGAGCTTCCGGGCCATTTCCAGCAGCGGCACGGCCTCGTCGAGCCGGCCTGCGCGCTTCAGCAGCACGCCGAGCGTGTTGGCCAGGACGAAGTCCTTCGGCTTGCGCTCCTGCACCGGCTGCAGCACCGCCACTGCCTCCGCATGGCGGCCGGCATTGCTCAGCGCGAGCGACCAGGGCAGCGCAAGCGCCTGCGCCGAAGCGCCGTTCTCCACCGCGCGGGCGAATGCGTCGGCGGCTTCGGCGTGGCGGCCGGTCTGCGCGAGCAGGGTGGCAAGCTGCTGCCAATGCATGCCGGAAGTCGGCTGGGCCAGGATGCGCTCGCGCAGTTGCGCCTCCATGCGCGCGAGATCGGCGGCCGAAGGCGCGGCGCGGGCGGGCGTGCGAGCGGCCAGTGGGGCGGGTGGCGGCATGGCGTTCCGTCGGTCTCGGCCGGCTCCCCTGCGACCCGACCGGTCTTCGGCCGTAACACGGGGGCCGGCGCAGCGACAAGCGCAGGGCGGATCGCGATGGCGCCCGGACCACCGTGGGTTGACGGAAGCCGGGTTGCCGGGGACAGGGAAGCGGATGCCTGCCGCCGGTCCCACCGCGATGCCTGCCGATCCCGCCCTGTGCGCGCGGATCCCGCTCGGCTTGGCGCGCGCGGTGCAGATCGGCGGGGACGGGGCGCTTGCCGCCTGGCTGGTGCGCCGCGATCCCGGCTGCGCGCTGGTGCGCGTCACCCATGACGCGACCGGCGACGCGGCGGCCGGCGCCGATCTGGTGGTGCTGCACGCGCCGGCCAGCGATGCAGCGGGGGCGATCCGCGACGCGGCCGCGCTGCTCGGGCCGGAGGGCGTGCTGCTGGTGGACGCGCCCAATGCCGAGCATTGGCGACTGGCGCAGCGCCTGCTGGTGGGCGGCGCGGCGGCGCCTTCCGTGCCGGCCGGCGCCATGACGCGGGAGGGCCTGCTGGCGGCGGTGCGCGCCGCCGGGCTGGTGCCGCTCGACGTCCCTGCCCTGCCGGACGCGCAGGAGGCGGAGGTTTTCGCGCAGCGCATCGCGCCGGCGCTTGCCGCGCTCGGCAGCGATGCGGCGGCCTATCTCCGCCGCGCCGGCCCGGCGCGCTGGCTGCTGCGCGCCGCCCGTCGCGCGCCCATGCCGCTGATGCTGCTGGCGCATGTGCTGAAGCCGGTCGGCGGCGTGAACGAGGTGCGGGTGGACATGCCGCTCGGCGCCGTGGCGACGCATCCCGGCATCGGCCTGCGCATCGGCGAGCGGCCGGAGACGCCGAAGCTGCCGGAGGGCACGCCGCGCATCCTGATCCTGCATCGCCGCCTGCTGAACACGCCGGAGGCGCCGGCCTTCGTGAACCACTTCCGCCGCCAGGGATGGGTGGTGGTGCAGGAATTCGACGACGATCCCGCGCATTGGCCAGTGATCGCCGGATCGAACCACTTCGCCTTCCGCGGCGTGCACGCTGTGCAGACTTCGACCCCCCGGCTGGAGGCGCTGTTCCGCGGCTTCAACGACGAGGTGATGGTCTTCCCGAACACCGTCGCGGAACTGCCGGAGCCCTGTAACTTCGCGGACCCGTCGCGGCTGACGCTGTTCCTGGGCGCGCTGCGGCGGGAGGAGGACACGGCGCCCTATCTGGAGGCGCTGAACACGGTGCTGGCGGAAGCCGGCGACCGGCTTGCGGTGGAGGTGATCTTCGACCGCGCGAGCTTCGAGGCGCTCCGGACGCCGCACAAGCGCTTCCACCCGATCCTGCCCTATGACGCGTATCGCGCGCTGATGGCGCGCTGCGAGATCGCCTTCCTGCCGCTGGCGGACACGCGCTTCAACAACTTCAAGTCGGACCTGAAATTCGTGGAGGCAGGCGCGCACCGACTCTGCTGCCTCGCGAGCCCAGTGGTCTATGGCGCGACGATCCAGGAGGGCGAGACGGGCTTTATCGTGGACGGGCCGGAGGCCTTGTGGGCGCGGCTGCGCGAATTGCTGGCGGCGCCCGATCGCGCGCAGGCCGTGGGGGATGCGGCGCGCGAATGGGTGCGCCAGAACCGGCTGGTTGCACAGCAGGTGCCGGCGCGGCTTGCCTGGTATCGCGGGCTTTGGGAGCGGCGCGCGGAACTCGACGCGGCGCTGGTGAAGCGGGCGCCGGAGGTGGGGGCGTAGCACCGCCCCCACCCCGAGAGCAGCTCAGTTCGACTGCTGCTGCGCCGGCGGGCCGCGGCGCTCGCCGCCCTGGCCGTGGTGATGGCCGCCGCGGTGGGACCCCGCGCGGCGCGGCATCACTTCCTGGCGGGAGAGCTGGCCATCCGCATTCGTGTCGCGGGCGCGGAACATCGCCTCGGCGAAGGGCCGGATCTCCTCGAGCGTGATGCTGCCATTGCCGTTCACGTCGAGGGCGCGGAACATGCCCATGCCACGCTGCTCGGCACGCTCGCGCATCTCCGCCGGCGGGGTGCGGCCGCCCATCCGCTGCTGCGCATAGGCGCGGAACTCCTCGACCGTCACGCCGCCGTCGCGGTTGGTGTCGATCTCGGCGAAGCGGGCGCTGAGCCAGGTCCAGCCCTCGTCGCGGCTGACCTGCCGGTCGCCGTTGGTGTCGGCGCGGCCGAAGGCCTCGCCCATGGCGAAGCCGGGGGCGCCGCGGCCGGGGCCGCCCGCGCCGGGGCCAGGACCCTGGCCGGGGCCGGGCTGGGCGATGGCGGGCAGCGCCAGCGCGCCGGCGATGACCGCGGCGCCGGCGAGCAGCGCAATGCGGGAGGTCTTCATGCTAGTCTCCTTGATCCGCGAAAATTCGCGACGGGGGTGATCCTGCCCCCCGTCTGCAACGCGCTGATTGCGGAGACCATGTCCCTGCGTGATCAAACGTAACGCGACCTGTCACATGGCCGCGCCGAAGATTGCCTTCTTGTCAGCTTCGGCGGCCGGGCGCCCCGCTCTCGCCCAGGTCCCACCAGATGCCGGCGAAGCTCGCGATGCCCTCCCGCGCGGTGGCCTTCAGCAGGTGCTCGTCCGGCCCGTGCTGCTTGCAGCCGGAATAGCTGTGCGGGATCCAGACCAGCGGCACGCCGAGATGGTCAACGAAGACATCGCCGGGCAGGCCGCCGGAGGAGTTCGGGATCACCTGCACCTTCCGACCGAGCGTGCGGGCGAGCGAATCGCGCGCGAAGATCACCCAGGGATCCTCGGCTTCGGTGCGGCTCGCCGGCATGCGGATCGCGGCGTTCTCGATCTTCACGAAGTCGAAGCCATGCGCGTCGAGGTGGGCGCGCAGCGCGGCCTCGAAGCGGTCCACCGGCGCGTCCACGGTGTAGCGGATCTGGCAATGCGCGCGCGCATCGGGTGCGACCGCGTTCACCGGGTTCTCCGGCCGGCCGGAAACCATCGCGAGGACGATGAAGCTCTGCCAGCCATAGATCTTCTCGGCGGCCGACAGGCCGGGCTCGCCCCAGCCTTCGTCCACGCTCGCCGCCTCCCCGCCGCCGCCGATCGGGCAGCCATCGAGCAGCGCCTTCACCTTGGGCGGCACGCCGCCCGCGGGCAGCCAGTCGCGCACCAGGATCTTGCCGTTGCGGTCCATGATGCTGGCGATGGCGTGGCAGAGCAGCACGGCGGGATCGCGCGTCAGCCCGCCCCAATGGCCGGAATGGACGCCACCGGGACGGAGGCGGATCGCCAGGTCGCAATGCCAGGTGCCGCGCGTGCCGGTGGTGATGGTGGGCATGTCTGGCTCGACGCGCGGCCCGTCCGAGGCGATCAGCGCATCGGCCGCGAGCAGGTCCTTGTGCGCCGCGACGAAGTCGCGCAGGCCCTGCGATCCGCGTTCCTCCGCCGTCTCGATCACCAGCTTCACGTTGAAGCCGAGCTTGCCACCACGCTCGGCCAGCACGGCCTCCAGCGCGGCCAGGTTCAGCGCGTGCTGGCCCTTGTTGTCGGCGGTGCCGCGGCCGTACCAGCGGTCGCCGGCATCCGTCACCTGCCAGGGCTTCAGCCCGTCATGCCACTGGTCGTCCAGGCCGCGCACCGTGTCGCCATGGCCGTAGAGCAGGATGGTCGGGCGGGACGGATCCTCGATGCGGGTGGCCGTCAGGATCGGGCCGAAGCCCGGCTTGGGGTTCGGGTGGACGGTCGCCTCGAAGCCGAGCTTCCGCACCCAGGCGCTGAGACCTTCCTCCAGGTAGCGCGGCAGGGCTGATGCATGCTCGGGGTCCTGCGAGGTGGAGGGGATGGCGACGAGGCGCGAGAGCAGCGCGGCATAGCCGCCATCGTCGAAGAAGGAGAGCGCGCGGGAGATGGCGCCGTCGCGGCTGGGCATGGCTCGATCCGGTCCGAATGCGGAGGGCCGCAGGCTGCCGCCAAACGGCGCGACCGTCCAGCATGCGGCCCTCATGCGGATGTGCGCGGGCGGGTCTTGTCATGCCGCGGCCGGCGGCGGCATCGTCACCGGTCTTCGCGACGGGAGGGAGCACGCCATGTCTTCTCTCAGGCCGGTTGCCGCCCTGGCGATCGCCTCCGTCGTCGGACTCGCCGCGCCGGCCCATGCGGGCGTCCAGTTCCAGCTCGATCAGATCGGGCCGGTCATCTACACCCACACGACTGGCGAGCAGTTCCCGGTGCCGGCGCGGGTCGAGGCGCGCTTCACCCTCAGCAACCAGGCCTTCGCGAACGGCATGAGTCTCTACCTCTCGCATTCGCTCTACGGCGAGGCGAGCGGCGTGGACCTGCGGGACTACGGCATCCTGAACTTCCGCCTGCAGGTGCTGCGCACCGGCGGGGCAACGCCGCAGCAACTGCTCGAGGTGGAAGCAAGCGACTTCACCACGACGCGCTCGGCCTATTTCGACCTGGGCCTCTTCAGCGCGCCGGGCGGGCTGCCGGATGTCACCTTCTCCTGGCAGGACCAGGACCAGGAGCTCGGCGTTCGGTGGACCAGCCGCGACGGCGCCGCCGGCGGGACCATCTCGGGCACCTACAACCTCTGGCCCGATCTCGGCGGTCGCACCGACATCTTTACGGAAGGCTGCTACTACACCGATGTCTGCTCCTTCCAGGCGGTCCTGCGGTTCACGCGGGTGCCGGAGCCGGGCAGCCTCGCGCTTCTGGCATTCGGGATGGCGGCGCTCGGCGGGGTCGGGCTGCGGCGACGCGCGGCTTGACCGGAGCGTCGCAGGCTACAGCAGGCCGCGCGCGATGCCGCCATCCACGTTGACGGTCTGGCCGGTGACATAGGCGGCGCGCGGGCTGGAAAGCCAGACGACCATCGCCGCCACCTCCTCCGGCTGGCCGAAGCGGCCGAGCGGGATTTCGTGCGCGAATTCGGCGATGACCTCCTCGAAGGGCAGGCCGCGCTCAGCGGCGAGCTTCGCGGCGCGGTCGCGCCACAACCGCGTCAGGGTACGGCCGGGCGCCACGCAGTTCACGCGGATGCCCTCCGCCGCATATTCGCCGGCCAGCGTCTTGGTCAGGCCGAGCAGCCCGGCCTTGTGGACGTTGGAGACGATCTGGTTGGGATAGGGCATGCGGGAGGCCGCGGCGCCGAGCAGCACGATGGAGGGCGCGGTGCCCTTGCGCAGCAGCGGCAGGGAAGCCCGCACGGCGCGGACGGCGGAGAGCACGTTGAAGCCGTAATTCGCCAGCCAGTCGGCGTCGCTCAGCGCCTCGAAGCCCGAGCGGATGGAGCCGCCCACGGCATCCACCAGCGCATCGAGCGCACCCCAGCGCGCCGCGGCCTCCGCCAGCAGAGCGTCCGCGGCGCCCTCCTGCGTGATGTCCGCCACCGCGGTCGCGGGCCGGCGGCCGGTGCGCGCAGCGATGCGGTCCGCCGCCGCCGCAATGCTGGCGGGATCGCGGGACGCGATCATCACGTCGGCGCCTTCGCCCGAGAGCAGCTCCGCCGTGGCGAAGCCGATTCCCACCGATGCGCCGATCACCAGCACCCGCCGGCCCTGATAGCCCAGATCCACTGCAGCGTCCCCCGTCTCGCCCGCGGACGATGCGCAGGGCGGCCGCGCCGATCAAGCCGGGGGCCGGTTGACGGTGGCGGAAACCGACGGCTAGTTGCCCGCGACCACGCCGCCGGCGCGGCCGCCCAGCGCGGCCGGGGCCGGCCACCAAAGGGAGACGAACGGGAATGACCAGCACCCGCATCACGCCCATCGGGCGCCGCACGCTTCTCGCCGCCAGTGCCGGCGTCGCGCTCGCCGCGCCGGCCGCCCGCGCGCAGGGATTCCCGGAGCGGCCGATCACGTTGCTCGTGCCTTTCGCCACCGGCGGCTACAATGACCGCCTGGCGCGCGCGATGGCACCCTTCGTGCAGCGGCATATCGGCCAGCCCGTCACGGTGGTGAACCGCCCGGGCGGCGCCACCGTGCTCGGCAACACCTTTTTCCTGCAGCAGCCTGACGACGGCTACATGATGATGGTGCATTCGGCCGCGCCCTTCATCCCGGTCTCGATCATCACGCGCAACGCGCGCTACAAGGCCGAGGATTTCTGGATGATCAACCTGCCGTCGCGCGACGCCACGCTGATGGCCTGCGCGCCGGACAAGCCGATCCGCTCGATCGACGAGGTGGTCGCCAGCCTTAAGCGCGATCCGCGCAGCCTCTCGGTGGGTCTCCAGCCGGCTTCGGCCGACCTGATCAACTTCGCCCTCTTCTGCCAGGGGCACGGCATCGACCGGTCGCGCGTGCGGGTCGTGACCTATGACGGCGGCGGCCCGGCCCGCAACGCGACCGCGGGCGGCGTGGTGGATGTCGGCCTGGTGGGCGGCGAAGGATTCCTGCCGATCAAGGACCGCATCCGCCCGCTGCTGATGTTCACCGACGAGAAGAACAGCGACTACCCGGACACCCCGATCCTGAGCGACCACGCCAAGGCCGCCGGCTTCGAGCCGCAATTCGTGGACGGCTCGCAGCGCGGCTTCGTCGTGGCGAAGCGCTTCGTGGACGCGCAGCCCGATCGCTACCGCATCCTGCTGCAGGCCGTGGAAAAGGCGAGCAAGGATCCGGAATGCATCTCCACGCTGGCCGGCCAGCAGCTTGCGACCACCTGGTACGGGCCGGAGGCGTCGAACCGCGCCTATCTCAGCACCTCGCGGCTGATGGAACGCTACGGCGAACTGCTCACCGGCCGCGCGGGCTGAGCAGGTCGGCATGACGGAGGGGCTGACGCGCCGGAAGATCGCGTGGACGGAGCTCGGCTTCGTCACGGCGATCGCCGCCGGCGTGCTTGCCTTCCTGATCGAGGCGCGCGGCGTCTCGCTCGACCCCCAGAACCTGCTGCTGCTGCAGCCCACGGCCTGGCTGGTGCTGGGCCTGTGGGCGGTGCTGGCCTTCGGCTGCCTGACGCGGCGCGTGCCCGCCGGCGAAGCGCCGCGCGAAACTGCGGCGGATGTGCTTCGTATCCTGGCGCTGGTTCTCGCCTTCGGCCTGTTCACGGCGGGTCTCGAGCAGGTTGGATACGACGTCGCGATCTGCGCCTTCGTTCTGGTCGCACTCGTGATCGGCGGCGAGCGGCATCCGGCGGCTCTGCTGCTGTTCCCGCCACTGTTCACGCTGGCGGTGATCCAGGGCTTCCGGCTGCTGATCCCTTATCCCTTCCCGACCAGCGTCCTCTGACATGATCGACACCACCGCCTTCGGCGCCGCGGTCGCCTTGCTCGCGGGCTCGCTCGATGCCTGGATCTGGGTGGTGCCGGGGCTGCTGATCGGACTGCTCTTCGGCGCGCTGCCGGGAATCTCCGTCTCCATGGCGATGGCGCTGGTGCTGCCGGCCACGCTCTACATGGAGTTCCTGCCGGCCATCATCTTCCTGACCTCGGTCTACACGGGCGCGGGCTTCGGCGGCTCCATTCCCGCGGTGCTGATCAACATTCCCGGCACCTCCTCCGCCGTCGCGACCACCTTCGACGGCTACCCGATGGCGCGCCAGGGCAAGCACAACGAGGCGCTGGGCGCGGCGCTGTTCGCCTCCTGCATCGGGGTGCTGATCTCCTACATCGTGCTGCTGCTGCTGGTGCAGCCGATGGCGGAGATCGTGCTGCGCATCGGACCTTATGAGATGGCGGCAATCGGCATCTGGGGGATGGTGCTGCTGGGGTCGATCGGCGCTTCCAGCGTGGCGAAGGGGCTGTTCGCGGCGGGGCTCGGCGTGCTGTTCGGCATGGTCGGCATGAACACGGCCGGCTACATGCGCGGAGACATGGGCATAGTCTGGCTGCTGGACGGCATCCCGACCATCCCGGCCATGGTGGGGCTGCTAGCCGCCAGCCAGCTCTTCGCCCTGGTGAATGCGAAGTTCATCGTGGAATCGGAAGCCGAGCGCAGCATCAGCCTGCGACGGATCCTCGCCGGCGGCGCGATGGTGCTCAGGAACCCGGTGACGCTGCTGCGTGGATCGGCCATCGGCGTCTTCGTCGGCGCGGTGCCGGGCATCGGCTCCTCCATCGCCAACCTGCTGTCCTATGGCGAGACGCGGCGGAACGCGCAGGATCCGGAAAGCTTCGGCAAAGGCGACGTGCGCGGGGTGATCGCGGCCGAATCAGCCAATTCCAGCTCCGAGGGCGGGTCCATGGCGACGATGCTGGCCCTCGGCATCCCGGGTGGGGGCGCCACCGCGATCCTGCTGGCGGCCTTCGCCATGCACAACGTGGTGGGCGGCCCGCGCTTCATGGAAGAGAGCCGGGACGTGGTCTACGCGATCATCCTGTCGAACTTCGCGCAGGCTGCGATCCTGGTCGTGGTCGGCACGCTGTTCGTCTACGGCGCCTCCACCCTCGTGCGGCTGCCGCTGCGCTACCTCATCCCCTCGGTGCTTGTCATGTCCACCATGGGCGCCTTCGCGATCGAGGGCTCCATCGCCGGTCCTATCACGCTTTTCGTCTTCGCGGTGCTGGGCTGGCTGCTGTCCCGCTACGGCTTCCCGGTGGCGGCGGTGGTGGTCGGACTGCTGCTGGGCCGGCTGATCGAAACCGAGATGCTGCGCGCCTGGCAGCTGGCCGGCGGCGATCCCTGGTACGTGCTGAACTATCCCTGGGCGCTGGCGATCGTCGGGCTGATGCTGGTGTCGCTGGGGCTGTCGGTGCGGCGCGACATGCGCAAGCGGCGCCTGGCCGCAGCGCGCAGCTAGGCCGGATCAGCGCGTCGTTGCCGGCGCGCTGCTGCCGCTGCCGCCGCTGCCCGCCAGGCTGCCGCCGAGCAACGCCGCGGCTGCGAGGGGAATGAGCACGCCCGGCACGGCCGCGAGCCCCATCGGCGCCGCCGCCGCGGGCGCCAGTGTGGTGGGGGCGAGGGCGGCCGGGGCGGGCGCCGCGGCAACGGGGGCCGCCGGCGGGAGAAACGGCCGCACGGGCGCAGCCGGAATCGCCGACCCGCGCGGCGGAACCACCACCACCGCATCCGGCGGCACCACCATGCTGCGCAGCGGCTGCCCCGCAGCGGGAAGCGCAGCCAGCACGACCATCAATGCGGCGACATGTCGCATGGGCATATTCTACCGCAGGTGGCGGTCGGCGTGCCAGCGTCCTTTGCCTCAGCGGCCCAGAAGCTGGCGGGCCACGATCAGCCGCATGATCTCGTTGGTGCCTTCCAGGATGCGGTGAACGCGCAGGTCGCGGACGATCTTCTCGATGCCGTAGTCGGCGAGATAGCCGTAGCCGCCGAGCAGCTGCAGCGCCTCGTCCGCCACGCGGAAGCCGGTGTCGGTCGCGAAGCGCTTGGCCATGGCGCAGAAGGCCGTGGCGTCGGGCGCCTTCGCGTCCAGCTTGGCGCAGGCGCGCCAGAGCAGCGTGCGCGCGGCTTCCAACTCGGTTGCCATATCGGCAAGCCGGAACTGCGTCGCCTGGAACTTTTCGAGCGTTTGGCCGAAGGCGCGCCGTTCTTTCACGTAGGCCATCGCGATATCGAGGGCGCGCTGCGCCCCACCCAGGGAACACGCTCCGATGTTCAGGCGCCCGCCATCGAGGCCGGCCATGGCGAAGCGAAAGCCCTGGCCTTCCTCGCCGAGCAGAGCCTCCGCGGGAACGCGGCAGTCGGAGAAGATGACCTGGCGCGTAGGCTGGGCGTTCCAGCCCATCTTCTTCTCGTTCGCACCGAAGGACAGGCCGGCTGCCTCCTTCGGGATGAGCAGCGCGGAGATGCCGTTCGCGCCCGGGCCGCCGGTGCGCACCATGGTGAGATAGAGATCGGAGGCCCCTGCCCCGCTGATGAACTGTTTCTGGCCATTCAGCACATAGCCTGCGTTGTCGCGCGCGGCGCGCGTGGAGAGCGCCGCCGCGTCACTGCCGGCGCCGGGCTCGGTCAGGCAGTAGGACGCGATCTTGTCCATGCCGATCAGCTGCGGCAGCCATTCGGCGCGCTGCGCGTCGTTGCCGAAGCGGTCGATCATCCAGGCGACCATGTTGTGGATGGAGAGGAAGGCGGAGGTTGTCGGGCAGCCGGTCGCCAGCGCCTCGAACACCACCGCGGCGTCGAGGCGCGTCAGGCCCGCGCCGCCCGATTCCTCGCGGACATAGAGCGCCGCCATGCCGAGCTGCGCGGCCTCCCGCATGACATCCACCGGGAAGTGCTTCCGCTCGTCCCAGTCCTGCGCGTTCGGCGCGAGGCGCTCGCGCGCGAAGGCGAGCGCGGTCTCGCGCAATTCGCGCGTGGCGTCGGGCAGGTCGAAGACGGCGGCGTCGTCGAGGGGCATGGTCGGCTTCTCCGCCCCGACTATAGCCGCGCCGCGATCTCCGCCCAACGCACCCGCGTCTTCTCCACGTTGCGCGCCTTGATCGGCCCGAAACCCTTGATGCCGGCAGCGGCCTCGGCCCAATCGCAGATCGTGGCGTGTGTCGCCGGCGCGAGCTTCGGCAGCATCGCGGCGATGGCGTCGCGGTATTCCTCGATCAGCGCGCGCTCCATGCGGCGTTCCTCGGTACGGCCGAAGGGATCGAGCGGGGTGAAGCGCAGCGCCTTACCATGCCGCAGCAGGCCCATGGCCGAGAGCATCCACGGCCCGAAGCGGCGCTTGGCAGGCAGCCCGGTGTTCGGGTCCTGCTTCGACAGCAGCGGCGGCGCGAGGTTCATCTCGATCCGCGGCTGGCCCGCGAAGTCATGCGCGAGCTGCGCGCGCCATTCCGGCAGGGAATGCAGCCGCGCCACCTCGTACTCGTCCTTGAAGGCCATCAGGCGATGCAGCTGCGTCGCGACCGCCCGCGTCAGGCGCTCGCTGCCGAGCGGCGCTTCCGCCGCGCGGACCTGCGCGACGAAGTCCGCATAGCGACGGGCGTAGCGCGCGCTCTGATAGGCGGTGAGGTCGGCGACGCAGCGGGCGACCAGCGCATGCAGCGTCTCGGGCTTCGGCGGCGTCGCCTCGCGGCCCTCCAGCACGGCGCGGCGTCCGAGGGCGAAGGCGGCCAGGTTGCGCTCCACCTGCGCGCCGTTCAAGCGGATCGCCTGCTCGATCGCGCCGGCGGTGATCGGGATCAGCCCGCGCTGGAAGGCGCCGCCGAGCAGCCAGATGTTGAGGTAGATGGCATCGCCGAGTTGCGCCACGACCTCGGCGGCCGCATGCAGCGGATGCACCTCCCGCGTCGCCGCGCGCAGGCTGCCCAGCATCGCCTCGCCGTCGTAGCGGGTGGAGGTGTCGCGCACGAAGGCGGCCGTCGGCGCCATGTCGGCGTTGACGATGGCGGCGGTGCGCTGCGGCCCCAGCAGCGGCCGCGCGTTGCGCCCATGCGCCACGACGATGTCGGAGGCGAGCAGCACATCCGCCTGGCCTGCGCCGATGCGCGGCGCCGGTATCTCGGCTTCCGTCGCGCCGGCGCGGCCGATGCGGAGCTGCACATAGACGCCGCCGCCCTTCTGCGCGAAGCCGAGCGTGTCCACGCTGCGCGAGGGACGGCCATCCAGATGCGCCGCCATCGCCAGGATCTGTCCCAGCGCCGTCACGCCCTGCCCGCCGACGCCGGCGATCAGCAGGTTCCAGGCCTTGCCGTCCACCGGCTCCGGCAGCACCGGATCGGGCAGCGCGCCATCGGGCGCCACGACAGGCTTCGGCTTCGCCGGCTCCGCGCCGGCCAGCGTGACGAAGGAGGGGCAGAAGGCCGTAACGCAGGACAGATCCTGGTTGCAGGCGGACTGATCGATCCTGCGCTTGCGTCCGAATGGTGTGGCCAACGGCTCCACCGCGATGCAGTTCGAGACGCGGGAGCATTCGCCGCAATCCTCGCAGACGCGCGGATTGATCACGGCGCGGCGCTCGGCCTGCGCGGCGGTGCCGCGCTTGCGCTTGCGGCGCCGCTCCGTCGCGCATTCCTGGTCGTAGATCAGCGCCGTCACGCCGGGGAAGCCGCGCAGCTCCTTCTGCACGGCGTCGAGCGTCGCGCGCGGATGGAAGGTAACGCCCTTCGGCATCTCCGCATCGCCCTGGTGGCGGTCCGGATCGTCGGAGACGATGGCAATGCGCTGTACGCCTTCCGCGCGGATCTGTGCGGCGATGCGCGGCACCGTCGGGTGACCTTCCACCGCCTGGCCGCCGGTCATTGCGACGGCCGAGTTCACCAGCACCTTGAAGGTCATCGGGTGCCCCGCCGCCACCGCGGCGCGCAGCGCGAGCGAGCCGGAATGCGACCAGGTGCCGTCGCCGATATTGGCAAAGATATGCGCCTCGTCCGTGAAGGGCGCGATGCCGAGCCAGGGCACGCCCTCGCCGCCCATCTGGGTGAAGGCGGTGGTGTTGCGCTCCGGCATCTTGGTGACGAGCCAGTGGCAGCCGATGCCGGCCAGGCCGCGGCTGCCTTCCGGCACCTGCGTGCTCGTGTTGTGCGGGCAGCCCGGGCAGAAGAAGGGATCGCGCGTGGTCACGGGCTCCGCCGCGCCGCGCTCCAGCTCCTCCAGTGCGCGGAGCCGCTCGGAGAGTTGCGGCGTGCGCAGGGCCTCCGGCAGGCGCATCGCCAGCGCGCGCAGCACCTGGCCTGAATCAAGTTCCGTCAATTCGGAGAGCAGCGGCGCCCCGCGCTCATCCTTCTTGCCGAGGATGCGCGGGCGCTGGTCCAGTGGATAGAGCGCATCACGCAGCTGCGGCTCGAGGAAGGCGCGGCGGTCCTCGATGACCAGCACCTCCTCCAGCCCCTGCGCGAAGGCGCGCGCCCCTTCCGCGTCGAGGGGCCAGGCGAGGCCGACCTTCCAGATGCGCAGGCCGTTCGCGCGCGCGAACTCCGGCGAGATGCCCGCATCCGCCAGCACCTGCCGCAGCGTGGCGAAGGCCTTGCCGCGCACGGCGATGCCGAAGCGCGCGTTGGGACTGTCCACCACCAGCCGGTCGAAGCCGTTGGCGCGGGCGAAAGCCACCGCCGCAGGCAGCTTCACCATCCGCAGCCGGCGCTCCTGCGCCTGGGCGGTGTCGGGGATGCGCAGATGCACGCCATCGGGCGGCAGGTCGAAGCGCGGCGCATGGGTGGCATAGGCCGCCGGGTCCACGCGCAGCGTCTGCGCGGCGTCCATCGTCTCGGCCACGCATTTGAGGCCGGCCCAGACGCCGGCATAGCGCGACAGCGCAAAACCCTTGATGCCGAATTCCAACACCTCCGCGACCTCGGCCGGGTCCAGCACGGGGATCTCGAGGTCCTGGAAGGTGAATTCGCAGCCGCTGGTGACCGTGGAGGATTTCGCCGCCGGGTCGTCGCCGGACAGCGCGAGCACGCCGCCCTTCACGCTGGTTCCGGCGGAATTGGCGTGGCGCAGCACGTCGCCGCTGCGGTCCGTGCCCGGGCCCTTGCCGTACCAGATGCCGAACACGCCCTCATGCCGCGCGCCGGGCGAGAGCGGCACCTGCTGCGAGCCCCAGACCGCGGTGGCGGCGAGATCCTCGTTCAGGCCCGGATTGAAGACGATGTTGGCGGCGGTGAGGCGCTTCGCCTCCTTCAACAGAAGCTGGTCGTAGCCGCCGAGCGGCGAGCCGCGATAGCCGCTGATGTAGCCCGCAGTGTTCCAGCCCCGAGCATCGTCCAACTGGCGCTGCAGCAAGGGAAGGCGGACCAGCGCCTGGATGCCGGTCATGACCACCGGCTCGCCGGCGGCGTTCCACTTGTCCTCGAGGCTCGCTTCGGGGCGCGTGAGACTGCCCATGGCGGTGGCTCCGTTCATTCCTGGACTATGGGAAGGATGCGCTGGCTTGCGAAGAGGATGCTTCCGTATTTCGTTGTGCGCTGCCGAACGAACGAAATAGGCTTCTGCCATGGACGCAATCGACAAGAAGATCCTTCGGGCCCTGGCGCGGCAGGGCCGGCTGACCAACACCGAACTGGCGGAGGAGGTGGGATTGTCTCCCTCCCCCTGCTGGACGCGGGTGAAGCGGCTGGAACAGGCCGGTGTGATCCGCGGCTATGCCGCGCTGCTGGATCAGGCGGCGCTCGGCCTGCCCGACACGGTGTTCATCGAGGTGATGATGGAACGCCACGACGAGGCGCATCTGAAGCGCTTCGAGGAAGCGGTGCAGGCCATTCCCGAGATCCTGGAATGTCACCTGGTCACGGGGGAATACGACTACGTCATAAAGGCCGCGGTCGGCGGCACCGTCGGCTATGAGCGGTTGCTGCGGGACCAGCTCTACCGCCTGCCCGGCGTGCGGCACACGCGCACCAGTTTCGCGCTGCGCTGCCTGAAGAGGGAATTGTCGCCCGTGCCGGGTTGAGCCGGCACAGGCGATCGCGCCGGCGTCAGGCCGGCGGCAGCACGCGCAGGTCAGCGGTCTCGATCAGCACCACATCCACCATGTCGCCCTGGTGCAGGGTGCGGATGAACTGGCGCATGCGGGGATCCTGCACGCGGACGGTGCGCTGCTGGCCGTCCGGATCAGTGAAGGTCACGGTGTTCCGGCCCAGATCCACCGAATCAACGCGCACGCGTACCCGGGTGCCCTCGGTGATGCTCGCGGCGGGGCGCTCGCCCGGCGCCGCGCGGCTCGCGACCACCGCAGCGCCCGCGGGGCCCGCGCCGTCGCCCGGCTTCGCGATCACCGCGGCCACGGCATCCGTGACGGTGTAGACGACGCGGTCGCCCGGCTTGACCTGCGCCAGGTTGCGCACCTGCGGGCCGACGCGGATGGTCGCCAGCACCCCGTTCTGTGAGCCGGCATCGCCGCGCAGCAGGACGGAGCGCTCGCGCATGTTCACGGTCTCCACCACGGCGGTGCGCTGCGTCGTGGTCGCGACGGCGGCGGCCTGGGGCGGCGGCGCGGCGGCCGGCGCCGCGGCGGGCGCGGCGGCCTGTTGGTCGGCGCAGGCCACAAGGCCAGCCGCGCCAAGCGCGGCCAGAAGCATGCGAGCGGACTTCATGTGGCGATCTCCCTCAACCGGGCACGTGGGGCCCTGGATTGGCAGTGTCGCGCGGGTCGGCCGCTACCGCAACGGTTCCGTTGCGGTGGTCAGTGGCGGGCGGAGCCGTCCGCGAAGTCGAAATGCCGCTTCACCAGGAACAGGGCGAAGAGCACGCCGAAGGCAAACAGCCCGTAGCCGAACAGCAGCAACCCAATTTCCTGCGCAGCCGCGATGGCGGCAAGGCCGAGCACCGAGAGGATCGCGCTGAGAACGACGAAATAGATCATGGCTTGTTGTCCTTCCGTGGCAGGTCGTCGAACAGGATGCGGCTGGCCGCGCCGTCGAGGTCGTCGTATTGGCGCGACTTCAGCGTCCAGAGGAAGAAGGCGAGGCCGAGCAGGCCGAGCGCCAGCGCCGCGGGCACCAGGAAAACCAGAGCATTCATGCACTCGTCTCCTTGCCGGCGCGCAGCGCGTTGCAGATCACGATGATCGAGGAGCTTGCCATCACCACCGCCGCGATCAGCGGCGTGACGAAGCCGAGCACGGCCATGGGCACGGCCACCACGTTGTAGACCAGGCTGAACACGATGTTCTGCCGCGCCAGCGCCTGCGCCTTGCGCGCGACGCGGATCGCCGCCGGCAACGCCGTCAGCCCCTCCGCGCGCAGCACGATGTCGGATGCCGCCTGGGCAACGTCCGTGCCGGTGCCAGGGCTCATCGAGACATGGGCGAGGCTGAGCGCCGCCGCGTCGTTGATGCCGTCACCGACCATCAGCGGGTGCCGCCCGGATGCACGCAGCGATTCGATGCGGTGCGCCTTGTCGGCCGGTGTCGCGCGGGCCTGCCAGGGGCCTATGCCCGCGGCGGCCGCCGCCGCCTCCACCGCGCCGGCGCCATCGCCCGAGAGCAGCTCCGTCTCCAGGCCGAGCTCGCGCAGCTCCGCCACCGCCTCGCCGGCATCGCCGCGCAGCCGGTCGGCGAAGCGGAACACGGCGGGCGGCTGACCGGCGACGCAATAGACCAGCTCCATGCCCGAGCCCTGGTCGTCCGGCAGGCCGCAGAATGCGGGGCTGCCGAGCCGGGCGCTGCCGCGGATCAGGCCCTTGCCAGGGATTTCCCGCACGCCGGCAATGGCGGGCGCCTCGGGGCAGGCCCGCACCAGCGCCTGCGCGAGCGGGTGATGGCTGGCGCGCGCCAGTCCCGCGGCGCTGCGCAGCACGCCCGGGTCCAGCGTGTCGTCCGCGATCAGCTCCGGCCGGCCCTCGGTCAGCGTGCCGGTCTTGTCCAGCACGGCGTGATCAGCGCTGGCCAGCCGTTCCAGCGCGGTGGGCGAGGCGACCAGCACGCCGCGGCGGAACAACGCGCCGACCGCGGCCACCTGCACGGCCGGCACGGCGATGGCCAGGCCGCAGGGGCAGGTGACGATCAGCGCCGCAACAGCGGGCACCAGCGCCGCCTGCCAGCTCACGCCGACGCCGAGCCACCAGCCGAGGAAGGTGGCGAAGGCGATCGCATGCACGATCGGCACGTAGAGCCGCGCCGCCTTGTCGGCGATCGAGACGAAGCGCCCTCGCCCCTGCTCCGCCCGCTCCAGCAGGCGGGCAAGCTGCGCAAGGGATCCGTCGCCGGCTGCCGCCGCGACCGTCATCGTGAAGGCCGCGCCCATGTTCACCGCGCCGGCCTCGACCAGCGTGTGCGGCGGGATCTCGCGCGGCAGCGACTCGCCGGTGGTGGCAGACGTGTCGAGCAGCAGCGGCTCCTCTGCCGTGCCGTCGAGGCGAAGTCGCTCGCCGGCGGCGACCAGCACGACGTCGCCGGCGCGCACGCTCTCGGCCGGGACGTTTCGGGTGGTGCCATCCGCCAGGCACAGCGCGACCGTGCCCTCCTGCAGCGCCAGAAGCTCGGCCATGGACTGCCGGGCGCGGCGGCGCATCGCACGGTCCAGAACGCGCCCCGCGAGCAGCAGCGCGAGCAGCGAGGTGGCGCCGTCGAACCAGGTGTACTCGCCGTTGCGGAAGGTCTCGCTCAGCGACATGAGCGTCGTGGCCAGCACGCCGATGGAGACGGCGAGGTCCATGTTCACGCGGCCGGCGCGGATCGCATCCCAGGCCGAGCGGTAGAAGGGCATCCCCGCCACCAGCACCGTCGGCAGGCCGATCAGCGCGGCGAGCCAGTGCATCAGGTGGCGCGTCTCGGGCTCCATGTCCGTCCCGACCCAGACGGCGATGGAGACGAGCATGACGTTCATCGCGCCGAAGGCGGCGATGCCCAGCGCGCGGATCAGCGCGCGACCCTCCGCATCCTCCGTCGCGCGCAGGCAGGCCGGCGACCAGGGCGCGACCTTGAAGCCGAGCCGCGCGACGAGCCCCGCAAGGTCGTTGGCGCGCCCCGGCGTGCCGCGCCAGGCGATGGTCAGGCGCCGGGTGGAGAGACTCGCGCGCGCCTTCAGCACGTCCGGCTCGGCGGCGAGCGCCTGCTCCACCAGCCAGACGCAGGCGCCGCAGGTGAGCCCGCTGACGATCAGGTCGAGCTCCTGCACGCCCTTGCCGGCGTCGCGCGCATGCGGCGCGAAATCGGTCGAAAGCGTCTCGGGCGGGCGCAGCGTGCCGGCGGCGGTCTCCTGCCGGCGGTAGAAGGCATCGAGGCCGAGGCCGCGCACCAGGGCGTGCGCGCCGGCACAGCCCGTGCAGCAGAACTCGCCCTGGCCGGGCACGAGCTGCGCGGCGCAATGCGCGCAGGCCGCGCGCGAGAGGCCGGCCTGACCGGGCGCGAGGCCCTCGGGATAGCCGGCCGCGACGGTCATCGTGCGAAGACCCGCTGGCGGATGTCGAAGCGTGCACCGTCCGCCCCATGCAGCGTCAGCCGCGCCTCCCACTGGCCGGAGGCGGGCAGCGCGGCATGGGCCAGGAAGCGGCCGGTGCCCGCGGCGGCGAAGTCAAGCGGCAGCTGCGTGCCTTCGAGCGGCCGCAGCAGCGCGCCTTCCAGCCTTCCACCGACCGGCAGGCCCTCGCGGTCCGTGACCGCGACGGCCAGGGCCTCGCCCTCCAGCGTGACCTGCGCCGTCCAGCCGAGCGCATCCTGCCGCGCGGCTTCCGCCAGCACCGCGTTGTAGGCGCGGCCGCGATCATAGGAATGCGCCGTGGTCAGCCCGGTGAAGGTGCTCAGCGATGCGACGACGAGCACCATGTTCACCGCGATGATCACCACGAAGGCGCCGACGAAGGCCCAGGGGATCCAGCGGCTGCGGCGCGGGTCGAAATCTGCGCCGGGAGGAAGAGTGCTGTCGCTCATCGGCGGTGCTCCTCATGCGGGGCGAGGAAGACGCTGTCGGTCCGCGCCACGGTGCGGCCACGCGCATCGAGCAGGCGGAAGGTGATCTCCGTGCTCTCACGCATGCGCGCGCCCGGCGGCAGCGTGGCCAGCGCCCGCCATTCCGTCAGGCCGTCCGCCCGCGTGTTCACGGTGAACCGGTTGGGGCCGGCCTCGGGCGCTTCCTGGATCGAGAGCGTCAGCGGCGCGTGGCTCTCGAGCGCCAGCGTCAGCGTGCCGGCATCGCGGGTCTTGTTGGCGATCTTCAGCGTGTAGGCGTTGCGCACGCCGCCATCGGCCAGCCGCACATAGAGCGGCGCGCGGTCGCGCAGCACGGCGAGCGTGACCTCCTGGCGCAGCAGCCAGGCGCCGAGCATCACCGCGACCACGGCCGCCAGCACGCCGGCATAGATGATGGTTCGCGCACGGATGAAGTTCGGCACGTGCCGCACGCCCATCCCGGCCTCGGTGCGGGCGGCGCAGGGGGACATGGACCGCGTCGCGCCTTCCGAGGCGGCGATGTTCTTCAGCGTCTCGAAGGCGATCAGGCCCTTCGGGCGGCCGAGCTTGCCCATGATGTCGTCGCAGGCGTCGATGCAGAGGCCGCAGCCGATGCATTCCAGCTGCTGGCCGTCGCGGATGTCGATGCCGGTGGGGCAGACATTGACGCAGGCCATGCAGTCAACGCAGTCGCCGATGCCTTCGGCCTTGGCCTTGCCGCGCGGCTCGCCGCGCCAGGCGCGGTAGGAGACGACGAGGGAGTTCTCGTCCAGCATCGCGGCCTGGAAGCGCGGCCAGGGGCACATGTAGGTGCAGACCTGCTCCCGCGCCCAGCCGGCGAGCAGATAGGTGGTGCCCGTGAAGAGCCAGAAGAACAGGTAGACACCCGCGCCGGCCTGGCCGGTGAAGAACTTGGGCCAGAGCTCGATGGCGTCGTTGAAATACATGATCCAGGCGCCGCCGGTCGCCATGGCGATGGCAAGCCAGGCCGCGTGGGTCAGCACCTTCTTGCGCCACTTCATGGCGGTCCAGGGCGCCTTGTCGAGGCGCATGCGCTCGTTGCGGTCGCCCTGGATCTTCCGTTCGACCCACATGAACAGGTCCGTCCAGACTGTCTGCGGGCAGGCGAAACCGCACCAGACGCGGCCGAAGAGCGACGTCGCGGCGAACAGCGCGATCGCGCCGAGGATCAGCAGGCCGGTGAGGAAATAGACCTCCTGCGGCCAGATCTCGAAGAAGAAGAAGTAGAGGCGGCCATGGGTCATGTCCACGAGCACCGCCTGGTCGGGCGCGCCGGGGCCGCGGTCCCAGCGGATCCAGGGCAGCAGGTAGTAGAGCGCGAGGCAGACGACGAGCACGGCCCACTTGGCCCGGCGCACCGGACCCGACACCGCCTTCGGATAGACCTTCTGGCGGTTCGCGTAGAGCGGCTGGTCCGGCGGCGGGGACCCGCCCGCCGGAGACAGCTTCGCGCGTGCCGTGACGTCGTTCATGGCCCTGCTCAGTTCTCGCCGCCGCCGAGCGCGTGCACGTAGACGGCCAGCATGTTCATGGTCGCCGGATCGAGGCGGCCGCCCCAGGCCGGCATCACGCCCATGCGGGGATTCGCGATGAAGCGCGCGATCGCGTGGCGGTCGCCGCCATGCAGCCAGATCCGGTCGTTGAGCCGCGGCGCGCCGACATCCCGGTTACCCTCGGCATTCTCGCCGTGGCAGGAGGCGCAGTTGTCGGCGTAGAGCGGCTTGCCGCGCTCCACCGCCGCGGCGTCGTCGGTGCTGCCGCCGAGCGAGGCGACATAGGCGGCGACGTCGTTGACCTGCGGCACGGTCAGCACGCCGTCGGCGACGAAGCGCGGCATCATGCTGGTGCGCTCCTCATCGCTTTCGCCGGCGCGGATGCCGTGGCGGATGGTCTGCAGGATGGCGTCGTAGCTGCCGCCCCAGATCCAGTCGTCATCGGCAAGGCTGGGGAAGCCGCCCTGCGCGCCCTGCCCGCCCGCGCCGTGGCAGCCGGCGCAGTTGTTGGCGAAGGCGATGCGCCCGCCGGCCATCGCGAAGGCGCGCAGGTCGGGGTCGGCCGCGATCTGCTGCGGGGTGGCTTCGCGGATGCGGTTCAGCATCGGCGCCATCCGCTCATTCGCGGCGGCGACGTCCTGCATCACCGCTTCCCGCGCGATCCATCCGGTGACGCCGGTGGCGCCGCGGATCGGGAAGGCCGGGTAGAGGATGACCCAGACCAGCGAGAAGGCGATCGTCGCATACATCACATAGAGCCACCATTTCGGCAGGGGCGTGTTCAGCTCCTTGAGCCCGTCCCATTCATGGCCGGTGGTGTCGGTGCCCGTCAGGGCGTCCTTTTCGATCTTCGTCGGCATGACCGATTCCTCAGCGGCGGGAAGGCGGCAGCTCGTCACGCAGCGGGATATCGCCCGCGCGCTCGTAGCCGCGCTTCCGCCAGGGGGCCATCACGTAGAGGATGATCCCGGTGAACAGCACGAAGAACCAGACCACCCACAGCGTCGCGAAGGTGGAGTGGAGGGAGGACAGCGTCTCGATCATCGTCAGCCTCCCTTATTGCTGCCGCATCTGCTCGGGCGTCACGTCGCGGAACTGCACGAGCGTGCCGAGCATCTGGAGGTAGGCGACCACGGCATCCATCTCGGTGATGGCGCCGGGATTGCCGTCGAAGGCGGCCTGGCGGGCGCGGGCGTAGCGGCCCTGGAAGGCCGCCGGATCGGCCTCGGGCCGCGCCTGCGCCTCGAGGTCGGCGCGGGCGTTGGCGATCATCTCCTCGCTGTAGGGCACGCCGATCGCGCGCTGCGCCTTCAGGTGATCCGCGATGTCCGCATAGGCGAGCGGACGGTCGAGGAAGGCGTAGGGCGGCATGATGCTCTCCGGCACCACCGCGCGCGGGCTGCGCAGATGCGCCGCCTGCCAGTCATCCGAGTAGCGGCCGCCGACGCGCGCGAGGTCCGGCCCCGAACGCTTCGAGCCCCATTGGAACGGATGGTCGTACATGCTCTCCGCGGCGAGGGAGAAGTGCCCGTAGCGCTCCAGCTCGTCACGGAAGGGCCGCACCATCTGGCTGTGGCAGACGTAGCAGCCTTCGCGCACGTAGATGTTGCGCCCCATCAGCTCGAGCGGGGTGTAGGGGCGCACGCCTTCCACCCGCTCGATCGTGGTGGCCACGGTGAACAGCGGCACGATCTGCGCGAGACCGCCGATCGAGACCGTGATGAGCGTGAGCACGCCCATCAGGATCACGTTCTTCTCGATGACGGCGTGATTGAACCACTTCATCGCTCCGCCCTCCTTCACGCGGCGGCGGCCGACACGGCGGACGCAGGCGCGGGGGCGGCGACCGCCTCCTCGCTCTCGCCGCGGGTGACGGTCATCCAGAGGTTGTAGACCATGATCAGCGCGCCGGTGAGGTAGAGCAGCCCGCCCATCACGCGGATCACGTAGTAGGGGTGCATCGCCGCGACGGTCTCGATGAAGCTGTACTGCAGGAAGCCGTTCTCGTCGTAGGCGCGCCACATCAGGCCCTGCAGGATCCCCGAGACCCACATCGCGGTGATGTAGAGCACGATGCCGAGCGTCGCGATCCAGAAGTGCCAGGAGATCAGCTTCTCGGAGTAGATCCGCTGCTTGTTCCAGAGGCGCGGGAACAGCCAGTAGAGCGCGCCGAAGGTCACGAAGCCGACCCAGCCCATCGCGCCGCTATGGACGTGGCCGATGGTCCAGTCCGTGTAGTGGCTCAGCGCGTTCACCGCCTTGATGGACATGACCGGGCCTTCGAAGGTGGACATGCCGTAGAAGCCGACGGCGGTGACGGAGAAGCGCAGCGCCGGGTTGGTGCGCAGCTTGTCCCACGCCCCGGAGAGCGTCATCACGCCGTTGATCATGCCGCCCCAGGACGGCATCCACAGCATGATCGAGAACACCATGCCCAGCGTCTGCGCCCAGTCGGGCAGCGCGGTGTAGTGCAGGTGATGCGGACCCGCCCAGATGTAGAGGAAGATCAGCGACCAGAAGTGCACGATGGACAGGCGGTAGGAATAGACCGGCCGCTCCGCCTGCTTCGGAATGAAGTAGTACATCATCCCGAGGAAGCCTGCGGTCAGGAAGAAGCCCACCGCGTTGTGGCCGTACCACCACTGGATCATCGCGTCCTGCACGCCGGACGCCAGGCCGTAGCTCTTCGAATGGCCCATGGTGATCGGCAGCGCCAGGTTGTTGCCGATATGGAGCATCGCCACCGTGATGATGAAGGCGAGGTAGAACCAGTTCGCCACGTAGATGTGCGGCTCCTCGCGGCGGATGATCGTGCCGCCGAAGGCGACCAGGTAGTGCACCCACACCACGGTCAGCCACAGGTCCACGTACCATTCGGGCTCGGCATATTCCTTGCCCTGCGTGACGCCGAGCACGTAGCCCAGCGCGGCCGCGACGATGACGAACTGGTAGCCCCAGAAGAGGAACCACCCCATCGCGTCGCCGCCGAACAGGCGGGCGCGGCAGGTTCGCTGCACGACGTAGAGGCTGGTGCAGAGCAGCGCGTTGCCGCCGAAGGCGAAGATCACGGCGCTGGTGTGCACCGGCCGCAGGCGGCCGAAGGTGGTCCATTCGAGGTCGAGGTTCAGGAGCGGCCAGGCGAGTTGGGAGGCGATGACCACCCCCACGAGGAAGCCCACCACGCCCCAGAAGACGGTGGCGATGGCGAAGGCGCGAATCGGCGCCTCCACATAGGCATCGACCCGCACGGCGCTGTGTGCGCCCGTGGCGGGTGCGGCCAGCCCTTCGGCATAGCCTGTTGCTGACATGAGGTCGGATCTCCCCTCCGCGCGCCGAGGTCGCGGGCCGACCGGCGCGTGCGGCAAGAAGACCCTCCCAGGTGGTCAGCGTCCTTGATGCGGATCAAGTCTTGCTGCACCGCACAGCGCCTATGCTGTTGCGATCACACCCGGGCCCCTGGGGAGGAGAGCCGACGATGACCACGGAAACCGCCGAACCTGCCGCACCGGCAGTGGCGGGCGCGCGCCCGACCATCCACGTCGTGCCGAACGACCGCCCGTGGCGATGGCTCGAAGCGGGCTGGCGCGACCTGATGGCCACGCCGCATATCGGCTTCTTCTATGGTGGCGCGATCGTCGCGGCGAGCTGGGCGCTGGTGCTGCTGCTGATCGCGGTGGACGCGCTCTGGGCCGTGCTGCCGGCCGTCGCCGGCTTCTTCCTGGTCGCACCGCTGCTGGGCGCCGGGCTCTATGAGACCAGCCGCCGGCGCGAACTCGGCGAGCCGGTCTCGCTCGGCATCGCCTTCACCGCCTTCCGCCGCAACGGGCCGCAGCTCGCGCTGATGGGCGCCGTGCTGCTGCTGATCAACCTGTTCTGGGTACGGCTCGCCGGGTTGCTGTTCATGGTGTTCTTCGGCCTCGGCTTCAGCCCCTCGATCGAGACGCTGCCGCTGGCGCTGCTGCGCTCGGACCAGCTGGTGCCCTTCCTGGTGATCGGCACCGGCGCGGGCTTCGTCCTAGCCTCCGTCGCCTTCGCGGTCGCCGCGGTGTCCATCCCGATGCTGGTGGATCGCGACATCTCCGCGATCGAGGCGATCGTCATCTCGATCCGCGCCACGCTCGACAACTGGCGCGCCATGGCCTTCTGGGCCGGGCTGATCGTGGTGTTCACGGCGATGGCGCTGGTGCCCTTTTTCCTGGGGCTTGCGCTGGTGCTGCCGCTGGTCGGCCACGCCACCTGGCACGCCTATCGGGACATCGTGCGGTAGTTGACGCCCCCGCGCTCGTCGGGCCGCTTCAGCCGATCAGGATGTCCTGGGCGCGCAGCGTGCCGGCGGCGATGCCTTCCAGCAGCACCGAGCCGCCGGTGATCGGCAGCTCAAGCCCGCCGCCGACGGCGCGGAACGCCGCAAGCGCCGCCGCGGCGGTCGCGTGGCCGGCGCCAGCGAGCATCAGCACATCCTCTCCGGGCCGGAAATCGGAGATCACGTCCGCCCCGGCGCCGGCTCCGAGCACGAAGACGTCCTGGCCCTGTCCGCCGATCAGCGTGTCCCTGCCTGCGCCGCCGATCAGGGTGTCAGCCGCCGCGCCGCCGGTCAGCAGGTTCGCCAGCTCGTTGCCCTCGATGCGGTTGGCCAGCGCATTGCCGTGCCCCGTCAGCGTGCCGCCGAGCAGCACGAGTTGCTCCAGGTCGGCAGGCAGGGCGTAGGCGCCCGCCTCCAGCAGCGCGCGGACCGTGTCGATGCCCGCGCCGGGCTCTTCCAGCAGGCGATCGGACAGCGCATCCACCAGGTAGGTGTCGTTGCCGAGGCCGCCGATCAACAGGCTGCCGACTCCCTCGCCGGCCGTCCCATCCAGCGTGTCGGCCCCCTCCCCCCCGCGCAGCTCGGCGCCGCCGTCGGGGCCGGCACGCAGCAGGTCGTCCCCGCCCCCGCCATCCAGCCTGTCCCGGCCCGATCCGCCGTCCAGCATGTCGGCATCGCGGCCACCGGCAAGCGTGTCGTCGCCGGCTCCGCCCACGAGCGAATCGTTGCCGTCGCCTCCGAGCAGGAGGTCCCTGCCGTCGCCGCCGTCCAGCACGTCGCCGCCCGCATTGCCCGAAAGCAGGTCGTCGCCATCCTCCCCCTGCAGCGAGTCGTCGCCGGTCTCGCCCAGCAGCGCATCGTTCCCCGTGCCGCCGCGCAGCCGGTCATTTCCGGCGCCGCCCTCGAGCACGTCCTCGGCCGCGTCGCCGCGCAGCGAATCGTTCCCGTCCTCCCCGCGCAGCAGGTCGGGCGCGTCGCCGCCGGCCAGCGTGTCCGCATCCGCGCCGCCGAGGAGCGTGTCGGCGCCGAGGCCGCCGATCAGGCTGTCGGCACCGGCGCCCCCAAGCAGCAGGTCGTCGCCCGCGCCGCCCTCCAGCGTGTCGAGCCCTGCCCCGCCATCGATCAGGTCGGCCTCGGCTTCACCCTGCAGCCGGTCGTTGCCCTCGGCGCCGCGCAGCGTGTCGTCGCCTTCGGCGCCGGCGAGCGTGTCATCCTCGGTCCCGCCGTCCAGCAGATCGGCGCCGAGGCCGCCGGCAAGGCTGTCCACTCCCGCCCCGCCCGAGAGCGCATCGTCGCCGCCGCCGCCCGAGACCGTGTCGTTGCCGGCGCCCCCCTCCAGCGAGTCGGCGCCATCCGCGCCGAGCAGCAGGTCGCTGCCCTCTCCACCCTCCGCCGAATCCGCATCCGCCCCGCCATCCAGCGTGTCGGCATCCGCCCCGCCTTCCAGACGGTCGGCGCCCGCGCCGCCGGCGAGGCTGTCGGCGCCGTTGCCGCCGAGCAGCACGTCGCCCCCCTCCCCGCCATCGAGCGTGTCGGCGCCGTCCGCGCCATCCAGCGTGTCCGCGCCGCCCGCCCCGGCCAGCAGGTTGGCGCCGGCGTTGCCGAGGAGGCGGTCGGCCAGGGCGGCGCCATAGGCCGCGAGGTCGCCCGCGCCTTCGCGCAGGCGCAGGACTTCCACGCCGCCGGCGATGGTCGCGGCGAAGCCGACGATCATCGTGTCGAAGCCTTCGTCCTCGGCTTCGGTGATCGCGGGCCCCGGCCCCGACAGAACATAGGTGTCGTCGCCCGCGCCGCCGGCCAGCAGGTCCGCGCCCCCGCCGCCATCGAGCGTGTCCGCACCCTCGCCGCCGAGCAGCGTGTCGCCCGAGGCGCCGCCGAGCAGCGAGTCCGCGCCGTCGCCGCCGTCGAGCCACGCGAGTTCGGTGCCGCCAATCAGCGTGTCGTTGCCGGCGCCGCCGGACAGCGTGTCGTTGCCGGCGCTGCCGTTGAGCAGATCGTCGCCCTCGCCGCCATCGAGCGAGTCCTGCCCGGCATTGCCGTCCAGCACGTCGCGGCCGGCGCCGCCATCCAGCGTGTCCTCGCCGTTCTGCCCGCGCAGCGTGTCGTTGCCCTCGCCACCGCGCAGCACGTCGTTGCCGCCGCCGCCGCCGCCGCCCCAGATGACGTCGTTGCCCGCCCCGCCGTCGAGCGTGTCGTTGCCGAGGCTGCCGTCCAGGGCGTCGTTGCCCGCCCAACCCTCCAGGATGTCGTTGCCGGCGCCGCCGTTGATCCCGTCATTGCCGCCAAGGCCGAGGATGAAGTCGGCCCCCACGCCGCCCGAGAGGGAATCCGGGTCCTCCGTGCCCAGGATCACGTTCACCGCCGGGCCGGTCGCCAGGATGGTGACGTCCAGGCTGAAGGCGGCGCCCTGGAGCCCGTCCCAGACCTCGATCAGCACGGGGCGCGTCGTGTCGGCCAGGGTGGCGAGGGCGACGCCGTCGCGCAGCCGCAGCACGTCGCCCTCAACAACGAAGAAGGCGTCGTCCGGCCAGGCGACGCGATAGGAGAGCGGGCCGGGCGTGTCCGGGTCCTCTGCGGCGAGCGTGCCGATGACCGCGCCGGGATCATCCGACAGCACGGCGCCGCCGGAGAGGAAGCGCAGCGCCTGCGGCGGCGTGTCGTCCAGGTCGCGCAGCGCGACCTGCCAGCCCTGCGGCAGGTCCTGCCAGCCGGCGGCGGTGCGGACCGCAAGACCGAAAGCGAAGACGTGGGCGCCCAGGCCCTCGGCGTCGAAGCGCTCGACCGGGGTGATCAGAAGGCGCTGCGCGGCGCGGTCGAAGGCGGCGTCGAAGCGGTTGGCGTCGGCGCCGGTGAGCGCAACCTCGAGCACGCCCCCCGAGAGATCGAGGGTCGCGATCCAGTCGCCGGGGCGGGCATTCTCGAAGATGGTGTCCGGCACGGTCCCCGATACCGTGACCGGGACGACCGGCGTGGACATGACGGCCCCGTCCTGGGAACGGCCCGAGGCTTAGCGGCTGCCGGTTAACGCGTTCTTCAGGCGACCAGCCGCCAGGCCATGCCGGCCAGCACCACCGCGTTCAGGGCGAAGAGCACGGCGCCTGCCAGTTGCAGCCCGGCGCCGGCGCGGCGGAGGAACAGCCGGCCGAGCAGCGCGACGCCGACAAGCGCCGGCACGGTGCCGAGCACAAAGGCGGCCATGGCGATGGCGCCGGCCAGCGCGCTCCCCGTGGCGGCGGCGCCGGCCAGCGCTGCGTAGAGCATCCCGCAGGGCAGCGCCGACAGGGCGAGGCCAAGCCCCACGCCGCGCAGCCCGGTGGGGGCGGCCAGCAACGGCGCGACCAGCCCTCCGAGCCGGGCGGACAGGCCCGGGAGGGCGGGGATCGCGAGGCGGCCATGCGGGCGGAAGCGCTCGGGCAGGCGCTCGGAGGCCTGCAGCGCCATCAGTACGGCCGCCCCGAGCAGCAGCAGGGCGAGCAGCCAGCGCATGCCGCTGAGCTGGGTGACCAGCCCCGCACCAGCCCCCGCCACGGCGCCGAGCAGCGCATAGCCCAGCATCCGGCCAAGATGGTACGGCAGCAGCGCCGCGCCGGAGAGCCGGGCCAGCATGCCCCCGCCGGCGCTCCGATCGGCCCGCGCGCCGGCCTGGGCCAGCACGAAGGGCGCGCACATCCCCGAGCAATGGGTGGCTCCCCCCGCGAGGCCGGCGAGGAACAGGGCGAGCGCCACGGCGGGCACCCCCCCGGGGCCGATGGCAGTCAGGTCGGCGAGGCAGTTGGCCAGCATGGCACCCTTTCCACCATGGCAGGCCTGCCCCTGTCCTTGCGCTGGATCAAGGACTTGCGCCCGGCGGACCGGCCCGGGGTTGCAACATCGGCCGTTGCGGGCTTCCTTGCCCCGCATGAGAGCGACCCCCTGGCGACGGATCCCGTCGCACGCCCTCCTCGCGCTGGTCCTGCTGGCGCCCTTCCAGGCCGAGGCCTTCGACCCCCAGGAGGGAGGCGCGGCGATCTACGCCAAGCGCTTCAATGGGCGGCCCATGGCGAATGGCCGGCCCTTCGATCCCGCAGCGAACCATGCGGCCCACCGGCACCTGCCCTTCGGCACGGTGGCGGAGGTGACGAACCTGCGGACGGGTGCGCGCACCACCGTGGTGATCAGCGACCGGGGGCCCTTCACGCCCGGACGGATCATCGACCTGTCGCCGCGCAGCGCGCGGGAGCTCGGCATCCGCGACGTCGGCCGGGTGGAGATCAGGCCGATCGGCCGCGCCGACTGAGGTTTCGCCTCTTCGACTGGCCGCCTCAGCGGCAGCGAACCGAGACCAGCGCCTGGGTGCCGGCACGCACCGTGGCGATCGCCGCCTGCAGCGCCGCATCGAGGTCCTCGGCGCGCTCCACCCGCCAGCCGCGGCCGCCACAGGCCTCGATGATGCGGACATGGTCGGGGACGGCGCCGAAATCGGAGAGCGGGATCCGGCCCGAGGCGACCGCGGCGCCCTGCGGATACATCGCGGTCGTGGCGCGCTTCACCGCGCCATAGCCGCCGTTATCGAAGATCACGCTCAGCACCGGCAGCCCCTCGGCCGCGCTCGCCTGGTGGCAGACCACGGGATTGGCGAACAGGTAGGACCCGTCGCCGAGGGCGGCGACCACCAGCCGATCGGGCGCGGCGAGCTTGGCGCCGAGCGCCGCCGGCAGGCCCCAGCCGAGCGAGCCGACGGGGGATGAGCCGAAGAAGCTTGCCGGGTGGCGCAGCGTCATCGCCGGGCGGACCAGCGGGTATTCGTTGACCAGCAGCGCATCCGGCGCCGGCCCGCCCAGGGCCGCCGCGAGGCGCGCGGTGACGAAGGCCATGCTCATCTCCGCGCCGCCAGGATCGCGCGCAGCGGCAAGGCCGCGCTCGCGCGCCGTCGCATTCGCCGCGGCGATGGCCGCGCCGCGCGCGGCGATGCGGGCGGCATGCGCCGGCGCCTCGGCCGCCAGCGCAGCGGCGAGCGCGGGCAGGAGTTGGGCGGCGCGGACGGGCAGCGCCGCCTCCCCCCCGAAGCCGCGCATCGGGTAGCGGGCGAAGAGCGGGTCCGGACCGGCGTGGAAGATCCGCGCATCCGGCCGCGGCGCGCGATGCGCCGGGATCCAGGGCACGTCGCATTCCAGCACCAGGATCGCGTCGGATTCCGCGAGCCAGGGATCCACCTCGAAGCCGCCATGCATCGGATGCGCGTTGTCGAGGCTGTGGAAGCGTGGCCGATACTCCACCACGCGCAGCGCGAAGCGCTCCGCGAGATCGGCGAGCATCGCCGGTACCGCCGTATCGCGCCCGGCGGAGGCGGTGATGACCAGCGGCCGCTCGGCAGAGGCGAGCGCAGCGGCGATCAGGGCGACAGTCGTTGCATCGGGCGCGGTCGGCGCGGCGGCGGGCGGATCCGCGCGCTCCGGCATCTCGGGCACCGGCGCGGCCAGCACCTCCCTCGGCAGCATCAGCGCGACCGGGCCCCGCGGATCGGAGCCGGCGATGGCGAGGGCGCGCGCGACGGCGGCCTCGGCCTGTTCCGGGCGGCGCAACTCGTAGTCCCACTTCACCGCCTCGCGCAGCATCGCGCCCTGGTCGAACATCTCCTGCGCCCAGTGGATGTTGAGGCTGCGCGCGCCGGGGGCGCCCGCTTCCAGCAGCGGCGTACGGCCTGCGAGGAAGATCACGGGGACGAATTCGCGCGCGGCATTGAACAGCCCGCCCAGCGCATTCGCCGCGCCGACATTCACATGCACCATCACCGCCTGCGCCTGGCCCGACACCATCGCGTGGCCATGCGCCATGCCGATGGCGAGGTTTTCGTGCGCGCAGAGGATCGGCCGCGGCAGACCCTCCGGCGAACGCGCATAGGCCTCGATGACGGAGGGGAAGTCAGTACCCGAATTGGCGAAGAGGTGCCGCACGCCACGCGCCGCCATCGCCCGCAGCAGCACCGCGCCCGCGCTCTCCCCCGCCGCCGCCATCCGTCCCTCCGGCTTGTCCGAACAACTTCGCAAGCCTAGGCTCCGCGCCAACACCGCGCCAGCGGCGCGGAAGAAGGGAGAGGCAGGATGTCGAAGCTGCATCGTCGGACCTTCGTGGCCACGCTGGCCGCCGGACTCGCCGGCGCGGGCGGCGCGCGGGCGCAAGGCGGCACCGCGACGCTCGGCATCCTCACCGCGCTGTCCGGCCCGCTGGCCGCGCCGGGGCGCTTCCAGATGAATGGCTTCAACCTGGCGCGCGACGAGCTGAACGAGGCCGGCGGCATCGAGGTCGGCGGGCGCAGGCTGCGCGTGGAGCTCAAGGTCTACGACACCCGCGGCAACCCGGCCGAGGGCGCATCCTCCATGCAGCGCCTGACCACCGTGGACCGCGTGCCGGTGGTGCTGGGCGAGCTCTCTTCCGGCGTTGTGCCGGCCGTCGCGCCGATCGCCGAGGAGAACGAGGTGCCGTTCATCATGACGGTGCCGACCGGACCCGGCCTGACGAAGCAGCGCAACCGCTGGGTCTTCCGCGTCAACGCGCACAACGACATGCTCGGCAAGGCGCTGGCCGATTTCGTGGCGCAGCGCGACTGGAAGCCCATCGCCTTCATCGCCTGGAACAACGATGCCGGCCGCGGCGGCGTGCGCGGCATGCAGGAAGCGCTGCCCCAGGGCTTCCCGATCGCCTACACGGGCTACTTCAACGTGGGCGAGGTGGATTTCTCCGCCCACATCACGAACATCCGCAATTCCGGCGCCAAGGCCGTGATGCTGTTCATGGACGAGGAGCCAGGCAGCCTGGCCATCAGCCAGATCCGCGCGGCCGGGCTGCCTGTGCAGCTGATCGGCACGCTGGCGATGGGATCGGACCGCTTCCTGGCGCGGCTCGATGCGCAGCGGCTGAACGGCATGGTGCAGTACAATGCCTTCCCGCCGAACGCGCCGATCCCGCGCATCCAGGCCTTCTCGCAACGCTACCGCGCCCGCTTCAACGAGGAGGCGCACGGCTTCGCCGCGCAATCCTATGACGGCCTGATGGTCGCGGCCGCGGCGATCCGCGCTGCTGGCAGCCTGCAGGGGTCGCGCATCCGCGACGCGCTGGCCCGCATCGAGCACCAGGGCGTCACGGGGCTGATCAAGTTCGACGCCGAAGGCCAGGCGCATCCGCCCGTCTATGTCACCGAATGGTGCGCCGACGGGAAGCGCAGCATCCTCTATCCGGCGGAGCTCGCGGCGGGCTGCGGCGCGGGCTGAGCGTCCGCATGCTGGCCTTCGCCGAGCAGGCCGTGAACGGCCTGATGATGGGCTCGATCTATGTCTTCGTCGCGCTCGGCATGATGCTGATCTACGGCGTCATGCATGTGCTGAACTTCGCGCATGGCGCGCTGTTCATGCTGGGCGGCTATGTCGCGCAGACCATCTTCATGCGGGTCTTCGACAACTACCTGCTGGCGGTGGCCGGCGCGGTGCTGTTCCTGATCCTGATCGGCGCGCTTCTGGAACGTGGCGTCTTCGCGCCGCTGCGCGGCAATCTGCGCAACCAGGTGATTGCCTCGCTCGGCCTCGTACTGGTGATCCAGAACACGGTCGTCGCGGTGTTCGGGCCGAATGCGCTGCAATTCCCGGTGCAGGCGACGCGCGCGACGGTGCAGCTCGGCCCGCTTTCCTTCGCGGTGCAGCACCTGCTGATCATCGCGGTGGGCGCCGCCTGCGTCGCGGCGCTCTTCGCCTTCCTGCACCTGACGAAGCTCGGCACCGCGCTGCGCGCCGTCTCGCAGAATCCGCGCGGCGCGCTGGTGGTGGGGATCGACGTGGAGGCGACGCACAAGCTCGCCTTCGCGCTGTCCATGGCGCTGGCGGCGATCGGCGGCGCGCTGCTCGGGCCGCTGTTCCTGGTCTTCCCGCAGATGGGCGACCTGCCGCTGGTGAAGGGGCTGGCTGGCATCGTGCTGGGCGGCATGGGCTCGATCCCCGGCGCGGTGCTCGGCGGGCTCGCCATCGGCGTGATCGAGGCGACCTCGACGCTGGTGCTGCCGACGGACTGGAAGGACGTGGTGGTGTTCTGCACCATCGTCGTCGTCCTGCTGCTGCGTCCGCAGGGGCTGTTCGGCCTGCGCACCCGGGACGACCACGGATGAGCCGCATGGCCGTGCTGGCCTTCTGCCTCGCCGTTCCGGCGCTGGTCTGGGGCATCGCGCAGGGCGGGCTGCCGCCCTATCTGCTGCATATCCTGGCGCTGGCCTGCACCTATGCGATCCCGGCGATCGGGCTGAACATCATGCTCGGCTATGCAGGGCTGGTCTGCCTCGGCCATGCGGCCTTCGTCGGGCTCGGCGCCTATACGCTCGGCATCCTCGCCGTGGATCACGGCTGGAGCTTCTGGGGCGCGCTGCCGCTGGCGGCTGTGGTGGCGGGCGTGGCGGGTGGTGCGCTCGGCGCCGTGACGCTCCGGCTGCGCACGCATTTCTTCATGATCGCGACGCTCGCTTTCGGCCTCGTGCTGCATGCGGTGATGAACAACTGGGAGGAGCTGACGCGCGGACCCGTCGGCCTGCCCGGCATCCCGCGACCCGAAGGCTTCACCCTGCTCGGGCTGGACTTCGCCTTCCGCCGCCTGCCGGATTTCGCGGCCTTCGCGGTGGGCGCGACGGCGGTGGCCTTCGCGATCTCGGCGCTGCTGATCCGCTCCGACTTCGGCCGGATGCTGGTGGCGATCCGGCAGGACGAGACGCTGGCGGCCGCGAAGGGCGTGAACGTCACCGCTGGCAAGGTGCTGGCCTTCGCGATCGGCGCCGCCATCGCCGGCGCGGGCGGTGCGGTGAAGGCGGCCTTCCTGCGCGTCTCGGCGCCGGCCTCCTTCGAGTATCTCGAGGGCATCAACCTGGTGCTGATCGTGATCATCGGCGGCGCGGGGCGGCTTTCGGGGCCGCTGCTCGGCGCGCTGCTGTTCGTCGCGCTGCCCGAATACCTGCGCGTCGCCGCGGAATGGCGGCTGGTGTTCTTCGGCGTGGCGCTGGTGATGCTGATGCGTTTCGCGCCGGAAGGCCTGGCCGGCATCCTGGCGCGCGTGTTCCGGCGCAGGGCAGCCGCGGCCTGATGCTGCTGGAAGCGCGCGATCTGACAAAGAACTTCGGCGGCGTGCGGGCGCTGGACGGGGCCGGCTTCGCCATTGCGGAGGCCGGGATCGTCGGGCTGATCGGGCCCAACGGCGCGGGCAAGACGACGCTCTTCGACATGATCGCGGGGCGGCAGTTTCCGGATGCGGGACGCGTGACGCTGGACGGACGCGACGTGACCGGCTTGCCGCCGGAGCGGCGCGCGGCGCTCGGCCTGGCGCGCACCTTCCAGGAATGCCGCGTCTTCCCCGAATGGACGCTGCGCGAAAACCTGCTCTTCGCCGCGCGGCCGCGCAGCTTCGCCTCCGCGCTGCTGCGCGCCTTCACGCGGCAGGAAGCGCTGCCCGGTGGCGCGGCCGCGCGGGCGGAGGAATTGCTGCGGCTCGCGACGCTCGATGCCTATGCCGACGCGCCGGCCTCGATCCTCTCCTTCGGGCAGCGGCGGATGCTGGAGATCGCGAGTGCGCTGATGACGCGGCCGCGCTGGCTGCTGCTGGACGAGCCCGCTGCGGGGATCAATCCCGGCCTGCTCGATGCACTCGGGCGCTTCCTGCGGCGGGCGCATGCGGACCAGGGCGGTCTGTTCCTCATCGTCGAGCACAACATGGAGTTCATCATGGGGCTCGCCGGACGGATCATCGTGATGCACCAGGGCGCGGTGCTGGCGGATGGACCGCCCGAGGCCGTGCAGTCGGACGAAGCGGTCATCGAGGCCTATCTTGGCTGAGAATGCGCTTCTGAAGGCCGAGGCGGTCTCCGCCGGCTATGGCGGGCGGATGATCGTGGAGGATGTTTCGCTCAGCGTCGCGCCGGGCGAGGTGCTGTGCCTGCTCGGGCACAACGGCGCGGGCAAGTCCACGCTGCTGCGCGCCTTCTTCGGCCTGCTGCCGGGGCGCACCGGGCATGTGGCGGTCGCGGATCGCAGCCTGGATGGGCTCACGCCGCGCGGCGTGCTGCTCACCGGCCTCGCCTATGTACCGCAGGAGCGCAGCGTCTTCCCGAAGCTGACGGTGCGCGAGAACCTGCGCATGGGCGGCTATGCGCTGGACGACGCGGCGCTGCTGGCGCGGCGCGTCGAGCAGGCGCTGGACGTCTTCCCCCGCCTGCGCGAGCGCATCGGGCAACTCGCAGGCACGCTCTCGGGCGGGGAGCAACGGATGCTGGAGGTGGCGCGCACGCTGCTGCTCGACCCGCGCGTGGTGATGCTGGACGAGCCCTCCATCGGCCTCGCGCCGCGGCTGGCGGAGCAGGTCTTTTCGACCATTCGCGATCTGGCGGCGCAGGGGCGCGGCATCCTGCTGGTGGAGCAGTCCGTCAAGCGCGCGCTCGCCGTCTCCGACCGGGCGGTGGTGATGGAGATGGGACGGATCGTGCTGGAGGATTCCGCGGCGGCGCTGGCCTCGGACGACCGGGTGGCGAAGCTCTACATGGGCGCGGCGGGTAAGGCGTTCGATCAGCCGCCCCGCTGATCCAGCCAGCGCTTCGCCTTCCACGATTCGCCCTCGATCCGCTCCACCAGCGTCACGCGCGGGGTGACGCCGATGGCATCCTTCACGCGCTGTGCCAGCAGCCCTTCCGGTGCCGCGCCTGGTTCGGCCACCACCGTCAGCATGAACTCGTCCATGCCGAGCGCGCCGCTGCGGGAAATCTCGAACCGGAAGTCGCGCACGGCGGCCACGCCCTCCACCGCCGCGAGGGCGAGCGCCGGATTCACCAGCATGCCGCGGATCTTGGTGAGATCGTCGGCGCGGCGCGGCGTGCCGAGGATGCGCTCCGTCACCCGGCCGCAATGCGGGCAGCGCGCGGTGCTGCGAACGCCGAGGTCGCCCACCGCATAGCGCAGCAGCAGCGTGCCGCGGCGGCGCATGTGGGAGAGCAGGATCAACCCCTCCTCGCCATCCGGCAGCGGCGCATGCGTGATGGGGTCCACCACGTCGATCGCAATGGCCTCGGGATGCGGGTTGTGCAGGCCCTGGCCCGCGGCGCATTCCACCAGCCCGCCCTGGATCTCCGTCATGCCGTAGCTGATCGAGACCCGCGCATCCGGCGCGCCGATCGCGGCGAGGCGCGCCAGCAGGTCTCCCCTGCCCTCCTCCGAAAGGCCCTCGCCGGTGACGAAGACCAGGCGGATGTCGGGCAGCGCGACGCCGAGCTCGCCCGCGCGCGCCACCACGCGTCGCATGTAGGATGGCACGCCCCAGAGGATGGTCGGGCGCGCCCGCGCGAGCGTCGCGACGACCGCGTCCAGCTCCTGCCCCACGGTGAAGCCCGGCCCCGGATTGCCGGGCAGCGCGCTGACCACCGGGATGTGCAGCGCGGCCGCTGCGTGCAGCACGCGGATGAAGGCGCCATGCGGATGCCGCGTCAGCGGAAAGAGGTTCGCGATGCGGTCGCCCTGCGTGACGCCGCGGATCTCCAGCATCCGCCGCTGCACGACAAGGATGTCCCAGAAGTCGGAGGTGGTGCTGACGAAGGGCGTCGGCCGGCCGCTGCTGCTGCCGGTGGTGTACATCGTGTCCCAGACGACGCGCTGTTCCTCCGGCAGCTCGGCGCCGTCGAGGTCCAGCACCGCGTCCGCGGGCCGCTCCATCAGCTCGGCCTTGGTGGTGACCGGAAGGCGCGCAAGGTCCGCGGGCGTGACGAGATCGGCCCGGGTCAGCCCGGCTTCGGCCAGCTTGCGGCGCGTCAGCGCGTGGCGCGTGGCGGCGAGGTCGAGTGTCGCGCGCAGCGCCGCATGGCGCTCAGCGGTGATGACCTCCCAATCCGCGGGGAAGTCGGAAGTCTTGCCGGTGTCCATCCACGCATGCTGCGCGGGCGCCGGCCGCCCGGCAACCGGTGCGGCCAGCAGCAGTCAGATCCGCGGGAAAGGCAGGCCGTAGTAGCCGTGGAGGGACTCCCCGTAGAGCGGATCGCGCCACGGCGTCTCGTCGCGCGCGAAGCTCGGCGCCGCCTGCAGCCGCTCATGCGGGATGTCCACGACATAGCCGCCGAGCGCCGGATCGTAGGTGAGCTTTTCCCAGGGGAGCGGGTGGTAGCGCTCGCCGATGCCGAGGAAGCCGCCGAAGCTCATCACGGCATAGCGGACCTTGCCCGAGCGCTTCTCGATCATGAGGTTGTAGACGGAGCCGAGCCTCTCACCGCCGGTGTCGTAGACCGGCGTGCCCTCGACCTTGTCGGAGGCGATGAGGTTGTCGGTTTCGGTGGTCGCAACGCCTCCGGCCGCGCCGCCCGACCTGCTGTGCTGCATGGACTGACCCTCCTGTCGAGTTGAACGGGGCGGCCGGCGCTGTTCAGCTGGCCCAGCCGCCCGAGGCGCGCTCCGCGCCGATGCCCCGGCCGGAGCGCCGTTCGTAGCGGCGCTCCAGGTGCTCTCCGGCCCTTGGCGGCAGCCAGGTCATCGCGTTCTGCACCCGGATCAGCGCCTCCCGCGCCTGCGCCAGGGCGCGCTCGCCGCGCGGCGAGGGATCCTGGCGCCGCAGCAGCACCAGCGCGCGCCGCAGCTGGTGGACGGCACGTTCCATCCGCCCATAGGCGCGGCGCTGCACGTGGTCGTTCCAGGCGAGGCTCAGCGCGTGGGCCGGACCCGCGCGGCGTCGTTCATCCTCCCGGCCCATGCGGTAACCTTGCTCGAAGGCTTCGCCGGCCATGCGGTCACGCTGCCCCCATGTCGCCGCCGCGGAGGGGTAGCTGTCGGGGCGGCCGTCCTGGGCGAGGACGGGCTGGGCCGACAGGCCGGCGCAAAGCAGCGCGGCAAGCGGCAGCACGCTCCTCCTGGCAATCGTCATCGGCTGGCTCCCGTTGCTGTCTGGCTCCGCGCGAGACCTGGGCGGCGCGGCGGACGGCCGCACTCCGCGTCGCTACCTAGGCAACCGTTGCGCAGCGCCGGCGGCCGACGGGGGGCGTCGCGACTACGTAGCAGCACGGACTGCCGGGCCGGTCGGGGCGTTCAATCTGCCGCGGGCGCCGCACCAGCCTGCGGAGCCCAGTGGCCGCCCATGCGCTTCGATCCGTGCGGTCGGCTCTGCGGCGCGACGAGACTGCAGGAGGAACGCAGATGACACGAAAGCACATGGCGCCGATCCCGATCGCCGCAGCGCTTTTGGGCGCCACCTTCCTCGCCGCGCCGCCTGCCGCGGCGCAGCAGGACCGGTGGCAGCAGCAGGATCGCTGGCAGGGGCAGGATTGGCGCGGCAGGTCGCCGGATTCCTACGACCGTTCCATGGATCAGCAGCGCTGGCGGCAGGACAACCGCCGAAGCGAGGGCATGCAGCGCGCGGACCGGGAAGCCTTCGCACGCGGCTACCGCGCCGGGCGCGAGGACGAGCGGCGGCGCCGCTCGATGGGGTCCTCCGGCGCCGGCGACCGTACGCAGTCCTACGGCGGCGGCGGCAGCGGCGACACGGATTGGTGGATCGTCGTGCCGGACATCCTGCCGGATACGCCACGCTACCGGGGCATGCAGGACTACGCGCTGATGCCCGACTACAGCCGTTCGATGGATTGGCTGCTGACGGCCGCGCAGAGCCTGCGCGAAGCGATCCAGGCGATGGCGCAGCAGCCCTCGAGCGAGCGGCGCAACCAGGCGATCAGGCGCGCGAACGAGGCGTTGGTCGAGACGCAGCAGGCGATGGTCGGCCTGCCGCCGGAACTCCGCCAGCGCTGACAGCGTCTGGCGACATGACATTCCAGCACGGAAGGAGATTGCAGATGGCGATGAAGACGAACATCACGACGGCCATGGCGCTGGCCGCGGGGATGGCACTGGCGGGCCATGCCGGCGGCGCGGCAGCGCAGGGCTATACGGGCGGCAGCGCCGGGCAGGACCGCTTCGGCGGGTCGCAATATGGCGGCAGCCAGTATGGCGGGGGCCAGTTCGGCAGCGGCGGCGACCAGTCCTGGCGCGACCAGTTCGAGCGCGGCTACCGGCTCGGGCGCGACGAGGAGCGCCGGCGCGGTATGGGCACCATGGGTCAGGGCAGCATGGGCAGCATGGGCCAGGGCGGCATGGGCATGCGCGACGACGACCGGCAGCGCTTCGGCAGCCAGTCCGGGGCCTCCCCCTATTCCGGGCAGGGCCCGTACGGCCAGGGCACCTTCGGCCCCGGTCAAGGTGGGGGCTGGGGCAACCAGCAGGCTGGTTGGAACGACGACCAGGGTGTCCTGATCCTGCTCATCGAGCGTGATCGCCAGCAGCAGGCGATGCGCGACCTCCGCCAGTCCCTGCGGGAAGCGCGCAATGCGATGCAGCAGGGCGACCAGTCCCGCGCCCGGCAGGCGCTGGACGAGGCCGACCGGACGCTCCGCCAGGCCGATGCGCTGCAAAGCCAGCAGCGGATCGAGCAGTCCTTGAGCCAGGCCGAGCAGGCGTTGCAGCGCGGTGATCGCCAGGGCGTGCAGCAGGCGCTGCAGCAGGCCCGCCAGGCGATGCGCGAGGGCAGCGACAGCACCAGCGGCAGCCGCTCCCAGTCCTCCAGCCAGACATCGGGCAGCGGCATGACGGGCACGGGGTCCCAGGGCAGCACCGGGACGGGCGCGAGCTCGGGCACGGGCAGCACCGGCAGCATCAACTCCGGCGGCAGCACCGGCACCAACTCGGGCAGCAGCACCTCCGGCAGCAGCGGCACGTCGGGCAGCAGCGGCAGCAGCTCCGGCAGCGGCACGAGCGGGACGGGCCAGTCCACCCGCTGAGGCCCGGCGACGGCGCGCGGCGGCAGGAAGGCGCCGCCGCGTACCGCTGCGCGAAGCTTGCACCCCGGGGCCGGCGCCGCTAGCTTGCGCCCGCCATGACCGCGCGTGTGCCCCGCACCGAGCCTGTCGCCGACCTGCGGGTCGGCCTTGGCCCGCGGCCGGCCGCCGCCCTCGCGCTCCTTCGACTTCGTCGCCCCTGGGCGTGACGCCCGGTCGCTGACGGCCGGGTCCGCTCAGGGGAAGCCCCCTCGGGGGCGCATAGGCGCCGCGCGCGCCTCCGCGGAACGACAGTCGCAAGGAACGCCTTCATGCCGATCACCCATCCCTCCTTCGGGACCCTGGACCCCGACCGCATCATCGTCTTCGACACCACGCTGCGCGACGGCGAGCAGTCGCCCGGCTTCTCCATGAACCTCGAGGAGAAGCTGCGCATGGCCGAGGCCCTGGCGGAGCTCGGCGTGGACGTGATGGAGGCCGGCTTCCCGATCGCTTCCGTCGGCGATTTCGAGAGCGTGCAGGCCATCGCGCAGAAGTTCAGCAAGGACGGCCCGGTGGTGTGCGGCCTGGCGCGCACCGCGGCGGGCGACATCGCGCGCGCGGCGGAGGCGATCAAGCCGGCGGCGCGCGGGCGCATCCACACCTTCGTCTCGACCAGCCCGCTGCACATGCGCGTCAAGCTGCGCATGGAGCCGGAGCAGGTGCTGGAGCTGGTGACGAGCTCCGTCACCATGGCGCGCAACCTCACCGCCGACGTGGAATGGAGCGCCGAGGACGGCACTCGCACCGAGCCTGATTTCCTCTGCCGCTGCGTCGAGGCCGCGATCAAGGCCGGCGCGACGACGATCAACGTCCCCGACACCGTGGGCTACGCCGTGCCGGAGGACATCAGCCGGATCTTCACCATGCTGCGAGAGCGCGTGCCGGGTGCGGAGCGCGTGATCTTCTCGGCGCACAACCACAACGACCTCGGCCTTGCCGTGGCGAACACGCTGGCCGCGATCCGCGCGGGCGTGCGGCAGATCGAGTGCACCATCAACGGGATCGGCGAGCGCGCGGGCAATGCCAGCCTCGAGGAGATCGTGATGGCGCTGCGCACGCGCCACGACGCGATCCCGGTGGAGAACGGCGTGAAGACGCCGAACATCCTTCGCACCTCCCGCCTGCTGGCGACCATCACCGGCTTCGACGTGCAGCCGAACAAGGCGATCGTCGGGCGCAACGCCTTCGCGCATGAGTCCGGCATCCACCAGGACGGCGTGCTGAAGGACAAGTCCACCTACGAGATCATGACGCCCGAGAGCGTCGGCTGGTCCACCTCCTCGCTCGTGCTCGGCAAGCATTCGGGCCGCGCGGCGTTCCGCGACAAGCTGAAGTCCATGGGCTACGAGCTCGGCGACAATGCCCTGAACGACGCCTTCAAGCGCTTCAAGGACCTCGCCGACCGCAAGAAGGTCGTCTACGACGAGGACTTGGTCGCGCTGGTGGATGACGAGGTCGTGCGCGCGAACGACCGCATCAAGCTGACGGGCCTGTCCGTTTCCACCGGGATGCACACCCGCCCGATCGCCTCCATCCAGCTCGAGGTGGATGGCGAGGTGCGCGAGGGCGTGGCCGGCGGCGATGGCGGCGTGGACGCGACCTTCGCCGCGCTGCGCCTGGCCTTCCCGCATGAGGTGAACCTCAAGCTCTACGCCGTGCAGAGCGTGACCGGCGGCACCGACGCGCAGGCGCGCGTGACCGTGCGGCTGGAGGAGCAGGGCAAGCTGGTGGACGGCCAGGGCGCCGACACCGACACCATCGTGGCCTCGGCCCGCGCCTATGTGCACGCGCTGAACAAGCTGCTGGTCAAGCGGGCGCGCACCGCGCCGGAGGACATGGCCGCACCCGCGGCCTGACGCTGCCGCAGCCGGCGCTCACTTCGAGCGCCGGCGCTTGTCCTCCTCGATCAGCTTCGCGAGCTCCGGCGGCACCGGCTCCTGCGTCACGCTGTCGTAGAGCTGGTGCAACCGGTCATGCAGCCAGACGTCGAACGCGCTCTCGGCGCCCGCCGGCCGTTCCGCGGCAGCGGGCGCCGTGTTCTCGGTCTGCTTCTGACGGTTCTCGTCCTCATCCATGCCGGTCGCCGTCCCCGATGCCGCCGCGGCCCTGCACCGACGGCGGCACCGACCGGCTCGATATTACGCGGCGCCGCTATTCTCGCCAAGTTCGGCGGAACGATGCCGGGACGTCTCCGCACGCGACGGCTCGGCGCGCGGCGTGGGGCGATCCTCGCCCATCAGCCAGGCCTGCAGCTGGCGGCGCGCGCGGAACACGCGACTCTTCGCGGTGCCCACGGCGCAGCCCGTCGCGCCGGCCACCTCCTCATAGGAAAGGCCCTGCAGCACCACCATGAAAAGCGCCTCCCGCTGGTCCACCGGCAGGCGGTTCACCGCGCGGCCGAGCTCCTTGAGCACGAGGCGGTCCTCATGCGTCGCGCCGACCGCGAAGGCGCCCGCGGGCAGGTCCTCGATGTCCGTGGTGTCGCGCTGCTTCCGCAGCGTGGAGATGAAGCGGTTGCGCAGGATGCGGTGCATCCACGCGGCGAAGTTCGTGCCCGGCGTGAAGCTGTCCTGCGCTGCCAGCGCGTTCGCCACCGCGTCCTGCACCAGATCCTCGGCTGCAGCGCGATTGCGCGTGAGCGCGAGCGCCTGCACCCGGAGCCGGGGCAGAAGGGTGATGAGCTGCGCGTGGAATTCGTTGGGCATCATTCGCTCCCGTCCTGATGCCTGTTCTATGGCCGGGGCCCCTGCCCGGTTGCGTCGCAGATCCGTTACCGCATCACAGGACCGAGAGACTTCGCCAGCGCATCACGCGCGCGAGAGACGCGCGCCTTCATCGTGCCGACCGGCACGCGGCAGATCGCCGCGGCCTGCTCGTGGCTCAGCCCCTGCGCGCCGACCAGCACCAGCGCCTCGCGCAGCGCCGGCGGCAGGGCGGCGAGCGCGCGCGACAGGTCGCGCATGCGCGCCATCGTTTCCTGTCCGCCGCTCCGTCCCTCGTCCTCGCACGGTCGTGACAACATCCCGGCCTGCTCCCGCTTCCGGCGGCGCCAATCCTCGCGGAAGGCGTTGCGCAGGATGGCCATGCCCCAGGGCCGCATCGCCGATCGCAGGTCGCCCTCGTGTTCCGGCGGCAGGACGAAGCCATGCAGGCCACGCAGCATCCTCAACACCGCCTCCTGCACCAGATCGTCGGCCTCCGCTCGCGAAGCGGTGAGCAGACGAGCCGCGGCGCGCAGCTCCGGCAACAAATCCGCGATGGTTGCGCGCTGGACCTCTCGTTCGTCTTGCCGATCCACTCGTCACCGCATATCAGCGTCAGGCGGCTGGATCGCATGGACACGCGGCGTTGCCCAGTGCAGAGCAGGGGATGACGTGCAGATGAGCGACATGGACCGCGCGGCGATGCTAGAGGCGTTGCCGTTTGCCCGTCGCTTCGCGCGGGCGATTGCAGGAAGCCAGCAGGGCGGCGACGCCATGGTCGCGGACGCGCTGCGCGAAGGCGTGACACCCGTGCCCGGGCCGGATGGCGCGAAGCTTGCGCTGTTCGCCGGTGTCGCGCGCGTCGCGCGGCGCATGCCCGAGGCTGCGCATGCGCAGCCCTCCCGCCTCGGCCGCATGCTCTTGCTGCTGACCTCGCTCGAGGAGCTGGATGCCGCGACCGCCGCCGCCGTGCTCGGTCTCGACACCGACGAAGCGGAGGCGCAGCTCGCCAAGGCGCGCGACCGGCTGCGCGCCGCCACCGCCGCGCGCGTCCTGATCATCGAGGACGAGGCGATCATCGCCATGGACCTGCAGCAGCTGGTCGAGAGCGCCGGCCATGACGTGGTCGGCGTCGCCGCCACCGAGGACGAGGCAGTGGCGATCGCCGAGAGCGAGCGCCCTAGCCTGGTGCTTGCCGACATCAATCTCGGCCATGGCGGCGACGGCGCCTCCGCGGTGGAGCGCATCCTCGCCCGGCACGCGACGCCGGTGATCTTCGTCACCGCATACCCCGAGCGGCTGCTGACGGGGCGGCGGGTCGAGCCGGCCTTCGTCATCGCCAAGCCCTTCGAGCCCACGGCGCTTGCCGTCGCGACCTACCAGGCGGTGACGCGGGACCTGCCGATGGGCACGGGCTGAGGAACCCGGCCGCCGGGCTGCCTTCACGGCAGCCCGTTGCGCAGGGCAACCGACGGCCGATGGGCGCGTTGCAGCGCGCACAATCGACGGAGGTCACGCCGTGCTCTACTGGACCCTGGTCTTCCTCGTCATCGCGCTGGTCGCCGGGCTGTTCGGCTTCGGCGGCATCGCCTCGGCCTCGGCCGGCGTCGCGCAGATCCTTTTCGCGATCTTCGTGGTGCTGTTCCTGGTCAGCCTCGTCGTCGGCCTGGTGCGCCGGCGCTGACGCCGCCCGGAGCGGGAACAGGAGCGGGCACATGCGACGCCGGCGGCTGCTGCTGGCCATCCTGCTCCTTCCCGCGGGCGCGGCCGCGCAGCAGCGCGCGACGCGCAGTCCCGCCAGCGACTTCTGGTTCGACCCGACGCAGCTTCCCGCGTTCACCGGCATCGTGGAGCGCTACCTGCTGAACCCGCGCGGCGAGACGGACGCGCTCCTGTTCCGCGAGGGGCCGCAGATCGTCTTCCCTCCGGAATTCGGGGCCGCGGTGCGCGCCGCCGCCCCGCCCGGCCGACCCATCGTGGTCTGGGGCATCCGGGCGCGGCATGCGCCGGTGATCACCATGCTCGCCTTCGCGCCCGACGCCGAGGCCGCGCCCGTGGTGGTTGAGCGGTTCTACTGGCGAGCCGGACGCGACGCCGCGGAACAGGCCGCGCCGCTCGCCGTGCAGGGCATCGTGAAGGCGCCCTACTTCGCGCCGCAGGGCGAGGTCACCGGGGCGGTGCTGGAGGACGGCACCGTCGTGACGGTCCCGCCCGGAAGCGTCGAGGCGCTGCGCGACCTGCTGAAGGCCGGCGCGACACTCGCCGCAGAGGGTCGCGGCGTCGCGGGCGAGAACGGACGCGCGCTGGCGGCGGACCGGATCGGGGCGAACCCGGAGGCGCTCCGTCCCATTCCTGCCTCGCCAGCCCCCACGTCGCGACAACCTTGAGCGGGACATCGCCCGAGGACCAGTCGGTCGGCGCGCCGGCGCCGCCAAGGCGCGGCTTCTTCGCGCAGTTCTGGCGCATCATCCGCATCTACTATGGCAGGCCCGGGGACCGGATCCGCGCCTGGGGCTACACGCTCTCGGTGGTCGGCCTGACGCTGCTCCAGATCCTGGTCGAGCTGCGCTTCAACACCTGGAACCGCGACTTCTTCGATGCGCTGGAGGCGCGGGACAGGGCGGCCTTCTACGGCCAGCTCTGGACGCTGCTGCTGCTGCTGTTCGCCGCCATGGTCAGCGCCGTCGCCCAGCTCTGGGCGAAGCAGATGCTATCCCTCGACTGGCGCCGATCCCTGGTGTGGGATCTGCAGTCGCGCTGGCTGAAGGCGGGCACGCACTACCAGCTCAACTTCATGCCCGACGCGGCGGACAACCCCGACCAGCGGATCAGCGAGAATACGCGCTGGGCGACAGCGATGGCGGTGGACCTGCTGGTCGGGCTGCTCGGATCGATCCTCACGCTCGCCACCTTCCTCGGCGTACTCTGGACGCTGTCGGGCCCGCTGCACATCGCGCTCGCCAGCAGCGAATTCGAGGTGCCGGGCTACATGGTCTGGGCTGCGCTCGCCTATGCGACGATGGGCAGCCTGCTGACCTTCCTGCTCGGCGGCCCGATGGTCAGCATCAACATGCGTCGCAACCAGGCGGAGGGCGACCACCGCTTCGCGCTGATCCGCATCCGCGAGAACAGCGAGGGTGTTGCGCTGATCCGTGGCGAGCCGGACGAGGACCGCGGCCTGCGCGCCGCCTTCGGGCGCGTGATGGCGGTGATGAACGAGCTCTACGGGCGGGAGCGGGCGCTGATGTACCTGACCTCCGCCTACGGCATGGCGGCCGGCGTGGTGCCGATCATCGTGGCGAGCCCGCGCTACTTCGCCGGCGCCATCACCCTCGGCGTGCTCATGCAGATCACCCAGGCCTTCCTGCAGGTGACGCGCAGCCTGAACTGGTTCGTGGACAAGTATCCGCTGCTGGCCGACTGGCGCAGCCACATCGAGCGCGTCGCCGCGCTGGAGGACAGCATCGAGGCAGCGGAATCGCTCGAGGCCGACCAGACCATCAACCTGGTCGTCGGCCCGACCGAGGACGGGCGGGAAGTGCTGGCGTTCAAGGATCTCCAGGTCGGCCACGCCGACGGCAACGTGGTCATCCAGGACGCGAATGCGGAGATCGCGGCGGGCGAGAAGGTGCTGCTCGTCGGCGAGAGCGGCACCGGCAAGTCCACGCTGTTCCGCGCCATCGCGGGCCTCTGGCCCTGGGGCTCGGGCGAGATCCGCACGCCGGCGCCCGAGCGCATGTTCTTCATGCCGCAGCGTCCCTACATCCCGCTCGGCAGCCTGCGCGCGGCGCTCGCCTACCCGGCGGCGCCGCGCAAGTTCCCCGACGCCGCGATGCGGGCCGCGCTGGAGCGCTGCGCGATCGGCGAGTTCGGCGCGCGCCTCGACGAGGAGGAGCGCTGGGACCGGGTGATGTCGCTCGGCGAGCAGCAGCGGCTGGCCTTCGCGCGCCTGCTGCTCCACCGGCCGGCCTGGGTGTTCCTGGACGAGGCGACAGCCGCGCTCGACGAGGAGAACCAGGATTCCATGATGCGGCTGTTCCGGGAGGAGCTGGCCGACAGCGCCCTCGTCTCGATCGGCCATCGCCCGGGGCTCGACGTGTATCACGACCGGACGCTGACGCTGATGCGGGCGCCGGACGGCGCCAGGCTGGAAGTCCGGCGGAAGGCGCAGCCGGCGAAGCGGAAGGTGCGGGCCGGCCCGCTGGTCGCCGCCGGGCAAGGCGCCCTGCGCCGGATGATGCGCCGGGGCTAGCGGGGCCGGTCCAGCCGGCCCCGCCCCGATTGCCTGCGGCTCAGCGCCAGGCCGGCCGGCCCAGATCCACCTGGCTGGGGCTGGTCAGCGCGCCGCCGGCCGCACCCGCCGCGCCGCCGAGCAGCGCGCCCGTTCCGGCGCTGCCGGTCAGCGAGCCGATGGCCGCGCCCGCGCCGGCGCCGAGCAGGCCGCCCGAAACGGCCCGGTCCCCCGTGGTCTGGCCGCAGGCGCCGAGCATTGCCGCGCAGCCGATGACGATGGCAAGTTTCCGCATCTTCCGTCTCCTGTCAGAAGCGAAGTGACGCAGGCGGAACGCCCCTTGCGCGCATGGGTTCGCCCGCTTCGGGGCTTGAGCGGGCGGCGGGGGAAGGCTAAGGCAGCCGCGCGCGCCACCCGCGAAGCCGTGAGCAGCAGGTGCCGGCCCGCCGCAACCCGCCCGGGCCGGGCGCCCGGCGCGCCGGGCCGCGGATCGGCGCCGCACCGGCCACCGGCCCCGCTCGGAAGGTTCCTCCGCATGTTTGCTCGCCTGTTCGGCTTCTTCTCGGCCGACATGGCCATCGACCTCGGCACCGCGAACACCCTGGTCTACGTCAAGGGACGCGGCATCGTGCTGAACGAGCCGTCGGTGGTCGCCATCTCCGATCTTCGGGGCAAGAAGCAGGTGCTGGCGGTGGGCGAGGAGGCCAAGCTGATGCTCGGCCGCACGCCTGGCTCCATCGCCGCCATCCGGCCGCTGCGCGACGGCGTCATCGCCGACTTCGAGGCGGCGGAGGAGATGATCAAGCACTTCATCCGCAAGGTGAACAACCGCCGCGGCTTTGCCTCGCCGATGGTGGTCGTCTGCGTCCCCTCCGGCTCCACCGCGGTCGAGCGCCGCGCCATCCAGGAAAGTGCCGAGAGCGCCGGGGCGCGCAAGGTGCTGCTGATCGAGGAGCCGATGGCCGCCGCGATCGGCGCCGGCCTGCCGGTGACCGAGCCCTCGGGCTCCATGATCGTGGACATCGGCGGCGGCACCACCGAGGTTGCGGTGATCTCGCTCGGCGGCATCGTCTATGCGCGCAGCGTGCGCGTGGGCGGCGACAAGATGGACGAGGCCATCATCTCCTACATCCGCCGCAACCATAACCTGCTGATCGGCGAGAGCACGGCCGAGCGGATCAAGATGGAAATCGGCGCCGCGGCCGCCCCGCCCGAGGGCGACGAGGGCCCGCTGACCGAGGTGAAGGGCCGCGACCTGATGAACGGCGTGCCGCGGGAAGTCGTGGTCAGCCGCCGCCAGATGGCCGAGAGCCTCTATGAGCCGGTGGCGCAGATCGTCGAGGCGGTGAAGGTGGCGCTGGAGAACACGCCGCCGGAACTCGCCGCCGACATCGTGGACAAGGGCATCGTGCTGACCGGCGGCGGCGCGCTGCTGCACGGGCTGGACGAGGTGCTGCGCAACGCGACCGGCCTGCCGGTGGTGGTGGCGGAGGATGCGCTGTCCTGCGTCGCGCTCGGCACCGGGCGGGCCCTTGAGGAAATGAAGCGGCTTCGCCACGTCCTCAGCACCATGTATTGATGGGGCGCGGCGGCCGAGGGGAAGGCCGCCTGCCTGACAGGGGATAAGCGCGGTTGATCCGACTGAGCATCCCGCTCCGCCAGGCGCTGTCGCGGCTGTCTCTGCCGGTGATGATCGCGGCTGCCTTCGGGACCATGCTGCTGGGCAAGGCCGACGCCATGCTGGCGGAGCGGGCGCGCACGGTGCTGGCCGACCTGCTCTCCCCCTTCTACGCCGCCTTCGCCGAGCCGGCGCGCGCGGTGCGCGGCGTCGTCGCGGACCTTCCCGAGCTGCTGGCGATCCGGGAGGAGAATGCCCGGCTGCGCGAGGAGAATGAGCGCCTGCGCCGCTGGCAGGCCGCGGCGCTCGCGCTCGAGAGCGAGAACGCGCTGCTGCGCCGCCAGCTCGCCTTCATCCCGGAGGCCGCGCCCTCCTTCCAGACGGCACGCGTGGTGTCCGATGCCGGGGGCGTCTATGCCCGGGCCGTGCTGATCGCGACGCCACCCGAGATCACGGTGCGCCGCGGCCAGATCGCGCTGGACGAACGGGGCTTCGTCGGGCGCGTGACCGAGGTGGGGCGCCGCTCCGCCCGGGTGCTGCTGGCCACCGACATGAACAGCCGCATCCCGGTGACGCTGGAAGGAAGCCGCGGCCGGGCGATGATGGTCGGCACCAACGGGCCTCGGCCGCGTCTGCAACACTGGTCCGAAGGCATCCGGCCGGCCGAGGGCGAGCGGCTGGTGACCAGCGCGGAGGGCGTCTCCTTTCCCGCCGGCCTGCCGGTCGGCGTGGTGCGCTGGAGCGAGTCCGGCGTTCCCGAGGTGGACATGTTCGCCCGCCTGGGACAGCTCGACCTGGTGCGCCTGTTCGATTTCGGCCTGGGCGGCATCCTGCCGCCCGAAGCGATCGCGCGGCCGGAACCGCGCCCGCGGCGATGAGGCCGGAGGTGGTCGGGCGGCGCCAGCCCTCCCCCGGCCTGCTCCGCCGCGCGGAGGCCTGGGCGCGGGCGGTGCTGCCGACGCTCTGCGCCATGCTGGCGATGGTGGTGGCCGGCGGCCCGACCGGGGTGGCGGCCCTGGTTCCGGCCGTGACGCTGCCGCAGGTGGTGTTCTGGTCCATCTTCCGCCCCGGCGCGATGCCGGCGGCGGCGGTGTTCCTGCTGGGGCTGCTGCAGGATCTGCTGACGCTGGCGCCGCTCGGGACCGGGGTGCTGACGCTGCTCGTGGCGCATGGGCTAGCGCTGGCCTCGCGACGCGTTCTGGCGCGGCAGAGCTTCCTGGCGGTCTGGCTGGCCTTCTGCGTCTTTGCCGCCGGCGCCGCGGCGCTCGGCTACCTGCTCACCGCGCTGATGGCGCTTGCGCTGCCGCCGCCGGCCCCGGCGATCTACCAAGCCGCGCTGACGGCCGGCCTCTACCCCGCCTTCGCCTTCCTGCTCGGCCGCCTCCACGCCATGATGCTGCGGGCCGAGGAGGCAGAGTGACCGAGCGCACCCGACGCGGCCAGGAAGGCGACGGTCGGCGCGCCTCGCGTGCCGAGGCCGCGAAGGCGGCCCGCGCAAACCCCGGCCTTCCCGCCCGCGCGCTCGTGGCCTGCGCGCAGGCAAGGCCGCAGCGCGGCCGCCCGCCGTCTGAGGGCATGCGAAGCTGCGAGGCCGCGAAGGCGGCCCGCGCACAGCCTGCCCTTCCCGCCCGCGCACCCGTGGCCTGCGCGAAGGCAAGGCCGCGGAGCGGCCGCCCGCCGTCTGAGGGCATGCGAAGCTGCGAGGCCGCGAAGGCGGCCCGCGCACAGCCTGCCCTTCGCGCCCGCGCGCCCGTGGCCTGCGCGAAGGCAAGGCCGCGGAGCGGCCGCCCGCCGTCTGAGGGCAGCAAAAAATGAGCCGCCGACAGCGCGAGGAGGAGCGTGCCCGCGGCATCTTCACGCGCCGCGCCCTGGTGCTGGGCGCGGCGCAGATGGGCCTGCTCGGGGTACTCGCGCACCGCCTGCACCGGCTGCAGGTGGAGGAAGGCGAGCGCTATGCGACGCTCGCCGAGGAGAACCGCCTCTCCGCCCGGCTGCTGGCCCCGCCGCGCGGCCGCGTGCTGGACCGCGAGGGCCGCATCGTGGCGGCCAACCAGCTCAACTGGCGCGCGCTGCTGGTGGCCGAGCAGACCGCCGATGTCGGCGCCACGCTCGAGACCTTCAGCCGCATCGTGCCCCTGACCGAGCAGGAACGCGCCCGCGTGGAACGCGACGTGCGCCGCCGCCGGCGCTTCGTGCCCGTGGTGGTGCGGGAGTTCCTGACCTGGGAGGAGATGGCGCGCATCGAGATGAACGCGCCTGACCTGCCCGGCGTCAGCGTGGATGTCGGCACCACGCGCATCTACCCCGAGGCCGAGCACCTTGCGCATGTCGTGGGCTATGTCGCCCCGCCCTCCGAGCGCGACATGGATGGCGACCCGTTGCTTGAACTGCCCGGCATCCGCGTCGGCCGCGCCGGCGTCGAGCGGCACCACGACCGCATCCTGCGTGGCCGCGCCGGCACGGTGCAGCTCGAGGTCAACGCGGTCGGGCGGGTGATCCGCGAGCTCGACCGGCGCGAGGGCGTGCAGGGCGACGACGTGCAGATCAGCATCGACACCGAGCTGCAGAAGGCGGTGCGCGCGAAGATCCAGGACGGCACCTCGGTGGTGCTGATGGATGCCCGCAACGGCGAGGTGCTGGCGCTCGGCACCCAGCCCTCCTTCGACCCCAACATCTTCAATTCGGGCGTCTCGGCCGCGCAGTGGCGGCAATGGACGGCCAACCGCGCGACGCCGCTGATCAACAAGCCGACCAACGGTCTGTATGCGCCCGGCTCCACCTTCAAGATGGTGGTGGCGCTGGCGGCGCTGGAGGCGCGCGCGACGACTTTCGGGGAACGCGTGCACTGCCCGGGCCACATGGATCTCGGCCGCACGCGCTTCCATTGCTGGAACCGCTACGGCCATGGCGGGATGGACATGCGCACGGCGCTGAAAGTGTCCTGCGACGTGTATTTCTACGAGATGGCCAAGCGCATCGGCATCGACCGCATCGCCGCCATGGCGCGCCGCTTCGGCCTCGGCGTGCCGCTCGATATCGAGCTGCCGGGAACGAAGGCGGGGCTGATGCCGACGCGCGAGTGGCGCCTCGGGCAGGGCAGGCCCTGGGCGCTCGGCGACACGGTGGTGCATGGCATCGGACAGGGCTTCTACCAGCTCACGCCGCTCTCGCTCGCCACCATGACGGCGCGGCTGGCGACGGGGCGGGCGGTGCAGCCGCATCTGACGCGCGCCATCGGCGGCCGCCCGGTGCGCGGCATCCGCGCGGAGGACTGGCCGAGCCTCGGCATCCCCGCCACGCATCTGCGCATGATGCGGGAGGCGATGTGGGCGGTGGTGAACGAGCAGGGCGGCACCGCGCGCACCTCGCGCCTGCCGTCCGAGCTCGGCGTGCAGATGGCGGGCAAGACCGGAACGACGCAGGTGCGCCGTGTCTCCCGCGAGCAGCGCGAGCGCGGCTTCCGGGTGGACCAGCTGCCGCGCGAATGGCGGCCGCATGCGCTGTTCGTCGGCTTTGCGCCGCATGACGACCCGGTCTTCGCCTGCGCCGTGGTGGTGGAGCACGGCACCAGCGGCTCCGGCGCCGCCGCGCCGCTTGCGCGCGACGTGCTGGCGGAGGCCTTCAAGCGGCTGCGCCCCGTCCCGGGGGGCCTCGGGCCACGCGTGGCGGAGGCGACACCGCGATGATCTTCGAACGTCGCCTGCTGCTGCGCGACCGCGGCGCCGGCGTGCTCGAGAAATTCTGGCGCATCCCCTGGCTCTTCGTGCTGCTGCTCTGCGGCGTGGCGGCGGTGGGCTATGTGGCGCTGTATTCGGCCGGCGGCGGCGCGCCGGAGCCCTATGCGCAGCGCCACGCCATCCGCTTCGGCTTCGGCCTGGTGGTGATGCTGTCCATCGCGATGGTGGACATCCGGCTGATCCAGCGCTTCGCCTGGCTTGGCTACGTCTTCGGCGTCGGGCTGCTGGTCCTCGTGGAACTGCATGGCCGGGTGGGCGGCGGAGCGCAGCGCTGGATCAACATCGGCCCGCTGCAGCTGCAGCCTTCCGAGCTGATGAAGATCCTGCTGGTGGTGGCGCTCGCCTCCTGGTTCCACCGGGCGAGCTGGGAGCGGATGGGCAACCCGCTGTTCCTGCTGCCGCCGCTGATCGCCATCGCCATCCCGGCGGCGCTGATCTTCAAGCAGCCGAACCTGGGCAATGCGCTGATCACGGTGATGATCGGCGGCGCGGTGTTCTTCGCCGCCGGCGTCAGGCTGTGGAAATTCGCGCTGGTGATCGCGGCAATCGGCGTGCTGGCACCCATCGCCTATGACCACCTGCATGACTACCAGAAGGCGCGGATCACCACCTTCCTCGATCCGGAGAGCGACCCGCTCGGCGCCGGCTACAACATCATCCAGTCCAAGATCGCGCTCGGCTCGGGCGGTCTGTGGGGCAAGGGCTTCCTGCAGGGCACGCAGGGGCACCTGAACTTCCTGCCGGAAAAGCAGACCGACTTCATCTTCACGATGATCGCCGAGGAGTTCGGCCTGGTCGGCGCGCTGAGCGTGCTGGGGCTGCTGGCCGCGGTGATCGCCTTCGGCTTCCTGGTGGCGGTGGTGAGCCGGCACCAGTTCGGCCGGCTGCTGGCGGTGGGGCTGGCGACCAACTACTTCCTGTATGTCTTCGTGAACGTCGCGATGGTGACCGGCACCATCCCGGTCGGCGGCGTGCCGCTGCCGCTGATCAGCCATGGCGGCTCGGCGATGCTGACGACGATGGTCGGCTTCGGGGTGCTGATGTCGGCCTATGTGCATCGCGGCGCCGACCTCGATGCCGGGCCGGGCGATGGGTGAGGCGCCGAGGGCTGCGCGTGGCCGAGGGCAGGCCTGCGCAACCGGGCTGGACAAACCCGGCGCCACCCCCTATTTGCGGCGCCCCGGGCGGGCGCATAGCTCAGTTGGTAGAGCAGCTGACTCTTAATCAGCGGGTCCAAGGTTCGAATCCTTGTGCGCCCACCACCCTTCCCCGACGTTTCTATGGGTTCCCTCTCATCGAGGCGGTGCATTGGCACGGACGCCACGCATTGCCGGCGGCAATGGGCAAGGCGGCCTGTCGTCACCGGGCGTCGTGCGGAGCGTGACAGCGCACGTCAGTGGCACGCCACAGACGCGACGCATTCATCCGGATCCTGACACAACAACACACCTGCGGCGCCGGACTGACGCGTAAATCCTGACCCAAGCAGGTCCGCGCGGTCAGGAGCGCCAACGTAAATGCCGCCCAGCAGAACTGGCAGGAGGCCCGGCAAACGCGCGCCGACGGAACTGGCGATGGTCACCTGCAGCGAATGCGGCGTGAGCTTCCTTCCGCGAGGCGTTCAACAGACCTGCTCCCATGCATGCGGTCATGAGGCGCGACGCAAGCGAAGGGAGGTGGAGCATCAGACAAAAGCGAAGGCCGATACGCCATCGCGGTGAAGGTGGCAGTCCGATTTCGCTGTCCACGCCAAGCACACCGATGCCACGGAAAGGCCCTCATCTCGTCCGGCTGTCGGCAAACTCGACCCGTTTGGGAGTTTGTCTGCAGCAGGACTTGAAGGGAGGAAAAACCGGTGCCGCAATCTCATCAGTCGCATACGCTGCCCGCTCCGCTTCTGGAGGAGTTCGTGCGGCGTCAGACCTTCGCCTTGGAGAAGTTGCACCGAGACAGGGCTTACCCCTGTGAGCTGCGAGCCGCGAGAAGGATGCTCAGGTCGTTCGAGGCGCAGCTTGAGGCGGCGCGACACCGTAACAGCCCCGCAAGGATGACGCTGCCGCGCTCACACAGGGACGGGCACACCCCGCGAGCCGCGTAGCAGGCTGGTGCTGCAGCCGCCGAAGGCATTGGGCGGCGGTGTCCAGGCCCCGGCTTCCCGCTGGCCAGCGACCACAAGCCGCATCCTGCGTTGATCATCGCGGCGATGCTTTCCCGCGGTGACGCTCGGCGCACCGGGGCGGGCGCGACCGCGGGAGAAAGGCGCTCATGGCGCGCGCGATCGCATACGGGGTGCTTGCGCTGCTGGCCGTGCTGGCCATTGGGCTCGGCGCGCTGGCCTGGCGGCTCGACCGCGGGCCGATCGCGGTGCCGCAGCTGGTCCCCAGCATCGCGGCCGCGCTCGACCCGGCAGGCCCGGCGCGGATCGAGGTCGGCACGGCGCGGCTCGGCTGGCGCGGCTTCGCCGAAGGCGGGTTGAGCCCGGTCGAGATCCTGGTCTCGGACCTCCGACTGCTTGGTGAGGACGGCGCGACGCGGCTCGAGGTGCCGCGCGCGCGGATCGGGATCGCGCCGGGCCGGCTGGTCTTCGGCGACGTGGCGCCGCGCAGCATCGAGATCCGCGACGTGGTGCTGCACGCGACGCGCACCGAGGATGGCGGCTTCGACCTCGGCCTCGGCGCCGCTCCCGCGGCCGGGCCGCCGGTTGTCAACGCCCTTGGGCGGCTGATCCAGGCCCTGGCCGAGCCGCCCGAGGGCTCGCCCCTCGCGGCGCTGGAGGATCTGGTCATCCTGGACAGCCAGGTTCTCGTCACCGACCGACAGCTTGAGCAGGAATTTCGCGTGCAGGACGTGTTCGTCATCATTCGCCGCGAGCCAGGCGGCGTCATGGAGGCGGAGGCGAGCGGCGCCCTGGTGCTGGCGGAGGCGACGATGCCCCTGCGCGCCTCGGCGGAACTCGCGCGCGCGCCGGCACGCCTGCGCCTCGCTGTCTCGCTTCCGAACATCCGGCCGGCCGCCGTGGCGCGGCGGGTGCCGGCCCTCGCGCCCGCCGGCATCCTCGATGCGCCGGTCGCGCTTACGGCGACGGCAACGCTGGACCGGGACGGAAGGCTGCTGGATGGGAGTGGGACGCTGCAGGCTGGGCCAGGCCGCTTCGATTTGCCCGATGCCGGCGGCATTCCCTTCACGGCGCTACAGGCGAGGCTGCAGGCGGCGCCCGAGGCGGTTCGGCTCGACGAGTTCGTGCTGGCCCTCGCCCCGGCGCCTGGCGCCGCCAGCGCGCCGACGCTCCGCGGCTCGGGTCAGGCCACGCTGCAGGGCGAGCAGTGGCAGGCGGAGGCCGATATCGCGCTGGATCATGCGCAACTCCGGGCGCTCGAAACATGGTGGCCGGGCGGCCTGGCCGGGGCCGCGCGGGGCTGGGTGGGGGGCAACCTCACCGCCGGCGCGGTACGGGACGGGCGCTGGCACATCGCCGCGACCGCGCCTGCGAGCCTGGACAGCGTGGAGCTCACCGCCTTGTCCGGCGAGGCGCAAGTGGAGGAGGTGGCGGTGCGCTGGCACCCCGATCTGCCGCCGCTCGAGGGGCTATCGGGCCGCGCGGAGTTCACGCTCGACGGGATCACCTTGGCGGCTAGCGAGGCGCGACAGGCGGGGACGGCACTGCGCCTGTCGCAGGGCACCCTGAAGCTGTCAGGGCTCGGGCCCGGGCCCGCACGGGCGGAGCTGCGCGGCCAGGCCGCCGGCCCCGTCGCCGATCTCTGGGCACTGCTGCGCACGCCCGGCCTCGGCCTGCTGCCGGAGCGCGGCCTTCCCATCCACGACCCGACCGGCACGCTGCGGGCGGACATCGCCGCGACCGTCCCGCTCGCCGGCCCGATGGTGGCGCGGGAGCCGCTGTTCGAGGTGGCCGCGCGACTGGAAGCGCTGCGCCTCCCCGAACTGGTGCTCGGCCACGACCTGACCGACGGCGCCTTCGATGTTCAGGTGGACAGCCAGGCGCTGGAGGCCACGGGCACGGCGCTGCTCGGCGGCGTTCCGGCGCGCGGCACGGTGACGCTGGACTTCGGGCTGGCGCCCGGGGAGAGCACCGCCTTACGGGTGGAGGCCGAGGCGCGCATCACCGCCGCACGCCTCGCCGAATTCGGCTTAGACCCGGGAGACGTGGTCAGCGGCCCGGTGGACCTTGCAATCCGCTACGAGCAGCGCGGCGGCGATCCGGCCCGGCTGACGACGCATGCCGACCTCGAGGCCGCGCGCATCGCCCTGCCCCTGCTCGGCTACGCGAAGCAGCCAGGCATCCCCGCCACCGCGGCTGCGGCGCTGCGCCTGGCGGGCGGCGAGCTGCGCGGGATCGAGAGCGTGCAGGCGGAGGCTCCCCGGCTGCTGCTGCGAGGCAGCGCGCCGGAGGATGCATCACGGCTCGAGATCACGGAGGGAAGCATCGGCGCGACGCGCTTCACCGGCGTGGTGCAGCGCCCGCCGGCGGCGAACGAGCCTTGGAACGTCGCGCTGCGCGGGCCGGTGCTCGACCTGCGTCCGCTGCTGAGGGCGGTCGGCGACGGCGATGTGCCCGGCGGCGATGCCCCGGCAGCCGAGGCGGGCCGGCCGACCTTGGTGCTCGATGCGCGGTTCGAGCGTGCCCTCACCCCGGCACAGGAGGTGCCGATCCGCGACTTCGCACTCGCCGCGCGGCTCGGCGGCAGCGCGCTGCGGGACCTGTGGGTGCGCGGCTCTCCCGGGGGTGCCGGCGCCTTCGCCGCCCGCCTCGCGCCGCGGGACGGCGGCGGGCGCCTGCTGCGGGCGGAGGCGGCGGATACAGGCCGGCTTCTCGCGGCCTTCGGCGTGCTTCCCTCCTTGCATGGCGGACGGCTGCAGCTTGTCGCGACGCAGCCGAGCCTGGCCCGAGGAGCGCCGATCAGCGGCACGGTGGAGCTGACGAATTTCGTGCTGCGCGACGCGCCGACCCTCGGCAAGCTGCTGCAGGCGCTGACCGGCTATGGCCTGCTGGAGGCGCTCAGCGGGCCGGGCCTGAACTTCGTCAGCCTGACGATGCCCTTCCGGCTGGAGCCGGAGACGCTGGTGATCGGGGAATCACGCGCCTTCTCCGCATCGCTCGGGCTGACGGCGCAGGGCCGCGTGGATCGCAGCAGCCGCACCCTGGACCTGCGCGGCACGGTGGTGCCCGCCTATGTGTTCAACTCGCTGCTCGGCAACCTGCCGATCATCGGGCGACTGTTCAGCGCCGAGCGCGGCGGCGGGCTCTTCGCCGCCGCCTTCACCGTGCAGGGGCCGCTTGCCGATCCGCGGGTCAGCGTGAACCCGCTGAGCGCGCTGACGCCCGGCTTCCTGCGCGGCATCTTCAATCTCGGGGACGAGGACGCCGCCGGGGCGCCGCAGGAGATGCCAGTCCGCTGACGTGCTGTCGTTCCGCGGCCGGTCAAGCCGGTCGGAACACGCAACCAGCCAGTTCTAGCCGAGGAGACTCGCGGCCACCGCCGCCACGCTGCTCCACAAGCCGAGGGAAGCGGTGCCGACGAGGAGAATGGCGGCCCGCCGAGGCAGCCGTCCGTCGTCGGCGCGGGCCCGCGCCTGATGCGTCTGGATCGTGCGGGCTTTCCAACTGCTCATTGCACGCGCCCCCGATGCAACATGAAAGAGGAGCGTAGCGGCGTGAACGGGACATGACACGTCATGAAGTGCAATCTAATTTAGGCCTTTGTGCATGCAAGAATGCTGGCTGCCGGAAGTCCCGTTCGGCGCCGCCGCATGCATCAAGCCGAAGGCGGATGCTGCTGCCACCAGTGGCGCGCGATATCCGCCCGTCGTGCCACCCACACCTCGTTCCGGTGCTGCGCCACATGCGCGAGGAAGCGCTGCAGCGCCCGCGCGCGCCCGGGCCGGCCGACGAGGCGGCAATGCAGCCCGACCGACATCATCTTCGGGCTGCCCGCCCTGCCCTCCTCCAGCAGCAGGTCGAAGGCGTCGCGCAGGTGGCGCTCGAAGCCGTCCGGGTCGCCGAAGCCGGGCGGCACGGCGAACTTCATGTCGTTGTTGTCGAGGGTGTAGGGGATGACCAGCACGTCCTTCCCCTCGACCTTCACGTAGTGCGGCAGGTCGTCGTCGTAGCTGTCGCTGTCGTAGAGGAAGCCGCCGTGGCGGGCGACGAGGCGGCGCGTGCGCGGGCTGAAGCGGCCGGTGTACCAGCCCATGGGGCGCGTGCCGGTCAGCTTCTCGATCGTCTCGACGCAGCGGGCGATGTCGGCGGCTTCGTCGGCCTCGCTCATCGCGTGATAGTCGAACCAGCGCCAGGCGTGGCTGGCGACCTCATGGCCGGCATCGGCGAAGGCACGGGCGACATCGGGGTTCAGCTCCAGCGCGCGGCCGACACCGTAGACGGTGAAGTTGAAGTTCTGGGCCGCGAAGAGGCGCATCACGCGCCACACGCCGGCACGGGCGCCGTAGTCGAACTGGCTCTCGACGCTGCGGTTGCGCTCGCCGATCACCGGCGATCCGCCCGGCACTTCGTGCAGGTAGAGCTCGCTGCCCTTGTCGCCGTTCAGCACGGTGTTCTCGCCGCCCTCCTCGTAGTTCAGCACGAAGGAGAGGGCGAGCTTCGCGCCGTTCGGCCAGCGCGGGTCGGGCGGGCTGGCCCCGTAGCCGCGCAGGTCGCGCGGATAGCCGGAGCCGTCATCGGGGAAGCGGGGTGCGTCGGTCATGACCGCGACTGTATCGCGTTCAGTCCCGGCAGATGAAGGGGACGAAGCTGCTCGCGGCGCCGGCGTTCATCGCGGCGATGGTCATGACGTCAGCCAGGGCGAGTTCCTGCGGCGAGCGCGGGCAGACGTCGCGCGTCCGGCAGCCCGAGGCAAGGAAGGCATCGTGGCGCGACAGGAACTCCGCCGACAGGCCCTCGCGCCCGAAGCGCGACAGCGCCTCGGACCAGGATTGCGCATAGCGGCTGCATTTCTCCACTGTCCAGGCGCGCGCCGGCGGAGCCTGCGTCGGCGCCTGCGCGCCCGCCTGCGGCCCCAGGCACAGGAGCAGCGCGGCGAAGGCGAGACGCACCTTCATCGCGGCGAGACCGGCACGGCGACCTCGTTGCGGCGCAGCGCCGGGATGGTCCAGGGCGGGTCGTAGAACCAGGCGACGGGATCGCCGGAAGCCGTCCAGCGCGTGCGGGGTAGCGTGGCGAGCAGCTGCGCGCGGGCCTCGGCGACCGCGTCCGGATTCGGCACGCCGGAGAAGCGCAGCACGGCGACCGTCTCGCCCGGCACCTCCGCGATGGTCACCCGCGGATCGTCCGGCGCTGGCGGGTCGCGCAGCGCGGCGGGCAGGAAGAAGCGGATGCGGTAGCCATCCGCCGTCGCCTGCTGCGCGACCGGCGCGGTCATGGCGATGCGCGTCGGCTCCTGCGCGACGGGCGCGGTCATCGCGATCTTCGCGCTGCCCTGGTTGGCGCCGAAGATGTAGCGCGCGAGGCGTGAGAAGCCTTCGTTCCGCGCCGCGGCCTCGTCGGCCGAGACGGTGGTCTCGGCCGCCAGGCGCGGGGCGTAGCGCCGGATCTCGAGCCCGGCCTCGGTGCCGAGCGCGTCGAAGCGCGGCTCCTCCGTGCCGGACCTCACGCCCACCACCGAGCAGGCGGACAGCAGCAGCGTGGACGCGATGGTGGCCAGGCGGTCGAGCATCGTGTTCTCCCGCCCGGCATATGGGGGCGGATGCTCAGGCGGCCAGCGCGGCGGCGAGGCCAACCGGCGGGCTGGCCAGCGGCTTCTTGCCCTTCGCCAGCGCGACCGCGCCGGTCATGCTGGCCTGGGCCAGCGCGACGGCGCGCGCACCCTCGGCATGGGCCACGTCCGAGGCCTCGGCCACGATGCGGTGATAGCCTTCCGTGTCGCCGGCGCGAAAGGCGGCCCAGGCGCCGGGAACGAGGCGGACATCCAGCGTCGCGCCGTTGCGGGAAGCGGCCTCGGCGAAGATGGCGCGGGTGGGCTCGACGGTGGTCTCGACGGCGCAGAGCACCACGACAGTGCCGCCGCCCTTGGTCGCCTCCTCGGCCAGCGCTGCGTCCACGCGTAGCACGGGGACCGCCGCCTGCGCGCGTGCGGCGCCCGGGCCCACGGTGGAGCAGGTGAGGAGCACGGCATCCACGCCGGGCGTCGCCAGCGCTTCCAGCGCGCGCGCGGTGCGGTCGGCGATGGCGTCCGTCAGGCCGCCCGCGGCCTCGGCGTCCTTCAGCAGGTCCTCGCGCAGCGTGTGGGTCAGCGTCGCGCCGGGCGGACAGGCCGCTTCGAAGACGGCGCGGTTGCCGGCTGCGGTGTGCAGGCAGGCGATGGTCTTCATGGCGGCGCTCCTCCCTCGAACGACGAAGGGCGGCAGGTTGCCCTGCCGCCCTCCTGCCGTCGATGGTGGCGCGTGCCCCCAACCCGACCCTCCCCCGCATGCGGGGGAGGGAGCAGAGATCAGTTCCGGCTCTTGTCGACAAGCTGGTTCTTCTTGATCCAGGGCATCATGCCGCGGAGCTTCTCGCCCACTTCCTCGATCGGGTGCTCGGCGAGGCGGCGGCGCGTGGCCTTGAAGCTGGCCTGGTTCACCTTGTTCTCCAGCATCCAGTCGCGCGCGAAGCGGCCGGACTGGATGTCCTCCAGCACCTTCTTCATCTCCTTCTTCGTCTCCGCCGTGATGATGCGCGGGCCGGTGACGTATTCGCCGTACTCGGCGGTGTTGGAGATGGAGTAGTTCATGTTCGCGATGCCGCCCTCATAGATGAGGTCGACGATCAGCTTCACCTCGTGCAGGCACTCGAAATAGGCCATCTCCGGGGCGTAGCCAGCCTCGACCAGCGTCTCGAAGCCGGCCTTGATCAGCTCGACCAGGCCGCCGCAGAGCACGACCTGCTCGCCGAAGAGGTCGGTCTCGCACTCCTCCTTGAAGGTCGTCTCGATGATGCCCGAGCGGCCGCCGCCGACGGCGGAAGCGTAGCTCAGCGCGATCTCCAGCGCGTTGCCCGAGGGGTTCTGGTGGACGGCAACGAGGCAGGGCACGCCGCCGCCCTTCTGGTACTCGCCGCGCACCGTGTGGCCGGGGCCCTTCGGCGCGATCATGAACACGTCGATGTCGGGGCGCGGCTCGATCAGGTTGAAGTGCACGTTGAGGCCATGCGCGAAGGCAATGGCCGCGCCCGGCTTCAGGTTCTCATGCAGGTGATCGCGGTAGAGGTCGCCCTGCAGCTCGTCGGGCGTCAGCACCATGGTCACGTCGGCCCACTTCGCCGCCTCGGCCGGCGTCATCACCTTGAAGCCCGCGGCCTCCGCCTTCTTCCAGGACCCGCCCGGACGCAGGCCGATCACCACGTCCTTCACGCCGGAATCGCGCATGTTCATCGCATGCGCATGGCCCTGGCTGCCGAAGCCGATGACCGCGACCTTCTTGGCCTTGATCAGGTTCACATCCGCATCGCGGTCGTAGTACACGCGCATCTCTTGCGCACTCCCTCTCTGGGTCTCTGTCTCAGTCAGGCGGCGAGGCCGGCAGGCCCGCGCGCCATCGCCACGGCGCCCGTCCGCGACACTTCCGCCAGCCCGATGGGCCGCATCAGCGCGCAGAAGGCGTCGATCTTCTCGGCATTGCCGGTCATCTCGAAGATGAAGCTCTCGGTGGTGGCATCCACCACGCGGGCGCGGAAGGCATCCGCGAGGCGCAGTGCCTCCACCCGGTGCTCGCCCTTCCCCACCACCTTGATCAGCGCGAGCTCGCGCGTCAGGTGCGGGCCGTCCAGCGTCAGGTCGGAGACCTTGTGCACCGGCACCAGGCGATCGAGCTGCGCCTTGATCTGCTCGATCACCATCTCGGTCCCGGTGGTGACGATGGTGATGCGCGACAGGCGCCGCGCCTCGTCCACCGCCGCGACGGTCAGGCTCTCGATGTTGTAGCCGCGGCCGGAGAACAGGCCGATGACGCGCGCGAGCACGCCGGCTTCGTTCTCCACCAGCACCGCGATCGTCGCGGCGCGCATTTCGTTGCTGTCGGACATTGCAGGATTTCCGGCAAGGAGCGGGGGCGGGCCGCATCGCGCGGCCCACCGGGACGGGTCAGGCTGGACGGATCAGACGAGTACCTTGCCCTCGTCCGTGACCATCGCCGCGTTCCCCTCCTGGTCGGGGCCCAGGATCATCTCGTTATGCGCCGCGCCCGAGGGGATCATGGGGAAGCAGTTTTCCTTCTGGTCCACCACGATGTCGGCGATGACCGGGCGGTCGATCGCGATCATCTCCCGGATGACGCGATCGAGGTCGTCCGCCGTCTCCGCCCGCATCCCGACGCCGTGGAAGCTTTCCGCCAGCTTCACGAAGTCGGGCAGCGCCGCGCTATAGCTTTCGGAATAGCGGCCGCCATGCAGCAGTTCCTGCCACTGGCGCACCATGCCCATGTACTCGTTGTTCAGGATGAACACCTTCACCGGCAGGCGGTACTGCGCGAGCGTGGACATCTCCTGGATGTTCATCAGGATGGACGCCTCGCCGGCGATGTCGATCACCAGCGCATCGGGGTGCGCGATCTGCACGCCCATCGCCGCCGGCAGGCCGTAGCCCATCGTGCCGAGGCCGCCCGAGGTCATCCAGCGGTTCGGCTTCTCGAAGCCGAAATACTGCGCGGCCCACATCTGGTGCTGGCCGACCTCGGTGGTGATGAAGGTCTCCTTGCCGAGTTCCTTGGTGATCTCGAACAGGCGCTTCACCGCGTGCTGCGGCTTGATGATGCTGCCCTTCTGCGTGTAGCGGAGGCAATCGCGGCCGCGCCACTGGTCGATCTGGCGCCACCATGCGGCCAGCGCCTCGCGGTCCGGCTGGGTCGCGTCTTCCTTCCACGCCTCGATCAGCGCGGCGATGATGCGGCCCGCATCGCCCACGATCGGCACGTCCACCTTGACGTTCTTGTTGATCGAGGACGGGTCGATGTCGCAGTGGATCTTCTTGGACGTCGGCGCGAAGTGGCTGAGCTTGCCGGTCACGCGGTCGTCGAAGCGGGCGCCGATGTTCAGCATGACGTCGCAGCCATGCATCACGAGGTTCGCCTCGTAGGTGCCGTGCATGCCGAGCATGCCGAGGAACTGCGGATCGCTGTGCGGGAAGGCGCCGAGGCCCATCAGCGTGTTGGTGCAGGGGAAGCCCGTCATGCGGACGAACTTCGTCAGCAGCTCCGACGCTTGCGGGCCGGCATTGATCACGCCGCCGCCGGTGTAGATCACCGGCTTCTTCGCGGCCTTCAGCAGCGCCACCGCCTTGCGCACCTGCGCCATGTCCGGCTCGACCTGCGGGCGGTAGGAGCGGTGCGGCTGGTCGGCCGGCGGCGCCTCCACATAGGGCGCCTTGGTGATCAGGATGTCCTTCGGCAGGTCGATCACCACCGGGCCGGGGCGGCCGCTGCGGGCCACGTGGAACGCCTCATGCACCACGCGGGCGAGGTCGCCGCTCTTCTTGACCAGGTAGTTGTGCTTGGTCGCGGGGCGCGTGATGCCGGTGGTGTCGGCTTCCTGGAAGGCGTCGTTGCCGATCAGGTGCGTCGGCACCTGGCCGGTCAGGCAGACCACCGGGATGGAATCCATCAGCGCGTCCACCAGGCCCGTGACGGCATTCGTCGCGCCGGGGCCGGAGGTGACGAGCACCACGCCCACCTTGCCGGTGGAGCGCGCATAGCCCTCGGCCGCATGCACCGCGGCCTGCTCGTGGCGGACCAGGATGTGGCGGATGGCGTTCTGCTGGAAGATCGCGTCGTAGATCGGCAATACCGCACCGCCGGGGTAGCCGAAGATGACCTCTACGCCCTGGTCCTTCAGCGCGCGGAGGACGACCTCGGCGCCCGACATCGTCAGGGCGGCGGGCTCGGCGTGCTGGGAGGTGGCGGACATCGTCTTGCGTACTTTCCCGCGCGTGGCGCGTGTTCGATGCGCCCGGCAAGGCCGATCCTTGCCGGGGGCGGCACCCTTACGCGCCATGCCGCACTGCGTCAATCGCGCATTTCAACAAAAGCTGCGAAATATTCTAACAAACTTTTTGAATCTTGCGCGATAAGCGGCGATTTCGAATGAAAAGTCTTCGTTGCAGAAGCAGGTGCCAAGCTGTGATGGCGGAACCAGGTCGCCTGCCGCTTGGTGTACTGCCCGGTATTCAGGATCGCCCGCGCCGAGGCGGCTTCCAGCGTCATCGCGCCGCGGAGATGCGCCAGCAATTCCGGAACGCCATGCGCGCGCATCGCCGGCAGCGCCGGATCGAGCCCCTCCTCGCCCAGGGCTCGCACCTCCTCCAGCGCGCCGGCGGCCAGCATGGCGGCCCAGCGTGCCGCGATCGCCGCGCGCAGCGCCTCCCGCGGCGGATCGAGGATGACGGAAGCGAAGCGCCACGGCGCCGGCCCGGTGCCGCCCGCGCGCTGCCAATCGCGCAACCCGCGGCCGGTGCCGGTCACAACCTCATAGGCGCGGGCCAGGCGCTGGCTGTCCGAAGGGCGCAGCGCCGCCGCGGTCTCGGGATCGCGGGCGGCGAGGCGGGCGTGCAGCGCGGCCGGGCCTTCCTCGGCGAGCAGGCGCCGCGCTTCCGCGCGCGCTTCGGGCGGGATCGGGGGGATCTCGGCCAGGCCCTCGGTCAGCGCGGCGAAATACATCCCCGTCCCGCCGCAGAGGATCGGCACGCGGCCTGCCGCGCGCGCGGCCTCCATCGCCGCGAGCGCCGCGCCGCGCCACCAGGCGGCGGTGCCCGCCTCGGCCGCCCGGCGTACGCCGTAGAGCGCATGCGGCGCGCGGGCGAGGTCGGCGTCGCTCGGCCGCGCGGTGATGATCCGCAACTCGCGATAGACCTGCATGGAATCCGCGTTGATGATCTCGCCCCGCAGGCGCTCGGCGAGGTCGAGCGCGAGCGCGCTCTTGCCCGAGGCGGTGGGGCCCGCGACGAGGATCGCGGCGGGTTGCGCGGTGTCGGTCATGGTGGCACAGGGCGCGCGCCATGCCGCACATCCTGACCCTGATCGCCCAGCCGGGCGCGCTCGAGCCCGCGCTGGTCAGCCGGGCGCGCGCCGCGCTCGATGCGCTGGGCGGCGCGCCGGAAACGCCCGACTGGCTGTCGGAGGGGGAGGCCGCGGACATCCCTTTCACCGGCGCCGCCGACCAGGCGGTCGCGGCGGTTCATGCCGCGGTTGCGGGCGCGCCGGTGGATGCGATCGCGCAACCGCGCGAGGGAAGGCGCAAGGGCCTTCTCGTCGCTGACATGGACAGCACCATCGTCACCACCGAGACGCTGGACGAGATCGCGGCCTTTGCCGGGCTGAAGGACAAGATCGCCGCGATCACCGCCCGCGCGATGAATGGCGAGCTCGACTTCCGCGAGGCGCTCGTCGCCCGGGTGGCGATGCTGGAAGGGCTCGACATCTCCGCGCTGGATCGCACCTGGGCCGAGACGCCGATCATGCCAGGCGCGCGGGAACTGGTCGCGACCATGCGCGCGCATGGCGCGACATGCTGCCTCGCCTCGGGGGGCTTCACCTTTTTCACGGGGCGGGTGGCCGAGACGCTCGGGTTCCATCTGCACGTATCGAATACGCTGCTGGTGGAGGACGGCAAGCTCACCGGCCGCGTGGCGGAGCCGATCTTCGGCCGCGACGGCAAGCTCGCCACGCTGACGCGCCTGGCCAGCGAGAACGGCCTGCCGATGGAGGCGACGCTGGCGGTCGGCGACGGCGCCAACGACCTCGACATGATCCGCGCCGCGGGCCTCGGCGTGGCGTTCCGCGCGAAGCCGGCGGTGGCGGCGGCCGCGCGGGCGAAGGTGGAGCATGGCGACCTGACGGCGCTGCTATTCGCCCAGGGCTACCGGAGAGTGGAGTTCGTCAAAGGATGAGCGGCGCGGGAGGGACAATGCCCCTCCCGCACATGCTCGTTGCCCTCAGCCTGGCGCGCCGCGCTGCGGTGCGTTCAGGCGCAGCGGCACCCAGCGCTGGCCCTGCGCGCTCTCGATCAGCAGCAGGGCGGTCGCGCGGTTCTGGCGGCGCAGGCGCTCCAGGCGCTCCTGCACTTCCTCAGGCGTTCCCACGCGCTCCTGCTGGACCTCGACGATCACGTCACCGGGGCGCAGTTCGCGCTCGGCAGCCGGGCTGCCGGGCGAGACCTCGGTGATCACCACGCCGCGGCTTTCTGCGCGCAGGCTGAAGCGCTCGCGCAGTTCCGGCGTGATCGGCGCGATGCGCAGGCCAAGGCCCGAAAGCTCTGTCTGCTGCTGGCGCGGCGCCTGCTGACCGGGCTGCACCGCGGCCTGCTGCTGGTCCGAGGGCAGCTCGGCGACGGTGATCTCGACGGTGCGCTCGCGACCGTCGCGCCAGACCACCACCGGCACGCGGGTCCCGACCTGGGTCTCGGCGACGATGCGCGGCAGGTTGCGCATCTCGCGCACATCCTGGTTGTTGAAGCGCAGGATCACGTCACCGGCCTGGATGCCGCCGGCCGCTGCCGGGCCGCCTTCCTGGGCCCGTGCCACGAGAGCGCCGCGCGCGCCGTTGCGCAGGCCCAGGCTCTCCGCGATCTCGTCCGTCACCTGCTGGATGTTCACGCCGAGCCAGCCGCGCCGGACGCGACCGTCGTCGCGCAGCTGCGCCACGATGTTCTTGGCCAGGTTCGACGGGATCGAGAAGCCGATGCCGATCGAGCCGCCGGAAGGCGAGTAGATCGCCGTGTTGATGCCGACCACCTCGCCCTGCAGGTTGAACAGCGGGCCGCCGGAATTGCCGCGGTTGATCGCAGCATCGGTCTGGATGAAATCGTCATAGAGGCCCTGGCGGATGTCTCGGCCGCGCGCGGAGACGATGCCCGCCGTCACCGACCCGCCGAGGCCGAAGGGGTTTCCGATCGCCACCACCCAGTCGCCGACCTGCGCCGTGTCGCTGTCTCCGAACGGGACCGCAGGCAGCGGCCCACTGTGGCGCACCCGCAGCACCGCGAGGTCGGTGCGCGGATCGGCGCCGAGCAGCTCGGCGCGGATCGTCGTGTTGTCCTGCAGCACGACGTTGATCTCGTCCGCGCCCTCGATGACGTGGTTGTTGGTCACCACGATGCCGGAGGCGTCGATGATGAAGCCGGAGCCGAGCGACTGGCCGCGGCGCGTGGGCGGCTGCGGGCGGCCCGGCTGGCCGGGGCCCTGCGGCCGGTTGCGCTCGAGGAAGTCACGGAAGAACTCCTCGAAGGGACTGCCCGGCGGGGCCTGCGGCACTTCCGGCGCGTCGCGCCCGGCGCGGGCCTGGCCGGAGGCCTGTGTCGTCTGGATGTTCACGACCGCCGGCAACAGGCGCTGCGCCAGGGGCGCGAAGGACGAAGGCGCGCCGGGCGGCGGAATCTGCGGCGTGATCTGCTGGGCGGTCACGGCCGCCGGCGGCGCGACGGCGAACGGCAGGGCCAGCACGGCCGCAAGGGCGAGGGGAGCAAGACGCACGGGCGGGAACCTTCCCTGGCTGAATTCGGCGGGCGGCCCCGAAGCAGGGGCGGCCACTCGGTTACATTGGCACGGTCGCGACGCGACGGAAGCCTGCCGCCATGTCACGGGATGTGACGAAGCGCCACGAAGTTCGCCTGCGGCGGTCTCGTCATCCAATCGTGAGCGCCCAGGCGATCGCCAGCCCGATCACGGCGGCCGCGAGGCCGGCGCCGCGCAGCCTCGCCTCGGGCTGCGACGCCAGCGCAGCCACCAGCCGCCGCATCGCGGCGGGGGCCACGGCGTAGAGCAGGCCCTCCACGGCCAGGACGACGCCCAGCCCCGCGAGGACCTGCTCGATCCGCACGCCCGCCGCGCCGGATCAGTTCGACGCCGGGGCGGGGGCCGGCGCGGGCGCCGTACCGGCCGCGGCATCGCTTGCCGGGGCCGGCGAGGCGGGCGCGGCGGCCGGGGCGGCGGCGGGCGCGGCGCCATTCGTTGCGGCGCCGCCCGGAGCCACCTGCATGCCCTGGCGGAAGTAGCGGAAGAACTCGCCCTCCGGCGCCAGCAGCAGACGCGTGCCGCCCTCGCTGAAGGCGTCGCGATAGGCCTGCATGCTCCGCCAGAACTGGAAGAACTGCGGGTCGCGCTGGAAGGCGTCGGCAAAGATGCGGATCGCCTCCTGCTCGCCCTGGCCGCGCAGGATGTCGGCCTGGGCGTTCGCCTCGGCCAGCAGCACGGTGCGCTCGCGGTCGGCGCCGGCACGCACGCGCTGCGCAACCTCCGCACCTTCCGCGCGCGCCTCGCGCGCAACGCGCTCACGCTCGGACTGCATGCGCTGCAGGATCGCCTGCGTGTTCTCCTCCGGCAGGTCGGCGCGGCGGATGCGAACATCCACGATCTGGATGCCGAAGCGCCGCGCTTCCTCGTTCACCTGGTTCTGGATCTGGCTCATTATCCGCGCACGGTCGGTCGAAAGCACCGACAGCAGCGGCTCGTTGCCCAGCACGCGGCGAAGCGAGGAGGTGACGATCGAGTTGAGCCGCGCGCGGATCCCCGCCTCGGTCGCGCCGACGGTCTGGAAGAACAGCAGCGGATCGGTGATCCGGTAGCGGGTGAAGCTGTCCACGATCAGCCGGCGCTGGTCGCCGAGGATGACTTCCTCGCCGGGCGCGTCGAAGTCGAGCAGGCGGCGGTCGAAGGCGATCACCGACTGGATGAAGGGGATCTTGGCCTGCAGGCCCGGCTCCGTGATCACCCGGATCGGCTGACCGAACTGCGTGATCAGCACCTGCTGGGTCTGCTGCACGGTGAACAGGGTGGAGGCGACCACCACCAGCGCGACGACGGCGCCGGCCGCCAGGAACAGAACGCGGTTCATCGGGGCACCCCCGGCTGACGGCTGGACATGGCGGGGCTGGGCTGTTGCTGGAAGGCGGGCACGCCGCCGCCCTGCTGCTGCTGGCGCAGGATCTGCGGCGCCGCGGCAGCCGCGCCGCGCGCCGGGTCGTTGAGGTTCAGGAAGGGCACGACGCCCTGCAGGCCGGTATCCACGACCACGGTCGGGTTGCGGCGCAGGATCTCCTCCATCGTCTCGATGTACATCCGGCGCAGCGTCACGTCCTGCGCCGCCTGGTAGGCGGTGAGCACGCTCACGAAGCGCTGCGCCTCACCGCGGGCGCGGGCGATCTGGCTTTCGCGGACGCCCTCGGCCTCCTGCACCAGGCGCTCGGCCTCGCCGCGGGCGCGGGGGATGATGTCGTTGCGGTAGCTCTCGGCCTCGTTGCGCAGGCGCTCGCGGTCGGCATTGGCGCGCTGCACGTCGCGGAAGGCGTCCACCACCTGGGCCGGCGGGTCCACCTTCTGCAACTGCACCTGCGCGATCTCGATGCCGGCGCCATACTGGTCCATGATCGCCTGGGTGCCGCGGCGGACTTCCTGCTCGATCTGCGCGCGCGCCTCGGTCAGGGCGGGCTGGATCGGCGTGCGGCCGATGACCTCGCGCATCACGCTCTCGGCGGCGGACTTCACCGTGGCCTCGGGGTTGCGGGTGTTGAACAGGAACTCGGCGGCGTCGCGGATGCGCCAGAACACGGCGAAGTCGATGTCGATGATGTTCTCGTCGCCCGTGAGCATCATGCTCTCCTCCAGCACGTCGCGGGAGGAGACGGGGCGGCCGCTGACGGTGCCGGTGGTGCCCTCGACCGAGCCGCGGAAGCCGATGTCCACGCGATTGATGCGTGTCACGCGCGGCGTGGTGACGGACTCGATCGGCCAGGGAATGTGGTAGTTCAGGCCGGGCGGCGCCGTGCGCTCGAAGGCGCCGAAGCGCAGCACCACGCCCTGCTCGTCCGGATCCACGCGGTAGAAGCCGGAAGCCGCCCACAGCGCGACCAGCACCAGGCCGATCAGCGCGATGCCCTTGCCGCCGGTGCCGCGCGGCAGCCAGCGCCGCACCGCGTCCTGCGCCTGGCGAATCACGTCATCAAGGTCAGGCCCCGGCCCACGGCCACCACCGCCCCCGCCACCGGAGGGCGGTTGCGGCGCGCCCCAGGGACCACCCGGCCTCGGGTTGCCCCACGGGCTTGGTCCGCCGCTGTTGTTCCACGCCATGGGTCTACCCGGCCTCCTTCTCTTCCGGCTGTTCTTGCCGCATTGCCGCCCCGCCGCACAGGGAGGGGTGCAGCCTTCGCGCCGACGGTCCATATGGGGCTGCGCGGACCGGCGCGACAGGGCGTTGCCGGGCACCCGGTCGCCGCGCCATCCGACCCGACCACGCCCGCGACCGGCTGGCGGGCCGTCGCGACGCCGCGGATATCGAGGCTTTCGAAGGGATTTTCAAGCGATGAGCGAAACGCTGGAGGGGGCGATCCGGTCGGCGCTGCGGGCTGTCCGCGACCCGGCGAGCGGGCGCGACGTGGTCGAGGCCGGCATGATCGAGGGCCTGACGGTGCGCGACGGCATGGTGCAACTCGCGCTGCAGGTGCCGCGCGAGCGGGCGCGCGATTCGGAGCCGCTGCGCGCTGCCGCCGAGCGTGCCGTGGCCGGCGTGAAGGGCGTGATCTCGGCCACCGTGGTGCTCACCGCGCATCGCGCCGCGGCGCCGCAGCCGGCCGCCGCGCCCGGCCGGCCGGCCGGCGGCCCCGCGGGCAAGGCGGGCGGGCCGGGCACCGGGCCGATGCTGCTGCCCGATGTCGGCGCGATCGTCGCCGTCGCCTCCGGCAAGGGCGGCGTCGGGAAGTCCACCACGGCGGTGAACCTGGCGGTGGCGCTGGCCTCCCAGGGTCTCAAGGTCGGGCTGCTGGATGCCGACATCTACGGCCCCTCGCTGCCGCAGATGCTCGGCACGCGGGAGCGCCCGCGCGCCGAGGGGCAGCGCATCATCCCGCTGCAGCGCTGGGGGCTGACCGCCATGTCCATCGGCTTCCTGGTGGAGGCCGAGACCGCGATGATCTGGCGCGGCCCGATGGTGATGGGCGCGCTCGAGCAGATGATGGGCCAGGTCGAGTGGGGGCCCCTCGACATCATGGTGGTGGACATGCCGCCGGGCACCGGCGACGCTCAGCTGACCATGAGCCAGCGCGTGCCGCTGGCCGGCGCGGTCATCGTCTCCACGCCGCAGGACGTGGCGCTGATCGATGCGCGGCGCGGCGTGAAGATGTTCGAGAAGGTGGGCGTCCCGGTGCTCGGGCTGATCGAGAACATGAGCTACTATTGCTGCCCGAATTGCGGCCATCGGGCGGAGCTGTTCGGCCATGGCGGTGCGCGCGCCGAGGCCGAGCGGCTGGGCGTGGAGTTCCTGGGCGAGCTGCCGCTGAAGCTGGCGATCCGCGAGCTGGCCGATGCCGGCACCCCGATCGTCGCGGCGCAGCCGGAGACGGAGGAGGCAAAGGCCTATCAGCGCATCGCCACCCGGCTGCGGGAGAAGCTGGCCGAGCGCGCCAGCGGCGGCGCCGGGCCGAAGATCGTGGTGGAATAGCGCGCCGGCCGGTCAGGCCGTGCGCCGCCAGGCGGGCGGCCTGACGCGGCCGCGCCGGATGGCCAGCGTCAGCAGGACCAGGCCGGTCGCGGTGCAGACCACGAAGGCCACCAGCGAGGATTCAAGCCCGAAGCTGCCGCCCGTCAGCGCGGCCGGCCCTGCGATGGTGGCCCGGATCAGCCCCGGATCGGTGTCGCCGCCCGACACGATGCCGGAGAAGATCGCCGACTGCGTGTAGTTCCAGGCCATGTGGAAGCCCATGCTGAGCCAGAGGCGGCGCGTCAGCATGTAGGCGGCGGCGAGCAGCAGCCCGGCCTCGATGCTGATGAAGAGCGCGCCCATGACCGTGCCCGCCGGGTTGAGCAGGTGCACGAAGCCGAAGACGAGGGACGACACCACCAGCGCGACCCAGCTGCCGAAGACCTGCTCCACCGAGCGGAACAGGACGCCGCGGAACAGCAGCTCCTCGAAGATGCCGGAGCTCAGCGCCATGGCCAGCGCCGGCAGAAGGAAGCTCCAGGGGTTCAGCCCCTCGATCCGGTAGATGCCGAGGACGAGAAGCACGAGAACGCAGGCGGCGTAGAGCCCGGCCCCGATCGCAAGGCCGAGGCCGAGCTCCCGGCCCATCCCCGGCAGGGACAGCTCCTCCACGCGGCGCCGTTCCACAAGGCGGGCGAAGCCGACATAGACGGCGAGCCCCGCCGCGGTCATGCCCGCCACCCCGGCGGCCGCGGCGAGCGGCCGGCCGGAAAGGGCCAGCATCACGTCGTTGCTCATCACCAGCATGACGAAGAGGGCGGCGCCGAGCACGACCAGACGGAGTAGCGGCATCGCCAGCATCCGCGGCCCGAAGGTCGGCATGCGCGCCGTCGTTGCTGTCATGTGATCGGTCCCGGCCAACATCGCTGCGATGGTAGGATGCAAAGGCGGAACGACCAAGACGGATCCTGCAGCCGCAGCACCTATCCCAGCAGGGCGTCGGTCTCCGCCGCCACCGGCATGGCACTCGCTGCGCCCGGCCGCGTCACGGCGATGGAGGCGGCCGCGCTCGCACGCCGCATCGCGTCGCGCAGCGGCAGCCCGCGATCCAGTCCCGCGCAGAGCACCCCGCACCAGCAATCGCCGGCGCCGGTCGTGTCCACCGGCACGACCGGGAAGGCCGGCACCGCGACCTCGCCTTGGGCCGTGGCGGCGACGGTGCCGGCCTCGCCCATCGTCACGGCGACATCCACGCCGAGCGCGCCGCGCAGCGCGGGTGCCGCCGCCGCGCAGCCGAGCCGGCCGGCCAGCACCGCGGCCTCGTGCTCGTTCAGCACCAGCAGGTCGAGCGCGCGCAGCGTCACCTCCGGCAATTCGCCGGGCGGGGCGAGGTTGAGCACCACGCGGGCGCCCCGCGCCTTCGCTCGCGCGACCAGCGCCGCGATCTCCTCCGGCGGCACTTCCATCTGCAGCAGCAGGACCAAGCCGGGATGCAGCGCCGCGTCCTCGATCTGTGCGGCGCGGGCGGCGAGGTTGGCGCCGGGCGCGACGGCGATCTGGTTGCGCCCGGCGGGGTCAACGCAGATCGCGGCGCAGCCGGTTGGCTGGTCCACGACGAGGAGACGCGAAAGGTCCACGCCCGCATCGCGCAGGCCCTGCGTCGCGACCGCGGCGAAGGCGTCGCGCCCGACGCAGCCGGCGAAGGCGGTCTGCGCGCCATCGCGCGCGGCCGCAACCGCCTGGTTGGCGCCCTTGCCGCCGGGGAAGCTGCGCACGCCCTCGCCCAACACCGTGACGCCGGGTGCGGGCAGCTGCGGCACCGGGAAGACCAGGTCCGCATTGGCGGAGCCGAAGACGATCACGCTCATGGGCGGGGCTCCGCGAACATGCCCCCTGCCCTCGCGCGCTCGTAGAGGGTGGCGATCAGCGCCTCGAACACCGGCGCGACCTTCCGGGCAGGGTCCATCCGCCCGTAGGTCTGCGGCTCGCTGACGCCCTCGGCGCGCCAATGGCCGGTGCCGATCACGCCCTGCAGGAAGCCCTGGGCGCGGTCGCAGGCCATGGCGAAGCGGGCGGCGGCGGTCTCGCCTTCCTCGAACTCCTCCCAAAGCGCCCGCATGCGCGCGCCGAGATCGGGCGGCAGGCGGGCGAAGACGACATCGGCCGCGGCCTTCTCGCGCTCCGCCTGGGTCAGCACATGCGCCTCGTCATAGGCGAAGGTGTCGCCGGCCTCGACCTCGACCAGGTCATGCGCCGCGATCATCGCGAGCACATGGCCGAGTTCGGGCGGGTCCGCGACCTCGCCATGCAGCAGCAGCGCCACCAGCGCGACGTTCCAGCAATGCTCGGCGGAGTTCTCCTGCCGCGCGGCGCCATCCGGGCCGACGGTGCGGCCGCGCCGCTCGACATGCTTGAGGCGGTCGGCGAGCGCCAGGAAGTCGATCACCGCGGCGATGCGATCGGGGGTCATGCGGCGGTCCAGCGTCCGACGAGGAAACCGATCAGGGCCGCGAGGCCGAGCAGCGCCACGACCTCGCCGAACAGCGCATGGGCCAGCGGCAGGCCGATGGTGACCAGCAGCACGAGCAGCGCCACCTTCCACCAGCGCGCCAGCCAGGCCGGGGCGCGCCCCTTCCCTGCTGCTGGCCGGCGCGTGCCCTGGCGGGCGCGCGGCTTGGCGGTCGCGCTACTCGCCACGCCCCAGCGCGTCCATCAGCTCGCGCCATTCGCGCTTGGACAGGCCCGAGCCTTCCTGCGCCACCTGCTCGCCCGCGACCATCCGCTGCACGATCGCCAGCATCTGCGCCGAGAAAGTGACGGCGCCGAGGCGGTAGTCGCGGAAGGCCGCGGCGGCCATCGGCACCCAGGCTTCGACGCTGGTCATCATCGCCTCCGCATAGGCGCGGATCTCGTATTGCGCATGGGCGTCGGCGCGCAGCGAGAGGAAGTGGAACAGGTTGTGCAGGTCCGTCTTCCAGTACCACTGCGTATAGGCGTTGAGCGTCAGGTTCATCCGCGCGAGCTCGCGCGCCAGGCCGTGGCGGGACGGATCGAGCGGGCTGCCCTGGTCGTCCTCGTTCAGCATCTCGAGGTAGTGGTCGTAGTTCCGCGTCGCGTCTTCACGCAGCAGGTCGAGCACGCGGGCGGCCTCCGGCCCGTCCAGCACGGCGCCGCGGCCCTGGCGGTTCACGGCGGATTGCGCGGCCAGGTGCTCCGGCGCCGGGATGTAGAACTCGCGGTCCAGGATGGAGTAGCGGGCGCTGTACTCGTTCACATTGGCGGTGCGATGGCGGATCCACTGCCGCGCGACGAAGATCGGCAGCTTCACATGGTACTTGATCTCGCACATCTCGAAGGGGGTCGAGTGGCGGTGGCGCATCAGGTAGCGGATCAGTCCGCGATCCTCGTTCGCCGCGCGCGTGCCGCGGCCGTAGGAGACGCGAGCGGCCTGCACGATGGCGGCGTCGTCGCCCATGTAGTCCACGACGCGGACGAAGCCGTGGTCCAGCACCGGGGTTGCCTGGAACAGCATGGCTTCCAGGGCGGGCACGGTGGGTCGGCGCGTCGCGGCCGTGGCGCCGCGCGCGACCTCGATCTCCTGCTGCTGCTCGGCGGTCAGCGCCATGCCCGGTCCCCCTGGAAGCGGGACTTCCTACCGGATACCCCTCGATTCCGGTAGCGGGACCGCCTATATGCGTCGGTGCCGGCTTGCCGGCTATGGCGATAAACACGACTCGGCATAAGCGTTGCGGACCCGGGGGCAGTGCCCGGCGCCTCCACCATCCTTCCCCGGCTTGTCGGCCGGTCTGGCAAGGGGGCGAAACAGGCTCGACGCGCGTGGTAAAGGGGTCGCTTTTGCCCGGCATTGTACCGCCGTTATCGGGCTAAAACCTAAGTGCGAACGACAACAGCCGCGAGGCTGTCGCACTCGCTGCCTAACACTAGGTAAGCGCGGCTCGGGGGGCGCCGGGCAACAGAAGCCCCCCACTTTCCTTCCGATTTGCGGAAGGAAAGTGGGTTTTTTATTTTGCCCTCAGACGCCGGGCGGCCGCATCCGCGGCCTTGGCTTCGCGCCACTCGGCGCGGGCCGCATTCGCGGCCTCGGCGCGCAGTGCGCGCCGCGTCTTTTTGGTGCCCTCAGACGCCGGGCGGTCGCATCCGCGGCCTTGGCTTCGCGCCACTCGGCGCGGGCCGCATTCGCGGCCTCGGCGCGCAGTGCGCGCCGCCACTTCCCAAAGCACCAGCGCCCGCATGAAGGCACAGGCGACCCTGGCTGATGTCGCGCGTAGCCGGCGCTCAGCCGATCAGGAGTTGGTCGCCCAAAGATGGCGGGCCGCCCCTTTTCCCGACCTGCTGCGCCGCTTATGGTCGAGGCACCAGGGAAGCCTTCATGAGCGACGACGCGAGCCCCGCCCAAAGCCTGATCCCCTATGAGCGCTGGACCGACGATGCGCTGCGGGAAGTGGTCGCGCGCGCCCTGGAATTGGCGGCCAGCGAAGGCCTGCCGGGCGAGCACCACTACTACATCACCTTCCGCACCGATCATCCGCAGGTGAAGCTGCCCGGCCACCTCAAGGCCCGCTACCCGCAGGAGATGACGATCGTCCTGCAGCACCAGTTCGAGGCGCTGACGGTGGACCGCGCCAGGCAGCTCTTCAGCGTGCGGCTCTATTTCGGGGGCGTGCCGGCCACGCTGGTGATCCCCTTCTCCGCGCTGACCGGCTTCGCCGATCCGGCCGTGCGATTCGGCCTCCGCTTCCAGCCGACCATGGAAGCTGCCGCCGAGCCGGAGCCCGAAGCGGCGCCGGAGGTCCCCGCCGCGGCGCCCGAGGCGCCGGCCCAGGTGGTGAGCCTCGACGCCTTCCGCCGCCGCCCCGCGCGCGAATAGCCCCCAAGATTGGCGGGCCGGCCCGGCTGGGCTAGGACCGCGGGCGGAAGGCCGCTGCCCGCGGAGAAGATCAGCATGACCGCACCGCTCGACGTCGTCAGCCCGGTGACCGCCCCCGCGCGGCCGTCCGGGTTCAACTACAGCCCGATGTTCCCCCTCGGCGCCGACCCGACGCCGTATCGCAAGCTCGCCATCGAAGGCGTCTCCACCGCGCAGTGCGACGGGCGGACGGTGCTGAAGGTGAAGCCGCAGGCGCTGGAACAGCTCGCCTTCGCCGCCTGCAAGGACGTCTCGCACCTGTTGCGCCCGGGGCACCTGCAGCAGCTGGCCAACATCCTGAAGGACCCGGAGGCCAGCGCGAACGACCGCTTCGTGGCGCTCGACCTGCTGAAGAACGCCAATATCGCCGCAGGCGGCGTGCTGCCGATGTGCCAGGACACCGGCACCGCGATCGTCTTCGGCAAGAAGGGCCAGCGCGTCTGGATCGAGGGCGACGAGGAGGAGGCGCTGGGCTACGGCGTCCACCGCACCTACACCGAGACCAACCTGCGCTATTCCCAGATGGCGCCGCTGACCATGTGGGACGAGAAGAACACCGGCAACAACCTGCCGGTCGAGTTCTCCATCATGGCTGCGCCCGGCGACCACCACGCCGACGAGCTGCACCTGATGTTCGTGCTGAAGGGCGGCGGCAGCGCCAACAAGACCTTCCTTTTCCAGCAGACGCGCGCGGTGCTGTCGAAGGAGAAGCTGCTCAAGTTCCTCGAGGACAAGATCAAGTCGCTCGGCACCTCCGCCTGCCCGCCCTATCACCTGGCCATCGTGATCGGCGGCACCTCGGCGGAGATGAACCTCAAGACGGTGAAGCTGGCGTCCACGCGCTACCTCGACGCGCTGCCGACGGCGGGCAGCATCGCCGGCCACGCCTTCCGCGACGTCGAGTTCGAGCAGGAGGTCCACAAGCTCACCCAGAACCTCGGCATCGGCGCGCAGTTCGGCGGCAAGTATTTTTGTCACGATGTCCGCGTCATCCGCCTGCCGCGGCATGGCGCGTCGCTGCCGATCGGCATCGGCGTCTCCTGCTCCGCCGACCGCCAGATCAAGGCGAAGATCACGCCCGAAGGCGTCTTCCTCGAGCAGCTCGAGCACGAGCCGGCGCACTACCTGCCGGAGCACACCGACGAGATCCTCGGCGGGGAAGTCGTGAAGATCGACCTGACGCGGCCGATGAGCGAGATCCGCGCGACGCTGTCGAAGTATCCGGTGAAGACGCGCGTGTCGCTGACCGGCCCGATGGTGGTCGCGCGCGACATCGCCCATGCCAAGCTGCAGGAGCGGCTGGATGCCGGGCAGGGCCTGCCCGACTACATCAAGAACCATCCGGTCTACTACGCCGGCCCCGCCAAGACGCCGACCGGCATGGCCACCGGCAGCTTCGGCCCGACCACCGCCGGCCGCATGGACAGCTATGTCGAGGCCTTCCAGAAGGCGGGCGGCAGCTTCGTGATGCTGGCCAAGGGCAATCGCAGCAAGGCCGTGCTGAACGCCTGCAAGACCTATGGCGGCTTCTACCTGGGCAGCGTCGGCGGCCCCGCCGCGCGCCTGGCACAGGACTGCATCAAGAAGGTCGAGGTGCTGGAATACCCTGAGCTCGGCATGGAGGCCGTCTGGCGCATCGAGGTCGAGGATTTTCCGGCCTTCATCGTCGTGGACGACAAGGGGAACGATTTCTACGAGGGGCTCGAGTAGCTCCACCGTCGCCCCTCCCCTCTCCCCCCTGACGGGGGGAGAGGGAGAGCGGGTCACCGCGGCCGGATCTCGATGGCCTGCACTTCCTCATCGGCGCGCGCCTGGAAGGTCAGGCTGGCGGTGCCGGCATTCACCGAGCGCAGCACGCCGACGCCGATGATCAGCGCGTCGTCGGACGCCGTCTTGACCAATGAAGCGAGTTGGCGCGCGCGGTCGGTGTCGTCGAGAGTGCCGCGGGCGCGCTGGATCAGCGCGTCCATCTCCGGCGTGCCGGCGCCGGTGAAGTTCAGCGCGCCGAGGCCCGGCACGATGCGCGGCCGATGCAGCTGCGAGCCGATGAGGTAGGAGGTCTCGCCGGTCAATGAGCCGAAGACCGTGACGAAGACGCCGTAGTCGCGCCGGTTGCGCCGCGGCAGGAAGGTGGCCTGCGGCACCACCTCGACCGTCGTGCGGATGCCGATGCGCGTCCAGGCCGCGGCGATCGCCTGGCAGATGCGGGGCGTCCGGTTGGGCGAGCAGAACAGGTTCACCCCGAAGCCCTGGCCCCAGCCGGCCTCGTTCAGCAGGGCGCGCGCGGCGTCCAGGTTGGCCGCCGGCACCGGGCGGTCGGCGATGGCGCCGAAGATGAAGGGCGGCACCGGCTGGTCGGTGGGATCGGCAAAGCCCTCCATGATGGTGCGCGCGATGCCCTCGCGGTTCAGCGCCAGCGACATGGCGCGGCGCACGCGCACATCCTTCATCGGGTTGCGCCCGCCCGCCTCGATGCCCGGCGCGTCGTCGCGCTCGACATCGGGGTAGATGTTGACAGCATAGATCGAGGGGCCGGCGAAGAGCGCGAAGCGGCGGTCGCCCTGGATGCGGCCGGTGTCCTGCAAGGGCACGTTGTTGACGAAGTCCACATCGCCCGCCAGCAGCGCGCCGACGCGCGCCGCGTCGTTGGGGATCGGGGTGAAGCTGACCGTCTCCCACGGCACGCTGCCGCCCCACCAGGTCTCGTTCCGGCGCAGCACCAGCGGGCTGTTGGTCTGCCAGTTGCCGAGGCGGAAGGGGCCGGTGCCGATCGCGGCGCGGCCGGAGTTGAACTCCGGATTGCCGAGATCGGCGACGGAGCGCGGCACGATGAAGATCTGCGTCAGGTTGGTGGGCAGGATCGGCGTCGGGCCGCTGGTGCGGATGCGGAAGGTCAGGTCGTCGATCACCTCCACGCCCGTCACGCCGGCCAGGTAGATCGTGTAGGGGTTCGGGTTGCCGGGCACGTTCGGCACGCGCTGGAAGCTGGCCGCCACATCGGCCGAGGTGAGCGGCGAGCCGTCATGGAACTTCACCCCGGGGCGCAGCCGGAACTCCCAGGTCGTGTCGTCCACCACGCGCCAGGATTCCGCGAGGCCGGGCTGCAGCGCCATGGACGCGTCACGCGCCACCAGCGTGTCGTAGATGTTCCGCAGCGCGCCGGTGTTCGAAAGGTTCAGCAGCCAGTGCGGATCAAGCGTGCTGGGCGGCGATTGCATGCCGATGCGCAGCGTCTGCGCCACCGCGGGCAGCCCCGCGAGCAGCGATGCGCCCAGGGCGAGGCCTGTGAGAAGGCGGGTGGCGCGGCGCATGGGCTGGGCTCCTTCGGGCGGTGCGGCAATCAGACTGCCACCATGTCTCGCGCCTTGCCCACCCTTCCTGTCGCGCCGGGGCTGCGATATGGCGTCGTCATGGCCCGCCAGCACATCTCGTCCGGCAGCCGCTTCGAGGCGGAGATCGGCTATTCCCGCGCGGTGGTGCAGGATGGCTGGGTCTTCGTCTCCGGCACCACCGGCTACGACTACGCCACCATGACCATCGCGCCGGACGTGGTGGCACAGTGCGAGCAGGCATTCCGCAACATGGACGCCGCGCTGCGCCAGGCGGGCGCGGGCATGGACGACATCGTCCGCGCCACCTTCATCCTGCCCGACCGCGCCGACTGGCCGCCCTGCTGGCCGGTGGTGAAGCGCTGGCTCGGCGGGGCGCGGCCGGCGGCCACCATGCTGGTCGCCGGGCTGCAGTCCGAGGCCATGCGGATCGAGATCGAGGTGACGGCGCGGCTGCGCGCGACGGAAGGGGAAAGCTGAGCATGCGCTTCGCCGTGGACCGCCTGGACCACCTGGTCATCACCTGCCGCGACGTGGAGATCAGCGCCGGCTGGTACCAGCGCGTGCTGGGCATGGAGCGGGAGGAGTTCGGCACGGGCGAGCGCCGCACGGCGCTGAAGTTCGGCGGGCAGAAGATCAACCTCCGCCCGCACACCGCGACGCAGGAGGCGTGGTTCAGCTCCGTCACGGCGCTGCCGGGCACGCAGGATCTCTGCTTCGTCGTCACCGTCCCGCCCGAGCAGGTGGTGGAGCACCTGCAGGGCATCGGCGTCGCGGTGGAGCTCGGCCCGGTGGCGAAGCAGGGCGCGCTTGGCCCGATCCGTTCGGTCTATTGCCGCGATCCCGACGGCAACCTGATCGAGATTGCCAGCTACGGCGACGCCCTGCCCGTCTGATCAGCGTGGGCGGAAATCGGCCGCCCGCATCCGGCCGATCTCCGCCAGCAGCAGCGGCCAGAGCCGCAGCCCCTCGTCCAGCGAGGACAGGCGGAAGAACTCGTTCGGCGCATGCGCGTCCTCGTCCGGGCTCGCCAGGCCGAACATCAGGCTGTCCATGCCGAGACGTTCCTGGAACATCGTCGTGATCGGCACCGTGCCGCCAAGCCGCGTCACCGCGGGCTCGCCCCCCTTCTCCCGCCGCAGCACAGCGGCGGCGGCGGCGCGCAGCGGATGGTCGGCACCCAGCGTGTAGGCGCGCGTGCCGCCGGGCCGGTACTGAAAGTCCAGCGCAACGCCTTTCGGCGCGTGCCGCTCCAGATGCGCCTTCACCGCCGCCTGCGCCGCCGCCGGGTCCTGGCCGGGCACGAGGCGCATGGTGAGCTTGGCATGCGCCTCGGCCGGGGTGACGGTCTTGCCGCCCTCGCCGGTGTAGCCGCCCCACATGCCGTTGACCTCGACGGTCGGGCGCAGCGTGGTCCGTTCCCGCACGGTGTAGGCCGGGTCGCCGAAGGGCGTGGCGCCGAATTGCGCATACCAGGCGGCCTCGTCCAGCGGCAGCGACGCCGCCTCCATACGCAGCGCATTGGTGACGGGCGTCGCCCCGGCCTCGAAGCCTTCGACCATGACGCGCCCCTGCTCGTCATGGAGCGTGGCTATCAGCCGAGCCATCTCGTGCAGCGCGTTACGCAGCGCGCCGCCGACCTTGCCCGAATGCGCGTCCTTGCTGGCGGTGCGCAGGCTGAATTGCAGCGAAGCGATGCCACGGCAGCCGATGTTGAGCACCGGCGCCTTCCCCGCGGCGCCGCCGCCATCGGCCGAGAGCATGGCATCGGCGGCGAGCAGGTCGCGGTTCGCTTCGATCAGCGCGGGCAGGCTCGGGCTGCCGACCTCCTCCTCGCCTTCCAGGAACACCTTGACGTTGACGGGACAGCCGCCCTCCACGGCCAGGAAGGCGGCGACCGTCTCGATCGCGATGGTGGTCGAGCCCTTCACGTCGGAAGCGCCGCGCGCATAGATCCGGCCGTCGCGGATGGTCGGCTCGAAGGGCGGGGAGTGCCACAGCTCCAGCGGATCGGCCGGCTGCACGTCGTAATGGCCGTAGATCATGATGGTCGGCTTGTCCGGCCCGGCGCCGGTCCAGGCGCCGAACACCGCCGGCTGGCCGCCCGGCGCGTCCAGCAGGCGCACATCCTCGAGGCCGATGGCGCGCAGCCGCGCGAGCAGGAACTCGCGCGCGCCGCGCATCCCTTCGGCGAAGGCCGCATCGGTGCTGACGGAAGGGAAGCGGATCAGCGTCAGCAGGCGCTCGAGGATCGCTTCGCGCTGTTCCAGCAGCCGCGTGATGACGCGCTCGCTCATTCCGGCAACTCCCAGGCTTGCACTGGCCGACCCGGGCGCCAGCGGGCTGGGCGCAAGCCCGTGCCCGCCCGCCGCGGCGCATGCCGGGTTATGGTGTCGGTATCCTTTACAGATGATCCGCCCATAGTGCGAGAGGCGGCGCTGTTTTCCGGCGCGAGACGCCCGCATGGCCCTGCTTGCGCCCCGCGCCCGTGGCCATGCGGGCGAAGCCGCAACTTCCAGGCGAATACTGCAGCACGAGAGATCGGTTCTGGTTGGTGATTTGGAAATTCGCCGCGCTTGCCACCGGCGATTGCACCGCGACTGTCAGGATTCCTTACATGGCCGCCGCGCTGTCACCCATCCAGGCACGCAAGGTATTGTATGCAAATGGACGAATTTGTTCGGCACACTTCGTGCACCGTCCGCCAACGGGCTTGGCGCGCACGCCCGGTCCACAACCATTGGGAGAGCTGCAAGATGCACTGGCTCACAAGGGGAATCGTCGTCGCCGCAGCGACCATCGGGATGTCGTTCGGCGCCATGGCTGCCCAGCTCAACGGCACCTTCACCATCGACGTCTACCGGGGCAATGGCGGGGGCACCATCACTTCGCCAGGCGTCCAGGCCGTGGACACGAACCCGCTGATCACGGGCACGCCCTACGCCACTGTGATCTATACGGGCGACATTGACTTCTTCCTGCCGAGCAACGGGACGAACACGATCGCCGCGTTTCTCGATTCCGGCACCGGCAGCTACGTCCCGAGCGGCGGTGACCTGAACGTCCAACTCAGCAGCGGGGGCTTCTTGCAGACCACGGTGCTGAACATCTTCGGCACGACCGCAAGCAAGATCCAGGGCATCATCACCCATGACGACGGCATCGGCCTGTATCAGGGTGGGTCGCTGGTCACGCCGCTCGCGAGCACCGAGCCGACGACACCGATCGGAACGAACTACACGCTCAACGTCGGCAACTTCCAGCTGGTCTATGTCGCGGCGAACAACCTGCCGGAGCAGCTGAACATGACCGCCAGCCCAGTCCCGGGGGAACCTGTGCCGGAGCCGGTCAGCATCGCCCTGTTCGGGATGGGGCTGCTCGGCATGGCGGGGCTGCGCCGCTACGGCATGGGTCCGCGCCGCTAGCCTGTCGAAAAGGGATGGCCCGGCGGGCCATCCCACCCTCCGCCGGGCGCCGCCCGGGCCGCGCCGGCCAGCGCCTCCGTGATGGGCGCGCCGGCGCCGGCGCCCCATATCCCCGGGCGGAGGTATCCGCATGCCCGATTCGCTTCGCATCGAGACCGACTCCCTCGGCACGATCGAGATCCCGGCGGATCGGCTCTGGGGCCCGCAGACGGAGCGGGCCCGGCGCCTTTTCCGCATCGGGACGGAGCGCTTCCCGCCCATCCTGATCCGCGCCGTCGGGCTGCAGAAGCAGGCGTCGGCCGAGGCCAACAAGGCGCTCGGCGAGTTGCCGGAGGACATCGCCGCGGCAATTATCGCCGCTGCGGCGGAGGTCGCGGCCAACCGCCACGACGGGGAATTCCCGCTGCCGGTCTGGCAGACCGGCTCCGGCACGCAGACCAACATGAACGCCAACGAGGTCATCGCGCATCTGGCGAACCGCGCACTTGGTTCCGCCGATCCGCGCGCGCCGGTCCACCCGAACGACCATGTGAACCGCGGCCAGTCCTCCAACGACATGTTCCCGACGGTGATGCATGTCGCCGCGGCCGAGGCGGTGACGCATGGCACCATCCCCGGCCTCCGCGCGCTGCATGCCGCGCTGGCCGAGCGCGCGGCGGCGTGGGAGGCGATCGTGAAGATCGGGCGGACCCACATGATGGATGCGGTGCCGGTCACGCTCGGGCACGAGGCAGCGGCATGGGCGCGGCAGGTGGAGCTCGGCATCGCGCGCCTGCAGGATGCGCTGCCGCGGCTGATGCCGCTGGCGCAGGGCGGGACGGCCGCGGGCACGGGGTTGAACCGGCATCCCGATTTCGCGCGCGCCTTCGCCGAGCGCATGGCGGCGCTGACCGCCCTGCCCTTCACCGCCAATCCCAACCCCTTCGAAGGCATGGGCGCGCATGACGCGCTGGTGGAGGTCTCGGGCGCGCTGAACACCGTCGCAGTCTCGCTGAACAAGATCGGCAACGACGTGCGGCTGCTCGGCAGCGGGCCGCGCGCCGGTATCGCGGAACTGGTCATCCCGGCCGACGGGCTGTCCAGCTCGATCATGCCGGGCAAGACCAATCCGACGCAGTCGGAGGCGCTGACCATGGTCTGCGCGCAGGTGATGGGGAACCATGTCACGGTCACCGTCGCCGGCGCGCAGGGGCACCTGGAGCTGAATGTCTTCAAGCCGGTGATCATCCAGTCCGTGCTGCAATCGGCGCGGCTGCTCGGCGATGCTGCGGCGAGCTTCGCGGAGAACATGGTGGCGAAGCTGGAGCCGAACCTGGCGCGCATCGCCGACAATTTGCGGAAGTCGCTGATGCTGGTGACGGCGCTGAACCCGCGGATCGGCTATGACAAGGCGGTGCAGATCGCCAAGACGGCGCTGGCCGAGGACATCACGCTGAAGGACGCCGCCGCGCGCCTCGGCCATGTGACGCCGGAGGAGTTCGACCGCTGGGTGCGTCCGGAGGAGATGGTCCGGCCCGGCACGACACTGGCGGGCGGGTGAGCCGGCACCTGCGCAAGCGGAGCTTCCGGCTCGCCGGGCACCGCACCTCCGTCGCGCTGGAACCGGCCTTCTGGGCGGCGCTGGAGGCGGCGGCTTCGCGGCGTGGCCGCAGCCTTGCGGCGCTGGTCGCCGAGTTGGACGCAGCGCGGATGGATCCCGACCTGCCGCTGGCCAGCGCGCTCAGGGTCTTCGCGCTGGAGGACGCCGCCGAACGCGGCTGATCATCCTCGCTCGGCGCGCCAGCGTGCCCAGGCGGCGGTCTCGGGCAGCACCCGCGGCTCGGCCGCCGGACCGGTGACGCGCAGGCCGAGCTCGGGCGCCTCCGCCGCGGCAGGGCGCACCGCGAAACGCAGGTCGAGCGTGGAGCGCGGCAGGTCGGCGCTGCCCGACAGCATCGCCGTGGCGCCGGATTCGGTGGTGACACGACCGGACTCAACCACGATGCGCCCGGCTTCGACGCTCCCGGCCGCCTCCAGCCGGTCGAAGGCCGTGGCGCCGGCCGTCAGCGCGCGGCGCGCCGCCGCCTCCGCCTCCGCCAGGTCGCCCAGCCCCGTCGCGCCGGCGGCCGCGGCCAGGTCGAGGCCGGTCAGCACGCCGTCGCGCAGCGTCGTTCGCCAGCTCCCCGACAGCGTGGCGAGCATCGCCGCCGGTGCATGGCCATTCGCGGTCAGCCGCGCCGCCACGTCGCCACGGCCGGCGGTGAGGTCGAAGGGCAGCCCGAGCAGCGGCGCGGCCAGGGTCGAGTCGATCAGCTGCATCTCCAGCGCGAGACGCGGCGCGCCGGAAGCGGTCAGGTCCGCCGCGATCCCGCCTTCCACGCGGCCGCCGGCAAGCTTCCCCGCCACGCGCTCCAGCGCCAGGCGGCCGGAGGCGAGGCGCAGTATCGCCGAAGCCTCCTGCAGGACCGTCCCGGCGGCCTCGACGCGCCCCGCCTCCAGCGCGATCTCGGCATCGAAGCCGGCGAGCGCGTCCAGGGGCAGCGGCTCCGTGCTCCGCAGGCCGGGCAGCGGCAGGGGCAGGCGTTCCGCGACGATCCGCCCGGCGAGGCGCGGCCGCGGCGCGAAGCCGAATGCCAGTTGCCCGCCGGCCCGCAGCCCGCCCGCCACCAGTTCGAAGCTTTCGGCGGAGAGCAGGTTCGGGCCGATCGCAAGATTCCCGATCAGCGAGAACGACCCGTCGCCGAGCCAGGGCCCCACATCCCAGCCGAAGGCCTCGTTCAGCAGGCGCGGCGCGCCCGGATGGCGCAGCGTGGTCGCGGCGGTCGCGCGGCCGGCCGGCAGGTCGAGCGTTCCGGTCGCCTCCAGGCGCAGCTCGCCGAGCTCCGCCTCCCCCTTCAGCGCCAGAGCCTCGGCCGGGCCGCCGCCGGAGAGGCGCAGCGAGACCGGCTTCGCCGCGAGGGGGCGCAGATCGGGCCAGGTGCCGGGGATCAGGTCGAACAGGCCGCGGGCGTTGGATCCGTTCGCCTCCAGCGTGATGTCCGAGAAGCGCAGCTGGCGGCCGAGCTGGGCGGTGCCGGAGGCGATGACGTCGGCCTCCGCGAGCCGGCCGGATAGGCGGCGGACAGTGATGCGCCCGCCCTCGGCGGCGGCGTCGAGTGCCGCGCGCTCCATCACCGCCTCGCCCCAGCGTGCCGTCTCGGCGGCGAGGCGGAGGTTGAGGTCCATGCCGCCCACGGCGCGGCCGAGCTGGTCGAGGTCTATCCCGCGCGGCAGCCAGCGGCCGAGATCCAGCCGGTCCACGGTCAGGCCGAGGCCCAGCGCCGGCCGCGGCCCGTGGCGCAGCGTGCCGGCGCCGGACAGGCGCAGATCCTCGAAGGTGGCGGCGAGCTCAGGCACCGCCGCCTGGCTTTCCTCCAGCACCAGCCGGAAGCGCCCCTCGCCGCGGCGGAGCAGGCTCGGGTCGAGATCCTCCACCGGCAGGTTCAGTGCCGCGAGGGTGGCGCGGATGTCGGGGCCGGTGAAGCGGGCGGCGATCTCGAGCCGCGCGCCGGCGGTGGCGCCGGCGAAGTCGAGCTCCGTCTCCCCGGGCAGCAGCACCGAGACATCGGTGAGCGTCAGCCGGCCATCCTCGAGGAAGGCGGCGCCGCGCAGTCGGCGGAGCGTGAGGCCGGCGAAGCTCGCGGCCTCGGCCGAGAGATCCACCGAGACGGGCCAGGACCGCGGGCCGGCCTGGCGCAACGCCTTCACCCAGCCATCGAGGTCGAGGCGGCTGGCCAGCAGGGCGACGTCGAGCCGCGGCGCCGGCACCAGGCGCAACGCTGCCGCGCCGCGGGCGGGCGCGCCCGCCAGGTCTATGGCCAGGTCGTCGGCGGCCAACAGGTCCGCAGTCGCGGTCAGCCGGCCGGAGGCGCGGAAGGCGCCGGGCGGGCTCGGCAGCAGGGCGGAGAGATCGGGCCCGGAGACCTCCATCGTCCCCTCGAAGCCGCCATCGGGCACCAGCACGCCGCGGGCGCGGCCACTGGCTTCGGGCAAGGCGAGGGAGAGCTCGACCGGTGCGATTCCGTCCCAGCCAGGACGGCCGAGGGTCGCCGCGAAGCGGGCAGCACGGCCGGCCCAGGCGAAGGTGCCGGAAATCTCGAGCGCCTGCGCCGCGCCGCCGGAGCTGAGATGGGCGCTGACGCCCTCCAGCACGGCCTCGCCGAGCCGTACCCGCGCATCCTCGATCTCGGCATCGAGCTCGGTGATCCAGGCAGGCGGGCGGAAGGCGAGGACGGGGCCGGGCGGCCAGGGCAGCGTGACCTCGGCGCCGACCAGCGCGATCTCCCGCGGCGCCAATTGGCCCGCGAGCAGCGAGAACAGGTCGAGCCGCACGCGCAGCATGCGGGCGGTGACCTGGAAGGCGGCGTCGCCCCCGATGTCGGTGGGCGGGGCGATGGTGACGCCGCCGGCGCGCACCACCGCGCGCGGCAGCAGGGTCAGCTCGACCGGCCCTTCCAGCGTCACCGGCCGGCCGAGCCGGTCGGTGGCGATCTCCGCCAGGCGCTCGCGCCAGGGCTCCCAGTCCACGAAGCGCGGGCCCAGCCAGAGCGCGCCCAGCACCAGCAGCAGAAGGAGCCCGGAGGCGAGGCCGAGGCGCTTCATCCGGCCGGCTTCGCGCCCCAGCCGCCGCCGCCCGGCGTCTCCAGCGCCAGCACCTCGCCGGCGGCGAGCGCGGCGCGGTCCTGGCCCTTCATCGGGTGGATGCTGCCATCCGCGCGCTCAACCCATTGCCGGCCCGGCGCGCCAGGGCTGCCGCCCGCCATGCCATGCGGCGGAACGGTGCGGCGGGAGGCGACGATGACCGCTTCCATCGGGCGCAGGAAGCGGATGCGCCGGCGGCTGCCGTCGCCGCCCGGCCACTGCCCGGCGCCGCCGGAGCCGCGGCGGATGGCGAATTCCTCGAGGCGGACGGGGTAGCGAAGCTCGAGCACCTCGGGGTCCGTCATGCGGGTGTTGGTCATGTGCGTCTGCACCGCCGAGGTGCCGGCGAAGCCCGGCCCCGCGCCGGTGCCGCCGCACACCGTCTCGTAGTATTGGTAAACTGCGTCCCCGAACAGCAGGTTGTTCATCGTCGCCTGGGCGGAGGCGCAGGCGCCGAGGGCCGCGAGCAGCGCGTTGCAGGTCATCTGGCTGACCTCGGTGTTGCCTGCCACCACCGCGGCACCCGGGCGCGGCGAGAGGAAGGTGCCGTCGGGCACGACGATCTCGAGCGGCACCAGGCAGCCATCGTTGAGCGGGATGTCCTCGCCCACCAGGCAGCGGAAGCAGTAGAGCACGACCGCGCGGCAGACGGCGGCCGGGGCGTTGAAGTTGTCGGGGCGCTGGGGGCCGGTGCCGGTGAAGTCGATGACGGCGCGGCGACTTTCCCGAGATACGCGGACCGATACCTTGAGTGGGGTGCCATCGTCGATGGTCGTCTCGAAGCTGCCGTCCTGCAGGCGATCGAGCACGCGGCGGACGCTTTCCTCCGCATTGTCCATGACATGCTTCATGTAGGCGCGGACGGTGTCGAGGCCGAATTCCGCGACGGCGCGCCGCAGTTCCTGCACGCCCTTCTCGTTGGCGGCCACCTGCGCCTTGATGTCGGCGACGTTCACGTCGGGGCTGCGCGCCGGATACTTCGCCGCGGCGAGAAGGTCGCGGAACTCGGCCTCGCGGATGCGGCCGCCATCGACCAGAAGAAAATCGTCGATGACGACGCCTTCCTCCTCCAAGGTCTTCGATCCCGGCGGCGTCGAGCCCGGAGTCAGCCCGCCGACATCGGCGTGATGCCCGCGGCTGCCCACGAAGAACAGGATCTTTCGTTCGTTCTCGGCGAAGACCGGCGTGATCACCGTGATGTCCGGCAGGTGGGTGCCGCCATTGTAGGGGTTGTTCAGCGCCACCACGTCGCCAGGCTTCAGGGTGGCGCCGCGCGAGCGGATCACGGTGCGAACGCTTTCGCCCATCGCACCGAGATGAACGGGCACATGCGGCGCATTGGCGACGAGGCGTCCCGTCTCGTCGAAGATGGCGCAGGAGAAGTCCAGGCGCTCCTTGATGTTCACGCTGAGCGACGTGTTCTGCAGCACCGCGCCGGTCTGCTCGGCGATGTTCATGAAGAGGTTGTTGAACAGCTCGAGCATCACCGGGTCGGGGCGCGAGAGGTCCGCGAGCTTCGCGGCGGCGCGCGCTTCCGTCCGGCGCAGGACCAAGTGGTTCAGCGCGGTGACCTCGGCGGTCCAGCCGGGCTCGACGACGGTGGTCGCGATCGCCTCCCGGATAAGGGCGGGGCCGGGGATGCGGTCGCCGGCATGCAGCGACTCGCGATCCAGCACTGGCGCGTCATGCGCCGCGCCCCCGCTGAACAGCCGCACCGTATCGAGGCGCGGAATGGCCTCGTCGGCAGCGCGCGGCGGCAGCGCGGCCTCGTCTACGCGTTCGCCAGGCGAGGTCACCTCCACCAGGCACGCCTCGACGATCACAGGGCGCTCGGGCGTGGCGAAGCCGAAGCGGCGGCGATGCGCCTCGGTGAAGGATGCGACCAGCGTCGCATGGTCGGCGAAGGGCACGGGCAGGAAGCTGTCGGTGCCCTGGTAGCGGAGGTGCAGCCGCCGCGCGGCCGACAGGTTTCCGCGCGCGGCCCCCTGCCGGACCAGCTCGTCGCGCCCCGCCGCTTCCAGCGCATCCAGCCGCGCGGCGAGATCCGGCAGCGCGGCCGAGGAGAGCGGCGCCTCCACGGCGGCCTCGCGGATCACCGTCTGGTCGGCAAGGCCCATCCCGTAGGCGGACAGCACGCCCGCGAAGGGATGGATGAACACCGTCTCCATGCCGAGCTCGTCCGCGACGAGGCAGGCATGCTGGCCGCCCGCGCCGCCGAAGCATTGCAGCGCGTAGCGCGTGGCGTCGTGGCCCTTCTGGATCGAGACCTGCTTGATCGCATTCGCCATGTTGGCGACGGCGACGCGCAGGAAACCTTCGGCGACCTGCTCGGGCGTCTGCTGCGCGCCGGTCGCGGCGGCGATCTCCTGCGCGAGCGCTGCGAATTGCGCGCGCACGATGTCGGCGTCGAGCGGCTGGTCACCATTCGGGCCGAAGATCGCCGGGAAGTGGCGCGGCTGCACCTTGCCGACCATGACATTGGCATCGGTGACCGCCAGCGGTCCGCCGCGGCGGTAGCAAGCCGGGCCGGGCACCGCGCCGGCACTCTCCGGCCCCACCCGGAAGCGCGCCCCGTCGAACGAAAGAATCGAGCCGCCGCCGGCGGCGACGGTGTTGATCGCCATCATCGGCGCGCGCATGCGCACGCCCGCCACCTGCGTCTCGAAGGCGCGCTCGAACTCGCCGGCATAGAGCGCGACATCGGTCGAGGTTCCGCCCATGTCGAAGCCGATTATTCTGTTCAATCCGGCCATGCCGGCGGTGCGGGCGGCGCCGACGATGCCGCCGGCGGGCCCCGAAAGAATTGCGTCCTTGCCCTGGAAGGAGGAAGCCTCGGCCAGGCCGCCACTCGACTGCATGAAATAGAGCTTCACGCCGGGAAGTTCGGAAGCGACCTGCTCGACGTAGCGGCGCAGGATGGGCGACAGATAGGCGTCCACCACCGTGGTGTCGCCGCGCGGCACGATGCGGGGCAGCGGCGACGCCTGGTGGGAGAGGCTGACCTGGGTGAAGCCGGCTTCCCGCGCCAACGCGCCGAGGCGCAGCTCATGCGCCGGATGCGCCCAGGCATGCATCATGACGATCGCCACGGCGCGGATGCCGGCGGCGAACCCTTCGGCGAGCGCGTCACGCGCGGCGGCCTCATCCAGCGCCTCGATCTCCGCGCCATCCACCGCGACGCGGCCGCCGATCTCGGCCACGCGCTCATGCAGCAATTCGGGCAGCCTGACGTTCAGGTCGAAGAGCCGCGGGCGGGCCTGGTTGCCGATGCGCAGCATGTCGCCGAAGCCGCGGTTCACCAGCAGCAGCACCCGTTCGCCCTTGCGCTCCAGCAGGGCGTTGGTGGCGACGGTGGTACCCATCTTCACCGCCTCGATGGTGCCAGGCGGGATCGGCGCGTCTGGCGGCAGGCCGAGGCAGGCGCGGATGCCAGCGACGGCGGCGTCGCGATAGCGGCCGGGGTTCTCCGAGAGCAGCTTGCGGGTGGAAAGGCGGCCTGCCGGATCGCGGGCGACGATGTCGGTGAAGGTGCCCCCACGGTCGATCCAGAACTGCCAGCCGGCCATGGGCTTGTCCTTGCGTCAGATTCGGAGCGGTTCTGTCGGCAGGCCGGCGGTTCCGTCAACGCCCCTTACCTGTAGCCGGCCGGCGCCGCATGCTAGGAGCAGGGACCAACGGGGTGACGGAACAGGCGGCTTGGGCGTCTGGGGCAAGATTCTGGGCGGTGTCGGGGGGTTCCTGACCGGGGGGCCGCTCGGTGCCGTGGTCGGCGCGGCGCTCGGCCATGCCGCCGACCAGGGGGCGATTCCGGGCCGGATCGGGCCGGGCGCGGCCGACATGGCGGCGCTGCTCGGCAACAAGGAGACGCTGTTCGCGATCAGCGTGATCGTGCTCTCGGCCAAGCTGGCCAAGGCGGACGGGCCGGTGAAGCGGCAGGAGATCGACGCCTTCAAGGCGATGTTCCGCATCCCGCCGGAGAACCTGCGCGAGGTCGGGCAGATGTTCGACCAGGCGCGACAGGACGCCGATGGCTGGGAGCCCTTCGCCGAACGGCTCGGGGAGGCCTTCGCGGACAACCGCGCCATGCTGGAGGACGTGCTGGCGGCGCTGTTCTACATCGCGCGCAGCGACGGCCCGATCACGGTCGGCGAATTGCCGGTGCTGCAGGGCATCCACCTCCGCTTCGGCCTGGACCACGCCGCGTGGGACCGCTGCAAGGGCGGCGGGCAGTCGGGCTCGCGCGTGGAGCAGCAGAAGCAGACGGACGATGCCTATGCCGTGCTGGGCCTGACACCGGCGGCGACCGACGAGGAGGTGCGGCTCGCCTGGCGGAAGCTGATGCGGGAGAACCATCCGGACGGCCTCGCCGCGCGCGGCGTGCCGCCCGAGTTCGTGGACCGGGCGACGCGGAAAGTCGCGGAGATCAACGCGGCGTGGGACCGCATCAAGCGGCAGCGAGGCCTTTGAGCGGGTGCGAATCCGCGACCTGCCCAGCCCGAACCACGACGAGCGGCCGGCCGGCACGCCGGTGGACACGCTGATCCTTCACTACACGGGCATGCGGAGCGGCGAGGAGGCGATCGCGCGGTTGCGCGACCCGGCGGCGAAGGTTTCGTCGCACTACGTGGTGGAGGAAGACGGCGCGGTGTTCCGACTGGTGCCGGAGGATCGCCGCGCCTTCCATGCCGGCGTCTCGCATTGGCGGGGCAATGCGGCTCTGAACGGGCGCTCGATCGGCATCGAGATCGTCAATCCCGGCCATGAATGGGGCTACCGCCCCTTCCCCGCGCTGCAGATGGCGGCGGTGTGCGAGCTGTGCCTGGCGATTCTGACTCGCCACCCGATTCCGGCACGCAACGTGGTGGCGCATTCGGATGTGGCGCCGGACCGCAAGGAGGATCCGGGTGAGTTCTTCGACTGGCAGGGCCTGGCCGCCAATGGTGTCGGACTTTGGCCGGAGCGCGACGGCGCGCCAGGGGGGGACGCGCTGACGCTGCTCGGCAGTATCGGCTACCGCACCGACCTGCCGCCGGACGTGCTGATCCGCGCCTTCCAGCGCCATTGGCGGCCGCAGCGCGTGGACGGCATCGCGGATGCCGGCACGCTGGCGCGGCTGAACGCGGTCGCCGCCGCCTGCGGCTGACGCAACGCGGCAACCATTGACCCGCGCGCCCCCAGGCGCGACATCCCCCTCGGCGCCGGGTGGCCGGGCGACCGCTGGCCCACAAAGGCTGGAGGAAAGTCCGGGCTCCACGGGAATGCGGTGCCGGCCAACGGCCGGCGGGCAGAGGGGGAAACCCCGAGGCCCAGGGAAAGTGCCACAGAGAGCAGACCGCCACGGCAGGGGGAGACCTCTCCCGCGGCAAGGGTGAAAGGGTGGGGCAAGAGCCCACCGCGCCCCTGGCGACAGGGGCGGCATGGCAAACCCCACCGGGAGCAAGGCCGAATAGGGGCGGCCGGCGTGGCGGGTCACACCGCCGACGCAGGGGCATTCCCGCCCCGCCGCCCGGGTTGGCCGCGTGAACCCTGCGGCGACGCAGGGTCCAGAGGAATGGTCGTCCAGCGCCGAAAGGCGCGGACAGAACCCGGCTTACAGGCCACCCGGCGCCACCTTTTTCCCCGCCCGACAGGCCGTTTCGCGCCGCCATGCAGGAACAAACAACGAAGCACGACAATCTGCAGGGAATCTGTTTGTATACCTTGTGATCGCTCTGAGGCACGCCCCGTAACCACTTGATGAAGGAGCGTTTTATCCGGAGGTTTGAAGATCGCCCCAACCGAATTATGCTTGTGATCCCGAAATTGCCCGTGCTATCCCACAGCATCCCGTGACGGTGGCCCGCTCGGGGGGCATTCAGGGCTACCGTGGGGATGGTCGGGCGAGCCGGTGGGGTCGGGGGGCCCCGCCGGCCGCTGAGCGGGGGACGATGGCCCGGAGCCGTCGTGGGGGCAGCGACAGGCGCGATGACCCAGTTCGTGGGCACGCATTTCGGGAAGCTGGACCGCAAGGGCCGCATTTCCGTGCCCGCACCGTTCCGCGCCGAACTCGAAGCCTCCGCCACCTCGCATCTCGTCTTCCGCATCTCCCACCAGCATCCGTGCATCGAAGCGCGTTCCCGCGCCGTTTTCCAGCAGATGTTGGAGAGTGTCCTGAGCCTGGCCCATTTCTCCGAAGACCGCGACGACCTTGAGGCCGGGCTGATCGCCGACAGCAGCCTGATGCGCATCGACGGCGACGGCCGCCTGGTGCTGCCGGAGGAGATGGTCGAGGAGGTCGGACTCGGCGAAGCGGTGGCCTTCCTCGGCAAGGGCGACCGATTCGAGATCTGGGACGCCGAGAAGGCCAAGGCGCATGTCGCGGAGGCCAAGGCGCGCGTGCGCGAAAAACGCCTCACTCTGGCCGCCATGCCTCTCAACACGACTCCGAGAGCCGTGCCATGACCGGGCACGTCCCCGTCATGCTGCAGGAGGTGCTGGCAACCTTGCGGCCTCAATCCGGCGCCACCTATCTCGATGCCACCTTCGGCGGCGGCGGCTATGCCGCGGCGATCCTGGCGGCGGCGGCGTGCACGCTCTGGGCGATCGATCGCGACCCGGACGCGATCGCGCGTGGCGCGGCGCTGGCGGCACGCCATCCCGGCCGGCTGCATCTGCTGCAGGCCCGCTTCGGCGACATGGTCGAGAGCCTGGCGGCCGAAGGCGTCACGCAGCTCGACGGCGTGGTGATGGATCTCGGCGTCTCCTCCTTCCAGCTGGACGAGGCGGAGCGCGGCTTCTCCTTCCGCGCGGACGGCCCGCTCGACATGCGCATGGGGCGCGAGGGGCAGACCGCTGCCGACCTCGTGAACACGCTGCCGGAGGACGCGCTCGCGACGATCATCGCCGAGTTCGGCGAGGAGCGGCACGCGCGCCGCGTCGCCCGCGCCATCCTGCGCGCCCGCGCCGAGGCGCCGATCGAGACCACCGCGCGCCTGGCGGAGATCGTCCGCCGCGCCGTGCCGCGCGATCCCTCCGGCATCGACGGCGCCACCCGCTCCTTCCAGGCGCTGCGCATCGCAGTGAACGACGAGCTCGGCGAAGTGGAGCGCGGTATCGTCGCGGCCATGCGGCTGCTCGCGCCTGGCGGGCGGCTGGTCGTCGTCTCCTTCCATTCGCTCGAGGACCGCATCGTCAAGCGCGCCATGGCCGAGGCCAGCGGGCGGCAGGGCGGAGCCTCGCGTCACGATCCGGCGGCGCTGTTGAGCCGCGCCGCACCCGATTTCGCACTGGTCACGCCGAAGGCGCTGCGCCCCGGCGCGAACGAGACCGATGCCAACCCGCGGGCGCGCTCGGCGCGGCTGCGCGCCGTTGAACGCCTGAGCCCCCCGAAGCAGGTGCCCGCATGATCCGCCCCCTCACCGTGCTCTGCTTCCTCGCCTTCGCCGGGGCCGGGGCCTGGCTCTACCAGGTCAAGCACGCCGTCGCGGTCAAGGACCGCGAACTGTTGGAGATCCGGCGCGAGACCGAGCAGGCGCGGCAGCGCATCGACATCCTGCGCGCCGAATGGGCGCTGCTGAACGAGCCCGACCGGCTGCGCCAGACGGCGACGCATCTGCTGACGCTCGAGCCCATGCAGCCGCAGCATTTCGTGCGGCTCGGCGACCTCGGGCGCCGGCTCCCGAATGCCGTGGCCTTTGCCGGCGCCCCCGACCTCTTCGCACCGGCACCCTCGACAGCGCCGGCGACCATGCTGGCCACGGCGCCGGAGCGCGCGCCCGCGGCGCAGCCGGCCAGCAGCCAGGCGGAGACGCCGGCGCCGCAGGCCCTCGTCGCCACCCTCGCCGCGCAGCGCGCCGAGCAGGCCAGCCGCATCGCCGAGGCCAGCGCGCCCCGCCCCACCCCCGTGCGCGCCGCCCCCCGACCGCAGCCGCAGCCCGTGGTGCGGCCCGCCGTCCACACCCCGCCCCCGGCCGAGCCGGCGCCCCGCCCCACCCGCATCGCCGCGCAGGAGCCCGCCGTCGTCTCCGCGCTCGGCGGCGCCACCGCGCTCGGCCGGCCGATGCTCGCCCCGCCCGTCCCGATCGCGCCCGCCGCGGCTGCGACGCTGCGATGATCCCGATCCCGCCCGCACCGGATGCCGCGCCGCCCGGACGGCCTGAACTGGCCGATGCCGCGCGCAACCAGGTCGTGAAGGTCACACGGCCGGAACTCGCCCGTCGCGCCATGCTGCGCCGGACGCGCGCGCGCCTGGTGATCGCGGCGGGCGGCTTCGGCGTGCTGTTCGGCGGCGTGGCCTTCGGCCTCGCCGATGCCATGGTCCTGGACCCTGCCGCCCCCAAACGGCTGCAGGCGATGGAGCAGGCCACGCGCCCGGCCGAGCACCAGCCGCAGCGCGGCGTGATCACGGACCGCAACGGCGAGATCCTGGCCGTGTCGCTCCCCGTCACGGCGCTCTACGCCAATCCGCGTGAGATCGAGAATCCGGACGCCGTCGCGCGCCGGCTGGTCACGGTGCTGCCGCAGCTCGATGTGGAGCGCGTGACGGCGCGGCTCTCCGGCGAGCGGCAATTCTCCTACATCGCCCGCAGCCTGACGCCACGCGAGCAGCAGGCGGTGAACTCGCTTGGCATCCCCGGCCTCTATTTCGAGCAGTCGGAGCGGCGCGCCTATCCGCAAGGCCGGTCCGCCGCGCATCTGCTCGGCGGCGTGGACGTGGACGGCAACGGCATCGCCGGCGTCGAGCGCCGCTTCGACCAGCGGCTGCGCAACAACGCGAGCGAGCCGCTGCGGCTGGCCATCGACGTGCGCGTGCAGCTCGCGCTGCGTGACGCGGTGCAGCGCGCGATCGCCGAGTTCAACGGCATCGGCGGCGCCGGCATCCTGATGGATGTGCAGACGGGCGAGGTGCTGGGCATGGTGAGCCTGCCCGACTTCGACCTCTCCGACCCGGTGCGGCGCGACGACCTGAACGTGCGGCGCGAGGAGGCCGGCTACAATCCGCGCTTCAACCGCGCGACCGTCGGAGTCTACGAGCCCGGGTCCACCTTCAAGCTGCTGACCGCCGCGGCGGCGCTCGACTACGGCGTGGTGAACATCTGGAGCGGCTTCGACGCCTCCCGCCCGATCCGCTACGGGCGCTTCACCATCAACGACTTCCGCGGCAAGAACCGCTGGCTCGCTCTGCCGGAGATCCTGGCCTATTCGTCCAACCTCGCCTCGGCGCACATGGCCGTGGCGATCGGCACGCAGCGCCACCGCGAGTTCATGGTGCGGATGGGGATGGGCTCGCGGCTCGGCATCGAGCTCCCGGAGGCCGCGCTGCCGCTGATTCCGCGCCCGCAGGACTGGCGCGAGATCAACACCATGACGATCGGCTTCGGCCACGGCATCTCCGTGACGCCGCTGCATGTCGTCACCGGCGTCTCGGCGCTGGTGAATGGCGGCATCCTGCGCCAGCCGACGCTTCTCGCGCGCGCGCCCGGCGAAGCGGCGGAGGGCCGCCGCGTGGTCAGCGAGCGCACCTCCGAGACGATGCGGCGGCTGATGCGGCTGGTCGTCACCGCCGGCTCCGGCCGCAGCGCCGACGTGCCGGGCTATTTCGTCGGCGGCAAGACCGGCACGGCGCAGAAGACCGGGCCGCGCGGCGGCTACCTCGAGAACAAGCGCATCGCCGCCTTCGTCGGCGCCTTCCCGATGCAGGCGCCGCGCTACGCCATCTATGTGATGGTGGACGAACCGAAGCCGAATGCGCGCAGCCACGGTTATGCGACCGCCGGCTGGGTGGCCGCGCCGGCCGCCGGCATGGTGATCCGCTCCGTCGCGCCGATCCTCGGGATGGTGCCGGACACCGAGCGGCTGGAGGAGATCCAGGCCTCGATCTCCATACCCATGCAGCCCGCGCGCCCCGCCGGGACGCGCGCCGCCACCCCGCGCACCCCCGCGCCCGCCGGCCAGCCGGCGGCGCCCGCGGCGACGCCCGTGACGACGCCCGCGCCCGCCGCCGCCCCTGCGCGCAGCGCCGCCGTCCCTCCCGCGCCGCAGCGGGAGGCGAGCCTTGCCCCGCGATGACATGCAGGCCGCGCCCCGACTGGACGCCCTTCTCCGCGCCCATCCGGACCTGCCCCCGTGGCAAGGCGGCGAGCCGCCGCGCATCGCGGGCCTGACCGCCGACAGCCGCGCCGTCGCGCCAGGCTTCCTCTTCGCCGCGCTGCCCGGCGCACGCGCCGATGGCCGCGCCTTCATCGCCGAGGCCGTTCGGCTTGGCGCCGCGGCGGTGCTGGCCCCGGAGGGCACGCGCTGGCCGGATGCGGTGCCGCCGCGGCCGCTGCTGACCGCGGCCGATCCGCGTCGCGCCCTCGCCCTGCTCGCCGCCGCCTTCCACGGCGCGCAGCCGGCGACCCTGGTCGCGGTGACGGGGACCAACGGCAAGACGAGCACGGTGGATTTCCTGCGCCAGCTCTGGACGCTGGACGGCGCGCCCGCCGCTTCGCTCGGCACGCTCGGCCTCGTCGCGCCCGGCTTCCCGCCGGGCCCCTCGCTGACCACGCCGGATCCCGTGGCGTTGCATGCGACGCTGGCGGCGCTGGCCCAAGCGGGCATCGGCCATGCGGCGATGGAGGCTTCCTCCCACGGGCTCGACCAGAGGCGGCTCGATGGCGTGACGCTGGCCGCGGCGGGCTTCACCAACCTGACCCGCGACCACCTCGACTACCACGGCGGGATGGACGCCTATCGCGCGGCCAAGCTGCGACTCTTCGACACGCTGCTGCCGGCGGGCGCGGCGGCCGTCGCCAATGCGGAGATGGAGGCGGAGAGCCTCGCGGCGCTGCGCGCCATCGCCGCGCGGCGCGGGCTGCGGCTGCTGACGGTGGGCGAGCGGGGCGACGCGGTGCGGCTGCTGCACCAGGTGCCGCGGCCCGACGGGCAGGAGTTGGAGATCGAGGCCTTCGGCGCGCGGCATGCGGTGACGCTCGCCCTCCCCGGCCGCTTCCAGGCCGACAACGCGCTGATGGCGCTGGCGCTGGCGGTGGCGACCGGGATGGCGCCGGCGCGCGCCGTGGCGCTGCTGCCCGCGCTCGCCGGCGTACGCGGACGGATGGAACTCGCGGCGAAGCTCGGCAACGGCGCGACGGTCTATGTGGACTACGCGCACACGCCCGATGCGCTGGAACGGCTGCTGGCGGCGCTGCGGCCGCATGTCGCGCCGGGCGCGAAGCTGCATGTGCTGTTCGGCGCCGGCGGCGACCGCGATCCCGGCAAGCGCCCGCTGATGGGCGCGGCCTGCGCGCAGCGCGCCGATGCCTGCTGGGTAACCGACGACAACCCTCGCAGCGAGGACCCGGCGGCGATCCGCGCGGCGGTACTGGCCGGTTGTCCCGGCGGGATCGACGCCGGTGACCGGGCGGGGGCGATTGCCCGCGCGCTCGCGGCGCTCGGGCCGGGCGACGTGCTGGCCGTCGCCGGCAAGGGGCATGAGAGCGGGCAGACCATCGGTGCCGTCACGCACCCCTTCGACGATGTCAGCGTGGTGCGCGGCTTGGCCTTCCCGGGCGGGGCGGCGGCATGAGCGCGCTGTGGACCGCCGCCGAGCTGCGGAGCGCGACCGGCGGCACGCTCGCCTTCGAGATCGCCGCGAGCGGCGTTTCGATCGACACGCGCAGCCTGCAGCCGGGCGACCTGTTCGTGGCGCTGCGCGACGCCCGCGACGGGCATGACTTCGTCGCCGAGGCGCTGGCCCGGGGCGCCGTCGCCGCGATGGTGGACCACGACCCGCCGGGCGTCCCGGCCGATGCGCCGCTGCTGCGCGTGCCCGACACGCTGGCCGGGCTGCGCGCGCTCGGCGCCGCGGCGCGGGCGCGCAGCGGGGCGCGCTTCATCGGCGTCACCGGCAGCGTCGGCAAGACGACGACGAAGGAGATGCTGCGCGCCGCCTGCAGCGCGCTCGGCCCGACCCATGCCGCCGCGGCGAGCTACAACAACCATTGGGGCGTGCCGCTGACGCTGGCCCGGCTGCCGCGCGACGCTGCCTTCGCCATCATCGAGATCGGCATGAACAGCCGCGGCGAGATTGCGCCGCTGTCGCGCCTTGCGCGGCCGCATGTGGTGGTGATCACGACCATCGGCACCTCCCATATCGGCCGGCTCGGCAGCCAGGCGGCGATCGCGGAGGAAAAGGCGGACATCCTGGCGGGTCTCGAGCCCGGCGGCGCCGCGGTGCTGCCCGCCGACACGCCCTTCCTGCCGCGCCTGCTGGAACGTGCGAAGGACGCGCGGGCGAAGGTGCTGACCTTCGGCGAGAGCGCGCGGGCCGAGATCCAGCTGACGGACTACGTGGCGGAACCGGAGCGCGGCACGGCGCGGCTGTTGATGGACGGGCTGCCGCTATCGGTGCATCTCGGCGCGCCGGGCATGCATCTGGCGCTGAATGCCTGCGCGGCGATCGCGGCCGTGCATGCCATGGGCGGGGATGCGGTGGTGGCCGCCGAGGCGCTCTCCGGCTTCGATGTCGGCGCCGGGCGCGGGGCACGGGTGCGGCTGGCGCTGCCGGGCGGCGAAGCGCTGCTGCTCGACGACAGCTACAATGCCTCCGCCGCATCGATTCGCGCGGCGCTGTCGGTGCTGCGCGTGCAACCGGCTTCGCGGCGGATCGTCGTGCTCGGCGACATGCTGGAACTCGGGGCGGGCGGGCCTGCCATGCATGCGGAGCTTGCCCCGGATGTCGCGGCGGCGGCGGACCTGGTCTATGCTTGCGGCCCGCTCATGCGCCACCTGTTCGAGGCGCTTCCGCAAGGGAAGCGCGGCGCGCATGCGCCGGACAGCGCGGCGCTTGCGCCGATGGTCGCGGCGGCGCTGCGTCCCGGTGACGCGGTGGTGGTGAAGGGCTCGCTCGGCAGCCGGATGGCGCTCGTCGTCGAGGCGCTCAAGGCCCTGGATGGCAAGGCAGGCGCGCAGGGCGCGGGAGTGGTTCCGTGATCTTCAACCTGCTGTCCCCGCTGGCCGAAGAGTTCCAGCTGTTCAACCTCTTCCGCTACCTGACCTTCCGCGCGGGCGCGGCGTGCATGACCGCGCTCGCCCTGTCGCTGATGCTCGGGCCGTGGCTGATCCGCTACCTGCGCGCGACGCAGAATGGCGGGCAGCCGATCCGCGAGGACGGGCCGCAGAGCCACCTGCTGACCAAGAAGGGCACGCCGACGATGGGCGGCGTGCTGATCCTGATCGGCCTGGTCAGCTCCACCCTGCTCTGGGCCGATCTGGGCAACGGCTATGTCTGGGCGGTGCTGATGGTGACGCTGGGCTATGGCGCGCTCGGCTTCGCCGATGACTGGCTGAAGGTGACCAAGCGCAACACCAAGGGCGTCTCTGGCCGGCACAAGCTGATCGCGCAGGGGCTGATCGGGCTGGCGGCGGCGATCTGGATGATGGCGCTGCTGCCCGGGCCGCTTTCCACCACGCTCGCGGTGCCGGTGTTCAAGGAAGTGCTGGTGCCGCTCAGCCTGCTGTTCCCGATCTTCGCCATGCTGGTGATGATGGGGGCGTCGAACGCGGTGAACCTGACCGACGGGCTGGACGGGCTGGCGATCGTGCCGGTGATGATCGCGGCCGGCGTCTTCGCCTTCATCGCCTATCTGGTCGGCAACCGCGTCTTCGCGGACTACCTGCAACTGCATTTCGTGCCGGGCACCGGCGAGCTGGCGGTGTTCCTCTCGGCGCTGATCGGCGCGGGGCTGGGCTTCCTGTGGTTCAACGCGCCGCCGGCCAAGGTCTTCATGGGCGACACCGGCAGCCTTTCCATCGGCGGCGCGCTTGGCGCGGTGGCGGTGGCGACGAAGCACGAGATCGTGCTGGCGATCGTCGGCGGGTTGTTCGTGGTGGAGACGCTTTCGGTCGTCATCCAGGTCTTCTGGTTCAAGCGCACCGGGCGGCGCGTGTTCCTGATGGCGCCGCTGCACCACCATTTCGAGAAGAAGGGCTGGGCGGAGCCGACCATCGTCATCCGGTTCTGGATCATCGCCATGGTGCTGGCGCTGGTCGGGCTCTCGACGCTGAAGATCCGATGAGCGAGCCGTCCGGCTTCACTCCCTTCGCCGGGCGGCGGATCGCGGTGGTGGGGCTCGGCCGCGCCGGGCTGCCTACGGCGCAACGCCTGGCGGCGTGGGGCGCCGAGGTCACCGCCTGGGACGACGGGGAGGTGGCGCGGCGGGCGGCGGAAGAGGCCGGCCTCGTCCTCAGCGATCCCGCGTCCGGATCGTTCCGATACGATGCTTTGCTGCTCTCGCCCGGCATCCCGCATCTGCTGCCGCGGGCGCACCCGGCGGCGGCGCGCGCCCGGGAAGCCGGTGTGCCCATTCTCTCGGACGCAGAGTTCCTGTTCCGCGCGGTGCGCGCGGCGGGCAGCGCGGCGCGGTTCGTGGGCGTGACCGGCACCAACGGAAAGTCCACCACGACCGCCCTGATCCACCACCTGCTGCGCGGCGCGGGGCGGGTGGCGGAGGTGGGTGGCAACCTCGGCCCCCCGGCCCTCGGCCTCAAGATGTTGGGGGATGAGGGCGTCTATACCCTCGAAATGTCGTCCTACATGTTGGAGCGAATCGCCACGATCCGCTTCAACTGCGCCGTGATGCTGAATCTCAGCGCCGATCATCTCGACCGCCATGGCAACATGGCCGGCTATGCCGCTGCAAAGGCGAACATCTTCGCGCGGCAGGAGCCGACGGACCTGGCCGTGCTCGGCCAGGACGATGCGATGACGCGCGCGCTCGCCGCTCAGGTCCGCGCGCGGCTGGTGCCGATCTCGGGGCTCGGCCGGGTCGCGGGCGGCATCTGGGCCGAGGATGGCGTGCTGCGGGACGAGGATGGCGACATCGCCGACCTCCGCGACGCCCCTGCCCTGCCCGGCAGCCACAATGCGCAGAATGCGGCGGCGGCGGCAGCCGTCGCGCGCGAGCTTGGCCTGACGGCCGGCGAGATCGCCGCGGGCTTCGCATTGTTTCCCGGCCTGCCGCACCGTCAGGAGCGCGTCGGCGCGCTCGGCGGCGTGAGCTTCGTGAACGACAGCAAGGCAACCAACGCGGACAGCGCGGCGCGTGCGCTGGCCTCCTACGACCGGGTGGTGTGGATCGCCGGCGGCATGGCGAAGGATGGCGGGATCGAGAGCCTTGCGCCGTTCTTCCCGCGCATCGCCCGCGCGGTGCTGATCGGGCGGGACGCGCCGATCCTGGCCGCGACGCTCGCCGCGCATGGCGTGCCGCATGAGGTCGCCGGCACGCTGGACGAGGCCGTGCCCGCCGCCGCCGCGGCAGCCCGCGCCGGCGCCGCGCCGGTGGTCCTGCTTTCGCCCGCCTGCGCCAGCTTCGATCAGTTCACTGGCTTCGACGCGCGCGGCGACCGCTTCCGCGCCCTGGTGCGCGCGCTGGTCTCCGGGGACATGGGGAGGGCGGCATGATCGCCGTCTCCCGCGCCGACACCTCTGTCCTGGGCCGCTGGTGGTGGACCATCGACCGCTGGACGCTGGCGGCGCTGCTGGCGCTGATCGGCTTCGGCTACGTGATGATGCTGGCGGCCTCGCCGGCCGTCGCGGAGCGCATCGGCGCCTCCTCCCGCAACATGTTCTTCGTGCGGCAGATCGCCTATCTCGGGATGGCGACGGCCGTGATGGTGGCGGTCTCCATGCTGAGCATCCGGGAGGTGCGGCTGCTGGGCTGGGTCGGGCTCGGCGGCTCGCTGCTGCTGGTGGCGGCGACGCTGGTGATGGGCGCGGAGATCAAGGGCGCGCGGCGCTGGCTCTCCATCCCCGGCCTCGGCTCCGTGCAGCCCTCCGAATTCCTCAAGCCCTGCTTCGCGATCGTCGCCGCGTGGCTGATCGCCGAGGGCAAGCTGAACCGGCGCTGGGGCGCCACGCTGCTGGCGATCGGGCTGTTCCTCGGCATCGCCGCGCTGCTCAAGGGGCAGCCGGACATCGGCATGTTGCTGGTGATCACCGCGGTGTTCTTCGCGCAGTTCTTCGTCGCGGGCCTGAACCTGTTCGTGGTGGGCTTCGTCGGGCTGCTGGGCCTCGCCGGCGCGGGGCTGGCCTACATGCTGTTCCCCCATGTGCAGTCGCGCGTGCAGCGCTTCCTCGACCCCTCCTCCGGCGACAACTACCAGGTGAGCGTCGCGCTGGAAGCCTTCGGGCATGGCGGGCTGCTCGGCCGCGGGCCCGGCGAGGGGCGGGTCAAGAATGTGCTCCCGGATGCGCATGCCGACTTCGTCTTCGCGGTGGCGGGCGAGGAATTCGGGCTGGTGGTCTGCCTGCTGATCCTCGCGCTCTTCGCCTTCGTGGTGGTGCGCGGCCTGGTGCGGCTGATGCACGAGACGGACCTGTTCGTAGTGCTGGCGGCGACGGGGCTGCTGACGCAGTTCGGGCTGCAGGCCTTCGTCAACATGGCGTCCTCGCTGCACCTGATCCCGACCAAGGGAATGACGCTGCCCTTCGTGAGCTATGGCGGCTCCTCCGTGCTTGCGATCGCGATGGGGATGGGCATGCTGCTGGCGCTGACGCGGCGCCGGCTGTCGCGTGCGGAGGACGAGACGTGATGCGGGGCCCCGCGGCACGTCCCGTCGTGATCGCCGCCGGCGGCACCGGCGGCCACCTGTTCCCGGCGGAAGCGCTGGCGGCGGAGCTGATCGCGCGCGGCGAGCGGATCGCGCTGATGACGGATGCGCGCAGCTCTGCCTTCGAGAGCCCGGCCTTCGGCAGCGCGGAGCGCTTCGTGCTGAAGGGATCGGGCATCGCCGGGCGCGGTCCGAAAGCAGCGGCCGCAGGGGCGCTCGCGCTCGCCGCCGGCACGCTGGAGGCACGCCGCATCCTCAAGCGCCTCGAGGCCGCGGCAGTCGTCGGCTTCGGCGGCTATCCCTCGGTGCCGCCGATCATCGCCGCGCTGACCATGCCCGCCGGCCGCCGGCCTGCCACCGCGCTGCACGAGCAGAATGCGGTGCTCGGCCGCGCCAACCGGCTGCTGGCGCCGCGCGCGGACCTGCTGGCGTTGTCGGTCGCGGAGACGGCGCGGGTGCCGGCGGGGGCGAAGGCTCGGCTGGTCGGCAATCCGGTGCGCCCGGCGCTCGCCGCCATGGCGGGCCAGGGCTATGCGCCCCCCGCCGAGGACGGCGCGATCCGGCTGCTGGTGCTGGGCGGGTCGCTCGGCGCGCGGGTGTTCTCGGACGTCGTGCCCGCCGCGATCGCGGCGCTGCCGGAGGCGCTGCGCGGTCGTCTGGTGGTGACGCAGCAGACGCGGGCGGAAGATCTGCCGCGCGTCGAATCGGCCTATCGCGCCGCGGGCGTGCCGGCCGACCTCTCGCCCTTCTTCGGCGACATCGCGACGCGGCTGGCCATGGCACATCTGGTGATTGCGCGGGCCGGCGCCTCCACCGTGGCGGAGCTCGCCTGCGCCGGGCGGCCTTCGGTGCTGGTGCCGCTGCCGAGCGCGATCGACGACCACCAGAGCGGCAATGCGCGCTCCCTCGCCGCGGCCGGCGCCGCCTGGCTGATGCAGCAGGCCGCCTTCACGGCGGAGGCGCTGGCCCGCCACCTGGGCGCGGTGCTGACCAACGCGCCCGTGCTGGCGCGCGCCGCGGCGGCCGCGGCGAAGGAGGCGCATCCCGAAGCCGCGCGCCGCCTCGCCGACCTCGTGCAATCGCTCATGCGCGCCGAAGCGCTGCCGGAGTTCCGCTGATGCGCGCGCTGCCGCTTTCCATCGGCCCCATCCACTTCGTCGGCATCGGCGGCATCGGCATGTCCGGCATCGCCCAGGTGCTGCACAACCTCGGCTACCAGGTGCAGGGCAGCGACATCTCGGAAGGCTACAACGTCGCGCGGCTGCGCGATGCGGGCATCCCGGTGATGGTCGGGCATGAGGCGCAGAACCTGGGCGGCGCGCAGGTGGTGGTCGTCTCCACCGCGGTGAAGCGCGACAACCCGGAAGTGCAGGTCGCGCGGGCGCGACTGATCCCCGTGGTGCGGCGCGCCGAGATGCTGGCCGAGCTGATGCGGCTGAAATGGTCCGTCGCGATCGGCGGCACGCATGGCAAGACCACCACCACCAGCCTCGTCGCGGCGGTGCTGGAGGCGGCGAAGCTGGACCCCACGGTCATCAATGGCGGCATCATCAACGCCTATGGCACCAACACCCGCCTCGGCGCCGGCGACTGGATGGTGGTGGAGGCGGATGAGAGCGACGGCAGCTTCCTGAAGCTGCCGGCGGTGGTGGCCGTGGTCACCAACATGGACCCCGAGCACCTGGACCACTGGGGCACCGAGGAGGCGATGCGCGAGGGCTACGCGCAGTTCGTCGGCAACATCCCCTTCTACGGCTTCGCCGTGCTCTGCGCCGACCACCCGGAGGTGCAGGCGATGATCCCGCGCCTGTCGGATCGCCGCATCATCACCTACGGCTTCTCGCCCCAGGCCGATGTGCGCGCCGAACGCGTGATCACGGACCGCATGGGCGCCACCTTCGAGGTGGTGGTGCGCGACCGCACCACCACGCGCACCCGCACGCTGAAGCCGATGCGCCTCCCGATGCTCGGCCACCACAACGTGCAGAACGCGCTGGCCGCCATCGCCATCGCCACCGAGATGGACGTGGACGAGCACACCATCCGCACGGCGCTGGCCGGCTTCAAGGGCGTGAAGCGCCGCTTCACCCGCACCGGCGAGGCAGGCGGCATCACCGTGATCGACGACTACGGCCACCACCCGGTCGAGATCGCGGCCGTGCTGAAGGCGGCCCGGCAGGCCGGTGCGCGCGACGTCGTCGCCGTGGTGCAGCCGCATCGCTACTCCCGCCTCGCCACGCTGTTCGAGGACTTTTGTGCGTGCATGAACGATGCGGGGACGGTGATCGTCGCTGACGTGTACGCGGCAGGCGAGCAGCCGATCCCGGGCGTGGACCGCGATGCGCTGGTGGAAGGGCTGCGGGCGCGCGGGCATCGTTCCGTGGTGCCGCTGCCGGGGCCGGACAGCCTGGCGGAGATGGTGAACGCCATCGCCAAGCCGGGCGACTACGTGGTCTGCCTCGGCGCCGGCAACATCACCAGCTGGGCGCATGCGCTGCCGGAGCAGCTGGCCGCGCTGCAGTCGCGCACGCGGCCGCGGCTGGTGGGCGGCAGCAAGTGAGGCCGGGCATGTCCTCCCACGCCGCCCTGCCGCCGCTGCGCGGGCGCGTCCAGGCCGGGGCGCCTCTGGCGCCCTTCACCTGGTTCCGCGTGGGCGGCCCGGCGGAGTGGCTGGTGCGCCCCGCCGACACGGACGACCTGCTGCTGCTGCTGCGCGACCTGCCCGCCGGCATGCGGGTGACGGTGATCGGCGCGGCGTCGAACCTGATTATCCGCGATGGCGGCCTGCGCGGCGTGGTGGTGAAGCTCGCGGGGCGCGCCTTCGGCGACATCGCGGTGGATGGCGAGGGAATCGTTGCGGGCGCGGCGGCGCTGGATGCCACGGTGGCGGAGCACGCGGCGGCGGCGGGCCTCGGCGGGCTGGAATTCCTCTGCGGCATCCCGGGCACGATCGGCGGCGCGGTGGCGATGAATGCTGGCGCCTACGGCAGCGAGATCAAGGATTGTCTTGAGTGGGCCGAGGTGGCGACGCCGCGCGGCCTTCGGCGCCTGCCCGCCGCGGAGCTCGGCTTCGCCTATCGCAAGGCCGCGCTGCCGGAGGGCGGCGTGGTGGTGCGCGCGCGGCTGCGCGGCGTGCCGGGCGATGCGGCGGCGATCGCGGCGCGCATGGCCGAGATTCGCGCGGCGCGGGAGGCGACGCAGCCCGTCCGCTCGCGCACCGGCGGCTCGACCTTCAAGAACCCGCCCGGCCACCGGGCTTGGCAGCTTGTGGATCAGGCGGGCTGCCGCGGCCTGCGCCAGGGCGGCGCGCAGGTGAGCGAGCTGCACGCGAATTTCCTGCTCAACACCGGCGGCGCCACGGCGGCCGACATCGAGGGGCTCGGCGAGGAGGTGCGCGCGCGGGTGAAGGCGGCGACCGGCGTCGAGCTGGAATGGGAGATCAAGCGGCTGGGAGAGCCGGCATGACGCATGTCGCGGTCCTGCATGGTGGCGTCTCGGCCGAGCGCGAGGTGTCTCTCGCCACCGGTGCGCAGGTGGTCGCGGCGCTGCGCCAGGCCGGCTTCGACGTCACGCCGATCGAGGTCACGCAGGACCTCGCGGCGGTGATCGCCGCGCTGCAGGCGGCGAAGCCCGATGTCGTGTTCAACGCCCTGCATGGCCGCTTCGGCGAGGATGGCTGCATCCAGGGTGTGCTGGACTGGCTCGGCCTGCCCTACACGCATTCGGGGCTGCGGGCTTCCGCTGTCGCGATGGACAAGGCCGCCGCGAAGGCCGCCTTCGCCGCGGCGGGGCTGCCGGTTGCGCCCTCGCGCATCGTCTCGCCGGAGGAGCTGGAGGCGGAAGACCCGCTGCCGCGCCCCTATGTGGTGAAGCCGGTGAACGAAGGTTCCTCTGTCGGCGTCGAGATCCTGCGGGAGGGCGACAACCGGCGCGCGGAGGTCGCGCGCAAGTGGCGCTACGACCGCCGCATCATGGCGGAAGCCTACATCCCCGGCCGCGAGCTGACCGTCGCCGTCATGGGCGACCGGCCGCTGGAGGTGACGGAGATCGCCACCGGCAACGTGTTCTACGACTACGAGGCGAAATACGCCGATGGCGGCAGCCGCCACACCCTGCCCGCGCCGGTGCACCCTGCGATCCGCGAGCAGGCGATGGAGGTCGCGCTGCGCGCCCACCAGGCACTGGGCTGCCGCGGCGTGTCGCGCGCGGATTTCCGCTACGACGACACGGCGGGCGAGCCGGGCCGGCTCTACATCCTGGAAGTGAACACGCAGCCCGGCATGACGCGCACCTCCCTGGTGCCAGAGCAGGCCGCGCATGTCGGCATCCCCTTCCCCGATCTCTGCGCCTGGATGGTGCGGGAGGCGCGCTGTGGCTAGCACCGCGCTCCGCAGCGGCCGCAACGGCCCCAGGGACGCCAGCAAGCGCACGCGCCGGGAGCAGGATCGGCCGAGCCGCCTCCGGCTCTGGCTGAAGCGCCGCCGCGGCCTGGCGAAGCCGGCGGCGCTCGGGCTGCTCGGCTTCGGCGCGCTCGCGGCGGTTGGCACGGGGCTCTACCTCGCCGATCCGGCGGGGCGGATGCAGGCGCTGGTGGAAAACGCCGCGCAGTTCGGCGACGCCGCCGGCCTCGAGGTGCGGGAGGTGATCGTCGAGGGGCGCGTCAACACGCCGCGCGAGCTGATCCGCGCCGCGGTCGGCGTGGAGCGCGGCGATCCGATGCTCGGCTTCTCGCCCGCCGAGGCGCGGGAGCGGCTGATGACGATCGCCTGGGTGGAGAATGCCGATGTCGAGCGGCACCTGCCCGGCACCATTCTGGTGCGCCTGACGGAGCGCACGCCCTTCGCGATCTGGCAGAACCAGGGCCGCTTCGCGATCATCGACCGCGAGGGCCGCGTGGTGACGAGCGAGACGCTCGACGCCTTCGGGCCGCTGCCGCTGGTGGTGGGCGCCGGGGCGGAGACGCGGGGTGCGGCGCTGTACGACCTGCTGCTGGCGCATCGCCCGATCCTGGAGCGCACACAGGCCATGGTGCGCGTGGGCGAGCGGCGCTGGAACCTGAAGCTGCACAGCGGCACCGACGTGCTGCTGCCCGAGGGCCATGAGGCGCCGGCGCTGAACCGCCTGGCGGAGATGCATGCGCGCAACGCGCTGCTCGACCGGCCGCTGGTCGCGATCGACATGCGCCTGCCGGACCGGATGGTGCTGCGCCAGCACCCGCCGGCGGAACCGCCACCCCAGGCGCAGCGGCGCGGAGGCAGAAGCGGATGAACGCCCTCTCCCGGCTGCCCATCCCGGTCGAGGGCGCGCCGACGCCGCGGCGCCGGCATGCGCGCAGCGGCACCTTCGGCGTGCTCGACATCGGCACGACCAAGACCGTCTGCCTGATCGCGCGCATCGAAGGCGACGGCACGCCGCGCGTGCTGGGCTTCGGCTGGCAGCGTGGCCGCGGCGTGAAGGGCGGCTCCATCGTGGACCTGGAGGAAGCCGAGCGCGCGATCCGCGCCGCGGTCGGCCAGGCGGAGGAGATGTCGGACACCAAGCTGTCCGGCATGATCGTCAACCTCTCCTGCGGGCAGCCCGATTCGCGGCTGCTGCATGTGCAATGGCCGATCAATGGACGCGCCGTGACCGATGCCGACCTCCGCGCGATCCTGGCCGAGGGCCGTCGCCGCGGGCATGAGGACGGGCGGGAGACGGTGCATGGCGCACCGGTCTCCTTCACCGTGGACGAGACGCCCGGCGTCGAGGATCCGCGCGGCATGGTGTGCGAGACGCTGGCCGCGCGCGTGCATCTGGTTGATGCCTCGCAGGCCGCGCTGCGCAACCTCGGCACCTGCCTCGCGCGGTGCGACCTGGAGGTGGAGGAGCTGGTCTCCGCACCCTTCGCCGCCGGGCTCGCGACGCTGGTGGAGGACGAGAAGCGCATCGGCGCGACGGTGATCGACATGGGCGGCGGCACCACCTCCATCGCCGTCTTCGCGGAAGGCCAGCTGATCCACACCAGCCAGGTGCCGGTCGGCGGCTGGCAGGTGACGAACGATTTGGCGCGCGTGCTCTCCACGCCGATCAATCACGCCGAACGGCTGAAGACTCTGCATGGCGGGGCGCTGGCCTCGGCCGATGACGAGCGCGAGATGCTGCCGATCCCGCTGGTGGGCGAGGAGGAGGACCACATCGCGCGCATCCCGCGCGCCATGGTGGTCAACATCATCCGCCCGCGGCTGGAGGAGACCTTCGAATTCGTGCGCGACCGGCTGGAACAGGCCGGCGTCGCGAAGGAAGCCGGCACCCGCGTGGTGCTGACCGGCGGCGGCAGCCTGCTGATCGGCGCCCGCGAGCTCGCCGCGACGGTGCTGGAGCGCCAGGTGCGGCTCGGCCGCCCGCGCGCCACGCGCGGCCTGCCGGAGACTGCCGGCGGCGCCCCCTTCGCGGTTGCCGTCGGCCTGCTCGCCTGGGCCGCCGGCGAAGGCCGCCCGATCGTGGATGTGGCGCCCGGTCCCGAGCGGACCGGCAACCCCATCCGCCGCTTCTTCGACTGGCTTAAGGCGCGCGCGTGATGCGCAACGCCAGCCCCGCCCATCGCCACCCGCCACGCCACCAAGGCTGAGTTCCAGGAGAGGCCCGACATGACGCTGAACCTCACCATCGCCGCGCACACCACCACGGACTTCACCCCGCGCATCAGCGTCGTCGGCGTTGGCGGCGGCGGGACCAACGCCGTGAACAACATGGTCACCATGGGCCTGGACGGCGTGGACTTCCTGGTCGCCAACACCGATGCGCAGTCGCTGGTGAATTCCAAGGCGACGCGGCGCGTGCAGCTCGGCCCGCACCTGACGCAGGGGCTCGGCGCCGGCGCGAAGCCGGAGATCGGCCGTGCCGCGGCGGAGGAAGCGACCGAGGAGCTGGCGCGCCACCTGGAAGGCAGCCACATGGTCTTCGTCACCGCCGGCATGGGCGGCGGCACCGGCACGGGTGCGGCGCCGGTCATCGCGCGCATGGCGCGGGAGCGCGGGATCCTGACCGTCGGCGTGGTGACCAAGCCCTTCGACTTCGAGGGGCCGAAGCGGCGCAAGGCTGCGGAATCGGGCATCGAGGAGCTGCAGCAATTCGTGGACACGCTGATCGTGATCCCGAACCAGAACCTCTTCCGCATGGCGAATGAGCGCACGACCTTCGCGGAAGCCTTCAAGATGGCCGACAACGTCCTCTACATGGGCGTGCGCGGCGTGACCGACCTGATGGTCAATCCGGGCCTGGTGAACCTCGACTTCGCCGACATCCGCACGGTGATGGCGGAGATGGGCAAGGCGATGATGGGCACCGGCGAGATGGAGGGCGAGGAGCGCGCGGTGAAGGCCGCCGAATCGGCCATCAGCAACCCGCTGCTCGAGGACACCTTCATGCGCGGCGCCCGCGGCGTGCTGATCAACATCACGGGCGGCTACGACATGACGCTGTTCGAGGTGGACGAGGCGGTGCACCGCATCCGCAAGGAGGTGGACGAGGACGCCAACATCATCTTCGGCTCCTCGATCGACGAGACCATGAACGGCCGCATCCGGGTCTCGGTGGTCGCCACCGGCATCGACGCGGCGGTGGCGAAGGAGGCCGAGCGGCCGAAGCTGGTCGCGGTGGGCGGGGGCGTGGCGGCGCCGGTGCAGGCCGTGGCGACGGCCGCGGTCGCCGCGGCGCAGCCGATGCGCATGGCCGCGGGCGGGGGTGCCGGGCCGCGCGTGGCGGCGCCGGTCCTCGGCGCGGCGCGCGCCGCGCATGCCTTCGTGGCGCCGGCACAGGTGGCACCCGCCGCACCCGCCATGGTGGTGGAGCAGGTCGAGGCGCAGGCAACGGTGGAACCGGTGGTGCTTGCGCAGGCGGCGGAACCCGCGCTGCGCGCGCCCGTGGCGGCACGCCCCGTGGCACCGGCGCAGCCGGCCTCGGGCGGCGGGCTGCGCAGCCTGTTCCGCACCGCGACGGGCCTCTCCGGCCTGATGCGGCGGGAGGTGCCGGAGGCTGCGGCGCAGCCCACCCCGACGCCGCGCGTCGAGCCGGTGGCCGAGCCGACCGCCCGCCCAGCGGCCCGCGTGGCGCCGCAGGAGGAGATGGGACTCGACATTCCGACCTTCCTTCGCCGGCAGAGCAATTGAGGCGGATTTGGGGCGTTTTTGCAGCGCACTAAGTGAGCCAAAACAATGCCTTGCAAAGTAATATGGCGAAACAAGGCTTGAATGGCCTTCCAGCCCTGGAGATGGCACTCCAGGGCTGGGACGCTCCCCTTGGGCGTCCCGCGTGGACGGCGCCAGGTCTCTGACCGGACGCCGTCGCGCATCGGACCTCGGAGCGGGAATGGACGGTTTCCTCACCATCGACATCGCCAGCCGGCGCACGCTGAAGACGGCGATCCACTGCGTGGGCGTCGGGCTGCACAGCGGCCGGCGCGTCACGATGGTGCTGCGCCCGGCGGCGGGCGGCACCGGGATCGTGTTCCGGCGCAGCGACCTGGGCGTGGAGATGCCGGCGCGGTTCGACCGCGTGGTGGACACCCGCCTCTGCACCGCGCTGGTCGCGGCGGATGCGCCGCAGGCGCGAGTCGGCACGGTCGAGCATGTCATGGCCGCGCTGGCGGGCACCGGCGTGACCGACGCCGTGGTGGAGCTCGACGGGCCGGAAGTTCCGATCCTCGACGGTTCGGCGGCACCCTTTGTCTTCCTGATCGACTGCGCCGGCACCGCCGCGCTGCCGATGGCGGCGCCGGTTCTCGAGGTGCTGCGCCCGGTTCGCGTCGAGGATGGCGAGGCCTTCGCCGAGCTCCATCCCGGCAGCACGCCCGGCTTCGAGGCCGCGCTGACCATCGAATTCCCGGCGACGGCCATCGGCCGCCAGTCCCTGTCGCTGCGCGTGACCCCGGCGGCGTTCCGCGCCGGCCTCTCCGATGCGCGCACCTTCGCGCTGGCCGAGGACATCGCGCGGCTGCGCGCGGCGGGCCTGGCGCAGGGCGGCAGCCTGGCCAATGCGGTGGTGGTGGACGGGCCGCTGGTGCTGAACCCGGCCGGGCTGCGCCGTCCGGACGAGTTCGTGCGCCACAAGCTACTCGATGTCGTGGGTGACCTGGCCCTTGCCGGCGCCGCGATCTCCGGGCGGTTCGTCGGGCATCGCTCCGGCCATGCGCTGAACAACCGGCTGCTGCGCGCCCTGTTCGCCGATCGTGGCGCCTGGCGCCTCACGGACGGGCAGCTTCCGGCGGATGGCGCCGCGGTCAGCCGCCTGCCCGTCGCCGCCGCCCCCGCAATCGCCTGATTCGCGACGGGAAGGTGCCGCAGGGCGCCTTGCCCGCTCCGTGCCGCGCTGTGGTATAGCTCCGCCCATGCGGACCTGGACACCGATGCTCCGTCGCCTTCCCCTATTGCTGGCCTTGGTTCTGCCGATCGCGGCCTGCGGCGGCTCCCTGTGGGATGGGCAGCAGGAAAGCCTCAGCCCCACCCTGCGGCAGCAGACCGCCGATTCCTCGCCCGAGAGCCTCTTCGCCGCGGGCATGGAGGCGCTGAACGCCGAGCAGTACCCCCGCGCGGTGCAGCTCTTCGACATCGTCGAGCGCGAGCATCCCTATTCGGCCTTCGCCACCAACGCGAAGCTGATGAGCGCGTATGGCGAATACATGCGCAACCGCTACACGGAGGCGATCGGCGCCCTGGACCGGTTCATCCAGCTTCACCCGGCGCATCGCGACATCGCCTATGCCTATTACCTGCGGGCTCTCTCGCTCTACGAGCAGATCAACGACACGCAACGGGACCAGACCACCACCGAGCAGGCGATGGCGGCGCTGCAGGACGTGGCGAACCGCTTCCCCAACACGCCCTATGCGCGCGACGCGCGGCTGAAGATGGACCTCGGCCGGGACCATCTGGCGGGACATGAGATGGTGGTCGGGCGCTTCTATCAGAATCGCCGCCTCTACGTGGCCGCGATCGGCCGCTTCCGCCGGGTGGTGGAGGAATACCAGACCACCAACCACGTGCCGGAGGCGCTGCACCGCCTGACGGAGATCTACCTGGCGCTCGGCCTGACCGAGGAGGCGCGGCGCACCGCGTCAGTTCTCGGCCACAACTTCCCAGGCAGCGAGTGGTACCAGGACAGCTATGCGCTGCTGGTGGACGGGCCCAATGCCGGCACGGAACGGCCCGGCTGGTGGCAGCGGAACATCGGCAGCATCTTTTAGGCCGGCGGAGGCGCGGCGGGCCGTGCTGACCTCGCTCGCCATCCGTGACGTGGTGCTGATCGAACGGCTCGACCTCGGCTTCGGGCCGGGCCTGACCGTGCTCACCGGCGAGACCGGCGCCGGGAAATCCATCCTGCTGGACAGCCTGGGCCTCGCCCTCGGCGCGCGCGCCGATAGCGGGCTGGTGCGTGCGGGGCAGCCGCAGGCGAGCGTCGCGGCCGCCTTCTCGGTGGCGGAGGATCATCCGTCGCGCGCGCTGCTGACCGAACAGGGCATCGAGGCCGAGGACGAACTCGTGCTGCGTCGCGTGGTCACGGCCGATGGCCGCTCCCGCGCCTTTGCCAACGACCAGCCGGTGGGCCTGGCGCTGCTGCGCCGGCTGGGGGCGCTGCTGGTCGAGGTGCAGGGGCAGCACGAGCAGGTCGGGCTGGCCGATCCGGCCGCACATGCAGCGCTGCTTGACGCCGCGGGCGCGCTCGAAAAGTTGCGCACCGAAGTGGCGGAGGCGCATCGCGCCTGGCGCGCCGCCGCACAGGCCCTGGCTGCCGCACGGGAGGAGATCGCGGCGGCGCAGCGCGACGAGGAATTCCTGCGCCACGCGGTCGGCGAGCTCGAGGCGCTGGCGCCGGAGGAGGGCGAGGAGGATTTGCTCGCGGCCGAGCGGCAGAAGCTGCAACAGGGCGAGCGGCGCAGCGAAGCCATAGCCGAGGCGCTGTCGGCCCTTTCGCCACGCGACCGGCGCGCGGCGAATCCGGCGACGGCGCTGCGCGGCGCCGTCCGCGCGTTGGAACGCCTGCCGGCCCCGAACACCGAGGCTGAGCCCGCGCTGGAGGCGCTTGGCCGCGCGCTGGATGCCCTGGCGGAGGCCGAGACGGCGATGCAGCGGCTGGCGCATGATGCCGGTCCCGATCCGCGCCGGCTGGAACAGGTGGAGGAGCGGCTGTTCGCGCTGCGCGCGGCCGCCCGGAAGCACATGGTGCCGGTGGTGGAGCTGCCCTCCCTGCTGGCGACGCTGAAGGCGCGGCTGGCCGCGCTGGATGCCGGCACGGATCGCGTGACGGCGGCGGAGCGGACGGCGTCGGCGGCGCGCGAGTCCTACCTGGCCGCTTCCGGGCGGCTCAGCGAGCAGCGGCAGGCCGCGGCGGCGAAGCTCGAGAAGGCGGTGGCGCGGGAATTGCCGCCGCTGAAGCTGGATCGCGCCCGGCTGGTGGTGGAGGTGGCGCCGAAGCCGGAAGGCGCCTGGGGGCCGGACGGCGTGGACCGCGTGACCTTCCTCGTCTCCACCAATCCCGGCCAGGCGCCGGGCGCGCTCGACAAGGTGGCGAGCGGCGGCGAGCTCTCGCGCCTGATGTTGGCGCTGAAGGTGGTGCTGGCGCGCGGCTCGCCGGTTCCCACACTTGTGTTCGACGAGGTGGACAGCGGCATCGGCGGCGCGACGGCAGCCGCGGTGGGCGAGCGCCTGGCGCGCGTGGCGGAGCGGTTGCAGGTGCTAGTCGTGACGCATTCGCCGCAGGTGGCCGCGCGCGGCGTGCGGCATCTGTCCGTGGCGAAGCAGGTGAAGGGCGGGCGCGCGGAGACGCGCGTGACGCCGCTCGACGAGGGCGCGCGGCGCGAGGAGATCGCCCGCATGCTCGCCGGGGAGCGCGTGACGGAGGCCGCGCGCGCCGCCGCCGACAGCCTGCTGGCGGGCGGGCTGCTGTGATCCGCTGCGCGGTGGCGACGGACGCGGCAGCGGTCGCCGCGTTGCTGCGCGACCTGAACGACGAGCCCGGACTGTCGCCGGAGCGGATCACGCACGAAAGCGTGGCGCGCGACCTGATCGGCGACCCGCGTGCGCTGGTGCTGGTGGCAGAGCAGGATGGCGAGGCCGTGGGCGTCGCCACCGCGCATCCGCATTATGACACCGGCGCGAGCCGCTGGGGCCTGTTTCTCAACGATCTCTATGTCGCCCCTGCGGCGCGCCGGCGTGGGATCGCGCGCGCCCTGGTCGGCGCCGTCGCCGCGGAGGCGCGGCGGACGGGCGGCCGATTCGTCTGGTGGAACGCCGACGAGGGCGACGAGCTCGCGCTCCGCTTCCACCGCTCGCTCGACGTCACGGAGGCAGGGACGATCGACTTCCTCCTGGCGGGGGAGGCGTTCGAGCGGCTGGCGGGGATGCAGGAGCGATGACGGATGCCGCGCTGCGCGCCCGCAAGGTCGAGGCGCTGACAGAGGAAGAGGCGCAGCAGGAGCTGGCAGCGCTGGCGGCCGAGATCGCGCATCACGACGCGCTCTATCACGGCAGGGACGCGCCGGAGATCAGCGACGCCGCGTATGACGCGCTGGTCGGCCGCAACCGCGCGATCGAGGCGCGCTTCCCCGAGCTGATCCGGGAGGATTCCCCGAGCCGCCGCGTCGGTGCCGAGGCGGCCGAAGGCTTCGCCAAGCTGCGCCACGGCGTGCCGATGCTCTCGCTGGACAATGCCTTCGGCGACGAGGATTTCCGGGCCTTCACCGCCTCCATCCGCCGCTTCCTGCGGCTGGATGAGGCGGAGCGCCTGCAATTCGTGGGCGAGCCGAAGATCGACGGGCTCTCGGTCAACCTCCTCTACGAGGACGGGGAGTTCGTGCGCGGCGCGACGCGTGGCGATGGCAGCATGGGCGAGGACATCTCGGCGAATCTGCTGACGTTGGCGGACCTCCCGCGCCGGCTGAAGGGCAAGGCGCCGGCGCGTATCGAGATCCGCGGTGAGGTGTTCTGCGAGAAGGCCCATTTCCTCGCCTTCCGCGCGGCGCAGGTCGCGGCGGCGGAGGAACGCGAGGCGCGGCGCGCGCGCGGCGAGAAGGTGGGCCCGGCCATCACCATCCCCGTCAATCCGCGCAACTTCGCCGCCGGGTCGCTGCGCCAGCTCGATCCCGCCATCACGGCGCAGCGGCCGCTGAAGCTCTTCGCCTATGCCATGGGGGAGGCGAGCGAGCAGCCGGCGGAGACGCATTGGGACTGGCTGGATCGGCTGCGCGGCTGGGGCTTCCCGGTCAACCCGCTGTCGGAGCTGCTGGCCGACGAGGACGCGGCTGCCGCCTTCCAGCAGCGCATGACGGAAGGCCGCGCCGCGCTGCGCTACGACATCGACGGCGTCGTCTACAAGCTCAACCGGCTGGACTGGCAGCGGCGCCTCGGCTTCGTCGGGCGCGCGCCGCGCTGGGCGATCGCCTGGAAATTTCCGGCGGAGCAGGCGACGACCGTGCTGCTCGACATCGAGATCCAGGTTGGCCGCACCGGCGCCTTGACGCCGCGGGCGGTGATGGAGCCGGTCGGCGTCGGCGGCGTGATGGTGACCCATGCCAGCCTGCACAACGAGGACGAGATCGCGCGCAAGGATGTGCGCATCGGCGACACCGTGATCGTGCAGCGCGCGGGCGACGTGATCCCGCAGATCCTCGGCATCGTGCCGGAGAAGCGGCCGAAGGACACGCAGCCTTTCGTCTTCCCGACGGTCTGCCCCGCCTGCGGCAGCCATGCCGTACGGCCGGAGGGCGAGGTGGTGCGCCGCTGCACCGGCGGGCTGATCTGCCCGGCGCAGACGGTGGAGCGGCTGATCCACTTCACCCGCCGCAACGCGATGGACATCGAGGGGCTGGGCGAGGAGAACCTGCAGACGCTGTTCGACGCCGGGCTGGTGCGCAAGCCGGCCGACATCTTCCGGCTGAAGCGGCACACCGACACGCTGCGCTCCTGGGAGGGCTGGGGCGAGCGGAAGATCGCCAACCTGCTGAACGCGATCGAGGCACGCCGCCGCGTGCCGCTGGAGCGCTTCATCTTCGCCCTCGGCATCCGCCGCATCGGCGAGGCGAATGCGAAGCTGCTGGCGCGGCACTATCATTCGTTGGCGGAATGGCGGGCGAAGATGCTGGCCGCGACCACCATCGGCAGCGAGGCGCGCGAGGAGCTGGGCTCCATCCAGGGGATCGGGCCGGCCATCGCGACCGAGCTCGCCGAATTCTTCATCGAGCCGCACAACCGGGCCGCGCTGGACGACCTGGCACGGGAAGTGACGCCGGAGGACGCGGCCTTCGCCGCCGCCGCGGACAGCCCCTTCGCCGGCAGGACCGTGGTCTTCACCGGCACGCTTGAGACCATGAGCCGCGACGAGGCGGAGGCGCAGGCCGAGCGGCTCGGCGCGAAGGTGACCAAGAGCGTCTCGAAGAAGACCGACTTCGTGGTGGTCGGCGCCGATGCGGGCAGCAAGGCGACCAAGGCGGCGGAACTGGGCGTGAAGACGCTGACCGAAGCGGAATGGCGGGAGATGGCCGGGCTGGGGTAGCGGCCCCGCTTGCGCGGCCTGCGCCTGTCGCCGTAATCCGGCGCCATGTCCGCCGCTTTCGTCGCCGCGCTGCTCTGTTCCGTCGCGGCCTTCATCCACACCCGCTCCTCCGATCCCGCGATGCGGCCGGCGAATGCCGTCGCCGATCTCGTCTGGAAGGGGTTGGCCTTCGCCGCGCTGATCGCCTGGGGCGTGCTGATCGTGCGCGACTACGCCCGCGGCGAATGGGCGGACGGGACGGCGGCGCTGCTCGGTTCCATCGCGGCCAACTGGTATTTCAACCATCGCGGGCCGCGGCCGGCCTGGCCGGGCCTGTCCATGCTGTTCGCGGTGGTCGGGCTCGGCCTTGCGGCCTGGTCCTTCATCAACGAGTAGGCGGCAGGTCCAGCCGCAGCACCTCCCCTGCCGCGTCCTCGGCCGGGAAGCGTTCGCGCACCAGCGGATCGTGACCGGGGATCACCAGGCTGTCGTCGCCGCCGGCAAGCTGCCGCGCGCGGCGCCAGCCCTGGATCATCGCGCCGAGGTCGTACACGATGGGGAACGGGTTTCGCCGCTCCATGTTGGCGTAGTAGTGCGCGGCGTCCACGGCCAGCACCAGCGGGCCGCGCGCGGTCGCCACGCGCACCATCTGCAGCCCGTCCGAATGGCCGCCGACGCGGTGGACGGTGACGCCCGGCGCCACTTCTCCCTCGCCGTCGTGGAAGCAGACGCGCTCGGCGTAGACGGCGCGCACCAGCTTCACCACGTCCTCCACCTCGAAGGGTGCGCGGATGCAGGCGGTGCAGACGTGGCGGCCGGTGGCGAAGGCGACCTCGCGGTCCTGGATGTGGAAGGTGGCGTTGGGGAACAGGCCGAGATTGCCGGCATGGTCGTAGTGCAGGTGGCTGATCACCACGTCGCGGATCGCCGCCGCATCGGTGCCGATCGCGGCCAAGCAATCGGCCACCGGGCGTAGGATGGTGCGGCCGCGGCGCGCGGCGGTCGCGGCGTCGAAGCCGGTGTCGACCAGCACCTCGCGCCCGTCCGGGCCGCGCAGCAGCCAGACGAAGTAGTCCATCGGCATCGCCTCATGCGCATCCTCGACCGGCATGAGGAAGTTCTGCTGCGCCGGGCGGTCGTGATGCGCGTAGCGCAGGGCGAAGACCTGCCACATGGCTCAGCCCTTCCGCGGCACCTGGGGGGAGGACAGCTCCGAAGCCGCCAGCGCCTCCGCGAAGCGGGCGGCGGCCGTGTGGTCCTGGCCAGGGCCGAGCAGCGACGCGGCGGCGGCCCAGAGCTCGCGCGTCTGCGCGGCGAGCGGCGTGGGCGTCGCCGTCTCCCGCCCGACCTGCAGCGCGATGGAGAGGTCCTTCACCATCAGGTCCAGCCCGAAGCCGGAATCGAAACCGCGCGACAGCACGAACTGCCTGAGCTTCTTCTGCGTGGAGTTGTTCATGCCGGTGGAGGCGTTCAGCACATCCACCATCACGGCGGGATCGAGGCCGAAGCGGCTGCCAATCAGCAGCGCCTCGACGCTCACAAGGAAGCCGGCCGCACTGACCAGGTTGTTCAGCGCCTTCATCGCCTGGCCCGCACCGACATCGCCGCAGCGCGTGATCGTGGTGCCCATGGCGCCGAGCACCGGATGCAGCCGCGCCAGCACCGCCTCCTCGCCGCCGGTCATGATGGCGAGTTGCCCCGTCTCGGCGCGGGCGACGCCGCCGGAGACGGGCGCATCCACCATCGCGATACCGTGCGCCGCGAGGTCCTGCGCCATCGTCCGCGTGGCGGAGGGCTCGCCGGAGGACATCTCGACCACCACCGCGCCGGGGCGCAGCACGGGGCGGATCGCGGCAACCACCGCTTCGACCTCGCGGCTGGTCGGCAGCATGGTGATCACGGCATCGGCGCCGGCGGCGGCCGCGGCAGCGTCGGGCGCGGCGGTGCCGCCGTGGTTGCGCGCAAACTCCTCCGCGCGGCCCGGCACGGCATCCTGCACGCTCACCGCATGGCCCGCTTCCAGCAGGCGGCGCGCCATGGGCCAGCCCATGCGACCGATGCCGATGAAGCCGATCCGCCTGATCTCCATGCCGTCCTCCCGCGCGCGTTCCGCGGGAAGCTGGGCCGCGCCACGCCAGGGGTCAACTGCGCGGCGCCGCCCGGATAGAGTGCGGCGGCAGTGGGCGAGGACAGGCGCATGTTCGAAGGTTTCGTGGAGGAACGCCGCGCCGGGGACGGCGTGGAGCTGCGCCTGCGCCGTAGCGGCGAGGGACCGCCGCTGCTGCTGCTGCACGGCAACCCGCAGACCCATGCGATGTGGCACAAGGTCGCACCCGCACTTGCGCGGCGCTTCACCGTGATCTGCCCGGACCTGCGCGGCTATGGGCTTTCGGGCAAGCCGCCCGTCTCGGCGGATCACGCGGCCTATGCGAAGCGGGCGATGGCCGCCGACATGCTGGCGCTGATGCGGGGCCTCGGCTTCGACCGCTTCCAGGTGGTGTCGCACGACCGCGGCGCGCGCGTGGCGCATCGCCTGGCGCTGGATGCGCCGGCGGCCGTGGCGCGGCTCTGCGTGATGGACATCGTGCCGACGCTGCATCACTTCGAATCGACCGACATGGCCTTCGGCATGGGCTACTGGCACTGGTTCTTCCTGGCGCAGCGCCATCCGCTGCCGGAACGCATGATCCTGCGCGACGTGGAGGACTGGTTCGACCTGCACACCTCGCGCGAGCCGAAGGACAGGGGCTTCTTCCACCCGGAGGCGCGGGCCGACTACCTCGTCGCGCTGCGCACGCCCGGCACGGTGGAGGCGATCTGCGAGGACTACCGCGCCGCCGCCACGATCGACCTGGAGCATGACCGCGCCAGCCGCGAGGCGGGGCAGCGCGTGACCTGCCCGCTGCTGGCGCTGTGGGGCGCCAAGGGCAAGGTCGGCGTCTGGTACGAGCCGTTGGAGGTCTGGCGCCGCTATGCCGGCGGCCCGGTCAGCGGTGGCCCGGTGGCTTCCGGCCACTACCTGGCGGAGGAGGCGCCGGAGGCGGTGCTGGCGGCGCTCGACGGGTTCCTGGACGCGCCGTAGCCCTCAGGGGAAGTCGAGCACGAGGATGGAGACGTCGTCCTCGAACTCGGTGCCGCCGGCCAGATCGCGCGCGGCGCGCAGCAGGCGCTCGGGTTCGGGCAGGTCCGGCACGGAAGGCGCGGTCAGCACGGGCAGGAAATCCGACAATGCATTCTGCTGCCCGTTGGCGCGCCGCGTCTCGAAGGCGCCGTCGCTGAACAGGTAGAGCCGGGCGCCAAGCGGGATCTCCGCCTCGCCGGTCTGCGGCGTGCGGCCCCAGAGGCCGGCGCCGACCGGCAGGTTTCGGGTGCCGAGCGCCGTCGGCTCGGCGCCGCCCGGCACCAGCAGATAGGCCGGATGATGGCCGCCGGCGATATGCACCATGCGCCGCGTGCGCGGATCGTAGACGCCGTACCACAGCGTGAAAAACAGGCCGTCATGCCGCTCGGTGTCGAACATGCCGTCCAGCGCGGCCAGCACGGCCGGGCAATCGCCAGGCTCGGTGTTCGGCGGCCCGCCCTCGCGCAGCACGGTCATCGCGGAGGCGGCCAGCAGCGCCGAGTCGATGCCATGACCGGCGGCGTCGATCAGCCATACAGCGAAGCGGCCATCCGGCAGCGGGCGATAGCCGAAGCCGTCGCCACCCACGCGCACCGAAGGCTCGAAGGCCCAGTGCGCGCGGACCGGGCCGTCCGGGATGGCGGGCGGAAGCAGCGCACGGACGTAGCGCGCAGCCCGATCGAGGTTGCGCTCCAGCTCCGCCGCGCGTTCCAGGGTGCGGCGCGGGCCGCGCAGATAGGCCAGCACGAAGGGACCGATCCGCAGACGCGATCCCTCCTCCAGCGGCGTCGGCGCCGCGAGGCGCTGGTCGTTGAGATAGGTGCCGTTGGTCGAGCCGAGATCGGTGACGATGGCGCGCCCGCCTTCCAGCACCACGGCGCAGTGGCTGCGCGACACCTCGCCGGAGGCCAGCACCAGGTCGTTGCCGGCGACGCGGCCGATGCGGATCGGAAGTTCGCCCAGGATCACGCGGCGGGCGGGATCCTCGGGCGGCGCCTCCACCTGCAGGACATGCAGGATCGCATCCTCCCCCGGCGCGGGCGCCGGGGCGGTGCGACGGATCATCGTGCGTTCGGTCTCGTCCAAGGCTCGGGCCCGGTCTGAAGCGTGGCTGCACCATGCCGCGCTGCGGCAGGGCGAAGCAAGCGTTCAGCCCGCGGCCAGAACATCCGGGGGGAGGATGAAGGGCAGGTCGGTGTCGCCGGTGCGCGCGCCGAAGCCTGTCAGCAGCGCATGCGCCTGGCCGCGGTGATGCGTCTGGTGGTTGAAGAAATGCGTGACCAGCACGGCCATCGGGCGCGAAACCTCCTGCCCCAGGGCACCGCTGAACCAGGACAGGTCGCCGCCGAGCCAATCCGGCGTCACGCGCCGCGCCCAGGCCTCGATGCCGGCATCGACCTCGATACGCGCTGCCTTCAGCGCGTCCCAATCCGCATAGAGGCCGGGGCTGGTCGGGATGCCGCCGGCGGGCTTCTCCCAGCCGTCGAAGCGCGACATCCAGGTGCGGTCGCCCCAGAGCAGGTGGCTCAGCGTGCCCTGGACCGAGCCGAAGAAGGCGCCGCGATCCTCGCTCCGCTGCGCCGACGTCAGGCCGTCCGCTGCGGCGTAGAGGCGGCGGTTCATCTCGGCGTTGTACGCGGCCATCAGCCGCACCCAGTCCGGCGTGATCATGAGAGGGCCTTCCAGAAGAACACCGCATCGGCGGGCTGGCGCGCGCCGTCCAGCTCGAAGCCCGGGATGGTGCCGAGCGCGGTCCAGCCGAGCGCGCGATAGAGCGCCTCAGCTTCCGAGCCGCGGCGCGTGTCGAGCACCAGCAGGCGGCGGCCGATGCCGCGCGCGGCCTGTTCCGCGCGCTTCATCAGCGCGGCGCCGATGCCCTGGCGCCGGACGCGCGGTTCCACCAGCAGCGTGCGGACCTCCGCGCGGTGCGGCGCGTTCTCCGGCATGGCGAGGTCGAGCTGCACCGTGCCGACCAGTTCGCCATCGAGCCAGGCGACGAGCAGCACCGTCTTGCCCAGCGCGACGGCGGAGGAGACGCCCTTCCAGTAGCCGCGCGCCACGGCGGGATCGAGCGGCGGCAGCCAGGTGAGGCTGGCGCCGGCCGCGACGGCGCCGACCAGCAGTTCCGCCAGGCGGCGCTCCGCGCTGGCGGCCGCGGCGGCGTCCAGCGCCTCAACCACCAGCCCGCGCAGTGGCTTGGCGTAACGGAATTCCAGGCTGTTGGAGATGTCGTCCAGGATGCGGATGGAGCCCTGGCGGACGAAGCCGCGCTTCTCGTAGAAGCGATGCGCGGCCTCGAAGCGGGTGTCGGTCCAGAGCACGAGCCGCTCGGCGCCGGCCGCGCGCGCATGCGCCTCCGCCGCGCCCATCAATGCATGCGCAAGGCCGCTGCCGCGCGCGGGCTTCGAGACGTAGACCTTGCAGATCTCCCACGCGGCATCCTGATTCATGGGGCGCGTCGCCGCCATGCCGACCACGCGCCCATCCTGTTCGGCGACCCAGAGCGCACCGCCCGCTTTCGCGAAATAGCTCGCGAGCGCACGCAGCTCCGGCACTTCGCCATCCACGTGGAGGATGCAGCCCGGATATTCGGACCAGCAATCGCCGATCAGGCGGATGAAGCCCTCCGCGTCGTCGTCGCGGCCCGGGCGAAGCGCTGCGCCGGTCACGACAAGGCGCGGCAGAAATCCTGGATGCGCGTGCAGGCCTCGCGCAGGCTCTCGGTGTCCGTCGCGTAGGAGATGCGGATGTAGGGGCTCATGCCATAGGCCGCGCCATGCACCACCGCGACATGCTTCTCCTCGATCAGCGCGAGGGCGAAGTCCTGGTCGGTGTCGATCCGGCGCCCGCCGGCGGTGGTCTTGCCGAGGCAGCCGGCGATGTTGGGGAAGACATAGAAGGCGCCTTCCGGCTTGTGGCAGGCGATGCCAGGCGCGGCGTTCAGCATCTCCACGACCATGTCGCGGCGCGCCTTGTAGATCGCGGCGCGTTCCTTCACGAGGTCCTGCGGCCCGTCCAGCGCGGCTGCGGCCGCGGCCTGGCCGACGGTGCTGATGCCGGAGGAGATCTGGCCCTGCATGTTGACCATCGCCTTGATCAGCTCCTTCGGCCCGCCGCAGAAGCCGACGCGCCAGCCGGTCATCGCATAGGTCTTGGAGACGCCGTTCACCGTCAGCGTGCGGTCCTTCAGACGCGGCTCGACCTCCGCGACCGTGCAGAACTCGAAATCGTCGTAGACGAGATGCTCGTACATGTCGTCCGTGATGATCCAGACATGCGGATGGCGGAGCATGACATCGGCGATCGCCTGCATGTCGGCGCGCGAGCATGCGGCGCCCGTCGGGTTGGACGGGAAGTTCAGCATCAGCAGCCTGGTCTTCGGCGTGATGGCGGCTTCCAGATCCTCCGGGCGGAGCTTGAAGCCGTTGTTCTGCGGGCAGGTCACCGTCACCGGCACGCCGCCGGCGAGGCGCGCCATGTCGGCGTAGCTGATCCAGTAGGGCGAGGGGATGATCACCTCGTCGCCGGGATCGAGCATCGCCAGCATGGCGTCCATCAGCACCTGCTTGCCGCCGTTGCCGACCATGATCTCGTCGAGCGCGTAATCCAGGTTGTTGTCGCGCCTGAACTTGCGCTGCACCGCTTCCTTGAGCGCGCGGGTGCCGTCCTGCGGCGGATACTTCGTGTCGCCGCTGAGCGCGGCCTGGTGCGCGGCCTCGATGGCGTGGGCGGGCGTGTCGAAATCCGGCTCGCCGACGGCGAGGCTGATCACCTTCACCCCCTTCGCCTGCAATTCGCGCGCCTTCACCGTCATGACGACGGAGGCGGCGGGCGGAACATCCTTCAGGCGGGCGGCCAAGGCGGGCATCGCGTGCATCTCTCGGAAGGGCGACAAGGTCGGGAACCTAGTCCGCCCCCCGGCGCGGCTCAATCCGCTGGGCGTTCCAGGATCCAGTCGAAGGGTGCCTCGCCCGTCAGCACGAAGCCCTCGCGTTCCCAGAAGCGCCTTGCGGGGCTTTCCTTCAGCACTTCGATCCACCAGCCGCGGCCGGGATGGGCCGCGCGCAGCGCGGCGAAGATCTCGGCGCCGAGGCCCCTGCCCTGCAGCGCGGGCTCGACGAAGAAGCTGTGCAACTCCATCCGCGCGCCGTGGTCGTAGAGGCCGACGCAGCCGAGCACGACACCGTCGCGCTCGATCAGGCGCAGGCTGCCGGCCTCGAGGTGCTGGCGCATGCGCGCGCGGCGGCGCTCCGGGTCGTAGCGCCCGATCCGCTCCAGATGCGCGCGCATGGTGCGGATCGACAGGTCCAGGATGAATTCGAACTCGGCTTCCGTCGCGGGACGAAAGCCGAGCGGCATCACTTCAGCCCGGCGCAGAAGTTCTGGATGCGGGTGCAGGCGTCGCGCAGGCTTTCGTCGTCCGTCGCGTAGCTGATGCGGAAATGGCCGGGGAACATGAAGGCGGCGCCGTGCACCGTGGCGACGCCCTGTTCCTCGAGCAGCGCGAGGCAGAAGTCTTCGTCAGTTTCGATCTTCTTGCCGGTGGCGCTGGTCTTGCCGAGGCAGCCGCGGATGTCGGGGAAGACGTAGAAGGCGCCTTCCGGCGTCGGGCAGCGGACGCCGGCGGCCTGGTTCAGCATACCGACGACCATGTCGCGGCGACGCTGATAGACCTTGCGCATTTCCTCGACGCTGTCCTGCTGCCCGGTCAGCGCCTCGATCGCCGCGGCCTGGGAGATGCTGGACGTGTTGGAGGTGGACTGGCTCTGCAGCTTGTCCATGGCCTTGATCAGCTTCACCGGCGCGCCGGCGAAACCGATGCGCCAGCCGGTCATGGCATAGGCCTTGGAGCAGCCGTTCATCGTGACGGTGCGGTCCTTCAGCCGCGGCTCCACCTGCACAAGCGTGGCGAACTTCATGTCGCCATAGGTCAGCTTCTCGTAGATGTCGTCGGAGAAGATCCAGACATCGGGGTGCCGCATCAGCACCTCGGCCAGCCCCTTCAACTCCTCCGCCGTGTAGCCGGCGCCGGTCGGGTTGCAGGGGTTGTTCAAGATGAACCACTTGGTCTTCGGCGTGATCGTCGCTTCAAGCTGTTCCGGCGTGATCCGGAACCCCTGGTTCGGGCCGCAGGGGACGATCACCGGCTTGCCCTCGGCGAGCGAGACGATGTCGGGGTAGCTGACCCAGCAGGGGGCCGGGATGATCGCCTCGTCACCCGGATTGATGGTGGCGACGATGGCATCGAAGATCACCTGCTTGCCGCCGGTGGCGACCAGGATCTCCTCCGGCTTGTACTCGATGCCGTTGTCGCGCCGGAACTTCTCGCAGACCGCCTTGCGCAGCGCCATGGTGCCGGCGACGTCGGTGTATTTCGTCTCGCCGCGCTCGATGGCGGCGATGGCGGCGTCCTTGACGTTGCGCGGCGTGTCGAAGTCGGGCTCGCCGGCCGCGAGGGAGATCACGTCCCGCCCCTCGGCCTTCAGCGCGCGGGCCTTCGCCGTCATGGCGATGGTCAGGGATGGCGAGATGCGGTCCAGGCGGTCGGCGATCAGGTTCATGGCGGTCCGGGTTTCCCTGCCGCGCCCGGTCCGGGCACGGCCGGGAATTGTCCTAACCGCAGCCGGCCGGGGCGTCCACCTGCGGCCGGCGCAGGCCGGTCATTCCAGGCGCAGGGGCCGGTAGCCCTGGAAGGTGAAGCCCTGCGCGGCGAGGCATTGCCGCCGCCAGGCATCCCGCGGACCGTCATTGACGTCCACGAGGTCATAGTCGGCCCGGCGCCAGCGGGAGACGGTGCGGCATACTTCGCGGCCATCCCGGCCGCGCCAGCAGCGGCTCTCGGGGAAGTAGCCGGCCGGGCGGACCATCACCCAGACCATCTGCGGCGGCACGGCGAGCGCGGCCTGGTCGCGACAGGCGGCCTGGGTGGCCTCGGCCACCGCCACCGGCGTGCCCGGGCGCGTCCAGACCTCGGCGCAGGCCGCGAGAAGGAACAGCGGAAGGATGGCCAGGAAGCGGCGCATGGGGATGATCCTCGCGCAGCCCGGCGCCCGGATTGTGGCGCCGGTCAGGCGCGCCTGGGGCGAAGCAGCCACCAGGCCAGCAGCAGCGCCACCGACACCGCCAGCACCAGAAGCGTGGCCAGGGCATAGAGTTCCGGCGTCAGCCCGAGCCGCACCGCCGAGAAGATCACCATGGGCAGGGTCGAGGCGCCGGGCCCGGAGACGAAGCTCGCCACCACCAGGTCGTCCAGCGAGAGGGTGAAGGCCAGCAGCCAGCCCGCCCCCACCGCCGGCGCGGCCAGGGGCAGGGTCACCTGGAAGAACACCGCCCAGGGCCGCGCGCCAAGGTCGAGCGCGGCATCCTCCAGGCTGGCATCCAGCTCCGACAGCCGGGCCTGCACCACCACCGCGACATAGGCGGCGCCGAAGGTCGCATGGGCGATGGCGACGGTGGAGGCGCCGCGGCCGGCGGGAAAGCCGAAGGCCTGCTCCATCGCCACGAAGAGCAGCAGCAGCGAGAGGCCGGTGATGACCTCGGGCATCACCAGCGGCGCGGCCATGACGGCGGCGAAGAGCGGGCGGCCGCGGAAGCGCCCGAAGCGGGCCAGCGCGAAGCCGGCCAGCACGCCGAGGATGGTCGCCATGGTGGCCGAGACCGCGGCGATGCGCAGCGAGAGGAACAGCGCGCCGGTCAGCGCGTCGTTGTTCCAGAGCGCCGCATACCAGCGCGTGGAGAAGCCGGTGAAGCTGGTCACCATGCGGCTGTCGTTGAAGGAGAACAACACCATCAGCAGGATGGGCAGGTAGAGGAAGGCGAAGCCGAGCCCGAGCGGCAGCGCCAGCCTGCTTGCGCGCCTCATCGCCGGCGCTCGCCGGCGAAGCGCCACTGGAACAGCGCAATCGGCAGCACCAGCGCGAGCAGCAGGACGGAGGCGAGCGCCGAGGCGAGCGGCCAGTCCCGGTTCTGGAAGAATTCCGTCCACAGGACGCGGCCGATGAGCTGCGCGCCGGGACCGCCCAGCAGTTCCGGGATCACGAACTCGCCGACCGCCGGGATGAACACGAGCAGGAAGCCCGCGACGATGCCTGGCAGCGACAGCGGCAGGGTGATCGTGAGGAAGGACCGCCAAGGCGGCGCGCCGAGATCGGCCGCGGCATCGAGCAACGCCGGGTCCTGCTTCACCAGCGAGGCGTAGAGCGGCAGCACCATGAAGGGCAGGTAGCAGTAGGTGATGCCGAGATACATCGCGAACTCGGTGTAGAGCAGTTGCAGCGGCGCCTCGATCACGCCCAGCGCCAGCAGCAACCCGTTCAGCCAGCCCTGGTCCTGCAGGATGCCGATCCAGGCAGTGATGCGCAGCAGGAAGGAGGTCCAGAAGGGCAGGATCACCAGGAGCAGCAGCGGCACACGCCAGCGTTCCGGCGCACGCGCGATGGCGAGCGCCATCGGGTAGCCCACCAGCAGGCAGAGCAGGGCGGAGATCGCGGCGACACGCAGGCTGAGGAGATAGGCGTCGAGGTAGTAGGAATCCTCGGCCAGCAGCGCGAGGTTCTGGAAGTTCAGCTGCAGCGTCAGCGCCCCGTCCACCCAGCGCAGCAACGGCGCATAAGGAGGCAGGCCCTCCGCGGCCTCCGCGAAGGCGATCGAAAGGACGATCGCGAAGGGTGCGAGGAAGAACACCGCCATCCAGAGCAGCGGCAGCAGCAGGACCAGCAGGCGGCGTCGCGCCGCGCTCATTCGGGCAGCACCACCGACGCTTCCGGCGCCCAGGAGACGGCGACGAGGTCGTCCCAATCCACCGGGCGCTCGGTGATGCGGCGCAAATTGGGCTGGCTGACGCGCAGCTCCTTCCCGCCCTCGAGCACCACGTAGTAGACGAAGAAATCACCGAAATAAGCGATGTCGCGGACGCGTCCGACCACGCGGTTGTCGCCGAAGTCGGCGCCTTCCTGCGCGCGCTCGATGCGCATGCGCTCCGGCCGGATGGCGACGAAGACGCGGCTACCGAGGGGCTTGGGCGGCTCGCCTTCCGAGAGGATGTCGAAGTCGTATTCCGAGCTGCCGATGCGCGCGCCGGCCGGCGTCAGCGCCTCCACCACGCCTTCCAGGATGTTGGCGGTGCCGAGGAATTCCGCGGTGAAGCGGCTGTTCGGAAATTCGTAGACCTCGCCCGGCGTGCCGACCTGCGCCAGCGTGCCGCGGTCCATCACGGCAAGACGCGTCGCCATCGTCATCGCCTCCTCCTGGTCGTGGGTGACGATGACGAAGGTGGTGCCGGTGCGTTCCTGGATGTTCACGAGCTCGAACTGAGTCGCCTCGCGCAGGTTCTTGTCGAGTGCCGAGAGCGGCTCGTCCAGCAGCAGCAGCTTGGGGCGCTTCGCCAGGGCGCGGGCCAGCGCGACGCGCGCACGCTGCCCGCCGGAGAGCTCATCCGGCCGGCGCGCGCCGAAGCCTTCCATGCGCACCAGCGCCAGCATCTCCGCCACGCGATCCCGGATGACGGCGCGGGAGGCGCCTTCCTGACGCAGGCCGAAGCCGATGTTGCGCGCGACATCCATGTGCGGGAACAGCGCGTAGGACTGGAACATCATGTTCACCGGGCGCCGATAGGGCGGCACCTGCGCCATGTCCTGCCCATCGAGCAGGATGCGCCCCGCATCGGGCTCGATCAGCCCGGCGAGGCAGCGCAGCAGCGTGGACTTGCCCGAGCCCGAGCCGCCGAGTAGCGCGAAGAACTCGCCGCGCCAGATCGAGAGGTCCACGCGGTCCAGCGCGACGAAGTCACCGAAGCGCTTGGTCAGGCCCTCGATCTGAAGGAAGGGCTCTGCACCCGGATCGCGCCACGGCTCCGCGGAGCCAGGCCGCGGGGCAGCCAGATTCACCGTCCGGCCTTGAAGCGTGCCCACATCCGGTTGCGCGCGCGCTCCGCCGCCTGCGGCACCGGGCCGATGGTGAAGAAGCGCGCGCGCAGCGCCTCGTCTGGGAAGACCGCCGGGTCGTTCGCGATTTCCGGCGCCACCAGCGCGCGGCTGGCCGGGATGCCGTTCGGGTAGCCGACCGCGGTGGTGATCGCCGCCATCACGTCGGGCTGCAGCAGGAAGTTGATGAAGGCGTGCGCGTTGCCGGGGTTCGGCGCATCGGCCGGGATAGCCAGCATGTCGAACCAGAGCTGCGCGCCTTCCTTGCCTGCCACGTAGCGCACCTCCACGCCCTGCTTCGCTTCCGTCGCCCTCGCACCGGCCTGGATGACGTCGCCGGAATAGGCGAAGGCGAGGCAGGTCTGGCCGCTGGCCAGCGCCTCGATCACGCCGCCGGTCGAGAAGTTGCGGATATGCGGGCGGATCGCCATCAGCGTCTGCTCAACTGCGCGCAGGTCGTCGTTGCTGGTGCTGTTCGGGTCCTTGCCGAGGTATCGCAGCACCGTCGGGATCACATCCGTCGCGCTGTCCATCATGGTGATGCCGCAGCGCGCGATGCGCCGGGCGTGGCGCGGATCGAACAGCAGTGCGAGGCTGTCCATCGGCGCGTCGGGCGCGAGCGCCCTCACCCGCGCCTCGTTCACGCCGAGCCCGATCGTGCCCCAGAGATAGGGCGCCCCGAAGCGGTTGCCGGGATCGGAGCTCGCCACCTGGCGCATCAGCGCCGGGTCGAGGTTGGCGAGGTTCGGGATCTGCGCGCGGTCCAACGGCAGCAGTCCGCCGACGCGGGCGAGGCGGGAGAAGGTGGGTTCGCTGGTCGGCACGACGATGTCGTAGCCGCTGCGTCCGGCAGAAAGGCGCCCCTCCAGCGTCTCGAGGCTGTCGAACACGTCGTAGCGGACGCGGATGCCGGTCTCGCGCGTGAAGCGCTCGAGCATCGCGGGGTCGATGTAGTCGTTCCAGTTGAACACGTTGACCACGCGTTCCTGCGCGCGCGGCGCGACGGGCATGACGGCAAGCAGGCTGGCGCCGAGCAGCAGGAGCAGGCGTCGCAGGATCATCTCTGGGCGTTCCCTCTGGGCGTTCCCGGTTCCGGACGCGCCGGAGACTAGCACGCCGTCCCCTCGGCGCAGGAGCCGCTCGCCCGGCAAAGACTGCTTTCCGTAAGTAGGATTTTGTTCTTGACGCGTCGCAGCGACACGGGCTAGAAGGCTCTCGCCACGGGGCGAGCTGCGTCCAGTCGCCGCCTGGCTTTCCCTGAAATTTCCTCATCCTGCACTTCGCGCGGAGCCCGCTCCGCGCCGGCCACGCGCGTCGCGCGGCCGGAATCCGTTCCTTGCCCGCCCTTCCCTGGTCCCGGTCCGCGCAGCCGCGCGGGCCGCGGCCGCGCGTGCCCGACCGGAGCCCCGCATGCCCTTCGACAACAACGCCCTGATCCCGCTGCTCGCCAACAGTGGCTTCACCCTCTGGCTCTACCGCACCACGGACACGCGCGCCGAGGCGCTGGGAGCCGGCTATTTCGCGCAGGCCGCCAACCGCCTCGCCGCGGGCGACGTGATGTTCCTCCAGGCCGCGGATGCGCTGACGCTGACCACCGTCCGGCCCAACACCGTGATCCCCGGCGGCGTGGTGGTGGACACCGCCACCGTGCCCTTCCGCGTCAACCGCTCCTCGGCGCAGAAATTCTCCGTCCGCCAACTCGCCACCGCGCTGGCCATGACGCTGTTGCTGCTGCCGATCGGTGGCACCGTCGTCGCCGGCGGCACGGTGGAGGCGCAGGCGACGGTGGTCGGCGCCATCCCGACCGTGGACTTCTCCATCGCCGATGCCAGCGGCGAGACGGTGCGCGGCCCGCAATCGGCCGTGGTGAGCAACGGCGCGGCCAGCGCCAGCCTGCCCGCACCCGCGCCCGGCAACGGCTACACGCTGCGCGTCGTCGCCCCCGCCTATCCCATGCTGACCGACACCTCGCCGCCCTTCTCGGTCGGCGCCGCCTTCACCTTGCTGACGCAGGCGGGCGACGTGCTGCTGACGGAGGCCGGCGACCGGCTGCTCGTCTGACCGCGGCCGAGATCCCTCCGCGCAGCGCAACAGAAGAGAGAGGCCGATGCCCGACACCAGGATAACCGATCTTCCCGCCGCCACGGCGCTCGCCGCTGCCGACCTCGCGCCGGTCGTGCAGGGCAGCGGCGCGGCGGCCGAGACACGGCGCGCCACCTTCGCGCAGATCACCGCCGGCGTCTTCGCCGAGCGCATGTTCCATGTCCGCGACTACGGCGCCATCGGCAACGGCATCGCGGACGACGTGGCCGCGATCCAGGCCGCGATCGACGCGGCGAATGCCGCGGGCGGCGGCATCGTGCGGCTCGGGCCGCGGCGGTATCGCGTCGCCGCGGCCGAGCTGGTGGTGAGGGAGAATGTCTGCCTCGAAGGGCCGGTCTTCCCCGGCGGGCAGCGGCCTTCCGGCGACTACCGCAGCCTTCCCGGCACCATCCTGCTCGACTCCACGCGCACCCTTCGCGTGCTGCGCGGCGCGACGCTGCGCCGCGTCGCGGTGATCCGCGACGGGCTCGGCGCGCCGCCCACAACGGTACGCGCCGCGATCAATTTGCGCGCCGCGATGGCGGGCACCGCGATCACCATCGGCGACGGCTCCGGCACGCATCACGACGTGCTGGTCGAGGACGTGCTGGTGCTGGGCTTCGACCTGGCGCTGCGCGCGGACAACAGCCAGCGCTTCAACCTGCGGCGGATGCGCGGCGACAACCGGAACGGCATCTTCCTGTCGCGCACCTTCGACATCACGCGCATCCACGACGTTCATTTCTGGCCCTTCCTGACGGGCAATCTCTCCGGCGTCACCCTGGCGCAGTTCGGCGTCGCCGGCGTGGCGAACAACGGCAGCGGCCTCATCCGTATCACCACGGCCACGGCGCATGGCCTGGTCACCGGCGACCTCGTGAACGTCACCGGCGTCAACGGCGTGCCCAACGCCAACAGCCGGCGCACCGCGACGGTGGTGGACGCCACGCGGCTCGACCTGCAGGGCAGCAGCTTTTCCGGCAGCTGGACCGGCGGCGGCACGCTGACCGTCTGGAACAATCGCCGCCTCGGCACCGCCTTCCGCATCGAGACCAGCGACGTCGCCGAATTCGTCAACTGCTTCTGCTACGGCTACGACCTGGGCTTCGACCTGGGCGACGGCGCGCAGTCCATCCAGCTCAACAACTGCAGCGTGGACGACCTGCTGAGCCTGAAGGACCCGCTGACCGTCGGCACCTGGATCCGCGGCAGCGCCTTCCGCACCAAGTGGCTCGGCGGCTTCATCAGCAGCATGGCGACGGCCGTGCGGGTTGCAAGCACCGCGCCGAACCAGGGCGACAACCAGTTCGTCGGCGTCATGGTGGGCGGCGACGGCGCGGCGCGCACGGTGGAGGTGCTGGATGGCGGGCTGACGCTCGTCGCCTGCGACCTGCCGGCGGCGAGCGTCTATCTGGCATCGACCGGCGACAGCCTGTCCGTCGTCGCCTCCGACACGCGCAGCACCACCTTCCAGGGACAGACGCCGGCCGATGTCTCCCGCATCGTGCTGGTGGCGAACCGCACCCAGGCGCTGGGCTCGACGCCGGACCAGGGCACGGTGCTGTTCCGACGCTCCGAGACGCTTGGCGCCGAGCTCGGCTTCGAGAACCAGGACGCCGCCATCTCCTATGCGATGGGCATCGGCGGCGGACCGCTGGCGCCGCTGGAGATCGGCGGGCTCGCCGGGGTCAACCCGAATGGCGGCGTGGTGCTGGGCGCGAATGCGGCGATGACCGCGCCGATGACGCTGACGCTGCGCCGCGCCTCCGACACGCCGGCGAATGGCGACGCGCTGGGCCAGGTCGTCTTCGCCGGCAACAACGCGGGCGGCAGCCAGACCACCTTCGCGCGCGCCGGCGGCGTCAGCGAGACGGTGGCCGCCGGCAGCGAGGCCGGCGCCTTCGTCATCGAGACGCGCAACGGCGCGACCCTCACCGAGCGCCTGCGCGTCGGCGCGACGGGCACCGTGACCTTGCAGGGCCCGCTGGTGCTGCCGGGCGACCCGACCGCCTCCGCGCAGGCGGCGAGCAAGGGCTATGTGGACGCGCAATTCACCGCGCGCCGCCTGCCGGTGGCCGCGGCATCGAGCGCGACGGCGCTGACGCTTGCAGCGCACAACGCGCGACTGGTCAGCGCCAATCCCGGCACCACGCTCTCGATCGACTGGGCGGCGACCGGCGACGGCTTCTCCTGCCTCGTCGCCAACCGTACCGGCGGCGACCTGACGATCGCGATGAGCGGCTTCACCGGCACAACGCCGACCAACCCGGACGGTCTGACGAAGCTGCGCAACGGCGGCCTCGCCACGCTGCTCGCCTACAGCCCGGATGGCGGCACGACGCGGCTGCTGCTGCTCGCCGGTGCGGCGGCGGCGTGATCCATCCCCCCGAAGAGGAGCCCGACATGACCGAATGGAGCCTCTGCCGCTGGCACGGCCCGCCCGCGACGCTGGAGGCGGCGCTGCGCCAGCTCGGCTGGCACGGGCCTGGCGAGATGGCGAATGCGCTCGATCCGCGGGTCGGCGGATTCATCCCGCCGGCCGGCGAGGCAGCGCGGAACCTGGACGGGCTCGCCTATGCGACCGTCGTCGCGCGGGTGCCGCTCGCCGTGCCGGAGGGGCTGGAGGAGACGGGGCCGCAGCTCTCGGCGGCACTGCTCGGCAGCTTCTGAAGAAGGAACGGGGCGAGGCTCCGCCTCGCGCTCCGCCGGGGACGATGATCGTCCCCGGGCCCCTGCAATCGTGAGGAGATAGCGATGACCGATCTCACTGATCATGCGAAGAACCTTCTCGCGCGCGCGCTGTGCGGGCGCGTGCCGGCGCTGCCGGTGGCCGTCTGGGCGGCACTCGGGACCGGCGGCGCGGATGGCACCGGGCTTACCGGGGAGCCCGCTGGCAACGGCTATGCGCGGCAGCGCGTGACCTTCACCGGCACCGGCGCGCAGCGCAACGCGGCGGCGCTCAGCTTCAACTTCACCGGCGCCGTCGGCACGCTCAGCCATCTCGGCCTGTTCGACGCCGCGAGCGGCGGCAACCCGCTCACCCATGCGCCGCTCTCCTCGCCGGTGAGCGTCGGCGGGCCGGGGACCATCACCGTCGCGGTGGATGCGCTGACCGTCACGCCGGAATAGCCTCGGCCATGCGGGGTGGCGGTCAGGCGACCGCCACCCCGATATGCTCGGCGAAGGCGCGCGCCGGCGCGGGCAGGCGATCCGGCCGCCACACCGCCCAGACCTGCGACCGCGCCCCGGCCTGCGCCAGCGGGCGATAGGCCACGCCGTCGAAGCGCAGCTTGCGTACGGAAGCGGGCACGATCGCCACGCCCACCCCGGCACCGACCAGGCCGATCAGCGCATGCATGGGCGAGACTTCCTGCGTGATCCGCGGAGCGAAGCCCGCGGCGGCGCAGATCTCCGTCAGCTGCCGGTGGAAATCCGTGCCGTCCCGCGCCGGGAAGGCGAGGAAGGGATCAGCAGCGAGCTGGCGCGGCGCGATGCGCGGCTGCCCGGCCAGGCGATGCGATCGCGGCAAGGCTGCGACCATCGGTTCCTCGAAGACGAGCGCGCCGGCCAGTCCACGCGGGACCTGCGCGCCGCGCATCAGGCAGATGTCGAAGCGCCCCTCCCGCAGCGCCTCCACCAGGCGTGCCGCGGCCATCTCCTTCAGGGAGAGCTCGACCTCGGGCCGCGCGCGCCGGAAGCCTTCCAGCGCCGCCGGCAGGAAGGCGTAGGCACAGGAGCCGGAGAAGCCCAGCGCCAGCGTGCCACGTTCGCCGAGCGCGGCGCGGCGCGCGGCGAGCGGCGCGGCCTCGGCAATCGCCAGAAGCCGCCGCCCGTCCTCGAGCAGCGAACGCCCCGCCTCGGTCAGCGCGACCTCGCGGCTGCTGCGGGCGACCAGCCGCGCACCCACCGTCCGTTCCAGCCGCTGCAGTGCGCGCGACAGCTGCGGCTGGCCCATGCCGAGCCGCGCGGCGGCGCGGCCGAAATGGCATTCCTCGGCGAGTACCACGAAGCGCCGGATCTCGCGCGTTTCCAGCATCCATGCCTCCGGTGGCATCGATCGGCAGCCGACAATGCATTGGACGCCGAGCATGATGCGGCGGAACCTCCCCGGCAATCGGCCCGGCGCCACACCGCGGGGCGTCAGGGAAGGAACGTGCCATGCTGCCAGACATGCCGCGCCGCGGCCTGCTCCGTGCCTTCGGACTCGCCCCCCTCGCCCTCGCCGCACCGGCCCTGGCGCAGTCCGGCTATCCTTCCCGACCCGTGCGCGTCCTCATCGGCTCGGCCCCCGGCGGCGCCACGGACATCACCGCCCGCATCCTGGCCGAGGCGATGGGCGCCGCCTTCCCCCGCGGCTTCGCCATCGAGAACCGCACCGGCGCGGGCGGCAACCTGGCCGCCGAGACCGCTGCCCGCGCGCCGGCCGATGGCTACACGCTGCTGTTCAACGACGCGGCGATGATGGCGATCAACCCCGTGCTGTTCCGCAACGTGCCCTTCGATCCCGCCAACGACTTCACCGCGATCGCGCATGTCGCGGAGTTCCCCTTCGTCATCGTCGTGCGGCCGGAGGTGCCGGCGCGCAACCTGACGGAGCTCGCCGCCTGGGCGAAGACGCAGGCGGACCCGATCCTCTTCGCCAGCCCGAACACCGGCAGCCAGCACCATCTGGGGATGGAGATCATCGCGCAGCGGCTGGGCTTCCGCGTGACGCATGTCGGCTTCCGCGGTGGCGGGCCGGCGACCACGGCGATCCTCGGCGGGCAGATGCCGCTCGGCTCCATCGGCATGCCGCCGCTCGTACCGCATCTGCGTGAGGGCAAGCTGCGCGCGCTTGCGGTCAGCACCGGCACGCGCTCCCCGCAGCTGCCGGATGTGCCGACGATCGCCGAGGCCGGCGTGCCCGGCCTTTCGCTCGCGGTCTGGTACGGCGTGGTCGGCCCCCGCGGCACGCCGCCCGAGGTGGTTCGATACGTCTCCGAGGCGCTGGCAGCGGCGCTCGCCAAGCCTGAGGTGCAGCAGAAGCTCGGCTCCCAGGGCCTCACCGCGCGCTACATGCCGCCCGCCGAGTTCGACGCCTTCATGGCGGAGGAACGGACGAGCTGGGGCACCGCGGCGCGCGCCGCGAATGTGACGATCGAATAGGGGAAACGCCAGCTTGCGCGACAAACGCCCGAACATCCTGTTCATCACAACGGACCAGCAGCGGGCCGACTGCATCGGCGCCTTCGGCCGCAAGGTGCGCACCCCGCACCTGGATCTGCTGGCGGCCGAGTCCACCGCCTTCACCGCCTGCATCGCGCCGAACCCGGTGTGCCAGCCCACGCGCGCCTCCATGCTGACGGGGCGCATGCCGCGCAGCCACGGCGTCTGCGACAACGGCATCGACCTGCCGCCGGAGGAGGCGCGCGACAGCTTCCCGGCGGTGCTCGCCAAGGCCGGCTATGACACCGCGCTGCTCGGCAAGGCGCATTTCGCGACCGCGCACACCTTCCACCCGACCGGCTCACCGGAATGCCGGCTGAGCATGGACCGCTACGGCCCGAACTGGACCGGTCCTTATATGGGCTTCCAGCGCGTGGAACTGGTGGTGGAAGGCCACAACACCTTCCCCCCGATGGAGCCGCCCTTCGGCCAGGCCTACGAGGCCTGGTACCATGGCGATGGCCGCGGCGCCCTGAAGGACCGGCTCTACAAGGAGAACCACGGCCCCGACACGCATGGCGCGCCGCAGACCTGGCATTCCGGCCTGCCGCAGGCCTGGCACAACTCCAACTGGGTCGCCGACCGCACCATCGCCTACATGAACGAGAAGCGGGACCGGCCCTTCTGCCTCTGGGCCAGCTTCCCCGACCCACACCATCCCTTCGACTGCCCGGTGCCCTGGAGCCTGCTGCACCGGCCGGAGGATGTGGACCTGCCGGCGCACTGGACGCTCGACCTCGACCGCCGCCCCTGGTGGCACAAGGCGAGCCTGGAGGGCGTGCCGAACCTGGCGGACCCGAAGCTGCGCGAGTTCCGCGCCAAGCACAGCCGCACGCCGGTGCTGACCGAGACGACGCTGCGCGAGGTGATCGCGAACTACTACGGCATGATCTCGCTGATCGACCACAATGTCGGCCGCATCCTCACCGAGCTGAACCGGCTTGGGCTGGATGACAATACGCTGGTGGTGTTCACAGCCGACCATGGCGACTGGCTTGGCGACCATGGCCTGCTGCTGAAGGGCCCGATCACCTATGAGGGGCTGATCCGCGTGCCCTGCCTGATGCGCGGGCCCGGCGTGCCGCAGGGGAAGACCTGCGACGAGCCGGTCTCGACCCTCGACATGGCGGCGACATTCGCCGACCTGGCCGGGGTGGAGAAGCCCGAACGCTGGCACAGCCGGTCCCTGCTGCCGGTGGCGCGCGGCGAGCAGACGCGCGACTTCGCCTTCTGCGAATGGGACCTGTCCGACAGCCGCTGCGGCGTGCCGCTCAACCTGCGCACCGTGCGGACGAAGCGCTTCAAGCTGACGGTGGAGGAGATTTCCGGCGCGGCGGAGATGTACGACCTGGTGGCCGACCCGCAGGAGATGGACAACATCGCGGACGATCCGGCGCATGCCGGAACGCGTCATGAGCTCGAAGCGATGATCCGCGCCCGGCCGGCCGATGCCCGAACCGACAGGCTTCCGGCCGTGGGCATGGCGTGAGGGCCGGTGGTGCTGCTGGAGAGGATTGAACTCTCGACCTCTCCCTTACCAAGGGAGCTTCGCCCGGCACGTCCGCAATCGTCCGACCGGCCAAGTCATTGATCCAATTGGGATGACGGGGAGAGCCCCGGCACGCCTAGCGGCAGTTGGCGGCAGACAACGGCAGTCCGCGGCGGGTCCGGCTGGCACGATTCTGACACAGGCTATCACCGCATCCCGAGGGTCTGATCCCGCGCTCGGCCAGCTCGCTGCGCTGCCCGGAGCGGTGCGCCTCGGTGGCAGGAGGCCATGCGAGGAACCGCCACGAATCCCTGAGGTCAGCTGGCGCCTGGGCTGATGCAGGCCGACTGCCGTTTTGCCGCTGAATCCCCGGCGCGAGTGAAGGTGCGCCTTCAGGATGCTCGGGGAAAACACTCGATCGGGTCGGAGCCGGGCTGGGGCGATCCAGCGCGACAGCCTTACTGCTGCCTCGCTGGCACACCGAGCCATCGCAGCGCCGAACGGGCGCCCCGTCATTCCCGGTACAGCGAACTTCGCCGCATGCTGGTGGCGACCGCACCGGAGCCGAACAGGTGCAGGGACACCGCAGGTGACCTGCGGCGCAGTTCCGCCATGCGGATTCACCTCGGCGCATGCTCAACGAGCCGAATGCATTCCTGACTTGAATCAGCCTCATCAGGTGAGCACCATTTAATTCTGCAATGCAGAACAGTCAACATATTTGGCTGCCGGGACTCAGCATGAAACGAATTGCTCGAGCATTCATGACGTTGATTGCTGTCGTCGGTGCGGCGATCTTTTTTGTCGTATTCTACATGGCTTCGCCGCCGATGTCATACTGGCGCACATTCGAGGTGGACAAGTATCCGGAAATGCTTGTTGGGAAGACGATTTCCGACGCCCGAGGTCACCTCGATGCGGCGGGCTATCGGTGTCCCAGCCCATCCAATCCACGCTATCCAGTGCCGAGCTCCTCATCTCAGAATTATCCAGCAAACACGTTCATCATATACTGTCGACGCCATGATTGGACGCGCCCATTTGCTGGCATAGAGGTCGCATTCAACATCATATACACCGGCGACGACGTGGTAATAAAAACTGAAAGGCAGATTGTTGATATACACGCCGGTCAGTGACTGTGAATGGGGGGAATCATGACTGGGGCGACAGAAGCAAGCATCACGGTTTATGTCCGGTCCATGGGGTGGATGGGGATCGGGAATCCTTACCGGGAACCTGGATCCCTCACCGTCTACCACGCATTCATCGTCATGAGGCCGAACGCCAACTCCAATGATGGCGCGGTCCTGATCGCTGCCTATCCATACGTGAAGGCGGATAGCAATGAGATATACGAAGTAAGCCCTCTCCAGGCGATACAATCTGCGATGGGGAGAACATCGTATCAAGGAATAATGCGCGGACACATGATCCCAAATGTTGTAGATGGTACAAACCCTATTTTTCAAACGCAAAACATTAATCGCGCCGTTTTGGCGGATGTCCAGAATCTTACTGGCGCTGCACAGCAGGGTTTGTTCCGTTCTGCCGAAGTGTGGCGGGGTGATGCCGCTTTATTCCCGGAAATCAGAGACGCGGCTTCGTCCATCATCAGTCAGATTAACGAAGCAAATCCACTCTACGATTCTTTCTCAAACAACTGCAATACATTTGCATGGACCGTGGTCCGTGGCCTTGCTTCATTTGGAGTGAATCCTGACATAAGGCCCGCATACATAGGAGAACCGGGAACCGGCATTGATGCATGGGTCCCCGGTGCTCAAAACAGCGTCGTTCCCGCAATCGGCCAAAATCCTATAAACATTAGGCGGAGTGCGCTTGATGATGAAATTAGACAGCAGGCGCAGAGTGAATATGGCTCCGATGGTACAGATGGCCTGATTCCGGTGCTGACTCAACTTACCGACAAGCCTACCACAACCTACGAAGATGGCCGTCTAATCTTGGCTTCGGGCGCACGGTGGGATGCTTCCATTATTACATGGCAGCGGAACCACACCAACGATTCAATTATCATTTCTGTAGAGGATGAAGAGGGCGCACTTAAATCCCGCCTGACGTTGAACGCCGATGGCTCCTATGACTTAGTTTCCGCCGGTAAGAGCGTCCATCTGGCACCAGGCGAGCAGTTTATTCCATTCGATCAGGAGCCGCCTGCACTTGATGGTGGCCAGAAGATCCCGCTTTCGCTGAAGGGAGCTAAGGATCTGGCGCAAGGCGTGCCCAGCGACCCGCTGGCCAACGTCGATCCGCTGATTATCGACTTCGACGGCGATGGCCTGGAACTGATGTCCGTAGCCGAATCCTCGGTGTTCCTGCGCCCCGGCGACGCCCCGTTCGCGATGCGCGTCGGCTGGGCGCACCCGGACGAGGCGATCCTGATCAGGGACGCCAACGCCAACGGCACCGCGGAGACCGGCGAGATCGTCGGCTTCACGAGCGGTAATGCTTGGGCCGACCTGGCCGCCATGGCGGGCGACGTTACGCTGGACGCGTCGGACGCCGCCTGGTCGGAACTCCGCGCGTGGCGTGATCTGGACGGGGACGGGACTTACGAGCCGGGCGAGCTGCTGAGCATGGAGCAGGCGGGCATTGCCTCCATCAGCCTGTCCTGGACGCCGCTCTCGACGACCGTCGCCGGAAACCAGGTGTACGGCCAGACCACGATCGCCATGGACGACGAGACCACGCGCGACACCTACAGCGTATTCTTCGCCGCCAACCCGATGGACACGCACTACGTCGGTGCAGTCAGCGTCGAAGACTGGTTCCACGTCCTCGATCTGGCCGACGTCCGGGGCGCTGGGTCCATGGCCGACCTGCGGATCGCCGCCGCTCTCAACGACGGACTCCGCCCGTGGGTCAACGAGATCACCTGGGGTGCCGTGACCGGTGACCGCGATCCCGACCAACTCCTGGCAAACGCCCTGCGGTGGACCGACGGGCTCCTGGTGAGGTGGGCAGACACCGAAGAACTGAACCCGGCCGCGCGCGGCGAGTTTGGCGACGCCCGGAAACTCGCGGCGATGGAGCGCTACACCGCCTCGCCCTTCGTCCAGGAGGGCGGCGTGACCAACCCGACGGTGACGGCGGGGAGCGCCCTCGACATCGCATGGGCCGGGTTCGTGAAGGACGTCGCCGTCCGCCTGCTCGTCCAGGGCGGCCTGGCGCAGCACCTCGGCGACACGCACTACGACATCCGCACCGACAGCATCGTCAGTACCCACTCCGTGGCCCACGCCGTCGCGACCTTCGCCGAGATGGGCGAGGACCGGACCACGCTGCGCGACAAGGCCAACTACTGGGCGGGCGCCCTGGCGGTCCTGGACGCGCTGCAGGCGGCCAGCACGAACCCCGATCCCGACTACGCCGCGAACGTCGAGGCCGCCCTGGCCGACGCCGGGCTCGGCGGCTTCGCCCACGTGCTGCGCAACCCCGTCTTCCTCGCCGAGGGCGTCTGGAACCCGGGATGGGCGTGGGAGGGCTTCTACTACCACCGCGCCTCCGGCGACGCATTCATCGTGGGCGGCGACGACGGCCACGCCATGTCCGTCAACGTCGGCGACCACATCGTCCTGACCGGGGCCGGGAACGACGTCTTCCGCCCCGCCGAGGGTAGCAACCTCATCGACCTCGGCGGCGGCACCAACCGCCTGACCTACGACCTGCTCGACCAGACCCGAGGCAACGTCTCCATGACCATCGACATGGAGACGGGCATCGCCCTGAAGCACACGGGCGACGTGGACCGCTTCGTCAACGTCCAGGAGTTGTACGGCACCCGCATGGCCGACACGATCACCGGCAGCCAGCGCGGCGAAGTCATCGTCGGTATCGGCGTCGGCGACGCGATGGAGGTCATCGACGGCAAGGGCGGCGACGACACAATCGTGGGCTTCGACGCCCACAATCCCTGGCTCGGCCACGGCCTGCTGAACGCCCGGGGCGGCGACGGGGACGACTCCATCGTCGGCACCGACGGCGCCTTCAACGCGCTGTTCGGGGACGACGGCGACGACGTCATCGACGGCCGCGCCGGGTTCGACTGGATCCGGGGCGGCCTGGGCGCCGACACGCTGACCGGCGGCGCCGGTGCCGACGCCTTCCGCTACGGCTCCCCCGACGAGGGCGGCGACGTCATCACGGACTTCACCTCCGAGGACCTGATCTGGCTCGACAGCCACGGCTTCGGCGGCCTGCGGCTGGGCTACCTCGACACGGCGCTGCCGACCGAGGACGGCCAGGCCCGGTTCGTCAGCGGCGCCGGGGCCGTCGCCACCGGGAACGGCTGGCAGATCGTCCACGACGCGACGACGGGCGAGGTCCGCTTCGACGCGGACGGCGCCGGGTCGGGCGCGTCGGTCCTGATCGCGACGCTCCAGCCGTGGTCCACGCTGACAGCCTCGCAGGTCGCGGTGATGAACTCGGTCTGGCACGAGAACATGGCGCCGGGCGCGCTGCTGGGGACGGCGGGGTCTGACCTCATCCTCGGGACCGCCGGTGACGACCACATCTCGGGCATGAACGGCGGCGAAGACACCCTGGAGGGCGGCGACGGCGACGACTTCATGTCCCTGTCGGCGATGCTGCCCATCGAGAACACGGCGTTCGGGGGCGAGGCCAACGGCGGCGCGGGGAACGACACCATCCACGGCAAGGAGGGGTGGAGCAGGCTGCGCGGCGGAGACGGGGACGACGTCATCCATGGCTACGGCAGTTGGGACTGGATCTGGGGCGGGATGGGCGAGGACACGATCGCGGGCGGGGGCTTCCCCGACGCGATCCGCTACGACAGCCCCGACGAAGGCGGCGACCTGGTCCTCGGCTTCTCGTCCGAGGACGTGATCTGGCTCGATCCCGTCGGGTTCGGCGTCGCCCAGGGCCAGCTCGACCAGGCCGCCCCGACGTCCGACGACAAGGCGCGGTTCGTCAGCGGCGCCGGGGCGGTCGCCGATGGCGAGGGCTGGCAGGTCGTCTTCGACACGACCACCCGGAAGCTCTGGTTCGACCCCGACGGCGTCGGATCCTCGGAGGCGAAGTTCCTCCTCAGGGTCACCGACGACGCCACGATCACGGCGAACCAGATCGGCTTCCAGAACTGGTAGGATGACGGGAGACGAGGTCCTGCGACCTTGGCGAAAGGCGCCACCGTCGCAGGATCCGCATGGTCCAGATCAGGAGCGTCAGTCTCAACCGGAACCTAACGACGTACATGTCCGTTGTCGCAAAGCATCCCCTGGACTAGCATCGTCGCTGCTCGGAGGGCGACATGACCGACGCGCAGCGTCAAGCGATCAAGAGGATCATCCAGCGGCACACGGCGGTGAATACCACCAGCCGGGCGGTGGCGCGTGCCGCGCTGGTTCGCGAAGGCATCCATACGGCAGACGGTCGCTTGGCGCCAGAATACGGCGGACGGACGGTCGCGGCACCGAGCGTGAAGCCAAGGAAGGCATCCATCTCCCGTTCGTAGGTGAGCCGCCTCTCCACGTCCTTCGTTCTCGGCTATCACGGCTGCGACGAAGTGGTCGGCAAGAAGGCCCTCACGGGCCAGATCGACCTGATTCAGAGCGATAAGTCGTACGACTGGCTTGGGCCGGGTGCCTACTTTTGGGAGGGCGACCCAAGGCGCGCCCGCGAATGGGCCGAATGGAAGGTGGCGCGCGGAGACTACTCGCGCCCCTTCGTCATCGGTGCCGTCATCGACCTCGGCAACTGCCTCGACCTCCTGGTTCGCGAGAACATCGAGCTACTGCGGGATGCCTACGAGGGTCTTGTGCAGGTCAATGCATCGAGCGGCCTCACCATGCCTCGAAACAAGGATGTCGGAGGGGACGCAAACGGCGACAAGCTGCTGCGATTCCTCGACTGCGCAGTCATCAAGCACCTCCACTCCGCCTTGGAGGAGGCCAGAGCTGACCCGGACCCCGGCATCGAGCGGGTCGAACCCTTCGACACCGTTCGTGGCGTCTTCACCGAGGGTGAGGAGGTCTACCCGGGGAGCGGGTTCCGGGTGAGGACGCATACGCAGATCGCCGTCAGGACCGGCGCATGCATCAAGGGACTTTTCCGGCCGAGATGACTTCGCCCGCACTCTCGGTCGCCCGGGACACGGCGTTCGCTGACGCCGCGCGGTGGTTCTGCGCAATCCCGGCCGAGCGGCTGCCCGGCATCAGCGGGTGACCCGTTCGGTCAGGTCTCTCCGGCCCGGTTCGCCGCCCTCCTCCGCGTGGGAGCCGTGAAGCGCCAGACGACGCGCCTCTCGCCGGTCTCGTCCGCCACCAGCCCCTCGGCCTCGCCCGCGCAGAGGCGCGCAAGCGCCAGGCTGAACAACCGGCACGTCGCTGCCGTCCGGCGCGGCGCCTCGGCCGCCGCGTCCTGGAGGGCGACCTCCACCGTCAGGCGCGTGACCCGCCCCGAGGGCGGCCGGGTCGTCTCCGGGACCGCGTAGTGCGCCAGCAGCACCCGCAGGAGCTTCAGAGCCTCGGCGTCGGGCAACTCCACGTCGTAGACGCCGCCGTGCCAGCGCAGCACGCGGCCCTTGTGGTGACGGCCTTCGGGCTGGACGCTGATGTCCACGCGCTGGCCGGTCGTCGTGGTGACCCCCGTGTGGGCAAGCCGCAGGTCAGCCATCGCCACGCCCGTCGGCCTGCGTCGCGGCGTCCCCGATCGCGCCCGGACTGACGACCAACGCCAGACCCGCGAGCACCTGAGCAGGCGGCGGATCCGGGTTCCGGGCGGCCGCGACGATGCCGACCAGGCGTCCGGCGACCTCGCGGACCAGGGTCGCGGGCCACGCGGGATGCAGGGCGCGAACCTCCGCGATGGCCGCCTCCAGCGTCGGGAATCCCGTCGCGCCCGCTCCCCGCGAGGCGGAGACCCCGATCGCATCGGGATCCTGCTGGCCGGAAGGGAGCGGGTCGGGCGGCATGGCCGGAGCATGCCCGAAAGCGAACAAAAAGTGAACAGATTCGGGAGGGCCTGTGGATATCAGGCGGCACGCCAAGCGTGACGGAAGCAGGAAGTCGGGAGCTACGCCGACTCGCCCGCCGACCTGTGCTCCGCACGCCGCACCAGCGCCCGGGTGACCTGCTTCGTCGACCAGGAACCGCCCCGGGGCGCGGGGACACCTTTCGCGTTCAGGGCGGCAGCGACCGCCCGGTGCAGATGCCCGTCCCGGAAGTGCGGATACCCCAGCATCGATAGGTCCACCTTGGACACGTCGAACTCGTAGCGCTCCTGGAGTTCATCCAGGACGGCCGCGAACACGAGGTCGTCCGTCGCCGCGGATCTGGCAGACCGAGCCGCGTTCGCCCGCTCCACCTGCCGCCTGCGCCCCTGCCCGATCCGGGCCAGCTCTTCCTGGAGCCGAGCGACCTCCGCCTGAAGCCGAGCGACCTCCGCCTGAAGCCGCTCGACCTGCGCCGCCAGCTCTCGCTCTCGCCCGGTTGCCATCCCCACCTCCCTGTCCGGCGTACAAAGTAGGACATTTCGTTCGAATTGTCCAAATTTGCCTGAACAAAGATGTTGATACTTTCCCGCCTCCTGAAGATAATCCGGGCGACGAAGCGGACATGCCCAACACGTCCTTTCATCTGGCAAAAAACTCGGGAGAGCCGACAGGATCGGCTCTCCCTTTTTATTTAAAACTTCAAGGAGGAGATCTGATTCCATGACACCGAATGAAGGAAACCGAGATGTCATGATTTCTGGTATCTACGACGCGATTTGCCGTGACGGCGGCGCAGCCGTCCGGCGCGCCGACACGCTGGTCGGCGCCTCGGGCCCGCATCAGGTCTTCTACATGCCGTTCGGCCACGTCGAGCGGAGCGCCAGGCTCGTCATCGTCGGCATCACGCCGGGGACGACGCAGCTCGAGATGGCCTACAAGAAGGTGCACGAGCTGCATCGGCAGGGGATGCCCAGGGACAAGGTGTTCCGGGCGGTGAAGGCGCATGCCGCGTTCGGCGGCCCCATGCGGCAGAACCTCCTTCGCATGCTGCGGCACTTCGGCTTCGCCGCGCTGCTGGGCGTTCACGACGAGGCCGACCTCTGGGATTCGGCGTCGCAACTCGTCCACTCGACCTCGGTGGTGCCGCACGCGGCGTTCAAGAACGACAAGATGTTCAACGGCTCCTTCCAGGAGGTCCTCGCATCCCCGGCATTGCGCGGGAGCTTCGAGCGGGACTTCGTGGGCGAGCTGGCCCTGCTGCCCGCTGACGCGGTCTTCGTGGCGCTCGGTCCGACGCCCCTCGACGCCCTCGACCACTGCGTCGAGCGCGGGCTGCTCCCTCGGGAGCGCGTCCTCGGCGCGCTTGCCCATCCGTCGGCGGGCGCCGGGTCGCAGGTCGATGTCTATATCGGCGAGCGCGATCCTGAGACGCTGAAGCCGCGCGACCCGGTGCGCGGCCGCGTCGCCCGGCTGCTCGGGAACGCCGCGCGGATGCGGGCGGCCGTGGCGGCGCTGGGCGGCCGCGGGGCGGCTGTCCCCGAGGTACGCTCGTCCACTCCGTCGGCCACCTCTCCGGCGCCGACCCGTGAGCAGCCGCCCGCGCCTGGCCGGGTCGCCCCGGCTGCGCACGCCGCGACGGCACCGGGCGGCCCGGGACCGAATGGTCGCCTGCATGCGACGGTCAGCCGCGGCCCGAAAGCCGGGACGGTGCTACGGCCGCACGTGCACGCGGACGGCTGCCACGTCGTCAGCCCGACCAGGTTCGAGGCGGACTACATCCGCCTCTCGGTCGACCAGCCGCTCGACGACTACCTGCGACGCGGACTGAAGCTCCGGATGAGCGCGCCCGGCGTCGCGCCGAGCCTGATCAGCCCGGACTCCATCCGCGGCCGAGGGGCCTGACCCCGACGCGCGTGGTAGGCTGAACCGAGCAGCAGGTTCAGCCCGACGCGCCGTGACGCCCCCTGTCCGCAAGATCATCCACGTGGACATGGACGCCTTCTACGCGTCGGTGGAGCAGCGCGACGACCCGGCACTGCGCGGGCTGCCCGTCGCCGTGGGCGGCTCTCGCGAGAGGGGCGTGGTGGCCGCCGCCAGCTATGAGGCGCGCAGGTTCGGCGTGCGGTCCGCCATGCCGTCGGTGCGCGCCATGCGCCTCTGCCCGGAGCTGGTCTTCGTGAAGCCGCGCTTCGAGGTCTACCGCGCCGTGTCGCGGCAGATCCGCGACATCTTCGAGGAGTACACGCCGCTGGTGGAGCCGCTGTCGCTCGACGAGGCGTACCTCGACGTGACGGAGAACCTGAAGGGCATCCCGACCGCCGTGAAGGTCGCGACCGAGATCCGCGCGCGCATCCTCGCCGAGACCGGACTGACCGCGTCGGCGGGGGTCTCCTACAACAAGTTTCTCGCGAAGCTGGCGTCGGACCAGCGCAAGCCGAACGGGCAGTTCGTCATCACGCCCGAGATGGGACCGGCCTTCGTCGAGACGCTCGAGGTGTCGCGCTTCCACGGCGTCGGACCGGCGACCGCGGCCAAGATGGAGCGCCTGGGCATCCGCACGGGGAAGGACCTGCGCGAGATGTCGCTGGCTTTCCTGACGGAGCACTTCGGCAAGGCGGGCGCCCACTTCCACGCCATCGCGCGCGGCGAGGACCACCGACACGTCGTTCCCGACCGCCCGAGGAAGTCCGCCGGAAGCGAGACCACCTACCCGCACGACCTGGAGACCCCCGACGAGGTCGAGGCGGCCATCCGCGCCCTGGCCGGGGAGGTCTGGGCCTGGTGCGAGAGGACCGGCGCCCGCGGCCGGACGGTGACCGTGAAGCTGCGCTACGCCGACTTCCGGACCCTGACGCGCAGCCGCAGCGCCGCGGCCCCGGTCGGCGGCCTCGACGCGCTGTCCGGCACCGCCGTCGCGCTGGCGCGGGGGCTGTTCCCGCTGGAGAAGCCGGTGCGGCTTCTGGGCGTGACGGTGTCCGGGTTCGACCTTGGGGCCGATCACTCGGTTGCGGACCAGCCCGCATTCGACTTCGACGGTGCCGACGAGAACCGCGAGGATGGGATGACTCAGGCGGCCGCAGGCGCCGTGCCTCCGAGGTAGGCAGATCGGGTCGAAGCCTCGACCACCTCCGCGTCGCCGGGGCAGGACAGCGACAAGGAACACGCGTCGAGGCCCGCCCCGCCGTGGATACGCCGGAGGATCTCCGCGATCACCAAGGTCGCGGCAGCCACCCCGACGAACGGGACGCCGACGGTGCGGGTCGCGAGGGTCAACAGCCCGCACTGGCCCATCCCCTCCCGGGCCGCCGCCTCGTACGCAGGGCGGCCCACCGGGTTCTCGGTCGCGGCGCGCTGGCTGACCCTCGACCAGATGTCCCGCGCCCGTGCCGCCCCCGGGAAGGCGTGCGTGGCCAGGTTCAGATAGCCCTGAGGTCCGGCGCCGAGACCGGCCTCGAACACGCCCGCGAAGCCAGCGTCCTCGAGTCCCATCCTGGCGAGCGCGTTGTCCACGCCGCAGAGTGCGACGGCTGGATCTCCGGCCTCGTCCGCGCGCCGTGTCCATGGACCAAAGCGCCGCTCCACGACGCGCGTCCGGAACCCGACGCCCTCGGCCCAGGCCGCAGCCATCCTGGCCTTCGCCTTCCCGAACGAGGACGCCGAGGTCAGCACAGAGGTGCTGTCGTTCGACGGTTGGACCACGTCGTCGTCCTGGAGCGTGACGGCAAGGTCGCCCGCCCGGGAATACGGCAGCGCCCCAAGGCACCACAGGAACGCCTGCCCGAGATTGCCGAGCCCGATCAACCACAGACGAGAAGGCAGCCAGGCAAGTCGGGTGTCGCCTGGGTCCGATGCCATCCAACACGCGCCGGGATTCCAGAGCGACAGGCCGACCGCTCGGCGTCCGGCATCGGGCGTCTCGCCCGTGGCCGACTGGAATGCATCCCCGACCGCGATGGCGGCCGCCAGCACCGGGCCGAGTCCGCCACCGCGCGGCTCGGAGAGTCTGCGGTCATCCCGGATGGGGACGACGCCCCCTGACCATTCGCTCCAGGTGACGCGCAGGCCGCGGGGATCGGAGAGGCTGAATGCAGGATCTCCGATCACCAAGGTCGTAGCTCCCCCGACCGGAGCGAGCGAATGCATCCCGCCCAGTTCGAGGACGGCGCCCCGCAGGGTCGCGGCGGCACCGAGACGGGTCAGACAGGGTTCATCCGGGCAGCAGATGACCCGCACGCCGCCGAGCATGGTTCTCCGGGCCAGATTGACCGCAGTGAGCAGCGCGATCTGCCCGGCTTCGGTGCATGCCGCGCCCTCGCCGATGGCGATGTCGAGGCGGAGCCGTTCGAGCATCCCGAGCGCCTCGCCGTAGGAAGGCGCGTCGCCACGATCCATGAACAGCTTCGCGCCCCGGTGCATCGTCTCGGGGGAAAACCGGGTGAACGCGTTCATCGGCGCACCTCTCTGAGTGAAAGGAAACGGCGCCACCGTCGACCGCCGTGTTCGGTCCAGCGATGGTCGCCGAGATAGCGATACAGACCGAGCCGTTCCGGCAGCACCGGACCGCGCGCGAAATCCGGGACGATGACCGCGATGTGCCCCGGCCGGGCCACCATCGGGTTCTTCCGGTCGGACCCGCTCTGGCGTGCGTCGCCGCCATGGGTGTGGGCATCCGCGACGACCGTCAGGCCGCGCTTCCGGCAGACGTTCCAGAGCTGGGCGAAGGCGGCTCCATGCAGCACGCAGATGCCAGTGTCGTAAGCCTTCGGGTCGAGCTGGTCGTAGAAGATGGCGTCACGCACGACACGGGAACCGCCGACATCGTCGCCGAGCAGGAAGACACCGGCCTCGTGGCGCCTCCGGCCCCGTCGGTCGAGCTCCGCCATGACCTGCTCGAAGTGGGGCCGGGGCCAGACGATCCGCGGATCAGGAACCCCGAAGGCCCGTGTAATCCAGCGAAGCCAGGAGTTCATGGATCATCTCCAGATAGCCGACGATGCCCCGGTCGGGGCGCCACAGGCGCGACGGGTGCTGGTGGCGCCAGTCGTCGTGCCCGGTGATGGAGAGGCGGTCGGACGGCAGATACAGCGCCGTCCCGCCCTGCCACTCCGGCCTGAACACCGAGGGCACGACGTGCCTGCCGGTCGGCCAGCGCTGCGCCGGGAGCGGGATGTCGCTGTCGATGTCCCACGGCTGGGCGGACACCGGCGTCACCGGGTAGCCATCGCACAGGAAGCGGAAGCCGTACTCGCGGGGAGCGCCAGGACGCTCCGCCGCCTGCACCGCCACGACGAGGTGGGGCCAGCGCAGGTGACCCCTGCGCCAGCGTCCCTCGACCTCGCCGCACCGGAAATCCGGCGCGGCGAGGTGGGCCTCCAGAACAACGCGATCGGGAGGATGGAGGACACTCATCGCCTCAGCCCTCGACGCGAACGTCCGGGACGAAATCGAACGCGATCGAGCAGCCGCATTCATCAAGAAGGGCGCTGAGCGGCGTGGCCGAGTTCGGCCGGTCGGTGCTCCCGTGGATCTGGAGCAAGTGCTCGATGGCGTCGCCCGCCGCGAGGCCGAACTCCCGGACCGCCCACTCCTTGACCTTCTTGAGGCGAGTACCGGGCGGAAAGGCACGGCACGCCTCGCGGTCCATGAAGTAGACGCGCACCTCGACCTTCTTGCAGCGGACCAGGTGGATGCGGCCGCCGTGCGCGCCGCACGTCTCCAGCATCACGTCGCGGTGCGCCGGGCTCTCCTGCTCGTCGATGAACACGAGCAGGTCGTCACCCTGAACGGCACCCTTGGCGATCTCGGGCAGCCGGAGGACGTCGCGGACCGTGGCCGTCGAGCTGACGGTCACCTCCGTGATGCACTTCGAGCCAGCGCGGTGAACGAAAAAACTCCGGTCGGACATCTTCGGATCCTCCGATCCCAAAGGGCACCTCTTTGCCCCGTCAATGGCTTAGCGAGGGAAGAGAGCCAAGATCGGAAGCTGGGCCGAAAGAATTCTTGGGTAGGATCGCAGGGGCCGAAAAAGACGCGGCCCCGAGCCGAAGCCCGGGGCCGGAAACGGCCGACGGTGACGAATCCAGCAGCGATTCAGGCTTCCTCAAGCCAGAACGCGCGCTCCTCTTCGGTGGCGTCGTCCGCATCGGCGACCGCCTCCTGAAATGAGATCGTCCCGAACCCCGCTCCGGGCGTTGGGCGGCACGAGGCGTCCTGTGCCGCCGCAAGCGTCGCGGGGTAGCGCGCGAGCACCCATTCTTCGGCTTGCCCTAGCAGGCGCGAGAGCATGTAGGTGAACGTCTGCGGGATCGTGGCCCCCATGATTTCACCGCGGATAAGTCGCTTCAGCACCGAAGCTGGCATCCCGAGCTGGCGGGCCGCCTCGGCCTGATCGATCCCGGCAGATCGAAGGGCGTCGGCGAAGGTATCGGAGCTTGCCGCGGCGACGCGCGCAGCGCCGTGCTCCACAGCTTTCACCGCACGTGCACGCGCCTCCTGAACCACCGCCTCGTCCTCGGGCAAGTGACGATGAAGCGCCGCCATCATCTCTTCCTCGGCCCAGAGCATCGCCTCCTCCTGGATGTCCTCTGCGAAGCGGGGATGGCGCCTGCACCAGTCGCTCACGGCGTCAGGCGTGGGCAGAGCGTTGTCCCGCCTGAAGGCGAAGAGAACCTCGTCGAGCAGGACGGCATCGGCGTCCTTGTTCATTGTTTCGTCCTTTCGAGGATCAGGGCCTTCATCTCTCGCACCCATCCCTCGGCCGTTCTGGGGCTCACCTTCAAGAGCGAGCTCACCGTCTGCTTGTCGGGGTCGGCTGATGAGACGAGATAGCCCATGCTGACCAGGGCCAGCGCCCGCCTCTTTCGCGGATCCACATCGGCCAGTAGCTCCTTGATGACGAGCGCCTGCTCCGGGTTGATCGCGTTAAAGTCGGGCGCCGGGATTTCGTTACCTTCCTCATCCCTGACGTACGGCTGCTCCCTGTCGCCGATCCGGCTTGCGCTCCGGATTCGGTCGGTGAGCCTGAAGCTGAGCCGGGCATAGAAAGCCTGACAGAAGCCTTCGGCGTCGGGGGAATCCGGTCCGAGGGCCGCGTCAACCATCTTGTCGACGGCTGACTGGATCAGATCGAGCCCCTCGTTGGGCAGATTCCTGTTCACGCGCTTCCGCAGGTGGCGCGTGGCGCGGTCCGCCAGCTCCTGCAGAAGCTCGCCCAGAACCCGCTGATCCCTCTCGGGGTCCATGCCGCGGCATGCCCGGAAGATCTCTTCGGCTCGCCGCTTCCGAAGCGAACCGTCACGCAGCGATTCGATCCATGCAGAGGCGTCAGTGCCCGGCTCGTTTCCTGCACCAGAGGTAACCGACATTTTTGAACTCCATTCTCTCTCTCGTTCCCAGACCAGACATCGTTGCCTCCCCGTGTTGTGGTTGCCTCCTCGGGCTTAGGTCCAGCGAGGGACCAATCCACCCTGCAGTGGGGTAGCGATCCACGCAGCCTCCGATCGGAAGTCGTTCCGCAGAAAAAGATGTGGACAGCCGATCGCTTCCTGGTAGCGGATCGCGGGCGCCACATGGCACGATTCGGGAACATACGAATCGGGCGTTCAGCCCGCCTTGCTGGGAACGTACGATGCTCGACAGCGCCGGTTCTGGTCGGACCGCCACCTGGATGGCAGGCCGCATTTATGAGTGGGCCAAGGAGGTCGGCGCCCTCGCCGACGGATCAGGCAGCGGCCTGGGTGGACCCGGGCTCGCGACCTACCTAGGGGTCAGTTGCGACGCCAAGCAAGCGCAGGCCGTCGAGCGCCTGAGGAAGATGAAGGTCGTGGCGGTCGTCGCGGACGATGACGCGAACCATGTCGGCGTCCTGGTCAAGACCCAGGTGTCTGAGGCGGCGATCAGGAGCCTTCCGACGAAGCTCGGCGACTTCTCCATCGAGTTCCTTGGTCATGCCGAAGCACCAAGCTTTCCGCCGAGTGTGGCGCCGCATTCTGCGGCCCTTGGCGGATCGCGGTTCTGGACGCCCGGAGGCCGCTTCGCGTGCGGCAGCTCCATCACGGCGGCTCCGATTCACTCGGCGGGCACGATGGGCGCGTTGATCCGGCTGGCTGACGGCCGTCTTTGCGGGCTCACGAACAACCACGTCACGGGGGCGTGCAATTACACGGAAGTCGGAATGCACGTCATGTGCCCCTCGACGGTTGATGCCGCCGTGAATCAACCGCCGCCGACGGCGATCGGCAAGCATCTGCGACTGGCGGAGATAAGGGCAGGCGATCCCGGTCAGCTTTCAAAGCAGCGGCTGGACGTCGCCATCTTCACCATCAACGACGAGAACCTCGTGACCAGCTGGCAGGGCGACAAGCAGTACGATACGCCCGCTGCCGTGGTGCCTCCCGCCGCACAGATGCGCCTCAAGAAGGTCGGGAGGACGTCAGGTTTGACCAGTGGGCGAGTGGTCGGCGAGGTGAAGACGCCGCTCGTCTTCCCCTACGCCGCCCCGCAATTCAAGGCGAACGTCCACTTCGAAGGCGTCTGGTCGGTCGCGGGTCTCCATGGAGACGAATTCTCCACGTTCGGCGACAGCGGATCCCTGGTTGTCACCGAGGACGGGTCTGCTGCCGTCGGATTGATCCTGGGCGGTCAGGCTGGCGGCGTTACCTACATCATGCCGATTGCGGCCGTGCTGGCGGAGTTCGGAGCGACGCTCGTTGGCGGACACAACATCTGAAACCCCGCTCGTGAATCGGCTTGTGCTCCCTAGCGTGCTCTTGGAGTAGGTGACCTGCGGCCCGTGGCTGCCTCTCGCCGCGCCCTTAAAGCGGCGAGAAGGTCTCCCTGACCGCTCGGCCCCGGAGCGACCGCCTCCGCCTTGAGGCCCCCGCCGTGGCGCGCGCTGCCGTCCAGCACCCCGAGCGCGAGGCGGCGGTCGAGCCTGCCGTTCCGGGCGTCGTCCTGGCTGACTGAAGACAGCACGCAAGTGATGCATGCCGTCCTGCACCGGGCGTCGTGGGCTTCGGACCGCCACACCACGCGACGGGCGGCCTCCAGCCACTCGCCGCCGCGCCGGAACAGCTCCGCCATGTGGCCGCTGCCGTGCCCCACCGCGTCGAACACCCGGACGACACGACGGTCTCCTCGAAGGGGATCGACCGCCATCCGGATCTCGCGCTGGTCGAGTTCCAGCACCTCGGCGGCGCCCAGCGCCAGCGCATGGCCGAGCGTCGTCAGGGCGACCTCGTCCACCCCGGCGACGGCGGTGAAGTCGAAGCGGACCACGTCGGTGAACTGGCGAGCCGCGAAGACGACGTTCCGCAGCGGCGGCGCCTGGCCGCTCGCACCGGCGCACGGCGCGCCGGACGAACGGAACAGAGGGACATGCCGCGTGTAGGCGGACGGCAGGTCCACGGCGCCCTGGCCCTCGGCAACCTTCTCCTCCTCCGCGTATCCGCATGCGGTGCAGATGGCGAATCCCCTGTCCTCGTCTCCGGAATTGACGGCGAGCAGTTCCACGTTCTCGAGGAAGTCGGCGCGGAGTCCCGGCATGCCGCCGAAGTCCATCTCCGACAGGGTCTGCCTGCCCTCGGAGTGGTTGATGACGAGCTCGACGGCGCCGACCCGGTGCCGCTGGCCGTACCATGACGGCGGATCGGAAGCGGCCGTCGCGAACCCGTAGCGCGGTACGAGCAGCCGCTCCGGCCTGCGGCCCACCCTGGCCGTGCAGCCATCCACGCCGCATGTGCGGTCCGGCGGCTCCATCACCGTCAGGCACTGCGAGTGGCCGTCCTCGCATTCGAAGCGCCACAGGGTGACGCCGACCATGTCCTCCTTGTCGGCGCCGAACGCGCGCTGGACGCCCTGCGACCGGACGTACTGGCCGCCTACCACGATGACGGAGCCAGGGACGTACTCCGACATCGCCACGAAGCCGTCGCGCTGGAGCTTGAACTTCTCGCCTTCCTCCCGGTCCATGTTCACCAGAAGCGTGTTCAGGCCGATCGGGAAGCCGTAGCGCGGCAGGAACTTCCTATTGCCGAGCTCTTCGACGACGGTCACCTCGCGCAGCTCGCGCGCCTGTCGCGCCAGGGCGTTCATGCGCGGGCGCTGCCCCCGTCCGCCGGAACGGCTCTCCTCGGTCCAGGCCGACACCACGCGCTCGTAGTCGTCCCGCCAGTCCCCGATCAGCGCGCCGAAGCGGTCCGTCACGCCGCCAAGGCAGTTCGCCCAGTCGCGGACCGCCGCCTCGAATCCCGTTCCCGCGACGAGGCTTCGTCCCAGTGCGGCGATCCGGCCGCCCGCGCGCCCGACGTGGTCCAGGAACAGCAAGAACTCGCGCGACAGGTCCGGCTCCGCCGCGACGTCCCACCACGGCTCGGGTCTCCGGATCGCGGCATCGAGCGCGCGCGGCTTTTGAACCTCCACCGCACCCATCATGTCGTCCTTCGCATGGGGCAGGACCGCCACGCCGCAGAACCGCCCGATCCGCCCGAAGGCGTCCATCGCGCCCGCGCGCTCCGACGGCGGCCTTATCGCCTGGAAGAACTCCCCCAGCAGCAGCGCCTGCAGGTGCCTGCGCGCGATGCCCTCTCGCTCGAGCATGACGTTGGCGCGCCGCAGCTCGCGCCGGAAGAACGACTGGAAGTCGTCGAAGGCGGCCTGGTCATAGGGCTGTCGGCGCGCGAAGGTGCAGACGATGGACGCGCCGTCCGCGCGGCGTCCCGCGCGGCCGCCGCGCTGGAGGTAGTTCGCGAGCCCGGGCGGCATGTTCGCCATCAGCACCCCGCACAGGCCGCCGATGTCGATTCCGACCTCCATGGTCGTCGTCGCGCTGAGGACGTTACGGGCGCCCTTGGAGAAGAGCTCCTGGAGCCTTCGGTTCTCCTCGGACGCCAACTGGGCGGAGTGCTCGTCCGCCCACAGCCCGATCCGCACGGCCCCTTCCTCCCGGTAGGCGCGCCGGGCACGGGAGATGCGCGGATGCTGGTCCACCTCGTCCTGGCTGATGCTCTCCATGCCGCCCTGCGAGCCGCGGATTGGGGCGCACCCTAGGACGGCGCGCGGCCAGACGTTCCCCGTGCGTGGGCAGCGATAGACGTTCAGAGGTGCCCGGAGGCTCAGGCCGAAGAAGCTGACGCGGATGGCCTCGGCCGAGGTGCGCCCGGCCACCTGCCTGTCGGCCACCTCCAGCCATGGCAGGGTCCCGTCGCGCGCGGCGCGCACGAGCTGGCCGAAGGCCGCTTCCAGCAGCGGGATGACCTTCGCCTCGGCGATGGCCTCGTTGCAACCGGCGGCGCGCAGCACCGCGGCCGCGAACTGCGTCCGCCGGGTCGCTCCGGTCCGCCCGGGCAGGAACGAGAAGAGGTAGGGTCCCGAGGCCGACAGCGACATCCACGGGCCGACCGGGAAGAAGGCCGCGGAGCGGTCCATCTCCTCGTCCCCGAAGGTCACGCATCGGTTCATACGAAGCGTGTCGCAGAGTCCCGTCAGCACGCCGGACCAAGCCGCCTCCAGGACTTCGCGAACCTCCTGGGAAGGAAGCTGGCCGCTCAACGCTTCAGGCAGTTCCATCCCCTCGAGGCCGGGGTAGACGATCTCGGCGAGGCCGACCGTCTCGAGCCCGAGGCCCGCCGGTAGCGGGATGGCGAACTCGCGCGCCAGCACGGCATTCAGTCGGCGCCGGACGCTCTCCGTGTTCGCGTCCCATGCCGACTGGTCCCACGAGCCCGCCTGATGGACCTGGCCCTTCTCACGGTCGAACAGTTGCGCCACGAGCGGGTGGCGGCGGAGCTGGTCGAGCCAGAACTCCATCTTGCCGCCAGCCAGGGCGGCGCTGAGTTCCCCGCGGCACCGCGCCAGGTCGTACTCGATGGCCTCGCGCTCCGCGCCCTGCGCCTCGGCCAGCTCCTCGACGAGTTCGCGCTCCCGGCGCCGGAGGCGATTGAGGCGGGCCTCGTTCACCGCGCCCTCTCGCAGGCGGTCCGCGATCATGGCGCGGGCCATCTGCACCTCGTGGGTCGCCGTCAGGGCCGGACCCAGACGCGCCGCGGACTGGCGCGTGTCGTTGAACGCGATCAGGCGGCGCCCCTCTGCGGGCCGCCAGGCGCGATCGGGGCCGGGCCACGGCGGCATGGACGCGAGCATCGTCTCGGCCGCGATGCCCAGGCCGTTGTCGTCGGCGAGCTGCACCAAGCCGAACTTGTCGTCGCCGCAGCTCGGGCAGGCATCATGCGCCAGGAGCCACGCATGCGGCTTCACCGTCTCGCGTCGGCCGTTCGCGAGCTGATAAGGACTGCCGCCCTCGGCATCCGGCGCGCAGGGGCGCAGGAAAAGACGCGTGCGGGTCTCCCCAGCCTGCTCCTCCTCGAGGTCGATCTCCTCGTCGCGCCAGTCACGCAGCGGCCGGTATCGGTTGTCTGCCGTCCGGTGGACGGCTCCCAGGAACCACTCCCCGCACGACCGGCAACGGGCAAGCGGCAGCGTCTGGGACGAGCAGGCCGGGCATGCCTCGCGGCTCCCGGACAGCACCGGTCCTGCCCCGGGCAACCGATGAGCGGAACCGTGGGTGCATTCCGGGTTCACGCACGCCATGGGCGTGATGGGGCTGCGAACGAGAAAATGGATCTTGTGCGGGAAGAGGGGCAGTTCGTCCGCGTTCCACCTCGCGCGGGCGCCGAGCCGGAGCAGCTTCTCGGTGCCCGCCCTCTCCGCATGGCCTGACTTGCCCCACAGCTGGCCGCTCAGGCGGGCCAGAGGCACGATGTCTCCGGCGGCGCTGGCGTCCCACAGGATGTCTTGGACGCGCCGCATGACCGGCGCCCTGCTCAGGACGGCTGCCAGCGCCCGCGCCGGGTGCGTTTGGCCCGCCGCCTCCGCTCTCGCGCCCGCGCCAGCGAGCGGGGCGCACTCCGCGACCACCGCGCGCGCCGCCTCGGCGTCCTCGACCAGTCCATCCTCGTCGAGGAACGGCCTTTCAGGTAGAGGCTCGGGAACGGTGGCGGGCGTCAGCGGGATCCCCGGGTCGTCCGGAGCGCCGAGATCGGGCCGCTTCTTGGCGCCTTGCAGCACATGGACGTCCGCGGGCTTCCGGGAGAACAGGGCCGCGCTGAACTCGCCGAGGTCGCCGCCCAGCGTCGCCGACGCACCGAGGAACAGGACGTCCTCGGGGCGCCGTCCGCAGCGCAGGAGGACGCGCCTCAGGAGAAGCGCTATCTCCGCCGCGAGCGTGCCCGAATAGAGGTGCATCTCGTCCAGGACGAAGACGCTGAGGTCCGGCCCGAAGAACGGGGCGTCCTGCGGCCGGATCAGCATGTACTCCAGCATGGAGTAGTTCGTGACGAGGACGTCCGGCGGATTGGCCCTCGCCTCCTCGCGCGTGCGGAGGCGAGACTCATCGAACACCGGGTAGTTCGTCCCGTCGGCCGCGCGCTTGTCCTCCGGCGTCTCCCCGGTGAAGTGGAACAGGCGACACCTCGACTGCCCCTTCAGCCACCCGTGCAGGCGCTCCACCTGGTCGTTTACCAGCGCGTTCATCGGGTAGAGCACGATGGCGCGCACGCCGCCCGAGCTGTCCTTCCTTGGCCGCGTGTGCAGATCGTTGAGGAGCGGTAGTAGGAACGCCTCGGTCTTGCCCATGCCCGTACCGGCGCGGACGACCACGACGGGCCGCGGCGAGCCTTCCCGGGCGCCGAGTTCTATCGCCCGGCGCTGATGCTCGTATAGGTCGCGCCCGGTCGGGAACCTGCCGGAGCGCCCGAGCTGGTCGCGCAAGTCGCCGGAGAACAGGCCATCCTTGACCAGCTTGTCGACGCTCGCTTCGCCTTCCCGGGCGGGGAAGATGCCCTCGATGAAGAGCTCGCTCGCGCACCCGCCGTCCTCGTCGGCGCCGAGCCAGATGTCGCGGACCCGCGCCTGAAGGTCAGGGTCGCGCAGGTAGGCGTTGGCGGACGCGCTATCGACAAGGCGTTCCTGAATGTTCGCCCGCGTCCGGATTGCGTCGATCTGGAGGGACTTCTCGGGTTGCATGGTCTGGTCCTCAGAGTCCCTGGAGGATGAGCCGCGAGAAGAAGTGGGTCGCGAGCCAGCGCCGAACGGAAGGCTGGGTCATCGCGATGGCGACGTTGCCGGACAGTGCTGGCGGCGGTCCTGCGGCGGTCGCGATTTTCCAAGCCTGATCGCCAATGCCCTTGTCGCGGGCGGCGAAGAACTGGTCATCCAGCCGCGTCGCGCTGCAGACCTCCCGGAGCATGGCCGCGTCGGCGCCCGCGGCGCAGCGATCCGGGTTGACCGGCGAGATCGCCGCCCGGACATCCTCGGGAAGATCCGCGGGCAGAGTCCGGACAATGAGCGCGGCGAGAAGACGCTTCTGTTCGGGGCGCGGAAGGCGGGCCATTCCCTCTCGCAGCACCCTGACCACGGCGCAGGGCGAGACCGTTGCGAGGCGCTCTATCAGGGCCGTGGGCGGCCGCGGCTGCTCGAGAGCCGACGCGAAGTCCTGCACCATTCTCTGCGCGTCGTCCTGGCGCGCCGCCCAACGCGCGAGAATCTGACTGGCCAGGTGCTGACGCTCGGGGTTGTCCGCCCCCCTCACCAGCACCCGGACCGCGTCAGGGCCGTGCCGGATGGTCTGGAGCATAGCCCTGCGGGAGGCAGCCTCCCCCAGGAGGGGCAGTCGTGCGCGGATGGCCAATGCCAGTCGGTCGCAGAAGTCGTCCGTGGCGAGGAGGCGTGCGGCAGACTGCACGGGGTCGGGAGCGAGATGCGCCGTTCCCAGCCACTCGTTGCCGAACAACACGGCGATCCCCGCGACCTCGAGGTCTTCCGCCGCCCGGACCGTGACCTCGCACCCGTCGGACGCGACTTCCGTGACAGAGCAGTCGTGGAAACCGGCTGACCCCCACGCGACGACTCGATGTCGGTCCGTCCAGCCGACGGGGGAGCGGAACCTAATCCGGAGAACGGGCATATCGCCGCTGGCGCCGGAAACGATTCCGCTGTCGAGAACGGCTGCGGCGACCTGCGCGCAGTTCTCCTCGTCCCTGTTGAACGCCGTCGGCGCAATCACGAGCGGCTCGCCTAGGGCGTAGAGCACTCCGGCCAACCTGGCTCCGTGCATGCCATATCGCGCCGCGGGTCGGACGCCCTCGAATACGACGTGCTCCGCCACGGAGTCGTCCTTGGGTCGGAACACCCAGAGACGGCAGTCGCGGTCGCGCGTCCGATCGATGACCTCGCCGCGGTCTAGCGGACGGGAGGACCGCCCGTCGCGCAGCACCGCTCCTTGTGCGGGACGCCGGAGCATGACCACGGCGGGCGCGGACGCCCGCTGTCCTCGGTAGCTGCCCTCAATTCGTCCCCTGCGGCGAAGCGGGTCCGTGCCGGGCAGCACGACGAATCCGCCGAAGCGCCATGGCGCTTGGTCAGCCACCGCTTCAAGCCGCTGGCTTCCGATCACCGCGCGGACGGGGACGAAGCCGTCTGGCACCCCGAAGGCGCGGAGTTCGCACGCCTCGCCCCATTTGAGGTCTCCGGCGTCTCCGGACAGCGCGACTGGCGCGACGTCGAGGACGATCTGGCTCTCCGTCCGTCGGCGCGGCTCCCAGAGGAGTTCGCCATCGCAGGACACCGACATCCCTTCCGGGAAGCCCTGGCGGTAGACGTGCAGCAGGTAGCCCTGGTCCAGTTCCCGCTCCTCGTCGGCGGGCACGGCCGGGGTGAGGCTCGGATGCAGGACGAGGGCATGCGGCCCCGAGGCGGACGGGAGCGCCGTGTAGGGATCCTGCGCGGTCGCCCCGCCGGACCCCAGGTCGAAGAACGCGATGAAGTCGGCGGGACGCCAGAGCTGGATCTGCGGTTCGCCGACCACGTCGCCGGAGACCTCCAGCCTCGCAGGTCTGTTCGGGGCGCCGCGCAGGAGAAGCCTGATTCGCGGCTCGCCATGCCACGTGACGCGGCCGTCCTCGTCCACCGTGCCGCCTGCGCGGAAGCCGTCCCCCGAGACGACCACCGGTCCGGCCTTCACGTCGAGGCGTTCCGGCAGCACCACGACGAAAGACCCCGAGCCCAGGTCGAGCGAGACGGAGAGTTCCTCGAACCCGCCGTCGACCGCGACATCGCCCTCCGACGCCTCGTCGCCTTCCTCCACGCTCCGCCTGGTCCGATCCCCGACCACAGGACGGGAGGACGCATCCGGTTCGGAACGGAGAATGCTGAAGGCTTCCGCCAGCGACCATCCGGGCCACCATGGGGATGTCTCGGCGAGCGCCGCGACGTCCTCTTCGCCCAGTTCGTTGCGCCGATACGCCGCCAGCGAATGCCAGAGGAGCGCGAAGGACTCGCTCTGGTTTCTCCCCGGTGTCGTCAGGAGTCCGACGGCGTCCGGGGCCGCGAGCGAGCCGTCCAACCACGCTGGAACCCCGTGCAGGCTCCCTCGCGTGAGCCCGGCCTGGAGTTCCAGCAGCGTGAGCCAGGCATCGGAGCGGACGTCGAACGCATGCCGCAGGCCATACCGTCCGGCCGCATGCACGAGCGCGCTCGTGATCCGCCGCTGGAGGGCGAAGCCAGAGAACAGGGCCCTCCGCATGCTGGGGCAGCAGGCGGTCCGCACGGCCACCCATCCGTCGCTGCGCTGCCGTCGCGGCGCCTGTAGCGCCGCGACGGCAGCGCTGAGGAAAGTCAAGCCGAATGCAGCTTCGTCCACGAGAAGACCTTCAAGCCGGTCCCCTGGCGCCTCGGCGCCCTCTCGCTCCGCCATCAACCAATGCTGAAGCAGTGTGAGATCGTCGGGGTGGCCAAGTTTCTCGCGCACGGAGCGCTGTCCGGGCGGGAGGATGTCCGCAAGGCGATCCGCGACGCGGGCGGCGACCTGCTGGGGGAACTGCGGCAACGCGGGATCGAGGCCGCCAAGCATTGGTGCATGGCAAGCGGCAGGACAGTCGGTGGCGGCCTGTCGTATCCGTTGGCGAAGCTCGTCGGCTGGGATCGCCCAGGTCGGGCTCGGGCATTCTCCGCGCAGGTCGGCAAGCCCGGTCGGCGTCTCTCCCGCGAGGCACCAGAGGCCCAAGCCGTCGTTCGAGAATCTGTCCGGCTCGTCGCTCATGGAGCGCACGAGGTTGGCCGAGTTCCAGCCCGGTGGCCGCAGATGTCCAAGTCCCGCGAGCAGTATCTCGGCGCTGTGCATCGCCCGGCCTGCGTTCCGCAGGATTTCGGCGGCGCGTGCCCGCCGCATGTCCGCCACCCGGACCCCCGGGACCAGAACGGCGTCGCCGTCTCGTTCCATGCCGCCGAGATCCGCCAGGAGACGGACTTCGGATTCCGGCAGGCCGACCTCCGACGCGAGTTGGGAGAGGGGCGCCATCTGTCGCTCGCCAGCCACGTGCTGGAGCGTCGAGCGGACCCGCTCCAGGTCGGCGTCGGAGAGGGCGAGGGTGGTGCGCCCATCGGCTAGTGGCTGACCGACTTCGGACAGGTACTCGCGAAACGGGCCGCGTGTGACAGCGCCAAGAACCAGCGCCTCGTCCGGTGGGAGCGCCTTCCGGATCCAGTCCGGGCGATCCCGATCCAGGAGCCGCCCTTCGGCGCGCGACGCGGCTTCCGTAACCTCGACTGCCATCCTGCGAAGGTGGACGTCGAGCGCGAGGGCGGCCGGGTGTCCCATCGCCCTCGCGGAGAACAGACGGCTGGTGATGCGCTGGTCGATCTTGTCGAGAAGCTGGCGAACGCGCTCGCGGCTCACGTCGACGGCGAGAGAGACGTCCTCAAGCGTCTCGCCCGCGAGCCGTTTGCTCACGATGCTCCAGTCGCGCTCCTCGAGATCATGGAGCAGCCCGCGGAAGAGCTCGTGGGCGCCGAACACCTCCGCGATCGCATGACCGAACGACGGAGATCCCCCGTCGAGCCAGTGCAGGAGCGCCTGCAGGGAGCGGCGGGCCTCCGGGTCGGAGGCCACCCATGCCGAGACGTCTTCCTGCTCGGCGAGGCCGACCCATTCGAGCGTGCGCGGCTCGGCTGTCGCAGGAAGCGGGTTGATCCTGATGTCGCGGAGCACATGGCGGCCCAGCCTTCTGGCAGCGGCGCGGTGTATCGCTCGCCTGGCGGCTGGCGATTCCCACCATTCGTCCAATCGGTGGAGCGGCGCCTCGCAGAGCGCAGCGTCTTCGCCCGCGAGGGCGTCGGCAGGCGCCTCGGCGTCGAGACCTCCCAGCACCTCGAGGCCGACCCTTTCGGGCCAGTCGCGGCTGGACGCCGCCTCGTCGCCCGCAGCGATCGGGGCGTCGGTCCGCGTCTGGCCCAGGATGTCCGTCGCCGTCGCTACCGAGGGCGAGGTCGGATCCTCGTGGACATCCAGATGCACCGAGGCCAGGTCGTTCGCCGAAGTCTCGGCGTGATCGGGGATAGGGCTCGACGGCTCCGGCCTGAGGTCCGGGAGAACCATCGCCGCCTGGAGGGAACCCGCCGGGACGTCCGCGCGCGAAGGCGCTCCATCAGGGCCTGGTGAAGCGACCTTGATGCTGGGGGAGGCGGCGAGACCCGGCTTCGGCGCGCTGGGCCTGACGGGTGCTGGCGATCCCGCCATGGCCTTCGGCCGGGCCGAAGCCGTGGAGGCGGAGTTCGCTGGCGCGGACCTGGGCACCGGCGCGCCCAGCAGACGCGCGAAGGCACGGGCCGCTGCCCGAAGAACGCCCGGCTTGTCTGCCCCCCCTCCCGACACCACGAGACCCCGGCTACCGCATGATCCGATTATGCACTGGGCGTTGAGCCGCGAGCGACTGTCGCGAGAGCACCCGGCCGCGCTTTACGCCAGGAAGTTGACACACTGTCTTAGTGGCGCGGCGGCCGGTCTCATTCACCGGCCCCGCCCCCCTGCGCCGCTCTGGGTTGGGATTGCCCGATCAGGAACACCCCTTCGCCTTTCAGGCGGTCGATGACGAACGAGACGCCCGCCTCCTCGAGGGCGCGCCTGATAGCGTCCAGGCTGACCCGGATCGGCTCCTTCCGGCCAAGCTCGAATCCCCGGACGGTCGCCTCGTGGACGCGCGCACGGGTCGCCAGCTCGGCCTGCGTCCAGGCGAGCATCCCGCGGGCGGCCCTGCACTGGGCCGGGGTCATGGAATCAGCACCGACGTAGAATTCCTTCCGGAACGCCACCAAAATCCTTGCCTCCCGTTTCGGAAAACGCAACCCTTGACGTAAAGCAGGCCGCCGTTTGTGGGGCGGCGCGATCGAGGGACTGCCGTTGATGGTCGGGAAGCTGGGATCGGTCCGGGCCGGGGTGCCCGAGGTGCGTGGTCGTGGGCGGCGGGTGGCCGCGGAGCGCCGCCCGTGAGCCAGTCCACCACCTCCCTGTCCGGCCTGATCTGGTCCGTCGCCGATCTCCTGCGGGGCGACTACCAGCCCTACGAGTACGGCAAGGTCATCCTGCCCTTCACGGTCCTCCGGCGCCTGGACTGCGTGCTGGCGCCGACGAAGGAGAAGGTGCTGGCCGAGAAGGCCGCCCGGGAGAAGCAGAAGGTCAACCCTGAACCCTTCCTGCTGCGGATATCCGACCAGAAGTTTGTCAACACATCGCCGCTCGACCTGAAGAAGCTGATGGGGGACCAGGACCACCTGGCCACCAACCTGACGGCCTACATCCAGGGCTTCTCGGAGTCCGTCAGGGACATCTTCGAGCGGTTCCGCTTCGCCGATCAGATCGACCGGCTGAAGAAGGCGAACCTGCTCTACAAGGTCACCGAGAAATTCGCGGGCTTCGACCTCGGTCCCGACAAGGTCTCGAACCGCGACATGGGCCTGATGTTCGAGGAGCTGATCCGCAAGTTCGCGGACCACTCCAACCAGCAGGCCGCCGAGCAGTTCACGCCGCGCGACGCCATCAAGCTGATGGTGAACCTGCTCTTCATCGAGGACAGCGACATCCTGACGCCGGGCAACCCGGTCGTCCGCACAATCTACGACCCGACGGCGGGGACGGGCGGGATGCTGTCCGACGCCGAGGAATACCTGCGCCAGCACAATCCGAAGGCGTCGCTGACCCTGTTCGGGCAGGAGCTCAACGACGAGTCCTACGCCATCTGCAAGGCGGACATGCTCATCAAGGGCCAGGACGTCCGCAACATCGTCGCGGGCAACACCCTCTCCGACGACGGCCACGCGGGGCGGAAGTTCGACTACATGCTGTCGAACCCGCCCTTCGGCGTGGACTGGAAGAAGATCGAGAAGGAGGTCCGGCGCGAGCACGAGCAGCAGGGCTACGCGGGGCGGTTCGGCCCTGGCCTGCCGCGCATCGGCGACGGCGCCATGCTCTTCCTGCTGCACCTGGTCTCGAAGATGCGCCCCGCGCAGGATGGCGGCAGCCGCTTCGGCATCGTGCTCAACGGGTCGCCGCTATTCACCGGGGGCGCTGGGTCCGGAGAGTCTGAGATCCGGCGCTACATTCTGGAGAACGACCTGCTCGAGGCCATCGTCGCGCTGCCGACGGACATGTTCTTCAACACCGGGATCGCGACCTACGTCTGGATCGTGTCGAACAAGAAGACCGGCACCCGCAAGGGCAAGGTCCAGCTAATCGACGGCTCGGCGCTCTGGCAGAAGATGCGGAAGAGCCTCGGCTCCAAGCGCAAGGAGATGAGCGAGACGCACATCACGATGGTGACCGAGATCTTCGGCGCCTTCGTGGAGGCGCAGATCGCGACGGTGACCGACGCTGATGGCAAGGTCACCCAGGTGGTGGTCCGCGAGGGCGAGAAGCCGCCCATCGCGCCTACGAACGGCAGCGTCAGGCTGTCGCCCTTCTCGCGCATCTTCTCGAGCGACGCGTTCGGCTACCGCAGCATCACCGTGGAACGCCCGCAGCGTGATGCCCGAGGCCACGTCATTGTCGGGCAGAAGGGCAAGGGGAAGGGCAAGCCGGTACCGGACCCGGAGCTGCGCGACACCGAGATGGTCCCCCTTGGCGAGGACATCGACAGCCACATGGCGCGTGAGGTTCTGCCGCACGCGCCGGACGCCTGGATGGATGAAGAGAAGACGCGTATCGGGTACGAGATCCCTTTCAATCGATTCTTCTATGTCTTCGAGCCACCGCGCTCGTTGGCAGAAATCGATGCCGACCTGAAGCAGGCTACCAGCCGCATTCTGGCGATGCTGGAAAGGCTGGCAGCGTGAGCGCCCCTGCTTACCCAGGGTATCGCGAAAGCGGCGTCGATTGGATTGGCGCCGTGCCCGCGCACTGGAACGTCACTCCGCTCAAGGGACTGATCGAGCGCAACGACGGAGGAGTGTGGGGGAGCGATCCGGACGGGGTGAAAGACACGGTCGTGCTTCGCTCGACTGAGCAGACCGTCGACGGGCGCTGGCGCATTGAGGATCCCGCAGTGCGGAAACTCACCGCGGACGAGATTGAGGCCACCCTGCTGATTGAAGGTGATCTCCTGCTAACGAAATCCAGCGGTAGTTCTCTTCACATTGGCAAAACGACACTCGTGGACCGGAGAGTAGCAGCGCTGCGCTGCTGCTACTCCAATTTCATGCAGCGGATCCGCCTGAATAGCTCGTTGTTGCCAGAACTAGCCTGGTACGTGCTCAATAGCGACCTTGCGCGCATTCAGTTCGATTTTCTCTCAAATTCCACCACGGGCTTGGCCAACCTGAACGGCACGATAATCGGGCGCGTTATCGTACCAGTCCCGCCTCTCGACGAGCAGCGCGACATCGCCGATTTTCTCGGCCGCGAGTGCAGCAAAATCGATACCCTTATCGCCGAGCAGGAGCGCCTGGTCGCGCTGCTGGATGAGAAGCGGCAGGCAGTCATCTCTCAGGCGGTTACCCGGGGGCTGAACCACGATGTTCCGATGAAGGACTTGGGCATCGAGTGGCTTGGGGCGATCCCAGCACATTGGGAACTAACGCGCCTGAAGCATTTCGTGGGAGGGCTGACCGTAGGAGTCGTGGTCACCCCGACCAAGTACTATGCTGATGATGGGGTGCCTGCTCTTCGTTCCCTGAACGTCCGTGAGATGCGCCTTGTTGACGAGAATCTCGTCTTTTTCCGTCCAGACGCCCACGCCGAACTGCAAAAATCGGCGCTGCGCATCGACGATTTGGTTGCCGTACGGACAGGCAAACCAGGCACAACTGCGGTGGTCGGTCCGGACTTCGATGGCGCGAACTGCATTGACCTTATCATCATCAGGAAGTCGTCTGCTTTCTCGTCTCGATTCCTGGCCTACGCGATGAACTCAGAAACTTGCAGAGTTCAGTACGAGTTGGGTGCCGAAGGCGCGATCCATACGCACTTCAACGTGGAAACTGCGTCCAATCTCAAGATCGCATTGCCGCCACGTGCAGAGCAGAACGAAATTACCGAGTACCTCGATCAAACATGCGGCGAATTGGACTCGCTCAGGGAAGAAGCTGAACGGGCGATATCCCTCCTCAGAGAGCGGAGGGCCGCCCTGATCTCGGCAGCCGTCACGGGCAAGATCGATGTCCGCGGCCTCGTCCCGTTGGAGGAGGCCGCATGAGCATCCACAAGGAAAAGGCGTTCGAGGAGGGCATCTGCGCGCATCTGGCCGCGCATGGCTGGCTGTACGAGGAAGGCTCCGCCGACCGCTACGACCGATGGCGCGCCCTGTTCGTCGAGGATCTGGCCGCCTGGGCGCAGGCGAGCCAGCCCGATGCGTGGGCGACCCTGACGAAGACCCACGGCGCGGCCGCCGCGAAGACGCTTGCCGACAAGCTGCGCGCCGCCCTGGACAAGCAGGGGACGCTGCACCTGCTGCGGCATGGCCTGGACGTGGTCGGCCTGAAGGCGACGCTGTCACTGTGCCAGTTCAGGCCCGCCCTGGCGATGAACGAGACCCTGACGGCGCGCTACGCGGCGAACCGGCTCCGCGTCGTCCGGCAGGTCCGGTATTCCGCCCATGGCGAGGAGAGCCTGGACCTCGTCCTGTTCCTGAACGGGATCCCGGTCGCCACCGCGGAACTGAAGTCCGACTACACCCAGTCGGTGAAGGACGCGATCGACCAGTACCGCTACGACAGGCTGCCGAAGGCCCCCGGCAAGAACGTCGCCGAGCCGCTGCTGTCCTTCCCGGGCGGCGCCCTGGTCCACTTCGCGGTCAGCAACAGCGAGGTGCACATGTGCACCCGGCTGGCCGGGGCCGACAGCGTCTTCCTGCCCTTCAATAAGGGTCACGATTTCGGCGCCGGAAACCCGCCGAACCCGAACGGCGCGCCGACGGCGTACCTGTGGGAGGAGATTTGGGACCGCGACGGATGGCTGGAGATCCTGGGGCGCTACATCGTCCCGGTCCGTAGCGCGAAGAAGGACCTCAAGGGCTGGATCTTCCCGCGCTTCCACCAGCTCGTTGCCACGCGGAAGCTCGTCGGCGCCGTCCTGCAGGAGGGGCCGGGCGGCCGCTACCTGGTGGAGCACTCGGCCGGGTCGGGGAAGACCAACACCATCGCCTGGTCGGCCCACTTCCTCGCCGACCTGCACGACGCGAAGAACGCGAAGCTATTCGACACGGTCATCGTCGTCTCCGACAGGAACGTCCTGGACAAGCAGCTCCAGCAGGCCATCGAGGGGTTCGAGCGCACCAAGGGCGTAGTGGCCATCGTCACGGGCGACGGCTCCAGCAAGAGCAAGGAACTCGCCGACGCGCTGGCGGCCGGGAAGAAGATCGTGGTCTGCACCATCCAGACCTTCCCGTTCGCCATGGACGAGGTCCGCAAGCTGTCGGCCACCAAGGGCAAGCGGTTCGCCGTGATCGCCGACGAGGCGCACTCCTCGCAGAGCGGAAAGGCGGCGGCCGAACTCAAGATGATCCTGACGCCGGAAGAGATCGCCGCACTCGAGGATGGCGGCGAGATCGGGGTCGAGGACATCCTCGCCGCGAAGATGGCGGCCCGCGCCGAGCAGGACCGGAACATCACCTTTGTCGCCTTCACCGCGACGCCCAAGGCCAAGACGCTGGAGTTGTTCGGGACCAGGCCGGACCCGACGCGACCGGCGGCGAAGGACAACCTGCCCGCCGCGTTCCACGTCTACTCGATGAAGCAGGCCATCGAGGAGAAGTTCATCCTCGACGTGTTGCAGAACTACACGTCCTACAAGCTCGCATTCCGCCTGACCCATAACGGCAAGGAGTTCACCGACAAGGAGGTGGACGCGAATGACGCCAAGAAGGGGATCATGGGCTGGGTGCGGCTGCATCCCGTCAACATCGCCGCTCGGGTCCAGATCGTCGTCGAGCACTTCCGCCAGAACGTCGCCCACCTGCTTGGCGGCAAGGCCAAGGCCATGGTCGTCACCAGTAGCCGCAAGGAGGCGGTCCGCTGGATGAAGGCCATGGGCGACTACATCAAGAAGCGGAACTACCCGATCGGCCTGCTGGTGGCCTTCTCGGGCGAGGTGAACGACCCGGAGAGCGGGCCGGAGGCGTTCAGCGAGACCAACATGAACCCCGGCCTGCACGGGCGGGACATCCGCGAGGCGTTCGCGACCGAGCAGTACGCGATCCTGCTCGTGGCCAACAAGTTCCAGACGGGCTTCGACCAGCCGCTGCTCTGCGCGATGTACGTGGACCGCAGGCTGGCTGGCATCCAGGCCGTCCAGACCCTGTCGCGCCTGAACCGCGCCCATTCGGGTAAGGACACCACCTACGTCGTGGACTTGTCAACGAGCCGGACGAGATCCTGGAGGCGTTCAGGCAGTATCATCGCACCGCCGAGCTGGCCGATGTCAGCAAACCGGAGGTGGTGCTGGATCTTCGCAACAAGCTGGACGCCGCCGGGGCCTACGACCAGTTCGAGGTGGAGCGCGTCGCGGCAGTCGCGGTGAACCCGAAGGCGACGCAGGCGAACCTCGACGCGGCGATCGGCCCCGTGAGCAACCGCCTGCTTGTCAGCTTCAAGCAGGCTCAGCAGACCGCCAAGGCGGAACCCGAGGGGTCGAAGGCGCACAAGGAAGCGACCGACGAGATGGAGGCCCTCCACCTCTTCAAGAAGGATCTCGGCACGTACATCCGGGCCTACGAGTTCCTGGGGCAGATGTTCGACTATGGGAACACCGACTACGAGAAGCTCTACCTCTTCGCGAAGATGCTGGTGCCGCTCCTGGACTTCGGCCGCGAGCGAGACGGGGTGGACCTGTCTGCGCTGCGCCTGACGCACCACCGCATGCGCGACCTGGGCCAGCGGACGCTGAACCTGAACGGCGGCAACCAGCCTGCGGCGCCGCTGATGCCGATGACCGAGACGGGGTCCGGCCGCGTGCAGGACAAGCACAGGATGCTGCTGGCCGAGATCATCCAGGCGATCAACGACCTCTTCGAGGGCGAGATCACCGAGGGCGACGCCGTGGCTTACGTGGACGGCGTGCTGAAGGCCAAGATGATGGAGTCCGAGACGCTGCGCGCGCAGGCGGCGGCCAACACGAAGGAGCAGTTCGCCAGCTCGCCGAACCTCCATGACGAGCTGCTGAAGGCGATCATGGACGCGATGGCGGCCCACCAGTCCATGAGCACGCAGGCGCTGAACTCCGAGGCCATCCAGACGCGGATCCTGTCCGTCCTCCTCGGGCCGGGACGCCTGTGGGAGGCGCTGCGGTCCCAGGACGACGTCGCACCTGAGGTCGCTGCGGCGGTTCAGCAGGGCGGTTTGGCCGCGCAGCCCACGGCAGGGTCGGCATGATCGCTACCGCGCCGCGCGGCGACGCCTGAACAGCGCGAGCGCCCACGAAAAGGGGGAAGGCCCGATGGCCGCCACGGGACCGCTAAAGGTGGCATCGCCGAAGCACGTTGTCCGGCTGAAGAACACCATCTGCCCGTACTGCATCCGGCCTCTCGTTCGACAGGTCGAGCCGAACGTGGACCACGTGATCGGGCGGCGCTTCGTGCCCTTGGGCTCGATTGAGGGCCAATGGAACCTGCTCGTGAAGAGCTGCCGCGCGTGCAACGAGAAGAAGTCTCGCCATGAAAGCGTCGTCTCTGCGGTGATCCTGCAGCCAGACGCCTTCGGGCAGCACCCCGCGGACATGGATCTCGTGCGGCAGGAGGCAGCCAGGAAAGGCAGCGCGAGGCACCCGAAGACGAAGCGTGCTGTCCGCGATAGCCGGACTGAACAGGTGCTTCACGGGAACCTCGGACCTAGCGCCAGCCTGTCATTTCAGATCGTCGGTCCACCTCAGGTTCCTCCCGACGACGCCGATGGACTCGCGCACATGCAGGTCCAGGCCATCTTCTTCCTGCTCACGCTGGACGAGCAGACGAAGAACGGGTCGGCCTTGCCCGGTGTCTTCTGCACCGTGGCTGAGGCGAGACGCGCAGATTGGGGAAATGTTCGGCTGAAGGCGTTCGCGGAGTACACCGCGAACTGGTTGCCTCGCTTCCGTGGCATCGCGGCCAACGGCTTCTTCAAGGCCGTCATTCGACGCCATCCCGAGCTGAAGCCGATCTGGTCGTGGGCGCTCGAGTGGAATCGCAGCATGCGTATCGTCGGCTTCTTTGGAGAGGAAACCCTCGTCGAGGAAGCGGCGGCTGCTCTGCCGTTTCCGGAGATGTCGGCTTGGCGTCCGCAGCCCGACGGCAGAAGGGTCCGGATGCGCTTCGAGGAGGAACTTGCAGAGGCTGAGGACACCCTCTTCTCGACGCAGGGGTTCGAGACGGACGACGATCCAGCCGATTCCACCGGTTCGTGATGCCGCCGCCGCGCGAGGTGCTTGACTTGGGTGGCGCATCTGTTCTGTATTCGTTCTCGTCATGAGCCCGCGCCCTTCCCGACGCCGGACCACCTCCCGACAGGGCACCTTCGCCCCGGCGTCCGCGTCGGCGCTGCTCATCCTCCTGCCCCGCCGAATACCGCTCCGCGCCTCGGTCGCCTGATCGGGTAGCGGTCCCTCCGCCCCGGTCGGCGTCCGCGGCCAGCCGTCCTCGACGGCCCCGGACACACCACGGAGCGGAGAACCACAGTGATCCTCATCACCAAGGCGGGCGCCGACATGGGCGCCGCCGATGCCGAAATCGCACGCCTCGCGGCGCTGCTCGACGACCTGAAGCGCCTGGCCAGCGGCGGATTGCCGACAGACGCCGAGTTGCGCGATGCCCCCTTCCTCGACGGCTGGACCCTGTCCCAGCGCCCGGTGCCCTGCCTGACCGGGCGGGTCAGCGGCCACCCCGTCCTAGGCGGCCCGACCGTCCGGACCAGCGATGTCTGGGCGCTCGCGCCGGGTCTCGGCTTCGCCCGGACCCTGTCGCGCCTCTACGCGCTCGGGCGGCCGCACGCCTCGGTCGCCGTCCCCTTCCGCAAGCCCGCCCGGCACTGAGGGGGCGCGCCATGACCGACAGGAAGGAAGACGGCTCGCGGAGCGAGTTCGTGGAAGCGCTGCTGGTCGGCGCCGACGCTGCGGCGCACGACGGCCCGCACGACCGGGTCTGCCCGGTTCAGGCCGCCGCCCGCGCCCTGGTGCGCCGGGCGCTGGCGGACGAGCCGGAGCTGAAGGAGATCGCGCTGGCCCCGGCGGCGGTCGTCGTGGTCGAGGTCCCCGACAGCGACTGGACCGACCCGGTCGCCGAGGCGTGGCGTGCCGAGGTCCGCGCGACCGAGGCCGTCCCCGACGACGGGGACGACGCCGACCCGCCGCGTGAGGATTGGCTCGAGTTTCGGCGCAACGAACCGCCCAAGGGCAATCCACTGGAGACGACGGCCCGCATCGGGAGCGCGTTGTCGCGGGGCAGGCAGGTCTACGCCTTCAGCCCCGAGCCGGGGCGCTGCCTCCCGGCGGACCTGCTGCGCTCGGCCGACCGGCACGTGGTCCTGCCGCGACCGGACAGAACCGCCCTCGTCGAGGCGATGGCGTTGCACCACGGGGCGGCGCCCTCGTTCGTACCGGACGACGCCGAGGCGCGCCTGGTGACGCCAGGCGACCTGCTGCTGGCCTGCCGCCCGGGCCGCGACCCCGACGGCCATCTCCGGCGCGCCCTGTCGCTGGCGTCGGCGCGGACCGGAACCACGCCCGATGCTCCCCGGCTCGAAGACCTGCATGGCATGGACGAGGCGGTGCGCTGGGGCCTGGACCTGCGCCACGACCTCGGCGCCTACCGCGCGGGACGACTGCCCTGGCGCGACGTGGACAAGGGCGTGCTGCTCGCCGGTCCCACCGGCACGGGCAAGACGACCTTCGCCCGCGCCCTGGCCGCCTCGTGCGGGATTCCGCTCGTCATCGGCAGCCTGGGCGCCTGGCAGGCGTCCGGCACCGGGCACCTCGGGGACATGCTGAAAGCGATGCGGACGACCTTCGACGAGGCGAGGAGATCCGCGCCCTGCATCCTCCTCATCGACGAGGTGGACGGTGTCGGCAACCGCGCGACCTTCGACGCCCGGCACCGCGACTACAGCGTGCAGGTGCTGAACGCGATGCTGGAACTCCTCGACGGCGCCCAGTCGCGCGAGGGTGTCGTGGTGGTCGCGGCGACCAATCGGCCGGATGCCATCGACCCGGCGCTGCTCCGTCCCGGCAGGCTCGACCGCATCGTCGGCATCGGACTGCCGGACGCCGAGGCGCTGACGGGCATCCTGCGCCACCACCTCGCCGACGACCTGAAGGAGGTCGACGTGTCGTGGCTCGCTCGTGCCTGCGTCGGGCTCAGCGGCGCGCACGTCGAGCAGGCCGTCCGCGGCATGCGCCGCCGTGCCCGGCGCGAGGACCGCCGCCCCATGCTGGCCGACCTCGAAGCGGAGATCGGGAGGGCGACGCCGGTTCCCGACGCGACGCGGCACCGCGTCGCCATCCACGAGGGGGGCCACGCCGTGGTCATCGCGCTGAACCGACCCGGCGCGCTGCGCTCGGTCTCGGTGCCGAAGGCGACCCTCGACCGGGGAACCCTCGGCACGGTCGCCTCGGAGTTCGGCTTCAACTCCGCCGAGGGCGACCGCCACGTCACCCGCGAGGTCATCGTCAACGCCATCGCCGAGAAGTTGGCCGGACGCGCCGCCGAGCATCTGCTGCTGAACGAAGTGTCGGCAGGTGCGGGCGGATCGCCGACCAGCGACATCGCGCAGGCGACCTGGATCGCGACCGTCGCGGTGACCGCCTTCGGTCTCGGCACCGACGGTGTGGAGCCACCGATCTGGAAGGGCCTGCCGTCGGTGGAGCGGGTGCCGCAACTCCTTGCTGTCGACCAGACGCTGGCGCGCGAGGTCGGCTTCCTGATGGCGGACGGCTACGCCACGACGATGCGGCTCGTGCAGAAGCATGAGACTGCCGTCGAGGAGGTCGCCCGCGCGCTCATCGACCGGGAGACGCTGAGCGGCGAGGAGGTCCAGCGCATCGTCGCCGGAAGCCGTCAATGAGGGCCGTCACCGAAACGGGCGCGCTGCACGCGTCGCTCGCGCGCGCCCAGGCGGAGACGGCGCTGCTCATGCGTGACCGTCCCCCGTCGCTGCGAACGGGCAAACGGGAAGAGGACCGCCTGACGCCATCGGTTGAGGCGTCGAGACCCCCTGAGGCGCGGGCGTCGCCGACCGGGCTGATGACGCTCGCCGACGCGGCGAGCCACCTCCGAATTCCCGAGCGGACGCTGCGCGCGCTTGTCGCCCGACACCAGCCGCCGGTCATCCGGGCTGGTCGCCGCGTGCGCTTCGACCCCGTCGCCCTCAACCACCTGATCGAGTGTCTCCGATGCCCCTCAAGGTCGTCTCCCGCCCCGGCACCCGCGTCCTCTGGCTCTCGGGGACCGTGCGCGGCCAACGCGTTCGAGAGAGCACTGGAACGGACGACCCCGCCCTCGCGGAGGAGAGGCGCGCGGCGCGCGAAGCGGAGATCTACCGGGGAGCCGTCCACGGGGTGACGGCCTCGCGCGGCTTCGCCGAGGCGGCGCTGAGCTACCTGAAGCGGGAGAGGTCCGACGACACCAAGCGGAGGCTCAACCGCTTCCTGGACTTCCTGAAGCGCACGAACCGGCAGGCCATCCGCTGCGACGACGTGAACCAGGAGCTGCTGGACGAGGCGTGCGAGGACCTGCTGCGGCCGGGCGCGGCCGACACGACGCGGCTGCGGGAGGTCGTCTCGCCGGTCCGCACCGTGCTGCGGCACGGCGCGATCCGGGGCTGGTGCCGCCTGCCGGTGTTCGAGAGCATCCGCCAGGGCAAGCGACGGAAGGAGTGGCTGACGCCCGAGGAGGCCGAGGCCATCGTCGCGGCGTCGCCGCCGCACCTGGCGCCGCTATTCGAGTTTATGTTCTGCGTCGGTCCGCGCCGCGGCGAGACGCTGAACCTGGACTGGAAAATACGTCCAGCTCCGCTACGCGCGGGCCACGCTGCGCGACGTGAAGGCCAGCTCCGGCGACGTGAAGGACCGCCTCGGCGACCTGGAGCCGCGCGCCGTGGCGGCGCTGCAGCGCCAGCGTGCGGTCTCGTCCAGCGGGCAGGTGTTCCGGCGCGCCGATGGCAGCGAGTGGCACCCTGACCCGAAGGTCTCCGGCGCTCAGCTGAACAAGGCGTTCAGGAAGATCGCCAGAGCCGCCGGGATCGACCGTCACGTGACCCTGCACATGATCCGGCACTCCTGGGCGAGCTGGCACTACTGCGTCCACCGTGACCTGAAGCGGCTGAAGGAGGAGGGCGCCTGGGAGTCGCTCGAGATGGCGGACCGCTACGCCCACCTCGCACCACCCGGGATGGCGCCGGAGATCGAGCGGTTCTGGGGGCGGCTCGCCAGTCCGGCCGAGGCATGAACGCCGCATCGCGCCGGTGAATTCCCGGCGCCGGGCTGCCTGCTTGTCAACACGAAGCCCGGCACCCGCCCCGGACGCGCCGCCAGCCTCCTCGCGCGCCCGTGATCGGGCGGTGGCCGCGCAGGGTCTTCCGCCCGACCTTGCGCAGTCCTTCAGCCGGAAGGCGGCGCCTCCGCGCCGCCCGGGGACCGCCCGAAGCCGGGCTTGGACTCCCCGGGATAAGCCCAGGCCGACGGCGCATCCGGGGACGCGCCTGGGGAATCGCCCCGTGATCGGCAAGGGCGCAGCCGATGCGGCATCAGCATTCTTCCGTAGTCGTGCAGCATTGCCAACAACAGGATGGCTTGCGTCGGCGCGACGGCGGCCGGTTTTGAAATCAAATGGTCGCAATTGCGCGGACTGTTCCTGGCCGCGTCGGAGCAGTACTTGAGACGGGGATTCATCAAGCAAAAACAGATGCTTGGAATGACCGCCCGATGGACGTACGTGACTTGATCGGCGCTGCCGGAACCCCGAGGGGAGACGCGGCGCGCGACGTGGAAGCGACACGCGGGGCGGCGATGCAGACAGGACGGGGACTGTCGAACCCGGAGGGCGGACGACGCAGGCGCCGGGGCAGCCTGGCGAAGGGGCTGCACCTGAAGCGCCGGGGGCGCATCTGGCAGGTCGTGGGGACGTATCGCGGGACAAGGGTCCGCCGGACGACCGGGGAGACCGACCGCGATCGCGCCCATCGCCACCTGGCCGACGCCCTGAGGGAGATTGACGCGAGGTTCGACGGCGTCGTCCTGCCGCCCCCGCGCGCACCCGCCGCGCCGCCGCCGCCGCCGCCCGTGGCGGTGCTCCTAGTCGAGCCGGAGGTACGCGACGCGCCCCCCAAGGCGACTTTCGGCGAGGCGGTGCAGGTCTACCTCGCGGACGAGGCCAGATCGCCAGATACGGAGACACGCGTGAAGAGGCTGCTCGGCCTGATCGGGCCAGACACGAGGTGCGAGGACATAACCGCGAACTTCCTGAAGGAGGTCGTTCGCCCAAAGGTTCTCAGCGCGAAAGCCGAGCGGGCGGAACGCCGTGGGAAGGCGCCTCCCGACACGATACCCGCTGTGTCCTTCGGCCGGGAGGTCGTGATTCCGGCGAAGGCCGTGCTGAACTTGGCGGCGCGACGGCTCGGGGCCACGCGCGGCTGCTTCAGGCCGGAATTCGACCCGATCCCGGTCTCCAAACGGCGCGAGGTCTGCCTCAGGCCCGACGACGCCGAACGCATCATCGAGGTGGCGAAGGCCAGGGGCGAGCACACGCTCGTCGTCGTCCTCGTCGTGGGGGTCTGCGAGGGCCCGAGACGCGGGGATTTCCACCGGCTGCATTGGTCGGATGTGGACCTGGAGCGGGGTTCCATGCTGCTCGGGCGGGTGAAGTCCTTGCCCGGCCAGACCCGCGAGCGCCTGATCCCCGAGATGCGCCCGCGCACCGTCCAGGCGTTGCGGGAATACCGCGCGCTCACCGGCATCTCGCACGGCCCGGTCTTCCGGACCGCCGACGGGACGCCGTTCCCCGACCCGGGTGCCCTCGGGAAGAAGATGAACCGCGTGCTCCGGGAAATCGCCGTCGAGCTCAAGATCCCCGACGCCCGCCGCCTCACGATGCACCCGCTGCGGCATACCAGCGCGAGCTGGGATTACGCGGACGACCGCGACATCCTGCGCGTGAAGGAGCGGGGCGACTGGAAGAGCCTCGAGAGCGTCGAGCGCTACATCCACCTGCTGCCGAATAAGCTCGCGCCGCTCGTCCGGGCGTTCTTCGCGGGCCGCGCCGAGGCACGATCCTGACACAGGAAAGCGCGACGGGCGGTCGCGGCGCTCCCTTCGAGTCCTCGCGGAGCCTTACGGATCAGGGGGTTGGCGTGGTGCTGCTGGAGAGGATTGAACTCTCGACCTCTCCCTTACCAAGGGAGTGCTCTACCACTGAGCTACAGCAGCGGGCCGACACGGAAGCGGCCGGGTTCCTAGCGGGTTGGGCGGGGGGCCGCAACCCCCTGCGGCCCGCCGGGGCCAGGCCCGGCGCGCCCACCCCGCTTGCACGGCGCGCCGGCAGACGCCTAGCATCCTGAAGGGGAAGGAAGCGGAACGGCAGTGGCGAGGGTCGAGCTTCGCGGCGTGCGCAAGCGCTTCGGCGATGTCCAGGTGGTCCACGGGGTGGACCTCTCGATCGCCGATGGCGAGTTCCTGGTCCTCGTGGGCCCCTCGGGCTGCGGCAAATCCACCATCCTGCGCATGGTCGCGGGCCTCGAGGAGGCCTCCGACGGCCGGATCCTGATCGACGATGCGGTGGTGAACGAACGCGATCCGAAGGACCGCGACGTCGCCATGGTGTTCCAGGACTACGCGCTCTATCCGCACATGTCGGTGGCGGAGAACATGGGCTTCTCGCTGCGCTGGCGCGGCGTGGGCAAGGCCGAGATCGGCCGCCGCGTGCGCCAGGCGGCCGAGGTGCTGGACATCGCGCATCTGCTGGAACGTCGCCCGCGCGAGCTTTCGGGCGGGCAGCGCCAGCGCGTGGCGATGGGCCGCGCCATCGTGCGGGACCCGAAGGTCTTCCTGTTCGACGAGCCGCTGTCCAACCTCGACGCCAAGCTGCGCGTTCAGATGCGCACCGAGATCAAGCGCCTGCGCGACCGGCTGCGCGCCACGACGATCTACGTCACGCACGACCAGGTGGAGGCGATGACGCTGGCCGACCGCATCGTGGTGATGCAGGGCGGGCTGGTGCAGCAGGTCGGCACGCCGGAGGAGATCTACGACCGCCCGGCCACCACCTTCGTCGCCGCCTTCATGGGCGCGCCGGCGATGAACCTGCTGCCGGGGCGCATCCAGGACGGGCACGCGCTTCTGGCCGACGGCACCGCCCTGCCGCTCCCCGATGCAGCGCCACCGGGCGAGGCCACCATCGGCATCCGGCCCGAGCGGCTGATCTGGCTGCCGCCCGGCCAGCCGGGCGAGGCCGCGATCAGTGGCGCCGCCGCCGTGGTCGAGCCGCTGGGCAGCGAGACGCTGGTGACGCTCGACATCGCCGGAACCGAGTTGCATGCGCGGGTCCCCGCCCGCAGCGTGCGCCGGGCGGGGGAGAAGGTACGCCTCGCCCTGGCGCCGGAGGATATCCACCTCTTCTCCCCGGAAGGAGCGCGGCTGTGACGGAGGTGCTGGCGATCCGGCCGGAGGATCTCGGCCGCGGCACGCGCATCCCGGTGCGCGTGGTGCCCGACGCCGCCGCGCTGACCCAGGCCTTCGCGGAGGCGCTGCTTGCGGAGTGCCGCCTGGCGAAGGCGGCCGGGCGCGAGACGGTGGTGTTCATCGTGCCGGTCGGCCCGGTCGGGCAATACGACGTGCTGGCGCGGCTCTGCGCCGAGCAGGACCAGTCGCTCGCCGACCTCGTGATGATCGGCATGGACGAATACCTGACGCCCGCAGGCGACTGGATACCCGAGACCGATCCCCTCTCCTTCCGCGGCCACATGGAGCGGCGCATGACGGCGGCGATGCCGCCGGGCCGCGCGCCGCGCATCGTCTTTCCCGATCCGCACGCACTGGATGCAGTGCCGGCGCTCATCGCGCGGCATGGCGGCGTGGATGTCGCTTTCGGCGGCGTCGGTATTGCCGGCCACATCGCCTTCAACGAGCCGCCCGAACCCGGGGAGGTCGTGGATGTGGAGGCCTTCGCGCAGCGGCCGACGCGCGTGCAACGCCTGACGCGGGAGACGCGGACGATCAACTCCGTCACCGCCACGCGCGGGGCCATCGACCTGATCCCCGAATACGCCGTGACGGTGGGCATGAAGGAGATCCTGGGCGCGCGGAAGCTGCGGCTGTTCATGAACCGTCCCTGGCAGACGGCGATGGTGCGGAAGCTCTTGCACGGGCCGGTCACGCCCGCCGTGCCCGCGAGCTACGCGCAGCGGCATCCCGACTGCGCGCTGGTGGTGACAGAGGAGGTCACCCGCATGCCGGGGGCGACGCTGGCGTGATGCGCGTCGCGCTGATCGGCTACGGGGCGTGGGGCCGGCACCATGCGCGCGCGCTGGACCAAGCGCCCTCGGCCGAGCTCGTCGCCGTCGTGGCGCATGGCGAGGCCAGCGCGGCACAGGCCGCCGCCGATCGGCCCGGCATCGCGGTGCATCGCGATCCGGCCGCGGTCTTCGCCGACCCGGCGATCGAGGCCGTGGTGATCGCCGCGCCGAACGCGCTGCATGCCGATCTCGGCCTGGCGGCGCTGCGCGCCGGCAAGCATGTGCTGCTCGAGAAGCCGATGGCGCTGACGCTGGCGGATTGCGATGCGCTGATCGCCGCGGCGAGGGCCAGCGGCCGCGTGCTGACCATCGGGCATGAGCTGCGCGTCTCGACGCAATGGGGGCGGATCAAGGCGCTGATCGCGGAGGGCGCGATCGGCGAAACGCGGCATGCGAGCGTCTCGCTCTTCCGCTTCCCCTACCGCACCGGCTCGGGCGGCTGGCGCTACGACCTCGGCCGCGTCGGCTCCTGGATCCTGGAGGAGCCGGTGCATTTCTTCGACCTGCTGCTGTGGTACGGCGAAAGCTGGGGGCGGCCGGTCGCGTTGCGTGCGCTCGCCTCGGGCGACCCCGCCATGCCGAAAGCGCTGGCCGTGACGCTGCGCTTCGACGGAGGACAATTCGCGACGCTGAACACGGTGGTGGGCGGCTTCGAGCATCACGTCGCGGTGCATGTGATGGGCGAAGCCGGCGCAATCCGCAGCCTCTGGTCCGCCGCGATGGACCGCAGCTTCGCACCCGCGGCCAGCCTGCACCTGTTCCGCGGCCGCGCCCAGCCCGGCGAGCAGGCCGAGGCGCTGCCGCTCGGGGAGAGCGGCGAGGTCTTCGAACTGGTGACGCAGGCCGAGCAGGCCGTGCAGGGTTTCCGGGCCGGCCGCGCGCTGGTGCCGCCAGAGGCGGCGCGCGACGCCGTGCGCTGCTGCCTGCTGGCCGAACGATCTGCCCGCGAGGGGCGTGAGATTCCTTGGAACGAAACGGCCGTCTCAGCCTAGGCTGCGCAACAGCTATCACGCCCGGCACGGGCGAAACGAGGAGGAAGAACGGACCATGCTTGCCAGGCGCACGCTTCTGAAAGCCTCGGCGGCCCTGCCGGCCGCGCTCGCCGCCCCGGCCATCGGCCAGACGACGCGGCGGATCAGCTTCCTGACCTGGAACATCATCGACCAGGAGCCGCTGATCCGCGGCTGGATCGCCAGCTTCCAGCGCGCCAATCCGGGCGCCGAGGTCGAGTGGCTGGACAAGAAGGGGCCGGAGCTGCCGGCCTTCTACCAGACGCAGCTCGCCGCCGGCACGCCGCCCGACGTCATCAACACGCAGGGCGCGCTGTGGATGGAGTACGCGGCGAATGGCGTCCTGATGGACATGACGCCGCGGCTGGCCGCGGAGGCCGACGTGAAGAACCGCTTCAACGCCAATTATCTGTCGAACTGGACGCTAGGCGGCAAGAACTGGATGCTGCCCTTCTACATCACCAAGACTCTGCTGTTCTACAACAAGACCATGTTCCAGCGCGCCGGCCTGTCCGGCCCGCCGCAGAGCTTCGACGAGATCCTGGCCCATGCCGGAAAGATGGCGCAGGGCGATGCCACGGGCTTCCTGACCCTGAACTTCGACTGGCTCTACTGGCCGCTCTTCGCCATGAACGGCGTGAATCTGCTGACGCCCGACCTGAAGCGGCCTGCCTTCAACACGCCGAAGGCGATCGAGGTGGTGGAGAAGCTGGCGCGGGCCAGCGAGAGCGGCGCGATCAACAAGATCTCCTGGACGGGCCGTTGGGTGGAGCCGAACGGCGCCTTCGCCACGGGCAATGTCGGCATGCTGCACGCCCACAGCCCGGCCTATTTCTTCATCCGCGGCCAGGGCAACTGGGTGAATGGCGAGACGCTCGGCGTGGCGCATGCGCCGGGCAACTACTCCACGCCGAACAGCCACGGGCTCGGCGTGTCGCAGGGATCGCGCAACCCGGATCTCGCCTGGGCCTTCGTGAAGCACGTCACGGCCAACGAGCAGGCGAACCAGCTTGCGACGCAGCGGCGCATCCTGACGGGCAACACGGCGGTGGACGAGGCGCTGCTGGCCTCGCTGCGCACCGCCGATCCACTGGTCCATGACGTGCTGAAGACCCAGATCGAGCACACCGACAAGATGGTGGGCAACTGGCCGCTGCCGCAGGATGCGCGGGTGAAGGACGCCTTCTGGCCGGAGCTGCAGAGCGCGCTGCTCGGCCGCAAGAGCGCGCGCCAGGCGCTGGCCGATGCCGAGCGCCGCGTGGGCAGGGAACTCTCGCGCGGGTGAGCGGCACGCGCGCCGAACTGCCGCCAGCCCGCATCGGGGCCGGCGGAAGCACGGGATGGTGGGGCCGGAAGCGCACGCGGCAGGCCGCGATGATCCTGTGCTTCCTGCTGCCCTCGCTGGCGATCTTCCTGCTGTATCGCGTGATCCCACTGGGCTGGAACGCGGTGCTGTCCTTCCAGTCCTGGTCGCCGATGCGCCCGCCGCGCTGGGTCGGCCTCGAGCATTACGAGGAGATGCTGTTCTACGACGACGTCTTCTGGACGGCCTTGTGGAACACGCTGATCTGGATCGGCGCCGCGCCACTGGCAATCGTGCTGGCGCTGGGGATCGCGCTGCTGGTCAATTCCGACCTGAAGGGTGCGAGCGTCTACCGCACCATCGTCTTCCTCTCCTACCCGCTGATGACGGTCGCGGTCGGCATCATATGGCGCTGGATGTACGACGAGCGCGGCGGTTTCATCAACTGGGCGCTGCGCGAGCTCGGCCTCATCGACAAGCCGCTCGGCTTCCTGCAGTCCTTCGACCTGGCGATGCCGAGCGTGATCCTGACCGACATCTGGCAGGTGATCGGCTTCTACATGATCATCCTGCTGACCGGCCTGCAGCAGATCCCGCAGCACCTGTATGAAGCCGCGCGCGTGGATGGCGTGCCGCGCCACGCGGTGTTCCTGCACATAACCCTGCCGATGCTGCGGCCATCGCTCTTCCTCTGCGCCGTGATCGGCCTTCTCAACAGCTTCACCAGCTTCGACCTGGTCTATGTGATGACCAATGGCGGCCCGGGCCACGCCACGGAACTGCTGGTCACCTACATCTACAAGCTCGGCTTCGGGCAGACGAAGTTCGACTACGCCGCCGCGGTCACCGTGGTGCAGTTCCTGCTGCTGCTGGTGCTGACCTTCCTGGCGAACCGGCTGGCCGGCGGCAACGCCGGCGCGGTGGAGAAGGATTGATGCGGCGCGGCGTGCCCTGGCTGCGCCATGCCGTGCTGATCCTGGTCAGCGCCGCGATGCTGCTGCCCTTCTACTGGGTGCTGAAGACGGCGATCACGGACGAGAACATCTACGCCTATCCGCCCAGACTGCTGCCGCAGAATCCGCATCCCTACAATTTCGTGGATGTCTGGTACCTCATCCCCTTCCCGCGCTACCTGCTGAACAGCATCGTCGTCTCGCTGCTGGCCGTGGTCGGCAACGTGGTGCTGAACGCCATGGCGGCCTATGCGCTCACCCAGAGTTTTCGCGCGAAGAAGCTGGTGATCCTGCTGCTGCTGTCCTGCATGCTGATTCCCTTCCAGGCCACGATCATCCCGGCCTACCTGATCACGGCGCGGATCGGGCTGCTGAATTCCTATCTCGGCCTGGCGCTGCCGCTGCTCTCCACCATCGTCTGCATCTTCATCTACAAATCGGCCTTCGAGGCCGTGCCGCGCAGCCTGGTGGAGGCAGCGCGGATGGACGGCCTCTCGGAATGGCGCATCATCACGCATGTGCTGCTGCCGCTGTCGCGCCCGGCCATCGCGACGAATGTGATCCTGGCCTTCATCTGGTCCTGGAACAGCTTCATGTGGCCGCTCATCATCACCCGCGATGCTGACATGCAGACGCTGCCGCTCGGCCTCGCCCGCTTCCTCTCCTACATGGAGGACACGACGGGCGCGCTCTACGCCTTTGTCTGCCTGGTGCTGGCGCCGGGCATCCTGGTGTTCCTGATGGCGCAGTCGGCCTTCATCCGCGGCTTGACGCACGGGGCGACGAAAGGATGAGCCAGCCGAGGCGCAGGCTTCATCCCTGGCTGCTCTCCCGCTGGGTGATCGTGCCGGCCGTGCTGCTGATCCTGGTCTTCGGCTGGAACCTGAACGTCGCGATGAACGCCACCGGCGAGATCCGCGGGCGGGTCGTCGGGCCCGGCGGTCAACCCGTGCCGAACGCAACCGTCCAGCTTTTCGAACGCAGCTTCGTCGTGAACACCGAGAAGCAGCGCACCACGACCGGCACCGACGGACGCTTCCGCTTCGAGGGCAATGCCAGCCATGCCGTGCAGTTGCAGGCCGAGGCGCCCGGCCTCGGCAAGTCCGAGCGCACCACGCTCCGCCTGCTGTTCCGCGCGCAGGATGCCGACCTGCCCGCGCCGCTGGTGCTGAAGCCATGATCTCCGGCCGCACCCGCCTGATCCTGCTGGCCGGCGATCCTATCGGCCACACCAAGGGCTATGCGGAATACGCAGCGGCCATCGCCGCTGCGGGGCATGACTGCGCGTATCTCCCGGCGCATGTGCCGGCCGGGCGGCTCGAGGATTTCCTCGCCGGCGTGGTGCATCTGCGAAACCTCGCGGGCGTGGTCTGCACCATCCCGCACAAGCAGGATGCCGCGCGCATCGGTCGCTGCGACACCGCGGCCCGCCGGGCCGGAAGCGCCAACCTGCTGCGCCCCGACGGCGCGGGCGGGTGGGAGGCCAGCATGGTGGACGGCGCCGGCTTCCTGGCCGCGGCGAGCGCCGCCGGGCTGCCGCTCGCGCGCCGTCGCGTGCAACTGCTCGGCGCCGGCGGTGCGGGCCGCGCGGTGGCGATGGCGATAGCCGGCGAGGGGCCGGCCGCGCTCGCCATCCACGATCCCGACGCGGTCCGCGCGGAGTCGCTGGTCGGGGCGGTCGCGGCGGAGTTCCCGGGCGTGCCGGTGCAGCGGCATCTTGGCGAGAGCGAGGTGCTGGTGAACTGTTCGGCCATCGGGATGGGCAGCGACGACCGCCTGCCCTGCGACGCCGCGCTGATCCCGGGCTTCGTCTATGACGTGGTGAACCGCGCCGACACACCGCTGATGGTGGCCGCCCGGGCGCGCGGCGCCGTCGCCGACCATGGCTACTCGATGATGGCCGCGCAGATCCCGCTGGTGCTGCGCTGGATGCTGGAGCGCGGATGAGCCCGACCCTTCGCCTGCTCGGCCTGCCCACGGATGCGCGCGTGGTGATCCTGCATGCCGACGATGTCGGGATGTGCCACGGCTCCAACCAGGCCTTCCTCGATCTCGCCCGCGCCGGGCGGATCGACTGCGGCAGCGTCATGGTGCCCTGCCCCTGGTTCCCGGAGATCGCGCGCGAGGCCGCCGCCGACCCGTCGCTCGACCTCGGCGTGCACCTGACGCTGACCAGCGAGTGGTACGGCTATCGCTGGGGGCCGGTCGCGGTGCGCAGCGCGGCGTCCGGCCTGCTGGATGCCGATGGCTATTTCCATCGCGACTGCCTCTCGCTGCGCCGTGCCGTGGACCCGCTCGCGGCGGAGGAAGAGATGCGCGCGCAGCTGGACCGCGCGCTGGCCGCCGGGATGGATGTGACGCATCTGGACACGCATATGGGCGCGGCGCTGCTGCCCGAATTGCTGCCCGCGACGCTGCGCATCGCGCGCGAGCACCGCCTGCCGCTGCTGCTGCCCCGCGACCTGCCGAGCTATCTTGGCGTGCTGCGCCTGGGCGAGGTGGACCCCGGCCCCTATGCCGAGGCCGTTGCCGAGCTGGACGCGGCCGGCCTGCCGGTGATCGACCGCTTCGCGATGACGCCGGGCGTATCCCTGGCCGAGACCGAGGCGGCCTATGACAGGCTCGTCACGCCGGACACGGCGGGCCTGACCTATGTCGCGCTGCATCCGAACCGGCCGGAGGATATCGGCGACATCCTGCGCGGCCATCCGCGCGCCCAGGTGCACTGGCGTACCGAAGAGCTGCGCCTGTTCGGCAACGGCTTCTGCGATGCGGCCATCGCGCGCGAAGGCGTGCGGCGGATGGGCATGCGCCGGTTGCGCGACCTGCATCGCGCCGCCGGCTGAACGGCGTCAGGCCGGCGCGAACATCGGCACCGGCGGGCCGTCCGCGGTCGGGACGAAGACGACGCGCAGCGCCATGCCGATGCGCACATCCTCCGGCGCGACCTGCACCAGGTTGGTGAAGAGGCGCGGGCCTTCCGCGAGTTCCACCATCGCCGGGATGTAGGGCTCCTTCGTGCGCATCACGGTCCAGCTGTAGAGCACGCCGCGGCCGCTCGCCTGCACCAGCTCGACATTCGGCGAGAGGGTGAAGGGCGAGACGCCGCGCGGCGGGAAGAAGTGCCGCCCCGTGTCGTTGCAGCGGCCGATCGTCAGCCGGCCTTCGCGCGCCGCGTGCCAGAAGGGCTCGGTGATGGGGTCGGGGATCGGGGCCGGGATCGGGCGCTCGTCGAAGGTCATCACAGCCGCTCCAGGATCAGGGTCGCGCTGCCGTGGCGGTGGCCGAGCAGACCGCCGGTGCCATGCGCCAGCGCCAGCCCGCAATCCTTCACCTGCACGGCCGGATGCGCCTCTCCGCGCAATTGCCGCACGGCCTCGATCACCTTGGTCATGCCGCCACGATTGGCGGGGTGGTTGTTGCAGAGGCCCCCGCCATCGGTGTTGAAGGGCAGCTTTCCGACGCCGCTGATCAGGTTGCCGTCGGAGACGAATTTTCCTCCATCACCCTTGGCGCAGAAGCCGAGGTCCTCGAGCTGGATCAGCACGGTGATGGTGAAGCTGTCATAGATGCTGGCGTAGCGGATGTCGGCCGGCGTCACGCCGGCTTCCTCGAAGGCGCGCGCGCCGGACCAGCGGGCGCCGGAGAAGGTCAGGTCGTTGTAGCCGCCGGCGTGGTTCTTCACCGCCTCGCCGGTGCCGCGGATGCTGACCACCGGCCGCTTCAGGCTGCGCGCGATCTCGGGCCGCGTGACGACCAGCGCGCCGCCGCCATCGCTGATGACGCAGCAATCAAGGCGATGCAGCGGGTCGGCGACGAGGGGCGAGTTCACCACCTCCTCCACCGTCACCACCTTCTTGAGCATCGCATGCGGGTTGTGCTGCGCATGGTGGCTGGCCGCCACCTTGATCCAGGCGAGCTGCTCGCTCGTCGTGCCGAATTCGTGCATGTGGCGCATCGCGCACATGGCGTAGGCAGCGGCCACGGTGCGGCCCATCGGGATCTCGAACTGGTCGTCCGGGACGGCGGGGTTCTGCGCGCGGGTCGCGGTGCCGGTCGCCTGGCCCTCGCTGCGCGGCCGCCCGGCCAGCGTGATCAGCGCGACATTGCAGCGTCCGGTCGCGATCGCCGCCGCGGCATGCGCGACATGCGCCAGGTAGGAGCTGCCGCCGATATCGGTGCTGTCCACATGGCGCAGCCGGTCGAGCCCGAGATACTCGACGACGGAAAGCGGCCCCATCCCGGGCGCGTCGCCGGCGCAGAAATAGCCGTCCACGTCGTCCTTGGAGAGGCCGGCATCCTGCAGCGCGCCCCAGGCGACCTCGGCATGCAGCTGCGCGACGGACTTGTCTTCCGCCTTGCGGGTCGGATGCTCGAATGCGCCGACGATGCAGGCGCTGCCGCGCAGGCTCATGCCCGGTTTCCCCTCATTTCCGGCGCAGACTGGCCCCGCCACGGGGCATTGGGCAAGCCGGGGCTGGCTGCGCTATATCGGGGCAAACGAGGAGGCCAGCCATGGACATCACCCCCCCGCAGGGCCTGACCGCGGCGATCGCCGGCTACATGTCCGGCTTCGGCAACGGCTTCGAGACCGAGGCGCTGCCAGGCGCGCTGCCAATCGGGCGCAATTCGCCCCAGCGTTGCGCCTACGGACTTTATGCCGAGCAGTTGAGCGGATCGCCCTTCACCGCGCCACGCGCGAGCAACCAGCGGTCCTGGCTGTATCGCATCCGGCCGACGGTCGCGCATATCGGGCGCTTCCGGAAGCATGCACTGCCTTTCTGGGTCAGCGCGCCGGACACGGTGGAGAACGAGTTGCCGATCCAGCCGCTGCGCTGGGACCCGATTCCGCTGCCGGACCACGCGCTGACCTTCCTGACCGGCATGCGCACGATCACCACGGCCGGCGACGCGTCCTCGCAGACGGGCATGGCCGCGCATATCGCGCTGGTGACCGAAAGCATGACGGACGAGACGTTCTGGAACGCTGATGCGGAGATGCTGGTCGCGCCGCAGCAGGGCAGCCTGCGCTTCCGCACCGAGTTCGGCGTGATCGACACGGCGCCGGGCGAGATCGCCGTGATCCCGCGCGGCGTGAAGTTCCGCGTGGAGGTTTCGGGGCCGGCCCGCGCCTATGTCTGCGAGAATTACGGCGGCGCTTTCACCCTGCCGGAACGGGGGCCGATCGGCGCCAACTGCATGGCGAACCAGCGCGACTTCCTCTCGCCCGTCGCGTCCTACGAGGATGTCGACGCCCCGCATCGCGTTACGGTGAAGTGGGGCGGCGTGTTCTGGACGACGGAGATCGGCCACTCGCCGCTGGATGTCGTGGCGTGGCACGGCAACTACGCGCCCTACAAATACGACCTCACGCGCTACTCGCCCGTGGGGCCGATCCTGTTCGACCACGCTGACCCCTCGATCTTCACCTGCCTGACGGCGCCATCCGAGACGCCCGGCACGGCGAACATCGACTTCGTGCTGTTCCCCGAGCGCTGGATGGTGGCCGAGAACACCTTCCGCCCGCCCTGGTACCACATGAACCTGATGAGCGAGTTCATGGGGCTGATCTACGGCCAGTACGATGCAAAGCCGCAGGGCTTCGTGCCCGGCGGCTTCAGCCTGCACAACTGCATGTTGCCGCATGGCCCGGATGCGGACGCCTTCGAGAAGGCCTCCACGGCGGAGCTCGCGCCGCACAAGCTGGCGAACACCATGGCCTTCATGTTCGAGACGCGGCTGCCGCAGCGCGTTACCGCCTATGCCGCGACGCTGCCGCAGCTTCAGAAGGGCTATCTCGACTGCTGGTCGGGGCTGCGCAAGACCTTCGATCCGGGCCGGCGCTGAAGCCATGCTGGACCACACGCACCTCGCCGCGCGACGCAGCTTCGTCGCCAGCGCCAACGGCCATCCCGACTTCCCGCTGCAGAACCTGCCGCTCGGGAGTTTTTGCACGGCGGAGGACGAGATGCCGCGCATGGGCATCGCGATCGGCGACCGCATCCTGGACCTGGAGGCCGCGCAGGAAGCGGGGCTGATCAGCGGCGAGGTCGCCGAGGCGGTCGAGGATGCCAGCCTGCTGGAGGGCTGGAACGACTTCCTCGCACAAGGACCCGCCATGCGGGCGGCGCTGCGGCGGCAGGTCTTCGACCTGCTGGCCGAAGGCTCGGCCCATCAGGCGGTTCTCGCGCCGATGCTGCACGCGGCGGCGGACTGCACGCTGCATGTTCCGATGCGGATCGGCGACTACACCGACTTCTATGCCGGCATCGTGCACGCGACCAATGTCGGCGCGCTGTTCCGGCCCGACAATCCGCTGCTGCCGAACTACAAGCATGTACCGATCGGCTATCACGGCCGCGCCAGTTCCGTCGTTGCCTCGGGCCATCCGCTGCGGCGGCCGAAGGGGCAGCGCAAGCCGGCAAGCGAGACGGAGCCAAGCTTCGGACCGTCGCGCAACCTCGACTACGAGCTGGAGCTCGGCATCTGGATCGGGCCGGGCAATGCGCTCGGCGAGTCCATCCCGATCAGCGAGGCGGCGCAGCACATCGCGGGCTATTGCCTGCTGAACGACTGGTCGGCGCGCGACATCCAGGGCTGGGAATACCAGCCGCTCGGGCCCTTCCTCGCCAAGAACTTCGGGACGACCGTGAGCCCCTGGATCATCACGCCGGAAGCGCTGGCGCCCTTCCGCATCGCGCAGCCGAAGCGCCCTGAGGCCGATCCGAAGCCGATGGACTATCTCTGGGACTCCGCCGACCAGGCGCATGGCGCGCTGGGGCTGGAGCTGGAAGTGCTGCTGCTGACGCCGGGCCTGCGGGAGAAGGGGCTGGCGCCGCATCGGCTTTCGCGCGGGCAAGCCAGCGGGCTTTACTGGACGCCGGCGCAGCTCGTCACGCATCACACCTGCGGCGGCTGCAACCTGCAGCCGGGCGACCTGCTGGGCACCGGCACGATCTCCACTGCGGAGGGGTTCGGCTCGCTGCTGGAGATCACGCGCGGCGGGCGGGAGCCGCTGACGCTGGCGAGCGGCGAGACGCGGCGCTTCCTGGAAGATGGTGACGAGGTGTTCCTGGTCGCTCGTGCGCGGAAGGAAGGCTTCGCGGCGATCGGCTTCGGGGAATGCCGCGGGACCGTCACGCCCGCGGTGTGAGACTCAGCCCAGGGCCTTCGGCGCGCTGACGCCGGCACGCAGCCGCGCGTAGTCGCGCAGCCAGGTGCGCATCGCGTCGTGGGTCGGTGTGCCGGGATCGTGGCGGCCTGCGCGGATCTCGCGCGAAAGCTGCGCAAGGTCGCGCGCCGGCACGGCGGCAGTATCCGCCTGGGCCTCACGCGCGGCGATCGCCATGGCGTTGGCGACCATGCGCGCCGCGAAGACCTTGTCGGGCGGCAGCGCGGGCAGCAGTTCCTTCAGCAGAACCTCGCGCGCGGTGGCCAGCAGGTCGGGGCCGTCCGGCTTCTCGAGCATCAGCGCCCCTCCGAAAGAAACAGAATCTCCCATTCGAGCTCCGGGACGATGTGGCCGGTGAGCGCAAGTTCCAGGCTGCGCTCCTCGCCCGACAGATGGCGTTGCGCCTGGTCGGCGGCGATGACGGCCCAGCGCAGATGCGCCATCAGCTCCCACCAGCGGACGCGCGCATCGTCCACGGTGGCGCCGCTCTCGGTTTCGTAGCCGGCGTAGAGCGCTTTGCGCGGGCCGAGGCCGCCGGCCTCCTGCGCGACATTGCCGAAGCGCCAGCACTTCGCGCAGAGCCAGCCGAGATCGGCATGGCCATCGCCCCAGGCAGCGAACTCCCAGTCCAGCACGCCCGTCACGCCAGAGGCATCCAGCATCAGGTTTCCGGTGCGGAAATCATTGTGGACCAGCACGGGCGGCACCGGCGGCGGCGCGCTGCGCTCGGCGGCCCGCAGGCCCCATTCGATGGCGGGTCGCGGCGTGCCCGCTGCGTCGAGCCGGCCGCGCAGCGTGGCGATGACGGCAAGGCCCGCATCGGCCGGCGGGGCACCCAGGAAGGCGAGGTCCGGACGAGGCGGGCGGATGCGATGGATGCGCGCGAGCTCGCGGCCCAGCGCGCGTGCCAGCTGCTCGCGCCCGCCGCCGAGCGCAGCATCCTTGACGACACGCGGGCCGAGCGCGGTGCCGCCGACGCGGCGCATGATGAAGAAGGGCGCGCCGGTGACGCCAGGATCCTCGCAGAGGAACAGCGGCTCCGGCACCGTCACGCCGGCATCCCAGGCCGCCTTCAGCAGCGCGTATTCCGCCGTGCGCGGCAGGCTGACGGCCAGCACCGCGGCGCTGTCGGTGCGCAGCACCCAGCGCTGCGCGCCGGCGATGGTCTCGACGTCCAGCGCCCAGTTCTGCTGAATCGCCCCGCCCGAGAGCTTCTGCGCCTGCTCGATGCGGAGCGATGCGTCGCCGGATGCCGCGGCGAGCCAGTCCCGCAGGCGGGTCAGGCGCGCCTCATCCATGCGCGCCCCACCGGAAGAAGTCGGTGCCCTCGCGGCGCAGGAAGTTCGCCAGCACCATGCGGTGCACCTCGCTCGCGCCATCCACCAGGCGGGCCTGGCGAGCGTAGCGATACATCCACTCGATGGGCGTGTCCTTGGAATAGCCGCGCGCGCCGAGCAGCTGCAGAGCGGTGTCCACCGCCTTGTGCAGCGCATCGGCCACGACGATCTTCGCCATCGAAACCTCCTTGCGCGCGAAGCCGCCCTGGTCCAGCACCCAGGCCGCCTTCATGGTCAGCAGGCGGCCAATCTCCAGCTCCATCGCGGCCTCGCCGATCAGGCCCTGCACGCTCTCGCGGTCGATCAGCTTCATGCCGAAGCTTTCGCGCGTGCGGATGCGCTCCATCGCGATCTCCAGCGCGCGCCGCCCCATGCCGAGCCAGCGCATGCAGTGCGTCAACCGCGCCGTCCCGAGGCGGATCTGCGTGAGCTTGAGCCCGTCGCCGACGCCCATCAGGACATTCTCGTCCGGCACTTCGAGCCCGTCGAAGCGGAGTTCGCAATGCCCGCCATGCTCCTCCGGCCCCATGATCGGGATGCGACGCACGATCTCCCAGCCCGGCTGGTCGGCATGAAACAGGAAGCAGGTGAGGCCCTTGCGTTCATCGTCGGAGGTGCGCGCGATCAGCAGGAAGTGCTTCGCCTCGCCGGCACCGGTGATGTAGTGCTTGCGCCCCGTTATGCGCCAGCGGTCGTTGCCGATGCGCTCGGCCTGCGTGTAGGTCAGGCCGGGATCGCTGCCGCAGCCATCGGGCTCCGTCATCGCGAAGCTGGACTGCACCGCGCCGTCCACGATCGGCTGCAGCCATTTCGCCTTCTGCGCCTCGGTCGCGACCTTCTCCAGCACGATCATGTTGCCGTCGTCGGGTGCGGCGCTGTTGAACACGACGGGGCCGAAGATGGAGCGGTTCATCTCCTCGTAGCAGGCGGCCATGCCGACCACGGGCAATCCGCCGCCGCCGCGGTGCTTCGGCATCTGCAGGGCCCAGAGCCCCTCCGCCTTCGCCTCGGCGCGCAGGCGCTTCAGCACGTCCGGGTGGATGTTCTCGTGCGCGTCGTAGTTGGCGCGGTCGGCTTCGAGCGGGATCAGGCGCTCATCCACGAAGGCGCGGAGCTTCGCGCGGACGGCGTCGATCTCGGGCGGGAGGGAGAAATCCATGTCGGCGTTCCGGCTGCGCTGGCGTTCCGCGCATCTTACGCCCTCCCCCCGGCCTGGGGGAGGGTCGGGCCGCTACAGCGCGTTGACGCTGTGCCCGCCATCCACGGTGATGACGCTGCCCGTCATATGCGCGCCTGCTTCGCTGGCCAGCAGCAGCAGGGGCCCCGTAAGGTCGTCCGGCGTGCCGAGCCGGCGCTGCGGGATGCGCTTCACCATCGCCTGCCCGGCCTCGGAGGCAAAGAAATCGCGATTGATGTCGGTCTCGATGTAGCCGGGCGCGATGGCATTCACGCGGATGCGGTGGCGCGCCAGTTCCACGCCCATCTGCCGGGTGAGCTGGAGCAGCCCGGCCTTGGCCGCGGTGTAGGCCGCGACGCCGGGTATGATGCGGACGCCGCCGATCGAGGCGATGTTGACGATGGCGCCGCCCTTTCCCGCCGCGACCATCCGCCGCGCCGCGGCCTGCGCCATCACGAAGGCGCCGCGCAGGTCCACGTCCATCACCTGGTCCCAGTCGGCTTCCTCCTGCTGCAGGAAGGGCTTGGTGACGGCGATGCCGGCATTGTTCACCAGCACGTCGCAGGGACCGAAGCGTGCCTCCACGGCATCCAGCGCCGCGGCGATCGAGCCCGCGTCCGTCACATCCAGCGCGACGGGCATGGCGCGGTCGCCGAGCGCCGTCGCCGCTGCGGCCACGCTCTCTGCCCGGCGTGCCGCCAGGACCACGGCGGCGCCGGCCACATGCAGCACGCGCGCGAAATGCCGGCCGAGGCCGCCGGACGCGCCGGTGACGAGCGCGACGCTGCCGGCAAGGGAGAAGTGGCCGGTCATGCGCGCCCGCTTGCGAAGCCTGCCTGCATGATTCTCATCGTCCTGCACTCCTTCCGCATTCCTGGCGGATCATGCCGCGCGGACGGCCCGGGGCCTATCCCACCAGCGGCAGCAGGCGGCGGAGTTCCAGGATCAGGGCATCCATGTCCACCGGCTTGGAGAAGAGCGCGACCGGCCCCTCCCCGTCCTGGCGAAAGGCGGCGGCGCCGTCGGAGGGGACATAGCCCGTCATCACCACGACCGGCAGCAGCGGCGCCATGCCGCGCAGGGCGCGAATCAGGCCGATGCCGTCGAGGCGCGGCATGCGGAGGTCGGTCAGCAGCAGGTCGGGCATGCGGCGCCGCGCAGCCTCGAGCGCTGCCTGGCCGTCGGCCGCCACCTCCACGGCATAGCCCTCGCCCAGCAATTCATCCTCGATCGCCAGCGCCGCGAGGATCTCGTCCTCGGCGACCAGGATGCGCGGCGTTGCGGCATGCTCCTGCATCCCGAAGCTGCCTCAGGCAGGAACCGCGCCGGCACCCGCGGGGACCGCACCCGCATCGGCCAGCGGCAGTTCCAGGCGGAAATTCGCGCCGCCGCCGGGGCGGTTCCACGCCTCCAGCCGGCCGCCCATGGCGCGGGCGGCGCTGGCGGCGAAGGGCAGGCCGAGCCCGATCCCGCGCCCAGGATCCTTCGTCGTGAAGAACGGGTCGAAGATCGCGTCCGCAACGGCCTCCGGGATACCGACGCCGCTGTCGCGCACCTCGACCACGACCGAGCCCGATTGCTGCGCCAGCGCCACCTCCACCGAAGCCGGCGCGTCCGGCTGGTTGCGGCGGCGCTCGATCACGGCGTCGCGGGCGTTGGCGAGCAGGTTCATCATGGCCTGTTCCAGGCGGCCGGCGCTGCCTTGGACCGGCAATGGGCCATCGGCGGCGCGCAGCGTCATCGTGATCCCCTCCGCGGCCGCCTCCGAGGCGGCGAGGCGGAAGGCGGCTGCGACCGGCTCCTTCGCGTCGAAGCGGCCTGCGGCTTCGGGTTCGGCGCCGGCGAGGGAGCGGATGCGCGCCACCAGGTCACCGGCACGGCGCAGCTGGTCCTCCACCACCGCCGCGGCGCGCGCGAAGGCGGCGCGTTCCGCCTCCGGCAGGCCGCGGGCGGCGGCCCGGGCGCGACGCAACCAGAGCGATGCGGTGTTCAGCGGCTGGCTTGCCTCATGCGCCAGGCCCGCGCACATGGTGCCGACCGTGGCGAGGCGGGCGCTCTGCACCAGTCCCGCCTGCAGCCGTCGCGTCGCTGTGACGTCGCGCGCCGAGCCGAGGAGGCGTTCGACGCGGCCATCCGCGCCGCGCAGCGGAACCAGCACGGTCTGCCAGGTGAGGCGACCTGACGGCAGGTCGGCGGTGATCTCGTATTCCATGGGCGCGCCCTGCTCCGCCACCTTGCGCCAGCGCGGCAGTGCCAACTCGGCAAGGGGCGGCGGCAGGGCCGTCTCGGGCGCGGCACCTGCCAGGCCCTCGCCCGGCACGCTGAACATGCGCTCGAAGGCCGGGTTGACGCTTTCGATCTGCAGCCGTCCGTCCGGGTGGACGCGCACGACGAACACGGCTTCCGCGAGGTTCGCGAGGAAGGTCCCCAGCCGTTCCTCGGCGGCGCGGCGCTCCATCACCTCGCGTTCCAGCGCGGCGGGCGAACGGAGCGCCAGCAGGCGCGGCAGCACCGGCCAGAGCGTCACCGCCACGGTTACGGATATGGCGGCGGTGATGGCCTTCAGCAGCGTGTCCAGCACGGGCGCGGGGCTGAACAGAGTCCAGGCATGCATCAGGTGCGTCAACCCGCAGGCGACGATGAACAGCGCGAACAGCCCGACCAGCCAGGGATAGGCAAGGTCGCGCCGCCGCAGCAGCACGACGAGCAGGACCGCCGGGATCGACAGGTACGACAACCCGATCGCCAGGTCCGAGAGCAGATGCAGCCAGGCCAGTTCGGGCGAGACCAGCGAACAGAAGCCGGACGCCGCAAGAAAGGGCGGCCAGGCGCCGACCAGAGGCGATGACATGGAACGATGTGCCCCGCGCGCGAACGAAGGGGCGCGACACTACGCCCGGCGTGCCGGCCGCGCCGCAGCCGTGGCGCGCACGGCTTCGTGACTCACGCCGGCTTGATCGCTGCGCGCGCCTTGTCGCGAAGCGTCACACGCATCGCGTGTCAGGCCGACAGTCCGAACAGCGCCGCCGGGTTCGTTGCCGTCATGCGGCGGATCTCCGCCTCGCTGAAGCCGACGCTCTCCACCAGCAGCAGGTATTCGCGGAAGGCCTCGACCGGGGGCGGCAGCAGGAAGACGCCGGCATCGGTGGAGAGGATGCAGCGCTCGCCGGCGGCACGGATGCGGGGGGCGAAGTCGTGGATCGTGGCGCCGCCGGCGATGCGGTGCTTCTCCTCGTCCACATGGGTCAGGCCGACCTGGGTGGCATGGGTGAGGATGAAAAAGGACAGTTCCACATAGCCGCCGAGTGCGACGATGGCGCGGATCTCGTCCTCGGCGTAGCGGCTGCCATGCGTGCGCAGGCGGTGGACGCCGCGGCGCTTCGCCTCCTCGGCAAGCGCAACGGCTTCCCGGCCGGAGACATGGCCGCAATCGAAAACCACGTCCTTCTCGGCGCAGAGCTCCATGATCGCGGGGACGGGATCCGGCACGCGACCGTTCGGCGGCACCTGGAAGGTGGTTTCGAGAAAGGCGGGGCTGCGGCCCTCGCGCTCGGCGATGTAGCGCGTGTGGTGCGTCGGCAGGCTGACGAAGCGTGCGCCCGTGCCGGGGCCGTAGCCGTATCCGATGGCGGCCTTCGCGACCTCCAGCGTCACGCCGCCGGCGGTGGGCTGCATGATCACGCCGCCGAAGGCGTGGCAGCCGAGATGGCCGAGCTCGTCATTCGCCAGCGCGGCGAAGCCCGAGCTGTTCTGGAAGTTGCACATGATGCCGATGCCGCGCATGCCCGCGGCCGCCGCCTGGCGCACGGCCTCGAACACATTGACGGAGCGGCCGTTGAGATGCGGCGCGCAGTGTACGTGGCAGTCGATCGCGCCCTGCAGCAGATGCGATCCGGGCGGGGTCCAGGGCATCGGTGCGCTCCCGTTCAGTGGCGAAGGATCTTGGCGGTGAAGTCCTTGAGGCGCGCGCTTTCGGGCGCATCGAAGATGCGGGCGGGCGGCCCTTGCTCGACCACGCGGCCGGCATCCATGAACACCACGGTGCTCGCGACCTCGCGGATGAAGGCCATCTCGTGCGAGACGACCAGCATCGTCATCCCCTCGTCGCGCAGTGCGCGGATGGCGTCCAGGACTTCCGTGACGAGCTCGGGGTCGAGGGCGCTGGTCACCTCGTCCAGCAGCAGGATGTCGGGACGCAGCGCCAGGGCGCGGGCGATGGCCACGCGCTGCTGCTGCCCGCCGGAGAGCTCATCCGGGTAGGCGTGCAGCTTCGCACCCAGGCCGACGCGCCCCAGCAGGCGCGTGGCCTCGGCCTCCACGTCGGCCGGCGGGCGCTTCTTCACGAGGGTCGGCGCGATGGCCACGTTGCGCAGCGCGGTCATGTTCTGGAACAGGTTGAACTGCTGGAAGACGATGGCGAAGCGATCGCGCGCGGCGCGCAGGCTGGCACGGCTGCCATAGTCCACCGGCTGGCCGGCGATGCTGACGCGCCCGGCGCGCGGTCGCAGCAGCCCGACCAGGGCCCGCAGCAGCGACGACTTGCCGGAGCCCGAAGGGCCGATCAGCCCGACGACCTCGCCCTGGCCGACCTGCAGGGAAATGTCGCGCAGCACGTCGTTGCGCCCGTCATGGCTGGCGCTCAGCCCCTCGATCGTCAGGAAAGCCATCTGGCGAGTGTCCCGGCGCCGTCGCGGGGGGTCAAGCATGGACGCGCGCGCCGCACGCACTATCCTCTCCGTCGTGCGTGCATCCATGCGAATCGCCGGCGTCGAACGACCCACCGAGGTGGCGTTCAGCTTCGCCGGGCAGGAACTGCGCGCGCCGGTGGGCGAGAGCCTGGCGGCGGCGCTCATTGTGGCGGGCGTGCGACGCCTGGGCGAAGGCCCCGGTTCGCCGCGCGCGGCCTTCTGCATGATGGGCACCTGCCAGCAATGCCTGCTGCGCGTGGACGGCCGGCTCGCGCAGGCCTGCATCACGCCGGTGCGCGCGGGCATGGTGGTGACCGAGGCATGACGCACCCCTACGACGTCGCGGTGCTCGGCGCCGGCCCCGCCGGCATGGCGGCGGCGACCGAGGCGGCGCGGCGCGGGGCAAAGGTGGTGCTGCTGGAGGAAAGCCCGGCACCCGGCGGGCAGGTGTATCGCGCGGCGCCGCCCGGCTTCGTCGTGCCCCCTGATGCGGACCGCCGCGCCGGCGATGCCCTGCGAGCCGCGCTGGCGGCGAGCGGGGCGGAGCTGCGGCTCGGTCATCGCGTCTGGGGGCTGGGCGGCGGGCCGCTGGTGCGGCAAGGCGAAGCGCCGGTTCCGTTCCGCATCGATGCGCTGCCACCCGATGGCGAGCCGGTGACGCTGGAGGCACGCGCGCTGGTGCTCTGCGCTGGCACGCATGAGCGGATCATCCCCTTCCCCGGCTGGACCCTGCCCGGCGTGATCGGTCTGGCGGCGGCGACGATCCTGCTGAAGGCGCAGGGCGTGCTTCCGGGGCGGCGGGTGGTGGTGGCCGGCGCGGGACCGCTGCTCTACGCGGTGGCGGCGAAGCTGCTGAAGGCGGGCTCGGAGGTGGCCGCGATCGCCGATCTTGCGACGCGTGGCGAATGGGCGCGCGCAATGCCCGCGCTGCTCGCGCGGCCGGACCTGCTGGCGCGAGGCCTGGCCTGGCGCGCGGCGCTGGCGACGAACGGCGTGCCGGTGCTGCAGGCCCATGCGGTGATCGCGGCGGAAGGTGTCGGGGCGGTGGAGCGCGTGCGCGTGCAGCCGATTTCCGGCGGCGCGGCGGAAAGCTTCGACTGCGATGCGTTGTGCATCGGACACGGGCTGGTGCCGGCGACGGAAGCGACGCGCGTGTTCCGGGCTGCGCATCGCTATGCGCGCGAGTCCGGCGGCTGGGTGCCGGTGCTGGATGCGGATCGCCGGGTTTCCGTGCCGCTTCTCTACGTGGCCGGCGATGGCGGCGGGGTGCGCGGCGCGGCGGCGGCACCGGCCGCGGGCCGTCTCGCGGCGCTGGCCGCGTTGCGCGACCTGGGAGTGCTGGATGGCCGCGCCCATGCGCGCGCGCGACGGCGCCCGGCCCTGGAGCAGTGGCGCGCCGCGCAGGCAGGACAGGCCATGGCGCGGATGATGGCGCTGCGCCCGGCGCTGGTGGACGCGATCGCGCCGGAGACGGTGGTCTGCCGCTGCGAGGGCGTGACGCGGGCGGAGATCGAGACGGCGCTGGATGATGGCGCGACCGAGATGAACCAGCTCAAGCAGTTCACCCGCTGCGGCATGGGCCCCTGCCAGGGCCGGCTCTGCGGCGAGGCCGCGGCGGAGCTGGTTGCGCGTCGCGTCGGCGGGCGGGAGCGCGCGGGCTTCGCCACGGGTCGCCTGCCGCTGCGGCCGGTGCCGATGGAAGCGGTGCTCGGCGAATTCGACTACGCCGACATTCCTGTGCCGGCGCCGGCGCCGCTCTGATGGCGTTCGACGTCGCGATCGTCGGCGCGGGCGTCATGGGCTGCAGCACGGCGCTGCACCTTGCTCGCGCTGGCATGCGCGTGGCGCTGCTGGATCGCGGCGCGATCTGCCGCGAGGCGTCCGGCGTCAATGCCGGCACGCTGACGATGCAGATGACCCGCGCGGCGCTGATCCCCTATGCGCTGCGCGCGCATGAGATGTGGCTGCGCATGGCGGAATGGTGCGATGGCGGCCATGTGCTGGCGGTGGCCTGCCCGGGGCTTTCGGTCGCCTTCACGGAACGCGAGGCGGCGATGCTGGAGGAGCGCGCGAAGGCCCGCCGCGCGGCCGGCGCGCCGATCGAGCTGATCTCCGGTGGGCAGGCGATGGAGATCGAGCCGGGGCTGTCCGACCGCGTGCTGCTGGCCGGGCATTGCCCCATCGACGGCTTTACGAGCGCCTATCTGACGGGCCGCGCCTTCCGACCGGCGCTGCTCAATGCGGGCGTCGCGCTGTTCGAGAACCGCGCGGTCTGGGGCGTGGACCGTGAGGCCGGGCGCTTCGTGCTGGAGACGGAGACCGGCCCGCTTCAGGCGAAGCGCATCGTGCTGGCGGGGGGCGTCTGGCTGGAGGAGATGGCCGGCTGGCTCGGCGTGCGGCTGCCGATCAAGGTGCTGATCAACCAGCTTGTCGTCACGGAGCGCATCCGCCCGGTGATGCGCACGGTGCTTGGCGTGGCCTCGGGCCTGCTGTCGCTGAAGCAGTATGCGAACGGCACGGTGCTGATCGGCGGCGGCTGGCAGGGCATCGGCGACCGGCAGCGCGGCGGGCTCGCGGTGCGCGCAGAGAATTTCCGGGGCAATGTGCGCCTCGCCGCGCACACCATCCCTGCGCTGCGCGATGCGCGCGTCGTGCGCGCCTGGCTGGGGCTGGAAGCCGAGACAGCGGATGCGCTGCCTGCCATCGGGCCGATCCCTGGGGTAGACAACGCATGGATCATCGGCAGCGTGCATTCCGGCTACACCAGCGGTCCATACTTCGGAAAGCTGCTGGCACAGGCCGTAGCCGGCGAAGCGCCGGAGATGCCGCTGTTCCCCATTGATCGCCTGCTGGCGATGGAGGCTGCATGATCCCCAAAGGCCCGACGCGCTTCCACGGCATCTATCCTTCGACCGTGCTACCGATGACGCGCGAGAACTTCGCGCCGGACTGGGAGGCCTATGCGCGGCACACCGCGCATTGCGTGCTGCGGCCGGGCATCGCGGGCGTGCTGATGAACGGCCATGCCGGCGAGAATTTTCTGCTCAGTCGCGCCGAGAAGCGGCGGGCCGTCGAGGTCGCGGTCGAGACGGTCGGCGGCTCGCACATCGTCGTCGCTGGGGTGAACGCCGAGAGCAGCCTGGAGGCGGCCGAGGAAGCGCGGGACGCGCGCGCGGCGGGCGCCGACGCGATCATGGTCTTCCTGCCCAACGGCTTCGCCCTGGCGCAGACCATGGAGATGGCGCTGCTGCATCATCGGACGATCCTCGACGCCGTGCCGGGCATGCCGACCTTCCTGTTTGCCGCGCATCACGGCGCCGGCCGCATGGCCTTTACGGAAGAAACCTTCGCCGCCCTGCTCGACCTGCCGGAGGTGGTGGGCGTGAAGGAAGGATCGTGGGAGGTGGACCGCTACGACGCGCTGCGGCGCATCTGCAAGGCGAAGCGCCCGGATGTGGCGTTCTGCGCCAGCGGCGACGAGCACCTGCTGGCCTGCATGGTGCACGGCTCGGACGGGTCGCTGGTGTCGCTGGCGGATGTGCTGCCGGACGAGATCGCAGCACTTGATGCGGCCGTGCGCGCGGGCGACCTGGCTCGCGCCCGCGCGCTGCACGAGAAGCTGGAACCGCTGGCCGAGGCGATCTACGGCGCGCCGCCCGGCGGGCGCGCCACCGCGCGCCTCAAGTTCTGTTTGGCGGAGATGGGGGTGATCGCCGACCCCGCGCTGCGCCCGCCACAGCCGCCGGTCAGCCCACCGGAAGCGGCGATGCTGCGCCAGGCGATGCGGTCTTCCGGCCTGTGAGGCGCCGTTCGGCATAACGCCCCAGCGCAGCCAGCGCCCAACCGAGGAAGAAGTAGAGGACCAGCGCCGTGCCGTAGGTGAGCAGCGCGGAGAAGCCGCGCTGCGTCAGCATCTTCGCAGCGAAGGTGATCTCGATGAAGCCGATCTGGCTGACCAGCGACGTCTCCTTCACCATGGACAGCACATGCGCGATGGAGGGCGGCAGGATCACCCGCCAGGCCTGCGGCAGCACGATCTTTCCCAGCACCGTCCAGGGCTTCAGGTTCATCGTCAGCGCCGCCTCCCATTGGGTCGGGCGCACGGACTCCAGGCCGGCACGGATGTTCTCGGCCGCCAGCGCGGACATGCGGATCGCCACGGCGACGACGGCGATGACCCAGAGCGGCGCCTCGAGCTTCGCGAACTGGCTGACGAAGAACACCAGCAGCAGCAGCACCAGGAAGGGGATGCGCCGGAAGATCTCGACCCACAGAATGCAGACCGCGCGGAGCGGCGCGAAGGGCACGAGTTGCGGCAGGCGCAGCGCCGCCAGCGCGAAGCCCAGCGCATAGCCGATCGCGCAGCCCAGCACGCTGGCGATGACGGTGTTGGCCATCGCCTCCAGCAGGAAGCGGATGTTCCACCAGGTGAAGAAGCGCGGCGCCTCCGCGACGATGATGTCCCAGGCCGACATCCGTCAGAAGACCTTCGCCTTGATGCGGAACATCCAGCGCCCGACGAACCAGAGCAGCGTGGACGCGACGATGGTGAGTGCAATGTAGATCACCGCGACGACGGAAAAGATCTCCACCGAGCGGAAGGAGATGGCGTTGGCGTTCAATGCACGTCCCGTGAGCTCCTCCACGCCGAAGATCGCCGCCATCGAGGTGCCGAGCGTCATGATGATGTAGTGGTTCGACAGCGCGGGATACAGGGCGCGCACCACATGCGGCGCGATCACGTACCAGACCGTCTGCACCCGGCTGAAGCCGAGCGTCTCCGCCGCATCCAGCTCGGCACGCGGGACGGAGGCGAAGCCGCCGCGCTCGATTTCGGTCAGGTAGGCCCCCGCGTTCAGCGTCATGCCGATCAGCACGGCCGTGAAGGGCGAGAGGATAATGCCCACCTCCGGTAGGGCGAAGAACAGGAAGAAGATCTGCACCAGCTGCGGCGTCCAGGTGAAGAAGCGCACATACGCGCCGACCAGGGCGCGCGCCGGACGCGGGCCGAACTGCAGCACCGCGGCACCGAACAAGCCGATCAGCAATCCGCCCGCGAAGGCGACGGCGGCGATCCAGAGCGCCACCGCCGCGCCGACCAGGAAATCGGGCAGGTATTGCCAGACCTGCCCGTACTGCAGCGACACGCTTCAGAACATCGGGTTGAACGGGATCGGCGTCTTCATGGGCACGCCGAACCACTTCTCCCAGGTGCGGTTGACGAAGCCGTCGCGGTGCATCTCGAACAGCACGATGTTCAGCACGTCGCGCAGGCTGTGGTTGCCCTTCTGCACGCCGATGCCGACCCAGGTGCTGCCGAGCACCTGATCGAGGACCTTCCACTGCACCTGCTGGAAGTTCCGCATCGGGATGACGACGCTCTCCAGCACGTCCACCATGGCGTCGGCGCGGCCCTGCGCCAGGGCGCGGAAGGTGTCGGGGTAGTTGTCGAGCAGGGTCACCTGGGCACGCGGCGCGTTCGCCTGGATCCAGGGCACGCCGATGGTGCCGCGCACCTGCACCAGCCGCACCGCGGGATTGTTCAGGTCCGCCGGCGTGTTGATCGGGGCGGCGGTGCCGCTCTGCTTGGTCAGCACCACCACGGACTGCGTATGCAGCGGGATGGTGTAGTCGATGACCAGCGCGCGTTCGATCAGGCGGGTCATCGCGCCGAGCACGATGTCGATGCGGTCGGCCTGGAGGAAGGGGATGCGGTCGGGGCTGCCGACCTGCACGATCTCAAGCTCCACATTCATCCGCCGCGCGATCTCGCGCGCGATGTCGGCATCGAAGCCGTCGATCTGGTTGCGCTCGTTGAAGGTGCCGAAGGGCGGCAGGGTCGGGTTGATGCCCGCGCGCAGCCGCTTCGTGGACAGAACCTGGTCAAGCGGGCGCGCGACGGCGGCGGGCGGCAGCAGCGCGGAGCCGGCCGCGGCGGCGGCGAGCGCGAGGAGGTTGCGACGGTCGAAGGCAGGCATGGGCGATCTCCGGTGGCGTGACAGGCCGGGTCGGCGTTGTCCCCTGGGCGGCGTCTTGCGCGCCGCGACGACAGGCTAGGTCGAGGGTGGAACTCTCCGCAACCCGTCGGCCGCCAGCACCCAACCCATCGTCGCCGCCAGCAGCCCGGCCAGCAGCAGCGGCAGCGCGAGGAAGCCCCAGGCGATGCCGGCAAGCGCGCCGAGCAGCGGCGGCGCAAGCAGCTGCATCAGGTTGTTCCCCTGGATCGTCATGCCGACGGCCGGCGAAACGAGCTCGGCGCGTGGCACGCTGGCCGGCAACAACGCGAAGCAGGCAGCCGGAACCAGCCCGCCGACGGCCGAGGCGAGCAGCGCAAGCCCGGTGGCGGCAAGGGACATCGGCGTCACGAACACGGCGGCCGCCAGCGCCCCCATCGCCAACGCACCGAAGGTCACCAGCCGCTCCGGCGCGACACCGCGGCGCATGAGCGCCGCCGCGGCAAGGTTGCCGGAGAGATTCGCCACCGCCGCGAGCGCGCCGGCACCGCCTGCAAGGCCGGTCCCGGTCCCGAGCGATTCGAGATAGGCCGGCAGGAAGGCGGCCACGCCGAAATACAGCACGCTGTAGGACGCGAAGGCCCCGGCGACGCGCAACGGGCGCCCTGCGGCCACGAGGTCGCGCAGCAGGCTCCGCAGCGGCGGGCGGGGGCCGGCAGCGGCCGGCTGCGGCAGGCTCGGCACCAGCCTCCAGCAGAAGACCAGCGCCACCGCCATCAGCAGCGCGCTGACCATCCAGGCGACACGCCAGCCGGCGAATTCGACGATCGGCGCCGTGGCCAGACCCAGCGCGATGCCGCCCGGCATGAAGCAGCCCCAGATCCCCATGGCGAAGGAGCGCTCCGCCGGCGCCGCCAGCGTCGCCACCAGGGAGGGCCCGGACACCACGATCAACAGGAAGCCCGCGCCTTCCAGGATGCGCACGGCGAAAAGCAGGTGCTCGCTCGGCGCCAGCGGTGCGATCGCGGCGGCGGCGACGCCAAGCGACAAGCCGGCCAGCAGGCCGCGGCGCACGCCGAGCCGCGCCACGGCGAGCCCGATCGCCAGCCCGCCGAGGCCGGCAAGCAAAGCGCCGAGCGAGACGACGAGCGCTGCCGTGGCCAAGGAGAGCGCGAACTCGGCGGCGATGGTCGTCATCGCCGCCGGCACCTTGCCGATCTGCGCCGCCGCCGCCAGACCCGCGAGGACCACCGCCCCGATGGCTGGCCAGCGGCTGCGCTCCGGGCTCATCCCCGGCGCTCGATGAGCTCCACACGGACGCCGTCCGGCATGCCGAAGAAGGCGATGCGCACACCCGGCCGCGGCTCTGCGGGGCCGGAGAGCAGCGGCACGCCCTTCGCGGCGAGGTCGGCGATGGCGCCGTCCAGATCGGCGGTCCCGAGGCCGATATGCTCAAGCCCGAGGAAGGGCGGCGCGGGCGGCGCATGCGTGCCGGCTGGCACCTGCTCGAGGAACAGCGTAACCCCGGCGAGGTCCAGGACGATCCGTAGCCAGGGGCCGGCCTGCATGCGTGCCTTGACCTCGGCGCCGAAGGCGGCGGTCCAGACGCGGGCGGCGGCTTCCGGATCGGGGCTGCGGAGATGGATGTGGTCGAAGCGATAGGTCTGCATGCGCGCAGTCTCGCGCATCGGCACGGAAGGCGCCATCTCCGGGCCGGCGGGATGACGCGAAGGGACGGATGACGGAACGGAACCTGGTTCTGGCGGGCGGCGGGCATGCGCATGTCGAGGTGCTGCGCCAGCTTGCCGCGCGGCCGATCGCCGGCTGGCGTGTGGTGCTGGTCACGCGCGAGGTCTTCTCGCCCTATTCGGGCATGCTGCCCGGCGTGGCGGCCGGGCTCTATCGCCCGGAGCAGGCGCTGATCGACACGCGCGCGCTGGCGGCGCGGGCCGGCGCGACTCTGGTGGTGGACCGGGTCACGGGACTCGACCCCGATGCGCGGCTGCTGCGGCGCGCGGAGGGCGCCCCCCTGCCCTATGACCTGCTTTCGATCGACACCGGCGCGACGCCCGATACGTCGCGCGTGCCCGGCGCGGCGGAGCATGCCGTGCCGCTCAAGCCAATCGACAGCCTGCTCGCGCGGCTCGACGGCCTGTTCGCGCAGGCGGAGGGCGGGCAGACCGTGGCGGTGGTCGGCGGCGGCGCCGCCGGCTGCGAAATGGCGCTTGCCATGGCCGCGCGACTCGGACCGCGCGGCGTGCGGGTGGTGCTGGTGGCGGGCGTGGGCGGCGTGCTGCCGCGCCTGCCGGAACCGGCCGTGCGCCGCATGACGCAGGCGCTGGCGGAACGCGGCGTCACGCTGCGGGCCGGCGAGGACGTGGCGCAGGTGACGGCGACGGCGTTGCACTTCGCCAAGGCCCCGCCGGTCGCCGCCGATGTGGTGCTCTGGGCCACTGGTGCCGCGGCGGCGCCGTGGCTGGAGGAGAGCGGGCTGCGCCGGGACGCGCGCGGCTTCATGCTGGTGGAGTCGACGCTGCAGGCCGTGAACCGCCCCGAGGTCTTCGCGGCCGGCGATGTCGCCAGCCTGCTGCCGGAGCCGCTGCCCAAGGCCGGGGTCTTCGCGGTGCGCCAGGGACCGGTGCTGGCCCAGAACCTGCGTGCCGCGGCGGAGGGCCGGTCTCTGACGCGGTATGAGCCGCAGAAGGACTGGCTGGTGCTGCTCTCGCTGGGCGACGGGCGCGCGATCGGCACGCGCAACGGGCTCGTCTTTTCGGGGCGCTGGGTGTGGTGGTGGAAGGACTGGATCGACCGCCGCTTCATGGCCCGCTACCAGGGCGCCGCGTCGTGACGCTGCTGCGCGACCGCCGGCTGTGGATCGCGCTCGGCATCGTCGCGGCGCTGGCCGCGCTGCGCCTGACGCCGCTCGGTGATCTTCTCACGCTGGAGACGCTGGCGCGGCACCAGGCCACGCTGGATGGCTTCGTCGCGCGGCACGCTCTGGTCGCCGCGCTCATCTATCTGCTGGCTTATGTCGCGGTCGTGGCCTTCTCGCTGCCGGGCGCGACGGCCATGACGCTTGCGGGCGGGCTGCTCTTCGGCGCGGTTGCGGCCACGGGCCTCGCTGTGGTGGGCGCGACGCTCGGCGCGACGCTGGTCTTCCTGTTCGCGCGGCGCCTGTTCGGGGCGGATGCGCTGGGGCGGCTCGGGCCACGGGCGAAGACGCTGGCAGCGGGCATCCAGCGCGACGCGGCCTCCTACCTGCTGGTTCTTCGCCTGGTGCCGCTGTTTCCCTTCTTCCTGGTGAACCTCGTTCCGGCCTTTGCCGGCGTGCGCCTGCCCGTCTTCGTGGCGACGACCTTCGTGGGCATCATTCCCGCCACCGCGGTCTTCGCCCTGGCCGGCGCAGGACTGGGGGAGGTGCTTGCGGCCGGCGGCGACTTCGAGATCGAGCGCGTGCTGACGCCCCAGGTGCTGGGCGCGCTGCTCGGCCTCGCCGCCTTGTCCCTGGCAGCGATCCCGCTGCGACGACGCTTCGCGCGGGATTGAAGCCCAGGCGCCGGAACCCGGGCGAAGCCTCGCCCAGCGATGGAACTTCGCGCCGCCCCATGCCTTCGGATCTGGACCTGGGCAGGCAGCCTTCGCGCTCCCATGCGGTCGTCATGGCCGATCGCCCGGTGTTCACGACGGGAAGGAAGGAAGCGGGCATTGCTGGCCGATCTCGACGGGTATGCGCGGAAAACGATCGACGCACTCGGCTGGGCGCCACCCTGGCTGATCAGCCTGTGCGTGCTGGCCGTCGCGGCGCTTCTTGCCATCGGGGTGCATCGCCTGCTGCACCGCGCGGCGACGCGGTTGGTCGCCGGCCGCGAGCTGTTCTGGCGCTCGCTGGTGGCCCGCGCGAAGGGCCCGACGCGGCTGGCGCTGATCGTGCTGTTCATCGGCCCCGCCGCTTCCATCGCGCCGCTGACCTTCGCCGAGGCCGCCTTCGTTCGCCAGGTGCTGCTGCTGTGCTTCATCGGGCTGGTGGCCTGGGTGGCGCTGACGGCGCTGCGGATCTGGACCACGCTGCATCTGCGCCGATTCAAGCTGGACACCGAGGACAACCTGCTGGCGCGCAAGCATGTCACGCAGTCCCGCATCCTGCAGCGCGTGGCGGCGGTGCTGATCATCCTGGTCGCCACCGCGATCGGGCTGATGACCTTTCCCTCCGTCCGGCAATACGGCGTCAGCCTTCTGGCCTCGGCCGGCGCGGCGGGTCTCGTCGTCGGCCTGGCGCTGCAGCCGCTGCTGAAGAACCTCATCGCCGGCATCCAGCTTGCGGTGACGCAGCCCATCCGGCTGGAGGACGCGGTGATCGTGGAGAGCGAATGGGGCAATGTGGAGGAGATCACCTCCACCTATGTCGTGGTGCGCCTGTGGGATCTGCGGCGCATGGTGCTGCCGCTGACCTACTTCATCGAGCGGCCCTTCCAGAACTGGACGCGGGAGAGCTCGGCGATCATCGGCAACGTCATGCTATACTTGGACTACACGGCCCCGGTGGCCGCCTTGCGTGCGAAGCTGGAGGAGATCGCGCGGGCCTCCCGCTTCTGGGACGGCAAGGTGGTGAACCTGCAGGTCACCGACTTGAGGCAGGACACGATGGAGGTGCGCATGCTGGTCAGCGCCGGCACCGCCGGCCGGGCCTTCGACCTGCGCTGCGAAGTGCGCGAGAAGATCATCGCCTGGCTCCAGGCCGAGCATCCGCGTGCCCTGCCCCGCCGCCGCACCGAGATCGAGCGCCTGCCCCGCGGCGCCGCCTGGCTGGAGGACCGCAACGCCGCCTGAGCCTCGCCCGGGCGGTTGAAACCCGGCCGAAGCTTTCGCATATCGCGCGCCGCGCCATGATGATGCGGAGCTTTGACAGGTGAGCGAGACGGTCGAACGGCATGAATTCGGCGCCGAGGTGGGGCGCCTGCTCGATCTGGTCGTGCATGCGCTCTACTCGGAGCGCGAGATCTTCCTGCGGGAGCTGGTGGCGAATGCCGCCGATGCGGTGGACCGCCGCCGCTTCGAATCCCTGACCGGCCAGGCGCCGGCGCTGCCGGAGCATGCGAAGCTTCGCGTCGTGCCGGACAAGGCGGCGCGGACGCTGACCATCTCCGACTCCGGCATCGGGATGAGCAAGGCGGAACTGGCGCAGCATCTCGGCACCATCGCGCGGTCCGGCACGCTGGCCTTCGCGCAATCCCTGGCCGAGGCCCCGGGGGCGGAGAAGCCGAGCCTGATCGGCCAGTTCGGCGTGGGCTTCTACTCGGCCTTCATGGTGGCCGATCGTGTCGAGGTGACGTCCCGCCGCGCCGGGGCGGAGGAGGCCTGGCGCTGGGAGAGCGACGGCAAGGGCCAATACACCATCGCCCCCGCGGAACGCGCCGAGACCGGCACGGACATCGTGCTTCACATGAAGGCGGATGCGGAGGAGTTCCTTGATCCGTGGCGGCTGCAGGCGATCATCCGCAAATGGGCCGACCACATCACCGTCCCCATCACGCTGCTGCGCGACGGCAAGGAGGAGCCGGCGAACGAGGGCACCGCGCTGTGGCGCAAGCCGCGGTCGGATGTCACCGCAGAGCAATATCGCGACTTCTACCGCCATATCGCGCATGCCTTCGACGAGCCCTGGGCCACGCTGCACTGGCGGGCGGAAGGCACGCTGGACTTCTCCGCGTTGCTGTTCATCCCTTCCGCCAAGCCCTTCATGGCGATGGAGGACAGCCGCGAGAGCCGCGTGCGGCTGCATGTGCGGCGGATGTTCATCACCGAGGAAGCCGGGCTGCTGCCGCCCTGGCTGCGCTTCGTACAGGGCGTCGTGGACACCGAGGACCTGCCGCTGAATGTCAGCCGCGAGATGCTGCAGGCGACACCCGTGCTCGCGCGCATCCGCAAGGCCGCGACGGGGCGCGTGCTGTCGGAGCTGAAGGCGAAGGCGAAGGACGCGGAGGCCTATGCGCCGTTCTGGGAGCATTTCGGCCAGGTCCTGAAGGAAGGCGTCTTCGAGGATGCGGAGCATCGGAAGGATGTGGCTGCGCTGCTGCGCTTCCGGTCCTCCGCCGTGGAGGGCTGGACCTCGCTGGCCGACTATGTCGGGCGGATGAAAGAGGGCCAGGCGGCGATCTACATCCTGGTCGGCGACGACCCGGCGGCGCTGGCGAAGTCGCCGCAGCTGGAAGGCTTCCGCGCCAAGGGTGTCGAGGTGCTGCTGCTGTCGGACGGCATCGACGCCTTCTGGCCGGAACAGCTCGGGACGTTCGAGGACAAGCCGATCCGCAGCATCACCCAGGCCGGCGCGGATCTCTCCGCCATCGCGGGCGCTACGGCGGAGGGCGAGGCTGCGGATCTCACCCTGCTGCTGCCGCGGATCAAGGAAGCGCTGAAGGACGAGGTCAGCGAGGTGCGTGCGACCGACCGCCTGGTGGACAGCGCGGTGGTGCTGGCCGCGGCGCAGCACGGGCCCGACCTGCAGATGGCGCGCATCCTGCGCCGCGCCGGGCGCGGCTTCGGCGGCCCGCCGGTGCTGGAGGTGAACCCGCGCCACCCGCTGATCCGCAAACTGGCGGAAGGCGCCGCCACGGATACGACGCTGGCGGAGACGGCGGGCCTGCTGCTCGACCTGGCGCGCATGCAGGATGGCGAGGCGCCGCGCGACCCGGCGGGCTTCGCGAAGCGCGTGGCGGCGGCGCTGGCCGGCGGCTGACGCCGCACCCGCCTTACCGCGCGCTGCCGTCCGCTATGGCCGGGTCCTGCGGCCGCGCGGCGAGTTGCGCGCCGCCGCAGACATGGATCACCTCGCCGGTGACGAAGCGCGCATCAGGCGAGCAGAGGAAGGCGATGGCGCCGGCCACGTCCTCCGGCGTGCCGATGCGGTCCAGCACGCCGATGCGGATGTGCTCATCCTCCGCGCGGCGCTGCGCCTCCTCGCCGCCGGCGAAGTTGAAGCCGGTGCGCAGGTAGCTCGGCGCCACCGCATTCACCGTGACGCCGAGCGGACCGAGCTGCACCGCGAGCGAGCGCGTGAGCCCCACGAGGCCGGCCTTGGACGCCGTGTAGGCCGGGCCCGCGCCGCTGAGCCAGACGCGGGAGGCGATGTTGACGATGCTGCCCGCGCGCTGCCGCTGCCAGAAGCGCAGCGATTCCTGCGCCAGCAACATCGGCGCGGTGAGGTTCACGGCTATCACCGCATCCCAGTCGGCCAGGTCCACCTCTCCGATGCGGCGCGCACGGCTCAGGCCGGCATTGTTCACCAGGCAGTCGAGCCTTCCGCATTCCGCCTCGATCCGGTCCATTACCGCGCGGGGTGCGTCGCGGTCGACGAGATCGGCGTGGATACCGAGCACGGGCAGGCCCGTCTCCGCATGCAGCGCTGCCACGGCGGCATCGAGCGCAGCGGCGTCGCGGTCCACCAGCGCCGGCACGATGCCGTCCCGCGCGAGGCGACGTGCGGTCGCCAGCCCGATGGCACCGGCGCCGCCGGTGATCAGGGCGATGCGCGGATCCGGCATGGCCTGGCCCTCAGCAATAGCCGGTCGAGCCGTCCGGCCGGCGCGGCAGCTTGCGCTCCCAATGGATGTAGCGGTCCTCCGCCAGCACGGCTTCGTCCATCTCCACGCCCCAGCCGGGCCGGTCATGGCGCAGTTCGAGGAAGCCGCCCTTCGGCAGGTAGGGATCGCGCACATAGGGGGCGCGGTCGGGCAGCTTGTACTCCAGGATCGTCACATTCGGCTGCGCGGCGCAGAAATGCACGTTCACCGCCGTCGCGAGCGGACCCATCGGGTTGTGCGGTGCGACGTTGACATAATGAGCCTCGGCCAGGGCCGCGATCTTGCGCATTTCGAGCAGGCCGCCGACGACGCAGATGTCGGGCTGGATGATGTCGGCCCCGCCCAGCTGCAGCAGGCGCAGGAACTCGAAGCGGCTGTAGAGGCTCTCCCCCGTGGCCAGCGGGCAGCGGAGCTGCGGCTTCATGCGGCCCCAGGCCTCGATGTTCTCGGGGCGGATCGGCTCCTCGTAGAAGAGCGGGTCGAAGGGGGCGAGGGCGTTGCCGAGCTGCACCGCCTGCCAGGGCTCGAAGAGGCGCGCATGCGCATCGAAGGCGAATTCGAAGCGGTCCGGGCAGATGGTGCGCAGCTTCTCCACCCAGCGCGCGGTGCTGCGCAACACCTCCCGCCAGGGCACGGCATTCGGGTCCACGCGGAACGGCTTGAACTTGAAGGCGGTGAAGCCGTGCTCCGCCTCCATCCGCAGGCAGAGATCCAACGCCTCCTCCGCATCCGGCGCGGTGCCGAGGCTCAGATAGACCCGCACCTTCTCCCGCGCATGGCCGCCGATCAGGTTGAAGACCGGCACGCCGAGCGACTTGGCGCTGATGTCCCACAGCGCGTGATCGACGGCGCTGACGGCGGCGAGGCCGAGCGCGCCGGGCGGGAAGCGCGCCTGCTGCAGCATCTTCAGGATCAGGTATTCGATGCGGCGCGGATCCTCGCCGCCAATCTGCAGCGCCAGATACTCCAGCAGCGGCGGCAGCGCGCGGTCGGGGCCGTGGTTGTAGCACTCGCCCCAGCCAGTGATGCCTTCGTCCGTGTCGATCGCGACGATGACTCGCGGACGGTCGCGGTCGCGCGTCATGAAGCTGCGAAGGCCGGTGATGCGCATGGCGCGTTCCTGTTCAGCCGGCGTAGCGCGTCTGCGGCAGGCCGGTGGTGCCGAGGCCGGTCACGGCAAACAGTCCGCCGGCGCCCGGCTGCCGCGCCTCGGTGCCCGGCGTCAGGCCGACGCCGATCGAGGTGACGTAGAGCGTATCGAGCCGCGGCCCGCCCCACATCGGGCGGGAGGGACGCTCGACCGGCATCTCGACGATGCGGTCCACGCGGCCATCCGGCGTGATGCGGACCAGCTGCCAGCCGCCGACGCCCGCCATCCAGTAGCAACCATCCGCGTCGACGGTTGCACCATCGGGGCGGCCGGCGACGGCGCGCGTGTCGAAGAACAGCTCGCGCGGCCCGATCGTGCCGGTGTCGAGGTCGTAGGGGGCGCGCCAGATCGTGCGCACCGAGGGATGGCTGTCGGAGAAGTAGATCGTGCGGCCATCCGGTGCGAAGGCGAGGCCGTTCGTCGTCCAGAAGCCGTCGGGGCCACGCGCCACGCCGCGGTCCGGGTCGAGGCGCCAGAAGGTGCCGCGCGCGGAGGGCTCGCCCTGGTCCTTCATCGTGCCGGCCCAGAAGCGGCCGCGCGCGTCCGTGGCGCCGTCGTTGAAGCGATTCTCCGGCAACTCGACCTCGGGGTCCGCGATGGAGGTGCAGCCGCCGGTCGCGGGATCGAACAGATGGAAGCCGCTGCGCGTCGCGAGCACGAGCCCGCCCGCCGCATGTCGGGCGAGGCAGCCCACCGCTTCCCCGATCTCCCAGCGCCGCTCCTCGCCGGACGCATCGTGGCGGTGAACGAGGCCGGCGGGGATGTCCACCCACCATAGCGCCTGGTCCTCCACGTCCCACACCGCGCCTTCGCCGACTCGCGCCGTGACATTGCCGACACGCTCGACCACCGGCCGTGTCATCGCGGATGGTCCCCCGCCTCGCCCTGGAAGATGCGGCGCTGTGCGCGCGTGATGTGATCGGCCATGGCCTTCTCCGCGCCCGCCGCATCGCGCGCAACGATGGCATCCAGGATCGCGCGGTGCTCGGCGCGGACGCGCGCGATACGGCTCGGCGTGCGGCGTTGCGCCAGGCGCGGCAGCATGCGCATGCAGGTGTCGATGTGCGGGCGGAGCACGTGCAGCGTCTCCAGGAAGAAGCGGTTGCCGCTGGCCTCGGCGACCGCATCGTGGAAGCGGAAATCGGCCTCGTTGCCGAGCGCGCCGGTCTGCAGCACGGCCTCAAGATGCGCATGCGCCGCGCGCAGCGCCTCGCGTTGCGCCGGGGTACGGTGGCGCGCGGCGAGACCTGCGGCACGGGACTCGATCGTGAGGCGGAACTCGAAGCAGCGCTCGATGTCGGCGACGCAGGAGATCGGGGCGAAGGGCGCTGGCACCTGATCCTCCGGCCGGCGCACATAGGAACCGGAGCCGCGACGGGAGGAGATGAAGTCCTCCTCCCTGAGCCGCGCCAGCGCCTGGCGCACGACAGGCCGGGAGACGCCGAAATCGGCCGCGAGCAGCTCCTCGCTCGGCAGCCGCTCGCCAGGCGCGTAGTCGCCCGACAGGATGCGGCCCAGCAGCGCCTCATAGAGGCGGTCGCGACTGAGCGGTGCCGTCGCCTCGACAGTGCTTCGCACGCCTCGCGCGATGCGGCCAGGGACGGCATCCCGCAACGCTGCTGCGGAACTGGAACGCGAAGCGGGCATGACCCTCCCGAGCTGCCGGACTGACCAGATCAGTCTAACTGCCGCAAAATCAGTTTGACAACTTTTGCGCCAAGGCGGAGCCTCTGCCGGTCCAAGGATGCACGGCACGCCGAAGGCGGCGGCCGGCGGGAGGGTTATGCCGCATGACGCCACGACGCAGCCTGCTCAGCCTGTCCGTGGGCTGTGCACTGGCGCTGGGCCTGGTGGCCCCGGTCGCCGCACAGAACGCGCATGAGGCCCCGAGCCTCGCACAGCGCGTCGGGCGCGGCGAGTTGCCGCCGCTGGCGCAGCGCATCGGCAGCCAGCCGGAAGTGATCACGCCGCTGGAGCGCGTCGGCACCTATGGCGGGCGGCTGCGCTTCGGTCTGCGCGGCAGTTCCGACCACAACCACATACTGCGCGTCGTCGGGCCGCAGGGCCTGGTGCGCTGGGATCAGCAATACACGCGCATCGTGCCGAACGTCGCCCGCTCCTTCGAGGTCAGCGACGACGCGCGCGTCTTCACCTTCCATCTGCGCCAGGGCATGCGCTGGTCCGACGGCACGCCCTTCACCGCGGATGACGTGCTGTTCAACATGGAGGACGTGGTCCTCGCCGGCGCGCTGGCTCCGACACCGCCGCGCTACCGGGCCGGCGGGCAAAATGTGCGCGTGGAAAAGCTGGATGCCCACACTGTCCGCTTCACCTTTGCCGAGCCCTATGGCGATTTCCTTGCCGAGCTCGCTTCGCCGCTCGGGCAGCATCCAGTGCTGTACGCGAAGCACTACTGCAGCCAGTTCCTGCCGAAATACAACCCGAACGTTGCCGATCTCGTGCGCGCGGCGAATGCGGCCGACTGGCAGAACCTGTTCATGGCGCGGTGCGGCGACATCGAGATCCCCTCGCGCTGGGGCAACCCGGAACGCCCGACGCTCGACCCGTGGGTGGTGCGCGAGCCCTATGTCGGCGGCGCCACACGCGTGGTAATGGTGCGCAACCCCTATTTCTGGCAGGTGGACACCGCCGGGAATCAGCTGCCCTATATCGACGAGCTCTTCGCGCCGATCGCACAGGATGTGCAGAGCCTCGTGCTGGAGGCGATCGCGGGCCGCATCGACTTCCAGATCCGCCATCTCGACGCGCCCTCGAATCGGCCGGTGCTGGCGCAGAACCGCGACCGCGGCGGCTACCGCTTCGTCGAGGCGTCGTCGGTCGGCGGCACCAACATGGTGATCAACCTCAACCTGACGCATCGCGATCCCGAATGGCGGCGGCTGTTCAACACGCGGGACTTCCGCGTGGCGCTCTCGCTCGGCATGGACCGCAAGGCGGTGATCGAGACGGCGCTGCTGGGCGAGGGCGAGCCCTGGCAGAACGGGCCCTTCGAGAATCATCCGAACTTCCACCGCCGGCTGGCCACGCAGTATCTCGACTACAACCAGGCGGAGGCGAACAGGCTGCTAGACGGCCTCGGGCTGCGGCGCGGGCCTGACGGCATCCGACTGCTGCCGTCGGGCAAGCCGCTGCGCTTCAAGGTGGATGTGATCCCGACGCTGCAGCCCGAGCAGGTGGACATGCTGCAGCTGATCAGCCAGCAATGGCGCCGCATCGGCGTGGCGATGGACGTGAACCCGCTGGAGCGCACCTTCTTCTACCAGCGCACCTCCGAGGGCAACGAGCACGACGCCGCCGTTTGGGGCGGCCAGGCCAGCTGGGTGCCGGGCGAGATTCCGCAGCAGATCGTGCCCGTGCATCACGACAGCCGCTGGGGCATCCCCTGGGTGCAGTGGTATCGCAGCGGCGGTGCGCAGGGCGAGGAACCGCCGGCGTCGGTGCGCGAGCGCATGCGACTCTACGACCAGGCGCGCGCAACAGTGGATCCGGATGCGCGGCGCGCCCTGATGATCCGCGTGGCCGACATCGCCGCCGAAGAGTTCGAGGTGTTCAGCGTCTCCAAGGCGCTGCCGACCTACGGCATCGTCAGCACCGGGCTCGGCAACGTGCCGCAGGCGATGCCCTCCTCCTGGTACTATCCGACGCCGGCGCCGACGCTCCCGCAGGCTTGGTTCTGGGCGACGCCGCAGCGCGGGCGCTGAGGCCCGTGCTGCTCGCCTTCATCGTCCGGCGCATCCTCTGGACGGTGCCCTTCCTGATCGCGGTGTCCCTGGTCAGCTTCGCGCTGATCCAGGCGCCGCCGGGAGACTACCTGACGAGCTTCGCTGCGACGCTCGCCGCGTCCGGCGACGAGGTGGACCAGGGGCGGCTCGAGGCGCTGCGTGAGCGCTACGGCCTCGATCAGCCCTTCCTGGTGCAGTACTGGCGCTGGATCTCCGGCGTGCTGCAGGGCGATTTCGGCATCAGCTTCGAATGGCAGCAGCCGGTCGCGAACCTGATCTGGGAACGCATGGGGCTCTCGGTGTGCCTGGCGCTGGGCACACTGCTCTTCACCTGGGCTGTGGCGTTCCCGGTGGGCATCTACTCCGCGGTGCGGAAATACTCGATCGGCGACTATGTCGCGACAACCTTCGGCTTCATCGGACTCGCGACGCCGAACTTCCTGATCGCGCTGGTGCTGATGTATATCGGCGTGATCTATTTCGGCTCCGACGTCAGCGGCCTGTTCTCCGAGGAATACCAGAACGCGCCATGGAGCTGGGGCAAGGTGCTGGACCTGCTGGCACATCTCTGGATCCCGGTGATCATCCTCGGCACGTCATCCTCCGCCAGCCTGATCCGCATCATGCGCGCGAACCTGCTGGATGAGCTGCACAAACCCTATGTCGTCACAGCGCGCGCAAAGGGACTTTCCGAGTTCACGCTGCTGATGCGCTATCCCGTACGGCTCGCGCTCAATCCCTTCGTCAGCACGATCGGCTGGGCCTTTCCGCAGCTGATCTCGGGCGCGGTGATCACGGCATTCGTGCTGTCCCTGCCGACCTCCGGCCCCCTGTTGCTGCAGGCGCTGCTGGCGCAGGACATGTATCTGGCGGGGGCCTTCATCCTGCTGCTGTGCAGCCTGACGGTGGTCGGGATGCTGGTGTCGGACATCCTGCTGGCGCTGATCGATCCGCGGGTGCGCTACCAATGAGCGTCGCCGTCACGGATCCGCGGGAACACCGCACGGCGGAGCAGGCCTCCCAGTGGAAGCTGATGTGGTGGGCGTTCCGGCGCCACCGCCTGGCGCGCTGGTCCCTCTATATCGTCGTCGCGCTCTACGCCATCGGCGCGCTGGCGGAGTTCTTCTCGCCCTTCGATCCCGATGCGGCAAGTGCACGGGACGTCTTCCACCCGCCCCAGGCCATCAACTTCATCGACACAGCGCCCGATGGGTCCTGGACCATCCGGCCCTGGGTGCAGGGCCACCGCCTGGTGCGCGACCGGTTCACGCTGGAACAGAGCTTCGTCGTCGATCCGAACCGGAAGATCTACCTCTCCTTCTTCGGCAAGGCGGAACCCGTGAAGCTCGCTGGGCTGTTCACGATCGAGCGGCGCTTCCTGACAGCCGCCGAGCAGGGCGAGCGCTTCTTCCTGTTCGGCGCGGACCGGCTCGGGCGCGACATGCTCAGCCGGGTGATCCACGGCACGCGCATATCGCTCTCCATCGGCCTGGTCGGCGTGGCGATGAGCCTGGTGCTCGGCCTGCTGCTCGGCGGCATCTCGGGCTACTACGGCGGCACGGTGGACATGGCGATCCAGCGGGTGATCGAGTTCATCCTGTCGCTGCCCACCATTCCGATCTGGCTCGGCCTGACGGCGGCGCTGCCGCAGGATTGGTCGCCGCTGACGCGCTACTTCGCCATCACGATCATCCTCTCCCTCGTCACCTGGACGGAGCTGGCGCGCGTGGTGCGCGGGCGATTCCTGGCGTTGCGGGGCGAGGATTTCGTCACGGCCGCGCGGCTCGATGGTTGCAGCCAGGCCCGCATCATCTTCCGGCACATGCTGCCATCGCTCGCCTCGCACGTCATCGCCTCGATCACGCTGGCTGTCCCGCTGATGATCCTGGCGGAGACCTCCCTCTCCTTCCTCGGCCTCGGCCTCCAGCCGCCGACAATCTCCTGGGGCGTCCTGCTGAAGGAGGCGCAGAACATCCGCTCCATCGCGCAGGCGCCCTGGCTGTTCATACCTGGCGGCGCGGTGTGTCTCGCGGTGCTGGCGCTGAACTTCCTGGGCGACGGGCTGCGCGACGCCGCGGATCCCTACGCGCAGGACGGGCGCTGACCATGCCAGACACGATGCAGGCGGCATGGTCGCCGGGCGAGGCCGAAGCCGCGCCGGTCGTGCTGGAGGTGCAGGGCCTCGCCGTGGATTTCCCCTCGCGCCGCGGGGTCTTCCGCGCGGTGGACGGGGTGGACCTCGTGCTGCGTTCTGGCCGGACCCTCGCCGTGGTCGGCGAGAGCGGCAGCGGCAAGAGCGTGACGGCACGCGCCATCCTGCAGATCCTGGACCAGCCGGGCCGGATCGCGGCGGGGCGCGTGCTACTGCACCGCCACCACACCACCAAGGGCGCCGCCGCGTCCGGCGGCGCCGAGGAAGTCGTGGAGCTGTCCGCGCTCGCGCCGCGCAGCGCGGCGATCCGGGCCATTCGCGGCCGCGACATCGCGATGATCTTCCAGGAGCCGATGAGCTCCCTCTCCCCGGTGCACACGATCGGCGCGCAGATCATCGAGGCGATCCGGCTGCATGACCGCCTGGGCAAGCGCGCAGCCCGCGAACGCGCGATCGACCTGCTGCGCCAGGTTGAAATCCCCCGGCCCGAGACGGCGGTGGATCGCTACACCTTCGAATTCTCGGGCGGCATGCGCCAGCGCGCGATGATCGCGATGGCGCTGGCCTGCAACCCGTCCGTGCTGATCGCGGACGAGCCCACCACCGCGCTGGACGTGACCACCCAGGCCGAGATCCTGGACCTGATCCGCCGCCTGCAGGCCAGCCACGGCATGGCGGTGATGCTGATCACCCACGACATGGGCGTTGTGGCGGAGATGGCGGACGAGGTCGCAGTGATGCGCCATGGCCAGGTGGTGGAACGCGGCCCGATCCTGGATGTGTTCGAACGCCCGCAGCACGACTACACGCGGATGCTTCTGGGCGCCGTGCGCGCTTTGGACCGTCCCTCGCCGCGCCGCCTGGCGATGCGCGCGGCCAACCCACCCGGCGCGCCCCTCCTGCGGATCGAGGCACTGCGCAAGGTCTTTCCCGGCCAGCGCCGGATCTTTCGCGCCGCGGCGCCGCCTGTGATCGCGGTCGATGACGTCACGCTGGAGTTGCGCGCCGGCGAAACGCTCGGCGTGGTGGGCGAGAGCGGATCGGGTAAGACCACGCTCGGGCGCTGCGTGATGGGCCTGTTCGACGGTCTCGGCGGCCGGATCGAGTATGTCGGCCGGGACGGGTCGCAAACCAATCTGCTCGGCCTGCGCGAGAGCGCGCTGCGGCCGTTGCGGCGCGAGATCCGCATGGTCTTCCAGGACCCCTTCTCCAGCCTCAACCCGCGCATGACCGTGGAGCAGATCATCGGCGAGCCGATGCTGGTCAACGGCATGCTGTCCGGCGCGGCGCTGCAGCGGCGGGTCGCCGAGTTGCTGGAGATGGTGGGCCTGCCGGCGACAGCGATGGAGCGCTACCCGCATGCCTTCTCCGGCGGCCAGCGCCAGCGCATCGGCATCGCGCGCGCCATCGCGCTGGATCCACGCGTGATCGTGGCCGACGAGCCGACCTCGGCGCTGGATGTCTCGCTGCGCAGCCAGGTGCTGGACCTGCTGCTGGACCTGCAGCAGCGGCTCGGCCTCTCCTTCATCTTCATCAGCCACGACATCGGCGTGATCCGCTATTTCTGCGATCGCGTCGCGGTGATGTACCGCGGAAAGGTGGTGGAGATCGGCGAGACCGAAGCCGTCTGCACCGCACCGCAGCACGCCTACACGCGTGCGCTGCTTTCCGCCGTGCCGCATCCCGATCCCCGTCGTCGCGGCCTTTCCGGCCGCCACCGCTACACCGAGGGCGCATGAAGATCACCGGCGTCGAGACGCATCTGCTGCAGGTCGGCGCGCGCCCGGCCGTACCCGGCCTTGGCACCAGCCGCGGCGCGGACGGCCATGGCGGGTCGCGCAACTGGCTTTTCGTGCGCGTGTTGACGGACGAGGGCATCCATGGCGTCGGCGAGGGATCCGGCTGGCCGCGCGTGGTGCGCGCCGCGGTGGAGGACTACGCCAACCTCCTGATCGGCGAGGACCCGCGCGACGTGGATCGCCTCTGGCACAAGCTCTATCTCGGCTCGATGGGCCACGGCCTGCTCGGCACGGTCGGCGGCGGCGCGCTCAGCGCGATCGAGATGGCGCTGTGGGACATCAAGGGCAAGGCGCTCGGCCTGCCAGTGTGGCAGTTGCTGGGCGGACGCTTCCGCGACCGCATCCCGGTCTATGGCCATGCGAAGACGCCGGAGCGCGCGCGCGAACTGATGGCGCTCGGCATCAAGGGCGTGAAGGTCGGCTTCACCGGCGCGGTGGACATCGACGCCGTCGCCGCCGTGCGGGATGCCGTCGGCTCCGAGGTGGACGTGATGGTGGACGCGCATGGCCCGTCCTGGATGACGCCGCAGGACGCGATCCTGGTCGGGCGCGAGCTGGAGCAGCTCGACATCCTGTTTTACGAGGACCCGGTGGCGCCGGAGAACCTGGATGCGCTGGAGCGCGTGCGCGATGCGCTGGACGTGCCGATCGCGGCCGGCGAGCGCGTCGCGACGCTCTGGGGCATGCGCCCCTATATCGAGCGCGACCTGGTGGACGTGATCCAGCCCGACACCGGCCGCGCCGGCGGCATCACACAGATGCGCAAGATGGCCGCGATGGCGGAGGCGCATTTCATCACCATGGCGCCACATTCCGGCTCGCTCGGGCCGGTCGCCGAATTCGCCGCGCTGCATGTGATGGCATCCATCCCCAACGCGCTGATGCTGGAACGCGTGGAGTTCGACTGGCCGGGCCGGGCGGAGGTGGTGGCGCCCGCGCTGCGCACCGTGGATGGCTGCCTGCCCGTGCCGGATGCGCCTGGCCTCGGCGTGGACCTGATGCTGGAGGAGATCGCCAAGCATCCCTCGGTGCGCAACGTCGCGACCTTCCCCGATGACGGCCAGGCTTTCGAGCCGGGGACGGCCGCGGAGCACAACTACTTCCAGACGCGGCGCGCCCGTGCGCGGCGGCTGCGGGGGCGCTGGGAATGAGGATTTCGCGCGTCGCCTCGACCGCCTTCATCTATCCAAGCCGCATCGCGCGCGACAGCGACGGCCATGCGCATCCGGGCGAGGAGACGATCGCGCGCGCCGCGATGCTGGAGATCACGGCGGAAGACGGCACGGTCGGCCGCGCCCTCGCCGCGCCAGCCGACGTGGAGGAAGGGCTGCTCGCGGCTTTCGTCCGCCCCGTCCTGCTCGGCGCCGATCCGCTACGGCGCGAGAAGCTGTGGCGCGCGCTGTACAAGAGCCAGCGCGGCAGCGGCCAGCGCTTCACCGACCGCGTGCTCTGCGCGGTGGACCTCGCGCTGTGGGACCTTGCCGGCAAGCTGCTCGGCGCGCCAGTGTGGAAGCTTGCGGGCGGCATGCGAGACCGCATACTCGCCTATGGCAGCACCATGTGCGGCGACGACCTGGAAGGCGGGCTGCGCACGCCGGAGGATTATGCGCGCTATGCCGATTGGCTGGTGCGCGTGCGCGGCTACAGGGCGGTGAAGCTGCACACCTGGATGCCACCCATCCCGGGCGCGCCGGATGTGCGCATGGACTACAAGGCCTGCGCCGCGGTGCGCGAGGCGGTGGGGCCCGACATTCCGCTGATGCTCGATCCGTCCCACTGGTACTCGCGCGAGGATGCGGCGTGGCTCGGCCGCAAGCTGCAGGAGCTCGGCTTCCTCTGGATGGAGGAGCCGATGGAGGAAGCCTCGCTGTCCTCCTATCGCTGGCTGTCGGAACAGCTCTCGCTCAACATCCTCGGGCCGGAGAGCATGCCGGGCAAGCACTGGACGCGCGCCGAGTGGATCGCGGGCGCAGCCTGCGACATGATCCGCTGCGGCGTGTGGGGCGTCGGCGGCATCACGCCCTGCCTGAAGATCGCGGCGACCGCCGAAAGCTTCAACATGAGCTGCGAGATCCACGGCACCGGCGCGGGCAATCTCGCCGTCTGCGGCGCGATCCCGAACACCACCTTCTACGAGCGCGGCTTGCTGCATCCCTTCCTCGACTACGACGCGCCGCCGCCCTACCTGACGCGCGCCGACGATCCGATGGATGCGGAGGGCTACGTGCATCTCTCGCAGGAGCCCGGCCTCGGGCACGCGCTCGATCTCGACTACATCGCCGCCCATCGCGTGGGGAACGCCTGATGCCGCGCATCGAGCATGTTGCCGTCACCCCGGTCGCCTTCCGCGACCCGCCGCTGCTCAACGCGGCCGGCGTGCATGAGCCCTGGTGCCTGCGCTCCATTATCGAGGTGACGATCGAGGGCGGCATCACGGGCCTCGGCGAGACCTATGGCGATGACGGCATCCGCCGCTGCCTGGAAGCCGCGGCGCCGGCGCTGGTCGGGCTCGACGTCACCGACCTCGCGGGCCTCGAGCGCGCGGCGCAGGCCGCCTGCGCGGCGACAACCATCCCGGCGAAGGAATCCTCCTCCCGCACCGGGCAGGACATGCTGGTGGCGCGCGTCTTCGGCGCCTTCGAGGTGGCGGCGACGGATGCGCTGGCGCGGCACCTGAACCTGCCGGTGGCCTCCCTGCTCGGCGGGCAGGTGCGCGACAGCATCCCCTTCGCCGCCTATCTCTTCTACAAGTTCGAGCGGCACAGATTCGATCCGTCCATCCCGGCCGACCCGTGGGGCGAGGCGCTGACGCCGGAAGGCGTGGTGGAGCAGGCGCGGCGCATGGTGGCACTGCACGGCTTCCGTTCGCTCAAGCTGAAGGCCGGCGTTCTGGAGCCCGAGGCAGAGGTGGAGGCGCTGCTGGCGCTGCGCGCCGCCTTTCCCGATGCGCCGCTGCGCATCGACCCGAACTGCGCCTGGCATGTCCACACCGCGCTCAAGCTGCTGCCGAAGATGCTGCCGGTGCTGGAGTATCTCGAGGACCCGGTGCCGGGCATCACGCCGATGGCAGCGGTGCAGGCCGCCTGCCCGATTCCGCTGGCGACCAACATGTGCGTCGTCGCCTGGGCGCATCTGGCGCCGGCGATCCGGCAGGATGCGGTGCGCGTGATCCTCTCGGACCATCACTACTGGGGTGGGCTGCGCGCCAGTCGGGAACTCGCGCGCATCTGCGCGGTGTGGGGGCTCGGTTTGTCCATGCATTCCAACTCGCATCTCGGCATCAGCCTGGCGGCGATGGCGCATTTGGCCGCCGCGACGCCGAACCTCACCTATGACTGCGACACGCATTACCCGTGGCTCGATGACGACCTGATCGAGGGCGGCAAGCTGCCGATCACGGATGGCGCGCTGCGCGTGCCGCCCGGCCCTGGCCTCGGCGTGACGCTGGACCGCGCGAAGCTTGCGGCGATGCATGCCGACTGGCAGCGCTGCGGCATCCGCAAGCGCGACGACGGGACCGAAATGCGGAAATACCAGCCCGACTGGCAGGACAAGCGGCCGCGCTGGTAGGGCGCCGCGTCAGCCCTCCACGGCGCAGCCGAACTCCGCCGCCGCCTCCAGCACCGCCTCCACCAGGCTTGCGCCGTAGGAGCGGAGGCATGCGAGGCACCATGCATCACCCGCGTCCGGGGCGCGCCAGAGCGTCACGCCGATGTGCCCGGCGAGCGTCACGGCCGCCGCGCCGGGCGGAAAGACGCATTCTTCGAGATCCACCGGCAGCAGCTTGCAGAGTGCATCGCGGAGGCGCGGCCCTGACAGGCTGAGGATCGCGCGCGCGCCGGTCAGGTCGGTGACGGGGGCCGCCTCGCCCAGCGCCGCCGCGAGATCCGGCGCGAAGCCGAATGCCGAGTGCCCCGCGCGCCCGCCATCCAGCGCGAGCCATTGGTTGGGGCCGGTCCAGACCAGTTCGATCCCGCCTGCTGCCGTGCAAGCACGGCTGCGCGGCACTGCAAGGCCGAAGCCTGCGCGCAGCGCTTCCTGCAACGCCGCCTTGCGCCCGTCGCGCAAGGCGATCGCCGCAACGGCCAATCCGGCACGCTCGCGCAGCATTACGCCCGCGGCGCCCTCCATCTGACCGTGCCGGCCGAGGCGCAGCCGGCCGGCGAGAGCGGGGCGCGGGGTCATCGGCGCCTCAGCCACGGCTGCGTTCCCCTTGTGGATCCACGAAGACCGGCGGGCAGATTTCGGCTTCCAGGTCGCCGCCGCGCAGCGGATCGAAGACGCGGATGCGCTGCCCGAGGCGCGCGGTGCCGTCCGACAGCAGCGCAAGTGCGATCGGCATGCCCAGCGTCGGCGAAAAGCAGGCAGAGGTGACATGGCCTAGCCCGTTCGCCGTGACCGCCGCCACGCCAGGCTCCAGCAGATGCGACCCGGCACGGATCGGCGTGCGCCCATCGGCGGGCTTCAGCCCGACCAGCACCGGCCGCGCCGGATCGGTCAGGGCCGGTCGCTCCGCCAGGCGCCGCCCGATGCAGTCTTTCCGTGTCGAGACGAGCCGGCCGAGCCCGAGATCGCGCGCCGTGGTCTGGCCGTTCAACTCGCCGCCCGCGGGGTGGCCCTTCTCGATGCGCAGCACGCCGAGCGCTTCGGTGCCATAGGGCGTCACGCCGAAGGACGCGCCGCGCTCCATGATCCGCCGCATCGCGGCCTCGGCGTAGTCCGCCGGTACGCCGAGCTCATAGGCCAGCTCCCCGGAGAAGGAGAGGCGATACAGACGGCAGGGCACGCCGCCGAGGCGCACCGCGATCCATGCCATGTGCGGCAGCGCTGCGTTGGAGAGATCGGGCCCCGGATCGAGCACCGCCGCCAGCAGGTCGCGCGCGCGCGGGCCGGCGACGGAAAGCTGCGCCCAGGCATCGGTGACCGAGAGCAGCGAGACATCGAGCGCCGGACGCAGAACCTGATGGCAGTATTCCAGGTGCTGCAGCACGGCGCCCGCATTCGCCGTGGTGGTGGTGACGAAGAAGCGGTCCTCGGCGAGCCGTGCGACCGTGCCGTCATCCATCACGAAGCCGTCCTCGCGCAGCATGAGGCCGTAGCGCAGCCGGCCCACCGCAAGCGTCGAGATGGTGTTGGCATAGACAAGGTCGAGCAGCGCGGCGGCGCCGGGCCCGGCGACCTCGATCTTGCCGAGGGTGGAGACGTCGCAGACGCCGACCGCGTTGCGCACCGCCAGCACTTCGCGGTCCACGCTGTCGCGCCAACCGGCCTCGCCCGGTCGCGCGTACCATTGCGCGCGGTACCACAGGCCCGCCTCCACGAAGCTGGCGCCGTTCGCGGCGGCCCAGTCATGCAGCGGCGTGTGGCGCGCCGGCCGGAAGTGCCGGCCGCGATGCGGACCCGCGACGGCGCCGATCGCCACCGGCGTCCAGGGCGGGCGATGCGTGGTGGTGCCGACCTCCGAAATCGCCTGGCCGGCGAGGCGCGCCAGGATCGCCAGGCCGTTGACGCCCGCGGTCTTGCCCTGGTCGGTCGCCATGCCGAGCGTGGTGTAGCGCTTCGCATGTTCCGCGGCGCGAAACCCCTCGCGATGCGCGAGCGCGATGTCGGCGTCGGTCACGTCGTGCTGCAGATCCACGAAGGCCTTGCCGCGGCCGCCGGGCACGTGGAACAGCGGCACCGCATCGCGCGGCGCATCCTCGGCGCGCGGGATCTCCGGCGCCGCCGCGTCGAAGCCGCAAGCCTGTGCGGCGGCCAGCCCCGTCGCCGCCCCGTCCGCGAGCGCCGCATGCGTGGAGAAACGCCCGGCGGCGGCACCCGCCACGACGAGGCCGGGCGGCAGTTCGCCCGGCACGAAGGCATGGATCGCCGCATCCCAGCGCGGCCGGTTGCCCAGGTGGCAGGCGAGATGCAGCGACGGATTCCACCCGCCGGAGACGGCCAGGAGATCGGCGCCGACGCCCTCCTCCCGTCCCGCGGCATCGGCGAAGCGCACGGCGGTGAGATGCCGGCCGCCCTGCGTGCCCGTCACCCGCCCCCCCGCGACCAGGCGCAGCCCATGCCGCGCAGCAAGCTGCGCCTGTTCAGGCGGCACCTCCGCGCGGGCATCCACGACGGCGTCGATCTGCGCACCGCCGCGCAGGAGATCGGCAACGCTGCGCCAGCCATCGTCGCCAACCGTGAACACCACCGCCCGCCTGCCCGGCAGCACGGCATGGCGATTCAGGTAGCTGCGCACGGCGCCCGCGAGCATGACGCCAGGCCTGTCATTGCCGCCGAAGACCACGGGCCGCTCGATCGCGCCGGCAGCGAGCACGATGCGCCGCGCGACGATCTTCCAGCTGCGCTGCCGCGGCAGATGCGCTGGCGGCTCCGGCAGGTGGTCGGCCACGCGCTCGACCGCCGCGACGACGCCGCCATCGAGCAGCGCGAAGGCGCTCGTCCGGCGCAGGATGCGCAGGCGCGGCATGTCGGCGAGCTCCGCCTCGACCGCGCCCGCCCATTCGGCGCCGGGGCGGCCATCCACCTCCTCGGCTTCCGAGAGCAGCCGGCCGCCGAGCGCGGCATCCTCCTCCACCAGCAGCACGCGCGCGCCGGCGCGACCGGCCGCGAGCGCGGCCATCAGCCCCGCGGGTCCGGCGCCGATCACCAGCACGTCGCAATGGGCATGCGCGCGCTCGTAGCGGTCCGGGTCCGCGGCCTGCGGCGCGCGGCCGAGGCCAGCGGCGCGGCGGATCAGCGGCTCGTAGAGCTTCTCCCAGAAGGCGGCCGGCCACATGAAGGTCTTGTAGTAGAAGCCCGCCCCGATCATCGGTGCCAACACGCCGTTGACCGCGCCGAGGTCGAAGCCGAGGGAGGGCCAGCGATTCTGGCTGCGTGCCTCCAGCCCCTCGAACAGCTCGACCTGGGTCGCGCGCGTATTCGGCTCGCGCCGCGCGCCGCCGCGCAACTCGACGAGCGCGTTCGGCTCCTCCGGTCCGGCCGAGAGGATGCCGCGGGGACGGTGATACTTGAAGGACCGACCGACCAGCCGCACGCCGTTCGCCAGCAAGGCGGAGGCCAGCGTGTCACCGGGATGGCCATGCAGAAGCCGCTCGTCGAAGCGGAAGGGAAGCACGCGGCTGCGATCGATCAGCCCGCCTTCCCCGAGGCGCCAGCGTTGCGCGCTCATGCGTCGCGCGCCGGGCGCACGGCGATCACGGCATGCGTCAACGTGTCGCGCTCCACCACCAGCCAGGCGCGGCAGCCATGCTGGTGCTGCCACAGATCCCGATGCGGACCGCGCGGATTCTCGCGCGCATGCGCATAGGCCACCCAATCGGGCACCGGTGCATCGGCATCGGGCCGGACGGGATCGGCGGCGCCGAGCACCGTGAACTCCTCGTTGCCACGGGTGCCGCAGAAGGGGCAGTTGATGCGCATCAGGCCCTCAGTGGAGGTTGGGCCGGGCGCCGGCGCCCTTCTCGTCCAGCACCGCGCCGGTTGCGAAGCGGTCGAGACGGAAGGCGGCGTTCAGCGGATGCGGCTGCCCGGTGGCGATGGTGTGCGCGAAGCACCAGCCGGAGGCCGGTGTCGCCTTGAAGCCGCCGTAGCACCAGCCGCAATTCAGGAAGAGCCCCTCCACCGGCGTGCGGTCGATGATCGGCGAGCCGTCCATGCTCATGTCCATCACGCCGCCCCATTGGCGCAGGTAGCGCAGCCGCGAGAAGGCCGGGAAGAGCGTGACGGCGCATTCCATCACCTCCTCCACCACCGGCAGGCTGCCGCGCTGTGCGTAGCTGTTGTAGCCGTCTATGTCGCCGCCGAAGACGAGGCCGCCCTTGTCGGACTGGCTGACATAGAAATGCCCCGCACCGAAGGTGACGACGGTGTCCAGCAAGGGCTTCACCGCTTCGCTGACGAAGGCCTGCAGCACGTGGCTCTCGATCGGCAGGCGCAGGCCCGCCATCGCGGCGACACGACTGGAATGGCCCGCGGCGGCAAGGCCGATCCGACGCGCGCCGATGAAGCCACGAGTCGTCTCCACGCCCAGAACGCGCCCTGCCTCGACGCGGATGCCCGTGACCTCGGTGTTCTGCAGGATGTCCGCGCCGCGCCGATCCGCCGCGCGGGCATAGCCCCAGGCGACCGCATCGTGCCGCACCGTACCGCCGCGCTGCTGCAGCAGGCCGCCCTTCACCGGGAAGCGGGCATCCTGCATCTCGATGCCCGGCACCATGGCGCGCACCGTCACGGCATCCAGCAAATCGGCGTCCACGCCGGCCAGGCGCATCGCATTGCCGCGGCGCGCATAGGCGTCGCGCTGCGCATCGGAGTGGAAGAGGTTCAGCACGCCACGCTGGGACACCATCGCGTTGTAGTTCAGGTCCTGTTCCAGCCCTTCCCAGAGCTGCAGCGACTTCTCGTAGAAGTGGGTGTTGGCGGGCAGTAGGTAGTTGGATCGGATGATCGTCGTGTTCCGCCCGACATTGCCCGAGCCGATGTAGCCCTTCTCCAGCACGGCAACGTCGGTGATGCCGTGCTCCTTCGCGAGATAGTAGGCCGTGGCGAGGCCATGACCGCCGCCACCCACGATCAGCGTGTCGTAGCGTTGCTTCGGCGCCGGGTCGCGCCAGACCGGCGCCCAGAGCCGGTTGCCGGTCAGCGCATTCTTCAGCAGGCCGAAGATCGAGTAGTCCATGCGCTGCTCCGTCGCGCGCCCCGCCGCGTCATCTCACGACGGCGACAGCCGCCACGAGCCGATGCCGCCGAGAGGCGACGCAGCAAGCCAGAGGCACGGCCTGCCGGGAAGCCCCCGACCTGTTCGCGGCCTGTTCGCAGCGCACGGATAGTTTCTTTCCCTCCGTCAGGGCGATCGTTCCGGGGCGCATCGCAGCACCGGCCACAGCGCGGCACGCCCGAAGCGCCCTTATTCGGCCGCTCAGGCGCCAGCAGACCTGCGGCATCACAGCAGCGCGACAACTTGCGTTCAGAACAATCGAGATAATGGTCCCATACGCTCAGAGTCCTTGCGTTCAATTCTCGTTGCGGCGCGCGTCTCATGTGAGCATAGCTGCAGATCAAGGGCCGGCCGGCGATGGCCCGAGACACCGTAGTCGGGCCAAGCGTCATGGGAACGAGCTACCGCGAAGGCTATATTTCTCTCCTGGACTCGGTGACCTTCGAAGCGTCTGGAAGCCAATTCGGTGGCAATTCAGCGCCGGAACCCTATCGCGAATTCTTCGGCGTCGGACGGCCGGAGCCGGTCGGCGGCCCGTTCAGCCTGGGTGGCGCCGTATCCGCGAAGCTGCCCTTCCTCGGCGATGTCGAGCTGTTCCGCGCGCGCCTCTTCGGTGAGCTCCGGGCCGTCTTCGGACTCGACATCATGGCGGCCTTCGACCCCGGTTCGATCGACGCGGTCCTGCCCTATGACCTGGCCCTCGCCTTCCCCGATCTCGATCCGGTCGGCGATGCCGGGGAGATCGTCTCGATCCACTTTGCCGGCACGCCGAACTTCGACCGCGATTCCGGCTTCACCACGAGCTTCCCGAGCCTGCGCTTCCAGCTGGACCTGGTCGCGGCGCTGGATGTGCTGCTGGCGGCCGAGCTCGGGGTGGCGGGCAACAACCGCACCTATGTGCTGGCGGACTTCTCGCCCAGCACGACCATCCCGCTGATCTCGGTGGACACGGCGCGGCAGACTGCGGAGGGCGCCGCAGATCCGGTCAACCTGTTCGGCGTCACCACGGAGGAGCTGGTGGACATGGCCGGGCTCGACCCGGCCTATGACGCCAATGGCCAGTTCGCGGGCATCAGCATCCCGCTCAACAGCTTCGTCTCAGCGCCGGAAGCCAAGGAGAAGCCCAAGACCGAGGTGAAGGAGGAGGACGGGGAGAACCCGAGGAAGGACGAAGAGAAACCGGAGGAGCCGGATCTCTCCGGCATCGACCTGGGCTCCATCGACATCCTCGTTCCCAGCATCAACACCGTCTCGAAGCTCGTGAACGGCATCTTCGTCACGGATCCCAGGCGCAAGCTGCTGAACGGCGAGATCGTCCAGGACCTCGACGCGGACGGCAACAACATCGCCGAAGGCAACAAGGACGACCTGGCGCGCCTCGTCCTGGACGTGGACGGGCTGATCACCTTCGCCACGGGCGGGCTCTTCCCGCCGCTGGAATTCGGCTTTCCGCCGCTGGAAGGCAGCCTCGGTCCGCTCGATTTCAGCGCCGCGTTCTACTACAACCTTTTCGACGTGGAGCTGGAGGCGGCGCTGCCGCTGGTCCAGGAATTCACCCTCACGCCCGAGCTGCGCACGCGCCTCAGCTTCTTCGCGCTGAACGAGGATGGCAGCAAGGGCGCCGCGAAGTTCGTAGACGTGGCGCAGGTCGAGCGACAGCTCGTCTACGATCCCACCGGCGTGTTCCAGGACGCCGCAGTGGAAGCGCGGCTGCGGGAACTTGCTGCGCAGAACCTCGCCTACGCCCGCGACGTCGAGCTGTTCGTGGATTTCGAGGATGGGATCCCCGGCGCCTTCACCGGGCAGACCGGCAGCATCGGCGGCCACATGGTCTGGCGGCCGGCCGGCACCACCGAATGGCAGGACCTCGACAACGGCACGGTCCTGGCACGCAGCGCGCCGATCCTGGGCGAGGACCAGACGATCGAGCTCGACCTCGACGGCATCGAGGTCGGCTATCGCATCAGCCGCGGCAGCGGCGACGGTGCGCAGATCGAGGTGATCCGGGTCGCCTTCGATCCCTCGGACAGCCTCTATCGCCAGCAGGTGGCCGAGGTCGTCTCGCCGCTGCAGCAGACGCCCTTCCTGCGCGACATCGGCGCGCTGAGCCTGCGCTACGACGGTGCGATGACTCATGTGGAGGTGGAGACCGAGGCCTATCCGCTTGCGACCAACCGCACCGGGCTGGAATTCGATCTCTCCCTACTGCTCTCGGGCCTCGCGGCCAGCGCGGAGTTCGATGCCAGCGTGGACATCGGGCCCTTCACCCTCGGCGCCGGCTTCGACATCGATCTCGGGCCGCTGTTCCGCGAATCCTTCCCGCTGTTCAACCTTGAGATCGTCGATCTCTACAACAAGGCCTTCCGACTGCAGGACAGCCACGTCGCAAGCTTCGTGCTGGGCGCCGAGCCGCCGGCGCCGCAGTTCGGCGACGCGATCCTCGGCACGCCGCAGGCCGACACGCTGGACGGCACGGAGGGCGACGACCGGATCATCGGCTTTGCGGGGGACGACAGCATCCGCGGCCTCGGCGGTGCCGACACGATCGAGCCCGGCGAAGGTGCCGCGACGATCCAGGGCGGCGACGGCCAGGACGTGCTCGACTTCGGTGGCCTGGACGGGCGCGTCCTCGGCGGCGACCTGTCGGCCACCATCCGCGCGGGCGAGCGCGCCGGCGTGGCCGTGTGGGCCGGTTAGCCGCCCGAAGGCTTCCTTCCCTATGTCGTCCTGCGGCCTGGCACGCCGCAGGCGCCCATATGGGCGACGACCTTCCTCGACGGGATCGAGCGCCTGCGCCTGACGGACGCGGCCGATTCCCTGCGCATCGACCAGGCGGCCAACGCGCTGGCCGGACTCGCCGAGATCGAGACACTGGGCGGCGAGGACGAGATCCTGCTGCGCCAGCTCGACCTTGTCCTGCGCGCCGGCGCCGGCAACGACCTCGTGATCATCGGCAATGCCGGGATGGGGGAAGGTCGCGCGCCGGGCCTGCTGGATGGCGGCGAAGGCGAGGACTGGCTGGAGCTTGTCGCAGACGGGCCGAGGCTGCCGACGGTGGTCGACCTGTCCCTCGGCACCGTCTCGGACGGCGACGACGTGCTGACGCAGCTCACCGGCTTCGAGAATCTGCGCAGCGCCCTCTCGACGCCCACGCGGCTTATCGGCGACGCCAAAGGCAATCGGCTGGAGGTGGCGCCGTCAGCCGCCGACACATTGGATGGCGGCGGCTTCAACGACTTTCCGGTGATGCCCATCGGCGCCGCGACACTGCAAGGGCGCGATGGAAACGACACGCTGGCCGGCGGTAGCGGCGACGACCTGCTCATCGGCGGCCACGGCGCCGATTCCATGGATGGCGGGGCGGGTGTTGACGGGGTGAGCTATGCGGATGCGCCCACCAGCGTCTTCGTCGACCTCGATGCCGGCGGGATCGGCCGCGGCTATCGCGGCGAGGCCCAGGGAGACGTGCTGACAGGGATCGAACGCGTCTTCGGCACGTCGTACGACGACATCCTGATCGGCTCCGCGGCGAGGGAGACGCTGCTCGGGCGGGATGGCAACGACCGCCTGGCCGCCCAAGGCGGCGGAGATCTGCTGTTCGGCGGCAATGGCGACGATCTGCTGGCCCGCGCCGTGCTCGACGATACGCAAACCGCGAACGTCACGGGCGCCGGCACCTTCGTCGGCGGCGACGGCTTCGACATGGTGGCCTTCGACGTCAACAACCGGATCATCAACGGCACGGTGAGCGGCACCGGCCGCTACAAGACGATCACCGAGGGCTTTCTCGGCAGCGATGTCGTGGGCACCACGAACCGCGCCCTCACCTTCGGCTACGTGGTTGCGGACACGCCCTACCTCTCCGTCCGGCTCGGCGAGGGTAACGCCTCAGGCTTCGCCACGCTCATCGCGCCGGAGCTGCGGTCGCAGATCTTGCTCACCTCGGTGAGCGGCAGCGGGCGCTTCGACTACACCCATACCGGCTTCGCCGGCTTCGAGACCGGATGGAACGACGGCTATGCGCGGGTGGCCGAGCGCTACTCCGGCTACACCCGCGACGCCATCATCGGCGTCTCACTGCCGCTGGATCGCGGCGTCAAGACAGTCGCCCAGTATCTCGACGACAACAACGGCAGCGACGACATCCGGAACTGGAGCTATTCCGGCTCGGTTGTAAGCGTGGGCACGGTGACCGCGCTTCGCTCCGCACCCGACATCCTGTCCGTCGACGAGCTCCAGAGCGTCGAAGGGATCATCGGCACGCAGAATGCCGATCTGGTGTTCGGCAACGCCGGCGACAACGCGCTCTTCGGCAATGGCGGCGACGACTACATCGAAGGCGGCGCCGGCGACGATCGGCTCGGCTTCGGCGAGGGAGAGCGCCTGAGCAACAGCTTCTCCTTCCCGCAGGCGCCGTCCTTCCGTGGCGGCGGCTTCCTCGGCCCGACCGGCGTGGCGAGCCTGCTAAGCCAGCTTCGCGGGCTGGATCCGGATGCCAGCACCACCAGCGCCTCGCCGCGGGTGAATGTCGGCCAGGTGAAGGTCGGGGGTTCCAGCAGCGTCACCGATTTCGGCTCCTTCCTCTGGGGCGGGACCGGCAGCGACACGCTGGACCTGCGCTTCGACCGCGGCCTGAGCTTCTACCCGTCTGTCGCGCCGACGGCGCGCGCCGTGGTGGACCTCGATGCGGCGCCGACCAACACCACCATCAGCACCGTCACCGGCCAGCGCGTGGTGTACGGCGAGGCCGCATGGCTCAACTTCGAGTGGGGCGTGATCGAGAAGGCAACGCTGTTCGGGATCGAGAACGTCGTCGGCGGCGCCGCCGACGACACGCTCCTCGGCGATGCACGCGACAACGTCTTCGAAGGCATGGGCGGCGCCGATTCCATGGACGGGCGCGGCGGCCGGGACACGATCAGCTACGCAAATGCGCCGGGCGGCGTGACGCTGAATCTGGTCGCAGCGGGAAGCGGCGTCGTGCTCGACAACCGCAGCCTGGGCCTGCCCGCGGGCAATCATGCGGCTGGCGACCAGGGGGTGAACGCCGAGCGCTTCCTCGGCTCCGCGCATGCCGACACCGCGCTGCTCGACCTCTCGCTTGCGCCGATCGTCGCGGAGCCCACCATCGCGCTGGAGATCGACGTGTTCGACCTGCGCGAAGGCGGCGCAGGCCGAAGGGTGGAGTTCGATTATCCCGCCCGGTTCCTGCAAGCTGCCCTGCCGCCGGACGGACCAGGCCCGGAGCTCGACCTCGGCGCGGGCGACGATGCGCTGACGGTGCTCGGCATCGGTCGTGCCGCTATCCGGCTCGGATCAGGCAACGACACCGTCCAGCTGACCGGCATGGGGCAGACGCTCCGTCTGGGCGACGGCGAGGACACTGTCCATGTCGGCCAGACGGCTGACGGCTCCTACGAATTCCTTCCCGTCGATCTCCGCACCACGGTCATCGACGGCGCCGAGAACACCGGCGTCGACACCGTGGTCTTCGAGGGCGAAGGCCTGGTGCAGCTGATCCTGACGCCGGACGGCGCGCGCGTACTGCGCCTCGGCGACCTGATGTTCAGCCCACCGACCGTCACGCCGCAGCAGATCATCGACTTCAACGGCGTGAGCGGCATCTATGCGCCGCAGGACGACGCACCGATCGACCTCGGCGCGATCTCGCCGATGCGGGATGTCATCGCGCGCGCGGATGCCGCGTCGGCGATCTTCGAGCTGATCGGCATCGAGCGCGTGATCATCGGCGGCGAGGTGATCCGCCTCGACAGTGTCGACCCGGCGGTGGACGCGGACCGCACGCTGACGATCCTGGAGGATGCGCGCGATCCCTTCGCGCTCGGCGCCAAGGCCCCGGCGGCGGAGGTCGCGGCGGGCGCGCTCTTTCGCGTGGTGGCCTTGCCCGACGGCGCCATGCTGCTGCGGCCCGACGACACGCCGCTCGCCATCGGCGACACCTTCGCGGCCGCCGACCTTGCCGCGCTGAAGGTTGTTCCCGGCCAGGCCTATGGCGCCGCGCCCGACAGCCTGACCTTCGCGCTCGTGGACGCGCCGGCCGGCACGCCCGACCGCATCGTCACCCTGCCGCCCGCGCCGCCCGTCGCGGGCGTCTCCCTTGGCATCGCCGCCCCCTCCGATCCGCTCGGGCATGCCCTGACGATCACCGTCACCGAAATGCCCGCGCAGGGCGCGGTGTTCTTCCGCGTACCCGACCCCGCCTTCGCGGGCTCCTCCATGGCGGTACTGACGGAGCAGCCGGTCAGGCTTGGCGACACGCTGACCCCGGACCAGCTAGCCGGGCTGTTCTATCGCGCACCGAAGGACGGGTCGGGCGACATGGGCGGCTTCTCCTATGTCGCGCAAACCGGCCTCGGCTTCCGCCAGCTTGCCGCCACGCCCGGCACGGAGAGTGCGGAGAGCGGCGTTGATCCGGCCACGCGCGACGGCAGCGCGTCACAGCGCATCGCGATCTCCGTCACGGCGCAGAACGACGCTCCGGACATCGCCACGCTGCTCTATCCGCTCTCGCCGGGCGGCACGCTGGAAGGCGGCCTGCTCGCCAGGGATGCGGAAGGCGACGCCTTCACCTTCTCCCTCCTGCGCGGTCCGGCGCTCGGCACGCTGACCTTCCTGCCCGACGGCAGCTTCACCTACGTGCAGGATGCGGCCGTGGATTTCGGCGGCTCGCCCTTCCTCGAGGACAGCTTCGTCGTGCAGGCCGGTGAGACCGGGAGCGGGCTTCTCTCGCCGGAGGCGATGCAGGTCCTGCGCATTGTCAATCCGGCAGACTGGGGGGTCATCGCCTTCGACACCAGCCGCAGGGACGTCTTCTTCGACGAAGAAGGCGACCCGATCCCGCTCGGCGGGCTCGGCACGGATGACGAGGTGATCGGTCATCCTGGCCCCGACCAGCTCTTCGGCTTCGGTGGCAACGACACCCTGCGCGGGCAGCAGGGCGACGACACGCTCGATAGCGGCGACGCCGACGATTCGCTGTTCGGCGATGCCGGGGCGGACAGCCTCTCCGGCGGCGCGGGTGCGAACCGGCTGACCGGCGGACCCGGCGCGGATTCGCTGCTCGGCGGGCCGGGACGGGACACGCTGGCCGGCGGGCTGAACGACGACCACATGGAAGGCGCGGCGGGCGACGACCTCTATGTGGTGCTGGAGCCCGGCGACACGGTGGTGGAGCAGCCCGGCGAAGGCAACGACACGGTGCTGGCCACGATCAGCTACGCGCTGCCGGCCCATGTGGAGGGGCTGATCCTCTCCGGCGGACGGAACGGCGCGGGCAACGCGCTCGATAACCGGCTCACCGGCGACGCGCTCGACCACCGGCTGGACGGCCTTGAGGGCGCGGACACCCTGGACGGTGGCGGCGACGCCGACACGCTGCTGGGCGGCGCGGGCGACGACACCTATCTGCACGCGCCCGGCGCCCTGATGCTGGAAGCGCTGGATGGCGGCATCGACACGGTGCGCAGCCGGGTCAGCCTGTCGCTCGGCTCCCGCTTCGAGAACCTGGTCCTGCTCGGCGCTGAGAGCCTCGACGGCACCGGGAACGCACTCGACAACCTCATCATCGGCAATGCGGCGGGCAACGAGCTGTCCGGCCTGGGCGGCGCGGACACGCTCATCGGCAGCGGCGGCGCCGACCTGCTGATCGGCGGAACGGGGCCCGACCGGATGGAGGGCAATTCCGGCGCCGATGCCTATGTGGTGGACGATGACGGCGACCTGGTGATCGAGGGCCCGGATATGGGCCTCGACACCGTGCTGTCGCTGATCGACTTCGTGCTGCCGGAGCATGTGGAAGCCTTGACGCTCGGCGGTAGCGCGGCGCTCCAGGGCACGGGCAACGCGGCGGCGAACCGGCTCAGCGGCAATGCGGCCGGGAACCTGCTGCGCGGCCTCGACGGCAACGACCGCCTGAACGGCGGCCGGGGCGCCGACACGATGGAAGGCGGCGACGGCCGCGATCTCTTCGTCGTGGACGATCCGGGCGACCGCGTGGTGGAGAAACCCGGCGAGGGCGTGGACTACGTGCAGGCCTTCATCGACTTCACCCTGCCGGATTCCGTCGAGATGCTGATCCTGGCCGGCGCCGCGCCTGGCGGCACGGGCAACGCGCTCGCCAATTTCATCCAGGGCAATGCCGTGGCGAATCTCCTGGCGGGAGAGGCGGGCGACGACACGCTCGATGGCGACATCGGCGCCGACACGATGGAGGGCGGCGCGGGGAACGACCTGTTCCGGGTGGACCAGGCCGGCGACGTGGTGGTCGAGCAGCCCGGCGAGGGCCTCGACACGGTGCAGGCGCAGGTGAGCCACGCCCTGGCGGAGAATGTCGAGAACCTCGTGCTGCTGGCCGCTGCCGGCACCAGCGACGGCACCGGCAACGCCCTCGCCAACCGCATGGTCGGGAACGGCACGGCGAATGCGCTGGTCGGCGAGGGTGGAGAGGACAGCCTGTTCGGGCTGGGTGGTGCGGACACGCTGCTCGGCGGCGACGGCGCGGATCGCATCCTCGGCGGATCGGGCGACGACCTGCTGGCGGGTGGCGCGGCCGAGGACACGCTGCTCGGCGAGGGCGGCCAGGATGTCTTCCGCTTCGATGCCGTTGGCGGTGGTGTCGATCTGATCCTGGATTTCGCGCCGGGGCAGGATTCCATCCGGCTCGTCTCCACCGGCTTCGGCGGCATCCTGCCACTCGGAACGCTGGCGCCGGAACGCCTCGCCCTGGGCGCCGCCGACGCGGCTGTACCGCAGCTCGTCTACGATCCCACCACCGGCCGCCTGGGCTGGGACGCGGACGGCACAGGGCCCGATGCGGCGTCGATCTTCGCCATTCTGGCGAACCAGGCGGCGCTGACGGCGGCGGACATCGTCATCGCCTGACGGGAGGCCGCCGCGCGCTGGCGCCTTCCGGCGCGACGTGATTCCATGCGCGCCTCTCAAGGACCAGCCGAGGAACCGTGCGCATGTTCGTCGCCGCCAACCGCTTCCGCGTCATTCCCGCGCATGCCGCGGAGTTCGAACGCGCCTGGCTGACGCGCGAGAGCCATCTGCACGAGCTTCCGGGCTTCCTCGAATTCCATCTGCTGAAGGGACCGCAGCAGGACGACCACATCCTCTATTCCTCGCTGACGCTCTGGGCCTCGCGCGACGCTTTCGAGGCCTGGACGCGCTCCGAGCAGTTCCGCCGCGCGCATGCCGGCGCGGGATCGACGAAGCCGATCACCCTCGGCCCGCCGCAATTCGAGGGCTTCGACGTGCTGCAGACGATCGCCGCGCCGGCGAAAGGCTGAACCAGGCTGGTCCGCGCGCCGCGCCTGCGGGTCGGGCGCGGCGCGAGCGCAACGGGGCGAAGCGGCAGGTCGCAGCGGAACACGACGCGCCCGCGCCTTCCGTCCGGGCATGGGCCAGCAGGGCGAAGAGGCCGGTGCCGCCGATGATGTTGCCGATCAGCGCCGGCAGGATCAGGCCGGCCGGAGCAGCTCCTCCTCGCCATGCCGGCGTACGACGGCGTGGATGACGGCCGCGCAGCCGCGCCGCGCGCTCCTCGACCGCCGCATGTTCGGCTGGACTGAGGCCCTGTCGTGGATCGGTGGTCAAGATGCTTCCGAAGTGAAGCGAGCCAGCGCCCCGAAGGTTTCCCGGGCCAGACTTCGCGGTTCGCCTCAACGCAGGGTGTAGAGGTAGGAGGCGATGTCGCGCGCCTCGCGCTCCGTCAGGGCGAAGCCCGGCATGGCGGTGCGCGGGTCCATCTCCGGCGCCGCGCTGACCCAGCGCACCAGCACCGGCGGCCTGTTCGGGAACTGGCCGGCGATGTAGCCGCGCCGGCCGAAGCCCTCGAGCGAAGGCCCGACCCGCCCGCGTGAGGGGCGCACGCCGGGAATCGCGTGGCAGGCGCCGCAGTCGAGGCGCGCGATAATGCGACGGCCGCTGGCGGGATCGCCTTCCACCAGGACCTTCGACTCCCCCACATCCCCCGGCCCGCAGCCCGCAAGGAGCAGGAGGGCGAGCAGCGCCGCGGTGGCGAAGGCACGGCGCCTCATCGTGTCGCCGCGACGGCGCTGCGGCTGGCCGGCGGCAGCGAGGCGTACCAGGCAGCGACGGCTTCGATCGCCGCGTTGTCGAGCGGCGGCTCCGCGGGCGGGTCGTCCGGGTCCATGCCGACCGCGCGCGCCATCACCCTGGCCAGCGGCTTCTCCCGCTCACCCCCGCGCACGCCGCGCAGCCACAGCCGTAGCTGCTGCGCGACATACCAGGCATGCTGGCCTTCCAGCCGCGGATAGAGCGCCGGCATGCCGCCGGCCTTGGGACCGTGACAGGATGCGCAGGCGGCGACGCCACGCTCCGGCACGCCCTTCAGCGCGATCCGGCGTCCGAGTTCCAGCACCTCCGCCGACGCGGTCTGCGCGCGCACGGCGCCGTCCTGCGGCTGGCCCGCGTAATGGTCGGCCAGCAACCGCATCTCGGCCTGGTTCAGCTCGGCCGCGACCGGCTGCATGATGCCGCTGGGCCGCGCCCCGAGCGCATAGGCCTGCAGGGCCTCGTAGAGATAGGGCGCCGTCTGCAGGTCGAGCCGCGGGAAGGCATCATCCTGCGCCGCACCCGTCGCGCCGTGGCAGCGGGCGCAGGCGGCGACCGCATTCCCGACCGGGCCGTTGAGCAGCAGCAGCCGCAGCCCTTCCGATGCGTCCTCCGTCGCCCCGGCGGCCGGGCCGAAGGCCAGCTGCCGATAGGTCGGCGCATCCATGTCCGGCAGGCGTCGCAGGAAGGCGACGACCGACCAGACCTCGTCCTCGCGCCCGAGCGCCACCCAGGCCGGCATGCCCGCGTATTTGATGCCATGCCGCACGATCCAGAACTGCTCCGCGGACGTCCAGCGCGCGACGACATCCGGCAGGTAGGGCGGCTCCGGCAGCATCCGCCGCGTGATCGGGTTGCGCGCCTGGCTGGGCGCACCATGGCAGGGGGCGCAGCCGCCCTGGTAGTGACCGGCGCCGCGACGGATCATGCCGGGATCGTCCAGCGCAGGTGCCGTGATGCCGATGCTGTGCGTGCGCACCGACTGCTCCAGCGCGAAGCCGAGAAAGGTGCGGAAGAAGGGATAGTGCCCGGTGCTGGCCGCGACGCTGTACACGCCCGACCAGGCGAACAGCAGCGCGGCAACGAGCGCCGCGACGCCCAGGCCGAGCACCAGCCGCCAATGCATGACGACATGCACGACCAGGTCGCCGAGTTCGGAACGGAACTCGGCGAGCCATGCCCGCAGCCTCGGGCGGGAGAGCGCGGGGCCTTCGCCATCCACGCCACGGGTGCCTTCGTCCTGGGGCATCTCCCGCGCCAACGCACAGCGGCCTCGACCTTGCCGCGCCGCTCGATCACGACCCGGAGAGGTTACGCCGCCGCCCGATCCAGCTCAGCCGCGCCGTTCGATCACCGCGCAGGCGATGCGCCCTCCGGCATCACCGGCAGGCTGGCTGCGATGGTCGTCGGCCTGCGCATGCAGCACGATGGCGGAGCCATCCCTGTCCAGCAGCGACGCCTCGCCCGGGCGGAGGGTGACTTTGTCGTTCATCACCTGGGCGCGCAGCATCCCGTCCTCGCCGACCTGCTGGTTCGGCATGTCGCCCGCATGTGCGCCGCCCTGCACCAGGTAGCCATGCTGGTGGCCACGCGGCGCGTAATGGCCGCCGGCCGACCGAAAACCGCCATCGGCCTCGCAACGGCCGGTTTCGTGCACATGAAACGCGTGCACGCCGGGCGGCAGGTTGCGCAGCTCGACCGTGATCAGCACGCCGTTCGGCGTGTCAGCGAGATGCGCCGAGCCGATCCGCTCGCCCTTGGGATCGATAAAGCTGCCCTGGGCCTGTGGCGTGCCCTCCGGCAGTTGTGGCTGCAACCCTGCCTGGGCCTGCGTCCCGGCGGCAAGGGGCAGCGAAAGAAGGAAGGCCAGGCCGAACGCCTTGCGCATGGATCGTCTCCGTTGAAGTTGGCAACCGTCGGAAGCAGCGAACCGGAAGGCAGGGAGGCGCCCCGCGGTTCCCGCGCCGCCGCGGCGGCGCCGGAACGGCCATGCGCCGCGCGGCGTTGCCCTCCGAAGGCGCAGCGGCATCGAGGTGGATCATGGCGAAGACGGTCAGCGACTTCCTCTGGCAGCGGCTGCAGGACTGGGGCGTGCGGCGCGTCTTCGGCTACCCCGGCGACGGCATCAACGGCCTGATCGGCGCGCTGGACCGGACCGAGGGTGCGATCGACTTCGTGCAGGTGCGCCACGAGGAGATGGCCGCCTTCATGGCCTGCGCACATGCTAAATACACCGGTGAAGTCGGCGTCTGTCTCGCCACCTCCGGGCCCGGCGCCATCCACCTGCTGAACGGGCTCTACGATGCGCGGCTGGATCACATGCCGGTGCTGGCGATCGTCGGCCAGCAGGCGCGTGCCGCGCTGGGCGGCCACTACCAGCAGGAAGTGGACCTGCACACGCTGTTCAAGGACGTGGCCGGCGCCTTCGTGCAGCAGGCGAGCGTGCCGGAGCAGATTCGCCACCTGCTCGACCGCGCCATGCGCATCGCCATGGCCGAACGGCGCGTGACCTGTATCATCCTGCCCAACGACCTGCAGGAACTGAACGCGGTCGAGACGCCGCCGCGCCGGCACGGCACGGTGCATTCCGGCATCGGCTATGAGCGCCCGCTGGTGATCCCGACGCAGGAGCAGCTGCGGCGCGCCGCCGACGTGCTGAACGCCGGATCGAAGGTCGCCATGCTGGTCGGCGCAGGCGCGCTGCGGGCGAGGGACGAGATCATCGCGGTCGCGGAGCGGCTCGGCACGGGCGTGGCGAAGGCGCTGCTCGGCAAGGCCGCCGTGCCGGACGACCTGCCCTTCGTCACGGGCTCCATCGGCCTGCTCGGCACGCGGCCGAGCTACGAGATGATGGCGGAATGCGACACGCTGCTGATGGTGGGCAGCGGCTTCCCCTATTCCGAGTTCCTGCCGAAGGAGGGGCAGGCCCGTGGTGTGCAGATCGACATCGATCCCGCCATGCTCTCCCTGCGCTACCCGATGGAGATCAACCTCGTCGGCGACAGCCGGGCGACGCTGGAAGCGCTGCTGCCGCTCCTGCGACCCAAGGCTGACCGAAGCTGGCGGGAACGCATCGAGGGCAACGTCGCCGAGTGGTGGAAGGTGCTGGAATCCCGCGCCATGAACGAGGCGGAGCCGCTGAACCCGCAGCGCGTGTTCTGGGAGCTGTCGCCGCGCCTGCCGGACCACTGCATCATCGCGGGCGATTCCGGCTCCCACACCAACTGGTATGCGCGGGACGTGAAGATACGGCGCGGCATGATGGCCTCGCTCTCCGGCGGCCTCGCGACCATGGGTTCGAGCGTGCCCTATGCGATCGCGGCGAAATTCGCGCATCCCGACCGGCCGGTGGTCGCGGTCTGCGGCGACGGCGCGATGCAGATGAATGGGATGAACGGCCTGATCACCGTCTCGAAATACTGGCAGCGCTGGAGTGATCCGCGGCTGGTGGTGCTCGTCCTCAACAACCGCGACCTGAACCAGGTGACGTGGGAACAGCGGGCGATGGCGGGGGATCCGAAATTCCTCGGCTCGCAGAGCCTGCCGGACATCCCCTATCACCGCTATGCGGAGATGCTCGGCCTGAAGGGCATCTTCGTGAACCATCCGGACCAGGTCGGTCCAGCCTGGGACGAGGCCTTCGCGTCGGACCGGCCGACGCTCGTGGAGTTCTACACCGATCCGAACGTGCCGCCGCTGCCGCCGCACATCACGCTGAGCCAGGCGCGGGCGCTGTTCTCCTCGATGTTCGGCGAGCCGGAGCTGGGCAGCGTGCTGAAGAACACGGCGCGGGAGATCGCCGCATCCGTCTTGCCGGGCCGCAGCGCCAGGACGGAGAAGGAGACGCCCGACCACGGCTAGGCACGCGCCGCGCGCCACTGCATTCGAAAGAGCCTTCCAAGATGCCCCAGAGGCGCCTGCCGATATCCACGCGCGAGATCCTGTCTCGCTTGCGCCCGCTGCCGTGGACACCTTAGGGCGACTGGCGTGACGGTCCCGATGAAGCGCGATGCCGCCCTCGGCCGCGGCGCACGCCTGCGGCGTGCCGCCGTCTCGCTCGGCGAGCGGCTGGAGGCCGGCGCCGTCCTGCTGGTGCTGCTGATCGCCGGCAGCGTCTGGGCCTTCGTCGAGCTTGCGGACGAGGTGCTGGAGGGCGAGACCGCCGCCATCGATCGCGCGGTGCTGCTGCTGCTGCGCACGCCAGGAGATCCCGCCGATCCCTTGGGCCCGCCCTGGGTGGAGGAGATCGGCCGCGACGTGACCGCGCTCGGCGGCATCGCGGTCCTGACGCTTCTAACGCTGGTCGTCGCGGCCTTCCTTGCGCTGCGGCGGATGCGGGGCGCGGCCTGGCTGCTGCTGCTGGCCACCGGCAGCGGCATGCTCGCCAGCTTCGTCCTGAAGGACCTGTTCGACCGGCCGCGGCCGGACCTTGTGCCGCATGGCGCGCATGTGGTCTCCGCCAGCTTCCCCAGCGGTCATTCCATGATGGCGGCCATCGTCTACCTGACGCTCGGTGCGCTGCTCGCCCGCGTGCAGCCGCAGCGTCGCATCAAGGCTTTCGTGCTGAGCGTCTCCATCCTGCTCGCGGTCCTCGTCGGCATCAGCCGGGTCTATCTCGGCGTGCATTGGCCGACGGATGTGCTGGCCGGCTGGACCGTCGGTGCGGCCTGGGCACTGATGTTCTGGCTGCTGGCGCGCTGGCTGCAGCGAAAGGGACAGGTGGAAGTCGGCGAGCCGGAATAGCGGCGCTCACGCCCCGTCCAGCAGCGTGACCGCGACGAAGGGCGTCGCCTCGAAGCGGTCCGCGATGCGACTGCGGATGGCCCGGATGACCTCCTGGCGCACGGCCTCGCGCTCCGCGTCGCGGTTGGGCTGCGCATAGACCTCGACCAGCAGGCGCGGCCTCTCGTCGTGTTCGCTGCCCGCGAAGCGCACACGTGCCTCCAGCAGGCGCGCGGCGCCGCTCTCCTTCACCGCCTCATGCACCGCCGCGACGGCGCGTTGCGCGCGCGTCGAGCGCTGGAGCGCCGGCGGATCGGCGAACTGCCAGGCCAGCAGCCCTGCCAGCGCGAGGGAGGAAACGCCGGCGGCGAACCAGGTCACCGGCCACCTTCCGCGGACATAGCGGGCGCCGCTTGGCGTGAGCCCCTGCAGTCGGAACACCGCGGCGGCGGAAAGGTTGATCCCGAACAGCTGCAACAGCAGCACGAAGGCGGCGGAGACCATCATCTCCCGCTCGCCGATCACCCAGGCCATCCCCAGCACGGCCGCCGGCGGTGCCAGGGACGCCGCGACGAGCATGCCCGTGGCGGCGCCGCTGACGAGGCTGCTGCGCTCCGACTGGCAGAGGTTGAGCGCGCCTGCCGCGCCGGCCACCAGCGGCAGCAGCACCGCGACGGAGGACAGCGCGCTGGTCTCCGTCATCAGTTCCGTGGCGATCCGCTGGCCGAGCGCGAGGCTCAGCGCCGCCGCGACCGCGATGCTGACCAGCAGGGCGGAGAAGTAGCGGGCCACGGAACGCCCAAGCAGCGCCCCATCGCCGCGCGCCGTCGCTAAGGCGGCGTTCATCGCAGGGCCGGCGAAGGGGGCGATCAGCATCGCCGCCGTCAGCAGGTAAATCGTTCCGGTTAACAGGCCGATCCACGCCACCACCCCCGCCGCGGCGGCATAGCCCAGGAAGCCGCTCCACGAACCGACGCTCTGCAGCCCGCCGAGAAAGACCTCGATCGGGCTGCGTGCGCCGACATCGGTGACCTGGTCCGGTGCCTCGGAGGGCGGCGGCCGGAGCGCGAAAACGCCCTGCGGCGCCAGCGTGACATGCAGGTCCGGCAGCCGCTCCAGCTCCGAGAGCAGCGGCCCCACCGCGCTGTTCGGCAGGCTGAGCAGGACCAGCTCGACCGCGCCCCGGCCGTCCCGCGCATCGATGCGGGCCATGTTCGCCCCGCCGCAGGCGGCCGCCACCGCGAGCACCTCCGCGCCGCTGCCCTGCCGCACGCGCACCATCACCTGGCGCATCCCGTCGCCTCCGCCGCTGTCGCCCGCGATCGGCGGACCCGGCGAGACAGCGCGCTGATCGCACCGCGGATGCCTCCGCAGCGGGAACCTCTCCACCCTGGCGCGCGCTCCGTGCGCAGGCGTGCCGTTCGGAGGGGAAAGGCAGGATGCGAAGTTGCAGCGAGTGCCAGGCGGAAGCTCCTGCCGCCGGAAGACGTCGCGCCCTCCTGATCTGCCACGCGAAGACGCGCGCGGCGCGGCACAGCATGGAAGCGGCGGCCGCGGTCCTTGCGGAGGGCGGGGTGGAGTTGACGCAGCTCGCGTGGCCCGGCCACGAAGCCATGCCGGCCGCAATCCGTCGGCATGCGAAAGAGGTGGACATGGTCGTGCTCGGCGGCGGCGACGGCACGATGAACGCCGCGGCGTCCGCCCTGCTCGCCACGCAGCTGCCGCTCGGCATCCTGCCGATGGGCACGGCCAACGACCTGGCCCGCACGCTCGGCATTCCGCCGGACCCCGAGGCCGCCGCACGCATCATCCTGGCAGGCGAGCGGCGCCGCATCGATCTCGGCGAGGTGAACGGCCGGCCCTTCTTCAACGTCGCCAGCATCGGCCTCAGCGTGGCGATCACGCGCGAGCTCACGACCGATCTGAAGCGACGCTGGGGGCGGCTCGCCTATGCGCTGGCGTCGCTGCGCGCGCTGCCCCGTGCGCGCCCCTTCCACGCCGAGCTCCGATACGGCGAACGCGTCGAGGTGGTGCGCACGCTGCAAATCGCCGTGGGGAACGGGCGCTACTACGGCGCCGGCATGGTGGTGGCGGAGCATGCGGAGCCGGATGACGGGCTGCTGCATCTCTACAGCCTGGAATTCGAGCGCGCCTGGTGGCTCGCCGCACTGTTCCCGGCGTTGCGGTCCGGGACTCAGCGGCGCTGGCGCCAGGTCCGTGCGGCCGATTGCGCCGAGGTCGAGCTCCGGACGCGGCGCGCGCGCCGCGTGGATGCCGATGGCGAATTGCTCACCACCACGCCGGCGCGCTTCCGCGTGCTGCCCGGCGCGCTGGAGGTTTTCGTACCGCCGGGCACGCAGGCGAAGGAGGCGGGTGGGTAGGCAACTGTCGGCGCGGCATCAGCCGGGCGGCGCGAGCCGAAGGATCACACCGCTGCGGGGTTGCGCCGGCATGCGAGAGAGGTCCACGGTCAGGTCCTGCTCCGGCATGTCCCAAGGCAGGCGCGCCAGCAGGCGCACCGCGCCGCGCATCAGCGCGATCGTCGCCCATTCGCCGGGGCAGCGATGCCCGGTGAAGTGCTCGCCGCCGCCCTGCGGCACGAAATTGAACGGGCTCCCATCCCAGTCGTGGAAGCGTTCGGGCCGGAACACCTCGGGATCGCCCCAGATGCGCGGGTCGTGATCGGTGCCGTAGAGGTCGAGCAGCACCCAGTCGCCGTCCCGGAAGTGATGGCCGCGCCAGTCGAAGGCGGCGCGCACGCGCCCGGCGACCATCGGAAAGAAGGGATGGAAGCGCCGCACTTCCTGGACGAAGGCTTCCAGTTCCGCGGAGGTCGGTGCTGCGGCCAGGCGGCGTCGCCACGCCGGCTCGCGGTGCAGGGCGAGCGCGGCGAAGACGACGAAGCGCGCCACCGCCACCGTCGGGCGCAGGATGTTGATCAGCTCCACCGCGACGGTGCCGGGCGGCAGCAGCTGTCCTTCGGCATCGCGATGCTCGGCGAAGACGCGCAAGGCGCTACCCTCAGGGGCCTGGAGCGCGCCGCGCCGCACCTGGCGGACCAGGCCGCTCGCCCACCGCTCGGTGCGCCGGCGCAGCCGCAGCGCTTTGAGGACGGATGGCCCGAACGCGCCCGCGCCGGCGATCATCGCGGCGAGTTCGCGCGTCCGCGCCGGTGTCTCGGCTTCGGGAAGCGGTATGCCGGCCCAGCGGCAGGCAGCACGGCAGAAAACCGCATGCGCTTCGTCCAGCAGAACCACATCCTGCCGCGCGGGCCAGGTGGCGATGCGCGCCTGCCAGGCATCCTCCGCCGCGGCCTCGAGCGCGGCGAGGCTTTCGGCACCCATGAGCGACATGAACATGGCCTTGCGCCTTCGATGCGCGGCGCCGTCCAGCGTCGCCACGCTGCCCTTGTCCTGCAGGAGGCGCAGCGTGGTCTGCGGCAGGGCGCCGCGGCGGGTGAAGCGATCCGGGGCGTAGAACATGCGCGCCGCCTCCTCGCCACGCATGCAGATGGCGCGGCGGAGCATCAGCCGCGTCTCGAACACATCCGTGTCGAGCCGCTCGCAGCGGGCCGGAATGAAGCGATAGCCCTCCCGCAGAAGCGCGAAAGTGCTGTCGAAGGCCGGATCACGCGGAAAGCTGGACACGGTGCGGCACCTGGGCTCGACGGTCGCGATGCGACGTGAACCGCCCGGCGGCGCCGCCGGTTCCCCGGTTCAGCCGCCCGCGAGGCGCGCCCTGATGCCGCGCCAGAGCGGCGTCTGGCTGATGACCAGCAGCGCCACCGCCAGCGCAAGCACCAGCGAAAGCGGGCTGGTCACGAATTCCTGCGCGAAGGCCACCGGGTCGTCACCGGCGGAGATCATCGCGCGGCGATAGGAGGTGTCCATCAGCGGGCCGAGGATCATGCCGAGAACGACCGGCCCCACCTGGAAGCCGTAGATCCTGAGAAAGTAGCCGAACAGGCCGAAGCCGAGCATCCAGTAGACGTCCACGACGCTGTTCTGGATCGCATAGGTGCCGACAACGGACAGGATCAGGATCAGTGGAATCAGGATGCCAGGCGGCGTCTCCACCACCTTCGCGAAGAAGCGGATGCCGCTCAGCCCGAAGACCAGCATGAAGATGTTGGCCAGCGTCAGGTTGCCGACCGTGAACCAGAACAGGTGCGGCGTCTCGATCATCAGCATCGGGCCCGGCTTCAGCCCGTGGATGAACAGCGCGCCGATGATAACGGCCGTCACGGCATCGCCCGGGATGCCGAGCGTCAGCATCGGGATGTAGGCGCCGCCGACCGCGGCGTTGTTCGCGGATTCAGGCGCCACCACGCCTTCATAGGCGCCCTCGCCGAAGGGCCGTGACGGGTTCTTCACCGTGCGCTTCGCCTGGTCGTAGGCCATCAGCGCCGCGATGTCGCCGCCGGTGCCCGGCAGCGCACCGATCACCACCCCGATCGCCGAGCTGCGCAGCGACAGCGGCAGGTAGCGGCGAAGCAGCGACCAGGAGGGCAGGATGCGCGACACATCCTGCTTGATCCGCGGCGCCTTGAGGTTGTGGAGCTGCGCCAGCGCTTCGGACACGCCGAAGAAGCCGATCATCGCGGCGACATAGGGGATGCCGCCCAGCAGTTGCACCGTGCCGAAGGTGAAGCGGCCTTCCGCAGTCATCGGATCCATGCCGACCATGCCGAGCGCCACGCCCAGTGCCCCGGCATAGAGCCCCTTGGCGAGGGATTCTCCCGACAGGCTGCCCACCAGCAGCAGGCCCATCACCGCCAGCAGCAGGTAGTCGCGCGGCGCGAAGAGCAGCGCGAATTCGGAGATCGCAGGCGCTGCGATCGCCAGCGCCGCGATGCCGACGAAGCCGCCGAGGAAGGAGCAGACGGTGGTCAGCCCGATCGCGACGCCGGCCTCGCCGCGCTTGGCCAGCGGAAAGCCGTCGAGCGCCGTGGCGATGGCCGCCGGCGCGCCCGGGATGTTGAGCAGGATCGCGCTGCGCGACCCGCCATAGACGCCGCCCATGAACACGCCGGCGATCAGCGCCAGGGCGGGATTCACGTCCCAGGAGAAGGTGAAGGAGATCAGGATGGAGGCCGCCATGGTGACGGACAGGCCCGGGATGGCGCCGATATAGATGCCCGCGAAGGTGCCGGCCGCGGTCAGCAGCAGAAGCTGCGGATCCGTCCAGGCCATCAGGAAGTAGGAGAGGCTGTCGCTCATCGAAACAGCCAGCCGCTCGGCAGGACCACGGTGAACAGCACGCGGAACACCACCCAGATCGCCGCCAGCGAACCGGTGGAGACGAGCAGCGCCGTCAGCAGCCCGCCGCGATGCAGGTAGAAGATCGAGAGGAACAGGAACGCGAAGGAAGCGCCGAGGAAGCCCACCGGCTCCAGCGCGAGCATGTAGGCCAGCATCAGCGCCGCCATCACCGCGACATCGGCCGGCGTGGTCCGTCGGACGAATTCGCGGGCGGTGCCGGAGCCTTCGGGGATGTGGGCGGGCCGCATGCGGTGGATGCGGCGGATGATCGCCAGCGCCGAGACGGTCATCACCAGGCCGGCCAGCGCGGGAAACACGCCGGCGGAGCTCGGCGAATAGAGGCCGTCGATGCGGTAGCCCTCTGCCATGACGAACAGACCCAGCAATAGCAGGGCATAGCCGAAGACGGTCTCGCCCGGCTGCCGCCGGCGCAGCGTCTGCTCCATCGCGCGCCTCCCGGTGTCGCGGCGCCCCGACCAAACGGCCGGGGCGCCTGCGCGATTACGGACGGGGGATTCCGAGCTCTGCCGGCGAGGTGCGGGCGGCGCCGGCCTCCTGCAGCGTCCAGGTCGTCACCGACTGCCAGCGCTTGAGGAAGCGGTCGGCCTCGTCGCCCGAGATGTTCATCACGACGTTGCCGTTGCGCTGCATCAGCTCGACGAATTGCGGGTTCGTCGCGCCGGTCTTGAAGGCCTGCACGAGCTTGTCGCGCCGGTCCGCCGGCACGCTGCGCTTGACCCACACGCCGTAGAAGGAGCCCCAGGGCATGAAGCGCGCGAGCTCCGGGAAGTCCGCGGTGGCGGGCGGCACGCCGGGGAAGCTCGGCAGCGGCTCGGTGTTCCAAACCGCGAGCGCGCGCAGCCTGCCGGCACGCACATGCTCCGCCGCGGCGCCGGAGCCCGCCGGCATGAAGTCCGCATGGCCGCCCTGCAGCGCCGTCAGGCCCGGCCCCTCGCCATCGAAGGGGACCGAGATGTGGCGGATGTTGCCGAGGGTGGAGAGCATGGAGCTGATCACATGCGGCTGGCCGCCCGGACCCGTGCCGGCCATGCGCACGCGGCCCGGATTGCGCCGCATCTCGTCCACCAGGTCCTTCAGCGTGCGCCAGGGCCGGTCCGGATTGGTGACGATCACCGGCACGCCGCGCGCCAGCACGTTCACCGCATAGAACTCCTGCACGAAGTCGATGCGGGAGAGGTTCAGCACGCCATAGAGCAGCGGGTTCTCCGCGGCGTAGAGCAGGGTGTAGCCGTCCGGATTCGCGGTGTGCACGGCCGTCATCGCGATGGCGCCGCTGCCGCCGGGACGGTTCTGCAGCACGATCTTGTGGCCGAGCGCGGCTTCGACATGCGGCGTGACGGCACGGGAGGTCACGTCCGTGGCGCCGCCGGCGCCCCACTGGATGAGGCCGAGCAGGTCGCGGCTCGGGAATGCCTCCTGCGCCGCGGCCTGGCGCAGCCCGCCCAGCAACGGCACGGCCGCCAGCGCCCCGAATGTCCTGCGGGTGATCATGACGTTTCCTCCCTCCTGCGGCGGGCAGCGCGCGCCACGCCTTTCGATGACGGGCGCATCCTGCCGGCTGCGGGCGGGCTTGGGAACCTCCCGGCGGCGGCCCCTGCCGGTTGCCGGGCCGCGCGGCGCCGGACTAGCCTCCGCCCACCGCATGCCGGCGCACTGCACGGCCGGGGAGCCGGGGCATGGAAACGGAAACGCGCGACCTGATCGTCATTGGCGGCGGCGGCGCCGGGATGGCGGCGGCGCTGTTCGCCGCGCTGGACGGGCTGCACCCGCTGCTGGTCGAGCACACGGCCCTCCTCGGCGGCACCACCGCCTGGTCGGCGGGCACCACCTGGGTGCCCGGGACGACTCATGCCGCAGAGGTCGGCGCCGAGGACGATGCCGAGAACGCCGCCGCCTTCCTGCGCAACGCGGTCGGCAACCATTCCAGCGAGGCCATGCGCCGCGCTTTCCTGGAGAACGGGCCGCGCGCCATCGCAAGGCTGGAGGCGGAGACGGAGGTGCGCTTCCGCGCCCGCCCGCTGCATCCCGACTACATCCAGGAGGTCGCCGGCGCGACGCTCCGCGGCCGGGCGCTGGAGCCCGTGCCCTTCGACGCGCGGAAGCTCGGCGCGCGACTCGCGCTGATCCGGCCGCCCATCCCGGAATTCACCGTGCTGGGCGGCATGATGGTGGATCGGGACGACATCCCGCACCTGATGAACATGACGCGGTCCTGGGCCTCCTTCCGCCATGCGGTGCGCCTGCTCTCGCGCCATGCCGTGGACCGGCTGCGGCATCCGCGCGGTACGCGGCTACTCATGGGCAATGCGCTGGTCGGGCGCCTTCTGGCATCGCTCGATGCGCGCGGCGTGGAGATCGAGACCGAGGCGAAGGTGGAGGATCTGCTGCATGGGCCCGCCGGCGTGGAGGGCGTGGTGCTCGCCCGCGGCGGCGTCAGGCGCCGCGTGCTGGCCCGGCACGGCGTGATCCTCGCGACCGGCGGCTTCAACCGCCACCCGACGCGTCGCGCGGCGATGCTGCCCGCTCCGCTCGCCGCCTTCAGCCCTGCCGCGCCTGGCCACACCGGGGAACTGCACGACCTCGCCGTCGGGCTCGGCGCGCGCTACGGCGAGGGCGCGCTGGACAACGCCTTCTGGGCGCCGGTCTCGGTGCGCAAGCGCGCGGATGGCAGCATGGCGGTGTTCCCGCATTTCGTGCTGGACCGCGGCAAGCCGGGCGTGATCGCGGTGAATGCGGCGGGCCGGCGCTTCGTCAACGAGGCGACTTCCTACCACCTGTTCGCGCGCGCGATGTACGCCGCGCATGCCACGGCGCCGACGATCCCCTGCTTCCTCGTCACCGACAGCGAGGGGCTGCGGCGCTACGGCCTCGGGATGGTGCGACCCGGCGGGCGCGGCCTCGCGCCCTATCTCGCCGACGGCTACCTGACCGAGGCGCCGACGCTCGCGGCACTGGCGGCGAAGCTCGGGATCGACGCCGCGAAGCTGGCGGAGACGGTTGCGCGCATGAACGACTACGCGGCGCGCGGCGAGGATCCGGAATTCGGCCGCGGCAGCACCGCCTATCACCGCGTGAACGGCGATGGCTCGCGTGGCCTGCCCAACCCGAATCTTGGCCCGATCGGCACACCGCCCTTCTACGCGATCCGCCTGTGGCCGGGCGACATCGGCGCGGCGACGGGGCTCGTCACGGATACGGATGCACAAGTGCTGGGGCATGACGAGCGGCCGATCGGCGGCCTCTATGCCTGCGGCAACGACATGCAGTCGGTGATGGGCGGCGTCTATCCTGCGCCGGGCATCACGCTGGGGCCGGCGCTCACCTTCGCCTTCATCGCCGCGCGCCACGCGGCGGGGCGCGCGTAAGTCAGGCGCCGCCGAGCAGGAAGTCGGCGATCAGCTCCACCTGGGCGCCGAACATGTCCACGCCGGTCGAGGTGCCGCAACCGAGCGCGCGCGCCGCGGCGAGCAGCGGCGTGACCTCGGGCGCGGTGATGACGTCGGCGACGAACATGTCGGCGCGCAGCCGCTCCGGCGGCACGGGCAACGGATCCTCCGGCCGCATGCCCGCAGGCGTCGCGTTCACGACCAGCGTGCAGCCTTCGGGTTCCGCCGCCGCGAGGCCGCGCAGCGGCACGCCGCCCGACACCGGCCGTAGCCGCGCCAGCAGCGCCTCCGCCCGCGCCGGATCGGCATCGTGCAGCGCCAGCGAGGCGACGCCTGCCTCCAGCAGGGCCTGCGCAATCGCGGTGCCGGCGCCGCCCGCGCCGACCAGCAGCGCATGGCGGCCGGCGGGCTCGCCACCGCAGGCGCGGATTGCGGCCACCATGCCGGCGCCATCCAGCATGTCGCCATGCCAGCTGCGATCGGGATTGCGCCGCATGACGTTCACCGCGCCGAGCAGCTGCGCGCGCTCCGTCAGCGTCGCGCAGTGCCGCGCGGCAGCGAACTTGTGCGGCACCGTGATCGTCAGCCCGTCCAGGTTGCGCGCCAGGCTTGCGCCGCGGACGAAGTCGTCGAACTCGGCCGCGGTCACATGCACGGGCAGCATCGCCGCGTTGCGGCCGCGCGCCGCGAAGCAGCGCGTGACGCCGCCGGGTGACTTCACCTGCGCGATCGGGTCGCCGAGGATCAGGTGCAGCCGCGTTGCGCCATCCAGCACGGTCATTGCCGCGCGACCTCCTGCCATGTGCTGCCGGACGCCATTCCACCCGCAAGCCGCGCCACGGGCAAGCCGGCCTCAGGCATCGACCGTCGCGACGCGCTGCCGCAGCCATTCCAGGCTGCGCGCGATCATCGGCTCCTCCTCCGTGCCGTAGTCCGGGTCGAGATAGTCGATCTCGAGCGCCAGCAGGCCGCCATAGCCGGCGTCCCGCAGCAGCCGAAGCACGGCGTCGAGGTCCACGAGCCCCGCATCCAGCGGCACGCTCGGCCAGAAGGCGAAGGTCTTCGGGTCCTGCCCGCGCCGCGCGCCGATGTTCTTGACATGCGTCGCCCGCGTGAACGGTGCGAGCAGCCCGGCGACCTTCACCGGATCCTCGAACATCCGCAGGTTGTTGGCGGTGTCGAGGCAGACGCCGAGATGCGGGGAGCCGATGGTCGTGACGATCTCGGCCAGCTCCTCGGCCAGCAGGTCGATGTGGTTCTCGATCGCCAGCACCACGTCCTGGCGCTCCGCTTCGGCGACCAGCGGCTTGAGCATGGGCAGCAGCTGCGCGCGGTGCTCCGCCCAGGAGGCCGGGCGCGTGCGGCGGCTCCCGGCGCAGATGCGCATCACCTTCGCGCCGACGGAGCGCGCGATGCCGATGTGGCGCACCAGGTCGGCGGCGGCCGCGGCATCCGTGCCGGAACGCAGCCCATCCGGATGCCCCCAGGCCCAGACCGCGTCGAGGCCGAGCGCCTCCAGCCTTTCGCCGATGCGCGCCAGGCTCGCGGCGTCGAGCGGCAGGTAGCAGGCTTCGAGCGAAACGCCCGCCACGCCATGCGACGCGGCACGATCGAGGAAATCCCAGACGGTCATGCGCCGGCCAGGGTCCTGCTGCAGCCCTGGATACCAGTCGCCGAACTGACGATGGTAGCAGTAGGAGTCGATCCCGATCCGCATCAGACGCCCCCGTCCGTGGTGGGACATCCTGGCAGCCCGGAACGGGAAACGGGAGGGTGGCCCCGCCACCCTCCCGCCGACCCGCCACGGTTTGCGCCGGCCTCCCTGTCCCACGGCGCGTCCGCGATCAGGCCTGCTTCAGCGGCACGGCCACGAAGCTGCGCGTGCCGTTGCGCAGGACCTGCAGCGCCACAGCGTCATTCGACGCCGCCTCGCGGATGGCCTTCACCGTCGCCTCGGCATCGGCGGTCTCCGTCGTGCCGACACCGACGATCACGTCACCGGGGCGCAGGCCGGCCTTCGCCGCCGGCGAGTCCGGCGTCACATCCGCCACGATCGCGCCCTTCGCGTCCTCGCCGAGCTTCAGCGCCTGGCGGGCTTCCGGCGTGATGGGGGCCAGCGCGACGCCGATGCGCGGCTGCTCCGCCTCGGCGCCGCCCTGGCGGGCGGCGACCTGCGCGCCCGGCTGCGTGCCGATCTCGACCGCCACCGTGCGCATCGCGCCCTCGCGCCACACTTTCAGGCTCGACTGGCTGCCCGGCCGCTGGTCGGCGATGGCGCGGGCCAGGTCGCGCGGGCTGGTGACGGCGCGGCCGTCCACCTCGGTCACCACGTCGCCGGCGCGCAGCCCGGCCTTCGCCGCGGGGCTGTCCTTCTCGACGCTGGAGATCAGCGCGCCACGCGTATCGCCGCGATCCTCGGCTTCCGGCATGCGCAGCGCCTTGGCCATCGCGCCATCCACGCCCTGCGTCGCCACGCCGACGAAGCCGCGCTCCACCCGGCCGTTGGCCTTGAGGTCCGCCACCACGCGCTGCATCAGGTTCGAGGGTACGGCGAAGCCGATGCCGACGCTGCCGCCGCTCGGGCTGAAGATCGCCGTGTTCATCCCGATGACGTTGCCGTCCTGCGAGAACAGCGGGCCGCCGGAATTGCCCTGGTTGATCGGCGCATCCACCTGGATGAAGTCGTCATAGGGCCCCGCGCCGATGTCGCGCCCGACCGCGGAGACGACGCCGGTGGTGACGGTGCCGCCGAGGCCGAAGGGATTGCCCATCGCGACCACCCAGTCGCCGGGCTGCGCCTTGGCGGAATCGCCCAGGCGCACGAAGGGCAGCGGCGCGCCGGCCTCCACCTTCAGCAACGCGACATCGGTGCGCGGGTCGCGACCCACCACCGTCGCGTTCAGGCGGCGCCCGTCATCCAGCGTCACGGTCAGGCGCTGCGCGCCGTCCACGACATGATTGTTGGTGACGACGAAGCCCTCGGCGTCGATGATGAAGCCGGAGCCCACGGCCTGGCCGCTGCGGCCCGGCATCGGCTGGCCCATCGGGCCGCGCGCTGGCATACCGCTGCTGGTGATGGTCACCACGGCGGGCCGGACCTGCTTCACGAGCGCCGCGAAGCCGGCGGCCGGGGCGCCGTTCGGCAGCGTCGCCTGCGGCGCGGGCGCCGTCTCGGCGGGCGCCGGCGTTGCGTGAAGCGCGAACCCGGTCAGGGCCGTCGTGCCCAGCATCAGCCCGAGCAGGGCGGCGCGGGCGCGCTTGCGGCCGGTGCCGTTCGCCGGCCCGGTGGCGGGCCCGGTGGCGGGAACGTCCATGCTGAATTCTCCTGTCGTCCTGCGCGGCGCCCCTGCGCCGTGCGTTCCGGCAAGAATGGCGAGAGACGCCTGCAAAGTCCCCGAAACGAGGCTGAAGAGTTTTTCAGCTTGCCCGCGCGCCGGAGAGATCCACCGTCACGCGCAGCCCGGGTTCCGCGTCCGACAGCACCGGCACCGCGCCATGCAGCCGCGCCACCGCCGCCACCAGCGCGAGGCCAAGCCCGCTGCCCGGCGTGCCGCGGCTGCGGTCCAGCCGGTAAAAGCGCCGCAGCACGCGCGGGCGCTCCTCCGCCGGGATGCCGGGCCCGTCATCGGCCACCTCCAGAACCGGGCCCGGGCGCAGCGTGACGGACACATGCTCGCCGCCATGCGCCAGCGCATTGTCGAGCAGGTTCGACAGCATCTGCCGCAGCAGCGCCTGGTCGCCATGCACGCGCTGGTCCGGCGCGACCTCCGCCGCCAGGGTGCGTCCCGCTTCTTCCGCGGCAACCTGGTAGGCCTCCGCCAGCGTCGCGACGGTGGCGGAAAGGTTCACCACCGGCGCCTGACCGCTCGCCAGCGCCGGCCCGGCCTCCAGCTGCGCGATGCGCAGCAGCGCGGCGAAGGTGGCGAGGACGGTGTCGAGCTCCTCCAGCGCCGCTTCCAGCAGCGCCGCGTCGGCTGCGGCGTCGCGCGGCTGCGCCAGCGCCGATTCCAGCCGCTGGCGCAGCCGCGACAGCGGGCCGCGCAGGTCATGCGCGACATCCACCGTCACCTGCTTCATGCCCTCGAGCACCGCCTCCAGCCGCGCGAGCAGCGCGTTGACCGTGCCGGCCAGGCGGTCGAACTCGTCAGCCGCGCCGGAGAGCGGCAGGCGCCGCGCCATGTCGCCCTGCATCACCGCCTCCGCCGCGCCGGAGACGGCACGGAGCCTGCCTTCGAGGCGCCAGGCCGTGAGCAGGCCGAAGACGAGTGCGAGCAGCACCGCGAGCCCGCCCGCCGCCAGCAGCGTGGAGGCCAAGGTCTGCGCCGTGTCCAGCACCAGGCGCATGCGCGCGGCGACGATCAGCCGGAAGCCGTCCGGCAGCGCGATGCCGAGGGCGCGCAGCGGCCCCTCGGCATCCGTCGTGGCGACCGTGGCGAAGCCCTGCAGCCCGGCCGGCGCGGCGGCCAATGGCGCCGCACCGGCAAAGACGGCGCCGCTCGGCGCGCGCAGCTGCACCAGCAGAACGCCCGGCGCGCGTTCACGCGTGCGCAGCTCGACCGACAGCATCAAGGCAGCGGCGCCGCCGAAGCGCCACTCGCGCAGCAGTTCATCCGCCTGCTGGCGGATCTCCGCATCCAGCGCGTCCTGCAGCGCCGCGGAGCTGCGCAGCCAGCCGAAGCCCAGGCCCAGCGCCGAGATGCCGAGGACGGCCGCCGCCGTCAGCAGCGCCGTGCGCAGCGCGAAGCTGCGCAAGAGCCGCGGCAGGAAGCTCATCCGCGCTCGCCCAGGATGTAGCCGGCGCCGCGCACCGTCTGGATCGGCCCCGGCTGGCCTTCCTGCGCCAGCTTGCGCCTCAGCCGGCTGACATGCACCTCGACGAGGTTGGTGGAGGGATCGAAGTTGAGGTCCCACACGCCTTCCAGCAGCATGGTCTTGGTCAGCACCTGGCCGGGCCGGCGCAGCATGTACTCCAGCAGCCGCATCTCGGTGGGCAGCAGCTCCACCGGCTGGCCCGCGCGACGCACGACGCGGCGCAGCAGGTCCATCTCGATGTCGCCGACGCGCAGCATCACCGGGTCCTGGGACACGGCGGGACGGCGGCCGAGAGCGTCAATCCGCGCGCGCAGCTCGCTGAAGGCGAAGGGCTTGGCGAGGTAGTCGTCCGCGCCCGCATCCAGCCCCTCCACCCGGCGCTCCACCTCGCCCAGCGCCGTCAGCACCAGCACGGGCGTGGAGATGCCGGAAGCGCGCAGCGCGCGCAGGATAGTCAGGCCGTCGGGCCCGGGCAGCATGCGGTCGGTGACGATCACGTCCCAGCTCTCGCCGGCCGCCAGCATCATGCCTTCCTTGCCGGTGCGCGCGAGCTGCACGACATGGCCGGCCTCCCGCAGGCCCTTGGCGATGTAGTCGGCGGTCGCCGCGTCGTCCTCGATCACCAGGATTCGCATGTCGGCATCCTAGCAGCACGAAGCGTGGCCCGCGCCCGTTCAGTCCCGCGCGCGGAAGCGGAAGCCGATGCCCGGCCGGTCCGGCAGCGCCAGGCTGCCGCCTTCGGGCACCATGTCCTCCTCCAGACGCGCGCGGAGCGCCAGTTGCGCACCGTGCATCTCCAGCAGGCCGCCATGCGCATGCCCGGCCAGAACCGCGGCATTGGCGATGTCCCAGCCGCCGGCATGGGCCACCGGCACGCCATGCGCCTCGGCCAGCGCCATGACGCGCAGCATGGCGGAGATGCCGCCGCAGAAGGCGGCGTTGGGCTGCAGCACGTCCACCGCGCCGGAGGCCAGCGCCCGGCGGAACCAGGCGAGCGAGCCCATCATCTGCCCTGCGCCGATGGGCACGGCCACGCTGCGCCGCAGCTCGGCCAGCGCCTCGATGTCGTTGCCGCGCACCGGTTCCTCGAACCATGCGATGTCGCAGTCGGCGACGCGCTCCGCCAGGCGGCGGGCATCGGCGACGGTCATCGCGCAATTCGCGTCCAGCACGAGCAGCGGCGCGGGCCCGATCGCGTCGCGCACGGCGCGCACCCGCGCCGCGTCCTCCGCCACGCCGCGCCCACCCGCGGCGACCAGCATCTTCACGCCGCGATAGCCTTGCGCCACCGCCGCGCGGCACACATCCACGAGCTTTTCGGTCGTGTAGCCGGGCAGCCCCACTGTGGCGTAGCAGGCCACGGACGCGCGCGCCCCGCCGAGCAGCCGCCACAGCGGTTCGTCCAGAGCCCGCGCGCGCAGGTCCCACAACGCCATGTCCAGCGCCGAGAGTGCGGCGGCGAAGGCGCCGGCGGCGCCGCGCGGATCGAAGCGCGTCGTGAGCAGCGCAACGATCGCCTCGATGCGCCGCGGATCGCTGCCGTGCAGCGCCGGGCCGAAGCCATCGGCGATCAGCGCGGCGACTTGGTTGGCCAGGAAGCGCCCGGTCACGCCCTGCCCGGACAGCCCGTCCTCGGTCGTGACCGTGCAACGCAGGAACGCCGGCGCCTCGAGCCCGGCATAGCCGCTGGCGCCGGCCGGCGGCGTGAGTGTCTCGACCTCGGCCGTCACGCTGCGGATGCGCATCTCGCCTGCTCGTCCGGTTGCTTCGCGGGGGTGATCGCAGGTCGCGCCGGGGCTGGCAACGGGGCCTACCCGGCTGGCGCCGCCATACACATTCGAATACAGCCAGGAGCGCGCCGGCTGCCGGAAGCTGCCTGTGGACAGCAGGTGGGAAGATGGTTATCTCCGATAGGATACGACGAGCCGGGAGACTGCCGATGCGCCGACGCTGCCTCCTCACGACCGCTGCCGCCTTCGGCGTCGTCGCGGCGCCGGCAGTGCGCGCGCAGACAACGCTCACGGTCTTCGCCGCCGCCAGCCTGACCGATGCGCTGCGCGCCCTGGCGCAGCAATGGCAGGCGGCGGGCCATCCGGCGCCGCGCCTGTCCTTCGCCGCCTCCTCCGCCCTCGCCCGCCAGATCGAGCAGGGCGCGCCCGCCGATCTCTTCCTCTCCGCCGACGAGCCCTGGATGGACTATCTCCAGCAGCGCAACCTGATCGCGAACGACACCCGGATCAGCCCACTGGCCAATGCGCTGGTGCTGGTCGTGCCCGCCGACGCCCCGCGGCGCGACATCGCCCTGACGCGGGGCTTCGACCTCGCCGCGCTGCTCGGCGCGAATGGCCGCCTCGCGGTCGGTGATCCCGCGCATGTGCCTGCGGGGCGCTATGCGCGCGCGGCGCTGCAATGGATGGGCCAGTGGGGCGCGCTGGAGCCTCGCCTGGCGCGCGCCGACAATGTCCGCGCCGCGCTGCTGCTGGTGGAGCGCGGCGAGGCGCCCTTCGGCATCGTCTACGCCACCGATGCTGCCGCCACGCGCGGCGTGCGCGTCGCCGCCACCTTCCCCGCCGGCAGCCATCCGCCGGTCAGCTACCCCTTCGCGATCACCCGCCGCGCCGAGGGCAATGCGCAGGCGCGCGACTTCCTGCGCTTCCTCACCGGCGCGGATGCGGCGCCGGTCTGGCAGCGCTTCGGCTTCCAACTGACGCAGTGATGCTGGGCGCGGAGGAGTGGCAGGCCGTCCGGCTGAGCCTGGAAGTCGCCTCCCGCTCCGTTGCGGTCTCGCTGCTGCCAGCGATCGGCGTCGCCTGGCTGCTCGCGCGCGGGCGGTTTCCGGGACGGCTGCTGCTGGACGCGCTGGTGCATCTGCCGCTGGTCGTGCCGCCAGTGGTGGTCGGCTGGGCACTGCTGATGCTGTTCGGCGTGCGGGGCCCGATCGGCGCGCCGCTCAACGACTGGTTCGGCATCCGCCTGGTCTTCACGACGGAAGGTGCCGCGCTCGCCACCGCGGTGATGTCCTTCCCGCTGATCGTGCGGGCGGTGAGGCTCGGGCTAGAAGGTGTCGATGCCGGTCTGGAAGCGGCGGCGCGAACGCTGGGCGCAGGCCCCCTCGATCGCTTTGTCACCGTCACCCTGCCGCTGATGTCGCCGGGAATCCTCGCCGGCGCGGTAACCGCCTTCGCCGCCGGCCTCGGCGAGTTCGGCGCGGTCATCACCTTCGCCTCCAACATCCCGGGCGAGACGCAGACGCTGCCGCTGGCGATCTACACCGCAACGCAGACGCCGGGCGGCGAGGCAGTGGCCGCGCGGCTTGCCGCGATCTCCTTCACTCTGGCGATCGGCGGGCTGTTGCTCGCGGAGCTCATCGCCCGGCGCATGCATCGCTTGCTCGGCCGCGCCTGATGCCGGAGGTCGCGCTGCGCCACCGCTTCGGGCGGGACGGCTTCGCCCTCGATGTCGCCTTCGCCGCTCCCGAATCCGGCGTCACCGCCCTGTTCGGGCCGTCGGGCTGTGGCAAGACCACGGTGCTCTCCGCCGTCGCTGGCCTGCTGCGCCCGGACGAGGGGCGGATCGTCGTCGCCGGCACCACGCTGCTGGACACGCGCGAGAAGTTGTTCCTGCCGCCGGAACGTCGGCGCTGCGGCGTGGTGTTCCAGGATGCGCGGCTGTTCCCGCATCTCTCCGTCGCGACCAACCTGCGCTACGGGCTGCGCCGGGCGCCGCGCGCCGCCGACGGGCCCTGCTTCGAGGACGTCGTCGCGCTGCTGGGCATCGGCCATCTGCTGGATCGCCGGCCCGGCCGCCTCTCGGGCGGCGAGCGGCAGCGCGTCGCGCTCGGCCGCGCGCTGCTGGCACGCCCTCGCCTGCTGCTGATGGACGAGCCGCTGGCCGCGCTGGACGCGCCTCGGCGTGGCGAGGTCCTCCCCTTCCTCGCGCGCCTGCGCGACGCCGCGCGCATCCCGATCCTCTACGTGACTCACGCATTGGAGGAGGTGGACGCGTTGGCGGATCACCTCGTGCTGCTGGAGCATGGCCGCGTGCTCGCCGCCGGACCGGTCGAGGACCTCACCGCGCGCACCGACCTGCCCCTGGCGGCGCGGCGCGATGCCGGCGTGCTGCTGCCCTGCACCGTGCTGGGCAGCGAGAGTGGCCTCACCCGGCTCGGCTTTCCCGGCGGCGTGCTGCTCGCCTCGCTGGAAGGCGGGCCGCCGGGCACGCGGGTGCGCGTGCGCTTGCGTGCGCGCGACATCAGCGTGGCGATCGAGGAGCCGCGCGGCATCTCGACCCAGAACATCCTGCACGCGGTGCTGGCAGAGATCCTGCCCGCCGGCGACGGACCCGAGGAGTTCCTGCGCCTTGCTGTCGGCGAGACGATGCTGCTCGCCCGCGTGACGCGCGACAGCGTCGCGCGCCTCGGCCTGCGGCCCGGGCTCGCGCTCTGGGCGCTGGTGAAGGCGGTCACCTTCGATCATCGGGTGATCGCTGGCCCGCCCTCAACCGATGCGTCTGCCATGCTAGGATTCCCAGCATGACCCGACCGGCAGAACCGGCCCGGCCCGGGGCCGGCGTGTTGAGCCTGCGCATCGACCTGCCCTCCGGCCGCATCGGCCCGGGCAAGATCCGTCTGCTGGAAGCGATCGACCGGGAAGGCTCGATCTCCGCCGCCGGCCGCGCCCTCGGCATGAGCTACAAGCGCGCCTGGGACCTGGTGGATGCGCTGAACAAGCAGTTCGGCACGCCGGTGGTGGAGGCAAGCACCGGCGGCTATCGCGGCGGCGGTGCGATGCTGACCGATACCGGTCGAAACCTGGTGGCGGATTACCGCGCGATCGAACGTGCGGCCCAGCGCGCGGCGGAACCGCGCCTCGCCGCGCTGCTGCAACGCAGCCAGGCCGCGGGCTGAGCCACGCCATGCCGCTGACGCGCCTCACGCCGCCCGAAGCGATGCTGGCCGCCCTGCTGGACGGCGTGGTGCCAGTCGCGGCGCAGCGCCTGCCGGCAGCCGCGGCGCTTGGCCGCATGATTGGCGAGGACCTCCGGGCGTCGGCCCCTTTTCCCCCGCAGGACATCGCGCTGCGCGAGGGTTGGGCGGTATCGGCGGCGGCGACGCTCGGTGCCAGTCCGTATGGGCCGATCCCGCTGACGGAAACGCCGATGCTGCTGCGCGCGGGCGAAGCGCTGCCACCGGGCACGGACGCGCTGCTCGGCCCCTTCGACCTGGAGGAACACCCCTTGCCGCAGGCGCTGCAGGCCGCAGCACCCGGCGACAACATCCGTCGCGCCGGCGAGGATTTTCCGGCTTTGGCGCCGGTCGCCCAGGCGGGACGGCGGCTGCGGGCGCTGGACATCCCTTCCCTGCTGGCCGCAGGCATCGCCGAGGTCGCGGTGCGCGTTCCGCGCGTCACGCTGCTCGATTGCGGCACCGGCCTCGCGCCGATGCTGGCCGCACTCGCCGGGATCGAGGGCGCGGAAATCACCTTGGACGACGCCGCGCCCGATGCCCTGCGGGATGCCGGGGGCGACGCGATCCTCGTCGTCGGCGGCACGGGCGAATCATCCGAAGACCCCGCGCCGCGTGCCCTCGCTGCCGCGGGCACGCTGATGGCACATGGACTTGCCGCGCGGCCAGGCATGGCAACCGCCATCGGCCGCATCGGCGCGGCGCCCGTGCTGCTGCTGCCCGGCCGGGCGGAGGATGCGCTGGCCGCTTGGTGGCTGCTCGGCCGCCCGCTGCTGCGCCACCTTGCCGGCGCCGCGGCGCCGCCGCCGCGCGAAGCACGGCTGGCCCGCAAGGTGGCCTCGACCATCGGCCTCGCGGAACTCGTGCCGCTGCGATTCGCCGAACCGGCCATCGTGGAGCCGCTTTCCGTCGGCGCCCTGCCGCTTGGCGTCCTGTCGCAGGCGGAGGCCCTGCTTGTGGTGCCGCCGGGCGCGGAAGGCTACGAGGCAGGCAGCATGATCGCCTGCGAAGCCCTGTGATGCCAATATCCTCGCCGCGCCCCGACCTGATCGACCGCATCCGCCGCGCCGCGCGGCAGGAACAGTTCCTGCAGGTCGTCACCGCGGAAGAGGCAATGCGGCGGATGCGCGCGTCCTTCCCCTTCGCGCGGATGCCCGCCGAGACGGTGACGCTCGCAGCCGCGCTCGGCCGCGTGGTGGCGGAGCCGATCGCCGCCGCCTGCGACGCGCCCCCCTTCGACCGATCGGCCGTCGACGGCTTCGCGGTGCGCGCCGCCGACACGGTAGACGCGAGCGAGGCGACGCCGCGCCGCCTGGTGCTGAACGCGGAGGTGCTGGCCTGCGGCGTCGCGCCCGCGATCGCCCTGGCGCCCGGCACCGCCACGGCCATCGCCACCGGCGGCATGATCCCGCGCGGCGCCGATGCGGTGGTGATGATCGAGCACACCGAGCTGGACGAAAGCGATCCCGCCACGCCCGCCATATTGCTGAAGCGTGCCGCCGCGCCGGGCGGCTTCATCGGCTTCGCCGGCAGCGACATCGCGCGCGGCGAGGCGCTGCTGCGCGCCGGGGCCGTCGTGACCAGCCGCGAGATCGGCATGCTCGCCGCCGCCGGCCATGCGGAGGTGCCGGTGGTGCGCCGCCCGCGCGTCGCGGTGATCTCCACCGGCGACGAGCTGGCGCCGCCCGGCACGGCCCTGCCGCCCGGCGGCGTCGCCGACAGCAACGCCGCCATCCTCGCCGCCGCCATCGCGGAGAATGGCGGCGATCCGATCCTAATGGGCATCCTGCGCGACGACGAGGCCGCGCTGGAAGCCGCCGTGCGGCAGGCGCTCGCGCACGCCGACATGGTCGTGATGTCCGGCGGCACCAGCAAGGGCGCGGGCGACGTCTCGCACCGCATCCTCTCGCGCCTCGGCGAGCCGGGCATCCTGGTGCATGGCGTGGCGCTGAAGCCGGGCAAGCCGCTCTGCGTCGCCTCGGCCGGCGGCGTGCCGGTGATCGTGCTGCCGGGCTTTCCGACCAGCGCCGTCTTCACCTTCCACGAATTCGCCGTGCCGCTGCTGCGCGCCATGGCCGGCCTGCCACCACGCGCCGAGACGGAGCAAGCCGCGCGGCTCGCCGTGCGGCTGCCGAGCGAGCTTGGCCGCACCGAATACGTCATGGTCTCGCTCGCCGAAGCGGCGGATGGCGCGGGCCTGATCGCCTGGCCCCTCGGCAAGGGCTCCGGCAGCGTCACCGCCTTCTCGCAGGCGGACGGCTTCTTCGCGATCCCGGCGCTCGACCAGGGCGCGGAGGCCGGCGCCACGGTCCAGGTGCGGCTGATCGGCGGCGCGGCGCGACCGCCCGACCTCGTCATCATCGGCAGCCACTGCGTGGGGCTGGATGCGGTGCTCGAGGCGCTGGCTGCCCAGGGCATCCGCGCGCGCACCCTGGCGGTGGGCAGCCTGGGCGGGCTTGCGGCAGCGAAGCGAGGCGAATGCGACCTGGCGCCCGCGCATCTGCTCGATCCGAAAAGCGGCGCCTACAACACGCCCTTCCTCGCGCCGGGGATTCGTCTCGTGCCGGGTTGGCGGAGGCTGCAGGGCGTGGTGTTCCGCCCCGGCGACGCGCGCTTCGAAGGCCTGGAGGGGAAGGAGGCGGTGCGTCGCGCCGCGGCCGATTCCGATTGCCTGCTCGTCAACCGCAATGCCGGATCGGGCACGCGCATCCTGCTGGATGGACTGCTCGGCGGCGCGAAGCCCGCAGGCTACGCGAACCAGCCGAAGTCGCACAACGCCGTCGCCGCCTCCGTCGCGCAGGGACGCGCCGATTGGGGCGTGGCGATCGAAACCGTCGCGCGCGCCTACGGCCTCGGCTTCCTGCCGCTGGCCGACGAGGTCTACGACTTCTTCGTGCCGGAAGCCCGAATCGCGCGGCCGGCGGTCGCGGCCTTCCTGGCAGAACTGCATGCACCGGCCACGCGCGCAAGGTTGACGGCGATCGGATTCACGCCGGCGTGAGCGCCGACGGCCGCGATCACGGGGGATCGCCGGCCGCGATACGGCCCAGCACGCGGTCGGCCGCGGCCAGCGTGATCGCGATATCGTCCTCGGTATGCGCGGCCGAGACATACCAGAGGCCACGCTCGATCAGCCGTACGCCTTCCAGCAGCATCCCGCGACAGAAGGCTTGGTAGGAAGCGCGGTCGTCGGCGGCGACGTGGCGGAACTCGGTGGCGCGCGGCAGCGCGGAGAAGGCCATGTTGAACATCGGCCCCGGCCCCTGCACGCGCAGCTTCAGCCCGTGCCGCACGCCAAGCACCGCCAGCCCGTCGCGCAGCCGCGCTCCCATCGCCGCGATGTGGCGGAGAGCGGCGCCCTCCTCGCGCGCCAGCAACTCCACCGTGGCGAGGCCCGCCGCGACGCAGGCGTTGTTCCCGTTCATCGTGCCGGCGTGATAGGCCGCGCCCGCTTCCAGCGGCGCCATCCAGCGCTGCCGCCCGACAATGGCTGCCAGCGGAAAGCCGGAGCCGAGCGCCTTGCCGAACAGCGCGAGGTCTGGCGTGACGCCGTAATGCGCCTGCGCGCCGCCCAGGCCCAACCGGAAGCCGGTGATGATCTCGTCGAAGATCAGCGCGGCGCCATGCGCGTCGCAGATCTCGCGCAGGCCCTGCAGGAAGCCTGGCACCGGCTCGATGCAGCCCTGGTTGCACATCACCGGCTCCGTGATGATCGCGGCGATCTCGGCGCCCTGCCGCGCCATGACTTGGCGCACCGCATCCAGGTCGTTCCAGGGCAGGCAGACCACATCCGCCGCGGCACTCTCCGCGACGCCGGCGCACCACGGCACCGGCGCGTCGCCGGCGGCATTGCCCGGCGGCGCGACGTTGAACGCCACGCTGTCGAGCCAGCCATGGTAGTGCCCGTCGAACTTCAGGATGCGCTGGCGCCCCGTGACGGCGCGGGCAAGGCGGATGCAGGCCTGTGCCGCCTCCGAGCCGGAGGAGGCGAAACGCACGCGCTCCGCACACGGGATCAGGCGTTGCAGCGCCTCCGCCAGCAGCACCTCCTCCTCGTGCTGGCCGGCGAAGAGTTGCGCCCGCGCCACCGCCCGCTGCACCCGCGCGACGAGCTCGGGATGCGACTGGCCAAGGATGCAAGGCCCCTGCGCGAGGGTGTAGTCCAGCAATTCGTTGCCGTCCGCGTCCCAGATGCGCGCGCCCTCGGCACGCACATAATGCATCGGGTGGAACACGCCGAAGGCGCGGAACTGCGAGGAGACGCCGCCGGCCAGCACCCGGCTTGCGCGCTCATGCCAGGCGCGCGACGCTGCGAAACGCTGGGCCGGATCCTGCATCGGCCTTTCCCCCCTTTGTCGCGCCGAGCTTGGGGAACGGCGGAGAAGCACGTCAATCCCGGCACAGCACGGAACGCACGGCCCATGATCCACGTCATCGCGGTGATCACCACCAAGCCCGGCATGCGCGAGGCGGTGCTGCGCGAGTTCCGCGCGAACATGCCGGCCGTTCATGCCGAGCAAGGCTGCATCGAATACGGCCCCGCCGTGGACGCCGAAGGCGCCGGCGCCATCCAGACCGCCTTCGGCGCCGATAGCTTCGTAGTGATCGAGAAGTGGGAAAGCCTCGCGGCGCTGAAGGCGCATGCCGCCGCGCCGCACATGGCCGCCTATGCGGCGCGCGTGAAGGAGATGATCGCCAGCCGTGTCATTCACGTACTCTCGCCGGCGGGCTGACCCCGCCTACGCGAGAATCGCCAGCGCGTCCGCCGCGCGCACGCCCTCGCCCTCGGGCAACACGAAAAGCGGGTTGATCTCCGCCGTCTCAAGGCGCGCGCCCAGTGCCTCGCCCATGCGGGCGAAGGCCAGCACGGCGTCGAGCAGCGCCGCCACGTCGGCGCGAGGCCGGCCGCGATAGCCGCGCAGCAGCCCCGCGCCGCGCAACTCGTCGAGCATGCCTTCGGCAGCGGCGCGGCCGATCGGCAGCAGGCGCAGCGCCGTGTCGCCGAACAGCTCCGCCGCGACGCCGCCCATGCCGAGCAGGATCGCCGTGCCGAGATGCGGGTCGCGCTGCAGGCCGAGGATCATCTCCACGCCTTCGCGCAGCTGTTCCTGCACCAGCAGCCCCTCCGGGGCGCGGCCGGTGGCGGCCGCCACGCGCGCCAGCATCGCAGCGCCTTCCGCCGCGACATCCTGCGCAGGCACGCCTATGCGCACGCCGCCGACGTCGCTCTTGTGCGCAAGATGCTTCGACAGGGCCTTCAGCACCACGGTGCCGCCGAGGCCCGCGGCGGCGGCCTGCGCGTCCTCGGGCGTCGCGCAAACCACCTCGCGCACCGGCGCAATGCCGAAGCGTGCGAACAGCGCCTTGCTCTCCGCCTCGTCCATCGGGCCGGAGGGCACAGCCTGCACACCCGCCGCCGGGCTCGGTACGAGCGCATGGACCGGCGCCGTGGCGAGGGCCGACAGCATCGTGGCGACCGCTTCCGGCGCGCTCGCGGCCGGGATGCCCTGGCGTTGCAGGGCCGCGCCGATCTGCGGCGCATGCGGGCTGAGATAGGCGATCACCGGCTTGTCGCTGATCGCCTGGCCCGCCGCGATCGCATCCGCCGCGAGCCGCGGCTTTGCCAGCGCGGAGGAGCCGACCACCACGGCCAGCGCGTCATAGCCCGGACTTTCCAGCAGCGCCGCGATGGCGCCGTTCATCACCTCCGGCTTCAAGCCGGCGAGCGTCAGATCGAGCGGGTTCGCCACCGCAGCTTCGCCGGTGAGCTGCGCCAGGCGGTCCGCCGTCGCGGCATCCGGCGGTGGCAGGCTGAAGCCGGCCAGGCCGAAGCTATCGGCCAGCAGGGCGCCGGCACCGCCAGTGGAGGTCAGCACCGCGACGCGACGCCCGCGCGCCACGCGGCGCGTCGCCAAGGCCGCCGCGATGTCGAGCAGGTCGGAGAAGCGATCCGCACGCAGGATGCCAAGCTGGCGGAACAGCGCGTCATAGAGCCGGTCGGCGCCGGCCAGCGCGCCCGTGTGCGAGATCGCGGCCTGCGCACCGGCCTCCGAGCGCCCGACCTTGAAAGCGACGATGCGCTTGCCCGCCGCATGCGCCTTGCGTGCCGCGGCCCGAAAGGCGTCGGGGCGACGCAGCCCCTCGACATACAGCGCGATCACATCCGTCGCCGCATCCTCGGCCAGGTGATCGACAAGGTCCGCCACGTCCAGGTCGGCCTCGTTGCCGGTGGCGACCAGGCTGGAGAAGCCGATGCCCTGCGCCGCGCCGCGCGAGAGCACGGCGCCGAGGATGCCGCCGGATTGCGAGACCAGCGCGATCCGCCCCGCGAAGAATTCCTCCATCTCCAGCGCGCCGGAGGCAGAGAGCACGATGCGGTCGGTGAGGTTGACGAGGCCGATGGTGTTCGGCCCCAGCAGGCGCATCCCGCCCGCCGCCGCCTTCAGCCGCGCCTGGCGCTCGCCGCCCTGCCCGCCGCTCTCAGCGAAGCCGCCGGCCAGAACGATCGCCGCCGCCGTGCCGCGCGTCGCCAGCACACGCACCGCATCCTCGGCGCGATCGGCACCGAGTAGCACGATGCCGACATCCGGCGCCGCTGGCAGGCTCGCCACATCGGGATGGCAGCGCAGACCGCTGATCTCCGCGACGCGCGGATTGACGGGCCAGATCTCGCCACCGAAGCCGTGGCGCTGCAGGTAGCCGACAGGCCGCCCCGTGGTCTTGCTGACATCGGCGGAGGCGCCGATGATCGCGACGCTGCGCGGCCGCAGCAGCCGCTCGAGGCCGCTCATCGCTTCGACTTCTCCAGGAAGCCGGCGACGGAGGCGCGGTGCTCGCCGGTGGTGTAGCACATGGCCTGCGCCTTCGCGCCTTCGGCCAGCACGGCCTCGAAGCTCATCTCCAGCGAGCGATCGAGCACCGACTTCGCCAGCGCCAGCGCCGCCGGCGAGCCGGCGGAAAGCTGCTTCGCCCAGGCCGTGGCGGACTGCAGCAACTCGGCATCGGGCACCACGCGCTCGATCATGTTGATCGCCAGCGCCTCCGCGGCGCCGACGCGGCGGCCGCTGAACACCAGTTCCTTGGCGCGCGCCAGGCCGACGCGACGCGGCAGGAAATACATGCCGCCGCCATCCGGGATCAGGCCGCGGGCGACGAAGCTCATGGTGAAATGGGCGCTCTCCGCTGCCATGACGAAGTCGCAGGCGAGCGCAACATCGCAACCGAGCCCCGCCGCGGCGCCGTTCACCGCTGCGATGGTGGGCTTCGGGAAGCCATGCAGCAGTGCGACGGCGCGATGCGTGCGGCCCTGGCGGCGCCAGCCATTGAAGGCGACCTCCTCGGCCGGCGCGGACAGCCGCTGCTGCATGCCGCGCACATCGCCGCCGGCGCAGAAGGCGCTGCCGGTGCCGGTGACGATCAAAGCCCGCACCGCCGCATCGCCCGCCGCATCCTCCAGCGCGGCGATCATCTCGCCGCGCGTCGCATCGTCGATCGCATTCCGCCGCTCCGGCCGGTCGATGCGGAGCGTGGCGATCCCCTCCTCCACCGCATAGGCGATGGCGGTTCGTTCCGTCATGGCGCAGCCCCTATTCGACGCGAAGATTCGCGCGGTCCACCACGCGCCGCCAGCGGGTCCGCTCCTCAACCAGCAGCGCCGCGAGATCGGCCGGCGTTGCGCTCGGCGCGATCTCGTCCACGCCGTTCTCCACCAGCTTGCGGCGGATGGCGGGTCGGCGAGCGTCGCGTTCAGCGCGCGATGCAGCGTGGCGATCCGCTCGGGCGGCGTGCCTGCCGGGCCGAGCAGCGCATACCAGGTCGCGCTGTCGAGCTCGGGAAAGCCCTGCTCCACGCTGGTCGGCACATCCGGCAGCGCGGCGCTGCGCGTCTTGCCCGCGATCGCCAGCGCGCGCAGCCGTCCCGATGCGATATGCGGCTGCAGCGGCGCGGAGGCGTTGGTGATGATCTCCAGCCGCCCGGCCAGCACATCGGTCAGCGCAGGCCCGGTGCCGCGGTAATGCACCGGTTCCAGCTCCACGCCCAGCACCACGCCGATCATCGCGCCCAGCGCATGGCCGGTGGTGCCGACGCCCGGCGAGCCGTAGCGCATCGGCGTCGGCGACGCCTTCGCCGCCGCCTGAAGCCCGCGCAGGTCGCGGGCGTTCACGCCCGGATTCACGCAGATCACGTTCGGCGCGGCGCCGATATACCCGATGGGCGCGAAGTCCTTCTCGGGGTCGTAGGGCAGGCGCGGCTGCACGAGGGAGGAGATCAGGAAGCTGCCGCTGCCGGCGAGTAGCATCGTGTAGCCATCCGGCTGCGCCTTCGCGACGAGGTCGGTGCCGAGCACGCCGCCCGCGCCGCCGCGATTCTCGATGACGATGGGATGGCCGAGTCGCGCCGCCATGTCCTCCGCGAGCAGGCGCCCGACGATGTCGTTGCTGCCCCCCGCGGTGAAGGGGATGACCAAGCGCATCGCGCGCGTCGGGAAATCGGCGGACTGGGCGCGGGCGAGGCGCGGCAGCGGCAGCGGCAGCAGGGCCGCGAGGGTCAGGGCTTGGCGACGACGCATGATGTGTTCCTCCTCAATCCGCCCGGATGTTGTTCCGCCGGATGACCTCGCCCCACTTCTCGAGCTCACTACGTATGAAGGCGCCGAATTCCTCCGGGCTGTTGCCGCCAGGGATCGCTCCCTGCTGGTTCAGCTTCGCGCGGATCTCGGGATCCTGCAGCGCGGCGATGGCGGCGCGCCGGATCGCGGCCAGCGCCTGCGGCTCGGTACGCGCCGGCGCGACAAGGCCGTGCCAGTTGTTCGCGTCGACGCCAGGATGGCCGAGCTCGCGGAAGGTCGGCACATCCGGCAGCCAGCTCACTCGCTGGGGCGTACCGACCGCGAGCGCACGCATGGTGCCCGCGCTGATATGCGGCAGCAGCACGGGCAGGTCGGCGAATCCAAGCTGCACCTCGTTGCGCAGGATCGCGGTGGAGAGTTGCCCGCCGCTGTTGTACGCGATCTGCACCATGTCGAGGCCAGCCGAAGCGCGCAGCTGCTCGGCCGCCAGATGCGGCATGGATCCGTTGCCGGTGGAGCCGAAGTTGAGCGCCCCCGGACGCGCGCGCGCATCGGCGATCAGGTCCTGCAGCGTGCGATAGGGCGACACCGCCGGCACCACCACCGGCTCCGGCACCAGCACGCCCAGCGTGACAGGCGCGAGATCCTGCAGCGGGTTGTAGGGCGTGCCGCGGCCGAGATTCGGCGAGATCGCAAGGGCCCCCGCGCTGCCGATGCCGAACACATAGCCATCCGGTGCCGCCTTCGCGACAACGTCCACGCCGGTCACGCCGCCGGCGCCGACGCGGTTGTCCACCACCACCGGCTGGCCGAGCGTGTTCTGCATGTGCGGCGCCAGCAGGCGGGCGACGATGTCGCTCGGCCCGCCGGCCGCGAAGGGCACCACGAAGCGCACCGGACGCGTCGGGAAGCGGTCCTGCGCAAACGCCGGCACAGCGACCACAAGGCCGAGCAGCGCGGCGGCAAGGCTCCTGAGCTTCATGGATGTTCCTCCTGCTTGTTGACGTGAAGCGTGGTGCCGTCAGCCGATGTCCGGAAGACGGTAGAAGCGCGCGGCGCTGCGCCAGAACAGGTCGGCCTTCTCCTCGGCGCTCGCGCCGGCGGCGATGCGCTTCATCGCGTTCCAGCCAACGCCATAGGCGTAGCCGCCCTTGTCCACGGGGAAGTTGCTTTCGAACATGCAGCGCGCCGTGCCGAAGGCCTCGATGCAGCGCTCCATCCAGGGACGCCAGGCTTCGGCAAGCTCCACCGAGGACGGCGCGCGCGGCCGCGTCTCGAAGCCGAAGCCGGGCAGCCGCATTCCGAGGCCACCGAGCTTCACCATCACGTTCGGGCAGGTGGCGAGCTCCGCGATGGCGGCCGACCAGGCAGCGAAGACCTCGTCGCGGCGGCCGGCATAGCGGCCGATGCCCAGGATGCCGCCGCAATGGTCGAGCACGATCGGCGTTCCGGGGAAGGCGCGCGCCAGGGCCGTCAGGCGCGGGATCTGATGGAAATACAGCCAGGCGTCGAAGCTGAGCCCGAGCGGCGCAAGATGCGCGAAGCCCGCGCGGAAGGCGGCGCTGTCCAGCATGTCCTCGGCAGGCGTGTAGGCGGGGTTCAGAAGTTCCGGCTCGGGATCCCAGGTGGCGATGTGGCGGATGCCGCGGAAGCGACCGCCACCCGCCGTGACATGCGCTTCCAGCACCGGGCGGATCGCGTCGCCATGGCGAAGGTCCGCGAAGCCGACGATACCGGCATTCACGCGCACCTTGCCGTAGCCGCCGCTCGCGCTCATCGCGGCGATGCCGTTGGCGAATTCCGTCTCGCCGACAGGCTGCATCACCTCCGGGCCGTCGGCGCGGTGCATGGCGCGCGCCTGGACATAGACCGTGGCCCGGATGTCGTGCCCGCTGTCGAGGTCGGCGAGGAACTCGTGCAGCAGGTAGCGCCAGCCCGGCCGGTCCCAGAGATGATGATGCGGGTCGATGATCACCTGGCCGGGATCGAGCGCCGGCTCCGGCGTCGTCGCCAGCCAGTCCGGCCGCACCGGCAGGTAGTGATGCTGTACCGGGTTGCTCATGCGCCGTACTCCGGATCCTCGAGCTCCGGCGCGATGCTGCCGGGGATGCCGAGCTCGAAGGCGTTCAGCGTCAGCGAGACCATGCAGTAGAAGCCGAGGATGGCGACCAGCTCCACCATGCCCTGCTCGCCCAGCACGGCGGTGCCGCGCGCATAGAGGTCGTCCGGCAGCCGGCCCTTCGGCAGCAGCGTGGTGGCAATGTCGTAGACCGCCTGCTCGCGCGCATCGCGCAGTGCCGGCACGCGGCGCGCGGCGATCGCGGCGATCACCTCCGGGTCCATCCCGGCCTTCAGACCCTCCCGCTTATGCGCGGTCCATTCGTGGTGCGAGGTCCAGTGCCGCGCGCAGACCAGGATCGCGAGTTCCGAAAGCCGCGGCTCCAGCGTGGTCTTGAAGCGCAGCAACTCGCCGAGGCGCTGGCCGCGATTCGCTAGTTCCACGTTGCGCAGCCAGGCGATCATCGGCGCGGGCACGCGCCCGCGGATGCCGGCGACGACCTCCGCCACGGCCGCCTTCTGCGCCTCCGTCATCGCCTCTTCGGGCAGCATCTCAAGCCTGGCCATCGCTATCCTCCTGCGGTGCCGAGCGCCGCAATCGGCGCGGGATCGCCGCCCAACGCGCGGGTCAGCGCCACCGCCTCCCGCAGCACCAGCGGCAGGCACGTCGCCTCGGCCGACGCGTCGAAGCGGTAGAGCGGCATGGTGATGCCGATGGAGCCGACCACCTGCCCGCGCGCATCCAGCACCGGCGCGGCGATGGCGGCCACTTCCTTCAGGCGCTCGCCGCGGCTGACGATCGGCAGGCGCGGCGGCGGCGCGGACTGCAGCGCGACCAGCGCGCGGCCATGAGCACCGACGCCGAGCGGCGCGACCTCGCCCACGCGCGCGACGGTGCGAACCGGCTGTGGGCTGTCGCGGCGGAACAGGCAGCGCCGCGCGTCGCCTTCGCGCACGAAGAAGGCGGCGCTCTCGCGGCTCTCGTCGCGCAGTCGCTCCAGCGCCGGCAGCACCTGGTCCTCCAGCCGCAAGCCGCGCCGGAACCGCTCGCCCAGCACCAGCAATTGCGGCCCGAGCGCATAGCCGCCCGCCGGCAGGCGCCGCACGAAGCCGTGATGCTCCAACGTGCCCAGCAGGCGCAGCGCGGTCGTCACATGCAGGCCGGCGCGGCGCGCGATGTCCGCCAGCGGCAACGTCGCCTCGCCATCCTCGAAGGCGAGCAGCAGCGCCAGCGCGCGATCCACGGCGCGCACATTGCCGTCCGGCTCGGCCGCGGCGGGCGCCGCCGCGGTCTGCGCGGACCGTGTCCGCACTCTCTCGGGCTTCCTCACCCGGGCCTTCTAGCCCACATCTCCGCCAGATGAAAGCCCATTGCACGTAGTGGAATTACGGCGCTAAGCAGAGGCTCGCCACGCGCAGCCCGGAGAACCCCATGTCCGCCCGCTTCACCGGCAAGATCGCCCTCGTCACCGGCGCGGGATGCGTCGGGCCGGGCTGGGGCAACGGGCGCGCCATCGCCGTGGCCCTGGCGCGGGAGGGCGCGACCGTGATCGGCGTGGACCGTAACGCGGAGTCGATGGCCGAGACGGCGGCGCGCATCGCCGAGGCGGGTGGCAGTTTCCGCCCGGCGGTTCTGGACGTGACCGACGGCGCCGCGATCGCGCGCCTGGTTGCCGACATCGCCGCGCGGCATGGCCGTATCGACGTGCTGGTCAACAATGTCGGCGGATCGGCCGCGGGCGGCCCCGTGGAGATGGCGGAAGAAGTCTGGGACCTGCAGATCGACACCAATCTGAAGAGCGTGTTCCTGATGCTGAAGCACGTGCTGCCGGTCATGGAACGGCAAGGCGGCGGCGCGGTCGTGAATCTTGCTTCCACGTCCGGCATCCGCTGGACCGGCGCGGCGCAGGTCGCCTATGCGGCCGCGAAGGCCGGCGTGATCCAGCTCTCGCGCGTCGTGGCCGTGCAATATGCGGCGAAGGGTATCCGCGTGAACACCGTGGTGCCCGGGCAGATGCACACGCCAATGGTGGAGGTGCGCCTCGCGGGCCAGCGTGCCGGCGGCGACGTGGAGGCGCTGGTGAAGCAGCGTCTGTCGCGCATCCCGCTCGGCTTCGCCGGCGACGGGCGCGACACCGCGAATGCCGTGCTGTTCCTGGCCTCGGACGAAGCGCGCTTCGTCACGGGCACGGAGCTGGTCGTGGACGGCGGCATGTCCGTGCGCTGCGGATGAGCAGCATGCCGGCGGGGGCGCGCTGTGCCCCCGCCGGATCGCGCATCAGTTCGCGCTGATGCCCGTCCGCTGCACGACATCGCCCCACACGCGCAGCTCTTCGGCGATGAAGGCCGTGTACTGGGCCGGCGTCATGTCGGACGGATCGGCCGTCAGCTCGCGATAGCGCTGCTGCACGGCGGGCAGCTTCAGGATCGCGCGGATTTCCGTGTTCAGCCGCTCCACGATGGGCGCCGGCATCCCCTTCGGGCCGGACACGCCGAACCAGGAATAGGAGGTCATGCCCGGCAATCCGCTTTCGATCAGCGTCGGCACCTGCGGCAGGTTGGCGTTGCGCTGCGGATCGGCCACCGCGATCGCCTTCACCGCGCCATCGCGGATATGTCCGATGCAGGAAGGCAGCCCGTCCACCATCAGGCCGACCGTGCCCGAGATCACGTCCAGCAGGGCGGGCCCCGCGCCGCGATAGGGGATCGGGTTCATCCTGATCCCCGTCGCCAGCCCGATGCGCATACCGAGCAGATGCGTCGTGGTGCCGTGGCCGGAGATGGCGAAGTCCAGCCCGTCCGGGCGCGACCTTCCGTATTCCAACAGCGCCGGCATCGTCTGCGCCGGATAGCGCGGATTGACGATGACGGCGGTGGAGGTGGTGGCCGCAAGCGCGATATGCGTGAAGTCCGCCATCGGATCATAGGGCGTGTTCTTGAACATGCTCGGCGAGATGCCGTGCGAGGCGCTGTTGGAGATCAGCAGCGTGTAGCCGTCCGCCGCCGCCTGCGCGACCTGGCCGGAGGCGAGCGTCGCGCCCGCGCCGGGCCGGTTCTCCGTCACCACGGGCTGGCCGAGTCGCTCCTGCATGTGCTGCGCCAGGATGCGCGCGACGATGTCCGTGGTGCCGCCCGGCGCGAAGGGCACGACCAGGCGGATCGGCCGCGCGGGCCAGGGCGCCTGCGCCACCGCCGGCAGCGGCAGCAGCGCGGTGGCGGCCAGCAGGCCGCGGCGTGCGATGGTGATGCTCATTCCTTGTCTCCTCCTCGTGAAGCCATGCCGTCCAGGAAGGCGGCGAAGATGGCGGCGGTCTCCGCGGCGGCGGCTGGCGTGGCTGCGCCCGGCGTCTCGGCCGTGGCTGCGCCCGGCAGCAGCACGGCGGCGCGTGCACCTTGGGGAAAGACGTTGTCGCCGCGCGCCGCGGCCAACAGCACGGGATGGCGCAGCCGCGGCAGCGCATCCTCCATGCGGAAGCGCAGCGCGGCGTGATAGGCACGGCGATAGGTGCGGCCATTGCGCAGCACTTCCATCAGCTTGGCGTGCACCGCTTCCGGCTTCGGCTCGGGCCCGTCGCGCCGATGCGCCTCGTCGCGGGCGAACCAGGGGAAGTAGCGGAAATAATCGCGGCACATCGCATGCGCGTCCTGCAGGTAACGGCCCTCGGCATCCGGCACGATCTCAGGCGCGACCTGCGCCAGCATGCGTGCGCGCGCGGCATCATCGTAGAAGCCCGCGCCGTCCAGGATCACGCACCGCACCCGCGCCGGATGGCGCAACGCGAGATCGGTTGCGATGCGCGCCCCGAGATGCGCGCCATGCACATCGCAGCGCACGATGCCGAGCGCGTCCAGCAACCCGATCAGCGCGTCGGCGAAGTCGGCGATCTCCGGCGCCTCGATGGGCAACGGATCACTCGCGCCGCAGCCCGGCAGGTCGGGCAGGATCACGCGCCGCGTCCGGGCAAGCGACAGGGCCAGCGCCGCCAGTGAAGCGCCATCCGCCGCCGCGCCATGCAGCATCACCAGCGGCGCCGCGCCGCCTTCGCCGGCTTCACGATAGAGAACCTGGCCGAATTCGAGGTCCGCGAAGCGGCGCAGCAGCCTCATCCCGCCGCGCCCACAGCGTGCCGCGCCGCCAGCCAGCCGAAGGTGAGCCCGCGCATGAGGGAAATGCCCGCCTGGTAGCCCGCGCCGGATTCCGTCGGCGCCGCGGCGTTGCCACAGGCGTAGAGGCCGGGGATCGGGCGGCCGCGCACATGCTGCACGCGCGCATCGGGATCGGTCAGCAGGCCCGCGGCGGAAATCCCGCCCAGTTTGATCCGCACCGCGCAGAAGGGCGGCTCCGCCAGCGTGCCCAGGTTCGGATGCTTCGCATGCGGATCGCCCGCAGTGGAACGCGCGAAGGCGGAGGAACCGCGGCCGTGCTCCGGATCCTCGCCGCGCTCGGCACCTGCGTTGAAGCGCGCGATGGTGTCGGCGAGCGCGGTGGCATCCAGGCCCAGCACGCCGGCGAGTTCCGGCAAGGTATCCGCGCGCATGACCCAGTCCGGCAGGTCCGCGCCGGGCGGGCGGCGGGCGAAGCTGTAGCGGCGGAGATACTGCGCATCGAACAGCATCCAGGCCGGCAGGTTGGGATGGCGATGCGCGCCGAGGTCGAAGCGCGTCAGCCCGGCGACGACATGCTGGAACTGGCTCTCGTCGCAGAAGCGCCGCGCCTGGTCGTTCACCACGATGCTGTGCGGATAGGAGAGGCCGCGCAGCCCTGCGCTGAAGAACACCCACTCGCCCGGCTCGGTCGGCGAGGGGATCGCGTAGCCCACCAGCATCGCCAGGTTGTTCGGAACGCGCCACACCGCGGCGCCGAGCTCGCTGCCCATCACCAGCCCGTCGCCCTCGACCGAGCGGGGGAAGATATTCATCCAGTCCGGCAGGCCTTCGAAGCGGTTCACCAGTTCCGGGCTGCCTTCATAGCCGCCGCTGGCCAGCACCACGCCGCGCGTCGCGCGGATGCGCCGCGGGCCTACCACGCCGGCGACGCGGCCATCCTCCAGGATAAGGCGCTCCGCGCGGAAGCCTGCGAGGATCGGCACATCCGCCGCCATCAGCCGTGCCAGGAACTGTCCCACGAGCGCTGGCCCGGCGGCCAACAAGCGCCTCTGCCGCCGCGCCTCCAGCTCGTGCTCCGGCCAGTTCTGCCGCGCGCCGAGGCCGCCCCAGGCGATCGCGTCGCCCCAGCTCACGCCCGCCTCGTTGTAGACGCCTTCCTCCAGCCGATCGCCCCAGGGGCCGAGCGCATCACGCGCGATCGGCATCGCCTCCACAAGCCGGCCATCGGCGACGGAGCCTTTGGCCTGCGGGTAATAGTGGTCCGGCAGGCCGCGCAGCAGGCGGAATGGCACGCCGGCATCGGCGAAGTCGCGCAATGCGATGCGTGATGACTGAAGATACGCTTCCGTCATCGGCGCCAGCGCGTAGCCGCCGGAGAGGAACTTCATATACGCGCGCGCCGCGTCCAGACTGTCGCTCAGCCCGGCCGCCGCCATCAGGTGGTTCTCCGGCACCCAGAGCCCGCCGAGCGAGGAGGCTGTGGCGCCACCCAGCCGCTCCGATTTCTCCACCACCACCACGCGCAGCCCGCGCGCCAATCCCGCCAGCGCGGCGCCGCAGCCCGCCGCGCCGGTTCCGACCACGACCAGATCCGTCTCGAGATCCGCCAAGGCCCCGCGCTCCGTCCGTTTCCTCTTGTCCGGACAATCTTGACGCAGCGCGGCGCGATGGCAAGGCTCGGCCCATGCAGGACACGTCGAAGTCGCCCTACCCCACCCTCTTCAGCCCGATCCGCATCGGCCCGAAGACGGCGCGCAACCGCACCTGGATGAGCGCGCATGCCACGCTGCTGGTGAAGGACCACGTCTTCACCGACGCCCATGTCGCCTACTACGCCGAGCGCGCGAAGCACGGCGTCGCAGTCATCACCATGGAATGCATGGCGGTGCACGAGACCTCCCTGCCCTATCGGGGAAAGGCGCTGTCCTTCGATCCGCGCATGGTGCCGCAATACCAGAAGATCGCCGCCGCCGTGCATGAGCATGGTGCTCTGCTGCTGGCGCAGCCCTGGCATCGCGGGCGGGAGACGAACTCCGTCGCTTCCGGAGCGCCGGTCTGGGCGCCCTCCGCCGTGCCCTGCGCCGTCTATCGCGAGATGCCGCATGCGATGACGGTGGAGGATATCGACGCGATCCGCGAAGGCTACCGGCTCACGGCGCGCCACGCGCGCAGCGGCGGGCTGGACGGCGTGGAGGTGCACTCCATGGCGCATGGCTACCTGCTCAACCAGTTCCTTTCGCCCGCCACGAACCACCGCAACGACGCCTTCGGCGGCAGCCTGGAGAACCGCCTGCGCCTTGTGATGGAGATCATCCAGGCGACGCGCGAGGAATGCGGGCCGGACATGATCGTCGGCGTGCGGATCAATTCCGATGACGGTCACAAAGGCGGGCTGCGGCCGGCAGATTGGGCGGAGATCGCCGGCCGCATGACGGCCTCCGGCCTGATCGACTACGTCTCCTGCAGCCACGGCACCTACCTCAACCGGATGCTGATCTACCCCACCTCGCCGGAGAGCCACGGCTACCAGATGGATGCGACGCGGCAGGTGCGGCAGGCGGCGAACGGCATTCCCGTGGTCGGCGTCGGCCGCATCGTGACACCGGCGGAGGCGGAGAAGCACCTTGCCGCCGGCGATTGCGACTTCGTCGCCATGGCGCGCGCGCTGATCGCCGATCCCGAATGGGTGGCGAAGGCCGCGCGGGACGAGGGCGCCGAGATCCGCCCCTGTGTCGGCGCCAATTGGTGCATGACCTCGATCTTCGCGCAGGCGCCTATCGCCTGCATCCACAACCCCGCCGCGGGGAACGAGAAGGAACTCGGCACCTTCACGCTGAAACGCGCGGAGCGCGCGAAGAAGGTCGCCGTCGTGGGCGGCGGGCCCGGCGGCATGCGCGCCGCCCTCACCGCCGCGCAACGTGGCCACGCCGTGACGCTGTTCGAGCGTGGGCATGAGCTCGGCGGCCAGATCCGCCTCTGGTCCCGCGCGCCCTCGCGACGCGAGCTGCTCGGCATCGCGGACTGGCTGGAGGGCCAGGTGACCAAAGCGGGCGTGGACATCCGCCTGCAGACCATCGCCGATGCCGAGATGCTGCTGGCCGATGGCTATGAGGCGATCGTCGTCGCCACCGGATCGCAGGGCCTGCGCCATGGCTGGACGCCGCTGCGGCCGCAGAACTGGAACGGCGCGCCTCTGCCGGGCACGGACCAGCCCAACGTGCTCTCCTACATGGACGCGCTGCGCGAACCCCGTGCGCCCGGCCGCCGCGCGCTGGTCTATGACGGCCTCGGCGGGCGGCAGGGCGTTGTCACGGCGGAATACCTCGCGTCGCAAGGCGCGGAAGTGGAGTTCGTCACCTGGCTCGGCCAGGCAGCGCCCGACCTCGCCGGCAGCCGCGACTGGGGCAAGACCTACGGCATGCTGCGCCGCATGGGCCTGCGCTTCGCCACCGACCTGGAACTGACGCGCATCGCCGGCGACGCCGCCCACTTCCGCGACATCTACACCGGCGATGAGATCGTGAAGGACGGCTTCGACAGCATCGTGCTGGTGCTGGGCGCGGAGGCGCAGGACGCGCTGTTCCACACGCTCGCACCGAAGCGCGCCGAGGGGCTGACCGTGAAGCTCATCGGCGATGCGCTCGCGCCGCGGCGCGCGGATGCGGCGATCCGCGAAGGAGAGATCGCCGCGCGGGCCATTTGAGAGAAGCGAGGGCGCTGCCCTCGCGCTCCCGCCGGGGAGCCTCAGGCTCCCCGGGCCCCTCCGATCAGACGATGAAGGGCTTCGCAGCCACGTCGTAGTCCGGGTAGCCCAACGTCGAACGCAGTTCGGGCGGGGGAAGCGCGCTCGAAGCCTCGGCCTCGCCGGCCAGCAGCGCGGAAAGGCCGGCCTTCATGCCGGCGATCGCGGGCGAGAGCATGCCCGTGGGATAGGTGCCGATCTTCCAGCCCAGTGCCTCGGCCTTCTTGCGGTCCGGCGTCGCGCGCGGGGCGCCCGGCGACAGCACGCAGAAGCTGGGCCGGCCCGCGGCCGCCGCCACGCCGCGGCGGATCTCCTCGTCGTCATGCGGCGAGTCGAGGAACAGGATGTCCGCGCCTTCCTCGACATACATCTCGATGCGCGCCACCGCCTCGTCGATGCCCTGCGTCGGTCGGCAATCCGTGCGCGCCAGCACCAGGATGCCCGACTCCTTCGCCGCCTGCACCGCCGCTCGGATCTTCATCCGCGCCTCCTCCCGCGGCAGGCAAGGCTTGCCCGCGGAAGTCAGCGCACGCGGCGTGATCTTGTCCTCGATCAGCACCGCCGCGGCGCCGGCGCGGCCATAGGCGCGCACCGTCCGCTGCACGTTCATCGCATTGCCGTAGCCATGGTCGCCATCGGCCAGGATCAGCGTCTCCGGCGCGGCGTTCCGCACCATGGTGAAGCTGTCGAACATCTCGCCGAAGGACACCAGGTCGAGATCGGGGCCACCGAGGCGGCTCGCCGCGACGCAGGAACCGGAGAGGAAGGCCGTCTTGTAGCCCGCCTGCGCCGCGAGCTTCGCGCTGATGCCGTCCCACACGGCGGGCATCACGACGAAACCAGGCTCGGCAAGCAGCGCACGCAGGCGTTCGGGGGGCGTCATCGGCATCTCGTCCTCAGCGGGAAGCAGGCGAGAAGCCTAGCCGCGCTTGCCGCCCGCACCAAGTCAGCGTCCGGCGCGTCCCTCCGCCAGCAGCTTGCGGCGCAGCCCCGGCGGTGCGGCCAGCACGCGGTTCGCAAGCGCCACGCTGCGCTCCACGGGCCACACGACCTCATGCGCCTCCCGCGCCGGCCCATGCTTCACCGCGAAGGCGGCCGCGGCGGGCATCGTCGCGCGCAGCGCCTCCGTCGCGGCATCGTCCACCGCACGGTCGCGGATCACCACGCCGTAGATCGCCCGCGCCTCCTCCTCGGTCAGCAGCGCGTCCAGCACGTCCCGCAGCACCAGCGCGGGATCGCGCGCCGCCGGTGGCCCGAAGCCGCCGCCGGAGGACGACACCATGCGCAGCACGTCGCCCTGCTGCAGCGTCAGCAGCTTGATGCGCCCGATGTTCCGCGCCTCCCCGGCGGGGTTCAGCGTGGTGACGGTGTTGGTCCCGGACCCGCCGCCGAACACGCCCCAGGGCTGGAAGCGGAAGCGGTCAAGGCCGCGCACGGTGATGCTCACTTCCGGCGCCCGGCATTCCAGCTCGATCGCCACCGAGGCGCCGCCGCGGAATCGCCCATGGCCGAAGCGGCCCGGCACCAGTTCGTGCCGGCGTACCACCAGCGGCGTCTCGGTCTCCACATGCTCGATCGGCGTGCTCTTGAGGAAGCCGAGCATGGTGTCCGTCGCGTCCACGCCGTCGCAGCGGTCGCGCCCGCCGGAGCCGCCGCAGAAGGGCTCGACCACGGCGACGCGCCCGCGCCCGGTGTCGGTATCGGTCCAGCCGCAGGCGATGATGCCGGCCTGGCCGGCGCCGCAGGCGGCGATGCCGCCGGGAATCGCCTGGTTGAGGCAGCCAATCAGCGTGTCATAGGTGCGCATGACGGCGACGAAGCGGTTGCCCATCGCGGCGGGGAATTCCGCATTCATCACGCTGCCTGGCTGCGCATAGCCTCGGATCGGGCGCATCATCCCGCCATTCATCGGGATGCCCGGCTCCATGGTCTGGATGTAGTTGGTCAGCGCCATCGCCAGGAAGGGATGCGTGCGGCTGCCCGTGGTGAAGTTGAAGGCGGCATGCACCTGCGGCGAGGAGCCGGAGTAGTCCACCTCCGCCTCGTCGCCCTTGATCGTCAGCTTGCAGTGGATGTGCACCGCCGCGCCGGAATCGTCGCCTTCGATGTAATCCGTAAAGGTGTAGGTGCCGTCCCGCAGCGCCGCGATCACGCGCCGCGCACGCATCTCGGTATAGGCCATCACGTCGTCCACCCCCTGGTGGAAGGCGGCCTTGCCGATGCGGGCGCAGAGCGCGTTGATGCGGCGGTCGAGCAGGCGCATCGCCGCCATCATCGCCTCCAGGTCGCCCCAGACGGCGTCGCCGATGCGCGAATTGTCCTTCAGGATGTTGACCACGTCCTGGTTCAGCGCGCCGCCGCGCACCAGCTTGGTCGGCCGCAGCCGCAGCCCTTCCTGGAAGCACTCATGGAGGTCGGGCGAGATCGAGCCCGGCACCGCGCCACCGATGTCGGAGGCATGCACGAAGGACCAGGCCCAGCAGGTCAGCTCGCCATCCACGAAGATCGGGCGCGCGAGATGGATGTCCATCATGTGCGTCACCACGCCGCCGGTGCTGAAGGGATCGTTGGAGATCAGCACGTCGTCCGGCCGCAGCTCCTCCAGGGGGAAGTGGCCGGTTAGGCCGGTGATGGACTGCCCGCTGCCCGATGTGACCCCATGCATCATCGGGAAGGCGAAGAACTCGCCGGACAGCCGGGCCAGCGCCACCTGGAAGTCCTGCGTCTGCTTGACGAAGGTGGTGTGCGCCGTGCGGTAGGCGACCGTCGCCGCTTCCTCCGCGATGGCGGTGAAGCGGTTCTTCATGATCTCGGTCTGGACGGGATCCATCGTTCAGCTCCTCGCCAGTTCGAGATCGCCGCGCAGCCCGAGCTGCGCCGTGTAGCCCGGCGGCACCAGGATGGTCGCGAGATCCTGCTGCACCACCGCGGGCCCGGCCGCAGACCAGCCGCGCGGCAGGCTGCCCCAGTCATACACTGGCACCGCCTTCACCCAGTTGCGCGCGAAGCGCAATCGGCGTCGTTCCAGCGGTTCCGGCGCAGTGCTGTCGGCCTGCGGCATCGGCGCGCCGGAAGGCTTGGCCTGGCGGCCGACCGTGCGCACGCGCAGCGTATCGGTGGCGACGGGCGCTTCCCGGTTCGCATGGCCGAACAGCCGCTCATGCTCGCGGTGGAACGCCTCCGCGACCTCGGCCTCGCCGCCATGGCGCAGCGCCGCCGTCACGTCGACCTGGATGGTGAAGGACTGCGCCGCGTAGCGCATCTCGGCCAGCCGCGCCTGTTCCACCGCCAGCACCTGTCCCGGATGCGCCTGCCGATCCAGCCAGGCGCGGCCCTCCTCCTCCAACGCGGCATAGGCCGCCTGCTGGCCGGCGGCGTCGAGCGCCACGCCCTGCACCGTGCGCACCGCGTCATGCACCAGGTCGGAAACGAGCCCACCGAACGCGCAGAACACGGAGGGCACGCGCGGCACGACCATGCGCCGGATGCCGACCTCGTCCGCCAGGATCGGGCCATGCACGCCGCCCGCGCCGCCGAAGATCATCAGCGTGAGGTCGCTGGCATTCACGCCCATCCGCGCCAGGAAGGGCGTGATCTTCGCCAGCATGTTGGAGGTCGCGACCTCGATCGCGCTTTCCGCCAGCGTCACCGCGTCCATGCCGAGCGCCTGGGCCAGTGGCGCGAAGGCCGCCTCCGCCAGGTCCCGCCGCAGCCGCAGCCGGCCGCCGAGCAGCCCCGCCGGCGAGAGATACCCGGCCAGTAGATAGGCGTCCGTCAGCGTCGGCGCCTCGCCGCCCATGCCGTAGCAGGCCGGCCCCGGCTTCGATCCCGCGCTGCGTGGCCCGACCTTCAGGATGCCGCCATCCAGCCACACGATGGAGCCGCCGCCCGCGCCCATCGCCTCCGCGCCGGTCACCGGCATCAGCAGCGGAAAGTCGCCGACTTCCGCCTGGCCCGTGATGAGCGGCCGCCCCTGGTCGATCAGCGACACGTCGGTGGAGGTGCCGCCCATGTCGAGCGTCAGGATCGGATCGAGCCCCAGATAGCCGCCCAGCGTCTGCGCGGCGGTGACGCCCGCCGCCGGGCCGGAGAGCAGCGTGTGGATCGGCAGGCGCCGCGCCTCCTCGGCCGACATCACGCCGCCATTCGACTTGGTGATGTAGAGCCGCGCACGCGGGAAGCGTTCGCGCAGGAAGCCGTCGATGCGGCCGATATAGTCCGCCATCAGCGGCTTCACATAGACGTTCAGCAGCGTCAGCACGGCGCGCTCGTATTCGGATTGCTGCGGCCAGACCTCGTGCGAGGCCATCACCTCGAGGCCGGGGAACTGTGCGCGGATCAGCGCCAGCGCCTCGCGCTCATGGGCGGAGTTGCGGTGGGCATGCAGGAAGCAGACGGCGATCGCGGTCGCGCCGCGCTCCAGCGCCGTGCGCGTCGCGGCCAGCAGCGCCGCCTCGTCCAGCGGCTGGTCGACGCTGCCGTCTGCCAGCATGCGCTCGCGCACGGGAAAGACGCGCTCGCGCGGCACCAGCGGCACGACGCGCCGGTTGAACAGGTCCACCGGCTTGTCGAGCCTGAGCCGCGCGATGCCCAGGATGTCCCGGAAGCCCTCCGTCGTGATCAGCGCCACCGGCGGCTGCGACCGCTCGATCACCGCATTGGTGCTGACCGTCGTGCCATGCACCACCAGGATCGGGTCATCCGCTCCAACCCCGGCCTCGGCCGCGATCTCGGCGATGCCGCGCGTCACTGCCTCCGACAGGTCGGGGCGGGAGGTCGGCGCCTTGCGGCTGCCGATCAGCACATAGCCATCGCCCTCGTTCCGCCAGATGGCGAAGTCGGTGAAGGTGCCGCCGATGTCCACGCCGATCCTGAGCATGCCCGCCCCGCCTCTGCCGGCCGGCAGCGAAAGGGCGACGCCCGTCGCTGTCAATATCGCAAGGCCGCTGGCAAGCCGCTGCGGCGCCGATTAGCCTTCTCGCCCGATCCCCTGACGAAAGGCCCAGCATGACCGACGGACTCGTCCCACCGCCCGCGCCGCCGCTGACCCAGGCCGACATCGACCAGCGGATCTTCGACCTCTATGACGAATACTGCCACGGCCGGATGGATCGCCGCGCCTTCCTCCAGGCCGCCGGCGCCATCGCAGGCGGACTCGCGATGGCCGAGGCGCTGATCCCGAACTACGCGCGCGCCCAGACCATCTCCTTCACCGATCCGCGCATGCGGGCGCGCTATGTCGAGTATCCCTCTCTGGGCGGCAATTCCGGCGCGATGCGGGGCTACCTGGTGCAGCCGAGCGGCAACGGCCCCTTCCCCGCCGTCCTCGTCATCCACGAGAACCGCGGCCTGAACCCCTACATCGAGGACGTGGCGCGGCGGCTGGCGGTGGAAGGCTTTCTCGCCCTGGCACCCGACGGGCTGGCGCCCCTCGGCGGCTATCCCGGCAACGACGACGACGGACGCGAGATGCAGACGCGGCTGGACCAGGCGAAGCTGCGCACGGACATGCTGAACGGCGCGCGCTTCCTGAAGGCGCATGCGCTGTCCTCGGGCAAGCTCGGCGTCACCGGCTTCTGCTGGGGCGGCGGCACCACGAACTGGTTGGCGACGGAACTCGGCGCGGAGATGCAGGCCGGCGTGCCCTTCTATGGCGCCGCGGCGCCGGCCGCCGCCGTGCCGGCGATCCGCGCCGCGCTGCAGATCCACTATGCCGAGAACGACCCGCGCATCAACGCGATGTGGCCCACCTTCGAAGCCGCGCTGAAGGCGAACAATGTCCGGCACGAGATGCACATCTATCCCGGCACGCAGCACGGTTTCCACAACAACTCCACGCCCCGCTACGAGGAGGCTGCGGCGAAGCTGGCCTGGGACCGCACGCTGGCCTTCTTCCGCCAGCACCTCGCGTGAAGCGACGCTGCTAGCCGAGCAGGCGCGCGAGCGCGGGCGAAAGGCCGACGGTCTCCACCGGCGTATGCGGCACCAGCCCGGCCGGCTTGCCGCCGAGGGCTGTGATCGCCTCCCGCACGCCCGCCTCCACGGAGCAGATCACCGGCACGGGTACACGGTCGGCCAGCCGTCCCGCCATGCCGGCGAGCCCTGCGCCGCCAAGGATCACGGCGCCGGCGCCATCCTGCTCGGCGCTGGCCCTGCAGGCCGCGGCGAGCATCGCCAGCGCACCCTCCGGGTCGCGCGCGATCTCCCCGCCAGAGGGCGCGACCGTGCGCACCCCGGCCAGCTGCGCCGCATGGCCGCGCGCGGCGAAGAACTCCTGCAGCATCGGGCCCCAGGCTACGCCGCCCGTCACCACGCCGAAGCGCGGCGCGAGGCGAAGCGCCGCCGCCGCCGAGGCATCCGCAAGCCCCAGCACCGGCACCGGCGCCACTTCGCGCAGCGCATCCAGGCCGGGATCCCCGAAGCAGCCGATCAGCACTGCATCCGCGCCCGCGCCGTGCTCGGCATAGGAATCGAGCACCGCGTGCGCCGCAACGGCGGAGGCGGCACGGGAGGCGATGTAGCGCGCGCCGAATCGGGCCGTGGCGCCCTCAAATGTCACGCCGGACGGCGCCAGACGCTGCGCGATGGCGACCAGCCTGGTGGTGATGGCCTCGGTGGTGTTGCCGTTGATCAGCAGGATCCGCATGCGCCCTGCATCGCGCCGCGCGCGTCCCGGCGCAAGCCGCAGCCCGGGTCAAGACCGTGACGGCGGGCGCGAAGCGGCGCAAACTGCGGCCAAGGCAAGGAGAATCCCCATGAAGACGCGCGCGGCGGTGGCCTGGGCGGCTGGCAAGCCCCTGGAGGTCACGGAGGTGGAGATCGCCGGCCCGAAGGCGGGCGAGGTGCTGGTGGAGGTGATGGCGACCGGCCTCTGCCACACCGATCTCTACACCCTGTCCGGCGCCGACCCCGAGGGCCTGTTCCCCGCCATCCTCGGCCATGAGGGCGCGGGCATCGTGCGCGAGGTCGGCACCGGCGTGACCAGTGTGAAGCCGGGCGACCATGTCATCCCGCTCTACACGCCCGAATGCCGGCAGTGCAAAACCTGCCTGTCCCGTCGCTCGAACCTGTGCACCGCGATCCGCGCGACGCAGGGCAAGGGCGTGATGCCGGACGGCACCAGCCGCTTCTCCTGCGACGGAGCGCAGGTCATGCACTACATGGGCTGCTCGACCTTCGCGAACTTCACCGTCCTGCCCGAGATCGCGGTGGCGAAAGTCCGCGAGGACGCTCCGTTCGAAAAAATCTGCTACATCGGCTGCGGCGTGACCACCGGCATCGGCGCGGTGATCAACACCGCGAAGGTCTGGCCCGGTGCGAATGTCGCGGTGTTCGGGCTCGGCGGCATCGGCCTCAACGTGATCCAGGGCGCGCGCATGGTCGGCGCCGACAAGATCATCGGCGTGGACATCAACCCCGCGCGGGAGGAGATGGCCCGGAAGTTCGGCATGACGCATTTCGTCAATCCGAAGGAGATCGGCGACGACAAGGTCGTGCAGGCCATCGTGGACCTGACCGGCGGCGGCGCCGATTTCAGCTTCGAATGCGTCGGCAACGTAAAGCTCATGCGCCAGGCGCTGGAATGCTGCCACCGCGGCTGGGGCGAGAGCATCATCATCGGCGTCGCCGGCGCCGGGCAGGAGATTGCGACGCGCCCCTTCCAGCTCGTCACCGGCCGCGTCTGGAAGGGCACCGCCTTCGGAGGGGCGCGCGGACGCACCGACGTGCCGAAGATCGTGGACTGGTACATGGAGGGCAAGATCGACATCGACAGCCTGATCACCCATGTGATGCCGCTGTCGGAGATCAACCACGGCTTCGAGCTGATGGAACGTGGCGAGAGCATCCGCTCCGTGGTCGTTTATTGAGCAAGGGAAACCCCATGCAGAACGAAGAAGAGATCTGGCGCCTGGTGGATGCAAAGCGCGCCGAGTACAACGCGCTCGCCGATCGCGTCTGGGCCACGCCTGAGCTCTGCTACGACGAACACCGCTCCGCCGCCGAGCACAAGGCGATGCTGGAGCGCGAAGGCTTTCGGGTCACCGACAAGGTCGCCGGCATCCCGACCGCGGTGATGGGCGAAGCCGGCGAGGGCGGGCCGGTCATCGCCATCCTCGGCGAGTACGACGCGTTGCCCGGCCTGTCGCAGGAGGCCGGCATCGCCGAGCCGAAGCCCATCCCCGGCGAGACGCGCGGGCATGGCTGCGGCCACAACCTGCTCGGCGCCGGCGCGATGCTCGCCGCCTCCGCCGTGAAGGACTGGCTGGCGGCGAACGGCATGAAAGGCCGCGTGCGCTACTATGGCTGCCCCGCCGAGGAAGGCGGCGCGGCCAAGGGCTTCATGGTGCGCGACGGCGCCTTCGACGACGTGGACATCGCCATCACCTGGCACCCGGACTATTTCGCCGGCGTGATCGAGGCGCTGAGCCTCGCCAACACGCGCATCGACTTCACCTTCACCGGCCGCGCCGCGCATGCCGCCGCCTCGCCGCATCTCGGCCGCTCGGCGCTGGACGCGGTGGAACTGATGAATGTCGGCGTGAACTACATGCGCGAGCACATGCCATCCGACGCCCGCATCCACTACGCCTATCTCGATGCCGGCGGCATTGCGCCCAACGTCGTGCAGGCCCGTGCCAAGGTGCGCTACCTGATCCGCGCCGCCAGCGTGCTGGAGCTGCGCGGCCTGGTCGAGCGCGTGCGCAAGATCGCCGACGGCGCCGCGCTGATGACCGAGACGCAGGTCGAAACCGAGGTGGTCTCGGCGGTCTGCGAGTTGCTCGGCAACACGCCGCTGGAGCAGGCAATGCAGCGCAACCTGGACCGGCTCGGCCCGCCCGTCTTCGCGGAATCCGACCGCGCCTTCGCGCAGGCGATCCAGGACACGCTGACGGATGCGGACATCGCCGCCGCCTATCGCCGCCACGGTTTGCCTGCCAAGCGGGGCAACCCGCTGCACGACGCGCTCGTGGCGCCGGCGGAGAAGAGCGTCGCGATGGTGGGCTCCACCGATGTCGGCGACGTCTCGCAGAAGGTGCCGACGGTGCAGGCCCGCGGCGCCACCTGGGCGGTCGGCACGCCCTTCCATTCCTGGCAGGCGGTGGCGCAGGGCAAGTCGCCGGCCGCGCATGCCGCAATGGCGCATGTGGCGAAGGTGATGGCCGGCACGGCGCTGGACGCCCTGCGCGACCCCGCGCTGATCGCCGCGGCGAAGGAGGACCTGCGCCGCCGCATGGGCGGCCGCCCCTATGAGAGCCCGTTGCCGGCGGATGCGAAGCCGGCGCTCGGCATGTCCACGGCATCGTAGGACACGCCCCCACCCCGACCCTCCCCCGAAAGCGGGGGAGGGAGAGGTCAGTTCATCGCCCCCGGCCCGGGAATCGCGCCGGGCGGGCATTTGCCCAGGATGATCATTCCCAGCGCCTCGTCCTTGGTGATGTCCGCGACGCGGGCGGTGCCGACCAGCCGGCCGTTCTTCATCACGCTGATCCGGTCGGCCAGGTCGAAGACGTCGTGGATGTCGTGGCTGATCAGGAAGATCCCGATCCCCTGCGCCTTGAGCTGCTTCACCAGCTCGCCCACTTGGCGCGTCTCGGCGGGGCCGAGTGCCGCCGTCGGCTCGTCCATGATGAGGATCCGCGCGTCGAAATGGATGGCGCGCGCTATGGCCACGGATTGCCGCTGCCCGCCTGACAGTGCGCGCACCGGTTCCTTGAAGCGCCGGAAATGCGGGTTGAGGCGTCCCATCACCTGGCGCGTCGCGGCCTCCATCGCCGCGTCGTCCAGCGTGCCCCAGGCGGTCAGCAGCTCGCGGCCGAGAAAGATGTTCGCCGCGGCGTCCAGATTGTCGGCGAGCGCCAGCGTCTGGTAGATCGTCTCGATGCCGTAGCGGCGGGCATCGCGCGGCGAGTGGATGTGCGCAGGCTCGCCGCGCACCCGGATATCGCCGGAATCCGCGCGATACGCACCCGACAGCACCTTGATCAGCGTGGACTTGCCGGCGCCGTTGTGGCCGAGCAGCCCGACCACCTCGCCTTCGTGCAGGTCCAGGCTGGCGCCATCCACGGCCTTGATGCCGCCGAAGGCCAGGTGGATGTCGCTCATCTCGACGAGGGGTGTCACCGCATGCGTCCCCGATAGACGGTGTCCAGCCAGACGGCGAGGACCAGCACGAGCCCGACTACGATGTTCTGCATCGGCGCATCCACGCCGAGCAGCACCATCCCCGACTGCAGGCTCTGCATCACGAGCGCGCCGAGCATCGCGCCCGCGATGGTCCCGGCCCCGCCCGCCAGCGAGGTGCCGCCGATCACCGCCGCGGCGATCACATAGAGCTCGTCAAGCGATCCCGCGGCATTCGTCGCCGCGTTCAGTCGCGCCGTGGCGATGCAGGCCGCGACGCCGCACAGCGCCCCCATCAGCCCGAAGACCAACATGATCGTCCGGCGCGTGTTGATGCCCGAAAGCTCCGCCGCCTCCGGGTTGCCGCCGATGGCGAAGACCGCGCGGCCGAAGCGGGTGCGCAACGCCAGCACCGTGATGACGATGCCCACCCCGATCGCCACCAGCACCGGCACGGCGAGGCCATGCGGAATGAAGGTGCCCGGCACCCAGGTGCCGCCTGCCTCCTCGATCACGCGCCGCGCGATGCCGGCGGGCAGCGGATAGGCATTCGCGACGGCGACCGTGCCCAGCACCGCGCCCACCGCGAGGATCGCCACGGTCGCCTCCGCCCAGAGCGGCCGCACCGGAAAGCCGAAGCGCAGGCGCCGACGCCGGGAGGCCAGCAGCGCCGCAAGGATCGCCGCGCAGGCAAGGCCGCCGAGGATCCAGGAGGCCGTCGCACCGATAGCGCCTTCGATGCCACCGCCGAGCATGCGGAAGCGCCCGTCCATCGGTGCGACCGTCTGCCCCTGCGTCACCCACCAGGCCGCGCCACGCCACACGAGCAGGCCGCCCAGCGTCACGATGAAGGAGGGAATGGCGAGCCAGGCGATCAGCGCGCCCTGCAGCAGGCCGATCGCCCCGCCCACCAGCACCGCCGCAAGCACGGCGATCAGCCAGGTGGCCGGGTGCTCCAGCCCGAGCAGTTCCGGCAGCAGCCGCGCCTGCAGCACGCCGATCACCATGCCGGTCACGCCCAGGATCGCGCCGACCGACAGGTCGATGTTGCGCGTGACGATCACCAGCACCATGCCGCACGCCATCACCGCGATGGAGGCGGTCTGCACCGACAGGTTCCACAGGTTGCGCGGCGTCAGGAAGGCGCCGCCGGAGAGCAGGTCGAAGCCGAGCCAAATCGCCAGCAAGGCACCCAGCATGCCGACCAGTCGCGGATCAACCTCGAGCGCGCGCAGCGCGGCCCCGGAGCCTTGCCCGAGGCCGCGCATCGCCGAGGCACTCATCCGCAGGCCGGCACGCGACCCGCGGGAACGCCCTGGCAGACCGCGCCGCGCGGTGCCCAGCCGCCTTCGATCACCAGGGCGAGGTTCTCGCGCGTGATCGGCTGCGGGCGCAGGAACAGCGCCGTCATGTTGGCGCGCGACGGCCCCTGGTTCCACTGCACGGCGCCGGGGACCTCGTTCAGCCGCGCGCCGCCCGCGAGCCGCACCGCGATCTCGCCGGCCGCCTTGCCGAGTTCCCGCGCATCCTTCCAGATCGTGACCGTCTGGGTGCCGAGAGCGATGCGGTTCAGCGCCGCGCGGTCGGCATCCTGGCCGGAGACCGGCACGCTGCCCGCCATGCCCTGCGCCGCCAGCGCGGCGATGGCGCCGCCCGCGGTGCCGTCATTGGCGGCGATCACCGCATCCACGCGGTTGTTGTTGCGTGTCAGGATCTGCTCCATGTTCCTCTGCGCGTTCGCTGGCAGCCAGCCATCGGTGAAGGCCTCGCCCACGTTGCGGATGCGCCCGGCATCGATGGCCGGCTTCAGCACCTCCATCGAGCCCTGGTAAAGGAAGTTGGCGTTCGGGTCAGCGCTGCTGCCCTTGATGAAGGCGTAGTTGCCCTCCGGCTTCGCCGCCTGGATCGCGCGCGCCATCATCCGGCCGACCTCGACATTGTCGAAGGTCAGGTAGAAGGCGCGCGGGTTCTCGATCAGGCGGTCATAGCCGATGACGGCGACGCCCTCGTTCAGCGCGCGCTCCACGGCCGGGCGCACCGCCTGCGCGTCCTGCGCCAGCACGATCAGCGCCTTCACGCCGCGGGCCAGAAGGCTCTCGATGTCGGCAAGCTGTTTCGTCGGGTTGGACTGCGCATCGGCCGAGAGATAGGTCGCGCCACCTGCGCGCAGCGCCGCCTGGATGGCCGCCTCGTCCGTCTTCCAACGCTCCTCCTGGAAGTTCGACCAGGAAACGCCCACCGCCGTGCCGCGCTGCGCGCGCGCGAGCCCCGGAAGGGCGAGGGCCGGCAGGCCCAGCCCAGCCGCCAGAAGGTTGCGACGATGCATCCGGATAGCTCCTCCCCAGGGCCGCGCAGCGACGTTCCGCGCTGCGTCCCGCAAATGGAGGCAAGAACCATTACTGCTCGTCAAGGTTTAATTGCGGCCGGGCTGGCTCACGTTTCGGCGTGACCCGGCGCCGCTCGGGCGCCCACCGCGTTGCCGCGCAGGACGCCGGAGGACGCATGCAGGGCGAGGTCTCGCCACGGCGCGTGGCGCGCAACATCGAGGAAGTGGTGCGGCTGGAGGAGGAGGAGAGGCGGCGCCGGCCGCCTTCATCCCGCATCGCGGATATCGTCGCGCGCGCGGCCGGAACGCCGCAATTCGTCCTGTTGCATGCGGCGGGGATCGCGCTGTATGTGGCGGCCAATGTCGGGCTGGTGCCGGGGGTGCCGGTGTTCGACCCCTTCCCCTTCGGGCTGCTCGGAGGCTTCTTCTCGCTGGAGGGGGTGCTGCTGGCGGCCTTCGTGCTGATGAAGCAGAACCGCGCCGATGCGCGCGACGAGGAGCGCGCGCATCTCGACCTGCAGGTCAGCCTGCTGGCCGAGCAGGAGGTGACCAAGGTGATCCAGATGCTGGAGCGCGTCAGCGCCGCGCTCGGCATCGAGCGCGAGGTGATGGACCGCGAGGCGCGCGAACTGGGCGAGACCACGGCCGTCGGCGACCTCGCGGCGACGCTGCACCGCCAGCTGCACCCGGAGGAGCGCCCGGGTGGACCTGCCTGAGGAGCCGGGCGAGCGCTGGATGGCATTGATGCGCCAGGGCGCCTGGGAGCAGGCGTGGCAGCTTTCCGATGCGGCGCTGGCGGCGCGCGGCAGGCATCGGGACTGGACACTGCCGCGCCACCTGCAGACGGTGTGGGACGGCACGCCGCTGGCCGGCCGGCGCGTGCTGGTGCGCTGCTACCACGGGCTCGGCGACACCATCCAGTTCATCCGTCTGGTGCCGCGGCTGCAGGCGATCGCGCGCGAGGTGATCGTCTGGGCACAGCCGGCGCTGATCCCGCTGCTCGCCACGCTTCGGCCGAGCCCGCGCCTGCTGCCCCTGCATGACGGCACGCCGGAGGCGCGCTTCGACACCGACATCGAGATCATGGAACTGGCGCATGCCTTGCGCATCACGCCGGCAGGACTGGACACCACGGTGCCCTACCTGCATCCGCCACGATTCCGGCGCACCACCGGCGAGGCATTGGAAGTCGGCCTCGTCTGGCGCGCAGGGGATTGGGATACGAGACGCTCGGTCCCGCTCTCCCTCCTGCAGCCGCTCGGCAGGAGGCCGGGTGTCGCGCTCCGCATCCTGCAGCGCGGGCCGGCCCTGGCCGAGCGCGACAGCGGCTTCGGCACGGATATCGGCAGCGACGACGCGCTGACGGCGGCGTCCCGAATCGCCGCGCTGGACCTGGTGATCAGCATCGATTCCATGCCGGCGCATCTCGCCGGCGCGCTGGGCGTGCCGGTCTGGCTGCTGCTGCCGGAGCCTGCCGACTGGCGCTGGATGGAAGGCCGCGACGACAGCCCCTGGTATCCCGGCATGCGCCTGTTCCGGCAGGACCGGCCCGGCGACTGGACGGCACCCGTGACGCACATGCTGCAGGCACTACGCCTGCTCATGCGGCGGCGTCAGTCGCGCGCGCGCAGCCCCGTCACCAGCACACGCCGCTGACCGGCATCGTCATTCGCGGCCGGTCGTTCCAACTCGGCCCAACGGCATTCGTCGGCGAACCAGGCGATCGTCGCCTTCAGCCCGTTCTCCAGCGGGGTCTGCGGCTCCCACGCAAGCAGGCGCCGGGCCAGCCCGATATCGGGCCGCCGCCGCTGCGGATCGTCAACGGGCAAGGGGCGGCGCACCAGGTTGGAGCGCGAGCCGGTGATCGCCAGCACGCGCCGCGCGAGCTCCGCCACCGTCATCTCCACCGGATTGCCGAGATTGACCGGCCCTGGCGGCCGCTGCTCCACCGCGGCAAGCCGCAGCAGGCCCGAGATCAGATCGTCCACGTAGCAGAAGGAGCGGGTCTGCCGCCCATCGCCGTAGAGCGTGATGTCCTGCCCCGTCAGCGCCTGCGTGACGACGTTGGAGACGACGCGCCCGTCATCGGCGCGCATCCGCGGACCATAGGTGTTGAAGATGCGCGCGACGCGCGCCTCCACGCGCCCGGCGCGCAGGAAGTCGAAGGCGAGCGCCTCTGCCGCCCGCTTGCCCTCGTCGTAGCAGGCGCGCGGGCCGGTCGGGTTCACGCAGCCGCGGTAGTCCTCGCGCTGGGGGTGCATCTCGGGATCGCCATAGACCTCGCTGGTGGAGGCCTGCAGGAAGCGCGCCCCGCTACGCTCAGCCAGGCGCAGCAGGTGCCGCGTGCCGAGCACGCACGTCATCAGCGTGTGCTCCGGATCCGCCTGGTAGTGCGGCGGGGAGGCGGCGCAGGCCAGGTTGAACACCGCATCCACGCGCGCGCGCTCCAGCGTCGTCGGCAGCGGATCGCACACATCCGCCTCCACCAGATCGAAGCGCGGATCGCGAGCCAGATGCTGGATGTTGCGCTGCCGGCCCGTCAGGAAGCTGTCCAGGCAGAGCACATGCGCGCCCTCGGCGATCAGTGCATCGCATAGATGCGAGCCGAGAAAGCCGGCGCCGCCGGCCACCAGCACCGTCCTGTGCCTGCCGTTCCTCACAACGCCATCTCGCGCTTGCCGGCCTCGCGTGCCGCGGCACCGAGATAAGCCTCGAGCTCTGCCGCCCGGTGCGCCGGCGTATGCGCCGCCAGCACGCGCGCGCGAGCCGCCGCCGCGATGGCGCGGCGCCGCGGGTCCGCCGTGCCCTGCAAGGCGGCCAAGACCTCTTCGCCGGTCTCCGCCTGCAGGATCTCCTCCCCGGGCCGGAACAGCGCGGTGAGGCCCGGCCAGGTGTCGGAGATCACCGGCGCGCCGCAGACCGCGGCCTCGAACAGGCGCACGCTCGGGCTCCAGCCGGCGCGGCGCATGTCCGCTCGTGTCAGGTTCAGCGTGAAGCGGCTGGCGGCGTAGAAGGCCGCGTGCTCCGAGGGCGGCACATGCTCGATGCGCTCGACATTCGAGGGCCAGGCAATGTCGGCCGGATACTGCGCGCCCGCCACGACGAAGCGCAGCCCCGGCGCGCGGCGCGCCGGCTGCAGCAGCAGACGGTCCAGACCGGGCTGCCGATCCTCGCTCCAGGTGCCGAGATAGGAGAGATCCCATCGCAGCGGCACGGCTTGCGGTACGCCGCCTGCCGGATCGGCCGAGCAGTACAGCACGCGCGCCATGCGCACGCCGTATTGCCGCTGCAGCAGGTCGAGCAACGGGCCGCCGGTGAAGGAGAGATAGAGATCGTAGCCGCGCATGACCTCCGGCGAGAGATAGTCGTGCTCGCCGCGCGCCAGCCGCGCCAGCGTCACCGGCGTGTCGATGTCGTAGAACGCCACCACGCCCCGCGCCCATTCCTGCACCAGCCGCCCGACCGCCACGCCATCCGGCACGAAGGAGCCGACGATGACCGCGTCCGCCGCCGCAATCTCGCGCCGCCAGTCGCGCAGATCGGCAAGATCGGCATACAGTTCGAGACGGCAGAAATCCGGATCCGCCAGGTCGCGATGGTCGGCATACCAGGGGACGTCGCGCTCCAGGAACAGGATCTCGTGGCCGCGCGCCGCCAGGGCCCGCAACAGCGCGCGCCAGGTCGTCGCATGCCCATTGCCCCAGGAGGAGGAGAGGCTGAGGCCGAGGACGACGACCCTCATGCGACGCGCGCCTCGCGCCGGCGTTCCTGCATCTCCGCCAGCAGCGCCGCGACCTGTGCACCGCGGCGGGCATAGGTGTGCGCCCCGCGGATGCGCGCGCAGGCGGCGGCACCGATCGCGCGCGCCCGCATGGGCGTCAGCGCCGCGACATGGTCGGCGACGTCGCGGCCGTCCCGCGCCACCAGGATCTCCTCGTCTGGCTTCAGGAACAGGTCGATGCCGCGCCAGGCATCGGTGATGAGGCACGCCCCGGCCCCGGCGGCCTCGAAGACGCGCGTCGCCGGCGAGAAGCCGACATCGGCCATGCTGTCGCGCGCCACGTTCAGCACGGCAAGCGACGAGCAATTGAAGGCGTTGTGGTCGGCTGTGCCGACATGCCCCAGCCTGGCCACGTTGGATGGCATCGGCTTGTCCTCCCAGCCGCTGCCGCCGAGCAGGAAGCGCCGGTCCGGCAGGTGATGCGCCGCATTCAGGAAGAATGCCTGCACGCGCGCCTCGCGATCCGGCAGCCGGTTGGCCAGGAAGTTCAGTGCCGATGTGAAGCGCGGCTCCGGAGAGACCGGATGATGCGTGTCCGGGTCGAGCGCGTTGTAGACCGGCACGCAGCGCCGCGCGCCGAGGGCCTCATACGCCGAAACCACCGGCGGCCCACCGCCATAGGTCAGCACCAGGTCGAGCCGCGGCAGCGCGCGACGCAGCGGATGCGCGGGGTCCTGGCGCAGCGTCGCAAGCGTCGCCGGCGCGTCCACGTCCCAGAAGACCCGGATCGCCTCCGGTCGCGCCGCGCGCATCACGCCACCCAGGAGTTCGTCGTCGAACACGCCGACGCCGCTGGCCTTCACGACGACATCCGCCTGCGCCGCCTCGGCCAGCGCCTCGCGCAGCCCGGTCTCGTCCGCCGTCCAGACGCGCACGCGCGCCCAGGGCGGCGGCTCCATGTCGCGGTTCTGCTGCCGGCCGAAGGCGTCGGGCTCGCAGAAGACAATGTCGTGGCCATGCGCGGCAAGCGCGCGCAGCATGCCGCGGTAGTAGGTCGCCGCGCCATTCCAGTAGGCGGAGAGCAGGCTCGATCCGTAGAAGGCGATCCTCATGCCGGCTGCTCCACCCGCGCGCCAAGCCGCGCGAGATGCGCCAGCAGTTCCGCCGCACGATGTTCGCAGCTGTGGCGCGCCCGGACCCTGGCGAGGCCGCTCGCCGCCAACGCCTCGCGCAGCCCAGCGTCGTCGCGCAGCGCACGGAGATGGCCCGCCATCGCTGTCTCGTCGCGCGCGACCAGGAAATCCTCGCCGGGTCGGAACAGGCCTTCGCGATCCTCCCAGGGCGCGGAGACCAGCGGGATGCCGCAGGCCAGCGCCTCGAAGACGCGGATCGTCGGGATGCCGGGCAGCAGCCGAACGTAATGCCGCCGCGGCACATGCACCGTCAGCAGATGCCTTGCGAACACCTCGGGCACCGCTGCATTCGCGACCCAGCCACGATAGACGGCGCGATGCGCCGCAAGGGCGCGCAACGCATCGGCCGGGTAGCGGACGCCATGCACATCCAGCGGCAGGCCGACCGCCGCCGCGGGCCGCAGGAGGAAGGATTCGAGTTCCGCGCTACGCTCGCCATCGCCCCAGTTGCCGATCCAGACGGCGCCGCGGCGCACGCCTTCGTCCTTTGGCGGCCGGAACAGCGTGGTGTCGGCCGCCTCATGCCAGGTGATGGCCCGCTCGCCCCAGCCCCAGCGCCGATAGACCTCCGACAGCGCCTCGCCGAAGGCGAGCACGCCATCATAGCCGGAGAGGTCGAAGGCACGGATCGCCTGAGGGTCGCTGACGGCGCGATGGTGCGTGTCATGGAACAGCAGCGTGAAGCGCGCACCGCGCCGGCGCAGCGTGCCGAGGAGCGCAACGAGCCAGGGATCGTTCCATTCGTGAACGACGACCGCATCCGCGCCCTGCACCAGCCGCTCCACATCGGCGGGGCCGGCATGGCTGGCCCAGTTCAGGTCGGGATAGCCGGCCTCGAACGCCGCGAGACCCGGCGCGCCCTGATCGCGCAACAGGTTCTCCAGGCTCCATCCCGCCGCCGGCTCGCAGGCGAGCGTGCGGTGTCCCTTCGCCTGCAACGCACGCAGCACGCCGCGCAGGAAATGCGCATTGCCATGGTTCCAGCAGGATCGCAGCGAGTGGGTGAACCAGACGACATTCAAGCGGCGGCGCTCCTTCCCGGACTTCCGGCCGACATCCCGCGGAGCCGCGCATGAATGGCCGCCATGCGCCGCGCCATCGCCTCGACCCCGTAGCGTCGGGACCGATGCAGGGCGGCAACGCGCACGCTTCTTCTTTGTTCCCCGTCGCGCGACAGCGTGCCGATCGCCGCCGCGAAGCCCGCATCATCACCCGGCGGCACGAACAGCGCCGCGCCGTCCCACAACTCGCGGAAGGTCGGAATATCCGAGAGCACCAGTGCGCAGCCCGCCTGCGCGGCTTCCAGCACTGCAAGCCCGAAGGGCTCGTATCGCGCGGCCGAAGCAAAGATCGGCCCGCGGGCCAGCCAGGCACGCAACGCCGCCTCGTTCAGCGAACCGAGCGCGCGCGCATGGCTCAGCGAGATGCCGTCACCATGTGGCCCGACCAGCGCCCCGGCGGCGAGAAGCGGCAGGTCGAGCCGCGCCGCCGCGCGGTCCAAGGTTGCAACGTCCTTGCCCTCGTCCCACAGGCGGCCCGCCGTGAAGACGAAGGCCGCCATGCCCTGCGCGCGCGCCCCCTTTGCCCGCCCGTTGTGGACAACCGATGGCGGCAGCCGCAGCGCATGAGCCTGTGCGGTCGCGACGGCGAAGGCATGACTCGGCGCGACCAGCACGTCGCAGCCCGCATATCCCTGCGTCAGCAGCGTGCTGCGCCAGGCGAAGTCCGGCGGCATCGGTCCGCTGCGCACGGCCCCCCACCAGGTCGCCAGGCAGGAATGGCAGGCGCCGAGCACCGGACAGGGCATGGCGACCACGGCAAGCGCCGGGCTGTTGAGATGGACGATCTCAGCCCCGCAATGCGCGGCCAGCGCCGCCACCGCCTCTCCGGCGCGCCGGAGCTCCGCCTCGCTGCCGGCCAACCAGTCGAGCGCCCCGCCGAGCTCCACGAGGTCGAGGCCCAGGCCCTCCGCCTGCTCGCGCTGCGCGCGATCCGGCGGCGGCCCCAGCACCGCGAGAGTCGTGGCGACACCGAGCGGCGCCATCGCCGCGGCAAGGTCGCAGGCGTAGGTCCAGACCCCGCCCACCGCATCCGTCGTCATCAGCACGCGGTGGGGTCGACTCACCCCGCGCAGGCCTCCTCGAGCGCCGAAAGCGGCAGCGGCCGCTCCTCCTGGATCTCGCTGAAGCCGTCGAACTGCGCGAGATAATGCGCATGCGCACGCTCCCAGGCCCGGTCGTCCGGCGCGCCCCACAGCCGGCGATAGTCGGGGGAGGACGGGTATGGATAGAGCGGCACCGGATCATTCGCCCAGACGCCCGCCTTCGCCAGCCGCTCCCGCCACGCAGCGACGCGCGCCGCGTCATCGCCGTCCATCCGGATCAGGTTCGCCTGCACGAAGGGCACGAAGCGCCGCGCATGCACAAGGCGTTCCGTCAGCGCCTCCGTGTCCAGCCGGCAATCCTTCTCCAGCGCGGCGCGGCCCTCCTCGGTCAGGCTCTCCACGCCAGCCTCGATCGAGACGCAGCCGGCGCGCCCGAGCAGTTCCAGCATCTCCGGCTTCCACAGATCGAGCCGCGTCTGCACGCCGAACTTCAGCCCGCGCCCCACCATCGCCTCCAGCAGCGCGCGGTTCGGCAGGAAGATCTCGTCGATGAAGTAGAGATAGGTGACGCCTTGCGCGCGCAGCGCGTCCACCTCCTCCAGCAGCGGCGCCAGGTCGCGCCGGCGGTAGCGGTCGCGGAAGTCGATCTTCGCGCAAAAGCTGCAGTGGTAGGGACACCCGCGCGAGGCCTCCACCTCGGCGCCGGGGCCGTCCGGCGGCGCGTCGAAGCGGTGATGGTGGTGGGTGTGGCGCCGTATCCATCCCGCCGGCCAGCGCAGCGCGGGCAGGTCGGTGAACCGTGTCGCCGCCGGCTCTCCGGTGATTCGGATCCCCCCAGCGGCGCGGTGGGCGACGGAGGGCACGCGGGAGAGATCGCATGCCTCGGCCAAAGCCGCGACCACTTCCTCGCACTCGCCGCGCACCACCACGTCGCAACCCAGCTTGCGCAGCGTGGCGCCCGGCGTGGCGGAGCCATGCGGCCCCACCGCAACAGTGCGACCGCCGCGGTCGCCGAGCGCCACCAGGAATTCCCGCGGCACGCGCAGTTCCGGCGGCGCACAGCGCCAGAACAGATAGGTGGGTGCGGTCGTGACCACGGTCATGGCGGGCGCGAAGCCTGCCACGTGATCGGCCGCCTGCGCCTGGTCGAGCCCGCAGAGATGCGCATCCAGCATCAGCACCTCGTGCCCGCCGCGCTCCAGCAGCAGTTGCATGCAGCCGAGTTCCAGCGGCAGATGCGGCTCGCGGCAGCCGAAATAGATGCTGCCGGCGTAGTCCCAGGCCGGGTTGACCAGCGCCACCCTCATGTCGCCGCCTCCAGCCTCCGTGGCGCCGTTGCGACCGCGCCGTCGCGCATCAGCCACGCCGCGAGATCGCGCAGCCCGTCCCGCCAAGCGATCGGCGCCGGCAGCTCCAACGCCTCGCGCGCGCGGCGCGCATCCGCGACGAACCAGCGCTGGTCGCCGCTGCGCAGGGCTTCGTGCGCGATCTTCACGGGGCGCCCGGTGATGGCACCGATCTCCTCCAGCATGCGCAGCAGGCTGACCGCGTTGCGCGGCCCGCCCCCGAGGTTGAAGGCCTGCCCGGCGACGGCGCCGATGCGCTGCCACGCCGCGATCCAGGCCGCCACCGCATCATCCACATGCAGCACGTCGCGCACCTGATACCCGTCGCCGAAGATCGTCACGGCTTCGTCGCGCAGCGCGCGAATCAGGAAATGCGCGACCCAGCCCTGGTCCTCCGTGCCCATCTGGCGCGGCCCGTAGATGCAGCTCATCCGCAGCACCGCGAAGGGCAGGCCGTAGCTGCGCGCATAGTCCAGAACGTATTGGTCCGCCGCGCCTTTCGAACAGCCATAGGGCGTGTGGAAGTCCAGCGGCTGCGCCTCCGCCACGCCGTGCAGGCGCAGTTCCGCCGCGCGCGGCTGCCAGCCCGCCGCGCCGCACTCCTTCGGGATGGCGCCCAGGTCGCCATAGACCTTGTTCGTGCTCGCGAAGATCAGCGGGCAGGCACCGCCCTTGCGGCGCCGCAGCGCCTCCAGCAGCGCGAAGGTGCCGTGCAGGTTGATCCCGAAATCCTCGGCCGGATCAACGAGGCTCGTCGTCACCGCAACCTGCGCCGCCAGGTGGAAGACGGCCTGCGCATCGCGCAGGGCCTCCGCCATCGCAGCCGGATCCCGCACATCCGCGACCAGGCTCGCCACCCGCCCCGGATGGCGCCGGCGCAGCCACTGCAGGTTCGTCTCCACGCCCGGCCGGCGCAGCGCGTCGAGCACCAGCACCTGATGTCCTTCCGTCGCGAGCCGGTCGGCGAGGTTGGCGCCGATGAAGCCGGCGCCGCCGGTGACCAGCAGATGCCCGCTCACGCGACCAGCCCCCGCGCCTCGAGCTCCCGCCGCGCCTGCGCCGTGCGATCCTCGGCCTGCTGCTCCGCGACCCATGCCGCGAGTTCCACCAGGCCTTCCCGGAAGCCGCGCCGCGCGACGTAGCCGAGCTTCGCCTCCGCCAGCGAAATGTCCGGCACGCAATGCCGGATGTCGCCGGCGCGCGCCTTCTGCGTGATCTCCGGCGCAATGCCGTCGCGCCCCATCGCCTCGGCCAGCAGCGACGCGACATCCGCGATGCTGCGCTGCTCGCCGCTGCCGATGTTGAACACGCCACCCGCCGCTTCCGGGCGCTGCAACGCCAGCACGAAGGCTTCCGCGACATCGTCCACATGCACGAAGTCGCGCTGCTGCGCGCCATCCTCGAAGACCAGCGGCGGTTGGCCGTGATGCAACCGCGCAGCGAAGATCGCCAGCACGCCCGTATAGGGATTGGACAGCGCCTGCCCCGGCCCGTAGGCGTTCCACAGCCGCAGCGCCACGCCCTCCATGCCGTAGGCCGGCGCGAGCGTCAGCGTCAGCCTCTCCTGCACATATTTCGTGATGGCATAGACCGAGGCGAGGGCCGGCCGCTTCGTCTCGGGCGTCGGCACCGGCCGCAGCGGCCGACCTTCGGCATCCAGCGGATCCCAGGACCCCGTCGCCGCGCGCGGCATACGCGTGACGCCCTCATGCACCTGGCCGTCGGCGTCGCGATAGAGCCCCTCTCCATAGATGCTCATGGAGGAGGCGACGACCACGCGCGCCACGGGCCGTTCGATCAGCGCCTGGAACAGCATGGCCGTGCCGAGGTCGTTGACCGCGACATAGCGGTCCACCGCATACATGCTCTGCCCGACGCCGACCTCCGCAGCGAGGTGGACGACCTTGTCCACGCCCACCAGCGCGCGGTGCAGCATCGCCGCGTCCCGCACGTCGCCGATGATCGTCTCCGCATCCCGCGGCAGGTCCGGCGGCAGCGCGCCGGCCGGGTGCACCTGCGGCAGCAGGCTGTCGAGGATGCGCACGCGATGCCCCGCCTGCAACAGCAGCGATGCCACCCGGCGTCCGATGAAGCCGGCGCCGCCGGTGATGAGAAACCTCTCGGCCAAGCCTGTCCTCCGAACCCGGTCCCGGCCGGGGCCAGCGGCCTCCAACCGCACGCGGAACGCAACGCCGCGCCACCGGTGCGCGCGGCGACAGCGTCACAATTCCTTGTCTCACCTCCTTCCGCGGACCTGGGCGCGGAACGAAGGCGCGCCGGCGGGGTTCCGGCTGCGCAACGCGTCGCGGACGAGGCGAGAGGAGGGGTGCATTGGCAAGCGGTTCGCTCAGGGTCGGCATCGTCGGCGTCGGCAACTGCGCCTCCGCCTTCGTGCAGGGGCTGGCGCGCTATCGCGAGTCCACGGCGCCGGAACCGGGGCTGCCGCATCCCGATCTTGGCGGCTACCGCGTGGCCGACATCGTGCCCTCTGCGGCCTTCGACGTGGCGGAGGGCAAGGTCGGGGCGGATCTCGCGGCCGCCATCCTCGCACCGCCCAACAACACCGCCATCTTCGCCGAGGTGCCGGCCTGCGGCGTGCCCGTCCGGCGCGGCCCGACGCTGGACGGCCTCGGGCGCTACCTGACCGGCACCGTGACGGAATCCGACGCAGCCGTCGTGGACGTCGCCGATGCGCTGCGCGGCACCCGGACCGAGGTGCTGGTCTCCTGGCTCCCGGTCGGCTCGGAGGCCGCCACCGCCTTCTATGCGGAGGCCGCGCTCGCCGCCGGCTGCGCCTTCGTCAACTGCATCCCGTCCTTCATCGCCTCGGACCCCGCCTGGGCGTCGCGCTTCGCGGCGCGCGGGCTGCCGCTGATCGGCGACGACATCAAGAGCCAGGTCGGCGCGACGATTCTGCACCGAACCCTGGTCGATCTGTTCCGCGACCGCGGCGTGCGGCTCGACCGCACCTATCAGCTGAACTTCGGCGGCAACACGGACTTCCTGAACATGCTGGAGCGCGACCGCCTCGCCTCCAAGAAGCTGTCGAAGACGCGTGCGGTGACCAGCCGCATGGCGTCCGCGCCGCGCGATGCGGATGTGCATGTCGGTCCCAGCGATTTCGTGCCGTGGCTCGACGACCGGAAATGGGCGCATATCCGGCTGGAGGGCACGGCCTTCGGCGACCAGCAGCTGAACATCGAGGTGAAGCTGGAGGTCTGGGACAGCCCGAATTCGGCCGGCATCGTGATGGATGCGGTGCGCTGTGCGCGCATCGCTCTCGACCGTGGCATCGGCGGCCCGTTGGAAGCGCCCTCCGCCTGGTTCATGAAGTCGCCGCCCCGGCAGATGGACGATCACGGCGCGCGCGAGGCGACGCTCCGTTTCGTCGCCGGTCGCTGATGGCCACCAGGCTGCTGCTGGCGCGCCACGCGGCGCATGCCGAAGTCGGCCGTGTACTGTCCGGCCGCACTGACCGTTGCGGACTGAGCAGCGAGGGAGAAGCCCAGGCCGCGCGCCTTGCCCGCCAACTGCGCGACTGCCGCCCGACGACCCTGCCGACGAGCCCGCGGCGGCGCGCGCGAGAGACGGCCGCAATCCTCGGCAAGGCGCTCGATCTGCATCCCGCGCAGGAACCGCTGCTCGATGAGATCGATTTCGGCGCCTGGACCGGGTGCGCCTTCGCGTCGCTCGAGGATGATCCGGCCTGGCGAAGCTGGAACACGCAGCGCGGGACGGCGATGCCGCCCGGCGGCGAGACGATGGCCGAGGCCGCCGCACGCGTGCTGCGCTGGATCGGCACGCTGCCGGCGCGCTTCCCGGACGGCACGCTTCTCGCGGTCACGCATGCCGACGTGATCAAGGCGGCGCTGCTCGTCCATCTCGGTGCCGGCCTCGATGCCTATTGGCGGCTCGAGATCGCGCCGGCTTCGATCAGCGAGCTCGAACTCTGGCCCGGCGGCGGGCGCGTGATCCGAATCAACCATTGCGCGGGGGACATTGCGGCATGAGCAGCAGCGACGTAGCGGACCGCGAGGCGATCCGGCGCCGGGCCGAGGCGCTCGGCCCCTGGTTCCACAACATCGAGCTGGCAGGCGTGCGCACGGCGCCCGACCACTTCCTGGGCGACTACCCGGCCGTGAAATGGCAAGGCTTCCGCCACGCGCTGCCGACGGATCTCGCAGGACGCAGCGTGCTCGACATCGGCTGCAACGCCGGCTTCTACAGCATCGAGATGAAGCGCCGCGGCGCCGCGCGCGTGCTCGGCATCGATTCCGACGAAGGCTACCTCGCACAGGCGCGCTTCGCCGCGGAGATCACCGGCCAGGAAATCGAGTTCCGCAACCTCTCGGTCTACGATGTCGGGCTGCTGGGCGAACGCTTCGACATCGTTCTCTTCATGGGCGTGCTCTATCACCTGCGCCACCCGCTGCTCGCGCTCGACCTCATCCACGAGCACGTCGCCGGCGACGTGCTGGTCTTCCAGTCAATGCTGCGCGGTTCGGCCGAGGTCGCGCCGGTCTCGCGCGACTACGACTTCCGCGAGACCGCGCCCTTCGACCAGCCAGGCTGGCCCCGCCTGCATTTCGTCGAGCACAGCTACGCGCATGACTGGACGAACTGGTGGGTGCCGAACCGCGCCTGCGCCGAAGCCATGCTGCGCGCCGTGGGCTTCGCCATCACGGCCCAGCCGGAGGAGGAGGTCTTCATCTGCTGCCGCACCGCGGCGCCGCACGGCGCCGGCGCGGCCTATCCGGCGGGGGGCCCGCGCGCATGATCGAAGCGGCGATGATCTGGAACGAGCCGAACAACAAGTCGCACTGGGACCCCGAGCTCGACCCTGACTGGAGCCGCTTCGCCGAGACGGCGATCGCCGCCGGCCGCGCCATCCGCGAAGCGCATCCGACGCTGCCGCGCGTGCTGGGCGGCATGTCTCCGATCGATCCCGCCTTCATCCGCAACATGCAGGCGAAGGGCGTGCTGGACCAAGTGGATGCCGTCGCGGTGCACGGCTTCCCGCTGGACTGGAACCTGTGGCCCATCCACGACTGGCCGGCGAAGCTCGCCGAGATCCGGGCGGTCACCGACAAGCCCCTCTGGGTCAGCGAGGTCGGCGTCTCATCCTTCGGCGCGGAGGAGGTGCAGGAATGGGGCCTGGCGCGCACCGCCGCGCTGCTGAAAGGCCGCGCAGAGCGCATCCACTGGTACAGCCTGCACGACCTGCCGCGCAGCTGGGGCGCGACGACGCGCCACAAGGAAGCGGAGGGCAGTTCCTACTACCGGCACTTCTACATGGGCCTGGTGCGCGAGGATGGTGGGCGAAAGCCCGCCTTCGCCGAGTTCGCGCGGCACACGCCCGATCTCGGCCTGTGCCAGTGGTTCCATTTCGAGGATCACCGCCTCGCGCAGTCGGTGGCGCTGATGAAGGAGCTCGGCGTAACCTATCTGCGCACCGGCCTGTCCTGGGCGGACTACTACCGGCCGGACGCGCTCGCCTGGTTCGACCGGCAGATGGAGGCGCTGCGGGACTTCCGCGTGACGGTCACATTCTGCTTCACGCCGGAGCACAAGGGCCCGGGCCGGCATCACACCAGCCCGCCCGACGATCCGGCCGAATTCGGCGGCTTCTGCGCCGAGATGGTGCGCCGCTATGCCTGAACGCGCGATACCGCACGATGCCTAGCGATGCGCGTCGTGCTCGCCCTTGGCGCGCCGGTCCGCCGTATCGCGGCCAATGATCTTGTTGAACATGCTGTCGGGCTCGTAGAGCAGCGCGAGCCCGGATTCCTCGAACTGGCGGAAGAATTCCTCCCAGGAGATCTCCACCAGCGCGCCATGCTCCGATTGCTGCGCACCCGGGAACATCAGCCGGATGATGCCGGTGTCCTCGCCCTGATGGGTGCGGTCCACCGCGGCGGGCTTGCCGCCCTTCCCTTCCGCCCAGCGTCGGATGGTGTCGTGGTCCGTCGTCGTCTCGGCCATCGCAAGAACTCCCCTTGCACGTGACCGTTGAACCCCGCCGGCGGTCGCGGGTTCTGCCCGCATGCCCTTCGACGACGACGCCGCGCCGGTCGTCGATCCGCGCGACGCCGCGGAAGAGGCGGGATTGCGCTACGTCTCGGACGAGCGGCCCGGGATCACACGCAGACGTGTCGGCAAGGGCTTCTCCTACCGCACGCCGCAGGGCGGGTTGCTGCGCGATGCGGCGACGCTGCTGCGCATCCGCGCCCTCGCCATTCCCCCGGCCTGGACCCGGGTCTGGATCTGTCCGCAGGCTGACGGGCACATCCAGGCGACCGGGCGCGACGAGCGCGGCCGCAAGCAGTATCGCTACCATGCCCGCTGGCGGCAGGTGCGCGATGCCGCGAAATACGATCACCTGCTCGACTTCGCCCGCGTCCTGCCGGCCATCCGCGCGCGCATCGAATCCGACATGGCTCGGCCAGGCCTGCCGCGCGAGAAGGTGCTCGCCACAGTCGTCCACCTGCTGGAGACCACGCTGATCCGCGTGGGCAACGACGACTACGCAAGGCAGAACAGCAGCTTCGGCCTCACCACCCTGCAGGACCGTCACGTGCGCATCGAGGGCAGCGAGTTGCGCTTCGCCTTCAAGGGCAAGGGGGGCAAGGTCTGGCGCCTCGGCCTGCGAGATCGCCGCATCGCGCGCATCGTGCGTGCCTGCCAGGACCTGCCCGGCCAGGAGCTGTTCCAGTACCAGGACGAGGCGGGCGAGACGCGCGATGTCACCTCGGCCGACGTCAACGCCTATCTGCGTGAGGTCACGGGCCGCGACATCACGGCCAAGGACTTCCGCACCTGGGCCGGCACCGTGCTCGCCGCCATCGCGCTGCGCGAGTTCGAGCGCGTGGACAGCCGCGCCGCGGCGCAGCGCAACATCCGCCGCGCCATCGAACGCGTCTCCGCCCGCCTCGGCAACACGCCGACGATCTGCCGGAAATGCTACGTCCACCCGGCGGTGCTCGACGGCTATCTCGATGGCGGCCTCGCCGAGGAGATCGAGGCCGAGGCGGTCGCGGCGCTCCGCGACGACCTCGCCGAACTGCCGCCCGAGGAAGCCGCCGTGCTCGCCCTGCTCGCCACACGGCTGCGCGAGGCGGATTCGCGCGGGCGCGCCCCGAACGATCCCGAGTAGCTGCGCGTTGCAGGCAGGTCCGGCTGCGCGGGAACCTGGATGAAGCTCGTCGTCTTCGGCCTGTCCATCACCTCCTCATGGGGCAACGGCCATGCGACCCTGTGGCGCGCGCTGTGCCGCGCGCTCGGCGAGGCACGCCACCGCGTGCTGTTCTTCGAGCGCGATCGCCCTTGGTATGCCGAGACACGCGAGACGCTGGACATCCCCGGCCTCGCCAGCGTCGTCCATCCGGACTGGGCCGCGGCGCTGGCGCGGGCCGCGGAGGAGCTGCGCGGCGCGGATGCCGCGATCGTCACCTCCTACTGCGCCGATGCCTGCGCCGCGGCCTCGCTGCTGCAGGACGCCCCGCGCGTGATCAGCGTCTTCTACGACCTGGACACGCCAGTCACGCTCGCGCGCCTCGCCGCGGGGGAACGCCCGGACTACATCCCGCCCGATGGGCTCGGCGGCTTCGACCTGGTTCTGAGCTACACGGGGGGCGAAGCGCTGGCGCAGCTTCGCGATGCGCTGCACGCACGGCGCGTCGTTCCGCTCTATGGCAGCGTTGACCCTGCGACGCACCACGCAACAGCCCCGGTGCCGGCCTTCGCCGCGGATCTCTCCTATCTCGGCACCTATGCCGCGGACCGCCAGCCCGCGCTTGAACGCCTGATGCTGGAACCCGCGCGACGCCGACCGGAACGGCGCTTCGTCATGGGCGGCGCGCAGTATCCGCAGGACTTCCCCTGGGAGCAGAACATCCACTTCGTGCGGCACCTGCCGGCATCGGAGCATCCCGCCTTCTTCTCTTCGTCTCGGCTCACGCTGAACGTGACGCGCCGCGACATGGCCGCCCTCGGCTGGTGCCCGTCGGGGCGGCTGTTCGAGGCCGCAGCGTGCGGCACGCCGGTGCTGAGCGACCGCTGGGACGGGATCGAGAGCTTCTACACGCCGGGCGAGGAGATCCTGCTGGCCGACGACACGGAGGGCGCACTGGAAGCGCTCGACATGGACGAGGCGGAGAGGCTCCGCATCGCGCGCCGCGCCCGCGAACGTACCCTGGCCGAGCACACCGGGGCGCAACGCGCGCGCGAATTGCTGGCTGCGCTCCAGGCGGCTCGGGCACCGGCGCCGGTGGAGGGCTGATCATGTGGGGCATCATTCCTGCCGCCGGCATCGGCAGTCGCATCCAGCCCCTCGCCTTCTCCAAGGAATTGCTGCCGGTCGGCAGTCGTCTTGAAGGCGGCGTCGAGCGGCCGCGCGCGGTCAGTGAGCACCTGATCGAGCGCATGCTGGCCGCCGGCGTGGACCGGCTGTGCATCGTCATTTCGCCGGGCAAGGGCGATATCGTGAACTACTACGGCGCCCGCATCGGCGCCGCGCGCATCGCCTATGTCGTACAGGCCGAACCTGCCGGGCTGTGCGACGCGATCTTCTCCGCGGCCCCGTTCATCGCGCCGGATGAGGACGTCGCGATCGGCCTGCCCGACACGGTCTGGTTCCCGCGCGACGGGCTAGCGCGCCTGCCCGCCGGTCTCCTCGCCTTCCTGCTTTTCCCGGTGGCGCATCCCGAATTCTTCGATGCGGTCGTCACGGATGCGCAGGATCGCGTGCGGGAGATCCAGGTGAAGCAGCCGGACGCCGCGTCCAACTGGGTCTGGGGCGCCTTCCGCATGCCGGGAAGGGTGCTGCATGATCTGCACGCGCTGTGGCGCGAGCCCGGGCGCGGCGACGAGTATGTCGGCACCCTGGTGAATGCCTGGATTGCGCGGGGCGGCCACGCGGTCGGGCTGCGCGCCGGCACCACCTATGCCGATGTCGGCACGCTGCATGGCTGGCGCGAGGCAGCGGCGTTGCTCGGCCAGGCGGCTTCGGCGGAAGCGCCGGTCCTTCCATTCCGCGCCGTGCAGTCGGCCCGCCGCGCATGAGAGGCGGCCGGCTGCGCGTGCTGCAGGTCGCCTACCCCTTCGCGCCGGTCGGGCCGGACGCGGTCGGCGGCGCCGAGCAGGTTCTGTCCGCGCTCGATCGCGGCCTTGTCGCGGCGGGCCATCGCAGCATTGTGCTCGCCGCCGAAGGGTCCGAGATCGCGGGCGAGCATGTCGCGATCCCACGCGTCCCCGGCCAGATCGGCCCGGCCGATATCGCCGCGACCCATGCCGCGCTGCGCAACGCGCTGGCCAAGGCCGTCGCGCACCACGCGCCGCATCTGCTGCATTTCCATGGCGTGGACGTGCTGGACTACCTGCCGCCTTCGGGAATCCCGGCGTTGATCACGTTGCACTTGCCGCCCGCCTGGTATCCGCCAGACCTTTGGCGCCTCGCGCGCCCCGACACCTGGCTGCACGCCGTCTCCGCCAGCCAGCACGCCACCTGCCCGCCCTCTCCAAACCTTCTCCCGCCACTGCCGAATGGCATCGACGTGGAAGCCCTGACGCTGCGCATCGGAAAACGCGACTTCGCGCTCTGCCTCGGGCGCATCTGCCCGGAGAAGAACCAGCACCAGGCGCTGGATGCCGGCAGCTGCGCGGGCATTGCGGTGCTGCTCGGCGGTCAGGTCTTCGGCCATGCCGCGCATGAGGCCTATTGGCACGGGCAGGTCGTACCGCGGCTGATGGCAGGTCCGCACCGCTTCCTCGGCGCGGTCGGCCTCGCCCGAAAGCGACGCCTGCTCTCCGCCGCGCGTTGCCTCGTCTCCGCCAGCCTGGCACCCGAGACGAGCTCGCTCGTCGCCATGGAGGCGCTGGCCTGCGGCACGCCGGTCGTCGCCTTCCCCTCCGGCGCGCTGGCCGACATCGTCGAGCACGGCGTGACCGGCTTCCTGGTGCGCGACGTGGCGGAGATGGCGCAGGCGATGCGCGCGGCCGCACGTCTCGATCCCGAGGCCTGCCGGCTGGCTGCGCGCACGCGCTTCTCCGGCGCCGCGATGGTGGCGCGCTACCGCGCGGCCTATGCCGCGCTGGCGCGCCGCACGGTGACGCATGGCGCCGCAAGCTGAACAGGTCGCGACGCTCGAGCCGCTGCGCGAGGAATGGGCCGCGCTCTGGGAAGCCGTGCCGGATGCCACGCCCTTCCAGCATCCCGACTGGCTGATCCCATGGTGGCGCCACCTGGGCGTCGGCGAATTGCTGACCCTCGCGCTGCGCCATGCGGGGCGTCTGGTCGCCCTCATGCCGCTGTGGATCCACGCGCCGGACCGGGCGCTGCTGCCCCTCGGCATCGGCACGACGGATTGGCTGGACGCGCTGGTCGCGCCCGGCCATGCCGAGGCCGCGATGGCGGCCGCCTTCCGCGTGCTGCACGCCCGCCGCGACCGCTTCCACCGCAGCGAATGGCCGCAGCTTCGCCCCGCCTCACCGCTTCTGCTGGGACAGGCGCCGCCCGGCTGGCGCGACGCGGTGGAGCCCGCGGAGCCCTGCCCCGCCCTCATGCTGCCAGATTGCATGGAGGGCTTGCGAGAGCGCGTCTCCACCAAGACGCTGCGCGACCTGCGCGTGGCGCAACGCCGTGCGGCGGAAGCGGGCGTCACCTGCGAAAGCGCGACGCCGGACACGCTCAATGAATTCCGGGACGCGCTCTTCGGCCTTCATGCTGCGCGCTGGCAGCAGCGCGGCGAGGCCGGCGTGCTGGCGCCCGCTGCGGTGCAGGCCATGCACCGTGAGGCGATGCCGGCCCTGCTGCGCGCCGGCCTGCTGCGGCTCGTCGCGCTGCGGCTGGAAGGCCGCATCGTCGCCGTGCTGCATGCGTTGGCCGATCCGCCAGGCCGCGCACCGCGCACCCTCTACCTCTATCTCCAGGGCTTCGACCCGGCCTGCGAGAAGTTTTCCCCCGGCCTGGTCCTGCTCGGCGCCGTGGCCGAGCAGGCGATCGCCGAGGGTTTTGGCATGCTGGATTTCCTGCGCGGGCAGGAACGCTACAAGCGCTTCTGGGGCGCGGTGGACCGGCCGGCATTCCGCCGCGTGCTGATCCCGCCGGAGGATGCATGACCGACCGTGCGCTGATCATCGTGCTGGATGGCGTGGGCGTCGGCGGCGCGCCGGATGCTTCGCGCTACGGCGATGCGGGCGCCGACACGCTCGGCCATGTGATCGCGGCCACTGGGGTCCTCTTGCCGAACCTCGCCGCGCTCGGGCTGCTCCGGGTGATGGGCCTTGCCGATGCGCCGGCGCCGCGCGCGCTGCATGGCCGCATGCGCGAGCGCTCCGCCGGCAAGGACAGCACGACCGGCCATTGGGAGATCGCGGGCATCGTGCTGCAGGATCCCTTCGCCACCTTTCCACGCATCCCCGATCCGCTCGTCGCCGCCATCGAGCGGGAGGCGGGCATCCGCTTCCTTGGCAATCGCGCAGCCAGCGGTACGGCGATCATCGAGGAGCTCGGCGCCCAGCATCTCCGCACTGGCGATCCCATTCTCTACACCTCCGCCGATTCCGTGCTGCAGATCGCAGCGCACGAGTCGGTCATCCCGCTGCCGCGCCTGCACGCCATCTGCGAGGTCGCGCGCCGCCACGCAGACGCCTACCGCATCGGCCGCGTCATCGCCCGCCCCTTCACCGGCGCGCCGGGTGCCTTCGCGCGCACCGCCCATCGGCACGACTACGCCATGCCGCCGCCCCGCAGCGTGCTGGACGGGCTGGCCGAGGCCGGGATCCCGGTGACCGGCATCGGCAAGGCGGCGGATCTCTTCGCCGGGCGCGGCTTCGACGCCTCGCACCCCACGCGCGACAATGCCGAAGGCATGCGCCGCATCGCGGAATGCTGGCGCGGCCTGCGCCGAGGCCTGCTCTTTGCCAACCTCGTGGATTTCGACACGGAGTTCGGCCATCGCCGGGACGTCGCGGGCTTCGCGGCCGCGCTCGCCGCCTTCGATGCCTGGCTCGCCAGCTTCCTGCCGCAGGTCGCGCCGGACGATCTCGTCATCATCACCGCCGACCATGGCTGCGACCCTGCCCATGCGGGCACCGACCACACGCGGGAGGAAGTGCCGCTTCTGGCGCTGCATCGCGGCCGCGCCGATCCGCTCGGCACGCGCGACGGCTTCGCGGATGTCGCCGCCACGCTCGCCGCCTGCTTCGGGCTGCCGTCATGGCCGACCGGCCGCGCCTTCCTCCCCTGAACGCGGCGGCGCGCGATACGCTCGACCGGCACGCGTCGGGCGAGATCCCGGACGCGGTCGCGCTGATGCGCCTCATCCTCGCCGGCACGCCCGTGGCTGACTTGCCGTCACTGCTGCATGCGGCGCCGCGCCTCGCAGCGCTCGCGGCACGGCATGCGGAGGGCCTCGCGCTGCTCGAGCGCATGGTTCGCGCCGGCGCCGATCATGCCGCCCCCACCAGCCTCGATGCGCAGCGCGCCCTGTTCGACCGGCTGGCCGCCATCAGCCCCGAGGCGAGCGTCGCCGCCTACAGCCTGGGCGATCCCGCGCTGCTGGCCGCGGCGACAGAGGAGCTCGTCGCCTGGCTGCGCCGGCACGGGCTCCTCGCCGGGCGGCCGCGCGTGCTGGACCTCGGCTGCGGCACGGGCCGCCTTGCCGCGGCGGTGGCGCCCGAGGCGTCCGAGACACTGGGCTTCGATCTCTCCCCGATGATGATTGCCGAGGCGCAACGCCGGCACGGCGCCATTCCCCGGCTGCGCTTCGCCACGACCGGCGGCGGCGACCTTGCCGGAATACGGGATGCCGGCTTCGACCTGGTGCTGGCGGTCGATGTATTCCCCTATCTCGTCCAGGCCGGCGGCACCCTGGCTGAGGATATGCTGACGGAGATCGCGCGCGTGCTGCGGCCCGGCGGGCGACTCGCCCTGCTGAACTTTGCCTATGGCGAAGATGGGACGGCCGATCCGTGCGATCTCGCCGCGCGCTGCGGTCTGTCCATCGAGGCCGCGCCGGAGCGGCCCTTCCGCCTGTGGGACGCCACCGCCTTTCGCCTTCGGCGGGTCGGGGTTGCTGGCGGGCTCGCGCTGTGATGGAAACCCGGCGGGCGCCGCGGGCGGCGCCGGAGGAGTTGGATGTCGGAGCAGCAAGGCGACCGCCCCGCCGCGCCCGAGGCGCGCGACGCGGCGCCGCCGAAGGGTGTGACGCGCGAGGCCGTTGACTGGGGCTTCAAGCTGCTGGCCGGCCGCGCGCCGGTCAGTCCCGCCGAGTTCGAGGCCTTCAAGGCGCTGCCCAACCTGAATGCGCTGCGCCGCGCCTTCACCAACACCGAGAGCTTCCACGAGTTCTTCGATTCGATCCTGAACGGCTACCCCAGCTACACGGTGCCGCTGTTCCTGATCCGCCCGCCCGCCACCGCGGCGCTGGATTGGCGCTTCGCGCCGCCTGACCTCGAACACCCCGGCTCGCAACTCTGCACCGCCGCGCAGTTCGCCGATCCAGCCTTCTCCGAGATCATCGAGGCGATGGGCCTCCGCCCGGCGCGCACGCGCGCGAAGTGGGAGCATGCCTGGATGGTCTCCGTGCTCGCCACGGCGGGGCTGATCGAGCCCGGGCGCCGCGGGCTCGCGATCGACGCCGGACGCGAGCGGGTCGCCTCGCTCGTCGCCTCGCGCGGCGTGGAGGTGCTGGCCATCGGCAGCGAGACCGGCGACGAACGCTCCATCGAGGCGCGACGCAGCCGGCTCTTCTACCCCGAGATGGTCCATATCGAGGAGTTCGACCGCCTGGTGCGCTTCGCGGCCTTCGAGCCCACCGCGATCGGCAGCTTCCCGGCCGCCAGCATGGATTTCTGCTTCTCCTTCGGCATGCCGGGCAGGCTGCGCTCCATCGAGGCGACGCTCGCCTTCCTCGAGGCCAGCCTCGTGCCGCTGCGCCCGGGCGGCCTGGCGCTGCACTGCCTCGACTTCAACCTCTCCTCCGACAAGACGACCTGGGAATTGCCGAACCTGGTGATCCTGCGCCGCTGCGACATCGAGGCGCTGGCCGAGCGCCTGGCGCCAGCGGGCCACAGCATCCTGACCTTCAACACCCATCCGGGTGCCGAGCAGATGGATGAGCAGGTGAGCGCGCCGCCGACCAGCACGCGCGGCCATCGCCAGCGCCACGGCCTCGTCGTCGCCACCTCCTTCGGCCTTGCCATCCGCAAGGCCGGCTGACCGGACATGCCCCAACCGGACCACGGGACAGGATGCTGAAACGAATCCTCCGCAGGCGCCGCCCCCCCGCGCCGGCGACCGCCGAGGCCGTGGTCGGCATCGCGCGCCGGATGGAGGAGGGCTTCGCCCATCTCGCCGGGCGCAGCAATCCGTTCCACTACACGGCCACCGCCTATCTCGGCGACAACACGATCCTCGCCCTGCTGCACGGCCGGATCATGATGTATCTCGACACGCGCGGGACCGACCTCGCGCCGCACATCATGATGTTCGGCATCTGGGAGCCGAACTACACACAGCTCTTCCAGCGCCTGATCCGCCCGGGCGACACCGTCTTCGACATCGGCGCACATCTCGGCGTCTATGCGCTGCTCGGGTGCGTCTCGGCGGGAACGACGGGCCGCGTGCACGCCTTCGAGCCGAACCCGCGCTTCGCCGGCCTGCTCGGTCGATCCCTGGCCGTGAACGGCTTCAAGGGCTTCGCGACGGTGCACAACCTTGCGGTCGGCGCGGCGGAGGGAACATCGCAGCTCCGGTTCTCCTGGGAGTATTCGGGCGGCGGCCACCTCGCCACGCCGCGCGGCCGCGTCGCGCCGGGCATCGAGATCGTGCCCTGCCGCGTCGCCGCCCTCGACGACCTGTTCCCCGACCCGGCCTTCACCGTCGACGTGATGAAGATGGATGTCGAGGGCACCGAGACGCAGGCGGTGCGCGGCATGGCCGGCCTGCTCGCCCGCTCGCCGCGTGTCCGCATCCTGTTCGAATTCGCCCCCGGCCTGCAGAAGGCGCATGGGTCGAGTGCCGCCGAATTGATCGGCCTCCTCGAGGGCATGGGCTTCTCCTTCTGGACCGTCGGCGACGATTCCGGGATCACGCCCGTGCCGGCGGCCGATCTCGCGGCGCGCACCGGCGACATCGTCAACATCCTGGCGGCGCGCAGCGATCCCTTCGCCGCGTAGGAGCCATGCGCGCCCGCGCGGCACGGATGCGTTGAAGCGGCACGCGGCCGATGGAAAGGTGGCCCCGAACGATGATGGAGCCGCTCATGTCCGTGAGGTCCGCGCCGGCGGCGGCTGGCGTGCTGATTGCGTTCGGCGTCCTCGCCGCCGCGCTGGCGACGGGGCTGCGCCAGTCCTTCGGCCTGTTCCTTGCGCCGATGACGGCGGAGCATGGCTGGACCGCCTCCGGCTTCGCCTTCGCCATCGCGCTCTCGGTGCTGCTGAACGGGATGTTCCAGCCGATCTGCGGCCAGATCGCGGACCGCATCGGCGGCCGTGCCGTGGTGATGGGCGGCGCCGTGCTCTACGCCATCGGCATCCTCGGCATGGCGCTGGCGGACGGCATGGCCCTCTTCACCTTCTTCGCCGGGGTGGTGATGGGCCTTGCGGTCTCGGCCGCCGGAATGCCGGTGATCATCGCCTCCCTCACGCGGCTGCTGCCCGAAACCCAGCGCGGCCGCGCGGTCGGGCTCGGCACCGCCGGCTCCTCCTTCGGGCAGTTCCTGGTCGTGCCGCTGGCCGGCTTCGGCATCGCGGGCCTGGGCTGGCAATGGACGCTGCTGGTCATGGCCGGCGTGGCCCTGCTGATGATCCCCCTGGCGGGGCCGCTCAACGACCGCCCCGCACCGAAGACCGCCGACACGGAGGAGACGGCTCGGCAGGCGCTGGCGCGCGCCTTCCGCACGCCGAGCTTCTGGTTCCTCTTCTTCGGCTTCTTCGTCTGCGGCCTGCATGTCTCCTTCCTGACGGTCCACCTGCCGGGCTTCGTGCATTCCTGCGGCCTGCCCGTGGCGGTGGGCGCGGGCGCGATCGGGCTGATCGGCCTCTTCAACATCGCGGGATCGCTCGCGGCCGGGGAGCTCGCCCAGCGCTGGCGCCGGCGCGAGTTGCTCGTGCTGATCTATGCCGCGCGCGGCGTGCTGATGGCCGTGTTCATGGCGCTGCCGAAGACGACCGAGTCGGTGCTGCTGTTCTCCGCGCTGATGGGCATCCTGTGGCTGTCCACCGTGCCGCCCACGGTCGCCCTGGTCGCGCGCAACTTCGGCACGCGCTGGCTGGCCACGCTGTTCGGCCTGGTATTCCTCGGCCACCAGATCGGCGGCTTCACCGGCGCCTGGCTGGGCGGGCTGATCTTCGACCGCACCGGCTCCTACGACCTGATGTGGACCATCGGCATCCTCGCCGCCGCCTTCGCCGCGCTGATCCACCTGCCGGTGAAGGACCCGGCGCCCGCCGCCATGCCGGCGCGCGCATGATCCCCCGGCGGTGGCCCTCGCGGTCGGAGGGCGGTATGACGGACGCTGCGGATCGCGGGGGGCATGGCATGCGACGCTGGATGCTGGTGGCGGCTCTGGTGCTGGCGGTCGGCGGCAGTTCGACCGCCCAGCAGGGCGGTCTGCCGCCGCATGCCTGGGTGTTCGGCTCCTGGACCGGCGGGATCTTCCCCCCCGGCGACGGGGTCGGGCCGCGCTGCTTCGGCCAGCCCACGGTGATCTTCATGCGCGACGTGGTGCTCCGCGCCTCGCCGCTCGACATCGCCTATCGCCAGCGCCTGCTCGAGACGGTGGCCGCCGAGCCCGATGCGCTCGAGATGCGCTTCCTGCCCGCGCAGCCGCAGAACACCCCCTTCGGCGCCCGGGTTTCGCCCGATGTCGGCTTCGGCTGCCCCGGCGGACCGAACACGCTGCGCGTGGAGCGCCGGGGCCCGAACGAGATCGTCTTCCCCGACTGCGCGGAATTCCCCTCCCCGCTCCGACGCTGCATTCCGGAGTGAGACCATGCGCATCGCGCTGATCCACGCGCTGCGGCACTCGCCGCCGCCGATCGAGGCCGCCTTCGCCGAGATCTGGCCCGAGGCGCGGCTGATGAACCTGCTGGACGACAGCCTCGCGGCCGACCTCGCGCGCGAGGGGCGCCTGACGGAGGCGATGACGCAGCGCTTCCTGACGCTCGCGCGCTATGCCGCCGGCACCGGCGCGCGGGGCATCCTTTTCTCCTGCTCCGCCTTCGGGCCCTGCATCGAGGCCTGCGCGCGCGACCTCGCGCCGATGCCCGTGCTGAAGCCGAACGAGGCGGCGATCGAGGAGGTGGCCGGGCTCGGCCGCCGCATCGGCCTGCTGGCGACTTTTCCCGGCACGCTCACCTCCATGCCGCCGGAATTCCCGCCGGGCGTCACGGTGGTGCCCTGTCTTGCGGAGGGCGCGATGGCCGCGCTCGACGCCGGCGACCCGGAGCGGCACGACAGGCTGGTGGAGCAGGCGGCGCCCGCGCTGCGCGAGTGCGACGCCATCCTGCTCGGCCAGTTCAGCCTGGCCCGCGCGGCCCCCATGGTCGCCAGGGCGACCGGGCGGCCTGTGGTGACGACCCCGGGGAGTGCGGTCCGGAAGCTGCGCCGCCTGCTGCAGGGCTGACCGGGTCGGTCCAGAGTGGCCCCTCGGCCGCGGCCTGCGCCGGCTCGGGCGGAAGGTCCGGCAGCTTCCCGGGATCGTGCCCGCCGGCATAGCGCACCAGTGCCGCGACGCGCGCCTCCACCGGCGGATGCGTCGCGAACCAGCCGACGGCCCGCGACAGCTTCGCATCATGCAGGAACAGCGCGCGCACCTGCTCCGGCACCTCGGCGAGGCCGGGGCGCTGCTCGACCTTGCGAAGCGCGGAGATCATCGCGTCGGGATCCTGCGTGAGATCCACGGCGCCGGCATCGGCCAGGTATTCCCGGTTGCGCGACAGCGCCATGCGCAGGACCAGCGCCAGCAGATGCGCCAGGACCGCGATGAGGATGGCGATTGCCACCAGCGCCAGCACCACCAGCCCGCCGCCGCCGCGGTTCGACGAGGAGGAGGAGCGGCTGCGCCCGCCGATGCGCGTGAAGCGCATCACGCGGAGCCCCTTCCAGACGGAATCCGTGACCAGCGTGATCACGCCGACGAAGACCGCCGCGACCACGCCGAGGCGCGCATCGCCGTTGCGGATATGCGCCAGCTCATGTCCGATGACGGCGGACAGCTCGCGGTCGTCCAGCGCCTCCATCAGCCCGCGCGTCACCGTCACGCCGGCCTTCTTCGGCGTGAGGCCGGAGGCGAAGGCATTGCGCGCCGGCGTCTCGATCACCGCCAGCCGCGGCATGGTCATGCCGCGGCTGATGCAGAGCGCCTCCGCCAGCTTCCACAGCCGCGGCTCCTCGCGCGGGTCTGTCACCCGCTTCGCACCGGTGACGAGGTCGAGGATGCGGTTGTGACTGAACCAGGCGATGGCGAACCAGATGGCCGCGACAAGCAGCGCGAGCGGAATGATGCTGGGCAGGAGATGCGCGGCGCGCCGCAGCCCGTCCTGCACCGTCGGCGCGTCGCCGGCGACGAGCAGCAGCGCGAGCGCATAGCCCATCATCGCCAGCAGCAGCGGGAAGCCCGCCAGCAGCAGGATGGAGCGGAGCGCGGTGTTCCAGGCGTGGGTGCGAAGTCCCGTCGCCGGGAGCATGGCGTCAGAACTTCACGCTCGGCGGGGTCTGCACGGCGGCGCGCTCATTCGCCTCCAGCTCGAAGAAGCCCTTCGGCGTGAAGCCGAGGCTGCCGGCGAAGAACACCGCGGGGATGGACTGGATCGCCGCGTTGAACTCCGCGACCGCGTTGTTGAAGAAGCGCCGCGCCGCCGCGATTTTCGTTTCGAGCGCCGACAACTCGCCTTGCAAAGAAAGAAAATTCTGATTCGCCTTCAGGTCGGGATAGGCTTCCGAGAGCGCGAACAGGCGCGACAGCGCGCCGGTGAGCTGGCCTTCCGCGGCGGCGGCGGCTTCCGGGCCATGCGCGTTGACCGCGCTGTTGCGCGCCTGGATCACCGCATCGAGCGTGCCGCGCTCATGCGCCGCATAGCCCTTCACCGTCTCGACCAGGTTGGGGATCAGGTCGTGGCGCTGCTTCAGCTGCACCTCGATATCGGCCCAGGACTGCCCGACGGTCTGCCGCAGGCTGACGAGGCGATTGTAGATGACGACAAGCCACAGCAGCAGCAGGACGATCAGGCCGAGAATCACCCATTCCATCTTTGTGGTCCCCCCGGTGGTTGGTGTGCGTCAGCTTCGGATCCTGCGCGGACGGTCGTGCCCCCACCCCGACCAGCCTCCCGCCTCCGACGCCCTTGGCGTCGAAGCCCCCGCTGCGCGGGAGAGGGAGCAGGGCGCGACCGGCCTTCGCCGTCACGCCGCCTTCTCGCGCTCCGAAAGAATCGCATCCGCCTGCCGGAAGGCCTCCGCCATGCGCGGCCCCGGCATCGCGCCGCTGAACAGCAGGTGGCGGTCCATCAGGAAGCTCGGCACGCCATTGATGCCGCCGCGCCGCGCGGCCATGTCCTCGGCCAGCACGGCGTCGCGATGCGCGTCGCTCGCGAGCATCGCCGCCATGCCCGGCAGGCCTGCGTCGGCGGAAACCTCGTCCAGCACCGCCGCGTCGCCGATGTCGCGACCCTCCTGGAAATAGGCCCGGAACAGCGCGTCCACGACCGGCTGCTGCACGCCCGCCTGCTCCGCCGCGCGGATCACGCGATGCGCCGCGACGGTGTTCGGCGTGCGCAGCATCAGGTCGTGGCGGAAATCGAGCCCCGCCGCGCGGCCCGCCTCGGCCACCTGCGCATCCAGCTCCTTCCCGCGCTCCACCGAGCCGAATTTGGCGGCGCGATACGCCGCGCGTTCCACGCCCTCCTCCGGCATGTCTGGGTTCAGCTGGAAGGGCTTCCAGCGCACGCGGAAGTCCAGGCCGTCGCGCGCAAGCTCGGCCAGCGCGGCGTCCAGATGCGCCTTGCCGATCCAGCACCAGGGGCAGATGGCGTCGGAGATCACGTCGATCGTTCGCATGGGGTTCTCCGTCATGAGAAGGCGCCAAGCCGCGCCGGCACCTGCGCCAGCACGGGCTCGGCGGCATTGGCGAAGGCCAGCCGCAGGTGGCGGTCCTGGCCCGGCCCGAAGAAAGGGCCGGGCAGCGTCATCAGCCCCTGCTCCGCCGCCAGGATCTCGGCCGCGCGCATCGCGTCCGGCGCGGCCTCCGGCAGGCGGAGGAAGGCGAAATAGGTGCCGATGGCATCCAGTCGCCAGCCCGGCAGCTGGGAGACGGCATCGCGGAAGAAGGCGGCGCGCTCGGCCATCAGGGCGCGGTTGCCAGCACGCCACTCGGTCAGCGCCGGGATCGCCCAGGTCAGCGCCGCCTGCGGCGGCCGCGGCGGGCAGATCTGCATGGTGTCGAGGGCCTTCTCGAGTTCCGCCATCACCGCCGGCCCGGCGACCACCGCGCCGACGCGATGCCCCGGCACGCAATAGGCCTTCGAGAAGGAATAAAGGTGCAGCAGCACGTGGCCCCAATCCGGGTCGTCGAACAGCGCGTGCGGCGGCACGCGACCGGCGGGCAGGAAGTCGCGATAGGTCTCGTCCAGCACCAGCAGCGCGCCATGGCGGCGACAATCCGCCGCGACCTGCTCGATCACCGCGGCCGGGTAGATCGCGCCGGTCGGGTTGTTCGGCGTCACCAGCACCACGGCGCGCGGCTTGTGTTCGACCAGCAGCGCGGCGATGCGCGCCGGGTCGGGGATGAAGCCGTCCTCGGGCCGCGTCGGCACGGGGATGGTCCGCACGCCCTGCATGGTCAGCGCCATGTGGTGGTTGAAGTACCAGGGAGTCGGCAGCAGCACCGCCTCGCCCTCCGCCGCCAGCACCTGCATCGCCATGGCGAAGGCGAGGTTGCAGCCGGCGGTGATCGCCACGGACCCGGCCGGGACGGGCGCGCGATAAAAGGCCGAGATGTCGGCCGCCAGAGCCTCCCTCAGCGCCATGTCGCCGGCGATGGGGCCGTAGCCGGCGCTTGTGGCGCTGCCCGCGGCCTCGCCCAGCCTCGCCAGAAGCTCCGGCGGCGGCGGGTAGCCCGGCACGGCCTGCGTCAGGTCGAGCGCCGGGCCGGCGCGGCCGTCATAGCGCGCCGCCCAGGCGCGGGCGGCCGGGATGGGCGGGACATCGGTGGCGCGGATGCGGCTCGACAGGATCATGCGGGGTCCACCGTCGCGCGTTTCGTGTGATGCAGCCAGTGGTGCCAGAGCAGCCGGGCGGCGATGGAGCGCCAGGGCGCCCACTCCGCCGCCATCGCCTCCATGGCCCGGGCGTCCGGCCGCGCCGGCAGGCCGCGCAGCTGCGCCGCCGCCGCCTGCAGCGCCAGGTCGCCCACCGGGAACACGTCCGGCCGCTCATGCGAGAAGAGCAGGTGGACCTCGGCGGTCCAGCGCCCGATCCCCTTGACCCGGCAGAGCGCCGCCACCGCCTCGGCGTCCGGCAGCGCCTCCAGCCGATCGAGGGGCAGCGACCCGTCCAGGATCGCCTCCGCCAGCGCCCGGGCATGGCGAACCTTCTGGCGCGTCAGCCCGCCTTCGATCCCGGCGCGCTCCGGGTCGAGCGCCAGGAAGCCCTCCGGCGTCGTCGCGCCGGGCAGCGCGGAGACGCGGCGCCAGATGGCGAAGGCGGCCTCGTTGGAGACAAGCTGGGCGCAGATCGCCCGAAGCAGGCCGGGGAATCCCTTGGGCCGCAGGATCCAGGGCAGCGGCCCGGCGCGGTCCTCGATGCCGGCGAAGACCGGATCGCGCATGGCGAGTTCCTGCGCCGCGGCGCGGGCCCAGTCGGGCGGGTGGGGAAAAGGCGGCGGCGGGGACGGGTGGGAGTGCATCCCCGCCGCCAGTACACGAGGCCGCCCCGGGGCAGGAGGGGGGTCGTTTCGCCGCGGCGATCAGTCTGCCGCGGCCCGAGGCGGCCCGTGTTGACAGGAGAATGGGCTCGCAACGTAACCGGCCGAAGGGCCGGCCGGTGAGCAAGTGCAACAGCATGTTGCAGACGCGACCATCGTGACGGCGCGAAACAATCGGGGGCGGAACCGGCCTTCGGCGGCGGCCCGGCCGCGCTATGTTACAGACATGGACGCCAACGCGCACCCGCACATCCTGGTCGTGGACGACGATCGCGAGATCCGCGACCTGCTCGCCAAGTTCCTGGAGAAGCAGTCCTTCCGCGTCACCACCGCGCGCGACGCGCGGGAGGCGCGGAAGCTCTGGCCGCTCGGGCGCTACCACCTGGTGGTGCTGGACCTGATGATGCCGGGCGAGTCGGGGCTGGACTTCGCCCGCTGGCTGCGCAGCCAGTCCGAGGTGCCGCTGGTGATGCTGACCGCCATGGGCGAGGAGACGGACCGGATCGTCGGGCTCGAGCTCGGCGCCGACGACTACGTCGCCAAGCCCTTCAACCCGCGAGAACTCCTGGCGCGCATCCGCGCGGTGCTGCGCCGCGCCACCACCGACAGCTCCACCGGCTCGCCCTCCGGCGAGCCGCCGGCCAAGCAGATCCACTTCTCCGGCTGGATCCTGGAGCCGGCGCGCCGGCGCCTCGTGAATCCGCAGGGGGTCGAGGTGCCGCTCACGGGCGGCGAATACGAGCTGCTGATCGCACTGGTCGAGCGGCCGAACCGGGTGCTGACCCGCGACATGCTGATGGACCTGCTGCGCGGCCGCCAGGCCGGTCCCTTCGACCGCGCCATCGACGTCGCGGTCAGCCGGCTGCGCCGCAAGCTGGAGGATGACGGGCGCAACCCGCAGCTGATCAAGACCGTGCGAGGCGGCGGCTATGTGCTGGCGACCTCCGTGGAACGGGGCTGAGGCCGCGTGAAGCGCCTGCTGCCCCGCTCCCTCGCCGGGCGCACCGCGCTGTTCCTGTTGCTCGGCCTGGTGCTGGTGCAGGTGGCGGGGCTGACGATCCATGCGCTGGACCGCGTGGACCTGCAGCGCTTCCAGCAGGGGCGCGAGGTGTCGCAGCGCAGCTACGCTGCCTGGCGGGCGCTGCTGGCGACGCCGCCGGATCGCCGCGCGGCCGTGCTGGCTGATCTCGATCTGCCGCAGGGCCTGCGCGCCACCTACGACGCCGAGCCGATCGCACGCCTCGGCAACCCGCCACCGCCGGTCCCGGTCAACCGGCTTCTCCGCGTGGAATCGGTGATGTCGGCGCCGCCGCGGCTGCGCCCGCGGGAGGTGATCGTCTCCGGCTCCTACCGGCCCGGGGTGCTGCTCGCGAGCCTGCGCTTCCAGGACCAGGGCTGGCTGAACCTGCGGATCGAGCTGCCGCCGCCCCGCCCCTGGCATTCCGAGACCTTCCTCGCCTCCTTCCTGCTGATGACCCTGGCCGCGGGGGGCCTGACGCTCTGGGCGGTGCGGCGGCTGACGCGGCCGGTGCGCGACCTGGCGGATGCGGCCGACCGGCTCGGCCGCGACGTGAACGCGCCGCCGCTGCCGGAGAACGGGCCGACGGAGGTCGCGACCGCCGCCCACGCCTTCAACACCATGGCCGAGCGCATCCGCCGCTTCGTCAGCGACCGCACGCAGATGCTGGCGGCGATCGGGCACGACCTGAAGACGCCGATCACCCGGCTGAAGCTGCGCGCCGAGCTGCTCGACGACGACGAGCAGCGGCGGAAGATCATCGCCGACCTCGAGGAAATGGAGGCGATGATCGCGGCGACGCTGGCCTTCGCCCGCGACGACGCGGCGGCCGAGCCCTCCGTGCCGGTGGACCTCGCGGCGCTGTGCCGCACCGTGCTGGACGAGGCGGCGGACGCCAATCCCGAGCTTGCCGAGCGCATCACCTTCGCGGGACCCGAGCACCTCACGGTGCGCGCCCGCCCTGTCGCGATGAAGCGGGCGCTGGCGAACCTGGTGGGCAATGCGATCGCCTATGGCGGATCAGCGCGGCTCAGCCTGCAGCAGGCGCCGCCCGGCCAGATCCGGATCGCCGTCGACGATGACGGGCCGGGCGTGCCGGTGGAGGAGCTGGAAGGGGTGTTCCAGCCCTTCCGCCGGCTGGAGAGCAGCCGGAACCGGGAGACGGGCGGCACCGGGCTCGGCCTGCCGATCGCCCGCAACATCCTGCGCGCCCATGGCGGCGATGTGGTGCTGAGCAACCGCCCCAGCGGCGGGCTCACCGCGCTGGCCACCATGCCGGCCTGACCGTCGCGGCGGGCTTCGGACAAATTCATCCGCCCCGCGTCAGGGCGCCAGCAGGCGCAGCGTGACCTCGCCGGCCGCCCAGCTTGCGGTGAGCCCGGTCAGGGACCAGCGCATCGCCTCCCGCCACCAGGGTGCGGGTGGCGCGGCGGGGATCCAGCGGAAATTCGGCGGCGCGGGGATGCGCAACTCGAAGGGGATTTCGGCGGCCTCGGCCGGGCCGTTGGCGGTCAGCGGCTGTCTCATGGCGACGATTAGAACAAAACAAGAACTTTGATGCAAGAGGGGATGCAAGACGGATCGCAGGACCGATATCCGCGCCGCACGGCTCGCCGGATCGGCTTTCCTCTGGACGGGCCCGCCAAGGCGCAAGAACATGGCGCGCGAGGAAGGAGCCCCAGATGGCCGATGACCCGATGCGCTCGCCCCTGCGGCGACGTCTGCTCGTGCTGCGGCTGGCGGCGCTGGGCGGCGCCTCGGCGCTGCCCGGGGTCGCGGTGGCGCAGGGGACGAAGTCGGGCGGTGGCGGGGTCCCGGATTCGGGCACGAAGGGCGGCGCGGCGCCCCCACGCCCAGCCCCCCCGCCCCGCGCCCCAGCCCGCAGCGGCCTGACCGACAACGATCCTTCGGACGAGCCGGGTAACGGCCGGGGAGGTAGCCAGCGCGCACCGCAGCAGGGCGGCGCCAGCGACAATGATCCCTCCGACCCGCCGGGACAGGGCCGCGGCGGTGGACAGCGCGCGCCGCAGCAGGGCGGCGTCAGCGACAACGACCCCTCCGACCCGCCGGGACAGGGCCGCGGCGGTGGACAGCGCGCGCCTCAGCAGGGCGGCGTCAGCGACAACGATCCCTCCGACCCGCCGGGACAGGGCCGCGGTGGCGGGCAGCGCGCGCCGCAGCGGGGCGGGGTCAGCGACAACGACCCCTCCGACCCGCCCGGCCAGGGCCGCGGCGGCGGGCAGCGCGCGCCGCAGCAGGGCGGCGTCAGCGACAACGATCCCTCCGATCCGCCCGGCCAGGGACGTGGCGGCGGGCAGCGCGCGCCGTCGGGCCCAACCGACAACGACCCGACCGACCCGCCGGGGCGCGGCCGCGGCCGTGGGCCGGACACCAAATCCACCTGAAGCCGGCGGCGGCAGGCCGGGGCGATCAGCCTATGTGGATCCCCCGGCCGGCGAAGAACCGGCCGAAGCTGTCCGGCGCCAGGCGGGCATCGGCGCGGCTTTCGGGCGTGTCACCCGAAGGGTTGTGGAAGCGCAGCCGTCCGGCTTCGTCCGTGCCGAACACCAGCACCAGGTGCCCGCCGCGCCGCGGCGGCTCACGATCAGGCCAGCGGATCGTCCCGTGCACCGAGGCGATGAACAGCCCGCCCCCGGCGACCAGCGCCGGGATCTCGCCCGGCTGCACGTCGAGGGCGATGCGCGCTTCGAGGCCAAGGCCGGCCAGCCACGCGACCGCGCCGGCATAGATCAGGCCGCGGATCGTGCCGTCCGGTTCCACGACGTAGCCGCCCTGCCCTTGGACCGCGCGGCGGATGACGTGGATCGGCGGCACCGGGCGGCCGCGCGCGCCGAGCGCCATCTGCAGGCAGGCGCAACCGCAGAGATGGTCGGCCCACAGGGCGTAGTCGGCCGCGCTGGCCGCCCCGGAGCCGTACCAGAGCGGATCGCTGGCGGGATCGCGGCCGGCGAGGAACTCCGCCACGAGATCGACGGATTCCCATTGCGCCCGATACGGGGGCACCTTTCCCGCCGCGTCGCCCGCGCCAAGCCCGGCGGGTGCGGGCGTCAGGCCGCGTCGTTCAGGTGGCACGCGCTGCGGTGGCCGGGGGCGACCTCCCGTAGCGCCGGCGCCTCCGCCTTGCAGCGGTCGAAGGCGAGCGGGCAGCGCGGATGGAAATGGCAGCCGGTCGGCGGGTTCAGCGGCGAGGGAATCTCGCCCTTCACCACGGTGAAGGCGCGCTTGCGGTTCTCGATCCGCGGCACGGAATCGAGCAAGGACCGCGTGTAGGGGTGGTTGGCGCGCCGGAAAATCGTCTCCGTCGGCGCCTCCTCCACGACACGGCCGAGATACATGATCACGACCCGGTCGGAGAGATGCTCCACCACGCTGAGATCGTGGCTGATGAAGAGGTAGGTCAGATCCAGCTCGCGCCGCAGGCGCATGAACAGGTTGAGGATCTGCGCCTGGATCGAGACATCGAGCGCGGCGACCGCCTCGTCGCAGACGATGAATTCGGGCTGCACCGCCAGCGCGCGCGCGATGCCGATGCGCTGGCGCTGGCCGCCCGAGAACTGGTGCGGGTAGCGGCGCTTGAAGGCGGGATCGAGCCCGGCGCGGCGCATCTGGTCGTCCACATAGGTGTCGAACTCGGAGCGCCGCGTCAGGCCATGCACCAGCGGCGCCTCGCCCACGATGTCGGCGACGCGCATGCGCGGATTGAGCGAGGCGTAGGGATCCTGGAAGATCATCTGGCGCTGCAGCTTGGATTGCCGCGCCGCCTCTCCCGTGAGCGTCCCGACTTCCTGGCCCTTCCAGAACACCTCGCCGTCCGATTGCGGCAGGATGCCCGCGACGATGCGCCCGAGCGTGGACTTGCCGCAGCCGGACTCGCCGACCAGGCCGACCACCTCGCCCTTCCGGACGCGCAGGTCCACCTTGTCCACCGCGTGGACGACTTCCTCCTTCACGTCGGCGCCGAGCTTCCTTGCAAGCTTCGCCGCGAGGTCGAGCTTCTTCGCGAAGCGGCGGCTGACGCCGCGCAGCTCCACCATCGGCGTCTCGGTGTCCGAGAAGGTGCGCGGGGCGTGCTCGGCGAGGCTGGCGCTCATGCCGCTTCCTCCCGGGGCTCGAGATGCGGGTGGTGGCAACGCGCGAGGCGGCCGGGCATCCAGGCGTGGAGTTCCGGCATCTCGGCGCAATCCTCCTGCGCGCGGGGGCAGCGGGCGCGGAAGGCGCAGCCAGGCTTGAGCGACAGCAGCGAGGGCGTCATGCCCGGGATCTGGCGCAGCGGCTCGCCGCGGCGGTTGCGGCTCGGCACGCTGCCGATCAGGCCGTGGGTGTAGGGATGCAGCGGATGGTCCAGCACCTCGCCCACATCGCCCTGCTCCACGATCTTGCCGGCGTACATCACGGCGATGTCGTCGGCGAGGCCCGCGACGACGGACAGGTCGTGCGTGATCCAGATCAGCGAGGTGCCGGTGGTGGCCGCGAGCTTCTGGACCTCCGCCAGGATCTGCCCCTGGATCGTGACGTCGAGCGCGGTGGTGGGTTCGTCCGCGACGATCAGGTCGGGGCGGTGCAGCAGCGCGATCGCGATTGCGACGCGCTGGCGCATGCCGCCCGAGAACTGGTGCGGGTAGGATTTCAGCCGCTCCTCCGGGGAGGGGATGCCGACCATGCCGAGCGCGTCGCGGGCGCGGGCGCGGGCTTCGGCCTCCGGCACCTTCTCATGCGCGAGCACGGTCTCGATCATCTGGGTGTCGACGCGCAGGACCGGATTGAGCGTCATCATCGGATCCTGGAAGATCATCGCGATCCGGTTGCCGCGGAGCTTGCGCATCTCCTCGTCGGAGAGCTTCGCGAGGTCCTGCCCCTTGAACAGGATCTGACCGTCCACGATGCGGCCCGGCGGGTCCACGAGACCCATGACGGAGAAGCCGGTGACCGACTTGCCCGAGCCGGATTCGCCCACCAGGCCCAGCACCTTGCCGCGCGGCACGGTGAAGGAGACGTCGTCCACCGCCTTCACCACGCCCGCGCGGGTGAAGAAGTGCGTGCGGAGGTTGCGGACCTCCAGCGTGGGGGTTTCGGTCACGCGCGCTACTTCTTGAGCCTTGGGTTCAACACATCCCGCAGATGGTCGCCCATCAGGTTGATGCTGACGATGGTGACCAGCAGCGCGATGCCCGGATAGAAGCTGATCCAGTACTTCCCGCTGAGCATGTATTCGTAGCCGTTCGCGATCAGCAGGCCGAGCGAAGGCTCGGTGATCGGCACGCCGAGGCCGAGAAAGGACAGCGTCGCCTCCAGCGCGATGGCGCGGGCCACCTGCATGGTGGCGATGACGATCAGCGGCGGCAGGCAGTTCGGCAGCAGGTGGCGGAACAGGATGCGGTGCGTCGGCAGGGCCAGGCATTGCGCCGCCTCGATGTATTCGCGCCGCCGTTCCACCAGCGCGGTGCCGCGCACCGTGCGCGCGTAATACGCCCATTCCACCACGACGATCGCGATGACCACGTTCATCACCGACTTGCCGAGGAAGGCGAGGATCATCAGCGCGACGAGGATGGCCGGGAAGGACAGCTGCAGGTCCACCACGCGCATGATGGCGCTGTCCGTCCGGCCGCCGACATAGGCCGCGAGCAGGCCGAGCGAGGCGCCGACGATGGCGGCGAGCAGCGCCGAGCCGGCACCGACCGCGAGCGAGATGCGCAGGCCGTACATGATTGCCGAGAGCATGTCGCGGCCCTGGTCGTCCGTGCCGAGCCAGTAGGTCATGTCGTCGGCGCCGTTGCGCGCGCCGGGCTCGAGCCGGCCGTCCATGATGTCGAGCACGGCGAGGTCGTAGGGGTTCTGCGGCGCGATCCAGGGGGCGAGGATCGCGACCAGCGCGATGACCGTGAACACCGCGAGGCCAAGCAGCGCCAGCTTCGATTCGGCGAATTCCGAGATGAATCGGCGGAACGGCGTCTCGACGCGGTCCCGGACGGGCGCCGCGGGCGTCTGGAGGGCGACGCTCATCTCACTTCCCCTCCAGCCGGACGCGGGGGTCCAGCAGCGAATAGGTCAGGTCCACGATCAGGTTGATGGTGATGAAGAGCAGCACGATGATCATCAGGTAGGCGACGATCACGGGGCGATCGAGCACGTTGATGCTGTCGATGATCAGCTTGCCCATGCCCGGCCAGGCGAAGATGCTCTCCGTCACCACCGAGAAGGCGATGGTGGAACCGAATTCCAGGCCGGTGACCGTGACGACCGGGATCAGGATGTTCTTGAAGACGTGCACGAAGGTGACGCGGAAGGGGCTGAGGCCCTTGGCGCGAGCGAACTTCACGTAGTCCATCAGCATCGTCTCGCGCACGCCCGCGCGCGTCAGGCGGATGACCAGGCTGATCTTGAACAGTGCCAGGTTCAGCGCGGGCATGAGCAGGTGCGAAAGCCCGTCCAGCGTCAGGAAGGACCATTGCAGGCCGAGGAACTCCGCCGTGTCGCCCCGCCCGGTGGAGGGCAGCCAGCCGAGCTGCACGGCGAAGACCATGATCAGCATCAGCCCGACCCAGAAGGTCGGCAGCGAGAAGCCGAGGATGGAGCCGGCCATGATCGCCTTGGAGCCGACGCTGTTCGGCCGGAGCCCGGCATAGAGGCCGAGCGGCAGGCCGATCAGAACGGCGCCGAAGGTGGCGGCGATGGCGAGCTCCAGCGTCGCGGGCATGCGCTGCAGGATCAGCTGCAGCGCCGGCTCGTTGAAGACGAAGGAGTTGCCGAGGTCGCCGCGCAGCGCCTTGCCGAGGAACACCAGGTATTGCTGCCAGAGCGGCAGATCGAGGCCGAGCGCGCGCACCGCGCGCTCGCGCTCGATCTGGTCAGCGTCCGGGCTGATCAGGATCTCGACCGGGTCGCCGATCGCGTAGACGCCGATGAACACGATCACCGACATCGCGAAGACGACCCCGAGCGCCTGGATCAGCCGCCGCAGCAGATAGACGCTCATCGGCCGGGTCCTGCCAGGGTCAGCGCGCGGCCGCGGGGCGGACGTCCTGCGCCCGGGTCAGCTCGTCCACGCGCGCGGCATGCGTCAGGTTCCGCCGCATCGCCCAGATGTTGGTCTGGATGTGGATCGGGATCACCGCCACGTCCTCGGCCGCCATCCGCTGGATGCGGATGAGCATCTCCTCGCGCTTCTTCTCGTCGAGCTCGACCAGCGCCTGGTCCAGCAGCGCATCGAGCTCGGGGTTGGAGTAGCGGCCGCGGTTGGAGGCGCCCCAGCCCTTCTCGCGGCTGACGGTGCCGATGATGTTGCGCATCGGATGGCTGCCATCCGGGTTGGACCCCCAGCCGATCAGGAAGGCGGAGTATTCCTGCCGCCCGGCGCGGCCGACGAACGTGGCCCAGGTCTGCGCCTCGACCGCGGTGCGAACGCCGACGCGCGTCCACATCTGGCCGACCGCCTGCGCGATGCGGGCGTCGTTGATGTAGCGGTCGTTCGGGCTGTTGAGCTGGATGCGGAAGCCGTTCGGATAGCCAGCCTCGGCCAGCAGGCGGCGGGCACCGTCCGGGTCGTAGGCGGGCGCCTGCACGTCCGGCACGTGGCTGAAGGTGCCGGGCGGCAGGAACTGGCCGGCGGGCGTCGCCGCCCCTTCCATCAGGCGGCTGGTGATCGCCGTGCGGTCGATCGCGATGGAGAGCGCACGGCGCACCCGCACATCCTTCAGCGGGTTGCGGCCCAGCGGGCGGCCATCGTTGTCGGTGATCAAGGGGCTGTTCTCGTTCGCCGCGCGCAGGTGGTCGAGGCCGAGGAAGATCAGCCGAAGGCCGACGGTCTCGCTGATGTTCAGCCGCTGGTCGTTGCGCAGCCGCGCAAGGTCGGTGGTCGGCACCTGGTCGATGAAGTCGAGGTCGCCGGCCAGCAGCGCCGCGGTGCGCGCGGCGTCATTGGTGACCATGCGGTAGCTCACGCGCTCGAAGGGGGAGACGCCGTCGAAATACTCGTTGTTCCGCTCGAACTCGATGCGGTCGCCGCTGCGGTGCTGCACCACGCGGAAGGGCCCGGTGCCGATGGCGAGCTGGCCGGAGTTGAAGCCCTCGGTCGTCGCATTCGCATGGGTCTGCGCGTCGATGATGCGCACATTCGTCATGTCGAGCGGCAGCAGCGGATAGGGGCTTGCGGTGTGGAACCGGATGGTCAGCGGATCCACGATCTCCATCCGCACGATCGGCCGCGAATAGGCCGCGAAGGAGGAGGGCGAGTTCGGCACGTTGGGCAGCCGCTGCAGCGTGAAGACCACGTCCTCGGCCGTGAAGGCGCTGCCGTTGTGGAAGCGGACATTCGGCCGCAGCTTGAACTCCCACACGGTCGGGCCGACCGCGCGCCATTCGCTGGCGAGGCCCGGCTGCATGCGCGCCTTGTCGTCCGTCTCGACCAGCTTGTCGAAGATCATGTCCGACACGGCGTTGTTCGGCGACAATTGGTGGTAGTGCGGATCGAGGGAGGTGACCGGCGAGCCCACGCCCATCGTCAGCGTCGTCGGCGCCTGCGCCATCGCGCCGCCCGCCGCCAGCGCCCATGCGGAAATGGCGGCGATGCCCGCCGCGCGGATGCTCTTGCCCAAGGCCTTCTCCCTTCGGTCCCTGATCTCCCCGAACGCATTCTGTAGCAGCCCGGCCGGGACGAGGCTAGTTTGCCGCCGGGCCGCCTTGGCGCTTGACGACCCCTTGCGCCGCACCGGTAGCATGCATCCCGCATCCCGGGAGTGTGCGATGACCGCCCTGCGCCTTGCCGCCGCGCTGACCGCCTGCCTTGCCGCACCCGCGCTCGGGCAGACCCTGACCATCGCGACGGGCGGGTCCATCACCTCGCTCGATCCGCATTTCTTCAACGCCGCGCCGAACAACGCGATCGCGGAGCACATCTTCGGCCGGCTGGTGGACCGCGACGCGCAGGCACGCATCAAGCCGGACCTGGCGGAAAGCTGGCGGCTGATCTCCGACACCGAATGGGAGTTCAAGCTCCGCCGCGACGTCACCTGGCATGACGGGCGCCCCTTCACGGCCGACGACGTGCTGTTCACGCTGAGCCGCGCGCCGAACGTTCCGAACAGCCCGGGCGGCTTCGGCGCGACGCTGCGCAGCGTGAAGTCGGCGAGCGCGCCCGATCCCTACACGCTGCGCATCGTGACGCATTGGCCGAACCCGGTGCTGCTGCCGGAACTCGCCAGCGTATTCGTGATCTCCCGCCACGCCGGCGAGGGTGCGTCCACCGAGGATTACAATGCCGGCCGCGCGGCGATCGGCACCGGCCCTTACCGCGTCGCGAGCCATCGCATGGGCGACCGCACGGAGCTTGCGCGCAACGAGGGCTACTGGGGCGGCGCCGAGCCCTGGGCACGCGTCTCCTACCGCTTCGTCGCGGCCGACCCCGCCCGCACCGCGGCGCTACTCGCCGGCGACGTGGACCTGATCGACCAGGTCTCGCCGGCCGACCTGCCGCGGCTGCAGCGCGACCAGCGCGTGACGCTCAGCCAGATCCAGTCGCTGCGGCTTGCGCATATGGGGCCCGACTTCTCGCGCGCCGGCCCCCTGCCCTTCGTGACGGACAACGAGGGGAAGCCGCTTGCCGCCAACCCGTTCATGGATGTGCGTGTCCGCCGCGCGCTGAACATGGCGATCAACCGCACCGCCCTGGCGGAGCGCGCGATGGACGGGCTGGCGAGCCCCGCGGGCCAGTGGCTGCCGCCCGGCGCGTGGTCGCACGACGCCGCGACGCAGCCGCCCGCCTTCGATCCCGATGGCGCGAAGCGCTTGCTTGCGGAAGCGGGCTTCCCCAACGGCTTCCGCATGACCCTGCACACCATGAACGACCGCTTCCCGAACGATGCGCGGCTGTCGCAGGCCGTGGCGCAGATGTGGAGCCGGATCGGCGTTCAGACGGCGGTGGAGGCGCTGCCCTGGGCGACTTATTCGGGTCGCGCGGCGCGGCAGGAATTCTCGATGTCGCTCGGCAGTTGGGGCAGCACGACGGGAGAGGGCCTTTCCTTCGCGAAGAGCGTGCTCGCCACCTTCGACCGGCAGCGGCGCACCGGCTCGGCCAACCACCGCCGCTTCTCCTCGGCGGAATTCGACGCGCTGCTGGAGCAGGCCGAGACCATCATGGACGAGGAACGGCGCGAGCAGGCGATCTTCGGACTGGTGCGGTGGTCGGCGCAGAACGTGCCGATGTTCCCGCTGGTCCATCTGAGCAATGTCTGGGCGCTGAAGCGCGGCCTGGTGCATGACGCGCGGATGGACGAGCGAACCCTGGCGATGGGCGTGCGGCCGGCGCGGTGACGACGTGGAGGGGTTGGCGCGCGCCTCGCGCGCCTATTCCTCCTGCGCGGGCGCCACGGGGAGGATCTGCGTCTCCTTCGGGCTGGCCAGGGCCAGGATCGTCTCGGTGCGCTCCACGCCCGGCTGGCCGCGCACCTCCTCCGAGACGAAGCGCTCCAGCGCCGCGACATCGGGCAGGCGCAGCTTGACCAGGTAGCACCAGGCGCCGGTGACGGTGTGGCATTCCAGCACCGCCTCCTGCTTCTTCATCGCCTTGATGAAGGGCGTATCGTCGCGCCCGGGGCGCATCGCGACGAAGACGAAGGCCAGCAGTGGGCAGCCGGCGGCGACCGGATCGAGCTCGATGCGCCAGCCGCGGATGACGCCCCGCTCCTCCAGCCGCTTCACCCGCTCCGCCGTGGCGGAGACGGAAAGGCCCGCCGCCTTCGACAGATCCGCGAGCCCCGCCGCGCTGTCCTGCTGCAGGGCGAGGATGAGGTTGCGGTCTATCTCGTCCATGGCGGCGCAGTGTAGCGCGTCGCCGGCCGAAAAAGGAACGGCCGAAACTTCGAATCACCGGAACTTCGTGGCGCGCCCTGCGCCGGCGCCCGCGGAACACACGAAACACGATCGCGACCGGCGCGACGCAAGGCCGAAACGCTGATTCGCCATACTGCCCCGGAGCGGCAGAGGACGAAGGAGGCGGCCATGCAGGGCGCTTGGGGGACGGCCACGGTGGATCGGACTGGCACAAGCGAACCGAGGGAGGAGGCGCCGGCCGCCTCGCTCTGGCTGCGCCATGTCCGCAGCTGGCTCGAGACGCTCTCCTACCGCCCGGAGCGGCGCTACATGCGGGGCGAGAAGGATACGGCGCCGGCCATTCGCGGCTGAGCGACCCGATACCGGGTCACCTGGCCCGCCCCCGCGTCACGGGGGCGGGCGAGGCGCTTCAGATGTAGTGCTCCGCCAGGGGCCGGAAGCCGTTGAAGGCTTGGCTGGCATAAGTGGTCACATAGGCGCCGGTGGAGAGAAGCTGCACCCGGTCGCCGCTCTCCAGCGCCAGCGGCAGGCGGTAGTTGGACTTCTCGTAGAGCGTGTCCGTGCTGTCGCAGGTGGGGCCGGCGATGGTCACCGGGCCTTCCTCGCCGCCGTCATGCGGCGTGCGGAAGGCGTAGCGGATCGCCTCGCCCTCGGTCTCCGCCAGGCCGCCGAAGCGGCCGATGTCGAGATAGACCCAGCGCACCGGATCGTCCTCGCCCTTGCGGGAGACGAGCACGACCTCGCTCTCTACCACGCCGGCGTCGCCCACCATGAAGCGGCCCGGCTCGATGACGATCTCGGGCAGGGCGTTGCCGAAATGCTCGGCCATCGCGCCCATGATCGCCGCGCCGAAATCGTCGATGCCCGGCACCTCGGCCCGGTAGCGCACCGGGTAGCCGCCGCCGAGATTGACCATGCGCAGCGTCACGCCCGCGTCGCGCAGGTCGCTGAAGATCATCGCGACCTGGCCGATGGCGGCCTGGTAGGCGTCGGTGCGGGTCTGCTGCGAGCCGACATGGAAGGAGATGCCATAGGGGTCGAGCCCCCATTCGGCGGCCTTCTTCATCAGCTCCACGGCCATCTTCGCCTCGCAGCCGAACTTCCTCGAGAGCGGCCACTCGGCCCCTTTGTTCTCGACGAGAATCCGGCAGTACACCCGCGCGCCCGGCGCGGAACGGGCGAGCTTGCGCAGCTCAGGCTCGGAGTCGAAGGCGAACATGGTCACGCCGGCCTCGAAGGCGGCCTTGATGGCGCTCTCCTTCTTCACGGTGTTGCCGTAGGAGATGCGGTCGGGCGCGGCGCCGGCGGCGAGGCAGGCCTCGATCTCCTCGAAGGAGGCGGCGTCGAAGGAAGAGCCGAGGGAGACCAGCCGGTCGAGGATGGGCGCGGCGGGATTGGCCTTCACGGCGTAGTAGACGCGCGCGAGCGGCATCGCGCCCAGCAGGCGGCGATAGTTCTGCTCCACGGTGTCCACGTCCAGCACCAGGCACGGCGTGGCCGGTGCGTGCGTGCACAGGAAGGCAGCGATCTTCGGGTTCATCGCGCCCCACTCCCCTTCGATAGTCGGAGACCGCCCGAGACAGGCGGCGGCCCCACAGTTGACGAAACGGTCCAACGAACCAGCGAAATTGGCCCTCGGGGTCGCCCCCTCGGGTGCCGGAACGCTTGACGTCGTTGCGTAAACCTTGCGCCGCGGTGACCTGGGTCCGGGTGCGCTCCTTATCGGGGGAGCGGCCGGCGGTTCCGTGGGCCTGGGGCCAGAGGCACGTGCGTACTGCGTCTGGCGGCGCATCTAGACGCGGGGGGCGGGGGTCGCAAGGGGAAAATCCGCCAGGGCGTAGATTTTTTCCCGAACAATGTAGAAGCCGCCGGAAAGAGGCCCGGAACCGGCCGGGGCGGCCGGCGGGTCATCCGGCGGGACGCGGGGACGGCAGGCGAATCCGCTTGCCGCGGCGGCGTGGACTCGCCGAGGCAGGTTGCGCGGCCCCCGCCCCGACCCTCCCGCGCACGCGGCGGAGGGAGATCAGGCTAGCGGATCAGGCCGGCCGTCGGGCTGGAGGCGTCGGCCCTGTAGTCGCGGTTCATCCGGCCCGCGAGGAAGGCCTCCCGCCCCGCGATCACCGCATGCTTCATCGCCACCGCCATGCGCACCGGGTCGCTTGCATGGGCGATGGCCGAGTTCAGCAGCACCGCGTCGCAGCCGAGTTCCATTGCCAGCGCCGCATCGGACGCCGTGCCGATCCCCGCATCCACCAGCACCGGCACCTTCGCCTGCGCCTTGATCGCCTTGATCATGTAGGGGTTCACCACCCCCATGCCGGAGCCGATCGGGGCGCCGAGCGGCATGATGGCGACGCAGCCCATCTCCTCCAGCCGCTTCGCCGCAACCGGGTCGTCGGCGCAGTAGACCATCACCTCGAAGCCGTCCTTGATGAGGGCCTCGGCGGCTTCCAGCGTCGCGCGCATGTCGGGGTAGAGGAAGGGCGGCGGGCCCAGCACCTCGAGCTTGACCAGGTTCCAGCCGCCCGCCTCGCGCGCCAGGCGCAGGGTGCGCACCGCGTCCTGCGCGGTGTGGCAGCCGGCGGTGTTGGGCAGGTAGGTGTAGCGGTCGGGCGGCACGTAGTCCTGCAACATCGGCGCGGACGAATCGGAGAGGTTCACCCGGCGCACCGCGACGGTGACCATCTCGGCGCCCGAGGCCTCGATGGCGCGGGCGGTCTCCTCCAGGTCCTTGTAGCGGCCGGTGCCGACCACGAGGCGCGAGCGGAAGCGGCGTCCGGCGACGGTCCAGCCCTCGTCGGCCTGCGGGATGCCGTCGGGCATGGCTTCAGCCCCCTCCGATGAAATGGACCACTTCGAGCCGGTCGCCTTCGGACAGCGGCGTGGCGGCCCAGGCGGAACGCGGCACGATTTCCAGGTTCCGTTCCACCGCGACCTTGGGCGCGGCGAGGTTCAGCAGGGCGAGCAGGTCGGCCACGCTGGCGCCCTCCGGCACCTCGCGCGGCTCGCCATTCACTTCGATGCGGAGCATGGCCGTGGTGGACATGCGGGCAAGATGGCGAGGGGCCAGGGCGGGGGCAAGCCGGGCAGCCCGCGGCGCGCGCTTCCCCCGGCTCGCGGATACGTGCTATGCGCCCGACCCCGCTGCGTAACGGGCCAATCCCTTGACACCGCCGCTCATCGCCGTCCTGAACGGCCCGAACCTGAACATGCTCGGCACCCGCCAGCCGGAGGTCTATGGCAGCGCGACGCTCGACGACGTCGAGGCGCTCTGCGCCGAGACCGCCGAGGCGCTCGGGCTCGCCATCGATTTCCGCCAGACCAATGGCGAGGGCGAGCTGATCACCTGGGTGCAGGAATGCCGCGGCCGGGCCGTGGGCATCATCATCAACCCGGCGGGGTACTCGCATACCTCCATTGCGCTGATGGACGCGCTGAAGGCGGTGGACCTGCCGGTGATCGAGGTCCACATCAGCAACATCCACCGCCGGGAGGAATTCCGGCATCTGAGCTACGTGTCCAAGGCCGCGACGGGCGTGATCGCCGGGCTTGGGATCCAGGGCTACGCGCTGGCGCTGCGCGCCATGGCCGAGCTGCTGGAAGAGGAAGGAGAGCCCTGATGGCGGGCGTTTCGTTCGATCCCTCGGCAATCCGCGAGCTCGCGAAGATCCTGCGCGAGACGGACCTGACCGAGATCGAGCTGGTCGAGGCCGATAACCGCATCCGCGTCGCCCGGCAGGTGAATGTGCAGGCGGTGGCCGCGGTCGCCGCCCCCGCCGCGCCGCCGGTCGCCATGGCCGCCACGGCGGCGCCGGTCGTCGCCGTCGAGCCCGAGGGGCCGCACCCCGGCACCGTCACCTCGCCCATGGTCGGCGTGGTCTATCTGGCGCCGGAGCCTGGCGCGGCGCCCTTCGTCACGCTGGGCGCGCGCGTGGCGCAGGGCCAGACGGTGCTGCTGATCGAGGCGATGAAGACCTTCAACCAGATCCGCGCACCGAAGGCCGGCACCGTCACGCGCATCCTGGTGGAGAGCGGCGCGCCCGTGGAATACGGCGAGCCCCTCTTGGTCATCGAGTGACATGCCCTTCCGCAAGGTTCTGATCGCGAACCGGGGCGAGATCGCGCTCCGCGTCCACCGCGCCTGTCAGGAGATGGGCATCCAGACGGTCGCGGTGCATTCGACCGCCGACAACACCGCGATGCATGTGCGCCTGGCGGATGAGAGCGTCTGCATCGGCCCGCCGCCGGCGCGCGAGAGCTACCTGAACATGGCCGCCATCCTCTCGGCGGCCGCGATCACGGGCGCGGATGCGATCCACCCGGGCTACGGGTTCCTCTCCGAGAACGCCTCCTTTGCGGAGATGGTGGAGGCGCATGGCCTCGCCTTCATCGGGCCCTCCCCCGAGCACATCCGCATGATGGGCGACAAGATCGCCGCGAAGGACGCGATGCGCCGGCTCGGCGTGCCGCTGGTGCCCGGCTCCCTCGGCGCGCTGGAGAGCCTCGAGGAGGCCCGCGCCGTCGCCGAGGAGGTGAAGTATCCGGTCCTGATCAAGGCCGCCGCGGGCGGCGGCGGGCGCGGGATGAAGGTGGCGCGCTCGGCCGAGGAGCTGGAGGAGGCCTGGCGCGTCGCCCGCACCGAGGCGAAGGCGGCCTTCGGCGACGATGCCGTCTACATGGAGAAGTATCTCGACCGCCCGCGGCATATCGAGCTGCAGGTGCTGGCCGACACGCATGGCAACGTCGTGCATTTCGGCGAGCGCGACTGCAGCCTTCAGCGGCGGCACCAGAAGCTGGTCGAGGAAGCCGGCAGCCCCGTGCTGACCGGGCCGGAGCGCGACGAGCTCGGCGCGAAGGTCACCGCGGCGCTGCGCCAGCTCGGCTACCGCAACGCGGGCACGCTGGAATTCCTCTGGCAGGATGGGCAGTTCGCCTTCATCGAGATGAACACCCGCCTGCAGGTTGAGCATCCGGTGACGGAGATGGTCTGCGGCGTGGACCTTGTGCGGGAGCAGATCCGAATCGCCGCCGGCGAGCCGCTCGGCTACGACCAGGCCGAGGTCCGCTTCAACGGCCACGCCATCGAGTGCCGCATCACCGCCGAGGACCCCGAGTCCTTCGCCCCGAGCCCCGGTCGCGTGGAAATGTACCATGCGCCGGGCGGGCTCGGCGTGCGCGTGGATAGCGCGCTCTACAGCGGTTACGTCGTGCCGCCGCACTACGACAGCCTCGTGGCGAAGCTGGTGGTGCACGGTGCGACGCGGGCCGAGGCGATCGCGCGGCTGCGCCGCGCACTCGCGGAAATGGTGGTCAGCGGCATCCGCACCACCCTGCCGCTGCACCAGGCGATCGTCGCCGATCCCGAATTCCAGGCCGGCGACTACACGATCCACTGGCTGGAGCGCTTCGTCGCGGGCATGCGCGCGGCGTAGTCGCGGCCACATCGTCGCGGCCGCGCCGGGACGCTCGCGCGCGGGCCGCCGCTTCGCCATACTGAGGGCGTGAGCCGCCGCCAGTTCGAGATCACGCCCGAACTCCTGCTCCGCGCCTATCGCGCGGGGCTGTTCCCGATGGCTGAAAGCCGGCGCGGCGAGCGGCTGTACTGGCTCGACCCTGAGCAGCGCGGCGTCCTGCCGCTGCAGGGGTTCCACCTGCCGCGGCGGCTGCGGCGCACCGTGCTGTCCGGCGCCTTCCAGGTGACCTCGAACCGCGACTTCGCCGGCGTCATCGCCGGCTGCGCCGAGTCGGTGGCCGGGCGGGAGGAGACCTGGATCAACCCGGAGATCGAGCGCCTGTTCGGCGCGCTGCACCGGATAGGGCACGCCCACTCCATCGAGGTCTGGCACGGCCCGCCGCAGGATGGTGCGCTGGTCGGCGGGCTCTACGGCGTCGCGCTCGGCGGCGCCTTCTTCGGCGAGAGCATGTTCAGCCGGGTGCGCGATGCCTCGAAGGTGGCATTGGTGCATCTGGTCGCGCGGCTGAGGCTGCTCGGCTTCCGGCTGCTGGATGCGCAGTTCCAGACCACGCACCTGGCGCAGTTCGGCTGCCGCGAGGTGCCGCGCGCCGACTACAAGCGCCTGCTCTCCGAGGCGGTCGAGGAAGCCGTGCCGTGGCGGGACGAGATGGACGCCGCGCGGCTCGAATCGGAGATCAGGGCGATGCGCGAGGCGGGCTGAGGCGCGTCATCGCGCCTGACACTCCAGCACGCGGATATCGTAGACGGGATGCTGCAGCATGTGCACGCCCGGCGCATTGGCGAACATCCAGCCGCGGAACACCGCCGCGCCATTCGCCGGGGCACGGCTGTCGGTGATCTCGAGCCAGGCGGCGGCGTCGGGGACCTCGTCCGGGGGCCGGGCATTGCAGGCGCGGACGGTGATGGTGAGGCTGCCGAAGCTCTCGGGCCGGTCCACCGGCACGCGCAGCGTCGTGACGCGGGCAGTGACCTTGTCCAGCGCCTGAAGCTCCGCCACGCGCTGCGGCACCCAGGACTGGGCGAAGGCCGTGGCAGGCAGCAGCAGTGCCGCGAGCATCAGCGCGGTTGCGCGCATCACGGCCGCTTCGGGCTGGGCAGGGCGGCGACGAGATCGGTGAGGATGCGCCGCATCGCGGCCTCGTCCACGCCCATCAGCACCGCGTCCTCGAAGGCGTCGCGCAGCACCTGCGCGGCCTCCCGGTGGTTCTCGGCCAGCATCTTCAGCTTCTCCCGGCAGGCGACCGGGGCGCCATCGGCACCCGGCCACTGCGCCGGGGGGTCCATCACGCTCATCGCGGGGTGGCGGTTCCGCCCTCCTGACGGCCCTGGGCGTTGCTGCCCTGGCCTTCCGTCATGGAGAAGATGAAGCGCCCGAGCAGGCTTTCCAGGCTGATCGAGGATTGCGTGATCGTGATCTGGCCGCCATCGGCCAGGATGCGGTCGGAGCCGCCGGGCACGATCGAGACGAACTTGCCGCCGAGCAGCCCCTCGCTCGCGATCTCGGCCGAGCTGTCATCCGGCAGGCGGAGGCTGCCATCCACCCGCATCGTCAGCACGGCGAGGAAGGTCTGCGGGTCGATGCGCTGGTTGGTGACCGAGCCGACCTTCACCCCCGCGATGCGCACATCGGCGCCGGGCGCGAGGCCGTCGATCCGGTCGAACTTCGCGGTGAGGCTGACGGCCGGGCCGGAGATGCCGCCGCGGCCGGAATTGGTCACGGCGAAGATCAGGAAGGCGATGGCGACGAGCAGCACCACGCCGCCCGCGGCAACCTCGGTGACCGATCGTCCGCGCATCAGCTCCCCGGGGTCCAGGCCTCGTAGTCGCCGGCCGTCCGCTGGCGCCGGCCGCCGACATAGTCATGGCCCTGCGGGCGATAGGCGGCGGCCGTCCCGGTCGGGTTCGGGCGGTGCTCGATCATCCAGGGATGGCGCTTGCCCTCGGGCAGCGGCGCATCGGTGGTGTGGTGCAGCCAGCCATGCCATTCCGGCGGCACCGAGGAGGGCTCGGCCTTGCCGGCATAGATCACCCAGCGCCGCTTGCGGCCATAGGCGCGGTAATCCTGGCGCGACTCGTAGTAGGTGTTGCCGAACCGGTCCGTGCCGACCTGGCGGCCGGAAAGGCGGGCGAGCAGGCGCTCGAACATGGAAAATCCTCGATCCGCCGCGCGGGCGGTGCGACGTGCATCTGCGGTGGAGGGCACTCTTGCACAAGCCCCGCTGCGGCGCAAAAGCCGGCGGGCTATCCACAGGATATTGCGGCTCCGGCGCCGCTACACCCCAAGATACGGCTTGCTAGCAACGAGTCGCGGCCGCAGGATGCCGGCATGTCGCAGCTTCGCGGAACCTTGTGGGACGGGGTGGCACTCTGGCGGGTCCGGGCCGCGCCCGAGCCCGATGCAGCCCCCCGCGCCATCGCCCTGCCCGTCGCCTGGGAGGAAGAGGAGGCCGCGGCGCTCGCCGCCATCGCCCCGGGCAGCGGCCCGGTGGCGCTGCCGCGCCTGGCCGAGGCCTGGATCGCCCCGCTGGCCGAGCGCGGGCGGCAGCTCGGCATCCTGGCCGACGCCGCCGAGCAGCGCGACTTCGCGGAGGGGCTGCGGGCGCTGCTGCTCTCGCGCCGCGCCGCGCCCGGCCTCGCGCTGTGGCGGCAGGAGGCCAAGGCCGCCCCGCGCTTCGTGCTGAACCTGCCGGAATTCCTTTCGCCCGAGGGCGGCTTCGCGGCCGAGGACTATGCCGCCTCCGTCGCGCTGGCGGTGCGGGCGCTCGACATCGCGACCGGCGCCAAGGCAAGCCGGCTTTCCGTCGGCTTCGCCGACCTCGCCGGGCTGCTTGCCGGCCTGCGCCTTGCCTATGACAGCGCCGAGGGGCGCGCGGTCGGTGCCGCCATCGCCGCCCTGACCCGCGGCGCCGCCGAGGCCGAGAGCGGCCGCCTGGCCGAACGGCTCGGCGCCCGGGAGCCCGTGGCGCTGCTGGCCCCTGCGCCCCCTGGCGCGACGCCGGTGCCGGGCCTGGCCGAGGCGGCGCGGGCGGCGCTGGATGCCGCTGCCGGCTGCGCCGGGCTGCGCCACCGCGCCCTGGTTGCACTCGCCGCGCCGGATGCGGTGGAGCGGCTGCTCGGCGCGGAATCCGGCGGGATCGCGCCCGCCCAGGGCCCGAGCCGCCTGACGCTCGATCGCGACGGCTGGGTCGCGGAGTTGCCGACGCGCGCCGCGCTGCGCGCCGGGCCCGCCGCCGAGCGGCTGCTCGCCCCGGTGCCCCATGCCGCCTGGATTGCCATGGCGCAGGCGGTGGCCCCCTACCTGCACGCCGCCCCGCCCCTGCCGGCCGCGGAACCCGCCCCCGCCCGGCCCGCCGCGCCGGCCCCCGCGCGCGGCCCGGCCTTGCCGCTGCGCCCCTCCGGCGCGGTCTGGAAGGTTACGGTCGGCGGGCATCGCGTGGTGTTGCGCACCAGCGAGGACGCGAATGGCCAGCCCACCGAGATCGCCATCGCGCTGACGAAGGAGGGGGCCGCCTATCGCAGCCTGATGGATGCGATGACGCAGTCCGTCTCCATCGCGCTGGCCGCCGGCGTGCCGCTCGCGGCCTTCGTGGACGCCCATGCCTACACCCGCTTCGGCCCGGCCGGCGCGGTGGAGGGCGACCCGGCGATCCGCCGCGCGACGAGCGTGCTGGACTGGGCCTTCCGCAAGCTGGCGCGGGAATATCTCGGCCGGCGCGACCTGCCCGACCCGGCGGAGGAGGATTGCGCGCCCGACGCGGTGGGCCGGGCCGCGGAACAGGCGCCGCTGCTGCCGCTCGACCTGCCCGAGACCCCCTCCCCCCGCGCGCGGCGCAAGCAGTTGCGGCTGGTCGGGTAGCCATCCGGCGCGGGGTGCAGCACTCTCCGCGCGGCTGACAGCACGGAGCGCATCATGGCCGGCACCATCGCGGCGAAGCTCGCCGAACTCGGCATCACCCTGCCGCAGCCGGCGGCGCCGGTGGCCAACTACATCGGCTACAACATCGTCGGGAACCAGGTGATCGTCTCCGGCCAGATCCCCTTCGTGGAGGGCAAGATCGCCGTCACGGGCAAGCTCGGCGCCGGCGTCTCGATCGAGGACGGGCAGCGCGCGGCGCGGATCTGCTTCGTCAACCTGCTGGCGCAGGTGAAGGCCGCGGCGGGCGGCGACCTGGACCGGGTGAAGCGCGTGGTCCGGCTCGGCGGCTTCGTCGCCTGCACGCCGGACTTCACGCAGCAGCCGCAGGTGATCAACGGGGCCTCCGACCTGGCCGTCGCGGTGTTCGGCGAGAAGGGCAAGCATGCCCGCGCCGCGGTGGGCTGCCCTTCCCTGCCGGGCGACGCGGCGGTGGAGGTCGAGGGCATGTTCGAGTTGGCGTGACATTGCGCCGGCCGCGCGCGCCCCAACCTGACGTCCCATGCCGGATGGCGGGCCCGAACTGAGCCTCACGCTGCACCGGGCGATCGCGGAGATCGCGGCGCCGGAGTGGGATGCCTGCGCGGGCGGCGGCAATCCCTTCGTTAGCCATGCCTTCCTGCAGGCGCTGGAGGAAAGCGGCAGCACCGGCGGGCGCAGCGGCTGGCTGCCGCAGCATGCCGCGCTGCGCGACGCGGGGGGCCACCTGCTGGCCTGCGCGCCGATGTATGCCAAGGCGCATTCCTATGGCGAATACGTCTTCGACCATGGCTGGGCGGACGCCTTCGAGCGCGCGGGCGGGCGCTACTACCCGAAGCTGCAGGTGGCCGCGCCCTTCAGCCCGGTGCCCGGCCCGCGGCTGCTGCTGCATCCGGCCTCCGGTTTGGGATTCGGGGCGATGGCGCAGGGGCTCGCGCAGGCCTGCCGGCAGCTCGACCTCTCCTCGGCCCATGTCACCTTCTGCACCGAGGCGGAGTGGACGGCGCTGGGCGAGGCAGGCTGGCTGCAGCGCATCGGCACGCAGTTCCACTGGACCAATGCCGGCTATGCCAGCTTCGACGATTTCCTCGGCGCGCTCTCCTCCCGCAAGCGCAAGGCGATCAGGCGCGAGCGGCGTGATGCGGAGGCCTCCGGCTTCGTGCTGAAGACACTGCGCGGGCATGAGATCACGCCGCGGCACTGGGCGGCGTTCCACCGCTTCTACAAGGCGACCACCGACAAGAAATGGGGCCGCAGCGCCTATCTCAACGCACGCTTCTGGCCGCTGCTGGGCGCGGCGCTGGGCGACCGGGTTGTGCTGATGGTCGCGGAGCAGGATGGCGAGCCGGTGGCGGGCGCGCTGAACCTGCTGGGCGACGAGGCGCTGTATGGCCGCAACTGGGGCGCCGTGGTGGATGCGCCCTTCCTGCATTTCGAGCTCTGCTACTACCGCGCCATCGACTTCGCGATCGAGCACAGGCTGCCGCGCGTGGAAGCCGGCGCGCAGGGCGAGCACAAGATCCAGCGCGGCTACCTGCCGGTGCCGACCTATTCCGCGCACTGGATCGAGCATGCCGGCCTGCGCCGCGCCGTCGCGCAGTTCCTGGACCAGGAGCGGCCGGCGATGCTGCGGGAGATGGAGGCGCTGGCGACGCTCTCGCCCTTCCGCAGGGACGGCGACGAGGGCTGATGGGCTCGCCCTTCTTCGCGCGGATCAAGGGCGATGTGCTGCGGATCGTGGCGGCGGTGCCGCCGGGGCGCGTCGTGACCTTCGCGGATGTGGGCGCGCATCTCGACGTGATGCCGCGGCATGTCGCCTACATCCTGGCGACGCTGTCCGAGATGGAGAACGCGACGTTGCCCTGGCATCGCGCGGTGACGGCGGACGGCATGCTCGGCGTGCCGAAGTCGGGCGCCGGCGGCGAAAGCCAGCGCGCCCTCCTTGCCACAGAGGGCGCGGCGTTCGACCCGGAGGGGCGCATCACCGACTTCGTCGTGCGGCGCGCCGAGGTGGCGGCGCTGCCGCATGGCGTGGCGCGGCAGACCCGGCCTGCGGAGGCGCCGAAGGTCCAGCGCAGGCGGTAAGCAGCAGCGCCGCCCCTCCCCGCCGAAGCGGCGCAAGGCTAAGGTTGCCCCGTGTTCCTCGCCTATTCCCAGCTCGCGCTCTCCATGGCGCTGGTCGGCGCCAATGTCGCGGTCGCGAAGCTGCTGGCCGAGAGCCTGCCGGTCGCGCTGATCCTCGCGCTGCGCTGCCTGCTTGCCGTGGTGGTGCTGTGGCCGCTGGCGCGCGCGATGGATGGCAGCCTGCGGACCTCGCCGCGCGTGTTGTGGAATCTCGGTCTGCAGGCGCTGTTCGGAACGCTGCTCTACAACCTGGCGCTGCTCGCGGGGCTACGACTGACGACGGCGCTGGAAGCGGGGCTGATCCTGGCGACGCTGCCGGCCGTGGTGGCGGTGGGCGGCGCCGCCTGGCTGCGCGAGAGGCTGCCGGCGCGGCAATGGGCGGCCGTGATCCTCGCCGCCTTCGGCATGGGCGCGCTGGTTCTGGCGCGCGTGGCGGCGGATGGGCATGGCAGCGCGCTCGGCAACCTGCTGGTCTTCGCGGGCGTCTGCGGCGAGGCGATGTATGTGCTGCTCGCGCGCCGCATCGCCGGGCAGGTGCCGGTGGTGACCGCGACCTTCTGGATGCAGCTTTTCTCGCTGCTGATGCTGTTGCCCTTGGCGTTGCCGGTGGTCGGCGCCGTCTCCGCCTTGGCGGACCCCACCGTCTCCGGGCTGCTGGTGTTCCACAGCCTGACCTCGAGCGTGATCTGCCTGCTGCTGTGGTACGCGGGCATGAAGCGGGCCTCCGCGAGCCTCGCCGGCGTCTTCACCGCCTTCCTGCCCGCGACCGCGGCCGCGGTCGCGGTCGGCGTGCTGGGCGAGCCCTTCACGGCGGTGCACGGCGCGGGCTTCGTGCTGCTGCTCGGCAGCCTGCTGCTGGCCACCTGGCCGGCGCGGCGCTGATCCTCTCGACACCGGCCGACGGCGCTGTCACGCTCGCAACCGTGAAGCGAACCAAGGCGCTCCGACTTGTGCTGCTGGGGGGCGGCGTCGCCACCATGCTGGCCGCCTGCGGCGACGACGAGGCGAAGGCGCGCGCCTGCCAGGAAGCCAAGGCCGCGCAGCGCCCGGACGCCGCCGAGATCTGCGCCCGCAGCACCAGCGCGACTTCCAGCGGCTCGCGCGGCTATGCCGCGCCCTTCATGTATGGCCGCACGCGCTCCTCCGGCTCCAGCGTCACGCGCAGCAGCGTGAGCCGCGGCGGCTTCGGCTCGGTCGGGCGGTCCAGCTCCTGAGCCATGCGCCGCATCGCGCTCGCCCCCCGCCCCGACCAGCGCGCGCATGCCGCGAAGCTCGGCTTCGCCTTCGCCGAGATCGCCGCCGAGCCCTATTGGGACGAGACCGCCTGCTACGCCTTCACCGCCGAGGAGGTGGACGTGCTGGAGGCAGCGACGCAGGAGCTGCACCAGCGCTGCCTCGACGCCGTGGCGCATGCGGTGCGCAACGACCTGAACGGTCCGCTCGGCATCCCCGACGGCGCCTGGCCCATCGTGAAGCGCAGCTGGGAGCGGGACGAGCCCTCGCTCTATGGCCGGATGGACCTGCGCTGGGACGGCACCGGCGCGCCGAAGCTGCTGGAATACAACGCCGACACGCCGACCGCGCTGTTCGAGGCCGGTGTCGTGCAGTGGGAATGGCTGGAGACGCGCCAGGCGCTCGACCGGCCCGGCGCGAAGCCCGCTGACCAGTTCAACTCCATCCACGAGACGCTGGTCGCGACCTGGCCGAGGCTGCGCCTGCCGCCGATGGTGCATTTCGCCTGCGCGCGCGACAGCGACGAGGATCGCGGCACGGTGGACTACCTGCGCGACACCGCGATCCAGGCCGGCATCGAGGCGCCCTTCCTGCACATGGACGAAATCGGCTGGGACGGCGCGCGCTTCCTGGACCTGCAGGAGCGGGAGATAAGCGCGATCTTCAAGCTCTATCCCTGGGACTGGCTGCTGCGCGAAACCTTCGGCCGCAACATCCCCCGCGCGACGACGCGCTGGATCGAGCCGGCCTGGCGGCTGGTGCCCTCCTCCAAGGCGTTTCTTTCGCTGCTCTGGTACTTGTTCCCCGATCACCCGAACCTGCTGCCGGCCTTCCTGGAGCCGGGGCGCACCGGTGGGCCGGAACTGTCGAAGCCGCTCTGGGGGCGGGAGGGCGCGAATATCAGCGCGCCGGGGATCGAGACGGACGGCCCCTATGCCGGGCAGCCGCGCGTCTGGCAGGCCTATGCGGAGCTGCCGGTCTTCGGCGGCCGCTATCCGGTGCTGGGCAGCTGGATCGTGGGCGGCACCGCCTGCGGCCTCGGCATCCGCGAGGACGCGACGCCGATCACGCGCGACACATCGCGCTTCGTGCCGCACTTTTTTGAGGGCGCCTGAATGCGCCGCATTCAGGCCCTCAGACGCCGGCAGCGGCCATCCGGCCGCCTTGGCTTCGCGCAGGGCACTGCTGCGCCAGTTGCAAGGTCGGTTTGTGCGCGGGCCGCATTCGCGGCCTCGGCCTGCGCTTCGCGCCGGCCGCCCATGAAGAGGATGTCTGCGTCATGACCAGCCTCGCCACGCTGCCGGGCTTCCTGGCCTATTTCGTCACCGGCGTCGTGCTGCTGGCCGGCGCGATGTTTCTCTACGTGCAGGTCACGCCGCACAGCGAGTTGGCGATGATCCGCGCCGGCAACCAGGCGGCCGCGATCACGCTGGGCGGCGCGCTGATCGGCTTCTGCCTGCCCATCGCCTCCGCCTTCTCGCATTCGATCAACCTGGTGGATGCGGCGGTGTGGAGCCTGGTGGCGCTGGCGGTGCAGATCGGCGTGTTCTTCGCGGTGGCGAAGCTGCTGGGCAGCGAGTGGCGCGGCGCGATGGAACGCGGCGAGACGGCGGGCGCGATCCTCAAGGCGAGCGTCGCCATCGCCGTGGGCATGCTGAACGCGGCGTGTCTTTCGACCTGACGTGAGGGCCTGGTTCGCCTGCAGCGGCGCGACCCTTCTCGCGCGCGATCCCGCGGACACGGTCGGGCGGCTCGCCGCGGCGCAGCAGGCGCGGGGCTATCCGGGCGCGACTGAGCAGCAATACGCCTGGGAGCAGCAGGTCGCGGCGCTGCGCATCGCGATAGCCGCGGCCGGCGGCGGAGCATGGACCGTCGCGCTGGAATACGACCTGCTGCGGCTGGAGAAGCGCATCGACGCGGTGGTGCTGACGGACCGCGCGATCATCGCCATCGAATTCAAGTCGGGCGCCGCCGCGCCCGCGTTGCTCGCGGAAGCCGAGGACTACGCGCTCGATCTGCGGGATTTCCATGCCGGCAGCCGCGACCATCCGATCGTGCCGCTGCTGGTCGCCGGCGATGCGCCCTTCGCACCGCCCGCCCAGCCGCCGCTGATCTGGGAAGGCGTAACGGCGCCGATCGGCTGCGGCCATGCCTCGCTCGGCGCGGCGCTCGCCTGGGTGCAGTCCACGGCACCGGAAGCTCGCAGGCCACTGGATGGCGAAGCATGGTTGCAGGCGCCCTATCGCCCGGTGCCGACCATCATCGAGGCCGCGACCATGCTCTACGCCCGCAACGGCGTGGCGGAGATCGCGACGGCGCGCGCGGACACGGCGAACCTGACGCGCACCGCCGAGGCGATCCGCCGCGCGGTCCGCGCCGCGCAGCAAGCCGGCGACAAGCGTCTCGTCGTGGTCACCGGCATACCCGGCGCCGGCAAGACGCTCTGCGGCCTGAACGCGGTCTTCGCGCCGGAGGCCGGCCCGCACAGCGCGTTCCTCACCGGCAATGTTCCGCTGGTGGCGGTGCTGCGCGCGGCGCTGGCGCAGGATGCGGTGCGGCGGGGCGAATGCGGCCGCGACGAAGCCGTACGGCGCGCGAAGCAGCGGCTGCAGAACGTGCATCGCTTCCTTGAGGACGGCGCGATGGATGCGGCGCGGCGCGCTCCGGTGGACCGGCTGATCGTCTTCGACGAGGCGCAGCGCGCCTGGGATGCCGCGAAGGCGCGGCTCGGCACGCGAAACAAGCCCTCCAAGCTCACCATGAGCGAGCCGGCGCACACGCTGGAAATCATGGGCCGGCATGAGAGCTGGGCCGTCATCGTCGCGCTGATCGGCAACGGGCAGGAGATCAACACCGGCGAGGCCGGCCTCGCGGAGTGGGGGGACTGCGTTGCAGCCTCACACGGCGCCTGGCGTGCGGTGGCGGCGGCGCGCGCCATCGAGAACGCCGACCCGGTGCAGCGACTGGCCGAGGGTTGGCCCAACTGGCTCGACCGCGACGACGACCTCGACCTCACCGTGCCGGTGCGCAGCGTGCGCGACAGCGCGGGCGCGGCCTGGGTGGATGCGGTGCTGCGCGGCGCGGTGGCGGAAGCGCGCGACATCGCCGGCGGCGCGACCGACCTGCCCTTCCTGCTGACGCGGGACCTGCATGACCTGCGGGCGGCGTTGCGCCGCTTCGCGCGCGGACAGCGCCGCGCCGGCCTCGTCGCGGCCGCCGGTGCGAAGCGGCTGCGGGCGGAAGGGCTCGGCGTGCAGGCCGAGGATGTGGCGGACTGGTTCCTCCGGCGCTGGCCCGATGTGCGCGCCTCCGATGCGCTCGAAACCTTCGCCACCGAATATGACTGCCAGGGGCTGGAACTCGACGTCGTCGGGCTCGCCTGGGGCGGCGATCTGCTGTGGCGCGGCGACGCCTGGCTGCCGCGGCGCTTCGCCGGGGCGGATTGGCAGATCGTGCGCAGCGCCGAGGAACGGCGCCACATCGTCAACACCTACCGCGTGCTGCTGACCCGCGCCCGCTACGAGACGGTGATCTGGGTCCCGCGCGGCAGCCGCGGCGGCGGCCCGCACCACGACAGGACACGCGATTCACGTGAGCTCGACGCCATCGCCGACTTCCTGCTCGCCTGCGGCGCACGCCCGCTGGAGGCCGCGCGTCATGCCGAGGCCGCCGCGGTGCCCACCCTCCTTTAGCCAGGCTTGATGCAGCGCAAGGCCAAGCGGGGCGAAGCGCGCTGATCTCCGCCTCACCTCACAGGAGATCGCCATGCACCAGGACTGGCCCGCCCTCGCCGCCGGGCTCTCGGCGCCGCTGAAGGAACTGCGCGGCGGCACGCCCGATGTGATGAAGGGCTTCTCCGCCCTCGCCCGCGCCGCGCTGGATGCCAAGGCGCTCGATACCAAGACCAAGGAGCTGATCGCCCTCGGCATCTCCGTCGCCACGCGCTGCGCGCCCTGCATCGCCTATCACGCCGAAGCCGCGCAGAAGCTTGGCGCGACGCGGGACGAGGTGATGGAGACGATGGGCATGGCGATCTACATGGGTGCCGGCCCCTCCGTGATGTATGCGGCGCAGGCCGTGGAGGCCTTCGACCAGTTCACCGCCAAGGCTGCGGCCGGCTGACCCGCGGTGCCGGGGGGGCGGGACGAAGGGGCGCCTTGCTGCTAGGCTCCCGACCATGCGTCGTTTCCTCCTCGTCCTGCTGCTCCTGCTCGCCGCGCCCGCCTGGGCGACGCAGGAGGTCAAGCTCGCCACCTGGAACATCGCCTGGCTCACCCTGAAGCCCGAGGGCCATCCCGACCTGCCGCGCGAGATCCGGCCGCGCTCGACCGAGGACATCCGGCTGCTGCGCGGCTATGCCACGCGGCTGAACGCCGACATCGTCGCGCTGCAGGAGATCGACGGCACCGCGGCAGCCGAGCGGGTCTTCGACCCGGCGACCTACGCGATCCACCTGACCAGCGAATCCGACACGCAACGCCCCGGCTTCGCCGTGCGGCGCACGCTGCGCATGACGCGCCACCCGGACCTCGCGGAGCTCGACATCCGGGCCGGCGCACGACGCAGCCTGCGCCGTGGCGCCGACATCACGGTGGAGGGCGAAGGCTGGCGGCTGCGCCTGCTGTCGGTGCATCTCGACGCCGGCTGCCGTGACGAGCCCTTGCAGGCCAACCCCTCGCGCGATTGCGAGGGACTGGCGCGGCAGGCGCGCATCCTGGCGCGCTGGGCAGAGGCGCGGCAGCGGGAGGGCGTCGCCTTCGCCATCCTCGGCGACTTCAACCGCGTGATCGGCCGCAACGACGATTTCATCCGCATCGTCACCGAACCCGCGCCGCTGCTTCGCCCGACCGAGGGCTTCTCCACGCCCTGCTGGGCGGATTCGCGCGGCGGGCGCCCCTTCATCGACCACATCCTGCTCGGCGGGCCGGCGCGCGACGCCGTCGTGCCGAACAGCATGGCCGTGATGGCCTATGCCGAGCGCGACCGCAGCTTCCGCCAGCGCCTGTCCGACCATTGCCCGGTGAGCGTGCGGCTGCGGCTGCCGTGACGCCGCCGAGCTTCGCCCGCCTCACCCTGCCGCTGGCGGGGCTGAACTTCGTCAACCAGGCCTCCCGCACGCTGATCGCCACGATCGGCCCGCTGCTGGCGGTGGAGTTCGCGCTTTCCGCCAGCGAGCTCGGGCTGCTCGCGGCGATGTTCTTCGCCGCCTATGCCGTGGCGCAGCTGCCGGTTGGGTTGGCGATCGACCTCTGGGGCGCGCGGCGCGTGCAGAGCGTGCTGGCGCTGGTCGCCGCCTCCGGCTTCCTGATCTGCGCGCTCGCCGGTGGGCCGATGACGCTGGCGATCGGGCGCGTGGTGACCGGTCTCGGCATATCGGCCGGGCTGATCGCGATGCTGAAGGTCAACACGCAATGGTATCCGAAGGAACGCGTGGCGGGCCTCACCGGCCTCGGCGTCTTCGTCGGCGCCATGGGCAGCCTGGCGGCGACGCTGCCGGCGCAGATGCTGGTGCCGCTGCTGGGCTGGCGCGGCGTGTTCCTGCTGCTGGGCGCGATGGCGATGGCGGCCTCGGCCTGGATTTTTCTTTCGGTACCGGATCGCGGACCCGGTCCTGCGCCACCGCGGCGCAGCCTCGTGCTCGAGACGCGGGAGTTCGGGCGCATCTTCGCCCATCCGGCCTTCCTGCGGCTGGCGCCGGCCATCGCGCTGCTCTCGGCGATGAACTTCACCTACCAGGGCCTCTGGGCCGGGCCCTGGCTGCGCGACGTGGCGGGGCTGGACGAGCAGGGCCGCGCGACGCTGCTGCTGGTCTACGCGCTCGGCCTGATGCTCGGCAGCGCGGGGCTGGGCCAGGCGGCGTCGCGGCTGCAGCGGCGCGGCTGGTCGCCGATGGCCATGCCGGTGCTTGCCATCGTGGTGATGGCGGTGGTGCAGGCACTGCTGATCGCGCTGCCCTCGACGCATCCCATCCTGCTCGGTGTCCTGTGGTTCGTCTTCGCCTTCTGCGGCGCCGGCGGACCGGCGGGCTACGCGGCGGTTGGGCAGCGCTTCGGCGCGGAGCTCGCCGGGCGCGTCGCCACCGCGATCAACGTCGCGATGCTGGTGCTGGTCTTCTTCCTGCAGAACGTCACGGGCTGGATCCTCGACCTCTGGCCGCGCACGGCGTCGGGTGGTTGGGCCTCGCAGGGCTATGGCTGGTCGCTCGCGCTCACGCTGGCCTTGCAGCTTGCCTCCATCGCCTGGATGCTGCGCCCGGAACGAGGCCGATAGGGAGAGGCGGATGGACAGGAAGGTCGAGAAGCTTCTGGCGCGCTATCGCGTGGAGGCGGGCAAGGGCTTTCGCCTGCGTGACCACAGCCCGGACGACGACGGCGGCCTCGACCTCGAGAAGGACGGCGCGCCGGACCTGCTGCAGCGCGGCGTGGAGTACCTGGCCGAGCAACAGGACATGCTCTACGCGCAGGACCGCTGGTCCGTCCTCTGCATCTTCCAGGCGATGGACGCGGCGGGCAAGGACAGCGCGATCAAGCATGTCTTCTCCGGCGTCAACCCGCAGGGCTGCCATGTGGCGAGCTTCAAGGCGCCGACCTCGCTGGACCTCGACCACGATTTCCTGTGGCGCCACCAGCAATGGCTGCCGCAGCGCGGCCAGATCGGCATCCACAACCGATCCTGGTACGAGGAGGTGCTGGTGGTGCGGGTGCATCCCGCGATCCTGGAGAACCAGAAGCTGCCGCCGCGCCTGGTGACGAAGCGCATCTTCGACGAGCGGCTGGAGGACATCGCCGCCTATGAGCGCTACCTGGCGCGGCAGGGCGTGGTGGTGCTGAAGTTCTTCCTGCATGTCAGCCCGGAGGAGCAGCGCAAGCGCTTCCTCGCCCGCATCGAAGAGCCGGAGAAGCACTGGAAGTTCAGCGCCAGCGACGTGGCGGAGCGCGACCACTGGGACGACTACATGAAGGCCTACCAGGCGGCCATCCGCGCAACCGCTGCGCCGCATGCGCCCTGGTACGTGGTTCCGGCGGACCGCAAATGGTACACGCGCCTGGTGGTCGTCGCCGCGATCGCGCGCGCGCTGGAAGGTCTCGGGCTGCACTACCCGAAGGTCGCCGCGAAGCAGCGCGAGGCGCTGACGCAGGCGCGCGAGGCGCTGACGGGCTGATGCTGCGCAGGCTGCTGCCCGGCGGCCTGCTGCCACGCCTGCTGGCCAGCGGCGCGCCGATGCGCCTGGCCGGGCTGATGACGCCGCGTGCCGGGGCGGAGGAGTTGCGCGGCCTGCGCTACGGCCAGGGGCCGCGGCGGCTGCTGGACCTGACCCTGCCGAAGGGCGCGGACGCTGCGACGCCGCTGCTGGTGTTCTTCCATGGCGGCTCCTGGCAGACCGGCTCGCGCGGGGACTATGCCTTCCTCGCACGTGCCTTCGCGGCGGAGGGCATCGCGGTCGCGCTGCCCGACTACCGGCTGTGGCCGACGGCGCGCTGGCCCGACTTCATCGAGGACGGCGCCGCGGCGCTGGCCTGGCTGCGCGGCGCGCCGCAGGCGCCGCGCGGGCCGCTCTTCGTGATGGGGCATTCGGCCGGCGGCTTCATCGCGGCCGCGCTGGCGCTCGATCCGCGCTGGCTCGACGCCGCGGGATTGGCCGGCGGCCGCGCCGCGCTCGCGGGCGCGGTGCTCGTCTCGGCGCCGATCGCATGGCAGCCCACGGACGAGCCGATCCGCAGCATCTTCGCGCGCGCGCCAGGCGGTCGCATCGCGGCGGTGCCGGACGCCGCCACGCTGCGCGGCGCGCCGCCGCACCTGCTGATCCACGGCACCGCGGACACCGTGGTCGGCCCCTTCCATAGCGAAGAACTGGCGAAGGCATTGCAACAGGCCGGCGGCACGGCGCGGCTGCACAGGGTCCCGGGCGCCGGCCATGTCGCACCGATGGTGGCGATGAGCGCGCCGGCGCTGCGCTGGGGCTGGGCGGAGCGCGACACCTTGCGGGCGACGCTGCGCTTCCTGAGGCAGGCGACGTCGCGCGGCTCAGCCGCCTGAAGGCCCAGGCGCACAGGAAGCTGGCAAGATCCTGCACGCACATGCATGATCTTGCCAGTCCCTCCCGGCTCATTCATCCTGACTTGCAAGGAAGCCTGTCCTGGCGTGTTCTGCCCGGACAGAAGAAGGGAGGTTCATGTCCATGCCCGCTGGCTCCATGCCGTTGTCCCGCCGAAGCTTCGGTGCGCTCGCCGCGGCAGCCGCGGCAGGCGGGCTTGCCCGCCCCGCCGTCGCACAAGGCGCGCCGCTACGCATCGGCTTGATGCTGCCTTTCTCGGGCACCTTCGCCGCACTCGGCGAGAACATCGCCGCGGCCGTCGAGCTCTATATCGCGGAGAAAGGTGGGCGCATCGGCGGCCGCACGCCGCAGCTCATCCGGCTCGATGACGAGAGCAACCCGGCCAACGCGGTGCAGAACGTCAACCGCCTGGTCGGACGCGACCGCGCCGAGGTGATGATCGGCACGGTGCATTCCGGCGTGGTGATGGCGCTGGTGCAGGCCAGCCGCGAACGCGGCGTGCCGCTGATCATCCCCAACGCCGGCAACGTCGCGGCGACGCGCGAGCTGTGCTCGCCGACCGTGTTCCGTTCCTCCTTCAGCAACTGGCAGCCGGCCTATGGCATGGGCCTGGCGCTGGCGAAGTCGGGCGTGAAGCGCGCCTGCTGGGTCACCTGGGACTATGCGGCCGGCGCGGAATCCGGGCAGGGCTTCGCCGATGGCCTGAAGGCCGGCGGAGGCGAACTTGTCCGCGAGCTGAAGCTTCCCTTCCCGGAAACGAACTTCCAGCCGCTGCTCGCACAGATCCCCGGTCTCAACGTGGATGCGGTCGGCAGCTTCTTCGCAGGCGGCGGCGCGGTGCAGTTCGTGCGCGAATACGCGGCGGCCGGGCTGAAGGACCGCATTCCGCTCACCGGCTCGGGCTTCCTGACCGAAGGCGTGCTCGGCCCGCAGGGTGCCGCGGCCGAGGGCGTCCGCACCGCGCTGCATTACGGCGACGGCCTCGACAACCCGAAGAACACCGCCTTCCGCGCCGCCTTCAAGCAGAGGACCAACCGCGACGCCGATGTCTATGCCGTGCAGGGCTACGACGCGGCGCAGATGCTGGCCGCGGGCCTCGAGGCGACGCGTGGCGACCCGACCGCGGAGGCCGCCTTCGCCCGCGGCATCCGCAGCGCGCGCATCGACAGCCCGCGCGGCGCCTTCACGCTCTCGCCCAGCCACAACCCGGTGCAGAACATCTACCTGCGCGAGGCGCGCGGCGGGGAGAACCGGGTGATCGGCGTCGCTGCGGAAGCGCTGGCCGATCCCGGCACCGGCTGCCGCATGACGTAATTCCCCACGACGTCGCTGCGCGACGCCGCGGGGACCCCGGTTTGGCTGTCTTCCTGGATGCTACGGCTCCGACTGCCGCAGCAAAGCTGCGGCAGGGCACCGGGGGGCTGCGGCTGCCAGGGCACCAGCAAAGGATCTGGCGCGCTTGGATCTGTCAGGCCTTTTCGCGCAGGTCCTGAACGGCCTGCAGTATGGGTTGCTGCTGTTCCTGATCAGCAGCGGGCTCACGCTGATCTTCGGCGTGATGGGCGTGATCAACCTCGCGCATGGGTCGATGTTCATGATCGGCGCCTATCTTGCCTATGTCATCGCGAGCCTGACGGGCGCGCTCTGGCTGGCGCTGCCGCTCGCGGTGCTCGGCGGGCTGGCCATGGGCGCGGCGCTGGAAGCGGGGCTGTTCCGCCGCTTCTACAAGCGCGAGCATCTCGACCAGGTGCTGCTGACCTTCGCGCTGATCCTGCTATTCGAGGAAGCGCGCTCCGCCATGCTCGGCAACGACTTCCACGCCGTGCCGGTGCCGGCGATCCTGGACTTCTCCGTGCCCGTCACTGCGGAGTTCGCCTATTCGGCCTACAGGCTGGCGGTACTGGTGGTGTGCCTGTTCGTCGCCCTGCTGATGTTCCTCGGCATCGAGCGCACGCGCATCGGCTCCGCGGTGCGGGCCGCGGCGGAGAAGCCGGAGATGGTGGACCTGCTCGGCCTCGATGCGCGGCGCATCCACCTGCTGGTCTTCGCCGTCGGGACAGCGCTCGCCATGCTCGCGGGCGCGCTGGCCGCGCCGCTGCAGAGCGTCTATCCGAACATGGGCGAGAGTTTTCTGATCATCTGCTTCGTCGTCGTCGTGGTGGGCGGCGTGGGCTCGATCGCCGGCGCCTTCTGGGCGGCGCTGCTGATCGGGCTGGTGGACACGCTGGGCAAGGCGTATCTGCCGGAGATCGCGGGGCTCGTGGTCTATCTGCTGATGGCCGGCGTGCTGCTCTGGCGGCCCTCGGGCCTGTTCGCCCCCGGGCGATGAGGGGCCGCTGAGATGCTCGTCGCGGGCCGCACCGGAACGCTGCTTCTGCTGCTCGGCGCGGCGGTGGTCGCCTCGATGCCCTGGTGGGCGTCGTCGTATCACCTGCAGCTTGCCTCGACCGCGCTGGTCTCCGCGATGTTCGCGCTGAGCCTGCAGCTGCTGGTCGGCGGCGCGGGCATGGTGAGCCTGGGTCACGCCGCCTTCTTCGGCGTCGGCGCCTATGCCGTCTATCTGCTGCCGCCGGGGCTTTCGATCGGGCTGACGCTGCCGGCGGCGGCGCTGCTGGCGGGGGTGGCCGCGCTGCCGGTCGGCGCACTCAGCCTGCGCACGCGCGGCTTCTTCTTCCTGATGGTGACGCTCGCCTTCGGGCAGATGCTGTTCTTCCTGTTCCACGACACGCCGCTCGGCGGCGGCAAGGACGGCGTCTTCGTCACGCGGCCCGCCTTCGAGATCTTCGGCCTCCTATGGGAGGTGCCGCGCCGGCAGCGCGCGCAGGTGCTGCTCTGGGTCAATCTCGGCCTGCTGATCGCGATGTATGCGGCGCTGGCCGCGCTGATGCGCACGCTGTTCGGCCATGCGCTGCTCGGCATCCGCGCGAACGAGGACCGGATGCAGGCGCTGGGCTACGACACGCGGCGGATCAAGCTGGTTGCCTTCGTGATCGCGGGCGCGCTGGCGGGCATATCCGGCCATATGTGGGCGATGACCGAGGCCTTCGTGAACCCCGAATTCCTCTCCTGGCACCGCAGCGCGGAGGCGCTGCTGATGGTGCTGCTGGGCGGCATCGGCGCGCTGCACGGCCCGATCCTCGGCGCCTTCGCCTATGTCGGCCTTGGCGAGGCCGCGACGCTGATCACCGAACGGCAGCGCCTGGTCGAAGGGCTGGTGTTCCTGGCCGTCGTGCTGCTGCTGCCGAAGGGCCTCGCGGGCCTCCTGCCGCGCGGGAAGGAGGGCGGGCGATGAGCGCGCTGGAAGCGGAGGCGCTGACGCGACGCTTCGGCGGCCTCACCGCCGTGGCCGATGTCTCGCTCTCGATCGCGGTCGGCGAACTGCACGCCGTCATCGGGCCGAACGGCGCGGGCAAGTCCACGCTGGTGAACCTGCTCTCCGGCACGCTGCCGCCAAGCTCGGGCCGCTTTCGCCTGGGCGGGCAGGACGTGACGGGCTGGCCGAGCTGGCGCCTGGCGCAGGCCGGCATCGGCCGCAGCTTTCAGCGCACCAACGTGCTGCGTGAGATGAGCGTCTTCGAGAATGTGCGGCTGGCCGCGCAGGCCGCGGGTTTCGCGCCCGGGCTCTGGCTGCGCCGCGCCAAGCGCGCGGCCGCGCCGATCGAGGCCGCGCGCGCTGCGCTGGCCCGCGTCGGGCTGGAGCGGGAGGGCATCGCCGGCACGCTCAGCCATGGCGAGCTGCGCCTGCTGGAGATCGCCATGGCGCTGGCCACCCACCCGCGCGTGCTGCTGCTGGACGAGCCGCTGGCCGGCATGGGGCCGGAGGAAGGCGAGCGCGTGGCGGCGCTGCTGAAGGAGCTTGCGCGCGACCATGCCGTGCTGCTGATCGAGCACGACATGGATTTCGTCTTCGCGGTCGCGGATTCGATGACGGTGATGGTGGATGGCCGCGTGCTGGAACAGGGCACGCCGACTGCGATCCGTGCATCGGACGCGGTGCGCGAAGCCTATCTCGGTACCGACGCATGACGCCCCCCATCCTCGAAGCGCGCGGCCTGCAGGCGGGGTATGGCGAAGGGCTCGTGCTGCGCGGGGTGGACATCGCGGTGCGGCCCGGCGAGGCGATCGGGCTCATGGGCCGCAACGGCATGGGGAAGACCACGCTGATCCGCACCCTGCTCGGCCAGCTGCCCGCGCGCGCCGGACAGGTGCTGGCGGACGGGCGGGACATCACGCGCGAAGCCACCTTCCGCCGCGCGCAGCGCGGCATCGCCGTGGTGCCGGAAGGCCGCGGCGTGTTCGCGTCGCTCAGCGTGATGGAGAACCTGCTTCTCGCCGCGCGGCCCGACGCGGATGGCCGCACGCCCTGGCCGCTGGAACGCGTGCTGACCACCTTCCCCCGCCTGGCGCAGCGCGCGCGCAACCGCGGCGACCAGCTTTCGGGCGGCGAGCAGCAGATGCTCGCGATCGGCCGCGCGCTGATGACCAATCCGCGCCTCCTGATCCTGGACGAGGCGACGGAAGGCCTGGCACCGCTGCTGCGTGACGAGATCTGGCGCACCATCCGCACGATCCGCGAGGCCGGGCTGGCCTGCATCGTCGTGGACAAGACCGTCGGCGCCGTGCTGTCCGTGGTGGACCGGGCGGAGATCCTGGTGAAAGGCTCACTGGTCTGGTCCGGCCGGCCGGACGCGCTGCGCGCCGATCCGGAGTTGATGCACCGCCACCTGGGAGTGTGACCCCATGTCGCTTGCAGCTTTCGAGGCGAAGATCAAGGACGTGACCGCGGCCATCGCAGGGCTGCCTGTCGAGCCGGATCTGGCGGAAACACTGGCAGAAAGGTTTCCGCCGGGATCGGAGACCTTCGAGGCGCTGAAGGCGCTCTGCCGCCAGGGCATCGCGGAAGGCTGGCTCTGCCAGCGCGAAGCCGGCGGCATCCGCTTCGGCCGCCCCGTGAAGCCAGGCCCCGACACCGCTGGCTACAGCGTGGACGTGGTGCTGATGGACAGCCTCGCGGGCCCGCATCACAGCCATCCGAACGGCGAGATCGACATGATCATGCCGGAGACGCCGGGCGCGGCCTTCGACGGCAAGGGCGAGGGCTGGCTGGTCTATGGGCCGGGAACCGCGCATCACCCGACCGTGTCCGGCGGCCGCGCGATCGTGCTGTATCTGCTGCCCCAGGGCGCCATCCAGTTCACGAAGGGCTAGCGGCCCGCCAAACGGGAAGGCTTCCATGACAAACGCCGTCGCCTGGTTCCTCGATCGCCATGTGGACGAAGGCCGCGGCCAGTCGCCGGCCTTCGTCGATCTCCATCGCAGCGTCACCTATGAGCAGCTTGCGCGGACCTCCGCGCGCGTGGCCGGCGGCCTGGCGGCGGCGGATGTCGGGCGCGAAAGGCGGCTCGCGATGCTCATGCTCGACACCGTGGATTTCCCGGCGGTGTTCTGGGGCGCGCTCCGCGCCGGCGTCGTGCCCATCCCCATCAACACGCTGCTGCCGGCCGAGCAGGTCGCCTACATCCTGCAGGACAGCCGGGCGGAGGCGCTGGTCGTCTCCGCGCCGCTGCTGCCGGCGCTGCGGCATGTCCTCGCGCGGCTGGATGCGCTGAAGCTGGTGCTGGTGGCGTCCATGGACGGCTCGCCTGCGGCCGGACTGAAGGGGAACGAGCGCGACTTCGGCGGCTTCGTCGCGCAGGCGCTGCCGGCGGCGATCGCGGTGGAGGCCTCGGACGACGAGGTCGCCTTCTGGCTGTACTCCTCCGGCTCCACCGGCGCGCCGAAGGGCGTGAAGCATGTCCATGCGAGTTTGAAGGCGACGGCGGACACCTATGCCGACCAGGTGCTGGGCATCACGCGCGACGATGTGTGCTTTTCCGCGGCGAAGCTGTTCTTCGCCTATGGCCTCGGCAACGCCATGACCTTCCCGATGCATGTCGGCGCCTGCGCCGCGCTGCTGCCGGACCGGCCCACGCCGGACAGCGTCATGGCGACGATGCAGCGCCACAAGCCCACGATGTTCTTCGGCGTGCCGACGCTCTACGCCGCTATGCTGGCGAACCCGGCGCTGACGCGCGGCGCCGGCTCGCCGCGCCTGCGCCGCTGCGTCTCCGCCGGCGAGGCGCTGCCGGAGCATGTCGGGCTGCGCTGGAACGAGGCGGTGGGCGTGCACATCCTGGACGGCATCGGCAGCACGGAGATGCTGCACATTTTCGTCTCCAACCAGCCCGGGAAAATCCGCTACGGCAGCTCCGGCATCGCCGTGCCCGGCTATGAGCTTCGCATCGTGGACGAGCACGACCGCGACGTGGCCGATGGCGAGACGGGCGAGCTTCTGGTGAACGGCCCGAGCGCGGCAGAGGGCTACTGGAACCAGCGGGCGAAATCGCGCCGCACCTTCCAGGGCGAATGGACGCGCACCGGCGACAAGTATCTGCGCGACGCCGAGGGCTTCTATCGCTACCAGGGCCGCGCCGACGACATGTTCAAGGTCAGCGGCATCTGGGTCAGCCCCTTCGAGGTGGAGGCCGCGCTCGTCTCGCATGACGCGGTGCAGGAAGCGGCCGTGATCGGGCGCGAGGATGCGGACGGGCTGGTGAAGCCGATGGCTTTCGTCGTCCTCAAGGGCGGCGGCATCGCCGGGGAGAAGCTGGTCGCGGAACTGCAGGCGCATGTGAAGGCCTCGGCCGGTCCTTGGAAGTATCCACGCTGGATCGAGGTGGTGGAGGACCTGCCCAAGACCGCCACCGGCAAGATCCAGCGCTTCCGGCTGCGCGAACGCTTCGCGAGCCACACGTGAAGGACGTCTCCTTCGACCTCGACGGTCGCCGCATCGAGGCGGCGTGGTGGGGACCGGGGCCAGAGGAGGCTCCGACGCTCGTGCTGCTGCATGAGGGGCTGGGCTGCGTCGCGCTGTGGCGCGACGTGCCGGCGACGCTGGCGGCGATGACGGGCTTCGGCGTCATGGCCTGGTCGCGCCTGGGCTACGGCCAGTCCGACAGCGTGGCCCTGCCTCGCCCGCTCACCTACATGCATGACGAGGCGCGCGACATGCTCGGCCGCGTGCTGGATGCGCAGCGCATCCGCCGCTGCATCCTCGTCGGCCATTCGGACGGCGCCTCCATCGCGCTGATCTATGCCGGCTCCCACCAGGACCGCCGCGTGCGCGGCATCGCGCTGCTCGCGCCGCATGTCATGGTGGAGCCCTTCTGCATCGGCGAGATCGAGCGCGCGCGGGATCGCTGGAACACCACCGACCTGCGGGAGCGCCTGCGGAAATACCATCGCGACCCCGACGCCGCCTTCCTCGGCTGGAACGGCGCCTGGCTCGATCCGGGCTTTCCCGCCGTGCTCGACCTGCAGCCGGAGATCGCGCATGTGCGCGTGCCGATCCTGGTGGTCCAGGGCGCAGCCGACCCCTACGGCACGCTGGAACACCTGCACGTCATCGAGCGCGAGACCTACTGCCCCGTGGACCGCCTGGTGCTGCCGGGGGTGGGCCACGCGCCGCATCTGGAGGCGCCGAGGCCGACGCTGGACGCGGTCTCCGACTTTGCCAACCGCCTTTTCCGGGTTCATGAGCCGGCAGAATAATGCATCTTTCTGCTTGCATCGGGCAGAACGCCTGCATTATTTAGCATCCCACGAGGGCAGGAAACGCGCATGGCACGCATCGACTTCCAGACGGAGCCGAGCCGCTGGCGCCATTGGCGCCTGGAACTCGATGGGCCCGTCGCGAATCTGATCATGGACGTGGATGCGAATGGCAGCCTGTTCGACGGCGTCGAGCTAAAGCTCAACTCCTACGATCTCGGCGTGGACATCGAGCTGCATGACGCGATCCAGCGCCTGCGCTTCGAGCACCCGGAGGTCGGCGCGGTCGTCATCCGCTCCGGCAAGGAGAACGTGTTCTGCGCCGGCGCGAATATCCGGATGCTCGGCAAGGCGACTCACGGGCACAAGGTGAATTTCTGCAAGTTCACCAACGAGACGCGCTGCGCGATTGAGGACGCAACCCACAACTCCGGCCAGTTCTACATCGCGGCTGTGAACGGCGCCTGCGCCGGCGGTGGCTATGAGCTGGCGGTCGCGGCGGACTACGTCATGCTGATCGATGATCGGCGGTCCTCGGTCGCGCTGCCGGAGACGCCGTTGCTCGCCGTGCTGCCCGGCACCGGCGGGCTGACGCGCGTGACGGACAAGCGGAAGGTGCGGCGCGATCTTGCTGACGTCTTCTGCTCAATCGAGGAAGGCGTGCGCGGCAAGCGCGCGGTGGATTGGCGCCTGGTGGACGAGGTGGTGCCGCCCTCCGCCTGGGCCGAGCGCGTGCGGCAACGCGCGCAGGAATTCGCCGCGAAGACCGATCGGCCGCAGGACGCGAAGGGCGTTGCGCTAACGCCGCTCGACCGCCGCTTCGAGGGCGAGCAGGTGATCTATTCCCGCGTGCGCGTGGAATGCGACCGCGCCGCCGGCCGCGCGACGGTCACCGTGATGGGGCCGGAGGCCGCGCCGCCCGCAGGCCTCGACGCCGCCAAGGACGCGCAGTTCTGGCCGCTGCGCGTCGCGCGGGAGCTGGACGACGCGATCCTGCATCTGCGCACCAACGAACCCGAGCTCGGCCTGATTACCTTCCGCACCGAGGGCGACGCCGCGCTGGTGCTGGCGCATGACGCCTTCCTGGATGCGCACGCGGGCGACTGGTTCATCCGCGAGGTCCGCCACTACCTCAAGCGCGTGCTGAAGCGCGTGGACATGACCTCGCGCAGCCTGGTCGCGCTGGTCGAGCCCGGCAGTTGCTTCGCCGGCACGCTGGCCGAGCTCGCCTTCGCCGCGGACCGTGCGGTGATGCTGTCGGGCAAGCGCGAGGGCGACAACCGCCCGCCGGCCGCGATCACGCTGTCTTCGATGAATTTCGGCGCCTATCCCATGTCCAATGACCTCACGCGCCTGCAGGCCCGCTTCTGGGGCGAGCCGGCGAGCGTGGACCGCGCGAAGGAGGCCATCGGCGAGAAGCTGGACGCCGAGCGCGCAGAAGAACTCGGGCTGGTCACCATGACCTTTGACGAGATCGATTGGGACGACGAGGTCCGCATCATGCTCGAGGAGCGCGCGAGCTTCTCGCCCGACGCACTGACGGGGATGGAGGCTAACCTCCGCTTCGTCGGGCCGGAGACGATGGAGACGCGCATCTTCGGCCGCCTGACGGCCTGGCAGAACTGGATCTTCCAGCGCCCCAACGCGGTCGGCGCGGAAGGCGCGTTGAAGCTCTACGGATCGGGCGTGAAGCCCAACTACGACAAGCAGCGCGTTTAGCGCGTCCGATCGCCGCAGCGCTGCAGGCGCGAAGGCGTGAATCGGCCGCGTAAACGATATGGAGGACACGCAGATGCCCGACGGCATGAACGTCAACTATGACGGCCTGATCCCGAACAACGTGGACCTCAACAGCGACGCGCGCGTGCGCAAGGCGCTGGAGACCTGGCATCCCGGCTACATCGACTGGTGGAAGGACATGGGGCCGGAGGGCTTCCAGGAATCCCTGGTCTATCTGCGCACCGCCATCAGCGTGGACCCGAAGGGCTGGGCGAAGTTCGACTATGTGAAGATGCCCGAGTACAAGTGGGGCATCCTGCTCGCGCCCGCGGTGCCGGACCGCAAGATCGGCTTCGGCCACCACAAGGGCGAACCCGCCTGGCAGGAAGTGCCGGGCGAATACCGTTCCATGCTGCGCCGCCTGCTGGTGATCCAGGGCGACACGGAGCCGGCCTCCGTCGAGCAGCAGCGCCACCTCGGCAAGACCGCGCCCTCACTCTACGACATGCGCAACCTCTTCCAGGTGAACGTCGAAGAGGGCCGGCATCTCTGGGCGATGGTCTATCTGCTCCAGAAATACTTCGGGAAGGACGGGCGCGAGGAGGCGGAGGAGCTGCTGCGCCGCCGCTCGGGCCACCAGGACACGCCGCGCATGCTCGGCGCCTTCAACGAGGCGACGCCGGACTGGCTGTCCTTCTTCATGTTCACCTTCTTCACCGACCGCGACGGCAAGATGCAGTTGGAGGCGCTCGCCCAGTCCGGCTTCGACCCACTGTCGCGCACCTGCCGCTTCATGCTGACGGAAGAGGCGCACCACATGTTCGTCGGCGAGACCGGCGTGATGCGCGTGGTGGAGCGCACCTGCCAGGCCATGAAGGATGCCGGCATCCAGGACGCGCATGACATCGAGAAGGTCCGCGCCCTCGGTGTCATCGACCTGCCGACCATCCAGAAGAAGATGAACCTGCACTTCTCGCTGACGCTGGACCTGTTCGGCAGCGAGGTCAGCACCAATGCGGCGAACGCCTACAATGCCGGCCTCAAGGGCCGCTACCGCGAGGACAAGATCGAGGACGACCACCGCCTGATCGACAGCACCTATCCCGTGCTGCGCTGCATCGACGGCCAGGTCGTGAAGGAGGACGTGCCCGCCCTCTCCGCGTTGAACATGCGGCTGCGCGACGACTATGTCGTGGACTGCCAGGGTGGCGTCGGGCGCTGGAACAAGGTGATCGAGAAGGCCGGCATCGCCTTCCAGCTCAAGCTGCCGAACGTCGCCTTCAACCGGAAGATCGGCGAGTTCAACAAGATCCACGCCGACCCCGAGGGCCGCGTGATCGATGCCGGCACCTGGGGCGCGAAGCGCGACGAATGGCTGCCGTCCACGGACGACAACCTCTTCATCACCGCGCTGATGCAGCCCGTGGACACCGCCGGCAACTACGCCAACTGGATCGCCGCGCCGAAGGTCGGCATCGACAACAAGCCCGGCCACTTCGAATACGTGAAGCTGCACGATTGAGCGCGGTGCAGGTGAGCTAAGCCGGGAGCGAATTATGGACGGGATGCAGAACTCCGAGGGCACGACCCTCAAGCAGCACCTGATCGACCCCGAGATCTGCATCCGCTGCAACACCTGCGAGGCGACCTGCCCGATCAATGCGATCACCCACGACGACAACAACTACGTCGTGGATGCGAACACCTGCAACGCCTGCGGCGACTGCATCTCCCCCTGCCCCACCGGCGCGATCGACAACTGGTTCAACGTCGCCAAGCCCTACTCGCTTGACGAGCAGTTCTCCTGGCAGGAATTGCCGCCGCGGCCGCCGGAACCGGCGCTCGCAGCCGCGGCCGCCGATGCCGAGGCCGCTGCGCTCTTCGCGGAAGCGCACAAGGGCGCCGGCGGTCCGGCGCGCGCCCCAAGCACGGCCGCGAAGCCGAAGGTGAACCTGTTCAATCGCGCGACGCCGGCGCAGGCGCGCGTCGCCGGCAACATCCGCGTGACGAAGTCCGGCACTTCCTCCGACGTCCACCACATCATCCTGGACTTCGGCTCGACGCCCTTCCCGGTCCTCGAAGGCCAGAGCATAGGCGTCGTCCCGCCCGGCCTCGACGCCACCGGCCGCCCGCACGCCATGCGGCTCTATTCCATCGCCAGCGCGCGCGACGGCGAGAAGCCCGGCGCGAACAACCTCGCACTCACCGTCAAGCGTGTCGCCGAGCCGCGCGAGGATGGCAGCGTCTTCCGCGGCGTCGCCTCAAATTGGCTGTGCGACCTCAAGGTCGGCGACAGCCTCGGCGTGATCGGACCCTTCGGCACCACCTTCCTGCTGCCCGACGAGCCCGAGGCCGATGTCGTGATGATCTGCACCGGCACGGGCTCGGCGCCCTTCCGCGGCTTCACCGAACGCCGCCGGCGCATCGCACAGGCCGGCAGCGGGAAGCTGCATCTCTACTTCGGCGCGCGCACGCCGCAGGAACTGCCCTATTTCGGCCCGCTCCAGAAAGTGCCGGCCGAGGTGCTGGCGCAGGAACTCGTCTACAGCCGCTTGCCCGGCGCGCCCAAGGAATACGTGCAGGACCGCATGCGCGCGCGCAGCGCCGAGCTCGGCGCGCTTCTCGCGAAGCCGCGCACCCACATCTATGTCTGCGGCCTGCGCGGGCTGGAAGCCGGCGTGGATCAGGCGCTGACGGAGATCGCGGCGGCGCGCGGAATGGACTGGCCGGCGGTCCGCGCGGCGATGCGCGAGGAAGGCCGGTTCCATGTCGAGACCTATTGAGGGCAAGGCCTACCCCTTCATCCACGCCCGGCGCATCCGCTGGGGCGAGTCCGATCCGGCGCGCATCGCCTACACCGCGCGCTTCCTGGATTTCGCGATGGACGCGATCGAGGCCTTCTTCACCGACCGCCTCGGCGTCAGCTTCTACGAGTTCAACGTGGACATGGGCTCCGGCTCGCCCTTCGTGCGGGTCGAGCTGGATTTCCGCAGCCCCGTCACGCCGCGCGACACGCTGGAGACCGAGGTGCGGATCGCCAGGCTCGGCGGGTCCTCCGTGACCTTCGTCGTCATCGGGCGCGTCGGCGACCGCGTTTCCTATGAGGGCCGGCTGGTCTGCGCCTTCGTGGATTCGACGGGCGAGAAGATGAAGCCGATCCCCATCCCGCCCGAATTCCGCGCGAAGCTGGAAGCGGACGTGCTGCCCGGCTGATCAGGCGCGGGCCAGCAAAGGCAGCGTCAGCAGCGCCTCCAGCACCTGCTCGACGCCGCGGCCGGAGGTCTCCACCGTGTAGTCGGCGCGCGCGTAGAGCGGCGCGCGGCTTTCCAGGATCGCGCGCAGATCCTCCATGGCGCGGCGATTGTCGCGCATCGGCCGCGTGTCGCCCTGCGCGATGACGCGCCGCATATGGTCCTCCGGCGTCGCTCGCAGCCAGACGGTGAGGCAGCTGTCGAGCAGCAGGCCGAAGGTCGCGGGCTCCGCCACGATGCCGCCGCCGGCCGCGATCACCGCGGGCTGGTCCTGCCGCACCAGGCGATGCAGCGCCGCCTGTTCCAGCCGCCGGAACCCCTCCTGCCCGTGCACGGCGAAGATGTCGGACAGCTCCATCCGGCCTTCGCGTTCCACCTCCCGGTCGAGCTCGACGAAATCCACGCCGAGCCGCTCCGCCAGCAGGCGGCCAAGCGTGGACTTGCCCGCGCCGCGCAGCCCGATCAGCGCGATGCGCTGCGTGCGGGAGGGCGCCGGCGTTCCGCCGAAATGCTGCAGCAGCAAGCGCCGCGCCTCGGCCAGGCGTGCCTCCGGCAGTTGCGCCAGGAACTTGTCGAGCAGCGCGTGCTCCACGCTGCGCTCCGCACGCTCAGCCGTCAGCTCGTCGGCGCCGATGCCCAGCGCACGCGCGATGCGGCGCAGCAGCAGGATGGAGATGTTGCCGCTGCCGAGCTCCACCTGCGCGATGTGCCGCTCCGAGACGCGGGAGAGCCGCGCGAGGTCGCGGCGCGTCACGCCGCGCCGCGCGCGGATGGTGCGCAGGCGGCTGCCGAGGGCGCGCAGGAAGGCCTCGTCGTCCGGCTCGCCATCGGCCGGTGCGGGGCGTTGCGGGGTTTCGCCAGACATCGCCCGCAGCATAGGCCAGGTCGCGCGCGCCGGGCAGACGCACGCGTGCTGCGCTCAGCGATAGGCGGCGATGATCGCCTGCGTGCCGACCTCGCCGCCGAGTTCCGCCTGGACGCGCTCGAACAGCCGGCGGGACTGCGCCATGCCCGGCAGGTCGAGGCCCATCGCCTCGGCTTCGGCCATGGCGATGCCGAGGTCCTTGAGGAAGTGCTTCACCATGAAGCCTGGCGCGAAATCGCCCACCAGCATCTTCGGTCCCATCACGTTGAGCTGCGTGGAGCCCGCCGCGCCAGGCGCCAGCGCCGCCAGCACCGATTCGCCATCGAGGCCCGCGCGGCGCGCGTAGGAGACGGCCTCGGCCACGCCCATCACGGCGGAGGCGATGGCGATCTGGTTCGCCATCTTGGTGTGCTGGCCGGCGCCCGGCCCGCCCATGTGGCGGATCGTCTTGCCCATTTTCTCGAACACGGGTTGCGCGCGCGCGAACGCGTCCGCCGCGCCGCCGACCATGATGGAGAGCGCCGCGTTGCGCGCGCCGACATCGCCGCCGGAGACCGGCGCATCCAGCGCCGCGCAGCCCCGCGACGCGGCCTTCTCGGCCAGCGCCACAGCCAGGCGCGGCGAGGAGGTGGTCATGTCGATCAGCAGCGTGCCGGGCTTGGCGCCGGCCAACAGGCCATCGGCACCGAGCCAGACCTGCTCCACATCCTGCGGGAAGCCCACGATGGTGATGACGATGTCGGAGGCGGCGGCCAGCGCGGCCGGCGTCTCCGCCCAGGTCGCGCCGGCCTGCAGCAGCGCCTGCACGCCCGCCCCGCGCGAGCGGTTGGCGATGGTCATGGGATGGCCGGCGGCGCGAAGATGGCCGGCCATCGCGCCGCCCATGATGCCGAGCCCCATGAAGCCGATGCGGGGAAGCGTGTCGTTGCTCATGCCTTGTCCTTCGCGGCCTGCAGCGCCGCCCAGATGCGGGCCGGCGTCGCCGGCTGGCTTTCGAGATGCGCGCCGGTCTGCGCCAGCGCGTCGTTGACGGCGTTCATCAGCGCGCCGATGCCGCCCATCGTCCCGCCCTCCGCCATGCCCTTGATCCCGGCCGGCGTGCGCGGGTTCGGCGTGTCGTGGTGGGAGAGCGTGAAATCGGGCAGATCGGCGGCGCGCGCAAGGGCGTAGTCCATGAAGGAACCGGCGAGCGCCTGGCCGTCCTCGCCATAGGCGGCGTGCTCCATCATGGCGCCCGACAGGCCCATCGCCGTCGCGCCATGCGTCTGGCCCTCGACGACGAGCGGGTTGATGCGCGTGCCGGAATCCTCGGCGACGACGTAGCGCAGGATGCGCAGCGCGCCGGTGGCGGGCTCGATCTCCACCGCGCAGGCATGCGTGCTGTTGGTGTAGGTCATCGCCGGCGGATCGAAGGCGAGCACCGTGTGCAGCCCGGGCTCCATGCCCGGCGGCAGGCGCAGCGGATCGAGATGCGCGGTGCGCGCCACCTGCGCGAGCGTGAGGCCCGTGTCGGCCCAGGCGCCTTCCACCTGGCGCAGCACGCGACCTTCGCGCAGGTCGAGACCGTCGGCGCTGTTGAGGTCGAGCATCGCCGCGGCGATCGCCAGCACCTTCGCCTTCAGCCGCTGCCCGGCCATGTAGAGCGCGCCGCCGCCCGCCGCCGCGCCGCGGCTGCCGCGGCTGCCCATGCCGTATGGCGCGATGTCGCTGTTGCCGATCTGGATCACCAGGTCATCGAAGGCGGCACCGAGGCCCGCGGCGGCGGCCTGCGCCAGCGTCGTCTCGTAGCCCTGCCCCGATCCCATCAGCCCGCAGGAGGCGATGACGGCGCCGGAGGGTTCCACGCGGACCGTCGCGACCTCATGGCCCGATCCTGGAATGCCGGCCGACCTGTAGAAGGCAGAGCCGTAGGTGGTGCTTTCCACCACGGTGCAGAGGCCGATGCCGAGCAGCGTCTCGCGCTTCTGCGCCTGCTGCGCGCGCAGCGCGTCGTAGCCGAGCGTGTCGGCGGCGGCATCCAGCGTGGCGCGCGGGGTCAGCGCGTCGTAGCGCTCGCCGGTCGCGGTGATGAAGGGCAGGTCGGCGTCGGCGATGGAGTTGATCCGCCGCACATCCAGCGGATCGAGGTCGAGTTCGCGCGCGATGGCGTCCATCGTCCCCTCCATGATCCAGGAGGTGACGGCCATCGGCGCGCGCATCGGGCCGGCGGGGCATTTGTTGGTCAGCCAGACCTGCACGTCGTAGCCGTATTCCTTCACACGATAAGGCCCCGGCAGGATCATCGCGACGACGCGCGCCATGTAGTTGGCGGGAAAGAAGGCCCAGGCGCCGAAATCGGCCTCGATGGCGCAGGTGAGGCCGAGCAGGCGGCCATCGGCGCTGACGGCCGCGCGGGTGGTGACGATCTCCTCGCGCGCCATCATCGCGGCGGTGAGATTTTCGCCACGCGTTTCGCGCCAGCGCACCGGGCGGTTCAGCAGGCGGGACGCGGCAGCCAGGCAAAGATCTTCACGCAACGGAATGATCTTCTGGCCGAAGCCGCCGCCCATCTCCGGGCTGTCCACCGTGATCTGGAATTCCTTAAGGCCGAGCCGCGCGGCGACGGCGCTACGATAGGGATGCGGCGCCTGGGTGCCGACGCGCATGGTCAGGTGCTCGCGCCCCGCATCCCAGATCGCCAGCACGCCGCGCGGCTCCATCGGCACATGCGTCTGGCGGTGCTGGCCGAAGCGCGTCTCCACCACGCGATCCGCGCGCGCGAAGGCGGCGTCGAGGCCTTGCGTCGCGAAGACCTGGTGCGAGACGCGGTTGCCCGGAACCGCCGGGTCCACGAGGGCGGCGGCTTCCTTTGCCTGGGCGATGCTCGCGATGGCGGGCAGCGGGTCCCACGCCACCTGCACCAGCTCCGCCGCGTCCTCGGCGGCGATGCGCGTCTCCGCCAGCACCAGCGCGACGGGATCGCCGACGAGGCGCGCCGCTTCTACCGGCAGCACCGGCATCTCCATCGGCAGCAGGCCCTCGATCGGCGGCGCCATGCGCAGCGGCGCGACCAGCGCGTTCAGCTCGCGCCCGGTGAGTACGGCGACCACCCCCGCAACGCCGCGCGCCGCATCGCTGTCGATACCGCCGATCCGTGCATGCGGATGCGGGCTGCGCACGAAGACCGCGTGCAGGCAGCCCGGCGGCGCGGCGATGTCGTCCAGGAAACGGCCCTGGCCCATCAGCAGGCGCCGGTCCTCGCGCCGGCGCAGCGGACGGCCGAGGACGCCGCCCGGTTCGGGGGGCGGCGGGACGCTCACAGCCGCGCTTCCGTCTGCTTGTCGAATAGATGCAGCCGTGCAGGGTCCACCCCGAAGCTGATGGTGTCGCCCGAGCGCGCACGCCATTCCTTCGCGACGCGCAAGGTGAGCGGCACGTCGCCTGGCGCCACCACCTCCAGCAGCGTCTCCGAGCCGAGCGGCGAGACGAGGTCCACCCGCGCCTCGATGCTGGCGAGGCCGGGCGCGGGCGCGCCCACATCCTCCGGCCGCAGCCCGAGCATCACCGCGCGCCCCGGCGCCGCGGCGCCTGCCGGCAGCGCGATGCGCATCGGGCCGCGGGCGAAGCTGCCATCGGGCGCGATCTCGCCCTTGATCAGGTTGATCTGCGGGCTGCCGAGGAAGCTGGCGACGAAGGTGTTGGCCGGGCGGCCATAGATGCCCTCGGGCGTGTCGAGCTGCTGAATCAGCCCGCCGCGCATCACCGCGATGCGGTCGGCGAGCGTCATCGCCTCCGCCTGGTCATGCGTGACATAGACGAAGGTAGCCTGCAGGCGCTGGTGCAGGTGCTTGATCAGGCTGCGCATGGAAAGCCGCAGCGCGGCGTCGAGGTTGGACAGCGGCTCGTCCATCAGGAAGACGCTTGGCTTGCGCACGATGGCGCGGCCGAGCGCCACGCGCTGCCGCTGCCCACCGGACAGCTGGGAGGGGCGGCGATCCAGCAGATGCGCGATCTCCAACTGCTCCGCCACTTCCTGCACCGCGCGGTCGATCTCCGCGCGCGGCGTGCGGCGCAGAGCCAAGGGAAACGCGATGTTTTCGCGCACGGTCTTGTTCGGGTAGAGCGCGTAGGACTGGAAGACCATGGCGACTTCCCGCTTGTGCGGGGGCTGCCAGGTCACGTCCTTCTCGTCGAAGCGCAGAGTGCCGTCGCTGATCTCCTCGAGCCCCGCGATCATGTTCAGCGTGGTGGTCTTGCCGCAGCCGGAGGGGCCGAGCAGCACCATGAACTCGCCGTGCCGGATCGTCAGGTCCAGCCGGTCCACGGCGACGACGCTGCCATAGCGCTTTGTCAGCTGCTCGCAGGCGATGGTGGCCATGGCGTTACCCCTTCACCGCGCCGGCAGTGAGGCCGGAGACGATGTAGCGCTGGAACAGCACCGCCATCAGCACCGGCGGGATGATGGCGATGACGCCCGCCGCGTTCACGAAGGAGAAGCTGGTGGTGAAGTCCATCACGAATCCCGAGATGACGATCGGCAGCGTCTGCGCCGCGACGTTCTGCGTCAGCACCAGCGCGAAGACGAACTCGTTCCAGGAGGTCAGGAAGGCGAAGGTGAGCGAGGCCACCAGCGCCGGCAGCGACAGCGGCAGATACACGTGCCGCAGCGCCCCCCAATGCCCGCACCCATCGATGCGCGCCGCGCGGTAGAGGTCGCGCGGGATGCCCTCGAAATAGGAGATCAGGATGAAGATGGTGAAGGGCACGGTGATGGCGAGATAGGTGACCACCAGCGCGCCGAGCGTGTTGATCAACCCGAGGTTCCGCACCACCAGGAACAGCGGCACGATCAGTGCGATGTCCGGCACAACGCGCGTCGCCAGCACTGTGTAGAGCGTGACGCGGCGCCCGCGGAAGTCGATCACCGCGATCGCATAGGCCGCGGTGATGGACAGCAGCAGGTTCAGCACCGCGACCCAAACCCCGACCGTCAGGCTGTTCCACAGCGAGGGGATGAGGTTCGCCGCGCCGGACGGAAGGAAGCCGCCCGTCGCGGGGTCGCCCTGGCGACGTGTCTCATAGGTCACCTGGCGCTCGGCGGCGTTCAGGATGGCGTCGAAATTGCCGAAGTTCAGCTCGGGCGGCAGCCAGTTCGGCGGCACCGCGGTGATCTGCGCTTCCGTCTGCAGCGAGGAGGAGACGAGCCATGCCACCGGTCCCGCGACATACAGCACGAACAGCGCCGAGAAGAAGGCCAGCAGCAGCGCGCGGCCGATCCGGGGTGCGACGGGACGCCCGGCCATCAGAGGCGCTTTCCCAGCCAACGGATCACCGCCCATGACAGCAGGAAGGTCGCCATCGCGAGCACGTAGCTCATCGCAGCCCCGGTCCCGAAGCGGAGCGAGCGGAAGGTCTCGACATAGATCAGCCAGGAGAGCGTGAAGCTGGCATCGCCCGGACCGCCCTGCGTCATGATCAGGAACAGGTCGAAATGGCGGATGCTGATCATCGTCTCATAGACCAGCACGAGCATCAGGCCGGGCCGCAGCGCCGGCAGCGTGACATGCACGAAGCGCTGGAACACGTTGGCGCCATCCACCTTCGCGGCGCGATACAGGTCGTCCGGGATCGCCTTCATCGTCACGATCAGCAGCAGCGCGGCCAGCGGCATCTGCTTCCAGATCGCCGCATTGGCGATCAGCAGCAGCGTCAGGTCGGGGTCGCCCAGCCAGGCGCGATATCGCTCCAGCAGCCCGAGTTGCACGAGCAGCGCATTGAGCAGGCCGTAGGTCGGATCATAGATCCACTTCCACATCAGCCCGTTGACGACCGAAGGCGTCGCCCAAGGCACCAGCAGCAGCGCGGCCAGGATGCGCTGGCCGGGAAAGGCCTCGTTCAGCAGCAGCGCGACCAGCACGGCCAGGATCGTCGTCACGGCGACCGTCACCACCGTGTAGAAGGTGGTCCGCCCCACCGCGAGCCAGAAGCGCTCGTCGTCGAAGATGCGCAGGTAGTTGTCGAAGCCGACGAAGGGCCGGCGCAGCGGGCGCGTCAGCACGATGTCGTGCAGGCTGACCCAGAAGGAATAGAGGATCGGGTAGGCCGCGACGACCAGCAGCACCGCCACCACCGGGAAGACCAGGATGGCGGCGCTGCGCTCGTCGTAGCCCAGGCCCAGGCGCCAGCGGCGCCCCGAACCACCAGGGCGCCGATCGAGCGTCGTGCTCACCTCAGCGGAAGGCGCGCTTCAGCTCGGTCCACTTCGCCGCCGCCGTGCGCATCGCCGCCTCCGGCTCCGCGCGCCCGAGGCAGACCGATTGCCAGGCCTGGTTGGAGGTCTCGACCCATTCGCCGAACCAGGGGGAGATCACGTCCTTCTTCTTGGCCAGCGTCGCCTGCTGCGCGATCACCTCGCCGCCGCCGGCCCAGCGCTGCCAGAACTGCTGCACCACCGGGTCCTGCGCCAGCGGCATCGCACAGGTGGGCAGGCCCACATCGGTCAGCAGCAGCCGCTGCATCGAGTATTCGCCCGAGGTGTCGCGGCCGCCGAAGAACTCCACGAACTTCACCGCCCGCTCGCGCCGTGCACGGTCCTGTTTGGCGCCGGGCGTCATGCCGTAGAAGCGGATCCAGCCGCAGGTCGCGTTCGTGCCGTCCGGCCCGCCCTTCGGCATCAGCGCGATGCGGATCTTGCCCGCCGCCGAGGCCTGCGAGGGATCGTTCAGCGCGCGGATGCGATAGGTCGGCACGATGCCGAAGGCGTGGGAACCGCCGCCCATCGCACGCAGCCCGTTGATCTCCGGCGTCTCCACCGCGCCGGCAGAGACGATCTTGTGGGTGTGGATCGCCTCCCGCATGAAGCGCGCCGCGCGCACCGCGCCGCGATTGGCATCTGCCATGACAGCATTGCCCTGCTCGTCGGTGAAGCGGCCGCCGAAAGCGAAGGTGAGCGCGGAGACGAACTCGATCAGCCAGGTGTCGGCCGCGAGCGAGAGCAGCAGCGGGAATTCCGAGATGCCCTGCTGCTTGATCCGCAGCGATTGCTGCACGACCTCGTCCCAGGTGGTCGGCGGCGTGGAGATGCCGGCGCGCTGCAGGATCTCCGTGTTGTACATGAAGCTCATGTGGTCGCCGTAATAGGCGAGGCCATACTGCTTGCCGCCATAGATCATGGACTGCGTGCAGTACTCCGCCGCCTCGGCGTTGTAGCGCATGAGCTGCGGGACGTCGTTGATCTCCGCCAGCCAGCCGGCCTCGGCGAATTCCGGCAGCCAGGCGTCGGAGATCCATGCGACGTCGATCGGCGCATTGCCGACCAGCCGCGTGACCAGCGCGGTGCGGTACTGCGCCCAGGGGAAGTTCTCGTAGTTCACGCGCAGATTCGTCGCGCGCTCGAAGGCGGAGATCTGGGCCTTCACCTGGTCCACCGCGGCGGACCAGCCGACGAAGTTCACGGTGCCGCCGGCCTGCGCCGCGGCGCCGCGCGGCGACATGCCGGCGAGCAGGGCGGGAGCGGCGGCCAGCCCCGCGAGGACGCGGCGGCGCGGCACCGGCGATTTCACGGACATGGTCATGGCGGGGCTCCTGCTTGGATGGCAGCAGTATTTGCGTATGCCTACATCCTGTCGAGGCCCCCGCGCGCAGGCCGCATTCCCTTCCGCCGCGAACCGGGCCAGCATGCGCGCCGCAACACCGCCCCGGCAGGAGGAACCGCATGCTCTACGAACTCGCCACGCTGACCACCGCGATCGGCGGCGCCGGCGCCGCCGCGAAGGCGATCCCCGGATGGTGCGGGGATGCGGGCGCGAAGGGGCGGCTGCTCGGCCTGTGGAGCACGGATCTCGGCACGCTCAACCGCGTGGTCGTGCTGCGCGGCTTCGCCTCGGCCGAGGAGGTGCAGGCGGAGCGCCGCCGCGCGATGATGAGCGCGAGCCCGTTCAACGGCGGCGGCTGGCTGACGGCCATGCAGCTCGACACCTACATGCCGCTCTCCTGGCTGCCGCCGGTCGAGCCGGGCGCCTACGGGCCGGTGTACGAGCTGCGGAGCTACGGCGTGCGGCCGCACGGGCTGCCGCCGCTGATCGAGGCGTGGCGCAACCAGCTGCCCGGCCGGCTCGCGCTGTCGAAGCTGCTGGTGGCGATGCACACCGTGGATGGGCCGACGCGCTTCACCCATATCTGGCCCTATGCCAGCACCGATGCGCGCGCGGCGATTCGCGGCGAGGCGGTGAAGGGCGGCAACTGGCCGCCGAAGGGCGGGCCGGAGAACCTGTTCGGCGAGGACATGCAGAGCTGGATCTGCCTGCCCATGGCGGGATCGCCCCTGACCTGAGCCGGGCGGCCGGGCCCGTCGGGCCCGGCCTTCCGAATCGAATCCTGGCGCCCACCCGCAAAAACCGGCATACGCAATACCGTTTTTTGTAGGGAGGGCGCCCGGCATGCGGCTGACCCAGTTCTCGAACTTCGCGCTCCGCACGCTGCAATTCGCGGCCGTGCGGGCGCCTGAGATCGTCACCGTCGAGGACGTGGCGCGCGCGCACCGGATCTCCAAGGCGCATCTGGTGAAGGTGACGACCGAACTCGCCCGCCGCGGCTATCTCGAGACGATCCGCGGCCGCCGCGGCGGCATGCGCCTGGCGCGCCCGCCTGAGGCGATCACGGTCGGCGAGATCATCCGCTGGACCGAGGCGCCACTTGAGCTCGTCGAGTGCTTCGACCCGGCCACCAACACCTGCCCGCTGCTCGGCGCCTGCCATCTCTCGCGCGGGCTGCACCGGGCGCTGCGCGCCTTCCTCGCCGTGCTCGACGACATGACGATCGCCGACATCGCCTGGAACAAGGAGGCGCTGCTGCAGCGCCTTCAGGCGGCGCCCGCCGTCGAGCAGCGTCAGCCGCCGCCAGGCCCGCACTCCGCCGGCGCGCAGTAGAGGCGGTAGAGCGTCTCGAGGATGGCGGCGACCTCGGGGCTGGCCAGGCGGTAGAACACCGTCTGCCCGTCGCGCCGCGTCTCCACGAGGCGCAGGTCACGCATGCGCGCCAGGTGCTGCGACAGGGCCGTCGGCGACAGCGCCACCATCTCGGCCAGCCGCCCGACCGAGACCTCTCCCTGCAACAGGTGGCAGAGCGCCAGCAGGCGCTTCGGATGGGCGAGGGTGGCGAGCATCCGCGCCGCCTCCTCCGCCTTCGCTTCCATCTCGGGAAAGTCGAGCTTGGGGAAGGCCGGTGCGTCGGCGCCTTCCGGCAGCCTGCCCGTCACGGTGTCGACGACCGGAAAACCGGCATCGCTTGTCATAGTTTTCATATTGACATCTTCGCATATTCGCAGATATATGTCCACGCAGACTTCAAGGGAGATCCCCATGCACCGCCCCGTCATCCAGCCGCGCCTCGCGCGCCGCCTCCCCGGCCGCATCGCCGGGGCATGACCATGACGCCGACCGACTTCACCCCCTTCGCCTCCCTTCTCGGCGGCGCGCTGATCGGCGCCGCGGCGGTGGCGATGATGGCCGGCACCGGGCGCATTGCGGGGATCAGCGGCTTCGCCGTCCGCCTGCTGCCGCCCTACACGGAGAACGGCTTCGCAGGCCGCCTCGCCTTCCTGCTCGGCATCGTCCTCGCCCCCCTGCTCGTCGGCTTCGCCACGGGCAGCATGCCCGTCCCGGTCATCGAGGCCGGAACGCCCGTGCTGGTGCTGGCCGGGCTGCTCGTCGGCTTCGGCGCGGTCTGGGGCAATGGCTGCACCTCGGGCCACGGGGTCTGCGGCATCTCGCGGCTCTCGATGCGATCGATCGTAGCGACGCTGGTCTTCATGGCCACCGCCGTGGCCACCGTCTTCCTCACCCGCCACGTCCTGTGAGGGCCGCCATGACCATCCTGCTGCAATTCGTCATCGGCCTGCTGTTCGGCCTCGGCCTCGTCGTCGCCGGCATGTCGAACCCGGCGAAGGTGCTGAACTTCCTGGATGTCGGCGCGATTCCCGCCGGCACCTGGGACGCGAGCCTCGCCTTCGTCATGGCCGGCGCCATCGCCGTGACCTTCGTCGGCTACCGCCTGGTGCTGCGGCAATCCCGCCCGCTCTTCGGCGAACGCTTCCACGTGCCGACGGCGAAGGAGCTCGACAACCGCATCCTGCTCGGTCCGGCGATCTTCGGAATCGGCTGGGGCCTCGCAGGCTTCTGCCCAGGCCCCGCCCTGACCGCGCTCGGCACCGGCGGCCAGCCGGCCTGGATCTTCGTGGCCGCGATGTTCGCCGGCATGGCCGGCGCCCGCTGGCTCGCCAACCGCCCTGCCGCGCCCGCGGCCGGACCCCGCCACGCCTGACCACGCATCACAAAGGAGACGCCCGATGAGCATGCTTCCTCCCGGCATCGACCTCTCGGTGAAGCCCGAGGTCACCGCCTTCTTCGACCCGCCGACCAACACGATCAGCTACGTCGTGAAGGACCCCGGCTCTAAGGCCTGCGCCGTGGTCGATTCGGTGATGGATATCGACTACGCCGCCGGCCGCATCACCTACGACAGCGCCGACGCGATCATCGCCCACATCCGCGACCGCGGGCTCGACCTGCAGTGGCTGATCGAGACGCATGTGCATGCCGACCACCTCTCCGCCGCGCCGTACATCCAGGGCAAGCTCGGCGGCCGCATCGGCATCGGCGAGAAGATCACCGTGGTGCAGGAGGTGTTCGGCAAGGTCTTCAACGAAGGCACCGAGTTCCGCCGCGACGGCAGCCAGTTCGACCGCCTGTTCAAGGACGGCGACAGCTACATGATCGGCGGCATGAAGGCGGTCGTGCTGCACACGCCGGGGCACACGCCGGCCTGCATGACGCATGTGATCGGCGACGCCGCCTTCGTGGGCGACACGCTCTTCATGCCCGATGGCGGCTCCGCCCGCGCCGACTTCCCCGGCGGCGACGCGCGCACGCTGTTCCGCTCGATGCGCCGCATCCTGGAACTGCCGCCGGCGACGCGGCTGTTCATGTGCCACGACTACGGCCCGAACGGCCGCGAGATCCGCTGGGAGAGCACGGTCGCCGAGGAGCGCGCGCAGAACATCCATGTGCGCGACGGCATGACCGAGGACGAGTTCGTCGCGATGCGCGAGGCGCGCGACCGCACCCTCGGCATGCCGCGGCTGATCCTGCCCTCGCTGCAGGTGAACATGCGGGCCGGCGCGCTGCCGCCCGCCGATCCTTCCGGCCGGCATTTCCTGAAGGTGCCCGTCAACGCCCTCTGACGACCCGCCGGTCGCCGCAACCCGAACACGCCGGCGGGACGCCGGGGGAGGATGCGCATGAACGCCAGGACGCTCACCGCCACGCTGTCCGTCTCGGGGCAGATCGCCCCGTCGGACATCGCAGGCCTCGCCGCCGCGGGCTTCCGCGCGGTGCTGTGCAACCGCCCGGACGGCGAGGGCGCGGACCAACCCGCCTTCGCCGAGATCGAGGCGGCGGCGGAGGGTGCCGGCCTTCGCGCCGCCTACCTGCCGGTGGTCTCCGGCAAGGTGAGCGACACGGATGCCGCGGCCTTCGCCGAAGCGCTGGATGCGCTGCCCAAGCCGGTGCTCGCCTATTGCCGCAGCGGCACGCGCTCCGCGACGCTGTGGTCGCTGTCAGAGGCGGCGCGCGGCCGCCCCGTGGCGGAGATCCTGGCCGCCACCAAGGCCGCCGGCTACGACATGAGCGGCGTCGCGCGCCGCATCGCCAATCGCGGCCGCACGCCGACCGATGTCGCCGATGCCGAGCACCAGGTGGTGATCGTCGGCGGCGGCGCGGCGGGCATCGCCGTCGCCTCCAGCCTGAAGGCGCGCGCGCCCGATCTCGATATCGCGCTGATCGACCCGGCCGACATCCACTACTACCAGCCGGGCTGGACGATGGTGGGCGCCGGCATCTTCGATCCCGCCACCACGGCGCGCACCATGGCCTCGCTGATCCCCGAGGGCGTGCGCTGGATCAAGGCCGCCGTCGCCGCCTTCGAGCCCGAGAAGAACGCCGTCATCCTGGATGGCTGCCGCGTGGTGAAGTACCGCGCCCTGGTGGTCGCGCCCGGCATCAAGCTGGACTGGGCGGCGATCGAGGGCCTGCCGGAGACGCTCGGCCGCAACGGCGTCACCTCCAACTACCGCTACGACCTGGCCCCCTACACCTGGGACTGCGTGCAGAAGCTGAAGGCGGGCCATGCGGTCTTCACTCAGCCGCCCATGCCGATCAAATGCGCCGGCGCACCGCAGAAGTCGCTCTATCTCTCGGCCGATCACTGGCTGCGCGCGCGGCGGCTGAACGATATCCAGATCGACTTCTACAATGCCGGCCCGGTGCTGTTCGGCGTGAAGGAGTACGTGCCGGCGCTGATGCGCTATGTCGAGCGCTACCATGCGCAGCTGCACTTCCAGCACCGGCTGGTCCGCGTGGACGGGCCGGCGCGCCGCGCCTGGTTCGTGCGGACCGATGCCGGGGGCGCGACCGAGACGGTCGAGACCGGCTTCGACATGCTGCATGTCGTGCCGCCGCAGACGGCGCCCGATTTCCTGCGCGTCTCGCCGCTCGCCGATGCCGCCGGCTGGATCGCCGTGGACCAGGCGACGCTGCGCCACGCCTCGCTGCCCGGCATCTACGGCCTGGGCGATGCCTGCAACGCGCCGAACGCCAAGACGGCCGCCGCGGCGCGCAAGCAGGCGCCGGTGGTCGCGCACAACCTGCTCAAGGATCTCGGCCTGATCACGGGCGCGGATGCGCTCTATGACGGCTACGGCTCCTGCCCGCTGACGGTGGAGCGCGGCAAGATCGTGCTCGCGGAGTTCGGCTATGGCGGCAAGCGCTTGCCGAGCTTCCCCTCCTGGCTGATCGACGACACCCAGCCCAGCCGCCTCGCCTGGCTGCTGAAGGAGCGGATCCTGCCGCCGATCTACTGGAAGGCGATGCTGCGCGGGAAGGAATGGATGGCCCGCCCGCAGACGGCGGCGTGATCACGATGCGCCGCCTCGCCGCCCTGCTGCCGATCCTCGACTGGGCCCCGCGCTACACCCGCGAGGAGGCCGGAAGCGACCTCTTCGCGGCGGTGATCGTCACGATCATGCTGGTGCCGCAGAGCCTCGCCTACGCCATGCTGGCGGGGCTGCCGCCCCAGGTCGGGCTCTACGCCTCGATCCTGCCGCTGGTCGCCTATGCGCTGTTCGGCACCAGCCGCACGCTCGCGGTCGGGCCGGTCGCCGTGGTCTCGTTGATGACGGCGGCGGCGGTGACGCCGCTGGCCGCGCCGGGCTCGCCGGAATACGTGGCGGCGGCGGCGGCGCTGGCGGTGCTCTCGGGGCTCGTGCTGCTGGCCATGGCGGTGCTGCGGCTCGGCTTCCTGGCGAACTTCCTCAGCCACCCGGTGATTTCGGGTTTCATCACGGCCTCGGGCATCCTGATCGCCTTCAGCCAGGCGAAGCACATCCTCGGCATCCGCGCCGAGGGCGACACGCTGCCGCATATCGTTGCGGGGCTGGCCGGTGCGATCGGGCAGGTGAACCTGCCGACCCTGGCGATCGGGCTCGCCGCCACCGCATTCCTGTTCTGGGCGCGGCGGTCGCTGAAGCCGCTGCTGCGGCGCGCGGGCCTCGGGCCACGGGTCGCGGACCTGCTCGCGAAGGCGGGTCCGCTGCTGGCCATCGTCATCTCCATCGCCGCCGTCTCGGCCTTCGATCTCGCCGCCGCCGGCGTGCGGCTGGTAGGCGAGATCCCGGCCGGCATGCCCCCCTTCGCCATTCCCACGATGGATCCCGCGCTGTGGCTGGAACTGCTGCCGGCGGCGGTGCTGATCAGCCTGGTCGGCTTCGTCGAATCCGTCTCGGTCGCGCAGACGCTCGCGGCGAAGCGGCGGCAGCGCATCGTGGCGAACCAGGAGCTGGTGGGCCTCGGCACCGCCAACATCGCGGCGGCCGTCTCCGGCGGCTATCCGGTGACCGGCGGCTTCGCGCGCTCCGTGGTGAATTTCGATGCCGGCGCGGCGACGCCGCTGGCCGGCGCGATGACGGCGGTGGGCATCCTGGCCGCCACGCTGTTCCTGACGCCGCTGTTCCGCCTGCTGCCCCAGGCCGTGCTGGCGGCGACGATCATCGTCGCGGTGCTGTCGCTGGTGGATCTCGGCGCGATCCGCCGCACCTTCGCCTATTCCAAGTCGGACTTCGCGGCGATGGCGGCCACGATCCTGCTGGTGCTGCTGGTCGGCGTCGAGGCCGGGATCGTGGCCGGCGTCGCGCTCTCGCTCCTGCTGTTCCTGTGGCGCACCAGCACGCCGCATATCGCGGTGGTCGGCCAGGTGCCGGGCAGCGAGCATTTCCGCAACGTCGAGCGCCATGCGGTGGTCACCGCGCCCGACCTGCTGACCATCCGCGTGGACGAGAGCCTCTACTTCGCCAATGCCCGCTTCCTGGAGGACCGCATCCTGTCGGAGGTCGCGTCGCGGCCGGAGCTGCGCAACGTGGTGCTGATGTGCTCGGCGGTGAACATGATCGACGCGAGCGCGCTGGAAAGCCTGGAGGCGATCGCGGACAGGCTCGGCTCGGCCGGCGTCGGATTCCACCTGTCGGAGGTGAAGGGGCCGGTGATGGATGCGCTGCGCCGTTCGGACTTCTTCGCCCACTTCAAGGGGCAGGTCTTCCTCTCGCAGTACGAGGCGTTCCGCACGCTTGCGGCGGTGCCGGCGCCGCGGCTCACCACGCCGCGGGCGGACCTGGTCGGCGCGGGCTGACAGCCGCCCTCACACCCCGTCTAGCAGCGCGTCCAGGTCGAGCGAGGACCGCCTGCCGATGTCCTCGCCATGCGCGTCCAGAAATTCCTGCGCGGCCTTGCGGCCCTCGTCGCGCAGCATCTCCAGGAAGGCCCATTCGGCGTTCAGCTTGGAGGAATAGCCGAGCTGCACCATGACGTTGTTGCGCACCACATGCATGCGCATCCGCGCCCAGGCCGCGCCCTCGGTGTTGCCGGGATCGGCCACCTTGCGCAGCAGCGCCAGCATCTTGAGTTCCTTCAGCGCGACCGCGTTGAAGGAGATCTCGTTCACCCGATCCAGGATGTCCCGCGCGCTGCGCGGCGTGCCGGGCCGCTCGATCGGGTTGATCGGCACCAGGATCGTGTCGTCCGATTCCAGCTCGTTCACCAGCGGGAACAGCGTCGGGTTGCCGGCGAAGCCGCCATCCCAATAGGGCTCGCCGTCGATTTCCACCGCCTGGAACAGCTGGGGCAGGCAGGCGGAGGCGAGCAGCGCCGTCGCGGTGATGTCGGCGTTGCGGAAGATGCGCCCGCGGCCCGTGCGCACATTGGTGGCGGTGACGAAGACCTTGATCGGGCCAGTGGCGAGCGCGGCGAAGTCCACGCTCTCCTCCAGCACCTCGGCCAGCGGGTTGCCGCCGATCGCCGGCACGTCATAGGGCGAGACGACGCGCGCCAGCAGGTCCATCGCCAGGAAGGCCGGCGAGTTGTCGAGCGTCCAGCGCCCGAGCAGCACGTCGATCGGGCCGCGCTGGAAGGGGCTGAAGGTCGCCGCGCGGGAAACGCGCCGCCAGAAGGCGGCCAGCGCCTCGCGCGCCGCCGGCGCGCCGCCCTTCGCATATCCGGCGGCCAGCACCGCGGCGTTCATCGCGCCCGCCGAGGTGCCGGAGATCCCCTCGATCTCCAGCCACTCCTCCTCGAGCAGGCGGTCGAGGACACCCCAGGTGAAGGCGCCATGCGCGCCGCCGCCCTGCAGGGCGTAGTCCACCGCGACGCGCCCGCGCGGCCTGGGGGAGGGTTGACGGCTCCGGGGCTGACGCATCATGGGCCGGCCTGGCCGCGACGGGCCGAGGGGTGGGCGAAGGCCGGGCGAGCCCCGGCCGCATGGCACGTCATCCGGCCCTCCGCAGAAAAATGCTGCACCGCACCAAACTCCCTAGCGCCCTTGCGTCCCCGGCAAAGCGCCTCCGCGTCCCACGGATTGGCGCTACATTCCAGGGGCGAGGACGCGGCTCGTCACGCCAGTCCGTAGACCCGCAGCGCGTTGTCGCGCAGGAATTTCCGAAGCGGTCCGGGGCGCAGGCCGAGTGCCGCGACCTCCTCCCGCATGCGCTTGAAATGCAGCACGGGGAAGTCGGTGCCGAACATCACCTTGTCCTGCCCGTAGCTGTCGATGTAGCGCACGAAGCTCTCGGGCCAGTGCTTCGGCGCATGCGCATCCGCCACGATGAAGACGTTGCGGTGCTTCCAGGCCATGGCGATCATTTCGTCATGCCAGGGGATGCCGATATGGATCCCGACCAGCTTGAGCTCCGGGAAGTCGCAGGCCACGGCATCGAGCGTGATCGGCCGCCCCACCGAACGCAGCGGGCGCCGCGGGTCATAGACCAGCGACTGGCCGACCTGCAGCTGGATGGGCACGCCAAGCTCGCAGCACTCGGCATAGAAGGGATACCAGCGCGCATGGTCGGGCGGCAGCTCGAACCAGTGCGGATAGCCATGCGCACCGATGAAGCCATGCTGCCGCACCCAGCGTCGCAACTCCCGCACGCCCGCCATGCCCTGGGTGGGATCGAGCCCGACGAGGCCGCTGAACCGCTCCGGCCGCCATTGCACGAGGTCCGCCACGACCGCCGGGTCGAGATGCCAGGACCCCGGCAGCCCGAGCTGGCCGATCTTGGCGGCGACGAGGAAGGCGCGCCCGATCCCGGCCTCGTCCATCATCGCCAGCATCGCCTCCTTCGTGTAGCCGGCGCGGACGGCGCTCTCCTGCTTGAAGGTGCCGGTGTGGAACTCGCCGCTCCATGCGGGGCGGGAGGCGACGATCTCCGGCGTCAGCGGATTGACCACGGTATCGATGGCGAGGATCTCGTCGGGCACGTCCGCTCCCTTGGCGCAGCCTGTCGGTCGCGCGAGGATCGGGCGCGAAGCGGAGCAAGTCCAGCATGCGGCCAGAGGCGATGTTCCCGGCGGAGCTGATCGAGCGCGTCAGGGCGCGCCGCGCCGGCCGCGTGCATGTGACGACGCGGCTCGATCCGCGGCGCACGGCGCTGGTCGTGGTGGACATGCAGCTTGCCTTCACGCGGCATGGCGCGCCTTCCGGCACCGGGGACGCGCCCTCCATCGTGCCGGCGATCAACGCGGTGGCGGCGGCGCTGCGCGGGGCGGGCGGCTTGGTGGCCTTGTCGCGCGGCACCTTCGACGCCAGCGAGGATGGCGGCTGGCCGGGCTTCTACCGCCGCATGGTGGAGCCCGGCCTCGCGCAGCGCATCCTGGAGGGCTTGCGCGAAGGCCATGAGCTGCACGCCCTCGATCCGGGGCTGGAGGTGGCGGCGGCGGATTTCGTCTTCCCCAAATGCCGCTACTCCGCCTTCGCGCCCGGCGCCTCGCCGCTGCCCGCCTGGCTCGCGGAGCGCGGCATCGCGACGGTTCTGGTCGCCGGCACGCTGACCAATGTCTGCTGCGAGAGCACGGCGCGGGACGCCATGCAGCACGGCTACGAGACGGTGATGATCGCCGACGCCAATGCCGCGCGCGACCGCGCCGCGCACCAGGCGACGCTCAACACCTTCCTCGAATTCTTCGGCGACGTGCTGACCGTCGCGCAGGTGCTGGCCTTGCTGCGCGGAGAAGAACTGCGCGACTGACCCGCCGCTAAAGCTTGCCGCGCACGCTCCAGAGCTCGGGGAAGAAGCGCTTCTGCAGCGCGGTGCGCAGGTAGGCGACGCCGGAACTGCCGCCCGTGCCGGGACGGCCGCCGATGATGCGCTCCACGGTCGAGAGATGGCGGAAGCGCCAGGTCTGGAAGGCGTCCTCCAGGTCCACCAGTTCCTCGGCCAGCTCATACAGGTCGAAATGCGTCTGGGCGTCGCGATAGACCTCCGCCCAGGCGGCTTCCACCTGCGGATCGGGGGCGTGGGGCTGCGTCAGGTCGCGATGCAGCACGGCATCGGGCACGGGCAGGCCGCGGCGGGCCAGCAGACGCAGCGCCTCGTCATAGATCGAGGGCGCGGCGAAGGCGGCCTCGAGCTGCGCGTGCAGATCGGGGCGGTGACGGTGCGGCTTGAGATACAGCGCCTCCCGCGCGCCCATGCGGATCTCCAGCAGCCGGTATTGCCAGGACTGGAAGCCGGAGGAACTGCCGAGCGAGGCGCGGAACGCCAGGTAGTCATGCGGCGTCATGGTGGTCAGCACCTCCCACGACTCGACCATCTGCTTCTGGATGCGGCTGACCCGCGCCGTCGCCTTGAAGGCCGGGCCGAGGGTGTCCGCCCGGATGCAGGCCATGGCCAATTCCAGCTCGTGCAGGATCAGCTTCATCCACAGTTCCTGGACCTGGTGGATGGTGATGAAGAGCAGCTCGTCATGCTGGCCGGAGAGCGGCTTCTGGGCGCCCAGGATCAGGTCCAGGCCGAGATAGTCGCCGTAGCTCATCTTGCGGGCGAAATCGGTCTCGATCCCCGCCGTCGCTTCTGTCCCGTCCTCGGCCATCGGAGCCTCCTGTGCCGACCCGTATCTAGGCGGCCGGGGCGGCCTCGCACATATGCGGGCGATGCTCGACCTCCGCGCACAGTTCTCCCGCTTCCTCGGCGCCGATCCCGCCCGGCTGCATTTCGCCGCCCATAGCCATCACCCCTGGCCGGACGCGACGCGCGAGGCGCAGCTTGCCGCATGGGACACCGCGGCGCGGCTGCAGGACGGGAAGTGGGACGAAATCCTCGGCCCGGTGCAGGACGGGCTGCGCGCCAAGGTCGCCGCGCAGCTCGGCCTGCCCGATCCGCGCACGCTGGTCTTCGCGCCGAACACGCATGAATTCGTGGTCCGCATCCTGTCGAGCCTGCAGGCGGGGCGCCCGCCGCGCGTGCTGACCACCGATGCCGAGTTCCACAGCCTGACCCGCCAGCTCGCCCGGCTGGAGGAGGAGGGGCTGGTGCAGGTCACGCGCATCCCCACCGCGCCGCACGCGACCTGCCGCGACCGCCTGGTGGAGGCCGCACGCCGGGGCTTCGACCTGATCTGGGTCTCGGAGGTTTTCTTTTCGTCCGGCTTCGCGCTGGATGGGCTGGAGGCGCTGGCCGAAGCCGCCGGGAACGCCGTGCTGGTGCTGGATGGCTACCACGCCTTCATGGCGCGGCCGGTCGATCTCTCGCGGCTTGCAGGCCGGGCCTTCTACACGGCGGGCGGCTACAAATACGCGATGGCCGGCGAGGGATGCTGCTTCCTGCATTGCCCGCCCGGCTGGCTGCCGCGGCCGCGCGCGACCGGTTGGTACGCCGCCTTCGGCGCGCTGGCCGGCAGGCAGGGCGAGGTCGGCTATGCCGAGGACGGTTGGCGCTTCATGGGCGCGACCTTCGATCCTTCGGGGCTGTATCGCCTCTCCGCCGCGCTCGACTGGTTCGCGGCCCAGGGGCTGACCACCGCGATGGTGCGCGACCATGCGCATGCGCTGCAGCGCCGCTTCGTCGCGGGGCTCCCCGGAACGGGGCTCGACCCGGCGGCGCTGGTGGTGCCGCTGGAGGAAGCACGACGCGGGAATTTCCTTACGTTCGATCTGCCCGACGCCGAGACGTGGCAAGCGCGCCTCTCGGCGGCCGGCATCGTCACGGACCGGCGGGCGACGCGGCTGCGCTTCGGCTTCGGGATCCACCAGACGGCGGAGGAGGTGGACGCTCTGCTGGGCCGCATGCGGCGCCTGTAGCCAGGGCGGCCATCCGGGACTACGCCAGACGCCATGACCCCGCTTCCCCTCGCCCTGACCATGGGCGAGCCCGCCGGCATCGGCCCCGAGATCACGATCGCCGCCTGGCGGGCCGTCCGCGCCGCCGGCCCCGTTTTCTTCCTGATCGGCGATCCGGCGCTGCTGCCGGGCGCGCCGCTGGCCCTGATCGAGCGGCCGGAGCAGGCCGCCGACGCCTTCCCCGAGGCGCTGCCCGTGCTGCCGCTAAGCCTCGCCGCGCCGGCAGTCCCGGGCCGGCTCGACCCGCGCAACGCGCCCGCCGTCATCGCCGCCATCGAGCAGGCGGTCGCCTTCGCCAGGGCGGGGCGCGCGGGCGGGGTGGTGACCAACCCGATCCAGAAATCCGTGCTCACCGCCGCCGGCTTCCCGCATCCCGGCCACACGGAATTCCTCGGCGAACTGGCCGGGACCGGCGTGCCGCCGGTGATGATGCTGGCCTGCCCCGGCCTGCGCGTGGTGCCGGTGACCATCCACGTCTCCCTCAAGCGCGCCGCCGCGGAACTCACCACCGCGGCCATCGTCACCCAGGGGCTGGTGGTGGCCGAGGCGCTGCGGCGCGACTTCGGCATCGCCGCGCCACGCCTCGTCGTAGCCGGCCTCAATCCCCATGCCGGGGAGGACGGCACCATGGGCCGGGAGGACATCGAGATCGTCGCCCCCGCCGTCGCCGCTCTGCGCGCGCAGGGGATTGCCGTCCGAGGTCCGCTGCCGGCCGACACGCTGTTCACCCCGCGGGCGCGCGCGACCTATGACTGCGCGCTCTGCATGTATCACGACCAGGCGCTGATCCCGGTGAAGACGCTCGACATGGATGGGGGAGTCAACGTGACGCTCGGGCTTTCCATCGTGCGGACCAGCCCGGACCACGGCACCGCGCTCGACATCGCCGGCAATGGGCTCGCCGATCCCGGCAGCCTGATCGCCGCGCTCCGCATGGCCGCCGACATGGCCCGCCACCGCGCCGAAGGAGCCGCCGCATGAGCCCGCTCAAGCTTTCGATCAACATCGATCATGTCGCGACGCTGCGGAACGCGCGGGGAGGGACGCATCCCGATCCATTGGAGGCGGCCCAGGCGGTGCTGGCGGCCGGCGCCGACGGCATCACCGTCCATCTGCGGGAGGATCGCCGCCACATCCGCGACCAGGACGTGGAGCGCATCCGCGCCGCCATCGCCGCGCCGCTGAACCTGGAGATGGCCGCGACCGAGGAGATGGTCGCCGTCGCCGAGCGCCTGAAGCCCGCCGATTGCTGCATCGTGCCGGAAAAGCGCGCCGAACTGACCACCGAGGGCGGCCTGGACGTGCTGCGCGCCGGCCCGTTCCTGGCGGAGGCGATCCGCCGGCTCAACGCCGCCGGCATCCGCAGCTCGATCTTCGTGGAAGCGGACGCGGCGCAGATCGCGGCGGCGGCCGCGCTCGGCGCCCATGCGATCGAGCTGCACACCGGCGCCTATGCGGATGCGGCGGCGTCCGAACGGCCCGCGCATCTGCGCCGGCTACAGGAGGGCGCCAGGGCCGCCGCCGCGGCGGGGCTGGATTGCCACGCCGGCCACGGCCTCGGCTTTGAGACGATCGCCGGGATCGCACGCATCCGGGAAGTCTCCGAGGTCTCGATCGGCCACTTCCTGGTCGGCCAGGCCGTGTTCACCGGCCTGCCGGCCGCGGTGCGGCGGATGAAGGCGCTGATCGAGCGCCACCGCGGGGGCTGATCGCTCGAAGCGACATATCAGGGAGCCTTTCCGCGGACACGGAAAGGCATCTCGATGGCCGGCGGCCCTCCGGCCCTTGGCTTCGCGGCATGGGCGCCGGACCGCGTCCGCGGCCTCGCCCGCCGTTGGCGGGCGCAGGTCACGACAACGGCGCGGGGCCTCAGGCCGCGCGGCGCTCCGGGCGGGCGGCGTCGCGCACCGAGGCCGCCCAGCGCGGGGCGGCCGCGAGGAAGGCATCGAGATCGGCCGGGGCGAGCGCCTCGACATGCTCCGCCGCCGTGGTCGCGGCGGGATCCCAGAAGCGGGCGACGCGCAGCACCACCTCGGCCGCCTGGCCGGCTGCGGCCTGGTGCGGGGCGATCCGCAGCATGCGGCGGGCAGTGACCAGCACGCGCGCCGCGGCGTCGAGGCGCATACGTTCCGCCAGGCCGCCTTCGGCGAGTTCGGCGACCGCCGCCATGACGTGGCCGGACTCGGCCCTCACCGCAGGCTGCACGACGACATGCGACATCCCAGGCCAACTCCCGTTGCAGATCGGTTGACGACACAGAGACGGCGCCCGCCGCGCCGTTTCACTGGGATGGGGACGCGCGAGGTCCGCTGCAAGTCTCAACCTCACAAAACTTCAATCCGCCTGTCACCTGTGTCACCGGTCCGGGAGCACCCGAGCCGCCGGGTCGCTCAGCGCAGCATCTCCCAGAAGCCGTTCTCCTCGTTCAGCCGGGCGTGGTCCATGGCGCGGAAATCCCCGCGGGACACCACCCCGACCACCCTTCCATCCTCCGCCACCGGCAGGTGGCGGAAGCCGCCATCCTGCATCAGGCGCAGCGCCTCCAGCGCGCCGGCGCCGGGCTGCAGCGTGACGGGGCGCGGCGTCATGGCGTCAGCGAGCCTGGTGCGCGCCGGAGGAAGGCATTCGGCGCCGATGCGGCAGATGGCGTCGCGCCCGGTGAAGATACCGAGCAGCCGGCCTTCCGGGTCGGTCACCAGCACGCAGCCGATGCGGTGGGCCCGCATGACGCGGCAGGCCTCCTGGACCGTCGCCTCGGGTCCGAGCGTGACGGGATCCCGCCGGTGCAGCAGCATGTCGGCGAGGGGCCGGTCGCGCATGGCGCTCTCCTGTCTTCCTTCCGGCCGTGGCCTGCCAGGCTCAGGCGGCCGGGCCATATGACGGAACGATGATGGCGTCCCGGCTCCGGCGCGGACAAGTCATCACCATGGGAGGGTTGGGCCGGTTGACGCTGGCGGCGCCCCACCGCAGCCTCGCCGCCGAGGAGAATCCCGCGCCCGTGCCCGAGACCGACGATGCCGCGCGGATACACGCGCAGACCCTCACCCTCGACACCCATGTGGACATCCCCTGGCCCGATCCGCCCGATCCGTCGGGGGAGACGAAGCGGCATGTGGATTTCGGCAAGATGCGCCGCGGCGGGCTCGGGGCGGTGGTGTTCATCGCCTATGTCCCGCAGGGGCCGCTGACCGCCGAGGGGCATGACGCCGCCGCGGCGCGGGCCGAGGCGATGCTGCGCCACATCGCCGGCACCGCCGGCGGCGACCGCGCCTTCTGCGCCGATGCGCCCGCGCTGGAGGCGGCCAAGGCCGAGGGCAAGCTCGCCGTGCTCTCGGCCGTCGAGAACGGCTACGCGATGGGCGAGGATCTCGCGCGGCTCGCCGACTGGCGCCGGATGGGCGCGATCTACGTCACCCTCACCCATAACGGGCACAACCTGCTGGCCGACAGCGCCATCCCGCGCAAGGACCTCGGCGACGGGCCGGAGCGGCATGGCGGGCTTTCCGCGCTCGGCCGCGCGGCCATCGCGGAGATGAACCGCGTCGGCCTGCTGGTGGATGTCAGCCACGCCTCCCGCGCCGCCATGCTGCAGGCGGCCGAGGCCTCCCGCACGCCGGTCGTCGCGACCCATGCCTGCTGCGCCGCGCTGCGGCCGCATCCGCGCAACCTGGACGACGCGCAGCTCGATGCGCTGAAGGCGGTCGGCGGGCTGATCCAGATCACCGCCGTCTCCAGCTTCCTGCGCGCCATGCCGGGCAACGGGGCCGGCCAGGCGGCGAGCGTCGCCGACTATGTGGACCATGTGGACCATGCGGTGCGCCGGATCGGGATCGACCATGTCGGCCTGTCCTCGGATTTCGACGGCGGCGGCTGGCTCAGCGACTGGCCGGATGCCGCACGCTCCCGCGCCGTCACGGCGGAGCTGCACCGGCGCGGCTATGGCGCGCGGGAGATCGGGCTGCTCTGGAGCGGCAATTTTCGGCGCCTGATGCGGCTGGCCGCACGGCAGGCCGCCTGACCGCGGAGCCCATAGGCAGAGGCGGCGGACGCCCCCATCTGCGCGCGGCCATGACCATCCCCGACACAATCCCCCGCGCCGCGCTCGTCACCGGGGGCGCGAAGCGCCTCGGCCGCGCCATGGCACTCGCCCTGGCCGATTCCGGCTTCGACATCGCCCTGCACTACGCCGCCAGCGCCGCGGAGGCGGCGGAAACCGCGGCCGAGATCCGCGCCCGCGGCCGCCGCGTTGTCACGCTGCAGGCGGACCTGGCGAAGGAGGCGGAGGTGGAGCGGCTGGTCCCGGCGGCGGAAGCGGCGCTCGGCCCGGTCGGGGTGCTGGTGAACAACGCCTCCACCTTCGAGCGGGACGAGTGGGACGACGCGACGCGGGAGAGCTGGGACCGCCACTTGGAGCCGAACCTGCGCGCCCCCTTCGTGCTGGCCCAGGCCATGGCGAAGGCGCTGCCGCGCGGCCGCGAGGGCGTGGTCGTGAACCTGCTGGACCAGCGCGTCTGGTCGCTGACGCCGCATTTCGTCTCCTACACCGTCTCCAAGGCGGCGCTCTGGACGCTGACCCAGACGCTCGCCCTGGCGCTGGCGCCGCGCATCCGGGTGAACGGGATCGGGCCCGGGCCAGCCCTGCCCTCCCCCCGCCAGAGCGCCGAGCAGTTCGAGCGGCAATCGGGCTCCGTGCCGCTGCGCCGCGGCACCTCGCCGGAGGAGGTGGCGGCGGCGCTGCTCGCCATCCTGGCGCTGCCCTCGATGACCGGGCAGATGATCGCGCTGGATGGCGGACAGCACCTGCAATGGGCGCCGGTGCGCGACCCGATGGACATGGTCGAATGATGTATGCCCCCGATGCCGAGCGTGGCCGCCGCGTGGTCTTCCTGCGCGGGCTGGAGCTGATGGCGCGCCTCGGCATCCATCCGCATGAGAAGGCGGCGCCGCAGCGCATCCGGCTGGACGTGGAACTGCTGGTGCGCGATGAGGCGGCGCCGGCCGGGGTTGGGCCGGACGACTTTCGGCGCGTGGTGGACTATCAGCGCCTGGTCGAGCTGGCGCGCGCCGTCGTCGCGACCGGACATGTCCTGCTGGTGGAGACCCTTGCCGAGCGCATCGCCGCCGCCGCGTTGCAGGATGCACGGGTAGAACGCGCACGCGTGACGGTTGAGAAGCCGGAGGCTTTCTCGGATGTCTCCGCGGTCGGGGTGGTGGTGGAAAGGCGCAGACAAGAGAACGACTTGGCGGGGGGGAGCGCGAATTTTCCACCGTGATGACGCGGCCGTGAGATTTGCCGGCCCCGTAGCCTCTTGCCAGGCGCGAATCCCCATGCAGCAGGGGCTCTCTGAAGTTTCTGGCCAAAGATCAATACGTTAAGAAATATGCCCAAAAATAATGCAGCACGGACTGTGCGGCGGATGACAGCCACTTCGTGGGGTTTGCAACCCTGTCGCCCACAGACTTGTCCACAGTTTCGGTGGACAACGCCTGCTCGACTGCGCCTGCCGGCCGACGCGCAGCGCCACCATATCCTGCACGCATGACTTGCGAGACTGACCCGCCGGGGCAAGCCGCCCCGGTCATGCGCGGCCTCGCCGCACTCGAGGCGGCGCTGCCCACCCTGCCGCTGACGCCGGGCGTCTACCGCATGCTCGATGCGAAGGGCGATGCGCTCTATGTCGGCAAGGCGCGCAGCCTGCGCCGCCGCGTCGCCGCCTATACCCGGGTCGGGCAGTTGCCGGAGCGGCTGCGCCGCATGGTGTATGAGACCCGCAGCCTGGAGGTCGTCACCACCGCCAGCGAGGCCGAGGCGCTGCTGCTGGAAGCCAACCTGATCAAGCGCCTGCGGCCGCGCTTCAACATCGTCCTGCGCGACGACAAATCCTATCCGTGGCTGGTCCTGCATGAGGACCACCCCTATCCGCAGATCGCCAAGCATCGCGGCGAGCGACGCAAGGGGTCGAGCTACTGGGGCCCCTTCGCCTCGGCCTGGGCGGTCAACCAGACCCTGACGGCGCTGCAGCGCGTGTTCCTGCTGCGATCCTGCCGCGACACGGTGTTCGACAGCCGGACCCGACCCTGCCTGCTGTTCCAGATCAAGCGCTGCTCCGCCCCCTGCGTGAAGCGGATCAGCGAGGCCGACTATGCCGGGCTGGTGAAGGAGGCGAAGGAGTTCCTGAACGGCGGCACGCCGAGCATCCAGAAGCGCCTCGCGGCCGAGATGGAGGCGGCGGCGGAGAAGCTGGAATTCGAGCGCGCCGCGTCCCTGCGCGACCGCATCCGCGGCCTGACGCATGTGCAGGGCCGCGACCGCGTGAACCTCGACGGCGTCGGCGATGCCGACGTGGTCGCGCTGCACCAGATGGCCGGCCAGTCCTGCGTGCAGGTCTTCTTCTTCCGGGGCGGCCGGAACAACGGCAACCGGCCGTATTTCCTGACGCATGCGAAGACCGAGCAGGCGCCGGAGGAGATCCTCGGCGCCTTCCTGGCCCAGCTCTATGACGACCTGCCGCCGCCGCCTCTGGTCCTGGTCAGCCACGACCCCAAGGACGCCGCGATCCTGGCCGATGCGCTGGCGATCAAGGCGGGGCGCAAGGTGGAGATCCACCGCCCGCAGCGCGGCGACAAGCGCGCCGCCGTGGAGCACGCCGCGACCAATGCCCGGGAGGCGATCGAGCGCCGCATGGCCGAGGGCGCGGCGCAGTCCGAGCTGCTGACCGGCGTGGCGCGGCTGTTCGACCTGCCCGACACGCCCGAGCGCATCGAGGTGTATGACAACAGCCACATCATGGGCACCAACGCCTATGGCGTGATGGTGGTGGCCGGGCCCGCGGGCTTCCTGAAGCAGCACTACCGCAAATACGGCATCCGGGAGGCGAAGCCGGGGGACGACTTCGCCATGATGCGGGAGGTCTTCGACCGCCGCTTTGGCCGCGCGCTCAAGGAAGACCCGGGGCGGGAGAGCGGCACCTGGCCCGACCTCGTGCTGATTGACGGCGGCGCCGGCCAGCTTTCCGCCGCGCGCGAGATCCTGAACGAGATGGGGCTGCACGACATCCCGCTGGTCGCCATCGCCAAGGGCCCGGACCGCGATGCCGGCCGCGAATGGTTCCACCAGACCGGCAAGCCGCCCTTCCAGCTGCCGCCGCGGGATGCCGTGCTCTACTACCTGCAACGCCTGCGGGACGAGGCGCATCGCTTCGCCATCGCCTCCCACCGGGCCGGCCGGAGCAAGGCGATCACCCGCAGCGAGCTGGACGAGATCCCGGGCGTGGGAAGCGCGCTGAAACGTAAGCTTCTCAATCATTTCGGCTCGGCGCGCGGGGTGCGGAACGCGGCGCTCCAGGACCTGGAGAAGGCGCCGGGCATCGGGCCGGCGGTGGCGCGGAAGATCCATGGGCACTTCCACCCCACGGAGGGGTGACGGGCCGAACCCCATCCCTCCCCCGCCAGCGCACCGTCCGCCTCGCTCCGGGCCTTGCCTTCTGCTAAACCCCGCTCGGCATGCCGACGGACCTTCCAAACCTGCTGACGCTTTCGCGCATCGCGGCGATCCCGGTGCTCGTCGTGCTCGTGGCGCTGCGTGACCCCTGGGGGGACTTCGCGGCCTGCGTGGTGTTCTCGGCCGCCGCGATCACCGACTATTTCGACGGCAAGCTGGCGCGGGAGCGGCAGCAGACCAGCGCCTTCGGCCGCATGCTGGACCCGATCGCCGACAAGCTGCTGGTCGGCGCGGCGCTGATGCTGCTGGCGGGCATGGACCGCCTCACCACGATCGGGCTGCTGCCGGCGATCGTGATCCTGCTGCGGGAGATCCTGGTCTCGGGCCTGCGGGAATACCTGGCGGGCCTCTCGGTCGGGCTGCCGGTGACACGGCTGGCGAAGTGGAAGACCGGATTCCAGATGGGTGCGCTCGGCACGCTGCTGGCCGGCGACACGGCGGCGAGCGTGCTGCACCTCTCCTTCCTGCCGGTCAGCCTGATCGGCGAGCTGATGCTCTGGACGGCGGCGGTGCTGACCCTCGTCACCGGCTGGGACTACCTGCAGGCCGGGCTGCGCCATGCCGGCGCCGCCGAGCCGGCACGCGCCGCGCAGCCGAGCGAACCGGCGCGCTCTTGAGGCTTCGACCCTCCGGCCGCATCTTGTTGTGAACCAAGCATCGGGATCCCCCATGCCATTTGCGATCCGCCGCAGCCGTGAGGCGCCCAAGACCTTCCGCCCCCGCGGGGCGGTCCCGGCGATCGGGCTGGTGCTGCTGCTCGGCGCCTGCGCGCGACCGGAGGTCGGCTTCGTGGAAAGCGCGTGGTCGCCCTTCACCGGCGGGCGCAACGTCGTCACGGTGGACAGCGTGACCGTGCAGCGCGTGCGCGGCGAGACGGTCGAGTTCACGCCGCTCCAGGCGGAGCCCGGCAATGTCTGGCCGGAGCAGGAGGCGCCGCGGCCGACGCTGATGAGCGGCCCGGAGGAAGCCTTCCGCAACATTCCCGACTACCGCCCGCAGTTGATCGAGCCGGTGCCACCCGCCCGCTCGCCGGTGCCGACGCCGAATGCGCGCGGCACCTCCGGCAGCGTCACGCCCCTGCCGCCGCCGCGGGAGGCGTCCCGTATTCCCGCCGCGTCGCCGCCCACGGCCGCCGCCCCGCCACCGCCGCCGAGCGCGGTCGGCCGCGCGACGATCGATCCCGCCGGCCGCCCGGCGACCGTCACGAACGAGGCCGGCCGTCTCCAGAGCACGACCCAGCCCGGCGTCGGCACCAGCGCCGTGGTGCGCGACGGCAATGTCGAGACCTGGATCGGGCCGGACGGCCAGGCCCGCACCCGCGTCGTGCCGCGCTAGAGCATGCTGCGTTCACATGCGTTCACGCATCATGCTCGAGCCTTTCTTTGGCGAGCATCTTCACGCGTTCAGATGATTCCATCTGAACGCGATCTGCTCTAGAGGGACGCGGCTTGAAGGTCCTCTATTTCGCCTGGGTGCGGCAGAAGGTCGGCGTCGCGGAGGAAGAGGTTGCGCCGCCTGCCGAAGTGCGCGACGTCGCCGGCCTGATCGCCTGGCTCGCCGGGCGCAGCGCGGGGCACGCCGCGGCCTTCGCCGACCCGCGCCAAGTCCGCGCCGCGGTGAACCAGGACTTCGCCCCGCCGGCGCATCCCGTGAAGCCGGGCGACGAGGTGGCCTTCTTCCCGCCGGTCACCGGGGGCTGAGCGCCATGCCGGCCGTCCCGCGCGTGCTGGTGCAGGCAGGGCCCTTCGACATCGGGGCGGAGGCGGCGCGGCTGCAGGCCGGGCGCACCGATGTGGGCGGACTCGCGAGCTTCCTCGGCATCTGTCGCGGCGATGGCGGCCTGGTCGCCATGGAGCTCGAGCACTATCCCGGCATGACCGAGAAGGCGCTGACGCGCATCGCCGAGGAAGCCTGCGCACGTTGGCCGCTGACCGGCTGCACCGTGATCCACCGCCATGGCAGGCTGGTGCCGGGCGATCCCATCGTGCTGGTGCTGACCGCCAGCGCGCACCGCGTCGCGGCGCTCGAAAGCTGCGCCTTCCTGATCGACTGGCTGAAGACCAAGGCCCCCTTCTGGAAGCGCGAGGAATTCGCCGGCGGCGCCGGGCGATGGGTGGAAGCGAAGGCGGAGGACGACGCGGCGGCGGATCGCTGGGCGCGCTGACTCCGTGCGCCTGCTCGCCATCCTGGCCGGGGCGCTGCTGCTCGTCTGGCCAGCCTTCCTCAACGGCTACCCGCTGCTGTTCAGCGACACCGGCGCATTCCTGCACCAGACCGCGCCGCCGCCCTCCGGCCCGCTGGTGATCTGGGACAAGCCGCATGTCTATGGCCCGCTGCTGCATGCCCTCCATTGGCGCGTGACACTGTGGGGGCCGCTGCTGGCCCAGGGAGCGATGCTGTCCTGGCTGCTGTGGCTCACGCAGCGCGCGCTGCGTGGCGCGGCGGCGCCCGGGCTGCACCTTGCCGTTTGCGCGGGTGCCGGCCTGCTCACCACGGCGCCCTTCACGATCGCGCTGCTGATGCCCGATGTCTTCGCGCCGGCGGTGCTGCTGGCGCTGCTGCTGCTGGGCTTCGCGCGCGACGCGCTGACCCGCGCGGAGGCCTGGGCGCTGACGCTGCTCGGCGTGTTCGGCATCGCGGCACATCTGTCGCACCTGCCGCTCGCGGCCGCGGTGGTGGCCATCACGCTGCTGCTCACGCGGCGTCTCCGCCCGGTGTTGCGCACGGCGCTGCCGATCCTCGGCGCCGTCCTCATCCTGCTCGGCACGAATCTGTGGGGGCATGGGCGCGCGGTGCTCTCGCCGCATGGCGCGACCTTCGCGCTGGCGCGGCTGCAGGCGGACGGGCCGGCGGCGGCGGTGATCCGGGAACGCTGCCCGGCCTCCGGCTGGTATCTCTGCGCCTTCGCCGACCGCCTGCCGATGGACAGCGACGTCTTCCTCTGGTCGCGCGAAAGCCCGGTGAACCGCGCGCCGGACGGCACGCCGCGCTTCCTTGGCGGCGCGCTGCTCTCGGCCGAAGCCGGCGCCATCGTCGGCGAGACGCTGCGCAGCCGCCCGCTGGAGGTCGCAGAGGCGATGCTGCGCAACACCCTGGCCCAGCTTGTCACCGCGACGGCCGGCGACACGCTGGTGCCGGACTATCTCGACCTTGCCGTCCGCCCGCGCATCGCGGAAGCCTTCCCGGCGCGGGAACTCGCCGCCTATGACGCGGCCCGGCAGCGGCAGGGCGCGCTGCCCGGCCTGGTCGCGCCCTTCCTGTGGCCGCATGCGCCGGTGCTGCTGCTCGGCGCCGTGCTCGCGGGCTTCGCCTGGTGGCGCGCGGCGCGGCGGCACGATCTGCGCCGGCTCGGACTTGTGGTCGGCGTGCTGGTCGGCGTCACGGCGAATGCCTTCGCCACCGGCGCGCTCTCCAAGCCGCATCTGCGCTACGAGGCGCGCATCCTGTGGCTGATGCCGGTCGTCGCCGCGCTGGCGCTGCTGCCGCGCCGGCCGCCACCGGCGCATGGCGGTCAGTAGAAGAAGCGCTCCTCGACGATCTTGCCGTCCCGCACGGTGTAGAGGCCCACCTCGCGCATCTGCACGCGCTGGCCGGTCTCCTTCGCGGTGACGTCCATGTCGAAGATCACCGCGAAGCGGTCGCCGTTGACGAAGGGGCCCTCCGCGCCGCCGCCATGCCATTCGTGGTTGGCGTACCACCAGTCGCTCTTGCCCTTGACGGCGGCCTTGCCTTCCAGCCGCGCCATCGGGCCTTCCATCGCCTCGTGGCTGACGATGTCCTCGGCGTTGAACTCGGCCGCCGCCTCCTCGTGCCGGCCGGCCTTCAGCAAGGCGCAGAAGGCCTCGGCGATCTCACGCGTGGTCATCGGGATCCTCCATCCGTGCGCGGCGGAGATCCTACCGGAGAAACGGGGCGCGACTCACCGCGGCAGACCGGCTGCCGCGATCAGCTTGCCGATATCCGGCCAGTCGCAGCGCCGCTCGATCACCGCCTGGCCGAAGCTCGCGCCGGCCTCCGGCGGACCGATCCGCGCGCCGAGGCCGCGGTAGAAGCGCAGCGCCGCGGCATTACCGACGAAGACGCGCAGATCGGCCCCGGCGCAGCCGCGCGACTGCAGCCGGGTCGCGGCCTCGGCGATCAGGGCGCGGCCGATCCCGGCACCACGCAGTCCCGGCCGCACATGCAGGTTGTCCACATGCGCCGTGGCGCCGTGCTTCCAGGCGGCGCAGAAGCCGACCGCCTCATGGCCGAGCTTCGCCAGCAGCACCACGCCCGGCAGGGGCCGCCGCGCCATCACCGCCTGCCAATGCGCCGCCATGGCGCCAGGCGCCTCCGCATCGAGGAAGGCGTCGTCCAGCATCCCGCGATAGGCGTCCCGCCAGGAGGCGAGATGCAGGGCGGCGATCGTCCCCGCATCCGCCGCACGGGCGGCCCGCAGCCGCAGCGACACGGCCGGTCCCGTCCCGCCCGGCGCCGCGGCTCAGGCGGCGAGCCGGGCCGCCACCTCTTCCGGCGGCAGGCGGACCAGGGCCTCGTAGTCCTTCAGCAGCGTCTCGGTGATCTGCGCCGGCGTGAAGGCGAGGTCGCCCACCTGGCGCACCGGCGTCACTTCCGCCGCGGTGCCGGCGAGGAAGACCTCGCTCGCCCGCGCCAGGTCGGATTGCGGGATGGTGCGCTCCACCACCTGGATCTGCCGCTTCTTCGCCAGCGCGATCACCGTGCGCCGCGTGATGCCGTCGAGGAAGTTGATCGGCGTCGGCGTGTGCAGCGCGCCGTCGATCGCGAGGAACACGTTCGCGCCCGTCGCCTCGCTGATGTCGCCCTTCCAGTCCAGCATCAGCGCGTCGTCGAAGCCCTCCGCCTCCGCGGCGTGCTTGGAGATCGTGCCGATCATGTAGAGCCCGGCGGCCTTCGACGCGGTCGGCGCCGTCTCGGGATGCGGGCGCTTCCACTTCGCCCAGGTCAGGCGCACGCCCTTCATACGGCTGTCGCCGAACAGGTTCGGCCAGGGCCATGTGGCGATGGCGAGGTGGATCTTCGTCTGCTGCGCGGAGACGGAGAGCTGCTCCGACCCGCGCCAGGCGATGGGGCGGACATAGGCGTCCGTCTGCCCGTTCTTCGCCAGCGTCGCCTGGCAGGCCGCGTCGATCTGCTCGGCGGTCCAGGGGATCTCGAAGCCGAGGATGCGGCCCGAGGCGATCAGGCGCTCGGTGTGCTCGCGCAGCTTGAAGATGTGGCCGGAATAGGCGCGCTCGCCCTCGAAGACGCCGGAGGCGTAGTGCAGGCCATGCGTCAGGACATGCAGGCGCGCATCGCGCCAGGGGACGAAGTCGCCGTCCAGCCAGATCCAGCCGTCGCGGTCGTCGAAGGGCACAAGGGCCATCGGGCATTCCTCCAGCTTCGCCAGCACCGGCGCCTTGACGAGCCTTCGCCCGGCCGCGCGCCAATCGCTACGCATCGGCACGCCCTTGCTCTATATCCGCAGCCGGGACGCCATGCGATGGGCGGAGTGTGGCGCGATGGGGAAAATGCGTCAATAATGCTGACCAAAATCTGGCCTGACAGGAGCACATGACCGGCATGCCGAAGGCCGCGCAGCAGGTGCTGGCCGCCGAGGCCGAAGGGGCCGCGCGCAGCGCACCGGCGCCGGCCGGCCGCGGCCTGCTGTTCCTGCGGGAGGAGGAGCTGCGGCTGGCGCAGGACCTGCTCTTCTTCGGCTATCGCGACTTCACCGCCGGCGCCGATGCCATGCTCGCCGATCTCGGCATGGGCCGGGCGCATCACCGCGTGCTGCATTTCGTCGGGCGCAGTCCGGGCATCACGGTGGGCGAGTTGCTCGGCATCCTCGCGATCACCAAGCAGTCGCTCGGGCGTGTGCTGACCCCGCTGGTCGAGGAGGGCTACGTCACCCAGGCGCCGGGCCGCACGGACCGGCGGCAGCGGCTGCTGTCGCTCACGGAGAAGGGCGCGGCGCTGGAGCGTCGCCTGTTCGAGCGGCAGCGGGAGACCATCATGCAGGCCTATCGCGAGGCCGGGCCGCAGGCCGTGGAAGGCTTCCGCCGCGTGATGCGCGGCCTGACGGGCCCCGATGCGCGCGCCGCGCTCGACCGGCTGGAGGCGCCAGGAACGCGGGAGGGCGGCGGATGAGCCAGCCTGCCATCGCCGACTCCCAGTCCGAGGCGCCGCACCTGCTGGTGGTGGATGACGATGCGCGGCTGCGCACCCTGCTGCAGCGCTTCCTGGCCGAGCAGGGCTTCCGCGTCACCGGCGCCGCCGATGCCGCCGCGGCGCGGCACGCGCTCGCCAACATGTTCTTCGACCTGGTCGTGCTGGACGTGATGATGCCCGGCGAGACCGGCATCGAGCTGGTCGAGAGCCTGCGGCGCAAGGGACAGGACGTGCCGATCCTGATGCTGACCGCGCGCGGCTCCCCGGATGACCGCATCGCCGGGCTCGAGGCCGGCGTGGACGACTACCTCGCCAAGCCCTTCGACCCGCGCGAGCTGGCGCTGCGCATCCGCACCATCCTGCGCCGCGCCGCGCCGCCGCCGGTCGAGACGGTGGCGGGGCCGGTGCAGCTGGGCAGCCGCTGGTTCGACCCGCAGCGCGCGGAGCTGCGCGGGCCGGAGGGCGTGGTGCGCCTGACGGGCGGCGAGCAGGCGCTGCTGGCCGCGCTGGCCGCCCGCCCGAACGAGATCCTGAGCCGCGAGGAGATCGCCGAGGCGCTCGGCACGCCCGAGGCCGGGGAGCGCGCGATCGACGTGCAGGTCACGCGGCTGCGCCGCAAGATCGAGCCCGACCCGCGGGAGCCGCGCTTCGTGCAGACCGTGCGCCACCGCGGCTACGTGCTGCGGCCGGGGCTTTAGCAGTGGCCGGCCCGAGGCGCGGGCGCACGGCCATCCGGATGGAGCGGCTGCTCCGCCTGATGATGCCGCGCGGCCTGCTCGGGCGCAGCCTGCTGATCATCCTGCTGCCGCTGCTGATCCTGCAGGGGGTGGCTTTGCAGGTCTTCTACGGCGCGCATCTCGACGTGATCTCGCGCCGGCTCGCGGGCGCCGTGGCGGGCGAGCTGAGCTTCGTGGTCGAGCTGCTGCAGCGCGACCCCTCGCCCGAGAACCGCGCCTGGGTGTTCCGCGAGGTCGCCTGGCGCTTCGACATGGCGCTGGCCTTCGAGCCCGGCGCGACCCTCGGCCCGACGCCGGATCGGCCGACCTCCCTGCCGCTGCTGCCGCTGGAGGATGATCTGGCGCGTGCCATGGCCGAACGCGTCGGCCGCCCCTTCGACGCCGACTGGGTCTCGGACGCGCGCAGCGTGATCATCCGCGTCCAGTTGCCGGGCGGCGTGCTGCATGCCGAGGCGCCGCGCAAGCGGCTGTTCAGCGGCACGCTCTACTACTTCACGATCTGGCTGCTCGGCACGGCGGCGCTGCTGTTCCTCGTCGCCGCGCTGTTCATGAAGAACCAGGTGCGCGCGATCCGCCGCCTGGCGAGCGCCGCGGAGGCCTTCGGCCTCGGCCGCGACGTCGGGCCGATGAAGCCGGAGGGTGCGACGGAGGTCCGCCAGGCGGCGCAGGCCTTCAACCACATGCAGGAGCGCATCCGCCGCTTCGTCGCGCAGCGCACCGAGATGCTCGCCGGGATCAGCCACGACCTCCGCACGCCGCTGACGCGCATGCGCCTCGGCCTCGCGATGCTGCCGCGCACCGAGGAGGAGGAGGAAGAGGTCGCGGCGCTGACGCAGGACGTGGAGGAGATGGAGCGGATGGTCGCCGCCTACCTCGCCTTCGCGCGCGGCGAGGGCGTGGAGCAGTCGCAGCCCGCCGACCTCGCGGAGATCGTGCGAGACGTCGCGCGGAAGGCGCGGCGCGACGGCGCGGAGGTGGCGGTGGAAGCGCCGGGCTCGCTGGTGCTGCCGCTGCGCCAGGATGCGCTGCGGCGGTGCCTGGCGAACCTGCTGGACAATGCGCGCAAGCATGCGCGCCGCGTCGCCGTCGCGGTGCGCGAGATCCCGCGCGAGCCGCCGGCGGGCAGCGAGCGGGCGCAAGGCGGCTGGGCGCAGGTGACGGTGGACGATGACGGGCCGGGCATCCCGGAGGCGCAGCGCGAGGAGGCCTTCCGGCCCTTCGCCACGCTCTCGGCCGGCGGCACGGGGCTCGGCCTTGCCATTGCGCGCGACATCGCCCGCGCGCATGGCGGCGACATCGTGCTGGAGGACAGCCCGCTGGGCGGGCTACGCGCGCGGGTCAGGCTGCCCGTCTAAAGGGGCCAGCCTGCAGGAACGCCAAGCCGCGACGTGACGTGGCCAGCGGCGACCGGAGGGCGCCGAGGCCGCGAATGCGGCCCGCCACCGGTGTGGCGCAGCCAAGCGGCGGAGCCGCGCCGGCGACTGAGGGCGACGTGCGTCAGCACGTCGCACACAAAAAGGCCGGGCGGGGCGTCAGCACGTCGCACACAAAAAGGCCGGGCGGGGCGTCAGCCCTGCCCGGCCTTGGCCGCCATCTGCTTGATCTCGTCCATCGCCTCGGCGAAGCGCTTGTTCAGCAGGGCCAGCGCCTCGCTGTTGGACTTCTGGATGAGGTCGGCGACCTCCTTCATGTTGCCGACGGCCCGCTCATAGCCGGCCTTGAGCAGTTCCGCCTGGCGCGCGGCGCGCTCCTGCGGGTTCTCGGTGCCGCCCATGCTGCGCATGGCCTCGGTCATCTCGCCCATGGCGGACTGCACGATCTCCATGTGGCGGCGCGCGACGGCCTGGGCGCCCTCCAGCGCCACCTTGTTGGCGGCCGACAGGGCCTCGAGGTTGCGGCGCTGCGCCTGCGCCAGGCTCTCGAGGTCGGCGAAATGCGGCAGCCGGAACTCGGCGAACATCTTCATCACGTCTTCGGGCTTGACCGGAAAGCGGTCGGACATTGCGGCAACTCCCCTTGCTTCGCGATGATCCTACCCGGCCGCGCGCTCCGGCAGAAGCGCGGCGTGGATCAGGCGGGCGTGTCCATGGCCGGTGGGGCAAGGTCGCCGCCGGCGAGGCCAAAGCTGCGCGCCGCCTGCTCCGCCCGTTCCAGCGCACGGTCGAGGGTGGCCATGGTGGGGCCGAGCTCCTCCGTCTCGTCCTTGGACCAGGCATTGACCACGCGGATCCAGACCAGCGTCAGGCCGGCCGCGCGCAGCCGCCCCTTGAGGCCGCCGCTCTCGATCTCGGCGGCGTCCAGCATGCGCTCCATGCTGCGCTGGAACAGCGGCGCGATGGCGCCGTAGAGCACGGCGTCCGTGTACATCTCCCGCATCAGCCGCGTGAGCCCTGCCCGGTAGGGCGCCAGCGCATCGAGGCCGCGCATCAGCACGTCGAACAGCCGGTCGCGCGGCGTGCCGCCCTGGCCGGGGACGGTGCCCTGCTCCACCTGCTCCATCACCACATCGGCCCAGAGCCGCAGCAGGCCGAGGCGGGACGGAAAGCGCCGCACCAGCGCCCCACCCGAAAGCCCCGATTCGGCGGAAAGCCGGCCGGGCGTCACCCCGCGCCAGCCATGCGCGGCGATCACCCGGAACAGGGCTTCAGCCAGTGCGGTGTCGGCGGGGGCGGCGGTGTCCATGGCGGAATGGTGGGGATGCGCCGGCTAGCCGGCAAGCTCGCGCGAGCGCGCCGTGGCGGCGGCGATGGCGCGGGAGATGGTGTCCGGCCAGGCCGCCGGGTCCATCATCACGGCGAGCGCCCGTTCCGTGGTGCCCTTGGGGCTGGTCACGTTCTTCCGCAGCTGCGCCGCCTCCTCGGTGCTGGCGGCGAGCAGCGCGCCGGAACCCGCGACCGTCGCGCGCGCCATGCGGCGGGCGAGCTCGGCCGGGATGCCCTGCTCGATCGCCGCCTGCTCCAGCAATTCGGCCAGCAGGAAGACATAGGCCGGGCCGCCGCCGGAGACGGCGGTGACGGGGTCGAGCAGCCCTTCCTCCTCGACCCAGGCGATCTCGCCGCTGGCGCCGAGCAGCGTGTCGGCCAGCGTGCGCTGCGCCGCCGAGACGCCCGGCCCGGCGCAGGCGACGGTGAAGCCGCGGCCGACGGCGGCCGGGGTGTTGGGCATGGCCCGCACCACCGCCGCCCCGCCGCCGAGCAGGCCGCGCATGCCCGCGATGGTCTTGCCCGCCATGACGGAGGCGAAGACGGCGCCACCGGCGAAGCGGGCATAGAGCGGCAGGGTCGCGGCCGCCTCCTGCGGCTTGATCGCGAGCACGACGGCGGCCGGGGCGAAGCCGGCGGGGATCGCGGCAGCGTCCTTCACCAGCGTCGCGCCCTGCGGCGCCTCCGCCAGGAAGGGGTCCACCACCACGGCCTGGGACAGTCCGCGCTCGCGCCAGCCGGCGAGCATGGCGCCGCCCATCTTGCCGCAGCCGACGAGGAGAAGGGGGGGAAGCGTGTCCGTCATGGCGGCAAACCTCGCCGCCCTGTCGGCGGGAGGCAAGACTCCGCCATGACGGCGCGTGGCAAGCCGTCAGGCCTCGCCGACGCAGTCCAGCATCGCGGCCTGCAGCGCCTCGGCCGGGGACTTGCCGCCCCAGAGGACGAACTGGAAGGCCGGGAAGAAGCGCTCGCACTCGGTCAGCGCGATGTCCACCATGTCTTCCAGGCTCTCGGCGGAAGCGCCCGGGGCGCCGCGCAGCAGTACGGAGTGGCGGAACACCGGCACGCCGTCGTCGCTGTCGATGCCGAAATGGCCGATCCAGAGCTTCTCGTTGGCCATGGCCAGCAGCTCGAACAGCTTCTCCCGCTTCTCAGGCGGCACCTTCAGGTCGAAGGCGCAGGAGAAGTGCATGGCGCTGATCTCATGCGACCACGAGAAGTAGAGGCCGTAGTCGCACCATTTGCCCGGCGCCTCGGCGGCCATCTCGGCGTCGTTCCGACGCTCGAAGGCCCATTCGTTGGAGGCGATGATCTGCTCGATGATGTCGAGCGGGTTGCCGGCGCGCTCATGGGTCTCATGGGCAAGATAGGCAGACATGCGGCACCTCCTTCGCCCGGGCGGATCCGCGGCGGAGGACCCGCCGCGTCTCCCGAAAGGGTTCCCGATGCCCGGGTGGGCACCGAGGTGTTGGGGCTCCCCACCCCGAATCGCCACTACAGGTAGACTACGCACCCCCCAAACTGCGCTGCAAGAGTCGGTTTTGTGTTAACAACCAGATGCTTGTGGACAACCCTTCACGGCATGTCGTCAGGAACCGACGCATCCTCTCGCGGCGCTTCCAGCGCGGCGACCCGTGCCTCCAGCTCGGAGACTCGATGGGCCAGCGCCTCCGCCTGCTCGCGGGCGCGGCGGGCGACTTCCAGCGCGGCGTCCAGATCCTCCCGCCGGACCAGGTCGAGCCGCTGCACCATGGCCTCGGTCTGGGCCTTGGCCATCGCCTCGACCTCGGTGCGCATCGCCGCCATCACCGAAAAGGCGCCGCCCGCCATGCCGGCCAGGTCGTCGAAAAGGCCGCGCTTGCCGCCGCGGCCCTCGCTGCCTTCGCTGCCATTCGCCATCGAACCCTCTCCTTCCTGTGCCGGGCCTGTGCCGGGGCCGCTGCTTGTGCGCCCGCGATGCCCAGCCCTATACCCCGCCGTGTCGGCGCATGGCGGCCTGCTTAGCTCCCCTGCGCCGCGAACGCAGCCTGCACAGGGAACGGATCGCCTGCCGATGTATCTCGTGACCGGCGGCGCCGGTTTCATCGGGTCAAATCTTGTTGCCGCCCTCGCCGCCCGGGGGGCCGAGGTGATGGTGGTGGACCGGCTGCGCGAAGGCGCGCCCGGGCGCGAGAAATGGCGCAACCTGGCCAGGCACGGCATCGCCGGCATCCTGCCGCCCGAGGAGCTCGAGGATTTCATGCACGCCGCCGGCGACATCGAGGCGGTGCTGCACATGGGCGCGATCAGCGCCACCACGGCGACCGACGGCGACCTGGTGGCGGCGACCAACATCACCCTTCCCCTCTGGCTCTGGGCCGCCTGCGCGGAGCGGCAGGTGCCCTTCATCTACGCCTCCTCCGCCGCGACCTATGGCGACGGCACGCTCGGCTTCGAGGACGACCTCTCCCCCGCCGCGCTGGCGGCGCTCAGGCCGCTCAACCTCTACGGCTGGTCGAAGCTCGCCTTCGACCGGCGCGTGGCGGACATGCTGGAGCGCGGCACGCCGAGCCCGCCGCAATGGGCGGGGCTGCGCTTCTTCAACGTCTATGGCCCGAACGAGTACCACAAGGGCCGCATGGCCTCGGTGGTGTTCCACAAGTTCAACGAGGTGCAGGGCGGCGCGCCGGCCCGGCTGTTCCGCTCCGACCGGCCGGGCATCGCCGATGGCGAGCAGATGCGCGACTTCGTGCATGTGGACGATTGCGTCGCGGTGATGCTCTGGCTGCTGGAGAACCCGGACGTCAGCGGCCTGTTCAATGTCGGCTCCGGCCGGGCGCGCAGCTTCCGCGACCTGGTGCGGGCGATGTTCGCGGCGATGGGGCGCAACGACGACATCGAGTATGTGGACATGCCCGCCGACCTGCGCGGCAAGTACCAGTATTTCACCGAGGCGCCGCTCGGCCGGCTGCGCGCCGCGGGCTATGACCGCGAGACCATCCCGCTGGAGGAAGGCGTCGGGCGCTATGTCCGCGACTTCCTGATGCAGCCCGATCCGCATCGCTGACGCGCCATGCTGCCGGTCATCGCCTTCCCCGCCATCGACCCGGTCGCGCTGGAGATCGGCCCCTTCCAGCTGCGCTGGTATGCGCTGGCCTATATCGGCGGCATCGTGCTGGGCTGGTGGCTGGCGCGGCGGCTCTGCGCGCTGCCGCCCGCGGCCGCCACGCGGGAGGAGGTGGACGACGCCGTCACCTGGATCACGCTCGGCATCATCCTCGGCGGGCGGCTGGGCTACGTGCTGTTCTACCGCCCCGGCTACTACATCACCGCGCCCTGGGAGGCGCTGTATGTCTGGCATGGCGGCATGTCCTTCCATGGCGGCATGCTGGGCGTGGTCATCGCATTGCTCTGGTTCACCCGGCGGCGCGGGTTGGACCCCTTCCTGCTGGCCGACCGGGTGGTGACGGTGGTGCCGATCGGGCTTTTCCTCGGGCGGCTGGCGAATTTCGCGAATGGCGAGCTGTGGGGGCGCGTCAGCGACGTGCCCTGGGCGATGGTCTTCCCGCATGGCGGGCCCGAGCCGCGGCATCCGAGCCAGCTCTACCAGGCCTTCCTCGAAGGCATCTGCCTGTTCACGCTGCTGATGGTGCTGGTGCGCATCCCGGCGATCCGCGCCCGGCCCGGCCTGCTCAGCGGTGTGTTCCTGGTGGGCTATGGCGTGGCGCGGCTGGTGGGCGAGATCTTCCGCCAGCCGGATGCGCATCTCGGCTTCCTCTTCGCCGGGATCACGATGGGGCAGTTGCTGTCGCTGCCGATGATCGCCGCCGGCGCCTGGCTGATCCTGCGGGCGAGGTCCCGGCCGGCACGGTCCGAAGCGGTTGGCTGAGGCAGAACGGCTCGACCGGTTCATGGCGCGGGCCGTCGCGGGGTATTACGCGCGGCAGGCACAGCCTTTCGGGCGCACGGGGGACTTCACCACCGCCCCGGAGATCTCCCAGGCCTTCGGCGAGGTGCTCGGCGCCTGGTGCGCCGTGCTGTGGGAGCGCATGGGCCGGCCCGACCCGGTGATCCTTGCCGAATGCGGCCCTGGGCGCGGGACATTGATGGGCGATGCGCTGCGCGCGGTGGGCCAGGCCGCGCCCGCCTTCCACGCCGCGGCGCAGGTGCATCTGGTGGAGCAGTCGCCGTCGCTGCGCGACGCGCAGGCGCGGCTGCTCGGCGGCGCCGTCGCCGCCTGGCATGACGACATCGCCACCCTGCCTCCCGGACCGCTGCTGCTGCTGGCCAACGAGTTCCTCGACGCCCTGCCGATCCGGCAATTCGTCCGTCGCGGCGGGGCGTGGATGGAGCGCTGGGTGCAGGACGGCGCATTCGTGGAGCGGCCGGCGGAGGCCGCCCCTGCCCTGCCGGCGGCGGCGCCCGAGGGTGCGATGAAGGAGGTCAGCGAACCCGCCTTCGCCTTCGTCGCGGCGCTTGCCGGCCGGCTGGCCGCGCAGGGCGGCGCGGCGCTGCTGGTGGATTACGGCCCGGCCGCCCCGGCGTTCGGCGACACGCTGCAGGCGATGCAGGCGCACCGCACCGGCCTCGATCCGCTGGCCGAGCCGGGCGCGCGCGACCTGACGGCGCATGTGGATTTCCCCGCCCTGGCCGAGGCCGCGCGCGCGGCGGGTGCGGCCGCCTTGGGACCTCTGCCCCAAGGGCTGTTCCTCCAGCGGCTCGGCCTGATGACGCGCGCGGCCATGCTGGCGCAGGCGCGGCCGCGGCTGGCCGGCGAGATCCTCTCGGGCGCCGAGCGCCTGGTGGCACCGGAAGCCATGGGGCGGCTGTTCAAGGTGCTTGCGCTCTGCGATTCCCGTCTCGCGCCGCCGCCCGGATTCGAGGAATCGTGATGCCGCCCTTCCTGACCGCCGCGCTCCCCGTGCCGCACGGCTTCTTCACGCGCGAGGGCGGCGTCTCCGCCGGGCGCTTCGCCAGCCTCAACTGCTCCCTTTCCGGCCGCGACGACGCCGACGCGGTTCGGGAGAACCGCCGCCGCGCCGCCGATGCGCTCGGCCTCGGGCCCGATCGCCTGGTGGGGCTGACGCAGGTGCATGGCGTCGCGGTGGCGACGCTGCGCGAGGCCTGGCCGGAGACCGACCGGCCGCCGGCCGATGCGATGGTGACGGACCGGCCGGGAATGCTGCTCGGCATCGTCACCGGCGATTGCGCGCCGATCCTCTTCGCAGATGCCGATGCCGGCGTGGTCGGCGCCGCCCATGCCGGCTGGCGGGGCGCCGTGGCCGGCGTGGTCGAGGCCACCATCGAGGCCATGGAGGCGCTCGGCGCAGCCCGCACGCGCATCGCCGCCGCGGTCGGACCCTGCATCGCGCAGGAGAGCTACGAGGTCGGGCCCGACCTGCGCGATGCGCTGCTCGCCGCCTCGCCCAAAGGCGAGGCCTTCCTCGCCCCCGGCCGGCGCGAGGCGCGCTGGCAGTTCGACCTGCCCGGCTATTGCCTGATGCGCCTGCGCGAAGCCGGCGTGGCGAGCGCGAACTGGGTGGGGGACGATACGCTCGCGAACGAAGGAAAATACTTCAGCCATCGGCGGGCGACGCTTGCCGGGGCGGGCCCGATCGGCCACCAACTCTCCGCCATCGCGCTGCCCGAGAGGTGAGCCGTTGCCCTACGTCATCATGTTCACGATCATGATCTTCCTCACGCTCCTGGTCTCCTGTGTCCTGGTCTAGGCGACGCTTCGCCGCGGCGCTCGGCGGCCTGGCGGCGCTCGCCGGCTGCGGCGACCTGCCGCAGCCCTTCCGCGGCCAGCCGGGCGCCCTCGGCGCGCGCCTTGCGCGGCCCCCGGCCTATCGCCTGGCGGTGCCGGCGCCGGAGGGGGCGATGCTGACCAATGCCGACGCCGAGGCCTATTCGCGGCTGCTGGCCGAGGCGCTGCTTGCGCAGGAAGTGCCCGCGATCGAGGGCACGCCCTGGCCGCTGGACTGGCAGCTCGTCATCACCGCCGCCCGCGACGGCGAGCGCATCGTGCCGCGCTACGCGCTGCGCGACGCCGACGGGCGCGCGCTCGGCGAGCATGCCGGCCGCGCGGTGTCGTTCCGCGATTGGGCCGAGGGCGGCGAGGATGTGCTGCGCGGCGCCGCGACCGAAGCCGCCCCGGCGATCGCCGCGATGGTCGGGCGGGCGGATTCCTTGCGCCGCACCGGCGACGAGCAGGCCGTCGGCGCCGGTCCGCCCGTGGTGTTGCTGCAGCCGGTGCGCGGCGCGCCGGGTGACGGCAACCGCAGCCTGACGGCGCGCATGGCGGAGCGCCTCGCCATGCTCGGCATGCAGGTGCAGGACACGGCCGAGGGCGCTGCCTTCGCCGTGCAGGGCGTGGTGACGGTGACGCCGCCGGAGCGCGGGTTGCAGCGCGTGGAGATCGTCTGGACCGTCTCCCGCCGCGACGGCTACGACCTCGGCCGCGTGCTGCAACTGAACGAGGTGCCGGCCGGGAGCCTGAACGGGCTCTGGGCCGATGTCGCCTTCGTGGTTGCGGAGGAGGCTTCGGGCGGGGTGCGCGACGTGATCGCCAATGCCGGCGGGATCGTCCGGACGGGGCCGGCCGCGCAGCAGGCCGCGGCGCCGGCACAGGCGAACCCGCCAGCGCCGCCGCGTTGAGATCGTCGGGTCCGCCATGCGCCCGGCTCACGCCGCCGCGATGGACACCCGGATGCCACATTGCTATCGGATCGCGCGACCGCACGGCCCTCCGTGCGGCGGCTCGACACCTCCCCGGGGCCTCGCTGCATGAAGATCATCGCCTGCAACAGCAACCGTCCTCTTGCCGAGGCGGTGGCCGCGGCGCTCGGCATGCCGCTGACGCAAGCCTCCGTGCGGCGCTTCGCCGACATGGAGATCTTCGTCGAGATCCACGAGAACGTCCGCGGCGAGGACGTCTTCGTCGTCCAGTCCACCAGCTACCCGGCGAACGACAACCTGATGGAGCTGCTGATCATGCTGGACGCGCTGCGGCGCGCCAGCGCGCGGCGCATCACGGCGGTGATCCCCTATTTCGGCTATGCGCGGCAGGATCGTAAGTCCGGCAGCCGCACGCCGATCAGCGCCAAGCTGGTGGCGAACCTGATCGTGGAAGCGGGCGCGCACCGCGTGCTGACGATGGACCTGCATGCCGGGCAGATCCAGGGCTTCTTCGACATCCCGGTGGACAACCTCTTCGCGGCACCACTCTTCGCGCGCGACATCCAGGAGCGCTTCGCCGGCCGCGAGACCATCGTGGTCAGCCCCGATGTCGGCGGCGTGGTGCGCGCGCGCGCGATCGCGGCACGCATCGGCGCCGACCTCGCCATCATCGACAAGCGCCGCCCGCGCGCCGGCGTCTCCGAGGTGATGAACGTGATCGGCGAGGTCGAGGGCCGGCACTGCATCCTGGTGGACGACATCGTCGATTCCGGCGGCACGCTCTGCAACGCCGCGGAGGCGCTGCTGAAGCAGGGTGCGAAGAGCGCCAGCGTCTATGTCACGCATGGCGTCTTCTCGGGCGGCGCGGTGGCGCGCGTCGGCGCCGCGCCGATCGAGACCATGGTGGTGACGGACAGCATCCTGGCCACCGAGGCGGTGCGCGTCAGCCGCAACATCAAGCAGCTGACCATCGCGCCACTGATCGCAGAGGCGATGAAGCGGATCAGCGAAGAGAGCAGCGTCAGCGATCTGTTTAGTTGATGCCCTCCAGCGCCGGGCGGCCGCTCCGCGGCCTTGGCTTGCGGCGGGCGCCCGTAGGCGCCTCGGCCCGCTGCGCGGGCCGCGACGCTTCAAGTTGGCTCAGCTCCGCGCGCGCGTGGAGGCGCCATCGCGGCGGTTGATGTGGCCGCCGCCGCCGGCATCCATGACCGAGCCGGTGATGAAGGCCGCCTCGTCGGAACACAGGAACATCACCGCGGCGCAGAAATCCTCCGGCCGGTTCGGATGCGGCAGGAGCGCGCGGGCGCGGATGGCGGTGGCATAGCCCTCGGGCATCCGCACTTCCGCGCTGCCCTCCGCGAAGCCGGGACGCGCGGAGTTCACCCGGACGCCGTTGGGCCCGAGTTCGATGGCGAAGGCGCGGGTCAGGTATTCCAGCGCGCATTTCGAGGCGCCGTAGGGCACGCCGTTGCCGCGGATGACATCCGCCGCCGAGGAGGTGACGTTGACGATGGAGCCGCGTCCCGCGGCGGCCATGGCGCGGCCGATCCCCTGCATCAGACGAAACGGCGCGCGGAGGTTCACGTCCATGATCCGGTCGTATTCCTCCGGCGTCGCATCCATCAGCGGGATGAAGGGATAGAGGCCCGCATTGTTGACCAGCACGTGCGGCGCCTCGCCCTGGTTGGCCGCGGCGACGAGCAGGTCGAGCGCCGCGTCGTCACGCAGATCGGTGGCGTGCAGCGTCACGCGCGCGGCGGGAAGCGAAGCCGAGGCGGCAGCCAGCGCGGCGGGATCGCGATCGGTCAGCACCAGCGTCGCGCCCTCGGCCGCGAAGGCCGCGGCGAGCGCACGGCCATACACGCCGGCCGCCCCGGTGATGACCACCTTGCGGGATTCGAATCGCATCGCGCGCTGTCCTTCGGCTTGTGCGGAGCCGCAGCATGGCGCAGCGCGGTGCCGGCCGGAATAGCACCACGACCACGACGATGCCCGGCAGCGCCGGCCGGGCGCTTGACGCCGCTTCCGACGAGTGTCCAGCATGTGCAGGAGGACAGGAACGCAGGAGGCGGACCAGATGCGCGAGGAATCCGGAAGGGCGACCGCCGGGCTGCGGCGGCGCGATGTGCTGCGCGCCGGCGCCGCGGGTGCCGCCATCGGCACGGCGGGGCTGCCCGGCCTGGCGCAGGCGCAGGCGCAGGCGCAGGCGCAGGGACGCGGCCGCATCGCCTTCGCCAATGGCAGCGCCTTCGACACGATGGACCCGCACGCCACCTTCGACGTCGGCCGCGTGGCCTATCGGCTGAACCTCTATGACGGGCTGATGCGCTGGCTGGACAATCCGCCGAAGATCGAGCCCTGGCTGGCGGAGAGCTACACCGTCTCGGAGGACGGCAAGCGCTATGTCTTCAAGCTGCGCCAGGGCGTGAAATTCCACGACGGCAGCGACCTGACCGCGGACGACGTCGTGTACTCGATGGAGCGCATCCTCTCCATCGGCAAGCCGGTGACCGCGCTGTTCACCCCGCTGATGGATCGCGGCTCCACCAAGGCACTGGACCGCTACACGGTGGAGTTCAACCTGAAGTCGGCCTCGGCGATCTTCATCGCCACGCTGCACGACCTGTATGTGGTCAACAGCGCGCTGGTAAAGCGCAACGAGCGCAACGGCGACTGGGGCCAGGAATGGCTCTCCCGCAACGATGCGGGGTCCGGCTCCTACGTGCTGCAGCGCTTCGATCCGGCCCGCGGCTTCCTGGCGCGGCGCTACAACCAGCATTTCCTCGGGCCTGCCGGGCTCGAGGAGATCGACTTCCGCTACGTCGCGGAGGTGAACAGCCGCGTGCTCGGCCTGATCCGCGGCGACTTTCAGGGCACCGACCCCTACATGCCGCAGGACCAGATCGCGCGGCTGCAGGCCGATCCGAACATGAACGTGATGGAGGCGGAATCCACCCGCCTGTTCTACGCGACCTTCCATCACCAGCGCCCGCCCTTCACCGACCTCAACTTCCGCAAGGCGGTCAGCCACTGCTTCGACTACGATGGCTGGATCAACAACATCCTCGGCGGCTCCGTCGTCCGGAACACGCAGGTGATCCCGAACCCGATGTGGGGCGCGCCGAAGGACGTGGCGGGCTACACCTACGACATCGACAAGGCGAAGTGGTACCTGCAGCGCGTGCAGGTGCCGCTGCGCGAGATCACCGTGGCCGGCATGATCGGCTACGAGCAGTCGATGCAGGCCGCGGCGCTGCTGCAGAATGGCCTGGCGCGCGCAGGCGTGCAGAGCAAGCTGCTGAACGAGCCCTTCCCCGTCGTGTCGAACAAGTTCCGCGATCCCGCGCAGATGTACGACATGCTGTTCCTGTGGCGCAGCACGTACTACGCCGATCCGCACAACTGGGCCGGCGAGATGCTGCATTCCAACCGCCGCGGCAACGGCAACAACGGCTACTATTCGAACCCGGAGGTGGACCGCCTGCTCGACCAGGCGCTGGCCACGCCGGACCAGGCCCGGCGCGCGCCGCTGTACGAACAGGTGGCCCGCATCGCGGCGGAGGATGCGGCCGCGCTCTGCGTGCACAATGGCAAGTGGTACGGGCCGTTCCGCAAGAATGTCCAGGGCGTGCGGTTCTGCCCGATCGGCGACGGGCAGGAGATGCGCTGGCTTCGCATCACGTGAGGATGGCTGACGCTACGGACGGGGCGGCTGGGAAGGCCGCCCCGTGAAGACGCTTGTCCTGGTCCTCGGGCGCCTTGCCTGGTTCGTGCCGACCATCATCGGCCTGCTGGCGATCGTCTTCTTCATCTCCCACGTGATCCCGGCTGACCCGGCGGCCTTCGTCGCCGGCGAGAACGCGACGCCGGAGACCATCGCCGCGATCCGCGAGAAGCTCGGGCTGGACAAGCCGCTGCACATCCAGTTCTGGCACTATCTCGTCTCCATCGCGCAGGGCGACATGGGGCGCAGCATCTACACCGGCCGTCCGGTGGCCGAGGACCTGCTGAGCCGGCTGCCGGCGACGCTCGAACTCGCCATCGCCGCGATCATCGTTGCGAGCCTGATCGGCATCCCCCTCGGCGTCGTCAGCGCGCTGCGGCGCAACACCTGGCTGGACCACGGCCTCAGGGTGGTGACGATCGCGGGGCTGGCCATCGCCAGCTTCTGGTTCGCGATCCTGCTGCAGCTGTTCTTCTCCATGCGCCTCGGCGTGACGCCGCTGCATGGCCGGGTGGAGGGCTGGGGGCCGGAGCCGATCACCGGCTTCTACACCATCGACGCCATCATCTGGCAGGACCCGGAGATCCTGCTGGACGCGCTGCGCCACATGATCCTGCCGGTGACAACGCTGGCGCTGCCGGCCACCGCCACCATCGTGCGCTTCACCCGCGCGGGCGTGCTGAACGCGCTGCAGTCCAACTACGTGCTCTACGAGACGGCGATGGGCTATCCGCGCCGGCTGGTCGTGTGGAAATACGTGCTGCGCAACGCGCTGATCGGCACGGTGACGCAGATCGGCCTGATCTTCGGCCTGCTGCTGGCCGGCGCCGTGGTGGTGGAGGCGGTGTTCGACTGGCCGGGGCTCGGCCTCTTCGCCGTCAACTCGATCCTGAGCTCGGACTACAACGCGGTGATGGGATTCACGCTGATCGCGGGGGCGATGTTCATCGTGGTGAACCTGCTGGTGGACATCCTGCAGGGCATGATCGATCCGCGGGAGACGCGCTGATGCTGCGGATCCTGCGCAAGCTGGCCGAGGACCGGGCCGCGCTGGTCGGGCTGATCCTGATCCTGGCGCTGATCGCCGCCGCGATCCTGGCGCCCCTGCTGTCCACCCATCCCGGCGACGTGACGGAATTCCACACCGCGCGGCGCCTCTCCCCGCCGGGGCCGGAGAACTGGCTCGGCACGGACCGCATGGGCAGCGACATCTATTCGCGGCTGCTCTTCGGCGCGCGCATCACGCTGACCATCGCGGTGACGGCCATCGCGGTGGCGGTGCTGATCGGCGTGCCGATGGGGCTGATCGCCGGCTACTACGAGGGCTTCGGCAGCAACCTGCTGATGCGCGTCTCCGACATCTTCCTCGCCGTGCCGCAGATCGTGCTGGCGATTGCCATCGCGCAGACGCTCGGGCCCTCCATCGAGAACGTCATCCTCGCGCTGTCGGCCACCTATTGGCCGTTCTGGGCGCGGCTGGTCTATGCCGAGACGCGCTCCATCAAGAACGAGCCCTTCGTGGAGGCGGCGATCGCGCTGGGCTGCTCGCCCTTCCGCGTGATGGTGCTGCACATCCTGCCTTCCATCTCATCCTCCATCATCGTGCGCACGACCATCGGCATGGGCGGCACGATCCTGACGGCGGCGACGCTCGGCTTCCTCGGCCTCGGCCCGCCGCCGCCGACGCCGGAATGGGGGCGCACCATCGCGGAATCGCGGGAGTTCCTGCCGATGGCCTGGTGGTATGCGGCCTTCCCGGGGCTCGCGATCTTCCTGGTGGTGATGGGCTTCAACCTGCTCGGCGACGGGCTGCGCGACGTGCTCGATCCCAGGCTCCGACGGGCGGCGCGGCATGGAAAGTGAGCTGATCGCGGTCCGCAACCTGCGCGTCTCCTTCGCGTCGGATGCCGGGCTCGCGCGCGTGCTGGACGGCGTGGACCTCACCATCGGCCGCGGCGAGATCATGGGCCTCGTCGGCGAATCCGGCTGCGGCAAGACCACGCTCGCCCGCGCCATCCTCGGCATCCTGCCCGGCAACAGCGCGCGCATCGAGGCCGGCAGCATCCGCTTCGACGGGCGCGACCTGCTGGCGATGGACCAGGACCGCCTGGCGCGCGAGGTGCGCGGGAAGGAGATCGCCTACATCCCGCAGGATCCCTTCACCGCCTTCAACCCGGTCTTCACGATCGGCACCCAGATCGACGACCTGATGCGCTACAAGTCGCCGCTGCTGCGCAGCGCGCCGCAGATGTCCCGGCGGGAGCGCAGCCGTGCCGACCGCGCGCGCGTGCTGGACCTGCTGCGCCTGGTGCAGTTGCCCGATCCCGAAGGGGTGCTGCGCAAATACCCGCATGAGGTCTCGGGCGGCCAGCGGCAGCGGCTGATGATCGCCATGGCGCTGCTGCCCGAGCCGAAGCTGGTGATCGCGGACGAGCCGACCACCGCGCTGGATGTCACGGTGCAGGCGCAGATCCTGAAGATCCTGAAGCAGCTGGCGCGAGAGCGCGGCGTGGCGGTGCTGTTCACCACGCATGACCTCGGCACGGCCTATGAGATCTGCGACCGCATCACCGTGATGTATGCCGGCCAGGAGGTGGAGGAGGCGCCGGTGGCGAGCTTCTTCGCGCAGCCATCCCACCCCTATACCCGCAAGCTGCTGGACAGCCTGCCCTCCTCGGAGAACGGCATCCGCGGCATCGCGGGCGAGATCCCGCGCCTCATCGACCCGCCCTCGGGCTGCCGCTTCCACCCGCGCTGCGAGCGCGCGAGCGAGGCCTGCCGCGGCACGCGCCCGCCGCGCGATGCGCTCGGCCCCGCGCACACGGTGCGCTGCCACCATCCGCTGATCGCCGCGGAGCAGGCGGCATGAGCGCCGAGCCGATCCTGCGCGTCGAGGGCCTCAGCAAGCACTTCCCGGTCCGCAATGTGTGGAAGCGGCGCATCGGCTGGCTGAGGGCGGTGGACGACGTCTCGCTGGAGGTGTCGCGCGGCGAGATCCTCGGCATCGTCGGCGAATCCGGCTGCGGCAAGTCCACCCTCGGCAAGACGCTGATGGGCATCCACACAGCGACGAGCGGGCATGTTGTCTTCGAGGGCCACGACATCGCGGGCCTCAAGCCGCATCAGAGCCGGAAATACCGCGAGCACCTGCAATACTGCTACCAGGACCCGGGCGCCTCGCTCGATCCGCGCTGGACCATCCGCAGTTCCCTGCACGAGCCGCTGATCGTGCACACGGCGCTGAAGGAGGAGCAGCGCGAGCAGCGCGTGCGGGAGATCCTGCGCGCGGTCGGCCTGCCGGAGACGCATCTGGATCTCTATCCGCACGAGATCAGCGGCGGGCAGCAGCGCCGCGTCGGCCTCGCACGCATCCTGACGCTGAAGCCTTCGGTGGTGATCCTGGACGAGCCGACCTCGGGGCTCGACGTCTCGGTGCAGGCGACGATCCTGAACCTGTTCCTGGACCTGCAGCGCGCCTTCGGCCTGACCTATCTGTTCATCTCGCACGACCTGTCGGTGGTGCGGCTGATCTGCGACCGCGTGGCGGTGATGTATCTCGGCCGCATCGTGGAGATCGGCGCGACGCAGGCGGTGTTCGAGACGCCGCGCCACCCCTACACTCAGTCGCTGCTGGCGGCGATCCCGAAGATCGGCGGGCCGCGCGTGACCGACAGCTTCGCGCTGGAGGGAGAGCCGCCGAGCCCCACCAACCTGCCCTCCGGCTGCCGGTTCCGCACGCGTTGCCCGATGGCCCAGCCACTCTGCGCGGAGCAGGAACCCGCGCTGCGCGCGGACTGGCCGGCGCAGCGCGCCGCGTGTCACTTCGCGGAGTAGGTCAGCGCTTCGGCGTCTGGTCGGCCCAACCGAAGACCGTGCGGCGCTCGATCTCCGCCACATCGGCGGGGCGCGGGAATGGCTCGGGCGCCGGCTGACCCGCTTCGCGCGGCCGACCAATGGCAGCAAAGAAATCTTCCAGGCCACCGGGTGCGAGGAACCACACGAAGGTCATCGGCTCCGTCCCCCCGTTCACGAAGCCATGCTTGCGGTTGCGCGGCAGGAAGACGGTGGCGCCGGGCGCGATCGGGATGTCCTCGCCATCGATGCGCGCGAAGCCGTGGCCGGCGGTGAGGTGGATCACCTCCTCATGCCGGTCATGCGTATGCTCGCGCACCATGCAGCCCGGCGCGACCGTCTGCGTGCCCATGGAAAACCCGGTGCCGAGCTCCTTGCCGCTGAGGATGCAGCGGACGAAGCCGTTGGCCGGCACGGGCTGCCAGTAGCTCGGCGCATCCTCCGGCCCGATAACGCGCACGCCGTCCCGGATCTGCATCATGCCACCTCCTTCGCATCGCGGCGCCGGTAGAGAAGCAGCATCAGCGGCGCGCCGCGCCGCGCGATGCCGTGGAAGGGAATGGGCGTGGGTTCGGTGAAGGGCAGGCCGAGCTCGTCATCCGGCACGCCGCTCACCGCGCGGGCGAATTCGCGCCCCAGCGCGGTGGAGAGCGCGACGGCGCGGCCATTGCAGCCGGCCCAGGCATAGCCGTCCGGCCCGATGCGATGCAGATGCGGGAAGAAGTCGGTGGTCATGCCGACATAGCCGCTCCAGACATGCTCGAAGGTCACCTCGCCGATCTGCGGCCAGAGGCGCTGCAGGCGTGCGGCGAGATAGGGACGCAGGCGCCGCGCCTGGTCCACCGGGATCGCCACGTTGCCGCCGGTGATCAGCCGCCCGCGCGCATCCCAGCGGGTGAAATACAGCTCCCCATGCGTGTCCGACATGGCCTGCCGGCCCGGGATGATCGTGGCGGCGACGTTGTGCGACATGGGCTGCGTCGCAAGCTGCCAGGACAGCAGCGGCACGACCTCCTTCGCGACATCGGGCTGCAGCCGGGAGGAGAACTCGCCGGTATAGGCGTTGGTCGCCAGCACCAGCGCGCGCGCGCGCAGCGTGCCGCGTGCCGTCGTCACCAGCCAGCGCCCGTCCTTGTGCTCCACAGTCTCGACTGGCGAGCGCGCGAAGATGGTCGCGCCCGCCGCGAGCGCGGCCCGCGCCATGCCGCGCGCGAGCATCAGCGGGTTCACATGCCCGCCGGTGCGGTTCCACCAGCCGCCGAACCAGGCGGATGAGCCGAGCATCCGCTCCATCGCCGCGCTGTCGAGCAGTTCCACCGGCGCGCCGAAGCGCGCCCAGTCCTTTACGCGGCGCTCGGCGACCTTCATCCGGCCGGGTGAGTGCGCGGGCTGCACCCAGCCTTCCTGCTCGGCCTCCGCCTCGATGCCGTGCCGGCGCACCAGGTCGAACAGGATGCTCGCGCTGTCGCGCAGCACATGCACGAAGCGCTCGCCGGCCGCCCCATGGCGCGCGACGATCGCCGCGGGGTCATGGCGCGAGAGCGTCGGGATCACCTGCCCGTTGTTGCGGCCGGAGGCGCCCCAGCCGGGCTCGGCCGCCTCCACCACCGTCACGGGGATGCCCATCTCGCGAAGGTGGAGCGCGGTGGAGAGGCCGGTGAAGCCGGCGCCGATCACGGCGACCTCGGCCTCCTGCGCGCCATCCAGCGCGAGCAGGTCGGGGCCGGGCGGGGAGACATGCGCCCAGAGGGAGGGCGGCCAGGTGACGTCCATGCCGGCATCAAAGCCGCAGCGAGCCCGCGCCTCAAGGCCCGTTGCCGCGCGCGTCGCGATGGGCTGCAATCGCGGTCCCGCGAGAGGAGAGTGTGATGGCGCTGCGCAACGTGATCGGGCTGGACCATGTGGTCATCGCCGTGCGCGACCTGGACGCGGCGGCGAAAAGCTGGGAGGCGCTGGGCTTCACCATGTCACCGCGCGGCACGCACAGCGCGCATATGGGCTCCGGCAACTACACGATGATGCTCGGCGACGACTACATGGAGCTGCTGGGCGTCCTGGTGCCGACCGACCACAATGCCGGGCTGCGCGCCTTCCTCGAGGGCCGGGAGGGCCTGGACCGCGCCGCCTTCACCGCAACGGACGCCGCGGCCGGGGCCGAGGAGGTGCGCGCGCGCGGCCTGGCCGCGACCGGGCCCGTCGCCTTCGGCCGCCCCGTGCCGCTGCCCGGCGGCGGCGAAGCGGAAGCGCGCTTCAACGTGTTCCAATGGCCACGCGACCAGCGGCCCGCGGGCCTCGGCATCTTCGCCTGCCAGCATCTCACGCGAGAGAATGTCTGGATCCCGGAACTGCAGTCGCACGCCAATGGCGCCACGCGGATCGTGCGGATCGAGGTGCTGGCGAAGGACCCGGAAGCGGCGGCGGCACACCTGGCGAAACTGATCGACCGCGCGGCGGAGCGGGAAGCGGATGGCGCCTTCCGCGTGCCCTCCGGCAGCACGCGCGGCGACTTCGTCTTCCTGGACCGCGCCACGCTCGCCGCAAGGCATCCTGGCGTGGCGCTGGACGGCCTGCCGGAGGAAGGCGGCGCGGCGCTGGTGCTCGGCACGAAGGACATGGCGGCCGCGGCGAAGGCGCTCGGCACGGCGAAGGGCGCCACGGTCGCGGCGGCGCCCTCGCGCGCCACCGGGGTGCTGCTGCGCTTCGTTCCGGCGTGACGGGAGGTTGACGCGGCCCCATGGCCGCGAGGATGCTGCACCGCACCAGCCGGGCCCGAGAGGAGACACAGATGAACCTCAGCCGCCGCGCGATGCTTTCCACCTCCGCCGCGCTCGCTTCGAGCGTGGCCTTTCCGGAACTGAGCTTCGCGCAGGAGCAGCCTCGCCGCGGCGGGGTGATGACGGTGCACTTCGCCACCGAGCAGCGCATCCTCAACCCGTCGCTGCAGGCCTCGACCGGCGTCTACATCGTCGGCGGCAAGATCCAGGAGCCGCTGGTGGACCTCGACGCCGCCGGCAATCCGGCGCCTTGCCTGGCCGAAAGCTGGGAAAGCTCTGCCGACGGCAAGACGATCACCTTCAAGCTCCGCCAAGGCGTCACCTGGCATGACGGCAAGCCCTTCACCTCCGCGGACGTGCAGTTCACGGCGATGGAGATGTGGAAGAAGATCCTCAACTATGGCACCGCGCTGCAGCTGTTCCTCGAGGCGGTGGACACGCCCGACCCGCACACGGCGGTGTTCCGCTACGCGCGGCCGATGCCGATGAACCTGATCCTGCGGGCGATGCCGGATCTCGGCTATGTCTCGGCGAGGCACATCTACGAAGGCAGCGACATCCGGCAGAACCCGGCGAACACCGCGCCGATGGGCACGGGACCGTTCAGGTTCGTGCAGTATGAGCGCGGCCAGTTCATCATCGCGGAGCGCAACCCGAACTACTGGCGGAACAACCTGCCCTATCTCGACCGCGTCGTCTGGCGCGTGGTGGGAGACCGCTCGGCCGCCGCGGCGCAGATGGAGGCTGGGCAGATCCTGTTCAGCCCCTACTCGGCACTTGCCATCGCCGACTTCCAGCGCCTCGGCCGCGATCCGCGCTTCGACGTGACCACGAAGGGCAACGAGGGCAACGCACGCACCAACACGCTGGAGTTCAACTTCCGCAACCCGGTGCTGGCGGATATCCGCGTGCGCCGCGCCATCGCGCATGCGCTCGACGTGCCCTTCTTCATCGAGAATTTCCTGGGGGATTTCGCCAAGAAGGGAACGGGGCCGATCCCGTCCGTCTCCACGGACTACTATCCGGGGCCGGACACGCCGCAATATGCCTTCGACCGCCGCCGGGCCAATGCGCTTCTGGACGAGGCGGGGCACCGTCGCGGCGCCGGCGGCGTACGATTCACCCTGCGGCTGCATCCCGCGCCCTGGGGCGAGGACATCGCGCTGTGGTCCACCTTCATCCAGCAATCGCTGCAGGAAGTGGGCATCCGCGTGGAGGTCGTTCGGCTGGACGCCGCGGGCTTCCTGCGCACCGTCTACAATGACTGGAACTTCGACCTGGCGACGGGTTGGCACCAGTATCGCAACGATCCAGCGGTCTCCACCACCGTCTGGTACCGCTCCGGCCAGCCCAAGGGCGCGCCCTGGACGAACCAGTGGGGCTGGACCGATGCGCAGACCGACCAGATCATCGACGCCGCGCAGACCGAGCTCGATCCGGCCAAGCGCAAGGCGCTCTACGGCGACTTCGTGAGGCGCGTGAACGACCAGATCCCGCTGTGGATGCCGATCGAGCAGATCTTCGTCTCGGTCTTCAACAGGCGCCTGCGCAACTACGCGAACAACCCGCGCTGGGCATCCTCCTCCTGGCACGATCTGTGGCTCGCTTCCTGATCTGATGCGGGTCTTCGCGCTGGCAGGGCGGCGGCTCGCCGCCTCCCTGCCCACGCTGCTGATCATCCTGGTCGGCGTCTTCCTGCTGCTGCAGCTTGCCCCCGGCGACACGGTGGATGCGCTGATGGCGCAGATGGGCGGCGGCGGCGATGCGCAGGTGGCGGCCGATCTGCGTGCCTTCTACGGCCTGGATCTCTCCGTGCCGGCGCAGCTCGGCAATTACCTGTGGCGGCTGGTGCGGCTCGATCTCGGCTTCTCCTCGATCTACGGCAAGCCGGTGGCGACCGTGATCCTGGAACGCCTGCCGGCGACGCTGCTGTTGATGGCCTCCGCCCTCTCCTTCGCCTTCTTCTTCGGCCTGGTGCTGGGCGTGCTGGCGGCGCGGCGCGTCAATGGCTGGCCGGACACGCTGATCTCGACGCTCGGCCTGGTATTCTACGCGACGCCCTCCTTCTGGTTCGGGCTGATGGCGATCGTGCTCTTCGCCGTGCATCTGGAATGGCTGCCGGCCGGCGGCTTCGAGGAGATCGGCGCGGGCTACACGGGCCTGCGCCGCGTGCTGGACATCGCGACGCATCTGGTGCTGCCGACGCTGACGCTCGGGCTGATCTTCCTCGCGATCTACCTGCGCATCATGCGTGCCTCCATGCTGGAGGTGTTGAACCTCGATTTCGTCCGCACCGCGCGAGCCAAGGGCCTGGACGAGACGCGCGTGGTGGTGAAGCACGTGCTGCGGAACGCCATGCTGCCGATGGTGACCCTGGTCGGGCTGCAGGCCGGCACGATGCTGGGCGGCTCGGTGGTGGTGGAGAGCGTCTTCTCCCTGCCCGGCCTCGGACGGCTGGCCTATGAATCGGTGGTGCAGCGGGATCTCAACACGCTGCTCGGCATCGTGTTCGTGTCCGCCCTGCTGGTCATCACGGTGAACTTCATCGTGGACCTGCTCTATGCGCGGCTCGATCCACGGATCGGGGCGGGCGGCTGATGCGTTTCCTCGTGGCCTATCTGCGCAGCCCGCCGGCGATGATCGGGCTGGTGCTGCTGCTGGTCGTGATCGGCATGGCGCTGAGCGCCGACTGGTTCTATCCGCGCGATCCGCTCTCCCTCGCCGGGCGGCCGCTGATCTGGCCCGGCGCCAATCCGCGCTTCCTGCTCGGCACGGACAATTCCGGGCGCGACATCGCGGCGCAGATCTTCCACGGCGCGCGGGTCTCGCTGCTGATCGGCGTGGTCGCCACCTCCATCGCCATCGCGCTCGGCATCGTCATCGGCGCGCTGGCCGGCTATCACGGCGGCTGGGTGGACGATGTGCTGATGCGCGTGACCGAAGCCTTCCAGACGCTGCCGAACTTCCTGCTGCTGCTGGTCTTCGTCGCGGTGTTCGGCTCGGACATCGTCACCGTCACGATCGCCATCGGCGCCGTCTCCTGGCCGGCGCCGGCGCGCCTCACGCGGGCCGAGTTCCTGACGCTGCGCAACCGCGAATTCGTCCAGGCCTGCCGCACCATCGGCATGGGCGATGGCCGCATCATCTTCCGCGAGATCCTGCCCAACGCGCTGCCGCCGGTGATCGTCTATGCCTCCGTCATCATGGCGGTCGCGATCCTGCTGGAAAGCGCCCTGGCCTTCCTGCGGCTGTCCGATCCCAACGTCGCCTCCTGGGGCAACCTGATCGGGCTGGGGCGGGACGTGCTGCGGGTGCAGTGGTACGTCTCCGCCATCCCGGGCGTCGCGATCCTCGTCACCGTGCTGGCGGTCTCGCTGGTCGGGCAGGGGCTGAACGACGCGCTCAATCCCCGGCTGCGCAAGCGATGAGCGCCGTCCTGTCGCTGCAGGGGCTGACGGTCGCGCTGCCGAAGGGTGCTGACCGGGCGCATGCGCTCGAGAATGTCTCGCTCGATCTCAACGCCAACGAGATCCTCTGCGTCGTCGGCGAGTCCGGCTCCGGCAAGTCCATGACGGCCAGCGCCATCATGCGCCTGCTGCCGCCGGGCGTGCGGATCTCGGGCGGGGCGGTGCGGTTCGAGGGCAAGGACCTCGCCACCGCCGACGAACGCACCATGCGCGCGATCCGCGGCGCCGGCATCGCGATGGTCTTCCAGGAGCCGATGACGGCGCTGAACCCGCTGCGTACGGTGGGCGACCAGATCGGCGAGATGTTCCGCATCCACGCCGGCCTGCCGGCGAAGCAGATCGCCGCGCGCACGCTTGCCCTGCTGGAGGAGGTGCGCATCCCCCATCCCGCCCAGGCCGCGCGCGCCTACCCGCACGAGCTTTCGGGCGGCCAACGGCAGCGCGCGATGATCGCGATGGCGCTGGCGCTCGATCCCAAGGTGCTGATCGCGGATGAGCCGACCACGGCGCTGGACGTGACCACCCAGGCGCAGATCCTGCACCTGATCCGTGACCTGCAGCGGCGCAAAGGCACGGCGGTGCTGTTCATTACGCATGATTTCGGCGTGGTGGCGGAGATCGCGGACCGCGTCGCGGTGATGCAGCACGGTGTGGTGGTGGAGCAGGGCGCGGCTTCGCAGGTGCTGCACGCACCGCAGCACCCCTACACCAAGGCGCTGGTCGCCGCCGTGCCGCCGCTGCATGCGCCGCCGCCGCGCCCGCTGTCGGACGACACCATCCTGCGCATCGAATCGGTGCAGAAGACGTATCGGACCGGCGGCTTCCTTGGCCGCGGCGCCCGCGTCACGCACGCCGTGCGCGGCGTCACGCTGGACCTGCCGCGCGGGGCGACGCTGGGCGTCGTCGGCGAGTCCGGCTCGGGGAAGTCCACCCTCGCCCGCTGCATCGTGCGGCTGATCGAGCCAGATGGCGGCGCCATCCGGCTGGAGGGCACCAACCTGCTCGCGCTTCGCAGGCGGGAGATGCGCCAGGCGGCGCGGCGCGTTCAGATGGTCTTCCAGGACCCCTTCGGCTCTCTCAATCCGCGCCGCCGCGCCGGCGAGCTCGTCGCACAGGGCCCGATCGTGCACGGCGCCAGCCCCGCCGCGGCAATGGCGCGGGCCAAGGAGCTCTTCGCGCTGGTCGGCCTCGATCCCGCGGCGACCGAGCGCTACCCGCATGAATTCAGCGGCGGACAGCGCCAGCGCATCGGCCTCGCACGCGCACTCGCGCTGGAGCCGGAGGTGCTGGTCGCGGACGAGCCGGTCTCGGCGCTGGATGTCTCGGTGCAGGCGCAGGTGCTGCGGCTGCTGGCGGAACTGCGGGAGCGGCTGAACCTCTCCATCGTCTTCATCACCCATGACCTGCGCGTCGCCGCGCAAGTCTGCGACATCGTGGCCGTGATGAAGGAGGGCGAGGTGGTGGAGCACGGGCCGATCGGCCGCGTCTTCACCGATCCGCAGCACGCCTATACCCAGGCGCTGCTCGCTTCCGTCCCCGGCCGGGACTTCGCCCCGGCGGCCTGACCGCCCGTTCGGCGCGGCGCCGGCGATGCCGGCCGGGCGTGGCGCCTGCGGCGTGCCGGGCACCGACACCAGCGGTTGGGTGCGGCCCGTGCAGCTCGCCGAGGTTGCCGGTCACCGCCCGTGCGCATCCGACGCCGCGCTCATGCGCTTGGGTCGCAGAACCCTTGCCGAGGAGCACCGCATGTCGGACAGCGCGCTTCCTGCGATCTCGATCGCGATCACGCCGATGCACCGGACCGAGGAGGGCATCTGGGAAAGCGGCGGGCGCGAAGGCGCCGCCTTCTTCCTCGTCGAACTGGTGCAGAACGACGGGACGGATGCCGAGGTGCTGGTGGAATGCCGGGACGAGCGGAGCGCCGCCCTGGCCGCGCGGGTCGCGGCCGCAACCACGGCGGTGCTTGGCCTGGCGGAAGGCGACGGCCCCGAGACGATTGCGGCCTTCGACGCCGAGACCGCCGCGATCCTCTCCGAGAATCCGACGCCCGAGATCGCCCTTCCGGTCGGCTAATGGCGGGCGGAGGAGGACGAGGAAGACGAGTCGGAAGCCGCCGGCAAGGCGCCGCCCCGCCCCTCCTGAACCGCGGGCCGGCGGGCGCGGCCCGGCTACCAGACCAGCGGTAGCAGCAGCCCGAGCGCGGCCCACAACAGCGCGGAGATGACCAGCGCGCCGAAGATCCCGCGCGCCGGACCCACCGGGTCACAGCCCGGCGGGGCGCGTCGGGCATGCCAAGCCGCCGGCAGATCCGACGCGGGGTCGTGGTGCAGGAGAATCCGTCCCATGAGCGAATCATGGCAGAACTGGGGCGGAAACACTCGCAAATTCATCAGGCAGGTCAGTAAAATCCTGGGCTTCCTGGCCGGGACCCACGCGCCACATTCCGGCCGCAAGCGCGTCGCAAACCCGCCGACGGGCACCGATACCTCTCCATGCGAAGGGAAAGCGCGGATGATCCCCCTTCGGCCGGACGCCCCCCGATCCGGCCGAGACCAGGATCCCCCCGGGCAGCACCCGACGTGCAGAGAGCGGGCAGCCCCCGCCCGAGAGGATTGCGATGCCCGGCCTGGACGCTTTCCAGACGCTCGCCGCCGAGACCGAGAGCAAGCGCTCCGTGCTGCAGCCGGCGCTTGCCGGCGGCGCGGTCGTCCCCGCGCAGGGGCCGGCGCGAAGCGAGGCAACCGAGCGGCTCGTCGCGGCCGTCCGGCCCGCGCTCAAGCGCGCGATGGATATCGCGGGTGCGGGCCTGCTGCTGCTGCTCGCCCTGCCGGCCTTCCTGGTGATCGCCGCGCTGGTCCGCCGGGACGGCGGCAGCGCCTTCTACGCGCATCAGCGCGTCGGCCGGGACGGGCAGATGTTCGGCTGCCTGAAGTTCCGCTCGATGGTGATGGACGCCGACCGCCGCCTGGCCGCCCTGCTGGAGAACGACGCGGAGGCGCGCGCGGAGTGGGAAGCCACCCGCAAGCTGAAGAACGATCCGCGGGTCACCGCCGTCGGCCGCTTCCTCCGCGCCACCTCGCTGGACGAACTTCCGCAGCTGATCAACGTGCTGAAGGGCGAGATGAGCCTGGTCGGGCCCCGCCCGGTGCAGGCCGGCGAACTCGCCGCCTTCTACGGCGCCGCCGCGCAGCACTACCTGACCGTCCGCCCGGGCATCACCGGCCCGTGGCAGGTCAGCGGCCGCAACGACACCAGCTATGCCGAGCGCGTGGCGCTGGACGTGGCCTATGCCACCCGCCCGTCGCTGCTGAACGACGTGAAGATCCTGCTGCGCACGCCGATCGCCGTGCTGGCGCGGCGCGGCGCCTATTGATCCAGGGCCGCTGAGGCTTTACGGCCCGCGGCGGTCGCCGCGGGCTGCATGAGGATGGCGCAGGTCATGGCCGAGACGGCCGAGCAACGCGCCTCCGGTGGACGGCTTCTCTCCGGGACGCTGTGGAATGCCGCGGGGCGCGGGCTGCCGCTGCTCCTCGCCCTGGCGCTCACCCCGGTGCTGGTCCACCAGATGGGCATCGAGCGCTGGGGGCTGTTCACCCTGGCGCTGGCGCTGGTCGGCGTCTTCGGCGTCTTCGACCTCGGCGTGGGCGCGGCGCTGACGCGGGCCCTGGCGGCGCGGATCGGCGCGGGCGAGCGCGAGGGCGCGGCGGACCTGGCGGGTGCCGCGATCACGGCCCTCGCGCTGCTGAGCGCCGCCGTTGCCATGGCCGCCTTCGCCTTCGTCCCCTTCCTCGTGGAGCGCCTGCTGAACACGCCGCCCGCCCTGCAGCAGGAGGCGGTGGCGGCCTTCCGGCTGCTCTGCCTGGCGGCGCCGCTAGTGGTGGTGAATGCAGCGCTGTGGGGGGCTCTGGCAGCGCATCAGCGCTTCCGGGAGGCGAACCTCGTCACCATTCCGGTCGCGATCTTCTACTATGTCGGGCCCGCGCTGGTGCTGCTGGTCTGGCAGAGCCTGGTGGGCGTGATCCTGGCGCTGCTGGCCTGCCGGCTGGCGAACACCGTCAGCTATCTCTGGCTGGCGCGGCGCGACCTGCCGGGGCTCGGCGTGCGGCGGCCGCGCTGGACGGTGCTGGCGCCGCTGCTGCGCATGGGCGGGTGGATGAGTGCCTCCGGTATCCTGACGCAGGCGCTGCTCTATGCGGACCGCTTCCTGATCGGCGCGCTGCTGACACTCTCGGCCGTGGCCTTCTACGCGACGCCGCTCGACCTGGTGATGCGCATGTGGATCCTGCCGGTCGCGGTGGCGCAGGCGCTGCTGCCGGCGATGGCATCGGCCTATGCGACGCATGCGAGCGCAACGGCGGGGCTGCTGCGGCGCGGGGCGCTGCTGACGTTGGCCGCCGTGCTGCCAGCCTGCCTGGTGCTGGTGGCGACGGGGCCGTGGCTGCTGAAGATCTGGCTCGGCCCGGCCTTCGCGGAGGGCGGCGGGCGCGTGCTGCAGATCCTCGCGGTCGGCATCTTCTTTTCCTGCGCGGCCTTCGCGCCGGGGGCACTGCTGGATGCGATCGGGCGGCCGGACGTGAACGCGAAGTGGCAGTTGCTGCAGGCGGCGGTGTTCCTGCCGCTGTCGGTGCTGCTGCTGATGCGCTTCGGGATCGAGGGCGCGGCGGCGGCTTGGGCGGCGCGCTGCGCCACCGATGCGGCGGGGCGGCTTTTCTTCTGTGCACGGCTCTATCCCGCCGCGGCGGAGGCGGCGCGCGCGCTGGCGTTGCCACTGGCGGTGGGCGGGGTCGCCCTGGTCACGCTGCTCGCCCTGGACGGCACCACCGCCCTTGCGGTTGCCGGCGCGCTGGCGCTGGCCGTCTTCGCGGTGGCCGGCGTGATGGCGCTGACGGCGGAAGAACGCCGCGACGCGCGCGGCCTGCTGCGCCGGCCCTGGCGAATCCGCGCGGTGCTGAGGGGCGAGCCGGCGTGACGGAGTTCGCGATCAACGGCCGCTTCCTGACCCAGCGCACCACCGGCGTGCAGCGTTTCGCCGCGGAGGTGACGCAGGCCCTGGCGCGCAACGGCCTGCGCTTCCGGCTGCTGGCGCCGCCCGGCGCGCCGGACCGGCTGGGCGACGTGCCGGTGGAGCATGTCGGCACACGCACGGGCCAGAGCTGGGAACAGCTCGACCTGCCGGCCGCGTCCAATCCCGCGACGCTGATCAGCCTCGGCAACACGGCGCCGCTGCGCTGCGGCGGGAAGCGGATCGTGGTGATCCACGACGCGGGCGTCTTCGACACGCCCGAGAGCTATTCCCTCGCCTTCCGCGCCTGGTATCGCACGCTGCATCTCTCGCTGCCGCGGCTGGGTGCACAGCTGATCACCGTCTCGGAGTTTTCTCGCACGCGGCTGGCGGCGCGGCTGCGGCTGGACCCCGGCCGCATCGCGGTGATGCCGGAAGGCGGCGAGCATGTGCTACGCGAGCCGGCCGACGCCGCGGTGCTGGCGAAGCACGGGCTGGAACCGGGCCGCTACGCGCTGGCGGTCGGCACGCGCGCCGCGCACAAGAATCTCGGCGCCTTGCAGGAAGCCGCCGCGCTGCTCGCCGCGCGCGGGATGGTGCTCGCGGTCGCCGGCGCGGTGGAGGGCGGCGTGTTCAGCGGCGCGGCGGATGCGGCGGGCACGCGGCTGCTCGGCCGCGTGACGGATGGCGAGCTGCGCGCGCTGTACGAGAATGCGCTCTGCCTGGTCTTTCCGTCCCGCTACGAAGGCTTCGGCATCCCGCCGCTGGAGGCGATGTGGTGCGGCTGCCCGGTGCTGGCGGCGCGTGCCGGCGCGGTGCCGGAGGTCTGCGGCGATGCAGCGCTGTGGTTCGACGCCGAAGGTCCGGCAACGCCGGCGGCCGCGCTCACGCGCCTGCTCGACGAGCCCGGTCTTGCGGACTCGCTTCGGGCGGCCGGACGGGAACGCGCTGCGCTCTACTCCTGGGATACGGCGGCCCGCCGCCTGATGGACTTGCTATGAGAATCGCGATTGTCCACGAATGGATGGACACCTATGCCGGGTCGGAGCGCGTGCTGGAGCAGATGCTCGCGCTGTTCCCCGATGCCGACCTGTTCACGATCTGCGACTTCCTGCCGGATGACGAGCGCGCCTTCCTGCGCGGCAAGGTGCCGACCATCTCCTTCATCCAGCGCCTGCCGCGCGCCCGAAAGTGGTTCCGCTACTATCTCGGGCTCATGCCGCTGGCGGTCGAGCAGTTCGACCTCTCGGGCTACGACCTCGTGATCTCGTCGAACCACGCCGTCGCCAAGGGCGCGCTGACCGGGCCGGCCACGCTGCATGTCAGCTACGTGCACAGCCCGATGCGCTATGCCTGGGATTTGCAGCACCAGTATCTGCGCCAGTCGGGCCTGGACCGCGGCATCAAGGGCGCGCTGACGCGGCTTCTGCTGGCGCGGCTCAGGCTGTGGGACCACGCTTCCTCCGCGCGGCCCGACGTGATCCTGGCCAATTCCGCCTGGATCGCCGAGCGCATCCGCAAGGCCTGGCGGCGGGAGAGCACCGTGGTGCATCCGCCGGTGGACGTTGAGGGCTTTCCCTACCGGCCGAGCAAGGGCGAGGCCTATGTGATCGCCTCCCGCCTCGTCGCCTACAAGCGCGTGGACCTGGTGGCGGAAGCCTTCCGCGCCATGCCCGACCGCAAGCTGATCATCGCCGGCGACGGCGCGGAGATGCCCAAGGTCCGCGCCGCCGCGGGCGATGCGCCGAACATCACCATCCTCGGCCGCGTGCCCCAGGCGGAACTCGTCGCGCTGCTGCAATCCGCGCGCGCCTTCCTCTACCCGGCCGAGGAGGATTTCGGCATCGGCATGGTGGAGGCGCAGGCCTGCGGCACGCCCCTGATCGCCTTCCGCCGCGGCGGCGCTGCCGACATCGTGCGCGACGGCGAGACGGGCGTGCTGTTCCCAGAGCAGAGCGCTGCTTCCATTGCCGATGCGGTGCGCCGGTTCGAGACGCTGTCCATCGCCCCCGAAGCCTGCCGCGCCAATGCCGAGCGCTTCTCGAACGACGTTTTCCGTGACCGCCTGCTGCACGCGATCCGCACCGCCTGTGCGGCGCGCGGGATGCCGGGGCCATGATACGCTTCAGCCTGGTGATGGCCACGCGGGGCCGCACCACGGAGATCGGCGAATTCCTCGACAGCGTGCTGGCGCAGGGCCGGGACGATGCCGAGGTCATCGTGGTGGACCAGAACGGCGATGACCGCCTGGTCTCGGTGCTGGCGCCCTATCTCACGCGCCTGCCGCTCACGCATCTGCGGTCCTCCGTGGCCAACGCCAATCACGCGCGCAACCTCGGCCTGCGCGCGGCGCGCGGCGAGATCGTGGGCTTCCCGGACGATGACTGCCTCTATCCGCGCGGCGTGCTGGATCGCGTCGCGGCCGCCTTCGCGGCGGAGCCCGCGCTGATGGTGCTGACCGGCCCGGCCGAGAGCCCGGAGGGCGGCCTCGGTTCCGGCCGCTGGCGCGCGGAAGCCGGGCCGATCACGGCGCAGAACGCCTGGACCAGCGTGATCGAGTTCAATCTCTGGCTCCGCCGCAAGCTGGCGCTCGCGCTGGGCGGCTTCGACGAGGAGATGGGGCCGGGCACGCCGATCGGATCGGCGGAAGGCAACGACCTGGTGCTGCGCGCCGTCAATGCGGGCCACTACGCCGCCTATGACCCGGCGCTGCGGGTCATCCACCCGGACAAGCGGCTGACCGATGTGGCGACGGCGCGCGCGCGGCTGTACGGGCGCGGCCTCGGCTTCGCGCTGCGGCGGCATGGCGTGCCGGCCGCGGTCTGGCTGCCCTTCGCCATCCGTCCCTTGGGCGGCGTGGCGGTGAGCCTGCTGAAGTTGCGTCCACGCGATGCGGCCTACTACGCGATGACGCTGCTCGGCCGCTTGGAGGGCTTCGTGCAGCGCAGCGCCTCCGCGGGCCGCGTGCGGCCGGCCATCCAGGGGCAGCCCTGATGCGCATCGCCATCGGCATCGCCACGCGCGGCCGCGCGCCGATCCTGGCGGAGGTGCTGGCGGAGCTTGCGCGCCAGACCCGCGCGCCGGACCGGCTGCTGGTCTGCCATGTGGACGCGAACGACATCACTGGCCTGCCCGCACGATTTCCTGCCGTAGAGTTCATCACGGCGCCCGCCGGCCTGCCGCGGCAGCGCAACGCGATCCTGGACGCGATCGGCGATTGCGATGCGGTGCTGTTCCTGGACGACGACTTCCTCGCCGCGCCCGACCATCTCGCCGTGACGGAGCGTGTGCTCGCCGCGCATCCCGATTGCGTCGTCACCACCGGCACGGTCATCGCCGATGGCGCGAAGGGGCCGGGCATCACGGTGGAGGAAGGCCGCGCGATCCTCGGCGACGATCGCTACTCGGGCGATCCGCTGGCCGTCGCGCCGCACTTCAACGGCTATGGCTGCAACATGGCGCTGCGCCTCGCCCCGATGCGCGCGCACGCGCTGCGCTTCGACGAGGCGCTGCCCCTGTATGGCTGGTACGAGGACCTGGACCTCACCCGCCGCCTCGGCGCGCACGGAACAATCCTGCGGCTGGCCGGAGCGCGCGGCGTGCATCTCGGCACCAAGTCGGGGCGCGTGCCGGGCACCAAGCTCGGCTACAGCCAGGTGGCCAATTCCCTCTACCTCGCGCGCAAGGGCAGCTATCCCTGGAACCGCGCGCTACGATCCGTCGCGCGGCACCTGGCAATGAACGCCGCGCGCGCCCCCTTCCCCGAGCCGCATGTGGACCGCCTGGGCCGGCTGCGAGGCAACCTGATCGCGCTGGGCGACCTGCTGCGCGGCCGGATGCATCCCATGCGGGTGCTCGAACTCTGATGGACGATTTTCTTTTCGTTGCCTCCAAGCTGTTCTGGTCGGTCGTGCGTCCCAACACGCTGGCCCTGGTCCTCGCCGTGCTCGGCGCGGCGCTGCTCTGGCACGGGCGACGCTTCGGGCGCTGGCCGCTGGCGCTCGGCCTCGGCTGGTATGTCGCGGTCTTCGTCCTGCCCGTCTCCGCGCTGCTGACCCTGCCGCTGGAAGACCGCTTCGCCCGTGCCGCGCCGCCGCCGGAACAGGTGGCCGGCGTCGTCGTGCTCGGCGGCGCGGTGGAGCAGCAGCTGACCGAGGCGCGCGGCATACCCGCGCTGAACGGCGCGGCGGAACGCATGACGGAAGCCGTGGCGCTCGCACGCCGCTACCCGGAGGCGCGCATCGTCTTCACCGGGGGCTCCTCCGCGATCGTGCCCGGCGGCCCGACCGAGGCCGACACGGCGCGCCGCCTCTTCGCCGATCTCGGCCTGCCGCCGGAGCGCCTGGTGTTCGAGGATGAGAGCCGCAACACGTGGGAGAATGCGGTGCTGACGCGCCGCGCGGTGGAGCCGAAGCCGGGCGAGACCTGGCTGCTGGTCACCTCCGCCAGCCACATGCCGCGTTCCATGGGCTGCTTCCGCCAGGCGGGCTGGCAGGTGCTGCCCTGGCCGGTGAACTACACCACCGCGCGCGATCCGGCGCTCTGGTGGCAATGGCCCTTTCCCACCCGGCTGAACCAGGCCGAATGGGCACTGCGCGAATGGGTCGGCCTCGTCGCCTATCGGCTCATGGGGCGGACGGACGCGCTGTTCCCGGCGCCGTAGAGGCCGGCGCGGCGGGCGCGTCGCGCAGGCGCCAGATCTCCACCGGCCCGCGTCGCTCCTGCACCTCCGCAAACAGGTCGTAATCCGCGTCGATCGCAGCCTGCACCTGGGCCGCGGCCGCCGGGCGGATGTTCTTCATCCAGCCCCGGTCGACCACGATGACGCGCGGGCGCCCTGCGAGCACGCGCGCCAGTTCGGCCTCCGTGCTGGTGTCGGACAGGTCCTCGAAATTGCCGGTCAGATGCGGCGGAAACGGGAAGCGCGTCGCGATGCGCACGCCCGCCAGCACATAGACGCTCGGGTGGTAATTCGCGAGGAAGGCGTCGCCGTCGGGCCCCGCCGCCTCGGCCACGCGGGCCGCAACCAGGCGCACCGGATCGGGGTCCGGGTGGATCCAGCTCGGGCCGCGATCCACGCGCACATAGAGCTCCGACATCCAGGCATCCACGGCGACCACGCCGACGAGCCCGGCGAAGGCCGGCCGCGCCAGTCCCGGCCGCGCCACCGCATGCCCCAGACGCCAGGCGCCCATCGCGGCCAGCAGCGACAGCGGGGGGAGCCACAGCAGGAAGTAGTGGGTGAAGTAGAAGCCCGGCGCGGCGATGGCGAGCGAGGCGACGATGAACCAGAGGAAGGCCGCCGAGGTCAGCAGCCCGAGCGGCTCCGTCACCTGCCGCGGCCGCCAGAACAGCAGCGCGACAAGCCCGAGCGCCAGGGCGAAGGGCAGTTGCAGCAGCGCGGAGTAGATCCGCCGCCAGGCTTCCTGCGCCGGCGCGCGCTCCATGGAATACCGAAAGGGCGCCATCAGCGAGCCGTCGATGTAGTCGGCAAGCCACCCCTGCACCCAATAGGCCAGCCCCATCAGCACGAACGGCGCGGCGCAGAGCACCGCATAGAGCGCCGCGTAGGCAAGGAAGCGCCGCCAGGGCAGCGCACCGCGCAGCAGCGCGGGGAAGGTCAGCAGCGCGAAGACCAGGCAACCCTCCGGCACCACCACCTGCTTCACCAGCAGCGCGCAGCCGACCAGCAGCCCCGCCGCCACGATCGCGCCGGTGCCGGGGGCCTCCGCGAGGGTGCGCAGCCCGCGGGAGAAGCCGGCCAGCCCGATCGCCATCGCGCTGGTGATGAAGGGCGCGATCAGCAGTTCGGTGTTGACCGACAGCCCCGACAGAAGCACCGATTGCGCGGCGTAGAGCAGCGCCGCAGCCACCCCCACCGGGCGCGGCGCGCCCGCCACGCGGGCCGTGGCGAACAGCGCACAGCCGGTGGCGGCGACGCAGATCACCCCGAGCAGGCGGGCCGACTCCACCGAGACGCCGAAGGCGAGGAAGGCGAGCGCGAAGAGCGCGGGCGCGCCCACGGGGTGCATGTCCCAGGCGGCGACGAGCGGCCAGCCGCCGCGGAGCCATTCACGCGCCTGGACCATGTACAGGCCCTCGTCGGTGTCCACGACGGCGGGCACGAAGGAGGTGCTGCGGAACAGCAGCACCCCCGCGATGATGAGCAGGATCGCCGCGAGGTCGCGGGGCCAGGCGAGGGCGGTGCGATCCGCGGCGGGGGCCATGGGCGCTTCAGGCATGGGCGCTACCCTGGCCACGCCCGGCGCCGGCATGCAAGCCGGCCTCAGCCCTCTGGGCGGAACCCGCTTTCGCGCACCACCACGCCCCACAGGTCGCGCTCGCGCCGGATCCGGTCGGCGAAGGCCTGCGGGCTGTCCGAGGTGGTCGGCAGGAATTCCAGCCGGCCGAGCGCCTCCACCAGGTCGGGCTGCGCGGCCGCGCTGCGGATCGCCGCGTGCAGGCCCTGCACGACCGGCGCCGGCGTGCCCGCCGGCAGCAACGCGCCGAACCATTCCTCGGCGCTCTGCTCGGGGTAGCCGAGCTCGGCCAGGGTCGGCACGTCCGGCAGCTTGGAGAAGCGGCTGTCGGAGGTGACCGCGATGATGCGCAAGCCTGTCCCGTGCTGCGGCAGCACCTCGCTGAGCACGCCAATGAACAGCGGCAGCCTGCCGCCGATCACGTCCTGCACGGCCGGCGCGCCGCCGCGATAGGGCACGTGCTCCAGGCGGAGGCCGAGCCGGCGGCCGAGCATGATGCCGATGAAGTGCGGCACCGAGCCCGCGGCGGGCGAGGCCCAGGGCGTCTCGCCCGACTGGGCACGCGACCAGGCCGCCCATTCGGCCAGCGTCCGCGCCGGGTGGTTCATCGGCACGCTGAGCGCGAAGGGGAAGGTGCAGACGGTGCTGACCGGGATCAGGTCCGTCAGCGCGTCGTAGCGGACCTCGCGCGGGAAGACATGCGGCTGGACGGTCAGCATCGAGGCCGGGGTCTGCAGGAAGACGGTGCCGTCCTTCTCCGCGTCACGGACATGCTCGACCGCGATGCGCCCCGCCGCGCCGGGCCGGCCGTCCACCACGATGCTCGGCGCATAGGTGCCGCGCAGCTTCTCGGCATAGAGGCGGGCGACCACGTCGGAGGACCCGCCGGGCGGGAAGCCGATGACGAGGCGCGCGTTCCGGCGCACGGTCTGCGCCTGCACGAGGCCCGGCAGGGTCAGCGCGGCGGCGCCGAGCGCGAAGGCCGCACGGCGGCCGATGGCGGGTGTCATGCTCCGGTTCCTCCCTGTCGGCGCGGCCGTCTGCTGCGCGGCCGCCTGCCCGACACCGGAACCTTATACGGCATAACAATCCGCCGGGGGAACCGCCGGCTTGCCCGGCGCCCCCTCAGGTCTCCAGCATGCGGCGCAGCAGCTCGACATCCTCGGCGAAGGCGCTGTCCTGCTGCATCAGCTCCGCCACGCGGCTGACGGCGTGCATCACCGTGGTGTGGTCGCGCCCGCCGAAACGCCGGCCGATCTCCGGCAGGCTGCGGGTGGTGAGCTGCTTCGCCAGATACATCGCCACCTGGCGAGGCCGCGCCACGTTGCGGGCGCGGCGCGGCGAGGACATGTCGGAGAGGCGGATGTTGTAGTGCTCCGCGACGCGCTTCTGGATCTCCTCGATCGTGACGCGCCGGTCATGGGCGCGCAGCACGTCGTGCAGCACCTCCTGCGCGCCCTCCATCGTCACCGGGCGACCGAACAGGTTGGCATGGGCGATCAGGCGGTTCAGCGCGCCTTCCAGCTCCCGCACGTTGGAGGTGATCTTGTGCGACAGGAACTCCAGCACCTTGTCGGGCACGGGCACGCCGGCCTGCTGCACCTTGGCCTGCAGGATGGAAATGCGGAGCTCGTAGGTGGTGGCGTGCAGGTCCGCGACCATGCCCTGGCCGAGCCGCGTGCGCAGGCGATCCTCGATACCCGCGAGGTCGGCCGGCGGCTTGTCGGAGGAGACGATGATCTGCTTGCCGGCATCCACCAGCGCATTGAAGGTGTGGAAGAACTCCTCCTGCGTGTTGTCCTTGCCGATCAGGAACTGCAGGTCGTCGATCAGCAGCACGTCCACGCTGCGCAGCGATTCCTTGAACTCCATGGTGGACTGGCTGCGCAGAGCGGCGATGAAGCGGTACATGAACTTCTCGGCGCTCATGTAGGCGACGGTCAGGCTGCCGCGGCCATCCTGCGCGCCGCGCTCGCGGATCGCCCAGGCGATTGCGTGCATCAGATGCGTCTTGCCGAGGCCGACGCCGCCATAGAGGAAAAGCGGGTTGAAGCCCGGGCTCGCGGGCCGCTCCGCCACGCGGCGGGCGCAGGCATGGGCGAATTCGTTGGGCTTGCCGACCACGAAGGTGTCGAAGGTGAAGCGCGGATCGAGCGGCGCCGACCAGTCGGCGCGGCCATCCACGCGCCCATCGGCACGCGGCTCGTGGCGCTGCTCCGCGGCGCGCGGGCCGACGGAACCGGCGCGCCCCTCGGCATGGCCGTTCGGCTGCGGCCGCGCTTCCGGCTCGTCCGGATCGGCCGGCGCGTCGCGCCGCCCCGCCTCCGGCACCACGCGCAGCTCGATGCGGCGGACGGAGGGGTATTCGGCACGCCACAGTGCCTGCAGGCGGTCACCGTAGTGGCTGCGCACCCAGTCGCGCAGGAAGCGAGTGGGCAGCACGATGACCACCTCCTCGCCCTGCAGCGAGGACAGCGTCATCTGCCGCAGCCAGGTACGGTACTCGACCTCGCCGAATTCCTCGCGCAGACGGCCGCGGATCCGCGCCCAGACCTCGGCGAGTTGCGCCGAGGCCGGAGGAGACGACGGGCCGACCGCTTTCTCCATGAGACGCACCTGCCACCCTCACCGGCCCCCCTGCGAAGCCGGCCCCTCTGAGACGCCACGGCGGGAAAGCCCGTCGCGGAAAAGCGATGCGCCCACCTGACCGCACCGCTCTCCAAACAAGCTACCGCGTCACCGACCGCACCCGCAAATCATAACTTTCAGTGAGCCCCGAAAAGAATGCGCACACGAAAGTAGAGCACAGCAAAAAGCTGCGCTCGATTGAATGCAATCGCGAGTTTGGAAAAGTAATGATGCGCAGCCGAAGGCTGCAGCGCACGCCGCAGCCTAGCGCGACGCATCGCGCACCCACAACGGGACCGGAGCGCGAACGCGCCCCTGGTCCCTGCCGGCCGTCAGGCCTGGCCGGGGGCCGCGAGGGCCTTGATACGAGCAGAAAGGCGCGAGAGCTTCCGCGCCACCGTGTTGTCGTGCAGCACGCCCTTGGTCGCCGCGCGATGCAGTTCCGGCTGCGCGGCGCGGAACGCGTCCTGCGCGGCGCCCTGGTCGCCCGTCGCAATCGCCTGCTCGACCTTACGCAGGAAGGTGCGCACCCGCGACTTGCGCGCGCGGTTGCGCGCCGTCCGCTTCTCGATCTGCCGGATGCGCTTGCGCGCGGAGTCCGTGTTCGCCATGTGCCGCGTGTCTGACCAATGGATGGAATGATGGGGAGCCGGCGGGAGTCCTCCCGCCGGCGAAGGCGCGGGTTCTAATCCGCAGCCGTCACGCGAGTCAATGCGTCGCCTGCGGCGTCAGCGATGGCGGAACTGCGCAGGCCGCTTTTCCGCGAAGGCCGCCATGCCTTCCTTCTGGTCCTCGGTGGAGAACAGGCTGAGGAACAGGCGGCGCTCGAAGCGCACGCCCTCCTTCAGCGTCATCTCGTAGGCGGCGTTGACCGCCTCCTTCGCCATCGCGACGGACGGCCCCGAGAGGGACGCGATCTTCTCGCCCATCTTCACCGCCTCCGTCACCAGATCGGCGACGGGCACGACGCGGCACGCCAGGTTCGAGCGCTCGGCCTCCGCCGCGTCCATCATGCGACCGGTCAGGATCATGTCCATCGCCTTGGACTTCCCGACCGCGCGCGTCAGCCGCTGCGTGCCGCCGGCGCCGGGCATGATACCCAGGTTGATTTCCGGCTGCCCGAATTTCGCGTTTTCGGCGGCGATGATCATGTCGCACATCATGGCAAGCTCGCAGCCGCCGCCGAGCGCGAAGCCCGCGACCGCCGCGATCACCGGCTTCTGCACAGTCAGCACCGTCTCCCAGCGCTTGCCGATGAAGTCGTCGAAATACACCGCCGGATAGGTGCGGTCCTTCATCTCCTTGATGTCGGCGCCGGCCGCGAAGGCCTTCTCGCTGCCGGTCAGCACGATGCAGCCGATCGCCGGGTCCGCGTCGAAGGCGCGCAGCGCCTGGCCAAGCTCCTCCATCAGCTGGTCGCAGAGCGCGTTCAGCGCCTTCGGGCGGTTCAACGTGATCAGCCCGACGCGCCCGCGCGTCTCCACCAGGATCATCTCATGGGCCATGGCGCGTCCTCGTCCCGCAGCTTGGGCGGGCACGGGTAGCGCGCTTCGCGGCCCGGCTCAACTTTGGGGCTCAACGCTGGGCGCGGACGCACAAGAATGTTGACCGGCCGGCCTGGACGATCCGTTGCACGCCCGCGCAGCCGCCCGCCGGCCCCGGGCAGGAGGGGCAGGGCTGGCCCTCCCGGTCATAGACGGCGAAGCGGTCCTGGAAGCGGCCGAGCTCGCCATCCGCGCGGACATAGTCGCGCAGCGAGGACCCACCGGCGCCGATCGCCTCGATCAGCACCGCCTTGATCGCCGGCACCAGCCGCGCGGCGCGGGCGCCCGGCACGGTATGCGCCGAGCGGCGGGGGGATATGCCGGCGCGGAACAGCGCCTCCGCCACATAGATGTTGCCGAGCCCCGCGACGACCTTCTGGTCGAGCAGCGCCGCCTTCATCGGCGTGTGCCGGTCCTCCAGCGCGGCCGACAGCACCGCGGGCGTGAAGGCGTCCTCCAGCGGCTCGGGCCCCAGGTCGCGCAGCAGCTTGTGCGCGCCCTCATCCGCCGTGGGCATCAGGTCCGCGCAGCCGAAGCGGCGCGGATCGACGAAGCCGATCCGCGTGCCGTCCTCGGTCTCCATCACCAGGTGCTCATGCGCTTCCGGCGGCCCGTTATGGCCACGCGCATCGGAGAAGCGGCCGGTCGGCCCCATCCAGGGCACGCGCGGGCCCTCCTTCGGGCGCGCCACCAGCCGCCCGGACATGCCGAGATGGATCAGCAGGCTCTCCGCGGTGTCGAGCCGGACGAGGATGTATTTCCCGCGACGCCCGAGCCCGGTGACTCGCGCGCCTGTCAGCCGCTCCGCAAGGCGCGGCGGGAAGGGCCAGCGCATATCGGGCCTCGTCGTGGCGGCATGGACGATGCGCCGCCCGTCCAGCACGGCGCTCAGGCCGCGCATCACCGTCTCGACCTCCGGCAGTTCGGGCATGCGATCCCCCTCCCCGCTTCCTTGCCCGGCCGCGCGGCTTCCGCCAAGTTGCCGCCGATGAACGAGACCACCGATTTCGGCTTCCGCGAGGTGCCGCGCGGCCAGAAGGCCTCCCTGGTGCGCCAGGTCTTCGACAGCGTGGCGCCGCGCTACGACCTGATGAACGACCTGATGTCGCTCGGCATCCACCGGATCTGGAAGCGCATCTTCGTCAATGCGATCGCCGCCTCCCCGCGGGAGACGCTGCTCGACCTGGCGGGCGGCACGGGCGACATCGCCTTCGGCGCGCTGGAGCGCGGCGCAGGCCATGTGATCCTGACCGACGTGAATGCCGAGATGCTGGAGGTCGGTCGCCGACGGGCGCTGGACCGCGGCATCGTGGACCGCATCAGCTTCGCCGTGGTGGACGCCGAGCGCATCCCGCTGCCCGACCGCAGCGTGGAGAAGGCCTCGATCGCCTTCGGACTGCGCAACTGCACCGACAAGGATGCGGTGCTGCGGGAGGCGCGGCGCGTGCTGCGCCCCGGCGGGCGCTTTCACTGCCTGGAATTCTCGAAGCTCGAGGTCGCGGCGCTGGAGAAGATTTACGAGACCTGGAACTTCCGGGTACTGCCGGAGATCGGCGCCCGCGTGGCGAAGGACCGGGCGAGCTACGAATACCTCGCCGAGAGCATCGCGAAGTTCCCGGACCAGGTGACGCTGGCGGGGATGATGGAGCGCGCGGGGCTGGAGCGCGTGGCGTATCGCAACCTGTCGGGCGGCATCGTCGCGATCCACACGGGCTGGCGGCTTTAGGCGCGCCGAGGATCAGGAGGGCGGGGCGTCGCGCCCGGCCTCGGTCGCGGCGGGCTGCGCGGTGGCGCTCACCAGCGCGTCGCCGATGGTGCGGCCGAAGGCGTTGCAGATCGCCAGGGCGCTGGTTCCCGCGGGCACGCGGATGATCGGCAGCACGAAGGGCACGGCGATGGCGACGTCGCCGCCGCCACCTCCGGCGATGCCGGCCGCGATGCCGCCGCCACCCCGTGCCGCATACCAGGCGGTCGCCCGGCCGAGCCGGCGTCGTTCGCGGAGGTCCAGGATCGTCGCCTCCAGCGACAGCGCATAGTCCACGCGCTCGCCGACATAGCCGCCGATCACGCCGCCCCCGCCGCCGCCATACCCGTCGAGACCGCTTTCCGGCGTCGCGACGCGCGTGCTGCCGTCACGGACGACGACGGCCCACTCCACCCCGAAGCGGGCCAGTTCCTCGGGCAGGGCGGCGGTCAGGTCGGCCGGGACCGCGGCGGAGAGCCGCGCCGCGCCCGCCGGGTCCAGCGCGACCACCGTTGGTCCGGACGCGGGCAGGCGTGCGCGCATGCCGTCGGCGATGCAGCGATGCAGGCGGTCAGGGTCGAGTTGCGTCTCCCGGATCACCAGCACGATCCGCTCGCCCTCCGCCAGCGTGCGGCCGGCGGCGGTCACCTGTGCATTCGTGCTCGGCCCCCGGGCGGCGAGGCGAACCGGATCGGTCGGGATGACGCAGCCGGCGAGCGGCAGGGCCAGAAGCAGGCGAAACAGGTGTCGGCGCATCGGGGCATGTTCCTCGCCGCGCAGCCTGCTGGCGCTGACGCGCCCTCGCCTTGATCCGAATCATGCAGACCGCCTTATGAATGCCTCCCCTCGCCGCCCTGGCGCCGAGCGGCTAGGGTCGCGCGCCGATGACCCTGCAAGGCTGCAAGCTCCTCCTCGTCGTCTCGGGCAGCGTCGCCGCTTACAAGGCGCTCGAGCTGATCCGGCTCGCCCGCAAGGCGGGGGCCGAGGTCTGGCCGATCCTGACCGCCGGCGGCGCCCGCTTCGTCACGAAGGAGGCGCTGGCCGCCATCGCCGGGGCGCGGGTGCATGACGACCTCTGGGCTGCCGAGGCCGAGATCGGCCATATCCGGCTCGCCCGCTGGCCCGACCTGGTGGTCCTGGCGCCGGCCAGCGCCAACCTGCTGGCGCGGATGGCGGGCGGCATCGCGGACGACCTGGCCACCACCGTGCTGCTCGCCACGCGCGCGCCGATCCTCGCGGCGCCGGCGATGAACCCCGCCATGTGGGCGCATGCGGCGACGGTGGCGAATGTCGCGGCGCTGGCCGCGCGCGGGGTCGGCTTCGTGGGGCCCGAGGAAGGACCGATGGCGGAGCCGGAAAGCGGGGTCGGGCGGCTGGCGGAGCCCGCCACGATCCTCGACGCCGTCGCCCGGCACCTCGCCGCCGGGCCTCTGGCGGGCAAGCATGTGATCGTCACCGCCGGACCCACCCATGAACCCATCGACCCGGTGCGCTACATCGCCAACCGTTCCTCCGGCCGGCAGGGCTACGCCATCGCGGCGGCGCTGGCCGCACTCGGCGCGCGGGTGACGCTGGTCAGCGGGCCGGTCGCCCTGCCCGCCCCCGCAGGGGTCGCGCTCCGCCGCATCGAGAGCGCACGCGACATGCTCGCCGCCGTGGAGGCCGCCCTGCCCGCCGACGCCGCCATCTTCAACGCCGCCGTCGCGGATTTCCGGCCCGAGGCGGCACCCACCCAGAAGATCAAGAAGGAGCCCGGCGCGGCACCGCCCGAGATCCGACTGGCGCTCAACCCGGACATCCTGGCGACCGTCGCCGCACACCCCGATCGGCGGCCCCGCCTGGTGGTCGGATTCGCCGCCGAGACCGAGAAGGTGGTGGCGCACGCGACGGCCAAGCGGCTGCGCAAGGGCTGCGACTGGATCGTGGCGAACGACGTCTCGGGCGACGTGATGGGCGGCGCGGAGAACGCCGTGCACCTGGTCACCGCCGCGGGCGTCGAGGACTGGCCTCGCCTGCCGAAGGACGAGGTCGCACGGCGCCTCGCGGCGCGAATCGCGGAGGCGCTTGCCTGATGCTGGAGATCCTGGTTACCCGCCTGCCGCATGCCGAAGGCCTGCCCCTGCCCTCCTATGCGACGGAGGGCGCGGCGGGGATGGACCTTGTCGCGGCCGTCACCGCGCCGCTGACCATCGGCCCGGGCGAGCGCGCCCTGGTGCCGACCGGCCTCTGCATCGCGCTGCCGGCGGGCCATGAGCTGCAGGTGCGGCCGCGATCCGGGCTGGCGCTGAAGCATGGCATCACCCTGCCCAACACCCCCGGCACGGTGGACGAGGATTACCGGGGCGAATTGCAGGTGATCGTGATGAATGCCGGGCGCGAGGCCTTCACGGTCGAACGCGGGATGCGGATCGCGCAGGCGGTGGTCGCCCCGGTGACGAGGGCCGGCTGGCGGGAGGTGGAAAGCCTGCCTTACACCCGCCGCGGCGAGGGCGGCTTCGGAAGCACCGGAACGGGCTGAGGCCGTAACGGCCCGCGCAGCAACGAGTCCCGCGGCGCAACATCGTCTCGGCGGCCCGTCGCGCGCGCGTCCCCGAGGCTGTGCCGGGTCTCATTGGCCGCACGATCGCTTCGTTTAGGTCCGGAATCCGCAACCTCTAGTTGCAACACAACAGTGTTTCGGCGCTGATCTGTCGGAAAACTTGACAGGTCGGCGGTGCTGACGGGAACGGACGGCGAAAAGGCCTGCTGAATCAATCCCCTTTGCCGACGGCACAACCTTTGCTTTAGCCTTTGATCGGCGTTCCGGTTTCGTGAGGCCGTTGGAATTTCGCTGCACGGTTGTGGGGGACCCGAAATGGTTGTGCGTCGTATCCTCGGGTTGGTGGTCGCGGTCTTCGTCGCGTGCGGTGCGCTGCCTGCGCCCTCTGCGCAGGCGGCAACCATCATTACGGTCGTTGCGACCGGAGCCGTGACAACGAGCAGCGACCCAAGCCTTCTCGGCGTCTCCATGTCGATCGAGCAGCGCTTCACGCTGGATCCGGCGCAGGTCTTTCCGGGCACGACGAGTTCCATCGCGACCTTCTCGACCCTGCAGGTGTCGGTCACGCTGGGTTCCTCGGTCTACGTCTACAGCAGCACGGGGGCGACCTCGGCCTTCGGTCTCTACGCCATCCAGATGCTCGACGGGGTCACTCCGTCGTCGGTGGACGCCCAGAGCACCATCGAGGCCGGTGGCGACCTGCTGCTGGCGAATGCCCTGATCCAGAGCAGCACCGACGATCTCACCGCCGACGCGGACCTGCTGCAGAACCTTGTCTTCCCGCCCGCCCCGGCCAGTGCCGCGCTGACCTTCGGCTTCTCGCTCGCGGATGCGGCGAGCGGCGACGTCTATTACTGGGCGTTCTCCGAGCGGGTGACCTCGCTGACCGTCACGGTCACCGAAGTCACCATCCCCGCGCCCGCCGCCTTCGGCCTCCTCGCCGTTGGCTTGGCCGGACTGATCGTCATCCGCAGGCACTCCCCGCAAGGCTGACCTGGCCCTGGGTTCCAGCGGGGTTTTCTGCGTTCTCTTATATTGCCAAATCGCACTGAAACGCTGAGGAAGCCATCATGCAGCCGACCATGAGCTTCTCCCTCGCGGGTGGCCCGGGCGTCCGGATCACCGTTGTTCAGACCGATGCCGGAAAGCTTCAGGTCACCGCGTCACTGAACCCTTCCGTCCTTGTCGGTGACCTGCGGGGCCTGTTCTTCCAGGTCGCGGATGAAAGCCTGCTCGGCGGGTTGAGCGTGACCGGCGCCACCAGCGCGGTCGGCACAGTGCAGCAGAGTGCGAACGCCGTGAGCAACCTCGGCGGCGGCGTCCACATGCTGGGCGCGGCGCCGGCCTTCGACATGGGCATCGTCTTCGGCACCGCCTCCGCGGCGGGCGCCGACGACATCCGCAGCGTGACCTTCACGCTCGAGCACGCCACCACCGATCTGACGCTCGACCTGTTCAGTAGCGCGCAGTTCGGCGCGGTGGTCGGCAGTGTCGGCGCCGGCAGCGGGCCACGCTTCGGGACCGTGAGGGCGACCGGCACGGCGCCTGTGGTGGAAAGCGACAACACCGCGCCGGAGGCCGGGAACGACAGCGTCACGGCGGCCGAGGACGGGACCACCACGCTTTCGACGCTGCTCGACAACGACAGCGACGCGGACACCGACAGCCTGACTATCACCGCCGTCACGCAGCCTGCGAAGGGCAGCGTGAGCCTGGTCGGCGGCCAGGTGGTGTTCGACGCAGGCAACGCCTTCAACGGTCTCGACGATGGCGAGTCCGAAGATGTGACCTTCACCTACACCGTTTCCGACGGGAAGGGCGGCACCGACACGGCGACGGTGACGGTCACGGTCGTCGGCGACAACGATGCGCCGGACGCGGTGGACGATACGTTCAGCGCGCGTCCGAACCAGCTGATCGGCGCCGATGCCCCGGGTCTGCTCGTGAACGACACCGATGCGGATGGCGACCCGCTGCAGGTGATCGGCTACGACTATGCCGGTTCCGGCACGCTGTCGGTGTTCGACGACGGCCGCTTCTCCTACACGCCCGCGCCCGGGTTCGTCGGCACCGACAGCTTCACCTACACCGTCAGCGACGGCGTCCAGCAGGACACCGCCACCGTCACCATCGAGGTCGTCAACGCTGCGCCGGACGCGGTGGACGATACGTTCAGCGCGCGTCCGAACCAGCTGATCGGCGCCGATGCCCCCGGCCTGCTCGTCAACGACACCGATGCGGATGGCGACCCGCTGCAGGTGATCGGCTACGACTATGCCGGTTCCGGCACGCTGTCGGTGTTCGACGACGGCAGCTTCTCCTACACGCCCGCACCCGGCTTCGTCGGCACCGACAGCTTCACCTATACCGTCAGCGACGGCGTCCAGCAGGACACCGCCACCGTCACCATCGAGGTCGTCAACGCTGCGCCGGACGCGGTGGACGATACGTTCAGCGCGCGTCCGAACCAGCTGATCGGCGCCGATGCCCCCGGCCTGCTCGTCAACGACACCGATGCGGATGGCGACCCGCTGCAGGTGATCGGCTACGACTATGCCGGTTCCGGCACGCTGTCGGTGTTCGACGACGGCAGCTTCTCCTACACGCCCGCACCCGGCTTCGTCGGCACCGACAGCTTCACCTACACCGTCAGCGACGGCGTCCAGCAGGACACCGCCACCGTCACCATCGAGGTCGTCAACGCTGCGCCGACGGTCTCGGACGACGTGCGGACGGTGGCCGAGGATGGCAGCCTGAACGGCTCGGTCGCCGGCCTCGCCGACGATGTGGACGGCGACGGGCTGACCTTCGCGCTGGTGGGCGGCGGTCTCGCTGGCCTGACCTTCAACGAAGACG
>NZ_QGNA01000014.1 GCF_003173615.1 Falsiroseomonas bella | reverse complement strand
CTAGGTCCTGAACCCAAAGTCCTTGCTGCGACGCGACGCGATCTGATTCACCGTCGGAGTTGACGGGGGATAGGGGCATGTCGCGGTTCGATTTGAGCGAGGCGGAGTGGCGGATCATCGAGCCGTTGCTGCCGGGCGCGGATGGGGCGCGCATGGGACGGCCGCGGCTGGACGACCGGCGGGTGCTGAACGCGATCTTCTTCGTGCTGCGCACCGGCACGCCCTGGCGCGACCTGCCCGAGCGATACGGGCCGCACACCACCGCCTACAACCGCTTCAACCGCTGGGCCAAACGCGGCGTTTGGCTCGCCATCTTCGAGGCGCTGGCCGCGCATTCACCGGGCTCGCTCGCACTGATCGATAGTTCGATTGTGCGCGCACACCAGCACGCCGCCGGCGGCAAAAAGGGGGCGCGGATCACGCCATCGGTCGTTCTCGTGGCGGACTGAGCACCAAGATCCACGCTCGCGTCGGCGCGCACGGCCTCCCCGTGCGCCTTGCCCTGTCTGCCGGCCAGGCCGCCGACATGCGCGCCGTGCCGGACTTGCTGGTCGGGCTTCCCGTCGACAGCGACGTGGTGGCCGACCGCGGGTACGACTACGCCGACGTGCGCCAGCGCATCCAGGCCGCCGGCTGCCGTGCGCATGTCCCCACCACGCGCCAGAAACTCATGCAGATCAGCGTCGCCCCGGCGCTCTACAGGCAGCGCAATCTAATCGAGCGATGCTTCAACCGGCTGAAGCACTTCCGCCGCATCGCCACGCGCTTCGACAAGCTCGCTCGAAATTACCTCAGCGCCGTCGCCATCGCCGCCATCAGGCTATGGACCAGGTTTGAGTCCAGGACCTAG
>NZ_QGNA01000013.1 GCF_003173615.1 Falsiroseomonas bella | reverse complement strand
CGTCTTCGTTGAAGGTCAGGCCAGCGAGACCGCCGCCCACCAGCGCGAAGGTCAGCCCGTCGCCGTCCACATCGTCGGCGAGGCCGGCGACCGAGCCGTTCAGGCTGCCATCCTCGGCCACCGTCCGGACGTCGTCGCCAACCACCGGCGCGTCGTTGACCGGCGTGACCGTGATCTCGACGGTGCCGATGTTGCTGTCGGTCGTGCCGTCATTGGCGGTGAACTGGAAGCTGACCGTCCCGTTGAAGTCGGCCGGCGGCGCGTAGCTGTAGCTGCCGTCTTCGTTGAAGGTCAGGCCAGCGAGACCGCCGCCCACCAGCGCGAAGGTCAGCCCGTCGCCGTCCACATCGTCGGCCAGGCCGGCGACCGAGCCGTTCAGGCTGCCATCCTCGGCCACCGTCCGGACGTCGTCCAGGACCACCGGCGCGTCGTTCTCCGGCGTGACCGTGACGTCCACGATGGCCGTGTCGCTGCCGCCATTGCCGTCCGCGATGCTGTATTGCAGTTGGAACGCGCCGTTCCAGTCGTTGTTCGGATCATCGACGTAGAAGCGAATCTCGGTGTCGCTCCAGATCTCCGCGACCACCGGCGCGCCGCCCAGCACGGACACGCCCGTGACGAAAAGGCTGTCGCTGTCCGCATCGGTGTCGTTGGCGACGACGTCGATGTAATGCCAGAAATCGTAGGCGACATTCTCGCCGATCGTCGTCGCGTCGTCATTGGCGACCGGCGCGGTGTTGTCCGGCGTCTCGTCGACGTCGGTGACGGCGATGGTGAAGGTCTCGTCGTAGGTGCCGCCGGCGCCGTCATCGGCGCGGATGGTCACGCTGTAGGAGGATTGCGTCTCAAAATCG
>NZ_QGNA01000012.1 GCF_003173615.1 Falsiroseomonas bella | reverse complement strand
TCGGGGCGATGGCGTCGGCGTTCGGATGGCCGGCGAGGAGGACGCGGCGGCGGCCGATCCAGAGCACCGGCTTCAGCGGCGCGCCGCGGCCCGAGACGGTGGCGACCAGGTCGCCCGCGCGCAGGCTTTCCACCGGCGTCTCGCCGCGATCCGTCCGGATCCGCGTGCCGCCCGCGAAGCACACATAGAAGCTGCCGAGCCCGAAGCTCTGGGTGCCGTCGGCGGTCTGGATCAGCTCCACGCCCTGCACCTGATTCACCGCGCCGCCCGGCCCGGTGACCGTGAAGTTGGCGCCCGCGCCCTGCGTCACGACGTAGGTGCCGGCGGTGGTGAATGCGAGCGTGTCCGTGCCGGAGCCGCCGCTGATGTTGTTGTTGCCGTCGCCGATGATGATGAGGTCGTCGCCCGTGTCGCCGAGCACGCGGTCGCCGCCCGTGGCGAGGATGGTGTCGTCGCCGCTGCCGGCCTCGACATTGTCGCGGTCGGCGCCGCCATACAGCGAGTCGTTACCGGGGCCGCCGAAGAGCGAATCGTTCCCGTCGCCGCCGAACAGGATGTCGTCGCCCTGGGCGCCGATCAGCCGGTCGCCGTCACCGAGGCCGTCGGCGGTGTCGTTCCCGCTGGTTCCGGGAAAGGTATCGGGACCAGGCCCCCCGAGATACGACGACATTGCTATCCCCCTTCGACCAAGGCCGCTCAGCGCCGAGGCTGGCCGACCGCGTGAAACCGCGCCTTCTGCGCAAGCGGAACGGCGGCGCGGACTGTCGCCCTGCGCACCGCGCGCCCCACATTCCCCAACTTGCAGTTAATAGAACCAGGGCGGTGCGTTACGCAAGCGCGAAATATGACGTAACCGATTGAAGCGGCGCTCGTTTTGTTGCCGAGCGGATCGCGTCTCCCGATGCAGCCTGCGGTCGCTGGGGCCGGCCAGGCGCCTCAGGCGGCTGCGCGGTCGGCGCGGCCCGGGGCGCGGGCCTCGATGGCGACGCGGATGGCGGCGAGCTGCGCACCGCCATGCAGCAGGGGCGCGCAGGCGCGGTTGGCATCCCAGCCCGAGCCGGCCTCGGCCAGCGTGCCGGCGACGCCGAGCTGCGCCACCGGGGCGTTCTCGAACCAGGACCGGTTGTCGC
>NZ_QGNA01000011.1:2500-5535 GCF_003173615.1 Falsiroseomonas bella | reverse complement strand
TGGATGCGGGGACAGGATTTGAACCTGTGACCTTCAGGTTATGAGCCTGACGAGCTACCGGGCTGCTCCACCCCGCGGTGGTGTGGTGTCTGTCGTTGTGGTGAGGATCCGGCGTGGTGGCCCGGCGGCGACCGACTCTCCCGCATCTTGAGATGCAGTACCATGGGCGCTGAGGTGTTTCACGGCCGAGTTCGGGATGGGATCGGGTGTGTCATCCTCGCGATGACCACCGGGCCACCAGGCCGGATCCTGACGACAGATGAGTGGGTGATGGGATCTGGATGTGTGTGTTGGTTGAGGCGAGTGGTGCGCGGCTTGGTGCTGCGCGCGGCTGGGGGTGTGTCGTTGCCGACAGACCCTGGCCGGTGCGGTGCTGGTGGTAAGGGAGCTCTATCGGGCGATTAGGACCGCTCGGCTGAAAGGGTTACCCCTCTTATACCTGCGGCCTATCGACGTGGTGGTCTACCACGGCCCTCGGCGAGACCTCGTTTCGAGGCTGGTTTCCCGCTTAGATGCCTTCAGCGGTTATCCATTCCGCACTTGGCCACCCGGCCGTGCCGCTGGCGCGACAACCGGTTCACCAGAGGTGCGTCCTTCCCGGTCCTCTCGTACTAGGGAAAGATCCTCTCAAGTCTCGTACACCCACAGCAGATAGGGACCGAACTGTCTCACGACGTTCTAAACCCAGCTCACGTACCGCTTTAATCGGCGAACAGCCGAACCCTTGGGACCTGCTCCAGCCCCGGGATGCGATGAGCCGACATCGAGGTGCCAAACCTCCCCGTCGATGTGGACTCTTGGGGGAGATCAGCCTGTTATCCCTAGAGTACCTTTTATCCGTTGAGCGATGGCCCTTCCACGCGGGACCACCGGATCACTAAGGCCGACTTTCGTCTCTGCTCGCGCTGTCGCGCTCGCAGTCAGGCGGGCTTGTGCCTTTGCACTCAACAGCCGATGTCCGACCGGCCTGAGCCCACCATCGCGCGCCTCCGTTACACTTTGGGAGGCGACCGCCCCAGTCAAACTGCCCACCACGCAGGGTCCCGATCCCGGATGACGGGATGCGGTTAGACGCCAGAAAGGCACAGGGTGGTATTTCAAGGTTGGCTCCACCGAAGCTAGCGCCCCGGCTTCAAAGCCTCCCACCTATCCTACACAGTCCCTTCCTGGCGCCACTGCGAAGCTGCAGTAAAGGTTCATAGGGTCTTTCCGTCTAACTGCGGGTACCCCGCATCTTCACGGGGAATTCAATTTCGCTGAGCCCATGCTGGAGACAGTGGGGAGGTCGTTACGCCATTCGTGCAGGTCGGAACTTACCCGACAAGGAATTTCGCTACCTTAGGACCGTTATAGTTACGGCCGCCGTTTACCGGGGCTTCGGTTCGGAGCTTGCACTCCTCCCCTTGACCTTCCGGCACCGGGCAGGCGTCAGACCCTATACGTCGTCTCGCGACTTCGCAGAGCCCTGTGTTTTTACTAAACAGTCGCCACCCCCTGGTCTGTGCCACCCACCCGCGCTTGCGCACAGGCAGGTCCCGCTTATCCCGAAGTTACGCGGGCAATTTGCCTAGTTCCTTCAGCATGGTTCCCTCAAGCGCCTTGGAATACTCGTCCAGTCCACCTGTGTCGGTTTCGGGTACGGTCCATATGCCAGAGCTATTTCCCGGACCTCTCCAACTGCCACCTCAATCCGATAAGAGATAACAGCGTTTCAAGGCCGTCACTTCTGGCGGGCGCGGGAATATTCACCCGCTTCCCATCGGCTACGGCTCTCGCCCTCGCCTTAGGGGCCGGCTCACCCTGCGCGGATTAACCTTGCGCAGGAACCCTTGGACTTTCGGCGACAGGGTTTCTCACCCTGTTTGTCGCTACTCATGTCCGCATTCGCACTTCCCATACCTCCACCACCCGTCACCGGTATGGCTTCACAGGCCTAGGGAACGCTCCGCTACCGCGTGCCTTACGGCACACCCATGTCTTCGGTACGTGGCTTGAGCCCCGTTACATTTTCGCCGCAGAACAGCTATTAGACCAGTGAGCTATTACGCTTTCTTTAAAGGATGGCTGCTTCTAAGCCAACCTCCTGGTTGTTTTGGCCGTCCCACATGCTTTCCCACTTAGCCACGATTTGGGGACCTTAGACGATGGTCTGGGCTGTTTCCCTCTCGACAATGGACCTTAGCACCCACTGTCTGTCTGCCAGGCTGCACTCCTCGGCATTCGGAGTTCGGTAGGGTTTGGTAGGGCTTTGGGCCCCCCTAGCCCTTCCGGTGCTCTACCTCCGAGGGTGATCACCTGACGATCTACCTCAATAGATTTCGCGGAGAACCAGCTATTTCCGAGTTTGATTGGCCTTTCACCCCTAGCCACAGCTCATCCCCGACTTTTTCAACAGGCGTGGGTTCGGCCCTCCAGTAGGTGTTACCCCACCTTCAGCCTGGCCATGGCTAGATCACTCGGTTTCGGGTCTCATGCCCGTGACTAGGCGCCCATTTCGGACTCGCTTTCGCTTCGCCTACACCTATCGGCTTAAGCTCGCCACGAACACGAACTCGCGGACCCATTATACAAAAGGTACGCCGTCACCCTTGCGGGCTCCGACTGCTTGTAGGCGTCCGGTTTCAGGTCTCTTTCACTCCCCTCGTCGGGGTGCTTTTCACCTTTCCCTCACGGTACTTGTGCACTATCGGTCGCCAGGGAGTATTTAGGCTTGGAGGGTGGTCCCCCCATGTTCAGACAGGGTTTCACGTGCCCCGCCCTACTCAAGGATCTCTGCCAGCAACACGTCTACGGGACTGTCACCCGCTACGGTGCGCCTTTCCAGACGCTTCGACTTAGCTGACAAAAACCACTGGCCTGCTCCGCTTTCGCTCGCCACTACTCGCGGAATCTCTGTTGATGTCTTTTCCTCCAGGTACTGAGATGTTTCAGTTCCCCGGGTTCGCCTCGTGAACCTATGTATTCAGTCCACGATCTCCTTGCGGAGGGGTTTCCCCATTCGGACATCCGCGGATCAACGATCGCTCGCATCTCCC
>NZ_QGNA01000010.1 GCF_003173615.1 Falsiroseomonas bella | reverse complement strand
AACGGCTCGATGATCCGCCACTCCGCCTCGCTCAAATCGAACCGCGACATGCCCCTATCCCCCGTCAACTCCGACGGTGAATCAGATCGCGTCGCGTCGCAGCAAGGACTTTGGGTTCAGGACCTAGCCGCCGGGCCGCTCGCCCGCCTTGCGCTCCACCGTGCCGAGCGCATCGGCCAGGCGGTGCGTCGCGCTGCCGGGTCGGGCCGGCTTCTGCTGGCTCTCATGCGGCGCCCAGGCCGTCAGCATCAGCAGCCGCAGCCCGGGAGCCATGCCCTCCGGCCCCTGCGGCAGCGCGGCGGCGGCCATGGGCAGCAGCGCGCGCGGCGGGATGCGACCATCCCGCGCCAGCACGGCATTCGTCTCCCCGGCCGCGCGCAGGTCGGCGAAGAGGCCGAGCGCGCTGCGATACGCGACCGGCACCTCCTCGGCATCCGCCACGGGCAGCGCGAAGCCCGCGCGCTGCAGCAGCGCGGCGGCGTCGCGCAGGTCGGGGAAGGGCGAGACGCGGGGCGAAATCCCGCCGCGCAGCCCGGTCTCCGCCTCCGCCAGAGCCTCCCGCAGCGGCTGCAGCGTGCCCAGGCCCGGCAGCGACGCCAGGAACAGCCCGTCCGGCGCGAGCGCCCGGCGGATCTGCAGCAGCGCGCCGGGCAGGTCGTTCACCCAGTGCAGCGAGACGGAGGCGACGATCAGGTCGAAGCTGCCCGGGGCGAAGGGCAGGAACTCCTCGTCGGCCGCGACCGGCAGCCCGCCCGCCCGCGCCGCCATGGAAGGGGCGAGATCGGCCGAGACGACGAAGGGAATGCCCCGCGCCGTAAGCCGCGGCGCCACCACGCCCCGCCCGCCGAGATCGAGCGCGCGCGCAAAGCGCCGGGTCGTGTCGTCCAGCCGGTCGAGCAGGCGGTCCGCGCAATCCTCCAGGATCGGCGCGACCTTTTCGACCGTCGCCGCCGCCCGCTCGCGCCGGCGCCGCACCAGGCGGCGGTCGAAGACCTGCATCGCGTCGGGGCCTGCCATGCCCGGCAGATGCGCCCGCTTCGCCGGCGCGGCAAGGCGGGTTAAGCTTTCGGCCATACGGCTGGAGGAGTGCCAGAATGAACGCCACCGATGTCACCGCCGCCCGCACCGCCGCGGTCGCCGCCACCATCGACCGCATCCGCGCCATCGAGGCGAAGGAAGGCGTGACGCGCCCGTCGCTCGAAAAGATCCGCGCGGAGCTGCTGACGCTCGCCGCGCAGGAACACCTGTTTCCCTCCAGCCAGTTCCCGCCGCCGCCGAATGGCGAGAAGGGGTCGAATCGCTACCTGCTGCAGGAAGACCCGGGCAACCGCTTCGCGCTCTACATGAACGCGCTCAATCCCGGGAACTCGACCAAGCCGCATGACCACACCACCTGGGCCGTCGTCGTCGCCGTGGACGGGCAGGAGCTCAACAAGGTCTATGAGCGCACCGATGACGGCTCCGACCCCGCGAAGTGCGAATTGCGCATCCGGGAGGAGATCATGGTGGAGCCCGGCCGGGGCATCTGCCTGATGCCGGAAGACATCCACTCCATCCACACCACCGGCAGCGTCCCCACGCGCCACCTCCACATGTACGGCCTGGCGCTGGAGAAGCTCGACAACCGCAAGGGCTACGACCCGGAGACGGGCGCGGTGGTGCCCTACAACAAGAACTTCATGAAGCCCGCGGCGACCGCGAAGGCCTGAGTCCATGGCTGCCCCGCGCGTCGCGCCGGCGACGCTCAAGGCCTGGCTTCGGGATGGCGGCGAGCTCGCCATCCTCGATGCGCGGGAGGAAGGCGAGTTCAGCACCGGGCACCTGTTCTGGGCGGTGTCGTGCCCGCTCTCGGTCGCCGAGCTGCGCGCCCCGGTGCTGCTGCCGCGGCGCGACGTGCGCGTGGTCTGCGCCGATGCCGGCGAGGGCCATGCGGACCGCCTCGCCACGGTGCTGAACGGCATCGGCTGCCCGAAGGTGCATGTGCTGGAAGGCGGCGTGCGCGCCTGGGCCGCCGCCGGCTTCGAGCTGTTCACCGGCGTCAACGTGCCGTCCAAGGCCTTCGGCGAATGGGTCGAGCACCATTACGGCACGCCCTCCGTCGATGCGGCGGAGCTGCACGCGCTGCAGGCGGCGGCCACGGACATGGTCGTGGTGGACAGCCGGCCGCTGCCGGAATTCCGCAACATGTCCATCCCCGGCGCGATCAACGTGCCGGGCGCGGAGCTGGCCTATCGCGTGCCCTCCCTGGTGAAGCGGCCGGATACGTTGGTGGTGGTGAACTGCGCCGGGCGGACGCGCTCGATCCTCGGTGCCGAGAGCCTGCGGCAGGCGGAGCTGCCGAACCGCGTGGTCGCGCTGCGCAACGGCACCATGGGCTGGGAGCTGGCCGGCTTCCGCTGCAACCGCGGGAAGGAGGACCGCTACCCCGCCGGCACGCCGCGTGACGCCGAGGCGAGCCTCTCGCGCGCGCGGCGCTTCTCCACCCGGCACGGGGCCAAGGTGATCGACCGCGACGGGCTGCAGCGGCTGCGCGCCGAGGCCGGGCGCACGACCTACCTGTTCGACGTGCGCGACCCGTCGGAATACGCCGCCGGCCATCCGCCAGGGGCGCGCAGCGCGCCGGGCGGGCAGCTGGTGCAGGCGACCGACCTCTGGGTCGCGGTGCGCCATGCCCGCATCGTGCTGGCCGACGACACCGGCACCCGCGCGCACATGACCGCGGGGTGGCTGCGCCAGCTCGGCGGCTGGGAGGTCTTCGTGCTGGAAGGCGCGATGGAGGGGAAGCTGGAGATCCCCCCGCCGCCCGCCCTGCCGCCCGCGACGCCGCGCGTCACCGTGGCGGAGCTCGATGGGCTGCTGCGCGAGAACCGGGCGAGCGTGGTGGACCTTTCGCGCTCGCTCGCCTTCCGGGCGGGGCACATCCCGGGTGCGGTCTGGGGCATCCGTACGCGGCTGCGGGGCGTGGTGGCGCGGCTGCCTTCCGACCGGCAGATCGTGGTGGTGGCGCCCGATCCCTCGCTCGCCGCGCTCGGCGTGGCGGAGCTGCGCGGGCTCGTCCCGATGCCGGTGGCCGCCCTGGAAGGCGGCACGGCGGCCTGGGCCGCGGCGGGCCTGCCGCTCGATGCCGACCGCAACGACCCGCCCGACGAGGCCTGCGTGGACACCTGGCTCCGCCCCTATGACCGCAACCACGGCGTGGAGCAGGCGATGCGCGCCTACCTCTCCTGGGAAGTGGACCTCGTCCGCCAGATCGAGCGCGACGGCGACGCGAAGTTCGGCGCGTGGTGAAGCGTCCGGTCGCCGACCTCTCCCTCCCCCGTTCACGGGGGAGGGTCGGGGTGGGGGCGGCGCAACCCTGCCCCTGATCCAGCCGACACTCCGTCGCCTCGGCGGCGCCGTCCTCGACGCGCTGCTGCCGCCGCACTGCCTCACCTGCGACAGCCCGGTCGAGCAGCAGGGCACGCTCTGCGCCGCCTGCTTCCGCGGCCTGCATTTCCTCACGCCGCCCTTCTGCGCCTGCTGCGGCGTGCCCTTCCTCCATGCCGGGCAGGCGGGGCCGGGGGGGCTCTGCCCGTCCTGCCTGGAACGCCGCCCAGCCTTTACCGCCGCCCGCGCCGCCTTCCGCTACGACGAGGGCGCGAAGCGCCTGCTGCTGCCCTTCAAGCATGCCGACCGCACCGACCTGGCTGGCGCCATCGCCGCCCAGATGGCCCGCGCGGCGCCGGAGATGCTGGCGCGCGCCGACCTGCTGGCGCCGGTGCCCCTGCATTGGCGGCGCCTGGTCTCCCGCCGCTACAACCAGGCGGCGCTGCTTGCCGGGGCGCTGGCGCGGCAGGCCCGAAAGCCCTGGCTGCCCGATGCGCTGCGCCGCACCCGCCCGACGCCGAGCCTCGGCGAGCGCGGCGCGGCGGAGCGGGCCGTGCTGGTCGAGGGCGCCTTCGCCGTGCGGCAAGGCGCGCGCCCCGCGATCGCCGGCAGGCGCGTGCTGCTGGTGGACGACGTCATGACCTCCGGCGCCACGGCGGAGGCCTGCGCCGCGGCGCTGCTCGGCGCCGGCGCCGCGGCCGTGGAGGTGCTGGCCGCCGCCCGCGTGCCCGATCCGCGGCTCGAGGCGTCCCGCACTTGACGCGCGAGCCCGGCGGGGCGACCTCACCGCGCATGGCGAAAGTGGAAATCTACGTCCAGGACTTCTGCCCCTACTGCGCGCGGGCCGTGTCCCTGTTCCAGAAGAAGGGCGTGCCCTTCGAGGAGATCTACGCTCCGCATGGCTCGGCCGCGCGGAAGCAGGCGATCGAGCGCTCCGGCGGGCGGACCACCGTGCCGCAGGTCTTCATCGACGGGCGGCATATCGGCGGCTCCGACGACCTCATGGCGTTGGACCGCAAGGGCGGCCTGGACCCTCTTCTGGCGGGATGACGGCGGGCTGGCACTCGCCAAGGGAGAGTGCCAAGCCATATACTGTCATGCGGCTGCCACAGGCGGCGGCCAGGATGCGGGGATGATCCACTACAAGCTGCGCTGCGGCGCCGGGCACGAATTCGAGAGCTGGTTCCAGGACAGCGCCGGCTTCGAGAAGCTGGCGAAGGCCGGGCTGGTCGAATGCGCGGTCTGCGGCAACACGCAGGTGGAGAAGGCGCTGATGGCGCCGGCGGTGGTCTCCAGCCGGAAGAAGGCGAAGCCGCCCAAGGCCGAGGCGCCGCCGCCCGCCGCCCCGCCGGCACCACCGCCCGAGGGCGGGCAGCGCGTCGCCGCCGGTCCCATCCCGCCGCAGCTCGTCGCCATGCTCCAGCGGCTGCGCGCGGAGGTGGAGAAGAGCTGCGACTATGTCGGCAAGGACTTCGCCGAGGAGGCGCGGAAGATCCACAACGGCGAGAGCGAGGCCCGCGGCATCTATGGCGAGGCCACGGACGCCGAGGCCGAGGCCCTGGCCGATGAGGGCATCGAGGTCGCCCGCCTGCCCTGGGTGCCGCGCGCGGACGGCTGAGGGCCAAGGGAGGCCATGCTGGTCTTCAGCTACGGCATCCCGAAGTCCGGCAGCACGCTCGCCTTCAACATCGCCCGCGCGGTGGCGGTGCTCGGCGGGCATCCGCAGCGTCGCCTCGCCCCGCCGCTGACCAGCCCGGACGGCCGGGTGAACTATCAGCAGGACCTCGATCCCGCGACGCTGCGCGACCTCGCCCGGCTGGCCGAAGGGCGGATCTGCTGATGAAGACCCACGCCCGGCCCGGCGTGGAGTGGATCGCCGAGTACGGTCGCCTCGCCGCCGCAAGCCGGGTGAGCGCGCATGTGAACCACCGCGACCCGCGGGACATCTGCCTCGCCCTGCTCGATGCGGGGGCGGCGGCGCGCGCCGCGGGCCAGGCAGCCTTCTCGGAATACGCTGCGCTCTGGCCGACCGCCGAGCGCGTGGCCGGCTACCTCGAGGAACTCGCCCTGTGGGCGGCGCTGCCCGGCGCGCTGGAGCTGCACTATGAAGTCTGCGCCTTCCGCATGGATGCCGCCATAACCTTGATCAAGGCGCATCTCGGCGTACGCTGCCCGAACTGGCCGGTGCGGCTCTATGCCGGGCGCATCGCCTTCAGCCACCGCAACCGGGCCCTGCCGGAGCGCCATCGCACCGAGCTGCCGCCCTCCGAGCAGACCCGCCTTTCCGACCTCTTCGCGCCCTATCTGGACCGCATGGGTTATCGGCGGTGATGCGGCGGCCTCAATCGCGGCGCGCCGCCACCAGATAGTTCACGCCGAGGTCGCGCGTCTCCCGCCACCGCCCGGTCAGCGGGTCCATGGTCATCCCCGCCAGGTCGGTCACCGCCAGCCCCGCCCGGCGCAGCCCGGCGCCGAGCTCCCCCGGCGTCACGAACATCCGCCAGTCATGCGTTCCGACCGGCAGCATCCGCAGCACGTATTCCGCGCCGACCTTCGCCATCAGGAAGGACCGCGCCGTCCGGTTCAGGGTGGAAAGAAAAACCTGCCCCCCGGGCTTCGCCAGCGCCGCCAGCGCGCCAAGGAAGGCCGCGCGGTCCTCGACATGCTCGATCACCTCGAGCGCCACCACCGCATCGTATGTTTCGTTCGTTGGCGCCAGATCTTCAGGGGTTCCCTCGCGGTAGGCGATCTCCAGCCCGCCGGCCGCCCCATGGGCACGGGCCGCCTCCAGCGCCTCGCCGGCCGCGTCCAGGCCGGTGACCCGTGCCCCCATGCGGGCAAAGGCTTCCGAGGCGAGCCCGGCGCCGCAGCCGACATCCAGCAGGGTCAGGCCCGACAGATCCCGTCCTGTCCGCCCATGTGCCCTGGCAATCCGGTCCGCGATCCAGCCGGTGCGCAGCGGGTTCATCCGGTGAAGGGGCCGCATCGGGCCGTCCGGATCCCACCACCGGTCCGCCAGGGCCCCGAATTTCCGGATCTCCGCCTCGACCGCCGTGCCCGTCATGCCTGCTCCCGTTCCGCCGCCGGTTGCTCGCCGGTCGCGTCGCGTTTATCTGGGCGCCCCCGGCGGGGCGCAACAGGCGTGGCCCCGCCATCACCCATTCAGCGCCCCGCGCGTCGGCAAGGCCCCCGGACCCAGGCATGGCCCGCATCGTCATGAAGTTCGGCGGCACCTCCGTCGCCGATCTCGACCGCATCCGCAACGTGGCCCAACGCGTCAAGCGCGAGGTGGAGGCCGGGAACGAGGTCGCCGTCGTCGTCTCCGCCATGGCCGGGGCGACGAACCAGCTGGTGAAGTGGTGCTCGGACCTCTCGCCGCTACACGACGCGCGCGAATACGACGTTGTGGTCGCGACCGGCGAGCAGGTGACGATCGGCCTGCTGGCCATCGCGCTGCAGACCATCGGCGTGGATGCGCGCTCCTGGCAGGGCTGGCAGATCCCGATCGTCACGGACGCCGCGCATGGCAAGGCGCGCGTCGAGAGCATCGACGGCACGCTGCTGATCGAGCGCATGCGGGAAGGCCAGGTGCCGGTGATCGCCGGCTTCCAGGGGCTGGAGCCCGGCCGCAACCGCATCACCACGCTCGGCCGCGGCGGCTCCGACCTCTCGGCGGTCGCGGTCGCCGCGGCGGTGAAGGCGGATCGCTGCGACATCTACACCGACGTGGACGGGGTCTACACCACCGATCCCCGCATCGTGCCGCGGGCGAAGAAGCTCGAACGGATCAGCTACGAGGAAATGCTGGAACTCGCCTCGGTGGGTGCGAAAGTGCTGCAGACGCGCTCGGTCGAGCTCGCGATGAAGCAGCGCGTGCGCGTGCAGGTGCTCTCCAGCTTCGAGGACAAGCCAGGCAGCCTGGTCGTTGACGAGGACGAGATCGTGGAACAGCCCATCGTGTCCGGCATTGCCTATTCGCGCGACGAGGCGAAGGTGACGCTCCGCCGCGTGCCCGACCGGCCCGGCATCGCGGCCCATGTGTTCGGCCCGATGGCCGCGGCGAACCTGAACGTGGACATGATCGTCCAGAACATCGGCGCCGACGGCACCACCGACATGACCTTCACCGTCGGCCGCGCCGACCTGCCGCGCGCCAAGGACCTGCTGGAGAAGCAGCGCGCCGACATCGGCTACGAGGCGCTGGTGACGGATGCCGAGGTCGCCAAGATCAGCGTTGTCGGCATCGGCATGCGCACCCATGCCGGCGTCGCCAGCACGATGTTCAAGGCGCTCGCCGACAAGGGCATCAACATCCAGGTGATCTCCACCAGCGAGATCAAGGTCAGCGTGCTGATCCCGGTTGACTACACCGAGCTCGCGGTACGCGCGCTGCACACCGCCTATGGGCTGGACGGGCCGGAAGCCCCCACCCGCAACGAGGGCTGAGCGCATGGACGCCGTGCCGCAGGATGCGGGACCGCCCGACTGGGCGCTGGCCGAAATCGACGCGCTGATGGCGCGCGGCGCGGCCTTCCTCGGCAGCCGCTACGCCATCATGGGCGGCGCGATGTCCTGGGTGAGCGAGCGTCACCTGGTCTCCGCGCTGTCCAATGCCGGGGCCTTCGGCGTGATTGCCTGCGGCGCCATGGAGCCGCCGCGCCTGGCCGAGGAGATCGCCGCGACCCAGGCGATGACGGACAAGCCGTTCGGCGTGAACCTGATCACCATGCATCCGCGGCTGGACCAGCTGGTCCAGACCTGCCTGGAGGCGAAGGTCGGCCACATCGTCTTCGCTGGCGGCATCCCGCCGGGCGCGGCGATCAAGGCGGCGAAGGAGGGCGGCGCCAAGGTGGTCTGCTTCGCCCCCGCGCTGGCGCTCGCGAAGAAGCTGGTCCGCTCCGGCGCCGATGCGCTGGTGATCGAGGGCAGCGAGGCGGGCGGCCATATCGGCCCGGTCAGCCTCAATGTCCTCGCGCAGGAGATCCTCCCCCACATCCGCGAGGTGCCGGTCTTCGTCGCCGGCGGCATCGGCCGGGGCGAGGCGATCCTGTCCTATCTCGAGATGGGTGCGGCCGGCGCGCAGATCGGCACCCGCTTCGTCTGCGCGACGGAGAGCATCGCCCACCCCAACTTCAAGCGCGCCTTCATCCGCGGCGCCGCGCGCGATGCACTGCCGACCGTGCAGCTGGATGAGCGCTTCCCCGTGATCCCCGTCCGCGCCCTGCAGAACGAGGGCACGAAGCGCTTCCTGGAACACCAGGCCGAGACCATCCGTCGCTACCTGGCCGGCGAGGTGGAGAAGGCCGCCGCGCAGCTCGACATCGAGCATTTCTGGGCCGGCGCGCTGCGCCGCGCGGTGATCGACGGCGATGTCGAGAACGGGTCGCTGATGGCCGGGCAGAGTGTCGGCATGGTGACGCGCGAGCAACCCGCGCGGGATATCGTTCAGGAACTGGTTAACCAGGCGGCGAGCGCGCTGGCGGCGCGGCGGCGGGCCAGTTGACCGTCTGAAAGAGCAACGCGTGTCACCCAAATGATACCGAACAATTCCCACACGATTCGGTTTGCGGACGCGCCTTGCGCGCGGTAGGTGTCGAAGCCGTGCCCTACGATCTGAAGCGTATGCAACGACAGGCCGATGACCATGCCGCGGAGGCCGCGCGGATCGGTGACGAGCTGCGTGAAGCGCGGGTTGCGCTCGGCCTGTCCGTTGCGGACATGGCGGAGCGCCTGCGCATCCGCCGCCCCTATCTTGAGGCGCTGGAGGAAGGCCGCGTGGCCGACCTGCCGGCCGTCGCCTATGCCGTCGGCTTCGTCCGCACCTATGCCGCCGCGCTCGGCCTGCCGGCCGAGGAGACCGTGCGCCGCTTCCGCGATGTCGCGGGACCCGCCACCGCGAAGCCGAAGCTGGTCTTCCCCGAACCCGTCCCGGAGCGCGGCATGCCGGCCGCGGCGGTCGTGGTGGGCGGGGTGATGCTGGCGATCGGCGCCTATGTCGCCTGGTTCAACTGGTCCGGCGGCGGCGAGCGCGTCGTGGATGTGGTCCCCCCGGTTCCGCCGCGGCTGGAAACCGCCGCCGAGGCCGGCCGGGCGCACCTGCCCGGGCGTGAGCCCGGCGCCCGCCCGGAAGCCGGAGCCCTGCCGATGGCCGCGCTGCCCCCGCCCGGCGGGCTCGCGCCTGTCCCTGGCTCGGGCGCCAACACCTCCGCCCAGGCCGCGACGGTGCCGGCCGCGCCCGCGCCGGCCCAGTCCGCCGCGCCGGCGCCCGCCCCCGCCCCCGTGACGGCCGCCGCCGAGCCTGCCGCCCCGGCGGCGCCCGCCGCCGTGCAGATCCCCGGCATGCCCGAAGGCACGCGGATCATCCTGCGCGCACGCGCCGCCAGCCCGGAAGGCTCCTGGGTGCAGGTGCGCGACCCGCGGTCCGGCCGTGTGCTGGTGAACCGCGTCCTCAGGCCCAACGAGGCCTGGCCCGTGCCGCCGCGGGAGGACCTGCTGCTCGACACCGGCAAGGCGGACGGGCTCGAGATCCTGCTGGACGGGCAGCCGCAGCCGACGTTGGAGGGGATGGTCGGTGTGCGCCGCAACATCGTCCTGGACCCCGAGAAGCTGCGCCAGCGCCTCGTGCCGCCCACGGCCTCGGCCGCGCGGAACTGAACGATGGGGGCCACGCGCCGCCCCCTGTGATCGGTCGCGTCATGGCCATATCCTGGGCCATGCCGCGGCGGCCCGGTGGGCCGGACGTGGCGTGAGGAAAGGCCTGATGTCCTATCGCCCCTATCAGCAGATCCTGCGCCGGACGTCCCGGCAGATCCGTGTCGGCAAGGTCCTGGTCGGCGGCGACGCGCCGATCAGCGTCCAGACCATGACCAACACCCCGACCGAGGACGCCAAGGCGACGATCGAGCAGATCCGCCGTTGCGAACTCGCCGGCGTGGACATCGTCCGCGTCTCCGTCCCGACCGAGGAAAGCACCGCCGCCCTGCATGAGATCGTGCGCGAGGTGAACGTCCCGGTCGTGGCCGACGTTCACTTCCACTACAAGCGCGCCATCGAGGCCGCCGAGGCCGGCGCCGCCTGCCTGCGCATCAATCCCGGCAACATCGGCAGCAAGGAGCGCGTGAAGGAGGTCGTGAAGGCCGCGCGCGACCATGACTGCGCCATCCGCATCGGCGTGAATGCCGGCTCGCTCGAAAAGCACCTGCTCGAGAAATACGGCGAGCCGAACCCCGAGGCGCTGGTGGAAAGCGCCCTCTGGCACGCCGCGCATCTGCTGGACGAAGGCTTCGACCGGTTCAAGATCAGCGTGAAGGCCTCCGACGTGTTCCTGGCCGTCGCGGCCTACCAGCAGCTGGCCGAGCAATGCGACCACCCGCTGCACATCGGCATCACCGAGGCCGGCGGGAAGCGCGCGGGCACGGTGAAGTCCGCCATCGGGCTGGGCAGCCTGCTCTGGGCCGGCATCGGCGACACGTTGCGGGTCTCCCTCTCGGCCGAGCCGGAGGAGGAGGTCGCGGTGGGGTGGGAGCTGCTGAAGTCGCTGCATCTGCGCCACCGCGGCGTGAAGGTGATCTCCTGCCCGTCCTGCGCACGGCAGGGCTTCGACGTGATCCGCACGGTCGAGAAGCTGGAGGAGCGGCTGGCCCATATCAGCGAGCCGATCAGCCTCTCCATCATCGGCTGCGTCGTGAACGGCCCGGGCGAGGCGCTGATGACCGACATCGGCCTGACGGGCGGCGGCGCCGGCACGCACATGGTCTATGGCATGGGCAAGCAGAGCCACACGGTGAAGACCGAGGAGATGGTCGAGCACATCGTCGGTCTGGTCGAGGCGCGGGCCGAGGCGATGAAGGCGGCCAAGGCCGCCGAGGCCGTGGCGGGCGAGAAGCAGGCGGCGGAGTGATCCGCCCGGCGTCATGCTCCGACCTGCCAAGGGCCCGGAGGGGCCGCCCGGCGCTTGAGGGCACGCCGACATGAACGGACTCTCCGCAGCGGCACTGATCATCGGGCGTCTGCGCCGGCCGCCCGTGCCGGGCCTTGACGAGGACCTGGCGCGCCGCGACGCGGCGGTGCTGCGGCTGGGCTGCCTGCTGGCGGTGCAGCTGGCGCTGTTCGTGGTGTTGACACTGGCGGTGCGCTGACCGCCGGACCCCGTCCGGCCCGTCCTCAGCCCGGCTTCGCCGCCGTCAGCAGGATCGCCTCCATCGGCGCCTCGACCGGTTCGTCCATCGCCCCGCCTGCCAGCACCTGCGCCAGCCTCTGAGCCGCGAACGCGGTCACCGCGTCCAGTCCGGCCGTGCCGCGGGCCTCGATCTCCGCGCGGAGCGGCGTGCCCTGGCAGATGGCCATCGCGGCGTGCCGCGCCGATTTCGCGCGGCACGGCAGCGTCACCCGCTCCGCCACGATGCCGGCGAAGCCGGCCGATTCCATCGCCGCGGTCAGGGCGGGGATGTCGCCATGCCCATGCGGCGTCCGGGCCATGAAGAGCGGGGGATCGTCGGGGAACTGCTCGGCCACCGCCTGCTGCAGGATGCCGGGGATCGGATTGCGGTCGAGCCCGCTCCAGACGCTCAGCAGCAGCGGCGCGCCGGGGGCGAGAACGCGGAACGCCTCCCGCAGCGCAGCCGGCTTGTCCATGAACATCAGGCCGAACTGGCAGACCAGCGCGTCGAAGCTGTCGTCGGGGAAGGGCAGTTGCTGGGCGTCGGCCTGCCGCAAGGTGACGCGGCCAGGCGGCAGGCGCAGCGCCGCGCGGTCGAGCATGGGTTGGTTCAGGTCCGTCGCGGTGATCGCGACGGTGCCGGGCAGGGCTGCGACCAGCGCCGCCGTGACGGCGCCGGTGCCGGCCGCCGTTTCCAGCAGATGGCCCGCCCGCAGCCCGGAGAGCCGGGCCGCTGCCTCCGCTGCGTAGGGCTGGAAGAAGATCGGGAACATGAGGCGGTCGTAGCCCTCGGCCACGCCGGCCGCGAAATTCGGGGTGGTGGACGACATGGCGTTTCGGCCCCTGTCCGTGCCGGCATCACATGGGGTCTCTGCCGCGCCGCGGTCGGCCGCGGGCCATCAGAAGCGCGAGACTTCCATGATGACTTGGCAATCCCGCTCCCTTGCCCCCACGCGCTCCCCGCGCGATACGCCGCCCCATGGCCAGCCCCCTCCAGCCCGTCCGCGGCACCCGTGACCTCATCGGCGAGGATTTCCGGGCGCATCACCACGTGGTCGAGACCGCGCGGCGCGTCGCCGCGCTCTACGGCTTCGAGGAATGGTCCACGCCGATCTTCGAGGATACGCGCGTCTTCAGCCGCGGCCTGGGCGACACCTCGGACGTCGTCTCGAAGGAGATGTACACCTTCACCGACCGCGGCGGCGATTCCATCACCTTGCGCCCCGAAGCGACCGCCGGCCTCTGCCGGGCGCTGGTCTCCAACGGCCTGGTCCAGTCCAACCTGCCGCGCAAGGTGTTCTACACCGGCCCGATGTTCCGCTACGAGCGGCCGCAGAAGGGGCGCTACCGGCAGTTCCACCAGATCGACGTGGAGGTCCTGGGCGCCGCCGAGCCGCTCGCCGATGCCGAGGTCATCGCCTGCGGCTGGGACGTGCTGAACGCGCTCGGCATCGCGGACGGCGTGGTGCTGGAGATCAACACCCTCGGCGACGCGGAAAGCCGCGACGCCTATCGCGCCGCGCTGGTCGCCTATCTCTCCGACCACCGCGCATCGCTGTCCGAGGACAGCCAGGTGCGGCTGGAGAAGAACCCGCTGCGCGTCCTCGATTCCAAGGACGAGACGGACAAGCGGATCGTGGCCGGCGCGCCGGTGATGCGCGACCACCTGACCGCCGACGCCGCCCGCTTCTACGACAAGGTGCTGGGCTACCTGACCGGCTTCGGCGTGCCCTTCCGCCAGAACGACCGCATCGTGCGCGGCCTCGACTACTACAGCCACACCGCCTTCGAGTTCGTCACGGACCGGCTCGGCGCGCAGGGCACGGTGCTCGGCGGCGGCCGCTACAACGGTCTGGTCGAGGAGATGGGTGGCCCGCCCACGCCCTCCGTCGGCTGGGCCGCGGGCATCGAGCGCCTCTCCATGCTGCTCGCGGCACCCCCGCCCGCCCCCCGCCCCGTCGCGGTGATCCCGGTGGCCGAGGCGCAGGAGCCCGAGGCGCTGGCGCTCGCGCAGCAGCTGCGCGCGGCCGGCGTCGTCACGGAGGTCGCCTACAAGGGCAACCTCAAGCGACGCATGGAACGCGCCAACAAGCTGCATGCGCGCGTCGCGCTGATCCTCGGCGAGGACGAGGCGAAGCAGGGCGTGGTGCAGTTCCGCGACCTCGACGGCGGTAGCCAGGAGACGCTCTCCCGCGACGAGGCGGTGCGACGCCTCTCGGCATGAGCCTCCCCCAGAAACTCGACCGCCTGCTGAACCGCGCCGACGAGCTGCGCCACCTGCTCAACACCGCGGACGGTGCGCAGGTCGGCACCATCGCGCGCGAGCTGTCGGAACTCGATCCGCTGGTCGAGAAGGTGCAGGCCTACCGCGCCGCCGAACGCGCCCGCGACGAGGCGGAGGCGATGCTGGGCGATCCCGAGCTGAAGGAGCTGGCCGAGGCCGAATATCTCGACCTCAAGGACCGCCTGCCGCTGCTGGAACGCGAGATAAGGCTGATGCTGCTGCCGCGCGACATCGCCGATGAGCGCAGCGCCATCCTGGAAGTCCGCCCCGCCGCCGGCGGCGACGAAGCCGCGCTCTTCGCCGCCGAGCTGTTCGGCGCGTACCAGCGCTACGCCGCCCGACAGGGCTGGCGCTTCGAGGTGCTGGACTATGACGAGAGCGACCTCGGCGGCGTGAAGGGCGCGACGGCCAGCATCGAGGGCAGGGGCGTCTTCGCGAAGCTGAAATTCGAAAGCGGCGTGCATCGCGTGCAGCGCGTGCCGGCCACGGAATCGCAGGGCCGCATCCACACCTCCACCGTCACCGTCGCCGTGCTGCCGGAAGCGGAGGATGTGGACGTGCAGGTGAACGAGAGCGATTTGCGCATCGACACCTACCGCGCCTCCGGCGCCGGCGGCCAGCACGTCAACAAGACCGATTCCGCCGTGCGAATCACCCACCTGCCCACCGGCATCGTGGTGGCGATGCAGGAGGAGAAGTCGCAGCACAAGAACCGCGCCAAGGCGATGAAGGTGCTGCGCGCGAGGCTGTTCGACGCCGAGCGCACCCGCCTCGATTCCGCGCGCGCCGCCGACCGCAAGGGCCAGGTCGGCACCGGCGACCGGTCCGAGCGGATCCGCACCTACAACTTCCCGCAGGGGCGCGTGACCGACCACCGCATCGGCCTGACGATCCACAAGATCGACCGCGTGATGCTGGGCGAGTTCGACGAGGTGATCGAGGCGCTGGTCTCGGAGGACGAGGCCGCGCGGCTGGCCGCCGACGCGGAGTGACGGCGCGGCGGGGAGGGCTCCGCCCTCCCCGGACCCCACCCGCCAGGAGGCCTGGCCTCCTGGACCTCGATCAGTTTATCGCACGGCAGGGAGGGGGCTTTGGCCCCCTCCCTGCCGGGCGATGGAGACCTCATGGGTTCCAAGGGGCCACTGCCCCTTGGCGGGGTGGGTCCGGGAGGGGCAGGGCCCCTCCCGCCGTTGCCCGCCCCCGCCGCCCGCGGCACAACGCCGCCCATGTCCTGCGACCCCGGCGAGACCGTCGGCGCCTTCCTCTGCCAGGCCGGCCAGGTGTTGCGCGCCGCCGCGATCGAGAACCCGCGCCTGGAAGCGCGGCTGCTGCTCGGCCACGCCATGGGCGCGACGGCGGATCAGCTGATCCGTGAGCCCCGCGCGCCCGTCCCGCCCGAGGCCGCCGCGCGCTTCCGCGCCGCCCTCGCCGCCCGGCTGGACGCCGTGCCGGTCGCCCACATCCTCGGCAGCCAGGGCTTCTGGACGTTGGACCTCGCCGTATCGCCGGCCACGCTGATCCCCCGCCCGGACACCGAGACCCTGGTGGAGGCGGCGCTCGAGCTCTTCCCGGATGCCGCGGCACCGCTCCGGGTTCTCGATCTCGGCACCGGCACCGGGGCGCTGCTGCTGGCGGTGCTGGCCGAGCGGCCGCGCGCCTTCGGCGTCGGCGTGGACCTGGTGCCGCAGGCGGCGGCCCTGGCCGCGGCGAATGCCACGCGCAACGACCTCGCCGGCCGCGCCGCCTTCCTGGCCGGCGACTGGGATGCCGCCCTGGCCGCGCGCTTCGACCTGGTGCTGTCCAACCCGCCCTACATCGAATCGGCGGCCATCGCGGGGCTGATGCCCGAAGTCGCGCGGCACGAGCCGCGCTCGGCGCTGGATGGCGGGCGGGATGGGCTGGATGCCTACCGTCGCCTTGTCGGCATCCTGCCGGCGCTCCTGGCGCCCGGAGGTGCAGCGGTGCTGGAACTCGGCGCTGGGCAGCGCGAGGCGGTCGAGGCCCTGGCCACGGCAGCCGGGCTTGTGCCGGCGGGATGCCGGGAGGACCTCGGCGGCATCCCCCGCGCCCTGGTCCTCCGGTCGGCCCCGGAGGCCGGCGAGAAAAAATCCATTGGCGGCGGGGCCGCGGCGCATTAGGTTGCATCCGCGGCCCGGGGCGTGATTGCGCCCTGGCAGCGCCGGCCCTGACACGGGGTCAGGGTTTCTCCGCGAGGGGGCGCCCGTGCGGATCCGGCGGCCGCAGCGACGCAACCCGATGAATCCGCGTTCCCGGCCGGGTCAGTCCCGACCGTGGCCGCCTTTTGCGAGACGGCGATCGTCCGAAACATGAACATGAAACGCATGCGCAGCCGCGGCAGCCACCGGCACGGAGGCGGCGGCGGAGGCGGCGGAGGCGGCGGCTACCGCCAGGGCGGTGGCGGCGGCGGTCATCAGCCGCTGAACCGCAACCACGTCTTCGACAGCAACGGCCCCGATGTCCGCATCCGCGGCACCGCGCAGCAGCTCTTCGAGAAGTATCTGCAGCTCGGCCGGGATGCGACCGGCGCCGGCGACCGGGTCATGGCGGAGAGCTACTTCCAGCATGCGGAGCACTATTTCCGCATTCTCAACGCGATGAACCAGGCCCAGCAGCAGCAGGGCGGCCAGCACCAGCACCACCAGCGCCGCTACCAGAACGGGCCGGAGCAGGAAGGCGCTGAGGCCCAGTCCGACGGCGCCGAGGTCAATGGCCAGGCCAATGGCCATGCCATGGAAGCCGAGCCCGCCGCGCCGTCCGAGGAAGGCTCCGAGCGGAACTGATTCCAAGCGCAAAAAGCTCCGACCTGCGGCCCGCAGGGCCGAGGCCGCGAATGCGGCCCGCCGCTTATGCGGCGCAGCCAAGCGAAGCGCCGGCGATTGAGGGACGAAGGTGAAACCTTCGTCCGCCTGATATGACCCCGTTTCCCTCCCCCGCATGCGGGGGAGGGCGCTCGGTCGCTTATCCCAACAGTTCCAGCGAATCCCCCACCGCGACCGAGCCGCCTTCGAGAACGGTCGCGTAGACGCCCATGTCCGCGTGGCCGTACTGCTTGCGCAGCCAGAGCGGCGGCTTGGCGTCGCGCTCGGCGGTGTCCGGGTTCACCTCGGTCGCGGCACAGCGCTGGATGCGCTTGAAGATGCGCAGCCGCGCCTTGCCCAGCAGCGCCTCCCGCCCCACCCAGTCGAGCTCCGCGAAGGGGGCGGCGCCGGAGATCAGCAGGTTCGCGCGGAAGCGCAGCGGATCGAGCGCCATGCCTGCCCGCTCCCCCAGCTCCGCGATCGAGGCCAGGCCGATGAGGGACACGGCCTTGTCCGGAATGTCGGTGAAGGCGTGGCCCGGCACCTCCGCCAGGCGCAGCCGGCCGCGTGCTTCGTCGCCCATCCGTGCGGCGAGCCAGTCCTCGGCCGCCTGCCGGCCCTCGGCCGTCGAGAGATCGGCGGCGAGGCGTGCCTCGCCGGCGCTCAGCAGCAGCGTGTTGGCGTGCGGGTCGTAAGCGGCATGGATCGCCGCGATGCCCGCATTCACGGCCAGGCAGGCGAAGTTGCGCTTGGGCAGCCATTTCGGCGCCGCCGGGTCGAAGGCGCCATCCCCCTGCGCGAAGGCGAAGCGCCGGTCATGCGGCAGGCCCTGCCCGGCGGTGAGCTCCACCGTTTCCATGTATTCGGGCGAGAGGCCCTTCACCGGGTAGCGTGCAATTCGTTCGACGCGCATCCGACCTTCCCTTGAACCGGCGGGGGCGCGCATACCATTTTTCCGCTCATGAGGTGATCCATCCGTCGCCCGATCGGGGGCGGAGAGACACCGCAGTTCCGCTCATGAGAGGGATCTGAGGATGGACTTGGAAAAATTCACCGATCGCGCCCGTGGCTTCCTGCAGGCCGCGCAGACCATCGCGATCCGCGACTATCACCAGCGCATCACGCCGGAGCATCTGCTGAAGGCGCTGCTCGATGACGAGCAGGGCGCCGCGGCCGGGCTGATCCGCGCCGCCGGCGGCGATCCGCTGCGCGCCAAATCCGCCGTGGAGGCGGAGCTCGGCAAGCAGCCGAAGGTCTCGGGCGGCGGCGCGGGCCAGCCGCAACTCACCCCGGAGCTGGTGCGCGTGCTCGACGCCGCGCAGCAGCATGCCCAGAAGGCAGGGGACGAGTTCGTCGCGCAGGACCGGATGCTGCAGGCGCTCGCCGTCGTGGACAGCCCCGCGTCGCGCGCGCTGCGCTCCGCCGGCCTGCAGCCCCAGGCGCTGGAGAAGGCCGTGACGGATCTGCGCAAGGGCCGCACCGTGGACAGCCAGAACGCCGAGGAGCAGTTCGACGCGCTGAAGAAATACGCCCGCGACATCACGCAGGCGGCGCGCGAGGGCAAGCTCGATCCGGTGATCGGCCGCGACGAGGAGATCCGCCGCGCGATCCAGGTGCTCGCCCGCCGCACCAAGAACAACCCCGTGCTGATCGGCGAGCCCGGCGTCGGCAAGACCGCGATCGTCGAAGGCCTCGCGCTGCGCATCGTCAAGGGCGACGTGCCCGAGGCGCTGAAGGACAAGCGCGTGATGGCGCTCGACCTCGGCGCCATGGTCGCCGGCGCGAAATACCGCGGCGAGTTCGAGGAGCGGCTGAAGGGCGTGCTCAAGGAAGTCGAGCAGGCCGCGGGCGACATCATCCTCTTCATCGACGAGATGCACACGCTGGTCGGCGCGGGCAAGGCGGATGGCGCGATGGACGCCTCCAACCTGATCAAGCCCGCGCTCGCGCGCGGCGAGCTGCATTGCGTCGGCGCCACCACGCTCGACGAGTACCGCAAGCATGTCGAGAAGGACGCCGCGTTGGCCCGGCGCTTCCAGCCGGTCTTCATCGGCGAGCCGAGCGTGGAGGACACGATCAGCATCCTCCGCGGCATCAAGGACAAATACGAGACGCATCACGGCGTGCGCATCACCGACAGCGCGCTGGTCGCCGCCGCGACGTTGTCGAACCGCTACATCACCGACCGCTTCCTGCCCGACAAGGCGATCGACCTGGTGGACGAGGCGGCCTCCCGCCTGCGCATGCAGGTGGACAGCAAGCCGGAGGAGCTGGACGCGGTGGACCGCGACCTGACGCGGCTGCGCATCGAGCGCGAGGCGCTGAAGAAGGAGAACGACGCGGCCTCCCGCGACCGGCTGCAGAAGCTGGAGAAGGAACTCGCCGAGATCGAGGAACGCTCCCGCGAGCTGACGGCGCGCTGGGACGCCGAGAAGGGCAAGGTCCAGGCGACGCAGAAGGCGAAGGAGGAGCTCGACAAGGCGCGCACCGAACTCGAGCTGGCGGAGCGCAAGGGCGACTACGCCCGCGCCGGCGAGCTGAAATACGGCGTGATCCCCGGCCTCGAGCAGCAGATCGCCTCCGCCGGCGACGGCGATGGCCGCCTGGTGAACGAGGCGGTGACGGAGGAAGGCATCGCGGCCGTCGTCTCGCGCTGGACCGGCATTCCGGTCGAGAAGATGCTGGAAGGCGAGCGCGCCAAGCTGCTCCGCATGGAGGACGTGCTGCGCCAGCGCGTCGTCGGCCAGGAGGAAGCGCTGGAGGCTGTCAGCAAGGCCGTGCGCCGTGCGCGCGCCGGCCTGCAGGATCCGAACCGCCCGATCGGCTCCTTCCTGTTCCTGGGGCCCACCGGCGTCGGCAAGACCGAGTTGGTGAAGACGCTCGCGAACTTCCTGTTCGACGACGAGCGCGCGATGACGCGCATCGACATGTCGGAATACATGGAGAAGCACAGCGTCAGCCGCCTGATCGGCGCCCCGCCCGGCTATGTCGGCTACGACGAGGGCGGCGCGCTGACCGAGGCGGTGCGGCGGCGCCCCTACCAGGTCATCCTGTTCGACGAGATCGAGAAGGCGCATGACGATGTCTTCAACGTGCTGCTGCAGGTTCTCGACGACGGGCGCCTGACCGATGGCCAGGGCCGCACGGTGGATTTCCGCAACACGATCATCGTGCTGACGAGCAACCTCGGCAGCCAGGCGATCGCGGAACTGCCCGAAAGCTCCGACATCGAGGCGGCGCGGCCCGCAGTGATGCGTGCGGTGCGCGAGCGCTTCCGGCCGGAATTCCTGAACCGGCTGGACGAGATCGTGCTGTTCCGCCGCCTCGCACGCGGTGACATGGCGGCGATCGTGGACATCCAGCTCGGCCGCCTGCGCAAGCTGCTGGCCGACCGCAACATCGCGCTGGAACTGGACGAGAGCGCGCGGGAATGGCTGGCGGAGGCCGGCTACGACCCGACCTATGGCGCGCGCCCGCTGAAGCGCGTGATCCAGCGCAGCCTGCAGGACAGGCTCGCGGGCCTGCTGCTGGAAGGCGCGATCCGCGATGGCGAGCGGCTTTCGGTCACCGCCGGCCCCGATGGGCTGGAGGTGAAGCCGGCAGATGCGGAGGCGCCGCGCGCGGCGGCGTAGGCGTCTCCCGCGTAAACGGAAACGGCCCGGCGGTACGCACCGCCGGGCCGTTCTTTTGTTGGCCTTCGTCAGGCCGCGCGCGCTCAGTGCCGCTGGCGCGACCGCACGCCGGCGAGGCCGAGCAGCCCGGCGCCGAACAGAAGGAAGGTCGCGGGCTCCGGCACGGCGGCGAGCTCGCCGAACTTGTAGTCGAGCACATCGGCGCCCTGGATGAGCGCGACGCCGTAGGTCAGGCCGGGCCCCGCCGGCGTGTCCACGCCGTTGCTCCAGAGGTTCACCGTGTATCCACCGTCTATGGTGAAGGCGAGGCCGTAGATGTCGAGCACGCCGCCGGAGAACGGCCAGTTGTTGGCCGTCTGCGGCGAGCCGTTCGGATAGTACAGGTTGTCGTAGGAATTTCCGGACGGCAGGAAGCTGAGGCTGCGCGGCGCCATGGTGTTGGTGGGGAAGGGATCGCGCGGCGGATCGAAGGTGCGCGGCACGATGCCGGTGACCTCCGCGCCGATGATCGGCGTGGGAAGGCTCGCATTGGAATAGCGGCCGGTGATGTCGGTCACGGTGAACGATCCGACCGGATCGACCGTGTTGGGCTGGTTCACCAGCGGACCCGTCGGCGAGGAGGGCACGATGGTCAGCTGAAGCCGCGCATGCACGCCCGCACCGCTGAAGCCGAGCGTCACGACATCCGCCTGCGCGCCTGGCGACAAGCCGATGGCCGCCATGACGGCAGTCGAAGCCAAGAGCCATGTTCTCATGCTGTGTCGCCTTGATGCGATGGACCGGTGGCCAGATTGCCACCGTGGCAGAGCTTATGATCGGTGGCCCGGGCCTGCAATCAACTGCGCGGGATTGCAGGGCGGGAAGGCGCTGATCTTCGCCTTCTTCATTAAGCGACGTCGATTATTGCTGTCGCTCACACCGTGTATTCTGGACGAATGGTCACCGATACATGACCCGGCGGCAATCCGTCCGAAGGCGGGCTGACGCGATTCGTCTGTCGCGCGAGACCGGCCGGCAATCGTCGCGTCAAGCATGCAGCATGGGATGGCAGCCATGACGCGTGTTGCATGACAGCGCGTTGACAGGGTCAGGACGGACCCGTAGAAGCCCGCTCCACCGACGGACCACACGGTTCGCCGGTTCGCCGAAAAGGCAGGGCTTGAAAGCGGCGGCTTAGGCCGCTATCTTCGTCGCCCTCGCCACGGAATCGGCGGGAACCCATCACCGATGAGGTGGTGCCCCTGGTTGGGCGACCTGCCCGGGGTCAGGGTCTTGTTCTTTCAATCTGTGCATCTGCGAGGGGAGTATTTCTGGTTGCTCTGCCTGTTCGCGTGGCCCTTTGGGGTTATGCGGTGGGAAGGGTGGCCGGATGGAGATTGTTGGTGTTTGTGTTGGTTGGGGTC
>NZ_QGNA01000001.1 GCF_003173615.1 Falsiroseomonas bella | reverse complement strand
AACGGCTCGATGATCCGCCACTCCGCCTCGCTCAAATCGAACCGCGACATGCCCCTATCCCCCGTCAACTCCGACGGTGAATCAGATCGCGTCGCGTCGCAGCAAGGACTTTGGGTTCAGGACCTAGGCGGCTGCGGTCGCGCCCTCCCGCTGGCCCGCCTATGCTGGGTGGGACCGCGAGGAGGCAACCGGCAGGTGAATTCGGAAGGGCCGGGACGGGACGCCCTGGCGGCGGCGCTGCTGCTCGGCGTGCTGATGACGGGCGTCATCGTCTTCGGCTCGCTCTATCCCTTCCAGTTCCGGCCGCTGCCCGACGGCACGACGATGACCGATGCCGTGCTGCAGGCGCTGCACCGCCGGCCGGGCGGGCGGGGCGACCTGGTGGCCAACCTGGTTCTCTACGCGCCGCTCGGCTTGGCGCTGGCGCTGGTGCTGCAGGCCCGCTTCCGCCCGGCCGTCGCGGCGACGGTCGCGGCACTGGCCTGCCTGCTGCTCTCGGCCGCCATGGAGTTCGGCCAGATCCACGTGCCGCGCCGGTCCCCGAGCGGGCTCGACCTGCTGCTGAACGCGGTGGGCGGCGGCGCGGGCGCGCTGGTCGCGATCTGGGTACGCCCGCCGGCGTCAGGCCTGCCCGGGGCCTGGCTGCGTCCCGTCGAGCCCTTCGCCGCGCTGTTGCTCGGCTGCTGGCTGGCCTACCGGCTCTTTCCCTATGTGCCGGCGCTGGATTGGGGAGAGTGGCGCGCGAGCCTTGCGCCGCTGCGCCACCTGGCCGGGATCGATCCCTGGCGGGTGCTGCGGCTGGCGGTGTTCTGGCTGGCGGCGGCGCGACTGCTCGCCGCGGCCTGGCCGCGCCTGGGCGGGACCCTGCCCTTTGCGGCCCTGATCCTTGCGGTGCTGGCCGCGGCGGTGCCGATCGTGGACCGGCGGGTCAACCCGGCGGAGGTGGCGGCGGCCGGCCTGGCGCTGGCGGCCTGGCCGGTGCTGCGACGGCTGCGCCACGGCGACCTGCTGCTGGCCGGCCTGATGCTGGCGGCGGTGCTGGCCGAGAGCCTCTCGCCCTTCATCCTCGCGGCCGAGCCCCGCCCCTTCGGGTGGGTGCCCTTCCGTTCTGTCGTGCGCGGCAATCTCGCCAACGGGCTGCAGGCCGTGCTGCTGAAGACCTTCCTCTACGGGACGCTGCTGTGGCTCGCGATCCGGTCCGGGTTGCGCGCCTGGCTCGCGGTACCGGCGGTGGTCGGCCTCGCCTTCGGCATCGCGCTGTTCCGCACCTGGATCCCCTGGCGCACCGCCGACAGCACCGACCCGGCGCTGGCGGCGATCGCGGCGCTGCTGCTCGTGCTGTTCGCGCGGCTGCGGCGCCGCGCCGATCTCACAGGAAGCGGCTGAACAGGGCGCGCAGCAGGTCGCGGGGCCGCGCGGCCAGCGCGGGCTCGCCGCTCGCCGCCGCCAGCCGCGCCGCCTGCCACCAGGGGCCGAGGCCGGCGCGCGAGGCGTGGTAGATGTAGCCGCCGAGCGCGGGGCGCAGCGCCGCCGCGACGGCCGCCTGCTGCGGCGCGGAGAGGCGCGATTCGCCACGCGCCAGCCGCGCCACCGCTTCCGCCGTGCCCTTGCAGAAGCGCAGCGTGTTGCGCGCGTGGGAGAGGTTCGTCTCGTGCACGCGCTTGCGCGTCACCTGCTCGCGCGTGAAGACGAAGCGGCCGCGCAGCGCGAGGCGGATGAAGAAATCCTGGTCCTCGCTGTACATCATCGCCTCATTGAACAGCCCGGCTTCCAGCGCCGCCTCGCGGCGGAACAGGCAGGCGGAGGTGCAGAAGGGCGTGGTGCGCAGCAGCTCCGCGAACATACGGTCGCCGAGGGTGAAGACGCCGGGCGCGACCTCCTCCGCCGGCAGGGCGGCGATGCCGCTGTCGGTGAGCAGGCTCGGCACCGTCACCGCATCGCCGCTGAACAGCGTGTTGTCGCCGAAGGCGAGCAGCGCGTCGGGCGCGGCATGCAGCGCGCCGAGCAGCGCGGCGTGGTGGACGGGGGTGAACAGGTCGTCGGAATCGAGCAGCGCGATGAACTCGGCATCGCTGTCGCGGATCGCGGTGTTGCGCCCGGCCGAGGGGCCCTGCGGCCCGGCATTCGGCAGCACGCGGATCGCGATGCGGTCGCGCAGCGCCTCCGCCGCCGCGCGTGCGACATCGGCCGTGCCGTCGGTGCTGCGGTCATCCACCACGGTGACGCGGGCGGGCCGCACCGTCTGCGCGGCGATGCTCTCCAGCGTCGCGCGCAGGAAGGGCGCGGCGTTGTAGGCGGGGATGACGACCTCGATGGCCGGGCTGGTCATGGCGCCTGCACCTACCCCAGCGATGCCTGCGGCGCCATGCCGGGCCGGCAGAGCGCCAGGAACTGCGCCGTGCGCGCCGCCCAGCCCGCCGCCCGCGCCGCCTCCAGCCCGCCCGCGGCGAGGCGCGCGGCGAAGGCGGGATCGTCCAGCAGGCGCAGCGCGGCGGCGGCGATGGCGCCGGAATCCTCGCCGTCCACCAGCAGGCCGTTGCGGCCATCCGTGACCGCCTCCGCCGTGCCGCCGGCGCGGCCGCCGATCACCGGGCGGCCGCAGGCATTGGCTTCCAGGAATACGAGCGGCGTGCCATCGCTCTCGCCCGGCTCCGCGCGGTTGGGCAGGGCGACGAAGTCGGCGAGCGCGTAGAGCGCCGGCATGTCCTCCGCCGGGATGGCGCCGGCGAAGCGCACGCTCTCCGCGCCGCCGCATGCCTGCGCCAGCGCCTCGAGCTCCGCACGCTGCGGGCCGTCGCCGGCGACGAGCAGGATGGCTTCGGGATGGGCGGCGCGGATCGCGGGCATGGCGGCGATCAGCCGGTCCACGCCCTTGCGCGGCACGAGGCGCGACGGCGCCAGGATGACGCGCCGCTCCGCGAGGCCAAGCGCGGCGCGGCGCGCCGGATCGGGCGGCAGCGGGCGGAAGCGGTCGAGGTCCACGCCGTTCGGCACCACGCCGATGCGCGCCGGCGGCACGCCATAGGCGCCGGCGAGCCGTGCGGCGGGGAAGCGGCCGGCGGCGATGATGCAATCGGCTTCGTCGAACCAGCGCCGGCGCTTCGCGCGGGCCGCCGCATCCGCCTGCACCAGGTCGTCGCCATGGCAGTAGATCAGCGCGCGGCGACGCAGCACGCGGCGCACGAAGGGCACGAGCCAGCCCACCGTCTCGTCGTCGCAGATGCAGACGGCGTCAGCGCGATGACGCTGCGCTTCCCGCGCCACGACGAGCGCAAGGCGAAGCGCCGCGGCGCCCCAGGCGACCTGGCGCAGCAGGCGGTTGCGCGGTGCGGCGGCGGCCAGCGGCGGGCGGACGAGCGGGAGTCGCCGGATCGGGTAGGGCGCGGCCGCGTCAAGCGCGCGCCAGCCCGGCCATTCGCGCCCGGTCGCCGCATCCCGCGCCGAGGTCAGCACGGCGATGGCGCCGCCCGCATGGCGCGCGAGCGCGGCATAGACGCCGGCCGAGCCGCCGATCAGCGGCGGGAAGGTGTGGCAGACGAGAAGACAGCGCGGCGGTTCGGGCCGCACCGTCTCAGCCCGCCCGCTCCAGCAGCGGATCGAGCGCGCAGAGCGTCGCGGCCCAGTCATGGCCGGCGGCGACCGCGGCGCGGCCGGCGGCGCCGAGCCCCGGATGGCGGCCTTCCAGCACCTCGCGCACGCGCGCGGCGGTTTCGGTCCCGCCATCGGCGACGAGCAGGTCACGGCCCGGCACCGCGCGCACGCCTTCGAAGGCCTGCGGGCTGGCGACCACGGGCTTCGCCATCGCCATCGCCTCCAGCACCTTGTTCTGGATTCCGCGCGCGATGCGCAGCGGCGCCACCGACACGGCCGCATGGGCGATGTAGGGCCGCACATCGGGCACCGGCCCCGTCACATGCACGCCTTCAAGCTGCGCCAGCGCCAGCACCGCGGGCGCAGGGCTGGCGCCGACGATGTGGAATTCGGGCGGGCGCGCGCCTGCCGGCGGATCGGCGCGCAGCAGCGGCAGCACATTCTCCGCGAACCAGGCCACGGCCTCGACATTTGGCCGGTAGTTCATGGTGCCGGTGAAGACCAGCGCGGGCCCGGCATCCGGCGCGAAGGGCGAGGGATACTCGCGCGCCGGATCGAAGCGCGACAGCTCGACGCCGTTGTCCACATGGCCGAGGCGCTCCGCCGTTTCCGGCGCGAGCTCGGCGAAGTGCCGCGCCTCCTCGGCGGAGACGAAGATGGAGCGGTCGAACTCCATCACCGCACGGCGCTCGAAGGCCAGGAGCGTCCGCGCCTCCCGCGACCAGACCTGGCGCATCGGCGGCTTCGCATCGGCGGCGTAGGCGCGCCATTTTTCCGAATCCACGTCCACCAGGTCCAGCACGCGCACCACGCCCTGCCCCGCGCGGCCCATCGCGTAGGGCGCCATGGCGGAGGAATAGACCAGCGCCGCGTCGTAGCGGCCTGCCGCCAGGCCCTGCTGCGCCCAGCGGAACAGGCCGGGCTCGTGGAACCAGCCGAGGCTCAGCGGCGCACCGGGGCGCAGCCGCAGCAGGGCGCGCGCCGCCGATTGCCAGCGGCCGAGCGCGGGGCGCCATTCCACATGCTTCGCCACCTTCGCCATCGCCGGCAGATGCGCGATGTCCGCGCGGTCATCCACGAGGAAGCCGCACTCGATCTCCCAGCGCGGCGCCAGGTGCTCCAGCATGTGCCAGGCGCGGATCTTCTCGCCCTTCACGGGTGGATAGGGGATGCGATGGCTGAGGAAGAGCAGGCGACGCGGCATGGGAGACTGGCTCACTCCACTCATCGGTGTCGGGCATTTTAACACCCGCGCGCAGGGCGGCTTATCAGTAATTCGTTCCGGGAATCAGGGGGTTACGGCGCAGCATTCGGCCCTTCACGCCTTTCCGGGCTTGTTTCCGATTCTGGAATATTTGACACTCTGCCGGGGCTGAATACGTTGTGCCTCGTCCAGGCGGCCCAACAAGCAACAAAATATACTGCATTTCGCCCCGCTTGAGCATGATGCTGTTCGGCACGCGATTTGCTCACCGGTGGACTCCCGTCTTCAACGTCAGGAAATCCAAGTAGATGAACTCGAAAGTTGCGCTCTTCGGAGCGGTGCTCTTCGGCATCGCTGCTGCCGCGCCGTCGCAGGCTGCGGTCAGCGTTGTCCAGGCTCCCACGAACTTCTTCGTGCCGACCGTCGGCCAGATCTTCGACAGCCCCTACTACCGGGGGAACGGCGAGGACTGGAGCTGGACGCACGCCGCCATTGCCGCGCCGACGACCTCCGCGACACTGCGCGTCAGCGGCTACGACGTCGACTCCGACGACGGCGAAGTGGACATCATCGAGGCCTTCGACACCAGCACGGCCACCTGGATCGAGCTCGGCAGCCTGGTTGGCGTGAACGACACCTTCTCCTTCACCGACTTCGCCGTGCCGACCAGCCTGTGGGACGACATCGGGGGCGGCCTGCAGGTGCGGATCCGCATCGATGTCACCAATGACGACTGGTTCGTGACCCTGGCGAAGTCGGCGCTCTGCACCGATGGCAGCGACTGCGACTTCAACCCGAATCCCGGCACGGTGCCGGAGCCGGGCACGCTCGCGCTGCTGGGCGCCGGCCTCGTTGGGCTGGCCGCGGTGCGCCGCCGCCGCAAGGTCTGATGTGTCGGAGGCGGCCTTCCGGCCGCCTCCCCTCACCTCCGGGACGCATGCCGTCGCCGCGGCCGGCTTGCCGACCGGGCGCCTCAACGGTCTTGCCGCCCGCTAGCCGAGGCCGCGCACCAGCGGCGGGCCGAGCACATTCGCCACCGGCACCGGCAGCTTCTTCCACATCGCGATGAACAGCTTGTATTTCGGGTTGTTCGGGTTGTTCTCCGGGATCGCCGCGCCTTCCGCCAGGCGGTAGCAGTAGTGCAACTGCTGCGGCACGAAGCCCCAGTTCTTCTTGTAGGCGAAGGCGCCGGTGTCGATCTTGCTGCGCCCGAAATCGAAGCTCGTCGCGCCACGCTCTCGATGCGCGCGTCGCATCACCTCCCAGTACATCACCTCGTTCGCGGCGTTGCCGCGCGCGGCGCGCGTGCCGCCGCCGTAATAGGGCAGCACCTCCTGCCGGAAGTGGAAGTTCAGCACGGAGGAGACCGGCGTCCCGTCCTGCCACACCGTGGTGACGTCGTGCTCGCCCGGGAACCGCTCGGCCAGCAGCCGGAAGTAGCGCTTGGGGAAGACCGGCGAGCCGAGGTTGCGCACGCTCTCGGCGTAGATCGTGTGCAGCACGTCGATGTCGCTGTCGGAGGTGGAGCGCAGGGCGAACTTCGTCAGCCCCTTGCGCACCTCCGCCCGCTGCTTGCGCGGGATGTTCTTCTCCATTCCCTTCACGTCATCGTCGAAGGCGACGATCGGCTTGCGGAAGGTGAAGTAGAGCGGGGCGCGCTCGGTCCAGCCGGGATCGGCTTCCGCTTCCCGCCGGAATTCCAGCGCGGGAGAGCCGAGCCTCGCGCGCAGCGCCATCGCATGCGCCTCCAGCGCCGCCGCAGCCTCCGGCGTGACGGCGACGCTGCCGCCATAGACGCAGAAGGGCGTGGAGGCGAGCAGGTCGCCGAACAGCAGCGTCTTCATCCGCGCCAGCGGCAGCACGCCGACGATCGCGCCGTCCTGCTCGGCGAAGACGTAGTGCGTCGGATGGCCGAAGGCGCGGCGGATCACCTCGGCCCAGGGCGCCAGGTGGAAGAAGGTGGCCGAGGGCGTCTCGCGGACGAAGCGGTCCCATGCGGCGGCGGAGCCCGCGTCCAGTTCCCGGATGACAACGGACATGCGGGCCGTCAGGCTGCCTGGCGCTGCGGTGCGCTGGGCGCTGCCGCAGCGCCGCCGATCGTGTCGGCGAAGACTGCGTCCATGCGGTCCCAGCGGAAGTCGCGCAGCAGCTTCTCCAGCCGGTGCACCATGCTCTCCAGCCCGACGCGGTGGCGGAAGCGCGCACCCCGGCTGGCCTCCGGCACATGCGGCTGGCCGGGGTCCACTTCCCAGGGGTGGAAGTAGAAGATGCCGGGCCGACGCTCGACGCCGTTGACGCGACGCAGGCCGGTGCGGAACACCGGATAGGGCACCAGGCGGAACCAGCCGCCGCCGGAGCAGGGCAGGTTGCGCCCGATGGCGCGCACCGTGGTCATCGGCAGTTCCGGCACGCCCATCACCGAAGGCAGCCAGGGATCGCGCGGCGCTTCCGCGTCGCCATAGAGGTCGTGGCGGATCGGGAAGAGCGAGGAGGAATAGGCGTGGCCTTCCTCGGCCAGCACGTCATGCGCCCAGGGCGTGAGCTTCGGCCCGATGGAGAAGGTGGGCGCGCGATAGCCGCGCACCGCGACGCCACCGATGTCCTCGAGCACGCGCTTGGCGCGGCGGATGTCGGCGCGGAAGCGGTCGAGGCCGATCTGGTGGACCAGCTCATGCCCGTGGCCGTGGCTGGCGAGCTCGTGGCCGCCTGCGACGATGCGGCGGATCAGCGCCGGATGACGTTCGGCGACCCAGCCCAGGGTGAAGAAGGTGGCGCGGACGCCGGCGCGCTCGAAGATCGCGAGCACGCGCTCGGTGTTCGCCTCGACGCGGCGGTCCAGCCCCTCCCAGCGGTCGCGGCTGATCGCGCCGGCATAGGCCTGGACCTGGAACCAGTCCTCCACGTCCACGCTCATGGCATTGCGGAGGGGGGGCGCGCTCATCGGCGCGGACCGGTCAGCTCGGCGAGGAAGTCCATGAGGCGGGTGAAGGCGCGCTCGCGCCGCGCCATGGTGCGCTCCAGGCCATCGATGCGCTTCTCCAGCGCCTCGATCTGCGATTCCATCTCCGGCGTCAGGCGCGGCAGGCCCGGCATGTAGCTGCCCTGCACCATGCCGGCGCCGAGATCATCCTCCAGCTCGACCGCCGTCGCCTCCACGAGGTCGGCGGTGAGATGCGGCGCCTTCTCCAGCGCGCCGGCCAGCAGCACGCGCGAGCAGAGCCGGTTGATCCGGCGGGGGATCCCGCTGGTGTAGCGGTGCACGATGTCGAAGGCGCGGTCGTCCCAGGAGGGATTGCCGGTCCAGCCCACCGCGCGCAGCCGGTGCTCGATGTAGGAGCGAGTCTCCTCCCGCGACAGGCCGCCGAGGTGGAAGGAGGCGAGGATGCGCTGGCGCAGCTGGTCGAGGTCGGGGCTGGCGATCAGCCGGCGCAGCTGCGGCTGGCCGAGCAGGATGGTCTGCAGCAGCGCGCGCCCGCCATCGGTGATGTTCGACAGCATGCGCAGTTCCTCGAGTCCCGCGGGGGTGAGGGCCTGGGCCTCGTCCACGATCAGCACGTGGCGCCGGTCGGCGGTGCGCAGCGCGCTCATGATGCCGCGCAGCACCGCGGCCTTGTCGCCCTCGGCCGAGACATGGAAGGCGTCCGCGACCAGGCGGAGCAGGTCGTCGCCGGCGACCTGCGTGGTCATGATGCGCGCGACGACGAAGGAAGCGGGATCGAGGTCGCTGCAGAAGCGCTCGACCAGCGTGGTCTTGCCCGCGCCGACCTCGCCGGTGACGACGACGAAGCCCTCGCCCTGCGCAAGGCCGTACATCAGATGCGCATGCGCGCGGCTGTGGACGGAGGAGGGGAAGAACAGCCGGGCATCCGGCGTCATCAGGAAGGGATGTTCGTGGAAGCCGTAGATGTCGATATGCATCTCCGACGCTCCCTAGAAGGCCTGGCTCAGCGAGAAGGTGATCAGGTTCCGGTCCGCGGTCCCGCCGAACTCGTTCGTCTCTCGGCTGGTGAACTGATAGAGCAGGGAGGCCACGAGGCGCTCCGTCAGGGCGCGGGTGACGCCCACGGTGAGGGAATAGTTGCGCAGCTCGCCGCTGTTCTCGGGCTCGCTGATGCCGTAGCGCCCGGCCGCCACCAGCGTCATCCCGGGCTCCAGCGCGCGGTTCCAGCCGAGGCTGACGGAGCGCGTGGTCTGGGAGAAGGGCTGCGTGCCCTGCGCGATCGCGACCGGGTCGCTGTCCTGCCAGCTGAAGCCGAGCGAGAAGGTGTCGCGCGTCAGGGTGTGGCTGAAGGCCAGCGCGGCCCGGCGCTGCAGGAAGATGCCGCTCTGGACGTTCTGCAGCGGGCTGCCGAAGGCCAGCGCGGCGGGGGCGCCGGTGGAGACGTTCACCAGGTTGCCGAGCTCGTCCACGCGCAGCTGCGACAGCGCGTCGCCGGTGTTCAGCCCTGAGTTCGACAGCCGCTCGGAGTAATTCACGAACATGCGCGTGCGCACGCCGATGTCGAGCCCGCCATTCGCGAACCAGGAGGTCTGGCCGTCGAACTGGCCGTAGCGCACGGTGAGGAAGCTGAACTCGTCCGGCTGGTAGCGGAAGCCGACGCCCCAGACCGGATCGTTCACCTCGTACGGATTGACGCCGTTGTAGCGCAGGTCCTGCCAGCCGCCGTCCACCAGGGCGGCGAGTTCGCGCGTGACGGCGTAGCGCAGCTGCGCGCCGTAGATGCGGTTGTAGGCGCCGTCATAGACGTTGTCGCCAGCGAAGTCCGTCGAGCTCGCGGTCAGGGTCCAGCCCAGCCGCCCGAAGGAGTCGCCGGAGTTCAGGGTCCCGTAGAACTGGTTCGAAGTGAAGCCCGTCGAGACGAAGAAGGGCGTCGTCTCCCCTTCCGCGAAGGACGCGTTGCCGTCCTGGACGACCTGGCGGAAGGCGTAGCCGAGGCGCGCGATCGCGAAGTCGCCGAAGCGGTGCTGCAGGTACGGCGAGATGCGGTAGGACGCGGTCTGGATCTGGTTCTGCTGGTTGTCGGGTTCGAACTGCGCGCCCGCGAAGTCACCGAACACCGACTGCACGTCGCCGACCGCGCTGAACTCGACGAAGAGCCTGTCCTGGATGAGGGTGCCGAGGCCCTGCGCCGCGAAGCGCTGGTCCACGCCGTTCTGGTTCGGGTTGTTGAGGTAGTAGCGCAACCGCGGCGCATAGGTCGCGGACCCGACGAGGCTGGCGGTGTCCGCGGTCGCGGTCACCCGCGGCGTCAGGGTGAAGAACACGTCCGATTCCGTGTTGGTCACGCTGTTGCGGACGTTGTCCGTGTAGGAGGCCGAGCCGACCACGCTGCCGCCGAAGCGCCAGGGCGGCGTGGGCTCCCCGGCCCCGCGCGGCGCGCCCGCGATGTCGGGCAGGAGGTCCGGCTGCCAGAAGTTCGGCGCAGCGCTGCGTCCCGGCTCGAGCGGCGTCATGAAGGGGCTGAGGGGCCGGGACAGACCGGTGGTCGCACCGGGGATCGGGTCGCCTCCGAACAGGCCCTGCGCGGCCGCGGGCGCGGCGGCGCCCATCAGCAGCATGCCGGCGGCCAGGCCGGTCCGGCTGCGCCCCGGGCGCCCGCCCCGGCGCATCGCGGGCCGCTCAGCCACTGTAGTAGCCGTAGTAATCGTAGGCGCCGAAGGTGTTGGTCGGCACGATCCGCGTGCGGTTGAGCAGCAGCTGCAGGTTCGGGCAGCTCTCGACCATGTCGAGCGCGCCTTCCACCTCGTCGCGCTGGGTGGATTCCGCGCGCACCACCAGCACCACCTGACCGGCCACCGAGGCTAGTGCGGTCGGCTCGCTGGTGTAGAGGCAGGGCGGCGCGTCCATCACGATGATGCGGTTGGGCATGGCCGAGGCGAGCCTGGCGATCGCCTGCGCCAGCATGGCGCCCGAGGGCAGCCCGGAATGCCCGGGCGCGGCCGGGCCGTAGGACAGGAAGTTCAGCCGCTCCACGGCGGTCGGCTGCAGCAGCGTGTCCGGGCGCTGCATCGGGTTCTGTGCCAGCGCACGCAGCCCCGGCACCGTGTCGCGCTCAAGCAGGTGGGTGATGGAGTGGTGCTGCTTGCTGTCGCCATCCACCAGGATGACCTGCTCGGCGGAGCCGATCGCGAGCCGTGCGGCGATGTTGAGCGAGCAGAATGTCTTCCCCTCGCCCGGCCGCGCGCTGGTGACCAGCACCAGCCGCTGGATCCGGCCCTCCGCGGGCTCCGTCGCCTGCACCGTGCGGCGGATCTGGTGCTGCACGACGTTGAGTTCCTCGGTCACGCGGGAGCGCGCGGCGGCGCCGCCGGGCACCACGAAGCCGGCCTTCTGCAGCATCTCGATGCTGATGGGCTCCGGCTTCGCCGCCGGCGGGGCGGGCGGCGGCGCGGGCGTGGCTTCGGTCGCGGCGGGCGGCGGATCGGGCCGCTCGACGGTCGCGGTTGCCGTGGCGCCCGCGCCCTCGATGGCGCGGCTGCCCGCGGGCGGGCGCGGATCGGCGATGGTGGCGCCCTGCATCGCCTCCATCGCGCGTTCGACCAGATGACGGCCGGAAGGGGGCGTGGTCACGCGACGAACCTCGCAACCAGGTTGGGGATGCGTGCGATGAGCGCCGGACCGCCGGCGGTCACCATGCCGTAGGCGAAGATCAGCAGCCCGAAGCCGCAGGCGAAGGCGAAGGCGGCGAAGCGCTGGCTGCGTGCCGGCTCGGTCGAGGAGATGCTGCCGATCACCGGCAGGCCGAGCTTCCGCAGATCCGTCACCGTATAGAAGCTGCGGTCGAGCAGCACGAACAGCAGGGCGAGGCCCGCCCCCGCGCCGAGCCCGGCGAGCAGCACGGCGGTGCCGAGCAGCAGGCGGTTCGGTCCGATCGGGGCCAGCGGCACCGTCGGCGGGTCCACCACCTCGAGCCGCACGCGCTCCGCCTCGGAGCGCGCGGCGCCGGCGAGTTGCACCGACTCCCGGCGCTCGAGCAGTTCCTCGTAGGAGCGGCGGAGCACGCTGTAGTCGCGGTCCATGTTGGCGAACTGCGCCTGCAGCTGGGGCACGGTGCGGGCCAGCGCCTCAAGCCGCTCCACATTGGCCTGCTCCTGGCGGACCTGGCGCTCCAGCGTGCCGATCTGCGCATCGGCATCCAGCAGGCGCGTGCGGATCTGCTCGTAGAGCGGGTTGCGGATCGTGCCGCCGCCGCCCCCGCCCCCGCCCAAAGCGCGGGCCTCCGCCACGCGGGCTCGCGCGGCGGCCACCGCGGGGTGCGCATCGGTGTATTGCAGGCGCAGCTCGCGCAGGGTCCGCTCGGCCTCGGCCAGCGCGGGATTGCCGGTGCCGCCCTCGCCGGCGCGCAGAACCTGTGGCGTCTGCTCCAGCTCCTGCTTCAGGCGCTCGCGCCGTGCGACGGCATCCTGCAGGTTGCCGCGGTTGGTCAACAGGCGCTGACGCGCCTGTTCGAGGCCGGTGGCGCCGCCGCCCGTCTCGGAGGGCAGCAGGTCGGCGTAGCGCGCGCGGAACTCGGCGCGGCGCTGTTCCGCCTCGCGCAGCTGTATCTCATAGGCCTGGATCTGCTGGTTCACGAAGTTCCGCGCATTCTCCATCTGCTGGCGGTCGTTCGCGGTTGCACGCTCCATGAAGAGCGTCAGCAGCGCCTGCACCACGTCGCGCGACATGCGCGCATCCGTGTCGGTGTAGGTGATGGTGAACAGGTTCCGCGTCTGCAGGCCGAGCCGGAGGCTGGATTCCAGCCGGCTCAGCATCGCCTCGCGCGAGGCCGCGCTGTCGGCGCGCAGGTCGAGGCCGGTGCGCGCGGCCACGCGTTCGAGGTTCGGGCGGCTGAACAGGGTACGCTGCAGCGTCTCGACCTGGCCGGAGGGGCGGTTGTCCACCGCGATGCCGCTCAGCACCTGCCCGAGGATCGCATCCGCATCGGCGTGGATGCGCGCGCTGGACCGGTACTGGTTCGGCAGCGTGTAGACATAGGCCCAGCCAGCGATGCAGACGACCCAGGCGAGCAGCAGCGCCTTCCACTTGTGCTGCCAGCCCGCGCTGGCATAGCGCCGTACCTCGTTGAGGATCTGCGTCACGTCAGAACCAGCCCTGCGGGATCACGAGGGTGTCGCCGGGCCGCAGCGCCAGGTCCTGGCTGAGGTCGCCGGTGCGCAGCAGGTCGTTCAGGCGCAGCGGGATCGTCTCCTGCGACGTGCTCTCGCGCCGGATCAGCCGCGCGCTGTTGCCCGCGGCGTAGCGCGTCAGGCCGCCGGCCTCGATCAGCGCGTCGAGAACGGTCATGCCTTCGCGGAAGGCGATGGCGCGCGGCTGCGCGGCTTCGCCCACGATGCGGACCTGCCGGCTTGCCGGACCGACGAAGCCGCGGACGATCACCGTCACGCTCGGCTCGCGCACATACTGCTTCAGCCGCTCCTCGATCTGGCGGCTGAGCTGCACCGGGGTGCGGCCCGCCGCCTCGATGTCCTCGACCAGCGGCAGCGAGATGCGGCCGTCGGGGCGGACCGGAACCTCCATGCTGAGCTCGGGCGAACGGAAGACGAAGACGGAGAGGGAGTCACCCGGCCCGATCACGTAGTCGGGCGTGACCTGCGGCGCGGCGGCCATGGTGGACGGCTCCGCCGGCGGCGGCTGGCAGGCCGCGGCGGCAAGCGGCAGCAGCAGGGCGATGGCCCGAAGCACCCTCATGTTTCCCAGCGCCTTGAGTTGGAACGACGCCATGCCCGGCCTCCTGTGAAACAATGAAACGCTTCGCGACCCTGGCAGCGACCCTCGCGGGCACGCCTTGTGGTTGTCCGCCGCGAGATCCTTAACTCATTTTTCGCCCAGATGGTAGCTGGACGAAATGCTTTCTGTGCAGCGGCACGCACGGCCGGGTAGCGGCACGGCCGCAGCAAAAGCGCCGCAACCCGCCACCGGCCGGCATCCTTCCCATACCGCGCTGTCGCTCACCATGAGGCGAGACACTGAATTTTGCATGAATCGTGACAATGTGACCGGCGCCGGAAAGGGCTCATGAGACGGTCTCCCGTTCCAGCTCCGAGATGAGCCGCCGCGCGCGGGATGCGTAGACGCCGCGGTCGAAGCGCCAGCTGCCGACGAAGTGCAGCAGCCGCGACAGCGCCGGGTCGAGGTTCGGCTCGAAGCAGGCATAGGTGGGCCAGGTCAGCACCGCGCCGCCCGGCGAATTCGCAATCAGGTAGTTCGAGGCGATCTGCTCGCTGCCCCATTCCGCCCAGCGCGAACCCAGCAGCGCCTGCATGGCCACCGAGAAGGCCTCCGCCTGCCCGCGCGCATGCCGGCCGCGGGCGAAGCCCGCGAAGCCCGCCGAGCCCCGCACATACAGCCGCCCGCCGGCCTCCGGCGGCAGCAGCGGCAGCTTCTGCTCGGCGGCGGGCTGCAGATGCTCCTCGCTGTAGCCGGCGACGCGCGCCGCGGCCTGTTCCAGCGTCTCGATCCCCATCCCCCCACCCGAATTCAGCGTGAAGGAGGTGTTCCGCGCGATGGCGTCCGTCACTTCCGGAATGGGATCGGAAGCCAGCACGTCGGAATCGAGTTGGATCACGTAGTTGTTATCGCTCCGGTCCAGGATATAGAGCAGCCGCTCCCAGCAGCCGCCCCGTGGGCAGGGCGCCGTGGCGATGTCCGCCAGTGGCGTGACCGTCGCATCGGGCAGATGCGCGGCCAGCAATTGCCGGTCCGCGCCCGTCAGCGACCCATCGTCGAGCACCACGATCTCGCCGCCTGGGATGTAGCGGTAGAAGGACTTTATCGCCAGGAGATACATCCGCAGGTGCTCGGACCGCACCATGCTGACGACGCACAGCGGCGCGGGGCGCGTGCGCAGGGGGGCGTGTCGAGGATCCCTCGGCACTGCCAGTCGAACCAGGCGATGGCGCTGCGGCGGCGGAGGGTTGTGAGCATGCGGCTCCGGCAATGGCCCTAAGGGGGTCATCCTGCCCGGAGGTGCTTACCGAATGATGCGCGCCGGCGAAAGCGCCCCCCTTCAGGGAGGGGAGCCGTCGCTCAGCGGGCGCCCAGGGCCTCCTGGTCGGCGTCGGCCATGGAGCGGGCGAGCGCGATCAGCGCGCTGCGGCGTTCCGGCTGCCCGATGCTGCTGAAGGCGCGCAGCAACAGGTCGGCCTCGGCCGCGGAGCAGGCGGGCAACGGGCCGTCCGCGCCGTGTTGGTTGCCACGCGCCAGAGCCTCGATCGAGACGCCGAGCGCCGCGGCGATGGCGATGAGGCGACTGGCTGCCACGCGGGTCAGGCCGCACTCATAGCGGTAGAGCTGCGGCTGGGAGACGCCGACCTGGCTGCTCAGGTCACTGAGCGACAGGCCCATCGAGATCCGGCAGTCGCGGATCCGCCGGCCCACCGCCGCGTCGTCCTCGGTCGGGGCGCGCTTGTTGACGGCGCGCTTCGGGACTTCTGCGACGCGGGCGGGCGGCCGGGCCCAGTCCATCGGCATGCCCATGGGGTCGTGCCCGTCTCCATCGAAGGGCAGGCCGGCACCATCCTCGATCATGAGAGATGACTCCGGGTGACACCGGGGAGGGACAGGCGGAGCATGGCCACGAACATCAAATCCCCCTTTTCCGAAGCGGCGAGTCCTCGAATGTAAGGTTAAGCAAAATCAGTGCCAGAAACTGTGATCAAGTAATTCAAAACCTTGACAGCCGCGCCACCGTGGCTCGCCTTACATTGTAAGAATCCGTGACACGGAGCAAGCGTCTTCTCGTGCGGGCGTGATCGCCCGGCGGCGGAACCGTCAGGGGGCTGTCGGAATCCCTTACAGTCCGGTGCTGGCCGGGTCCGTCGCGCGGGGCGCCGAAGGGCGCGGCAGGGCCGCCCGAACTCGGCCCAGGATGCCCCGCGGGGACCAGGGCCGGGCCAGTTCCGCCCAGGCAAGGACCGGGCTGCGGTCCGCGAAGCTCAGCTTGTAGCGCTGGCTGCCGGCAAGGAAATCATAGGCCTGGTCGCCGCGCCGGAGCGCCAGCGCGATCGCCCGGGCGTGGCAGCTGAGCCCCGGCTTGGCCGCCGCATGCCCCGCAGGGTCCGCAAGGGCGCTCTGATAAGCGTAGGTGATCCCGCGGTGGTGGAGATTGTAAAGAAGACCGACAATCCCGCCCGGACCGGTGAGCCGCAGCAGGTCCAGCACCCCGTCGGCCATCGCGCGCGCCATCAGGCTGCGATGGAAACGCTCCAGGAAGGGGGTGGCGAAGGCGCCGGCCTGGCCCCGACGCCGCCACGTCGCCTCATGCAGGGCGACGAAGTCCGGGAACCAGGCCGCCACCTCCTCGGCCGCGCCCGCCCGGGTGAGTTCAAGCGTGCCGCCGGCGGCATAGAAACGGTCCGAGCGACGGATCTGCTGACGCGTGTTGGCGCTGAGCCGCGTCGCGAGGTCGCCACCCGCCGCCCGCAGCGCGGCGAGATCGAGCAGCGGAGAGGGGCGGTCCTGGCGCCGGACGGCGACGCCGCGCGCGGCCTGCACCAGAGCCGGGGGCACGCCGCCCAGCACGAGCCCGCGCGTGCCGGGCACCGACCAGGCGGCACGCAGCAGGGCCGCGGCGACCTCGGGGTCGGCGGCGAGCGGGCCATTGTGCTCGACGAAGGGCCGGTCGCGCTCCGGGTCGCCGCTTTCGCCCAGGTGCAGCAGGCCGCGGCGGCGGTTGAACAGGGCGAGGCCGACCAGCCTGCCCTGCCGTTCGGCGCGCAGCACCACCGGGTCGGGAAACCGCTCTTCCGCGAGGCATCCGACCCAGGTCCAGCTCTGGAAGACCGAGGCCGGGATGGTCGCCTCGAGCGCGCGCCAGTCGCGGCCGAGCGCACAGAAGCCGTCGAAGGGCTGCGGACGAACCGAGAGCGTCATCGGCGCGGGGGCGATCCTGGGGCTGGGCTGGCGGGCGCGCGGCAAGGCTCGACGCCGGCTCGTTGCCGTGTCGCCATTCTTTACAGGACGCGCAATCCCGCTCAACCCTGGCGGCAGGATCGGTTTGATTACAACAGATTATGGACGTGGCATGCAGCTTGCATTCACGTCTGCGTGGCCGCTCCCGGCCAGGACAGTCAACTCAAGGTGAGCAACAGATGAATATGTCTCGTCTCCTGGCCGGCACTGCGCTGGCCGTCTGCATGTCGGTGGCGGCCAATGCCGCGCCGATCCAGGGCAGCTCCTCGATCGACCTCGGCTCGATCACGACCAGCGGCAGCCTCGCCAACGGCGTGCAGATCAACGTTTCGGGCGGCGTCTACGAGCCGCCGGCGGCGGGCGACTACGTTGCCGCGGACGGCACGACCATCGGCGCCTTCTCGGTGACCGCGACGGTCGGCAGCGCCGTGAGCTTCAGCGGCGCCTTCGGCAGCTTCACCGGCCAAGTGGTGTCCCGCAACGTCACGCCGAACGCCTTCGCCAACATCGTGATCCAGGGCACCTTCACCCCGACCAACCAGCCGCCGGAGGCGAACTTCGCTGAGGTGCGCCTGACGGTGACGCAGACCCAGACCTCCTACTCGGGCGGCGCGGTGATCGATTCCGAGCGCACCGTGAACGTGCCGGAGCCGATGAGCATGGCGCTGTTCGGCCTGGGCCTCGCCGGCCTCGGCGTGGCGCTGCGCCGCAAGGCCTGATCCCGACCGGATCGCGAGCCCCCGCCGGGGGCTCGCCATCAGAGGGCCGGCAGCGAAGGCTGCCGGCCTTTTTTGCGTCCCTGCGATCCCTCCAAGCGGCGAAAGCATGTCCAATCCCTCGTGACACGATAGGAACATGTCTCTTTTTTCGTGTCAAGCCGCATTGTTTGCGTCGGCTTTCTTTACAGGGGGCAGAGGGACGGCCGGCGGGCGCTCTCAAAATGGTTTGATTCCAGAAAGTTGTCTGTCTGGCACGCCCATTGCTTGCTCACCCGCATGGCCAATCCCGGCCAGGACCTTCCACCAGGGTGCGCAAAAAATGAATATGTCTCGTCTCCTGGCCGGCACCGCGCTGGCCGTCTGCATGTCGGTGGCGGCCAATGCCGCGCCGATCGAGGGCAGCTCCTCCATCGACCTCAGCGGCGTCACCACCGACGGCAACCTCGCGAACGGCGTGCAGATCAACATCTCCGGCGGCACCTACGAGGCGCCGGCGGCGGGCGACTATCTGGCCGCGGACGGCACGACCATCGGCGCCTTCTCGGTGACCGCCACGGTCGGCAGCGCCGTGAGCTTCAGCGGCGCCTTCGGCAGCTTCACCGGCCAGGTGGTGTCCCGCAGCATCACGGCGAACGCCTTCGCCAACATCATCATCCAGGGCACCTTCACCCCGACGGTTAACCCGCCGGACGCGAACTTCGCCGAGGTGCGCCTGACGGTGACGCAGACCCAGACCTCCTTCTCGGGTGGCGCGGTGATCGATTCCGAGCGCACCGTGAACGTGCCGGAGCCGATGAGCATGGCGCTGTTCGGCCTGGGCCTCGCCGGCCTCGGCGTGGCGATGCGCCGCAAGGCCTGATCCCGACCGGATCGCGAGCCCCCGGCGGGGGCTCGCCATCGGAGGGCCGGCAGCGAGGGCTGCCGGCCTTTTTTTGCGTCTGCCCGCGCGCCCCGGCGACCGCGCCGACGCGCACCCCCGCCCGGACGAACGAAAATGTCTCGGTTTTGGGATGAATTGTCATTCGTTAGAGTCGGATTTCTTTACAATGTGGGCTAGGTGACAAAACCTTCTGCGCAAAACTGATATGAAATCAAATACTTAACGGCTTGGCATATACCTTGCTTTGTCAACCGCGTGGCCAATCCCGGCCCGGGCATTTCAATCAGGGTGAGCACGACATGAAGATCACGCGTCTCCTGGCCGGCACCGCGCTGGCCGCCTGCATGTCGGTGGCGGCCAACGCCGCGCCGATCGCCGGCAACTCCTCGATCGACCTGAGCACGATCACCACCAACGGCAACCTCGCCAATGGCGTGCAGATCAACATCGGCAGCGGCACCTACGAAGGGCCGAACGATGGCGACTACATCGCCGCGGCCGGCACGACCATCGGCGCCTTCTCGGTGACGGCGACGCTCGGCAGCGCGGTGAATTTCAGCGGCAGCTTCGGCAGCTTCACCGGCACGGTGGTGTCCCGCAGCATCACGCCGAGCGCCTTCGCGAACATCATCATCCAGGGCACCTTCACCCCGACCGTCAATCCGCCCGACGCGAACTTCGCCGAGGTCCGCCTGACCGTGACGCAGACCCAGGGGTCCTTCTCGGGTGGCGCGGTGATCGACTCCGAGGCCAGCGTGAACATCCCGGTGCCGGAGCCGATGAGCATGGCGCTGTTCGGCCTGGGCCTGGCGGGCCTCGGCGTGGCGATGCGCCGCAAGGCCTGAGCCCGTAACATTTCGGAGAGCCCTCGCAAGGGGCTCCCTGCGGGAGGGCCGGCAGCGTAAGTTGCCGGCCCTTTTCGCGTACACGTCCCGCTCCCCGCCTGAACCAAGCGCCCAAGTTTGTGTTGAACAATGCAAGCAAGTCTCTGTTTTGTGACAAGTTGCAGTCTACGCAAAGTGGTAGCTTGATCAGGCGTTAGTATTTTGTTAAAGCGAAACAGAGGGATAGGGATGCGCCGGACCGGCCCCCCTGGTCTCTGCACGCAGGACGCGTCGCCATAACGGTTTCACGTCTACAGGTTGTGGGGGTCTGCGGGATGACCAGCCTGTTCGGGCACAGCGTCCGATCTGACATGCTGCTGCTCTACGTCGCGGATGCGTTGTTGTGCTTCCTCGCCGTGTTCGCGCTCCTGGTTCTGCAGGTGGGCATGCCGGCCGACCAGGGCGGCATCCTGGCGGTGCCGGTCGCGGTCGCCTGCGGCATCATCGGCGGCGCCACGGGGCTCTACCAGCCGGAAGCCTTCGCGCGCGTGCGCAAGCTGCTGGTCGGCGTGCTGGTGGCTGGCCTTCTCATGATGGTGCTGCTGCCGGTGCTGGCCATGATCGGCCCGGCGGACGGCGTGCAGCTCGGCAATCACCTGGTGGGCGTGACGCTCGCGGTGGTCGGCGCGGTGGTCACCACGCGCCTCGGCTTCGCGGCGGCGCGGCGCAGCGGCCGCCTGGTGCAGCGCGTGGCGGTGGTGCGCGCCGCCCGGGGCGGGGCCTCGCGGCTCGACCAGGCGGAGGGCGCGCTCGGCCCGAACGGCCGCTTCCAGGTGGCGATGAGCCTCCTACCCGCCGACCTCGAGACGCGGCTCGACCCCGCGCGGCTGCGCGCGGAGCGCATCCGCATGGTCATCGCCGACGACCCCGCCAGCCTGCCCCCCTCGCTCTCGCGCGGGCTGGAGGCGGCAGGCATCCAGGTGATGGGCGAGACCGACTTCCTGGAGCATCACCTGGCGCGCGTGGACATCGAGCGCCTGCCGCCGGGCTGGCTCGCGCGGTCCAACGGCATGCGCGAAGGCCCGGTGGAGGCGCTGTTCCGGCGCGGCTTCGACATCCTGCTCGGCGCCATCCTGCTGCTCGTCACCATGCCGCTGCTGCTGATCACGGCGCTCGCCATCAAGCTCGACAGCCCCGGCCCGGTCTTCTACCGGCAGGAGCGCGTGGGCCGCGGCGGGCGGGTCTTCACCCTGTTCAAGTTCCGCAGCATGCGCACCGATGCGGAGGCCGCCGGCGCGCCGGTCTGGGCCAGCCGGCGGGACGACCGCGTGACGCGGGTCGGCCGCTTCATCCGCCTTACGCGCATCGACGAGATCCCGCAGGTGCTGAACGTGCTGCGTGGCGACATGGCCTTCGTCGGCCCCCGGCCGGAGCGGCCGGCCTTCGTCGAGCAGCTCGGCCGCATCATCCCGCACTACAACGACCGCGCGGTGGTGAAGCCCGGCATCACGGGCTGGGCGCAGGTTAACTATCCCTACGGCGCTTCCGTGGAAGATGCCCGCATGAAGCTGGCATACGACCTGTACTATGTGCGCCGACGCAGCCTGTTCCTCGACCTGCTGATCCTGGTCGCCACCGTGCGCGTGGTACTGTTCCAGGAGGGCTCGCGATGAGGCGCGGCGCCGGACAGGCGGGCCACAAGCGCGGGCCGTGAGCGCCGCCTCCTTCGTCCTGCATGCCGGCTCGGCCGCGGTCTGCCTCGTGTGGACCGCGCTCGTGCTTTCGGCGGGGCGCGGCAAGGCGGCTCGGCTGCTGGCGGCGGCCTGCGGCATCGCCGCGCTCTGGGCGGGCAGCTATGCCTATGCGCTGCACAACGGCCAGGACTGGGCGCAGCGGCTGGCGGCGGCGCTGGAGATCGGGCGCTGGCTGGTGTGGCTGCTGGTGCTGGGCTTCTTCTTCCGCCGCATCGCCGGGCAGCGCGCCGGGGCGCTGATGCCTGCCCTGGCGATCACGGCCGCAGCCGGCGCCGCGATCGCGATGCTGGTCACGCTGCTCGACCGCGGCACGCCGGAATTCGCCTCCGACCTCGGGGCCTTCGGGACGCTCGCGCGGCTGATGCTGGCGCTGCTGGTGGTGCTGATGGCGGAGAACCTGTTCCGCACCGCGGGCGAGGCGGAACGCTGGCATGTCGGCCTGCCGGCGATCGCGCTCGGCGGCCTCTCCGCCTTCGACGTGCTGCTGTATGCCGAGGCGGCGCTGTCGCAGCAGGTCTCGGTGCCGCTGCTCGATGCACGCGCGGCGCTGACGGCGGCGGTGACGCCGCTGCTGGCCGTTGCGGCAGTGCGCGACGCCCGCTGGCGGCGCGATCCGCCGGTCTCCCGCCAGGTGGTGTTCCATGGCGCGACGCTGGTGGTGGCCGGCGCCTTCCTGCTGGCGGTGGGCGCGCTGGGCGAGATCCTGCGCTGGCTCGATGTCGCCTGGGGCGCCGCGGCGCAGATCAGCCTGCTGGCGGTGGCGCTGATCGGGCTGGCCGTGGCGCTGACCTCGGGCACGGTGCGATCGCGATTCCGCGGCATGATCGTCGATCACTTCTTCACCGCGCGCTACGACTACCGCCGCGAATGGCTGCGCGCGGTGGAGGCGCTGTCGGCCGGCGAGCAGCCGATGGCACCGGAGCAGCGGGCGATCCGGGTGGTGGCGGATGTGGTGGACAGCCCCGCCGGCGTGCTGCTGCAGCGCGACCCCGGCGAGGCGGGCCTGCGCTGGGCCGGCTCCTGGAACCTGCCCGCGGAGCACCAGTCGCTCGGCGCGGAGCACGCGCTGATGGCCCAGATCGGCGCCGGGCAGGAGGTGGTGGCGCTGCCGGCGGAGGATCCCGCGCTGCGCGACCTGCGCCGCGCCTACGGCCCGCTCTGGCTCGCGGTGCCGCTGGCGCATGGGCGCGAGGGGCTGGCGGGCGTGGTGCTGCTGGCGCCGCCGCGCGCGCCCTTCAAGCTCGACCGCGAGGTGGCGGAGCTGCTGCGGATGCTGGGGCGGCAGGTGGCCATGTTCCTGGCGGAACGGCGCGCCGCCGAACGATTGGTGGACGAGCGCCGGCTGGCCGACTATGCGAAGCGCTTCGCCTTCGTCGCGCATGACGTGAAGACCGTGTCCAGCCAGCTTTCGCTGCTGCTCGCCAATGCGGAGGAGAACCTTGCGGACCCGGAGTTCCAGCACGACATGCTGGTGACCGTGCGAGCCTCCACGGCTCGCATCAACGCGCTGATCGTGCGGCTGGGCCAGCCCGGCGACGTGCCGGAAGGGGCGGCCGAGGCGATCTCGCCGCTTGAACGCCTGCAGGCCCTGGCCGCCGCCAAGCCCTATGCGGTCGAGGTGACGGGGCATGAGGGCGCGGCGCTGGCCGCGATCGCGGCGTCCCGCTTCGACACGGCGGTCGGGCATCTTATGAACAATGCCGCGGAAGCCTCGCCGCCGGGCGAGCCGGTTCGCGTGCAGGTGCGCCAGGAAGGATCGCAGTTCGTCGTGGACGTCATGGATCGCGGGCCGGGCATGTCGGCGGAGTTCGTCCGCGACGAGCTGTTCCGCCCGCTCAGCACCTCGAAGCGGCAGGGCAGCGGCATCGGCGCGTGGCAGGCGCGCGAATTGCTGCGTGAGGCAGGCGGGGAGCTCACCGTACTGAGCCGCCCCGGCGCGGGCACGACGATGCGGATCGTGCTGCCGGCGCGCGGCGTGGCAGGGGAGCCGCCGGCACCCGTCGCCATCGCCGCCGCGGCGATGCGGGGGGCCGCATGAGCAAGCCGAAGCTCATGATCGTCGAGGACGATCCCGGGCTCTGCGCGCAGTATCGCTGGGCCTTCCCGAACTGCCGCGTCGTCGTCGCGAACGACCGCAAGCAGGCCGAGGCGATGGCCAAGCGCGAGCAGCCGGATGCGGTGCTGCTCGATCTCGGCCTGCCGCCGGATGCGGAAGGCGTGAGCGAGGGCTTCGCCACGCTCGAGATGCTGCGGGCGGGAACGCCGAACCTGCCGGTGGTGGTCGCTTCCGGCCAGGGCCAGCGGGAGAACGCGCTGCGCGCCGTGGCCCTCGGCGCCTATGATTTCTGCGAGAAGCCGGTGGATGTCGCGGTGCTGCGCACCGTGATCGAGCGCGCGCTGCGCCTGCGCGAGCTGGAGGAGGAGAACCAGCGGCTTGCCGTCGCGCCACGCTCCTCGCCGATCCAGGGCATCGTCACGGCGGATGAGGGCATGCTGAAGGTGTGCCGCACGGTGGAGCGGCTGGCCGGCGTCTCGGTCCCCGTGCTGCTGCTGGGCGAGAGCGGCACCGGCAAGGAGGCGCTGGCGCGCGCCCTGCACGAGATGGGGCCGCGCGCGGGCAAGACCTTCGTGGCGCTGAACTGCGCGGCGATCCCGGAGACGCTGCTGGAAAGCGAACTGTTCGGCCATGAGAAGGGCGCCTTCACCGGCGCGGTGCGCCAGGTGGCGGGCCGCATCGAGACGGCGCATGGCGGCACGCTGTTCCTCGACGAGATCGGCGAGATGCCGGTGGCGCTGCAGGCGAAGCTGCTGCGCTTCCTGCAGGACCAGGTGATCGAGCGCATCGGCGGCCGCACGCCCATCCGGGTGGATGTGCGCGTGGTCTCCGCCACCAACCAGCCGCTGGAGGAACAGGCCGAGAGCGGGCGCTTCCGTGGCGACCTGCTCTATCGCCTGAACGCCGTGACGGTCCGCATCCCGCCGCTGCGCGAGCGGGTGGGCGATGCGCTGCTGCTGGGCCGGTTCTTCCTGGCGAAGTTCGCGCGCGAGCACGGCCGTCGGCTGCGCGGCTTCGACGCCGCCGCGTCGGAGGCGATCGCGGCGCATCGCTGGCCGGGCAATGTGCGCGAGCTGGAGAACCGGGTGCGCCGCGCGGCGCTGATGTCGGAAGGCCCGCTGGTCACGCTCGGCGACCTCGAGATCGCGCCGGCCGCGGTGGACAGCGACGGCGCCGCCGATCTCGACCTGCGGACGGCGCGGCTGCGCGCCGAGCGCGAGGCGATCGAGCGGGCGCTGGCGCGCAGCAGCGGCAGCCTTTCCGCGGCGGCGCGGCTGCTCGGCATCAGCCGGCCGACGCTCTACAGCCTTCTCGAGACGCACGGGCTGGCAGCCGCCCGCCTGAGGGCCGAGGGCGCACTTGCCCCGGCCGACCCCGACACCGTCTAGCGGAGCCGGAACCATGGCCACACCGCCCTTCCCTTCCCGCCGCGGCCGCCTGCTGATGGCCGCAGCGATGGTCATCGGCCTCGGCGCGGGCGACCTCGCCGCGCAGCCGCTGCAGCGCGCGGAGGCGGCGCAGGCGCGCGGCGACCTGCGCGCGGCGCAGATCGAGTTCCGCAACGCGGTGCGGGCACAGCCCGACAACGCGGCGGTGCGCATGGGCCTCGCGCGGGTCAGCATCGACCTCGGCGATCCCGATACGGCGGAGCGCGAGGCGCGCGCGGCGCTGGAACGCGGCTTCGATGCGGCGGAGGCGACCGCCGTGCTGATGCGCAGCTACCTGATGCGCGGGCGCTTCCGCGAGCTGCTGCGCGACTTCCCGCAGCCCACCCAGCCGCCGGCGCTGGCCGCGCAGGTGGCGGCGGCGCGCGCCCAGGCGGAGCTCGGCCTGAACCAGCGCGACGCGGCGCGCCAGGCCGCCGATGCTGCGGTCCGCTTCGCGCCGAACGCGCCGGAGCCGCACCTCGCCATGGCGGCGGTCGAACTCGCCGCGGGCAACCGTGCGGCGGGCGAGGCGGCGGTGGACCGTGCGCTGCAGGCCGATCCGCAATCGGCCGAGGCGCTGGTGCGCAAGGCCTCGTTCCAGGCCGAGGGCGGGCAGCCGGCGGCCGCGATCGCCACGCTCGACGGCCTGATCGCGCGGGCGCCGGGCAACGTGCCGGCGCGCGTGCTGCGTGCGGAGCTGCTGATCCGCACCGGGCAGGAAGCGCGCGCGCGGCCTGACATCGATGCGGCGATCCGCATCTTCCCGACGCATCCGGCGGCCACCTACCTCACCGCGCTGATGCAGGTGCGGATGCAGGAATGGCGCGCCGCGGACGAGACGCTGGCGCGCATGGGCGCGGCGCTGCCGAATCTCGGGGACGGGCTGCTGCTGCTCGCCACCGTGAAGCGGGCACTGAACGAGCCGGGGCAGGCGGAGGACGCGGCGCAGCGCTACGTGGCGCGGCGGCCGGACGATCCGCGCGGCGCCAAGCTGCTCGCCACGCTGCAGATGGAGGGCAACCGCCCCGACGCGGCGGCTGCGACGCTGAGCCGGCTGGCGCAGCGCAACCTGGCGGATGCCGAAGCGATGGACATGCTCGGCCGTGCGCATGTCGCGGCAGGTCGCCCGCGCGAGGCAGTGGTCGCCTTCACCCGCGCCTCGGAGCTCGCGCCGGACGATGCGGGGATCCGGGCGCGGCTCGGCGCGGCGCGGCTGGCCACCGGCGATACGCGCGGCACCAGCAGCGCGGCGCAGGAGTCGCTGCGGCTCTCGCCCGACCAGACGGGTGCGCGCGAGCTGCTCGCGATCGCCGCGCTTGCGCGCGGCGACATCACCGGCGCGCAGGCGGAATACGACCGGCTCACGCCCGAGCAGCGCCGGGGCGAGGCCGCGGGCACGCTCGAAGGGCTGCTGCTGATGGCGCGCTTCGATGTCGCCGGCGCGCGTCGCGCCTTCGAGACGGTGCTGCGCGACCATCCGGAAAGCGTCGGTGCGCGGCTCGGCCTGGCGCGGGTGGCCACGGCGCAGGGCAACCCGGACGAGGCGGAGCGGCTGCTCGGCGAAGTGCTGCGGCGCGCGCCGAACCATCCGGAAGCGCTGGGCCGGCTGCTGGCCACCGTGACGGCCGGTCCGCCCCGGGCGGAGGCGGCGCTGATCGTGCTGCAGGCCGCGCAGGGCGCCGCGCCGACGGAGCCGCAGCTGGCGATCACGCTCGCCGCGGCGCTGGGCGCGCTCGGCCAGCCGGAACGCGCGCTGGCCGTGGTGGACACGCCGGCGCTGCGCCGGGCGGGCCAGGGACCGCAGCTGCCGCTGACGCGCTCGCAGGCCTATGCGGCGCTTGGGCGCTGGCAGGAGGCCGAGCAGTCGGCGCGCGCGGCGCTGGCGGAGGATCCCGCCTTCATGCCCGCGCGTCGCCAGCTGCTGTCGCTGATGATGCGCAACGGCGACCAGCGCGGGGCGGAGACCATGCTGCAGGAGGCGCTGCGCAGCCAGCCCACCAATGCGGCGCTGCAACAGCTTCTGGTGACGCTGGTGCGCGAAGTGCGCGGCCTGGACGCGGCGCTGGAACTGGCGGACCGCATGGCGGGCACCGTCGCGATGCATCCGGGCTCGCTCACGCTGCGCGGGGACCTGCTGCTCGCGGCGCAGCGCCCGGCGGAGGCCGCCGCAGCCTATGCCGCGGCGACGCAGAACGGCCCGTCCTCGACCCTGGCGCTGCGCCAGGCGATCGCGCTGCGCGCGGCGGGCCAGCCCGCCCAGGCGCTGGCGGTGCTCGATGCCTGGCTCGGGCGCGAGCCCGACGATGTCGAAGCGCTGAACCTCGCCGCGCAGATCGACATCGCGGCGGGGCGCAACGACGCGGCCGAGCGGCGGCTGGCGCGGCTGGTGGAACGTGCTCCGGACAACGCGGTCGCGCTGAACAACCTTGCCTGGATGCTGCAGGAGCGCGGCCGGCCGGAGGATCTGGCGCGCGCCCGCCCGATGTCGGAGCGCGCCTATTTCCTGATGCCGGGACCGGAGACGGCGGACACCTTCGGCTGGATCCTGGCGCGCACCGGCGATCTGGAGCGCGCGCTGGTGCTGCTGCGCCAGGCGGCGAGCACGCCGCGTGCGCGCGGCCAGGCGCCGGACCCGGCGAAGGTCTACCGCTTCGCCTATGCACTGAACGCGGCGGGGCGCCGGCAGGACGCGATCAACGTGCTGACGCCAGCGCTGGCCGGGGACGCGGCCTTCCCCGAACGCGCCGCGGCGGAACGCCTGCTGGCCGAGATGCGGCGCGGCTGAAGCTCCGCCGGCATGCGCAGCTACGTCTTCTTCGCCGTCTATCTGGGGCTGCTGGCACCGGCGCTGGTGCAGCCGTTCCTCGGCGCGTTGCTGTGGAGCTGGATCGCGTTCATGAACCCGCACCGCGAGGTGTGGGGCTTCGCGACGAACCTGCCCTACGCGATGACGATCTTCCTGGCGATGCTCGTCGCCTGCGTCATCGCGAAGGAGCCGAAGCGCTTCGATGCGAACGGCGTGACGGTGCTGCTTCTGCTCTTCGCGGCGATATTCACGCTGACCACCATCACCGGCATCGGGCCGAGCGAGGTGATGTGGCGCCGCTGGGAAGCGAACACGAAGGTCGTCATCGGCGCGCTGCTGGTAGCCAGCCTGCTGACCACGCGGCGGCGCATCCACGCGATGGTGTGGCTGATGGTGATCTCCATCGGCTACTACGGTGTGAAGGGCGGGATCTTCACGGCGATGACCGGCGGCGGCTTCCGCGTGATGGGGCCGCCGGACACGATGATCGCGGACCGCAACCACATGGCGGTGGCGCTGCTGGTCTCGGTGCCGCTGATGAACTACCTGCGCCTGCATTCCCGCCACTACATTGCGCGGCTCGGCCTGCTCGCCGCGATGGGCCTGACGCTGCTCGCCGCGGTCGGCAGCCAGTCGCGCGGGGCGCTGCTCGCGCTCGGCGCCACGGCGGCCGTGCTCTGGTGGCGCAGCAAGAAGAAGGTCGTCAGCGCCATCGTGCTGTTCGGCTGCATCCTGGCGATCCTGGCCTTCATGCCGGACAGCTGGGCGCTGCGCATGAACTCGATCCTGGACTACGACAGCGACGCCTCCGCGATGGGGCGGCTCAGGATCTGGTGGGCGTCCTGGCTGATCGCGCTGCAATACCCGCTCACCGGCGTGGGCTTCCGGGCGATGTACTACCAGCACATCGTGAACCTGGTGGCGCCCGACGTGAATGCGCGGGCGGTGCACAGCATCTACTTCGAGGTGCTCGGCGAGCACGGCTTCCCGGGCTTCTTCGTCTGGCTCGGGCTGACCGTCGCGGGGATCTACTACGCGCAGCGGCTGATGCGCATCACGCGGGACCGGCCTGACCTGGCCTGGGCCGGCGATCTCGGGCGCATGGTGCAGGTCTCCATCGTGGCCTACCTGGCGGGCGGCGCGTTCCTGTCGCTGTCCTACTGGGACTACTACTGGATGATCCTGATCGTGACGGCCGCCGCGCACACCATTGCGGTGCGGGCGATCCAGGCCGACGCGACGTCACGCGGCATGGTCGGCGCCGGAGCCTGGAAGCGCAGCAGCATGCGGGAGGCGCCGCGCGGCGCGGTCCGGGGGGCGGCGACATGACGCTGGTCGCGCCGGAGAACAGGACGGGAGAGAGCGAATGCAGGGCGTCTACTACCTCGCCATGCTCATCGGCGTCATCTGGCTCTGCCTCTGGGCGGTCTTCCCCAAGCTCGTCAGCCGCTATCCCTCTCCCTTCGACATGCGCGACGACAACGAGACCGTCGAGGAAGGGCCCGCAGGCTGGCGCGGCGCCGACCGGGCACGCAAGCCCGGAACTGCGCCTGCTGACCTTCAGCACCCTGTATCCGAACCCGGCGCAGCCAAATCATGGCGTCTTCGTCGAGAACAGGCTCAGGCATCTGGTCGCCAGCGGCGGGGCTGAGAGCACGGTCCTGGCGCCGGTGCCCTGGTTCCCCGGCCGCACGCCGGCGCGCGCGGCCGTGCCGGAGGCGGAGGAGCGGCACGGGCTGACGGTGCTGCATCCGCGCTTCCTGGCGCCGCCCGGGCTCGGCATGTACACGAACCCCTTCGCGCTCGCGCGCGCCGCGCGGGCGGCGATGCGGCGGATGCTGCAATCGGGCCTGCGCTTCGACGCGATCGACGCGCATTACCTCTATCCCGACGGCGTCGCGGCGGTCCGCCTGGGCCGCGAATTCGGCCTTCCGGTGGTGATCACCGCGCGCGGCTCCGACACCAGCCAGTTGCCCCGCCACGCCGTGCCGCGCCGCCTGATCCAGGACGCCATCGCCCGGGCCGATGCGCTGATCGCGGTCAGCGGGGGGCTCGCCGAGGGGCTGATGGCACTCGGCGCGCCGCGCGAGAAGGTCACGGTGCTGCGCAACGGCGTGGACCTCGACCTGTTCCGGCCGCCCGCCGATCGCGCCGCGGCACGGGCCGCGCTCGACCTCGATGGTCCCACCGTCGTCTCGGTCGGGCTGCTGATCTCGCGCAAGAACCACCACCTGACGATCGAGGCCATGGCCGCGCTGCCCGGCCACCGCCTTCTCATCCTCGGGGAGGGGCCGGAGCGCGAGCGGCTCGAGGCGTTGATCGCCCGGCTCGGCCTCGGTGATCGCGTGCGTCTCATCGGCCCGCAACCCCATGCCGCCCTTCCGCTCTACTACGGCGCGGCCGATGCCATGGTGCTGGCATCGAGCCGCGAAGGCTGGGCGAATGTGCTGCTGGAAGCGCTGGCCTGCGGCACGCCGGTGGTGGCCAGCGCCGCCTGGGGCTCGCGCGAGGCCATCGCTGCGCCCGAGGCGGGGCTGGTTCTGGACGAGACGAGCCCGGCGACGATCGCCGCGGGGCTCCGCAGCCTGCTGTCGGCGCCGCCCGACCGCGGGACGACGCGCCGCTATGCGGAGCGCTTCGGCTGGGAGGAGACGACGATGGGACAGCTCGACCTCTTCAGGCGCGTTCTGGCGGGTGCGGCGCGATGAGCAGGAATCCCCGGCTCCGACGCCGCGACATCGGGCTGCTTCTCGGCCTCGCGCTGCCCGGCTGCGCCGGGCCGACCGGCACGGCATGGGCGCAGCAGCCGAACCGCAGGCCGCCGCCGCGTGGCAACCAGGACGTCGTCGTCTACCTGCCCGCCATGCCCTGCGCGGATCGCCCGGGCGACCTGGTGGGGCTCGTGCTGGAGGGCAGCGGCGCCCCGGCCGGGACGGTCGTCGTGTTCGGGCAGGCCTTCAAGGCGGGCGACATGCCCGCCGGCGCGGGAATCAGCGCCCGGCTCGCGGCCGACGGACGGGAGTTGCCGGCGCAGTTCGACGTCTCGCGCCGCCACCCGGACGGCTCGGCCCGGTTCGGGCTGGTCTCGATCGCCGCGCCGGCGCTGCCCGCAGGGCAGCGCGCCGGGGTCGTGCTGTCACGTCGCCAGGGTGCCGACCCGGGCGCGCCGCTGGACTTCGCCGCCGCGCTCGACGGCCGGAGCCTTACCGTGACACTGACGCCGCTCTCGGGCGGCGAGCCCTGGCGCGCCGACCTCGCGGATCTGCTGCGCCGCGGGCGGAGCGAACCGGCGTGGCAGGCCGGCCCGCTGGCGCGGCAGGCGCGCATCGCATTGCCGGCGCCGCTCGGAGCCGTGCGCTCCCTGCGCTGCGTCGCGGATGTGGCGGTGCGCGCCGACGGGTCGCTCTGGGTGGACCTGTGGCTGCGCAACGACGTCGCGATGCAGCCGGCCGGCGGCGATGTCGCCTATGCGCTCCGTCTGGAGATCGACGGCCAGCCCGCGCTGAGCGCCGAGGTGCCGCGGCACTGGCAGTATGGCGCCTGGGGACGGCTCGTCGGCGCGAAGCGGGGCGGCGACAAGGCACCTGAACCGCCGCGCGCCATCCACGACACGCGCTACCTGGCCGCGGCCGGTGCGGTGATGCCCTATGATCTCTCGATCGGCGTCGGGCCCACGGTGTTCCAGGGCATCGCGCGCTATCGCGACCGGCCGGACTGGGACGTGCCGTTCAACCCGCGCGGCCTGCAGACCAGCATGGGTGCGCCGGGCGCGCGGCCCGACCTCGGCCAGACCACGAACTGGATCGCGGCCTGGCTCATGTCCGGCGATGCGCGGGCGGCGGAGTTCTCGATCGGGCAGGCGGAGGCGGCCGGCGGCATCCCCTGGCACTATTGGGATCCGAAGGGCGGCGCCGACGGCGATGGCGGCTGGCTCGATGTGAAGCGCTGGCCGGGCTTCTGGTCCGACCCGCGCGGCGGACGGCCCCCGCTGACCCTGCTGCAGCGGGCCGCGATCAACACGATCTGGCAGCGGGGCGGTTCGCACTCCCACCAGCCGGCGCTGAGCTTCGTGCCCTATCTGCTCACCGGGCGGCGCCCGTTCCTCGACAACCTGATGGCGCAGGGCGCGTGGAACGTCAGCGGGATCTGGCCGGCGGTGCGGCAATGGGAGGGGCCCGTCAACGACCTGCTCCTCGTCAACCGGCGGCAGACGCGAAGCGCCTCCTGGACGATGAGACAGGTGACGGAGGCGGCCTGGATCGCCGCGGACAGCGACCCGACGCGCGCCTACATCGAGGATGTGGCACGGCTCAACTGGGCCTGGCTCCGCGAGCAGATCCCGCGCTGGACCGAGGCGCAGGGCGACATCCATGGCTACCTGGAGCCGCTGGACTTCGGCTACACGCCCAATCTCGGCCCGTGGCAGCAGGACTACTTCGTCTCCAGCGCGGCGATGGCGGCCATGCGCGGCCAGGAGGACGCGCGCGCCTTCCTCGACTGGATGCGCAACTACATCGTCGGGCGCTTCTTCGCCACGCAGCAAGGCTACACGCGCAACGACGCCGTCGCCTATCGCATGTCGCTGGTGCCGGAGCCGCTGCCGGAGAAGCCCGACCCGCCCAGGGCGCCGTTCAGGACCTGGGCGGAAGTGGTGGCGGCGAACCGCGAGCGCGACCTCGACAACGGCACCACCTGGCGCCACAGCAACGGCGAGTATCCGCGCCTCGGGATGCTCTCGCTGGCGCTGATGGCGCAGGTGTTCGACGACGCGCGCGCGAAGGAAGCCTGGCAGTGGCTGGCCAATTCCGATGCGCTGGCCGCCCGTGTGAAGGTGTTCCAGATGACGCCCTATCACGCCGTCGCGCCGCCGGGCCTCGTGCGCGTGCCGGAGCACGCGCCGCGCTGCACCCCGTCCCGGCGCTGAGGCCGGGCAGGGTCCTTTCCGCAAACAGGTCAGGAGTGCGTTCTTGGCTCTCTACCTCGTCACCGGCGGCTGCGGCTTCATCGGATCGCATCTCTGCGCGGCGCTCGCCGCACGCGGGGATGCGGTGCGGGTGCTCGACGACCTCTCCACCGGCTCGCGCGACAACCTGCTGCCCGGCGCGGAACTGCTGCAGGGCGACGTCGCCGACGCGGCGCTGGTGCGCAGCGCGATGCAGGGTGTGGCGGGGTGCTTCCATCTCGCCGCGGTGGCCTCGGTGGAGCGCGGCGTGCAGGACTGGCTCGGCACGCACCGCGCCAACCTGACGGGCACCATCGCCGTGCTGGACGCAGCGCGCGCCGGGCGCGTGCCGGTGGTCTACGCCTCCTCGGCGGCCGTCTATGGCGAGCAGCACATCCTGCCGATCGCCGAGGATGCGCCGAAGCGGCCGCTTTCGGCCTATGGCGCCGACAAGCTCGGCTGCGAGCAGCACGCGCTGGTCGCCGGCCATGTGCACGGCATCGCGACGCTCGGGCTGCGCTTCTTCAACGTGTTCGGACCGCGGCAGGATCCGCGCTCGCCCTATTCCGGCGTGATCTCGATCTTCTGCGACCGCCTGGCACGCGGGGAGCCGGTGACGGTGTTCGGCGATGGCGGGCAGACGCGCGACTTCGTGCATGTCGCCGACGTGGTGGCCGCGTTGCTGGCCGGTCTCGACGCGGCCTCCACCGCGGCGCCCGTGCTGAATGTCTGCACCGGACGCGCGACCTCGGTGCTCGACCTCGCTCACGCGATCGCCGCCGCGTGCGGCCGGCAGGCGGATATCCGGCATGCGCCGGCGCGGGCTGGCGAGATCCGTCATTCGCTGGGCGATCCGACCGGGGCGCGGGCGCTCCTGGACCTGGAACCGAAGGTTGGTCTGCGGCAGGGGCTCGAGGAGGTGGTCGGGTGGCTCGCCCGGGGCCGGCCCGGCCTGGCGGCCGAGGCGGCTGCGCGGGAGCCGGTCACTTGAGCAGCCGCAGGCCCAGCAGCAGGACGGCCCAGGCCAGGATGGCCATCGCCGCGATCGCCATGAAGGCGAGCGGCCATGGCAGGCGGTCCGGTAGCCGGCGGCGGGCGCCGAACGGCCCGGCGCGCCAACCCCAGGTTCGATCAACTCCGATCATGGCCAACCTCGCGTGTCGAGGCGCCGAGGTCCCTTCGGTCGCATTTGCCGGCCGGGGCGCCGGGCGGCCTTGGTTTGCGTCTTGCGCCGCACCGCGGCGCGGCCTTCAGGAAAAGCGCGCTGCAGCCCCGGCGGTTGCCTGCTGGCCCAGCTTGGAGGGCGGCGCGATGGCCTGCGACCCCATGCGGAGCACGGCGCGATGTGCGGCGTAGTCGGCCTGTTCCACCCGCTCCGGCCGGCGACGCCGGCGGAGGGCGCGCTGCGCCGGATGACGGCGGCGATCGCGCATCGCGGGCCGGATGGCGACGGCTTCCATGCAGAGCCGCATCTCGGCTTCGGCCATCTGCGCCTGTCCATCGTGGACCTGGCCGGCGGCGCGCAGCCGATGGCCACCGAGGATGGCCAGCTCGTCGTCTGCTTCAACGGCGAGATCTACAATTACGCAGGGCTGAAGGCGGAGCTGGAAGCCGCGGGCCATCGCTTCCGCACGCGCTCCGACACGGAATCCATCCTGCATGGCTGGCGGCAATGGGGCCTCGGCGTGCTCGACCGCATGAAGGGCATGTTCGCCTTCGCGCTGTGGGACCGCGCGCGCGGCGAGCTGCTGCTCGCGCGCGACCGGCTGGGCGAGAAGCCGATGCTCTACGGCGCGCTGCCGGACGGCACGCTCGCCTTCGGATCGGAGATGCCGGCGCTGCTGGCCCTGCCGGAGATGCCGCGAAGGCTGGACCACGCCGCGCTCGATGACTTCCTGGCGCTCGGCTACATCCCCGATCCGCAGAGCATCTATCGCGACATCCGCCGCCTGCCCGCCGGGCACTTCCTGCTGCTGCGCCGCGACGCGCCGCTCGACCTGACGCCGCGGCGCTACTGGCAGGCGCCGCGCCAGGCAGTGGCGGCGCCGGCGGATGCGCCGGCCGAGCTCGCGCGGCGGCTGGATGCGGCGGTGCGGGCGCAGCTGATGTCGGACGTGCCGCTCGGCGCCTTCCTCTCGGGCGGCGTCGATTCCTCAGCCGTCGTCGCCTGCGCCGCGCGCGCGGTGGCGGAAGCCGGCACGGGGCCGCTCGCCACCTTCACCATCGGCTTCGAGGGCAGCGAGGATGAGCGGCCGGCCGCCGCCGCGCTCGCCGCGCGGCTCGGGCTCGCGGCGCATGCGGAAGCCGGCACGGTGGACTACGTCGCCGCGGCGCGCGAGCAGGCGAAGCTGTTCGGCGAGCCCTTCGGCGACCATTCCGCAGTGCCGACCCTGATGGTCTGCAAGCTGGCGCGGAAGCACGTGACCGTCGCGCTTTCCGGCGATGGCGGTGACGAGGTCTTCGCGGGCTATCGCCGCTATCGCTTCCACAAGCTGGCAGAGGCGGCACGGCGCATCTTCCCCGCGGGCGTGCGGAAGCAGGTGATCGGCCGCCTTGCGGCGGTCTACCCGAAGCTCGACCGCGCGCCGCGCTGGCTGCGCGCGAAGTCCACGCTCACCGAGATCAGCCTGGATTCCGCCCTGGGCTACTACCGCACGGTCTGCAAGCTGCACGAGGATCGCCGGCGCGGCCTGTATGCGGCGCCGCTGCGGTCATCGCTCGCGGGCTACGATCCGGCCGCGCGCATCGTCGCGCTGATGGACGAGTGCGACCCGGACGACGCGCTGCTGCAGGCGCAATACGCCGACCTGCACAGCTACCTGCCGGGCGACATCCTGGTGAAAACGGACCGCATGGCGATGGCGGTCTCGCTGGAGCTGCGGCCGCCGATCCTGGACCACGAGCTGGTGGAGTTCGGCCTTTCGCTGCCGGCGTCGCTGAAGCTGAAGGACGGCTTCGGCAAGCATGTGCTGCGCAGCGCCATGGCGCCGCTGCTGCCGGCGGAGCTGCTCTGGGGCAAGAAGCGCGGCTTCGCCGACGACATCGCCGGCCAGTTCCGCGCCCAGGCCGCGACGGTGCGCGCGCGTCTCACCGGTGGCGCGATGCAGGACAGCGGGCTGTTTGACGGCGCCGCGCTCGGGCGGCTGGTGGACGAGCATGCCTCGGGCCGGTTCGACCATGCCCAGGCGATCTGGCAGCTGCTGGTGCTCGAGGGGTTCCTGGCGCAGCACGGCGCCGCGCCGGCGCGGGCGATGGAGACGGTCGGCGCGTAGCGCCGACCCTCAGCCGCGCGCCCAGATGATGTCGCCGCGGACGGGACCCGTCACGGGCTGCAGCCGGCCCTCGCCATCCACGACATGCGGCGAAAGCCCCTCGCCGCGCAGCAGCGCCACGATCTCGCCGATGTCAGTGCCGTAGCGGGCGGCGTGGCGTTCCTGCAGCTCGGTCTGGATCAGCAGACCGGGATTGGCGCGGATGGTGCCGAGCGCGCCGCGCAGCACCGGCAGCTCGAAGCCCTCGACGTCGATCTTCAGGTAGTCCACCCCCGCGACGCCCCGCGCGGTGAGCGCCGCATCCAGCGGCGTCACCGGCACCTGCGCGCCGGTCTCGCCATCGGCGGCGACATGCGTCTCCCCGGGATTCGCGGCGGTGAAGGCGAGCGTCAGCGTTCCCGCCTCCTCGCCCAACGCCTCGTTCAGCGCAAGGACGTTCGCGAGACCGTTCTCCGCCACGTTGCGCGCCAGCAGGCGGTAGGTGACGGGGTGCGCCTCGAAGCTCACGACGCGCCCCTCCGGCCCGACCAGGCGGGCCGCCGGCAAGGTGTAGGCGCCGATATTGGCGCCGGCGTCCACGAAGGTCATGCCGCGGCGCAGCCGGCGCTCGATGAGGCGCCAGATCTCGGGGTCGCGCGCGCCGCCGACCGCCATGGCGAAGGAGCTGAAGTTGTTCGGCATGGTGTGCATCACCATCCCGTCCGGCGTGCGGAAGGCGAACTCGCCGCCCGACATCTCGCGCAGCGTGAAGCCGAGCGCGCGCTGCCAGCTCTGCAGCGGCGCGGCCGCATAGGCCGGGGCGTGGCGCATCCAGCGCGCGCGCCAGCGCAGCGCGCGGATCGGGGCCGGCACGAGCTTCTTGGCAAGCTGCATCATGGCCAGGTTGCTAGCCCTTTCGCGTCACGGCGCACCGGCGCCGCCTTTCCCTTCGGTGACGTCGCGGCGCTCAGCGCCGGCGGAGGATGACGTTGTCACCATCCTCCATGGCGAAGTCGCTGCGCTCGCGCAGGAACTCCTCGGTGGCGGTGCGCGCGCCGCCATAGGCATGGTAGTCGTCCATCACGATGGCGCCGCCGCTTGGAACGCGGTCCGCCAGCGTGGTGAGCACGAGCTTCGCGGGGTCGTACCAGTCGCAGTCCACATGCACCAGGGCGACCGGCCGGTCCGCATAGCCGGGCAGGGTGTCCGCGAAGAGGCCCTTGTGCAGGACCACCGAACTGCCGTCGACCGGCACTCCATGCGCGGCGAAGCTTCGGCACACCACGTCGTAGAGGTTCTCGACATAGCCGTAGTAGGTGTCGCCGCCGATGCCCTGCGACTTGCCCGCGGCGATCTCCTCGTAGCGCTTGCGCGACGCGGCATCGTCCTTCTCGGAGGTCGGCGGCGGGATCATGCCGAAGACGTCGAAGCCGTGGAACTGCCGCCCGTCGCGCCGCGCGAGATGGGCCAGCACGATGCCGGACCCGCCGAGCGCCATGCCGAATTCGGCGAAGTCGCCGGCGACGCCCGCGCGCCGCAGCCTGGCGGCCGCGCGCTCCAGGCGGAGAAGCTTGCGCGCGCCGAGCATCGTCAGCTTCTCGCGCCGCACCTGCCGCGACAACGGGCTCAGCGCGGCAAGCAGCACCGCGCGCTTCAACTGCCTCAGCATCCCGTCGCCCTCCGATGGTCCGGCATGGTCATGCCTTCGCGGCCGCGGACCGGCGCGGCAGGAAGACGCCGCCGATCCGCGGCGGCAGGCGGTGCAGCAGCGCGGTCTCGGCGCCGTCCGGCCGCCCCATGGCGAACCAGGCGCCCCAGAGCACCAGGCCGTAGGTCGCGGCGCCGAGCGCAACCTTGGCCGGCGCGGCGAGCAGCAGCGGCAGCCCGGCCGGGAACAGCGCGAGCACGCCCACCATGGCCAGACCCGCCAGCACGGGGCGGGCGAAGATCGCGATCGGCGCCGCGGGCCGCCCGAGACGGGTGAAGATCAGCGTGTAGTCGAGCAGCGTGAGCAGCACGGAGACGATGGCGTAGGTCGCGGCCACCGCCATCATCCCGCCCATCGCGCCGGCCGCGACGCAGGTCACGGCGAGCACCGCGCCCCGCAGCGCCCAAAGCGCGGCCGACCAGTGCTGCTTCGACAGCGCGGCGAGGATGCTGCGATGCAGCCCGGCGAGCGTCTGCCCGGCCACCCCGATCGCGGTCAGCGCGAGGATGGGCGCCGCGCCCGCCCATTTCGGGCCGAGCAGCAGTCCGACGATCTCCTCGGCGGTGGCGGAGACGCCGAGGCCCGTCGCCACGGCGACGATGGCGCCCGCGCCGACAGCCTGCTGCGCAGCGCGCGCGAAGCGTGCCGGCTCGTCCTGCAGCCGCGCGAGGCCCGGCAGCAGCGCGGAGGAGGCGGGCGCCACCATCTCCGCGACCATGGTGCGGGATAGGTCGCGGCTGGTGTGATACAGGCCGAAGAGCTGCGTGGACACCATGCGGCGCACCACCACCTCGTCCGCGACCGTCGCCACATAGGTCGCGCAGCTCAGCATCATCGTCCAGAAGGAGAAGCCGACGAAGTCACGCCAGCGGCTCAGCGTGAGGCGGGGACGATAGGGGTAGAGCACGTAGCTCATCGCCACGTAGAGCACCGTGCCGGTCATCGAGCCCCACACCAGCCCCCAGTAGCTGCGAGTGAGGAAGGCGCCGGCCACGACGCAGGCGACGACGACGATCTTCTGGAACACCTTCAGCATGAATTCCTTGCGGAAGGCGAAGTCCCGCATGAAGGTCATGGTGCCGGGGCTGAGCAGCGCGACGATAGTCGGCGTGAAGGCCTGCCAGCGGAGAAGCTCCGTCAGCGCCGGCTCCTCGAGCACGCGCGCGGCAAAGGGCGCGACGAGGAAGATGACGACGGAGACCACCGTCGCGGCGATCAGGTTCATCGTCCAGGCGGTGTGCAGATGCTCCGGGTCCAGCCGGCGCAGTCGGATCAGCGCCTCGCCGATGCCGATGGTCTGCAGGATGGCGAAGAGGCCGAGCACGATGGCCGAGGTGCCGACCACGCCGAAATCGGCCGGCGTCAGCAGCCGCGCGGTGAAGAAGATGGAGACGAGCCCGATGGCGCGCAGCACGAAGCGCAGCGCGACCATCACGGCCGCGCCGCGCAGGACGACCCCGCCCAGGGGCTCGGCGCGGCCGCTGCCCTCGCTCATGAAGCGGGCGGTTCGGGGAGCCGGGCCGGGGACAGCGCTCAGCCCATCCAGGTGACGTGCGGGAAGCGGTCGCGCATCGAGAACTCCCAGACCGCTCGGCACTTGAAGTAGTTGTTCGGGTAGAAGAGCGTCGGCTTGCCGATCAGCCCGGCGGAGATCGCGACGTGCAGTCGGTTGGTGCGGATCTCGTCGAACTTCGACAGCACCTGGATCATCGAGCGCGCCGCGTGGAAGGCGACGGGCGCGGGCGACACGCCGAACATGAACACGATGGGCAGGTCGATGTTGTCGGGCGGGATCTCGATGTCGGTCGCCTCGTTGTCGAGGCGGAAGCAGTTCAGCACGCCCCCGGGCGGCCGCGCCAGCAGATCCGCCGCGACCGGGCCGGGGTTGAGGTAGCGCTTCACATTGGCGAATTCGGTGTGGCCGCTGCGGCGCAGCAGGCGCGACATCGCGAAATGCGCCACCATGGCCGCACGGTTGAAGCCCTCGCCGCCATGCAGCAGCCGGTCGAGATCCAGGCTGAAGGCGAGATCGTCCATCAGCAGCGTCTCGTAGCGCCGGCTCACGCTGCTGATGTAGTCGAACGTCACGCGCTCCCGCGCGATGACCGTGACGTTGCTGCCGAATTCCTCGAGCAGTTCGTCCACGTCCTTGATGGTGTGCGGCAGGATGGTCAGGTGCTTGGCGGTGGCGTGCAGCCGCTCCAGCGTCCGGTACGCGTGGCGCGCCTTGCCGTAGAGATTGCCGCCGCCGCCGTACAGCACGAACTGGCCGCTGACATCGAGGCCGCGCAGGCTCGGCACGCGGTAGCGCGCACCGGCCCGCTCCAGCGCCTGGTAGGTGGCGGCCGACATCACGCTGTCGCCGGCGTTGCCGGGATTGGGCACGAAGAGCACGTCCTTGCCCGTGAACTGGCCGAGGTAGTCGTGGATGCTGCCGCTCATGTCTGGCCTGTCGCCGCTCCGTTCACCGCACGCACGCACCCTGCCCGGCCTGCCGGCGAGGGCCTTCGGCCGGGATCCGGCCGCCCGTCACTCAGCCGCTGGTTGCCCAGGTTGTCCCGATCTCCGCATCGTATCGCAGAAATGTTAAGATTTGCAACCTTTGGGACTGTCGTCTTACGCCGAAGTTATTGTCTGCCGGCTTACGTCTGCAGGATGGCCGTCACGAGACCCGATCAGTCACCATCGATCAGCCGCGCATAGGCCCGGAACATGGTTTCCTGGTCGTAGTCGCGCTTCGCCTTGGCACGGTTGAGCGCGCCGAGACGGCCGCGCAGCGCCGCATCCTCGACCAGCGGGCGCAGCCCCGCGGCCAGCGCCGCCGGGTCCCGCGCCGCGACATGCGGCGCCGCCTCGGGCGGCAGCATCACGCCCACGTCGCCGACATCGGTCGCCGCCACGGCGACGCCGCTCGCCATCGCCTCCATCACCGAGAAGGGCATCTGCTCGGTGTCGGAGGACAGCGCGAAGACATCCATGGCCCGATAGGCGGCGGCGGGATCCGGCACATGCCCGGCAAACAGGGTCCGGTCGGCGAGGCCGAGCTCGTCGGCGAGGCCCTCCAGCATCGCGCGCTCCGGCCCGTCGCCGATCAGCACCAGGCGGAAGGCGAGGCCCGCATCCAGCAGCAGCGCGGCGGCGCGCAGCAGCCGCGCCAGGTTCTTCTCCGCCCGCAGCGCGGCGACGGTGCCGATCAGCGGCCCCTCCCCCGGCACGGCGAGATCGGCCCGCGGCCCGTCGGGGCGGAAGCGGGCGAGGTCGAGGCCGTTCGGGATGTGGTGCAGCCGCGCCTCCGGCAGGCGCCAGGCCTCGCGCGCGGCGCGGAGCAGCACGGTGGAGGGCAGCGCCACCTCGCTGCCGCGCAGCACCAGCCGCCGGGTCAGCACCCGGCGCGGCTTCTGGCCGGCGGCCTCGTCCGGCCCGAAGCCGTCCTCCGTGTGCAGGTGCCTGAGGCGCGGGGGCAGCAGGTTGGCCATCGCCCATTCGATGCTGCCCCAATTGCTGGTCACCAGCGCGGCCGGGCGCAGGCGGCGGATCACCTGGCGCGCCGCCAGCATCGCGCGCAGCGGATCGAGGCCGCGCGGCACCGGGGCGGGGAACAGGGTGAAGGGCACCTCCGGCCGCAGCCGCTCGGCGCAGCCCGTCTCCCCGTCCAGCGCGACGATGGCGTGGCGCCAGCGCGGGCCGTAGCGGTTGGCGAGCGCGCAGAAGCGAACCTGGGCGCCCCCCACGGCGAAGCTGGGAAAGACGCTCAGCACCAGCGGCGCGTCGCCGGGCGGCAGCGGCGGATCGGCCGGCGGCGTCACCGTGGCGGCCGCGCCTGCAGTTCCGCCAACCCGAGCGCGGCGACCCGGCGGGCGTTGCCTTCCCAGGTCAGGTCGCGCCGAAACACCTCCTCCCGCGCCGCGGCGCCGAGGCGGGCGCGGAGCGCGGGGTCGGTGGCCAGCCGCAGCACCGCGTCCCACATCGCGCCGGGGCGGGCGGGATCGAACAGCAGGGCCGTCGTCCCATCCGCCAGCACCTCCCGCAGGTTCGGCTGGTCGGGCGCGACGATGGCCCGGCCGGCGGCCATGTATTCGAAGACCTTGAGCGGCGAGGCATAGGGCACGGCGGCCGGCTGCAGCGCGATATCGAAGCCCGCCAACAGCGCCGGCACCTGCTCCCGCGGCGCGAGGCCGGTGAAGGTCACGCGATCGGCGATGCCGAGCTCGGCGGCCAGCGCCTCGAGCCCCGGCCGCGCCGGGCCGTCACCCACCATCAGCAGCGAGAGGCGCGGCTCGCCCTGCCAGGCGGCGATGGCGCGCACCACGTGATCCAGGCCGTGCCAGTCGCGCACGAAGCCGATGAAGCCGAGGGTCAGCGTCGCCTTGGGCTCGGCCGGCGGCGGGCCGGGCTCGGGGAATTCCTCGAGATGGATGCCGTTCGGGATCACCGCGATGCGCTCCCGCGCCACGCCGGCGGCGGCGACATGGCCCGCCAGCACCTCGGTCACCGGCAGGACGCGGTCGGCGCGGCGCCAGACGAAAGCCTCGCTCCAACGGGCGAGGCGACGCAGCCGGAGATTGCCGAAGCGCGCCCGCTCCTCCGCCAGCGGGGCATTGACCTCCACCAGGAAGGGCAGGCCGAGGCGGCGCGCCAGCACGGCGCCCGAGAGGTAGAACAGGTTGTAGCGCTCATAGAGGATATCGGGCCGGAACTCCCGCGCCGCCCGCGCCAGCCGGAGATAGGCGGGCAGGCTGTAAGCGAGCTCGGCAAGCTCGGCCGCGAAAGGCGGCAGCGCGCGGCGGAGGCCCGCGATGAAGCGACTCTCGCCGCCGAGTTCGGCGCGCTCGAAGGCGGCGGGCCCGACGACGCGGACCTCATGGCCTTCGCCGCGCAGCGCATCCACCAGCGCCTGGAGATGAACGCCCTGGCCGTCGCGCGACTGGATGCGATGGCTGTAGAGGATGCGCAATGCCCGCGGGCCCGTCTCGCCGGTCACGCCCCTCTCCACCCTTGCGGCCCCTCGCAACACCCTCGAACCGGATCGCTGTATCGTGGCCTGGAAGGGCTGGGAAGCTTCGCGCCGTGAATTTCCGGCGAAGCGCGGGGGCGGCCCCGCCTTCGCGCTTGCCTTGCCAGGCCTGTTCCGGCACCACGATGCGCCTGCCATGAGGACCGGGACCAGACGGTAACGGGGAGCGCCGCAGCGGTGATCCCGATTGCGCGATTTGCCTCAGGCGCATGGACGAAGCGGCCTTTTTCGTCTACAGGTGGTGGCGGTGTCTCATTCTGCGCCCCTTGCCGAGCCTCATGCCGCACCGCCGCGCGATTCCGCGCAGTCGGCCTGGCCCGCCGCCATCGCCCTGCTCGTCGTCGGGGTGATCGGCCTCGGCATCCTCTTCGAGCGCGAAGTCTCCGCCGCCGTGCGGATCTGGGAGACGAACGAGGCCTATAATCATTGCTGGCTGATCGCGCCGATCGCCGCCTGGCTCGCCTGGAGCCGGCGCCAGCGCCTGGCGGGGCTGCAGCCGGCGCCGACGCCGCTCTTCGCCCTGCTCGCCATCCCGGTCGGCGCCGCCTGGCTTGTCGCCGAGCGCCTCGGCATCATGGAAGGACGCCAGCTCACCGCGCTGGCGCTGGTGCTGGTCTTCGTGCTGACCGTGCTCGGCTGGCGCATCACGCGCGCCATGGCGGCGCCCCTGCTCTACCTGTTCTTCCTGGTGCCCTTCGGCGCCTTCACCGTGCCGCTGCTGCAGCAATTCACAACCTGGTTCATCGACATCGGCCTCGATGTGATCGGGATCCCGCACTACGTGGACGACCTGATCATCGAGACGCCGGCCGGCACCTTCCTGGTGGCCGAGGCCTGCGCCGGGCTGCGCTTCCTGATCGCCGCGCTGGCCTTCGGCGCGCTTTATGCGCTGGTGATGTTCCGCAGCCCGGGGCGGCGGCTTGCCGTGCTGGCGCTGGCCATCGTGGTGCCCATCGTGGCGAACGGCTTCCGCGCCCTCGGCATCGTGGTGCTGGGCAGCGTGCTCGGCAGCGCCGAGGCCGCGGCGGCGGACCACATCATCTATGGCTGGGTCTTCTTCTCCATCGTCATGCTGCTGCTGATCGTGGTCGGCCTGCCCTTCCGCGAGGATCACCGGCCCGACACCGCCCCGCCGCCGCCCGCGCGCCCGATGCGCGCGCCGCGCGCGGCGATGCTGGCCGTGGCGGCGCTGCTGGCCGGCGGCCTCGCTTCCGCGGCGCCGGCAACCAGCCTCGCGCTGCAGCAGGCCGGGGCGCGCGCGCCGGAGCGGATCGCCGTGCCGCTGCCGCCCGTCGAGGGCTGCGACGTCTCCGCCGACGGCGCGACGCTCGTTTGCGGCGACCTCACGGTGCGGGCGGAGGCCGTGATCTTCCCCGCGCAGGCGACCTGGAACGTCGTCTCGGCCGAGCGTTCGCGGGCGGCGGGCCTGGACGACCAGGACCTGCTGTTCAGCGTGCGTGTGCCGAATGGCGGCACCTGGCGGGCGCGCCAGTCGCGCGACAGGATGCAGACCGTGGCGATCGGGCTCTGGCTGAATGGCCGTCCGGCGGGCGGCGGCGTCCGCAGCCGGGCCGAGCAGGCCTGGAACAGCCTCGGCGGCGGCCAGGGCCTGCCCGTGCTGATCGCCGTGACCATCGCGCCGCAGCAGGCCGAAGGAGCGTTCCTGCACGCGCCGCGGCAGCGCGCCGTGCTGGAAGCCCTGCTCGAGGCGCAGGGGCAGCAGATCGCCGCCGGCGCGTCGTCGCTGTCCGGCCGGAACCGGGCGCCCGCTTCGGAACTGGTCTGGCCCGGCACCAGCCGCAGCCGCGGTTAGCGCCCGCCGGGCCGCGTCAGGCGGCGGGCGCCGGCCCCGATCCCGGCGCTGGAAGCGACGCCAGAAGGGCCATCACATCGGCGTCATCGAGCTGGCGGAAGTCGTCGTAGCAACCGCCGACGCCGAAGGGGATGCCGCCTTCCCGCAGGCACAGCACCTCGTCCGCCTCGGCACGGAGCGACGCCGCCGCGTCCTCGGCGCAGACCGGGGCGGCGAGCACCAGCCGCGCCGGGCGCTGCCGCCGCAGCGCGTGCAGCGCGGCGCGCGCGGTCGCGCCGGTCGCCAGCCCGTCATCCACCACGATCGCGGTGCGGCCCGTGGCCGGGATCGGCGCGCGGCCCCCGAGCCAGGCGGCACGCCGGCGGGCGATCTCCTCCAGCGCCCGCGCCCGCGCGGCGGCGACGTAGCGCGCATCGGCGCCGGTCAGGCGCAGGATGTCCTCGTTCAGCACCGTCTCCGGCGTCTCCCCGTCCACCACGGCGCCGATCGCGAGCTCGGGCTGGCCGGGAGCGCCGAGCTTGCGGACCAGCACGAGGTCGAGCGGCGCGGACAGCGCGCGGGCCACCTGCACCGCCACCGGCAGGCCACCCCGGGGCAGCGCATAGACCACCGGATCGGGATGGTGCCGCTCCGCCAGCCGGCGCGCGAGCTCCCGGCCCGCCGCCGCGCGGTCGGAGAACCGCGTTCCGCTCATGGCCGCCCGTCGCGCCGCGGGGTGATGCGCATCAAGGCGGCGCGCGCGACCGGGCGTAGAGTGCTTCTATCGCCACCAAGGAGGAAGCTCATGGCCATACGGGATATCCTGGTTCACCTGGATGCAACGCCGCGCGCGGCGGCGCGGCTCGATCTTGCCGCGCAACTGGCGCAGCGGCTGCAGGCGCATCTGACGGGCCTGTTCGTGCTCGACATCCCGATCCCGGCCTTCGCCGGCGGAGAGATCGCCGGCGCCGCCGCGGTGGCCGACCTGATCGAAGGCATGCGCGCCGCCGGGCTCGAGGACGCCGCGAAGGTGGAGGCGACGTTCCGCGAGAAGCTGCGGCGCGAAGGGCTGGCCGGCGAGTGGCGGCTGGCGGAAGGCATCACCGGCGGCGAACTGGCCCTGCATGGGCGCTATGCCGACCTCGTGGTGGTCGGCCAGTCCGGGCCGGAGGACGCCACGGTCGGCAGCGCCGCGATCGAGGCCGCGCTGTTCCAGACCGGCCGCCCGGTGCTGGTGGTGCCGCATGCCGGCCCGGTGGCGAGCCTCGGCAAGCGCGTGCTGGTCGGCTGGAACGCCAGCCGCGAGGCCTCCCGCGCCCTGCATGACGCGCTGCCGCTGATCGCCACGGCGGAGAGCGTCACGGTGCTGACCATCAATGCCGAGCCGGGCGCCGACAGCCATGGCGAGGAGCCGGGCGCCGACATCGCGCGGCACCTCGCGCGGCACGGGCTGCAGGTCACCGTCCGCCGCATCGTCGGCGCCGAGATCAGCGCCGGCGACATGCTGCTGAACGAGGCCGCCGATCTGGGCGCCGACCTGCTGGTGATGGGCGGCTACGGCCATTCGCGGTTCCGCGAGTTCATGCTGGGCGGCGCCACGCGCACCCTGCTCGGCCAGATGACCGTGCCGGTGCTGATGTCGCACTGAGGGCGCGGGCGCGGTGCCGCCCCCGGCCTAGCCGGGGGCGATGCCGTCCAGCTGCGCCGCGATCTCGGCGGGCGGCAGCTTGGTGAGGTCCTTGTCGAGCGAGCCGCGCAGCTTTCCCCGCGCGGCGTCGCCAAGCTCCGCGCGCAGGTCGCCCAGGAAGGCGGGCGGGGCCACCAGCAGCAGGCGGTGGTAGTGGCCGGCCTCGGCCTCAAGCGTCGCCGCCAGATGGCCCGCGAAGGCGTGCTTCGCGGCGCGGTGCGGGTCTGTCTTCGGCTCGATGGCGTGGCGGGCGCCGCCGACGCTTTCATGCGCGCGCCCCGGCCGCTCCGTGCCGCGCTCATGGGAGGGGCGGTTGTGGATCTCCTCCGCGACCTCGGTGCGTTCCCGCCAGGCGCCGAAGGGCGCCTCGCGCTCGAAGAAGCGGGCATGCTGCGCGTCGGCAACCAGGGCCCATTCGATCTCAGCCGGCATGGCGTCCTCCTGTCCTCTGTCCGGGAACGCAGAGCAGCACCGGGCGACGCGGCATTCCATGACGCGCATCAATGGCACGGACCGGAAGGCAGGCCGGCGCCCCTCCCTGATCCCCCATGCCGACCGGCCCGGTCCTGCCCGCCGGCCCCCGCGGGCCGCAGGTCGCACAACGGGGCGTTCGGCCCTAAATAGGATCCTGAACCGAACGCCCGCCGGCCGCCCGGCCGCCGGCAGACCAGGGACCTGCATGTCCGACGCCATCCGCCTCACGAAACTGCCTTCCGGCCTGACCGTGGTGTCCGAGAAGATGCCGCGCGTGGAGACCGTCTCCATCGGCGCCTATGTGGATGCCGGCGCCCGGCACGAGACCGCGCCGGAGAACGGCGTCTCCCACTTCCTCGAGCACATGGCGTTCAAGGGCACGCGCAAGCGCGACGCCGCGGCCATCGCGCGCGAGATCGAGAATGTCGGCGGGCATCTCAACGCCTACACCTCCCGCGAGAACACCGCCTTCTACGCCAAGGTGCTGAAGGAGGATGTGGGGCTCGCTGCCGACATCATCGGCGACATCCTGAGCCACTCCACCTTCATCCCCGACGAGCTGGAGCGCGAGCGGGGCGTGATCCTGCAGGAGATCGGCCAGGCCAACGACACGCCGGACGACATCGTCTTCGACCATTTCCAGGCGACCGCCTATGCCGCGCAGGCGATGGGCCGCCCGGTGCTCGGCACCGAGGACACGATCAAGCACATGAAGCGGGAGGCGCTGACCGGCTACATGCAGCGCCATTACGGTGGCCAGCGCATGGTGATCGCCGCCGCCGGCGCCATCGAGCATGACGACCTGCTGGCGATGGTCGGCCAGCACTTCTCCGACCTGCCGGAGGCCGTGCCCGCCGCTGCCGAGGGCGCGCGCTACACGGGCGGCGAGTTCCGCGAGGAGCGCGACCTCGACCAGGTGCATCTGGTCTTCGGCTTCCCGGCCGTCGCCGCGACCGATCCGATGAACTTCCCGACGCAGCTGCTCTCCACCCTGCTCGGCGGCGGCATGTCGTCGCGGCTGTTCCAGGAGATCCGGGAGAAGCGCGGCCTGGTCTATTCCGTCTATTCCTTCGTCTCGCCCTTCGCCGACTCAGGCCTGTTCACGGTCTATGCCGGCACCGGCGAGGACCAGGCGGAGGAGCTGGTGCCGGTGGCGCTGGAGGAATTCCGGCGCGTGCAGAAGGACGTGACGGAGGACGAGCTGAACCGCGCCAAGGCGCAGCTCCGTGCCTCGCTGCTCATGTCGCTCGAGAGCACCGGCAGCCGCTGCGAGCAGCTGGCGCGCCAGCTGCAAGTGTACGGCCGGATCGTGCCTGTCGAGGAAACGAAGCAGAAAATCGCGGCTGTGACGGTGGAGCAGGTGCAGGCGGCCGCCGCGCGGATGTTCCGCGCGACGCCGACGCTCGCAGCCCTCGGCCCCGCCGGCAAGGTGCCGGCGCTGCCGGTTATCGCCGAGAAGCTGGCGGCATGACGCCTCCGATGACGGGAGGGCGCAGGAGCGCCAGCTCCGAGCACCGGACGTCTGAATCGGAGGCGCAAGCATGAACGATCTCGACCGCCTCTCCGACCTCGTCGCCGCGGCGAAGCGTGCCGGCGCCGATGCGGCGGATGCGCTGCTGGTGCAGAACGCCTCGCTCTCCGTCTCCCGCCGGCTCGGCAAGATCGAGCAGCTGGAACGCGCGGAGGGATGGGACCTCGGGCTGCGGGTGTTCCTCGGCAAGCGCCAGGCGATCGTCTCCTCCACCGATCCCGATCCGAAGGGTTTCGGCGCACTGGCGGAGCGTGCGGTGGCGATGGCGAAGGTGGTGCCGGAGGATCCCTTCGGCGGCCTGCCCGACCGCTTCGACCCGCCGCGCGACGCCGCGCCGCTCGACCTGTTCGACCCGACGGAGCCCACGGCCGAGCAGCTCATCGCCCGCGCCGCCGCCGCCGAGGACACGGCGCTTGCCGTCAAGGGCGTGACGAACAGCGAGGGCGCCGATGCGTCCTGGGGCCGGGTGCGCATCGCGCTGGCGATGTCGAACGGCTTCGCCGGCGGCTACCAGCGCAGCTCCCACAGCCTGTCCTGCACCGCGCTCGCGGGCGAGGGCACGGCGATGGAGCGGGACTACGAATGGTCCTCCGTCGTGCATCTGGAAGACCTCGAGGATGCGGTGGAGATCGGCCGCAAGGCCGCGGAGAAGGCGATTGCGCGGCTGAACCCGACGCGGCCGAAGACGGCGCGCATCCCGGTGGTCTACGACCCGCGCGTCTCGTCCTCGCTGCTCGGGCATCTCTCCAGCGCGATCAACGGCGCGGCGGTGGCGCGCGGCACCTCCTTCCTGCGCGAGAGTCTCGGGCAGCAGGTCCTGGCGAAGGGGCTGACGGTGCGCGACGACCCGACGCGCCGTCGCGGCCTGCGCTCCCGCCCCTTCGACGGCGAGGGCATGGCGGGTCAGCCGCGCGCCATCGTGCAGGATGGCGTGCTCACCACCTGGATCCTGGATTGGCGCGCGGCGCGGCAACTCGGCCTGGCCTCCACCGGCCATGCTAGCCGCGGCACCGGCGGGCCGCCCGGCCCGGCGCCCACGAACCTCTGGCTGGAAGCCGGCACCGTGACGCCGCAGGCGCTGATGGCCGACATCGCCGAAGGTCTCTACGTGACCGACCTGATCGGCATGGGCGTGAACGGCGTGACCGGCGACTACAGCCGCGGCGCCGCCGGCTTCATGATCCGCGGCGGGGCGCTGGCCGAGCCGGTGAGCGAGATCACCATCGCCGGCAATCTCAAGGAGATGTTCCTGCACATGACGGCGGCGGACGACCTGCGTTTCCGCCGCGGCACCGATGCGCCGACCATCCGCATCGAGGGCATGACGCTCGCCGGCGCATGAGCGACGGGGCTGCGATCACCCGGCAGGAGGTGGAGTACGCCTACCGCCTCCTGCTCGGCCGCCCGCCGGAGAACGAGCGGGCCTATGAATACGGCCTGGGCGCCGGCGACCTCGAGACGCTGCGGCGCTGGATCATGGCCAGCCCCGAATTCCTGCTGCGCCTGCGCGACGATGCCTCCGGCGCGATGGCCCGCTGGGTGGCGGAGCAGCAGCAGGCCCGCGCCGCGATCGAGCAGCAGGCGGAGGGGCCGCCGCGCATCGTCTTCCTGCACATCATGAAGACCGCCGGCAATTCGCTGCGCCGGCGGCTGGAAGCGCTGGTGCCGCCGGGCACGGTGCGCCCGGAGCAGCTCGGCCGTCCGGCACAGTTCCCGGTGGAGCATTTCGCGCCCTACCGGCTGATCGCCGGGCACTTCTCGGCGGTGGACGCGGCGCATGTGCCGGGGCCGAAGCGCGTCTTCACCGTGCTGCGCGAGCCGCGCGAGAGGCTGATCTCGCTCTATGCCTATTGGTCGCGCCACCGGGAGGAGGTGATCGCGGAGCGCGGCCTGGGGCAGCAGGCCATCGCGCGGCGCTCCACGCTGCTCGGCTTCCTGCGCAGCAAGGCGCCGGAGCTGAACGGCACGCTGCACAACGCGATGACCACCGTGCTGGCGGGCGACTTCGTCTATGCCGGCGGCGGGCGCTACGCCCATCGCCACTTCCCCGACCAGCCGAAGCTCAGCCGCGCGGAGCTGGTGCAGCGCGCGCTGACCAACCTGCTGTCCTTCGACTACGTCGCCTTCGTGGACCGGCTGGAGGAGGACCGGCCGCGCCTGATGCAGGCGCTCGGCCTGCCCGATCCTGGCCCGCTGCCGCGGGAGAACACGCGCGAGCTGGTGGATGCCATGCTGGAGCCCGCGCGGGAGGTCGAGGTCACGCCGGAAGCCGAGCGCGAGCTCGCGCGGCTGACGGAGCTCGACCGCATCGTCTATCGGCTGGCGCGGCAGCATTACGGCTGACCGCGCCGGCCGTCAGGAGGCTGCCCGTCGGGCGCCGACCCGCGTCAGCCGAAGATGTCGCCCGGGGCGCCGCCGCCGAGCGGGCCGGCCCCGCCGAACAGCGAGCCATCGGCGATCGCCGCCTCCAGCGCCGCCTGCCCGATGTCGTGGAAGCGCGCGACGGCGGTCCAGCCATGCGACGCCGACTGCGCCATCAGCAGCGATCCGACGCCAGGGGCGTTGAACACCATCAGCACGTCCTCCGCCGTGTCACCGGGGCCGAGATTGGCGCCGAAGAACGCGTCGGCGAAGCCGATCCGGTCCAGGCCGAGCTGGAAGTTGCGGATCTCGTCGAGGCCGATGTCGCCCGCTTCCCAGCGCAGCGTGTCCTGGCCGGAGCCGAGCACGATATCGTCCGCGCCCTGTCCGCCGCGCACCATGTTGTTGCCGCCGCCGGTGACGATCACGTCGTTGCCGCTGCCGCCGTCCAGCCTGTCATTGCCCTGCCCGCCGGTGGCGTTGTCGCCATGGATGGTGTCGTTGCCCGATCCGCCGAGCACGGTGTCCGCACCCGACCCGGCGTAGATCACGTCGTTGCCGCTGCCGGCATCCACGTAGTCATGGCCGCCGCCGCTCTCGATGCGGTTGTGTGCGGCGTTGCCGAACAGCACGTCGCCGCCGGAACCGGTGACCAGGTTCTCGATGCTGTAGAGGCTGTCATTGCCGAGGTCGCTGACGGCGAGGCCGATCCCGAGATTGATCACGACGCTGCCTGAGGTGTTGAACACCGCCGTGTCGGTGCCGCCGCCGCCATGGATGTAGTCGTTGCCGCTGCCACCCTCGAGCCGGTCGTTGCCGTTCTCGCCCTTCAGCCAGTCATTGCCGGCGCCGCCGAGCAGCACGTCGTTGCCTTCGCCGCCCTTCAGCGAGTCATGACCGTTGCCGCCATCCACCGTGTCGGCGCCGTCGCGCCCGTCCATGGTGTCGTTGCCGCCATCGCCCCAGAGGCGATTGCCGAGGTGGTTGCCCAGGATCTCGTCGGGCAGCAGGGAGCCGCGGAAGTTCTCGATGCTGTCGAGATAGTCGATCTCCCAGCCATTGCCGTTCGGCCATTGCTGGTAGACGACGCCGGCGCCGAGGTCCGCATCCACGCGCGTGGTGGAATTGACGTAGCTGACGGTGTCGGTGCCGGAGCCGCCGTAGAAGAAGGCGTTGCCGCCCATGCCGTTGACGGCGGGGCGGGCCAGGAACAGGTCGTTCCCGCCGTAGCCGTACATGAACACGACGCCTGCCGGCTGATCCAGCACGTCGTGCCCGCTGGTGCCTTCGACGATGACCGGGGTGACTTCCGGGGGTGCATTGGACATGACGCTGATCCTCCTGTGGGATGGGTTCGGAAAACCCCCACCGGAGAGGCGAATGTTTCTAATGTTTCGCCTGTCTGGCCGCCTCGGCTATTTATGGCGAAGCAATGGAAACCTGCGCCTCTTCGATTGGGCGCCAATCTGTTAATGGGAATACTGTGCCGGATGGAACGCGTACGCCTGCACGCGCCCAATGCGGAAATGCCGGCAGGCGCCGCATCTTGTGAGTGGATCGGGAAAGGAGGCTCGGCAGCCGGCGCGGCCGAATGGCCGCACCGGCGCTCGCGGGCCGGAGGCGTGCCCTCCGGCCCTGCGCGATCAATCCACCACGATCTCCCGCACCTGCACCTGGTTGTCCGCGCGGTGCGTCACGGTCACCCCCGTGCGATGCGCCCACGGGATCATCATGTGGTACAGCGGGATGTGCCCGAGATCGGCGTTGTGCATCGCATGCGCCTCCCGGATCAGCGCCCGCCGCGCCTCCGGGTCGCCCTCGGCGTCGATGCGCGGCAGCAGCGCGTCGAAGGCGGGATTGGAGTAGCCGCCCGCATTCCACGTGGCCGATCCGCCCACGCTGCGGGACGCCATCACCGCGCGCATCGTGTAGCTGGCGTCGAAAGTCGGCACGCCCCAGCTCAGCATGTAGAGCATCGGCTCCTGCCGGCGCAGGCGCTGGCTGAACACGGCATTCGGATGGATCGTCAGCTGCGCCCGGATGCCGACGCGCGCCAACATCGCCGCGACCGCCTGGCAGGCATCGTCATAGGGGCCGACGGGGCAGTCCATCGGCACGGTGAAGCCGTTCGGATAGCCGGCCTCGGCCAGCAGAGCGCGGGCGCGCGCCGGGTCATACGGCGTGCGGCGGTCGGTCTGCTCCGACCAGCCATTGACGAATTGCGTCCACATGCTGCCGGTCGGCACGCCCTGGCCGCGCAGCGTCGTGCGCCGCAGCCCGTCGATGTCCATCGCATGCGCCATCGCCTGGCGGACGCGCTGGTCCTTGAAGGGGTTGCGGCCGCGCACGTCGGAGCCCGTCAGTTCCTCCAGGTCCTGCCGCATGCCGACCATGACGGTGCGGTTCTCCTGCCCTTCCAGGATGCGCAGCCGCTGGTCGCGCTGGATGCGTGCGACGTCCTGCAGCGGCACGACATGCACGAGATCCACCTCGCGCGAGAGCAGCGCCGCGATGCGCGTGGCGTCCGAGGTCAGCGTGATGTGGTGGTATTCGGTGACGTTGCCGCGCGCCACATTCGCCGACCACCCCCACCAGTTGGGGTTGCGCACCATCACCGTGCGCTGGTCCGCCTCCCGCGCGCGGATCACGTAGGGGCCGGTGCCGTTGCTGTTGCGGACGGTGAAGGTCTCCTCCCGCTGCGCGAAGTTCTGCGGCACGGTCGCGCGGTTCGCCTCCGACCAGCCGCGGTCCATGATCATCACGCGGGTCATCTTGTCCGGGATCACCGGGTCGGGGACGCGGGTGACGATGTCCACCGTCAGCCGGTCGCGTGCCTCGGCCCCTGCCACCGTGTCCACGTAGATCCCGTAGTTGGAGGTGGGCTTCAGCGCGCGCTCGATCGAGAACACCACGTCGTCGGCGTCGAAGGCCTCGCCGCCGGCGAAGCGCACGCCGTCGCGCAGCGTGAAGCGCCAGCGGGTCGGCTCCACCTGCTCCCAGCGCGTGGCGAGGCCGGGCTGCACCTTCAGGTCGTCGCCGCGCCAAGTCAGCCCCTCATAGACCTGGTGGACCACCAGGAAGGTGAAGAGCGCATTCGTCGCGTGCGGATCGAGCGTCGCCGCATCCACGCTGGTCGCCATCCGCAGCACCCGGTTGGGCGCCTGCTGCGCCGCCGCCGCGCCGCCGAGCGCGAGCAGCCCCATCGCGGCCGCACCAAGCCGCCACCGCATCCGTCCCGACATGCCGGATCTCCGTTCAGGTTGAACGCGCAGAGCCTGGGGCCGAAGCGGGTGCCATCGCAATCCGCATGAAGGCAACCTATATTCCCTGTCACAAACCCACTGGAGACGCACCACCCCATGTTCCAACGCGCTTCCACCCGCCGGCGCGGCGCGGCCTTCTTCGCCGCCTTCGCCGTGATCGCGCTGGCGCTTGCGCCGGCCGTGGCGGAGGCCCGCGCCGGCGGCCGATCCTCCTCCGGCAGCCGCGGCAGCCAGACCTATTCGGCGCCGCCCGCGACCCGCACCGCGCCGGGCACCGCCAGCCAGTTCCAGCGCACCGAGACGCCGCGCCCCGCCCCCGGCGTGGCGCAGCCCGCGGCACGCCCGCCGGTCGCTGCCGGCGCGCAGGGCGGCTTCTTCAGCCGCAACCCGCTCATGGCGGGGCTGATGGGTGGCCTGCTCGGCGCCGGCCTGTTCGGCCTGCTGAGCGGCTCCGGCCTGTTCGGCGGCCTGGCGGGCTTCGCCGGCTTCCTCGGCCTGCTGCTGCAGATCGCGCTGATCGCGGGCCTCGTGTTCTTGGTGATGCGCCTGGTGCGCGGCAACCGGCAGCCTGCCATGGCCGGCGGCCCGCAGGGCATGGCGCGCGAGATGCACGGCGCCGCCGGGCCGCGTCCGATGGGCGGCGTCGGCGGTGGCCGCGGCAGCGTGCCCGCCATCCGTCCGATCGAGATCGGCGCCGCCGATTTCGACACCTTCGGCCAGCGCCTGGTCGAGGTGCAGGATGCCTGGTCGCGCCAGGACCTGGCGACGCTGCGCCGGATCTCCACGCCGGAGATGGAGCGCTACTTCGCCCAGGACCTCGAGGACCTGAAGGCGCGCGGCTGGACCAACGTGGCCCGCGACGTTCAGCTCGAGGCCGGCGACCTCTCCCAGGCCTGGGCCGAGCCGGACGGGCAGGAATACGCGACCGTCGCGATGCGCTTCTCGATGGTGGAGGTCACCACGGATGCGCAGGGCCGCGTGGTGGAGGGTCACCCGACCGAGCGCGAGACGGCGACGGAGCTCTGGACCTTCACTCGCCGCCCGGGCACGCAATGGGTGCTCTCGGCGATCCAGCAGACCGGCTGACCCGGCGCGCCGGGGACGTGGCCTCGGCCGCGGCCCCGGCGCGCACGGCGCGGCCGATGGCGCGCACCGGGCTCTCGGCGGGCGGTTCCGCCGTGGCCCGGACGAGCCCCGGGTTGCGCAGGTAGATGCGGTCGAAGGTCGCGGCGAACTGCGCCTGCTCGGCGGCCGGGACCTGCATCATCGCCGCAACCCCGCCAGGAAGCAGGAAGCCGAGCACCAGGCTGTCCACCCCGGCCGGGTCCTGGATGGGCAGGCCGAGCGCGGCGAGGTCGGCCGAAACCGCGTCGCGGCTCGGCTCGATGTAGCCGTTGGACGCGTCGGCCGGGCCCGGCACCCGCACCATGACGATGCGGGCCGCGGAGGGCCGTGGGTCCGGTCCCACCAGGGTCACGCCCGATATCACCCCGCAGATCGCGCTCGAGGGCGGCCCCGGCATCGCCAGGCTGACGAAGAGCGGCACGTCGGACTCGGGCTCGCGCAGGTGGATGTGCAGCGCGCGTGCGGCGAGCAGGGCATCGCCCCGGAAGGCGATGCGGTTGCCGAGCAGCGTCTCGGTGTAGGTGGCGGTCATCGGCAGGTGCCGCCGGAGGCCGGGCTCGATGCGCATCGCGCCGCGGATCAGCTGGCCCTGCCAGTAGGGCGACCAGGCCAGGGAGTAGCAGGCATAGTGGCCGCAGAGATGCGCGGAGGCCGATTGCGGCCGCGCCGCGCCGGAGGCGCGCGAATCGATGCGCGCCGACAGATCCTCCGGCCGCACGTCGAACAGGCGGGATAGCTCGAGCAGGAAATCCTCGACGCTGCAGGCGGCGAGCCAGTTGCCGGCCCGGCTGGTGCCGAGCACGGCCGCCCAGTCGTCATAGACATGCGCCGAGCGCGGCAGGGCCCGGCCCTGGAACCACTTCTCCGCCCGGTCCAGGTCGAAATGGGTCGCCGGGTTCACCGCCCGGAATCGGGCGCAGAGATCCTTGTGGCCGGCGCAGCGCAACGCGGCCGCGGTCAACCGGAGTTTCCTGGAGAAATCGGTCGCGTCGTTTCGCGCCATGCTGGTCCCTGCGGCGCCGGCGCCCGCCGGCATCACGGCCCGGATTCGGGTCGTCGGCGCGATGGTTACATGTTTCTGTCAGACAATACGCATGTTTTCCCTCGCATTCCTGGAAATTCCGGCCGGCATCGTTGTGCGCGCCCCGTCGCGGAGCGCGACATGCCGGGGCGGTGTCCCCGCGCAGTAGCGAAGGCGAGGGAGGCGAGCATGGCCTACCGGGATATGGACGCCGCGATGGCTCAGGCCGCGCCGAGGCTCCTCAATGCGCGCGAAGGCTTGCTGGCCGCCGGGCGGCGCGGCGATCCGTTCGAGATCGAATGCGCGGCCCGCGCCGTGATGCGGATCCATACGCGGCTGATGCTGCGCATCCTGGCGCAGGCCGGCACCGAGGCGCTGCGCGACGTGGTCGAGGCGCTGCGCGGTGGGGCCGGGCGACCGGCCACGCCTGCGCGCCGCTGGCGCAAGCCGTGAGCAGACCCATGCGGGTGGGCCCCGGCAGGACCGCGCCCTGGCTCCGCGGCGCATGGCGCAGGGGCACGATTGCGGCGGTGCTTGTCCTTGTTCTGGCCGCTGCCGCGCAAAGCGCCGAGCCGCGCGAACCGCCGCGCAGGCCGATCCATCAGGACGAAGGCGACGCGATCGGGCTGATCTCGCGGCCCGCCGCGCCGATGCGAGCTGGACTGCCGCGACGACCGCCGGCCGTGCTGGTCGTGCATGACGCGCTGGGCATCGACGGCCGGGCGGAGAGCTATGTCCGGCAGCTGCTCGGCGCCGGCTTCCTGGTGCTGGAGATCGAACTCGCCCCGCTCTCGCTGGACGGCGCCGCATCGCCGATGCCGGACGATGCCGAGGCCGCTTCCCGTGTCTCGCGCGCGCTGGTGGCGCTGGCCGCGGAGGCCGATCCGTCGCGCCTCGGCGCGATGGGCTTCGGCGCGGGGGCCCGGGCCGTGGCGCTGATGCCCGGTGCGCCGGCCGCGCGGCCGGTGGCGGCGCGCGTGCTGCTGTATCCCGGCTGCGCGGCGCTGCGGCGCGCGATGACGAGCACGCGGTCGGCGTCGCAGTTGTCCGCCTCGCCGGCGCTGCTGCTGCATGGCCGGGAGGATCCGGCGAACCCGGAGGCGGCCTGCGCGGCACTCGCCGCGACACTGGAGGAGGCGGCGCCGGTGCGGCGCATAGGCTATGGCGGCGCGGGCTATGCCTGGGACCTGCCCGCCGTCGGTGGGCTCGAGCGGACCCGTCTGGAAGCACCGGACGGGGGCGGCACGGTGATGGTCATGCACTGGCCAGCGCTGACGGAGCTGGCGGCGGCCCAGGTCGCCGCCTTCTTCTGCCGCACCGTCGGCGGCTGCCGGTAAGCGCGCGCTACGCCGCCGCCGGGACGCCCACGCCCATCTCGGCCAGCGTCGCCTCGATCTGGCGCAGCGCGAAGCGCATGTCGTCCTCGGTGATCGCGCCGATGCAGGCGATGCGGATGGTCGGCGTCTCGGTGTTCCAGAAGTTGCTGATCAGCACGCCGCGCTGCTTCATCAGCGTGATGAAGCGCCGGAAATCCCAGTTCGCGTGCCGCGGCTGGTGGACGTTGACGATGATCGGCCCCTGGTGCCGGCGCTCGACGTACGGCGTGAAGCCGAGCGCGACGAGGCCGTCATAGAGCACGTCGCGGTTGCGGGCGTAGCGCGCGAGGCGCGCCGGCTGGCCGCCTTCGGCGTCGTAGAGGTCCATGGCGATGCGGAAGGCGCGCAGCGCCTGCACCGCGGGGGTGAAGCGGAAGCTGCCCCAGCCATTCACCACCGCGTGGCGGTAGACGTCGTGCAGGTCCAGCAGCCACGAGCCCGCATTGCCCGCGCTCGCTTCCAGGCGCGCGATCGGCGCCACCGCGAAGCCGAAGCCCGGCAGCGCTTCCAGGCACTTGTTGGAGGTGAACACCACCACGTCGCATTCGGGGTGTTCGGACAGGCTGAAGGGCAGCGCGCCGAAGCCCGAGACGGCGTCGCAGATCATCCGCTTCCCGGCGGCGTGGATGACGGGGCCGAGGATGTTCGGGTCGTTGACGATGCCGCTGCCGGTCTCGCTGACGATCACCGCGACATGGCTCACATCGGGGTTCTCGCGCAGCGCCTGCGCCAGCTTCTCCGGCGCCATCGGCTCGGTGTCGGGACCGGCGAGGGGCACCACGACGCGCCCCGCCTCCGTCGCCAGCCGCACCAGGCGGTCGGCGTAGTTGCCGTTGCGCACCACCAGCAGCTTGCCGCCGGCGGGGACGAAGGTGCGCACCGCCGCCTCCACGATCATGTGGCCGCAGCCGGGCAGCGGAAGCGCGACGTCCACGCCTTCCGTCCCGCCGGCGATCCGCACGATGCGCGGGCGCATGGCGGCGTATTCGGCCCGGAATTCGTCGTCCCAGGGGGCGATGTCGTCGCCCATCACGGCGCGCACTTCGGGGCGCGTCTGCACGGGGCCGGGAATCAGCAGGAGCATGGCTGGACCTGAGGAGAAGGCGGGCGCGCCTTATGCGCCCGGCGGCGCCATGCCGGCAACCAGCGTGCCGGTCAGCTCGCGCCGCAGCTTGCGCAGGATGGCGTCGGCGAAGTCCGGATAGTCGGCGCAGTCCATCGCGAAGCTGCCGGGGCCGCCGATCACCTCGGCCGCGTAGTGGTCGAGCAGGTCCGGCTCCTCGTTGAGGATGGCGAGGCCGTTGACCGTGACGCCGGCCGCAACCGCCAGGTCGCGCACCGGCCCCGGCGGGCGTCCCTGGTTGTGCCGCCCGTCGCCCGAGACATCGAGCACCAGCCGCGTCGCCTCGGCCGGCACGCGCGCGAGCAGCGCAAGGCCGGCGGCCATGCCCTCGCCGATCGCGGTCGCGCCGGGGCGCGGCAGGCGGGGCGTGTTCTCGATGGCGTCGGCCAGCGCCGCGGCGCTCCCGGGCCCATCGAGCCGCGTCCAGCCCACCGCCAGGTCGCGCTCCCCCACGCCCGACCACAGCAGCAGGCAGAGCGCCGCCGCGCGGCGCGGGCCGGCGGTGGCCGCGGCCAGCACGCCGGGATCGCGCAGCGCCGCGGCGGTGCCGCCGGCCATCAGGGCGAATTCCTCGAAATCCACGCTCGCCGAGACATCCATGGCGAGGCAGAGGGCGACATCCACCGGCTCCATGCAGGGCTTTGTTGCAAAGCCTTGGCCAGGTGGCCATTCCAGGCGCGGGAGCTTCGTGAGGGGGCGGAGAGCGGGGCGGATTTCGCCGCCTTCATCGCCCGCGACTTCGCCCGCAGCCAGCAATTGCGTGAACTGGCCAGGTTCGAGCCGGTCTGACGCCCCGGCCGCCCGGGGCCGACTTCACATCGGCGTGAATCCGCCCCTGTCGGCCGGCCAGTGCCCATGCTAATCACGCTGCGGGGAGCTCACCGGCGGCAAGGCCGGGCACGCCTGGAGGAGGGGTCCGCCATAGACGGCCTGCGCGACGCGCCGCATGCGCCCCATGCGGAAGCCCATGCCATACCTGTTTCCGAACTGGTCTGCGCCATCGCCCGCACCTGGCCGAGCGACCGGGTGACGCTCGGCGGGCTGATCGAGGCGCTCGGCCCACGCGGCTACGGCGTGCTGATCGTCCTCTTCGCCCTGCCGAACCTGCTGCCGATCTACATCCCCGGCCTCAGCCCGATCTTCGGCATCCCGCTGATGCTCATCTGCGCGCAACTGGCGATGGGCCTGCCCGCGCCGCGGCTTCCGCGCTTCCTGACCACGCGCTCCATGCGGCGGACCGACCTCGTGATGATCACGGAGAAGGCGACGCCCTGGCTGCGCCGCGTGGAGCGCTGGGTGCGGCCGCGTCCCTCCGTCGTGACCAGCCGGCTTGGCGAGCGGCTGGTCGGCGCCTATGGCGTGTGGCTCGGCCTGATCGTCATCGTGCCGCTGCCGCTCACCAACGGCCCGCCCTCCCTCGCCTGCATGATCATGGCGATCGGGCTGATGGAGGAGGACACGCTGACCATCCTGGCCGGCGCCGCCTTCGGCGTGGTGGCGAGCTTCCTCGGCCTCTCGATCATCGGCACGGTGTTCTACGCGCTGCTCGCCGGCTTCTCCTGGCTGTTCGGACTGGCCTGAGCCGTCCATCCTGCGCCGATGGATCTCGAACTCCCGCAGGCCGAGGATACGGCGCCGATCTCGCGGATCGTGGCGGAGGTCGCCGCGGCCTTCCCCGGCGAGCGCATCACCCTCGGCGAGATGGCATCGGCCTTCGGCGACCGCGCCTATGGCCTGCTGCTGCTGCTGCTTCTGCTGCCCGGCCTGCTGCCGGGCATGGCGAGCGTCTTCGGCCTGCCGCTGCTGATCCTCGGCATCCAGATGGGGCTCGGCCTGCGCGTGCCGAAGCTGCCGCGCATCCTGGCGCGGCAGAGCATCAAGCGGTCCGACCTGCTGCGCCTCGCCTCCGCCTCCTCCAAGGGGCTCAACCGGATCGAGCGCTTCGTGAAGCCGCGCCCCGGCTTCTTCATCGGCCCGATCGGGGAGCGGATCATCGGCTGGCTCACCGCCTATGTGGCGATCATGCTGATCCTGCCCGGCCCCTTCACCAACGGGCCGCCGGCCTTCGGCAACATCGTCATGGCGCTCGGCCTGATCGAGCACGACAGCAAGGTGACCGGCCTGGGCGTGGCGCTGACCATCGCCGGATCGGTCTTCGCGACCGCGGTGCTGGTGCTGATCGTCTGGCTCGGCTTCGAGGCCTTCGGCTGGGTCGCCTGACAGGCGCGCCGCCATCTTGGCGGCGGTGTCAGGTCGGCGTTACGCTCCTCCGCATGCGACGGTGGCCCGCAAGGGCTGAAACGGGAACGCGAGAAGGGTGAGGACCCGACGCGATCGCAAGGCGACCGAAGGTCGCGGCGCGTGAATCGCGGAGGGATCGCACGGAGTCCGCGGCTGCCCCCGCAACTGTAGGCGGAGCCGTCCTGCCCATCGGCCATTGGGGTGCATCCCCGAGAAGGCGGGCAGGACCCCGGGAGATCCCTCCCGGCACTCCGCGAGCCAGGAGACCGGCCGGCGCAGAGACGTCCCGCGCGTGCCGGGCGGGGTGCACCGGCGCAACGGAGCTCGGCTCCGCCAGTGGCGACGACGCCAACCGTCCCGTGCGGGAAACCGCGCGGGGCATGTCGTCACGTCGCACGGAGGACCCGATGCGAAGCATTTTTCTCGTAACCTGCGCGGGCGCCTTGGCGCTCGCCCCATCCGCCTGGGCGCAACCCGCGCCGCAGATCCAGGCGCCCGAGACCGTCGTCACCGCCACGCGCATCCCGACCCCGCAGGATCGCGTGCCCGCCGCCGTCACCGTCATCACCCGCCAGGACATAGAGGAGCGCGGCTACCGCACCCTGGCCGAGGCGCTGCGCACCGTGCCGGGCATGCGCCTGGTGCAGGCGGGCGGCGTCGGCCAGCAGGCCAGCGGTTTCCTGCGCGGCAGCGCATCGCGCCACGTGCTGGTGCTGCTGGACGGCGTGCCGATCAACGACCCCTCCGAGCCGAACGGCGCCTACAATTTCGGCAACGAGCTGCTCGGCGACATCCAGCGCATCGAGGTGGTGCGCGGCCCGGCCTCGGCGCTCTACGGATCGGGCGCGATCGGCGGCGTGGTGAACATGATCACGCGCCGCGCCCCGGCGAACACGCCCTTCCAGGCCTTCGGCGAGGTCGCCGGCGGCACGCAGCGCACGCTCGGCGGCAATGGCGGCGTCGCCGGCACCACCGAGCGCTACGACTACCTGTTCATGGGCCAGGGCCTGTCCACCCGCGCCTCCGACGCCACGGCGCCGCGCTTCTGGTCCAACACCGGCGAGCGCGAAGGATTTTCGGGCGGCGCGGCGACCGCGCGCGTCGGCGTGCGGCCGACGCCGACCACGCGCATCGAGGGGCTGCTGCGCTGGCGGGAGAACCAGTTCGGCCTGGACAACGTGCCGAACGACGATCCGAACAACGAGATCGAGGACCGCCGCTGGTTCGGCCAGGTGCGCGGCGAGGCGGTGCTGTTCGGCATCTGGACCACCGGCCTGCGCGCCGCCGTCACGGACGATCGCCGGCGCAACGTGAACCTGCCCGACAGCCTCTCGCCCACCCGCACGGACGATATCTTCCGCGGCACGCGGGAGACCTATGACTGGGGCAACCGGCTGGATTTCGGCACCGTCGGCGCCGCGCGCGACGTGCGCATGACCTTCGGCATCACGCGCGAGATCGAAAGCAGCGACAGCACCGCGGGCAGCCTGCCCTTCCAGACCGTGACGGACGCGACGGCGCGCTCCACCGCCTATCATGTCGGCGGCCAGGCGCGCTTCCTCGACCGGCTGGAGATCTTCGGCGGCGTGCGGCAGGACGAGGCGGAAGGCTATGGCGGCTTCACCGCCTGGCGGCTCGGCGCCACGCTCGACGTGCCGGAGGTCAATTCGCGGCTGCTGCTCTCGGCCGGCACCGCCTTCAAGGCGCCGTCGCTGTTCCAGCGCTTCGGCACGATCGGCACATTCTTCCAGGGCAACCCCGACCTGCGGCCGGAGGAATCCTTCGCCTGGGAAGCGGGGATCGAGAGCGACCTGCCCGCCTTCGGCCGCGACGACTTCGCGACGCTCGGCGCCACCTTCTTCCAGACGCGCTTCCGCGACCTGATCAACTTCAACGCCGCCTTCTCCTCGCTCGAGAATGTCGAGGATGCGCGGGCGCAGGGGGTGGAGCTCTCCGCCACGCTGCGCCCCGCCGCCTGGCTGGAGCTGACGGCGAACTGGACGATCACGGAGACGCGCGACGACGCCACCGGCGCGCCGCTCGCGCGCCGGCCGCGCAACGCGGTGGCGGGTCTGGCGCGCATCGCGCCGGGCGGCGGCGTGGTGATCGTGCCGGAGCTGATCTGGACCGGCCGGTCGCCCGAAGGGCCTTTCGCCAGCTACAACGACGACGGCAGCTCGGTGACGACCATCGCCTACAACAAGCCGGGCGCGGTGCTGAACCTGACCGCCAGCTGGCAGGCGACGGAGGCGATCGCGCTCTACGCCGAGGGCCGCAACCTGACGAACAGCCGCTTCGAGCCGGCGAACGGCTTCGTCATCGCCGGCCGCAGTCTGGTTGTCGGTACGCGCTTCGTGTTCTGACGCGCACGCGGCGGGCCGGGTGGCGTGCCGCCCGGCCCGCTCGCGGCGCGCGCTCAGGCGGCGCGCTTGCCCGCGGGGCAGGTGTTGATGCCGAGCAGCGGGTAGAGCGGGCAGAACCCGACCAGCGCCGTGCCGAGCGGCACCAGGCCGACCAGCCCCCACCAGCCCAGCGGCCCGAAGGCGCCGAGCGCCAGCAGCACCAGACCCGCGACGATGCGCAGCACGCGGTCGATCCCGCCGACATTGGTCGTCATGGCCACTCTCTCCTTGCCTCTCGCGCGGCTCCGTGCCGCGTCTGATCTGCATGGAAGCACCGTCGCGCCGCCCCGTCGGTGACGATGTCACGCCGCTGGACGCGGCGCGCGCGAAGCGCCTATGCCCGCCGGCATGGCGCCGCTGCCCATCATTCCCGAAACCGCCATCGAGGAGCAGTTCCTGCGCGCCTCCGGCCCCGGCGGGCAGAACGTCAACAAGGTGGAGACGGCGGTGCAACTGCGCGTCCACCTCGCCCGCGCCGGCCTGCCGGAGGCGATCCTGGCCCGGCTGCGCCGGCTCGCCGGCCGCCGAGTGACGGGGGAGGACGTGCTGGTGATCGAGGCCAGCCGCCACCGCAGCCAGGACCGCAACCGCACCGAGGCGCGCGAGCGCCTGGCCGAGCTTGTCGCGCGCGCCGCCGAGCCGCCGCCCCCGCCGCGCCGGCCGACCAAGCCGACGCGCGCGGCGCGCGAAAGGCGGCTGGAGGGGAAGGCACGCCGGGCGGGGGTCAAGCGGCTGCGGGGCGAGAAACCCGCCCCAGAATAACGATCTATGGTTTTAATTATATCACGTACCCGTAAATAACTCATTCGTAATGTTAAGGTTGATCCTCCGCAAGGCAGCCTTGGCCTGCGGCGTCTCAAATCATTGCGACGCCGGCGATGACGTCGACTGCGCGTCAAACGCAACCGAAAGTCCAAGGACACACCGTCATGCGCTCTGCTTCCACCCTTGCCGCCGCCACCCTCGGCCTCGGCCTCGCCGTCGGGCTCGTCGCGACGCCCAGCCCCGCCTCCGCGCAGCAGCGGAACTGCGTGGACGTCCTGGCCGGCATGCCCGACTACTCGCGTTTCCTGAACGCGATGAACAGCGGCCACATGGTGAACACCGTCCGCACCATGCAGAACATCACCATCTTCGCGCCGAACAACGCGGCGATCGACAAGGTCCCGCCGGGGCTGGTGGACCGGATCTTCCCGCGCGATCCGAGTGAGTCCGGCCGGCGCGACGCCGATCCTGTGCTGGCCCCGGCCGCGATGGGCGCGCATGTGATCCAGGGCCGCTTCCCCGCCGCCGCGCTGGGGCAGGGCGTGCAGCTCACCACCCAGGCGGGCAACACGCTCTCCTTCTCCCGCCCGCAGGGCTCGCAGAACGTCCAGGTGAGCGCGGGCCAGAACGTCACCGCGAATGTCGTCCAGGCCAACATCGAATGCGCGAATGGCGTGATCCACGGCATCGACGCCGTGCTCATCCGCTGACGGCTGCGGCGACGGAGGGGAAGGCCCGGTGGGGCCTTCCCCCTTCCGCGCCGGATTTCAGCTGCCTTCCGCCAGCCCGCGCAGCGCCGCCAGGTCGCGCAGCGCGACGGTGCCGCGGCCGAGCACCACCAGCCCCTCCCGCGCCAGCGCATTGAGGCGGCGGGTAACCACCTCGCGCGCCGTGCCGACCTCGACGGCCAGTTCCGCCTGGGTCGCCGCGACCTCCTTCGTGCCGCGCGCCAGCAGCACCTCCGCCAGGCGCCGGTCCACACTGCGGAAGGACAGCGCCTCGATCCGGGCCATCAGAGCGGCGATGCGCGCCCCGAAGCCAGCCAGCACGAAGCGGCGGAAGGCCGCGCTCTCGGCGACCAGGGTGTCGAAGGCGGGTTGCGGCAGCAGCAGCCCTTCGACCGCCGTCTCGGCCCGGCCCTCGGCCGCATAGGCCTCGCCGGAGAACAGGCAGGCGGTGGTCAGCAGGCAGGCCTCGCCGGTCGCGACGCGATAGAGCAGCAGGGCGTGGCCGTCTTCCGCGATCAGGTCCACCCGCACCGTCCCGGTGCCGACCATCACGAAGCCACGGCAGGGATCGCCCGGGTGGAACAGCACCGCGCCAGCGGGCGCCGAGAGCGGCATCGCCGCCGCCGTCATGCGCGCGCGGAGGCCGGGTTCCAGGCCGGTCGGGATGGCGCGGTCGGCAGCCGGGCTGAGGCTCATGGATCGATCCTGGCGCGATCCGGCCCGATGCGGAAGCGGAGCGTGCAAATCGAGGGACTTCCGGTGTAGAACTCCCGTCCTGCTTGAGGACTGCCGAGAGAATGCCGCGCGCCATGGATGGACGCCCGGCGCCCGGCGCGGTCGGGGATCGCCTCGCCGCCGCCGGCCGCCGCTTCGCCTCGCCCGCCGTGAAGGCGGTGATCCGCCGCCGGCTGGCGGAATTGCTGGCGCTGGTGCTGGTGCTGGCCGGGCTGGTCGCGGCCGTGGCGCTGGCGACCTACGACGCCTCCGACCCGTCCTGGTCCACCGCTTCGGCGCGGGAGACGCGCAACCTGGCCGGGCCGGTCGGCGCACACATGGCCGATGTGCTGCTGCAGGGAGTGGGCTTCGCCGCCTGGCTGCCGGTGGCCTGCCTGATGACCTGGGCGTGGCGGCTGGCGATGCATCGCGGCCTCTCGCCCTTCGCGCTGCGGCTGGCGTGCCTGCTGGCGGCGCTGCCGCTGACCGCCGCCTCCCTGGCGCTGCTGCCGCTGCCGGAGGCCATGCCGGCCCCGCCCGGCCCCGCCGGCGCCGCCGGCCCGCCGCTGGCCGAGATGGTGCTGGAATTCCTCGGCCAGATCCTCGGCCCGGTGGGCGAGGGCATCGCGCATTTCATCCTGTGGGGCGTGACGGCCCTGCTGGCCTTCGTGGCGCTCGGCCTGACGCTCGGCGACTGGCGCCGCGCGGGGCGCGCGGCGGGTTCGGTGGCGATCACAGCCGCCTCCGGCGCCGGGCGCGTCGCGGCCAGCGGCGCCGGGCAGATCGCCAGCGCGGCGGACGAGGCGCGGCGCTCGGGCGTGGTCGCGCGTGTGCTGGGCGCCACGGGCCGCGCGGCGGCGTGGCCGTTCCGCATGGCCTTCGGCGCGCTGCGTCGCCGCCGCCAGGCGCCGCCGCCGCTTTCGGAAGTGCTGCGCCGGGCCGACGAGGCGGCAGAGGACGGTCCGCCCCCCGGCGCCGTGCTGCGCCGGCGCGAGCCGTCGGTCGGCGTGCCGGTCGTGACGCGCGAGGCCGAAGCCGCCGCGCCGCCGGCCCCGGCACCGGCCGCCGCACGCAAGCCCGCCGCGCCCCGCGTCGCGGAACGGAACGCGCCGCGCCCCGCCAGCGAGACGCGCCAGCCCAGCCTGCCCCTGGTGGAGGAGGCCTGGCGCTTCCCGCCGCTCGACCTGCTGACCGGCCCGCCCGTGAAGCGCGCCGCCGGCCCGTCGGAGGAGGCGCTGCAGGGCAATGCGCGAATGCTGGAGACGGTGCTGGAGGATTACGGCGTCCGCGGCCGCATCGTGGAGATCCGCCCCGGCCCGGTCGTGACGCTCTACGAACTCGAGCCTGCGCCGGGCACGAAATCCGCGCGCGTGATCGGGCTCGCCGACGACATCGCGCGTTCCATGTCCGTCACCGCCGTGCGCATCGCGACGGTGCCCGGCCGCAACGTGATCGGCATCGAGCTGCCGAATGCGCGACGCGAGACGGTGCTGCTCTCGGAACTGCTGGCCTCCGAGGATTGGGCGCGGCACCCGGGGCGGCTGAACCTCGCGCTCGGCAAGGACATCGGCGGCGGGTCCGTCATCGCCGACCTCGCGCGCATGCCGCATCTGCTGATCGCGGGCACCACGGGCTCGGGCAAGTCGGTGGCGATCAACACGATGATCCTGTCGCTGCTGTATCGCCTCAGCCCCGACGAATGCCGCTTCATCATGATCGACCCGAAGATGCTCGAACTGAGCGTCTACGACCGCATCCCGCATCTGCTGGCGCCCGTCGTCACCGATCCGCGCAAGGCGATCGGCGCGCTGAAATGGACGGTGCGCGAGATGGAGCGCCGCTACCGCGCCATGTCGCAGCTCGGCGTGCGCAACATCGCGGGCTACAACGACAAGGTCGTCGCCGCGCGGCAGAAGGGCGAGATGCTGACGCGCCGCGTACAGGTCGGCTTCGACCCCGACACCAACAAGCCGCTCTTCGAGGACCAGCCGCTGGTGCTGGAACCGCTGCCGATGATCGTGGTGGTCATCGACGAGATGGCCGACCTGATGATCGTCGCCGGCAAGGAGATCGAGGCGGCGGTGCAGCGCCTGGCGCAGATGGCGCGCGCGGCCGGCATCCATGTGATCATGGCGACGCAGCGCCCTTCGGTGGACGTGATCACCGGCACCATCAAGGCCAACTTCCCGACGCGCATCAGCTTCCAGGTGACGTCCAAGATCGACAGCCGCACCATCCTGGGCGAGCAGGGCGCGGAGCAGCTGCTGGGCCAGGGCGACATGCTGCACATGGCCGGCGGCGGCCGCATCAGCCGCGTGCACGGCCCCTTCGTCTCCGACACCGAGGTGGAGGAGATCGTCGCCTTCCTGCGCGAGCAGGGCGAGCCCGCCTATGTGGATGAGGTGACGGAGACCGAGGACGAGGATGGCGACATCGGCAGCGCAGCCGGCATGCTCGGCGGCAACACCGATGCCGAGGGTTCGCTCTACGACCGCGCCGTGGACCTGGTGACGCGGGAGGGCAAGGCGAGCACGAGCTTCCTGCAGCGCCATCTCGGCATCGGCTACAACCGCGCGGCCAAGCTGATCGAGCAGATGGAGAAGGAAGGCGTGGTGAGCCCCGCGAACCACGTGGGCAAGCGCGAGGTGCTCGCGCCGGGGCCGCGGGAGCGCGACTGAGCGGTCAGGCCCGGGCGCGCCGCAACGGCTCGGCCTGCGTCGCGCGCAGCGCGATCGCGTCGCGGATCGCACCGAGGCGCGGCCCGCCATGCAGCACCGGCGCACAGGGCGCCGCCCCCGCCCTCGCATAGGCCTCGGGCAGCGCGTCCACCCGGAGCAGCGCGGCCGGCGCATTGGCGAACCAGGCGCGGTTCCCGGCATCGAGCCAGCTTTCCGCCGCCGCGCCATTGGCCAGCAGCACGGCGTGGCCTTCGACCTCGACGTGGAAATAGGTGACCTCCGTCAGGCCGCGCTCCGCGACGATGCTGGTTCCGTTCACCAGCAGCCGCGCCGGCACCAGCACGCCGTCCAGGAACAGGCAATGGTCGGGCGAGACCAGCAGGTCGCGCGCCGGCGTTGCCTCGCCCAGCGCGCCGGCGCGGATGCGCACCGGCGCGAGGGCGGCCGCCGCCGGATGCCCAGCCAGCACGATGCGCCGCCGCCCGATCCAGAGGACGGGCTGCAGCGGCGCGCCGCGCCCCGAAACCGTCGCGACCAGGTCGCCCGCGCGCAGCGCCTCGACCGGCACCTCGCCCTGCGCGGTCAGGATGTCGGTGCCCGCGGCGAAGCAGAGCACCGATTCCAGGTTGGTGGTGCTGATCGTCTGGTCGCCGTCGGTGAAGACCCAGTTGTTGTCCGTGCCCGAGACCGTCCAGTTGCCATACACATTCGCCGAGAGCGCCGCGTAGTCGGTCGGCCCGCCCCAGCCGACGAGGTCGAGCGTGTCGTTGCCGCTGCCGCCGTTGATACTGTCCGCGCCCTCGTCGCCGCCGACCCGGAAGAGGTCGTTGCCGCCGCCGCCCGCGGCGATGTCCGAGCCGGCGCCGCCGATCAGCGTATCGCTGCCGCCATCGCCGTTGAGCACGTCGTCGCCGCCCTCGCCGTCGAGCAGGCGGGCCTGGGACGTGCCCGAGGCATTGGTGAGGCTGTCGTTCCCGCCGCCGCCGTAGATCGTGCCGAGCGAGTCTGCCCCGGGCAGCGCGATGCGGTCATCGAAGTTGGAGCCGCGGAGAACCTCGATGTTGGTGCCTTGCACCGTATCGCCGGCGGCGTCGCCGCCCGTGCCGAGGAAAGAGAAGTTGAACTGGATCGCATCGGGCGATCCGCTGTAGTCAACGGTGTCGGCGCCTCCGACGCCGCCCGAAAGCGAGTCGCCGCCGGCCCCGCCGATTAGGAGATCGTCGTTGCCGCCGCCGTCGAGCGTGTCGCCCCCGCTGCCGCCCTGGAGCGTGTCGTTCCCCAGGCTGCCGGACAGCGAGTCCTCGTTCCCCTCGCCGAAGAGCTGGTCGTCGCCGCCGTCACCGAGCAGCGTGTCGTTGCCGTCCGCGCCGCCGGTCGCCGTGTCCGCCCCGCTGCCGCCGAAGAGGGTGTCGTTGTCGGCGCCGCCCGACAGCGAATCCGCGCCGCCCAGGCCGGCGAGGCTGTTGGCCGCGCCGTTGCCGGCGATGACGTTGTCGAGTGCGTTGCCGGTGCCGCTGATCGTGCCGGCGCCCGCGTCGAGCACGAGGTTCTCGAAATTCGCGCCGAGGGTCCAGTCGAAGGCGGCGGTGACCTGGTCGGTGCCTTCGCCCGGATTCTCCAGCAGCAGGTCGAGGGTGTCGCTGCCGACGAGATAGGTGTCGTTGCCGCTGCCGCCGACCAGGCTGTCGGCGCCCACGCCGCCGGAGAGGCTGTCGTGGCCCCGGCCGCCTTCGAGGGTGTTGGCGTTGCTGTCGCCGATCAGGGTGTCGTCGCCGCGACCGCCGAGCAGCGCTTCGAAGCCCGTGAAGCTGTCATTCGCCGCATGGCCGCCCGAGGCGGCGCCGGTGGCGAGGTTGACCGAAACGCCCGTGGTGTCGCTCTGGTAGCTCAGCAGGTCGAGCCCGCCGCCGCCGTCCATGCTGTCGCCGCCCGAGGCACCTTCGATGGTGTTGTCGTTGGCGTCTCCGAACAGGGTGTCGTTGCCGCTGCCTCCGAGCAGCGCCTCGAAGCCGAAGATGCTGTCGCCTTGCGCCTGGCCGCCCGATGCGGTGTTGGAAACGAGGTTGACGGAGACGCCAGCGCTGTCGCCGACGTAGCTCAGCAGGTCGAGCCCGCCGCCGCCGTCCAGGCTGTCGTTGCCGGCTCCGCCGTCGAGGGTGTTGGCACCACCGTCGCCGATCAGCGTGTCGCTGCCGCTGCCGCCATACACCACCTCGAAGCCCGAGATGACATCGCCTTCCGCCTCGCCGCCCGATGCGGTGCCGAGGGCGAGGTTCACGGAGACGCCCGAGAAGTCGCCACGGTAGTTCAGCACGTCCCGTCCGTCGCCGCCCTCCAGGCTGTCGGCGCCGGTGCCGCCGGAGATCGTGTCGCCCTCGTTGCCGCCCGATATCGTATCGTTGCCCTCATTGCCGAAGAGGGAGTCGGCGCCGGCGCCACCGAAGATGACGTCGTTGCCGCCGGCCCCGCTGAGCGTATCGGCGTCCTCGATCGTGTTCGCGCCAGGATTGGTGGCGGCGCCGGGGGCGCCCAGCAGCGTTTCGGCGCCCGCTCCGCCGACGGTCTCGTTCGGGCTGTTCGTCCCTGTGAAGCTGGCCATCCGCTACCCTCTCCCGACGAAAGCGCTGGTCACCCGCCGTTCAGCCGGACACGTCTGATGCTCGCGCGCCGCACATGCGCAAGGCGTGCCCACAACCTTGCCGTTGAACATGCATTGTATCGAATTCGCGGTACACGGGAAGGCGCTCGAAAGAAAAAACGTCGGCAGATCTCCGCATTCGGACTCGTTCTCGCCGCCAGAGACGTCGCGTGTCCCTGCTCGCCCGGCCAACCATGTCGGCAGGCGCGAGGTGCTGGCGCCAGGGCCGCGGGAGCGAGCGAGGGCCGCTTGCGTTCCCCTCCACCGGAATCCGCTGGCGCGGCCGTTCGCGCGGGACCTAGATTCGCGCAAGGCTGCATCCTGGGCGGCGCGGAGGCGCCGGGAGGACCGTCATGCTGGGCCGGATCGTCGCGTCCCTGTCCCTGGCATTCCTGCTCGCCGCCTCGCTTGGAGCCGAGGCGCAGGCCCAGGCCCAATGTCGGCCAGGCTTCGTCTGGCGTGGGGCCTTCCGCGGCGACTTCGTCTGCGTGACGCCCCAGACGCGCGAGGAGACGCGCGACGAAAACATGATGGCCCGATCAGGCTGGGTTCCCGGCGGCGGCGCCTATGGCCAGTTCACCTGCGTCTCCGGGCTGGTCTGGCGGAATGCCGGGCCGAATGACGTGGTCTGCGTCACGCCGCGCTCCCGCGACCGCGCCGCGGCCGATAACGCCGCAGCGGCGTCGCGCGTCGCGGGCGCTGCAGGCGTGCCGATGCAACGGCAGGTGCCCGAGGCTGCCTCCTACCGCGTCGGCGACTGGTCGCGCTGGGCGCGCTCCGACGGCGTGGAGTATCGCTACCGCTGGGGCTGGAACCCGCGTGACCAGGCCTATGCGCGCAACATCGACGCCATCTTCGAGGTGCGGAACCCGCGCGGCGAGGCCTGGCGCGGCACGGCACGCTCCACCGCCTGCGAACAGGAGACGCTCTCCCGCATGCAGGACGTCGTGCTCGCGCCCGGCGAGACGCGCGAGGTGAGGTTCCGCACCCCGAATTGCGGCACGCTGGAGCAGCCCTTCTTCCGGGGTGGCGTCGCGCGGACGCACCGGATCGACTGAGACGCGGCTTGTCCCTGCTCGGCGCGGCGCTCGGCGGCCTGCTGATGCTCGGCGGCGCGGGCGCAGCGCTCTACGCCTTCCAGGACCGTCTGATCTACTTCCCCGATCCGACGCCACCGCCGCCACCCGCTCTGCTCGGGCTTCGCGACGTCGAGGCGCGGACGCTGCGCACCGCGGACGGCCTCGCGATCCTGGCGTGGAAGCTTGCGCCGCCCGACGATCGCGCGCCGGTGCTGCTTTATCTGCACGGCAATGGCGGCAGCCTGCTGCATCGCGCGGGCCGCGTGGAACGCTTCCGGCGGGAAGGCTGGGGCGCGCTGTTCGTGCAGTGGCGCGGCTATGGCGGCAATGCCGGCAGCCCGAGCGAGGCGGGGCTTTCCGACGACGCGCGCGCGGGTCTCGCTGCGCTGCAGGCGGAGGGCGTCGCGCCGGCGCGCATCGTGCTGTGGGGCGAGTCTCTCGGCACCGCCTTCGCGATACGGCTTGCGGCCGAGCAGCCGGCGGCGGTGGGCGCGGTGGTGCTGGAATCGCCCTTCACCTCCATGCTGGACCTTGCGAAGCGGCACTACCCGCTGCTGCCCTCCGGCCTGCTGCTGCGCGACCGCTTCGACAGCCTCTCGCGCATCGGCGATGTGCGCGCGCCGATCCTGATCCTGCAGGGCGCGCGCGACACGCTGGTGCCGCCCGCGATGGGCCGCGCGCTGGCGGCGCGGGCCACGGCGTTGGTGGAGCTTTGGGAATCGCCGGAGGCCGGGCACAACGAGATCGGGGCTGCCGGTGGCATCGAGGCGGCGGCGGCGTTCCTGGTGCGGCGATTACCCTGAAAGACCAGCCTGCTCAGGCAAAGCGCGCTCCGCGCTTACGTCGCCCGGATGCGATCGCCAGACCGATCAGACTTGAGGCAAAGACACCCATGGCTGCTGGTGCTGGTACGAGTTCGACATGCAGGCGCGAAACCTCAAAATCTTCGCCGGATTTGTAGGACAACACGAACAGATAGTCCCCCGGTATGTAGCTGGGCCGGATGATCGTCTCGTAGCAGTCCGTTGCAAAGGGATTGGTCGCACAGGTTGTCGGCCCAAAGGCTTCGCCGCTATAGAGGTTGCCGACACCTATCGGCGGTTCCAAGGGAATTGTGGGGCTGCTGAAAAGCGCCGGATTGGCCTCCAGCGGGTTACCAGGCGGAAGCTCCGGATCGAGCAAAAATAAACGTAGATCAAACCCGTCATCATGGTTAACAAGCCAAGTGTTTAGCTCACCATCCAGATGAACGACACCCTGGAATTGTATGAATGCTCCGCGCACCGGAGACAACTGTACAAACTCATCGTCCAGACATCCAGGGCAATATTGCATGATCGGCACGCCGAGAAATGCTGCGATCGATGCCGCCGATGAGTTATTGAACCTGATGGGCGTCGGACCGAACGTAGCAAACGGCCCGCCGAGGTACGTATAGATTTCGTCGTCGGTCCGGTCACGCTGAATGTACTCTGGGTTAATGTAACTTGGCGCGTTCGTCACCCAACCCTCTGTGATTGGCCTCGTCGGAAGGAAACCGCTGGTGCTGCCCGGCACCACAATCCCTGAGGTTGCATAGAGTGTACTGCTGCTGGCGGACTGCACACCAGAGGCAGCAACTACTCCTACGACGATGGCGGTCATGACGGAAGCGATGCGAGACGACCGTAGGCGAACCATAAAGCCCTCCTGCGTCTGATGCGCTATCGAACGATATGCGTCTACCAATCTATCTCACATAACTTACGCATGATTGCACATTTTCGTTACATTCACATTATGATAGTGTCAGCGCCCTGGCGTCGACAATAGTGGTCCGCAGCTTGCTAGGTTCGGAGCGCCCTGCACCGCCCAGAGAGGCCCATGCTGATCGAAGACCTAGACGCAGAAGCCGCCACAGCGGCGCTGCCAATGCTCGCCGCGATCCTGCGCGCCTGCGTCGAAGGCGGCGCCAGCGTGAACTTCGTGCTGCCCTTCACGCAGCAGGACAGCGAGGCCTGGTGGCGTCGTGCCGTGCTGCCCGGCCTCGCCGCGCGCGACCGAAGGCTACTAGTGGCGCGCGACGGAACGAAGATCCTCGGCACGGTGCAACTTGCCTTCGCGCCGCAGCCCAACCAGGCGCATCGCGCCGACGTGACGAAGCTGCTGGTGCATCCCGAGGGACGCCGCCGCGGCGTCGGCCGCGCGCTGATGCTCCGCCTCGAGGATCTCGCGCGGGAGGAAGGGCGCAGCCTGCTGGTGCTGGACACGGTGGAGGGCAGCGCGGCGCAGAGACTGTACGAGTCGCTCGGCTGGACGCTGCTCGGCGTGGTGCCGCGCTTCGCTCTCTCCACCGACCGCACGCGGCTGGAAGGCTCGGCCTTCTTCTGGAAGGAGCTGGACGTGCCGCATCGCGCTTCTCGTTGACAGCGGCCGCGGCGCGCAGGTCTGATCGCGGCAACGCGGCCGCGCGAAGCGGGCCCGGGAGGAGACATCCGCATGCGCCAGCTCGCCCGCCGCAGCCTGCTTCACGCCCTTCCGGTCCTCGCCCTGCCCGCCGTCGCGAGCGCGCAGGTCTCGACCGCTTCCGGCTGGCCCAGCCGCCCGGTGCGCCTCATCGTCCCCTTCGCGCCGGGCGGCCCGGTGGAGGTGCCGGCGCGCTTCATCGCGGAGCATCTCGGCAGCCGCTTCGGCCGCCCCGTGCTGGTGGAGCCGAAGCCCGGCGCTGGCGGCGCGATCGGGCTGCAGGCGATGCTCGCGGCGAATGACGGCCACACCTTCGTGGTGACGACGGGCTCCGTCGCGATCCTGCCGGCGATCATGCGCAACCCGGGCTACGATCCCTTCGCCGACCTGGTGCCGGTGACGCTGGTCTCGGAGGTGCCGCTCGCCTTCCTCGCGCGGCCGGACGGCAAGGCGCGCAGCATGCAGGAGGTGCTGCAGTTGGCGAAGGCAGAGCCGGGAAAGCTGACCGTCGGTTCCTCCGGCACCGGCTCGACCACGCATCTGGCGAGCGAGTTGCTGAAGGTGCGCGCGGGGATCGACCTGCTGCACGTGCCCTATCGCGGCGTCGCGCCGGCGATGAACGCGCTCTACGCCGGCGACATCGACATCATGGTCACCGGACTGATCGAGGGGCTGCGCCACGTGAAGGACGGCCGGCTGCTCGGCCTCGGCGTCACCTCCGCGCGGCGCACGCCGGCGCTGCCCGATGTGCCGGCGGTGGCCGAGAGCGTGCCGGGCTACGACATGTCCATCTGGTACGCGATGTTCGCGCCGCGCGGCACGCCGCCCAAGGTCGTGGAGCTTCTGGCGCAGGAGGTCGCGCCGCTCGCCCGCGGCACGGTGCTGGCGCAGCGGCTGGAGGAATCGGGCGGGCGACTGCTGCTCGACGGGCCGGCGCCCCTCGCGGCGCTGCTGCGCGAGGAGGTGCCGAAATGGAAGGAGGTCGTACAGCGCGCCGGCCTGGCCGAAGGCTGAACGGCCGGCGCCGGATGCTTCAGTCGCCGCGGTTCCGGCGCGCATGCGCGCGCACGAAGCTCTCCACGGCGGAAAGGTCCGCGGGCAGCCGGGTGTAGCGTTCCGGCCGCTGGTAGAGATCGGCCAGGCGCGGCGGCAGCGGCGGCGCGATGCCGGTGGCGCGCTGCACCGCATCGGGGAATTTCGCCGGATGCGCGGTGGCGGCGACGACCACCGGGATGGCCGGGTCGCTCGGCGGCACGGCCAGCGCCGCGGCGGTGCCGACCGCGGTGTGCGGATCGGCGAGGTAGCCGCAATCACGGTGCAGCCGCGCGATCTCGGCCAGGGTGCCCTGGTCGTCCAGCGCGAAGCCCCGAAACACCTCGGTCGCGGTCTTCCAGGCCTCGTCCGGCACCGGCATCCGGCCTTCGGCGCGGAAGCGGCGCATCGTCCCGGCCGTGGCCTTGGCGTCGCGGCCCAGCAACTCGAACAGCAGGCGCTCGAAGTTGGAGCTGACCTGGATGTCCATGGACGGCGAGAGCGAGGGCTCCACCGTCCGCACCGTCATGTCGTTGGCCGAGAGGAAGCGGGCCAGGATGTCGTTGCGGTTGGAGCCGACGATGAGCTGCGCGATGGGCAGCCCCATCCGCCGCGCCGCCCAGGCAGCCAGCACATTGCCGAAATTGCCGGTGGGGACGCTGAAGGCCACTTCGCGGTCCGGCGCGCCGAGCGCGAGCGCGGCGGAGACGTAGTAGGGGATCTGCAGCGCGACGCGCGCCCAGTTGATGGAGTTCACCGCGGCGAGCTTCATCTCCTCGCGGAAGGGCGCGTCCCCGAACATCGCCTTCACCAGGTCCTGGCAGTCGTCGAAGCTGCCGGCGACGGCGAGGTTGGCGACGTTCGGCGAAAGCACCGTGGTCATCTGCCGCCGCTGCACCTCGCTGGTGCGGCCCTCGGGGTGGAGGATCACGATGTCCACCGCCGCGCGGTCGCGGCAGGCCTCGATGGCGGCGGAGCCGGTGTCGCCGCTGGTCGCGCCGACGATCGTCACGCGCTCGCCGCGCCGCGCCAGGGTGGCGTCGAACAGCAGGCCGAGCGCCTGCATCGCCATGTCCTTGAAGGCGAGCGTGGGGCCGTGGAACAGTTCCAGCGCGAAGACCCGCGTATCGATCTGCACCAGCGGGCAGGTCGCGGGGTGGCCGAAGCCGGCATACGCCTTCTCGAGCAGCGGCCGGAGCGCGGCCTCGTCCGGCTGGCCGCCGGTGAACAGAGCCAGGATGCGCGCGGCGAGCGCCGGATAGGGCAGGCCGCGCAGCTTGCGCCATTCGGCGCTGGTCAGGACCGGCCAGGTCTCGGGCACGAACAGCCCGCCATCCTCGGCCAGGCCGGCGAGCAGGACGCCCTCGAAATCGCGGGCCGGAGCCTCGCCGCGGGTGGAGATGTAGCGCATGGGGCGGAGGTTTAGTCCGACCGGCGCGGCGGGGCGAGGGGGCGGCGGTCCGTCGGCCGCTATCCGATCACGAGGATGTCCGCCGCGGCGAGCGCCGGCTTTCCGGCCAGCAGCGCCACCGCCGTCGGCCCGGCCAGTCCCGTCCCGTCGCGGTCCCAGCGAAGCCAGCCGGTGTCCGTTTCGTAGAGGAACTGGCCGAAGGCGGCATCGGCCACCGGCGCAGCGTTCGCCACGAAGCGGGACGCCGGCAGCACCCCTTCCGGCAGCGCACCGCCGGCGCTGGCGAAGCCGCCGGCGACGACCTGCAGACTGTCTTCGCCCGGGACGAACCCCAGCACGATGTCCGCCCCGGCCAGGCGGGATTCGAAGCGGAGGATGTCGGCGCCATCGCCGCCCTCCAGCGAGTCCGAGCCGGTGCCGCCGGACAGCAGGTCGGCGCCCGCGCCCCCGGAGAGCCTGTCGTTCCCGGCGCCGCCTTCCAGCGTGTCGGCGCCCGCCGCGGCCAGCAGCGTGTCGCCCGCGCCATTGCCGACGGCGTGCAGCGCGTCGAAGCCGTCGAAATCCAGCCAGCCGCCGCCCGGCAGATAAGCGAAGCCGGCGCCTTCCTCGAAGGCCATCAGCAGTGCCGGCGCGGCGGACGCGACGGCCAAAATCAGAAGGTCATCGCCCTCGCCGCCATCGGCATAGGCGATCTTCTCCGTCGCGCGGACGGTGTCCGCACCCGCCCCGCCATCCAGGAACCCGCCCGGCGCCGCGGTGGCGTCGATCGAATCCGCGCCGGCCCCGCCCTCGGCCTCGGCGCGGCCCAGCAGGACGAGCACATCGTCGCCATCCCCGCCGCGCAGCAACTGGGCGATGTTCACGGTCGGCCCGCCTGTGATGGTGTCGTTCCCGGCCCCGCCATCGGCTTCGGCCTGTCCCTTCCAGCCGGGCACGTTCGCATCCAGCTTCGGGTCGGTGCCGGCCAGCACCAGCCGGTCGTCGCCCTCGCCGCCATCCAGCGTATCGGCGAAGGCGCCCGCGCCGCCCAGCAGCGTGTCCGCACCCATGCCGCCGCGCAGCAGGTCGTTGCCGCCAACCCCGCCGAGGCTGTCGTCCCCCTCATGCCCGAGCAGGATGTCGTCGCTGATGCCGAGGCTCAGCGTGTCCCCGCCGGAAAGCCCCTCCACCGTGCCGACGGACCGCGTCGGCGCGCCCTGCGCCAGCACCAGCACCAGGCTTTCCACGCCGGTCGCAATCGCCCGGTCCTCGGCCAGCGAGGCCTGGAAGGTGGCGAGGGAGGCGGCATCCGGGGCCAGGCGCTGGATGCGGACCCAACTGTCCAGGAACGGGTCATCGCCCGGGCTGAACAGGATCGCCAGCGTGTCCTGGCCGGCGCCTCCGCCCAGGCTTGCGGTGGGGCCGCCGGCCCCTGTGGTGTTTGTGCTGCGCCAGTGCAGCAGGTCGTCGCCGTCGCCGCCATCGAGCGTGTCCTCGCCATAGGCGACGAGGGTATCGGCGCCGACGCCCCCATCGGCGCGGTCGGGATCGGCGCCGAGCGGCGTGGGCTCTCCGCTCAGCCCCGCATGCAGCCAGTCATTCCCCGCGCCCCCGAGCAGCAGGTCGCGCCCCTGGCCACCATCCAGCGTGTCGGCGCCGCCGGCGCCCACCAGCGTGTCGTTGCTGTCGCCGCCGACCAGACGGTCGCTCCCGGCCATGCCGAGCAGCCGGTCGTTGCCCGCCCCGCCATGCAGGCTGTCATGCCCGCCGCCCGCCAGCAGGATGTCGTTGCCGCCCTGGCCGTAGAGGGTGTCGGCGCCGATCTGCGCCGTCGCATCCACCACGTCGCCTGCCTGCGTCCCCGCCAGGTGCAGCGCCTCCACGCCGCGCACCAGCAGCAGCGTGCCGCCGAGCGTGCCCACGGCAAAGGCGGCCGGGTCCGCCGCGAGGGTGACCGAGAGGCTTCCCGTCTCGTTCGACAGGTCGAGCCAGAGCAGGTCGTTCCCCGCGCCGCCGTCGATGGTGTCGCCCGCGCCGCCCGCCTCGATGGTGTCGGCGCCCGCGCCGCCCTGCAGCAGATCGGCTGTCGGATCGAGCACGGACGGCAGGTTGTCGCGCAGCAGGTCGTTGCCGCCGCCGCCGTCGAGCGTGTCGAACCCGGTGCCGCCGATGAGCAGGTCGTCGCCCTCGCCCGCCGAAAGGCTGTCATTGTCATGCTCGCCGAGCAGCGTGTCGTTGCCGGCGCCGGCGATGAGCGTGTCGTCGCCGCGGTAGCCGGCCAGCGCATCGGCGCCCGAGACAGCCGAGGAATCGACGAGGTCCGCGGCCTCGCTGCCAGCGAGGAGCAGGGCCTCGATGCCGCGGATGCGCAGCGACGCGCCGGCGAGGGCGCCGACGGCGAAGACCAGCGGATCGGCCGGGAGCAGGATGACGGCAGCGCCCACCTGCTCGTTCAGCCGCATCTCCAGGAGGTCGGCACCCGCCCCACCATCCAGCGTGTCGGCGCCGCCGCCGCTCTGCAGCGTGTCGGCGCCATTGCCGCCCGCCAGCGAGTCCGCGTCCGTGCCGGGCCAGCCGCCGGCGCCGCCGCTCCATTGCATGTGGTCGCGCAGCAGGTCGTTGCCCGGCCCGCCATCCAGGCTGTCGGCGCCCGTCTCGCCGAGAAGCTCGTCATTGCCGTGGCCGCCGAGGAGGCGGTCATTGCCAGCGCTGCCGCCAACCAGGTCGTTGCCGGCGCGCGCCTCGACGACGTCGTCGCCGAGATGGACGAAGATGGCGTCGTCCCCGTTGCTGCCGAACACCGTGTCGGCGCCATCGCCGGGCGCCTCGTATTCCGCGACGAGGCCGCCGCGCGTGTCGGTGCCGAGATCCAGCCTGTCGCCGCCCGCGTCGCCGTAGAGGGTGTCGCGCCCCTCGCCGCCGAGCAGCGTGTCGGCGCCGTCGGCCCCGCGGAGCACATCGTCGCCGCCCAGCCCGGCGATGCTGTCGGCGGCGGCGCTGGCGAAGGGCCCGCCCGTGCTGTTCTGGCTTGCGCTGATGGTGTCGGCGGCTTCGCTGCCGCTGATGACCGTGACGCTCATGGTCCCCCCACGGCCGCCGCGTTTCGCAGGCACCCGAGGCAGCCAGCGGAAGGCTGCCCGATCCATGCAAGATCCGCAATAAATTGAATGGCGGCGGGTGCTACGCGCCCCGGGCGCCGAGCGGTGGCGGTTGCCGGTAACATGGAATGGTGGGTAGCCTGCCATGGGATGGAAGCGTCACCGTCACGCCGCGGCACCGACCTGACGATCGAGGGGCTGGCCGTCGCCTATGGCCGCACGCGCGTGCTGCACGAAGTCTCCCTCGCCGTGCAGGCGGGCGAGTTCGTCGCGCTGCTCGGCCCGTCGGGTTGCGGCAAGACCACGCTGCTGCGCGCCATCGCGGGCTTCGTGCAGCCGAGCGCGGGCCGCATCCTCGCGGGCGGGCGCGACATCACGACGGCGCCGCCGGAAAAGCGCGGCGCGGCGATGGTGTTCCAGTCCTATGCGCTCTGGCCGCACATGAGCGTGGCGAAGACGATCGGCTACGGGCTTTCCGTGCGTGGCTGGGACAAGGCGCGCATCGCCGCGCGCGTGGAGGACATGCTGCGACTGCTGCGGCTGGAGGGCCTGGGCGCCCGCCTGCCCGCGCAGCTTTCGGGCGGGCAGCGGCAGCGGGTGGCGATGGGGCGCGCGCTGGCGGTGGACCCCGAGATCCTGCTGCTGGACGAGCCGATGTCCAACCTCGATGCCCGCGTGCGCGAGGGCGTGCGGCACGAGCTTCGGGCGCTGCAGCAGGCGCTCGGCATCACCGCCATCCACGTCACGCATGACCGCGAGGAGGCAATGATCCTGGCCGACCGCATCGTGGTGCTGGAGGAAGGCCGCATCGCCCAGGCCGGCCCGCCGGAGGAGCTGTGGCACCGCCCGGCCAACGCCTATGTTGCCGACTTCCTCGGCGCGACCAACCGCCTGACGGTTTCGGACGGCGTGGTGATGTTCCGCCCGGAGGAAGCGCGCGTGCTGGCCGCGGGCGCGACGCTGGATGGCCCGGTCTTCGAGGGCACGGTGGCGCATTGCGCCTATGCCGGCGGCCGCTGGCGCGCCGCCATCCGCCTGGGCGCGGAGGAGGTGCTGGTGGACGTGCCGGAGCGGATCGCGCCCGGGGTGGCCGTGCGGCTCGGCATTCCTGCCGCCGCGGCGCATCGCTTCCCTGACATGCCCGCGTCATCGCAGCGTCATCGGGACTACGCCGAGGCCGGATAGGAACCGGCCCGGTGACCACACACAGGAGGAAGGCCCAGATGAACCGTCGTTCCCTGCTTCTCGCATCCGCCGCCATCGCCGCGGCGCTGCCGGCCGCCGACCTTCGGCCGGCCGCCGCGCAGCAGCGCGTGACGCTGAACGTGCTGACCGCCGGCGACCAGAACATGGTGGACTACATCACCGATTATCTCGGCCCGATGTTCACGCGGCAGAATCCGGGCGTGACCGTGCGCGCGGTGGGCACCGGCCCCGGCGATGCCGGCAGCCAGCGCATCTGGGAAAGGCTGGAGGCGCAGCGCCGCGCCAATGCGCAATCCGTGGATGTGGACGTCGCCGTCGTGCACCAGGCGATGGCCGGGCGGATGGTGAGCGAGGGGCTGCTCTCGCGCTACCGCGACCAGGCGAACACCGGCGGCCTGGCGACCAGCGCGGTGACGCGCAACGCGCTCGGGCAGAACGTGGACGGCTATGTGATGCCGATGTTCAACAGCCAGGTCGCGATCGCCTACAACCCGGCGCGCGTGCCGAACCCGCCCACCAGCTTCCAGGCGCTGGAGGAATGGGTGAAGCAGAACCCGCGGCGCTTCGGCCACAACGGCATTCGCGGCGGCATGTCCGGCGTCGCCTTCGTCTTCGGCTGGGCCTATGCGTTCGGGCCCGACCAGAAGCGGCTGATCGAGGGCCCCTACGACGCCGAGGCCGTCGCCGCGCTGACGCCGGCGCTGCAGCGCCTGCGCGAGTTCAACCGCAACGTCACGATCACGCCCGGCAATGCCGGCACGCTGGATGCGCTGAACCGCGGCGAGATCGACATGGGCCCGGTGTGGATGGACATGTTCTACACTTGGCAGTCCGAAGGACGGCTGAGCCCGGACATGCGACTGGTGCTGCCGGCCAGCGGCATGCCCGGCCAGCCGATGTACTATGTGATCCCCGACAAGGCCGCGCATGCCGATCTCGCGCGCAAGTTCATCGAGCTGGCGACCAGCCCGCCGGTGCAGGCCGAGGGCATCGTGCGCCGCTTCAACTGGCTGCCGGGGATCGATGCGCAGCATGTGCGCCAGCACCTGGACCAGCAGACCTGGAACCGCCTGTTCCGCGACGTCGGCCCCGACCAGCTCGCCGCCGGCGCGCGCCCGATGCCCCAGGCGCAATTCTTCCGCGCCATCCAGGAAGCCTATGAGCGGGTGGTGATGAATTGAGCGACACCCTCCTCCCCCGCGAAAGCGGGGGAGGCAAGCACGCATGAGCCGCCTCTTCCCCTATCTGCTGCTCGCGCCGGCGCTGTTCGTCGTCGGCGCGTTCTTCCTCCTGCCGCTCGGCTTCTCCGTGGCCGGTGCCTTCGAGGGCAAGGAAGGGCCGACGCTCGAGAACATCTCGCGTGCGGTCGGCCTCTACCGCACGGACCTGCTGTTCACGCTCCTGATCGTGGCGCTGTCCACCGCGCTGATCGGCGCGGGCGCGATCGCGATCGGCGGCTACCTCACGCTCGGCCGCAACCGCACCGCGCGGCGCATCCTGGCCGCGCTGTACCGCTGGCCGCTGTTCATCCCCTTCATCGTCGCTGCGCAGGCGATGCGCGGCTTCATCGGGCAGAACGGGCTGATGAACAACACGCTCATCTGGCTCGGCCTGATGCCGGCGGAATGGGCGCAGAGTTTCCTGGACTGGCGCGGCATCGTCATCACCTTCGTCTGGAAGCAACTGCCCTTCGCCACGCTGCTGGTCGCCGGCGCCATGGCCGCGCTGGACCGCGCGGGGATCGAGGCGGCGCAGAACCTCGGCGCGGGCCGCGCGCGCATCCTGTTCGGAATCGTGATCCCGCAGGTGGCGCGGAACATCATGGTCGCGCTGGTGCTGAGCTTCGTGACGATGATGTCCGTGCTCTCCGTGCCCATCATGATCAGCGGGCAGAGCCCGACCATGCTGACCGTCGCGATGGCCTGGCGCATCAACGCCATGGGCGACTACGGCACGGCGAATGCGCTCGGCCTGATCGCCTGCATCGCGAGCGGCCTGGTGGCCTGGGCGTGGCTGCGCAATTCCGTGCGCGAAGCCGCCCGATGAGGACCGGCATCGCCTGGTGGCTGCCGCGCGCACTGCTGCTTGCGGCCTTCGCCTTCTTCATCTTCGGCCCGGTCGCGAACCTGCTGCTGTGGAGCGTGGCGGAGGCGTGGTTCTGGCCGAACCGCCTGCCATCCCAATACGGCTTCCGCTTCTGGGAGCGTGTGTTCCGCCCCGAAGGCCAGGCGATGGAGAGCCTGTGGCTCTCGATCTGGATCGCCTCGCTGACCACGCTGCTGTGCCTCGCGGTCTCGATCCCCGCGGCCTGGGCGCTGGCCAAGGCGAAGCTGCGCTGGCGCGCGCTGATCCTGCTGCTGTTCCTGCTGCCGCAGGCCTTCCCGAACCTGCCCGTCTACATCAACATCGCCCGCATCTTTTTCACCTTCGACCTGAACGGGACCGTGCTCGGCGTGGTGCTGGTGCATGCCGCGCATGGCCTGGTCTATTCGATATGGATCGCAACCGCCGCCTTCGCCGCGATCGAGGACGACCTGGAACTCGCCGCCCGCAACATCGGCGCCAGCGCGCTCACCGCCTTCCGCACGGTGACGCTGCCGCTGGCAGCACCCGGCATCGCGGCCAGCGCCATCTTCGTCTTCCTGGAATCGCTCGACGAATTCACCGCGAGCTACTTCGTCGGCGCGCCGGAGGTGCGCACCCTGCCGCTGCTGCTGTTCAGCGCGGCGGCCGGCGGCAACATGCAGGTCGCCGCGATCACCGCGCTGATCCTGCTGGTGCCGAGCATCGCCTTCATGCTGCTGGTGGAGCGCTTCCTGCGTGCGGAAGTGCTGGCGCGGGTCGGGAAATGACGACGCGAAACCCGTTGCCACGCCAGGAGCCCGCGGGTTCCAGGCTGCCGCGGTAGGTGCAGGTCGCCTTCTCGGCGCCGGACGAAAAACAGCCGCCGCGCAGCACGCGCCGGATGGACGGCGCGGCATCCGCATCCTCGCGGCCATCGGCCGCGTCATAGGGGTAGCGGAAGGCGGGCGTGGCCATGTCCTCGCCCCAGTTGGTGCTGCACCACTCCCACACCTGGCCCGCCATGTCGTCGCAGCCGAAGGGAGAGCGGCCGGCGGGGAAGAGGCCCACGGCGCAGCGGTCGTTCAGCCCGGCTTCCTCGGAGTTGCAGCGCAACGCCGCCCAGGGGGCCGCCCAGGGATAGACCTGCGCGTCGGAGACCGGCTGCCTCCCGCGCGCGGCGGCCTCCCATTCCGGCTCTGTCGGCAGGCGCACGATCTCATCCGCCGCGATGCGACCCTCATCGCGCCAGATCGGCGTGATCCAGGTGCAGAAGGCGCGTGCATCGTGCCACGAAAGATCCGTCGCCGGCGCATTCGCCATCGCGGGATCGCGCCCATCGGCGGAGGTCCAGGCACGGCCGGTCGCCGCCACGAAGCGCGCATAGAGCGCGCTGGTCACCGGGAAGCGCGCGATGCGGAAGGGTGCGAGCGTCACGCGATGCGGCGGTGCGGAATTCGGGTGCAGCGCCGATCCCATCGCGTACTCGCCGCCCGGCACCGCGACGAGTTCCGCCAGGTCGCGCGGATCGCCCAGCCGCGCCAGGTGCCGCCCCGCACGGATGCGCGCGGGCAGCTTCAGGTCGTCGCGCGCGACGGCGGAGGCGAGCGCATCGCGCAGCATCGCCACGGGCGGCGCGATGTCGGCAGCGAGCACGGCGAGGTCGCTGCGGCCCGTCGCCAGCAGCGCCTCGGCCAGCGTCGCATCGCCTTGCAGATGCCGCAGCGTGGCGTGCCAGCACGGATCAGCGGCAAGCGCGGCGACGGTCGCAGCCGGCAGCGTCGCGATGTGCCGCGCCGCCAGCCGTTCCAGCACGAAGCGGCGGCCGAGGGTCGGGTGCGCCGGCGTCACGCCATCGCGCAACGCGGCGAAGGCGGTCGCGGCGTGGTGCGCGAGGTCACCCAGCGACACGCCCGCGACGGCCAGTGACATCAGCCCCGGATGCGCCGGCAGGTCCTTCGGCCCGCCATGCAGCGCGTGCCAAGCCGCGCGCTGCGCCGGCAGCAAGGGCAGCAGGCGATGGCGCCGCACGCCGGGCGGGATCGGCCAGGCGCCGCAGGCCTCGGCATCGCCGAGCAGGATGGCGCGGCGTCCGCGCGCGACGAGTTCCGCCAGCAGCGCGGGTCCGCCCTCTCCCAGCCGCTCCGCCTCGTCGAGGATCAACAGCCCATCCTCGGGCAACGCGTTCACCGGCGCGGTCAGCAGATGCGGCAGGATGGGCTCCGCCCATGTCTCCCGCACCAGCGTGCCCGCTTCGTCGCGCGGCACGTCGGAGGCCAGCGTCGCCAGGTTGAAGCGCGCATCGCCCAGCGCCTCGCCGGCCAGATGCAGCGCCAGGCGCCGCGCCAGCACCGTCTTGCCCGACCCGGCTTCGCCCAGCAGCAGCAGCACGGGTGCGTCCTGCGCCACCTCAAGGGCGGTGAAGTATTGCGGCGGGCGGGGCACGGCGTCGCGCAGGCGGCGCAGGCCCTTCGCGGCCTTGTCCTCGAAGCTGAAATCCACCAGGGCGGGAATGCAGCCTTCGGCCAGCGTCACCGCGCGCCCCTCACGCACGAACAGGATCGTGGCGGCACAGTGATCGAGCAGCGCGCGCAGCGTCATCGGAACAGCGCCGCGACCTCCGACGAACGAAAATGCTGCACCTGCAGCGCGTAGCCGGCGGGATCCTCGAAGAAGAAGAACTTGTCGCACCAGGTGGCGCTGCGGATGTCCGTCAGCTTCGGCACGCCGGCGGCCTGCAGCTTCGCGTGCCAGCCTTCCACGTCGTCCGTCACCATGCAGAACAGCGCCGCGGATTTCGGCGTGGTGCGCAGATGGCCCTTCTTGCCGTCCACGATGCCGAAATAGCTGCGGCCGACGCGGTAGATGCGCGCCAGCCCCTGGTCCACCACCAGCTCGAAGCCCAGCGTCTGCTCGTAGAAGGGCGCGATGGCCAGGATGTCGTCGTAGTAGAAGAAGGTGATGGCGTAGTCCGGCGGCATGATCAGGACTCCTGCGTGCGTCGACGCGGGTTGAACCAGTCGCCCAGCGCGTCGCCGATAAGGTTGAAGGCCAGCACGGTCAGCAGGATCGCGCCACCGGGCGCCAGCGCGGCCCAGGGCGTCTCCCGCAGGTATTGCAGGTTGGCGGAGACATCCGCGCCCCATTCCGGTGCCGGCGGCTGCGCGCCGAGGCCAAGGAAGCCGAGGCTCGCCGTCTGCAGGATCGCGCTGCCCACGGCCAGCGAGGCCTGCACCAGCAGCGGCCCGATGCCGTTGGGCAGCACATGCCGCCACAGGATCGCACGCGTCGTGCTGCCGCAGGCGATGGCGGCCTCCACATAGGGCAGCACCGAGATGGACAGCGCCTGCGCCCGCGCCAGCCGCGCGAATTGCGGCGCCAGCGCGATGGCGACGGCGAGCATCGCATTGGTCAGGCTCGGCCCCAGCGCGGCGGCCAGCGCAATCGCCAGCACCAGCGAGGGGAAGGACAGCATCGCGTCCACGAAGCGCATCATCGCCATGTCCGCCCAGCCCCCGAGATAGCCCGACAGAAGGCCGAAGGCCGTGCCGGCGACGAAGGCAAGCGCGACCACGCCGACGCCGATGGCCAGCGTCGCGCGCCCGCCGCTCAGCACGCGGGAGAGGACATCGCGCCCGAAGAAGTCGGCGCCCAGAAGCTGCTCCGCGCTGGGCGGCGCGAGGCGGCGCGACATGTCGAGCGCGATGGGAGAGGGCGCGACGAGCGGCCCCAGCAGCACCGCCAGCAGGATCGCCGCCAGCAGCGCCGCGCCGAAGGCGGCGAGCGGGTTGCGACGCAGGAAGCGGGCCGCTTCCCTCACTGCCCCACGCGCCTGCGGATGCGCGGATCGAGCGCGGCGTGCAGCAAATCCACGCCGAGCGAGACCAGCATGAACAGCAGCGCGAAGACCAGCGTCGCGCCCTGCACCACCGGGTAGTCGCGGTTGCGGATGGCATCGAACATGTAGCGGCCGACGCCGGGCCAGGCGAAGACCGTCTCGGTCAGGATCGCGCCGCCCAGCAGCTCCGCGAACTTGATGCCGAGCACGGTCAGCGCCGGCAGCAAAGCGTTGCGCAGGCCGTGGATGAAGATCACGCTGCGCTCCGGCAGGCCCTTCGACCGCGCGGTGCGGATGTAGTCCTCCGCCATCGCTTCCAGCATCGCGTTGCGCACGAAGCGCGCCAGCGTCGCGGCGAGGAAGGCGGCCAGCACCATCACCGGCAGCACCAGGTGGCGCGCCGCATCCCAGGCGGCTTCGGGATCGCCGGTGAGAAAGCCATCCAGCACCGCGAAGCCGGTGACGGGATCGCCCAGGAAGTAGGGGCTGTTGCGGCCGGAGATCGGCAGCCAGCCTAGCCAGATGCCGAAGACCAGCTGCAGCAGCACCGCCAGGAGGAAGGCCGGCATGGAGACGCCCGCCAGCGAGACGATGCGCACCCCGTGATCCAGCGGCGTGTTCGCCCGGATCGCCGAGAGCACGCCGATGGGGATGCCGATCACCAGCGCCACCAGCGTCGCGCTGATCGCGAGTTCGAGCGTGGCGGGCAGGCGTTCCAGCAGTTCCTGCGTCACCGCCGCGCCGCTTTTCAGGGAACGCCCGAGGTCGCCCTGAAGAACACCCCAGAGGTAAGAAAAAAACTGCGAGAGCGGCGGCTCGTCCAGACGAAGCTGGGCGCGCAGCGCAGCGATCTGGTCCGCTGTCGCACCCGGCCCCAGCAGCGTCGTCGCGGGGTCGCCCGGGATCAGGCGCGACAGCGCGAAGACGATCAGCAGCACCAGCAGCAGCACCGGCAGGAAGGCCAGCAGCCGCTGCGCGATCATGCGCGCCATGGCGGCGCGGCGTCAGCCCTTGCTGACGCCCCAGTACTCGTTGAGCGGCGGCGCGCTGTTCACCACCAGCCCTTGCACGCCCTTGCGGCGGAAGACGATCAGCTTCGGGCTGAACAGCCAGGCGGCCGGTGCGCGCGCCACGATCTCTGCCTGCACGCGGTGATAGAGCGCCTTGCGCTGTTCGAAATCCACCTCGGTCTGCGCGCGCAGGATCAGCTGGTCCAGCGCCTCGTCCTTCGGCATGCGGAAGGTCATCGCGCTGTCCGCCAGCGAGGAGAGATAGCCGATGGTGATGTGCGCGTCCGGGTCGTTGTACCAGGGCTGGCGGCCATCCAGCGCGATCTCGTGCCGGCCGGCGACATGCAGCGCGCGATAGGCGGGGAATTCCGTCTGCGCGATCGTCGTCTCGATCCCCACCGCGGCGAGGTTCGCCTGCAGGAAGGTCGCCACGGCGCCCCACAGCGCGCCCTGGAAGGAATACATGGTGAGCTTGAGCTGGCCGGGCTGCACGCCGGCCTCCGCCAGCAGCCGCCGCGCCGCGGCGGGATCGTGGCGCGGCGCGAGTTCGCGCATGCGCGTGTCGAAGGCCCAGGAATTGGAGGTCAGCGGCCCGTACACGCGGTCCGCCGTGCCGCCGAAGATGCCGCTCAGCAGGCCGTCATAGTCGATGGCGTGCTGGATCGCGCGGCGCACGCGCACATCCGCCACCGGGCTGTCCGGACGGTTGTTGTTGAATTCGAGCTGCCGGATGATCTGGCTCGGGACCTCGATCACCTCGATGTCCGGGTTGTTGCGCAGCGCGCGCACATCCTGCACCGGCGGCGCGGCGAGCTGGCCGGCCTGGTGCACGATGTCGAGGCCGCCATTCTCCAGCTCCAGCCGGCGCGTCGAGGCATCGGGGATGATGCGGTAGATGATGCGCAGCAGCTGCGGCGCGCCGCGGAAATAGTCGGGGTTCGCCTCCAGCACCACATCGGTGTCGCGGCGGTAGCTGCGGAAGCGGAAGGGGCCGGTGCCGATGGGGTTCACGCTGAAGGCGTCGCCATGGCGCTCCCAGGCCGCCGGACTCGCGATGGCCGCCTGCGGCTGCGCCAGCAGCGAAAGGAAGACGGGCATCGTCTCCTTCAGCGTGATGCGCAGCGCGAGCGGGCCCGTCGCCTCGATGCCTGCGATCGGGTCGAAGCTCGCGCGCATGTAGGGGTTGACCGCCTTGGTGCGTTCCAGCGCGGCCTTCACCGCGGCCGCGTCGCAGGCGGTGCCGTCGTGGAACTTCACGTTGGGCCGCAAGGCGAAGTCGAAGACCTTGCCGTCTGCCGAGACGGTCCAGGACGCGGCGAGGCGGCCTTCCAGCGTGTCGAAGGCGGGCGCCTTCCAGGCCACCAGCGTGTCGAAGACATTCAGGATGATCTCGCTGCCGATCGGCTCGGCGCGGTTGGTGCCCGGTTCCAGGTTGGCGGGATCGGAGGGCACGCCGATCACCAGTGTGCGCTGCCGGATCTCGCGCGCGGACTGCGCCATGGCTGAGGCGGGCAGCGCCGCCGCCGCAAGCAGCGCCGCTGCCTGTCGCTTGCCGATGTTCATCGCCTGCCCCCTCAAGATGGCATGCCACCCCGCGCATCCGACGCGATCCAGGCATCCTGCGCGAGGCTAGCGACGCCGTCTCGCGACGGTCAAGGAAGTGCGCGCCGGCGACCTCGCCGCCGCCTGCCCTAGACATTATACTGTCCGCTCAATGGCAGGCGCCCCGGCGTGACCCCGTGACACCCGCAGCAGCCCCGGCGACGCAGGACAGGCCCGGCGGGACGCAGTCGCTCCCGCGCGGCGGCATCGGCCGGCGGCATTTCCGCTGGACGGACAGCTTCCGACTGCTCTGGGCGGCGGCCGTGCTGCTGCCGGCCCTGCTGTTCGCGGGCGGCGCCACCTGGGCATGGCGGCAGGTGAACGCGGAGGCGGAGGAGCGCCTCGCCCGCACGGTGCAGATGCTCCAGGAACACGCGCTTCGCGCCTTCGAGACGCAGGAGATCGTGCTGAGCGCCATCGCGGAAGCCTCCGCGGCCATGGGCTGGGAGCAGATCGCGGAGAGCCCGGCCTTCCACGGCCTGCTGCGCAGCTACGAACGTGCCGCCGCGGCGCTGAGCGGGATCGGCATGGTGCGGCCCGACGGCTTCATGGTGGCGGTCAGCAACGCGCATCCGTTCGCGGCCGTCGAGGTGGCGGACCGGGAGTATTTCCGGTTCAACGCCGCGCCGCCCCGGGACCTGTTCGTGGCCAACCCGCGCACCGGCAGCGTGGTGGGCGAGGTGGTGGTCAGTCGTCCGCGGAACCTGCCCGTCTTCTCCCTCAGCCGGGCGCGGCGCGATGCGGCGGGCCGCTTCGGCGGCGTGGTCGTCACCGCGTTCGAGCCTCAGTATTTCTCCGATTTCTACAGGCGCGTGGCGGAATCCCCCGGCGACGTCGCCGTACTGTTCCGGCTTGATGGCGCGCTGCTGGCCCGCGCGCCGGCAGTCCAGGACTGGGCCGTTCGCACCAGGGGCGACATCCTGCTCGATGTGGGGCTTGCCGCGTCGCGGCCGCTGCTCGTCAGGACCGTCTCACCGGTGGATGCCGTGCGGCGCATCTATGCCGTGCATCGGCTGGACGACTATCCCGTCGCGGTCGCCTACGGCCTGAATCAGCAGGTGCTGCTTGCGGCCTGGGGACGGCAGACCGTCGTCCTCGGCCTGATCTGCATGCTGACGGCAGGGCTGCTCCTGCTGCTGACCGCGCATGCCTCCCGCACCGCGCAGCGGCGGCTGGAGGCCGAGGCGGCGCGCGCGGAGGCGGAAGCGAAGCTGCAGCAGTCGCGGCGGCTGGAAGCGCTCGGCCAGCTTGTGGCCGGCGTCGCGCATGATTTCCGCAACACCGTGCAGGCCGTACAGGCAGGCGCGCGGCTGGTCCGAAGTTCGCTCGCGCAGGGGCAGACGACACGCGCGGAAGAGGTCGCGGCGATGATCGCGGAGGCCGCCGGCCGCGGCGCCGCGCTGACCGACAGGATGCTGGCCTTCGCCCGGCGCGAGCATCGCCTGCGCGCCGATGGCGGCCACAGCGATCCTGCGCTGGTCGTGCGGGAAGCCTGCGAGCTGCTGCGGCCCACCCTCGGCTCCGGGCTGCATCTCCGCTGCATCATCGCCGAAGGGCTGCCGCCGCAGGTTCGTGGCGAGCGGGCGGAGCTGGAAGCGGCGCTGATCAACCTGGCCGTGAATGCGCGCGACGCGACGGAGGATGGCGGCGCCATATCGGTCCTGATGGCACCGGAGGAGGTCGCGCCCGGCGCGAGCCATCCGGAAGGCCTTTCGCCCGGCCGCTATGCGCGAATCACCGTGGCGGATACCGGCATCGGGATGGACGCGGCGACGCTGGCCCGCGCGACAGAGGCGTTCTTCACAACCAAGCCGGCCGGCCAGGGCACTGGGCTCGGGCTGGCCAGCGCGCGCGCCTTCACCGAGCAGGCCGGTGGCGCGCTGCGCATCGAGAGCGCGCCGGGCCAGGGCACCACGGTGACGCTATGGCTGCCCGAAGCGGCGGCGTGACCGCCGCCGCGCGTAGGGCTACAGCGCGCCGCCGCGCCGCCCCGCCATCGCGCCCAGCCGCAGGCGCAGCGCATTCAGCTTGATGAAGCCCTGGGCGTCGAACTGGTCGTAGGCGCCCTGGTCGTCCTCGAACGTCACATGCTTCATCGAATAGAGGCTGTGCGGTGACTGGCGGCCGGTGACGATGGTGTTGCCCTTGTAGAGCTTGAGCCGCACCGTGCCCGTCACGCTCTTCTGGCTCTCATCCACCAGCGCCTGCAGCATCCGCCGCTCCGGCGCGAACCAGAAGCCGTTGTAGATCAGCTCCGCATAGCGCGGCATCAGGCTGTCCTTGAGGTGCGCGGCCTCGCGGTCCAGCGTGATGCTCTCCATCGCGCGGTGCGCGACGTAGAGGATGGTGCCGCCCGGCGTCTCGTAGCAGCCGCGCGACTTCATGCCGACGAAGCGGTTCTCCACCAGGTCGAGCCGGCCGATGCCGTTCTCCTTGCCGAGGGCGTTCAGCTTGGTCAGCAGCGCGGCGGGCGAGAGGCGCTCGCCATTGATGCCGACGGCGTCGCCGCGCTCGAACTCGATGGTGATCTCCGTCACGCGGTCCGGCGCGTCCATCGGCGCGATGGTGCGCTGCCACACTATCTCGTCCGGCGCGTCCCAGGGCTCCTCGAGGATTTTTCCTTCCGAGGAGGAATGCAGCAGGTTGGCGTCCACGCTGAACGGCGCCTCGCCGCGCTTGTCCTTGGCGATCGGGATCTGGTGCGCCTCGGCGAACTCGATCAGGCGCGTGCGGCTGGTCAGCTCCCATTCGCGCCAGGGGGCGATGATCTTGATGTCGGGCTTCAGCGCGTAATAGCTGAGCTCGAAGCGCACCTGGTCGTTGCCCTTGCCGGTGGCGCCATGCGCCACGGCGTCGGCGCCGACCTGCTCCGCGATCTCGATCTGGCGCTGCGCGATCAGCGGGCGCGCGATGGAGGTGCCGAGCAGGTACATGCCCTCATAGAGGGCGTTCGCGCGGAACATCGGGAACACGAAGTCGCGCACGAAGGTCTCGCGCAGGTCGTCCATGAAAATGTTCTCGGGCTTGATGCCGAGCAGCAGCGCCTTGTCGCGCGCCGGCCCGAGCTCCTCGCCCTGGCCCAGATCGGCGGTGAAGGTCACCACCTCGCAGCGATAGGTGGTCTGCAACCACTTGAGGATCACGCTGGTGTCGAGGCCGCCGGAATAGGCGAGGACGACTTTCTTCACGTCCTTGACGCGCATCTTGGTCCCCTGAGGGTGGGAAAAGGCGGCGGAACATGCCGCCGCCGGGCCGCCGGGGCAAGGTCGCTGCCTGGCCGGCGAGAGGTTCGTTCGCATTCCGTGGCCGGGCTGGACAAGGCGCCGGGCGGCATGGTTCCCTCACTGACGGGATGTTGAACACAGTATTCCGAATTGTGATCGGGCTGCCGCTCGTGGCGGGCGGCGCCGCGCAGGCCGATGGGCCGCCCCTGCTCGATGCGGGGCGCCTTCCGTATCTCTCCGATGCCGGGCGCGCCGATTATGGCCGCTTCCTGCTGCAACCGACGCCACGCGTCTTCGCGCTGGCCCCGGATGGCGCCTGGGGCTGGGCGGCCGCGATCGAGGACGACCCGGCGGCGACGGAAGCCCGCGCGCTGGAGAATTGCCGGCGCTGGGGCGGCCAGGCCTGCACGGTCTATGCCCGCGACCTGGCCGTGGTCTGGCCGGGGCTGGAAGCGCGGCCGCCTGCCACGCCGGCGCGTCCGCTGGCGGGCGGCACCGGCTGGTCGCTGCAGCCGGACGGCCGCTTCCTCTGGCAGGGGCCGGCGCAGGCGCGCGGCGCCTATCTCTGGGCGCATGGGCGCTCGCCCGGCGGCGCGGACAGCCGCGGATCGCAGCCGCAGCCGCATGTGCGTGCCTTCAACAATGCCGGCTACGACGTGATCCGGCTGGACCGCGATCCGGTCACCGACGAAACCGAGGCCGGCGCCGCCTGGATGCGGGAGGCGCTGCGCCTGCTGCGGCGGCAGGGCTATGCGCGGGTGGTGGCCGGCGGCCAGTCCCGCGGTGCCTGGAACGCGCTGCAGGCGCTGGAGGAGCCGGGGCTTGCCGATGCGATCATCGCCATCGCGCCGGCGGCGCATGGCCCGCGCGGCAGCGCGGCGCAGGCCTGGGCGCTGGACGACCTGAAGCGGATCGTGGATGCGGCGCAGAGCCGCGGCACGCGCGTCGCCGTGGCGAATTTCGCCGGCGACGAGTTCGATCCCGACCCGGTGGCGCGGGCGGCGATCCTGTCCGGCCTGGCGCCGCGCAGCGGCGGGCTGCTGCTGCTCGACCGGCCGCGCGGCATCACCGGGCACGGCGGCGGCGGCGACTGGCGCTTCACCTTCGGCTATGCGGGCTGCCTGCTGGACTTCGCGGAGGGCCGCCGGGACCGCTGCGCGGGCGAGTAGCGGCGGAGCGCCACGAAACACAGCGAGGGCGCCTGGGGGATCACCCCGGCGCCCTCGCCCGTTCCGCGGGGCGGCGCCTTTCGCGCGCCGCCCGCGTTCAGCTTGCTTCCGCGCGCGTCAGCCCAGGCGCTCGCCGTGCAGCACCACGTCGAGGCCCTCGCGCTCCTCTTCCTCCGTCACGCGCAGGCCGACGATCACGTCCACCACCTTCAGCAGGATGAAGGTCATCACCGCGGTGAAGGCGAAGACCGCGACCACCGAGTAGAACTGGATCAGCAGCTGCTCCATGCTGCCGCCGTAGCCCTCCGGCGTGGAGGTGCTGGCGGACAGCGCGCCGAAGGCGAAGACGCCGGTGAGCAGCGCGCCCACGATGCCGCAGACGCCGTGCACGCCGAAGGCGTCCAGGCTGTCGTCGTAGCCAAGCCAGTGCTTCAGCGCGGTGGCGCCCCAGAAGCCCGCGAGGCCCGCCACGACGCCGATGATCAGCGCCGAGCCCGGCAGCACGAAGCCGGCGGCCGGCGTGATCGCAACGAGGCCCGCGACCGCGCCGGAGATCGCACCCAGCACGCTCGGCTTGCCCTTGGTCGCCCATTCCGCGACGAGCCAGGCCAGCACCGCGGCGCAGGCGGCGATCTGCGTGACGAGCATCGCCATGCCGGCGCGCGCGCCCGCGCCCACGGCCGAGCCCGCGTTGAAGCCGAACCAGCCCACCCACAGCAGGCTCGCGCCGATCACGGCGAAGGCCAGGTTGTAGGGCGCCATGTTGTCCTGGCCGTAGCCGACGCGCTTGCCGAGCACGATCGCCGCCACCAGGCCCGCGACGCCGGCATTGATGTGCACCACCGTGCCGCCGGCGAAGTCGAGCGCGCCGAGGCCGAAGATCCAGCCATTCGGGTGCCACACCCAATGCGCGATCGGCGAGTAGACCAGCAGCGTCCAGAGCGAGACGAAGACCAGCAGGGCCGAGAACTTCATCCGGTCCGCGACGGCGCCGGTGATCAGCGCGGCGGTGATGATCGCGAAGGTCATCTGGAACATGGCGAAGACGCTCTCGGGGATCGTCGTCGCCACGGCGCTGTCGCCGCTGCCCAGCGTGAAGGGCTTGTCCCAGCCTTCCGCCATGCCGCGCATCAGCAGCCGCGAGAGGTCGCCGACATAGGCGTTGCCCTCGCCGAAGGCCAGGCTGTAGCCCAGCACCATCCAGAGCACGCCGACCAGCGCGCAGACCGTGAAGGACTGCATCATGGTCGCCAGCACGTTCTTCTTGCGCACCATGCCGGCGTAGAACAGCGCCACGCCGGGCACCGTCATCATCAGCACGATGGCCGTGCTGGTGAGCATCCAGGCGGTGTCGCCGGTGTCGATCTTCGCATCCTGGGCGAAGGCGGCGCCGGCCGCCATCGTCGCAGGCAGCGCCAGGAGCGCGGCGCGCGCAAGCATCCTCATTCCGTGGGTTCCTTGAGAGTTGCGATGAGGTTGAGCGGCCTGCGCAGCAGGCCGAGGCCGCGAATGCGGCCCGCGCACAGACCGGCCGCCGGGGTCGGCGTGACCGTGGCCTGCGCGAAGCCAAGCCGGCGGAGCCGGCGTCCGGCGATTGAGGACATCACTAGAGCGCCGAGTTGTCGGTTTCGCCCGTGCGGATGCGGAGCGCGCGATCCAGGTCGAGCACGAAGATCTTGCCGTCGCCGATCTTGCCGGTGCGCGCGGCGCCGGCGATCGCCTCGACCACCGCGTCCACCAGCTCGGCCGCCACGGCGACCTCGATCTTGAGCTTCGGCAGGAAGCTCACATGGTATTCGGCACCGCGGTAGATCTCGGTCTGGCCCTTCTGCCGGCCGAACCCCTTCACCTCGGTCACCGTCAGCCCCTGCACGCCGAGCGGGGTGAGCGCATCGCGCACCTCGTCCAGCTTGAAGGGCTTGATGATCGCCATCACCAGCTTCATCGCGCCGCTATCCCCTTTGCCCAGGCGGAGTCCGCAGGCGGCAATCCAAGCGGCGTGCCAGACGCCGGGGACGGGCTCCGACGCCTTCGGATGGGGTGGCGGCGTGACGGCGCGGCAATCCAGTCCGCGGCAACTGCCTAAAACATGGGCAATTGCCTAGCCCTTGCCGAATCTCCGCAACATCGCGACCTTCGCGCCATGACCGACACGCTCGACGTCACCGCCTGCGTCATCGGCGCCGGGCCGGTGGGCGCCACCCTGGCCGCCACCCTCGCCGCCGCGGGCATCCCGGCCGCCGTGGTGGACCGCGCGCCCCTGCCGCCGATGGAACTGCCGGAATTCGACGGCCGCGCCTATGCGATCGCGCTGACCAGCCGCCGCCTGCTCGATGCCGCCGGCATCTGGGACAACCTGCCGATGGCGCCGCAGCCGATCCGCCGCATCCTGGTGCGCGACGGCGTGCCCGGCTCGCCGCCCTCGCGCCTCGGTCTCGGCTTCGACGCAGCCGAGGTCGGCCAGGGCGAGCCCTTCGGCTGGATGGTGGAGGCGCGCGCGCTGCGCGTGGCGCTGAACGCGCGGCTGCCCTCCCTGCCCAACCTGTCCGCCTTCGCCCCGGCCGAGGCGCGCGTGCGGCGCGATGCCGCGGGCGTGGAGATCGCCGTCGCGGGCGGCCCGCTGATCCGCGCCCGGCTGGTGGTCGGCGCGGAAGGGCGCGAGAGCCCGCTGCGCGCGCAGGCCGGCATCCCCGTCACGCACTGGGACTACGGGCAGGTCGGCATGGTCGGCGCCTTCGCGCATGAGCGCCCGCACCAGGGCACCGCGCTCGAGATGTTCCTGCCCAACGGACCCTTCGCGCAACTGCCGCTCGCGGGCCCGGGCGGCTTCGGCAGCGCGACGATGCCGCATGCCTCGGCCTTCGTCTGGAGCGAGCGGACGGCGCTCGCGCGGCGGTTCCTTGCGATGGACGACGCCGCCTTCGGGCGGGAGTTGGCGCGGCGCCTCGGCGATCATCTCGGCGCCATCCGCCCGATCGGGCGGCGCTGGTCCTATCCGCTCTCGGCGCTCTGGGCGCAGCGCTTCACCGATGCGCGGCTCGCGCTCGTGGGCGACGCGGCGCACGGCATCCACCCGATCGCCGGGCAGGGGCTGAACCTCGGCTTCCGCGACGTCGCCGCGCTGGCGGAGGAGGTGATCGCCGCCGTCCATGCCGGCGAGGATCCCGGCGGCGCGGCGGTGCTGGCGCGCTACCAGGCGCGCGCGCGGCCGGATGCGATGCTGATGCTGGGCGCGACGCATGCGCTGGAGAAGCTGTTCGGCAACGACTTCGGCCCGGTGCGACTGGCGCGGCGCCTCGGCATCGCCGCGGTGGACCGCATCCCGCCGCTGAAGAAGGCTTTCGCGCAGCGCGCCATGGGGATCACGAAGGGCCAGGCGGGGCTGCTCGGCGGACAGCGCCTGCTGTAGTCGGCGGCGCCCGCGGTGATCTGGACAGTCGCCGGACATGTCTGGCGGACCGATTCAGACCTCCGGGGCTGAAGCCCCTGCGGTCATCGGGCCGTAGAGTATTTTTGGCGGACCGATTCAGACCTCCGGGGCTGAAGCCCCTGCGGTCATCGGGCCGCGGGGTATGTTTGCCGGACCGATTCAGACCTCCGGGCTGAAGGCCCTGCGGTCATCGGGCCGCCTGGGGCGTTACGCAGCCATGCCGCGTCTCGACACCTATCGCGTGAAGCGCGACCTCAGCCGTTCGCCGGAACCCGCCGGGCGCGTCGGGCGGCGACGGAAGCGCCAGCGCGCCTTCGTCGTGCAGATGCACGCCGCGCGGCGGCTGCACTGGGACCTGCGGCTCGAGCTCGACGGCGTGCTGAAATCCTGGGCCGTCACGCGCGGCCCGAGCCTCGATCCCGCCGAGCGGCGCCTGGCCGTGGAGGTGGAGGACCATCCGCTCGACTATGGCGGCTTCGAAGGCACCATCCCGGAAGGCTATGGCGCGGGCGAGGTGATCCTTTGGGACCGCGGCAGCTGGGAGCCGATGGGCGAGGCCGACCCCGCCGCCGCGCTCGCCGCGGGCCATCTGAAGTTCAATGTCACCGCGCAGCGCATGACCGGCGGCTGGGCGCTGATCCGCATGACGCCGCGCGCCGGCGAGAAGCGCGTGAACTGGCTGCTCATCAAGGAGAAGGACGAGCACGCGCGGCCGGGCGGCGGCGATGCGCTGGTGCGCGACAACGCATCCTCCGTCGCCAGCGGCCGCGCCATGCCGGAAAAGCCGAAGCCCGCCCCCGCCGAGGCGCCGAAGCGTTCCCGCTGGGCGAAGCGCGCGACGCCGGATGCGCCCTCGCGCAACGCGGACCCGTCCTTCCTGCCGCCGCAGCTCGCCACGCTGGCCGAGCGCCCGCCCGCCGGATCGGGCTGGGTGCATGAGCCGAAGCTCGACGGCTATCGGATCCAGGCGCGCATCCGCGACGGCGCGGCGAAGCTGCTGACGCGCAACGGCCTCGACTGGACGCACCGCTTCCCGGAGACCGCCGCCGCGCTCTCACGCCTGGCCGACTGCACGCTTGATGGCGAGATCGTCGCGCTGGACGACGAGAACCGCCCGGACTTCCCGGCGCTGGTCGCCGCGCTGGAGGCGAAGCGCACCGGCGCGCTGCGCTATCATGCCTTCGACCTGCTGCATGAGGGCGGCGCGGACCGGCGCGAACAGCCCCTGGCGGAGCGCAAGCAGCGCCTTCGGACGCTGCTGGCGAAGGCGCCGCAGGCGCTGGCCTATGTCGAGGATTTCGACGCGCCGGGCGATGCCGTGCTGATGTCGGCCTGCCGGCTGGGGCTGGAGGGGATCGTCAGCAAGCGGCGCGACGCGCCCTACCGCGCCGGCCGTGGGGAGGGCTGGGTGAAGACCAAGTGCCGCGGCACCGACGAATTCGTCATCGGCGGCCACGCGACGGGCGCGAAGGGCTCTCTGACGCTGCTGATGGGCGCCTGGCGCGGCAAGTCGCTGGTCTATCTCGGCCGCGTCGGGTCCGGCATCTCGGGCGCGAAGGCCGAGCAGCTGATGCGCGCGCTGAAGCCGCTTCGGCGGAAGACCTCGCCCTTCGAAGGCGGCGCGGGCGGCAAGGACGCGACCTTCGTGGAGCCGAAGCTCGTGGCCGAGATCGGCTATGCCGGCTTCACCGGCGACGGGATGCTGCGCCAGGGCAGTTTTCGGGCGCTGCGCGAGGACAAACCGGCGGAGCAGGTGGAGGCACCCGAGAAGACGACGCGCGCGGCCGGTGCATCGCAGGTCGCGGGCGTGCCGCTGTCGAACCCCGACAAGCTGCTCTGGCCGGAAGACGGCATCACCAAGCGCGACCTCGCCGCCTATTTCGAGGCCGTCGCGCCCGCGCTGCTCGCCTATGGCGGAGGGCGGCCGCTGACGCTGCTGCGCGCGCCGGACGGCGTCGCGGGCGGGCGGTTCTGGCAGCGCCATGCGGGCGCCGGCACCTCCGCGCTGATTCGCCAGGTGGCGATCGAAGGCGAGGCGAAGCCGCATCTCTGCGTGGAGGACGCGGCGGGGCTTGTCGCGCTGGCGCAGTCGGGGGTGGTGGAGATCCATGTCTGGGGCTCGCGCGCCGCCGATCCGGAACATGCGGACCGGCTGGTCTTCGATCTCGACCCGGATGAGGGGCTCGATTTCGCGCGCGTGATCGAGGCGGCGCAGACGGTGCGCAAGGCGCTGGAGAAGGCGGGGCTCAAGGCCTTCTGCAAGACGACGGGCGGCAAGGGGCTGCATGTCGTGGCGCCCATCCTGCCGCGGCATGACTGGCCCGTGGTGAAGGCATTTGCGCGCGCGTTCTGCGAACGCCTCGCGACGGCGGAACCGGAGCGCTACACCACCACGCTCGCAAAGCGCGCGCGCAAGGGCAGGCTGTTCCTCGACTACCTGCGGAACGAGCGGCAGGGCACGGCGGTCTCGGCCTGGTCGCCGCGCGCGCGTCCGGGCGCGACGGTGTCGGTGCCGCTGGCCTGGAGCGAGGTGAAGGACGGGCTCGATCCGACGGCCTTCACGATCAGGACCGCGCCGGAGCGGTTGAAGCGCGCGGATCCGTGGAAGGGCTACGACAAGGCCGCGCGGGAGTTGCCGGAGGGATAGCGCTACGCCGAGCGCCGCGTCTTCGCCGCCGGCGCGGGCGCCTTCTTCCCCGTCTGCTTCGCCGGTGCCTTCTTCGCCGCGGGCTTCTCCGCCTGCTTCTCCGCGCCCTTTCCACCGCCCTTCAGGCTGCGCTTCAGCGCCTCCATCAGGTCGATGACGTTGCTCTCCTCCGGCGCCTCGCGCTTGCGCGTGGGCTTGCTGCCTCCCGTCTTGCGCTGCACGAGCTCCGCCAGCGCCTCCTGGTAGCGGTCGGTGAAATCCTCGGGCGCGAAGGGGCCGGCCTGCTGGGCGATGATGCTCTTCGCGATGTCGATCATCTGCGGCTGCAGCTTCGCCTCGGGGATGTCCTCGAACAGCACGGCGTCGCTGCGCACCTCCTCCTGCGAGCGGAGCGTGGAGAGCAGCAGGCCGGGGCCGCGCACCTCGATCGCCACCACGCGCTCGCGGTTCGCCATCACGATGCGCCCGATCGCCACGCGCTTCTCGCCGCGCATCGCCTCGCGGATCACCGCGAAGGGCTCGGCGGCGGTGCGGCCGCTCGGCACCATATAGTACGGCTGGTCCCAGTAGAGCCGGTCGATGTCGTCGCAATCCACGAAGCGCTCGATATCCACGACCTTCGTGCTTTCGAGCTTGAGCTCCTGGATGTCCTCGTCGGTGACGACGACGTATTCGTCCTTCGCGACCTCGAAGCCGCGTACAAGCTCGCGGCGCGACACCTCGTCGCCGGTGCCGGCGTCGCGCCAGCATTGCCGGACGCGGTTATGGGTTTCGGGATTGAGCAGGTGGAAGCGCACGTCGCCGCCGCTCTCGCCGACCGCCTTGTGCAGGGCGACGCCGCAGGTGACGAGCGAGAGGCGGAGATGGCCCTCCCAGACCGGACGCGCAGGCATGACGGACCTCTTTCGCGGGGCTGCGACAAGGCCGTAACAGGCCATCGCGGCCGCGGGTTCTGCTCCGCCGTCGAAACGTGCGGCCGCGACGGCAGCGCGTTCCAAGCATTTCCGCCCTGACCAGGAGTCTGCGCGCCGATCCTCAAGGCAAAGCTGAAGACCAGCCGTGGCGGCGCAGTCTTCCAACCCACAGCGCCACGCCTGGCTGCCTGTCATGGTGGAAAGCTGGGGATCGTTTGTTGAGAAGCGCCGGCGCGTCGCGGAAAACCGCCATCGCTGCGCCGGCGATCCATCCACAGGCATGCCGCCGCGGTGGCGCCCGGCGGAGGCCCTACATCCCGCCGATGTAGTTCGGCCCGCCGCCTCCTTCGGGCGTCCGCCAGTCGATGTTCTGGCTGGGGTCCTTGATGTCGCAGGTTTTGCAATGGACGCAGTTCTGCGCGTTGATCACGAGCTTCATCTCGCCCTCGCCGTTGCCGGCCGCTTCGCCCACCGCCTCGTACACGGCGGCCGGGCAGTAGCGGCTTTCGGGCGAGGCGAATTGCTGCCAGTTCACCGGCCCCCAGCGCGACGGATCCTTCAGCACCAGATGCGCGGGCTGGTCCTCCTCGTGGTTGGTGTTCGACAGATACACCGAGGAGAGGCGGTCGAAGCTCAGCACACCGTCGGGCTTCGGATAGTCGATGCGCGTCGCCTCCGACGCCTTTCGCAGCGTCTCGTGGTCCTGGTGATGCGTCCAGGTCCAGGGCGCCTTGCCGCGGAACACGTAGGTGTCGAGCGCGGCGTTCACCATGCCGCCCCAGAAGCCGTATTTCGCGAAGCCGGGACGGATGTTGCGGACGCCCTGCAGCTCCTCCCACACCCAGCTGGCCTTCAGCGCGGCGGGGTAGCTCTCCAGCACCGCGGGCCGGTCCTCCTCCGCCAGCGCCGCGGCCATGGCATCGGCGGCGACCATGCCGGACTTCATTGCGGTGTGCGTGCCCTTGATCTTCGGCACGTTCAGGAAGCCCGCCGCGTCGCCCACGATCATGCCGCCGGGGAAGACCAGCTTCGGCACGGCCTGGATGCCGCCCTCGTTCAGCGCGCGCGCGCCATAGGCCACGCGCTTGCCGCCCTCCAGGAAGCCCTTCACCGCGGGGTGGTGCTTGAAGCGCTGGAACTCCTCGAAGGGCGACAGCCAGGGGTTCGGGTAGTCGAGGCCCACCACGAAGCCGATGGACACAAGATTCTCGCCCAGCATGTAGAGCCAGGAGCCGCCATAGGTGTCGGACGGCAGCGGCCAGCCGGTGGAATGCCACACCAGGCCCGGCTTGTGCTTCTCCTTCGGGATCTCCCACAGCTCCTTCATGCCGAGCGCATAGGTCTGCGGCGCCACGCCGGCACGGAGATCGAAGGTGTCGAACAGGCGCTTGGTGAGCGAGCCGCGGCAGCCCTCCGCGAAGACCGTGTAGGTGGCGCGCAGCTCCATGCCCGGCTGGTAGTTCGGGCCCTTCTCGCCCTCCCTGGTGATGCCCATCACGCCGGCGACGATGCCCTTCACCTGCCCGTCCTCGATGAGGGTCTCGGAGGCGGCGAAGCCCGGATAGATCTCGACGCCGAGCGCCTCGGCCTTCGCGGCCAGCCAGCGGCACACATTGCCGAGGGAGACGATGTAGTTGCCCTCGTTGTGCATCTGCGGCGGCGTCGGCAGCTTGAAGCCGCTTGTCGCCGTCAGCAGCATGAAGCGGTCCTCGGTGACCGGGGTGGCCAGCGCGGGCGGATCATCGCGCCAGTCGGGGATCAGCTCGTCCAGCGCGCGCGGCTCCAGCACGGCGCCCGAGAGGATATGCGCGCCGACCTCGCTGCCCTTCTCCACCAGGCAGACGGCGGCGTCGGGGTTCTGCTGCTTGAGGCGGATCGCGCAGGCGAGGCCGGCCGGGCCGCCGCCGACGACCAGCACGTCGAATTCCATGCTCTCGCGCGCTTCGGTCTCCGACATGCCTGTTCCTCCGGCGTTCCTGGGGCTGCCCGGCATTTAGCCCTGGGGGCCATTGCGCGGAACCCCGCGCCGCGCCGATATCGGCGCCATGGAGAGAGAGGCGCTGCTCGCCGCGCTCAGGCTGCAGGTGGAATGGGGCGCGGACGACGCGCTCGAGGACCTGCCCGTGGACCGCTTCGCCGCGGCGGCGGCGTCGCAGGCACCGGCGCGGCCGGCGGCGCCCGCGCGGCCGGCGGTGGCGGCCCCGGCGCTCGCGCTGGTGCCCGCGCCCGGCGCGGCGGCGCGGCTGGCCGCGGAGGCCGACAGCCTGGAAGCGCTGAAGGCCGCCATCGCCGCCACCGAGAGCACGCTGCGCGACACCGCCACCAACCTCGTCTTCTCCGACGGCAATCCCGAGGCCGGGCTGATGATGATCGGCGAGGCGCCGGGCGCGGACGAGGACCGGCTGGGCAAGCCCTTCGTCGGCGTCTCCGGCCAGCTGCTCGACCGGATGGTGGCCAGCATCGGCCTCAGCCGGCAGCGCGACTTCTACCTGACGAACATCCTGCCCTGGCGACCGCCGGGGAACCGCACGCCCACGGACGCCGAGATCACGCTGTTCCTGCCCTTCCTGCTGCGCCACATCGCGCTGGTCCGGCCGCGGCACCTGGTGCTGCTGGGCGGCGTCTCGGCCAAGACGCTGCTGCGGGCGAAGGACGGCATCACAAGGCTGCGCGGCCGGTGGCACGGGCTGGAGGTGGAGGGGCTCGGCCGGCTGCCGGCGCTCGCCACGCTGCACCCGGCCTATCTGCTGCGCAGCCCGGCGGCGAAGAAGGACGCCTGGGCCGACCTGCTGCTGCTCCGCTGCACACTGGACGGCACGATCACGCCGGCGTGAGGCAGAAATCTTCATCAAGAACGCGGTCGAACACCCTGATTTGTTAAGGGACGTCTCACGAGATGAGATTCGGCCGCCGTCAAGGGGTTTACACCCCTTAAGATCGGCCTGTAGGGGGAAGGGGCCATGCGAGCGATCTGCCCCATGGCCCGGTGCCCCCGCCCGGTTCGCAGCACCCGTCGTCTGACGCTGCTGCTCCTCGTGGGGGCAACGATGATCGCGGGGGCTCAGGTTCCTGCGTTCGGGCAACGGGCCGACCAGACCGCCATGAGCGTACCCCGTCCTGCTCTGCAGGGTGGGGTCGCCGGGTTACCGCAACCCCTAGCGCCGTCGGATGCGGCGCGGCTTCGGCGTATCTTCGACCTGCAGGCGCGGGGCGAGATGGCGCAGGCCGCGCGCGAGGCCGAGCGGCTGGATGACCGTCGCCTGCTCGGCCATGTGATGGCCGACCGCTGGGCGCGCGGCCATGCCGCGCAGGTCCCGGACCTGCTGGCCTGGCTGTCCGACTATGCCGACCACCCCGATGCGCCGGCGGTCCATGCGCTGCTGGTCCGCCGCGCGCCGCGCGGCACGGAACTGCCACCAGCCCCCGTCACCAACGCGCTGCCGGAAGATGGCGAGGTGGTGCCGGAGGAGAACGACCCGCCGGCCCGGCAGGTGTCGCGGAACCCGGCGCTCGACCGCACCGTGCGCGACCGGGCCCGCAACGGCCAGGTCTCGGCCGCGCTGTCGGCGATCGATCGGTCCCGCGCCAGCACGGCCTATGCCGCCCTGCTGCGCGCCGATGTGGCGCAGATCCTGTTCCAGGCAGGCAGCGACGAGGAGGCCTTCCAGGTCGCCAGCGCGGCGGCCCGCAACGCGGGCGGCACCGGCTTCCCCGCCCTCGTCGCAGGCCTGGCGGCCTGGGGCATGGACCGCCCCGAGCTCGCCCTGCCCTATTTCGAGGCCGCGGCCCGGGCCGAGGCGGCTTCCCCCGCCGTGCGCTCGGCCGCGGCGTTCTGGACGGCCCGCGCGGCCGTTCGCGCCCGCCGGCCGCAATCCTACGTGCCCTGGATGATGCAGGCGGCGCAGGAGCCGCGCACCTTCTACGGCCTGGTGGCACGCCGCTCCCTCGGCCTGCCGATGGGCTTCGCCTGGGAGCGCGAGCTGGCCGGCGAAAGCGAGGCCGCGGCCATCGCGGAAAGCGCGGCGGGCTGGCGCGCGCTGGCGCTGCTGCAGGTCGGCCAGGCCGACCGGGCGGAGGCCGAGATGCGCGCCCTCTGGCCGCGCGTGCAGGGCAATGCGGGCGTGATGCGGGCGATGCTGGTCATCGCCTCGCAGGCGAACATGACCGACCTCGCCGCGCAGCTCGCCGCGCTGCAGCAGAGCGCGGACGGGCGTCCGCGTGACTTCGCGCGCTTCCCGCTGCCGCAGCTGCGTCCGCTCAACGGCTTCCGCATGGATCCGGCGCTGGTCTATGCGCTGGCGCGGCAGGAATCGAACTTCAACGCGAATGCGGTCTCCCCGGCCGGGGCGCGCGGGCTGATGCAGATCATGCCCGCCACCGCCAGCTACGTGACGGGCGATGCCTCGCTGCGCGGCGCCGGCATCCGGCGGCTGCACGACCCGGCCTTCTCGCTCGAGGTCGGGCAGCGCTACGTCGCCTATCTCGCCCGGCACGACCAGGTGGAGGGCGACCTGATCCGCGTGCTGGCGGCCTACAACAACGGGCCTGGAAACCTCGCGCGCTGGCTGCCGGCGGTGCGCCACCGCACGGACCCCTTCCTGTTCATCGAGAGCATCCCGGTGACGGAGACGCGCAGCTTCGTGCAGCGCGTGCTGGCCTATTCCTGGATCTACGCCGCCCGCCTCGGCCTGCCGGCGCCGAGCCTGGATGCGCTGGCCGCGGGCGAGTTCCCGCGCTTCTCCGACGGCGCCGAGGTGGCGGCGATGCTGCGGCGGAGCAACTGAGCCGCCGCGCGCCGCGCACCTCTTTGGCGCGGTGCGCGGGGCGCCTATCTTCCCGGCAGGGAGTTCCGCCATGCCGATCGACGAAAGCCGCACCTTCCTGCCGGTGAACATCGCGGTGCTGACCGTGTCGGACACCCGCGACCTCGCAACCGACCGCAGCGGCGACACGCTGGCGGAGCGCATCGTGGCCGCCGGCCACCGGCTCGCCGCGCGCGAGATCTGCCGCGACGAGGCGCCGATCATCGAGGGCATCCTGCGCCGCTGGATCGCCGACCCCGAGGTGGATTGCGTGATCACCACCGGCGGCACCGGCATCACCGGCCGCGACGTGACGCCCGAGGCCTTCGCCCGCGTGCTGGAGAAGGAGATCACCGGCTTCGGCGAGCTGTTCCGCATGCTCAGCTACGCCAAGATCGGCACCTCCACGATCCAGTCCCGCGCGATCGGGGGCGTGGCGGGCGGGACCTACCTGTTCGCGCTGCCGGGCAGCACCGGCGCCTGCAAGGACGCCTGGGACGACATCCTGCTGTTCCAGCTCGACAGCCGCCACCGCCCCTGCAACCTGGTCGAGCTGATGCCCCGCCTGCAGGAGCACCTGAAGGCCGCCTGACCGCCTGGGCTTGGTGGGCGGCCGGGCGCGGTGCTAACCCGCAGCCGTAACGGTCGCCTCCGCACGCGCCCCCGCGCGCCGCACCGGGGACAGAGGAGAGTCGTCGGGTGTCAGCGTGGCAGGCGGTCCCGGGCGCCGCCGGGGTCGAGTGGACGGCGCTGCTGAACCGGCCGAACGTCGTCAACGCCAATGCCTATCTGCTGCGCAGCCCCGAGGAGCTGGTCGTGGTGGATGTCGGCAGCGACCCGGCACAGGTGGCGCGGCTCGGCGCGATGATCGCCGAGGGGCTGGGGACGCGGCGGCGCATCCTGCTGGTGCTGACCCATTGCCACTACGACCACATCGCCGGGCTCGATGCGCTGCCGCTGCCGCCCGGCGTCACGGTGCATCGCTGCATGGCCGCGGTGGGCGCGGCGGCGGTCGAGCGCGGCGACACGCGGCTGACCCTCGCCTATGCCTATCCGGGCGCGACCCTGCCCCGCCAGCGCTTCGACGCGCATCTGTTCGGCACGGCGACGCTGCCCTTCGCCGCGCGGCTGGACCGGCTGGAGCTGGATGAGGGGCTGGCCCTGCCGCGCACCACCATCCCGCTCGCCGGCGGCGCGGCGCTCGAACTGCTGCACACGCCGGGGCACAGCCCCTGCAGCCTCTGCCTGCGCGTGGGCGGGCTGCTGCTGCTGGCCGACCTGCCGGCCGGCGCGACGCCGGGCCTGGCCGGGCTCGCCGGGTGGAACCAGCCCGATCTGGTGCACAGCCTGGATGCCGTGGCGCGGCTGATCGAGGGCGGCGGCATCGCGCTCTGCGGCGTCGGCCACGGCGCGGTGACCGACCCGGCGACGATGCGGGAGGCGCTGCTGCGCGCCCGGCGCGCCGCGGCGGAGCTCGGCGACATCGCCGACCTCGACGATGCCCGCCTCGCCGCGCTGCGGGGCTTCGCACTGGACATGCTGGAGGAGAGCGGCATCCTCTTCGCCGCGATCGCCGCCCGGATCGAGGCGGTGCGCCATCGGCTGGACCTGCTGGAGGACCAGGAGGCGGCTTCGCTGCTCGCCCGCGCGGTGGACGAGGAGGCGCTGGACCGGACGCTGGCCGACCTGGAGACGGCGCGGCTGCGCTTCCGCGACGGGCAGGACCCGGACCTCGCCCTGGTGCTGAAGGCCGCCGCAGCCCTGCCGCGGCCGGAGCGGCTGCTGCGCGGCGGGCGCGAGCTCGGCGCGGTGCGGCCCACCCTGGCGCGGCGGGCGGACGCGCTGCTGCAGCTCTTCCTCGGCATGGTGCGCGGGCTGGACCTGCAGGCGCCGGCCGAGCCGGCCGACCCGGCGGCGCTGGTCGGCGCGATCCTGAGCGAGATCGCCGCCGCCGCCGACTTCGATCCCGAGGCGCTGCTGGCCGCGGCCGACGACCCGCACGCCTTCGCACGCCACCTGATCGGCCGGATCGGCGCGGAGGGAACCCCGCGCGACGTCGCGGCGGAGATCCCGGCCGGCCTGCCCGCGGTGCGCGTGGCGCCGGAGCGCCTGGCCGACGCGCTGGTGACGCTGCTGGAGACGGCGGCGCGCGGCGGCCATCGCGCGCTTCGCCTCACCGCCGCGGCGGAGGCCGGCGGCGTGGTGCTGCGGCTCTGCGGCACGCCGCCGATGCAGCCGGGAGACTTGCCGCCGCGTCGCCGCGCGCTGCTCGCCCGGCTGCTCGGCGCCGGCGCGGACGCGATCGGCTTCGCGGAGGGCGCCTTCACCCTCCGCCTGCCGCTGGCGGCGGAAGGCTGCGGCTACCGGCCCGCCAGCGCGGCGTTGGACTCCTCGAACAGGCGCACGACCTTCTGCCCGTCATAGGGGCGCTCGTTCAGCGTCTCCGGGTCCCACTCGCTGCGCTCGACGCCGAAGAAGTCGCCGCCATAGACGTGCAGCGCGCCGGTCAGGCGGGGGATCGGATTCACCACGGAATGCACGATGTCCTTGCCGAGCACGGTGCAGTCCCGCACGCCGAGCGCCTTCGCGCCCGCGGCCTCGACGCGCCCGCCCTCCAGCCGGCGCCAGAAGATATTGTCCTCGCGCCCCGTATAGATGCCGATCACCGCCCACATCCGATGGTCATGCGGCATCAGCACCATGTTCGGGCCCCAGACCAGGTTCAGCACGGTCAGGTCCGGCGCGCGATACACCACGTTGAGCCCGGCGCGTTGCGGCGTGCCGATGGCCGCCATCACCCCGTCGGGATCGGCGACGGCGCGGGAGACCACCTCCCGCACATGGCGGTGTCCGCCGGCATCCGCGGCAAGCGCCTCGCGGCAATCGGCGACGAAGCGGTCGAGATCGAGCATGGCCTGCCTCCCTCACGCAGGGTTCCGGCAGGACATCCTACGCGGAGCGGGGCAGCGGAGCACAGCATCCTCTTCGTGACCACACCGGGAGGTGCTCTTGTTGCGCGCGGCCACGGGCGGCGCCGCGGCACGGGGGGTCAGGGCGCGAGCGATTGCCGCGCGGCGGTGGCCAGCGCGTCGGCGCGTTCGTTCATCGGATCGCCGGCATGGCCGCGCACCCAGCGCCAGTCCACGTCATGCGGCGCGGCGGCCGCCAGCAGGCGCTGCCACAGCTCGTAATTCGCCACCGGGTCGCGCGCGCTGTTGCGCCAGTTGTTGCGCACCCAGCCCTTCACCCAGCGCTCCATGCCGTTGCGCACGTATTCGCTGTCGGTGTGCAGCACCACCTTGCAGGGACGCTTCAGCGCCTCCAGCGCGCTGATCGCGGCCGTCAGCTCCATGCGGTTGTTGGTGGTGGCGGGATCGGCGCCCGAAAGCTCCTTCTCCGTCGCGCCATAGCGCAGGATGGCCGCCCAGCCGCCCGGCCCGGGGTTGGGCCGGCAACCGCCATCGGTCCAGATCTCGACGGCAGGATCAGTCATGCGCCCCACCGGCCGTTCGAGGGCACGAGGAACTACGCACCGAGGTCACCCGGTCCGGTCGCGCGGGCGAAGAAGCGCAGCTTGCGCAGGTATTCCAGCGGGTCCTTGCGCGTCACCAGCGCGCCGGGCGGCGTGTGCGTCCAGTCATAAAGGCGCGTCAGCAGGAAGCGGATCGCGGCACCGCGGCACAGCACCGGCAGTGCCGCGCGCTCCGCCGGCCAGAGCGGGCGGACGGCGGTGTAGGCGCCGATCAGCGCCCGCGCCTTTGTCACGTTGAACGACCCGTCCGGCTCGAAGCACCAGGCGTTCAGGCATACCGCAACGTCGTAGGCCAGCAGGTCGGTGCAGGCGAAATAGAAGTCGATCAGCCCCGAGACCTGCGGCCTCCCCGCGGCGTCGGGCAGGAAGAACACGTTGTCGGGGAACAGGTCGGCATGGATCTGCCCGTCCGGCAGCGCGCTGGCCGGCGGCCAGGCGGCGAGGATCGCGGCCAGATGCATGTCGAGCTCCGCGATCAGGCCCGGTGCGACCTCGTCGCCGCCGGCGCGGCAGCCATCCAGCAATGGCGCCCAGCCCTTCGGGCCCAGCGCGTTCGGGCGGAATTCCGGGAAGCCGGCGCCGGCCGCGTGCAGCTTCGCCAGCGCGGCGCCCAGCGGGGCCAGGTGTTCCGGCCGCACGCGCCGCGGCCAGACGCCCTCGAGGAAGGTGCAGATCGCCGCCGGGCGGCCGCAGAGGCTGCGCAGCGTCTCGCCGTCGCGGCCTTCCACCGGCGTCGGGCAGGGCACGCCGCGGAAGGCGAGGTAGTCCATCAGCCCGAGGAAATAGGGCAGTTCCTTCGGGTCCACGCGCTTCTCGTAGAGCGTGAGGATGAAATCGCCCTTCGCGGTGCGCAGCGCGTAGTTGGAATTCTCCACGCCCTCGGCGATGCCGCGGAACGCCAGCAAATCGCCCAGCTCGTATTCGGCCAGGAAGGCGCGCAGCGCCTCGTCCGAGACCTCGGTGTAGACCGCCATGACGCCTCAGTCCGCCGCGAGCGTGTCGCGCGCAGCGGGACGGGCGAGTTCCGGCGGCAGGCGGAAGGCGATGGTCTCCTCGGCCACGCGCACCTCCTCGACCGCGAGGGCGAAGCGCGCGCCGAGTGCCGCGATCACCGCCTGCACCAGCGCTTCCGGCGCGCTGGCGCCCGCGGTCAGGCCGATCGTGGCGCAGCCCTGCAGGCTGTCGAGGTCGAGCGCGGCGGGGCCCTCCACCAGCATCGCACGCCGCGCCCCGGCGCGCTCCGCGACCTCCGCGAGGCGGCGCGAATTGGAGGAATTCCGCGCGCCGACCACGATCACCGCCTCCGCCCCCTGCGCGACCAGCGCCTTGGCCGCGGCCTGGCGGTTGGAGGTGGCGTAGCAGATGTCGTCCTTGGCGGGGCCCGCGATGCCAGGGAAGCGTTCCGTGAGCGCCGCGACGATCTCGGCCGTGTCGTCCACGGACAGCGTGGTCTGGCTGCTCCAGGCGAGCTCGGCGCCCGCGGGCGGGGTGACGCGGCGGGCCTCCGCCACGTCCTGCACCAGGGTGACCGCGCCCTCGGGCAACTGGCCCATGGTGCCCACCACCTCGGGATGGCCGGCATGGCCGATCAGCAGCAGGTGGCGGCCGCGGGCGTGGTGGCGCTCGGCCTCGCGATGCACCTTCGTCACCAGCGGGCAGGTGGCGTCGAGGGTGAACAGGCGGCGGCGCATCGCCTCCGTCACCACGCCCTTCGCCACGCCATGCGCGCTGAAGATCACCGGCCTTCCGTCGTCCGGGACCTCCGACAGTTCCTCGACGAAGACCGCGCCGCGGGCGCGCAGCCCGTCCACCACATGCCGGTTGTGCACGATCTCGTGCCGGACATAGACGGGCGCGCCGAAGCGGGTCAGCGCCTCCTCCACGATCTTCACCGCACGGTCCACGCCCGCGCAGAAGCCGCGCGGGGCAGCAAGCAGCAGGCGAAGCGGCGGCCGGGCGGCGGGCGGGGTCATGCGCAGGGCGGTTCGGCTCGGTCTCGGATGCGGGCGGCGGGGTTGGCCCCGGCCGGGCGGCGATGCGATACCGGAGGGGATGGCGGAAGGCCAGACCCGGCGGCGCGGATCTGCGCGGATCCGCGGGCCCGAGAAGGAAGATGGGATGCGGCAAGGGAAAAGGCGGATGCGGGGCTTCGGGTTCGCGGGGATCGTCGCCCTGCCGCTGCTGCTGGCGGGCTGTGGCGGCGGCGACACGGCCGTGGCCGGGCTCGCGCCCTGCCCGCGCATCGCCATCCTGGCCGAGGGGGCGGACCTCACCCGCTTCCGGGAGGGCGCGCCGCGCGACCTGACGGCGATGGTGGTGGACGCCCGCATCATCGGCTTCGACGCCACCTGCGACTATGCCGGGCGCGAGCGCAATGCCGTGGAGGTGCGCATCACGCCGCGCTTCGAGGCCGAGCGCGGCCCCGCCGCCGATAGCCGCAGCGTGGACCTGCCCTGGTTCGTGGCGGTCAGCGACCCGGCGGACAGCGTGACGCTGGAACGCATCCCCGCCAGCACGCAGGTCAGCTTCCCGGCCAATGTCGCCCGCGCGCTGGCCACCGGGCGGCAGGTCCGGCTGACGGTGCGGGCGGAGGAAGGCACGCGCATCCAGGAATACCCGGTGCGCATCGCCTTCCAGCTCACCCCCGACCAGTTGGCCCTCAACCGCCAGCGCGGGCCGCGGTGAGGCGGCTGGTCTTCCTCACCCATCCCGAGGTGGTGATCGATCCGGCGGTGCCGGTGCCGGAATGGCACCTGGCGCCGGAGGGCATCGCGAAGCTCCGCCGCTTCGCCGCCTCGGGCGGGATGGCGGGCGTCGGCACCGTCTGGGCCAGCACCGAATGCAAGGCGATCGAGACGGCGGGGATCCTCGCGGCGGCGAAGGGTCTCGGCGTGCGGGTGCGGGAGGACCTCGGCGAGAACGACCGCAGCGCGACCGGCTACCTGCCGCCGCCCGAGTTCCAGCGCATGGCGGATGCCTTCTTCGCGCGGCCGGAGGAGAGCGTGCGCGGCTGGGAACGCGCGGTGGACGCGCAGGCTCGCATCGTCGCGGCGGTGCGGGCGGTGATGGCGGACTCGCCCGATACGGGCGACATCCTGGTCGCGGCGCATGGCGGGGTGGGCGCGCTGCTGCGCGGGCATCTGCTGGGCGCGCCGATCTCCCGCGCGCTGGACCAGCCCTCGGCGGGGTGCTGGTTCGCCGTGGCGCTGCCCGAGTGGCGCCTGCTGACGCCGGAGTGGCGGGCGCTGGCCTGAGCTTGCCTCGGGCGGCGCACTGCGCCATATCCGCGCATCCCGCAGATCCCGCGCGGGAGAGAGAGGCACGGGCCGTGAGGCCCGGGCTTCCGCCGAAGGCGCAACCGGCCCCCGGAAACGCTCAGGCAGAAGGGCCGCGCGGGTAGGGACCTCTGGAAAGACGCGCTCCGAACGGGGCGCGGCACCGACGGAGTAAGGCGCCACGGTTCCTCCACGGGACCGCCGCCGAATCTCTCAGGTCACGGGACAGAGGGGGGCCACGGAAGACCCGACGCCATTCCGGCGGCGGGAGCCCATGGAGGCACCGTGGCCGAGTCGGATTCCGCGCTTCTCGAAACGCCCCTGGCGTCGCTGCATCGCGAGCTTGGCGGGCGCATGGTGCCCTTCGCGGGCTATGCGATGCCGGTGCAGTACCCGGCCGGCATCATGCAGGAACACCTGCATTGCCGCGCCGCCGCCTCACTGTTCGACGTCTCCCACATGGGCCAGGCGGAACTCGTCGGCGAGGGCGCGGCGAAGGCGCTGGAGGCGCTGACGCCGGCCGATGTGCAGGGCCTCAAGCCCGGCCGGCAGCGCTACGGCCTGCTGATGACCATGGCGGGCGGCATCTTCGACGACTTCATGGTGGCGAATCTCGGGGACCGGCTGTTCCTCGTGGTGAATGCCAGCCGCAAGGAGCAGGACCTGGCGCTGATCGGCGCGGCGTTGCCCGCCGGCGTGTCGCTGCGCCCGCTGCCCGACCGCGCGCTGATCGCTCTGCAGGGGCCGCAGGCGGTCGCTTCCATCGCGACGCTCGCACCCGGCATTGCCGATCTCTCCTTCATGGGCATCGGCGCCTTCGAGATCGCGGGCGTGCCCGCCATCGTCAGCCGCTCCGGCTACACCGGCGAGGACGGCGTGGAGATCTCGGTGCCGGCGGAATCGGCCGAGAAATTCGCGCGCGCGCTGCTGGCGCTGCCGGGCGTGCAGCCGGCGGGGCTCGGCGCGCGGGATTCGCTGCGGCTGGAGGCCGGGCTCTGCCTATACGGCAACGACATCGACGAGACGACGAGCCCGGTCGAGGCCAACCTGGTCTGGACCATCGGCAAGCGCCGCCGCACCGAATGGAATTTTGCGGGCGCCGAACGCGTGCGCCAGGAACTCGACACCGGCGCCAGGCGCCTGCGCGTCGGCATCCGGCCCGAGGGGCGCCAGCCGGCGCGCGGACATACCGAGGTGCATGCCGGCGGCCAGAAGGTCGGCGAGGTCACCTCCGGCGGCTTCGGGCCTTCCGTGAACGGCCCCGTCGCCATGGGCTATGTCGCGCGCGAGCACGCCGCGGACGGCACGCCGCTCGATCTCATGGTGCGCGGCAAGCCGCTTGCGGCCCGCGTCGCCCCCCTGCCCTTCACCCCCCACCGCTACGCCCGCTGAGGAGCCGATCCGATGGCCGAACTGCGCTTCACCAAGGACCATGAATGGATCCGGCTGGAGGGCGACATCGCCACCGTCGGCATCACCGACCATGCGCAGAACGCGCTGGGCGACGTGGTGTTCGTTGACCTGCCCGAGGCCGGGCGCGAGGTGACGGAAGGCGAATCCGTCGCGGTGGTGGAGAGCGTGAAGGCGGCCTCCGACGTCTATGCGCCGGTCGCGGGCAAGGTGGCGGAATCCAATGCGGCGCTCAGCGAGAATCCGGGCCTGATCAACTCCGACCCGACCGGCCAGGGCTGGTTCTTCAAGCTCGAGGGCGTGGATGCCGCCGCCGTCGCGGGGCTGATGGACGAGGCCGGCTACGCCGCCTTCGTGGAGAGCGCGGCATGAGCGCGCTCTCCGACCTCGCTGCGCTCGAGGACCATGGCGAGTTCATCCGCCGCCACGTCGCGCCCTCCGAGGCCGACATCGCGGCGATGCTGCGCGAGGTGGGTGCCGCGAGCCTCGAGGACCTCGCGGCGAAGACCGTGCCCTCCGCGATCCGCGCCACCTTCCCCGCCGCGCTGCCCGAGCCCGCCACGGAAGCGGAGGCGATCGGCGAGCTGCGCGCGCTGGCCGCGCGGAATCGCGCCGACATCAAGTCGCTGATCGGCCTCGGCTACCACGGCACGCTGACGCCGCCTGTGGTGCTGCGCAACGTGCTCGAGAATCCCGGCTGGTACACCGCCTACACGCCGTACCAGGCGGAGATCGCGCAGGGCCGGCTTGAGGCGCTGCTGAACTTCCAGACGATGGTGACCGACCTCGCGGGCCTCGACGTCGCCAATGCCTCGCTGCTGGACGAGGCGACGGCGGCGGCGGAGGCGATGGCGCTGGCGCATGCCGCGACCAAGGGCAAGTCCGACACCATCGTGCTCGCCGCCGATGCGCTGCCGCAGACCATCGCCGTGGTGCGCACGCGCGCGGAGCCGCTCGGCTTCAAGGTGGTCGTCGCGAAGCCGTCGGAGATCGCGGCGACGGTCGCGGCCGAAAAGCCCTTCGCGCTGGTGCTGCAGTATCCCGGCGCCACCGGCGAGGTGCGCGACCTGCGCGGCGACATCGCGGCGGTGCAGGCGGCGGGCGGGCTCGCGATCGTCGCGGCCGATCCGCTGGCGCTGACGCTGCTGACGCCGCCGGGCGAGATGGGCGCCGACGTGGTCGTCGGTTCGGCGCAGCGCTTCGGCGTGCCGATGGGCTATGGCGGCCCGCACGCCGCCTTCATGGCGGTGAAGGATGCCTACAAGCGGCTGATGCCGGGGCGTCTCGTCGGCGTTTCCGTCGACGCGGCCGGCGCGCCCGCGATGCGCCTCGCGCTGCAGACGCGCGAGCAGCACATCCGGCGCGAGAAGGCGACCTCCAACATCTGCACCGCGCAGGTGCTGCTGGCGGTGATGGCCAGCATGTACGCCGTGTGGCACGGGCCGGAGGGGCTGAAGCGCATCGCGCGCCGCGTCGCGCTGCAGGCGCGCATCCTGGCCGGCGCGGCGAAGGCGGCGGGCTTCGGCCTGGCGCACCAGTCCTTCTTCGACACCATCGCGATCGAGGCCGGCGACAAGGCCGAGGCGCTGATCGCCATGGCGCTGAAGCGCGGCTTCAACCTGGCGCGCCATGCGAAGGGCGTGGTCGGCATCGCGCTGGACGAGACCGTCACGCGCAAGGATCTCGCGCAGCTCGTCATGGCGGTCACGGAAGCCGCGCAGGCGCAGCCGCTGCCGCTCGATTCCATTGCGCCGTACGGCGGCGCGCCGGATGCGCTGGCGCGGCGCAGCGCCTTCTGCACCGCGCAGGTCTTCAACACGCATCACGCGGAGCATGCGATGCTCCGCTACCTGAAGTCGCTGGAAGACAAGGACGTCGCGCTGAACCGCAGCATGATCCCGCTGGGGTCCTGCACGATGAAGCTGAACGCGACGGCGGAGATGATCCCCGTCACCTTCCCGGGCTTCGGCGCCATCCATCCCTTTGCGCCGGTGGACCAGGCCGAGGGCTACATCGAGATGATCCGGCGGCTGGAGAGCTGGCTCGCCACGATCACCGGCTTCGCCGCCGTCTCGCTGCAGCCGAATGCCGGCAGCCAGGGCGAGTATGCGGGCCTGCTGGCGATCCGCGCCTATCATCACGCACGCGGCGAGGGGCATCGCGAGGTTTGCCTGATCCCGTCCAGCGCGCATGGCACCAACCCGGCCAGCGCGGTGATGGCGGGGATGAAGGTGGTCGTCGTCGGCTGCGACCGCGACGGCAATGTGGACCTCGACGACCTGCGTGCGAAGGTTGAGCAGCATGGCGCGAATCTCTCCGCGCTGATGGTGACCTATCCCTCCACGCATGGCGTGTTCGAGACGGAAATTCGGGAAATCTGCGCGCTGATCCATGCGAAGGGCGGGCAGGTCTACATGGACGGCGCGAACATGAACGCGCAGGTCGGCCTCACCTCCCCGGCGGCGATCGGCGCGGATGTGTGCCACCTCAACCTGCACAAGACCTTCTGCATCCCGCATGGCGGCGGCGGTCCCGGCGTGGGTCCGATCGGCGTCGCGGCGCATCTGGCGCCGCATCTGCCGAACCATCCGCTGCTGGCCGAAGCCGGGCCGGCCAAGGGCTTCGGGCCGGTCAGCGCGGCGCCCTTCGGCAGCGCCTCCATCCTGCCGATCAGCTACGCCTATATCCGCATGATGGGCGCCGAAGGGCTGACGCGCGCGACGCAGGTGGCGATCCTCAATGCCAACTACGTGGCCCGGAAACTCGCGCCGCATTTCCCCGTCCTCTATCGCGGCGCGAACGGGATGGTGGCGCATGAATGCATCCTCGACTGCCGCGGTTTCCAGCAGAATGGCGGCGCGACGGTGGAGGACATCGCCAAGCGCCTGCAGGATTTCGGCTTCCACGCGCCGACCATGTCCTGGCCGGTGGCCGGCACGCTGATGGTGGAGCCGACCGAATCTGAGCCGAAGGCCGAGCTCGACCGCTTCATCGAGGCCATGGTTGCGATCCGCGAGGAGATCCGCGCCATCGAGCAGGGCCGCGCGGACAAGGCGGACAACCCGCTGAAGAACGCGCCGCACACCGCGGCCGAGGTGATGGCGGATTCCTGGACGCATGCCTACACGCGCCAGCAGGCGGCCTTCCCGCTGCCCTGGGTCGCCGCGCACAAATACTGGCCGCCGGTGAAGCGCGTGGACAACGTGCATGGCGACCGGCACCTGGTCTGCACCTGCGCACCGCTGGAGGCCTACGCCCAGGCGGCCGAGTAGACGCGAAAGGCGCAGGCTTCCTGCAGCCGGGACGGGTATGCGGAAGGGCGGCGCGCCCTTCCGCATGCCGCCATTTACGGTTGGCGATTCAAGCCTTTGGGCGGACGCACATTGTAACGACGCGTCGGCTGCATGTTGACTCTTCGTTGACGGATCGGCACATTGTCGAGCGAGCTACTCGGGGAAGATCCCCACCCCTCATCCGTCCGGGAGTTGCGTCGTGCTCCGCCATATCGCAGCCGGTGTCCTTGGCCTCGCCCTTGTCGGCCCGGCCGTCGCCGAGGCCAGCACCATCACGCATGACAGCGTGGCCGACTTCACCATCCTCAGCTTCAGCGGCGGCGGCCCCGTTGCCCCGTCGCGGTCCGACGCGAACGCGATGTTCGACGGCGACACCCGGACGATGCGCTCCCTCGGCATCGGCGGCCAGCTGATCGCGGGCATCCCGACCGATCGCGCCATCTCCGAGCTGACGCTGATCGAGCTGACCTTCGGCATCTTCAGCAACCACCGCGAGCAGATGACCATCTCGCTCGGCCTCGACACGGACGGGAACGGCAGCCCGGATGCGGGCTGGACCGATATCGGCGTGGTGCGCAACGACGAGTGGAGGGATCCGGCGCTGCCGCCGGTCACGCCCGCGCCGGGCCTGACCGAGGCGACGCTGGCGGGGACCTTCAGCAACGACCTGACGAGCTACATCGTCACCATCACCGGCGGCCCCTTCAACCTGATCCGCTTCCTGGACAGCTCCCCGGCCGCGCCCGGGCGGGACGGCTTCGACATCGCGGAGCTGCGCGTCGTCTCGACGGCGGGCGGTCCCGACCCGGTGAACCCGGTCCCCGAGCCCGCGAGCCTGGTGCTGCTGGGCGCCGGCCTCGTCGGGCTCGGCCTCGCGCGGCGCCGGGAGCGTCGGGCCGCCTGAGCCGCCCATCGGGGCGCGCGCGGCTCCGGCCGCGCCGCGCTTGCGATGCAGGCGGGAAAGCCGGAAGTCTGGCGCATGACCGATGCGCCGCCATGGACACTGCTGCAAAGCACGCCGCTGATCCGGGACCGCTGGATCAGCCTCCGCGCCGACAGCCTCCGCAAGCCGGACGGCGTCGAGCTCTCGCCCTGGTATGTGCTGGAGTATCCGGACTGGGCGGCGGTCGTCGCGCTGACGGACGATGATCGCCTCGTGCTGGTGCGCCAGTGGCGACATGCCGCGCAGGCCTGGTGCCTGGAACTGCCGGGCGGGGTGATGGACCCGGGCGATACCGATCCCGTCGCGACCTGCCGGCGCGAATTGCGGGAGGAGACAGGGCATGACGCGCGGGAATGGCGCAGCCTCTACGCCGCCTTCCCCAACCCCGCGATCCAGAACAACCGCATCCACTTCGTCCTGGCGCAGGGTGCCGCCCCCGCCGGCGCCGTCGCGCATGACGAGGGCGAGACGATCCGGGTGGAATGCCTGCCCGTGGCGGAGGTGCTGGCCGGCCTCGGCAACGGGCTTCTGCACCAGGCGATGCATGCCGGCGCCCTGCTGGCGGGCCTGGCCGCGGTGGGCCGGATCCGGCTGTGACAGCGCAGCGGGTCTTGCGGCGCGGGCTGCTGCTCGCGCTGCCGGCGCTGCTTGCCGCCCGGAGCGGCCGGGCTGCGGCGGTGCGGAGCGCCTGGCACGACGCCACGCGCGACCGCGACCTGCCGGTGCTGATCCGGCTGCCGGAGACGCCCGGGCCGCGGCCGCTGGTGCTGCTGAGCCATGGACTGGGCGGCTCGCGCGAGGGGCTGGCCTATCTGGGCCGCGCCCTGGCGGGGGCGGGGTTCGTGGCCGTGCATCTGCAGCATCCGGGGACCGATGCCGCCGTCTGGCAGGGCGTGCCGGAGCGCGCACCGGCGCTGGCCGCCGCCGCGCTGGATGTCGCCAATGCCGTGGCGCGGCTGCAGGACGGGATCTTCGCGGTGGAGGAGGTGGTTCGCCGAGGCGACCTGCCGGGCGATCCGCTCGAGGGGCGGGTGGATGCCGGGCGGCTGGCCGCGGCCGGGCATTCCTATGGCGCCTGGCTGGTGCAGCATCTGCTGGGCCAGCGCCTGCCCGGCGGGGATCGCGGCTTGCGGCTGCCGGAGCGGCGACTGAAGGCTGGCATACTGCTCTCCCCATCGCCGCCGCGCGGGTTGCCGCCCCGCCTCGCCTTCGCGCGCGTGACGACGCCGATGCTGCACGTGACCGGGACCGCCGACCATGGCTGGGTGGAGGGAGCGACGCCGGCGGACCGGGAAGTGCCCTTCCGCGTGATCAGCGGGGCGCCGCAGGTGCTGGTGGTGCTGGAGGGCGCGCGCCACGCCGCCTTCGCCGACGAGCAGGCGGCCGGCCCGCGCTGGTCTGATCCGACCTATCACGCCCGGGTGGCGGCGGTCTCCGTGCTGTTCCTGCGAGCGATGCTGGCGGGCGAGGCCGCCGCGCGGGCCCGGCTTGCGGCCGGTGCCCCGGCACTGCTGGAGCCGGACGACCGGCTTGAGACGAGCGGGTTCTGAGAGCCGACGGGGACCGTCAGCGGTCGTCGCCGCCGCCGCGCGCGGAGAAGCCGGGCCCGTCGGCGGCCTGGACGGCCGCCGCGGCGCGCTTGATCGTGCGCTCGACCGCGCCGTTGCCGCCTTCGGCCAGGGCCGCCGCGCCGATCATGAGACCGAACACCGCCGCCGCCGCGAGGAAGGCATATTCGAGGCTGACGGATCCGCGTGAGCGGCCGCGTAGCACAGCCTCGCAAACTGGAAATCGTCTCATTCTGCGATTCCCGCCCCTGAAATCAGGATCACAGAATGTATGAAACTTGCCTACAAATCAATACGTATCTTCGGTCTTTCGCGCACAGGTCGCACATTCCCCGACAATGCCGCCCGACGTAGGGCGCCAAGCACCGGACATCCGGACGCACAAAAGCGAACGGGGACCTTTCGGTCCCCGTTCGCCTCGGCGCCGCCCGTAAGGGCGGCGCTCCCAGGTTCTGCGTGACTATCAGGCCGCGCGAAGCGCCCGCGGCAGATCGGCCACGGAGGCGTCGATCAGCGCCGCATCGGCAGCCGCGTCCACGCTCGCGGAGAGCACGTCGCGCGCGGCGACGGTCGCGATCTCCGCGGCGGCGTTGCGGACCTCGGCGACCGCGCTGGCCTCGGCGGCCGCGATGCGGTCCATCGCCATGCGCTCCCGACGCTTGGCGCCGGCCTCGGCCTCGGCGGCGGTGGCCTGGGCCACGCGCTCGGCTTCCTCACGCGCGCGGGCCAGCATGGCCTCGGCCTCCTGCTGGGCCGCCTTGCGCTCGGCCTCGGCCTGGCGAAGCATCGCCTCGGCCTCGGACCGCAGGCGCTGGGCCTCGTCGAGTTCGGCGCGGATGCGCGCGCCGCGCTCGTCCAGCATGGCGGTCACCCGCGCCCAGGCGGTCTTGCCGACCAGCAGGACGAAGACGACGAAGGAGACCGCGACCCAGAATTTCGGGTCCAGCCAGAAATATTCGTAGTGGTGTTCCATGGCGAAGCTCCCTCAGCCCGCGGCGCGGGCGGCCAGGGCGCGATCGACCGCGGCCTCGAGCGCACCGCGGTCCGCCCGGCCACCGACCTTGCCGACCAGCGTCTCAGCCGTGGAGAGCGAAACCTGCCGCAGCGCGCCCATCGCGGCGTCGCGCGCCGCGCCGATCCGCTTCTCGGCTTCATCGATCTGGCGCGCGAGGCGCGCGTTCAGCTCCTCGGCGCGGGCGGATGCCTCGGCCTGGGCCTGCTGCATGGCGGCGGCGATGGCGGCCTGCGCCTCGGCCCGCGCCTTGGCGGTGGATTCGCGATGCGCGGCCATGGCGGCGTCGGCTTCCGCCTTCGCCTGCTGGGCGGCGTGCAGGTCGGCGGCGATGCGCGCGCGCCGGTCCTCGAGCACGCGTTCCACGCGCGGCAGCGCGTAGTTCGCCATCACGTAGTACAGCAGCCCGAAGATGATCAGCAGCCAGACGATCTGGGCGATCAGCAGCGGATTGCCGAATTCGAGCTGCGGCATGGAACCCCCTGTCCTGCGTCGCATGGGCACGAAGGCACCCATGCCACCCGCGCGCCGGTGCCTTTCGGGCTAGCGGCGGCGCGCGGAAAGGGCCGGCCCGTGGGCCGGCCCCAGGTCGCTCAGGTGAACAGGATGAGGAAGGCGATCAGCAGGGCGAAGAGCGCCACCGCCTCGGTCAGGGCGAAGCCCAGGATGCCGATCGGGAAGACCGCATCGCGCGCCGAGGGGTTGCGGGCCACGCTGTTGATCAGCGCGGAGAAGATGTTGCCGATGCCGAGACCCACGCCGAACAGCGCGATCACGGCGATACCGGCCCCGAGAGCCTTGGCGGCGGCGACTTCCATTGTCCTACATTCCTCTGTCGAGTGGTTTCTGTCCGAACGCGACTGCTTCCGGCACCCCGGTCACATGGCGGGTCAGTGCAGGTGCACCGCGTCGTGCAGGTAGATGCTGGTCAGGATCGCGAACACATAGGCCTGCAGGAAGGCCACCAGGATCTCGAACCCGACCAGGGCAACGTTCACCGTCAGCGGCAGCACCGCGATGAAGGGGCCGGCCACGCCGAGGCCGCCGAGCAGCACGATGAAGGTGGCGAACACCTTCAGCATGACGTGGCCCGCGACCATGTTGGCGAAGAGACGGATGGAAAGGCTGATCGGCCGGGAGAGGTAGGAGACGATCTCGACCGGGATGATGATCGGCGCGAGCCAGATCGGCGCGCCTTCGGGGAAGAAGTAGCCGAAGAACTTCTTCCCGTGCAGCATCAGCGCGACCACGGTGATCAGCACGAAGACGATCGCGGCGAGCGCGAAGGTCACCACGATGTGGCTGGTGAAGGTGAAGGCGAAGGGCAGCAGGCCCAGCAGGTTGCCGAACAGGATGAACATGAACAGGCTGAAGACGAAGGGGAAGAAGCGCTTCCCCTCCGGCCCGACCTGCCCGATCACCAGGCCCTGGATGAACTCGTAGGCGCTTTCGGTCAGCGACTGCAGCCGCCCCGGCACCACCGCCTGGCGCGAGATGCCATACATCACCAGCAGCGTGATGAGCCCCACCGCCAGCAGCATGTGCGCCGAGGACTGGGTGAAGCCCACGGAATGCCCGATCGGGCCGAGCACCGTCTTGAGCTCGAACTGGCCCAGCGCGTCGATCGTCTTGCCTTCGGCAGCCAAGTCCCGCTCTCCCGCCCAACCCTGTGCGGGCATCGCCCGCGGCTGCCTATTTTCCGGCGTTGCGCGGGTTGAACAGCCGATAGACGTTCAGAACCCCGGCGACGCCGCCGAACACGAAGAACAGGAGGAAGAGCCACGGCCAGGTGCCGAGCCAGCGGTCGAGCAACCACCCGAGGCCCACACCCGCGATCAGCGCCGAGACGACCTCGACACCGGCCCGGAAACCGACACCCCAAGTGCCGCCCTGCGGTAGCTGCCCGGACCCTGACGCACCGGACTTCGTCCCGTGCCGTTCCCGAGCCTTCCGCAGCCGATCCTCGAAGTCCTTGTTCTCCGGCACGCGCGCTCCTCCTTGCGGTCCCCCGCCCGGAAGGCGGGCCGTCCCTACGGCGCGGGGGCAGTCATGTCAAGGCAACGTGTGCCGCATTGCAGCATGACCCGGGGATTGATGCGGCGTCACGTCCTCCAGCCGGTCCACTGCCCGCAACGCCGGGAACCAGCGCATCCACAGCAGCACCACCGTCATCGTGCCGAAGCCGCCCAGTACGACCGCCGCCACGGGCCCGAGCAGCGCCGCCATGCTGCCGGCATAGAACTCGCCGAGCTGGTTGGAGGTGCCGATGAACAGCGAATTGACCGCCGCGACCCGGCCGCGCATCTCGTCCGGCGTGCCGAGCTGCACCAGCGATTGCCGCACCACCACGCTGACCACGTCGGCCGCCCCCACCAGCGCCAGGGCGAGCACGGACAGGGCCAGCGATTCGGACAGGCCGAACACGACCGTGCCGGCGCCGAACAGCGCCACCGCCCGCAGCATGCTGCGCCCCGCCCGCCGCCCGAGCGGCCGCCAGGCGAGCCAGAGCGAGGCCGCCAGCCCGCCCACCGCGAGCGCCGAGCGCAGGATGCCGAGCCCCCATGGCCCGGCATCCAGGATGTCGCGCGCATAGACCGGCAGTAGCGCCGCCGCGCCGCCGATCAGCACCGCCACCATGTCGAGCGTCACCGCCCCCATCAGCGCCGGCCGCGCGCGCAGGAACACGAGGCCGGACAGCAGCACCTCCAGCGTGACGCGGCCCCGCGGCCGCGGCTGCGCCGCCATGCGGATCAGCAGCACCAGAACGGCGGACAGCAAAGCGAGGGCGGCGACGCCGGCATAGGGCGCGGCCGGCCCGCCCGCCGCATAGAGCAGCCCGCCCGCGGCCGGCCCGGCGATGGTCGCCGCCTGCCCCGTCGAGGCCGCGAGCGCATTCGCCCGCGCCAAGTCCTTCGTCGCCACCACGCTGGCAAGCAGCGCCTGGGAGGCCGGCATCTCGAAGGCGCGGGTGGCGCCGAACAGCGCGACGATGGCGAAGATCCAGCCGGCATCGAGCCAGCCCGCGAGGCTGCCGGCCGCCAGCGCTGCTGCTGCGAGGCCGTTCGCGGCGCGGCAGGCGGCGGTCACGGCGCGGCGGTCGAGCCGGTCGGCGGCCAGCCCGGTGACCGGCGTCAGCAGCAGCATCGGCACGAACTGCACCAGCCCGATCAGGCCGAGGGCGAAGGCGCTGTCGGTCAGCGCATAGACCTGCCAGCCGACCGCGACGACCTGCATCTGCAGCGCGAAGGCGGACAGCACGCGGGAGGAGAGGAACAGCAGGAAGGGCGGCTGGCGCCACAGCGGAAGCGTCGCGGGCGCGGGGTCTGCCATGGCGGGATGGCAGCACCGCTCGCCGCCCCGCGTCCAGCCCGCCGGCGGGCCTACCTACGCGCCGATGAAGCCGCCCGACTGCCGCTGCCAGAGCTTCGCATAGACGCCGCCCAGCGCCAGCAGCTGCGCATGCGTGCCCTGCTCCGCCACGCGGCCATGATCCAGCACCACCAGCCGGTCCATCCGCTGCAGGGTGGAGAGGCGGTGCGCGATGGCGATCACCGTCTTGCCCGCCATCAGCCGATCGAGGCTCTCCTGGATCGCCGCCTCCACTTCGGAATCGAGCGCGCTCGTCGCCTCGTCCAGCACCAGGATCGGCGCGTCCTTCAGCAGCACGCGCGCGATGGCGATGCGCTGGCGCTGCCCGCCCGAGAGCTTCACGCCGCGCTCGCCGACATGCGCGTCGTAGCCGGTGCGCCCGCGCCAGTCGGAGAGCTGTGCGATGAAGCCATGCGCCTCCGCGCCGCGCGCGGCGGCCTCGACCTCGGCCTCGGTCGCATCGGGGCGGCCGTAGCGGATGTTGTCGCGGATCGAGCGGTGCAGCAGCGCCGTGTCCTGCGTCACCACGCCGATCGCCGCGCGCAGCGATTCCTGCGTGACGCCGCCGATGTCCTGCCCGTCCACCAGGATGCGCCCGGCCTCGGGCGCGAAGAAGCGCAGCAGCAGGTTGATCGCGGTGGTCTTGCCCGCCCCGGAATGGCCGACGAGGCCGACGCGTTCGCCCGGCGCGATCGCCAGGTCGAAGCCGTCCAGCACCGCGCCGCGCCTGCCGTGCAGCACGTCCTCCGGCGGCTGGCCGTAGCCGAAGCGCACATGATCGAAGTGGATCGCGCCCTGCGTCACGGCCAGCGGCACGGCGCCCGGCGGGTCGGGTGCGGTGGGGGGGACGGCGATGGAGCCCATCGCCTCCTGCACCACGCCGATATTCTCGAAGATGCCGGCGACGTTCATCGCCACCCAGCCGGAGATGTTGGCGATCTGCCAGGCCATCGGCAGCGCCGCCGCGACGACGGCGAGCGGGATTTCCCCGCGTGACCACAGCCAGATGGCGAGCGCGCCGGTGCTGACCAGCAGCGCGGCGTTCAGCGTGGAGAGCAGCAGCCCGTTCAGCGTGACCAGCCGCGTCTGGCTGCCGAAGTCGCGGTTCAGCCGCTCCAGCGCCTCGCGCACATGCGCATCCTCCTGCTCGGCGCGGGCGAAGAGCTTGACGGTGGTGATGTTGGTGTAGCTGTCCACCACGCGCCCGGTCAGCGCGCTGCGCGCCTCCGACGCCTTGCGCGCGCGGTCGCGCATGCGCGGCACGATCAGCCGCAGCAGCGTGGCGTAGAGCACGAACCAGCAGAGGATCGGCAGCGCGAGCCGCGCATCGGTCGCCGCCAGCGTCAGCACCGCGCCCGTGCCGTAGACCAGGATATACCAGACGGCGTTGACCGACTGCACCACGCTCTCGCGCAGCGCCGGGCCGGACTGCATCACGCGGTTGGCGATGCGGCCGGCGAAATCCTCCTGGAAGAAGGGCAGGCCCTGGCGCACCACGTGCCAGTGGCTCTGCCAGCGGATCATGCTGGTGACGCCGGGGATGATGCCCTGCTGCGTCACCAGGTTCTGGCAGAGGATCGCGAGAGGCCGCGCGACCAGCAGCAGCGCCGCCATGCCGGCCAGCGTCCAGCCGGCCTGCGCCCAGATCCCCTCCGGCCCGTAGCGCTCCAGCAGGCCGACCACCTGGCCGATGAAGACCGGGATCGCGAGGTCGAGCAGCGCGACGACGAAGCCGGCGGCGAAGAGCGCGAGGAACAGCGCCCGCGCCTGGCGCGCGAAGTGCCAGTAGAAGCCGATCAGCGAGCGCGGCGGCGCGGCCTCCGGCACCGGCACGCCGAGCAGGCGCGCGGCAGGCGAACCCGGCGGGGCCACCGGGTCCATCGCACGCTCGAACAGGCGGATGGGCAGCACGCCGGCAGGACGCGGCGCGTCTCCGCCCGGGTCAACCATGCTGGCGGGCGGCGCGCCGTGCGGGATCGTCGGGCGCCGGCACGTCGCGCGGCGCGACGCGCAGCACCAGGTAGCCCGCGAGGCCGGAGACCAGCGACCCGGCCAGGATGCCGATCTTCGCCTGGTTCTGCAGCGCCTCGCTGTCCGGGAAGGCGAGCAGGCCGATGAAGAGGCTCATCGTGAAGCCGATGCCGCAGAGCAGGGATACGCCGACCAGCTGCCCCCATCCCGCGCCCATCGGCACATCGGCGAGCCCGAACCGGATGGCGAAGGCCGCCGCGCCGAAGACGCCGACAAGCTTGCCCACCGAAAGCCCGAGCGCGATGCCGAGCGTGACCGGCTGGGCCAGCACCTCCCAGCTCAGGCCGAGCAGCGGCACGCCGGCATTGGCGAAGCCGAAGACCGGCACCACGAGGAAGGCGACGGGCCTGGCCAGCGCATGCTCCAGCCGGTGCAGCGGCGATTCCTCATGCTCCACCGCACCGGGCGAGGGACGCAGCGGGATGATCAGCGCCAGCGCCACGCCGGCGATGGTCGCATGGATGCCGGACCGCAGCACCAGCACCCACAGCAGGGCGCCGAGCAGCAGATAGGGCAGCAGCCGCGCGACGCCGAAGCGGTTCATCGCGATCAGCGCCGCCAGCACCGCCGCCGCCAGGCCGAGATCCAGCAGCGAGACATTGGCGGTGTAGAACGCCGCGATGATCAGCACCGCGCCGAGATCGTCGATGATCGCGAGCGCGGTCAGGAACACCTTGAGCGAGACCGGCACGCGCGAGCCGAGCAGCGAGAGCACGCCAAGGGCGAAGGCGATGTCGGTGGCGCTCGGGATCGCCCAGCCGGCCAGCGCCTCCATATTGCCGCGGTTGAGCGCGGCATAGATCCCGGCCGGCACCACCATGCCGCCGACGGCGGCAAGCCCGGGCAGGATGCGGCGCGGCCCGGAGGAGAGCTGGCCGTCCAGCACCTCGCGCTTGATCTCGAGGCCGACGAACAGGAAGAACACCGCCATCAGCCCGTCATTGATCCAGTGCCCCAGGCTGAGCGGGCCGAGATAGGTCTTCAGCGCACCGAAATAGGCCGGCGCCAGGGGCGAGTTGGCGACCACCAGCGCCAGCGCCGCCGCGCCCATGAGCACCAGCCCGCCCGCCGCCTCGTTGTCGAGGAAGGCGCGCAGCGCCGAGGGCGGGCGGCGCGATGGTGCAGGCTTGGCCATGCGGGGGAGGTCTCCGGCTGCCGGGAGACGGGCTCCCGCTGGGCGTCAGGTGGCGTCGGGCGGGGCGCCCGGAAGGGTGGGACCCCGCCAGGCGGCGAGCCGATGGTCCCCTGCCATGTCGGCCACCAGCCACACCATGCGGTCGAGGAACCACATCTTCGCGAGAAGCGCCACCGCCAGCCCCGTCAGCGCCGCCCATGGGACCAGCAAGCCCAGGCCATACAGCAGCAGCAGCCCGCCCAGGGCCGACAGCGCATTCAGCAGCAGCGGCATGCGCCGGTGCTGCGGCGGCACCGGCACCTCGTTCCGCGCCAGCCACAGCCGCTCCCCCAGAACCGCGCGGGAGCCCCAGCCATCGAGGCTGCGCGGCGGCGGGAAGATGCGGGGGTTCACCCAGGTCCAGGCGAGCAGCAGCGCAACCGGCAGCAGCGCCCACCAGCCGATCCAGGCGCGGCTCCAGATGGCGAGCGCCAGCAGCGGCAGGATCGGCACGCGGGTCCAGACGGACCACGGGTTCGCATGCCGCGCCCAGGCGGCGTCGTCCATCCGGTGGGCGCGGGCGATGCGGGCCTCGATCGTCATCCGCCGGACATGCGGCGTATCATCTCCTCCGGGCTGACATCCTCGACATGGGTCGCGATGTGCCAGCGATGGCCGAAGGGATCGGTCACCGTGCCCATGCGGTCGCCATAGGGCTGGTCGGCCACCGGGCGCTCCGCCTTCGCGCCGGCGGCGACGGCGCGGGAGAAGGCGATGTCCGCATCCTCGACATAGTGCACGAAGGAGACCGCGGTGCCGCCGTAATGCGGCGGCGCATAGGCGCCGTATTCGGGCGACTGCTCGCCGATCATCACCACGCTGTCGCCGATGCGGAATTCCGCATGCATCACCGTGTCGTTCGGGCCGGGGATGCGCATGGTCTCCTCGGCGCCGAAGGCCTCCGCATACCAGGCGAGGGCGCGCTTCACGTCCTGCGCGATCAGGTAGGGGGTCACGCGACCATAGCCGGGCGGGATGGGCGGGACGGGCATCTCGGCTTCCTCCGATTGGAAGGCCGAAGGATGCGCCGGTGCCGCACCCCAATGCAAGAACATATCAAGAACGTGATCGGAGCCTATCCTGCCGCCGTCAGGCGACCGGCGTCTCCGCCAGTTCCACCGCGCGCTGCAGGTCCACGCTCAGCAGCCGCGACACGCCGCGCTCCTGCATCGTCACGCCATAGAGGCGGTGCATGCGCGCCATGGTCAGCGGGTGGTGCGTGACGATCAGGAAGCGGGTGCCGCTGCGCCCATCCTCCTCGGCCGCCATCACCTCCAGCAGGTCGCAGAGCCGCTCCACATTCGCGTCGTCCAGCGGCGCGTCCACCTCGTCCAGCACGCAGACCGGCGCGGGGTTGCAGCGGAACACCGCGAAGATCAGCGAGAGCGCGGTCAGCGCCTGCTCGCCGCCCGAGAGCAGGTTGAGCGAGGCGAGCTTCTTGCCCGGCGGCTCGGCATAGATCTCGAGACCCGCTTCCAGCGGATCGTCCGAGCCGACGAGGGCCAGATGCGCGCGGCCGCCGCCGAACAGGCGGGTGAACAGGCTGCGGAACTCGGCATCCACCTTGTCGAAGACGACGCGCAGCCGCTCGCGCCCCTCGCGGTTGAGGTGGCCGATCTGGCCGCGCAGCTTGGCGATGGCGGTGGCGACCTCGGCGCGCTCGGAATCGATCGCGTTGCGGCGCTCGTCGAGATCGTTCAGCTCCTGCTCGGCGCGCAGGTTGACCGGGCCCATCTCCTCCCGCTCGCGCGTCAGGCGATCGAGTTTTTTTCGCGCCTTTTCCTCCGCCTGCTCGGTGAGGTCGGCGACGTCGGTCGGCAGGTCGGGATGCGCCTCGCCCAGGCGTTCGGCGATGCGTTCCTCGACCGAGAGTGCCGCAGCCTCGGCGGTCTCCATCGCGCCCTCGGCGCGCACCTGGCCTTCGCGCGCAGCGACGAAGCGGGCATCGACCTCGCGGCGATGGGCCGTGGCGGCGCGGAGCTCGGCTTCGGCCTCGGCCAGCACGCGCGCGGCCTCGGCATGCGCGGCCTCGGCCTCGGCCAGCAGGCGGGCGGCGGCGGCGCGGCGGGTCGCGGCGGCTTCCGGCGCCTCGGCGAGGCGCGTGACCTCCGCCTCGGCCTCCTCGCGACGCGCCGAAAGCTCCTCGCGGCGGGTGGCGGCTTCCTCGCGGCGCTGCGCCCATTCGGCGCGCTCCGGCCCGATCGTCTCCTGCCGTGCGGCGATGCGCGTGGCCTCGGCGGCGAGCGCGGCGCGGGCGTCGCGCGCGGCGGCCTCGGCGGCGCGGGCTGCGACGAGGGCGGCGCGGGCCTGCTCCACCTCCGCGCGCAGCGCGGCGAGGTCGGGCGCGGCCGCGCGCGCGGCCTGCGCCTCGGCCAGCGCGGCCTCGGCCGCCTGCCGCTCGGCGGCGAGGCGCTCGACTTCCGGAGCCAGCGCGGCCAGCCGCGCCTCGGCCTCGGCGGCGCGCGCCGTCAGCGCCTGGGCCTCCTGGCGGAGGCGCGCGAGCGTCGCCTCGGCGCTGCGGCGGGATTCGCGCGCGGCGGCTTCCTGCTGCACGGCCTGCTGCTCGGCGCGGGACGCTGCGTCGCGCGCGGCGCGGGCGGCGAGCGTGTCGGGCGCGGCGGCGCGTGCCGCGCGGGCCTGTTCCAGCGCCTGGGCGGTGGCCTGCAGCTCGGCGTCGAGCCGCGCCAGCTCCGGTTCCACGGCGGCCAGCCGCTGCTCGGCCTGGGTGGCGCGGGCGGCGACGCGCTCGGCGGTCGTGGCGGCGGCACCGGCGCGGCGCTCGGCCTCGGCGCGCGCCTCGCGCTGCCTGGTCTCGGCCTCGCGGGCCTGGCGCTCGGCCTCCGCGGCCTCGCGCGCATCCTGCTGCGCGGCGGCGAGGTCCGGCACCGCCGCGCGCGCGGCGCGGGCGGCAGCGAGCGCGGCCTCGGCGGCGCCGAGATCGTCATCGAGCCGCGCCAGTTCTGGCGCCAGGGCGGCGAGCCGGCTCTCGGCCTCCGCGGCGCGGGCGGCGATGCGCTCGGCGGCGGCGATGGCGGCGCCGGCGCGGCGCTCGGCCTCGGCGCGGATGTCGCGGCGGCGGGCTTCCTCCTGCCGTGCGGCCTGCTCCTCGGCCTCGGCCTCGGCGCGGGCGGATTGCGCGGCGGCGGAGGCGGCCTCGGCCTGGTCGAGCACGACCTGCGCGGCGCGCAGCTTGTTGCGCTGGGCGAGGCGGACGGCGCCGGGGCTCGGCGTGCCGGCGCGGGCGCAATGCCCGTCCCAGCGCCAGAGCGCGCCATCCTCGTTCACCAGGGCCTGGCCGGGCAGCAGCGCGGCCTGCAGCGCGGCGCCGTCCTGGCCGCGCGGCAGCAGGCCGATCTGCGACAGCGCGCGGGCGAGTGCCGCCGGCGCCTCCACCAGGCGGGAAAGCGGGGTCGCGCCATCCGGCAGGGCGGGCGGCGGGGCGAAGGGCGGCAGGCTGCGCCAATGGCGGGGCGCGTGGTCGTCGAGCGGGCTGTCCAGCGCCTCGCCCAGCGCGGCGCCGAGCGCCGCTTCCAGGCCGGGCGGGACCGAGACGGAGTCGAGCACCGGCGCGAGGCCGGCGCTGACCGCGGCGGCGGCGGCCACTTCCGTCAGCGCCGCGACCTCGGCCTGGGCACGGGCGCGGGCGCCATCTGCCGCCACGGCAGCGCTGCGCGCGGCCTCGTGGCGCGCCTGCGCGGCGGCGCGGGCGGCCTCGGCACCGTCCAGCGCGGCGCGGCTGTCGCGCAGCGCGGCTTCGGCGGCCTCGGCCTCTGCCAGGGCGGCTTCGCGCTCGGCTTCCGGCACCAGGGCGGCGGTGGCGGCGTCACGCTCGCCGGCAAGGCGGCTGCGCTGCTCCGTCAGGCGCCGCAGCGTCCCCTCGGCGCCGTCCAGCGCAGCGGTCGCGCGCGTCGCGGCCCCTTCGGCCTCTGCGGCGGCGGCACGCGCCGTTTGCAGGCGCGCCACGGCCCCGGCATGCGCCGCCTCGGCCGCGGCGAGGGCCTGCTGCGCGGCGGCGAGCTCGGCGGCGCTGGCCTCGGCGGCCTGCTGCGCGGCCTCGCGCTCGGCCTCCGGCACCAGGGCGGCGCGCGCGGCGTCGCGCTCGGCGACGAGGCGCTGGTGCTGCTGGCCGAGCCGGCGCAGCGCGAGTTCGGCGGCTTCGAGCGCGGCGCGGGCGCGGCCTTCGGCCTCCTCGGCCTCGGCGGCGGCGCGGCGGGCGGCCTCGTGGCCGGCTTGCGCCGCGCCACGTTGGGTTTCCATCACCACAACCGCGGACTCGGCAGCGGCCAACGCCGTCTCGGCCTCGGTGACCGCGGCCGCGGCGGCATTCAGCGCGTCCTGCGGCACGCGCGCCGCCTCGGCGGCGCCCTGCTCGGCGGCGAGGCGGTTGCCCTGCTCGGCCAGGCGCCGCGCGCGGTTCGCGGCGTCGCTCTCGGCGCCGGCCAGCGCGGCGGCCTGGGCCGCGGCCTCGGCGGCGAGTTCCGTGGCGCGGTCGGCGGCGCGCGCGGCCTCGCGCACCGCCTCGGCGGCCTCGACCTCGGCGGATTCGGCCTCGGTGGTGCGGCCGGGCAGGCTGGCGGCGGCGGCGTCGAGCGCCTCCGCCTCGGCGGCGAGGCGCGACCCGGCGGCCTCGGCATCGGCCTGCAGCCGGGCGGCGTGATCCAGGTCGCGCGCCAGCGCGTCGCGCCGGCCGGTAGCGGCCGCCAGCGCCTCCCGCGCGTCAAGCTCCTCGGCGTCGAGCGTCTCGGATTCGACGCGGCGGCGTTCCAGCGCGGTGCGGGCCAGCGCCTCTGCCTCGCGTGGGCCGGGCAGGTCCTGCTCGGCGGCGAAGGCACGTTTCGCGGCGCCCTCGGCCTCGAACTCGGCCTCGCCGGTGACGGTGCGGGCGCGGTGGAAGGCCTCCTTGGCGGCGGCGAGCGTCGCCTGGGCGCGGGCGCGCAGGATCGCGAGCCACTCCACCTCGGCGCCGCGCACCAGCCCGCTCAGGTTGCGGTAGCGCGCCGCCTGGCGCGCCTGGCGCTGCAGCCCCTGCCGCGCGCCCTCCATCTCGTTCAGCAGGTCCTCGGCGCGGGCGAGGTTGTTCTCCGCCTGGCGCAGCTTGAGCTCGGCCTCGTGCCGGCGGGCGCGGAGGCCCGCGATGCCGGCGGCCTCCTCCAGCACGGCGCGGCGATCCTCGGGCTTCGCCTGGATCAGCGCGGCGACGCGGCCCTGGCTGACCATGGCGGAGGAGCGCGCGCCGGAGCCGATGTCGGCGAACATGGTCTGCACGTCGCGCGCGCGCAGCTCCTTGCCGTTGACGCGGAAGGAGGAGCCGGAGCCGCGCTCGATCTTGCGGACGATCTCGAGGTCGGGCGTCTCGGCATTCGGCGGCGGCGCGAGGCCCATCGCCTCCTCGAGCGTCAGCGTGACCTCGCAGAAATTGCGGCTGGCGCGGCTGGCCGTGCCGGCGAATATCACGTCCTCCATCTCGCCGCCGCGCATGGTCCGGGCGTTGGTCTCGCCCATCGCCCAGCGCAGGGCTTCCACGATGTTGGACTTGCCGCAGCCATTCGGGCCGACGATGCCGGTGAGGCCCGGCATCACCTCGACCAGCGTCGGCTCCGCGAAGGACTTGAAGCCGGCGATGCGCAGGCGGGTGAGGCGCGCGGTGCGCGCGGCCTCGACCTGCGCGGCGGAGCGACCGGCCTCTTCCTCCGGCGCGGCCGGGTCCTCGGCCGGCGGCGGCACCGCCTCCATTCAGCGCGTCTCGGCGACCAGCGCGGCGAAGCGGTCGAAGCCGATATTGCCCGGCACGACGCGGCTGCCGAAGACGAAGGTGGGGGTGGAGCTGACGTTGAACTCGCGCTGGCCGGCGGCGCGCTGCTCCAGGATCGCGCGCTGCAGCGGCGCGTCCACGATCGCCTTCTCGAAGGTCTCGCGATCCATGCCGGCAACGGCCGCAAGCTTCCACAGCTCCGCCTTCACATCGGCATTGCGGTTGAAGGCCCAGCGGTCCTGCGTGGCGAAGAGGGTGGAGACGAAGGCGCTGTAGCGGTCCGCCGGCACGCTGCGCGCCAGCCCCGCGACGGCCAGCGCCAGTTGGTCCAGCGGGAAGTCGCGATACACCAGCCGGATGCGGCCGGTGTCCACCAGCTCCTGCTTCACGCGCGGGAAGGTTTCGCGGGAGAAGGCGGCGCAATGGCCGCAGGTGAGGGAGAAGAACTCCAGCACGGTGACGGGCGCATCGGGCTTGCCGATGGCCCGTTCCGCCAGGCGGGGGTCCTCCTGGGCGAGGGCCGCCGTGGTGGGCAGGACGAGCGCGCCGGCGGCGAGCGTGAGGAAGGAACGGCGAGGGGTCATCGGGCAGCCTCCGGCAAGGCGGGGTCTGGGACTCGGGGTGGGTTCCCTACCGGTTCCGATAGACGCCGCGGCCCAGCTTTTCCAGGGCTTCCCGCAGCTCGCCCGCCGGCAGGGCCGAAAGCCGCTCCGCGACGGGGGCCGGCAGCGGGGCGGCGGGGGCGTGGCGGGGCGCCCCGGCCGGGCCGGAGGGGCCGGGCCGGGCCTGCTGCACGAAGCGCAGCCGCTCCACCGTCACCCGCCCGAGATGGCCGTTGATCCGGGCGATGAGCTCCGGCGCCAGGTGCTGCAGCTCCATCGCGACCGGCCCGGCGCAGGCGATGGTGAGCGTCCCGGCCGAGAGGCGCAGCGGGCTGGTGACGGCGGCGAGCGCGGGTCCCACCACCTGCGCCCAGTCGGCCAGAAGCTGCGCCCCGGCCGGGGAGCGCTTGCGGAAGGCGGGGCGCGTGACGGCCGGGATCAGGTTGGCAAGCGGCAGGGGGGCTCCCGGGAATCGCCTTGCGTCGCCATCCTTCGCCACGCGTGAGCCCTCCTGCCCAAGACCTTTTCGACTGGTACGACCGCCACCGGCGCGACCTGCCGTGGCGGAACGTGTCCGGCCGTCCCGACCCATACCGCGTCTGGCTGTCGGAGGTCATGCTCCAGCAGACCACGGTCGCCGCGGTGGGGCCGCGCTATGCCCGCTTCCTGGCCCGCTTCCCCGATGTGGCTGCTCTGGCGGCGGCGCCGTGGGAGGCGGTGGCGGAGGAATGGGCCGGCCTCGGCTACTACGCGCGGGCGCGCAACCTGCATGCCGGGGCGAAGGCCCTGGCGGCCGGCGGGTTCCCACGGGACGTCTTGGGATTGCGCGGGATTCCCGGGATCGGCGCCTATACCGCGGCGGCGGTCGCGGCGATCGCCTTCGGCGTGCCGGTGGTGCCGACCGACGGCAATGTGGAGCGCGTGGCGGCGCGCATCCACGCGGTGGAGACGCCGCTGCCCGGTGCCAAGAAGGCGCTGGATTCGCTGGCGAATCGCTGGATGGAGCAGGCGGCCGCCCGCGCCAGGCCGGGCGACTTCGCCCAGGCGCTGTTCGACCTTGGCGCGACGATCTGCACGCCAAGGCGCCCGGCCTGCGCGCTCTGTCCCTGGCGCGGCGCCTGCGCGGCGCAGGCGCAGGGCATTGCGGAGGCGCTGCCGCGGAAGGCGCCGAAGAAGGCGCGGCCGGTGCGGTCCGGCGTGCACTTCGCGGTAACCGACGCCGCCGGCCGCCTGCTGGTGCGCCGCCGCCCGGCCGAGGGGCTTTTGGGGGGCATGTTGGAACTTCCCGGCACGCCCTGGCGAGAGGCGGCCTGGCACAGCACCGAGGCGCTGGCCCTTGCCCCCCTGCCCGACCTGCGCTGGCGCCACCTGCCCGGGGAGGCGCGGCACGGCTTCACGCATTTCGAGCTGCGCATGACGCTGCTGGCCGCGCGGCATGACGGCGCCGCGCCGGAGGGTTTCGCCTGGATGGCGCCGGACGCGGCGCGCGCGGCGATGCCGACGGTGATGCGCAAGCTTCTCGCGCTGCTGGAGGGCGCTGTCAGCCCGGCGTGACGGCCTGCTTCAGCGGTGCCGGCAGCCCGGCGAGCAGCGCGGGATCGGCGATGGCGGAAGGCGGGCCGGAGGCGACCAGCCGCGGCTCTGCAAGCTGCGTGTCGAGGATGCGCCAAAGGTCGCAGGCGGCGGCGTAGCGCGCGAAATTGGCGCAGGCGCGCGGGAAGCGGCGCCGCGCATCGGCCTCCGGCACGGCATGGCCGCCGGCGGCCACGCGATCGGCGATGCGGCGCAGCGCGAGGCCGACATCAGGCAGGATGCAGAACAGCAGGTTCACGCCGAAGCCGGCGGATTTCGCGCTTTGGACGGTGCGCAGATGCGTGAGGCCGGCGAGGGTGGTCTCCAGCGCGAAGCTGCGGCGTGCGGCGATTCCCTCCTCGACCAGCGTCAGCACAAGACGCGCCGCTCGTGTCGCGGTCTGCGCGTCGGGCGTCTGCGTGAGCGGCGACAAGCCACGCGCCAACTCGTCCAGATTGACGAAGCGTTCCGTTCCTGCCGCCGTGCGCAGGTAGCGCCGCGCATAGGTCGTCTTGCCGACGCCGTTCGGCCCCGCGATGAGCCAGAGGATCGGCGCGGCCTCAGCCACCTTGCGCCACCACCTCCTGCCGCAGTTCGTCCAGCAGGCGCAGGCGCCCGTCGCGCGTCTCCAGGAACCAGAAGGTCCAGCCGTTGCAGGAGGGCGCGGCCTGCAGCTCGGCACCCACCTTGTGGATCGAGCCCGCCGCCGCGCCGCAGCGCAGCGTGCCGTCCGCGCCCACCACAGCCTTCCAGCGTCGGTGGCGATCGGTCAGCGTCGCGCCGGGCGGCACCAGGCCTCGTTCCACCAGCACGCCGAAGGCGATGCGCGGCTGTTCCCGCTTCGAGGGCAGCGCGAGCGCCGCCGCTTCCGGCACCGGCTCCACCGCCGCCAGCCGTGACGCGGCCGCTGCCGCGTATCCCGGATCGCGCTCGATCCCGAGGAAGCGGCGGCCGAGTCGCTTCGCCACCGCCGCCGTCGTGCCGGTGCCGAGGAAGGGATCGAGCACGACCTCGCCGGGCGTGGTGCAGGAGAGGATCACGCGATGCAGCAGCGCCTCTGGCTTCTGCGTGGGATGCAGCTTGCCGCCGGCGCCGTCGCGCAGGCGCTCCGACCCGGTGCAGAGCGGGATGAACCAGTCGCTGCGCATCTGCAGCTCCTCGTTCAGCGCCTTCATGGCCTGGTAGTTGAAGCGGTAGCGGGATTCCGGGCCGCGCGCCGCCCAGATCAGCGTCTCATGCGCGTTGGTGAAGCGGCGGCCCCGGAAGTTCGGCATCGGGTTGGCCTTCCGCCAGATCACGTCGTTCAGGATCCAGAAGCCCAAGTCCTGCATCGCCGCGCCCAGGCGAAAGACGTTGTGGTAGCTGCCGATCACCCAGATCGTGCCGTCCTTGCGCAGCACGCGGCGGCATTCGGCCAGCCAGTCGCGGGTGAAGGCGTCGTAGGCGGCGAAGTCGGTGAAGCGGTCCCAGTCGTCGTCCACCGCATCCACGACGGAGGTGTCGGGGCGCCGCAATTCGCCCTTCAACTGAAGGTTGTACGGCGGGTCCGCGAAGACGGCATGGACCGAGGCGGGCGGCAGGCGCCGCAGCGTCTCGATGCAGTCGCCGACCAACACCTGGTCGAGCGGCAGGTCGAGACCCGTTCCCATCGTTCCGCCTGCACCCCCGCGCGAATCGGCCGGGCACCATGCGTTGCGCGGAGTCGCGGCGTCAATCGTCCAGCAGCGCGAAGAGGCTCGCCTGGTCCACCGGGGCGAAGCCGCGGCGGTGATGCGGCGTGGGACCGAGACGGGCGAGCGCGCTGCGGTGCTGCTCCGTCGCATAGCCCTGGTGGCTGGCGAAGCCGTAGCCCGGCCAGCGCCGGTCGAGCCTGGCCATCGCCCGGTCCCGCACGACCTTCGCCAGTATCGAGGCCGCGGCGATGGAGAGGCATTGCGCATCGCCGCCGACGACGCAGCGCACGGTGCAGGGCAGCGCGGGCGGCTGGTTGCCGTCCACCAGCGCGAGGTCGGGCGGCTCCGCCAGCCGCGCCAAAGCGCGCGCCATGGCAAGCTGGCTCGCGCGGAGGATGTTGATGCGGCCGATCTCCGCGACGCTCGCCGCCGCCACCGCATAGTCCAGCAGGCCGGCGCGCGCGGCCTGGACCAGCGCGTCGAAGGCGGCGGCACGCTTCGCGGCGTTGAGCTTCTTGCTGTCGTCGATCAGCGCGGCCAGCGCGCGCGGCGGCCGGCGGCGGAACACCACCGCGGCGGCGAGCACCGGCCCGGCGAGCGGCCCGCGCCCGGCCTCGTCCAGCCCGGCGACCCGCCCCGCATGCGCCGATTCGAGCGCGAAACTCGGCATGGCCCGCCATAGCGCGCCGCGGCGAGTCCTGGCCAGGGCAACCCGCCGCCGCCCGGGCGCGTTCGCCGCCGGTCACACGGATCGGAGGATGCGGCATGGACGCCCGGAAACTTGCCCTTGCCGCGGCGGAGGTGCCCGCCGTGCCCTTCGCCATCCCTGGCGCGAAAGGCGAATTCCGCATCCAGCTGCTGAACCAGGATGCCGGCGCCGGGGTGGTGACCTCCATCATCCACCTGCCGCCCGGCGGCCGCATCCCGGCGCACAGGCACGGCGCGGGGTCGGAGATGCACTACGTGCTGGAAGGCGACCTGGTGGATGCCGGCCGCGAACTCGGCCCCGGCGCCTTCCTCACCCATGCCGCGGGCCAGGTGCACGGCCCGCACGAAAGCCGCGGTGGGGCGAAGGTGCTGACCGTGCAATCCTGGCAGTCGCATCACGGCGACTACGATTTCGAGCCGGCCGAGGACGGAGCTGGGGCGCATCACGAGCGCATGCGCAAGGTGGACGAGCATGCGCAGGAGGAAGCGCGGCGGACGCAAAGCGGACCGACGGCGCGGGGCTATTCCTGAGGGCTATTGCGCCGCGTAGCCGCGCAGCCGCGCATAGGCGGCGCGCTGGGTTGCATCCAGCGCCTCGCGCATGCCGATATGCGTGGCCAGGTGCACCTCGCGCAGCCGCCCGTTCAGCGCGCCGATCTCCGCCGTCAGCGCCGCGAGCCGGCCCGTATCGGCAGCGCCGCCGGCGAAGAGCGCATCGAGCTCCTGCTCCAGCGCGACGATCCGCGCGCCGAGGATGCGCGCTTCCTCCGCCATGCGGGCATGCAGCGCCTCGGCGGTCGCGCGCTGCGCCGGCGTCAGACCCAGGGCCTCGGCGTGTTCGAGCACATGCGCCGGTCCCGGATAGCCGTTCAGCTCGGCGGCGAGCGCCAGCCCCATCCCGCGGCCGGCGAGCAGATCGGCGACCTGCTCCTCCGACAGTGACTTGATCGCCCGGCCTTGCAGCCCGGCGTAGGGGCGCGACTCCGCCGCGCCGGCGGGAGCGGGCGTCGCGCCGTGGTGGCGGTGGCCGCCATGCTGCGCTGCGGCGGGCGCGGCGAGCAGGGCGAGGGCGGCTAGCGGCAGGAACCGTCTCATGGCGCCTCGCTAGCCCACCGGCGGGCCGCGGCCCTATGATCGCGGTCATATGGACACCGCTTTCCTGCAGATCCTGCCGCCCGGCCGCCTCCGGCGCCTGGTCCGCGGCGAGGCGCTGTTCCGCGTGGGCGACGCGGCGCTCGGCCTGGTCGTGGTGGAGGAGGGGGCGCTGGAGCTGCTGCGCACCTCGCCTGAGGGCCGCCGGCTGCTGCTGCACCGGGCCGGCCCCGGCGAGACCTTCGCCGAGGCCTCGCTGTTCGAGCCGCAGCATCACTGCGACGCGATCGCCGCCGCGCCCAGCCTGGTGCGGGTGCATGCCGCCGTGGATCTGCGGCACGCCGCTTCGGCCGACCCCGAGCTGGGCTGGCGCCTCGCCGCCCATCTCGCGGGGCGGCTGGTGGCGGCGCGGGCGCGGATCGTGCGGCTCGCCCTGCCGCATGCGGCGGACCGGCTGCTCGACGCGCTGCACGCATTGCCGGCGGAGCCCGACGGGTCGCGGCGCCCGGCCGTGCCCTGGAAGTCGCTGGCGGCCGAGCTCGGCCTGTCGCACGAAGCGACCTATCGCGCCCTGGCCCGCCTGCAGCGGATGGGCGCCCTGCGGCGGGAGGGGCGCGACCGCGTGCGGCTGCCGCCCTTCCCGCGCGGCTGAGGCGCCCTACCCCACCCGCCGCTCCGCCTGCCGCAGCGCGGCGCAGAGGCGAGAGAAGGAGTACCAGAAGGGCCCATGCCCCTGCGCGCCCTGGCCGGGCGCGATCTCCGTGCCATGCGGCTCGGCGCGGCGCAGCAGCGGCAGGCGCGCCTCGAACCGGCCGCGCATGTTTTCCAGGAAGGCGCCGGTCGCAGCCATGTACTGCTCGAGCATCTCGGCTGCGATCTCGATCTCGGCGAGGCTGCGGCCTTCCAGCGTCAGGCCCTTCAGCCGCCGGCTGTCCGCGGCGAGCGCCAGATGCAGGCGGTGCAGTTCCGCCAGGTGCCGCGCGATCGCCAGCCTGGCCTCGCGCGCCGAATCGCTGTCCGTCATGGCGCCGTCCCCGGACATCCCGGAGGGCAGCCTGGGGCAGCGCGGGTTAGCGCGGGGTTAGCGGCTTTCGGCGGGGATGCGCCGGCGATAGAGGGCGGGCGCGGCCAGCGCCACCAGCAGCAGCGCGAGGCTGAGCTTCAGCAGGTCGCCCGTCGCCCAGGCCAGCACCACGCCGAGCAGCGCCGCCATCAGCAGCACCGCGGTGAAGAAGGCGTCGGCAACCCGCAGAAGCTCCTGGCTGATCACGTCCCGTCTCCCGACCCGGGCGCCCTTGAGCGCCGCTGCCTCGCCTGACATTCCGTGACATTGTCCGCCACGGCACAGACAGAGTAGAGCACGCTTTTGCACAGAGTGCAAATTCTAAGATGATGTATCGTGTTTTGGGATGCGTCGTCTGCATTCCGGTGTAGCGACCCAACCGCAGGTTTCGGCGCTGTGGCGCCTCGGCTCAGGCGGGGCGCCTCGCCCATATCGCGAAGACGCGGTGCGGCACGCTGAGCGGCTCGGCCGGGAAGCGCGCGGCCAGCAGGGTGGCGTGCTCGGCGTCGAAGCGCTCCACCGCCGGCCCGGCCAGCGCCCCGCCCACGCCGGCCGAGGCGCGGATGCGACCGCGCCAATCGGCGTGACTGTAGAGGGCCGCATGGTCGAAGCCGGCGAATTCCAGCGACTCGAACCCGGCAAGGGAAAGATCCGCCGCCCAGGCCGGGTAGAAGCCCGTGGTGCGCGCCATCGGCCAGCGCGGATTATGCGCCTCGATCAGGAATTCCGAGGCATGGGCGACGCTGCCGGGCAGCGGCAGCCAGTCGAAATGGCAGATCAGCAGCGTCCCCCCGGGCTTCAGCACACGCCGCGCCTCGGCCGCCGCCAGGCCGCGGTCGAACCAGTGCCAGCATTGCGCGGCCACGACGAGGTCGAAGGCGGCGTCCGGCTGGCCGGTGCGCTCCGCCAGCCCTTCCGCGAATCGCGCCGCCACGCCCTGCTCCGCGGCGAGCCGCCGCGCCGCGGCGATCTGGCCCGGCGCGGGATCGAGGCCCAGCACCGCGCCGCCCATCGCCGCCAGGCTGCGCGCCACCGTGCCGGTGCCGGTGCCGATGTCCAGCACCTGCATGCCCGGCGCGAAGAGGCCGCGCTCCGCGATCATGGCGTAGAAGCGCGGCGGGAAGCCCTGGCGGTGCTTCGCGTAGTCCTCGCTGGTGTTGGACCAGGCAGGCGCGGTCATCGGCGGGCTTCCCTGACGGCAGCGAGGTCGGCGGCGGTGTCCACGTCGCGCAGGGTGCGCAGCAGCGCGACGCGCCGACCATGGAAATTGGCGACGGTGTCCATCAGCGCATGCTCCGTGGACCAGCGCACATCCGCAAAGGGTTTCGGGGGGCGCCGCGGGCCGAGCGCGACCAGCCAGTAGCCGCCATCCTCGGACGGGCCGAAGGCGGCATCGGCGCGGCCGAGTGCGCGGAAGGCGGCGGCGATGTCGGCGCGGCCGACGCCGGGGATGTCGCTGCCGACCACCAGGGCGCGGCGATGCGGGCGCAGCGCGCGGTCCATTCGCGTGCCGAGATCGCCATGGCCCTGCGGCAGTCGCGGCAGGCGGCGCGGCCAGCGGGATGGCGCGCGATCCGGCGTGACCGACAGCACCGTGCGCCAGCGGCGGTCCGGCGCGATCTCGGCCAGCAGCGCGGCAAGCTGGCCGCGGTAGAACCGCAGCGCCGCCATCGCCCCGATGCCGCGCGCCAGCCGGCGCTTCACGGCGCCGAGCCGCGGCGCGCGCGCGAACACGATGACGGTGTCGCCCTTCATCCTCTCCTGCCTGAATAGAGTCGCTGGATGATGCGCGGCGGAACGCCCAGGAACCAGAGCGAGAGGCAGGCCAGGTTGCGCGCCGAGCGCCGCAGGTAGCCTTCCCGCTGCCAGCGTTCCGCGCTGGTCACGGCGGCGGCGTCGAGCGCCGCGAGCCGCGCGCGGCCGAGACGGCGCACCAGGTCCACATCCTCCATCAATGGCAGCGGCCTCATGCTGCCGACGGCGTCCAGCAGGGCGCGATGGACCAGCAGCCCCTGGTCGCCATAGGGCAGCGCCAGCACGCGGCAGCGCCAGGCCACGGCGCGCTCCAGCCGCCGCGCGGCTTGCGTGTCGTCGTCCAGCGCGAAGCGGAAGTAGCGGGCGCGGCCGGGATCCCGCATCGCCTGCCGCACCGCCTCGGTCCAGCCCGGCGCGAGACGCGTGTCGGCGTGCAGGATCAGCAGCCACGGCCGCGAGGCCGCCGCCACGCCGGCGGCGATCTGCACGCCACGGCCGCGCGGCGCCCGCACGACGCGCGCGCCGCCCTCGGCCGCCACCGCCGCGGTGCCATCCACACTTCCGCCATCCACCACGACGAGCTCGTCCGGCGCCGTGCCGAGCGCGGCCAGCGTGCCGGGCAGCGTCGCCGCCGCGTTCAGCGCCGGGATCACCACGGAGAGGCCCTTGATCAGGGGCTCCCTGGTCGGCATCGCTATTCGCATTTTGTTCTTGACGCTTTCAGGCGGGTTGCGCACTCTCCGATGCGAACAAACCAGGAAACCACAGCGGGCTGTTCCGCGAAGGAGCGATCATGCCGGACGGAGGCGCCTCCGCCATGCCCTCCCTGGCTCGCAAGGGCCGGGGCGCCGTGACCAACCCGCCGGTGCGCTACGAAAGCACGCGCACCGAGCGCTGCGACGATGGTTGGGGCACGCTGGCCGCCGAATTCGCGGAACTGCCGCCGCTGCCGACGGAGCTGATCCGGGAGAAGGCGAAGACCGCCCTGTCCTGGAACGACAGCCCGGATATCGGCTTCGACCGCTCGCTGAACCCCTATCGGGGCTGCGAGCATGGCTGCGTCTACTGCTATGCGCGGCCGGCCCATGCCTATGTCGGCATGTCGCCCGGCCTCGATTTCGAGACGCGGCTGATGTTCAAGCCCGACCTGCCGGAGCTGCTGGAAAAGGAGTTGTCCAAGCCCGGCTATGTCGCGAAGCCGGTGGCGCTCGGCGCCAACACCGACCCCTACCAGCCGGTGGAGCGCACCCTCGGCATCACCCGCCGCGTGCTGGAAGTGCTGGAGCGCTTCGGCCATCCGGTGACCATCGTGACGAAGAGCGCGGGGGTGCTGCGCGACCTCGATATCCTCGCGCGTTTGTCCGAACGCAACCTGGTGCATGTGTGCCTTTCCGTCACCACGCTGGACGGCAAGCTGGCGCGCATCATGGAGCCGCGTGCGGCGACGCCGCTGAAGCGGCTGGAGGCGGTGGCGGCGCTGGCCAAGGCCGACGTGCGGACGGGCGTGCTGGTGGCGCCGATCATCCCGGGCCTCAACGACATGGAGATGGAGCGCATCCTCGAAATGTCGGCCCGCGCCGGCGCCGGGCGCGCGGGCTATGTGCTGCTGCGCCTGCCGCTCGAGATCCGCGGCATGTTCGAGGCCTGGCTGCAGGAACACTACCCGGACCGCGCGGCCCGCGTGCTGGCGCTGGTGCGGGAGACCCGTGGCGGGCAGTTCTACGACAGCCGCTTCGGCCTGCGTCAGACCGGCACCGGGCCCTATGCCGAGCTGATCGCGCAGCGGTTCAAGCTCGCGATGCGACGCTTCGGGCTGGAGGGGCGGGACCGGATGGGCGAGGGCGGGCTGGACTGCATGCAGTTCCGCCCGCCCCAGGCGGCGCCGCGGCAGCTCGAGCTGCTCTGATGCTCGGTTCTGCCGCGTCAGCGCGGGAGCGGATGGTAGGGCAACGGCCGCAGCAGCGTTCCGTACCAGCCCGTCTCCCGCCAGACGTCCTGGGTCGCGTAGGGGTCCTCCGCCCAGAAGCGCTGCGCGGCGGCGTGGTCGGCATGGCGGGTGACGGCGACGGAGCCGGTCATGCGGCCGTCAGGGGCATCCAGAATGGCGCCACCGAACAGCACCATGCCGTCCGCCGCGGGCCCGGCGAGCCGGGCGACATGGGCGGGACGCGCCGCGAGGCGGCGCTCCCCGGCGCCGGGGTCGTCGCCGTCGCGCGCGACGACGATGGTGTGGCTGCGCGGCCCTGGCATGGCGCTACCCGGCGAGGGCCAGGGCGCATAGGGCAGCTTCGCGATGCGGAAGGGATGCGTCTCGACCCGGCGCCACACGTCCTGCGTCGCGAAGGGCTCCGCCGCCAGGTAGTCGTCCAGCGCGTCGCGCTCGCCCGCGATCACCATCATCGAGCCGAGGCTGTGCCCCTGCTCGTCATGCAGCGGCAGGCCGAGGAGGAGGCGCCCCGCCTCGGCCTCGGCCGTGATGAAGGCGACATGCGCGTCGCGCGCCCCCATCCGCCGCATCGGCGCCCCGGCATCCGTGCCGTCGAAGGCAAGCACCAGCCACGTCACGCCCGACCTCCCAAACGGCGACCCGCTCCCGGGCCGCGAGAGCGGCCCCTGTCGAACAGCGCGCCCGGCCTACGGGCCGCAACAGCGGCCCCGCGCGGCTCGAGCCCGCGCCCCCGGCGCACCATGCCTGAGGCGCGCAGCCAAGCGCGCGGAGCGCGCGCCGGCGCCTGAGGCTCAGTACATATGTTGCCCGCCGTTGATGGACAGCGTGGAGCCGGTGATGAACTCGGCCTCGTCGGCGGTGAGGAACACCACGCCGCGCGCGATGTCCTCGGCCTTGCCAAGGCGGCCGATCGGGATGCGCGCGACGATCTTCGCCAGCACGTCCTCCGGCACGGCGCGCACCATCTCGGTGTCCACATAGCCGGGCGCGACGGCGTTCACCGTGACATGGTTGCGCGCGCCTTCCTGGGCGAGCGCCTTGGTGAAGCCGTGGATGCCGGACTTGGCGGCGGCGTAGTTGACCTGGCCCATCTGGCCGGCTTGGCCGTTGACGCTGCCGATGTTGACGATGCGGCCGAACTTGCGGGCGTTCATGCCGTCCCACACCGCCTTGCACATGTTGTAGCAGCTGCCGAGGTTGGTATCGATCACCTGGTCCCACATGTCGCGCGTCAGGCGCTTCATCATGGCGTCGCGGGTGATGCCGGCGTTGTTGACCAGGACCTCGATAGGGCCGATCTCGGCCTCGATCTTCTGCACCGCGGCCTGGCAGGCGGCGAAGTCGCCCACGTCGAACTTGTAGCAGGGAATGCCCGTGCGCTCGGTGAAGGCCTGCGCGGCGGCGTCGTTCCCCGCATAGCTCGCGACGACCTTGCGGCCGGCGGCCTGCAGCGCCTCGCTGATCGCGGCGCCGATGCCCCGCTGTCCTCCGGTGACGAGTGCCACGCGTGCCATGCTGTTCGTTTCCCTTCTGGGTGCCTGCCCGGCCCGGCGGATCGTCGCCGGGCTTCCCTTATACACTCGCAAGCCGCGCGGCGGAGGGCAAACGCACCCCCGGCACCCGATTCGGCAACGACTTGATATGCATCAAGGCACCCGGTCGCGGCATCGGTCAGGCTTCAATCGTCCCGAGGCGCTGCGGTGCCGACGGGACGTTCCTGGACGTTTCCTCCCTCAACTCGCCCCGGCGGATTCCCGTCGGGGCTTTTTGTTCCGGCACCGTGGGAGGAGCCCATCCATTCCGTCATCGTGATTGCGTGTTCACGCATTGATATTGCAGCAGATCGGATCCAACCAACAATTGAACAAGGCGGCGACCGATTGTGCCTTCACGCAGGCGTGAGTTGTATGCAAAGCATGCTCTGCTGCTCTCGGACGTATTCACCAGGACCTTGGACGATGAAGATTCGCGCGGGTGCGAAGGCGGAAGTGACGACGGACGATCGTTCCGCCCTTGTCCTGATGCTGGCCTATGTCGAGGCCGAATGCCGGCGCCTGGGCGCCGAGGCCGCGGCGCAGCACGCGGCGATGGCGGCTGCGCTCGTGCCGGATCTCTCCAGGGCGGGCGCCGTGCAGGCGCTGCACTGAGCCGCGTGGCGCGGGGCGCGCCCTATCCCCGGCGCAGCAGGAACAGCGCCTGCTCGCCGAACAGGTTGGCCAGCCAGGGCGACCGCTTCCAGGGCGAGCGAAGGCCCTTGTCGTCCACCGCGAGCCACCGCTCCACGACGTAGCGCTCCATCGCGCAGAGCGCGAAGAAGTCGCGGATGGTGCAGGGGTGGATGTTCGGCGTCTCGTACCAGGGGCGGTCCCAGGTCTCGTTGTCGGGCATCCGGCCCGCGGTCAGCAGTGTCCAGCGGAGCTGCCAGTGGCCGAAATTCGGGAAGGAGACGATGGCGTAGCGGCCGATGCGCAGCATCTGGCGCAGCACCTCGCGCGGCTTCTCCACCGCCTGCAGCGTGCGGCTGAGCACCACGTAGTCGAAGGCGCCGTCCGGATAGAAGGCGAGGTCGTTGTCGGCATCGCCATGGATCACCGGCAGCCCGGCCGCGACGGCCTCGGTGGCCTCGGCCATGTCGATCTCGATGCCGCGCGCATCGGCGCCCTTCTCGCGGATCAGGTGCTCGATCAGCGCGCCGTCGCCGCAGCCGATGTCGAGCACGCGCGCGCCGGGCGCGACCATCTCCGCGATCAGGCGAAGGTCGAGCCGCATGTTCTTCGCGACGAAGCGCACCTCGCCCGGGGCGTCCGGCACCGTCTTTCCGTTCCCGTGTGCTGCAGGCGGGTCATCTAGACGCGGCGGCCGCCTCGGTCCAGGGGCGGCCGGGCGGGTGCGACGCCGTTCACGAGCGCGCGCCCCACGGGCCTTCGCACCTTCACGCCGAGGGAAACTTCGGGCCCGATGTCGATCCCGCCAGGCCCCGTTCGTCGCAGGGGCAGGGAAGGCCGCACCGGCCAACCCGAAAGCGAGGAGATGAACACCGATGCGCGTGATGGTGATGGTCAAGGCGACCGAGGACAGCGAGGCGGGCCGCCCGCCCACGCCGGAGCTGATGGACGCGATGATGAAATACAACGAGGAGCTGGCGAAGGCCGGCATCATGCTGGCGGGCGACGGGCTGAAGCCGAGTTCCCAGGCGAAGCGGGTGCATTTCGACGGCGCGAGCCGCACCGTGACCGATGGTCCCTTCGCCGAGACGCGCGAGCTCGTCGCCGGCTATTGGATCTGGCAGGTGAAAGACATGGAGGAGGCAGTCGCCTGGGTGAAGCGCTGCCCCAACCCGATGTTCGGCCCGAGCGACATCGACATCCGCCCGCTCTACGAGATGGAGGATTTCTCGGACGTGCTCACGCCCGAGAGCATCGAGCGCGAGGCGCGGCTGCGCAAGGAACTCGGCGGATAGCTTGCCTCCGGCCACGCCCCGTCCGATGACGGGGCGTGGCGGATGAGACGCACCGCGCGATCGAGGCTGTCTTTCGCATCCAGCGGGCGAGGCTGATCGCCGGCCTCGCCCGGCTGACGCGCGATGTCGGCCGCGCCGAGGACCTGGCGCAGGATGCGCTGGTGATTGCGCTTGCCGAGTGGCCGCAATCCGGCGTGCCGCGCAATCCCGGCGCCTGGCTGATGGCGGCGGCGCGGCGCCGCGCGCTGGACGCGCTGCGCCACGTCAGGATGCGCGACCGCAAGCATGCCGCGATCCTGCGTGAGTCGCAGGAAGCCGATGACGGTCACGCCGCGCTCGAGGCCGCGCTGGACGACGAGCTCGGAGACGAGCTGCTCGGCCTGATCTTCGCCGCCTGCCATCCGCTGCTCTCGCGCGAGGCGCGCGTGGCGCTGACGCTCCGCCTGCTCGGCGGCCTGACCACGGAGGAGATCGCCCGCGCCTTCCTGACGCCGGAGGCGACCATCCAGCAGCGCATCGTGCGCGCCAAGCGCACGCTCGGCGGCGCCGGCCTGCGCTTCGAGGTGCCGCGCGGCGCGGCGCGCGCCGAGCGCCTCGGCTCCGTGCTCGAGGTGATCTACCTAGTTTTCAACGAGGGCTATGCCGCGACGGCCGGGGAGGATTTGATCCGTCCGGCCCTCTGCGCCGAGGCGCAGCGCCTGGGCCGCATCCTGGCCGGCCTGTTGCCGGAAGAGCCGGAAGTGCTCGGCCTGCTGGCGCTGATGGAGTTGCAGGCCTCGCGCTTCGCCGCGCGCACGCGCCGCGACGGGTCGCTCGTGCCGGTGCCGGAGCAGGACCGCTCCCGGTGGGACCGGCTGCTGATCCGCCGTGGCCTGGATGCGCTGGCGCGTGCCGAGGCGCTGGGCGGCGCACGCGGCCCCTATGTCCTGCAGGCGGCCCTGGCCGCCTGCCATGCGCGTGTGCCGCGCGCGGAGGCGACGGACTGGCCGCGCATCGCGGCGCTCTACGACAGGCTGCTGGAGGTGATGACGACGCCGGTCGTCGCCCTGAACCGCGCCGTGGCGCACAGCATGGCCTTCGGGCCGCAGCAAGGATTGGCGCTGCTGGCGCAGATCGAGGATCTGCCGGCGATGCAGGGCTACGCGCCGCTGCCGGCGGCGAAGGGTGATTTCCTGCTGCGTGCTGGCCGCGTGGCGGAAGCGCGCGCCTGCTTCGAACGCGCCGCGACGCTGACGCGGAACGAGCGGGAGCGGGAATTTCTGACCGAGCGCGCGGCGGCGTGCGAGAGGGCGGATGTTGATGGCAAATGCGATCCTGGACCAGCAACGAAATCATACATCTGAGGGCGCCGGGGAACTCTGTTGCGGATGAGTCTGTCGGGTCATACTTGCACTGAATGCAAGCAGATACCGTAGCCAGAGCGAGGCCCGCTCACGTGATGCAAGGCGCTTTCTACGCAGCGATTCTGGTTGGCTCGGCCATGTTGGGATGGCTCGCGTTCCTGCTTCTTCCTGCGCCCAACGGCAGAACTGGGTTTGCGCTACCCTGGTACGTGGTGATGCCCTACCTTGCGGGATGGGCGCTGCTCAGTTTTCGGCGCGGCTGGCTTGCGGCGGCGTTCGTCATCTCCCTGCCGATCATCATGAGTCTCGCTTACGCCGGCGGCTTCATTGTCGGCGCCACCACGGTCTTCGCGCTGGGTTTGCCGGGTGTGGTCTTCGCCGCCGCTGCGGTCGGCACCGTTGTCTACATCTTTCACGATCTTGATGCTCGGCCCTTGGCGTCTGCCTGGGTAAAAATCCACCTCCTCGGCGCGCTGCTATGCGGCGTTGTGCTAGCGGCGCTGTTCTTTGCTTTCCGCCCAGCGACGGGCGGGGCGGGCATCTACGGGCCGTCCATGTTCATCTCGCTCGCGTTCGGTACCCATGCCGTCGCGTCGTGGCTGCAACTTCGCGCCGAAGGCCGCGGCAATCTGCTGCCTGGCCGTGCGGTTCTGCTCGTCTGTGCCCTGGTAACTCTCGGGGCAATTGCGATGGGTGGGACGGGGATCTTCTAGACGGCGCCGGGCGCTGAAGCGCTCCCTAGACCCCCACCCGCTCCGCCGCCCCGCGCAGGAATCCGCCAAGCGCACGGTGGAACACCGGCTCGTCCAGCAGGAAGGCGTCGTGGCCCTTGTCCGTCGCGATCTCCACGAAGGAGACATTGGCCGCCGCCGCGTTCAGCGCGCGCACGATCGCGCGGCTCTCGGCGGTCGGGAACAGCCAGTCGGAGCTGAAGGAGGCGACCAGGAAGCGCGTCTGCGTGCCACGGAAGGCTGCCGCCACGTCACCCCCACGCTCGGCACCAAGGTCGAAAAAGTCCATCGCGCGGGTGATGGTGAGGTAGCTGTTCGCGTCGAAGCGGCGGACGAAGGTGCTGCCCTGGTGGCGCAGGTAGCTCTCCACCTCGAACACGTCCTCGAGGAAGGTGAGCGCCGAGGCGCCGCGCAGCCGCCGGCCGAATTTCCGCCCGAGCGCCTGCTCCGACAGGTAGGTGATGTGCGCGACCATGCGGGCGACGCTCAGCCCCTTGGCGGGGATGCGCCCGTCCTCCCAGTAGCGGCCGCCCTGCCAGTCCGGATCGCCATGAATCGCGGCACGGCCGACCTCGTGGAACGCGATGTTCTGGGCGGAATGGTAGGTGGCCGTCGCGATCGGGGCCGCGGCCACCACCATGTCGGGGTAGGTCGCCGCCCATTCCAGCACCTGCATCCCGCCCATGCTGCCGCCGACCACGGCCAGCAGCCGCTCGATGCCCAGATGCTCGACCAGGCGCTTCTGGGCGCGGACCATGTCGCGGATGGTGACGGAGGGGAAATCGGTGCCCCACAGGCCGCTGCCGTCCGGCTTCGGCTCGGCCGGGCCGGAGCTTCCCATGCAGCCGCCCAACACATTGGCGCAGATCACGAAGTAGCGGGTGGTGTCGATCGGCAGGCTGGGGCCGACCACCGCCTCCCACCAGCCCGGCTTGCCGGTGAGCGGATGGCGCTCCGCCACATACTGGTCGCCGGTGAGCGCATGGCAGACCAGCACGGCGTTGCTGCGCGCCGCGTTCAGCGTGCCATAGGTGCGATAGGCGACGGCCAGCGGGGCGACCACCGCGCCGCAATCGAGCGCGAGCCCGTCCTCGAAGAGGACGCGCTGATGGGCGAGCGGCTGGGCGGGGGCGAGGGCCTCGGTCATCCTCGGCTGCGGGCCTGAAAGGGGCCGCAGGAATAGGCGCGCGCGGGCGCCGGGGCAACCGCCGCCTTGGCGACGGGGGCCGCCGGTTCTATTCAACCTCCCGGACCCGGACCTTCCATGCCCGACACAACCACGCCCGACCCGCGGCACGACGTGGCCGCCGCTGCTTCCGAGGCCGATCTCGCCGCGCTGCGGGCCGAGATCGACACGCTCGACGACGCCCTGCACGACCTGCTGATGCGGCGGGCGGCCGTGGTCGCGCGGCTCGCGGCCAGCCGCGCGAAGGGCGACGGCCCCGCGATCCGTCCGGGGCGGGAGGCGGCGATCCTGCGCCGGCTGCTGGCGCGCCATGCCGGTCCGCTGCCACGCACGGCGCTGGTCCGGCTGTGGCGCGAATTGCTGGCCGCCACCACCTCCATGCAGGGGCCGCTCAGCGTCGCCGCCTGGCTGCCGGAGGCCGGGGTCGAGGTGCTGCGCGCGCATCTCGGCATGGCGGCGCCGGTCCGGCGCTTCGGCTCCGACGCCGCGGCGCTCGCGGCCTGCGAGGCGGGCGAGGCCTCCCTCGTCGCGCTGCCGGCCGCCGGGCGATGGTGGCGCACGCATTTCCCCTCGCGCCTGCTCGTCACGGCGCGCCTGCCCTTCTTCGGCCACGGCGCCGAGACGGTCTTCCTGCTCTCCACCACCCCGCCCGATGCCTCCGGCGACGATCGCACCCTGGTCCGCGTGCCGGCCGGGCGGGGCGAGGCCGGGCTGGAGGCGGCGGGCCTCGGCGGGCCGGTGCTGCTCCATGAGCACGATCTGGCCCTGGTCGAGGTGCCCGGCCTGCTGGCCGCAGGCGATCCGCGCCTCGCCTCGCTCGGGGCCACGGTGCTCGGCGGCTACGCCGCCCCCATCGCCGACTGACCGACACCACACCACCGCCCGCCGAGGTCCTGCCCGCCATGAGCGTGATGCCGCGCCCCTCCGTCCTCTCGGTCGAGCCCTATGTCGGCGGGGAGTCCAAGGTCCCGGGCGTCAACCGGGTAATCAAGCTGTCCTCCAACGAGGGCGCCTTCGGCCCGCCGCCCGGCGCGATCCAGGCCATCGCCGAGGCCGCGAAGGAGGCGCATCGCTACCCCGATGGCGGCGCGACGGCGCTGCGCGAGGCGATCGGCGCGCGCTTCGGCCTGGACCCCGCGCGCATCGTCTGCGGCAACGGCTCGGACGAGATCCTCGCCATGCTGATCCTCGCCTATGGCGGAGAGGGCACGGAGCTCGTGATGTCGGCCCACGGCTTCATGATGTACGACCTGACCGGCCGCTGGGCCGGCTGCCGCGTGATCAAGGTGCCGGAGAAGAACCTGACCGCCGATGTGGACGGGCTGCTCGCGGCCGTCGGGCCGCGCACCCGGCTGATGTTCCTGGCCAACCCGAACAACCCCACCGGCTCCATCCTGCCGCAGTCGGAGATGGAGCGGCTGCGACGCAACCTGCGGGAGGACGTGCTGCTGGTGCTGGACAGCGCCTATGCCGAATACGTCACCCGTCCGGATTACGATGCGGGGGCGAAGCTGGTGGATGCCGGCGGCGGCAACACGGTGATGACCCGCACCTTCTCCAAGATCTACGGCTTGGGGGGCATGCGGCTGGGCTGGTGCTACGCGCCGCCCGCCATCGTCGACGTGCTGGGGCGCGTGCGCGGGCCGTTCAACGTGAATTCCGCGGCCATGGTGGCCGGCATCGCCGCGCTGTCCGAGCCCGGCTGGGTGGAGAAGTCCGTCGCGCACAACACCGAATGGCGCGGCAAGGTCACCGATGCGCTGACCGCCGCCGGCCTCAAGGTGTGGCCGAGCGAGGGCAACTTCGTGCTGGTGGATTTCGGCGACGCGGCGCGCGCCAAGGCGGCCGATGCGCATCTTCGCTCGCGCGGGCTGATCGTGCGCGCCATGGGCGGCTATGGGCTGGCGCAGACGCTGCGCGTCACCATCGGTACCGCCGAGGAATGCACGCTGGTGGTCGAGGCGCTGACGGAATTCGCGCGTGGCCGCTGACGCGCCGACGGCACAGGGCGCGCCGGAGCCGCTGTTCCAGCGGCTCTGCCTGATCGGCGTCGGCCTGATCGGCAGTTCCATCGCGCGTGTCGCCCGCGCGCGCGGCGACATCGCGCGCACGCTGGTGGTGACCGCGCGCAGCCAGGCCACGCTCGACCGCGTGCGCGAGCTCGGCCTCGCCGACGTGGTGGAGGAGGATGCGGCGAAAGCGGTCGAGGGCGCCGATGGCGTGATCTTCTGCATTCCCGTCGGCGCCTACGCCGAGGTCATGGCCCGCATCGCGCCGCATCTCGCGCCCGGCGCCATCGTGAGCGATGTCGGCTCCACGAAAGGAAGCGTGGTGCGCGACCTGACGCCGCTGCTGCCGAAGGGCGTGCATCTCGTGCCCGCGCATCCGATGGCCGGCACCGAGCATTCCGGCCCCGATGCCGGCTTCGCCGAGCTGTTCGAGGGCCGCTACACGATGCTGACGCCGCTGGCCGGCAGCGATCCGCAGGCGGTGCAGAAGATCGCCGAGCTCTGGCGCCGCTGCGGCAGCATGGTGGAGACGCTGGATCCGGTGACGCATGACAAGATCGTCGCGATCGTGTCGCACCTGCCGCACCTGATCGCCTTCACGATCTGCTCCACGGCCGACGACCTGGCGGAGGAGACGAAGGAGCAGGTGCTGAAATTCGCCGCGGGCGGCTTCCGTGACTTCACCCGCATCGCGGCGAGCGATCCCACGATGTGGCGCGACGTCTTCCTCAACAACCGCGAGGCGCTGCTGGAGATGCTGGGCCGCTTCGTGGAGGACGCGCATGCGCTGGGCCGCGCCGTGCGCTGGGGCCAGGCGGACTACATCGAGGACCGCATCAACCGCGGCCGGAAGATCCGTCGCGGCCTGATCGAGCGCCACCAGGCGTAGGGACCGCACCGCGCGCGGTGCGGCCCGAGGCGCACCGTCAGTTCACGACGATGTTCGCCGCCTCAACCACGCGCTTCCAGCGCGCCAGCTCCGAGGTGACGAGCTGGCCGTAGTCCGCCGGCGTGCCGCCGCGCGGATTGGTGCCGCGCTGCGCGAGCTGGCGCCGCAGCTCGGGATCGGCGAGCGCCGCGTCGAGCGCCGCCGACATGCGCGCCACCACCGCATCGGATGCGGAGCGGTGGGCATGCAGGCCGAACCAGGCCTCGGCCTCGAAATCCTGCATGCCGAACTCGGCGCCGAGTTCCGACAGCGCCGGCACGTTGGGCAGTTCCGGCAGGCGCTGGCGGGAAGTGACGGCGAGTGCCGCGACCGTGCCGGTCTGGATCTGCGGCAGGGCGGTCGGGAGATTGTCGATGAAGCTGTCCACCTCGCCGGCGATCACCGCCGTCATGCCAGGCCCCGCGCCGCGATAGGGCACATGCGTGATGCGCGCGCCGGAGAGCAGGTTGATCAGCTCCCCGGTCAGATGCGTGGAGGTGCCGTTGCCGGCTGAGGCGAAGGTGCGCGTGTTCGGGTTGGCCTTCGCATCGCGCAGGAAGGCGCGCACATCCGCCTGCGGCACCTTGGTCTTGTTGGCCACCAGCACGTTCGGCACCGTGACCAGCAGCTTCACCGGCCGGAAATCCGTCTCCGCATTGTAGGCGAGGTTGCGGTAGAGCGCGGGTCCGATCCCGTGCGAGGCGATCTGCGAGAGGAACAGCGCGTGGTCGTCGGCCTCCCGCGCGAAGCGGCCGGCGGCGAGCGTGCTGCCGGCGCCGGGCTGGTTCTCCACCACCACTGTGCGGCCGAGCTGCGCACCGAGCGCCGCGGCAACAAGGCGCGCCACGACATCGGTGGTGCCGCCAGGCGGGAAGGGGCAGACCAGCCGCAGGTCGCGCGCGGGCCAGGCCGGCTGGGCGCCCGCGCCGCCGGCTGTGAGCAGCGTGGCCGCTCCGGCCATCAGGGCACGACGTGTCGCGTTCATGGTCATGAATTCCCTCCCGATTGTCGGCGCAGATTGCCAATGGCGGGAAGACGTGTCGAGCCGATGGCTTGCCCACGCGCCGCCGCGTGCCAAACTCGGCGCGACCAGGAGGATCGCATGGACGCGCCGCACGCCCCGCCGCCGCATGATGTCGGCGGCCGCCACGTCGCCCCGATCGCGCGCGACGAGCACGAGCCCGCGCATTGGGAGAAGGAGGCGGACGCAATCCGCATGCTGCTCGCAGACCGCAAGCGGCGCTTCTTCACGACGGATGAGAGCCGTCGCGTGCAGGAGGCGCTGGACGAGGAGACCTACTGGTCCACGCCCTATTACGAGCGCTGGATCCATGCCTTCTCCTCCCTGCTGGTGGAGAAGGGCGTGCTGCCGCTGGCCGTGATCGAGGCCGAGGAGGCAAGGCTGCGCGAAGCCGGAGAGGATCGCGTGGAGGGGCCCGCGGCCGGCGCGCACCAGCATGATCACGACCACGACCACGATCACGATGATCACGACCATCATCCCTACCAGGAGGATGACGACGCGCATGTGACGGTGCTGTCGCCGCTCCGGCTGCGCGGCCTGGCGGTGCGCAACCTGCTCGTCGCGCAGGGCGTGCTGAGCGCCGAGGAGATCCGTGCCGAGATCGAGCGCATGGACAGCCGCGGCACGCATAACGGCGCGCGAGTCGTCGCCCGCGCCTGGACCGATCCGGGTTTCGCCGCGCGGCTTGCCGCCGATGCGGGATCGGCGGTGCAGGAACTCGGCCTCAGCGGCGGCGAGACGGTGCTGGCCGCGCTGTTCAATCGCCCCGGGCTGCACCACCTGGTCGTCTGCACGCTCTGCTCCTGCTATCCGCGCAGCGTGCTGGGCCGCCCGCCCGCTTGGTACAAGAGCCGCGCCTATCGCGCGCGCGCGGTGCGCGATCCGCGCGGCGTGCTGGCGGAATTCGGCACCGTGCTGCCGCAGGGCACGGAGCTGCGCGTGCACGACAGCAATGGCGAGCTGCGCTACCTGGTGGTGCCGGAACGCCCGGCCGGCACGGAAAGCTGGGACGAGGCGCGGCTGCAGGCGCTGGTCACGCGCGACAGCATGATCGGCGTGACGCCCGCGCGGGAACCGGGAGAGGCTGGCTAGGCCAGGACCTGCGCCAGCGCCCAGATCGCCATGATCGCCAGCGCGGCCGCGCCGATGGCGTAGATCGCAGCGCCGATCCAGAAGGCCAGCGGGTTCCGGAGGCGGTCATCCACGCCGGAACGATGCGGCAGGACTCCGCTGCGCAGCGCCTCGGCCACCACCCAGCCGAACAGCGCCGCCAGCGGCGCGGACAGCGCGATCACGATCAGCAGATGCCCGTCCGGCAACCCGGCGAGCAGGTGCAGCACCAGCAGCAGCACCGCCGCGCCCGCCAGCACGATCGCCGCGGTGCGGGCGATGCGCAGCAGGATCTCGCGGGGCGACAGCCCCATCAGGCGCGGGCCGGCTCCACCGGCGTCGCGGGCACGCCCGCGGCCTCGATCGCGGCGCCGGCTTCCAGCAGCAGGTCCTCGCGGTAGCGGCCGGCGACGAGCTGCACGCCGACCGGCACGTGCCCGACCAGGCCGGTGGTGACCGTCAGCCCCGGCAGGCCCATCAGCGGCAGGCCGACCTGGGTGAGCTGCGCCTCCATCACCGCGCGGAAGCTGTCGACGCTCTCGACGTCCTGCAGGTCGCGGAAGGGCAGCTCGGCGGAGACGGGGCAGAGCGCAACGGGGAAGCGCTCGAAGAACTCCATCCATTGCCGCACGAAGCCGACGCGCTTCTGCAGCGCATCCATGAAGCCGAACAGGTCGGGCGCGGGGCAGAGCGCCTCCATCTGCGCGTAGACGAAGCTGGCGTCCGGGTCGTCCTCGGCCGCGACCGCCTTGTTCAGGCCGCGCCGCGTCTCCGCGAGCCAGAGCAGCGCCTGCAGCTGCGCGGGCTCGCGCAGCGGCGGCAGCGCTGCTTCCTCCACCGTCCAGCCCGCCGCCTCCAGCCGCTTCGCCGCATCGCGCAGCGCGGCCTCCACCGGTGCGGCGGTGGCCAAGCCCTCGGGACGGATGCAGAGCGCGACGCGCTTCGGTGCGGGCGGGCCCTGCATCGGCGCCTCCACCCACCAGGGCTCGCGCACGTCGCGCGCGCTCATCGCCTCGAAGCCGAGCTTCACATCGGCGATGGTGCGCGCCAGCGGACCGGAGACGGCCATGATCTGCCCGCCGATGTGGCGATCCGGCAGCGAGGGATTCCAGGCCGGGATTCTGCCGAGTGTCGGCCGCAGGCCGTGGATGCCGCAGGCATAGGCCGGGTAGCGGACGGAGCCACCGATGTCGGTGCCGTGCCCGATGGCGCCGATGCCCGCCGCGGTCGCCGACGCCGCGCCGCCGGAGGAGCCGCCGGGCGTGATGCCGGGATCCCAGGGATTCTTCGTGTGGCCATGCAGGCCGTTGCGGCAGAACCAGCGCAGCGAGAAGGCCGGCGTGTTGGTGCGGCCGAGGATCACCGCGCCCGCCTTCCGCAGGTTGGCGACGACGGGATTGTCCTCTGTCGCGCGATGGTCCTTCTGGATCTTGAGGCCGTTGGTGGTGGCGTAGCCCGCCTGGTCCACATTCACCTTGATGGTGACGGGCACGCCGGCCATCGGGCCGGCATCCTCGCCGCGCGCGACCATGGCATCCACGCGCGCGGCTTCCGCCAGCGTGTCCTCAGGCCGGTGGTCCACCACGGCGTTGATCGCGGGGTTGGCGGCATCGAGCCGCGCCAGCGCATCCTTCGCGACCTCGGTCGCGCTGGCGCGCTTCGTGCGCACCAGCGCGGCGATCTCGGTGGCCGGCAGGCGCCAGAACTGGGTCATCGCGGTCCTCCGCCGAAATTCGGTTCACGCTTGGCCAGGAAGGCCGCCTTGCCCTCGGCATGGTCGGCGCTGAGGAAGCAGGCGGTCTGGAATTGCCGTTCGTCCTCCAGCGCGCGCTCCAGCCCTTCGGCCAGCAGGCGCTTGGTCAGCGCGATCGGCAGCGGCGCCTGCGCGGCGAGGAACTTTGCCAGCTCCTGCGCCTTGCCCAGCGCGGCGCCCTTTGGCACGACATGGTCCACCAGGCCGATGCGCTCGCCCTCGGCCGCCGTCGCCTGCGTCCCGTACAGAAAAAACTGGCGCGCGCGGCCGTTGCCGATGCGCGCGGGCAGGGTGAAGGGCAGGCCGAGATCGGCGATCAGCCCGACCTTGCCGAAGCCCGCCATGAAGCGCGCATCCTCGGCGGCGACGATGGTGTCGCAGGCGCAGGCGAGCGAAAGCCCCGCGCCGACGCACCAGCCCTCCACCGCCGCGACGATGGGCAGGCGGCCCGCGACCATGAGGCGGATGATGCGATGCGTGCGCCGCATGCGCTCGAGCCCGCTGGCATGGTCCTGCACATCCATCCCCGAGATGTCGCCGCCCGAGCAGAAGGTGCCACCCGCGCCGGTGACGACGATGGCGCCGACCGCGCGATCGCCCTGCGCGGCTTCCAGCAAATCGTGCAGCTGCTCGCGCAGCGGCACGGCCAGCGCATTGCGGCGCGCGGGATAGTCGAGCGTCAGCGTCAGCACGCCGCCGTCGTGCGCCGACCGGACCTGCATCGGGTCACTGCGCGGCCGATTCAGATCTCCGCGCCTGTCGGCGCTCCGATCATCGGACGTGGGATCACCCATCGGCGTGAAGCTTGGCGCTGGTCTTCGCCTGCACATCGGCGAGCGACAGGCCCGGCACGATGTCGCGCACCACGAAGCCGCGGCCGGGCACCACATCCACCACGGCGAGGTTCGTGTAGACGCGCTGCACCGCGCCCATCGCCGTCAGCGGATAGCCACAATGCTCCACCAGCTTCGGCGTGCCGTCCTTCGTGGTGTGCTCCATCACCACCCACAGGCGCTTCGCGCCGGCGGCGAGGTCCATCGCGCCGCCGACCGCCGGTGCGCTGTCGTTCTCGCTGGTCGCCCAGTTGGCGATGTCGCCATTCTCCGCCACCTCGAAGGCGCCGAGGACGCAGAGGTCGATATGGCCGCCGCGGATCATCGCGAAGCTGTCGGCGTGGTGGAAGAAGCTGCCGCCCGGGCGCAGCGTGACGGGCTGCTTGCCGGCATTGACCAGCCAGGCATTGACCTTGTCCGGCGCGGGCGCCGGGCCCATGCCCAAAATGCCGTTCTCGCTGTGCAGGATCACCTCGCGCTCGGCCGGAACGTGATCCGCGACCATGGTCGGGATGCCGATGCCGAGATTGACAAACCAGCCTTCCGGGATGTCCTGCGCGACACGGGCGGCCATCTGGGTACGGTTCCACATGATCGTCGCCTCCCTCAGACCCAAGGCGCGCCGCGCTGCACGCGGACGACGCGGTTCACGAAGATGCCGGGCGTGTGGACGTTGTCCGGCGTGATCTCGCCGAGCTCGCGCAGATGGTGCACCTGCGCGACCGTCAGTTCCGCGGCCATCGCCATCACCGGGTTGAAGTTGCGACCGCTCTCGCGATAGGTCAGGTTGCCCCAGCGGTCGCCTTCCCAGGCTTCCACCAGCGCGACATCGCCCTTCAGCGCCATCTCCATCACATGCGCGCGGCCGTTGAAGTCGCGCGTCTCCTTGCCCTGCGCCAGCTTCGTTCCCGCGCCGGTCGGCGTGTAGAAGGCGGGGATGCCGGCACCGGCGGCGCGCATGCGCTCGGCCAGCGTGCCCTGCGGCACGATCTCCAGCTCCAGCTTGCCGGCGCGATACAGCTCCTCGAACACCACCGACCCGGCGGAGCGCGGGAAGGAGCAGATGATCTTGCGGACGCGCCCGATCTCCATCAGCTTCGCCAGGCCCACGCGGCCGGCGCCGGCGTTGTTCGCGACGACGGTGAGGTCCTTCGCGCCCTGCTCGATCAGGCCCTCGATCAGCTCGTCCGGCTGGCCCACGGCGCCGAAGCCGCCCATCAGCACGGTGGAGCCGTCCTTCACGCCGGCAAGCGCCTCGGCGATGGACTGGACGATCTTGTTGATCATGCGCGCCTGTCGCTCCTCCGCCGTCCGGCCTCCGGCGGAGTTACCCGGCCGGGCGCGACGCGTCCAGCGTCACGCCAGGAGGAAGTCCCCGCCCGAAAGGGGCCCGCCCGAGAGCGTGACGGCGATCAGCATGTCGGAGGATGCCGACGCGCCCTCCATTCCGTCATTGACGAAGACATAGGTGCCCGCCGCACTGCCGCCGGCGACGTCCACATGCCAGACCTGCAGGACGGCACCGCTGGCGGCGACATTGGCCGAGCCGCCGAGCGCTGCGTTCACGCCATCCATCACCTCCGCGTAGCGGTTCGTGCCGGGGCCGAGATTGGCGAAGACGAGCTGCAGCGCGCCGTTGAAACCGATGGAGACGGGGGCGACGCCGGCAAAGAGCTTGCCCGGGATGGCCGTGAAGCCGATGCGGTCCAGGCCGGTCTCCATGTCCGTGACGCTGTCCACGAAGGCCCGGAAGCTCTCGGCCGCCTTCTCGAAATGGAAAAGGTCGGCGCCGTCATGGCCCGTGAGCGTGTCCGCGCCGTTGCCGCCGATCAGCGTGTCCGCGCCGTCGAGCCCGAAGAGCTCGTCCTGCCCGACGCCGCCCTCCAGCCGGTTGCCGCCGCCATTGCCGACCAGCACGTTGTCGAAGCCGTTGCCGACGGCGTTGACGGAAGCGCCGCCGGCCAGCCGCAGCACCTCGATCTCCGCCGCCGCATCAAGCCAGTAGGAGACGGCGGACTGCACCGTGTCGTTGCCGCCGCCGGCCGCTTCCGCCACCAGGTCGAAGCGGGAATTCACGAGATGCAGGTCGTCGCCCGCGCCGCCCTCCGTCGTGTCGAAGCCGCTGCCGCCATCCAGCGTGTCGGCGCCGCTCGCCCCGATCAGCCCATCATTGCCGCCACCGCCGGAGAGCGAATCATCCCCCTCCGCGCCATGCAGGCTGGTCGCGCCGGACGATCCGAACAGCGTGTCGGCGCCGGCGCTGCCCAGCGCATGCTCGATGCCGCTCAACCGGTCGAGCGAGCCGCGCGCGGAGGAGCCGTCGCCGTCCCAGGCCCAGCCGGCCTGCAGGTTGACGAAGACGCCCTGGTGAGCCGCCGCATGATAAGCGACGACATCCTCGCCCGCGCCGCCGGCCAGCGTGTCCGCGCCGGCGAGCCCGAAGAACCAGGTGCCGCCGTCGCCGCCGGTGATGCGGTCGGCGAAGGCGCTGCCGGTCACCTGCTCGAAGCTGCCGGAGAGGCTGTCCGTGCCGCCGTCGCCGTCCGCGGCGGTGCCCGCCGGCAGGTCCACCACCACGCCGGATGCGGCGCGCGCAAAGCCGAGCCGGTCGAAGCCGAGGCCGCCCGCCAGCGTGTCGTCACCCGCGCCGCCGCGCAGGAAGGACCCGTTGTCGCCGGCGATGATCACGTCGGCCGCTTCGCTGCCCTCGATGCCGAAGATGTTGACCAGCGTGTCCTGCGTGCCGAAGCCGTCCTGCACCAGGCCGCCGAGATCGAGCCGCGCGACGATGCCGGACGGATCCTCGTGATAGCTGGCGATCACGCCATCCTCCGGCGCGGCAGCCATCAGCGTGTCGGCGCCGAGCAGTCCGCGCAGGATGGAGGCCTCCTGCGCGAAGAGATCCCGGCCGGCGAAGGCGAAGGCCGGCGCGCGCTGCATGCCGATCAGCAAATCGTCGGCGAGGCTGCCGCGCGCGCCCTCCATGCCGGCCAGGCTGTCCGTGTCGCCCCAGCCGTCGCGCGCGCGCTGCGCGGCGACCACAAGCGTGCTCGCGGCGCCGAAGCCCGGAACGGTCACGGCGTCCGCGGAGAGGTTGACGATCACGCCGAGGCCATCGGCGTCCGCATCTTCGTCATCGGCGTGATCGGCCATGTCGAAGCCGGCGCCGCCATCGAGCGAATCCGCGCCGCGCAGCCCGCGCAGCCGGTTGTCGTCGGCGGAGCCGATCAGCGTGTCCGCGGCGAGCGTGCCGCGCAACCACTCGATGCCGGCGAGCGTGTCCGTCGCGCCGGAGGGATCGCGCGCGGTTCCGCCGGCGACGCCGCCGATGACAACCGCGCCGAGATTGGCCAGCACGCCGGTTGTCGCGGAATCATCCCGCCAATCGGCGACGTCGAAGCCCGCGCCGCCATCGATCAGGTCACCGCCGGCGCCGCCGCGCAGCCAGTTGTCGCCATCGTCGCCGACCAGCGTATCCGCGCCCGCGCCGGCGACCACCATCTCGATGCTGCTGCGCCCGCGCGCGGCGAGGGCCAGCAGGTCCGTCCCGCCCAGCCCGTCCTGCGCGCGGCCGGTCGCAAGGTTCACGCTGACATCGCCCTTCGCCGCGTCGTAGCGCACCACGTCGAAGCCGGCGCCGCCGAGGATCGTGTCGTTGCCGGCGCCACCGGCGAAGCTCTCATCCAGCGCGCCGCCAACCAGGCGGTCATGGCCCGCGGTCCCGACCAGGGCCTCGATGCCGGTGAGCCGGTCCACGCCGAGCACCGCGCCGCTGCTCGTCTCGATCTTCACCACCCGCAGGAAGCCCGCAAGCGCGACGGCCTGCAGATGCACGCCGGCGCCGAGCCCTCCATAGTCGGCGGTGTCGGGCCCATCGCCGCCATCGAGGCTGTCGCTGCCCGCGGAGCCGAGCAGGGTGTCCGCGCCGCCATCGCCGGCCAGCTGGTCCTTGCCGGGGCCGCCGGCCAGGCGATCCGCGCCGTCGCCGCCGCGCAGCACCGCGCCGGGACCGGCGGTGGCGCCGAGCGTGTCGTCGCCGGCGCCACCATCGAGCACGGCTGCACCCGCCGCGGCCAGCACATCCGACCCTGCCTCGCCGAAGACGTAGCCCGCGCCGGCGAGCATGATCGAATCCGCACCGGCCCCGCCGAGGACCAGGTTCCAGCCGGTGCCGGAGAGGATGGTGTCGTCGCCCTCGGCGCCCAGGATCACGTCGCCGCCGGCCGCGCTCGCATCCGGCAGGCCGTTGCTCGAGCCACCGGCCACGGCCGTGCGGATCAGGTCATCGCCGCCGGTGCCGGTGATCTGGGCCATGGCTGTCCGACATCTCCTGCTGGATTGCGTGGGAGGGTCGCGCAGCGCGCGAGCGGGCACAATAACTTATGATTGATAAAAAGACCTCTTCTGCGCTCATGAGGCGAAGCGCCCTCAGCGCGTGCGGAAGGCGCCGTTCCCCACCACGACCACGTCGCGTTCCACCGCGCGGGCGCGGAAGGCGGCGCCGCCCTCCTGTGGCCAGATCTCCGTGCGGATCGTCTCGCCAGGGAAGACGGGCGCGGAGAAGCGGCATTCCATGCGGCCGAAGCGCGCGGGATCGCCGCCGCACACCGCGCGCAGCAGCGCGCGCCCGACCACGCCGAAGGTCGCCAGGCCATGCAGGATCGGGCGCGGGAAGCCCGCCTTCGCCGCCAGGGCGGGATCGCTGTGCAGCGGATTGTGGTCGCCGTTCAGGCGATAGAGCAGCGCCATCTCCGGCCGGGTCGGCAGGTCGAGCGCGATGGCCGCCGCGCCCTCGGGCTCGGGCGCGGGCTTCTTCACCGGGCCGGAGGGGCCGCCAAAGCCGCCATCGCCGCGCAGGAAGGTGGTCTGCTCCAGCGTCGCGAGCTTCTCGCCCGTTGTCGCATCGAGGATCACGCGCTCCGAGTAGAGCAGCGCGCCCTTGCCCTCGCCGCGGTCCACGATGCCGGTCACGCGGGAACGGCCGATCACCTCGCCTTCCACCGGCAGGGGCGCGTGCAGCGTCACGGCCTGCTCGCCATGCACCAGGCGCAGCGCGTCCACGCCCGTCGCGGGATCGCGCAGCCAGAAGCCGGGATAGCCGAGCACGACGGCCATGCTCGGCAGTGCGCGCATCGCGGCGCCCTCGGTGACGAAGCGCAGCTCCGCCTCGTCCATCGGATCCTGCGCGCAGCCGAGGGAGAGCGCGTAGAGCGCCGCATCCTGCCAGCGCAGGCGCTGGCGGATTTCCGGGATCGGGAAGTTCAGCAGGTTCTCGTAGGTGATGGGCATCGCGCTAATCCAGTTCGATGACGGCGTCCGCGGCCAGCGCGCCCTGTCCCTCGGGCAGCACCATCAGCGGGTTCACCTCGGCGGAGAGGACGCGCTTCTGCATGCCGAAGCGCGACAGCGCGGCGAGCGCTCGGGCGAGCGCGGGCACATCCGCCTTCGGTCGTCCGCGCGCGCCGTCCAGCAGAGGGAAGCCACGCAGCGCGCGGATCATCGCGAGCGCTTCGTCTTCGTCCACCGGACAGCGCCGGAAGGCAACGTCCCGAAAGACCTCGATGAAGACGCCGCCGAGGCCGACCATGGCGACGGGGCCGAAGACGGGGTCGCGCACCACGCCGATCGCCATCTCCACGGCATCGCGCACCTGCTTGGCGACCAGCACGCCTTCGATGCGCGCATCCGGCGCGCGTTCGGCGGCGCGCGCCATCAGCGTGGCGAAGCCGTCGCGCACCGCGCCTTCGTCCGCCAGGTTCAGCAGCACGCCGCCGATCTCGTTCTTGTGCAGGATGTCCGGCGAGAGGATTTTCGCGACGACCGGGAAGCCAAACTCCAGCGCCGCCGCGACCGCCTCATCCGCGCTGCGGCAGGCGCGTTCCGGCACGCTCGGCACGCCCGCCTCCGCCAGGATGCGTTTCGCCTCCGCCTCATCAGGCGCCTGCGCGGGCAGGTCCAGGTGGCCTACTTCCCAACCCGACCGCGGCAGCCGTTCAAAAGACTCACCGAAGCGGCCCATGGCCGACAAGGCGACGACCGCACGCGTGGGATCCTCCATGACAAGGAAGCCGTCCGCCTCCCATTCGCGCGTGCGCTCGGGCGAGGCGAGGATGGAGAGCAGGAACAGCCGGTCCGGATGCCGGTCCAGCACCTGCTTCAATTCGGCGCGGAGCGGCGGCGTCATGCTCGGGCTGTCGCCCCAGGCGGTGAAGAAGGCGATCAGGCTGGTGTAGCCGCCGTCCGTCGCCATGCTCTCCGCAAAGGCGCCGACGACCTTCATGTCGTTGAAGGCCTGCGCCGTACAGTCCACCGGATTGCGCGGCGAGGAGAAGGGCACCAGCGCCTTCAGCCTGGCCTGCGCGTCCAAAGGCATTTCCGGCATCGGCAGCCCCGCGGCCTCGGCGGCGTCCGCGATCAGCACGCCCGCGCCGCCGGAGATCGTCACCACGCCGAGCGTGTTGCCGACGGGATAGATGCGCTTCTGCGCGACATAGCAGACATCGAGCAGTTCCTCGGTCGTGCGGGCGCGGTGCACGCCGAATTCTTCCAGCACCGCATCCAGCACGCGGTCGTCGCCGGCGATGGAGGCGGTGTGGGACTGCGCCGCGGCCTCGCCCACCGCGCTGCGGCCGACCTTCATCATCACCACCGGCTTTCGCGCGAGTCGGGCCGCTTCCAGCGCCTGCACGAAGCGCGCGCCGTCGCGTATCCCTTCCGCATAGGCGGCGATCACCTTCACCTCATCGGCCGCCGCCATCCACTCGATGAAATCGGCCAGGTGCAGGTCGGCCTCGTTGCCCGTCGTCACCAGCACGGGCACGCCGATGCCGCGCGCGCGCGCCGCGGCAAACAGGTGGCTGCCATAGGCGCCGGACTGGCTGGCGATGCCGACCACGCCGGGGATCCAGCCCTGCTCGACGCTGGCCGAGAAGATCGGGAAGTAGCCGAGCGGCGCGTTGAACAGGCCGAGGCAGTTCGGCCCGACGATGCGCATGCCGTGCCGCCGCCCGGCGGCGACCAGGCGTTCCTGCATCGCGGCGCCTTCGGGGCCGACTTCGGCGAAGCCGGCGGTGAAGGTGATCGCCGCCTTGCAGCCGCGCGCGGCGAGCGACTCGGCTGCCGCGATCGCGCCTTCGCCGGGGATCGCGATGATCGCGGCGTCCGGCGCCTGCGGCAGGCTCGCCACGTCGCGAAAGGCCGGCAGGCCCTGCACCGTCGCGCGGTTGGGGTTCACCGGCAGGATCGCGCCGGCGAAGCCCCGCGTCTTCAGGTAGGACAGCGGCCGCCCGCCGATCCGCGTTGGATCGTCCGAGGCGCCGATGATGGCGATGGAGCGCGGACGCAGCAGCGCGTCCAGCGGATGGTCGTGCAGGGCGCGTCCTCCTGGCCGGGACGCGCAGGGTGCAGAGTGCGGCGCCCGGCGCAAGCCCGGCGCCGGCACATTGCGTCGCGCCCAGCCTCACGCCGCCGGGCGGCGATCCTTGCGGCGCCGCAGCGCGCCGAGCGCCAGCAGGCCCACCAGCATCAGCGGCGCCGCGCCGGGCGCGGGCACGCCGATCGCCGCCGCGGCGATGCGCTGCAGCATCAGCGCCTCCTCGCCGGTGATGCCGAGGTCGCGCGCCGCCTGCTCGTCCATGCCGAACATGCGCGGATCGAGGCCGGTGACGGTGCCGAAGATGGTCAGCGCGCTGAGATAGGAGCCCCACGCGCTGGCATGCGTGCCGTCATCGAACCAGAGGTCGATCAGGCCGTCCGTCAGCGCATCGGGGGCGAACATGTTGCGCGTGGCGAGCCCGCGCTGCACGGCGGCGAGGAAGGCCTCGCCCACCGGTGCGATGTCCGCGAAGAGATCGGGCCGCGCGGCGAGCACGGCGGCATAGGCGGCGCGCAGATCCTCCGTCATCCGCTCGAGACCGTCGGCGGCGGGATAGGGGCCGGTGATCGGGGTGTTGGTGCGCGTCACGTCGCCGGTGATGTCGTCCGTGGTGGTGCGGAAGCCGCCCTCGATCAGGTTCGGCCGCGCCCAGGTCTGGTAGAGGGTGACCTGCGTGTCCGGGTTGGTGTTCGGGTTGCCGGTGACGTTGCGCACCGTGTCGTTGCAGGTGCTCGCGGAGTTGCCGGTGGCGCCGCGGCAGGCCTGGGTGGAGCCGAAGAGCTGCGTCTCCGTGAAGCTGCGATCCGTGCTCTGGCTGCGCGCATATTCGGCAAGCTGCGTCGCATACATCGCGAAGGAGCCGGGGCGCGCATTGCTCGTGGTGCCGACGGGCAGGGGACCGTCGCTCAGCTCCTGCAGGACCAGGCGGTCCCAGCGCTGCAGCGCGATGTTGCCGCGCAGGTCCCAGCCGACCGGGTTGGTGTTGAGATACTGCCCGCGCAGCGACGCCGCGTTGCGGGTGGAGAGCGCGACGTCGTAGTCGAGCCCGGCCTGCACCGTCAGCATCTTGAAGATGCCCGGCACGCCGCCCCAGGGATGCGGCTCGTAGAGGTTCGAGCCCTGCGTATTCGAGAAGCCGGGCTGCGTCGGCGCCGTCAGGTCGCGCACATTGGCGGCGTTGTAGGACAGCACCGGGTCCGCGCGGCCGAAGGTGTAGCTGTTGCCGACGAAGAGGATGGAGATCGGATCGGCCGCGGCGGCGCCGGGCAATGCCATTGCGGCGCAGAGCAGCGCTGCGGATGCGAGGCGCGCGCGCCCCTTGTCGGTCAGCAAGGTCTTTTCCTCCCCGGGCCGTTCGCCCGGCGGAGAGGATCGGCGAGGCAACGACGGAAATCCAGCCCGGCGCGATCAGATCGGCCGCGCGGGCACCCCGGCCACCGTCGCACCCGCCGCGACCGGCGCGGCCACCGCCGCGCCACCCGCGATGCGCGCATCGGCACCCACCGCCACGCCCGGCTGCAGCACCGCGCCGGCTCCCACCAGGGCGCGCGCACCGATGCGCACGAAGCCGCAGAGCACGGCGCCCGGCGCGATATGCGCGGCATCCTCCACCGTCGCGTCGTGCTCGACGATGGCGCCGGTGTTGACCAGCGCGAGCGGGCCGATCGCGGCGAGCGGCCCGATGACGGCGCGGGCCATCACCTGCGCGCCCTCCTCGATGCGCGCGCTCGGCGAGACGAGCGCGGCGGGATGCACCAGGGCCGGCAGCGCCAGCCCCTGCGCGCGGCACATCGCGCCGAGCCGTGCGCGCGTGGCGTTGTCGCCGATCGCCACCACCGCGCCGAGTCCCGGCGCCGCATGGGCGGCGAGCGCGGCGACGGGACCGAGGCGCGGCACGCCGAGCAACGGCCCGCCCTCGGCATCGTCGAGAAGGCCGGTGATCTCGGCCCCGGTCGCGCGCAGCGCCTCGATCACCGGCCGGGCGTGGCCGCCCGCGCCGAGGACCAAGACGCGCATCGCGGCGTCAGGTGCCGGGCGAGACGATCATGCAGGCGCCGCGGCCGCGCATCCGGTCGCAGGCCTGGTCGGCGGCGCCGCGGGAGGAGAGACCGACCACGCGGGCGCGATAGAGCGTGTTGCGGCCCTGCGAGACCTGCTCGACGGCGACGCGCGTGCCGAGGGCGCCGATGCGCTGCTGCGCCTGGGTCGCGGCGTCGCGGGCCAGGTTCTGCGAGGCGAAGGCGCCGACCTGCACGCCCCAGGCGCCGCCGGCGCGGGATGCGGGCGCCGGCGCGGAGCGGGGTGCCGCCGGGCGCGGAATCGTCGCGGCATGCGCGCTCGGGATCAGGGAGAAGCCACGCGCGACGGGCGCCGCGGCGGGCGGCGCGAGGGGCTCGGCCTGGATCGTGCCGGGATCGCCGGCGCTGACGATCGGCTCCATGCGGGTGACCGCCTGCACCGTGACGGCGCGGTCGCCCGGGCTCTCGATCGGCTCCATCCGGCGCTGGAAGTCGCCGAGGCTCGCGACCGGCGCCATCGCGACGACCGGACCGGCCGAGGCCAGCTGGATCGGCTGGGCGCTGGTGCTGCCATCGGGGATCGGGTCCATCCGCACCACGGGGCCGGGCGGCAGCTGCGCCACCTGGATGCGCGGCTCCGCGGCCTGCCGCTGGTCGCGCAGCGCCAGCATCGTCGCGGTGTCGCCACGGCGCGGGCCGGGCGGGATGTTCAGCGGGATCTCGGCGGCGGCGTAGATCTCCGGCGCGGCGCGGCGGCCCGGGCTGACGCCCTGGATGCGCGGCCCGATGCGGGCGACGTAGTTGCGCGTCTCGGTCGGCAGGCCGCGATTGCCCCAGAGATAGTCCTCGAGCCTGCGGGGGCCGGCATTGTAGGCGGCAAGGAAGGCCGGCGCGCCGTAGAGGTCGTACATCTCGCGCAGATAGGCCGTGCCGGCCATCAGGTTGTCCCAGGGGTGGTAGGGATCGCCGCCGAGGCCGTAGCGGCGGGTCAGCTCGCGATAGGTGCCGGGCATCACCTGCATCAGCCCCATCGCGCCGACGCGGCTGGTGGCGCTGACGCGGCCGCCGGATTCCTGGCGCATCACCTCGCGGATCCAGCGCTCGGGCACGTCGAAGCGCTGCGAGGCCTGGCGGATGTACGGACCCCAGGGGTCGTGCGGCGGGCCGGGCGGATCGTAGCTCGCGGGCCGCGCCCAGGCGCCGTCGGAAACCGGCGCCCGCGCCTGCTGCTGCGTTCCGCATGCCGCAAGCACGCCAAGCAGCAGGCAGGCGGCAATAGGACGGATCCGCCGCGCCAGCCGGGACCGGGTCATGCTCGCACTCCGTCGGTTGCCGGGTGCCGTTACCGAGGCCCGCCCCCCCTTGGTGCCTCCGCCGCCCCATGGCGGTGGCACCCTCGGGCCAACCCCGACTCAGTCCCGTCGTTCAAGCACGCTCTGGTCCGGACCAGCAGACCCTCAATGTCGCTCCGAAGTTCACGCGGAGCGTTAAGGCCGCAGGCCAAGTCCAGAAGCCACCCCTACCCTGGGGGGCCGGGTATACGCAAGGCTTGGAACAAGGCAGAAGAATGGCAAGCTGCGCCGCGCGGGCGCCACCGGCCGGGCTTCCACTGGCCGAAACCAGACCGCGAGGTCGGGACGCCCAGGCTCAACCCGGCCGACCCTAACGAAGATGGACGGAGCACCATGCGCACACCCAAGACTGTCTTGCCGATTCTCGCCGCCCTGGCGCTGGTGGCCACGGTCCCGGCCTGCGCGCCGGCCAATACCGGCACCACGGTCTCGGCCGCGGGCCTCGGCTCGGCCGCGAGCGTCTCCTTCGGGACCATCGTCGGCTCTCGGCCGGTGCAGGTGCAGGGGACAGGCGGCGTCGGCACCCTGGCGGGCGCCGCGGCGGGCGGCGTCGCGGGCAGCTTCATCGGCGGCGACTGGCGGTCCAACGCGCTGGCCGGCATCGGCGGCGCGATCATCGGCGGCCTGGCCGGCAACGCGATCGAGCGTGGCGCGACGGGCGGCACGGCCATCGAGTTCATCGTCCGCGAGGATCGCGGCGGCGACATCGCAGTGGTGCAGACCAACGAGGAAGGCCTGCAGGTGGGCGACCGCGTGGTGGTCACGCGCGGCGACCGGGTGCGCCTGTCGCGCGCCGCGGGCGGCCCGCCGCCGGGCGCCACCGGCGCCGCGATCGGCGCGCCAGTGGGCGCCACCGCCGTGTCGGGCCCGGGCCCGGCCAAGTAGGATCGTCAGGGCGACGCCTCGGGCCTGATGCGGAAGCGCATCCGGCGCAGCGCCGCATCGCCGAGCGGCGCCGGCAGAAGCGCCAGAAGCCGCAGCAGACAGGCGAGCGGCCACGGAAAGGCCGCCAGGGCGCGTCCGGCCTCGATGGCGCGGACGGTGCGCTCGGCGGCGGCCTCGAGCGACAGGCGCAGCGGGCGGCTGCCGAGGTAGCGGTCGCCCATCGCGCTGTCGAAATAGCCGGGGCAGACCACGGTGACGCGCACCCCGCGCGGGGCGCAGGCGCCGCGCAGCGCCTCCCCCCAGGCCAGCAGCCCGGCCTTGCTGGCACAGTATCCCGGGCTGTCCGGCAGGCCGCGGAAGGCGGCAAGCGAAGCGACCAGCGTCACGCCGCCGGCGCCGCGCGCCAGCATGCCCGGCAGCACCGGCCCGACCAGGTTCATCGCGCCGAGCAGGTTCACCGCCACCTGCCGCCGCGCGGCCTCCAGCGGCTCGGCCTCCCCGTCCGGCAGGGTGCCGGCCGAGGTGCCGGCATTGGCGATGACGAGGTCCAGCGCCCCCTCGGCCTCGAAGCGGGCGAGCGCGGCGGCGACCGCGGGCGCGTCGGCGATGTCGAGCGCCGCGACGCGCACCGTCGCGCCGCGCGCGGTGCAGACGGCCGCGACAGCCTCCAGCGCGGCGGCCGAGCGCGCGATCAGCAGCAGCCGCACGCCCGGCGCTGCGAAGCGCGCGGCGAGCGCCGCGCCCAGGCCGCGCGAGGCGCCGGAGATCGCCACGGCGCGAAAGCGGCTCATCGCAGGCCCCGCAGGCGCGCCAGGCTGCGCCGGACGAACCCCTCCGCCGCGCGCAACGCGCCGAAGCGCCCGCGCGGGAAAAGCTCCGGCCGGTCCATGCGCTCGATCAGCACCTCCGGCGGGCAGGGCAGCTCCGTCAGCGGATCGAGGCAGCGCGGATAGAGGATCAGCGCCACCGCCACGAGCTCGTCCAGCGCCAGGCGGCGGCGCGGGCGCGGCGGCGGCGTCCGGTCGGTCGTCAGCCCCCAGCCGGCATAGAAGGGCAGGCCCCAGCAGGTGACGGGGATGCCGCGCAGCAGCGCCTCGAAGCCGGTGAGGGAGGTGAGCGTGTGGACCGCGTCCACCTGCCCCAGCACCGCGGCCATCGGCGCGCCGGCCAGCACCTGGTCGGCGAGGCCGGCGAGCTGCGCCGCCGGGATGCGGCCACGGCGATAGCCTGCCTCGATGTCGGGATGCGGCTTGTAGACCAGGAAGGCATCGGGCTCGGCCGCGCGCACCCGGCGGAGCAGATCGAGATTGCCGGCGATGCCGGCGCCGCCGAGCCGGACGGCGGCGTCATCCTCGACCTGGCCGGGCACCAGGATGCGCCGCCTGCCGGGCGGCGCAGCGAGGGAGGGCGCGGCGCCGCCGAGGTTGTACTTGGTGATGCCGCGGGCGACGATCGTCTGCCGAAGCGCGGCCGCCCGCGCGCGCAGCGGCGGCGGGACCTCGGCGGTGTTGAGCAGGCGCTCCAGGTCGCTGTCCCGCGCCGGATCGTAGTGCGGGCCGATGCCGTCGAGCGCGAAGGACGCGCCGGCGCGGAAGGCGGCGCCGAGGCCGGCAGAGCGGATGAAGCCGTCTTCCAGCCACAGCACCTCCACCCCGGCCGCCGCGGCTTCCTCCCGCAGGCCGGCGGGGGCGGAGGCGCTCCAGGCCAGCAGCGCACCGCCGCGCCGCCGCGCCGCCGCGACGCCCCGCCCCGCGCCGCGATGGAAAGAGGGCGCCGGGCCGTCTGAGGCCAGCAGCGCGCGGATGCGCGCGCGCTTGTAGGGATGGATGCCGAGGCAGGCGGCGACGCGACGCCCCTCCGCCGCCCGCGACTTCCACAGCGCCAGCAGCGCGATCGCGTCCTCGAGGCTGCAGGGGCGGCGGCGGAACGGATCGGCGCAGCGCGTCGCGGCCAAAAGCCGGGCCCAGATGTCGTGCGGGTCGGCGCCGGCGAGCGGCCCGTCCGCCACCCTCACGCCGGCCGCGAGCGCCAGCAGCGCGAGATCGCGGGAGGCGCCGTGCAGCACGGCGGCGGCGTCGAGCAGCGTCCAGGGGTCGAGCCGCGGCAGGCTGCCCGGCAGCACCGGCGCCCCCGCGGCGAAGGGGTCGCAGGCCAGCAGCACAGCCCCCCCTGCCCCGCGGGCGGCAGCGAGCGACGCCTCGGCCGCGTCCCGCCGCGCAGGGTCGCAGGGGTCGAGCACGATCCGCGCGCCGCGCGGTGCCACGCCGAGCGCCTCGGCACCCGGATCGGGCAGTCCCGGCGGGCCGCCGAGCCGCGCCGCGACGATGCTGGCCAGCAGCCGGTCGAGATCGGGCGGGCACGGCGCGGGACGGGCGAGCGCCGCGCCCACCGGGTCCGGCGCATCCCCCCAGACCAGCGCCACCGGCACTTCGCGCCCGCCCAGGCAAGGGGGACGGAACGGGCCGGGATCGAAGGGGGGCGGCGTGCCCGCGGGCCCTGGCCGCAGCGGCCGCTCGGGCCAGAAGGCCGGCAGGTGCGGCCAGGCCTCCAGCAGGGGCGCCGGCACCGGCAGCGGCGGCGGCTCGGGCGGCATGGCTTCCGGCACGCGCGGATGTTACCTCGGATCCGCGGCGCTGCGCAGCGGCGCGCCGGCAACACCCGGCACAACCTTCACGTGCGGGCCATTCCGGCGAGTCATACTGTTTTGCCTGGATTCACCGTATCAGCTACACCCTGCAAGCGATGCATATCCTTGGTTCCTGGCGCGCCCTGCGCCGCTCCACCGGTCCGCGTACCCTGCTGCCGGCGATCCTGCTGCTGCTTGGCGGCTGTACTGCGGGCGGCCTCGGCGGGAATAGCGAGGTGGCATCGGCCGCCCCGCCACCCCCGGCGGACCCCTTGACCGCCTTCGTCGCCCAGGCGGCCCCCGGAACCGCCTCGCGGGTCGTGCTCGCGGATGGCCGCCCGGCCACGGTCCGTGTCGCGCGGGCCTATATCGCGGCGAGTGGGCGGGAATGCCGGGAGGTGCTGATCGGCACCGGCTCGCTCGAGCGCGCGCAGCTCCTCTGCCAGGGCGAGGGCGGAGCCTGGGCGCAGGCGCGCCCGCTGCTCCGCGGCGGCGGGATACCGCGCTGATGAGCGAGACCGGCTGGGGCGGCTATCGCACGGCCGGGGACGGGGGCGGCCTCGGCCGCACCCTGGAGGGATTCCGCCGCCAGGCCACGGTGGTACACGCGCTGCTGCTGCGCGAGATGCAGACGCGCTTCGGCCGCAACCAGCTGGGCTTCCTGTGGCTGTTCCTCGAGCCGCTGATGCTCGCCGGAGCGATCGCAACGCTGAAGTCCAGCTTCGAGTTCGGGCACAGCATCCCGGGCGTCTCGATGTTCGTCTTCGCCCTGGTCAGCTACCTGCCCTACTTCACCTTCCGCGCCATCATCTCCCGCGCGCCGGGCACGCTGCGGGCCAACATGACGCTGCTGTACCACTCGCGCGTGAAGATGCTGGACGTGGTGCTGGCGCGGCACCTGCTTGAGATGGCGGCGGTGGTCACGGTGATGGCGATGATCGTCGTCGGCGTCGCGATCTGGGGCGACCAGCCGCCGGCCGACATCCCCACCCTGCTGATCGGCATCGTGCTGCTGTTCCTGCTGGCGCAGGGCCTCGGGCTGATGGCGGCTGCGGTCTCCGCCGTCTCGGAGATCGCCGAGCGGCTGATCCATCCGCTGATCTATCTCAGCCTGCCGCTGTCCGGCGCGCTGGTGCCGCTGCACGTGCTGGATCCGATGATCCGCGACCTGATGCTGTGGAACCCGCAGGCGAACATCCACGAGATGGTGCGAGATGGCTTCTTCGGCGACCTGCTCCCGAGCTACTACAGCGTGGGCTACGTGCTGTTCTGGGTGGGACTGTTCAACCTGCTCGGGCTGGCGGCGCTGCGCGCCGTGCGCCCGAAGCTCGAATTCTGAGCGCGCGCCATGATCCTGCTCGAGGATGTCAGCAAGTTCTACGAGGTGCGCGGAAGGGGGAAGCGCTGGATCCTGCGCGACACCACCGCGGTGATCCGCCCGGGCGACCGGCTCGGCATCCTCGGGCGCAACGGCTCGGGCAAGTCGACGCTGATGCGCCTGCTCGGCGGCGTCGAGTATCCCACGCGCGGGCGGATCGAGCGGCGCATGTCCGTCTCCTGGCCGCTGGCGCACGGCATCGGCGTGCACAGCTCGCTCAGCGGCGCCGACAATGCACGCTTCGTCGCGCGCATCTACGAGAAGCCGGTCGAGGAGCTGGTGCAGGCGGTGGACGACTTCGCCGAGCTCGGCGACTACATGTACATGCCGGTCTCGACCTACTCGGCCGGCATGATGTCGCGCCTGCTGCTCGGCCTGTCGCTGGCGATGGACTTCGACTGCTACCTGATCGACGAGGCGACGAGCGTCGGCGACCAGCGCTTCATGGAGCGCACCCAGCACATCCTTGAGACGCGCCTGCGCAGCCGCGCCCTGGTGATGGTGAGCCATCAGCCCTGGCATGTCCGCACCTTCTGCGAAACCGCCGCGATCCTCCATGAGGGCCGGCTGACCTTCTTCGAGGAACTCGATGAAGCTATCGCCACCTACGAGGCCCTCTGAACCGCTCGCCTCGGCGGGCGCCGCGCCGCCGCTGGTGCTGCAGGGCGGGAAGCCCGCGCGGCGCGCTGCCGCCGGCCGCGGCATGGGCGTGCGCCACTGGTTCGCGCTGCTCGTGCTGCTGCCGACGCTGATCGTCGGCGCGTACTACGTGTTCTACGCGGCGAACATCTACGAGTCGGAAGCCCGCTTCCTGGTGCGCAACCGCGGCGGCGGCGGCGGCAGCGCCGTGGACGCACTCGCCGGGCGCGCCGGCGGCATCGCCAGCGCGATCTCCGGCGCCCGCTCCGGCATGGAGGAATCGCGGGCCGTCGCCGCCTGGATCGGCAGCTACGCGGCGGTCAACACCATCCGCGGCGACATCGACCTGGTGGAGATGTGGCGCCGGCCGGAGGCAGATGTCGTCAGCGAGCTCTGGTGGGAGACGCCGCAGCTCGAATGGCTGGCGTGGTATTTCCGCCGCCGCGTGATCGTCACCCTGGACCCCGAGACGGGTGTGATGCAGCTGCGCGTGCATGCCTTCCGACCGGCTGACGCGCATCGCCTGGCGGAGGAAGTGCTGCGCCGGTCGGAGGAGCTGGTGAACACCTTCACCGCGCGCAGCATCGCCGACACGCTGCGCGCCGCGCAGGCGGACGTGGACAAGGCCGAGCGCCGCGTGCTCGCCGCACGCGAGGCGCTGATCGGCTTCCGCGAGCGCGAGCAGGCCTTCGACCCGGCCAGCACCGCGACCGGCGCGGTGACCACCATCACGCAGCTGCAGGGCGCGCTGGCGCAGGCGCGCACCGAATACGAGGAACGGCGGCGCTTCATGCGGCCCGACAACCCGCAGCTGCAGGTGCTGCAGAACCGCGTCGCCGCGCTGCAGCAGCAGATCGCGACGGAGCGCGCGCGCGTCACCCGCGGCGAGGAGGCGCTGACCCAGCAGGTGGCCGCCTTCGAGCGGCTGGAGCTCGAGCGGATGATGGCGGATCGCGAGCTCGCCTCCGCCGTCGGCTCGCTGGAGGCGGCGCGGTCCGATGCGCTGCGCCAACAGGTCTTCGTGATGCGGGTCTCCGAGCCTCAGATGCCCGAATACCCGCTCTATCCCCGGGCGACCTTCAACACCCTGACCGTCTTCGTCAGCCTCTCGGTGCTGTTCGGCATCGGCTGGCTGCTGGTGGTGAGTGCACGCGAGCATGCGAGCTGAGATGACCCTGCGACGTTTCGGCCTTCCCGTCCTTCTCGCCCTCGCGCTGCTGCATGCGCTGCCGGTCGCGGCACAGCTTCCGCCGCCGGGGCTCGCCCCGCGCGGCGCGGCGCCGCCGGCCGCGCAGCCCCTGCCGCCCGGCGCGCCGCAGGGCGTGGACGCGCTGCTGAACCGCAACGACCCGATCAGCACCCAGCGGCTCGGCACCGCGACGCAGGCCGAGGGCGGGGCGATCGCGGTCGGGCCGCTCGGCGACCCGATGCGCGTGCCGGGCCCCGCCACGGCGGTGTTCGGCGCGACGCTGTTCAACCGCGCACCGCCGAGCCCGGCCGACACGCCGAACCCGAACTACGTGCTGGGGCCGGGCGATCGCGTCTCCATCACCATCTGGGGCTTCGTCGAAGGCTCGGTGCAGTCCATCATCGACCAGGACGGCAATGTCTTCATCCCGCAGGTCGGGCCGATCCGCCTTGCCGGCACGCGCGCCGGCGACATCCAGCGCGTGGTCGAGTCCGAGGTGCGCCGCGTCTATGCGCAGCAGGTGCAGGTCTATGCGACGGTGCTCTCCACCGGCTCGCTCGGCGTCTTCGTCACCGGCTATGTGCGCCTGCCGGGCCGGCATCTCGGCGCCGCCTCGGAAAGCGTGATCGACTACCTGGCGCGTGCGGGCGGCGTGGATCCCGGGCGCGGCTCCTTCCGCAACATCGTGGTCCGCCGCGGCGGGCGCGACGTGGCGCGGGTGGACCTCTACAACTTCCTGCTCAGCGGCTCCCTGCCGCAGATCAGCCTGCAGCAGGGCGACACGATCGTGGTCGCGCCGCAGGGCGCGCTGGTGGGCGCGGACGGCTCGGTGCGCAACAACTTCCTCTTCGAGGTGGCGGGCCGCGCCATGGCGGGCTCGGAGCTGCTGCGCCTGGCCGCACCGCTGCCGGCCGCGACCAATGCCGTGATCCGCGGCACCCGCGGCGGCCAGCCCTTCGCGCGCTACGTCACGGTGCGCGAGCTGTCCTCCGCGCAGCTGCTCGACCAGGACACGGTCAGCTTCATCACCGACGCGCCGGCGCCGACCGTGCGCGTCAGCGTGGAGGGCAGCCGGATCGGGCCTTCGGTGCTGATCGCCGACCGCGACGCCTCGCTCTGCACGGTGCTCGACTACATCGAGGTGGATCCGCGCCTGGCGAACACCCGCGGCGTCTTCCTGCTGCGGCCCGGCCTGGCGCAGGCGCAGCAGCGAACCATCAACGAGGCGCTGGACCGGCTTGAGCGGCAGCTCTTCCTCGCGGTGTCGGCGACGACGGGCGTGGCGCAGATCCGCGCCTCCGAGGCCAACCTGGTCGCCAGCTACATCCAGCGCGCGCGGCGCACGGCGCCGGAAGGGCGGCTGGTGGTGATGGACCGCAGCGGGCGCTGCGCCGATGTCCGGGTGCAGGATGGCGACACCATCGTCATCCCCGAACGCGTCGAGACGGTGCTGGTCGGCGGCGAGGTGCGCGCGCCGCAGGCGGTGGTCTGGCGGCAGAATATGCGCCTCTCCGACTACATCGAGGCGGCGGGCGGCTTCGCCGAGCGTGGATCCAGCGGCTCGGTGATGATCCGCAAGGCCTCCGGCCGGCTGATCCTCGATGCGAACGAGGCGCCGGAGCCGGGCGACGAGGTCGTCGCCCTGCCGATGCTCGATCCGAAATACTTCCAGATCGGCAGCGACCTGCTGAACGTGATCTTCCAGACCGCGCTGGTGTATCGGACCTTCGATTGAGGTAGGGGGCCGGCGCCTACGCCGGCTCCGGCCAGACGAAGCGCAGGCGTTCCAGGAAGGAGAGGCGCGCCGCAAGGTCGTCCGGCGCGCAGGCCATCACGGCGACCACGCCGATGCCGACGGGCGCGCCCTCCTCCTGCTCCTCCGCATCCGCGGGTGCCGCCTCGATCGCGAGTTCGGCGACCGGGCCGGGCTCGGCAAGTTCGAGCACGATCACGGGCCGCGCGCCGGCGGCGACCTGCACCTCCCGCCGCGCCCCGCGGCCGAGGCGCAGCACGACATCCCGCGGCGCGGCGGCGCCGCGCAGGGCGAGATGCAGGCGCAGCGGCCCCGCGCAGGGTGGCAGCGGCAGCCGCAGCAGCGTGCGGCCGGGCCGCGTCCAGCAGCCCCACGCCTCCGGCGGGAGCCAGCCGCCACCGTCGCGCAGCAGGTCCGACCACAGCATGACGGCTGCGGGTTGCGCGGCGGCCGCCTCGCCCAGGCGATGCACCAGGCCGAGCGGCGGCGGCGGCAGGCCGGCCGTCGGTTCCGGCGGCATGGCGGCGAGCGTCGCGACAAGCTCCGCCGCCACGGCGCGCCAGTTGCGCAGCCTCCTTCCCTCGGCGATGCGCGCCTCGGCGGCTTCGCGGAAGCCCGGTTCGAGGAGCAGCCGCTCGACCAGGGCCAGGAACTCGGGTTCGCTGCCTGGCGCGTAGTGCAGCGCAAGCCCCTGGCCTGATTCCAGCAGGCCCGAATGCGCCGGCGCCACCACGACCTTGCCGGCCGCCAGCGCCTCGGTGACCGGCAGCCCCCAGCCTTCGTGCTGCGAGTGGTAGATCGTGAAGAGCGCGCCCGCGTAGAGCCGATGCAGCGCGTCGTCCGCCACGTCGTCCAGCCAGATGACGCGCCCGGCCAGCGCCGGGGCGCGCTGCAGCAGCGCGACCGCCGGGCCGGACTGGAAGCCGGCGCGGCCGACCAGAACCAGCGGCGGCACCGCCGCGCCATGCCGGCGCAGCAGCGCCAGCCAGGCGTTCAGGACGAAGAGATGGTCCTTGCGGCTCTCGATGGTGGCGACGAACAGGACATAGGGCGCGCCCAGCAATTCCGCCTCGCGCGGATGCGCCGCGCCGGCCTGCGGCGGCGGCAGGGGCGCGTCGGGGCGCAGCAGGCGCAGGGGCGGGAAGGGCAGGCCGGCCAGGGCCTGCGCCGCAAGCCGCGCCACATCGCCGCGCGTCGCCTCCGAGACGGCCAGGACCAGGTCCGCGGTGCCGGCCAGCGCGGCGAACCAGCGCGCGAAGCGCGCGGCGGCGGCGGGCTCGCTGTGCTCCGGCGCCAGCACCGGGCCGGCGTCATGCACCAGCGCCGCATAGCGCAGGCCGCGCGCCGCGCGCGCGGCGCGTACCGCCTGGTCATAGCCATCCAGCCACCAGGCCGTGCCGAGATTGACCAGCCAGGCCCCTTCCGGGAAGGCGAAGTCCGGCGCGGCCGCCAGCACCGCCTCCACCTGGGCGCGGCTGGTGGCCCATTCGACCTCCCGCGCATCGGCGCCCATGCGGGACAGCGCCCTCAGGCGCTGGAACGCCTCGGGCGGCAATTCGCGCCAGGCGCCGCGCTCCGGGCGGAACACGGCCAGGCGCAGGTCGGCCGGCGCGGCATCCGGCGCCGCGGCGGCGGCCGCGATCTCCATCTGGATGCGCTGGATGCCGCTCGGGGCGCGATGCGTGCCGAACCAGGACAGCAGGTCCGAGACGTCGAGCACGAGGCGGAGGTCGTCCAGCAGGCGCAGCCGCTGCGGCGCCAGGTCGATGCCGGGCGTGGTCAGCAGCCCCACCGCCTCCTGCCAGGCGGTCCCATGCGCCGGGTCGAGCTCCAGCGCGCGCCCATAGGCCTCGCGGGCGCCCGCCAGGTCGCCGGTGAGCTTGAGCGCGTGCCCGATCTGCAGCTGCAGGTCGGCATCGGCCGGCAGCCCGGCCTCGGCGCGGCGATAGGAGGCGAGCGCGCCGGCGGGATCGCCGGCCTCCTTCACGCAATGGCCGTGCTGGATCCAGGCGCCCCAATCCTGCGGCCGGGCGGCGAGATGCGCGGCATAGGCGGCCGCCGCCCCGCGCCAGTCGCCGGCAATGCGCCGCGCCGCGGCCTCAACGAGCGGGCCGCCGGCCGGATCGGTCCCGCTCTCGGTCGGCAACGGCGCATCGGCGGACATGGCCCCCATCCGTAGCCTGCCCGCCCCGGAGGCGAAAGCGGAGAGCCCGCGGGGCTCAGGCGAAGGCGTAGTCGGTCGCGTGGATCGTGGTGGCGTTGCTGAACCGGATCACTGCCGACGCCAGCCCGTCGCCCGAGCTCACCAGCCAGTCCGTCGTGGTCAGCCGGGTCAGTTGCGCGCCCTCCACGGCGGTGCCGAAGCCGAGGAAGAGCAGGCTGTCGCCCGCCAGCGCGCCGCCGCCGGCGAAATCCGTCACCACGTCGCCATCCGCCTCCCCGGCGAGGAAGACGAAGACGTCGAGGCCCGCGCCGCCCGTCAGGGTGTCGGCGCCGGCGCCGCCATCCAGCGTGTCGCCGGCCGCACCGCCGGTCAGCCGGTTCGCCAGCGCGTTGCCGGTTCCCGCGAAGCCCTGGGCGCCGGCATAGACGAGCTGCTCCACCTCCGCGTAGGGGGCGAGGCTGAAGGTGGCCAGCGTGGTGCGCACGGTGTCGAGGCCGCCCGCCTCCACGATCACGTCGCCCGCCTCGTCGATCAGGTAGGTGTCGTTGCCGGAACCGCCCGCCAGCGTGTCCGGGCCCGCGCCGCCGTCCAGCGTGTCGGCGCCGATGCCGCCGGTCAGCGCATTGGCCGCGGCGTTCCCGGTGCCGCGGAAATTGCCGGCGCCGGTGTAGACCAGCGCCTCGAGCTCGGCGCCGAGGGTCCAGGAGGAGAGCGCGGTGCGCACCGTGTCGAAGCCGCCGCCGGGCAGTTCCACCGCGCGGTCGAGCAGGTTGTCCACCACGTGGACGTCGTCGCCGAGGCCGCCGGTCAGCGTGTCCGCGCCGGTGCCGCCGTTCAGCGTATCGGCGCCGTCGCCGCCGGTGATCGTGTTCGCGGAAGTGTTGCCGGTGCCCGCGAAGTCGCCGGTGCCGATGAAGACCAGCGCCTCGACGCCGGCGGCGAGCGTGTGGGCGCCGAGCGTGGTGAGCACGGTGTCGGTGCCGCCGCCCGTCGCCTCCAGCACGCGGTCGCCGGCGTCGGTCACGAGGAAGGTGTCGTTGCCCAGGCCGCCAGCCAGGCTGTCCGCGCCCTCCCCGCCCACCAGCGTGTCGTTCCCCGCGCCGCCGGACAGCGTGTCGCCGCCCTGCCCGCCTTCCAGCGAATCGCCCTGCGCGCCGCCCGTGATCCGGTTGGCCAGCGCGTTGCCGGTGCCGGTGAAGGCGAGCGTGCCGGTGAAGGTGAGGTTCTCGACCGTGGCGAGCGGCACCAGGTCGTAGGCGGCGAGCGTGGTCAGCACCGTGTCGATGCCGCCGCCGGTCTCGACGATGACGTCGCCGGCGCTGTCCACGACATAGATGTCGTTGCCGGCGCCGCCGGTCAGCGTGTCCAGTCCCGCGCCGCCATCCAGCGTGTCCGCCGATGTGCCGCCGGTGATCCGGTTGTCGCCGGCATTGCCGACGCCGCGGAAGGTGGCGGTGCTTGTGTAGGTCAGGTGCTCGAGCTCGGCGCCGAGCGTGTAGCTGCGCAGGATGGTGCGCACCGTGTCCGTGCCGCCGCCCGCACTCTCCTGGATGCGGTCCAGCGTGCTGTCGAGGACGTAGGTATCGTCGCCGCCGCCGCCCGTCAGCGTGTCGGCGCCGGCCCCGCCATCGAGCGTGTCGGCGCCCGCGCCGGCGGCGATCGCGTTGGCGAGCGTATTGCCCGTGCCGGCGAAGTTGCCGGTGCCGATGAAGGAGAGCGCCTCGACATAGAGCGGAAGGACATAGGCGTTCAGCGTGGTGCGCACGGTATCGAGGCCGGCGCCGGTCAGCTCCAGCACGCGGTCGCCCGCCTCGTCCACGATGAAGATGTCGTCGCCGGCGCCGCCGGCCATGCTGTCGGCGCCGCTGCCGCCGTCGAGCGTGTCGGCGCCCGATCCGCCGGAGAGCGTGTCGTTGCCCTGCTCGCCCGCGAGCGAGTCGGCATCGGCGCCGCCGATGATCCGGTTCGCGATGTCGTTGCCTTGCGCCACGAAGCCGCCGGTGCCGATGAAGGTCAGGTTCTCCACCTCCGCCGCCAGCACATGCAGGCCGAAGCTGGTGCGGACCTCGTCCAGTCCCGCGCCGGGCACTTCCAGCACGCGGTCGCCGGCATCGTTCACGACATAGAGATCGTTGCCGGCGCCGCCGGCCATGCTGTCCGCGCCCGCGCCGCCATCGAGCGTGTCGGCACCGACCTCGCCCGACAGCGTGTCGTCGCCGCCCTCGCCGGCGAGGCGGTTGTTGCCGGCGTTGCCCAGCAGGCGGTTGTCGAGCCCGTTGCCGGTGCCGCTGACGCCGGCGCCGCCCGTCAGCGTCAGGTTCTCCACGTTGTCGGGCAGCACATAGGACAGCGCGGTGACGATGCCGTCCACGCCTTCGTCGGCCGCTTCCTCCACGCGGTCGCCTATCTCGTTGACGTAGTAGAGGTCGTCGCCCGCGCCGCCCTGCAGGGTGTCCGCGCCGAGACCGCCATCCAGCGTGTCGTCGCCGGCGCCGCCGGCCAGCAGGTTGGCCGCCCCGTTGCCGGTGCCCGCGAAGCCGCCCTCGCCGACGAAGACGAGGCCCTCGAAGTTCAGGGCGAGCGTGTAGGCCGACAGCGTGGTGAGGATCGTGTCGTTGCCCGCGCCCGACGCCTCCGTGATGCGGTCGCCGGCATCGTTCACGAGGTAGGTGTCGTTCCCGACGCCGCCGACCAGGCTGTCCGCGCCGGGGCCTCCCGCCAGCAGATCGTCGCTCGCGCCGCCGACGAAGATGTCGCCCGTGAAGTCGAAGGCATAGCTGCCGGCATAGGCGTTGCCCGTCACGGCGATCGGAATGCCGGTGACGGCGCTGCCGTCCATGCGGTTGAGCAGGATGGTCGCGCCGTCGGGGCGGTCATTGACGAACTGGTTGCCCTCGACGAGCAGCGAATTGGCCGGGTAGCTCAGCCCCTCGCCGGCATAGGAGATGAGGTGCTTGTTGACCGAATAGGGACCCTTGGCGATGACGTTGTCGCGGATCACCGCGACGCCGCCATTCGAGATGTCGATGGAATAGCTCGAGCCGAAGCCGGTCTTGCCGAGCTGCGGCAGGTCCTCGATGCGGTTGCTGATGATGGTGTTGACCGCCGCCCGTGTCTTGATCTGGTGGCCCTGCGAGAAGACCGAGTGGATGTAGTTGTCCTCGATCAGCGCGGTGGTGGCGGCGTTGATGTAGATGTTGTGGCACTTGCCGCCCGCGGCGTAGGGGCTGCCGGGTGGGGCACCGTTGTTGCTGAACTCGGAATTGCGGATGACCACGTTCATCCCGCCCGGCGGGCTCGACGCATTGGCCGAGCCGACCAGCACGCCGTTCTCGTTGCCGTGGAAGTAGCAGCGCTCGATGGTGAGGTTGCCGTTGCCGGATTCGTGCAGCAGGCCGGCGCCGTTGGTGTCGGGGCCGGGCCGGGCCGCGCCGTAGACCTCCAGCCCGACCAGCGTCAGTTCCACGCCGAGATTGCCCGGCACGTTCAGGATGGCGCGGCCGTCCACCGTCAGCGGCGTGGCGCGCGTCAGCGCCGCCATGCCGTCGTCGCAGCGGATCGTCAGGCTGTGGGTGAGGTCCGGGAAGTCCTCGACATAGCTGCCGGGCGCGAGGATGAGGACGTCATGCGGCTGCGACGCGAGGATCGCCTCGCTCAGCGTCGCGAAAGAGGCGCCGCTGGTCTGGTTGAAGACCGCGTCCATCCCTGCCCCCGGCGGAGTCTGTCACATATTCGGCCGCAAACATGCCGAATTTGGACGGTTCCCGCAACGAGGGATGCTGCGCGGGGCTGGCGGCGGCGCCCTGCCGGGGTGGCGCCTCGGAGGCCCGGCGGCCCGCCCCGTCAGGCGCGGCCGTAGGTGTCCTCGAAGCGGACGATGTCGTCCTCGCCGAGATAGGACCCGACCTGCACCTCGATCAGCGTCAGCGGGATCATCCCCGGATTCTCCAGCCGGTGGACGCAGCCGAGCGGCAGGTAGACGCTCTCGTTCTCGCGCAGCAGGATGCGTTCCTTGTCGCGCTCGACGATGGCGGTGCCGTCCACCACCACCCAGTGCTCGGCGCGGTGGAAATGCTTCTGCAGGCTCAGCTTGGCGCCCGGCCGCACCATGATGCGCTTCACCTGGAAGCGGCTGCCCAGCGCGATGCCCTCGTAGCTGCCCCAGGGGCGGTAGACGCGGCGGTGCTCCGTCGCCTCCCTGCGCTTCTCGGCCTTCAGCTTCTCGACCAGCAGCTTCACGTCCTGCGCGCGGTCGCGGCGGCAGGCGAGCACCGCGTCGTCGGTGACGACCAGCACCACGTCCTCCAGCCCCACCACGCCGGCCAGGATGCCTTCCGAGCGGACGAAGCAGTTGCGGGCATCGACCAGCGCGACGGGACCCACGGTGGCATTCCCGGCCGCGTCCTTCGGCGTGATGTCCCACATCGAGCCCCAGGAGCCGACATCGGACCAGCCGGGATCGCAGGGCACCACGGCGGCCAGCGCGGTGCGCTCCATGATCGCATAGTCCACCGAGATGGACGGCGCGGCGGCGAAGCCCTTGCCGAGGCGCACGAAGCCAAGGTCCCGGCTGGCATCCGCCACCGCCTCCCGCACCGCGGCGAGCACGGAGGGGGCGTGCGCCTCGAACTCCTCGAGCAGGGTGCGGGCGGTCGCGACGAACATGCCGCTGTTCCAGAGATGCCGGCCGCCCGCCACCAGGTCGGCGGCCTTGGCGGCGTCCGGCTTCTCCAGGAAGCGGGCGACGGCCTGCGCGGCATGGCCGCCAGCCTCGGTGCCGGGCAGGGCGGCGCCGGTCTCGATGTAGCCGTAGCCGGTCTCGGGGTGGGTGGGGCGGATGCCGAAGGTGACGATCCGGCCGGCGCGGGCGGCGGCGGCGGCGGCCTCCAGCGCGCCGAGCAGGGCGGGCACGTCCTTGATCGCGTGGTCGGCGGCCAGGATCCACATCACCGCGTCCGGCCGGTGCTCGCCGACCAGCAGCGCGGCGGCGGCGATGGCGGCGGCGGAGTTCCGGGCCACCGGCTCCAGCACAACCTGCCCGCCTTCCTGCCCGATTTCGCGCAACTGCTCGGCAACGAGGAAGCGATGGGATTCGCTGCAGACCACGACAGGCGGCGCGAAGCCCGGGCCGGTGGCGCGCCAGGACGTCTCCTGCAGCATGGTGCGGCCGGCGGCGAGCGGCCAGAACTGCTTCGGATAGCCCTCCCGCGACAGCGGCCAGAGGCGCGTGCCGGTGCCGCCGGAGAGGATCACGGGCACGATCTGGTCGGCGGTCGCTGCGGACATGCGGGAATCCTGCCTGAACTTTCGCAACCGGCGCGAGCCGGCGGAGGCGGTATGTCGCAGCCCCCAAAAAAAGGGAAGGCAGCCTTGGGGCGGGGGCGCCGGCGGGTGCCGGGCATGCATGCCGGGCGGGGCGATTCAGCCCGGCAGTGGCAGCGGGTCGGCCAGCGCCTCGGCCGGCAGCGCTCGGTCGCGGCCGGCCCGCTTCGCCGCATAGAGCGCGGCATCCGCCGCCTCGATGACCTTCCCGACCTGCTCCCCATGCTCGGGCCAGGCGGCCACGCCGATCGAGACGGTGACCTGCGGCAGGGCGCCCGATGCCCCGCCGTGCAGGCCGCGCACCTGGTCGCAGAGCTCGCGCGCCCGGACCAGCGCCTCGGCCGCGTTGCAGTCGGGCATCAGCACGATCAGCTCCTCCCCGCCATAGCGGCAGGCGAGGTCCATGCGGCGCAGCCGCGCCTGCAGCAGGCGCCCGACCTCCCGCAGCACGGCATCCCCCGCGGCATGGCCGTAACGGTCGTTGACCTGCTTGAAGTGATCGAGATCGAGCATCAGCACCGCGAGGGAGGCGCTGCGCCGTTCCGCATGCGCCACCAGGCGCGGCAGCGTCTCGTCCAGGAAGCGGCGATTGTGCAGGCCTGTCAGCTCGTCGCGCAGCGCCTGGCTGCGCAGCTGCTCCCGGAGCGCGAGATTGGCCAGCGCGAGGGAGACGCCATCGGCCAGCGCCTGCGCGAGCTCGATCTCCGTCGTGCTCATCGTGCGCCGCTCCGGATGGAAGAAGCTCAGCACGCCATAGACCTCGCCGCGCGCCTGCATCGGCACGCAGAGCAGGCAGGTCTCGGCCTCGCCGAGATGGTCGCAGCGGAGGTTCTCGCCGGTGGCGGGGCCATGCGGGCGGCCGCGCTTCAGCGCCCAGCATTCGTCAGGCGCGAAATGCTCCGGCAGGTCGGGCGGCAGGCCGCGCGCGCCCCAGAGGCCGAGCATGTCCAGCCGGTCGCGGGAATTGTTGAAGATGTAGAAGGCGCCGGAAAGGTCCGGCAGCAGTTCCGCCGCGGTGTGGGAGACGACGCGGCGGATGTCCTCCGGCGCGTGGCTGCTCTGCAGCAGCTCGCCCATGCGGAACAGCGCCGCGACCTCCCGCCCGCGCGCATCCATCGCGGCGCGCGCGCGCTCCGCCGCGGCGCGACGGCGCGCGAGCTGCCCGACGGCGCCGAGCAGCATGGCGAGCATCAGCAGCGAAGAAGCGCCGACCAGCAGCAGTCCCGCCGCCTGCCCCTCGCGCAGTTCGGCGTCCAGCGCGCCGAGTTCCTCCTCGATGTTGCTGCGGAAGCTGCCCAGCACCTCGCGCAGCTGCGCGACGGCGGAGAGGCCGCCGCCCTGCACGACCGCCTGGCGCGTGGCGTCCAGCGCCCCGGATTCGATCATCGCATGCGCCTGGTCGCGGACGCGCAGCACATGCTCCAGCATCTCCCCCACGGGTGGCAGGCCGCGCGCGGCGAGCGGGCCTGCGAGCCGCGCCGCCAACTCCCGGCCCTGCGTGGCGAGCGCATCGCCGGCGCGCAGCGAGGCGTCGCGATCCTCCATGCGGCCCGAGATCATCCAGTGGCGGATCACCGCCTGGCTTTCGGCGACCAGCAGCAGCAGCCGCTGCGCGTCGGCCACCTTGCGATGCAGCGTGACGATGCGATCCTGCTTGTGCTTCAGGTGGCGATGGCTCTGCAGGGCGGCGCCGGCGCCCAGGGCGGTGACAAGGAACAGGCCGCCGGCAAGCAGGATCGCTCGCGATCGGCGGCGAATCAGCCGGATCGTCATGGCGCAATCTTCCGCTGGGGCAACTTAAAGCCGTCCTAATGGCAAGGTTGCGGCCGCTGCGCCCCGCCGCTACCCATGCAGCATAGCGTCCGGACGGGCCATCCAAGGCCTGCCGCCATCGGGGAGGTCACCCATGCCCATCGCCGCCACGCGCCGCGCCGTCCTGCTGGCCGGCGCCGGCCTGCTCGCCGCACCCTCGCTGCATGCCCAGGGCACGCAGGGGCGTTTCCCGGACCGGCCGATCCGCCTGATCGTCCCCTGGGCCGCGGGCGGCACGACGGATGTGCAGATGCGCGCCTTCGGCGAGCAGGTCGCCAAGCGGCTCGGCCAGCCGGTGATCATCGACAACAAGCCCGGCGCGGGCGGCGTGCTCGGGCCGCAGTCGCTGCTGCAGGAGCGGCCCGACGGCTACACCGTGTCGCAGATGCCCATCAGCGTGTTCCGCCATCCGCAGATGGCGCAGCGGGCGCTGTTCAACCCGCTGGAGGATTTCACCTATGTCAGCCACATCACCGGCTACCTGTTCGGCACGGTGGTGCGCGCCGACGCGCCCTGGCGGACGCTGGGCGATCTGCTGGACTACGCCAAGGCCAATCCCGGCAAGGTGAACTACGGCACGCCGGGCGTCGGCACCTCGCTGCACATCACCATGGAGCAGATCGCCGGCACCCGCGGCATCGAGTGGACGCATGTGCCCTTCCGCGGCTGGGCGGAGAACGCGCAGGCGCTGCTCGGCGGGCAGATCCAGGTGAGCTCCGACAGCTCCGGCTGGGCGGAGCTGGTGAAGTCGGGCCAGATGCGGCTGCTGGCGGTCTGGAGCGCGGAGCGCGCCAAGCGCTTCCCGGAGACGCCGACGCTGCGCGAGAGCGGCATCGACATCGTCTCCGCCTCGCCCTACGGCATCGCCGGCCCGAAAGGCATGAACCCGGAGGTGGTGCGGGTGCTGGACGCGGCGTTCCGCGCGGCGCTGTTCGACCCGGCGCATGTCGCGATCCTGGATCGCTTCGACATGGCGCCCTGGTATCTCGGCCCGGCCGAATACGACGCCTTCGCGCGCAAGCAGTTCGCCGAGGAAGGCGCGATGATCCGCCGCCTCGGGCTGCGGCTTTAGGCGCCAGCCATCGTCGCCTTGGGCACCGCCCATCTCCGCTGCGGCGACGACCTGCGGGCGCGTCTGCCCGCGGCGGGATGGGCCGGCGACTACCTCGCCTTCGCCGATCCGGTCTGCCAGGGGCCGGTCGGCGCGGACGGGCTGATGGCCTATCTCGGCATCCGCGCGCGCTTCGTCGCGCTGCATTACGGCGCGGCGCTGCAGGATGTGCGGCTGCGCCTCGGCGCCGAATACGCCGCGCTGAACGGGCTCGACCGGTTCGAGCGGGTGCTGCTGTGGTTCGAGCACGATCTGTGGGACCAGGCGGCGCTGATCCGCGTGCTGGGGTTGCTGGCGGAGCGCCGCGCGCTGGAGGGGCGGCTGTTCCTGATGCCCGCCGATGGCGTGCGCCCCTTTGCGGCCCTGCCCGATGCCGAACTGGCTGCGCTGGCGCCGGCGCCGCTGACGCGGGCCCAGCTCGAAGCGGGGGCGCTGGCCTGGGAGGGCTTCGCGGCGGAGGATCCCCGCACCCTGGACGGGCTGTGGCGCCGCCCTTCGCCCTTGCCCCATCTGAGCGCGGCGATGCGTCGCCACCTGCAGGACCTGCCCTGGACGACGGATGGCCTGGCCCTGACCGAGCGGCTGCTGCTGCAGGCCGTGGCGGCCGGCGCCAGCGAGGACGGCGCGGTGCTGCGCGCGATGCTGGCGGCGGACCCGGTGTTCCAGGTGACGGACCTGATCATCCTCGACCTCCGCGCGCGCCTGGCCGAGGGGCCGCGCCGGCTGCTGGAACGCGGCGCGGCCTGGCGCCTGACGGCGCAAGGCGAGGCGGTGCTGCGCGGCGAAGCGCGGCACGTGCCGGCGCCGCGCTTCCAGGGCGGTGTCACGGTGGGGCCGAACGCGCCCTGGTGCTGGGACCCGCGCTTCGGCGGCGTGGTGGAGGCGCGCGCCTAGCCCTGCCGCAGCCCGGCGAAGAAGTCCCGCAGCAGGGCCGCGGCCTCGCTCTCCCGCACGCCGCCCACGACCTCGGGCGCGTGGTGGCAGGTGGGCTGGGCGAAGAAGCGCGGGCCGTGCTCCACCGCCCCGCCCTTCGGGTCATAGGCGCCGAAGACCACGCGCTTCACGCGGAAGAAGCTGGCGGCCGCGGCGCACATCGCGCAGGGCTCGAGCGTGACCCAGAGCGTCGCCTCCGGCAGGACCTTGTCGCCCGTGGCCGCGGCGGCTTCGCGCAGCGCCAGCATCTCGGCATGGGCGGAGGGATCGCGGCGCGCCTCCACCTCGTTGCCGGCGCGCGCCAGCACGGTGCCGGCGGAGTCCGTGACCACGGCGCCGACCGGCACCTCACCGCGCGCGGCGGCGGTGCGGGCCTCGGCCAGGGCGAGTTCCATCGGCGACATGCGCGATCCTTGCCGCGGCGCGGCGCGCGGGTCTAGCAAGGCCGCATGCCATCCCGCCCCGTGATCGGCGTGACCCTGGATGCGGAACCGGCCGGCGGCTGGTCGAAGCTGCCCTGGTACGCGCTCCGCCAGAACTATTTTTCCGCCGTGATCGCCGCGGGTGGGCTGCCGGTAGCCCTGCCGCATCACCCGGAGCTCGCCGCGGACTACCTCGACACGCTGGACGGCCTGCTGGTGACCGGCGGGGCGTTCGATGTGGACCCGGCGCTCTGGGGCGGCGGGCCGCCGCATCCGAAGGTCACGCTCAAGCCCGGCCGCACGGATTTCGAGCTGGCCGCGGTGAAGGAGGCGCTGCGCCGCGACCTGCCGGTGCTCGGCATTTGCGGCGGGCAGCAGCTTCTGGCGGTGGCCTTCGGCGGCACGCTGATCCAGCACATCCCCGACGAGGTGGAGAACGCCCTGGCGCATGAGCAGCCCAACCCGCGCACCGAACCGGGGCATGTGGTGCGCGTGCTGGACGACACGCGGCTTGCGACGATCGTCGGCGCGACGAAGCTCGCCGTGAACAGCGCGCATCACCAGGCGGTGGCGACGCCGGGCGAGGGCGCGGTGGTGAACGCGATCGCGCCCGACGGCGTGATCGAGGGCGTGGAGCATCCCGCCTATCGCTTCGCCCTCGGCGTGCAGTGGCATCCCGAATACGCCGTTGATCCGCGCGATCCCGCGATCTTCGAAGCCTTCATCCGGGCCGCGCGCGAATGACCGACGAGACCGAGGAAGACGACAAGCGTGGCGAGCGCATCGCAAAGTATCTCGCGCGTGCCGGCATCGCCTCGCGCCGCGATGCGGAGAAGCTGATCGCCGAAGGCAAGGTGAAGCTCAACGGCAAGACAGTGGAAACGCCGGCGACCTTCGTCGCGGCCGGCGACAAGGTGGCGGTGGAGGGCAAGCCGGTCGCGGCGCCGGAGCGCACGCGGCTGTTCCGCTACCACAAGCCCGATGGCCTGGTGACGACGCATCGCGACCCGCAGGGCCGCCCCACCGTGTTCGAGAAGCTGCCGCCGGGCATGCCGCGCGTCGTCTCGATCGGGCGGCTCGACATCACCTCCGAGGGGCTGCTGCTGCTGACCAACGATGGCGAGCTGGCGCGGCGGCTGGAACTGCCGTCCAACGGCTGGCTGCGGCGCTACCGCGTGCGCGTGCATGGTCCCGTGGACGAACGCGCGCTGGCGGCGCTGGCGCGCGGCGTGACGGTGGATGGCGTCGCCTACGGCCCGATCGAGGCCGGGCTCGATTCCCGCCAGGGCACCAATGCCTGGCTCACGATCAGCCTGAAGGAAGGCAAGAACCGCGAGGTGCGACGCGTGATGGCGCATCTCGGCCTGCAGGTCACGCGGCTGATCCGCGTGGCCTACGGTCCCTTCCAGCTCGGCGCGCTGCCGCGCGCCGGCGTGGAGGAGGTGCATCCGCGCATCCTGCGCGAGCAGCTCGGCATCGGCGAGAAGCCGCAGCGGCGGCGGGGCGGAGACGCGCCGGCGGAAGCGCCGCCGCCGCCACCCGCGCCCCCACCGCCCGGGGCGCGCAGCATCCCCCGCGCCCGTAACGCCGCGCCGCGCAGGCCGCATGCGAATCGTCGCCGGCCGTCACCGCGGTCGTAGCCTGGTCGCGCCGCAAGGCGACGCGACGCGCCCGACCTCGGACCGCGTGCGCCAGGCGCTGTTCGACATGCTGTGGCACGCGCCCTGGTCCGGGCGCGAGCGGGTGGAGGGCGCGCGCGTGCTCGACGCCTTCGCAGGCACCGGGGCGCTGGGGCTGGAGGCGCTGTCGCGCGGCGCGGCGCGGGCCGTGTTCATCGAGCAGGACCGCGCCGCCCTGGCCGCGCTGCGCACCAACATCGCGGCGCTGCGGGAAGCGGACACCACGCGCGTGATCCCGGGCGACGCGACGAAGCCGCCGCGCGCGGATGCGCCCTGTTCGCTGATCCTCCTCGACCCGCCCTATGGCAAGGACCTGGTGCCGCGCGCGGTCGCGGCACTCGGCGCCGCCGGCTGGATCGCCCCGGACGCGCTGCTGGTGGCCGAGGTCGCAAAGGGCGAGGCGCTGGAGGTGCCGGGTTTCGAGCCGGTGGCCGAACGCGCGCATGGCGCGGCGCGGCTGGTCTTTTTTCGGGCGCAGGCCTGATCAGGCGCCCAGATAGTCCTGGAGTTCCCCTGCCGCCTTCTGCGTCCAGCTCCAGAGGCGATCGCCATGCGGCACGGCGACGAAGCCGAAACGCCCATGGTTCACGCCGGCTCGGTCCACGCAACGCCGTTCGAAGGCAGAGAGAAAGTCGCGCGACGTGGCCTCTCGCCGCGTGCCGTCGGACTGCAGGATGCCGTCCAGCCGGGCGCGCCCGATCTTGATCAGCGCGCGGAATTCGTAGCCGGTGAGCAGCGCGGCCTTGTTGCCGCCTGCCCAGTTCCCCTTGCCACGCCGCCATGCCGTGCCCGCCGCGTCCAGGAAGGCATCGAGATCCGTGCGGCGCGAAGGAAAGGACGGCCAGATGGGGAAGCTTGCCGCCCAGCCTTCCGCCACCAGCGACAGGTTGAAGGTCCGCCGCTTCCTGGAGGTGACGGGGAGCCTGTCGCGCTCCGCCTTCGTCAGATACGGCGCGACATAGGCGAGCATGCGCCCGTTCCCGTCCACCACCTCGCCTGCTGGAATCACCGCCAGTTCACGCGCCTTGCCCTTCGCACCGGTGGTGGTCTCGGCCCGCAGCTTGCGCAGTTGGTTTGTCGCTTCCTCCGCGGCCGCGTAGTGGCGCACCGCACCGCCATCGGCGATCCGGGGTGCGAAATAGTCGGCGAAGCCGGACGGCACGCCGCTGCGGCCGGAAAGCTCGCCGAGCACCTCCAGCGCCGCGTCCAGCCGCTTCTGCGCCACCGCCGGCTTGCCGCCGACATTCGATTTTTCAGGCGTGTCCACCGATACGAGGCGGAAGGGCAGGTCGAGCCGCATGGTGTCGCCATCGCCCGTTTCGGCCTTGCCCGGCGCGGGCAGGATCACCTTGGCCTTCGCCGGGTTGAATGTCGGGACTGCCATCGCGCCGTCCTCCCCGACGACAGCCTCCCACGCTCCGGGCCGCCGCCGCAACGGAATCCGTGCTGCTAGGCTGGCGCCTCCAGCCTGATCCCCAGCCGCGCATACATCTCTCGCAGCCGCTTCCCGTAGTCCTCGGCGTTGAAGGTCGCCGCGCGCTTCGGGCCGCGCGCCGCAAGCTCCGCCCGCAGCGCGGCGTCGGCGTCCAGGCGCTGGATCGCCTCCGCCATCGCGCGCGTGTCGTAGGGGTCCACCAGCAGCGCGGCATCGCCCGCCACTTCCGGCAGGGACGAGGTGTTGGAGGTCATTACCGGCGCGCCGAGATGCATCGCCTCCACCACGGGCAGGCCGAAGCCTTCGTACAGCGAGGGGAACAGCATCGCGCGCGCGCCGCGGATCAGCCCGGTCAGCAGGCGGCCCGGCACGTAGTCGATCAGCATCACCTTGTCGCGCAGCTTGCGCTGCAGGCCCTGCACGCCCTCCACCGGGCCGCGCGGGACGAATTCGCGGCGGTCGTCCTCATACAGCAGGCCGAGCTCCTGATGCGCGTTCCAGGCCTGCTTGCCGCAGATCACCAGCGGATGCTCGGACCCGGTGGCGAGATAGGCCTCGATCAGCCGCCCGACATTCTTCTTCGGCTCGATCGCGCCGAAGAACAGGAAGTATTTCTGCCAGTGCAGGCCGAAGAAGCCTTCCAGTTCCGACCGGACCAGCGATTCCGGCTTCAGTGTCGCAGGGTCCGGCAGTTCCACCGCCTGGCCGGTGTTCGTGACCTTCTCCTCCGGCACGCCGAGCAGGGTGATGATGTCGCGGCGCGACGCCTCGCTGACCGTCACGATATGCGTCGCGCGCTCCGCGATGCCGCGCACCGTGCCGAGGTAGCGCTTCTTGTTGTCGAGCGTGGTGAAGGGCAGGCGCAGCGGCACCAGGTCGTGGATGGTGTAGATGTTGGGCAGGGCTTCCTGGCCCGGGCCCTCGGCGGTCAGCGGCACGGGATAGGTCCAGTGCATCAGCTTCGGCGCGTTGGGCAGGCGGACGCGGCCGAAGCGGCGGCTGGCGCCGAAGCCGAGCACGGCGGCGCGATACAGGCTCGGGATGTTCCAGATCCGGTCGAAGGCCGGCAGGCGCGCGGCGAGCGAGGTCGTCTCGACGCTGCCGATCGGCACCTCCACCGCCTGCACGCCGAAGCGCAGGCGCAGCATGCGCATCGTGTCGTCGAGCGGGCGGCGCCAGCCGGGCAGGTCGCCGCGCGGATCGAAGAAGGTGACCTCGCGCAGCAGCCCGTCCTTCCCGGCGGAGGAGCGGTGGCCATAGAGCACGCCGACCTCCGCCCCGAGCGCCTTCAGCCGGTGCGACAGGCCGCGGGCATAGGTCGCGACGCCGGTCCCCTGTTCGAGAGAGAGGTTGTAGCCGTCGAGCGCGATGAGCGGCCTGTGCAACTGCGTCGCCTCCTTCACAATGCGCGGTGACCGATATCGCGCCGGCAGAAGCCGCCCGGCCAGTCCAGCGCGTCCACCGCCGCATAGGCCGCGTCGCGCGCCGCGCGCAGCGTCGCGGCGGTGCCGCCGATGCCGAGCACGCGCCCACCATCGGCCAGGATCGCGCCATCCGCGCGCCGCGCGGTGCCGGCATGGAAGATGCGCACGCCGGGCAGCGCAGCGGCGGCGGCGAGCCCGCGGATCTCGGTGCCCTTGCGCGGCGTGCCGGGATAGCCTTCCGCCGCCATCACCACGACCAGGCTGGGATCGTCCGACATCGCAAGCTGTACGCCGGCCAGACTCCCCTGCGCGGCGGCCAGCAGCGCGGGCAGCAGGTCCGACCGCAGGCGCAGCATCAGCGCCTGGCATTCGGGATCGCCGAAACGGACGTTGAACTCGATCAGCTTCGGTCCTGCCGCAGTCAGCATCAGCCCCGCGAAGAGCACGCCGCGGAAGGGCGTGCCGCGCCGCGCCATCGCGCGCAGCGTCGGCAGCACGATGCGCTCCATCGCCTGCTGCTGCAGCGCGGGCGTGAAGGATGGCGCCGGGGAATAGGCGCCCATGCCCCCGGTGTTGGGGCCGGTATCGCCCTCGCCCACGCGCTTGTGGTCCTGCGCGGCGCCGAAGGGCAGCGCCGTCTCCCCGTCGCACAACGCGAAGAAGGAGATCTCCTCGCCCTGGAGAAAATCCTCGATCACCACGGTCGCGCCGGCCTCGCCATGCACGCGGCTTTCCATGATGTCGGCGATCGCGGCCTCGGCCTCCTCGACCGTCGCCGCGACGACCACGCCCTTGCCGGCGGCGAGGCCATCGGCCTTCACGACGATCGGCGCACCCTGCGCGCGGATATAGGCGCGCGCGGCCGCGGCATCGTCGAAGCGTCGCCAGGCGGCGGTGGGCACGCCGGCCTCGTCGGCCACCGCCTTGCAGAAGGCCTTGCTGCCCTCGAGCTGCGCCGCGGCGGCGCTCGGCCCGAAGCAGGGGATCCCCGCCTCGGCGCAGGCACCCGCGAGGCCGAGCGTCAGCGGCGCCTCCGGCCCGGCGACGACCAGTTCCACACTCTCCTGCCGCGCGAATCGGACCAGCGCGGCGACATCCGTTGCGCCGATGGGCACGCAGGCCGCGACCTCCGCGATGCCGGGATTGCCCGGCGCGCACCACAGCTTCGTGAGCAGGGGCGAGCGGGACAGCGCCCAGCACAAGGCATGTTCCCTGCCGCCGCCGCCCACCACCAGCACCCGCATCGCGCCACCCCGCAACGTCCCGCACGGAAGGTTCCGCACCGGCGCGTCCTAGCATAGGGTCCGGCCATGGACACCACGCCGCCCGTCGCCGGGGCCCCCGCCTCCGGTGCCAACGTGCCCGAATTCAGCGTTTCCGAGATTTCCGGCGCGATCCGCCGGACGCTGGAAGGGGCCTTCGGCCGCGTGCGCGTGCGCGGCGAGATCACGGAGTGCAAGCGCTATCCGTCCGGGCACATCTATCTCTCGCTGAAGGACGAATCCGCGAAGCTGGAATCGGTGGTGTGGAAATCCGCCGTGCCGCGGCTATCGGTGCAGCCGGAGAACGGCGTGGAGGTGATCGCCACCGGCAAGCTCACCACCTATGCCGACCGCTCGAAATACCAGCTCGTCATCGACCGCCTGGAGTATGCCGGCGAGGGCGCGCTGCTGGCGCGGATCGAGAAGCTGCGCGTCAGGCTGGCGGCGGAGGGCCTGTTCGAGGCCGGCCGCAAGCGCGTGCTGCCCGGGCTGCCGCGCGTCGTCGGCGTGGTCACCAGCGAGGCCGGCGCCGTCATCCAGGACATCCGCACGACCATCGCGCGGCGCTTCCCACGCCGCATCCTGCTGTGGCCCGTGCCGGTGCAGGGGCAGGGCGCGGCGGAGCGCATCGCCGCCGCGATCGAAGGTTTTGGCCGGCTGCCGCACGATGGGCCGATCCCGCGCCCAGACGTGCTGATCGTCGCGCGCGGCGGCGGCAGCCTCGAGGACCTGATGGCCTTCAACGAGGAGATCGTCGTCCGGGCCGCCGCTTCCTGTCCCATCCCGCTGATTTCCGCCGTTGGGCATGAGACCGACACGACGCTGATCGACTTCGCCGCGGACCGCCGCGCGCCGACGCCGACCGCGGCGGCGGAGATGGCGGTGCCCGCGCGCGCCGATCTTCTAGCGGCGCTGGACCAGACCGGCGCCCGGCTGCGCGGCGCCGCGATGCGGCAGCGGCGCGCGGCGGAGACGACGCTGCTGCGCCTGGAACGCCGCCTGCCCGACATCCCGGCGCGCGTGCTGGAGTATCGCCGCCGGCTGGACGAGGCGGGCGAGAGCCTGCCGGATGCGCTGCGCGCCTTCGTCCGCTTGAAGCGCGATGCGCTGGCGCCGCTGGCCGTGCCGCATCCGCGCGAATCCATCGCGGCGCGGCGCCATGCGGTGGCGCTGCTCGACGGGCGGCGCGTCGCCGCCTTCGCCCGGTGCGTGCAGCGGCTGCGCGGCGCGCGCGCGCTGCATGCCTTCTCCGCGGCGCCGGTGCTCGCGCTGCTGCGCGAGCGTCGCGCGATGCTCGCCGGCGCGTCGCGCCAGCTGGAGGCGCTGTCCTACAACGCGGTGCTGGCGCGTGGCTTCGCGCTGGTGCGCGATGCGGAGGGCGAACCGCTGACGCGCGCCGCCGCGGTGGCGCCGGGCGCGCGCCTGTCCATCGGCTTCGCGGACGGGCAGGTCGTCGCCACGGCCGAAGGCGAGGCGCCGCGTCGTGCGAAGGCGAAGAAGGGAACGGAACAGGGGACGCTGCTGTGATCGGACGTCGCATGCTTCTGGCTGCACCCGCGCTGCTGCTCGCCCGCCATGCGCAGGCGCTGCAATGGCGCGGCGAGCCGGCGCAGGGCGGGCTGCTTGTCGGCACCGTGCCGCCCGGCACGCGCATGGCGCTGGACGGGCGCGGCGTTCGCGTCAGCCCGCAGGGCGACTTCGCCTTCGGCTTCGGCCGCGACCACGGAAGCAGCGCGCAGCTTTCGGTGACGGAACCCGGCCGGCGCGGCGAGCTGCGCGCACTCGCGGTGCGCAAGCGCGAGTGGTCGGTGCAGCGCATCACCGGCCTGCCGCCCGCGCAAGTGACGCCCGACGAGGCGGCGCTGCGCCGCATCACCGCCGAACGCGAACGCCTGCGCGCGGCGCGCAATGAGGACTCGGCGCTCACCGGCTTCGTCGCGCCGCTCGCCTGGCCTGCGCGCGGACGCATCAGCGGCGTCTTCGGCAGCCAGCGCATCCTGAACGGCGAGCCGCGGCAGCCGCATTACGGCTTCGACATTGCCGCCCCAACCGGCACGCCGGTTGCCGCGGCGATGGCCGGGCGCGTGACGCTGTCGGGCGATTTTTTCTTCTTCGGCCAGCTTCTGGTCGTGGATCACGGCCACGGCGTGAACACGCTCTATGCGCATCTATCCGAGCGCGGCGTAGCGGAGGGCGAGACGGTGGAACGCGGGCAGCCGATCGGCCGCATCGGCGCCACGGGCCGCGTCACCGGGCCGCATCTGCATTTCTCGCTGTCCTGGTACCAGACCTGGCTCGATCCCCAGCCGCTGCTGGAAGCCTAGCAACGGACGACAGGGCGCCGCGTTCGCGCATCGGAGGACACCGCATGGCCGAAGACGCCTTCGCCACCTATCCCAGCCTGCGCGGCCGGGTCGTGCTGATCACCGGCGGCGCCTCCGGCATCGGCGCCGAGATGGTGGCGCAATTCGCGCGCCAGGGCGCGCGCGTGGCCTTCCTGGATTTCGACGCGACGAACGGGGCGAATGTCGCCGCGTCCACGGGGTCGCTGTTCCTGCAATGCGACCTGCGCGACATCGCGGCGTTGCGCGCGGCCATTGCGGACGTACGCGCGAAGCTCGGCGACCCGCTGGTGCTGGTGAACAACGCCGCGCGCGACGACCGACACGGGCTGGAGACGGTGGAGCCCGACTACTGGGACGAGCGCATGGCCACCAACCTCCGCCACATGTTCTTCTGCGCGCAGGCGGTCGCGCCGGGGATGCGCGCGGCGAAGCAGGGCTCGATCATCAACATGGGCAGCGTGAGCTGGATGAGCGGCCAGGGCGGCATGCCGGCCTATACCGCCGCGAAATCCGCCGTGCGCGGCCTGACACGCGGCCTGGCGCGCGACCTCGGCGGCGACAACATCCGTGTCAACGAGCTCGTGCCCGGCTGGGTCTTCACCGAGCGGCAGGAAGCACTGTGGGCGACGCCGGAGGCGGTGGCGAACCACCTCGCCGCGCAGAGCATCCACCGCAAGGTCATGCCGCCGGACATCGCGCGCATGGCGCTGTGGCTGGCCGCCGACGACAGCGCGATGGTGACGGCGCAGTATTTCGTCGTGGATGGCGGGAAGGTCTAGCCGCCCGCTTCGCGCGACAGCCGGGGGCGGCTAGGACGCAGCCGCATGTCCCCCGCCACGCTCGCCGGCTGCGGCGCGCTGATCCTTTGGGCCTTCCTGGCCCTGCTGTCGCGCCTCGCCGCCGGCATCCCGCCGCTGCAGCTCACCGCCATGGGCTTCGCGCTCGGCGGCACCATCGGGCTGCTCGCGGTCATCGTGCGCGGGCAGGCGCGGGCATTGGCGCAGCCAGCGCTGGCCTGGGTGCATGGCGTCGGCGGGCTGTTCGGCTATCACGCGCTGTATTTCCTGGCCTTCGCCCTGGCGCCGGCGGTGGAGGTGAACCTCATCAACTATCTCTGGCCGCTGCTGATCGTGCTGCTCGCGGCGCCGATCCGCGGCATGCGGCTGGGGCCGGCGCGGCTTGGCGGCGTCGCACTGGGCTTCGCGGGCTGCCTGCTGATCGTCGGGCCCGGCGCGCAATTCCCGCCCGAGGCGATCCCGGGCTTCCTGGCGGCGCTGGGCTGTGCGGTGGTGTGGTCGGTCTATTCGGTCACCGCCGGCACGCCGCGTCTCGCCCGCGTGCCGACCGAGGCGGTGGCGGGTTTCTGCCTGGCGACCGCCGCGCTGGCCGCGCTGCTGCACCTGGCCTTCGAGACGACCGTGCTGCCGGATGCGCGGCAATGGCTGGCGGTGGCGGCACTCGGCCTCGGCCCGGTCGGCGCCGCCTTCTTCCTGTGGGATGTCGGGATGAAGCGCGGCGACCCGCGGCTGCTCGGCACGCTGGCCTATGCGGTGCCGGTCGCCTCCACGCTGCTGCTGATCCTGGCGGGCGAGGGCGCGATGAGCTGGCGCGTCGCGCTCGCCACGCTGATGGTCGCGGGCGGCGGGTTCATCGCGGCGCGGGCAAAGTGATCATAGCTTTCGCAGCAGCGCCCGCACCACTTCCGCGCGCCCCTGGTGTCGCGGGCCTTCATCCAGGCTGACCGTGCCTTCCAGCAGTTCCAGCACCTCCAGCTCGCCGAACAGCTCCTCCACGATGGCGCGCGACCACAGCAGCTCGGGCATTTTCGGCCCGCCGCTGCGCCGGCCCTGCTGCGCCGGCGTGAAGCATTCCAGCGCGAGCAGGCCGCCCGGCGCCAGCGCCCTCAGCACGCCGCGCGCCGCCGCCGCGCGGTCCACGGGCGGCAGATGCAGGTAGATCCAGGCGACGAGGTCGAAGCCGGCCTCCGGATAGTCCCAGGCCGCCGCATCCGCGACGACGGTCGTCAGCGCGACGCCGCGCCGCGCGGCGAGGTCGGCCGCCTTCGCCATGCCCACCTGCGACCAGTCGAGCGAGGTCACGGATAGCCCCTGTCCGGCCAGCCAGACGCCGTTGCGCCCCTCGCCGTCCCCGAGCGCCAGCGCGCGCATGCCGGGGCTGAACCAGGGGCGCAGCTCCTCGAGATAACGGTTCGGCGCCTCGCCGAACTGGAAATCGCCGCCTGAGAACCGCTCGTCCCAAGCCAGGGACGTGCTCATGCGCCCGGCACGGTGCGCGCGAGCGGCGCGAGCGGCGAGACCTCGGCGAACCAGGCGGCGAGGTTCGGATGCGCCTCTCGCCAGGGCTCGTCGGCGAAGCGGAAATCGAGATAGCCCAGCGCGCAGGCCACCGCGATCGCGCCGATGTCCGAAAGCCCCTTCGGCGGATCGGCCTCCAGCACGGCCATGCCGCGCGCCACCGCGGCCTTCTGGCGGGCGAGGAAGGCGCTGCGCGCCTCGTCGAGCGGCGCGCCGCCATGCATCCGCCGCGCCACCAGCGCATCCGCGATGCCGTCGGCCAGCGCGTGCATGACGGAAATGCGCACCCAGCGCGGCGTACCGGAGCTCGGGAAGAGGCCGTTCGCCTCGCCGACGGAGTCGAGGTATTCGCAGATCACCGGGCTGTCGAAGACCGCCGTGCCGTCCTCCAGCACCAGGCAGGGGATCTTCGAAAGCGGGTTGGACTTCAGCAGCTCCTCCGGCGAGGCATGCGGGTTGCTGCCGATCGTCTCGATCCGGTCCTCGATGCCGCGCGCGATGGCGCAGACCATCACCTTGCGGGCGAAGGGGCTGTTGGCGGTGTAGTGCAGCTTCATGGCCATGTCGGCGTCATCCCTTGAAATGATTCTTCTCTTCGCGGCGGGCCGTGAACTCGGCCAGGTCCTTCGCGCGCAGGAAGGGGTTGGCGGCGAGTTCCTGCGCGACCGTCGTCGGCACCGTCGGGCGCCCCGCGGCGCGCAGCGCGCCGGCGGCCTCGGCCTCGGCCTTCAGGGCCTTGTTCTCGGGGTCCACATGCAGCGCGAAGCGGGCGTTGCTTTCCGTGTATTCGTGGCCGCAGCAGAGCCGGGTGTTGGCCGGCAGCCGCGCCACGCGGCGCAGCGAATGCCACAGCGCCTCCATCCCCCCCGCCTCCAGCGGCCGCCCGCAGCCGAGGGCGAAGACCACGTCGCCGCAGAGCAGCGCGTGGTCGGCGACGAAGTGGAAGGCGATGTGGCCGGTGGTGTGGCCGGGCAGGTGCAGCACCTCGGCCCGCGCGGCGCCGAGCGGGACCAGGTCGCCCTCCTTCACCACCAGGTCAAGCGGCGGCAGGCGGTGCGCGTCGAGCGCGGCGCCGACCACCTTGGCCCCGGGGAAGCGGGCCTTGAGCTCCGCCACGCCGTTCACATGGTCACCGTGGTGATGGGTCAGCAGGATCGAGTCCAGCCTTCCGCCCGCCTGCTCCACCGCCGCGATGGCGGGACCGGCCTCGCCGGGGTCGCAGATGCCGACGGCGCCCGTCGGTTGGTCCTTCAGCAGCCAGAGGTAATTGTCCTGCAGGCAGGGCACCGCTTCGATGCGCAACGACATGGCCTCACTCCCTTGCCCCGGCACCGTGCCATGCGGCGCCCAAAGACCCTATATCGTCTGCATGACGACCGAGGTCCACGGCTTGGCCGAGTTCTACGGCTCGCGCGGCGGCGACACCGCGGCGCGGCTGGTGGCCGCGCGGCTGGCGACGCTGTGGCCGGCGTTGCCCGGGCAGTCGGTGCTGGGGCTGGGCTGGGCGGCGCCCTATCTCGGCCTCTGGCGGGCGGAGGCGCGACGCTGCGTGGCGCTGGTGCCGGCGCATCTGGCCGGCGCCAACGGCCTGCGCGCCCATCCCGAAGGCCCCGCAACCTTGCTGGCCGAGGAGGAGAACCTGCCCCTGCCGGATGGCAGCTTCGACCGGGTGCTGCTGGTGCATGGGCTAGAGGCGGCGGAGAACGCCAGGCGCCTGCTGCGCGAGGTCTGGCGCGTGCTGCGCGACGACGGGCGGCTGATGCTGGTGGTGCCGAACCGCGTGGGGATGTGGGCGCATCTGGACCGCACCCCCTTCGGCCACGGCCAGCCCTATTCGCGCGGCCAGATCGAGCGGCTGCTGGCGCGCCACCTGTTCCGCGCCGAGCGGAAGGAGACGGCGCTGTTCGTGCCTCCCTACGGCCTCCGAATGATGGGCTCGGCCGCGCCGGTGCTGGAACGCTGCGGAAGGCTGGTCTGCCCTCGGCTGGCTGGCGTCTTCATCGTGGAGGCGGAAAAGGACCTGTTTGCCGGCGTGCCGGCCGGCGCGGTCGCGGTGCGCCGCCGGGTGGTGGCGATGGCGGCGCGCTGATACCGCCGCGTCAACGAGGCCTTCAGCCCTGGCGTGGCACAGCGCGCCGATGGACGCCTGCCCTTCCCTGCCCGACCGGCCAGAGCCGGGCCCGCTGCGCGCGGCGCTCGCCGCGGAGCTCGATCCCCGCTTCGCCGATCTGCGGCGCTTCCTCGACCGGCGCATCGCGGAGCTCAGCGCGGAGCTGCATGCCGGCGTGGAGCTGGCCGACCAGAGCGAGGCGCGGCTGGCCGGGGAGATCGCGCGCATGCAGGCCCAGATCGCCCAGCTGATCGCCGTGCCCGCCGCCGCCACGCGCAACAGCGGATTGGAACTGGAAGCGGTGGTGCAGGTCACCGAGGCGGCGGCCAACACCATCCTGGAAGCCGCCGAGGCGATCGGCGACTGGATCGCCGCCGGGCGCGACGCCGCCGCCGCGCCGGCGATCGTCGAGCGGCTCAACGCCATCTTCGAGGCCTGCAGCTTCCAGGATCTCACCGGCCAGCGCATCCGCCGCGCGATCCAGCACCTGCAGCAGGTGGAGGGCGCGCTGCGGACGCTGGCGCCGGCCGCGGAGGCGCCGGAGCGCCCGCGGGTCGAGGTGCGCACCCAGGCGCGCACAGTGGAGACGGCGGCCGGGTCGAGCGACCTCGCCCAGGCGGATATCGACGCGCTGCTGAACGGCTGAAGAGTTCGGCCTCAGCAGAAATGCGCGCCGCGCGTCTCCACCGGGAGGGCGTAGAGCGACTGGCTCGCGGTCATGAACAGGATGTTCCGCCGCGTCCCGCCGAAGCAGACATTCGAGCAGATCTCCGGCAGCTTGATCTGGCCGATGCGCGCGCCGTCGGGTGCGAAGATGTGCACGCCGTCATAGCCGTCTCCGACCCAGCCCATGCCAGCCCAGATGTTGCCGCGCTCATCGGCGCGGATGCCGTCCGCCATGCCCGCCTTCCCGTCCAGCGTGGTGTCGGCAAAGGTTCTCGGGTTGCGCAGCCGCGGGCCGTCCACGTCGAAGGCCCAGATGATCTTCTTCGCCTCCGGGTAATGGCTGGCGCCGGTGTCGGCGACGTAGAGGATCCGGTAGTCGGGCGAGAAACACAGGCCGTTCGGCTTGAAGGGCGCGTCCGTCACCTTCGTCACCGCGCCGGATTGCGCGTCGATCCGATAGACGGCCTCCTTGATGAAGGGGCGCGGCGAGTTCGCGGATTCCGGCACGCGCTCGCCTTCGTAGTTCATCAGCGCGCCGTAGCCGGGATCGGTGAACCAGAGCGCGCCGTCCTCGGGGTGGACCACGCCATCGTTCGGCGCGTTGAAGGGGCCGTCCGGGCCGCGCGCGGCGAGCACGGTGACGCGGCCATCGGGCTCGTAGCGGACCACGTCGCGGTGCAGGTGGCGGAAGGCGATCTGGCGGCCCTCGCGGTCGAAGGTGTTGCCGTTGGAGAAGCCGGAGGGGCTGCGGAAGCGGCGATGGACGCTCAGGTCCTCCTCGTTCAGGCGCAGCGCCTCGTCGGAGGGGATGTCGGACCAGACCAGGAAGCGGCCGGTGGCGTGCCAGGCCGGGCCCTCGGCCCATTGCATGCCGGTGTGCAGGCGCCGGATGGCGGCGTTGCCGAGCCCCATGTTGAAGCGGCGCGGGTCGATCGCGACGATGTCGGGGTCCGGGTAGCGCTGCGGCGGTCCGCCGCGTCCGTATTGGCGCTGCGCCAGCGCGGGGGTCGCGGCGATGGCGGCTGCGGCGGCGAGCAGGCCGCGCCGGCCGAGGCGGGCGTTGGTCATGGCTGTGGTCCCTCCCTGGCCCTTTCCGGGCCCGGGCGGGAGGATGGCACGCGCGGCGGTTGTGCCGGGGGTCACGGCTGCGAGAGGGGTCGCGCCTCAGGGCGAGAGCGGAATGCCTCGCTGCGCCATGGTGAAGGCGGCAAGGGTCAGCGCCGTCCAGCCCGCCGCCGCCAGCCCGACCAGCCGCGCCCCGGCGCCGAGCAGGGCAAGCAGCGGCAGCGCCTGCATGGCGTGGATGCCGAGGAAATGCGCGAAGCGCAGGTCGCCGCCGTCGCGGGACCAGTAGAAGGGCGGCAGGCCGGCGGCGTTCGTGGCGGCGCCCCCGACATGCGGGCTGTCGAGCACCGAGATCGCCGCGCCCGTGAAGCCGCCGAGCACGCCGCCGACAACCAGGCCGAGCCCGACCGCCAGCACCCAGGGGCGCGGTGCGCCGGGACGCGGGTTGAGCAGCACCAGAAGGCCGAGCAGCGCGGCGAGCGCCACCAGCGTCACCGCGCCGACGCCCATCAGCGAATACATGACCGCGCCGAGCGCATCCTTGGCGAAGTGGCTCGGCCCGCCGAGCGCGGCGCGCCAAGTGATCCAGCCCTGCTCGAACAGCGCCGCGGCGACGGTGCCCCACAGCACGAGGCGTGCGATGCGGCCGCGCGCGGCCTCCGGCGCCAGCACGCCCCAGGCCCAGGCGAGGGTCCAGAACCAGAGCACGAAGGAGGCCGCGAACTTCGCCGGCTTCACCCAGACCGAGGCGCCGTCGAAGGCGCGCGGATCGAAGGCCATCGCGGCGAGGCAGAGCAGCAGCAGCGCCAGGAACGCCCAGCCCAGCCGGGCCAGCAACGGCTGGCGCCGGTCGAGTTCGGCGACGAGGGCGCCGGGCGTCACCGGCGCGTGCAGCGTCGCGCTCATGCGGGGTTCTCCCGCTTCACGAGGACGGCGCGCAGGCCAAGGAAGAGCAGCAGCCCGATCGGGCCGGCCAGGAAGGTCGGCGGGAGGCAGAGCCGCACCAGCCAGGGGTTCATCCCCTCGGCGGCGCCGCGGCGGCAGATCCAGGCACCGATGAAGAGGTCGAAGGCGAGGTAGTGGACCCAGCCGGCGAGCAGCACGCCCTCCGTCCGGAACAGCGCAGCGACGCCGGCGAGGGAGGAGAAGCCGCCCTCGGCCCCTGGCGCGTGCCAAGCCAGCAGCACGGCGTAGAGCGCGGCGAGCAGGGCGGGGATGGCGACGCCCGCCAGGCGCCAGGTGACCCAGGGCGTCCGCGGCGCGGCCAGCAGCGCGAGCCAGCCCGCCATGGCGAGCATGTTCGCGGTGGAGAAGATCGTCTCGGCCTGCATGGAGCCTCCCGGGATCTGACCAATGGTCAGTTCATGGCGCGCGAAACTGACCGTTGTCAAGTTTTCCGTGCCGGGCCAGGATCGCGGCATGGCGGTGATCCCCAAGGGCGAAGGCCGGCACCATCACGGCGCGCTGCGCCGCGCGCTGCTCGACGCGGTCGGCGAGATCGTGCGGGAAGCGGGGCCGGAGGCCGTCACCTTGCGCGAATGCGCGCGGCGGGCCGGCGTCTCGCACTCCGCCGCGGCGCCGCATTTCGGCGACAAGCGCGGGTTGCTGACGGCCTTCGTCACCGAGGGCGAGGCGCGGCTGGCCGCGGCGATGCGGGCGGAGGTCGCGGCGCTGCCGACCGAGGCCGATGCGGCGGCGCGGCTGGCGGCGACGGGGCGGGGCTATATCGGCTTCGCTCGGGCCAACCCCGCCCATTTCCGGCTGATGTTCCGCACCGACCTGATCGACCGGGGCGATCCCGCCTGGCGCGCCGCGGCGGAGGACGGCTTCGCCGTGCTGGACCAGGCGATGGCGGAGGCGGTGCCGGGCATGGACCCGCGATCACGCCGCGCGCGGCTGGCGCTGGCGTGGTCCACGGTGCACGGCTTCAGCACGCTGCGTGCCGAAGGCGTGGGGGAGCTTTGGCAGGAGACGGTCGCGCGCGACGTGGTGGATCTGGTGGTGGCGGCGTGCGTGGGCGGCGACGGCTTCGGGGGAGAGTTGGTCGCGCCCCCACCCCAGCCCTCCCCCGCACAGCGGGGGAGGGAGAGCGAGGAGTAGGAACTAGGCGCGCTCGACGCACATCGCGACGCCCATGCCGCCGCCGATGCAGAGGGTGGCGAGGCCCTTCTTCGCGCCGCGGCGCTGCATCTCGAACAGCAGGGTGTTCAGCACGCGCGCGCCGGAAGCGCCGATCGGATGGCCGAGCGCGATGGCGCCGCCATTCACGTTCACCTTCGACGGATCCCAGCCGAGGTCCTTGTTCACCGCGCAGGCCTGCGCCGCGAAGGCCTCGTTGGCCTCGATCAGGTCGAGGTCCGCAATGCTCCAGCCGGCCTTCTGCAGCGCCTTGCGGCTGGCCGGGATCGGGCCGGTGCCCATGATCGCCGGGTCCACGCCGGCGGTCGCCCAGCTCACGATCCGCGCCAGCGGCGTGATGCCGCGCTTCTTCGCCTCGGCGGCGCTCATCACGACCGCCACGGCGGCGCCGTCATTGATGCCGGAGGCGTTGCCGGCGGTGACCGTGCCGTCCTTCGCGAAGGCGGGGCGCAGCTTGCCGAGCACATCCATGGTGGTCTCGGGCTTCGGATACTCGTCCTCGCTGACCACCACGTCGCCCTTGCGGCCCTTCACCGTGACGGGCGCGATCTCGTCCTTGAAGCGGCCGGCCTTCATCGCCTCGCCGGCCTTGCGCTGGCTCTCGGCGGCGAAGCGGTCCTGCTCCTCGCGGGTCAGCTGGTATTTCTGGGCGACGTTCTCGGCGGTGTTGCCCATGTGATAGCCGTGGAAGGCGTCCCACAGCCCGTCCTTGAGCATGGTGTCCACCAGCTCGAGCCCGCCCATCTTCTGGCCGGCGCGGAGGTTCGCGGCGTGCGGCGACTGGGTCATGCTTTCCTGACCGCCGGCCACCACGATGGCGGCGTCGCCCGTCGCGATCTGCTGCGCGGCGAGCGCCACGGCCCGAAGGCCGGAGCCGCAGAGCTGGTTGATGCCGAAGGCGGTGCGCTCGGCCGGGATGCCGGCGGCCATCGCCGCTTGGCGGGCCGGGTTCTGGCCGGCGCCGGCGGTCAGGATCTGGCCGAGGATCACCTCGTCCACTTCCTCCGCCTTCACGCCCGCGCGCTCCAGCGCGGCCTTGATGGCGACGGTGCCGAGCGCATGCGCCGGCAGGCTGGCGAAGGCGCCGTTGAAGGAGCCGACCGGCGTGCGGGCGGCCGAGGCGATGACGATCTCGGTCATGGGAGGTGCTTCCCTTCCTCAGGATCTGGCGTTGGGCGCAGTTTGGTGCGGCGCAGCGTCCGCTACAAGCTTCGAAGCCATGCCAGCAGCGGGCGCCAGAGCGCCGCTTCCGCCGCACTGCCCGCCGCCATGCCGATATGGCCGGCCTCCGCCTCATGCACCCGGGCGCCGGGCAGCCTTGCGGCGAGCGACCGGGCGGAGGCGGGCGGGACGATGCGGTCCCGGTGCGGGATCGCCAGGAAGGCCGGCATCGTGGCCTCGGCCGGGTCCACCACCGCGCCGGCGACGCGCCAGGCCAGCCGCGAGGGGGTGTTGGCGCCGTACCAGCCGCCCAGCGTCTCCCGCGCGACCGGGGCGGCGAGCGGCACGCCGTCGTTCAGCCAGTCCTCCAGCGCGACGAACAGCGCGGCGCGCTGGGAGGCCTGGTCAAGCCGGGCGAAGGCCCGGAACTTGCGAGGGATGCCCCAGGGATCGAGGCCGGCGAACAGGGTCTGGATCACGTCCACCGGCAGGGTGCCGGTCGCCTGCATCAGCGGCTCCAGCGCCGGCAGCAGCGCGGCGGCGGCCGCGGCGCGCTGCGCCTCCTCCGGCGTCGCCCAAAAGTCCCAGGGCGTGGCGAGCAGGCCGAGCGCGCGTACCCGGTCCGGCCGGCGCAGCGCGGCAGCCAGCGCCAGCAGCCCGCCCATGCAGTAGCCGACCACCACCGCGGACTCCGGCAGCGCCATGAGCGCCCGTTCCAGCCGCCCCGCGATGTAGTCCGTCAGGGTGAACTGACGCTCGGCCTCACCCGGAAAACCCCAGTCGAGCAGCATCGCCCGCACCCCCTGCCCCGCCAGGAAGCGCAGCAGCGAATTTCTTTCGTCGAGGTCGAGCACATAGGCGCGGTTGACCAGCGAAGGGACGAAGACCACCGGCGGCCCGGCGGCGCCCGGCGCGCCATGATCCAGCAGGCGCGATCCGCCCTCCCCCCAGGGCACCGGCGGGTCGGGCAGGCGGCGGGTGTAGGGGTGGCGACGATAGGCGGCGATGCCGGCGATCAGCGCGCGGTCCTCCCGCAGCAGGCGGCGCAGCACCGCCGCCCGGAATTCCTCAGGCGCGTGGCTTCCGGCGGCGAGGCGGTCGAGGATTCGGGCCTGCTCCGCCCGGCCCGCCTTCGAGATCGGAAAGCCGCCGTTCCAGCTCGGCGAGCCGCCGGCGGAGGGCGTCATCGTCCCGGCCAGCGCCAGCCATCCCCGGCTCGCTCCCATGAGCAGGTGGAGCGGCAGCGGCCGGGGGCCGCGGCGGCGCAGCGGGGCCGTCATGGCCGAAGGGACCCGCGAAAGGTCCGGGGAACGGCCCAGTGAACGGCCCAGCGAACGGCCAGTTGGGCGGCGGGCGGCCGAAGGGCGGTGCCGCAGCCGCGCGCATCCAGGCCGCGCCGAGCGCCGCCCAGGCTGAAGCGGCCGCGGCCCAGGCCTCGGCGGCCTCGCGGTCGGAGGCCATGGCCGCGATCTCGCTCTGCCAGAGCGTGATCCAGTCCTCGGCCAGGCGCTCGATCTCGGCCTCGTCCGGTTTGGGGCGATCCCCGTCCATGTCGCATCTTTAGCGCCCGCGCGCGCCCGGCGGGAACTCGGCCCGATTGCCTCGCCCGGTGGCCGCGTCGGAAATTTCGCACCGCAGCGCAGCCCATGTTAGCATCCGTCCCAGGCGGCGGGACGGCCGCGCGGAAGGCAAGCGAGAGCATGTCACAGGACACCAGACTCCCCCCGGCGGACGCGGCCGAGACGCCAGCCAGCCCGCCCGTCGTGGTGAAGAAATACGCGAACAGGCGCCTCTACAACACGGAATCCTCGTCCTACGTCACGCTTGAGGACCTGGCCCAGATGGTCCGGCAGGGCCGGCACTTCGTCGTCTATGACGCGAAATCGGGCGAGGACATCACGCGCTCCGTGCTCACCCAGATCATCGTCGAGGAGGAATCCAAGGGGCGGCACCTGCTGCCGACCAGCTTCCTGCGGCAGATCATCGGCTTCTACGGCGACAGCATGGGCGCGATGGTGCCGCGCTACCTTGAGACGGTGATGGGCGCCTTCTCCCGTCAGCAGGACCAGGTACGGCGGGCCGTCGAGCAGACGATGGGCGGGTTCAATCCCTTCGGCGGGCTGGAGGAGATGAGCAAGCAGAACATGGCGATGATGGAGCGCGCCATGACTCTGTTCGCGCCCTTCCGCGGCGGCCAGGAGCCGGCCGAGCCGGGCAGCGACGCCTCCCGCATCGCGGCGCTGCAGGCCGAGGTGGACCGGCTGCGGCGTCAGCTGGAAGCCGCGCAGGCAGGGAAGAAGCCGGACTAGGCCGCGCCCCTCACGCGGCGATTCGCGTATCCCAGGCGATCGCCGCCGCGCGCAGCGTCTCTTCCAGCAGCGCGCGGTCCATGCGGGCATGGGCGACCAGCAGCCGCAGATAGGTCGCCACGAAGTCGGGCCCGTGGCCCAGGCCGTTGCCGTCCACATCGGCGATCAGCGCATGCGCGATCTCGTGCAGCAGCACCCAGGTCGGGAGCTCCGCCGGCGCCTCGATGGCGGTGCGGGTGGCGCGGGCGACGGTGCGGCGGGCCTGCTTCGGCAGCGGCCGGATGCGCGGCGGGAAATGACGACCCTCGGCGGCCCAGACATGGTCCACCAGCGACTGCAGGCGGGCGAAGGGCACCAGCGACCGGTCGCGCGGCGCGACCACCGCATCCTCCCACGCATAGAGCCGCCGCGCAGCGGCATCGCGACGGCTCATGTCCGGCGGGCGAAGGTTTCACCTTCGCCCCTCAATCGCCGGCGCTGCGCTTGGCTTCGCGCCACTTGGCGCGGGCCGCATTCGCGGCCTCGGCCGGCTATCGCCGGTCGCAGGTCGATCCGTTGTCCGCCGAGCATCATCGCCGCGGCAGGCGGCCCGCCGCGGGACCCGCGCCGACGGGACGGTCCAGGCCAACGCGACCGCCCGCCTCCCGCCCGCGACCATAGGCGCCCCGGTCGCGCACCACCGTGGTGCGGCTGACCGTGCGCAGTCGCACGCCGAGCGCCCGGAAACCGTCCTCGATCTTCCGCTCCTTCACCAGCACCAGCGCGGTGCCGGCGCCGCCGGCGCGCTGCGCTTCGGCATGCGCCTGGCGCGCGGTCTCCCGCCGGTGGACGCCGAGTTCCTCGAGCCGGGCGGCGATGCGGTCGGCATAGCCGATCCGAAAACTGCGCAGCACGGCCTGCGGCGCGGTCCGGCTGCGCGCGTAGTCCGCGCTGCTGCGGAAGCGCGCCTCCTCGTAGGCGAGCGCGCCGGCGATCACCTGCATCAGGTACTCGGCCATCTGCACATCGGGCTCCAGGCCGAAGATGACGTAGTCGGCGCGGCCCACTGTCCAGCCGCGGCATTCGGTGAAGCGCAGCAGCGCCGGGAACAGCCAGCCCATCGCCTGGCGCCGCGGGTCGTTGAAGACCAGCACGCGCTGCACGCAGGCTTCCTCGCGCAGTTCGACCTCGCCCATCGAGAGGCCATAGACCTCCAGCAGCTCGCCCACCTTGGCGGCGGCGGCCATCGCCTCGGCTTCCGAGCAGCCGCGCTCCACCGTGCGCGCGGCCAGCGCCCGGATGCGCGCCTTCACCTTCGCCAGTTCGGCCTGCCGGTCCATGGCGCGCGTCTAGCACGGGCCGGGCCGTTGACAGCAGGGGGCGCCTGGCGATGCTCGCCGGCATGAGCGAAGCCCTTCCCATCCTGGTCGCCGGCGGCGGCATCGGCGGCCTCGCAGCCGCGCTCGGGCTGGCGAAGCAGGGCTTCGCGGTGCAGGTGCTGGAGAAGGCGGCGACGCTGGGCGAGGTGGGCGCGGGCATCCAGCTCGGGCCTAACGCCTTCCACGCCTTCGATTCGCTCGGCGTCGGCGACACGGCGCGGGCCATGGCGATCTATGTGGACAGCCTGCGCCTGATGGATGCGCTGACCGCCGAGGAGATCTGCCACATCGACCTCGGCGAGGATTTCCGGGCGCGGTTCGGCAACCCCTATGCCGTGATCCATCGCGGCGACCTGCACGGCGTGTTCCTGCAGGCCTGCCGCGCGCATGAGCGCATCGCGCTGCGCACCAGCGCGGAGGTGGTGCGCTACGAACAGGATGGCGGCGGCGTGACGGCCTTCCTGCCCGGCGGCGAGCCGATGCGCGGCCGCGCGCTGATCGGCGCGGACGGGCTGTGGTCGAATGTGCGCCGCCAGGTGGTGGGCGACGGCCGGCCGCGCGTCTCGGGCCACACCACCTATCGCAGCGTGATCCCGACCGAGCACATGCCGGAGCACCTGCGCTGGAACGCGGCGACGCTGTGGGCGGGGCCGAAATGCCACATCGTCCATTACCCGCTGCAGGGCTGGAAGACCTTCAACCTGGTCGTCACCTACCACAACGACGCGCCGGAACCCGTCGCCGGCAAGCCGGTGAGCGAGGCGGAAGTCTTCGCCGGCTTCCACCACGTGCATCCCACCGCGCAGTCCATCATCCGCCACGGCCGCGACTGGAAGCTGTGGGTGCTGTGCGACCGCGATCCGGTGGAGGGCTGGGTGGACGGACGCGTCGCGCTGCTCGGCGACGCGGCGCATCCGATGCTGCAATACATGGCGCAGGGCGCCTGCATGGCGATGGAGGATGCGGTGTGCCTGGCGCAGGCGATGGCGGCGCATCAGGGCGACGCCCGGTCCGCGCTGCCGGCCTACAATGCCGCGCGCGCACTGCGCACCGCGCGCGTGCAGCTGCAGTCCCGCGCGGTGGGCGAGCATGTGTACCACCCGGCGGGCGCGCATGCGGCGCTGCGCAACGCGATCATGCGCGCGAAGTCACAAGCGGAGTGGCGGGAGACGCTGGCCTGGCTCTATGGCGGCGGCGCAGAAGTCGAGGTGGGGGGCTGAGGGCCGGCCTCGCCTACGCCGCCGGAACAGCCTCCGGCACCGTGAACCAGGCCTCGAAGGCGGCGAAGGTCGCCGCGGCGCCCGCGATCATCGCATCGCGCGCGCCGGGTTCCACGCCGCAGCGCTCGATCGCGGCACAGCAATCGCGCCACATCGCGCCATGCCGCTCGCCATGGCCAATAAGGAAGCGGCGCCCCGCCTCGCCCGGCGGCAGCACGGCGTCGAGCGCGCGCGCCAATTGGCGCGCGCCGAGCGTCGAGCCTTCCGCGACATAGAGCGCGCCCATCGCCTCGGCCGGGCCGCGGATCTCCGGCAAGGGCGCAAGCGGCACCGCGGCGGAGGCGCCGAGCCAATCGAGGTCGGCGCGCAGCAGATGGGTCCGGCGACGCGCCGCGAGGTCGATGCCGAGCGTATCCAATCCCTCGACCGCATCGAGGCGCGATTCGAGGGCGGCGTGGAAGCCGAGCATGCGGCGGAGCAGCACGGCGTAGTCCGGTAGCGCGATCCGCCCCTCGGCCAGCGCCACGAAGCCGGGCAGCCCGTGCAGGCGCTGATGCGCCGCGTCGGTTGCGGCGCGGAGCGCCGCGCGCGCCGCGCCGTCCATGCTCAATCCTCGTCCCGCCTGTCGGGCCGGGGCGCCTCGATCTGGCGCGCGAGGCTTTCCAGCATGTCGGTGGTGCGCGCGACGGAAGCGCGCACGCTCTCCAGCATCTCCGGCATGCGGGAGAGCTCGACGCCTTCCGCGATCTCGAGCGCGGCGAGCTGCGCATTCTCCACCAGGGAGGCGAGGATCGCCTGGAACACCAGGTCGGCATGGCGATCGAGCCAGCCCGCGCGGGTGCGGTGGCTTTCGGCGATCACCTCCTGGAAGCGGCGGCGCGCGGCGTCGGCCGCCTTGCGCTCGACCAGGTCGTTCATCAGCACGACGAAGCCGAGCACCCGGTCGGGCGCGGAATGCACGGGGTCGGCGCGCACCAGGATCGGCCGGCCGGAGCCTTCGTCATCGGCGAGCCGCACCTCCCCGCTCCAGGACTGGCGGCTTTCCAGCAGGTCGTGCAGGCGGCGGCGGAACTCGCCGGGGCTGGCGAAATAGGGGGCGAGCTCCTCGATGTTGCGCGGCGGCGCGCCCTTCAGGCCGGGCAGCAGCCGCTCCATCGCCTCGTTCGCGAGCACGATCGCGCCGCGACCGTCGCAGATCGCGACCGGCTGCACCGAGGCGGCGACCTGGCGGCGCACCTGCGCCAGCTGGTCCTCCGCGATCAGCATGCGCACGGAGCGGAACTGGATGATGACGTCGCCGACCGAATCGCCGATCAGCCGCGCCGTAGCGAGTTCCTTCTGGCTCCAGGGCTCGGAGCTGCCTTCGACCAGCTGCTGCCACTTGGCGAAGGAATGGCGGGGACTGAGGCCGCGCTGGCCGTCCACCACCTCGACCGGCTTGTTCGGGTCGCCGCCCCAGACGACGGTGCGCAGCTGCTCGGGGCGGAACCACACCAGGTATTCGCCGGGCATGGCGGAGACCGGCACGGCAAGGACGCCCGCCGCGATCGGCGTGAGCGCGGCGAGCGCGGGCGCATCCGTCCGCAGCGAGCTGGTGGCGATGACGCCGCCGCGCGGGCGCGTGTCCAGCCAGGCGCCGATCTCGCGCAGCGAATCGGTCGCCGGCACGTCGCCCATGGTCTGCACGCCGCCTTCGAACAGCAGCGCCGCGCCGGTCGCGCCGAGCGGCTGCAGCAGCGTGGCGGGGTTGTCGAACAGCGCCTCCCGCCAGTCGCCCTTGCGGGAGATCGCCTCGACCAGGCGCTGCTCCAGCCGGCGGGCGGAAAGCTCGGCCTGCGCCTCCACGAAGGCTTCCAGCGCGGCCATGCGGGTGCTCAGCGCCTCCGCCAGCAGGGCGCAGGCGGAACGCACCGTCACCGGCACGCGCCGCGGCGTCTCGTGATGGCAGGCGACGAGCCCGCGCAGCCGCCCGCCGACCATGATGGAGCACACCATGGTGCCGCGCACGCCCATGTTCTTGAGGTACTGCACATGCACCGGCGAGACGCTGCGCAGCATGCAGTGCGACATGTCCAGGTGATCGCCGGTCAGCGGGTTTCGGCGAGGCTCCAGCGGCGCCGGGGTGTAATGCGCGTCCACCACGATCCGCAGCAGGTTCCGCTCATAGAGCCGGCGGGCGATCTGCGGGATGTCGGAGGCCGGGTAGTGGTTGCCGAGCAGCGGCTCCAGGTCCGGTCTGCGATCCTCGGCGAACACCTCGCCATGGCCGGCCTCGGCGAACTGGTAGACCATCACCCTGTCGTGCCCGGCGATCTCGCGGAAGACGCGCGCCGCCTGCTCGCACAGCGGGCGCAGGGCGTAGCAGGACAGGAAGGATTGCAGCGCCGCCTCGACCCGGCGGGCGATGTCGGGCTGCGGCTGGGCGGGTTCGAGCTCGATCACCAGGCCGCCGCCGGGTGCACGGTGCATCAGCACGTCGAAGTCCTGGCCCGATGCGCCCGCCGTGGCACGGAAGACGACCGGCGGGCCGTCGAGCGACTCCAGGGTGCGCGGCAGCACGGCGGCGGCGAGGTCGCCGCCCAGGTCGCGCAGCCGGCGGCCGAGCACCGCATCGAGGCCCAGCATGGTGGGCGCGTTGGCCGAGGCCTGCACGACGACGCTGTCCGGCTCCCGGACCAGCAACAGCAGGCCATGCGGCTGGATGCTCGCCGGCTGGTGGATCGGTTCCCGCTCGCAGCTCGATGTGTCGAGTTGGGGCGAGGCGGAGGAGGATGCGGCGTAGTCGGGGCCGGCTTCGTTCATCCGGCGGCGTCCATGTCGGAATCGCGCGGGTCGTGCATGCCGTAGCGCTCGAGCTTGGCGTAGAGGCTCTGGCGGCTGAGGCCGAGCGCATCGGCCGCGGCGGTGCGGTTGCCACCGGCGCGGCGCAGCGCCTGGTCGATCCGCGCGCGCTCGACCAAGGCGGCGGTGTTGCGCACCAGCACGGGCAGCGGCATGCGCCCCATGTCGCGCAGCACCTGCGAGATCGCGGCGTGCAGGTCGCCCAGGTCGTCCTGCGGCCGCCGGCCGATGTCGCGCACCAGCAGGCCGATCGCGGGCGGGCCGCCGGCGGTGCTGGCGGTGGCGGAGATCTCGACCTCCGACTCGGTGCCGAGCAGGCCGGTGACCGTGGTCTTGAACAGCCGGACCTCGCCATGCTCGTTGAGCGTGCGCATCAGCACCGCGGCGTCGCGGCCGGGCGTGGCGAGCCAACGGGCCAACGGCTCGCCCAGCACGGCGGTCTGGGTCGCGCATTGCACCAGTTCGAGGAAGGCGCGGTTGGCACGCCGCACGCGGCCCTCGGCGTCCGCGACGACGAAGCCGTCCGGCAGGCCTTCGAGCAGTTCGTCGGTGCGGGGCGGCAGGGCGCGGGGCAGGCCGCGGCCCGGCTCTGGCATCGCCGGGGCGAGCTGGATCAGCAGCACCGGCTCCGGCTCCCGCGCCATCATGGAGACACGCAGCAGCCAGGGCGTGGCGGCGGCGCCGATATGCATCAGCACGCCGGGCGTCCGGCCATGCTCGCGCGCGCGCGCCAGCAGCTCGCGGAAGGCGTTGCGGTCGCGCGGCGCGACCTCCTGCGCGAAGTCCCAGCCGGGCGCCATGCCGAGCTCCCGGATGGCGGCCGGATTCGCCTCGATCACCCGCAGGTCGCCGGCGGCGACGATCAGCACCGCCTCGGACGAGGCGTCGAACAGCAGGCGCGAGCGCATCTCGATCTCGCGCAGCTTCCAGTAGTCCTGCTCGCGCGCCTGCTGCGCCGCGACCAGGCGGGACTGCAGTTCCTGAACGGCCTGGAGGCTCTTGCCGACCGCCATCAGCCCGGCCTGGGCGCCGAGCCGCACGGTGGTGTACTCGATCGGCACCTCGATGCCGGAGGGGAAGCGCTGCGTCACCTGCAGGAAGGCGGAGACGCCGCGGGAGCGCGCATCCTCCACCATGCGGCGGACCTGGTCGCCGGCAGGCTCGCCGACCGTATCGGTCCAGTGCCGGCCGACCCAGCCGTCCAGCCCGTCCTTCGCCAGCGCCGCGGAAACCGAGGCGTCGCGGATGACCCCGTCCCAATCGAGGACCAGGGTGACGTCAGGCTGCGTGACGACGACGCGGTTCATGGCACGTCATCACTTAGGCGCGCGACCCGGCAAAGGGAAGCCGGCTGCGATCCGGCTGCGGCAGAACGGGGCATCCGAGGTCCACCTCCGCGGCAACGGCGTGTCATGGGTTCTGAGACGCCCGACGGGAAAGTCATCCGAGAACGAAACTTCGTGTCAATAACACGCCAAACGACAGCACACCATTACGGTTCTCCTTGTCAGCAAAACTTGACACTTCCTGACCGGCCCCTTTACCTGTGGTCATGCCGGCTTCCCCCCAGACCGTGGTCGTGATCGGCGCCGGGATGGGCGGCCTGGTCGCGGCGGCGCTGCTCGCCGCCCAGGGCCGTCCGGTGCTGGTGCTGGAGCGCGCGGCGGCGGCGGGCGGCAAGATCCGCGAGGTCGCGGTGGACGGCGTGCCGGTCGGTGCCGGCCCTGGCCTGCTGACGCTCCGCCCGGTGTTCGAGGAGATCTTCGCGGCGGCCGGCGACAGCCTGGAGAGCCGGCTGACCCTGCGGCCGGAACCGCTGCTCGGCCGCCACGCCTGGACGGATGGGAAGCGGCTCGACCTGCCAGTGGACGAATCGGCCGCCGCCGAGGCGATCGGCAGCTTCGCCAGCGCCGCCGCATCGCGCGGCTACCTGGCCTTCCGGGAGCGCGCGCGGCGCATCCACGATGCGCTGGAACGGCCCTTCCTGCGGGCGCAGCGGCCGGGGGCGGTCGCGCTGGCGGCGCAAGCCGGGCTGCGGGGACTGCTCGGCGCCTCGCCCTTCGCCTCGCTGTGGGATGCGCTGGGCGAGCACTTTGCCGACAAGCGGCTGCGCCAGGTCTTCGCGCGCGTCGCGACCTATGTCGGCTCCTCCCCGCTGCAGGCGCCGGCGACGCTGATGCTGGTCGCGCATGTCGAGCTTCAGGGCCTCTGGGCGGTGGAAGGCGGGATGGCGCGGCTGGCGGAGGCGCTGGAGCATGTGGCGCGGGCGCGCGGCGCCGGCTTCCGCTACGGCGCCGAGGTGCGCGAGATCCTCGTCGCCGGCGGGCGGGCATCCGGCGTGCGGCTTGCGGATGGCGAGACGATCGCGGCCGGCGCGGTGGTGCTGAACGCGGACGCGGCAGGGCTCGGCGCGGGGCTGTTCGGGCGCGGCGCGGCGGCGGCGGTGGAGCGCCTGCCGCCCGAGCGGCGATCCTTCTCGGCCGTGACCTGGGCGATGCACGCAGCGACCGAGGGCGCGGCCCCCGCGGCGCAGACCGTGGTGCATGCCGACGACCCGACGGCGGAATATGCCGAGATCGGCTACCGCGCGCGGCTGCCGACGACGCCCACGGTGACGCTCTGGGCGCATGACCGGATGGCGGGCGCCGCGCCGCCGCCGGGGCCGGAGCGGCTGCTGGCGATGGTCAACGCGCCGGCACGGGCGGATCTGCGCCCCCTGCCGGAGGAGGCGATCGCGCGCTGCGGCGAGGCGGCCTTGGAGCGCCTGCGCCGCGCCGGCTTCGTCATCCATCGCCGGCCGGAGGCGGAGCGCGTGACCACGCCGGCGGATTTCGACCGGCTGTTCCCCGGTGCGGGCGGCGCGCTGTACGGGCCGGCGGTGCATGGCTGGCAATCGGCCTTCAGCCGGCCGGGCGCGCGGACGAAGCTGCCGGGGCTCTACCTCGCGGGCGGCAGCGCGCATCCGGGCGCGGGGGTGGCGATGGCCGCCATGTCGGGCAGGCTGGCGGCGGCGCGGGTGATCGAGGATCGCGGATGAGCATGGTGCAGGAGGCGCAGGCGGCGCCAACACAGCGCAGCTGGGCCTTCGACGTGCCGGTGGCGCGGCGCGGCTATCGCTGGTGGTACCTGGACGCGATCTCGGATGACGGGAAGCACGGCATCACCATCATCGCCTTCATCGGCACCGTGTTCTCGCCCTGGTATGCGCTGGCGCACCGCGCCGGTGGCGGCACCGGCGGCGATCCGCACGACCATTGCTGCATGAATGTCGTGCTCTACGGCACGCCCTCGCGATGGGCCATGACCGACCGGCGCCGCCACGCGCTGCGGCGGGATGCGAATTCGCTGACGATCGGGCCGAGCGCGATGGAATGGGACGGCACGACGCTGACCGTGCGCATCGAGGAGGTGACGGCGCCCTTCCCCTCGCGCCTGCGCGGCGTACTGCGGCTGCATCCGCGCGCCCTCTCGACGCGCGCGCTCACGCTGGATTCGCAGGGGCGGCATCTGTGGCAGCCGATCGCGCCGCGATCCCGCGTGGAGGTCGCGCTCGAAAGCCCGGCGCTGCGTTGGTCCGGCGCGGCGTATTTCGACACCAATGCCGGCGCCGCGCCGCTCGAGGAGGATTTCCGGGAGTGGGACTGGTGCCGCGCGATGCTGCCCGATGCGACGGCTATCCTCTACAACACGCATCGCCGCGACGGCACTTCGCAGTCGCTGGCGCTGCGCGCGACGGATGACGGCGCGCTGACCGATTTCGCGCCGCCGCCGGAGGCGGAGCTGCCGCGCACGCTGTGGCGCCTGCGCCGACCGACGCGGGCGGAAGGCCCGGTGCGCGTGACCCGCACGCTGACCGATGCGCCCTTCTACTCGCGTTCGGAAATCCACACGACGCTGCTCGGCCAGGCGGCGCCCGGCGTGCATGAAAGCCTGTCGCTGGATCGCTTCAGGTCGCCGCTGATGTACGCGATGCTGCCCTTCCGGGTGCCGCGGCCGCTGCGGTAGTCGGCGCGCGCACCTCGCCCTCGAACCAGCCGACATCGAGGGTCGCCACCTCCCCGAAGGGCACGCGCGCGCGCGCCGCGTCGCGCATGATCGGCCAGGCGGTCCAGGGCATGGTCAGCAACGGCGCCATGTCGCGCGCCGCCCAGGTCACGTCGCGCGTGGTGAACAGGTTGCGCAGGTGGCGGCGGAAATCGGGATCGCGGCGGAACAGCGCCAGCTGCGTCTCGGTCAGGCAGGACCAGAATTGCTGCAGGCGCGTCGCCTTGCGGTGGCGCAGCGTGTCGCGCGCGCCGAGGATGGCGGCGGCGATGTCCTCGGTCTCGAAGAAATGCAGGCCGCTCGTGGTGCGCGGGTTGCATTCGATGCCGTGGATGCGCCCCTCCGCGTCCTCGCGCATGTCGAAGGAGATGAAGCCGGTCCATCCGAGTTTTTCGACCAGTCGGGCGATCCATGCTTCGGCCGCCGCGTGCTCCACACGCTCGAAGGCGCAGGCGACGGAGCCGGCGAACTGCACGCCACGATAGATCACGGTGCCGAGGACGCGGCCCTGCCGCGCCAGCGTGCAGGAGCTGAACTCCGCGCCGGGCAGGAAGCGCTGCACCACGGCGGGCGCGCTGGGCTCGGGCGCGGGCAGTGCCTCGCCTTCGGCCAGCACGCGCACGCCACGGCCGGCGGCGGAATGGACGGGCTTCACCACGACGCGGCCGGCGCGCGCGAGCGCCGCGGCGCCCTCGCTGCCGAGGGGATGCGTCTCCGGCACCGCGACGCCGGCCTCCCGCGCAACCTCGGTGAAGCGGCCCTTGTGGTGCAGCGCGAGCATCGTGCCGGGCGGCATGGCGAGCACCGGCACGTCCGGCAGCAATCGCGGCAGGAAGGAGACATGCAGCGCCTCCTCCGAGACCGGCACGACGAGGTTCGCGCCGTGGGCACGTGTGATCTCCGCCAGCCGCTGGAGATAGGCGCGCTTGCCCTCGGCGGGCGCGGGCAGGCGGACCCTGCGGGTGACGCTGTTGGAAGCGCCGCAGAGATGACGCGCGTGCGGCTCCGCCACCACCACGCGCCAGCCGGCCAGCGCGAAGCTGCGACAGATGTCGAGGCCTTTCGGCAGACGTCCGAGGGTGACGACGACGGTGCCGGTCATGCCGGCCTGACGCGGCACATGACCTGCTCCACGGGGCGCGTCGTCAGGCGAGCAGCGGGGCGGATGCGCTCCGGCGCGTCCAGCGTCCAGTCGAAGCGGCGGAACAGGCGCGCGATCAGCAGCGTCGCTTCGATGGTGGCGAAGGCGGCGCCGGCGCAGATGCGGGGCCCTATGCCGAAGGGAATGTAGGCGCCGGAGGTGATTTCCTGCTCCCGCTCCGGCAGGAAGCGGTCGGGGTCGAAGCGGTTCGGGTCCTTCCAGTAGAGGCGGTGTCGGTGCAGCACCCAGGGCGCGACCATCACCAGCGCGCCCTTCTTGAGCCGGTAGCCGTTCAGGGCCGTCGCCTCGTTCGCCACGCGCGGCAGGAAGGTGATGGGCGGGTAGAGGCGCAGCGTCTCGCGGAAGATGTTGCGCGTCAGCGTCAGGCGCTTGATGTGGTGGAACTCGATCGGGCCGCCGCCGGTCACCTCCTCCACCTCGGCACGCAGCCGCGCCACCAGCGCGGGCTGCGTCGCGAGGATGGCGAAAACCCAGGTGAGCGCGCTGGCCGAGGTCTCGTGCCCGGCCAGGAACAGCACACCGAGCTGGTCGATCAGCTCCTCCCTCGTGAAGGCCTTGGCGCCGACGTCGTCGCGCGCCTCGATCACCTGCTGCGCGATGTCGTCGAAGCTGGCGCCGGCATCCAGATGCGTGTCCAGCAATTCGCCGATGCGCGCGCGGATGGTGGCGCAGGCTTCCAGAACCGGCGCCTTCTGCGGCGCCCTGGTCCAGGCCTTGTCCCAGATCAGCCGGCGGATCTCCACCTGCGCCACGCGGCGCTCGAACTCCGTGAAGGCGTCGAAGACGTCATGCGCGGTCTTGCTGTGCAGCGTGGTGGTGAAGACGGTGCGGCAAATGATGTCGGCCGTCAGGTGGCTCATCGCGAGGTCGAGGCTGAAGGGCGTGCCGTGTTCCGCGTGGCGGTCGTATTCCGATTCCGCATCCGCACAGCCCGCCTCCATCGCGGGGAAGGCGCGGTTCACCCGCATCATCGAAAGCGCCGGATCGATCACCTTGCGCTGCCTGCGCCAAGTGGCACCCGACGAAACAAAAATACTGTCGCCGATCAGAGGCTCCAGCGCGTGCACCATCAGGTCGGATTTCGGGAAGATCCCCTCCGGGTCGGCCAACACATGGCGCACCATGGAAGGCTCGTTCACCACCACGATCGAGCGCCGCGAATAGCCGAGCGGGCCGATCTTCATGTGATAGGCCTCGCGCGGCAGCAGCGAGAGCAGGTCGCCATCGCCGCGCAGCATCGCGCGCACCAGCGAGGGCAGCGCCGGCCAGGGCGGCGTGTAGGGCGGGATGAAAGGCGCCCAGCCCGCCGCGTCGGCCCGGCGCGCGGGTGCGTCCTCGATCGTCGGCGCGTCGGTCATGCCGTCCTCATGGCGCCGCTGTCGCGCGCGCCGTATACCTCGTTCGATTCCGCGACTTTACACCGCGATGTGTCAAGTGGCATTGTCACCTGCGACCGCAGAGGCGCCGCGATGGAGCTGCTCGTCTTCCACACGCTGGTCATCGCCCACATCATCACGGGCGCGACCGGCGCGATCGCCTTCTGGGTTCCGGTGATCGGACGGAAAGGCGGCGTGAACCACCGCCGCTGGGGCAAGGTGTTCAGCATCGCCCTGCTCTGCACCGGCAGCTTCGCGCTGGCGATGAGCCTGCTGTCGCTCTACGACCCGATGGGCACGCATCCGCAACTCGTCGGGCGCTTCGACGAGGTCTTCATCCGCGGCTTCTTCGGCCATTTGATGGTGTGCGCGGCGACGCTGACCATCAACCTGACCTGGTATGGCTGGATGCTGGTGCGGAATCGGAGCCAGCAGGCGCTGAACCGCACGCGGGCGATGTATGCCTGGCAGTGGATCGTCATCGCGACCTCGCTCAACTGCGCCTTCCAGGGTTGGATGATGGGCGAGAAGCTGCTGATCGGGCTGGCCGTCGTGGGCCTAGCAACCGGGGCGACGAACCTCTGGTTCCTTGCCAAGGACCGTCCGACGCGGGAGGACTGGCTGAAGGAGCATGTGAAGGCGCTCGTCGGTGCCGGCATCAGCGTCTACACGGCCTTCATGGCCTTCGGCTCCGTGCGGATCTTCCCGGAGCTCGCGCTGCATCCGGTGATGTGGGCGATCCCGCTGACGGTCGGTCTCACGATCATCATCTGGCACCGCCTGGCGATCGAGCGCGCGGCGCGGCAGCGCCGCCGCGGCGAAGTGGCGCAGGCTGCCTGACCGTGGATGGCGGCATGGGGCGCCGCCGCGACCGCGTGGTGGTGATCGGCGCCGGCATGGGCGGCCTTTCCGCCGCGGTGGATCTTGCCCGGCGCGGCGCCGAGGTGACCGTGCTGGAGCGCGCCGCCACACCCGGCGGCAAGATGCGACAGCTGCAGGGCGTGGATGCCGGCCCGACGGTCTTCACGATGCGCTGGATCTTCGAGGGGCTCTTCGCCGAAGCGGGCGAGCGGCTGGAGGATTCGCTTGCGCTGGTGCCGGCCGAGACACTGGCGCGGCATGCCTGGCGGCAGGGCGGGCGGCTTGATCTCTTTGCGGATGTGGACCGCTCGGCGGAGGCGATCGGCGACTTCGCCGGGGCGGAGGATGCGCGCGGCTATCGCGACTTCGTCGCGCGCAGCGCCGAAATCCACCGCACCCTGGTCGGCAGCTTCATCGCGGCGGAGCGCCCATCCCCGCTGGCGCTGGTGCAGCGCGTCGGCTGGGGGCGGCTGGACGCGCTGTGGCGCACTGCGCCCTGGCGGAGCATGTGGTCGGCGCTCGGCGACCATTTCCGGGACGCGCGGCTGCGACAGTTGTTCGGGCGCTATGCCACCTATACCGGCTGCTCGCCCTTCCTGGCGCCAGCGACGCTGATGCTCATCGCGCATGTCGAGCAGGACGGCGTGTGGCTGGTGCGCGGCGGCATGGTGCGGGTGGCGCAGGCGCTGCAGGCGCTGGCCGAGCGACAGGGTGCGCGCTTCCGCTTCGGCGCGCATGTGGACGAGATCCTGGTTCGTGATGGCCGCGCCTGCGGCGTGCGGCTCGCCGGTGGCGAGGAGATCGCCGCCGATGCCGTGCTGTTCAACGGCGACGTCGCGGCGCTGGCGCGCGGGATGCTGGGCGGAGGCGCCCGCGGCGCCGCGCCGGATACGCCGGATGCCGCGCGCTCGCTTTCCGCCGTGACCTGGTGCGTGAGCACGCCGACGCGCGGCTTCTCGCTGCTGCACCACAACGTCTTCTTCGCGGAGGACTACGCCGAGGAGTTTCGCGCGATCTTCCGCCGGCGCGACATCTGCGCGGCGCCCACGGTCTATGTCTGCGCGCAGGATCGCGGCGTGGGCGAGGTGCAGCCCGGCATGGCCGAGCGGCTGCTGCTGCTGATCAATGCGCCGCCGGATGGCGACACCCGCGACTTCGTGCCGGAGCTTCCGGCACTTGCGCGGCGCACGCTGGACCTGCTGCGCGCCTGCGGGCTGGAGGTGGCGCTGGACAACGCGACGGCGAGCACGCCGACCGGCTTCGATGCGCTGTTCCCCGCTTCAGGGGGCGCGCTGTATGGCCGCGCCGGCCATGGCGCGACGGGCACCTTCGCGCGGCCTGGCGGCGTCACGCGGCTGCCCGGCCTCTACTGCGCCGGCGGGTCGGTGCATCCTGGCGCGGGCATCCCGATGGCGGCGATGTCGGGCCGGCTGGCCGCTGCACGGGTGCTGGAGGATCTCGGCGGCGGCGCGCGCCGCGCGGTGCGCTTGCCGGCGCCGGCCTGAGGCTCAGCGCCGGAAGGCGACGGCTTCCGGCACCAGCTGGTCGAGAATGCGGGCGGAGCTGATCACGCCGGGCACGCCCGCGCCGGGATGCGTGCCGGCGCCGACCAGGTAGAGACCCTCCAGCTCCTCGCTGCGGTTGTGCGGGCGGAACCAGGCGCTCTGGAAGAGCTGCGGCTCCAGCGAGAAGGCGGCGCCGTTCACCGACAGCAGGCGATCCCGAAAATCCTGCGGCGTCAGCATGCGGGAAGTGACGATGGACTCGCCCAGGCCGGGCATGACCGTGTCCTCCAACCGCTTCTGGATCGCGGCGCGATAGGGTTCGGCGCGCGTGCCCCAATCCACGCCGCTGCCGAGATGCGGCACCGGGGACAGCACGTAGAAGGCGTCGCAACCGGGTGGCGCCAAGGAAGGATCCGTCATGGTCGGCCGGTGCAGATACAGCGAGAAGTCGTCGGCCAAGTGCTTGCGGGCAAAGATGTCCTGCAGCAGGCCTTCATAGCGTGGGCCGAGCACCATGGTGTGGTGGTAGACGTCGTCGAATTTGCGGTTGGTGCCGAAGTACCAGACAAAGAGGCTCATGGAGTAGCGCGCGCGCGCCACCTTTCGGTCGGTCCAGCGGCGGCGCGGGTGTTTGGCCAGCAGCTTCGAATAGGTCCAGCCCGCATCAGCGTTGGAGACGACGATGTCGGCAGCGATGCGCTCGCCATCGGCAAGACGCACGCCGGTGGCACGGCCGTTCTCGGCCAGGATCTCCGCCACCTCCGCGTTGCAGCGGATGCGGCCGCCGAGGCCGTCGATCAGCCCGGCAATGCCGTTCACCAGCGCGCCCATGCCGCCCATCGCGTAGTGCACGCCGTGCATCCGCTCCAGATGCGCGATCAGGCAGTAATAGGCGGTGGTGGTCATCGGGTTCCCGCCGATCAGCAGCGGGTGGAAGCTGAAGGCGATGCGAAGTTTAGGATTGCGGAAATAGTCCCCGACCTTGCCGAAGACGGTGCGGTAGCCCTGCAGCCGGATCATGTCCGGGGCCGCGCGCAGCAGCGCGCCGAAGCTGTGGAACGGCTTGTCCGCAAGCTGGCCGAAGGCGACGCGGTAGATCGCCTCCGAGTCGCGCATGAAGCGTTCGAAGCCGGCGAGGTCCTCGGGTGCGATGCGCGCGACCTCGGCCCGTGTCGCCTCGGGATCGGCGGAGCAGGACATGACCGTGCCGTCGTCGAAGCGGATGCGGTAGAACGGGTCCATCGCACGCAGCGTGACGTCGTCGCTCATCCTCCGGCCGCAGAGCTCCCAGAGCTCCTCAAGCAGGTACGGCGCCGTGATGATGGTCGGGCCGGCGTCGAAGCTGAAGCCGTCCTGGCGGAACACATAGGCGCGGCCGCCCGGCGCATCGAGCTTCTCGAGCACCGTCACGCGCCAGCCGCGCGCGCCGAGCCGCACGGCCGCGGCCAGGCCGCCGAAGCCGGAGCCGATGACCACCGCATGCGGCCGTGGATCGGTCATCGCGTCGAGCATGGCGGGCCTCCGTTCAGGTGAAGCCGAGGGTGATCAGCGCAAGCGTCACGTAGCGGCCGGTCTTGGCGATCGCGACAAGCACCAGAAAGCTCCAGAAGGGCTCGCGCAGCACGCCGGCGATCACCGTCAGCGGATCGCCGATGATCGGCGCCCAGCTCATGAGCAGCGACCAGCGCCCCCAGCGATGGTACCAGCCTTCCGCCCGTGCCAGCTTGTCGCGCGGCACCGGGAACCAGCGCCGGTCGCGGTAATGCTCCACCCAGCGGCCGAGCAGCCAGTTCAGGCAGGAGCCGAGCGTGTTGCCGAGGCTCGCCACCGCCACCAGCGCCCAGGGCGACTGGTCGCCCAGGATCAGCAGCGCCACCAGCAGCGGCTCCGACTGCATCGGCAGGATGGAGGCGGCGCCAAAGGCGGCGGCGAAGAGGCCGAGATAGGTCGCGAGCGTCGTCATGGGCGGCGCCCGGATGTGCCGCGGCCGGCGAGCCCCTGCAAGGGCGCGCCGGCCGGCAGCGTTTCATGCGCGCGGCGTCCCTAGTTGCGGGAGGCCTGCGCGGCGGGCTCCGCCGCGGCGGTGCGGGGCGGCGCCCGGTTCACCATGCCGAGCTCCGGGTAGTCCCGCAGCATCGGCTGGCCAAGCAGCGGCTTGTTCACGCCCTGGTGGCAGGTGGCGCAGTTCACCTTCAGGGCGTCTGCGTGAAGTTCGCCGACCCGGCGCGGCCCGTTCATGTACTGCTCGGGACCCCAGGGATGCGCCGCGAAGGTCTGCGACAGCGGCTGCATGTAGGTGTTGTTCACCGCCCGCGCCATGCGGATGCCGTGCCACGCGGTGAGGCGTTGTGGCGGGCTCTGCTCCCAGCTGCCGAACGCGCGGCTGTTGTGGCAGAAGGTGCAGTTCACCCCGAGCCCCTGCGACATATGCACCATGAGGGAGTAGGTCCACTCGCTGATGCGGATGTTGTCGGGGTTGCTGCCGGGATGCCAGGTGGTGCTCAGGTTGCGAATGTCCTGGTCGTTGAGCAGGAAGGGCGTGAACGGGTCGTAGGGCAGCGAGGAGAGGTTCGCCGCCGGTGCCACGCGGTTCTGGCCCGTCGGGCCGACGAGGCCCGAGCGGTTGTCGGTGAAGGTCGTCCAGACATTCGCCGGCACCGCATTCCCGCGATGGCAGGTGTAGCAGGTGACGCCGGTCTGCGCGACGTGCGTGGTCCAGTCCTCGTTGATCGTGCGCGTCATCTGCAGCATGCGGCGCGCGACCACCTTCGTGTAGATCTCGTCAGAGGCGAGGTTCTCGGGGTTATGGCAGTAGTTGCAGCCATTCCCTTCCTCGCGGATCGCCGCAGGCACCACCCACTCGGTCATCGCCTGCATCAGGCGCAGGAACTGGGCGTTGCTGAGCTCGCCCAGCACCTGGACGTTCTGGTAGACGGCCGAGGCCTTGTCCGCGTCGTCCGTCGGCGGGTCCGCCGGCGGCTGCGCCTCCGGCAGGACGTTCCGCGCCGCCACCTGGCGGACGGTGCGCGGGTTCTGCAGCTGCTGCATGGCGGTGCCACGGTAGCCGATCTGCGCCGTGCTCACGGGCGGGCGCTCGAAGCTGGTCACCAGCACGTAGCCGACCAGCAGCGCCGCGATGGCGATCAGCGCCTGCCAGGTCCAGCTTAGCTTGAGCGGCCTCATCGCGGTGCTCCTTGCACCAGGGCCGGGTCAAGGACCGGCGCCCAGAGTTGCGGGTATTCGGGCGCGAAGCCACGCTCGACGGCCCAGAGGTACCAGTTGTCCACGACGGTGCCGGTGAGCAGGATGCCGATGCCGCCGGTCAGCGGGCACAGCACCGCGAACCACCAGGCCCAGCGATGGATGCTCTCGAAGCTGGCGTTGAAGCCCATGCACCAGCGCCAGAAGAGGGCGCCGCGCTCGGCCGCCGTGCCGCGATCCACGATCAGCTCGATCTCGCGCTCGCCGCCGTAGCGGCCCAGCGCCAGGATCGTGGCGCCATGCATCGCGAAGAGCAGCGTGGAGCCGTAGAGGAAGACGATCGAGAGCGCGTGGAACGGGTTGTAGAAGAGATTGCCGTAGCGGATCGAGAAGGCCGCGGTCCAGTCGAGATGCGGGAAGATGCCGAAGGGCACCGCCTCGCTCCAGCTGCCCATGGCGATCGGGCGGATGAAGCCGAGCACCAGGTAGAGCCAGATCGCCGCCGCGAAGGCCCAGGCGACATGCGTGCCCAGGCCAAGCTGGATCGCCCGGCGATAGGTGCGTGCCCACCAGAGCAGGATGGAGATCGTCAGGAAGAAGCCCGTGACCAACCACCAGCCGCCTTCGCGCATCGGCGGGAAGCGCAGCCCGTGCTGGGCCAGCGGTGGCTCGAGCGCCAGCCAGAAGAGCTGGCGGACGAACTGGATGATGTCCCACTGCACGGAGGCCAGCATGTTCAGGCCGATGATCACGAAGGCCAGCGTGCCGAAGAAGATCGACACGACGCCGAGCAGGCCGAGATAGATGGGCCCGACCTGCGCATCGCCGAGCCGGCCGAACAGGTGGACGAAGCCTCCACCGCCTTCCCGCGCGGCATCGCCGCGCGGCAGGGGCACGCCGGGATAGGGCTCGGGCGGGCGGACCTGGATGCGGGTGAAGATGTTCTGGTAGACGACGACGGCACTCATTGTGTCTCGCCCCCCCTAGTGGATGTTGCGCCAGATCGGCAGGTTGAGCCACCAGCCCCACCATTCGGGCCAGCCGCGGGTCCAGAAGGGTCCGCTGATCACGATGCACACCGCGCTCCAGAACCCGGCGGAAAGCGCCAGGAACAGGCCGAGGCGGTGGATGCCGAGCGTGCCGATCGAGTAGCCGATCAGGTCGCGGAAGTATGCGTTCTCGTGTTCGGCCGCCTTCACCACGTCACCCTTCGGCGGGTTGACGGCGGACAGCACCAGGCCGCCATGCATCGCCAGCGCAAGCACCGTGGTGAAGAAGAACGTCACCGCGATCATGTGCGCCGGGTTGTAGTGGAAGTGCAGGTGCTGGTAGCCGACGTTCGACACCCAATCGAGGTGGCTCCAGATGCCGTAGGGGAAGCCGTGCCCCCAGGCGCCCATCAGCACCGGCCGGATCACCACCAGCGTGACATAGGCGAAGACCGCGACGCTGTAGGCGACCGGGATGTGGTAGCCCATGCCGAGCTTGCGGCTGATCTCCACCTGGCGCAGCGCCCAGGAGACGAACGCACCGATGGCGCAGATCGTGATCCACTGCCACAGCCCGCCTTCGTACATCGGCGCCAGCCGCAGGCCGTAGGCGAGGTCGGGCGGCGGGATGTTGATGAGCCAGGGGTTGAACGTGCCCTGCTTGGCCGCGCCCATGAAAATGAGCGCCGTGCCAACTGCGGTGAAGAACGCCGTCGTGACCCCGAAGAAGCCGATCCAGAAGGGACCGATCCAGAAATCGAAGAGGTCCCCGCCAACCAGCGTCCCTCCGCGGACGCGGTATTTGCGTTCGAAGGTCAGCATTGCCATGGAATGTGGCTCCCATCCTGGCCAGGCATCACGCTGCCCAACCCTTGCGTCGTCCCCGGCAGCGGGCGAGGCCCGCCGCACCGCAGCGGGCGCATATTGCTATGCATGCCTGCTGCGGGATCGGTTGGTCTCCACCCGCTACCGCGGATCGACATCGGCGACCGCCTACCTGATGACCGGCTGACCGGGCACGAAGGTCGGCGACGTCGCGCACCACCCCCAGTGGTCGCAGTAACGGGGGGAGCTCATGACGACGAAGTGCAGGATCGTCGCCACGGCGATCACCGCGATCATCGCCAGGAACAGCGAGCGTCGCGGATCAACTACCATCCAGATCTTGTGCATGGGCTGTCTCTCCTTCCCGTCCGATCAGAAGAAGCGCCAGTCCGGCGGGACGATCTGGTTTCCGTAGACGAGCGGACGCCACAGCCACACCAGGATGTGGGCGCCCATGGAAGCGAAGACCGAGAATGCCCACCCCTGGATCAACAGGCGGTGGATCTCGCGCGCTTCGCCCTCAGTCAGGCCGGTTCGCGAACCGTCGGCCATACCTTGAGCCTCCTATTGGCCTCTCGGCCGTTACCGCGCAGACCCCGCGCGGCCGGGTTGCCAGGCGGCGAACCGCCATGGCGTACCCGCGCCAGGAGCCGGGAGGCGCCAGGCGCCGTCCGGTTCGAGGTGCGGGATCTGGGGAGCGGATCAGTCATGCGACGCTCTCCGAAAGCGTGCTTGCGACACGGTCCGCTGTGACGCGCTGCTCCCCAGCAGTGCGTGCTGCCTTCTCCACCTGCTCGCGCAGGCGCTTCGCGGCGGAAATGCGGAGCAGGAAAGGCTCCGCTTCCACGCGGCGGTCGAGGAGGGAAACCGCCTCCTCGTCCCATACCTCGGCCGGGCGCACCGGCGTGGGCTCGACGCGGTCGAGATCGGTGCCGAGCGGCAGGATGTGGAACAGCGCGTCGAAGAGCGCGTTGCAGTATTCCTGCACGATGTAGGTGGCGCCGGCGTAGCCCATGAAGGGCGTGCCCGTGCTGCGCCGGATGATCGCGCCCGGGAAGCTGGCCGGGATGTACATCGTCCGGCTGCGCAGCTCCGCTGCGTACATCCGCTCGTTGTAGCTGCCGAACAGGACCAGCGGCGGGGACTTCTTCATCGCGTCCCGCACCGCGGCGTTGTCTGGCTTCTCGCCGGCCTTGCGCGCGAAGGCGAAGGCGCAGGGCACGCCCATCTCCTCGCCCAGGAAGCGCTGCAGGCCGCGCGCGTAGGTCTCGGTCGCGACCACCGCGAAGGAGGCGCTGGCGAAGAAGTCCTGGGTGACGGAGCGCCAGAGATCCCACAGCGGCTTGATGGTGGTGTGCTTCTCACGCTCGATGAAAGGCTCCGGGTCGAGGCCCGTCAGTTCGCCGAGCTTGCTCAGGAAGTTCGTGGTCGCGAACAGCCCCATCGGCGCGCGCAGCCAGGGGCGGTCGAGCTCCTCGCACAGCTTGCGACCGAATTCGCGGTACATGCAGATGTTGACGTCCGCATCCGGAAGCTTCGCGATGTCCTCGACATGGCTGCCGAGCGGGAAGACCAGGTTCACCTCGCACCCGATGCCCTCGACCAGGCGTCGGATCTCCGCGAGGTCGGAGGGCATGTTGAAGGTGCCGTAGATCGGCCCGATGATGTTGACGCGCGGCTTCTCGCCGAGCTTCGGATTGCGCGCGCGCACCTTGCGGCCCTTGGCGCCGAACTCGGTCCAGAGCCACATGATGGCGCGGTCCGCGGCCTGCCACTGGTCCTCGTCGATGGTGCGGCAGATGAAGCGTTGCAGGTTGCTGCCCTGCGGCGTCACGCCGCCGCCGATCATCTCCGCGATCGAGCCGGTGACGACCACGGCCGGCAGATCCGGGTCCTGGCTTGCCGCGGCGCGCTTCAGGTTGGGCTCGGTGCCGTTCTGCGACAGCGAATCCTCGTCGAGGCCAGTCACCACGATCGGCAACTCGTGCGGCGGCAGCGCATCCGTGTAGTGCAGCACCGCCGTGACGGGCAGGTTCTCGCAGCCCACCGGCCCGTCGATCACCACGCGCAGCCCGCGGATCGCCGAGAAGGCGTAGATCGCCCCCCAGTAGCCGCCTGCCCGGTCATGGTCGAGGACGAGCATGGCGCTAGCTCCCCACCGCCTCTTCGGCCTTGGCCTTCGCCGCGCGCAGCTTGCGCTGCCGCTCGCGGAAGCCGGGCGGATCCTCGGGCTTGGTCTTGAAGCCGTAGCCGGCGCGGTCGGGCGTGCCGACGCCCTCGAAGAAGGAGACCATGCGCGCGAAGCGCTCGCGCCCGCCGGTCTGCGCGGCGACGATGCCGGCCATGGAGCCTGCGCCCGCGGGGCCGAAGAGCGGCCGCGCGCTGACCATATTCGTGAAGTAGAGCGCGGGGATGCCGAGCTCCTTCGCCTTCTGCACCAGCGGCGTGGTGCCGAGCGCGAGATCGGGCTTCGCGTCCAGCATCGCGTGGACGTCCTGCTCAAGGCTCGCGCGGTACTGCACATGCGTGCCGCGGGCCTCGAGCCATTCGCGGTCGGGATCGGACCATTCGGTGCGCGGGCAGGCCGTGCCGACATAGGGCACCTCGGCGCCAGCCTCGCTCAGCAGGCGGGCGACGAGCAGTTCGCTGCCCTCGTAGCCGGAGACGGTGATGCGCGCCTTGATCGGCGCGGCCGCCATCGCGCCCTTGATCGCGGGCAGCATGCGCGCCTTGGCGGCGTCCAGCATCGCGGCCGGCACGTCGGCGGCCTTGGCGATCGCGTCCATCCAGGCCGCTGTGCCTTCGACGCCGACGGGGCCGGAGCCGACCACCGGGCGTCCGGCGGCGCGGAACTCCCGGATACTCGCGGTGTAGAAGGGATGCACGGCGGCGACCGCGACCGCGTCCAGCGCGGCATAGAGATCGCGCCACTCGCGCGCCGGCGTTTGCGGCGCCAGGCCAAGGCCCATCGGGGAGAGCAGCGCGCCGATGCCCATGGGATCCGCGGGAAAGAGCTCGCCGATCAGCGCGATGGTGCGCTCGCCCTCCACCAGGTTGCGCGGACGCGCGACGGGGCCGGCCTCGGCCTCGGTGCGCGCATAGCGCAGCATCGCGCCGGAGAGCACGTCCTTCGCCTCGGCATGGGTCGGCACGCCGAAGCCCGGCACGTCGATGCCGATGATGCGCACGCCGTTGATCTGCTTCGGCAGTAGCTCGAGCGGCACGCCGGAGGCGGTCGGGACGCAGAGATTCGTCACGATGACTGCGTCGTAGTCCTCCGGCTTCGCCGTCTCGTGGACCGCGTCGCGGATGTCCTCGAACAGCTTGCCGGTCACCAGCGTCTCGGAATTGAACGGCACGTAGCCCACCGTGCGCCGCGCGCCGTAGAAATGGCTGGTGAAGGTCAGGCCGTAGACGCAGCAGGCGCTGCCCGAGAGGATCGTCGCCACGCGCCGCATGCGCAGGCCGACGCGGAGCGACCCGAAGGCCGGGCACATGCTCTGCGGCTGGTCATGCGGGCCGCGCGGATAGTCCTTCGCAAGGCGATCCATCGTCTCGCTCTTGCCGGCGGCGCGCGCGGCCGCCTCCATCGTGTCCCGGCCGCCGTGGCAGCCGGAGCCCTCGACGGGCGGCGGTGCGCTGGTGGGAGGGAGCGTGTCCATCAGGCGCCCTCGTAGACCACTTCGAGGGAGGGCTTCGCGACGACACCCGCCGCGCGCATGTCTTCCTGGCTCGCGGGCTGCAGCACCACGTCGCGGCCCACCACATCGCCCTTGAACAGGCCGAGCAGCCCTTCCTGCGTCAGCGGCGTAGGCCGAAGCGGCGGCGCCTCCGCCACCTGCACGCCGAGCGCCTGGAACAGCGGACCCCATTCGCCATCGGGCCGGCCGACGATCTCGTAGTTCGCGCTCTTGCGCCGGATGTCCTCGTTCGCCGGGATCGCAGCGAGCACCGGAATGCCGGCGGCATCCGCGAAGGCCTGCGCCTCACCGGTGCCGTCGTCCTTGTTGATCACTAGGCCCGCGACGCCGACATTGCCGCCGAGCTTGCGGAAGTATTCCACCGCGGAGCAGACGTTGTTCGCGACATAGAGGCTCTGCAGATCGTTCGAGCCGACGATGATGACCTTCTGGCACATGTCGCGCGCGATCGGCAGGCCGAAGCCGCCGCAGACGACGTCGCCCAGGAAGTCGAGCAGGACGAAGTCGAAGTCCCATTCGTGGAAGCCGAGCTTCTCGAGCAGTTCGAAGCCGTGGATGATGCCGCGGCCACCGCAGCCGCGGCCGACCTCGGGCCCGCCGAGCTCCATGGCGAAGACGCCGTCGCGCTTGAAGCAGACATCGCCGATCACGACCGGCTCGCCCGCCGCCTTCTTCTTCGAGCTGGTCTCGATGATGGTCGGGCATGCCTTGCCGCCGAAAAGCAGCGATGTCGTGTCGCTCTTCGGGTCGCAGCCGATGAGCAGGACACGTTTTCCCTGCTGCGCCATCATGTAGCTGAGGTTGGCCAGCGTGAAGGACTTGCCGATGCCACCCTTGCCGTAGATGGCGATCACCTGCGTCTGCTTCTTCGCAGGCTCGGTGTGCACGGGGTCGGGGCCCTGCGCGGCTTCCTCGCGCAGCTTCTCGGTCATGCTGGCCTGGGTGTCGCGGTTCGGCTGGAAGCCGGCAGGGGCGTTCATTGGCAGTCCCTCCAGTCGAGAACCATCTTGAGGCAGCCCGGATCTTCGAAGGCGGTCCGGTAGGCGTCCGGCGCGGACGCGAAGTCACGCCGATGCGTGACGAGACCATCGAGTGGCAGGCGGCCATCGGCGATCAGCGCCTGCACCGTGATGAGGTCGGGCTCGCGCCATTCGGCGGCGATGCGGATCCGCGCCTCCCGCATGAAGGCAGGCGGGAAGGAGAAGCTGAGCGGCGCGCTGTAGAAGCCCGCCAGCACGATCTCGCCGCCGGGCGCGAGGCGCTGCACCAGCGTGTCGAGGATGCCGGAGTCGCCGCTGACGTCGCAGATGCAGCGATAGTCCCGCCGCGGATCGTCGTCGGGCGACACCACCTGGTAGCCGCGCGCGCCGTCGCTGCGCGCCGGGTTCAGTTCCCACACGGTCGGTGCGGGCGCGCCCATCGCGACGACGATGCGCGCGATCAGGCGCCCCAGCACGCCATGGCCGATGACGAGATCGGGCGGCACGGCGCCCGGCGCGATCGCATGCTGCGCGGTGGCGGCGAGGGCCAGCAGGACGGCATCGGCCCCGAGCGACTCCGCGACCGGAACCGTCTTCGCGGATGGCACCACCAGGCGCCGCGCCGCGCCACCGAAAAGGCCGCGCACCGGCTGCCCGTCCCGCGGTGCGAAGCAGCGCGCACCGGGCACGAAGACATGCTCTCCGACGCGACGTGACGCCGCGGCGCCGGCGCCGACCACGCGGCCGACGGATTCGTATCCGGGCACCAGCGGATAGCCCATCCCGGGGAAGGGCGGCATGCGGCCGGTGAAGAGCAGGCGCTCCGTGCCGGTGCTGATGCCGCTGAACTCGACATCCACCACCACGTCCTCATCGCCCGGGGCGACGAGATCCAGCCTGCTGAGTGCAAGCGTTTCGGGTGCTTCGAGGACGACAGCGAGCGTGTCCACCGTGGGTTCCGGGCTTCTGCGGATCGTCAGGGTAGCCTGACAGAATTTACTGTCAAGCATAATTGACACCGATCGTTCACGGCGCGCCGGCTTCCGCGATCATCACGCGCGTCAACAGCGGCGTATGGGTCGGAAGCAGGCGGGATGAGGCGAAGCCGGCGGAGGCGAGCAACGCCTGCAGCTCGTCCGGCCGGCGCGGACGTCCGCGGCCCATGGCAAGCAGGTAGAAGCCGAAGTAGGCGTCGCCGGCGGGCTCGGCGCCCGGCGTGCCGGACATCGGCTCCGCGATCAGCAGCCGGCCGCCCTTCGGCAGCACAGCGCGCACCCGGCGCAGCAGCGACAGCACCACCGCATCGTCATGGTCGTGCAGCACGCGCACCAGGCTCACGAGGTCGGCGCCTTCGGGCAGCGGATCCGTGGTGAAGTCGCCGCCATGCACGCTGGCGCGCGACGCGAGACCGAGGCGCGCGAAGCGCTCCCGCCCCTGCTCGGCAACCGCGGGCAGGTCGAACAGCATCAGGCGAAGATCGGGCGCCGCGGCCGCAACGGCGGCCAGGAAGGCGCCGCTGCCGCCGCCGACATCCAGCAGGCAGCGGTGACGCCGGAAGTCGTAGGCGGCCAGCACCTCCTCCGCGACCATCGGCTGGGAGGCCGCCATGAGCGCGGTGTAGTCCTGCGTCCGCTCGCGCCCGAGCGCCTGCGGCGCTTCCGCGCCGGAATAGGCCCAATACCCGGAAAGCGCGTTGCCCCCGCGCGGCCGGCGCAGCAGCGCGACCGGATCGGCAAGATCGCCGTAGAGCAGCGCATGGTGCTCGACCATCGCGGCGATGCCCGGATTGCCGATCATCGCCGCGCCGAGTGGACCCAGCGCCCAGTTGCCATCCTCGCGCCGGGCGACCAGATCCAGCGCCGCGGCGGCACGCAGCAGGCGTTCCAGCGCCTCCGGCGGCAGCTGCGTGCGGCTTGCGAGCGCGGCCTCCGTGATCGGCCCCTGCTCGAGAAGGTCGAACAGCCGAAGCCGCACGCAGGCCAGCAGCACCTGCGAATAGACGAAGCCGGCGCAGAGATCGAACAGCGCACGCGCGCGGCGGCGCGCGAAGGGGCGCGTCAGCGGGAAGCGCGCGGCCCAGCGCCGGAAGCCCGGCGAGGCGGTCAGGCCCTCGCGCCAGGCGCGGAAGCGGTCACGCCAGCCGGGTGGCATCGCCGCGTTCAGGCCGGCCGTGGCGCTCATGCGGCGGTGGCAAGCTTTCGGGGCACCAGGCGCTGCGCTTCCTGCAGCATCAGCGCGCGCAGCATCGCCTGGCCCGGGCAGCAGGGGATCGCGGCGACGGCGGCCTCGCTGAGGTGGCGCAGGCGCGCGACCGCGCCGTCGAGCCCGAATTCGGCGACGGCGCTCGGCCGGCCGAGCACGGCGTCGCGGCCGACCGGCTTGCCGAGGCTTTCCTCCGTCTCCACCGCATCGCGCAGGTCGTCGGCGACCTGGTAGGCCTCGCCCAGCCGGTCGCCGAGCAGGCGCCAGGCTTCCGCCTCCGCATGGCCGGCGGCCGCGGCGCCGGCGACGGTGGCGGCGGCGAAGAGAGCGCCGGTCTTCTGCCGCTGGTATTCGGAGAGATCGACCTTCGGCTCGCACTCCCAGGCCTGCCCGGCGACGATGCCGAAGGGCACGCCGACACCGTCGCCCACGGCGGCGATGACGGGTCCAAGGCGTTCCGGCGCGACAGTGGCGACGCGCGCCAGCGTCTGAAAGGCCAGGATGATCAGCGCATCGCCGGCGAGCACGGCCAGCGGCACGCCGAAGGCGCGATGCACGCTCGGCTTGCCGCGCCGCGTCTCGGCATCGTCGAAGCAGGGCATGTCGTCATGGACGAGGCTTGCGCAGTGCAGCAGTTCGATCGCGGCGGCGGCGGCCGAGGCGAGGGCCGGGCGGTCGTCGCCGCAGGCGCCTGCCACGGCCAGCGTCAGGCGCGGGCGGATGCGGGCGCCCTTGGGGAAGACGGCATGGCGCATCGCCGCGGCCAGGCGCGGCGGCGCGCCGCTCGCCTCGGCGAGCAGGACGGCATCGGCGAGGCTGGACTCGATGCGCGCGGCGACATCCATGCGATGGCTCCCTTGGCGGCGCCCTGCGCGCGCGGACGAACCGGCACGAGGGCAGCCGACCGTCAATCGGTCCTGTCAGCACTAACTGTCAGTCTTTCTTGACACTGAAGTCAATGGCTTTCGGCTGGCCGCTATCTCGCAGCCTTGTGAGCCCACGATCTCGGGCGGCGCGCCATGTCGTGGCGCAGCGGGCGCCAGGCGCCTTGGACGCGCGGCACCCGCCCGTGAAGGGAAGGAGGCGTGCATGGATGAGGTGCTGAGGACGGCCGCCCACGCGAAGACGGCCAGTCCCGAGTTGCGACGCATCGGGACGGCGGCACTCTGGACCGCGCTGCGGCGCGGATGGAGCGACTTCCTGCAGGCGCCGACGCAGCTGTTCTTCCTCTGCGTGCTGTATCCGGCGATCGGGCTCGTCGCCGCGACGCTCGCGGCGGGCGGTGACGCGATGCACCTGTTCTATCCGATGGCGGCGGGATTCGCCCTTGTCGGGCCGGTGGCGGCGCTCGGCCTCTACGAGATCAGCCGCCGGCGGGAGCGCGGGCAGGAAGCGAGCTGGCGGAATGTGTTCGACGTGCTGCGCTCACCGGCGATCGGGTCCATCCTTGCGCTCGGCCTGCTGCTGGTGGGCGTGTTCCTGCTGTGGCTCTGGGCGGCGGATGCGATCTTTGCGGCGACGCTCGGCCATCTGCCGCCGGGCATGCCGGTGCAGGAGGCGCTGTTCGGCACGCCGGAGGGCTGGCGGATGATCTGGCTCGGCAACCTGGTCGGCTTCTGCTTCGCCGCGGCGGTGCTCGTGCTGACTGCGATCTCTTTCCCCATGCTGCTCGACCGCGATGGCGGCGTGGCGGAGGCGGTGGCGACCTCAGCACGCGCCTTCGCGATGAACCCGCTGCCCATGGCGGGCTGGGGGCTGATCGTCGCGGTGCTGCTGCTGCTGGGATCGCTGCCGCTCTTCATCGGGCTGGCGGTGGTGCTGCCGGTGCTGGGGCACGCGACCTGGCACCTGTACCGCGCCGTGGTTGTCTAGCCTTTACCAGCGCAGCTCGAACACGCAGGCGGGGGCGCCCATGGCTTCGCAGGCGACCTCCGCCACCTGCGTTCGCGGGCTGACCAGGGCGCGGAACAGCGTCTCGAAGGTGGCGGCGTAGTAGCCGCAGACCGGGTGGTCGGCCTCGCCCGCGCGCGGGATGGGGCCGCCCGCGACCTCGAGGCGCATGGGCCGGCCGGGCAGCACGCGGAAGCGGCCGCTGCCGGCGAAGGTCCAGGCGTGGCGGCCGATGGCGCCGGTGAGGATGCGCGCCGCGAGCCCCGCCGGCAGGCGCTTCAGCACGGCCTGCAGCGGGCGCGGGATGCGGTTGGCGAGCAGGTACAGCGCGGTGAGACGGCCGGCCTCCCGCGCAGCGCGCTCGGCTTCGGCCTCACCAAGAAGACGGCGCGCGGCGCGATGCAGCGCGGTGACCTCCGCTTCTGGCACCATGCGGCCGGGCGGGTCGACGAGGCGATGGGACAGCCCCGCCGCCGCGAAGATTCCCGGCGCCTCCGCGGGACCGAGCGCCTCGGCAAGGCGAGTCACGGCGTTGGGGCCGATGCGGCCCGCTTCGGTCAGGCTTGCCTGCATTCGTGTAGTCGGCGCAGCCCCCACCCCGACCAGCCTTCGGCCTCCGACGCCTTTGGCGTCGAAGCCCCCGCCAGCAGGGGAGAGAGACAAGGGATCAGTCCCGCGTCGGGCTGTTCACGGATTCGGGCAGTTGCTGCGTGCCGCCGCCGCAGGCCTTGATGACCTCCGGCTCCATGCGCGCGCTCTCGTCCTCCTCCACCAGCTGCTCGGTGCCGCCGCCGCATGCCTTGGCGGCCGCCGCATTCGCCGCGGGCAGCTTCACCTTCGGGCGGTGCATCGTCTTCCACATGGCGTTGTGCGGCGCGCGCGCGGCCTCGGCGGTCAGCGTGCGGCTCTCGTCGAAGTGGAAGTCCACGTTCTTCTTCGACTGCGGCCCCCAGTAGCCGACCTTCCCGAGGTCGTAGAAGGTCCGCTGGAAGCCGGATTTCGCGAAGGCCCAGAGGCAGCCCAGCATGTATTTCCGCTTCACCTTGTCGCGGATCCACGGGTACCCCAGGAAGGTCTTGCGCAGGTAGAAGCGGCGGTAGTTGTTCATCGTGCGATCGAGCAGCGTGGCGCGGTCCATCGCCTCCGGCTTCATGATCGGCGTGACGAAGTTGTATTTCGAGAAGTCGAACACCTCGACCTTGTCGCCCAGCTCCTTGAAGAGGTCGTTGAACGGCCAGGGCGTGTACATCGCCCAGTTCGCCATGTCCGGATCCCAGTCGAGCGCCATGCGATAGGTCTCTTCCAGAGTCTCCGGCGTCTCGTTGTCGAGGCCTACGATGAACTGCGCCTCGGCCACGATGCCGTTCTGGCGCAGCAGCTGGATGGCCTTCTTGTTCTGCGCGACCGTCGTCTCCTTGTTGAACATGTCGAGCTTCAGCTGCGCTGCGGCTTCCGTCCCGAGCGAGACATGGATCAGGCCCGCCTTGCGGTACAGCGGCAGCAGCGCCTCGTCGCGCAGGATGTCGGTGACGCGGGTGTTGATGCCCCAGAGCACGGGCAGGTTGCGCTCCATCAACACCTCGCAGAACTCGACGAATTTCTTCTTGTGGATCGTCGGTTCCTCGTCGGCCAGGATGAAGAAGCCGACGCCGTGGTTGCGCACCAGGTCCTCGATCTCGTCCACCACCTTCTTCGGGTCGCGCACGCGGTAGTCGCGCCAGAATTTCCATTGCGAACAGAAGGAGCAGGTGAAGGGGCAGCCGCGCGCCAGGTTCGGGATCGCGACCTTCGTGTTCATCGGGATGTAGATGTATTTCGACCAGTCGAGGATTCCCCAGTCGGCGACGATGCGGTCCACGTCCTTGATCGGCGGGCAGGCGGGGGTGGCGACCACCTTGCCGTCCTCGGCATAGGCGATGCCCTTCACGCTCCCGCGCTCGGCCGGCCAGCGGCCTTCGTCCACGCAGCGCACCAGGTCGGTCAGCACCTGCTCGCCCTCGCCGCGCACGACGCAGTCGATCCAGGGCGCCTCGGCCAGGACCTGCGGATACATGAAGGTGCCGTGGATGCCGCCGAGCACCGTCACCGCGTTCGGGCAGGTCTCCTTCGCGAGCTTCAGCAGCGCCTCGGCCTCGTAGATCGCCGGCGTGATGGCGGTGGCGCCGATCACGTCGGGCTTCAGATCCAGCAGACGGTTGCGCACCTGGTCATGGCTCAGGTGGTTCGTCATCGCGTCGATGAAGGTGATGTCCGAGAAGCCCTCGGCCTTCAGGTAGCCGGAGAGATAGGCGACCCAGGCAGGCGGCCAGTTGCCGGCAATCTCGGCGCCGCCGGAATGGTAGTTGGGGTGGATCAGGACGATGCGCATCGGAACGCTCCCCCCGGCAACCGGCCGGAATGGGGCAGCCTCACCCGAAGCGGGCGTCCCTGACCTTGATGTGTGTCAAGTTGTCCTGACAGTCATGGCTGTCGCGTTGTCGAGACGGCCGAAGAGGTCCACCGCCCAGAGCAGACGGTCCCGGAACCCGCCGGCAGGCCACGGGGCGGCCTCCTCCGGCATCGCCTCGACGGCGCGGACCAGGAAGTCCGTCCCGGGCAGCGGCGGGGCGGCGATGTCGGCCGCGCGGGGCGCCGGCAGGCCGAGGCTGCGGGCCATCAGCCGCAGCTTGCGGTGGCGCGGCACCACGGCGCGGCGCGCGACGGAATCGAGCCCCTGCCGCTCCACCTGCCGGCCGATCTCGGCATAGATCAGGCGCGCCGCGCCGATCCCGGCGCGGCAATCGCGCGGCAGCAACGCGACACCCGACTCGGCGCGGCGATACAGCAGGTCCGCCTGGCGCAGCAGTCGCGCGACGACGCGGCCGAGCGCGGGCGAGAAGGCCGGCGCGGCCAGAAAGTCGCGCGGCTCGATCCCTTCCGCGCGCAGCCAGTCATGCGGCAAATAGAGCCGGCCGTTGCGCGCATCCTCACCCACGTCGCGCGCGATGTTGGTGTATTGCATCGCCACGCCGAGATCGCAGGCCCGCGCGAGGGCCGCCGGCGCGCGCACGCCCATCAGCAGCGTCATGATGGCACCGACCGCGGCGGCGACGCGGGCCGCATAGGCTTCCAGCGCGGGCTCGTCCGGGCATTGCCGGCCCTCGGCATCCCAGGCCAGGCCTTCCAACAGGGCCTCGGGCAGGGCGCGGGGGATCGCGAAGCGGGCGACCACTCGAGCGAAGGCGCGGTCAGCCGGATGGGCCGCGGGCTCCCCGGCATAGATGCCATCCAGCCGAGCGGTGAGTTCCTCCATCCCGGCGGCGCCGCCGCCTTCGTCGATCAGGTCGTCGGCGATCCGGCAGAAGGCGTAGAGCGCCGTCGCGGGCTCCGCGATGCGGCGCGGCAGCAGGCGCGCGGCCGCGGCAAAGGATTTCGAACCGCCGGCCAACAGGCCCCGGCAGGCGGCGAGATCCGCATGCACGGTCTCCGGCGCATCGAACGGCATCGGCATCGCCTCCGCGTCACCCTGTCCGACTGTAAGGCAACTCTGACACCGAGGGCGAGATGCTTGTTGCCTCGAACGCGCGGATCTCCGCCAGCAGCAGGTCCACTGCCTGCTGCGGCTGCTCCTCATGCGCCAGGTGGCCGAGGCCTTGGAGCTTCACGATCCGCGCCGCGGGCAGGCGTGCGCGCACCCGCTCCGCCTGGGCAGGCGGGACGGAGCGGTCGTTGGTGCCGACCGCCAGCACCAGCGCCGGCTGCAGCCGCGGCAGGTCGCGCAGCAGCGGCTGCAGGTCCCAGTTCGCCATCATGCCGAGTGCGGCGGCGACATGGCTGGTGTGGCGGAACAGCCGTGCATAGAGGTCCACGCCGCGGGCGGAGATGCGGCTGCCGGTGTCCATCAGAAGCCGCTCCGCCACCGCGCGGTTGGAGGCGCGCCAGGCCATCAGGTTGGGCACGAAGGGCAGACCGGCCAGCATGCGCGCGGCGCGGGTGAAGAAGGCCGCGTGCCGGTCGCCGAGCGGCTGCAGCGCGCCGTTGAAGGCCACGACGGCCTCGGGCGCGATCCGGCCGTCCAGCGCCAGGCGCAGCGCCACCGCGGCGCCAGCGGAGTGGCCCGCGACCAGCACCGGCCGCACCTGCATCGCCTGCAGCAGCGCGGCGACGGAGGCCGCCATGCCGGGCAGCGACAGGCGCTGCGCGGGCGGCAGGTCGGTGAAGCCGTGGCCCGGAAGGTCGGGCGCGATCACGCGGACATGCGGCGCGAGCAGTGGCAGCATGTCGCGCCAGGAATGCGTCGCGGCGGCAGTGCCATGCAGCAGCAGCAGGTCCGGGCCGTCCCCCGCCACCTGCACATGCCAGCGCAGCCCGGCGGCGGTGACGAAGCGGCTGTGCTCGCGGTTCGGCCAGTCTCGGCCGTCACGCTCCCAGTTGGGGCGGTCCACCATGGGTCACGCAGGCCTGGCGGCGGCGACGGCGCCGGAAAGCCGCGCGGAATCGGCGGCGGGCAGCGGCAGGTAGCGCGCGCCCATCGCCTCCGCCACGCGCTTCGCGAAGGGATGCGGGCGCGGCGCGGTGTCCACCAGCAGCGACGGGATGCCAGCCAGCCGGATCGGCGCCGCGGCGGCGAGCGCATCCGCTTCCGCCGCGGGCCTTCCCTGTGTGCCGTCGCGCGCGATGTTGGCGCGGCCGTCGGTCAGCAGGACGAGCAGCGGCGTGCGGCCGCGCCGCGTGGAGTCGGCGGCGATGGCGGCGGCGGCCTCCATGCCGGAGGCGAGCGGAGTCGGCCCGCCACCGGGCAGGCCGGCGAGGCTGCGCTTCGCGCGCACGAGCGAGGGCGTGGGCGGCAGCAGCACCTCCGCGCGCTGGCCACGGAAGGCGACCACCGCCACCTGGTCCCGCCGCACGTAGCAATCCGCCAGCAGCATCTCCACCGCGCCCTTCGCCTCCGCCAGACGATGCAACGCGGCGGAGCCGGATGCGTCCACGACGAAGATCGCCGTCGTGCCGGCCTTGTGACGGAAGCGGCGCAGGCGGATGTCCTCCTTCCGCACCTGGATCGGCGGGCCGTGCGGACGCTCGCGACGGCGGAGCGGCTGCCAGGGCGCGGCGTTGCGCAGCGTCTCCACCAGCGCGAGGCGCGCGCCGGAACGGAGCTGCCCCGCGCGGGTTCCGACGGGACGGCCGCGCTGCGCCTGGTCGCGCCGCGCGCCGGCCTTGCCCTCCGCGCCGTTGCGCTTGCGCGCGGCATCGCGCAGCTGCAGCGCCTCGAGCAGGCCGGCGGGCAGCGCGGCGCGGGCGGCGGCGACCAGCATCTCCTGCAGGTCGCGCTCATCGGGGCCGCGATCGGGCTGGTCCTCGTTCTGCGCGCTGGTGTCGGGCGGCGGCGGTTCGGGCGGGGGCTGCTCCGGCTGCTCCTCCTCATGTGCCGGCAGGCGCGTGGCGCGCGAAGCCAGGACGAGGCGCGCGGCGAGGTTGGCGTCGTCGCGGCTCACGGTGAGGCGGCCAGCCAGTGCCGCGGCAGCGCGTGCGGCGCGCAACGCGAAGAGCGGCGCGCGGGGATCGTCGATGCCGAGCGCTGCGGCGGCGGCGCAGAGGGCTTCCGCGACGTCGTCGTCAAGGGTGACGTGGGGCAGGAGGGCGCGGGCATCCTGCGTCGCTCTGTCACTCCCGGCTGAGGCAGGAGCGGACTCAGGCAGCGCGATATGGAAGGCGAGGCGCGCGCGCAGCGCGGCGGGCACGACTTCCTCGGGCGCGATGCCTTCGTCCAGCGCCACCAGTCCGAAGCGCGCGGGCAGCCGGTCCGACAGGCCGTCGCGCTGCATCACCACGGCGCCGGCATCCATCACGGCGCAGATGCGCGCCGCGGTCGCAGTCTCCATGCGCTCCGCCATCGCGGCGAGGACGATGCCGCCGTCTGCTTCCGCCAGGACGCCGCGCTCCGCGATCGGTCTGCCGGCCGCGAGGGTCGCAGAAAGATCAAGGCCGCCGAGCAGCCGGCTGTCCGGCACGCCGAGCGGCAGGCGGCGCCAGGGCGTGCCGAGCGGCAGGGCGGCGCGCATCGTGGCAAGCCAGGCGTCGCGCGCGGCTCCGGGCGGGCCGCGCAGCACCGCACCACCGAGGCCGACGGGATCCACGGCCAGCAGCAGCGCGGCCTGCACGATGTCGGCGGCTGTGTTGCCGCCTTCGCCCGTGCCGGGCGTGGTCACGCCGGGAGCACTTCGGCCAAGGCGCGCTCCACCCGCGTCGCGGCGACGGATTCGTCGAGCGGATCGCGCCGCAGCCGATGCCGCAGCGCGGGCGAGGCGATACGGCGCAGATGCGTCAGCGTGACCTCGCGATCACCGTCGAGCGCCGCGAGCGCGCGGGCGGCGCGCATCAGCGTGAGCTCGCCGCGCAGCCCGTCGGTGCCGAGGGCGAGGCAGAGGCGCGTCGCGGCTTCCAGCGTGGCCTCGGGCACCTTCACCTTCGGCAGCAGGCGCCGCGCGGCCAGAAGGCGCTTGCGCGTCGCCGCTTCTTCCTTCGCCCACCCCGCGCAGAAGCGCTTCGGATCACGGTCGAAGGAATCGCGCCGCTTCACGACCTCGATCCGCGTCGGCAGGTCCTGCGGCGTGCGCACCTCCACCGCCAGGCCGAAGCGGTCGGTGAGCTGCGGGCGCAGCTCGCCCTCCTCCGGGTTGCCGCTGCCGATCAGCACGAAGCGGGCGGGATGGCGGATGGAGATGCCCTCGCGCTCGACGACATTCTCGCCCGAGGCGGCGACATCGAGCAGGAGGTCCACCAGGTGGTCCTCCAGCAGGTTCACCTCGTCGATGTAGAGGAAGCCGCGATGCGCGCGGGCGAGCAGCCCTGGATCGAAGGCCTTCACGCCTTCGGCCAGCGCACGCTCGATATCCAGCGCGCCTGTCACGCGATCTTCCGTGGCGCCGAGCGGCAGGTCCACCACCGGCACGGGCACACTGACGGCGACGCGGCGCGGCGCCGCGCGGCAGGCTTCGCAGAGCTGCGCGGGGCGCGCGGGATCGCAGGCGAAGGGGCAGCTGGCCACCGCCTGCATGGGCGGCAGCAGTGCGGCCAGGGCGCGCACCGTGGTGGACTTGCCCGTGCCGCGGTCGCCGAAGACCAGCACGCCGCCGAGCGCGGGATCCACCGCGGCGATCAGCAGGGCGAGCTTCATCTCGTCCTGGCCGACGATGGCGGAGAAGGGAAACACCGGTCGCGCCGCGGGCTTCGCCGCCCTGCGCGACTGCATCGGACCTGCCGCGGCGCTGTCCTGGACTTCCGCGGCCCGCCCGGCTCCCCTCCCCTGGGAACCGGTGGCGTCCATCAGGCGGCCCGCCTCAGGCTGAATTGCGACCAAACCGCCTCCAGGCTCGCGACCAGGTGGTCCATGTCGGCGTCGCTGTGCACCGGGCCGGGCGTGATGCGCAGCCGCTCCGTGCCGCGCGGCACCGTCGGGTAGTTGATGGGCTGAACATAGACGCCGTAGTGGTCCAGCAGGATGTCGCTGATCGCCTTGCACTGCACGGGGTCATAGACCATCACCGGCACGATGTGGCTGGGATTGTCGAGATGCGGCACCTGGATCGCGTCCAGGCGGCGGCGCAGCGTCCGCGCGCGTTCCTGCAGCCCCTCGCGCTCCGCGCTGCTCTGCTTCAGGTGGTTGATCGCGGCGCGGGCGCCGGCCGCGACGGCGGGCGGCAGCGCGGTGGAGAAGATGAAGCCGGAGGCGAAGCTGCGCACGAAGTCACACATCGCCGTGCTGCCGGCGATGTAGCCGCCGATCACGCCGAAGGCCTTGGCGAGCGTGCCCTCGATGACAGTGACGCGGTGCGCCACGCCGTCCCGCTCCGTGATGCCGCCGCCGCGCGCACCATAGAGGCCGGTGGCATGCACCTCGTCGCAATAGGTCATGGCGCCGAACTCATCGGCCACGTCGCAGATCGCGGCGATCGGCGCGATGTCGCCATCCATGCTGTAGACCGATTCGAAGGCGACCAGCTTCGGGGCGTCGGGCGGAAGCTCGGCCAGCACGCGGCGCAGGTCGGCGACGTCGTTGTGGCGGAACAGCCGGCGCTCGGCACGGGAGTGGCGCATCCCTTCGATCATCGAGGCGTGGTTCATCTCGTCCGAGACGATGACGCAGCCGGGCATGCGGGAGGCGAGGGTGGAGAGCGTCGCCCAGTTCGACATGTAGCCGGAGTTGAACAACAGCGCCGATTCGGTGCCGTGCAGGTCGGCCAGGTCACGCTCCAGCAGGACATGCTCGTGGTTGGTGCCGGAGATGTTGCGCGTGCCGCCGGCGCCGGCGCCGTAACGGTCGAGCGCGGCATGCATCGCGGCGAGCACCTTCGGATGCTGGCCCATGCCGAGATAGTCGTTGGAGCACCATACCGTCACCTCGCGCGCACGGCCGGCATCATGGCGGATGGCACGCGGGAAGCTGCCCGCCTGGCGCTCGATATCGGCGAAGACGCGGTAGCGACCCTCCCGCCGGAGACCATCGAGCTGCGCGCGAAAGAAGCTTTCATAGTTCATCGTGGCCCCCAGTCACTGGATGACGCCGAGCGGAACTGTCCCTGGCGCGGCGGCGCAGCGCGACAGGAAGGCTGGCAGGCGCGCGGCGCGCCCGCGTTGATCGGGATCAAGCGCGGTTCGTTCATGCCGCGCCGGACGGTTCCTGCCGCCCCTCCCGCGTGCGCGACGCCAGGCCCCAGCGCCACAGCGCATCGGCCGGGATCGGCAGGACCATGAAGACATGCTCGAGCAGCCCGAGCACGACGAGCGAGGCGAGCAGCGTGAAGCCCACGGCCTCATGCCGCGTCGCGTCGGGCGAGACCGCCGCCAGGACGAGCATGGTGGCCGCGACGAGGCCCGCCACGACGGAGAAGGGAAACAGGAGGTTCATCCGGCGGCGCGCGAAGTAGCTCTCCAGATAGCGGAGGTGGTCCGGAAGGAAGGATTCGGAAAGATTCCGCACGCCGAGAAACAGGTTCAGCTTCGCGCTCTGCCGCATGGCCCAGAAGGCAAGGAAGGTCCAGGTGCCAATCTGGTTCGGTGCGCCCCAGGTCAAGGTCAGGATCGCCGCCGCCATCGCGACGATCGCCAGTTCGTGCCAGAGGATCACCGCGACCGCCGCCTTGAAGCGCGGCCAGCCGGAGAGGTCAGGCGGGATCGGCGTCCGCCGCGGCCCGGTCACCACGCCGGTCAGGAAGGCGATCTCGATCCAGGCCCAGCACAGCACGCCGCAGACGAAGCCGAGCCAGGCCGCGGCCACGCCGGTGTCCTGGGCCACGGCATGCAGCCCGAACAGGCCGGCGAGCAGCAGGGTCGTGGCGCCGAGCATGGTCCAGCGGAACGTCTCCCGCCGCAGCCCGTCCAGGTAGATGATCAAGCCGGTGCTCGACCACCAGAGCAGGAGGGTGAAGAGCGCGGGAAGCCCGTATTCGGCCATGTCGGCGCCCCTGCCCTACCAGGCCGGCGACAGGCGCGCGTCGTCCGGCAGCGCATGGCGCCGGGGACGCATCAGGTAGAGCCGCGCGAAGACCGCAGCCGCTGCGGCCGAGAGCGCGGCCTGCTTCGCCTTGCCGACAACGCCGCCCTGCGCCTTGGCGCGCCCCAACCCTTCGGCGATCGTGTTCAGGCGCTGCAGGTTGCGGAGGAAGGCGGGGTTGTCCACGTCCAGCGTGTCCGGGAAGACCTGGCGGCAGATTTCCTCCGTGATGCGGAAGACGCGCATGTCGTATTCGGTCGCGTCCATCCCCAGCGCCTTGTGGAATTCCGGCCTCGCATGATCGCGCACATACATGGTGGCGAAGACTGCAAGCTGGAAGAAGCGCGCCCAGTAGCGATTCACGCCTTTCACCAGATCCGGGTTGGCGCGCATCAGCAGGGCGAAGGCTTCGCCGTGGCGGAACTCGTCGTTGCACCACTTCTCGAACCACTTGAAGATCGGGTGGATGCGCAGCTCCGGGCGCCGCTCGAACTGGCGGAAGATGGTGATGTAGCGGGCGTAGCCGATCTTCTCCGACAGGTAGGTCGCGTAGAAGATGAACTTCGGCTGGAAGTAGTGGTACTTCTTCGCCTTCGTCAGGAAGCCGAGATCCACGCCGACCTTCATGTCCTTCAGCGTGTCGTTGATGAATCCGGCATGGCGGGATTCATCACGCGCCATCACGCCGAACAGATCCTTCATGTCCGGGTTCGTCACCCGCTTCTTGATCTCGGCATAGAGCACGCAGCCCGAGAATTCCGCGGTCACGCTGCTGACCAGGAACTCCAGGAACTCCTTCTGCAGCGGCACGGGCAGGCTCTCGATGTCGAACTCGTCGAACTCGGCCGTGCGGATGAAGTGGCCCCTGTTCGGATCGGCGTGGAACTCCGCCATCAGCTTGTCCCACTGCTCCCGCACCGGCTCGACGCTGATCGCGTCCATGGCGGCGAAGTCGGTGGTGTAAAAGCGCGGCGAGAGGACCGTCTCGGTCATCGCCATCTTCGTTGTCTCGGAAGAGGAGGACGGGCGACCCGCCGGCGTCATCGCGTTCATGCCGCGGCCTCCTTCGGCTCGAAGCCGCAGTGATAGAGCTCGGTGAGCTCGAACAGCGCCGACCAGCGGGTCCAGAACCGCTCCAGCGGGCCTGCCAGGTAGACGGTGGCGGTGGTGGCGAAGGCGAGCTTCTCGCCGAACTCGATGCGGTCGGGCGCGCCGTGCACCAGCACGCGGTCGCCCGGCCGCAGATCGATCCCTTCCGGGATGGCATTGGCGAAGAAGTAGTCCGCCGTCCGTTCTATCTCCACTGTGCAAGGCACCTCGACGGTCTTTCCGCCGAAGATCGCCCGGCCCACTCCCCAGTGGTCCGTCATGGCTTTACTCCCCGGTTGCCAAGAGTTTCAGGAATGCCTCCGCATTGGTCCTGCCGAAGGCGTGCAGCTCCATCGCATTGCCGTTCGCCGTATCAAGAAGCGTGATGCGGCCATCGGGCCAGGTGCTGAGCCGGAAGGGCAGGTCGGGCCCGAGCCCGGCGATCCGGCGCTGCCGCACCAGGCCGCGCATGGCGCCGCGCACGAAGCCCTCGCTGCCACCCGGCAGCACCTCGATCACGGCGCCGCTGCGTGCATCGCTGACCACCACGGCGCCGTCGTCGCGATCGGCGAAGCGCAGGTCGCGCGTGGCGACGGGCCTTTCGCCTGTCACCGCGGGGTTCACCGGCGCCCGGTGGCCGAGCGAGGCGAGCAGCAGCGTGCCGCCCACGACGGCCACGGCGGCCAGCAGCATGCCGCGGGGCAGGAAGGCCGGACGGGAGAGCGCCTGCGCCATGGCCTAGGCCATCGCCTCGGCCGGACGCTCGGCCGCCTGGTTCGCCTTGCGCCCGGCGATCGGCTGCACCGGCATCGCCGCCGCCGATGCCAGAGCCCGGCCCAGGATCTGCGCCACGCTGTCCGGCTGCGGCACGGCGCGCAGCATCGGCTGCGGCCGCATGACGCGGAAGGACCGGGTATGCGGCCAAAGCGCCAGCCAGGAGATCCGGTGCGGGGGCATCACCTGCAGCAGGATGTCGCCTGTGCCGTCCGCGTGCTGCGCCACGCCGGCGCTGCCGATCACCGCGAAGGGGATGTTGACCGTCATCGGCAGCGCGACGCCGGTGCGCACCACGATCCGCCGCGTTGTCACGGTGTAGATCGTGCTGTGCGCCGACAACCAGGCATAGCCCGCAAGAAGGGCGATCGGCACAATGCCCAGCAGCAGGATGAAGCCCATCCCCTGCGCGGCCTCGGCCAGGCCTGCGCCGTCCGCGGACTGCAGCGCCGCGCGCCAGATGGCCAGCACCGCGAAGTAGAGTGCGAGCGCGCGGAGGTGCATGGCGCGGCGGGCAATGCCCCGCCAGCTCGGACGGCCCTGCCAGAGGATCGCTTCGCCGTCCGGCAGCGGCCCGGGCAGGCCGGGCACCGGCTCGCTGTCGTGCTCGCTGAAGGTGGGGCGATGCGACGTGCTCATGCCAGCGGCTCTGCGCGCTCGGGCGTGGCGTAGAGCTCGCCGCCGCCGAAGTAGCCGCTGATGCGGTCCTCCTCGCGCAGCGTCACGCGCTCGGGGTGCGCCGTGGTCGGTGCCGCGGCGATCTGTGCGCAGGTCGCGGTGTCGCACTTCACCGGGCCGTCGCCCCACCAATGCACGAGGCCGATCGGGATCAGCACGCGCTTGCCGCTGCCGATGGCCTCGACCTCGACGTAGCGGAGCAGCACGTCGGACTTGTCGACCCAGAGATCCACCACCGTCCCGGCGATCTTGCCGTCCAGGCCGAAGACGGGCCGGCCGCGGATCTCAGGGTCTCCCTCCGCGATGTGCCAACCCGGCGCGGCGCGGAGCGGCACGATCTTCGGTTCCTGGGTGTCCCAGGTGATGTCGGGCGTGTCGGCGCGCAGCGAGTAGGAGGCGGCGCCGATGCCCGCCTGCATGGGATCCACGGTCGCCACCTGCGAGGCGCCCGGGAACGGGTCATAGGCGGTCATCAGCGGGTCCATGTCCCGCTCCTCCCGCGGGCCGGGAGCGAGGACGTCGTGATGGCCATGCGCCATGATGAAGCGCTTCGGCTCCGGCGTGGCCGGGAAGCCCTCGATCGGGGCGCGCAGCTCGCGGCCTTCCCGGTCGGAGATCAGCGGGTAGCCCTCGCGCTTGCCCTCGCGGTGCAGCCAGAGCACCAGCAGGAAGAAGAAGGCGTAGAAGATGTAGAGCGAGAGTGCTGCCAGGTCCTGGAAGACCGTTGTCGGCGCCTGCATGGTGGACCTCCGTTGAGCAGAGCGTTGAGCCGTCAGACGTGCGCGGACCCGGCCATGCCGGATCCTGATTGTGGTCGCGGTCGAGTGCGGGGCGCGCCCGTGCCGCGCACGAGCGGGCCGACCACGGCCAGGGTGAAGAAGAGAAGGCCGATCTCGAAGATGTAGACCGCGTAGTAGCCGGTGCCCGGACCGGACATCGCGTCGCCAAGCGCACCGGAGACGGCCAGCGCGCTGATCGCATCGCGCACCACGCCGCCAGCGCCGATCGCAAGGCCGGCGGCGGTCGCCTGCACCGCGCCCCAGACCCCGAGCGCGAGCCCGATCTGGTTCGGCGGGGCCAGGCGCATGCAGGCCGTCAACGTCGCATGGGCGAACAGTCCGCCGCCGAGCCCGATGCAGAGCGAGCCGAGCGCGAAGAGCCCGCGCGACTCGACCACGCCCGCCAACGTGACGAAGGCAAAGGCCGCCGCGCCCGTCAGCGCGCCATAGGCGGCGAGCCGATGCGCATCCGCCCCGCGCGAGAGCCAGCGCGCGCCCATCACGAAGCCGACCGCGCTGCCACCTGCAAGCAGCGCCGTCAGGCCCGTGGTGGCGCCGACGCCGAGCCCGAGGATCTGCCCGCCGTAAGGCTCGAGCAGCACGTCCTGCATCGCGAAGCCTGCGAAACCGAGCCCGGAGGCCAGCAGGCGCCGGTCCCAGGGCCCGCTGGCGCGCAGCATCCGGAAGCTTTCGAGGAAACCGGGATCGCCCTGCTGCGCGCCCTGCGTGCGTTCCGGGTTGCGCGCTTCCTGCTTCCAGATCGCGACGAGGTTCAGGATCAGCGTCGCTCCGGCGCAGCCCTGGATCACCTGGATCAGACGCAGCTGGCTGAAATCCGCGAGCAGCAGGCCGAACAGCAGCGCCGAGATCACCATGCCGACCAGCAGCATCAGCGACAGCAGCGCCACGATGTTCGGTTGCTCCTTCTCCGGCACCAGGTCGGTGGCCAGCGCCAGGCCTACCGTCTGCACCGTGTGCATCCCGGCGCCGACCATGAGGAAGGCGATAGCCGCAGCCAACTGGCCCGCCCAGGGCGGCGCCCAGGTGTCGCCCGAGAGCACGATCAGCGCGAAGGGCATCATGGCCAGCCCGCCGAACTGCCAGGTCGTACCGATCCAGATATAGGGCACGCGCCGCCATCCCAGCACGGATCGGTGGGTGTCCGACTTGAACCCAATGAGCGCGCGCAGCGGCGCGAAGACCAGCGGCAGGGCTAGCATGGTCGCGACCAGCCCCGCGGCCACCTGAAGCTCCACGATCATCACGCGGTTCAAGGTGCCGATCAGCAGCACAGCCGTCATGCCGCAGGAGATCTGGAACAGCGAAAGGCGCAGCAGCTTCGGCCAGGACAGCTCCTTGGAGGTGACATCCGCGAAGGGCAGCAGCTCGCTGCCGACCTTCGTCCAGATGTTCGCGATCTTGGCCTCGAAGCGGTTCATCGGCGGCACAGCTCCAAGGCATGGGAGGTGTAGAAGCCGGAGGCGATGCGACGGTGGCGGCCCGGGGCGAAACCGGCCAATGCAGTGTCCTGCGCGATCAGCCGGCGCAGGCGCGCCTCGCCGACCGGCACGATGGAGGGCGCGCGGTCGCCGCGCGGAAAGAAGCGGCCCGCCGCATGCATCGCAGAGAGCAGCGCCGTGCGGGGCGCGAAGGTGAAGGCGATCGAGCCGGTGGTTCGCGCCGCCAGGCCGGCCAGCACACGCACCGTGTCCTCGGGCCGATAGTGGATCAGGCTGTCCATCGCGACGACATGGTCGAAGAGGCCGAGCGCCGGGTCGGTCATGTCGCCGGCCAGGAAGTCGATACGGCCGGGTTCCCGCAGTTCCGCGCTGCGCTGGCGCGCGATTTCGATCAGGCCGGGGGCGATGTCGACCGCAACCACATGCGCGCCGCGCCGCGCGGCTTCCATCGCCAGCGCGCCGGTGCCGCACCCGGCATCAAGCACCCGCCGCCCCGTCAGGTCCGGCGGCAGCCAGGAGAGCAGCGTCGCGCGCATCGCATCGCGGCCGGCACGCACAGTGGCGCGGATGCCGGACACCGGCGCGTCCGAGGTCAGGCGCTCCCAGGCGCGAAGTGCCGTCCGGTCGAAGTATTCGTGCAGCTCGCCGCGGCGCGTCTCGTAGGTGAGGGTCGGCATCAGTCGAAACCCAGCAGGTCGAAGATCTCGCGGTCCTTCAGCGGCGCGGCCTCGAGCGGCGTGACGCCGGCGAGGAGCGAGGCGGCGAGCCGCAGATACTCGTCCTGCGCGGCCTTCACGTCCGGATTGGAGTCGTCCATCTGGAACAGGCTCTTCTTCGCAAGCCGCGAGCGGCGGATCACGTCGAGATCGGGGAAATGCGCCAGCGTCTTCATGCCGGACACCGCGTTGAACTTCTCGATCTGGTCGGTCTCGCGCGAGCGGTTGGCGATGACGCCGCCGAGCCGCACGCCGTAATTCACCGACTTCGCCTTGATGGCCGCGACGATGCGGTTCATCGCGAAGATGCTGTCGAAGTCGTTGGCGGCGACGATCAGGCCGCGATCGGCATGCAGCAGCGGCGCAGCGAAGCCGCCGCAGACCACGTCGCCAAGGACGTCGAAGATGACGATGTCCGTCTCCTCGAGCAGGTGATGCTCCTTCAGCAGCTTCACCGTCTGGCCCACCACATAGCCGCCGCAGCCGGTTCCGGCCGGCGGCCCGCCCGCCTCGATGCAGAGCACGCCGTTGTAGCCTTCGAAGACGAAGTCCTCGGCGCGCAGCTCCTCGGCATGGAAGCCGACGGAATCCAGCACGTCGATCACCGTCGGGATCATCTTCCCGGTCAGGGTGAAGGTGCTGTCGTGCTTCGGGTCGCAGCCGATCTGCAGCACGCGCTTGCCGAGCTTGCTGAATGCGACCGAGAGGTTGGAACTGGTGGTGGACTTGCCGATGCCGCCCTTGCCGTAGATCGCGAAGACGGTCGCGCCCTCGATCTTCGCGGCCGGGTCTGCGTGAACCTGCACCGAGCCCTCGCCGTCGCCGAGGCGGGAGGAGGATGAGTTCGGCGGCGGTCTCATGATCACGGTCATGCAGCCATCTCCACGGCAATCCCCTCCAGCCGGTCCTCGAGTTCCTCGCCGGCGCGGCGCAGCGCCTCGATCGTGTCCTCGCTCGGCTGCCAGTAGCTGCGCTCATGCGCCTCGATCAGGCGGTTCGCGATGCGCACCGAGGCGGTCGGGTTCAGCTTCGCCAGCCGCGCCCGCATCTCGGGGTCGAGCATGTAGGTCTGCGCGAGCTGCTGATAGATCCAGGGCGCGACCTGACCGGTGGTCGCCGACCAGCCCATGGTGTTCGTCACCTGCGCCTCGATCTGGCGGACGCCTTCGTAGCCGTGCGCGAGCAGCGCCTCGAACCACTTCGGATTGAGAGCGCGGGTGCGGGTCTCCAGCGCCACCTGCTCCGCCACGGTGCGGATCGTGCCCTCGCCGCGCGTCTGGTCCCCGACATAGACGGTCGCCTCCGCGCCATTGCGCGCACGGCGGACGGCGCGGCTGATGCCGCCGAGCGTGTCGAAATACTGGTCGATCGTGGTCAGGCCGACCTCGACGCTGTCGAGGTTCTGATAGGTTACCTCGACGCTGCCAAGCAGATGGCCCAGCACCTGGTCCTGCCGCGCCGGCTTGCCGTCCACGCCATAGGCGAAGCCCTTGCGGCGGACATAGGTCTCGGCGAGTTCGTCCTCGTCGGTCCAGACACCGGCGTCGATCATGCCGTTGACGTTCGCGCCATAGGCGCCCTCGGCATTGCCGAAGACCCGCAGCGCGGCCTGCTCGATCTCGCCGCCATGCTGCGCCTGGAAGTCGAGCGCGTGCTTGCGGATGTAGTTCTGTTCGGCCGGCTCATCGGCCTGGGCGGCGAGCAGCGCCGCCTCGGCCAGCAGCTTCGTCTGCAGCGGCAGCAGGTCGCGGAAGATGCCGGAAAGCGTCACCATCACGTCGATGCGCGGGCGGCCAAGCTTCTCCATCGGGATCAGCTTCGCGCCGGAGACGCGGCCGTAGCTGTCATGCCGGGGCTCTGCGCCCATCAGCCACAGCGCCTGGGCGATCGGGCCGCCCTCGGTCTTCAGGTTGTCGGTGCCCCAGAGCACGATCGCGACCGTCTCCGGCAGCGGCTTTCCGCCTTCGGTGTGGCGCGCGAGCAGGCGGTCGGCCTGGCGTGCGCCATCCTGCACGGCGAAGGCCGAGGGAATCTTGAAGGGATCGAAGCCGTGCAGGTTGCGCCCCGTCGGCAGCACGGCCGTGCTGCGCAGCAGGTCGCCACCCGGCGCGGGGCGGATATAGCCGCCATCCAGCGCGTGCAGGATCGCCGGCAGTTCGGGGTCGGTCGCCAGCAGCGACTCCAGCCGCGCGCGCTCGGCGGCGTCGGTGACGCCCGCGGCGTCGAGCGTCTGCGCACGCTGCTCCGGCGTCAGCACGCCGCCGATCACGTGCAGCCCGTGCGGGATCAGCGTGTATTCCAGTTCCAGCAGCGCTTCCGTCAGCGCGACGACGCGGCCATCCAGTTCGCCCGCCGTCCAGGCAGGCTCGGCGGGCGCGAGATCCACCGCGGCGGCCTGCACCTGCACAAGCTCGGCCAGCGTATCGCGCGCCGCCGGGTCGCATTCCGGGTCGAGGCCGCGCCAACGGTCGAGCGAAGCCTTCAGGTCGAGCAGGCCGCGATAGAGGCCGGCATTCGCCACGGGCGGCGTCAGGTAGGAGATCAGGGCCGCACCCGCGCGCCGCTTCGCCAGCATCCCCTCGGAAGGGTTGTTGGAGGCATAGAGGTAGAAATTTGGCAGCTCGCCGATCAGCCGGTCCGGCCAGCACTCGGCAGAAAGGCCTGCCTGCTTGCCCGGCATGAACTCCAGCGCACCATGGGTGCCGAAATGCAGCACGGCATGGGCGCCGAAATCCTCGCGGATCCAGCGATAGAAGGCGCTGAAGGCGTGGGTCGGCGCGAAGCCGCGCTCGAACAGCAGGCGCATCGGGTCGCCCTCCCAGCCGAAGCCGGGCTGGATGCCGACGAAGACATTGCCGAATTGCGCGCCCAGCACGTGGATGCTCGCCCCATCGGATTGCGCGCGGCCGGGCGACGGACCCCACTGCTTCTCGATCTCGGCCAGGTGGCGCTCGCGCCGCACATGGTCGTCGGCGCCGATCCGCGCGGCGACATTGGCGATCGCGCCGAACTGCGCGGCGTTGCCGTGCAGCACGCGCTCGCGCAGCGCCTCCAGGCTCGGCGGCACCTCCACGCCATAGCCCGCATCGGCCATCGCGCGCAGCGTGTTGTGCAGCGATTCGAAGACGCCGAGGTAGGCCGCGGTGCCGATATTCCCGGCATTCGGCGGGAAGCTGAACAGCACCATCGCCACCTTGCGCTCGCGGCGCTCGGCGCGGCGCAGCGCGACCAGGCGCGCGACCCGATCCGCCAGGCGATCCGCCCGCTCGGGATGGGCGCGCATGTCGCGCTGGCAGGAAACGCCGTCGCAGCCCGGGCAGGTCTTGCCCTGCGCATCGGCACCGCAGCGCCCGCCATAGGTCATCGGCCAGATGCCGCCATCGAGCTCGGGGATGGCGACCATCATCGTCGCCTCCACCGGCAGCAGGCCGCGCGGATCGGCCTGCCATTGGCGCATCGTCTGGAATTCCAGGGGATGCGCGGCGACATAGGGCACGTCGAGCCGCGCGAGCAGTTCCTCCGCGGCGTGGCTGTCGTTGTAGGCCGGTCCGCCAACCAGCGAGAAGCCGGTGAGCGAGACCACGGCGTCCACCGTCGGAACGCCATCCTTCATGAAGAAGCGCTCGACGGCGGGACGGTTGTCGAGGCCGGAGGCGAAGGCGGGGATCACTCGCAGGCCGCGTGCTTCCAGCGCGGCGATCACGCCGTCGTAATGCGCGGCGTTTCCCGCAAGGACGTAGCTGCGCATGATGAGCAGGCCCACGGTGCCGGTGGCGCCGGCCATAGCCGGCAGCTGCTCGAGCCTCTCCGCCACGCGCACGGCGCCTGCGGGGTGATAAAGGCCGACCTCGGGGTAGTGCTCCGGCGGGGCCACCTTCAGCGTGCCGGCCAGCGCCTTCCGGGGACCCGTCGCGTAGCGGTTCACGAGAAGGCGGACCATGTTGGCGAGGTTCGCGCGACTGCCCGCAAGCCAATACTGCAGGGCCAGGAAGTAGGCCCTGACATCCTGCGCCGTGCCCGGGATGAAGCGCAGCAGCCGCGGCAGCTCGCGCAGCATCCGCATCTGTCCCTGGCCCGAAGAGCCGCCGCCCTTCTTCGCCCCACGCAGCTTCTTGAGCAGCCCCATCACGCCCGTGGCCTCGGCGCCCATGTCGAACCGCCCGAGTCGCGTGAGCTTCATCACTTCGCCGGCCGAGAGCATGCACACCATCGCGTCGCAGGCGTTGCGGCGCGCGGCGAGGGCCGGCAGCACCGCCGCGATATGCTCCTCGAGAAACAGCATCGCCGCGATCACGATGTCCGCCTGTGCGATGTCCTCGTGGCAGGCGACCAGAGCCCCCGGGTCGCCGGACCAGCGGTCCGCCGCATGCACGACCAGCTGCAGCCCCGGCATCTCGCGCGCCAGGTCGCCGCGCGCCTGCAGCATCGCGCCCGCGAGGTGGCTGTCCATCGTGACGATCGCCACGCGGACCACCGGGACCTCAGCGCGCGAAATGGGCTTTGGCATCGTACAGCGTCTCGAGCGTGATCACGCCGATGCCGCGTTCCGCGGCGAAGCGCTCGGTGTTCCGGCGGGCCTTTCCCCGCACGAAGAACGGGATCTTCTTCAGCTCCTGCTCGGCTTCCGCGCCCCAGCTGATAGGGTCGCCCGCGACGGCGTGGGGAGTCACCGCCGCGGGCGCGGGCACGGACGGCGCGGCGGGCGCCCTCCCGTTGCCCAGCTCGGCCGGCCCGGACGCCTTCGCACCGAGATGCGAAGGGGCCGCGCCGTCATGGAATTCGAAGTCGTCGCGGAACATCGTCAGCAGATGCTCCTCGAGGCCCATCATCAGGGGATGCACCCAGGTGTCGAACAGGACGTTCGCACCCTCGATGCCCATCTGCGGCGAGTGCCGCGCCGGGAAATCCTGCACATGCACCGGCGCCGAGATCACCGCGCAGGGGATGCCGAGCCGCTTGGCGACATGGCGCTCCATCTGCGTGCCGAGCACGAGCTCCGGCTGCGCGGCGGCGATTGCCGCCTCCACATCCAGGTAGTCGTCTGTGACCAACGCCTCGATGCCGTGGGCCTTCGCTGCTTCCCGCACTTCGCGGCCGAATTCGCGGCTGTAGGTACCGAGGCCGACCACCTCGAAGGCCAGCTCCTTGGCGGCGACCTGGGCGGCGGCGATGGCATGCGTCGCATCACCGAAGATGAAGACGCGCTTGCCGGTCAGATAGGTGCTGTCCACCGAGCGCGAGTACCAGGGCATGCGAAGCGCCACGTCGTCCGAGGGTGCCGGAAGGCCGGCCAGCGCCGCCACTTCCGCGCAGAAGCGGCGCGTCGCGCCGACGCCGATCGGCACCGTCGTCGTGCAGGGCTGGCCGAAGCTGCGCTTGAGCCAGGAGGCGGCCTGGCCCGCGATCTCGGGATACAGCACCACGTTGAAATCGGCCTCGCCGAGCCGCGCGAGATCCGCGGGCGTGGCACCGAGCGGCGCCACGACGCAGACTTCGACGCCCATCGCTTCCAGCAGGCGCCGCACTTCGGCGATGTCGTCGCGGTGGCGGAACCCGAGCGCGGTCGGTCCGAGGATGTTGCAGCGCCGGCCGGGCAAGCGCTTCGTCCCGGGCGGCGGCGCATGCGGGCCGGCCATGGCGCGGACGAGCTGGTAGAAGGTCTCGGCCGCGCCCCAGTTCTCCTTCCGCTGGTAGGAAGGCAGCTCCAGGGGCACGACCGGGATGGGCAGGCCGAGCGTCTTCGCAAGGCCGCCGGGATCGTCCTGGATCAGTTCCGCCGTGCAGGAGGCGCCGACCAGCATGGCCTGCGGCCTGAAACGCTCATAGGCGTCGCGCACCGCGGTCTTGAACAGCTCCGCCGTGTCGCCGCCGAGGTCGCGCGCCTGGAAGGTGGTGTAGGTGACGGGCGGGCGCGCAGCGCGCCGCTCGATCATCGTGAAGAGCAGGTCGGCATAGGTGTCGCCCTGCGGCGCGTGCAGCACGTAGTGCACGTCGCGCATCGCGGTGGCGATGCGCATTGCGCCGACATGGGGCGGACCTTCATAGGTCCAGACGGCGAGCTGCATGGCTACAGCTCCAGCCTGGCGCGGCGATCGAGCGGGCGCGCGAACAGGCCGGCGAGGTCGCCTGCCTGCTCGTAGCCCTGGATCGGCGTGAAGACGAGCTCGATGGACCACTTGGTGGCCATGCCCTCGGCTTCCAGCGGGTTGGCGAGGCCGAGGCCGCAGACGGTCAGATCCGGCGCCGCCGCGCGGCAACGATCCAGCTGCCGGTCCACGTCCTGGCCCTCGGAGAGGCGGACGGAGTCGGGCAGCAGTGCGACCTCCTCGGCCATGATCTCGCGATGCAGATAGGGCGTGCCGACCTCGGTGAGCTGCATGCCCAGCTCACGCGACAGGAAGCGGGCCAGCGGGATCTCCAGCTGGCTGTCCGGGAAGAAGAAGATGCTTTTGCCGGCCAGCGCCTCCCGGTGGCGGGCAAGGGCGGCTCGGCCGCGCGCCTCGCCGGCGGCCAGCGCCTCCGCGATGCGGGCCTCCGGGCAGCCCCACTCCACGGCCGCGGCGCGCAGCCAGGCGCTGGTGCCTTCGACGCCCAGCGGGAACGGGGCCGCGATGCGCTTCGCGCCGCGCGACTCCAGCGCCCGCAGCGTGTCGCCAAGGAAGGGCTGCGCGAGCAGGATCCGCGTCCCGGGGCCGATGGCGGGCAGTTCCGCCGCGCGGCGGCCCGGCAGGAAGCGCACGGGCCCGACGCCGAGGGCGGCGAAGTGGCGGATCATCTGATCCTCCACCACCTCGGCCAGCGCACCCACGACCAGCAGGGAGCGCGCGGTGCCGGGCTCGGCCGGCATTTCCGGCACGAGGGAGGCGAGGCAGGCGTCCTCGCCCTGGGTGAAGGTGGTCTCGATGCCGCTGCCCGAATAGCTCAGCACCCGGACCTTCGGCATGAAGCGGCGCGACAGGCGCTGCGCGGCGCGGGAGAGATCGAGCTTGATCACCTCCGACGGGCAGGAGCCGACGAGGAACAGCATGCGGATGTCGGGCCGCCGCTCGATCAGCCGCGCGACGACGCGGTCGAGCTCGTCATTGCAGTCGGCAAGGCCCGCCAGGTCGCGCTCGTCGATGATGGCGGTGGCGAAGCGCGGCTCGGCGAAGATCATGACGCCGGCGGCGGATTGCAGCAGATGGGCGCAGGTGCGGCTGCCGACGACCAGGAAGAAGGCGTCCTGGATCTTGCGGTGCAGCCAGACGATGCCGGTGAGGCCGCAGAAGACCTCGTGCTGTCCCCGCTCTCGCAGCACCGGGCGCGTGACGCAACCGGCGACGGCAGCGGGCTCAGCCGCGGCGAGGCTCATGTGGCCTGCATCCCGTCGAGCGACGGCATGCGCGCTTCCTGCCGTCGGGCGGCGCGCAGCTTCAGCACGAACTGCACGGCATTGACGACATAGGCGGCGTAGGCGGCAAGGGCGAGCAGCATCTGGCCCTGCCCGTCGCCGATGCCGGCGAAGACGGCCACGAGATAGGCCGTGTGCAGCGCCAGCACGAGCATGCTGAACACGTCTTCCCAGAAGAAGGCCGGGGCGAACAGCCAGCGGCCGAACACCTCCTTCTCCCAGATGCAGCCGGTGATCATGATCGTGTAGAGCACCAGCGTCTTCACCACGACCGAGCCGGTGGCGGTGGCCAGGCCGTCGCCGGTGGCGAGGTAGCGCAGCACGAGGCCCAGGCTGACGAGGAAGACGGCGAATTGCAGTGGGGCCAGGACGCCCTGCACCATGGTCCAGGGAGAGGCGTCGCGGCGGCGACGCTCCTCCGCCGTGTAGAGGGCCGGCTGCGGCTGGCCCGTCCGCGGGCAACGGCGGCCCGAGGCGGCACCCCAGGGGGCGCTGTCAAGGGCGTCGATCACGCCGCGGAGGCGGGTAGTTGTAAGCATTGCTTGACAACCCTCGGTCAATGGCGGTCCGCTGTGCGTCGCGCGGGTCTGCCTACCGCCAGGAACGGCAGGCTGCGGAAGCTCGGTTCGAAAGGCCGCCCACTTTCGGCATCTTGGGCAGGGCACTTCCGCATGTTTCTCCCCACGTCGCGCTTCGTAGAGGAAGGCTAGAGACACAGCGTCGCAGGTGTCAAGCTTCATTGACGTAAATCGGGATTGACATTCCGAGCCGCGATCGTGACAGTCATCAGCGGGAGAGGGCGATGACCTCGAAACCCATGGCTGCTGGAGAGCCACTGGTGGAGATGACCGAGAGCGGGGGCCAATCCATGTCCGTGGTGACGTCGGGGTTCTCCCCCGCGTCGCCCGTGGCGCTGGCGTCCGCATCCGAGACAGGCCTGCGCCCGGCAGGCGAAGGCGCGGAGCGGCGGCATGTCGCCTGGCTCGCAAAGGCGCTGGAGGCGGAAGTCATTCCCCGGCTCGTCCTGGCGCGGAATGTCGGACCGGACACCGCCGGCCACGAAGCCGGCCCAGGCCCCACGGCCGAGGAAGTCGAAGAACTCGCCCGCATCGCGATGACGGGTGAGCTCGCCGCCGCTGCGGCCTTCGTCGGCCGGTTGCGCGCGCGCGACGTTTCGCTGCCGCGGATCTATCTCGAACTCCTGGCACCCACGGCCCGCCGGCTTGGCGAGATGTGGTCGGAGGACCGCTGCGACTTCACCAGCGTCACCGTCGGCCTGTGCTGCCTGCAGCAGCTGGTGCTGGAGAACAGTCACGCCTTCGAGCCACGCCGCGGCCGCCATGGTGGCGTGCGGCGCATCCTGCTGGCGCCGGTTCCGGGCGAGCAGCACAGCCTCGGCCTTCTCATCGTCGGCGAGTTCTTCCGCCGGCAGGGCTGGGAGGTGATCAGCGGCACCGGCGCATCCGCACGGGAGATCGTGGCGACCACGCGCAAGCAGTGGTTCAGCATGGTGGGCTTCTCGCTCACCTGCGACAGCAGGGTCGAGGCCCTTGCGGCGCTGATCCACGACATCCGGCGTGCGACGCGCAACCCGGGCCTCGGCGTCATGGTCGGCGGCCTGCCTTTCGCGGAGCGGCCCGAGCTGGCGGCGCTGGTCGGTGCGGACGCCACGGCGACGGACGGGCAGCAGGCGGTGCTGAAGGCGGAGACGTTGCTGGCCCTGCTCACACAGGAGACATGAGGCGTCGAGGCGCCTGGATTTTGATCGTGCTGGTTTCTTTTCGGATTGGCGACCAGGAGGACGGATTGCAGAGGGGTCCCCCGGCATGAAGGACGGGATGCGGTGTGAAGGCGTTCAAAGCCCCCAAGACGTCGGTCGGACACCTCGACGCCGAAGCGGTGTCGGGGCTGGTCGTCGCCTCGGCGGACGTTGCGCTCGTGCTTGATGAGGCTGGCGCCATCCGCGATGTCGGCTTCGGCAGCGACGAGCTGGCGAGCGACCTCGGGAATGGCGGCTCCTGGCTCGGGCGCGCATGGATCGACACGGTCAGCCGCGACAGCCGCGGCAAGGTCGAGGCGCTGCTGGATCCTGCTCCGCCGCAGGACGCGCCGCGCTGGCGCCACGTGAACCACGTGCTCGCGGAAGGCGCCACGGTGCCGATCCTCTGCTCGGTCGCCCCGCTCGGGCGCGCCGGGCGCCGCGTCGTGTTCGGGCGGGACCTGCGCCCGCTCTCGCAGCTGCAGCAGCGCCTGGTCGAGGTGCAGCAGTCGCTGGAGCGCGACTATTCCCGCCTGCGCCAGGCCGAGACGCGCTATCGGCTGCTGTTCCAGATGTCGGTGGATCCGCTGCTCGTGCTGGATTCGGAGTCGCTCAGGGTGCTGGAGGCGAACCCGTCCGCGCAGCGGCTGTTTGCGGGCGCCACGCGCCGGCTCACCGGCCGCCCGCTGCCCGAGCTGTTCGCCATGTCGGACCGCGCATCCCTGCAATCGCTGCTGACGACGCTGCGCAATGCAGGCCGGGCGGACGACATGCGCGCGAAGCTGTTCGAGGAAGGGCCGGACGTCACGGTGTCCGCCGCGACCTTCCGCCAGGAAGGCAGCATCCTGTTCCTCGTACGGCTCGAGACGGACGCCGCCGCGGGCGCATCCGAAGAAGAGACGGGGCTTGGCGCGCGGCTGCTGAAGGTGATCGACGGCGCCCCCGACGCCTTCGTCGTCACCGACCAGGATGCCCGCATCATCAGCGCCAATGCCGCCTTCCTCGACATGGTGCAGATCGGCGCCGAGGACCAGGCGCGCGGCATGTCCCTCGAACGCTGGATGGGGCGCCAGGGGGTCGAGCTCGACGTCCTGCTCGCCACGCTCCGCAGCCGCGGCTCCGTCCGGCTCTTCACCACCACCTTGCGCGGCGACCTCGGCGCGATGACCGAGGTCGAGGTTTCCGCCGTCGCCGTCCAGCATGGCGGCGAGCCCTCCTACGGTTTCCTGGTGCGCGACATCGGGCCGCGCACGAAGCCGGCGCCGCGCACGGCCAACGGCGCGACGCGCTCGGTCGAGCAACTGACCGAGCTGATCGGCCGCGTTCCGCTCAAGGATCTGGTGCGGGAGGCGACCGATGCGATCGAGCGCCTATGCATCGAGGCGGCGCTGGACCTGACGGGCGACAACCGGGCCTCGGCCGCGGAGATGCTCGGGCTCAGCCGGCAGAGCCTCTATGTGAAGCTGCGGCGCTACGGCCTCGGCGATCTCGGCCCCGACGACCATGTGGAGGGCTGAGGACGCCATGTCCGGCGAGGCAGGGATTTCCGGCACCACCACGCCCCGCACGCGGCCCTCGCCGGCCGTGGTGCTGGAGCTGCTGAAGCCGGTCACCTGGTTCCCGCCGATGTTCGCCTTCGCCTGCGGCGTCGTCGCCTCCGGCGCCTCGCTGGCGGAGCGCTGGCCGCTGGCGATGCTCGGAGTGCTGCTCGCGGGACCGCTGGTCTGCGGCATGAGCCAGGCGGTGAACGACTGGTTCGACCGGCATGTAGACGCGGTGAACGAGCCGCATCGGCCGATCCCCTCGGGCCGCATGCCGGGTCGTTGGGGCCTCTATGTCGCGATCGGCTGGACTTGCGTGTCGCTCGTGGTGGGCGCGCTGCTCGGGCCCTGGGGATTCGGGGCGACGGTACTGGCCTGCATCCTTGCCTGGATCTACAGCGCGCCACCGCTGCGGCTGAAGCGCAGCGGCATCTGGGGGCCGCTGGCCTGCGGGCTGAGCTACGAGTCACTGCCCTGGATCACCGGTGCCGCGGTGCTGTCCGGCATGGCGCCCGATCCCCGCGTGGTGGCGGTTGCTGTGCTCTATGGCCTTGCGGCGCATGGCATCATGACGATCAACGACTTCAAGTCCATCGAGGGCGATCGGCGCTTCGGGCTGCGGTCGCTGCCGGTGATGCTGGGGCCGGAACGCGCGGCGCTGGCCGCCTGCTGGATCATGGCGGTGCCGCAGATGCTGGTGGTCGCGCTGCTGCTGGCCTGGGGTCATCCGATCGCGGCCGGGATCGTCACGGTGGTGCTGGCGCTGCAGGGTCTCTCGATGCGCAAGTGGCTGACCGATCCGCGTGGCCTGGCGCCCTGGTACAACGGCGCGGGCGTCACGCTGTTCGTGACCGGCATGATGACCTGCTCGGTGGCGCTGGCGCCATGACGACGCAAGCACCCCTCGGCTGGCTCGGCATCCTGCGCCTCGGCCTGGTGCAGACCTCGCTCGGTGCCGTGGTGGTGCTGACCACGGCGGCGCTGAACCGGGTGATGGTGGTGGAGCACGCGCTGCCGGCCATGCTGCCGGGCGCGCTGGTCGCTCTGCACTATGCCGTGCAGATGCTGCGGCCGCGGCTCGGGCATGGCTCCGACCAGGGCGGCCGGCGCACGCCCTGGATCATCGGCGGTATGGCGGTGCTCGGACTGGGCGGCGTTGTGGCCGCGGCGGCGACGGCCTGGATGGGCACGGCGCTGGTGCCGGGCATCCTGCTTGCGGTGCTGGGCTTCCTGCTGGTCGGGCTCGGCGTCGGCGCGGCGGGCACGTCGCTGCTGGTGCTGCTGGCGTCGCGCGTGGCGCCGGCGCGCAAGCCGGCGGCGGCCTCGATCGTGTGGATCATGATGATCGCCGGCTTCGTCGTGACGACGGCGACCACCGGTCGCCTGCTCGATCCCTACACGGCGGAACGGCTCATCACGGTGACGGCGGCGGTCTCCGTCATCGCCTTCTTCGTCAGCATCCTCGCCGTGGCGGGCATCGAGGGGCGCGGCCAGGCCGCGCGGACGGAGCGCGCGGCACCAACCGCCTTCCGCACGGCACTCGCGGAAGTCTGGTCGGAGCCCGCGGCGCGGCACTTCACCCTCTTCGTCTTCGTCTCGATGCTGGCCTACAGCGCGCAGGACCTGATCCTGGAGCCCTTCGCCGGCGCGGTCTTCGGCATGACGCTCGGCGAGTCCACGCGGCTGTCCTCGGTGCAGCATGGCGGCGTGCTGGCCGGCATGATCGCCATCGCGATCCTGGGCAGCCTTGCGAAAGGCGGCATCCGGATGCTGCGGGGCTGGATCCTGGGCGGCTGCGTGGTCGCCTGCTGCGTGCTGCTGACCCTCGCTTTCGCCGGCGTGCGCGGCGGCGCCTTCCCGCTGCGGCTCGCCTTCTTCGCGCTGGGCGTGGCCAACGGCCTGTTCGCCGCCGCCGCTATCGCCGCGATGATGCAGCTCGTGGCGCAGGGCCGACGCGGACGCGAAGGCGTGCGCATGGGCATGTTCGGCGCGGCGCAGGCGATCGCCTTCGGCCTCGGCGGCTTCCTCGGCACGGTGGTGCTGGATCTCGGGCGCCTCGCCACGGGCAGCATCGCCGGGGGTTTCAGCGTGGTCTTCCTGGCAGACGCCGCGCTGTTCCTCGCCGCGGCGCTGCTGGCGCTGCGCATCGGCCAGGACGTGGCAATGCGCCGCGACGACTTCGCCCAGGCCGCACCGGCCTCACCCTAGGAGCAGACGAAGGATGCAGGACGAGACCTTCGATGTCGTGGTGGTGGGGGGCGGGCCTTCCGGCGCGACGGCCGCGTATGACCTGGCCCGCAATGGCCGCAGCGTGCTGCTGCTGGACAAGGCAGGGCGCATCAAGCCTTGCGGCGGCGCGATCCCGCCACGGCTGATCCGCGACTTCGACATCCCGGCACATCTGCTGGTGGCGCGGATCACCTCGGCGCGGATGGTCTCGCCCGCCGACAAGGAAGTGGACATGCCGATCGACACCGGCGGCTATGTCGGCATGGTGGACCGCGAGGATTTCGACGAGTTTCTCCGGGTTCGCGCGGCGGAGGCGGGCGCGACACGGGCGACCGGAAGCTTTGAGACCCTCGCGCGCGATCCCGACGGCGTGGCCGTTGTGGAGTACCGGGAGAAGGGTTCGCCCGACTCCGCGCCGCTTACGCGTGTGCGGGCACGCCTCGTCATCGGCGCCGATGGCGCACGCAGCCAGGTCGGCAAGCAGGCCGTGCCGGGCGCCGACAAGGTGAAGTGCGTCTTCGCCTATCACGAGATCGTCGAGGCGCCGCGGCAGGGCGAGGTCACAAAATACGACGCCGACCGCTGCGACGTGTACTACCAGGGCAAGCTCTCGCCCGACTTCTACGCCTGGATCTTCCCGCATGGGGAGAAGGTGAGCATCGGCACCGGCTCCATGCACAAGGGTTTTGCGCTGCGCGGCGCCGTCGCTGACCTGCGGCGCGCGACCGGCTTCGACAAGCTGCGCACCATCCGCCACGAAGGCGCGCCCATCCCGCTGAAGCCGCTGAAGAAATGGGACAACGGACGGGACGTGCTGCTGGCCGGCGATGCCGCCGGCGTGGTCGCGCCGGCCTCCGGCGAGGGCATCTACTACGCGATGCTCGGCGGGCGGCTTGCCGCGGAGGCGGCTGAGGCGTTCTGCGCCTCCGGCAATCCGGCCGCGCTCGGCCTGGCGCGCAAGCGCTTCATGAAGCAGCACGGGCGCGTCTTCTGGATCCTCGGGATCATGCAGTATTTCTGGTACTCGTCGGACAAGCGCCGCGAGAAGTTCGTCAAGATCTGCGAGGACAAGGACGTCCAGCGCCTGACCTGGCAGAGCTACATGAACAAGGAGCTCGTGCGCCGCGATCCGCTGGCGCATGTGCGGATCTTCTTCAAGGATCTGGCCCACCTGTTCGGGTTCGCCCGCGCATGAGCCGCGCGCGACCCGCTGGAGTGACTGACTGATGCGCCTCTCTTCGCTCGATGCCGCCCTCGACGCCCGCGCCACGGGCGGCGGCTCCCCGCATCGCCACGGCACGACGCGGGCGCTGCCGCTGCGCGTTGGCACACGCGGCTCGCCGCTCGCGCTGTGGCAGACGCGGCACTTCCTCGGCCTGATCCAGCGCGTCTGCCCGTTGCTGCGCGAGGTCAACGCCTTCGAGGAGCATGTGATCGCGACCTCCGGCGACAAGATCCAGGACAAGCGCCTGGCGGATATCGGCGGCAAGGGGCTGTTCGCGAAGGAGATCCACGAGGCGCTGACGGATGGCCGCATCGACTTCGCGGTCCACAGCCTTAAGGACCTGGAGACGGAGCTGCCGCCCGGCATCGTGCTGGCCTGCACGCTGCGGCGCGAGGATCCGCGCGATGCCATCGTGCTCGGTCCCGAATGCCACGCGCCGGACGCCGGGGATCCCTTCGCCTGCCTGCCGCGCGGCGCGCTGGTCGGCACCGCCTCCGTCCGCCGGCAGAGCCAGCTGCTGCATGCGCGCCCCGACCTGCAGGTGGAGATGATCCGCGGCAATGTCGGATCGCGCCTGGCCAAGGTGCGCGGCGAGGGCGGGCCGCAGGCTTCGCTGCTCGCGCTCGCCGGGCTGCGGCGGCTTGAGATGGCGCATGAGGCCGGCAGCGTGCTGGATCCCGAGGTCATGGTGCCCGCCGCCTGCCAGGGCATCGTCGGCGTGACGGTGCGGGCCGACGACGCCGAGCTGCGGGAGCTGCTCTCGATCATCGAGGATGCCGAGGCAGCGGTCGCCAGCCGTGCGGAACGCGCGCTGCTCTCGGAGCTCGACGGCTCCTGCCGCACGCCGATCGGCGGTCATGCGCGTCTGCAGGCGGATGGCAACGTGGAACTGACCGGCCTCGTCGCGCGCGCCGATGGCTCCTTCCTGTTGAAACGGCGGATGTGCGGCGCCGCGGCCGACGCCGCGCGGCTCGGCCGCGAGCTCGGCGACAGCCTGCGCGCGGACTCGCCCGCCGACATTTTCGGGTAGCGCCTGATCCGCGAAGGCAGAGTCGCCGAAGCGGTGAATCAGTCGCTCAGATAACGGGCTCAGCCCTCCTCGCCGAGGCCCAGTTCCCGCATTCGCTTCCAAAGCGTGGTGCGGGAGATGCCGAGCAGCTGCGCGGCGCCGGCGCGGCTGCCGCCGGAACGGCGCAGCGCGTCGCGGATCGCGGCGCGCGCGGCATCGCCCAATGCCGTGTCCAACGTCGCGGGCGTGGCAGCGGGCGGCGGCTCCAGCGCCGCCTCGGGAAAGAGGTCGGCAGCCTTGAGCTCCTCGCCCTCGGCCAGCGCGACGGCGCGCTCGATCCGGTTGCGCAGCTCACGGATGTTGCCGGGCCAGTCATGCTCGGCCAGCGCCGCCATGGCCGCCGACGGCAGCCGGCGCGGGCCGAGGCCGAAGCGGGCCACCGCATCCGCCAGAAGGCGCGCGGCGAGCAGGGGAACATCCTCCGGCCGGCGCCGCAGCGGCGGCACCGCCACCCCGATCACATTGAGGCGGAAGAACAGGTCCTCGCGAAAGGCGCCGGCGCGCACGCGCTCCGCCAGGTCGGCATGGGTGGCGCAGACGATCCGGGCGGCGAAGGGCCGCTCCGCGGCGGCGCCCACCGGCAGGAAGCTGCGCTCCTGCACCAGGCGCAGCAGCTTGGCCTGCAGGTCGGGCGCGAGTTCCGCCACCTCGTCCAGCAACAGCGTGCCCGCGCCCGCGCGCTCCACCAGCCCGACATTGCGCGCGACCGCGCCGGTGAAGGCGCCGCGCTCATGGCCGAACAGCGTGCTCTCCGCCAGTTCCGCCGGGATGGCGGCGCAGTTCACCGCGACGAAGGGTTGCGCCGCACGCGGCGAGGCGGCGTGCAGGAAGCGCGCCGCCACTTCCTTGCCGACACCCGTCTCGCCGGTCAGCACCACCGGCACATCCACCCGCGCCGCCTTGCGCAGCGTCGCCTCAACGGTGCGCATGGCGGGCGAGACGCCAAGCGGCGGCGCGTCTGCCTCGGGTTGCGGATCGGCCGCCAGCGCCGCGCGCAGCGCGACCATCAGCCGGTCCACGTCCACGGGCTTCGTCAGGTAATCGCGCGCGCCGGCGCGAACCAGGCGCACGGCCTGCGCCACCTCGCCGAAGGCGGTCATGAAGAAGGCGGGCAGGGCGCCGTATTCCGCCAGCAGGCGGCGATATACCTCCTCGCCCGACATGTCCGGCAGGCGGATGTCGCTGAGCACCGCATCGGGCGCCAGCGCCGCCGCCTCCCGCAGCGCCGCCGCGCCTGTCTCGGCAAGGCGCGGCCGATAACCTTCCAGTCGAAGCCGCTGCACCAAAGCGGGGCCAAGAACCGGGTCGTCCTCCACGACCAGCACCACTTTCGGCGTGCTCATGCCGGGGCGCCCGCCGATGTCAGGGGAATGGAGAGCCGGATCAGCGTGCCGCCGCCCGGCCGCTCCGCGACCGAGGCCCGCGCATCGAGGTTGCCGAGCAGCCCGACCACCACGCCGAGGCCAAGCCGGCGCGAGCCCTGCGGCGCCTCCCCCTGCCCGGCCAGCCGCGCGGCTTCCGCGGCGCCGAGGCCCGGGCCAGCATCGGCGATCTCGCAGGCCAGCGCGTCCGCTTCGAGCCATGCGCGGAACCCGACCGCGCCGCCGCGCGGCGTCGCCTCGCAGGCGTTCAGCAGCAGGTTCAGCAGCACCTGTCGCACGCCGCCGGCGCCGACGCCGATCTCGCCCCCCGGCAGGTCCAGCGCGACATCGAGCCCGACGCCGCCACGCGCCGCCGCCGGGCGCACCAGCTGCGCCAGATCCTCGAGGTCGGTGCGCGTCAGGCGCCGGTCGTCCTCCGGGCGATAGAGGTTCAGCGTGCTCGTCACGATGCGGTCCAGGGCGCCGATGCCGCGGTCGAGGAAGCCCAGCGCCTCCTCCCGCACCGTGGGGTCGTCGCCGAAGCGACGCAGGGTGGAGACGGCGGTGGACAGCCCGCCGAGCGGGTTGCGCACCTCATGCGCGACGGTGGCCGCAAGCCGCCCGAGCGCCGCGGCCTGTTCCCGGTCCGCCAGCTCGTTGGCCAGCCGCTCGCGCTCCCTCACGCCGTCCACCATGTGATTGTAGGCGCGGAGCACCGCGGCGCTGCGCGCATCGGCCTGTGCCACCACCACGTCCGAGAGCGGCGCCGGCGCACGCCGCGCGCCCTCCGACAGCGCGGCGACAAGCGCCCGGAGCGGGCGCCCCACCCGGCCGAGCACGAGCCAGGTCAGCGCGGCGAAGATTCCGGCCAGCGCAAGATCCACCAGCACGATGGTCCAGGAGAGGCGGCTGCGCGATTCGAGCAAAGGCCCGATGTCGAGCGCGGCGACGATGCGGCCCGCGCCGTCCACGCGCCGCGCGGCCCAGGCGGTGCCTGCCTCCTCGTCCATCCGCCAGCCATTCTCGGGCAGGCCGGCCGCCACCGCTTCCGGCAGTGCGGGATCGCCATGGCGGGCGAGCAGCGTGCCGTCCGGCCCGAAGGCAAAGAGGCCGCGCTCCGCGACGCCGCGCTGCTCGGTGAAGGCTCGGGCGAAGCGATCGGCGACATAGGCGCCGTCCCCTGCCTCCAGCCCGGCGCGCACGCTGGCGGCGATGCCGTCCAGATAGACCTTGCCGAGCTGTTCCAGCTGCTGGTCGGCCTGCCGGTTCGTCACCAGCAGCGCGACCTGGGTGGTGCCCACCGCCACCGCAAACACCAGCGCGCCCGCCGCCGCGGGCAGGCGCAGCGCGGGCGGCAGCATGGCGGGCCGGCGCGAGGCGCCTTCGGGAAGTGGGCGGTCGGCAGTCATCGCCGGCTCATATGGGGTCGCGCTTCCCCGCGCCCCTACCGGCCGCCCCGCCTCACGGCAAGAGGATGACGGGCACCGTGTCGGCCGTGGTCTCGAAGGCGCAGTTGCGGATGCTGTCGAAGAACCCGCCATGCCGGTTCGACAGACGTGACATCACCGCCCCGTCGTAGCGGGAGAGCAGGCGGCGCAGCTCCTCCTGCTCGAAGTCGAGGTCGAGCGAGGCGAGCACGGTCACCTTGCGACCATGCGCGCGCAGCAGTTCCGCCTGAGCGGACACCATCTCGGCGACGCCCGGCCGATCATCGCCGACCGGCAGGATGGCGACCGGCGCGCCCTGCCAGAGGCCGGTGCGCAGCAGCCCGGCCGCGAGCGCGCCGCAGGCAGGAGAGCTGCCGACCAGCAGCAGCACCGCGCGAACATCCCCCGGCCGCCGCGCCACGCGCAGCACCGGCGCGACGCGCGCCCGCGCGAGAGAGGCCGCGATCTCCATGCCCGGCTCGGCCTCAGCGCCATGCGGGCCGGCGCCGGCGGGCAGCACCACCAGGTCCTGCCCGGCGAGCAGGCGGGCCAGCGCGCTGGCCTCCGTCTCCTCATGGCGGGCGACGATGTCGAGATCCGGCGATCCGGCCGCGAGGGACTGGAACTCGTCCAGCGCGGCGGCGCAGCTCTGCCGGATGCGGGCGCGGCTGCTGGAAGCGAGCCAGCTGGACCAGAAGGCGCCGCCGACCGGCAGCGGGCCGCGCCAGGCGCGCGGCTCCAGCCCCGCGCCGGAGAGGCCGGTGAGCTGCGCGCCGGTGCCGCGCGCCATCTCCAGCGCGGCCTCGGTGGCCTCGCGCTGGGCGGCGCCGCCGACGAGGCAGCAGAGGATGCGGCGGATCGCCGCGGCATCGGCGGCGGGCGCGCCGCGGCTGGCCGGATCGGCCGCCCGGCGGAACTCCGGGATCGCGGTCATGGCGTTGTCCTTCGGCAGGAGGTCACGCGGGAGGGGGCGACGCCGCGCCGTGCGGGCGGGGTCGATGTCGAAGACGCCGCGGTCGAGAACGCCGGCGAGCGCGTCGGCGACCGAGGCGGCGCCAAGCGGCGCGCCGGCGACATAGGCGGCACGGCCCAGCGCGTGGGAGGCGATGGGCGCGGTCAGCACGAGGAAGGCGACGGCGGCGATCGCGGTCAGGATCGCGCCCGGCGTGCCGAGCGCGAGGCCGGCGCCGAGCAGCAGCAGCCCCGCCCCGCCCACGCCCGCTTTCGCCGCCGCATGCATTCGGCTGAACGGATCCGGCAGGCGCGCGACGCCGAGCGCCGCAAGCGCCACGACGGACGCGCCGGCGATCAGCAGGAAGGCGGCGAGGATCTCGATGAGGTCGCTCATTCCGCGGGCTCCGTCGCGGGCTTCACGCTGGCGCGCTCGAGCAGGCGCGCGAAGGCGACTGCGGCGAGGAAGCCGACCAGCGCGATCCCGAGCGCGATGTCGAGGAAGGCGGCATGGCCCGCAACCAGCGCGGTCAGCGCGGCGAGGCACACGCCGATCAGGCCGAGCATGTCGGTCGCGATCGCGCGATCCGCCGAGGACGGGCCGGTGATCAGGCGCCACGCCACCGGCACCAGGCCGAGCGCCACGATCAGCGCAGCCGCCTTGGCCGCCAGGATGACGAGCTCGCTCATGGCAGCACCTCCCGCGCGCGGGCCTCGAGGGTGGATTTCATGCCGTCGATCGCCTCCGCATGGTCGGGCGCGTGCAGCACATGGACGTAGAGCGTGCGTCCATCCGGCGAGACGTCGAGGCTGGTGGTGCCGGGCGTCAGCGTGACCATGTCGGCGAAGAGCACGGTCCCCGCCGGCGATCGGACATCGAGCGGCACCGCCAGGATCGCCGGGCGCAGCCGCTCGGTCGGGCCCAGCACGGCGCGGATCGTCGCCCAGGTGGATTTGGCGAGCTCCACGACGAAGGTGGCCGCCACACGCAGCCAGGCGAAGGCGCGTCTCATCGCACGGCCTCCGCAAGCTGGACCGGCGCGGTGCCGAGCACCGCGGCGATATAGGCCTCGCGGTCCAGCAGCGCCTCGGCCGCGGCGAGCGAAAAGGCGGCGAAGGGCTCGGTCCAGAGGCCGATCGTCAGCGTGACGGCGCAGAGCGCGACGATAGGCGCGAAGGTGGCGAAGCGCTGCATGCGGCCCCACTCGCCCGGCGCCGGCTGGTGCGCAGCGGCCTCGGCCGGCGCGGCCTTCCAGAAGGCCTCGTTCCAGATCTTCACCATGGAGTAGAGCGTCAGCAGTCCGACCGCGAGCGCGACGGAGGCGAGCAGCCAGGCCTCCGCCTCGAAGCCGGAGCGGATGACGACGAGCTTGCCCCAGAAGCCGGAGAGCGGCGGGATGCCGGCGAGCGAGAGCGCGGGGATCAGGAACATCAGGCCGAGCAGCGGGCGCGTGGCCCAGAGCCCGCCGAGCTTCGCCAGCGCGAAGGAGCCGCCGACCTTCTGCATCGCGCCGGCGACCAGGAACAGGTTCGCCTTCACCACGATGTGGTGGACGATGTAGAGCACCGCGCCGGCGAGCGCGAGCGGCGTCATCAGCGCGACGCCGACCAGCATATAGCCGATCTGGCTGATGATGTGGAAACTCAGGATGCGCCGCACGTCGTAATGCGCCGCGGCGCCGAGTACGCCGACCACCATCGTCAGCATCGCGACCACGCCGATGATCGGGCCGAACAGCGCCTGGTCATGCGCGAAGACCAGCGTGAAGACGCGGATGATCGCGTAGACGCCGACCTTCGTCAGCAGCGCGGCGAAGATCGCCGCCACCGGCATGGACGCGGTGTGGTAGGCGGCGGGCAGCCAGTTGAACAGCGGGAAGACCGCGGCCTTGGCGCCGAAGGAGATCAGCAGCAGCACCGCTGCCGCGGCCAGCGCGCCCTGGTTCTCCACCTGCGGCGCGACGCGCGCGAGGTCCGCCAGGTTCAGCGTGCCGGTCAGCCCGTAGACCAGCCCGACCGCCAGCAGGAAGAAGGTGGTGCCGACCAGGTTCAGCATCACGTAGCGCAGCCCGCCATCCAGCTGCTCGCGCGTGCGGTCCAGCACGAGCAGGCCGAAGGAGGCGATGAGCATCACCTCGAACCAGACATAGAGGTTGAACAGATCGCCGGTGGAGAAGGCGCCCGCCACACCCATGACCAGCGCGTGGAACAGCGGCTGGAAGCCGGCGCGGTCGCGCTCCGCCGCGCCCGGGCCCATGGCGTATACGGCCACTGCCAGGGCCATCAGCCCGGTGATCACCAGCATGGCGGCGGAGAGCGGATCCACGACCAGCGTGATGCCGAAGGGCGCCGGCCAGTTGCCCATCTGCCCGACGACCATGCCGCCCGTCACCACCTCCGCCAGCAGGGCGAGGGTGGAGAGGAACAGCAGCGCGGCGGCGGCGACGCCGATGCGACGCTGCACCTCCGGCCGCTGCCACAGCAGCGCGGTGATCGCACAGGCGGCAAGCGGGATCAGGATCGGCGCGACGAGAAGGATCTGGCGCATCACACAACCTCCCGCAGCGCGGCGGGGGCCGGCACAGGTCGCGGGCGCGCGGGCGGGGGCGTCGGCGCCGGCTCGGCGGGCGGCGCGGCGGCGAGGGGCGGCTCGGCTTCCTGCATGTCCTCGGACATCACGCTGCCGAATTCGGCATGGGCGCGACGCAGCAGCACCAGCGCGAAGGAAGCGAGGCCGAAGCCGATGACGATGGCGGTCAGCACCAGCGCCTGCGGCAGCGGGTTGGCCGCCCCGGCCTCCAGCGCCTGCGCACCGGGTGCAACGAGCGGCGGCGTCATCGTGCCGATGCGGCCGGCGGCGAAGATGGTCAGGTTGGCGGCGGTGCCGAGCAGCACGAAGCCGAGCAGCCCGCGCGGCAGGTCGCGCGCCATCAGCAGATAGGCGGCCGCGGCGACGAGCACGCCAATGGCGAGGGGAAGGGCGATTTCCATCGGCTCAGTCCTCGTCCACCAGGGCGAAGACCATCGCCGTGATCGTGCCGATCACGGTGAGGTACACGCCGACATCGAAGAGCAGCGCGGTGCCGAGCGGCACCTTGAAGCCGACGTCCGGGAACCACCAGCGATGCGTCAGGTAGCCCGCGGCGGGATCGATCCAGGCCAGCAGGCCGCTGCCCGCCGCGAGCAGCAGGCCGATGCCGCACCAGCCGGCCGGCGGCACGCGCATGACGCGCAGCGCCGCCTGCCGCCCGCGCGAGATGACGAAGAAGACGAGCCCTGCCGAAGCCACAAGCCCGCCCACGAAGCCGCCGCCCGGCTCGTTGTGGCCGCGGATCAGCAGGTAGAGCGAGACGATTGCCGGCACCCAGAGCAGCAGCGGCGCGGAGACGCGGAGGATCAACGATGCGTCCATGACTCAGCTCCCCACCCGGGCGCCGCGGCCGGAAGCCCGCAGCAGCGCGATCACCGAGAAGGCGGCGATGGCGAGCACCGCGATCTCGCCGAGCGTGTCCAGCGCGCGGAAATCCACCAGGATCACGTTCACCACGTTGCGGCCGTGGCCGCCGGGCACGCTCTCCGCGCCGAACCATTCGCCGAGGCGCGGATCGAAGGGCGCGGCCAGGACGGCGAGCAGCACCAGCGCGACCGAGAGACCGAGCGCGCCCGCCACCGCGGCATCCACGGTGCGCTGGCGCCCCGTGCGGACATCGCGCGCACGCACCGGCAGGCGGATCAGCACCGTCGCGAGGATGACGATCAGCAGCACCTCCACGGTGAACTGCGTCAGCGCCACGTCCGGCGCGCCGAACGTCAGGAAGACCAGCGCCGTGCCGAAGCCGACCAAGCCGGTCGCCATCACCGCGGCCAGGGTGCCGCGGGCGACCGCCGCCGCGATGGCGCCGAGCGCGATCGGCAGGAATGCCAGGGCGCGGAAATCAAGCGGCGCGGCCTCCGGCAGGTCGAGCCCGCCGCGCGCGACCAGCACGGCCAGCGGGCCGAGCGCGGCAACCAGCAGAAGCACCTGCATGTAGCCGCGCAGGCTGCCATGCTGCACCAGCCGCGTCGTGCCCTCGGCCCAGGCGACGAGCCCTGCCAGCGCGCGGTCATAGAGGCGCGCGGTGTCGAAGCGGTCGAAGGCAGATGCGCGGCGCAGCCGCGGCATCAGGCGCCCCCAGGCGAGCAGCAGCAGCAGGCCGAGCGCGATGGTCGCCGCGCTCAGCGCCAGCACGGGCGTGAAGCCGTGCCACAGTTTGAGCGGCACCGCCGCCGGCGCGCCGAGCATCGCGGCGACCGCGCCATCCACCAGCCACGCGCCGACAAGGGAGGGTGCTGCGCCGGCCAGCAGGCCGAGCCCGGCCAGCAGGATCGGGCCGGCCAGCATGGATTTCGGCGGATCATGCGGCGTCGCCGGCGTCGGGCGCAGCGGGCCGAAGAAGAGCCGCCAGGAAAGCAGCCCGGCGATGGCGACCATCGCGGCGTTGACCAGGAAGCCGATGCTGGCGAACAGCCCCGCCGCACCGCCGGTGGCGAGCTTCGCCTCGTAGATGATCTCCTTCGCCACGAAGCCGACGAAGGGCGGCAGCCCCGCCATAGAGAGCGCGGCGAGCACGGCCGCGAGCGCCGTCAGCGGCATGGCGCGGCGCAGCCCGCCGAGCGCGGCGGCATCGCGCGTGCCGGTCTCGTGGTCCACGATGCCGGCGACCAGGAACAGCGCCGCCTTGTAGAGCGCATGCACCAGCAGGAAAGTGACCGCAGCCGTGGCCGAGAGCGCGGGCGCCAGGCCGATCAGCATGGTGAGCGAGCCGAGCGCGGTGACGGTGGTCCAGGCCAGCACGCGCTTCAGGTCGCTCTCGCGCAGCGCGTAGATCGCGCCCACGGCGGTGGTGAGCAGGCCGGCCGTGGTCAGCAGTTCCTGCCAGAACGCCTCGTGCTGATAGACCGGATTGAGCCGCGCCAGCAGGTAGATGCCGAGCTTCACCATGGTGGCGGAGTGCAGATAGGCGCTGACCGGCGTGGGCGCCGCCATCGCGTTCGGCAGCCAGAACTGGAAGGGGAACTGCGCCGACTTGGTGAAGCAGCCGAGCACGACCAGCAGCATCGCGGGGATGGCGGCGGGATGCGCCAGCACCGCTTCCCGCGCCGCGATGATGCCGGAGAGGCTGGTGGTGCCGGCGGCCATCGCCACCAGGATCAGGCCGGCGAGCAGCGCCAGCCCGCCGCCGCCGGTGACCAGCAGCGCCTGCAGAGCCGCCTTCCGCGCGCCGGGCTTCTCATGGTCGTAGGCCACAAGGAAGAAGGAGGCGAGGCTCGTCAGCTCCCAGAAGACGAAGAGCGTGACGACGTCGTCCGCCGTGACGGCGCCGAGCATCGCGACCATGAAGATCAACAGCAGCGTGACCAGGCGCGGCAGGCGCGTATCGCCCTTCAAATAGCGGCTGGCATAGAGCAGAACGAGCGCGCCGATGCCGGTGATGAGCAGCACGAAGACCAACGAAAGGCCGTCCAGGCGCAGCCCGCCGACCACGCCGAGGGAGGGGACGGACCAGAAGCCGAACCGCAGGTCGGTGGTCTCGGTCACGCCCGGCGCGGCGAGCAGGTAGAGCAGGAAGGCCAGCGCGGCGACGGCGGCGCCGGCCTGCGCCACGCCGCGCTTCATCATGGTGGCCGCAATGGCGCCTGCCAGGCCGAGGCCGAGCGGAAGGCCGAGCGCGAGGGACGGGGCGATGCTCATCGCTGCCCACTTTTCAAGAGACGTGCCAGGCCGCGCGGCGCGTCAAAGCCTGTAAAATCAATTGCTTAGAAATCCGGAGCGGCCCGTGCGCGTTCAGCGGCGCGAACGCGCGAACGCCCCGATGTTCGCGTTCGCGAACATCCTGAACAGCCGGCTACGGCGTGCCGCCGATCCGATCCTGCGGCTGCGGCGCGACGAGCGGGGCGGCCGGTTCCTCGTCCTTCAGCGCCACGCCGGTCTGGCCGAGCCGGCGCGCGGCATCGAGCAGCCACAGCAGCTTGCGCGCGGCAGCCTCGGGCGGCAGGCCCTCGGGGCGGATGTTGCTGATGCAGTTTCGCTCGGCATCGGTGCGGCCACGGCGCGGCGCCCAGGTGAGATAGCAGCCGAGGCTGTCGGTCGCCGAAAGGCCCGGCCGCTCGCCGATCAGCACGGCGACCGCGGCGGCCTGCAGCGCCTCGCCGACGGCATCACCAAGCGCCACGCGGGCCTGGGTCGCGATGACGACCGGCGCCAGCTGCCAGCCCGCCGCGCGCAGCCCCGGCAGCAGCGCGGCGAGCAGCGGCGGCGCATGCGCCTGCACCCCGGTGGCACAGAGCCCGTCGGCCAGCACGACCGCGATGCTGCCGGGCGCAGCGATTTCGGCCAGCCGCGCCGCTTCGCCATCCGCCAGGCGCCGCCCGAGATCGGGTCGCAGCAGGTAGCTGCGCCGGTCGGGCGCCGCGCTCGCCACGCGGCGCACGGGAACGCCCAAGGCGCCAACCGCGCCTTCAAGCGCCGGCGCGTCGAGGCCTGACCACACCGCGTCGCGCGCCCGTGCATGCGCTTCCTGGAAATCGAGATGCGCCGCGGTCGGCAGCGCATTCCCGGCGCGGCCGAGCGCGACGCGCGCCGGGGTGTAGCGGCGCAGGTCGCGCCACAGCACGGGCGTGCTCATCGCAGCAAATCCGTCATCGGCGCCGGCAGCGCCTCCAGCGTGCGGTCCGCGATGCCCATGCGCTCGAGCCAGGCGGCGAATTCCGGTGCAGGGCGCTTTCCCAGCGCGGCCCGCGCATAGAGACCGTCATGGAAGGAGGTGGACTGGTAGGCGAGCATCACGTCATCCGCGCCCGCCACACCCATCACATAGGTGACACCGGCGACGCCGAGCAGCGTCAGCAGCGCATCCATGTCGTCCTGGTCGGCCTCGGCGTGGTTGGTGTAGCAAACATCCACTCCCATCGGCAGGCCGAGCAGCTTGCCGCAGAAATGGTCCTCGAGCCCCGCGCGGGTGATCTGCTTGCCGTCGAACAGGTATTCCGGGCCGATGAAGCCGACGACGCTGTTCACCAGGAGCGGCGAGAAGGCGCGGGCCACGGCATAGGCGCGCGCCTCGATGGTCTGCTGGTCGCAGCCGTGATGCGCCTCCGCCGAGAGCGCGCTGCCCTGGCCGGTCTCGAAATACATCAGGTCGTCGCCGAGCGTGCCGCGCCTCAAGGCCAGCGCCGCCTCCCGCGCTTCCTTCAGCAGCGCCAGCGAGACGGCGAAGCTTTCGTTGGTCTTCTGCGTGCCGCCAATGGACTGGAACACCAGGTCCACCGGCGCGCCGCGCTCGATCGCCAGCAGCGTGGTCGTGACATGCGCGAGCACGCAGGTCTGCGTCGGGATGTCGAACCGCGCGCGCACGCCGTCCAGCATCTCCAGCAGGCGGCAGAGATTGTCCACGTTGTCGGTGGCGGGGTTCACGCCGATCACCGCATCGCCCGCGCCCAACAGCAGGCCGTCCAGGATCTGCGCGGCCACCCCCTTCGGGTCGTCCACGGGATCGTTCGGCTGCAACCGGATCGAGAGCGTTCCGGGCAGGCCGATGGTGTTGCGGAAGCGCGTAGTGACCCGGCACTTGGCGGCGATGGCGACCAGGTCCTGCAGCCGGCAGATCTTGCTGGCGGCGGCGACCATCTCGGGCGTCAGGCCGGGCGCCAGGGCGGTCAGCGCGGTGCTATCTGCCTCGCCCAGCAGCCAGTCGCGGAAGCCGCCGACGGTCAGGTGCGCCACCGGCGCGAAGGCGGCCGGATCGTGGCTGTCCAGGATCAGCCGCGTGACCTCGTCCGCCTCATACGGAACGACCGCCTCGGCCAAAAAATGGCGCAGCGGCAGGTCGGCCAGGGCGCGCTGCGCCGCCACGCGCTCCGCCGCGCTCTCCGCCGCGACCCCGGCCAGCACGTCGCCCGAGCGCGAGGGAGTGGCCCGCGCCAGCAGGGTGCGGAGGTCGGGGAAGACGTGGCGGGTGCCGCCCACGGTGTGCGCGAAGCCCATGCCGCCACAGATGCCACCGGCCGCCCCGTCTTGCCAGCCCGCATGACCCCGCCCAAGGATGCGCCCGCTTCGGGAGGACCGGGATGGACCGCGACGCGCTGGAAATGCGCCCCGATGCGGCGGCCGATTGGCCGGACCGCATCTTCGATATCCTCAAGGCCCACGGGATCACGCATGTGGCCCTGGTGCCGGATGCCGGCCATGCGCGCCTGATCCGCCGCTGCCTGGCCGACCCCGCCATGACGGTCGTGACCCTCACCACCGAGGAGGAGGGCGTGGCGATGCTCGTCGGCTCCTGGCTCGGCGGCGCGAAGGGCGTGCTGCTGATGCAGTCCTCCGGCGTCGGCAACTGCATCAACATGCTCTCGCTGCCGGTGCTGCATCGTGCGCCGCTGCCGATGATCGTGACGATGCGCGGCGACTTCGGGGAGTTCAACCCGGCGCAGATCCCGATGGGCAACGCCGTGCAGCCGACGCTGGAGGCGATGGGCACGCTGGTGCGCCGCGCCGACGTGCCGCAGGACGTGCCGGCGGTGGTGGATGCGGTGATCAGGCTCGCCTTCAACACCTATCGCCCGACCGCGGCGCTGCTCGGGCAGCGGCTGATCGGCGCCAAGACCTTCGGCAAGGATTGAGGGCGATGCTAGACCGACGCGACGTGGTGCGGGCGCTGCTGGAGGATCGCGGCGACCTGCTGGTGGTGGCGGGGCTCGGCGCCTCGGCCTGGGACATCACGGCAGCGGGCGATTGCCCGAACAACTTTCCGCTCTGGGGCGGCATGGGCGGGGCGGCGGTGCTCGGCCTCGGCCTCGCGCTGGCGCAGCCGCAGCGCCGCGTGCTGGTGATCACCGGCGATGGCGAGATGCTGATGGGCCTCGGCGCGCTTTGCACCATCGCGGTGAAGAAGCCGGCCAATCTTTCCGTCGTGGTGCTCGACAACGAGCATTACAGCGAGACCGGCGGGCAGGAGACAGCGACACGCCACGGCGTGGACCTCGCCGCCATCGCGCGCGGCGCCGGCATCGCGGATTCCCGCGTGGTGCATGGCGCGCAGGAGCTCGGGCCGCTGCGCCAGGCGATCCATGCGACGACGGCGCCACTGTTTGCCAACGTCAAGGTGGCGCCAGGTAACCATCCGCTGGTGCTGCCGCCGCGCGAGGGCGCCTATCTCACTGCGCGCTTCCGCGAGGCCGTGCTCGGGCCTGCCGCGCATCACCAGCTCTGAAGGCGGACGCATGCCGCATGTGATCTGCTCCCACCCCATCCACCCGGATGCGGAGGCGGTGATCCGCGCGACGCCGGGCTTCACGCTGGAGACGCTGGCCGATCGCAGCCCTGCCGGGCTGGCGGCACGCCTGCCGGACGCGGATGCGCTGATCCTGCGCACCATCCGCGTGGACGAGGCCTTCCTCGCGCATTGCTCCCGCCTGCAGATCCTGGCCCGCCACGGCGTCGGCTACGACATCATCGACGTGCCCGCGCTGACGCGCCGAAAGATCCCGCTGACCATCACGCCGGAAGCGAACGCCGTCAGCGTGGCGGAGCACGCGCTGATGCTGATGCTGGCCAGCATGCGCAAGCTGCGCGGCTACGACGCGAATGTGCGCGGCTTCGTCTGGGGCGGGCAGGCGAACCTGCCGAGCTTCGAGCTGGCAGGGAAGACCGTGTTGGTCTTCGGCTTCGGCCGCATCGGCACGCGCGTCGCGCGGCTCTGCCAGGCCTTCGGCATGCGCGTGCTGGTGCGCGATCCCTACATGCCGAAGGGCACCATCCGCGGCGCTGGCTACGCGCCGGTGGAGGACCTCGCCGCCGCGGTAAAGGAGGCGGACATCGTCACGCTGCATTGTCCTTCGAACGCGGAAACCCGCGGCATGGTGGATGCGACTTTCCTGCGCGGCATGAAGCGCGGCGCGGTGCTGGTGAACACCGCGCGCGGCACGCTGGTAGAGGAGGCGGCGCTCGCCGCGGCGCTCACCGAGGGACATCTTTCCGCCGCCGGCCTCGACGTGTTCGAGGAGGAGCCGGTGGAGACGCCGATCGCCCTGCTCTCCGCGCCCAACCTGGTCCTGACGCCGCATGTCGCGGCCAGCACGCAGGAAGGGCTGCGGCGCATGGCGCTGGAAAGCGCCGCAGCGGTGCTGGGCTTCTTCGCCGGAACCCTCGATCCCGACGTGGTGGTCAACAGCGAGGTGCTGGGCCGGAACGCCTAGTTCCCGGTCCAGTTGGGCGCGCGCTTCTCCAGGAAGGCCTTCACGCCTTCCTGGAAATCCTGGCTGCCGAAGCACATGGTCACCAGGTCGTCGCCATGGATCGTGCCGGCCGCCTGCCGCAGGCGCTTCAGCGCGAATTTCGTCGCCGTCAGCGTGCGCGGCGCGAGGCCGGCGATGTGGGTGGCGAGTTCCATCGCGCGCGCCTCCAGCGCTTCCGGCGTCTCCAGCAGTTCGGAGACAAGGCCGGCCTTCAGCGCTTCGTCGGCTTCCACGAGCCGGGCGGTGAAGACCAGCTCCTTCACGCGCGCGGGGCCGATCAGCGCGGCGAAGCGCGCGTAGTTCGCCATGGACAGGCAATTGCCGAGGGTGCGCGCGATGGGCAGGCCGAAGCGCGCATTGGCCGCGGCTATGCGCAGGTCGCAGACGCCTGCGATGCCGAGCCCGCCGCCGGTGCAGGCGCCGGCAATGGCTGCGATCACGGGCTTCGGGCAATCCTCGATGGCCGACAGGACGCGGTCGATCCGAGCCTCGTAGTCCAGCGCGTCCTGGCCGGTGCGGAATTCCTTGAACTGGCTGATGTCCGTGCCCGCCGCGAAGGCCTTGCCGCCGGCGCCGGTGATGACCCAGGCACGGATGGCCGGGTTCTCCGCCACCGCCTTCGCCTGCTCGAACAGGCCTTCGTACATGGCGAAGGTCATGGCGTTGCGGGCCTGGGGGCGGTTCAGCGTGGTCCAGGCCACGGGGCCGCGCGTCTCGTGCAGGATGTCGCTCATCGGTGTCTCCTCGGCGACCTCTTGTGCGGCCGGCGGGGGCGGGGCGACAAGGGGGGCGGAAAGCCAGGACAGGACCGCATGCGCATCGTCAGCGTGAAGCAGGGCGTCGCCCCGATCAGCAGCGCCATCGCCAACGCCTATATCGATTTCTCCAAGATGACGGCCTCGATCGTCGCGGTGACGGTCGAAGGCAACGGGAAGCGCGCGACGGGCTACGGCTTCAATTCCAACGGCCGCTATGCGCAGCCCGGCCTGCTGGCGGAACGCTTCGTGCCCCGCCTGACGGAGGCGACGGAGGCCCAGGTGACCGATGCGCAGGGCCGTCTCGATCCGGCCGGGGCCTGGGCCGCGATGATGAAGAACGAAAAGCCCGGCGGCCATGGCGAGCGCAGCGTCGCCGTCGGCGTGCTGGACATGGCGCTGTGGGATGCGGCCGCAAAGCTGGAGGGGGTGCCGCTCTGGCGTCTGCTCGCGGATCGCTACAATGGCGGAAAGGCGGACGACGCGGCGTGGGTCTACGCCGCCGGCGGCTACTACTATCCCGGCAAGGGCGTGGACCAGCTGGTCGAGGAGATGAAGCGCTACCTCGGCATGGGTTATTCCACCGTGAAGATGAAGATCGGCGGCGCGCCCGGCACCGGCCTGAAGGAGGCGCTCACCGAAGACCTCGCGCGGATTGAAGCGGTGCTGAAGCTGCTCGGCGGCGACGGATCGAAGCTCTGCGTGGACGTGAATGGCCGCTTCGGCCTGCACGCCGCGCTGACCTACGCCGCGGCGCTGCGCCCCTTCAACCTGCGCTGGTACGAGGAGCCGCTGGACCCGCTGGACTACAGCACCCATGCGACGCTCGCCGAGCATTACGGGCCGCCGATCGCAACAGGAGAAAACCTGTTCTCCATGCTGGATGCGCGCAACCTGATCCGGCATGGCGGGCTGCGGCCGGACCGCGATATCCTGCAGTTCGACCCCGCGCTGTCCTACGGCCTGGTCGAATACCTGCGCACGCTGCAGATGCTGGTGGAGCATGGGTGGTCGCCGCGGCGCTGCGTGCCGCATGGCGGGCACCAGTTCGCGCTGAACATCGCGGTCGGGCTCGGCCTCGGCGGCAACGAAAGCTACCCGGAGGTTTTTGCTCCGTTCGGCGGCTTCGCGGACGACGTGCCGGTGCGCGACAGCCGCGTGGCGATGCCCGAGGTGCCGGGCATCGGCTTCGAGGCGAAGAACGACCTCTACGCCGTGCTCAGGAGTCTGGACTGAAGCCGTCGCCCGCTGGGCGCGCCGGGACCGGCAGCGGCTGCGCCGCCATCCAGGGCGCGGCATTCTCGTCGGCGCCCGAGGGGAGCGGCCCGTCCGGGGCGGCGAGGAAGGCGAGGATGTCGTCCACCACGGTCGCCCGCTCCCGGCCAGCCAGCAGCAGGTGGTATCCGCCGGCATAGACGACGAGGCGCGGCCGCGCCTCCGGCGGCAATCGGCCGAGCGCCGAACGGCTGGCGAAAGGTGGCACGACGCTGTCCTGCGCGCCGATCAGCATCAGGGCCGGCACGCGCTGCCCGTTGGCGGTGCGGCAGCACATCGGCAACGCGGCCACGGCGGCGTCCATCAGGTCCACGAGGCCAACCGCGGAATCCACGCGCGTGTTGCGGATGACGAGCGGATCCCGGCCGAGGCGGCGCAGCGCGGCAGGATTGTCGCTCGCCACCACGCCGCCGACGCCGCCCTGGAAGGGCACCGCGGGGATGGTGCGGGAGACCAGCCACAACCCGCCGCGCATGAAGGGATTCATCGCCTCCCGCGACCAGATCGCCGGCGTCAGCAGCACATAGCCATCCACCGGCGGCGGCACCGCGCCAGCGCCCGCGAGGATGGCGACAGAGGCGCCCATGCTCTCGCCGAGCATGTAGAGCGGCAGGCCCGGATGGCGACGGCGCAGCAGCCGCGCGGCATCGGCGGCGTCCGCGGCCAGCGTCTCGGCGCCGGCCCAGTAGCCGCGGTTCGGTGCCCGCCCGAAGCCGCGCTGGTCATAGGCATAGACCAGCAGCCCGGCGGCGTTCAGCGCCGCGATGCTGTCGGTGAGGAAGTTGCCGGAATGGTCGTTGAAGCCGTGCAGCGCCAGCAGCACGGCACGCGGCGGCCCTTCCGGCGCGAAGCGGCGCAGCGGCAGCGCGGCGCCGTCGGTGGCGATGATCGCGTCCTCCCGCAGGCCGGGCGCGGTGGTGGCCGGCCCTGCCGGCAGCACGACGGGGGAGCAGCCGGCCGCCAACAGAAGGGCAAGCAGGAACGCCGCGCCTTGGCGGGGGGCAAGGCGCAGGCTAGGCAATCTCCACGGAAGAGCGAGGCGAGCCATGGCACGAGAGATACAGGCCGCGCGGGAAGGTCAAGACGGGATCGTCGAGATCGGCATCGGCGCATTGATTGCCCGGGTGAAGCCGCTTGGGGCCGAGCTGTGCAGCCTGCGCGATGCCGCAGGCCGGGAATTCCTGTGGCAGGCCGGCGAGGCGTGGCCGCGCCACGCGCCGATCCTGTTCCCCATCGTCGGCCGGCTGCATGACGACGTGCTGAGGCTGGGCGAAGCGCGTCACCCGATCGGGCAGCACGGTTTCGCCCGCGACCTGCCTTTCGAGCTTGTCGAGTGCGACCCGGCCGCCTGTCGCTTTCGGCTGCGTGACAACCCGGCCACGCATGCCGCCTATCCCTTCCCCTTCCGGCTCGAAGTTTCCTACGCCGTGCATGAGGCGAGCCTCGCCATCGGCTACACCGTGATCAATCCAGGCGAGGCGCCCCTGCCCTTCTGCGTCGGCGCGCATCCGGCCTTTTGCTGGCCGCTGCCGGGCGCGGGCCCGAAAACCGCGCATCGCCTGGAGTTCGAGCAGGAGGAGAGCGGGCCGGTGTATCGGCCCGGCAGCCTTGGCCTGCTCGATCCCACGCCGCAGCCCTTTCCGGCGCATGGCCGCACGCTGCCGCTGGACGATGCGTTGTTCGAGACCGGCGCGCTGGTGCTGCTGGCGCCGGCCAGCCGGCATGTGCGCTTCACCGCCCCCGGCGCACCGGGGCTGGAGGTGGCGTGGCAGGGCTTCGAACAGCTCGGCATCTGGATGAAGCCGGGCGCCGAGTTCCTGTGCATCGAGCCCTGGGCGGGGCACGCCGATTTCACCGGGCAGCCGACCGACTTTCGCCGCAAGCCCGCGGTCCAGGTGCTGGAGCCCGGCGCGAGCGCCAGCTTCCAGCACCGGATCAGCCTGCTCGGCTAACCATCGCGCGCAGTTCCGCGACCGCCACCTTGCCCAGCGCGGTGCGCGGCAACGCCGGCAGCGTGACGACCGCGCGCGGATGCTTGAAGCGCGCGATGCGCCCTTCGAAATGCGCGAGCACGCTCGCGGCATCAAAGTTCTCGGCCGCCGGCACGACGACGGCGACGGGCACCTCGCCCCACTTCGGATCGGGGCGGCCGACCACGGCGCATTCCGCCACGCCGGGCGCGGAGGCCAGCATGCGCTCCACCTCGGCGGGATAGATGTTCTCGCCACCCGAAATGATCACGTGCTTGAGGCGGTCGGTGAACCACCAGCGGCCGTGCTCGTCCACGCGCCCGATGTCGCCGGTGGCGAACCAGCCGTCGCGCAGCGCATCGTCGCGCTTCCAGTAGCCGCGCAGCACGGCCGGGCCGCGCACCTCGATCTCGCCGCTCGACGCCAGGCGGCACTCGGCATGCATGGCGGGGCGGCCGATGGAGCCGGGCGTGGCCAGCGCCTCCGCACGCGTCTGCAGGATGGCAATGGGGCAGGTTTCCGTCGCGCCATAGACCTGCTGCACCGGCACGCCCTTCGCGTGGAACGCCTCGATCAGCGGGATCGGCACGTCGGAGGATCCGGCGCCCACCGCGCGCAGCGAGGAGAGATCCGCGGACGCCCAGCGCGCATGCGCCACCAGCGCCTGCATCACCGCGGGCACCACGAGCGAGAGCGTCGGCCGCTGCTGCTCGACCGCATCGAAGAAGGCGCCTGGATCGAAGCGCGGAAGCAAAGTTACCTGCGCGCCCGCATAGAGCGCCGGCGTGGTCTGGATGTTCAGCCCGCCGACATGGAACAGCGGCAGCACCGTCAGCACGCGGTCGGCCGAAGTGAGGTCGAAGCCATGCCGCGCGTTCAGAGCGTTGAACAGCAGCGCCCGCTGGTCCAGCAGCGCGCCCTTCGGCCTGCCCGTGGTGCCGGAGGTGTAGACCAGCAGCAGGGGATCGTCGTCGCAGCCGATGGGTGTCGCCGGCTCACCGCTGCCGAGCGCCGTCGCATCCGCCACCGCGCAGCCTTCGGGCGCCGCTTCCTGCGCGGAGCGCAACATCTCCGGCGCGGCGCAGAGCAGCCGCGTGCCGGAATCGGCCAGGATGAAATGCCATTCCGGCGCCGCGAGACGCCAGTTCAGCGGCACCTGGATAGCGCCCAGCCGCGCGCAGGCAAAGAGCAGGAACAGCTGCGCCGGATGGTTGTGGCCGAGGAAGCCGACACGGTCGCCATGCCCGACACCCCGCGCGGAGAGCGCGGCCGCGGCGTCCTCCACCGCGCACGAGAAATCCCGCCAGGTGATCGCCTGGCCTTCGAAGCGCAGCGCGACGCGATCCGGCGCGTGGTCCGCGTGGCGTTCGGGCCAGCGCCACAGCATCAGTCCGTCTCGCCCTTCTCGTACAGGGCTTCCCGCCCGATGCGGTCCAGGCAGAGCTCGGCGGTCCAGGGCAGCATCAGCGCGCCGCAGCGGCTGTCCCGGTAGATGCGCTCCAGCGGCAGTGACTTCAGCATGGACTGCCCGCCGCAGGTGCGGATGGCGAGCGTCGCGATCGCGTTGGCGTTCTCCATTACCGTGTGCTGCGCGGCCAGCGCGCGCAGCATCTGCTCCTTCGTCGGATCAGGGCCGGCCTCGGTGATCACCTGGAACCACAGCGCCTTGGTGGCTTCCAGCATCACGCGCATCTGCGCCACCGCGATCTGCTTGGTCGGATACATGCGCCGCTTCACCGGCGGCGTCCCTGGCTGCTCCCCGCGCAGATAGCGCACGCAGAAATCATAGGCGGCCTGCGCCAGGCCCATGTAGGTCGGCGAGAGCGTCAGGAACATGTGCGGCCAGCGCGACGCGGCCTGGAAGTAGAGGCCCGCCGGCATCAGCGCCGCGTCCTCCGGCACGAAGACATCCTTGAACAGCAGGTTGCGCGAGACGGTTCCACGCATGCCGAGCGGGTCCCACTCGCCCTCCACCGTCACGCCGGGCGCGGTTGCCGGCACGCCGAGATACAGCGTGTCCCGCCGCGAGAGTTTTTGCTCGTCATGCTGCTCGGTGCAGAGGATGCCGTAGTATTCGGCATGGCCGGCAAGACTTGCAAAGATCTTCTTGCCGTTGACGAGGAAGCCGCCATCCACGCGCCGCGCCGTGGTGCCGAAGGCCGCCGCGCCCGCCGCCGCCGCGCCGCCTTCGGAGAAGGGCTGCGAATACACCGCGCCGTCGCGCAGGATGCGGTCGTAGTGGATGCGGCGGCGGCGGCGATGCACCGCGCGCGTGTCCGCCTCCATCTCCAGATCCTCGGTCAGCGCGCCGGTCCACAGCGTACTGCACACATGCATGTTCCAGGTCAGCGCCGTCGCGCCGCAATAGCGGCCGAGCTCGGCCGCCGTCAGGCAATAGGCGCGGAACCCGGCGCCGAGCCCACCCTCATCGGCGGGGATGCAGATGCCGAGCAGCCCTTCGCGATGCATGTCGCGGTAGTTGTCGGTGGGGAAGGACGCCTCGCGGTCCCAGCGCGCGGCGCGCGGCGCCAGCACGCGCGCACCGAATTCCCGCGCCTTGGCAGTCAGCGCCGCTTCCTCGGCCGTGAGGCGAAAGGCGGCGGGATCGAAGATCGGGGCGTCCATCCGCGTCATTCCGCCAGGAAGGGCAGCAGCGCCGCGCGGAACTCGGCGGGGCGTTCCAGATGCACCATGTGGCCGGCGCCCGGGATCACCACCAGGCGCGATCCGGGGATGGTCTCCGCCATGCGCTGCATCGTCTTGAGCGGCGCCGCCTGGTCGCGCTCGCCGGCGATCAGCAGCGTCGGCACGGCGATGTTCGGCAGGTCGGCGCGGCGGTCGAAGGTGGTCAGGCAGCGCAGCGTGTCGCGATAGACCTCCGCCGGCACGGCGGCGGTCGCGGCAATCGCGCGCGGCATCGCGTCGGGATCGGCGCCGGGCTCGAACATGCCGGCGAGCATCTCGGGCGCCGCCTCCGCCATCGTGCGCCCGCCTTCCAGCGGGCCGAGCCGCGCCTTGAGGAAGGCTTCCGCGAAGGCGGGATCTCGCCCGCCAAAGGCCGGCGTCGTCGCGTAGAGAACCATCTTCGACACGCGATGCGGGAAGCGCGCATAGACTTCCTGCGCGAGCATCCCGCCCATCGAATGCCCGACCAGAACCGCCTGGCGGACGATGTTGACGTCGAGCGAGTCCATCAGCGCATCGGCCAGGGCCGCGAAGGTCATCTCCGGCAGGGCGGGCGTGCCGCAGAAGCCGGGCATCGGCCAATGCATCGCATCCGGCAGCAGGTCGCCCCAGGAAGGCCCGCCGATCCCATGCAGCAGAACGACCGTCACAGCACCTCTCCTTCGCGAACCACGTCCTCGCCGTCCAGCGCGATGGTGCAGCCGAAGACGGGGATGTCGAAATGGCCTTCCGTGTAGCGCCCGGCGAATTCGTTGGCGCCGGTGGAGAACAGGAAGTTCCCCGCCGCGGCGCGCAGCTCCGTGCCGTTCACGTCGCGCTTGTCGTGGAACAGCAGCGCCTCCCGCCGCGCGCGGGCATTGAGGCCCCAGCCGACATGGCTGACGGCATAGGCGCTGCGCTCGCCCCATGCGGCGAGATGCGCGCGCATCAGCCGCGCATCCGCGCCCTCCCCTTCCACGGAAACGATGTGATCGTCGCGCAGGATCAGGCGCACGGGGCTTTCGACGTAGCGCTTGAAGGTGAGGTTCGCGTCGCCAGGCGACAGCACCAAGGTGCCGTTCACCGTGCCGGCGCGCGGGAAGGCGACGACCACACCGCCGGGCCAATGCGCGACGGTGCCGGGCCGGTCCGTCCAGCCCCAGACGCCGGCGCTCGGCGCACCCTCCAGCACCACATCGAGGTCGGTGCCCGCTGCGCTGGTCACGCGCATGCGCTTCGCCGCGCGCAGCTTCGCCAGCGCCGCCTTGACCATCGGCTGGTCCTCCGCGCGCGGGACCAGCCGTTCCAGCACCTCGGGATGCTCGTCGCTGACCATCAGCACGCGGCTGCCGGCCGCCAGGATTTCCTTCAGCTCCGGCGCGTGCAGCAGCCCTTCCAGCGTGAGATCGAGGATCAGCGGCGAGGCCTTCAGCGCCGCCAGCGCGCCGGGATGGCCCTGCAAGGCGCGCGAAGCGCCGGTGGAGCGCATCGGCATCGCGGCCGCCGGCGGCGTCGGCACCACCACGCGGAAGGGCCGGCAGCCCAGGCGACGCGCGGCGAGTTCCGCAAGGTCCTGGTTCAGCGCGCGGGACTGGCTTTCCGCCAGAACGCAGACCGGCTCGTTGGGCGCGGCCCTGCACAGGCGCAGCACGGTTTCGAAGGCGTCCAGCCATTGCGGCTCGATCCGGTCGTCGCGCAAGCCGGCCCTCCTGCCCCGTCGGGGCCAGCATAGCGCGGGCCGGGCCCTTCCGGCACCGCCCCGGGCGCACCATCTGGCGAGCCATGCCGCCCATCTCCACGCTCAGCCGCATCGTCCTGGTCTTGATGGTCGTCGCCGCCGTCGTGCAGATCGGCGTGCTCGTCTTGCGCTGACCGGCCGCGGGGGCGAGTCTGCCGCGGTCGGAGGAGCAGGGCGCATGAATGTTGCGGTGATCGGCCTTGGGGCCATGGGAATGGGCGCGGCGAAGTCCTGCCTGCGCGCGGGGCTCGCCACCACCGGCTGCGACCTGCGGGACTCCGCGCGCGCCGACTTTGTCGCCGCCGGCGGTGCCGCCTGCGCCAGCCCGGCGGAGATCCCGCAGGGCACCGAGGCGGTGCTGCTGCTGGTGGTCAATGCCGCGCAGACCGAGGCCGCGCTGTTCGGCGAGGCCGGCTGCGCGGGGCGCATGGCGCCGGGCGGCGTCGTGATCTCCTCCGCCACCATGTCGCCCGACGATGCGCGGCGCCTGGCTGCGGCGGCGGAAGCGCGCGGCCTGCTGTATCTGGATGCGCCCGTCTCCGGCGGCGCTGCCAAGGCGGCGAGCGGCGAAATGACCGTGATGGCATCCGGCAGCGCTGCCGCCTTCGAGCGTGCGCAGCCGGTGCTGGATGCCGTCGCGTCCAAGGTCTGGCGGCTGGGCGATACGCCAGGCATCGGCGCAACGGTGAAGGTGGTGCACCAGCTTCTCGCCGGCGTGCATATCGCGGTGGCGGCGGAGGCGATGGCGCTCGGCATCCGCGCTGGCGCCGATCCGCGGCAGCTCTACGACGTGGTGACCAGCGCCGCCGGCAATTCCTGGATGTTCGAGAACCGCATGGCCCGCGTGCTGGAAGGCGATGACGCGCCGCGCAGCGCGGTGGACATCTTCGTCAAGGATCTCGGCCTGGTGGCGGAGATGGCGCGCGGCCTGAACCATCCGGTGCCGCTGGCCAGCCAGGCGCAGCAACTCTTCACTGCGGCCAGCGCCATGGGCCATGGCCGCGCCGACGACGGCTTCGTGATCCGCGTCTGGCAGGCGCTGACCGGCATTCCGCTGCCGGGGGACAAGCCGAAAGGCTGAGCGCCCGTTACGCTTCGGGCGGCGGCACCTCACCCGGGCGCGGGTCCACCGGCAGCAGGCGGTCCAGGCCCGAAAGGCCCTCGAACAGCGCCGCGGCGCGCAGCGCCACCTCCTCGCGATGGGGTGGCGCGGCGATCTGCAGGCCGATGGGGCGCCCGTACTGGTCGAAGCCGCATGGCACCGCCACCGCCGGGCAGCCGGCCATGGTGATCGCGGCGTTGAGCATCGAGCCGGCCATGTAGTGCTCCAGCTTCACGCCCGCGATGCTGGGGGGATTGCGCAGCATCACGTCGAAGGCGGGCGTCGGCGCGCCGGGCGTGATCAGCACGTCGTACTGCGAGAACAACGCCGCCATCCGCCGGTAGAAGGCCGCGCGCTCGCGGTCGGCCCAGGCGAGCCGGCTGGGCGTAGCGGACAGGCCGAGCTCGGTGTTCCAGATGATGTCGGGCTTGAGCCGGTCGCGCATCGCCTGCAGTTGCAACTCGCGATCCACCACGAAGGCCTGGCTGCGCAGAACCAGGAAGGCCTCGACCAAGTCACCCAGATCGGGCGCCGCCTCCTCCACGATGCAGCCCAGCTCCTCGAAGCGGCGGACGGCGCGCGCGCAGATCGCGCGCGTCTCGCGGTCCACCGCCAGCTTGCCGTTGAAATCGGGCGTGTACGCGATGCGGCGCGGCCGGTGGCGTTCGGCTTCCGTCACCGCCTGGGCATAGGGCATGGCCGGCGCGTCGCAGGTCAGCGGATCGAGCGGGCACCAGCCGGCCATGGTGTCGAGGAACAGCGCGACATCCGCCACGGTGCGCGCCATCGGCCCCTGTACGGTCAGCGGCGAGAACAGGTTGTTCGGCGTGCCGCGCGTCACCCGGCCAGGCGTGGGCCGCAGCCCGACCACGGAGCAATAGGTGCCGGGCCGCCGCAGGCTGCCGGCATGGTCGGTGCCCTGCGCCAGCCACGCCTCCCCGGTCGCGACCGAAACGGCGCCGCCGCCGGTGCTGCCCGCGCAGGTCAGCGCGGTGTTCCAGGGATTGCGCGTGCGCCCGAACACCTCGTTGAAGGTCGAGCCGCCGGCGCCGAATTCCGGCGTGTTGGACTTGGCGATCACGATGCCGCCGCGCGCCTCGATCCGCTTCACGACTGGGTGCGACTCCGTCGGCACATGGTCCGCGAAGATCGGCGAGCCATAGGTGGTGCGCACGCCCGCCACGTCGGTCAGGTCCTTGATCGTCACGGGCAGGCCGCCGAGCCAGCCCGGCGCGCCTTCCAGCTCCCGCCCCTCGCCCCGCATCAGGCGCGCGGCATGCGCCCGCGCGCGATCGAGGCAGAGCGTCGGCAGTGCGTTCACCGCCGGCTCCACGTCCGCAATGCGGGCGGCGGCGGCCTCGATCAGGTCGAGCGGCGAGACCTCGCCGCGGCGGAGCAGTTGCACGGCCTGGGTTGCGGTCAGGCGGATGAGGTCGATGGACATGGGCAGTGGCCTGCTCGCTGTGCTGATGGACGTTCGGCCCGCAGCATCGAAGCAGACGGGCGCCGTGCCAATGCCCGTCGGCGCCGCACCGGCCGGCGCTTGACGCCGGCGGCGCAATGAGGCCTTGAGCGCGCGCCGCGCATGGCAAGCGGGGCGCCAAGGAAACCAGATTGTCCTCCCTCTCGCTGCTGATCCCCCTGCCGGTGATGTTCTTCGGCCTCGGCCTCGCGGCGGGGCTGGCGCGATCGGATCTCGCCGTGCCGGACGCGGTGGCGAAGGCGCTGTCGCTCTATCTCATGCTCGCGATCGGGCTGAAGGGCGGCATGGCGCTGGCCGCGCCTGGCGCGTCGGAGGGGCTGTTCGGCGCGCTGGCGCTGGGCATCGCCCTCTCCTTCCTGCTGCCGCTGCCCGCCTATGCGCTGCTGCGCGGGCCGGTGCGGCTCGACCGCGTGACGGCGGCGGCGGTGGCGGGGCATTACGGCTCGGTTTCGGTCGTCACCTATGCGGCGGCCGCCGGCACGCTGACGACGGCCGGCATCGCCTCCGAGGGCTTCATGCCGGCGGTGCTCGCGGCGATGGAGACGCCGGCGATCCTGACGGCGCTGCTGCTCGCGCGGCGCGGGCGGCAGGGCGCGGTGCGCGGCAAGCGCCACCTCGCGCGGGAGGTGCTGCTGAACGGCTCGGTCGTGCTGCTGCTCGGCTCCTTCCTGATCGGCTGGATCGGCGGCGCGGGGCAGAAGGCGCAGCTCGCGCCCTTCGTGGAGGGGCTGTTCCCAGGCGCGCTCTGCCTCTTCCTGCTGGAGATGGGGCTGCTGGCCGCGCGGCAGCTGCGGGCCGCGCCGGGTCGGCTGAGCGCGCGGCTCGTCGTCTTCGGCCTGGTGATGCCGCTGATCGGCGCGGCCGCGGGGCTGGGGGCGGGGCTTTTCGCGGGTCTCAGCCTGGGCGGGGTGGCGCTGATGATGACGCTTGCGGCCTCGGCCTCCTACATTGCGGTGCCCGCGGCGATGCGGCTGGCGCTGCCGGAGGCCGATGCGGGCGTCTATGTTACGCTTTCCGTCGCAATCACCTTCCCCTTCAACATCGTGCTCGGCATCCCGCTCTACCTCTGGGTGGCGGGCCTGGCCGTGGGATAGGATCCGCACCGGCATGCTGCACGCACGCAAGCGCATCGAGATCGTCGTCGAGGCCGTCCAGGCGGAGGCGGTGACGGACCTGCTGGACCGGCTCGGCGCGCCGGGCTGGACCATCCAGCCGGTGTTGTCGGGCAAGGGCCGTCAGGGGCTCCGCCGCGGCGGCGACCCGGGCGGCGTCTTCGACAACGTGCTGATCCTGTGCATCGCCTCCGAAGCGGTGGCGCAGCGCGTGGCGGAAGCGCGGGACGAGTTGCTCGGCGCGCGGCCGGCCATCGTCGCGATCTCCGATTGTAGCGTGCTGCGCGGCGAGCATTTCTGATCCGGCCCGCCAGCGGGCGGGCGGCGGCGCGCCCTGCGCCGTCACGCGATCAGCTGGATATCCGCGGCGCCGAGGATGGGCAGGTTCGCGAAGACGGCGATGGTGAACGCCTCACCCACGTCCGTGCCGTCCGCATCCCAGGTCAGCGTGCCGGTCGTCTCTTCATAGACGAACTGCGGCAGCGCCGCGCCCGGTGCATCCTTCGCGAAATGCGCGGGATCCAGGGCGCCGACCGCAAGCCCGCCGAAGCCGCCAGTACGGAAGGCGACATGGTCCTCGCCGCTGCGGAAATCCGTCACGATATCCGCCCCCTCCCCCGGATCCTGCCACAGGAACCGGTCGAAGCCGCCGCCGCCCGTCAGCGTATCCGCACCGAGCCCGCCATCCATCGTGTCCGCGCCGCCACCGCCCGAGACACGATCGGCCTCGCCCAGGCCGCGCAGCAGGTTGGCGCCGCTGTTGCCGTTCAGCACATTCGCCAGCGCGTTGCCGATGCCGGAGAGATCGTGGGTACCGAGCAGCGACAGGTTCTCCACCGCGCCCGGCAGGACGTAGCTGATCGCGCTCAGCACTGTGTCGATGCCGGCATTCGGCAGCTCGACCACCAGGTCGGCATCCGCGATGACATAGGTGTCGTCGCCATTGCCGCCATCGAGGCGATCCACGCCTTCGCTGCCGACCAGGCTGTCCGCGCCCTCGCCCCCCTGCAGCGTGTCGTTCCCGAGGCTGCCGAAGAGCGTGTCGTCGCCGTCATAGCCGACGAGGCGGTTGTTCCCGACATTGCCGCGGATCGAGTTGTTCTCGGCGTTCCCGTCGCCGCGCACATTGGCGCTGCCGTTGAAGCGCAGATCCTCGATGTTGTCGGCGAGTGCGAAGGTTGCGTTCGCCACCACCGTGTCGTGTCCGCCGCCCGGCTGCTCGACCAGCAAGTCGGTCGCGTCCACCAGGTAGAGGTCGTCGCCGCCGCCGCCCGCCATCGTGTCCGCACGCCCGGCGCCCGTCAGCACATTCGCGGCGTCGTTGCCGGTGATGACATTCGCCAGATCGTTGCCGGTGCCGTCGATCGCGGCGTCGCCGGTCAGGACGAGGTCTTCCTGGTGCGCGCCCAGCGTCCAGCTCAGGGCGGAACAGACCGTGTCGGCGCCGCCGGTGCGCGTCTCCAGGACGCGGTCCGCAATGTCGTCCACGCGGTATTCGTCGTTGCCCGCGCCGCCGGCCATCCTGTCCGCACCGGTGCCGCCATCCAGCGTGTCCGCACCAGCCTGGCCGACAAGGGTGTCGCCGCCGCCGAGGCCGCGCATCAGGTCGTCGAGCGCGGTGCCGGCGAGGCTGTCGGCGTCCGCCGTGCCGAAGATGCCTTCCTCCACGTCGAGGACACCCACGGTGACATCCTGCGTCGCCACATGCCCGGCCAGATCGGTTACGGCGAGGCGCAGCGTGAAGCCCGGCGAGGTCTCGAAGTCCAGCGGCGCGGTGCTGCGCAGCTCCCAGCCTCCGGCGACGGCGACAAGCTCGAAGGGCGAGGCGAGGTCCGGCGTGCCGTCGCCCAGCACCAGCGCGGCCGACAGCGCGTCGCCCATCGGGAGGTTCGCATCGGTGGCGACCAGCAGCGCGACCACCGTGCCGGCCGGCAGGTTTTCGGCCAGTTGCAGTGTCGCCGGGTCGGCATCCTCGTCCGTGCCCGCTTCGGTCACGGTGGCGATGACGGGCGCCGCGGAGGCCACGGCATCGGCGGCGGCGACGAGGTCCACGACCAGCGCGGCAGGGCCGGCGCCGAAGCGCAGGGTCTCCACGTCGGACGTCACGACGGCCGTCAGCCCGGCATGGGTGAGGCTCCACGCGCCGGAGACGCTGTCGCGGCCGATCTCGTACTCCTTCCAGTCGAGGTCGAAGCAGGCCATGTCGATGCCGCCGCCGCCCGCCATGGTGTCAGCGCCGTCGCCGCCGATCAGCGTGTCGTCATTCTCGCCGCCGTCCAGGCTGTCATTGCCGGCGGCGCCGCGCAGCTCGTTCGCCGCGGAATTGCCCTTCAGCGTGTCGGCGCCCTCGCCGCCCCAGGCATCCTCGATGCGCGTCTGGGTCACGGCGGTGAGGCCCGTGGTGATGGCGCTCACCACGTTGGAGCTGTCGGCCGAGAGCGTCACGGCGGCGCCGCGGCCGAGCTGGGTGACGAGGTTCTGGTAGTCGCCGACGAAGCCGCCGGCGACCGCGAAGATCGGGATGATGTTGGCCGCTTCCAGCGCCGCCTTGACCTGGGCGATGGCGGGATAGTCCTCGCCGGTGCCGGGGGGCGTCCCGTCGAGCACGCCGTCGCCGTTGTTGGGCAGCGGGATGCCGGCCGCGAGGCCGTCGCCCGCGGCGTGGTAGGAAGCATCCGTGAACAGCACCACGAAGCGCGCGGAGTTGGTGCGGAAGCCGACATCGGTGACATGCAGCGCAAGCTGCATCAGCGCCTCGATCTGCGCTTCCGAACCGTCCGCGCCGCCGCCCGCGGCCATCGCCGTGTAGCTGGCGAGCAGCGCGGCGGTGTCGTTCGCGAGCGCCGTCTCCTGCCGGTAGACCCAGTCGCCGACATTGCCGAAGCCGCCGAAGGCCTTGTCGCGGAAGGAGGAGACGCCGTAGGTGCTGTTCGGCTGCACCGTCTGCAACGCCAGGACGATCTGCGGCACCAGCGAGCGCACCATGGCGATGTCATCGCCGAAGGAACCGGTCAGGTCCTGCAGGAACTGCAGGTCGAGCGGTCCCGCGGTGCTGCCGCCCTGGCCGAAGTCGCAGAGCTGGTCCTCGATCTCGGTCTGCGTGTCGCCGGAGAGGTCGATATAGCTGTCGCCGAGCGCGTCCGAGGCGTCGATCGTGTCCTCGCCGAGGAAGTCCTCGACATGCGCGGCGCTGCCATGCAGCTCGAACCGGTCGTCGCCGCTGCCGCCCGAGAGCGTGTCGAGGCCATCGTCGCCGACCAGCACGTCGTTGCCGTCGCCGCCGAGCAGGATGTCGTCGCCCGATGCGCCATCCAGCGTGTCGTCGCCGCTGTTGCCGCTCAGCGTGTTGGCGCCGGCATTGCCGGTCAGCACATGGCCGCTGCCCACCAGCTGCACGCCTTCGATGCCGTCCGCGAGCACCCAGTCGGTCGAGACCACGACGGTGTCGAAGCCCTCGCCCGGCAGTTCCAGCACGACATCGCCGGGATCGGAGATGACATAGGTGTCGTCGCCAAGGCCGCCGGCCATGGTGTCCGCGCCCGCGCCGCCATCCAGCGTGTCGGCGCCGCCGAGCGCTTCGAGCGAATCCTCGCCCACGCCGCCGATCAGCCGGTTGTCGCCCTCGTTGCCGGTCGCGTGATGCGCCTCGCCTTCCAGCGCCAGCACCTCGACATCGGCGGCCAGGGTCGTGTCGAAGGAGGCGAAGACGGTGTCGGCGCCGCCGCCCGCCGCTTCCACGATCATGTCGCCGGCGCCGTCCACGCGGTAGGCGTCGTTGCCGCCGCCGCCCGTCATCGTGTCGTCGCCGCCCGCCCCGTCCAGCGTGTCGCCGCCAGCCGTGCCGGTGAGGGCGTTGTTGCCGGCATTGCCGGTGCCGGAAACTCCGGGAGTGGTGAGCACCAGGTCCTCGAGCTCGGCGCCCAGCACGTAGGTGACGGCGCTGCGCACCAGGTCATGCCCGCCCGCCGCGTCCTCGACGATCGCGTCGGCGCCGCTGTCCACGACATAGACGTCGTCGCCCGCGCCGCCCGCGAGGGTGTCGGCGCCGCCCGCGCCATCGAGCGTGTCCGCGCCCGAGGTGCCGGTGATCGCGTTGCCGAGCGCGTTGCCCATGCCCTTGTGGCCGGGCTCGGTCAGCACCAACGCCTCGACCTCCGTGCCGAGCGTGAAGTCCACTGCGGAGACCACCGTGTCCGCGCCGCCGCCCGCCGCCTCGATCGCGCGGTCGAGCAGGTTGTCCACGATGTAGAGGTCGTTGCCGGCGCCGCCGGCCATGCTGTCCGCGCCGGTGCCGCCGTCCAGCCGGTCATCGCCGCCATCGCCGACCAGGCTGTCGCCGCCGCCGAGGCCGCTGAGGCTGTCGTCGCCAGCGCCGCCGACCAGCGTGTTGGCGCCGTCGTTGCCACTGCCCGCATGCGCGGCGCCTGCCAGCACCAGCACCTCGAGATTCGTGCCCAAGGCGGTCTCGATGCTCGCCACCATGGTGTCGGCGCCGGCGCCCGGCGCTTCCTCGATCACGTCGCCGGCGTCGTCCACGGCATAGGCATCGTTGCCCGTGCCGCCCGCCATGCTGTCCGCGCCGGCGCCGCCATCCAGGCTGTCGTTGCCGGCGTCGCCCGCGAGCGTGTCGGCACCCTCGGCGCCTTCCAGCGTGTCGTCGCCGGTGCTGCCGAACAGCAGGTTGTCGCCGGCATTGCCCGTGCCGGCCAGGCCCGCCACGGTCAGCCGCAGCGCCTCCACCCCGTCACCCAGGATATAGCTGACGGTGGCATCCACCGTGTCTGCGCCGCCGCCCGCCTCTTCCAGCACCACGTCCTCGGCAACGTCCACGACATACACGTCGTCGCCCGCGCCGCCGCGCATCGTGTCGGCATCGGCGCCGCCGTCGAGAAGGTCGTGGCCGCCGCCCGCGCTGATCGAATCCGCGCCTGCGAAGGCGTAGATGCTGTCATCGCCCTCGCCGACCAGGTGCCGGCTCCCGCTGCCCGCGCCGAGCAGGTCGTCGCCATTGGTGCCGTAGACGTTGTCGTCGGGCTGCCAGCTGTCGGGCGCGTAGAGGATGCTCACCTGCTCCAGCGCGGCGCCGGGCGAGCCGATGACCAGGTCCGCCGCGCCATCGCCATCGAGGTCGGGTGCCACCGCGACGCTGCTGCCGGTGTAGCTGCCGGCGCTGCCGACCACCTTCGCCCCGCCCGCACCCTCGGCGATCATGGCGAGATCCACCGTGCCGCTGCCGCCGCCCCACACGACATAGACCGCGCCAGCGTCGAACCCGCCCTCCCCGTTGTGGGAGGCGCCGATGACGATGTCGTTGACGCCGTCGCGGTTCAGGTCGCCGCCGCCGGCCACCGCGATGTCGTCCAGGTCGCCCCAGGACTCGGGAAGGATCGCGAAGCCGCCCAGGCCATTGGCCACGTCCGCCAGCGAGACCTCCGCCGTGTCCGCCTTGCCGAACACGACATAGGCCAGCCCGGTGCTGCCGAGCAGCATGTCGGCAAGCCCGTCGCCGTTGACATCGCCGAGCGCGGCGAGGCGCATCCCGGCCGCCTCGCCGGGGTTCGCGCCCGTGATGCGGAAGCCGCCGGTGCCGGCGGCGACATCCGCGAGGTCCACCTCGGCCGTCGTGCCCTTCCCGAACACGACATAGGCCGCACCGGCGCCGCCATCGGCGCCCGGCGCCCCGACCAGGATCTCCGCCTTGCCGTCGCCGTTCAGGTCGCCGAGCGTCGCCAGCGCCGAGCCAGCCGCCTCGCCCGCCACGCCCGTGATGCGGTAGCCGCCCGTGCCCGCCGCGACATTGGCGAGTTCCACCCCCGCCCGGGTCGCCTTGCCCCAGACCACGTAGGCCGCGCCGCCATCCGTGCCGCCCGCGTCGCTGCCCGGCGCGCCGACCACGAGGTCGGCACGGCCGTCGCCATTGAGGTCGGCGATGCCCGCCACGGCGTAGCCCGCCATGTCGCCGCCGGCCTCGCCGAACATGGCGAAGCCTTCATTCGAACCGGCGTCGTCGAGGTCCTTGAGGTCGGTGCTGCCCGGTGCGGTTGGCGTGAAGAAGAGATACGCGACGCCGGAATCGGTCTCGCCGTTGCGGTCCGCCTCCGGCGCACCGACCAGCAGTTCCTGCAGGCCGTTGCCGTTCATGTCGCCGGTCGCGGCGACGGCGCTGCCGACGTGGTCGTCCGGGAAGGCGCCGTCCAGGCGGATGGAGGTGAGGTTGTCGCCGAGCTTGAAGGAGGAGCCGCCGGCGGCGCCGCCCATCTCGATATAGACGCGCCCGCCGCCGATCTCCTGGTCGCCGTTGCCGGGCACGCCGGCCACGATCTCGGCAATGCCGTCGCCGTCGATGTCGCCGATTGTCGTGACCCAGGAAGCCGAGGGGAAGCCCGTGGCGACATAGGCCATGTCGCCGGTCTCCTCCGGCGTCAGCACATAGCCGCCGCTGCCAGCCGTCGCACCGACGAGGAACACCTTGGTGACGGGTAGCGGCATGCTCGAATCCTTCCTCGCCCTTACCGGGCACTTTCCGGGGCTTGCTAGGCGCACAACCTGACGCCACCCTGAAACGGGGAGAGTTCGACCGAGGGATGAGGATCCTGCTCGTCGAGGATGACCCGGCGCTGGGCCGCGCGGTGCGCGAACACCTGACGCTGGCCGGGCACGCGGTTGACCTCGTGGGAAGCCGGGCCGATGCCGAGGCGGCGCTGCGCGCCCCCGGCCACTGCCTGGTGCTGCTCGATGTGGGGTTGCCGGACGGCAACGGTCTGGATGTGCTGCGCGCGCTGCGCGACCGCGGCGACTGGCGCCCCGTCATCGTGCTGACCGCGCGCGACCAGATCTCCGACCGCATCGAGGGCCTCAAGGCGGGCGCCGACGACTACCTGGTGAAGCCCTTCGACCTGGGCGAGTTGCTGGCGCGGGTGCAGGCCGTGACGCGGCGCGCGGGCACCCATCCCGACCGCGCCTTCCGCGCCGGCGAGGTGGTGCTGGACCTGGAGGACCGGCGGGCCAGCGTGGCGGGGGAGGAGGTGACGCTGACGGCGCGCGAATGGGCGATCCTGGAGCGGCTGCTGCAGCGTCCCGGCGCGGCCGTATCCCGCGAGCAGATCGAGGAGGCGATCTACCGCTACGGCGCGGAGGTCGAGAGCAACGCGGTGGAGGTCTATATCAGCCGCATCCGCCGCAAGCTCGGCCCGGGGCTGATCGACACGCTGCGCGGCGTCGGCTACCGCGCCCGCGCATGAGGCGCCTGTTGCGCGCGGCCTGGCCGCGCAGCATGGCCGGGCGGCTCGGTGTCTCGCTGGCGGCAGGCCTGCTGCTGCTCTGGGTGCTTTCCGCCATCTCGGCGAGCCTCGTGGTCGTGCGCGAGATGAACGAGGTGTTCGACAGCATCCTGTCCGAGCATGCGCAGATCATGCTGCCGGACCTCATGCGGCGCTATGGCGGGGAGCTTGACGGGGTCGGGCCGCATCCGGTCGTGATCACCGACGCGACGCCCCATGACGAATACATCACCTGGCGGCTCTACGCCGCGGATGGCCGGCTGATGATGCGCTCGCATGGCGCAGCCGAGGCGCCGCCGCCGCCGGTCGGCTTCACCACGATCGCCGGCGCGCGGCTCTACAGCGAGCCGAGCACGGACGGCCGCTACGTCATCACCCTGGCGGAGCCGCCCGACCACCGCCTGCACACCATCCGCCCGACCCTGGTGCGGCTGCTCGCGCCGCTGCTCGCACTGGTGCTTGCGGCGCTGGTGCTGGTTCCGCTGGCTGTCAGGCGCGGCTTCGCGCCGGTGCGCAGCCTGCAGGCGGAGATCGAGCGGCGCGGCGGCGCCAACCTCGACCCGCTGCCGATCGGGCATCTGCCCGCGGAGCTCGCCTCGATCGGCGACGACGTGAACCAGCTGCTGCAGCGGCTGCGCCAGGCGCTGGAAGCGGAGCGCAGCTTCAGCGCCAATGCCGCGCATGAGTTGCGCACGCCCGTGGCGGCCGGCCTCGCGCAGGCGCAGCTGCTGGCCGCCCATCTGCCACCGGACGGCCATGCGCGCCGCGAGGCCGAGGAGCTGGCCGCCAGCCTCGGGCGGCTCGGCGCACGGCTCGAGAAGCTGCTGCAGTTGGCGCGGGCCGAGGCCGGCGTCGCGCAGCGCCGCGAGCGGGTGGACCTGATGATGGCGCTGGATCTGCTGGTGGAGGAGTTCCGCGCCCGGCCCGGCGTCGGCACGCGGCTGCGCCTTGACGATGGCGGCCTGGCGGAGCTGCCGGTGCTGGCCGACCTCGACGCACTGGCGATCGCGCTGCGGAACCTGATCGAGAACGCGCTGCGCCACGGTTCGCCGGAGTCGGCGGTGGAGGTCGCGGTCACTGCAGAGGGCGTGGTGCGCGTGACCAATGCCGGGCCGGTCGTTCCGCCGGAGCGGCTTGCCATCCTGCACCGGCGCTTCGTGTCCTATGGCGGCAAGGGCTCGGGCCTAGGCCTGTCCATCGTGCACACCATCGCCGAGCAGCTGGGCGCCGGTCTTGCGCTGCATTCGCCGGCGCGCGGGCGGTCGGACGGCTTCGAAGCGGAGCTGACGCTGGCCCGCGCCACGGCGCAGGAGCGGGGCCTCACCCGGCCGTCGTGACGCCGGCCAGCTCCTCGGCACCCGTCATCCGCAGCCGGAACTGCGCCGCCTTCTGGATGTGCGCGCGCACGGCCCGCGCGGCCTCTTCCGGGTCGCGCTCCGCGATGGCGCGCAGCACCCGCTCATGCTCCTCCACGACCTCGGCGGCACGCCCCGGCAGGGCATAGGTGGTGCCGGGCAGCAGCGCCATGAAATCGGTCATGGCGGCGATGGCATGGCTGAGGAAGGAGTTCCGCGCCGCGCGGTAGATGCCTTCGTGGAAGCGGCGGTTGAGATGGGCGGCGCGCGCGGAATCCCCGGCGGCGGTCCGCATCTGCTCGAGCAGGTCGGACAGCTCCGCGATGTCGAGCGCGGTGGCGTGCAGCGCGGCCATCTCGGCCGCCGCGCCCTCGATCGCCATGCGGAACTGGTAGAGCTCGCGCACCCGATCCTGGTCCAGCCGCGCCACCGCCAGGCCGCGCCCCGGCACGTCCTCCACCAGGCGGTCGGCCTCGAGCCGGCGGATCGCCTCGCGCACCGGCGTGCGGCTCGTGTCGAGCGCGGCCGCCAACTGCGTCTCGCGCAGGCGCTGACCCGGACGGTAGGCGCCGGCGCGGATGCCCGCCCGCAGGTGGCGATAGACGCGCTCGGCCCGCGAGAGGCCTGCATCCTCCGGCCCGGCCTCGATGGGCGCGTCAGTCCCGCCGCGGGATGGCGCGGTCACGGCAGGAAGAGCCCGCCATTCACATGGATGCTCTGGCCCGTGATGAAGGAGGACGCTGGCCGGCACAGCAGGCGCACAACTTCCGCGACGTCCTCCGGCACGCCCTCGCGGCCGACGAGCGGCATCCCGGCGATGCCCTTGCCTGCCGTCGCCGCGCGCTTGCCGCCGATCTTGCCGGGGATGACGCAGTTCACCGTGATGCCCTGCGCGGCGAATTCCACCGCCAGCGCGCGCGTGAAGCCGATCAGCCCTTCCTTCGCGGTGCCGACATGCGCGCGCTCCTTCGCGCCGAGATGGGCGGAGACGCCGCCCATGCTGACGATCCGTCCGTAGCCGCGCGGGGCCATCCGCCGCAGCGCGGCGCGGGAAGCGAGGAAGGCGCCGTCCAGGATGACCCCGGTGATCTGCTTCCACTCGGCGTAGCTCATCTCGGTGAAGTGCGCCTCGGCGCGCAGCGCGGCGTTGTTCACCAGGATATCGATCCGGCCGAAGGCGCGGTCGATCTCCGCGAACATCGCCTCCACGCCGGCTTCGTCGGTGATGTCGCAGAGATGCACCAGGGCACGGCGGCCCAGCGCCTCCACCTCCCGCGCGACCGCCTCGGCCTCCTCGCGCGAGTTGCGCGCGTGCAGCACGATGTCGGCGCCTTCCTCGGCGAGCGCGAGGGCGCAGGCGCGGCCGATGCGGCGCACGCCGCCGGTGATCAGCGCGACATGCCCGAGCATGGGGGTGGTGGTCATGGGTGGCTCTCCGGCGAGGCGATCAGGTGCAACAGGGGGCGGAGGTCGCGCGCGCGACGGCCTTCCAGGCCGCGCACCGCCTCGACCAGCGTGGCGGCGCGGGCATCGCCGAGCAGCGGCGCGCAGAGATCGAGCGCCTTCGCCTCGACCTCCGCCTCCGTCATCGGGTTCTCCGGCGTGCCGCGCACGGCCACGGCATGGTGGCGCTTGCGCGTGCCGCCCGCGAAGACGATCTCCACGATCGCCTGGCGGGCCGGCACGGCAAGGGTGAGCTCCGGGCTCGGCACCAGCGTCATGCGGCCGCGCAGCGCGCGCACCGCGGGGTCCTGCATCCGGTCCACGTCATGCGCGGCGGCGAAGCTGGCGCCGCCGTCCAGCAGCACGATGGCCGCCATGTGCTGCACGCAGACATCCGGCATGGCGCGGTCGTTGACGATGTGGATGCGGTCGTCGGGCATGGTGATGGTGACCGCCTCGATGGTGTCGGGCGATTGCGGCGCGCCGCCGGTGATCGCGACGATCGCATCCAGCACCGCCTGGATCGGGCTGCCGACGCACCACTTCTTGATGGAGGCGCGCATGATCTCGAAGCGCGTGCCGAGGCCGTCTACCAGCGCCGCACGATCGGGCTTCTCGGCGAAGGCGGCGAAGAGGTTGTGCGGCCCGCCCAGCGGATCCTCGACGCCGGTGAAGCCCGAAGCGACCATCAGCGCGCCAAGGGTGCCGTTGCGCGCCGGCATGGCGGCGAAGTCGAAGGCCTTTTCCACATGGTGCGCGTCGCGGTTCCAGAAGGGGATGCCGCTGGCCTGCTGCGCCGAGTAGGACAGCATGTGCCGCACCTGGCGCTCGTCGAAGCCGAGCAGCGCCGCGCAGGCGGCCGCCGCGCCGAAGGCGGGGCCGATGCTGTGCGTGCTGTGCTTCGCCTTGGCCGGCGGCGGGAAGCCGAGGGCGAGGTTGACGCGCACGCAGACATCGTAGCCGAGCGCGATGGCCCGCAGCAGCGCCCCACCGTCCGCATCCACGCGTTCCGCGACAGCGAGCGCGGCGGGCACGATCGCGCAGCCGGGATGGCAGCGCCCGGCGAGGTGGCTGTCGTCGGTCTCGTCGCCATGCGCGGCCATGGCGTTGGCGAAGGCGGCCTGCGCGGCGGGCAGCAGCGCACCGGCGCCGACCGCCAGCGCCTCCGCCGCGCCACCGGTCGAAGCCGCGAAGCGCGCCCCGAGCAGCCCGGCCGGCAGCTGCGTGCCGGAGACGATGGCGCCGAGCGTATCGAGCAGGTGCAGCCGCGTCTTGCGCGCGACCTCCTCCGGCAGCGGGCGCGTGCCGGCCGCGGCGATGTGGCCGGCCAGCGCGACGATCTCGTCCGACAGCGGCTGCGAGGCCGATGCGGCCATGATGCTTCCCTTTCCCTACACCCAGCCCAGGCCGCGCAGCACCAGCATGGCGCCCCCGGTCAGGATCGCCGCTTCCAGGATGGTGCCGTGCAGCGACACGCTCATGCGGTCGCTGAGCCAGCGCGCGGTCATCACGCCGGGGATGGCGATCAGCCCGATCACCAGCGCGAACACCCACGACGCCGCCGGCAGCTCGCCCAACGCCTGGAACGTCGCGACCTTCACCAGGCCCACCACCAGCGAGATCGCGGCATCGGTCGCGACGACCGATTGCGGCGCAAGCCCGATCGCGGCGAGTGCCGCCGTCAGCACCACGCCCCCGCCCGGCGTGCCGCCGGTGACGAGGCCGAAGACGACACCGAGGAGCACGATGCCGAGCGTGCCGATGTTGAGCCGTCTTCCCCGCAGCCAGCGCCGCAGCGGCACCGTGGCGAACAGCGTCGCGCCGAGCAGCAGCGCCACCTGCGGCCCGCTCAGCAGCGTGAACAGCCAGGCGCCGACGAAGCAGGACGGGATCGCCGCCAGCGTCAGCGGCAGCACCGGCCGCCACTCCACGCGATCGCGGAAGATCACCAGCCGCGACCCGTTGTTGAACAGTCCCGACACCGCGAGGATCGGGATCGCCGCCGCCGCGCCGACCACCGGAACCAGGGCGATCGGCATCAGCAGGTTGGTGCCGTAGCCGGCCAGGCCGCCGACGATCGCCGTCCCGTAGGCGGCGACGCCGACGCCCAGCGCGGCCAGCGGCTCGATCAAGGTCAGCGCGCCAGCCGCACGCCGCCGGTCTGCAGCACGTCTCGCAACTGCACCTGGTAGTCCCGGAAGAAGGCGGCGGTGTCCGCAGGCGAGAGGAAGGCGCTCTGCAGCTGGTTGTCCTCGACATACTTGGCCCAGGCCGGCCCTTCCGACATGCGGCGGAACAGATCGCCGTAGAAGGCGACCGCCTCCTCCGGGATGCCGGGCGGCGCCACCAGGCCGCGGGCCTGGATGACGTCGTTGATCGGGAAGCCGGCCTCGGCGAGCGTCGGCACGTCCGGCAGCAGCGGCAGGCGGGTCGCCGTCGCGGTGGCCAGGATGCGCAGCCGGCCGGCGCGCACCTGCTCGCGGATCTCGGCGGGCTCGGCGATCATCATGTCCACATGGCCGCCGAGCAGCGCGGACATCCGCTCGCCGCCCGAGGGGAAGGAGATGAAGGCCCAGCGTGCGCCGGTATGCGCCATCAGCAACTGCCGCACCAGCGCGTCGCGCGCGGTGGGCGAGCCGCCGGACTGGCGCACCTGGCCAGGGCGTGCCTTCGCCGCCTCGATGAAGTCCGCAAGGCTGCGATAGGGCGAATCGCCGCGCACGATGACGACTGCGGGCTCGATGGCGACGCGCGCGATCGCGGTCATGTCGGTGACCTGGGACCGCGCCTCGGCCTGCACCAGCGGCAGCGACATCCAGAGGCTGGTCCACACGCCGACCACATGCGGGTCGCCGCGCCGTTCCATGATGTAGTTCATCGCCGTGGCGCCGCCGCCGCCGACGCGGTTGGCGACCTGCATGCGACCCTCGTAGATCTTGTCCTGCTCGATGGCGGAAATCAGCGCGCGGGCGAAGACATCCGGGCCGCTGCCCGGGCCGTTATGCGCCACGAACTCGATCGGACGCGAGGGCGTCCAGGCGGCACGCGCCGGCCGGACGAGGCCGGCGAGCGCGAGCGTGCCCCCGGCGGCGAGAAGATGACGACGCTGCATGTGGTCCTCCCTTGGCATTGCAGTCATGCTGTTGCACCCGCCCGCCGCCGGCGCAGCAGCCGGCCGAGCAGCGGCGAGATCAGGACGAGCACGGCGAGCCCGAGCATCACGGCCGAAAGCGGTCGCTCCACCAGGATCGCCGGATCGCCCATGGACATCGTGAGCGACTGGCGCACAGCGCGCTCCATCGCGTCGCCGAGCACGAAGCCGAGGATCAGCGGCGCGGGCGGGAAGCCGAACTGCGCCATGACGTAGCCGAGCAGCCCGAAGCCCGCGAGCAGCATCAGGTTCATCGGGTTGTCGGAGACGCCGAAGGCGCCGACCAGCGCCAGGCCGAAGATCAGCGGGAACAGCACATAGACCGGAATGCGCAGGATCTGCGCGAAAAGCGGCACAAGCGGCAGGTTCATCACCAGCAGCATCACGCTGCCGATGTAGAGGCTGGCGATCAGGCCCCAGAAGACCTCCGGGCTCTCCGTCATCATCAGCGGCCCGGGCTTCACGCCCCAGACCACCAGCGCCGAGAGCAGGATCGCCGTGCTGCCGCCGCCCGGGATGCCGAGCGTCAGCAGCGGCACCATCGCACCGCCGGAATCGGCGTTGTTCGCACCCTCCGGCGCGGCGACGCCCTCGGGCACGCCGGTGCCGAACTTCTCGGGGTGGCGGGAGACCGCCTTCTCCACGCCATAGGCGATGAAGGATGCGATCGCAGAGCCCGCGCCCGGCAGCACGCCGACGATGAAGCCGGTGACCGAGCCGTTGAGGAAGGCGAAGCGACAGGCCTTCAGCTCCGCCCAGGAGGGCATCAGCTCGCGCAGCCGGTTCGGCACCGGGATCGGCGTGTTCTCCTCCCGCGCGCGGATGCTCTCCATCACGCCGGCGATGGCGAAGACGCCGACCGCGATGACCATGAAGTCGATGCCGCCAAGCAGGAAGGAGGATCCGAAGGTGAAGCGGCTCTGCGAGGTGAAGAGGTCGGTGCCGATGCTGGTCAGCCACAGCCCGAAGAGCAGCGACAGCAGCGCCTTCAGGAGCGACGACCCGCCAAGCACCACGACCAGCGAGAGGCCGAGGACCATCAGCGCAAAATACTCGGGCGAGGAGAAGCTGAGCGCGAACTCCGCGATGGGCGGCGCGAGCAGCGTCAGCGCCACGATGCCGAAGGTTCCCGCGACGAAGGAGGCGATCGCCGCGATCCCGAGCGCCGCCCCGCCGCGCCCCTTCCGCGCCATCTGGTAGCCGTCGAGGCAGGTGACGACGGAAGACGCCTCGCCCGGGATGTTCAGCAGGATCGAGGTGGTGGAGCCGCCGTATTTCGCGCCGAAATAGATGCCCGCCAGCATGATGACCCCGCCGGTCGGATCCATGCCGAAGGTCAGCGGCAGCAGCAGCGCGATGGTCGCCGCGGGGCCGAGGCCGGGCAGCACGCCGACGATGGTGCCGAGGAAGCAGCCGACGAAGCACCAGAACAGGTTGACCGGCTGCAGCGCGACGGCGAAGCCATGCCCGAGGGCTGCGAAGGTCTCCATCGCTCAGAAGCCCCAAGGGCCGGCCGGCAGGCCGACACCCATCAGCCGCTCGAAGACCAGCCAGAAGACGGCGGCGGCGGAGAACCCGACCACCGCGCCACGCACCCAGCCGCGCTCGAAGACGAAAACCACGACGAAGGCGGAGAGCAGGGCGAAGCCGGCGACGAAGCCGATCCACTGCATCACGAAGGCCGCGCCCGCGAAGGCCGCCCAGGTTGCGAGCGCGCGCCAGTGGCCGCCGGGATCCGCTTCCTCTTCGGCGGGGCGCGGCTGCAGCAGCGCGCGCAGCACCAGAAGGGCGGAGAGCGCCACCATCAGCGTCCCGTAGCCGAGCGGGAAGAAGCCCGGCCCCGGTCCGTCCTCGGTCAGGATGTCCCATCCGAGCGCCCGCCAGGCGACGTAGCCGCCGAGCCCGGCCAGGACGACGCCGGCCAGCACGTCGCGGTCCAAGCGGCGGGCCATGTTCAGGCGCAGAGCGCGAGCAGGTCGCGGATGTCCGCGGCCTCGTCGAGCGTCCAGACCCGCGCCGCGACGGCGCGCGCGCGATCCTCGCCGAGCGCTTCCGTCGCATTGCCCAGGAACTTGCGCTCCAGTGCGGCGTCCGACATCGAGTTGTCCACCGTGCCGGAGGCGTGGGCGACGGGCGATTCGAAGCGGCGCCCGTCGGTGGCGACCAGCGTCGCATGCGCCTGGTCCTTGCGGAACGTCTCGACGGTGCGAACCTCGATCTTCGGCCGGAAGGCGAGCACATCAGCCGCGCCAGCGCGCGCATCGCTGTACTGCGCGATGCCCGCCGTGCCGTCGAGATAGGCGACGGATGCCGAGTGGTTGATGCTGAACTTCGACATCAGTCCCGATTTCGGATCGTCCACCCCGGTGATCTTCACCGCATGCGGATGCACCTGAAGTTCCACGCGCGCGACCTGCGCGGCCGGGATGCCGGCGCTGTCGTGCAGCGCGATCATGGCGTCGATCAGTGGGTGCAGCACGATGCCGCAGGCATAGGGCTTGTAGCCGTTGCGCGCGATCTCGAAGCGCTCGCCGAGGCCATCCGTGATGCGCTCCGGCGCCGAGCTCGTGCTGTAGATGCGGATGAAGCCGCGCTTGCCTTCCAGGATCTCGTCGGAGCTGTTGAAGCCGCGCGCGGCCAGCAGCGCCGCGAGCGCGCCGGAGGCCGCCGCCTTGCCGGCATGGAACGACTTGCACATCGTGCCGCGGTTCTGCTGCATGCCGGCGGCCTGCGTCGTCGCAATGCCGATCGCATGCGTCACCTGCGTTGCATCCAGCCCGAGCAGCCGCGCACTGCCGGCCCCGGCTGCGATTGCGCCGAGCGTGCCCGTCAGGTGCCATCCGCCGTCGTGATGCGCGGGCGCCCCCTGCCCGGCGCGCACCCCGGCCTCGAAGCCGGCGACATAGGCCGTGACCAGGTCGCGCCCGCTCACCGGACGGTGCTCGGCCAGCGCCAGCAGCGCGGCCAGCAGCGGGGAGGAGGTGTGCAGCACGACGCCGCCCATATGCGTGTCGTCGAAGTCCAGCAGATGGCCCATCTGGCCGTTCGCCACCGGCGCATCCAGCAGCCCGAGCCGTTTCCCGCCCTGGCCGCCCTGACCCAGCACGGTCGCGACCGCGGGCGAGCCCGTCGCTTCGAAAGTGTCCAGAAGGATGCGGATGGTGGGATGCCGGCTTGCCGCGAGCGCGCAGCCGATCCAGTCCAGCACCCCGCGCCGCGCCTCATGCACCACGGCCGGCGGCAGATCCTCGAAACGCAGCCCGGCGATGAAGCCGCCGAGCGCCCTTGTCACGCCGAGCCCGAGTGCGGCGACGCCATATTCCGTCCTGGCGCCACGCTCCGTCTGCGCCGCAGTGCTGGACATGCGGTTTCCCCCTTCCGGGCGCGGTCGTGTCGTCGCGCTCCGGGGGTCTTTTAGCGCAATTGTGTGCGGCTGCATACAGACCTGCCCGCGTGCCGCGGCGGCCGCCGCGCTCTCGTCGGCGCTACAGCGCGCCGCTGGCCAGCGCGTGCTCCACCCCGCCGAGGATGTGCTCGGCGAGGACCTTGCGCGCGGCCGCCGCATCCCGCCGCAACGCGCAGTCGCGCAGCGCCTGGTGCTCGCGCATGGCGATGTCGCCGCGGAAGCCGAGGGCCAGGTTCTGGTAGCGCAGGTAGCGGTCGAACACGGCCGCATGGGTCGCCATCAGCGTGCGGGAGCCGCAGGCGGAGATGAGCGTCTGGTGGAATTGCGAATCGAAGCGACGCCAGGGCTCGATGGCGCCGTCGTCGCCTCCACGCAGCTTATCCTCCATCTGCGACAGCTTGTGATGAACAGCGACGATGCGCGCCTCCCACTCCACGTCGCCGGCGCGGAAGGCGTGTTCGAGCGCATGGCCCTCCAGCAGCCGCCGCAGGCCGGCGAGTTCGCGCAGGTCCGTCGCCGAGAAGGGCGCCACCTCGAAGCCGCGCTGGCCCTCGGCGAGGATCAGCCGCTCGGCGGCCAGCCGGCTCAGCGCTTCCCGCAGCGTGCTGATGCCGGCGCCGTAAAGGTCGCGCAGCCTGTCGAGCTTCAGCTTGCGCCCGGGTGCCAGCACGCCGGAAAGGATGTCCGCGCGGATCAGCCGATAGGCGCGCTCGCCGGCCTGCTCGGATGCCGCTTGCATGTCGGTGCGGCTCGGGGACGCGCTCATGGGCGGGCGACGCGTCGCGGAACACCGGCGCCGGTCGGCGTCCGCCGCCTTCGGCCGCCCGAAAAGGGCGCAAGGGCGCCGCTTCGGATGACGTGATCCACGCAGCCCTGCACATGGTCCTCCAACACGCGGCAGGCGCCCGCGCTGTCGCGCGCCAGGGCGCAGGCGAGCAGCGCGGCATGCTGGTCGGCCGCGACGGCGCCGCGGAACACCACCGCGACCATCTGGTAGCGCAGGAACAGGTCGTAGGCCGCCGCGTAGGTGTCGAGCAGTGCCGTGGAGCCGCAGGCGGCGATCAGCAGCGCGTGGAACTCGCGGTCATGCCGCTTCCACAGGGCGGGATCGGTGGACTCGCCCGCCAGCAGGCGCCGCTCCAGCACCGCCAGTTTGTGATGTGCGCCGACGACCTGCCCTTCCCAGTCCAGGTCGCCGGCGGCGAAGGACAGCGCGATGGCGTGGCGTTCCAGAAGCAGGCGCAGCGCCGCAACCTCGCGGAATTCCTGGGGGGATACCGGCGCCACCGCGAATCCGCGCTGTCCTTCGGCCACCACGAGTCCTTCGGAGACCAGCCGGTTCAGCACCTCGCGCAGCGTGCCGATGCCGACGCCGTAGATGCGGCGCAACCCGTCGAGCCCGAGCTTGCTGCCCGGCGCCAGGCGCCCGAGCACGACATCGGCGCGGATGCGGCGATACGCCGCCTCGCTGCTGCTGCCGACTTCTTGCGCCGGATGGCCGTCCTGCCGTGCGGGCAAGCGATGTTTCCTCCTGTTTCGCCGGGCGGGCGGCGCCCGGTTCATCCAACGAATTGCAAAATAGCGGACATTCCCTGGAATGACTATTGATCACGCGATCCGCTGCGACTAGCGTCCGCGGCAGTCGCCCGGCCGCGCTGCCGGCGCGACCAAGCATGTCTCGCAAGGGGAGGACGCGCATGCGAGCGCTCATCGGACGTCGTGCAGCCATCACGGGCGCGGCGGCGCTTGCGGCAGGGGCCGCGCTGCCGGCCGGCGCCCAGGCGCGCCGTCGCCTGCGCTTCGCCGCCGTCTTCTCGGACCAGGACATCCGCGCCGAGGCGATGCGCGGCTTTGCAACCGACCTGCAGGGCGAGTTCGAGGTCGAGCTGCATCTCAACGCCTCGCTCTTCCGCCAGGGCACGGAGCTGGTCGCGCTGCAGCGCGGCAACCTGGAGATGGCCAACATCGCGCCGCAGGATTTCTCGCGGCAGATCCCCGCCTGGTCCGTGATGACCTCGGCCTACCTGTTCCGCGACGCCGATCACATGCGCAAGGTCTTCGCCGGCGACGTGGGCGCCGACTTCAAGAAGATGGTGCGCGACCAGCTGAACGTGCAGATCCTCGGCCCGCTCTACTTCGGCACGCGGCACGTGAACCTGAAGCCGCGCAAGCGCATCGCCACGCCGGCGGACATGGCCGGGATGAAGCTACGCATGCCGCCGGGCGAGGCGTGGCAGTTCCTGGGCGAGGCGCTCGGCGCCAACCCGACGCCGGTCGCCTTCGCCGAACTCTACACGGCGCTGCAGACCGGCGCGGTGGACGGGCAGGACAACCCGCTGCCGACCAGCCGCACCATGCGCTTCTACGAGGTCACGACGCAGTTCGTGCTGACCAGCCACCTCGTCGCCTACGACCTGCTCTCCGTCTCCGCCCGCTTCTGGGACGGGCTCGCCCCCGCGCAGCAGCAGGCGCTGCAGGCCGCGGCGGACAAGGCGATCGACCTCAGCACGCGGCGCCATCTCGAGCAGGAGCAGGAGATGGTGACCTTCTTCCGCGGCCAGGGCCTCGAGGTCTACGCGCCGAACGTCGATGCCTTCCGGGCGGAGGCGCAGCGCCGCTACCTGGCCTCGTCCCTGTCGCAGAGCTGGCCGCGCGGCATCCTCGAGCGCATCAACGCGGTCCGCTGACGCCACCCGACCCGGAGCGCCGCCGGCGTTCCGGGTCGCGCCGTTCCCCGGGGCGCGCCGATGACCTCCCTTGCAAGACGCGTCCTCGCCTGGGGCCGCCGGCGCGCCGAGGACGTGCTCGCCGCGCTGCTGGCGGCGATGTTCATCGCCTTCGTCGTCCAGATCTTCATGCGCTATGCGATGAACGCCCCGGTCGGCTGGACGACCGAGGTTTCCACGCTCGCCTGGTTCTGGGGCATCCTGTGGGGAGCGGCCCTGGTCCTCACCGAGGAGGAGGAGATCCGCTTCGACCTGATCCACGGCGCCGTGCCCGCGGGCGTGCGCCGCCTGTTCGATGCGATCACCGGCGCGGTCGTGGTGGCGGTGTTCGCCTGGTCGCTGCCGGCCGTCTACGACTACGTCACCTTCATGAAGGTGGAGCGCTCCACCTATCTCGCCATCCGGATGGACCTGCTCTTCTCCGTCTATCTGGTCTTCGCGGTCGCCATGATCATTCGCCATGGCTGGATCGTCTGGCGCGCCGTCACCGGCAGGGCGCGTGCCACGGGTGCGGGCGCGTGAGCCTCGACAGCCCCTTCGCGCTCGCCCTGATGGCGATCATCGGCCTGTCGCTGCTCGGCCTGCCGATCGGCCTGTCCATGATCACCGGCTCGATCATCTACCTCGCCGCCTCGGGGCAGGACATGTCCATCGCGGCGGAGCAGCTGCTGAACGGGCTGAACGGCAGCTACATCCTGCTGGCCGTTCCGCTGTTCATCTTCTCCGCGGGTCTGATGAACGCCGGCACCATGACCGACCGTCTGCTGCGCTTCTGCAACCTGCTCGTCGGCCGTTTCCGCGGCGGCCTCGGCCATGTGAACGTGGTGCAGAGCGTGATCTTCGCCGGCATGTCGGGCTCCGCCATCGCGGACGCCGCGGGCAGCGGCAAGATCCTGATCGACATGATGAAGCGCGGCGGCGCCTATCCGGCGAGCTATGCCGGCGCGATCACCGCGGCGACGGCGGTGATCGGCCCGATCATCCCGCCATCCATCCCCATGGTGCTCTACGCGCTGATCTCGGATTCCTCGATCGGCTACCTGTTCCTCGGCGGCGTCGTGCCAGGCCTGCTGATGGCGTTGGCGATGATGGGCATCAACAGCTGGATGGCGCACCGGCACGGCTTCCCGGTGGCCGAGCGCGTGCCGCTGCGCGAACTGCCGCGCCTGACCTGGGAAGCCCTTCCGGCGCTGCTGATGCCGGCGATCCTGCTGGGCGGCATCTATGGCGGGGTGATGACGCCGACCGAGGCGGCCGCCGTCGCCGCCGCCTATGCCTTCCTCGTCTCGACCCTGCTGTATCGCAGCATCTCGGCGCGCGAGGTGTATCGAACGGTGCTGGGCAGCGCGCGATCCACCGCCGCGATCGGCATGCTGATCGCCGGCGCGCTGGCCTTCAACTACGTGATCGCGAGCGAGAACATCCCCGCCGCGGTGCGCAACCTGCTAGCGGGATGGGAGATGGCGGACTGGCAGTTCCTGCTGGCGGTGAACCTTCTGCTGCTGGTGCTGGGCTGCCTGCTGGAAGGCAGCACGATCCTGCTGGTCGTGGTGCCGGTGCTGATCCCGACCGCGCAGGCGCTGGGCGTGGACATGGTGCATTTCGGCGTCGTCGTGGTGGTGAACCTGATGATCGGTCTCATCACGCCGCCCTACGGCCTGCTGCTGTTCATCGTCGCCAAGCTGTCCGACAGCACGCTCGGCGCCGTGGTGCGCGACACGCTGCCCTTCATCGCCGCCCTGCTCGCCGCGCTGATGCTGATCACTTTCGTGCCGGAGCTGGTGCTCTGGCTGCCGCGGCAGCTCGGCTACCAGGGCTGACGGCCGCCCCCCGCCTTCGCCCGCATGCCGACGAGGTAGCCTCATGACCCGAGCCATCCATATGCTGAACGGCCCCAACCTCAATCGCCTCGGCAAGCGCGAGCCCGAGATCTACGGCCGCACGACCTTGGTCGAAATCGAGGCGATGTGCCGACATGCGGCCGGCGACGACACGATCGTGTTCCGCCAGACCAACTACGAAGGCCAGCTGGTCGAGTGGATCCACGAGGCGACCGACCAGGAGGTCGCGGGCATCGTCATCAACCCGGCCGGCCTGACCTTCAGCTCCATCCCGCTGCTCGACGCGCTCAAGATGTTCAAGGGCCCGGTGATCGAGCTGCATATCTCCAACATCCACCGACGGGAGCCGATCTATCATCGCTCGCTCGTCTCTCCGGTCGCCACCGCGGTCATCGCGGGGCTCGGCGCACGCGGCTACCCGACTGCGATCCGCGCGCTGCGCGAGATACTCGACGACGCGGCGGCGGGCTGAGCGGAATGGTGCAGCGCGCGATGCGTGCCCAGCGGCAGCGCTCCGTACTGCTCGGGCTGATCGGCAGCGGCATCCAGGCCTCCCTGACGCCTGCCATGCACGAACGCGAGGGCGAGGTTCAGGGGCTGCGCCTGGTCTACCGGCTGATCGATCTCGACCGGCTCCGCCTGGGGCCGGACTCGCTCGACGCGCTGCTGACCGCCGCGGAATGGATGGGCTTCGCGGGGCTCAACATCACCTATCCCTGCAAGCAGGCCGTGATCCCGTTGCTGCACGAGCTGTCCCGTGATGCGGAGGCGCTCGGGGCGGTGAACACGGTGGTTCTGCGAGAGGGCCGCAGGATCGGGCACAACACCGATTGCTCGGGCTTCGCGGAGGGCTTCCGTCGTGGATTGCCGGACGCGGCGCGCGGTGCGGTGGTGCAGCTCGGCGCCGGCGGCGCCGGCGCCGCGGTCGCCCACGCGCTACTCGGCGCGGGCATCGCCCGGCTCAGCCTGCACGACGTGGAGGCTTCGCGCGCGGAAGCCTTGGCTGCCAGCCTCTGCACGCGCTTCGGCGCCGGCCGCGCAGAGGCCGCGGCCGACCTCGGCGCCAGCCTGGCCGCCGCGGACGGGCTGGTGAACTGCACGCCCGTCGGGATGGCGAAGTTGCCCGGCATGCCGTTGGATCCCGGCCTGCTGCGCCCCTCGCTCTGGGTGGCCGAGATCATCTATTTCCCCATGGAGACCGAGCTGCTGCGCGCCGCGCGCCGGATCGGGTGCCGCACGCTCGACGGCAGCGGCATGGCCGTCTTCCAGGCCGTGGGCGCGTTCCGCCTCTTCACCGGGCTGGAGGCGGATGCCGACCGGATGATGGCGCATTTCAAGGAGATGGCCGGCACCGCCTGACGCGACCGGTGCCGCCGCCACTTCCGGCCCTGCACGCTGCGCGCTACAGCACGCCGGCCAGCAGCAGGAGGCATCATGCGCGATCTCGTCGGTCGCGGAGGGTCGGACCCTGACATCGCCTGGCCGAACGGCGCCCGGCTTGCCGTCTCGGTCGTGGTGAACTTCGAGGAAGGCGCCGAGCAGCAGGTTGGAGACGGCGACCCACAGAGCGAGCGAATCGGCGAGGTGATCAGCGTCGTCGAGCCCGGCGTGCGCGACCTCGGGCAGGAGCAGATCTTCGCCTATGGCATGCGCGCCGGGCTCTGGCGCATGCTGGACGCGCTCGACCGGCACCGCATCCGCGCGACCTTCCTGATGTGCGGCCGCGCCGTGGAGCGCGCGCCCCGGCAGGCGCGCGAGGTGGTGGCGCGCGGGCATGAGGCCGCCGTGCATGGCTGGCGCTGGCGCCCGCATGCCGACTACCGCGACCGGGCGGAGGAAGCGCACGATCTCGATCGCTGCATCGACGCGATCGACGCGGCCTGCGGCGTGCGGCCCGCCGGCTTCTTCTGCCGCGGCAGCGAGAGCGCCTGGACGCGCGCGCTGCTGGAGGAACGCGGCTTCCTCTACACATCCAACGCCTTCGACGACGACCTGCCCTATCGCGACCGGGCACATCGCGGCCTGGTCGTGCTGCCCTATGCGCTGGACAGCAACGACATGAAGTTCTTCCACCCGAACGGCTTCGTCCGCGCGCGGGAGATGGTGGAGTATGTCGAGGACGCGCTGGCCACGCTGCTGGCCGAGGCGGAGCGCGGCAAGCCGCGGCTGCTCAACATCGGCTACCACCTCCGCATCGCCGGGCGCCCTGGCCGCTTCCCCGCCTTCGAGGGCGTGCTCGAAAAGCTCGCCGCGCTCGGCGACCGCATCTGGGTGGCGCGGCGCGACGAGATCGCGCGCGCCTGGATCGCCGCGGGGGGTTAGCGTCGCCCGCTCGGCCGGTAGTGCGGATCGTCGCCGAGCCCGTCCAGCCATCCGTCGTAGAAGGCGCTGACATGCGGGAAGACCGCGCGTGCCAGGTCCCGCCGCGCCTCCTCCTCCGCCGTCAGCGGACGGGCCATCCGCGCGGCGATCTCGGCGAGCACGGCGTCACGATCCACGCGCGTGAACCGGCCGTCGCGATACACCACCTCGCCGCCCACCAGCACGGTCTTCACCGCATCCGTCTTCGCCCGCTGCACCAGCACATCGACCAGCGGGATGTCGGGGCTCTGCCAGGGCCGCGTCACGCGCGGCCAGTCGAACAGCACGGCATCGGCATGGCAGCCGACGGAAAGCCGCCCGATCGTCGCACCGAAGGGCGTGGTGCCGGCGCCGTGCTCGGTCGCCATGCGCAGCACCTGCGCCGGCGAGGGATGCGGCGCGTGGATCCCGGGCTCGCGGTGCATACGTAGGGCCAGGCGCATCTCCTGCAGCATGTCGCGGTCGTCGTTGATGCCGGCCTCGTCCATGCCGAGCGCAACGGGGATCCCCGCCGCGAGGAAGCGGTTCACCGGCGCGGTCCCGGATTTCAGGCGCAGGTTGGAGGAGCAGTTGTGGCAGATGCGCGTGCCCGCATGCGCGCAGAGCTCGATGTCGGCCTCCGTCATCCAGACGCCGTGGCCGATCGTGAGCCGCGGTCCCGTCAGGCCGAGCCGATGCAGGAAGGCCAGCGCCGATCCACCCGTCCGCCGCTTCGCATAGGCTTTCTGGTAGGGCGTCTCCAGCAGGTGCATGTGCATCGGCAGGTCGTGCTTCGCCGACAGCTCCGCCGCCGCGCCCAGCGCCGCATCCGAAAGCCAGTGCAGGTTCGCCGGCGCGACCTGCACGGCGATGCGCGGATCGCCCGCGGCCAGCGCGCGGATGTCCTCGAACAGCGCCACCTGCTCGGACAGCGGCAGGGTGAAGCGCGCGAAATAGTCGCGCATCGCGGGTTGCAGCGCCTCCGGCAGGCGCGCGGTGAAGGCGGCGTCATCCTCGTACACCAGCCGGTTCTGGTCGCGCAGCGCCATGGAGTAGGAGGCGCGCATGCCCACCTCGCGATACGCGCCGATCACGCCCTGCGCCGCCGCCAGGATCCGCTCCGGCCCGCCCGGCGCGCGACTGTGCAGGTGCTGCACGGTGGTGACGCCGGAGGCGATCATCTCGAAGGCGGAGAACAGCGTGTCGAGGCGCAGATCCACGTCGCGCAGCGCCAGCCGGCTCGCGAACCACAGCTCCAGCGGATGATCCGGCGAGCCGAGTTGCAGCGGCGTCAGCCCGACATGGTGATGCGCGTTGACGAGACCCGGGATGACGACCGTGTCGGCGTCGCCGACCACCTGCGCGCCGGGATGCCGGGCGGCGAGCTCGACGAAGGGCGCGATGGCGGCGACACGCCCTGCCGCGACGGCGAGCCCGGCGTCGCGGTGCAGGATGGGCGAGTCGTCCGGCCCGAAGCTTTCCAGCAGCGCCGCACCGCGCAGGATGAGAGAGACCGGCTCGTCTGCCGTCGTTCCGGGCATGGTTGGCACGCTCCTGCTCGCCTCGCAGGCAAGGGCGCGCCCGGCGGCGCCGTGCGAGGCAGGCGCATGCTTGCGCCGGCGCAAACGGGATGACAAGAATGACAGGATGACGCGCGGGCGTTTCACCCTGAATCGGAGCAAGCCAAGCGGACGGCGCCGCCGTGCCCGCGCTTGGTCCGCGCCGTCCCGTTCCTGCCGTGCCTATGTGGCACTGATCGCCGCCTCCCGCCGAACGGCCTGATGACGTTGCCGGGCCGTCGGGCCCGGACGATGCCGCGCGCCTGCGCGGCGCCGACACGTCGTCACCGCAGGAGGTTCCGATGTCCGTCTCCCGTCGTTCGCTTGCCCGCCTCGGCGCCGCCGCCGCGGGCCTTCTCGCCGTCTCCCGCCTCGTCCACGCCCAGGCCGCACGCGAGCTGGTGATCGTCACCTATCCCGGCCGCCTCTCCGAGCCGCATCGCTGGCTCGCCGACCGGATGGAGGCCCGGCATCGCGGCCTGCGCATCCGGCTCGTTCCCTCCGACAGCCAGGACATCGTCGCGCAGATCAAGGCAGCGCAGGGCCATTCGCCCTTCGACGCCATGCCGAACGACGAGCCGCCGCACATCACGGCGATGACCGAGGGCTACATCGCACGGCGCAGCGACGCCGCGCTCGCCAACCTGGGCAACGTCTTCCCCGATCTTCTCGCGCGATCCGGCGGCTTCGGCGTGCCGGCGACCTATTCGCTGGTCGGCATCGCCTACAACAGCCAGATGGTGCGCAACGCGCCAACCAGCTGGGCCGATCTCTGGCGACCCGAGTACCGCGGCAAGGTCGGCATCGCGCGCACCTCCTCCAATCTCGGCCTGGCGACGCTCGCCATCGCCGCCAAGACGCATGGTGGCAGCGAGCGAAACCTCGACGTGGGCTGGGAGAAGCTGCGCGAGCTGCAGCCGCGCGCCGCGCGCTCGCCGGCCATCCTGACGCAGATGCTGGAACGCGAGGAGATCGCGATCGCCCCGCTCTGGAACAACAACACGGCCTCGGCCGCCGACAAGGGCCTGCCGATCCGCTTCCTGATGCCCGCGCCCGGCGCGATCGCGATCCTCTCCTTCTTCTCCGCCATCGCGCAGACGCGGCATCCGGACCTCGTGAACGAGTGGCTCGATGGCATCCTTTCCGCCGAGTACCAGGCCCGCGCCGCCGGGGCGCCGTATTTCTTCGGCCCGACCGTGCGCGGCGTGACGGTGCCGGAGGCCGCGCGGCCCTACACCCCCTCGACGCCGGCCGAGGTGCTGGCCCTGCAGACCATCGACTGGGGCGCGATCGCGCCGCAGCGCGGCGGCCTGGTCGAGCGATTCGACCGCGTCTTCGCCGGCTGAACCAACAAGGAGGCATCCGAACATGACCACGCTTCTCGGCCGCCGCTCGCTCGGCGGTCTCGCCCTGGCCGCGCTCGCCACGCCGCAGGTCGCGCGCGCGCAATCGCGCGAACTCGTCATCGTCTCCTTCGCGGGCCAGCTGCAGGAGCCGCACCAGTGGCTCGCGCGCCGGATGGAGGCGCGCCACCCCGGCCTGCGCATCCGCCTGGTGCCGAGCGAGGCGCAGGACATCGTCGCGCAGATCAAGGCCGCGCAGGGCCATTCGCCCTTCGACGCCATGCCGAATGGCGAGCCGCCGCACCTGATCGCCCAGCGCGAGGGCTACATCACGCGCCTCGATCCGGCGAAGGTGCCGAATGCGGCCAATGTCGTGCCGGAGTTCATGGCGAAGTCCGGCGGCTTCGGCGTGCCGGCGAGCTATTCGCTGGTGGGCATCGCCTGGAACACTCGCGTGGTGCGGCGCGAGCCTACCTCCTGGGAGGATCTCTGGCACGCCGACTACCGCGGCAAGGTCGCGATCCCGCGCGCCTCCTCCAACCTCGGCCTCGCGGTCCTGGCGATCATCGCCAAGGTGTTCGGCGGGTCCGAGGACAACCTCGCGCCGGCCTGGGAGAGGCTGGCCGCGCTGCGCCCGGTGGTCGGCCGCTCGCCCACCGCCCTGCTGCAGCTGCTCGAGCGCGAGGAGATCGGCGTCGCGCCGATCTGGAACAACGATGTCGCCGGCGCGGCCGCGCGGGGGCTGCCGATCCGCTTCATCCAGCCCGCGCCCGGCCCGGTTTCGCTGCTCTCCTTCATGTCGGAGATCGCCAACACACGGCATCCCGAGCTGGTGCATGAGTGGATGAACGAGATCCTGTCGCCCGAGTACCAGCAGCGCGCGGCGAACGAGCCTTACTTCTTCGGGCCAACGGTGCGCGGCGTGGCGGTGCCGGACGCGGCGAAGCCCTACACGCCCTCGACTCCGGCGGAGGTTGCGCGGCTGCAGTCCGTGGACTGGTCCAAGATCGCTCCGGTGCGCGGCCGCATCCTGGAACAGTTCGACAGGACCTTCAGCTGACAATGCAGGGACCGATGCGCGCCGACATGGCGCGCCAGCCTGAGGTGATCGCGGGCCTGCTGGCCCGCGCGCCGGAGTTCCTCGCCGCCGGTGCGACGCTCGCACCAGGCGCGGGCGGGCGCCTGTTCGTGGCAGGCTGCGGCGACGGGGCCTTTGCCGCCGAAGCGGCGGCGGAGTTCGCGCGCGAGCTCGGCCTGGACTGGCGCCCGCTCGGCGCGCTCGACCTGCTGCTGTCGGCGCGTCGGTTGGCGGCGGCGGATCGCGTGATCGCCATCTCGATGTCCGGCAATGTGGATCGCACCGTTGCCGCCGCAGAGGCTGCTTCGGGGATGGGCGCGCGACTGCTCGCGCTGGTCAACGGCAAGGGCGGGCGGTTGGGCGAGGTCGCCGGTGCCCGCATCTCGCTCGACATCGCCGACATCGCGCCCTTCCTCTGCGGCACGTCGAGCTACACGGCGACGGTCGCCGCGCTGATGCTGCTGGCAGCCGGCGCGGCCGGGCGACCGGAGGCGGCGGAGGCGCTGCACGCCGCGCTGCCGGCCATCCGCGCCGCCATCGCCTTCGAAGTGACGGAAGCCGTACCGAGCGGCGTGCGCCTGCTCTCGGCCGGCGCCGATGCCGGCACGGTGCGGTACGGCGCGGCGAAGCTGGTGGAACTCACCGGCGTGCCGGCCTGGTCCGCCGATCTCGAGGAATTCGCCCATAGCCAGTACTGGGCGACCCCGGTGACGGACCTCATTGTCGTCGTCGCCGCCGAGCCAGCGCTCGCTCGTCTCGCGACGGAAAGCTGCGAGGCGCTGGCCGAACTCGGCATGCGCTGCCTCGCGATGGACACCGAAGCGACGCCCGTGGCCACGGCCACACGACGGTGGACGCTGCCCGCCATCCCGCCGGCGCTCGCGCCGCTCGCCACCGCGATCCCGCTGCAGGCGCTGGCGCATGGGCTGGCGCGGGCCGGCGGGCTCGATCCCGACACGCGCACGCATCTGAAGGGCGACGCGGCGCGTTTCCGCGTCAGCCGGATGCTGACCCGCCGCTCCCTGATCGGCACGGGCCAGTGATCGCATGGGGCGCGTCTTCGTGATGGGCTACCTCTCCATCGACCGCGTGCGCGGGCCGGATGGCGTGGCGCGTGAGCAGCCGGGCGGCGCCGCGCTCTACGCCGCGCTCGGCGCGCGCGCCGTCGGCGCGGAAACCGCCCTGCTCGCCGCCGCCGGGGAGGACTGGCCGGAGGCCTGGGATACGGAAGCGCAACGCCTCGGCGTGGACCTGTCGCAGCGCATCCGGCGCGCGGGACCGACGCGGCGCGCGCGCCTCGACTACGCGGCCGATGGCACGCGCGACTCCGCGCACCATGCGGAAGCCGCCTGGTGGGAACGCACCGCGGCGCTGGCGCCGCCGCTCCCGCCGGGGCCACTCGCACCGGACGACGTCCTCGTCCTTTGCCCGATGCCATCCGGGCAGGCATCGCGTGCGCTGGATGCAGCGGGGCCGGCGCGCGCCGTCGTGGACACCAGTGAGGCCTTCGCGCGGCGCGAGCCCGAGGCGCTGCGCGCCCTGCTGCCGCGCCTCTTCCTCTTCGCGCCGAGCCGCGAGGAGATCGCGCTGCTCGGCCCGCTTTCCGGTTGCGCCGTGGTGGAGAAGCGCGGCGCCGAAGGTCTGGCGCTGTTCCCCGCCGACGGCGCGGCGCCGCGCCGATTCCCACCGCCCCCGGTCGCCGTGGTCGACCCGACCGGCGCGGGCGACGCCACGGTCGGCGCAATCGCCGGCGGCCTTGCAAATGGGCAGGATCTGGACGCGGCGCTCGGCGCCGCGGTCGCCATCGGTGCGCGCGCCGTCACCGCCCAGGGCCCTGCCGCGCTCGGGTTCCAACCATGACACAGATCGAGATCGCCGGCGTCGGCAAGCGCTTCGGCGCACACCAGGTGCTGCGGGACTGCACGCTCTCCATCGCGCGTGGCCAGGTGCTGACGCTGCTCGGCGCCTCGGGCTGCGGCAAGACCACGCTGCTGCGCATCATCGCCGGCTTCCTCGACCCGGATGAGGGCGAAGTGCGCATCCAGGGCCGCGACATCACGACGCTGCCGCCGAATCGCCGCCAGGTGGGCTACGTCTTCCAGAACTACGCGCTGTTCCCGCACCTGACGGTGGCCGAGAACGTCGCCTACGGCCTCAAGGTGCGCCGCCGCCCGCGCGCCGAGATCGCTGATCGGGTCCGCGCCGCGCTCGAGACGGTGGCGCTGGCCGGCTTCGCCGACCGCTACCCCGCGCGGCTCTCGGGCGGCCAGCAGCAGCGGGTCGCGATCGCCCGTGCGCTGGTGCTGGAGCCGGAGGTGCTGCTGCTGGACGAACCCTTCAACGCGCTCGATGCCAAGCTGCGGCTGGCGATGCAGGTGGAGCTGCGCAAGCTGATCTCGCGCGTCGGCATCACCTCCATCTTCGTCACCCATGACCAGGCCGAGGCGATGACGCTGTCGGATCAGGTCGCGGTCATGCGGGAGGGGCGGATCGAGCAGCTCGCCGCACCGCTCGACCTCTACGACCGGCCCGCGACGCCCTATGTCGCAACCTTCATCGGCCGCGCGAATGTCGTGCCGGTGACGGTGCGTGGCGGCGCCGTGGAGGGCGTGCCGGGCGTGGCCGCGGCGCGCGCAGATGGCCCCGCCGCGCTGGTGCTGCGGCCTGAGAACCTCCGGCTGCTTGCTGCGGGCGCACCTGGCGTCGTCTGGAATGGTCGCGTCGCCTTCGCGACCGCCGATGGACCGACCATGGAACTCGAGCTCGATGCGGGCCTCGCCGAGCCGCTGCGGGCCGTGCTGCCACGCCGCGCCGGAGAGGCGGCCCCTGCCGCGGGCACGCTGCTCGGCCTCGGCATCGCCGATCCGGCGGGCTGCGCGGTGATCCCGCATGCCGGCTGAGACCCTCGCGCGCCGGCCGGCGCCGCTGCGCCGCATCCTGCACGGCGGTGGCATCTGGCCAGCCGTCCCTGCGCTGGTGTTCCTGTTCGTCTTCCTCCTGCTGCCGATGGTCACGCTGCTGGCCTTCGGCTTCCTCACCATCGAGCGCGGCCGCATCCAGCCCGACAGCTTCACCGTCGCGCATCTGCTGCATGCACTACAGGACGACCTGGTCTGGCGCCTGATGTGGCGCAGCTTCTGGGTGGCCGTGGTGTCCTCGGTGCTGTGCCTGCTGCTCGCCTATCCGGTCGCCTACCTCTTCGCCGAGACGAAAGGCATCTGGCGCACGCTGATCCTGGTGGCGGTGATCTCGCCGCTGCTGACCAGCGCGCTGGTGCGCGCCTATGCCTGGATCGTGATCCTCGGCGGACGGCGCGGCATGCTCAACCAGGCGCTGCTGTCGCTCGGTCTCATCGAAGAGCCGCTGCGCATTCTCAACACGGACTGGGCGGTGCTGATCGGCATGACGCAGATTCACCTGCCCTTCATGGTGCTGCCGCTGCTGGCCGTGCTGGCGGAGCGCGACCGGCGGCTGGAGGAGGCGTCGCTGAACCTCGGCGCCAGCCGCACCGGCACCTTCTTCCGCGTCACCGTGCCGATGAGCGTGCCGGCCATCTTCGCCGGCTTGGCGCTGGTCTTCGCCGTCTCCTACACCAACTTCATCGTCCCCCAGCTGCTCGGCGGCGGCGCCTATTCCACGCTCGCAGTGCAGGTCTACGAGCAGACGGTGGTGGTGCTCGACTGGACGCGCGGCGCGGTGCTGGCGACGATCCTGCTGTCCACCTGCTTCGCCTTCGTCCTCGCGATCGTCGCCCTAGGCAACCGGCTCGCGCGCTGGAACGAGGTGGCAAAGCCATGAGCCCGCGCGCCTCCGGCGCGACGAAGCGCCGCCGCACCATTCCCGCCATCGACCGGCTCGGCGGTCTGCTGCTGGGGCTGGTCGCGGGATTCGCGCTGCTGTTGCTGGTCGCGCCGAGCCTCATCGTCATCGCCATCAGCTTCGAGCCGCGGGCCTTCATCAGCTTCCCGCCCTCGGGCTTCTCGCTGCGCTGGTACTGGGCGGTGTTCGAGAACCGGCAGCTGACCGATTCCATCCTGGTCAGCCTGGAGGTCGCGACCTTGGTGATGCTGGCGGCGCTGCTGCTCGGCGTGCCGGCCGCCTTCGCCTCGGTGCGCGGCACCTTTCCCGGCAAGGCCGGCGCCAACGCCTTCCTGCTCGCGCCGCAGATGATGCCGGGGATGGTGATCGGGATCGCGATGCTGTTCTTCGGTGCCTATGTCGGCTTCCGCGCCTCCGACCTCATGCTGGTCGTGGCGCTGACCGTCTTCTGCATCCCCTTCACCATCCGCATCGTCATGGCGCGGCTTGCGGGGCTCGATCCGCGGCTGGACGAGGCCTCGGCCAATCTCGGCGCCGGGCCGGCCGAGACCTTCCTGCGCGTCACCGTGCCGCAGCTCGGCCCGGCGCTGCTCGCCGCGGCCGCCTTCACCTTCATCGAGGCCTTCGACAACGTCACCGTCGCGCTCTTCACCTCCGACGTGCGCGGCAGGCCGCTTCCCGTGGAGCTCTACTACCTCGTGCAAAACGATTCGACGCCCGCCATCGCTGCGATCTCGGCGATGGAGATCATGCTCTCCTTCGTCGTGATGCTGGTGATCGCCCGCACCGTCGGGCTGGAGCGGCTCGGCCGATGAGCCCGGATCCCCGCTTCGCGAAGCTGCGCGCCGAGCCCTCCACCGATGCGCCGCGCGACCCCGCGCGGCTCGCGCGCGTCGAGCGCACGCGGGTCGAGATGCTGGCGCAGGGCGAGGCCATCGCCGCGACGCTCGCCCAGGCGGCGCCGGCGCTCGGCGCGCTGGCCGCGCGCGTCGCGGCGCGCCCGGTCACCGAGGTGGTGATCGCCGGCTGCGGCGATTCGTGGCAGGCCGGGCGGATCGCCGCGGCGGCCTTCCGCGCGCGGCTCGGCGTGCCAGCCTGCGGCGTGCAGGCGCTGGACTGGGCGCTCTACGAGGCGGCGCATGCCGGGCCCGGCACGCTGGTCTTCGGCATCTCCTCCAGCGGCACGACGCCTGCCGTCCTGGAGGCGCTGGACCGCGCGCATGCGCGCGGCGCGCTGGCCGTCGGCGTCACGAACAGCGCCGGCTCGCCGCTGCACCAGCGCTTCGACGCGGCGCTGCTGGTGCAGGCGACGCGCCGCGGCTGGCCTACCCAGGCGACCACCGCGACCATCGCGCTGCTGGTCGCCGCCGCCGAGGCGATCCGCCCCGATGCGTCGCTGCGCACCGCCCTCGCGGCGCTGCCGGAACAGGCTGACCGGCTGGGCGCGATCGCGGCCGCCCCGATGCAGGAAGCGGGTGCCGCCTTCGCGCGCGCCGGCTTCCTCGCCTTCAGCGGCGCCGGCCCCTTCCATGCGACAGCCGAGATCGGCGCGGCGAAGATCCGTGAACTCGGCCCTGTCCATGCCGTCGCCTGGCCGCTCGAGGAACTGCACCACTACCGTGCGCAGAAGCACGGCGATCCGCTTGTGCTGATCGCGCCCGACGTCGCCTCGCGCTCGCGCGCGCTGGATGCGGCGATCGTCGGCGCCGGTGTCGGCGGGCGTACGCTGGCGCTGCTCGGCAGCGCGGATGCGGAGATCGCGAGCCTCGTCGAGCGCCACCTGATTCTGCCCGCCGCGCATCCGCTGCTGATGCCGCTGCTCGCCACCATTCCGCTGCATCACCTGGCCCACGCCTATGCGGTCGCGCGGGCGGAGGCCGGGCTCGGCTATCCCGGCGCGTGACGCCGCAGCTCTTCACCGCAGGCGGCGCGACGCTCGACTGCATCGTCGCTGCGGACGGCGCGCTGGCGCTGGCGCAGATCGGCGGAAACGCGATCCATTCGGCGGTCGGTGCGACGCTGATGGGCGCGCGGGCTGGCATCGTCGCGCGTGTGCCGCAGGGCTGGCCGGTGCATCAACTCATCGGCACGCCGCTGGACGCCACGGGCATCCGCATCGAACCTGCGGCGCTGCCCGATCCCGAGTGGTTCTTTCACCGCCCGGACGGCAGCCGCGTGGACCGGCTGCACGCATCCCTGCGTGAGGCCGACGCCTTCGGCATCCGCGGCGCAAGCGTGAGCCCGGCCGCGGCCAAGGCCTGGGAGTGCCATCTCAGAGCCCGTCCCGACCGCCCCGGCTACGCCGCCTTCCGCGCCGCGCATCCGGTGCTGCCCGAGCATGTGCCGCCAATCTGGTGGTCCGCCCGGGGCCTGCATGTCGCCCCCGGTGTCACCGCGGCGCAACTCGCGCTTGCACGTGCGGCACGGCAGCGGGGCCTGATCGTCACGCTCGACCCGGGCTTCACGGCCCGCAGCCTGTCGCCCGATCAGCTCGAGGCGCTGCTCGGCGCCTGCCATGTCTTCCTGCCAAGCGAGGCCGAGTTGCAGGCGTTGCGGCCCGGCTTGTCGCCGGCATCCGCGCTGGCGAGCCTGGCGCGTCCGGACGGGCCCGTGCTGCTCGCGAAGCTTGGCGCTGCCGGCGCGCTGCTGCTCGATCCGCGGGATGGCCTGCCGCAGCCCCTGCCCGCCCTGCCGGTCTCCGCGATTGATCCGACCGGCGCCGGCGACGCCTTCGCGGGCGGCGTTCTGGCGGGTCTCGTTGCCGGCGAGCCGGTCGCGCGGGCCGCGGCGCGCGGTCTCGTGGCAGGGGCCTGCGCGGTCGAAGCCATGGGCGCGCTCGCGCCGCTCGCCCTGCCGCCGGAGCAGATCGCCGCGCGGCGCGCCCGTATCGAACAGCTGATCACCAGGAGCCTGCCGTGACCGCCACGTTCTTCAGCCACGCTCCGCTCGTCGTCGCCGCGCTGCACCTGCCGGACCCGGTGGTCGAGCCGCGGTCGCAGGCCTGGCTCGAGGACTATGTGCTGGCGAATGCGCGCGTCTTTGCCGATGCCGGCGTGCCCGCCATCAAGCTGCAGGACCAGACTCGCGCATCCGGCACCGCGACGGTGGAGACGGTGGCACGCATGGCCTCCCTCGCCCGCCTGCTGCGCGCAGAATTCCCGGCACTCCGCCTCGGGATCATCCTGCAGGCGCATGACGCCGAAGCGCCGCTCGCCGTCGCCGCCGCAGGGGGCGCCTGCTTCGTGCGCCTCAAGGTCTATGTCGCCTCGGTGGTCGGCGCGGAGGGACCGAAGCACGCGCTGGCCGTCGCGGCGCGCGCGTATCGCGCGACGCGGGCGCCCGGTGTCGCGATCCTGGCGGATGTCTTCGACCGCACCACCCTGCCGCTTGCGCCGACCGAGCCGGAACGCGCTGCCCTGTGGGCCGAATCGCTCGGCGCCGACGGGCTGGTGCTGACCGGCGCGGATTTCGCCGACAGTCTCGCCCGCATCCGCGCAGCCCGCGCCGCCGGAGTGCGCGTGCCGATCCTGCTCGGCGGCGGCGTGACGGAGCAGAACGTCACCGAGGCCCTGGGCGTGGCACAGGGGGTGATCGTCTCCTCCTCGCTCATGCGGCGCGGCGCCGCATCCGACGAGCTGTTGCGCTGGGATGCCGACCGGACGCGCCGCCTGATGGATCACGCGCGGGCCGCGGCGGAAGGCTGAGGCCGCCGCTGGCCCCTGGCCGGCGTCCTTGACTCCGCTCGGAGCCCAGACCTAGCATTCTTACTCTGTGTAAGAATAGGCGGTGATGGAGCGGCTCCGGACCAGGCGGCAGACACGCGCGGCGGTGCTGGAGCGGCTTCTGGCGACCGGCGGCCTGTTCCGTCCGCAGCTCGCGGCCGACTGCCACCTCACCGAAGCGAGCATCTCCCGCATCGTGGCGGAGCTGCGCGACGAAGGTCTGGTGGAGGAGATCCGCCGCCCCGCGCCCTATCACGGCGGCCCCAGCCAGATGGTTTCGCTGCGCGCCGACCAGTGGGTCGCGGGCCTCGACCTCGCCAATGAGCGTCTCGCCCTCGGCATCGCCTCCATCGCCGGGGAGGTGGCGTTCCATCAGCGCCTGCCCCTGCCCGCCCTCTCCGATTGCGTTGCGATCACCGGCGCCTTCGAAGCGGGCATCGCGGCGCTCGCGGCATGGTTCCGCGAGCGTGGCGCGGCGCCGCTGCGCGTCGCGGCCTCCATACCGGGCCTGCGCGAACCGGCAGGAGCGCCCAACCCGATCGTGGCCCTCGACAGCGCCTGGCTGACGGCGCGGCTGCAATCGGCCTTCCCGGGGGTGCCGGTCGCGCTGGCCAACTCGGTCGCCGCGCGCGCCGCCATGCAGTTGCGCGGTCCGGGCAACCCGCCGGTCGAGACGCGGCACCTCTATGTCCATCTCGGCCATGGCGTCGGCGGGGCCTGGGTCGAGCCGGTCACGGCGGCGCTGCCGATCCGGCCGATCGAATTCGGGCACATCGTGGTGGACCGGAACGGGCCGCGCTGCCGCTGCGGCCATCTCGGCTGCCTGGAGGCGATCGCCTCCGCCACCGCGGCGGCCGCCATCTGCGGCATCGCGGAGCCGGCGCTCATCGCGGCCGGCGACGACTGGCCGGCACTGGTGCGCATGACGCCACGCCGCACGGCGCTGCTGCGCGATGCGCTGCACGGCGTCGGCCTGGTGATCGGTAACGTGCTGAACGTGATGCCCGTCTCGCTCGTGGTCCTGTCGGGCTGGCCGGCGGCGCTGCCGCCGGACCTGCAGGCGGCGATCGGGGAAGGGATGGATTCCAGCCTCTTCGGCGGGCTCGCCGCGGCCTCCGTGCCGCTGCGGATCCTGCCCGCCTCGCTCGGCACCGATCCGCGCCCGGCGCTGGCCTGGGCGATGCACGAACTGGTTCGCGACGGCGGCTTCGCGCAGGCACCGCAGGAGGCCGCGCGCCGCGCCACGCGCTGATCCGATTTGGGAAGAACGACCTCCGCCAGCGAGCGGGGAGAGGAAGGAGGAACGACCATGAACGCATCGCTGCGCGCGGCGCCCTGGCTGCTGGCAGCCTCGCTCGCACTGGTCCCGGCGCCGGGGCAGTCGCGCGACCTGACCATGGCGCGCGTGGCCGAGCACGCCGCGATCGACCCGCATTTCAACAATGCGGGCAACGACGCCTCCACCATGCGCAACATCTACGACAGCCTGCTGAACTTCGACGTGAACCAGGCGATCGGCCCCTCCCTCGCCGTCTCATGGCGCGTGCTGGATCCGCTGACCTGGGAGATCCGGCTGCGCGAGGGGGTGCGCTTCCACGACGGCACCCCCTTCACGGCGGAGGACGTCGTGTTCTCGCTCACGCGCGCGAAGGACGTGCCCAACAGCCCCTCCTCCTGGGCGCGCAACGTGGGCGATGTCGCGAGCATGACCGTGGTGGACGCGCACACCATCCGCGTCACCTCGCGTCAGCCGACGCCGCTGCTGCTCGAGCAGATCGGGCAAGTCTACATCGTCTCCCGCGGCGTGGCGCAGGGCGCGTCCACCTCGGACTTCAACGCCGGCCGGGCCGCTATCGGGACCGGTCCGATGCGCTTCGTCTCCTGGACGCCGGGCGACCGGATGGAGCTCCGGCGCTACGATCAGCACTGGCGCGGCGCCTCCGACTTCGAGCGCGTGACGGTGCGCTTCATCAGCAACCCCGCGGCGCGCATCTCCGCGCTGCTGTCGGGGGACGTGGAGGTGATTGACGGCGTGCCTTCCGGCGACGTGGCGCGGCTGCAGCGCGACCGGAACGTCCGCGTGAGCTCCACCGTGACGCCCCGCATGGCCTACATGGCGCTCGATTCCGCGCGCGACGAAAGCCCCTTCGTCACCGATGCGGAAGGCCGGCCGATGACGCGCAACCCGCTGCGCGACGCGCGGGTGCGGCGGGCCATCTCGCACCTGATCAACCGCGAGGCGCTGGCGAACAACCTGCTGTCCGGGGGCGGCGTGCCAGCCGGGCAGATCGTGCCGGAAGGCCAAGGCGGCTACGATCCATCGTTGCAGCCCACGCCGTATGATCCGGCGCGCGCCCGCGCGCTGCTGGCCGAAGCCGGCTGGCCCAACGGCTTCGGCCTGACCATCCATTCCTCCAACAACCGCTTCCCGCAGGATGCGGCGATGGCGCAAGCCATCGGGCAGATGCTGGCGCGCGGCGGCATCCGCGTGAACGGCGTGGTGACCATGCCATTCAACGTCTATATCGGCCAGGCGACCGACCAGCGCTTCTCCGCCTTCCTCTTCGCCTACAACAGCGCGAGCCCGCATTCCGCAGACGGCCTGCGCGGGCTGCTCGCCACGCGCGACCTGCCGCGAGGCATGGGTGGCGTGAATCGCGGTCGCTATTCCAACCCGGAGTTCGACGCGGCGCTCGCCAAGGCGTTGGAGGTCTTCGACGAGGGCGAGCGCAACCGGTTGCTCGCGGCGGCGACGCGGATCGGGATGGAGGACCAGGGCATCATCCCGCTGCTCTGGCAGAAATCCTTCTGGGCGTCGCGCGGAGAGGTCGCCTACGACGCCAACATGCTCGACGAGACCTCGGTGCGCTTCGCGCGGGTAGCGCGGTGACATGACTGCGGGTCGCGCGGTGAACCGCATGTTGCGGATGCCGATGCGCGACGGCGCGCATCTGGCGGCCAGCCTCTACCTGCCCGAGGGCGGCGGCCCCTTCCCGGTGGTGCTGGAGCGCACGCCCTATGGCCGCGACGCGCCGCGCCGCGTCGAGGTCACGGCGGCCGATCCGAACCCGATGGACGGGCCGCGCCTCGCCGCGCATTTCACCCGCGCCGGCTATGCCGTGGTGCTGCAGGATTGCCGCGGGCGCGGCGAGTCCGGCGGCGTCTTCGAGAAATACCTGAACGAAGGCGCCGACGGCTTCGACAGCTGCGCGTGGCTGCTGCGCCAGCCCTGGTGCGACGGCCGCATCGCGACCATCGGCATGTCCTATGGCGCGCATTCCGCCGCCGCGCTCGGCTGCCTCGACCCGCCGGGCCTCGTCGCGCAGATCCTGGATTCCGGCGGCTTCGACAATGGCTGGCGCAACGCCATCCGCCAAAACGGCGCCTTCGAGCTGAAGCAGGCGAGCTGGGCCTTCAACGAAGCGCGGCGCTCCCCCGAAGCCGCCGCCGATCCCGTGCTGCGCGCGGCGCTGGAAGCCGAGGACCTCGCCGCCTGGTTCACCCGCACGCCCTGGCGCGAAGGCCATTCTCCGCTGCGCCACCATCCGGCCTATGAGCGCGTGCTGCTGGACCAGTGGCGCGCGGGCACCTTCGACGATGGCTGGCGGCGCAACGGCCTCTGGGCCGAGGGGTACTACGAAACCTACAGCCGCGCCGCCCTGCTGCACATGTCCTCCTGGTTCGATCCCTATCCTGCGACGGCGACGTGCAACTATCGCGGCCTGAAGCAGGCGGGCCGAGGGCCGCAGCGCCTGATCCTCGGCCCCTGGACGCATGGCGAGCGCAGCGCACGCGTCTTCGGCGACGTGGATTTCGGGCCGGATGCGCCGATCGATTCCTGGGCCGGAGACTGGAACCGGCACCGCGTGCGCTTCCTCGACCACGCCGTGCGCGGCGTGGCAGACGGCGAACCCACGGTGCGCGTCTTCGTCATGGGCGGCGGCAGCGGAAGACGCACGCCGGCGGGGCATCTCGACCATGGCGGACGCTGGATCAGCGTGGCCGACTGGCCGCTGCCCGGGGCGATGCCGACCGTCTTTCACCTGCACCGCGACGGCGCGCTGCGCCGCGACGCGCCGGCGGCGGGCGCCGCACCGGTCAGCTTCCGCTTCGATCCGGCGAACCCGGTGCCGACCATCGGCGGAGGCTTCTCCTCCCTGGAGCCGATCGCCTCGCCCGGCAGCCAGGATCAGGTGGAGGCGCCGGGCTTCTTCGGATGCCGGCCGCCCTATCTGCCGCTTGCGTCGCGGGCCGACGTGGTGGTGTTCCAGACGCCGCCGCTCGCGGCGCCGCTGCAGGTGGTTGGCCCGGTCGAGATCGAGCTCTTCGTCGCCACCGACGCACCGGACACGGACTTCACGGTCAAGCTGGTGGATGTCCATCCGCCCTCGGCGGACTACCCGCGCGGCTACGCGATGCTGCTCGGCGACACCATCATGCGCCTGCGCTATGCAGAGGACCCCGCGCGACCGCGCCTTTCGCAGCCGGGCGAGGTGCGGCGCGTGCGGCTCTCGCTGCCGATCGCCAACCTGTTCCTGGCTGGCCACCGCATCCGGCTCGACGTCTCCTCCTCCAACTTCCCGCGCTTCGACGTGAACCCGAATACCGGCGAGCCGGAGGGCGAGGCGCGCGGGCTGCGCTGCGCGACGAACACGATCTTCCTCGATGCCGGCCGCGCAAGTCGCCTGATGCTGCCGCTGCTCGACTGACGCCACGAAGGACAGGAGGAAACGCGATGAGGACGATGCTTGCGGGCGCGGCCCTGGCCTTCCTGCTGACACAGGGCGCGGCGGCGCAGACCACGGATTGCGCCGGCCTTGCCGGGCTGCGCATCGCGGCGGCCGACATCACCCTGCCGACCGGCGGCGCGGAGGTGACGGAAGCGGCGGCCGTCGCGGATGCGAACGGAGCCTATTGCCGTGTCATGGGCGCGATCCGGCCGGTGGATCCCGCCGCGCCGGCCATCCTGTTCCAGGCCAACCTGCCCGCGCAGTGGAACGGCAAGGCGCTGCAGTTCGGCGGCGGCGGCTACAACGGCCGCATCCCCGCCACGACCGGCCTCGAGCGGCACGGACTGGCGGGCACGCCGACGCCGCTCGCGCGCGGCTTCCTGACCTTTGCCGGCGATTCCGGTCATCAATCCGCCAGCGCCGACGACGCCTCCTTCGCGCTGAACGCGGAGGCGCTGCGCAACTTCGGCTACCAGCACATCCGCAAGACGCTCGATGCCGTGCGCCAGGTGGCAATCGCGCATTACGGGCGTGCGCCGCGGCGCGTCTACTTCAACGGCGGCTCCACCGGCGGGCGCGAAGGGCTGACGGCCGCCATCCGCTGGCCCGAGGCCTATGACGGCGTGATCACCTGGTATCCGACAGCGAGCTTCATGGGCCTGCGGCTCTGGGGCGCCATGCTGGCGCGGGCGGTCTACGAGGACGGTTCCGCCGGATGGATCCCGCCGGCGATGGTCAGCCGCATCGCGCGCGAATCCCTTGCGCGCTGCGATGCGCTGGACGGCGTGGCGGACGGGCTGGTCAGCAACCCCGATGCGTGCCGGCGCGGCTCCGCCGCCGCGCTCGAGGCGCTGCGCTGCCGCGGTGGCGAGACCGGCAATCCGGAGGCCTGCCTGACCGGGGCGCAGATCGAGCGCACCATGCGCGTGTATCACGAAGGCTATCGCCTGCCCTTCGCCTTCGCCAACGGCGCGACCGACTACCTCGGCTACAACAGCCTGGAGGGGATCGCGATGCAGCTCGGCAGCCAGCGGGAGCTGCTCGCCCCGCCGCGCTCCGGGCCGAACGCGCACCACGTGGATCGCGCCTACCAGTTCTTCCGCTACTTCGTGAATGACGGCCGCGACTTCGACATCCGCACGCTCGACGTGATGGCACCCGGCCCGCTGCGGGAGCGCATCCGGGAGATCTCCGCGCTGTTCGACGCGACGGCGACGGACTTCTCCGCCTTCGCCGCGCGGGGCGGCAGGATCATCTGGCTGCAGGGCCATGACGATCCCTCCGTCAGCCCGCTGGAGAACCGGCGCAACTACGCGGCGGTCGTGGCGCGGATGGGCCAGGCGGCGACGGACCGCTTCATGCGGTACTACGAGCTTGCGGGCCTGGCGCATGGCGGCGGTCGCTTCTCGCCGACCTGGGAAAGCCTCGCCGCCCTGGATGCCTGGGTGGAGCAGGGCACGCCGCCTGACGGCGCGGCGGTGACCGACGGCACGCGCGGCGAGACACGCGGCCGCACCCGCCCGCTCTGCGCCTACCCGACCTGGCCACGGTATCGTGGCGGCGATCCGAACAACGCGGCAAGCTTCGCCTGCGCAACGGAATAAGTGCGCGGCGACACCGGCCGTCGCTGCCGGGAGGCGCAACGCTTGCTGCAGGTCAAGGTCGGTCGAGGAGGTGCTGCATTATCGTGACGGCCTGATGTGACCGATCCGGCAACGAGAGGCATGCCATGCCTGGTGCCAGGACATCGAGCCGTGCGGACGTGATGCAGGAGGCCTGAGCGTGCGGAGCCGAACCGGAGCACCGCGCAGCCCGGCGCCTTCGGCCGTCGGGCGGCGGGCCGTCGTCCGTGGCCTCGCCGGCGCAGCCGGCGTGCTCGGGGCTGCCGGATGTGGCTCGATCGGCCCGGCGACCATCGTGCGCGACCGGGCGGACTACCTTTCCGCGATCGGGGAGTCCTGGAAGGAGCAGACGCTGCTGAACATCGTGCGGCTGCGCTACAGCGACGCGCCGACCTTTCTCGACGTCTCCTCGATCATCAGCGGCTATACCCTGCAGGGCCAGGTCTCGGCGGGGGCCGCCATCAGTTCGGACCGCACCACCGCCGTGCCCTTCAGGCTCGGCACGATCGGTGCAGGCGCCGGCATCATCGACCGCCCGACGATCTCCTACACGCCGATGAGCGGGGATCGCTTCACCCGCAGCCTGCTGCACCCGATTCCGCCCGCCGCCATCTTCGGGCTGGTGGAGGCCGGCTTCCCGGCCGACCTGATCCTCCTCGTCACCATCCGTGCCCTCAACAGCGTGTTCAACCGTTCGAGCATGGGTGGCCGGAGCCGCAGCGCCGATCCGCGCTTCTACCCGCTGCTCGAGGCGTTCCGGCGCCTGCAGCTCTCCGGCGCGGTCAGCCTGCGGCGCGAACGGCAGGGGCAGGACGAGATCGCCCACCTGATCCTGGCCCATGGTCTTTCCGAAGCGGTCACGCGCGACTTGGAGTTGGTGGCGGCGACGTTGAACCTGCAGCTTGGCCGGAACAGGCAGTTCCTGCTGACCACCGGCGCGGTGCCCCGCAACGAGCAGGAAATCGCGGTGCTGTCGCGCTCGATGATGGAGATTCTGCTTGAGCTCGGGCAAGGCATCGCCGTGCCGGAGCCGCATGTGGCCGCGGGTCGCACAAGCGCCGCGTCGCGCACCGTCGAGGCGGAGCACCCCTGGGACCGCCCCTTCGTGCGTATCCACGCCGGCCCGGCAGGGCCAGCCGATGCCTTCGTGGCGGTACCGTACCGTGAGACCTGGTACTGGGTGGAGGACGGCGACCGGGCATCCAAGGCCGTGCTGTCCTTCCTGATGCTGCTGTTCTCCCTGGCGGAGACAGGATTGCCGCGTCAGGCCCCGGTTCTCACGGTGCCGGCCAACTGAAGCTCGGGAGCTTGGCCATCGGCTGGCGGCCCCGTTCGTCCGACGCCCGCGATGCATTCCGCAGGTGGCGGCGCGGAAGGGTCCATCGGACGACGGGGCCGTCTGGCCAGGCTGAACGAAGCGGCACGCCGGCCACGCAGAGGCGTGTCGCGCGCGAGCGGCGCCGACGGGCCTCACCGCGTCGCATGTGACGATCTGCCTGGGAAAACTGGCGGACCCGACACGATTCGAACGTGCGACCTTTGCCTTCGGAGTGGGGTCTTTTACTTACTTTGTTCATTGATAAGCGTCTTCGGTATTTGCTTTTCCGCGCTATCTGACGCTGGACTCCGATGATGTATTGATATCATACTTGAATTGATCTGCGCTCTCAGACTACCCCGTCGTTACCCCGAAATTCGGGGCCGATTTTTGAAGTGAGAGCAAAGGTCGAACATGCCCGTCGCATCCAACCGCATCGGCCTCCGCGAGATCCGCGCGCTCGGCCCGAACAGCACCATCTTCGATGGCGGAACCGGCTCCGTGCCTGGGTTTGGCGCCAGGCGCCGCATCAGCCACCATGTCTCCTACTTCGTGATGTACCGCACACAGGACGGCCGGCAGCGCCGCTACACGATCGGCACCCACGGCGCGCCCTGGACGCCCGAGACGGCGCGGACCAAGGCGCAGCAAGTATTGATGGCGGCCAAGATCGAGGGGACCGATCCCAACGACGAGAAGAAGGCAAAACGAGCGGCCGCGACCGTCGCCGAGCTCTGCGACATGTATATGGAGGACGCGGAGGCGGGCCGGCTGCTGACCCGTCGGGGCATCGCGAAGAAGGCCTCGACGGTGCTGACCGACCGCAGCCGCATCGACACCCACATCAAGCCGCTGATGGGTACGATGAAGGTGCCGTCCGTCACGCGCGAGGACGTCGAGCGCTTCATGCACCGCATCGCTGAGGGCGCCACCCGCAAGCGGGTGAAGACCGGCCGAAAGCGGGGCCTCTCGAACGTCCGCGGCGGCAAGGGCACGGCCTCGCGCACGGTGGGGCTGCTGAGCGCCATCTTCACCTATGCGCAGCGCAAGCGGATGATCACCGAGCATCCGGTGCGGGGCGTGATCCGCTATGCCGATCGCCGGCGCCAGCGCCGCCTGTCGGACGACGAGTACGCCGCGCTCGGCCGGGCGCTGGCGGCCGCGGCTGCGCCGCCCCTGCCGCGGAAGGACGGGAAGCCCGCGCGCGCGATCTGGCCCGCCGCCATCCAGGCCGCGCGCTTCCTGGCATTGACGGGCTGGCGGAGCGGGGAGGCGCTGGCGCTGCGGTGGGGCATGCTCGACCTGCCGCGGCGCACAGCCCGCCTGCCCGACACGAAGACGGGGGAGAGCGTGCGGCCTCTCTCCAGCGCGGCCTGCGACCTGCTGCAGAAGATCGGGCCCGGCAAGGCCAACGCGCTGGTGTTCCCGCCTTCGCGCGGTGACGGGATCATGACCGGCTTCCCGACGGTCTTTGAGCGCATCGCGAAGAAGGGCGGGCTGCCGAAGGACATCACGCCGCATATCCTGCGGCACTCCTTCGCCAGCCTGGCGGCGGACCTCGGCTGCTCGGAACTCGCCATCGCGACGCTGCTCGGGCACCGGGCCGGCAGCGTCACCGCGCGCTACACCCATGCGGCGGATGACGTGCTGCTCTCGATCGCCGACCGGGTGGCCGCGGCGACGCTGCGGAAGCTGGAGGGCGAGCGCAGCGCGGTGGTGGTGCAGGGGCCGCGGGCCGGGCTGGTGGTGGCGTGATCAGCGACGGGGGGGCGAAGGTGGAGCAAGATTTTCCGGCGCGCGCTTCCCGCCCCGCCGGGTACCATGGGGGTCACGGGGACGGTTGGCGGTGACGGGAGGCAGGGCCATGCGGTCGATGCCATTGGAGGAGGCGGAGGCCGCCCTTGGAGACGTCTTGGATCACGCGGCCAGAGGGGATGCCACCGTATTGACCCGGCGCGGCCAGCCGGTGGCAGTGGTCGTTGGCTTCGATGAATGGCAGCGCCTGACCGCCGCCCGGCGCCCGCTGGCCCATCTTCTGCTTTCTTTCCCCGAGGGCGCGGAGCTGCGCCGCGATCGCGCGCCGCCGAGTGATCTCGGTGTGTGACCTGGCGCCCTGGACGGGGGCGTGATCCGGCGCGCGCAGACCACCGCGTGTTTCAGCGCCGCTTCTTCCGCTTCGATGCTGCCGGGACAGCGGGCTCCGCAAGGGCGAGGTCCGGCGCCACCTCCATCCTCCCCAGCGCGGCCTGGGCCACGGTTCGCGCCGGATCGTCGGGCGCCATCCGGCAGGCCTCGACCAGCGCCTCCCAGCCGGATGGCGGGTTGCCCCTCACGAGCATCCCGCGGAAGACCGCGTAGGGATCGCTCGAGGCGCCCGCCTTCCGCAGCGTGTTCTCGTCGTTCACCCAGGCGATCGCGATCACCTTCGACGCCGAGTGGAACCGGAAGAACAGCCTGAAGCGGCCGAGGAACTTGGCTCGCCGCCAGCCCTGCGCATCTCGCCCGAGCGTCGCGCCCTGCTCGAACTCCGCCGCAGCCGGATCGCGCGGGATCTCGGTCAGCACGAGGTCCACAACGCGCTTCAGCAGCTTCGCCTGAGGCCTGCTCTCCCAACCGTCTGGATCGGCCTGACGCAACGCCTCCACGTCGCGTTGAAGGCCGATCAGGCGGTCGCGGAACAGCGGATGGAGGATGATGTGCCAGCCGTTCCGCTTCAGAACGAGCGACGGCGATGCCTTCTTGTCCCGCGGCGCCTGCGACACCTCAGAAGGTCACGTCGTCCGGGATGGTCTCGTCGTCGCGGACCTTCACGCCCCTCACCAGTGCCTCCAGCGCCGTCGCCTCGGTCTCGCTGAGCGAGGTCATGCGCTGGGGGTTGTCGCGCATGTCGCGCGCCAGGAAGCTCAGCCAGGCGCCGATCACCGGATCCTCGCCAGCTTCCGGTTCGACATCCACGCTCACCAGCGCCTTGCCCGGCCCGATCAGGTCGACGCGGACCTTCTTCTCAGCGGCGGCGAACTCGGGCGCTGCCTTGAAGAAGGCGGCCTCGATCCGGAAGGCGCGGCTGTTCCCCGCCCGGCCCATCGAGCCGGTGAAGCTGACGCCGGCCTTGCGGCTGCTTGTGCGGGGGCTGCGCGCCGGGGCATTGCTGCGTGGGGTGGCCACCCTGGTGATCTCCAAAAGCCGAGTGTGAGCACGAGTGTGCTTACGCCTAGCCGCAAATTGGGTTCCTGTCGACCAGAATCCAAGGGCCGACGGCCGGTCGCTTCCCGCCGCGCGGGGGAGGCCGTAACTGCTGAGGCGTCTATCGCGCAATCACCGATGAAGGAGGCCGGGGTGGCAAACCGATTGGCGGACCGCTTGTTCCAGGCAGCCCACGAGGCCGCCGCGATGGCGCGCGGTGAGACAGTGCCGGGCGCCGTCATCCATCCCGCATCGACCCAGGTGGCGGGGCCTGGGCCGCAATCTGAGCCAGGCGCAGCGTCTCCCAGCGCTGCCCCGGTCCGCGAAGCCGACAGCTATTCTGCCTGACCTGCAAACCGCCGCGACCCCAATCGCGCCGTTACAATCCAGGGCATAGCACAAAGCAGGAACAAGCTCCTACATCCTTCCCCAACGGCGACTCGGACCGGCCCGCGCCGGCATCCGGGCCGCCTGAGTTGCGGGGTGGGGGTACGGAATGAAGCACCAGGACGCGGCAGGTCTGACGCTCGCCGAGGCGGCCAGGGCGCATGGCGATCCAGCTATCCTTCTGTTTCTCACCGCCGCGGAGAGCGAAGCCGCTCGACTGGAAGCCCAGGACTCCGAGCCCGGCCCTCTGGATCCGCACCGCGCGATGCTGAAGGTCGCCGCGTATCGCGATGCCGACTATCACCGTCGTCTCCTGCATGATGAACTTCATCGGCAACTTCGCGACGGCGAACTCATCGCCACAGCGAGGGAACGGCCCGTCGGACCACGCATTGATGTTCCGACCGCGGCCTGGCGCTATCTGGCCCCGGTTTTCGGCGACAGCAGCGCGAGCGACGGTAACGGCCAGATCGCACTCTACGACGTGCGCGTTGCCCTCGCCGGGCTGGCGTCTCCGGCGGCTGTGCTCGTACCGCCTGCGGCCCCCTTGACGCGCACCGACGGCGAGCCGGCGCCCGTCTATTCTCTCGCGGTGCTGCGGAGCTGGTACCGGCTTCGATGCGCGGGCTGGCCCGCGACGCAGCTGCCGCCGAGTGAAGCAGAAGACCGACGCGCAGCGTCCAAGCATTTCGGCAGGGCGATTCCGCGCTCGGCCCTCCGCGCGATACGGCGCGAACTCGCCCCAGCGCACTGGCTGAAACCGGGGCCGCGCAAAGCGCCGCGCTGAACACGGCGGCGCGAATTCGGCGTTTCTCGGCGGCGCGATTTTTCCCCGCCATCCAGGGCCATCAACCGCGCGCCGTTGCGCGCAAACGATGGAGGCCCCGATGGCACAGATCCCTGAAACCAACGACGCTCGGCTGACGCGGCAGCGTGTCGCCGAAGCGCTCACCGAAGCCGGCTATCCCATCTCGCCGCGGACGCTCGCCACCAAGGCCACGCGCGGTGGCGGCCCGCCCTACTCGCTGTTCTCCGGCCGGGCCCTTTACCGCTGGGGTGATGCGCTGGAGTGGGCGCAAAGCCTGACCACCGCCCCGCGCCGCAGCACCTCCGAGGCCGACGCGCAGCGGAGCGCCGCGTGATGGCGACCGCCGATCTGACCGGGCGCGACGGCCACATCATCGCGCAGGCCCTTGCCACGACCTACGCCTTGATCGGCTCGATGCCCGCACACTGCCAGGAAGATAGCAATCGGCACGATATCGCGCGGCTGCTGCGGGTCATGCTCGGCGCGGAATGGAAGGTGAAGGCGCACGATCTGCGGCACGTCATCTCGGAAGCCGAGTGGAGTGGGGCGAAGGCACCGCTGCGACGGGATCGCTTCGAGGAACTCGCGTGATGCGTGCCCCTCTACTGGCGCTGCCGCGCGCTGAGCGCCACCCGATCCTGCGCCGCCCGCCTCTGGACTTCGAGGTGATCAACCGCGCGGCGCTGCACCGGCTGCCGGAGGTGCTGGCCCGCTTGCTGCCCGGCGGCCGGATCATCGGTCCCGAGTGGCACGCCGGCAGCCTGCGTGGCGAGCCCGGCGACAGCCTGCGGGTTCGGATGCGCGGCGAGCGCGCTGGTCGCTGGGCTGACTTCGCCACCGGCGAGAAGGGCGGCGATCCGATCAGCCTCGCCGCCGCCGTTGCGGGCACGCGGCAGGTGGAGGGCGCCCGGCGCCTCGCCCGGATGCTCGGCCTTGAGCCGATGGGTGGCGGTCGCTGATGACCGACGACCCTTTCGCGCCGCTGCCGCCTGCATCCGAGCCTCGTGAATCGGCGCCGATCGCCGATGCGCCGGCCGTGACGCCGATGCTGCCGGCCGCGCTGCCGCTGCCGGAGGTGATCCAGCATCGCCGACACGGCACGCCATCGCGGGCTTGGCGCTACACGAACGCCGAGGGCGCGCTCCTCTACGCCGTGCTGCGCTTCGATCCGGCGGACGGCAGGAAGCAGGTGCTGCCCTTCACCTGCGGCGCGGACGGGTGGGGGTTCAAGGCGCCGCCTGCGCCGCGTCCGATCTACAACCTGCCGGGCCTCACCGCGCGCCTCGAAGCCCCCATCCTCGTCGTCGAAGGCGAGAAGGCGGCCGATGCCGCAGCGGCGCTGTTCCCCGACTTCGTGGCCACGACCTGGCAGGGCGGCTGCAATGCGACCGGCAAAGCGGATTGGAGCCCGCTGCGTGGCCGCCACGTGAACGTGTGGCCCGACAACGACGCGCCCGGCCGCAAGGCTGCCGCCTCCGTGAAGCGCGCCGCGGAGAAGGCCGGCGCCAGCAGCGTGGGTATCGTCGCGGTGCCCGAGTCCTGGCCCGAGGGATGGGACCTCGCCGACCGCGGCGCGGCGGGTGCTCGACGCCTGGGACGACGAGGCGAACCAGCGATACGACCTCACCGACGCGATGGACGCCCTGCGCACCGCCCTCGCCGGGAAGCCCACGCGCCGCCCGGCGCGGCCGCGCCCGCCGCGGCAGGGGACGAAGCTCCTGACGGTCGTCGCCCTGCTGAAGCAGCCGGGGGGCACGACCGTCGCCCAGGTCTGCGAGGCCACCGGCTGGACGAAGGACACGGTGCGCGGCTTTTTCGTCGGGCTGAAGAAGAAGGGCATCCGGGTCGAGGCGGTGGAGAAGGTGCGGTCGGTCGGGCCGAACCGCGCCGGCGGCCGCGGCTCCTACACCATCTACCGTGTCGCGGAGGCGGGGGACGCTTAGGGTCGAAGGCTCGGGCGGCGGGGCGCCACCTACCGCATAGGGAAGGGGAGGCTGCTCCCCCTCCCAGGCTGCTGGCGCGTAGTTGCCGTGGTTTGGTGATGAAGACCCGCGACGTGCACCTTCCCGAAGGCAAACGCGTCTCCCCGCACCGTGCTCGTTTGTGTTTAATTGCCGAGACGGTCTGACAGGGGCGCTACATGTTCGGGTGGTTCAAGCCGAAGCTGCCGCCGCAAGAGGAGATGCACCGCAACCGCAGGCTCTACCGGGAGAGTATCGTCCGAAAAATCCATCGCCTCGACGGCTACGGCCGTCAGATCTGCCGTATGCAGGTTCTGGATGAGCACCAGCATTTCCTGCAGGAGTTTGGGACACCGTCCAGATTCCTGGACCTCCCTCCGGAGCAACGGAACGTCTTTCTGGCCAAATTGGTCGAGAGGTCAGAAGTCTATGAACGGAGGGGTGAACGAAAGTCCGCCTTAGGGGTCATCGCTTTTGGCGTTTGGCTCGACTGCCTCTGCTTCGGCGAACCAGAAGAGGCAGAGCGATTCTGGGCGTCGTTGTAAGTGACTTGGCCAATTGGCCGACAGCGGTGGCGCCTCAGCGCTCCGCTGCATCCCCGGTGTGACCCCGGCCCTTTTCGTTCCCGGGCCAGCCTCAGGCTAACCCTTTGAAAACTTGGCGGACCCGACACGATTCGAACGTGCGACCTTTGCCTTCGGAGGGCAACGCTCTATCCAGCTGAGCTACGGGTCCGTCCCGATCTCCTTACCGAAAGCCGGGCCGGGAAGGAAGCCCTTGGCATTCCCGGCCGCCCCTCGCATCGGCTAGCTTCCCGCCGAACAGCAGGGCGCGAAGCACCGCCGCGCCGGAGGATTCACGCCGATGACCGATGGCCCAGTCCCAGGCTCCAACGAAGCCCGCAGCCTCCTCCAGTCCCTCTATGCGGAGATGGCGCCGCAGCATCTCTACCCGCTCTGGGAGGTCCTGCACGCGCTGGTCACGCCCACGCCGACCTCGCCGGCCCAGGCGCATCTCTGGCGCTACGACGCCGCCCGCGCGCATCTGCTGCGCGCCGGCGACCTGATCACCGCCGAGCAGGCGGAGCGGCGCGTGCTGATCCTGGAAAACCCCGGCATGCCCGGCAGCTCGGCCGTCACCACCAGCCTCTATGCCGGACTGCAGCTGATCCTGCCGGGCGAGGTGGCGCCCTGCCACCGGCACACGCAGTGCGCGCTCCGCTTCGTGATGGAGGGCGACGGTGCCTTCACCGCGCTCGATGGCGAGAAGGCGGTGATGCGCCCCTTCGACCTGGTGCTGACGCCGAACTGGCAGTGGCACGACCACGGCAACACAAGCGGCCGGCCGATGATCTGGCTGGACGGGCTCGACATCCCGACCGTCCGCCACTTCGCCGCCTCCTTCGCCGAGCGCCTGCCGGATGGCGCCATGGCGCATACGGAGACGGCGCCGCCAGGCGACACGGCGGCGCGCTACGGGCGCAATCTGCGGCCCTTCGCCGGCTCCACGGCGGCCCGGCGGCCCGCGTCGCTGCCGCTGTTCCACTACCCCTATGCCGAGTGGCGCGAGAGCCTGGCGGCGATGGCACGCGCGGGCGATCCGGACCCGCATCTCGGCCATGCGCTCGAATTCGTGAACCCGGCGGATGGCGGGCCGGTGATGCCGACCATCGCGGCGCATGTTCGGCTGCTGCCGAAGGGTTTTGTCACGCGCCCGCGCCGTGCCACCGACGCCACCGTCTTCGTCGTGGTGGAAGGCGAGGGCCGCGCGACGGTCGGCGAGCAGGATTTCGCCCTCGTGCCGCGCGACCTTCTGGTCGTGCCCGCCTGGGCGACGCTGCGGCTCGAGGCAGAGAGCGAGCTGGTGCTGTTCGGCTATTCGGACGCTGCGGCGCAGCAGAAGCTCGGCCTCTGGCGCGAAGCGCGGCTCTGACGGCCTGCCCCTACCGGTCCAGCAGACCCTCCAGCAGGCCGCGCAGCAGGCCCACGCCTTCGGCCAGCCCCTCGAGCTCGAGCGGGCGGCCCATCGGCGTGCCGGGCGCACGCGCGAAGGCCGTGCCGCGATCCTGCAGCAGCTCGGCGGCCGAGAGCCGGCCGTCGCCGTCATAATCCAGGCTCTCCACCAGCAGCCGCGCACTGACGATGCCGCCGAGCGCCCCGGCGCCGATGGCGCTCACCACGGAGTCGAGGGTCGCGCCGTCCTGCACCGCCAGCAGCCAGGCGGCGCCGCGCAGCAACCGCGCGATCTCGGCTGGCGCCAGCCGGGCATCGCCGCTGACATCGCCCTGGCGCAGAATCGCCTCCGCACAGGCGCCCGGCGCGGTGCCACAGGCGGCTTCGAGCTGTTCCAGCGCGGCCATGAAGGCGATGCCCTCGCCATGCAGCAGCGCGATCGCGGCGGGCGGCGTGGGGCAGCGGCGCCAGGTCACCACCGGCGCGTCGCCAGGCAGCCTGTCGTCGCGGGTCTTCGCCTCCGGCTCGACGGTCTCCAGCCCGTCGCGGGCCGCGCGGAACATCAGCCGTGGCGCCTCGGCGCCGACACCCACGCCGAGGGTGAAGCCCGCCGCCGGCCGCGTCGCGTCGAAGCGGAACAGCCGCCCCGCCGTCTCCACCTCCAGGCGCGCGGCGCTGCGGCCGGTCAGCACCAGCATCGCATCCGGGTCGGCGCAGTCGCCGGCGAACCAGGCGCCGCGCAGCGCCTGCGGCACCTCCTGCGCCACGGCGGGGCCGCCGAGCAGCAGGGCCGCGAGCAGGAAGGCCAGCGGGCGAGGCAGCATGCTCATTGGATCTCGATCTCCTCGCCGACGCAGAGGTCCACGCCTGGCTGCGTCACCGCACGCCCGTCGCGGAAGACGGCGACGAGATCGACGGCGCAGGCCGCCGGATCGGTGGCCTCGATCTCGATCGTCGCGCCGATCGGCAGGGTGTCCTCGCCGAGGCGGTCCTCGCCACGCGGCCCGCCGGGTGGCCCGGTGTAGATCTCGACGATCGGAAGCGGCCCGGCATTGCGCAGCCGCAGCGGATCGGGCCCGGACGGCTCGGGCTCGGGGGCCAGGGGCTCCTCGCCATCCAGCCGCGCGGCGACGACCCATCCGGGCCGCAGCACCACGCGCGTGGTCTCGCATATGTCGATGGCGCGGCGTTCCTCGGCGGCGCCGTCGGCGAAGACGATGCGCAGATCCGCCTGGCAGCCGCCGGTCGTCTCCACCGTCGTGTCCTCGTCCACCGCCAGCATGGCGCTGCCCAGGCGATCCGGCCCCCAATCGGCCTCGGTGCTGGCCGAGAGGAAGACCTGCCGCACCGTCGCCAGGTGGCGGTTGGCCAGCACGATGCGCCGCGTCGGCGGGCGCGCGATGGCGCTGCGGTCGAAGGCGATCTCCCGCGCGGCGCAGAGGTCCACGCGCTCGCGCAGCTCCTCCTGGTTGTCCTCGTAGACGGCGCGCAGGTCGAAGACGCAGTCGCGCGTGCGCATCCGCAGGGTGAAGCGCCCGCCGGGCGGGATGACGGCGCGGCCGAGCCGGTCGCGCCCCCAATCGGCCGGGTCGCGCGACGAGGCATAGAGCTCACGCAGCCGCAGCGGGCTGCGGTTCGCCACCGCGACGTCCAGGGTCGGCAGGGCGGGATCCCCGAACACCAGGCGCGGCGTGGCGCAGACATCCAGGCCGCGCCGCACCTCCTTGCTGCCATCGGCGAAGAGGGCGACCGCGTCGAACACGCAGGCCGGCACGCGGCCGAGGCGGATGCGATGCGTGCTGGCCGGCCGCACCACCTCGGCGCCGAGCAGGTCGGGGCTGCGCGCGCTGCTGTCCGGGGGCGAGAGGAAGAACTGCATCAGGACGAGGTCGGTCTCGTTCTGCAGCACCAGCTCCCTCTCCACCGGGGATGGCGCGGGCTGGACAGGCCCAGGGGCAGGCGCAGGGGCAGGGCCAGGGGCGGGCGCGGTCTGGGCCCCCGCCTGCGTTGCAAGGCAGGCGGCGAGCGCGACGGCGGCGAGCGCGCGGCGCGCCAGGACCTGCAACCTCGTCATGCGGCGTCGTTCCCCATCGGACCGGCTGGCGTGGCGACAATGCGGCGTGCGGCGCCGTGTCGGCAAGCGGCGGCCTTGTCGGGGGCGGGCGCCGACGCCGCGGCCTTGACGGCGTGCCGAGGCGGCGGCAGGGGGCCCGCATGACCGATGCGCCGCTCGATCCGCACAACGCCCCTTTCCACGACCTGATCGGCCTGGAACTGATCGAGTGGCGAGACGGCTTCGCGCGGGTCGCCTGCGCGACCGGCCCGCAGCACGCCAACCGCTCCGGGATCACGCATGGCGGGGTGATGCTGTCGCTGATCGACCAGGCGGCGGCCTATGCGGGGCTGTGGTGCAGCGTGCCCGGCAACATCCGCCGCGCCGTCACGCTCGACCTCGATTGTCGCTTCACCGGGCAGGTGGCCGCCGGCGCGCGGCTGGTCGCGGAAGGTCGCGTGGCCACACGCGGGCGCAACATCTTCTTCTGCCGGACCGAGGTGTTCGACGCGGCCGGCACGCTGGTCGCCTTCGGCGCGAGCACGCATCGCTGGCGCGCCGGCAGCGAAGGCGTGGAGGGTCAGCCGCCCGGCGCGGGCTGACGCGACGGGCCGCGCCACAGCGCCCGGCACAGCGCCAGCACCGGGGCCGCACTCGCGGCCGGCAGGCCCGCCGCTTCCCAGCCCGGCGGGATGGCGGGCAGCACCGCCCCCGCCGCGAGCGGCCACAGCCTTGCGCCAAGCCGCGCGACCAGCGCCGCATCGGCCATCGTCCGTCCCAGCGCCGCGGCCTCGATCTCGTCCGCGGCAAGGCCGAGCGCGCCGCGCACCGCATCCCCGATCGGGGTCAGCGCGCTACGCGGGATCTCGATCGGGGCACGGGTCCAGGCCTCCGGCGCGACCAGCGCCGGCTCCAGCGGCACCGCCAGAAGCCGCGTGAAGCGCATCGGCCGGTCGGGCCGCAGGTCCTTCAGCCGCGGGCGCGCCGCCGCCAGCAGCGCATCCGCCGCGCCGCGCGCCTGCAGCGAGTCGAGCAGGCCGACGATGCGGCCGAGCTTCTCGGGCGGCGCCGCGGCCAGGGCTGCGCCGATGTCGCGATCCGGCTCAGGCTGCATCGCGGCAGCATGCGCCCGGCCGGTGGATGAAGGGTTAGCGCCCGCGGAAGACCGGCTTGCGCTTCTCGAGGAAGGCGCGCGTGGCCTCCCGGAAGTCCTCGGTGTAGGCGAAGTCGCTGACGGCGGCGAGCTCGGCCTCGGTCAGCGGCAGGGGGCCGCGCAGGCGCTGCAGCATTGCCTTGTGATAGCGGTTGGACAGCGGCGCGCCTTGCGCGATGCGCTTCGCCAGCGCCATCGCCTCGGCCTTCACCTCCTCGTCCGGCACCAGGCGGGTGAGCAGGCCTTTCTGGAAGGCCTCCTCGCCGGTGAAGACGCGGCCCTCGATCAGCAGCTCGCAGGTCACGGCGTAGCCGACCGACTGCAGCAGCGGGTCGAGCTCGCCCGGATGGTAGAAGATCGAGAGGTTGCGCGCCGGGATGCCCATGCGCGTGGCCGGGCCGCCGACGCGGAAATCCGACATCGTCGCGATGCCGCAGCCGCCGCCCATGGTCCAGCCGCGGCAGGCGGCCACCACCGGGTGCACGCAGCGCCGGATGGACTGGAAGGAGCGCGAGATCTCGCGCCCGTACACCGCCTCGCGTTCCGGCGTGCCGCGCTCCTGCTCGAAGGCGCCGATGTCCGCCCCGGCGCTGAAGGCCTCCTCGCCCGAGCCCTGGATCAGCACGCAGCGGACCGTCCCGTCGGCCGAGGCGGCTTCCATCGCCTCCGCCAGCGCGATCCACATGGGAAGGTCCAGCGCGTTGCGCTTGGCGGGGCGGTCGATCGTGACGACGGCGATCTCGCCGTCGCGGTCGGAACGGATCATCGGGTGCGGCATGCCGAGCGTGTTACCCGAGAGGCGCGCCCGCCGCCAGAACCCGGCGGCGCGAAGCCGGTCGGTGATGACGCCCCGACGGCGCGAAACCCGCCCCAGGCCGGAACCACGCCGCCGCCCCGCCGTTGCGCAGTGCGACACGCAGGAGGGACGAGGATGGTCCAGACGCGCACCGACCAGGAAGCCCGGGACAAGGTCTGGGAATTGATTCGCGAGGTGAAGGTCGCGATGCTGGTGACAAACGACCAGGGCGGCCAACTCCGCGGCCGGCCGATGCGCGCGGTGGAGGCGAAGGATTTCACCGGCACGCTCTGGTTCTTCACCACCCGACACAGTCCGAAGGCCGAGGAGATCGCGCAGGACTCGCATGTGCTGCTGGCGTATGCGGATCCGTCGGCGCAGAACTATGTCTCGGTCTCCGGCACGGCGCAGGTGCTGCGCGACCCGGCGAAGCAGAAGGAGCTCTGGTCGGAGCCGCTGCGCACCTGGTTCCCCGGCGGCCCGGAGGACCCGGAAGCGGCACTGCTGAAGGTGGAGGTGGAGGGCGCGGAATACTGGGATTCGCCCTCTTCCAGCTTCGTGCACGCCTATGGCTACGTGAAGTCGCGCTTGAGCGGCGAGCCGCCGCAGATCGGCGAGAACGACAAGGTGGCGTTCAAGCGGCCGGCTTAGCAGACCAGCGCGTCAGTCGTCGTCGTCGGGGATGTTCAGCAGCGCGCCGCAGGCCTTGCAGTGCACCGCGTCCGGCTCGTGCCGGCCGAGGCCGCAGGCCTGGCAGCGGAACCGCACCTTGTTCGGACGGAACAGCGCCTGGGCGAGGCGCAGGAACAGCGTCACGCCCGCCAGCATGATCACCACGGAGATCAGCCGCCCTGTGGTGCCGGGCAGGGTGATGTCGCCGAAGCCCGTGGTGGTCAGCGCTGTGACGGTGAAATAGAGCGCATCCGCCCAGTTGCTGATGTCCGGGTTCCGCCAGTGCTGCGTGGCATGCACGATGCCCGTCATCACCACGATGAAGACCAGCAGGTCCGCCGCGGCGACGAAGGCGTCCTGGTTGCGGCGGAACACCGGCAGGTCGTGGCGCAGATGCGCCACAAGCCGCGCCGAGCGCAGCAGCCGCAGCGTGCGCAGGCTGCGCAGGAAGCCCCAGCCTGCGAAGAAGGGCGCCAGCAGGAAGGACACCACGGCGATCAGATCGGCGATGCCCGCCGGGTGCAGCAACTCCCTCCTCGCGGCCGGGGAGTCGCGCAGGCGGATGATCAGCTCCGCCGCCAGCACAAGGCCGAAGGCGATGTCGATCGCGAACACGACCGCGTTCTTCGGCAGGAAGGATTCGGCGATGACCCAGGCCAGCGCCGCCAGGTCGAGCGCGAGCAGCGCATAGGCGGCACGCGCGCCGGGGCGGCCGCCGGCGCCGAAGAAGCCGCCGAGGCCGCGCTCCTCCACCGGTTCAGCGCGCCAGGCTACCGCGAGGGCTTCGGCGGCGTCGTCGCGTAGTCGTAGAAGCCCTTGCCGGACTTCCGGCCGAGCCAGCCGGCCTCGACATAGGTGCGCAGCAGCGGCGCCGGGCGGTACTTGGAATCGCCGAGCCCCGCCTGCATCACCTCCATGACCGCCAGGCACACATCCAGCCCGACGAAGTCGCCGAGCTCGAGCGGGCCCATCGGGTGGTTGCAGCCGAGCTTCATGCCGGCGTCGATCGACACCACGTCGCCCACGCCTTCCTGCAGCGCGAAGACCGCCTCGTTGATCATCGGCACGAGGATGCGGTTGACGATGAAGGCCGGGTAGTCGGCGGCATAGGCCACCGTCTTGCCCATCCGCTCCGCCAGGGCGGCCACCGTCCGCACCGTCGCGTCCTCGGTCGCGAGGCCGCGGATCACCTCGACCAGCTTCATCATCGGCACGGGGTTGAAGAAATGCATGCCCACGAAGCGGCCCGGCCGGTCGGTCGCCGCGGCGAGCCGCGTGATGGGGATGGAGGAGGTGTTGGTGGCGATCAGCGCATCCGCCTTCAGATGCGGCGCGAGGGTGGCGAAGATCTTGCGCTTGATGTCCTCGCGCTCGGTCGCGGCCTCGATCACCAGGTCGCATTCCGCGAAGGCGGCGTAGTCGGTGGTGGAAGCGATGCGCGCCAGCGCCGCGTCCTTGTCGGCGGCGGAGAGCGTGCCCTTCTGAACCTGGCGGTCCATGTTCTTCGTGATGGTGCCGCGCGCCTTCGCCAGCGCCTCCTCCGCCACGTCGAGCATGACGACCGAAAGGCCGGATTGCGCGGCGACATGGGCGATGCCGTTGCCCATCTGGCCCGCGCCGATGACGCCGAGTTTTTCGATGCCGGGCATGAGTGCCTTCCTCTCGGCGGACAAGGGCGCGCGGCCCCCACCCGCCCTCGCTTCGCTCGGGCACCCTCCCCCGCAGGCGGGAGAGGGAATGTCTGCGCCGGATCCCCCTGCCCCGATCACCGGGGAGGGTCGGGGCGAAATCCGCGCGCTACTTCTTGTCCAGCTCGGTCTCGAGCTCCGGGATCACCTTGAAGACGTCGCCGACCAGGCCGTAGTCGGCCACCTGGAAGATCGGCGCCTCCTCGTCCTTGTTCACGGCGACGATCACCTTGCTGTCCTTCATCCCCGCCAGGTGCTGGATCGCGCCGGAGATGCCGAAGGCGATGTAGAGCTCGGGCGCCACGATCTTGCCGGTCTGGCCGACCTGCATGTCGTTCGGCGCATAGCCGGCATCCACCGCCGCGCGGGACGCGCCGATCGCCGCACCCAGGCGGTCCGCGACCCCTTCGAGGATCTTGAAGTTGTCGGACGAGCCCATCGCGCGCCCGCCCGAGACGACCACGCGCGCGGCCGTCAGCTCCGGCCGCTCCAGCTTGGCGATCTCCGCGCCCACGAAACGGGAGACGCCCGGATCGGCCGCCGACGGCGCGTCCTCGATCGCGGCGGAGCCGCCCTCGGCCGGCACCGGATCGAAGCTCGCCGCGCGCACCGTCAGCACCTTGGTCGCGTCGGAGGTCTTCACCGTTGCCAGCGCATTGCCGGCATAGATGAAGCGGCGGAAGGTGTCCGCACCCTCCACGCCCGCCACGTCGCTGATCACCTGCATGTCCAGCAGCGCCGCGACGCGGGGCATGATGTTCTTGCCCATCGCCGAGCCCGGCGCGAGCAGATGCGAATAGCCCGGCGCCATCGCGACGATCAGCGCGGACACCGGCTCGGCCAGCGCGGCCTCCACGCCCTCGCCCTTGGCGACGAGCACCTTGGCCACGCCGGGCAGCTTCGAAGCGGCCTCCGCACCTTCGGCGCCGAGCACCAGCAGGTGCACATCGCCGCCGATCTTCTGCGCGGCCGCGACGGCGCTGCGCGTCGGCTGTGAGACGGCCGACCCGCTGCGGTCGGCGAGAACGAGAACCGCCATCGTCAGATCACCTTCGCCTCGTTGCGGAGCTTCTGCACCAGCTCCTGCACGGACCCCACCTTCACGCCGGCCTGGCGCTTCGGCGGCTCCTCCACCTTCAGCACGGTCAGGCGCGGCGTCGCATCCACGCCGAGATCGCCCGGCTTCACCGTCTCGATCGGCTTCTTGCGCGCCTTCATGATGTTCGGCAGCGAGGCATAGCGCGGCTCGTTCAGGCGAAGATCCACGGTCACGATCGCGGGCAGGTTCAGCGCCACCGTCTCCAGCCCGCCATCCACCTCGCGCGTGACCTTCACGCCGCCATCGGCGAGTTCGACCTTGCTGGCGAAGGTGCCCTGGCCCCAGCCCATCAGCGCGGCCAGCATCTGGCCGGTGGCGTTCATGTCGTCGTCGATGGCCTGCTTGCCCATCAGCACGATCTGCGGCGATTCCTTCGCCACCAGCGCCTTCAGGATCTTGGCCACGGCGAGGGGTTCGACCGTGCCATCATGCTCGACCAGGATGCCGCGGTCGGCGCCCATCGCCAGCGCGGTGCGGATCTGCTCGGCCGCGGCGGCGGGCCCGACGGAGACGGCGACGATCTCGGTCGCCGCGCCCTTCTCCTTCAGGCGCACGGCTTCCTCGACCGCGATCTCGTCGAAGGGGTTCATGGACATCTTGACGTTCGCCGTCTCGACGCCGGTGCCGTCGGATTTCACCCGCACCTTCACGTTGTAGTCCACCACCCGCTTCACGGGGACGAGGATCTTCATCGGTCAACGGATCCCTTGGTCATGCGCGCAGGATATGCCGGCGCACCGGGCCTGCCGCCGGCCGCCGGCGCGGCCGCGAAACGGGCCGGACCATAGTTGCCGGAACCCGGCCGGGCAAGGCGGGCACGGCGGCTTCCCCTCAGCCCCGCATCACGAGGAGGAGCAGCAGGAAGAGGATGACGGTGAGGAACTGCAGGCCGACACGCCATCGCATCAGCATGTTGGACCGCGCGCCGCCGCCCTGCTCGCTGCGCGCCAGACCGGCCATGCCGGCGAACATCACGCCGAGCGTGGCCAGCACCGAGACCACGACCAGCACCTTGAGGACCGTCACCATGCGGCCAAGATGGCAGGTCCGGCCGGCACGGCAACCCGCCTGACCTATCGGCGGGGCGCTGTCGCGATGGCCAGGGCGCCGCCCAGCGCGGTGACCACGCAGAGCAGGAAGCCAGCGGCATAGCCCCCGGTCAGGGCGACCAGGCCGGTGAAGGCAGGCGGGGCCACCAGCATCGTCACCCCGAAGGCGAAGGACAACGCCGAGGTGGCCGCCCCGACCTGGCCGGGCGGGGCGATCCGGGCGGCCTCGGCCAGCATCACGCCGTTCCAGCCGACGGCCGAGGCCCCCATCACGATGCCGGCCAGCACCACCGGCAGCACCGGCCAGCCCGGGCCCGCGGCCGCCAGAACCAGCCCGGCCGCCGCCGCCAGCACGCCGCAGGCCACCAGCACCGCCCGCGCCCCGCCCCGGTCCGCGATCAGCGCCCAGCCGACCCGGCCCAGCACCCCCGCGGCCTGCGCCACCGCCAGGCGCAGCCCGGCCTCGGGCAGCGGCGTCGCAAGCGTGCCGACCTGGTAGGCGACGAAGAAGGTCAGGAAGCAGAACTGCGCCACCCCATAGCAGCAGGACATCACGGTCAGCCGCCGCAGCAGCGCATCGTGCCGCAGCATGCCGACAGCGCCCGTCGCCTCACGCGCGACGGCCCGAAGGCCGGCGGCGCCCGCGCGCGGGTCGCGCTCCGCATCCAGCGCGGCGCGGAGCGGCTGCAGCGCGGCGGCCACCAGGAAGGCGGTCAGCGCCATCGTCAGCACGCCCGCCCGCCAGCCGCCCAGCACCGCAGCCGCGGGCGCCACGGCGGCGACCATCATGGCGCCTGCCGGCACGCCGGCCTGCTTCAGGCTGAACACCAGCGCCCGGCGGCGCGGCGGGGTGCGCGCGGCAATGACATGGCTGCTCGCCGGCGTCACCGGCCCATGCCCCATGCCGGCCGCGAAGGCCGAGAGCGCCAGCGCCCAGGGCGCGCCAAGCGTCGCAAGCATGAGGCCGCAGCCCACCACCACGAGGCCGACCTGCAGCACCCGGATGCCGCCATGCCGCCGCACCAGGGGGCCGGTCAGCGGCGCCGTGACCAGGGCGCCGGCATAGGCCAGCGCGGTATGCAGGCCGGCGAGGCTGGCCGGCAGGCCGGTCTCGGCGCCGATCGCCGGCGCCAGCACGGGCACCGTCAGGAAGGCGCCCATGCCCGCCAGGTGCACCGCGAGCAGTGCCAACATCAATGTGAAGAGGGAGGGGCCGCCGGCTTGCACGGCGCTGATCCTGTGGCCGGGCCTGTTGCGCTGCAACCGGCGTGCCGCACGCCAGGGTTGACCGGGCCGGAGGGGCGCGGTTCACCCCCGCGTTGATGGTCCTGTCCCGACTCCTCCTCCTGCTCTGCCTGGTCACGATGCCTGCGCTGGGCCCGGCACGCGCCCAGGCGCCCGCCACGCCGGCCGCGGCGCCCGCGGCGCCCGCGGGCGAGATCCAACGGCTGATCGAGGTGCTGCGCGACGATGCGCGGCGCGCCGAGTTCCTGCGCGCGCTGGAGGCGGCGCAGCGGGCCAGCCCGGCCGCCGCAGCGCCCGCCGCTGCCGCGCCTGCGGCCACCGCCCCGGCCTCCGCCGCGCCTGCCGCGGCCAATGGGACGCCGGCCGCCGCCCCGGCAGCCGCCGAGGGCGCTGCCGCGGCACCGGCCGCGACAGAGGTCACGATCCTCGCGCCCAACACGCTCGGCGCGCAGCTGCTCATGGGCGCCTCGCAACGCCTGCAGGCGCTGTCGGAAAGCGTGCTCGCCGCCGCGCAGGCCCTGACCGACGTGCAGGGCGTCGCCGTCTGGGCCGCCGGCATCGTGCGCGACCCGGTGACGCAGACGCGGGTGCTGGACGCCGCCTGGAAGCTTGCGCTGCTGTTCAGCCTCGCGCTGCTGGCGGAGTGGATCACCGCGCGCGCGCTGCGGCGCTGGTCCGACCGGCTGGACGCGATGGCGCCGGAGCGCGGCAATGTCTGGACCTGGATGCGCCGTGTCCCGCTGGTGCTCGGCCGCTTCGTTCTGGACCTGATCCCCGTGGCGGCCTTCGCGGTCGTCTCCTACGGCCTGATCGGCTTCGTCCGTCCGCTGCCGACGACCGAGCTCGTGCTGCTGACCGCGAACAACGCCTATATCGCGCTGCGCGCGGTGATGGCCGGATCGCGGATGCTGTTCTCTCCGGCCTCCGCGCATCTGCGCCTGGTGCAGGTGGGCGACGAGACATCGGCCTACATCAACATCTGGATCCGCCGGATCGTGGTTGTGGCGCTGTTCGGCTACGCCGTGGCCGAGGCCGGCCTGCTCTTCGGCCTGCCCTGGAGCGCCTATGACGCGATCCTGCGCATCTCGCTGCTGATCGTCTCGATCCTGCTGGTCATCGTGATCCTGCAGAACCGCCACCAGGTGGCGGATGCCCTGCGCGCCAAGCCCCTGCCGGAAGGGGAGACGGCGGACCGCACGCGGCTGCTGTTCCGCGCGCTGCGCAACCGGCTCGCCGAGATCTGGCACCTGCTGGCCATCCTCTGGCTGTTCGCGCTCTGGGGCGTCTGGGCGCTCGAGATCCGCGACGGCTTCGAGCGCCTGCTGCGCGGCTCGGCGCTGACCCTCGTCATCTTCGGCCTCGCCAAGCTGGCGGATGTGCTGATGCGCCGCATCGTCACGCGCGGCTTCCGCATCGGGCCCGACCTCGCGCGCCGCTACCCGGGGCTGGAGGCGCGGGCGAACCGCTACCTGCCGGTGCTCAAGGGCTTCGCCAGCGCGCTGATCGGCTGCGTCACGCTGTTGTTCCTGATGGAAGCCTGGGGCTTCGACGCCTTCGCCTGGTTCGGGCGCGGGCAGCTCGGCGCGCGGCTGCTCGCCTCGCTCGTCTCGATGGCGCTGACGATCGTGGTCGCGGTTGCGATCTGGGAATTCTCCAACGCCGCGATCCAGCGCCACCTCACGAAGCTCTCGCGGGACGCGCAGGCGGCGCGCAGTGCCCGCGTGCGCACCCTGCTGCCGATGCTGCGCACCGTGCTGTCGGCCAGCATCATCATCTTCGTCGCGCTCAACATCCTGACGGAGATCGGCGTGAACGTCGCGCCGCTGATCGCCGGCGCCGGCGTGATCGGCCTCGCGATCGGCTTCGGTTCGCAGACGCTGGTGCGGGACGTGATCACCGGCATCTTCCTGCTGTTCGAGGACGCGGTGGCGGTGGGCGACGTCGTGCAGCTCTCCGGCCTGTCGGGCGTGGTGGAGCAGCTCTCCATCCGCTCGATCAAGCTGCGCGCCATGGATGGCAGCGTGCACATCATCCCGTTCAGCGCCGTGACCACTGTGACCAACATGACGCGGGACTTCGGCTTCGCCGTGCTCGATGTCAGCGTCGCCTATGGCGAGGACACCGACCGCGTCGGCGAGGTGCTGCGCGAGATCGCCGCCGAGATCCGCACCGATGCGAAGCTCGGCCCGCAGATCCGCGACGACCTGGAGATCCTGGGCGTCGAGCGGCTGGCGGATTCCGGCGTGGTGATCCGCGCGCGCGTGAAGACCGATCCCTCGGCACGCTGGAGCGTCGGGCGCGAGTTCAACCGGCGGATCAAGCAGCGCTTCGACAAGCTCGGCATCGAGATCCCCTACCCGCACCAGAAGCTCGTCATCACCGGCGGGGGGAAGCACCCGGCGGAGGAGGACTTCCCCGAAGCCGCGCCGGGCGCTAAAACGGCGTCGTGACGCACCTCCGGATCCTCACGGGACGAATTAGCGGCCCGGCCGCCTGAGACGCAGCGCCCCTCGGGGCGCGGGCGCGCGCGGCCGGGTGCCCGCCAGTCCCCCCCCCCGATCCGGAGTTTTCCGAAAATGTCCGCAGAGTTCGAGGAGCCGCTGGTCGCGGCCCGCTTCACCGTCACGGCCGAGGTCTCGCCCGGCCTGCTCTCCCGCGTGCTGGAACCCTTCGCCAAGCGCGACCTGATCCCCGACGCGGTGCGCGCTACGCGCGACGGCGCGGCGATGCGCGCGGAGGTGTCGCTCACCGCCATGCCGCTCGGCATGGTGCATCTCGTCGCCGGCAATCTCGGCCAGATCATCGGCGTGCGCCGCGTGGAGGCGATGGAAGGCCGCGTGGTCCGCCTCGCCGCCTGAGCACGACCGCGGTCACACCAAGCGGCGTCACGCCAAGGTGACGCGGCGCTAGCCGCCGCAAAGGCGCTAGGCTCCCGGCCAGGCAACCGGGAGCCGCCGATGCCGTGGGATGCCTTCCCGAGCGCGCTCGACCTCGCGCGCTTCCAGTTCGCCTTCACCGTCGTCTGGCACTTCCTGTTCCCGGCCTTCACGATCGGCCTCGCCTCCTTCCTCGCGGTGCTGGAGGGGCTTTGGCTCGCCACCGGGCGCGCAGTCTTCATCGAGACCTACAAGTGGTGGCTCCGCATCTTCGCCGTCGCGTTCGCGATGGGCGTCGTCTCCGGCATCGTGATGTCCTACCAGTTCGGCACCAACTGGTCGGTCTTCACCGACCGCGCCGCGCCCTCCATCGGGCCGCTGCTGGGCTACGAGGTGCTGACCGCCTTCTTCCTCGAGGCCGGCTTCCTCGGCGTGATGCTGTTCGGGCTGAACCGCGTGGGGAAGGCGCTGCATTTCGTCGCCACCTGCTCCGTCGCCTTCGGCACGCTGCTCTCCACCTTCTGGATCATCGCGGCGAATTCCTGGATGCACACGCCCGCCGGCTTCGAGATCAGCCCGGAGGGGCTGTTCCTGCCGGTGGACTGGTGGGCGCTCATCTTCAACCCGTCCTTCCCCTATCGCTTCGGCCATGTCGTGCTGGCCGCCTACCTGACCACCGCCTTCATCGTCGGCGCGGTCGGCGCCGCGCACCTGCTGCGGGATGCGGCGAATGCGCATGCGCGACTGATGTTCTCCATGGCGATGTGGATGGCGCTGCTCGTCGCGCCCGCGCAGGTGGTGATGGGCGACCTGCACGGGCTGAACACGCTGGAACACCAGCCGGCGAAGGTCGCGGCCATGGAAGGCCATTGGGAGGAACGCCGCCCGATGGCGCCGCTGATCCTCTTCGCCCTGCCGAACATGGCGGAGGAGCGCAATGACCTGGAACTCGCCATCCCGGGACTCGGCAGCCTGATCCTCGGCCATGACTGGGAGGCGGAGATCGTGGGGCTCAAGGCCTTCGCGCCCTCCGTCCGGCCAACCAACGTGCCGCTGGTGTTCTGGTCCTTCCGGGTGATGGTGGCGATCGGGCTGCTGATGGCGGCCCTCGGCATCGCCGCCTTCGTGCTGCGCCTGCGCGGCCGGCTCTACGGCACGCCCTGGCTGCATCGCTGGGCCGTGGCGATGGGGCCGTCGGGCCTGATCGCCGTGACGGCCGGCTGGATCGTGACGGAGGCGGGACGGCAACCCTACACGGTCTATGGCTACCTGCGCACGGCGGACAGCGTCTCGCCCATCGCAGCGCCGGCGGTCGCGACCTCGCTGGCGATGTTCGTCGTCGTCTATTTCGTCGTCTTCGGCGCCGGCATCTGGCTGATCCTGCGCCTGATGGGCGCGCCGCCGCATCCGGCGCAGGAAGGCCCGGCCGAGGGCGCGCCGATCCGCACCGCCGGCATCACGCCCGCCCCGTCACTGCCCGAAGGGCGCATCACCCAGCCCGGTCCCGCGGAGTAGCCGGCATGGAGCAGCTCGACCTTCCCCTGATCTGGGCGCTGCTGCTGGCCACCGCGGTGTTCCTCTATATCGCGATGGACGGCTTCGACCTCGGCGTCGGCATCCTGTTCCCGCGCCTAGCGCGCGGCGAGCAGCGCGACACGGCGGTGAACTCCATCGCGCCAGTGTGGGACGGCAACGAGACCTGGCTGATCCTGGGCGGCGGCGGGCTGCTCGCGGTGTTCCCGCTGGCCTACGCCATCGTCATGCCCGCGCTCTACATGCCGCTGATCGTCATGCTGCTGGCGCTGATCTTCCGCGGCGTCGCCTTCGAGATGCGCTTCCGGCAGGAGACGGAGACAGGCAAGCGCGCCTGGGACAACGGCTTCTGGCTGGGCAGCACCGTCGCCGCCTTCTGCCAGGGCGTCGTGCTCGGCGCCTTCGTGCAGGGCATCGCGGTGGAAGGCCGCGGCTATGCCGGCGGCTGGTGGGACTGGCTGACGCCCTTCTCCGTGCTGACCGGCGTCGCGCTGGTCGCCGGCTACGGCCTGCTCGGCGCCACCTGGCTGGTGTGGAAGACGGAAGGCGCGCTGCAGGAGGTGGCGCGGCGGCAGGCGCGCTGGCTGACGCTCGTGACGCTCGGCTTCATGGCGGCGGTCAGCCTGATCATGCCCTTCCTCGAGCCCACCTTCGCGCAGCGCTGGTTCCGCGCGCCGGCGCTCTTCATCGCCTGGATCGTGCCGGTGCTGGTGGTGGTGCTGACAGTGATCCTGTTCCGCGCGCTGGCCGCGCCGCCGATCCCGGGCAAGCGCACCAGCCTGTTGTGGCGCGACGCAATTCCCTTCGGCTGCACGCTCGGGCTGTTCCTGCTCGGCTATGCGGGCCTTGGCATCAGCCTCTGGCCGATGATCGTGCCGGGCGCGCTGACGATCTGGCAGGCCGCCGCGCCGCCCGCGACGCAGGCCTTCCTGCTGGTGGGCGCGGCGGTGCTGGTGCCGGTGATCCTGGTCTACACCGGCTTCGTCTACTGGCTCTTCCGCGGCAAGGTGCGGCCTGGCGAGGGATACCACCACTGAGGTGAAGCGCCTCGCCTGGTTCATCGGCCTGTGGCTCGCCGGCGTTTTCAGCCTGAGTGCGATCGCGCTGCTGCTGCGCGCCGCGCTCGGCCTGTGACGTTGAATCGCGGACATGCCGGGGCCATCTGCCGCGCATGTCCTACCTCCTCGCGATCCTGGTTCCGCCGCTGGCGATCCTGTTGCAGGGGCGCCCCTTCCAGGCGGTGTTCAACGGGCTGCTCTGGCTGGGCGGCCTTCTCTTCATCCTGCTGCCCTTCGTGGCGGGGCAGGCGGCCTGGCTCGTCGCCGTCGTCTGGGCGGTGGCGGTGGTCTACAACCGCCGCCAGGAAGCGCGCGACCGTCGCCTGGTCGAGGACGCGCTTCGCCGGCAGCAGCGCGTCTAGCCGAGCTTCGGCCGCGTCTTCACCACGGCGGGGCGCGCGTTCATCGTCTCCCACCAGGCCGACAGCTTCGGCTTGGCGGCGAAGGCGGCGCCGCCCTCCTTTGTCATGCGCAGATATTCCACGACCGGCAGCAGATGAAGGTCGGCGAGGCTGACGCTGCCGCCGCAGAGCAGGTCGCCCGCCGCGAGGCCCTCGAGCACGTCCAGCACCTGCCGCGTGACCTTGAGGCCCTCGGCGGCGATCTCGGCATTCGGCGTGCCGCCCTGCATCGGCACGATCGCCTCCTGCCAGAACAGCTTGCCGACGATCGCTGCGTAGCCGTAGCTGTCCACGACGCTGCAGATCTGCGTCATCCGCGCGCGCGCCTTCACATCGCTTGGCTGCAGCGCGGGGCCGGGGAAGGCCTCGTCCACGTAGCGCGTGATGGCGAGCGTCTCGAACAGGGTGAAGCCGTCATGCTCGAAGGCCGGCACCTTGCCCCAGGGATGGCGCGCAAGGTGCTCCGGCGCATGACCCTTGCCGGTCAGGATGTCCACCTCGTTGAGCTCATAGGCGACGCCCTTCTCCTCCAGCGCGAGGCGGGCGGTGCGGGCATAGGTGGAATAGCCGGGGCCGTGCAGGATGACGGGCATGACGGTCGCTCCTCCGTGGTGGTTGACCCGGAGACTATAGGAAGCCCACCGGGTCCACATCCACCTGCACGCGCACGCTGTTCGGCAGTTCCACGCGATGCAGCCAGTCGCGCAGCAGCGGCTGTACCGGCACGTCGCGCCGCGCCTTCAACAGCAGGCGCCGCCGATGCCGGCCGCGCAGCAGCGCGAGCGGCGCGGGCGCCGGGCCCAGTACCTCCACGCCCTCGGCGCGCGGCGCTGAAAGCCCGAGGTCGCGCGCGGCACGGTCCGCCTCCCGCTCATCCTCGGAACTGACGATCAGCGCGGCGAGCCGGCCGAAGGGCGGCCAATGGCCCGGGCGGCGGCCCGCCGCCTCCTCCGCCATGAAGGCGGCGACGTCGCCGGAGACCAGCGCGCGCATCACGGGATGGTCCGGCGAGAAGGTCTGCAGCAGCACCTTGCCCGGCGCTTCGGCGCGCCCGGCGCGGCCCGACACCTGGTGCAGCAGTTGCAGCGTGCGCTCCGCCGCGCGCAAATCGCCGCCGGCGAGGCCAAGATCGGCATCCACCACGCCGACCAGCGTGAGATGCGGGAAGTGCCAGCCCTTGGCGACGATCTGCGTGCCGATGATCAGGTCCACCTGCCGCGTCGCGATCGCCTCCGCCGCCGCCGCCGCCGCCGCGGGGCCGGGGATGGTGTCGCTTGCCATCACGATGCGCCGCGCATCGGGGAAGAGCTGCTGCACCTCCTCCAGCACGCGCTCCACACCGGGGCCGACCGGGGTCAGGCTGCCCAGCGCCTTGCATTCCGGGCACTGCGCCGGGATCGGCTCGGCGTGGCCGCAATGGTGGCATTGCAGGCGCCGCTGCGCGCGATGCTCCACCAGCCAGGCGGTGCAGTTCGGGCAGCGCATGCGATGGCCGCAGGACCGGCACAGCGTCAGCGGCGCATAGCCGCGACGGTTCAGGAACAGCATCGCCTGCTCGCCGCGCGCCAGCGTGTCCTTCACCGCCTCGATCAAGGGCGGCGAGAGGAAGCGCCCGCGCTCCGGCGGGTCCTTGCGCAGGTCGATCGCCTCCACCGCCGGCAGGCCGGCGCTGCCGTGGCGCTCCGCCAGGTGCAGGTGGTCGTAGCGCCCGGTCTCCGCATTGGTCAGCGTCTCGAGCGAGGGCGTGGCGGAGACCAGCACGCAGGCGGCGGCGGCGAAGCGCGCGCGCACCACGGCCATGTCGCGCGCGTGGTAGATCACGCCCTCCTCCTGCTTGAAGGCGGTCTCGTGCTCCTCGTCCACCACGACCAGGCCGAGATCGGGATAGGGCAGGAACAGCGCGGACCGCGCCCCGACCAGCACCGGCGCCGCGCCTTCCGCCACGGCGCGCCAGGTGTCGCGCCGCGTGCGGGACGACAGCTCCGAATGCCACAGCGCCGGATCCACCCCGAAGCGTCGCCGGAAGCGCTCCAGCCATTGCGCGCTCAAGGCAATCTCCGGCAGCAGCACCAGCGCCTGGCGTCCCTGCCGGAGGCATTCCGCGACGGCGTCCAGATACACCTCGGTCTTGCCGGAGCCGGTGACGCCGGTCAGCAGCGTCACGCCGAACTGTCCCGACATCACCTTGGCGCGCAGCGCCTCGGCCGCGGCCGCCTGATCGGGGCCGAGCGTCGGGCCGGGATGCTCCGGGTCGGGCAGCGGGAAGGCGGCGCCCCGCGGCAGCAGGCCCGGCACAAGCAGCCCGGCGTCGGCCAGGCCCCGCACCACCCCCGCGGAGACGCCCGCCGCCTCCGCCAGGTCGGTGCCGGAGCGCACCTCGCCCGGCTGCAGGTGGTCCAGCACGCGCTGCCGGGCGGGGGTGAGCCGGACTCCCTCCCGCAGCGCCTCCGGCGCCAATTGCCAGCCGGCCTTCTGCGGCGCGGGTTCCAGCGCGGCGGGGGCACTCATCGCCATCCGCAGCACGGCCCCGGGCGGGGTGATGGTGTAGGCGGCGACCCAGTCCACGAAGCGGCGCAGGCTCTCGCGCATCGGCGGCGCGTCCAGCACGCCCCGGACGTCCTTCAGCCGCCGGGCAGGCAGCAACGGATCGGGCTCGCCATCCCAGGCGACGCCCACCACCTCCCGTCCGCCGAGCGGCACCACCACGAAGCTGCCAGGCCGCGCCTGCAACCCGGGGGGCAGCCGGTAGTCATAGGCACCCGCCGTCAGCGGCAGGGGCAGCAGAACGCGAATCCGTGGCGCGGCGGCAACGCCCGATGGTTGGTTCGGTGGCGGCGACTTCCGCCTGGGCTCATGCATCCTGTATGTTTGCTCTCAGTTCATGTGCAGACCGCAATCCCATCCAGGGTGCGCGTTCCAGGGACAATATAGGATGAAATTCTTCGTGGACACCGCCGAGGTGTCCGAGATCCGCGCCCTGGCCGAGGCCGGCCTGGTTGACGGCGTCACCACCAACCCGAGCCTCATCGCCAAGTCGGGTCGCAAGATGGCCGAGGTGATCGCGGAGATCTGCGCCATCACCCCGGGCCCCGTCAGCGCCGAGGTCACCGCCACCGACTTCGAGACGATGCTGGTCGAGGGTCGGTACCTGCGCGGCATCGCCGCCAACGTCGCCGTGAAGGTGCCGCTGACGGAGGCGGGGCTCCGCACCTGCCGCGCGCTTGCGAACGAGGGCACGCCGGTGAACGTGACGCTCTGCTTCTCGGCGGCGCAGGCGCTGCTGGCGGCGAAGGCGGGCGCGGCGTTCATTTCCCCCTTCGTCGGCCGGCTCGACGACATCTCGACCGACGGGATGGGGCTGATCGCCGACATCGTGCAGATCTACCGCAACTACCCGCATCTGAAGACCGAGGTGCTGGTCGCCTCCGTCCGCCACCCGATGCATCTGGTGCAGGCGGCGAAGATGGGCGCGCATGTCGCGACCCTTCCGCCGGCGGTGATCCGCCAGCTGCTCAAGCACCCGCTGACCGACAGCGGCCTTTCGGCCTTCCTCGCCGACTGGAAGAAGACGGGGCAGTCCATCCTGTGAGCAACGCGGCCGCGCCGATCCTCGACCACGATCCGATGGCCGAGGAGGTCGCGGCCTTCCTCGTTGCGAACCCCGATTTCCTGGCGCGACGCCCGGAACTCTACCGGGCCCTCACGCCGCCGAAGCGGGTCCATGGCGAGAATCTCGCCGATCACATGGCCGCGATGGTCGCCGCCGAGCGCGCCCGGCTGCGCGCACTGGAAGCCGAGATGCAGGCGGCGGTCGCCGATGGCCGGGCAGGCACCGGCCTGGTGCTGCGCGTGCGCCTCGCCGTGCTGGCGCTGATGCGCGCGCGCGACGTGCCCGACACCATCGCCCATGAATGGCCGCCGCTGCTGCGGGTGGAAAGCTGCGCCCTGCTGGCCGAAGCGCCCGCGGCGCGGGCCGTGATCAACGGCCGTGCCGAGACGGCCCTGCCCCGCCACGGCGTGCGCATCCTGCCGCCGGGCGCCGTGGCGCGGCTGATCGGCCCGGGGCGCGACGCGCTCGTGCGCAGCGAGGTGACGGAGCGCGACCTGCTGCATGCGGAAGCCGCGCCGCTGGTGGTGCGCGACGCCCTGGTGAAGGTGCCGCTCTGGTGCGGCACGCCCTGCCTGCTCGCCCTCGGCGCCCGCGAGTCGGTCGCGTTGCCGGCCCGGCAGTCCGCGCAGACCCTCGCCTTCCTCGGCCGCGCCGTCGCCGCCGCGCTCGCCAGGTGATGGACGGCACCGCCGCCGTCGCGGAATGGCTCGACCTCCTCGCGCGCGAACGCCGCGCGAGCGACAACACCATCGAAGCCTACCGGGGCGACCTCGGCTTCTTCCTCGGTTTCCTCACGCGGCACCTGGGCGAGGAGCCGGACCGCGCCGCGCTCGGCGCGCTGCGCCCCGCCGAGTTGCGCGCCTTCCTGGCCGACCGTGCGCGCGAAGGCGATTCCAACGCCACGCGGGCGCGCCGCCTCGCCGCGATCCGCGGCTTCCTGCGCCATCTCGCGCGGCGGCATGGCGGCGACACCGCCGCGCTGGCCGGGCTGCGCGGCCCGCGTGCCAAGGCGCCGGTCCCGCGCGCGCTGACGCCCGAGGCAGCGAAGGAAGTGGCACGCGACATCGGCCTGGTGCACGACCCGGAGCGCGCGATGCATCCCGCGATGCAGTCGGCGCGCGACGTCGCGCTGTTCACCCTGCTCTATGGCTGCGGCCTCCGCATCGCGGAGGCGCTGGCCCTCGATGTGCGCGACGCGCCGCGACCGGGCGCGGAAGGCGGTCTGCGTGTGCGCGGCAAGGGCGGCAAGGAGCGCCTGGTGCCGGTGCTGCCGGCGGTGCGCCAGGCGATCGCCGCCTGGCTGGCGCAGCATCCCGATCCGGCGCCGGACCAGCCCCTGTTCCTCGGCGCCCGCGGCGCCAGGCTGGACCCGGCCGTGGCGCAGCGGTCGCTGCGGCAGTTCCGCCGCCTCGCCGGCCTGCCGGAACACGCGACGCCGCATGCGCTGCGGCATTCCTTCGCGACGCATCTGCTCGGCGGCGGCGCAGACCTTCGGGCGATCCAGGAATTGCTGGGCCACGCCAGCCTCTCCACCACGCAGCGCTACACCAGGGTGGACGCGGCCGCGCTGCTGCAGACCTGGCGCCAGGCACATCCGCGCGCCGACTGACCCGGCCCTTCGTTCCGAAATCGGACGAAACTTCGGCCGCGCGGCGGCCGGATGCCCGCCGCGCCGCATTTTCCGTGCGTACGTGGCCGTTTCACCAGTTGCGGCGGCCCTTGCGCTCTCCTATCGAGAGTCCGCGCCCTGCAGGACTCGGGGCGGTGCCGGCGCCCCGCCGGCCATCCGGTCCGGGCGTGCAACCATGGATGAGGAAACCAGATGGCAAAGCAGGCGAGCAGCAAGGGCGCGGCACCCAAGGCAGCTCCGGCGGCCAAGGCCAAGGCCGCCGCTCCCAGCACGGTGACGGTGAAGCAGATCGCGGCGGAACTGGCCGAGAAGCACGACATGCCGAAGCGGCAGGTCGAGGCGATCGTGAACGACCTCGGTGACGCCTTCGCGGCGCACCTCAAGAAGGGCAACAAGATCCGCTATTCGGGGATCGGCGTGCTCGAGGTCCGCTCCCGCGCGGCGCGCACCGGCCGCAACCCCGCGACCGGCGCCGAGATCCAGATCCCGGCCTCCAAGAAGATCGCCTTCCGCCCCGCCAAGGAGCTGAAGGAAGCCATCTGAGGGCCTTCCCCCTCCCCCGCTTGCGGGGGGTTCGACGCATCGCGTCGGACGCCGAAGTAAGGGGCAGCCTGCTGCCCCTTACCCAGGCTGGTCGGGGGCAGCGCGGCGGCTGAGGCCCGCCTCAGCCGCGCCCGCGCCGAAGCGCCGCCAGTGCCTCCTGGCGCAGCGGCTCCGGCAATCCCTGCACCGTCCCGGCCAGGCCGCGCAGCGCGGCGCGCAGGCCGTGCAGCTGGTCCAGAAGGTCCAGCACCACCTCGATCCCCGCCTCGTTGACGCCGAGATCCTCGCGCAGGTCGCGGATCAGGCAGGCCCGCGCGAGATCGAGCTCCGTCCAGCCCCCTTCCTCCCGCCGCAGGATCCAGCCCTCTGCCACCCAGGCCTCGACCAGCGCCGGATCGAGGCGGGCACGGCGCAGCGCATCGTCGCCGTCCTCCATGCTCAGCCCTCCATCCCGGCGCGCGGCTGCTGCGCCTTCCCCGCCTGCCATCGTGCCGCGAACTCCTCGAGCTCGGGATCGGGCCGGTCGGGCAACACCAGGCGCAGCGTGACATAGGCATCGCCGCGGCTGCCATCGGCGCGGGGCACGCCGCGGCCCTTCAACCGCAGCACGGTGCCGGTGTTCGATCCCTTCGGCACGTTCACCATCACGGCGCCGGCCGGCGTCGGCACCTCGATCCTTCCGCCCAGCACCGCCTCCGGCAGCGTGACCGGCAGGTCGAGCAGGATGTCGTCGCCCTTGCGGCTGTAGTGCCGGTGCTCGCCGACCTGCACCTCCACCAGCAGGTCGCCGGCCGGGCCGCCGCCGAAGCCGGGCGCCCCCTTGCCGCGCAGCCGCAGCACCTGGCCGTCGCGCGTGCCGGGCGGCACCGTCACGTCCACCGTCTCGCCTTCCAGCAGCGTCACGCGCTTCTTCGCGCCGTTCACCGCCTCGAGGAAATCGAGCGAGAGCCGGCCATGCAGGTCGGCGCCGCGCATGCGGATGCCGGCGCCGCCGCGCGCGCCGCCACGGCCGGCGCGCCGGCCGAAAAGTTCCGAAAGAATCTCGTCGGCATCCGCCATGTCGGCGAAGCCGGCATCGGAGGCATAGCCCTGCGGCCCGCCTGCTTCTGCGAAGTCGCGGTAGTAGCGCTGCTGAGGCTTCTCCTGGCCCGAGGCGTCGATCTCGCCGCGGTCGAAGCGGGCGCGCTTCTCGGGGTCGGAGAGCAGGTCGTTCGCCGCCGCGATGCGCTTGAACGCCTCCTCCGCGGCCTTGTCGCCGGGATTGAGGTCGGGGTGGTGCTTGCGCGCCAGCTTGCGGTAGGCGCGCCGGATCTCGTCCTGCGACGCGTCCCGCTTCACGCCGAGCGCGGCGTAGGGGTCGTCGGTCATCTCCACATCCTCGCGGGGAGCAACATGGAAGGGTGCGGGCCCCGCATGGGCACCCGCGGTTCACCCCGGATGTGGGCGCCGGACGCCGCGCCAACAAGGCCCGCGGTCAGTGTGCGGGGGCGGCGAGCAAGAGCCGATTGAGCTTCTCCATCGTGCGCGAGAGCGCGGCGCGGTCGCGCGCCGCCTGCTCGGCCGAGGCGCCGGCCGCCACGACCTCCGCGGTGATCTCGCCCCAGCTGCGCCGGCCGTCCACGCGCTGCAGGAAGGCGCCGGCCAGCCGCGGCAACGGCACCATCGCGCGCAACCCGTCCCAGGTCACCGGCACCACGCCATCCGGCCGAAGGCCCTTGGCCAGGCTCGGCCCGTCCAGCTCGCGCAGCACCGGCACCGCCGCGTCGTCCTCCCAGGCCGGCGTAAGCACCGGGTCCTCGGCGCGGACGCAATAGGCGATGTGGATGCCCATGTTGCCGCAGATCGCCTCGGCCAGCGCCGCGCGCTGCAGCGGGTCGAGCTCCGCCGTGCGGGCGCGCAGGCGGGGATCGGCCAGCCAGGTGTCGGGATCGTAGCGCAGCGGCTCCACCAGGCAGGCGATGCGCAGGCCGGCGCCGGCGATCAGCGCGGCGAGCTGCGGCACGGTGAAGGCCACGTCGCGCGGGTTCAGCAGCAGGTCGTAGAGGCCCGCATCGCCGCCCTTGATGTGGTCCTCGATCCAGGGGTTCCGGCGCAGCCAGGCGGTCTCCGGCACCTGCTTCCAAAGCCGCTTCGCCACCTCCACGCGCGCGGGCGGCGGCTGGTCGGGCGGGGCGAGCAGGCGCAGCGCGTCCTGCAGCATGTAGACGCCGGTGCGGCCATGCGGCGCATAGACCATGAGCCCGATCCCGCCCCCCGGCGCCAGCACCGAGACCAGCGCGGCGAGACCCGCAGCCGGGTCGGGCATGTGGTGCAGCACGCCACAGCAATCCACATAGTCGAAGGGCCCGAGGCCCGATCCCGGCAGCTCCAGGATCGAGCCTTCCTCGAAGGCGATGTTGTCGAGGCCCCGCGCCGCCGCCCGGGCGCTGGCCACCTTGCGCGCATGGGCCGAGCGGTCGAGCCAGGTGACGCGGCCGGGCCGCCCGAGCCAGGCCAGCTGCTGCGCCAGCATGATCGTGCCGTCGCCCGATCCGCCCCCGGCCATCAGCGCGTCCAGCGGGCGGGAGGCCGGGCGCCGGGCGCCGAAGATCCAGTGGTCCACCTCCCGCAGGTGGGAGGGGCTGCCCACCACCAGCCGCTTCGCCTCGTCCCGCGGGTCGCGGGCGGGGTAGGGATAGGCTTCGTATTGCGCGGCGAGCTGGAGGTCGGTGCGGTCGGCCATCGGCGGCCTGCATAGGCGCGCCGCGCCCATCGCGGAAGGCGCGAGGTTGTCCCCCCGGACCTCGCGCCGTATCTAGCCGGCATGCTCCGCCGCCGTTCCCTCGCCGTTCCGGCCGCCGCCGCCGCGTTGCTCCTCGCCCTTCCCGCCGCCGCCCAGCAGAGGCAGGCGCCCGCGCGGCTCGGCGCCTTCCAGAACTGGACGGCCGCGACGCATCAGGAGAGCGGGCGCAAGGTCTGCTACGCCTTCACCCGCGCCATGCGCAGCGAGGGCGCGCCGCCGAACCGCGGCCCGGTCACCCTGACCGTGACGCATCGCCCGGGCGGGCGCGACCAGGTGGCGGTCTCGGTCGGGTTCGCCCTGGCGCGCGGCGCCGAATCCGCGCTGGCGGTCGGCACGCAGGAATACCGCTCCTACGGCGTCGTGCAGTCGAGCGCCTTCTTCCAGGACGGGGCGGAGCTGATCGCCGCCTTCAAGGCCGGACGGGAGGCGCTGACGCGCACCCCCGGGTCGCGCGGCAACGTGACCGACACCTTCTCGCTCAGCGGCTTCACCGCGGCGTATGAGGCGATCGGCCGTGAATGCCCGCCCCAGGCAAGGCCGGGCCGGTGAGCGCTTCTCCGGCGGCCGCCGACCTTACGCAGACCGAGCGGGAACGCATCCTGGCCAAGGCCGCGCTCTTCGCGCCGCCGGCGGCGACGCTGCCGGATGGCCGCCGCGACCTCGTCGGCCTCTCGCGCGCGGAGCTGGAAGCCGAGATGGTCGCGATCGGCGAAAAGCCCTTCCGCGCCCGCCAGCTCTGGCACTGGATCTACCACCAGGGCGTCACCGACTTCGCGCAGATGCCGACCATCGCCAAGCCGATGCAGGCGAAGCTCGCGGAGCGCTTCGTGGTCGGCCGGCCCGAGGTCGCGACCGAGCAGACCAGCGAGGACACAACGCGCAAGTGGCTGTTCCGTTTCCGCGACGGGCAGCAGGTGGAGACGGTCTACATCCCCGACCTCAACGAGGATCGCGGCGCGGTCTGCATCTCCACCCAGGTCGGCTGCACCCTCTCCTGCCGGTTCTGCCACACCGGCACGCAGAAGCTGGTACGCAACCTCGGCGCCGCGGAGATCGTCGGGCAGTTCATGGCCGCGCGCGACAGCTACGGCGAATGGCCGAGCCCGAAGGACGGCACGCCGCGGCTGCTGTCCAACATCGTCGTCATGGGCATGGGCGAGCCGCTCTACAACTACGAGAACACCGCCAAGGCGCTGAAGATCGTGATGGACCACGAGGGCCTCGCCCTCAGCCGCCGGCGCATCACGCTCTCCACCTCCGGCGTCGTGCCGATGATGGATCGCTGCGGCGCGGAGCTGAACGTGAACCTCGCCGTCTCGCTGCACGCCGTGACAGATGAGCTACGCGACGAGATCGTGCCGCTGAACCGGAAGTATCCGATCGAGGAGCTGATCGCCGCCTGCCGCCGCTATCCGGGTGCGAGCAATGCGCGGCGCATCACCTTCGAATACGTCATGCTGCGCGGCGTGAACGACAGCGAGGCGGAAGCGAAGGAACTGGTGCGGCTGATCAAGGGCATCCCGGCAAAGGTCAACCTGATCCCCTTCAACCCCTGGCCCGGCAGCCCGTATCTCACCAGCAAGCCCGAGCAGGTGCGGCGCTTCGCGGAGATCGTCGCGGCGGCAGGCTATTCCAGCCCGATCCGCCGCCCGCGCGGCCGCGACATCCTGGCCGCCTGCGGCCAGCTCAAGACGGAAAGCGAGCGCGCGCGCCGCAAGGCCGACGCCGCGTGAGCGGCACGGTCCAGGCCGTCGCCGCCAGCGCCATCCACGGCTTCTCGAAGCCCCGTCTGCCCAGCATCCGCCTGCTTTCCGGCCTCGGCGTGGCAGGCGACGCGCATGCGGGCGTCACGGTGAAGCACCGCTCGCGCGTCGCGCGCGATCCGTCGCAGCCCAATCTCCGACAGCTGCACCTGATCGCGGAGGAGACGCTGCAGGATCTCGCCGCCGCCGGTTTCCACGTCGCGCCCGGCGATCTCGGCGAGAACGTGACGACTCGCGGGCTCGACCTGCTGGCGCTGCCGCGCGGCGCGCGGCTGCATCTGGGCGCCGATGCGGTCGCGGAGGTGACGGGGCTGCGCAATCCCTGTCATCAGCTCGACGATTTCCGGCCGGGACTGATGCGCGCTTTGATCGGACGCGGCGCGGATGGCGAAGTGCTGCTCAAGGCCGGGATCATGGCCGTGGTGATCGCGGGCGGCGAGGTCGCGGCCGGCGATGCCATCGCGGTCGAACTGCCGCCCGAACCGCACGAACGCCTGCAGCGTGTCTGACCGCCAGCCCGCCATCTCGCCGCCCATCTGGCTGATGGCGATGGCGGCCTTCACCGTCGGCTGCGGCCTGCGCATCCTCGACCCGCTGCTGCCGATGCTCGCGGGCGAGTTCGGCGTCGGGCTCGGCGCGGTCGCGCCGCTGATCGCGGGCTTCGCCATGGCCTATGGCCTCGGCCAGTTCGCAGCCGGGCCGGTCGGCGATTCGCTCGGCAAGATGCGCGTCGCAGCGGTTGCGATGGCGCTCTACGCGGCCACCCTGCTCGGCGCGACGCTCGCGCCCGACCTCGTCGCGCTGCTGGCGATGCGCGTGCTGTCCGGCTTCTTCGCCGCGGCGACCATCCCGCTCTTCATGGCGCATATCGGCGACAGCGTGGCCTATGAGCATCGCCAGGCGACGATCGGGCGCTTCCTGACGGGCATGGTGATGGCGACGCTGCTGGCGGGCCCGATCTCCGGCATCGTCGCCGAATTCGCCGGCTGGCGCGCCTCGTTCCTCGTGCTCGGCGGCATCGGCGCGGCCATCGCGCTGCTCTTCATCCTGCTGCTCGGTCCCGGCTGGAAGCAGGGCGGGCGCGGCGGCCGCCCCGGCTTCGGCGGCTTCCTGCGCCTGCTGGAACGGCCCGCGGGGCGGCGACTGATGCTGGTGACGGCGCTGGACGGCATGCTGCTGTTCGGTGGCGCGGTGCCCTTCATCGCCTCGCTGCTGATCCAGCGCTTCGACCTTTCGGCCGCCGAGGCGGGGCTCGCCGTGGCGGGCTTCGGCCTCGGCGCCTTCGTCTACACGCGCAGCGCCGGCCGTCTCGTGAAGCGGCTCGGCGAGCGGGGCATGGTGCTGTGGGGCGGCCTCGGCCTCGGCGCCGCGCTCGCCGCCATGGCCCTCGCGCCCGCCTGGTGGGTGGTGGCGGGCGCGCAGGCGATGCTCGGGCTGCTGTTCTTCATGCTGCACGGCGTGCTGCAGGCGCGTGCGACGGAAGCGCTGCCGGAAGCGCGCGGCACGGCGGTAGCGGGCTTCGCGATGTCGCTCTTCCTCGGCCAGAGCCTCGGGGCGGTGGTGTTCGGCACCATCATCGCGGAAGCCGGCTTCACGCCGGGCTTCCTGCTGGCGGCCGCGGGCACCGTGGCCCTGGCGGTGGCGATCAACCGCTGGGTGCTGCCGAAGGGGTGATGCCGAGGCGCGCGAGCCGCGTCGCCTTCTTCGCATTCAGCCCGCGCTCCGGCATCACGCCGCGCGCCAAATCCGCCACCTGGCGCACCGTATCCATCGCCTGGTGCTCCGCCGCTTCAGGCGTCAGCCCGCCGATATGCGGCGTCGCCACGACATTCGCGCGCGCGGCGAGCGCCGGGTCCGGGCGCTGGTCGGGCGCGCTGCCGACATCCATCGCGAAGCCCGCGACATGCCCGCTGCCCAGCGCCGCCGCCAGCGCCGCCTCGTCCACCAGCTCGCCGCGCGAGAGATTCACCAGCAGCACGCCCCGCTTCATCGCGGCGAGCGAGGCCGCGTTGACGATGTGCCGCGTCGCGGGGATCGAGACCGCGAGCGGCATCACCACGTCGCTCTCGGCCCAGACGCGGTCCAGCGGCACGGATTCCACGCCCGCATCCTCGATCGGTGCGAAGGGGTCATGCGCGATGACGCTCATGCGCATCGCCAGCGCGACCGTGGCGATCCGCCGCGCGATGAGCCCATAGCCGACCAGCCCCAGCGTACGGCCTTCCAGCTGGCGGCCCATGCGCGGCTCCGGCAGGCGGCCGGCCTGGTAGGCCACCGTGTATTCGGAGACGTTGCGCGCGAGGTCCACCATCATGCCGATGGCGAGTTCCGACACGCTCGCGCCGAAGCCCGGCGTCGCCTGCGTCACCAGCACGCCCTGCGAGGACGCCGCCGCGATGTCGATCGTCGAGACATCCACGGCCACGCGGAGGAAGGCGACGAGGTCGGGCGCGTTGTCGAAGGTCTCCTTCGTGCCCGGCGTCGCGCGGTCCGCCACGATGGCCTGGCAACCCGCCGCCGCGCGCGCCAGCGCGAGGCCCGACAGCGGCGCCTCGCCGTCGTGCAGCACCACCTCCGCCACCTGGCGCAGCGCGGCGAGCGCGCGGTCTGGGTAGTAGTTCACGCGCATCTCGGGGGTGTGCGTCAGCAGCACGCGCATCTCGTTTCCTCCTCGGGGCCGGGCTAGCCTAGACCCTATGGAGCAGCACGCCATTCCCTTCACCCGCGGCACCGAACGGCCGAGGCTCGCGGTGCCGGCCGGCGCGGTGGACTGCCACCACCATGTCTACGACGCCGCCGCGCCGATCGCGCCGGGCGGGCGGCCGCATGCGACGGCGACGCTGGCCGATCATGCGCGGCTGCTGGCGCGGCTCGGCGTGCAGCGGCATGTGCTGATCCAGCCTTCCACCTATGGCTTCGACAATTCGCTGCACCTGGCGGCGCTGGAGCAGGCCGGCGAGCGCGCGCGCATGGTCGCGGTGGTGCCGCCCGATGCGAAGCCCGCCGATCTGCGCGTCATGGCGGCGAAGGGCGTGCGCGGCGCGCGCGCCAACCTCGTCTCCGGCCCTCCGCTGACAGCCGCGGATGTCGCGCCGCTGGCGAAGCGGCTGGCGGACGTCGGCTGGCATCTGCAGGTGTTCATGACCGCGGCGATGATCGCCGACCTCGCCGATGTGCTGCGCGCCGCGCCCTGCGACGTGGTGTTCGACCATTTCGCGCTGCTGCCGCTGCGGGACTGGGCGGCGCATCCCGCCTGGTGCGTGGTGATGGACCGGCTGCAGGCCGGCACCGGCTGGGTGAAGTTTTCGTCGCCCTATGCGCTGGACCAGGCCGATCCCTTTGCCGTGCGCGATCTTGCCCGTGCGCTGGTGCGGTCCGCGCCGGATCGCATGCTCTGGGGCACCAACTGGCCGCATCCGAACGCGACGGCGATGCCGGACGACGCCGCGCTGCTCGACGCGCTCACCGACTGGGCGCCGGACGCTTCAACGCGCCAAAAGATCCTGGTGGAGAATCCGGCGCTTCTCTACGGGTTCAGCCCAGCGCCCACCAGCTGAGCATCAGCCCGGCCAGGCCGGTCAGCAGGGCCGGCAGCAGCGCGCCGCGGAACAGCCGCCACCCCAGCGCGCCGGCCAGCACGCCCGCCACCCGCGCCGGCCAGGGCACCGTCGCCAGCAGCCCGCCCGGCACGGCGATCGCCAGCACGACGAAGGCGGCGAGCGTCGCGACCGAGACGGCGGCCGCCCAGGCGATCACCGGATGATCGGGCCGCAGCACGCCGCCCAGCAGCAGCCCCGCGCCGCGCAGCGTCACCATCGCGGCAACGGTCAGCGCCAGGGCGAGGTCGGCACCGGTCACCGGCGCGACCCCTTCCCGCGTCGCTGCCAGAGGAAAGCGGCAGTGCCGCCCGCCAGCCCCGCCGCCAGCAGCCCCCAGGCCGGGCCGAGCCAGAGCGCCAGCGGCGCCGCCACGATTCCGCCGATCACCGCGGGGCGCACGCCCGGCCGCGCCAGGTCGGCCGCCAGCAGCAGGCCGAAATAGAGCGGGTTGGTGAACAGCAACGCGGCGCGGAGGAAGGGCGGCAGGTGCGGCGCCAGCAGATGCCCCGCCGCCGTCGCCGCCAGTGCCGCCGTCCAGGAGGCCAGTGCGAATCCCAGGAACCAGGCCAGCCGGTCCGGCTCCGGCAGGCCGGGCAGCCGGCGCATCGCCGGCGCCCAGGGCGTGATCGCGATGAAAGGCAGCGCCAGGGCGCGCTTCCAGCCGCGCCCGAGCAGCGGCGCGATCGCCACCGACATCGGCAGGAAGCGGGCATTGGCGGCCGTTGCAGCGACGACGGCCGGCAGCACCGCTCCGCCCGGCCCGGCGGCCAGCCCCAGCAGCACGAGCTGCCCCGCCATCCCATAGACCGTCGCGGTGCAGAGCAGCGCCCAGGAGAGCGTCAGCCCGACCTCGGCGACCGCGGCGCCGAAGGCCAGGAAGGTGGCGCCCATGGCGAGTGCCGGGGCGCCGAGGGCCTCGGTCAGGCCGATGCGGAAGGGCGACACGCCGTCGCCCCGGCCCGCGCGGCGAGGATCAGGTCTCTTCCTCGCGGTCGCTCTCGACCTCGATCTCGTCGCCGAGCGTCTCGTCCGCGTCCTCGAGCTCCTCGGCGTCCTCGATCGCCTCGTCGCCCTCCTCGGCGTCCACCTCGACGATGTCGTCGGCATCGGCCTCGGCCGGGGCGGCGCGCTTCTTCACGCGGTCATCCGGCGGCGCGGGGGCGCGCTTCAGCTTCGGCTGCTCCGCCGGCTGCTCGGTGCCGCATTTCGGGCAGATCGCCGGTGCGCGCATCAGGTCGTAGAACTTCGTGCCGCAGGCGACGCAGACGCGCTTCAGTCCGAGTTCAGGCTTGGCCATGGAGTGTTCTCGCAAAAGGCCCCGCAGCGCGCAGGGTTGGTGTGGCGGCTGCGCGCTGCGGGGCTGAAAAATGACCCGCGCGATTGCCACTTTGCGCCCCCCATGTCAAACGCGCCGCCCATGCACGACACCCCCGCCGCTCGTCTCCTGGCCGCCCGGGCGCCCGCCCGGCCCCTTTCGGGCAAGGCCGCCGTCCCCGGGGACAAGTCCATCTCGCACCGCGCCCTGATGTTCGGCGCCCTCGCGGTCGGCACCACCGAGATCACCGGGCTGCTGGAAGGCGAGGACGTGCTGCGGACCGCGGCGGCGATGCGCGCGCTCGGCGCGACGGTGCAGAATCTCGGCGGCGGGCATTGGCGCGTGGCCGGCCGCGGCATCGGTGGCCTGGTCGAGCCCGAGGACGTGCTGGACATGGGCAATTCCGGCACCGCGGCGCGGCTGCTCTGCGGCCTTCTGGCCGGCCACAAGCTGTTCGCGGTGATGACGGGCGATGCCAGCCTGCGGAAGCGCCCGATGAAGCGGGTGACCGAGCCGCTGTCGGCCACCGGCGCCCGCTTCGCCACCCGCGCCGGCGGCCGGCTGCCGCTGGCGGTGGAGGGCGCGGCCGATCCCCTGCCACTCGACTATCGCGTGCCCGTGCCCTCGGCGCAGGTGAAATCGGCCTGCCTGCTGGCGGGGCTCTGCGCCCGCGGCATCACCCGCGTGGTGGAGCCCGAGGCGACGCGCGACCACACGGAGAACATGCTCCGTCACTTCGGCGCGACCGTCGAAGTCGGCATCGAGGGCCACGGCCGCGTGATCGAACTCACCGGCCAGCCGGAGCTGGTCGCCGCGCCGGTGGTGGTGCCCGGCGACCCTTCCTCGGCCGCCTTCCCCGCGGTCGCGGCCCTGCTGGTGCCGGGCAGCGAGATCCTGCTGCGCGGCGTGGGGATGAACCCGCTGCGCGCCGGCCTCTTCGCCACTCTCGCCGAGATGGGCGCCGACATCACCCGCCTGGACGAGCGGATCGAGGGCGGGGAGCCGGTGGCCGACCTGCGCGTGAAGGCTTCCGCACTCCGCGCCGTGGATGTCCCGCCCGAGCGTGCGCCCTCGATGATCGACGAATACCCGATCCTCGCCGTGGCCGCCGCCGCCGCCGCGGGCACCACGCGCATGCGCGGGCTCAAGGAGCTGCGCGTGAAGGAGAGCGACCGCCTGGCCGCCACCGCCGCGCTGCTGGAAGCGAACGGCATCCGCTTCGCGATCGAGGGGGACGACCTGGTCGTGCATGGCGCGGGCGGCCCGCCGCCCGGCGGCGGCACCGTGGTGACCCATATGGACCACCGCATCGCGATGAGCGCGCTGGTGCTCGGCCTGGCGGCGCAACGCCCCGTCACGGCCGACGACGCCGCCTTCATCGAGACCTCCTTCCCCGGCTTCGCCGCGCTGATGAACCGGCTGGCGGGCGGGGAGGCGCTGGGCGCGCCGTGAGCGCGCCGCGGGTCGTTGCCGTCGATGGTCCGGCAGCCGCCGGCAAGGGCACGCTTGCCCGCAGGCTCGCCGCCGAGCTTGGCCTGCCCTATCTCGACACCGGCCTGCTCTACCGTGCGGTGGGGCGCCGCGTGCTCGACCGCGGCGGCGATCCGCGCGACGCAACCACCGCCGCGGCCGAGGCCCGCGCGCTGACGGCGGCCGACCTGGAACGGAAGGACCTCCGCACCCCGGAGGCCGACATGGCCTCCTCCGCCGTCGCGGTGATCCCGGAGGTGCGCGCGGCGCTGCTCGACTGGCAGCGCGATTTCGGCCGCCGCCACGGCGCGGTGATGGACGGGCGCGACATCGGCACCGTCATCTTCCCCGACGCCCCGGCCAAGCTCTTCGTCACCGCCAGCCCCGCCGCGCGTGCGAAGCGGCGCTGGCTGGAACTGCAGGGCAAGGGCGTCACGCGCGACCTTGCGGAGGTGGAGGCCGAGATGGCCGCGCGCGACGCGCAGGATGCGCAGCGCGCCACCGCGCCGATGAAGCCTGCCCCCGATGCGGTGGTGCTGGACACCACGGATCTCGACGCAGCCGCCGCCTTTGCCGCGGCGCTGGACCTCGTGCGCGCACGGATGCCGGCATGAGCCTCAGCGACCTGCCCGCGCGCATCGAGTTGCATCCGGTGCAGACGCTGACCCTGAGCGACGCGCAATTCCTGCGCGGCGAGGCCGTTGGTGCGCCGACCACGCTCGCGGCGATGCTGTCGCTGGCCCAAGGGGGCGGACGGCAGCCCTGCGTGCTGCTGATGCATGGCTCCGGCGGGATCGGGCCGTCCATTCCGCTCTGGGTGCGGCAGATCAACGCGATGGGTGCGGCGGCCTGCGTGCTGGACGGGTTCAGCGGGCGCGGCCTCGCCAGCGTCTCGCAGGACCAGGCGCGTCTCGGGCGGCTGGCCTTCTGCCTCGACATCTACCGCGCCCTCGCGCTGCTGGCGGCGCATCCGCTGCTCGATCCCGCGCGGCTTGCGGTGCTCGGCTTCTCGCGCGGCGGGCAGGGTGCGCTCTATGCAGCGATGGCGCGGTTCCACCGGCTGTGGAACCCTGACGGCCCGCGGCCGGTCGGCAACCTCGCCTTCTACCCGGATTGCGCGACGCGCTACCTGGAGGACACGGCGATGATCCCCGGGCCGATCCGGGTGTTCCACGGCACGCCGGACGACATGAACCCGCTCTCCCGCGCGCGCGAGCATGTAGAGCGCCTGGCCGCGGCCGGTCATGACGCGGCGCTGCTGGAATATCCCGGCGGCCACCACGGCTTCGACAACCCGCTGTCCGGCGCCGCGGCGCGCGGCCCGGCGCAGAGCGTGCGGGACTGTCGCATCGAGGAGATCGAGCCCGGCCTGCTGGTGAATGCCGCGACCGGCGCGCCCTTCACCTATGACGATCCCTGCGTCGCGCGGGAAGCGCATGTCGGCGGCCATTCCGCGGCCGGCGCCGCGGCGCGGGCGGATGCGCTGGCGTTCATCGGCCGCCTGTTCGGTCTGCCTACCAGGTCCTGACCGGCGGGCTCTTCACCTCCACCGTCACCGTCTCCTCCAGCGCCTCCATGTGATGCACGACGCCGGGCAGGTGCTGGAACGCGTCGCCCGGTCCGGCTTCCCAGGTCTCCCCGCCGATCGTCACGCGCATCCGCCCGCGCACGACATAGACGATGGAGTCATGGTCGGCATGGCTGTGCGGCGGGGAGCCGACGCCGGGCGCGAAGGTGGTCTCGACGAAGACCATGCTCGGCGTGACCGCCAACGTCCGCAGCCGCACCGGACCCGGCAGGGGCCGGCCCTCCACCGCGGTGATCACCGTCGTCTCCGCCTCGGCGGAGCGCGTGAAGGGACGGGCGGAGGGGGGCAGGGTGCGGCTGGCGGACATGGTCGTCTCCGGGGATCGGGCCGTGAGCTTGCCGCAGACCGCGCCGCGAGCGCCAGATTCCGGCCGGATCGCCGCCGCATGGGCCGATTTCCCTTGACTCCGTTAAGCTTTGCGGCGTAACCGCACCGCCGAACCGCACGCCCCCGGGCGCTGCGGTGCCCTTCGTTACGGCGGTCCGGGGACGATTCCGCGAGGGATCAGCCGCCACAGCAGGGGCCGGGAGCGGCGGACCGTCACACCGCCTTCAGCCGAAGGGCCGCCCGGATCCACAGGGGACCGACGCAGCCAGGTCGTGCCCGTGGGCGAGGCCCGCGGGGGCGCATACCCCTTGGCCCGCATCGGGCCAGATCCAGGAACCACCCACCGCATGGCAAGTGCCACCACCCTCGCCCGCCCCTCCGCGGAAGAGGATTTCGCCGCCCTCCTCGACGCCACGCTCGGCGACAACACCGGCTTCGCCGGCTCCGTCATCACCGGCAAGGTCGTCCGTATCGACGACGACGTCGCCGTCGTGGATGTCGGCCTCAAGTCCGAAGGCCGCGTGCCGCTCAAGGAATTCGCCCCGCAGGGCCAGAAGCCGGACGTCAAGGTCGGCGACAGCATCGAGCTCTTCGTCGAGCGCTACGAGGACCGTGACGGCGCCATCATCCTCTCGCGCGAGAAGGCCCGCCGCGAGGAAGCCTGGACCAACCTCGAGAAGTCCTTCACCGCGCAGCAGCGCGTGAACGGCGTGATCTTCGGCCGCGTCAAGGGCGGCTTCACCGTGGATCTCGGCGGCGCGGTCGCGTTCCTGCCGGGCAGCCAGGTGGACATCCGCCCGGTCCGCGACGTGACGCCGCTGATGGGCAGCCCGCAGCCCTTCCAGATCCTCAAGATGGACCGCGCCCGCGGCAACATCGTCGTCAGCCGCCGCGCCGTGCTGGAAGAGACCCGCGCCGAGCAGCGCGCGGAACTCGTCCAGGGCCTGAAGGAAGGCATGGTGCTCGACGGCGTGGTGAAGAACATCACCGACTACGGCGCCTTCGTGGACCTCGGCGGCGTGGACGGCCTGCTGCACGTGACGGACATCGCGTGGCGCCGCATCAACCATCCGAGCGAGGCGCTCACCATCGGCCAGCAGGTCAAGGTGCAGGTCATCCGCTTCAACCCGGAGACCCAGCGCATCAGCCTCGGCATGAAGCAGCTGATGGCCGACCCGTGGGAGAATGTCGCGACGAAGTACCCGGTCGGCGGCAAGTTCTCCGGCCGCGTCACCAACATCACCGACTACGGCGCCTTCGTGGAGCTGGAGCCGGGGGTCGAGGGCCTCGTGCACGTCAGCGAGATGTCCTGGACGAAGAAGAACGTCCATCCGGGCAAGATCGTCGCGACCAGCCAGGAAGTGGACGTGGTCATCCTCGACGTGGACGGCCCGAAGCGGCGCATCTCGCTCGGCCTCAAGCAGGCCGTGGGCAACCCCTGGGATGTCTTCGCCGAAGCGAACCCGCCCGGCGCCGTCATCGAGGGCGAGATCCGCAACATCACCGAGTTCGGCCTGTTCATCGGCCTCGGCCCGGATCTCGACGGCATGGTGCACATGTCCGACCTCAGCTGGGACGAGCCCGGCGAGGTCGCCATGCAGCACTTCAAGAAGGGCGACACCGTCAAGGCGAAGGTGCTGGACGTGGATGTCGAGAAGGAGCGCATCTCCCTCGGCATCAAGCAGCTCCAGGCCGACCCGGCCGCGGAAGTGCTGGATCGCATCCGCAAGGGCGAGGTCGTCACCTGCGTGGTGACCAAGGTCGAGTCCAACGGCATCGAGGTGAAGGTGGACGACGTGCTGACGGGCTTCATCCGTCGCGCCGAGCTCGCCCGCGACCGCGCCGACCAGCGCCCCGAGCGCTTCGCCATCGGCGAGAAGGTGGACGCGAAGGTCACCGCCGTGGACCGCGCCGGCCGCCGCCTGGCCCTGACCATCAAGGGCAAGGAAGTCGAGGAGGAGCGCCAGGCGATGCAGGAGTACGGGTCCTCCGACTCCGGCGCCTCGCTCGGCGACATCCTGGGCGCCGCCATCCGCCGCCGGAACCAGGGCGGCGAGGAGTAAGCCTTCCGGCCACACGGCCGGTTGGACCAGGCCCCGGGCAGCGCCGCTGCCCGGGGCTTTTTCGTTCGGGCACGGTACTGCGACCGCATCGCGAACGGCCCTTGGCCCGCGGGGGCCGGACAGGCATATGCGGGGCATGTCCCTCGATGCCGATCTCCTGCTCGACCGCCGCCGGCTGAAGCGACGGCTGTCCCTCTGGCGCGGCCTCGCGGTGCTGGCCGTCGCCGGCCTCATCGCCTTCGCCGTGGCGCTGCGCGACGACGCGGCCGGCCTGCTGCCGGGCGGCGCGCATGTCGCGCGGCTGAAGGTGGAAGGCTTCATCGGCGACGACCGCCGCCTGGCGGAGGCGCTGGAGCGCACGCGGCGGGACGATGCGGTGCGCGCGGTGATCGTCGCCATCGACAGCCCCGGCGGCAGCGTCGCCGGCGGCGAGGCGCTCTACGCCAGCCTCACCCGCGTCGCGCAGGACAAGCCGGTGATCGCCGTGATGGGCGGGACCGCCGCCTCGGCCGGCTACATGGCGGCGCTGCCGGCGCAACGCGTCTTCGCGCGGGAAGCGACCGTCACCGGCTCGATCGGCGTGCTGCTGCAGTCCTTCGACGCGTCGGAGCTGATGGCGCGCCTCGGCGTGCGGGCCGAGACGATCGCCTCGGGCGCCTTCAAGGCGCAGCCGAGCCCCTTCCGCCCGCTGACCGAGGAAGGGCGCGAGCAGTTGCAGAGCGTGGTGCGCGACCTGCACGAGCAGTTCGTGGCCAAGGTCGTCGCGGGCCGCAGGCTACCGGCCGAGCGCGTGCGCGAGCTGGCGGATGGCCGCATCTTCACCGGCCGCCAGGCCATCGAGCTCGGCCTCGTGGACGCCATCGGCGGCGAGGCGGAGGCGCGCGCCTGGCTGGCGGAGCAGCGCGCCGTGCCCTCCTCGCTGCCGATTCGCGACATCGAGACGCGCGGCTTCGCCGAGCGAACCTTCGGCGCGGCCATGGCCGGCGCGCTGCGCGACCTGACGTCGGAATGGCTTGTCGTTGACCGCGTGCGCGCCCTTTGGCAGCCTGCCTTCAGGTAGGGAGAAGGCTCGGCTAGACCGATGACGCGGTCGGAACTGATCGCCCAGCTTGCGGCGTCGAACCAGCATCTGCGGCAGCCCGACGTCGAGCTGATCGTGTCCACGATCTTCGATGAGATCACGGAGGCCCTGGCGCGCGGTGACCGGGTGGAGCTGCGCGGCTTCGGCGCCTTCTCGATCAAGAAGCGCGACCCGCGCACCGGGCGCAACCCGCGCACGGGCACCGCGGTGGAGGTCTCGGCCAAGGCCGTGCCCTATTTCAAGCCCGGCAAGGAACTGCGCGAGCGGGTGAATGGCGGACCGCTCCAGGCGCCGGCGCGCAAGCCGCGCGCGCCCAGTCCCGTCGGCTGACGCTTTTCGGCCGCCGCGGCCGGGCGTAAGGGTCGCGGATATCCCGCCTGCTTCGACGAGGGGACCGCCATGCGTTGGGTGTTGTTCGTGCCGCTTGTGATCCTGCTGGCGCTGTTCGCCCTGTCGAACCAGCAGGACGTGCAGATCCGCCTCTGGCCCTTCGACCTCGTCTGGGTCTCCTCGCTCGGCATCGCCGCGCTGCTGATCGCCGCCCTCGCCTTCCTGGCCGGCGCGCTGGTCGTCTGGGGCGCCACCCTGCCGGCGCGCCGCCGCGGGGCGCGGCTCGAGCAGGCCGCGCGGCTGATGGAAGGCGAGCTCGCCGCCTACAAGGCGCGGGACGAGAAGGCGCAGCGCGAGGTTGCCATGGGGCGCGTGCCGGACGCCGCGGTGGTCCCGGCCTCCACCGCCCTGGTCCCGCCGGCACGCCGCTGAGCATGGCGCGGCGCTGCGGCCTCTGCGTCGCGCTCGACGCGCCTGACCTTGCCACGGCGGAAGGCTGGGCGCGCGCGACCGCGCCCCAGGCCGCGCTGCTCAAGGTCGGGCTCGAGTTGTTCTCGGCCGAGGGCGGCGCCGCGGTGCGGCGGATCGCCGCGCATGGCCCGGTCTTCCTCGACCTCAAGCTGCACGACATCCCCAACACCGTCGCCGGCGCCATCCGTGCACTCTCGCCGCTGCGGCCCGCCTGGCTGACCATCCATGCCGCCGGCGGCGCGGCGATGATCGCCGCGGCACGCGAGGCCGCCGAGAAGGCAGGCGGCGGCGATCGCATCCGCATCCTCGCCGTCACGGTGCTCACCAGCCTGGACGCCGCGGCCCTGGCCGAGACGGGGGTGGCGGGCGGTCCCGTGCAGCAGGTGCTGCGGCTCGGGCGCCTCGCCGTGGCGGCGGGGGCGGACGGCCTCGTCTGCTCCCCGCGGGAAGTGGCACCGCTGCGCGATGCCCTGGGCGAAGCTCCGGCGCTGGTGGTTCCCGGCGTGCGGCCCGCCGGCAGCGCCGCGGACGACCAGGCGCGGACCGCGACGCCGGAGGAGATGGCCGAGGCCGGCGCGGATTTCGTCGTGGTCGGCCGTCCCGTCACCCGCGCCGCCGATCCCGCCGCCGCCGCCGCCGCCATCGCGCGCGCCCTGGCCGCACGGTGATCCGCGTCAAGATCTGCGGCATCAACGATGCCGCGGCGATGCGGGCCGCCGTGGAGGCCGGCGCCGACCTGGTGGGCTTCGTCTTCTTCCCGCCCTCGCCGCGCGCCGTGACGCCCGCCCGGGCCGCCGACCTCGTACAGCCCGGCCCAGCCAGGGTCGGCCTGTTCGTGGATCCGTCCGATGAGGCGGTCGCCGCCGTGCTCGACGCCGTGCCGCTCGATATCATCCAGCTGCATGGCGAGGAGACGCCGGCGCGCTGCGCCGCGGTCAGGGCGCGCTTCGGCCTGCCGGTGATGAAGGCGCTCGGCATCGCCGCGCGCGAGGACCTTGCGCAGCTGGCGGAGTATGCGCCGGCCGTGGACCATTTCCTGCTCGACGCCAAGGCGCCGCCGGGCGCGCCGCTGCCGGGCGGCAACGCCGCGCCCTTCGACTGGTCGGTCCTTGCCGGCGCCTCGGTGCCGCGCCCCTGGTTGCTGGCGGGCGGCCTCACGCCGGAAAACGTGAAGCGGGCCATCGAAATCGCCGGCGCGCCGGGGGTGGATGTGTCCTCCGGCGTCGAGGCGCGGCGCGGGGTCAAGGATCCGGCCCTGATCGCTCGGTTCGTATCGGCGGCGCGCGCATAGCCGCGGCGCCCGGGGCGTATGCCGGCACCGGGCCGGTCACGCAGTCGTCACGTGCGGAGCGCTTCCGCTACATTTTCTATAGCGCCAGTTGAGCCGCGGCGGCGCCAATGCCGCCTTCGGATGCCCTCAGAAGGCAGGCCTTATTGGATATCGGGACGGACGGGGCGACATCAGGCCGGGCGCGGCGCACAGCACGCATGGCCGTCAGGTCGCAGCCGCGCCCGCCGCGGCTCCGCACGCATCTGGCTGCCCTCGTCCTCGTCGTGCTGCTGCCCGCGATGGCGTTCGGTACCGCGGCGGCCTGGGACGCGCTTCGGCGGCAGGATGCGGCGGCGGAGGCAAGGCTGCTCGACACCGCCCGCGCCCTGGCCGTCGCGGTGGACGCGCAGATCGCCGGCCGGATCGCGGCGCTGCAGGTGCTGGCCAGCACGCCCGAGGGCGATCCGATCGAGCGCGACCCGCATCTGCGCGACCATGCGGAGGCGACCGCGGCGGTCTTCGGCGGCTGGGTGAACCTCTACAGGGCGGACGGCACGCAGGTGCTGAACACCCGCCTGCCCCCCGGCGCGCCGCTGCCCGGTCCGGGGGGCGGGGTAGGCATCGCCGGCGGCGGCGTCGCCATCGCCCGTGCCTTCACGGAGGCGCGGCCCGTCATCAGCGATGTCGCGACGGGCCGGGTGTCCGGCCGGCCCGCCGCCTTCGTCTTCGTGCCGCTGAGCCGCGACGGGACCGTGCGCTTCGTCCTCGGCATGCCGCTGCTGCCCGAGAACTTCGCGGCACTGCTCGCCGGCCAGGCGGCCGCCGGGCGCGGTGCCGCGGCGCTGACCGACGGCAACGGGGTCTTCGTCGCGAGGTCGCGCGACATGGGCCAGGTGGTCGGCCAGCGGCGACCGCCGCGCAACGACGGCCCGCTCGGCGAGGCCGGCGTGCTGCGCGGGCGGAGCCTGCCCGACGGCAGCGCGATCCGCACCGCCTACCACCGCCTGTCGGTGGCCCCTGGCTGGCACGCCTGGGTCAACGAGCCGGAATCCTCCTTCGCCGAGGCGCGGCGCGCGCCCCTCATCGCCCTGGTCGGGGGTGGCCTGATGGCCCTGGCCCTCGGCATGGCGAGTGCCGCCGCGCTCGCCGGCCGGATGCTCCGCCCGCTCGACCAGCTCGCCAGCTGGGCCGAAACCGTCGCGCAGGGGCCCGGGCGCGCGCCGGGGGTCCCGCCGCCGCTGCCCGTGCCGGTGCGGGAGTTCGAGCGGCTGCGCCTCGCCATGGCGGCCGCCGACGCCGCGCTTCGGCGGGTGCAGCGGATCGGCCGGGTCGGCGGCTTCGAGGTGGATCTGCGGCCGGATGCATGGCTGCGCTCGCTGCGCTCGCCCGAATACCGGCAGCTCTACAGCACGGCATCCCTGCCGTCGGTGGAGACGCACCAGGACTGGGTCCAGCGCCTGCATCCGGAGGACCGGACGCGCGCCGAGCAGCGCTTCTTCGCTGCGATCGGGGAGGACGGCGGCAGCGACTACGAGCAGGAATACCGGGTGGTGGACCCGGACGGCACCGTGCGCTGGATCTATGCCCGCGGCGAGATCGAGCGCGACGCGCAGGGCCGCGCCACCCGCATGGTGGGCGCGCATGTGGATGTCACGGCCCTTAAGCTGGCCGAGGCCGCGCTGCGTGACCGGGAAGAGCGGCTGCGCCTGGCGCTCGAGGCCGCGCGCCTGGGCGCGTGGGAGGTGGACCTGCGTGACGGCACGGCGCATCGCACGCCCCGCGCGCTGGAGATCTTCGGCTTCGGTCCGCAGGATCAGACCGCGACCTACCCCTCCTGGCGCGACCGCGTGCACCCATCCGACCGCAAGCGCCTGTCCGAGGCGGTGGAGGCGCTGCGGACCGGAGAGGCCGAGAGCTACGGCCTCGAATACCGCTTCCTGCGGCCCGACGGGCGCTGGATCTGGCTGGAGAGCCACGGCCGCGCCGTGAGGCACGACCCGCAGACCGGCCTGCCCACGCGCCTGATCGGCACCACCCAGGACATCACCGCCCGCAAGGAGGCGGAGGAGCGGCAGGAGATCCTGGTCCATGAACTGGACCACCGCGCGAAGAACACGCTCGCCGTGGTGCAGGCCGCGCTGCGCCTGACGCCGCGCACCAGCGCCGCCGGCTTCGCCCAGGCGGTGGAGGGGCGCATCAATGCGCTTGCCCGGGCCCACACCCTTCTCGCCCGCGGCGGCTGGACCGGCGCCAGCCTGGAGGAGGTGGCGCAGGATGCGCTATCCCCCTTTCTCGGCGCCGCATCGCCGCCGACCACCGCCAGCTTCGAGGGGCCGGCGCTGGCGCTCTCGCCCTCCGCCGTCCAGGCGCTGTCCATGGCACTGCATGAGATGGCGACCAACGCCGCCAAGCATGGCGCCCTGTCGGTCCCCGGCGGCTCGGTGGCCCTGCGCTGGGAGATCCTCGGCCAGGACATCCTGCATCTGGTCTGGCGCGAGCGTGGCGGGCCGGCGGTGGTCTCGCCACCCGGCGGGCAGGGCTTCGGGTCCACCCTGATCGCGGCGACGATCAGGCGGCAGCTCGGCGGGCGGATGGCGAGCCACTGGGATCGCGAAGGCCTGCGCTGGGAAGCGTGGCTGCCGCTGGCGCGGCTGGCCATGGGCGAGGGCGCGGGCCGGCAAGGCCGCTGGGCGCAGGTGCCGATCAGCGGGGCGGAGGGCGTGCCGCCGCCTGCGTGACCTCCCGGCCGAGCCGCGCTAGACCGGCGCCGCCATGCCCGACGGTCTTCGCGATCCGGGGGCCGAAGGAGGACGACGCCCGGTGAACAAGCCTCTCCCGAACTCCCTGCGTCAGGGGCCCGATGCGCGCGGCCGCTTCGGCGAATTCGGCGGCCGCTTCGTGGCCGAGACGCTGATGCCGCTGATCCTGGAGGTGGAGAAGGCCTACGAGGCAGCGAAGACTGACGCTGCCTTCCAGGCCGAATGGCGCCGGCTGCTGACGCATTACGTCGGCCGCCCGAGCCCGCTCTGGTTCGCCGAGCGCCTGACCGCCCATCTGCGGAAGAACGCCGCGCCGGGCATGGGCGCCAAGGTCTATTTCAAGCGCGACGAGCTGAACCACACCGGCGCGCACAAGATCAACGCAGTCCTGGGACAAATCCTGCTGGCGAAGAAGATGGGCAAGACGCGCATCATCGCCGAGACGGGCGCCGGCCAGCACGGCGTCGCCACCGCCACCGCCTGCGCGCTGATGGACCTGCCCTGCATCGTCTACATGGGCGCGACCGATGTGGAGCGGCAGCAGCCCAACGTGTTCCGGATGAAGCTGCTCGGTGCCGAGGTCCGGCCCGTCACCTCCGGCGCGGCGACGCTCAAGGACGCGATGAACGAGGGGCTGCGCGACTGGGTCGCGAATGTCCACGACACCTACTACTGCATCGGCACGGTCGCGGGGCCGCACCCCTATCCGCAGATGGTGCGCGACTTCCAGTCCGTGATCGGCGAGGAGGCGCGGGAGCAGATGCTCGCCGCGGAAGGCCGCCTGCCGGATGCGCTGATCGCCGCGGTGGGCGGCGGATCGAATGCAATGGGGCTGTTCTTCCCCTTCCTCGACGACAAGGACGTGCAGATGTTCGGCGTCGAGGCCGCAGGGCGCGGCCTCGACACGCATGAGCATGCCGCGGCGCTGTCGCGCGGCCGGCCCGGCGTGCTGCATGGCAACCGCACCTACCTGCTGCAGGATGGCGACGGCCAGATCACCGAGGCGCATTCGATCAGTGCCGGCCTGGATTACCCCGGCGTCGGACCGGAGCATTCCTGGCTGCACGAGATCGGCCGCGTGCAGTATGTCGGCGCGACTGACGACGAAGCGCTGGCCGCCTTCCAGCTCTGCTCGCGGCAGGAGGGGATCATCCCCGCGCTCGAGCCCGCGCATGCGCTGGCCCATGTCATCAAGATGGCGCCGACGCTGCCGCAGGACCGCATCCTGCTGATGAATCTCTGCGGCCGCGGCGACAAGGACATCTTCACCGTGGCGCGCCACCTGGGCGAGACGATCTGACATGAGCCGGATTGCTGCACGCTTCGCCGCGCTGAAGGCCGAGGGCCGCGGCGCGCTCGTCACCTTCCTCACCGGCTTCGACCCCGATCGCGCGACCAGCCTCAGGATCCTGCAGGGACTGCCCGGGGCGGGCGCCGACGTGATCGAGATCGGCGTGCCCTTCACCGACCCGATGGCGGACGGCCCCTCGATCCAGAAGGCGGGGCAGCGCGGGCTCAGGGCCGGCGCGACCGTGCCGGGCATCCTCGACCTGGTGCGCGAGCTCCGCGCCACCGAGAAGGACACGCCCGTCGTGCTGATGGGCTACTACAACCCGATGCTGGCCTATGGCGTCGCGCGGTTCTGCGCGGATGCGGCCGCCGCGGGCGTGGACGGCCTGATCGTGGTGGACGTGCCGCCCGAGGAGGCCGACGAGATCGAGCCGGATGCGCGCGCCCACGGCCTCGACCTGATCCGGCTGATCGCGCCCACCACGGACGAGGCGCGGCTGCCGCGCGTGCTCGGCGCCACCACGGGCTTCATCTACTACGTCTCGATCACCGGCATCACCGGCACGCGGAGCGCGGACTACGCCTCCCTCGCGCCGGCCATCGCCGCGCTGAAGCGCCACACGGACCTTCCGGTCGCGATCGGGTTCGGCATCCGTTCGCCCGAGCAGGCCGCCATCGCGGCCAGCGTCGCGGATGGGGCGGTGGTGGGCACGGCACTGGTGGACACGCTGGCCGCGACGCTCGACGCGGAAGGCCGCGCCACCGCGGACACCGCGCCGAAGGTGCTCGCGCAGGTGCGTGGCCTCTCCCAGGCGATCCGCGCCGCGAAGAAGGCGGCGGCGTGATGGCATCCGCCGCCGCTCGGCAGCTGCGCCACACTTTGCGGCCGCCAAAGGCGGCCCGCGCGGCGACCGACCGTGCCGCCCGGCGCGCCCTGTCTGCGGCGCGCAAGGCAAGCCGCCGGAGGCGGCGCCCGCCGCTTGAGGGCATCACAAGGCCGACGCAGGCGGCCCGCGCGGCGACGATCCCTGCCGCCGGCGCACCATGTCTGCGGCGCGCAAGGCAAGCCGCCGGAGGCGGCGCCCGCCGCTTGAGGGCATAGAATCATGAACTGGATCACCGACTGGGCGCTGCCCAAGATCAAGGGGCTGATCGGCACGTCGCGGGAAGTGCCGGACAACCTCTGGCATAAATGCCCCGCCTGCGAGCAGATGATCTTCCACCGCGACCTCGAGCGGAACCTGCATGTCTGCCCGAGCTGCGGCCATCACATGCGCCTCTCCGCCCAGGGGCGCATCAAGGCCACGCTGGATGAGGGCTGGTCGCGCATCGAGCTGCCGAAGGCCCCGGCCGACCCGCTGCGCTTCCGCGACCAGCGCCGCTATTCCGAACGGCTGAAGGACGCGCAGACCAAAACCGCGATGGATGATGCGGTGGTCGTCGCGCAGGGCGCGATCGAGGGCCGCAAGGTCGTGGTCGCCGCCTTCGAGTTCTCCTTCCTCGGCGGCTCCATGGGCGCGGGCGTGGGCGAGGCGCTGGTCACCGCCGCCAAGCTCGCCGTGCTGCAGGATGCGCCGCTGATCGTCTTCACCGCCTCGGGCGGCGCGCGCATGCAGGAAGGCACGATCAGCCTGATGCAGATGCCGCGCACGGTGATCGCGACGCGGCTGGTGAAGGAAGCCGGCCTGCCCTTCATCGTCGTGCTCTGCGACCCGACGACCGGCGGCGTGACGGCAAGCTTCGCCATGCTCGGCGACATCCAGATCGCGGAGCCCGGCGCGCTGATCGGCTTCGCCGGCGCGCGGGTGATCGAGCAGACCGTGCGCGAGAAGCTGCCTGAGGGCTTCCAGCGCGCCGAATACCTGCTCGAGCACGGCATCCTCGACATGGTGGTGAAGCGGCACGAGATGCGCGCCACGCTCGGCCGCCTGATCTCCCTGCTGCGCGAGAAGCTGCCGCCGGAGCCGGCCGAGCCGGCGCCCGAGCTCGTCGCGCTGCCGGCGCCGGAGCCGGCGGAAGCCACGGAGCCGGCGAAGCCCGCCTGATGAGCCTGCCCGCTTCCCGCTCGGAAGCCATCATCGAGCGCCTGCACAGCCTGCACCCGAAGCTGATCGACCTCAGCCTCGGGCGCATGCGCGAGTGTCTCGCGAAGCTCGGCCATCCCGAGCGGCGGCTGCCGCCGGTGATCCATGTGGCGGGCACCAACGGCAAGGGCAGCACCTGCGCCTTCCTGCGCGCCATCGCGGAAGCCGCGGGGCTGCGGGTGCATGTCTACACCTCGCCGCATCTGGTGCGCTTCCACGAGCGCATCCGCCTGGCCGGCACGCTGGTGAGCGAGGAGGCGCTGTCGGATGCGCTCGAGCATGTCGAGCGCGTGAATGGCGGCGAACCCATCACGGTCTTCGAGATCACCACCTCCGTCGCCTTCCACCTGTTCGCGACCGTGCCGGCCGACCTGCTGGTGCTGGAGGTCGGCCTCGGCGGGCGCTTCGACGCGACCAACGTGGTGGATGCGCCGGTCGCCACCGCGATCACCTCGATCTCCATGGACCACATGGATTTCCTGGGCGACACGCTGGCGAAGATCGCGTTCGAGAAGGCGGGGATCATCAAGCCGGGCGTGCCCTGCGCAACCGGCGCCCAGGCCGACGAGGCGATGGACGTGATCGCGCAGGCCGCCGCGGCGCAGGGCGCGCCGCTGCTCGCCCGCGGGCGCGACTGGGACGTTGTGCGCCAGCCGGACGGGGCGCATCTCTGGCGCGACGGCGCGGGTGTGGTCGCGTTGCCGCGCCTCGGCCTGCCGGGCGCGCACCAGGCCGACAATGCCGGCATTGCCATCGCCGCGCTGCGCGCCTGGAACCCGCCCTGGCTCGGCACGGAGGCGATTGCGGAGGGCGTGGCGCGCGCCGAATGGCCGGGGCGGATGCAACGGCTGACCGGCCGCCTCGCCGCGCAGCTGCCAGCGGGGTGGGAGCTTTGGCTGGACGGCGGCCACAATGCCGGGGGCGGCCTCGCGCTCGGGGCGCATCTCGCCGACGCCTTCGCGGACCGGCCGGCGCATATCCTGGTGGGCATGAAGGGCGGCAAGCAGGCGCCCGAGTTCCTGGCCTCCATTGCCCCGCATGCGACGACGCTCTGGGCGGTGGCCGAGCCCGGCCAGCACCTGGCCATGCCGGTGGAGGCGATCGTCGCGGCCAGCGGCGGCGCCGCGCGCCCTGGCGGCACGGTGGAGCAGGCGCTGGCCGCGCTGCCGAAGGAAGGTCCGCCGGCCCGCGTGCTGATCTGCGGCAGCCTCTACCTGGCGGGCGAGGTCCTCAAGCTGGACGCGGCTTGACCTTCATCAGTTCAGGCCGGCCCGGCCGGCGCTATGCTGCGCCGGAATGGAGGTGCCGCATGACGCTCACCGTCGCTGATCTCTTCGCCCGCAAGGACGCGGAAGCCGCCCGCAAGCGCGCCGAGGCCGAGGCCGCCGCCGAGACCGCCCGCGCCGAGCGCGCCGCCTATACCGAGAAGGTGATGAGCTACAAGCTCACCGAGGAGGACGAGGCGCGCGCCATGTCCAAGATCGCCAAGGCCTTCGAGAACGGCGAGCGCGAGGTGATGCTGGCGCATTTCCCCTCCTCGCTCTGCGAGGACAGCGGGCGCCGCATCAACAACCAGCTGGAAGGCTGGCAGGAAACGCTGCCGGGCGCCTTCCGCGACGTGCATCGCTGGTGGGAGACCAAGCTGCAGCCGGGCGGCTTCGGCTTCGCCGCCCGGGTGATCACCTATCCGGGCGGCATGCCTGGGGAGGTCGGCATCTTCATCACCTGGCCCCAGACGCTGGACCGGTAGGCCCGCCCGCCGGCCCGGGCCCGGCTCAGCCGAGCCGGCTGGCGACCCAGTCCTTCAGCGCGCTCTTGGGCAGGGCGCCGACCTTGGTGTCCACCGGCTTGCCGTCCTTGAACAGGATCATGGTCGGGATGCCGCGCACCGCGTAGTCGTTCGGCGTCATCGGGTTGTCGTCGATGTTGACCTTCGCGATGGTCAGCTTGCCCTCGTATTCCTTGGCGATCTCGTCGAGGATGGGAGCCACCATCCGGCAGGGGCCACACCATTCGGCCCAGAAATCCACCAGCACCGGGCCGGGCGCCTCCAGCACGTCCTGCTTGAAGCTGTCGTCGGTCACCGCCTTGGTGAGTTCGCTCATCTCATGTCTCCGGGGGCCGCCCCTGGGGGTTGTCCCAAGGGGTGGGGACGGGGCGGCCGGGTTCGCGGCAAGATCGTGGCGGGGCGGCGCCGGGTCAAGCAACTGCTGTCGCCGGAGGGCACAGGGCGTCATGCGCCGAGCGCATGGAGGTCGAGAAGTTCGCCTGGAAGGCGCATAAGTCGGGCGCCATAGGTCCAGACGAGGGCGCAGTGCACCGCGCGCCCCGGGAAGGCCAGCCGCAGCACGGCGCGGTAGGCCGCCATCTGGCGCAGATAGATCGGGGGGACATCGGCCAGGGTGAGAGGCGGTGGCCGGTTGGTCTTGTAGTCGAGCACGAGCACGCGATCCGGGCTCACCACCAGCCGATCCACCTGGCCGCTCACCAGCCGTTCCCCCAGCCGCCCGGCGATCGGCGCCTCCGCCAGGCTGCCGGGCCCGAGCGCGGCGGCGAGGTCGGGCTCCGCCAGCAGGGCCAGCACCTCGGCCAGCGTCTCCGCCTGCTCGGTTGCTGTGAGCCCATGGCCGGGGCGGGCGAGGAAGGCGCGGGCCGAGGCCTCCCGCGCCGCCGGGTCCTGCTCCGGCAGGTGCTGCAGCAGGGCGTGCACCAGGCGGCCGCGGCGGAAGCGCTGCCCGGTGGGATCGGCACTGCCATGCGGCGGCGCGGCCGGCGTCTCGTCCTCGGCCGGCACGGCGGAGGGGGCGAGCACCGCATGGCCCGCCTCGGCCGGCGCCGGCGCCAGCGCCCAGGGCGGCAGGTCCGCGGCGAGCGGCGGCGGGGCGTCGCGGCCGTCGGGCTTCTCCGGTTCGGTCTGCACGCAGTCCAGCCGGCGCAGCGTCGCGCCCGCGAATCGGCACTCGGCCGAGGCGCCGAAGCCGGCCGGGTAGAAAGGCAGTTCCGTGGCGCCCGCGCGGGAAAAGCCCTGCGCGACCAGGTCGTACCAGCAGCCCTCCGGCCACGCCGCGTTCTTTGGCGGCCGGCGCTGCCAGCCGCAGACCAGCAGCCGGTCCTCGGCGCGGGTCAACGCGACATACAGCAGGCGGTGCTCCTCCTCTGCCCGCGCGCGCCTCTCGGCCTCCAGCAGGTCGGTGTAGGCGGGCGCATGCGCCTCCTTGCGCGGCGCCCAGAGGGGGAGCGGCGCGGCGCCGCTCATATGCCAGCGCACGGAGCGGTCGTCGCGGTCGCGGTTCACCGTGTCCGGCAGGATGACCACGGGTGATTGCAGGCCCTTCGCGTTGTGCACGGTCATCACGCGCACGGCGTCGGCCGCGCCTTCCTGCTCCCGCTTGATCTCCGCCCCGCCGCGGCGCAGCCAGTGCACGAAACCCTGCAGGCTCGGCGGATGGCGGCGCTCATGGTCGAGCGCGGCGTTCAGCAACTCGTCCAGCGGATCGGCGGCGTCGGGCCCAAGTCGCGCGAGCAGCTTCTGTCGCCCGCGATGCTCGCCCAGCACTTCGGCCAGCAGCGTGTGCGGCGTGACGAGGTCAGCGCGGTTCATCAGCAGGACGAGCCAGTCCGCCGCGCGGCCTTCCGGCGTGTCCCGCCCGCGCTCCTGCGCGAGGCGTCCCCACAGGCTGCCCGTGCGGCCGTGGGCCAGGGCAAACAGCTGCGCCTCGTCGAAGCCGATCAGCGGCGATTTCAGCACGGCGGCGAGCTGCAGGTCGTCTTCCGGCAGCAGCAGCACATCGGCCAGGGCGAGCATGTCCTGCACGGCGATCTGCTCGGCCAGCCGCAGCCGGTCCGCGCCGCCCACCGGCACGCCCTTCTCCTTCAGCGCCTTGAGCAGACGCGGCACCAGGCCGCCGGTGCGCTTGCGGACCAGCACCAGGATATCGCCGGGCCGCATCGCGCGGCCGCGCGCGGGCAGCATCTCGCCATTGTCGAGCCAGTGCCTGATCCGCGCGGCAACGGCCTCGGCCAGCATCGCGTCGGGGCCCGCGGTGCGGCTCGGCGCGTCCGGCACGGCCCAGGGCGGCGGCGGCTCGGTCTCGGCGGCTTCGAGCATCGGCCAGAGCTCGACCGTGCCGGCATGGCCGGTGCGGTCGGCACGATGCTCCAGCACCGCCTCGCCCTCCACCACGCCGGCCCGCGCGGCGCCGGCGGCGAAGACCGCATCCACCAGTGCAAGAACCGGCTCGGTGGAGCGGAAGGAGACCTTGAGCTGCACGTCGCGCAGCGTGCTGTCGATCGCCGCGCAGCGGGTTTCGAAATGGCGCTGCCACCGCCCGAAGCCGGAGGCGTCGGCGCCCTGGAAGCCGTAGATGGACTGCTTCACGTCGCCGACGGCGAAGACGGTCCGGTGCGGCGGCGCGCCTTTCCGCTCCCGCCCCGCACCGGCGAAGAACTCCGCCGTCAGCGCGGCGGCGATGCCCCATTGCGCGGGGTTGCTGTCCTGCGCCTCGTCCAGCAGCACATGCTCGAGCCCGCCATCGAGCTTGTAGAGCACCCAGGCGCTGCCGGGATCCTTCAGCACGCCCTCGGCCGCGAGGATCAGGTCGTCATAGTCCATCAGGCCACGGGCGCGCTTTCGCGCGGCATAGCCATCGAGCACCGGCTTGCCGAGTCCGAGCAGCGCGCGCGTCGCGGCCAGCAGGCGACAGGCGCGGCGCTGGCCTTCGATCGCCATCAGCCGCTGGCCCTCGGCCTGCAGGATGGCGAGGCATTCCTGCTGGCGCGCGCCGATGTCCTTGGTGCCGAGCCGCGCGCGCACCGTCCCGTCCTGCGTCAGGAAGATGTCGCACCAATCGTCCCACTGCGCGCCGCGCATTGCGCCGTCCAGTTCCAGCCAGGCCAGCAGCTTCGCGCCGCGCGCCTGGTCGTTGGCGTTGCGGCTGGCCTGCAGCAGGCGCGCGGCGGCAAGGAGTTCCGTCGCGCCGGCCTGCGCCGCGGCCTCGATGATCGCCGCCTCATGCGCCGCCGCCGCGATGCCTAGATGCGCGGCGATCGCCGCGCAGAGACCGTCCAGCGAGCCCGCGCCGCGCAGCGCGGCCGCCAGGCGCACACGGTCGCGCGTGAGCGCCTTCACCAGGTCGGCGAAGGCATTGGGCGGCACCAGCGCGGCGAGCGCTTCCAGCGCCTCCCGCGGCGTCAGCGGGCCGGCCAGCACCTCCTCCTGCGCATCGGCCAGCAGCGCCGCGGCTTCGCTGTCCTCCACCACGCCGAATTGCGGCGACAGGCCCGCTTCCAGCGGGAAGGCACGCAGCAGCGACTGGCAGAAGGCGTGGATGGTGCTGATGCGCATGCCGCCGGGCAGTTCCAGCACGTTGCAGAACAGTTTTCGCGCGCGCGCGAGATCCTCGCGCGTCGGCGTGGCGTTCAGCAGCTTTCCCAGCTCATCGGCCAGCTGCGATTCCGGCAGCACCGCCCAGGCGCCGAGGCGCGTGGCCAGCCGCGTCGCCATCTCCGCCGCCGCGGCCTTGGTGAAGGTGAGGCAGAGGATCGCATTCGGCCGCGCATCGGGCGCGAGCAGCAGGCGCAGCACGCGGTCCGTCAGCACCTTCGTCTTGCCGGAGCCGGCCGATGCCGTGACCCAGGCCGAGGCCGCGGGATCGGAGCCGCGGCCCTGCTCGTATTCGGCTTCCTGGCGGGGCGTGCGAACGAGGGTCATTCGCCGTCATCCTCCGCTTCCGCCCATTCCGCGATGCGCGAGAGGTGGTCGTAGTCGCCGCCGCGCGGGGCGCGCAGCGGATGCGGGCGCGCGGTGAAGGGCGCCTCGCCCAACAGGAACCGGTCCACGAGCGCCGCAAGGTTCCGCAGCGACTCCGCGGCGAGCTCCGCGATCTCCTGCGCTTCGGTCTCCATCGGGATGATCGTGCCCGGCTCCTGCCCGCCGGTCAGCTTCCAGTAGGTCAGCTCCCGCACCGGCGCCGCTTCCACGCCAGCGAAGCCGCCCGCTTCCGCGATCGCGGCCTCAAGCGGCAGCTGCGCCGCGTCGCCGGTGCGCAGCGCATCGGCCTTGGGCGGGTTGCCGGTCTTGTAGTCCAGCACCGCAAGCTGGTCGTTGGCGAAGCGGTCGAGGCGATCCGCGCGCGCCTTCAACACCACCTCGCCGCGCGGGCGCTTCAGCACCAGGCGCCCCTCGCATTCCACATGGCTCGTGCTGATGCCGCCCGCGGCGCGGCGCGCTGCCTCCTGCTCGATCACGAAGTCGCCGATGCGCGCGAGGCGGGGACGCCAGAAGGCGGCGAGGCCGGGGCGCGGCCCCTGCTCCGCCAGCGCCTCCGCCGCGGCGCGCTGCCAGATGGCGCGTGCCGCGTCCTCGCCGGGCCAGGGGCCGCCCGAGACGTCGCGGATGAAGCGGGCCAGCGCGCCATGCACGATCTGGCCGTAGTCGATGGCGCCGACATCGGCGTCGAGCTCGTCCAGCCGCCGCAGCCGCAGCATGCGCTTCGCGTAGAAGGCGTAGGGATCGGCCAAAAGGTCGGACACCTCCGTCACGCTGATCTCGCGCGGGCGCAGCGCGGCGGGCGGTGCCGGGCGCGGCCGCTCGACCGGGCGCACGATGTCTGGCCGATCCAGCGCGGCGGCCCAGCGCGCCGCCTCGCTCTCGGCAAGCTGCAGTCCCTGGCCGGACAGGAAGGTTCGGATGCGCGTGAGCCAGCGCGCCGGCACGGTCGGCGATCCGCTGCGCCGTGCCGCGCGCGAAAACACCGCTTCCGGCGCGGCGCAGGCCGTCAGGAAAAAATCGGCGCAGACGCGGCCGATGCGCGCCTCGGGCTCCGGCAGGCCGAATTGCGCGCGCATCGGGCGGCTCATCCAGGGGCCCGGATCGGTCGCAAGCGGCCACACCGTCTCGTCCAGCGCCCCGAGCACGACGCGGTCGAAGGCCAGCAGCCGCGCCTCCAGCAGGCCGAGGATCTCGACGCGTGGATGCGCGGCAGCATCGCGCCCGCGGGCACTGCGCCGGCTACGCGCCGCGACGCCTTCCAGCGCCGCGTCGAACAGCGCGGGCCAGGATTTCGGGTCCATAGCCGGCAGTTCCGCCATGGCCGGCGCAAGATCGGCGAGATGCGTCGCCAGCAGCTCGCCCTCCTCGCCCGAATAGAGCCGCAACCCGCCGGGCTGCTCCGGCGTGCCGGCCAGCGCCTCGGCCGCGGCGAGATGCGCCTGCAGAAGATCGGCGGGCGGGCGCGACGGGCCGGAGAGGCGCGCGAAGCCGTCCAGCGCCGAGACCAGCGCATCCAGCAGCGCGACGATGCGCGCCTGCATCGCGGCGTCCTTGGCGGGCGACGCCTCCGCCGCATCGCGCAGACCCGCGAGGCCTCCGCGCGGGCGCGGCCCGCGCAGCGCGCGGCGTTCCAGCAGGCGCAGCGCCGCAAGCCATTCCGCACGATCCATCCCCGCGGCGGCGAGCGGATGCTTCAGCGCGGCGAGCAGCGGCACCGGCGCGAAATCCTCCGCGACCATGCGCGCGACAAGGCGCAGGAAAGCGCCGGTCGGCGTGGTGCCCAGCGGCTCGCCGGCACTGTCATCGGCCAGGATGCCGTGACGCGTGAGCTCGGCCGAGACGCGGCGCGCCAGGTCGCGATCGGGCGTGACGAGGGCGGCGCGGCTGCCCGGATTCTCCAGCGCCTCCCGCAGCAGCAGCGCGATCGCCACGGCCTCCGACTGCGCATCGGGGGCGTGCAGCAGGGAGAGACCCTGCAGCCCGTCGCGCCAGGTGTCGGGCGCGGGGGCGGTCCATTCCTCCAGTGCCTGCGGCGGGCGCAGGGCGACTTCGATCATGCGGGCACGCGCTTCGGGAACCCGGCGCGCAGCGATGGCATCGCAGCCGGGCCAGGGGCGGATGCGCGCGGCGTCGGCGCCCATCGCCGTCAGCAGCCGCGCCTGGGAGGCGAAGGGATGCGTCGGCGCGGATTCCACATGCGGCCAGATGCGGCCGAGCGCGGCGCGGTCCAGGCCGTGCAGCACCACCGCGCCCTGCGGCAGGTCGGCCACGATGCGCAGCAGCTCCACCGCCGAAGGGATGGTGCCGCCGATGCCGATGCCCGCGGCGATGACCGGATCGGCCGGCGGGGCGGCGCGCCACGCCTCGGCCTGCGCACGCAGCGCCAGGACGCGGCGCAGGCCGATGTCGAGCAGGTTGCGCTCGCCCAGCCAGCCCACCCAGGCGCTGGCGACGCCGCGCAGGAAGGTGGTGGTGATCTGCCAATGCACCGCCTGTTCCTGCGGCACGAGGGATTCCAGCCGTGCCAGCCAGGCCTCCGCGAAGCGCAGCGGATCGGCGGCCTGCAGCAGCTCGGGGTCCTTCTCCTCCAGCGCAACCTCGTCGAACAGCCGCGCGAGCTCGCCGGCGAGCTGCCACGCCTGCTCGGGCGTGGTGGGCCCGCCATGGCGCGGCGGCAGGCGGATGACGAAGCCGGTCAGCACGGCCTGGCGCGTCAGCGGCTCCACCGCGGGTGGCAGGTCGAGCAGCGCCGGCAAGGCGAGCTCATCCGCGTCCTCCGTGGACAGGCCGGCGAGCGCGCGCATGCGCGGCAGCAGCAGCGCGTTCTCCCGTGCTTCCCGCAGGAAGGCATCGCGCAGCGCGCGCGCAGAACGCCGCGTCGGCAGCAGGATGGTGGCGCGCGCCAGCGCTTCCGGCGGCTGGTCGCGCATCGCCTCCAGGATGCCGGCCGCGAGGCAGTCCAGGAACGGCAGATGCGCGGGGATGTCGAACAGCCGCATGCGCTGGCGTCTCAGAACAGCGCCGGCAGGATTCCCGCGCGCAGCATCGTCTCGGCGCGGTCGAGGTCGCGCGGCGTCGAGAGGTGGAACCAGGCGCCGTCATGCACCAGGCCGAAGAGGCGGCCATTCTCGATCGCGCGGTCATAGACGCGGTTCAGCGAGAAGGCCCCGTCCGGCGTGTCGGCGAACAGGGCTGGCGAGAGGATCTGCACGCCGCCGAACAGGTAGGGCGCGATCTCGCGCTCCTTCGGGCGGCGCGCGCGGCCGAGCGGGTCCAGCAGGAAGTCACCGCGCCCCGTCTCGCCATCCACATGCGCGGTGCGGACCAGCAGCAGCAGCGCGTCCATCTCCTCCGGATCGAAGGCGGCGGCCATGCGGCGGAGTGCCGCGTTCGGGCCGTCCAGCCAGAAGGCGTCGCCGTTCACCACCACGAAAGGCGCGCTTCCCAGATGCGGCAGCGCGGCCTTCACGCCGCCGCCGGTCTCCAGCAGCGCCGTCTCGCGCAGCACGACGGGCGGCGGCGCTCCGCCATAGGCCTCGACCGCGTCGGCGATCTGCTCGGCGAACCAGTGGGCGTTGACGACGAGGTTCGAAATCCCGGCATCGCGCAGCCGGTCCATTGCGTGATGCAGCAGGGAGCGACCCTCGAGCGGCAGCAGCGGCTTCGGGCGGTCGTCGGTGAGCGGGCGCATGCGCGTGCCGAGGCCGGCGGCGAGCACCATGGCGTGGGTGGGTGCGATCATGCCGGTTCTTCCTGAAGCGAGGCGGGATTGGCGCGCAGCGCATGCGGCACATGCGCATCGAGGAACGCGCGCAGCGGCAGCGTGGCGGGATGCGCCAGCGCGCGATCCAGCAGCGCCCAGCAGCGCGGGCCATGGCGCAGGTATTGCGGCTTCGAATCGCGCCGGGCCAGCCGCGTCCACAGCGCCGCGACACGCAGATGCCGCTGCGCCGCGTGCGCGGCCATCGCCGCCGCGAACTCGTCCTTGTGCAGCTCGGGCCTGGCATCGAGGTAGCGCCGCACGGCCGCCTCGCGCACCGGCTGCAGCACGTCGCGCCGCGCATCCTCGACCAGCGACACCAGATCGTAGGCCGGATGGCCGTAGGCCGCGTCCTGGAAATCCAGGATTCCGACATGGCGCGGCGCCGCGCGGTCCAGCGCCATGAGGTTGGCCGGAAAGAAGTCGCGATGCACGAAGCCGCGCGCGGCGAAGGGGGCCAGCATCGCCAGGATCGCCTCGCGGAAGGCGGCGCGCGTCGCGGCATCCGGCGGCGCGCCCAGCGCTTCAGGCCACCACCAGTCGAGGAAGGTGGCCGCCGCCGTCTCCGCCATCCGTGCCGCGTCCCAGGCCGGCAGGCCTTCGGGTGGCGGTGCGGCGTGCAACGCGGCCAGCGCCTCCGCGGCGGCGAGGTAGAGCGGCAGCGGATCGGCACCGAAATCCAGCCGCATCGCCATCGTGTCGGCGCCGAGATCCTCCAGCACCAGGAACCCGCGTTCGGCATCGGCGGCCAGGATCTCGGGCGCCGACAGGCCGATGCGCGCGAGGTGCCGCGCCACGTGCAGGAAAGGCCGCACATCCTCCTGCGGCGGGGGCGCGTCCATCAGCAGCGCAGGCCGCGGGCCGCCATGCAACCGCACATAGCGGCGGAAGGACGCGTCGGAGGGCAGCGCCTCGCGCCGCGCCGCGCCGAAGCCGGCTTCCCGCAGCAGGTCCTCCGCGCCCTCCCTCATGCCAGCCCCGCCAGCCGGCCGGGCCAGCCGGTGAGGGTGGCGACGCGCTGCTCCTCCGCCGCGCCGGGCGTCAGCGCGATGGTCAGCGCGTCGGCCGGCGCCAGCGGCCCGAGCCGGTCGGGCCATTCGACCAGCACGATCCCTTCCCGCGCCTCCTCCCAGCCGAGCTCCGCCAGGTCCGCGGGGCCGTCGAGTCGCCAGAGGTCGAAGTGATGCGCCGCGCCGATGGGCAGCTCGTAGCCCTGCACCAGGGTGAAGGTCGGCGAGGGCACCTCCAGCCCCGGGTCGCCGCTGGCCGCGCGCAGGAAGGCGCGGGCGAGCGTGCTCTTCCCGGCGCCGAGCGGGCCTTCCAGCAGGATGGCGTCGCCGGGCCGCGCGCGCGCGGCGAGGCGGGCGGCCAGCGCCTCGGTCGCCGCGGCATCGGGGAGATGGATCGTCACGGGAGCTTGCATGCCGGGTTCGCGGCGCAATCTGCCCCCGGCAAGGTGGCCGGCACAAGCACGCGGTTCGCGGTTTGATCGCAGGGCTGCCACCCGCTAAGGAAGCCCGCTTTCGGCAAGGAAACGGACGATGCCGGCCAGGGTAGAGACGGATGTCGCGATCATCGGCGCGGGGCCCGTGGGACTCTTCGCGGTGTTCGAATGCGGCATGCTGCGGATGAAGACCGTGGTGGTGGACGCGCTCGACGCCGCCGGCGGGCAGTGCAGCGCGCTCTATCCCGAGAAGCCGATCTTCGACATCCCGGCGCATCCCGAGATCGCGGCGGCCGACCTGATCGCCGCGCTGGAGAAGCAGGCGCGGCCCTTCAATCCGCTGATGCTGCTCTCGCGCCGCGTGGAGAAGCTGACGCGCACCGAAAGCGGCTTCGAGCTGACGACCAGCGAGGGCGACGCCATCGCCTGCAAGGCGGTGATCATCGCCGCGGGCGCCGGCGCCTTCGGCCCGAACCGCCCGCCGCTCGATGGTCTCGCCGCCTACGAGGCCACCGGCGCGGTGCGCTACATGGTCACGCGGCGCGAGGACTTCCGGGGGAAGCGCGTGGTGATCGCGGGCGGCGGCGATTCGGCGGTGGACTGGGCGTTGTCGCTGAAGCAGATCGCGCAAAAGGTCACGGTCGTCCACCGGCGCGACAAGTTCCGCTGCGCGCCGGAAAGCGCCGCGCAGCTCAAGGCGGCGGGCGAGCGGGGCGAGATCGAGATGGCGATCCCCTACCAGCTGCACGGGCTGCAGGGCGAAGGTGGCGCGCTGACGGCCGTGGAGGTCGCGACGCTGAAGGGCGAGGTGAAGGCGATCCCCGCGGATTTCCTGCTGCCCTTCTACGGGCTTTCGATGGAGCTCGGCCCCATCGCCGAATGGGGGCTCGGCGTCGAGATGAAGCATGTGCGGGTGGACCCCGCCACCTGCGAGACGAACATCCCCGGCGTCCACGCCATCGGCGACATCGCGACCTATGCGGGCAAGCTCAAGCTGATCCTGCAGGGGTTTTCGGAAGCCGCGATGGCCGCCCATGCGATCCATCCGCGCGTCTTCCCCGGCGAGGCGCTGCACTTCGAATACAGCACCAGCAAGGGCCTGCCGGTCGCCGGGTGATCCCCGGCGCCAAGCCGTCTCAGCGCTTCAGCAGCCCCACGAAGCACACCGCCGGGGAGGGCAGCGCGTCGGTGCCGCGGGTGGCGATGGCCGCCATCGCCGCGTTGAAGAATCGGACGAAGCGGTCGGCATGCTTGCCGGTGCCGATCGGGTACTGCGCCAGCTTCCAGCGGTTGCCCGCCGAGCCCTGGTAGCGCACCGATCCCGCATTGTAGGCGCAGGCGACCAGAGGCGGATCGAAGTGCGTGGCCCCGGCCTGGCGCCACATATACGCCATGCCGGCACGGACCGAGGTGCTCGGGTTCTCCAGCGCGGAGAGGCTCAGCGTCTCCTCGCCCAACGCCTCCCGCGCGGTGGAAAGCAGCGTCTGCATCAGCCCGACCGAGACGCGGCGCGGCGTTCGCGACGGATCCTCCAGGTCGCAGCCGGGCTCGAAGCGCTTGGCGCGGGGATCGCCGCTGGATTCCGTGCAGATGGTCGCGACCACCAGCTCGGCCGGCACCGGGAAGCGGGCGGAGGCGGTGGCGATGGCATCGTCGTAATCCACCAGCACCCGCATCGCGAGATCGGCCTCGGCCGCGCTCGGCTCCACCAGCGCGCCGTCCACCTCCAACCCCGAGCGGGTCAGGCGCCAGAGCACGCCATCCGGGTATCGGCTATGCGCCTTGCCCAGCACGGCGAGCGCATCGGCATCGAGGATGCTCTCGACGCCGATCTTCAGCGCGGCGCCCGGCCTGCCCTCGCCGCTCAGCGCCGCCCAGGTGACCGGGCCGAGCACGCCATCCTCCACCAGGCCGCGGCGGCGCTGGAAGGCCATCACCGCCTGGCGGGTGGCGGCGCCGAACAGGCCGTCTGGCTTCAGCGCGGCGCCGGCGCGGTCGTTCAGCAGGCGCTGCGCCCAGAACACCTCGTCGCCGCGCATCATCGGCTGGGTGAACCACCAGCTGCGCGTCAGTTTCGCGGGGGGAGCGGCCACCTCGGACATCAGGGGCACCTCGGGGTCTGGGCGGCGAATTGCGCGGCGATGGCGGCACGGCGCTGGCCGATGCGGTTGCCGAGCGGCGGCAGGCCGGGCGCCTCCGCCGCGCCGGCCGCCTGGTCCCGCGCCTCGGCCAGCGCGGCGCAACGGCCCGCGGCGGCGATATCGCCCGACTGCACGCGGTTCAGCGTGACGCCCGCGGCGTAGTAGTCGGCATAGCCGTCGCCCGGCCCGCGCGGGCTGGCGCGCAGCGGCGCGACGGCCGCCAGGATGGCGGCATTGTCCGTGCGGCGCTGCTCGCCGATGGCGCGGTCGCGCTGGCGTTCCAGCGCATCGGCGAGCCGGATCGCGGTCTCCATCCGCTCATCGGCCGTCGCGTCCGGCGGCATCAGGGCGCGCGCGCGGCTGAAGGATTGCACGGCGCAATCCCGCCGCGCGGGGCGCTGCGCTTCCGGGGTGGTCGGTGCCTCGGCGAGCGTCGCGCAGGCGGCGCCGCGATGCAGCCACAGCGTGACGCAGGCGCGATCCGCGACATCGCAGTCGAAGGGCCGGTCGGCGATGGCGAGGGTGGTGCCAGGCGGGCTGCGGCGCAGCTCCCCGGCCAATTGCACCGTCTCGCGCGAGGGCTGCTGGCAGGCGGCCAGCAGCAGCACGAGCAGAAGGGCGGCGGTGCGGCGCATCAGCCCGATCCTCCCTCGGCCGGCGGTGCGGTGGAGGCCTGCTCCGCCGCACGTGCCTTGGCGGCTGCCTCGGCCTCGGCGCCGCGCAGGAAATCGGGCGCCCCGAGCCGGGCCGAGACCTCGGCCAGCGTGGCCGGATCGGCCTTGCCCAGCGCCTCCACCATGTAGACCATCCGCTCGAGCTCGGCGGCCACGCGACTGTCCTGGCGCGCGGCGCGCACGGCGCCGGCCAGCGCCATGGTCGAGACTTCGGCCCCGCCCACGGTGATGCGCTGCATGTCGAGGCCCTGCAGCGCCGCCGCGCCGGTCATGGCGGCGCGGAAATCCTCGATGGCGTCGGACAGCGCGTCCGGGTTGCCGGTGAAGTGGCGGCGCAATTCGTCGCAGCCGGGGCCGGGCAGGTCGGCCAGCACCTGCGCGGCAAGCTCGCGCGCCGGCACCGGCGGCCGGCCGGGCGCGACGCCGACCGCCTCCCACACCGCAAGCGCCAGCGCGGGTTCCAGCGTGCCGCCCGGGGCGAGGCGCTGGGCGAGCAGCGGCGCGCGCAGCAGCGCCGCCGTGGCGAGGCCGCCATCCACCACCTGCGGCAGCAGTCCGAGATCGAGCGGCGTGTCCAGCATCGCCGCCTTCCAGCGGTCGAATTTTTCCTTCTCCTTCACCAGCTGCAGGCCGCCGACGACGACCGCGGCGACGAGACCCGCGGGGCCGGCGACCGCGCCGCCGCCGAAGATGCCGCCGAGCATGCTGGCGATGGGCGCGCTCTGCTGCGCGACGCGGCCGACGGTCGCCATCGCGTCCGCCACCGCATTCCCGACCGGGCCGAGATCGCCCAGGTCGCGCAGCGCGGCGCCGGCTTCCTCGGCCAGCTTGCCGACGGTCTCCGCATTCGCCTGGCCGCCGATGACGGGGGTGATGCGGGTCAGCAGCCCGTCCACCCGTTGCAGCGCGCGATCGGCGCCGGCCACCGCGCCGGTACCCACGCCGAGCGTGCCGGCCACCGCGATCAGGCTGCGCAATGCCTGCAGCTTGGTCTGCGCATCCCGCAGCGTGGCCATCCGCGACTGCTGTTCCGGCGTTGCGCCGCCGGCACCTGCGCCGGCCCCGGCCACCACCACCGCCGTGCCCGCGGCGCTGCGCGCGGCAACGCCGGCGTCCGTGGCGGCGGCGCTGGCATTGTTGGCGGCGGCGCTGGCGCCCTCCGCGGCCTGGGTCGCGCGCTGCACCGCGTCCTGCGCGCCTTCGACGATCTTGCGCGACTGCTCGCTGGAACGCGTGGCGAAGTAGAAGGTGATGACCGTGCCGATGAAGCCCGTCAGCGCCTCGCCGGAGCGCAACTCGAGAGCATTCTGGAAGGCCAGCAGCACGAAGCCGAAGACGACGATGAAGACCGAGAGCAGCGCGCGTACCGAGCCCTCTGGCACGCCGAGCGGCAGGTCGAAGTAGCGGCCGGTCAGCGTCGTCGCCTCGGGCGCGCCGCCGGCCGGCGTCTTGGCCTGGGTCTCCTTCGCGAGGTGCCGCAGCAGCAGCCAGGATCCCCAGAGGAACGCGAGCAGGATGCCGGTGACGATCAGCCAGGGCAGCAGCCGCGTGAGCGTCGCGCTCAGGTCCGGCGGCGGTGCGGGCGGAGCGACGACCACGGCGCCGGGCGCCTCGACCGCCACGGGCTGGCCGAAAGAGACGCCCGCCAGCAACAAGGCCGGCGCGGCGAGGAAAAGCCCGCGGATCAGCCTCCGGGCACGCTCGCGCCATGCCTGCATGGGCTGCCTCTCCCTCGCTTGCAGAGCGAGGCTAGGCCTGACAACCCCCTGAAATCAAGGCCCGCGTTACGATCTGTTCCTGTTTTGATCCATCATGCGGCTGCCCGGACACAGTCGCGGGCGCTGCTCACGCTTTCGTCAACAGCGCCCGGATGCGCTCCGCATCCTCCGCAGGCACGGCGAGGCGCAATTCGGCACCGCCATCAGCGTGCTGGATCTCCGCCGCCGCGCGATCCACCGGGCCCTGGCGCACCAGGGATTCCAGCGCGAGCTTGGCGGCGTCGCCGTCCGGGAAGCGCCGGTGCAACGCGACCGCGCCCGGCACGCCGGGTCCGGGCCGGTCGAGCATCTCGCCGGGCGGCACGGCGCGGGCAGCGCCGCTGGCCATGCTGGCCGGCGGGTCGCTGGCGGGAAATGTCTCGCGGACGGCCTCGTCCTGCCTGGTGTCGCGTTTCCTGTCTGCCGGCATGGTCACCCCCTTGGTTCTCGCACCGGTTTGAACGCGTTGGCGCGCGGTAGGTTCGGCGATCCGGCCTATTCGAGCTCGGCGAGCGGCTGCAGCGGCCACGCGACGGGCCAGGGCGCCCAGCCCGGCGGCGCGGCGGGGCGCCCTTCGACCGGCACCGCCGCCTCCCCGAACCATTCCAGATCCCACAGGTCCACGCGCACCGGCACGACCAGCAGCGGCGCCACGCCGAGGGGCGGCAGCGGCGGAATGCCCGGGCCGGGATCGGGCGGCGGCGGCTCCGGCCCGGGGTCGGGGCCCGGGTCCGGTCCCGGATCGGGCCCGGGGCCGGGCGGCGGCGTCTGGCCGCAATTCGCCACCCCCATCGGGCAGTTGTTGAAGCGGTAGCTCGCGCCGGCACTCGACAGGGTGACGAGCGCCGCCGCTTCCTCCCCGCCCACGCCGCCGATCACGCCGACCAGGAAGGCCGAGCCGCCCTGGCCGAGCACGCCGAGGCGCCCGGCCTCCACCGTGCCGACCGAGGGGGCGCCGTCCAGCAGCAGGAAGACCGGCGCGGCGCCGGCCTGGATCACGAAGGCCGCGCCACCCGCTGCGGCGCTGCTCGCCGGGCCGAAATCGGCAAGCTGCGTCGGCTGCTGCGCGGCCGGCAGGCCGGGAATGTCCGGCTGCACGAAGGACGGGATGGCAGAGAGGCCGTTGGCGCGGCGCGTGTCGAGCATCAGCACCGGCAGAAGCGCGGCATCGCGCGCTTCCAGCATGCTGGGCGCGCCGGCCTCGATCCCCGCCGGCGCGGCGAGCAGCACGGCGCGCCCGGCCTGCAGCGTCGCGCCATCCAGCCGCATGGCGCCGAGCGAGTGCAGCGTGATGCTCTCCCCCGAGACGCCGCCCGCGACGGTGAGCGCACCGCCGCTGGCCAGCGCGAAATCGGCCCCGGCATTCCCCGCCAGAAGCCGCGGCACCGCGTTGCCGGCGCCGGCGAGCGCGACTGCGCCGGCGGCATGCACCTCCAGCGCGCCGCCGAGGCGGAGCGGCGCGCCCGACGCGGCCTGCGCCACGTCGCCCGAAAGCCCGACCAGCAGCGCCGCGCCGCCGGCGGAGACGGGCGCGGCCAAGCCGATCCGGTCGGCGGAGAGCGCGAGCGCGCTGCCGATCTCGAGCGGCCCCGTCACGTCAAGCGGCCCGCCCGCGGCGAGCCGCAGCGCCTCGGCTCGGCCGGACAGCGCGCCGACGCGATGGCCCGCGCCCTCCAGCACCACGGCGCCGGCGATGTCGAGGCCGAGCACATCCGCGCGCAGCGACCCGCCGCCTTCCTGCAGCCCGCCGCCGAGCGCGAGCGTTACCTCCGGCGCGACGATCAGCCCGGCGATGCCGAGGGTGCCGGTGCCTGCATCGCGCAGATGCCAGGTGCCGGCCGCGCTGCCGCCCGCGGCGCCGAGACGGTTCGCGCCATCGAGGGTCACGGCACCGAAGACGGAGCGCGCGGTGAGCATCGGCGCGGCGACGAAGCCGGAGGCCTGGCTCAGCGTGCCCGCGGCGATGAGCGTCACGCCGCCGCCCGCCTGCACCACGCCATCGAGCGCCAGCGGCCCGGCGGTGGAGAGCGCGAGATCGCCGCCGATCGTCGCGCCGAGCAGCCGCGGCACGGCGTTGCCGGCGCTGTCCAGCGTAGCCGCGCCGGCGACGTCGAGGCGCAGGGAATCCGCCGCGAGGCCCGCGAAGGGCAGCTGAGTGAGGTCGCCGCCCGTCGTGATCTCGGCGCCCGCCGTCGCGACGGGACCGGCCAGGCGCAGATCGGTCGTGCTGCGCAGCACGAAGCCGCCGGGCGCGCTGACGGCGCCGAGCTCGCGGATCGCGTTCGTCGCCGCGGCGAGGCTCACCGCGCCGCCGGCATCGAGCGCGAGGCTGTCGGCGGCGATGCCGATGCCGGCGCTGCCCTGCGTGATGGTGCCGCCGGCGCGCAGCGTCACATCGGGCGCGACGAGGTCGTCCACCACGAGGACGCCCTGCGTGCGGAAGCGGAACGCGGATCCCGCGCGGCCCGACAGCGTGGCGATGGCATTGCCCGCGCCTGAAAGATCCACGCCCTCCGTCGCCTCGGCCCGCAGCGTGGCGGCGAGCAGCGTGAAGCTGTCCTGCGCGATGCCGCCGTTGAGCGCGCGCAGCGTGACGTCACCGCCCGCGAGTGGTGTCGCGAGGCGCAGCGAGGCGGCCTCCAGCAGCAGCGCGCCGCCGGCATCGAGACGGCCCAGAACCTCCAGCGGGCGCGTGCTGACGAGCGAAAAATCCTGGGCGGCGGCGGAGGCGCCGAGCGCGGCGACGGCATTCGGCTCCGTGAGGCGTGCCGAGCCGGTCAGCGCGGTGGCGCGCAGCAGCGCGGTCTCGATGATGCTGCCCGGCTCCTGCAACAGGCCGCCGCCGGCGGTGAGCGTGACGGCGGGCGCGGCGAGGCGGCCGAGCAGGCGCAGCGTGCCCGAGTTGGCGAGGCTGAACGGGCCATCGGCGAAACCCTGCCGCAGCGCGCCGATCTCGTTCAGCGGGTCGTTCAGCGCGACGCGACCGCCGGTGGCACGCACGGACAGATCGGGCGTGACGAGCAGCGCATCGGTCACCTGCGCCAGCTCGCCCCAGGCGGCGAGCGCGATCCGCGCGGCGGTGACCGGCCCTTCCAGCAGCAGCGCGCGCCCGGCATCGAGCACGAAGGCGTCGCGCGCGGCGCCGGAGAGGCGCGCGATGTCGTTCGCCGCGCCGTCGAGCAGCACCGAGCCGCCCAGCGCCTCGGCACGCAGGCTGTCGGCAAGCAGGCGAGACGCCGGGCCCTGCGTCAGGTCGCCGGCATCGAGGCCGAGCGTCACCGCCGCGCCGAGACCGTTCAGCACGCCCGCGATCTGCAGTGCGCCGCCGTTGCGCAGCGCCAGGCCGAAGGGCGCCGTGACATCGCCGAGGGCACCGATCGCATTGCCCGCGCCCTGCAGCGCGATGGGACCGAAGGGCGCCTCCAGCAGCAGCGTGCCGGCGGCGATGCCGGCGCCGGATGCCTGCTGCGTGACACCGCCAAGCGCCGCGATCTCCAGCGTGCCGGCGGCCGAGAGCGGCGCGAAAAGCGAGAGCGTCCCGGGCGTGGAAAGCCGCATCGCCGCCGCGGCGACAGGCGCATCCACGGAGAAGGAGAGCGCGCTCGCGACATCGAAGCGCGTCGCGGCGCCGCCGCCATCCAGCGCCAGGATGCGGTTGCCGGCGTGCTCCAGCCGCACCGCGCCGCCCAGGCTGCGCGCCGCGAGGGTGGTCGCATCGAGCGGCGCGGTCTGCGTGATGTCGCCGGCGGAGAGCAGGCGCAGGTCGCCCAGCACCGTCAGCGGCGCGTCGACGGCGATGCCGTCGCCGGGCGCGGCGGTCGCGTTGGTGGTCTCCAACGTCAGCGGGCCGGCATCGCGGTTGACCGTGGCCTCCACGCGGATGCTGCGCTCGGCCTGCAGCACCAGGTGGCCGGGCGTGGTATTGACGGTGTCGGCCGTGACCTCGGCCGGTTCGGTGGCGCCGGAGAGCGTGGCGACGATGCGCAGCGTCTCCGGATCGAGCAGCACCGTGCCGTCGCGCCCCGCATCCAGCGACGCATCCAGCGCCAGCGCGCCGCGGGACGACACCTCGATGCCGCCGCCCGGCGTGCCGCGCGCGCCGGCGCGGCCGCGCATCTCGGTGCGCTGCGCGGCGTGGACGATCACCTCCCCGCCACGGCCGGAACGACCATCGGCGCGCAGCGTCGCGTCGCGCGCGACATTGGTGCGGGCGGAGAGCTGCGTCGGCGCGCCGATGCGGCTGGCCGCGCCCGCGCCGACCGTCACGCGCCCGCCCTGCGCGCCGGAGGCGTCGAGCACCGCGCCGCCGGGCACCAGCACGCCGCCGCCCGGCGCATGCGCGGTGATGGTGCCGGCGGTGATGCTGCCGCCGGCACTCACCAGCGTTTCCAGCACGCCAGAGGCCGCCTGCGCGGTGAGCAGCACATGGCCGCCCTCGGCCTCGATCACGCCACTGTTGGTGGCGAGCGCGGCGGCGCCGGAGGGTCCGGCGCCGACCTCGCGCGTCACGTCGAAGGACAGCAACCCGTCGCCGGCGAGGTCGAGCGTGAAGGCTTCGGCGCCCGCGACGGCGACGCGGCCAAGGCGTGCACGGATCGTGCCGGAATTGGCGGCGACGGGGCCGACCAGCGCGGCCAGCCCCTGCTCCCGCACGGTGATGGTGCCGCGGTTCTCGACACGGGCGCCGGGGCGGGGCGCGCGGTCGAAGGCCATGCGGCCGGCCATGAAGTTGTTGTTCGTCGTATCCGACGCGGTCGCGATCAGTCCCGCCACATCCACCTGCGCGCCCTGGTGGAACACGATGCCGTTCGGATTTACCAGCGCGACGCCGCCGTTGGAGGTGAGGCGCCCGGCGATCGCGGAAGGGTCGGGGCCGGTGACGCGCTGCAGGGACCACGAGCCGGCATTGGGCTGGCGGATATCCACCTGGTGCTGGGCGCCGATGTCGAAGCCGCGCCATTCGATCACGGCGCGGTTGCTCGACTGGTTCACCTGCGTGCGCCCCGGCGTCTGGGTGATGCTGGCCTGGCCGGCGACGACCGCGCCGCCCTGCGGCCGCGCATCGGGCGCCTGGGCGCGGGCCGGCGCGACCGCCAGCAGGGCGGTGGAGGCGAGCAGCAGGGGCTTTGCGGCGCGTCCCATGCCGCGATGTATGAACCAGGTGTTTCTCAACCACCAGTCGGACGTTTTTGCCCATCTTTGCACGCAGGGCGGGCATAGGTTGACGCTTGTCCGCGGTCCACCCGCGTGCCTCTATGCCGCCATCGCCCATCCTCGCCGCACGGAGCGTCCCGCATGGCCCTCGGGTCCAACGCCATCAACCTCGCGCTCATGCCGGGCGACGGCATCGGCGTGGAGGTGATGGATGCCGCGATGGGCGTGCTGCAGAAACTGGCGCGCCGCCACGGCCTCGGCCTCTCCACCGAGACGCTGCGCGCCGGCGCCTTCGCCTACCGGCAGGACGGCACGGCGATGAGCGAGGAGACATTCCGGCGTGCGGAAGCGGCGGATGCGATCCTGCTCGGCGCGATGGGCTGGCCGGGCATCCGCTATCCCGACGGGACCGAGATCGCGCCGCAACTCGACCTGCGCTTCCGCCTGGGCCTCTACGCGGGCGTGCGGCCGATCCGTGCCATCCCCGGCGTGCCGCTCGCGCTGGCGCATCCGCGCGCGAAGGAGATCGACATGGTCATCCTGCGCGAGAGCACCGAAGGCCTCTTCGCCGCACGCGGCCGCGGCGAGGTGATCGAGGACCGCGAGGCGCGCGACACCATGGTGATCACGCGCGCCACCACCGAGCGCCTTTCCCGCTTCGCCTTCCGCCTCGCGGAGCGCCGCGCGGCGAAGCTCGGCCGGCCGCAGACGGTGACGCTGGTGGACAAGGCCAATGTCTTCACCTCCATGGCCTTCATGCGGAAGGTTTTTCGCGACGTTGCGCAGGAATTCCCGCATGTTCCGTCGGGCGAACACTATGTGGACGCGATGGCGCTGGATCTCGTGCGGCGGCCCTGGGATTTCGATGTGCTCCCGACCGAGAACATGTTCGGCGACATCCTCTCCGACCTCGGCGCGGGGCTGATCGGCGGCATGGGCTATGCGCCGAGCGCCGATATCGGCGACACCCACGCCGTGTTCCAGCCGAGCCACGGCACCGGCCCCGACATCGCCGGCAAGGGCATCGCCAACCCCACCGCGATGATCCTCTCCGCCGCGCTGATGCTGGACTGGCTCGGCAGCCGCGGCGCCGGCCAGGCCTGGACGGATGCGGCCGGCGAGCTGGAGGCGGCGGTGGACGGCGCCTTCGCGGCGGGGCTGCGCAGCGCCGAGTTCGGCGGCGTCGGCACGCGTGAGGTCGCGCAGGCCGTGGCCGATCGCATCCCCTGATCTGGCGCGGCACGCCGCGGCGGGCCAGGATGCGTCCCACCGGGAAGGACCAGGCGCGGCGATGGACGTGATCGAGGCGATGACGGGGCGCCGCAGCATCCGCGGCTTCCTGCCCGATCCCGTGCCGCGCGCAACGGTGGAGGCGATCCTGGCCGCCGCCTCGCGCGCGCCCTCCGGCTCCAACATCCAGCCCTGGCATGTGCGGGTCACGACAGGTGCGGAGAAGGCGCGGCTTTCCGACGCGCTGCGCGCCGCGCACGCGGCGGGCGAGCCCGCGGCGCGGGAATACCACTACTATCCGCGGCAATGGCGCGAGCCCTATCTGGCGCGCCGGCGCGCCACGGGCTGGGGGCTCTACGGGCTCCTCGGCATCGGCAGGGGCGACCATGCGGCGACGAAGGCGCAGCACGCGCGCAACTACGACTTCTTCGGCGCGCCGGTCGGGCTGTTCTTCTCCATGGACCGCGACATGGAGCTCGGCTCCTGGCTCGACTGCGGCATGTTCATCCAGAACGTGATGCTCGCCGCGCGCGGCCACGGCCTCGAGACCTGCGCGCAGGCGGCCTTCTGCGACTACCACTGGATCGTGCGGCGTGAGCTCGGCCTGCCGGAGGACCGCATCCTGGTCTGCGGCATGTCGCTCGGCCGGCCCGACCCCGACGAGCCGGCCAACCGCCTGCTGACCGCGCGCGAGCCGCTCTCGGCCTTCGTCACCTTCGGGCCAGAGGCATGAGCGAGGAGCTTGTCGATTCCCGCGCGGCCTGGCTGCGGCTTGCGGCGACGGTCGCACTGGCGACGCTGGGTGGCGTCGGCATGTGGTCCGTCGTGGTCGCGCTGCCGCATGTGCAGGCGGAATTCGGCGCGACGCGGGCCGGCGCCTCCCTGCCCTATACGCTGACCATGCTGGGCTTCGGCGCGGGCGGCATCATCATGGGCCGCTTCGCCGACCGATACGGGGTGATGCGCCCGCTGCTGCTCTCCGCCGTGATGCTCTGCGTCGGCTATGTCTCGGCGGGGCTCGCGCCGAGCCTCACGATCTATGCGCTGGCGCAGGGCGTGCTGATCGGCATGCTCGGCGCCGCGGCCTGCTTCGGGCCGCTCATGGCGGATGCCTCGCTGTGGTTCCGCCGGCGGCGCGGGATCGCGGTGGCGCTCGCGGCGTCGGGCAACTACCTCGCCGGCGCGGTCTGGCCGCCGGTGCTGACGGCGCTGATCGCGGCGCATGGCTGGCGCAGCGCGCACATCATGGTCGGGATCTTCTGCCTGGTGACGATGCTGCCGCTGGCGTTGCTGCTGCGCGCCCGCGCGCCGGGCCAGCGTGGCGGCGCGCCGCTTCCGGCTGGCGGCGGCGACCGGCCGATCGGCCTGTCGCGCAACGGGCTGACCGTGGTGCTCTGCGCGGCCGGTGTCGCCTGCTGCGTCGCGATGGCGATGCCCCAGGTGCATATCGTCGCCTATTGCGGCGACCTCGGCTACGGCGTGGCGCGCGGGGCGGAGATGCTCTCCCTGATGCTGGCCTGCGGCATCGTCTCCCGCATCGCGTCCGGCTTCATCGCGGACCGGATCGGCGGGCTGCGCACGCTGCTGCTGGGATCGGTGGCGCAGGGGCTGTCGCTGTCGCTGTTCCTGTTCTTCGACGGGCTGGCATCGCTCTATGTGCTCTCGGCGCTGTTCGGGCTGATGCAGGGCGGCATCGTGCCCTCCTATGCCGTGGTGGTGCGCGAGCATTTCCCCGCCTCCGAGGTGGGCACGCGCGTCGGCATCGTGCTGTTCGCCACGCTGATCGGCATGGCCTTCGGCGGCTGGCTCTCCGGCCTGATCTTCGACATGACCGGCAGCTACTTCGCCGCCTTCCTCAACGGCGTGGCGTGGAACGCGGTGAATGTGGTGATCGTCACCACGCTGCTGCTGCGCGCACGCGGAACGCCGCGCCTCGCGGCCGCGTAGCGCGCGGCCTCAGCGGCGGGACAGGTGCGTGGGCGGTGCCCCCGCGCAGTCCAGGAAGCCGCGATAGCCGACGCGGAGCTCCTCGCCGACCTCGAAGACGAGCTCGGCGTCCTGCAGCGGGGCCACGCCTTCCGGCAGCGGCGGCGCGACGGAAAGGCGCACGGGGCCGGCCTGCAGCCGGCTCCAGCCCGGCTCCGCGGCGGCTGGCTCGAGGCGCACCAGATGGCCGTTGAACTTCACGAGCCCGGCACCCGCCGCGCCGGGATCCTGCGACACGGCCAGCACCGGCCCGCCCACCGTGGTGTACTGGACCATGCAGAGCGGGCCGGCGCCGAGCGCCAGGCGGATCTCCGCGTCGTTCATCGTCCCGGGGTCGAGCGTCGGGACATGCGCATTCTCCAGCGCCTGGTCCACCGGCACCACGGTCGCGATCCGCGGCGCGCGCTCCGGCCGCACCACATCGTCGGGCGCGTCGCTGCCGTCGCAGCCGCCGAGCAGCACGCCCAGCGCCGCCACCGCCCCGAAGCCTGCGTGCGCGCGCATCAGTCGCGCGCCGCCAGGTCGCGGACGAGGAACTTCATCTCCGCGATCTCGCGCTCCTGCGCCTCGATGATCTCGTCGGCCAGCTTGCGCACGCGCGGGTCGGAGATCTGCGCGCGCGCGCTGGTCAGGATGGCGATCGAATGGTGCGGGATCATCGCCCGCATGTAGTCCTGGTCGTTCACCGTCGCCTGGCTGCGCACCAGCCACAGCGACAGCGCGAAGACGGCAATCGCGCCGCCGAAGATGCCGAGGTTCAAGGCGCGACGGCGATACATCCCCAGCATAAAGCCGAGCATGATCACCGCCATGGTCGCGCCCATCAGCAGCGCCATCCAAGCGCGCGTCTCGCTCCAGAACACATGCTCCCAGGCATAGGTGTTCAGATACATCAGCCCGTACATCACGACGGTGGAGGTCGCGATCATCGCGGCGAAGCGCCAGTACGACATGCTCAATGGGCCTCTTCGCCCGCGCCGAGCTCGGCGTAGCGCTCCGGCGTCATCGCCGGCAGCTCCTTCACGAAGGCGACGATGTTCCAAAGCGTCGCATCGTCATGCGTCGGCCCGAAGGCCGGCATGCCGGACATCTTCACGCCGTGCCGGACGAGCCAGAACACCTCCTGCGGCGACCAGTTCGCGGCCGCCTCCGTCAGGTGCGGCGGCCGCGGGCGCATGCCGCTGGCCCATTCCGCGCGCTCGACGCCCGGGCCGGCATGGCAATGCTGGCAGTATTCGCGGTATTCCGAGGCGCCGGCCGCGACCATCTCCGCCGTCGGCGCCGGCGCCGGCAGGTCCGAGGCGCGGCGCTCCACCGAGTTCTGCATGGTGGTGTCGAAGGCCCAGCGGGTGAAGGAGGCATGCTCCTCCGTCGCCGCCACGTTGTAGGCGCCGCTATAGACCACGAGCAGCCCGGCCGCGCCGGCCACCGCCAGCACGCCCAGCGCGCCCGCCGCCGCGCCGAGCCAGGCTTCCTTGCCGCCTGCGCCCATCCGCACGATTCTCCTTCCTGCGCCCGCGTCGCGATGCGCGGCGCCGGCGAACAGGAATCGGAACCGTCAGGGACCGCGAAGGTTGCGGCGTTGCCCGCGACGTGACGCGCCCCTACCAGGCGATGGCGACGCCGCCGCCGCCGCGCGGATCGGCGGCACCGGTCGGCCGGCCGTCGCGCAGCAGCACGGCATGGGCGCGGCTCATCGTGGGGTCGTAGGAGATGGGCGAATGCCGCACCTCATGGCCCAGCGCGCGCAGGCCCTCCACCACGTCGCCCTGCACGCGCGCCTCGCAGAAGACCGGGCCGCCCTCGCAGTGGATGCGCGGGAAGGAGACCGCCTCGACGGCGCTCATGCCGAAATCGATCGCGTTCACGATGGTGGTGAGCACGGAGGAGATGATGACGCTGCCACCCGGTGCGCCCACCACCATCCAGGGCTCGCCCTCCTTCGAGACGATGGTCGGCACCATGCCGGTGGTGCGCGCCTTGCCCGGCGCCATGCTGTTCGCGCGGCCGGGCCGCATGTCGAACAGCTTCATGGCGTTGTTCCAGTTGAAGCCGAGACCTTCGGTGACCACGCCCGCGCCGGTGCCGAGGGTGTGCGTGAGGGAGACGCAATTGCCCGCCGCATCCCAGACGGAGAGATGCGTGGTGCAGGAGGGCGGCGCGCCGATCTTCCCGCCCGGCAGCCAGCCGTCGCGGATCTTTCGGGCCCATTCCGCGGCGCGCGCCTTGGAGATCATGGTCTCCACCGGCACCTCCACGAAGGCGGGGTCGCCGAGCCATTGCTCGCGATCCTCATGCGCTGCGGCCATGGCGCGCGCGACGAGATCGAGGTGCCGGACGCTCCCGGGGTGCACGCCGGCGAAGTCGAACTGCTCGAGGATGTTGAGCATCGCGATCAGCACCGCGCCCGAGCCGGGCGGCGGGTTGGAAGCGATCCCGTAGCCGCGATAGCTGCCGATCACCGGCGGTGATTCCACGGGCCTGTAGGCGGCGAGGTCGTCGGCCGTGACGAAGGCGCCGTTGCGGGCGAAGTCGTCGGCGATGCGCCCGGCGATCTCGCCGGTGTAGAAATCGGCGGCGCCCTTCGCCGCAAGGCGTTCCAGCGTCTCGGCCATCTGCGGATGGCGGATCACGTCGCCCACCGCGTGGAAGCCGCCGTCCTTCAGGTAGAGCGCCGCGCAGGCGGGCGTCTTCGTCACGCGCTGCATCCCCGTCGGCAGGCCCGGCTGCGGCGGACGCACGAGAAAGTCGGCGAAGAAGGGCGTGACGGTGATGCCCTCCTTCGCCATGCGGATCGCGGGCGCGAGCAGGTTGGCCCAGTCCCACGTGCACAAGGTTTCGTGGAAACGGGCGAGGCCCGCGACGGTGCCGGGCGTCATGATCGCGGTGTAGCCGAGCTCCGCGCGGTGATCCTCGAACAGCGCATAGCCGGAGATGGCGGAGCGGCCCTTGCTGTCGGCGGCCCACATGTCGGGCGTCACCGTCGCGCCGGCGCGGGCGTGGAAGTCGATCATGCCCTGGCGGCCGGATCGTGCCTCGCGGTACTGCAGCGTGCCCATGCCGCCGATGCCGCACATGAAGGGATCCTGCAGCATCTGGCAAAAGGCGGTGGCGAGCGCGGCATCGAAGGCGGTGCCGCCGCGGCGCAGCACATCCGCGCCCACATCCGCCGCCCGCGGCTGCGGGCAGACGACGATGCCCTTGATGCCGGCCATCTCAGGCCGCGCTGGGCAGCGCGACGCCGACGAGATGGTCGCGCGTGACGATGGAGGCGAGCCGCGTCTCGTCCCAGCCCTCGGTGCCGGCGGGGCGCTGCGGCAGCACCATCCAGCGATAATCGGCCGTGGAGTCCACCACGCGCACCCCGACGCCGTCCGGCAGCACGGTGCCCCATTCGGCCAGCACGCCGCGCGGATCGCGCACGGCGCGCGCGCGATAGGCGGCCGATTTGTACCAGTGCGGCGGATAGCCCAGCACCATGCGCGGGTAGCAGGAACACAGGGTGCAGACGACCAGGTGATGCAGCGTGGCCGAATCCTCCAGCACGCCGAGCGGCGGCGCGCCGGCCATGGAAACGCCCATCTGCTCCGCCGCCGCGGTGCCGTCGCGCAGCAGCAGGGCGCGATAGGCGGGGTCGGTCCAGGCGCGGGCGACCATGCGCGCGCCGATCTCGGGGCTCGCCCGGTCGGTGCGCTCGATCTGCGTCGCGATCTCCTCCTCGCTGACGATGCCGCGCGCGGCCAGCGCCGCGACGAAGCGTTCGAGCAGGGCGATGCTATCGCCGGTGGGTGGCGCGGCCATCGTTATCGGGCCTCCAGCCAATGCTCGAAAATCTCGACCAGCAGCGTGTCGCCCTTCGCACCCTCGTTGAACAGCGAGGGCTGGTCGAAGCGCACGTGATAGAGCGGCACCTTCGCCGCGGGGCGGGCGAAGGCCAGGTCCTCGGGATTGGCGAAGCTGCCGAGCGGCCGTTCGATCGTGCCGTCCAGGCCGCGCAGGTAATGCGGCGTGCGGATGTGGCAGGGGCCGCGCAACTCAGGAAAATCGCGCTTCACGCGCACGGGCTGGCCGGGCTGGAAGGTCATGGCCGAAGATCCTCCGCGCCGATCACGCCCTTCTCCGCCATGATCCCGCTGATCGAGCGCAGCCAGCGCTCGTAATAGCCGAGGGCGTGGTACTCGGCCTCGGGCAGCGCCTCGATGCCGCGGCGCATCTCGTCAACCGTCAGCAGGCCCTTGCGGGCGAGGATCTGGCGGATGGCGTCCACGCGCTTGCCGAAGGCGTCGGGCGGCGCCTCGTCGTCGGGGTCCACCGGCGTGCAGCGGAATCGCGGCGCGCCGCCGAGGTCATGGGTGGCGGGCGGGGGCGTGTCGTCCATGGCGCCCGAGGTTAGGGCGGAGAGGCGGCGCGCTCAATCGCGCGCTACTTCACCTCTTCCTCGGGCAGCAGGCCCCAGACATCGGCGCGGCGGAGATAGCCGTGATGGCGGGCGACCTGCACCTCGCACCAGGCGCTTTCCGCCTCGCACTCCCGGACACGCGCGATCACGCCGGAGCGCAGCCGCGCCACGGCCGCCGCATCCGGCGAGGGTTCGCTGCGCAACGAGATCTCCTGCGCGCCGGCGGGGCGCACCAGCACGGTGCGGCGGCCCTGCAGGGTGGATTGGTGGACCCAGCCCTCGGCGCCGTCCACGTCGCGGATGCGGCGCCAGACCTGGAACTCGCCGATGATCATCACCGGCAGGTCGCGGCGCTGGAAGGTCCAGTCGATCGGGAAGGTCGTGTTCGGGCCCACCCGCATGTTCACCTGGTCGGAGCGCAGCGAGGCGAAGCGCGGCAAGGGGAAACCGCTGACCGGCCCGACGCTGGGCGGGGGCGGCGGCGCAGGGGTGGCGGCCGCGGGCGGCTCGGGGGTGCGGCTTGCGGCGCTGGCGGCGCCGGCTGCTGCGGCGCCCGCCGCGGCGCCGGCGGCCGCCCCGGCCGCGCTGCCGGGCCGCCGATTCTGCGGCGGGGTCGAGGCGCCGACGGTCGGCGGCTGCGCGGGTGGCCGCTGGGTTCGCTGCGCCGGCTGGCTCGGGGTGCGCGGGGCGGGCTGGGCCTGGCTGCGCGGGGCGGGCGCCGGGCTGCTCGGACGCGGCGGGGCGGGGCGCGCCGCCGGGGCGGGCTGCGGCGCGGGCGCGGCGACAGGCGGCCGCGGCGCGGGCGCGGGGCTGGGCGGCGGGCTCGCCGGCGGCGAACCGTTCAGCGGGCGCGGCGGCGGCAGGCTGCCGGGCGCCACGATCTGCGGCCAGGCCGAACCGAGGGGCAGCGCCAGCAGCGCCGCCAGCAGCGGAAGGAAGAGGCGCATCGCCGTTCCCTCCGACAGTTTGCTGCGCCGCGTCAAGCCGCGCTCACAAGGTCACGATCTGACCGGCCCCGACGGCGCCGAGAAAGGTGACCACGCCGGCAAGCTCCACGCCCGGGAGGAGCGACTCGGGGGCCATGCCCTCGGCGCGCAGCCCGGCCTCGCAGGCGATGCAGCCGATGCCGAGTTCCTGCGCCGCGTCCAGCAGCGTGGCGATGCCGGCGACGCCGCGTTCCGCCAGCAGTTTCTCGCGCGGATCGGATTCGAGCGGGCGGGCGGCGTCGAACAAGCGGCAGCCGGCATTGGTGGCGAAGATCACGACCTCGCGTCCGACCGCCGCGGCGCCGGTGGCCAGCACCAGCGCGTAATGCGCGCGCTCATGCCCGCCCGAGATCAGCAGGATGCCAAGCGGGGGGAGTTTGCTCACGCCACGCAGGCCGGCGCCGGCGCATGCTCATGCGCCGAGAGGTCGCGGATCGTCGCCGCCTCCCCGCACAGTGCGCAGGCCGGATCGCGCGAGAGCTTCACGGTGCGGAAGCGCGCATCCAGCGCATCCCACAGCAGCAGGCGCCCGGTCAGCGTCTCGCCGATGCCGAGGATCAGCTTCAGCACCTCCGTCGCCTGCAGCGTGCCCATCACGCCGGTGACGGCGCCGAGCACGCCGGCCTCGGAGCAGGTGGGCACCAGGCCCTCCGGCGGCGGCTCCGGGTGCAGGCAGCGATGGCAGGGATGGGGCGCGCCGCGATGGCCCTGGAAGACGGAAAGCTGCCCCTCGAAGCGCAGCACGGCGGCCGAGACCAGCGGCTTGCCCAGCAGGTGGCAGGCATCGCCCAGCAGGAAGCGCGTGCCGAAATTGTCGGTGCCGTCGCACACGATGTCATAGTGCGGGATGAGTTCGCGCGCCGCCTCCGCGTCCATGCGGCGGGCGTGGATCTCCACGCGCACCTCGGGGTTGAGCGCGGCGAGCGTCTCGGCCGCGCTCTCGGCCTTGTTGCGCCCGATGCGCGCGGTGACGTGGGCAACCTGCCGCTGCAGGTTCGACAGTTCCAGCGTGTCGTGGTCCACCAGCCCGAGCGTGCCGACCCCCGCCGCCGCCAGATACAGCGCGAGCGGCGAGCCGAGCCCGCCGGCACCGACGACCAGCACGCGCGCCTCGCGCAGCTTCGCCTGCCCGATGGCGCCGACCTCCGCCAGCAGGATATGGCGCGAGTAGCGACGGAGCTCGTTCTCGGTGAAATCGAGAGTCATTTTGTGTCCTCAGGCGCCGGCGCGCCCTCCGGGCGCTTGGCTTCGCGCCTCAGACATGGCGTGCCGGCTCCGCTGTTGCGAGCCGCGCGGCGCGCTTCGCGCGCTTGGTGCTCGTCCCCGGCGCCGGCTCCGCAACCCCTACATCATGTTGGCCGTGACGCCGCCATCCACGAAGATCAGCTGGCCGGAGACGAAGTCGCTCGCCGGGGAGGCCAGGAACACCGCGGTGCCCGCGATCTCCTCCGGCTGCGCGTAGCGGCCGGCAGGGCAGCGGCGCTTCACGGTGGCGAGCCATTCCGGATTGTCGAGCAGCGGCTTGTTGATCTCGGTGTCGAACCAGCCCGGCCCGATCGCATTGCACTGCACGTTGTAGGGCCCGAGCTCCACCGCCAGCGCCCGGATGAACATCTTGAGCCCGCCCTTCGCCGCCGCATAGGGCGTGATGGTCCCGCGCCCGAGATCGCTGGCGAGGCTGCCGATGGCCAGGATCTTGCCCCGCCGCCGCTCCTTCATCCCCGGCACCAGCAGGCGGGAGAGGCGGAACAGTGCGGTCAGGTGGGTGTCCAGCACGCCGTACCAGCCCTCGTCGGTCAGCGTCTCGACCGGGCCGCGATGCTGGTGGCCGGCATTGTGCATCAGGATGTCGATCGGCCCGAGGCCGGGCACCACCGCATCCATCGCCGCGCGGTCGCAGACGTCGAAGACGGCGGTGCGGACCCGCAACCCCTCGGCGCGCATCGCCTCCGCCTGGCGGTCGAGCGCGGCCTGGTCGCGGCCGTTCAGGATCACCTCGGCCCCGGCCCGGGCGAAGCCGACCGCCATCGCCGCCCCGAGCCCGCGCGAGCCCCCGGTGACGAGGGCGACGCGCCCGGTGAGGTCGAACAGGGCGGCGTGCTGGGGTGACGGCATGGATGGTCCCTCCTCGGTTCGGGGGACGACCCTACCGCCTCGCGGTCAGATCAGGCAGAGGGCCTGGAGTTCGCGCCGCAGCGCCGGCGGCAGCTTCTCGAGACCGGAGGCCGGCACCGTCCCGCGCGGCAGGTCCGGCGGCGCCGCGGCGGGATCAAGATAGCGCCACCCCTGGAAAGGCTTCTGCGGGCGTAGCTCCACCGGGACAAGATCCTTGTGCAGCACCAGGCCGCAGCAGGCGGTGCCGTCGTCCCAGGTCTCCTCGCGCACATCCAGGATGCGCTGGCGCACCCGCGTGAAGCCGCCGATCACCCAGTAGAGCGAGCCGCCATCCAGGATCTCCGCCACGCGCTTCGGCATCATCCGCGTCTGGTGGCGCAGCGGCGGATCGAGCCGGGCGCGCTGCGCCTGCCACTGGGCGAGCTCCGCCACCTCCTTCACGCCGACGCAGAGCTTGATGATGTGCAACATCGCAGGAAAGCGATGTGGCAGGCGGCCGAGTCCGCGCAAGCCCCCGGCTGCGCGGGTTGCGGATGCGGCACGCATTGGGTAACGCAAAACGGTTCGAGCAAACGCCAAGGGAGGCAACATATGCATCGTCGAATCATCATCGGCGCGCTCGGCGCCGCGGCACCTGCGCTGATCGGCCTGCGGCCGGCCGCAGCGCAGCCGAAAAACCCCGCCTGGCCGCGGGCGCTGAACATGGGCACCGCCGCCCCGGGCGGCACCTATGCGCTGTATGGCCCGGCCTGGGGCCAGCTGGCGCAGGAAGCCACGGGCGTGCAGATCTCCTACCGCACCACACAGGGCCCGAACCAGAACATCATCCTGGTCCAGCGCAAGGAAGTCGAGCTGGGCATGGTGACCATGGGCGTCGCGCTGCAGGCATGGAACGGCCAGGGCGACTGGACGCAGGGCAACCGCTTCCGTGACATCCGCGCGCTCTTCCCGATGTATGACACCCCGTTCCACGGGATTGCGCTGAAGAGCTCCGGCATCACGGGCCATGCCCAGCTCGCCGGCAAGAATGTCGGCGTCGGGCCGCGCGGCGGCACGCCGGGCACCTACTATCCGCTGATCCTGAACGAGCTCGGCGCGCGGCCCTCCGCGATCCGCTTCGGCTCGGCCTCGGACATGGCGGGGCAGCTGCAGGACCGGCTGCTGGATGCCTTCGTCTTCGCCTCCGGCGTGCCGGTTCCGGCCTTCAGCGAGCTGGAGGTGCAGGCCGACGTGAACTTCCTCGACTTCACCGAGGAGGAGGTGCGGAAGCTCACGGCGAAGTTCCCGGAGATGGCGGCGGGCTCGCTGCCGGTCGGCACGTATCGCAAGCAGGAGCGGCCGCTGCGCATCGTGGGCATGTACAACTTCGCCATCGCCCACAAGAGCCTGCCCGATGACCTGGTCTATGAGATCACCAAGTCGGTGCTGGGCCAGAATGCGCGGCTGAAGGCGGCGATCGCCGCGGCGTCCGAGACGCTGGCCGAGAACTGGTCGAAGAACACCTTCCTGCCCTTCCACCCCGGCGCCGCGCGCTACCTGCGCGAGGTCGGGCAGCAGGTGCCCGACAACCTGGTCGCGGCCTGATCCCGGCGGCGGCGGAGGCTCCGGCCTTCGCCGCCCCTGCCCGGTGCAGCGCCGGGCTTCGCATTCACCGACCGTCAAGCGGGCCGGGGCTACCACGTGGCGACGCATCTTTCGTCCACGGGAAAGGCCCCGCATGTCATTCCTGCTCAACCTTTCCGTCGCCCGGAAGCTGGGCCTTTCGGCGGCGCTGGCGATCTCCCTGCTCATCGGCCTCGTGGCGCTGGTCTGGAGCCAGAGCGGGCAGGTGCTGCGCGCGCAGCATGACCAGGCGCGCACCAGCCGCGTCCTCGACCGCATCGAGCAGGGCGCCGACCTGCTGCGCGGCCTCGCCGAACGCGAGCTCGAGCTGCTGCTGACCGCCGACGCGGCGGGGCAGGCCCCCGCGCGGGAACGCCTGCTGCGCCAGCTCGGCCAGGGGCTCTCGGATGTCGAGACCGCGGTGCGCAACTTCGGCGACGCGGCCATGACGGACCAGGCGGCGCCGCTGCGCGAGCGGGGCGAAGCCTACCGCGCGGCGATCACGGCGCTGGCGGATGAACGCGCAAGGCTGATCGCAACGCGCGACGAAAGGCTGTTCGGCCAGGCGGCCGAATACGATTCGGCCTTCGAGGTGGTGAACGGCAGCATCGCCTTCGACATCCCGCCCGAGGCGCTGGAGGATGTGCGGCAGCGCATCATGACCGTGCACGGCGCCGTCAACGATGTCAGCCTCGGCGTGCAGCGCCTGCTCGCCACGGGCGAGGAGGCGCAGATCCGCCGCGTCAGGCGCGGCATCGCGCAGGTGCGCGTGCATGGCCGCGGCCTTGCCGCAATCCAGGAGGGGCCTGAGCGCCTGCGGGAGGAGTTCGCGCGGCTGTCGCAGCGCGCCGTGGCGCTGGCGGAGGCGGCGGAAGGGGTCCTGAACGCCGGCGAGGCCGTGACGAAGATCCGCGCGGAACGGGTGGAGCCCGCCCGCACCGCCCTGCTGCAGAGCCTGGAGCCTCTGGCCGAGACCGCCTGGCAGGTCTCGTCCGCGCGGCAGGCCAGCGTCACGCTCGCCGCGGAGCAGATGCGGGAGGCGACGCTGCTGGCGGGGCTTGCGGTGGCGGGACTGCTGCTGCTGTCCGCGGTGCTGGTGGGGCGCTGGGTCGGCGCGCCGCTGCGCCGCCTGGCCGCCGCGATGGGCGCCATCGCCGAGGGCCGGACCGACACCGCCGTGACGGACCGCGCGCGCCGCGACGAGATCGGCGCGATCGCGCAGGCGCTCGAGACGCTGCGCGGCACGGTCCGCCATGCCTTCGCGCAGAGCCAGATGATCGAGCAGATGCCGACCGCGGTGATGAGCGTGGACCCGAAGGACGAGTTCCGCATCGGCTACATGAACCCGGCCTCCCACGCGCTGCTGGGGAAGTTGCCGGGCCTCCCCTGCCGGCCCGAGGAGATGCTGGGCCGCAGCTTCGACATGTTCCATCGCAACCCGGCGCATCCGCGCTCCATCGTCGGCGACCCGTCCCGCCTGCCGCACACGGCGACGATCCGCATGGGCGAGGAGGTGCTGGCGCTGCGGGTCTCCGCGATCCGCGACGCGGCGGGCGAGTTCGTCAGCGCCATGCTGACCTGGGACGTGATCACGCAGCGCGCGCGGCTGGCCGACACCTTCGAGCGCGACATCGGCGCCGTGGTGGAGGCGGTGGCGAGCTCGGCCGAGCGGCTGCAGGCCTCGGCCCGCGGCCTCTCCGCCACGGCGGCAACCGCGGGGTCGGAAGCCTCCGCCGTCGCGGAGGCGGGAAGCCGCGCGCATGGCGACGTGCAATCGGTCGCCGCCGCGGCGGAGGAGATGGCGGCGAGCGTGACCGAGATCGCGCGCCGGGTGGGCGAGGCGGCGGAGGTCGCCAGCCGCGCCGTGGCCGAGGCGCGCGCGACCGATGCCACGGTGCAGGGCCTGTCGGAGGCGGCGGCCCGGATCGGAGACGTGGTGAAGCTGATCGGCGACATCGCCGGCCAGACCAACCTGCTGGCCCTGAACGCCACCATCGAGGCGGCGCGCGCCGGCGAGGCCGGAAAGGGCTTCGCGGTGGTGGCGAGCGAGGTGAAGCAGCTCGCCAGCCAGACCGCCAGGGCAACCGAGGAGATCGGCCGCCAGATCGCGGAGATGCAGGCCGCGACCGGCCAGGCGGTCGCCGCGATCCGCGGCATCGGCGCGACGGTGGAGCGCACCAGCGACATCGCCACGCAGATCGCCGCGGCGGTGGAGGAACAGGGCGCGGCCACGCAGGAGATCGCGCGCAGCGCCGCCCAGGTGGCGGAGGCGACGCAGCTGGTCGCCGGGCGCATAGCCGGCGTGCGCGGCGCGGCGGAGAGCACCGGCCAGTCGGCCGAGGCGATGCGCGAGGACAGCGGCGCCCTGGCCGGCCAGGCCGCGGCGCTGCGCGACAAGTCCGCCGGCTTCCTGCGCGCCGTGCGCAGCATGTGAGGCCGCAGCCGGTTGTCCGGAGGGCGGGACGCGACTACCTGCCCCGTGACGGCAACGGACAGGACAGATGGGCATCAAGGTCGCGGTGGTCGGCGCCACCGGCCAGGTCGGGCGGGAAATCCTGCGCACCCTGGCGGAGCGCGAGTTTCCCGCCGCGGAGGTCGCTGCCCTCGTCCCGGGGCGCGGCGGCGGGCAGGAAGTCTCCTTCGGCGAGGAGCGCGTGCTGCGCGTGCGCGGCCTGGAGGGCCACGATTTCCGCGACACCGACCTGGCCTTCTTCGCCGCCGGGGAGGCCGCCAGCGCCGCCGAGGCACAACGCGCGGCGGCCGCGGGCGCGATGGTGATTGACCTCTCCGCGCGCTTCCGGCTGGAGCCCGACGTGCCGCTGGTGGTGCCGGAGGCGAATGCCGCGACGCTGACTCGCGCCCGCAAGCGGCGCATCGTGGCCTGCCCCGCGCCGCTCGCTGCCGCCGTCGCCGTCGCGCTGAAGCCGCTGCATGCGATCGGCAAGGCGCGCCGCGCGGTGATCACCGGCTTCCACGCGGTCGCCGGCGCCGGGAAGGAGGCGATGGACGAGCTCTGGGCGCAGACCCGCGGCATCTACGTGAACGAGGCGCCGCCGGCCGAGCAGTTCCCGAAATCCATCGCCTTCAACCTGATCCCGCAGGTCGGCGACATCGGCGATGACGGCTTCACCGCGGAGGAACGCGGCATCGCCGCCGAGCTGCGCAAGCTGATCGACCCCGACCTCGCCGCCGTCGCGACCAGCGTGCGCGTGCCGGTCTTCATCGGCGACGCCGCGAGCGTGACCGTCGCCTTCGAGCGCCCGGTCGAGGAGAAGCAGGCCTGGGCTGCCCTGCGGGAGGCACCGGGCGTGATCCTGCTCGATCGGCGGGAGGAGGCCGGCTACGCCACGCCCTCGGAAGTCGCCGGGGAGGATGCGGTCTATGTCAGCCGCCTGCGCCGCGACCTGACCGTGCCGCATGGTCTCGCCTTCTGGTGCGTGACCGATTCGCTGCGCAAGGGCGCAGCGCTGAACGCGGTGCAGGTGGCCGAGGAACTGCTGCGGCTCAAGCTGCTGGAGTAGCGGCACGCCGCAACACCTCCGAAGTCGCCGCATCGGCAGGCAGGAAGGTCTCGATCGCCAGTTCGGAGAGCGTCACGTCAACCGGTGTGCCGAACACGGTGGTCGTGCTGATGAAGGACAGCTCGCCGGCATCGCTCCGCAGCCGCAGCGGCACGGCGACGGCGCTTGCCGCATGGTCCAGGCGCGGCGGCGCGGCGCCGGGCAGGGCGCGAAGCTCGGCCAGCAGCGCGACCAGGACCGTGTCGGCCGTCTGCTCCGCCTGGCGGCGCAGGCGTTCGAGGATGTGCGCGCGCCACTCGCCGGCATTGACGACGCGCGGCGCGACGCCTTCGGGATGGAGCGCGAGCCGCAGCACGTTCACCGGCGGGCGCAGCAGCCAGGGCGCGACGCCGGCCAGCAGGGGCGCGACGGCCCGGTTGGCGTCCAGCATCGTCCAGTGGCGGTCCACCGCGAGCGCCGGGAAGGGCTCATGCGCCGCCAGCACGCGTCCGACCATCGCCCGCGCGGCCGCCATCGCCGGGTCCTGGTAGTCGCGCTGCGGGTAATGCGGCGCGAAGCCGGCAGCGACCAGCAGGAGGTTGCGCTCGCGAAGCGGCACCTCGAGCTGCTCGGCCAGGTGCAGCAGCATGTCCCGGCTCGGCCGCGACCGGCCGGATTCCAGGAAGCTGAGATGCCGCTGGGAGATCTCTGCCTCGCTCGCCAGGTCGAGCTGGCTGAGACGTCGGCGCCGGCGCCATTCCCGGATCAGCCCGCCCACCTCGCGCGTCATCGTCGCCATGGCCGGATCATGCCGGGAACGGCGCAGACTTTCGATTACCTCCGGGGTCATCGCTCCGCGACCCCGCGGTGGCGATCCTGGCGCCGCGGGCCAGAAGGCGGCCATCCCGGCCGCCGCCCGCGCCGGAGGATTCTTCTCGACATGGACGCCACGATCGCCGGGCGCCCCCGCGCCCTCACCCCTGCCCCTCTCCTGCGCTTCGCCCTGCGGCTGGACGCCGCGGCGAGCGGCGTGCTGGCGCTGCTCATGCTGCTCGGCGCGCCGCTGCTCGCCGATCCGCTCGGCCTGCCGGAGGGGCTGCTCCGCGGGGCGGGGCTGGTCTGCCTGCCCTACGCCGCCGTGCTCGCCTGGATGACCGGCCGCCCGAGCCTGCCGGCCTGGGCGGTCTGGAGCGTGATCGGCCTGAACGCCGTCTGGACCGCCGACAGCCTGCTGCTGCTGGCCTCGGGCTGGGTGGCGCCGACGGCCCTCGGCACCGCCTTCGTGCTGGCGCAGGCGGCGGCGGTGGGGGGTTTCGCCCTGCTGCAATGGCGCGGCCTGGCGCGGTCGCGGGCCTGACCGCACCCCGGCCCGGCGTGGTATACTTTCCCAGGACAGCAGGCATGCGCCCCCGGCCGTGCAGTACCTGGCCGGGGGCGCGTTGACGCTCTGGCGCACTGCACCATAAAGGTAACCGAGAGGAAGGTGCGCGCCGTGACTGCATTAACGGCGCGTCATGGGGAGCGTATGCGTATGTCCACCATGCAGGATTCCCGCGAGGCGACCATGATCGGTCGCCGGTCGGACGGCACGCTCGTGCGCAGGCCGTTATCGCCGCACCTGCAGGTGTACGACATGCTGCAGATGACCAGCGCGCTCTCGATCTCCCACCGCATCACCGGCGTGATCTGGACCGCGGGCGCGGTGGTGATGGTCTGGTGGCTGGTGGCCGCCGCGGCCGGTCCCTCCGCCTTCGATGCAGTGCAGTGGTTCCTCGGGTCCTTCCTCGGCATCCTGTTCCTGATGGGCGTCACCGCCGCGGCGTGGTTCCACACCCTGGCGGGCATCCGCCACCTCGCCTGGGACGCCGGCTGGGGATACGACATCCCCACGGTCTACAAGACCGGCCGCGCGGTGCTGATCGGCACGGCGGTGCTGACGGCGCTCACCTGGCTGATGCTGCTGATCTCCTGGTGAGGGCCTGAGCATGTCGCACACCACTTCCGGTCAGCCGCCGCGCCAGGCCACCCTCCGCAGCCCGCTCGGCCGCGTCCGCGGCATGGGCTCGGCCAAGTCCGGCGCGCATCACTGGTGGATGCAGCGCGTCACCTCGATCGCGCTGCTGCCGCTCACCATCTGGTTCATCCTCTCGCTCGCGACCTCGGCCGGGATGACCCATGCCGAGGTGCTGCTGTGGATCGGGCAGCCCTTCAACGTCGTGCTGCTGCTGGCGCTGATCGGGCTCACCTTCCACCACACGGCGTCCGGCCTGCAGGTGATCATCGAGGACTACACGAACCAGGAATGGCTGAAGATCGGGCTGGTCCTGGCGGTGAAGGGGATCTGCTGGCTGCTCGGCATCGCCGCGGCGCTCGCGGTCCTGCGGATTGCGGTCTGAGCAGGACGCACAAGGTTTTCGGATGACCGGTCGACGCCCATTCCGGCGGCGGCCAGACCAACGGACGGCACGATGAACGCCATCTCCAAGCCCTCCCGGGGCGCCTATCGGATCGTGGACCACACCTACGACGTCGTGGTCGTGGGCGCCGGCGGCGCGGGGCTTCGCGCCACCTTCGGCATGGGCGCCGCGGGCCTCAAGACCGCCTGCATCACCAAGGTCTTCCCCACGCGGAGCCACACCGTGGCGGCCCAGGGCGGCGTCGGCGCCGCGCTCGGCAACATGGGCGAGGATGACTGGCGCTGGCACATGTACGACACCGTGAAGGGGTCGGACTGGCTCGGCGACCAGGACGCCATCGAATACATGTGCCGCGAGGCGATCCCGGCGGTGATCGAGCTGGAGCACTACGGCGTGCCCTTCAGCCGCACCGAGGACGGGCGCATCTACCAGCGGCCCTTCGGCGGCCACATGCAGCATTACGGCAAGACGCCCGCGATGCGCGCCTGCGCCGCCGCCGACCGCACCGGCCACGCGATCCTGCACACGCTCTACCAGCAGTCGCTGAAGCATGGCTGCGAGTTCTTCGTGGAGTATTTCGCCCTCGACCTCATCATGGACGACGAGGGCGTCTGCCGCGGCGTGACGGCGTGGTGCCTGGAGGATGGCTCCATCCACCGCTTCCGCGCGCAGACCGTGGTGATGGCGACCGGCGGCTATGGCCGCGCGTACCTCTCCTGCACCTCCGCGCATACCTGCACCGGCGACGGCAACGCGATGGTGCTGCGCGCCGGCCTGCCGCTGCAGGACCAGGAATTCGTGCAGTTCCACCCCACCGGCATCTACGGCGCCGGCTGCCTGATCACCGAGGGCGCGCGCGGCGAGGGCGGGTATCTCACGAATTCCGAGGGCGAGCGCTTCATGGAGCGCTACGCGCCGACCGCGAAGGATCTCGCCTCGCGCGACGTCGTCTCCCGCGCCATGTCCGTGGAGATCCGCGAAGGGCGCGGCGTCGGCCCGCACAAGGACCACATCCTGCTGCACCTCGAGCATCTCGGCGCCGAGCTGCTGCATGAGCGGCTGCCCGGCATCTCCGAGACGGCAAAGATCTTCGCCGGCGTGGACGTGACGAAGGAGCCGATCCCGATCCTGCCGACCGTGCACTACAACATGGGCGGGATCCCGACGAACATCCACACGGAAGTCCTGCGCCCCACCAAGGACAACGAGGACGCGGTGGTGCCCGGCCTGATGGCGGTGGGCGAGGCGGCCTGCGTCTCTGTGCACGGCGCGAACCGGCTCGGCACCAATTCGCTGCTCGACCTCGTGGTGTTCGGCCGCGCCGCCGCGCATCGCGCCTCCGAGACGATCAAGCCGGGTGCGAGCCAGGCGCCGCTGCCGGCCAATGCCGGGGAGCGCGACCTCGACCGCTTCGACCGCATCCGCCACGCCAAGGGCGGCACGCCGACGGCCGAGCTGCGCGTGCAGATGCAGCGCGCGATGCAGACCCACGCCGCGGTGTTCCGCGACAGCGCCAGCCTGAAGGAAGGCGTGGAGAAGATGCGGAAGATCTGGGGCGGGATGGGTGACCTGAAGGTCGGCGACCGCGGCCTGATCTGGAACAGCGACCTGATGGAGGCGTTGGAGCTGGACAACCTGCTGGGCAACGCGATGACGACGATCGTCAGCGCCGACGCCCGCAAGGAGAGCCGCGGCGCCCATGCGCAGGAGGACTTCCCCGAGCGCGACGACGAGAACTGGATGAAGCACACGCTCGCCTGGTGCGACGGGGAGGGCAATGTCCGCCTCGACTACCGCGGGGTGAAGATGCGCACCCTGACGAACGAGGTGCAGGTCTTCCCCCCGAAGGCCCGCGTGTACTGAGGATCGGACGGAAATGGCTACCTTCACGCTGCCAAAGAACAGCACGATCACCGAGGGCAAGCGCCATCCAGCGCCCTCGGGGTCGAAGAACGTCAAGGCGTTCAAGATCTATCGCTGGGACCCGGACAGCGGCGACAATCCGCGCACCGACACCTACGAGATCGATCTCGACCAGTGCGGCCCGATGGTCCTGGACGCGCTGATCAAGATCAAGAACGAGGTGGACAGCACGCTGACCTTCCGGCGCTCCTGCCGCGAGGGCATCTGCGGTTCCTGCTCGATGAACATCGACGGGCTGAACACGCTCGCCTGCCTCAAGCCGATCGAGGACGTGAAGGGCGACGTGAAGATCTCGCCGCTGCCGCACATGCCGGTGGTGAAGGACCTGGTGCCCGACCTCAGCCAGATCTACGCGCAGCTGCGCAGCGTGGAGCCCTGGCTGAAGTCCGACACGCCGCCGCCGCCGGACGCCGAGCGGCTGCAGTCGAAGGAGGAGCGTTCCAAGCTCGACGGGCTGTGGGAGTGCATCCTGTGCTTCTGCTGCACCACCGCCTGCCCCAGCTACTGGTGGAACGGCGACCGCTATCTCGGCCCTGCGGTGCTGCTGCAGGCCTATCGCTGGATCGCGGACAGCCGCGACGAGGCGACGGGCGAGCGGCTGGACGCGCTGGAGGACCCGTTCAAGCTCTATCGCTGCCACACCATCATGAACTGCGCCCGCACCTGCCCGAAGGGTCTGAACCCTGCGCAGGCGATCGGCGAGATCAAGCAGCTTTTGGCCGCGCGGCAGGGCTGACGGCGACACCGGCCACGAAGGAACCCGCCCGCAAGGGCGGGTTTTTTCATGCCCTCCGCAGCACCAGCGTCACGTTGTTCGCCGGCATCTCCGTCACCGCCGGCGCCTCGAAATCGTCGCCCGCCGCGGCGCGAAGATCCTCCAGCCGCCGCAGCCCCCACTCGGGGTTCCGCGCCCGCAGGCTCGCATCGAAGTCGAGGTTGCTCGGCGCCGTCTCCACGCCCGGCCTGATCCAAGGGCCGTAGAGCACCAACGGTCCGCCAGCGGGCAGCACGCGCGCCGCGCCGCGCAGCAATCCGAGCGCCGCCGACCAGGGCGCGATATGGACCATGTTGATGCACAGCACGGCATCGGCGCGGTCCACCGGCCAGCCCGGCGCGGCCGCATCCAGCGCCAGCGCGGGGCGCACATTCGGCATGCCCGCGCACCAGGCGTCGCAGCTCACCCGCGCCTCCGGCGACGGATCAGTGGGCTGGAAGGTCAGGCCGGGCAATGCGGCCGCGAGATGCGCGCAATGCTCGCCGCTGCCGCTCGCCACTTCCAGCACCAGGCCCGATCCGGGCAGCACATCGCGCAGCACCGCCAGGATGGCGTCGCGGTTGCGCGCGACGGCCGGCGCGAACAGCCGCGCATCCGCGCCGCTCATCGCAGGCGGATGCGCCCGTCGGTGCGCGGCTGGGCCGGCGCCAGCGCGGTCAGGTGCGCCGCGACGATCTCCTCCAGCAGCGGCCCGGAATCGTATGCCTCCAGCGCGGCGTCGCGCAGCATGGTGTAGCCGTCGCCGCCGGCGCGCAGGAAGTTGTTGGTGACGATGCGATAGGCGCGCTCCGGGTCCACGCGCCCGGCGCGCTCGCCGCGCAGCACCTCGGCCGAGACCAGGCGGCGTCCGGCCGGCGCGTTCAGGTCCGCCTCGATGCGCAGCCCGGCGATCTGCGGGAAGCGCCCCGCGCCCGGCTGCGAGAGGCCGTTCTCCAGCGCGGCCAGCAGGGTCGCGCCGCGAATCGTGGCCGTCGCCACCGTGTTGCCGAAGGGCAGCACGGTCAGCACGTCGCCATAGGTGATCATCCCCGCCGGCAGGCTCGCGCGGATGCCGCCGCCATTCTGCAGCGCGATGTCGGCGCCGGGCGTCGCGGCCAGCATCGCCTCGGCGATCAGGTTGCCGATCGCGCATTCCTGCGTGCGACAGCTGCCGTTGTCGAAGGGCGCCAGCGCCGGCGCCACGGCCCGCGCGCGCATCTCGCCGAGCGGCGCGGCGAAGCGCGCGACGATGGCCGCCGCCTCCGCATCCTCGGCGAGGGCAGGCGTCAGCTCCACCGGATCGCCGCCATGCGCGACGACGCGCCCCGTCGCATCCAGGTCGAGGTCGAGCCGCCCGAGGAACCGCCCGAGCGCGCCCGCCTGCACGATGCGCACCGTCCGGTCCGGCCCGTCCACCAGCGTCGGCGCGGGCCCCGCCGCGTCTGCGCGGTTCGCCAGGATCGTGTGGGAATGGCCGCCGATGATCACGTCCACGCCGCGCAAGCGCTCCGCAAGGCGCTGGTCGGCCGCGAGGCCGCGATGGGAGAGCAGCACGATGGTGGCAGGCCCCTCGGCGCGCGCCATCGCGATGGCACGCTCCGCCGCCTCCTCCGCCGAGCGGAAGCGGAGGTTCGGGCCGGGCGAGGAGACATGCGGCGTCTCCTCCGTGATCAGCCCGATCACCACGATCCGCGCACCGCCGCGCCCGAAGGCGACGAAGGGCCGCACCAGCCCGTCGAGCGAAGGCTCGGCCGACGCGTCGAGGTTGGCGGCCAGCACCGGCACGCCGAGCGCGCGGATGTAGCGCGCCGCATTCCCTGGCCCGTTGTCGAATTCGTGGTTGCCGAGGGTCATGGCCTCGCAGCCCCATTCCTGCTGGATCGCCGCCTCCGCGAGGCCCCGGTGGTAGGTGTAGAAAAGGCTGCCCATGAACTGGTCGCCGGCATCGAGCGCGAGGCTCGCGCGGCCTTCCGCCGCCGCGGCGGCGCGCGCGGCCTTCACCGCGGCGACGAGGCGCGCGCTGCCGCCCAGGCAATCGGCATTCGGCCGGCAGGCGGCGCCATTGGCCTGCGCCCCCTCATGCCGGCTGTGGAAGTCGTTGAGGTGCAGCAGCGCGATGCGCGCGGCGCCCTGCGCGGCGGCCGGGCGCAGCGCGGGCAAGGCGAGGGTGGCGGCCAGCAGGTGGCGACGGCGAAGCTGGATCATGCTGTCCTTCTGCCCGAATTGATCCTGACTTGTCATGCGCGTCGGCGCGACGCCGCGCGCCTGTTGCGGATCGCCATGCATTCGGACATCCTCGATCAAAGTGGCCGTCGGCAACAGGCGGCGCACTCGGGAGAGGAGCATCCATGATCCGCCAGACCCTCGCGGCCGGCCTGATCGCCGCCGCCACAGCGCTGCCCGCCTTCGCACAGGCCCCCGCCGCACCAGTGCCCGGCTGGGCTGTCGGACGGCCCGAAGGCTCCACCCTCGCCCCACATGCGCCGCGCCTGACGGTCACGCCGCTCGATCAGGTGCCGGTCGGTGCGCTGCGTCTGCCGCCCGGCTTCCACGCCGAGGTGTATGCGCATGGCATGCCGGGCGTGCGGATGATGACCGAGGGGCCGAACGGGACGATCTTCGCCGGAACGCGCGCCATCGGCCGCGTCTACGCGATCAGCCGCAACCCGGACGGGACGACCCGCACGCGCGTCATCGCGCAGGGTCTGGCGCAGCCGAACGGCGTGGTGATGGTGGGCGACAGCCTCTACGTGATCGCGGTCAACCGCGTGCTGCGCTACGACAACATCGAGGCGAATCTCGACAACGTGCCGCAGCCGGTGGACATGACGGCCGCCTTCGGCCTGCCGACGGAGCAGGAGCATGGCGGCAACCACCACTGGAAGTTCACCATCCTGGGCCCGGACGGGCGGATCTACACCAATGTCGGCGTGAACTGTAACGTCTGCCAGACGGACCGCGACAAGTTCGCCCTGCTGGTCTCCTTCAAGCCCGATGGCAGCGACCGCCGGATCGAGGCGCGCGGCATCCGGAACAGCGTCGGCATGGCGCATCATCCGGTGACGCGGGAGCTCTACGCCACCAACAACGGCCGCGACTGGGCCGGCAACGACTGGCCGCAGGACACGCTCCACCGCATCCGCCAGAGCGGGGAGGACCATGGCTTCCCCTTCTGCTCGGGCGGCGCCGCGGATCCGCAGCACAACATGGGGCACGCCTGCAGCGGCTTCGTGCAGCCCGCCGCGCTGCTCGGCCCGCATGTCGCCGCCCTCGGCATGCGCTTCTACACCGGCACCATGTTCCCCGAGCAGTACCGCAACCAGATCTTCATCGCCCGCCGCGGCTCCTGGAACCGGGCGCGGCTGAGCGGCTACGACGTGGTCGTCGCGCATCTGGACTCGCAGGGCAACGTGATGCGGCTCGAGGAGTTCATGACCGGCCTGCGCGACGACGCCAACCAGCGCTTCGCCGATCGGCCCGTGGACGTGCATGTGATGCGCGACGGCTCGCTGCTCGTCTCGGGCGAGCAGATGGGCGCGATCTACCGCATCACCTATCGCCAGTGAGACTGCGGGTGCTGTTCGCGGCGGCCGTGCTGGCCGCCGCGCTTCCCGGCTTCGCCGTCGCGCAGGACGCGGCGCGGGGCCGGGAGCTTGCCGCAACGGCGCATTGCACGAACTGCCACGGCGCCGACGGGCGCAGCCAGATGGAGGGGATCCCGTCCCTCGCCGGCCAGCAGCCGGGCTTCATCACCCTGCAGATGATCCTGTTCCGCGAAGGCATCCGCCAGGTGCCGGCGATGCAGGCCTTCGCGCAGAACATGCCCGACAAGGACATCGAGGATCTTGCCGCCTGGTTCGCCAGCCTGCCGCCCGGCCCGCCCGACGACCGCAATGCGCGGGATCCGGCGCTGTTTGCCGCCGGCCAGGCGTTGATCGGGCCGCGCAACTGCGCCTCCTGCCACCTGCCGAGCCTCGCGGGGCGCGAGCAGATCCCGCGCATCACCGGCCAGCGGGAGGACTTCCTGCTGCACACCATGAAGGAATACCGCGACGGCCAGCGCGTCGGCGCCGACACGGTGATGAACAGCGCGGTGTTCGGCCTGACGGACGCGGATCTCGCCGCGCTCGCGCACTACCTGTCGCATCGGGACTGATACCGGCCTGCGTTTTCGGTGCCCCGAGAACGCCCTCAGACGCCGGCGCTCTCATCCGCTCGCTTGGCTGCGCCGCACACGCGGCGGCGGCCATTCGGCCGCTCCGCCCGCGCGAAACGCGCGGGCCGCCATCGGATCACCAGAAAGGCTCGCCGGTATGACACGACGCCTCGTCGCGCGGAACCGGAGGCGGCTCCGCGCGAACGGGATCGGGTTCAGTTCAGGAACGGGTTGCCGCCGCGCGCCGGCGCCTGGCGCGGGCCGAAATGCGTGGCGAGATAGTCCACGATCGTCTGGCGCAGCTCGCCATCCAGCGCGTTCATGCCGTGCTTCTCGGTCATCCAGTCCATCAGCCCGTCCCACTGCGCGCGGGTGAAGTGGCTGCGGCGGATGATCGCGGTGTTGTGGCAGGCCACGCAGTAGCCGAAGGTCTCCGCCCGTCCATGCCCTTCGGGCAGGATGGTCTCCTCCTCGGCGGGCTGCATCACGGCCTGCGCGGCCTCCGCCTGGCGGCGCTGCGCCTCGGCTCGCGCGGCGGCCTCGGCCTGCGCCTGCTGGAAGGCGAGCGCGGCCGGCGTCGGCGGGGCGGCCGGGCGGGGCGGGGCGACATGCGGCCCCGACCCCTCCACGATCACCAGCAGCACCGACGCCGCCAGCCCGGCGACGACGACGGTCTCGAGCGTCAGGCGTCGCAGCACGGCTCAGCCCACCAGGATCGCGGCGCGGCTGATCGGGTTCGCGCCGTAGCCCTGCGGGTTCCAGTTGGCCGGCGCATGCGGCTGCATCCGGCCCTCGCTGTCCGTCGCGCGGTACCAGATCTCGTAATAACCGTCGGAGGGCAGGGCCACACGACCCGTCCAGCGCTGCCAGGCGTGGCGGTTCGCCGGCGCGGCAACCTGCATCTCGGTCCAGGTCGCGCCGAAATCCACGCTGGCATGCACCGCGCGCACCGTGAGGTCACCGGCCCAGGCCGCGCCGCGCAGATCCAGGCTGCGCGTGCCCGCGGGCAAGCGCGTGCCATGCGCGTGGGAGGACAGGATGGAGCGCACCGGCATGCTCTCCATGTCGGCGAAGTCGGCGCCGTTGTTGTTGCTGCCCGGCACGATCGGCCGGACCGGCATGCGATAGGAGGTGCCGCCCATGCCGGCGCCGGTGTGCGGCTGCGACAGCAGCGTCACGCGCGTCAGCCACTTCTGGCTCAGGCTGCCCGGCCAGCCCGGGACCAGCAGGCGCAGCGGCGCGCCATGGATGTGCGGGATGGGCTGGCCGTTCATGCGGAAGACGATCAGCGTGTCCTCGTCCATCGCCTTGGCCATGCGCATCCCGCGGCTGATCGCCGCCCTGTCCGCCGCGCCCGAGAGATGCGGGTCGGCGCCGAAATGCCCCGTGTAGCGCGCGGTCTCCTTCGCGCCGGCGGCTTGCAGCACGTCGCGCAGGCGGACGCCGGTCCATTCGGCATTGCCGATCGCGCCGTTGCCCCACTGGTTGCCGCGGGTCTGGGGCGCGAAGAAGGCGCGGCCATTGCCGCCGCATTCCATCTGCAGCTGCCGCGTGACAACCGGGAAGCGGCTCTCCAGGTCACCCATCGTCAGCTCCAGCGGCGTGTTCACCTCGCCGTCGATGCGGAGCTTCCAGGTGCGTGGATCGGCGACCGGGTCGGGGATGCCGCCATTGTTGCGGATGAAGAAGTTGGCGTAGCTCGTCACCGGCTCGTCCAGCAGGTGCTCCGGCGTCTCGCCGACCAGCGGGCGCTCCTGCTGCAGGATCAGCGGCGCCTTGCCTTCCATGCGCAGCACCGCCGGCGCGGCCCCCTGGGCGGCCGCGGGGCGGGCAAACAGCGCGGGCAGCGTGCCCTCGGGCATGCGCCCGGCGAAGGGGATGGCGGCGCCGAGCATGCCGCCCATCGCGGCCAGCGCCGTGCCCTTCAGCGCGCCGCGCCGTCCGAAGGCGACCGCATCCGCGCGCTCGGGGTCGTCGCGGTAGAGTTCCTGGATGGAGCGTTCGGCCTTGCCGTGGCGCAGGGTCATGTCCTGATGTCCTCCCGTTGGACGTTGTGTGGAGCGGTTCAGCCCAGCGCCGCGTCGCAGGGACGACGGGCGCGGCTGGTGAGGAAGGCGCCGGGCGGCGGCGCCTTGAGGTCGCGCTCGACCGCGAGCGCGATCGGGCGCAGCAGGTCGCGCGGCAGCGCGGCGGTGACGGCGTGCATCCGCTGGCCGTCCGACCAGGTGTAGGCGACGAGGCCACCCGGCACGTCGGCGCAGCGCAACTCCCGCGGCACCGGATCGCGTGTCGGCCCGCGCCAGACGGTCAGTGTCGTGCCGGCCGCATCCGCGTAGCGCAGCAGCGCGGCGGGCCCGAGGCTGTCGGGCAGCACCTGCGCCGCCTTCAGCGTGAAGCCGAAACCCTCGAGGTCGGGCGGGCTCAGCGCCTCCCCCAGCCGGCGTTCGAGCCAGGCGGCGAGATCGGTGTCGGGTCCCGGCCAGTCCTGCGGTGCCGGCATGGCGCTGCGGTCCGGCGCGGGCATCGGCAGGGCGGCGATCTCGGGCTGCACCGCGCCGCGCAGCGCCCAGCCGAGGCCGCTGCCCGCCAGCAGCAGCACCGCCGCCGCCGCCGCGACGCGCCAGCGGGCCAGGGCCGCCTGCCGGCGAGCGACGCGCAGATGCGCGATGCGCAGCCGGGGCGGGATCGGCTCGGCGTGCTTGAAGGCGAGCGCGGCGCGGAGCGCGTCGCGCTGGGCGATGAAGGCCTGCACCCGCGCGGCCTCGTCCGGGCGGGCGTCCAGATAGCGCTGCACGGCAGGAAGCCGCGCCGGATCGAGCCGGCCGTCCACCAGCGCCTGCAGGTCATCCTCGCCGATCGGGGGCTCGGGGTGGTGGGTCATCGGCTCACACCACCCGGCGCAGGCGCGACGCCGGCGCGGGCTGTCCCTCCGCCATGCGGCGCAGACGCTCCCGGCCCCGCGCCAGGCGTGACATCACCGTGCCGGCCGGGATGTCGAGGACGCGCGCCGCCTCCTCGTAGGAAAGCCCCTCGACGCCGACCAGCAGCAGCACCGCGCGCTGTTCCTCCGGCAGGGTGTCCAGCTGGAGCAGCACCTGGGCGCACTGCACCGCGGCGTCCTGGCCGTGGCTCGGCGTCGCCGCGTCCTGGAAGCGCAGCGCCTCGCCGAGCAGCCGGGATCGGCGCGCCCAGCGCCGGCGCCCCGAGATATGCAGGTTGTAGAGGATGCTGAAGAGCCAGGCGCGGAGATCCTTCTCGGCGTGTCGCTGGTGCCAGGCGCCCAGGGCATTCGCCAGGCTGTCCTGCACAAGGTCGTCGGCCTCGTCGGCATTGCGGCTCAGCGACCAGGCGAAACGGCGCAGCGCCGGGATCAGCGCTTCCATGCGCGCGTCCCGCTCGCTCACCGTTCCCGTCCCCATCCCCGGCATCCGCTTGTCGCGAGGTTGTTGTGATGCATGGGACGCACCAGCGTCCGCCCTTATTCCCGGGCAATGACAAAATTTTCACGGTCACGGCAAGGGAGCCCCCCCGAGCGGCGCTTCGCGCTTGCCCGGCGCCGCGCCCCGGCGCATTCCGGTGGCGATGGCCGCGCCGCGAATCCGCCTGCTGCCGCCCACCACGGCCAACCGCATCGCCGCCGGCGAGGTGGTGGAGCGCCCGGCCGCCGCCGTGAAGGAGCTGGTGGAGAACGCGCTCGATGCCGGCGCGCGGCGCATCGCCGTCCGGCTGGAGCAAGGCGGCATCGGCGGCATCCTGGTGGAGGATGACGGCGCCGGCATGTCCGCCGCCGAGCTCGACCTGGCGGTGGAGCGCCACGCCACCTCCAAGCTGCCGGAGGAGGCGACGCTGTTCCGCATCGCCACCCTCGGCTTCCGGGGCGAAGCGCTGCCCTCGATCGGCGCGGTGGCGCGGCTGACCATCACCTCCCGCCCCGAGGGCGGGGCGGCGCATGCGATCACGGTGGAGGGCGGCCACAATTCCGCCGTCGCACCCGCCTCCGGCCCGACCGGCACGCGGGTGGAGGTGCGGGACCTGTTCTTCGCCACGCCCGCGCGCCGCGCCTTCCTGAAATCGCCCCGCAGCGAGGCGGAGGCGAGCCTGGAGGCGGTGCGCGCACTCGCGCTGGCCTGGCCCGGCGTCGCCTTCCAGGTGGAGAGCGATGGAAGGCCAGTGCTGGCGCTGCCGGCCCAGGAGCGCGATGCGCGCATCGCCGCGCTGCTCGGCCCGGATTTCGCGGCCGCGGCGCTGCCGGTGCAGGCGGAGCGCGGGGGGCTTGCGCTGTCGGGCCTCGCCGCGGCGCCGCTGCATCACCGCCCGACCGGGATCGCGCAGCATCTGGTGGTGAACCGCCGCCCGGTGCGCGATCCGCAGCTGCGCACCGCGCTGCGCGTCGCCTACCGCGAGCTGATCCCGCGCGGGCGGCACCCCGCCGCGGCGCTGTTCCTCGACCTGCCGCCGGAAGCGGTGGACGTGAATGTCCACCCGATGAAGACCGAGTTGCGCTTCCGCGACACGGAGGGCGTGCGCGGGCTGCTCATCTCCGCGCTGCGCCGGGCGCTGGCGGTCGGCGTCGCTGCCGTGCCGGGGGCGCAACCCATGCCCGAGGCCGCGATGGCCGGCTTCGCCGAAGCCGCATCACCCGCGCCCATGCCGCCATCCCCGCCGCCGTCCTTCGCAGGCTGGCGCCCGCAGCCCACGCCGCCGCGCCCGCCGTCACCGCGCCTGCCGCTCGGCTTCGCCCCGCCGCCGCCAGCGCCGATGCCGGATCCGATCCTGCCCGAGGCGGAGGGGCCGCTCGGCCGGCCGCTGGCGCAGCTTCTCTCCACCTATGTGCTCGCCGAGGCGCCGGATGGCGCGCTGGTGCTGGTGGACCAGCACGCCGCGCATGAGCGCCTGACGCATGAGGCGCTGAAGGCGCAGCTCGAGGCGGGCGGCGTGCGCGCCCAGCCGCTGCTGCTGCCGGCGGTGGTGGAACTTGCCTCCGGCGCGGTGGCGCGGCTGCTCGACGCGGCCGGGTCGCTCGAGCGGCTCGGGCTGGAGATCGAGGGCTTCGGCCCCGGCGCCGTGCTGGTGCGTGCCCTGCCGGCGCTGCTCGGCAATCCCGATCCCGCGCCCCTGCTGGCCGACCTGGCGGAGGAACTGGCCGAGGAGGGAGAGGGCCTGGCGCTCGCCACCCGGCTGGACGCCGCGGTGGCGCGGCTGGCCTGCCATGGCTCGATCCGCGCGGGGCGGCGGCTCACGGCGGCCGAGATGGCCGCGCTGCTGCGCGACATGGAGCGCACGCCGCGCGCCGCCACCTGCAGCCATGGCCGCCCCACCTTCATCCGCCTCGGCAAGGCGGAGCTGGAAAAGCTGTTCGCCCGGCGCTGAAACGGTGTAGGGAGGGCCTTCGCCGCGGAGGGCCGCCGATGCGCGTGCTGCAGCTGGTCTACGCGTCCCGCCCCTTCGGCTTCGATGCGGGCGCGCTGGAGGACATCCTGGCCATCGCGCGCCACCGCAACGCGCAGGACGACATCACCGGCGCGCTGATCTGCCGCCACGACCTGTTCATGCAGCTACTGGAAGGCCCGCGCGCCAAGGTCACCGCCGCCTTCGGCCGCATCCTGCGCGACGACCGGCATGTGGAGGTCTCGCTGCTCTGGAGCGGCGATGCCGCGGCGCGGCTGTTCCCGGACTGGACGATGCGCGACGACGCCGTCCCCTCCTGGATGTGGAGCCGGGAGGCGCTGGCCGCCGGCGCCGTGGCAGGCGCCACGGCTGAGGAAGCACGGCAGGTCTTCGTGCGGCTGGCGCGGGAGCCGCACCGCCAGGGCTACGTCTTCCAAGCCACCCGACATTGACGCACCCGCCGCGCGCTGCGCGGCATTGACGCATCCGCCGCGCGGCGGCACTTCCGCGCGCATGCCGAAGCTCCAGGCCGCGCAGCTGGCCGTCACTCCTTTCCAGCAGAACTGCACCCTGATCTGGGATGCGGAGCTGCAGCGCGGCGTGGTGGTGGACCCGGGCGGCGAAGTGCCGCGCATCCTCGCGGCGATCGAGCGTGCGGGCTTCAGCGTGGACCGCATCCTGCTGACCCATGGCCATCTCGACCATGCCGGCGGCGCCGCGGCGCTGAAGACGGCGCTGGAGGCGAAGCAGGCCAGCGTGGTGCCGATCGAGGGTCCGCATCGCGCCGATGAATTCCTGCTGCAGGGCATCGCGGCGCAGGCGGCGCAATACGGCCTGGACGGCATGGAGAACGCCACGCCCGACCGGTGGCTGGAGGATGGCGAGGCGGTCTGCATCGCCCACCAGTCCTTCCAGGTGCTGCACTGCCCGGGCCATGCGCCGGGTCATGTGGTCTTCGTCTCGCCGACTCTCGGCTTCGCCATCCTCGGCGACGTGCTGTTCCGCGGCTCGATCGGGCGGACCGACTTTCCCTATGGCGACCACGCGGCGCTGCTGGACTCGATCCGCACCAAGCTGCTGCCGCTCGGCGACGAGATGCGCTTCCTGTGCGGACACGGCCCGGGCTCGACCTTCGGCGAGGAGCGGCGGTCGAACCCGTTCCTGCGGTAGCCTGCCCGCGCTGCAACGCGAGACGCCCTCCGCCCGGCCCGGCATGGCCCGCGGCCGCGCGGATGGCACGGGGGAGGTCATCGGCCATGCGCGCGAATCCGGCACGCCTGCTGCAGGTCGCAGCCGCGGTCGAGGTCGTGGCCGGTGCGGGCCTGCTGCTGGCTCCCGGCCTGGGGCTCGCGCTCCTGCTCGGGGTGCGGCAGGCCCCCGCCGAAACGCTGCTGGCCGGACGCGTGCTCGGCGCCGCACTGCTCAGCATCGCGGCGAGCATCCGGCTGACGCGCAATCACGCCTCGGCCGGAATGCAGCGAGGCCTGGTCGGCGGCTTTGCGGTCTACACGATCCTGGCCGCGGCGCTGCTCGGCTATGCCGGCGCGGGGCTGGGCATGGCCGGCCCAGCGCTCTGGCCCGCGGTGCTGCTGCATGCGGGGCTCGCGCTGTGGTGCGGGCTCTGCCTCGCGGGGCGTCCGGCACCCGCTGAGCAGGGGGCGGGATAGCGACCGACGCCGTGCCTTGCAGCCCGCCGGCCGCACCGCCCTACCGCGGCCGCAGCACCGCCACCGCCTGCACGTTGGCCTGCACCACGACATCCTCGGCCACCGCGACAGGCGGCGGCGCGGCCGGGCTGGCGGCGCGGGCGGCCATGGCCATCGGCATCGGGCGCGGCATCCGGTCCGGCACGTCGATCCGCACTTCCTTCAGCCCGACCAGCACGAGGCCCAATTGCTCGGCCACCGCCGCGGCGCGGCGGCGCACCCCGTCCAGCGCCAGGCGGGAGGCTTCCTCGCGCGCCGCGCGCTCGGTCTCGCGCGTGAGCTGCCAGTGCAGGGCGCTCATCGCGAGGCCCTGGCCCTGCAGCGTGCCGGCGAGGTCGAGCAGGGCGGCGCCGTCGCCGCCGCGCAGCGTCACCTGCTGCGCCGCCTGCCAGGCGCGGCCCTCATCCACTCGGCCGGTCCAATAGCCGCCGGTCGAGACGCGCAGCCCCGGCACGGCGCGGGCGCGCTCCACCGCAGCCCCGACGGCGCGGTTCACCGCCTCCTGCGCGGCCGCGGCGGTGCTGGCGCGGGCCTCGGCGCGCAGCGTCGCCACCACCTCGTCCGGGGCGCGGGTGACCTCGGCGCTCTCGCCGATATGCAGCTCCGTCTCCGCCACCGGCGTGGGCTGCGCGGCGAGGGCGGTGGGCAGGGCGAGCAGCCCGAGCAGGGCGAGTATCCGGCGCATGCGATTCCTCCGTTCCGGTGGCGCGATGGGGCGGGGCGCCCGTGGCGGCAGCATGGCACAGGCAAGGCCGCCGGTTGACGCCGAAGGGCGCGCGGCGGAGGCTTCCCTGACCGGACAGGGAATCACACCGATGCGAGACACAATGCGTCCCTGGGCGCTCGCCGCCTGCCTCGCCGGGCTCGCGCTGGCGCAACCCGCCGCGGCCAAGGACTTCACCTGGGCCTTCAACGCGGATGTGCTGACGCTCGACCCGCACTCCTCCAACAACACCTTCACCAACAGCTTCCTCGGCAATGTCTACGAGGCGCTGGTGCGCCACAACGACAAGATCGAGATCGAGCCGGCGCTGGCCGAGAGCTGGGAGCGCACCAGCCCGACCGTCTGGCGCTTCGCCCTGCGGCGCAACGTGGTGTTCCACAACGGCGAGAGCTTCGACGCGGACGACGTGCTGTTCACCTGGCGCCGCGTGAACGCGCCGGGCTCGCTGGCGCGCGGCCTGCTCGGCCAGATCAAGGAGGTGCGCAAGGTCGACAGCCACACGATCGAGATCGAGACGCATCGTCCCTTCCCGATCCTGCTGGCCTCGATCACGCAGTTCTACGTGATGGACGAGGGCTGGAGCCGCGCGAACAACGCGGAGAACCCGGCCAACCTGGCGCAGCAGCAGGAAAGCGGCGCGACGCGCACGGCGAACGGCACCGGCCCCTTCCGCATCACCGATCGCCGCCCGGACGAGCGCACCGTGCTGGAGCCCCATGCGCGCTGGTGGGACAGGCCGCAGCACAACCTCACGCGCGTCACCTTCCAGCCGATCCGCTCGGCCGCCACGCGCACCGCGACGCTGCTTTCTGGCGGCATCGACGCGGCGGTGGAGATTCCCCTGCAGGACATCCCGCGCCTGCTGCAGGACCAGCGCGTGCAGGTGATCGAGGGGCCGGAGCTGCGCACCATCTATCTCGGCTTCGACCATGAGCGCGACCAGCTTCTCTACAGCGACGTGCAGGGCCGCAACCCGCTGAAGGACCGCCGCGTGCGGGAGGCGATCTACCGCGCCATCGACGTGGATGCGCTGGTGCGCGGCGTGATGCGCGGCAAGGCCTGGCCGGCAGGCATGATGGTGAGCCCCTTCCTCGCCGGCGCGCCGCAGGACCTCAATACGCGCCTGCCCTTCGACCCCGAGATGTCGCGCCGCCTGCTGGCGGAGGCCGGATACCCGAACGGCTTCTCGGTCGGCATCGTCTGCCCCAACGACCGCTACGTGAACGACGAGCGCACCTGCCAGGCCATCGCGGGCATGCTGGCGCGCGTCGGCATCCGGCTGCAGCTGCAGAGCGAGCCGACGGCGGTGTGGTCGCGGCGCACCGCGAACCGCGACTTCTCGATCTTCATGCTCGGCCATGCCGGCCTGCCGCTGGCGGACAGCTACTCCACGCTGAACGAGGTGCTGCGCACGAACTCGCCGACCACGGGCGGGCTGAACTACGGCCGCTGGAGCAATGCCGCCTTCGACACGCTGGTCGCGCAGGCCGCAGAGGCACCGGACGAGCAGAGCCGCCAGCGCTTCATCCGCGAGGCGCTGGCGATCGAGCGCGCCGAGATCGCGCATGTGCCGCTGTTCCAGCAGCCCATCGCCTGGGCGTCGCGGCGCGGCATCGACCTGCGCCAGGCGCCGGACAACCGGCTGCGGCTGTGGCTGGTGAAGGTGGACTGACGGCCCTCATCCTCCCCTCACCCGGACCCTCTCCCGCCCTGCGGGAGAGGGAGAAGCAGAGCACGCCCCGCATGACCGACCTCCTCCTCCGCCACGGCACCGTCATCACCATGGACGCGCAGCGCCGCGTCATCGCGGACGGCGCGATTGCCGTCAGGGACGGAAAAATCCTCGCCGTCGGCCCGACCGCCGAGGTCGAAGCCGCGCATCCCGGCGCGCAGCAGGTGATCGAGGCGCGCGGCAAGGCGATCCTGCCCGGCCTCATCGACGGCCACGCCCATGCCGGCCACGGCCTGGTCAAGACCATGGGCAACAACGACAGCGAAGCGTGGTCGGAAGCCTGCCGCATCATCTACACCCTCGCCTCTCCGCCCAGCTTCTGGCGGGCGGAGGCGCAGCTCGCGGCCTATGAGCGGCTGCGCTTCGGCGTGACCACCGGCGTCTCGCTGCTCGGCGGCGGGGACAGCATCGGGCGCGTGGACCATCCGGCCTTCACCGATGCGCATGCGACCGCGACGGAGGAGATCGGCATCCGCTCCGTCCTGGTGCTCGGCCCGACGCGCCCGCCCTTCCCGCGGCCCTATGTCGGGCCCGACGGCGTGGAACGCCCCGTCTCCTTCGAGCAGCAGCTCGAGACCATCACGGCGGGCGTCGAGACCTGGCACGGCAAGGGCAATGTCCGCGTCGCCACGCTGATGCCGGTGTATCGGGAGGCGAAGCACGACCCGGCGAAGGTGAAGGAGATCGAGCGCCAGGGCCGTCTGGTGCGCGAGGCCGGCACCAGGCGCGGCGCCTGGTTCCACCAGGACGGCCACCGCCAGGGCAGCATCGAGATGGCGGACCGGATGTTCGGGCTGATCGGCCCCGATTCCTGGCACAGCCACTGCACCGACCTGACGGACGCCGACATCGACACGCTGGTCCGCAAGGGCGCGAGCGTGGTGCACAACCCCTCCGCCATCGCGGCCGTGCGCGGCTATTGCCCGGCGCCGCGCATGATGGAGGCCGGCGTCACGGTGATGATCGGATCGGACGCCACCGCGCCCGACCGCTCCGGCGACATGTTCCGCCACATGTTCCAGTGCATCCGCTACCACCAGCGCGCCTTCCGCGACGAGACCATGATCCCGCCCGGCAAGGCGCTGGAGATGGTGACGGTCGACGCGGCCAAGGGCATGGGGATCGCCGACACGCTCGGCAGCCTGGAGCCGGGCAAGCTGGCCGACGTGATCACGGTGGACCTTACCGGCCCGCACATGGTGCCCGCGAACATGCCGGTGGCGCGCGTGGTGTATTTCGCCAACGGCCATGACGTGCGCGACGTGGTGGTGGGCGGGCGCGTGCTGCTGCAGGACGGCGTCGCGCCGCATCTCGATCCCGCCGCCATCGTCGAGGCGGCGCGGCGGGAGAGCGAGCAGATGCTCGACCGCTCCGGCCTGCGCCACATGGTGCAGGAAGATCCGGGCTGGGGCAGAGTGCGTCGCTGAATGGCGACAAGGGAGGAAGTCCAATGAAACGTCGCACGCTGCTGGCCGCATCGGCCGCGCTCGCCCTGCCGCGCATGGCCGCGGCGCAGGCCTGGCCGACTCGCCCCGTTCGCATCGTGGAGCCCGGCGCGCCCGGCGGCGGCAATGACACCACCATCCGCCTCTTCGCACCGCATCTCGACCGCGCCTTCGGCCAGTCCTTCGTGGTGGAGAACCGCCCCGGCGCCGGCGGGCGCGTGGGTGTCGAGAACGTCTTCCGCTCCGCGCCCGACGGCTACACGCTGCTGATCGGCAATGCCGGATCGAACGGGATCAACGCCGCGATCTACCGCGACCTGCCCTACAACCTCGAGACCGACTTCACGCCGATCTCGCTGCTGGTCACCGGGCCGAACGCGCTGGTGGTCAATCCGCGCATCTTCCCGGTGAACACGGTCGCGGAGCTGATCGCGGCGATCAAGGCGAAGCCGCCCAACCACTACAACTATGGCAGCGGCGGCGTCGGCTCCTCGGCGCATCTCTCGGCCGAGCTGTTCAAGCAGATGGCCGGCGTGGAGATGGAGCACATCCCCTATCGCGGCGCCGCGCAGTTCGGCCAGGCGGTGATCACCGGCGACGCGCCCTTCCTGATCGCCAACCTGGTGAACATCTACCCCTTCGTCGCGCGCGGCGAGGTGAAGCTGCTGGCGGTGACCAGCATGGAGCGCTGGCCGGACCTCCCCGATGTGCCGACGCTGAACGAGAGCGGCCTGCCGGGCTTCGAGACCATCGCCTGGAATGCGCTGTTCGGCCCGAAGGGACTGCCGCAGCCCATCGTGGACCGGCTGGTGCCGGAACTGCAGCGCATCGGCCGCCTGCCGGAGGTGGTGGACCGCGTGAAGCTGATCGGCGGGCAGGTGGTCACCAGCACGCCGGATGTGCTCGCCGCGCGCGTGCGGAGCGACATCGCGAAATGGCGCGAGTTGGCGCAGCGCGCCAACATCAAGGTCGAGTAGCAGCACCGTGTCGCGGATCGCGCGCCTCGCCTTCAGGGGCATCAACGTCACGCCGAAGACCAACTGGGCCTTCCTGGAGGTGACGACCGAGGACGGGCTGACCGGCCTCGGCGAATGCACCCTCGCCAACAACGAGCCGCTGCTGGAGGCGGAGGCGGCGCGGCTGGCGGCGAATGTCGCCGGGGAGGATGCGCGGCAGCGCAACCGCCTCGCGCGGCTGATCCCGCATGCGCCGGGCGGCCTGGTCGCGGCGACGGTGCTCTCCGCCTTCGAGCAGGCCTTGTGCGACCTCGCCGCGCAGCGCGCGGGACAGCCGCTGCACCTGTTCCTGGGCGGGGCGCTGCGCGATCCGGTGCGGCTCTATGCCAACATCAACCGCGGCGCCAATCCGCGCAGCCCCGATGGCTTCGCGGCCGCCGCGCGCCGCGCAGTGGAGCAGGGCTTCGGCGCGGTCAAGCTCGCGCCCTTCGAACCCCTTGTCTGGGAGGACGGATTCTCGGAGACGAACCGCGCCGCCTATGCCGAAGGTCTGGCCCGCATCGCCGCGGTGCGCGCGGCGGTCGGGCCGGGCGTCGAGGTGATGGTGGACGCGCATTGGCGCTTCTCGCCCGGCGGCGCGGCCGGGTTGGTGCGCGACGTCGCGGAGTTCCGCCTGTTCTGGCTGGAATGCCCGGTGGCGGAGGCCAACCGCGCCGAGATCCGCCGCCTGCGCGGCATGGCGAATGACCGCGGCATGCGGCTCGCCGGCGCCGAAAGCCTGGCCGGCCTCGCCGCCTATCGCCCGGTGATCGAGGCCGGCTGCTACGACGTGCTGATGCCGGACGCGAAGCATGCCGGCGGCATCGAGGAGATCCGCCGTATCGCCGCCCTGGCCCAGACCGCGGGCGTCGAGATCGGGCCGCACAACCCGACCGGCCCGGTCTGCCACGCGCATTCGGTGCATCTCTGTTCGGTGATCCCGAACTTCCTGCTGCTGGAAGTCCAGTTCGGCGAGACCGAGGCTTTCTTCGACATGGTGGAGGGCGAGAGCCTGCGCTTCGTGCAGGGCGCGGCACCGCTGCCCCAGGCGCCCGGCCTGGGCATCCGCCTCGGGCCCGGGCCGCATGCGCCCTGGAAGCGGATGGACCGGCCCTGGCTCGACCCGCGCCTCGGATGAGGCCGGGCTCAGCCGAAGCGGAGGAACAGGCGGGAATAGGCCGGGCGCAGGCTCTGGGCCGCCCGGCGGATCGCCGCCAGGTCGCCGCTGCGCACCGCCGTCCGGAATGCCTCCGCGGCGGCGCGGTTCGCCGCCTCCAGCGCGGTGAACTCGGCGTCGCCCTGCAGCGCGGCGGGGGCGGCCGCGGGCAGGCGGCCGGCCAGATAGTGGAGCACCCCCGCCAGCTCGCGCAGCTCCGCGATCCGTTCGTCGGGCTCGAGCGCCAGCGGCAAGGCGCGCTCCATCTCCTCGTGATAGGCGTTCATCGCGTCGCTGAAGGTGAAGACGCCGTTGCGGGCGCGCAGGGTGCCGAGCAGGTCGCGGATTTCCTCCAGCGCCTCATGCGCGGCCGGCAGGCGGCCTGCCATGGTTTCGGATTCCGCCTCGCCGAGCAGCATGGCGACGCGGGTGGACAACGCCGGCCACCCCTCTTCCGTCGCATAGGGGGGCGGCAGCGGCTGGCTGAAGCGCGCGGACAGGCCCTGCCACGCCGTCCGCGTGGCGCGGATCGCGGCCAGCGCCGCATCTGGCGGGCCGCTGTTGGTGCGGAACAGGGCCGTGCGGTAATCGGGATAGATCCGCGCGATCGCGTCGGTCAGCGGATCAGCGGCGAGGACCGGCGTGGCGGCAAGCTGGAGAGCCAGCAGGGGAACCAGGCGACGCATTTGCGACGCTCCGAAAACATTTAACTTTAGATATATGTGGTGAGCGGCCCCGATGGCTAGCTGGATCGGCTTCACCTTCGTCGCAGCGCTGTTCCAGTGCTGGCGAACGGCGCTGCAGCAGAAGCTGCGGGGCGAGCTTTCGGTGAACGCGGCAGGGGTGGTGCGATACCTCTACGGCGTGCCGGTCGGGCTGACCCTGCTGCTGGGCTATGGCGCGGCGACCGGCCAGCCGGTGCCGGGCATGAGCGCCTGGGTGGTGCTGCTCTGCGCCCTGGGCGGCTTCGGCCAGATCCTCGGCACCAACCTGCTGATCATGGCCTTCGGCTACCGCAACTTCGCGGTCGGGACTGCCTATTCCAAGACCGAGGCGATGCAGGCGGCCCTCATCGGGCTGCTCGTCATGGGTGACCGGCTCTCCGCGCTGTCCTGGCTCGGCATCGCGGTGGGGGTGGGGGGGGTGCTCTATCTCTCTCTCGCCGGGCGGGGCACCGCGCCGGGGGACCTGCTGCGTGGCATAGCGCAGCCCGCCGCGCTCTGCGGCATCGGCGCCGGCTTCGGCTTCGCCTTCACCGCGGTGCTGATCCGCGCCGCCAACCAGGAGATGCCGGCCGAGGACCTGATCCACAAGGCGCTGGCCATCCTGGTGGTGACCAACCTGCTGCAGACCCTGATGCAGGGCGCCTGGGTCGCCTGGACCGAGCCGGCCTCCTTCCGGCCGATTCTCGCAAGCTGGCGGAGTTCCGCCCAGGTGGGGGCGCTGTCGGCCATGGGCTCGGCGTGCTGGTTCTCCGCCTTCGCGCTGGCCCCGGTGGCGCTGGTGCGCGCGGTGGGACAGGTGGAGATCCTGTTCACCCTGGCCTTCAGCCGCTTCTTCCTGCGGGAGAAGGCGAAGCCGGCGGACATGGCGGGGGCGCTGGTGGTGGTGGCCGGCGTGGTTCTTGTGCTGATCGGCGCCCGATAGGGGCGATCATCGCGCCGCAACATGTTGCCGCGCACAAGAGCCCGTGTTAAGGCCCCGCCGCCGCTGCCGGGGGTGGTCTTGGCCTTCCCCTGGCGCGCTTCATCGGCCGCGCCCTCGCCGGCGTGCCGCCCAAGCACAGGACCGGGACCGCCTTGGCCTCCGCATCCACAGATATCGTCTCGGCCTCCGTGAAGGCCCCGAATCCGACCGGCGTGGCCGAGCGCTATGCGCTGGCCCTCCTCGGGATCGTGGACGACCTTCGCCAAAAGGAGCCGGGTGCGGCCGACCGCATCGGCGCCGATCTCGAAACGCTGTTCCGCCTTTGGCGCGAGGATGCTGGCTTCCGCGCCTTCGTCGCCGATCCGCGGCTCGATGCCGGCGCGCAGCGCCGTGGCGCCTTCGCCCTGGTGGAGAAGGCGGGCATCGGCACCGAGGTCCGCAACCTGCTCGGCGTTCTCATCGTGAACCGCCGGCTCGGCCAGCTTCCCGCCGTCGCGGCCGCCTTCGGCGCGCTGCTGTCGGAGCGGCGCGGCCAGCAGACCGCGCAGGTCACCACCGCTCATCCGCTCTCCGACACGCAGCGCGCGCAGATCACCGCGCGGCTGACGGAGGCCGGCTTCTCCGGCGTGCAGCTGCAGGAGACCGTGGATCCCTCGCTCCTGGGGGGTCTGGTCGTCCGCATCGGCTCGCGCCTTTACGACAACTCGATCAAGTCAAAGCTGCAGCGACTGCAGTACGCGATGAAGGGGGCTGCCTGACATGGAGATCCGTCCTGCCGAGATCTCGGAGATCCTGAAGCAGCAGATCCAGGGCTTCGACGCCGAGGCGAATGTCGCCGAGGTCGGCACCGTCCTGACCGTGGGCGACGGCATCGCCCGCGTCTACGGCCTGCAGAACGTCATGGCCGGCGAGCTCGTCGAGTTCCCGAACGCCGGCCTGAAGGGCATGGCGCTGAACCTCGAGACCGACAACGTCGGCGTCGTCATCTTCGGCGACGACAAGTCTGTGCGCGAGGGCGACACGGTCAGCCGCACCGGCGCGATCGTGGACGTGCCGGTGGGCAAGGGCCTGCTCGGCCGCGTCGTGGACGGCCTCGGCAACCCGATCGACGGCAAGGGCCCGATCGTGGCGACTGAGCGCAAGCGCGTCGAGGTGAAGGCGCCGGGCATCATCCCGCGCAAATCCGTGCATGAGCCGATGCAGACCGGCATCAAGGCGATCGACGCCCTGATCCCGATCGGGCGGGGCCAGCGCGAGCTGATCATCGGCGACCGCCAGACCGGCAAGACCGCCGTCATCCTCGACACCATCATCAACCAGAAGACCATCAACGCCGGCGACGACGAGAGCAAGAAGCTCTATACGATCTACGTCGCGGTCGGCCAGAAGCGCTCCACCGTCGCCCAGCTCGTCAAGACGCTGGAGGAGAACGGTGCGCTCGAATACTCCATCGTCGTCGCCGCGACCGCGTCGGACCCGGCGCCGATGCAGTACATCGCGCCCTACACCGGCTGCACCATGGGCGAGTTCTTCCGCGACAACGGCATGCACGCCGTCATCTTCTACGATGACCTGTCCAAGCAGGCCGTCGCCTACCGCCAGATGTCGCTGCTGCTGCGCCGTCCGCCGGGACGCGAGGCCTATCCGGGCGACGTGTTCTACCTGCACTCCCGCCTGCTCGAGCGCGCGGCGAAGATGAACGACGATTTCGGCGCGGGCTCGCTGACGGCGCTGCCGGTCATCGAGACGCAGGCCGGCGACGTCTCCGCCTACATCCCGACCAACGTGATCTCGATCACGGACGGGCAGATCTTCCTGGAGACGGAACTGTTCTTCAAGGGCATCCGCCCCGCCGTGAATGTCGGCCTTTCGGTGTCCCGCGTGGGGTCCGCGGCGCAGATCAAGGCGATGAAGCAGGTCGCGGGCAAGATCAAGCTCGAGCTCGCGCAGTACCGCGAGATGGCGGCCTTCGCGCAGTTCGCCTCCGACCTCGATGCGACGACGCAGGCACTGCTGGCGCGCGGCGCGCGCCTGACCGAGCTGCTGAAGCAGCCGCAGTACAAGCCGGTGCCGGTGGAGGAGCAGGTGGCGGCGATCTTCGCCGGCACGCGCGGCTATCTCGACCGCATCCCGGTGAACAAGGTGGGTGAGTTCGAGCGCCAGATGCTGTCGGAGCTCAAGAGCAACGCACCGGACATCCTGAACGCGATCCGCACCGACCGCGAGATCAAGAAGGAGACCGAGGCGAAGCTGACCGCCTTCCTCGACAGCTTCGCCAAGTCCTTCGCCTGAGCGCCGGAGCCAGGTAGCGGACCATGCCCAGCCTGAAGGCCCTCAGGGGCCGGATCAACAGCGTGAAGTCCACGCGCAAGATCACCCAGGCCATGAAGATGGTCGCGGCGGCGAAGCTCCGCCGCGCCCAGACCCAGGCCGAGCAGGCGCGCCCCTATGCGGAACGCATGGCGCGCATGCTGGCTTCTCTCGGCGCCTCGGTCGCCGGCAGCCCGGACGCGCCGCGCATGCTGGTCGGCACCGGCGCCGACAAGGTACACCTGCTGGTGGTGGTCACCGCCGACCGCGGCCTGGCCGGGCCGTTCAACACCAATGTCGGCCGCTTCGCCCGCAACCGCATCCGCGCGCTCGAGGCCGAGGGCAAGACGGTCAAGGTGCTGAGCGTCGGCCGCAAGGGCGCGACCTTCCTGAAGCGCGAATTCCCCCGCCACATCGTCGGCGAGATCAGCTTCATGGGGAAGAAGCGCATCGGCTTCGAGGATGCGGCGATGATCGCCGAGCGCATCACCGACATGCTCGAGGCCGGCGAGTTCGACGTCTGCACTCTGCTCTACAACCGCTTCCAGAGCGTCATCACGCAGGTGCCGACCGATCAGCGCCTGATCCCGGCGCCGCTGCCGGAGGCGAGCGAGGCCGCTTCGGACCAGCAGGCGCTCTATGAATACGAGCCGGCCGAGGAGGAGATCCTCGCCACGCTGCTGCCGCGGAACCTGGCGATCCAGGTCTATCGCGCGCTTCTGGAGAACAATGCCGGCTTCTACGGCAGCCAGATGAACGCGATGGACAACGCCACGCGCAACGCCGGCGAGATGATCAACAAGCTCACGCTCAACTACAACCGCACGCGACAGGCCAACATCACCAAGGAGCTGATCGAGATCATCTCCGGTGCGGAAGCCGTCTGACGAGGACAATGCACCCATGAAGAACAACGTCGGCAAGGTCACGCAGGTTCTGGGCGCCGTCGTGGACGTGCAGTTCCCGGCCGAGCTCCCCTCCATCCTGAACGCGCTGACCGTGAAGATCGAGGACCGCACCCTCGTGCTCGAGGTCGCGCAGCACCTCGGCGAGCGCACGGTCCGCACCATTGCGATGGACACCACGGACGGCCTGGTCCGCGGCTCCGAGGTGGTGGACACCGGCGCGGGCATCGCCGTGCCGGTCGGCAACGGCACTCTCGGCCGCATCCTCAACGTCATCGGCGAGCCGATCGACGAGCGCGGCCCGGTCGCCGCCGAGAAGCAGTACACCATTCACCGCGAGGCCCCGGCCTTCGAGGACCAGGCGACCAGCGCCGAGATCCTCGTCACGGGCATCAAGGTCATCGACCTGCTCGCGCCCTACCTGAAGGGCGGCAAGATCGGCCTGTTCGGCGGCGCCGGCGTCGGCAAGACCGTCACCATCCAGGAGCTGATCAACAACGTTGCGAAGGCCCATGGCGGCGTCTCCGTCTTCGCCGGCGTCGGCGAGCGCACGCGCGAGGGCAACGACCTCTACCACGAGATGGTCGATGCCGGCGTCATCAAGCTGAACGAGGGCAACACCGACGGCTCCAAGGTCGCGCTGGTCTATGGCCAGATGAACGAGCCGCCGGGCGCGCGCGCGCGCGTGGCCCTCTCCGGCCTCTCGATGGCGGAGTACTTCCGCGACGAGCAGGGCCAGGACGTGCTCTTCTTCATCGACAACATCTTCCGCTTCACCCAGGCCGGCGCGGAAGTGTCGGCGCTGCTGGGCCGCATCCCCTCCGCGGTGGGCTACCAGCCGACGCTCGCCACCGACATGGGCGCCCTGCAGGAGCGTATCACCTCGACGAAGAAGGGTTCGATCACCTCGGTGCAGGCCATCTACGTGCCGGCCGACGACCTGACCGACCCGGCGCCCGCGACCTCCTTCGCGCACCTGGATGCCACCACCGTGCTGTCGCGCTCCATCGCGGAGATGGCGATCTTCCCGGCGGTGGACCCGCTCGACTCCACCTCCCGCGCGCTCGACCCGCGCATCGTGGGCGAGGAGCACTACAAGACGGCGCGCGAGGTGCAGCGCATCCTGCAGACCTACAAGTCGCTTCAGGACATCATCGCGATTCTGGGCATGGACGAGCTGTCCGAGGAAGATAAGCTCATTGTCGCGCGCGCCAGAAAGATCCAGCGCTTCCTGTCCCAGCCCTTCCACGTCGCGGAAGTCTTCACCGGCACGCCGGGCGTCTTCGTGAAGCTCGAAGACACGATCCGCAGCTTCGCCGCGATCGTCTCGGGCGAGTACGACCACCTGCCGGAAGCGGCCTTCTACATGGTCGGCACGATCGAAGACGCCGTGAAGAAGGGCGAAAGCCTGAAGGCCGCGGCGTAAGCCGCGCCTTCAGGAAAGGACACCCTCATGGCGACCTTCCAGCTTGAACTGGTCAGCCCCGAGAAGCTGCTGCTCAGCCGGCAGGTGGAGATGGCCGTCATCCCCGCCGCCGAGGGCGAGATGGGCGTGCTGGCCGGACACGCGCCGATGATCGTGACGCTGCGCGGCGGCGTGATCCGCGTGACGGAGAACGGCCAGGTCACCGACCGGCTCTTCGTCGCGGGCGGCTTCGCCGAGGTGACGCCGGAACGCTGCACGGTCCTCGCCGACGAGGCGACGCCCGTGACCGAGCTGTCCCGCGCCGACGCCGAAGCCCGCATCCGCGACGCGGAGGCCGATTACGCCGCCGCGTCCGACGACACGCCGGAACGCCGTGACGCGGCCATGGCGAAGCTTCTCGCCGCCCGCGCCATGCTGGACGCGGCCGAAGCCGCCTGACCCCATCCGCCCGCCGGGGACGACCCGGTGCTTGAATCCGGAAGGCGTCCGCAAAACATCACTTGCGGACGCCTTTCGCGCATCCGGGGGACCCATGAAGCACTGGCGAATCGAGCAGGTGGCCTGGAACCGGTTCGATCCGTCGAAGGTGGACGCCGAGGTCATCCCCCTCGTGAAGGCGGCCGCCATGGTGGAGCGGAACGGGGACGACTACGCGCTCTACCTGAACTCCGTCTTCCACGACGACCCGGACTTCCAGCAGGCCGCCAACAACTGGGCGGTCGAGGAGAACCAGCACGGCGACGCGCTCGGCCGTTGGGCGACGCTCGCCGATCCGGGCTGGGACTTTGGCGCCGCCTTCGCGCGCTACCGCGCCGGCTACACGATCGACACCAAGGCCGATGCCTCGATCCGCGGCAGCCGCACCGGCGAACTCATCGCCCGCTGCATGGTGGAGACGGGAACCAGCAGCTACTACACCGCGCTCGGCGAAGCGACGGAAGAGCCGGTGCTGAAGGAGATCTGCCGGCTGATCGCGGCGGATGAATACCGGCACTTCAAGCTGTTCTACGACCACATGAAGCGCTACCTGGCGCGCGAGAACCTTTCCTTCGTGCAGCGGCTCAAGGTCGCCGCGGGCCGCATCGGCGAAAGCGAGGACGACGAACTCGCCTACGCCTTCCATTGCTCCAACGAAGACCCCGCGACACCCTACGAGCACGACCGCTGCATCACCGGCTACATGGCCCGCGCCATGGGCTACTACCGCTACCGGCACGTCGAACGCGGCATGGGCATGATCTTCAAGGCCGTCGGCCTCGAACCCCGCGGCCGGCTCTCCGACCTGGCCGCCCGCGGCGCCTGGCGCCTGCTGCAATGGCGCCGCGAACGCTACCGCGCCGCAATGCTGAAGGCCGCGAACGAGAACTCCGGCTCACGTGTGACGGCCGCAGCGGCATAGGGCGCGCTTCGGGTGCAGTTCTCGGGGAGGACGCCGTCCTCCCCGAACCCCTCCTGCCAAGGGCCAGTAGGCCCTTGGAACCCACGCTTTCATGGTTGAGAGAGGGAGGGGGCCGACGCGACCGATTGGCCCGGCGCACGCTCCTGCCCCCTCCCTCTCTCAACCATCGAAGGGAGGTCCAGGAACCTCAGGTTCCTGGCAGGAAGGGTCCGGGAGGGACAGCGTCCCTCCCGGAAACGGCCCGGAACGCTGCGCCCTACGCGGCCGGCAGTCGTACGATGAACCGGGCGCCCAGCACGCGGCCTTCGGCGTCGCGGCGGTTCTCGGCGGCGATGCGGCCGCGCAGGCCTTCGACGATCTGGCGCGAGATGGACAGGCCAAGGCCGGAGTGCTGGCCGAAGCGTTCGCCGGTTGGGCGTTCGCTGTAGAAGCGGTCGAAGATGCTCTCGAGCTTGGCTTCCGGAATGCCGGGGCCTTCATCCTCGACGGTCACTTCCACGAAGGCGCCGACGGGGCGGGCGCGCACCCAGACATGGCCCTTCTGCGGGCTGAAGGACACCGCGTTGCCGATCAGGTTGCGGAACACCTGCACCAGCCGGCCTTCCACGCCGCGCACGATCAGGCGCTCCGGCGTCTCGATCTCGACCATCGGGTCGTCCTCGTCGCGCGTGGCGGCATGCAGCTCGCCCAGCGCGCCGAGGATGGGCGCGACATCCACCGGCTGCGCGACGGTGCGGGAGAGCTCGGCGTCCACCTTGGAACTGTCGGAGATGTCGTTGATCAGCCGGTCCATGCGCACGGCGTCGTCCGAGATGATCTGCAGCAGGCGGCGCTGCTTGGGCGGATCCTCGATCCGGCGCAGCGTCTCGATGGCGGAGCGGACGGAGGTGAGCGGGTTGCGCAGCTCATGCGCGACATCGGCGGCGAAGCGCTCGTTGGCGTCGATGCGGGCCCAGAGCGCGCGGGCGGCGTCCTGCAGGTCGCGCGCGAGCACGCCGATCTCGTCGTCGCGCGCCAGCACGGCGGCCGGCACGCTGCCCGCGCGGCCCTCGCCTTCGCGCATCGCGGCGGCGGATTCCGCCAGCTGCAGGATCGGCGTCGCCAGCGTGCGCGCGAGATAGAAGGAGGCGAGCACGGTCAGCAGCAGCGCCAGGCCGAACAGCGCGAGCACGGAGATGCGGATTTCCAGCAGGCGCGCATCCACCTCCCGCGCCTCGCGCGTCAGCAGCACGATGCCGACGGAGGCGGCGCCGCGCCGCGCGGGCTCCGCGACCGAGACCAGCAGGCGGCCTTCCGCGGTGCGGCGGATATAGGGGCGGACGCCACCTTCCAGCGCCAGGCGCAGTTCCTCGCGCCGGTCGGCGCTGGTCTGGGCGTTGCCGGTGCCGCCGAATTCCGGCTGCCAGTCGAAGGAGGGTGCGTCGGGGTTGACGTCCACCGTCACCGCGTTGCGCGAGCCGAGCGGCAGCACGGAGAGGATGCGGTCATAGACGCCGCCGACCGTGCCGGCGAAGGCACCGCGCGGTTCGGGCGGCGGCAGCGGCTCGGTGGTGATGGCGCCGCCCGGTCCTTCGCGCACGCGGCTGTCCGCGACCAGCAGGCCGGTGGTGTCGAACAGCCGCGCCTGGGTGTTGGGGGAGGGCTCGACCAGGCGCCGCAGCAGGGGGCGGGCGACCTCGGGGACCAGCACGGTGCGGTCGTCGCGGGTGCGGGTGGCGGCCTCGCCGATGGCGCCGGCATAGATGCGCGCCTGGGTGCGCAGCGCCTCGACCTCCGCAGCGAGCAGCCCGTTCTGGTACTGGTCGAGATAGAGCAGCGCGGCAGCCAGCAGCGCGGGCGGCAGCGCGTTGAGCAGCAGGATGCGCCGCAGCAGCGGCGACATCCAGCGCCGGCGCCGCGCCTCGGTTTTCGTCTGCACCAGCGGCGCGCCGCTTGCGTCCGGCATCCGGGCCCTGTCCGTTCCGCCCGAAGGCTAGCTGATCGCTACGCCGGCCAGAAGGGCCGGGCTCAGGCTTCCTTGTAGCGGTAGCCGAGGCCGTACAGCGTCTCGATCTGCGCGAAGTCGTTGTCCACCTGGCGGAACTTCTTGCGCACGCGTTTCACATGGCTGTCGATGGTGCGGTCGTCCACGTAGATGTTCTCGCCATAGGCGGCGTCGATCAGCTGGTCGCGGTTCTTCACCATGCCGGGGCGGACGGCGAGCGCCTTGACCAGCAGGAACTCCGTCACCGTCAGCTGAACCTGCTGCCCCTTCCAGAGGCAGGTGTGCTTGGTCTCGTCCAGCACCAGGTCGCCGCGGGCGATGATGCCGCCGGCGACGGTGCCGCTTCCCTCCGCGCGGCTCGCCTCGTTGCGGCGGAGCAGGGCGCGGATACGCTCCAGCAGCAGGCGCTGGCTGAAGGGTTTCGTGATGTAGTCGTCGGCGCCGAGGCGCAGCCCCATCAGCTCGTCCAGCTCGTCATCCTTGCTGGTCAGGAAGATCACCGGCATGGCGCTGCGCTGGCGCAGGCGCTGCAGCAGCTCCATTCCGTCCATGCGCGGCATCTTGATGTCGAGCACCGCCAGGTCCGCCGGCCGCGCCATCAGTCCCTGCAGGGCGGATTCGCCGTCGGTGAAGGTGCGGACCTGGAAGCCCTCCTGCTCCAGCGTCATCGAGACCGAGGTCAGGATGTTGCGGTCGTCGTCCACGAGCGCGATGGTGGGCGGCACGGTGTATGCTCCTCGGTCGCAGGCAGGGCGGTCGCAGGCAGGTCGGCGGCCGGGCCCATGCGATGCTCGGCGCGCAGTCTGGCGCCGGATTGTGGCAAAGACGGGTCGGGCAACGGGATACGATATGGCGACGGAAGGGCTGGGCTTCGAGGCGCGGCGGCTGGTCCGCGGGGCGATTTCGGCGACGCTCGCCACCAGCGCGGAGGGCCAGCCCTTCGCCTCCCTGGTCACGCCGGCCACCGCGCCGGACCTGGCGCCCCTGATGCTGCTCTCCAGCCTGTCCGAGCATACTCGCCACCTGCGGGCGGAGCCGCGCTGCGCCCTGCTGTTCACCGGCGTGCCGGAAGGGCCGAACCCGCAGACCGCGCCCCGCGTGACGATCAGCGGCCTGGCCGAACCCGTGCCGGAGGCGGAGGTGCCGGCGCTGAAGGCGCGCTGGCTGGCCCGACATCCCTATGCGGCCCTTTATGCCGATTTCGGCGACTTCGCGCTGTGGCGGGTGCGGCCGGGGGGCGCGCTGCTGGTCGGCGGCTTCGCCCGGGCCACGCGCCTCAAGCTGGCCGATCTGCTGCCCGACCCGGCGGCCGTGGCGGTGGTCGCGGCCGCGGAGGCGGAGATCCTCGACCACGTGAATGCCGACCATGCGGATGCGGTGGCGGCGATCGCGGAGGGGCTGCTGGGAGCAGGGCGGGGAGCTTGGAGGCTTACCGCCGTGGACACCGATGGTTGCGATCTGGCCCTGGAGGAGAGGGTGCTGCGCCTGGCCTGGGCGGCGCCGGTCTCGGACGCCGGCGGGGTGCGCGCACAACTCATTCGTGCGGCGCGCGCGGGGCGTAACAACCCGAACAAGAATATGTCAGACAGGTAACCAGCCGGTTCACGTTGTCACTTTCGCTTAGCGGGCGTAATTTCGCCGCAGTCACCCAGGATAGGGTGGTCATTGCGCGGCAACGCCGGAATGCCCCCGCGCCAGACCCGGTCCGCGCGCCTGAGGAGGCCCTTGATGACGTCCGCTGATGCAGCGCTCTCTGGGACCGGCGTCGCCGGCCCGGCGGAGATCCATGCCAACCTGAGCGCGAACGGGCTCTACGCCCATGCGCTCCGCCGCGGCGAGGGCCGGCTTTCCGCCGACGGGGCCTTCATGGCGGTCACCGGCCAGCACACCGGCCGGTCCGTGCAGGACAAGTTCGTGGTGGACGATCCCGAAGTGCATGACGCCGTCTGGTGGGGCAAGGTCAACCGCCCGCTCTCCCCGGCGAACTTCACGAAGTTCAGCGGCCAGGTCCGCACCTGGCTCGGCCAGCAGCCGGAACTGTTCACCCAGGACCTCTATGCCGGCGCCGATCCCGCGCACCGCATCCGCGTGCGCCTGATCACCACCAATGCCTGGCATGCGCTGTTCGCGCGCAACATGTTCATCCGCCCGCCGCGGGCGGAGCTCGCCTCCTTCAAGCCGGACTACGTCATCCTGCACGCGCCGGAATTCGAGGCCGACCCGGCCGAGATCGGCTGCCGCACCTCCACCTGCATCGCGCTGTCCTTCGCCAAGCGCACGATCTGCATCGCGGGCACCAGCTATGCGGGCGAGATCAAGAAATCCATCTTCACCGTGATGAACTGGATCCTGCCCGACCGCGGCGTGCTGCCCATGCATTGCAGCGCCAATGTCGGCGCGGCGGGCGACGCGGCGCTGTTCTTCGGCCTGTCCGGCACCGGCAAGACCACGCTGAGCTCGGACCCGGAGCGCGCGCTGGTCGGCGACGACGAGCATGGCTGGTCCGACACGGGCATCTTCAACTTCGAGGGCGGCTGCTACGCCAAGGTCATCAAGCTGTCGAAGGAGGCCGAGCCGCAGATCTGGGACGCCTCCCACCGCTTCGGCGCGGTGCTGGAGAACGTGATCGGCGACGAGCACGGCAACCTCGACCTCGACGACAACCGCCTGACCGAGAACACGCGGTCCTGCTACCCGATCGAGTTCATCCCGAACACGGTGGCCGGCGGCCGCGCGGGCAAGCCGAAGACGGTGGTGATGCTGACGGCGGACGCCTTCGGCGTGCTGCCGCCGATCGCCAAGCTGACGCCCGCGCAGGCGATGTACCACTTCCTGTCGGGCTACACCGCGCGCGTCGCGGGCACCGAGAAGGGGCTGGGCAAGGAGCCGCAGGCGACGTTCAGCACCTGCTTCGGCGCGCCCTTCCTGCCGCGCCACCCGGAGGTCTATGGCCGCATGCTGGCCGAGCGCATCGCGCGCGACGGCGCGCAGGTGTGGCTGGTGAACACCGGCTGGACCGGCGGCGCCTATGGCACCGGCAAGCGCATGAGCATCCAGCACACCCGCGCGCTGCTGCGCGCCGCCCTCGACGGATCGCTGGCGAAGGTGGAGTTCGTGCGCGATCCCTTCTTCGGCCTGATGATGCCGAAGGCCGTCCCCGGCATCCCGTCCGAGGTGCTGAACCCGCGCGAGACCTGGGCCGACAAGGACGCCTATGACCGCCAGGCGAAGCACCTCGTCAGCCTGTTCGAGGCGAATTTCGAGACCTTCGCCGGCGCCGTCGGCGAGGATGTGAAGGCCGCGGCGATCCGCGCGGCGGCGTGACCGTTCGGCCCTCCCCCGCAGGGCATAAGGTGACGCATGCCCCTCGACGACACGCAGCGCCGCGGCGGACGCGGCCAGGGTCCGGTGCCGGCGAAGAACGTGCTCGGCGGCACGCTGCTGCCCTGCTCGGTCGCGCCGCTGACCGGCTTCTTCCGCGACGGCTGTTGCAACACCGGGCCGCATGACCTCGGCCTGCATGTGGTCTGCGCGCAGGTGACGGCGGAGTTCCTGGCCTTCAGCAAGGCGCGCGGCAATGACCTCTCGACGCCGCGCCCCGAATACGGCTTCGCCGGCCTCGAGCCCGGCGACCGCTGGTGCCTCTGCGCCGCACGGTGGGAGGAGGCGCGCCTGGCCGGCGTCGCGCCGCCGGTGCTGCTGGAGGCGACGCATGTCGCCGCGTTGGCCGTGGTCGCGCTGGACGACCTGAAGGCGCACGCGCTGGAAGGCTGACCTCCCCCGGCGCGCCGCCCTGCCTACAGGCCCATGATGTCGGCGGCGGTCAGCGTGGGCCGGCCGTAGAGCAGCGCCATGTCGTAGCTCTCGCCGGCGCCGGTGCCGTTCATGTCCACCGAGAGCATGCCGCTGGCCCGGTCGTAGATGACCCACACGCCGCCGCCGGCGACGGCGGATGCGCTGGTGACGAATGTCGCGCCCACGCCTTTCGCGAACCACATGTCGATCTTGTCGATGCCCGCCTCGAAGCGGGCGATGTGGTCCGCGCCCGCGCCAGGATCGTTGAGGTAGAAGAGGTCCTGCCGCCCGTCGAGGTCGCTGTAGAAGGTATCGTTGCCGGACTCGCCATTGAAGGCGTCGCTGCCGGCGCCGCCCGTCAGCCGATCATGCCCCTCGCGGCCATGCATCGTGTCGTTGCCGTCGCCGCCGATCAGCGTGTCGTCGTCCTCGTCCGCCCAGAGGTAGTCGTCGCCGGCGCCGCCATCCAGCTTGTCGAAGCCCTCGCCGCCATAGAGGGCATCGTTGCCCTCGTTGCCCAGGATCGTGTCGTTCCCATAGGTGACGCCGAGAAAGGGGCTGACATGGTCACCATACAGCATGTCGTTGCCGAGGCCGCCGACCAGGCGGTCGTCGCCGCTGCCGCCCTCCAGGAGGTCGTCGCCGTCCTGGCCGAGCAGGCCGTCGTTGCCGGCGCCGCCATGGGCAGAATCGTTGCCCGTGCCGCCGGAAAGGTGGTCATGCCCGTCATAGGCATCGAGCAGGTCGTTGCCCGCACCGCCGAGCAGCGTATCGAGGCCGCCGTCCAGCCCGCCGAAGAGCGTGTCGTTGCCGTTGGACCCGACCAGCAGGTCCGAGCGCTCCGCGCCGTCGATGTAGTCGTCGCCGCCGGCGCCCATCAGCGTGTCGCCGCCGCTGCCGCCGACCATCCCGTCGATCCGGCCCGTTCCGGTCCGCTCCACGCCCGTGTCGGACGACACGGTGACGAAGAGGTCCACGAGGCGCAGCACCTGAAGGCCGCCGGGAAACTCCCCCGTGATGCGCACGGTGTAGAACCCGTCGGCATAGTAGCGGCCGCCATCCGGCAGCAGCCTTGTCCCGCCCGAGAACGCGTAGAGCATCGGATCGGGCTCGGTGCCGTCGACGCCGTTGGAGCCCCAGATGACCTGGACGCTGCCGGGCGCGGGCACCGGGAAGGGGTCGTAGCCGCCTTCCACGGTCAGTTGCAGCAGGGCCCAGCGGGTCAGGACATCGTTCGAGTCGACATACTCGGTCAGGCCGAGGCTGCTGATGCCGACGTTCCAGCTGACCGACACGGGCGCCTCCCTGCCTCTCGCGACAGGCGGCCACCGGATGGTGGTCGGAGTCTGGCTGACCGTCCGCAAGGCCGGCAGCACCACGCCGTCTGCATAACAATTACGCGATCATGAAGAGGCGGGCAAGATTTCGGTGTCTGCGGGCGTGCATCACCCCCGCATGAAGCGGCGCTCCGGCCGGTAGGTCAGCCAGCGGCGCAGGCTGGCGATCAGGCGTTGCAGTATTCCGGGCATGGCGCGTCACCGTCCAGCGGGCGAGAGGGCCGTCCTGGCGCCAGGCGGCGTATTCCGCCCGGCGCGTCCCAATCTGACGCAGGATGGTTGACGCGGTCTTGGCGCGGCCGCGGCTTTTTCGCGGCAGCCGCGCCGGGCTCAACTGTCCAGCCGGATGCCGAGCTCGCGGATCAGCGGCCGCCAGAGCGCGTTCTCGCGGCCGACGAAAGCCTGGAACTCGGCCGGCGACCAGGGGCGATACTCGATGTCGAGATCGCGCAGCCGCGCGGCGATCTGGTCCGACTGCATGGCGCGGATCATCTCGTCCGACAGGCGCTCCACGACGGCGCCGGGCGTGCCGGCGGGCACGCTCATCCCCTGCCAGCCATAGGCCACGGCGTCGAAGCCGATCTCCCGCGCGGTCGGCACGGAGGGCGCCAGGCGCGTCCGCCGCTCGGTCAGCGCTACGAGCGTGCGCACGCGGTTGTCGCGGATGAAGGGCGTCCCAGTCGCGGTGTCGATCACCACGACGTCCACATTGCCGGCCAGCAGGTCCTGCATCGCGGCGGGGCCGCCGCGATAGGGCACGTGCTCCGCCTGCAGCCCGCTGCGGCGCTTCAGCAGTTCCATCGCCAGGTGGTGGGGGGAGGCGACGGCGGGCGTGCCGTAGGTGGGCACGCGCGTCTCCGAGGCCCGGCGGAGCGCGGCGAAATCCTGCCAGGGGCTCTCGTTCCGCACGACGACATAGAGCGGGAAGAGGCCGATGAAGCCGACGCCGGTGAAGTCCCGGTCCGGATCGTAGGGCAGCCGGGCGTAGAGCGCCGGGTTGTAGGTGAGGATGCCGTTGTCCACGTGCATCCAGGTGTAGCCGTCGGCCGGGCTGCGGGCGACGGCCTCGGAGGCCAGCACCGCGCCGCCGCCGGGACGGTTCTCGACAACGACGTTCTGGCCGAGACGCGGCGACATCTGCGCCGAGATCACCCGTGCGAAGGTGTCGGAGGCGCCGCCGGGCGGATAGCCGACGATCCAGCGGATCGGGCGCTGCGGCCAGGCGCCGCCCGCGCCCTGCGCCCGTGCCGTGCCGCCAGCGGCCAACCCCGCCGCAGCGAGGAGTCCACCAAGGGTGCCCCGACGTCCGATCATGACCTGCTCCTTGCCGCGGCATCCTGCCGCCGTTCCGCGCTCCGGGCGCGCCAGCCATGCGACTGGCGGCGTGGAAGCTGGCGAAACGATGTCTTGATCCTGCCACATGGGAGCAGGACATTGGGAGACATGCGCGCGATGGTCGGCATCTCCTGCTGCAACAAGCCCTTCGGCCTCTTCGGGACGCCGAACCACGCCGCGTCCGACAGTTACGTGCGCTGCACCCTCGGTCCGGTGGGCGGCGTGCCGGTGCTGCTGCCCGCCGCCGGGGAGGCGCTGGTGCCGGACATCCTGCCGCGGCTGGACGGGCTGATCCTGACGGGCAGCCGCTCCAACGTGCATCCGGACCATTACGAGGGCCCGGCCCATGCGGAAGGCACGCCGGAGGACCCGCTGCGGGACGCCACGACGCTGCCGCTGATCCGCGCCGCCATCGCGTCCGGCCTGCCACTGCTGGCGATCTGCCGCGGCTTCCAAGAGCTGAACGTGGCGCTGGGCGGGTCGCTCGACCAGCGCATCCAGGACCTGCCCGGGCGGCTCGACCACTCGACGCCCTCCGATCAGAAGCTGCCGAAGGTGCGGACGGGCAAGGCGCATGCGGTGCGCGTGGCGACCGATGGGATGCTGGCACGGATCTGGTCGCAGGCCGCCCTGCCCTGGCGGCCGGAGGGCGTGGCGGTGAACTCCCTGCACAACCAGGGCATCCAGCGCCTGGCGCCGCGCCTGGTGCCGGAGGCCTGGGCGCCGGACGGCACGATCGAGGCCGTGCATGTCGCGGATGCGCCGGGCTTCGTGCTCGGCGTGCAGTGGCACCCGGAATACGACTGGGAGGAGGATGCGCTCAGCCGCGCACTGTTCGAGGCCTTCGGCGCCGCCGCGGCTGCCTGGGCGGAGGGCCGCCGGCCGGGCTCCGAGGCACGCCGTCTGGCTGCGGCCTGAGGGCGTCAACTGTCGGCCGGTTGCATCCGGTCACGTCGCCGCGACCTGAAGCGGATTCCGACGAATCCGTGTCCCTGAAGCGCATTCGCCTTTTGCATGGGGGGCTGTGGACGCGCTATTCTCTGCAGGCCGGCCAAACTATGCCGGTGAGCGGACCGGTTCCCCTGCCGGCTCGCCCGACCATTCCGATCGGAATATGAAAGTAGCGCCCGGTCACCCCCCTGACCGGGCGTTTTTTCTTTGCGGCGGAACGCCCCGAAATGCCGCCTCACGATCTTGCGTGGGCGCACCCAGCGGGTAAGAGGGCCGTCGCTGTCCGGTTGGGGAACACCGTCCACATGTCCGATTTCGTCATCGCGCCGCCCAAGGTCGCCTATCTGCCCGTGAAGGGCGGCGGCAAGTTTCCGGTGCGCCGCATCTTCTGCGTCGGCCGCAACTACGCCGAGCATGCCATCGAGATGGGGTCCGACCCCACCCGCGAGCCGCCCTTCTACTTCGCGAAGCCGGCCGATTCCGTGGTGATCGACGGGGCCGACATGCCCTATCCGAGCCAGACCAAGAACCTGCACCACGAGATGGAGCTGGTGGTCGCCATCGGCACCGGCGGCGAGAACATCGCCATCGGCGACGCGCTGAAGCATGTCTGGGGCTGGTGCGCCGGCCTGGATATGACGCGCCGCGACATCCAGAACGAGGCGAAGAAGACCGGCCGCCCCTGGGACATGGGCAAGGGCTTCGACCACTCCGCCCCGATGGGCCTGCTGGTGAAGCATGACGGGTCCTATGACGGCTCGAAGGGCAAGATCGAGCTGAAGGTGAACGGCAAGGTCACGCAGGTGTCCGACCTGTCGAAGCTGATCTGGTCGGTGCCCGAGGTGATCGCCAACCTCTCCGGCCTGGTGCGGCTGGAGCCGGGCGACCTGATCATGACCGGCACCCCGGAAGGCGTCGCCGCCGTGGTGAAGGGCGACGTGCTCGAAGGCTTCGTCGAGGGCGTCGGCGAGGTCAGGACGAAGATCGTCTGAGGGAGGGCCGACCGGCGCCCACCCCGACCCTCCCCCGCACCGCGGGGGAGGGAGAGATCACGGCGGGGAAGCCCTCAGGCGTTCCCCTTCCGCCACTCCTCGATCTGCGCCAGCACGGTCTGCAGGTCGCTGACATCCACGTAGCGCCGCCCGATGTCGCGCAGGTTGTCGCGGTGCGGCTGTTCCTCGATGTCGCCGACGCAATCCTCCGGCACGATGGTGCGGTAGCGATGGCTGAAGCTGTCGATGGCGGTGGCGCGGATGCAGCCCGAGGTGTTGCAGCCGGTGACGATCACCGTGTCCACCCGCTCCTTCGCGAAATAGTCGGCGACGCCGGTCTGGAAGAAGATGCTCGGCCCCTTCTTGCAGACGGCGAGGTCATAGGACGGGTCGTAGATGCGCGGGTCGATCGCCGCGCTCGGGTGGTCGTGCCGGAAGGTCTCGCGCACGGCGGTGATCTTCCAGTAGGGCATCTCCCGCTCGTTCATGTAGGCGGTGTTGCAGGTGGCGACCGGCACGTCGTGGCGCCGCGCGACCTCCAGAAGCTTGCGCGTGTTCTCGAAGGCGCGCAGCACCAGCGGCGCGCCGCCGAGCGGGTATTGCGGGTCGGTGAAGGCCAGCATGAAGTCCACCACCACGATGCCCGGCTTGCGGCCGAAGCCGACGCCGATCTCGCCATAGCTGCGCCGCGCATAATCGTCCGACATGCCCTGCCTCCTTCGCCAAGGCGCCGACGATCCCTCGCGCGCGCCGGCTTTGCAACGCCGGGCGGCGCGGGCAGATAGGGCGGTCGCCGAACCCCGGGGGAGCCGCCTTGGCCCGCAAGCCCGCGCGCAAGACGCTGCGCATCGTCACCTGGAACATCAACTCCGTCCGGCTGCGCCTGCCGCTGCTGAAGGATCTTTCGGCCGCGCTGGAGCCGGACGTGATCTGCCTGCAGGAGACGAAGTGCCCCGACGAGCACTTCCCGCATGAAGGCGTGGAAGCGCTCGGCTTCCCGCATCGTGCGGTGCGCGGGATGAAGGGCTACAACGGCGTCGCCATCCTCTCGAAGCGGCCGTTCAACCTGCGTGACGGCGCCGATCCCGACTGGTGCGGCAAGGGCGATTGCCGGCACCTCGCGGTGGAACTGGATGCGCCGGGCGGCCCGATCGAGCTGCACGATTTCTACATCCCCGCCGGCGGCGACGTGCCCGACCGGAACGCCAACCCGAAATTCGCCCACAAGCTCGACTTCGTGGCCGAGGCCACCGCCTGGTCGGCCGCGCGGCGGAACGCCGGCGGTTTCAAGCGCGCGGTGCTGGTCGGCGACCTCAACATCGCCCCGCTGGAGCACGACGTGTGGTCGCATCGCCAGCTTCTCGACGTGGTGTCCCATACGCCGGTGGAGACGGAGGCGCTGACGGCGATGATGCGCGCGGGGCATTGGTACGACGCCGTCCGCCACTTCGTGCCGGAGGACCAGAAGCTCTATACTTGGTGGAGCTACCGCGCGCAGGATTGGCGCGCCTCCGACCGCGGGCGCCGGCTGGATCACATCTGGGTCTCGCCCGACCTCGCCGGCGGGCTCAGCGCGCATCATGTGATGAAGGACGCCCGCGACTGGGAGAAGGCGTCGGACCACGTGCCGGTGATGGTGGAGATCGCCGCCTGATGCCACCGGATGTCGTTCCGCAACGTTGCGAAATGACCGCGCGCTGATACTTTTTCCGCCGCGGGCATCGGGGCCCGCCAAAGCGCGCGGTGGAGAGCGGCCATGTCCATAAGCCTGACCGGCTTCGGGCCGAGCGTCACCTTCGGCGAGAACGCCGTGAACGCGGCGCCGCAGGTCATCGATGGCGACGTGACGCTCAGCTACGTCGGCCCGGTCGTGCCGACCACCCTCTCGATCTCGGGCCTGCTCGCGCAGGATCGGGTCTCGATCGCCAACCAGGGGATCGGCGGGGGGCAGATCGGCTTCAACGGCAGCGTCGTGACCTTCGGCGGCGCGCCGCTCGGCACAGTGGCGGGGGGCGTGGGCGGCACCCTGACCGTCGCGTTCACCGGAGCGCCCAGCGCCGCGGCGCTGGATGCGCTGGTCCAGACCCTGACCTACGCGAATGTCTCCAACGCGCCGGCGCCTGCGCGCAACCTGACGCTGACCATCCAGCCTCTTTTTGGCGCGGCGACCACGCAGACACTGACGGTCAATGTCACGCCGCAGAACGACGCACCGCTGATCGTCTCGGGCAGCTCGGCCAGCGTCGCGGAGAACGGGACGGGCATCGCCTACCAGGCTGCGGCCACCGATCCGGACGGCCCGACAAGCTTCACCTGGTCGCTCTCCGGCACCGACGCGGCGCTGTTCACCATCGACGCCGCGGGCGCCGTGCGGTTCAAGGCCGCGCCGGATTTCGAGGCGCCGCAGGATGCCTTCGCCGACAACGTCCACAAGATCGTCGTGACGGTGAGCGACGGGGTGGCCAGCGCGTCCCGGGCGGTGGACATCACCGTGACGGATGTCTCCGAGCCACCGACCCTGGCCGGGCTGCCCGGCGCGCTGACCATCGCGGAGAACGCCGCCAATGCGGGGCCGCTGCTGCTGTTTCCCGCCGCGGCGTTCACCGCCGACAACGGAATGGCCGGCGGGACGCTGCATTTCGCCGGGCTGCTGGCGGAAGACCGCGTCTCGGTCCTGCATCAGGGGAACGGGGCGGGCCAGGTCGGCTTCGAGGGCAGCACGATCCGCTATGGCGGCATCGCGGTCGGCACGGCAACGGGCGGGGACGGCACCGCGCTGATCCTGCGCTTCAATGATGCGGCGACGGCGGAGGCGACGCAGGCGGTGATCCGCGCGCTGGCCTATGCGAATGTCAGCGACACGCCGACCGCGGCGCGCACGCTGACGCTGATGGCGACGGACGCGGCGGGCCAGAAGATCGGCAGCCCCTGGGCGCCGAGCTTCGCCCTGCTCACCGGCGCGGCCAGCCCGGTGAACGGTCTCGACGGCGGGGCCTGGGGCTCCCCTGCGCTCGGTGACCTCGACGGCGACGGGCGCCTTGACCTCGTGGCGATCGGTTCGGATGGCGGCTTCCGGCTGTCGGTGTGGCGCAACACGGGCACGGGCTTCGAGCCGTTCACGGCTTTCGAAGGTCAGCCGATCCCGGCATGGGGGATACCCACGCTCGGGGATCTCGACGGCGACGGGCTGGCCGACATCGTGATAGGCGCCGTCGCCCGAGCGTTCTCGGCCTATCGCAACGCCGGCACCGGCTGGGAGGCGCTGCCCGGCGACCCATTCGCCGGGGTGAACGCGCCCGCTGGCGCGGCGCCGGCTCTCGGGGATCTCGATGGCGACGGGCTGCTGGACCTCGTGCTTGGCGGCCGCGACGGCACGCTCTTGGCTTGGCGCAACACCGGCACGGGGTTCGTGGCTTTCGCCACGAACCCCTTCGACGGCATCAGCGTCACGGAATCCAGCGCGCCCTCGCTGGGCGACCTCGACGGCGACGGGCTGCTGGACCTCGTGCTCGGCGACGAGGACGGCGGGCTTTCCGTGTGGCGCAATACGGGTGCCGGCTTCCAGGCCCTTGCCGCCAACCCCTTCACCGGCGCGACGCTGAGCGCCGTCAGCAAGCCCGCCATCGGGGACGTGGATGGCGACGGACGCGCCGACCTGATCGCGGGCGAGTTCTTCGGCGGCTTCACCGCGTGGCGCGGCACGGCGGGCCTGCCCGCCGTCACCGTCACCGTCACCGCGGAGAACGACCCGCCCGTGCTCACCGTGCCGGGCAGCGTCAGCGTCGCGGAGAACGGCAGCGCCATCGTGGTGCAGGCGGTGGCCAGCGATGCGGATGCCACGGGGCCGCTCTCCTGGTCGCTCTCCGGCGCCGATGCCGCACTGTTCACCATCGACGCAACGGGCGCAGTACGCTTCGCCCTTGCGCCGGACTTCGAGCAGCCGGAGGACCAGGGCCGGGACAAAATCCACGATATCGTCGTCGCCGTATCGGACGGCACCGCCACCACCAGCCAGGCCGTCGCGATCACCGTCACGAATGTGCCGGAGGTGCCGCGTCTCGGCGGTGTTGGCGCCTTCGCGGCCTTTGCCGAGGGGCAGGTGAATGCAGGGCTGCGTCTGCTCGCCCCCGCCGCCACCTTCACGCAGGGGGACACGCTCGCCGATGCGACGCTGACCGTTGCCGGGCTGCTGGCGGAGGATCGGGTGACCATCCTCCCGCAGGGCGACGCGCCCGGACAGATCGGCTTCGACGGCACCGTCTTCCGCTTCGGCGGGACGGAGATCGGCACCGCCACGGGCGGCGACGGCGCGCCCTTCGTCGTCACGCTGACCGGCGCGGCCGACGGCCCGGCCGTGCAGGCGCTGCTCGGGCGGCTGGCCTATGCCAATGCGAGCGAGACGCCGACGCTGTTCCGCACGCTGACGCTCGATCTGGTGCAGGCGAATGGCGGCGCCCCAGGCGGCCCGGCCGCCCCGGCCTTCGCGCTGCTCAGCGATGCAGCGAACCCCTTCGCCGCGATCAACGCGGACAGCGGCGCCGCGCCCGCGCTCGGGGATATCGACGGGGACGGACTGCCGGATCTCGTGGTCGGGAACTCCAGCGGCATGCTTTCGGCCTGGCGCAATACAGGGGCGGGCTTCGAACCCTTCGTCACAAACCCCTTCGCGCTGATCGACGTGGGCAACCTGAGCAAGCCCGCGCTTGGGGACATCGACGGCGATGGTCTGCTGGACCTGGCCGTCGGCAATGCGAACGGGACCGTGTCGGCGTGGCGGAACACGGGCAGCGGCTTCGAGGACTTCCCGACCAATCCTTTCGCCGGGATCGACGTGGGCACCCGCAGCACGCCGGCATTCGGGGACATCGATGCCGACGGATTGCCCGATCTCGTGGTGGGGGAGGATTTCGGCGCGCTCGCGGCCTGGCGCAACACGGGCCTGGGCTTCGAGCTGTTCGCGACCAACCCCTTCGCCGGGATCCCGGCATTCGACTATGCAGCGCCTGCCTTGGGCGACATCGATCGGGACGGGCGCGCCGACCTCGTCCTCGGCGATGACAACGCCAGGCTGGAGGTCTGGCGCAACACCGACTCGGGCTTCGTCCGCCTCGCCACCAGCCCCTTTTCCTATGGTGTGTTGTTGGAGGACAGCACGCCGACACTGGGCGACTTCGACGGAGACGGGCACGCGGACCTCGTGGCCGGCGGCTTCGGCGGCGGCAAGCTTGCCGCATGGCGCAACGTCACCCCGCCCGCCGCCTCCCTGGCTGTCGCCGTGACGACCGAGGACGACGCGCCGCGGGGGCCGCGCGTGGTGACGCTGGCGCCTTCCGCGGAGGATGCGACGCGACTGATCACGCAGGCGCAGCTCCTGGCCGGCTGGTCCGACCCGGAAGGCGCGCCGCTGCAGGCGCTGGATCTCGCCGTGATCTCCGACCCCGCCGGCACGCTGGTGGACAACGGCAACGGCACCTGGACCTTCACGCCCGCGCTGAACGACAACAGCAACGTCGTCTTCGCCTTCGATGTCTCCGACGGCACGAACCAGGTCGGCGCCGTCGCGCGCATGGACCTCACCCCGGTCAACGACGCGCCGACCGGCATCGTCAACCTGCTGATCAACGCCAGCGCGGGCGTGCTGACCACCTCGGCCGAGCTCGCCGACGTGGACGGCATCGGCGAGATCGCCTTCCGCTGGCAATCCTTCACCGGCGGCACCTGGCAGGACATCCCGGGCGCCATCGGGCTCGGCTTCGCGCCCTCCGGCGCGCTGCTCGGCACGCTGATCCGCTCGGTGGCGCGCTACACGGACGGCGACGGGACGGTGGAGGAGGCGGCCTCCACCTTCGTCGCCCGCATCGGCGGCGCGGGGAACGACGCCTTCGCCTCGCCCGCCCGGCCCTCGCTGCAATCGGGTGGGGCGGGGAACGACACCATTGCCGGCGTCAACCAGCGCGACCTGCTGTTCGGCGGCGCCGGCGACGACAGCATCGCCGCCAGCAACGGCAACGACATCATGCTGGGCGAGGCCGGCGCCGATACGCTCAGCGGCGGCGCGGGCTTCGACATCTTCCGCTACATCCGGCTGCAGGACGGCGGCGACCTGATCACCGACTTCACGCCGGGCGCCGACACGATCCAGGTGGACGCCACCTTCTTCAAGGGCCTGCCGCTCGGCACGCTGGCGGCGGCGCATTTCGCGGCCGGCGGGCCCACCGCGTCGATCGCGCAGATCCTCTACGCCGGCGGGGTGGTGAGCTTCGACCCGGACGGTACCGGGCCGACGGCCTCCGTCATGCTGGCAACCCTCGCCGGCGCGCCGACGATCACCGCCTCGGACATCTTCGTCATCCCGTGAGGCGGGGCCAGGGCACGCGCCCCGGCCTCCTCACGCCGCCACCGGCCCGTGCGGGTCATTGGCGACCTTGCGCAGCCGCCAGCCCAGGCCGACGAACAGCACGCCCATCGCGATCGCCTCGAGCGCGACGATCCAGATCACCGCCAGCAGCCCGGGCCCGGGCGCGATCATCAGCATCAGCCCCGCCAGCACGGAGACGGCGCCGAGCAGCCCGAGCATCCAGCTGCCGGACCGCCAGGCCATCACCAGCCGGAACACGCCCACCACCAGCGCCCAGGCGCCGACGCAGATCACCAGGAAGATCGCGGAGATGCCGGGCGCGATCAGCACCACGGCCGCCAGCGCCAGGGAGGCGATGCCGTCCAGCGTCAGCCAGGTGCGGGAGCGGTGCCGCCCCGTCGGGTCCGGCGTGCCGCGGAAGGCGTGCACGAGGGAGGCGACGCCGTCCACGCCGACCCAGGCGGCGAGGAAGGCGAGGATCACCGCCAGCCCCACGCCGGGGAACAGGAAGATCACGATGCCGAACAGGATGCCGAGCACGCCGCGCAGCAGGAACAGCCACCAGCCCTGCGCCAGCGCCCGGACGGCGGCGAAACGCTCGAGCGGTATGGATGCGGTCTCACCCATGGAATGCCTCCTTCAGCCGTCGGACACGTGAACCCGATCCTGACGCAGCCGGTGCGATGCCGCGAGGGGTTGCCGAACCGTCACGCAAGCACGATTGTCCGACCAACGACACCGAGGAGGAAAGAGATGATTCGTCGCAGGACGATCCTGGCCGCCGGGCTTGCGCTGCCCGCCATCGCGCAGGCGCAGGGGAACTGGCCGCAGCGCAATGTCCGCATCGTGGTGCCCTTCGGCCTCGGCGGCTCCGCCGATGTTGCGGCGCGCTTCCTGGCGGAGCCGCTGCAGCAGGCCTTCGGCCAGTCGGTGGTGGTGGAGAACCGCCCCGGCGCGGGCGGCACGATCGGCGCCGACAACGTGGTGAAGTCCGCCCCCGACGGCTACTCGCTGCTGCTGATGTCGAACACGCACACGGCGAACGAGACGCTGCTGCCGAACCGGCCCTATCAGCTGATGCGCGACCTGGCGCCGGTGGCGGCGCTGAACATCGCGCACCACGTGCTGGCGATCCACCCGTCGCTGCCGGCGCAGAACCTGCAGGAGTTCATCGCGCTGCTGAAGGCCAATCCGGGGAAGTACGACTACGCTTCTTCCGGCCCCGGCACGCCCTACCACGTGGCGGCCGAGGTGTTCCTGGCCATGGCCGGCGCGCAGGCGACGCATGTGCCTTTCCGCGGCTCGAACGAGGCGCGCACGGCGCTGATCTCGGGCCAGGTGCCGATCATGTTCGACGCCATCCCGACCATGCGCCCGCAGATCGAGGAAGGCCGCGTGCGCGGCCTGGCCACCACCGGCCCGCAGCGCAGCCCGCTGCTGCCGAACCTGCCCGCGGTGGCCGAGGCGCTGCCCGGCTACGAGGCCTCCATCTGGCTCGGCATCATGGCGCCGGCGGCGACGCCGCTGCCGATCCGCGAGCGGCTGAACACGGAGCTGAACCGCATCCTCTCCCTGCCCGCCACGCGGGAGAGCCAGGCGCGCATGGGCGCCGCGCCGATGCCGATGAGCATCGCGGAATTCGATGCCTTCCTGCGCCAGGACATCACCCGCCAGGCGGAATACATCCGCATGGCGAAGATGACGCCCAGCTAGAGGCCTCGCGTGCCGGTCGGCTTCGTCCTGAACGGCGCGCCCGTCGCGCCGGAGATCGAGGCGGAGGCGCCGCTGCTCGCCGCGCTGCGCGGCCCGCTCGGCCTCTCCGGCCCGCGCTTCGGCTGCGGGACGGAGCAATGCGGCGCCTGCGCCGTGCTGCTGGACGGTGCGCCGGCCTTCGCCTGCACGCTGCCGGTTTCAGCCGCGGCGGGACGGCAGGTGGAGACGGTGGAGGGGCTTGGCACGCCAGAGGCACCGCATCCGCTGCAGGCGGCCTTCCTGGATCTGCAGGCGGGGCAGTGTGGGTACTGCCTCTCCGGCATCCTGATGGCGGCGGCGGCGCTGCTGCGGCGCGTGCCGCAGCCATCCGATGCGGAGATCAAGGCGGCGCTGGCGCCGCATCTCTGCCGCTGCGGTTCGCACAACCGAATCATCCGCGCCGTGCGACGCGCGGCAGACGCCATGGCGCCCGCATGAACCTGGCCTTCAGGGGCGTCGTGGACGACGGACGGCCGCGGCTGCCGGGCAGCCTGCACGTCAACCGCCGGCTGGACCGCTGGCTGCGCTTCGACGCGCAAGGCTTCGTCACCATCTCGCCGGGAAAGGTGGAGCTCGGCCAGGGCATCCTGACCGCGCTCGCGCAGATCGGCGCGGAGGAGCTGGACGTCGCGCTCGCGCGCATCCGCGTGCAGCCCGCCGCGACGCCGGACAGCCCGGACGAGGCGGTGACCTCCGGCTCGCTCTCCATCCAGGAGAGCGGCATGGCGCTGCGCCACGCCTGCGCCGATGCGCGCCGCATTTTTCGGTCCGTTGTCGCCCAGCGCAGCGGCGTGTCGCTCGACGACATCGTCGTTCGCGACGGGGAATTCTGCGCGCCGGATGGCCGCGTGCTAGGCTCCTATTGGAGCATGGCCGATGCGGGGTTGCTGGCCGTGGAGGCCTCGCCGGAGGCGAAGCCGAAGCCGGCCGCAGAGCGCCGCGTCGCCGGAACCTCCGCGCCGCGCCGCGACCTGCCCGATAAGGTTTTTGGAGCGCCGCGCTTCGTCCACGACCTGCGGCTGCCGGGGATGCTGCATGCGCGCCTGGTGCGCCCGTCTTCCCGCGGCGCGGTGCTGACGGCGCTGGATCAGGGCGCGCTGCCCGGCGGCGCGACGGTGCTGCGCGACGGCAATTTCGTCGCCGTCGTCGCCGCGGAGGAGCACCACGCGGAGCAGGCGGCGGAGCGTGTCGCGCGCCGCGCGCGCTGGGAGGAGCGCGACACGCTGCCCCATGAGTCCGCGCTGGAAGACTGGCTGCGCAGCGCGCCGCGCGAGACATCCGTCGTCACCGAACGCAGTGCCGGGACGCCGCAAGCCGCGCATCGTGTCGAGCAAAGATTCCTTCGACCCTTCCTGGCGCATGGCTCGATCGGACCGTCCTGTGCCGTTGCGCGCTGGGACGGCGCGACGCTGGAGGTCTGGACGCATTCGCAGGGCATCTACAACCTGCGCACCGACCTCGCAAAGACGCTGCGCCTGCCGCCCGAGAACATCGTCGTGCACCATGCCGAAGGCGCGGGCTGCTACGGCCACAACGGCGCCGACGACGTGGCGCTGGATGCCGCGCTGGTCGCGCGCGCGCATCCCGGCACGCCGATCCGCCTGATGTGGTCCCGCGCCGAGGAGCTGGGCTGGTCGCCCTTCTCGCCCGCGATGCTGGTGGAGATCGAGGCCGAGGCGGACGCACAGGGCACGCTGCTGGCGTGGCGGCACCAGGTCACCTCGAACGGCCATTCGGGCAGGCCGGGGCGGGGCGCGCTGCCGACGCTGCTCTCGGCCTCCATGATCGCGGACGGCTTCGAGGTGCCGCTCTCGATCAATCCGCCGCTGGCCGGCGGCGGCGGTGCGCAGCGCAACGCCGTGCCGCCCTATCGCGTGCCGGCGCTGCATGTGGGGATGCACACGCTGCAGGCGATGCCGATCCGTGCGAGCGCGCTGCGCGGCCTCGGCGCGCTGGTGAATGTCTGGGCGATCGAGAGCGTGATGGACGACATCGCCGCAAGGGCGGGCGAAGACCCGCTGGCGCATCGCCTGCGCCACCTGGACGATGCGCGCGCGCGCGACGTGCTCGCCCGCGCCGCGCGGATGGCCGGATGGGAGACGCGCGCGAAGCGGGAGGGGCACGGCTTCGGCCTGGCGGTCTCGCGCTACAAGGGCACCGGCGCCTGGTGCGCGGCGGTGGCCGAAGTGGAATGCGCCGAGCGCGTCTTCTGCCGCCGTCTCTGGCTCGCCGCGGATGTCGGCGAGCCGATCAACCCCGACGGCATCGCCAACCAGGTGGAGGGTGGCGCGATCCAGGCGACATCGATGTGCCTGCTGGAAGCGGTGCGCCACGATACGCGCACCATCACCTCCGATGCCTGGGAGCGCTACCCGATCCTGCGCTTCCCGGAGGTGCCGGAGGTTGCGGTGGAGCTGATCGCGCGGCCGGAGGCGCCGCCGCTCGGCGCCGGGGAATGCAGCCTCGGCCCGACCATCGCCGCCATCGCCAACGCCATCGCCGATGCGCTCGGCGTGCGCGTGCGGCACTGGCCCTTCACGCCCGAGAACATCGCCAAGGCCACATGACCCTCACCCTCGCCTGCACGATGAGCGACCGCACGCGCCCGATCCATGAGGGGCGCGTCGCGATCGAAGGCTTCGACATCGCCCGCATCGCCGGCGAGCCCGAGGACCTGTTCCGCATCGCCATGCGGGAGGCGCGGCACGAGATCACCGAGCTCTCCATGGCGAGCCACATCCTCTCGGTCGCGCGTGGCGACAGCCGCTACATCGGCGTGCCCATCTTCCCCTCCCGCGCCTTCCGCCACGGCGCGATCTATGTGCGCACGGATCGCGGCATCGCCCGGCCGGAAGACCTGGCGGGGCGCATCATCGGCGTGCCGGAATACCAGCAGACCGCCGCGCTCTGGGTGCGCGGCATGCTGCGGGAGCAGCACGGCGTGGACACGCGGCGCATCGCGTGGCGCTCGGGGGGCGAACGCACGCCGCTGCAATTGCCGCCCGGCCTCGACATGCAGGTGATCCCGGCGGGCGAGACGCTGGAGGGCATGCTGGCGGAGGGCCGGCTCGATGCCTTCATCGGCCCGCGCCCGCCTGCCTGCTTCGTGCAGCGCAGCGCGCCCGTCGCGCGGCTGTTCGCCGACACGCGCGCGGCCGAACAGGACTATTTCAAGGCCACCGGCTTCTTCCCGATCATGCACTGCATCGCCATCCGCCGCGACGTCGCGGAAGCGCATCCGGGCCTCGCGGCCGCGCTGCACCGCGCCTTCGCCGAAGCCAAGGCGCAAGCGCTCGTCGAGCTTGCCATGGTGAACGTGCTGCGCGTCTCGCTGCCCTGGATCGCCGCCGAGGCAGCGGCGCAGACGGCCTTCATGGGCGGCGATCCCTGGCCCTACGGCTTCGCGCGCAACCGCGACGAGATCGCCGCGATGTGCCGCTACGCGATGGCCGACGGGCTTGCCGCGCGCGAGGTCGCGCCGGAAGAACTGTTCCACCCGGACACCTTCGCGCTCTGAGCCACCTCGCCGTCCGGCGCAGCGGCGAGCCCGGCGGGGCGGAAGCGCACCGTCGCGCGGACGCCGCGCGGATCGAACACCACCTCCGGCACGGCACCATTGCCGAGGTCCTGGCGCAGCACCTGGCCGAGCAGCCGCGTGCCGAAGCCGCGGCGGGAGGGTTCCTTCACGCGCGGGCCGCCGGTCTCCGACCAGCGCAGCTCGACCTCGTCCGCCTCGTTCACCGACCAGCCGGCCTGGACGCGCCCCTCCTCGACGGAGAGCGCGCCGTATTTCGCGGCATTGGTCGCCAGCTCATGCAGCGCGAGCACCAGCGCCTGCGCCTGGGCCGGGCGCAGCAGGGCCTCCGGCCCCGGCTCCACCGCGATGCGCCGGTCGGCCAGCCAGGGTGCCAGCGCGGCCTCCAGCACCGGGCCGAGCTGCGTCGGTCCCCAGCCATGGGCGGTGAGCAGGTCATGCGCGCGGGCCAGGGCGCGCAGCCGCTCACCGAAGCTGCGCTGGAATCCGGCCGGGTCGTCGCCGGCCTGCCGCATGGTCTGCTGCGCGATGGTCTGCACGGTGGCCAGCGTGTTCTTCACGCGGTGGTTCAGCTCCTGCACCAGCAGGTCGCGTCCGGCCTCGGCGCGCGCGCGCGCGGTGACATCCTGCACCGTGGTGCTCACCGCCTCGATGCGGCCGGTGGCGTCCCGCACCGGATGGCAGGAGACGAGGAGATGCCGCTCGTGCCGCAGCGGCCCCGCCGCCTGGACGACCACCGCCGCATCCAGCGCCGGGCGGCCTTCGCGCTGGACCTGCGCCTGGCCGGCGGTGATCGCCTCCGCCAAAGGCGGGGGCAGCACATCCGCCAGCCGGCGGCCCGGCAGCGCCTCCGGCGCCAGCCCCGCAAGGGCGGCGAGGTGCAGGTTGGCGCTCAGCAGCCGGCCCTCCGGGTCCAGCAGCGCGAGTCCGGTCGGGATCGTGTCGTGGATCGCGCGCAATTCCGCCAGGGCGTGCCGCGCTTCCTGCTCGGCGGCGGCCAGCGCCGCCGCCTTGCGCCCGGCGCCGCGCCGGGCCTGCCGCAGCCCGATGCTGGCGAGCAACGTCGCCGCCAGCGCACCGACCCCCGCCGCGCCGAGGCCCACCACCGTCAGCAGCGGCGTGTCGAGGCCGGCGCGTGGCGCCGGGACGGGGGCGGGCGGCGCCGCGGGCAGCTCGGCCAGCACCGGAACCGCGGACGCGACGACCGGCAATGCGGTTGGTTCGGGCGGGGGCGGGGCGGCGGGACCGGATAACAGCAGGGCGAGCCGGGGCGCGCCGGCCAGGGCGCGCGTCACGCGACGGTCATCGGGCGCGCCCACCGGATCGCGGCCGGCCCAGGCAATGGTCTGCGGTGCATCCTGCCCCGCGCCCAGGGCGACGAGGCGCACCGAGACCTCGCCCGCCTCCGGGATGCGTGCGAGCACAGCCGCGAGCCCCCCGAGCAGGTCGGGCGCGGCAGGCGCGGCGAGGAGCACCGCCTGGGCGCGGCCCGCCGCGCCCCCGCCGACGGGCACCGCGACGCCGATCCGGACCGGATCGGCACCGAAGGGCGCCACGGCCGTGCGCATCGCACCAAGCGCATCCGCCGCGAGCTCGGCCGCCGGGGAGGCAGGCAGCGGCGTGCCGGCCGGCAGGGCCGAATCGGCCAGCGGAGCGAGCATCGGGTCGAAGCCGAGCACCGGCACGTCCAGCGCCGCGGCGGCCGCCCGCACCAGCCGATCCAGGGCGAGGATGTCCAGGGCGCCGCCATTCGCCGTCCCCGGCGGTGCCATGGCCGCGGCGGCGGTCCGCAGGCCGGCCTCGATCCGCCGAAGCTCCGCCTCCAGCACATCCGCCAGCGCCTGGCCGAGGCGCGCAAGGGCCGCATCCTCCGGCTCCGCGGCGGCCAGTGGCCGAGAAGCGGCCACCAGCGCGCCCAGCCCGAAGCCGGCCAGCAGGCGCCGGCGTTGGAGGCGTGAAGCGAAGCCCGTGCCTGGCGGCATCCCCGTTCCTTGCAGCCCATGCAGCTTGCGGCGCGCTGCCCCGTTACGGAAGTTCTTTGTTCCAGCTAGCCTGGAGGATGCCGGCTGAGTCCCCCCGGTTGCACCAGGCCGTCCTGTTCAACAGGAGGTGATCATGCGGCGTCTCGCCCTCGCCTTGCTCCTGACCGCAGCCGGCTGCGCGGCCGAACACCCGGCGGTGCCGTCACGCGCGCAGCAGGTCGCGCCGCCTCCGCCGCCGCCGGCGACCCGGGCGGTGCGGCGGCCCGCGCCGCAGCCCGCCGAGACACAACCGATCTGGCGCGTGGCACGCGACGGCACGACGGGCTGTGCGGACGCCGGGGCGCTGCGCCTGCTGCGCGAACCCGCTGCGGACCCGGCCGCGCTGCGCCGCCTGGCGGCGGCGCGGGCGGAGGGCGGCTGCGTCACCGTCTTCCGCACCTCCTCCTGGCGCCTTCAGCAACGCACCGAGGACATGCTGCGCCTCTCCCCTGTGGAGGGCGCCGCGACCGGCCAGCTTTATTTCTGGCGCGACCAGGTGCAGGAGGATCGCGGCGGGTAGCGCCTGCTGCCGGGGTCAGTCCTGCCAGTAGAGCCGCGTCGGGTTGTCCACCAGGATGCGGTGGCGCAGCGCCTCGTCCGCGATCGCCTCGGCCAGCAGATCCACCAGGTCGCCATCGTTCGGCATGTCGCCGGCGATGTTCGGATGCGGCCAGTCGGTGCCCCAGAGCAGCCGGTCCGGCGCATCGGCCGCCAGCGTGCGGATGAAGGGCAGCGCATCGCGGAAGGGCGCGCCGGCGGAGCTGATCCGCTCCGCCCCGCAGACCTTCACCCAGGCGAGAGGGTTCTTCATCAGCTCCCGCAGCTGCGCGAAGGCGGGCTGGTCCACCCCGTCCTTCGCCTTCACCCGCGCCATATGGTCGATGACGAAGGGGATGCGGATCGCGGAGATCACCGGCGCGAGCGGCACGATGTCCTGCGCATCGAGATGCAGCACGACATGCCAGCCGAGCGGCTCGACCTGCGACAGCACGCGGCGGAACACGTCCATGTCCGGCATGCCGCCGAGATGCTTCACGAAGTTGAAGCGCACGCCGCGGATGCCGCCTTCGTGCAGCCGCGCGAGCTCGGCATCCGTGACGCCGGGATCCACCACGCAGACGCCGCGCATGGTCCCGCCGGAGCGCGCGATCCCGTCCAGCGTCACGCGCATGTCGCTGCCGTGGCAGGAGGCATGCACGATGACGGCGCGCGAGATGCCGAGGATACGGTGAAGATTCCTCAGCGCCTCGTAGGGCGCATCGGGCGGCGTGTAGGCGCGGGCCGGCGCGTAGGGGAAGACGGCGCCCGGTCCGAAGATGTGGCAATGCGTGTCGCAGGCGCCAGCCGGCGGCCGGTAGCGCGGCGTCTTCGTGTCGGGGTCCGGGCCCTTGCAGGTGGGGATCTCGCGCATGCTCATCCTTGCCGCTCGATCCCGGCCTTCTCGATCACCTCCGCCCACCGGGCGATGTCGGCGGCGAGCAGGCGCCCCATCTGCTCCGGCGTGCCGCCCTTCGGCTCGACGCCGACCGCGGTCAACGCGTTGCGCAGCTCGGGCTTCGCCAGCGCCTCGTTCACGGCGCGGTTGATCGCGGTGATCGCCTCGGCCGGCGTGCCGGCGCGCGCGACGAGCGCGTTCCAGGAGGCCACGTCGTAATCGGGCACGCCCTGCTCCATCAGCGTCGCCACGTTCGGCAGGTTCGCCGCCCGCTCTGCCGAGGTGACGCCGAGCACGCGCAGCGCGCCGGACTGGATCTGGCCGAAGATCGGGCCGGTGATCTCGAAGGCCGCATCCACGTCACCGCGCAGCACCGCGGTGACGAGCTGCGGCGTCTGCGGGAAGACCACCGTCTCGGCCTGGGTCGCGGTGCGGATCTTGAACAGCTCGGCCGAGAGGTTCTGGGTGCTGCCGCGGGTGATGGTGCCGATGTTCAGCCGGCCCGGCGCCGCCTTCATCCGCGCGACGAGGTCGGCGATGTCCTTGATCGGCGAATCCGGCTTCACGACCACGGCGATTGGGAAGGCGCCCATCGTGACGATCGGCGCGAGGTCCTTCAGCGGATCGAGCGGCAGGTTGCGGAACAGGCTGGCGCTGATCGCGGTGCCGTTGCTGGCGACCATCAGCGTGTGGCCATCGGCCGGCGCGCCGGCCAGCGCCTGCATCGCGACGATGCCACCGGCACCCGGCCGGTTCTCCACCACCACGGGCTGGCCCTGCAGCGGCGCGATCTGCTGGGCGACCGCGCGTGCGGTGAGGTCCGCGACGCCACCCGTGCCGAAGGGCACGACGATGCGCACGGGACGACTGAAGGTCTGCGCGCGCGCGCCGAGCGCCGGCAGGGACAGGGCCGCGGCAAGCGCGGCGCGACGGCTGATACGAGTCATCTTCCTTGGCCTCCCATTCACGGACTCAGTCGGCGCGCACATTGGCGCGGCGGATCAGCGCGCCCCAGCGCTCGCGCTCCGCGACGATCAGGTCGCGGAACTGCTCCGGCGTGCCAGGGGCCGGATCGGCACCTTCCGCCTCGAGCCGCGCACGCAGCTTGTCACCGCGCAGGATACGCGCGCTTTCGGCATTCAGGCGATCCACGACCGCGCGCGGCGTGCCGGCGGGCGCCACCAGGCCATACCACTGCGTCGCGTCGAAGCCGGGCACGCCCTGCTCCGCGATGGTCGGGATCTCGGGCGCGCTGGACAGGCGCTGCAGCGAGGAGACGCCGAGCGCGCGCAGCTGCCCGGCACGCACCGGCGGCAGAGCGGGCGGGCCGCCGGTCATCGTCAGGTCGATGGTGCCGGCGATCAGGTCGGTCATCATCGGGCCGGTGCCGCGATAGGGCACATGGGTCATCTCGATCCCGGTGGCGTCGCTGAAGGCGACCGCGGCGATATGCGCGGCGGAGCCGTTGCCGCCCGATCCGTAGGTGAGGCCGCGCGGATCGCGCTTCGCCAGCGCGATGAACTCCTGCACGTTGCTGGCCGCCACCTTGCGCGGATTCACCACCAGGATGTTCGGCACGATCGCCACCAGCACGATCGGCTGGAAGGAGGTGACGGTGTCGAAGCTGAGGTTACGGTAGAGAGAGGGGTTCACCGCCAGCGTGCCGATATGCCCCATCATGATCGTGTGGCCGTCGGGCGCGGCGCGGGCGACGACCTCCGACCCCAGCGTGCCACCGGCGCCGGCGCGGTTCTCGACCACGAAGGGCTGGCCGAGGGTTTCCTGCAACTCGGTGGACAGCGCGCGGGCGAGGATGTCCGTGCTGCCGCCCGGCGTGAAGGGCACGATCACGCGGACCGGCCGGTTGGGCCAGCCCTGCTGCGCATGCGCGAGTGCCGGCAGCGCGAGCGCGCCGGCGGCAAGCCCGCGCAGCGCCGCGCGGCGGGTGATGGCGTGCATGTTGGTTCGTCCTCCCTTGAGGTGCCGCTTCAGGCGATGCCGGCGGGCAGGCCGGCCCAGGCGGCGTCGAGCGTCAGCGTGTGGGGCAGCAGCCCCTGTTCCGTGCAGTAGCGGATGGCGAGCGCGATGGCCGGATCGAGCGCGGCGCGGCCCTGCGGCAGGCCGCTGCCGGCCGTCGCGGCGCGGAACAGGCGCGCGACTTCGACGACCAGCGCCGGCTGGCTCTCCGCCAGTTCCTGCCGCACGCAGACCAGGTGGTTCACCGGCACGAAGCCGTGCTGCGCCCGAAATGCGGCGCCGGCCGAGGCGACGTCGGGAAAGACCGTGCGCAGCGCGGGGTCGTTCGGCATGTCGTTGCCGAAGATCGCGGCGTCGAGCGCGCCGTCCTTCAGCATGGCCAGCAGATCCGATCCCTTCGGCGCGCGTTCCACGAAGGGCGGGTCGCGATACTCGGCGACATGCGCGTCCTCGAAGGTCACCCATTGCACGGCATCGGCGGCGACGCCGTGCCGCTCCGCCAGCACGCCGCGCAGCCAGAGGGCCGTGGTCTGGCTGTAGGCGCGCACGCCGACGCGCTTGCCGACGAGGTCTTCCGGCCGCTGCACCGGGCCGTCCTTGCGGCAGAGCAGCGCACCTTCCTGGAAGCGCGCGGCGAGCGTGACCGGCAGCAGGACGAGCGGCTTGCCCCAGGCCTTCGCCATCAGGAAGGTCGCGATCGCCATCTCGCTGACGTCGTAGCGCGCCTCCCGCACCATCGGCGCGAAGGCACGGCTCGGCACGGGCAGGTCGGCGCAGTCGAGCCTGAGCAGCGGCGAGGCGATGGCGCCGGAGAGGATTGCCTCGGTGTGCGGGTAGCGACCGATGGCGGCGCGAAGGGCGACGGGCTCAGGCATCCGCATCCTCGTAGCGCAGGCCCTTCTTCGCCAGCGCGTCCCGCATGCCGTAGATGTCGAGGCCGAGCTCGCCGGCCTTGAGGCGGGCGCGCGTGGCGTTCTCCTTCGCCTCGCGCGCGGCGCTGGCCTTGAGCACCGCGTCGGCCTCCGCGCGCTTCACGACGACGACGCCGTCATCATCGCCGACGATCAGGTCGCCGGGGTCCACGGATTGTCCCGCTATCACGACCGGAAGATTCACGCTGCCGAGCGTCTCCTTCACGGTGCCCTGGGCGGAGATCGCCTTCGACCAGACCGGAAAGCCCATCTCCTCCAGTGCGGCGACGTCGCGGCAGCCGGCCTCGATCACCAGCCCGACCACGCCGCGTGCGGCGAGCGAGCAGGCCAGAAGCTCGCCGAAATAGCCGGCGTCGGAGGGCGAGGTCGGCGCGACGACCAGGATGTCGCCCTTGCGGCACTGTTCCACCGCGACATGGATCATCCAGTTGTCGGCCGGCGGGATCGAGACGGTCACCGCCGTGCCGATGGCGCGTGCGCGCGGATAGATCGGCCGCATGTGGGATTGCAGCAGCCCCTTGCGGCCCTGCGCCTCATGGATCGTCGCGACGCCATAGGGTGCGAACTGCGCCGCGATCTCCGGCGCCACGCGCGGCGGATTGCGCTTGACCACCGTCATGCGCCCACCTCGCGGAAGAACGCCTCGACGATGGCGTTGAACTCCGCCGCGCGCTCGAAATGGCCCGAATGGCCGGCGCGTCGCAGCGTGACGGCGCGAGCGCCGGGCACGGCCGCGGCCATCGCGCTGCCGGAATAGGGCAGCACCACATCCTCCTCGCTCGGCACGAAGAGCACAGGCGTGTTCGCCGCGCCGAAGCTCGCGGGCGCGCGATTGCGCATGGCGTAGAGCTTCGCGCGCACCGCCTCGCGGTCGAAGCCCTGGCTCAGGCTGTAGATGTGGTTGTAGAGGTGGTGCAGCGCCGGCTGCTCCTCCGCCATGCGGGCGCCGGCGGCGGGGTTGATGCCGCGCGCGACCAGCTCGGCCCGCGCCGCCGCCGCGTCATGCGTCGGCGCGCCGCCCGGCGCCTGGCGCGGATCGAGCGTGCCGATCGTGGCCCCCAGCACCAGCGCCTTCACGCGGCCCGGACGCAGCAGCGCGTATTCCACGCCGGTCCAGCCGCCCATGGACTGGCAGACGATGCGGATCTCGCCGAGGTCCAGCGCATCCACCAGCGCGGCGAGATCGCCTGCGTATTCGGCAGGGTCCGGCCCGCCCGCCGGCGCGACGGAAGGAAAGAAGCCGCGATGCGAGAAGGCGACGCAGGTGTGGCGCGGCGCGAAATGCGCCACCTGCTGCCACCAGGACATCAGGTTGCCGCCGAGCCCATGCGCGAAGACGATGGCCGGGCCTTCGCCCGTGACCTCGTAGGCGATGCGCGCGCCATCCGGCCTCTCGACGAAGCCGGCGCGGCGCGGAGGTGCCCGGAAGCTCACGCCAGCGTCTCCACCACATGCGGGAACACCGCCTGGTAGCCCTCGCCATAGGTGATCTTCTTCTCGGAGTTCCGCGCCGCCTGCGCGCCGCGCTGCAGGGCCACGCGGGTGTAATACTCCCACAGATGCTCCTGCCCTTCCATGCACTCGATGGCGGCGCGCTTCTTCTCCCACACGCTGTCGATGCCGAGCAGGACGTCCGGCTTCCAGTCGCACTGCTCGGGCTGGTGCGGCTCGAACAGGAAGACCGGCGGCGCACCCAGGACCTTCTGGTGCGGGTTGTGGCCATGCGCCTGCGCGGTGATGCGCGCATTCTGCGCCCAGGCGGTCACCGCCGGGTGGTCGTGGTTGTAGATGTCCTTCTCGGAGTGCGTCAGCATGAACTTCGGGTGGATGGCGCGGAACACGTCCACCAGGCGGAAGAAGGCCTCGTTGGTCAGGTTGATCGGGTAGTCGCCGAGGTCCCAGAACTGGATGTCGTGCACGCCCAGCACCTGCGCGGCGCGCTTCGCTTCCGCCTCGCGCCCGGCCTTCACCTTCTCCATCGTCATGCCGGGCTGGCGCCACAGCTTCGCGCTCTCGCCGCGCTCGCCGTAGCTCAGGCAGATCACGGTGACTTCCCAGCCCTTCGCCGCATGCAGCGCGATGGCGCCGCCGGCGCGCCAGACGAAATCGGCGGAATGGGCGCTGACGACGAGCGCGGTGTTGGCGGGCATGTCGATCTACCTCTTGCTGTCGGGCAACGGCGGCGTGCCGTGCGTATGGAAACTCTCGATGGTCTTCAGGCCCCAGGCCTGGCCCTTCTTCCGCTCGGCCTCGGTCCAGGTGATGGTCTTCCAGTCCGGCGCGAGGATCAGCCGCGCGCCGGCATGCGCCACCTCCACGCGGTTGCCGCCGGGCTCCCAGACATAGAGGAAGAAGGTCTGCTGCACCGCGTGCTTGTGCGGCCCCGTCTCGATGAAGACGCCGGCCTCGAGGAAGGTGTCGGCGGCCTGCAGGATCGCCTCGCGGCTGTCGAGCGCGAAGGTCACGTGGTGGAAGCGCCCTGGCACGCCATGCGCTTCCTTGGTGAAGGCGAAGTCGTAGGATTTGTTGTTGGAGGTCAGCCACATCCCGGCTTCCTCCCCGCTGTCGAGCTCGATGCGCTCCGTGCAGCGCAAGCCGAGGGTGCGCTGGAAGAATTCGCGGCACGCGCGGACATCCACGGCGAGGCAGTTGAAGTGATCGAGACGGCGCACGTTCACGCCGCGCGCGGGATAGCGTTCCGCCTGGTTCTTCAGCGCGGGGCGGCGGTCGGGCGGCGCCGCGTACCACTCCGTTTCCCAATAGAGCTCGAAGACATGGCCGTCCGGATCGCGGAAACGGAAGCTCTCGCCATGGCCGAAGTTTTCTCCCGTGCGCGTCACCTCGGCGCCATCGGCGCGCAGCGCGGCCACCCGGCGCTCCAGCGCCTGCGCGCTGCGGGTGCGGAAGGCGGCGTGGCCGAGGCCGGAGGTGTGCGATGCCGTGAGCTGCAGCGAATAGCGCTCGTAGTCGTCCCAGCCGCGCAGGAAGACGCTGTCGCCCTTCTCGCCGCTGACGGTCATGCCCATGACGTCGCGGAAGAAGCGGAGGCTCTCCTCCGGCTTCGGCGTCAGCAGCTCGACATGCCCCAGATGGGCGATGTCCATGACTGGCTCGTCGCCCTGCATGGGTTTCCTCCGTCCCGCGACGCTACCTAGGCCCGACGCGGCGACGAGTCCTATTGCTTCTTGCCGGCTTGGTATCACTGTTCGGCATATCGGCAAGCCCGCGGGCGGAAATCTCCGCCAGGTGGTCGCGCAGGCAGGCGAGGAAGGCCGCGGCGGCCGGCGATGGCCTGGATTCCGGCGGCAGGATCAGCCCCGCGGGCCGCGCCGGCGCCGGGATGGGCAGCGGCACCACGCGCAGCGCGCCGCGCAGCAGGTCGCCCGTCATCATCAGCCGCGGCATGACGGAAAGGCAATCCGTCGCCAGCAGCATCTCCCGGATGAAGCCGTAGGAGGAGGAGCGCAGCGGCGCTGCGGGCATCAGGCCGAGCAGCGACAAGAGCTGCTCGATCTCCTGCCCGACGCGCTGCGTGACGGTGGGCAGCACCAGGTCGTAGCGGCGCAGCGCCTCTTTCGGCACCGGGCCTTCGCGCGCCAGGATCGGATGGTCAGCACGGGCGAGGACGGAGATCGGCTCCTCCCACAGCGCCTCGCGCAGGAAGCCATCGGGCAGTGAGGGCGCGTAGAGCCGGCCGACCACCAGTTCCACTTCCCGCGCGGCGAGCAGCGCCAGCAATTCCTCCGTGCGGCCCTGCTGCAGGCGCACCTGGATGGCGGGATGGCGCTGCTTCAGCCGGATCAGCGCGCCCGGCAGCACGCCCACCGCAGCGACGGGCAGCACGCCGATCGCGACGCTGCCGCCTTCCGCGCTGCCGACGGCATCCAGCTCCTCGTCGGCGCGGCGCAGCTCGGCCAGCACGCGGCGCGCCGTGCGCACCATGACCATGCCCTCCTCGGTCGGCCGCACGCCGCGCGGATGGCGTTCGAACAGCCGCGCGCCGGCGATCTCCTCCAGCTCCTGCAGGCTGCGCGACAGCGCGGGCTGGCCGAGGCCGAGGGCGGAGGCCGCCTTGAGCAGGCTGCCATGCGCCTCCAGCGCATCGGCGACGCGCAGCAGCGGCAGCTTCAGGCGCTGGTCGAGATAGCGCCGCGGCATGCCGTTCTCAGCCGGCGGTCTCCGCCAGATAGGCCATCGCCGCCTCCACGCCGCCCGGCGCATGCGGCATGCCTTCCAGCCGCAGCCCGATCTCCGTGGCGCCGAGGATGCCCAGAATCATCGGCTCGTTCAGGTCGCCGAGATGGCCGATCCGGAAGACCTTGCCGCCAAGCCGGCCGAGCCCGCCGCCAAGTGCGACATTCATGCCGGCGACGCGGCGGCGCAGCGCCTCCGCATCGCTGCCTTCCGGCACCAGGATGGAGCTGACGGAATCGGAGACGCGCTCGGGCGAGAGGCAGAAAAGCTGCGGGCCGTCATTGCCCGACCATTGCCGCACGCAGCGGCGCACCGCCTCCGCCAGGCGATGGTGGCGGGCGATGACGTTGTCGAGCCCCTCCTCCTCGATCAGGCGCAGCGATTCCCGCAGGCCGTAGAACAGGGCGATGGGCACCGTGCCGATGAAGCTGCGGTGCCGCCGCTCCAGCATGCGGCTCCAGTGGAAGTAGTGCTTCGGCAGGTGGGAAGCTTCGTGCGCCCGAAACCCCTTCTCGGAGACGGCGGTGAAGCTGAAGCCCACCGGCAGCATCAGCCCCTTCTGGCTGCCGCCGACCGCGGCATCCACGCCCCATTCGTCATGCCGGTAGTCGAGCGAGCCGAGGGAGGAGATGGTGTCCACCAGGAACAGCGCGGGATGCTTCGTCTCGTCCAGCAGCGCGCGGATGCGCGCGAGGTCGAGCGTCATGCCGGTGGAGGTCTCGTTGTGCACGGCGCAGACGGCCTTGAGGCGATGCGCGCCATCCGCGGCGAGCGCCGTGCGCAGCGCCGCGTAATCGACGCCGCGGCGCCAATCGGCGGGCAGCGTCTCCACCTCCAGGCCCAGATCTGTCGCCATGCGGCCCCAGGATTCGGAGAAGTGGCCCGTCTCGATCACCAGGATGCGGTCGCCGGGGGAGAGCAGGTTCGTCAGCGTGGCTTCCCAGGCCGCGTGGCCGGAGCCGGTGTACATGAACAGGTGCTGCTGCGTGCGCAGCACGCGCTTCAGGCCGGCGATGCAGGCATCGTAGACGGCGAGGAAGTCGGGACCGTTGAAGTCCACCGTGTGGTGGGTGATGGCCTGCTGGATGCTGTCCGGGATGTTGGTCGGGCCCGGATTGGCGAAGAAATGGCGGCCGCGCGGCGTCATGGGCGTTCCCTCGGGGGCCGTCGGGGAGGGCGGCCCGTTGCGGAGTTGTCTCCGCAATCCGGGGAAAAGGGAAGCCAGGGTCAACCCTTCACGGCGCCGGCCGTCAGCCCCTCCACGATCCGCCGCTGGAACACCAGCACCAGCAGGATCAACGGCACCGTCACGATGACGGAGGCCGCCATGATCCGCCCCCAGGGCAGCTCGAAGGCGGAGGCGCCGCTGATCAGCGCGATCGCCACCGGCACCGTGCGCATCTCGTTCGTCAGCGTGAAGGTCAGCGCGAAGAGGAACTCGTTCCAGGCCGCGATGAAGGCCAGCAGCCCCGCCGTCGCCATGGCCGGCGCCATCAGCGGCAGGAAGACGCGGGTGATGGTCACGAAGGGAGTCGCGCCGTCCACCATCGCCGCCTCCTCCAGCTCCTGCGGCAATTCGCGCATGAAGGTGGTCAGCACCCAGACCGTGAAGGGAAGGGTGAAGATCAGGTAGCTCAGCGTCAGGCCGAGCAGGTTGTTGTAGAGGCCGAGCCAGCGGATCAGCTCGAACATGCCCGACAGCACCGCGACCTGCGGGAACATCGAGACGGAGAGGATCACCATCAGCAGCGGCACGCGCCCGCGGAAGCGGATGCGGCCCAGCGCATAGGCCGCGCCCGAGGCCAGCACCAGCGAGACCAGCACGACCGAACCCGCGACGAAGACCGAGTTGAGGATGTTCCTGCCGAAGGGCTGCTGGCGGAACAGCTCGGCATAGTTGCTCCATTGCGGATCGCGCGGAAGAAGCTCCGTGCCGAACAGCGCCTGCCCGCCCTTCAGCGAGGAGACGATCGCCCAGTAGAAGGGGAACACCGTGTAGACCACGATGACCGCCACCAGCAGCCAGAGCCCGAGACGGCCCATCGCGCGGCGAAGCGGGCGCGGCATCTCAGCGCCCTGCCGTGTCGAAGCGCACGCGGCCGGCCACGATGATCAGCGCCGCGGAGGCGGCGACCACCAGCGCGAGGAAGGTGGCGGCGGCGGAGCCCATGCCGACATCCTGGAAATCCACCAGCTGCTGCCGCGCATAGACCGACATGGAGGCGGTGGAGGGGCTGTTGCCGGTCAGCACATACATCAGGTCGAAGACGCGCAGCGCATCCAGCGCGCGGAACAGCACGGCCACCATGAGCGCCGGCCGGATCAGCGGCAGGGTGATGCGGACGAAGATGCCGACCGGCCCGAGCCCGTCGATCCGTGCCGCCTCATAGACGTCGCGCGGCACCAGCTGCAACGCGGCCAGGATCAGCAGCGCCATGAAGGGCGTGGTCTTCCAGACGTCCACCGCCACCACCGACCACAGCGCCAGCGAGGGATCGGCCACCCAGGCCCAGGGCGTCGCGATGACGCCGAGGGAGAGCAGCACCGCGTTGATGACGCCGTACTGGTCGTGCAGCATCCAACCCCACATCTGCGCCGAGACGACGGTCGGGATCGCCCAGGGGATCAGCATCGCCGCGCGCAGCGGCCCGCGCCCGCGCAGCCGCGCATTGAGCGTCAGCGCGATCACCAGGCCGAGCAGGGTCTCGATGGCGACCGACGCCGTGGCGAAGATCAGCGTGTTGCGCACCGCCGCCCACCAGTCGGGATCGCTGGCCAGGAAGGCGAAGTTCTGCGCGCCCACCAACTCATGGAAGGCGATGTCGAACAGCGTCGCATCGGTGAAGGCGAAATAGACCGTGCGGAGCAGCGGCCAGCCGGCGACCAGCGCCAGCACCAGCAGCATCGGCGACAGGAACAGCCAGGCGGTGCGCCGCCGGCGCCGCTGCATGCCCGAGATCGCGTTGCGGGCGCGCGGCGCCGCGACGGGCGCCGCTTGCGCGGCCGCGCTCACCAGCGGCCGGCCCGGCCGATCCGCTGCAGGCTGCGCGCCAGATCCGCGAGAGCCTCGGCCGGTTCCGCCTGCCCCGCCAGCGCCTTGTGGACCGCCGCCGCGAATTCGGCGGAGACGCGGTTGTAGCGCGCCCCGGTGACGCCAGAAGGGCGCGCGACCGCGCTGCGCAGCGTCGGCACCAAATCACGGAAGAAGGGGTTCGGTGCCAGCAACTCCTCGTCTTCGTAGAGGGCGACAATGCTCGGCGTGAAGCCGCCCGCGATGGCGCGCCGCTTCTGCTCGGCCGGGCTGGTCAGGTAGCGCACCAGGTCCACCGCCTCATCGGGGTGCTTCGTGTAGCGCGAGACGGCGAGCTGCTCCCCGCCGAGCCCCGCCGCATGGACGCCGCCCGGCACGTCGCCGCGCGGCAGCACGGCCACGCCGACCTTGCCGCGGACCGGGCTGTCCTCGGCGTTCAGCAGCGGCCAGGCATAGGGCCAGTTGCGCATGAACACGGCGTTGCCGGACTGGAAGACGCCGCGCGATTCCTCCTCGGCGTAGTTCAGCACGCCGAGCGGCGTGATGGCCTCGATCCAGGAGCGCGCGAGCGCCAGCGCCTGCGCCGCGCGCGGGTTGTCCACCGAGACCTTGCCGTCCGGCTCCACGATGCGGCCGGCGGCGTGGCTCGCAAGCCATTCGATGCCGTTGACCGTCAGTCCCTCATAGGCGCGGCCCTGGAAGACATGGCCCCACATCTGCGCGTTGCCGCGCTCGCGTTCCGCCTGCATCACCGCGCGCGCGGTCTCGGTCAGCGCCTGCCAGGTCTCCGGCACGTCGCGCCCCGCCGCCTCCAGCAGGTCGCGGCGGTAATAGAGCAGGCCGGCATTCACGAACCACGGGATCGCGACCAGTCGGCCGTCCACGGTGTTGTTGCGCACCACCTCCTCGAAATGGCCGGCGACGTCGATGCGGCCCGAGAGGTCGAGCAGATGGTTCGCCAGGATGCCCGGCCAGACCACATCCACCTGGAACACGTCGATATCCGGCGAACGCGCCGCCAGGAGCTGCTGGTACAATGCCAGCCGCTCCGTGCCGCTGTTCGGCGTCGAGACCAGCCGCACCTCGTTGCCGCTCTGCTGCGCCCAGGCCTCGGCGCCCTCGCGGCAGAGCCGCGCCTCGATGCCGAGCGCGCTGCAGGAGATAGAGATGGTAACCTGCGCGCGCGGGGTGCCGGGCACCAGCATGCAGAGGGCGGCCAGCACGCCGCCGAACATTGCAGCCCATCCTTGCCGCATGCGCGTCCTCCCTTCCGTCGCCACGTCGTATTGGCGTCGGATGCGGAACGCCTTGCCAGTCGAAGGGCTGAGTCCCGCACGGAGTCGTGATCAGCGCCGGTACTCGGCCTCGCTCACCGGCTCGAGCCATTCGACCGTCTTGCCGTCGAGTCTTTCCTGGATGGCGATATGGGTCATGCCCGTGGTCGGCGAGGCGCCATGCCAGTGCTTCTCGCCCGGCGGGAACCACACGACGTCGCCCGGCCGGATCTCCTCGACGTGGCCGCCTTCCCGCTGCGCCCAGCCGAGCCCCGCGGTGACGATGATGGTCTGGCCGAGCGGATGGGTGTGCCAGGCGGTGCGCGCACCGGGCTCGAAGGTGACGCTCGCGCCGGCCACGCGGGCCGGGTCGGCGGCCTCGAACAGGGGGTCGATGCGCACGGCCCCGGTGAAATACTCGGCCGGCCCCTTGCCGGATGGGCGCGAGCCGGCCCGCCTGATGTCCATGCGCGTCTCTCCCGGGCGCTACATCGCCGTCCCGCCGATGGTCAGCCCCGTCATCTTCAGCGTCGGCTGGCCCACGCCCACCGGCACGCCCTGCCCCTGCTTGCCACAGGTGCCGATGCCGGGATCGAGCCCCATGTCGTTGCCGACCATCGCCACCTTGGTCAGCGCGTCGGGCCCGTTGCCGATCAGCGTCGCGCCCTTCACCGGCGCGCCGAGCTTTCCGTTCTCGATCAGGTAAGCCTCGCTCGCGCTGAACACGAACTTGCCCGAGGTGATGTCCACCTGCCCGCCGCCGAAGTTCAGGGCGTAGATCCCACGCTTCACACTGGAGAGAATCTCTTCCGGCGCATGCGCGCCGCCGAGCATCACGGTGTTGGTCATGCGCGGCATCGGGATATGCGCGTGGCTCTGGCGCCGCCCGTTGCCGGTGGGGTTCACGCCCATCAGCCGGGCATTCTGCCGGTCCTGCAGGAAGCCCACCAGGATGCCGTCCTCGATCAGCACGGTGCGGCCGGAGGGCGTGCCCTCGTCGTCCACCGTGATGCTGCCGCGGCGATCGGGAAGGGTGCCGTCATCCACCACCGTCACGCCGGGCGAGGCGATGCGCTGGCCAAGCAGCCCGGCGAAGGCGCTGGTCTTCTTGCGGTTGAAATCGCCTTCCAGCCCGTGGCCGATCGCCTCATGCAGCAGGATGCCGGGCCAGCCAGGACCCAGCACCACCTCCATCTCCCCGGCGGGGGCTGGAACGCTATCGAGATTGACCAGCGCCTGGCGCAGCGCCTCGTCCACCGCGGCCTTCCAGCTTCCCTCGCCCAGCACGCGGTCATAGGCGAAGCGGCCGCCGGTGCCGAAGCTGCCGGTCTCGCGGCGGCCATTCGCCTCCACCACCACGGCGACGTTCATGCGCACCAGCGGGCGAAGATCGGCCACGCGCCGTCCGTCGGGGCGCAGGATCTGCACCGCCTGCCACTCGCCGGTGATGCTCGCCATCACCTGCTTCACGCGGCTGTCCTTCGCGCGCGCATAGGCGTCGATCTCCTGCAGCAGCGCGGTCTTGGCGGCGAAGTCCATCGCGCTCAGCGGGTTCAGCTCGGAATAGAGCTGGCGGTTGGTGCTGCGCGGGGCGACATCCAGCGTGCCGGAATGCCCCGCCGCCACGGCCTTCACCGTCTCCGCCGCGCGGGCCAGCGCTGCCTCGGACAGTTCCGCCGCATGCGCATAGCCCGCCGCCTCTCCGGCCACGCTGCGCAGGCCGAAGCCGCGCGTCGCGTCGAAGGAGGCGCTGCGGATGCGGCCGTCCTCCAGGCTGATCGCCTCGCTCTCCCGGTGTTCCAGGAACAGCTCGCCATCTTCCGCGCCGCGCGCGGCCTCGGCGGTCAGCCGCTCGGCGGCCGCGCGATCCAGCGTGGAGAAGAACAGCGTGTCGGTGGCGGCAAGCGCGTCGGTCACGTGGTGGTCCTTACGCAGGAAGGAGTTTCAGCCCGGCACGGCGCCGGCCGTCTCGGTCACGTCCTCGGATATGGTGAGGAGGCGGTCGGCAGGGAAGCGCAGCACCGCGACTGTGCCGGGTCCGGGCGGCTGCTCGAGGGTGAGCGCGCCGCCGAGGGCGATGGTCAGCGTCCGCGCCAGATGCAGGCCGAGGCCAGAGCCCGGGAACTGGCGCGAGAGCGAATTGTCCAGCTGGGTGAAGGGCTCGAACATCCGCTCCCGCTCCTCGGGCGGGATGCCGATGCCGGTGTCGGCAACCCGGATCACCAGCGCCTCGCCCTCCAGCCCGGCGGAGACGGTGATGCTGCCGCCGGTCGGCGTGAATTTCAGCGCGTTGGACAGCAGCTTGTCGAGCACCTGGCGCAAGCGCCGCGCATCGCCGCGCAGGGCGGGCAGGCGCTCGCCGAACTCGGCGGCCAGGCGCAGCCCCCTGGTCTTCGCCATCGGCATGGCGGCGGCGATGGCGCTCGCGATCACCTCGGCAGAGCAGATCGGCAGGTCGGCGACAGTCAGCGCGTCGGCCTGGCTGCGCGCGACGTCGAGGATGTCGTCCACCAGCTGCAGCAGGTGGCGCCCGGCCTCGTTCATCATCTCCGCGTATTCGCGGGCGCGGGACAGGTCGTGCTCCCGGCCCATCGCCTCGGACAGGCCGATCACCACGTTCAGCGGCGTGCGCAGCTCGTGGCTCATGGTGGCGAGGAACCGCGTCTTCGCCTCCGAAGCCGCCTCGGCCAGCGCACGCGCCCTTTCGAGCTCGGCGCGGATCGCGCGGTCCTCCGTCACGTCGCTGTAGGTGATCACGAAGCCGCCGTCGGGCGTCGGCTCGGAGACGGTGTCGAGCACCCGGCCATCCGGGCAGTCGCGCGTGTAGCGCAGCGGCCGGCTGCGGTCGTAGCCCTTCATCCGCGCCGCCTGCTCCGCCGTGACCTGTCCGCGCGCGACCTGCTCGTCCAGCAGCTCGTCCATGCTGCGGCCGGGCAGCAGCCGGTCGCGCGGAATCCCCGTCATCTCCGCCGTCTTCGCGTTCGCGGCGAGCAGGCGGCGATCCGGCCCGTAGAGGATGATGCCGTGGCGGATCGTGCCGAGCATCGCCGCCTGCAGGGCCGCGCGCTGGCGCAGTTCCTGCTGCGCTTCATGCAGCGCGGTGACGTCGGTGACGACGGAGATGTGGCCGCCATCTGGCAGCGGCGCGCCGCGGATCGAGATGGCGGTGCCGTTGCGGCGGTGCCGCACGCGCTCCCCCATCGGGCCGTTCGGGCCGAAGGGATTCGCCAGGACGTCAGCAGCGTAGTCCGCGCTGAACTCGCCTTCCGCGATGCGCCGCGCGGCGATGTCCTCGATGTGCTCGCCGATCGCCAGGGGCGAGCCCGCCATGATGCAGCGATAGGCGTCGTTGACCATCGCCACGCGACGGTCGGGGCCATAGACGCAGACGCCGTGCGGCAGCGCGGCCAGGATGCCGTCGAGCAGCGCGGCGCGGCGGCGGGCCTCGTCCTCGGCCGCCTTCAACGCGCTGATGTCGGTCGCTTCCACCTGGCAGCCGCCGTCGCTGGTCGGGCGCACGTCGAAGCGCAGCACCTTGCCCGAAGGGCGCCGGCGCTCGCGCGTTGCGGCGACCACGCGGTCCCGCTCCAGGATCGCGAGCACCTCCTCCGCCTCCTCGTTGCCGGAGAACTGGCCGTGCCGCTCCAGCAGCGCGACGAGCTCGCGATGGGTCATCCCGGGGCGCACGGCCCCGCCGGGCAGGCCCGCCAGCGCCTCATAGGCGGCGTTGTGGAAGCTGACGCGCATCGCCGGGTCGAAGCGCATGAGCCCGCTGCGCAGCTCGGCCAGCGTGCTCTCCAGCAGGCGTGCGCGCGCGGCCTGCTCCTCCCGCGCATGCACCAGCGCCGTCACGTCATGGCCGACATTCACGAAGCCGCCCTCGGGCAGCGGCACGGAGAGGATCTCGACGGCGCGCGAGCCCTCGGCCTGCGTCACCAGCCGCCGCGTCGGCCGGCTGCGGTCGATCGCGAGCACCGCCTCCACCTGCGCTTGCGGGTCGCCAGGGCCGTAGAGCCCCCGATAGGCGAGGCGCTGCACCAGCACCCGCACCGGGCTGCCGAGCGGGCAGGCCGCCGGCGGCAGGTCCAGCGCGCGCCAGAAGGCTGCGTTGGCAAATGCAAAGCGGCCCTCGGCGTCGATCGCGCTGATCGCATGCGGCAGCGAATCCAGAACGCGCTGCGCGAAGGCCATGTCGGTCATGGGGCGCGGCGCGCGGGACGCAGGGCGTGCAGCGCGACCAGCCCCGCCGTGAGCACGAGAACCGCCGTCGCCTGGTGCAGCGTGCCGAGCGAGACCGGCACGACCCAGAGCAGGGTCGCCACGCCGAGCCCGTATTGCAGCGCAACCGCGGCGCCGAGCCCGAGCACGGCCCGCCGCGCGTGGCCGGACGGCAGGCGCCGCACCGCCAGGGCGACCGCAGCGAGGGCGGCCAGGCCCGCGAGTGTCGCAAGCACCCGGTGATTGAACTGCACGGTCATGAGATTTGCCGTCAGGTTCCGCCACCACGGATCGAGCGAGAGCAGGCCGGATGGCACCAGCGCGCCGTCCATCAGCGGAAAGGTGTTCCAGGTGAAGCCGGCCCGCGTGCCGGCGACGAAGCCGCCCGCAAGCATCGCCGCCACCACCGCCCAGAAGGTGACGCGCACCGCCGCGCGCACCGGCCGGGCCGTGTCCGGGGCATCACGCTCCGGCCGCAGCAGGCCGAGCGCGGTCCAGAGCAGCGCGCCATAGATCACCAGCGCCAGGCCGAGATGGATCACCAGCCGATAGGGCGCGACGGCCGTGCGGTCCGCCTCGAAGCCGGAGGCGACCATGTACCACCCGACGCCGCCCTGCAGCCCGCCCAGCGCCAGCAGCAGCAGCAGCCGCGGCTTGTAGCCCGAGGGGATCCGCCCGCGCAGCCAGAACCAGGCCAGCCCCGCGGCATAGGCAAGGCCGATCAGCCGCCCCCATTGCCGGTGGATCCATTCCAGCCAGAAGATCTCCTTGAAGCCCTCCAGCCCGAAGCCCTGGTTGACCAGCGCGTATTGCGGGATGGTGCGGTAGAGATCGTAGAGCCGCTGCCATTCCGCCTCGGTCAGCGGCGGCAGCGCACCGGACAGCGGCGCCCATTCCATGATGGAGAGCCCCGAGCCCGTCAGGCGCGTCGCCCCGCCGATCGCCACCATCATCCAGACCAGCCCGGCGACGCCGAGCAGCCAGAATGCGACGGCGCGCGCATCCCGGCGGGCGGGGCGCTCGGATTCGGGAAGGGTGAGCGGGCGAAGATCGAAGGGCATTGCCCCCCATAATAGGGTCGCTTGCGCCACCCGCCCACATCCAAGGGGCCGTGTTCCGCGTCTGGCACCCCCGCCCGGCCTGCTTGCCCGGCCGCTGGCCCCCTGCTACCCCGCCGCGCATGGCCCCCGACCTCTCTCCGGGGCCGGACCGGCCCGCCAGCGCCGACCCGGCGCCGGTCGTGCCCCGCGCCGATGCCCCGGTCGCGATCGCCGAGGATTCCGCCGCATCCGGCACCGGCGCACCGCCCCTGCTCTCCGTCGTCATCCCGATGCGCAACGAGGCGCCGAACGTGCTGCCGCTGCTCGAGGAGATCGCGGCGGCGCTGGACGGCACGCGCTACGAGGTGGTGTGCGTCGACGACGGCTCCACCGACGAGACCGCGCGGCGCTTGGCGGAGGCGACGCTGCGCTTCCCCCTTGTGGCGCTGCGCCACGCCGCGTCCTGCGGCCAGTCGGCGGCGGTGATCAGCGGCGTGCGGGCGGCGCGTGGTGCCTGGATCGCCACGCTCGACGGCGACGGGCAGAACGACCCGGCGGACATCCCCCGCCTCTGGGCGCGCGCCCGCGCCGAGGTCGCCGGCGGCGTGCCCGCGCTGGTCGCCGGGCATCGCGTCAGCCGGAAGGACAGCGGCGTGAAGCGCGTGACCAGCCGCATCGCCAACGCGATCCGCGCCAGGCTGCTGGGCGACGCCACGCCCGACACCGGCTGCGGGCTGAAGGTCTTCCCGCGCGCCCTGTTCCTGGACCTGCCGCGCTTCGACCACATGCACCGCTACCTGCCCGCGCTGGTGCTGCGCCAGGGCGCGCGCGTGGTGAGCGAGCCGGTGAACCATCGCCCGCGCCTGCGGGGGGCATCCAACTACGGCACGCTGGACCGGCTGATCGTCAGCCTGTCCGACCTGCTCGGCGTGATCTGGCTGCAGCGCCGCTGGAAGCGCCCGGCGGCCGAGCCCATCCCGCCGCCGTGACGCCGAGTCCCGCGGATCGTAACCGATCCGCCATCAAGCGTCGGCGCGCGCCTCCGCGCGCTTGGCTTCGCGCCACGTCGTGCCGAGGGCACGCCTCCGGCATGACGCGCGGCGCCCATTCGGGCGCTCGCCCGCCCGCGGCGAGCGCAGGTCACGCTCCATGGGATCCGGCATGACTCCTGGCTCGGCGCCGCGTTCAGGGCGCTGGCGGTCGCTGGGCAAGCTGCTGCTGCTGGCGGCGGGGCTGGTGGCGGGCGGGGCGCTGCTGCGTGAGATGGGCGGCGTGCCTGGCACGGACTGGGTGGACGCCTCGATCCGCGACGAGGGTCTGTGGGGCGAGCTGGTCTTCGTGGCGGTCGGCGCCGCCATCACCGCGGCCGGTGTGCCGCGGCAGTCGGTGGCCTTCCTCGGCGGCTATGCCTTCGGTGTGGTGCTCGGCACCGGGCTGGCGATGGCGGCGCAGCTGCTGGGCTGCGTGGCCAGCTATGGCTGGGCCAGGCTGCTCGGCCGCGACTGGGCGGAGCGGCGGCTGCGCGGCCGGTTCGGACACCGGCTGCGGCCGCTGCGCGACATCCTGGCGGCGAACCCCTTCGGCACCACGCTGGCGCTGCGCCTGCTGCCGGTCGGCAGCAATATCGGGCTGAACCTGCTGGCCGGGATGGCGGCGCTGCGGCTGCTGCCCTTCCTCGCCGGATCGGCGCTGGGCTACCTGCCGCAGACCGTGGTCTTCGCGCTGCTCGGCAAAGGCATCCGGGTCGAGGGCGCGTGGCAGCTCGCCCTTGCGGCCGTGCTGCTCGCCATCTCCATCGGCATCGGCCTGTGGCTGCTGCAGCGGCACCGGGCCGGCCGGACGCTGGACGCGGACGGCGCGCCGTAGCGCCGCCCGGCCAGCTTCAGCGCGTCGGAGCCGGAACTGGCGCCGGGGCGGGCGCGCCCGCGGGCGGCGGCGCCAGGGCGCCCGGCGGCGGCGCGGGCTCCACACGCGGCCAGAACAGCCACAGCACCAGCAACACCAGCAGGATCACCAGCGCCGCGCCGCCCCACCCCCAGGTGGAGCGGCGGCGATAATACGGCGCGGTGCCGAGCGGCCCGGCCGGCGGCAAGCTGGTCTTCGCGGGGTCGTAGGGATCGGGGTTGGTGGCCATGGATCGCCCTCCCGCCACCGCCACACGGCGATGGTCTGAGCGGGCAACGCCGGGTCATGGAGAGGGATGCGCGGCCGCAGCGCGGTTCAGGCTCGCCACGATGCAACGTGAACGGGCCCCGCGGCGGGCACGCCTCTCAATTCGTCGTCGGGATCTTCGCCTCGCGCACCACGCGCTGCCAGCGCGCGGCATCGGCGCGGATGTAGTCGGCGAACTGCTCCGGCGAGCTCGGCGGGAACAGCTCCAGCGCCTGCGCGGCGAAGCGCTGCGTGAGCGCCGGATCGGCCAGCGCCTCGTTCACCACGGTGTTCAGTCGCTCGACCACGGCGCGTGGCGTGCCGCGCGCGGCGAGAATGCCGGTCCAGCCGACGGATTCGAAGCCGGTCAGGCGGGCATCGCCCGATTCCGCAAGCGTCGGCACCTCCGGCGCGAAGGCCGAGCGCCGCGCTGAGGACACCGCGATCGGCTTCACCCGCCCGCCCCGCGCCTGAGCCAGCGAGGAGGTCATGCCGTCGAACATCAGCGGCACGCGTCCGGCATTCACATCCATCAGCGCCTGTCCGCTGCCGCGATAGGTCACGCCCTCGAACTCCAGGCCGAGGCTGATGCGGAACAGCTCCGCCGTCAGGTGGCTCAGCGTGCCGGGGCCGACATTGGCGAAGTTGTGCTTGCCCGGATTCGCGCGCAGCTCCGCGATCACCCCGGCCAGGTCGCCCGCCGGAAATTCGGGCGCGGCAACCAGCATCATCCCGGTCCAGCCGACCAGCGCGACGGGCATCAGGTCGCGCTCCACGTCATAGGGCAGGTTGTGGTTGAGCGCCGGCACGATCGTCAGCGGCGAGAGTGAGGTGACGAGCAGCGTGTAGCCGTCCGGCGGCGCCTGCAGCACGGCCTGGATGCCGATGGCGCCGGACCCGCCGGCGCGGTTGTCCACCACGACGGGCTGGCCCAGCCGCTTCGAGAGTTCCTCGCCCATCACGCGCGCGGTGATGTCGCCGGCATTGCCTGCGGGGAAGGGCACGATCAGGCGGATCGGGCGCGTCGGCCAGGCCTGCGCGCGTGCACCGCCCGCCGCCATCGCGCCCAGCGCGGCCAGACCCGCCGCGCGGCGCGTGATCCTCGCTGCCGACATGCACTTCCTCCCTCCGCCCGGCCGCCTGCTTGCGCCGGGATCTTTCGCGGTCAATTGTTATGACAAGTCACCGGGCCCCGCAACGCGTTCCGTACCGGAGGAGAGATCATGCTGCCCCTGCTCGAAGGCGTGCGCATCCTGTCGGTCGAGCAGTATGGCGCGGGGCCCTTCGGGACGCAGTTCCTCGCCGATCTCGGCGCCGAGGTGATCAAGATCGAGAACCCGACGGATGGCGGCGACATGGCCCGCGGCGTCGGCCCGCACTTCCTGCCCGAGATGCCGGAGACGGCGCGGAGCGTCTTCTTCCAGGGGCTCAACCGCGGCAAGCGCAGCGTCACCCTCGATCTCGGCCGCGCGGAGGGGCGTGCGGCCTTCGCGCGGCTGGCCGCGAAGGCGGATGCGGTGGCGACCAACCTGCGCGGCGACGTGCCGAAGGCGCTCGGCCTCGATCACGCGGCGCTCGCCGAGGTCAATCCGCGCATCGTCTGCGCGCATCTCTCGGGCTATGGCCGCGACGGCGAGCGCGCCAAATGGCCCGGCTACGACTACCTGATGCAGGCCGAGGCCGGGATCTTCCACCTGACGGGCGATCCCGCCGGCGCGCCCTCCCGCATGGGCCTTTCGGTGATCGACCTGATGACGGGCGTGGTGCTCGGCCTCGCGCTGGTCTCGGGCGTGATGCGGGCGCGTGCGACGGGCCAGGGGATGGATGTGGATGTCAGCCTGTTCGACCTGGCGCTGTTCGACCTGAACTACATCGCGCATTGGTACCTGAACGCCGGCGCGGTCACCACGCGGCTGCCGCGCTCGGCGCATCCCTCGCTCGTGCCCTGCCAGGCGTATCGCACGCGCGACGGCTGGATCTACCTGATGTGCAACAAGGAGAAGTTCTGGCCCCTGCTCTGCGAGAAGATGGGCGTGCCGGAGCTCGGCCGCGATCCGCGCTATGCCCGCTTCCCCGACCGCCTGCGCGCGCGCGACGAATTGACGGAGCTGCTGGACGGCCTGCTCTCGCAACGCACCACCGCCGAATGGCTCGCGGCCTTCGGCGGCGCGATCCCCGCCGCGCCGATCCACGACGTGGCGCAGGCGCTGGAGAATCCGTTCATCCACGCGCGCGGCATGGTCGAGACGCTGCGCAGCGCCGAGGGCGCGGAAGTGACGCTGCTGGCGAACCCGGTGCGCAGCAGCGTCGCCGCGCGGCCCTCCTCGCCCGCGCCGGTGCTCGGCGCGGACACCGAGGCGGTGCTGGCAGAGGCCGGCTTCGACGCGGCGGAGATCGCAGCGTTGCGGAATGCCGGCGTCGTGTGATGCCGACCCGCTGGCAGGCGATCGCGCAGGCTCTGGCCGAGCGCATCCGCGCCGGCGATCCGCCGGTGGGCGCGCTGCTGCCGGGCGAGCACGCGCTCTGCGCCACCTTCGGCGCCAGCCGCATCACGCTGCGCCACGCGCTTGCGGAGCTCGAGCGGCGCGGCATGGTGAGCCGCCGCCGCGGCGCGGGCACGCGCGTGGAAGCGACCGAGGCACGCGACCTCTATGTGCACGACGCCAGCAGCGTGGACGAGGTGCTGCGCTTCACCACGGATCTCTCCTTCCGCCTGCTGTCGCGCAGCCAGGCGCCGGCCGATGCCGAAGCCGCCAGGGAATTCGGCGTGGCGACCGGCGCGAGGATCGTCACCCTGCGCGCCCTGCGCTGCGGAACGGGCGGGCTGCCGGTGTGCCTTTCCGTCCATCGCCTGCCCGCCACGCTGGCGAAGGCGGCAGCGCCGCTCGATGACTTTTCCGGCTCGCTCGCCACACGCCTGGCGCGCGCCAACGGCGAAGCCATCGAGGCGATCCGCCAGAGCCTGGAAGCGGTAGCCCTGCCGCCAGAGGATGCCGCGACGCTGCAGGCGCCGCCGGGTGGCGCGGCGCTGCTGACGCGGCGTGTGTATCTCGGCCGATCCGGGCGCGTCCTGCTCGCCAGCCGAAGCCTGTTTCCCGCCGGACGCTACGTGCACACCGCCTCGCTGCGCCGCGCCGGCCTGCCTGACCTGGGAGAAACCACCTGATGCCCGGCTTCTACTACCCCATCGGCCCGCAGCGCTGGCGCGAGCATTGGGGCCTGCCCCTCGAATCCTTCGCGCCGGGCATGCGCTTCCGCCACCGCCCGGGCATCACCCTCTCGCAACGCGACAACGTCGAGGAAGCGCTCGACACCTTCAACGCCGCGATGCTGCACTACGATGCGCATTACGCCGAGCAGACGACGTGGAAGCGCCCGCTGATGGTCTCCACCGCCACGGTGCAGCGCGTGGTCGGCATGGCGAACAAGACCTATGGCGACCGCGCCGCAATCCTCAACTTCGACAGCATCACGCTCTCCGCGCCGCTGTTCGGCGGCGACACCATCTATGCCGAGAGCGAGGTGCTGGCGGTGGATGCCGGCGGCACCGGGCCGACCGGCGCCGTCACCGTGGAGTTCCGCTGCGTGAAGCCGGACGGGGCGGTGGTGGCCAAGCTGCGCGGTACGCTCGCGATCCATCGCCGCGGCGCCGCGCCCGATGCGCCGCAAGGCGAGGCCGATCCGGATCCGCGCTTCTCCGGCTATCGCACGGAAGCCGACGGCACGCTGACCGAGCAGGTCGGCCTCTTCTTCGAGGATTTCCGTGAAGGCGACAGCTTCCTCCACGCGCCGCGCCGCAGCTTCCACGCGCATGAATGCGTGGAATACGGCCGCCGCGCCTTCGACACCGATCCGCGCACCCAGGACCTGGACTGGATCGCGCGCCACGGCGCGGGGCGCATGAAGGTGCCCGAGACCTTCGTCATCGGCGCCGCCGCCGCGCTCTCCACCCGCAGCTTCGGGCGCGTCGTCGCCAATCTCGGCTGGACGGAGATCCGCCTGCCGCATCCGGTGCATGCCGGCGACACGGTGCAGGCGGAATCGTGCGTGCTGGGCAAACGCGATTCGAAGTCGCGCCCGCATGAGGGAATCCTGAGCGTGCAGACCGAGGCGCGCGACATGCAGGGGCGCATCGTCGTCTCCTATCGGCGCGACCTGCTGGTCTATCGCCGCGACGCGCCCACGCCCTACGCCGCCGCGGGTTACTAGGCCCGCGGTCAGCGCAGGAACCCGCGAAACCCTTCCTCGAAGGCCGCCGCGCGGCCTTCGCGCGTGATCTCCCACAGCGGGTTGTCCACCGCCAGGCGCTGCCCGCCGTCGCGCTGCACGCCGCGGATGATCGCGCTCGCCACGTTGCGGGTCGCGATGCCGAACAGCTCGAGTGGCACGCGCACATAGATGCCGCGATCGAAGCTGCCCTCGCCGAAGGTGGAGAAGGGCACGTCGGTGAAGGTGGCGAAGCCGCCCACCTCGATGCCGCTGTCGAAGCGCCGCCCGATCTCGACCGTGCCGCCCCAGTCGCCGGCCAGGTAGCGTCCGCCGCGCAGCACCGCATACATCCCGTACCAGGGCAGGTCGGCGTAGAGCGACACATGCCCGGTGGTCACGTTGTAGCCCAGCGTGCCGAGGCCCCCGTCGAAGTCGCGCTGCACCACCTGCGCGATGTCCACGCCGAGCGCGTAGGGCTTGTCGTAGGGCCGCCACAGCAGCTCGGCCGAGACGCCGGTGAACATCGGCTCCAGCACGCCTGCCGTCACCCGCGCGAAGATGTCGCGCGCCGGCGCCCAGATGCGCTCTGCATAGAGCGCGGGGATCGCCGTGCTGCCGCCCTGGGCGTAACGCGCATAGTCGCTGCGCACATGCGGCAGCAGGCTGTCCGACGGCGGCGCACCGTCCAGGTTGCCCATGATCGCGAGCGAGACACTGCCGGCCAGCGCGAAGCCGTGCCCGAGCTCGACCCGCCCGCCCGCCACGGCGGCGGCCTGCCAGCGCAGCGTGCGGCTCGGATCGCCGAGGATCGTCTGCAGGCGCGGCTCGACGCCCCAGGTGAAGCCTGGCCCGCCATCCATGCGGCCAAATTCGTCCGCGCCGGCGGGGTCGAGCTGCGTCACGTAGAACAGCTCCTCCGCGCTGCCATGGCCGCGCGCTGCGGCCTCGAAGGCGGCGCGCGGAATGGCAAGCCGCGCGATCTCCACACCCGCATGCCGCCACGAGAGCACGACAAGCTGCACCTCCGCCGGCAGGAAGGGCTGCACCGCGCGCATCACGCGGCCGGCTGCCTGCGCCAAGGTGCGCTGCGATCCGCCCGCCACCGCGATGCGCGCCTCCGCGCCCGCGATCCCCACCGCGACCGGCCGGAAGCCCGCCGCGCGCAACGCATCCCGCGCCGCCTGCTCGGGATCGGGCAGCGGCGCGAGCGGCCGCGCCGAGAGGGCCGGTGGCGAAGGCTGCTCCACCTCCGGCGGGTTCGCCGGATCGAAGCGCGCCGAGAGCCGCACCACGAAATCCGTGCCGTAGAGCCAGCCCGCGCCGATATCGAGCCAGCCATTTGACCATTGCAGCCCGTAATTCACCCGGCTGCGCGCATAGCCCCGGAGGTCCGTGGTATTCGCCGGATAGCCGCCGCGCTCGTCGCGCAGCGCATCGCCCGAAAACTCCACCTTCGCGCGGATGCCCTCCACACTGCCGAGCGGCGTCCAGAGCGGCGGCAGCGAATACTCCAGCCCGCCGAACAGCGACGCAGTCTCGCCGCGGAAATAGGTGCCCGGCCCGAGCAGCCCGCCCTCGCCCACATCGCGATCCCGCTGCTCGAAGCGCGGCGAAATCAGCGTGAGCGGGTTCTGCATGTCGTTGTAGGTGCCGAGCCGCCCCCAGCCCACGCCCGCCGTCACGTCGAGCGGCCCGAACCGCTTCGACGCGACGATGTACTCGCCGCCATAGATGCCCGTGCCGATGAAGTCCTGCAGCCCGATCGCCACCGCCGGCCAGACATCATCCTCCTCGATCAGGCGGATCTTCACATCGAAGGAGCGGTCGCTCGTCATCCCGCGCCCGGTCGTGCCGTCGAGCCGCTCGGCGATGCGGAAGGTGGTCTCCAGCCAGGGCAGCGCCTGGAAATTCACGAACCACAAGCGCCGCTGATGCCGCAACGACGTCCCCGCCTCCAGCGTCCCATCCGGCCGGAACCGCGCATTGCGCATCTCGAGCAGACCCACGCCACCGAGATCCGACCCGGTGCCGGGCACCTCCTGCGGCAAGGCGGGCGTCGCGGCGAGAAGTGCGATGAGGGTGAGCGCCACGGGGGCTCCGCCCCCGCGCCCCCGCCGGGGAGCTTGAAGCTCCCCGGACCCCGACATCAGTTTATGCCCGGAAGGGAGGGGGGCACTTCGGCCCCCCTCCCTTCCGGGCATGAAGCGAATGCAGGTCCAGGAGCCTCAGGCTCCTGGTGGGGGGTGCAGGGGGGCGAAGCCCCCCTGGGCGCATACCTCACTGCAATTCGCGCGCGATCACAGCCAGGGCCGCGGAGGAGATCGTCACCTGGCTCAGGATCGCGGTGAGGTCGCGGATCAGCCCGCGCGTTTCGAAGGGCGAGGGGTCTTGCGGCACGACCACCAGGCTGCCGGGCGGCACGGGCGGCCCGCCGCTCTGCCAGCCGGACATGCCGGCGGGTGCCGACTGGCCGTTCGGCAGCACGACGAAGGCGCGGGATGTGTCGGCGAAGCGTTGCGTGCCGCCGGCCGCGCGCACGTAGTCGCTGGCGCGCCAGCCGGAGACGAATTGCAGGCTGCCCGCGTTCAGCACGGCGCCGACGACGGTGACCTCGTTCGGCCGCTTCGGGATGACGATCAGGTCGCCGGGCTCCAGCAGCACGTCGAGCTCGGGGCGGGCGGCGAGAACGACCGGGTTCGCCTCCACCACCATGCGTCCCGCGGCCTGTGCCTGGCGCAGCGTGTTCGCCAGTTCGCGGCCGGCGGTCACCAGCCCGCCGAGATCCACGCGCTGCTGCCCGAAGCCGCCAGCATTCGCCTGGCCCGCGGCGACGGAGAGCAAAGACGATTCCAGATCGCGCGCCGTGCGCTCGAAGCCCTGCTGCTGGCGGGTGCGCACGCTTTCGCGCGTGAAGACCGCGCCGAAGGCATAGGCCTGCGAGGTGAGCCCGCCGGAGCGCGCCAGCAATTCGGAGAGTCGCTCGCCGCGACGGATGTCGTAGACGCCGGGCCGCAGCACCTCGCCGACCAGGGTCACGGGCCCCGTCTCGCGGTCGGTGAAGCCGCGCGGCACGCGCACCACGTCGCGCGGCGAAAGGCGCACGGCCCGGAAGTTGCGGCTGCGCAGGTCGAGCAGCGTGCGTGTCAGCGGGATCGCGCCGCTCTGGTCGTTCGGCTCGCGCGCGAGCTCCACGGCCGAGAGATCCGCGCCATCCGTCACGCCGCCCGCGGCGGCGAGGACGAGGTCAAGGCCCGTGTCGTTCAGGATCGGGAACAGGCCCGGCTGCTTCACCTCGCCGGCGACGAGCACGGCGGTATCCAGCAGGAAGGCCAGCAGCGGCGGGTAGTCGAGGAACACCTGCGGACAGGTCGGCGTGCCGATGTCGGGGAAGCCCGCGCCGCGCGCGAAGGCGAAGCGCGCCGGCGCCGATCGCGCGGCGATGGCCAGTTGCGACAGCGCGGGGCAGGCATCCTCGGGCGGCGCCTCGCCGCGCAGCGCGCGCTGCACGGGCGGGCTGGCAAGGAAGGCGATGTCGGCATTGCCGAGCACGATCACCTCGTCGCCTTCCTGCAGACCGGTATTGGCGCCGCCCTGCATCACGCGCGCGAGGTCGAAGGGCACGAATTGCCGCACCCGCGTGCGCGGATCGAGCCGCAGCACCACGCCGAGCCGCGGATAGGGATCGGGCTTCAGCAGCCGCGGATCGGCCAGCAGCGCCCGCAGCGTGCCGCCGCGCGCCGCCGCACGCGTGACGGGCGCGGAGACATGCCCGGCGAGCCGCAGCTGATTCGCCACCACGTCGGCGCCGGGCTGCACCAGCACCGAATCGCCGCGACGCACCACGCCGCCCGCGCCGAGCTCGGTGAAGGAGCGCCGGCCTGCGCCGTCCGTGCCCTGCACCAGCAGCCGGTTCCCGGCCGGCCGCAGCGGATCGCCTGCCAGGCCGAGCATGGTGGTCACGGACGCCGAGGTCGCGCCGGCGGGAAGTTCGTAGATGCCGGGCCGCGTGACCTCCCCGGCCACGGCGACGACACCGCCGAGCGCCGGCACCAGGATGCGGTCGCCTTCGCGCAGCCGGATGTCAGGGTCGCCCGGCGCGCCGGCGATGACGGTGTAGAGGTCCAACACGCGGCGCCCGCCCGGCCCCTCGATGCGGATGGCGCGGAGCGAGCCGGTCTTGCGCACGCCGCCCGCGAGCTGCAGCGCGTCGAGCACGGTGGCGAGCGCGTTCAGCGGCTGCATCCCCGGCCGCATCACCTCCCCGCCCACGAAGATCGCCATCTGCCGGACCTGGCCGATGGAGAGGAACAGCTCGGTCCCCGGCATGTCGCGCGCCACCCGCGCCTCGAGATCGGCGCGCAGTTCGCGAAGGGTGCGTCCGGCTGCGGGGATGGGCGGAAAGTCGGGCGCCAGGATGGTGCCGTCGCGCAGGACGCGCAGCGTCAGCGTGGCGCGGGTGCGGCCCCGCAGCGCCAGTACCAGCTCGTCGTCGCGCCCGACCAGGTAGTCGTCGGGCAGCGCGCCGATCACCGGCGTGGCGGCGGGCCCTTCGCGGAAGCTGTCATAGCCGAACTGGCGCAGCGGCATGCCGAGGCGTTCCGCGAAGAAGGCCTCGGTGTGGGACAGCGGCTCGGCATTCGCCTGCCAGGCGGGCGGCGGAAGCTGCGGCGCGTAGCGCTGCGTCGGCGCGGCGGCCGCCGGGGCGGCGGGGGCGGGCAGCGGCCCGGCCGGCGGGGGCGTGCGGCCGCCGGCGGCATCCAGGATGCGCTGCAGGATCTCCTGCTGCGTCGCGGCCGGCAGCTGCGGCAGCGGCAGGCCGCCGGGCAGAGTCGGCGGCAGCGGCGGCGGTGCGAGCGTGGAGCCGCCCGGAGTGGCCGGTGCGGTGGGCGGGGTGGCGGCCGTCTGGGCAAGCGCCGGCATGGCCGCGGAGAGGGCCAGCACAAGCGACAGCATCCGCAACAGCCCTGGTATCAACCGAAGAATGAAATGTTGCTGCATGATTCACGACCTGCTGTAGCATAGGCAGGCCATCCATGTTCGACCAAGTCACAACTTCAGCGGGTGTTGACGCCCAGGTTGAGGCCACTCTGGCGCCGTCACCCGGCGCGGATGCGCGCTGGCTCGCGGCCGATGCGGCCTGGCGCCTGGGTCTGCGCCCAGTGGCGTGCCGCGCGGTCGACCACGTGGCGCGGCGGCTCGGCGTGGCGCGGCGGCGCCTGCGCGACCGTGTCGTGCCGAAGCCGCCCTTCCTGCCGCCCCATGCGCCGCCGCCGCCCGCCTTGCCCGCCGACGTGGCCGCGCGCGTGCTGGCCGCCGCCGCGGCCCTGCCCGAAAGGCCGGACTGGCATGGCGGCTTCGATCCGCGGGCGCATGCGCTGGATCTCGTCCTGCATCGGGGCGCCGGCGCGCGCCCGGTGTGGGAAGCCAGCCGCCTCGCCGCGCTGCCCCTGCTGGCGCAGGCGGCGCGCATCGCGCCCGAAGCGGGCCATCTGGCGCGCGCCGAATCGCTGCTGCGCGACTGGTGCCGCGCCAACCCGCCCTTCCGCGGGGTCGCCTGGGCCTGCGGGCAGGAGGCCGCCTTCCGTGCGCTGCACCTGGCGCTGGCGCTCGCGCTGCTCGATGCCGACCGCGATCCGCCGCAGGGCGCGCGCGACCTGCTCGGCCTCTGCGCGGCGCGCATCGCCGCGACGCCGCTCTATGCGCTCGCGCAGGACAACAACCATCCGATCAGCGAGGCGGCCGGCGCCTTCGCCTGCGCGCTGCTGCGCGGCGAGGAGACGCGGCCGGCGGCAGCGCGCCTGGCGCGAGGCGTCGCGCGGCTGGTCGCGCCCGATGGCGGGTTCGCGCAGGTCTCCGCAGGCTATGCGCGGGTGCTGCTCGACACGCTCTCACTCGTGGAGTGGCTGCGGCGCCGGCACGGCGCGCCGCCCTTCCCGGCGCCGCTTGCCGAACGCGCGGCAGCCCTCGCGCGCTGGCTGCACGGGCTGGTGGAGCCGCGCACCGGCGCGACGCCGCCGCTCGGGCTGGAGGATGGGTCGGCTCTCGCAGATCTCGCGCTCCGCGGCCCCGGCGATGCGCGCGGCAGCGTGGAGCGCGCGGCGCGGCTGTTCTGCGCGGCCTCGGCCGATGCGCCGGATGATCCAGGCTGCGCCTGGCTCGGCCTGCCGCGTCCCGCCGCGACGCTGGAACGGCCCACAAGCTGGCGCGCTTCCGGCACCTCCGGCTGGCGCGCGGCCGGAAGCGTCGCGCTGCTGCGCACCGGGCCGCTGCGCTTTCGGCCCTTCCAGTGCGACCTGCTGCACCTCTCGCTGCGCGACGGCGCGGAGTGGATCATCCGCGACGGCGGCACCGGCAGCTACGACCCGCCCGAGGCGTGGTGGTGGGGTGCGCTTTCGGGTGGCGCCGCGCACAACGCGCCGGTCTTCGACGACGCAGAGCCGATGCCCCGCGCCGGCCGCTTCCTGCTCGCGCGCTGGCCCCGCATCACGGCCCTGCCCGACGGCGCCGCCGCGCAGGATTCGCGCGGCAACCGCACCGAACGCCGCATCGCGGTCGAGGGCCGCGTCTGGACCGTGCGCGACGTGGTCAGCGGCCCGTTCCGCACCGTCTCCTGGCATTGGCGCCTGCGCCCAGGGCCCTGGGCGCTGCGGGAGGACGGCGTCGCCAGCCCGCACGCGTGCCTTCGCATCCAGGCCGACGCGAAGGTGGCGCTCGATCTGATCCTGGGCTGGGAAAGCCCGGACTATGGCCGCATCCGCCGCGTGCCGGTGCTGCGCGTCAGCGCCGCGGCGCCGATCCGCCGCGTGACAACCACCATCGACCTCCCGGCCGAAGGACTCGCCGATGCCGCTGGATGACCTGCTGGCCGGCGTCTGGGCACGGCGCCTGCGCGTGGCGGTGATCGCGCTGCTGTTCTTCGCCGCGGGCGCCGCCACCATCCTGCTCTGGCCGCGCAGCTACGTGGCCGAGGCGACGGTGGCGCCGGCGGAGACCACGGGCATCGCGACATCCACCCTGCTCTCCGCCGCGCCGACCATCGGCGGCCTGCTCGACCCGCGCCCGACCGGCAACTTCGCGATCTATCTCGGCGCGCTGCGCTCGGTGGAGGCGGCGCGCGCGCTGGCGGCGGAGACCACGATTCTTGCCGACCTGACCGCCTGGCGCAGCGGTGGCCTGCGCGGCGAGCTCCGCGCCCTGCTCGGGCTGCGGCAGGACGCCGACCTGGACGACCTGCGGTCCTGGGTCGAACGCAATCTCGCCGTCACGCAGACCCTCGGCGCCGTCACCTGGACCATCTCTCTGGCGCATCCCGACCGCGAGCAGGCGCTGGCCCTGCTGCGGCGCCTGCACGCCTTCGCCGAGGCGAAGGTGCGCGCCGATCTCGAGCAGCTGGCGCGGCGACGCGTGGCCGCGCTGGAACAGCGGCTGAACCGGGAGAGCGATCTCTACATCCGCCAGTCGCTATATGAGCTGCTCGCGCAGAGCCAGCGCGCCGGCGTCGTCGCGGCGGCGGACGAGGCGGTGGCGGCGCGGCTCGTCTCCGCGCCGAGCGTCGGCATCCGGCCGAGCCTGCCGAACCGCCCGCTGCTGCTGCTTCTGCTGCTGGTCGCCGCGCCGCTGGCCTCGCTGGCGCTGGTCGCGGCCGGCGTGCTGCTGCGCCTGCCGCGCCGGCCCGCGTGCTTCGCCGCGCTGCCCGAACCGGCCGAATGATTTTCGACGCGCGCCCGGTGCTGGCTTTGCTGGCGGGGTGGCTGGCCGCGACGCTGCAGCTTGCGGGCGCGCTGAAGACCGCGCCGCCGCTCGCGGGGCTGCCCTTCGATCTCTCGCTCCTCGCCTTCGCCGCGCTGCTGCCGGTGCTTGCGGTGCTGGCCGCGACGGCGCGTTGGCGTCTCGACCCGGCGCTGGCCCTGCCGCTGGCCGCGGCTCTGGTGCTGCCGCTGTGGTGGGTGGTGGCGGGAAGCTGGACCGCATCCCGTGATGTCGCCTCCGACAAGCTGCCGGAGATCGTGCTGGCCGGCCCCGCGATGCTCGCGACCGGCCTGCTGGTCGGCGCGGAGCAAGCTGCGCGGCGCGGCCTCGTCGCGGCGTCGCTGCTGATCGGCCTGGCGCTCGCGTCGGTGATCCTGTGGCGCTTCGCGGGGGGATGGCAGGCGGCGCTCGATCCCGATGCGGGCAAGGTGCATCACCAGCTCGCCGGCCTCGCGCTCGCCATCGCCGCCGGCCTCGCCGCGTTGCGCGCGGTGGAATCGCGCAGCGCGTTGCGCGCCGTGTGCTGGCTGCTCGTCGTCGGTGCGCTTGCGGTGGCGGCGCTGCTGCCGGGCGGGCGCACGGCGCTGCTGGCGCTCGGCCTCGGCGTCGCCCTCGCGCCGGCGCTGCGGCTCTGGCTGGATGGTCGCCATGGTGCCTGCGGCACTTGGCTTTCGGCATGCCTCGCCGCCCTGCTGCTGTTCCTGCTGCTTCTCATGCTGCGGCCGGAAGAGGCCGAGGGGCTGCGCACGCTGGAACGGCTTTCCGGAGAGGCCGCGGGCCTCGAAGCGCGCCTCGGCCTCTGGGCGGCGGCGCTAGACTGGGCGGGACGCGCCGCGCCCTTCGGCCTAGGCGCCGGCGGCTTCACCATCGCGGCGGGTCATGGCGAGCGGCGCGGCCTCTACCCCCACAACCACGCGCTGGAGGCGCTGGCGGAAGCCGGCCTGCCCGGGCTGCTGCTGTGGCTCCTCGCCTTCGGCGGCGGGCTGCTCGCGGCGATCCGGCTGCTGCGGCGCGTGGCACCCGCGCGCGCCGCGCGCATCGCCGCGATGGTGCTGCCGGTGGCGCTGACCGTGATGGTCTCGACCGATCTCGGCAACCGCATGGCCTGGTTCGCGCTGGGGCTGGCGCTCAGCCTGGGCGTGGCCTCCGCGCCCGCCCACGCCGTGGCACCGCGCCATGTATGAGCGCTGGGGCAAGCGCGCCTTCGACATCGCGGGCGCGCTGACGCTGCTGGTCGCGACGGCGCCGGTCTTCCTCCTGGTGGCGCTGGCGGTGCGCTGGCGGCTCGGGGCGCCGGTACTCTTCGTGCAGCTGCGCGCCGGGCGCGGGGGACAGCCCTTCTCGCTCCTCAAGTTCCGTTCGATGCGCGCCGGGCCGGGCAGCGACGCGGAGCGGCTGGACCGCTTCGGCCGCGTGCTGCGCCTGACGGGGCTGGACGAGCTGCCGCAGCTGTTCAACGTGCTGCGCGGCGAGATGAGCCTGGTCGGGCCGCGGCCCCTTCCGCTCGACTACCTGCGCCACTATTCGGTGCGCCAGGCACGCATGCTGCGGGTGCGGCCGGGCATCGCGGGTCCTGGGGTCGCGGCCGGCCGGAACGCCGTGCCCTGGGCGGAGCGGGTGGAACTCGGCGTCGCCTATGCGACGGCGCGGCCGCGCCTCGGGCGCGACCTGGGGCTGATCCTGGGCACGCTGAAGGTCTGGGTGTCTGGCCGCGGGGCGACGGCGCCCGGCCATGCGACCATGCCGCCCTTCAGCGGCACGGGGCAACGGGACGGTTGAGTGGTTCGTTCCGGGCGCATTCAGGGCTTGCGCCGTTAACGAAATCTCAACCAAAATGCGAATTACAGACTCGGATGTGTCACCTTGTCGGTTCATGCCGCAACGCTGCCCGGGCCCACCCAGACCAGCGCCTTGCTGCGGTTTCCGCGCGTGCCGGCCTCCCGCCTGCTGCTGTCGCCCCCGGCGCTCGCCGGCGGCGAACTGGATAGTCTCCGCGCCACGCTGGAATCGGGCTGGGTCGCGCCGGCAGGCCCCGCCCCGGCCGCCTTCGAGGCCGCGCTGGCCGAGGTCACCGGCTTCCCTTCCGTGCTCGCCACCACCTCCGGCACGGCGGCGCTGCATCTCGGCTATCGCGTGCTCGGCGTGGCGCCCGGCGACGAGGTCTGGGCACCGACCTTGACCTTCGTCGCCACCGTCGCGCCGGCGGTGCAGATGGGCGCGGTCCCGCGCTTCCTGGACGCGACGGGGCCGGGCGGCACGCTCGATCCGGGGCTGCTGGCCGAGGAACTCGCCCGCGCCGCGCGACGCGGAAGGCTGCCGCGCGCGGTGGTGCCGGTGGACCTCTATGGCCAGTGCTGCGACCTCGACGGCATCGTCGCCGCGTGCGAGCCCTGGGGCGTGCCGGTTCTGAGCGACAGCGCCGCCGCCATGGGCTCGCGCGGGCGCGGGGGGCAGCATGCGGGCCGCGGTGCGCGTCTCGCCGCCTTCTCCTTCAACGGCAACAAGATCGTGACGACCGGCGGTGGCGGCGCGCTGGCCGGCGACGATCCGGCGTTGATCGCCCGCGCCCGGGCCCTCGCAGGGCAGGCGCGGGAGCCCGCGGCGCATTACCAGCACGAGACGACGGGCTACGCCTACGGCCTGTCCTCGGTCCTCGCCGCGGTCGGCCTCGCGCAACTGCCGAGCCTGGCGGAGCGCGTGGCACGGCGCCGCGCGATCTTCGCGGCCTATGCCGAGGGGCTTGGCGACCTGCCCGGCCTCTCCTTCCTGGCGGAGCCGAACTGGGGACGGTCGAACCGCTGGCTGAGCGTCGTGCTGATCGAGCCGGCCGCCTTCGGCGCCGACCGGGAGGCGGTGCGCCGCGCGCTGGATGCCGCGGGCGTCGAGACCCGCCCCGCCTGGAAGCCGCTGCACCTGCAGCCGGCCTTCCGCGACGCGCCGCTTGTCGGCGGGGAGGTCGCCGCCGTGCTGTTCGAGCGCGGGCTGTGCCTGCCTTCCGGGAGCGCCATGACGGCGGCGGATCAGGCCCGCGTGATCGAGGTGGTGCGGAGCTGTGCAAGACGCTGACCGGGCGCCGGGCATCCGGGGTCCGCTGCGCATCCTCTACCTGCACCAGCACTTCTCGCGCCCCGAGGGCAGCACCGCGACGCGATCCTTCCACCATGCGCGTGCGCTGGCGGCGGCGGGGCATGCGGTGACGCTGCTCTGCGGGCGCTACCAGGGCGCCGTCACGGGGCTCGACGGGCCGTTCCGGAACGGCCTGCGCTGCGGGCGGATGGAGGCTTTCGAACTGCGGGAATTCGACATTCCCTGCGGCAATGCGCAGGGGCTCGCGGCGCGCAGCCTGGCCTTCCTGCGCTTCGCCGCGCGCGCGGCGCGCGTGGCGCTGGCGGAGCGCTGGGACCTGGTGGTCGCCTCCTCCACGCCGCTCACCGTCGCCATCCCGGCGCTGCTGGCGCGCCGCCGGCGCCACGTGCCCTTCCTGTTCGAGATCCGCGATCCCTGGCCGGAACTGCCGCGCGCACTGTCCTCGCCGGCGGGCGGCGTGCCGAAGCCGGTGCTGGCGGCGATGGGGCGCCTGGCCGACGCCGCCTGCCACGACGCCGCCGCGGTGGTCGTGCTGACCGAGGGCATCGCCGAGACCGCGGTCGCGCGCGGCGCCGCGCCGGAGCGCGTCCATGTCCTGCCGCAAGGCGTGGATCTCGACCTGTTCGGCCCGCATGTCGCGCCCTGGCGCCCGGATGGCATCGCGGCGGAGGACATGCTCGCGGTCTATGCCGGCGCGCATGGCGCGGCGAACGGGCTGGAGGCGCTGCTGGACGCCGCGGCGCTGCTGCGCGGCGCCGGCATCACGCTGTTGCTGGTGGGCGAGGGTGCGCGCAAGCCGGGGCTGATGGCGCGCGCCGCGGCGGAGGGTCTGCCGGTGCGCTTCCTTGATCCGCTGCCGAAGCCACGCCTCGCCGCGCTGCTCCGCGGCGCCGATATCGGGCTGCATTGCCTGGCGGCGGTGCCGGAATTCGCCGAATGGACCGCGCCGAACAAGCTGGTGGACGGCTTCGCGGCGGGGCTGCCGATGCTGACGAACGTGCCCGGCCGCGCGGCGCGGCTGGTGACGGAAGCCGGATGCGGCATCGCGACGCCGCCTGGCGATGCCGTGGCGCTGGCCGGCGCGCTGCGGCGCCTCGCCGGACACCGCGCCTTGCGCGCGAGAATGGGTGGCAACGGCCGGATGCTCGCGGAGCGGCGCTTCGATGCCCGGCGCATCGCCACGGAGTTCGTGCAGGTGGCGGAGGCAGCGGCGGCGTGAGCGGACTGGTGCTGATGCTGTCGGCCGCGCATCCGCCCGACGATGTGCGCATCGTAGCGAAGGAAGGGGCGGCGCTCGCTGCGGCGGGTCATCGCGTGATGCATCTCGCGCCGGGCGATCCGCCCGCGCCTGCGCTGCATGGCGTGGCCTTGCGCAGCCACGGGCCGAAGCGGCGCGGCTGGCGCGGCCGCGTCCTCGGCATCGCGGCGCTGGCGCGCGCGGCGGCGGCCGAGCGTCCCGCGGTGATCCATGCGCATGAGCCGGATTCCTGGCTCGCCGCGCGCATCGCCGCCTGGCGCTGCGGCGCCCGCGTCGTGCTGGACGTGCATGAGCATTATCCCTCCCGCCTCGATCCGCGCCTGCCGCCCGCGCTGCGCCCGGCCGCGCGCGCCGCGCTCCGGCTGTTGTGCCGCGGCCTGGCGCTCGGCGCCGATGCGGTGGTGGTGGCGAAGGACGGGCTGGATGACGCCTTCGGCGGCGCCGCGCGCTGCACCAAGGTGCGCAACTACGCCGAGGATCCCGGCCTGCCGCCGCGCCGCCATGCTCCGGGCCCGCTGCGGCTGCTGCATCTCGGCGCGCTCGGCGCCGCGCGCGGCGCCTTCACCATGCTCGACACGCTGGCGCTGCTGCCGGGGGAGACGCGGCTGGTGCTCATCGGGCGCTTCACCGATGGCAGCGAAGCCGCCTTCGACGCGCGTGCCGCAGCACTCGGCCTGACGCAACGCATCGAGAAGCATGGCTGGCTGCCGCGCGAGGCGGCGCTGGCAAGGGCGGCGGAATGCGACATCGCGCTGGTGCTGTTCCAGCCCGGCGTCGAGAATCATCGCCTCGCTTTGCCGCACAAGCTGTTCGACGCCATGCTGCTCGGCGTGCCGGTGATCGTGCCCGGTTTCGCCGATGAAGTCGCCGCCGTCGTGGCGGACGCCGCCTGCGGCCTCGCGGTGGACACCGCCGATCCACGCGCGGTCGCGGAAGCGGCGCAGCGCCTTGCCGATCCCGCGCTGCGCAGTGCGATGGGGGCGCGCGGGCGCGAGGCGGCGCTCACGCGCTTCGGCTGGCAGGCGGAAGCGGCGCGGCTCGTCGCGCTCCATGGCCGCCTGATGCGGTCGCCGCGGAAGCTTCCTATGCTTGCCGCAGGATGCGCGCGGAGGAAACGATGGCGATGACGGACGCGGAGGGCCCGCCGGGCCGTCATGCGGATCTTCCCGGCGTGAAGCTGTGGTTCACCGACAGCGGCGGCGACGCGCCGCCCGTGGTGCTGCTGCATCCCAACACCGGCACCAGCGCGATCTGGGCGAAGCAGGTGCCGGCGCTGGTCGCGGCCGGCTTCCGCGCCATCGCCTTCGACCGGCGCGGCTGGGGTCGCAGCCTCGCCCAGCCGGAGACAGGGACGCAGCCGGGCAGCATCGCCGAGGATCTCGACGCGCTGGCCGATCATCTTCGCCTCGCCCGCTTCCACCTGGTCGGCGTCGCCGGCGGCGGCTTCGCGGCGCTCGACTACGCAAGCTGGCGGCCGGACCGGGTGCTGAGCCTGACGGTCGCCGCCAGCAACGGCCAGTTCAGCGAGCCCGACCTGCAGGCGATCTATGCGCGCCTGACGCCGCCCGAGTTCAAGGCGCTGCCCGGCGTGCTGCGCGAGGTCGGCGCGACCTTCCGCGCCCTCGACCCTGAGGGCACGGCGCAATGGGTCGCGATCGAGCGGACGGCGCAGCAGCAGGGCGCGACGGCGCAGCCGCTGCGCAGCCCGAACACCTATGCGAAGCTCGCCGCCATCCTCTGCCCGGTGATGGTCATGGCGGCCGGCGCCGATCTCTACGCGCCGCCGGCGCTGATGCGGATCTGGGCCGCGCATCTGCCGCGCCACGACTGGCATGTGCTGCCGGAGACCGGGCACGCCATCAACTGGGAGCAGCCCGAGGCCTTCAACGCGCGTCTGCTCGACTTCCTGCAGGCCGCGAAAGTCTGATTGGTGCGGATCGTGACCGATCCGCCCTCAGTCGCCGGCGCCGGCCTCCGCCGGCCTCGCTTCGCGCCACTCGGCGCGGGCCGCAGGTCATGCTCAGCGGGAAATCGGGATAGCGCTGCTCACGGCAGGCGCTGGATGCGCCGCTCCATCATCTCGCGCCAGGGCGCGCCGGGGGGCGCCTCGTCCACGATGGACTGCCAGACGCGGCGTGCATTCGCCGGGCGGCCGGCGCGCTCCTCCACCAGGCCCGTCATGAAGCGCAGGCGGATGTCCTGCGGCTGCTGCGCGAGCGCGCGGGCGAGCAGGGCGGAGGCCTCGTTGAAGTTGCCCTCCTCCATCTGCACCTCCGCGATGTCGGCGGCGAGCTGCGGCTCGAAGCGCACGGCAAGGGCACGGGTCCAGGCCTGCAGCGCCTCCGCGTTGCGGCCACGGTTGCGCTCGGCATTGCCGAGCAGGATGAAGCCCTGCCGCGCCTGCTCGCTGCCCGGATCGAACTGCGCGATGCGGGCGCGCAGCGCGGTCAGCAGCTGTTCCTCCGCCTCCGCCTGCTGGCGGCGCAGGTCGTAGGGCGCGCTCGGCATGTCGGGGATGCCGCGCACCAGATAGAGGCCCATGGCGGCAGCCGGCACCAGGAACAGCGCGGCGGCGAGGAAGGCGGCGCTGCGCTTGCCGGCCCCGGCGGCATCGTCCTTCGGCGCAGCGAGGATGCGCCGCTGCACCTCGAGCGTCGCGGCGGCATGCGCCGCCTCGTCCAGCCGGCCGGTCTCGCGCTCCCGGTCGAGCTCGGCGAGCTGGGCGCGATACAGCGCGAGATCGGCCTCGGCGCGGCCCCGCGCGCGGGCGGGGCGAAGCAGCATGACGACGAGCGGCAGCATCGCCAGAAGGGCGAGGGCGCCCATCAGAATCCAGATGGTCACGCCCGCTTTCCGTCCTGTCCCGTGCCGCCCGGTGTCACGCCCAGCGCGGCGAGCCTGCGCCGCTCCTCCTCGGTCAGCGGCGGCGGGCCGGCGACCTGGGCCTGCCGGCGGCGCATCGCGATGATCAGCCCGAGGCCGAGCAGCACCGCGATGGCGGGCGTCGCCCAGAGCGCGGCGGTGGACCAGGCGAAGGGTGGCTTCAGCAGCACGAAGTCGCCGTAGCGCGCGTGCAGGAAGGCCTTCACCTGCTCATCCGTCTCGCCGGCGGCGATGCGCTCCCGCACGATCAGCCGCAGGTCGCGTGCGAGGCCCACTTCGCTGTCCTCGATGGACTGGTTCTGGCAGACCATGCAGCGGATGTCGCGCCCCAGATTGCGCGCCCGCTCTTCCATCGCGGGGTCGGGCAGCATGTCCGCGGGATTGCTGACCGCCAAAGCGTGCAGCGGCAGCAGCAGGGAAACGAGAAGCAGAAGGCGGCCCGCGCCACGCCGGAGGCGTGCTGTCCGCACGACACGGGCCGAGCGCGCGAATGCGCGCCGCGCACAAACCGACAGCCCTGCCACGCGCAACGGTGGCCTGCGCCAAGCCAGGGCGGCGGAGCCGCCGCCCGGCGTCTGAGGGCACCTCATGACGCATGCCGCCGGAGCAACGGCCGGATATCCTGGTCGAGCACGTCGGGCGTGACGGGGCCGGCGAAGCGCCAGCGGATGATGCCCTGGCGGTCCAGCAGATAGGTCTCCGGCACGCCGTAGACGCCCCAGTCGATCGCCACGCGGCCGGGCTCGTCCTTCGACAGGCGACGGAACGGGTTGCCGCGCTCGCGCAGGAATTTCAGGCTGTCCGCGGGCTTGTCCTTGTAGGCGATCCCGAACACCGGCACGCCCTCGTTCGACAGGCGCATCAGCTGCGGATGCTCGATGATGCAGGGCACGCACCAGCTGGCCCAGAAATTCACCAGCACCGGGCCCGGCAGGTTGCGCAGGTCAGCGGCACTCAGCGCCGGCCTGTCCGCTCCATCGAGCGGAGGCAGCGTGAAATCCGGCGCATGCTGCCCGATCAGCGCGGAGGGCACGCCGCGCGGGTTGTATTCGCCGGTCTTCATCCCCTGCAGCATGCCGTAGAAGGCGACGCCGCCGGCGGCCGCCACGGCGAAAGGCGCGAAGAGCAGCGCGCGGCGCGACGCAGGCGACATGTCAGCCCACTCCGCGGGGCAGGCGGGCGGCGCAGCCGCCCGAGCGGCCGAATGGCCGCCGCCGCCTATGCGTCGTGCGAACAGCACGCCTCCGGCGTGACGAGCCAAGCCGCCGGAGGCGGCGCCCGGCGCTTGAGGGCATAACGAAGACTCTCATGTGGTGGCGGCGCCTCGCGGCAGCGCGGCCTTGCGGTTCGGCACCGAGACGCGCACGCGCCGGTCCGCCAGCGACAGCCCGCCGCCGAGCGCCATGATCGCCGCGCCGATCCACAGCCAGGGCGCGAGCAGGTTGTAGTGGATGCGCACCACCGCCTTGCCCGTCGCCGGGTCCTCCTCGCCGACCACGGCATAGAGGTCATACAGCAGGTTGGTGCGGATCGAGACTTCGGTGGTGTGCTGGCGGCCGATCGGGAACCAGCGGCGCGAGGGCTCCATCACATGCAGCACCTCGCCGTCGCGCAGCACGGTGATCGTCGCCTTGCGCGCCGTGAAGTTCGGCCCGGTGAAGTCGCGCACACCGTCCAGGCGCCACGTGTAGCCCGCCATCTCCGTGGTGTCGCCGGGCGCCATCGCGACAAGCTTCTCCTGCGCAAGGCCCATGCCCGCGATGCCGGCCGCCACGATGCCGACGCCGGCATGCGCGATGGCCGCGCCCCAGGCCGCGCGCGGCAGCCCCTTGGCGCGCGCCCAGGAATTCGACAGCCGCGTACGGAACAGGGCCGTACGATCCGCGATGTCGGTGAGCGCCGCGCCGATGGTCCAGGCCGCGAAGGCGAAGCCGATGGCGGGCAGCACGCGCTCGCCGCTCAGCAGCAGCGCGACGAAGAAGGCCAGCAGCGCGATCACCGCCGCAGCCCACAGCCGCTGCACCACGGGCCAGAGCTGCGCGCGCTTCCACGGCATCAGGGGCCCCGCCGCCATGGCCAGCAGCAGCGGCACCACCAGCGGGAAGGACGCCATGTTGAAGAAGGGCGGCCCTACCGAGACCTTCGCGCCGAACAGCGCATCGGCGAACATCGGCCACAGCGTGCCGACGAACACCACCGCGGTGATCGAGCAGACCAGCAGGTTGTTCAGCACGATCGCGCCCTCGCGCGAGATCGGCGCGAAGATGCCGGTGGGCGCCATGATCTGCGCGCGCCAGGCGAACAGCAGGAAGGCGCCGCCCACGTAGAACAGCAGCAGCGCCAGGATGAACATGCCGCGTTCGGGATCGTTGGCGAAGGCGTGCACCGAGTTCAGCACGCCCGACCGCACCAGGAAGGTGCCGAGCAGGCTCATCCCGAAGGCGATGATCGCCAGCAGAACGGTCCAGGTCTTCAGCGCCTCCCGCTTCTCCACGACGATCGCGGAGTGCAGCAGCGCCGTGCCGATCAGCCAGGGCAGCAGGGACGCGTTCTCGACCGGGTCCCAGAACCAGTAGCCGCCCCAGCCGAGCTCGTAATAGGCCCACCAGGAGCCGAGCGCGATGCCGAGCGTCAGGAACGCCCAGGCGGCCAGCGACCAGGGCCGCACCCAGCGCCCCCAGGCCGCGTCCACGCGCCCTTCGATCAGCGCCGCGATGGCGAAGGCGAAGGTCACCGCATAGCCGACATAGCCCAGGTAGAGCAGCGGCGGATGCATCGCGAGCCCGATGTCCTGCAGCAGCGGGTTCAGCCCCTGCCCGTCGGGCGGCGGCGGCCACATCCGCTCGAAGGGGTTGGACGTCTTGATGATGAAGGCGAGGAAGCCGACCGAGATCAGGCCGAGCACGCCGAGCACGCGCGCCTTCAGCGTGGAGGGAAGGTCGCGCCCGAACCCGGCCACCGCCAGGCCGCACAGCGCCAGGATCAGCACCCACAGGATCAGCGACCCCTCATGGTTGCCCCAGGTGCCGGTGATCTTGAACAGCATCGGCTTCGCGCTGTGGCTGTTCTGCACGACGTTGAGAACCGTCGTGTCGTTCACCGCATAGACATACATCAGGCAGGCGAAGCTCGCGGCGATGGCGAGCGTCTGGCCGATGGCGAGCGGCCCGGCGGCGGCCATCAGCCGCGCATCGCGCCGCTCCGCGCCGACCAGCGGCAGGAAGGTCTGCGCGACCGCGAGGACGAGCGCGAGGGCAAGGGCGAAGTGGCCGAGCTCGGCGATCAAGAACCGGTCCTTCCGGGGATGGTGGGCTGCTGCGTGCGCGGATTGAGCGTGTTCCAGGTGGCGGCGTCCGGCGCCGCGCCCTGCGCCGGGTTCCAGTGGCCGGCGCGCTTCAGCGCGTCCGCGACCTCCGGCGGCATGTAGGTCTCGTCATGGCGCGCCAGCACTTCCGAGGCACGGAACACGCCGTCCACGCCGAGGCGCCCCATGGTGACCACGCCCTGGCCCTCCCGGAACAGGTCGGGCAGCACGCCCTGATAGACCACGGGGATCATGTTCGCGCCGTCCGTGACACGGAAATGCACCACCGGGCGCTGCCCAGCCACAGCAGGCTGGCGTTCCACGCTGCCCGATTCGACCAGCCCGCCGAGGCGGAAGGCGCGGTCCGGCGTCGGCCGCTCCGCCACGATGTCGGAGGGCGATCGGAAGAAGACGAGGTTGTCCTGGAAGGCGGTGAGCGTCAGCGCCGTGGCGCTGCCCAGCCCGATGCCGCAGAGGACCAGGATCCACATGCGGCGCTTCTTGCGAGAAGTCATGCGATGCCCTCAGACGCCGGGCGGCCGCATCCGCGGCCTTGGCTTTCGCGCCTCAGCACGGCTGTGCCCGGCCACACGGTCGGTCTGTGCGCGGGGCCGCCCGTGGCGGCCCATGTCGCCCGATACGTCACGCTTCCCGCTCCCCGCGTGGATCGAGTTGCTTCAGCCGCGCGGCCGCCGCGCGCTGGCGCAGGAAGGCGCCGACGGCGAGGCCGCCGAAGACCAGGGCCGTGATGGCCCAGGACAAGGTCACATGAAGCCAGTGCGTGGTCATTGCGGTGCGTCAAGCCGGCGGGCGCGCGCCATCTCCAGCGCGCGCACCCGTCGCTCCATCACCGCCGCGCGCGTGCGGGCCAGCACGACCACTGCAAACAGCAGCGTGAAGCCCAGCGCGCAGGTCAGCAGCGGATAGAGCATGTCCACATGCATTCCCGGCGCATCCAGCCGCGTGACGCTCGCGGGCTGGTGCAGCGTGTTCCACCAGTCCACCGAGAACTTCACGATCGGGATGTTCACGATCCCGACCAGCGCGAGGATCGCCCCGGCCCGCGCGCCGCGCTCCGTATCGTCGAAAGCCCGCACCAGCGCGGCATGGCCGAGCCAGAGGAAGAACAGCACCAGCACCGAGGTCAGCCGCGCATCCCACACCCACCAGGTGCCCCACATCGGCTTGCCCCAGAGGCTGCCGGTGGCCAGGCACAGCGCGGTGGCCGCGGCGCCGACCGGCGACAGCTCCCGCGCCGTCAGGTCGGCCAGCGGGTGCCTCCAGATCAGCGACATGATCGAGACGATCGCGAGGCCCGTGTAGCCGCCCATGGCCAGCCAGGCCATCGGCACGTGGACGTACATGATCCGCACCGTCTCGCCCTGCTGCCAGTCGGTCGGCGAGACGACGAGCGCCCAATACGCGCCGGCCGCCGTCACGGCGATCGCCAGCGCCCAGAGCCAGGGCATCCAGGCATCGGTCAGGCGCAGGAAGCGCCCCGGATTCGCGAAGCGATGCAAGGACCGGCCGCCCTGCGGCGGGACGGTGGTGCGGGGCCCGGTTGGCCGGGTCGGTGCGGAAGAGCTGGCGTCCACGAGACTAACCTAGGGGCGACTCGCGGCGGATTGAAGCCACAGCCGTCGCGCGTTACGAGCCTTTCCGGGACGAAACCCGGGAGCCTGTCGCCACCATGCGCCTCCGCCGCGCCGCAGGAAAGGATCGTGCCTGAGATGGCGCGGGGCCGCAGCCACTGGCTCGTGAAGTCCGAGCCCGATGCCTTCTCCTGGGACCAGCAGGTTGCCAACGGGGTCGAGCCCTGGACCGGCGTGCGCAACCACATGGCCAAGGCCAACCTGCAGGCCATGAAGAAGGGCGACCTCGCCTTCTTCTACCATTCGAACATCGGCAAGGAGATCGTCGGCGTGGTGGAGGTGGTGCGGGAGGCCTATCCCGACCCCACCGTCGGCCCGGACGACCCCAAGGGCGAATGGGTCTGCGTGGACGTGAAGGCGGTGGGCCCGATGCCGCAGCCGGTGACGCTCGCGGCCATCAAGGCGGACCCCGCCTTCACCGAGCTCGCGCTGGTGCGCCAGTCGCGGCTTTCGGTGATGCCGGTGAGCGCGGAGCATTGGCGCAAGCTTTGCCGCATGGGCGGCTGGAAGGAATGAGCGGGATTTCGGCGACCGAGCGCGTGCTCTGCCGGCTGGAGGAGATCCCGGATGGCGAAAGCCGCGGCTTCCCGGCGGCGCCGGGCGGCTTCACCGGCCTGTTCGCCATCCGCCGCGGGGCGCAGGTCTTCGTGTACGTGAATTCCTGCCCGCATGTCGGCCTGCCGCTGGACCCCGCGCCGAACCGCTTCCTGGATGCCAAGAAGCAACACATCGTCTGCTCCGCCCATGGCGCCCGTTTCCGCATCGAGGATGGCGGCTGCTTCTCCGGCCCCTGCTACGGCGAGAGCCTGGAGGCCGTGCCGGTGCGCCTGGACGAAGAGGGACGGGTGATCGTCCCGGCCGATGCGGGGCTCTGATCCCCGCTGAACTGCGCGATTTGGATAGCGAAAGTTCTGGCGGAGGATTGGAACGGCGCGAATCCGCCGTCTAGCCTCCCCGGCAAGCCGGGCAGCACGCCCGGCCGGAGGAGGGACAAGCCCATGACGCGATGGCTTCCGGCCGCCGCCCTGGCGCTCGCCTGCGCCGCGGGTCCGGCGCTGGCGCAGACCGCGCCGACGCAACCGCTGAACACCGCCACGCTGGTCGAGCTCTGCGGCGCGGCGCCGACCATGTCGGAGGCGCCGGCCACCGCCTTCTGCCGCGGCTTCATCATCGGCGCCGGGCAGCATCACCAGGCCGTGGCACGCGTCGCCGGCCAGCAGCCGGCCTTCTGCATGCCGAATCCCGGGCCGACGCATCAGGAATTCCAGGCCGCCTTCGTCGCTTGGGGCCGCGCCAACCCGCAATTCGCGCAGGAGAGCGCGGTGGACGGGCTGATCCGCTTCGCCGCCGCCACCTGGCCCTGCCCGCAAGCCGCCACCCCGGCCCGCAACCGCCGCTGAGAGGAAGCCGGACCATGCGACGCCTCATGATCCTGCCCGTCGTCGGGCTTCTCGGCCTCTCGGCCTGCTCGGGCGGCAACCTGCAGCCCGTCACCATCACCCCGCAGGAGGAGCGGCTGGCCATCGGCGCCGCCGCCGGCGCGCTGGGCGGCCTGGCGATCGGCTCGCTGACGGCCCAGGCGGGGGTCGGCGCGCTGATCGGCGCCGGCGTCGGCTTGGCGGGCGGTGCGCTCTACAACCACCACCTGGAGCAGCAGCGGAACACCTACCTGCAGGGCTACAACGCCGCCCGCTCCGGCCGCCCGGCCGCGCCGCCGGCGCAATAGAGGCAGTTGGCGCCGGTTCAGCCCGGCGTCAGGCTGAATTCCGGGACCAGGCGGCCCAGCTCGGCCAGGGCCGCGTCCCGCTCGCCCGCGGTCGCGAGGGCCGCGACGCGGTCGATGGCCGCCGCCATCTCCGCCGCGTCGGTGGTGCGCGGCACCGCCACCAGCAGGCCCGGGAAGCTCGTCGCCCGCGGCGGCTCCTGGCCGTGGAACAGCTCCTCGAACAGCTTCTCGCCGGGGCGAAGGCCGGTGAAGCGGATCTCCACATCCTCCTCCGGTCGCAGCCCGGCCAGGCGGATCATGCGGCGGGCGAGGTCCACGATCTTCACCGGATCGCCCATGTCCAGCACGAAGATCCCGCCCTGGCGCAGCTCGCCCGGCGCGTCCACGGGATCGGTCGCGCCGACCACCGCCGCCTGCAGCACCAGCCCCACCGCCTCCCGCACCGTCATGAAGTAGCGGCTCATGTCGGGGTGGGTGACGGTCAGCGGCCCGCCGCGCTCCAGCTGGCGGCGGAACAGCGGCACGACCGAGCCGGTGGAGCCCAGCACGTTCCCGAACCGCACGGTGACGAGGCGCATGCCGCCTGCCGCCCGGGCCTCCCGATCCCGCGCCTGGCAATACATCTCCGCCAGCCGCTTGGACGCACCCATCACGCTGGTCGGGTTCACCGCCTTGTCGGTGGAGATGAACACCATCAGCGAACAGCCCGCATCCCGCGCCGCATCCGCCACCACCCGCGTGCCGAGCGCGTTGGTCAGCAGCCCCTCCAGCGGGTCGTTCTCCACCATCGGGACATGCTTCAGCGCGGCGGCGTGGAACACCAGCTCCGGGCGGATCTCGGCACAGAGCCGGCGGATGCGCGCCTCGTCCCGCACATCGGCCAGCACGGCGGTGCGCGGCACTTCCGGGTGGCGCTCCCGCAGTTCCAGGTCGATCTCGTAGAGCACGTATTCGCCGTGATCGAGCAGCGTCAGATGCGCCGGGCCGAGCGCCGCGACCTGCCGCGCCAGCTCGCCGCCGATGGTGCCGCCGGCGCCGGTGACCAGCACGCGCCTTCCCTGGATCAGCCGCGCCATGCCTTCCCGGTCGAGCGGCACCTGCGGGCGGTCCAGCAGGTCCTCGATCTCGATGGGACGGAGCGCGACCGGCGCCTCGGGCTCCGCCCGCTCGCCGGGGCGGCGGGCGGCGGGGCGCAGCGCGGTCAGGTTCGGCAGACGCTTCACGGGCACGCCATGCCGGTCGCAGGCATCGAGCAGGTGCTGGAGCTCCTGCCCCTGCAACTGTGTGGTGGCGATGGCGACCACCGCCGGCAGGCGGCCCTCGTCGCGCAGCGTGTCGAGGATGCCGGCCGCGTCCTCGGCGGTGCCGAGCACCTCGACCCCCTGGATGCGCCGCCCCATCTGGCGCGAGCGGAGCGACAGGATGCCCATCACGCGATAGGCCGCGCCACGTTCCTGCGAAAGGGCGCGGATATAGAGGTCGGTGCCGTCGCCCGCGCCGACCAGCAGCACACTTTGCACCGGGGATCCGTTGATCGGCCCCGTCCGCCCCGCATGGCGCAACCGGGCCGCCACCCGCGGCGCACCCAGCAGCGCGCCGAGCAGCAGGGCGTGAATGGCCGGGAAGGCGAGGTTGGGCGGCCGCCAGGCGCCGGTCGCGTGCAGCAGCCCCCAGAACAGCGCCGCGCCCAGCGCCGCGGAGCCCGCGATGGTCAGCAGGTCGGGCAGGGAGGCGAAGCGCCAGTATTGCCGCGGCAGCCCGATCGGCCAGCCCGCCAGCAGCAGCGCCGCCGCCCCACCGGGCAGGCCGAGCAGCCACCAGACGGCGGGCGGCCAGGCCCCCGGCGCGGCCAGCCACACGGCGCCCGGCACGGCGAGCGCCGCAAGCGCAGCGTCGAGGGCCAGATTCGTCAGGATTCGGTCGCGTGCCGTGGCGGCCATGGCCCGGACCCCATAGACCCGGCCGGGCGTGGCCGGAAGGCAGGATCCGGAATCGGCGTTGGCAATCCGCGGCGCTAGCGCATCTGTCGCTACGACCTAACGCGAACCCACATGAACGCAGGCTCGCTCCGATCCTGGCGGCACATCAATTTGAACCCCCCGGAAGGGCTCACCCCCAAGTGGTTGGAGGAAGCCGTCGCGGGAGACGTTATATCCGCTGGCGACCAAAAATTCGAAAATCTGCTTGGCATAGTTGAAGCCTTCAAGATCGCCTGAAGAATGCGCGATCAGAATTTCACGGCTGCGCGGCACCATCTGAAGAAGTTTTTCTTTTGCCGCTGAGTCAAGCACTCGGTCTGGAGCGTCTAAAAACAATTTTTCTATTGACACGCTGCCAGCCGTTATACCTCCACTCTGAAAATAGGATGCAACCATCGGGCGCTCATTTTCTGTCATGGTCGGCTCCGATTTTCACAGTGCCTGCGGTGATTCCGCCTGACTGATTGAATGAGACAACGGATGTCGCCGCGCCTGACGCCGTATGCTCCGGCGCGGTCTTCGCGCGGGATATGTAGAGTGTGAGCCACAACGACAGAGAACCCGCTACTGCCCCGAGAGCTAGTCCAATCCATCTTGGCGCGTCTATTCCAAGAGCTGGCAAGCCCCACTCTATCGCAGCAGCCGCGACGGCAAGAAGTGCCGAGACAGCCCAGCCCGATACCACCTTTCCACGAGCCATGCCTTGAGTCTGGTTGCGCGATGCGCGATTCGCAAGGCGTTCTGATCACCGGCTAGCCAGACCGCGCAGCGGCGTGCCAATCGACAGTCTCGTAGCGGGCGACGACTTGAGGGAGGCATTGCTGAAATGGCCGATGGCAGGCTGGTGATCGGGACCAAGCGCTACTCCTCCTGGAGCCTGCGCGGCTGGCTCATGGTCCACATGGCCGGGCTCGACGTGGAGGAGGTGCTGGTGCCGCTGGCCGGCGGCGGCGGGACCCAGGAGATCAAGGCAATCTCGCCCAACGGGCTGGTGCCCTATCTGGAGCATCTCGGCGCGCGGATATGGGAGAGCATCGCCATCGCCGAATATTGTTCCGAGATCGCGCCGACGCTGTGGCCTGCCGATCGCATCGCCCGCGCGCATGCCCGCAGCATCGCCGCCGAGATGCATGCCGGCTTCCGCGCGCTGCGCATGGCCATGCCGATGAATCTGGGCCGCAGCTTCCCGGGCAAGGGCCGCAATCCCGAATGCCTCGCCGACATCGCGCGGGTGGAGGCGATCTGGGCGGAGGCGCTGGCGGCACATACCGGCCCCTTCCTGTTCGGCCGCGCCTTCACGCTGGCCGATGCGATGTACGCGCCCGTCGTCACCCGCTTCCTGACCTGGCAGCCGGAGCTTTCGGACGCGACGAAGGCCTATTGCCAGGCGGTGCGGGCACATCCGCTGGTGGATCGCTGGTACCGCGAGGCGGCGGCCGAACCGCAGGAGTGGCTGCTCGAGAAGTACGAGAACCCGGCGTGAGCGGGGTGGGGGCGCGCGCCAAGGCTCCCTCCCCCGCGCGCGGTGGAGGGTCGGGGTGGGGGCCGCGCGCCTCACCCCGCTTCCATCCGGCCATAGGTCGCGCCGCCCCCACCCCAGCCCTCCCCCGCAGGCGGGGGAGGGGGAAGACAAAGCCATGACCGGCATCGCCCTCGCCCTCGACCATGTCGGCCTCTGCACGGCCGACCCCGCGCCGCTCTGGTCGGCGTGGGAACGGCTCGGCTTCGCCCTCTCGCCCGTCGCGCAGCAATCCGGGCGCCGCACGCCGGACAGCGATGTGGAGCCCTTCGGCACCGTCAATCGCTGCGCCTTCCTGCGCCACGGCTATGTCGAGCTGCTGGGCATCGCCGACCCGAACCTCTTCGCCAATGGCGTGGACCGATTCGTCGCGCGCTACACCGGCGCGCATATCGTGGCGCTGGCGATGGATGACGCGGAGGGCAACCTGGCGCGGCTGCGCGCCGGCGGCCTGGCGATTCCCGGCATCGCCTGGCTGCAGCGCCCGGTCGAGCCCGGCGGCCCCACCGCGCGCTTCGCCCGCCTGCCCTTCCCGGACGCGCCGGAAGGCCGCGTGCAGCTCGTGCAGCACCTGACGCCCGAACTCGTCTGGGATGCGCGCTGGATGGGCCACCGCAACGGCGCCGAGGCGCTGGAAAGCGTGATCGTCGCCAGCGCCGAACCGGCCGAGACCATGGCCCGCCTCGCGCGGCTGGCAGGGGTGCCGGCCGAGCCCGATCCGCTCGCCGGCTTCCGGCTGCGCCTGCCCGGCGCGCCGCGTGCGGCGGGGCCGGACAGCCCGGCGATGGAGACGCGCATCCGCGTGCTGCCGCCCGAGGCGCTGGACCGCGCCCTGCCCGGCGTGACGGCGCCGGCGCTGCCCTTCATGGCGGGCTTCATCATCCGCACCAACGACCGGGCCGCCAGCGCGCGCGCTCTGCTGGCGGACCTGCCGCTGCGCGACGCGCCGGAAGGCGTCATGGTGCCGCCCGAGCATGCCGGCGGGGCGGCCGTCATCTTCGCATGACCACCACCGCCGCGATCCGCAAGTCGCTCCGCACCTACTACGCGCCGGGTCGCGCGGCGGCGCTGGATGCCTTCCACGCGCGCTTCCTCGCGCCCGGCGAGCTCGGCTTCGATGTCGGCGCGCATGTCGGCGACCGCACAGCGAGCTTCCGGCGCCTCGGCGCCCGCGCCGTTGCGGTGGAGCCGCAGCCGCGCCTCGCCCGACTGCTGCGGCTGCTTTTCTTTCGCGATCCCGGCGTGGTCCGCGTCGCTGCGCTGGTCGGCGCCGAGCCCGGCGAGGCGGTGCTGCGCCTCAACACCGCCAACCCCACCGTCGCCACGGCGTCGGAGGAGTTTGTCGCGGCGGCGGAGGGCGCAGCGGGCTGGGAAGGCCAGGTGTGGGACACGGAGCTCCGCCTGCCGGTCACCACCCTGGACGCGCTCGCCGCGGAGCACGGCCGGCCGGACTTCGTGAAGATCGACGTGGAGGGCTACGAGGCCGTGGCGCTGGCGGGCCTCTCCTTCGCGCCGCGCAGCCTGTCCTTCGAATTCACGACCATCCAGCGCGACGTCGCCGCGCAATGCCTCGATCGGCTGCGCTCGCTGGGCTACCGCGCCTTCAATGCCTGCCTCGGCGAAGCGATGCAGTTCGCCCATGCGGCGCCGGTGGAAGCGACGGCGATGGCTGCCTGGATCGCCTCGTTGCCGCACGAGGCGAATTCTGGTGACATCTATGCGAGTCTGGATCCGGCGCGGTTGCGCACCTGACAATGCTCGCGCCGCAGTAGCCATTTTCTTGCAATAACGAACTACACTTTATGGGTATACTGTATATACACGGCATCGCCCACCGCCCGATGACGTCTTGAGCGGATACACCGATGCTGGATCATCTCCCCGAACGCGACAGCCCCGCCGGCAGCCTTGATCTTCGCACGGAGATCCAGCGCATCGCCCTGCAACTCGACCTGCTCGCCGAGACCGCGACCCTTGGCAAGCGGCGAGCCTGCCTGATCATGCGCAGCACCGCCGCCTTGCTGCGGACCGCCCTGACGGAGGCCGCGGACACCCCGCACGGCTGACGCCCGAGGATGGTGCGCGGGCCGCCCATGGACGGGCGGGCCGGGGCACGGCATGACGCCGTCCGATGCAGACGACGGCCCTCCTCCAGCACCTCGGCTTCGCGCTGTGCCTTGCGCTGCTGTCCGCCCTTGCCGTGCGGCTGATGATCGCCTTCCCGATCCTCGACCACCCGAACGCGCGCAGCGCCCATACGCTTCCGACGCCGCGCGGTGGCGGCGTGGGGGTGGTGCTGGCCTTCGTGGCGGGCATGCTGGTGCTGTATCTCGCCGCCGATTTCGCGCGCATCGCGGAGCGACCTTTCCTCGGCGTCATCGCGGCAGCACTGGCGATCGCCGGGGTCGCGCTGGCGGACGACATGCGCGACCTCTCCGCCCGCTTCCGGCTTCTGGCGCAATGCGCCGCGGCGCTCGTCGCGGTGGCGATGGGGCTGGTGGTGAACCAGCTCGCCATGCCCTGGGGCGGCATCCTGCAGCTCGGCTGGCTGGCGCCGCTGGTCACGCTGGTCTGGATCGTCGGTTGCACCAACGCCGTGAACTTCATGGATGGCCTGGACGGGCTGGTCGGCGGCACGCTGCTGATCGTCTCGGCCGCGCTCTGCGCCATTGCCGCCTGGCAGGGCGGCTGGTTCGTCTATGCCGCCGCGCTGTTCCTCGCTGCGGGCTTCGCCGGCTTCCTGCCCTTCAACCTGCATCCCGCGCGCATCTTCATGGGCGATGTCGGCAGCCAGTTCGCCGGCTTCATGATGGCGGTGCTGGGTATCGCCGCGGCGCGGTTCGATTCCCAGCAGCTCTCCTTCGTGATCGTGCCGCTGCTGATGTTCGGGCTGCTGTTCGACGCCACCTTCACTTTGGCGCGTCGCGCGCTGATGGGGGCGAGGCTGACGGAAGGCCACCGCACGCATCTGTATCAACTCGCGCAACGCTCCGGCATGGGCGTGCGCCAGGTGGCCGCGGTGCATTGGTTCTTCGCGGCGTTCAATGCGCTGATGGTCGTCGCCTTCCTGACGATCCCCGCGCCGTACAAGGCGGTGGCGGGGCTGCCCGCGCTGGCGGTGCAGCTGCTGTGGCTCGCCTATGTCATGCGACGGATGAATGAAGCGGGGATCGGCTGGCGGTAGAGAGGGTCAGAAGCCGCGCATCTCCAGCGTCAGCACGCCCGCCTCGTCGCCGGCCCATTGCTCGCTGCGCAGCACCGCGCCGCTTTCGGGCTGCACCCAGAAGCGGTTGGTGAAGGACGCGCCGCCGCCGGTGCAGCGTTCCTCCACCACCACCCAGCCGGCTTCGTCGCGGCCCGAGAGGCGGCAGTCCAGCGCCACGCCGAAGCGCATCGTGGACGGGTCGCGCTCATTCGTGGCGAGGTCCACGCTGCGCCGTGCGAAGGCCTCCGTCCCGCGCAGCGCCAGCGGATGATCCAGCGGATCCGGTCCCTCGAAGCGGGTCGCCATCAGCATCTGGCGCAGGCCGGCGGTCGCGACGATGCGCGGGCCTTCGGTGGCGATCGCGATATTGCCTGCCTCGCTCCGCCAGATCGCCCGCGGCGCGCCGCCGCTGACCGGCAGCAGCACGGCCCGGCGCGGCGCCACGAGCAGCAGATGCGGGCCCTGCACCGGCGGCGGCGCTGCGGCCTCGGGCGCGGTGCGGCGCAGCGCCTGGGCGGTGGGCGTGTCGCCGCAGGCGCCGAGCAGCGCGACCAGACCGAGGGCGCCGACGATCCGCCAGCGCCGCGTGGCCTCCCAGCCGGGCAGGATCATGCAATCCAGGATAGAATATGACCCTGTGAAATGGAACGCCCGGGCGAGAACGCGCCGGTCACGCCGGCCGCTCGCGCACACGCAGCTGCAGCGCCATCAGCCCCAGCGCCAGCACCAGCCCGATCCAGTGCGGATACGGCACGAGGTCCGCCGCCAGCGCCTCCAGCGCGGCGGGAAACACCATCAGCACGCCCGCCAGCGCCAGCAGGCCGCGTTCCCACCCCGCCAGCGCGCGGCGCAGCCAGCCCTGCGTCGCGGCGGCGAGCGCGGCAAGGCCGAGCGTGGCCAGCAGCACCTGCCAGGCCACGTCGGCCCAGCCCATGCCCTCGCGGAACTGCAGCAGCAGGCCCACGCCCTCGGGGTCCGTGACGAAGACGAAAGGCAGCACGAAGGCAGGCAGGGTGTATTTCCACGCCATCAGCGTGGTGCGGTACGGCCCCGCCCCGGTGATCGCGCTGGCCGCGAAGGGGCTGAGCGCGGTGGGCGGCGAGACCTCGCTCAGCACCGCGTAGTAGAAGACGAACATGTGCGCCGCGTAGTCGGGCACGCCGAGCTTGATCAGCGCCGGCGCGGCCACCACTGCGCAGATGATGTAGCTGGCGGTGACCGGCACCGCGAGGCCGACCACCCAGACGATCAGACCGGTGTAGACCGCCGTCACGACCAGTGACCCGCCGGCCGCCTGGATCGCGATGTCCGAGAATTTCAGCCCGAGCCCGGTCAGCGTGATCACGCCCACGATGATGCCGGCGCAGGCGCAGGTGGCCGCGATGCCGACCGACTGCACCGCGCCCGCCGACAGCGCCTGCACCAGGCGCCGCGGCGTCAGCGCGGTGTCGCGGCGCAGGTAGCTCAGCACCACCGCGACGATCATGGCGTAGAGCACCGACAGCGTCGCCGAGTAGCCCATCCCCATGAACACGACGATCGCGATCAGCGTGGAGAAGTGGAAGCCATAGAGCCGCAGCAGCTTGCCGACCGGGTCCACCTGCATCGCCGCCGCCGCATCGGCATCGCCCGAAGCGGCGCGCGCCGCGATGCGGCGCTGGTCCAGCTCCACCATGAACAGCAGCGACGCGTAGTAGAGGCAGGTGGGGATGATCGCCATCACCAGCACCTCGAGGTAGCCGATCTTGAGGTACTCGGCGATCAGGAAGGCCGCCGCGCCCATCACCGGCGGCGACAGGATCGCGCCCAGGCCGCCCGCGGCCAGCAGCCCGCCTGCATCCGCGGCCGGATAGCCCACGCGCTTCATCATCGGCCAGGCGACGGTGCCGAGCGTGACCGTCGTCGCGACGCCCGATCCCGAAGGCCCGCCGAGCAGGAAGGAAGACAGCACCACGGTGCGGCCCGCGCTGGTCGGCTTGCCGCCGGTCAGCGCGAAGGAGAAGTCGACGAAGAACTTCCCCGCGCCCGAGGCCTGCAGGATCGCGCCGTAGATCGTGAACAGCACGATGAGCGAGGCCGAGACATCCACCGCCGTGCCGAAGATGCCCTCCAGCGTGATGGTCAGGTGCGGCACCAGCCGCTCGGCGTCGTAGCCCTGATGCTGCCAGGGCGGCGGCAGCAGGTTGCCGAAGAAGCCGTAGAGCAGGAACACCAGCGCGACCACGGGCATGACCGGCCCCGTGGCGCGGCGCGTCACCTCCAGCACCAGCGCGATCAGCATCCAGCCGACGACGAGGTCCATCGGCTCGGGGAAGACGTAGCGGTCCTGCAGCGCGTCGCCGCCCGAGATCAGGTACCAGGTCACGTAGATGCCGGCGGCGACCAGCGCCATGTCCCAGGGCATCAGCCGGTGCCGCCAGCGCCGCCCCACCGGGAACAGCGCGAAGCCCAGCACCAGCGCGAAGCCGACATGGACGTAGCGCAGCGTGGTGGTGGGCACGATGTCCCACGCCGCCCACAGGTGGAACAGCGACATGGCCAGCGCCACGGCCACCGTGGCGTGGCCGAGCAGGCCGGGAAGGCGGTTCTGGACGCCTTCCTCCTGCTCGATCAATTCCTCGAGCCGGGCGGCGGTCGCCTCGTCGAGCGCGCCCTTCGGCACCTCGGGCGGGATCAGGGTGGTGCTCATCCGCCCGCGGTGCCGCGCCGTCTCAGCCCAGGTTGGCGCCGGCGGAGCGCCAGAAGGCCTCGGCGGCCGGATGCCAGGGGATGCCGGCGGCCGCGCTCTTCTGCGCCTGCAGCGTGAAGTCCCGCGCGGCGGAGTGCGTGCGCACCAGGTCCTCGCGCCGGCCCCAGGCGACCTGCAGGATCTTCGTCACCAGATCCGCCGCCATGTCCTCCCGCACCGCCAGGATGTTGGCGACGGAGAGCTGCTTGTTGGGCGTCGTCTGGCCCGGATAGGTGTTGGCCGGGATCTCTTCCGGGAAATAGACCGGGCCGTTCTTTTCCACGATCTTCTGGTGCAGGTCGGCATGGTCCACCAGCACGATCTGCGTGCCCGGCGTGGCCGCGAGATCGGTGATCGCGCTGGTCGGCACGCCGGAGACGAAGAAATAGGCGTCGAGCTTGCCGTCCCGGATCGCATTGGTGGATTCCGCCGGCGAGAGACGCTCGCGCGCGCGGAAGTCCTTCTCCCGGTCGAGGCCGGCGGCTTCGATCACGCGGAAGGCGAAGAGTTCGGTGGCGGAACCCGGCGCGCCGGTGGAGACACGCTTGCCCTTCAGGTCCGCGATGCTGCGGATGCCGGTGGCGGCCGTGGTCACCACCTGCATGCGGTTGGTGTAGAGCACCGCGATGGCCCGTGCCGGCACCGTGCGGCCGCGGAAGGGGCCGGCGCCGTTGATCGCGTCCACCGCCGCGTCCACCTGGCCGAACAGCATCCCCACGCGCCCGGCGCCGAGCAGCTGGAAGTTGGCGACGGAGCCGCCCGTGACCTCGGCCGTCGCGCTCATGCCCGGGATCTCGCGGGAGAGCAGGTTCCCGAGGGCGCCGCCCAGCGGGTAGTACACGCCGCCGGTCGTGCCCGTGGCGATGGACATCTGCATGGCCGCCTGCGCCTGCGCGAGGCGGGGCAGGCCCATGGCGGCGGCCCCCGCCAGCGTTGCGATGCGCAGACCCAGGTCGCGCCGGCCGATTGCATGCGTCACGGTCACATTTCCTCCCTTGTTCCGTCGGCCAGGAATACAGGCGCATCGCCACCTGTCAAACCGCCGGCCGATTGACATGCGTCAAGGATTATCGACCCGATCGAGCCTACCATCGTGTCATCCTGCACCGGAGCAGAGGGAACGCCCCGATGACCAGCCTCAGAGCACGCGACCTCATGACCGCCGACGTCGTCACGGTACCGCCGGAGACGCCGGTGATGGCGATGGCGCGGCTGCTTGCCGATCGCGGCATCTCCGCGGTCCCCGTGGTGGACGCGCAGGGCCAGGTGCTCGGCGTCGTCACGGAGGCCGACCTGATCCGCCGCCTGGCCGGAGAGGCCGACAAGCCCACCGGCTGGTTCGCGAGCCTGTTCGGCAACCAGGAACGCGATGCGGAGCGCTATGCGCGCACCCATGGCGTCACCGCCCGCGACGTGATGACGGCCGAGGTGGTCGCGGTGGATCCCGACACGCTGGCCTCGCAGGTCGCGCACATGATGGAGGATCGCGGCATCCGCCGCGTGGTCGTGACGCAGGACGGCAAGCTCAAGGGGCTGGTCTCCCGCGCGGACCTGCTGCGCGCGTTGGTCGGCCCGCCGCCCGAGGGCGGCGAGTTCCCCGATGAGCGCATCCGCCGCGCCGTGATGGCGGCGATGAAGAAGGAGCCCTGGGCCGACACCTTCTACACGCTGGTCGAGGTCAACAACGGCATCGTGGAGTTCCACGGCTTCAGCCGCAGCGCCGCCGTGCAGCGCGGCCTGCGCGTGCTGGCGGAGAACGTGCCGGGCGTGAAGGGCGTTGTGGACAACACCCAGCCCATGCCGGCGTATCTGTTCGCTTCGTCGTAGGACGAAGCGAACAGATACGCTCTTTCTGGTGCCCTCAGGCGCCGGGCGCGCGCATCCGCGCGCTTGGCTCGCCGCACTCGCGGCGGGCCGCGTTCGCGGCCTCGGCGCGGTTTGCGCGCCGCCTTCCCTCGCCCCGTCAGCTGGTGGCAGGGTCGGCGGGCAGCCAGACGCTGAAGGTGGCGCCTGCACCTTCCTCGCTCTCGATCAGCAACTGTCCGCGATGCCGGTTCACGACATGCTTCACGATCGCGAGGCCTAGGCCGGTGCCGCCCTCGCTGCGCGACCGGCCGCGATCGACGCGGTAGAACCGCTCCGTCAGGCGGGGGATGTGGTGCTTCGCGATCCCCGGCCCGTCGTCGCCCACGCTGAGCACCACGCCCGGCCGCGCCGGCCAGCGGCCGCCCGGCGCGGCTTGGCCCACCGCGAGCCGCACCTTGCCCCCCGCCCGGCCATAGCGCGCAGCATTGTCCAGCAGGTTCCGCACCACCTGCGCCACCTGCTCGGGATCCGCCGGCGCCGCCACCGCATCGGGAACGAGATCCATCTCCAGGCGGACGCGGCGCGCTGCGAGGATCGGCTGCATCGCCTCCGCCTCCGCCGCGACCAGCGCGCCGAGATCCACCCGCCCGGTCGGCGGCTGGTGCTCGGTGATCTCGATGCGCGACAGGCCGAGCAGGTCGTCGATCAGCCGGCGCATGCGCTCGGACTGCTCCGCCATGATGCCGAGGAAGCGCTGCTGCGCCTCCGGGTCGTCCCGGGCCGGGCCGCGCAGAGTCTCAATGAAGCCGATCAGGCTGGCCAGCGGCGTGCGCAGCTCGTGGCTTGCATTGGCGACGAAGTCTGCGCGGGTGCGTTCCAGCGCGCGTTCCCGCGTGCGGTCCGACAGCACCAGCACCAGCCGCCCGCCATCGGCCAGCGGCGGCTCCATCGGGATGGCATGCACCTTCAGCTCGCGAGGCACCGGCACCGGCAGCGCGATGTCCACGTCGCGCGGCGTGCCGGAACCGAGCGCGGCATCCAGCGCATCGGCCAGCGCGGGATGGCGCAGCAGCGCCGCGAGGTCACCGGCATGGCCCGCCGAAGTCCCGAACAGCGCGCGCGCCGCGGCATTGGCGCGGAGCGCGGCGCCGCCGCGATCGAGCACCACCAGCGGATCGGGCAGGCGCTCCACGATGGCCTCGTCGGCGCGGCGCAGCCGCACCACGAGCTCGGCGCGCTCGTTGACGCTGCGCGCCAGGCGTCGCGCCGCTTCGGCGATCTCCTCCACCGAGGGCAGCAGCGCCGCACCGGGCTCTGGCTCCAGCATCGCCTCGCCCGCCTCGGCCCGGCGGAGCGCCTCGCGCAGGCGCCACAGATTGCCGAGCCAGAGCCGCGCCAGCAGCACCGCCGCGCCAATGGTCGCGGCCAGGGCGAGCAGCCCGGCCGCAGGCTCCAACCAGCCGGCCAGCAACAGCAGCAGCAGCAACGCCGCCGGCACGCCGCCGATCAGCGCCGCGGCGGCGGCGGTACGGCCGGCCGGCGTGACCGGCAGGGGCATCGGCCGGCTAGAAGCCGGCGCCGGCCGGCTCGGGCGCCGGTTCCACCAGCACCGCCTCGCCCTCCGGCGAAAGGGCATAGATCGCGAGACCGCGCAGCGTCTGTCCGTCCGAGAGCAGCCGCACCGGGCCATCGGCGCCGGGGAAGCTCTGCTGCGCCGTGACGGTCGCCACCGGGCTGGTGGAGCGCAGCGCGCGCGCCGCCAGGGCCGCCGCGTCGTAGGCGGAGGCGGCGATGCGCGGCGGCGTCTCGCCGAAGGCCGCGCGGTAGCGCTCCTCGAAGCGCGTTCGATACGAGGCGTCCGGCCCCGGGAACCAGGCGCCGCCAAGCGCGGGCTCGCCGGCAAGCGCCGGGTTGTTCAGCCACAGCGCCGTGCCGAGCAGCCGCGGCGCCTGCCCGCCCGGCTGAGCGGCGGAGGCCTCGGCCACATAGGCGGCAACGAAGCGGCGCGCCCGCTCGCCGGTCTCGCCCAGCAGCAGCGCATCGGCCTGCGGCGCGGCCATGCGCGCGGCGCTGGCGGCCATCGCCAGGTCCACATTCGCCGGATGCAGCGCGATCGCCGGCGGCGGCAGGCGCAGGTCGCGCATCGCGCCCTGCAGCGCCGCGGCCAGGGCGCGGCCGAACTCGTTGGCCGGCGCCGCCAGCACGAAGCGCTGGGCGCCCTCCCGCGCCGCGGCGGAGGCCACGCGGCGCACCTGCTGCTCCGGCGTCATCCCCAGCACCCAGACGCCCTCGCCCGCACGCTGGCTGTCATTGGTGAAGGCGAGCAGCGGCACCCCGGCCGCCCGCGCGACCGGGGCGACCGCGGCCGTCTCGCCGCTGGTCAGCGGCCCGACCAGGGCGCGCGCGCCCTCGGCCAGCGCGGCGCGGGCCGCGGCGGCGGCGCCGGAGGGCGTGCCGCCGGTGTCGCGCGGCAGGAACTCCACCCCGCTCGTCGTCTCGTCGAACAGCGCCATGGTGCCGGCCTGCAGCAGCGCCTGGCCGAGCGGCGCCTGCGGGCCGGTCAGCGGCAGCAGCAGCGCGGCGCGCGCGGTCGCCTGGGCCGTGACCGCGGCACCGCCGATCGGCGGCGCGGCCGGCACCGCGACCGGGACGGAGGCTTGCGGAGCACAGGCCGCCAGGCCGAGAAGGGCGGCGACGGCAATCTCGCCCAGGCTGCGGCGGGACCAGGACAGCGCCGGGCGGGGAGGCGGCGTAGCGGATGATGGCAAGCGGCGATCCTCCTCAACGGTCGGCGGCGCATCCAAACGAGGCCCCGGCGGGGCTGTCGCTGGTGGCGACGCCGATCGGCAATCTCGGCGACCTGTCGCCGCGGGCGCTCGCGGTGCTCGGCGGGGTGGACGCCGTGCTGTGCGAGGATACGCGGGTGACCGGCCAGTTGCTGGCCCGTCATGGCATGTCCGTGCCGCTCCTGCCACTGCACGACCATAACGAAGCAGAGATGGTCCCGCGACTGCTGGACCGTCTCCGCGCCGGGGAACGCCTGGCGCTGGTCTCGGATGCCGGCACGCCGCTCGTCTCCGACCCCGGCTACCGGCTGGTCCGAGCGGCGATCGAGGCGGGGCTGCCGATCACCGCGATCCCCGGTCCCAACGCGGCCGTGATGGCGCTGACGCTGTCGGGCCTGCCGCCCAACCCCTTCCTGTTCCAGGGTTTCCTGCCGCCGAAGGCCGGGCCGCGGGCGGCCGCCATCGGGCGGCTCCGCGCGGCGGAGCGGGCCGGGCTGTCCGCGACCATCGTGTTCTTCGAGGCGCCGCACCGCCTGGCCGAGACGCTGGCCGCCCTGGCCGAGGGCCTCGGCCCCGACCGCCCGGCCGCCGTCGCCCGCGAACTGACCAAACGCTTCGAGGAGGTGCGGCGCGGCAGCCTCGCCGCCCTCGCCGCCCACTACGCCACGGCCGAGGCCCGCGGCGAGATCTGCATCGTGGTCGGCCCGGCGCCGGAGGAGACGACGGCGGAAGCCGACCTCGATTCGCAGCTCCGCGCGGCGCTGCAGGGCGCGAGCCTGCGCGACGCCGCGGCCATGGTCGCCACCGCTACCGGCCTGCCGCGCAAGCAGGTCTATGCGCGGGCGCTGGAGCTTTCGCGGGAGAGCTGATCGCGCTGCGGGAAGACCAGGTCCGACCCCGCCGGCAGCTCATTCGCCAGGGAGGACAGGCAGGAGGCGGCCCGACGGTCCTGCCCGAGCGCGATGCCGATCGCGGGCACGCCGGACGCGACGGCGTAGGCAAGCGGCAGGTCCTGCGTGGCCACCACGGAAGCGCAGCGCGCCACCAGCGCCTTGAGCCGCGCCGGCGTCAGGTGGCGCCGGCGCCAGCGCGTCTCGCCCAGCTCGGGCAGCAGAACGGGCGAACCCGGCAGGAAGCGCGCGGCGAGGTCGAGCGTCGCGGGCAGGTCGTCGGCCGGGCCTTCGGGCTGTTCCACCGGCAGCGGCAGGACCGGCCAGCCCCGGAAGGGCGCAAGCAGCGCCGCCATCGCCGCCCCGCGCTCGGCGATGGCGCGCGCCGTCTCCTCGCCGCCGAGGATGGCGAGGCCGAGCAGCTTGCCGTCCGGCAGCGCGCCCGCCAGGGCAGGATCGGGCGCGACGGCACGCTCGGGAAAGGGGCGGATGCGCTGCGCCGCGGCGACGCGCCAGACCAGCAGCGCATTCGCCGTCACATGCTCGCGCAGGTCGAGCGGCGTCGCGCTGTCGAGCACGCCGACGCCCTCCGGCGCATCGGTGCGCGCCGCCTCGCGCTCGACGGAGAAGCACAGCGTCTCCACCGTCGCGCCGCGCGCCTGCGCCCGCGCCCGCGCGGCGACGCGCAGCGCGCGCTCGAGCTCAGCGCGGCGCGTGAAGACACCGGCGAGGACCACGCGCCCGATGCCGAGCGCGGCCGGATCGGGCTCGTTCTCCGCCGTCGCGAAGCCGGGCACCTCGGCCGCGACATGCATCGCGAGGAAGGGCGGCGGTTCGGCCCGCAGCGCCGCCGCGACCTCCGCCATGATCGCGCGGGAGCGCAGGCCGCGGAACGGTCGCTCGGCCAGGACCAGGATGCGCGTCACGCCGGCGTCTCCAGCCCGACGCAACGCGAGCCGGGCGCAAGGCGATGGGCGAGGGTGACGAAGGTGCGGCGCAGGCTGTTGTCGATCAGCGGATGCAGCCCGATCACCCGCACGCCGGCGCCGATGCCGTGGATGGCGTTGTGCTTGCGGTGCGTCAGCAGCGTGTCGCAGCGCGCGATCAGGCCCTTCAGCCGCGCGGGCGTCATCTCCGCCCGCCAGAAATCGCGGTCGAGCAGGATCGGCGCGACCACCTGCGCCTTCGGCAGGAATTTTTGGAGGAACGCCCGGCAGCCGGCGACGTCGTCCTCCTCCGGCGTGTCGAGATGCACGGTGCTGACCACGGGCAGCACGGCATGGTCCGCGAATTCCGCCAACAGCCCGCGCACCCGCGCAGCCTCGTGGTCGAGCGCCGCGCGCATCAGCGGCATCGGGATGATGGAGACGCCGAGCAGCTTGCGCCCGCGCGGCAGCAGCGCATCGGCCAGCGCGGGATCGGCGGGGATGTCGGCTTCCGGAAAGCCGGTAATGCGCGGCAGCCGGCCGATCCCGGCCATAGCCGCATACTCCACCGAGAGCACGTCGCGCACCGTGAAGGAGGCGGCGCGGAGGAAGACGCCGCGCGCCGTCTCGTCCAGCCAGCGCAGGTCCTTCGCCAGCCAGGAGACGCCGAGATTGTGAAAGTTGATCTCCGCCCCGGCGGCCTCGGCCGTTGCGAGATGCGGCAGCCAGGCGCGGAAGGCGTCCGGTGTGCCGAACATGCCGCCGCCGAACACGACGCGCGCGGGCCGCAACGCCAGCATCTCCCCGCCGTCGCGGAAGCAGCCGGAGAGTCCCGGCGCGCAGCGCATCGTCCACTCCGGCGCGACGCTGAAGGCATGCGCATCGGTCGACGGGAAGGCGCGCATCGCCTCCATCAGGCAGAGCTCGTCGCCGAGATTGCCGTAGCCATAGGCGCCGAGGAAGGCGGTGCGCATCCGCTCAGTTGACCAGCAGCGGCAGGATCGCGTCCAGCCGCAGCAGCCCGTCCGTTGTCGCGACCAGCCGGCCGTCGCGCCAGGCCAGCAGCCCTTCCCCGGCGAGCGAGTCCAGCATGCGCAGATCCACCGCCTCGGCGAAGGGCATGGTGCTGCGCGCTTCGATGCGCGCCGGGTCCACGCCCTCGGTAAGGCGCAGCCCCATCAGCAGCGCCTCCCGCGCCCGGTCGCGCGCCGAGAGTTCTTGTTCGTCGACGACCGCGTGGCCGTCCCGCTGCACGCGCAGAAGCCATTCCTCAGGGGCGCGGTGGCGGCGTGCGGCGATGATCTCGCCATCCAGCGTCAGCCGCTGATGCGCGCCGGCGCCGATGCCGATGTAGTCGCCATAGCGCCAATAGGCGAGGTTGTGCCGGCTCTCCGCGCCCGGCTTCGCGTAGTTGGAGATTTCATAGCTGAGCAGGCCGAAGGCGGCGGCTTCCTCGGCGGTCGCGGTGTAGAGCCGCGCGGCGTCCTCGCCTTCCGGCAGCCGAAAGTCGCCACGGCCGTGCAGGGTGGCGAATTGCGTGCCGGGCTCGATGGTGAGCTGGTAGAGCGAGAGGTGATCGGCCGCCAGCGCAAGCGCGCGGCGCAGCTCCGCGCGCCAGTCGGCTTCCGCCTGGCCGGGGCGGGCATAGATCAGGTCGAAGGACACGCGCGAGAAGATCGCCCGAGCTGTCTCCAGCGCGGCGATGGCCTCGCCCGCATCGTGGCGGCGGCCGAGGAAGGCAAGGGATTCCGGCTCCAGCGCCTGCACGCCGAGGGAAACGCGGTTCACGCCGGCCTCGCGGAAGCCCCGCAGCTTGTCGCGCTCGACGCTGGTCGGGTTGGCCTCCAGCGTGATCTCGAGATCGGGCAGCGGATCGAACAGCGCGGTGGCGTCCGCAATCAGCGCCGCGACGGTCTCGGGCCGCATCAGGCTCGGCGTGCCGCCGCCGAAGAAGATCGAGGCCAGCGGCCGGCGCCCGGTGCGCGCGGCTTCCCGCGCCAGCTCGGCGCGCAGCGCGGCGGCGAAGGCGGCGTGGTCCACCCGCTCCCGCACATGGCTGTTGAAGTCGCAATACGGGCACTTGGCGGCGCAGAAGGGCCAGTGGATGTAGAGGGCGAGGGGCTCGCGCATCGCTTTCCGCAGATGGGTCCGGTAAGGCGGCCGGCAAAGCCGGCCGAGGCCGCGAATGCGGCCCGCGGCAGGTGCCGCGAAGCCAAGCCGGCGGATGCCGGCACCGGCGTTTGAGGGCACACGCGGAGCGCGTGCAAGAGGAAAGGATATGGCGATGTCCGGCGGGTCTGTCGAACGGGTGCGGGCGGCGCTGCTGGCGGCCGGACATGCGGATTCCGTGCAGGCCTTCCCCGAAGGCACGCGCAGCGCCGCCGATGCCGCAGCGGCCGTCGGCTGCCAGGTGGCGCAGATCGCCAAATCCATCGTCTTCCGCGGCGGCGAGCGCGTCGTCCTGGTGATCGCCTCGGGCGCCAACCGGGTGGACATGGCCAAGGTCGCCGCGGCGACCGGCCTGCCGGTGAAGCGGGCCGACGGCAATTGGGTGCGGGACCGGAGCGGCTTCGCCATCGGCGGCGTCGCGCCGCTCGGCCACCTGACGCCGCCGGTGGTGCTGGTGGACGAGGATCTTTTTGCCTTCGAGCAGGTCTGGGCCGCGGCGGGCTCGCCAATGCATGTCTTCGCCACCACGCCCGAAGCCTTGCTGGCGCTGTCCGGCGGCACAAGGGCCGATGTAAAGGAGGCTGCCTGATGCTGCCCGTCACGGCGCTCTATGCGGGGCTGCTCGGCCTCTATTTCATTTGGCTGGCCACGCGCGTGATCAAGGCGCGGCGCATCCATCGCGTCGGGCTCGGCACGTCGCACCGGCTGGTGGAGCGGCCCGCGCGGGCGCATGGCAACTTCGCCGAATACGTCCCCTTCGCGTTGCTGCTGCTCGCGCTCTGCGAGATCAACGGCCTGCCCGACTGGGCGCTGCATGTGCTGGGCGTGGTGCTGGTCGCGGGCCGCGTGCTGCACGCCCAGGGCATCGCGAAGGAGCCCGAGGACTTCAAGTGGCGCGTGCTGGGCACCAGCCTGACCTTCACCATGATGGGCGTCGCCGCCGCCGCGCTGCTGGGACTGGCGGCGGCGACGCTGTAGCGATCAGTCGCCCTTGGGCTCGGGGTGCACGGCCCAGGGGCCGCTGCGCGCATCCGTCGGCTTACCGCCTTCCGGCTCCTCGCCGAAGCCGGTGCCGTCGCGGGTCAGGCCGCGCGCATCCTTCTCCCCGCCGGGCGGCTGGCCCTTTCCGCCCGTCGCGGTGCCGGTGGTGTCGAGGCCCGGCTTGCCCTGGTCACGATGCGGCTGCGGCTTGCGGCTCATGGCGGCTCTCCCCTGTGTCGAGAAACCGCAACGCCCGGGGCCGCCGGCCGTTCGTCAGCCCGGCTCCACCCGGATGATGCGCGCGCCGGAGGGCTCGTCGGTCAGCAGGTAGAGCAGGCCGTCCGGCCCCTGCCGCACGTCGCGCACGCGCCGCCCGACGGGGATCGTCTCCTCTCCCAGCACGCGGCCGGCCGGATCGAGCCGGATGCGGCGCACATCCTGCCCGCGCAGCCCGCCGGAGAAGAGGTCGCCGCGCCAGGCGGGGAAGCGGTCGCCCGTGTAGACCGCAAGGCCGGATGGCGCCGTCGTCGTCATCCAGACCAGCACCGGGTCCGTGGTGCCCGGCGCGCTGCGGCCGACGCCGATCTGCGCGCCGCCGCGATACTCCACGCTGTGGGAGGCGACCGGCCAGCCATAGTTCCGGCCGCGCTCGATGCGGTTCAGCTCGTCGCCGCCCGAGCTGCCATGCTCGTTCGCCCAGACCGCGTTGCGGATCGGGTCCCAGGCGATGCCCTGGCTGTTGCGGTTGCCGACGGTCCAGATCTCGGCGCGCGCATCGGCGCGGCCGGCGTACGGGTTGTCGGCCGGCGCGCTGCCATCGGCATTCAGCCGCAGGATCTTGCCGAGATGGTTCGACAGGTCCTGCGCATTCTCCCGGATCAGGCGGCCATCCAGTGAATTGGGCGGGTTGCCGCCATCGCCGATGGTCAGCAGCAGGCTGCCGTCCGGCAGGAACAGGATGCGGCTGCCGAAATGGGCGTTGGCCGGCTTCTCGCGGTTCACCTCGAACAGCACGCGCAGGTCGCGCAGCGCGGTGCCGTCCAGCACGGCACTGGCCAGGCGCGTGCGGTTCGCCTGCGCCGAGCCATGCGCGTAGCTGAGGAAGATCGTGCGGTTGCGCGCGAAATCGGGATGCAGCGCGACATCGAGCAGCCCGCCCTGCCCCTGCGCATGCACCGCCGGCACGCCGGCGATCGGCGTGGGATCGAGCACCCCATCGCGGACGATGCGCAGCCGCCCGGGCCGCTCGGTGACCAGGATCGCGCCATCCGGCAGGAAGGCCATGCCCCAGGGCCGTTCCAGCCCCTCGGCCACGGTGACGAGCCGGACGCCGGCCACCTCCGGCGGCCGTGACTCGCTCAGGACAGGCTGGGCATGGGCCGCGCCCGCCAGAAGGCAGGCCAGCAGCGCACCGCGCAACACACGCATCCTCATTCTCCCGGCTTATTGCGGCGGGAGGTTGGGCAGGCCGCGCGGGCTTCAAGGGCAGGCGGCGGGCGAGGCGCGGTCAAGATCCAGGAAGGCGACCAGGCAGGCGCCGAAGATCGCGTCGAACTCCGGGTCCTGCACGCCGCCATGGCCGATCGGGGCCGGCGGGTGCTCGACCACCAGTGCCGGGCGGCCCAGGCGTTCCGCGGCGGCGCGGAACAGCGCGGCGCGGCGGGCGGGGTCGGGGTCCCAGGGATCGTCGGCGAAGAGGAACAGCGCCAGCCGCGCCGGCGCATCCGGCGAGGCGGCGTCGAGCGCGGCGGCGAAATCCGCCAGCGCCTGCGGCCGCCGCTCCACGCTGCGGCCATGCGCGGCGGGCGCGGCGAGCACCACGCCATCCGCAAGCCCCGGATACCGCAGCGCGACCAGGGCGATGAAGGCGCCGCGGCTCTCGCCGAGCAGCACGATCCGCCGGTAGCCGCGCGCGCGCAGCGCCGCGGTGCCGGCGGCTAGGCGTTCCGCTCCCGCCGCCAGCGGGTCCGGGCCGCCGACCCGGTCGAACCGCCAGAGATCCCAGCCGGCCTCAGTGAGCCGGTGGCTCCATCCGGGCGCCGCGGGGGGCTGCGGGTCGCGGGTGAAGGGATGGATCCAGACCAGCGCGCCGGCCGCGGCGGCGCCGCCGCGCAGAGGCAGCGACGGATCGCTGCGGAGCGCACCCGCCTCCTCGGCCCGCGCGCCGCCCAGCGTCAGGGCCAGCAGCAGCAGGACGAGGCGGGCGGTGCGCATCTCAGGGTCGCGGCGGCAGGCAGGCGGCCGAAAGCTGCGCGAAGGCTGCGGCGCGGTGGCTGATGGCGTGCTTCGCCGCCGGCGCCATCTCGCCGAAGGTTTGCGCGCCGCCATCGGGGACGAACATCGGGTCGTAGCCGAAGCCGTTGGTCCCGCGCGGCGGCCAGACCCATTGCCCATGCGCCTCGCCCAGGAAGCCCTCGGTGTGGCCATCGGGCCAGGCGAGCACCAGCGCACAGGAGAACCAGGCGCGCCGATCCTTCGCGTGCCGGGCCAGCCTTTCCACCTTGGCCATGGCCATGGCGTAGTCGCGCCCATCGGGCGTCTGCGCCCAGTCGGCGGTATGCACGCCCGGCGCGCCATCCAGCGCGGCGACGGAGAAGCCCGAATCGTCGGCCAGCGCCGGCAGGCCCGAGGCGGTGGCCGCCGCCAGCGCCTTGATCCGCGCATTGCCGAGGAAGCTGCTTTCGGTCTCCGCCGGCTCAGGCAGGCCGAGCGCGCCGGCGCTGACGACCGCGAAGCCCCAGGGCGCCAGAAGCTCCGCGACTTCCCGCACCTTGCCGGCGTTGTGCGTGGCCAGCACCAGCTTCGGCCCGGTCAGCAGCCGATGGCTCACTTGCGGATGGCGTCCTTCTGCTTCGCAAAAAGCTCGGCGGTGCCCTTGCGCGCCAGCCCAAGCAGCGCGGTCAGTTCTTCCTCGCTGAAGGGCGCGCCCTCGGCGGTGGCCTGCACCTCCACCACGCCGCCCGCGCCGGTCATGACGAAGTTGCCGTCCGTCTCCGCCTTGCTGTCCTCGTCATAGTCGAGGTCGAGCACCGGCGTGCCCTGCCAGATCCCGCAGGAGATCGCGGCGACCTGGTCGCGCAGCGGGTTCTTCTTCAGGATGTTCTTACCGATCGCATGCTCGAAGGCCAGGTGCAGCGCGACCCAGGCGCCGGTGATGGAGGCTGTGCGCGTGCCGCCATCAGCGGTCAGCACGTCGCAATCCAGCGTGACGGTCATCTCGCCCATCGCCTTCAGATCCGTCACGGCGCGGAGCGAACGGCCGATCAGGCGCTGGATCTCCTGCGTGCGGCCGGACTGCTTGCCGCGCGCGGCTTCCCGGTCGCTGCGGGTGTGCGTCGCGCGCGGCAGCATGCCGTATTCGGCGGTGACCCAGCCCTGACCGGAATTGCGCAGGAAGGGCGGCACCTTGCCCTCGATGCTGGCAGTGCAGAGCACCTCCGTCACGCCGAAGCGCACCAGGCAGGAGCCCTCCGCATGGCGGGAGGCGCCGGGGGTGAGCGTCACCTGGCGCAGCTCGTCGGCCTTGCGGCTGGAGGGGCGGAAGAAGGGGGCTTTGAAGCCGGCGGGGAAGTCGATCATGGCCGGCAGCTAATCCCAGAGCGGCGGCGCGTCCAGGGTCACGCCCGGCAGACGATCCGCGGCCGCCCGTTCCGCCCGACCAGCACCGCCGCACGCCGCCCCGGCGCGCAGAGGCCGCGCAGCGCCGCCGGCGAGGAGAGCAGTGTCCCGCCCGCGACGCGCGCCACCCGCACCCGCGAATGATACGCGAGGCCCCGCCCCGGCTCGCCCGAGTGATACTGCACGATCGCGTCGGACCAGTTGCCGGTGCGCCGATGCAGGTCGCGCAGGAAGCGCACCGCATAGGCAACGTTGCGCGGCGGGTCGAAGGCGGCGTCGAGGTCGGGGAAGGCCTGCGGGTGGTGGAACAGGTTCACCTGCATGCAGCCGACATCCACCGAGGCGATGCCGCGCGCCCGCAACGCCTCCACCTCCGTGATGGCGGCGGCCTTGCTCTCGGGGTAGCGGCCGGCGCCGTCGGCATTGATCGCGAAGGGCCAGGGCGCGATGCCGCCGCCCGGCGCGGCCCGCCCGCTCTCCACCCGCGCGATGGCCAGCAGCAGCCCGGCCGGGATGCCGGCGCCGCGCTCGGCCTCCGCGATGGCGCGGCCGCAGGCGGTCCAGGGATCGGCCCGCGCGGGCGTCGCCAGCAGGGCGGCGAGCAGCGCAAGGAGCATCGGGCGGCGCATGGCGGCGCAGCCTGCGATGCCAGCCGGCCGCGGTCCAGCGCCGGGCGTGGTTGACCCGGGCCACGGCGTTTCCATACTGTTCCCCGAAGCAAGACGGTCCGGGACGCGCACCACCATGGGTCCGATGCACCGGCCACCGCGCCCCAGCGGGGCGCCGGCCATGAGTCTCTCCGCCGCGGTCACGCCGCCCTTGCCGGCTGGCCTGGACGATCGCGGCGCCGCGATCCTGCGCGAGCTGGTGGAGCTCTATGTCGCCACCGGCGAGCCGGTGGGCAGCCGCACCCTATCTCGCCGGCTGCCGCAGGCGCTCTCGCCCGCCACCATCCGGAACGTGATGGCGGATCTCGAGGATGCCGGTCTGCTCTACGCCCCCCACACCTCCGCCGGGCGGCTGCCGACGGAGCGCGGCCTTCGCCTCTTCGTCGACGGGCTGCTGCAGTTCGGCGCGCTGGCGGAGGAGGAGCGTGACGCCATCGCCGCGCGCTGCGCCGGCGGCGGGCGCAGCCTGCAGGACACGCTGGCCGAGGCGGGGCAGATGCTGTCGGGCCTCGCCGGCGCGGCGGGCCTCGTCGTGGCGCCGAAGAGCGAGGCGCCGCTGCGCCATATCGAGTTCGTCGCCCTCGGTCCCGGCCGCGCGCTGGTGGTGCTGGTGACGGCGGACGGCCAGGTGGAGAACCGCGTCATCGAGGTCCCGCCCGGCCTGCCGCCCTCCGCTCTGGTGCAGGCCAGCAACTACCTCAATGCCCGCCTCTCCGGCCGCACGCTGGACGAGGCGCGCAGCGCCGTGCAGGCCGAGATCGCCGCACACCGCACCGCGCTGGATGAGCTGACGCAGCAGGTGATCGCGGCGGGGCTGGCCACCTGGTCGGGCGGCGTCGGCGGCACGCTGATCCTGCGCGGCCAGGCGAAGCTGCTGCAGAACCTGGACCAGGTGGCGCGCGTACAGGAGATCCAGGCCCTGTTCGACCGGCTGGAGACGCAGGAGACGATGCTGCGCCTGCTCGATCTCGCGCAGCGGGGCGAGGGCGTGCAGATCTTCATCGGCGCCGAGAGCGGGCTGTTCGACAGCGCCGGCCTCTCGATGGTCGTCGCGCCGTTCCGCAACGCTCAGGACCAGCGGATCGTCGGCGCGATCGGCGTGGTGGGGCCGACGCGGATCAACTACGGGCGGATCGTGCCGGTGGTGGACTACACGGCGCGGGTCATCGGGCGGCTGCTGGGGTAGGCGGTCGGGCGGCGACGGATGCCGGGGCGCACCATCCTGGCGCTCGTGACGCGCCCGCCGAGGCAGGGTGCACCGCCCCGCAGTGCCCTTTTTGTCCTCTCGACCTGCGCATGTGCGGAGCAACGCAGCGAAGTGGCGGCGGCTCAGGCGCGCTATCGCCTGGCACGTGCCGCGGGCGGCGAGGGCCGCCGGCGCATGAACAGCGCGCGGGAAGTGCCGTCCGGCCCGCGGCGTTCCTCCAGTTCGAAGATCGGGATCGCCGCCACGAGGCCGCTGAGCTTGGCGAAGCCCCAGGAGCGCGAATCGAATTCCGGCGCCTGCTGTGCCACCTTGCTGCCGACGGCACCGAGATGTGCCCAGCCCGCCTCGTCCGAGGCCGCGTCCAGAGCTTCGGTGAGCAATTCGATCAGCCGCTTGTCGTCCGCGGGCCGCTTGGCGCTCTCGCTCGGCGCCGCTGCCTGCGGCGACTTGCGGGACAGGATCTCGGTGAAGACGAAGCGGTCGCAGGCGGCGACGAAGGGACGCGGCGTCTTCCTCTCGCCGAAGCCCACCACCAGAAGCCCTTCCTCGCGGATGCGCCGGGCCAATCCTGTGAAGTCGCTGTCGCTCGAGACAAGGCAGAACCCGTCGAGACGCTTCGAATGCAGCAGGTCCATGGCGTCGATGATCATGGCGCTGTCGGTCGCGTTCTTCCCGACCGTGTAGCGGAACTGCTGCATCGGCTGGATGGAATGGTCGAGCAGGGCCGACTTCCAGCCACCAAGGTTCGGCGTGGTCCAATCGCCATAGGCGCGGCGAATGAAGGCAATTCCATAACGCGCGACCTCGCCCAGCAGGTCCTCGATCACGGCGGGCTGGGCGTTGTCTGCGTCGATCAGCACCGCAAGCTTTGCCGAGGCGGGCGGTTCGTTCGTCACGGCGGCATCTCCTGTCGGTGCGCGCGGCGGAGGGCAGCCCGTGCGCAGGCGTATAGAGCGCGAGGCGGGGCAGGATTGCCACGGCGATGCCGCAGAAACCTGCAAGACACTATATATCCGAAAGCTGATCGGCTCTCGCACCTTCGGAAGGCCGCCTGCCATGCGCATGCCCCGCCCTGTCCTGCTTCTCCCCCTGCTCGCGCTCGGTGCCTGCGCGGTCGTGCCGCCGGCCGGGCCGACAGTCTTCGCCCTGCCGCCGGAGGGGAAGGACCTGCAGCGCTTCCAGGCGGAGGACGCGCAGTGCCGCAACTACGCCTTCGGCCAGATCGGCTACGTGCCGGCGCAGGCCGCGGCCAACGCGGCGGTGGGCAGCGCGGCGGTCGGCACCGCGCTCGGCGCGGCGGCCGGCGCGCTGGTCGGCTCGGCCACCGGACAGGCCGGCGCGGGCGCGGCTGTCGGCGCGGGCACCGGCCTCGTGGCGGGATCGGCGGTCGGCGCGGGCAATGCCGCGGCGTCCACCGCGGGGCTGCAGGCCCGCTACGATGCGGCCTATGCGCAATGCATGGCGAGCGCCGGAAACCAGCTGCAGGCGCCGCCGCGGGTGGCCGTGATGCCCTATGCGGCGCCGGCCTACCCGTATCCATACGCCTATCCGTATGCGTACCCCTACGCCTATCCGTACTACTGGGGGCCGAGCATCTCGTTGGGCTACTATCGCGGCTACGGCTATCCCTATTACCGCCGGCCCTATGGGTGGCGGTGGTAGCGCTTCATCGCGAGGCGGGGATCCGCCGCACGAACTCGTTGGGCCTCGTGCCTGCGCCTGATTCGGCCGACGAGATCTCGAAGAAGGCGAAGGCCTCGAGGAGTTTCCGGAGCGAGGAGAAGCCCAGCTCCGCCGGCGTGACACCCTCCTGCTTCGCGCGTTGCCCGACGGCCGTCAGGGGCGACCAGCCGGACGCCTCGCGGCAGCCCTCCACAGCGGCGGCCAGCACCGCGACCTGCTCGGCCCTGCACATTGCCGCGTCGTCGTCGGCGGCGGCGATGCGACGCGGTGCGTCGTCGACCATCAGGTAGCGATCGCAGGCCTGCTGCAGTTGCTCGCCCGCGCCTCGGGTGCCGAAGCCGAAGACGTGGCGACCCTCGCGGCGAATCCGACGCGCCAGGCTGGCGAAGTCGTTGTCGTTGGACATCAGGCAGAAGCCGTCGAAGCGTCCGCCGTGCAGGAGGTCCATCGCGTCCACGATCATGGCGCAGTCGCTGGAATTCTTGCCCGAACGGCTGCGGAACTGCTGGATCGGCTCGATGGCGTGGGTGTCCACGGCGTCGCGCCAGCCGGAAAGCGCCGGTGCGGACCAGTCGCCATAGGCGCGCCGCAGCGTCGCCCTGCCATGCCTGTCCACGGCCTGCAGCACGCTTGCCACAAGCCGTGCCTGCGCATTCTCCGCGTCGATCAGGACAGCGAGCCGCATCGCGGCAGCCTGGGGCAGGCCGCGCCGGCCGCGCAACGGACTCCGCTGCGCATCGCCGTTCGAAATTGTCAGGAAGCGTTGCGCCCGCGCCCGCGCCCGTCAGACCGCGCGGACCTCGGCCTCCGCCGTAGCGGCCTCCGGGCCGCCGAGCGCGCCCACCAGCGCGTCGCGCAGAGCCTTCAGCTTGCGCTCGTTCTCCACCTTCAGGCCGAACACGTCCTTCACGTAGAACACGTCCACCGCGCGCACGCCGTAGGTGGTGATGTGCGCGCTGCCGATCTGCAGGCCCTGCTCGCTGATCGCCGCCGTCACGTCGTGCAGCAGGCCCGGCCGGTCACGCCCGTTCACCTCGATCACCGTGTGCGAGTTCGAGGCGTGGTTGTCGATCACCACGCGCGGTGGGATCTGCACGGCACGCAGCCGCGCCGGTTCTCTCCGCAGCTTGCCGATCTCGGCCTCCAGCCGCAGGCGCCCGGACAGCGACTGCTCGATCAGCACCGCCAGGCGCGCCAGGCGATGCGGCGCGTCGAAGGCGCCGCCGGCCGCGTCCTGCACCCAGAAGGTGTCGAGCGCCATGCCGTTCGTCATGGTGTGGATGCGCGCATCCACGATGCTCGCACCCGCCACCGCCAGCGCGCCGGCGATGCGGCTGAACAGGCCAGGATGGTCGGTGCAGTAGACCGTCACCTCCGTCACCGCACGCGCCTCGATCACGCGGGACCGCACCGTCAGCGGCGCCGCGTCGCGCTCGGCCTCGCGGATCATGTGCGCGTGGCGCGCATGCGTCTCGGGGTCGAAGGAGAGCCAGTAGCCGGGATAGCCGAGCGAGAGGAAATGCTCGCGCTCCGCTTCCGTCAGGTCGTCCAGCAGCGCCGCGGCGGCGGCGCGCGCCCGCGCGACGCGCGTGTCGCGCTCCGGCACGGAAAGCCCGCCCGCCAGCACTTCCGCGACGCGCCAGTAGAGCTCGCGCAGCAGCGTCGCCTTCCAGCCGTTCCACACCTTCGGCCCCACCGCGCGCATGTCGGCGACGGTCAGCACCAGCAGCAGGCGCAGGCGTTCGGGCGACTGCACCGTCTCGGCGATGTCCAGAATGGTCTTGGGGTCGTCGATGTCGCGCTTGAAGGCGGTCTGGCTGACCAGCAGGTGGTTCAGCACGAGCCAGGAGACGGTCTCCGTCTCCTCCGGCGTCAGGCCGAGGCGCGGGCAGAGATCGAGCGCGATCTCCGCGCCGAGTTCGCTGTGGTCGCCGCCGCGGCCCTTGGCGATGTCGTGCAGCAGCACCGCGACATAGAGCGCGCGGCGGGATTGCACCTGCCCGATCAGCTCGGAGGCGACGGGCGCGATCTCCGCCAGGTCGCCGCGTTCCAGCGCGCCCAGCACGCCGATCGCCTCGATCGTGTGCTCCTCCACGGTGAACACGTGGTAGGTGTCGAACTGCATCAGCCCGACGATCCGCGCCCAGTCCGGGATGAAGCGGGAGAGGAACCCCACCTCGTTCAGCGTGCGCATCCAGCGCGCCGCGTCGCGGCCCGACAGGATGTCGAGAAACAGCGCATTCGCATCCGCGTCGTCACGCAGGCGCACGGCGTAGCGCGCATTGCGCACCAGCGCGCGATGCGCCAGCGGATGCAGCTCCAGCCCGCGGTCGCGGGCGGCGCGCACCAGGCGCAGCATGATGGCGGGATCGGCGGCGACATCGCGGTCGGGCGAGAACAGCGCCTTGCCGTCGGCCAGCGCGATGCCGGCCTGGGCCAGCCCCGCGTCGCCCGCCGGCAGCACCGCCGGCACGCCGAGCGCGGCGCGCTCGATCGCCGGCTCCAGCAGGCGGGTCAGCCGCACCACGTCGCGCGCCGTCAGGAACAGGTGCTTCATGAAGCGCTCGACGCCGTCCTGCACGCCGTGGCGCGTGTAGCCCATGCGGGCGCCGACCACCGGCTGCAGGTCGAAGGTGAGCCGTTCCTCCGCGCGTCCCGTCACGTAATGAAGGTGGAAGCGCACGGTCCAGAGGAAATTCCAGGCGCGGCGGATGGCGCGCGCCTCCTGCGGCGTCAGCAGGCCACCGCCAGGGCTGTCCTTGCCGACCAGCTCGGGCATGCGCTGCACGCCGAAGGCGTGGCGCGCCAGCCAATAGAGCGTCTGCAGGTCGCGCAGCCCGCCGCGCCCCTCCTTCACATGCGGCTCCACCAGGAAGGGGCTGTCGCCGTAGCGCGCATGCCGCGCGCTGCGCTCGGCGCGCTTGGCGGCGAGGAAGGCGGCGAGCCCCGACTGCTTGCGGAAGGCCGCGAAGGCGGCGTCGAAGCGGGCATGCACCGTCGCATCGCCGGCCAGGTAGCGCGCATCGATCAGCGCGGTCTGGATGGTGGCGTCGCCGCGCGCATCCTCGATGCACTCGGCCACCGTGCGCGTGGCGTGCCCCACCTTCAGCCCGAGATCCCAGAGCAGGTAGAGCATGAACTCCACCGCCCGCCGTCCCTGCGGCCCGACCGGCTGGTCCGAGAGGAACAGCAGGTCGATGTCCGAATAGGGCGCGAGCACCCCGCGGCCATAGCCGCCGGTGGCGATCAGCGCGACGCTTGGCTCGGCCTGGGTCCCGCCCTCGGGGCCGGAGGGCACCATGGCGATGGTGTAGGCGTGGATCGCGCCGACCAGGCCGTCGGTCAGCGCCGCCAGCCAGCGCGCGGCGGCGAGACCGGAGAGCTCATGCGCCTCGAAGGCGCGCTGTACCTTGCCCTGGATGCGGCCGAGCTGACGGCGCAGCTGGCCCAGCGCCTCGTCGCGCGGGATCGGCCGCCCGCCGGGCAGCAGCGCGGCGACCAGGTCGGGCAGCACCTCGGGCGCCTCGGCGGCGGGCGAACCGGCCGCGTCGGGCGCGTGCGCAAGGCTCATGCGGATCACGGTTTCACGATACCGACTCGCGGCCGCCTGCAACAGTGTCGTCGTGTTGCGTTGCGGCATCCTCAGCAACAAGTGCCTTGAGTCGGTAGAGCGCCTCCTGCGCCTCGCGCGGGGAAAGGGCATCTGGGTCCAGCCCTGCAAGCGCCGCGTGCAGCGGGCTGGGGGGCGGGGCCGGGGCGGCGGCGGCCGGCCGGGCGAACAGGGGCAGTTCCTCGGCCAGCGCATCCGGCCCGCCGGCCCTGGCGCGCGCCTCCAGCGCGTTCAGCACCTGGTTGGCGCGGGCGAGCACGGCGCGCGGCACCCCGGCGAGGCGGGCGACATGCACCCCCCAGGATTTCTGCGCCGCGCCATCGCCGACCTGGTGGCGGAACACCACCTCGCCGCGCCACTCCGCCACCTGCATCTGCCCCAGGCGCAGCTCCGGCAGGCGCCCGGCGAGCGCGGTCAGTTCGTGGAAATGCGTGGCGAAGATGGCACGGCAGCGGATGCGATCGTGCAGCGCCTCCAGCACCGACCAGGCGATGGCCAGCCCGTCCCAGGTGGCGGTGCCGCGCCCCACCTCGTCCAGCACCACCAGGGAGCGGGGCGTGGCGCCGTTCAGGATGGCGGCGGTCTCGGCCATCTCCACCATGAAGGTGGAACGCCCGCCGGCGATGTCGTCTCCCCCGCCCACGCGCGAGAACAGCCGGTCCACCAGGCCGAGCCGGGCGGAGGTGGCGGGGACGAAGAGGCCGGCCTGGGCGAGCACCACGATCAGCGCGTTCTGCCGCAGCCAGGTTGATTTTCCCGCCATGTTCGGCCCGGTGAGCAGGCACAGCCGCCGCCCGGGCGAGAGATCGCAGTCGTTGGGGACGAAGGCCGGCCCGCGGGCTTTGCGCAGCGCCGCCTCCACCACCGGGTGGCGGCCGCCGGCGATGGCGAAGTCGGGCCGGTCGGTGATCTCCGGCCGGCACCAGCCGCCCTCCTCCGCCAGTGCGGCGGCGGCGGCGTGCAGGTCCAGCTCGGCGATGGCGCGGGCGGCTTCGGCGATCGGGCCGCCAGCGTCCAGCAGAAGCCGACGCAGATGCTTGACGCATGCGCGCTCGCGCTCGGCGGCACGGGTGCCGGCCTCGGCCACCTTGCGGTCCAGCTCGGCCAGCGCGGTGCAGGTGAAGCGCACGGCGTTCGCCATGGTCTGGCGATGGATCGGGGCGTGCTCGGGGCTCAGCCCCTTCGGAGGGTCGCGCAGCAGCTTTTCCGCCGGGGCGGCGGGGAGCTCGGCCAGGAAGCCGAATTGCTGGTGGTGGCGGATCTTGAGGCTCGCCACGCCCCAGGCCTGGGCGAGGTCGAGCTGCAGCGCCGCGATCGCCTCCCGCCCGCCATCGCGCAGCCGGCGCAGCGCATCGAGCTCGCCGTCGTAGCCAGCGGCGATGATCCCGCCATCCTCCAATCGCGCCGGCAGCTTTTCCGACAATGCGCGGCCGAGTTCGGCAGACAGCGAGGGATCCAGGCGCAACGCGGCGGCGGCCTCGGCCACCAGCTTCGGCACGGGCAGCGCGGGCGCGGCGAGGGTCGCGACGAGATGCGCGGCGAGATCGAGCCCCGCCCGCAGGGCGCCGAGGTCGCGCGGCGCGAAGCGGTCAAGCGCGAGCCGCGCCAGGGCGCGGGCCATGTCGGGCGCGCCCTTCAGCGCCGCGCGGATGGCGCCCCGCAGTGCCGCGTCGCCCAGCAGGAAGGCGACCGCGTCGTGCCGCGCGGCGATCGGCGCGGCCTCGGCCAGCGGCGCGGCCAGCCGCGCAGCCAGCTCGCGTGCGCCGGCGGCGGTGAGGGTGCGGTCCACGGCGGCGAGCAGCGTCGCCTCCGTCCCGCCGCGCTGGTCGCGCAGGATCTCCAGGCTGCGCCGCGTGGCGGCGTCCAGCGCCAGCACGCCGGCGGCGTCGGTCTGCGGCCGCGGCGGATCGAGGCGCGGCAGCAGCCCGGCCTGCGTCTCACGGACATAGCCGATGGCGAGCGCGGCGGCGTCGAGCTCGGCCGGCGCGAAGCGGCCGAAGCCGTCCAGCGTCGCGACGCCATAGGCCTCCCGGACGAGGCGCGCGGCGTCGCGCGGCACCAGGCGCGGGGCGATGCGGCCCGGCAGGCGCTGCGCAAGCTCGGTGTCTTCCGATAGTTCCGGCGCGGTGACGGCCTCCGCCGGTTCCAGCCGGGCGAGCAACGCGCCGAGTTCGGCGCGCGGCAGCGTCGCGGTGCAGAAGCCGCCCGTGGAGATGTCGAGCCAGGCCGCGCCGAACCCGTCCTCGCCCGGCGCCACCGCCAGAAGCCAGGCGGGGCGGGATGCGTCGAGCAGCCCGTCCTCGGTCACCGTCGCCGGCGTGACGACGCGCACCACCTCGCGCCGGATGGTCGCTGCCTTGCGGCGCTTCGCCTCCTCCGGCGTCTCCATCTGGTCGCAGATCGCCACGCGCCAGCCGGCGCGGATCAGCCGGGCGAGATAGGCATCCAGCGCATGCGCAGGCACGCCGGCCATCGGCACGGGCTGGCCGCGATGCTCGCCGCGATGGCTGACGGCGATATCGAGCACCGGCGCGGCATCCTCCGCATCGCAGAAGAAAAGCTCGAAAAAATCGCCCATGCGGAAGAAGACCAGGGCGTCGGGATGCGCCGCCTTGGCGGCGAACCACTGCGCCATGGCAGGAGTGGCACCCTCGGCGCGCGGGATGCGGTCGCCTGCGGCCGGCGGGGATGGGGAAGGCCGATCCATCGGGGCCTTCCTTAGAACCGTTTCCGGCGGCGTGGAAACGGCTCTAGGCTCCCGACCGGGTAGAGGAAGGACAAGGAAGCATGATGAAACGACGTGGATTGCTCGCCGGCGGCGCCGCCGCGATGGCCGCGGGCATGCTGCCCGCCGCGCCCGCCGTGGCGCAGAACACCCGCGCCGCCACGCTGCGCCTGGTGCCGCAGGCCAATCTCAGCGTGCTCGACCCGATCTTCACCACCGCGACCGTCACCGGCAATCACGGCTTCTACGTCTTCGACACGCTCTACGGCGTGGACGCCGCGCTGAGCCCGAAGCCGCAGATGGCGGAGGGGCACGAGGTCTCCTCCGACGGGCTCACCTGGCGCATCCGCCTGCGCGAGGGGCTGCGATTCCATGATGGCGAGCCGGTGCGCGCGGTGGATTGCGTCGCCTCGATCCAGCGCTGGTGCGCGCGCGAGCCCTTCGGCCAGCTGCTGGCCCGCCAGGTCGAGGAATGGAGCACGCCGGACGACCGCACCATGGTGATCCGGCTGAAGCGCCCCTTCCCGCTGCTGCTGGATGCGCTGGCCAAGCCGGATTCCTCGGTTCCCTTCATCATGCCGGAACGCCTGGCGAAGACCGATCCCAATCGCGGCGTCACGGAGATGATCGGCTCCGGCCCCTATCGCTTCATCGCGTCCGAGTTCAACTCGGGCAGCAAGGTCGTCTACGAGAAGTTCGACGGCTATGTGCCGCGGCAGGAAGCGCCGACCTGGACCATGGGCGCCAAGGTCGCGCATTTCCGCCGCATCGAGTGGCACATCCTGCCCGATGCCGCGACCGCCGCCGCCGCGCTGCAGGCCGGCGAGGTGGATTGGTGGGAACGCCCGCATCCCGACCTGCAGCAGCTCCTCGCACGCTCGCGCGACATCAGGCGCGAGGCGACGGATCCCTCGGGCCGCATGGCGGTGATGCGGATGAACAACCTCCATCCGCCCTTCGACGACGTGCGCATCCGCCGCGCCGTGCGGCTTTCCGTCGCGCAGGACGAATATATGCGCGCCTCGCGCGGCGACGATCGCACCGATTGGGAGGTCGGGCGCAGCCTCTGGCCGCGGCACACGCCCTATTTCGAGGACCTCGGCGAGGCGGTGATGCCGGGCGACCTCGACAAGGCGCGCGCCGCGCTGCGCGAGGCCGGCTATGCCGGGCAGAAGGTGGTGATCATCAACCCGACCGACTTCCCCGACATCGGCCCGCTCGGCCAGGTCTCGGCCGACCGGCTGAAGCGGATCGGCATGAATGTCGAGCTGGCGGAGACCGACTGGGGCACGGTGGTGCAGCGCCGCGGCAGCCGCGAGCCCGTGGAGCGCGGCGGCTGGTCCATGCTGCACACCACCGGCGGCGCCTCGGCCTGGGCCAACCCCGCCACGTCCTTCCTGGTGCGCGGCCAGGGCGAGCGCGGCTGGTTCGGCTGGTGGAAGAGCGACAAGGCGGAGGAGCTGGCAGAGGCGTGGCTCTTCGCCCCCGACCCGGCGCGGCAGCGCGCCCTCGCCTCCGAGCTCGGCAGGCTGGCGCTGGACGAGGCGGCCTTCGTGCCGCTCGGCCAGTTCGTCATCCGCACGGCCTTCCGGCGTGACATCACGGGGATCCTGCCGGGCTCCTCGCCCTATCCCTGGAACGTGCGCCGGACCTGAAGCGGGATCCTGGACGTCGCTCTCCCGCCCGGCGCACTCTGCCGGGCGGGAGGAACCGCGCCATGGCCGTCACCGGGCTCGACCACGTCAACATCCGCTGCCGGCCGGCCGACCTGCCGGCGCTGCGCCGCTTCTGGGGCGAGGTGGTGGGCCTGTTCGAAGGCGCCCGCCCGGATTTCGACTTTCCGGGCATCTGGTTCTGGTCCGGGGCGCGGCCGGTGGTGCACATCGCCGCGCGCGCGAAGGACAGCGACCCCTGGCCGCCCGCCGATCACGGCGCCTTCGGCCATGTCGCCTTCCGCGCCGAGGGGCTGGAGGAGACGCGCGCGCGGCTCGCGGCGCTCGGCGTGGCCTTCCGGGAGGCGCCGGTGCCCGGCTTCCCGCTGCACCAGATCTTCCTGCAGGACCCGACCGGCATCACCGTGGAACTGACCTTCGCCGAGATGCCGAAGGGCTGAACCGCGTCGGCGTGGCGCGGCAGGCAAAAGAAAGGGCCGGCCGCATTGCTGCAGCCGGCCCGAAGGGCCGATCGCCCCTCGCGGAGCTCCGGCCTCGTCGGCGGCGGCCTGCCGGGAAATGGCCGACACCGATGGCATGGGACCGCGTGCGCCAGGCGCCCGTGGACCGCATGACGATGAGGATGGGACAGCGCTTCTCTCGCGGTGATGGTGCCGGGCTGAAATTGCCGTAATGCAGGCCTCCGCAGCGGATTATTGCGCCGCAAGCCACTAGCCCGCAGGCACATGGTTCGGGCCGGTTGACGCATATCAAGGCCCTGTGCCCCATAGACCGGGATAGAGACGCCGGCCCGCATGACGGGCAGCCGGCCCAGCTTGGGGAAGAACGCATGTCGGACGCGCTGATCGCCGTGAAGCCCGAGATCGCCGCAAAGGCGCGCATCGACGCGGCGAAGTACCGCGCCATGTACGAGCAGGCGGAGAAGGATCCGGACGGCTTCTGGCGCGGCGAGATGAACCGCATCGCCTGGATGAAGGCTCCGACGAAGATCAAGAACGTCGACTTCCACGGCGATGTCAGCATCAAGTGGTTCGAGGACGGCGTGCTCAATGCCTCCGTCTCCTGCCTCGACCGGCACCTCGCCACGCGCGGCGACCAGGTGGCGATCATCTGGGAAGGCGACGATCCGAAGAGCGACGCGAAGGTCACCTATCGCCAGCTGCATGCACAGGTCTGCCGGCTGACCAACGGCCTGCGCGAGCTCGGCGTGAAGAAGGGCGACCGCGTCTGCATCTACCTGCCGATGATCGTGGAAGCCGCGGTCGCGATGCTCGCCTGCGCGCGCATCGGCGCGATCCACTCCATCGTCTTCGGCGGCTTCTCGCCCGACAGCCTGGCCAGCCGCATCCAGGATTCCGAGTGCAGCGTGCTGATCACCGCCGACCAGGGCCGCCGCGGCGGGCGCACCGTGCCGCTCAAGACCAATGCCGACGAGGCGCTGAAGCAGTGCCCGTCCATCCGCCATGTCGTCGTCGCGAAGAACACCGGCGGCGATGTGCCGATGCAGGCCGGCCGCGACATCTGGTGGAGCGACCTCTGCGACCGCCAGAAGGACACCGCGGAGCCCGAGCCGATGGGCGCCGAGGACCCGCTCTTCATCCTCTACACCAGCGGGTCCACCGGAAAGCCGAAGGGCGTGCTGCACACCACCGGCGGCTACATGGTGTGGGCGTCCTTCACGCATGAGAACGTGTTCGACTACCGCGACGGCGAGATCTACTGGTGCACGGCCGATGTCGGCTGGGTGACCGGCCACACCTACATCGTCTACGGCCCGCTCGCGAACGGCGCGACGACGCTGATGTTCGAAGGCGTGCCGAACTACCCCTCCGTCTCCCGCTTCTGGGAGGTGATCGACAAGCACCAGGTCAACATCTTCTACACCGCGCCCACCGCGATCCGCGCGCTGATGCGCGAGGGCGAGGCGCCGGTGAAGAAGACCAGCCGCAAGTCGCTGCGCATCCTGGGTTCCGTGGGCGAGCCGATCAATCCGGAAGCCTGGCTCTGGTACTACCGCAATGTCGGCGACGAGCGCTGCCCGATCGTGGACACCTGGTGGCAGACCGAGACGGGCGGCATCCTCATCTCGCCGCTGCCCGGCGCCATCGCGCAGAAGCCGGGATCGGCCACGCTGCCGTTGCCGGGCGTGAAGCCCGCGCTGGTGGATGGCGAAGGCAAGATCATCGAGGGCGCGGCGGAAGGAAACCTCGTGCTGCTGGATTCCTGGCCGGGCCAGATGCGCACGATCTATGGCGACCACGCGCGCTTCGGGCAGACCTACTTCTCCACCTTCAAGGGCATGTATTTCACCGGCGACGGCGCGCGCCGCGACGCGGATGGCTACTACTGGATCACCGGCCGCGTGGACGACGTGATCAACGTCTCCGGCCACCGCATGGGCACGGCCGAGATCGAGAGCGCGCTGGTCGCGCATCCGAAGGTCGCCGAGGCCGCGGTGGTCGGCATGCCGCATGACCTGAAGGGCCAGGGCATCTACTGCTACGTCACGCTGAAGTCCGGCGAGGAGCCCACCGAGGCGCTGCGCAAGGAACTGGTCGCCTGGGTGCGGAAGGAGATCGGGCCCATCGCGGCGCCGGACGCGATCCAGTGGGCGCCGGGGCTGCCCAAGACGCGCTCGGGCAAGATCATGCGCCGCATCCTGCGCAAGATCGCCGCGAACGAGACGGACGGGCTGGGCGACACCTCCACGCTCGCCGACCCGACCGTGGTGCAGGACCTGATCGAGAACCGCGTCGGCTGACCCGACGAGCCCTCCCCCGCGATGCGGGGGAGGGTTGATGCCGCGCCGGATTGCGCGGCGCGGCGGTCCGGCGCAGACCTCGGCGGGCATGCCGCTCCTCTCCGACCCCACCACGCGGCTGATCTTCGTCCTCGGCCTCGGCGCGGGCGCCTCATCGCTTGCGGGGCGCGCGCTCGATCCGCTCGTCGCGGTGCTGTCCGGCGAGTTCGGCGCGGCGGTGGCGACCGTCGCCCTGCTCTCCACCGCCTTCGCCCTGCCCTATGCGCTGGTCCAGCCGATCCTGGGGCCGGTCGGCGATGCGCTCGGCAAGCGCCGCGTCATGCGCGCCTGCCTCGCGGTGCTGACGCTGGCGCTCGCCGCCTCCGCCTTCGCACCCGATCTTGCGACGCTCGGCGCGCTGCGCGTGGTCGCCGGCATGGCCGCGGGCGGGGTGTTTCCGCTCGCCATCGCCAGCATCGGCGACAACGTCCCGCTGGAGCGGCGGCAGGTCGCGCTGTCGCGCCTGCTCGTCGCGGGGCTGACCGGGTCCATCGCCGGCGGCGCCCTGGCCGCGCTGCTCGAGCCCTTCATCGGCTGGCGCGGCGTGATCCTGCTCTGTGCGGCGGCGAGCCTGTCGGGCTTCCTGGTGCTGCGCGAGGCCGCGCCGCCCCCGGCGAAGCGCTTCGACATCGTGGAGGCGCTCACCCGCTATCGCGGCATCCTCGGCCTCAAGGCCGCGCGGCGTCTGTATCTGGCGGTGTTCCTGGAAGGCGCGATGCTGCTCGGCGTGTTCCCCTTCCTCGCGCCGCTCTTCGCCGAGCGCGGGCAGGGCGGCACGCGGGAGGCGGGCCTCGCCATCGCCGCCTATGCCTTCGGCGGCTTCGTCTTCGCCGCCATGGCACCGGCGCTGCTGCGACGCGTGGGGCAGTCGGGGACGATCCGGCTGGGTGGCGTGGTCTGCGCCACCGGCTTGGCGGGGCTGGCGTTGGCGCCCTCGGCCTGGATCGGGGTCGGAGCCTGCCTCGTGCTCGGCACCGGCTTCTACATGATCCATTCCTCCATCCAGACGCGGGTGACCGAGGTCGCACCCCAGGCCCGAGGCAGCGCCGTGGCGCTGCATGCCTGCAGCTTCTTCCTCGGCCAGTCGCTGGGCCCCGTTCTGATGGGCGCGGGGCGGGCGACGCTGGGGCCTGTTGCCGCCCTGCTCGCGGTGGCGGCGGGGATGCTGCTGCTTGGCTTCTGGCTGGGCGGCGCGGGGGGGGCGAAGCGGCCGGCCGGCACTCGTTCCTAGATCGCACCGGTTCGCGATTCGCCCCGCAAACGGAACGGGGCGTGAATCATGCGCCGAATCGGCCGAGGGAAACTTTGTAATTTCAGTCCCTTGGTCCGAGTCGCGCGAACGAATCGCTGACCCCCGGACAAGCGTTCCACTGCCACAAGACCTTGGGGCGATTCGCTTTTTCACCCACAAGGCCGTTCCGCCGAGTCGCGCCGAGTCGCGGCCCGGGCGAATCGGTCAGAAATCGCTGACCCGCCCCTTCCGCTCCCAGTCGCCGTAGCGGGTGGGTTCCGGCCCGCTGGGGCCGCCCACTTCCTTCAGCCGGATCGGCTCCTCCTTCGGCGGGTCGCCGGCGGGCGGGCGCTTCTCGCCGGGCAGGGGCGGGTCCATGTCGGGCGCGGGCGGCGGGCCGGGATTGGGCTCCGGCACCGGCCGGCCGGGCTGCGGCCCCGTCGGGTCGCCGGGGGGGATCGGGATCTGCGCCACCTTGGGCGCCGGGGCGTCACCGCCCCCGTTGCTTGCGTTGCTCATGCCCCACATCTAGGACCTCCCTGCGCGGTGTCGCGAGACCAACGCGCATCGCTGGCATTCGGGAGCGTCGCCTCATGGCCGGCTATTTCCGCACCGCGCTGCTGCTCGCGGCGATGACCGCGCTCTTCGTGGGCGTCGGCGCCGCGATCGGCGGCGAGCAGGGCATGGTCATCGCCTTCGTCATGGCCTGCGGCATGAACCTGTTCGCCTGGTGGAACAGCGACCGCGTGGTGCTGGGCATGCACAACGCCCAGCCGATCGGCCCGCATGACGCGCCGCGCCTGTATCAGATGACGGCCGAGCTCGCGCAGCGCGCCGGGCTGCCGATGCCCGCGCTGTATGTGATCCACGAGGACCAGCCCAACGCCTTCGCCACGGGCCGCAGCCCGGAGAAGGGCGCCGTCGCGGTCAACACCGGCCTGCTCGACATGATGAGCGAGCGCGAGGTTGCGGGCGTGATCGCGCACGAGCTGGCGCACATCAAGAACCGCGACACGCTGATCATGACCATCACCGCGACGCTCGCGGGCGCGATTGGCATGCTGGCGCAGTTCGGCTTCCTGTTCGGCGGGCGCAGCTCCGACGGCCGCTCGAACCCCTTCGGCCCGATCGGCACGATCCTGCTGATCGTGCTGGCGCCGATCGCGGCGATGATCGTGCAGATGGCGGTCAGCCGGTCCCGCGAATACGAGGCCGACCGGATCGGCGCCGAGATCACCGGCGACCCCCGCGGCCTCGCCGCCGCGCTGATGCGCCTCGAGGACTACAAGCAGGGCCGGGTGAACGAGGCGGCGGAGGCCAATCCAGCCAGCGCACATGTGTTCATCATCAATCCGCTGTCAGGCATGCGGATGGACGGGCTGTTCTCCACCCATCCCGCCACGGCGAACCGCGTCGCCGCGCTCGAGGAGCTGGCGGGCCGCATGGGTCCGCCGCCAGGCGCTCCGCGCATCCCGCCCGCCCCGCCGCGCGTTGCATCCCGGCAGCCGGGCCCCTGGAGCGGGGGCGGCCGCAGGAACCCCTGGGGTTGAGCCGGCGCGACCGCGACGACACGGCGCCCGGCCGAAAGGAGCAGCCGATGCGCAGCCTCGCACGCGCCTGGCGGGACACGCCGAAGCTGGTGCGCTTCTTCCTCTGTCACGCCGCGGTCGGCTTCGGCCTGGCCGCGGTCTTCGTCGGCGGCTTCCTGCTCGCCGACCCGCATGGCGCGGGCAGCGTGCTGCTCGGCGCGGCCGGCCACTGGTGGCCCGCGCTGGTGCTGTGGTTCTTCGTCGGCCTCACCTTCGGCAGCGTGCAGATCGGCGCGGCGACGATGCTGCTCGGCGAGCGCCCGGACCGGCCGCCACGCGGCGGCGGCACCGGCGTGACCGACCTGGTGCCGGTGCCGATCCCGGTGCGCGCCCGGCGGCGTTGAGCGTTGAGCTCAGCGCGGCTTGCGCACCCGCGTGGACCAGATGTGCCAGAGATAGGCGCCCACGATGCCGCCGACGACGACGTAGGAGAGCGGCTCAAGCCAGCCCTCGACGCGATCGTAGTGGTCTTCCATCAGGTAGCCGGCGCTCGTCAGGAACAGGATCCAGATCGCGCTGCCGGCCGCTGTCCATACGTAGAAGACGTGGCGCGGGATATGCGCGAGGCCCGCAGGCACCGAGATCAGCGTGCGGATCGCCGGCAGCAGCCGGCCGAAGAACAGCGCCACCGGGCCATATTTGCGCAGCGTCGCCTCGGCGCGGTCGAAATCCCGGTCGTCCACCGCGAACCAGCGGCCGTAGCGCGCGAACAGAGGACGGATGCGCGCGGAGCCGATGGCGCGCGCCAGCTCGTACCAGAAAGCGTTGCCGAGCAGCGTGCCGCCGATGCCCGCGATCACCGCCAGCACGAAGGACATCTGCCCGCGCGCCGCGGCGAAGCCGGCCAGCGGCATGATCACCTCCGACGGGATCGGCGGGAACAGGTTCTCCAGGAACATCAGCAGGAAAACGCCCGGCCAGCCGCCGGCCGCGACGATGTTCGTCACCCACTCGATCATCCGTCCACTCCGTAGAGGGTCAGCGCGACGCGTCGTCCGCGCGAGTAGTTGAAGCCGGACACCACGCCGTGTTCGCGTGGCGACAGGCCGAGCCGCGCCGCTTCCTCGCGGAAGGCGGCATCCTGCCGGTCCGCGACCGCGACGAGACGGCCCGGCGCGGCGGCGAGGAAGCGCGCCGCCTCCGGCCCGTCGCGCAGCAGCCCGATGCCGCCGCCCATCGCGAATTGCAGCGAGGGCTCGTGATAGCCCACCACGCCGAATTGCGTGTCCGCCAGGCCGGGTCGCGTCGCCTCGACCAGCGCGGCGAGGCGGGGGGAGATCCAGGGCGCGGTCAGGCGCGGCAAAACGCCTTCCAGCACCACCCAGTTCAGCGGCACGGCGAGCAGCACGGCCAGCAGCCCGGAGCGCGCCGGATTGCCGGCGCGCAGCGCCCGCAGGGTTCCCAGGATAAAGAGAGCCGCCACCGGCAGGCCGAGCAGCGCGACGGGGGAAACCCCGCCATCCGCCAGCACCGGCAGGATCGCGGCGGCGAGCGCCAGCCCGATGGGCGCCCCGACCAGCGCCGCCATGGAAAGCCAGTGCAGCCAGCGCGGCGGCGCCCGGCGCAGCGGGTCCAGCGCCCAGGAAGCCGCCAGCAGCATCAGCGCCGGGAAGGCGGGCAGCGTGTAGTGCGGCAGCTTGGTGGTGACGGCCTCGAACAGCAGCCAGACCGGCACGGCCCAGGCCAGCAGGAAGCGCGTGGCGGGCTGCAGCCGGTCGGCCCAGGCGCCGCGCAGCGCCCGCAGCACCAGGAAGGCGGCGGGGAAAGCGGCGACGCCGAAGATCAGGGCGTAGTAGCCCGGCGGACCCCAATGGTTCTCGTCCGCGCCGCCCACCTTGCTCAGCATGTCGCCGCCTATGGCGTCCGACAGGAAGCGGCCATCCGTCGCGATGGTCACCGCGACGAACCAGGGCAGCGCGGCCAGCAGCATCAGCGGCACGCCCCAGGCCGGGCGCAGCGCCCGCAGCCAGGGGGCGCGGTTGCGCCAGGCCCGGTCCGCCGCCGCCAGGGTGACGCCGGCAAGCAGCGGCACCGCCGGCCCGATTGGCCCCTTCAGCAGCACCGAGGCGCCGAGCACCAGCCAGAACCCCGCCGCCTGCCCCGCCGTGAAGGCGGACGGGTTCAGATAGGCGCGGCCCATCAGCCCCATGGCGACCGCGACGGTGCCGAGCAGCGCCGCATCGGTCTTGGCGATGTGCGTCTCCATCACCAGCACCAGGCAGCCGGCCAGCAGCGCGGCACCCAGGAAACCGGCGCGACGGCCCACCAGCGCGCGGCCGAAATGCCAGGTGGCGAGCACCGCGATCAGCGCGCCGAGCAGGGAGGGCAGGCGATAGGCCCAGATGCGGTCGCGCGCATCCTCGACGCCCAGCGTCTCCAGCGCATTCACGGCGGCGGCCTGCGCCCAGTGGATGCCGGCGGGCTTCTTGTTGCGCTCCACCTCGCCCAGCCGGATGCGGACATAGTCGCCGGTCTGCACCATCTGCCGCGTCGCCTGGGCGAAGCGGCTTTCGTCGCGGTCGCCCGGGGGAATGGTGAAGAAGCCGGGGAGCCAGAGCGCCAGGCACAGCAGGACGAGCCAGAGCCGCGGCCACCGCGTCTCCGGCAGCCGGTCCAGGAATTGCTCCACGCGCTGCATCGCGGCGCCCTAGCACGCCCCCCGGCAGGCGGCCATAAACCGGGGAATGAGTTCGATGCCATCGGGCGGCCGTCGGCCGCCGGCGCCGCCGCGACGTCCAGCCCCCGCCAGCGCGGCCGGCGCCCCCGCCCGCCAGGCGGCGCTGGCGCTGCTCGCCGCCGTGCTGGAACGCCGCCGCCCGCTGGAGGAGGCGCTGGACGCGCTGCCCGGCGGCCTCGCGCCCCGCGACCGCGCCGCCGCACACCGCATCGCCGCCGCCGTGCTGCGCCGCGCCGGCAGCCTGGATGCCGTGCTCGAGCCCTTCCTGCGGCGCGAGCCGCCGCCGCCGGTCCGCGCAGCGCTGCGGGCCGGCGCGGCGGAACTGCTGCTGCTCGGCACGCCGGCCCATGCGGCCGTCGCGGCGACGGTCGGCGTCGTGCCGCGGCCCTTCGCCGGGCTGGTCAATGCCGTGCTGCGCAAGGTGGCGGCGGAGGGCCCGGCGGCGCTGGAGGGCCTGGACGCGGAACGGCTGGACACGCCGCCCTGGCTCTGGAGCGCCTGGCACGCCGCCTATGGGGCTGCCGTGCGGGCGATCGCGCGCGCGCACCGGCTGCCCGCCCCGCTGGACCTGACGCTTGCCCCCGGCGCGGCGGCACCCGAGGGGGCGGAGATGCTGCCCACCGGCACCGCGCGGCTGCCGGCCGGCACGCGCATCACCGATCTGCCCGGTTTCGCGGAAGGGCAATTCTGGGCGCAGGACGCCGCCGCCGCGTTGCCGGCAAGGCTGCTCGGCGCGCGGCCGGGCGAGCGCGTCGCCGACCTGTGCGCCGCGCCGGGCGGCAAGACGGCGCAGCTTGCCGCGGCCGGCGCCACGGTGGTGGCGGTGGAACGCGATCCGCGCCGGCTCGCCCGGCTCGGCGAGAACCTTGCCCGCCTGAAGCTGAGCGCGACGCTGGTGGAGGCCGACGCAGGAAGCTGGTCCCCGCCGGCGAACGAACAATTCGACGCGGTGCTGCTGGATGCGCCCTGCACGGCGACCGGCATCATCCGCCGCCATCCCGACATCCCGCATCTGAAGCGCGCCGCCGATGTGGCGACGATGGCGGATACGCAGGCACGGCTGCTGGCGCATGCCGCGGCGCTGCTGCGGCCCGGCGGGCGCCTCGTCTACGCCACCTGCTCGCTGCAGCCGGAGGAGGGCGAGGCGCATCTCGCCCGCGCGGCGGCGCTCGGCCTGCGCCTCGACCCGATCCGCGCGGAGGAGGTGCCGGGCCTGCCGGAGGCGATCACGCCGCAGGGCACGCTGCGCACGCGGCCCGACATGTGGGCGGAGCGCGGCGGGATCGACGGGTTCTTCGCGGCGCGATTCTTGCGCGGCTAACGCACGGCATTCCCCGGGAACAGCACCACGCGCAGCGTCTGCATCAGGATCAGCAGGTCGAACAGCACGCCGAAATTCTTGACGTAGTAAAGGTCGTAGCTGAGCTTGGAGCGCGCATCGTCCAGCGACGCGCCGTAGGGATAATTCACCTGCGCCCAGCCGGTGAGCCCCGCCCGCATCCGGTGGCGCTCGTGATAGAGCGGCAGCTTCGCCGCCAGCTCCTCGGTGAATTCCGGGCGCTCCGGCCGCGGGCCGACGATGGACATGTCGCCGCGCAGCACGTTGAACAGCTGCGGCAGCTCATCCAGCCGCGTGCGACGCAGGAAATTGCCGACGCGCGTGATGCGCGGGTCGCGCTCGGCGGCCCAGGTGGCGCCGAAGCGCTCCGCATCCACGCGCATGGTGCGCAGCTTCATGATGCGGAAGATCCTGCCGTCGCGCGTGACGCGCGCCTGGCGATACAGCACCGGCCCGCCATCCTGCAGCTTCACGGCCAAAGCGGCCGCAAGCAGGAAGGGCGAGGACAACGCGAGCAGCAGCAGGCTTGTCGCGACGTCCAGCGCGCGCTTCAGCGCATGGTCCAGCAGGCTGGCGCCGAAACCCTCGGCATAGACCAGGAAGCCGAGCTCCAGCCGCTTGATGTCGATGCGCCCGATCTCGCGCTCCAGCGAGCGGAGATACTCGCTGACCGGGAAGCCCGCCGTGCGGCAGGCCAGCAGCGCCTCCATCGGCAGGCCGCGCCGCTCGTCGGAGGCGACGACGATCTGGTCGGCGCCGAAGGCGCGCGCGGCATCGAGGAAGGCGGTGCCGGCCGGGAAGATGCGCAGCGCGGGATCCTCGGCAAGGCGCGGATCGAAGGTGCCCATCTCGGGCGCATGCACCAGCGCGATGTCGAAGGCGAGGGTCCGCGCCTCCCGCCGCAGCAGCCAGACCAGGTCGAAGGCGCGCTGCCCGGCGCCGACAATCAGCAGCCGCCGGCGGAACAGGCCGAGCCGCCGCAGCGCTGCCAGGGCCAGCCGCGCCAGGCAGCCCGCCAGCCCGAGGCCGATGGTCGCGGCCGAGAACAGCCCGATCCCGCCGGCCTTCGGCGCCAGCAGCGCCAGCACCGCGGCACTGCCGAGCGCGGCCAGCACCGCGGCGACCGGCACGCGCCCCAGCGCTCGCCGCGGTTCGTTCAGCGCGTCGCGGCGATAGAGGCCGAGGCTGTAGAGGCCGAGCAGATAGGCCAGCGGATGCAGCAGCAGCGCCAGCGCGCCCGGCCAGTCGCTGAGCGCGGGCGGATCGGGCAGCAGCGCGACCGCCGCCGGCCAGGCCAGGGCAACGAGCGCGACATCCAGCAGGAACAGGGCGCGCGCCGCCCCGAGCGCGGGCGCAGAGACCATCCTCGCCATGCGCGCAGCCTAGGCGCAGGCGATTGACGAAGGATGAGCGGCGGCGCCGGCTAACGCTCGCAGCGCAGCAGCACGGTGCTGCGATGCGCGATGTCGCCCACATCGGCGGCGCTGCGGTCCGTGCCGCGGCTTTCGGCGGTGCGGAAGGTCACCCCGGCGCGGCGCAGGAAGGCCTGCGCCGTTTCGCCCTTCACCGCGAAGTTCACGTTGTCCACGTTCTGCACCCGCCGGCTGTCGAGCTTCGCCACCACCACGCCGACCACGTTCCCCTGCATGTCCAGCAGCGGCCCGCCGGAATTGCCGGGCTGCACCTCCGCGCTGATCTGGAAGTTGTTCTGGTCGTTGCGGATGCCCGCCAGCGCGTTGATCTCGCCCCGCGTCAGCTTCGGATCGGCCGAGAGCAGCCCGGCAAGCGGAAAGCCATAGGCCACGACGCTTTCGCCGCGGCGCACGGCCGGCGCCGTGCGGAAGGACAGCGCCGGTCCCGGATTGCCCGGGATGCGCAGCGTCGCGAGGTCGAGCGCCGCATCCACCCGCGCCGGCGGCACCGCGGCCAGCCAGCGGCCATCGGGGGTGCGCGCCAGGATCCGGTCGCAGCCATCCACCACATGCTGGTTGGTCATCACCAGATCCGCCCCGACGACGAAGCCGGTGCCGGAGGAGACATTGCGCGCGTTCGGGTTGGGCCGCGCCTGCGCCACCGCCGGCGCCGGCGCGGCCGCGGCGGTCAGCTCCACGCGCGGCGTGGCGCAGATGTCCTGGTCCCGCGCCACGCTCTCCCGACCGTCGGAGAGCACCAGCCGCACATCGAAGCGGCAGCCGGCATCCGGGTTCACGCGCAGGTTGAAGCCGAACCCATCGGGCAGGGGGCCGCGGTTCAGCAGGTTGGATCCCCAGTCCGGCCGGCCGCTGCGCACCGCATGCAGGGCCGTCGCCTCCACCCCGGTGCGGTTGACGATGCGCACCGGATCGGGGCCGGGCGCCTGGGCGGCGGCGGGAAGGGCCAAGGGCAGGGGCAGGGCCACCAGCAGGGCCAGAAGAAGGATCGAGGCGCGCATGGGCGGCCATGTCGCCGCGCCTCGCGGAACCGTCAACGGGCCCCGGCGCGTCCGGAACCTGCGCCAGATCAAGGTCGCCCGCATGGAAAACATGCACGCTTGCGCAAGACGCCGGGATCGGCCCTTGACCCTCCCATAATGGGAGACCCGATCTACGGCGCATGGAAACGCAAAAGCACCCCGCGATGCCCGAGGCACCGCTCCGCCCCGTCCCGCACCTCTCCCTGCCCGTGGAGGGCATGACCTGCGCCTCCTGCGCGGGCCGGGTTGAGCGTGCGCTCCGCAAGGTTCCCGGCGTCACCGAGGCGCATGTGAACCTCGCCTCGGAGCAGGCCGACATCGCCGGCACCGCCGCCGTCGCGGATCTCGCCGCGGCGGTGCGCGCCGCCGGCTACGGCGTGCCGGAGGCGGAGCGCAGCATCGGGATCGAGGGCATGACCTGCGCCTCCTGCGCCGCGCGGGTCGAACGCGCGCTGGCGCGGGTGCCGGGCGTCCTCTCGGTCAGCGTCAACCTGGCGGCGGAGCGCGCGACGCTGCGCACCCTGGCCGGGGTGGAGGACGCGGCGCTCGCCGCGGCGCTCGCCAAGGCCGGCTACCGGCTCGGCGCGATCCCAGACGACGCGGAGGCCGAGGAACAGGCCGCGGCCGCGAAGCTCGCGCGCCAGGGCCGGGAGGTGCTGGTCGCGACGGCGATCGCCGCGCCCTTCCTGATCGGCATGGTCGGCATGGCCTTCGGGCAGGACTGGATGCCGGGCACCTGGGTGCAGCTGGCGCTGGCGACCGCGATGTTCGCCTGGTTCGGCCCGCGCTTCTGGCGCGCCGCCTGGGGCGCCGTGAAGGACCGCACCGGCAACATGGACCTGCTGGTTTCGCTCGGCACCGGCGCGGCCTTCCTGCTCTCGCTCTGGACCATGTGGCGGCACGGCACGGCGCATCCGCACGGCCTCTATTTCGAGGCGGCGGTGGTGGTGCTGTTCTTCGTGCTGCTCGGCAAGTGGCTGGAGGCCCGCGCCAAGCGCGGCACCGGCGCGGCCATCCGCGCGCTGCTCGCGATGCGCCCGCGCAACGCCCGCCTGCTCGATGCGGACGGGACGGAACGCGAGGTGCCGGCCGCCGCGGTCGTGGCCGGCGACATGGTCGTGGTCCGCCCCGGCGAGCGCGTGCCGGTGGATGGCGAGGTCACCTCCGGCGAGGCCGGCGTGGACGAGAGCGCGCTGACCGGCGAATCGCGACCGGTCGAGAAGGCGCCCGGCGCGAAGCTCGCCACCGGCACGGTCGTGCTGGACGGGCGGCTCGTGCTGCGCACCACGGCGGTGGGCAACGAGACGACGCTGGCGCGCGTCGCGGCGATGGTCGCGGCCGCGCAGGCTTCCCGCGCGCCGGTGCAGAAGCTGGTGGACCGCGTCAGCGCGGTCTTCGTGCCGGTGGTGCTCGGCATCGCCGTCGCGACGCTGCTGGGCTGGCTTCTGGCCGGCGCCGGCTTCGAGGAAGCGGTGCTGCATGCGGTCGCCGTGCTGGTGATCGCCTGCCCCTGCGCGCTGGGCCTCGCGACGCCCGCCGCCATCATGGCCGGCACCGGCGCCGCCGCGCGCGCCGGCATCCTGCTGCGCGACGCGGAGGCGATCGAGCGGGCGAAGTCCGTGGACCTCGTCGCCTTCGACAAGACCGGCACGCTGACCGAAGGCCGCCCGCGCCTGGCCGCGCTGCATCCTGCGCCCGGCACGACGCGGGAGGCGGCGCTGGCGCTGGCCGCCGCGCTGCAGGCCGGCAGCGAGCACCCGCTGGCGCGCGCCGTGCTGGAAGCGCAGGGCGATGCGCCGAAGCCGACGGCCGAATCCTTCCGCGCCCTGCCCGGCCGCGGCGTGGAGGGGGCGGTGGAAGGCCGTCGCCTGGCCCTCGGCAGCCCGCGGCTGCTGGCGGAATCCGGCGCCGATCCGGGCCAACTCGCCGCGCTGGCGGAGCAGGAAGCCTCCGCGGGCCGCAGCCTCGCCTGGCTGCTCGACCCCGCGGGGCATGCCGTCCTAGCGCTGCTCGCCTTCGAGGATGCGCCGAAGCCCGGCGCCGCCGACGCCGTGGCCGCGCTGCGCGGCCTCGGCGTGGAGGTGGCGATGCTCTCGGGCGATGTCGCGCCCGCGGCACGCGCTGCCGCCGAACGGCTCGGCATCGCGCGCGTCGCGGCGGAGGTGCTGCCGGACGGAAAGGCCGCGCAGGTCGCCGCCTGGCGGCAGGACGGCGCAAGGGTGGCCATGGTGGGCGACGGCATCAACGACGCGCCGGCGCTCGCCGCGGCCGATCTCGGCATCGCGATGGGCACCGGCACGGATGTCGCCATCGCGGCAGCCGGAATCACGCTGATGCGCGGCGACCCGGCCCTGGTGCCGGCGGCGCTCGACATCACGCGCAGGACCTACGGGAAGGTGAAGGGGAATCTCGCATGGGCATTCGGATACAACCTGCTGGGCCTGCCCCTGGCGGCGCTCGGCTTTCTCTCGCCGGCGCTGGCGGGCGCGGCGATGGCGATGTCGTCGGTGTCCGTGGTGGCGAATGCGCTCCTGCTCGCGCGCTGGCGCCCGCGGCCGATCCGGGCGGACAGGCCCTGACCCGGATGCGCGGCGGCCGGGGCATGACGATCGGCCATGCGGCCGCACGCTCCGGCGTCTCCGCCAAGATGATTCGCCACTACGAGGCCATCGGGCTGATCGAGTCGGAACGGCGCGCCAACGGCTATCGCAGCTATGGACCGCAGGACGTCGCCGTGCTGCGCTTCATCCGCCATGCGCGCGACCTGGCCTTCCCGCTCGAGGACATCCGCAAGCTGCTCGCGCTGTGGCGCGACCGCTCGCGCGCGAGCGGGGAGGTGAAGCGCTTGGCGCTGGCGCATGTCGAGGCGCTGGAGGAGAAGGCCGCCGCGCTCAACGCCGTGGCGCAGAGCCTGCGGCACCTCGCGCAGCATTGCAGCGGCGATGACCGGCCGGACTGCCCGATCATCGAGGAGCTGGAAGGGAAGACCGCATGACGGTTGAGCTGAAGGTCGCGGGCATGACCTGCGGCCATTGCGTGAAGGCGGTGACCGAGGCGATCCGCGCGAAGGATCCCGCGGCGAAGGTCGAGGTGGTGCTGGCCGAGGGCCTGGTGCGCGCCGAGACCGCACTGCCCCGCGCCGCGGTCGCCGCCGCGGTCGAGGAGGAAGGCTACAAGGTCGCTGCCTGAGGCCGCGAGCCTTTCCGCTGGCACGGAAAGGCCCTCAAACGCCGGCGCCGCTCCGCGGCTCGGCTTCGCGCCACGAGGCGCGGGCCGCATTCCGGGACCCCGCGCGCGTTGCGAAGCAACGCTGGCGGGAACCCGTCGGGGCCTCGCCCGCCTTCGGCGGGCGCGTCTACGGTGTGGCGATCCGCGCTACCGCCGCTTCGGCCGGTCGCGCGAGATGTCCACCGGGCCGCCGCGCTGCGTGGCGAGCTCAATCCGATCCCCTGTCTGGAAGTCGTTGCTGCCCGGCCCGTCGCCGGCGCTGATTGGATCGTCGATCGTGCCGGCGGCGCGCTCGTCACGTCCGCGCGAGCCCTCCGTGCCCTGCACCCCGCCCGGATTGGTCTCGAGCGGGATTGCATTCGCCGGATCCGGCCGCTGATCGGTCTCTCCCGGCTCCTTCCGCTCGCCGCCGGGCCGTTCCGGCCGCAGCGCGTCCACGCTGCCGCGCGGCTCGTCGGTCCTGTCCTTGTCGTCCATGGTGGCATACCTCCCGCGAGGGGAACGCCCCGCGAACCGGGCGGTTTGGGAAAGCACGGGACAGCACGGGATTTCTGGCATGCAGGAGTGGTGGCGCGGCGCGGTGATCTACCAGGTGTATCCGCGCTCCTTCCGGGATTCGAACGGCGACGGCATCGGCGACCTGCGGGGCCTGCTGCAACGGATGGACCACATCGCGGCGCTCGGCGTGGACGCGCTCTGGATCTGCCCGGTCTATGCCTCGCCGGGCGCGGATTTCGGCTATGACGTCAGTGACCACACCGCCATCGCGCCGGAATTCGGCAGCGTCGCCGACCTCGAGGCGGTGATCGAGGCGGCGCATGCGCGCGGGCTGCGCGTGATGCTGGATTTCATCATCGGCCACACCAGCGAGGCGCATCCCTGGTTCCTGGAATCTCGCGCCTCGCGCCGGGGTCCGCTCGCGGATCGCTATGTCTGGGCCGATCCGCAGCCGGACGGCACGCCGCCGAACAACTGGCTCAGCGTCTTCGGCGGCCCGGCCTGGCGGTGGGAGCCGCGGCGGCGCCAATACGCGCTGCATCACTTCCTGCCGGAACAGCCCGCGCTGAACCTGGGCGACCCGGCGACGATGGACGCGATGGCGGAGGTGATGCGCTTCTGGCTGCGGCGCGGCGCCGACGGCTTCCGGGTGGATGCGCTGGACTTCGTCGCGCATGACGCGCTGCTGCGATCGAACCCCGCCGCGCCACCGAAGCCGGAAATCCCGGCGAAGCTGTTCGGCATGCAGCAGCATCTGCACGACATGATGGGCGAGGGCAGCGACGCCGTGCTGCGCCGGCTGCGCGCCGAGACGGACGCCTTCGAGGACCGCGCGCTGCTCGGCGAGTTCTCTTCCCAGCCCGGCGCCTTCGCCCGCATCGCGCGCGCGACGGGGCCGGGGCGGCTGCACATGGCCTATACGCTGGCGCCGTTGCGCGCCGGCTTCGGCGTGGAGGAGGCGCGCGCGTTGATCGCAGCGGCCGCGCATCCGCATGGCTGGCCCTGCTGGTCCTTCAGCAACCACGACGTGGTGCGCGTCGCCACGCGCTGGGCGCCTGGCGGCATCCCCGATCCGCGCATGACGCGGCTGCTGCTTGCGCTGCTGCTGACGCTGCGCGGCAGCGTCGCGCTCTACCAGGGCGAGGAGCTCGGCCTGCCGGAGGCCGAGCTTCCCTTCGAGGCGCTGCGCGATCCCTTCGGCCGCAGCTTCTGGCCGGAATTCCGCGGCCGCGACGGCGCGCGCACGCCGATGCCCTGGACCGCCGAGGGCGCCGCGGCCGGCTTCACCACCGGCACGCCCTGGCTGCCGGTGCCGGAGACGCATCGGGCCCTCGCCGTGGAGCGGCAGGAAGCCGACCCGGACAGCACGCTGCGCTTCACCCGCGCGCTGCTGGCCCTGCGCCGCGCGACGCCGGCGCTGGTCACGGGCGACCTCGTGCCGCTCGACCTGCCCGGGCCGCTGGTCGGGCATGACCGGATCGCGGCGGACGGCACGCGGGTGCGCTGCCTGTTCAACCTCTCGGCCGAGGCCGCCGCGGTGCCGGGCGTCGCCTGGGCCAACACCGTCCCGCTCGCCGGCGCACCGGCCGGCCTGCCGGAGGTGCTCGGCCCCTGGGGCGTCGGGCTGGCGCTGCGGGCGGGTTGACGCGCCGGGGAGGGGGCGTTTCAAGCGCCCCCTCACCCGCGCCACGGAGCCCCGCGCATGAAGCCCGAGATCAAGTCCGCCCTGATGGGCGTGACCACCGCCACGCTGACGACGGTGCTGCTGAAGAAGGGCGTGCGCTTCTGCTACGTGAACGGCGCGCGGCCGATCGTGCCCGGCAACTTCACCCGCATCGTCGGCCCTGCCTTCACGCTGCGCTTCACGCCCACGCGGGAAGACCTGGCGACGGTGGACAGCTGGTCCTCCCCGCGCTCGACCCGCGCCGCGATCGAGGACATGCCGGAAGGCTGCGTCGCCATCGCCGATGCGATGGGGCTCACCACCGCCGGCATCTTCGGCGACATCCTCTGCGCGCGCATGCGAGTGAAGGGCGTCGCGGGCCTCGTCACCGACGGCATGGTGCGTGACGGCCAGGGCGTGATCGGCACCGGCCTGCCGGTGTTCTGCCAGGGCTATGTGGCGCCGGCCTCCGTCGCCGCGCTGAACTTCGTCGGCTGGCAGGAGACGATCGGCTGCGGCGGCGTGACGGTCGTGCCGGGCGACATCGTGGTGGCCGACGGCGACGGCGCGGTGGTGATCCCGCAGGCGATGCTGGAAGCCGTCACCGAGGCCGCGGTGGAGCAGGAGCGGCTGGAAGGCTGGATCATGAAGGAGGTCAACAAGGGCCTCGCCCTGCCCGGCCTCTATCCCGCCAATGCCGAGCACAAGGCCCGCTACGAGGCCGATAAGGCGGCTGGGCGCGCCTGACGGCGTGCCCCTGCCGCACGGCGGGGGACATCCCGCGAACATGGCGGAATTGTCACCCGCGCCGGTAGAGCCTGCACCCTAACCTTCCCGCACGGGAAGCGGAGGGCGCAGGCCATGCGGGCCATCGTGACGGGCGTCGCCGGCGCGCTCATGCTGGCTGGCTGCGCCGGCCTGGCGCCCGAGCCCGGCCCGCCGCCCCCCGCCGGCTGGCAGAGCGTGGACCAGGGTCCTGACTGGCGGATCGAGGACCGCGCCGCTTTCTACACCCAGGACCAGGGCTCCGAGATCATGCCGGCCGCCTGGATGGCGGCGCTGCGCCAGCCGGACGGCCAGCCCTTCCTGGCCGACCGCCTCACCCGCTACGGCTACCTGGTCAACGACACCAACCCGACCGCCAGCCTGCCGGTCGGCTTCACCCTGGCCGGCCCGCCGGGGCGGCAGGTCGTCGGCATGACCTGCGCCGCCTGCCACACCCGCGAGATCGAGATCCAGGGCCGCCCCTACCGCATCGACGGCGGCCCGGCGCTCGCTGATTTCGAGCGCTTCCTGCTGGACCTCCGCACCGCCGTGGCGCGGGTGCAGGACGATCACCTCGCCTTCGAGTCCTTCGCGACCGAGGTGCTCGGCCAGGGCGCCGACCTCCGCGGCAAGGACGCGCTGCGGCGGGAGCTGGATGTCTGGTGGCGGCGCTACGCCACGATCATCGACCGCTCCCTGCCGAATGAGCGCATGTGGGGGCCGGGCAGGCTCGACGCGATCTCCATGATCTTCAACCGCGTCGCCGGGCTGGATATCGGCACCGGGCCGGACCGGATCATCGAAGCCAACATGGCGCCGGCGGATGCGCCGACGCGCTACCCCTTCCTGTGGAACGCCTCGCGGCAGGACCAGACGCAATGGCCGGGCTTCGCGGAGAACGGCAACGACGTGCTGGCGCTGATCCGCAACCTCGGCCAGGTCTATGGCGTCTTCGCCAGCTTCCATCCGGTGCCCGACCGGCGCGTGCCGATCTTCCGCGTGAACTACGTCGCGCAGAACTCTGCGAATTTCGCGGGCCTCGGGCGGCTCGAGGAGCTGATCCAGCGCATCGGCCCGCCGCGCGCGCCCTTCATCCGCCGCACGGCGGAGACGGATGCCCTGGCCGCGCAGGGCCGCGCGATCTTCGCCCGCGATCCGGACCAGGGCGGCTGCGCCGTGTGCCACGACCCGCAGCCCGGCGCCTTCCGCTCGCTCGCCCGCGAAAGCTGGCTGACGACGATCCGCGACGTCGGCACGGACAGCCGCGAGATCGGCCTGCTGGGGCGGCAGGTGCAGACCGGCGTGCTGGCCGGCAAGGGCATCCCGGGCTTCGGCACGCTCGGCACGACGGACAAGGCCGTCTCCGTGCTGGCGCTGACGGTGATCGGCGCCATCGTGCAGTATCCCTTCACCGGCAGGCTCGAACAGATGAGCCCGGACCGCCTGATCTCCCTGCCCGGCGAGGCCGGGGCGGCGGCGGCGGTGGTCACCACGCGCCGGCTGCGCCAGGCGATCCGCACCGAGATGCCCACCGGCGCGCCGTACGAATCACGCGTGCTGCAGGGGATCTGGGCGGCCGCGCCCTATCTGCACAACGGCTCGGTGCCGACGCTGGCCGACCTGCTGGAGCCGGCGGCAAACCGGCCGGCGGCGTTCGAGGTGGGCACGGAATACGACCCGGTGCTGGTCGGCCTGGCGCGGGAGCAGCCGCGCTCGCGCGGGCAAATCGTGACGACCGATTGCAGCGACCGGAACTCCGGCAACAGCCGCTGCGGGCATGAATACGGCACCGGCCTGTCGGCGGCGGAGAAGCGGGCGCTGCTCGAATACCTGCGGCGGCTGTGACGCCGCCGCGGCTGGTCAGCGCGTCGCGGCGATCGCGTCGCGCGCGCCGGTGACGGCCGCCGCCACCTCGTCGAGCAGCGCGCGGCCGCCGGCGGCGCACCATTCGGCGAGCGGCCGGCAGGCGCCCGAGGGTGCGACCTGCATCTCCCACGGGGCGGGCGTGGACCAGCGCAGGCGCCTGTCCGGCGTCGCGCCTTCCACCGGGCGGACGAAGCTGGCGCGGTAGGCGGGCGAGTCCGACCCCGGCGCGCGGCCGGTCCAGTCGGTCGCGACCTCCACGCCGAAGCTGCCCGGGCCCTCGCCGCAATGGCGCAGGACGACGCGGCTGACGGTCGCGTCCCAGGGGCTGGCCGCCGCCTGCCGACCGGCGCGGGGGCGCGCGAAGGCGGATTGGAGGTGCTGCGCCACGCTGTCCGGGGCGAGCGCGGCGGCAATGGTCGCCTCGCACGGCGACCATGCGGCGCGCGCCGCCTCGACGCGGGCTTGCAGCGCCAGGTCGCGGCTGCGGGCTTCCGCGGCCTCGACACCGGCGCGACGCTCGCTCTCGGACTTGGCGATCGCGACGATCACCAGCAGAGGCACGATGATCGGCAGCAGCATGATCGCGAGCAGGACATCGTCGCCCGCAGAGGTGAACGGGCCCGCCGGCGGCGACGGCATGGCCTCCAGGTCAGTCACGATTGCCGTCCAGTCCACGGCGGCAACCCAGCTGCGGGAATCGACCCTGATGGCCGGTGCGGTGGGCAGCGCGAGCCCGCTGTCGGCCAGGCGCGGCGGGTAGGACTGCATCGGCGTCACGACGACCGGCAGCCGCTCGCGATGCTGCGGTGGCAGTGCGGCTTCGGCGTCCGATGCCGGCCTTGCCTCCCGCACCAGCCGACACTCCGCGGTGCTGTTGCACACCTGCCGGAAGGTGCCGAGATCGAGCGTGGCCTGGCCATCCGGGACGGTGAAGGTGAAGTCCTGCGGCGTGGCATCCGGCGAGGCCCGAAGGCGCAGGAAGCGGCGTCCCGGCACGCTGGCAGCGCTGCGCCACCCGCCGCCGTCCGCCAGCAGCGGGAACTCGTCCGGCGCAGTCGGGCCGTCGAAGCGCCAAGCCTGGGCCCAGGCCGCCGGCCCGCCCTCCGCTGGCAGGATGCGCAGCAACATCACCGAACCGCCCAGCGCGGCGCTGTCCCAGCTTGATATCACAGGGGGCTGCTGCGCCGTGGAACAGCCCGCGAGCAGCGCGAGGAGGGCGAAGGCGAGCCGGCCGGGCAGGCTCCGCGGCCTGAACATTGTCATGATCACATATTCGGATCTGGGAATGCCGCTTCCTTGATCCACCGCAATCCCGCGCGTGGCGAGCATCGAGACCAGACGAAAAAAAGCCCCGGCACCTTGCGGGCCGGGGCGAAGTGAGGTCCGCACAACCGTGCGGAACCGCCGGGAGAAAACGTCGAGGCATCGCCTTGACGGAATACAATCTAAGGGAGGGCTGCTCACAGCGCCGTGAAGCCCGCATGAATCCGATGCAAGCTGCCGCCCGCCTGGGCAGGTGTCACCCGGCGGACACGGCCTCGGCGGGCGGTTGCGCAACGCCTGCGCAGGCATCCCGGAGCAGCGCGCCCTGGGCACGCAGGCCGGCCTGGAGCTCCGGCACCGGCACGGCACGCGGCGCCACGCCGCGATCCGCCGCGATCGCCGCCGCCACGCCAGCGGCATGGCCGGTCAGCCAGCACTGCGGGATCTCGCGCAGGAAGGAGTGGCTGGTGGCGTCGCAGGCGAGGTGCCGCCCCGGCGCCAGCAGCCCGTCCAGCGCCGCCGGCACGATCGCGCCATAGGGCACGCTCACCGGCGCGAATTTCGGCGCGAGGCTCGGCGAGACGCCGATCTCGTCCGGCGCCACCCGCCCGTCCCACCAGTCGCGCGTCACGGGCGCCACGCCGCCCAGCCGACGCGCATGCCGCACGCCGAGCTGCGGCGCCGAGAGCATCGGGAAGGCCCGCTCGAAGCCGGGGCATTCGGCGCGGTAGCGCTCCAGGTGGCGCATCATCAGGCGGTGGCTGGTCACCTCCACCTCGCTCAAATCGTCCACCATCACCGCGGAATAGCCGGCGAGCCGCGGGCCCATGAACAGCGCCACGTCGTCGCGCCAGCTGGCGAAGGCCTTGTCGAAGAAGCCGACCGCCTCCTTCCCGCGGCGCATGAACTCCGAGAACTCCTCCGGCTTCTCCGCGCGCCAGGCCAGGTAGCGCGGCATGTCCACGGCGCCGAACACCCAGGAGGTGTTCATGCAGTGGTGGATGTCGCGCTCGTCCACGTCGTCCGCGAAGGCGGCGCCGGCGGCGGCGTAGAGGTCGCCGTCGCCGGTGGCGTCCACCGTCACCTTGGCCAGCACGGCGCGGCGGCCCTGCTTGCTCTCGAAGATCGCGCCCTCGATCCGGCCGTCGCGCAGGATCGGCGCGGCGCCCCAGGCGTGGAACACCAGGTCCACGCCGGCATCCAGCGCCATCTCCAGGCTTGCGGCCTTCAGCTCCTCGGGCCCCACGGTGGGCGAATGGGTGACGATGCCATGGAAGGCGGCGGTGCGCAGCGCCCACCAGGCGGCGGTGGCGGCCTCGCGGCTGCCCCAGGCGTCGCGCGGCGGGCCGGCCACGGCCTCCTTCGGCAGGCGGTCGAGCAGCTCTTCCGCCAGGCCGCGGATCAGCAGGCTGCCGTCCCAGCCGGTCATGCGGTCGATCCAGACCACGAGCCCGCCCGTCGAAAGCCCGCCCAGGTGGTTGTGCCGCTCCAGCAGCAGGGTGCGGGCGCCGCGCCGCGCGGCGGCCACCGCCGCGGCCCAGCCCGCCGGGCCGCCGCCCACCACCAGCACGTCCACCACGGCATGCACCGGCACGTCCCGCGCCGGCTCCACCACCGTCAGGCCCGTCGGCTTGCGCCGGCGCGACGGATCGCGGCCCGAAAACACCTCCGAGCGGAAGAACAGCCGGCCGCCCTCGGCGCCGCCCTGGTCGCTTGCCATGGCCGCGAGACTACCCGCCGGGCTGCCGACAGCCCAGCTTCTTCCCGCCGGGGCGCCCGGCAACTATGGTCCGGCCATGCGCAACCTGCTGCAGGACTCCGACCGCGACAGGCTCGTGGCGCCGCTGGCCGGCCCGCTGGTCGGCGCGGTCGAGCTGGATGGCCGGCGCCACATGGCCGTGGCGGAGACGCTCGGCAGCGGGCTCTACCCCGTCGAGGCGGCGGCGCTGGCGGCGGAGCTGCTGCTGCAGCCCGGCCTCAGGGAGGCGCATGGCCCGCTCGGCGATGCGCTGCTCGACTTCGTCATGGCGATGTCCGATGCGCCGGTGCCCAGCCGCCGCGCCGTCGCGGGCGGCCTTCTCCTGCAGAGCGACGCGCCCGAGGCGGTGGCGGTGCTGACGCCCTTCTGCCGCCTGTCCGGCAACCTGATGCGCGGCGAACTGGTGCAGGAGCTGCGCGGCGGCCGGGCGGCGATCCGCCACAGCGGCAACCTGGTGGAGTTCAGCCTCGGCCACCGGCGCTTCTGCGTGGATGTCGAGGACAACGTCACCGCCGCCGAGGCCGTGCCAGAGGGCGACGCCATCGTGCTGCGCCAGGTCAGCACGATCCGCGCCACCGCCGGGCTGCTCTGGAAGCGGAGCGTGGAGGCCGGCAGCCTCGAGCTGCGCTACGTGCTGCGCGCGGACAGCCCGGTGCTCGGCGTCACGGCGCGCTTCACCGCGGCGCGGCGCCTGACGCGGCTGCGCATCTCCACCGCCGCGGACGGGCTTGACGAGGGCGGGCTCGGCGCCACCGCGGCCCGGCTTCAGGAAGGCGAGGCCTGGCGCGAGGCGACGCCCCCCGCGGCGCCCGGCGCGACGCGCTGGGCGGAGGGGACGCCGGTTGCCCATCTTGCGCTCGGCGCCGCCGGCTGGGCGCGGGGCGCGCCGGTGCTGCACCTGCGCCCGCGCGACCCCGCGCGGGTGATGTCGGTCACCGCGCAGGCGGCGCGCGGGGGTGCGCTCCGCTGGCTGCTGCTGCGCCACGGCCCGGTGACGCTGCGCGCCGGCGAGAGCCTGGTGGTCGAGGAGGAAAGGCTGCTCGCCCCCGGCGACCCGGCGATGATGGCCGCGGCCATGGCGCGCGGCGCCAAGGGCCTCGATCTCGATGCCGCGCCGCCCTCCGGCGCCGTGCTGCAGGCCGTGGCGGCCGCGCTGCTGCTCGATGCCGGCGGCGCCTGGGCCGAGGGCCTCGATCCTGAGCGTCGCGCGCGACTGCGCGATTTCGCCGCCCGGCATGCGGCGCGGCTGGAAGCGTCCGCGATGGATGCGACCGAACTCGCCTGGACGGCGCTGGCCGCGGACACCCTGCGCCGCGCCGGGGAACACGCGGCGGCGGCGATGCAGGCCGGGCTGCTCGACCGGCTCGCATCGCTCAGCGACGCGGAAGGCCTGGTGCGGGCGCCGGGCGAGGCGCCCTCGCTCGCGGCGCAGGCGCTCGCCATCCTGGCCTTTGCGCGCGGCGCGGCCTGGCCCGATGGGGGGGCGGCGCTCGGCACGCTCGCGGCGCTGCTCGGCGCCATCACGGCCGAGCCGGGCAGCGGGCTGCGCTTCGCCGGCGCCGCGCCGGATGCGGCCGAGGAGCCGGAGGCCCTGGCGCTGCTGGCGCGCGCCGCCGGCGCCGCCGTGCTGGCCGCCGAGGCGGGCGCGCGACTGCCCGACGACGTGATCGCCCGGGCGCGGGAGATCCACCGCATGGCGGTCACGCTGCTGCGCCCGCTGGTGCGACCGCGTCTCGGCACGCTCGAGGTGGTCGGGCGCGACGGCGTGGCGGGCAGCCTGCAGGCGCTGACCACGCTGGCACTGCTGGCGCCGGACCGGCTGGCGCTGGAGTGCCGGCCGACGGATGCGGCCACCGCGTGAAGCACGGTCTAGCGCTGCTGCCGGTCCTCGCCGTGGCGGCCTGCGCCGCGAAGCCGCCCGTGACCTACCCGCCCTCCGCCGCGGAGCGCGTGGTGCGCATCGCGCTCGCCGAGTGGCAGGACTGGGGCGCGCGCCAGCGCGACGCCTTCACCGAGCCGACGGAGGACAGCCCCGAATCGGACCCGCGGAACTTCCCGCGCGTGTTGGCCTATTGGCGGGCGGTGCCGACCGACCACGGCGCCATCCTGCACAACCGCATCCGCTACGAGGCGGTGCTGACGGGCCAGCTTCCGCCAGGCATCCCCCTCTGGGGCGATTTCGCCTGGTCCGCGGCCTTCATCTCCTGGGTGTTCGTCTCGGCCGGGGTGGATGCGCGGGAATTCCCGCCGAGCGCCACGCATGCCTTCTACCTGGACGGGCTGATCGCCGATGCGCGGAGCTACCCGGACACCGCCGCCTTCATGCCGCATGCGCCGACCGAGTATGCGCCGCGCCCGGGCGACCTGCTCTGCTCGGACCGCAGCCCGCGCCCTCTGCTGCACTGGACGCATCGGGCGGCGGACAACGGGCGCGCGCGGCCGATGCATTGCGACATCGTGGTGCGGACCGCGCCCGGCGTGGTCGAGGCGGTGGGCGGCAATGTGCTCGACACGGTGATGCTCACCCGCTTTCCCGCGGACAGCTGGGGACGCGTGATGCCCGCGCCGCCGGGCTGGCCGCCCTTCCTCGTCGTGATGGAAAGCCGGCTCGGCCGCCTGCCGCCCTGGACAGCCGCGGCGCCGCCCGCAACACCTGGATCACTGCCCGCCGCGACCTCCGCGGCGGCGCCCGGAGCACGCTGAATGACCCACCTGTTCGACCCGCTGACCCTGCGCGGCGTCACCTTCGCCAACCGCATCGGCGTGTCGCCGATGTGCATGTATTGTTGCGCCGACGACGGGAAGCCGACCGACTGGCACCTGGCGCATCTGCTGCAGCGCGCGATCGGCGGGGCGGCGATGGTGATGGTGGAGGCGACCGGCATCACGCCGGATGGCCGCATCACGCCGGGCGATGTCGGGCTGTGGGAAGACGGGCAGATCCCCGCCCATGCGCGGCTGGCCGCCGCCATCGCGCATGCCGGATCGGTGCCGGCCATCCAGATCGGCCATGCCGGGCGAAAGGGCTCGCGCCTGCCGGCCTGGTTCGACGGGCCGGCCGATCCGGGCTGGGAGATCCTGTCCAGCTCCGCCCAGGCGACCGCGAATTTCGCCACGCCGCGCGCGATGACGGCGGAGGAGGTCGAGGCGATCCCCGGCCTGTTCGCCGCCTGCGCGCGCCGCGCCGTGGCCGCGGGCTACAAGCTCATCGAGATCCATGGCGCGCATGGCTACCTGCTGCACCAGTTCTTCTCGCCGCTGTCGAACCAGCGCAACGACCGCTGGGGCGGCGATTTCGAGGGCCGTACCCGGCTGACGCTGGAGGTGGTGAAGGCCGTCCGCGCCGCGATCCCGGAGGACATGCCGCTGGCGCTGCGCATCTCCCACACCGACTGGATCGAGGGCGGCTGGACCACCACCGACAGCGTGGAGCTGGCCCGGCGCGCCAAGGCAGCCGGGGTGGACCTGGTGGACTGTTCCTCCGGCGGGATCGACCCGCAGCGCCAGAAGATCGCGGTCGGCCCCGGCTACCAGGTGCCCGGCGCCGTCGCCGTGCGGGAAGGGGCGGGCGTCGCCGTGGCGGCGGTCGGCATGATCACGGAGCCCGAGCAGGCCCAGGCCATCATCGCGGAGGGCAAGGCGGACATGGTGCTGCTGGCCCGCGCGCTGCTGCGCGACCCCTACTGGCCGATGCGGGCCGCCGCGGCGCTCGGCCGGGTGGATGCGCTGAAGGGCCCGCCGCAATACGACCGGGCCTGGGGCGCGATCGGGAAGTTCGGCATGCGGCTGGAGACGGGCACGCCGATGCCGCCGCTTCCAGGTCTCTAGCCGCCTTCAACTCGCGACTCGCGGCTGGTAAGGTGCCCGACCCCGCCGCAAGGCGGATCGGAGGCCATGGGGGTTCCGGCGCGTCGCGCCGGGGCCACCACGAAGCGTCGGGAAGTCGGGTGCCATGAAGTTCTCGGTGGACAGGGCAGTGCTGCTCAAGGCGCTCGCGCATGTGCAGAGCGTGGTGGAGCGGCGGAACACCATCCCGATCCTCGCCAATGTCCTGCTCGAGGCGCGCGAGGGCGGCCTCAAGCTGACCGCGACCGACATGGAGATCGCGGTGGTGGAGGAAGTGCCCGGCGTCACCGTCACGCGCCAGGGCCGCACCACCGCGCCCGCCGCGACGCTGTACGAGATCGTGCGCAAGCTGCCGGAGACGGCGAAGCTGGAGCTCGATCATCCCGGCGGCGATGCGCAGCTGACGCTGCGCGCCGGCCGCTTCGACGCGAAGCTCGCCGTGCTGCCGGTGGACGATTTTCCTTCGATGACCGAAGGCAAGCTGCCGCACAAATTCGCCCTGCCCGCCGGGCCGCTCCGCGAGCTGATCGACCGCACGCGCTTCGCGATCAGCACGGAGGAGACGCGCTACTACCTGAACGGCATCTACCTGCACGCGACCGAAGCCGGCGGCGCCAAGGTGCTGCGCGCGGTCGCCACCGACGGCCACCGCCTCGCCCGCGTGGAGGAACCGCTGCCAGAGGGTGCCTCCGGCATGCCGGGCGTGATCATCCCGCGCAAGACCGTGAACGAGCTGCGCAAGCTGGCCGAGGAAGTGCAGGACGAGATCGCCGTCGCGCTTTCGGACACCAAGATCCGCTTCACCCTCGGCCCGGTGCAGCTCACCTCCAAGCTGATCGACGGCACCTTCCCCGAATACGAGCGGGTGATTCCGCGCGGCAACGACAAGGTGCTGAAGGTCGCCAAGAAGGATTTTGCCGAAGCTGTCGGCCGCGTGGCGGGCATCAGCAGCGAGCGGTCGCGGCCGGTGAAGCTCTCGGTGGACCGCAACCATCTGCTCCTGTCCGCCGCGAGCCCCGAGCTCGGCCAGGCGCAGGAGGAGCTGGACGGCGACACGGTCAGCTACGAATCGAGCCCGCTCGAGATCGGCTTCCAGGCGCGCTACCTGAACGACATCACCGACCAGATCGTCGAGCAGGTGGAGTTCCGCTTCGCCGACGGCTCCGCCCCCACCATCGTGACCGACAGCGCAAAGCCCGAGGCGCTATACGTGCTGATGCCGATGCGGGTCTGACCCGCCGGCCCGATCACGCGGAAGAGCGCCCGCCCCAGCGAACCGGCGCGGCTTCCGGCGGTTCTGGTCCCCGACAGGGACCGGACTCGCTGGGAGATCGTGTTCGATGCGACGAAGGACCCTGCTCACCGCAGCCGGCGGGCTGCTGGCCGCGCCACGCGTGGCGCGCGCCACCGCCGAGGAACTGGACCTGCTGCTGGTCCTGGCGGCCGATGTCTCGCAATCCATGCGCCCGTCCGAACTGCGCCTGCAGCGCGAAGGCTATGCCACCGCGCTGCGCCACCCGGATGTGCAGGCGGCGATCGCCTCCGGCTTCGTCGGCGCCATCGGCCTGCTCTACTTCGAATGGTCCGGGATGCACGACCAGCATGTGCTGGTGCCCTGGACGCGCCTGGCCGGCGAGGCGGATGCGGAGGCGGTGGCCGGCCTGATCGCCGGGGAGCCGCGGCGCGGCGGCGGCTGGACCTCGATCTCGGCGGCGCTTGGCGTTGCGCGGCGGCACCTGGGCTCCGCGCCCTTCACGGCGATGCGCCGCGTGATCGACATCTCCGGCGACGGCGAGAACAACCAAGGCCCTTCGCCCGAGGCCGAGCGCGACCTGGCGGTGGCGGAGGGCGTGACGATCAATGGCCTGCCCATCCTGCAGGAGCGCGGGCTGCTCGCCGCCGCCGGCCAGCCCGGCGAAACGCAGCTGGAAGAGCACTACCGACGCCAGGTGATCGGCGGCGCCGGTGCCTTCCTGGTCCCGACCGAGGGATTCGAGGGCTTCCACAGTGCGATACGGCGGAAGCTGATCCTGGAGATCGCGGCGACGCCGCAAGCCCGGGCCGCCGCCGCCCTGGCTTGAAGTTCCGGCTTCGTTCGCGTATCTTGCTATCGTTGATAGCAGGACGGAACGGAGCCGATGCCGCAGCTCCTGGTGCGCAACGTGGATGAGGAGACGGTCGCCTGGCTGAAGGCGCGGGCGGCGGCGCACGGACGCTCGGTGGAAGCCGAGCACCGGGAGGTGCTGCGGGCCGCCCGCGCGGCCAGCGCGCCGGCCGGTTTCTGGGAACGCGCGGCGCGGATGCGGGCGGAGACGGCCGGGCGGCGCATCACGCCCTCCGAGGTTCTGTTGCGCGAGGCGCGCGACGAGCGCTGAGCGGTGGCCTTCGTCATCGACGCCAGCGTCGTGGTGAAATGGGTGCTGGCGGAAGCGGACAGCGATGCGGCGCTCACGCTCGGCCGTCACCGCCTGCTGGCGCCCGACCTGCTCGACATCGAATGCGCGAGCGTGCTGTGGAAGGCGGCGCGGCGTGGTGAATTGTCGCAGGCCGAAGCGGCGGAACGGCTGGCGGTGATCGGTGAAGCCGCCATCGAACGGCTGCCCGATGCCGTGCTGCTGCCCGGCGCCATGCGGCATGCGCTGCAACTGGGGCACCCGATCTACGATTGCCTCTACCTGGAGGCGGCGATCTGGACCGCACTGCCGCTCGTCACCACCGATCGTCGCCTGGCACGGCTTGCAATTCCCGGCTGCGACATACGCCTTCTGGAAACCTTCCGCTGACCCTGCCTCCTCCGCCGCTGCGGCTCACGCGCCTGCGGCTCACCGATTTCCGCTCCTACCCGGCCTTCGAGGCGCGCTTCGACGGGCGCATCGTGGCGATCGCCGGCGAGAACGGCGTGGGCAAGACCAACCTGCTGGAGGCGATCAGCCTGCTCGGGCCCGGCCGCGGCCTGCGCGGCGCGCGGGCGGCGGAGATCGGCCGGCGCACGGGCGGCGAAAGCCGCGCCTGGGCCGCCTGGGGCCGCTTCGAGGGGCCGCTCGGCGCCTGCGACATCGCCACCGGCACGGTGGGCGAGGAGGGCGCCGATGCGCGGCGCAAATGGCGCCTGGACAACGAGCCGCTGCGCTCCGGCGCCGAGCTGGCGGATCGCGCCGCCGCGGTCTGGCTGACGCCGCAGATGGACCGGCTGTTCCAGGAAGGTGCGAGCGGCCGCCGCCGCTTCCTCGACCGCCTGGTCTGGGCGCTGGAACCGCACCATGCGCGGGAGGTCGCGGCGCATGAGACCGCCATGTCCGGCCGCAACCGCCTGCTGGCCGAGGGAAGGCGCGATGCGCGCTGGCTGGCGGCGCTGGAGGATGCCATGGCACGCCACGCCGTCGCCGCCGCCGCCGCCCGGCGGGCGCTGGCGACGCGGCTGAATGCGGTGCTCGCGGCCGGCACGGCGACCGGCGCATTTCCTGCCGCACGGCTCGACCTGCTGGACCCGATCGCCCAGGCGCTGGACCAGGCGCCGGCCCTGGCCGTGGAGGACCGCGTGCGGGAGGACCTGGCCGCCAATCGCGGCCGCGACGCGGCGGCGGGCGGGGCCGCGGTGGGCGCGCATCGCGCCGACCTCGCTTTGGTGCACCTGCCGAAGGACATGCCGGCCGATCTCTGCTCGACGGGGGAGCAGAAGGCGCTGCTGGTCTCCGTGGTGCTGGCGCATGCCGCGCTGATCGGCGCCGCACGCGGCTTCGCGCCGCTGCTGCTGCTGGACGAGGTGGCCGCGCATCTCGACCAGGCGCGGCGGGAGGCGCTGTATGCGGCGCTGTCGGACCTGCCCGCGCAGGTCTTCCTGACAGGCACCGAGCCCGATATCTTCGCGCCCCTGAAAGGGATCGCGGAAGGGTTCCGCGCCACCCCCTCCGGCCTCGTTCCCATGCCGGAATTCCCCGTGCCGAATCCCGCCTGAATCCCTATATTCAGGCGGATCAGCCGCATCGCCCCAGGAGTATCCGCCGGCATGTCCGACGCCGCCGCGCGCGCCACGCCACCGACCCCCGGAAACGAGGGGCAGGAGGCCTATGACAGCGCCTCCATCACCGTGCTGCGGGGGCTCGAGGCCGTGCGAAAGCGGCCGGGCATGTATATCGGCGACACCGACGACGGCTCGGGCCTGCACCACATGGCATTCGAGATCATCGACAACGCCGTGGACGAGGCGCAGGCGGGCTTCGCCACGCGCTGCGCCGTCACGCTGAACGGCGACGGCAGCGTCACCGTGCTGGACGACGGGCGCGGCATCCCCGTGGACATCCACCCGGAGGAAGGCGTCTCCGCCGCGGAAGTCGTCCTCACCCGCCTCCATGCGGGAGGAAAATTCAACCAGAACTCCTACAAGGTCTCGGGCGGCCTGCACGGCGTCGGCGCGGCGGTGGTGAACGCGCTGTCGGAGTGGATGGAGGTCCGCATCTGGCGCGACGGCACGGAGCACTTCATCCGCTTCGAGCATGGCGAGACGGTGCAGCCGCTGAAGGTGGTGGGCCCGTCCGACCACCCGAACGGCACCGAGGTGACCTTCAAGCCCTCCGACAAGACCTTCACCAAGACCGAATACGACTTCGCCGTGCTGGAGCGGCGCCTGCGTGAGCTGGCCTTCCTCAACAGCGGCCTCGCCATCGAGCTGCGCGACGACCGGCATGTGCCGGCGCAGGAACAGAAATTCCGCTTCGAGGGCGGCCTGGTCGCCTTCGTGGAATGGCTCGACCGCAGCAAGCAGCCGATCTTCAAGCCGCCGATCTCGCTGGTCAGCAAGGACACCGACATCGGCATCCGCGTCGAGCTGGCGATGTGGTGGAACGACAGCCCGCATGAGCTGGCGCTGTGCTTCACCAACAACATCCCCCAGCGCGACGGCGGCACGCACCAGGCCGGCTTCCGCCAGGCGCTGACGCGCGTCGTCGCGAAATACGCCGAGGACCTGGCGAAGAAGGAGAAGGTCGAGCTCTCGGGCGAGGACATGCGCGAGGGCCTGACCGCCGTGCTGTCCGTGAAGGTGCCGGACCCGAAGTTTTCGTCGCAGACCAAGGACAAGCTGGTCTCGTCGGAAGTGCAGCCGGTGGTGCAGATGGCGGTGGCCGACGCGCTCGGCCATTGGTTCGAGACGCATCCGAAGGAGGCGAAGCAGGTCATCGAGCAGGTCGTGCTCGCCGCCGCGGCGCGCAAGGCGGCGCAGCTCGCGCGCGAGAAGGTCGGGCGCAAGAACGCGCTCGACATCTCCACCCTGCCCGGCAAGCTCGCCGACTGCCAGGAGAAGGATCCGGCGAAGAGCGAGCTCTTCATCGTCGAGGGCGACAGCGCGGGCGGCTCCGCCAAGCAGGGGCGCGACCGGCGCTTCCAGGCGATCCTGCCGCTCAAGGGGAAGATCCTCAACGTCGAGCGCGCGCGCATGGACAAGATGCTGTCGAGCGCGGAGGTCGGCACGCTGATCACCGCGCTCGGAACGGGCATCGGGCCGGGCCCCGCCGACAAGGGCGGCTTCGACCCGCAAAAACTGCGATACCACCGCATCGTCATCATGACGGACGCGGACGTGGACGGCAGCCATATCCGCACGCTGCTGCTGACCTTCTTCTTCCGCCAGATGCACGAGCTGATCGGGCGCGGGCATCTTTTCATCGCGCAGCCGCCGCTCTATCGCGCCAAGCGCGGCAATGACGAGCGCTACCTGAAGGACGACCGCGCGCTGGAGGACTTCCTGCTGGAGAAGGCGCTGGCCGGCGCACGGCTGCGCTTCGCCGACGGGCGGGAGCTTCGCGGCGACGAGCTGCGCGAGGAAGTGGACCGGCTGCGCCAGGTGCAGGCGCGCATCCGTCGCCTGGCGACGCAGGTGCCCGCCGAGATCGTCGAGCAGGCCGCCGTGGCCGGCGCGCTGACGCTCGACCCGGAGCGCGCGCCGAATGCCGCCGCGCTGCTGCAGCAGCGCCTGGATGCGCTGGCGCCTGAGAATGAGCGCGGCTGGAAGGCGACCGCCGATGGCGCGACCCTTTCGCTCGGCCGCGTGGTGCGCAGCGTCGCGGAGCGCCACGTGCTGGACGCGACGGCGCTGAAGAGCGCCGAGGCGCGCTGGCTGGACGAGCGGCGCGAAGGATTCGCGCGCGACTACGCGGCTGGTCCTGCGATGCTGGGCTTCGACACGGGCGCCGATGCCGCGCAGCACGGCCCGCTGATGGTCTGGGACCGCATCATCGCCCAGGGCCGCCGCGGTCTGACGATCCAGCGCTTCAAGGGGCTGGGCGAGATGAACCCCGACCAGCTCTGGAAGACCACGCTCGACCCCGCCAACCGCACGCTGCTGCGCGTGAGGGTGGAGGATATCGAGGATGCCGAGACGGTGTTCTCCACCCTGATGGGCGACGTGGTGGAGCCGCGCCGCGACTTCATCGTGGAGAACGCGCTGAAGGTCGCGAATCTCGACATCTGATCGCGCCTGATCGCGGCACCCTGGCGCGAGGACCTGCTGTTCCGCGTCGTCGCCGCGTCGGCCTTGCCGAAAGGCTGACGCGGCGCCGCGATGCTTACTGTTGCTCGATCCGCGCGTCGCGCACCACGCGCGTCCACTTCGCCAGATCGGCCGCGATCTCCTGCGCGAAGGCCTCGGCGGAGTTGGGAGGCACGGCCTCGATGAAGGTCTGGGCGAGCTTCTCGACGATGGCGGGATCGCGCATCACCTCGCCCAGCGCGGCGGTCCACCACGCCGCGACCTCGGGCGGCGTGCCGGCGGGGCCGAACAGGCCGGTCCAGGACAGCGCCTCCAGCTCCGCCAGTTCCGGCACGCCGCTCTCGGCCATGCTCGGCACGTCCGGCACCAGCGCGGAGCGCTGGCGCGCCACGACCGCCAGCGCCTTCGCCTTGCCGCCGCGCACCTGCGGCACGGCGGAATTGAAGCCGTCGATCATCAGCGGCACGCGCCCTGCGGTCACGTCCACGAGCGCGGCGGCGCTGCCGCGATAGGGGACGGATTCGATCTGCGTGCCGAGCTGCAGCGCCATCAGCGCCATCGCCAGGTGGCTCAGTGTGCCGAGGCCGGGATTGGCCGCGCTGAAGCGGCCCGCAGGTCCCGCGCGCAGCACGCGCGCGGCTTCCGCCATGCTGTTCGCCGGGAAGTCCGGCGCGGCGATCAGGATGAAGCCGGTACGCGCGAACAGCGCCACGGGCGAGAGTTCGCGCACCGGATCATAGGGCGGGTTCTTCATCAGCGGCGGATTCACCACGATGGGCGACTGCGTGGTGACCAGAAGCGTCAGCCCATCCGCCCGCGCGCCGGTCACCGCCTGCACGCCGAGCGCGCCAGAGGCGCCGGGCCGGTTCTCCACCACCACCGTCACGCCGCGGCGCTTCTGCACCTCCTCCGCGACGAGCCGCGCGAGGATGTCGGAGGTGTTGCCCGGCGGGAAGGGCACCACCAGGCGCACCGGGCGGGCCGGATAGGCCTGCGCCATCGCGCGCGGCGCGGCGAGCGTCGCAAGCGCGGCGCCGGCCATAGCGTGGCGGCGCGTAAGAGCGAAGTTCGTCGTCATCTCGTCGTCTCCCGGTTTGGTTCGGATCAGGTTGCCGCCATCGCATCAAGGCGACGGCGGAACATCGGGCCCCAGCCGCCGGCGCGCAGCATCTCGACCAGATGTGCGCCGAGCGGCGGGAAGCTCGCCTCGGTGCCGCGCGTCAGGTTGCGGACGCGCGCCGCGGCGAAGTCCACCTCGATCTCCTCGGCGTTCGCGAACATCGCGCGCACGCCGGGGCAGCGCGGCAGCACGGGCAAACCGGCAGCGAGCGCGTTGCGGAAGGAGCCGATCGGGATGCTCTCAGCAATCAGCCCGACACCGCAGCCGCGCAGGCCGATCATCCCCTGGATGTGCGGGTTGCCCTGCGCGAAGCGCTTGCCGCCGACGACGATGTCGCCGGGTTGCGCGCGCTTCGGGAAATCGGGATCCAGGCCGGCGAAGACATGCTCCCGCAACACCTCGGGCCGCGTCTCGCGCTTCAGCGCCCATTCCAGCGCCATCAGGTCGCCGTCGATCGCCACGTTGTCGGGATAGACCCAGGCGCGTCCGCGCAGCGTCAGCTCGCTCATGCCGCCATCCCCCAGGCCGCCTCGCGCAGGAAGGGCCGCGGATCGGCGATGCTGCCGACCACCGCGGATGCGGCGACCGTCGCCGGCCCCGCGATGTGCAGCACCGCCTCATGCGCGCCGAGCCGCCCGGGCTCGTTGCGCGTGCCGGTCCCGATGGAATGCTCGCCTGCCGTCACGCCGCCGATGCGCCCGCCGGCGCAGACGCCGCAGCCCGGCGCCGTCACCATCGCGCCGGCGCGCAGGAACACCTCGATCAACCCTTCGGCCGCGGCGTCCGCCGCCACCTGCTGCGTCGCCGGCGTGACGATCATGCGCACGCCCTCGGCCACCTGCCGTCCGCGCAGCACCGCGGCCGCGACACGCAGGTCGTCCAGCATCCCCGACGCGCAGGAGCCGATGAAGGCATGGCCGATCGGCTTGCCGGCGGCCTGCGTCACGTCCACCACATTGTCGGGCGTCGGCGGCAGCGCGACCTGCGGCGCGAGCGACGAGAGATCCAGCGTGATGCGCGCGCGATAGCTCGCATCCGCATCGGGCAGCGCGGCATGGATCGGCCGCTGCGCGCGCGCCGTCGCATAGGCCATGCAGACCGCGTCGGGCTCCACGATGGAGGAGACGGCGCCGAGCTCGACCGGCGTGTTGCACAGCGTGTGGCGCGCATCCATGCCGAGCGAGGCAAGCCCCGGCCCGCCATATTCCACCACCGCATCCTCGAACAGCGCGGCATCGTGGCTGCCGATCAGCTTCTGCGCCGCGTCGCGCGCGAAGACGCCGAAGGGCAGGCTGCCGGTGATCTCGACACGCAGCGTCTCCGGCACTTCCAGCCAGACGGAGCCGCAGGCGAGCACTTCCGGGATCTCGGTCAGCACGGCGATGCCGAGCGCGCCGACGGCGCCGAAATTCGTCACATGCGGGTCGTAGGCGAAGACGAACATGCCCGGCGTGACCAAGCCTTCCTCCACCGGGAAGACATGGCCGAGGCCGCCGCGGCCGGAGTCGCGGTGCGTCACACCGAAGCGCTTCGCGATGCCGCGCACCGCCTGCTGCCGTGCGAAGGCCTGGGGGGAGACGGCGAGCGGCTCGTGATCCGTCACCAGCAGCACGCGGGACGCGTCGTGCAGCTTGGTGACGCCGAACTCCTCCAGCGTGCGGAAGGCGTTCACCGTGTACCAGTCATGCACGGTGATCAGCTCCGCCTGCGGCATCACCACCTCGCCTGGCGCGACGCGGCGGCCGCAGATGCGCGAGAGGATCTTCTGGGTGATCGTCTGTCCGCCGGTCATCCGGCTGCCCTCCTCGGTTGGTCGCGCCAGCCCAGCATGGCGGAGATCTCGGCCGCGGCGGCGCGCAGCGCGTCGGCCAGCAGGCGCTCCTTCTCCTTCGTGAAGCGCACCTTGGGCACGCCCACCGAAAGCCCGGCGCAGGGCTGACCGGTGGCGTCCAGCACGGCGTGGCCCATGGCGATGATCCCTTCGATCATCTCCTCGCGGCTGAAGGCGATGCCGCTGCGCGCGATGGTGGCGAATTCGCGCCGCAGGGCGGCGGGTTCGGTGATGGTGCGCGGCGTGAGGCGCGGCAGCGCGCCGAGGGCGAGGTAGGCCTCGATCTCGGCGGCGGAGGACGCGCCAAGGATGGCCTTGCCGCCGGCCGAGGCATTCACCGGCCCGCGCTCGCCGAGCTGCAGCGAGTAGAGGATCGGCTGGTTGCAGTTCTCCTTGCAGACCACGACGACCTCCGCGCCCTCGCGCACGACCAGCGCGGCGGATTCGCCGGTGCGGGTCATCAGCGCGGCGACGACGGGCTGCGCGAGGCGCGTGACGTCGGTGCGGCGCAGCAGAACGCCGGCGAGGCCGAGCACGGCGGGGCCGAGGCGCATGCGCTCCGCCGTGCCGCTGCCCTCGCGCACCACGTAGTGCCGCTGCTCGAGGGTGGCGAGAAGCTCGGTCAGGCTGCTCTTCGGGATGCGCAGCGCGCGCGCGATCTCGCCATGCGACATCGCCTCGGGCCGCGCGGCCAGCAGCTCCAGCACGTCCAGCGCCCTGGTTGCGGACTTGACCAGCCTCGGCCTCCCCATGCAGTCTGTTTTCCGGACAGTGTTCGCCATACCGAACAGCGCCCGGGCGATCAAGCCTCGTCCGGGCGGAGCGACGGAAGGGAGAGCGGACGGGGCAATGGGCTTTGCGGCCGCGGAGAGGTTGCGCGCCTTGATGGCGGCAGGCGCCGGCAGGATGCCGGTGCTGGCGCCCGGCGTCTGGGACGGGCTCTCGGCCAGGCTCGCCATCCATGCGGGCGCCGCGGCGCTGCATGCGAGCGGCGGCGCCATTGCCCGCGCCGCCGGGCAGCCCGACCTCGGCATCCTCGGCCTGTCGGAGATGGAAGCGCGCATCGGCGAGATCGTGGAGGGCGCCGGCGGCGCACCGGTGATCGCCGATGCCGACACGGGCTATGGCGGCCTGCTGAACCTGGCCCATGCCGTGCGGCGCTATGCGCGGCTCGGCGTCGCGGCGCTCCACATCGAGGACCAGCCCTTCCCGAAGCGTTGCGGCCTGTTCGAGGGCGTGGCGGTGGTGGCGCAGGCGGAGATGCTGGCGCGCATCCGCGCCGCGCGCGCCACGGTCGAGCAGATGGGGGGCGGCGGGCCGCTGATCATCGCGCGCACCGATGCGGTGAAGCCCGAGGGACTGGATGCGGCGTTCGCGCGGATGCGCGCCTATCTCGCCGAGGGTGCGGACATCGCCTTCGTCGAAGGGCTGGAGGATGCGGCCGCGATGCAGACGGCCGGCGCCGCGCTGCCGGGCGTGCCGCAACTGCTGAATGCCAGCATGAGCGCGCATGGCCTGCCGCTGCCGCCCGAACGCCTTGCCCAACTCGGCTTCGCCATCGTGATCTATCCGGGCGATGCGCAGCGCGCCGCGATCGCGGCCATGGACGCCGCCTTCCGCGCGGTGCTGCGCGACGGCGACGGGCGCAGCGTCGCGGATCGCATGGCGCCATCGGCGTTGCGCGACGGCGTGGTGGGCACCGCCGCGCTGATGCAGGCCGAGGCAGGCTGGACGGAGGGCGGCGCGTGAGGCCCGCGGCGCCGCTTCGGTCAGTCGGCCGCTGCGCGCCGCCAGGCGAGATCGTCCTCCATCGCGTGCTCCATGTCATAGGCGGCGCGGAAGCCCGTGAGGGCGGCGAGCGACTCCGTCTCCATCGGCGCGCGCGCGTTGGAGGCGGACTCGGCGGCAAGGTCGTCGGCGTCGAGCGTCCAGGTGAAGCCGGGGACGCGCCGCGCCAGCCCCTCGCACCACTCTGCCAGCGACCAGGTGATGCCCGGCGCGAGATGCAGCGGCTTCGGCGCGGGCTTTGCCGTGTCCACGAGGCTCGCGAGGCCGGCGGCGACATCCGCCGAGTAGATGAAGTCGCGCTTGCCGGCATCGGCGATCACGGCCGGCTCACCGGCCAGTGCGTGCTGCGTGAGTCGCAGCAGCGGCGAGGCGATCGGGCGCGCGCCCGTCGCGCGCTCCCACCGGCCGAAGACCGAGGACAGCCGCGCCACGGCGAGCGGCACGTCGGCCTCGGCGGCGGCAAGCAGGCTCATCCGCTCGCCGGCGAATTTGGCGACGCCATAGATGCTCTGCGGGTCGGGGCGGATGCTGGCGTCCAGCACAGGCGCATCGAAGCCGGCGGCGCCGAAGACCGAGCCGGAAGAAGCGACGACGAGGAAGCAGCCCGGCAGCGCCGCGGCGGCAGCGACCGCGTTCAGCGGCCCGAGCACGTTCACCGCCGCCGTGCGACGCGCCAGCGCCGGTGGCACGCGGCCGAGCGGCGTGAGCGCGGCAAGATGCACGATGGCGCGCGGACGGTGGCGCGCGACCAGCGCCGCATAGGTCTCCCCATCCGTGGCGTCGAGCCGCTCGACGGCGATCAGCCGGCCAGGCAGCGCGGCGAAGTCGCGCGCGGCGCGCGGCGGCAACGCCTCGATATCGGCGGCGACCACCGCGTCCCCGCGCGCCAGCAGATGCTCGGCCAGGGCGAGCCCGACGAAGCCGCTGGCGCCCACGATCATCACGCTCATCACCCTGTCCCTTCCGCGGTGCCCGGCGATCCTGCACCGCTTTCCGCCCACGTCCAGCCCGCAACGGAGACGGCACCGGCATGAGCGCAGGCCCGCGGCTTGGCATCGACATCGGCGGCACCTTCACCGACTTCGTGCTGGTCGAGGAGGGCAGCGTGCTCGCCGCCAAGGTCCTGACCACGCCGCATGCGCCGGAGGAAGCGGTGTTCCGCGGCATCGCCGCGCTGGAGGCAGAGCGCCCGGGCTTCGCGGCCGAGGCCGCGGGCGTGATCCATGCGACCACCCTCGTCACCAACGCCATCCTGACGCGGCGCGGCGCGCGCACCGGCCTGATCGCGACCGCCGGCTTCCGGGACGTGATCGAGATGCGGCGCGAGGTGCGCTACGACCTGTTCGACATGTTCATCCGCTACCCAGCGCCGCTGGTTCCGCGCGAGTTGCGCCTCGGCGTGCGGGAGCGCGTGCTGGCCGATGGCAGCGTGCTGGAACCGTTGCAGGAGGGGGATGTGCGCGAGGCGGCGCGCCGCTTCCGCGAAGCGAATGTCGACGCCGTCGCGGTCTGCCTGCTGCATGCCTATGCCAATCCGGCGCATGAGCGGCGCATCGCCGAAATCCTGCGCGAAGAGTTGCCCGACGCGGAACTCTCGCTGTCGCATGAGGTGCATCCCGAGCCGAAGGAATACGAACGCAGCTCCACCACCGTGGTGGACGCCTATGTGAAGCGGCTGACCGCCACCTATCTGGACCGGCTGCAGCACGGCCTGCGGCAGCGCGGCTATGCGCGGCCGCTGTTCATGATGCTGTCCAACGGCGGCACAGCGACTGCCGACATCGCAAAGCGCTTCCCGGTGCAGATCGTCGAAAGCGGGCCCGCGGCAGGCGTGGAGGCCGCCATCTATTTCGGCGGCCGGCTCGGCCTCTCCTCCCTGCTTGCCTTCGACATGGGCGGCACCACGGCGAAGCTTTGCCTCGTGGAGGAAGGGCGCGCCGCGCGCACGCGTCATTTCGAGGTGGACCGCGTGCACCGCTTCAAGGCCGGGAGCGGCATGCCCGTGGCCGTGCCGGTCTATGACCTGCTGGAGATCGGCGCCGGCGGCGGCTCCATCGCGCGGGTGGACGATCTCGGCCTGATTCGCGTGGGGCCGGAAAGCGCGGGCTCCGATCCCGCGCCCGCCTGCTACGGCCTGGGCGGCGTGGCGCCGACGGTCACGGACGCCGATCTCGCGCTCGGCTATCTCAACCCGGATTTCTTCCTCGGCGGCGACATGAAGCTGGACCGCGCGCGGGCCGAGGCCGCGATCGCCGCGCGTGTCGCCGAGCCGGCAGGGCTCGACACGGCACGCGCGGCGGCTGGCATCCATGCGATCGTCAACGAGACGATGGCCGCAGCCGGCCGCGTCTATGTCGCGGACAAGGGAAAGTCGCCGGCCGCGCTTGCGCTGGTGGTGACGGGCGGCGCGGGACCGGTCCATGCGGTCGGCCTCGCGCGCCGTCTCGGCTGCCGCCGCGTGGTGGTCCCGCCGCTGGCCGGCGTGATGTCCTCCCTCGGCCTGCTCGCCGCGCCCATCGCCTTCGAGCGCAGCCGGCCGGTGAACCGGCGCCTCGCCGGGCTGGACGTCGCCGCGGTCGCGCAGGAGCTCGAGGCGCTGGCCGCGGAGGCTGTCGCGCTATTGCCGCCCGATGCCACGCCGGAGGTCCGCCGTAGTGCCGATCTGCGCTACCACGGCCAGGACCACGCGCTGGAGATCCCGATCGGCGGTGCCTTGGATGCGACGCTGCCCGAACAGCTCGCGGCCGGCTTCGTCGCGGCGTATGAGGCGCTCTACGGCAAGGTGGACGACGACAATCCGATCGAGATCGCGGCACTGCGCGTGGAAGCGCGCCAACCGCAGCCGCCACCGGCCCTGCCGGCGCCCCGCGCTGGCAAGCCAGGCGCTCCGGTCACGACACGCCCGGCTTGGCAGCACGACGCCGCGCGCTTCGAGGAGACACCGGTGTATCGCCGCGAGACCCTCGCGCTGCACCAGGAGATCGTCGGCCCCGCCATCGTGGAGGAGCGCGAATCCACCACCGTGATCGGGCCCGGCGACATCCTGCGCGTGCACGACTCGGGCGCGCTGATCATCGACCTCGCCACGCCGGATCGGGAGGGCTGAGCGATGCGCCTCGACGCCGTTTCCGTGCAGGTGCTGTGGAACCGCCTGGTCGCCATCGTGGATGAGGCGGCCCAGGGGCTGATCCGCACCGCCTACACGCCCTCGGTCAAGGAGTACCACGATTTCTGCTGCGCCGTGTTCGACGCGCGCGCGGACATGCTGGCGCATTCGACGGTCACGACAGCCGGCTTCCTCGGCATCGTGCCGGAGGTGATGCGCAACTTCCTGAAGGTCTTCCCGGCGGAGACGCTGCAGCCGGGCGACGTGATCATCACCAACGACCCCTGGGCCGCCAGCGGCCACCTGATCGACATCTCCGTCGCATCGCCGATCTTCCATCGCGACAAGCTGGTCGGCTTCACCCTCTGCATCGTTCATCACCTCGACATGGGCGGGCGCATGTCCACGCTTGAATCGAAGGACATGTACGAGGAGGGGCTGAAGATCCCCATCATGAAGCTCTACGAGGCGGGCAAGCTCAACGAGGCGATCTTCGCCTTCATCCGCGCCAATATCCGCGTGCCGGAGAAGGTGCTGGGCGACCTGCGCGCGCAGCTCGTCGCCAACAACGTCTGCACGCGCGGCCTGACGGCGATGCTGGCGGAAACGGGGCTCGAGGACCTGGGCGAGCTCGGCGCGGAGATCACCGCGCGCAGCGAGCGGAGCCTGCGGGCCAAGATCGCGAAGCTGCCCAAGGGCACCTGGCGCAGCGAAACGCTGCTGCCGCCGCTGCCTGTCACCGGCGAGCAGATCCTGATCAAGGTGGCGCTGACGATCGCGGATGACCAGGTGACGATCGACTTCGCCGGCACATCCGGCGAGGTGCGCGCGGCGGTGAACTGCACGCTGAACATGACGCGCAGCTACAGCGCCTATCCCATCAAGCTGGCGCTGGACCCGGACGTGCCGAACAACGATGGCTGCATGCGCGCCATCACGATCCTGGCGCCGGAGGGCACGGCGGTGAACAGCCGCCCGCCCGCCTCCACCTGGGGCCGCACCATGATCTCGCACCTGCTGCCGGAGGTGATCTACGGCGCGCTGGAACAGGTGCTGCCGGAAGCGGTGCTGGGCGGCAACGGCGGCTGCCCGGCGAACGAGATGTACCTGCACGGGCGCTGGCGCGACGGGCGCAGCTTCCTCGCCATCTCGCAGCATTCCGGCGGCTTCGGCGGCAGCGTGCGGCAGGATGGCTGGCCGACGCTCTGCTTCCCGAACAACACCGCGAACATCCCGATGGAGGTGACGGAGCGCGAGGCGCCGATCGTCTATCGCCGCAAGGAATTCGTGACCGACAGCGCCGGCCCCGGCCAATTCCGCGGCGGCCTTGGCCAGGAGGTCGAGTTCGAGGTGCTGAACGCCGATCTGGCCGGCGGCTATGTCGAGAGCTCCGTGCGGCTGAACGGGCGCAGCGAGGGCGGCAGCTTCCCGATCGGCGGGCGCGCGGGCGGCGGCGCGGGACGCGGTGGTGGCCTCTGGGTGAATGGCCAGCCGGCGGAGCACGGCATCTACCGCCGCCTGCACGCCGGCGACCGGCTGCGCTTCACGCTCGGCGGCGGCGGCGGCTACGGCGATCCCTTCGCGCGCGATCCCGCGGCAGTGCTGGCCGATGTGCGCGAAGGCAAGGTGAGCGTGGCGGCGGCCCTGCGCGACTACGGCGTGGTGGTGACGGGCGGCGCGCTGGACCTTGCCGCGACACGCCGCGCGCGGGGCGGCTGAACGATGCCGCGCCCCTTCCCCGGCGTGCGGCCGATCGGAAAGCCGTTCTGGCTGATGCTGCCCGGCGTCGCCTGGCTTCTGGTCTTCGGCCTGGCGCCGGTGGCCTTCATGGTCGCCGTCTCCTTCTGGCGATCCTCGATCTTCGGCACCACGCCGGACTTCGTCTTCGACAGCTACGCCCGCATCATCGAGGAACCGCTCTACCTCGACCTCATCGTCAAGACGCTGCGCATGGCGGCGCTGACCACGCTGCTCTCGCTGCTGGTCTCCTATCCGCTCGCGTGGTTCCTCGCGACGCGGCGCGGCGCGTGGAAGGCGGTATGGCTGGTCGCGGTCTTCGTGCCCTTCTGGATCAGCTACGTGGTACGCACCTTCGTCTGGCTGCCGATCCTCGGCCGCAACGGGCTGATCAACCAGAGCCTGATGGCGCTGGGCATCACCGACGCGCCGGTGGAGTGGCTGCTCTACAACGAGGGCGCGGTCTATGTCGGCCTGGTCTATGTGTACACGCTGTTCATGACGCTGCCGATCTACCTGGCACTCGGACGCATCGACCCGAAGCTGCTGGAGGCGGCGGCGGATCTCGGGGCGCGACCCTGGCAGACCTTTCGCCACGTCGTGCTGCCGCTGTCCTGGCCGGGCGTGCTCTCCGGCTGCATCATGGTGTTCCTGCTGGCGGTCTCGGCCTATGTCACGCCACGGCTGCTGGGCGGCACATCGGGCATCATGCTGGGCAACATGATCGCCTCGCAGTTCCTGTCGAACAACAACTGGGCGATGGGCGCGGCGCTGTCCGTCACGCTGGTCGGGATCGTCGGCGCGCTGCTATTGGTGACGGGCCGCTGGATCGGGATCGCCGAGGTCTTCACCGGAGGCAAGAAGTGAGCGCCGCGGCGCCGCGCGCGCGCGACCCGTATCGCTGGTGGCGGACGGGGCTCTTCCTCTACACCGGGCTGTTCCTGACCTTCCTCTACCTGCCGCTGATCGTCATCCTGTTGCTGTCCTTCAACGACAGCACCTCCACCGGCTTCCCGCTGCAGGGCGCGACGACGAAGTGGTATGCGCAGGTGCTGGACAGCGCGGACCTGATCGCGGCCTTCGCCAATTCGCTGGCCGTCGGCGCGACGGCCGCGGTGATCTCCACCTCGCTCGCGCTCTTGCTGGCGCTCGGCTTCCGGCATGGCGTGCGCGGGCAGTCGCTGGTGCTGAACCTGATCCTGCTGCCGGTGCTGCTGCCAGGCATCGTGGGCGGCATCGTGCTGCTGATCTTCTTCGGCTACATGGAGATCCGGTCCGACCTGTGGACCACGGTGCTGGTCGCGCATGTGAACTACGTGCTGCCCTTCGCCTTCCTCACGCTCTATCCGCGCGTGCACGGCTTCGACCGCACGCTGGAGGAAGCGGCGATGGACCTGGGCGCGACGCCGCTGAAGGTGTTCCGCCACGTGGTCTGGCCGATGCTGATGCCGGCGGTGGTCGCAACCGCGCTCTTCGCCTTCACCCTCTCCTTCGACGAGTTCATCCGCACCGTCTTCGTCAGCGGCCATGACCGCACCATCCCGGTGCTGTTCTGGCTGCTGGTGGTGGACGAGATCGCGCCGCACCTGCCCGCGATGGCGGTGGTGATCATCCTGGTCTCCACCGCCCTGTCGCTGGCGGCCTTCGCGATCGGCCGCCGAGCCGATCGCTCGACATGAATTCCACGACTGCCACAACAGAGGAGGTGACGATGACGACACATGCTTTCGGGCGCCGTGCCGCGCTCGGCCTGGCCGGCGGTGCCGCGCTCGCCGCGGGCATCGGCCCCGCTTCGGCGCAGGAGCGCCGTCTGGTCGCGGTGATGCCGGGACCCTTCCTGCCAAATGGCGCGCGCGCCATCCTGGAGCGGCAGATCAACGCGCGCATCGAGAACCTGCCCTATGTCTCGCCGACGGACACCGCGGCGAAGCTGATGGCGCCGGGCGGCACCAGCCGCTACGACCTGATGTACTCCACCACCGGCTTCATCCAGGCGCCCGTGCTGCGGGAACGCGCGGGGCAGGAACTCGCGCGGCCGCTCGATCTCTCGAAGATCCCGAATGCGGCGAAGATCTCGCCGCTGTTCCAGTCCGAGATCACGAAGCGTGGCGACAACACCTTCATGCTGCCCGTCGTCTGGGGCTATGACAGCGTCGTCTATGACCGCGACCGGATCCCGGAGAACGACCCGCTCACCCAGTCCTGGGGCTTGTTGTTCGACGACAAGTACGCCGGCCGCGTCGCGCTGCGCGACGATCCATACCAGTCCATCTGCCTCACCGCGCTGCATCTCGGCATCCGCTCGCCGGAGACGATGTCGCAGGCGGATCTCAACAGGGTCACGCAATTCCTGATCTCCAAGAAGCGCAACTTCCGCACCATCTGGGGTAGCTTCGCGGAAGCAGTGAACCTCATGTCCTCGCGCGAGGTGGACGCGATCTTCGGCTGGATCCCGATGCGCGCAGCGCTGCAGGCGCAGGGCCGGAACGTCACCAACAACTGGCCGCGCGAGGGCCTGCTGGTGTTCACCCACTCCGCCTTCATCCCGCGCGAATCCCGCAACGTGGAGCTGGCGCACGCCGCCATCAACGGCGCGCTCTCCGACGAGTTCGGCAAGCAGCTCGGCGAGGAGACGCAGTATCCCGTCACCAACGCCAACGTCGCCGCCAGCTTCTCGGCAGAGGATCAGGCGCGGCTCGGCTACGACGTGGAGAAGCGGGGCATCCCGCTGCACCGCTACGCCTTCCCCGCGGCGATGGATCGCTGGATCGAGGCCTGGGGCCGCTTCAAGGCCGCCTGATCGGAGAAGACGGAGTGCCAGGACAGGAAAGGGGGATGGCGGCCGAGGCGGTCGCCGTCTCCATCCGCAAGGTCGGCAAGCGCTTCGGCAACGTCGCGGCGCTCGACGACGTTTCGCTCGACATCCGGCGGGGCGAGTTCTTCTCGCTGCTCGGCCCGTCCGGCTGCGGCAAGACCACGCTGCTGCGCTCGATCGGCGGCTTCGAGGCGCCGACCGAGGGCGACATCCTGATCGAGGGACGCAGCGTGCTGCACCTGGCGCCCTATGAGCGCCCGACCAACATGATATTCCAGCACCTGGCGCTGTTCCCGCATCTCGGCGTGCGGGAGAATGTCGGCTTCGGTCTGCGCATGAAGGGCGCTGACCGCGCCGCCTCCGCCCGGCGCGTGGAGGAGGCGCTGCGCCTGGTGCGGCTGGAAGACTATGGCGAGCGGCGCGTGGACCAGCTTTCCGGCGGCCAGCGCCAGCGCGTGGCGATGGCGCGGGCGCTGGTGAACGACCCTGCCGTGCTGCTGCTCGACGAGCCGCTCGGCGCGCTCGACCTGCAGCTGCGCCTGCAGATGCAGGAGGAGCTGCGCCGCCTGCAGCGACAGCTCGGCGCCACTTTCGTCTTCGTCACCCACGACCAGGGCGAGGCGATGGCGATGTCGGACCGCATCGCCGTGATGAATGCCGGGCGCCTGCAACAGGTCGGCACACCGGCCGAGATCTACGAGCGTCCAGCCAACCGCTTCGTCGCGACCTTCGTCGGGCATGCGAACATGATCGAAGCGCGGCTCACGGGGCGCGCAGCGGAGGGCCTGGCGGAGGCCGAAGGGCCGGCGGGGCTGCGCCTGCGCGGAATCGCGCCGCCGCATGGCGCCACGGATGGCGGTGTTCTTGCGGTGCTGCGCTACGAAAAGCTGCGGATCCTGCCGCACGGCGCGGATGGAGAGGGCATCGGCGCGACTGTCGTCGAGAAGACCTATATGGGATCAAGTCTTCGCTTCGCGTGCCGCACCGGTGCCGGTGCGACGATGACGGCCGACACGCCGAACGCGATGCCGCAGCGGGACATCGGGGAGGGCGACATGGTGCGCCTGGCGTGGTCGCCCGAGGACGTGGTGTTGCTTACGGATTGACGCGGGATGGCACCGGACCGGCAAGGCCGGCCCGGCGCCATCGCGATCAGTGCCAGATATCCGGGTTGGTGTAGTGGCTCACATCGGAGTCGCTGGCGCCCGGCACCCAGACGGTTGCCGTATTCTCGTAGAAGCCGACTTCCGGCTCCTTGTGGACGACCAGCTTCTCGAGCTTGAAGCGGTCGTCCGGCGTGGTGTCGGCCAGCGAGGCCGCGATCACCAGCACGTTGCCGGAGAGGTTGCCGGCATTGATGTCCGCCCAGCGCGCCTTGTCGGAGGTGGTGTCGTTCACCTCGGTGAAGCCGAGGCTGTTGAGCACCGAGGCGTTCAGGGAGAACGAAGTGTTGAACGCGTTGTTGACGCTGCCGATCCAGACCGAGATGTCGCTGTCGCAGACGACATAGCCCAGGAAGGCCTTGTCCACGACGACATCCTGGTTGAAGCGGAACACGATGAAGTTCTCGCGTCCGATGTTGTCCACCGTGTGCCGGTCGCCGCTGCCGTCGCCCTCGTTGCGGTCGGTCACGCCGAGCCCGCCGCCAAAGGCGCCGAGATAGGCGCTCTGCCACGTCCCGTTCACCTCGCTGAAGGCGCTCGCCTTCACGGAGAGGTCGCCCTGCGTGTAGGTGCGGACGTTGCCATGCGTCCCGAACAGCGCGCTGGAGCCCGAGAAGTCGAAGGTGGTAGAGCCGCCCCAGGTCGTGAGGTCCTGCACCGTGCCCTTCGCCTCGTAGAACCAGGTCTCGCCCGGATCGAGGATGTTGTCCTGATTGCCGCCCTGCTTCGCGGTCAGCTCGATCTTCCCGTTGGCGATGGACATGTCGTCGGCCGTGCCCATCGTGCCGTTGTCATCCACCAGCCGGATGTCCGCAGCGGCGATCTTCGTCTCGCCGGAGTTGAACAGCTTGTAGGTCCAGGTCACGCCCGATCCGGGCGTCAGGATGGGAACGCCGGCGTGATCCGGCAGGTCCTCGTTGTCCCAGTCGGGCGTGACGATGTTGCTGTTGCTCGGCCCGTTGGTCGTCTTCTCCAGGTCGATGCCGGGCGTTGCGGCCGCGCCGTTCTTGTAGTGGCTGAGGTCGCTGTCGCTGACGCCCTGCGCGGAGACGGTCGCCTTGTTCGAATACACGCCGCCGGTGGCACCCTTGGCGACCGCCAGCTTCTCGATCTTGAAGTAGTCGTCCGGCGTCTTGTCCTCGACAGAGGCGGCGACGACCAGCACGTTGCCCGCCAGGTTGCCGCTGTTGAAGTCCGCCCAGCGGGCGCTGCTCAGCGTGGTGTTGTTCACCTCGTAGAAGCCGAGCCCGTTCAGCACGCCATCCGTCAGCGTGACGGTGGTGTTGAAGGCGTTGTCGATCGTGCCGATCCAGACCGAGATGTCGCTGTCGCAGACGACGTAGCCCAGGAAGGCCTTGTCCACGACGACCTGCTGGTCGAAGCGGAACAGCACGAAGTTGTCGCGGTCCCAGTTGTCCACGGTGTGGCGGTTGCCGCTGCCGTCGCCCTCCCCGCGATCCGTCACGCCGAGGCCGCCGCCATAGGCGCCGAGCCAGGCGGTCGCCCAGCTGCCGGCCTCGGTGCGGCTGAAGGCGCTGGCCTTCACCGAGACGTCGCCCGAGGTCCAGCTGCGGACATTGCCGTTGCCGCCATCCGTCCAGCTGTTGCCGGAGAAGTCGAAGCCGACCGTCGTGCCCGGCGTCGTCAGGTCCTTGACGATGCCCTTCGCCTCGTAAAGCCAGACCTCACCGGCCTCGAGCAGGTCGTCGTTGTCGCCGACCTCGTCGGCGATCCGCTCGATCTTTCCGTTGGCGATCGACATGTCGTCGCCCGTGGCGGCCGTGCCGTTGTCGTCCACCAGCGAGATCTCACCCGCCGTGAAGGTGGTGTTGCCGGTGTTCTCGACTCGATAGGTCCAGGTCACCTGGGTGCCGGCTGCCAGCAGCGGCACGCCTTCCCCGTTCGCCGTGTCCTCGTTGTCGTAGTCGGGCGTGGTGCTGTTGCTGTTGCTCGGACCGTTCGTCGTCTTCTCCAGGTCGAGGCCCGGCTTGGGCGGCGGCGGCGCAACGCTCCGGTAGTGGCTGGCATCGGAGTCGCTCGGCGTGTCGGGCGCCGAGACGGTCGCGATGTTCTTGTAGAGGCCCTCGCCGCTCGGCGCGACCTTGAGCTTCTCGATCTTGAAGAAGTCCTCCGTGGTCGGCTCGCCGGTGTTGGCGGCGATCACCAGCACATTGCCCGCGACGTTGCCGTTGTTGAAGTCGGCCCAGCGCGCCGTGCTCAGGGTGGTCTCGTTGACCTCCGTGAAGCCGAGGCCCGCAAGCACCGCGTCGCTGAGCATGATGTCGGCGGTGAAGGCGTCGGGCAGCGTGCCGATCCACAGACGCAGGTCGCTGTCGCAGAACACGTAGCCGAGATAGGCCGCGTCCACGACGACCTGCTGGTCGAAGGCAAAAAGCACGAAGTTGTCGCGGCCGGTGTTGTCCACCGTGTGCGATTCGCCGCTGCCGTTGCCCTCGCTGCCGTCTGTCACGCCAAGCCCGCCGCCATAGGCGCCGAGATAGGCCTCGGCCCAGGTGCCGGTGCTGTCGCGGCTGAAGGCGCTGGCCTTCACGTTGACGCCGCCGGCGCCGAACTCGCGCGTGTTGCCGACCGCGCCGGAGAGCGCGCTGTTGCCCTCCATCAGGATGGTCACCGGCGCGCCGGCACCGCCGAGGGACTGCACCACGCCACTGGCCTCGTAGAGCCACACCTCGCCGGCCTCGAGCAGGTCGTCGTTGTCGCCGACCTCGTCGGCGATGCGCACGATCCGCCCATTCGCGATGGTCATGTCGTCCGAGGAATCGCCCGGCGTGCCGTTATCGTCCACGATCGCGATCTCGTCGGCGGCGAAGGACGCCTGGCCCGTGTTGGTCACCTTGTACGTCCAGGTGACATCGGAGCCCGCGACCAGGACCGGCACGCCGGCGCCGTCCGCGGCATCCTCGTTGTCGTAGTCCGGGTCGGTCGTGTTGCTGTTGCTTGTACCGTCGGTGGTCTTCTCGATGTCCAGGCTGCGCAGCGCCGAGGTGCCGACATAGTGCGCCTTGTCGCTGTCGCCGACATTGGCCGAGTTGCCCCAGTCGTCGGTGAAACTGCCCGCGACCGTCGCCGTGTTGACGTGCTGGCCCGCCTGCCACGCGCCCGTCACCGTGAACTCCGTGACCTCGCCCACCGCCAGCGTCGGGATCGTCACGCTGTCGCCGGCCGCCGCGCCGTTCAGGTCCAGCTTATCGTCGTCCACCACCAGGTCGGTGAGCGCCACCGTCCCGGTGTTCGTCATCACGAACTTGAAGATCGGCTGGTTCGTCCCCTCCAGCAGCTGCGGGCCCGCCGGGTCGTCCGCATCCACGAAGGTCGCGCCGCCATCCACCGAGACCAGCTTCTCGATGTCCACATCCGGCCGCACCCCCACATAGCGGCTCGGGTCCGTGTCCGTCGCCTGCTTCGGCCCGCCGATCGGCGGCGTATAGGTGCCGCTCACCGTCGCGACGTTGTCGTAGTCGCCGAGCAGCGCCGTGCCCGACGCCTTGTAGATCCAGGTCTCCCCGACCTCGAGCACGCTGTCGCCGTCATCGCCCGAGACAAGGTTCGTGATCGGGCCTTCCACATCGTCGTTCAGCAGAATGTCCGTCAGGTCCACCGGACCCGTGTTTGTCACCGCGTAGGTCCAGAACACATCCGAGCCCGCCAGCAGCGTGATCCCGTCCGTGCCCGCGACATTCGCGTTGCCGCTCGTGGTCTTCACCACCTCGATCACCGGCGTCAGGTTCTCGACGCCCACGTAATGTGCCTTGTCGCTGTCGCCGACATCGGCCGAGTTGCCCCAGTCGTCGGTGAAGCTGCCCGCGACCGTCGCCGTGTTCACGTGCTGGCCCGCCTGCCACGCGCCCGTCACCGTGAACTCCGTGACCTCGCCCACCGCCAGCGTCGGGATCGTCACCGTATCGCCGCCCGCCGCGCCGTTCAGGTCCAGCTTGTCGTCATCGACAACCAGGTTGGTCAGCGCCACCGTCCCGGTGTTCGTCACCACGAACTTGAAGATTGGCTGGTTCGTCCCCTCCAGCAGCTGCGGGCCCGTCGGGTCGTCCGCATCCACGAAGGTCGCGCCGCCATCCACAGAAACCAGCTTCTCGATGTCCACATCCGGGCGCACGCCGACATAGCTGCTCGGGTCCGTATCCTGGACGTCGGTTGCCGTGCCGAGGCCGTCGGTGAACTGGCCCGTGACGGTCGCGACATTGTCGTAGTCGCCCAGCACCGCCGTGCCCGAGGCCTTGTAGATCCAGGTCTCCCCGACCTCGAGCACGTTGTCGCCATCGTCGCCCGAGACGAGGTTGGTGATCGCCCCCTCCACGTCGTCGTTCAGCACGATGTTCGTCAGGTCCACCGGACCCGTGTTCGTCACCGCATAGGTCCAGAACACGTCCGACCCCGCCAGCAGCGTGATCCCGTCCGTGCCCGCGACATTCACGTCGCCGCTGGTGGTCTTCACCACCTCGATCACCGGCGTCAGGCGCACCAGTCCTGCATCCAGCGTGCCGTTGAACTGGCCCGACAGCAGCGTGACGTTCTGCGTCTTGCCGGTCGCCGGGTTCGCATCGCTGTCGTTGCTGTCGGAGCCGGCGTCGGGCGCGGTGAAGGCGTAGCCGGCGGGCGCGACGAACTGCACGCCGTAGCTGCCCGGTACCAGGCCATCGAAGCTGTAGGAACCGTCCGCCGCCGTGACGGTGGAGGCGCCGGTCGGGTTGCCGACCGCATCGAGCAGCAGCACGGTGACGCCGCCAAGGCCGGTGGCGCCGTCGTCCTGCAGCCCGTTGCCGTTCGCATCGAGCCAGACATAGTCGCCCAGCCCGGCCAGGCGATACAGGCCGGCATCCACCGTCAGGTTGGTGTCGCCCGACAGCAGCGTGTAGGGGCCGGTCACGCCGCCCACGCCCGCGTCGCTGTCGAAGGCGTCGTTGCCCTGGTCCGCCGGACTCTGCTCGTAGCCGGCCGTGTCGAAGCGCACGCTGTACGTGCCGGGGTCGAGATCCGTGAAGAGGTAGTTGCCCGTCAGGTTGGTGAACTGGAAGGCGACGACGTCGCCGTTCTGGTCCAGCAACTCCACCTTGATGCCCGGGATGCCGGCCTCGGCGCCGCCGTCCTGCACGCCGTTGGCGTTCAGGTCGAGCCACACCCGGTCGCCGATGGCGGCGGGCCGATAGAGGCCCGCATCCACCGTGAGGTTCTGCTCGCCATCGGCGAGCGTGTAGATGCCCGTCACGCCCCCCGCGCCGGCATCGCTGTCCAGCGCGTCGTCGCCCTGGTCCGCCGGGCTTTGCCGGTAGCCCGTGGTGTCGAAGCGCACGCGATAGCTGCCGGCCTGCAGGCCGCTGAACAGGTAGTCGCCGGCGCCGTCGGTGAACTCGGTGCGCAGGACGGTCGTGCCGGTCGCGTCCAGCAGCTCGACCTTGATGTTGGCGATGCCGTTCTCGTCGGCGTCCTGGATGCCGTCGGCGTCCTTGTCGAGCCAGACCCGGTCGCCGAGCTCGGCGCTCGGTTGCACGATCGGCTTCACGAAGCCGGCGTCGAGCGAGTCGTCATGCTCGCCGGAGCCGAGCGTGACGACCGGGGTCCGCCCGGTCGCGACGTCGGCGTCGCTGTCCGCCGCATCGCTGCCCTGGTCCGCCACGGTCGGGGCAAAGCCCGTCGGCGTCACGAACTCGACGCGATAGTCGCCGGGCAGCAGGTTGGAGAACTGGTAGAAGCCGGTCGCGTCCGTGGTCGTCGAGACGCCGGCCTGGGTGCCGTCGGCGTTCAGCAGGTTGACCGTGACGCCCTCGATCGCCTCGTCGCCCGCATCCTGGATGCCGTTCTCGTTCTTGTCCCAGAACACGTAGTCGCCGAGCGAGGCGCGCCGGATGAACCCCGCGTCGAGCGTCGTGTTGGTCTCGCCGAAGCCGAGCGTCACCGCGTCGCTGAGGCCGGCCGCGTCGATGTCGCTGTCGAGCGCATCGTCGCCGACATCCTCCAGAGTCCTTTCGTAGCCGTTCGGCGTTTCGAAGCGGACGCTGTAGTCGCCGGGCGCAAGGCCCGCGAAATCGTAGCGGCCGTTCGCATCGGTGATGTCGGCCTGCCCGGTCTCGACCCCGTCCTTGAGCAGGACCACCGTGACGCCTTCGATCGGCGTGTCGCCGGCATCCTGGATGCCGTTGTAGTTGTTGTCCTCGAACACGTAGTCGCCGAGCGAAGCGGGGAGCAGCGCGGAGTTGAAGGCCTGCTGCATGATGCTGAAGGAGGTGCTGGTGCCGGCCGGCGCGGTGTCGGCGATGCTCACCTCGACGGTGATCTTCACCCGCACGGACGCATGGGCGCCGTTCAGCTGCATGTCGCCCGGCATCTCGAAGGGCGGGTCGGCAGTGTCGTTCGCGGTTGGCGAGCGCTCGAGCTGGCTGATGCCGACCAGATCGCTGCCGCTGAACACCTCCTGGCGCAGCAGCAGCCGCGCGCCGGCCGGCACCTGCGTGTCGGGCGTGAAGGAGTTCCGGAAGACGGAAGTGATCGCCCGCGTCGGATCCGCGCTCGAGATGTCGTATTCGATCACCAGGCTGAGGCTGGAACCCGGGCCGGTCGCGCCGCCGACGAAGCCGGACCAGTTGAGGCCGGTGATGGAAGGGCTCGGGTTCGCGCGCGGCGCGAAGCCCAGGCTCGGATTGGCGCTGTTGACGTCGGCGAGCACCGAGTTGAAGTCGCCCACCCCCGTCTCGGTGACCGAGATGTTGCTGAAGGTCAGGCTGCCGTCCGTGATGGTCCCGAAGGAGAGGGTGCTGGACATGGGCGTCTTCCTCGACGTGATCGCGACGTGACCGGGATACGGGTGGTTTGTCTCGTGAGCCGCCACGCTGCGCCGTGACGGATGCGCGCCGCCGGGCGATGCTCGCCCTGCGCGCAGGGGACCGCGCCGGCCGGATGGCCGGCGCGGCCCGGACCGTCAGCTGCGGCGGCGCCGCGCGGCCGCCAGGCCGGCGAGCCCGACGAACAGCAGGCCGAGGCTGGCCGGCGCCGGCACGGGCGCGATCAGGCCCTGCATGACGCCGCCGATCGCGCCGTTGATGGCGTTCAGGTCCTTGTCGCCGAAGATCGCGCCGGTGGCGTAGGCGAACATCACCGTGCCGACCTCGCCGCCCATCGTCTCGATGGAGCCGAGGCCGTTGCCGGGGTTCACGTCGAAGTCGGCGAGGTTCTCGCCGAGGCTGCCGTTCGGCGCATCGATCAGCTGCGCCATCCACTTGTCGAGGGTAGCGCCATTGCGGCCATAGACCTCGAAGAAGATCGCCAGGTCGTCGCCGGCCGGAACGAGCGCCTCGCCGGTCGCGGCGTTGCGGATCAGGAAGGCGTTCTGCTGGAACGGCACGACCTCGATCTCGACGTTGCAGTCGAGCTTGCAGGTCGCATCGGTGATGAAGAACTCGAGATCGCCGGAATTGGAGAGCACGCCGGCGGTCGAGAAGGTCGGCGCGGCCTGGGCCGACGGGGCGATGCCCGCGGCAAGCGCGAGCGCGGCGAGCCCGCAGGCGGCGTCACGTAAGCGGTTCAGCATAGGTTCATGTCCCTCCGCAACTGACGGGCCGTGTGCCGGACGTTCGGCAGCGGCCCTCTGGCAGGAAGGCGCGGCAGCAATGTTCGTACCACAGTCGCATCGTCTTGTTTTCTGCGGCTTTGTGAGCGAACGTCTCGTAATCTGCCGATAACCTGTAAAGAATTCTGACTCAGATCGGTTTTAGAGACATCATATATGCGATTCTCTCTGCTGATTCCAAAAATAAGAGACACCAGCTTGGTTATGAAATGAGATTACCCAGGCTGCAATCTTCACCGGCGTCGTAACGATTATGCCTTATCCGGCATGCATCCGAAGGTATGTCTGAGCACAGGTTTCTGCCCGCGAAAGGCGAAATCAGCGTCGGACCATGCCTGCCTGCATGCGGCGCGGCGCATGCGATCCCGCCCCGCCGGGCGTGACCTGTCGGAAATTCTTACAGCGCCGCAGGGCCGCAGGCCGCAGGCCGCAGGTCTACCAGCGCAGTCCGGTGAGTGCCGCCACCGGCGCAACGCCCTCTCGCGCCGCGACCGCGGCGAGATGCGCGGGGTCCGGCGCCTCGCCATGCGCATGCGCGGCCAGCCCGGTGAGTGCCCACACCGCATCGAGCCCCGCCGCCTGCGCCCCCGCCAGGTCGGTGTGCGGGCTGTCGCCGATGGCCACCACGCGCGCGCGGTCGGCGATGCCCAGCGCCTCCAGCACGGGCGCATAGACGGCAGAGTCGGGCTTGCCGATCTCCCGCGCCGCCGGGCCGCCCAGCGTCACGTACAGGTCGGCCAGCGCGCCGGCGCAGATCACGCGCTGCTCTCCCACCATCACGAAGCGGTCCGGGTTCACGCAGAGCATCGGCAGCCGCCGCGCCGCGCAGGCTTCCAGCATCGGGCGATAGGGCTCAACCGCGCCATTGCCGCGCTCCGGGTCCGGGCCGGTGTTCAGCACCCACTCCGCCTCCGCCGCATCCGAGACCAGCGCGATGTCGAGCCCCTCGACGGTGGAGAGGTCGCGCTCCGGCCCGATATGCAGCGCGCGCCCGCCATAGCCGAGCGCGGCGCGGTCGTTCAGCGCGCGCCAGGCGAGCTCGCCGCTGGTGACCGTGGCATCCCACAGGCCCCGGTCCAGCCCCATGCCGGTCAGCAGCGCATCCACGACATGCGACCGGCGCGGCGCGTTGGACAGCAGCGCGACGCGTTTGCCGCGCGCCTTCAGCGCGCCAAAAGCCTCAGCCACGCCGGGATAGGGCCGGCGCCCGTCATGCACCACGCCCCAGATGTCGAGGACGAATCCGTCATAGCGCTCCGCCAGCGGCGCGATGCCGTCGAGGATCCTCATGCGATGTCGGCCCCCACGATGTCGCCGACGTTGCGCACGCCGTCGCGTCGCAGCAGCGCGGCCAGCTCCCGCTTGATGCGCGGGATCAGCGCCGGGCCCTCATAGGCGAAGGCGGCATAGAGCTGCACGAGCGAGGCGCCGGCGCGCAGCTTCTGCAGCGCATCGGCGCCCGAGCCGACGCCGCCGCAGCCGATCAGCGTCAGCCCCCGCCCCTTCGCCAGCTGCGCCACGCGCCGCAGCAGCTCGGTGGAGGCGGCGCGCAGCGGCGGGCCGGAAAGCCCGCCCGCCTGCCCGCGATGCGCGCTGCGCAGCCCGGGCCGCGTGATGGTGGTGTTGGAGACAATCAGGCCCTGCATGCCGTGCTGAACGACGGCGGCGACGATCGGCTCCACGGCGCCGGGTGCGAGGTCGGGCGCGATCTTCACCAGGATCGGCGGCGTTTCGCCCTTCAGCCGGGCGCGCGTCTCGGCCAGCGCGGCGAGAATTTCGGAAAGCTGCTGCTCGCCCTGCAGGTCGCGGAGGCCCGGTGTGTTGGGCGAGGAAACGTTCACCGCGACATAGCCGGCCAGCGGCGCCACCGCCTCGTACAACGCGGGATAGTCGCGCAGCGGCGCCGCGCCTTCCTTGTTGATGGCGATGTTCACGCCGAGCACGGCTGGCGCGGGCCGGGGCAGGGCCGCGATCCGCGCGCGGAAGGCGGCGAGGCCGGCATTGTTCATGCCCATGCGGTTGATCACCGCCCGGTCCTCCACCAGGCGGAACAGCCGCGGCTTCGGGTTGCCGATCTGCGGCTTCGGCGTGACCGAGCCCGCCTCCACGAAGCCGAAGCCGAGGCGCATCAGCGGCGCGACGGCCACCGCCGACTTGTCGAAGCCGGCCGCCAGCCCGATCGGGTTGCGGAAATCGAGGCCGAGCGCGTGCGTCGCCAGGATCGGGTCGTCCGGCGAGGTGTCGCGCCCGGCGAGCCCGAAGCGCAGCGCACGCAGCGCGATGTCATGGGCGCGTTCGGGGTCCATGCCGCGCATCAGCGGCATGAGGACGGAGGCGAGTTTCGGGGTCATGGCCGGGCGCGCTTGTGCCCTGCGCGGGCCGCGAAGGGAAGCCGCATTGACCGCCGGCCGCCCCGGCCCCACTCAGCCGGCATCGCGGGAGGGTAGGTTGCGCGGGCCGGCGTACATGTTGCTGGGAATCGGCCTGTTCGGCCTGCTGGACGCGATCAGCAAGCTGCTCTCGGCCGATCACGCCGTGTGGCAGGTCCTGCTGGTGCGCTTCGCGACCATGCTCGTGGGGATCCTGGCGGTCCGCGCGATCTGGCCGGGCTGGGGCGGGCCGCTTTCGACGCGCATGCCGGGAACCCACCTGCTGCGCGCCTGCGCCATGCTGGGAAGCGCGACCTTCTTCTTCCTGACCTTCAGCCTGCTGCCGCTGGTGGAAGGCTACCTCGTGTTCTTCACCTCGCCCTTCTTCGTGCTCGGGCTTGCGGCGATGCTGCTGGGCGAGCGTCCGCGGCCGGCCGCCTGGGGCTGGGTGGTGCTGGGCTTCGCGGGTGTCGCGATCGGGCTCGCACCCGGGCTTGCCGGCGCGACCGGCGGCTCGGGCATGGGCTTCGTCTGGGCGATCTGCGGCACGCTCTGCTACTCGCTGGTCTTCGTGTTGAACCGCTCGCTGCGCCACGAAGCCGGGCTGGCGCGGGTGGTGCTGTGGCCGGCGCTGCTCGGCTTCGTGGTGATGCTCGGCCCCGGCATCGCCACATGGCGCACGCCGGATGCGCTGGCGCTGGCCCTGATGATCGCCAACGGGCTGATCGTCGGCGCCGCGACGGCGGCGCTGGCCGAGGCCTTCCGGCACGCCTCGGCCTCGCGCCTCGCGCCCTATGGCTATTCGGGGCTGGTGTGGAGCGTGGCCTTCGACCTGGCGCTGTGGGGGCACCTGCCCGGCTGGCCCATGCTGGTCGGCGCGGTGATCGTGGTGCTGGCCTGTGTGATGAGCGAGCGCGTGACGGGGTCGCGCGGCTGAGTCAGAACCCCGCCGGGAAGTCGTGCGTGCCGTCCTCGCGCAGCTGCAGGCGCGTGGCGCTGAGCACGGCCGTCAGCGGCAGCGTCCCGTAGAGATGCGGGAACAGGCCTGGCCGCTTGCCGCCACTCGCCGCTTCCCATTTCAGCGCCGCGCCGAGCCGCGCCACGTCGGCCTCGATCAGCCAGAGATCAGGCTCACCGCGCCGATGTTTCCGGGCGCTCTCCTGCACCTGCGCGGCGGTGGAGAAGTGGAGAAAGCCGTCGCGCGCATCGTCGGCGCTGCCGGCATAGGCGCCCGCGCGTTCCGCCGCGCGCCAGTCCACGCCGCGCACCAGGGTGTAGATGACCTGTTCCATGCGGCGCGAAATCACCCGATCAGGCGGTAGAACACAAGCCCGCCCAGCGTCGCCGTCGGCGTGACGCCCAGCGCCCAGCGCGGCAGCACGCTGTCCTCGTGGTAGTGCGTGGCGCCCGCGGTGGGGTCCGGCAGCGCGCCCGCCAGCGCACGCGCCGCGATGCGGCTGCAGGCGCCGAGCTCCGCCCCCTGCGGCAGCTCGGCGATCGCCTGGTGGCGCGGATGGCCGGGATGCCAGCAGGCGAACTGGAAGGGCGCGCGGCACACGCCGACCACGCCCTGCCCGAGATGCGCCGGCCCACCCGGCGTGGCGGCCAGGCGCACCCGCGTCATCACCACGCTCGCCACCGCCTCTATGGCGCGCACCGGGCGGGCGGCGGCCTCGCCCCAGAGGGTCAGGGCCAGCACCTCCGCCGGGCCGGCGACGCGCGGCGCCTGGGCGAGAACGGCGCTCATGCCTCATGCTCCTTCGCGCGCAGGCCGAAGCCGATGCTGCGTGGCGGCAGCGACTGGCCGGACACCGCGGCAGCGGCGGTCGCGGCGCGGCTCACCTCGTCCAGCTTCGCCTCCAGCCGGCCGAGCTGCTGCGTCAGGCGATGATCCAGGTCGCGGATCAGCGTCAGCGGCACATAGGTGCGCGCGACCTCCAGCTTGAAGGCGGCGAGGTCGTCGCGGTCCGAGCGCGGCGGCGGAGCCTGCACCACCGGCGGCAGCTCGTTGCGCGACGCCAGGTCGCGGCGCAGCAGCAGGACGATCCACATCAGGGCGAGCACCAGCGGCGTGTCCGCCAGCGCCGCCACCAGGGGCGGCGGCAGGTCTGGAAGCATCTCTTGTCACTCCTTGCGCTTCGGGCGGTGGACGTTGCGCGACTTGAAGCGGCACCACCGCGGCCCCACCCTCGTGGGACCGCCAGGCGACACCGGGACCATGTGGAACGAGCCCTATCTCGAGACCTGCTGCCGATCGGCGCTGCACCGGCTGACGCTGGTGGGGGCGATCGGCCGGCCCGACGGGCTGAAGGACGGGCCCTGCCTGGAACGGCTGCAGGGCCTCGGCCTGGCGCGGCTACGCAGCGACGGCCGCTTCGAGATCACCGAGGCCGGCACGGCGCGGCACGGCGCGGAAATCCTGAAGCGGCGCAGCGCGGCGTAATCAGAGGCCGCGCCAGCTCGGCCCGCTGCCGCGCGGCGGCAGCAGCGGCAGGCGCACCGGCTCGGCCAGCAGGCAGCCGGCCAGCGCATCCAGCGCATCGTCGCGCGCATTCGTCGCTTCCGGCCGCCAGGCCGCCATCTCCTGCGGGAAGCGCGTGCGGAACACGCTCTCATGCGCGGAGAGGCGGCGCGCGGCGAGAACGGGGTCCAGCGCGCCCAGGATGCGCTGCACCTTCGGCACGCGGCTCGTCATCTCCACCACCGCGCAGGTGATTCCCGCGCGGGAAAACTCCTGGCGCAGCAGGCCCGGCAGGAAGCCACCGATGCCGTTCGTCTCCACGCGCATCACCGGCAGCAGCAGCTCCCGCGCGATGGCGGCGACGGCGCGGCATTGCTGCGTCGCCGGATCCTCCGTCGCGCCCGGGTCATGCGTGACATAGGCGATGCGATGCAGGTAGCTGCGCCCCTGCGCATCGGCATAGGTCGCGGCGACCACGCTGGAATCGCCGCGGCCGGGGCGACCGAAGGCCGGATCCCACCAGCCGCCGCCCGAGACCAGCCGCGTGCCCATCAGCGTCAGCACGCCGCGGCCATTGGCCTCGCGGTATTCCGGCTCCGCCGCGTAGCGCGCGATCAGTGCGGGATCGAGCCGCGCCGCCTCCTCCGCCACCGGCTGCAGCAGCATCTGGCGGCGGAAGGCCAGCGGCCCGACGCGGTCGCGCAGCTTCGCCACCGCCTCTTCCGGGAAGCGTTCGGGCCAGGCGCTGCGGCCCTCGGCATCGAGCAGCGGCAGCACCAGGCGGCGATAGCCGGCGAGGAAGCCCTCCGCCCCTTCGGCATAGAGGCTTTCGGCGCAATGCGGCGTGCCGACGAAGAGCAGCGTGCCGCCGGGCACCAGCACGAATTCCGTCTCGGTGAGGCGCTCGCGCAGTTCCTCGCGCTTGGCCGGCGTGTCACAATTGCCGGCGACCTCGACATCGTCGCAGACGATCAGCTCGGCGCGCGCGCCGGTGATGTTGCCGCCGATGCCCGCCGCCATCATGGAGGCATCGCGCAGCACCGCATCGCGCGCCACGGTGAAGCGATCCGCCGCCCAGCCGCCCTCGCCCGCCTCCGGCAGCAGCGCCCCGCAGAGCGGATGACGCGCCAGGATGCGCCGCACGGTGGAGACCATGCGCGTCGCCAGGGCGTGGTCGGCGGCCAGCACCAGGATGCGCAGGTCGGGGTTGCGGTAGAGCTGCCAGGCGCAGAACAGCCCGACCAGCGTGGACTTGCCCGCGCCGCGGAAGGCCATCAGCAGCAGCCGGCGGTCGCCCGCCTTCAGCGCATCCTCGAGCCAGCGCAGCACGCGGCGATGCAGCGTCGGCGTGCGCAGCCGCGCGCGCTGGTTCCAGATCCAGGCGAATTCGAGCAGGTCGGCGGGCGCATCGGCATCGCTTGCCGTGATCACGATTTGTTCTCATCAGCGACGCCGCGCCGTGCCGCCTCGATGAGCTGCTGGATCGTGTGGTCGCCAGGGCCCTCCGGCGCATCCAGCGCGCCAGCATGGGTGGCGAGCTGCACCAGGTGCTCCAGGGCGTCGCGCGCGGCGGCGTTGCGCGCGATGAAGCGCTTCGGGTCCTCCGTCGCGGTGTCGGAGACGAAGCCGACATAGTCGGCCTCCAGCTTGCCGCGCGCGGCGTCGAACAGGTCCTTCGCGATGGCGGCGGTGGGCGTGGCGGTCTTGCGGGGGCGCTTCATGCCTTCACCACGCGCACGCGCACCGTGCCGGGATTCAGGTCCACCGCGCCGCCCGTCCGGTTCCACACGGCGACCGTCACCGTGTCCTGCGCGCTGACCTGCGCGATGAAGGGCAGGATGGTGGAGACGCTGTACGACGCCTGCGCGAAGTCGCCGGCCCGCGCGCCCGGCACGGTCACGTTGACCTGCGCCGTGCCGCCCGCCGCGACAGAGGGCGGGTCCCACGCGGCTTCCGCCACCAGTTCCCGCACGCCGTGCTTCAGGTCCGGCAGGCCATAGAGCAGGGCCGGCGCATGGCGCGGATCGCAGGCAAGGCGCATCGCGCGCACCTCGTAGTCGGTGCCGATGCGCGCCACGCCGATCACCGCATAGCCCACGGCGGCCGAGAGCTTCACCGCCTGCAGGCGCGTCAGCGTCGCGTCCTCCATGTCCGCCGCGCCCTGCCACCAGCGCGCCGTCGGGTTCCACACCACGGACTGGCCGGAGGCGAGCACCGCCTGCCCCGCAGCATCGGTGAGCAGGTTCATGTTCGCGTCGAAGGTCATCACCATCAGCCGTGGCGTGTCGGCATCCAGCGCGAGCGCGAAATCCTTGCACTGCCTCGCATCCACCACGAAGCCCAGCGCACGCCCGCCGCCGAGCACCGCGCCGCGATTGGTCAGCGCGATGTTGTCGAGGCCGGGGAAGACGAAATCCGCCAGCGCCGCAGGGCTGCCCGCCACGTTGGAGGACAGCACGGCCAGCTTCTCGAAGCCGGTTTCGCTCGCGTTCCAGCGGATCGCCGCGGCGCGCATGGCGGGAACCGAGGCGAGCTCGCGCCGCGCCTCCACATGCGGCGCGGCCTGATGCAGCGTGCGCACCGCGCCGCCGAGGCGCGTGGCGCCCGCGGCATGCTCGATCTCCACCTGGTAGCCCTGGCTGGCCCAGGCGACCTCATACAGGTGATCCTGCGCCCCGGCCGTGTGCCGCGCGACGAAGTGCGAACAGCCTTCCATCCGCATCGCACGCGCCACGATGGCGCGACTGTTCACCTGGCAGAGGAAGGGAATGCCCGCGATCGGCCGGCCTTCCGCCTGCAACTCGAAATTCGGCCCGTCGAAGACATGGCGGTTGTGCGCGACATAGGCGCCGGGCGCGGCGGAAAGCCGGATCCCGAAGCGGTCCTTGGTGGTGTTCACGCTGCTGCCGATGGCGAAGTGCCCGCCATAGTAGCGCACGGAGGTGTTCCAGGCGCTCGCCGTCAGCGTGTGGATGTCGAGCCCGATGCCGTTGTTGACGATGCGGCCCAGATACAGCGTCGTGTCCTCGAAGCCGCGGCCGTCACCGACGGTGCGGATGCCGATGGTGAAGCCGTTGACCTCGCGGATCTCCACCACGCTGGCATCCAGGTTGCGCAGCACCAGGCCGATCTCGTTCTCGTCCGCCCAGGGGCCGACGCTGGCGCGCAGCACGGTCAGGCCCGTGAGGATCTTGTTCGCGTTGCGCGCCGTGCCACCATCGCCGATGGTCAGCGCGGCCTGGTCGGACGGGCCGGCATAGACGATGGCGCCGCGCATGATCAGGCCGGCGGCCGCGCCCGGCAGCACCAGCGGCTGCGTCGTGCGGTGGCTGCCCTCGCCGATCAGCAGCGTCTTGCCCGCTGCCGCGGCAGCGTTCATCGCGGCCTGCAGCGCGGGGCCGTCATCCGTCACGCCGTTGCCGGTGGCGCCGAAGTCGCGCGCGGACAGCCGCTCGCCCAGCTTGTCCTCGGCGGTGCGCGGGATGGCGCCGGGATAGGGCGCCGTCAGCAGGCCGGAATCGCGCGGGAAGATCGCCGCGTCGCCATTGGAATCGAAGCCCAGCAGCCTGTTCGCACGGGCGGGGCGCAGCGGCAGCGTCAGTTGCCCGCCGATCTCCGACGGGTCCTGCCGCAGGGCGGAGCCGATCTCGTCGCGCTGCTCCTGCAGCACGGCAATCAGCCGGTCCAGCTCGTCATTCAACGTGCGGGCGCGCAGCAGGCCGTTGTCCTGGAAATCCGTGTTGCGCTCCACGCGCACGCGCCGGCGCAGCGTGACGGTCTCGCCGACGCCCGGCGGCGCGACGAGCGTGGCGGTGCCGCCCTCGCTCTGCCCGGCGCCCGTGACGCTGTAGCCGCCGTTGAGCACCACGGCGCCCACGCGGATCTCCAGGTCGTCCGTGGCGAAGATCGGGAAGGGGAAGTCGAAATCGGTGCGGGCGCCGTCGCCGACATACTGCACGCGCGGCGCGACGTCGCCGATGCGGATGTGCTCGGCCATGGAGCATGAACTCCTGAATCAGGGGGTGAAGGGGGGCGCCGCGCTAGCGCCGGGCAGGCAGGGCTGGTGTGGCGGCTGCCTGCGCGGCGCTAATCCAACAAGCTCCGCAGCGTGTTGCCGAAAGTGGCACCCGCGCGCAGCCAGGGCGTCAGCGAGCCGTCGTCGTTCAGCAGGCTGCGCCGCCCGGCGGAGAGGCGCGCGGCAAAGACCGCGTCCGAATCCGCCTGCGCCGCCGCGGCATCGCGCTGGAAGCCGGCGGTGAGCGCAGCGGCCGAGCCGTCATCCGGCTGCACGCCACCGGCGGCCAGCCGCGCGCGCGTCGCAGCCACGGTGCCGGCCAGCCGCGCGTCGCGGGCGCGCTGTTCCGCGGCCTGCTGCGCCGCCACCTGCTGGTTGCGTGCCTCGTTCTGCGCACGGGCCGCATCGGCCTGCTCGCGCGACTGCGCGGATTGCACCTGCGCCTGCCGCGTCGTCGCATAGAGCGACGCGCCGGCACCCAGCAGCGTCGCGATGGGGGCGATCTGCGCCATCAATCATTCATCCTCGTGTCGGTGGTGACGGACAGCAGCGTGAGCGGCAGCGGCGTGTCGCCCTCCACGCGCCAGAGCGGCGCCAGCGCGTCGCGCCGCCAGCCCAGGGCGCGCAGCGTCACGTCGCCGGTGAAGGGCACGGGCGGCGCGTCCAGCACCGCGGTGTCCAGGCGACGGAAGGGCACCGGCTGCAGCCCGCGGCCGAGATCCACGGACAGCGCCGGCGTCGCCAGCAGGCGAAATGTGGCGGAGACCAGCCGCAGCGGCGCGGCCCCCGCGCCTGCGCCGATCGAAAGCTGCGGTGGCAGCGGCTCGATCACATGCGCGTAGACCAGGCCCGCGCCGACGCTCGTCGCCGGCGGATCGAGCAGCACGCGCCCCTCGGCGACGACGGCGCTGCCGCGCGGCGCGCCATCGGCCAGCACGGCGACCTCGCGCCCCTCGAGGTGATCGAGCCCCGCCCAGGAATCCTGCGGCGCGGCGGCGGTGCCGGACAGCGCGGCATCGAGGCCGAGCGTCGCGTCGAAGCGCTCCAGCCGATGCGTGCCGTCGCGCTCAACCACCGCGAAGACGCGCCCGTCGATCTCGCCCACGGCACGGAACGCACCCTGCGTCTCCTGCCGCGTCCAGGCGATCACCTGCTCGGCGCGATAGAGCGTGAGCGTGCCGATCGCACCATCCGCCATGACCAGGTGCAGCAACCGCTCCGCCTGGTCATAGGCCATGGAGACGGGCGCCTGCACGATGTGCCGCGCGACCAGCGCCAAATCGTTCGCCTGGTAGGCGTCGCCCACATCCGTATAGGCGAATTCGTGCACCGCGCGGCCCGACCGCGCGACGAAGACCGTGGAGCCGTCCACATCCACCGGCGGCACCATGCGGTCCACCGGGCTGCCGATGCGCGTCTGCCGGCTCAGCTGGATCGAGGCCGGCGTCAGCGGATCGCCCGTCACCATCCATTCCGCGCCGGAGGTGAAGACCTGCAGATGCCGGCCGGAGAAGACGCCGCGGATGGCGTTCACCTGGTCCGACAGCAGGGCGAACTCGATGCCCTCGTCGTCGAGGCCCGTCCCCGGATCGAAATCGCCGAGATCGCCGGTGCGCGACAACCACAGCCGGTTCGGCAGGTCGCGCGCGCCGCCGAGCACGAGCCGCGCCTGGTGGAAGCATCCGGAGACCGGCCAGCCACGGGCATTGCTGAAGGCCGATTCCGTGTGGTCCTCGGTGAGGTTGGTGTCCGCGAGCTGCTGCTCCACCACCGCCGTCGCCTGCCCCGTGCCGGCCACCGCGACGATGCGCACCAGCCCACCCGCGATGCGCCAGCGCGCACCGACATGCTCCACGCGGAACACCGGGCCGGTGCTGTTCAGCGTGATCGTGCCGGCCGTGCCGCTCGGCTGGATCGCGACGCCGGGTGCGAACAGATGGAAGGGCTCGCGCGTGAAGGCGAAGTCGGCCAGCGTCCAGTCCACATGGCTGGTGCGGGTGATGCGCTTCGGCGCCATCTCCGGATGGAACAGCAGCAGCGTGTCGGCATTCTGCGTGAAGGCGAGCTGCGGCAGCATCGCCGCCGTCCACGGGGCGGCGAGGGAGGCCACTTCCGCATCCTCGCGGAACACCTGCATGCGGCCCGCGGTCAGCACGACCAGGTAGGTCTGCTCGGTGTTGAACTCGAAGGGGATCAGCCGCGCCGCGCCGGGCAGCGTGGCGATGTGGCGCAGGCCAGGGCGGCGCGCGACGCCGCCGGTCGGCTGGATCACCACGTTGCGCAGGCGCCGCGCGCCATTCTCGAAGGCGCGCAGGTCGCCGCGGCCATAGAGCTCGGGCGCGAGCTCGCCGGCGGTGAAGCTGGCCTTGGTGCGGCGGGTGGCGGCGGGCATCGCGCTCAGCCCCGCACATCGACCAGCGGGAAGCCCTCGATCGCGCGGGGCGTGTCCTGCTGGCTGTCCACCAGACGTGCCTGCCGCAGCTCCTGCTCCGCCAGGCGGAACAGCACCTCGGAGCGCGAGGCGCTCTCGGTCAGCGGCAGGCAGAATTCGGCCGCCAGCCGCGCAACCAGCGCGGCGGCGAAGAAGGGCGGGAAGGCGCTCTCGTCCGGGCGGAAGATGTAGGTGAGCGTCACCGCATCCGCGTCCGCGTGCAGCTTTCCTTCGTTGATCCCGTAGGGGATGCCGCGTCCACGCCCGGCCTGCCCCGCGGAGAGCGCGCGCAGGAAGCCGCTGGGCAGCTGGAAGGCGTACGCGAAATCCGCATGCGGCACGGCGGCCAGGCGCGGCAGCGCGGCCTGCCCGGTGGCGAAGGACCAGGGATGCGCCGAGACCAGCGCGTCGCGGATGCCGGGATAGAGATTGGCCGCGACCTCCGCTTCCGCGGTGCCCTCGGTGAGCGAGGCGATCGGCTGCGCGCCCAGGCGCAGCAACGCGCGCGAGCAGAGCGCGAGGGCGGTGAGTGACATCTTCGTTCGTTTCCGCTGGCTGGAGGAGGCGGCGCATGGCCCCCGCCCCGACCCTCCCCCGCGCGCGGGGGAGGGAGAATGGAGTGGGGGAGTGAGATGACGCGCGACTACTCGAAGGCGCGCATCCGGATGACGCCGGTGTCGTCCACCAGCACCGCGCCCTGGCTCATCATGTTGGCGATGAAATGCGCCGCACGGTCACCGTGCCAGGTGACGTCCGTCTGCACCTCGGCCGCGGCGGCGTGGCCCACCGCGGTGCGGTGGTAGAAGTAGCAGTAGCGCAGCGCGCCCACCTTGGTCAGGCCGGAATGCGGCATCCACATCGCGCCGAGCCAGCGCTTCGCCTGCGTGCCGCGCCAAGGCAGCTCCTCGGCGCCGACATAGTCGGCGGAGGCGAACTCCTCGATCTCGAGCAGCTCGGACCACTGCTTCCAGCCGACCACGGCATAGCGGTTGCCGTCATCCGGCACGTCGGACGCGCCGAGCATCTCGAAGGCCATCAGCACCTTCGCCTTGGTCAGGCCGTCGGTGTCCGTGGTGCCGGGCGCGGTGCCGACCGCCTCGCGCGTGCCGGTGTCGAATGCGGCGATGACCAGCTCGTCCGTCTTGCGGCCGAGCGCATAGGCCCCGGCATTGGCGATCACCTCGCGCTCGTCGAGGTTGGTCTTCAGCTCGTCCAGCCGGTCCACCCAGTCGCCGGCATAGTAGTCCTGCAGGATGCACTCGACCTGCGCGTGCTCCAGGTTCATCACCGGCACGGCGCCGTGGCGCGTCTTGGCGGCGGCCACGCCCTTGCCGACCTTGGGGAAGAAGGTGGAGGTGCCGTTCACGCCCGTCTTGCTGCGCACCGTCTTGCGCAGCTTGGAGCCCTGGCGCTGATAGGCCTCGTGCACCTCGGCCTGGAACTGCTTGGTGAAGACGGCGTCGATCTGCGTGCTCATGGCGCGCGTTCTGCCTTCTCGATGGGGTTGCGGGATGCGCGGCCTCGCCTGTTGACCGGATGGGCAGGCAGGGCCGCACGCGGCCCGCAGGCCCGGGGGCGGGTTTGTCTGCGGGCAAAGTCGAGCGGGGCGGATGGCGGCGCGGAAGCGCCGGCGTCATCCGCCCCGCGACCGCCGCGCGCGAAGGGGAAGCGCGCGCGGCGGGAACGGCGCCTCGACCGCGGCAAGCGCGGGAGGCGCCGAGGGGAAACTCGGGACGTCCAAGGACGTGCGCGCCCCCACCCCGACCCTCCCCCGCACAGCGGGGGAGGGAGGCGAAGGGAAGGCGCCGAAGGCGTCAGCCCTTGTCGCGGACCAGGCGGCGGAAGCCCTCCGTCACGCGCTGCACGAAATCCGGCTCGCGCGTGCGCCAGTAGCGCGGGTCGCGCATCATCTTGCGCAGCTCGGCCTCGTCCGGCGCGGTCTCGGCGGTCGCGTCGCGCGACAGCGGCGGTTCCTTCGCGCCCATCATGCGATACATCGCCAGCACGCCCTCCGCCGTGGTCGCCAGCGCGGCGAAGACCGGCTCCGAGAGGTTCGCGCGGCCCCAGGCGGCGATCTGCGGCGCCAGGCGGCGATAGCGGTCCTCGCCGCCGAACTCCGCGTTGAGCTTCTCGCGCTGCTTGCCGGCCTCGAACTCGGCGGCGGCCTCGGCGATCAGCGGCAGCAGGCGCTCGGCGGCGAGGTCGTAGACCAGCTGCGCCTGGCGGCAGGTGAAGCCGGCCTCGTGCAGGCGGCGGTTCACCTCCTCGTCCGGGCCGCAGAGCTCGTGCTTCGGCTCGATCGCGTAGCCCTCCGGCGCCTCGGGCACGCCGATGGCGCGGCGCCAGCGCAGGCGATCCTCCTCGGCCGCATCCTCGGCGGGCGGTGCCATGCGGCGGGACATCGCGCGTTCCAGCTCCAGGTAGGATTTCAGCAGCGCCTCCACCCGCAGCGCGCCGGTCGCAGGATCCCGGAATTTTTCCGGCACATCGATCTCCTGCGCAGGCAGGTTCTGCTGGATGGCGCTCACGTCCAAAAGATCCTCGGTCATGCCGGGCTCACTCCTGAGGGTTGCTTGTTTCGGCCGAACGCCCCTGCGGCCGCAGGATTTCCGGTGGCGCGCCCAGCGTGCGGGCCAGCCAGCGTGCCGCGGCGCCCGCATCCAGGCTCGCCGCGGCCTCGCCGCCGATCTTCGCCGCAGCCTCCAGGAACAGCAGCGTGTCGGCGGCATCCGCGCGTGCCTGCACGCGCGCCAGCGGCGAGGCGTAGACGAGCCGCGTCTCGCGCCCGTCCAGCAGCACCGGCGGCACCTCGCCCCGGCGGCGCAGCACGGCCAGGCAGCGCGCGACCAGCGGCGTCAGCAGCTCCGCCTGCAGCCGTCCATAGGTGGCACCCAGCAGCCGCGCGGCCGCGGCGGCGCGTTCCAGTACCTCCGTCGCGGTCATCGGCGCCTTCTCGGCGGCGGTGATGCGGTCGGCCAGCAGCGCGCCGCGGATGCGCGCGCGCAGATCCTGCAGCACGATCTGCGAGACGTCGAAATTCCCCGGCGCGGCCAGCGGCGTGATGCCGGCGGAGCCCGCGGCCTTCGGGATGATCGCGCCGGGCACCAGGCGGATCGTCGCCGGGTTGAGCACGCCGTCATCCTCGGCCTGCCAGATGCCGGTCGCGGCGATGGAGGCGTTCTTCAGGATCAGCTCCACCACCTTGTTGGCGGTTCGGATGTCCGGCAGCGCCTTCGCCACCGGCCCGCGGCCATAGGTCTCGCCCGGCAGCTTCAGCCAGCGAAAGGCGACGAAGGGATTTTCCGCGAAGCGCCCTTCCGCCAGCAGCATCGGCGCACCGTCATCGCGGTCGAGCACCACGGCCAGCCGGTGCCCGACCTTCGGATCGGGCCAGGCGGCCTCCACCACGCGCAGCTTCGGCGGCTCCTCCGCCGCGTCGCGCTTGCGCCGCGGCAGGTCGGCCTGCGGCCAGCGTGCGCGGATCTCGTCCTCGGCCAGGCGCAGGCTGCGGAACACGGTGTCGAGCCGCCCGCCCGCGCCTTCCTCCAGCACCGCCTCCTGCAGCGGCACGGCACGGAAGCGCAGCGCGGAGCCCTCGCCCGGCGGCGCTTCCTCGATGCTGATCACCCCCGTGCCGGCGACGACGACATCGAGGAAGGCCTGGTGCAGCTCGAGCGCGAAGTTCGAGCGGTCGAGATGCGCCTGCAGCGTCTCAGCCACCGCGGAGAGGCTGCGCGCGATCGCGGGGTCCTCGTTGTCGCGCACCGGCGCCAGGTCGAACCAGCGCGACCAGGGCGGCGCGAGCTCCGCCAGCAGCGAGGCCGCGAGCTGCTCGGCCGCATCGGCAGCGGTCGCGTCGAACAGCGGCGCGGCGCCGGGCGCGGGCAGCGCGTGGTCGTAGCAATCCTGCCAGGTCGCCTCCAGCGGGCGGCGACGCGCGGCGGCGCGCGCGTGGCGCGCCAGGATCTCCTCCGGTCCCATCGCCCTCACTCCCCGAGCAACGTCTTGCGCTGCGCGAAGGCAGGCAGCGGCGCCAGCACGCCGCGCGGGCTGGTGGCGATGGTGCCGGCGATGCCGCGGCGCGCGCGCTCCGCCGCGCGCTGGCGCGACTCGCGCGCGGCGTCCTCGGCGGCGGCGGCGCTCTGCGCGTTGGATTGCGCGACGCTCTCGGCCTGCGCCTCGGGCGGCGGGGCCTCGATCACCACCGGCCTTGGCGCGCGGAACACCCCACCCATGCGCGGATCCTTCGGTCTGGAGAAACGGGAACGCGGTCCTGCCCGCCCACGAGAAAAAGGCCCGCCCGGCGATGCCGGACGGGCCCAGTCGGGAGGCGGGAGGAAGTCGCCCGGGACGCAATTCGCCCCGTGGCCAGGCCTGGATAGCTCAGGCCACGCGGCCGGTCAAGACTTTTTTCCTATATTCGCGAGATTCTTCCGGCTGCCGCCCAGCGCCCGGAACAGCCCATAGGGGGTGACTGCACGCGGCGCGTGCGCGCCCAGCACCGCGCGGCACAGCGCCACGCAGGTCAGCGGCGCCAGCGCCGGCAGCCAGCCGCCGCGCGCTTCGCCCGGCGCGAAGGGTCCGACCACCGCCAGCCCGGCGCGCCGATAGAAGCCGGGCAGGTCGAATTCCGCCGGCACGGGCAGCCGCGCCACCAGCAGCCGGCCGGAGAGCGGCTCCAGCACCGTCCAGCCGGCCTCGTCGGCGATCGCGGCGAAGCAGTGCCGGAAGCCGCGCCGCAGCAGCCGCAGCCAGGGCTGGTCGGCCTCGCCGCCAAAGGCGATCCACACCGCCTGCCCCGGCCCGTGCTGCGACAGCCGGCGATGCGCCAGCCGCGTCATGCGCGCCCCGCCGGGAAGGGGATGACCTCGGCGCCCTCGACCAGCGCCATGCCGCGCGCGGGCCCCGCCACGATACCCTTCTGGCGCAGCGGGAAATCCAGCCGCTCCATCGCTTCCCGCCACAGGCGCAGGTCGCCGCGTTCGCTGGCGAAGCGCGGGTTCGGCGCCGTGCCGCGCTCGCCCCAGATGCGCATGACGCGGGCGTGGTGCAGTTCGATCCGGCGCTGGCGGTAGAGCCGGTCGAGGCACTTCACCACGTCGTCGGGCTCGCAGGGGCGCACCACGGTGCCGCGGCCGGCGGAGAGGCGGGCGCCGTCGCGGCGGGCGATCAACGCGGCCATGGTCCAGAACCAGGCTTCCTCCACGCTGCCGAAGGGCTCGGACTTGGCGAGCGAGGCGAGGACGGGGGCGCGGCCGGGGGCGAGGGGCATGGGCAGTCCTTCCTTCAGTTCCGAACAAAACAGGAACAAAGGGAAGTTAATCGACTCCACCTTCGGTTGCAAGGTAGAAGTTCCTATTGCATAGTGACTCGAAACCTAGGATGTGAGGCCCACAGGAATCGCGGCACGGCCGCCGATTCGCGAAGGGGTCCGGCTTCGATGATGCGGCACGAGGATGTCTGGCGGGCGATCGACGCGCTGGCGGCCGAGCATGGCCTCTCGGCCTCGGGCCTGGCGCGCAAGGCGGGGCTCGACCCCACGGCCTTCAACCCCTCCAAACGCACCGGCCCGGACGGGCGCTCGCGCTGGCCCTCCACGGAAAGCGTGGCGAAGGTGCTGTCGGCCACCGGCACGGGGATCGAGGCCTTCGCCTCGCTCGTCACCGGCGCGCCCGCCTTGCCGCGCGGCCGTGCCGTGCCCGGCCGCCGCATCCCGCTGATCGGCCTTGCGCAGGCGGGCGCGGAGGGTTTCTTCGACGATGGCGGCTATCCGGTGGGTGCGGGCTGGGACGAGATCTCGGTGCCGGACGTCCCCGATCCCAACGCCTATGCGCTGGAGATCAGCGGCGATTCGATGGAGCCGGTGTTCCGCGACGGCGATGTCGTGATCGTCTCGCCCGCCGCGCCGGTCCGTCGCGGCGACCGCGTGGTGGTGCGCACGAAGCGCGGCGAGGTGATGGCGAAGGAGCTGCTGCGGCAGAGCGCGCGGCGCGTCGAGCTCGCCAGCCTGAACCCCGCCCATCCCGGCTTCACCTTCGGCCTGGACGAGCTGCAGTTCATGCACCGGATCGTCTGGGCGAGTCAGTGATTGGGTGCCCTCAGACGCCGGGCGACCGCTCCGCGGCCTTGGCTTGCGCGCCTTGATTGTTTGGTGCCCTCAGGCGCCGGGCAGCCGCTCCGCGGCCTTGGCTGGCGCGCCTCAGACAGGGTGCGCCAGCGTCACTCGCCCGAGCCGCGCGGGCCGCGTTCGCGGCCCTTGGTCCTGCGCGGGGTGGGCGGCGGGCGTTACCGCCGCGCGGCGCCGCTCGCTTCCTGCTGCGGCAGCAGCGCCATCAGCTGCTCCAAATCCTTCTCCGCGCGGCAGGCCAGGTAGCGCTGCGGCTCGCCAGGCGGCGGCGGCGCCAGCGGGAAGGCGGTGAGGCCGATGTCGCCATAGACGCGCAGCAGCGCCGGCGTGACGCGCCAGAAGGCGGCGTCCACGCCCGCGCGCTCGCAGATGTCGCGGAAGCGCCAAATCGCGGAGATGCGGTCGCCCTCCTCTCCCGCCGGATCGCCGAGCGCCAGCCACACGCCGTCGCGCTTCATGAAGGCGAAGCCGGCGCGCCCCGCCTCGCCGAACACGGCGCCGTCGGCATGCTCCGGCACCTTGCCGCCGAGTGTGCGCAATCGCGCCCGCGTCTCCTCCGTCCAGTCGGCGGCGCGATGCTTCACCGGACGAAGCAGGCGCACCGTCGCCACCAGCAGCAGCACGGCGGCCACGCCCACCGTGAAGCGCAGGCTGTCCGGCGCCAGCGGCGAGGCCACCACCTCCACCCAGCTCTCGTCGCCGACACGCCCGCCATAGGAAATCGCGGCGAGCAGGATCGCGCTGAAGGCGACGGTCGCCAGCGCCAGCAGAGTCTTTCCCGCCAGCGGCTCCCGGAATAGTCGCGCATCGCGATAGAAGGCGCTGCGCATCGCGGTCAGGATCACCGCCACCAGCACGAGCGCGCCCGAGAGCCACCAGGGTTCCTGCCGCAACAGGCAGATCAGCACGCCGTTCAGCAGCAGCAGGATGCCGAGGCCCCAGGCGATGGTCAGCCGCCGGATCAGCCCATACCCCGTCGCCAGCAGCAGCGAGCCGACCACCGATGCGGCGAAGTGGGAGGCGATCGCCGCCTCGTAGCCCGCCCAGGCCGCCACCGGGCTGCCCTTCGTCGGCAAGGCGCCGAGGAAGATCAGCACCGTGCCCGCCAGCCCGACCAGGCTCGCGATCGCGGGCACCTCCAGCGCATCGGCCACGCGCTGTTCGGCGGCGAGCTTCGCCAGCGACTGGCGGCGCTGCAGCACCTCGAAGCCGGCGAAGAGCATCCCCGCCAGGAACAGCGGCACGATGTAGTAGTAGAGTCGGAACACCAGCAGCGCGCCGATCACCTCCGGCGCGCTCAGCCAGGGCTGCAGCCCCAGCACGATCGCCGTGTCGAACACGCCGATGCCGCCCGGCAGGCTGGCCGCGATGCCGGCCAGGTAGGCGGCGATGTAGATGCCCAGGAAATGCAGGAAGGTCAGGCCGTCGGTCGCCGGCAGCAGCGCGTAGAAGATCATCGCCGTCACCGCGACATCCACGCTGGCCAGCGCCGTCTGCGCCACCGCCATGCGGAAGCCCGGCAGGTCCACGCGATGCCCGAACAGCACGACATGGCTGCGCACCCGCGACATGGTGATGTAGGCGATCACGATGCCCCAGCACACGAAGCCCAGCGCGCGCATGATCCAGTGCGGCACATGCTCGCCGAGGCCGGGCACCACTTCCGGCTCCACCACCAGCACCAGGCCGCCCAGCGCAAAGCCGCCCAGCCCGAAGGTCAGGCTGGTGAAGGCGACCACCTTCGCGATGGCCAGCGGCGGCAGCCCCCACGCCGCATAGAAGCGGTAGCGCACCGCCGCCCCTGACACCGCGGCGAAGCCCAGATTGTGCGCCAGCGTGTACGCGCAGAAGGAGGCGAGCGAGGTGCGCGCATAGCTCACCGGATGGCCCGCATAGACGCTGCCCAGCCGGTCGTAGATCGTCAGCACGGCATAGGCGAGCAGCGTCCAGCCCGCCGCCTGCCACAGCACGGCGTTCGGGATCGCGGCCAGCGCGGCGCGGACATCTGCGACGGAGAGGTTGCGGAACTCGTGCTGCACCACCCAGACGGCTGCGGCCAACAGAATCAGGCCGAACACCGTCATGCCGTGCCGCCGGAGAATCGGCAGCAGACCGGCCAGCCGCCGGCGCCGGGCCGGAGCGTCGGGCGCTGCCGCCCCGGCGCCGGGCTCCTCCGTCATGCGGCGGCGGGATCCCGCGCCAGCGCCGTCTCGATCAAGCCGATCGTGCCGGCGATGCCGTAGAGCGCCACGAAGCCGCCGAAGCGCGGCCCTTCCGGCTGGCCGAGCAGCACTTGGTAGAGCGCGTTGAACCAGGCGCGGGAGACGCCCATGCGGCCGTCCTTCGCGGGCTCCAGGAAGGGCTCGCGGCGTCCGGCATCATAGACGATGTCCTGGATCGCCTTCGCGCGCTCATCCGGCGGCAGCTGTTCCAGATCCACGGCGCGCTCGCGCAGCGCGGCGGCGAGCGCACGCATCGCCGCGGCTTCCTCCGGCGTCGCGGCGCGGTGCTTCTTCTCCGGCACGACGCGGTCGCGGTAGTAGGCGACGGCGCGCTCGATCAGCCGCGCGACCATCGGGTGGCTTTCCGGCGTCACCTCCGGCGCGTAGCGCTGCAGGAAGCCCCAGAGCATCTCCGCATTGTCGGCGTTGATCACGCTGGCCAGGTTCAGCAGCATGGTGAAGGACACCGGCGAGCCGGGATCGTTCGTGCCGCCCCCATGGATGTGCCAGGCCGGGTTGTCCGGCGTCGGCGCCGCGCGCAGCCGGTCGAGGTTCTGGACGTATTCGTCGGTGGCGCGCGGGATCACGTCGAAGAACAGCCGCTTCGCGCGCTGCGGCTGGTTGTACATGAACTGCGCCAGGCTTTCGGGCGGCGCGTAGTGCAGCCATTCCTCGATGGACAGGCCGTTGCCCTTGGACTTGCTGATCTTCGTGCCTTCCTCGTCCAGGAACAGCTCATAGGTGAAGCCGATCGGCGGCTCGCCGCCCAGCACGCGGCAGATCGCGCCCGAGAGCTTCACGGAATCGATCAGGTCCTTGCCCGACATCTCGTAGTCCACCCCGAGCGCGAACCAGCGCAGCGCCCAATCCGCCTTCCACTGCGCCTTGCAATGGCCGCCGGTGATCCGCGTGCCGAATCTTTCGTTCGTGTCAGGGTCGGTCCAGACCAGCAGGTCCTCCGCCGGCCGCACCTCCTCCATCGGCACCTGCATCACCACCCCGGTCTTCGGGTGGATCGGCAGGAAGGGCGAGTAGGTGGCGCGGCGGTCCGGCCCCAGCGTCGGCAGGATGACCTGCCGCACCTGCTCGTGCCGCTCCGCCATGCGGAGCAGCGCCGCGTCGAAGCGGCCGGACTTGTAGTAGTCGGAGGACGAGGCGAATTCGTATTCGAAGCCGAACTGGTCGAGGAAGGCGCGCAGCCGGGCATTGTTGTGATGCCCGAAGCTTTCGTGCGTGCCGAAGGGGTCGGGAATGGCCGTGACCGGCTTGCCCAGGTGCCCGGCCAGCATCTCCTTGTTCGGCACGTTGTCCGGCACCTTGCGCAGCCCGTCCATGTCGTCGCTGAAGGCGACGAGGCGGGAGGGCAGGCCGGTCAGGCGGTGGAAGGCGTTGCGCACCCAGGTGGTGCGCGCGACCTCCCCGAAGGTGCCGATATGCGGCAGGCCGGAGGGGCCGTAGCCCGTCTCGAACAGGGCCGAGCCCTTGCCCGAGGCGTTCACCCGGGCGGCGACCTTGCGGGCCTCCTCGAAGGGCCAGGCCCTGGTGGCGGTATAGTCGGCGTCTGACATGGCGTCCGGCGTAAAATGTCGGGTCGTGATCCGGCCTTATAGGTGGCGCGGCCGGGCGAGGCGACCCCGCGCAGCGGCCCGGCAAGGCTGGCCCCTGATTCCGGCATTTGGCCGCGGCGCGTCTTTGCGCTATCGGGCAGCTCTTGTCCCTTGGAAAGGAACAGCCTGACATGCGTGTCGGCGTCATCGGCGCCACCGGAGCGGTGGGGAAGGAACTGGTGGAGGTCCTGGGGCGGCGTCGCTTCCCGGTGACGAAACTCCGCCTTTTCGCCTCGGGCCGCAGCGCGGGCACGCGGGTGAAAACGCCCTTCGGCGAGGTCACGATCGAGGAATTTTCGGTCGAGAAGGCGAAGGACCTCGACCTGGCTCTGCTGGCGGTCTCCGGCGACTTCGCCAAGCAGCACGCGCCCGCGCTGGTCGCGGCCGGCGTGACGGTCGTGGACAATTCCTCGGCCTTCCGGCTGGACGACAATGTCCCGCTGGTGGTGCCGGAGGTGAACGCGGCCGCGGTGGGCAACGCCCGACTGATCGCGAACCCGAACTGCACCACAGCGATCGCCGTGGTCGCGCTCGCGCCGCTGCACCGCGCCTTCGGCATCAAGCGCGTGATCGTCTCGACCTACCAGGCCACCTCCGGCGCCGGCGCCGAAGGCATGGCCGAGCTGGAGCGCGAGACGCGCCGCGTGCTGGTGGAGGGCGAAAAGGCCCGGAACGAGGTCTTCGCCCACCCCATCGCCTTCAACGTCATCCCGCACATCGATGCCTTCCAGCCCAACGGCTACACGAAGGAGGAGATGAAGGTCGTCTGGGAAACCCGGAAGATCATGGGCTTGCCCGACCTTCCCGTCTCCTGCACCGCGGTCCGCATCCCGACCATGCGCGTGCATGCCGAGGCGATCACCATCGAGACCGAGAAGCCCATCGCGCCCGAAGCCGCGCGCGAGGTTCTGCGCAACGCTCCGGGTGTTCGCGTGGTGGATGACGTCGCCAACAAGCAGTATCCGATGCCGCTGACGGCGACGGGCCAGGACGATTGCGAGGTCGGCCGCATCCGCCAGAACCTGGTCTTCGGCGACCATGGCCTCGACCTGTTCGTCTGCGGCGACCAGTTGCTGAAGGGCGCTGCGCTGAACGCGGTGCAGATCGCGGAATTGGTGCCGGCGCTGAAGGCGGCGGCTTAGTACGCCCCCGAAGTGGCGCTGCTCAGGGCAGCAGCGCCACCCCGGAGGCCTCGGCCGCGCTCCGCGAGCCGCGGTCGGTGGTCGCCAGCGGCAGGCCGCGCCGCAAGGCCAGTTCCAAGTAGCTCGCGTCGTAGACGGACAGCCCGAAGCGGGTGGCCAGGTCTGCTGCGTCCGTCCAGGCCTGCCGGGCCGTGTCCTCATCCAGCGTGATCGGCAGGTCGCGCAGCAGGCGCGACAATTCCTCCCGCTTCGCCGCATCCAGGCGCTTGCGGCGCTCGGCCATCAGCAGCCCGTTCTGCGCCTCCAGCGGCCACAGCATCGGCGCGACGGCGCCCGCTTCCGTGACCCGGTCCAGCAGCGCCAGAAGCTCGGGCGTCTGCTCGTCCTCGAAGCACCAGGCCAGCGCGACCGAGTTGTCGAGAACGAAGCTCAATCGCGGCCTTCGTCCACCAGCGTCTTGATCCCGATGCCGCCGAGCGTGAGCCCGCGGCTGGCACGGCGCAGACCCTCCGCCGTGCGGCGGGCCTTCTCCCGGTCGAACCCCGGCGAGACCGGCACGAGCTTCGCCACCGCGACCCCGCGGCGCGTGATCGTCACCTCGCGCCCCCGTTCGGCCTCGGCGACCAGAGCGCTGAGCTGGTTCTTCGCATCGAAGATCGAGACCTGCATGGCGGCGGCCCCCTTCTGGCCAGATAGATGGCCAGCTACGCGGCAAAGCGCAAGCGACGCCTTCTTTCCCTCTTTGTTCGCACCGTCTTCCGGTCCAGATTGCCCCCGTGCCCCCACCCCGCGCCGCCATTCCCACGCAACAGCCACGCCTCCTCCTCCCCGAAGCCCCCGCGCTGGTCGCCGGCTTCGGGCGTGGCGCGTTGCTGACCACGGATGGCGAGTTGCTGACCCTGCCTGCCGGCGAGCTCGGCCGGCGCCTGCGGGACGGCCCGCCGCCGCTGCTGGTCCATGCCCCCGCCACCTGGAAGCGCCTCGGCATCCCGCCCCTGCCCGCCTGCGACCTGCTCGAGCTTTTCGCCTTCTGCCGCCCCGCCCACCCCGCTGCCCCGACCCCGCGCGGCCTCGCCATCGCATTGGACCGCGATCCGCCCGCCGACGACGAATCCGCCGCCGCCCTGCTGCCGGAGCTCGCCACCGCCCTGCTCCGCCACCTCGCCGCCGGCCGCCACCTGCCGCTGAACCGCGATGCGGCGATGCTGGCCCAGAAGCTGGGCGCCGAGATCCGCTGGCCCTGGGCGGAGTCCGTCCTGGCGGCACTCGGCCAGCCCGACGCCCGCCCCTCGCTCGATCCGCTGAAAGTCTGGCGCCGCCTGCCGGAATGGGAGGAGGAAGCGCCGCCCCCGCCCCCCGCCCACCAGCCCATCACCCAGGCCGAGGCCCGCACGCGCCTGGCCGAGATTCTCGGCGAAGGCGCCGAGCAGCGGCCGCAGCAATCCGACTACGCCTCCGCCGCCGCCAGCGCCTTCCAGGTCCGGGAGGCGCGCGGCGCGCCCAACATGGTGCTGGCCGAAGCGGGCACGGGAACGGGCAAGACGCTCGGCTATGTCGCCCCCGCCAGCCTCTGGGCGGAGCGCAACCACGCCCCCGTCTGGATCTCCACCTACACCCGCAACCTGCAGCGCCAGATCGACCAGGAGACGGCGCGCCTCTACCCCAACCCGGAGGACCGCCGGAAACGCGTGGTCGTCCGCAAGGGAAGGGAAAACTACCTTTGCCTGCTGAACCTCGAGGAGCAGATCGGCGCGGCGCAGATGGCGGAGATGCTGCTGCCGCTCGCGCTCGTCGCGCGCTGGGCGCTGGCTACGCGCGACGGCGACCTGATGGGCGGCGATTTTCCCGGCTGGCTATCCGAGCTGTTCGGCCACCACGCCGTCTGGCCGCTCGCCGACCGGCGCGGCGAGTGCATCCACTCCGCCTGCCCGCACTACAAGGCGTGCTTCGTCGAGCATTCGATCCGCCGCGCGAAATCCGCGACGCTGGTCGTCGCCAACCATGCGCTGGTGATGGTGCAGGCCGCCCTCGGCGGCGGGGAGGACGGCAAGCCGCTGCGCATCGTCTTCGACGAGGGCCACCACCTGTTCGACGCCGCGGACTCCGCCTTCAGCGCCGACCTGACGGGCGGCGAGACGGCGGAGCTGCGCCGCTGGCTGCTCGGCGCGGAGGGCGGCCGCTCCCGCGCGCGCGGCTTGGCGCGACGGATGGAGGAACTTGTGGGCGACCGCCCCGACCTGCTGATGCCGCTGGAGGAAGCCTTGCAGGCCGCGCGCGCCCTGCCCGGCCCTGGCTGGCCCTCACGCCTTGCCGAAAACGACCCGCGCGGCACGGCCGAATCCTTCCTGCACGCGGTCCGCCGCCAGGTGATCGCCCGCACGCAGGAGGACGATGCCGGCTACGGCCTGGAATGCGACCTGCACCCGCTCAACCCCGGCGTGGCCGAGGCCGCGGCCTCGCTGCGCGATGCCTTCGCCGCCCTGCACGCGCCGCTGAGCACCCTGCATGGCCGCCTGCATGCCAGGCTGGAAGACGAGGCCGAGGAACTGGAGGTCGGCGACCGTATCCGTATCGAGGCCGCCTGCCGCGGCCTGGAACGCCGCGCGCTGATGCCGCTGACTGCCTGGGGCGCGATGCTGGCGAGCATCGCGGAGCCGCCACGCCCGCCCGGCACGCGGCCCGATTACGTGGACTGGTTCGCGCTGGAACGGCGCGAGGGGCGGGAGGTGGATGCGGGCATGTTCCGCCATCACCTGGACCCGACGCAGCCCTTCGCCACCACCGTCGCCGCGCCCGCGCATGGCGTGCTGATCACCTCCGCCACGCTGCGCGACACCGGCGAGGAAGCCGACGACCCGGAAGCCGCCTGGCACGGCGCGGAGGCGCGCACCGGCCTGCTGCACCTGGCCGCGCCCGCGATCCGCGCCGCCGTGCCCTCGCCCTTCGACTACGGCGCGCGCACGCGTGCGCTGGTCGTCAACGACGTGTCACGCGAGGATTTCGGCCAGATTGCCGCGGCCTATCGCGCGCTGTTCCTCGCCGCCGGCGGCGGCGGCCTCGGCCTCTTCACTGCCGTGCGCCGCCTGCGCGAGGTCCATGCGCGTATCGCCGAACCGCTCGCCCGCGCCGGCATCCCGCTCTATGCGCAGCACATGGACGCGATGGACAACGGCACGCTGGTGGACGTCTTTCGCGCGGAGGAAACCTCCTGCCTGCTCGGCACCGACGCGATGCGCGACGGCGTGGACGTGCCGGGCAATGCGCTGCGCCTGCTGGTGTTCGACCGCGTGCCCTGGCCGCGCCCCTCGATCCTGCACCGGGAGCGCCGGCTGCATCTCAGCGAAGGCCGGCCCAAGGCTCATGACGACGCGATCGCGCGCCACCGCCTGCGCCAGGCCTTCGGCCGCCTGATCCGCCGCGCCGACGACAAGGGCGTCTTCGTGATGCTCGATGCGCGCACGCCATCGCGCCTGCTTGCGGGCCTGCCAGACGGCGTGATCGTGCAGCGCTGCGGCCTGAAGCAGGCGGTGGAGACGGTGCGCGACTTCCTGGCCGAAGCTTGAGACGAAATCCCATAAGGGACGACCTGCGGCGCGCGTAGCGGGCCGAGGCGCCGAACGGCGCCCGCCGCTCATGCGGCGAAGCCAAGCGAAGCGCCGGCGTCTGAGGCGACGAAGGTGAAGCCTGCGTCCGCTCAATATGACCCGTTACGCCGCGTCGTAGTCCACGACGAGATGCCCGGTCTTGGGCCGGCTCTGGCAGGTCAGCACGAAGCCCGCCTCCAGTTCCCAGGGCTGCAGCGAGTAGTTGGTGTCCATCGCCACCGTGCCCTCCGTCACCTTGGCGCGGCAGGTGCAGCACATGCCGCCGCGGCACGACCAGGGCAGGTCGAGCCCCGCGCGGAGCCCGGCTTCCAGCACCGTCTCGCCCTCGGCCAAGGGCACGCGGCGCGTGACGCCGTCGATGGTGATGTCCGCTTCCGCCGCGGGCTTCGCATCCGGCGCGACGACGGGCGCTTGGCGCGGCGTGCTGCCGGGCGCGGGCGTGAAGTGCTCCGCATGGATGTGCTCGTGCGGCAGGCCGAGCGCGGTCAGCGCCTCCGTCGCCGCCTCCGCCAGGCCCGTCGGGCCACAGAGGAAGGCTTTCGCGATCGCACCCGGCGGCACCAGGCCGGGCAGCAGCGCCTGGATGCGTGCGGCGTCCAGGCGCCCATGCAGGCTGTCCAGCTCATGCTTCTCGCGGCTCAGCACATGCACCACGGCGAAGCGGTCGAGGTAGCGGTCCTTCAGCTCTTCCAGCGCAGTGCGGAACATGATGTCGGCGCCGCTGCGGTTGCCGTAGAGCAGCACGACGCGGGTGTTCGGCTCCCCCGCCAGCACCGAGGCCGCGATGGACAGCACCGGCGTGATGCCACTGCCGCAGGCGATGCCGAGGATGGTGCGCGGCGGCGCGGCGGGATCGGGCATCATGCCGAAGCGGCCCTCGGGCGGCATCGCCTCGATGACGTCGCCGGGCTTCAGGTGATCCACCGCCCAGGAGGAGAACCGCCCACCGGCGACGCGCTTGATGCCGACGCGCAGCGCGCCCTCGTCCAGTGCGGCGCAGATCGAATAGCTGCGCCGCAGCTCCTCGCCATCCTCGACGCGGCGCAGTGTGAGGTATTGCCCCGGCGTGAAGCGGAACAGCTCCGCGGCGTGCAGTGGCGGCTGCAGCGTCACGGCGATGGCATCCGCCGTCTCGCGGTCCACGCGCAGCACGCGCAGCGGGTGGAAGCGGGTGCTGGTCACGGCGTTCATGGGCGTCGTCCCGCTACAGACATTTGAAATGGTCGAAGGGCTCCTTGCACGCAGTGCAGCGCCAGAGCGACTTGCAGGCGGTGGAGCCGAACTCCGAGAGTTTTTGGGTCTCGGTGCTGCCACAGCGCGGGCAGGCGACCTCCTCCTCCATGCCGAACAACGCGCGGCGGGAGGCCTTCGGCGCGGGCGGCGCGATGCCGTAGTCGCGCAGCTTGTCGCGGCCTTGCTGCGTCATCCAGTCGGTGGTCCAGGCCGGCGAGAGCACCAGCTTCACCCGCGCCGCGATGCCCTGCGCCGCCAGCGCCGTCTCGATGTTCACCGCGATCATGGTCATCGCGGGACAGCCGGAATAGGTCGGCGTGATGTCCACCTCGACCTCGCCTGCATCGGTCACGCGCACGTCGCGCAGCACGCCGAGATCGGCGATGGAGAGCACCGGGATCTCCGGGTCCGCGACCTCGCCGGCGATCCGCAGCGCGTCCGCGCGCAGGCGCTCGCGGTCGAGGCTCGCCAGCGCTACCACGTCGCCCCCGGATAGGCGCGCTGCAGGTGCTGCATCACCGCCAGCATGTGGCCCAGATGCTCGGTATGCACGCCACGCCGCCCGCCGGTCTGCATCCAGCCATCCTTCGGCCGATCGAGCGTCGCCTCGGCCAGCACGCGCGCCACCGTCGCCTCCCAATGCGGGCGGATCGAAGCGGGATCAGGCAGCACGCCGGCTTCGATCAGTGCGGCCTCGTCGTCGGAACGGGCAAAAAACTCGCCGGTGAAGCGCCACAAGCGGTCCAGCGCATCCACCGCGCGGGCGTGGCTTTCCTCCGTCCCGTCGCCAAGGCGGATCAGCCACTCGCCGGAATGGCGCAGGTGATACGCCACCTCCTTCTCCGCCTTCGCCGCGATGGCGGCGAGCGTTGCGTCGCTGCTGCGCATCGCCGCCTGCCACCAGGGATGCAGGAAGGCGGAATGCAGGAACAGCCGCGCGATCGTGCAGGCGAAGTCGCCCTTCGGCTGCTCCAGCATCAGCAGGTTGCGGAAGGCCGGCGCGTCCCGCAGATAGGCGAGGTCGTCCTCGGACCGGCCTAGCCCCTCGATCTCCGCTGCATATTGGTAGAGGCTGCGTGCCTGGCCGAGCAGGTCGAGCGCGACATTCGCCAGCGCCAGGTCCTCCTCGAGCATCGGCGCATGGCCGCACCATTCGGACAGGCGATGCGCATGCACCAGCGCGTCGTCGGCACGTGCAAGGACCGCGTTCAGCAGAGGCGCTTCGGCAAGGGTGATGGTCGTCACGGCGCGTCACCTGTTCCAAGCGCTGGCGGCCTGCGCAGCAGGCCGAGCGCGCGAATGCGCGCCGCGCACAGACCGACCGCCCGGCCGGCGCGGCCTGCGCGAAGCCAAGGCCGCGGATGCGGCCGCCCGGCGTTTGAGGGCATCTACATATGCCCCACTTCCTCGGGCACCTCATAGAACGTCGGATGCCGGTAGATCTTGTCGGCGGTCGGCTCGAACAGGCTATCCTTGTCGCCGGGATCGCTCGCGGTGATCGCCGCGCTGGGCACCACCCAGATCGAAAGCCCCTCGCCGCGGCGCGTGTAGGTGTCCCGCGCGGCCTGCAGCGCCATCTCGGCATCCGGCGCGTGCACGCTGCCGGCATGGCGATGCGCCAGGCCCGCACGCGCGCGGATGAACACCTCCCAGATCGGCATCTTCTGCTCGGCCATGTCGCTCACTCCGCCGCCATGCGCTGTGCGGCAAGGCGCGCCTTGCGCTTCGCGGCATGCGCCAGCGCCGCCGCTCGCACCCAGGCGCCTTCGTCATGCGCCTTTCGGCGCGCTTCCAGCCGTTCCCGGTTGCAGGGGCCGTTGCCGGCCAGCACCTGCCGAAACTCCTCCCAGTCGATCTCGCCGAACTGCCAATGCTGCGTCGCCTCGTCGAAGCGAAGCTTCGGGTCGGGGAAGGTCAGGCCGAGGTAGTGCCCCTGCGGCACCGTCGCATCCACGAATTGCTGGCGCAGCGCGTCGTTGGTGAAGCGCTTGATCTTCCAGCGCATGGACTGGTCGGTATGCGCGCTCTGCGCATCCGGCGGGCCGAACATCATCAGCGACGGCCACCACCAGCGGTTCAGCGCATCCTGCGCCATCGCCTTCTGCTCGGCCGTGCCGCGGCAGAGCGTGAGCATGATCTCGTAGCCCTGGCGCTGGTGGAAACTTTCCTCCTTGCAGATGCGGATCATCGCCCGGGCATAGGGGCCGAAGCTCGTCCGGCACAGCGGGATCTGGTTCATGATCGCCGCGCCATCCACCAGCCAGCCGATCGCGCCGATATCGGCCCAGGTCAGCGTCGGGTAGTTGAAGATCGAGCTGTACTTCGCCTTCCCGTTCAGCAGCTGCTCGACCAGCTCCTCGCGGCTGGTGCCGAGCGTCTCCGCGGCGGCGTACAGGTACAGCCCGTGACCGCCCTCGTCCTGCACCTTCGCCAGCAGCGCGGCCTTGCGGCGCAGGCTCGGCGCGCGGGTGATCCAGTTGCCCTCGGGCAGCATGCCGACGATCTCGGAATGCGCGTGCTGGCTGATCTGCCGCGTCAGTGTGCGGCGATAGGCCTCCGGCATCCAGTCATTCGGCTCGACCTTGTCCTCGGCCGCCACGCGCGCCTCGAACCGGGCGAGGCGTTCGGGATCCTCCGCGACCTGGGGGCCGCTGTCCTTCTGGTTGAGCGCCTGCGTGTACATGCGGCCGCTTCCTCCACCCTGTTCCGGCGGAAGATATGTCACACTACAGCGCTACCGCAAGCGAATTCCGTAACGCATCACGCCGCAAACCGGTCCCGCGCGGCCGAAGGCGGCAGCAGCCCCGCCTCGTTCCGGCCCTCCGCGTCCAGCCACGCCTCCGCATCCGGGTCGAGCCGGCGATAGAGCGCGCCGGCGAGGTCGCGCGCCTGCCCGCCCGCCCAATCCTCCGGCAGCAGCGCCGCGGGCAGCAGTGGGTCGCGCAGCACCAGGCGCCGCCACTCATGCACCAGCAGCAGGCGCAGCGGCAGCGCCTCCTCCGGCGCCACACAAGCGCCGCGCAGCGGCCCGAAGGCGTCGAGGAAGCGGCGATACCCCACGCCCAGCGCCTCCAGCGGCCAGGCGCGGGCAACCAGCAGCTGCGCCTCGGCCTGGTCGCGCACCGCCCCGGCGATCACCGGCACGCCCTTCGGCAGCCCGGCCACGTCCCCCGCCACGCCGATCATCGCGCCGCCAGGCAGGCTGCCGAAGCCGCGCGCCTGCAAGGCCTCGCGCATCGCCGCATCGGTCAGCAGCACCAGCCGGAAGCGGCCGTCCCAGTCCGGCGCCCCGGCGGCGTAGATCCGCGCAGCGGCGGCGGCGAAGACCTGCTCCCCCCGCGGCCCGAGGCGGTAGAAGGAATTGCGGCCGAGCCGGTTGCGCGCCAGCCAGCCTTCCTCGGTCAGCCGCGACATGGCCGTGCGCACCTGGCCGGGCGAGCAGCCGAAGCGGTCGAGGATCGCCTGCAGGCTGCCGAGCCAGAGCGACCCGCCCCGCGGCGTCACCGCATCGCCCCAGATGGTGACGATGAAGGATGCGATACGCGGCGCGCCGGTGCGCGCCAATGTTGCACGCAGCGCTGAAAATTCGCTCATGCCGCGCCGCAGCCCGCCGTCTCACACGCGACTCGCCAGGATGTCCCGGAGATTGCTACGGCGTTCATGATTGTGGACAATAGCCTCACGGTCGCATCAGCACAGGGAGCCAAGTCACCACCATGGCGAATTTCTCGCTCACCGGCTCCCCCTCGGACAACCTGGTCGGCACCGCGACCGAGGTGGATATCTTCATCGTCGCCGGCCCGAACCGCCTGGTCGCGACCGACACCGTGCAGGGCGGCGGCGGCAATTTCTCCGACCTGTTGCGCATCACCGCCACGATCACCCTCGCCTCCAGCGCCTTCGCCAATGTACGCGGCATCGAGCGACTGCAGATCACGGCCGCGGGCGGTGCGGCGGTGACGCTGAACGACGCGATGGTCAGCGACACCGCCTACCCCGCCTTCTACGTCTTCGGCCTGTTGGGCGGCGACACGGTCATCGGCAGCGAGGTGGCGTCCAAATCGCTGGTGATGAGCGGCGATGCCGGCAACGACTGGCTTGTCGGCGGCGGCGGCGACGACCTCATCACCCCCGGCATTGGCGCCGACACGGTCGAGGGCGGCTCCGGGAACGACACGGTAGAGATGGCCTTCGTCCAGCTCACCGCCGCCGACCGCCTGGAGGGCGGCGCCGGCACGGGCGACCTGCTGCGCCTGACCGGCGGCGCAGGCAATCTCTCCGCAGCGATCTTCGGCAGCCTCGCCGGTTTCGAGCGGATCGAGATCGATCCCGCGACGGTCGCCGCACTGACCGCGACGGTTGGCGCGGACTATGCGGCGGAGGGCGCGCTGACCATCGCCGGCGCGCTCGGCAACGACACGCTGCGTGCGAACGAGGCGCAGATCGCCGTGGCCTTTTTCGGCGGCGCCGGCAACGACCGGCTGATCGGCGGCGCGCTCGCCGACACGCTGTCAGGCGATAACGGGGACGACGCTCTCTTCGGCATGTCCGGCAACGACGTGCTGGACGGCGGGGACGGCCAGGACCGCCTGGTCGGCGACAGCGGCAACGACCTGCTGCTTGGCGGCGCAGGCAACGACACGCTGTTCGGCGGCGCCGGTGCGGACACGATCGAGCTCGGCAGCGGCTTCGACCGCGCCGATGGCGGCAGCGGCAGCGACCGCTACCGCGTCGCCGTCACCGAACTGTCCTCCTCCGACCTGGTCGCGGATGAGGACGGCACGGCGGACGTGCTGGAACTGCTGGACGTCTTCGACCGGACATCCCTCACCTATGCCGGCATCAGCATCAGCGGCGCGCTCGCGGGGCGCATCCAGGGCATCGAGCGCTTCCTCCTCGGCTCCGGCAATGACACCGTCCTTGCCACCAACGCGATCGGCGACAGCGCCGGCGCGGATGCGGTCACCGTCGTCGGCGGCGCCGGGAACGACCGGCTGGATATCTCGCAGGTGGCCCGGCTCACCACCCCGCTTGCCGCCCTGCTCGACGGCGGGGATGGTGCGGACACGCTGATCGGCGGCCGCGGCGCGGACACGCTGAGCATCGGCGCGGGCAACGACCGCGTGTCCGGCGGCCTCGGAAACGACCTGATCCTCGCGCCGTCGGCCGATCTCAACGGCCTGGACAACCTGAACGGCGAAGGCGGCACGGACACGCTGCGGCTCGTCGGAAACGAGGCGCTGGGTTCCGGCAGCTTCGTCGGCCTCTCCGGCGTCGAGATCATCGAGCTGGCGGCGGGCGGCCAGGCCGTGACGGTGCCGGGGGCCTTCGCCGATGCGCTCGGCTTCACCATGTCCACCATCCGCGGCGGCGCGGGCGACGACTCCATCGACGTCAGCGCCTTCGCCTCCAACCGCCGCGTGACCGTCGAGCTCGGCAACGGCAACGACACGCTATTTGGCGGCGCGGGCAACGACACCGTCTTCGCCGGGCAGGGGGTGGACGAGATCAACGTCGGCGGCGGCATCAACCGCGTGACCTTCGCGGCAGGTGAGTTCTCGGGGCTCGACATCGTCACGGCCAGCACGACGACCGCCTTCGACACGCTGGTGGTGGGCTTGGCGGCCGGGCGCACGCTGCCGCAGGGCGCCTTCGCCGGAATCTCCGGCTTCGACACCTTCAACCTGGACGGCGAAGGCGGGGTCACGGCGGTCCGGCTGCCCGCCACGCTGGTGAGCCAGAGCGGGCAGTCGAGCGTCAATGTCAACGTGACAGGCGAGAGCATGGCGGTGGATGGCCGCGCCATCGCCAGCGCCTTCCGGCTGGACGGCGGCAACGGCAACGACACGCTGTTCGGCGGCAGCGGCGCCGACACGCTGGTCGGCAATGGCGGCGACGACGTGCATGTCGGCGGGACGGGCGGCGACCGCGTCTTCCTCGGGACCAGCGCCACCACGCGGGACATCGCGCTGCTGCGCGCGGTGTCGGACGGGACGGCCGATATCAACACGACGCAGAACATCGCCGGGGCGGACAGCGTGAGCGGCACGGAGTTCGAGGGCAACTTCATCATGGTGGACCGCTTCGGCTTCGGCCTGCCGGACGCGACCACCTGGTTCGTTGGCGCCGGGCAGAACGTCAGCCTGAACTACTCGGCCGCGCGGCTGGAAGGCGTGAGCATCGCCGCCGACGACTTCGGCTCGCTCACCGCGGTGCGCAACGCGGTCGGGTCGCGCCTCACCAACAACGACCCCCTGGCCTTCGAGAAGCTCATCCTGGTGATCACCGGCGTGTCGAACACGCGCTTCGGCGTCTACTACTTCGAGGATCGCGACCAGAACACGACAGTGGACAGCACCGACATCCTGCGGCTGCTCGCGGTCGGCACCGGGGCGGGGCCGACCTTCTCCGGCAACAACGGCTTCCGCCTCACCTCGGATTTCGAGCTGCTGTAGCGGGGCTTGCGGCAGGGCGCCGCCGTGCCACATCGGCAACGCCATGACGCATGACCGCAAGCCGCTGATCGCCCCGCCCCTCGCCTCGCTGCCGCCCATCCCGGACTGGCTGGTGCGGGAACTGCGCAGCGACCACGCCGGGGAGACCGGGGCGGTGATGATCTATCGCGGCATCCTCGCCGTCTGCCGCGATCCGGGCGTGCGCAGCTTCGCGGCGCGGCACCGCGCGACGGAACAGGGGCATCTCGACCTGCTCGAACAGCTCCTGCCGCCGGCGCGGCGGTCCAGGCTGCTGCCGATCTGGCGCGTCGCCGGCTTCCTCACCGGGGCGCTGCCGGCGCTGTTCGGCCCGCGCGCCGTCCATGTGACGATCGACGCCGTCGAGACCTTCGTGGACCACCACTACCAGCAGCAGCTCGACCGCCTCGACGCGGAAGGCATCCACCCCGAGATCCGCGCCCTGCTGGCCCGGTGCCAGGAGGAGGAGGTGGACCACCGCGACGAGGCGCGGGAGCTGCATGGCGGCACGCCCGGCCCGCTGCTGCGCGCCTGGGGCTGGATCGTCGGCGCCGGCTCCGCCGCCGCCGTGATGGCGGCGAAGCGGATCTGATCCTCTACGCGGCGCGCCAGGGCCGCAGCGGATCCGGAATGCGGAAGTCGTCGGGCGGCTCGAAATTCCGCGCCGCGCCTCGCGCGCCCTGCGTGCCGCCGGGAAAGCCGCTGCGCCCGGCATAGGCGCGGACGGCACGCGCGCGGGTCTCGCGGTCCGCCTCCTCGCTGCGCAGCGCCTCGGCGCAGACCAGGTCCAGCACCGTGACGCCCAGCACGGCCGCCACGCCGACGGCCAGCGCCGCCGGGTTCCGGCTGCGTCGCGCGAAGGCCAGCAGCGTCGCGATGTCGAGCGCGTCGCCCGCGATCCGCCCCTGCATCCAGGGCCGCCGATCCGCCGCGGTCAGCAGCCCGACGCCGTTCGCGATCTCCCGCAGGCCGAAGGCACGCAGCAGCGTCTCCTGCCCGCGCAGCCCGAGCCCGCGTGCCAGCGGGCGCGCCGCCGCGACCTCCATCAGCCCGAGCCCGATCGAGAACCAGCCGAGGCCGCCGGCCATCCACCCGGCGGTGCCGCGATGCGTGCGATGATGCGTCATGGCTTCAGCACCACCTTCACGCAGCCATCCTGCTTGTCGCGAAAGGTCTTGTACATCGCCGGCCCTTGCTCCAGCGGCACGGTGTGGGTGATGACGAAGGACGGGTCGATCTGCCCTTCCTCGATCCGCCGCAGCAGGTCGTCCGCCCAGCGGCGCACATGCGTCTGGCCGGTGCGGATCGTCAGCCCCTTGTTCATAACCAGCCCCATCGGGAACTTGTCGGACAGCCCGCCATAGACGCCGGGCACGCTCAGCACGCCGCCCGGCCGTGCCAGGTAGATCATCTCCCGCAACACATGGATGCGGTCGCTGCTCAGCATCACCGCCTGCTTCACGCGGTCATAGACGCTGTCGAGCGTCGCGGTCGCATGCGCCTCCATGCCCACCGCGTCGATGCACTTCTCCGGCCCCTTGCGGTCGGTCAGCTGGTCGATGCGCTCCATCACGCTCTCTTCGTCGAAGTCGATCGTTATGGCGCCGCCGGCCCGCGCCATGGCGAGCCGCTCCGGCAAGCGGTCTATGGCGATCACCCGCTTCGCGCCGAGCAGCACGGCGGAGCGGATCGCCATCTGCCCGACCGGGCCGCAGCCCCAGATCGCGACGGTGTCCTCCGGCTGGATGTCGCATTGCACGGCGGCCTGCCAGCCGGTGGGGAAGATGTCGGACAGGAACAGCACCTGCTCGTCGCTCAGGGTCGACGGCACCTTGATATGCGTCTCGTCGGCGTAGGGAACTCGGAGAAATTCCGCCTGTCCGCCGGGATAGCCGCCGGTGAGCTGCGTGTAGCCGAACAGTCCCGCAGCGCGCCGGCCGAACAGCTTCTCCTGCATCGCCGCGTTGCGGTTCGTGGTCTCACAGAGGGAAAAGTTGCCGCGCCGGCACTGCCAGCATTCGCCGCAGGTGATGGTGAAGGGCACGACGATGCGGTCGCCCACCTTCAGCTTGCCCCGCATGTCGGAGCCGACCTCGACCACCTCTCCCATCGTCTCGTGGCCCATCACGTCGCCCGATTTCATGGCGGGGATCATGTTGTCGTAGAGGTGCAGGTCCGATCCGCAGATCGCGCAGCAGCTCACCTTGATGATCGCGTCGCGCGGATGCTCGATCCTCGGATCGGGCACGCTCTCACAGCGTATGTCCTCCTTGCCGTGCCAGGTGAGGGCCTTCATGCGCCGTGTCTCCGCCGGTGAGGGGCGCTGCTCGGCGCCGTGCGGGCGGAACACAGGCCGGGCCGGCGGGTTCCGATCGGCAAAGGATGGCAATCCGCGGCAGGCGCCGTGCCGCCGCCGGTTTGACCCGGCGGCCGCGCCCCGTCATCTGCGCGGCAACGAGTTCACCACCGGGAAGGACGCCATGCTCCGCCTGTTCCGACGCGGCCTGTTCGCCGCAGCCCTCGCCATGCTGGCGCTGCCCGCGGCGGCGCAGGAGCGCAGCATCACCGTTGCCTCCACCACCAGCACCGAGCAGTCCGGGCTGTTCCGCCATATCCTGCCGATCTTCACCCGAGAGACCGGGATCAATGTCCGCGTCGTGGCGCTCGGCACGGGCCAGGCGCTGGATGTGGGGCGGCGCGGCGACGCCGATGTCGTCTTCGTGCATGACCGCGCCGCCGAGCAGCGCTTCGTGCAGGAGGGCTTCGGCCTCGAGCGCCGGCACGTGATGTTCAACGACTTCGTCATCATCGGTCCTGCCGCCGATCCGGCGAAGGTCGCCGGCCTGCGCGACACGGCGGCGGCGCTGCGCCGCATCTCGGCCGCGAATGCGCCCTTCGTCTCCCGCGGCGACCGCAGCGGCACGCATGCGGCGGAGCTGCGGCTGTGGCAGCAGGCCAGCGTGGACCCGACCCAGGGCCGCGGCCAGTGGTATCGTGAGGTCGGGCAGGGCATGGGCCCCGCACTCAACACGGCCGCTGCGCAGAATGCCTACATCCTGGCCGATCGCGGCACCTGGCTCTCCTTCCGCAACCGCCAGGACCTCAAGGTGCTGGTCGAGGGCGATCCGCGCCTGTTCAACCAGTATGGCGTGATGGTGGTGAATCCGCAGCGCCACCCGCATGTGAAGCAGGCCGACGCGCAGCGCTTCACGGACTGGCTGGTCTCGCCCGCCGGGCAGGAGGCGATCGCCGGCTACACGATCAATGGCGAGCAGCTCTTCTTCCCGAATGCCCGCCAGCCGGAGCCGGTGAGCTGATAAGGGCGCGCGTTTTCGGTAGCCCGAGAACGCCCTCAGACGGCGGCGCTCGCGTCCGCTCGCTTGGCTGCGCCGCACAGGCGGCGGCGGCCATTCGGCCGCTCGGCCCGCGCGTAGTGCGCGGGCCGCCATCGGATCACCAGGAAGGCTCAGCGGGATAAGCGGCGTAGACCGGCGTCGGGATGCCTTCCATCCTGGCCTTGATCTGCATGGCCAGCAGGCGCGAGTAGAAGCGCGCCTGCAGCAGGTTGCCGCCCTGCAGCCACAGCCCCTCCTGCGCGGTCGGCTTCCACATGTTCCTGAGCTCGCCCTCCCAAGGGCCCGGATCCTTCGCCGTGCCGGAGCCAAGGCCCCAGACATGGCCGACCTTCTCCGCCACCGCCGGCGAGATCAGCTCCGCGATCCAGCGCTCCATCGGGTCGAAGCCGGTCGCGTAGACGATGAGGTCGGCGGGCAGGAAGCTTCCATCGTCCAGATGCACGCCCTCCGGCACGATTCGCGCGATCCGCACGCGGCTGCGCAGCGCGATCTCGCGCTCGATGATCAGGCGCGACGCGCCGACATCGATGTAGTAGCCCGAGCCGCGCCGGAAATACTTCAGGCCGTGGCCCGTCCCGTCTTCCCCGAAATCGAGCAGGAAGCCGGCGCCTTCCAGCGCCGCGTAGAAATCCGCGTCCAGCCGGCGGATCTCGTCATAGACGCCGCGCATGATGCGCGCGACCAGCGCGAAGGGACGCGACGCCAGGATCAGGTCCGCCTGTTCGGTTGTGATGCCCGCTTCCAGCGCGGCTTCCGAATAGAGCCGGCCCCAGCTGAACTCCATCAGCCGCTCGCTGCGCACCACCGTCGTGGCGGAGCGCTGCAGCATCGTCACCTCCGCGCCGTGCTCCCACAGGTCGGCGCAGATGTCGTGCGCCGAGTTGTTCGAGCCGACCACGACGCAGCGCTTGCCCGCAAAGCCGGCGCCGCTGCGGAAGGCGCTGGAATGGCATTGGACGCCAGCGAAGCTCTCGGTGCCGGGGATCGCCGGGATCGCGGGCGCGCCCGACATGCCCGTGGCCAGCACCAGCTGCCGCGGATGCAGCACTTGAGTCTCGCCGCCGCGCCCGACGGTCAGCGTCCATGCGCCGCGTGACTCGTCGAAAGCGGCAGAGTGCGCCTCCGTGCCGCACCAGATGTCGAGCTCCATCGCCTCGGCGTAGAAATCCAGCCAGTCGGCCATCCGGTCCTTCGGCGTGAAGATCGGCCAGCTTTCCGGGAAGGGCATGTAGGGCAGGTGGTTGGTCCAGACCGGATCGTGCAGGCAGAGGCTGTCATAGCGGCTGCGCCAGGCATCGCCCGGCCTTGCATGGCGCTCGACCAGCAGCGTCGGCACGCCGAGCCGCTTCAGCCGCGCGCCGAGCGCGAGCCCGCCCTGCCCCGCGCCGATCACCACGCAACAGGGCTGGCGCGTCGTGCCGAGTTCCGCGCGTTCCTGCGCGCGCCGCTCCGGCCAGTGGCGCCGCCCGCGGATCGCGCCATGCTCCACGCCGGCTTCCCGCCGCGTGCCGATGCGTTCCTCATGGCCGATCAGGCTGCGTGCGACGGTGAACAGCGTCCAGGCCTTGCCGCCGCGCAGCCGGAGGTGGCCGCGCGCCGCCACGGTCGCCGTCTCGAAGCGGAACCAGCCCTCGGTGACGCCATCCGCCTCCGTCGCGCTGCCGGGCTCGAGGCGGATGTCGCGCGGCGCGATGCGGATGAGGCATTCGCCCAGCATCCGCGCGATCGCCTCCGGCCCGTCCAGCGTGACGATGGACCAGGTGAAGGCCAGCATGTCGCGCCAATGGCAGTCCTGCCCGAACAGCGCGCCGACGCCTTGCACATCGCGCGACGCCAGGCGATCCGCGAAATCGGCGATCCAGGCCGCGAGGCGGGCCTTTGGCGTATCCGAGTGCAAGGACGGCTCCTCCCCGCGCCGTGCCGGCCGCGTCAGACCTCGGCCTCCGCGAAGATCCGGCCGACATCGCCGCCCCAGGCGCGCTCGTGGCGCTGCAGCCAACGCTCCGCCTGCGTCATCCCGCTCGCCGCGATCTCCTCCAGCGGCGCGAGAAACAGCTCCTCGCCCAGGCCGCGCGCGCGCAGCCCGTCGCGCGCGATCGCCAGCACGTCGCGCGCCACGTCCTGCAGCGTGCGGCCCGCGATGCGGGCGCGCAGTGCCTGCTTCGGCACCTCCAGCCGCAGCGCGCGCATCTCGTCCACGGACCAGCGGCGGATCAGCGCCGCCGCCGCCTTCTGCGCCGCGTCGTCGTAGAGCAGCCCGGTCCAGAGAGCGGGCTGGGCCATCAGCATCGGCACGCTGCCGGCATCCGCGCCGCGCATCTCCAGGAAGCGCTTCAGGCGCACATCGGTGAAGATCGTCGTCACATGGTCGGCGAAGTCGCCCATCGTCGCGCTGTGACCCGCCAGCTTCTCCGCCCGGCCTTCCATGAAGGCGCGGAACGGGATGCCGGCCGCATCGATGTAGCGGCCCTCGCGCATGATGAAATACATCGGCACGTCGAGCGCGAATTCGGCGAAGCGCTCGAAGCCGAAGCCGTCCTCGAACGCCACGGGCGGGATGCCGGTGCGGTCCGGATCGGTGTCCGACCAGACGCGGCCGCGCAGCGAGAGCCAGCCGCTCGGCTTGCCTTCGAGGAAGGGAGAATTCGCGAACAGCGCGGTGGCCAGCGGCTGCAGCGCCAGCGAGACGCGCAGCTTCTCCACCATGTCGGCCTCGTCGCCGAAATCCAGGTTCACCTGCACCGTGCAGGTGCGGAGCATCATGTCGAGCCCCATGCCGCCGACGCGCGGCATGTATTGCCGCATGATCGCGTAGCGGCCCTTCGGCATCCAGGGCATGTCCTCGCGCCGCGCCAGCGGATGGAAGCCGAGCGGCGCGAAGCCGAGGCCGAGCGGCCCGGCCACCTCGTGCACCTCCCGCAGATGCGCTGCGAGCTCGACGCGCGTCGCGTGCAGGTCCGCCATCGGCGCACCCGACAGCTCGAACTGGCCGCCCGGCTCCAGGCTGACCGAGGCCTCGCCCCGCTTCAGCCCGATCGGCTTGCCGCTGTCGAGGATCGGCTCCCAGCCCTTTGCAGCGATACCCTCCAGCATCGCGCGGATGCCTTCGGGCTCGTAGGGCGGGGGCGCAAGGTCGGCTCGCCGGAAGCCGAACTTCTCGTGCTCGGTGCCGATGCGCCACGCCGCCCGCGGCTTCGAGCCGGCGGCGAACCATCCAGCAAGCTGGCGGACCGAGGTGATCGGCGTGAGGTCGGCCTCGCCGGGATTCGACATCGTGCTGGCGTTCTCTATCCGCGTGTTGCCCCGGCACGGAGCCTGTCCGGGCCGGGCGCTTCGGTCCAGTCCCCGACCAGCGCCTGCAGCGCCGCGAGACCCGCCACCGCGGCAGTCTCGGCCCGCAGGATGCGGGGCCCGAGCGCGGCTGGCACAACAAAGGCACGCCGGCGGAGATCGTCAAGCTCCGCCCCCTCGAACCCCCCTTCCGGCCCGACCAGCAGGGCGAGCGGGGATGCCAGGCCCGCCACGGCCTCCCGCAGCGGCGGCGCGGCGCTGCGTTCCATCGCAACGACCAGCTTCGTGCCGTCCCATGCGTCCAGCACGCGATGCAGCGGCGCCGCCTCCTCCACCGCCGGCACCGACAGTCGCTCGCATTGCTCTGCCGCGGCGCGGGCGATGGCGGACAGGCGCTGCGCATTGGCGCGCTCCGCCACGGTGCGCCGCGTGAGCACCGGCTGGATGCGCGTGGCGCCGAGCTCCGTCGCCTTCTCCACCAGCCAGTCCATCGGATCGCGCTTCAGCGCGGCGACCAGCAGGCGCAGCTCAGGCTCCGGCGCGGGGTCGCGCCGGCGCGGGCCGATGGCGAAACGCGCGCGGTCCTTGCGCAGGAAGGCGATGGCCGCCTCGTGCTCGCCGTCGCGCGCGTTGAACAGCCGCACCGCATCGCCCGGGCCGCGCCGCAGCACCGTGCCGAGGTGATGCGCCTGGCCCGGCGCGGCCTCCACCTCCGCGCCCTCGCGCAGGTCTTCGTCCAGATGCAGGCGTGGGATGGACATGCTGCGGTTCCCCCCGGCAGGTATGGCCCATGACGGGCTTCACCGATATCCGGGCGCAGGGCTGGGTGGCGCGGCTGCCGGCCTCCTGGCGCCCCTATGCGCTGCTGGCGCGCTTCGACCGGCCGATCGGCGCCTGGCTGCTGGTGCTGCCCGGCTACTGGGCCATCGCCGCCGCCGCGCCGACAGGGGCCGACGGCATCCGGCTGATGCTGCTGTTCACCCTCGGCGCCTTCGCCATGCGCGGCGCGGGCTGCGTGGTGAACGACCTCTGGGACCGGGAGCTGGACCGGCAGGTGGAACGCACGCGCGGGCGGCCGCTCGCCTCGGGCGCGGTCACCCCCTGGCAGGCGGTGGCGTTCCTGGCTGCCCTCTGCGCAATCGGCGCGGCGGTGCTGTTCTCGCTGCCGACCATGGCCATCGCGGTCGGCCTGTTCTCGCTGGTGCCGATCGCGCTCTATCCGCTCGCGAAGCGGATTACGGACTGGCCGCAGGCGGTGCTGGGCTTCGTCTTCTCCTGGGCGGCGCCGACGGGCTGGGCCGCGGCGACCGGCACGCTCGATGCGGCCGCCTTCGCGCTCTGGGCCGCCGGCTTCTTCTGGATCCTCGGCTACGACACCGTCTATGCGCATCAGGACCGGGAGGACGACGCGCTGGTCGGCATCCGCTCCACAGCCCGGAAATTCGGCGCGGATTCCGCGGTGTTCGTTGCAGGCTGCTACGCCGCGACGGTCGCGCTGCTGGGCGTGGCAGGGCTGCTGGCGGGCGCCTCGCTCTGGTTCTTCCTCGCCCTGCTGCTGCCGGCCTGGATGCTGTCGCGCCAGGCGCAGGCGCTCGACATCCACGACCCTGCCCTGTGCCTGCGCCTGTTCAAGTCCAACCGCGAGGCCGGGCTGGCCATCGCGCTGGCGTTCCTGATCGGCCGCCTGTGACCCCCGAAGTCTTCGTCGCCGCGCACACCACTGTCGCCCGCGCATCCCTGGTGCCGGAGATCGCGCTGCATCTGGCGACGGAAATCACGCCCATCTGGCAGGCCACCGAGGACTGGCTGCGCGAAAAGAACATCGAGCCGCCCTTCTGGGCCTTCGCCTGGCCCGGCGGGCAGGCCACCGCGCGCCTGCTGCTGGACGAGCCGCAGCGCGTGGCGGGCAAGCGCGTGCTGGATTTCGCCGCGGGCTGCGGCATCGCCGCCATCGCCGCGGCGAAGGCCGGCGCCGCGCGGGTGGAAGCCGCCGAGATCGACCCGCTCGCCCTCGCCGCCGTGCGCCTCAACGCCGCGCTGAACGGCGTGGCGGTGGAGACGCCGGAGGGCGACATCGTCGGCGCCGACTGCCGCTGGGACATCATCCTCGCCGGCGATGTCTGCTACGAGGCGCCGATGACCGCGCACATCCTGCCCTGGCTGCGCGCCATGGCGGCGCGCTGCGAGGTCTGGGTGGCCGATCCCGGCCGCGCCTACCTGCCCGGGCAGGGGCTGGAACCGATGGCGAAGCACGCGGTGCCGACCAGCCTGGAGCTGGAGGACCGCACCCTGCGCGAGGTCACGATCTACAGGATGTCGCCGTAACGCTGCCGCAACCGCGCGGCACCATCCTCCCCGCCATGCGGTTTTCTTGTTTCGTTTTTCTGTGCCTCTGCCTCGCCACGCCCGCGCTCGCCCAGACCGAGCGGCGCTACGACGATCGCGGCCGCTTCATCGGCCGCGCCGAGACCCAGGGCGGCACCACGCGCTTCTACGACGACCGCGGCCGCTACACCGGCCGCGCCGAGACCCAGGACGGCCGCACGCGCTTCTACGACGAGCGTGGCCGCTACACCGGGCGCGGCGAGGCGCAGGGCGGCACGCTGCGCCACTACGACGATCGCGGCCGTTACACGGGGCGGGACGAGCGGCGCGACGGCACGATCCGCCGCTACGACGACCGCGGCGCCTTCACCGGGCGCAGCGAGTTCAGCGGCTCCGGCACGCGGCGCGACTACGACGACCGGGGCCGATACATCGGCCGCACCGAAGGCGCGAAGGGGAAGTGAAGGAACGTCTCAGCGCAGCTTGAACCCCAGCGCCGCCAGCGCCTCGCGCATGCGGTCGCGCCCGCTCAGCGCCGCCGCGGTGCCGACGCGCGCCAGCATGCGCTGCGTCCAGTCCTGCCGTCCCATGCCCACCGCCTGCGAGAAGGCGCCGAGCCGCGCATCATAGCCCGCGATCCGCGCCGGCTCCTCCGCCACCGCATACTGCTCGTGGTGCAGCACCAGCGATTGCGGCAGGCGCGGCTTCACCGCGGAGGGCACGGACGGATCGGGATGCCCGATGCTCATCCCGAAGACCGCGAAGGCATTCGGCGGAAGGCCGAGTTCCTCCGCCACCTTCTCCGGGTGATGCCGCAGCGCGCCGACATAGACGGTGCCGAGACCGAGCGATTCCGCCGCCACCACCGCGTTCTGCGCGGCGAGCGCCGCATCCACCAGCGCGACCATGTAGGATTCGAGGAATTCCAGCCCCTCCAGCTTGCGCCCATGCGCGGCGCCGAGGCGGTCCAGCCGCGACAGGTCGGCGATCCAGCACAGGAACAGCGGCGCCTGGACGATGAAACGCTGGTCGTTGGACAGCGCGGCGAGCCGCGCCTTGCGCGCCGGGTCCTGCACCGCGACGACGCTCCAGGCCTGCTGGTTGGAGGAGGTCGGCGCGGATTGCGCCGCGGCCACCAGCGTCTCCAGCACGCCATCGGCCAGCGGCGCCGGCAGGAAGGCGCGGATCGAGCGATGCGCGAGGATGCTGTCCACCACGGCGTTCGCCGGCGCGCTCACATCCGGCGCGTCGCCGCCATAGCGCGCGGCAAGCCTCGCCGCACCGGTTTGCGCGATACCGTCCATCCGAAAGACCCCTTATCCCCGCTCGGTCACGCCGGTCGCGAAGCCGTCGACCAGTTCGCGGATGCGCGCGGGGTCGGACTGCTCCATCACGCGCCGCGCGAAGCGGGCGCAGTCGCCGATATCCAGCGCGCGCACCGCCTGCTTCACGCGCGGGATCGCGCTGGCATTCATGGACAGGCAGCGGATGCCGAGGCCCAGCAGCAGCGGCACCAGCCGCGGGTTGCCCGCCATCTCGCCGCAGACGGAAACCGGCATGCGCAGGCGCAGCGCGGCCTCGGTCGCGAACTGCATCAGCCGCAGCACCGCCGGATGCAGCGGATCGTAGAGATGCGCGACATCCGCCTCCCCGCGATCCACGGCCAGCGTGTACATGGCCAGGTCGTTGGTGCCGATGGCGAAGAAATCCGCCTCCAGCGCAATCGCGTCGGCGGCGAGCGCCGCGCCCGGCGTCTCGATCATCGCGCCGAGCTCGGGCAGCTTCTCCGGCAGCTTCTCGCCGCGCCGGCGCACGCGCTTGGCGACGCGCTCATAGATCTCCCGCGCCGCCTTCACCTCCTCCGGCACCGTCACCATCGGCAGCATCACGCGCACCGCGCCCTCCGGCGCCTGCGCCGCCACGCGCAGGATCGCGGCGAACTGCTCCTCCAGCAGCTCGGGCCGCTTCAGCAGCATGCGGATGCCGCGCAGGCCGAGCGCCGGGTTCGGCCCGGCATGCTGGGATTCGATGCCGGCGGCCAGCGCCTGCATGTCCTTCTCGCCACCCCAGTCCAGCACCCGGATGGTGATCGGGTCGCCGTTCATCGCGGCGACGATCGGCGCATAGGCGGCGAACTGGTCGTCCTCGTCCGGCAGGTCCTCGCGGTTCATGAACAGGAACTCGCTGCGCAACAGGCCGATGCCCTGCGCGCCGGCCTGCGCGATCAGCGGCAACTCCGCCGGGATCTCCAGATTCGCCTGCAGCTCCACCAGCTCGCCGTCGGTGGTCACGGCGGGCAGCCGACGAAGCTTGCCCAGGCGCTGGCGTTCCCGCGCATAGGCGGCCAGCTGTTCCTTCGCATGCGCCACGGTCGCGGCGGTGGGATGCAGCGCAATGGTTCCGGCAGCGCCGTCCAGCACCGCCTGGTCGCCGCGCCGCGCCGCCTCCGTCAGCCCCGGCGCGCCGAGCACCGCGGGAATGCCGAGCGCGCGCAGCATGATCGCCGTGTGGCCGTCCGCGCCGCCCTCCTCGGTCGCGACGCCGGCGATCCGGGACGGATCGAGCAGCGCGGCATCGGCGGGCGTCAGCTCCTCGGCGACCAGGATCGCGCCCTCGGGCACGTCCTTGAAGCTGCGGAAGGGGTTCTGCGTCAGGTTGCGCGTCAGGCGGCGCGCGATCTCCCGCACCTCGCCCGCACGGCGCTTCAGCCCGGCCTTGTCGTCGTCGCGCGCGGCCAGGATCACCTCGGCGATCGCCTCGGCCTCGTCCGCAACCGCCGTTTCGGCGGCCAGCAGCTCATGCTCGATGCGCTTGCGCGCGCCGCGGATCAGGCGACTGTCGCCCAGCATCAGCGCATAGGCGTCGAGCAGCGGCTCGAGTTCCTCCTGCGCCTCCTCCGGCAGGACCGACAGCCTTGTCTTCAGCTTGCCGACCTGCTTGCGGGAAGTGGCGACGGCGGCCGCCAGGCGGTGCTTCTCCGCGTCCACCGCCTCGGCCTCGATCTGGCGGCGCGGCGCCTCGGCGGGCGGCTCGGTGGTGTCGAAGACCTCGCCGTTGGCGATGCCGGGGGATACCGCGATGCCGCGGATCAACACTTCCTTGCGGCGGGGCGCACGACGCGCCGGCGGATCGGCGGGCCTGGCCTCGCCCTTCTCGGTGCGCTCGGTGCGCTCAGTCTTCATGGAAGCCGGCCTCGACCAGGCCGGCGACCGCCTCGAGGGCTTCCTTGGCGTCCCAGCCTTCGGCTTCGATCGTGATCTCGCTGCCCTGGCCGGCGCCCAGCATCATCAGCCCCATGATGGAGCAGGCGGGCACCGTCTGGCCGTGGCGGGAGACATTGATGCAGGCGGAGAAGCGCTCCGCGACGCCCACCAGCTTGGCGGCGGCCCGCGCATGCAGGCCGCGGCTGTTGATGATGCGCAGCGTGCGCCGCATCGTCATCCCGCCCGAGGCGTCGCAGCCGCAAGGCCCCGCATCGACGGGCGCGGCCGACACGGAGGCCTTGGCCTCGCCCGCCTCATCCGGCCACTCGTTCATGAGCCCCTCCCCGCGGCGACGGCCGGCACCGGCGCCTCGCCGACATTCGCCTTGCCGGCGTCCGGCATCTCCGCCGCGCAGGCGATGTATTTTCGCCCCGCCGCGGTGGCATGCGCCACCGCCTCGGCCAGCGGCTCCGTCCCGCGGATCTTCGCAAGCTTGACCAGCAGCGGCAGGTTCACGCCGGCGATCACCTCCACCCGGCGATGGTCGCACAGCTGGAATGCCAGGTTGGACGGCGTGCCGCCCAGGATGTCGGTCAGCACCACCACGCCGTCGCCCTGGTCCACCTTGGCGATCGAGGCACGGATGTCCTCCCGCCGCGCCTCCATCCGGTCCTCGGGGAAGATGCAAACGGTGGCCACCGCGTCCTGCGCGCCGACCACATGCTCCATGGCCGCGCGCAGCTCCTCGGCCAGCCGCCCATGGGTGACGAGCACCAAGCCGATCATCGGCGTCGCCGGGCGGCGCGCAACCCTGCGCCGCAGTGCTGGCCGCAATACGGGCGTCGTGCCGGTTTCGAAGGGTCGATCGTCATGACGAAGGAGCCAGGGCCTCCCGCCCCGCTTGGGCAGCATCGGCGTCGGCAGCTTTGCCTGGCGCCTGCGCGAGTTCTCGGTGGATCACGTCCACCCGCCATCCCTCGGCCTTCAGATGGGCTGCCAGACGCTCCGCCACAAGCACGGATCGGTGACGGCCCCCGGTGCAGCCCAGGGCGATGGTGAGGTATTTCTTTCCCTCCGCGACGTAGCGGGGCAACAGGACCTCGAGCAGCCCTGTCATGCGAGTCCAGAAGGGTTCGAAATTGTCGTCGGCCTCGACATAGGCGGCGACACCGGGATCCTTCCCGGTCTGCGGGCGCAGCACCGGGTCGTAATGCGGGTTGCGCAGGAAGCGCATGTCGAAGACCAGGTCCGCCTCCCGCGGCAGGCCGCGCGGATAGCCGAAGGACAGGATGGCGATGTCGAGCCCGGCCGGCCCGGTCGGGCGGAAGCGCCGCTCGATCATCCGGCGCAGCTCCGGCAGCGGCAGCTCGGAGGTGTCGATCACCACGTCGGCGGCCTCCGCCAGCGGCGCCAGCAGCTCCGCCTCCCGCGCGATGCCGTCCGCGACGCGGGAGCCGAGCGGCCCGCCGGGCGTCAGCGGATGCCGCCGCCGCGTCTCGGAGAAGCGGCGCAGCAGCACCGCCTCCTCCGCCGTGGCGAAGACCAGGCTCGCCGCGATGTCGGCGCGGGCGCGCAGATGCTGCAGCGCCGCCAGCACCTCCGCCGCCTGGAAGCCCCGCGAGCGGGCATCCACCCCGATCGCCATCGGCGTCAGCCCGTCGCAGACCAGCTCTTCCAGGATGTTGAGCGGCGGGTTGTCCACCGTCTCGAAGCCGAGATCCTCCAGCGTGCGCAGGATGGAGGCCTTGCCGGCGCCGGACAGGCCGGTCACCAGCACGACGGGGCGCGCGGGGGCGGGGTCGCTCACGCCGCGAAGGCTCCGGCGGCCATCGCCACGCGCCCACAGGCGGCGTCCAGCGCAAGCGAAACCTTGTCCGGCGCGGCGGCCTCCCGCCCCGCCAGGGCGATGCGCGGCAGGCGGCGACCCTGGGCTTCGAAAGCGCGCGGCTCGGGCAGGCGGGGCGGCGCCTCGCCCTCCGGCAGCAGGTCCACCACCAGGCGCAGGGGGGCGGGCGCGGTCACCGGAAGGTCGCGCACCAGGCCCAGGCCGCGCACCTCCAGCATGCCGCGCAGCGGCGCCGGCGGCGCGGCCATCAGCAGATCGGGAGGTTCCGCTTCCAGCTCCACCTGGTCGTCCGCCACCAGCGTCCAGCCGCGGCCCATCAGCCTGAGCACGAGTTCGGACTTCCCCGTGCCCGATGGGCCGAGGAACAGCACGCCGTCGCCGCCGCGGGCGGCACAAGAGGCGTGAAGAGGCATTCCCGGTTCCGGCCCCCAAGCCAAGCCGGCGGAACATGGCAGAAAGGAGGCGGGAATCAAGGGACCGGGGGTGGCCGGCCCGGCATGCCGGCGCAACCGGCGGAGGGCGCGGGCGCCCCGACCGCGCCAGAAGCGCGTCTCCGAGAGGGAGAGAGCCCATGTCCGGTTTCCGCTGCATCGCCATGCCAACCGAGGCGGCCCGCCGCTTCCGCGAGACCGGCCGCGACGACCGTGGCCAAATGCTGCACCGCCGCGTCGTGGACGGCCCGGGCTTCCCCTGCCGCCACTGCCTGCAGCTCGGCGAGCCGGGCGAGGAGATGCTGCTGGGCAGCTGGGACCTGCCGCGGCCCGGCGGCGTCTACTGGACGCCGAGCCCGATCTTCCTCCATGCGCGGGACTGCCCCCGCTTCGAGGCGGCGAACGCGATCCCGCCCACCGTCCTGGCGAACGGCATCGTCTCCGTCCGCAGCTACGACGCCGGGGAGATGTGCCTCTACGACCTCGGCCATGTCTGCGAGGGCAAGGACGTCGCGGCGCCGCTGCTGCGGGCGCTCTCCGACCCGCGCACGCGCTTCGTGAACATCCACACGGCCCGGCCCGGCTGCTGGCTGGCCGCCGCGGAGCGGCTGAACTGAAACTCGGCCGAATTGCTTTAGGGGCGCAGGGCTGCCAGCCTCCGGCGCCATGACGCCGTCACGCCACGACATCGAAGCCGCCGCCGCCCGCATCGCCCCCCATATCCGCCGCACGCCGGTGATGCGGATGGGGGGCGGCGACTTGGGGCTCGGCATGGACCTGATCCTCAAGCTGGAACTCCTGCAGGCGACCGGCAGCTTCAAGCCGCGCGGCGCCTTCAACAGGATGCTGAGCGCGACCCTGCCCGCGGCCGGCGTCGCCACCGCCTCCGGGGGCAACCACGGCGCGGCGGTGGCTTATGCGGCGCGCGCCCTCGGCGTGAAGGCCGAGGTCTTCTGCCCCACCGCCACGCCCGCCGCGAAGACCGACCGGATCGAGGGCTACGGCGCCGTGCTGCACCGCATCGGCGCGGCCTATGACGAGGCGCGCATCGCCAGCGAGGCCCGCGCCGCGGAGACCGGCGCGCTGATCGTCCACGCCTATGACCAGCCCGAGGTTCTGGCCGGCCAGGGCACGGTGGGGCGCGAACTGTCGCAGGACGCGCCGGAAGCGACGCATGTGCTGGTCGCGACCGGCGGTGGCGGCCTGATCGGCGGCATCGCCGCCTGGTACGCCGGCACCGGCACGCAGGTGATCAGCGTCGAGCCCGAAGGCTGCCCGACGCTCGCCACCGCGCTGAAGGAAGGCCGCCCGGTGCCCTGCCCGGTCGGCGGGCTCGCATCCGACAGCCTCGGCGCCCGCCAGGTCGGCGCGCTGATGTTCGAGGTCGCGCGGCACCACGTCGCCGAGGCCGTGCTGGTCACGGACGAGGCGATCCGGGAGACGCAGCGGCGCATCTGGCAGGCGCTGCGCCTGATCGCCGAGCCGGGCGGCGCGGCGGCGATGGCCGCGCTGGTCAGCGGCGCCTGGGTTCCACCAGCCGGGGCGCGGGTCGCGGTTGTGGTCTGCGGGTCGAACGCGGACCCGGCGAAGGTCGTGTAGCCGCCGCCACCGCCGGCGCCGCCTCGGGCGCCGGTTCGGGGGTCTCCTCGGGCCCGGGGTTCTTGCGCAGCTGCCGCCAGATGCCGGCATCGCGCGCATAGAAGTCGGGGCGGAACTGCAGCGTCCCGTCCGCGGTCGCGAAAGCCGTCTGGTAGGTCACGAAGACCGGCACGGGCCGCGGCAGCGGCTTGCGCGTGGTGCCGCCCTCCGCGATCGCCTCATGGATCGCGCCGAGCGGCTTCTCCATCAGCAGGGAAGCGAGCTGCAGCGGGTTCTCCACCCGGATGCAGCCATTGCTGATCCGGCGGTTCTCCCGCCCGAAGGCGGACTTGTCCGGCGTGTCGTGCAGATAGACGTCGAAGCGGTTCGGCATCACGAACATGATGGCGCCCAGGCCGGATTCGGGGCCGGGCGCCTGCTCCGCCTCGCCATTCGGCAGCAGCGTGATGTTGTGGCGCTCGAGGAAGCCCGGATCGCGTTCGAGTCGCGGCAGGATGTCCGCCTCCACGATGTCGCGCGGGACCACCCAGGGCGGGTTGAGCAGGCTGGATTCGATGACGGTCCTGAATTCCGGGCTCTGCTTGCGCTCGATGACGTCGCCCACGACGACCCGGCTGGTGAAGACCGCCTGGTCGTCGCGATAGAACGTCACCTGCTGGTCCGCGACATTCACCCAGACCCGGTCGGGCGGTATCCGCCGCGGCAGCCAGCGCTGCCGCTCGAGGTTCACCGCGATGCCGCGCGCACTCCGCGCCAGCGCGTCCGCCACAAGGCCGTCGCTGGCCGCCGCGCCGTCGCGCAGCTGCACCAGGGCCCGGCGCAGCGCCTCATAGGTCGGGGTCGCGGGCGCCAGCGCCTCGATGGCGGCCGCGGGATCGCGGCGGTCGAGCGCGGCATCGAGCACCCGCGCGACATCCACCGGATCGGGCGCCAGGGCCTCGCCGTCGCGGCGGCGGGCGGCCGGCACGGCGCCGAGGGCCAGCGCCTCGGCATAGGTCAGCACGGCGTGCGACAGAAGCATATCCCGCTGCAGCGGCGCGAGCGTTGCGCGTCGCTGCAGCAACCCGGCCTGGAACAGCTCCGGATCGAGGCCATGATCGCCCGCGGCGAGCACGACATCCGCCAACGCGGCAGCCTGCGCCGGCCTGGTCGTCCAGACCGGCTCGAAGCCGCGCTGGGCGTAGAATCGGCGCAGCAGGTCGCCGCGCAACGTCTCCCCGGCGACCACCGGGTCGGGCCCGCCGTCCCGCAGCCGGGTCAGGTCGTCAGGGGCTCGTGGTGGTGGCGAGCGGGACAGTTCGGGTTCGATCGTCGCGCAGCCCGGCAGCGCCCAGGCCGCGGCGAGGGCGAGCGTGCCCCCGGCAAAGGCCCTCCGCCCGGACGACGGCCGTGCCGCGGCCGCCCCCTTGCGCTCCGGATCGAGGCAGCGTTTCGGCGCCCGCACCTGTTCCGTTCCTGAATTCCTGCGAATCATGTAACCGGGGGTTTGACTTTGTGCCTAACCCTAACGTTGAATTGTGCTGTGTCCATGTGTGGGCACCCTGATCGGAGAATGAGATGCGCGCCCTGTCCAAGGTCCTGGTTGTCATGGCCCCCGTGCTGCTGATGGCAGCCTGCGCCCAGGAGGCCCCGCCGCCCCCGCCGGCGCCCGCCCAGGTCGCCCCGCCGCCCGCGCCGGCCCCGGCGCCGGTGCCGCGCGCGCGCGGCTGACGCGAACCCCCGCAGGTCTGCGCCGCATCCCGGTGCAGACCTGTCGGGCGCCGGCCGATCGACAAGCCTGAGGACGCAGCCGCGCATCGCGGCGGTGTCGTGCATGCTGCGCGCTACACCAGCCCCTTCACCAGCAGCAGCCCCCAGGCCGCGACCGTCACGGAATCCTGGATCTCGCCCTCGCGCAGCATCCGCTCGAGCTCCGCGCGCGGGAACCGGCGGCTGACCATGTCCTGCTCCTCGATCTCCGGCCGCGCCTCGCCCTGCGTCAGGCCGGTTGCGACGAACACCCGAAAGCCCTGCCGCATCGTGCCGTAGCCTTCGAAGAGATGGCCCGCCGGCGTGAGCGTCTCCGCCGTCAGCCCGGTCTCCTCGGCCAGCTCATGCGCGGCGGCCAGCACCGGGTCGTCATCCGGCCCGCCCCACATGCCCTGGCAGAACTCCCAGAAGCGCGCGCCCACCGGGTAGCGGAACTGCTGCACCAGCGTGACCGACCCGTCCGCATGCACCGGCACGACGACGACGAAATCGTCCTTCTCGATCACGCCATAGATGCCGGCGGAGCCGTCGCGCCGGCGGATCGCATCCTCCCGCACGCGCATCCATCGGTTCTCGTAGACGATGCGCGATCCGGTCGCGATTATGTCGGGGTCGGTGTCAGCCAAGTCCGTTCGCATCCTTCAGGGCGGCGGCCGCGGCATGCTCGCCGCGCGCCTCGAGCTGCGCCGCGACGGCGATGCGGTCGGCCATGGGCCGGTTCTGGCTCTGCTTGCGCTTCGCCGTCCACTGCTTCACCTCGATCCGCACGCCGACCAGCGCCTTGAACATCCCCTCCATGTAGCGCACGGGCTGCGCATCCATGTCGAAGCCGGGGTCGGGCTCGTAGCGCGCGGCGAGTGCGCGCATCTGCACGGCGATCGCGTCCGGATCCTCGATCAGCGTCGCGTGGCCGCGCGCCTGCACCGCGTCGTAGTTCCAGGTCGGCACCGCCGGCTGCGCGCCGTACCAGGCCGAGGAGACATAGGCATGCGGCCCGCGGAAAACCGCCAGCGCCTCCGCCCCGGCGCCTTCGAAGGCGCGCCATTGCGGATTGGCGCGCGCCAGGTGGCAGAGCAGCACCGCGCGCCCCTCGCCCTCCGGCCGCAGCAGGTGGAAGGGCAGGTGCGAGACCATCAGCGGCTCCGCCGTGACCAGCAGGCCGAAGTCATTGGCTGCGACGAAGCCGAACATCCAGTCCGGGTCGTCCACGCGGAAGGCGGGCGGGGTGTACATGGCGGGCCGATCCTGCGCCGCGGATTGGTCCGGCGCGAGAGCCAATTCCAGCCCGCCGGACCGCACCAATCCAGTCACCCCCGCGCCCGCGCCCGCACCAGCAGCGCCAGCCCCGACAGCGTCAGCACCCCGCCCACGATGTCGCTGACGTAGAGCCGCTCGCCCAGCAGCGCCCAGCCGAACACCGCGGCCAGCGGCGGCGCCAGCAATTGCAGCGCCGAGGCGGTGGAGGCCGGCACGCGCTTCAGCATCACGAAATACAGCGCGTAGCCGCCGATCCCGACGACCAGCATGGACCACAGCAGCCCACCCAGCGTGAACCAGTGGACGCTCCGCGGCGCGGCACCTTCCAGCAGCAGCGCCAGCACGAGGCACAGCACCGCGGAGACGGTGGTCTGCCCCAGGCTCGCCACCCACAGGTCCACCCGCCCCTTGGCCGGCGCGTAGATCAACAGCCCGATCGCCTGCGCCGTGGCGGCGCCCACCGCGAAGACGAAGCCCGAGGCCTCCGCCGCCGCCAGCCCGTCCAGCGCGCGCAGGAAGCCGAGCAGCGCCACGCCCGACCAGCCGATCGCCAGTCCCACCCACGCCATCCGGGGCAGTGGCCGCCGCAGGAAGATGCTCTCGCCCGCCGCCACCAGCATCGGCGTCGCCGCGCAGATCAGCGCGACCAGCCCCGTCGGGATGCGCGCCATCGCCAGCCAGGCCAGCGCCAGGTAGCCGCCCATGCCGAACAGGCCGAGCAGCGCGACGCGCAGCAGGTCCTCCCGCCCCGGCAGCCTGGCGCGAAAGGCCAGCGCGATGGCCAGCAGGATCGGCGCCGTCAGACCGAAGCGGATCGCCAGCGACCAGAGCGGCGGCCATTCCCGCACCACCACGCCCGCGACGGTGAAGGCCGAGGCCCAGATGGCGACGAAGGCGCCGCCGATCAGCAGCCCGCCCTTGCCCATCGCCGGCGCTTTACGCGCCGCGACGCGCGATCGCCGCGTCCAGCGTGTTCTCCAGCAGGCAGGCGATGGTCATCGGCCCGACGCCACCCGGCACGGGCGTGATCGCCTCCGCCCGGCGGCAGGCCGCCTCGAACTCGACATCGCCGACCAGCCTGCCGCTCTCCAGACGGTTGATGCCGACATCGATCACCGTCGCGCCCTCCGCCACCCAGTCGCCGCGCACCATCTCCGGCCGTCCGACCGCGGCGACGAGGATCTCGGCCCGCCGGCATTCCGCCGCGAGGTCGCGCGTGCGCGAATGGGCGATTGTCACGGTGCAATCCGCCGCCAGCAGAAGCTGCGCCATGGGCCGCCCGACGATGGTGCTGCGCCCCACCACCAGCGCCCGCGCGCCGGGCAAGGAGCAGCCCGCCGCCCGCAGCAGATGCATCACGCCCTTCGGCGTGCAGGGCACCAGCCCGGGCTCACCGGAGGCCAGCCTGCCCGCATTCAGCGGATGGAAGCCGTCCACGTCCTTTTCCGGCGCGACGGCTGAAATAACGGCCTCGGCCCGGATGTGCCTGGGCAGGGGCAGCTGCACCAGGATGCCGTCCACCGCCGGGTCCGCGTTCAGCCGCGCGACCACGGCCAGCAGCTCGGCCTCCGTCGTCGCCTCGGGCAGATGCAGGGTGGCGCTGTCGAAGCCCGCCTCCTGCGCCGCCTTGTCCTTGTTCCGGACATAGACGCCCGAGGCCGGGTCCTCGCCCACGCGCACCACGCGCAGGCCGGGCCGATAGCCCAGCGTAGCGACGCGCGCGGCAATGGCGCGGCGGAGGTCGGCGGCGACGGCCTTGCCGTCGATCAGGCGAGCGGTCATGCGAGCAGCCGGTTCAGCGTTTCGGAAAGCCGGGCGGGATCGCCGGCGATGCGCAGCGTCTTGAGACGCCCTGAGGCCCCCTGGGTCAAGGTGACGGCGGAGGGCGCGACGCCGACCGCCTCGGCCACCGCCGCGCAGATGGCGCGGTTGGCGCGGCCATCCTCCGGCGCCTCGGTCACCGCCACGCGCAGCGCCGCGCCGTCGGGCGACGGTCCGCCGATGCCCGGCCGGCGCGACTTCGGCTGTGCCTTCACGCGCAGCTCCACCCCGTCCGGCAACGGCCGGAAGGCGCTCAGAAATAGATCCCGGCGCGGATCAGGTAGCCGCGGATCGCCGCGACGCCGATCGAGACCGCCGTGATCAGCAGCAGCAGCACCAGCGGCGAGAGGTCGATGCCACCCAGGTTCGGCAGGCGTTCGCGGATCGGGCGCAGCGCCGGCTCCGTCACGCGGTAGAGGAAGTCGGCGATCGTCCAGACGATCCGGTTGCGCCCGTCCAGCACGTTGAAGGACATCAGCGTCTGCACGATCGCGGCGAGCAGCACCGCCCACCAGTACAGGTCGAGCCCCGCCTGCACGAGAAAGAACACGGCATCGAGCAGCATCGGGCGGTTCCCTGGCGACCTTGCGGCAGTTGCCCCCGGCTGGTTGCGGGCCGGGCGCGGTGCGGCGGCTTCAAGCGATCGGCCGGAACCTAGTGGCCGGACCGCCCCGGAACAAGGCGCGCGCCATTGCCTCAGGGCGCCTTGACTTGCCCATGCGACCCGACGATAACCCGCGCCCTCACCTGCCCAGTATGGGGCCGGACGGGGCTGTAGCTCAGTTGGGAGAGCGCGTCGTTCGCAATGACGAGGTCAGGGGTTCGATTCCCCTCAGCTCCACCACTTTCCCTCACCCTCATCTCTTCACGACAGTCGGGTCCCCGGATCGGGCGCACTCTATCGCGCGCTGACGCCTGACGGGCGGCGCGGATCGGCAGCCGCCTCGATCCGGCCCGCCGCGTCGGTGATGGCCACGCCCACGCTGCCCGCGCGCCAGTCCCATTCCGCCCAGGGCGCCACCCGGTGGCCGGCATCCCGCATCCAGCCGAGCACCGCCTCGCCATAGCGCGCCTCGATCGCGACCCGGCCGGGGAAATGCTCGTGCGGGTCGCTCGAGCGCGGGAAGGACATCGTCGCGAAGCGCGGCGCCTCCACCGCGTCCTGTGCCGGCATGCCCTCGCGGACGATGCGCAGCAGCACCTGGCCCATCGCCTGCGGCTGCACGTCGTCGCCTGGTGTACCGAAGGCCATGCGGCGGCCATCCGGCAGCCGCGCCATGGCGGGTGAGGTGGTCAGCCGCGGACGCCGCCCCGGCCCGAGGCAGGCCGGATGCGCCGGATCGGTCCAGGACTGGCTCCCGCGGGACGACGGGCACAGCCCCGTCCCCGGCACCATCGGGCCGGCGAAGCAGCCATCGCTCGGCGTCGCGGCGAACAGCCCGCCATGCCGGTCCACCGTGCAGATGAAGGCGGTGTCGAGCTCAGGCTCGGTCCAGCGCGCCGCCGCGGCCGGCCGCTGGATCGGCGCCGCCACGCCGGCCGGGGGCATGTCGCCGAAGGCGCGGTCGGGCTGCACCAGTCGGGCGCGCGCCGCGCCATAGGCCGGGTCCAGCAGCCGATCGAGCGGCACGGCGACGAAGTCGGGATCGCCGAAGCTGGCATGGCGATCCGAGAAGGCGAGCGCATAGCTCTCGGCCATCGCGTGGACGGCTTCCGGATCGGAGAGTCCGCGTCCGGGCGGCAGCAGCGGCGCGGCATTGACCAGCGCCATGCCGAGCACCGGCCCCTGCGACCACGCGCCGCACATATGCACATCGGTCCCGAAGGCACGCGCGCTGGCGGCGCTCTCCACCGGCACCGCGAAGCCGGCCAGGTCCGCGCGCGCCAGCCAGCCGCCCTGCTCGGCGTAGAAGGCGGCGATCCGGGCCGCGATGTCGCCGCGATAGAAGGCGTCGCGCGCCGCCTGCAGCGCCGCCACGCGCCCCCGCGCCGCAGCCGCCCGTTCCTCGCCCGCCAGGAATTCCAGGGTGGCGGCGAGCTCCGTCATCCGGATCAGCTCCCCCGGGCGGGGCAGGCGGCCCTCCGGCAGGAAGACGGCGGCGCTGCCGGGGGAGGCGCGGAAGCCGGCCTCGAACTCGCGCACCACCTCGCAGAACAGCTCGGTCGCCCGGAAGCCGTCGCGCGCATAGGCGATCGCCTGGCTCGCCACCTCGCCGAAGGACATGGTGCCGAAGCGGGCGAGGGCGGTGATCCAGGCATCGGGCGCCGCCGGCACCACGGTGCGCAGCACGCCTTCCGGGATGCGCCCGCCATGCGCGCGGCGGAAGACCTCCGCATCCGCGCGCCGCGGCCAGGGCCCGACGCCGGCGATCACGCTCGGCGCGGCATCGCCCGGCGGCCAGACGATGATCGGCGCGACCCCGGCGAAGTGGCAGAACTCGCCCTGCACGACGTTCAGCACCAGGCCGCCGGCGACGCCCGCATCCACGGCGTTGCCGCCCGCATCCAGCACACGCCCGGCCGCCTGCGCCGCCAGGTGATGCGTCGCGGCCGCGGCGTGGCGCGTCGCGTAGCCGCGCGCGCGATAGGGCGCGCTCACCGGGCGGGCCGGACCATGGTGGCCAGCGTGAACTCGTCCTGCCGCGGCGTCTGCACCAGCGTGGCGCGCGTGGCCCATGCATTCACCTGGTGATGCACCGGCACCAGCGCGACCTCCTCGATCAGGATGCGCTGCGCACGATCCATCAGCGCCGCCCGCGCCACAGGATCGAGCGTGGTCTGCGCCTGTGCGAGCAGCCGGTCGAATTCCGCGTTGGAGTAGCGCCCGCGGTTGATCGCCCCGGTCCGGCGCTCACGGTCCATCGTCGCGACGCTCGGCAGCAGCAGGGAGGCGGGCTCGGCCAGCTCCGTGCTGAGCCCGTGCATGAACAGGCTGAACTCGAAGCGCTGCGCGCGCGGCACGAACACCGCCTGCGGCATCGCGTCCACCGTCGTGCGGATGCCGATGCGGCCCAGCATCTGCGCCACCGCCTGGCAGATCTGCTCGTCGTTCACGATGCGGTTGTTCAGGCAGTGCAGCGTCAGGCGGAAGCCGTCCGGGAAGCCGGCCTCGGCCAGCAGCCGCCGCGCTTCCGCCACGTCGGCCGCCGGCACGGCGATGTCGGCAAGGTGCCCGGAATAGCCCGGCGGCATGAACTGCATCGTCGGGCTCGCCAGCCCGTCCATCACACGCTCCGCGATGCCGCGCCGGTCGATCGCGATGGAGACGGCCCGGCGCACCCGCAGGTCGCGGAACGGGTTCGGCATCGGCCGCCCGTCATTGGTGGTCGCGAAGGGCGCCTCGCGCTCGGCATGGTCGGGGAAGAAGGTGACGAGCAGCGGCGAGACGCCGGTCACCACCTTGAAGCGCGCATCCTGGCGCAGCCGCGCCACCTGCTGCGGCGGGACGTTGGCGATCATGTCCACGTCGCCGGCGAGCAGCGCGGCCACGCGCGCCGCCGGCTGGGCGATGACGCGGAAGGTCACGTTCTCCCAGGGCTCCGCCTCGCCGTTCCAGGTCGTGCTGCGCGCGAGCTCCACGCGCTCGCCCGGCACGAAGCCGCGGAAGCGGTAGGGGCCGGTGCCGATCGCGGCGCGGCCGGCATTGTAGTCGGCGGTCTGCGCGTCGGCGCCGATGCGGGCGGAGACGATGCCGATCTGGCTCACATAGGCCGGCAGGTCGGGGAAGGTCGCCGTGGTGGTGATGCGGATGCGCTGCGGGTCCAGCACCTGCACCTCGCTTACCGGCGCGAGGAAGAAGGCGTAGCTGGAGGGGCTGCCCCGCACCTCGCGCGCGCGGCGGAAGGTGAAGGCGACGTCCTCGGCGGTGAAGGGCGTTCCGTCATGGAAGCGTGCATCGCCGCGCAGCGCAAATTCCCACTCGTTCGGACCGGTCGCGCGCCACGCGGTCGCCAGCGCCGGCACCAGGCTCTGGTCCGGCGCCCGTCCCACCAGGCCCTGATAGACATGCGCATGCAGCGATTTGTTCGGACCGAAATTGTGGAAATGCGGATCCATCGAGGTCGGCGCGACCTCCACGGCGATGGTGAGATCCGCCGCCTGCACGGCCGTCGCGGCCCCGAGCAGTGCGCCCGCCAGAACAAGCCTCGTCGCGATGCGCATCCGTCTTCCTCCCGTCCTCGTGGAAGAGAGGCTAGCCTGACCTTCGGCGAAGGCGAAAGGCAGCCCCGGCATGGCGGTGTGGCGGCACTACGGACAGGCGGAGCTCGATGCGCAGTTCACGCTCGATGCCATCCGCGACCTCGATGCGCTCTTCGCGCGGCGGGCCGAGGCGGCGGCGCGCGCCCGCGCCACGCTGCCGCATCGCGCGGGGCTGCGCTACGGCGCGCATCCAGCCGAGACGCTGGACTTCTACCCCGCCGCGACGCCCGGCCCCTGGCCGCTGTTGCTCTTCATCCATGGCGGCTTCTGGCGCTCGCTCGATGCAAGCGGCTTCGCCTTCGTGGCGGAGGGCTTCGTCGGCCAGGGCGTCGCAGTCGCGGTGCTGGATTATCCGCTGATCCCGGATGTGCGGCTCGGCGCCATCGTCGAGAGCTGCCGGCGCGCGGTGGGCTGGCTGCACGCGCAAGCCGCCTCGCTGGGCTGCGACCCGGCGGCGATCTTCGTCTCCGGCAATTCGGCCGGGGGGCACCTGGTCGCGGAGCTGATGGACCGCGCCTGGCCCCCCGCGCATGGCCTGCCGGATGAGGTGATCGCCGGCGGCTGCGCCATCAGCGGCCTCTTCGAGCTGGAGCCGGTGCGGCGCAGCGCGCAGAACGCGACGCTCGGCTTCACGGAGCAGGAAGCGGCCTCCCTCAGCCCCGCGCGGCGCGTCGGGCGCGGGGCGCCGCTGCTGGTGTCGGTCGGCGGGGCGGAGGCCGAGGAGTTCCTGCGCCAGTCGCGGGACTTCGCCGCCGCCTGGAACGCCGCCGGGAACCGCGCGGAACTGGTCATCCCCGCCGGCGCGGACCACATCACCGTCGTGCTGGATGCCTTCGCCGTGCCGGGCTCCGGGCTGAACGCCGCCATGATGCGCCTGATCCGGGAAGCCCAACCGGGATGAGGCGCGGGCGGTGACGCTCCGGCTCCGAACGGCTCGCGGGGCGCCGCCGGATCGTCTATCCCGCTCGGACCCCGTGCCAGAACCGCTTCGACCCAGCCCGCGACCGCGCCCGGCACCCCGCCTCGGGGCACGGCGTCGCGCGGCCGCGCGGCGCGAGCCGCCGCTGACCACGCAGCGCCCGGCGCCACTGGCGCCGCCGGGCCCGCGCTGGCCGGGCGCGCGGCCGGGCCGCGCCGGGCGGCCCTGGGTGCCGGCCTCGGCGGCGGTCCATCTCGCGATCCTGCTGGTCGCTCTGTGGTGGGCGGGGCGAGCCCCGGCGCCACCCCGCGAATTGCCGCCGCCCGCCTTCGACATCGTCTGGGAGGGCGGCCAGCCCGAGCGCTCCGCCGCGGAGCCGCCGCTGGGGCTCGAGGTGGCGCCCGCCCCGCCCGTGCCGGACGTCCCCGCGCCGCCGCAAGCGCCGGCACCGCCCGGCGCGCCGACCCTCGCAACGCCGCCGCCCGGCGTCAGCGCACCCCCGGCCCCCCCGGTCGCGGCGTTGCCGCCGCCGCCTCCGCCGGCCCCGCCTGCACCGCAGCCGCCGCGGCCCGCCATCGCGCCCGCGCCGCCGCCCGTCGCCGCCCCGCCCGCGCCGCCCCGGGACCTGCCGCGCCCGCCGGTGGTCGCCGTCCCGGACGCCCCGCTCCCGAGCCCGCGCGCCCCGGATGTCGCGGCGCCGCTGCCACGGCCGGACGCGCCGCCCGATGCGCCGCCCGCACCCAGACCGCCCCTGCCCGCGCTGGCCGCGCCCGCGCCCCCGCCCGTTCCAGCACCGCGCGATCGGCCGGCGGCACCCCAGGCGCTTCCCGAGCCGCCGCCCCCCGCCCCGCCGCCGCCCGTCGCCGCCTTGGCGGCGCCGCCCGTGCCGCGCCCGCAGCCAGCACCCGCGCCCACCCCTGCACCGCCGCGCGAGCAGGCCGCGCCGGCCCGCCCGCCCGCGCGCCCGGAGCAACAGGACCAGGCGGCGGCGGCCTTCCCGCGGGGCTCGATCTGGATGCCCGGCGGGTTGCAGCTCGGCCGGCCCGCCCAGCCCTCGCAGCCCTCGGCGCCGGCGGGGCGGCGCGATGCGCAGGGGATGGACCTGAGCGTGGACCCGCGCCTCTCGGAAGGCAGGGCCGCCAGCGACCCGAATGTCCGCGTCACCGGCGCGCAGGTCGGCGCCGATTGGCGGGCCGCCTTCCGCGCCTGGCTCGACCGGAACATCAGCTATCCACGGCGCGCCATCGAGAACCGCGAAAGCGGCCGGGTGCGCGTGCTGATCACCGCCGAGCCGGACGGGCGCGTGCGCGAGGTCCGGCTCGTCGGGCCCTCGGCCTCGCCCTCGCTGAACACGGGAACGACCTTCCCCTTCTCGGGCGCCACGCTGCCGGCCTTCCCGCCGCCGGCCGACCCGAACGGCGTCACCATCGAGCTGACGGTGCACTACATCCTGATCATGCGCTGAGCAGCTGCGGCCGCGCCGCATCGCCGGCCGGCGCGGCGGCATCGAGCATGGTGGCCGACAGCGCCGCATAGGCGCGCCGCCACGCATCCGCATGCGCCGGGGTGAACTCGGGGCCGAGCCGTTGCCCGAGCGTCCACAGCAACGCCTCCCCCACGCCGGCGTAGTGCTCCGGCCGCGCGCCATAGCCGACATGGCGCCGCGCCAGATCGGCCAGCAGCGGCTGCAGCGCCGCGTGGTCGTGCAGCCGCGCCACGATCACGCCGAGCATGCTCATCAGCTTCGTGCATTGCGGCCCGATATCCTCGGGAAACAGCGCGCGCAGGCCGGGCGAGGTCGCGAAGAGCCGGTCGTAGAAGGTCGCCGCGCCGTCCTCGCCCAGCGCGGCCAGCGCACGGAAGCTGCCGCGGACGCGGTCCAGCTCCTCTTCCGTCAGCGCCGTCATGCCGCAAGCTCAAGCGATGGCGCGGTCGGGGTGAAGGCGCGCGCGAAACTCTCGCGCAGCCAGGCGATGGTCGCCTGCACGCGCGCCATCTGGATCGTGTCGGGATGCGCATGCAGATGCAGCACGCGCGTCAGCTCGGGCGGGCCGGGATTGACGCGCTCGATGCGCGGGTCGCCTTCCGCGAGGCACATCGGCAGCAGGCCCTTGGCGAGACCGCCGCGGATGCCGGCGAGGATCACGCTGGAATCCGTCGCGGTCAGCACCAGGCGTTCCTCGGCGGCGCGGGCGCGCTCCGTCCAGCGCGTCGGCGCGCGGCGCGGCGCCTCGTCGTCCCAGAAGGCGGCCCAGCCCAGCTTCGCCGCATCGACGCCGCGCGGCTTGTAGATGGCATAGGGCACCTCGCCGAGGCGGATGGCGAATTCCGTGTGGTCGGGCGGCATCTCGAACCACAGCGCGATCGCCGCCTCGCCCCGCGCCAGGCTGCGTCGCAGCGCGCCGCCGATGGTGCGGATATCGAGCTCCGGATGGCGCGCCAGCAGGGCCGGCAGCGAGGTCTCCACCAGCCGCACCATCGTCCAGGGATTGCCGATGATGCGCACCAGCCCGCTCGGCCCGCGGCCGGCGGAGGCGACCTCCTCGGCCAGGCGCAGCGTGCGTGCCTCGATCTCCAGCGCGCGCGCGATCGCGGCCTGCCCGGCCTCGGTCGGCGTGAAGCCGAGCTTCGAGCGGATGAAGAGGATCGCGCCGAGCTCCGCTTCCAGCGCCGCCAGACGCCGTCCCGCGGTGGACTGGTCGATGTTCAGCAGCGCGGCGCCACCCGTGAGCGTGCCGGCGCGGCTGATGGCGAGAAGAACCTTCAGGTCGTCCCAGCTGCCAGCCATCGCGGCCTCCCGCCCGGTCGTCTCGGTGCCGAGAGAATACGCGGCAGGCCGGCCCGCCGTCCGTTTCCGTTGTTTCGCGCCGTTGCGCCGGAGCGCGGCGGCTGAAACGCGGCGCGCCGCGCGGTTGCCGGGCTAAAGCTGCTCTTCCACCGGCAGCACGCGCGCCAGCCACGCCACGGCTGTGCGGCGCCAGGACGCGCCCGGCTCCGTATGCTGCTCGCGCGGCACGCCGGCATGCTCGTCCCGCCACACCAGCCGTCCGCCCTCCAGCGAGAGCTTCCAGCTTATCGCCGGATCGGTCAGCCGCTCCTGCTCCTCCGCCACTTCGCGCGCCACGGCGGGGTTCTGCACGAAGACGCCCATCTCGGTGTTCAGCGCGGCGGAGCGATGATCCAGGTTGAAGCTGCCGACGAAGGCGCGCATGCCGTCCACCACCAGCGCCTTGGTGTGCAGCGCCGCGCCGCCGCGCGAGCCCAGCATGCTCGCCCGCTCCTGGTCCAGCTCGGGCTTCAGCTCATGGATCGTCACGCCGGCGCGCAGCAGCGGGCGGCGGTACTTCATGTAGCCGCCATGCACGGCGACCACGTCGGTCGCGGCCAGCGAGTTCGTCACCACGCTGACCTGCACGCCGCGCGCGACGAGATCGAGCAGCAGCTTCAGCCCCGCACGGCCCGGCACGAAATAGGGCGAGATCAGCCGCGCCTCCCGCCGCGCCTCGCGCAGCGCGTCGGCGATCTCGGCGGCGATGCCGCCGGCGGCGCGCGCCCGCTTGCGCGCTCCCAGGCCGCGCTTCGCCTTCTCCGGCGCATCGGCCACCACGCGCACGGCGTCGGCCGCCACCGCCGTCAGGCCGGTGCGGATCCTGCGCGCCGGATGCTCCGACAGCGCGGAGACGAGGCCCGCCGCCTGCGGCCGGCGCGCAGCCTCCTCCATGCCGCGGCGCAGGCCCGCAAGGCCGCCGCGCGCATCGCTCGCCGCGCTCAACCGCGCCGCGGGCTGCGCCAGCGGGCTCGCCCAGTAGCGCTCGAACACCGCCAGCGCCTGCGCCGCCGGTGGGCCCGCCAGCACCAGGTCGAGGTCGCGGAAGTTGATCGCACCATCGTTGTCCAGGCCGAAATACTCGTCGCCGATGTTGCGCCCGCCCACCACCGCCAGCGCGCGATCCGCGATCCAGTTCTTGTTGTGCATGCGCCGGTTGAGGTGCCAGCCGCCGAAGGCGAGCTCCAGCAGGTGGCCCCAGCGCCCGAACAGCCGCCAGCGCGTGGCGTTGAACAGCCGCACCTCGATGTTCGGATGCCCGTCCAGCGCCGCGAGGCTGCGCTCATGGCCGATGGCGTACACATCGTCGAGCAGCATGCGCACCGCGACGCCGCGATCCGCCGCCGCAAGCACCTCGCGGCCGAGGAGCTGTCCGGTCGTGTCGCCGCGCCACACATAATACTGCAGGTCGAGCGTCCGCCCGGCCGCGCGGGCGGAAGCCGCGCGGATCGCGAAGGCTTCCTCGGCGCGGCACAGGACTGCCGCGCCGCCCTGCCGGCGCGTGCCCCGGTCGCGCAGCCCGATGCAGCCCAGCGCCGCCAATACGGCGCGTTCCAGCCGCGTCGCCCCGGGCGGGACGGCGGCAGCCAGCGCAGGCCGTGTCACGAGATCCGACATGGGTCTTCGATCATCCGCAGCACCGAACGGCCGGGGCCGGGGTCTGGTTCTGGCCGGGGCGGGACAGCTGGTCCCGCCGGCCCGGGAGCTCACGCCGCCGCGCGCAGCGCCTCGAAGGTGTCGGCCACCGCGTCCAGGTGCAAGCGCGCCGTCAGCGGCAGGTGGTCCGAGGCGATGCGCGCCAGCGGGCTGTCATGCACCTCCACCTGGCTCACCAGCGGCTTCGGCCAGGCCAGGATCCGGTCCAGCGGCAGCACCGGCAGCCGGGTGGGGAAGCTGGCCGGGCCGGGCGCGACAGGACCGAACAGCTCGCTCAGCGCCTGCAGCGAGGACCGGGCGCCGAGCCCCCATTCGTTCAGGTCGCCGCAGAGCACCGTCGGGCGCGGCTCCGCTTCCTGCAGCGCGGTCAGGATCGCCGCGGATTGGCGGCGGCGGCAGCGCGGCAGCAGGCCGAAATGCGCGGCGACGAGCCGCAGCGGCCCATCCGCCAGGTCCAGATCGGCCACCACCGCCCCGCGCGGCTCGGCGCCGGGCAGGGCAAGCCGGCGCAGCCGCGCCCGCGTGCCCGGCCGCACCAGGATGGCGTTGCCGTGCCAGCCATGCCCGTCCGGCAGGTCCGACACGGGCAGCGGCACCAGCCCCGCCTGCTTCTCCAGCAGCTTCGCGTCCAGCAGTCCGACCCGGCGGCCGAACCGCCGGTCGGCCTCCTGCAGCGCCACCACATCGGCGCCGAGCTCCGCGATCACCGCCACGGAGCGGTGCGGATCGAAGCGCCCGTCCGTGCCGACGCATTTGTGCAGGTTCCAGGAGGCGATGCGCATCTCGCCCTCCGCCGGCGGGCGCGGGGCCGCGCGACCGCGCCGGCGGGCATCCCGGAACTCGCTGAGAAGCTGGCGCACGGATTGGTGCGTGGCCCGGATGTGATCGGCCACGCGCAGACGTTCGGGGGAGCGCAACCCGCGCCTGGGCACGAGGGTGGCGGTCATCCGGTCCGGCGGCGGGGCAGACGATCGGAGGGGAGCATCAGTATCGGGGAGAATGGTGTTTCGCGCGGCCCATGCCAAGCCGCGACATTGCCCCGCAAGGCATAAAGATATCCTTATGCCTGGTAGGCGAGTCTTGGCCCGCTCTCCGCCCCGTGCTAGGGCCCCGCCCGATCCCAAGCATCAGGACCCGTGCACATGGCCGCCGATTACGTCGTGAAGGACATCTCCCTGGCCGATTGGGGCCGGAAGGAGATCAGCATGGCCGAGGACGAGATGCCCGGCCTGATGGCCGTGCGCGCCGAATACGGCAAGCAGCAGCCGCTGAAGGGTGCCCGCGTCGCGGGCTGCCTGCACATGACCATCCAGACCGCCGTGCTGATCGAGACGCTGAAGCATCTCGGCGCCGATGTCCGCTGGTCCTCCTGCAACATCTTCTCGACGCAGGACCACGCCGCGGCCGCCATCGCCGCCGGCGGCACGCCGGTCTTCGCCGTGAAGGGCGAGACGCTTCCCGAATACTGGCAGTATGTGAAGCGCACGCTCGAGTGGGGCGACGGCGGCACGCCGAACGTCCTGCTCGACGACGGCGGCGACATGACGCTGCTGGTCCATTACGGCCTGCGCGCCGAGCAGGGCGACGTGGCCTTCCTCGACAAGGCGACCAATGAGGAGGAGGAGGTCTTCTTCGCCCTCATCAAGGATTGCCTGAAGACCAAGCCCGGCTGGTTCGCGCAGCTCGCGAAGAACATCGTCGGCGTGTCGGAGGAGACGACGACGGGCGTCCATCGCCTCTACACCATGGCGAAGGAAGGCCGGCTGCTGTTCCCGGCGATCAACGTCAACGACAGCGTGACGAAGTCGAAGTTCGACAACCTCTATGGCTGCCGTGAATCGCTGGTGGACGCGATCCGCCGCGGCACCGACGTGATGATGGCCGGCAAGATCGCGATGGTCTGCGGCTTCGGCGACGTCGGCAAGGGCAGCGCCGCCAGCCTCCGCAACGCCGGCTGCCGCGTGATGGTGTCGGAGATCGACCCGATCTGCGCGCTGCAGGCCGCGATGGAAGGCTACGAGGTCGTGACGATGGAGCAGGCCGCGCCGCGCGCCGACATCTTCGTCACCGCCACGGGCAACGTGGACGTCATCACCGCCGACCACATGCGGCAGATGAAGCACCGCGCCATCGTGTGCAACATCGGCCACTTCGACAGCGAGATCCAGGTCGCCGCGCTGCGCAACTACAAGTGGGACAACGTGAAGCCGCAGGTGGACGAGATCGAGTTCCCGAACGGCAAGCGCATCATCCTGCTGTCCGAGGGTCGCCTCGTGAACCTCGGCAACGCCACGGGCCATCCGAGCTTCGTCATGTCGGCGTCCTTCACCAACCAGACGCTGGCGCAGATCGAGCTTTGGACGAACCCGGGCAAGTACGAGAAGAAGGTCTACACGCTGCCCAAGCATCTCGACGAGAAGGTGGCCGCGCTGCACCTCGCGAAGGTCGGCGCCACGCTGACCACGCTGAACAAGCAGCAGGCCGACTACATCGGCGTGCCGGAGCAGGGCCCCTTCAAGGCCGACCAGTACCGCTACTGAGCCCGCGCGCGGGCGTCGCAACGCGCGACGCCCGCCGCATGGCGATCGGTTCCGCGGCCGTGACGCGTTCGGCTGCGGAAGGTGCGGTCCGCGCCGTTGAGCGGACCTTCACCCCTCGGTAAGGTCTCCGTCCGGAAACTCCCGGCCCGGTTGCCGGCTTCCGCGGGGAGCGCTCCGAGGCCATGTCAGCAGGCGCCGCGCCCACCCCTCTTCCAGGCCGCCTGCCCGGCCCCGCTCCGGTCACGCGCCGCCTCCGCGCCCATCTCGTCGCCTTCGCGCTCGCCCTGCTCCTGCCCGCGCTCGCGGTCGGCGGCGTTGTCACCTGGCAGGCGGTCATGGCGTATCGCAGCGCCTTCGAGCGGCGGCTGGAGGACACGGCACGCGCGCTCGCCCTGGCGATGGACCGCGAGATCGGCAGTTTCGCGGCGACCATCAGCGGGCTCTCCACGGCACGGCTGCTCGACGCCGGCGCGTCCGAGGCCGATCTGCAGGAATTCCGCGCCCGCGCGAGCGAACTGGCTGCGGCACTCGGCAGCTACGTGACGGTGGTGGGCCCGCCGCCCGACTATCAGACGCAGCTCCACACGCTGATCCCACGGGGCGCCCCGCTGCCCGCCGGCCTCCGGCTGCCGGCCGCGGACGCGCCCTTGCCGCGCGTCTTCGCCACAGGGCGCCCGGCGATCGGGGGCGTCGCACGCGGGCGGGCGGTGGATCGTCACACGGCCTTCCTCTTCGTCCCGGTGATCCGCGGCGGCAGGGTGATCCGCGCCATCGGCATCGCGCTCGACCCGTCCCGCTTCGCCCGTCTGCTGCAGGCGCAGAGCCAGTCAGGCGGCGCCATCGCCGCGATCGTGGATTCCCGCGGCAACATCGCCGCGCGATCCCGCGACCATGAGCGCTTCGTCGGCATGCCCGCCGCGCCCTGGTACGTGCTGGGCGTCCGGGACCGCAGGATCGGACTGCTCCACGGCATGAGCCTGGACGGGGAGGGCCTGGTGCTCGGCTTCGCGGAGCTCGGCACGGCACCCGGCTGGACCGTCGCCGTGGCCGAGCCTCGCTCCGCCTATGTGGCCAGCTGGCAGCGGCCCCTGCAGGCGCTGGCACTCGGCGGCGGCGTCGTGCTGGCGCTCGGTCTTGCCCTGGCGCTATGGCTCGGCAGCCGCCTGATCCGGCCATTGCGCGCGCTCGCTGCCGATGCCGAAGCCGTGGCGCAGAGCGGGGAGGGCGATACCGCGCCCGACCTCTCCGCACCCCCCTCCACCGTGACCGAGTTCGAGGCGCTGCGCCGCGGCTTCGTCGCCGCCGACGCCGCGCTCCGCCAGCGCGCCGACGCCGCGCGGCACGGCGAGGAACGCCTGCGCCTCGCCGTGGAGGGAACCGGCATGGCGACCTGGGAGATGGATGCGGCGACCGGCCGCCTCACCTGGTCGCGCCATCATTTCCTCATGCTCGGCCAGGACCCGGACAGGCCGGAAGAAGCGAGCCTCGCGATGTGGCGCGCCCGCGTCCATCCGGACGACCTCGCGCGGGTCGAGGCGGAATGGGCGCGCGCGGAGCGCGAGGGCGGCCGCTTCCATGTCAGCTACCGCATCCGCCGCGCCGACGACGGCGAGATCCGCTGGATGGAGACTTACGGCCGCGCCATCCGCGACCGCGTAGGCCCGGGGCGCTTCGTCGGCGTGATGTTCGACGTGACCGAACGCAAGCTCGCGGAGGAACGCCAGCAGCTGCTGATGCGCGAGGTGGACCACCGCGCCAAGAACGCGCTCGCCGTCGTGCAGTCCGTCGTGCGGCTGACCCGCGCCGAGGACCCGGTCGCCTATGCCGCCTCGGTCGAGGGGCGGGTGCGCGCGCTGGCCCGCGCGCATGACCTGCTGGCACGCGACCTCTGGCGCGGCGCCGGCCTGCGCGAGATCGCGGCCGAGGAACTTGCCGCCTATCTCGAGGCCGGGCGGGCCGGGATCGCCGGACCGCCGGTGCGCCTGGCGGCGGAAGCGGCGCAACCGGTCTCGATGGTGCTGCACGAACTTGCGACGAATGCGGCGAAGCACGGCGCCCTCTCCCGTCCCGAGGGGCGGATCGCGCTGTCCTGGGAGCTCGACCCGACCGACGGCGCGCTCCGCCTGCGCTGGGAGGAGCAGGGCGGGCCGGCGGTGCCCGGGCCGCCGCGGCGCCGGGGCTTCGGCTCCAGGCTGGTCGAGGCGACGATCGGCGCGCAGCTGGGCGGGAAGGCCGCCTTCGCCTGGGACCCGGCCGGGCTGCGCTGCGACCTGACCATCCCGGCCGGCAGCCTCGCTCCCCCGACGCGCAGCGCCGGGGCCGAGCCGCCGCCGGCGCCGGCGGCCGAGCGCGCCGCGACGCAGGGCGGCCTGCACGGACTGCGGGTGCTGGTGGCGGAGGACGAGGCGCTGATCGCGACGGACATCGCCGACACGCTGCGGAGCCTGGGCTGCGAGGTGATCGGCCCGGCCGGCACCCTCGAGGAGGCCATGCGCCTCGCGGACAGCGCGGGCCGGCTCGACGCGGCGCTGCTGGACGTGAACCTGCACGGCCAGCCGAGCTTCCCGGCCGCGACCGCGCTTGCCCGGCGCGGCGTGCCGGTGGTGTTCGCAACCGGCTACAGCGCGCTGCCGGAGGGCAGCGGCGGCTTCGGCGCGACGGTGCTGCGCAAGCCGGTGGCGCCTGCGGAGCTGGCGGCGGCGCTGCGTGCCGCCGTGGGCACGGCCGCCGCATAGCGCGTTCCGCGCGCGGGCCCAGGCCTTGTGCATCCGCCGCGGTTGCACGCTAGGCTGTTTCGAACTCGCAGCATCGGGACCGCCCGTCATGTGCATCGCCTGCTCCCCCTTCGGCGCCGCCTTCGCGCGCGCCGCACCGTCGCGGCGGGCGGTGCTCGGGGGAACCGCGCGGCTCGCGGCCGGCGCCGGCGCGGTGGGCTTCGGCAGCCTGTTCCGCTGCGCGGCGGCGCAGGCACCGGCCGTCGCCGGCACGGGCCCCGCCGAGCTGATCTTCGCCGGCGGCCCGATCCTGACCATGAACGACGCGGCGCCGACGGCGGAGGCGGTCGCCGTGCGCGGCGGCCGCATCCTCGCGGTCGGCAGCCGCGCGCAGGTGGAGGCAACGCGCGGGCCGGGGACGCGCATGGTGAACCTCGAAGGCCGCACGATGCTGCCCGGCTTCGTGGATCCACACGGGCATGTGGTCATGGTCGGGCTGCAGGCGGTCGGCGCGAACCTGCTCGCCGCGCCGGATGGCGAGGCCAACGACATCCCCGCGTTGATCCGCATCCTGCGCGAGTGGGCGCAGCGCAACGAGGCCGCGGTCAGGCGCTACGGCCTGATCTTCGGCTTCGGCTACGACGACAGCCAGCTGAAGGAGCGGCGCCACCCGACGCGCGAGGAGCTGGACCAGGTCTCGACCGAGGTGCCGGTGCTGATCATCCACACCTCCTCCCACCTCGCCGCCGCGAATTCGAAGGCGCTCGAGAAGGTGGGCATCACCGCCGCGACGCCCGACCCGACCGGCGGCGTCTTCCGCCGCCGCGACGGCTCGCGCGAGCCGAACGGCGTGATGGAGGAGAACGCCATGATCGCCGCCGCCGGCCCGCTGCTCGGCGCGCTCGACGAGCCGGCCTGGCTGTCCATGATCCGCGCGGGATCGGAGTTCTACGCCTCCTTCGGCTACACCACCTGCCAGGAGGGCCGCGCCATGGGCCCGACGCTCGCGAACCTGGCGAAGGCCGCCGATCGCGGCCTGCTCGCGGTGGACGTCGTCGCCTATCCCGACATCCTCGGTGCCGCCGACCAGCTCGGCGGCGCGCTGCATGGGCGGAGCTACCGCAACCGGCTGCGCGTCGGCGGCGCGAAGATCTCGCTGGACGGCTCGCCGCAGGGCAAGACGGCCTGGCTCTCGCGCCCCTACCACGTCATCCCCGAGGGGCTGCCGCCGGATTATCGCGGGCTGCAGACCGCCCCGACGGAGGCCACCATCGCGGCCTTCTCGCGCTGCTACGAACGCGGCTGGCAGATCATGGCGCACGCCAATGGCGACGCCGCGATCGACCTCATGATCGCCGCCGCGCGCGAGGCGACGCGGCGGCACGGCCCGGGCGACCGGCGGCCGGTGCTGATCCACGGCCAGACGCTGCGCGAGGACCAGGTGGACCAGCTGCGCGAACTCGGCATCTTCCCCGCGCTGTTCCCGATGCACACCTTCTACTGGGGCGACTGGCACCGCGATTCCGTGCTGGGACCGGAGCGGGCGGAGAACATCTCGCCGACCGGATGGCTGATGAGCCGCGGGATGATGTTCACCTCGCACCACGACGCGCCGGTGGCGCGGCCGGATTCCATGCGCGTGCTGTCCGCCACGGTCACGCGGCGATCGCGCAGCGGCGACATCATCGGCCCGCGCCATCGCGTGCCGGTCGCCACCGCCCTGAAGGCGATGACGATCTGGGCCGCGCACCAGCATTTCGAGGAAGCGGCCAAGGGCTCGATCGAAGTCGGGAAGCTCGCCGACTTCGTGATCCTGTCGGGCAACCCGATGACCGTGGACCCGGAGAGGCTCGCCGATCTGAAGGTGACGCAGACGATCAAGGAAGGGACGAGCGTCCACCGCGCCTGACGCTGCCGGCCAGCGCGACGCCCCGACTGGACAGCGGCGGCGCAGCCTCAACGCCATGTCGGCAACCGCCCCGGTGCCCACAACTCCGCGTGTGCAACGCGCGGAGTGGCGGACGGCAGGCTCCCCCGACCGTCCGACGGCGTTAGGCTCGCCAGGATGCAGCAGACGCACGAAGGCGGCCTTCCGCCGCAGCGGCAGCCGGGGCCGGCGGCGCGCGCCGCCGCGCAGGCGGCGGAGGATGCCGGGCGCGCCTATTGGCGCAGGCCCAGGACACTCGACGAAACCCTGCCGGAGCTCTCCGCCGACTCGCTCGGCGATGCCGAGTTCCGGCTGCTTGCCGACAACATCCCGACCCTGTGCTGGATCGCGCGCGGCGACGGCTACATCGTCTGGTACAACAGGCGCTGGCACGAATACTGCGGCACCACGCCGGACGCGATGGAAGGCTGGGGCTGGCAGAGCGTGCATGATCCCGCCGAACTGCCGCGTGTGCTTGCCCGCTGGATGGAGGCCATCGCCACCGGCGAACCCTTCGAGCTGGTCTTTCCGCTGCGCGGCGCGGATGGCCGCTTCCGGCCCTTCCTCACCCGCATCGTGCCGCTGCGCGACGCGACGGGGCGCGTCGTGCGGTGGTTCGGCAAGAACTCCGAGATCTCGGAGCAGGTCCGCACCGAGGCCGCGCTGCGCGATGCGGAGGCGCGCTACCGCGTGCTGACCGATGCGATGCCGCAGATGGTGTGGTCCGCGCTGCCGGACGGCTTCCACGACTACTACAACGCGCAGTGGTACGCCTTCACCGGCGTGCCGACGGGAAGCACCGACGGATCGGCATGGAGCGGCATGTTCCATCCCGACGACCAGGAGCGCGCACGAGAACGCTGGCGCCACAGCCTCGAGACCGGCGAACCCTACGAGATCGAGTACCGGCTGCGCCACCGCAGCGGCGAATACCGCTGGACACTCGGCCGTGCGCTGCCCGTGCACGACCGGCAGGGCCGGATCCTGCGCTGGATCGGCACCTGCACGGATATCGACCACGCCAAGCGCGTGGCCGAGCAGAACGAGGTGCTGAGCCGCGAGCTCAGCCACCGCATCAAGAACATCTTCGCCGTGATCAACGGGCTGATCCGGCTGTCCGCCCGGCGCGAGCCCGGCGCGCGGGACTTCGCCCGCGACCTCGCCACGCGGGTCGCGGCGCTCGGCCGGGCGCACGACTTCGCCCGCCCGCACAGCGAGGAATCCCGGCCCGCGATCGGCCAGACCACGCTGCACGGCATGCTGCGGGAGCTGTTCCTGCCCTATCCCGCCTTCCACGAAGGGCGCGTCGCGATCACCGGCGACGACGTGCCGGCCGACGACCACGGCGCCACCACCATCGCGCTGCTGTTCCACGAGCTTTCGACCAACGCGGCCAAATACGGCGCCCTGTCGGCGGAGGAGGGCCGCGTCAGCATCGAGAGCCGGCTCGGCCAGACGGAGGACAGCCTCACGATACGCTGGCAGGAGAGCGGCGGCCCGCCGGTGGAGGGCGAGCCCGAACGCACCGGCTTCGGAACGGTGCTCGCGGCCATGAGCGTCGAGCAGCAGCACGGCGGCACGATCCGGCGCCGCTGGCTGCGCGAAGGGCTGGAGGTGGAGATCCTGCTCCGCCCGTCCCGCTTGGTGCGGCCGGGCGCTACGGGCTGAAGGGCAGCACGGCGGCCGGCGGCGGCGGTGCCAGGCCACGCCGCCGCTGCGCCACATATTCGACCGCCGCGGCCACCTTGTCCTCGTCCACCGGCTTGCCCAGCACGCCGAGGGTGCCCGGCACGCCGCGACCGAGACGGCGCGGATTGGCGGTGATGAACAGCACCGCCACGCCGAACTCGGCGGCAAGCCGGGCGCCGACCACCGCGCCGGTTTCGCCGTCGCGCAGGTTGAGGTCCACCAGGGCGATGGCCGGACGGCGCGCGGCCAGGGCGAGCGCCGTCTCGGCATCCTGGGCGATGCCCACGGGCTCGTAGCCGAGGTCCTCGAGCGTGGCCTCGAGGCTTGCCGCCACCAGGATCTCGTCTTCCACGATCAATACTGTCCGGGGCATGCGACCGTCCCGCCCTTCACGCGCATAACCCCCGGAAATCGCTTGCCCGGGCTCCAAGTTCCGCATTGCGGCATCATCGTGGCAAGGCGTGATGCCGCGGCCACACCCAGGGCCGCCTCCGCCCCATTGCGCCGGCGGCCGGCGGGCCGATCTTGTGGCCACCACATCGGAGCCCCCCGTGAGCGCCCTTGCCCTGATCGCCCTGTTCGCCGCGGCCCTGCTGTTCGGCGGCATGGCCTTCTTCGCCGCGCTGGTCGCGCCGGTGGTCTTCCGCGCCCTGCCGCCCGAGCCTGCCGGCCGGTTCCTGCGCAGCCTCTTCCCCCGCTACTATGTCTGGGTGGCCGCCTGCGCCGGGGCTGCCGCCGTTGCGCTCTTCCCCCTCTCCAAGCCGGATTCCGGCATCATGGCGGTGATCGCGGGCGTCGCCGTCTGGCTGCGCCAGGTGCTGATGCCGCGGATCAACGCCCTCTCGGACGCGGCCAAGGCCGGCGACGCGGCGGCGCAGCGCGCCTTCGACCGGGCGCACCGCCTCTCCGTCTGGGCCAACCTGCTGCAGATGATCGGCGCGGCGACGGTGCTGGTGGGCTTCGTCCTGTAGGCGGCGGACCGCGCCCGAGGCGCAACGATGCCTATTCTCGCCTCCTCCGGGATGCATTAAGCCTCAGCCAGACGCGGGCAGGGGCCCGCGACAGCCCAATTCCGGGAGGAACCGATGAACCGCCGTGCCCTGATGGGCGCCGCCGCGACCGCTCCGGTCGCGCTCGCGACGCCCGCCCTCGCCCAGTCCCTGCCGGAGGTTCGCTGGCGCTGCCAGTCCGCCTTCCCGCGCGTGTTCGACATCCTCTACGGCACGCTGGAGCGCATCTCCGCCCGCGTCGCCCAGCTCACCGACGGCAAGTTCCGCATCCAGACCTTCCCCGCCGGGGAGGTGGTAGGCGCGCTCCAGATCGTGGACGCGCTGCAGCAGGGCTCGCTGGAGTGCGGCCATACCGCCTCCTACTACTACATCGGCAAGGACACGGCCTTCGCCCCCTTCACGGCCTATCCCTTCGGCCTGAACACCCGCCAGCTCACCTCCTGGTTCCGCCTGGGCGGCGGCAACGACCTGGCGAACGAGCACTTCGCCGACTACAACATCGTCGCCCGGACCGCGGGCGACACCGGCGCGCAGATGGGCGGCTGGTTCCGCAACGAGATCACCTCGCTCGAGCAGCTGCGCGGCCTGAAGTTCCGCATCCCCGGCATCCCGGGCCAGCTCTTCACCCGCCTCGGCGCCGTGCCGACGCTGATCGCCCCGGCCGACATCTATCCCTCGCTCGAGCGCGGCGTGATCGACGCGGTCGAGTTCGTCGGCCCGCATGACGACGAGCGCGCCAACTACGTGCGCGTCGCCCGCTTCTACTACGCGCCGGGCTTCTGGGAGCCGGGCGCGCGGCTGCACTTCATGATGAACCAGCGCGCCTGGGCGGCGCTGCCCGACAGCTACAAGGCGGCGATCGACGTCGCCTGCGCCGAGGCCGACACCGAGATGGTCGCGCGCTACGACGCGGCGAACCCGCCGGCCCTGCGCCGCCTGATCGCCGCCGGCGCGCAGCTCCGCTTCTGGCCGCGCCCGATCATGGAGGCCGCCTGGCGCGCGAACGAGGAGGTCACGGCCGACCTGATGCAGCAGAATCCGAAGCTCAGGAAGATCATGGAAAGCTACCTCCGCTTCCGCACCGAGCAGTTCCAGTGGTTCCGCGTGGCGGAGAACAGCTTCGACAACTTCGCCTTCAGCGCCGCCCAGACGGTGCGCTGAGCGGGCGCGCAGCGCCGGCCCCGCCGCGCCCCATCCGGGCGCGGCGGGGCTTTTCTTTTGTTCACCCGCCGGCCGATTGGCCGCGCACCGCCCCGGACGCTATGAAGCGCCGTCCCCGGAGCCCTGCCCGTCATGGATGCCAGCGCGATCCTCTCCGCCCTGCTGATGGGCATCGTGGAGGGACTCACCGAGTTCCTGCCCATCTCCTCGACCGGCCACCTGATCCTGCTCGGCGAGCTGATCGGCTTCGAGGGGCCGGCCAGCAACACCTTCAAGATCGCCATCCAGCTCGGCGCCATCCTCGCGGTCGTCGTGGTGTTCTGGCCGACGCTGATGCAGCTGCTCCTCAAGGCCTGGCGGCCCGGGCCGGAGCGCTTCTACGCCATCAACATCGTGCTCGCCTTCCTGCCGGCGATGGTGATCGGCGCCACCTTCTACCGCGTCATCAGCGACGCGCTGTTCAATCCCTATGTGGTCTGCGCCGCGCTGATCCTCGGCGGCGTCGCGATCATCGCGATCGAGCGCTGGCGGCCGAACCCGACCATCCGCTCGGTGGCGGAGATCGGGCCACTGGCGGCGCTGCTGATCGGCTTCGGCCAGGCGCTGGCGATGATCCCGGGCACCTCGCGCTCCGGCGCCACGATCATCACGGCGCTGCTGGTCGGCGTGGACCGGCGGACCGCGGCCGAGTTCTCCTTCATGCTCGCGATCCCGACGATGTTCGCCGCCACCGTCTACGCCCTCTACAAGGCGCGCGCCGACCTCGACATGAGCGGGCTGGCGCAGATCGGCGTCGGCTTCGTGACGTCCTTCGTGGTCGCGCTGCTGGTCGTGCGCTGGCTGATGGGCGTGATCGCGCGCATCGGCTTCACCCCTTTCGGCTGGTACCGCATCGCGCTTGGCACGGTCATGCTGGCGGTTCTGCTGGCGCGCTGATGGTTGCGATATTGAAGCGTCGCCGCATGCGATGCTAGCAGGGGCTTGAGCGGCCGGGCGCGCGGCCCGGCGCGTCCGGAGTCGCGATGCCCCGCAGCCGCCCGCCCGAGGCGAGGTTCGCCCGCCTGCGCCCCGTCGTCTGGGCGGCCGCGCGGGCGCTGGCCCGCGTGCCCTGGGCGCTGCACGGGCTGCTCGCCTTCACCCTCGGCCTCGCCATGTATTTCCTCGGCGTGCTGATGGTGTTCCCGCGCTATCTGCTGGGCCTCGACGCCTGGCTGCTGCCCGTCTCGGAATGGCTGGTCTGGTACAGCGGCGTTCCGCTCGTGGCCGGCCTGGCGCTGATCGCCGGCGACCTGCTGCTGCTGCTCGGCTCCCGCAGGCGGGGCGAGGCGGTGCGCTGGGACGCGCTCGAGGATCCCCGGGTCACCGTTGCGCTCACCGCCTACAACGACGAGCTCAGCATCGGCGACGCCGTCCGCGACTTCCGCGCGCATCCGCGCGTGGCGCGCGTGATCGTCGTGAGCAACAACAGCCGCGATGCCACGATGGCCCGGGCGGCGGAAGCCGGCGCGATCGTCTTCGACGAGCCGCTCCAGGGCTATGGCCGCTGCGTGCATCGCTGCCTGTCGGAGGCGATCCTGCACGGCGACGCGGAGCTCGTCGTGCTGTGCGAAGGCGACGGCACCTTCCGCGCCTTCGACATCGACAAGCTGCTCGCCTATGCGCCGCATGCCGACATCGTCAACGGCACGCGCACGGTGGAGCGGCTGCGCCAGCCGCGGACCCAGCTGACGACCTTCATGTACTACGGCAATCTCTTCGTCGGGAAGCTGCTGGAAGCCAAGCATGTCGGCCGCGGCACCATCACCGACGTGGGCACCACGTACAAGCTCTGCCGCCGCGATGCGCTGCGCCGCCTGCTGCCGTCGCTGAACCCGGACATCAATCTCGAATTCAACGCCCACTTCCTCGACACCACGTTGGGCGCCGGCCTCACGCTGGTCGAATGCCCGATCACCTTCCATCCGCGCATCGGCGACAGCAAGGGCGGCAATGCGAGCGACCTGCGCGCGCTCAAGGTCGGGCTGCGCATGATGTCCGGCATCATCCTCGGCTGGCGGAAATCCGGCGCATGAGCGGCTACCACGATGTGCGCTTCGCCCCCGACCCGCGGCGGGAGGTGCTCTGGCGCACGCTCTGGCGCCACCATTTCGCCGCGCGGATCGGCGCCGCGGACTGCGTGCTCGACCTCGGCGCCGGCTATGGCAGCTTCATCAACCAGGTCGTCGCCCGGCGCCGCATCGCCGTGGACACTTGGGCCGAGCTGCCGCGCCACGTCGCGCCCGGCGTGGAGGCGGTGGTCGGCAGCGTCGCCGATCTCGGCTTCCTGCCCGACGGCGCCGTCGACTTCGCCTTCGCGAGCAACCTGTTCGAGCACCTGACGCAGGCCGACTTCGCCGCGACGCTCGCCGGGCTGCGCCGCGTGCTGTCGCCGCGCGGCACGCTGACCATCCTGCAGCCGAACTGGCGCCACGCCTCGCGCGAGTACTACGACGACTACACGCATGTGACGCCCTGGTCGCATGTCAGCCTGTGCGACTTCCTGGCCGCGCATGGCTTCGAACCCTTCGAGGTGCGCCCGCGCTTCCTGCCGCTGACGATCAAGTCGCGCCTGCCCGTGCATCCGCTGCTGATCCGTGCCTGGCTCGCCTCGCCGCTCAAGCCGGGCGGCAAGCAGATGCTGGTCGCCGCGCGCCCGCGCCGGAGCTGAGCGCCGCGCATGCGCAGCCCGGCCGCGACGGTGACGCGCATCGCGCTCGGCGTCGTCCTGCTCGCGCTGGCGTGGCGCGCGGCGGATGTGCTGCAGGCGGCGCTGTCGGCGGTCGGCTTCACGCTCAACCTCGACTATGGCGAGGGGATCGTGCTGCAGCAGGCGCTGCTGGTGACGGGCCCGCGCGCCTATGGCGACATCGCGCAGTATCCCTTCATCGTCTTCCACTACCCGCCCGGCTACCTGCTGGCCGTGCATGCGCTCGCGTCGCTCGGCCTCGACCTCGTCGGCGCGGCGCGCAGCCTTTCCATCGCGGCGACACTCGCCATGGCGACGGCGATCGGCGCCATCGTGCACACGGCGCTCGGCGGCGGGCGGGCGGGCCGGGCCGCCCTGTTCGGCGCGGCGGTCGGCGCGCTTGCCCTCTTCGCCTTCTCGCCGGTGCCGCACTGGATGCCGCTGGCGCGGGTGGACATGCTCGCCATCGCCTTCACCCTCTCGGGCCTCGCGCTGGCGATCCATGCCCCGGACAGGCCTTGGCTCACCCTGGGAGCGGCGCTGCTGTTCTCGCTGGCCGTCTACACGCGGCAGACCACGCTCGCCGCGCCGCTGGCGGCCACGCTGATGCTGCTGTTCGCCAGCCCGCGCGCCGCGCTGCGGCTTATCGCGGCCGGGCTCGCGATCTCGCTGCTGGCGCTCGCGGCCGCGATGCTGCTGACCGAAGGCGGCTTCCTGCGCCACCTCCTGCTCTACAACATCAATCGCTACGGCCAGCAGGGGCTGTGGATGACCTACCGCTTCGCGATCGGCCATGCCGTGCCGATCGGGATCGCGCTGGTCGCCGCGCTCGGCCTCGCCTGGACGCTTCTGCGGCCCGGCTGGCGCGCGCTGCGGCAGGCGCTGCGCACGCGTACGGAAACGCGCGCCACGACCGCCGTGCTGCTCTACCTCGCGATCTCGACGCCGCTTCTCGCCCTCGCGCTCAAATCCGGCTCCAGCGTGAACTACTTCCTGGAATGGATCTGCGGCTGCGCGATGGTCATCGGCATCCTCTCCGGCCGAGCGGCTGCCGCCCTGCGCGACGGCACCGCGCGCCGCGCCCCTGTGGCCGCCGCGGCCGTGCTGGCCGCGGGCCTGCTGGTGCTGCATCTCGCCCGCCTGCCGGATCCGCGGCATGGCGTGCTCTCCCATCCCGCCTACGCGCCGCGCTTCATGCACGCGCTGGTCGAGCTGGTCCGGTCGAGCCCGAAGCCCGTCCTCTCCGACGACATGGTGCTGCTGCTGCGCGCCGGGAAGGAAGTGCCGTGGGAGCCCGCGATCTTCGCCGAGCTCGCCAGCCTCGGCCGCTGGGACGAGGCGCGCCTGGTCGAGATGATCCGCGCCGGCCGCTTCGGCCTGGCCGTCACCATCGGCGATCGCGGCGACCTGATGTTCGACAGCCGCTACAACCCGCCGGTCGCGGCGGCGCTGGACGCGGCCTTTCCGCGCCGCATCAGGCACGCCTGGCTGGTGATCCGCCTGCCGGAGGGCAGCGACTGGACGCCGCCCCCCTGATCCGCAACCCGATCCGCCGCGTGGCGATCAGGCGGTAACCGCCACCTTGTAGTCCGCTTCCGTCTTGGCGCGGATCTCGGCCTCGGTGACGCCGCGGGCGCATTCCACCAGCGTCATCCCGCCATCGCCCTTCTTGTCGATGCTGAACACGCCGAGGTCGGTGATCACCATGTCCACCACGCGGCTGCCGGTCAGCGGCAGGTTGCAGGCCTTGAGCAGCTTCGGCTCGTCGCCGCGCGCGCAATGCTCCATCAGCACGATGACCTTCTTCACCCCGGCGACGAGGTCCATCGCGCCGCCCATCCCCTTCACCATCTTGCCGGGGATCATCCAGTTGGCGAGGTCGCCATTCTGCGCCACCTGCAGTGCGCCGAGGATGGACAGGTCGATATGCCCGCCGCGGATCATCCCGAAGCTCTGCGCGGAATCGAAGAAGGACGAGGTCGGCAGCTGCGTGATGGTCTGCTTGCCGGCGTTGATGAGGTCCGGATCCTCCTCGCCCTCGTACGGGAAGGGGCCAAGGCCGAGCATCCCGTTCTCGGATTGCAGCTGCACCGTCATGCCGGCGGGCACGTGGTTCGCCACCAGCGTCGGGATGCCGATGCCGAGATTGACGTAGAAGCCGTCCTGCAATTCGCGGGCGGCACGCGCCGCCATCTCGTCGCGGGTCCAAGGCATGGTCGCGTCCTCCTCAGATCGAGACGTTCGCCGGCCCGGCGGCGCCGGCGGGATGCTTGCGGACGGTGCGGCTCTCGATGCGCTTCTCGTAGTCGGCCGGGCAGAGCAGCAGGCGCTTCACGAAGACGCCGGGCGTGTGGATGTCGTCGGCGTCGATCTCGCCGGGGCGCACCAGGTGCTCCACCTGCGCGACCGTCACCTTCGCCGCCGTCGCCATGATCGGGTTGAAGTTCCGCGCCGTCTTCCGGTAGCGCAGATTCCCCTCATGGTCGCCCATATAGGCGTGGACGATGGCGAGGTCGGCGAAGAGCGTCTTCTCCATCACATAGGTCTCGCCGTCGAACACCGCGGTCGGCTTGCCTTCGGCGATCTGCGTGCCGACGCCGGTCTTGGTGTAGAAAGCCGGGATGCCGGCGCCGCCGGAGCGGATGCGCTCCGCCAGCGTGCCCTGCGGGTTGAACTCGATCTCCAGCTCGCCGGCGAGGTACTGCTTCGCGAAGGTCGCGTTCTCGCCGACATAGCTGCTGATCATCTTCCGGATCTGCCGCGTGTCGAGCAGGATGCCGAGGCCGACGCCGTCGATGCCGGCATTGTTCGAGATGACCGTCAGGTCCTTCGCGCCGCTCTCGCGGATCGCCTCGATCAGCAGGCTCGGCACGCCGCAGAGGCCGAAGCCGCCGGACATGATGGTCATTCCGTCCCTGAGCAGCCCGGCGAGGGCATCGCGGGCGTCCTTGTGGACCTTGCGCATGGCGTGCGGCCGTCCCTGTGCGGTTGCTGCGCCGCACCCTATTGGGCGGCGGGCGGGGTTGGAAGGGGTCGCGCCCACCGGATTCGATGCGCCGCCCACCCTTGCGCGGGTGGGGGGCGGCGGCTATACGGCGCGCCTCCCAAGACTTGCGGGGCCATAGCTCAGTTGGGAGAGCGCTTGAATGGCATTCAAGAGGTCAGGGGTTCGACTCCCCTTGGCTCCACCAGTTCCGGCCGCCGGCCCCGGGTGATCGGGGCCGGCGGTTTCGTTTTGTGGGCGCGCGGCCGACGCTAAGGCGCGGCCTTCACCGCGTCATTCCTGGCATTCTCCGCCGCGCGGTAGATCGCCGCCGCCGGCACCGCCCAGCCGCCCGCCTCGTTGTTCAGCGCCATCGAGCCCACGCCGGCCACCACCCACTGCCCGGTCGAAAGCCGCACCAGCAGCGGCCCGCCGCTCGATCCGCTCGTCGCGGCGCACGAATGGCGCAGCATCACGCGGCCCGTGTCGTCGCGGCCATAGCCCAGCACGCGGCACGAAAGATCCGCCACCAGCAGAGTCGGCCGGTCCGCCTGGTAGCCGCCGAGCGCCAGCTCGGTCCCCGGCCGCGCGAAGAGCGGCACGACAGGCAGCAGAAGGTCCGGCGGCGCGGGCGGCACCGCCGCGTCCAGCAGCAGCATCGCCCAGTCGGAATCCGGCGGCACGCCCGGCGCCGGGCGCGGCCCCGGCAGGGCACGGAAGCCCGGACCGACGACATAGGACGCGACCCGCACGGCCCGCGGCCGCCCGGCCGGCGCGTGCTCTTGCAGGAACTGCGCCTGGCCGGGCTGCACCAGCCGCGCCGTGCGCGGATCCAGCAGGCAATGCGCCGCGGTCAGCACGATGCGCGGCCCGATCAGCGCGCCGGTGCAGCGCGCACCCGCCTGCGTCGCCACCGCGCCCAGGGAACGCCAGGGCGCGACCTGCGTGTCCACCGCCTGGCGAACCTCCGTCGCGCCGAGCCCCGGCAGCGACGCCGCGGTGAGCAACGGATCGTCCGCGCAGCCCGCGAGCAGCGCCAGCGCGGCCAGCAGCCCGGCCCAGCGGCGGGGCCGCGGCATGATCAGGCGCGCGCGGCGGCCAGCGCCGCGCCGGGCTCCACCCGCCCATCGTAAAGCGCACGGCCCAGGATCGCGCCGGCGATCCCGGCCTGCGCCGCGCGCAGCGCGACGATGTCCTCCACCCCCGCGACGCCGCCCGAGGCGATCACGGGAATGGCCGTGGCCCGCGCCAGCGCCGCGGTCTGGGCCACGTTCACACCCGCCAGCATGCCATCGCGCGCGATGTCGGTGTAGATGATCGCCGCCGCGCCGGCATCGGCGTAGCGCAGCGCCAGATCGGTCGCCGTGACGCCGCTGGTCTCGGCCCAGCCCTCTGTCGCGACGAAGCCGTCCCGCGCATCGAGGCCGAGCGCCACCTGTCCGGGAAAGGCCTTGCAGGCCGCGCGGGCAAAATCCGGGTCCTTCACCGCGGCCGAGCCCAGGATGATCCGCGCCACGCCGGCCGAAAGCCACGCTTCCGCGGTCTGCATGTCGCGGATGCCGCCGCCAAGCTGCACCGGCAGTCCCGGCACGGCGCCGAGGATGCCGCGCACCGCCCCGGCATTGGCAGGACGCCCGGCAAAGGCCCCATCAAGGTCAACCACATGCACCCATGAAAAACCCTGCGCGGCGAAGGCGGCGGCCTGGGCGGCGGGGTCCTCGGCATAGACCGTCGCCTGGTCCATCTCGCCGCGCTTCAGCCGCACGACCTTGCCGCCCTTCAGGTCTATGGCGGGATAGAGGGTGAAGGACATGTCAGTTCGGGCCGATCAGCGTCCCGGTCGCGCGGCCGCGACCCGGCTCCAGCAGCTTGTAGTAGTGATGCCCCGCAACGGTGCGGCCATCCACCCGCGCATAGGCCGGATGCGTGCCCCAGCGGACATAGCCGAGCGATTCGAACAGTGCGATGGCGCCCGCCTGCGTCTCCCGCACGTCGAGATTCAGCACGCGGAAGCCCATCGCCGCCGCGTGCTCCTCCACCCGCGCCACCAAGCGCCGCGCCAGGCCGAAGCCGCGCGCATAGGGGGCGATGTAGGCATGGGTGAGCTGCGCGGCGAAGGCCTGCGCTTCGTTGTTGCGCGGCGGGCGCACGAGCTGGGCGGAGCCCACCACCACGCCATCCAGCCGCGCGAGGAACAGCGTGCGGTCCGGCACCAGCAGCACGCCGCGGAAGTGCCGCGCCAGCGCGGCGCGGTCCTGCGATCCGATCCAGCCGAAGCCGCCGCCCTCGATGATGGCGGCATTCGTCGCCTCGCACAGATCCTCGAGGTCGTGGGGATCGAGGCTGGTGGCGATCTCCACCGCCATGCTGTGCGCCACGGCGCGCCCGGCCTGGCTCATGGGCGCCAAGCCAGGAAGTTCGAGAGGATGCGCAGGCCCACCTGGCCCGACTTCTCGGCGTGGAACTGCGTGCCGGCGAGGTTGTCGCGCCCGACCATCGCCGCGACCGGCCCGCCATAGTCGGTGGAGGCAAGCAGCTCGGCCGCGCTGCCGCCCGAAAGCGCATAGGAATGCACGAAATAGGCGTGGCCGCCCTCCGCCACGCCCGCCAGCAGCGGATGCGCGGGCGCGGCCCGGTGCAGCGCGTTCCAGCCCATCTGGGGCAGCGGCAGCTCGGCACCGTCGGCAGCGTGCGGGTCCATCGGCGCGATCTCGCCGGCGATCCAGGCGAGCCCCGGCGTCTCGCCATGCTCCAGGCCGCGCCCGGCCATCAGCTGCATGCCCACGCAGATGCCGAGAAAGGGCTTTCCTTCGTCGATCACCGCCTCCGTCAGCGCCTCCACCATGCCGGGCAGGGCGTCGAGGCCGCGGCGGCAGGCGGCGAAGGCGCCCTGGCCGGGCAGGATGATGCGGTCCGCGTCGCGGACATCCTGCGCCTCCGTCGTGACGCGGATCTCCACCGCGACGCCGTCCTCGCGCGCGACACGTTCCAAGGCCCGGCGCACGGAGGCGAGATTGCCGGAGCCGGGGTCCACCACGGCAAGCTTCACGGCGCCGCCTTCACGAGATCGGGCCGCTGCGCCGCCAGGCGGAACCATGCGAGGTCCATGTCCGGCGCCGCGACCACCGCGAGCTCCGGCATGCCGCGCCGGGCGAGCCGCGCACGCTGCCGGTCGCGCCCCTCGAACCCGGCGATGACATGCAGCGCGAGCACCGCCGCCGCCGCATAGGGATCGGGCAGCAGCACCATGGCGGCGACGGTCAGCGCCAGCATCACGCCCGCCTCGATCCACAGGCGCTGCGCCAGGAACCAGAGGAAGCCGAACAGGAAGGGATAGAGGGAGAAGCCGTCGCGCAGGAGCACCGGCGGAGGCCCCTTTGGCTGCGGCCAGCCCTCCGGCCCTTCGACCTTCCGCGGCGGTTCGCCATGCACGGTGTAGAGGCGCACCCTCACCCTTCCAGCATGCCCTTGGTGGAGGGGATGACGCCGCCGGCGCGCGGGTCGGCCTCCATGGCCATCCGCAGCGCACGCGCCACCGCCTTGAAGCAGGCCTCCGCCACATGGTGGGCGTTGCTGCCCGCCTTCAAGGTCACATGCAGGGTGATGCCCGCATTGAAGGCGAAGGCGCGGAAGAACTCCTCGACCAGCTCCGTGTCGAAGCTGCCGATCTTCGGCCGGGCGAAGGGCACCGACCAGGCCAGGAAGGGCCGGCCGGAGATGTCGATCGCGGCCTCGGCCAGCGCCTCGTCCATCGGCAGGATGCAATGGCCGAAGCGCCGTATGCCGCGCTTGTCGCCCAGCGCCTGGCGCACCGCCTGGCCCAGCACGATGCCGACATCCTCGGTGGTGTGATGGTCGTCGATGTGCAGGTCGCCCTTGGCCGCCACCGTCAGGTCCAGCAGGGCGTGGCGCGCCAGCGCGGTGAGCATGTGGTCGAGGAAGCCGACGCCGGTCGCCACCTCCGCCCGGCCGGTGCCGTCGAGGTCGAGCGCCAGGCGGATGTCGGTTTCCGAGGTTGCGCGCAGGATCTCCGCGCGGCGCGGCGCGGCGCCCTTCCCGTCCTGGTTGCGGCTGGCCGTCATGGCGGCGGTTTACGCCGGGTGGCCCGGCTTGGCGAGGGGTCCGCGCGGGCGGCGCGGCATTGCCGCACGAGACCCGCCCGGCAGAGGAGCGCCCCGGGCGCGGGCCGCCGCGTGCCTGTCGGATTCCTTGCCGGTTGGCAGCCCGCCGGCAACCGGTCCGACGCGACGGGGGCGGCGGATGCGGCTGGAATCGAAGGCATCCCGCCGGTCCGATACCGCAACCGGATCGCTTGCGCAGTCTGCAAGTCGGGCGGCGAGGCATTGGGATGGCCGTGGCTGTCGGAATTCTTGACACACCGGAACGCAGCCGTCGGTGCCGGCGAACTCAATCGTTCCGGATCAGAGCATTAGATTTGCGGCACGAGGTTTGCCTGCCCTTTGCGCGACGACTGCTCGGCCTGGTTGTAGGCGACTCCGATTGAATCGATCACGGGTCGTTTACTTTCGCGCCGCGCAATGACATGAATGGCGTGACGCGGTGTGCCGGGAGGCCCGCCTCGCTGGATGGAGACTTCGATGGCTCGCCCGATCCTTGCCGCGGCCCTGGTCGCTGGCGCTGTTGCGGTCACCCTGCCGGCGCAGGCCTCGCCGATCGTGCACGACACCATCGCCGAATTCGCCGCGATCACCTTGGTCCAGGGTCCGCGCGGCACGTCGCTCACCGTGGCGCCGAGCCGCTCGATCATCAGCAACATGTTCGACAACAACCTGACGTCGATCCTCTCGCTCGGCCGCGGCGGCAGCATCGACCTCCTCATCTCCCCGCCGACAGGCCGCTTCATTTCCGCCGGCCAGACGATCGAGCTGACCGGCGGCACCGCCGGCTTCCCCGAGAGCGCCAACGTCTTCCTCGGCAACAACGGGACCGGGTGGGTGCAGGTCGGCACGATGCGCAACGGCCATCTCCCGAACACTGCCGGTTGGTCGGGCGTCAATGGCGCCATCATCTCGACGGCCTATGTGAACGGCGGCGCCCCGGCCGGTACGAACCCGACCTTCAACTTCACGGTCGTCAGCGGCACCTACAACTCCATCCGCCTGGTGGATGTGCCGCAGGTGCCGCCCGGCGGCGTGGTGCTCGACACCTATGACGGCTTCGACATCGCCGAGTTCGAGGTGACCTCGGACCTGATCCCGGTCACCACCGTGCCGGAGCCGATGGCGCTGGCGCTGTTTGGCCTCGGGCTGGCGGCGCTCTCGGCCGTGCGGCGACGCTCGGCCGGCACGCCGGGATGCGGCATCCGGCCGCATTCCTGAAAACGGGGCCTTCCTTACCGACCCATCGGTAGTCCCGTCCCGGCAGGCACCTGTCGGGACAGCTTACAGGTGCGGCTTCCCTTTCCTGGCAGGCCGCGCGCATCCCGATCGCCCAAGGCGCCTCATCGGGCCCTCACCCGCCGCCAAGATCAACTTCCGATTGCAGGACCGCACCGGCCTCGCTCTGCCCGGATGCCGGTGCTTCGAGGCTTTGTGAGCAAGCTGGTTCCACCGATGGCGCGCAGGATTGCGTCCCACTAATCGGACTTATCTCATTTTCCCACACAAGCCTCAGAGGCCTGAGTCTAGACTCACAGCAGGCGACAGGCGCTCGGCAGCGTATCTGTCGGAATTCTTTACAACTCGCAGCAGGTCCTCCTGCATCGATGGCGCCAAGAGCTTGTTGTGAAATAGAATTTGCCAACGGCACGTTGCTTGCTTAAGAGTTGCATCGAGAGCGTTCACGTTTGCCCCGCGCCTCCGGCCGGGGTTGGATTGGAGACAGGTATGCGTCTCGCGTCAGGGTTCGCCGTCTGTGCGTTCGTCGTCTCCGCGACGGTGGCACAGGCCGCGACGATCACGAGGACGGCGGAATACCCGCTGACGGCGCTGCCGGGTCCGCCCGGCACGGATACGACCCTGTCGATCCAGAAGTTCTCGCCGAGCTGGGGCACCCTCCTCGCCGTCGAGGTGGAACTTGAAGGTACTTCCGGTGGCACCCTGCGCATCGCGCGCAACAACAACGGCCCGACCGGCTCGGTCACCTATACCTCGACGCTGGGCGCCAATTTCGCGCTGAGCTTCGACACCACCTCGCTGCCCGTCCTCAGCGTGGACACGCCGGTGTCCGTGACCGTGCCGAGGGGCACCAACCGCACCTCCGACCCCGTGAGCAGCACCGGCACCGTCTCGGACACCTATGTCGCTCCGGCGATCCTCGCCTTCTTCACGGGGCCGGGGAACGTGATCTTCAACCTCAGCATCGATCGGGACAACGGACTGATCAGCCCGACGAGCACCGTTACGAATGGCACCTACACGCCCGGGCGCTTCAACGAGGCCGGTGCCCTGCTGACGGTCCGCTACGACGTCGACCGTTCCACCGCGGTCCCGGAGCCGCTGACGCTCTCCCTGTTCGGCATGGGCCTGATCGGCCTCGGCCTGGTCCGCCGGGTGTCCCGCCGCGGCTGAACGGCGAAGGCTGCCCCGCCATCGGGCGGGGCGGCGCACCGGCTTGCCGCCGGCCCGTCGCCGCGCCACATGCGCGGCATGAGTTCCTCCTCCCACGATCCCGCCGGCTGGCACGGCACAACCATCCTCTGCGTCCGCAAGGACGGGCGCGTCGCCATGGCCGGCGACGGCCAGGTCTCGCTCGGCCAGACCGTGGTGAAGGGCAATGCGCGCAAGGTGCGGCGCATCGCCAATGGCCGCGTCCTCGCCGGCTTCGCCGGGGCCACCGCCGACGCCTTCACCCTGCTCGAACGCCTGGAGGCGAAGCTTGAGCGCTTCCCCGACCAGCTCGAACGCGCCTGCGTCGAACTCGCCAAGGACTGGCGCACCGACCGCTACCTGCGCCGGCTGGAGGCGCTGCTCGCCGTCGCCGACGCCAAGCGCTCCCTGCTGCTCACCGGCCAGGGCGACGTGCTGGAGCCGGAGGATGCGGTGATCGGCATCGGCTCCGGCGGCAACTACGCGCTGGCCGCGGCCCGCGCGCTGCTGCCGGTGGAGGGCTTGGCCGCCGAGGAGATCTGCCGCCGCGCCATGAAGATCGCCGGCGAGATCTGCGTCTACACCAACGGCAACATCATTCTCGAAAGCCTGGAAGCGTGAGCGAGTCGATCAACCTGAGCCCGCGCGAGATCGTCTCCGAGCTCGACCGCCACATCGTCGGACAGAACGAGGCCAAGCGCGCCGTTGCCATCGCGCTGCGCAACCGCTGGCGCCGCCAGCAGCTGGCGCCCGGCCTTCGCGAGGAGGTGGTGCCGAAGAACATCCTGATGATCGGCCCGACCGGCTGCGGCAAGACCGAGATCGCCCGCCGCCTGGCGAAGCTCGCCAACGCGCCCTTCCTGAAGGTGGAGGCCACGAAGTTCACCGAGGTCGGCTATGTCGGCCGCGACGTGGAAAGCATCGTCCGCGACCTGGTGGAGGCCTCCATCACCCAGACCCGCGACATCGCGCGCAGGAACGTGCAGGCCAAGGCCGAACTCGCCGCGGAGGAACGCCTGGTCGGCGCGCTGGTGGGCGAGGGCGCCTCCGGCGACACGAAGATGAAGTTCCGCCGCATGCTGCGCGAAGGCCAGCTTGAAGGCCGCGAGGTCGAGGTTCAGGTGGCCGATGCCGGCGGCGGCATGCCGATCGGCATGATCGACCTGCCCGGCGCGCAGGGCATCCAGATGCAGAACATGCAGGAGATGCTCGGCAAGATGTTCGGCGGCCGCACCAAGCCGCGCAAGATGTCCGTCGCCGAGGCGCGCATCGCCCTGACCAAGGACGAGGCCGACAAGCTGCTCGACAACGAGCAGCTGACGCGCGAGGCGGTGGCGAACGCCGAGAACAACGGCATCGTCTTCATCGACGAGATCGACAAGGTCTGCGCCCGCACCAGCGAAGGCGGCGGCTTCCGCGGCGGCGACGTCAGCCGGGAGGGCGTGCAGCGCGACCTGCTGCCCCTGATCGAGGGCACGACCGTCACCACCAAGCACGGGCCGGTGAAGACGGACCACATCCTCTTCATCGCCTCCGGCGCCTTCCACATGGCCAAGCCCAGCGACCTTCTGCCGGAACTGCAGGGCCGCCTGCCGATCCGCGTGGAGCTGAAGGCCCTGACGCAGGAGGATTTCCGGCGCATCCTGACCGAGCCGGAGCATTCCCTCACCAGCCAGTATGTCGCGCTGATGGGGACGGAGGGCGTGACGCTCGACATCACCCCCGATGCCGTGGATGCGCTGGCCGAGCTCGCCGCCGAGATCAACGCCACCGTCGAGAACATCGGCGCCCGCCGCCTGGCAACCGTGATGGAACGCCTGCTGGACGAGATTTCGTTCACTGCCAGCGACCGCGGCGGGGAGACGATCACGGTGGACGGCGCGATGGTCCGCAACCGCGTGGCACCGCTAGCCGCCAGCGCGGATCTGAGCCGGTTCATTTTGTGACGGACCGTCCTTCAGCAAAGGTGGGAATTATCCCATTGCATGTGGGAAAGATCCCACGTTATAACTGCTGTTGACACGGCAGGAGTCGGCCCGCTAGGCCGAAAACATGCATGGCGAGCGTGAGGCTGCGATCGGTCGGCAACTCGGTGGGCGTGGTGTTCCCGAAGGAATTGCTGGCCAAGTACAACCTGTCCGAGGGCGACACCGTCCAGGTGGTCGAAACGCCCGACGGTTTCCTCCTCACGCCGGTCTCGCCCGACGTGGAGGAACAGCTGCGCCTCGGCCGCGAGCTCATGAAGACCTACCGGGAGACTTTTGCCGCCCTGGCGAAGTGATCCCATGAGCACGCCGCGCTGGCTGGCGAAGGAGGCCCTGCTCCTTCTCCACCGCGAGAGCCTGCGCCAGTTCGGCGGCGCCGACGGCCTGCGGGACGACGGTTTGCTGGACAGCGCGCTGGCCCGCCCGCTCAACCGCTTCGCCTACGACGCGGAGACGGACCTCTGCCGCCTTGCCGCCGCCTACGCCAAGGGCATCGCGCAGAACCACCCCTTCGTGGACGGCAACAAGCGCGCGGCCTTCGCCGCGGCCGGTGTCTTCCTGATGCTCAACGGTCTGGTGCTGACCGCGCCGCCGGCCATGGCGACCGTCGCCATGCTCGACCTCGCCGCCGGCGCCATGACCGAGGAGGAATTCGCCGACTGGCTCCGCCACCACGCTGCGGCCAGGGGGTGAACTCCCGGCCCGCCGTTTCGATATAGGCCGCATGTCCACCGCCATCGCCCTCGCCGAGGGCAACACCCTGCCCGCTTCCGCGCTCGCCGACCTCCGCCGCGCCGTCGCGCAGCTCGAGGATCTCTCCTACGCCGCGCGCCTCTCCCAGCTCGTCGGCAAGCCGGTGGAGGCGCTGAAGAACCGGCTGCCCGGCCCGGTACAGGGCATGGTGGACGGCGCCGTGCGCCGCGCCCTCTCCGCCGCGATGGAGGCCGCGCTGCGCAGCGACCCCGCGCGCACGCCGCTGCCGGTCGAATCCTCCTGGTTCCACCGCGGCATGGCCGCCGCCTCCGGCGCCGCGGGCGGCGCGCTCGGCCTGCCGGGAACGCTGGTCGAGCTGCCCGTCTCCACCACGCTTCTCCTCCGCCAGATCGCCGCCATCGCGGCCGAGAACGGCGAGGACCTGAAACGGCCGGAGATCGCGGCCGAATGCCTCAAGGTCTTCGCCCTCGGCGGCCGCGACCCGCGCGACGACGCGGCCGAGAGCGGCTACTTCGCCGTCCGCATCGCGCTGGCCGAGGCGCTGAAGACCGTCGCCGGCAAGGGCGTCGCGGGGCTGATGCTGCCGGGCTTCCTCGGCACCATCGCGGCGCGCTTCGGCGGCCCCGTCGCGCTGAAGCTGTCCGCGCAGGCGGCGCCGATCATCGGCGCCGCGGCGGGTGCGGCGGTGAACCTCGCCTTCCTCGAGCATTTCCGGGGCGTGGGGCAGGGACACTTCACGGTGCGCCGTCTGGAACGGACCTATGGTGCGGAGCCGGTGAAGCTCGCTTACGAGGCCATCCAGGAAACCAGGGACGCGCGCTTCAACGCATAGGGGCGAGGCTCCGCCTCGCGCTCCGCCGGGGACGCTGAGCGTCCCCGGACCCCTGCATTCTCAGGCACGGCGCGTCAGGCGCGCCCACAGCATCAGCGCGGCGTCGTAGGGCAGCGCCGGGATCTCCCGCAGGCGCCAGCGCCAGCGTGCCAGGCTCGCGCGCGCAGCGGGGCCGGGCGGCGGCGGCACGGGCCGCGCCGGCACGCCGGCAAGCCGGAACAGCAGCAGCGTCCGCGGCAGGTGGTAGCGGTGCGTCGCCACGAAGACCGGACCCGGCACGCCCCGCAGCAGCCGCACGCAGGCCAGCACGGAAGACAGCGTGTCCGTCCCGGTCGGCTCCTGGGTGATCCGGTCCGCCGCCACGCCCGCCTCCCGCAGCAGCCGCGCCATCACGGCGCTTTCCGCCGGCGGATGGCGGCCGACGCCGCCGGTTGGCATGTAGCGCGGCGGCAGGGGCCGCGCCTCGCCCCACGCATGCGCAGCCGCGACGCGATCGGCCAGGGCCTGGCTCGGCACCCCGCCGGGCAGCACCGCGGCGCCCATGATCACCACGGTCGGCACACCCGCCCCGGCCGCGCCGCGCGCCACGCGCGAAGGCTCCCGTCTCGCCATGCGGCACTCTGAACCCGTTGAGGGCGCGTGACGATCCATGGAATTTAAGATAGAATAATTACAGATAATTCCGCCTGGATGGCCAGGCCGGACACCGGAAGCATGCGCATGGTCGCCGCCTGTCTGATGCAGCTGCCGAGCCCGCCGCGGCGGAATGTCTTCCGCGAATGGGCGGGCGGCATGGGCACCTCGCTTGCCAGCGACCGGACCGTGCCCGGCCACGATCCCGGCTACTACGACATCCCCTTCTCCACCCTGCTCTACGTCGCCCGCGTGCTGGAGCAGGAGGGCGTGCCCTATCGCTACGTGGATGGCCAGGCCTCCGCCGCATTCGACCGCGACGCCTTCCTGCGCGGCATCGCGGCCGACCAGCCGAAAGTTCTCGTCACCGTCGTCAACATCCCCTCGCTCGAGCCCGATCTGGAACTGATCGGCGCCGCCCGCGCCGCCGCGCCCGGGCTTCGCGTGATCCTGCTCGGCCCCACCGCCAAGTGGTTCAAGGACCGCATCCTGCGCGAAGGCCATGCCGACTTCGTCATGGAGGAGGCGGAGGAGCTGCTCACCGGCCGCAACGTCGCAAAGCTGGTCGCGGGCGAGGATGTGTCGGCGCTCGAAGGCGGCAGCGCCTGGGACGGCGCGGCGCTGCGCGCGCAGCCCTCCCGCACGGCGATGAAGACGCTCGATTTCGTGGACTTCCCCGCCTACCACCTGCTCGATTTCAGCCGCTACGAGAGCGACTACTATTTCGGCGAGAAGATGCGCTACGCGACCGTCTTCACGACGAAGGGCTGCCCGTACAAGTGCGGCTACTGCCCCTACCCCTTCGGCTTCGGCAACCGCCTCATCTACCGCAGCCCCGCCAAGGTCGGCGACGACATCGAACGCCTGGTGCGCGAGCACGGCGTGAAGCAGATCCTGTTCCGCGACCAGGTCTTCACCATCAACCGCAAGCATGCCGCGGCGGTGTGCGAGGAACTGATCCGCCGCGACCTCGGCATCCGCTGGGTGTGCGAGACGCGCTACGACGTGGTGGACGAGGCGATGCTGGACCTGATGTACCGCTCTGGCTGCCGGGAGATCCACTACGGCCTCGAATCCGGCGACCCCGAGATGTTCGGCGCCGTGGCGAAATCCGACGGGCCGCAATCGCTCGATCTGTTCGAGAAGGTGATCGGCTGGACCAAGGCGCGCGGCATCCGCTGCCACACCCACCTGATCGTCGGCATGCCCGACGAGAGCTGGGAGACGGTGCACAATACCGGCCGCTGGCTGCGCAAGGTGAAGCCGGATTCCATCCAGCTCGCCTACTTCATGCCCTATCCCGGCACGCCGATGCACAAGGAGCTGAAGGAGAGCATGGCGCTCGGCGATCCAGACGCGATCGACTGGGAGGATTTCGGCAGCTTCACCCGCCCCGTCATGCCGACGAAGCACATGACCAAGGATGAGGTGAAGCGCGCGAAGGAGCTGCTCTCCTGGGACCTGCGCTACAGCCTGATGGAGCGGCTGGGCATGCGGGTGAAGCGCATGCTCGGCCTGCGCGCCGCGGCGTGACCGCGCGCCGCCTGCTTTTTCTCAACAACCAGGGGCTCGCCTCGGTCGGGGGCGGCATCAGCATCCTGCGCGCGCTGACCGAGGATCTCGCGCGCGACCACGAGATCGTCGTGGCCAGCGACGACCGGCCAACCGGCGCCGCCTTCGAGGAACACCAGATCCCGCCCTTCGATCCGCCGCATGATGCGCGCTGGCGGCTCAAGCCCTGGATGAAGGCGCGCCACCTGGAAAAGGCGCTGGATCCCGCTCTGGTGCGCCGCGCCGACATCGTGATCGCGATGGATCCGCATTTCGCGCCGGCGCTGAAGGCGCTGCGCCCGCGGCGGCTCGTGCATCTCTCCCTCTCCTGCACCACGCGGCAGGAATGGTTCGGCTCTCCCGGCGCGACCGCCTGGTGGTATGCGGCGCAGTACGCGCTGCTGGAACGCGCCCTCGCGCGGCAGGCCGGCGCCATCATCGTCGCCAGCGCGATGCACCGGCGGGAGATGGAGCGCTTCGCCGGCTGCGCCGGCCGCCCGGTGAACGTGTTCAACCCGGTCTTCCCGGTCGCGCAGCCGGCGCGGGCGGCGAACCGCACCACGCATCTCGTCGCCATCGGCCGAATCACGCCGGTGAAGAACCTGCGCGCGCTGATGCCGCTGCTGCGCCGCCTGCCCGGCATGCATCTCGCCCTGCTCGGGGAAGGCGACGATCCCGCGCCGCTGCGCCGCCTGGCGGAGCAGGAAGGCGTGGCGGACCGCATCGAGTGGGTCGGCGCCGTCGGCGATCCCACGCCCTGGATCGACCGCGCGCGCCTGCTGCTGCATCCCTCCCGCTACGAAAGCTTCGGCATGGTGGTGCAGGAGGCGATGCGCCGCGGCACCGTGCCGGTGGTCTTCGCGCAGGGACCCGGCAGGATGAACGCGGCGACCGACCTGGTCGCGCATGGCACGAACGGGCTGCATGTGGATTTCGACGACCCGGACGCGGCGGCGGCCGCGGTGCGGGCGCTGGTCGAGGCGCCGGACCTGCTCGCGCGCATGTCCGACGCCGCGCGCGAAGCCGCGGCGCAGCGCGATCGCTTCGACTATCCGGGCGCCTTTCGCGCCCTTCTCGCGCGCGTGGAGGCTGCCGCGTGACCGATCGCCGCGAGGAGTTCAACCCGGCGCTGTTCCAGCACGACCCGGCCGCCACCTATCCCTGGCAGGTGTTCGACCGCGTCACCATCGCCATGCTCAGCTGGAACCGGCAGGCGATGACGGAGCGCGCGCTGCAGGCGATCTACCGCCACGCCGGCATGCCCTTCGACCTGCTCGTGCTGGACAATGCCAGCACCGATGGCGTCGCCGACATGCTTGAGGCGATGGCGGCGGCGCAGCCCAACATGCGCCTGCACCGCAACCCGGAGAATGTCGGCCAGAACCGCGGCATGCGGCAGATCCGCGACATGGTCCCCGCCGACGGGCTGGTGGTCTATCTCGACAACGACATCGAGTTCCTCTCCAGCAATTTCCTCGTCCACATCCAGAAGGCGTTCCACGCCGTGCGGCTCGCGAAGGGCAGGCCCGACGCGGTGCTGAGCATGCGGGTGATCAACGGCGAGGAGCACGGCTTCCGCCATGCCTCGGACGTGCTGCGCCTGCACGTCCCCTCCGACCGCAGCGGGGCGCCGCGCTGCTCCTTCGCCGCGACGAACAAGGACAAGGCCGGCCCCGACCGCCAGTTCGAGGAGCAGGTGCTGGTCGGGCTCTCGGACTTCATCATCAACCAGTGCTGGGCCTGCCCCGCGCCGCTCTTCAAGTCGGTTCCCTATGAGGAGCTCTACCCCACCTATATCGGCGGCGACGACGCGCTCGCCTCCGCGCATTGGGACTCGCTCGGCATCCCGATGGGCTATCTCGAGAACGGCCCGATCGCGCGCCATCTCGACTGGCCCTACACCGGGGAGAAGATCCGCCTCTACGAAAGGCTGACGCGGGAGCGCGCGGTGACGGATCTGAGCTACCTGATGTGGAAGGTGCGGCGCTTCTTCAAATGAGCGCCTCCTCCGCCGCGCCGCTGCCGCGCATCCACGCCATCGAGGGTCTGCGCGGCATCCTCGCGATGTGGGTGCTGTTCAGCCATGTCGTCACCTCGGCGGGGCTCGGCGAGACATGGCGCGGGCCGTTCCGCGTGATCTATGTCGGCACCCATGCGGTGGACGCCTTCATCATCGTCAGCGGCTTCGTCATCTTCTACCTGCTCGACACCGCGCGCGAGGGATACGGCCTCTTCCTCAAGCGCCGCCTGCTGCGGCTCTATCCGGTCTACCTGATCTGCCTGCTGGTCTCGGCCGCGCTGCTGCCGATGCTGATCCGCGTCTACGGGGATGCGCCCTTCCCGCATCCGCACAACGACTACCTGGTGGCCATCGCGCGCGCGAGCCTCGACCAGCTGCCGGCACAGCTGCTGGCGCATCTCGGCATGGTGCATTCCACGGTGCCGCCGAGCCTGCTGAAGCACTCCAACTATGCCATTCTCAGCCAGGGTTGGAGCCTCTCGCTCGAATGGCAGTTCTACGTCATCGCGCCGGCGCTGCTCTGGCTGCTGCTGCGCGGCGGGATCGTGGCACTGGCCACGATCGCCGCGGCCTGCGCGGTGCATTTCCTGGTGGCGGGCCCGCAAGGCTTCCTGCCGCGGCACATCCCGGAATTCGCGCTCGGCATCGCCTGCTATCTGTTCTGGCGCCAGCGCATCGTGCCCGCCTGGCCGCTGTTGCTGCCGGCCGGCATGGCGCTCGCCTATCTCACCACGCACAACCCGGCCGTGGTGGTGTGGACCACCGTCTTCCTCGCCACGCTGCAGCCCGCCTCCATCGGCGCGCCGCTGGTCAACGCCGTGCTGACCTCCACGCCGCTGATGACGCTCGGGCGCTGGTCCTATTCGGTCTATCTCTCCCACACGATCGTGCTGCTGCTGATGAAGGGCGCCTTCGGCGCGATGGGCGTCGCCGCGCTCGGGCAGTGGCCGTATTTCCTGCTCCTGCTGGCCGCGACGGTGGCGGGCACGCTCGCCGTCTCCGCCCTGCTCTACCGCCTGGTGGAGGCGCCCTGCATCGCCTGGGGCCGCCGCCTGGGCGCTGCTGCCGCCCCCGCCCGCATCGCGGCCAAATCGGATGCTTGAGCGCCGCCTCGCGGCGTGGTGACATGGCCGTACCGTCCGGGGAACAGAACCATATGCCACCGACCGCGCTGCGCCGGCGTGCGCTGCTCGCAGCCCTGCCCGCAACCCTTGCCGTGCCGGCCCTGGCGCAGGCGCCTTGGCCCAACCGGCCCATCCGGCTGATCATCCCCTTCGCGCCCGGCGGCTCCACCGACGCGCTCGCGCGGATGCTGCTCGATCACCTGGTCGCCCGCTTCGGCCAGCCGATCATCATCGAGAACCGGCCCGGCGCCGGCGCCACGCTCGGCACGGGCCTCGGCGCGGAAGCGGCGCCGGACGGCTACACCATGCTGCTGACGGTGGTCAGCGCCTTCGCCGTGGGTGCGACGCTCTACCAGAGCCGGATCAACTGGGATCCGATCCGCAGCTTCGCCCATGTCGCGATGATCCAGCGCGGCTACTACGCGCTGATGGCCAACAACCGCACGGACTTCACCAACCCGGGCGAGCTGGCCGCCGCGGCGCGGCGCAGCCCGGGCATGGCCTATGCCACCTCGGGCGTCGGCTCCATGCCGCATCTCTTCATGCTGCGCTTCGCCCAGGCCGCCAACATCGACATGACCCATGTGCCCTATCGCGGCGGCGGCCAGGCGGTGACGGACACGATGGCTGGCGTCGTGCCGGTGACGCTCGACGGCATCGCGAGCTCCGTCGGCTTCATCCGCAACGGCCAGATCAAGGGCATCGGCATCACCGGGCCGGAACGCGCGCCTGACTTCCCGCAGATGCACACCTTCGTCGAGCACGGCTTCCGCGACCTGGTCGCCGAGGGCTGGGCCGGCATCGCGCTGCCTGCCGGCACCCCGCAGCCAATCCAGGACCGCGTCGCGCAGGTCTTCCGCGAGGTGCAGCAGCTTCCCCCCGTGCTCGAGCGTTACAAGGGCTGGTCGGTGGACACCGGCAACCGCTTCGGCGCGGAGATGGAGGCCTTCGTCCGCAGCGAGGTCGAGACCTGGCGCCCGCTGGTCATCGCCTCCGGCGCGACGCCGGTTTGACGCCTCAGACGCCGGCGCCGCCTCCGGCGGCTTGGCTTGCGCGCGTCGTGCCGAAGGCACGCCTCCGGCGTGACGCACTGGCGCGCTGGGCCATGCGGTCGGTTGGCGCGCGGGCCGCATTCGCGGCCTCGGCCGCCTTTGGCGGCCGCCCGTCCTCATTTTCGTAGGTCATGACGATGCACGCCACCGCGACTGCCGCTGATCGTCTTCCGGCGTTCCAGAAGCTGCTCAAGGGTAAGGCGGATCTTGCCTTCATCCCGCTCGGGACCGACCTGCACTATCTGGCGGGCATCCCGCGCGACATTCCGAACTACGGCACCACGCTGCATCCCGGCGGCTGGCTGGAAGGCGCCTGGCTGACGCCGGGGCATGCGCCGATCCTGGCGCTGCCGCGCATGACGGCGGAATTCAAGGGACGCGGCGAGAGCAAGGGCATCGAGATCCGCGTCCTCGGCGACCACGATGATCCCGCCGCCCTCGCACGCGACATCTTCGCCAGCCTCGGCGTGCCGGCCCGCCCGCGCATCGCGATCAGCGACCGCGCGCATGGCGAGAGCGCGGTGCATATCCAGGCGCTGCTGCCCGACGCCGTCTTCGTCTCCGCGACCGACATCCTGCGCGCGCTGCGCGTGATCAAGTCGGCCGAGGAGATCGCCACGATGAAGGAGGCCGGGCGCCGCACCGAAGCCGCCTTCGCCGAGACGCTGAAACGCCTGAAGTTCGGCATGACCGAGCTCGATGCGATCGCCGAGGTGAACTACCAGATGCAGCGCCAGGGCAGCCTCGGACAGACCTTCACCACCTCTCTCTACAATACCGGCCCGAACCATCCGCTGCTGATGGGCCGCCGGCTTGAAAGCTGGAAGCGGCCGATCCACCCGCCCTGCTCGGTGCTGTTCGACTTCGGCGCTTCGCATGACGGGCTCTGCTACGACTACGGCCGCACCGTGCATTTCGGCGAGCCCGACGCCGAGCAGCGCAAGGTGCATGCGACCGTGATGGCGGCGCAGGCCGCCGGCATCGCCGCGCTGAAGGTCGGCACGACGGCGGCGCAGGTGGACGCCACCGCGCGCAAGGTGGTCGAGGATGCCGGCTACGGCCCCAACTTTCGCCACCGGCTCGGCCACGGCATCGGCTGGGACGTGCACGAGCCGCCCTTCCTGACGAAGTCGGACCACTCGGTTCTGCGGGAGGGCATGATGTTCACCGTCGAGCCCTCGATCCTGCAGGACCGCTCCTTCAGCGCCCGCGTGGAGGACGTGATCGTCTGCCGCCCCGGCGGTGGCGAGAAGCTGACCAACGGCTTCCAGGAGCTGCTGGTCGTCACGGCCTGAAGGGCGCGGCCGCGCCCCTCGGGCCGCCTGCGTCACGCCCTGCTGCGGCGCCGCACGAGACCAAGGCCAAGAAGCCCGGCCGCGAACAGGCCGAGGCTCGCCGGCGCGGGCACGTCCACGACCGGCTCGGGACCCGGCGGCGGGGAGGGCGGCGCGACGATCAGCGGCTCGCCCCGTCCGTAGAAGGAGATGTGCGAGACATCCTTGTAGCTGACCCTGCCGTTGCGGTTCACCTGCCGGAAGGGGCTCGACCAGTCGCCCGTGAGCTGCGTCGCCTCGAGCAGGTAGCCGGTCAGGAAGGTGTCGTCGCCCGACTTGAAGATCATCATCCAGTTCCCGAACGTATCGAAGTCGTCCAGCTGGGTGACGTCGTAGCTGCCCGACTGGCCGCTCCCGACCTTGTCGATCAGCTCCCAGTCCTCGAAGCCGAAGAAGCCGCCTTCGCGGTTCACGGTGATCGGATTCCTGTTCTGGAAATCCTGGTCGTACGTCGTGCTGACCTGGCAGGGCAGGGCAGCGCCGCCGGAGGTCACGCGCTCGGCAACGCTCGCCGAGCAGGCGACGATCGCCGCATCGGCGCGGCCGGCCATGCCGGCAACCAGGGTGGCAGCAAGGGCGGCAGCGCCCAGCAACCGGGGCGCGAGGCTCGCCGGCATAATCTGTCTCCTTAATAGTATATATCGATATTTTTTCGACAGACAAAACATAACGCTTCCTTACGCGTTGCGTCAATCCGCCAGCAAGCCTCCTGCGCGTGCAGGATTGACCCGGTAGTCTTAATTGCAGGTTGACGTGCAATGATGTGGCGACCGGATCGGCGCCGCCGCCGTTGCATGGAACGAAAGACGTGCCGTCGACATGACAGGCCGTGCGGGTGTGATGCCGAGCGCAGCGCCGGCGCCTGGGGGCATGAAGGTGAAACCTTCATGCGGCCGGTGTCAGCCGGTCAGCACGCCGTGTCCGCGCAGGAAGCCCAGCAGCGGCAGCATCGGCAGCCCGAGGATCGCGCTGTGCTCGCCCTCCACCCGGCTGAACAGGTGCACGCCCAACGCTTCCAGCCGGTAGCCGCCCACGCTGGCGCAGAGCACCTCGCCCTCGGCTGCGAGATAGGCGTCGAGGAAGGCCTCGGAGAAGCTGCGCATCGTCAGCCGCGGCACGGACACGTCCTGCCAGATGCGCGCCCCGCCCCGCCAGGCGACCGTCGCCGTCACCAGCCGGTGGGTCCTGCCGCGCAGCGCCAGAAGCTGCGCCCGTGCGGCGCCGAGGTCCGCCGGCTTGTCGAACCAGCGCTCCTTGCCGTCTTCCATCCGGCAGGTGAGCAGCTGGTCGCAGCCGATCACCAGCGCGTCGGGGATGCGGCGGGCGATGCGCTCGGCCTTGGCCTCTGCCAGCATGATCGCCGCGTCATCGGCCGGGATGCCCTCGGCCTGCGCGCTTTCCTTCAGCGCCGCCTCATCCACCGCGGCCGGCAGCGCCTCGAAGCGCAGGCCCGCGCGTTCCAGCAGGGTGCGGCGCGTGGCGCTCTGCGACGCCAGCACCAGCACCGGATCGGGAGCCTGGAACGTCATCCGAACCGGCCCAGACACGCGCAGGCGGCGGCCGCAGGCCGCCGAGGCCGCGACAGCGGCCCGCCGGTCGTCCGGGGAGCCAAGCCGCCGGAGGCGGCGCCCGGCGCATGAGGGCGAAAAAAGTCCCTCATCCGCCGAGCACGCCCGCCGCCGGGTCTTCCGGCGCGTGCGGCACCGCGGGCTGGCGCCGCCGCTCGTGCCAGGCCTCCATCAGCTGCAGCACGGTCGCCGCCGTCTCCTCGATCGAGCGGCGCGTCACGTCGATCACCGGCCAGCCATGCTGGGTGCACAGCCGGCGCGCGGCCTGGATCTCCGCCTTCACCGCCTCATGGTCCACATAGTCGTTGGCGTCGCTGCGCACGCCGCCGGCGCCGATCAGGCGCAGACGGTGGCGGCGGATCTCGATCAGCGCGCCGGCCTCGATATGCAGCCCCACAACGGGGCAGGGTGCCTCGTTCAGCTCGGGCGGCATGGTCGCGCCGGGCACGATCGGCACATTCGCCGCCTTGATGCCGCGGTTCGCCAGGTAGAAGCAGGTCGGCGTCTTGCTGCTGCGGGAGACGCCGACCAGGCACACATCCGCCTCGTGGATGCCGGCCACGCCCTGCCCGTCGTCATGCGCCAGCACGTAGTGCATCGCGTCGATCCGCCGGAAATAGTCGGCGTCCATCACATGCTGCGCCGCCCGCTTCTCCCGCGCGCGCTCGCCGAGCTCGGTCTGCAGCAGCTCCATGATCGGATCGAGCACGGAGAGGCAGGCGACGCCGAGCCGGGTGCAATGCTCCTCCAGCGCGTGGCGCAGGCTGCGGTCGGCGACCGTGAACAGCACCGGCCCCGGCTCCGCCTCGATGCCGTCCAGCACGCGGTCGAGTTGCAGGCGTGAACGGATCAGTGACCAGCGGTGGTGGATGACATGCGGCTCGTCGAAGCGCGACAGCGTGGCGCGCGCCATCGAGTTCAGGGTCTCCCCGGTGCTGTCGGACACCAGGTGCAGGTTGATCGTGCGATGCGGCATGGAGAGGCTCCCGGGGGCGCTCCGCGGATCGCGGGGATGGCGGGGAAAACCCGGCCCGGTCAAGGGCGCTCTCGCGCAAAGGGTGGGAAACCCACCCCTCGGCCCGACGCCGGGATGACTTTCCCGCCCTTGCTCCCGCTCCCGTGGGCAACCCGGATTGCCGTTGCGGGACAGGGGGTTGCGGCCCGTCACTCGCGTGGACAGGCTTGTGGATCATCCGGGCAAAGCACCCATCCCCGATGACCACAGGCCCAACAGCACTCCACCCACTTCAAGGATTCAGAGTCTTTTAGGATGATGGGCGCCGTTGTTCCGGGAGGCAGGCTTGTCGGCAGGCAGTGAAACAGGGGTGGCGACGGGCGCCACGACGGAAGCGCGCAAGCCGCTGCTGCGCGCGCTGTCGGGCGAGGCCGTCTGGCCGCCGCCGATGTGGCTGATGCGCCAGGCGGGCCGCTACCTGCCCGAGTACCGCGCCGTGCGGGAGAAGGCGGGCGGCTTCATCGCGCTCTGCACCACGCCCGACCTGGCCTCCGAGGTCACCATCCAGCCGATCCGCCGCTACGGCATGGATGGCGCGATCCTGTTCTCCGACATCCTCATGGTCCCCTGGGCGCTTGGCCAGCCGCTCCGCTTCGCGGAAGGGGAAGGCCCGGTGCTCGAGCCGCTGCGCGACGCCGCCGGCATCGGGGCATTGGAGCTCGACAAGGTGCGGGAGCGCGCCGCGCCGATCTTCGAGACGGTGCGCCTGACCCGCGCGGCGCTGGCCGCGCAGCACCCGAAGACCACGCTGATCGGCTTCGCCGGCAGCCCCTGGACCGTCGCGGCCTACATGGTGGAGGGGCATGGCAGCCGCGACTTCCACACGGCGCGCGGCATGGCCTTCGCCGATCCCGCCCTGTTCGGCCGGCTTATCCGCACCCTGGTTGACGCCACCACGGACTACCTCGCGGCGCAGATCGAAGCCGGCGCCGAGGCGGTGATGCTGTTCGACAGCTGGGCCGGCATGCTGCCGCCGAGCCAGTTCCGCCGCTGGGTGATCGAGCCGACGGTCACCATCGTCCGCAACGTGAAGCGGCTGCATCCCGGCATCCCGGTGATCGGCTTCCCGCGCCTCGCCGGCCCGCTGATCGGCGAATACGTCCAGCGCACGGGCGTGGACACGGTGGCGATGGACACCGCCATGGACCCGCGCCTGGCCGCCCAGCTGGTGCCGCCCACGGTCGCACTGCAGGGCAACCTGGACCCTCTGGCCCTGGTCGCCGGCGGTGCGGCGCTGGAGGCGGAGGCGCGCCAGATCCTCGCCGCGATGCGCGGCCGGCCCTTCGTCTTCAACCTCGGCCACGGCATCGAGAAGATCACGCCGCCCGAGCATGTCGCGGCGCTGGTTCGGCTGGTGCGCAGCGGGGGGTGACAGGCGGCCGCCCCGGGCACCGTGCCCGGGGCGGGGCAGGATCAGTCGGCGCGGCGGCGCAGCGCACCGAGACCGATCAGTCCCAGGCCGAACAGGGCGAGCGAAGCCGGTTCCGGGACGGCGGCGACGTATCCATCGTCCGTGTAGGTGCGGAAGGTGTAGTCCAAGTCCGGTAAGGCTAAGTATCCGACAGCGGCGAACACGTTCCCGCCGGCATATCCGTTGAAAGAATCGCCAGCAATGCCGAGATCCCCGTTGGTGCTGGCGAAGTCGAGATAGTAGGTCGCGCCGACCGTCACCGCCACGGGGGACCAGAAGACATCGGCCCACACGCCTGGACCAGACACCGAGACGGTTGCCGCTGCGAGTTGCGTGCCGGATGCGTTGGGCAGAGCGGTCCACAGTGAAATCGTGATGTCGCTGCTGCCCGACCCGATCCCTTCCTTGAGGAAGATGCCCGCGCCGGCGGAGTTGCTCGCCGCGGGCGTGAAGGATTGCGCCCGCCCGGGCAGCCTTAAGGTTGATATGTAGGCGTTGTTTGTCGGTGCGTTCTGGTCGATCACGATGGCGGCTGAGGACGGTGACGCCCCCATCGCTGCGAGCAGAACGAGGCCGGGGCCGATAGGCATTTTCATGGATCGCGCTGCTTTCGTTGCGGCGCGCCCACGCGACCCGAGTAGTTCATCGTGCAACGCGGCGCGCCGAATCTGCATTTACACGTGTTTGCAAGTACCATGCCATAAAGTTAACTATTTGCTTTGGCTATGATTTTCCGCGGTCCTGACTGGCTGATCCTCACATCCTGTAAGTTTTCCCGACAGGCGGAGTAAAGCCTCTGGTGGAACTTGACGGTGACAGTGGCTCCGCCTTGGTCCAGCGGCAGCGGGCCGAGAGATCAGGGGTCGGGCGTCACCGCGGCAGCAGCACCCACATCGCCGCCGGGTCGCGCATCCTTCCAGCGCGCTCGGCGGCTTCCTCGCCCCAGCCGGTGAAGAGATCCGCCCGCGCCAGGCCGCGGATCGCGCCGCCGGTGTCCTGCGCCACCGTGAGGCGGCGCAGTGGCGTGTCGGTGACCGGGTCGCGCCCAGCGATCCACAGCGGTAGGCCAAGCGGCACCTTGGTGCGGTCCACCGCCACCGAGCGCATCGGCGTCAGCGGCACGCCCAGCGTCCCGACGGGCCCCTGGTCGGGCGGCAGGTCCAGCGCGCGGAAGAAGACGTAGCTCGGGTTGCGCGCCATCAGCGCCGCGGCGGCCTCCGGCCCGGCTTCCCGCATCCAGCCGCGGATGGACTGCATCGAGACCGTCTCGCGCGTCAGGGCGCCCTGCTCGACGAGAAACCGGCCGACGGCCACGTACGGAAAGCCGTTCCAGCCGGCATAGCCGAGCCGCAGCACGCGACCATCGGCGAAGCGCACCCGGCCCGAGCCCTGGATCTGCAGGAAGAAGGCATCGGCCGGGTCGTCCACCCAGGCCAGTTCCAGCCCGCGCCCGGCCAGCGCGCCGCCCTCGATGGCCGCGCGGTCATGGAAGGGCAGCAACCGCCCGTCCCGGACCACGCCAGCGATGCGCCGGCCGCGCAGGTCGGGGATGTGCGTGCCGAGATCGGCCTCGACCAGTTCGGGCGGGCGGGCCAGCAGCGGCGTGGCGTAGCGGGGGCGGCGGGTCGGGCTGCCGCGCAATTCCGGCTCGAAATAGCCGGTCAGCGTGCCCTCACCGAGTGCCACGGGCCGGAAATGCGCCTCCAGGAAGGCGCGCGCCGCGGCGTCGCCCGGCGGGAGGTTTTGGAGCGCCGTGCAGGCGGGCTTCAGGCTGTCGGCCGTGCGCGCCGTCGCACCGTCGCCGCCCAGGCTCCGCTCCGCTGGCATCCGGGCGATTGCCGCGCAGCTCCGGCGCAGCGCCGGGATGGCCTCGGCGTGCCGGTCGGCGCCCCAGCCCGGCAGCTCCGCGAAGCTCGCCTCCCGCGGAAACCCCGCCGGTGCACATCCCGCGAGCATCGCCAGCAAGCCCGCCACCACCAAACGCCCAAAAGCCCTCTCCCCCTTTGGGGGGAGAGGGTTGGGTGAGGGGGGAACTACCCTTGCGGCGATCAGGCCGACTGCGTCGCCACCAGCTTCCAGGTCGGGTCCTGGCTGCGGAGGTCGCGCTGGAAGGTCCAGATGTCCACGAGTTCGGTCACCGCTTCGGCGCCGTTCACCACGCTGCCGTCCTTCGCCGTGGTGAGGTTCACCTGGTCGGAGACGAAGCGCACCGTCACATCGGCCACGGTCCCGCGCAGGTCGGCCGCGTCGATCTTGGTCTCCTGCATGGCGCGGACCTCGCTGCGCTGGCTTTCGCCCGCAGCCTCGCGGCGGGAGATCTCGCCCTCGAAGCCGCCATAGGTGTCGTCGGACAGCAGCATGCGCAGCGTGTCCCGGTCGCCGCGCGCGAAGGCCTCGACGATCATGCGGAAGGCGCCCTCGGCGCCGTGCAGGAAGCCCTCGGGCTCGAAGGAGGGGTCCACGGCGCGGATGCGCATCAGCGCCTGCCCGACCGGGCTGCGCGGATCGGGCACCACGCGGCGGGTGCCGTCGGGCTCGATCTGCGGGGAGGGCAGCTCGGGCAGCGCATCGGTGGCCGGGCCGCCGCGCGCCGCCTGGGGATCGTAGGGATGCGGCCCCTCGCGCCGCGGACGCTCGAAGCCGGTGCGGCGGCCGAGCACGCTGCGCAGGCGCAGCACCAGGAAGGCCGCGACCATCGCGAACAGGATCAGATCGACCGGGAAGCCGCCGGACATGGATGACTCCTCACTTGCCCATCACTTAGGGCTCGCGGGCCCGCCCCGCAACGGCAAGATTTTTCCCGCCTGCCGGCCGGCCCGGACTCCCCGTCGCGCGGGCCCGCCTGCACCGCTATACCGGCCGCCGAACCTTCGGGACAGCGCGATGATCCTGCTGCGTCACGGCCAGAGCGAATTCAACCTGCATTTCAGCGCCACGCGCCGGGATCCCGGCATCAAGGACCCGAAGCTGACGGAACTCGGCCACCAGCAGGCCGAGGCGGCGGCCGAGGCCCTGGCAGGCGTGCAGGAGATCCGGCGCATCATCGCCTCCCCCTACACCCGCGCGCTGCAGACCGCGGCGCCGCTGGCGCGCCGCCTCCGCCTGCCGGTGCTGGTCAACCCGATCGTGCGGGAGCGCTACGCCTTCACCTGCGACATCGGCAGCCCCGCCACCGCGCTGCGTGGCGAATGGCCGGACCTCACGCTCGATCACCTGGAGGAGGTCTGGTGGCCGCTGGAGGAAGAGCCGGCCGAACAGGTCCTGGCCCGCGCCGCGCGCTTCCGCGGCGAGATGGCGGCGCTGGAGGACTGGGCCCACACCGTGGTGGTCAGCCACTGGGGCTTCATCCTGTCCATGACCGGGCAGAGCGTCGCGAACGGCCAGTGGCTGCCCTGCGACCCGACCGAGCCCGCGCTGCAGGAAGTCGTCTGGAAGCACCACTGAGCGGCTGAGAGACGGCCGCGCGCCTCAGCGGCGCCGGATCCGGCGCACTGCCGCGAGGCCCAGCAGGCCGATCCCGAACACCGCGAGGGCGGCTGGCGCCGGCGCCGCCACGGCCACCGCGCTCGCCGTCTTCATCTCGCCGGCCTCGGAGGCATTGGCGACCAGCTCCATCCGGTCGGCGCCGGGCATCTGCTCGGGATTGGCGGGACCCTCGGCGAGCAGGATGAGGTCCACATCGTCATGGGCGATCCTGCCGGCCATGGCCGGGGCGGCCAGGGCGAGGAGGGTGCCCAGTGCAAGGGCGATGGTCGCGCGCCGCAGTCGCAGCATCCTCGGTCTCCATCCGCCGGCGGGGCGGATCACTTCGCGTCAAGACCTGCCAAGCAAGACACGGGCCATTCGGCAGCGCATTGAATTCGCGCGCATTTTCCGCGGCGGATAACGCACCTGTAAAATCCGGCGACAGGCGCCGCGGCCTATGGGGTCGTCACCGGCCGCTTCACGCAGCGGAAGCCGACATGACAGGTGGAGGTGTCCACCGCCTCGGCATGCCGTGCCGCCGGCCGGTAGCGACGGCAGTGGTTGGGCGCGCAGAGGAAGCTGCCGCCCTTCAGCACGCGGCGGGGAATGCGGATCTCGGGCTGTGCCGGATCGTAGCTGGCGGCATCGTCCGCGCGCCGCGGGTTCTTCGGGATGCAGCAGGTCTTCGGGCTGTCCGCCTCGTGCCGCGGCGCCCAGAAGTCCTGCGTCCACTCCCAGACATTCCCGATCATGTCGAGCAGGCCGTAGCCATTGGGCGGGAAGCTGCCGACCGGGCTGGTCGTCTCCCACCCGTCCTCCCGCGTGTTCTTGTAGGGGAAGGCGCCCTGCCAGGTGTTGGCCATGATCCGCCCCTTTGGCCGCATGTTCGTGCCCCAGGCGAAGGGCGCGCCGTCCAGCCCGCCGCGGGCGGCGAACTCCCACTCCGCCTCGGTCGCGAGGTCCTTGCCGGCCCAGCGCGCATAGGCCAGCGCGTCGCCATAGGTAACATGCACCACCGGGTGGTCCTCCAGCCCCTCGATCGAGGAGCCGGGGCCATAGGGTTCCCGCCACCAGGCGCCGCGCCGCAGTTCCCACCACAGGCCCCATTGCGTGAGGTCCACGGGCCCCTTCGTCTTGTGGAACACCAGGCTGCCGGCGAAGAGCATGTGCGGCAGCGCGCCCGGATAGTCGCGCGGGTCGGGCGGGGTCTCGGCGAAGGTCACGTGCCCGGTGGCGGCGACGAAGGCGGCGAACTGCCGGTTGGTCACCGGCGTCGTATCCATCCAGAAGCCGTCCACCGTCACGCGGTGGACCGGCGCTTCCTCGGGGTAGTGGTCGTTGGAACCCATGCGGAAAGTCCCGCCCGGAATCCATGTCATGCCAGGAGGCGCCGCATCCCGCATCCCCACACCGTCCGTTGCGTTCGACGCCAGCAGTTCCGTGGCCATGCCCGCCGCTCCGCCTTCGTGCCGGCGGAGATTGCCCCAAAGCCGCGCCGGAGGGCAGCCGGGCGGCGGATGGCCAGGCAAGTTTGTTCCGTATGCGGTTGCAACTATGCGGCTATCGTGACACGACGGTGGACAGGGGAGGGCAGAAGGCATGCAGAAGATCGGCGCCGCCGCGATGCTCGTCCTCCTCGTCGCCTGCGACGATCCCGCGCCTGCGGCGCCGCGCACCGAGGTGCCGCCCGCCCTGACGGAAGGCCGCGCCGCCGCGGCGATGCAGGCGACGGAGGAAAGGCTCCGCACCCGCCTGCGCGAGGAGGGCGCGCTGACGCTTCGCGCCGTGCAGGGCTACCGCCAGGCCATGGCGGAAGCCTATGTCGTCTGCGGCCAGGTGCTGCCCGGCAGCCGCCGCAGCGAGCCCTACCTCCCCTTCGTTTCCATCGTGACCTTCGAGGGCGAGCGCCCCGCCGGCGTGGAGTTCCACCTCGCCGCGACCTCGGCCGAGGCGACGCGGGTCTACTATGAGATGGTGGACCGCTGCTTCGACGGCGGCGGCCCGCCGAATGCGCGTACCACGGTGCGCCCGCTGCCCCCCGCCCCCTCGGTGCAGCCCGGACAGCCCTTCACGCCGCCCGCCGCCGCGGCGCCGCCGGCCCCGGTGCCCGCCCCCGTCGCCGCCGCTGCCCCGGTGTCCGAAGCCCTCGTCGCCCCGACCGCGCGCGGCACGGTCAGCGTGCGGAGCGCGGCCAACCTGCGTTCGCATCCGGGCGGCGAGGTGCTGCGCGTGGTCCCCCGCGGCGCCACCCTCGACGTCTTCGAGGAAGCGCCCGGCGGCTGGTACCGGGTGGGCGAGGGCGAGCCCTGGGGCTGGGTGCACGGCTCGCTGCTGGAAGGGCGCTGACGCCCTATTCCTCCTTCGCGCCGCCCGCCGTGCGTTCATAGTGGCGGAAGTATTTGTCGGTGATCAGGTCCGTCTTCACCACGATGCAGACATCGGTGGTGTTGAACTGCGCGTCGATCACCGCGCCGTCGCCGACGAAGCCGCCGAGCCGCAGATAGCCCTTGATGAGCGGCGGCAGCGCGACCAGCGCCGCCTTCATGTCGAGCTGCCCGAGCGGCATGCGGTCCATCGCCACGTAGCGCTGCGGCAGGGCGCGCGCCCGCAGCGCCGGCGGCGCCAGGTGGTTGGCGTGCAGGTAGGACAGCTGCGGCGCCAGCGCATCCAGGTCGGTGCCGGGCAGGGAGGCGCAGCCGAACATCAGGTCGATGCGGTGGCGGAAGACGAAGGCGGCGATGCCGCGCCACAGAAGCTGCAGCGTGCCGCGCGTGCGATAGGGCGCCGCCACGCAGGACCGGCCGAGCTCCATCACCTCGCCCGCGAAGCCGGCCAGCAGCGAGACGTCGTATTCGCTTTCCGAGTAGAAGCGCCCGAGCTTCCGCGCGCCTTCGCGCCGGATCATGCGGTAGGTGCCGACCACCGCCTCCGGCCCGTTGCCGAGGTCGTGGTCCAGCACGACCAGATGGTCCGCCACGGCGTCGAACTCGTCCACGTCGCGGCGGGAGGCGGCAGCCGCGGGATCGGCGCGCGCGCCCATCTCCTCGTAGAAGACGCGGAAGCGCAGCGCCTGCGCCGCATCCACCTCCGCCGCGCTCTCCGCCAGGCGCAGTCCGAGATTGCCCGCGCGCAGCTCCTCGAAGGGCCCGGTCGGCGGATCGGCTTCCACGCGGCCGAGCGGCGCGGGATCGTCGGGCAGCGGACCGTCAACGCTCATGCCGCAGTCTCCCGCCGCCTCACCGGCCGGACTTGCGCCCGGGGCGGGCCGCCGGCGCGTCCTCCGGCCGGCGGCCGAAGAGCTCCAGGCGCTGGCCGATCAGGCTGAAGCCGAGGCGCTCGGCGATGGCACGCGCCAGGCGCTCGAACTCGGCATCCTCGAATTCGATGACCTTGCCGGTGTCCACGTCGATCAGATGGTGGTGATGGCCGCGATCGGTGGGGTCGAAGCGCGCCCGCCCGCCGCCGAAGTCGCGCCGCTCCACGATGCCCTTCTCCTCGAGCAGGCGGACGGTGCGGTAGACGGTGGCGACGGAGATGCGGGAGTCCAGCGCGCTGGCGCGGCGATAGAGTTCCTCGACATCCGGGTGGTCCTCGGCCTCGCTCAGCACGCGGGCGATCAGCCGGCGCTGGCCGGTCATCTTCAGCCCGCGCTCGATGCAGAGCCGCTCGATCCGGGACGGGTCGGGGCGCTGGCCGTTCGGCGAGGTCGGGGCGGCTGAGGTGTCCATGCTGGGCGCGGCGATCTCCGGCGGCCGGCGGTTCAGCCGGCGCGGCGCCTTTCCATAGACCCGCCGGGCCGCGTCACCAACTGCGCGGTGGCGGGGCGCCCGGCGAGACGCGGCTCTCCGGGCGCGGCTTCGGGCGGGTCAGGCCTCGCTGCGCGCGGCGCCGCGGCCGCGGCCGGGCGGACGGCCGCGCGGCTTGGTGCCGAGGCCGATCTTCTTGGCCAGGGAGGAGCGGTGCTTGGTGTAGTTCGGCGCCACCATGGGATAGTCGGGGCCGAGGCCCCACTTCTCCCTGTATTGATCCGGCGTCAGGTTGAACGCCGTCTTGAGGTGGCGCTTCAGCATCTTCAGCTTCCGCCCGTCCTCCAGGCAGATCAGGTATTCCGGCGTAATGGACTTCTTGATCGGCACGGCCGGCTGCGGCTTTTCCGCTGGCGGCGCCGCCGGCTGCCCCATGTTGGACAGCGTCCGGTAGACCTCCTGGATCAGGTTCGGCAGATCGGAGATCGAAACCGGGTTGTTGGAGACATGGGCCGAGACGATTTCCGCCGTCAGGCCGAGCAGGTCCTGGTTTGCCGTGGTCTCTGACATGATTGGTCTTCCTGTCGTCCGCAAAGGTCGCCCGAAAGTGCCGGAGACCGTATCAGGCGCGCCGGGCTCCTCTGCCGCTCGGCGTCGCTCGGTCCCATATACTGGCCGAGTCGGGCGTTTCGCAATATCCATTACGTCGCCCGCGAGAGGTTGAAGGCATGCAGACCTGCGAGTCCCAAGAAAAAACCCACGACGCCGATCTGGACATTACGGGAGAGACTTGCCCGATGACCTTCGTGCGCACCCGCCTGGCCCTGGACCGGCTGGCGCCGGGGCAGGTGCTGCGCGTCGCGCTGCGCGGGGATGAGCCCCGCCGCAACGTGCCGCGCACGGCCACGGAACAGGGCCACGCCGTGCTGCACCAGGCGGAGGAAGCGGGCGGAATCCTCAGGATCTGGATCAGGAAGGCGGGCTGAGCCCGCGGCGCAGGACCAGCGCGTCGCTGCCATCGGCATAGTAGCGCGGGCGGCGCCCAACCTCGGCGAAGCCGGCCGCCGTGTACAATGCGCGTGCCGAAATATTCCGATCCGATACTTCAAGGAACAGGTCCCGCGCGCCGCGGAGCGCGGCCTGCGCCATCGCCGCCGCCAGCAGCGCGCCGCCAAGGCCCTGCCGGCGAGCGGCCGGCGCGACCGCGAGCGTCAGGATCTCCGCCTCCCCGGCAGCGACGCGCGCCAGCACGAAGCCCGTGCCCGGCAGGTGCAGGCCGAAGGCGCCTGGCATCTCCAGCATCAGCCGGATCGCGTCCGGCCCCCAGCACTCGCCGCCCGCGAAGGCGGCGGCGTGGAGCAGGGCGAGCGCATCCGCGTCTTCCGCCCTCGCCGCGATCATCCCGGCAGGCGCACCGCCGGCGGCTCGGCATAGAGCGGCGCCGCCCCGCGCATCGGGATTTTGCGTTCGATCCTGAGGGCCGCCACGGACGCCGCGGCGGCGGCGTCGGGCAGGCGGCTGTCGCTCAGCACCGTGTCGAAGCCGCGCGCGAGAAGCCGCGCGGCCATGACGGGCGCGGCATCGCCGACGACGGTCACGGGGCCGCCGGGGGAGGGCAGATCGCGTTCCGCGAAGACAGCGGGCGGCGCGGCGGCGACGCCGTCCAGGAGGCGCTCCAGCGCCATCCGCCCGCGCTTCGTGTCCACCGCCGCCCAGACCTCGCGGCCCGCACGCAGCGCTTCGGGCAGGGCGGCGGCCAGAGCCTCTCCGGTCGTCACGCCGATGGCCGGCACGCCGAGGCCAAGCGCGACGCCCTCCGCCAGCGCGATCGCCGTGCGCACCCCCGTGAAGCTGCCCGGCCCCACGACCACCGCCACCGCATCCAGCCGCCGCCCGGCTTCGGCCAGCAGCGTCTCGGCCATCGCCGGCAGGGCGGTGGGCTGCACCCGGTCGCCCGGCACCGCGCGCGCCGCCGCCACGGAGCCGTCGATCCACAAGGCGGCGGAGGCCCGCGCCAGCGAGCCGTCCAGGGCGAGGATGCGCATCAGCGCCCTCTACGCCCTTCCTCACGGCGCCGGGAAGCCATGCCGGCGCGCGCCACCTTGCCGCGCGCGCGGGACTGCGTTGTTCTGTCGCCGCCTGCCGCAGGATCCCGACCGATGAACGAAATCCGCCCCTCGCGCCCGAACAACCTCGACGCCTTCTGGATGCCCTACAGCGACAACAAGTATTTCAAGGGCACCCCGCGCCTGCTCGCCCGCGCCGAGGGCATGCACTACTGGACCGCCGACGGGCAGGAGATCCTGGACGGCACCGCGGGCCTCTGGTGCTGCAATGCCGGCCACGGCCGGCGGGAGATCACCGAGGCGATCCAGAAGCAGGCCGCGGTGATGGATTTCGCGCCCACCTTCCAGCTCGGCCACCCCATCGCCTTCGAGGCCGCCTCGCGCGTGGCGGAGATGACGCCGGAGGGGCTGGACCACGTCTTCTTCGTCAATTCCGGCAGCGAGGCCGCCGACACCGCGCTGAAGATCGCGCTGGCCTGGCAGAAGGCGCGCGGCCAGGCGCAGCGCGTGCGGCTGGTGGGGCGGGAGCGCGGCTATCACGGCGTCGGCTTCGGCGGCATGTCGGTCGGCGGCATCGGGCCGAACCGCAAGCAGTTCGGCGCGCAGCTTCCCTATGTGGACCACCTGCCGCACACCCACCTGCCGGCGCAGAACCGCTTCTGCCGCGGCCTGCCGGAACACGGCGCGCACCTGGCCGATGCGCTGGAGAACCTCGTCGCGCTGCATGGCGACACCATCGCGGCCGTCATCGTGGAGCCGGTGGCCGGCTCGACCGGCGTGCTGGTTCCGCCGAAAGGCTATCTGGAGCAGCTTCGGAAACTCTGCACGAAGCACGGCATCCTGCTGATCTTCGACGAGGTGATCACCGGCTTCGGCCGCATCGGCGCGAATTTCGGCGCCGAGCGCCTGGGCGTGACGCCGGACATCATGACCATGGCCAAGGGCCTGACCAACGCAGCGGTGCCGATGGGCGCCGTCGCGACCTCGGCCGAGGTGCACGACACGATCGTGAACGGCACGCCCGCCGGCATCGAGCTGTTCCACGGCTACACCTATTCCGGCCATCCGCTGGCCTCGGCGGCGGCGATCGCCACGCTCGAGCTGCACCGGGCGGAAGACCTGCCGGGCCGGGCGCGGGCGATGGAGCCCTATTTCGAGGACGCGGCGCACGCCATGCGCGACGTGCCGGGCGTGATCGACGTGCGCAACATCGGCCTGGTCGCGGGCATCGAGCTGGAGCCGCGCAAGGGGGCGCCGACCGCCCGCGCGCTCGACGTCTTCCGCTGGTGCTTCGACCACGGCGTGCTGACGCGGGTGACGGGCGACATCGTCGCCCTCTCCCCGCCGCTGATCGTCGAGAAGCCGCATGTGGACCGGCTGTTCGGCACGCTGGCCGACGCGATCCGGGCCGTGCCGGCCTGACCAGTCCGGCAGGCGGCGGCCTCAGGTCACGCCGCCGCCTCCCTCGGCGCGCGGCCGAGGATCAGGTGCAGCCGCCAGGCCCGGAGATCGAGGTCGCCGGCCTCCCGCTGCATCGTCCATTCGGAACCGGGCTCGACGCAGACATAGAGATCCGTCCGGCCGAGGGTGACGAAGAGGCCGTTGCGGTCGAGTTCGAAGACGAAGCGGCGTCGCCGTGCCGCCGGCAGGGCCTTCGGTCCGTCCCAGTCATTCGCCACGACGAGTGAGGGGGGCCAGTGATGGTCCATGGCTTGGGGTTCGCTCAGGGGTTGACGCGATGGACCCTAGCCGCCCAAAAAAGAGATCAGTCGGGATTACTGCAATTAATTGTGGGGCTATGTGCGCCGACGGCGCCGCGGATGGCGCATCGCAGCGTCGCAAGCACGGGGTGGAACGGGCGCCGCGTTACCATATAACCCGCACACGCCCCCGCATCTTCCGGAACACCTGCATGTCCGACAGCCAGATCCCCGTCACCGTCCTCACCGGCTATCTCGGCGCCGGCAAGACCACGCTGCTGAACCGCATCCTGAGCGAGAACCACGGCCGGAAATTCGCCGTGGTGATCAACGAGTTCGGCGAGCTCGGCGTGGACAACGACCTTGTCGTGGATGCCGACGAGGAAGTGTTCGAGATGAACAACGGCTGCATCTGCTGCACCGTGCGCGGCGACCTGATCCGCATCATCGGCGGGCTGATGAAGCGCAAGGGCAAGTTCGACGGCATCATCGTGGAGACGACGGGCCTGGCCGATCCCGCCCCTGTCGCGCAGACCTTCTTCGTGGACGACGACGTGAAGCGCGCGACCAAGCTCGACGCCATCGTCACCGTGGTGGACGCGAAGCACCTTCCCGCGCGCCTCAAGGACAGCAGCGAGGCGCAGGAGCAGATCGCCTTCGCCGACATCATCGTGCTGAACAAGATGGACCTGGTTTCGCCGGCCGAGGCCGACGAGGTCGAGGCGCTGATCAAGCAGATCAACCCCTATGCGGAGATCCGCCGCAGCACGAAGTCCGACGTGCCGCTCGATGCCGTGATCGGCCGCGACGCCTTCAACCTGGCGCGCATCCTGGAGAAGGAGCCGGAGTTCCTTTCCGGCGAGGACCACCACGAGCATGATTCCGAGGTGAACAGCGTCAGCTTCGAGGTCTCGAAGCCGGTGGACGCCGAGAAGTTCAACGCCTGGATCAGCCAGCTTCTGCAGACCAAGGGCCAGGACCTGCTGCGCACCAAGGGCATCCTCCACTACGCCGGCGACAAGCGCCGCTTCGCCTTCCAGGCCGTGCACATGATCGCCGATGGCGACTACATCGGCGAGGTGAAGGAAGGCGATCCGCGCAGGTCCAAGATCGTCTTCATCGGCCGCGACCTGAACCGCCCGCAGCTGCGCCGCGGCTTCGAGGCGTGCCAGGTGGACGCCTGATGGCGGAAGTCGCCGAATCCGATTTCCTCCTCGCGCAACGCGGCGTCGCGCGCGAGCTCGGCGCCTGGGTGATCGGCGCGGTCTTCGATGCGCGGAACCGCCTCGCCTTCGCGCTCGCCGACGGCACGCTGCACCTGGCCGCGACGGAGGAGCCGTGGAGTTCGGTCACCGCGCATGACGCCGGCCTGCTCTCCGCCTGCGCCGACATGCAGGAAGGCTGGCTGACCGGCGGCGACGACGGGACGCTGATGCGCACCGCGCCCGACGGCACGGTCACGAAGCTCGCCGACTACAAGGGCAAGTGGATCGACCACGTCGCCGCGCATGACTCCGGCCTGCGCGCCGCGGCGGTCGGCAAGGCGCTGCACCTGCTCGGGCCGGGCGGGCCGCTGAAGACGCTGACGCATCCCTCCTCCGTCGGCGGCATCGCCTTCGACGCGAAAGGCAAGCGCGTCGCGGCCAGCCACTACAACGGCGCCTCAGTCTGGTTCGTCGGCGCGAAGGAGGACAAGCCGCGCGTGCTGGAATGGAAGGGCAGCCACCACGCCATCGCCTTCTCCCCCGACGGCACGCATGTGGTGACCGCGATGCAGGAGCCTTCGCTGCATGGCTGGCGCCTGACCGATGGCCAGCACATGCGCATGTCCGGCTATCCGGGGAAGACGCGCAGCCTCTCCTTCACGGCGCGCGGCCGCTGGCTTGCGACGAGCGGCGCGGAGAGCATCGTGCTCTGGCCCTTCTTCGGCGGCGGCCCGATGGGCAAGGCACCGACCGAGCTCGCCGGCGGCGACGAGGTGTTCTGCAGTGCCGTCGCCTGTCACCCGCAGCATGAGGTGGTGGCGGCGGGCTTCGGCGACGGCCTCGTGCTGATCGCCGAGATCGCCTCCGGCAAGGTCGTGCCCGTCGCGCCTCCCACCGGCAGCCCGGTGAGCGCGCTGTCGTGGAGCCCGAACGGCGCGCTGCTCGCCTTCGGCACCGAGACCGGCCGCGCTGGCTTCGTCGACCTGGCACGCCGCTGACGCGAAACCGGATGCAGGGCCCGGGGACGATCATCGTCCCCGGCCGAGCGCGAGGCGGAGCCTCGCACTACACCTCCGGAAAGCGCGCGCCCGTCAGCGTCTCCGCCGCCTGCCACAGCCGCGCGGCGCCGGCTTCGTCGCGCGCGGCGGCGGTGATGCGGGCGGGCGCCGGCGGCCCGCGCATCTCGCAGAACCAGCAGCGTCCGTAATGCCCGCCCGGCACCGCCTGTTCCGCGGTCGCGGCGAACAGGATCGGCCGCGCGCCGACCTCCGCGGAATGCGCGAAGAGTCGCGTCGCCGCGTGCATCAGCCGCAGCAGCAGCCGCGGCGTGCCTTCCGAGGCCGCTCCGTTGGCGTAGAGATTGGTCATCGCCCAGCCCGGATGCGCCGCGAGGCTCGCGACGCCCCAGCCGCCGCGCGCGCTGCGCCGCTGCAATTCCAGCGCGAAGCTCAGCACCGCCAGCTTGGATTGCGCATAGGCGCGCCAGGGCCGGTAGCCGCGCGCGGCCTGCAGGTCGTCGAAGTCGAGGTGGCCGAGGCGGTAGGCGAGGCTCGTCACGCCGACCACGCGCGATGTCGCACCCCGGCGCAGCAGCGGCAGCAGCGCGGCCGTGAGCGCGAAATGGCCGAGGAAGTTCACGCCGAACTGCATCTCGAACGCGTCGGCGGTGAGATGCCGGCGCGGCAGCGCCATGACACCGGCGACGTTCAGCAGCAGGTCCAGCCTGTCGCATCGCGCCGCAACCGCAGCCGCCGCGTCCCGCACACCGCGCAGGTCGGCAAGGTCGAGCGGCACATGATGCAGCCGCGCATCGGGCGTCTCGGCGCCGATGCGCGCGATCGCGTCGGCGGCGCGTGCCGCATCGCGCGCTCCGAGCAGCACCTCCGCCCCCGCGGCGGCAAGGGCGCGCGCAACCTCGAAGCCGATCCCGCCCGTCGCGCCGGTGACCAGCGCGACACGCCCCGCCTGCGGCGGGATGTCGCGCGCGGTCCAACCCGCCATCCTGCGTGGTCCTGCCCCGTTCCGGCGGAGCATGGCGTCGCCCGCGCTGCCGTGCCATCCCTTGCGTCTGCCCCCCGCGCCGCCGCCGCGCACAACGGAGCGACCACGATGCAGATGCCCGTCATCGAGACCAATGGCATGCGCATGCCGCGCCTCGGCCTCGGCACCTGGCCGATGAAGGGCGCGGAATGCCAGCGCGCCGTGGAATCCGCGCTGTCGCTCGGCTACCGCCACGTGGACACCGCCGAGATGTACGGCAACGAGGATGCGGTCGGCGCCGCCATCGCCGCCAGTGGCCTGCCACGCGCGGAAATCTTCCTCACCACCAAGATCTGGTGGGACAAGCCGAACGGCGCGGCGATCCGCGCCGCCTTCGATGCAAGCCTGCGACGCCTCGCGACCCCCTATGTGGACCTGTTGCTGATCCATTGGCCGAGCCCCGAGCTCGACCTGGCGGATGCGCTGCGCGGTCTCGCCGCGATCCGCGCGGAGGGGCTCGCGAAATCCATCGGCGTCTCGAATTTCCCGCCCGGGTTGCTGCGGCGCGCGATCGCGGAGGGCGTGAACCTCGCCTGCCTGCAGGTGGAGTGTCACGTGATGCTCGACCAGTCGGCGCTGCTCGGCCTCTGCCGCGGCGCGGGCATGGCGCTCACCGCCTATTCGCCGCTTGCCAAGGGCGGCAACCTGGACCAGCCCGCGCTGGCCCGGATCGCGGCGAAGCATGGCGCGACACCCGCGCAGGTCGCCCTCGCCTGGCTGCTCTCGCAGGAAGGCGTGGCGATGGTGCCGAAGGCCGCTTCGCCCGCGCGGCAGAAGGAGAATCTCGGCGCGGTGGCGCTCCGCCTGGATGCGGAAGACCTGGCGGCGATCGCGGCACTGCCGAAGGACCGCCGCTTCGTGAACCCCTCCTTCGCGCCCGACTGGGCGAATGGGTGACGCGGCCCGATGGCCGGAGGGGCGTCAGCCCCGAAGGTCTGAATCGGCCCGCCGACATACAGGGCGCCGATGACCGGAGGGGCGTCAGCCCCGAAGGTCCTGATCGGCCTGCCCGGCATGCAAGGCGCAGCACGGGAGAGATGGAACCGGCCGCCGATCCCGGTTCTAATGTCGCCAGACAGGAAGGGGGGTGCCATGGCGGGCACGCCGGATGACGACGGGGTGGATCTCGGCATCAGCCTCGAGGCGGTGGCAACCATCGTGGACCACGCGCGCGCGCTGCAGGGCAAGGAGGAGGCCGGGGTCGCCGATGGGGAGGATGCCGACAGCGAGGCCGCGCTGCTGGAGGACAGCCCCGACGACCTGACCGCGGAAAGCCTCCACGCCTTCATCGCGGAACTGAACGAGGACGAGCAGGCCAGCCTGATCGCGCTCGCCTGGACCGGCCGCGGCGACTACGGCCCGGAGGACTGGGAGGAGGCCCGCGCCCTGGCCGCCGAGCGGAACGACGGGCGCGACGCGGCGGAGTATCTGCTGGCGATGGACAATCTCGGCGACCTGCTGGCCGAGGGCGTCGCCGCCTTCGGCCTGTCGATCGAGGACATCGAGCGGTAGCGCGCGGCCCGCGCCACGTGGCGCGAAGCCAGGCGCAGCGCCGGCGTCTGAGGCGACGAAGGTGAATCCTTCGTCCGCCCGATATCAGACCGGCGAGCCTTTCTGGTGATCCGATGGCGGCCCGCGCACTGTGCGCGGGCCGAGCGGCCGAATGGCCGCCGCCGCTTGTGCGGCGTAGCCAAGCGAGCGGATGCGAGCGCCGGCGTCTGAGGGCGTTTTCGGGTCACCGAAAACGCACACCGGTATCACGTCAGGCTGAGCACGGTCATGCCGATCACGACGGCGAGCCGTGCCGCCTGCGCCAGCGCCGGCGGGCCCTCGTAATGCGCAGCCGCGCGCCACACGCCGACCGCGGCCAGGATGTTGTAGGGCACCGAGACCAGGTAGCCGACCCCCAGCGCCGCGATCGGCCGGTCCTGCGCGATCAGCACCAGGAAGCCGAGCGTCGTCGAGAGGTTCACCACCAGCCCGACGCCGACCGCCCAGGTCCAGAAGGCCTCGTTCAGCGGCAACTCGCCCCGCCACAGGCGCGGCAGGGCGCGCAAGGTCAGGCTCGGTCCACCACGGGGCCGCCGAAGCCCGCGATCTCGCGGATCAGCTTGCGCCGGACCGCGTTGCCGAAGGCCTCGAAATTCTCGGCCGGCACCAGGAAGGCGCCCTGCCCGCCGATCACGCTGTCCCGGTAATACTGGTCGAGCGGCATGGGCGGCGGGCGGCCGAAGGTCGGGCGGTCGTTCAGGATCGGCAGGCCGTTGATCGTGATGCCCTCCGCCACGGCGCGGTCGCGCGCCTGCTCGGCGGGCGGGCCGCTGTTGTTCACGCCGTCGCCCGAGACGTCGATCACCCGTCGCGTCGCCTCATGCGGGCACTCCGCCAGCACCCGGCGGGAGAAGTCGATGCCGCCCGAGACCGAGGTCCAGGACAGGGAGGAGCGCGGCGCCTCCGCCAGCGCCGTCGCCCAGACATCGGCGTCCGTCTGGGTGGCGATCCGCTTCCACGGGAGAACCAGGCGCTGGAACTCGATCCCCGCCCATTCGACATAGGCGAGCGCGACGGCGCCGAGCATCCCGCCGCGGATCGCCTCGACGACGCGCGGGTCGGTGATGGCGGCGCGATAGCCTTCGCGCTGCAGCCTGGCCTCGTCCTCGTCCACCGACCGGCTGACATCCACGGCCAGCACCAGCGCGACATCCACCGGCTCGTCCGCCCGGGCGCTGCCGGGCCTCTGGGCTAGGGCCGCGGCGCCTGCCGCGGCGATGAGGCTCCTGCGGCGCATGCGCGGCTCCCATGGTCACCGGTCGCCGCCATGGAACAGCAATCCGGCCGCGCCGTTCAACAAGAACCGGCGTGATCGGTCGTGGCGCTGCGCTGGCCCGTCGCGCCCGGCCGTGCTAGCCGGTCGCCGCCACGTCGCCTGAGCGGAACAGCAGCATGTCGGACCAGCCCGCCCCGTCCTCCCCGATCCCCAACGGCCAGCCGGCGCCGCCGCTGCAGCTGAACATCCAGTACACCAAGGACCTCTCCTTCGAGGTGCCGGGCGCGCCGGAGATCTATCTCAGCCTGCGCGAGCAGCCGCGGGTGGACCTCTCGCTCGACGTCCAGGCGCGCCAGGTGCCGGGGCAGCAGCCGAACGTGTTCGAGGTGTCGCTGCAGATCCGCGCCGACGCGAAGATCAAGGAGACCTCCTGCTTCATCGCGGAGCTGGTCTATTGCGGCGTCTTTACCCTGAACGTGCCGCAGGAGCATGTGGAGCCGGTGCTGCTGGTGGAATGCCCGCGCCTGCTCTTCCCCTTCGCGCGCAACATCCTGGCCGATGTCACGCGGGATGGCGGCTTCCCGCCGGTGATGCTGAACCCGATCGACTTCGTCGCCCTGTGGCAGAGCCGCCGCGGCCAGGGCCAGCAGGTCGGGACGGCCTGATCCGTCCGCTCTCGGGCGCGCGTTGCCGCCGCCGGCGGCCCGGCCGATGACGCGGCTGCAGCGCCTCCTTGCCGCCGGCCGCGCGCGGCTGACGCGGCACCTGGCGGGGCCGGGCTTCTGGCGCGCGCTGTTCCTCGCCTTCGCGCTCGGCGCCATCACGGCGCTGGCGCTGCCGCCGGTGCATGCGGTGCCGGTGCTGCTGCTCACCCTGCCCGGCCTGTTCGTGATGGCGACGGAGGCGCCGACCCGGTGGCGCGCCGCCTGGATCGGCCTCGCCTGGGGCTGGGGCTTCCATATCGCCGGCCTGCACTGGCTGACGAGTGCCATCCTGACGGAGGTCGAGCGCTACTGGTGGCTGGTGCCGATCGCGGTGCCGGCGCTGGCGCTGCCGCTCGGCGCCTTCACGGTCATCCCCGCGCTGGGCGCACGGCTCGCCGCGCCCGGCTGGCCGCGCATGCTCGCCTTCGCCGCCGCCTGGACCGCGGCGGAGATGCTGCGCGGCGTGCTGTTCACCGGCTTTCCCTGGAACCTGCTCGGCACCGTCTGGGCCTTCGGCGCGCTGCCGATCCAGGCGGCGGCCTGGATCGGGGTGCATGGGCTGAGCCTCGCCACCGCGCTGCTCGTCCTGCTGCCGCTGCTCGGGCGCCGCGGCTGGCTGGCCGGCGGCGCCCTGCTCGCCGGCTTCGCCGCGATCGGCCTGCTGCGCCTCTGGCCCGTCGAGCCCGAGCCGCAGCCGGTTTCGCTGGTGCTGGTGCAGGGCAATGTCGCGCAGGACGTGAAGTGGCGGCCCGAGACCCGCTGGCCGATCTTCCGCCGCTACATCGAGCTCAGCCACGATGGGGTGGAGCTTGCCCGTGCGGAGGCACCGCAGAACCGGGTGCTGGTGGTCTGGCCGGAGACTGCCAGCCCCTTCCTGCTGACCAGCGACGCCGAGGCCGCGCGCCTCGCCACGCAGCCGCTGCCGCCGGAGGGGCTGCTGCTTGCCGGGACGGTGCGCGCCGCCTTCGACGCGGAAGGCCGGCCGACGCGGCTCTGGAACAGCATGGCCGCACTGGCCCCCGGGGGCCGGGTGCTGGAGGTGGTGGACAAGACGCACCTCGTTCCCTTCGGCGAATACATGCCGCTGCGCGGCCTGCTTCCCGTGCGGCTGGTGCATGGCGCGGCGGACTTCACCTCCGGCGGCGGGCTCCGGGCCGTGCGCCTGCCCGGCCTCCCGTCCTTCACGGGCCTGATCTGCTACGAGGTGATCTTTCCCGGGGCAGTCACCCCGGCGGAACGGCCGGGCTTCCTGGTCAACATCACCAACGACGCCTGGTTCGGGATCTCGGCCGGGCCCTGGCAGCACCTCGCGGCGGCGCGGATGCGGGCGGTCGAGGAAGGGCTGCCGCTGGTCCGCGCGGCGCAGACCGGCATCTCGGCGGTGATCGACGCACGGGGACGCACGGTTGCAAGGATGGGGCTGGCCGAAACCGGGGTGGTCGTTGCGCCCCTGCCGCGAAGTGGTGCGCCGACGCCCTTCGCGCGCTGGGGAATCGCCATTCCATTGGTCCTGCTTGGCGCGCTCAGTATATTGGCTGGATCTGCCGCGATCTTCGAGACACGCATCACGCGGCGATGACTCGTCCTGGCTCTGTCATGCATCCGGGGGTTGCGACCATAAATTGAGATTTCTCAAAACAGTTGACAAAGCATGACAGATGGCCTACCCCTCTTGCTCAGGGCGAATGGTGTTGGCGCGATGCACGGCAGCTTCGCCACAGCCCGGACCAGGATGGTCAACCCACGGCCGGATGGGGTGATGGGTCGATGAGTTTCGGAGACGTGGCCATGTCGGGTGACGACGTCGTGGAGCGGACGGAGCGTGAGCACCGACCGAGCCCCATTGACGTGCATGTCGGCAGCCGTGTGCGCCTGCGGCGGACCCTGCTCGGGATGAGCCAGGAGAAGCTGGGCGAGGCGCTCGGGCTGACCTTCCAGCAGGTGCAGAAATACGAGCGTGGCGTGAACCGCATCGGCGCAAGCCGGCTGTTCGACCTCTCCCGCGTGCTGGACGTGCCGATCGGCTTCTTCTTCGACGACATGCCGCCGGAGATGGGCGGCGACAAGAACCGCCGCTTCACGGGCTTTCAGGAAACCCAGGACGGCTTCGAGGACGACACGCTCCACCGGCGGGAGACGCTGGAACTGGTGCGCGCCTACTACCGGATCACCGATCCGTCCGTGCGCAAGCGCGTCTTCGACCTGATCAAGAGCCTCGCGCCGACCGAATAGGCGGCGCGCGGCGTCGTCTCACCGAATCCCACGATCGTGACCTGCGCCCGCGGAACGCGGGCGAACGGCCGTACGGCCGCCGCGCCAAGTGGCGCGTAGCCAAGCGCACGCAGGCCCGCGCCGGCGATTGAGGGCGGATCGGTCACGATCCGCGGGCATTGATGTCAATCCCGCAACTGCGGGTTGTCGAAGCTGGGCGAGCGATAGCTCCGCAACGCTCCCGTCAGCGCCATCGCCAGGTCCTGCTTCGCCTCCGGCGACAGGTAGCGCCCGATTTCCACGCTGCGGCCGCGCGCCTGCGCGCGCAGCACCGGCACCGCACCGGGTCGCTCCTCCAGCTCCACCCGCGCCCAGTAGGGATCGAGCCGGGTCTCCTCGCGCCCGCCGCGGCCGTCGTTGCGCCGCACCAGCAGCCCGTCCTCGGTCAGCAGGATCGTCTCCTCCGCCGCGCGGTTCCAGCGGCGGTGCAGCGCCACCAGGCCGAGCACCAGCACCAGCTCCCCGCCCAGGAAACCCAGCACCGGCCAGGCGCCCAGCACCGCGAACAGCACCGCCGGCACCAGCGCGGCCGCGCCCGCAAGCCCGCAGAGCCAGCGCATGCCGCGCGCGGAAAGACCGCCCGGCGGGCGGGTCACCGCCTCGAACAGCACCACCTTCCCCACCCCTGACATCGCGTCACACTCTACGGTAGCTCTGCACCGAAGCCATGCCTCGCGCCAGATCCAAGACCGCCACGCCGCTGCATGGCAGCGCCCATGCCCCGCGCCGCGCCCGCGCCATGAACGCGGCACAGGCCGGCGAATTCCTACGCGCCCTTGCCGTCGCGAACCCGGCGCCCGAGACCGAGCTGCTCTACAGCGACCCCTTCACCCTGCTGGTTGCCGTCGTGCTCTCGGCCCAGACCACCGATGCGGCGGTGAACAAATGCACCCCCGCCCTGTTCGAGGCCGCCCCCACCCCTGCCGCGATGGCCGCGCTGGGGGAGGCCGGGATCGGCCCCTATATCCGCCGCATCGGGCTCTGGCAGGGCAAGGCGCGCAACGTCGCCGCGCTGGCGCGCATGCTGGTGGAGCAGCATGGCGGGCAGGTGCCGGCCGACCGCGCCGCGCTGGAGGCGCTGCCCGGCGTCGGGCGCAAGACGGCCAATGTCGTGCTCAACGTTGCCTTCGGGCAGGACACGATGGCGGTGGACACGCATATCTTCCGCCTCGGCAACCGCACCGGCCTCGCGCCCGGCAAAACGCCGCGCGCGGTGGAGGAGGCGCTGGTCCGCAAATGCCCGCCCGAGCTGCTGCGGGACGCGCATCACTGGCTGATCCTGCACGGGCGCTATGTGTGCAAGGCGCGGATGCCGGAATGCTGGCGTTGCCCGGCGGTCGCGCAATGCAACTACCGCGACAAGGTTCTGGCGCCGCCGATGCGTTGAACCGGCGCGCGTAGCGCAGGGCAGCCACTCTCCCGCGGCCATGCGCCGCACCGGAACCGCGGCGCGACACCGCGCGTTTCCGCGATATCCAGGACGTCCAGGCGTTCCAGGGCAGCGGCGCCGACTTTGCCGCGCGGCGCGTTGCGCCCTGCCCCGGCCGCTGGTCCACCTGACCATGGGAGACTGAGGATGAACGAGGCTCCGCCTTGTCCAGTGGCCGGCGACCTGCGCCCGGTGCTTCTCGTCCTGTCGCATCTGCGATGGGATTTCGTGTTTCAGCGTCCGCAACAGCTGATGGTCCGCGCCGCGGCCACGCATGAGGTGCTGTTCCTCGAGGAACCGGTGGAGGAGGACACGCCCGCCCCGCACCTCGACCGCTCCACGCGGGCGGAAGGCGTGACGGTGCTCCGCCCGGTGCTGCCGCGCGGCATGGCGCCGGAGCCTGCGCTCGCCGCGCAGCGTGCCCTGCTGGAAGCCGCGCTCGCGCTGCGCGGCGCGCGGCCGCTGATCGCCTGGTACTACTCGCCGATGTTCGTGCCCGTGGCCGAGGGGCTCGCCCCCGCCGTGGTGGTCTATGACTGCATGGACGAGCTCTCCGCATTCCGCGGCGCGCCGCCGCAGATGCTGGAGATGGAGCGGCGCCTGCTGGGCCGCGCCGACCTCGTCTTCACCGGCGGGCGCAGCCTGTTCGAGGCGAAGCGCGGCCGGCACGCCGCCGTCCACTGCTTCCCCTCCTCGATCGACGCCGCGCATTTCGGCCGCGCCCGCAGCCGGCCGCCGGAGCCCGCCGGCCTCGCCGCGATCCCGCATCCGCGCATCGGCTTCTTCGGCGTGGTGGACGAGCGCATGGACCTCGGCCTGGTGGCCGACCTCGCGGCGCTCCGGCCCGACTGGTCCTTCTGCATGATCGGGCCGGTGGTGAAGATCGATCCGGCCGCGCTGCCCCAGGCGCCGAACCTGCACTGGCTCGGTGCGCGCGACTATCGCGAGCTGCCGGACCAGCTGGCGCACTGGGACCTCGGCTTCATGCCCTTCGCGCTGAATGAGAGCACGCGCTTCATCAGCCCCACCAAGACGCCGGAGTTCCTGGCCGCCGGCCTGCCCGTGGTCTCCACGCCGGTGATCGACGTGGTGCGCGACTACGGCGATGCGGGCCTGGTCGAGATCGCGTCGGATGCCGCCGGCATGGCGGAGCGGCTGGAACTGCTGTTGCACCGCCCGCGCGCCACCTGGCAGGCGCGGGTGGATGCGCGCCTCGCCGCCGGATCCTGGGACCGCACCTGGGCGCGCATGGCGACACTGCTGCGGGAGGCGGCGGCGGCGCGAGCGCGACGCAGCGGCGCCGGATCGCCCGTGCCGGCGCGCGCTCGCGCGGCGGGGGCGACGCATGTCTGACAGCTGGGGCAGCAAGGTCCGACCTGCGGCCGGCTTCGGCCGGCCGAGCCGCCGAATGGCGGCCGCCGCAAGTGCGGCGCAGCCAAGCGCCGGAGGCGCGCCGGCGACTGAGGGCACGAAGGCGAAGCCTTCGTGCGCCGGATATGACTGGCTCATCGTGGGCGCCGGCTTCGCCGGTGCGGTGCTTGCCGAACGGATCGCGTCGCAGCGTGGCGAGCGCGTGGTGGTGGTGGACCGGCGCGACCATATCGGCGGCAACGCCTATGACCACCTCGATGCCGCGGGCGTGCTGATCCATCGCTACGGCCCGCACATCTTCCACACCAACAGCGAGCAGATTTTTTCGTACCTGTCGCGCTTCACCGGCTGGCGCCCCTACGAGCACCGCGTGCTGGCGGAGGTGAAGAGCCCCGCGACCGGCGAGACGATGCAGGTGCCGATGCCGATCAACCTCGACACCATCAATCGCCTCTACGGCCTGAGCCTCACCGAAGACGACGTGGAGTCCTGGCTGGCCTCGCGGGCGGAGCAGGTGGACCAGGTCCGCACGAGCGAGGACGTGGTCGTCGGCAAGGTCGGCCGCGAGCTCTACGAGCTGTTCTTCCGCGGCTACACGCGCAAGCAGTGGGCGCTCGACCCCAGCGAGCTGGACAAGTCCGTGACGGCGCGCGTGCCGACGCGCACCAACCGAGACGACCGCTACTTCACCGACCGCTTCCAGGCGATGCCCGCCGAGGGCTACACCGCGATGTTCCGGCGCATCCTGGATCATCCGCTGATCACCGTCTGCACCGGCATGCCGTTCGAGGACGCGCGCCGTCGCTTCGCCTTTCGTCGCCTGGTCTGGACCGGCCCGGTGGACGAATACTTCGGCTTCCGCTTCGGCAAGCTGCCCTATCGCAGCCTGCGCTTCCGGCACGAGACGCTGGACCGCGAATGGGCGCTGCCGACCGGCACGGTGAACCACCCGGACGAGGCGACGCCCTTCACCCGGGTCTCCGAGTACAAGTGGATGACGGGGCAGACGCATCCGAAGACGAGCGTCACCTACGAATACCCGAGCGCGGAAGGCGATCCCTACTACCCGATCCCGCGCCCCGAGAACGCCGCGCTCTACAAGCGGTACGAGGCGCTGGCCGATGCCGAGGCCGACACCTGGTTCGTCGGGCGGCTCGCCACCTACCGCTACTACAACATGGACCAGGTGGTCGGTCAGGCGCTGGCGACCTTCGAGCGCATCCAGAAGACGGTGCCGCGCGAGGCCGCGAACCAGAACCGCGCCGCAGGACGGGTCGCGGCCGGCGACTGATTCTCAGACGACCGATGGCGGCCCGCGCACCCTGCGCGGGCCGCGCGGCCGCCGCAACGCACGCCGGCTCAAGCCCGGTGCCGCGGCCCGGCCGCGGCACCGGAGTTGTTCGTCAGTAGGACGGGCGGACCGTCACGGTCGGCGCCGGCTGCACCGGCGTCACCACGGTCGGCTGCGGCTGCGGCTGCGGCACGACCACGGTCGCCTGCGGCGCGGGCGGACGCTCTCGCTCGACATAGGTGCAGGCGGAAAGCGCCAGGGCGGCGCCGGCGGCGGCAAGGATGATGGGAAGTCGCATGATGCCCTCCTGAGCAAGCCAACGTCCCGTGAAACCCGCCTGGGGCCGCTTCGTGACCCGATGCGCGCGCTGATTTATCCGTGAGGACAACGGACGCCACCCGCGCGCCGCGTTGAGTCCGCGGACCGCGACCAGGGAGGTCTTCGATGCGCGCAATTCACCTGCCGATCCTCGCTTGCGCCGTGATCCTGCCGGCGGCGATGCCGGAAGCGCAGGAAGCCGCGACGGGCACCGTGCAGATGCAGGCGCCGGCGCCCGAGCCGCGCGGCGTCACCGTCGAGCAGGGCGGCCGGCCCTTGACCGGAGTCGTCCCGCGCGGCGCCGCGGTGGACATCACCGGCGCGAATGTCGTCGTGGAGGAGGGGCCGCGCACCACGCGGCTGACCGTCAACAACGACGTGCTGTTCGACTTCGACAAGGCCGAGCTGCGCCCGCAGGCGGAAGCCGCGCTGCGCCGCGTGGCCGAGATCATCCGCCAGCGCGGCCCGCGCGCCGTGCGCATCGTCGGCCATACGGATGCGATCGGCAGCGACGCCTACAACCAGCAGCTGTCGGAACGGCGCGCGCGCAGCGTGATGGGCTGGCTGACCGCGCATGCCGAAGGCCTGCCGCCGGTCCAGGCGGTCGGCCGCGGCGAGAGCGACCCGGTCGCGCCGAACACGACGCCCGCGGGCGCCGACAATCCGGCCGGCCGCCAGCAGAACCGCCGTGTGGAGGTCCTGCTCGAGCGCTGAGACTGGGCCGCGCCGGGCGGCCCTACTCGGCCGCCTGCCGCGGCGCTTCGCCCAGCACGCCCGGACGGCGCACGCGCAGCCGGCGGATGCGTCGCGCATCCGCTTCCAGCACGCGGAACTCCAGGCCGGATTCGTGGCTGATCAGCTCGCCGCGGGCCGGCACGCGGCCGGCGACGGTGAAGACCAGGCCGCCCACCGTGTCGATGTCGGCGGCGCGCTCCTCCTCCGTCAGGATCGGGCCGAGGCGCTGCTCGAAGGCCTCGATCGTGGTGCGGGCATCCAGTTCCAGCGTGCCGTCGGGGCGCTCTACGATGGTCGGCGTCGCCACCTCGTCATGCTCGTCGCTGATGTCGCCGACGATGGTCTCCACCAGGTCCTCGATGGTGACCAGGCCGTCGATGCCGCCGTATTCGTCCACCACCAGCGCCATGTGGATGCGCTGCGCGCGCATCTGCAGCAGCAGGTCCAGCACCGGGATCTGCGGCACCACCAGCAGCGGCCGGCGCAGGATGTTCTTCAGCGAGAAGGTGGAGGCATCACGCCCCACGGCCGCGAACACGTCCTTGATGTGGACCATGCCCACGATCTCGTCGAGGTTGCCGCGATAGACCGGGAAGCGGCTGTGGCCCTCCTTCTGGATCAGCCGGATCGCCTGGTCGAGCGTGAGGTCCTCCGGCATCGCCAGGATGTCGGCGCGCGGCACCATCACGTCATAGGCGGTCTTGTCGCGCAGTCGCAGCACGTTGCCGAGCAGGATGCGCTCATGCGGGTCGAGGCCCGTCTCCTCCGCGTCGCGGCGCTTCTCGTCGTCGCGCCGCTGCGGCTCCTCCAGCAGTTCCTCGAAGCGGTCGCGCACGCTCTCCGCCTCCCGCTTGCGCAGCATGCCCTGCAGCCGCCAGAAGAAGCCGTTGCGCCGGTCGCGCTCGGACTGGCCATTCGCGCCGCTGCCGCCGCCATGCGCGCTCATGCCACGGCCCGCCCGCGCAGCGGCGCCGCGCCGTCCTTCCAGGGGTTCGGCCGGCCAAGGCGACGCATCACGCGGGCCTCCGCGCGCTCCATGCGGCGCGCCTCGCCGGCGTCCAGGTGGTCGTGCCCCGCCAGGTGCAGCGCGCCATGCGCGACGAGATGCGCGAAATGGTCGGCGGGCTTCCGCCCGGCCTGCCGCGCCTCCCGCCGCACCACGCCCAGCGCCAGCGCGACGTCGCCCAGATAGCCGGGCGCGCCTGCGGGGAAGGACAGCACGTTGGTGGGCTTCGCCTTGGCGCGATGGCGGCCGTTCAGCCGCTTCACCGCCGCGTCGTCGGCGAGCATCACGGTGACGGCGCCGCGCGCGCCCGCTTCGCGCAGGGCGGCTGCCGCGGCGCGGCGCGCCAGGAGTTCGGGCCGCTTCACGGCCGCTCGCCATCCTGGTGACGCCAGGAGGACGGTGATCTCCCCGCCCCCCGCTCGGATCCCGGCCGAAACCCGGCCGGGCCGTCTACTTCCCGGTTCCATCCTTCTCCAGACCTGCGCGCCCCCGCGCCGCCTCCCGGGATCGGGAAGCGGCCGCGTCGGCGCGGCCATAGGCCGCGACAATGCGGGCCACCAAGGGATGCCTTACCACATCCCGCTCTGCAAATCTCGCCACCGCGATCCCGTCCACCCCGTCCAGGATGCGCAGCGCCTCGTGCAGGCCGGAGGCCTGGCCGGGCGGCAGGTCCACCTGCGTGGGGTCGCCGGTGACGACCATCCGGCTGCCCTCCCCCATGCGGGTGAGGAACATCTTCATCTGGGCCGGGGTGGTGTTCTGCGCCTCGTCCAGGATGGCGTAGCAATGGGCGAGGGTGCGGCCGCGCATGAAGGCCAGCGGCGCCACCTCGATCTCGCCCGCTTCCATCCGGCGCTTCACCTGCTCGGGCGGCATCATGTCGTGCAGCGCGTCGTAGAGCGGGCGGAGATAGGGATCCACCTTCTCCTTCATGTCGCCCGGCAGGTAGCCGAGCTTCTCGCCCGCCTCGACCGCGGGGCGCGACAGCACGATGCGGTCCACCCGCCCGGCCTGCAGCAGCGCAACGCCCTGCGCCACGGCCAGGTAGGTCTTGCCGGTGCCCGCCGGGCCGATGCCGAATACCATCTCGGCGCGGGCCAGCATCTCCATATAGGCGGCCTGGGCCGGGCTGCGCGGTGCGATCGCGCCCTTGCGGGTGCGGATCGCCGGGATGTCCTGCAAGGGCAGGCGCGGATCGGCTTCCTGCACGCCTTCCGCCATGCGCATCGCGGCCTCGACCTCGGCGGTGCCCACCTGTTCGCCCTTCTGCAATCGTCGCCAGAGATCGGCCAGCGCCGCTTCCGCCACCTCGGTCCGTTCCGGCGCCCCGGTGATGGTCAGCCGGTTGCCCCTGCTGGCCAATCGAACCCCCAGCCGCATCTCGATGCGGGCCAGGTTGCGGTCATGCTCCCCATACAGCAGCGGCAGCAGCTGGTTGTCGTCGAATTCGAGCGTGACGGACCGGCTGGCGGGGAGTTCGGCAGCACCGCGCTGGGCGCGGGCCTCGCCGGGGCGGAACGCGATGGCGGTGGTGCTCAAGCGGCGGCTTTCTCCTGGTTCGGGGGATCTCCGGAACGCGCCTCGCCAAAGGGAAGCTCGAGGATGCGGGCGGCGAGGGAATTGGGGTGGGTCGCGACGACCTCGCAGGGCAGGATGCGGCCGGCCAGCTCGGCGCCGCCTTCGGCATGCACCGGCTGGAGCCAGGGCGAACGGCCTGCCACCTGCCCGGGATGCCGCCCCGGGCCGGTGAAGAGCACCGCGATGCGCATGCCGAGGCGGGAGCGGTTGAATGCAACCTGCTGGTCCCGCAGCAGCGCCTGGATCTCCTGCAGTCGTCGGTCCTTCTCGGCTTCCGGCACGTGAAGTGGGGCGGCGGAGGCCGGCGTTCCAGGCCGCGACGAATACTTGAAGGAGAAGGCCTGGGCGAAGCCGACCTGCTCGATCAGGCGCAGCGTCGCCTGGTGGTCCTCCTCCGTCTCGCCGGGGTGGCCGGCGATGAAGTCGGAGGACAGCGCGATGTCCGGCCGCGCCGCGCGCAGCCTGTCGACGATGCGCAGGAAATCCGCGGCGGCATGCCCGCGGTTCATCATCTTGAGCACGCGGTCGGAGCCGGACTGCACCGGCAGGTGCAGGAAGGGCATCAGCGCCGGAATCTCGCCATGCGCGGCGATCAGGTCGTCATCCATGTCGCGGGGGTGGCTGGTGGTGTAGCGCAGCCGGCCGAGGCCCTCGATCCCGGCCAGTTCGCGCAGCAGCCGGCCGAGGCTCCAGGTGACGCCGTCCGGCCCTTCCCCGTGATAGGCGTTCACGTTCTGCCCGAGCAGCGCGATCTCCCGCGCCCCCTGCGCGACCAGGCGCTTCGCCTCCGCGATCACGGCCGCGGCCGGCCGCGAGTATTCGGCCCCACGGGTGTATGGCACCACGCAGAAGGAACAGAATTTATCGCAGCCTTCCTGGATGGTGAGGAAGGCGATGGGGCCCTGCGGCGCCGAGACCTCCGGCAGGTGGTCGAATTTCTCCTCCGTGGGGAATTCGGTCTCGATCACCGCGCCGGCGGCGCGGCTGGCGCGCGCGACCATCTCCGGCAGGCGGTGGTAGCTCTGCGGGCCGAGCACGATGTCCACGAAGGGCGCGCGGGCGGTGATCTCGGCGCCCTCGGCCTGGGCGACGCAGCCCGCGACCGCCAGCACCATGCGCCCGCCCGTCGCCTCCTTCTGGGCACGCAGGCGGCCGAGTTCGGAGAACAGCTTCTCGGATGCCTTCTCGCGGATGTGGCAGGTGTTGAGGATCACCATGTCGGCGTCCTCCGGCGTCTCCACCGGGGCATAGCCGAGGGGGGCCAGCACATCCGCCATGCGGGCGCTGTCATAGACATTCATCTGGCAGCCCCAGGTCTTCACGAACAGGCGCTTCTGGGGGGCGCGGGCCGGGCTCGTCATCGGAAGGAAAACTCCGCCGCCCCGCCGGCGATCCGGCAGGGGGAAGGCGGGGACATGCGCAGCGGCGTCGCCCCGGTCAAGCGCTGGAGCAAGGCCGCGCCGGCCTGGTTCGAATGACCACGCAACGAGCCTGCTCGGCCGGCCCGCGTCGGGTCAAGCGTTAACCTTACGAATCGTCGCCGGGGCGGCCGTCAGCGGCGCAACCGGGCGGTTCTGCCGCATCGTCGCGCAGCTTTCCGCCACGACCTCGGCGCAGGCGGCGGTCAGCGCCTTGCGGTCCGGCCAGTCCTTCGGATCGAGCGGGGTATGCAGCACCACCGTCGCCCGGCTCTTGGCCCGCCGCGCCAGCCGCCAGAAATGCGAGCCGAGGTCCATGTCGCCATACCAGGCGAACAGCGGCCGGTCGCGCCGGCAGGCCGGCAGCCCGCCCAGACGGTCATAGACCACGGAGACCGGCTGCACGGTGCGCGCGCTGTCCGCCACCGAGAGGAAGGCACTGCGGAAGGGCAGCACCCGCCCACCATCGCTGGTGGTCCCCTCGGGGAAGAGGATGATGTTGTCGCCGCCGGACAGCCTTTCGCGGATCAGCCCGGCCTCGCCCTTGGTGCCGGTGCGGGTGCGGCTGACGAAGACGGTGCGGCCGAGCCGGGCGACGGTGCGCACCACCGGCCACTCACCGACCTCCCGCTTCGCGACGAAGCTCGCATCCAGCGATGCGCCGAGCGCCACGACATCCAGCCAGGAGGAGTGGTTGGAGACGAACAGGACGGACCCGCCCGCCGCCTGCTCGCCCACCACCTGGATGCGGAGCCCCATCAGCCAGGCCAGGGTGCGGAAGTAGAAGCGCGCGAAGCGGCGGTCGGCCTGTCCGGGCAGCGCCAGCAGCACGGCCTGGATCGGCGCCGCCAGCAGCGTCCAGAGCACGATGCTCACCATCCGCCTGACCGCGCGCACCCGCCCGCCGAGAGGGCGGAAGCCGAGCACGTCGCCCCAGACGGAGTCCGGGTCGGATTCGGAGAAGCGGATGATCCGCCGGCGCCTCAGGCGCGGTGGCCGAAGCGCTTCCGGCGTTGTCAGGCGGGCGGCGGCTTCCATGGGCGGGGATTAACGCCAGCTTCCGCTGCGGCGCAATGAAGGCTTGGCGACGGAGCCGTGAAATCGTGCGGCCCCCGCAATGCTGCGGCAGGGCCGGCGCCGGTCACTGCGGGCGGCGGATCGGGTCCGTCGGCACGGGCGCGGTCGTCATGTCGGTGCCGATCCGCTGGCTGGCGCCGAAGCCGGGCATGGCTTCGGGCCCCGACGCCGCCGGCGCGAGGCCGGCGCGCCGCGCCGCCACGAAGTCGTTCGCGGCTTCGGACGGCATCGGCGCGGGCTCCGAGGCGGATAGATCGGGCGCGGGCGGCCGCAGGGCGGTGTTGCGCGGCGCAGGGTCCTGCGTGCCGCAGGCGACGATCAGCGGGATCGGCGCGATGGCCGCCAGCAGCGCCCGGCGGGCGGTCGGTGTCCTCATGGCTGCCTCTCCTGCGCGACGGACCGATCACAAGCTCGCGCGCCGCGCGGCGCAAGGCAAGCACACGCTGCTAACGCCCCGCCGCCCGCCGCAGCCGCGGCTTCTCCGGCGGTGCCTCGCGGTCGAGCAGGGCATGCATCGCGGCGACGGTCTGCGGGCTCAGCTTGCGGATGGCTTCCGCCAGCCGGTTGGCCAGCGCCGTCGCCTCCGGCGAGAGGCCGGCGGTGTCCACGCTGACCTTCGGATGCGAGATGCGCGCGAGCTCCGCCAGCTCCTCCGCCTCGTCCCAGATCAGCCCGAAGAACTCGTTCACCTGGTGCACCAGGCCGGGCGACGGCCGTCCGCGATGCCCGTGCTCCAGCGCCGAGAGATAGGCGGAGGACACCTGCAGGTGCTGCGCCAGCTGCTTGAGCGTCACGCCGCGGCTGCGCCGCAGATGGCGCAATCGCGCACCGAACGGTGTCATGTCGCGCCGCCACTCCCTCCCCCGCAGTGCGGGGGAGGGCCGGGGTGGGGGTGCGACCGGACCGGCGTCATCGCGCCCGATGCCGCCGACGCAGCAGAATATTCACCGCGCCGGTGTTGGTCGGATGCGGATGCGCCGCGCCGAGGACCAGAGGGCGCAGATCCGCGGCGTTCAGCCAATGCGGCAGCTCGCGTTTGAGGATGCCGCCATCGGGCTGCGGCCCCTTGCCGGTGATGACCGTCACGGTGCGCACCCCGTCCAGGGAGGCGTCGTGCAGGAAGGCGCGCAGCGCCGCATGCGCGTCGTTCACGCGCCGGCCATGCAGGTCGAGCGTCCGTTCGCTCGGCGCGTCGCCGCGGCGCAGCTTGCGCCAGCGCTTGTGGTCGAGCCCGCCCGGCTGCTCGCCGATGCGGAGTTCGGGCGCCACGGCGCGCTGTGGCGCGACCGGCGCCGCCTTCGGCACCGGCGCCGGCGCGATGGCCTCGGGCGCCGGATCGCCTTGCGGCGCCTCCGGCCGCGAATGGCCGAACAGCGGCACGATGTCCGCCGTGAAGGCGTGCCAGAGCGCGAGATCCGATCGGCTCAGCGCCGTGCGGCGGGTCTGGCGCATGGCGTAGCCGCTTGGTCCCTCAGCCGCCCGGCTGCGCGGCCGGCTCGTCCTCGACGAGCAGCACATGCAGCCGGCGCGGGCCATGCGCGCCGAGCTCCAGCGTCTGCTCGATGTCGGCGGAGCGGCTGGGGCCGGTGACGAGCATCAGGTTGCGCGGCATCCAGCCGCCGGTCAGCGTGTCCTTCCGCTCCGCGCGCAGCCGGTCCCAGGCTTCCTCGTACGCGCCGACGATCGCGCTGGCGCGCAGCAGCACGATCTCCGTGTCCGGCAGCAGGTTCAGCGTGGCGGGGCGCACGGGGTCGGAGGGGAAGAACAGCGTGCCCGTCTCCGCCACGCCGGCCCAGGCATGCTGCAGCGAGACCTGGTCGCCATCCTGCGCGCGACGCGCTTCGCGCTCGAGCATCGGGCGGCTGGACCAGTCGATCCCTTCCAGCTCGGGATGCGGCGCCATGACGATGCGTGCGGGCAGGTTCTGGGCCGCCAGGTAGTCGGTGATCGCGGCGGGCACGGCGGCGAGGTCGGGGATGCGCTCGACCGTGCCGAACTCCTTCTCGACGTTGCGGACGAACAGCGCGATCTGCTCCGCGCGCGGCACGCGGCTGCGGGCGGGAATCAGGTGGCGCGGATGGCTGGCGAGGCGTCCGTTCAGCATCGCGGCCTGGTCGGCGGGAAGGGGCCCGCGCTTCAGGCCGCGCCGGATGGCGCCGAGGATGGCCTCTCGTGACATCTTACACCTTGCCTTCGATACCGCGTGCCATCGCGAGGATTATCTCGTCTCGAAGCTCGGCATGCAGAGAGGCGACCTTGACGAGTTCGCGCAAGTCCTCGAGCGAGAAACAGATCTCGACTTGCTGATTGCCGCCAAGTGAAAGGTCACTGAGGCGTCCCTCTGCTTTTGCTACGATTGAGGCCGCATTGCCTTCTATCGAAAAGCGCACATCTTCAAAGTCGTGACTGTGTCGCTTCACGACACGCCCAACTCCCTGTGCTCGCAGCAGCATCAGCCTGTCTCCACCGTGCTATCGCCCGTTCCTCCGCGCCTTGGCGTAGCGCGCCATGAAGGTGCCGCCGGGTTCCGGCGCCGGCAGGTCGCGCCCCTTGGTCCAGCCGCCGGCGAGCGGCATCGCCTTGAACGCGCCCTTGCCGCGTGCGAGCAGCCCCAGCGTGCCGATCGCGGCGCGCGTCGCCGCGCGATACAGCGCCGGCCGCTTCGCGAACCAGGCCCAGAGGGCGAGGTTGCTGCGCGCCGTCGCCGGCGTCAGGTGGCGCTCGAACTCGCGTTCGCGCCAGTGGCGCATCAGCTTGGGCAGCGGGATCTTCACCGGGCAGACGCTCTCGCACCGGCCGCAGAAGGTGCTGGCATTGGGCAGGTGCCCGGCCTTGTCCACGCCGACGAGCGTCGGCGTCAGCACGCTGCCCATCGGGCCCGGATAGACCCAGCCATAGGCATGGCCGCCGGTCACGCCGTAGACCGGGCAGTGGTTCATGCAGGCCGCGCAGCGGATGCAGCGCAGCATCTCCTGGAACTCCGTGCCGACCATGTTGGACCGGCCGTTGTCCAGCAGGATGACGTGGTATTCCTCCGGCCCGTCCAGGTCGCCCTCGCGCCGCACGCCGGTGGAGAAGGTGGTGTAGACGGAGAAATCCTGGCCCGTCGCGCTGCGCGCCAGCAGCCGCAGCAGGCTCGTCGCATCCTCCAGCGTCGGCACGACCTTCTCGATGCTGGCGAGCGCGATGTGCACGCGCGGCAGCGTCTGCGTCAGGTCGCCATTGCCCTCGTTGGTGACGATGACGGACGACCCCGTCTCCGCGATGAGGAAATTCGCGCCCGTGATGCCGACATCCGCGGCCAGAAATTTCTGGCGCAGCTTGGTGCGGGCTTCGGCCAGGATGTCGCGGCGCTCGTTGAACACGCGGTCCGCCGGCAGGTCGGTGTGCATGCGGCGGAAATCCGCCTCCCAATCCTCCCGGTTCAGGTGGAAGGCGGGGGCGATGATGTGGCTCGGGTGTTCCTGGCGAAGCTGGATGATGTACTCGCCGAGATCAGTCTCCACCGGCACGATGCCATGCGCCTCGAGATGGTCGTTGAGCGCCATCTCCTCCGAGATCATGGACTTGCCCTTGGTGACGGTCTTGGCGCCCGCCTTGCGGCAGATCTCCAGCACCGCGTTGCGCGCATCCTCGGCCGTCGAGCACCAGTGCACCTTGCCGCCCGCGCGCTCGACATTCGCCGCGAAGGTTTCCAGGTAGAAGTCGAGGTTCGCCAGCGTGTGGTTCTTGATGTCGCGCCCGATGTCGCGCAGCCGCTCGAATTCCGGCAGGCGCTCCACCGCATCCGCGCGGCGCTGCAGGAAGGCGCCCTTCGCCTTGCCGAGCGCCTTCTGCAGCCCGGGATCGGCGAGCGCCCGCGCGGCGTTCTGCTTGAAGGCGGGGGAAGTGACCTGGACCATCGCGCTTCCCCTCAGGCCTTCGTCTCGCCGATCGGCGCGGTGGCCTGCGTCATGTCGGCCAGCACCTCCGCCACATGGCGCACCTTCACCGGCGCGCCTTCGCGCTTCAGCCGCCCCGCCATGTTCAGCAGGCAGCCCAGGTCGCCGGCCAGCAGCGTGTCCGCGCCCGTCTCGCGGATGTTGCGCACCTTGTCGGAGACCATGCGCGTCGAGATGTCGGGATACTTCACGCAGAAGGTGCCGCCGAAGCCGCAGCACACGTCGCGATCCGCCAGCTCCTTCAGCGCCAGCCCCTCCACCGTGCCGAGCAGTTTTCGGGGCTGCTCCCGCACGCCGAGCTCCCGCAGGCCCGAGCAGGAATCGTGGTAGGCGACGATGCCGTCGTAGCGCGCCTTCACCCCTTCCACGCCCAGCACGTCGGTCAGGAAGGACACCAGCTCGAAGGTCTTGGCGCCCAGTGCCTCCGCCTTGCCGCGATACTGCGGGTCGTCCTCGGCGAAGAGCGCGGGGTAGTGGTGGCTGATCATCCCCGCGCAGGAGCCGGAGGGTGCCACCACGTAGTCGAAGGGCAGGAAGGCGTCGATGACGTTGCGCGCCAGGTCCTTCGCCGTCATGCGGTCGCCGGAATTGTAGGCGGGCTGGCCGCAGCAGGTCTGCGTCTCCGGCACCTCCACCTGGCAGCCGGCCTCTTCCAGCAGCCGGATCGCGGCGAAGCCGACGGTCGGGCGGTAGAGGTCCACCAGGCAGGTGACGAAGAGCGCGACGCGCGGCGTCCCGTTGGGGCGGGTTTTGAGCATCCGCCCTAGTTAGGGGTTTTGCGCGCCTTCGGGGAGGGCCCCGTCAGCCCGGCTCGGGCGCGGCTGGCGCGAAGGGCGGCTGAAGCCACAGCGGCTCCTTTAGTTTCTTTTCCACGAAGGCCAGGTGAGTGGCGAGCTCGGCCTCGGTCGGGACGATGGGGCGGGGCGTCCGGGCGGCGGGAGCATCTTCCAGGATCAGGTCGGGACCGGCGCGGCGGGCGGGCGTGGCGGCCAGGTCCAGCCCCGGCTGCTTGCCGCCCATGAGCTGCAGGAAAACCTCGGCCAGCAGCTTCACGTCCAGCAGCGCGTTGTGGCTGGTTCGCATCGAGTTATCCACGCCGAGCCGCCGGCACAGCGCGTCCAGGCTGTTGGGCATGCCGGGATAGCGCCGCTTGGCGATTTCCAGGCTGTCCACCATGCGCGCGCGGTCGAGCTTCGGGTGGCCGCAGCGCGCGAATTCCGCGTCGAGGAAGCCGAAATCGAAGGGCGCGTTGTGCGCGATGATCTCGGAATCCCGCAGGAAGGCGATCAGCTCATGCGCGATGCCGGCGAAGATCGGCTTGCCGCGCAGCATCTCGATCGTGAAGCCGTGGATGCGGGTGGCGTCCTCGGGGATGTCGCGCTCGGGGTCGATCAGCACATGGAAGGTCTGGCCGGTCGGCATGAAGTTGTAGAGCTCGATCGCCGCGACCTCGATGACGCGGTCGCCCGCGCCCGGTTCGAGGCCGGTGGTCTCGGTGTCGAGAACGACTTGGCGCATTTTATGGTGCCCTCAGACGCGTCGTGCCGCAGGCACGCCTTCGGCGTGACGCGCGCGCTCCGCGCGCTTGGCTTCGCGGCACTTGCCGCGGCGCCCATTCGGGCGCTCGGCCCGCTGCGCGGGCCGCCAGCTTTCGACCTGTCCTGGTGTTCAAGGGCGAAGCTCCCGCACGATCCGGCGGATATGCCGCTGGGCGGCGTGGCGAGACAAGCCGGTTCGGACGACGTGGTCGGCCTTCCTGCGCTTCAGCGCATCGGGCATCTGGCGGGCGAGGATCGCCTTCAGCCGGTCCTCGGTCATGCCGCTTCGGGCCAGCACGCGGGCGCGCTGCACGGCGGCGGGGGCGGAGACGACGATCACCTGGTCCACATGCCGCCGCCCGCCGGTCTCCAGCAGCAGCGGGATGTCGAGAACGGCGATCGGCTCGCCGCGCCGGCGCGCCGCGGCCAGGAAGGACAACTCGGCGCGGCGCACGAGGGGATGGACGATCCGCTCCAGCTTTGTCAGCGCCGCCGGGTCGCCCAGCACCCGGGCGCGCAGCGCTTCCCGGTCCACGCGACCATTCCGGGTGGTGCCGGGGAAGGCGGACTCGATCGGGCGCACGGCGGCGCCGCCCCGGCCCTGCAGCCGGTGCACCGCGGCGTCCGCGTCGAAGACCGGGATGCGCAGGCGGCGGAAGGTGTTGGCGGCCGTGGACTTGCCCATGCCGATGCTGCCGGTGAGGCCCAGGACGATCATCGAAGGTCTTGGAACACGTAGTCCCGCAGTTCCGCATCCACCTGCGGCACCACGCCGAACCAGGCCTCGAAGCCCGGCCGCGCCTGGTGCAGCAGCATGCCGAGCCCATCCACCGCGCGCAGCCCGCGCGCCCGCGCCTGCGCCAGCAGGGGCGTCTCCAGCGGCACATAGACCATGTCCGCTACCACCGCGCCGGGCGGCAGGGGGGAGAGGTCGATCTCCAGTGGCGGCTCGCCGGTCATGCCAAGCGAGGTGCCATTGGCCAGCAGCGCCGCGCCGTCCAGCGGGGGCGTGGTCGCCACCTCCACCGGGCCGGACAGGTCGCGCGCGATGGCCTCGGCGCGGGCGGGGGTTCGGTTCACCAGGGTCAGCCGCGGGCAGCCGGCATCGAGCAGCGCCGCCGCCACCGCCCGCACCGCCCCGCCGGCGCCGAGGATCACCGCCGGCCCGTCCGCGGCCCGCCAGCCCGGCGCCTGCTCCTTCACGCTTTCCAGGAAGCCGAAGCCGTCCGTGCTGGTGCCGTGGATGCGCCCCTCCCGGAAGACCAGCGTGTTCACCGACCCCGCCCGGCGCGCGACCTCCGAGACCTCGTCGCACAGCGCGAAGGCGGCTTCCTTGTGCGGGATGGTGACGTTCGCCCCCGCAAAGCCCAGCGCCACCAGCCCCCGCACGGCGCGTTCGAAATCCTCCGGCCGCACCGGCAGCGGCACATAGGCCCCGTCGATGCCGTGGCGGGCCAGCCAGAAGCCGTGCAGCCGCGGCGAGCGGGAATGGGAGACGGGCCAGCCCAGGATGCCGGCCATCCGGGATTTGCCCGTGAGCGTGCGCATGGCGGCGAAGTGACCGCGCCGGCCGCGCCGGGTCAATGCCGCCCGTCCCCCTTTCCAGCCCGCGACGGCGGTGCCAGAGGAAGGCGACCGACTGCGGGAGTATTCCGACCATGGCCAAGTCGCTTCGCGTCGCCGTCCAGATGGACCCGATCGCCTCGATCAACATCGACGCCGACAGCACCTTCGCCCTGATGCTGGAAGCCCAGGCGCGCGGGCATGCGCTGTGGCACTACCATGTGCGCGACCTGTCGCTGCTCGGCGGCCGCGTGATTGCCCAGGCCAACCCGATCGAGGTGCGGCGCAAGAAGGGCGACCACTTCACCCTCGGCCCGGCGGAGGAACTCGACCTCGGCCAGGTGGACGTGGTGCTGATGCGCCAGGATCCGCCCTTCGACATGGGCTACATCACCGCCACGCACATCCTGGAGCACATCCACCCGAAGACACTGGTGGTGAACGATCCGGCCAGCGTGCGCAACGCGCCCGAGAAGCTGTTCGTCACGCATTTCCCCGACCTGATGCCGGAGACGCTGATCACCGCCGACATGCGGCAGATCCGCAAGTTCCGGGAGAAGCACGGCGACCTGATCCTGAAGCCGCTGTTCGGCAATGGCGGCGCCGGCGTGTTCCATGTGAAGCCGGACGATTCCAACCTGAACGCGCTGCTCGAGATGTTCACCGAACGCTCGCGCGAGCCGCTGGTCATCCAGCGCTACGTCCCCGATGTGCGCAAGGGCGACAAGCGCATCATCCTGGTGGACGGGGAGGCGATGGGCGCGATCAACCGCGTGCCCGCGGCGGGCGAGGCGCGGTCCAACATGCATGTCGGCGGCCGGCCGGAACCCACCACGCTGACCGACCGCGAGCGCGAGATCTGCGCGGCCATCGGGCCCGAACTGAAGAAGCGCGGCATGATCTTCGTCGGCATCGACGTGATCGGCGGCTACCTCACCGAGATCAACGTGACGTCGCCGACCGGCCTGCAGGAGATCGCGCGCTTCGACGGCGTCCACCTCGAGAAGGCGATCTGGGACGCGATCGAGGCGAAGCGGTAGGCAAGCGCGGCGCTCAGCGCCGCGCACCGAAGGCGCGGAACAGCGCCAGCAGGATCACCGCGCCGACGACCGCGCCGACGAAGCCCGCGCCGTCGCCCGGCTGGTACCAGCCGATGGACTGGCCGATCAGCGTCGCCACCACCGCGCCGACGATGCCGAGCAGCGTGGTGACGATGAAGCCGCCCGGCTGGTTGCCCGGCATCAGGAACTTCGCGACCACGCCGGCCAGGAAGCCGATGATGATGGTCCAGATGAAGCCCATGGCGGCGGTCCCCCTGTTGCGGAAGCGGTAAGCGCGGCGCCGGGCGAACGGTTCCCGTCCCGTTCGTTACGCGAAGGCGCGCTCCACCGGGGTATGCCCGAGGCCGAGCGCCGCCGCCACTGCCGGATGCGTGATGCGCCCGGCATGCACGTTCAGCCCCGCCGCCAGATGCGGGTTCTCCGCGCAGGCACGCGCCAGGCCCTTCTCGGCGATCTGCAGCGTGAAGGGCAGGGTCGCGTTGTTGAGCGCCACCGCGCTGGTCCGCGCCACGGCGCCGGGCATGTTCGTCACGCAGTAATGCACCACGCCTTCCTCGACATAGGTCGGATCGGCATGGGTGGTGGGGCGCGAGGTCTCGAAGCAGCCGCCCTGGTCGATGGCGACATCCACCACCACGCTGCCCGGCCGCATCTCGGCGATCATCGCTCGCGTCACCAGCTTCGGCGCCGCCGCGCCGGGCACCAGCACGGCGCCGATCACCAGATCGGATTCCGCCACCGTCGCCTCGATCGCCTCCCTCGTCGCGAAGCGCGTGTCCACCGCGCCGTTGAACTCCACGTCCAGCGCGTGCAGCGCGCGCGGCGAGCGGTCCAGTACGGTCACCTGCGCGCGCATCCCATGCGCGATGCGCGCCGCATTGGCGCCGACCACGCCGCCGCCGATGATCGCGACACGCGCCCCCGGCACGCCCGGCACGCCGCCGAGCAGGATGCCCGCGCCGCCGGCCTCCTTCTCCAGGCAGCGGGCGCCGACCTGCGGCGCCATGCGGCCTGCCACCTCGCTCATCGGCCGCAGCAGCGGCAGGCCGCCCTCGGCCTCCGTCACCGTCTCGTAGGCGATCGCGCTGGCGCCGGACTCCATCAGCCCCCGGGTCTGCGCGGGGTCGGGCGCGAGATGGAGGTAGGTGAACAGCACCTGCCCCGGTCGCAGCATGGCCCATTCGTGGGGCTGCGGCTCCTTCACCTTCACCACCAGCTCGGCCGTGGCGAAGATGTCCGATGCATTCTCCGCGATCGTCGCGCCGGCGGCCTCATACGCGGCGTCGGGGAAGCCGATTGCCGCGCCTGCGTCGGACTGCACCAGCACGGCGTGGCCATGCGCGACAAGCTCGCGCACGGAGCCGGGAGTCAGCCCGACCCGGTATTCGTGGACCTTCACTTCCTTGGGCACGCCAATGCGCATGAGGCACCTCCCGACACCCTGCAGGATCGCGCTGGCGCGCGGCGCCGTCCATCGTGCAATGTCCTGACGCCGGGTTGAAAATGAGGGCGGGATATGTGCGATTCATGCGTGATGCGGAGTGTGGCCGGCGCGCTCGGCCGGCGCGGCGTGCTGGCGGCGATGGCCGCTTCGGCGGCGGCGCTCTCGGTGCAGCCGGCGGCGGCGCAGGCGGTGCGCAGCGCGCCGGTGCACCGCGTCGTGGACCTCACCCACACCTTGCGGCCCGACTTCCCTACCTTCGGCGGCACGCCGGCCTTCGAGATGGAGCAGGCCATGGTGCTGGCGCGGGACGGCTACAACGTGATGAAGTTCACCTACTACGAGCATGTCGGCACGCATTTCGATGCGCCGATCCACTTCGCCGCGGATGGCGCGACGGTGGACCGCATCCCGGCGGAAAACCTGGTCTGTCCGCTGGTGGTGCTGGATGTGCGCGCGAAGGCGGAAGCCGATCCCGACTACCAGGCGACGCCCGATGACATCGCCGCGCTGGAGCGCCAGCATGGCCGCATCCCCGCCGGCGCCTGCGTGGCGCTGAATTCCGGCTGGGATGCGCGCGCGAACGGCCCGGGCTTCCGCAACGCGTCGGGCAATGCGCTGCGCTTCCCCGGCTTCCGCCCCGACGTCGCGCCGCTGCTGATCGAGCGCAACGTCGCCTCCGTCGCGGTGGACACGCTCTCGCTCGACCACGGCGGCTCGACCAGTTTCGGCTTCCACAAGGCGTGGCTCGGCAGCGGGCGCTGGGGCCTGGAATGCGTCGCCAATCTCGGCGCGCTGCCCGCGACGGGCGCGACGTTGGTGGCCGGCGCGCCCAAGGTCGCCGGCGGCACCGGCGGGCATGGGCGGGTGCTGGCGCTGGTCTAGGAACGCCCGACCGGCAGGAAGATGAACACCACCGCGGCCACCAGGCAGAGCCCGGCGGCGACGAAATTCCAGCGGATTGTCTCGCCGAGCCAGAGCACGCTGAACACCGCGAAGACAGCCAGCGTGATGACTTCCTGCATCACCTTCAGCTGCTGCGCCGTGAAGGTGCCGTAGCCGATGCGGTTCGCCGGCACCGCGAGGCAGTATTCGAAGAAGGCGATCCCCCAGGAGACGAGGATCGCCATCCACATCGGCCAGGACGGCGCCTTCAGATGGCCATACCAGGCGAAGGTCATCAGCACGTTGGAGCCGACAAGCAGCAGCGGCGTCAGCCAATAGGCGCTCATCGGGCGACCTCGTCGGGGATCGGGACGACCTCGGCCTGCGGCGCGTCCTCGCGCGGCGGCAAGCGGGACAACAGGAACAGCATGATGGCCATCGCGGGCAGCGCGGCGAGCGTGGTCAGCACGAAGAACCAGGACCAGCCCAGCCCCTCCGCCAGCCAGCCCGACGTGCCGGCCAGCGTCCGCAGCGGCACCGCCGCCAGCGAGGACAGCAGCGCATACTGCGTGGCCGTGAAGGCGCGGCTGGTCAGCATCGAGAGGTAGGTGACGAAGGCGGCGTCCGCCAAACCGTCGGTGAAGTTCTCGACGCCCACCTGCGCCCACAGCATCGGCATCGAATGGCCGGCCTGCGCGAGCGCGACATACATCAGGTTCGACAGCATCTGCAGGATGCCGGTGACGATCAGCGCACGCGCGGTGCCGAGCTTCGCGACCACATACCCGCCGGCCAACGCGCCGCCCAATGTCGCGACCAGGCCGAAGACGCTGCTGACCGCCGCCACTTCCAGGCGGGAGAAGCCGAGCTCGCGGTAGAAGGGCGCGGTCATCACGCCGGCCAGCGCCTCGCCCAGCTTGAACAGCGTGACGAAGCCGAGGATCGCCACCCAGTAGCGGCGCCGCATGAAGTCGGCGAAGGGATCCACCACCGCCGCGCGGACGCGCTGCGACCAGGTGGTGGCAGCGACGCCGCGGCCCTCCGGCTCCTGCCCCAACAGCACCGCGAGGAAGCCGATGCCGACCAGCGCCGCGCACATCGCGAAGGCCGCCGTCCAGCCGGCGAGTTCCGCCATCGCCAGCGCGCCCGCGTTGGAGGCCAGCAGCGCGCCGCGATAGCCCCAGATGTAGCAGGCGAGCCCGTAGCCCTGCTGGCGTTCCTCCAGCACCTCGATGCGGTAGGCATCCACCACGATGTCCTGGCTGGCGGAGAGAAACGCCACCAGCACCGCGATCGCGACCGTCACCTGCGCGGCCGAAGCGGGATCGGTGAAGCCGAGCGCCAGGATCGCGGCGGCAAGCAGCGGCTGGATCGTCGCCAGCCAGCCGCGCCGCCGGCCAAGTCCGCGGAAGAAGGGCGGCGGCGCGTGGTCCAGCACCGGCGACCAGAGGAACTTGAAGGCGTAGGCGAGGCCGATCAGCGCCGTCAGCCCGATGGCGGCGAGCGAGATGCCGGACTCGCTCATCCATTGCCGCAGCGTGAAGCCCGTCAGCGGCAGGGGGATGCCGGCCGCGAAGCCGAGCGCAAGCATGACCAGGAAGCGGCGGTCGCGGAACAGCTCGGCCAAGCGGGACTCCGGTGCGCGTCTTCCGTTCGTCCTACCGCGCCGCGCCGCGCCGCGTCAGCCCTCCGGCCGGACCGTCACGGAGGCCGGATCGAACAGGCGCGGCGCCAAGTCCCGCCCCAGCGCGGAGAGCCGGTCCAGATGCGCTGCCGAACGGTCGAGCTTGGATGCGTAGGACAGCTCCTCGAGCGGCAGCGCCACCTCCCGCACCGTCACCGGCCGATAGCCGAAGCGCTCGCCCAGCACCGGCGCGGCCGCCAGCAGCCGGTTCACCAGCGCGATGCCCGAAAGCTCCTCGTCCAGCGGCAGGTTGCCGGCCATCTCGTTGCGCCGGTCCTCGATCGCCTCGACGGTGCGCGGCTCCTCCCGCCGGGCAAGGGGGTTGAGGCGGATGACCCAGATCTCCTCCGGCTTCTCCGGCAGGTCGAGCAGCGCGCCGATCGGCGGGTTGTGGGCATAGAGCCCGTCCCACCACAGCCGCCCACGCGCGCCGACGGCGCGGAACAGCGGCGGCACCGCGGCGGAGGCCACGACATCGTCCACGGAAAACTCCGAATCCTCCCCACCCAGCGCCGCGCCACCGCCACGCAGCACATCCGCCACGCCCACGCGCAAGTAGGGCCGCACGCGCGCGGCCGGATCGGCCGGCAGCGCCTCGGGCTGCAACCACGTCTGCAGCAAGGCCCGCAGCCGCGGCTCGGCCGCCGGCGAATAGGCATAGGGGCTGGCATTCACCGTGAAGGGCAGCGCGTAGAGCAGCTGCGTCCAGGCGTTCAGCCAGGCCTCCAGCGGATCGCGTGCCGCGAGCTCGTCCCAGAAGCCGTCGAGCCGCCGCACCGCCTCATCCGGCCCGCGCGCCAGCAGCCCCGACCAGGCCAGCGCCGCGCAGACCGCGCCGCCCGAGGTGCCGGACAGCGCCAGCGGCACGAAGCGGTCGCGATGCGCCGGCGAGAACAGCCCGGCCAGCACGCCGGCGGTGAAGGCGGCATGGCTGCCGCCGCCCTGGCAGGCGATGGCGACCTTGGGCGCCGGCATGGCTCTCTCCGCGCTGCGGTGCAGCAGAGCCTATCGCGCCGCGGCCGCGCCCCGAAAGAGATCAGCCGCAGCCCGGACCCTGGCGTGTCGCGCCGATCACCCGGCCGTCGCGGATCTCGAAGCTGGTCGTGCAGGGGCCGGGCGCGCCGAAATTCCCGAAGCTGAGCCCGACGCCCGTGCCGATGCCGCTCGCGCTGCCCCAGCCGCCGGAGGAGCGGAAGCCGCCGATGCCGATGGAGGGCACCACCGCCGGCCCCGGCGCGCCGGCCTCGTCGTAGGCCAGGAAGCGCCGCCCCTCGGCCTCGTGCACGCGGCTCGGCACGCCGAGCGCGGAGACGAGATCGAGCTCGCTGCGGCCGATCCAGACGGTGGGCGTCGGCGCCGGCGCCGTTTCGGCGCAGGCGGCGAGCAGCAGGCCCAGGGGCAGCCAGCGACGCATGCGCGTGAAAGCCGGCGCCGCGGCGCCGGGTTCCCGCTCAGGCCTGGCGCAGCGCGTCCGGCCCGAAGGCGCCGGGCAGCAGGGCGCCGATCGTGGTCGCCCGGATCACGCCGTCCGCGTCCCGGGCGATCACGCGCAGCCTGCCATCCGCGGAAAATTCGGAGAGGACCTGGCGGCAGATGCCGCAGGGCGTGATGGCGATCCCGTCCGGCCCCGCCACCGCGATGGCGCGGAAGCGCCGCCTGCCGCCCGCGATGGCGGCGGCGATGGCGGTGCGCTCGGCGCAGATGCCTGCGGGGTAGCTGGCATTCTCCACGTTGCAGCCGCGCTGGACGGTGCCGTCCTCGCAGAGCAGCGCGGCGCCGACCTGGAAGCGCGAATAGGGCGCATAGGCGTCGGCGCGGGCGGCTTCGGCGACGGCGAGCAGGGCGGCATCGGGGTCCATGGCGCGTTCCTCCTATCGCCGCGCCAGCGCCGCGGCCTGCCGTGCGATGGCGGCCAGCGCGGCGCGGGCGATCACGACATCGGCCTCGCGGAAGGCCGTGGTCTTGGTGCGCTTCTCGGCCTCGAGCAGCGCGGCGCCCACGGCTTCGAGCTGCCCGGTGGACCACAGGCGCAGCGCACGGTCGAAGCCCGGCTTGTGGCGGAAGAACACCGGCGGGCGCAGCACGCCGGCATCGCCCCCCGCCGCGGCCGCCTCATGCAGCCGCTGCACATGCCTGAGCGCCGCGCGCAGCACGCCCACCGGGCTGCCCCCTTCCGCGAAGACGGCGGCCAGCGTGCGCTCCATCGTCGCGCCGTCGCCCGCGGTCGCCGCCACCAGCGCCTCCTCGAGGTCGAGCGCCGCGCCCTCCCCGGCGCAGGCCAGCGCGGCGTCCTCGTCCACGCGGCCGCCGGGGCCGACATAGAGCGCGAGCTTCTCCATCTCCCGCCGCGCCAGCATCCGGTCGTCGCCGAGCCGCCCGGCGAGCCAGGAGAGCGCGGCCGGCTCGGCCTGCACGCCCTCCGCCTTCAGCATCCGGCCGAGCGTCGCCGCCAGCTCCTCCCCGCGCTCGCGATAGCAGGCGATCACCGCCACCTCCGGCGCGGCCTCCGCCATTGCGCGCAGCTTGGAACGCGGGCCGAGCGCGCCGCCTTCCAGCAGGATCAGCGCATCGCCGGGTGCGGCCAGCGCGTCCTTGAGCGGACCGGCATGGGCGTCCGTCGCCTCGCGCAGGCGCACCACGCGGCGCCCGCCGGTCATTGCCAGCGCCGCGGCCTCGCCGGGCAGGAAGCCGGGCCGCGCGGCTTCCTCCCGCGTCGGCTCGGCCAGGCGGAAGGGGTCGTCGGTCGCGCCGTCCAGGACCTTGCGCACCAGGTCCTCGGCGCGCTCGCGCACCAGGCCCGGATCGTCGCCATGCAGCAGCACCGCGCGGAAGCCCGAGGGATCGGCCAGCACCGCCTCGGCGCGCCGGGCATCGAGCTTGGCCATGCCTCAGCCGGCCCGGCTCATCGGACGGCGCCGGCCGGCCCTATCCCGCCGCTGAGTCCGCCCTGCTCGCCCAGGCTGCGGCCGGGGACCGTGGCGCCCGGCGGGCGGATCACGCTGGGGTCGGAGGGTCCGACGGGCTGCGGCACGGGCGCGATCAGCCGCGGCGCCACGCCCTCCTGCAGGCCGCGGAAGCTGATCGCGAGGCGCATGATCACCTCATTCGCCAGCAGCTCGGCCAGGCGCCGCTCCATCGCGTCGCGGCTCATGTCGGCGGCGAAATACTGGCTCGGCTGGATGTTGTAGTCGTCCATCGCCCGCTCGAAGCCGTTGGCCACGGTCTCCGGCGGGGTCAGGCGCAGCAGCGTCCAGTTCGCCGTCGCGATGTAGCGCACGCGCGTCGCGGCCCCGTCCGGCTGGATGCCGAGGCCTTCGGCCGCGAAGCTCGGGTTCACCACCAGGTCCCAGCGCGCCGGGCGCGTCGTGTTGCCGCTGGCGGTGGCCAGGCGCTGCTGCAGGTTTCGCCGCAGCATCTGGCCGAAGCGTTCCGGGATCAGCGGCACGCGGATCGCCGCCATCTCCTCCACCACCGCCGGCCCACCCGCGCCCGCGCCGGGGCCGTAGACGGGGCGGAAGCCGCAGGCGCCGAGCGCGAGCGGCGCCAGCAGGCCGAGGCCGCGCAGCACGCGCCGCCGCGCGATCGCCTCGCCCTGCCCTGCCGCAGCGCCCACGCCGCCTGCCGTCATCCGATCACACCACCAGGTTCACCACGCGCCCCGGCACGTGGATGCGCTTCCTCACCGGCTTGCCGCCGAGGGCACGCTGCACGTTCTCCTCGGCTTCCGCCAGCGCGAAGATTTCCGCCTCCGGCGCGCCGGCCGCGACCTCGATCGTGGCGCGCAGCTTGCCGAGCACCTGCACGGCGAGGGTGACGGTCTCCGCCTTCAACAGGTCGGGATCGGCCTGCGGCCACTCCATCTCGGCGACCAGCTTCCCAGCGCCCGGACAAAGCACCGAGAAAACCTCCTCGGCGAGGTGCGGCATCATCGGCGCGACGAGCCGCGCCAGCGTCTCCAGCGCCTCCCGCCGGGCGGCGCCCATGCCTTCGGCGGAAGCGGCCGCATCCGTCTCGCCGATGGCGTTGGCGAACTCGTGGATGCGAGCCACCGCGACGTTGAAGGCGAAGTTCTCCAGCGCCTCCGTCACGCCGGCGATGGTGCGGTGCGTCGCCTGGCGCAGCTTGCGCGCGGCGCCGGTGGCGCCCTCGGCCGGGGTGCCGGGCGGCGGCAGCGCGGGCGCCGCGTTGGCGGCCAGCCGCCAGATGCGCTGCGTGAATCGGAAGGCGCCGGCCACGCCGGATTCCGTCCACTCCATGTCCCGCTCCGGCGGGTTGTCGGAGAGGATGAACCAGCGTGCCGTGTCCGCGCCGTACTTCCCGATGATCGCGCCCGGGTCCACCGTGTTGCGCTTGGACTTCGACATCGCCTCGACGCGGCCGATGACCGCGGGCTCGTTCGAGCCCTTCACCACCGCGCTGCGCGTACCGTCCGCATTGGCGCTGATCTCGACTTCCTCGGGATAGAGCCAGCGGCCGTCGGCGCTCTTGTAGCTCTCGTGCTGCACCATCCCCTGGGTGAAGAGGCCGGCGAAGGGCTCCTCGCATTGCAGGTGGCCGGTCGCCTTCATCGCGCGGGTGAAGAAGCGGCTGTAGAGCAGGTGCAGGATCGCGTGCTCGATGCCGCCGATATACTGGTCCACCGGCAGCCAGGCATCCACCGCCGCGCGCGTCACCGGCTCCGCCGCCTGCGGCGAGCAGAAGCGCGCGAAATACCAGGAGCTGTCCACGAAGGTGTCGCAGGTGTCCGTCTCGCGGACGGCCGGCTTGCCGCAGGAGGGGCAGGCGACGTGCTTCCAGCTGGGATGGTGGTCGAGCGGATTGCCGGGGCGCGAGAAATCCACGTCCTCCGGCAGCACGACCGGGAGCTGGTCCTCCGGCACCGGCACGGCGCCGCAGGCGTCGCAATGGATCACCGGGATCGGGCAGCCCCAGTAGCGCTGGCGGGAGATGCCCCAGTCGCGCAGGCGCCAGTTCACCACGCCGACGCCCTGGCCGCCTTCCTCCAGCTTCTCGATGACCCGGCGCTTGGCCGTCGGCACGTCGAGCCCGTTCAGGAAGTCCGAGTTGAAGATCTTGCCGTCGTCCGTGTAGGCGACGTCGCCCAGCGTGAAGGTCGCGGGATCCTCGCCGGGCGGCAGCACCACCGGCAGGACTGAAAGGCCGTACTTCCGGGCGAAATCCATGTCGCGCTGGTCGTGGCCGGGGCAGCCGAAGATGGCGCCGGTGCCGTATTCCATCAGCACGAAATTGGCGATCCAGACCGGGAAGGAGATTCCGGGCAGGAAGGGATGCGCCACGCGGAAGCCGGTGTCGTAGCCGCGCTTTTCGGCCTGTTCGATCGCGGCCTCGCTGGTGCCCATGCGGCGGCACTCCGCGACGAACTCCGCTGCGTTCGGATCGCGCGCCGCAGCCGCCGCGGCCAACGGATGCTCGGCCGCCACCGCCAGGAACGACATCCCGAACAGCGTGTCCGGGCGGGTGGTGAACACTTCCACCTCGTCCAGGCCGGCGGCCTTGGCGTCGGTCAGCCGAAAACGCACCCGCGCGCCCTCGCTGCGGCCGATCCAGTTGGCCTGCATCAACTTCACGCGCTCGGGCCAGCGGTCCAGCCCGTCCAGTGCCGCCAGCAGGTCGGGGGCATATTTGGTGATGCCCAAGAACCACTGGCTGAGCTTTTTCTTCTCGACCAGCGCGCCGGAGCGCCAGCCGCGGCCGTCGATCACCTGCTCGTTGGCCAGCACGGTGCCGTCCACCGGGTCCCAGTTGACCCAGCTCTCCTTCCGCTCGACCAGGCCGGCCTTCCAGAAATCGAGGAACAGCTTCTGCTGCTTGCCGTAATAGGCGGCGTCGCAGGTGGCGAATTCGCGTGCCCATTCCAGCGAGAGCCCCATGCGCTGCAGCTCCGCGCGCATGTTGGCGATGTTGTCCCAGGTCCACTTGCCGGGATGGATGCCGCGTTCCCGCGCGGCGTTCTCCGCCGGCAGGCCGAAGGCGTCCCAGCCCATCGGGTGCATCACCAGATGCCCGCGCGCCCGCTTGTAGCGCGCCACCACGTCGCCGAGCGTGTAGTTGCGCACATGCCCCATGTGGATCTTCCCCGACGGATAGGGGAACATCTCCAGCACGTAGTACTTCTTTGCGTCCGCCGGCGGCACATCGGGCACGGCGAAGCAGGCGCGGCGGTCCCACTCGGCCTGCCAGCGCGGCTCGGCGGCGGCGAAGTCGTAGCGCGGGGGGTCTTTGGGCGTCGGCGTGGCGGCGTCGTTCATGGTGTCGCGGCAATCGGCAGGATCGGCGGCAAGGGATAGAACCCGCCGGCCCGCCTGGAAAGGCCGCGCCGCAGACGCTTCGGGTGGGACCTCAGGCGGCGGGTCGGAGCCTCAGCGCGACGCCGAGGTGGATTGCGCCCGCAGTTCCCGCGCGCGGGCCAGCACCTGGTCCTCGAGCTCGGTCGCGGTGCCGGCCGAGACCGGCGCGTCCACCCAGCCGCCGCCGCGGGCTTCCTGGCGGAACACCACGACCCGCACCCCGTCGGAGCGCAGCTGGCGGCCGAGGATGTAGGCGGTGGCGCGGAAGCGCTCGGCGCCGGCGCCCGGCGGCGAATACCAATCCGTGATCACGACGCCGCCGAAGGGATCGGCCGAGGTCAGCGGCATGAAGGACAGCGTGTCGAGCGTGGCGCGCCAGAGGAAGGCGTTCACGCCGATGCCGCCGCCGCCACCGCCGCCGGCATCCGCCGCCTGGGGTTGCCGGGCGCGGTCCGTGCCGAACAGCACGATGCCGTCGGTGCCGCCCAGCCGGCCGCGCACCCGGTCGCGCCCGCTGCCGCTGTTGTACTCGTTCTGGCCGGGAACCCGGAAATTACCGCTGTCCGGCGTGCTGCAACCCGCCGCCAGGCCAAGCACCAGCCCACCGATGAGGAAGCCCCGCAGAGGGGACAGCGTGCGTCCGATCATCCTTCGCCAGTCCTGCCCATGCCCGGGGCGCGGCACGAAGCCGCTGCCCGAGGGACAGGTCTTTAGCCCCCGGCCGCCGCCGCCGGAAGAGGGCTTGCGCGCCGCCAGCGGCGAAGGGCCGAAACGCAAAGGGCGGCGGGTTGCCCCGCCGCCCTCCGACCTTGCTGATCCGGGAAGGATCAGAAGGCGAGACGCGTGCCGACCATGAAGGTCTGCGCCGAACGATCCGTCAGCGTGCCCGTCTGACCGTTGCGGGTCAGGGTGAAGTTCACGTTGTCGTCCTGCAGGTTGCCGTAGTTAGCGAACACTTCCAGGCCGGGCGCGAGCGTATAGGCGGCGCCGAAGCCCCAGGCGGTCTGCTGGCGGTCCGCCAGGTTGCCACCGTTGTCCTGCTCGCCCTGGCCGAAGAAGCCACCGAACACCCACGCACCCATCGTGTAGGTCAGGCCGAGGGCCCAGTGGGAGCTGTCGTCGCGGCCCTGAGCGAGCGGCGCGGCGGCCACCGAGGCGCCGGAGTACTGACCCCAGGTGTATTCGCCGCCCAGCGTGAAGCCGAAGGCGGTGACGCTGGCGCCGACCGAGTAGGCGGTGACGTTCGGCGCGCGGTTGGCGATGCCGGTGCCGTTCGTGTTGTTCGCGGGGGAATCGGCACGCTGCGCGGCGAAGCTGGCCGCCACGCCGACATTCTGGAACGAGCCGCGATAGCGGATACCGCCCGAGATCTCGTTCTCGAGGCCGGTGCGGTCGCGCTGCGGCACCGTGGCGGTCAGCGGGGTCGCGACGGTCACGCCGTTGATGGTCGTGCTGCCGGTCGAGAGGCTGTCCACCGCGCGGCCGGAGATGATGCGGTCACCCTCGTTCCGGTTCGGCGAGTAGCTGACGCCGAAGTCGAAGCCGAACCACTGCGGCGAGAGGTAGATGACCTTCGTGGAGTCGTTGCCGTCGTTGATGCCGGTCAGCAGCGAGGGGCCGCCGCCGGTGAAGGCGGTGGAGGACAGCAGGCCGTCATCCCAGTCGCCGTCCACGCCGCTGCCCGTCACGCTGGGCGGACGCACCTGGATCAGGTTCGCGGCGCTGTCCTCTTCACCGAAGCGCAGCGTGCCGAGGGTCGGCGACGACATGAAGATGTAGGCTTCGTCGATGTCGAAGATCGTGCCGCCCGTGCCGTCGTTCTGGATCTCCATGACGGCGCCGTAGGCCATGCCGTTGGCGGCCTTGCCGTTCACGAAGATCTGCAGCTCGACCTCATTCTTCATGTCCCAGCGGCTGCGGCGCTGCTGGCCGGCGCCGTTCACGCCGGTCGGGACGCCACGCGCGTAGTCGAAGTCGTCGTCGTTCCACTGCGCCTCGAAGATCATGTAGCCGCCGAGGCGGACCGTGGGTGCCGTCTGCGCCTGGGCGGTCGTCGCCCCGATCAGCGCAGCGCCGACCACCGCCGTGGTGCCCAGCAAAATCTTGCGCATTCGTAAACCTCCTCCTGAACCGGGTCGCCCCGGTATGTTTCGGCCCGCCTGCCCCCCTCGACAGGTGCCACGATCGGAATTGCTCCGCCCGCGGTCAGACCCGCGGAGACTATTGTCGCGGGCTCGCGCGGAGGTCCATCGGCCACAAAGCCTCAACGCGACTTCCGCGAAACACTGTGGCGCTCCCGCCACAGCCCCCCCTCCGGCCCTGAGGCGGAGGCCAGCGCGCCGATCGCCGCGAGGCCAGCAGCGCGGCCCGCCCCGCGCCGCGGCAGCCGGCCCGCCGTTTCCGGCCCGACACCGCCCAGCGCCACTGCCGGTCGCCCGAGCGCCCGGGCCAGCGCCGCCCAGCGCAGCGGCCCCAGCGCGCGCGCGCCGGGGTGGCTCGCCGTGGCGAAGGCGGGGGAGAGCAGGGCGCAATCCGCTCTCAGCCGTCGCCCGCGCGCCATGCCCGCCCGCCCATGCACCGCGACCGAGAGCAGGGCCCAGGGCGCCCCGCCGCGTCGTGCCCGCAGGAATGGCAGCAGCCCCCGCGCCGCCGCGCGGTCCGGCACATGCAGCCCGGCGCGGAGCGACAGCGCCGCCCGCCCCTCGCCACCCAGCAGCAGGGCGAGCCCTCGGCCGCGCGCCAGCCGAGCCAGCCGGCCGAGCACCGCCGGCCCGGCGCCGCGCGCCAGCACGGCCGCCCCGCGCGGCAGGCGCCGCGCCGAGGCGACCGGATCCGGCAGCCGCACCGGGTCCGACAGCAGCCACAGGCGCGGCACCCTTCGCCCGCCGGCCCCCGTCGCCGGCTTGAGCCGGCGCGACCACCCCCCTAAACCCGTTCCACCGCGACCGGCGCGGTGAAACGGGTCTAGCTCCTTGTTTTGCCGCATTTTCCGAGTCGCCAAGCGATTCCGCTTGGCTCGAAAATGCTCTAGCGTCCGGCCACGCATCGCCGGACCGCCCGCATGACCGACATCGCCCGCAACCTCGCCGCCATCCGTGCCAGGATCGCCGAGGCCTGCGCGCGCGCCAACCGCGACCCGGCCTCGGTCACCCTCGTCGCCGTCTCCAAGACGCATCCGGCCGAAGCGGTGCTGGAGGCGCTGGCCGCCGGGCAGACCGTGTTCGGCGAGAACCGGGTGCAGGAGGCGCAGCAGAAGTTTCCGTCTTTGCGCCCGGCCCACCCCACGCTCCGCCTGCACCTCATCGGCGCGCTGCAGACCAACAAGGCGCGCGACGCCGTGCGCGTGGCCGATGTGATCGAGAGCCTGGACCGCCCGAAGCTCGCCGCCGCGCTCGCCGCGTCGATCCGTAAGGAGGGCCGGACGCCCGAATTGCTGGTGCAGGTCAACACCGGCGACGAGCCGCAGAAGGCCGGCATCCCGCGCGCCGAGGCCGGCGCCTTCCTCCGCGCCTGCCGCGAGGAGCATGGGCTGGCGATCAGCGGCCTGATGTGCATCCCGCCCGTGGGGGCCGACCCCCGGCCGCATTTCGCCTGGCTCGCGGAGCTCGCCGCGAAGCACGGGCTCAGGACCCTCTCCATGGGCATGAGCGCCGACTACGAGATCGCGATCGCGGAGGGCGCGACGCTGGTGCGCGTCGGCACCGCGATCTTCGGCCACCGGGACTACCCGCCCGCGGCGGCTTGACGGACCGGCGCCGCCCGCCCGACACAGCGCGCCACTGCAGCCAGAGCGAACACGATGGCCCCGACCAACAACCGCGTATTCTCCGGCATCCAGCCCTCGGGCGTGCCCACCCTCGGCAATTATCTCGGCGCCATCCGCAACTGGGTGCCGATGCAGGACACGCATGAGTGCATCTTCTGCGTGGTGGACCTGCACGCCATCACCGTCTGGCAGGACCCGCAGGAGCTGGCGCGCCAGACGCGGGAGATGGCCGCGGCGCTGATCGCCTGCGGCCTCGATCCGAAGCGCTGCATCCTGTTCCTGCAGTCCCATGTGCATGCCCACACGCGGCTGGCCTGGATCTTCAACTGCGTCGCGCGCATCGGCTGGCTGAACCGGATGACGCAGTTCAAGGACAAGGCCGGCAAGGACCGGGAGGCCGCGAGCGCCGGCCTCTACGTCTATCCGAACCTGATGGCGGCCGACATCCTGACCTATCACGCCACCAAGGTTCCGGTCGGCGACGACCAGAAGCAGCACCTGGAGCTGGCCAACGACATCGCCCAGAAGTTCAATCACGACTACGGCGTGGATTTCTTCCCGACGATCGAGCCGCTGATCCAGGGCGTCGCCGCGCGCGTGATGTCGCTCCGCGACGGGACGAAGAAGATGTCGAAGTCGGACCCCTCCGACCAGTCGCGCATCAACATCAACGACGACCACGACGCGATCGCGCTGAAGATCCGCCGCGCCAAGACCGACCCCGAGCCGCTGCCGGAGAGCGAGGCGGGGCTGGAAGGACGGCCGGAGGCGCGCAACCTCGTCGGCATCCTGGCGGCGATCACCGGCGAGACCCATGCGGGCGTGCTGCGCCACCATGGCGGCAAGGGATTCGGCGCCTTCAAGGAAGTGCTGGCCGAGGCGCTGGTGGCGCATCTCGACCCGATCCGCACCGAGATGAACCGACTTCTGCAGGACCCCGGCGCGCTGGATGCGGCGCTGCGGCTCGGCGCCGACCGCGCGGACGCGATCGCCACGCCGATCTGCGAGGAGGCCGAGCGCCTGGTGGGCTTCCTGCCCCGCCGCTGAGGGGTGCGGCTGGCGCCATGCGCGCGCAGCCGGTAACCCTTGCGGCAAAGGGGAAGGAAACGGCCATGCGTCTCGGCCTGTTCATGATGCCGCTGCATCCGCCCGAGCGGCCGATGCACGAATTGCTGGCCGAGGACGCCGAAAAATCGCTGCTGGCCGATCGCCTCGGCTTCGACGAGCTCTGGGTGGGCGAGCATTTCTCGGCCTCGTCGGAGCCGATCCCCTCGCCGCTGATGTTCATGGCGTCCCTGGCGGCGCGGACGAAGCTCACCTTTGCCACCGGCGTGATCAACCTGCCGAACCACCACCCGGCGAAGGTCGCGGCCGAGGTCGCGCAGTTCGACCACATGACGGGCGGGCGCCTGATCCTCGGCATCGGGCCGGGCGGGCTGCCTTCCGATTTCGAGCTGTTCGGCAACACCGACCCGATGCAGCGCGGCAAGCGCATGCTGGAGGCGATGGACACGATCCTCGCGATCTGGCGCCAGGACCCGCCCTACGACATCGAAGGCCCGACTTGGTCGGCGCGCATCGTCAATGCGGTGATCCCGGAATTCGGCGTCGGCACCATGCCCAAGCCCTGGCAGCGCCCGCATCCGCCCATCGCCATCACCGCGCGCAGCGCCGACAGTTTTGGGGTGAAGATGGCGGTGGAGCGCGGCTGGGGCGTGGTGTCCGCCAACTTCGTCGCGGAGCGCATCGTCGAAGGCCATGGCCGCACGCTGCGTGCCGCGCGCGATGCGCAGGGCGTGAAGGCGGGCAACGAGTGGCGCCTCGCCCGAAACTTCTGCATCGCCGTGACGGATGCGGAGGCGCGTGACCGCATGTTCGATGAGGCCTCCGCCAACCGCTACTACTTCCACTACCTCTCCTCGCTGGCCCGCCGCGCCGGGCAGCTCGGCACGCTGAAGCCGCGCGAGGACACGCCGGACGAGGCCGTGACACTCGAAGCCATCATCGAGGACTGCGTCGTCGCCGGCTCCCCCGCCACCGTGCTCGACAAGCTGGTCGCGCTGCGGGACCGCATCGGCGCCTTCGACCATCTGCTGATGGCCGGCCTCGACTGGAGCGGCCCGAATGCCGCGTGGGAGAGCGAGACCATGCACCGCCTGGCGGAGGAGGTGATGCCGCGCTTCCGCCAGCACATCCGCGCGACAGCCGCCAAGGAGACAGCATGACCACGCCGCCCACACTGCCCATCGGCCTTGCCGACGCGCCCGGCCGCCATCGCCGCCTGCGCGAGCTGCTGGCGGGCGAGAGCCTGTTCCTCGCGCCGGGCGCCTTCGATTGCCTCGGCGCGCGGCTGGTGGAGGCGAGCGGCTTCCCGGCGCTCTACATCACGGGTGCCGGCGTCTCGATCAGCACGATGGGCGCGCCGGATCTCGGCGCGGTGTCCTTCGCGGAGATGCTCGATCGCGTGCGGCGGATCTGCGACGTGGTCTCCATTCCCGTCATCGCGGATGGCGACACGGGCTATGGCGGGCCGATCAACGTGATCCGCACGGTGCGCGAATACGAACGCGCCGGCGTCTCCGCGATCCAGATCGAGGACCAGGAATGGCCGAAGAAATGCGGCCATGAGCCGGGCCGCGTCATCGCGCCGGTCGAGACGATGGTGATGCGCATCCGCGCGGCGATCGAGGCGCGGCGCGATCCCGACTTCGTGGTGATCGCGCGCACCGATGCGCGCGCGGGCGAGGGGCTGCCCGCCGCCATCGCGCGTGCGAAGGCCTATCGCGCGGCGGGGGCGGACGTGATCTTCGTCGAAAGCCCGCAGAGCGAGGCGGAGCTGGCGGAAGTGGGCCGCGCCTTCCCCGGCGTGCCGCTGCTGGCGAACATGGTGGAAGGCGGCAAGACGCCGATCCTGCCGGCGGAGCGGTTGCAGGCGCTTGGCTTTCGTCTTGCGATCTATCCCAACGCGCTCACGCGCCTGTTCGCCAAGGCGGGGATGGAGATGCTGGCGAGCCTCAAGGAGACGGGCAGCAGCAACGCGATGGCGAGCCGCATGTACAGCCATGGTGAGCTGTGGTCGCTGTTCGACAACGCGACCTGGCGCAGCCTGGAGGACCGGTATCTGCGCCTCCCGGCGGAGTAGGGGCGTCTGTTTTCTCCCTCCCCCGCAGTGCGGGGGAGGGTCGGGGTGGGGGCACGACCGACCGCGCAAACGAGCCGTCGCGACTACCGCGTCAGCAGCCAAACCCACACGGGCAGCGTCAGCACCGACAGCAGATGCTCGCTGGTGGTGATCGCGGCCATCAGCTTCGCGTCGCCGCCCATCGCGCGCGCCATCACATAGCTCGTCGCCGCCGTCGGCAGCGCCATGAACAGCACGGCGATGGCGGTGGCGAGCGGACCCAGGCCGAGCGCGGCGCAGAACGCCCAGGTCATCAGCGGCATGACCAGCAGCTTCAGCAGCGCCGTTGCCGCCTGCGTCGCCGGCCTGTCGCCCAGCCCCTGCAGCGTCAGCGCCGCGCCGACGCAGAGCAGGCCGAGCGCGATGGAGGCATTGCCCAGGTTCCGCACCGCGGGCTGCAGCCCCGGCGGTAGGCCGCCGACCAGCCCGATCGCGAAGCCGGCCAGGCAGCCCAGGATCAGCGGGTTGAGCAGCACCTGCCGCAGCAGCGGCAGCACCCGCACGCTGCCGCGCCCGGCGACGAAGGCGATGGTCGCCACAGCCTGCACGAAGGGCACGATGATGCCGGTGGCCACCGCGGCATAGGCGATGCCCTCGGCACCCCAGATCGCCCCGCCGATGGCGAAGCCCATCAGGTTGTTGAACCGGATGCCGCCCTGCAGCACCGAGGTCATCGCCGCATGCCCGTGCCCGAGCAGCCGCGACAGAGCGACGGCCAACGCCGTGCCGGCGCTCAGCGCCGCCCACAGTGCCACCGCCATGCCGCCGACCGGCAGCGTGTCGAAGCGCACGGCGGAGAGCGCGCCGGCGATCAGGCAGGGCAGGAGCACCCAGAACACCAGGCGCTCGATCCCGGCCCAGACGGCATCGTCGCGCAGCAGGCGGCGCTTCAGCAGCGCGCCGAGCGCGAGCAGGCCGAAGACGGGCACGAAGGCGTCTGCCCAGGGAGCGAGGGTCATGCTGCGTGGGCGGCGGGCGCTATGCGCCCGCGAGCGCCTGCTCCGTGGCCGGCGCACGCCGCGTGCCGCCGCTGCGCGCGATGTCGCGCAGGCAGGCGGCCTCGCCGCGCCGCGCCGTACCGACCGAACGTGCCGAGGCGAAGCCAACGCGGAGCCCGGCGCGCGGCCCGTCGGCGGGATACAGCACCAGGTCGAGATGGCACTGGCTGGCTTGGTAATGCCAGACCTCCGCCGGGCCTTCCGGCCGGCGCAGACGCGGCTCGCCCAGTTGCTGGCGCAGCGCCTCCGGCGTCAGGCCGACCAGATCGCCGGCGGCGTCGGGCGGTGCGCCGCCGGCGCGCGCGGGCGAGGGTGCGGCGGCGGGCGCCGAGGCCGGCTGCGCCGCCACCGACGCGGCCGCAACCGGTCGGCCCTGCACCCCGGCGATGCTGGCGTTGTGCGCCGCCAGCACCTCCTCCAGCACCTGCGCCGCCTCGGGCGGGCCGGGCTGGGCGCAGGCGACGGGCAGCAGCAGCGCGAGCAGGAGCCCCGCGCGCGCCGGCCCGCGCATCAGGCTTCGGCGGGAACCGGGAGGGGCGCCGGCGCCGCGGCCTGCGCGTCGCTCAGCATCTCCATGCGGCCGGACACCTGCCCGCCTTCCTCCACCGACAGCCGGCGGCAGCGCGCCACGCCGATCACCCGGCCGGTCGCGCGGATCACCAGCGCGCCGCGGGCGGTGATGGTGCCGTCGAAGGTGCCGGCGATCTCGGCATCCTCGACCTGGACCTCGCCCTTGAAGACGCCGGTCTCGCTGATGGAGAGCTCGGTCGCCTGGATCATCTGGCTCTCGACCGTGCCCTCGACCACCAGGCGCTCGGCCTCGCTGACCGTGCCCTGCAGGCTGATGCCGCGCCCGACCACCAGGGTGCGCCGGTCCGCACTGGACGGCCGCGGGCTCGGCGCTGGCGGGGCGCCGATGCTGGGCGCGGCGCCGAGCGTCGGGCGCGGCGGGATCGCGGTGCCGGAAGGCGGCGTCGGCCCGACGGGCGGGGTGGGCGCGGTGCCGGGCTTGGGCGCGAGGCTCATGGTCGGATTGTCCCTGGATGGAAGACGAGGCGGCACGCCGAGATCGGGATCGCGGGCCGTCGGCACGGTGGCCGGCTGAGGCTCCGGAGCGGCGGAATCGCGGCGGCGGAAGACGTTCATGGCGCGGCTGGCCCCCCCTCTCGAGACGACACGGCGCTGCCGCGCCGGGGCACCGGCGGGCATCCATCACCCCGGCGCCATGCCCTTGGGGCTAACACGCGCCCCCGCGCCGGCACAACGGGCCGATGCCCGCTCGACGGCAGTTGTCCACAAGCTTTGCGGCTGCATCCGCCTGCGGTTCGTTGCCGATTTCACACGGTGTTGCGGTGGAGCACGTGCACCATCGCCGCCGTGCCCAGCACGGGGACCAGCAGGTTCAGCGGCGACACCACGGCGAGCAGAGCGAAGACCCCGCCCACCCCCCAGATGCGCCAGCGCAGCGTCCGTGCCCTGGCCTTCGCCGCCGCGGGCGACATGCGGCGCAACGCGACCCCCTGGAACAGGCCCTCCCCCAGGCCGACCGCCGCCACGGCCCACAGCGCCGCCGCGCCGAACACGGGGATCAGCAGCGAGAGCGGCAGCAGCACGAAGGTCAGCACCGCCATCTTCGCCGCCAGCACCAGGCCCGCCCAGGCCTGTTCGGGCGCCGAGGCCCCGGCGGGCGGGGGCAAGGACGGGTAGTGGCGCTGCTCCACCGCCGCGGCGACGCCATCGGTGAAGATGCTGGCGACCGCCAGCAGCACCGGCACGAAGAGCCACCACAGCGCGAACAGCGCCAGCAGGCCGCCGGCCGCCGCGGCAAGCGATGCAAGCCAGCCCTCGCCGCCGGCCAGCCAGCCGACGCCCCAGCTCACCCCGGCCGCGAGCGCCAGGCCGAGGGCGAGCGCCAGCCCTGCGCCGATCAACAGCGGGCGGCGGAAGGCCGGGTCGGTGAGCTGGCCTGCGGCGAGGAGGAGGGGGCGAAGCATCCGGCAGGGACTAGCTTCGCCGAACCGGTTCCGGCAACGTCCGGCCGCTTCAACTCCCCTTCTGGCCGAGACCGAAACGACCCATGACCTCCCCCGCCCTCGATGTCCTCGGCATCGGCAATGCCATCGTGGACGTGCTGACCCGCGCGGACGACGCCTTCCTCGCGGCGCATGACATGGCGAAGGGCAGCATGACCCTGATCGACGCGGCGGCGGCGGAGCGGATCTATGCGGCGATGGGGCCGGGGGTGGAGAGCTCCGGCGGGTCCGCCGGCAACACCTGCGCGGTGGCGGCCGCGCTCGGGGCGCGGGTCGGCTATCTCGGCAAGGTCGCGGATGACGCGCTGGGCACGGTGTTCGCGCATGACATCCGCGCGGCCGGCGTGCGCTTCCCCTCCGCCCCGCTGGTCGGCGGGGCGCCGACGGCACGCTGCCTCATCCTGGTGACGCCCGATGCGCAGCGCACCATGAACACCTTTCTCGGCGCCTGCGTGCATTTCGGGCCGGAGGACGTGAACGAGGCCGAGGTCGCCTCGGCCGCCATCACCTACATGGAAGGCTACCTCTTCGACCCGCCGGCCGCGCAGGCCGCCTTCCGCAAGGCGGCGAAGGTCGCGCATGGCGCGGGGCGGCAGGTGTCGCTGACGCTGTCCGATCCCTTCTGCGTCGGCCGCCACCGCGCCGCCTTCCGCGACCTGGTGCGGAACGAGGTGGACATCCTGTTCGCCAACGAGGCCGAGCTTCTCTCCCTCTACGAGACCGACGACTTCGCCATGGCGCTCGCCGCCGTGCGGGAGGAGGTGGGCCTGGCGGCGGTGACGCGCAGCGAGAAGGGCAGCGTGGTCGTCGCCGGCGAGACGACGCTCGAGGTGGCGGCGGTGCCGACCAAGGTGGTGGACACTACCGGCGCCGGCGACGCCTATGCCGCCGGCTTCCTCGCGTCCCATGCGCTGGGCCGGCCGCTCGGCGAATGCGGGCGCTGGGGGTCGGTGGCGGCGGCGGAGGCGATCAGCCATTTCGGGGCGCGCCCGCAGACCGACCTGAAGGCGCTGGTCGCGGCCTGACGCGGCGGGATTTTCGGCGTCTCGGCGGGTTGCGGGCGGCGCAGGCCCGCCCCCGCCCCGATTCCTGCTCGCTTTTTGGGGGCGGCGCGCTTATGTGTGCGCTGCATCAAGCCAAAGGCCCGGCGTTTCGCCCTGGATGACCGTTTCGTGACGGTTGCCCGGGGGTTTGCGGGGTCGGGCCGAACCAAACCCGGACCCTCATCATGCAACTGCGCAACGTCGCGATCATCGCTCACGTTGACCACGGCAAGACGACGCTCGTGGACAACCTCCTGAAGCAGGCCGGCGCCTTCCGCGCCAACCAGCAGGTGGCCGAGCGCGCGCTCGACCGCAACGACCTGGAGCGCGAGCGAGGCATCACCATCCTGGCCAAGTCCACCGCGGTCGAGTGGAAGGGCGTGAAGATCAACATCGTGGACACGCCCGGCCACGCCGATTTCGGCGGCGAGGTGGAGCGCATCCTGTCCATGGTGGATGGCGCCATCGTGCTGTGCGACGCCGCCGAGGGCCCGCTGCCGCAGACCAAGTTCGTGCTGACCAAGGCGCTGGCGCGCGGCCTGAAGCCGATCGTCGTGATCAACAAGGTGGACCGCGGCGACGCCCGTCCCGACGAGGTCCACAACGAGGTTTTTGATCTGTTCGCCGCGCTGGGTGCGAATGACGAGCAGTTGGACTTTCACACGCTGTTCGCCTCCGGCCGCCAGGGCTGGGCGGACCTGTCGCTCGACGGGCCGCGCAAGGACCTGTCGCCGATGTTCGACCTGATCCTGTCGCATGTTCCGCCGCCGAAGGTGGAACTCGAGAAACCTTTCGCGATGAACGCGGCGATCCTGGAGAGCGACAACTTCCTCGGCCGCATCCTGACCGGCCGCGTGGAGCAGGGCGTCGGGCGCATCAACATGCCCGTGCGCGTGCTGCGCCAGGACGGCAGCGTGGTGGAAACCGGGCGCCTGACGAAGCTGATGACCTATTCCGGCCTGGATCGCGTGCCGGTGGATGAGGTGCAGGCGGGCGACATCGTCGCGATCGCGGGCCTCTCCGACGCCACCATCCCCGACACCATCGCCGCTCCCGAGGTGGCGGAGCCGCTGCACGCCATCCCGGTGGACCCGCCGACGCTCGCCATGACCTTCCGCATCAATGACGGCCCGCTCGGCGGCCGCGAGGGCAAGAAGGTGACCTCGCGCCAGATCCGCGACCGGCTCTTCAAGGAGACCGAGGGCAACGTCGCCATCAAGGTGAAGGTGTCCGAGGAAGTGGACGCCTTCGAGGTCGCCGGCCGCGGCGAACTCCAGCTCGGCGTGCTGATCGAGACGATGCGCCGCGAAGGCTTCGAGCTGACCATCGGCCGCCCTCGCGTGCTGACCCGCGACAACCCGGAGACGGGCGAGAAGGAAGAGCCCTACGAGGAAGTGCTGGTCGACGTGGACGAGGGCTATTCCGGCGTGGTCGTCGAGAAGCTCTCGATCCGCAAGGGCCAGATGCAGGACATGCGGCCTTCGGGCGGCGGCAAGGTGCGGCTGACCTTCCTGATCCCCTCGCGCGGCCTCATCGGCTACCACGGCGAGTTCATGACGGACACGCGCGGCACCGGCATGATGAACCGCCTGTTCCACGGCTACGGCGCCTGGGCCGGCCCGATCGAGGGGCGGCGCAACGGGTCGCTCATCTCCAACGTGGACGGCGAGACGACGCAGTATGCGCTGTTCTACCTGCAGGAGCGCGGCGCGCTGTTCGTGGACCCGGGCGCGAAGGTCTACACCGGCATGATCATCGGCGAGAACTCGCGCGGCGAGGACCTCGAGGTGAACCCAGTGAAGGAGAAGAAGCTCACCAACATCCGCGCCGCCGGCAAGGACGACGCGCTGCTGCTGATCCCGCCGCGGCGGATGAGCCTGGAGCAGGCGATCTCCTACATCGAGGATGACGAGCTGGTGGAGGTGACGCCGGGCGCGATCCGCCTGCGCAAGCGCTACCTCGACCCGCATGAGCGCAAGAAGAACGCCCGCCGCGCCGAAGGGCTGCCGGTGAAGGGCGAAGCGGCGGCGTGACGCGATAGGCCGCGGGCGATGCGCGGCGCCGCAGCGCAACCCGCGGTTTGAGCCGCCACGTGAAGGGCGCGCCGGTCCCGCTGCTGCGCGCGACGGCCGGTCGCTCCGCCGGCGCAGGTGGCGGGCGGATGTCAGCGACGGCGATGTGCTCGAAGCCGCGCGCGCGGCGGCACCGCGAGGCTCTAGGAGCGAAAGAGGCGCCGCTGGAGCGCAGTAGCAGGATCAGCGCAATCCTGCGGCGTGAGGGCTTATACCGGTGTGCGTTTTCGGTGACCCGAAAACGCCCTCAGACGCCGGACAAGCGGCGGCGGCCATTCGGCCGCTCGGCCCGCGCACATTGCGCGGGCCGCCATCGGATCACCAGAAAGGCTCGCCGATATTATATTACGCGGCGGCCGATGAGCCGAGGCGCCTCGTTCCGGCGTGACGGCTTCAGCCGCCGCCTTGGAGAAGACGGATCAGGCCGTCGAGCTGGTCGAGGTCGCGATAGCGGATCACGACCTCGCCTCCCTTGCCCTGCGGACGGACGGACACGACGATGCCGAGACGCTCGGTCAGATCGCGTTCGAGAGCGGCCAGGTCCGGATCCCGCTCCACCCGGCCGGTCCCTGACGGGCGCGGGCGGTTTTCGGCTGCGGCCAGCGCTTCCGCCTGCCGCACGTTCAGGCTGCGCGCGATGATCTGCGCGGCGAGGCGCCCGGGGTCCTTCGTGCCGATGATGGCGCGCGCATGGCCGGCCGAGAGGGCGCCGTTGGCGACCAGGTCGCGCACCGGGTCGGGAAGGGTGAGCAGGCGCAGCGTGTTGGCGACATGGCTGCGGCTCTTGCCGACGGCCTGGCCGAGCGCGTCCTGGGTCAGGCCGAACTCATCGAGCAGCCGGCGATAGCCCTCCGCTTCCTCGATGGCGTTGAGGTCCTGGCGCTGCAGGTTCTCGACGAGGCCGACCGCCATGGCCTCGCGGTCGCCCAGGTCCCGGACGAGGACCGGCACCTCATGCAGCTGGGCCGCCTGCGCGGCGCGCCAGCGGCGCTCGCCGCCGATGATCTGGTAGCGGTTGTCGAGGCCGGGCTTCGGCCTGGCGAGGATGGGCTGCAGGATGCCGTGCTCGCGGATGGAGGCGGCGAGCTCCTCCAGGCTGGCCTTGTCCATCCCGCCGCGCGGCTGGAACGGGCCGGGCTCCAGCGTCTCGATCGGCAGCGTGCGGAGGGTGGTGCCGTCTTCCGCCGCCGGGGCATCCGGGATCAGCGCGGACAGGCCGCGGCCGAGGCGTGGGGGCGGGGGCTTGCGGGTGGTGCTGCTCATGCGGCGCGACGGCGCGAGCGCTCCCTCTTCAGGAATTCGGCGGCCAGCCTGAGATGCGCCTGGGCGCCCGGCGAGCGGAAATCGTAGAGCAGGACGGGCAGGCCGTGGGAAGGGGACTCGCTGATCCGCACGTTCCGCGGGATCACCGTCTCGAACACCTTGTCCTTGAAGAAGCCCCGGACGTCGGCCGCGACGAGTTCGGACAGATTGTTCCGGCGGTCAACCATGGTCAGCACGATGCCATCGAGCTGCAACCGGGGGTTGAGCGCGCGGCGCACGCGATCGATCGTTCGCGTGATCTGGCTGATCCCTTCCAGGGCGAAGAACTCGGTCTGCAGGGGCACGATGACGCCATCCGCGGCGACGAGGGCGTTCAGGGTGAGCAGGCCGAGCGAGGGTGGGCAGTCCAGGAAGACGAAGTCGAACTCCGCGAGCGTCGGCCTGGCGGCGGCCATGGCCGTGGCCAGGCGTCGCTCCCGGTTCTCGAAGGTGACGAGCTCAATCTCCGCGCCGGCAAGATCGGGGTCGGCAGGCAGGATCGAGAGGTTGGGCACGGCGGTTGGGCGGATGAGCTCGGTGAGTGGGCGGCCCGCGACCAGCAGGGCGTAGGTGCCGGCTCCGCGATCTTCCCGGCTGATGCCGAGCCCCGTGGAGGCATTGCCCTGCGGGTCGAGGTCGAGGAGGAGCACCTTGTGCTCGGCCGCCAGCGCGGTGGCGAGGTTGATGGCCGTGGTCGTCTTGCCCACGCCACCCTTCTGGTTGGCGAAGGCCAGCACGCGCGGCGGCCCGCGGTCAGATGTCGGGTCCGGCACGTCGGATCTGGCTCAGGCGAAGGATGGTGGCCTCGGGGTCGGTGCGACTGGGGAAGCGGTCCGTCTGGAATGTCCAGCGGCGCCCGGCATCGGTCAACTCGGCCTCGGCCGTGCGTCCCTTCGGGAAGAGGGCGATGCCGCCGGGCTCAAGCAGCCGCTCGGCATGGCCGAGCAGGGCATCGAGCGGCGCCAGGGCGCGGGCCGTGATGGCGACCAGCGGCGGGGGGCGCGCGGCCTCGATGCGGTCGGGGTGCACGCGCACATGATGCAGGCCGAGTTGCGCGGCGGCCTCGGTCAGGAAGGCCGCCTTCCGGCGGTCCGACTCGATGAGGTGGAACGGGCGCGACTCGGCCATGGCGAGCACTAGGCCCGGAAAGCCGCCGCCGCTGCCCAGGTCGCCGATGGGGCCATGGCCTTGCGGAAGCAGGGGCCGGAGTTGCAGCGAGTCCTCTATGTGCCGGCGGCGGATCGCTGCCGGGTCACGATCGGCCACCAAGTTGATGCGGCTGTTCCAGCGCAGCAGGAGTTCCAGGAACTGCCGCAGGCGATCCTCCAGGGGGTTGGCCTGCCCGCCTTCGTCCCCGAGCGTTCCACGTGAAACGCTCACCGTGCGGCGTCGCGACGCAGGTGGACTGCCAAGGCGGCGACGGCGGCTGGCGTGATCCCGGCAATGCGCGTCGCGGAGCCGAGCGTCGCCGGCCGCGCCGCGGCGAGGCGCTGCTGCATCTCCCCGGAAAGGCCGGGGATGGAGCCGAAATCGATCCCGTCCGGGATCGCGAGGCGGTCCTCGCGCTCGATCAGGCGGCGTTCGGCTTCCTGCCGGCGGAGATAGGGCGCGTAGAGGGCCTCGGCTTCGAGCTGCGTCAGCACGGGCGTGGAGAGATCGAGGAGCCAGGGAAAGGCCCGACCGGCTGCGGCAGAGGTGACTTCCGGCATGCCGAGGACTTCGAGCACAGTCCGTCGCCGGCCATCCGCTGGTGCAGGCAGTCCGGCCGCCGCAAGCTCTCCGGGCGTCGCATCCTCGCGCCGCGCCCGTTCGCAGCCGTCGGCGACTGCCTGGGCAAAGGCGGCGTGCCGCCGCGCCCGTTCGGGACCGATGCAACCCCAGCCGATGCCGCGCTCCGTCAGGCGCAGACCGGCATTGTCCGCCCGAAGGCTCAGGCGGTGCTCTGCGCGTGCGGTCAGCATGCGATAGGGCTCCGACACGCCCTGCAGGACGAGGTCGTCGATCAGCACGCCGATATAGGCTTCGGCGCGGGTCAGGATCCGATCAGGCTCGGTGCCGTCAGCGCGGCGGGCGGCGTTCAGGCCCGCCATGAGCCCTTGCGCAGCCGCTTCCTCATACCCGGTCGTGCCGTTGATCTGCCCGGCCAGAAAGAGACGAGGGACGCTGCGGACTTCCAGGCTCGGTGCAAGCGCACGCGGGTCCACGTGATCGTATTCGATCGCATAGCCGGGCCGAAGGATCCGCGCACGCTCAAGGCCCGGAATCGTCGTGAGAATGGCGGCCTGCACCTCCTCCGGCAGGCTCGTCGAGATGCCGTTCGGATAGACCGTGTCGTCATCCAGCCCCTCGGGCTCGAGGAAGATCTGGTGCCGGTCACGTTCGGCGAAGCGGACGACCTTGTCCTCGATGGAGGGACAGTAGCGGGGCCCGACGCCCTGGATCCGGCCCCCATAGACGGCGGTGCGATGCAGGTTGGCTCGGATCAGCTGATGTGTGGCGGGCGCCGTGTAGGTGATCCGGCATTCCACCTGGGGGTTGCTGATCCGGTCCGTGAGCCAGGACATCGGCTCCGGCGGCTCATCGCCCGGCTGCGCCTCCAGCCCCTCCCAATCAATGCTGCGCCGGTCCAGGCGCGGCGGCGTGCCGGTCTTCAGGCGGGCAAGCGGCAGGCCCAGCCGCTCAAGCGCAAGAGCGAGCCCGACCGCTGGCGCGTCGTCGCGCCGCCCGGCAGGGATCCGCTGCTCGCCGATATGGATCTCGCCACGGAGGAATGTGCCGGTGGTGAGAACCAGGGCGCGGCAGGCGATCCGGCGGCCAGAGGCGGTGACCACCGCCGCGATACCGCCGGCGCCGTCGCATTCGATGTCCTCTGCCGCTTCGGCGAGCAGGTCCAGCCCGGGCACATCCCGAAGGAGTGCCTGCATGGCGTTCCGGTAGAGTCTCCGGTCGGCCTGGATGCGAGGGCCGCGGACCGCGGGGCCCTTGCTGCGGTTCAGCAGCTTGCCGTGGATCGCGGCGGCATCGGCGGCGCGCGCCATGACGCCGTCGAGGGCGTCGATTTCCCGCACGAGATGCCCCTTGCCGACGCCGCCGATCGCGGGGTTGCAGGACATCTCGCCGATGCGGTCCAGGCGGTGCGTCAGCAGCAGGGTGCGCGCGCCACAGCGCGCGGCGGCTGCGGCCGCCTCGCAGCCGGCATGCCCGCCGCCGACCACCACCACGTCATACGCGTTGCCATTCATCCGGCGGGATATAGGCCAGCTACTTGCCGATGCAGAAGTCGCCGAAGACGATGTCGAGCACATCCTCGACGCCGACATGGCCGGTCAGGCGCCCCAGCGCCCGGACGACCCCACGATAGGCCTCGGCCGCCAGTTCGGGCTGCCGCGCCGCCTGCGCCTCCATCAGCAGATCACGCGCTTCGTGAAGGGCGGCCCGATGGCGGGCCCGCGTAATCAGCGGGGCATCCGTGGCGCCCGCCTGCTGTTCGGCGCGCCGGGTGAGTTCCGCGGTGAGCTCAGCAAGCCCGGTGCCCATCCGCGCGCTGGTCGGGAGGACAGAGCGGCCGGTGATCTCCGCCGGCGGCTCGGCCAAGTCGCACTTGGTCGCGACAAGCAGGGCGTCCTGCCGGCCGGCGACCAACGCCAGCGTCTGCGCGTCCGGCGCGCTGTCGGCCGGCAGCGCGGCGATGAGGACGTCCGCTTCCTGCGCCCGGCGACGGGCACGCCGCACACCCTCGCGCTCGATCTCGTCCGCGCTGGCCCGCAACCCTGCCGTGTCTGCCAGCGTGACGGGCACCCCGCCAAGGAGCAGCCGGCATTCGACGACGTCGCGGGTCGTGCCCGGTTGGGCCGAGACGATCGCCGCCTCGCGCCCGGACAGCGCGTTCAGGAGCGAGGACTTCCCGGCATTCGGGGGTCCGACGATGGCGACCGAGAGTCCCTCGCGCAGCTTCTCGCCCCGGCGCCCGTCATCCAGGTGTTGCGCGATCTCGGCGGCCAGCTCCGCTGCCATCCGCCGCGCGGTGCGGTCGAGGTCGGTCGGCAGGTCGTCCATCGTGAACTCGATCGCGGCTTCCTGGTGCGCAAGCATGCGGCTCGCCCGTGCCGTCCACGCCGCATAGAGCTGTCCCAGCGCACCATCAGCCTGGCGCAGGGCCTGGCGCCGCTGCGCGCTTGTCTCGGCGGCAACCAGGTCGGCCACCGCCTCCGCCTGCGTCAGGTCAAGCTTGCCATGGAGGAAGGCCCGACGCGTGAACTCGCCCCCCTCCGCAGGCCGGCATCCCAGGCCGACCAGCGCCTCCGCGACATCCGCCACCACCGCTGGGCCGCCGTGCAGATGCAGTTCGGCTGAATCCTCTCCCGTGAAGCTTGCCGGGCCGGGGAACCAGAGAAGCAACGCTCGATCCAGCACCTCCTCCGTTTGCGGGTCTCGCAACGCGCGCAGACTCGCAAGGCGGGCTTGTGGCAGAGCTCCGGTCAGCTTGCGCAGTACGTCTCCTGTGCGGGGGCCGGAGAGCCGGACAACGGCTATTGCCGCTCCGCCGGCGCCCGATGCGCGCGCGAAGATGGTGTCCTGCAGGTCGGTCATGGGGCGGCGCGCCGGTGGTGCTTCGGCGGGTGTTTCACGTGAAACGGCGGTGAGGCGCTCATCCCGAGACGGTCTGTCCGCCTCGGCTCAGCCCTTCTCGACGACATGCCGCTCCGTCAGCATCAGGCGCGGCACCCGCCCGCCGGCGATGAGATGCGCTTGCAGGATCTCGTCCACATCCTCCCGGCTGCGCGGGCTGTACCAGATCCCTTCCGGGTAGACGACCATGGTCGGCCCGAACTCGCAGCGGTCAAGGCAGCCGGCAGAGTTCACGCGCACGCCGCGCAGGCCGATCTCCTTCGCCCGCGCCTTCATGTAGTCCCGCAACTCCTCGCTGCCGCGCGCCGCGCAGGAGCCGCGGCGATGCCCGTCCGGCCGCCGGTTGCAGCAGACGAACACATGCGCCCGGAAATAGGGCGGCGGATCGGCCGCCTGGGGTGCGGAAGGCCCGGATGGGGTGCTGGCCACGGGGTGCTCTCCAACTGGCTGTCGCCCCGCATGTAGCCATGGCCGTCCGGTCCCGCCAGGGCGACCGTGGCAGCGAAGCCAGGCCGTCAGGCGGCGCGCCGCGCCCGGCTGCGATCTCCGCCCTAGCCAATCCGCCAGGGGCCCGAAGCTTGACGGAAGGCCCCAGGTTGTGGCGCATGGCCGCCCCGGATCATCGCCATGTCGCAACTGACCCTCCTCAGCCCCCTCGGCGAACTGACAGTCTCCGAAAACGGCGGCGCCATTGTTGCGCTCGACTGGGGGCGCGGTCGCGACCAGGAGCGAACGCCGCTGCTTGCCGCGGCCGTGGCGCAACTGCAGGATTATTTCGACGGGACGCGCGAGATCTTCGACCTGCCTTTGGCACCCTCGGGTACGGACTTCCAGAAGCGGGTCTGGGCTTCGCTCCGCGCCATTCCCGCCGGGCAGACGCGCAGCTATGGAGACTTGGCGCGCCAGCTCGGCAGCGCCGCCCGCGCGATCGGTCAGGCGAATGGCAGCAATCCGATCCCGATCCTGATCCCCTGTCATCGCGTGGTCGGCGCTGGCGGGGCCCTTGGCGGCTATTCCGGCGGCGAGGGACCATCCACCAAGCAGTGGCTGCTTGACCATGAACGCCGCGCCTATGGCTCGCGCGCGGAACCGGTGTCAGAACTGCCGCTCGGCCTCAGCCGGGTCGGCCAGCGAGGGACGATGCTCCGATGAACCATGCCATCCGCGTCCACGACTATGGCGGCCCCGAGGCTCTGGTCTGGGAGGAGATCCCGGTCCCCGCACCGAAGGCCGGCGAGGCGCTGGTGCGGCACAAGGCCATCGGCCTGAACTATATCGACGTCTATTTCCGCACTGGCCTCTACAAGGCCCCGGCCTTGCCCGCGACGATCGGCATGGAGGGTGCCGGCGTGGTCGAGGCGGTGGGCGAGGGTGTGACCAACGTCGCGCCGGGCGATCGGGTCGCCTATGCCACTGCGCCCATCGGCGCCTATTCCGAGGCGCGGACCATCAAGGCCGACCGGCTTGTGAAGATCCCCGCAGGCGTCACCGATGAGCAGGCGGCGGCGATGATGCTGCAGGGTATGACCGCCTGCTTCCTGCTGACCCGGACCTATAAGGTGCAGGCCGGCCAGACCATCCTAGTCCATGCCGCGGCGGGCGGCGTCGGCCTCATCATGGTGCAATGGGCGAAGCATCTCGGCGCCACCGTCATCGGGAGCGTCAGCACGGAGGAGAAGGCGCAACTGGTCCGGGCCCATGGCGCCGACCATGTCGTGATCGGCACCGACACCCTGCCCGCGCGCGTAAAGGAGATCACGGGCGGCACCATGCTGCCGGTCGTCTTCGACAGCGTCGGCCGCGACACCTTCCTGACCTCGCTCGACTGCCTGATGCCCTTCGGCATGATGGTGTCGTACGGCAATGCCTCGGGTCCGGTCTCCATACCGGATATTGGCGTGCTGGCCGCCAAGGGCTCGCTCTACCTGACGCGCCCGACCCTCGCGACCTACACGGCCAAGCGCGAGGACCTGGAATCCTGCGCCAACGCCCTGTTCGACGTGGTCGCGAAGGGCGCCGTGAAGATCAACGTCAACCAGCGCTTCGCGCTGAAGGATGCGGCCGAGGCCCATCGCGCGCTCGAGGCCCGCAAGACCACCGGCAGCACCGTCCTGCTGCCCTGACCGCCTGCCGCCCGGCGCCGGAACCCGGCGCCGGGCGCGGACCGGCCGCTCATCCGGGCAGGAAGTAGCGGTAGCGGTAGCGCTCCGTCAGGCCGAGACCGGCATTGAGGGCCAGCGAGGCCGCATTGGTGCAGGCGACCTGCGCATAGGCCCAGCGCGCGCCCCGCGACCGCGCCCAGGCGCCCGCCGCCGACATCACCCGCCGGCCGAGGCCCCGCCGCCGGAACTCCTTGCGCACCGCCAGGTCGAACAGGCCGGCGAGCTCGCCATCGGCCGTGGCGAAGGCGCAGGCCGCCGGCTCGCCCTCCACCCGCAGCAGGATCCACGCGGCCGGCACGCCGAGCAGCTCCGGCATCCGCGCCTTTTCGGCCTGCCGCGCCGGCACCTGGTGTTCCCCGCTTGCCATCACGCGGGTCCAGTCGGGCTCCGGTCCGGCCAGCGCGGTGCAGTCCGGGTCGTCCTGGAACAGCGGCCCGAGCGGCCCGACGATCACCTGGCTCTCGTCATGCGGCCGGTAGCCGCGCGCTTGCAGCGCCTCGACCATCCCCGGCGGGTCGAGTGGCGTCGAGCGGAAGCGCGGCGTGAATCCGGCACGCCGATAGAAGGCCTCGATGCGCGCGATGCGGTCCGTCAGCGCCGGATCCGGCGACGGGTCCAGCGGGCAGGCGGCATTCGCGCGCCCGGTGCCGCCCGCGAAGCTGCGCACCACGAAGCCGCCGTCGAAGGCGATCCGCGGCGCCGGCACGGCCGAGAGCGTCGCCCGTTCGATCTCGAGGATCGTGGGGGCCGCCTGCATCACGCCTCTTCCGCCAGCTTCGCCATGGCCGATCGATAGGTCGCCTCGAACAGCGCCTCCAGCGCGGGGTTCGGCCCCTTCAGCCCGGCGGCGACCCGCCCGGCCCAGCCGACATACTCGACGCGCCTGGCATGATCCCAGTTGGCCGGCGGCGAGGCGCTGATGGCGCGGAGGTTGGAGATCTTGTCCGCCAGCTTCAGCATCTTCGCCGCATCGCTCTTCTTCGGCGCGTGCTTCACCTGCAGCGCCTTGCGCGTCTCCTTGGGCAGGGACTTGTCGTCCGTCGCCTCGGCGACGATCGCGGCCACCGCCTCGCCGAATTCGGCGACGAGGCGGTCATGCGTGATCGGATCGGGGTCCTGGTCGCTGTCCTCGACCGCGTCGTGCAGCAGGGCGGCGACCACCGCCTCGACGGGCGCGCCATGCTCGGCCAGGATCTGCGCCACTTCGAGCACATGGTTCACATAGGGCTCGGCCGAGGCGCCCTTGCGACGATGCGTGGCATGCACCCGCGCGGCGAAGGTCGCGGCGCGGAGCAGCAACGCCGCCGTCGAATCCGGTTGGTCCATCGTCTCCCCCAACAGAAAGGGGGCCTTTCGGCCCCCCGTGGTCGCGCCATCCCTGCGCGCCAGTACTGCCGGCCGGTGAAACCGGCCAAGGCCGCGAATGCGGCCCGCGCCCAGACCGATCGCTTGGCCGGGCGCCCCGGCGCGTGGCGCGCAAGCCAAGCGCGCGGAGCGCGCGCCCGGTGCTTGAGGTCAAGGAAAATCTCGATGCCATGAACCCCGTCAGGTGTTCATGGCATCGAAGAAGTCCTGGTTGGTCTTGCTGTACTTCAGCTTCTCCAGCAGGAACTCCATCGCGTCCTGCGTGCCCATCGGGTTCAGGATGCGCCGCAGCACCCACATCTTCGCCAGCGACCCGCGATCCACCAGCAGCTCCTCCTTGCGGGTGCCGGACTTGGTGATGTCGATCGCCGGGAAGGTGCGCTTGTCGGAGAGCTTGCGGTCGAGAACCAGCTCGCTGTTGCCGGTGCCCTTGAACTCCTCGAAGATCACCTCGTCCATGCGGCTGCCGGTGTCGATCAGCGCGGTCGCGATGATGGTCAGCGAACCGCCTTCCTCGATGTTGCGCGCCGCGCCGAAGAAGCGCTTCGGGCGCTGCAGCGCATTCGCGTCCACGCCGCCGGTCAGCACCTTGCCCGAGGACGGCACCACGGAATTGTAGGCACGGCCAAGACGCGTGATGGAATCCAGCAGGATCACCACGTCGCGCTTGTGCTCGACCAGGCGCTTCGCCTTCTCCAGCACCATCTCCGTGACCTGCACGTGGCGCGTCGCCGGCTCGTCGAAGGTGGAGGCGACGACCTCGCCGCGCACGGTGCGCGCCATGTCGGTCACTTCCTCCGGCCGCTCGTCGATCAGCAGCACGATCAGGAAGACTTCGGGGTGGTTCGCGGTGATGGACTTGGCGATGTTCTGCAGCATCACCGTCTTGCCGGTGCGCGGCGGCGCCACGATCAGCGCGCGCTGGCCCATGCCGATCGGGGCGACGAGGTCGATGACACGGTGCGTCATGTCCTTGGTCGGGCCCTTCGCCACGGATTCGACGTCCGGGTTCTCCATCTTCAGGCGCCGCGTCGGGTAGAGCGCCGTCAGGTTGTCGAAGTTGATGCGGTGACGCAGAGCTTCCGGCGGCTCGAAGTTGACGTTGTCCACCTTGAGCAGCGCAAAGTAGCGCTCGCCATCCTTCGGCGCGCGGATCTGGCCTTCCACCGTGTCGCCGGTGCGCAGCCCGAAGCGGCGCACCTGGGCGGGGGAGACGTAGATGTCGTCGGGGCCGGGAAGGTAGTTGGCCTGCGGGCTGCGCAGGAAGCCGAAGCCGTCGGAGAGGATTTCCAGCGTGCCGTCGCCGTAGATGGCCTGCTCGTTGTCCGCCAGCGTCTTGAGGATGGCGAACATCATGTCCTGCTTTCGCAGGGATGAGGCGTTCTCGACGCCGACATCCTCGGCGAAGGCGAGAAGCTCGCTGGGTGACTTTGCCTTGAGTTCTGAAAGATGCATGGGCCGTTTGCGTCCGTGCTGCGCGCCTTGGACCGCGCGCGAGGAAGTAGCGAGGGGACCCCAGGGCGGCTGGTCAGGACGGGCCGCGTGCGGCTGGTCGTCTGTGCCTTGCCGTGCCGCTCGCCCGGTTCCCGGGCTTCGAGGGCGGCTTCCAGGAGGGATGAGGGAGGGACCGGCTACGCCGGGCCGGGTCGAGCGAAAGCCCGAACCGAAACGCCGAATCGCGGCCGGTTGCCATGAGGCAACATCAACCTAGGCATCCGCGGGGACCGAGTCAACCCGATCCATCCGGCCGGCCGACCCCGGAGCGATCGCTGCGCCCCAGCCATGCGCCTCCCCCAGCACCATCTCGCGGTCATGATGCCGCCCGAGGCCCGAGCGGTGCCCGATCGAGAGCAGGGCCGAGCCCGGCAGTTCCTCCGCCAGCACCGCGAACATCGCCGCCTCATTCGCCTCGTCCAGCGCCGAGGTCGCCTCGTCCATGAAGATCCAGCGCGGCCGGTGCAGGATCAGCCGCGCGAAGGCCAGCCGTTGCTGCTCGCCGAGTGACAGCACCCGGTCCCAGCGCCCGGCCTCCGCCAGCCGGTCCGCCAGATGCGGCAGGCGGCAGCGCAGCAGGGCGCGGCGCAGCGCGGCCTCCCCGAATTCCTCGGGCGCATCCGGATAGGCCAGCGCGGCGCCGAGGCTGCCAAGCGGCAGGTAGGGCCGCTGCGGCAGGAACATCGTGGTCTGCCGGCAGGGCACGCGCAGCTCCCCCTCGCCCCATGGCCAGAGGCCGGCGATGGCGCGGAACAGCGTGGACTTGCCGCTGCCGCTCTCGCCGCGGATCAGCAGCTTCTCGCCCGGCGCCAGCGTCACCGCCGGCGCGCGCAGCAGCGCGCGGCCGCAGGGCGCAGCCAGCGCCACGTCGCGCAGTTCGAGCGCCGCGGCGCCTTCCTCCCGCCGCATCGCCGGTGCGGGCGGCGGCGGCGCGGACAGCGCCTGCTCCAGTTCCACCACGCGCCCGACATGGCAGCGCCAGTCGGCCAGGCGCGGCCAGTTCTCGGTCAGCCAGGTCAGCGCCCGCGTCACCTCCTGGAAGGCATGGGCGCCCTGCATCAGCACGCCGAGGCTGATGGCGCCGGCCAGGTATTGCGGCGCGCCGAGCAGCAGCGGCACCACGGCCGCGACCGGCATGTAGCAGCAGCCGAGCCACATCAGGTCGCGCTCGGTGCGGAACAGCCGCAGCATCGCCGCTTCCAGCCTTCCATAGGCCGCGGCGAGCCCACGCCGCTCATCGGCCTCGCCGCCGATCAGCGCGATCGCCTCGCTGTTCTCCCGCAGGCGCACCAGGGCGAAGCGGTGGTCGCCCTCGGCGGCGTTGCGGTCCATGTGGATGCCAGGCAGGCGCCGTCCGACCCGCCAGGTGATCGCCGCGCAAATCCCGGCATAGAGCAGCGCGGCCCAGAGCAGCCCGCCCGGAATGTGCAGCGCCCCGCCCGGCAGCGGCAGGAAGAAGTCCGCCGAGAGATGCCAGAGCATCCCCGCGAAGGAGACCAGCAGCACCACCGCGTAGATCAGCCCGAGCGCCAGATCCACGGCCATCGCCGTGGCCCAGCGGGTGTTCTCGCCGATGCGCTGGTCGGGATTGTCGGCGCCGGCCTCGTCCATCGCCAGGCGGTGGTGGCGCCCGTCCGCCAGCAGCGTCGCCTGCAGCCGCAGCACCAGCCAGCGGCGCCAGCGGAAGCCGATCGCCTGACGGGTCCAGAGCCGCCCGACGCTCGTGACCATCAGCGCCGCCACCAGCGCGACCAGGGAGAGCACCTGCGCGCCGAGCGCCGCGGCGTCGCGCTGCTCCAGCGCGTCGAAGGTGCCGCGGTGCCACAGCGCGATGCCCCAATCCACCGCGAGCTGCAGCAGGATCAGCGCCAGCGCGGCGCCGACCAGCAGGGCGACGGTCCAGGGCTCCGCCGCCGCCCAGCCGCGGGCGAGGCGCCAGGCATCGCGGATGGCGCCGCGCCCGCCAGAGGCCGGTTCGGATGACAGGGACATGCAGGCTCCGGCCTCCCACCGGAGTTCCTGATCGGTATACAGCCTACGAACGAGGCGCAATCAGATGGCGTGCTTGCGCCGGCATCCTCACGCGGAACGACAGCCGGGTGCGGCGCGCGCGCCACATTCCCGCCACGATTGACCGTGGACGAAGCCCGGTCAGAAGGGCTTCGCGATCACCATCGTCACGATGACGATCAGCGCGAGCGTCGGCACCTCGTTCAGGATGCGCCAGCCGCGCTCCGTTCGCGGGCGCTCGTCCCGCGCGAAGGCCTTGAGCGCCCTGGCGAGATCCATGTGGCACCAGGTGAGCGCGGCGATCCCGAGCATCTTCAGGTGCCACCAGCCGGCCGACCAGTCGATCACGCCGGGTGTCAGCACCACCAGGATGCCGAACAGGTAGGAGGCGATCATGGAGGGGTTCATGATCGCCTTCAGCAGCCGCCGCTCCATGACCTTGAAGGTCTCGGAGCGCGGGTCCCCCGCCGGCACCTGCGAATGGTAGACATAGAGACGCGGCAGGTAGAACAGCCCCGCCATCCAGGCGAAGACCGAGATCACATGCAGCGACTTGGTCCAGGGATAGAGCGGCGCCAGCCAGTCCAACGTCACGCGTGACCTCTCCTATTGCCGCGCCAGGCCGAGGTCGCGCAGCACCGTGCGGTTCAGCTCGCTCTCGGCGGCAAACCGTTCGCGGAAGGCGGCGCCGTCCAGCTGCTGCGGCCCGGCGTTCAGCCGCGTCGCGGCGGTCCGGAAACTCTCGCTGGCCGCGGCGGTGGCGCAGGCGCGCTCCAGCACGGCGGCGGCGGCATCCGGCAGGTCCTTCGGCGCCATCAGCCCGCCCGAGCTGCTGCCGACCAGCGGCTGGCCGAGCTCGGCCAGCGTCGGCGCGTCCGGCAGCCCGGGCAGGCGCGACGTGCCCATCACGCCCAGAACCGGCAGCCCGGTGGAAGCGGGGATGGATGCGCTCTCGACGAAGACCTGGATCTGCCCGCCGAGCGCGGCCTGCGCCATCGGCCCGGCGCCGGTGAACGGCACGTGCAGCCCCTCGATCCCGAGCCGGGAAAGCAGCGCCGCCATCAGGATGTGCTGCGTGCTGCCCTGTCCGGGAGAGCCGAAGACCAGCGCTTCCTTGCCGCTGCGGCCGTGGCGGACCATGCCGGCGAAGTCCTGGAAGGGCATGTTGCGCGCACCCACCAGCACCTGCGGGTTGTCATAGACCATGCAGAGGAAGCGGAAGCTGTCGAGCCCATAGCTGAGCGACTGCAGATGCGGCTGCGCCGTGATCGGGTTGTTCGGCGAGAACAGCAGCGTGTAGCCATCCGGCCGCGCGCGGGCGACCTCCGCCGCGCCGATGGTGCCGGCGGCGCCGCCGCGATTGACGATCACCACGGTCTGGCCGAGCGCCCGGCTGAGCTCCGGCTGCAGCGCGCGCGCCATCAGGTCCGTGTTCCCGCCGGGCGGATAGCCGACGACGATGGTGATGGTGCGCGAGGGGTAATCCTGCGCCGCCGCCGCGCCGCCCAGCGCAAGCAGCGCCGCGACGATCAGCCCGATGATCCGCATGGCCGTGCCCTCCTGAAGGGCAGCGTATCAGCCCGCGGGGACCGGCGTCAGCCCGAGCAGCCCGGGAAGCTCCGCCATCGCGAAGAAGGGCTCCGCGCCCGCGGCACGCAGCGCGGCGGCGGAGCCCTCATGGGCGAAGCCGAGCACGCGGCAGCCGGCCGCGATCCCGGCGCGCGCGCCGGCGATGCTGTCCTCCACCACCACGCAGTCCTGCGGATCGGCGCCGCAGGCGGCCGCCGCGGCGCGATACATGTCGGGCGCCGGTTTCGGCCGCTCCACGTCGTTCACGCTGAAGGTGCGCCCGCGAAACGTCTCCACCAGGCCGAGCCGGCGCAGCTTCGTCGCCAGCTCCGGCCGCGACGAATTGCTCGCGACCGCGACCGGAATGCCGGCGGCGACGATCGTCTCCAGCGCGGCCAGCACGCCATGGACGGGCTGCGCCTCGTCCTCCAGCGCGCGCACCACGCGGGCGATCAGCTGCGGCAGGAAATCGGCGGGGACGGAGCCGGGGCCGAGGCGCTGCTCCACCTGCGGGCCGATCGCCTCCCAGGCCAGGCCGCGGAACAGGCGGGCACCTTCCTCCGGCGTGATCTCCCACCCCAGGCGGCTGATCTCCTCCGCCATGATCCGGTCATGCAGCGCCTCGGTGTCGGCGAGGACGCCGTCGCAGTCGAAGAGGACGGCCTTCGGCACCGCGGGCCGGCGCGTGCCGCTCACGCCGTGACCTGCGCACGCCGCGCGGCCGAGACCTTCTCATGCGGGCAGTCGCGGTGCTGCTTCGGGCATTGCCGCGCGCCGCCGAAGGAGCAGAGGCTGCGGCCCGAGCAGCGGGCGTGCCGCACCAGCCCGGCCAGCGCCGCGATGAAGCCCGGATCGGCGTTCTGCGCCGGGGTGCGGAAGTACCCGGGCACGCCGAGCTTCTCGGCTTCCTCCCGGTACTCCACGTCGAGCTCGACCAGCGTCTCCGAATGCTCGGAGGTGAAGGCGATGGGCACGACCAGCACCGCGACCTTGTCGTGCCCGGCGCGCTCCAGTTCGTCCTCGGTGGAGGGGCCGATCCATTTCTGCGGCGTCACGCGCGACTGGTAGCAGACGACGTGATCAAGATCGGCGATGTCCAGCCGCTCCACCACGCGTTCGACGGATTGCTCCACCTGCCATTGATAGGGATCGCCGGCGGTGACGATGCTCTCCGGCAGGCCATGCGCGCTGAACAGCACGCGCAGCTTCACCGCCGGGTCGAGCTCCGCCCGCGCCTTCTCGTAGGAGTCGCGCACCATCCGCGCCGTCGCGTCGGCGAAGGCCGGGTCGGAGTGGAAGCAGCAGAGCGTGGTGGTCGGCACGCTGAGCCCGATCCGCGCCGCCGCCTTGTCCCAGGCGACCATGCTGCTGCCCGTCGTGGTGGTGGAGAATTGCGGATAGAGCGGCAGCAGCAGGATCTCGTCCGGCCCCCAGGCCTTCACCGCGGCGGCGCAGGCATCGCTCATCGGGTGCCAGTAGCGCATGGCGATGAAGGCCTTGGCCTCCACCTCGCCCTCGGCGTTCAGCACCGATTCGAGCGCCTCGGCCTGTTCCTGCGTCAGTTCCAGCAGGGGCGAGCGGCCGCCGAGGATGGCGTAGTTCTCGCTGGCCGGCCTGGTGCGGCGCCAGGCGATGATCCGCCCGAGCCAGGGCCGTACCCAGCCCGGCACCCGCAGGATCGCGGGATCGGTGAAGAGGTTGACGAGGAACGGCCGGACGCTCTCGGGAGCATCCGGTCCACCCAGGTTGAACAGCACGACCGCCACACGCGGCCGCCTGGGGGACGTGGCCACGGGGGGCGACGGCTCGGCGGGGAGGTCCATGACGGGGCGGGACATGACACGCCCGCCGCCAGGGTCAAGGGCCGTCTGCGTCGCGGCGCGTGATTCTGTGCGATCGCCGTCAGCTGGCGGCGCTGCGCGGTTCCGGTTTCATGCCCGCCAGACGGGCCTGCAGCCGCGCCAGCTCCTCCGCGAGGGGCCGGTGCACCTCCCGCCTGCCATGCTTCGGCTGCAACTCGAACAGGCCGTTGGCGCAGTAGCGGTCCTCGTCCCAGCCGATGTGGGAGATCACCGGATAGAGGCAGATGCCGTGCAGGCGCACGCCGTCCTCGATCGCCGCCATCGCCTCCTCCGCCACGTAGCGGAGCCAGGTGGGGCGCGGCCAGCCCTCGATGCTGGTCTCGGCGATGAAGAGGTCGCGGCCGTCATAGCGCGCGGCGGCGTCCTGGATCAGCTCGCGGAAGGGGCGGAAGCGCGCGGCGTCGAAGGTGCTCAGCGGCTCGGCATGGTGCAGCCACTGGTTGTTCCAGTAGTAGTTGATGCCGACGATATCCAGAATGTCCTCGGCGCCGCCGAGCGCCGGCTCCTCCCGCCCCGCCAGCATGTCCCAGGCCTGCCACTGGGCGGCGTTGTGCAGCCGCACCTCCTCGGCCTCCTCCGGATTGCCGGGGACGATGTTGATGACGGGGTCGATGGCGGCGCAGCGCGTGCCGGGCACCGCATCGCGCACCGCGCGGGTTCCCGCCACGGCCGCCCGGACCAGGTTCCTCTTCAGGTCCATGCCCCGGCCGCGCTCATGCGGGCTGCAGCGCGCCATGTCGCCGCCGGCGAAGGCGAGGAAGGAGATCTCGTTCACCGGGCAGACGATGGGGACGCGGCCGGTCTCCTCGCGGTGCAGCCGGGCGAAGGCCGTCGCGTAGCGCGCGAAGCGGTCCACGAAGGCGGGCGCGAAGACATCGAGGTCGTCGGGCCAGCCATAGTGGCAGAGGTCCCAGACCACCTGTGTGCCCGCCCGCTCCGCCGCGCGCAGCATCGGCAGCACCGAGGACCAGTCGTATTGCCCGGGCGCGGTCTCCACCAGGTGCCAGCGCACGCCGTCGCGCGCGGTGCGGATGCCGAGCTCGGCGCACTGGGCGTAGTCCTCATAGGCCAGCATGTCGTGGTGGGTGGCGGCGATCATGTCGAGCCGGCGGCGCGACATGTTGCGATGGGTCGAGCATTCGAAGCCGGCCATGAAGAAGGACCGGAAGAGCGGATCATGCGCGGTCACGCGGAACTCCCTGAGGCGCCGTGGCGGTAACGCTCGCGGGAAGGAAGGCTTCCCGGCCCACCATCACGCACGCGTGAGGCAGGGCGAAGCCTGATCGCCTATTGTCTACGAAATGCGCAAGGGGAAATCGTGCGCCGTTCCCCCCGGTGCCCGCAATCTGACGATTCCTGACCCGAAGACAACTTTCGGTTGCTTGCCGGTGCCTTCTTCATCTGGAAGATGAGACGGATCATCACGCTTCCGTCGGGATTCGCCATGACGACCACCGCCATCCCCGCCCAGACGAGCCTCCTGCTCTCCCCGGAAGACGGCACCTCGCGCTTCGGCGCCGAATACGCCCCGCGAATCACCGGCACGGCGGGCGGCGGCTTCGTCGCCATGTGGCACGACTTCCTGCCCCAGACGGCCGGCACCGCCCCCTCCGGCTACCCCTACGCGGTGGATGCCGATGGCGGCGTCACCATGATGGTCCGACGCTTCGGGGCGGATGGCGCGGCACTCGGCCCCGCCGCGCCGGTCAGCGCCAACCTCGCCGGCAATTTCGACGGCCATGGCCTCGTCACCCTGTCCAACGGCCTCGTCGCCGGCGGCTTCGGCGTCGCCGATGTCACGGCGGGCACCAGCCGGATCGGCGCCTTCCTGATGGACCCCGCGACCGGCAGCCTGGTGGGCGGCGAGCTCGCGGTCGCCACCGGCGGCGCCTTCTCGGAAGGCGTGAACTTCAACCAGATCGTGGCGCTGAGCGCCGGGCGCGCCGGCCTGCTCTACACCGACGGCGCGGGCAGCCCCGACCGGCTGGTGCTGCAGGTGATCGAGGCCGACGGCACGCTCGGCGACAGCAGCACCATCCTGAATTCCAACGGCGCCTTCGTCGGCATCGGCGTGCATGACGGCACGGCGGCGCTGCAGGGGCCGAACGCGGACGTGCTGGCGGTCGCCGCGCAGCGCTTCACCGGCTTCGCCACCGTCTCCGAGATCGTGTTCCGCAACCTCGACGGCTCGGTCGCGGCGCTGCCGGCCTTCTCGCCGGTGAACCCGGACGGCTACCTGCCGGTGCTCGCCGCGCGCCCCGATGGCGGGCTCGTCGTGGCGCACACCCTGTCGATCAATCCCGGCGTCTCGGTCGTGCGGGTCTACTTCCTCGACGCGACCGGCGCGCAGCAGGGCGATGCGCGCGACGTCACCTTCGCCGCCAACAGCTTCGGCACCACGGAGCTCACGGTGCTGCCGGATGGCGACGTGCTGGTCGCGATCTCCGGCTTCGCGACGGGCGGCTTCGACCCGAACATCCTCGCACAGCGCCTGAACGCGGACGGCACGCTCGACGGCGGCGTGATCCGCCTCGATGCCACCACCCAGGGCCAGCAGACGCGCCCCGAGATGGCGGTCACCGGCGACGACACGCTGGTCGTCGCCTTCGAGGACACCTTCAACGGCTCCGACTACCGCATCCTTGCCGCGCGCTTCCAGGTGGTGGACCCGCCGGCGCTGCAGCTCTTCGGCACCGCGCGCGCCAACGCGCTGGAAGGCGGCGCGGGCGACGACACCATGCTCGGCCGCGGCGGCGACGACCTGCTGGAAGGCGGCGCCGGCGACGACCTGCTGAAGGGCCACGCCGGCAATGACCGCCTGCTCGGCGAGGATGGCGACGACAAGCTGATCGAGGAGGACGGCGCCGACACGCTCGACGGCGGCGCCGGCAGCGACCTGCTCTTTGCGGGCGGTGGCGACGACCTGCTGCAGGGCGGCGCCGGCTTCGACACGCTGCTCGGCGGCGCGGGCGCGGACAGCCTGCAGGGCGGGGCCGACACCGACCTGCTGCGCGGCGACGAGGGGGGCGACCTGCTGCAGGGCGAACAGGGCATCGACATCCTGCTGGGCGACGCCGGCGCCGACACGATCGAGGGCGGCGACGGCGCCGACGTGCTGCGCGGCGGCACCGAGGGCGACCTGCTGCGCGGCGGCGCCGGCATCGACGTGCTGCTCGGTGACGACGGCGACGACACGCTGGACGGCGGCGCGGGCGTGGACCTGATGCGCGGCGGCGCGGGCAACGACGTGTTCGTCTTCGGCCCCGGCGACAGCGCGCCGCTGACGCCCGACACGATCCTCGGCTTCGTGCGCGGCGAGGACCGGATCGACCTGACGGCCTTCGGCGGCCTCGACTTCATCGGCACCACGGATTTCACCGGGGGCGAGGGCATTGCCGAGCTGCGCCTGGAACGGGACCTGGTGCTGCGCGTGCTGCGGGTCGAGGTGGACAGCGGCGATGCCGATGCGGAGGCCGACCTTGTGGTGCTGCTGACCGGGCTGAGCCTGCCGGCGGAATCCGCCTTCCTGCTCTGATCAGGCTCTGATCAGGCCGGCACCGCCGCCGCACCCACGGGAGCGGCGGCGGTGCCGCCCACTTCCTCCACCGCCTCCGCCACCAGCTCCGGGGCCGCGTGATGCATCATGTGGCCGATGCCGGAGATGATGCGCAGCGTGCTGCCGGGGATGTCCTCGTGCAGGCGCCGGGCGTGGCGCTCCGGCTCCACGATCCCGTCCTCCTGCCCCGCGAGGATGGCCACCGGGATGCGCGAGAGTTCCGCGTAGCGCGCGCTCGCCGCCCGCGCATCGGGGATCATCGTCGCCGCATCCTCCGCCGCGGCGCGGAGCTGGGAGGGGCGCAGCATCATGGATCGCGGCACCGCGGCGTCGAAGCGCGCCGGGACCGGCAGCGGCGCGAACATCCGCCGCACCATCCCCGGCGCGATGGCGCGGCCGACCAGGGGTCCGACCGTGTAGCGCAGCACGTCACCGAGCACCGGCAGCGCGGGTGGCGAGAAGAGCGCGACATCCGCGCGCGCCGTCGGATAGTGGTAGCCCGACACGAGCACGAGCCCGCCGACCAGGTCCGGCCGATCCAGCGCCAGCGCCGCGGCGACGAGCGTGCCCCAGGATTGCGCGACCAGGATCGGGCGCGCCAGGCCGAGCCGGTCCAGCGCCTCCGCCACCGCCCCGGCCTGTGCCGCCGCGTTCCACACGCGGTCGCGCGGCCTGTCGCTGTGGCCGAAGCCCGGACGGTCGAAGGCGACCACGCGGTGGCGCCGCGCCAGCAGCCGGAACACCCCGCTCGCGACCCAATCCTCTGCATCCACGGCATTGCCGTGCAGCAGCACGACCGGCGGCGCGCCGCCCGCGCCGCGGTCCAGGCAGTGCAGCCGCGCGCCGGCGGCCGTGACGAAGCGCCCGCGCGGCGGGTTCGCGCGCTCCGCGCGCCCCGCATCGGCATTCGCTTTCAGCGCGAGCGCGCCGAGCAGCGCCGCCGAGCCGAGCCCAAGGGCAAGCCACGGATCGGGCGACGAACGGGCCTGGTGGTGCATGCATGCGCTCCGGGGAATGCCGGGCCAACGGCACCGGGCCGGCCGCGGTTCCGTCGCCGCGTCAGCGTCCCTTCACGGTTGCGAGGATCGCGGCCCCCAGGCCGAGGAAGACCAGCACCGTCGCCATGCCGAGCCGCTGGCTGTCGCTGATCGCCGTCACCACGGCCAGCGCCGCCGGCCCGAGGAAGCCGGTGACCCGGCCCGACAGGGCAAAGAGGCCGAACCAGGCCGATGTCTCGCCCTCCGGCGCGATGCGCGCCATGAAGGCGCGGCTGGCCGCCTGGGCCGGGCCGAAGAACAGCCCGACCGTCAGCGCCAGCGCCCAGAACATCGTGGTGCTCGTCGCCAGCAGCAGCCCGGCGCCCAGCACGATGATCGCGCAGAGCGAGAGCAGCACCATCCGGCGCGATCCGACGCGGTCCTCGACCAGCGCGAAGCCGGCCGCGCCCGCGCCGGCCGCCACGTTCATCGCGATGCCGAAGAGCAGGATCTCCTCGAAGCCCATGCCGAAGACGCCGGCCGCGTAGATCGCGCCGAAGGCGAAGAGCGTGTTGAGCCCATCCGTGTAGAACAGCCGCGCCGCCAGGAAGCGCAGCAGGTCGCGCTGCTGCGGCAGGCTGCGCAGCACGGCGCGAATCTCGGCCAGCCCCTGCGCCGCCGCCTCTCCCCAGCCCGGCTTCCGCCCCGGCGGATCGGCCAGCGCGACCAGCGCCGGCCAGGAGAACAGTGCCAGCCAGGCGGCGACGAGCAGCGCCGTCGCGCGCACATGTTCCGCCTGCCCGCGATCCAGCCCGAACAGCGCGGGATCGGGGCGCACGAGCAGCACCAGGCAAAGCCCCAGGCAGGCCAGCCCGCCCGCATAGCCGAGCCCCCAGGCGAGGCCGGAGACGCGCCCGATGCGATCGCGCGGCGCGACCTGCGGCAGCATGGAATTGTAGAAGACCGTCCCGACCTCGAAGCCGATCGTCGCGATGCCAACGCAGAGCAGCGCATAGAGCGCGTAGGACGGATCGGGTTTCGCGAACCAGATCGCCGCGGTGGCGATGGCGGTGATCGCGGTGAAAGCGGCCAGCATGGCGCGCCGCCGCCCGCCGGCATCCGCGATGGCGCCCAGCACGGGCGAGAGCAGCGCGATGCAGAGCCCGGCCGCCGCCTGCATCCAGCCCCATTGCGCCTGCCCCGTCGCCGGATCGGTCGCGATCCCCTGTGCAAAGTAGGCGGCGATCACGAAGGTGGAGACCACCGTCGGGAAGGCGCTGTTGGCCCAGTCGTAGAACGCCCACGCAATGGCCTTGCGATTCATGTCGTGCCGCTGCTTCCCGGCTGTTGCGCGGCCCCCGCCCGACCCTCCCCCGCAATGCGGGGGAGGGTTCGGGCGTCTCCTCCCCCCGCGGTGCGGGGGAGGGTCGGGGTGGGCGCTATCCTAGCCCGCCCAGCGCCCGCGCCGCGACGCCGATGGCGACGAGGTCGCCGGCCGCCGCCGCATCGCGTGCCAGGCTCGCCGCCTCCCGCGCTTCCGGCCCGTCCGGCGCCATGCCGCTGAGGCTCGCCTGCGCCAGCCGCGCCTGCAGGCCGACGAGATCCTCGAGCGCCTCGGCCTTGGCGCGGGCGGCGAAGGGGCCCGTGGCGCGCGCGCCCTCAGCCGCGAGGCGCAGCGCGTCGAGCGCGAAAGTCTCCCCCACCGTGGCCCAGGCCTGTGCCGCGAGATCCGGCGCGACGCCGGCCTGCTGCGCCAGCCGCACGATCGCCGGCGCGGCGGCAAGCCGCGGCGCCACCGCAAGCGCCGCGGCGCGCGGCGGGATTCCGGCCTCGGCCAGCACGCCGGCCTCCGGCCCGGGCTCGGCCTCCGCCGCCGCGACCAGCGCGGCGATGCCGGGGGCGAGCGCGTCGCGCGCGGCATCGAGCGGCCCCTCGCCGCCCATCAGTTCACGCGCCGCCGCTTCCTGCAGCCGCCGCAGCCCGAGCAGCACATCGAGCCGCGTCCCGGCCGGCGCCGGCGCGGCATCGGCTTCCGCCGCCGCCTGCTCCAGACCGAACAGCGCATCGGCGAGCCAGGCGGCGCGCGCGACCGCGACGGCATCGCCCGCCGCGCCGACCAGGCGCGACAGCCCGGCCGCGCCGAGGCGGTTCGCCACCATGTTCGCCAGCATCATCGCCACCAGTTCCCGCCGCAGCCGATGGCGCGGGATGTAGGCGGCGAAGCGCTCGCGCAGCGCGCTCGGGAAATAGGCGACGAGCAGCGGCGCCAGCGCCGGGTCGTCCGGCAGCGCGCTGTCCTCGATCGCCTCGGTCAGCCAGAGCTTCGCGAAAGGCAGCAGCGCCGCGATCTCGGGCCGCGTCAGGCCCTCATTCGCCGCGGCGCGCATGCGCAGCGCGGCGGCGTCCGGCAGGCCGGCGACGGCGCGGTCCAGCACGCCCTGCGCTTCCAGCCGCTGCATCAGCGTGCCATGCGTGGCGAGCTCCTCCGGCGCGCGCATCGCCTCCAGGCTGACTGCCAGCGACTGTGCCGTGTTGTCGGCCAGCACCAGCGCCGCGACCTCCTCCGTCATGTCGGAGAGCAGCTCGTCGCGCTGCCGCCGCGTCAAGGTGCCGTCGCGCTCGGCTTCCGCCAGCAGGATCTTGATGTTGACCTCGTGGTCGGAGGTGGACACGCCCGCCGAATTGTCGAGCGCATCGGTGTTGAGCCGCACGCCATGCCGCGCCGCCTCGATCCGCCCGGCCTGGGTGATGCCGAGATTGGCGCCCTCCCCCAGCACGCGCGCGCGCAGCGCCGCGCCATCCACGCGGATCGCATCATTGGCGCGGTCGCCGGCCTCGGCCTGCGTCTCGGTGCTCGCCTTCACATAGGTGCCGATGCCGCCGAAATAGAGCAGGTCCACCGGCAGCGTCAGGATCGCGCGCATGATCTCCGCGGGCTCGGCGCGTTCCGCTGCGATGCCGAGCAGCGCGCGCGCCTGCTCGCTCAGCGGCAGCGTCTTCGCGTTGCGCGGCAGGATCGCGCCGCCGGGCGAGAGCAGCCGCGCATCGTAGTCGGCCCAGGAGGAGCGCGGCAGCCGGAACAGCCGCTCCCGCTCGCGGTAGGAAGACTCGAGGTCCGGATCGGGATCGAGGAAGATGTGGCGGTGGTCGAAGGCGGCGACGAGCTTCGTCTCGCGCGAGACCAGCAGCCCGTTGCCGAACACGTCGCCCGACATGTCGCCGACGCCCGCGCAGGTGAAGGGCGCGTCCTGCACGGAACGGCCGAAGGTCTCCTGGAAGTGGCGGTCCACCATCACCCACGCGCCGCGCGCCGTGATGCCCATGCCCTTGTGGTCGTATCCTGCCGAACCACCGCTCGCGAAGGCATCGCCGAGCCAGAAGCCGTATTCGGCGGAGAGGTCGTTCGCGATGTCGGAGAAGGTGGCCGTGCCCTTGTCCGCGGCCGCGACGATGTAGGGATCGTCGCCGTCGCGCCGCACGACGTTCTCGCGCGTCGCGATGCCCTCCGCGGTGATGTTGTCCGTCAGGTCCAGCATGCCGCGCACCAGCGTGCGATAGGCCGCGACGCCCTCCGCCATGAAGGCCTCGCGGTCCGTCGCGGGCGGCGGGTGCTTCAGGATGAAGCCGCCTTTCGCGCCGGTCGGCACGATGACGACGTTCTTCAGCCGCTGGGCCTTCATCAGGCCGAGGATCTCGGTCCGGAAATCCTCGCGCCGGTCGGACCAGCGGATGCCGCCGCGCGCCACCGCGCCCGCGCGCAGATGCACCCCCTCCATGCGCGGCGAGTGGACGAAGATCTCGCGCCAGGGCCGCGGCGCCGGCATGTCGCCGGCACGCGCACTGTCCAGCTTGAAGGAGAGGTAGTCCTTCGCCTGGTACCAGTTGGTGCGCAGCATCGCGTCCAGCACGGTGCGCAGGCGCGACAGGATGCGGTCCGCGTCGGGGTTCGCCACGCCGTCGAGCAGGGTGCGCCAGGCGGCGTCGAGCCTCGTCTCGTCGCGGTCCGTCTCGTCGGGGCTGAAGCGCTTGTGGAACAGCTCCACCAGGATGCGCGCGGCGTCCGGGTTGGCGGCCAGCGCGGCCTCCACGCTTTCCTGCGCGAAGGGGAAGCCGACCTGCTTCAGCCAGCGATACATCGCCCGCAGCAGCCAGCAATCCTTCCATTCGATGTCCGCGCGGAGCACGAGGCGGTTGAACCCGTCGGCCTCGACGGTGCCGTCGAGCAGCGCGTGCAGCGCGCCGGCCAGGATGCCGAGCCGCTCCTCCGGGAAGTCGGCGCGCGCCTCCAGCCGGTAGAGATGCAGCACGACCTGGCGGCCCATGGCGGGTGTCAGCCGGTGCGGCACCTCCTCGATGGCGCGCAGGTCCAGGCTCTCGAAGAGCGGCAGCGCATCGGCCAGCGCGAGCGGGTCGTTCGGGCTGGCGAGGCGGAGCGAGAGCGCGCGCGGCCCGGCGCCGGGCGGGCGCGACAGGACGGCGCGCGGCCTGCCGGTCACGCCGGCGTATTCCGCGAGCTGGATGTCGGCGATGCCCTGCGCGACGGTCTCGGTCTGGCGGTAGGCGGGCGGGAAGGCCTCGCGCCAGCGCGCCATCACCTCGGCGGCCTCGGCCTCGCCGCGCTGGGCGGTCAGCGCCTCCTCCAGCCGGTCGCGGAAGCCGCGCGCGGCCTGCGCCAGCGCCGCTTCGAGCGCGGCATCGTCCACCGCGGGCAGCGCGCCGGGCGTGGTCCCGATCACGTAGTGCACGCGCGCCAGCGGCGCATCGCCGAGCAAGGTGTAGAAGGCGGAGAGCCGGCCGCCGAAGGCGCGCGCGATCAGCCCGCCCGCGCGCTCGCGCATCGCGGTGTCGAAGGTGTCGCGCGGCAGCCAGGCGATGGCGGAGACGAATCGCTCGAAGGGATCGCGGCGCAGCACCAGCGCGGCGCGCGGCCGGATCGAGAGATCGAGCGCGCGCAGGCACCCCTGCAGGATCGCCCCTTCGGGCGCCTGGAACAGCTCGTCGCGCGGCCAGGTGTCGAGGATGTTGCGCAGCGCGCGGCCGTCATGCGTCTCCGGATCCACGCCGGCCTGCGCAAGGATGCGCAGCACCTTCTCCCGCAGCAGCGGGATGGAGCGCGGGTTGCGGTTGTAGGCCGCGGCGGCGAAGAGGCCGAGGAACAGCCGCCCGCCGGTGATGCGCCCCGCCTCGTCGCAGATGCGCGTGATGACCACATCGGCGTGCTGCGGCCGATGCACGGTGGAGCGCATGTTGGCCTTGGCGACCGTCACCGCGCCCATGCGCAGCAGGTTGTCGCGCACCGCCGCCGGCAGCGCGGGCAGCCCGCGCAGCGCGTCGAACACCGGCAGGCGGCCATCGCGCAGCAGGCCGAGATTCTCCTCCTCCGCCACCGTCGCCGTGCCGTCGGAATGCAGCACCAGCCGGCGATGGCCGAGCAGGACGAAGTTGTCGTCACCCAGCCAGCGCAGGAACTCCGCGTTCTCGCCGCCCTCGACCTCCGACTCGGCCTCCTCCAGGCGGGCGCGCAGGGCGCGAAAATCCGTCACGGCGATCCGCACATCCGCCATGGCGCGGGCCAGCGCATCCTGCAGCGCGCCGAGCTCGTCCACCGCCGGCGTCGGCGCGCCGGCGCCGAGCGTCACCGCCGCGGCCGGGGCCAGCGCGATGCGCATCATGCTTTCGCGGCCCGGCGCGCCCTCGGCGATCTCGAGCAGCCTGCCCTCGGCGTCGCGGCGCACCGGGACGATCGGGTGCAGCAGCTGGCGCACCGTCCGCCCGCGCAGCGCCAGCGCGGCCAGCGCGCTGTCCACCAGGAAGGGCATGTCGTCCACCACGACCTCGACCACCGGCAGCGCGCCCCGGCCGGGGCCGGGCGGCAGCACGCGCAGCTTCGCCTCCCGCGGGCGGCGCTCGGCCGCGAAGGCGAAGAGGCTCGCCGCGGCCTCGGCCAGCGCCTCGGGCGGCGTCGCGGCGAGTTCCGCAGTGGGCACGGCGGCAAACAGCCGGTGCAGGAGCGCGACCGCGGCCCCGGGCAGGGCCGGGGCCGTGCGGGCCAGCGCGGCCTCGGCGGCGGCCAGCACCCCGGGCCGGACGCCGTCCTCGCCCCGGCCGGGCGGGGTGGCGGTGGCTGCGTCTGTCATCTGGCGCCTCCTGGTTGATCCGAAGGGTGCCGGCAGGATGCCCCCCGCCGCAAGCACGGACCCGTGTCACGGCTCCGCGCGGGATGGTAGAAACCGGCCATGATCACCGATTTCGCCGCGCTGCTCGCCCCGGTAACGCCGGAGCAGTTCCTGGCCGAGCATTACGACAGGGCGCCGCTGCATGTGCGCGGCACGCCGGGAAAGTTCGCGCAGGTGCTGTCCTGGCGGCAGATCAACCGGCTGCTCGACATGACGCATATCTGGACCGGCACCTCGCTGAAGCTGGTGCTGGACAGCCAGACCATCCCGCCCGAGCAGTTCTGCACGCGCACCCTTGGCCGCGACGGCGGCCAGGTGCTGCAGCCCGATGCGAAGCTCGTGCAGGCCTGGATCGCCAAGGGCGCGAGCGTGGTGATGAACGACGTGGACAGCCTCACGCCCGGCCTCGCCTCCGTCTCCAATGCGCTGGAGGCGGCGGGGCTCGGGAAGGCGCAGGCCAATGTCTACATCTCCTGGCAGAGCCACAAGGCGTTCAAGACCCACTACGACACGCACGACGTCTGGGCCGTGCAGGTGGAAGGCGAGAAGGACTGGAACATCTGGGAAGGTCGCGCCGAGTGGCCGATCCCGCATCCGGTCTTCAAGGGCCAGCCCCAGGCGCATCACGACCAGGCCCGCGGCAAGCTGCGCGGCGTGGTGAAGATGAAGCCCGGCGACCTCCTCTACCTGCCGCGCGGCTGGTACCACGACGCGCTGGCCGAGGCGCCGGCGAGCGTGCACATCGCCTATGGCGTCCACGCGCCGCTCGGGATGGACCTGCTCAACATCCTGATGGAACGCGCGCTGCACGATGCGGAGTTCCGCAAGCCGCTGCCGCGCCAGGATGGAACCGCACCGGCGAAATTCGCGCTGACGCAGCGCGCCGGCCTGCTCGGCCAGCGCATCGCCGAATTCGCGAAGGAGCCGAAGGTGATGGAGGCGCTGGCGCAGTTCGTGGCGGGCTATCGCTACAGCCGCGGCGGCTACGACATTCTCTCCGCCCGCGGCATCGGCGGCGGCGCGGCCGAGGAAGCGGGCGAGGGCGCCGCGTCCTTTCGCGTGGTGGCGAACGGCGCCAAGCCGGTGCGGCGCGGCGCGGAGTGGGTGGTGAAGACCGCGAGCGGCGTCCTGCCGCTGAGCCCGCCGGAGGCCGAGGCCGCCGGCTGGCTGCTGGCCCGCAACGACGTCACCGCGCCGGAGCTCGCCCGCGCGCATCCGGCCGTGGAGGCCGAGGCGCTGCTCGGCAGGCTGGCCGGCGCCGGGCTGCTGGTGCCCGCGGCTTGAGGCGGCTTCTGGCGCTCGCGCTGCTCTGGCCGGGCCTGGCACTCGGCCAGCCGCGCGACTTCTCCTGCGTCGGGGCCGAGGCGCTGGAGGACGATGTCTTCGCCGTGCCCTTCGAACGCGGCTCCGACCGGCTGCGGGAGGTTGCGCGCACCGGCATCGACACCGCCGCCGCGCTGGCGAAGGCGGAGCCGGAGCGGAACATCTGCGTCCTCGGCCATGCCGATCGCAGCCTGGGCGCCGAAAGCTCCACCCAGCTCGCGGCGCGTCGCGCGCGGGCGGTGGCGCAGGCGCTGGCGCAGCGCGGGGTGGAGCGCGACCGCGTGCGGGCCGAGGCGCGCGTCACGGCCTATAGCGGCCGCCTGCAGGAGCCGGGCGCGCGCGCCGTGACGATCGTGGTGATGCCCGCCCCGCGCTGATTCCGGCGCGGTTCCTTCACGCCATCGCCATGATTTCCGCGCAGCCTGCGGCGCGGGCCGTTCCGGTCCGGGAGGATTGCGCCATGGCCGATGGCGAAGGGGAACCGGCGAAGCCGCTGCGGCGGCGATTGTTCGTGCTGCAGCTGCTGGCCGTGGGCGGGGCGGGCGGCGCCACCTCGGCCTGCGTGGCCCCGCTGCCGCCGACCGCGCATGTGCCGCCCTATCCGCCGGCCGGCGCCAGCTATTCCGGTGCCAGCGACAACGACCCCTCCGACCCGCCTGGCGGTGGGCGCGGCGGCTACGGCGCGCCCTATCGCGCCGGGCCCAGCGACAACGACCCGGCCGACCCGCCGGGCGGCGGACGCGGCGGCTATCGCACCCCCTATCGCACCGGCGTCAGCGACAACGATCCCTCCGATCCGCCCGGCGGCGGACGCGGCGGCTATCGCGCCTCCTATCGCACCGGCGCCAATGACAGCGACCCGTCCGATCCGCCCGGCGGCGGACGCGGCGGGTACCGCGCGCCCTATCGCAGCGGCGCCAGCGACAGCGACCCGTCCGACCCGCCCGGCCGTGGCCGCGGCTATTCCGGCGTGCCGCGCTATCTCGCCGGACCGAGCGACAGCGATCCCTCCGATCCGCCCGGCCGCGGCCGACGCCGCTGGTGACCGCGCGGCCGGGCCGATAGGCTGGCGCCGATGACGAGCGACGCGACATTGGCGGAAACGGCCTGGCGCCAGGCCTTCGGCGACCTGCCCGTCGAGGACGGGCTGGCGCTGCGCGAGGGCACCGCCTGGCGCCATGTGCCCGGCCCCGCGCCCGGCCATCACGCTTCGCTGCTCTCGGTCGCGGATCTCGATGCCTTCCTGGCCACCGATGCGGCGCGCGCGCCGCGCGTCTCCATGGCCGACAGCCGGCGGGAGGGCAGCGCCGCGGTGCCACGGCACGAATACCTGCGCGACGACGACCGCGTGGACCTGCCCGGCCTGTTCGGCGCCTTCGACGCTGGCGCGACGCTGGTGGTCTCCCAGTTCCACGAGATGCATCCGCCGCTGATGCGCTTCTGCCGCGGCCTGGAGCAGATTTTCCTGCACGCGGTGCAGGCCAACATCTACCTGACGCCCCCGGGCGCGCAGGGGTTCCGGGTGCATTACGACACGCATGACGTGCTGGTGCTGCAGGTGACCGGCGAGAAGCGCTGGCGGCTGTTCCCCGACCAGCCCGTGCCGCGCCCGACGCGCCGCACGCCCTGGCCCGGCAATCTTTCTGCGAGTGGCGAACCGGCGGCGCTGACGCTGCGCGCGGGCGACACGCTCTACGTTCCCCGCGGCGTGATGCATGATGCCGCGGCGCAGGCGGGCGATGCGCCGTCGCTGCACATCACCATCGGGCTGATGGACCCCTCCTTCGCCGCCGTGCTGCGCCTGGCGGTGGACCTGCTGGAGGAGACTGAGCCGGCGCTGCGCGAGACGTTTCCCACGTGGCGCCTGGCGGAGGGGCCGGGGCGGCTGGCGGAGATGGCGCGGCCGCTCGCGGCGCGCCTCGCGGAGCCGGCGGCGCTGGAACGCACGGCGCTGGAACTGCTGGACCGGCTGGCGGCGGATCGTCCCGCGCTGCTCGGGCGTGGCCTGTTCGTGCCGATGCCGGAGGAGGGCACGCGGCTCCGCCTGGCGCCCGGCGTGCTGCATGTGCTGGTGCCGGAGGCCGATGGCGGCGCCTCCCTGCGCTGGGTGGGCGCGCAGCTTCGGCTGGATGCGCGGCAGGCCGGCTGGATGGAGCGCCTCGCCGACGGCGCGACGCCCGGGGAACTCGGGGACGGCGCGGTGGATTTCTGCCGGCGACTCATGCGACGAGGCCTGGTCGTCCGGGAGAGCTGAACATGGTGAAGATCGTCGGCATCTGCGGCAGCCTGCGCGCCGCGTCCTACAACCGTGCGCTGCTGCGCGCCGCCGCGGCGCATCTGCCGGCCGGCGTCACGCTCGAGGTGGTGGAGATCGGCGCGCTGCCGCTGATCAACGAGGACCTCGAGAAGCCGGCATGGCCCGCGGCCGTGCAGGAGTTCCGGCGCGCGCTGTGGCCGGCCGAGGCGATGCTGGTCGCGACGCCCGAATACAACGCCGGCATGCCCGCCCCACTGAAGAACGCGATCGACTGGGCCTCCCGCGCGGAGGGCATCGGCGGCCGCACAGCGCCCGAAGGCGAGACGCGCAAGACGCCGCTGCAGGACCTGCCGGTGGCGATCATGGGCGCGACGCCGGGCTCGCTCGGCACCGCGCGGTCGCAGCAGCAACTGCGCACCGTGCTGCTCAACACGGGCATGCGCGTGATGCCCGGACCGGAAGTCTATGTCGGCAGCGCCGGCACCCGCTTCACTGAGGGCGAGCTGACCGACGAGCGCAGCCTCGCCGCCGTGGCGAAATGCGTGGCCGCGCTGGCCGAGTGGGCGCGGCTGCTGCGGGGCTGAGCGTCAGCAGCGGTCGAGCGCCCGAACTGGCGCCGCGGCATGTGCCGCGCAGCGGCCATCAGGCCGCCTTGCGGCGGAAGGCGTCGAGCGAGCCGGAGCGCAGCAACTCGCTCGGCAGCTTGTGGCCGACGATGTCCTCGGCCAGGTGCCCGGCCTCGATCAGCGCATCGAGGTCGATGCCGGTCTCGATGCCCATCTCGCCGCAGAGCAGCGCCAGCTCCTCCGTGCAGATGTTGCCCGGCGCGCCCGGCTGCCCGGCGAAGGGGCAGCCGCCGAGGCCGCCGACGGTCGTGTCGAACTTCGCGACACCCATGCGCAGCCCCGCCATCGCATTGGCGATGCCGAGCCCCCGCGTGTCGTGCAGATGCAGCCCGATCGCCACATCCGGCCAGCGCGCGCGCACCGCGCCGAGCGTGCGCTCGATGCGCAGCGGCGTCGCCCAGCCCATGGTGTCGGCGAGCATCAGCTCGGTGATCGTCGCGCCGGCCTCCTCTGCGACGTCATAGGCATCCTGCACCGCGCGCACGACAAGCTCGGGCGGCACGTCGCCCATGTAGTTGCAGCCGAAGGCGGCCTGGATGCCGATGCGCGTCACCGCGACGCCCGCATCCTGGTGTGCCTTGGCCAGGGCGCGCTGCGCCTCGATCTGGCCGGCGCGGTCCCGGTTGAGGTTCTTCTTCTGGAACGCCTCCGAGGCGGCGAAGGAGATCGAGCCGTAGATCTTCAGCCTGTCGCGGAAGGCCAGCGCACGGTTCAGCCCCTGCGCGTTGAACCAGAGCGCCGTGAACGACACGCCCGGCGGCGGCGTCACCATCGCCATCATCGCATCCGCATCGGCCCAGCCCGGCACCAGCTTCGGCGAGACGAAGGAGCAGACCTGGATCTGCTGCAGGCCCGTCGCGGCCAGGGCGTTGACCAGCGCGGCCTTCCGCTCGGTCGGGATCGGGCCGGGCTCGATCTGGAAGCCTTCGCGGGGGCCTTCCTCACGGATCTCGACGCTCTTCGGCAGGTCGCTCATCGGTGGGTCCTCCTGCGCGGCAGGTAGCCACGGCAGCCCCGGCAGGTCTAGGCCGCCGCCTGCGCATGCGCGGCGCGCAGGTCCTCCACGAAGCGGGCATATTCGCGCCGCTGCACCTCCTCGTCCGGCAGGCGCAGCAGGTAGCTGGGATGGACGGTGGCGAAGACCGGCAAACCCTCGGGCCCGGGGAGGATCGTGCCGCGCGCCTTCATCACCGGCACCGCCTTGCCGGTCAGCGCGCGCAGCGCCGTCGCGCCGAGCCCGACCAGCAGGCGCGGCGCGACGATGCCGATCTCGCGCAGCAGGAAGGGGCGGTAATAGGCGATGTCGCCGGCATCCGGGCTCTGATGCAGCCGCCGCTTGCCGGTCGGCGTGAACTTGAAGTGCTTCACCGCATTGGTGACATAGGCCTCGTCGCGCGGCACCTGCGCGGCATCCAGCGCACGATCGAAGAGCCGTCCCGCGGGCCCGACGAAGGGCCTGCCCTGGATGTCCTCCTCGTCGCCCGGCTGCTCGCCCACGAAGAACAACGGCGCGCCGACCGGCCCTTCGCCGAACACCATCTGCGTCGCGCGCCGTGCGAAGTCCGGCAGGTCGTTCCGGCCCGCCAGCTCGCGTGCGAGCGCGGCAAGCGCCGCCTTCGGATCGGTTCCGGCATCGAGCAGGTCCATCGCCTCCTCAACGTCGGCCCGGCCGGGCGGATGCAGGCGTTGCGGATTGGGCCGTGGCGCGGTCGCATCGCGGGAAAGCATCTCCGCCGCGCGGCGCGGCGCTTCCGCCATCAGGCGCGGGATTTCCGCCGTCTCCGGCATGTTGCGCCAGTATTTGCGCGGCATCTCCGCACGCATCGCGCCGGGCTTGAGCCGCGCGGGGTTGAAGATCGCGGCGTAGTAGGCACGCCACAGAGGCTCCACCGCGTCGTCGGGCGGCACGTCCTGCCGGCGTCCTCCCGGGCCGAAGGAGAGATCGGTGCCGTTCCAGTGCACGCTCCGCCGCGGCGTCACGATCGACCAGCGCAGCCCGGCGAAGCGCCGCACGAAGAAGCCGGCCTCGGCGTCCTCGATGTGATGGTCCGGCTCGAACCAGGCGACGTGGCGCGTGCCGGCCTCGGTCTCGACCTGCCGGAAGCGGAGGAAGGCGTGCATCTTGTGCGCATCGCGCTTCACCGCCTTGGCCATGGCGTGCAGCCGCACGACGTCCGCATCGGTCGCCACCTGCATCAGCGCCGGCTCGCCATGCGTCAGGCGCCACAGCACGCGATACAGCAGCGCGAAGCGCTCCGGATCGGCATGGCGGATCGCGATCTCGGCCAGGTCCACGAAGGCACGCGGCACGTGCGCGCCACTGGAGGCGGGCGGCGGCGCCGCCTCGGCGAAGAGGCTCGGCGCATCGCCGGCGACCCGCCATTCCGTGTCTTCAGGCGGCACGCCGGCGGCGAGCATGCCGCGCGCCGCGCCGCGCCAGGCGGCGAAGTCGGCCGGGCCGGGCAGGACGGCGGCCATGCCCATCAGAACAGGCTCATCTGCACCGGCCGCGCCGCAGCCACGAAGGCGGTGCCCGGGATCAGCCGCTCCCGCAGGCCGCCGCTGTCCAGCAGGCGCGGCCGGTGGTCCGCCGTGATCACGAAGGGCAGCACCTTCGGCAGGCTCACGTGCAACCGCGCGAGATCCTCCGCACGGATCGCGCTGTGCCGGCGCGTGGCGAGGATCTTGTCAACCGTCTTCGCGCCCAGCCCCGGCACCCGCAGCAGCCGCTCCCGCGGGGCGCGGTTCAGGTCCACGGGAAAGTCGGCGCGGTGCTTCAGCGCCCAGGCGGTCTTGGGGTCGAGGGACAGGTCCAGCATCCCGCCCTCGCCGCCCGCTATCACCTCCTCGCGCGAGAAGCCGTAGAAGCGCAGCAGCCAGTCCGCTTGGTAGAGCCGGTGCTCCCGCACCAGCGGCGGCGCGATTGGCGGCAGGGCGCGCGACGCATCCGGGATCGGCGAATAGGCGGAGTAGTACACCCGCTTCAGCCGGTAGCCCGCATAGAGATCCGTCGCCGTGCCGAGGATGGTCGCATCGTCCGAGGCATCGGCGCCCACGATCATCTGCGTGCTCTGCCCCGCCGGCGCGAAGCGCGGCGCCTTCGCGCGCCGTGCCGTACGCAGGTCCTCCCGCGCGCCCTCGATGCGCGCGCGCAGCCCGCCCATCGCCTTCTTGATCTCGGACAGATCCTTCTCGGGCGCGAGCGCCTTCAGGCTGCCAGCTTCCGGCAGTTCGATGTTGATCGAGAGGCGATCCGCCCAGCGCCCCGCTTCCTCCACCAGTTCCGGCGACGCGTCGGGAATGGTCTTCAGATGGATGTAGCCCTGGAAGCCGTGCTCCTCGCGCAGCGTGCGCGCGACCAGCACCAGTTGCTCCATCGTCCAGTCGGCGGATCGCGTGATGCCCGACGAAAGAAAAAGCCCCTCGATCGCGTTGCGCCGGTAGAAGTCGAGCGTCAGCTTCACGACCTCGGCCACCGTGAAGCGCGCGCGCCGCACGTTCGAACTCGCGCGGTTCACGCAGTAGGCGCAGTCGAAGGCGCAGGCATTGGTCAGCAGGATCTTCAGCAGCGAGATGCAGCGCCCGTCCGGCGCGTAGGCGTGGCAGATCCCCATGCCCTCCGTGCTGCCCAGCCCGCCCCGCGTCGAGTCGCGCTTCGCCGTGCCGGAGGACGCGCAGGAAGCGTCGTATTTCGCGGCGTCGGCAAGGATCTCGAGCTTCTGGCGCAGGTCCATGTGTTCATGATATGTTCCTGCACGCTTTCCGCAAGAGCCGAATCAGCCCCCCGCGCTTTCCGCCACGAACTTCGCCACCGCCTCGATCTGCGCGTCGGAGAGGCTGTCGGCGTAGGACGGCATGTTGCCCGGCCCCTCGGTCACCGCCCGCCGCACCTGGTCCGCGGAGGGTTTCAGCGCATCCAGGCTCGGCCCGATCTCCCCGCTCGCCCCGGCCGCCGCCAGGGCGTGGCAGATCGAGCAGGCCGGCGCCGCGGCCTCGGTGAAGACCTCCCGGCCCGAGGCCGCATCCTTCGCCGAAGCCGGGGCCAGCAGCAGCAGGACCGCCGCGGCGAGCGACGCCGCGGCGGCGAGGTCAGCGCACCGTGATCTCGACCGCATGGTCCCGCCAGCCGTTGTGCCCATAGCCGCGCTCGTTCGGCTCCATCTTCTCCGGCTGGCTGTTCCCCTCCTCATCCGTCGCGCGGCTGGCGACGAGATGCGTGCCGGGCGAAAGCTCCGCCGCCAGCGCAAAGGGCCGCCAGGCGTAGCGGCCGAGATCGGGGCCGAGCAGCCGCGCCTCCTGCCAGTTGCTGCCGCCATCGGTCGAGACCTCCACGCGCCGCAGCGGCCGCGCGCCGCCGAAGGCGACGCCCAGGATCTGCACAGGCCCGTCAGCCGTCTCGCGCAGCGGCTGCGTCACCCAGGACTTCACCGTCATTTCCCACATGGAGGGCTGGCTCGGCGCGCCGCGCTGCCCGACCGGCCGCACGCGGTAGCCGGTGCGCTGGATCGCCGCGTCGCTCTCCTCCGCGGTGAAGGCCAGGCGCTTCACGTATTTGACGTTGTTCACGCCGAAGAAGCCCGGCAGCACCAGGCGCAGCGGCCCGCCATGCGCCAGCGGCACAGGGTCGTCGTTCAGCTCCCACGCAAGCAGCGCCCGGTCCATCGCCGCGATCGGCACCGAGCGCTCCACCATCACGGTGCGCGGGTCGATGCCCTGCGGGATGTCCTCGCCGCCGCGCGCGGTGATGAAGCGCATGCCGTCTGCGACGCCGCCCATCGCCTCCGCCACGGCGCGCAGCGGCACGCCGCTCCACATCACGTTGCCAGCGGCGCCGACGCGCCATTGCGTACCGCTGGCCTTGTGGTCGAAGAAGGCACGGCCGTTGCCGCTGCATTGCAGCACCGCCGCCACGCTCTCCACGCCCATCGCCTTCAGCTCGCGCAGCGCGACGCGGCGCGGATTGCGCACGCCCTCCACCGAGACCTCCCAGCCGTCGCGATCCTCCAGGATGCGCGCATCCGGCGGCGGCAGGTTGTTCCGGACGAAGAGGTCGGTGTCGGGCGTGATGCCGCTGCTGCCGAAGGCGCTGCGCTTCATCTCGATGGTGCGCGGCGTGTGGACGATGAGGTCCTCCGCATCCTTCCACGCCACGTAGTCCGGCAGCCCGCCCGCGCCGCGCGCTGGCTGCGCCGCCGCCCCGCCGCCGCCGAGCCCCAAGGCCGCGCCCGCGCCGGCCGCGCCCACGAAGAAGCGCCGCCGCGCGATTCCGGATGGTGTCATGGTGCTGCCTCCCTGCAGGCCTGGGCCCGCGATCCGGGCCTTCATGTCCGGCAAGTGGCGCGGTGACATTCGGCGGCCAGTACGGAAGAGTACGGAGGGGGGAGCCCGTCGCGCGAAGTTGCGGCGGATGCCGCGCCGACGGGATACGGGAAAAAGGGATTTGCGGAACCCGCTTGCCGGCGCAGGATGCCCGCCATGGACGCCGCAGGCCGCCAGATCGTCTTCGTCAACCTGGCGCATGTCTTCACCCATTACGGGCTGCTGATCCTGGCCACCGCCGTGCTGGCCATGGTGGTGCAGGACGCGCAGGGCTTCGGCGGCCTCTACGGGCCGATCCTCGCGCTCGGCACCGGCATGTTCGTGTTCTACGGCCTCGGCTCCCTGCCGATGGGCTGGCTTGCGGAGCGCTTCGGCCGCCCGCGGCTGATGGCGGCCTTCTTTCTCGGCACCGGCGGCGCGATGGCGCTGGCGGGCCTCGCGCCGGGGCCGGTGAGCCTCGCCCTCGCCCTCGCGCTGATGGGCGCCTTCAGCGCCATCTACCACCCGATCGGCACGGCGATGCTGGTGGATGCGGCCGGCGCGCGCGTCGGCCGGGCGATGGGGCTCAACGGCGTCTTCGGCAATCTCGGCGTTGCCACGGCACCTGTCGTCACCGCCGCGGTCGCGGCCGGGCTCGGCTGGCGCTGGGCCTTCATCATCCCGGGCCTGCTCTGCTTCCTCGCCGGCCTGGTCTATCTGCGCGAGGGCGCCGTGGATGCGGCGAAGGCCAAGGCGGCAAGCCGCCCCTTCCCGGAGATCCCGCGCGAGGTCGTCCGCCGCGCGGTGATCGTGCTGCTGAGCCTCGCCGCCGTCGGCGGCTTCATCTTCAACGCCTTCACCCTGCTGCTGCCGAAGCTGATCGAGGAACGGCTGGCCGGCAGCCCGGACCTGCTGCCGGTGGTGGGCATGCTCGCCTTCCTCGTCACGCTCTGCGGCGGCGCCACGCAGTTCACCGTGGGGCGCATCATCGACCGCTCCACGCTGAAGCGCGTCTTCATGCCGCTGGCCTTCGTGCAGATGCCGGGCCTCGCGCTGCTCTCCGTGCTGGAGGGCTGGCCGGTGCTGCTCGTCGGCGGGCTGCTCGCCGCCGCGATCTTCGGCCAGGTCACCGTCAACGAGACGATGACGGCGCGCTACGTGGCGCCGGCGCTGCGCACCAAGCTCTACTCGATCCGCTTCTTCGTGGGCTTTCTGGGCGCCGCGGCGGCGAGCCCCGTCGTCGCCTGGCTGCACCAGTCCACCGGCGGGCAGGGTGCGGTGCTGGCGGTGATGAGCGTCTTCGCCGGCATCACCATCGTCTGCGCGCTGTTCTTCCCGAACCGGCGGGAGGAGCTGGAGCCCGAGCTGTGGGCGAAGTCCCTGCCGCCCCGCGCCGTGCCGGCGGCCGCCGAATAGCATGCCCGAAGCGCCCGCCCGCCTCGGCCACAATGGCGGGCCGCCGCTCGAAGACGATGACGATCCCGCCGGCTGGCGCCTCTGGTGCTGGAAGCGCGCGAAGAAGAAGGCGTGGTCGGCGCCGCGCGAGATCGCGCTGCGACGCCTCGCGCGCGCCGAGGAGCTCGGGATGAGCTATCGCGAGTACACGCTCGAGATCCTGGAGCGCGGCCGGCACCTGTAGCCCGCTCTCACCCCGCGTTCTCTGTCATCACCTCATCCAGCCGCCGCCCCGCGACGAAGCCACGCAGCCCCTCCGGCAAGGGCACGCCGGCGGGCAGGCGCGGGCAGGGCTCCGGCGTGCCGAGCACCTGCACCACCGGGATGCGCGCCGCGTAGATCGGCAGCGCGTAGTCCTCCTCCTCGTCGGCGACGCCCTTGGTGCGGATCTTGCCGCTGGCCTGCTCGATCGCCATGCCGATCACCGTCGTCGCCTTCAGCTCCTGCGCGGTGCTCTCGCGCAGCGTCGCGGCGCGCTGCGGATAGAGGCGGTTCACCATCGCATCCAGCGCGCGCGCCTTGTGCGCCGGGTCGTCCACGATATGCGCCGTGCCGAAGCACATCGCCGAGCGATAATCCACCGAGTGGTTGAAGCCGCAGCGCGCCAGCACGAGGCTGTCGAGATGCGTGACCGTCAGGCACACCGGCACGCCGCCCTTCTGCGCGCGCAGCATCCGGCTGGCGGCGGAGCCGTGCCAGTAGAGATGGTCGCCCTCGCGCCAGAAGACCGTCGGCGTGCAATAGGGCTGGCCCTCGATGACATAGGCGATGTGGCACAGCATCGCCGCGTCGAGGATCGCATGCACCGATTCGCGGTCGTAGCGCCCGCGCTCGTGCAGGCGCCGGACCTTGTTGCGCTCGGTCACGGGGTAGGAACCGTCCATCGCGGGCACTCCTTGCAGGACGCCAGAAGGCGCCGAAGATTGGTCCTGCGCGAGGGCCAATTCCGTGCCATCATGCCGGACCAATGCAGAGCCACGCCGACCTGCTGCTGCCCGGCATAGACCGCGCCGGCCCCGTGCCGCTGCTGCGCCAGATCTACCTGGCGCTGCGCGGCGCGATCCTGTCCGGCGTGCTGCCGCCCGGCGCGCGCCTGCCGCCGAGCCGCGCGCTCGCCGTCGATCTCGGCGTGGCGCGCAACTCCGTCGTCGCGGCCTACGAACAGTTGCTCGCCGAGGGTTTCGTGCGCGGCCGGGTCGGCGCCGGCACCTTCGTCGCGGCCGACCTGCCCGACGTGCCGGAACCCGCCCCCGCGCCATCGCCGCCGCGCGAAGCGCCTTCGGAGGAGGCGCTGGACCTCTACGGCACCGCCCCCTTCACCACCGGCCGCGTCGCGCTGGACCAGCGCACGCTGGAGGTCTGGCGCCGCCTGACGCTGCGCCACCTGCGCCGGCCCGATCCACGCCTGCTCGGTTACTCCGACCCGCGCGGATCCGCGGCGCTGCGCCAGGCCATCGCCGCCTATCTCCGCGCCGCCCGCGCCGTGCGCTGCGAGCCGGAGCAGGTGGTGGTGACCGCCGGCGCGCAGCAGGCGCTGGACCTGGTGCTGCGCGTGCTGATCGCGCCGGGCGACGCGGTGTGGCTGGAGGATCCCTGCTATCCCGCCGTGCAGGCCGCGCTGGCGGCGGCGCGCGCGCGCATCGTGCCCGTGCCGGTGGATGCGCAGGGCCTCGATGTCGCGGCCGGCATCGCCGCGGCGCCGGAGGCACGGCTGGCCTACGTCACGCCCTCCTCCCACTACCCGCTCGGCATGCAGCTTTCCATGCCGCGGCGGTTGGAGTTGCTGGCCTGGGCGCGCCGCAGCGGCGCCTATGTGCTGGAGGACGACTACGACAGCGAATTCCGCTACGCCGGCCGCCCGCTGGCGTCCCTGCAGGGCGTGGATGAGGCGGGGCGCGTGATCTATGTCGGCACCTTCTCGAAGGTGCTGTTTCCGGGATTGCGGCTCGGCTACGCCGTGCTGCCGCCGGCGCTGCTGGACCCGGTGCTGGCAGCGCGCCGCCTGTCGGACTGGCACCCCGCGGTGCTGCAGGAAGCCGTCGTGACCGACTTCCTGGCCGAGGGCCACTTCACGCAGCATCTGCGCCGCATGCGCCTGCGCTACCGCACAGCGCGCGACGCGTTGGCCGAGGCATTGTCGGAAGCCGCGCCCGACCTGCTGATCCCGGAGCCGCCCGATCAGGGCATGAAGCTGCTCGCGCGGCTCGGCGGCGGCCTGTCGGACGTGGCGGTGTCGCGCGCGGCCGCGGAGGCCGGCATCGTCGCCCGCGCGGTCAGCCCCATGTATCTCGCCGCACCGCCGGTGCAGGCGCTCATGCTGGGCTTCACGGGCCACGAACCGCAGTCGCTGCGACGCGCTGCGCGGCGGCTGGGCGCGGTTCTGCGGGCCTGTCGCTGACCGGCGGCGTGCCGCTCTGCGCCGGAAGGACGATACGCACGCAAAGCCCGCCCGCCGCGCCGTCTTCCAGCTGCAGATCGCCGCCATAGGCCCGGACGATGTCGTCGGCGATGGCCAGGCCGAGCCCGGTGCCGCCGCGCTCCGCGTCGAGCCGGACGCCCCGCGCCAGGGCTGCGGGACGATCCTGCGGCGGGATGCCGGGACCGTCATCCTCGATCAGCAACAGCAGCGATCCGTCCCGGGACCGGGCCGCGACGCGGATGTCGGAGCGCGCGAACCTGGCGGCGTTCTCAAGCAGGGTGCCGATCAGCTCCACGAGGTCGCCCTCATCGAGCGGCGCCGTCAGTCCCGCGGGAATTTCCTGGCGCCATGCGACGGTGTCGTCGCCGGCCATCCGCGCAAGCGCACCCACGATCCGCGCAACGACGGGCGCCAGCAGGACCGGGCCGCTGAGCGGGGCAGGGCCGCGGATCTGGGCGCGGGCGAGCTCGCGCGTGATGCGCGCCTCCATGCCCGCGGTCGCCGATTCGAGCGCGCAGGCGGCCTGCGCCTCGCCGCGCTCGCGCAGCGCCCGCGCCTGCGCGTTCAGCAGCGCCAGCGGCGTGCGCAGCCCATGCGCCAGCTCCGCCGCACGTTCGCGGGCGAGGCGGATGCTCTGCCGCTGCGCATCGAGCAGCGCGTCGAAATCGTCGGCGAGGCCGCCCAGTTCCGAAGGCAGCGCCTGCCCGAGGCGCGCGCGCCGGCCCGCGCGCAATTCCCGCAGCGCCTGCCGCGCCCGCCGGATCGGCCAGAGCGCGATGGCGCCTTGCAGCGCGAAGGCGGCGCCCAGCCCGGCCGCGATGGCGGCGAGTGCGGGCAGGAGGTCCAGCAGGAAGGCGCGGTTCGCCGCCTCCAGCAGCTTGCGGTCCATCGCCACCGCCACGCGGTAGCGCGCCGACGCGCCCGCCGCATCGTCGATCCGCCGTTCGAGCACGATCAGCTTCGTGCCCTCCGGACCCAGGACGATGTGCCGGTGCCGCTCGCCGGGGCGCAGCGCGTCGGCCTGCAGCGGAAACTCCCACCCGCCGAGGGAGGGCGAGCGCAGCAGCGCGCCCGTCGCGTCGTCTCGCACCTGCCAGTAGAGGCCGGAGAGCGGTTCCTGGAAGCGCGGATCGGGCAGCGGCTGGACGCGGATGGTCGCCGCGCCGTCCTGCATGGCGAGGTTGCGGCCGAGGAAGCGCAGATCGGCGTCGAGCTCGGCCAGCATCTCGCGCTCGACATGCCGCTCGAACAGGCCCTGCACCGCCAGGCCGACGGCCACCGCCGCGGCCAGCGCCGTCGCCAGCGCGACCAGCGCGAAGCGCGCCCGCAGGGAACGCGTCATGGCGCCTCCCCGATCACGTAGCCATGGCCGCGCCGGGTGCGAATGGCGTCAGCGCCCACCTTGCGGCGCAGCCGCGCCACCAGCGCCTCGACCGCGTTGTCGCCGCGATCGGCCTCCTCGGCGTAGAGATGCTCCGTCAGCTCGGTCTGGTGCACCGCCCGTCCGGCATGGTGCATCAGATAGGCCAGCAGCCGGAATTCCAGCGGCGTCAGCTCCACCGGCTGTCCGTCTCGCGCCAGCCGCCGCGCCCGCAGGTCGAGCACGAGGTCGCCGATGCGGAGCGTGTTGGACGCACGGCCGCCGGAGCGCCGCAGCACCGCGCGAAGCCGCGCGAGCAGCTCCTCCATGGCGAAGGGCTTGACGAGGAAGTCGTCGGCGCCCGCATCGATCGCCTCGACGCGCGTGGTCCAGGCCCCGCGCGCCGACAGGACCAGGATGGGGAAGGCCACGCCCTCCGCCCGCCAGCGGCGGATCAGCGAAAGCCCGTCCATCCGCGGCAGGCCGAGGTCCAGGATCGCCGCGTCGAAGGGCTCGACCCCGCCGCGCTGCCAGGCGGCATCGCCATCGGCCGCATGCTCCACGGCGAAGCCCGCGGAACCAAGGGCTCGAAGCAGGTCCTGCGCGATCCCCGCCTCGTCCTCCACGACAAGCACCCGCATCCGTCCGTCCCGCGCCGATCCGTCACGCCTATCCCGCCGACGCTGACGCCACGCTGACAGCGCGCGTCAGCGGACCGGGGCGCCGCGCCGCTACCCCGCCGCGCATCGCGGAGGGTTGCATGAAGATCGGCGCGCGCATCGAGACAAGTCCATGCCGGCTTTGCCGGGGCATCGAGCGGCAGGTTCTGGCCACGCGCGGGCGTGGCTTCGCCCCGCTGACCACCGTGGTCTGCCGCGGCTGCGGCCTGGTCAGCCATCACCCGTTGCCGGACCCGGCCGAGGTCGCGGCCTTCTACGCCACGCGCTACCGCGTCGCCTACAAGGGCGGGTGGGAGCCCAAGCGCAAGCACGCGCTGCGCGCGCTCCGCGGCGCCCTCGGGCGCGCCGGCCGCCTGGCGCCGCTGCTGCGGCCCGGCGCGCGGGTTCTCGACATCGGCGCCTCCTCCGGCGAGTTCACCTATGTGATGCAGCGCGGCGGGTTCGCCGCGCGCGGCATCGAGCCGAATCTCGGCTATGCCGACTTCGCGCGCCGCACCTACGGCGTCGCGGTCGAGAGCGGCGGGCTGGAGGAGGCGGAGATCGCGCCGGGCAGCCTTGGCCTCGTCACGCTCAACCACGTGCTGGAGCACCTGGCCGATCCCTGGGATGCGCTGCATCGGATCAGGCGATGGCTCGCGCCGGACGGATTGCTGTTCATCGAGGTCCCGAACCTGGCGGGCGTGCGCAAGCAGGCCGCCAACACCTTCCACGCCGCGCATATCTGGAACTTCACGCCGGAGACGCTGCGCCTGCTGGCATGGCAGGCGGGCTTCGTGCCGGTGGCGGAGGAAGATCGTGCCGGCACGTCCCTGGTGTTCCGGCGCCGGCACGCCGACGAGCCGCCGCCGGTCGGCGCGGATCCCCTGCTCGCGAGAAGCCTGGCCGCGCAGGTCGCGACGGCGGGCCGTCCGCTTGCCTACCTGCTCTCCGGCGCGCCCGTCACGCGGCGCGTGGCGCGGCTTGTGCGCAACCTCGAGGAGCGGATCGTCTGCGCGCGGCATGCGACGGTGCGCGAGATGGCCGATGCCGCGATCGAAGCTGCGTGGCCCGTACGCGCGGGCGAGGCGCGGCTGCCCTGGTTCGGCGCGCCGGCCTGAGCGGAACGGCACGTCGCAATTGCGCGAGCGCTCCGCGTCCGTCCTGGCGATCGAAGGCTGTACGCGTAAGCTCGGCCTCTCACGGACAAGCGAAAGCAAGGCGCCATGCCGAAGAACACGATCTGCGTCTGGTACGACAAGGACGCCGAGGACGCCGCGCGCTTCTACGCCAGCGTCTTCCCCGACAGCAGCGTGGACGGCGTGCATCGCGCGCCGAGCGACTATCCCGCCGGCAAGGCAGGCGACGTGATCCTGGTGGACTTCACCGTCGCGGGCGTCCGCTGCGTCGGCCTCAATGGCGGGCCGGCGTTCAGGCACACGGAAGCCTTCTCCTTCATGATCACCACCGAGGACCAGGCGGAGACGGACCGCTACTGGGACGCCATCGTCGGCAATGGCGGGCAGGAGAGCGAATGCGGCTGGTGCAAGGATCGCTGGGGCATCTCCTGGCAGATCACGCCCCGCGTGCTGCTGGAGGCGATGGCCGCCGGCGGCGCCGAGGCGAAGCGCGCCTTCGAGGCCATGATGACCATGCGCAGGATCGACGTCGCCGCGATCGAGAAGGCCCGCCGCGGCTAATTCAGCCGGTGCCGCAGCTCCTCCAGCAGGCCCCGCACGCGGCTGGCCTGGGGGCCGTCCGGCGCCAGTTCCAGGAAACGCTCCAGGCTCACGATCGCGCCGGTGATGTGGCCCAGGCGCTGGTGCATCAGCCCGGCCTCGCGCCACAGCGGCGCGGCGTCGGGCGCGATGCGCAGCATGTCCTCGGTGCAGGCCACGGCGCCCGCCAGGTCGCCCTCGCGCAGCCGCCGCACCTTGATGTTGTTCTGCAGCCGCAGCAGCACGCTGCGCTTGGTCATGGGCGCCAGCGTGTCGCGGCCGAGCTCCGCCGTGTCCCCGGCGAAGCGCTTCAGCAGCGCGCGCAGGTCGCGCGCATCCAGCGGCGTGCCGCCGCCGAACACATCCACCACCACCTGCCCCCGCCCCGACAGCGCGACGAGGAAATGCCCCGGGAAATCCACGCCATGCGCTTCCCACCCCGCGGCATCGGCGGCGTGCAGCCAGAGGATGCCGAGCGCGACGGGCAGGCCGCGGCGGCGCCCGATCACCTTCAGCAGGTTGGCGTTCGACATGTCCTCATAGGTGTCGGCGTCGCCCGCATAGCCGAAGGTCTCGTGCAGCAGATCCGCCAGCGCCGCGCGACGGCGGCCGAGGTCGCCGGCATCCGCCTGCGGGTCGGCGGCCGCGGCCTCCACCGCCGCGCGCGCGATCTCGCTGAGATGCGCCTCGGCGGCGTGCCAGTCCTCCGACGGCGCATCCACCCGCGCGAGCTGCAGCGCGACGGAGGCGATGTCGAGCTCGGCATCCGGCAGGCGGCCGGCGGCCTCCAGCGCGGCGCGGGCCTCGATCAGCGGGTTCGTCATGCGGCGCAGGTCGCGCGGCGCGGGGCGCGGGTCAAGCCTCGGGCCGCGGCACCATCCGGCCGACGCGCCGCCCACCGAAGATGTGCACATGGAAATGCGGCACTTCCTGCCCGCCATCCTCGCCCATGTTCGACAGGATGCGGTAGCCGCCACCCTCCAGGCCCAACTCCCGCGCCACCTGCCCGACCAGGCGCCAGAAGCCGGCGATCTCCGCCTCGGTGGCGGTCGCGCTGAAATCCGCCACGGAGACATAGGCGCCCTTCGGGATCACCAGCACATGCACAGGCGTCTGCGGGTTGATGTCGTGGAAGGCGAGCGCGTGGTCGTTCTCGCCCGCCTTCCGGCAGGGGATTTCGGCCCGGAGGATCTTGGCGAAGACGTTGTTCGGATCGTAGGGCGGCAGGCCTGTCACGCGCATCGTCGGGCTCCCGAAGGATCGGCTCGGCCCGGTTTCTGGCGGCGCGGCGCGGAAGGCGCAAGCGCCCCCGCGATCAGGGCAGCTTCGTGGTCTGCGCCGCGCGCACCAGCGCCTTGGGCCGCGCCGCCTTCTCCGCGATGCCGGAGATGCCCTGCCGCCGCGCGAGCTCCGTCCAGACCTCCTCCGGCTTGATGCCGGCATCCACCCAGACGACGACGAGGTGATAGAGCAGGTCGGCGCTTTCCAGGATCGTCGCCGTGCGATGGCCCTGCGTCGCCTCGATCACGCATTCCACCGCTTCCTCGCCCAGCTTCTGCGCGACCTTCGCGGTGCCGCGCGCGAGCAGCCGCGCGGAGTGGGAATTCGCCACGTCGCCGGCCTGCCTGCGGGTCTCCACCGTGCGCCACAGCGCATCGAGGATCGTCGCCTCGGCGCCGGCCACACTGAAGGGCTGCAGGGCGGAGGCGGCGGGGTCCACCGGGGGCGGCGGCGCGGCGGCGGGCGCCGGGATGCCGGGCGGCAGCGGCATCGCGGTGCCGCGCTTGAGCAGCTTCTTCTTGCCCTTGGTGGCGACCTTCTTCGCGGGCCCTTTGGCCGGATTCTTCGCGGGCTTCTTCGCCGGCTTCTTGGCGGGCTTGGCCATCAGGGCGCCTCCGAAACCGGGCGGATCGGCAGCCCGGCCGCGGCCAGCGCCGCCTTGGCCTCGGCGATCCGCATCTCGCCATAGTGGAACACGCTCGCTGCCAGCAGCCCGGTGGCGCCGGCCTTGGCACCCTCCACGAAGTGCTCGGCCTTGCCCACGCCGCCGGATGCAACCAGCGGCAGCCGCACGGCGGCGCGCACCGCCCGCAACAGGCCGAGGTCGAACCCCTGCTTGGTGCCGTCGCGATCCATGGAGGTCAGCAGGATCTCGCCCGCGCCGCGGCGCTCCACCTCGCGCGCCCAGGCGACGGCGTCGATGCCGGTGCCGCGGCGGCCGCCATGGGTGAAGACCTCCCAGCCCTCCCCTGCGCGCCGCGCGTCGATGGCGACGACGATCGCCTGGCTGCCGAACGCCTCCGCGCCGCGCGTCACCAGCGCCGGATCGGCGACGGCGGCGGAGTTGACGGAGACCTTGTCGGCGCCGGCCAGCAGCAGGCGGCGCATGTCGTCCACGCTGCGGATGCCGCCGCCGACGGTCAGCGGGATGAACACCTCCGCGGCGGTGCGGCTGACCACGTCGTACATCGTGTCGCGGTTCTCATGGGTCGCGCCGATGTCTAGGAAGGTGACCTCGTCCGCGCCCTCGCGGTCGTAGGTCCGCGCCTGCTCCACGGGATCGCCGGCGTCGCGCAACGAAACGAAATTGACGCCCTTGACGACGCGGCCGTCCTTGACGTCCAGGCAGGGAATGACGCGCAGGGCCAGCACCGGCGTGCTCCGGGGCGGAAACCTGTCCGGGCGGGACGGGTCCGGGTTGCGGGGCTCGCGCGCGCTGGCGCGAGGCGCGCGATGTGCGCCCCGCGCGCCCGGTGGTCAAGCCGTGGCGCTGCCGCCCGCCTACTCGGTGCGCGGCAGCTGCAGCGCGCGGGCCGCCTGCAGGTGCTCACGCATCATCGGCAGGAAGCGCTGCGCATAGGCCTTCAGCGCCGGCACCTCGCCGTTCTCGGCAAAGGTCTCATAGGCGCGGACGGCCCATTCATGCGCCTCGACCTGCTGCTCCACGTAGTAGCGGTTCAGCATGTCCACGCTTTCCTGGCGGCGCAGCGTCAGCAGCCGGTCGGTATGGCTGTCGTTCATCGCGCCGGGCGTGCGGGTGCTGGCCTCCGGCAGGGCGCCCAGGATCTCGGCCATCGTGCCGTGCTGCTCGATCATCCGCTGCGCATAGTCGCGGATCTGCGGATGCGCGCTGCGGGCCAGCAGCAGGCGGCTGGACTCGATCTCGAAGTTGTTCCCGCTCGTGGCGATCTGCACGAAGATGTCGGCGCCGCGGCCCGTTGCGGCCAGGCGGTCGATCAGCTGCTCGATCACGTTCTGGGGGCGGGCCGGCTGGGCGTGTGCCGGAGCCGCGACGGCGGCGGTGAAGGCGAGGGTCATCAGGGCGCGTCGGCGCATGGTCTGTTCTCCGGTCTCTTGCGTGCGACCGGAAACAATCCAGGCCCGTGTGTGGTTTCCTCCGCCCCGCTCCGAATCAGGCCCGGCCGAACAGCCGCCTGGCCCGCTGGCGCAGCCGCACCATGCCGAGCTGCCAGCGCGCGATCAGCCGCGCCTCCATCGTCTCCACCTGCCCGACCGCGTCGGGCCAGCGCCCGGCGATCCAGCCCATGCCCCGATGCGCCCAGAGATACTGGTGCCGCAGCACGAACAGGCCGAGCGCCAGGAACAGGAAGCCCTGCAGGAAGGGCAGCACCAGCCCGAGCACCCCGAGGCCGAGCAGGCTGATCCCGGCCGCCTTGCGCCGGACCGAAGGCCGAAACTCCATCATGGGCGCGCAGATGGTTCCGCCGCCGGCCCGGCGCAACGCCCTCCGGCGCCGGAGCGGGTTGCCGCCCGCCGCGGCCGCCGGCGGAGAAGCTTCTGCTCCCGCCGCCGGCCGCCGCAGCGTCCGGCGCCTCCTCGTTGACGGGCCCGCGCGGAAGTGGACACATCCGCCGCCAGCGCCGCGGCTGCAGGCCTGCCCGCGGGCCGCAAGGAGACGACCTACATGCTGCCCATCAACCAGAAGGCGCCCGATTTCGAGGCCGAGACGACGATCGGGCGCATCCGCTTCCACGAGTGGATGGGCGATGCCTGGTGCGTGCTGTTCTCGCACCCCAAGGACTTCACGCCGGTCTGCACGACCGAGCTCGGCACCATGGCCGGCATGGCCGAGGAGTTCGCGAAGCGGAACTGCAAGATCATCGGCCTGAGCGTGGACCCCGTGGATTCCCACGCGAAGTGGTCGGACGACATCAAGGAGGTCACGGGCTTCAGGCCGGACTACCCGATGATCGGCGACCCCGACCTGAAGGTCTCGAAGCTCTACGGCATGCTGCCGGCCGGCGCGGGCGAAACCTCGGAAGGTCGCACCGCGGCGGACAACGCCACGGTGCGCACGGTGTTCATGATCGGCCCCGACAAGCTCATCAAGCTGGTGCTGGCCTATCCGATGACGACGGGGCGCAACTTCGCCGAGATCCTGCGCGTGCTGGACTCCCTGCAGCTGACGGCGAAGCACAAGGTCGCGACGCCGGCCAACTGGCAGCCCGGCGAGGATGTGATCATCGCCGGCTCGGTCGGCGAGGAAGAGGCGCGGCAGCGCTTCCCCGATGGCTGGCGCGCGCCGAAGCCCTATCTGCGCATCGTCAAGCAGCCGACGGGCTGACCACGCGGCACGAAGCTAGCGCTTCCGCCGCAGCATCCGGGCGGCCTCGCGCAGGTCGAGGCCGCCGAGCAGATGCGCCGCGCCGAAATAGGCCGCCATGCCCGCGCCGACCAGGAAACCGAGCGCCAGCAGCCGCGCCCAGCCGGACGCCAGCGGGAACAGCGCCGCCTCCAGCGCCGCCAGCACCACGGCCATCGCCGCGGCCGCCAGCAGCAGCCGCGGCACGGCGCGCCGCAACCGCCGGTCCAGCACCAGCTTGCGCCGTCGCAGCAGCAGCCAGCCCAGCACCGCCACATTCACCCAGGCGGCGATCGAGGTCGCGAGCGCGATGCCGACATGCGCCAGGAAGGGCGTCAGCGCCAGGTTCAGCAGCAGGTTGAGCGCCACGATCCCGAAGCCGACCTTCACCGGCGTCGCCGTGTCGCCGCGCGCGAAGAAGCCGGGCGTCAGCGCCTTCACCAGCACGAAGGCCGGCAGCCCCACCGCATAGGCGACCAGCGCGGCCGCGGTCGCGCTCGCGGCCGCCGCGCCGAAGGCGCCGCGCTCGAACAGGGCGGAGATGATCGGCCCCGCCGCCACCGCCATGGCGAAGGCCGCCGGCAGCGCGAAGGCGAGCGACAGCTCGATGGCGCGGTTCTGGCTGCGATGCGCGGACAGGGGCTGCCCGCTGCGCAGCTGCCGCGCCAGCAGCGGCAGCAGCGCCGTGCCCACCGCCGCGCCGATCACGCCGAGCGGCAGCTGCGCGATGCGGTCGGCGTAGTAGAGGTAACTCACCGCGCCCGCAGGCAGCAGGCTGGCGATGACGATGTCGATCGCCAGGTTGAGCTGCGTCACCCCCGCGCCCACCAGCCCCGGCACCATCCGCCGCAGCACGCCGCGCACCGCCGGCGTCAGCCGCGGGCGCGACAGCGGGTTGATCGCCATGCCCGCGCTGCGCGCCGCCACCAGCACCAGCGCCAGCTGCGCGACGCCCGAGGCCAGCACGCCCCAGGCGAGCGCATGGCCGGGCGTGGCGACGAAAGGCGTCAGCCCCAGCAGCGCCGCCATCGCGATCAGGTTGAACAGCACCGGCGCGGCCGCCGCCGCCGCGAAGCGGTCCATCCCGTTCAGCACGCCGGAGACCAGCGCGGCCAGGCAGATGAACAGCAGATAGGGGAAGGTGATCCGCGTGAGCTCGACGGCCAGCGGGAAGCGCACCGCCTCCCCCACGAAGCCGGGCGCCAGCACGAACAGCAGCTGCGGCATGAACACGATGCCGAGGATCACCAGCGCGGAGAGCCAGATCGTCATCAGCCCGGCCAGGCTGTTCGCGAGCTCCCGCGCCTGGCGCGCCCCCTCCACCGCGTAGCTGCCGGCGAAGGCGGGCACGAAGGCGGCGTTGAAGGCCCCCTCGCCGAACAGGCGGCGGAACAGGTTGGGCAGCTTCAGCGCCACGAAGAAGGCATCCGCCACGGGCCCGGCGCCGAGCTTCGCCGCGATCAGCATGTCGCGCGCGAAGCCGAGGATGCGGCTCGCCATGGTCCAGCCGCCGACGGTCGCCACGCTGCGAAGCATCGGCGCGGGTTAGCAGCCCGGAAGAAGGGCCGGAAGGCCCGCTCGGGTTGTCCCGGGGGCTGCATGCGCCTAGGTGAATGGCAACGCGCCGCCCGCGGGCGGCACCCCTCACCTTTCCCGACGACGATGATGAACGAAAAGCACGACACGCCGAACGACCCCGCGGCCGAGACCTCGCCGGCGGGCCCCGAGGCCAGCACGACCGAGGCGCCCCTGATGACGCAGGCCGAGCGCCTCGCCGCCCTCGAATCCGAGGTGCAGGAGCTGCGCGACAAGTGGCTGCGCGCCGAGGCCGAGATGCAGAACCTGCGCGCCCGCGCCAAGCGCGAGGCGGACGAGGCGCGGCTCTACGCCGTGCAGAAATTCGCCCGCGACGTGGTGGAGACGGCCGAGAACCTCCGCCGCGGCCTGGACAGCCTGCCCAAGGCCGAGGAGGGCGAGGCCGAGCTGCTGGCCAAGCTGCGCAACGGCTTCGAGGGCGTGGAGCGCGGCTTCGTCTCCATGCTGGAGCGCCACGGCATCCAGAAGAAGGACCCGCGGGGCCAGCCCTTCGACCCCGAGCTGCACCAGGCCATGGCCGAGCAGCCGGCGCCGGAGGGCGTCGAGCCCGGCACGGTCATCCAGGCCTGGACCCCTTCCTGGACGCTCAACGGCCGGCTGCTGAAGCCCGCGATGGTGGTGGTGGCGGGGAAGGGGTAGGGAGCCCGATGGCGGCCGGCGTTCTTCACGCCGGCCGAGCGCCCGAATGGGCGCCGCCGCCGGTGCGGCGAGCCGAGCCGCACGGATGTGCGGCGCTGGCGCTTGAAGGCGTTTTCGGGCTTCCGAAAACGCACGCCGTATGAATGGCCCTATAAGAGGCTCGGCTTGATCCGGCGCCGACGCATCCGCGTCCAGACGATGGCCGCGATCACCGGCACCAGGACGGCCACGATCATCTCCCCCCGCAGCCAGCCGCCGAACTCGAAGGGCTTGATCGCGTAGCCCAGCAGCGACAGCACGTAGTAGCTGATCGCCGCGACCGAGAGGCCCTCCACCGTCTCCTGCAGGCGGAGCTGGGCGCGGCCGGTGTCGGCCATGGCGGCGAGCAGGCGCTGCGTCTGCTCCTCCTGCGCCACCGCCACGCGGGCGCGCAGCAGCTCCACCGCGCGGGCGCAGCGGGTGGAGAGGGTCTGGATGCGGTTGCGCGCCGCATCCACCGTGGCCATCGCCGGGTCCAGCCGTCGCTCCAGATATTCCGTCAGCGTCGGCACGCCATGCAGCCGCTGTTCGCGCAGCACCTGCAGCCGCCGCCCGACCAGCGCGTGATAGGCCCGCCCAGCCGAGAATCGATCGGCCGTGACGGCAGCCTGCTGCTCGATCCCGGTGGCGAGGTCGGTCAGCTCCTCGAGCGCGGCGCGCTCCTCTTCCAGCTCGCTGAGGCCGGGCAGCCGCCCGGCGATCGCGGCCAGCCGTTCGGAGGCGCGCGTGAGCTCCGCCGTCGCCGTCCGCGCGGCGGGCAGGGCCAGCAGCGCCAGCATCCGGTAGGTCTCGATCTCCCACAGCGCCTGGGCCAGGCGGCCGGCGGTGGCCGGCGTCATCCCGTGGTCCTGCAGCAGCAGCCGGGTGAAGCCATCGGCGCCGAGGCGGAAATCGGTCCAGCAGGTCGCCGCGCCGGCGGAGAGGTTCGCGCCCGCCAGGTTGTCCGGCACGAAGCAGCCGGGGGGTGGCGGCTCGTCCTCGCCCTGGGTGCGGAGCACGGCGATATGGCTGGCCACCAGTGTCCGGCCGGGCAGGGCGGCGAGCCAGTCCGTCGGCACCGCTTCGATCGCCGTCTCGTCGAAGGGGTCGGGGGCGCCGGAATCGGGGCCGGGCCGGAAGAAGGTCCAGCCGTCGAACTCGGTGTGCCGTTCGTAGCGCAGCGAGAATCGCCCGAAATCGCCGATCCAGAAATCCGCGCCCGGCGCCGGCGGCGTCACGCCGTAGCGGCGGCAGAGCATCGCCAGGTGCTCGATCGCGGTGCCTTTCGTGGCGCCCGGCTCGGCCAGGCAGGCGAGGCGGCTGATCGTCACCGGCGTGGCCAGCGGCAGCGGCGGGCGTGCGTGCAGCTCCCCGGCCAGCAGGTCGCGGTCGGGGTGCAGGGGGAGGTTCTGGATCATGTCGGGCGAGCACTTATAGCGGCGGCGTGCGGCGACAAACACCTTTGGTCGTGCGTGCCGTGCCACCGGGCGCCGACCGCGAAAGCCCCGACGAGAAGCTGCCGCGTGACGCACTCGCGCACATGATTTTTCCGTAATCTGGCCAAGTGCGGCGTTAATTCAGCGTTAATATAAGACATATACTATATCTTGGCGGTTGTGCCGGACAGGGATGGTGTAGCCGGAAGTCGTCGCTGCGGGCGCCGGACCGGGTGCTCCAAGAGCGGCAACGAAGCGGGGCCCGCACCCCGCACAACCATTATGATCACAATATATAAGATGTTCCGCTGGCAATTGGTGGCGCGCGCATCCGGGGTGGCGAAGATGCCGGCTGCGCGACCGGCCGCTGCGGACCTTTCGGGCATTGCGCCGCCAGGCGCACCGGGACTGTGAGCGAGGCACGGACGGCAATCGGCCAGCAGGAGGCGGAACGGCCATGTCCACCACTCTCAGTCTCTTCAACGGCTACGCGACGGTCACCATCGAGGAGGATGATTTCACCTCCGACATGTATTCCGACCTGAAGGTCACGGTCACGATCAACGATCCCTATGGCGGGGACATCCGCGGCATCTTCTTCGATTTCGACCCGGACAGCCCGCTCTTCACGTGGCTCTACTCCCTGTCGATCACCGGTGCAGACATCACGGAGATTCAGCGCGAGGAAGACGGCGTTGTGAATCTCGGCGGCGGCGCGAACATGGAGGGCGACGCCGCGAACGGCACGGATGATCTCTGTGATCCGAATGCCGTCGTCGCCTTCGACCTCGGTGTAGAGATCGGCACCTCCGGCGCCAGCCCCGACTACTTCGAGACCACCTCCATCGTCATTTCGCTGGCGGATACCAACCTCACCCTGGACGATCTGATCGAGAGCATCGTCGGCCTGCGGGTCATGAGCGTCACGGGCGTGGAAGGCACCAACAGCCTCAAGCTGGTCGGCGAGTTCTGCGAGCCGCCCGTGACCGACCTGCTCATCTCCGGCACGAAATACCACGACCTGAACGGCAATGGTGTGATCGAAGACGGGGACATCGGTCTCGCGGGCGTCACGATCTTCATCGATGCCAACGACAACGGGATGTTCGATGCGGACGAGCTGTCCACCGTGACGGCCGACGACGGCACCTGGCTGATCATCATTCCGGGCGCCGACCTTGACGACCTCACCGGCAAGTTCGTGCTGGAGGTCGGCCCTGACGGCTACTACCAGACCCTCGGCATGGCGGGCTACGCGGTGGACCCGCAGGAGAACGCCGGCCTCGATTTCGCCAACACCCAGTATGGCTCGGTGTCGGCGACGAAGTATCTGGATGCCGACGGCAACGGCATGGTGGATGAGGGCGAGGAGCCGATCACCGGCTGGACCTTCCGCCTGAGCTACACGCAGGACGGGATGGACTACGTCAGCTACGCCACGGACGGCGGGGCCGGCGATGCCGACGGTGCGGCCAATGGCACGGTGGTGTTCGCCGACATGCTGAAGGTCGGCACCAGCTACGTCATCGCGGAACAGCTGTTGGACGGCACCTGGTATCGCACCAACGGCAGCGACCTCGACGAGGACGGCAGCATCGGCACCTCGGGCGAGGACGACAGCTTCGACTTCCTGAACGCGCAGTATGGCTCGGTGTCGGCGACGAAGTATCTGGACGCGAACGGCAACGGCGAGGTGGATGGGGATGAAGGGCCGCTCACCGGCTGGACCTTCCGCCTGAGCTACACGCAGGACGGCATGGACTACGTCAGCTACGCCACGGACGGCGGGGCCGGCGATGCCGACGGCGCGGCCAATGGCACGGTGGTGTTCGCCGACATGCTGAAGGTCGGCACCAGCTACGTCATCGCGGAACAGCTGTTGGACGGCACCTGGTATCGCACCAACGGCAGCGACCTCGACGAGGACGGCAGCATCGGCACCTCGGGCGAGGACGACAGCTTCGACTTCCTGAACGCGCAGTATGGCTCGGTGTCCGCGACGAAGTATCTGGATGCGAACGGCAACGGCGAGGTGGATGGGGATGAAGGGCCGCTCACCGGCTGGACCTTCCGCCTGAGCTACACGCAGGACGGGATGGACTACGTCAGCTACGCCACGGACGGCGGGGCCGGCGATGCCGACGGTGCGACCAATGGCACGGTGGTGTTCGCCGACATGCTGAAGGTCGGCACCGCCTATATCATCGAGGAACTTGCCCTGCCGGACGTCTGGTATCGCACCAACGGCAGCGCCGGGGACGACTTCGACGAGGAAGGCAGCATCGGCACCTCGGGCGAAGCGGACAGCTTCGACTTCCTGAACACCCAGTTCGGCTCCATCTCCGGCACGAAGTTCATCGACTCCAACGGCTTCGGATCAGGCGGCGAGCTGACGGCGGGCGTGGGCTGGACCATCAACCTCTACGCGGACGCCAACGACAACGGCGCGGTCGACGAGGGCGAGACGCTCGTCGCCTTCACGACCACGGACGATGACGGCAACTACAGCTTCTTCGGGCTCACGCTGGGCAACTACGTCGTCCAGGAAGTGCAGCAGGATGGCTACATGAACCAGACCGCGATGGAGGTCGGGGCCGACCTGACCACCTCCGGCCAGGCCATCGAGGACATCGACTTCACCAACTTCGAGCTGGAGAACGGCACCGCCCAGACGCCGGGCTTCTGGCGGAACTGGCCGGCCAAGTTCAACCAGGAGACGCACGACGAGTTCGCCGCCGCCGGCTTCCCGACGATGACGCAGACAACCACCAACGGCTACGAGCTCTACTTCGGCGTCAACGCTCGTGGCGCCACGCAGTCCACGTCCTTCGCACAGGCACTGACCGCGACGGGCGGCGGCGAGAGCGCGTTCCTGCGGGCCAGCGCCGCGGGCTTCGCCAATGCCGCGACGAACGAAATCAACTACCAGATCGACGAATACCAGCTCTATATGTTCGCCGGGCAGGACCAGGCCAAGCTCGATGGCTGGCTGACGATCCTGTACAACATCGCCGACTACAGCAACGACCTCGACGGCGGCGACTACATCACCGTCGCCGACATCAGGGCCCTGGTCAGCGACATCTATAGCCCCGGTGGCGACTACACCAGGACGACCGCGGACTTCACCGCTGTCGCCAGCGCGCTGGATGCCATGAACAACATGCAGCATCTGGACTCCAGCGCCATCATCGCCTGACAGGCCGGGCGGCCGCGGGGCCGCCACAGCCGCCGCAAGAGGCATGGGCCGCCCCCCCAAGGGGCGGCCCATGGCTCGTACACAGCGCGCCGACGCCGCGACCCCTTGCCCCGCGGGGACACGGCAATTATCTCACCCGCATCCCTTCTAACCCCACCATCCGGCAGGGGCCGGGCGCGGTGCCTTCGGGGCCGCCCCCACGCCGCCGAACAGGAGCATACGGATGAGCAAGGTCATCGGCATCGACCTCGGCACGACCAATTCCTGCGTCGCCATCATGGAAGGCAAGGACGTGAGGGTGGTCGAGAATGCGGAGGGCGCCCGCACCACCCCCTCCATGGTCGCCTTCGCCAAGAATGGCGAGCGCCTGGTCGGCCAGTCCGCGAAGCGGCAGGCCGTCACCAACCCCATGAACACGCTGTATGCGGTGAAGCGCCTGATCGGCCGCCGCTACGACGACCCGATGGTCGCGAAGGACAAGGGCCTGGTGCCCTATTCCATCGTCCGCGCCGACAACGGCGACGCCTGGGTCGAGGTCGAGGGCAAGAAATACGCCCCGCAGCAGATCAGCGCCTACATCCTGACGAAGATGAAGGAGACCGCCGAGGCCTTCCTCGGCGAGAAGGTTTCCCAGGCCGTCATCACCGTCCCGGCCTACTTCAACGACGCGCAGCGCCAAGCCACCAAGGAAGCCGGCGCGATCGCGGGGCTGGAAGTCCTGCGCATCATCAACGAGCCGACCGCGGCCGCGCTCGCCTATGGCATGGATCAGAAGAAGGGCGGCACCATCGCGGTCTACGACCTCGGCGGCGGCACCTTCGACGTCTCCGTGCTCGAGATCGGCGACGGCGTGTTCGAGGTGAAGTCCACCAACGGCGACACCTTCCTCGGCGGCGAGGATTTCGACGCCCGCGTCATCGATTACCTGGCGGACGAGTTCAAGAAGGAGCAGGGCATCGACCTGCGCGGCGACCGCCTGGCGCTGCAGCGCCTGAAGGAAGCCGCCGAGAAGGCGAAGATCGAGCTCTCCTCCTCGAAGCAGACCGAGATCAACCTGCCCTTCATCACCGCCGATGCGTCCGGGCCGAAGCACCTGGTGCTGCAGCTCACGCGCGCGAAGCTTGAGGCGCTGGTCGATGACCTGATCCAGCGCACGCTCGAGCCCTGCAAGCAGGCGCTGAAGGATGCCGGCCTCTCGGCCGGCGAGATCGACGAGGTGATCCTGGTTGGCGGCATGACCCGCATGCCGAAGGTCATCGAGGCGGTGAAGCAGTTCTTCGGCAAGGAGCCTGCCCGCAACGTCAACCCCGACGAGGTCGTGGCCATCGGCGCGGCCATCCAGGGCGGCGTGCTCAAGGGCGACGTGAAGGACGTGCTGCTGCTGGACGTCACGCCGCTGTCGCTCGGCATCGAGACGCTGGGCGGCGTCTTCACCCGCCTGATCGACCGCAACACCACCATCCCGACCAAGAAGTCCCAGGTGTTCTCCACCGCGGACGACAACCAGTCGGCGGTGACCATCAAGGTGTTCCAGGGCGAGCGCGAGATGGCGGCCGACAACAAGCTGCTCGGCCAGTTCGACCTGCAAGGCATCCCGCCCGCGCCGCGCGGCGTGCCGCAGATCGAGGTGACCTTCGACATCGACGCGAACGGCATCGTCTCCGTCAGCGCGAAGGACAAGGCCACCAGCAAGGAGCAGCAGATCAAGATCCAGGCCAAGTCCGGCCTGTCGGACTCCGACATCGAGCGCATGGTGCGCGAGGCGGAGGCCAACGCCGAAGCCGACAAGAAGCGCCGCGAGGCGGTGGAGGCGCGCAACGGCCTCGATGCGCTGGTCCACTCCACCGAGAAGACCCTGCGCGAGAACGGCGACAAGGTCGGCGCGGCGGAGAAGGCCGAGGTGGAGAACGCCCTGACGGAAGCGCGCGGCGCGATGGAAGGCCAGGACGCTGATGCCATCCGCGCGGCGAGCGAAAAGCTCTCCCAGGCGGCGATGAAGATGGGCGAGGCGCTCTACAAGCAGCAGCAGGCGGCCGAGCAGCAGGCGGGCGCCGGCGGTCCTCAGCCTGGCGCCCAGTCCGGCCCGGGTGCCAACCCGAACGACAAGGTGGTGGACGCCGAGTTCGAGGAGGTGGACCCGGACAAGAAGAAGCCCTCGTAACGGGCTCTTCCGATCGGGTAGGAACGGCACGCCCGGCTTCCGCGAGGAGGTCGGGCGTTGCCATGCGGCACTTCCGGCTGAGCGAGGACCGACGGCCCCATGGCCAAGCGTGATTACTATCAGGTCCTGGGCGTCGCCCGGGAGGCGAGCGAGGAGGACCTGAAGAAGGCCTACCGCAAGCTCGCCATGCAGTACCACCCCGACCGCAACCAGGGGGACAAGGCGGCCGAGGCCAAGTTCAAGGAGCTGAACGAGGCCTATGATGTCCTGAAGGACGCCGAGAAGCGCGCCGCCTATGACCGCTTCGGCCATGCCGCCTTCGAGCAGGGCGGCGGCGGTCCGGGGGCCGGCGGCTTCGCCGGCGGCAATCCCTTCGGCGGCGCCTTCGAGGACATCTTCGAGGAGATGTTCGGCGGCCTGCGCGGCGGCCGTGGCCGCGGCGGTCCCGTGGGGCGCGGCAGCGACCTGCGCACCGCGGTCGAGGTGACCCTGGAAGAGGCCTTCGCCGGCGCGAAGAAGACCATCCGCATTTCCACCACCGTCGCCTGCGAAGCCTGCAAGGGCACCGGCGCCGAGGGTGCCGCCGCCCAGGCCGCGGCGACCTGCGGCACCTGCGGCGGCTCGGGAAAGGTGCGGGCGCAGCAGGGCTTCTTCCTGATCGAACGGACCTGCCCGACCTGCGGCGGCTCCGGCCGCACCATCAAGAACCCCTGCAAGGTCTGCGCCGGCCAGGGCCGGGTGCAGCGCGACCGCACCCTCTCTGTCACCATCCCGGCCGGCGTCGAGGACGGCACGCGCATCCGCCTGACCGGCGAGGGCGAGGCCGGGCTGCGCGGCGCGCCGCCGGGCGACCTCTATGTGGATGTCGCGGTGCGCTCCCACCCGATCTTCCAGCGCGACGGCGCCAACATCTTTGTCCGCGTGCCGCTGCGCATGACGCAGGCGGCATTGGGCGGCGCGGTGGAAGTGCCGACCGTGGATGGCGGCCGGGCCAAGGTGACGATCCCGGCCGGCACCCAGGCGGGCGACCAGTTCCGCCTGCGCGGCAAGGGCTTCTCCGTCCTGCGCAGCGCGGCGCGCGGCGACATGTATGTCCAGGTCGCGGTCGAGACGCCGCAGAACCTGACGAAGCGCCAGCAGGAGCTGCTGGCCGAGTTCGAGCGCGAGGCCGAGAAATCCGGCCGCTCGAGCCCCGAGAGCGAGGGCTTCTTCGCCAAGGTGAAGGAGTTCTGGGACGGCCTCGGCCGCTGATCAGGCCAACGGCGATGTGACCCGGATCGGCTCCCCCGCTCGCTTGCCGGCGTTGGAAACCTGCGTCAGCGCCCGACGTTGACCCGGAGACCGCCGCACCCCCCCAGCGGCGGCTTCGGCAGGCGGCGGCGCGGAGACGGTCCCACCCGCGCCGCCGCCGGCCCCCCAAACGCCGCTCAGGGCAGGACCGCCGGGCAGTGGCCGTGGGGCAAGTTTCTGAGCCGCGAGGCGGACGAGTGGGCGAGGCGGCGTCGGGCACGCCCTCATCGCCACATGAATTCGCTTTTTCTTGCTTAGCATTTTTATATGTCGGATGAATGCCATGAACTGTTTCGGCATGGTAGGGCCGGCCAATGAGCACCAGTGCGGATCTGCAACAAGCGCGTGACGACCACACGCGAGCTTACGTCAGGGTGACCAGCAGCCGATGGTTGCGCCGCCTTTCACGGTGTGTCGTCGGCCTTGCGGCAGCATTTTTAGCCGTCAGTCCTGCGCGTTCTGTGATAATTGCTGACAATCAGTTGCTGTCTAGCTCCGTGGCATTCGCAAGCCGCTTTCCAGCAGTAGGAGGCATCCTCACCCCCACGGGTAATGCCGGCGATTTTAACCTCTGTACTGGCACGCTAGTTACACCAAAGCTTGTCCTGACTGCTGCTCACTGCTTCGATGCAGCCGGCGACAACCTCGCGGACTTTCAGGCGAGTAGCGTCGAATTCCGTCTTGGCAGCGATGTATTCAGCGGGACGACGCAGAAGATTGGTGGCAGCGCCATTCATCTCCCCACATGGGATGGTCGCAATGCATTCGATATCGCGCTCCTTGAGCTTGCGCGATCGGTCACAAATATCACGCCGATGAGAGTTACTGCCTCGCCGGGCGGCAACACCGCAACGCTTGTCGGTTTCGGACTTGGCGGCGATGGCACCACCGGGCTCCAGAACGACACGGGAGGCGTGAAGCGGGCAGCTGTTAATCGCCCCTATTTCGATCTGTCTCTCGGCAAGAGTTTTCTTCTGGTAGATTTTGACCAGCCCGGCGTCCCCGATCTTGGTAGCGGATACCGCGATGGCGTCGATATATACTCGCGACTTGAGGGTACTGGATGCCCTGGCGACAGTGGTAGTCCACTGGTCACTGGCGACCTCATCATCGGTGTTCTGGGAGGGTCGGTGGTGCAATCGGTCTGCAACTTCGGCACCGTGACCTTTTATCCACGGCCTGACTGGAACCGCGCCTTCCTTGAGAGCCATGGCGTCTTCCTTGTCTTCGAACCAGCAGCCCTCGCCCTGTTCGGCACCGGATTGGGAGCGCTCGGCGTTGCGTCGTTCTTGACTCGGCGCAGTCTCGATCATCGCCGAGGCTAAGTGCTCCGTGCCGCAGGGGTGCGGCCATGATCAGTGGCCAGTTCGAGCAAGGGAGCAAACTGATTAGACTGCGACCCGCGCGCTTGGCTCCTGTCCCAAGACTCGAGGGAGCTGCCGTTTGCCCTTGACCTGACCATGCCGGCGCGTCTTTCCAATGCCAGTGCAACTCGGCGGCCCGCATCGCTCGCGAGACATCCGGTTCAGTCAGGCCGCAGGGGCGACGGACAGCAGCCACCGACTCGGTCCGCGCCGCGGGCCGTATTAGCGAGGCGGCGTCTTCGCCACCTTGACCCCCATCGCCCCGCGCGCGAAAGCCTGCCCGCTCACACGGGAGAGCGCGCATGCGCATCGGCATCGCCGGCATTGCCGGCCGCATGGGACGCCTGCTGGCGGAGGAAGTGACGGCGGCGGGCGCGACGCTGGCCGGCGGCACCGTGCGGCCCGGCTCGGGCAAGGCGCCGCCTTCCGGCGCCGCGCTGCTGCCGGACGCCGCCGCGCTCTTCGCCGCCGCCGACGTCGTGATCGACTTCACCCATGCCGAGGAAGCCGTTCCGCACGCCACGCTCGCCGCCGCGGCGGGCAGGGGCTTCGTTCTCGGCTCCTCCGGCCTCAACGCCGCGCAGGAACGCGCCGTGGCCGAGGCCGCGCAGCGCGTGCCGATCGTCTATGCCGCGAATTTCGCGCCCGGCGTGAACCTGGTCCTCGCCCTGGCCGAGCGCATGGCCGCAGCCCTGCCCGCCGCGCAATACGACGCGGAGATCGTGGAGATGCACCACCGCCAGAAGGTGGACGCACCCTCCGGCACCGCCATCGCCATGGGCCGCGCCGTCGCCAAGGGGCGCGGCACCACGCTGGAAGAAGCGGGCAAGGAAAGCGGGCGCGACGGGCACACCGGCGCCCGCGCCACCGGCGCCATCGGCTTCGCCGCGCTGCGCGGCGGCCAGGTGGTGGGCGAGCACACGCTGCTCTTCGCCGCCGCGACCGAGCATATCGCGCTGACCCATCGCAGCTTCGACCGTCGCGCCTATGCCACCGGCGCGGTGCGCGCCGCGCTCTGGCTGCAGGGCCGGCCGCCCGGCCTCTACGACATGAAGGACGTGCTCGGGATCGGCTGAGGCCGGGCCGCGATGTCGCTCCCCGAGCTCTATGCCTCGCCGACGCTGCGCGTGCTGGCCAATGTCGCCGATCCCGCGCGCCTCGAGGCCGAGGGCTACGAGCTCGTCACCTTCGAGCCGCTGTGGCGCAACCGGCAGAACCGCCCCTTCGGCGACCGCTTCGCGGCGAAATACCGCCTGAACGCGCTGCACATCGTCCCGGTGGACAACAGCTGGTACCAGTATCCGGACATGGAGGACTGCCTGGCCGCGGTGGCGCGGGTCACCGGGCCGGATGTCGCGGCGATGGGCGCCAGCATGGGCGCCTATGGCTCGGTGACGCTGTCCGACCGCTTCCGGGCCACGCGCAGCGTCGCCTTCGCGCCGCAATTCAGCATCCGGCGCGACCTCGTCCCCTTCGAGACTCGCTGGGCGCCGGAGGCCGCGCGCATCGCCTTCCAGCCCTGGGACGGCAGCGTGGCGAAGGGCTGCCGCCACTACATCATCTACGAGCCCGGCACCCGCGACGCGGAGCATGCGCGCCTGATCATGGCGCAGGGCGCCGATGTGGTGCCGGTGGAGGTGCCGGCCGGCGGCCACACCGTCTCCCGCGTGCTCGTGGAGGCCGGGGCGCTGTCGCGCATCGTGCTGCGCGTGCTCGCCGGCACGCCGACGGCGGAGGACCTGCTGGCGGAGATCGCGCCCAAGCTGGAACGCAGCCCGGAATGGCACATGAACCGCGCCGCTGCCGGCCCGCCCGAGGAGCGGGAGGCGCATCTGCGCGCCGGGCTGGCCATCAACCGCAAGCATCTCTGGCTGAACTACGCGCTCGGCGCCTTCCTGGCCGGGGAGCGCCGCTACGAGGAAGCCCTGCCGCACCTGGCCTTCGTCGCCATCCGCCGGCCGGCGATCCCGAAGGTCGCGCGCCTCTATCTCGCGGTCTGCGCCAAGACCGGCACCGTGCCGCATCCGACCGTCCCGGCCGCGGCGGCGTCCTTGCCGAAGCCCGACGCCCGGCCGCCCTCTGCTTGACGGCCCCATGACCCGTCTCTAGACCCCGGTCATCCCGAAACAACCGACCGAGACGGAGCGCTGATGCCCGAGGATGCGATGCCTCGCCCGGCCCGCGGGGCCGAGCCGCCCGACCCGGAGAAGACCGCCCTCGCGGAGGCGATCTTCCAGCACGTCTTCGGCGGCTTCGGCGATTCCTGCGACATCCGCAAGATGGCGCGGCTGGTCTCCGGCTACGAAAGCGCGCGCTACTACATGGAGCACATGGACGGCGCGACGCTGCTGAACAACACGCGCCAGTTCTACAAGTGGTCGCTGCAGCAGCGGCGCATCCGCGGCCTGGCGCTGGAATTCGGCGTCGCCTCGGGCCGCACGCTCACCACCATCGCGCAGGCCAGCCCGGACCAGACGGTCTACGGCTTCGACAGCTTCAAGGGCCTGCCCGAGGCCTGGAAGTTCGGCCGCGGCGAAGGCGCCTTCGCCCGCAGCACCCCGCCGCCCGTGCCGGCCAACGCCGAGCTCGTCATCGGCTGGTTCAGCGAGACCCTGCCCGGCTTCGTCGCCGCGCACCCCGAGCCGGTGTCCTACCTGCACGTGGATTGCGACCTCTATTCCTCGACGATGGACATCCTGCGCCATCTCGGGCCGCATATCGGGCCGGGCACGCTCGTGGCCTTCAACGAGTATTTCAACTACCCCGGCTGGCGGAACCACGAGCACAAGGCATGGCTCGAATGGGTGCGCGCATCCGGCGCGACCTATCGCTACATCGGCTGCCAGGCGCAGCATCAGCAGGTGGCCGTCGTGGTCGAATCCAACCCGACCTTCGCCTTCGCCGACAAGCTGCAGCCCTATCCGCAGGGCTGATCCGCGGCCGGGCGGCAAGCCGCCCGGCCTGCCTTGACCCTGCCTCACTGCGCTGCGATACGCCCCCGTCCCGGATCCGCCGGGTCTTCCGCGGCCGGGGTCAGCCGGCCATTCCACGCGACAAGAGGCCGAACCAAGCCATGCGCGATACCGGCGAGTATCTGTTCACCTCGGAGAGCGTCTCCGAGGGCCATCCCGACAAGGTGGCGGACCGCATCTCCGACACCGTCCTCGACGCCTTCCTCACTGCCGACCCCTATTCGCGCGTGGCCTGCGAGACGCTGGTGACCACCAACCGCGTGGTGCTGGCCGGCGAGGTCCGCGGCCCCGGCAGCGTCACTCCCGACCTGCTGCAGCACCTCGCCCGCATGGCGATCCACGACATCGGCTACGAGCAGGACGGCTTCCACTGGCAGAACGCCAAGGTCGAGTGCCACCTGCACGCGCAGTCCGCGCATATCGCGCAGGGCGTGGACGCCGCCGGCAACAAGGACGAGGGCGCCGGCGACCAGGGCATCATGTTCGGCTATGCCTGCCGCGAGACGCCGGACCTGATGCCGGCGCCGCTCTACTACGCCCACACCATCCTGCGCCGCATCAGCGAGCTGCGCCGCAACAACGACAAGATGGTCCAGGGCCTGCTGCCCGACGCGAAGTCCCAGGTCACGCTGCGCTACGTGGACGGCAAGCCGGTCGGCGCCACCTCCGTCGTCGTCTCCACCCAGCATGTCGAGGGGCTGGAGCAGGCCGAGATCAAGCGCATGCTCTGGCCGCTGGTGGAAAGCACCCTGCCCAAGGGCTGGATGTGCCCCGCCGACGAGTTCTACGTGAACCCCACCGGCAAGTTCGTGATCGGCGGCCCGGACGGCGACTGCGGCCTGACGGGGCGCAAGATCATCGTGGACACCTATGGCGGCGCGGCCCCGCATGGCGGCGGCGCGTTCAGCGGCAAGGACCCGACCAAGGTCGACCGCAGCGCCGCCTATGCCGCGCGCTACGTGGCGAAGAACGTCGTCGCCGCGGGCCTGGCCGACAAGTGCACCATCCAGGTCAGCTACGCGATCGGCGTTTCCAAGCCGCTCTCGGTCTATTTCGACCTGCACGGCACCGGGCGCGACGTGGACGAGGTGAAGCTGGCCAAGGTGATCGACGGGCTGGTGAACCTCTCGCCCCGCGGTATCCGCGAGCATCTGCACCTGAACCGCCCGATCTACGTGCCCACCAGCGCCTATGGCCATTTCGGCCGCACGCCGGATGCGGAGAAGGGCACGTTCACCTGGGAGAAGACCGACCTGGTGGACGAGCTGAAGCGCGCATTCGGGCGCTGAAGAACCCTCCCTCCCCCGCATTGCGGGGGAGGGTCGGGGTGGGGGCCGCGCGACTTCCGATGACCGCCGACCGTCCGCCACTCGCCGAGGGCGTCCCCGATCGCCTCTATGGCCGCCGCCGCGGCCATCCGCTGCGCCCGCGCCAGCAGCGCCTGCTGGATGTCACGCTGCCCCGCCTGCGCCTGACGCCCGACCAGGCGCGCGATCCGCGCGCCGCCTTCGGCATCGGCGACGCGCCGCTCTGGCTCGAGGTCGGCTTCGGCGGCGGCGAGCACGCGCTGGAGCAGGTCGCCGCGCATCCCGAAGCGGCGTACATCGCCTCCGAGGTCTTCGAGAACGGCCTCTGCTCCCTGCTCACGCGCCTGGTCGCGGAGGGCGAGGAAGCGACGGGCGCGCTGCCCAAGAATCTGCGCCTCTGGCCCCAGGACGCGCGGCACCTGCTGGCCGCGCTGCCGGAGGCCTCGCTTGACCGGCTGTTCCTGCTGTTCCCCGATCCCTGGCCGAAGTCGCGCCACGCCAAGCGGCGCTTCGTGCATCCCTCCCTGCTGCCGCTGGTCGCGCGCGCGCTGAAACCGGGCGGCACATGGCGCATCGCCAGCGACGACCCGACCTACCAGGCCTGGGTGGAGGAGGTGATGACCGACGCCGCCGACTTCACCCTGGCCGACCGCGCGACCGCGCGTCCGACCGACTGGCCCGGCACGCGCTACGAGGCAAAGGCCCTTCGCGAAGGGCGCACGCCGATATATTTTGTTTTCGCACGAACCTAGAGTCTCCCTGGCGGGCTTCCTAAAACGGTTCCGAACATTACTTAACCGCTTCATACTCGCGGCTCGCAAGACTCGGCATTAATCTCCTGGGCTGTCTTTTGCTTCCGCCTCGGGAGGATCGCGTGTTGAGGTCGCTGCAGCACCTGGGTCGCTCGGCCGCCACGGTGGTTGTCGCCACAGCAGCGTTCATCACCGCGATGCCTCTGGCGACCGATGCGTCGGCGCAGTCGTCGAGACTCGCTGTTGCAGGCCCGTGGGAGGCTTATCGCACGGTGTCGAACCAGGGCGATCCGATGTGCGGGATATCCCAATTCAACAACAATCTCGGCATTCTTATAAAACATGCGCGAAACGATGAATCGATCCTGCTGGAATTGCTGAACCGCAACTGGCGGATCCCGGAGGGCGTCCATGCGCGCGTGTCCTTCATCATCGACGGGCGCACGGTCCTCAGCGCGCAGATGCGGCGGGCGTCGCGCTTCCAGGACGTGCTGATCCACGAATTCGATGCGCTCTCCGAGGGATTGGCCTTTGTCCGCCGCTTCGCGGATGGCTTGCACATGCGAGTGGTCTTCCACGAAGGGTCGGAAGGCTTCTGGACGGTCCCGTTAGGCGGCACGCGGCGGGTCACCGATGCGTTCATCAATTGCATGCTTCGACTCTATCCCCGCACCGACAGCCAGCCATTCGACACCACCGCGCCGCAACGGCCGGCTCCGCCAGCCCCGAGATCACAGCCGCACGATCCCCTCGCCGCCGGTCCGGGCCCGCTGAAAGGGCCTGCGCAATGACAGGAACAAGTCGCCGTTCAAGCGGCGACGCTTCGGTCGCTCTCCGCGCCGCCGGCTGACCTGCCACAATTTTACCTTGGACTGGCTGCTTGTTGCCGGTCTTGCGCCGCCTTACCTGCGCCGCCGGAAGATCCCGTGACATCCCGCAGCCCCGCCCTGACGGTCATCGTCCCCGCCTTCAACGAGGAGGAGGTGCTGCCCGAATTCCACCGCCGCCTGGCGGCGGTGATGGGGGGCATCGGCCTCGCCTGGGACGTCCTCTACGTCAATGACGGCTCGCGCGACCGCACGCTGGAGGTGATGCTCGCACTCCAGGCCGGCGACCCGCATGTCGCGGTGCTGAACCTCAGCCGCAACTTCGGCAAGGAGATCGCGATGACCGCCGGGCTGGACCACGCCCAGTCCAGCGAGGCGGTGGTGATCATCGACGCCGACCTGCAGGACCCGCCCGAGGTCATCCCGCGCCTGGTGGAAGCCTGGCGGCAGGGCTTCGACGTGGTCTACGCCCAGCGCAACACCCGCGCCGGAGAGACCATGCTGAAGCGCGCGACGGCGGCGATGTTCTACCGCCTGATGCAGAAGGTCGGCGGCAAGGTGACGATCCCGCCGGACACCGGCGACTTCCGGCTGATGAGCCGCCGCGCCGTGGACGCGCTGTTGCGCCTGCGCGAGCAGCACCGCTTCATGAAGGGCCTGTTTGCCTGGATCGGCTTCCCCTCCACGCCCGTGCGCTACGACCGCGCGCCGCGTGCGGCGGGCACCACCAAGTGGAACTACTGGAAGCTCTGGAACTTCTCGCTGGAGGGGATCACCTCCTTCACCGTCGCGCCGCTGAAGATCGCCACCTATGTCGGGCTGCTCACCGCGATCGGCGCCGTGCTCTACCTGGCGCAGCTGATCTTCCGCACGCTGGCCTACGGCAACCCGGTCGCCGGCTATCCCAGCCTGCTGGCGGTGGTGCTGTTCCTCGGCGGCGTACAGATGATGATGCTCGGCGTGATCGGCGAGTATCTCGGCCGCATCTTCAACGAGACGAAGGGCCGCCCGCTCTACCTGACGGAGCGCCACCTGCCGAGCCGACTGAACTGACATGGCCCGCGCGACCACCTGGCGCGGCGCCGCCCTCGCCGTCGCTCCCACGGGCTGGACCGTCGTGGCGAGCGCGCTTGGCGCGGTGCTGGTGGGGCTGCTGACCGTCGCGGTCTTCTTCGGTACCGGCATCCTGCCCCCCTCGCACACCGGCTGGATGCTGAGCGGCAATATCGGGCCGGACCCGGTGCAGTACTGGCTCGGCTGGACCTTCTTCCGGGACACGCCCTGGCACTGGCCGCCCGGCCTCAATCCCGGCTGGGGGATGGAGCTCTCCTCCTCGATCTTCTTCGCCGATTCGATCCCGCTGCTCGCCTTCGCCTTCAAGGCGCTGCGCGACATGATCGAGGTGCCGCAATACTGGGGGATGTGGATCTACGCCTGTGCCGCCCTGCAGGGCTTCATGGCGTGGCGCATCCTCGGCCTAGCCACAACGGACCCGCTGGCGCGGCTGGCGGGCGCCGCGCTCTTCGTGCTGCAGCCGGCGATGCTGGCGCGCATGGGCGGGCATTTCGCGCTCTCGGCGCATTTCCTGCTGCTGATCGGGCTGTGGCTCTGCCTGACGCAGGCGTCGCCGGCGCGGCGGCTCGCGCAATGGGCGGCGCTGTTCGGCGCGACGGCGCTGATCCATTCCTACTTCCTGCCGATGATCGGCGCCCTGTGGCTCGCCGACCTGCTCGGCCGCGCGGCCGATCCGGCGCGGCGCGCGCCGCGCTGGCTGCTGGCCGAGATCCCGCTGGCGCCCGGCACCGGCATCGCCGGTCTCTGGCTCGCCGGGTTCTTCATGCTCTCCGACGGCTTCGGCGGAAGCTGGGGCGGATACGGGCTGATGCAGCTCGATCTCCTCGCGTTGTTCGACCCGGGCAGCTGGGGCGTGTTCCTGCCCGACCTGCCGGGCGCGAGGCATCTGGAAGCCGGGCGTTCCTATCTCGGCCTTGGCGCGTTGCTGCTGCTGGCGATCGGCGCGATCGCCTGGCTGCGGCGGCCGTCGCCCGTGCTGCGCCGCCACTGGGCGTTGCTAGGTGCGATGCTCGGGCTGGCCGCCTTCGCCGTGACGCATCGCGTCTCGATCGGCGGCCGGGTCTTCGAGCTCTTCGCCATCCCGCCGGAGGTGCTGCGCTACGCGGATGCGTTGCGCGCCTCCGAGCGCTTCATCTGGCCGGTGATCTACGCGCTGCTGATCGCCGCGGTCTTCGCCCTGGTGCGCGGCATGGGCGGGCGGCGCGCCGGCTTCGTGCTGCTGCTGCTCGCCCTGGTCCAGGCGGCCGACCTGCGCGGCGGCGTGCAGTGGCTGCGGCCCTATTTCCCGCCGACCGAGGAGACGGTGCCGCTGCGCCTCTCCGATCCCTTCTGGGCCGAGGCGGCGGGCCGCTACGAGGCGATCCGCATCGTCCCCAACGGCAACCAGGCGCATTGGTGGGAGGAGGTGGCGGTCTTCGCCGCCACCATGGGTCTCGCCACGGACGCGGTCTATCTCGCGCGGCTCGACGACCGCCGCGTGGCCGCGCTGAACGCCGAGATGGCGCGCCGGCTGTCCGAAGGCGACTTCGAGCCCGGCACGCTCTACGTCCTGGCCGATGAGGGCGCGATCATCCTGGCGCGCGCCTCGGCCGATCCGGCGCGCGACCTGATCGGCTCCTTCAATGGCCTCACGGTGCTGGCGCCAGGCTGGTTCGTCGCGCCCGATGCGGTGCGTCGCGCCGGCGCCTGATCAGCCGCCGAGCGCGGCCTCCACGGCCTGCGCCACGGCGAACAGCCGCGCATCGCCCATCGTCTCGCCCATCAGCATGAAGCCGACCGGCGCCTCGCCGGCGCGATGGCAGGGCAGGCTGATGGCGCAGCGGTCGAGGAAATTGCCGACGGTGGTGTTGCGCAGCAGCAGCAGGTTGATGCGTCCATACTCCGCCTCCTCCTCCACCGCGGCGAGCGGCGGCGGCACCAGCGGGCAGGTCGGCATCACCACCGCATCGAAGGGCGCGGTCCGCGCTGCGATCGCCGCGATGATCCGCGCGCGCTCCTGGCCGAGCGCGATGTAGTCGGCGGCGGACATCGCCTCGCCCCGCAGGATGCGCGCCAGGATGCGCGGGTCGTAGGCGTCGCGCTTGCGGGCAACCAGGTGGCGATGCCAGGCCCAGGCCTCCGCGGCGGCGAAATTCGCCTTCGCCATCGCGGCGGGAATCTCCGCGAGCTCCGGCACCACCAGCTTCTCCACCCGCGCCCCGGCGGCCGAAAGGCGCGACAGCGCCCGCTCGAAGGCGGCGGTCACGCCGGCGTCCCAGTCGCCGGTGACGTAGCCCTGCAGCACGCCGAAGCGCAGCCCGGCCACCGGCATGGGCAGGCCGGGTGACCACGGCTCCTCGCCCGCCATCAGGCTGTCGAGCAGCGCGCAGCAGCCGACCGACCGTGCCAGAGGCCCCAGGCTGTCCAGCGTGAAGGAGAGCGGCAGCGTGCCGGTCAGCGGCACCCGGCGCGCGGTGGGCTTCCATCCGACGATCCCGCAGAGCGCCGCCGGGATGCGGCAGGATCCGCCGGTGTCGGAGCCGAGCCCGGCGAAGCCCATCCCATCCGCCGTCGCCACCGCCGCGCCCGAGGAGGAACCGCCGGGCAGCCGCCCGGTCGCACGGTCCCACGGGCTGCGCGGCGTGCCGTAATGCGGGTTCACGCCGAGGCCGGAGAAGGCGAACTCCGTCATGTTGGTGCGCCCGAGCACCACGAAGCCTGCGCGTTCCAGCCGCGCGACCGAGGTGGCCGTGGCGGCGGCCGGCGCCGCATCGGCCAGCGCGACGGACCCGCCGCGCGTGACGACGCCGGCCTGGTCGTAGAGGTCCTTGATGCTGATCGGGATGCCGGCCCAGGGGCTCGGCGCGCGGCCGGCGGCGCGCAGCGCATCCGCGGCATCCGCCGCGGCCCGCGCGGCGTCCGCCTGCACGGCGACGAAGGCGCGTGCGCCCTCGCCCGCAGGATCGGCGATGCGCGCGAGCGCCTCCTCCACCAGCGCGCGGGCGGTGGTGCGGCCGGCGGCGAGTTCCGCGGCGGCGGTGGCGATCGTGGGGAAGGTCATGCGCGGCACCTGGCTTGGTCGGCCGGATGCTGCGCGGCCGTCACGGCCTTCGCAAGACGGCGGTCAGCGAGCGGCCGAGGGCGGCGGGCCGAGGTCGTTGGCGGGCGGGTTGTCCAGGATCAGCTGCACCGCATGCGGATACAGCAGGAAGCCTACCGCCGAGGCCGGCACCAGCGGCACCTCGGTCACGTCGTCCGGCCTCGTTCCGCTCTCGCCGTCCATGGCATCCCTCGCGCAGGTGCCACCTTAGCGCCCGCAAGTGCCTTGCGTTCGCGGCTTGCGACGATTTGACAGACGCGGGCGCGCTGCACCTATGATGCGCGGGTAACCAGGCGGTTCGCCGCCGAAAGGGGAGAGCGTCCATGAAGCTCACGCGCGTGCTGAAGGCCGCGGCCATCGCCGCCGCCGCCCTGCTTCCATGGGCGCCGACGCCCGGCCAGGCGCAGGAATGGCGCGGCTGGAACATCCACGCCGCCGACTACCCCAACGGCCGCGGCATGGACCGCTTCGGCGAGCTGGTGATGCAGCGGACCAACAACCGCATCCGCATGCGCACCTATCACTCCGCGCAGCTCGGCCAGCAGGACGAGGCGATCCAGCAGATGCGGCTGGGCTCCATCGACTTCGCCAACTTCAACCTCTCTCCCTTCAACAACCTCGCCCCCTCCACCCAGGTGGTGACGCTGCCCTTCCTGTTCCGCAACGTGGAGCACATGCAGCGCGCCATCGACGGAGTGGCCGGCGAGGAGATCGCGAAGGACCTCGAGCAGATCGGCATCATCGCGCTGGCCTGGTACGACGCGGGCGCGCGCAGCCTCTACACCGTCCGCCCAGTGCGCACGCCGGCCGATGTGCGCGGCATGAAGATCCGCGTGCAGACCTCCGACCTCTGGATCGACCTGATGCGCGCCATGGGCGCCAACCCGACGCCGCTGCCCTTCGGCGAGGTCTTCACCTCCCTGCAGTCCGGCGTGATCGACGGCGCCGAGAACAACTGGCCGAGCTACGAGAGCACCCGCCACTTCGAGGTCGCGCGCTTCTACACCACCACCGAGCACTCCAACGTGCCGGAGGTGCTGGCCGTGGGCGTGCAGCGCTGGCGCCGCCTGAACGAGCAGGAGCGCAACATCCTGCGCGACGCGGCGCGCGAATCCGCGGCGTTCCAGCGGCAGCTCTGGGCGGAGCGCGAGCAGGTCTCCCGCCGCCGGGTCGAAGCCGCAGGCGTGACGGTGATCGAGATCACCGACCGCAGCCCCTGGGCGCAGCTGATGGAGCCCGTCTACCAGAAGTACACGGGCAACAATCCGCGCCTGTCCGGCATGGTGCAGCGCATCCGCGAGCTGCCGTAGCCTTCCGGCGCCGCTTCCCGTTCCCTCCCCCGCATGCGGGGGAGGGTCAGGGTGGGGGCAAGAGCATGCTGACGCGTCCTTTCGTCTGACCCCCATCACGTTCCCTTCCCGCAGGCTGCGAGGGAGAAGGTGCTGTGGGGAGGGAATCCCGCATGGCCCTCTTTTCCCGCGTCCTCGACGTCTTCTGCCGCCTCGTGATCATCGCGGCGGGCACCGCACTGGTCGGGCTGGTCGCGATGATGGGCTGGCTGGTCTTCGGCCGCTACGTGCTGAACGACACGCCCACCTGGGTGGAGCGCGCGGCCACCCTCTCCATCCTCTGCATCGCGCTGCCCGTCGCCGCCGTCGGCGTGCGGGAGCGGTTCCACCTCTCCGTCCTCGGCTTCCGCGAGGCGCTGCCGATCGGCGTGCAGCGCTGGATCGCGGTGGCCTGCGACACGCTGGTCGGCCTGTTCGGCTTCGCGATGATGGTCCACTCGAAGGAGCTGGTTGACATGGTGTGGACCTTCCGCATCCCGCTGCTCGGCATCAGCCAGGGCTGGACCTATGTGCCGCTCATGGTCTGCGGCGGCCTGATCACGCTCTTCGCCATCGAGCAGGTGCTGCTCGACATCCTCCGCAAGGAAGGCCCCGAGCAGCGCGGCATCAAGGCCGCCTTCCTGGAGTAGCGCTTCGTGGAATTCGGGCTGGTCCTGATCATCGCCGTCTTCGTCCTCGGCGTCGTCGCCGGCGTGCCGGTCGCCTTCACCCTGGGCATCGCCGCCCTTGCGGGCTTCCTGTGGGAGGGACTGAACCCCGCCGTCGCCTTCCAGCAGATGGCGTCGGGGATGAGCATCTTCTCGCTGCTGGCGATCCCCTTCTTCATCTTCGCGGGCGAGCTGATGCTGCATGGCGGCATCGCGCGGCGCCTCGTCGCGCTCGCCTCTGCCTGCGTCGGCTGGATGCGCGGCGGGCTCGGGATGGTGGATGTCTCCACCTCCATGCTGTTCGGCGGCATCTCGGGCTCGGCGGTGGCGGACACCTCCGCGACCGGCACCATCCTGATCCCGGCCATGAAGGCGAAGGGGTATGGCGTGGACTATGCGGTGAGCCTGACGGTCACCTCCTCCATCGCCGGCATCCTGATCCCGCCCAGCCACAACATGATCCTCTATTCGCTGGCCGCGGGCGGCGGCATCTCGGTCAGCGCGCTGTTCATCGCGGGCATCGTGCCGGGCCTGCTGATGTGCCTGTTCCTCGCGCTCGCCGCCTATGTCATGGCCGTGCGGCGCGGTTATCCGGCGGAGGGCTGGAAGGGCTTCCGGCAACTGGCCTGGACCTTCCTGGATGCGCTGCCGGGCCTGTTCACGGCCATCATCATCCTCGGCGGCGTGCTGTCGGGCATCTTCACCGTCACGGAGAGCGCCGCCTTCGGCACGATCTGGGCGCTCGCCGTGACCATCCTGGTCTATCGCGCGCTGTCCTGGGCCGACTTCAAGATCGCCGTCGCGGCCAGCGTCCGGACCTCCGCGGTGGTGTTCCTGCTGGTGGGCACCGCGACGGCCTTCGCCTATCTCCTCGCGCTCTATCGCCTGCCGGAGATCCTGACCGAGGGCATGCTGGCGATCAGCGACAATCCGGTGGTGATCCTGCTGCTGATCAATGTCTGCCTGCTGCTTCTGGGCGCGGTGATGGACATGGCGGCGCTGATCCTGATCACCACGCCGATCTTCCTGCCGGTCGTCACCGCCATCGGCGTGGACCCGGTGCAGTTCGGCATGGTGATGATGATGAATCTCGGCCTCGGCCTGACGACGCCGCCGGTCGGCGCCGTCCTGTTCGTCGGCTGCGCCATCGGGCGCATCCGCATCGAGGATGTGATGCGCACCATCTGGCCGTTCTGGGGCGCCATCCTCGTGGCGCTGGCGCTGACGACCTACGTGCCCGAGGTCTCCCTCACTTTGCCGCGCCTGCTGCTCGGCTATGGCGGCTGATGGGCGGCCTCACGCGCCGGGCCGGCCGCACGCGCCGCCTGGGCTCGCTGCGCGAGCCGCCTGCCGCGACAACGCTGATCGAAAGGACCTGACGATGCAGAAGAAGCCCGTCCTGCTCACCGGCGCCTCCGGCGCGCTCGGCCGCATGCTGGCGCGCGAGCTCGGCGCGGCCGGCTACACGCTGCGCCTGACCGACATCAGCCCCTTCCCCGACCCGCTGCCGGCTGGGGCAAAATTCGTCCGCGCCGACCTGAACGAGGCGCTGGCCATCGTCCGCCAGGCGGAGGGCTGCGGCACCATCCTGCATTTCGGCGGCAACGCCACCGAGCAGCCCTTCGAGACGATCATCGAGCCGAACATCCGCGGCCTCTATCACATCTACGAAGCCGCCCGCCGCGAAGGCGCGCGCCTGGTCTTCGCCAGCTCCAACCACACCATCGGCTTCCATGAGCGGCCGAAGGGGAACGAGGCGAAGCTCGACTTCGACTGCCAGTTCCGCCCGGACGGCTACTACGGCCTGTCCAAGGTGTACGGGGAGCTGATGGGCCGGCTCTACTGGGACAAGCACGGCGTCGAGAACGTCAATGTCCGCATCGGCTCCTGCACGCCGAAGCCGATGAACGCCCGCGCGCTGTCCACCTGGCTGTCCTACCCCGATCTCGCGCGCATGATGATCCGCTGCATCGAGGCGGAGCGCGTCGGCCACAGCGTGATCTGGGGCGCCTCCAACAACCCCGCGACCTTCTGGGGCAAGGACCACCGCGACCGCATCGGCTGGCAGCCGCAGGACAATGCCGAGGACTACCGGGCGGAGATCGAGGGCAAGGTCTCGGGCGACCCGGTGGAGGAGCGCTACCAGGGCGGCTTCTACACACCCATCGAGTATTCGCGGAAAGGCGGCTTCTCCCCCCGCGACGCGTTCGATCTTGATTGATGCCCTCAAACGGCGGGCGGCCGCTCCGCGGCCTTGCCTTCGCGCAGGCCGCGGTCGCATCGCGTGGCACGGTTGCTCGGTGCGCGGGCCGCTTCGCGGCCTCGGCCCGCCGCGGCAGGCCGCCTGTGGGCGTCGCCGATGATCCGGCTTGAAGCGGGTGATGCCACCGCGCTGATCCTGCCCGAACGCGGCGCGGCCTTCGCGCGGCTCGACCATGCGGGGCGCGCGCTGCTCGCGCCGCTGCCGGAAGGGGCGGAGCCCGGCCGCGGCTTCTTCGCCGCCTTCCTCATGGCGCCCTGGACCAACCGCCTCGATGGCGGGCGGATCGTCGTGGGCGGCGTGGAGCACCGCCTGCCGGTCAACCGGCCGGAGGAGGACACCGCGATCCACGGCTTCCTGCGCGACATGCCCTGGACGGTCACCGAAAGCCGAGCGGACTCCGCCGTGCTGGACTGCGCCTTCGACCGCCCGCCCTTCGCCGGCCGCGCGCGCATGGCGGTGCGGCTGCATCCCGACCACCTGGCGATGGACTTCGCGCTGACCAACGGCGCCGCCGCGCCCACGCCGATGGGTTTCGGCTGGCATCCCTACTTCGCCCGACGCCCTGGCACGCGCATCGCCTTCGCCGCGCGCACCGCCTTCGGCCGCGATGCGCGCAACCTGCCGATCGGGCCGCGCCCGAGTACCGGCCTCGTCGGCGATGCGGCGATGCTGGAAGGCCTCGACGGGCATTTCGCGGGCTGGGACGGCACGCTGCATCTGGACTGGTCGGATGGCCACGGGCTGACGCTGCGCGCGCGCGGCGCCTGGTCGTCCAACCTGCATCTCTTCGTGCCGCGCGGCGCGGACGCGGTCGCGGTGGAGCCGGTGACGCATGCGCCCGATGCGCCGAACCGTCCCGCCGCCGCCGCGCATGGCGCGATGCATGTGCTGCAGCCCGGTGCGACTCTCGACGCCTCACTGATGATTCATTGGCGCTGAACGGGACGGTCGCGGGAACAATCGCCGCGACGTGACGTTCGCCTTCGCAACCGCGCGCAACGCGTCGCGTGCGGCGCAGGGAGCGGATGCGCGGCGTCGCGCGAAGACAGCGAAGCGCAGAGCCGACAACGGGACGCGACAGGAGCATCAAGCGATGAGCGACGACCTCGAGCAGAACCGCACGCCACCGGAGGGCGAGGCGATGACCGAGCAGCCCGAGCAGGAGAAGCCGCGCCGCCGCGCGCCCGCACGACGCCGCGCCACGGGTGGCAGCGGCAAGGTGGTCGCCGGTCCCTCGGCGCGGAAGAGCGCGGGCACGCGCGGTGCGGCGGCGAAGAGCGGTCGCACCGCCGCGAAGACCGGCCGCAGCGCAGCCGGCACGCGCGGCAAGACCGCCGCCGGCGGCACGGCGAAGCGCGCAGGCACCGCGAAGCGCGCGACCGGCACGCGCGCCGCCGCCTCCCGCACGGGCACCGCGCGCAAGGCGACCGGCCGCACCGGCGCGGCGGCCAAGGGTCGCACCGCGAAGGCCGGCACCACGACGCGCGGCAAGGCCGGCACAGCCACGCGCGGCAAGGCCGCGACCGGCACACGCGCCAAGGCCGGCACCGCCTCTCGCGGCAAGACGGCCGGCGCCACGCGCGGGAAGGCCGCCAGCACCACGCGCGGCAAGTCCGCCACCACCACGCGCGGCAAGGCCGCCGGCACGAAGCGCGGCACCGCCGCCTCCGGCGCGCGCACCACGAAGGGCCGCACCGCCGCGAAGGGCACCGCGGCGAAGGCCAGCGCGAGCCGCACCACCAAGACCGCCTCGCGCGCCAATGGCGGCAAGACGGCGGCCTCCCGCACGCGCAAGCCGGCTGCGCCGCGGCGGGGCAGCACCGCGGCGAAGGGTGGGCGCGGCACAACGGGCCGCGGCGGCAGCCGCAGCCGGGCGCAGTGACGCGCTGACGGCGGCGGGGGCCGACGGCCCCCGCCCGCCGCCCCCCTCGCCAAGGGATCGCCGCCGGGCGACACTGCGCCCATGGAAACGGCGGTCGTGCTCGGCGGCGGGATCATGGGGCTCTCGGCGGCCTGGGCGCTGTCGCGCGCCGGCCTCGCGGTCCGCATCGTCGAACAGGATGAGGTGCCGAATCCCCGCGGCGCCTCGGTGGACGACCACCGCCTGATCCGCCACGCCTATGGCGCGCAGGCCGGCTACATGCGGATGGTGGACCCGGCCTACGCCGCCTGGGACCTGCTCTTCGCCGAGGCCGGCGAGCGCCCCTATGTGCAGACCGGCGTGCTCGCCCTTTCCCAGCATGCCGGCGGCTGGCTGGCCGAGAGCCGCGACGCGCTCGCCGCCGACGGTCGCGCGGCCGAGCCGCTGGATGCCGCTTCCGTCACCGCCGCCTATCCCTTCCTCCGCCCCGACGGCATCGCCGAAGCCTTCCGGCTGCAGCCCGGCGGCGTGCTGCTGGCGCGCCGGATCGTCGCGATGCTCGCCCGCCTGCTCGCCGCCCGCGGCGTCGTCATCGAGCGCGCCCGCGCCACCGGCTTCGACCCGGACCGGGCGACGCTGACCCTCGCGGACGGCAGCACCCGCGCCGGCGACCTGCTGGTGCTGGCCGCCGGACCCTGGAATCCGCGCTTCATCCCGGGCCTCGCCGCGCGGGTGCGCCCGACGCGCCAGGTGCTGGTGCGCCTCGCCCCGCCGCCCGATCTCGCCGAGGCCTGGGCGCGCGCGCCGATGCTGCTGGACCTGGCGGTGGATGGCGGCTTCTACGCCGTGCCGCCGGTGGCCGGCACGCCGCTCAAGATCGGCGACCACCGCTTCGCCCCGACCACCGACCCCGACGGCCCGCGCGAGGTCACGGAAGCGGAGGCCGAGGAGATCCTCGGCCTCGCGCGCCACCGCATCCGCGACCTGGAGCGCTACCGCGTGCTCGGCGCCGCCGCCTGCTGGTACGACGTGGAGCCGAACGAGCGCTTCATCCTGGAACGCGCCGGCTCGCGCGCCTTCGTCATGTCTGGCTTCTCCGGCCATGGCTTCAAGTTTGGCCCCGTGCTCGGGCTTGCGCTGGCGCGCGCCGCGCGCGATCCCGCCCTGGCCGGGGCGCTCGCCGCCTGGGCGGCCGGCGAGGCGCCGCCGGCCGAGGGCCTGCTCGACGATATCCGGGAACACGCCGCATGACGCGATCCACCGCTGCCGACGACCTGATCCTCGGGCTCACCCGCGTGGTGGACCTGCCCGGCCTGACCGCCGCTGCCGGCGCGCCGCTCGGCGCCGACGACATCGCCGCCGTGATCGGCGAGGCCGACCGCTTCTGCACCGAGGTCCTGGCCCCCGGCTGGCAATCCGCCGACCGCGAGGCCGCGCACTACGCCAATGGCCGCGTCACCGTGCCGGCGCAGTACCACGCCACGATGAAGGCCTGGATCGAGAGCGGCTGGCAGGGCGTCGCCGCGCCGGAGGCGCATGGTGGCCAGGGCCTGCCGCATGCGATCTGGACCGCGGTGAACGAGCTCGCCTCGGCCGCCGACATGGCCTTCTTCCTCGGCCCGATCCTGACGGCCGGCGCGATCGACTGCCTCGACCGCTTCGGCACCGAGGACCAGAAGGCGCGCTGGCTGCCGAAGCTCGTCACCGGCGAATGGCCGGGCACGATGAACCTGACCGAGCCGCAGGCGGGCTCCGACCTCGGCGCCATCCGCACCCGCGCCGAGCCGCTCGGCAACGGGCGCTACGCCATCCATGGCCAGAAGATCTACATCACCTGGGGCGAGCACGAGACCACCGACAACATCCTTCACCTGATCCTGGCGCGCCTGCCCGATGCCCCCGCCGGATCGCGCGGGATCAGCCTCTTCGCCGCGCAGCGGATCCTGGATGACGGCACGCCCAACGCGCTGCGCTGCGGCGGCATCGAGAAGAAGATGGGCATCCACGCCTCGCCCACCTGCGTCATGCTGTTCGAGGGCGCGGAGGCCGAGATGGTCGGCGAGCCCGGCCGCGGCCTGAACGCGATGTTCGCCATGATGAACGCGGCACGCCTCGCGGTGGGCGTGCAGGGCGTGGGCCAGGGCGCGCGCGCCCTGCAACTCGCCGAAGCCTATGCCGAGCAGCGCGTGCAGGGCGGGCGCCCGATCGCGCAGCACCCCGATGTCGCGCGCATGCTGAACGAGATGCGCGCGATCACCCTCGCAGGCCGGCTGCTGGCGCTGGAGGCCGCCGCCGCGCTGGATCGCCACCACCTGCTGCATGACGAGGCCGCGGCGACGCGCCTCGCGCTGCTCATCCCCATCGTGAAGTCCTGGTGCAGCGACCGCGGCGTGGACGTCGCCTCGCTCGGCATCCAGGTGCATGGCGGCATGGGCTTCGTGGAGGACACCGGCGCCGCGCAGGTGCTGCGCGACGCGCGCATCGCGCCGATCTACGAAGGCACCAACGGCATCCAGGCCATAGACCTGCTGGTGCGCAAGGTGGCGAAGGACGACGGCGCCGCGATGCGCGCGCTGCTCGCCGAGGTTGCGGCGACACCCGGCCTCGCCGCCGCCGCGTCCCGCCTGCAGGACGCGACGGCGACCATGCTCGCGCTGCAGGCGCGCGACGCCGATGCGGCGCAATCCCTCGCCGTGCCCTATCTCGAGGCCTGCGGCTGGACGCTCGGCGGCTGGATGCTGGTCCGCGCCGCGGCGGCCGCGCCCGATCGCGCGCCGCTCGCCGCCTTCTACCTGGCGCGCCTGCTGCCGCGCGCCACCGCGCGCTGCCTCGAGATCGAAGCTGCCCATGCGGGCATGGCTTCCGTCACGGCGCCGGCTGCGGCATGAGATGAGCATCGCGCCCCTTGCGCCTTCCGGCGCCGGGGGCATCTGGCTGCGGGACCCATGAACACGCTCCTTGCCTCCCCTGCCGTCCAGCGCGCGCGCGCGAAGATCGCCATCATCGGCGCCGGCCCCGGCGGGCTCGCCGCGGCCATGCTGCTCGCGGCCTCCGGCGCCAGGGTCACCGTGTTCGAGCGCGACGGCGTGGTCGGCGGGCGCACGCGCACCCTGACAACGCCGGAAGGCTACAGCTTCGATCTCGGCCCGACCTTCTTCCTCTATCCGCGCATCCTGAAGGAGATTTTCGTCCGCTGCGGCGCGGATCTGGAGAAGGAAGTGGATCTGCGCCGGCTCGATCCGCAATACCGGCTGATCTTCGAGCACGGCACGGGCCAGACCCAGCTCGACGCCTCCTCCGACATGGACGCGATGGAGGCGGAGCTCGCGAAGTTCGCGCCCGGCGACGCCAAGGGCCTGCGCCCCTTCATGGCGGAGAACCGCGCCAAGCTCGACGTCTTCCGCCCCGTGCTCGAACGCGCCTTCGAGGCGCCGCTCGACATGGTCAAGTGGGACATGATCCGCGCGCTGCCGCTGCTGCGCCCCTGGTCCACCGTGGACCGCGACCTGGCGCGCCACTTCAAGGACCCGCGCGTCCGCCTGGCCTTCTCCTTCCAGACGAAATACCTGGGGATGAGCCCGTTCCGCTGCCCGTCCCTGTTCACCATCCTCTCCCACCTCGAATACGAGCACGGGATCTTCCACCCCATCGGCGGCTGCGGCGCCGTCTCCCACGCCATGGCGCGCGTGGCGGAACGCCTCGGCGCGGAAATCCGCCTGAATGCGCCGGTGGATCGCATCGCCTTCGACGGCAAGCGCGCCCGCGGCGTGGAAAGCGGCGGCACGCGCCACGACGCCGACGCCGTCGTCGTCAACGCCGACTTCGCGCACGCCATCCCGAAGCTGATCCCGAAGGAGCTCCGCACCACCTGGCCCGACGAGAAGATCGAGAAGGCGAACTACTCCTGCTCGACCTTCATGCTCTATCTCGGCCTCGATCGGCCCTGCCCCGAACTCGCGCACCACACCGTGCTGCTGAGCGAGGGCTACCAGGAGAACATCGCGCAGATCGAGCGCGGCGACATTCCCGAAGTGCCCTCGATGTACGTGCAGCACGCCGGCGCCACCGATCCCACCATGGCGCCCGCGGGCCACACCGCGCTGTATGTTCTGGTGCCGGTGCCCAACCTGCTCAAGCAGCCGGACTGGCCGGCACAGGCCGCACGCTACCGGGAGGTCGCGCTGGACCGCCTCCAGGCGCTCGGCCTGCCGGACCTCCGCCCGCATATCCGCTACGAGAAGATCGTCGCCCCTCAGGACTGGCGCGACGACTACGCCGTGGGCTTCGGCGCGACCTTCAACCTCTCCCACGAGCTGCGGCAGATGCTCTACTTCCGCCCGGCCAATCGCTTCCGCGACGTGGACGGCGTCTACCTGGTCGGCGGCGGCACCCACCCGGGCAGCGGCCTGCCGGTGATCTACGAAGGCGCGCGCATCACCACCAGCCTCCTGGCCAAGGACCTGGGCCTGAGCAGCGCCCCCTCCCGCCCGACCGCCGCCGGCGACCTCACCGCGGCCACGCCCGCAGCCGCCTACGGGCCGGAGCGATAGACATGGGGCTGTTCGGCGGGGGCGCTGCCCCCGCGCCCCTGCCGGGGAGCTTGAAGCTCCCCGGACCCCCACATCAGTTTATGCCCGGAAGGGAGGGGGGCACTTCGGCCCCCCTCCCTTCCGGGCATGAAGCGAATGCCGGTCCAGGAGCCTCAGGCTCCTGGTGGGGGGTGCAGGGGGGCAAAGCCCCCCTGTCGAGCATCCCCATGCTATGGATCGGCCCCGAGGAGGACTGCGTGCATGGCTGAGCGGGTGGTGGTGGTCGGTGCCGGGCTGGGCGGGTTGGCCGCTGCTGCGGTGGCGGCGGCGCGCGGGCACAAGGTGACGGTGCTCGACAAGAACCCGTGGCTGGGCGGCAAGGCGGCGGTGTTGACGCTGGATGCGCCGGACGGTTCGGGCAGTTTCCGCTTCGACATGGGTCCGACGATCCTGACCGTGCCGCGCGTGCTGCGGCGGATCTTCGCGGAGGCCGGGCGCGACCAGGCGACGGAGTTGCCGTTGATCCGGCTGGATCCGCAGTGGCGTTGCTTCTTCGATGACGGCACGCGGATCGACCTGCTCGAGAATGTGGACGCGATGGCGGCGGAGATGGACCGCTTCGCGCCGGGCACCGGCCAGGGCGCCGGCTACAAGCGTCTTCAGGCCGAGGCGGAGAACCTGCATCGCGTCTCGGAGAATTTCTTCTTCTGGAAGCCGGTGGAGGGCATCGGCGACACGCTGAACTTCAAGGCCAACCTGAACCCGGACACGCTGAAGGACGTGCTGAGCCTGAAGATGGGTCGCACGGTCGCGAAGGTGATCCGCGGCCATGTGCCGGATGCGCGGCTGGCGCAGATGCTGGACCATTACTGCCAGTATGTCGGCTCCTCGCCCTATCTGGCGCCGGCGGTGCTGACCTCGATCGCGGACATGCAGGCGCATGAGGGCGTGTGGTATCCGGTGGGCGGCACGCGCGCGGTGGCGGAGGGCCTGGCGAAGCTCGCCGCCGATCTCGGTGCCGATCTTCGCCCGAACACCGAGGTGACGGGCTTCGACGTGGTGGACGGCGCCATCAAGGGCGTGACGACCGCGAGCGGCGAAAAGATCGCCTGCGACGCTGTGATCTCCAACATGGATGCGATCCGCACCTATCGCGAGCTGATCGGCGGCGAGCCCGCGCGGAAATACGACGGCAAGGGCTTCGAGCCGGCCTGTTCCGGCGTCGTGCTCTATCTCGGCCTGAAGAAGCGCTACGAGCACCTGGCGCATCACTGCTTCGTCTTCTCCCGCGATGCGGAGGAGGAGTTCGACGCGATCTACAAGAGGGGCGAGCCCGCGCCGGACCCGACCGCCTATCTCGCCGCGACGTCCTGCAGCGACGACACCTCCGCGCCCCCGGGCGGGGAGGCGCTGTATGTGCTGGTGCACACGCCCTGGCTGCGGCCGCATCACGACTGGTCGAAGATGTTCCCGGCCTATCGCCAGAAGATCCTCGACAAGCTGAAGCGCACCGCCGGCATGGAGGACATCGAGGAGCGGATCGTGGTGGAGAGCCAGCTCACCCCGGTGGACATCCACAACCGCTACAAGGTGCTGAACGGCGCGATCTATGGTCTGGCGAGCCACGGCAGCTTCATGGGCGCCTTCAAGCCCGGCAACCGCAGCAAGTTCGTGAAGGGCCTCTATCTCTGCGGCGGCGCGGCGCATCCGGGGCCGGGCATGCCGATGGTGATGATGTCCGGCTGGATCGCGGCGGATGCGATGGACCAGGACCGCGGCGGAAGCGGCATGAGCGAGCGTGCGCGGCAGGCCGGCCGGCGCGACCGGGAACTGGCGACAGCGGCGGAGTAGCCGTGCCGTGAACCCTGCTGCGCCGAACGAGCGGAAGGCGCCGACGGAGGATCCCGTCGGCCGCTACGACCCGCGGCGCATGGCGTTCTTCCACTTCATGTTCCGGCGCTTCTTCCAGAAGCACAAGCGCGCGGCGCGCGTCGCGCGCTGGGGCATGCCGCGCGACTACGGGCATCGGCCGCTCGTCGTCTTCGCCAATCATCCTGGCTGGTGGGACGGCGTGGCCTTCATGCTGCTGTCCCAGGCGCTGTTCGTGCCGCGGCGCATGTACATCCCGATGGACAAGGCCGCACTCGACCGATACCCGTTCATGCGCCGCATCGGCGTCTTCGGCATCGAGACCGGCTCGCCGCGCGGCGCCATCGCATTCCTGAAGCTGGCGAAGGACGTGCTCGGCGCGCCCGACCGCATGCTGTGGATGAACGCGCCCGGGCGCTTCTCGGACGTGCGGGAGCGTCCGGTGCCGATCGCGCCGGGCATGACGCGCCTGCCGGAATTCGCGCCCGATGCGGTCTTCGTGCCGCTCGCGCTCGACTACCCCTTCTGGACCGAGCGCAAGGCCGAGATGCTCTGCGCCTTCGGCGAGCCCATCGAGGGACGCGCGCTGGAAGCGATGGACCGCGATGCGCGCGCCGCCGCGCTCTCCGAGGCGCTCGCCGCCACCATGGACCGCCTGGCCGGCGATGCCATCGCGCGCGATCCGGCACGGTTCGAGACCCTGCTGCGCGGGCGGGAAGGCATGGGCGGCATCTTCCAGATGTGGCGCCGCATCGTGGCGGCCGCGCGCGGGCAGCGTTACGATCCCCGCCACGATCCGCGGGAGGAAGCCGGCTGATGGACCTCGACTTCACCTGGGCCTGGCTGGCGCTGTGGCTGGCCATGTTCCCCGCGGCGATGGGCGTGGCGAACCTGTTCTTCGTGCGCCCGCCGCAGGGGAAGCCGGGCGAGGGCGCGCTGGTCTCCATCCTCGTGCCGGCCCGCAACGAGGAAGCCAACATCGCCACCTGCATCCGCCACGCGCTCGCCTCGCGCGGCGTCGCGGTGGAGGTGGTGGTGATGGATGACGGCTCGACCGACCGCACCGCGGCGATCGTGCAGGAGATCGCCGCGGCCGATCCGCGCGTGCGCCTGGAAACCTGCCCGCCGCTCCCGCCCGGCTGGACCGGCAAGGTGCATGCCTGCGCGCGCCTGGCGGAGAAGGCGCAGGGCACGCATCTGCTCTTCATCGACGCCGATGTGCGGCTGGAGCCCGACGCGGCGGCGACCATGGCCGGCCATTCGGTGCGCACGGGCGCCGCGATGGTCACCGGCGTGCCGCGGCAGGAGATCGGCAGCCTCGGAGAGGCGGTGACCGTGCCGATGATCAACTTCCTGCTCTTCTGCTACCTGCCGGGCGGGGGCCGCGCCTTCACGAAGCGGCCCGACATGGCGGCCGGCTGCGGCCAGCTGATGATGGTCGAGCGCAAGGCCTATGACGCCTCGGGCGGCCACACCGCGATCCGCGGCCTGCTGCACGATGCGCTGCAGCTCTCCCGCCGCATGCGCGCCGCGGGCTTCGCGACGGAGGTCGTGGAGGGCGCGCCGCTCGCCACCTGCCGGATGTACACGGGCTTCGCCGAGAGCTGGGCGGGCTTCATCAAGAACGCCCGCGAAGGCATGGCGACGCCGGTCGGCCTGCCGATCTGGACCGCGATGCTCGCCGGCGCCTTCCTGTGGCCGATTGCGCTGCTGCCGGAGGCCTGGGCGCTCCTTGCGCTCGCCATCGGCTTCGCGCTGCGCACCGCCGTCACGCTGCGCGTGCGCGAGCCCTGGTGGACCATTCCGCTGCACCCGCTCGCCGTCGCCGTCGCGCTGGCGATCCAGTGGACCGCGCTGGTGCGCGGGCTGATGGGCAAGCCGGCGGGGTGGAAGGGTCGCGCGTATCAACCCGACGGAACCGCCTGAGCACGATGGAAGGCAGCGGGCCCATCGCGGTCGGCCCGCCAACGCGGGACCACGACCAGGAGAACTTCCCCGTCGCCTCCCTGCTGCTGCCGAAGGCGGCACGGGCGAAGGTGATGCAGTTCTACCGCTTCGTCCGCACCGCCGACGACATCGCCGATTCCGCGACGCTCGGCGCCGCGGAGAAGCTGCGCCGGCTCGCTGCGCTGGAAGCGACGGCGCCGCGGGCGCTGGCCGATGTCGGCGCGGCGGAGGCCGTGCTGATGCTCTCCGCCTTCCGCCAGGATGCGGTGCAGACGCGCTATGCCGATTGGGCGGAGCTCGAAGCCTACTGCGCCCGCTCCGCCGATCCGGTCGGGCGGATGCTGCTGCGCGTGCATGGCGAGGATGCCGCCGCGCATCCTGCGTCCGACGCGCTCTGCACCGCGCTGCAGATCCTGAACCATCTGCAGGACCTGGTGCCGGACCGCGACGCGCTGGACCGCATCTACCTGCCGGAGCCCTGGATGGCGCTGGCGGGTGGGGAGGCGGCCTTCTTCGCGCCCCACAACCCGCAGCGCCGCGCGGTGCTGGACGCCGCGCTGGATCGCGTGGAGGCGACGCTGGAGGTCGCCGCGCCGCTGCCGCGGCTGCTGCGCTCCCGCCTGCGCCGCCAGGCCGCCGTGACGCTGGCGCTCGCCTGGCGGCTGCTGGCGAAGCTGCGCGCGGCCGATCCGGTGCTGGGCCGCGTGGCGCTGACCAAGGCCGATTTCGCCGCCGCCTTCGCCGCGCTCGCACTGTCCACGCCGTCGGACGCGGCCGTGGTGCATGCCCGCGTGGCGCGGGCGAAAAGCTCCTTCGCGCGCGGCATGCGCGTGCTGAAGGGGGAGCGGCGGCGCGCGCTCTTTGCCGTCTACGGCTTCTGCCGCGCGGTGGACGACATCGCGGACGCCGCCATGCCGCTGCCCGAGAAGCGGCGCTTCCTCGCCGGCTGGCGGGCGAAGCTCGCCGCGCCCGATTGCGCGCTCTCCGCCGAGCTCGCCTGGGCCTGCGACGCCTTTTCCTTGCCGCGCACCGAATGCGAGGCGATGGTCGCGGGCATGGAGACGGATGCGGAAGGCCGCGTGCGGATCGCCGACGAAGCGGCGCTCGACCTCTATTGCCGGCGCGTCGCGGGCAGCGTGGGCGCGCTGGCCGTGCGCATCTTCGGCGCGCCGGGCGCGGAGGCGTGGGGCCTCGCGCTCGGCCGCACCTTCCAGCTCGTGAACATTTTGCGCGACGCCGAGGAGGATGCGGCGCTGGACCGCGTCTATGTCCCGCGCAGCCTGCTCGATGCGCAGGGTGTCGCGACCGACGATGCGCGCGCGATCGTCGCGCATCCCGGCTTCGCCGCCTGCTGCGATGCGCTGGCCCGCCAGGCGCTGGAAGGTTTTGCGCACGCGGAGGCCGAGTTGCCGTCGCACGACGCGCGCGCGCTGAAGCCGGCGCGCGTGATGATGTGGGGCTATCGCCGCCTGCTGGACCGCATGCTGTCGCAGGGTTTCGGCGCACCGCGCATGCGCGCGCGCCTCACGCGCGCGGAAAAGTTCCACATGGCCCTGGTCGCGCTGAGGCCGGCATGACCTTCCATGTCGTCGGTGCCGGCGTCGCGGGCCTGGCGGGCGCGCTGCTGCTGGCCAAGGCCGGCCATCGCGTGGCGATCCACGAAGCCGCGCCGAGCCCCGGCGGCCGCGCCCGCGCGCTGCCCGACGGCACCGACAACGGCACCCATGCGCTGCTCGGCGCCAACCGTGTCGCGCTGCGCTTCCTCGGCGCGATCGGCGCGCGCGACGCCTGGATCGAGCCGGAGCCGGCGGGCCTGCCCGTACTCGACCTGGCGGACCACCAGGCGCGCTGCGTCGCGCTCTCGCCGCTCGGCTGGGCGCGCGGCGCGCGCCGGCCCGGCGGCCTCACGCTCGGCGGGCTGCTCGCGCTGATGCGGCTGGCGCTGCCCGGCGCCGACCGCACGGTGGCCGCCGCCTTCGCCGCGCATCCCGCGCTGCTGCGCACGCTGGTGGAGCCGCTGACCGTCGCCGCGCTGAACACGCCGGCCGAGGAAGCCTCCGCACGGCTTCTCGGCATCGTGCTGCGGCGGCTTGCGCTGCCGGGCGCGGCGAAGCTCTTCGTCGCATCCCGCGGCCTCGGCCCCGATCTCGTCGCGCCCGCCATCGCGACGCTCGCCTGCCACGGCGCGACGCTGCGCAGCGGCGCGCGGCTGCGCGCGATCCTGCGCGAGGGCGGCCGCGCCACCGCGCTCGACTTCGGCGAGGAGATCATCGCCCTCCAGCCGGAGGACGAGGTGATGCTCGCCGTCCCGCCCTGGGAAGCCGCGCGGCTGCTGCCGGAAGTGCCGGCGCCGGATCGCCACGCGCCGATCCTCAACCTGCATTTCGCGCATGCGACCGAAGGCCCGGTGCGCTTCATCGGCCTGCTCGGCGGCCTGGCGCAATGGGTGCTGGTGCGGCCGGGCGGCGTCGCGGTGACGGTCAGCGCCGCGGATGATTCGGTCGGCCTGTCGGACGACGTCGCCGCCGTGCGCATCTGGCCGGAGGTGCGCGAAGCCGCGCTGTCCTTCGGCCTGCCGGGCGACTGGCCCGTCGCACCGCCGCGTGCGCGCGCGGTGCGCGAGCGGCGCGCGACACCGCGCCACGGCATCACGCCGCGCCCGCGCCCGCCACGCCGTCCGCTGGCGAATGTCGCGCTCGCCGGCGACTGGACCCTGCCCGACCTGCCCGCGACCATCGAGGCCGCCGTGCGCTCCGGCGAGACCGCCGCCGCCGTGCTGATGAGCGCGCCGCTGCCGAAGGATCCCGCATGACGCCTGCCGATGCGCTGGCCGCGTTGCGCGCTGCCGAGGCGCGCGACGGCCGTCTTGCGCTCGCGCGTCGGCGCGAATTGCTGGCGCGCCTCGCCACGACGCTGCGCGATCGCGCCGAGGATTTCGTCGCCGCGCTCGATGCCGATTACGGCGGCCGCTCGCGCTACGACACGCTGCTGGCCGATGTGCTGATCGTCGCCGACGCCGCCGCCTATTCGCGCCGGTGGCTGCGCTGGTGGGCGCGGCCGCGGCGCGCCTGGGTGCCCTATCCCTTCTGGCCGACCACGGCCGCGGAGGAGCCGGTGCCGAAGGGCGTCGTCGGCATCGTCGCACCCTGGAACTATCCGGTGCAGCTCGCCCTCTGGCCCGTGGTGGACGCCATCGCCGCGGGCAACCGCGTCTGCGTGAAGCCCTCGGAGTTCGTGCCGCGCACGGCGATGCTGATCGCCGAGGTGCTGGAGACGGCGCTCGGCCCCGACATCGCGCGCTGCGTGCAAGGCGGAGCGGATGTCGCGCGCGACTTCTGCGCGCAGCCCTGGGACCACCTGATGTTCACCGGCGGCACCGCCACGGGCCGCAAGGTGGCCGAGGCCGCGGCGCGCAACCTGGTTCCCGTCACGCTCGAGCTCGGCGGCAAGTGCCCCTGCATCGTGCTGCCCGGCGCCGACCTGAACCGCGCCGCCCAGAGCATCCTGGCCGGAAAGGCGGTGAATGCGGGCCAGACCTGCATCGCGCCCGATACCGTGCTGCTGGTCGGCCACGCGCCCGAGGCCTTCGCGGCCGCCTGCCGTGCCAGCGGCATCGCGCTGCCGGAAGGCGCCATTGCCTCGGATGCGCAGGCCGCGCGGCTGGATGCCCTCGCGGCAGGCGCGCGCCTCACGCCGCTCGCCGCGGATGGCGAGGGCCGTTGCCGCGCCATCGCACTGGCGGAACCGGCGGCCGACTCGCCACTCGCACGCGACGAAATCTTCGGGCCGCTGCTCGCCGTGCAGCCTGTCGCCGACCTCGACGCCGCCATCGCCTGGATCGCATCGCGCCCCGCGCCGCTCGCGATCTACCTGTTCGGCGCGACGCGCGCGGAGGAAGGCGAAGTCGCATCCCGCACGCGCTCCGGCGCGCTGGTGACCGGGCGCGCCATCGAATACGCGGCCTTCCCCTCGCTCGGCTTCGGCGGCGTCGGCGCCTCCGGCATGGGGCGCTACCACGGGCGCGCGGGCTTCCTGGAATTCTCGGACATGCGCGCGCGCGTGCGGCACGGGCGATGGAGCCTCTCGCGCTTCTTCGACCTGCCGCGCAAGCCGATCGCGGCGAAGCTCACCAAGCAGCTGTTGAAGAAATAGCGAGGGCTCTGCCCTCGCGCTCCCGGCGGGGACGATGATCGTCCCCGCGCCCCTCCGAACGAACAAAAATGCCCGCCGGGGGACTCGAACCCCCACGCCCGATGGGCTGCGGATTTTAAGTCCGCTGCGTCTACCGTTCCGCCAGGCGGGCGAACATCAACTCGTGCTTGTTGTGCGCGCCGTGGAATAGCACGCCGCCGGGGATCGCGGCGAACTCGGCGGCGACGTCGTGGTCCGTGGCGCCCTGGAACTTCACCGTGCAGAGGATGTTCCGGGCCGTCCCCGCCGCGATCCAGCGCCGCACCAGCGCCAGCAGCCGCGCCGGATAGCAGATCACGTCGCTGAACAGCCAGTCCACCGGCGGCTCCTTCACCGGGTCGAGCCCGAAGGCGCTCTCCTGCCGCAGCGTCACGCCCGGCATCGCGGCGACGCGCGGATCGAGCGGCGCCTTGTCCACCGCCTCCACCCGCGCGCCGAGCTTCGCCAGCGCCCAGCTCCACCCGCCCGGCGAGGCGCCGAGATCGAGGCATCGCTCGCCCGGCGCGGGATGCCGGCCGAGCCGCGTCAGCGCCTCCCACAGCTTGAGATAGGCGCGCGAGGGCGGGCCCTCGCGATCCTCCACGAAGGCAACCGCGCCGTTCACGAAGGGGCTCGACTTGGTGGGCGAGCACAGCAGCCGGTCCGGCGCCAGCAGCGTCCAGGCGCCGAGATGCGACGCCGGCGCCGGTTCCGGGAAGGCCAGCGGCCGCGCCTTCACCGGCGGCAGCCGCTCCGTGATCAGCGCGGCGCGTCGGTGATGCGCAGCGAGGTAGGACGACCAGTTGCGCTGGATCGCGCGCAGCGCATCCGACGCGTCCTTCACGGAACGCACCGCGATCTCGCGCGGGTCGTTCCAGACATCCAGCGCCCAGGCGGCATGGCCCGGCGGATCGGGCGAGAGCGCGAGCAGCCCGTGCCAGGCGGCGATACGCCGCCCCGACCGGCGCAGCTCCTCCTCCAGCTCGGGCGCGAAACCCTCGGCGGCCAGCCAGGCGCTGGCGATCATCGCTGCGCCGAGATCAGCGCCGCCGCCGCCAGCAGGCCCCAGCCCACCAGCAGCGTGAGGCCGCCGAGCGGCGTGACGATGCCGATGGAGACGTCGGTCAGCGCGCGCAGGAAGACGCCACCGCAGAACATCAGCGCGCCGGCGGCGAAGCAGAAGGCCGCGACATGCACCAGCCGGCCATGCCGCCGTTCCGCCAGCAGTCCCGTGCCGATCAGCGCCAGCCCGTGCCAGGCGCCCAGCGAGGCGCCGGTATTCGCCAGCGCCGCGCGCTCCGGCGCCAAACCATGCGACGCATAGGCGGCCATCGCCACCGAAACCAGGCCGAGCAGCGCGCCGAGCGCCATCCAGATGCGGGACGACATGCCTGCCTGCTAGCCCAGTGCTGTCAGTCCGGAAAGTCGCAGCGCGCCGGCGGCGTCATGCGCGGCGCGCACGGGCTCCGGCAGGCGGCGGCCGCGCAGGCAGCGCTCCACCCAGTCCAGCGCCGTCGCCTCCGACACGCGATGCCCGATGGAGACATAGACGGGGTTCGCCCCGCGGCGCGTGCGCAGGGCCACCCCGATGCGCCTGCCCTTCCAGACCAGCGGCGCGAGCGCGCCGGGTGCGTCGGGAAGCGCACCCTCCACTTCGCCCACCAGCACGGATTTCGCGACGCCGATGCTCGGCACGTCCAGCACCAGCCCAAGCAGGCAGGCGATCCCGAAACCCTTCGGATGCGCCATCCCATGCCCGTCCACCAGCAGCAGGTCGGGTCTGGGATCGAGCCGCGCCCAGGCCGCGGCCAGCGCCGGCACCTCCCGGAACCCGAGCAGCCCGGGGACATAGGGCAGGCCGCCGCGCGTCGTCGCGCCGGCCTCGCCCAGCCGGCTCAGCGCCGGCCAGCCCAGCGCGACGATCGCGGCATGCACGGTGCGGGTCGGGTCGAAGCGCGTGGAGGAGGCGTCGGCGCCGCCGATCACCCGCACCGCGCCGATCCGGTCCGCCGTCTCGACCCGCGCGGCAAGCTCCGGAACCAGCAGGCGGGCCGCGGCGGCGGTCTCGGGAAAGGGCAGGCCGCCGGGCAGGCAGGGCATGCGGCCATGCTGGCCGCCGCCCTTCGCCGCGTCCAGCTACGCCGCGTCGCCGCGCATGGCCGGCACCAGCAGGCCGATATTGTGGCGGAACATCGCCTCGTAGGTGGGCGCCGGCCCGTCGGGGGCGGACAGCGCATCGGCATAGAGCCGGCCGCGCACCCGCACCCCGGCCTCCCGCGCCAGGCGTTCCAGCGTCGCCGGATTGGCCATGTTCTCGAGGAAGACGGCGGTGATGCCCTCGGCACGGATCTGGCGGATCAGCGCCGCGACCTGCTGCGCGCTCGGCTCGGCTTCCGTCGAGACGCCCTGCGGCGCCACGAAGCGGATGCCATAGGCGGCGCCGAAATAGCCGAAGGCGTCGTGGCTGGTGACCACCTTGCGCCGGGCCTCGGGCACGGTGGCGATCCGCTCGCGGATCCACCCGTCCAACGCCTCGATGCGCGCGGCATAGGCCTCGCCGGTGGCGAGATGCGCGGCGGCGTTCGCGGCATCCGCGCCGGCCAGGCCGCGCGCGATGGTGCGCGCAAAGAGCGCGCCGAGCCGCGGGTCCTGCCAGGCATGCGGATCCGGGACGGTGCGCGAGCGGCCGCCCTGCGCATTGCCGTGTGCATGGCCGTGGCTGTGCGCCGGCATGGTGCGCGGCACGACGCCCTCGGTCGCGGTCACCACCGGCCCGCGATAGTTCGCGCTGCGGATCATCCGGTCCATCCAGCCGTCGAAGCCGAGCCCGTTGCGCACCGCCAGCGTCGCCTCGCGCAGCGCCTGCGCATCGGAGGGCCGCGGCTGGAAGCTGTGCGCATCCGCATTCGGCCCCGCGATGCTGCGCAGCTGCACGCGATCGCCCGCGATCTGCGCCACCATGTCGCCGAGGATGGAGAAGGACGCGACCACCCGGATGCCGCCCTGCGCGCGGGCGTGGCGCGGCAGCAGCGCGGGAAGCGCCAGCGCGGCGCCGAGCAGGAGGGAGCGACGATGCATGGAGGTCCCGGGAAGCTTGTACGTTACACTATAACATAACCGAGCATGCCCGCCCGGTGCAAGCTCGCAGGCCGGCCCGCACCGCAACGACTCTGTCACGCCAGCTTCGCCCGCCTGTCATCGCCCGCGTGTAATCCCACGCCGTCGGAAGGGCGGGACGATGCTCGAGCTTCAGGGACTGACGCGCCGCTTCGGCGATCTCGTGGCTGTGGATTCTGTTCGGCTGGTCATTCCCGATGGCCAGATGGTCGGCGTCATCGGGCGGTCGGGCGCCGGCAAGTCCACGCTGCTGCGCATGGTCAACCGCCTGACCGAGCCCTCCGAGGGGCGCGTCCTGCATGAGGGCCAGGACGTCACTGCCTTGCGCGGCACGGCGCTGCGCCGCTGGCGCACCGACTGCGCCATGATCTTCCAGCAGTTCAACCTGGTGCAGCGCCTCGACGTGCTCACCAACGTGCTGGTCGGGCGGCTGAACCACCGCCCCGGCCTGCTCGGCACCGTGACCTCCCTGCTCAAGATGTTCACCGCCGAGGAGCGCGCGATGGCGATCCGCGCGCTGGATCGTTTCGACCTCGCCGCCAGCGCGCTGCAGCGGGCGGACACGCTCTCGGGCGGCCAGCAGCAGCGCGTCGCCATCTGCCGCGCCCTGCTCCAGGAGCCGAAGGTGATCCTGGCCGACGAGCCGATCGCCTCGCTCGATCCGCGCAACGCCAGGACCGTGATGGACGCGCTGCGCCAGGTGAACCGCGAGGACGGCATCACCGTGCTGACCAACCTCCATCACCTCGACACCGCGCGGCAGTATTGCGACCGCATCGTCGCGATGCAGTCCGGCCGCGTGATGTTCGACGGCACGCCGGCCGAGCTCACCGGCGCCCGCCTTCGCGAGATCTACGGCGTCTCCGAGGACGAGTTCGAGGACCAGGCCTCGGAGGACACCACCATGCGGCCACGCCCCGTCGCCGCCCGGCTCGCGGTGGCGTGACCCACGCGCCCCGCGGGCCGGCCCGTTCCGCAGGAGGTCAGTCCAGCGTCGCCCCCGCCAGCCGCACGATCGCCGGCCAGCGGGCCGCTTCCTCCCGGATGAGTGCGCCGAACTCCACCGGCGTGCCGCCGCGCAGCGCAAAACCTTGCCGCGCCAGCCCCTCCGCGATGGCGGGCCTGCGCAGCGCCTCCAGCAGCGCCGCGTTGAGCCGGGCGATCACTGGCTCCGGCGTGCCGGAAGGCGCCAGGATGCCCTGCCAGGTCACCACCTCGTAGCCAGGCAGTCCTTGTTCGGCGACGCTCGGCACCTGCGGCAGCGCCGGGTTGCGCCCCGCCGAGGTGACCGCCAGCGCCTTCAGCCGGCCGTCCCGGATATGCTCGATGGCGGCGGGCAGGGTCACCAGCAGCGCCTCCACATGCCCGGCCATCACATCCACCACCGCCGGCCCGCCGCCGCGATAGGGCACATGGGTGAAGCGGATCCCGGTGCGCTGCGTCAGCACCGCGCCCGCCAGATGGCCGATCGAGCCATTCCCCTGGGAGGCGAGCGTCATCGCCCCCTCCGCCTCCCGCGCCAGCTTCAGGAAGGAGGCGAGGTCCGTCGCCGGGTGGCGCGGATGCACCACCAGCACCTGCGGCGCGCGCACCAGCTCGATGATCGGGGCGAAGTCGCGCACCGGGTCGAAGCCGATGCGGCGATAGAGAGACGGGTTGATCGCCAGAGGGTCGGAGCCGACCAGCAGGGTGTGGCCATCCGGCCGGGCGCGGGCGACCAGCTCGAAGGCCAGGTTGCTGCCGGCGCCCGGATGGTTCTCCGCCACCACGGGCTGGCCCAGCCCGGGCGTGATGGCGCGGGCGAAGGTGCGGCCCAGGATGTCCAGGCTGCCGCCCGGCGCCACCGGGATCACGATGCGCACCGGCCGGTCCGGCCAGCCGCCCTGGGCAAGCGCGGGCGCCGGCAGCGCCGCGGCGCCGAGCAGGGCGAGGAGGGAGCGCCGGGACGCGGCCGGCAGGGGGATATCGGGCGTGTTCATGGAAATCTTTTCTGCATGGCCGCCGAAACCCTGCAAGCGAAAGATTTTCGTGCTACGCAGCCCCGAGTTCACGCCGTTGGAGTTCCACCATGTCCACCGCTGCGGAGTTGGACCGTATCGACCGCGAGATCCTGCGCCTGCTGATGCAGGACGCCTCGCGCTCCCTGGCCGAGATCGCCCAGGAGGTCGGGCTGACCCCCACCCCCTGCTGGAAGCGCATCAAGCGCATGGAGGAGCAGGGGGTCATCACCTCCCGCGTCGCCATCGTGGACCCGGCGAAGGTCGGCCTGCCGATCTCGGTCTTCGTCGCGGTGGAGACCGGCGACCACTCCGCCGACTGGATCGCCCGCTTCGCCGCCGCCGTGGAGGGCCTGCCGGAGATCGTCGAATGCTGGCGGCTCGGCGGCGACGTGGACTACCTGCTGCGCGTGGTGGTGCCGGACATGGCGGGCTACGACGCCTTCTACCGCCGGTTCGTGGCCGCCGTGCCGGCGCTCCGCAAGGTGACCGGCCGCTTCGCCATGGAGCGCGTGAAGGGCACCACTGCGCTGCCGATTTGAGGCATGGCGGCGGTTTCGCCCCGGGGGCATGACGGCTAGAACCGTCCCCCATGCCTGCCACGGACCGGAAGATCCGAATCGCCCCGTCTCTGCTCGCCGCCGATTTCGCGCGGCTGGGGGAGGAGGTGCGCGCCATCGAGGCCGCCGGCGCCGACTGGCTGCATCTCGACATCATGGACGGGCATTTCGTGCCCAACATCTCCTTCGGGCCGGGGCTGGTGAAGGCGCTGCGCAAGCACTGCGCCCTGCCCTTCGACGTCCACCTGATGATCGCTCCGGTTGATCCCTACCTCGCCGCCTTCGCGGAAGCCGGGGCGGACCTGATCAGCCTCCACCCCGAAGCCGGGCCGCATCTGCACCGCTCGCTGCAGACCATCCGGGCGCTGGGCAAGAAGGCCGGGGTGGTGCTGAACCCCGCAACGCCGGTGGCGGCGGTGGAGCCGGTGCTGGACCTCTGCGACCTTGTGCTGGTGATGTCGGTGAACCCGGGCTTCGGCGGCCAGTCCTTCATCCGCTCCCAGCTTGCCAAGATCGCGGCGCTGCGCGCGATGATCGACAGGTCGGGGCGGGAGATCGCGCTGCAGGTGGATGGGGGCGTCACGGCGGAAACGGCGCGGGACTGCGTCGCCGCCGGGGCGGATGTGCTGGTGGCGGGAACGGCGGTGTTCGGCGCGCGGGAATACGGCGCCGCAATCCGGGCCCTGCGCGCCGGACCGGCGGGGGAGGACTGATGGAAGGCCTGCTGCGCGGCGCCCGCCGCATCCTGGCGAACCTCAAGCCGATCCGGGTGCCGGACAGCCCCGCACGCGCCTTCCGCGACCTCTGGCCCGGCGATGCGGCCCGTGGCGCGCGGCTGCTGCGCGGCGAGTTCGAGGTGCTGGGCACCGTCCGCCCGCTTCGCCCGGCCGAGGCCGATGGCGCGCAGGACTGGGCCGCGGGCTCCCCCACCTGGCGCGCCGCGGCGCATGGCTTCGGCTGGCTGCGCGACCTGCGCGCGCTGGGCACCGATGCCGCGCGGCTGCGCGGCCGCGCGCTGACCGCCGACTGGCTCGCGCTGCGCGACGATGCGCTCTCCGAAGCGCCGGAGGTGGCGGGCGCGCGCATCTCCGCCTGGCTCGGCCATTGGGATTTCCTGGCCGCGACCGCCGAGGACGGGCTGCGGCGCCAGCTCATGCAGCGCATGGCGCAGGATGCGCGCAACGTCGTGGCCAGCCTGCCGGCCGAGGCCGCGCATCGCGGCGCGCTGGTCGCGCTGAAGGGCGGCATGGCGGCCGCGGTGGCGCTGGAGGAGGAGACCTGGTTCGCCCGCTGCGTCCGCTTCCTGCCGCAGGAGCTGGAACGCCAGTTCCATCCCGATGGCGGCCATGTCGAGCGCAGCCCGGCGCAGCTTCTCGCCGCGGTGCAGGACCTGATCGAGATCCGCAACCTGCTGCACGGCGCCGGCGTGGACGCGCCGACCCTGCTGCCCGTGGTGCTGGACCGCGCCGCCCCGGCGCTGCGGCTCATGCGCCATGCCGATGGCGGGCTCGCCCTCTTCAACGGCACGCGGGAGGAACCGCCCGCGATGCTCGACCTGGTGCTGACCCAGTCGCAGTCGCGCGGCCGCGCGCCGGCCGCGCTCCCCGACACCGGCTTCCACCGCCTGGCCGCCAGCCGCACCCTGGTGCTGGTGGATTGCGGCGCGCCACCGGCCGGACGGCGGGAGGCCGCGCCGGGCGGCCTGCCGCGCGGCGCCGACCGCTTCTCCCACGCCGGCACGCTGAGTTTCGAGATGTCGGTGGGTCGCGACCGGCTGATCGTGAATTGCGGCGCCGCCCCCGCCGCCGAGGGCGAATGGCGCGACGCGCTGCGCGCCACCGCCGCCCATTCCACCCTGGTCCTCGCCGACACCAATTCCAGCGAGCTGCGCCCGGAAGGCCTCGGCCGCCGCGTGGACAGCGTGGAGGCGGACCGGCAGGAATCCAACGGCGCGCAATGGCTGGAAGCCGCGCATGACGGCTGGGTGAAGCAGTTCGGCCTGCGCCATCGCCGCCGCCTCTACCTTTCCGAATCCGGCGACGATCTGCGCGGCGAGGACGTGCTGGAGCCGGAGCGCGAGGTGCAGGTGCCGGGCTTCGCCGTGCGCTTCCACCTGCATCCCACGGTCGTGGCCAGCCTGCAGCAGGACGAGGCCGGCGTGCTGCTGCGCCTGCCCTCCGGCGTCGGCTGGCGCCTGCGCGCCAAGGGCGCGCGTGTCGCGATCGAGGAGAGCATCCACCTGGCCGCCGAGCCGCGCCGCAGCCAGCAGGTGGCGCTGCATGCGGAAGCCGGCGCGACCAGCGTGCAATGGGCGATCAGCCGCGTGAGCCTGCCCGCGCCGGCCAGCGGGGAGCCCGCGGAGTAGAAGTGAGTCGTCCAGCCCCCCGCACTTGTAGCCCTCCCCCGCGTGCGGGGGAGGGTTGGGCGGGGGCCGCGCCACCTCCGTCCATACTACGCGCCGCCCCCTCCCCGGCCCTCCCCCGCACGCGGGGGAGGGAGACGCCATGAGAATCCTCCAAGTCATCAACGTCGATTTCTCGCTGCGGCACTTCCTGGTCCCGCTGATGCGCGGCCTGCGCGCGCGCGGCCATGAGGTGATCGGCGTCTGCGCCGACGGCCCGCTGCTCGACGCGCCGCGCGCCGAGGGCTTCCGGATCGAGCACGTGCCGATGGCGCGCAGCATGAACCCCGTCGCGCAGGCGCGCTGCCTGGCCGCGCTGGTCGATTTGATGCGGCGCGAGAAGCCCGACCTCGTCCACGCGCATATGCCGATCAGCGGCCTGCTGGCGCGGACGGCGGCGAAGATCACCGGCGTGCCGCGCATCGCCTATACCTGTCACGGCTTCCTGTTCAACCAGCCCGGCCCCTGGTGGCGCCGGCGCCTCTCGCTCACGCTCGAACGCGCGGCGGGCCGCCTCACCGACACCTACCTGACCGTCAGCGAGGAGGAGGCCGCGGATGCGCGCCGCCTCGGCATCCATCCGCGCGCGACGGCGGTGCTGAACGGCCGCGATCCCGCGCGCTACCATCCCGACCCCGGCGCGCGCGCCGCCATCCGCGTGGAATTCTCGGCGCGCGAGGATGACTGCGTCGTCGTCGCCGTCTCCCGCATGGTGCGGCACAAGGGCTATCCGGAGCTGCTCGCCGCGATGCGCGACACGCCCGAGAACTGCGTGCTGTGGGTAGTGGGAGAGCGGCTGCCGACCGACCATGGCGAGGACATGGAGCCGCATTTCGAAAGCGCGGCCCAGGCGCTCGGCCGGCGCCTGGTGCGCCTCGGCTACCGCCACGACGTGAACCGTGTTCTCGCCGCCGCCGACGTCTTCTGCCTGCCCTCGCATTTCGAGGGCCTGCCGATGTCGGCGATCGAGGCGATGCTGACCGGCCTGCCCGTCGTCTCCACCGACATCCGCGGCCCGCGCGAGATGGTTGTGGCCGGCGAGACCGGCCTGCTGGTGCCGCCGATGACCACGGCGCCGCTGGCCGAGGCGCTCACCGCGCTCGCCCGCGATCCCGCGCTGCGGGCACGCATGGGCGAGGCCGCGCTGGCGCGCGCGCTCGACCGCTTCGACGAGGCGAAGGTCGTCGCGCGCACCATCGCGCTGCTGGAAGGTTGAAGCGCCGCCCGCGCGGGTTCATACGGCGCGCGCCGTTCCCTCCCCGGGCTTTCATGACATGACCGACAGAATTCCCGTCCGCCGCGCGCTGCTCTCCGTCTCCGACAAGACGGGCATCGTGGAGTTCGCCCGCTTCCTCGCCGCGCAGGGCGCCGAGATCCTTTCGACCGGCGGCACCGCCGCGGCGATCCGCGCCGCCGGCATCCCGGTGAAGGACGTGTCGGAGCACACCGGCTTCCCCGAAATCCTGGACGGTCGCGTGAAGACGCTGGTGCCGCAGGTGCATGGCGGGCTGCTCGGCCGTCGTGACCTCGACGCGCATCGCGCGCAGATGGAACAGCACGCCATCGAGCCGATCGACCTGGTCGCGGTCAATCTCTATCCCTTCGAGGCCACCGTGGCGAAGGGCGCGGCGTTCGACGACTGCATCGAGAACATCGACATCGGCGGCCCCGCGATGATCCGTTCGGCCGCGAAGAACCACGACAGCGTGGTGGTCGTGACGGAACCCGACCAGCTCGCCGAGGTGCGCGCGGAGCTCGAGGAGGGCGGCACGACTCTCGCCCTGCGCTGCCGCCTCGCCGCCGCAGCCTATGCGCGCACCGCTTCCTATGACGCCGCCATCTCCACCTGGTTCGCGCAGCAGACGAACCAAGAATTCCCGCAGCGTCTGGCGGTGGCCGGCGTGCTGCGGCAGGGCCTGCGCTACGGCGAGAATCCGCACCAGCAGGCCGCCTTCTACGCCGATGGTTCGCAGCGCCCCGGCATCGCGACGGCCCGTCAGGTGCAGGGCAAGGAGCTGTCCTACAACAACCTGAACGACACCGACGCGGCCTTCGAGTGCGTCGCGGAGTTCGACCGCCCCGCCATCGTCATCGTCAAGCATGCCAATCCCTGCGGCGTCGCGGAGGCCGACGATCTCGCCGCCGCCTGGGACCTCGCGCTGCGCTGCGATCCCGTCTCCGCCTTCGGCGGCATCGTCGCCGCGAACCGCAGGCTCGACGCGGCGGCGGCGGAACGCATCGCCGCGATCTTCACCGAGGTCGTCGTGGCACCCGACGCCGACGACGCCGCGCAGGCGGTCTTCGCCCGCAAGAAGAACCTGCGCCTGCTGTTGACCGGCGGCATGCCCAATCCTGCCGCGCCGGGCCTTCTGGTGAAGTCGGTCGCCGGCGGCTTCCTGGCGCAGACGCGCGACGACGGCCGCGTGAGCGAAGCGATGCTGCGCACGGTCACGCAGCGCGCGCCGACGCCGGCCGAGCTCGCCGACCTGCTCTTCGCCTTCCGCGTCTGCAAGCATGTGAAGTCCAACGCCATCGTCTATGCGAAGGGCCTGGCGACGGCGGGCATCGGCGCGGGGCAGATGAACCGCCTGGAATCCGCGCGCATCGCCGCGTGGAAGGCCGAGGCCGCGGCGCAGGCGGCCGGTCTGCCCGAAAGCCTCGCGAAGGGCAGCGTCGTCGCCTCCGACGCCTTCTTCCCCTTCGCCGACGGCCTGGAAGCCGCGGCGGCGGCGGGTGTCACCGCGGTGATCCAGCCCGGCGGCTCGATCCGCGACAAGGAGGTGATCGAGGCCGCCGACAAGGCCGGCCTCGCCATGGTCTTCACCGGCATGCGCCACTTCAGGCATTGATCACGCGCTCTTCCCTCCCCCGCCTTGCGGGGGAGGGCTAGGGTGGGGGCCGCGCCACAGCAGACGTGAAGGCATGGGCCCGCTTCTCGACGGCTACCGAAAATTCCGCGAGGAAACCTGGCCGCAGCAGCGCGCGCGGTTCGAGGAACTGGCCGCGCAGGGCCAGAAGCCGCACACCATGGTCATCGCCTGCTCCGACAGCCGCGTGGATCCGCAGATGATCTTCTCGGCGGGACCCGGCGAGCTCTTCGTCGTGCGCAACGTCGCGAATCTCGTGCCGCCCTACATGCCGGACGCCGCCTTCCACGGCACCAGCGCCGCGGTGGAATTCGCGGTGCGCGTGCTCGGCGTCGGGCGCATCGTGGTGATGGGCCACGCGCTCTGCGGCGGCATCCGCGCGCTGATCGAGGGCACGCCGGATGCGGCCGCGGATTTCGTCGCCGGCTGGATCGGCATCGCGCAGGGCGCCCGCGCCGCCGCGCTGCGCTGCGATGATCCGGTGGCGGCCCAGGAAGCCGCCGAGCAGGAGGCGATCCGCATCTCGCTGGCCAACCTCATGACCTTCCCCTGGGTGGCCGAGGCGGTTGCAAGCGGGGCGCTGCGGCTGCGCGGCGCCCATTTCGGCGTGGCCACCGGAAGGCTGATGGTGCTGGACGGCGCGACGGGCGGATTCACACCCGCCTGATCCGTGCCAGAATCCCCGCCCGAATCGGGGAGCTTTCCTTCGCGTGCCGCATTGGCTGCCGCCCGCACTGATCGCCGCCGCCGTGGCGCTGGCCGCGCTGCTGCTGCTCGCCGCGCTGCGCGGCCGGCAGGCGGAGCATCTCGCGCGCCTCTCCGCCACGCTCGAAGCGCTCGCCGCCTCGCAGGAACGTCTCTCCGCCCGCACCGAGGAGAGGCTGCGCATCCAGGAACGCAGCCTGGCCGAGCGCCTCGACACCGCCGCCCAGCGCACGCAGGAAACGGCCGGCGCCATCCAGCAGCGGCTGGCCGTGATCGACGCGGCGCAGGCCAGCATCACCGCGCTCGGCGGCCAGGTGACCTCCCTCGCCGCCATCCTCGGCAACAAGCAGGCGCGCGGCGCGCTGGGCGAGGTGCAACTGCGCGACCTCATCACGGACCGCCTGCCCGCCCAGGGCTTCCGGTGGCAGCACACCCTGTCCAACGGCACGCGCTGCGACTGCCTGGTGATACTGCCCTTCCCGCCCGGTCCCATCGCGGTGGACGCAAAATTCCCGCTGGAAGCCTGGTCCGCCTGGCAGGACGCACCGACGCAAACCGCGCGTGACCTCGCGCGGCGCCGCTTCGCCAACGACGTTCGCCGGCACGTCTCCGACATCGCCCGCAAATACCTCCTGCCCGGCGAGACGGCGGAGGGCGCGCTGATGTTCGTGCCGAGCGAGGCCGTCCACGCCACGCTGCATGCCGAACTGCCGGAGCTGGTCGCGGAAGCGGCGCGGCGGCATGTGCACATCGTCGGCCCCTCCACGCTCTGGGCCGTGCTCAACACCATGCGCGGCCTGCTGCGCGACGCGCGCCTGCAGGAAGAGGCGCGGCGCATCCGCGCGGAGGTCGAGGCGCTGGCCGAGGAGACCGCGCGCCTCGAACGTCGCGTCGCCGCGCTGCGCACGCATCACGCCGCGATGGGCCAGGACATGCGCGAGATCGAGACCAGCGCCGAGAAGATCGCCCGCCGCGGCGAGGCGATCCGCGCGCTGGACATCCCCGACGATACGCCGATGAAAGCCGCCGAGTGACCCCGCTGCAACTGCAATCCGGCGCCGGCCTGCTGGCGCTCTGCCTGCTCGCCTGGGCGCTCGGCGGCTTCCGGCGCGTCTCCTGGCGGATCGTCGTCGCGGGGCTCGGCCTGCAATTGCTCATCGCGGTGCTGCTGCTGAATGTCCCGCCGCTGCGGGCGGGCTTCGCGCTGTTCGGCGACGGCGTGAATGCGCTCGCCGCGGCGACGCGCCAGGGCACGTCGCTGGTCTTCGGCTATCTCGGCGGCGCGCCGCTGCCCTTCGACGAGAAGACGCCGGGATCGAGTTTCATCCTGTTCTTCCAGGCGCTGCCGCTGGTGCTGGTGGTCGGTGCGCTCTCCGCCCTGCTCTATCACTGGCGCGTGCTGCCCTTCGTGGTGCATGCGCTGTCGCGCCTGCTGCGCCGCGCCTTCGGCATCGACGGCGCCACCGGCTTCGCAACCGCGGCCAATGTCTTCGTCGGCATGGTGGAGGCGCCGCTGCTCGTGCGCCACTGGATCGCCAGCCTGTCGCGCAGCGGGCTGTTCGTGGTGATGACGGCCGGCCTCGCGACCATCAGCGGCAACATGCTGGTGGTCTACGCCCTGTTCATCGCGCCGGTGGTGCCCGACGCCGCGGGCCAGCTTCTGACCGCCAGCCTGATCTCCGCCCCCGCGGCGGTGCTGGTCGCGCTGCTCATGATCCCGCCCGAAGCCGAGGCGGTCGCGCCGGAGCGCGAGCCGGAGACTCCGCGCATCTACGACAGTGCGATGGAAGCGGTGGTGCGCGGCACGATGGACGGGCTGCAACTGTTGCTCGGCATCATGGCGATGCTGATCGTCTTCGTGGCGCTCGTCGCGCTGGTGAACATGGCGCTGGAGCCGTTGACCGGCGTCACGCTGCAGCGGCTGGCCGCCTTCCTGTTCTGGCCGCTGGCCCATGCGATGGGCGTGCCGGCCGAGCATGCGATGACGGTCGCGAATTCGCTGGGCGTGAAGGTGGTGGTCAACGAGTTCGTCTCCTTCCTGGAGCTCGGCATGTCGGGTGGGCTCGGCCTCGATCCGCGCTCGCGCCTGATTCTCACCTATGCGCTCTGCGGTTTCACGAATTTCGGCTCGGTCGGGATCATGCTGGGCGGCATGGTGGCGATGTGCCCGGAGCGGCGGGCGGATATCGTGAGGCTCGGCCTGCCCGCTCTGGTTTCCGGCACCATCGCCTGCTGCATGACCGGCGCGGTGGTGGGATTGCTGACCGCACCATAGGGAGAACCATGATGATCGACTTCTTCGGCGAGCCGCATCCCGGATCGCATCGGCCCTTCAGCCACGCCACGCGCGCGGGCGGCCTGGTCTTCGTCTCCGGCCATTCCGCGCCGCACGATCCGCACAACGGCATCCATCGCGGCGAGAGCGCGACGGAGCAGGTGCGGGAAGCCCTGGCCGAGATGGCGCGCATCCTGCACGAGGCCGGCAGCTCCATGGACCGGGTGGTGATGGTGACCATGCTGATCACCGACCCGGCCGACTACCACGAATGCAACGCCGAATACGTGAAGCACTTCCCGAACGGCCTGCCGGCCCGCCACACCGCGCGCTTCGGCGTGCCGACCGAGGCGAAGGTCGGCTTCTCCTGCATCGCCATCGCGGCCGCTTGACGCCGCCAGTCCGCAAGGATTGCATCGCGGAATGCGAAGCCGCCTGCTCCAGCGCAACCTGCGCAGCGATCCCCCGCTGGCCCTGTCCGGCGAGGGCATCTTTATTCGTGATTCCAACGGCAAGACGATCATCGACGGCTCCGGCGGCGCAGCCGTCGCCTGCCTCGGCCATGGCCATCCGCGTGTGCTCGCCGCCATGCGCGCCCAGGAAGAAAAACTCTGCTACGCGCACACCGCGCTCTATTCCTGCGAGCCCGCCGAACAGCTCGCCGATCTCGTGCTGCAGGACGAGCCCGGCGGCCTGACCCATCTTTACCTGTGTTCATCGGGCAGCGAGGGCACCGAGGCCGCACTGAAGATGGCCCGCCAGTACCACCTCGAACGGGGCGAGCCCCAACGAACCAAAATAATCGCGAGGCGGCAGAGCTATCACGGCAACACGCTCGGCGCGCTGGCCGCCAGCGGCAACGCCATGCGCCGCGCGCCCTATGCGCCGATCCTCAGCGACGCCTTCTCCCATGTCTCTCCCTGCTACGCGTATCGCGACCGCCGCGACGACGAATCCGAAACCGACTACGTCGCGCGCCTGGCGGCGGAGCTCGAAGCGGAGTTCCAGCGCCTCGGCCCACGGAATGTCGCAGCCTTCATCGCGGAGCCCGTGGTCGGCGCCACGCTCGGCTGCGTCACCGCGCTGCCCGGCTACTTCGATGCGGTCCGAAAGATCTGCGACCGCCACGGCGCGCTGCTGATCCTGGACGAGGTGATGTGCGGCATCGGCCGCACGGGCACCATGCATGCCTGGGAGCAGGAGGGCGTCGCCCCCGACATCCAGGTCGTCGCGAAGGGCCTCGGCGGCGGCTACCAGCCGGTCGGCGGCATCCTGATCGGCGGCAGGGTCGTGGCCGCCATCCGCGACGGCTCCGGCGCCTTCATGCATGGCCACACCTACCAGGCGCATCCGGTCGCCGCGGCGGCCGCGCTCGCCGTGCAGCAGGTGATCCGGGAGGAGAACCTGCTGGAGAACGTGCAGCGCATGGGCGCGCTGCTCGGCGAGCGCCTGACGGAGCGGCTCGGCAACCACCGCCATGTCGGCGACATCCGCGGCCGCGGCCTGTTCTGGGCGGCGGAATTCGTGACCGACCGCGCGACGAAGCAGCCCTTCGATCCCGCCCTGCAACTGCATGAGCGGGTGAAGGCGGAAGCCTATGCGCGCGGCCTCGCCTGCTATCCCATGGGCGGGACGATCGACGGCCGCCAGGGCAACCACGTGATCCTCGCGCCCCCCTACATCGTGACGCGGGAGCAGGTGGAGACCATCGTGGACCGTTTCGGCGATGCGGTGGAATCCGCGCTCGCCGGCCTTCCCCGCGGCTGAGCGAACCCTGGCGGCCCCTCGGCGTTTCTCTCCCAGGCGCGGCAGTCGCGCTGCGATTGAGAAGAGGGAGCCGAAGTGATGGACAAGGACCGCCTCAAGGGCATGGGCAACAAGATCAAGGGCGACGTGAAGAAGGCCGCCGGCGAGATGACGGGCGACGCGAGCCTGGAAGCCGAGGGCCACATGGACAAGGCCAAGGGCCACGTCCAGCAGAAGACCGGCGAGGCAAAGGACAAGGTCCGCGACGCCATCGACGGCAAGGACCGGGTCTGATCGCCCGGACATGAAGAAGGCCGGAAGGGTCGCCCCTTCCGGCCTTTTTTCGTGCGCGCTGCGCTGCGCTCAGCGACGCAGGCCGAGGCGCCCGATAAGGCTCTCGTAGCGCGACTGGTCCTTCTTCTTCAGGTAGTCCAGCAGCCCGCGCCGCTGGCCGACCAGCACCAGCAGGCCGCGCCGGCTGTGGAAATCCTTCGGATGCGTCTTGAGGTGCTCGGTCAGGCCGGAGATCCGGTCCGACAGCAGCGCCACCTGCACCTCGGGGCTGCCGGTGTCGCCCGGCTTGGTGGCGTAATTCTTGATGATCTCGGCGCGCTTCTCGGCGCTGGTCGTCGTCGTCGACATCGGGTGTCCTTCGCGTAGGGGTTATTCGCCCCCGCCCTCCGCGCGCTCGCCGGTGAGCACCCGTTCCGGGTGCATCCATCCGTCCTCGAGCCGGCAGAGGCCGATCAGGCGCCCCCCCGCCATGGCGCGCACCAACCCGCCATTCGGATCGGCTGCGTCCGGAACCCGTCCCATCAGGTCCACCAGGCTCAGCGCCTGGCCCTGGAAGAGGCGGGCGGCCTCGGCTTCGGAAACGGCCAGTGCCGGGATGTCGGCCAGCGCGGTCGTGACCGGAAGCAGAAGGTCCGGGGAAGGGGGCGGGGTATCGCCCGAACCGAGCAGCCTGTCCAGCGGGATTCCGTGCTCCTCGCGGAAGGGTCCGACCCGCAGCCGGCGCAGGGCGGCGATATGCCCGACCGTGCCGCAGGCCTTTGCCAGGTCGCGCGCCAGGCTGCGCATATAGACGCCCTTGCCGGACTGGACATGGAAGATGGCCGTGTCCGCATCCGGCCGCTCGATCAGCTCGAAGCGGTCCACGCGCGCGGGGCGCGGCGCGATCTCCACCGCCTGGCCTTCGCGCGCCAGGTCATAGGCGCGCTCGCCCGCGATCTTCACCGCGGAATAGATCGGCGGCACCTGCATGATGTCGCCGCGGAAGGCGGGCAGGGCGGCGTTGATCTGCTCGTCCGTCGGGCGCGCATCCGAGGTCGCGATGACCTTTCCGTCCGCGTCGTCGGTGTCGCGCGCCTCGCCGAATTTCAGCGTGAAGGTGTAGGTCTTGGTGCCGTCCATCACATAGGGAACGGTCTTGGTCGCCGCGCCGAAGGCGACCGGCAGCAGGCCGGTTGCGAGCGGATCCAGCGTGCCGCCATGGCCCGCCTTCTGCGCGTCGAACAACCGCTTCACCTTGTTCACCACATCGGTCGAGCCGATGCCGGAGGGCTTGTCCACGATCAGCCACCCATCCAGCGGCCGACCCTTCGGCTTGCGGTTCTGCCGCCGATGGCCGCCGCCATGGCCGCGCTGTCCGCCACCGCCATGTCCCCCGGGACGGCCACGGCCGTCGCCTCTACGCTCGCTCATTCGACACTCCAGGCAAGGCGCGGGGGCTAGCACGGAACCGCGCGCGGGGCAGCATCCGCCTCGGCAGGTCTGGCCCGCTTCGCTGTACGGCCGTCAGCCGCCTTGGAGGCGAAGCGTCTCCGCGACCAGCGCCGCGGCCGCGACGTCCTGCACCGCCAGCCCGACCGAGCGGAACACGCGGCGCCCGCCGTCGGGCACGCGCCGCGTGCCCGCAAGGATCTCGCCAAGCTCGGCGCCGATCTCGACAGGGCGCGTGCCACCCGCCTCGCGCCCCACCGCCTCCCCCGAATCCGCGATCACGAAGGCACCCTGCAGCACGGCATCGTCCACCTCGCTGCCCGCCGCACCGGACCAGCCGATGGCGTTCACCTGCGCTTCGGGCTCCAGCCAGGCGCCGCGGAGCACGGGCTCGGTCGCGGCGGTTGCGGTCACCACCACCTGCGCGCCGCGCACCGCCGCCTCCGCGCTCGGCATCGCCACGGCGCCGATGTCCTTCGCCAGATCCTGCGCACGCACCGGGTTCCGCCCCCAGACGCGGATCTCCCGGAAATCGCGCACCAGCCGCAGCGCCTCGGCATGCGCACGTGCCTGCGCGCCGGTGCCCAGGATGGCGAGCACCCGCGCATCTGCCCGCGCCAGCGCGCGCGTCGCGAGCGCGGAGGCCGCGGCGGTGCGCATTGCGGTGATCGGCCGCGCATCCATCACCGCCAGCGGCTCGCCCGTCTCCGGCCGCAGCAGCACGACCAGGCCGTGATGCGTCGGCAGGCCCTGCGCGGCATTGCCGGGATGGAAGGCAACCAGCTTCACGCCAAGCCCGAGCGCGTCGCCATAGGCGGACATGGCGGCGAAATGCCCGCCATGCGGCGCCAGATGCAGCAGATGCCGCGGCGGCTGCTGCACGCGGCCCGCGGAGAAGGCGACGAGCGCGCGCTCGATCGCCGGGATCAGCGCCTCGTAGCGCAGCAGCGCGCGCAGCCGCGCCTCATCGAGGAAGGTCAGCATCGGCGCGCAACCGCGCCGGCTAGTCTTCCGTCTCGGTGCGCGGCGCCAGGTCGCGCTGCACCTCCGGGCGTTTCAGCACGGCGTCGATCTTCATCGCGTAGTCCAGCGCGGTGTCGGGCTGGAAATGCAGGTCCGGCGCGTATTTCAGCCGCACCGCGTGGGCCACCTGCTTGCGCAGGAAGGGCGAGACGCGCCGGAGCCCCGCGAACTGTTCCTTGGTCAGGTCGCGCCCGAGCCCGCTGACGAAGGCCGTCATGTGCTTGAGGTCGGGGGAGGCGCGCACCTCCGTCACCGTCACATGCAGGTCGTGCAGGTCCGGGTCCCGAAACTCCTCGCGCGCGAAGACGGCGGAGAGCGCATGGCGCACCTCCTCCGCGACGCGCAGCTGGCGCTGCGACGGGCCGAGGCTGTCGCCGCCCTTGTGGTCATGCTTGCGGGCCATGTCAGGCGTCCTTCAAACGCGAAGGGGCGCGGTCCTCGCGACCGCGCCCCCCGCCAGTCCAGTCCGGGTGGCGCGGATCAGAGCTCCGCGGCCACCGTCTCCGTCTCGTAGCACTCGATCTGGTCGCCGACGCGGATGTCGTTGTAGTTCGCGAAGGACATGCCGCACTCGTAGCCGTTCGTCACTTCCTTCACGTCGTCCTTGAAGCGACGCAGCGTGCTGAGCTCGCCCTGGTGGATCACCACGCCGTCGCGCAGCAGGCGCACGCCGGCGCCGCGGCGCACCACGCCCTCCGTCACGCGGCAGCCCGCGATGTTGCCGAGGCGCTTCACCTCGAACACCTGCAGGATCTGCGCGTAGCCCAGGAACTTCTCGCGCTGCACCGGCGCCAGCTTGCCGCGCACCAGCGTCTCGATGTCGTCCGCCACCTGATAGATGATCGAGTAGTAGCGGATGTCCACGCCCTCGCGCTGCGCCAGCTCCCGCGCCTGCGTCGTGGCGCGGACGTTGAAGGCGACGATCACGGCGTCGGACGCCTTGGCAAGCTGGATGTCGGTCTCGGTGATCTGGCCCACGCCGCTGAGCAGCACGCGGACCTTCACCTCCTCGTTGCCGATCTTGCCGAGCGTGACGCCGATCGCCTCGGCGCTGCCCTGCACGTCCGCCTTGACGACGACCGCCACCTCCTTCTGCGCGCCGGCCTGGATGCGGGCGAGCATGTCGGTGAGGCTGCCGCGGCCGGCCTGCATGGCGGCGACCTGCTTCTCGCGGATCTTGCGCTGACGGAAGTCGCTGATCTCGCGCGCGCGCCCTTCATCCTCCACCGCGACGAAGGTCTCGCCGGCCGCGGGCACGCCCGACAGGCCGAGGATCTCCACCGGCAGGGAGGGGTCCGCTTCCTTCACCTGGCGGCCCTTGTCGTCGAGCATCGCGCGCACCCGGCCCCATTCGGCGCCGGCCACCACGATGTCGCCCTGGCGCAGCGTGCCGCGCTGGACCAGCACCGTCGCCACCGGGCCACGGCCACGGTCGAGCTTGGACTCGATCACCGTGCCCTCGCCCGCGCGGTCGGGGTTGGCGCGCAGGTCCAGGATCTCCGCCTGCAGCTGGATCGCCTCGAGCAGCTTGTCGAGGTTGATCTTCTGCGTGGCCGAGACCTCGATCTCCTGCGTCTCGCCGCCGAGGCTCTCCACCACGATCTCGTGCTGCAGCAGTTCCTGCCGCACGCGGTCGGGCTTCACGCCGGGCTTGTCGATCTTGTTGATCGCCACGATCAGCGGGACATTCGCCGCCTTGGCGTGGCTGATCGCCTCGATCGTCTGCGGCATCACGCCGTCATCCGCCGCGACCACCAGCACGACCATGTCGGTGACGCCCGCGCCGCGCGCGCGCATCGCGGTGAAGGCCTCGTGGCCCGGCGTGTCGATGAAGGTCACGCGGTTCCCGTCGGCCATCGCCACCTGGTAGGCGCCGATATGCTGGGTGATGCCGCCGGCCTCATGGGCAGCGACATCGGCCTTGCGCAGCGCGTCGAGCAGGCTGGTCTTGCCGTGGTCGACATGGCCCATGATGGTCACCACGGGCGGGCGGGGCAGCAGCGCCTCCGCCTCGTCCTCGGTGCCCTCGAGGCCCATCTCCACGTCGCCTTCCGCGACGCGGCGCACGCGGTGGCCGAATTCCTGCACCACCAGCTCCGCCGTGTCGGCGTCGATGGACTGCGTCAGGGTGGCCATCACGCCCATGCGGAACAGCGCCTTCACCACCTCGCCGCCGCGGGCGGCCATGCGGTTCGCCAGTTCCTGCACGGTGATCGTCTCGGGCACCACCACGTCGCGCACCACGCGCTCCGCGCCGGAGCGCAGACGGGCCAGCTCCTGCTGCCGCCGCTCGCGCTCACGCGCACGGCGCATGGAGGCGATGGAGCGCGTGCGCTCGTCCTCGCCCTCGATCGCGGCGCCGATGTCGATGCGGCCTTCGCGGCGGCCGGGGCCGGCCAGCGTGTTCTTCTTGGCCGGGACCGGCGTGCCGCCCTTCTTCGCGTCGGGGCCGAGGCGACGATCGTCGTCGCGTCCGGTGCGCGGACGGAGCGTCAGCTTCGAGGGCGCGTCGGAGGGCGGCGGCGCCATCGGCGCGCCGGGACCACCCGGCCGGCGCGGTCCGCCGAAGCCGGTGGGCACCGGGCCGGGGCGGCCGCTGCGCAGCGGTGCGCCGGCACCGGCCGGACGCGGACCCATGCCGGGGCCGCCGGCAGGCCTGCCATAGCCGCCACCCGGGCCGGCCGGGCGCGGGCCATCGCCGTAGCGCGGCGGCGGGCCGTCGCGGCGCGGACCGCTCGGCGGACCGTCACGGCGCGGGCCGTAGTCGCTACGCGGGGCACCGCCCGGGCCGTCGCGGCGCGGGCCGTAATCGCCACGCGGCGCGCCGCCGGGGCCACCCATGTCGCGACGCGGCGCGTAGTCGCCACGCGGCGGATAGTCGCCCCGCGGCGGGGCAGCGGGACGCGGCGGCGGGGCCTGCGGCGCGGGACGCGGCGCTTCCGCGGCGACCGGCGGCGGCGGCGCGGGCTCTGCGGCGCGGGGCTGCTCCGGGGCGGCGGGCGCGGCGGGCGGCTCGGGCGCGCGGGCGGCCTCGGCCGCGGCGCGGCGTGCCTCGGCGGCGGCGCGGGCGGCCTCCTCGGCCTCCTCGGCGCGGCGGCGATCATCCTCCTCGGCGCGGCGGGCCGCTTCCTCGGCGGCGGAGCGCACCATCAGCGCCTGGCGCTCGCGCTCCTCGCGTTCCCGCTGCGCCTCGGCCTTGCGCTGCTCATCGAGCACGCGCTGGCGCGTCGCGATCTCGGCCTGGGTCAGCGGGCGTCCGGCCGTGGACCCCTTGGCCTGCTGCGCGGGCGCGCCGCCGGCGGGCTTCGCGCCCGGGGCGGCGGGCTTCGCCGCCGGGCCGGCCACGCCGGGCTTCGCAGCTGGCGCGCCGGGGGTCGGGCGCTTCTTCAGCACCTCCACCTGCACGACCTTGCTGCGGCCGTGGCTGAAGGACTGACGCACGCTGCCTGCATCAACTGTCTTGCCCAGGTCGAGGCGTCCGCCCGGCCGGAGCGAGAGCCGGCCCTTGCCTGCATCCTGGTCGTTCTGGTCGCTCATCCGCCGATCCGAACCCGATCTCTTCCAATCAAACCTGTCCGCCGGTCGCGCCATCGCGGCCGTCGTCGCTCGCGTCCGGTCGGGCGCGATCATCCGCCGGGTCCCTGCCCGGCTTGCGGGACCCGCGCGAGGGCGCGGTTCCCGAGGGAAGGGTGACCCCTTCCAGCCTCGCGGCTTCCGCCGCGATCCTCTCCGCCAGCCGCCCGCGGGCGATGGCGACGTGCACGGCCCGGTCCCGGCCGAAGACCGCGCCCAGCGCGCCCGCATCGAGCGGCGCCACCACCGGCACCGGGCGGTGGCCGACCAGCCTGGCCTTCTCGGCCGGGCTGCCATCCGCCGCCTGCACCAGCAGACCGGCGCGGCCGGCCTGCAGCCATTCCCGGGCTGCCTGCCACCCGCTGACCGCCTGCCCCGCGCGCCGCGCGAAGCCGACAAGGTCCCGGATGCGCCCCCGCAGGCCATCCTCGATCGTCGCGCGAAGGTCGGGGGGCACAAGCGCCTCGCCGCGGGTGGCCTTCGCAAAGGCCCCGCGGCGCGCAGCCTGTTCTATCACATCGGCCTTGGCGCTCAACCACATTCCCCGCCCCGGCAGCCGTTCCGCCAGATCCGGGATCACTTTCCTGTCTGGGCCCAGCACGAAGCGGACCATCGCCTCCTTCGCCTGGCGCTCGCGCGTGACGAGGCAGCGCCGGAACGGCCCGCGTTCCGGCTCATCCGCCTCGCTGTCGGGCAGCGTGTCGGGCAGCAGTTCAGCCGGCGCGCTCGTCGTCCGTCTCCTCGTTTCCGGCCCCATCCTCGGCCGCTTCCTCGCCCGCCTCTTCCAGCGGCTCGTCGCCGAACCAGCCGGCGGACTGGCGGGCCGCCATGATGATCGCGTTGGCGCTCTCTTCGTCCACCGTCTCGGCGCCCAGGATCTCCACCAGCTCGTCGCCGGCGAGGTCCGCCAGGTCCTCGAGCGTCTTCACGCCCTTCTCGCCGAGCTGCACCAGCATCTGGGGCGAGAAGCCGCCGACCTCGGCGACCGTGTCCTCCACCCCCATCTCGCGGCGCTTCTCATCCAGCTCGGCGTCGCGCTTCTCGAGGAAGGCGGAGGCGCGGCGCTTGAGCTCGGCTGCGATGTTCTCGTCGAAGCCCTCGATGCCGGCCAGTTCCTCGTCCTCGACCGCGACGACCTCCTCGATCGAGCCGAAGCCCTCGGTCACCAGCAGGCCGGCGATCACGTCGTCCACGTCCAGGCCCTCGACGAAGAGGCCGCTGCGCTTGCGGAAATCCTCCTGCCGGCGCTCGGATTCCTCGGCCTCGGTCAGGATGTCGATATCGTAGCGCGTCAGCTGCGACGCAAGGCGCACATTCTGGCCGCGGCGGCCGATGGCGAGGCTGAGCTGGTCGTCCGGCACCACCACCTCGCAGCGGCGGCCATCCTCGTCCAGCACGACCTTCGTCACCTCGGCCGGCGCCAGCGCATTCACGATGAAGGTCGCGCTGTCGGGCGACCAGTTGATGATGTCGATCTTCTCGCCCTGCAGTTCCTGCACCACCGCCTGCACGCGGCTGCCCCGCATGCCGACGCAAGCGCCGACCGGGTCGATGGAGCTGTCGCGGCTGATCACCGCCATCTTGGCGCGGCTGCCCGGATCGCGCGCCACCGCCTTGATCTCGATGATGCCGTCATAGATCTCCGGCACTTCCTGCGCGAAGAGCTTGGCGAGAAAGCCAGGATGCGTCCGGGACAGAAAGATCTGCGGCCCGCGCGGCTCCTCGCGCACGTCGTAGATATAGGCGCGGACGCGGTCGCCGTTCTTGAAGGCCTCGCGCGGGATCGTCTCGTCGCGGCGCAGCAGCGCCTCGGCGCGGCCGAGATCCACCATCAGGTTGCCGTACTCGGTGCGCTTGACGATGCCGTTGATGATCTCGCCGACGCGGTCCTTGTACTCGTGGAACTGCTTGGACCGCTCCACCTCGCGCACGCGCTGCACGATCACCTGCTTGGCGGTCTGCGCGGCGATGCGGCCGAAATCGATCGGCGGCAGCGGGTCCACGATGAACTCCCCCGTCGCGATGCCGGGGCGGATCTTCTGCGCGATGCGCAGGGGGATCTGGGTGGCCTCGTTCTCCACCGGCTCCGCCTCCACCACCTCCGTCCAGCGGGAGAGCTTCACCTCGCCCGACTTGCGGTCGATGACGGCGCGGATGTCCTTCTCGTGCCCGTATTTGGCGCGGCCGGCCTTCTGGATGGCCTGCTCCATCGCCTCCAGCACCTCCTCGCGCTCGATCATCTTCTCGCGCGCGACGGCGTCGGCGACCTGCAGCAGTTCGGGGCGTGCAATGGCGACGTCGAGGGCCATGTCAGTGTTCCCTGGGTTCGGCCGCCGTGGCGGCGATCAGTTCATCGGTGAGCACCAGCTTCGCCTTGCGGATGTTCCCGCGCGGGAAGCTTTCTTCCGTCCCGTCCTCCAGCCGCAACCGGGCGGTGGCCGCGTCAGCACCCAGCGCGACGCCCCGAAAGCGCTTGCGCCCGTTCTGCGGCACGACCAGCTCGACGGTCGCAACATGGCCGGCGTAGCGGTTCCAGTCCTTGACCCGCGTCAAGGGCCGGTCGATCCCGGCGGAGGAGACCTCCAGCGTCCACTCGCCGCGGATGGGGTCCTCCACGTCGAGAACGGCGCCGATCACATGGCTGATGGCCTCGCAATCCTCGACCCGGAAGGGGGCCTGGTCGGCGCGGTCGGCCATGATCTGCACGACCGGGCGTTCCTTCCCGCTGACCTGCACGCGCACCAGCTCGTAGCCCATCTGGCGCAGGCTTGGCACGATGGCGGCCGCGATCCGCGCCTCCAGCCCCTCATGCTGGGGCAGGTCGTCATCCGGCGGCGGCGGGGCGGGGGTCGGGTCCATGGGTCCGGGGCACTCGGGGCGGCAAGAGGCCGCGCTGGGCAAAGAGGGGCCAAACAAAAAGGGCGGCCCTTTCGGGCCACCCTCCGTGCAAGGCGGAAAGCTTTGTGATGTCCAGATAGCGCGGCCAGCCCCGACGCACAAGGGGCGTGGCGATCAGTCGTAGCGGAGGTCCATTGCCTTGCCCCCGAAGATCCGCCAGGCCAGCACCGTGTAGAGCAGGATCACCGGCAGCACGAACAGCGCGCCCACCAGGATCAGCGTGAGGCTCTCGGGCGCGCTCGCCGCCTGGAACAGCGTCAGCCGCTCCGGGACCACATAAGGAAAGAACGACCAGGCGAGGCCCGCGAAGGAGAGGCAGAACAGCCCGACCGCCGCCCAGAAGGGCACGCGCCGCAGCGCATCGCCTGGCAGCGGCATGTGCCGCAGCAGCGCGTGCAGCCCGACCACGAGCGCGGCGGTGGCCAGCGGCAGCGGCGCCAACAGCAGAAAATTCGGCATCTCGAACCAGCGCGCCATGATCCGCGGCGAGGCGAGCGGCGTGGCGATGGACACGCCGACGATGCCGGCCGCCACCACCCAGAGCGTGCGCCGCGCCCAGAGCACCGCGCGCTGCTGCAGCGGACCCTCCGTGCGCCAGATCAGCCAGCAGGCGCCGATGAAGGCATAGGCCGCCGCGACGCCGAGCGCCGAGAGTGCGGCGAAGCCGAGCGCCCGCGCGCTCGGGTCGAAGCCGAGCACATAACGCCCGAGCATCCAGCCCTGCGTCAGCGCGGCGAGCGCCGAGCCGCCGATGAAGGCGTGGTCCCAGCGCCGCTTGTGCAGCGGCGTCGCCGCCTTGGCGCGGAACTCGAAGGCCACGCCGCGCATCGTGAGCCCAACCAGCATCAGCGCGATGGGCAAATAGAGCGCGGTCAGCACCATGCCATGCGCGGTGGGGAAGGCGACCAGCAACAGCCCGACGCCCAGCACCAGCCAGGTCTCGTTCGCGTCCCAGAAGGGCCCGATGGAGGCGACCATCCGGTCGCGCTCCCGCTCCTCCGGCGTGGCCTGCATCAGCAGCCCGACACCGAGATCGAAGCCGTCCAGCACGACATAGGCCAGGATGGACAGCGCCATCAGCGCGGCGAAGACGAGCGCGAGGTCGTCCGCAGGCAGGAAGGGCGTCATATCACGCGCTCGCCGGCAAGGGCTGGTTGCCCGGCAGATGCTCCACCACGCGCCCCTTGGCGGCCAGGCGATACAGCGTGGCGATGTAGGCCGCCAGCAGCAGCACGTAGAGCACCAGATACATCACCAGCGTGGAGGCGACCGCCGCCGGGCCGACGGGCCCCACCGCGTCCGCCGTGGTCAGCACGCCCGTCACCAGCCAAGGCTGGCGGCCGATCTCCGTCACGTACCAACCGGCCAGCGTCGCCACCCAGCCGGCGAAGGTCATCACGACCAGCCCGCGCAGCAGCAGCGTCGGCAGCGTGCCGCGCCGCCACAGAAACCAGGCGGCGGCGAGGCCGAAGGCGATCATCAGCATGCCGACGCCGACCATGATGCGGAAGGCGAAGAACACCGGCGCCACCGGCGGATGCTTGCCCTCGAACTGATCGAGGCCGGGCACCACGCCATCCAGGCTGTGCGTCAGGATCAGGCTGGCGCCGTTGGGAATCGCGATCTCGAAGCGGTTCGACCGCGTCTCCTCGTCCGGGATGGCGAACAGGATCAGCGGCACGTTGCCGCCGGTGTGCCAATGCCCCTCCATTGCCGCGACCTTCGCCGGCTGGTGCTGCAGCGTGTTCAGCCCGTGCATGTCGCCGACGAAGAGCTGCGTCGGCGCCAGCACCGCCGCCATCACCACGCCGGTGCGCAGCGCCGCCTGCACCGCCGGCGCGCGATCCCCGCGCAGCCAGCGCCACGCGGAGATGCCCGCGATCAGGAAGGCGCAGGTCAGCCCCGAGGCGATCAGCATATGCGCCAGCCGATACGGCATGGAGGGCGAGAAGACGATCGCCCACCAGTCGGTCGCATGCACCACGCCGTCGCGCAGCTCGAAGCCCGCCGGCGTGTGCATCCAGGAATTCAGCACCAGGATCCAGAAGGCGCTCATCGTCGTGCCGAAGGCGACGAGGAATGTGGCCGCGGTATGCACCCAGCCCGGCACGCGCCGGAAGCCGAACAGCATGATGCCCAGGAAGGTCGCCTCCAGGAAGAAGGCGGTCAGCACCTCATAGGCCAGCAGCGGCCCCGCCACGTTGCCCACCTTCTCCATGAAGCCCGGCCAGTTGGTGCCGAACTGGAAGCTCATGGTGATGCCGGAGACCACGCCGAGCGCGAAGGACAGCGCGAACACCTTCACCCAGAAGCGGTAGGCGTCCATCCACTTCTCGTCGCGCGTGGCGTTGAAGCGCAGCTTGAAGAACAGCAGCACCCAGCCGAGCGCGATGGTGATGGTCGGGAACAGGATGTGGAAGGAGATGTTGGCCGCGAACTGGATGCGGGCGAGAAGCAAGGCGTCCACGGCCGTCTACTCCTTCCTCTTGCGGCGGCCGAGCGAGACGACCTTGTCCGTCGCCTCCACCAGGCGTGCGACGCGCGAGCCGAGCGCCAGCAGCTGCGCCAGCCGCTCCGTCTCCAGCTTCTTCACGTCCTCGTACCAGTTGGTCAGCTGCTCGATCAGCCCGTGCATCTCGGCCATGCGCGCCTGCGCGTGGCGCTCCGCCTCGCTCGCCGGCGCCTGCATCAGCAATTCGCGCAGGACGGAGAGGGTGGGGTCCACCTCCCGCTTCTTCCGCTCCTCCGCCAGCACGCGCAGGATCTCCCACACATCGCCGGGCGTCGCGAAATGGTCGCGCCGGTCATCCGGGATGTGCCGCACCTTCACCAGGTTCCAGGCCTGCAATTCGCGCAGCCCCATCGACACGTTGGAGCGCGAGACGCCGAGCGCCTCCACGATCTGGTCGGCGTTCAGCGGCTCCGGCGAGACATAGAGCAGCGCGTAGATCTGCCCGACCGTGCGGTTGATGCCCCAGCGGCTGCCCATCTCGCCGAAATGCAGCACGAAGGCCTGGATCAGGGGGGGTAGCTGCATGATGTCCCGGTCGCTCGGCCCGCTTTCGTTGCGGGTCACGGATTTCAGAAATTTCTGAAAGTCCAGTTAAGCCCTGCCCCAACCATGTCAAGGTGGGAATTGTCGCGCCACCGGGCGGGGGCTGCGCCGGCGGCGCAACTCTGGCACTCAGCAGGGCATGAGCACGCCCGACATCGCCCTCGCCCGCTCCGTCCTCTTCGTGCCCGGCCACCGGCCGGACCGCTTCGCCAAGGCGCTCGCCACCGGCGCCGACGCCGTCGTCATCGACCTCGAGGACGCGGTCCCGCCCGGCGAGAAGGCTTCGGCCCGCGCCGCGGTGCTGGACCGCCCCGCGCCGCCTTCAGGGGTCGCGCTGGGGGTCCGCATGAACCCGCTGCCGACGCCCGAGGGCATCGCCGACCTCGCCGCGCTGATCGGCGCCGCCGCGCCCGACTTCCTGATGCTGCCCAAGGTCGAGGCGCCGGAGGAGCTGCGCATCGTCCGCCGCGCCTTCGCCCGCGCCCCCCGCCCCCCCCATATCATCGCATTGATCGAAAGCGCGGAGGGCCTGGCGCGCGCCGGCGCCATCGCCATGGAGGAAGGCTGTGCCGCCCTCGGCTTCGGCGGCGTGGACCTCTCCGCCGATCTCGGCTGCGCGGTGGCGTGGGAGCCGCTGCTGCCGCACCGCGCCGCGCTGGTCGCGGCGGCGGCGCGCGGCGGCCGCGCCGTGCTGGACGTGCCCTTCCTCGACATCGCCGACGAGGCGGGCCTGGCGGAGGAGACGCGCCGCATCCAGGCGCTGGGCTTCACCGCGAAGCTCGCGATCCATCCGAAGCAGGTCGCTCCGATCCAGGCCGTGCTGACGCCGAGCGCAGCGCAGGTCGATTGGGCGCACCGCATCGTCGCCGCGATGGACGCCGCCGCGGGCGGTGTCTGCGTGGTGGACGGCAAGATGGTGGACCTCCCCGTCCTCCGCGCCGCCCAGCGCGTCCTGGCAAGGGCCCGCTAGACTCCCTCCCCCGCTATGCGGGGGCTTCGACGCCAAAGGCGTCGGAGGCCGGAGTTGCGGCGGGCTGCCGCCGCCTACGCAGGCTGGTCGGGGTGGGGGCGCGACCGACCTGCCAATCGCCGCGCCCCGCGCCCCTCAGCCCTTCTTCACCGCCTGCGGCAGGAACGCCCCGTTGTAGTAGGGCGTCACCCGCAGCGGCTTGCGCGCCGCATAGAGATACGCCGGGTGGTAGATCATGTGGATGATCGCCTCCTCCCCGATCGCGACATCCGCCGCCTGCGCCAGCAGCGCGTTCCGCTTCGTCTCGTCCATCTCGGTCAGCGCCTGCGCCACCAGCGCATCGGCGCGCGGGCTGGAATGGCGCGTGCGGTTCGCGGTGCCGAGCCCCCGCTCGCGGTCGAAGGTATGCACCAGCGCGCGATAGGCGTAGCTGACATTGTCCGCGCCGTACTGCGCCGCCATGATGCTGAAGGTCTGCCGCGACGCCGCCGCGAAATAGGTCGCGTTCGGCATGGTGATCACCTCGGTCCGCACGCCGATGCGGCTCCACATCTGCGCGATCGCCTGCGCCACCTTCTCGTCGTTCGGGTAGCGGTCGTTGGTGGCGTGGATGGTCGCCTGGAAGCCGTTCGGATACCCGGCTTCCGCCAGCAGCCGCCGCGCGCGGTCGGGATCGAAGGGCGTCACGCCGAGCGCGGAGGAGGTGCCCGGCGTCCCCTCCGGCAGCAGGTTGGAAGCGACGGCCGCCGTGCCGTCCATCACCCGGTCCACGATCGCCTGGCGGTTGATCGCCAGCGACAGCGCCTGGCGCACCCGCGCATCCTTCAGCGGGTTGCGCGTCAGCGGCTGGCCGTTGCTGTCGCGCAGGAAGGGGCTGGCGTCGCGGTCCATGTCCATCGCCACGTACATCACGCGCATGCCCGCGATCTGCGTGACGTTCAGCGCGGCGTCGCGCCGCAGCCGCGGCACGTCCGCCACCGGCAGCTCGTCGATCGCCTGCACGTCGCCCGCCAGCAGCGCCGCCACGCGGCTGGAATCGGTGGAGATGAACTTCAGCTGCGCCCGCTCGAAATCCGGCCGCGTGCCGAACCAGTGCGGGTTGCGCCGCATCGCCATGAACTCGCCGAAGCGGAAATCCTCGAGCGTGTAGGGGCCGGAGAAGACCTTCACCTCCTTCGCGTTGAAGTCCGCGGTCTTCAGGTCGGGCCCGAGCGACCTCGACAGCACCGCGACCTCGGTCATGTCCTCCACCATGAAGGGGTAGGGCTCGGCCGTATGGATGCGGATCGTGCGCGCATCGCGCACCTCGGTGCGCGTGATCGCACGGACGAAGATGTGGTAGGCACCGGGCGAGCCGGTGATCGTCGGCACCCGCGCGATGCTGTAGGCGACGTCCTCCGCCGTGATCGGGCTGCCATCGCTGAACTTCGCATTCGCGCGCACCCGGAAATCCCAGGCGCGCCCGTCCTCCACCGGCTGCCAGCTCTCCGCCACGCCGGGCTCCGGCTTGCCGTCCGGCGTCATGCCGACCAGGCGCGCATGCAGCGCCCGCAGCAGGTTCTGCTCGCCCGAGAGGCGGAAATGCGGATCCATCGAGGTCGGGCTGAGCTTCACGCCCGCGCGCAACGTGTCCGCATCCGCCGATTGCGCACGCGCCACCGCGGGCAGCCCGCCCGCCGCTGCGATGCCCGTCGCCGCGACGGCGCGGAGGAATTCGGATCTCTTCATGGGCTTGCCTCCCTTTGCTTGAACGAGGGCGATCATCCGCGCCGCGGCACCGGGTGGCAAGTCGAGGGGGCATGGCGTGATCTTGCCGACGGGACCAAACCGCCGCGGTGCCGAGCGCGTTGCCGCGACGACGACGCACCCCTCGCACAGGAAGGCCGAGATGCGATTCATCTCCACCCGCGCCCATGGCGCGCTGGACTACCTCACCGCGGCCCTCCTCATCCTGCTGCCCTACATCCTCGGCTTCGCCGATGGCGGCGCGGCACAATGGGTGCCGCAGGCGCTCGGCGTCGCGCTGATCCTCTACGCGCTGTTCACGGACTACGAATACGCCGCCATGCGCATCATCCCGATGCGCGTCCACCTGTTCCTGGACATCGCCTCGGGGTTGCTGCTGGCCATCTCGCCCTGGTTGTTCGGCTTCGCCGAGTGGGTGTTCTGGCCGCACCTGATCGTCGGCCTGTTCGAGATCGGCGCCGCGCTCTTCACCCGCACCGTGCCGAGCACCGTCGCGCACGGCGTCGCGGACAAGTACCACGAATTCTAGCCGAGCATGGCGAAGGCGATGCCGAGCGCCACCAGCGCCGCCAGCGCCGCCGCCAGCATCGGCCCCTTGCCGAGCCCCATGCGCCGCCCGGGATCGCCGTGCGGCGCATCCGCCATGCGCTGCATCTCGCGATCGCGCTGCAGCATCTCGGGCGAGGTGGGCGTTCCGGCGGCCTCCGCCCCCGTCCCCAGATTCGCCACGCCCGGATCGAACACCGCGACCTTGTCGCCCGCCGCGCCGGCCGTGATGTCCTGCTTGAGCTGCGCCGCCGTGGCGCCGGGGCCGCGCTGCGCAGCGGGCTGCGGCCGCGGATCGATCTCGGTCGGGTCGTCGTGGCGGGGCAGTTCGTTCCGGCGGGCCATGGCGCATCCTCCTCGCATCCGCCGAGGCAACGCGCGGCGGCTGCTTCGGCTGCCGCTCAGCCCACCCAGCCCAGCCTCCGCGAGATCGTGACCGAAGCGGCCAGCAGCGCATCCCGCGCCGCGCGCCGCCGCGGCTCCGGCGCTTCCGCCAGCCGCGCCGAGAGGTTGATCGCGGCGACGACCCTGCCCGCCGCGTCGCGCAGCGGCGCCGCGACGGAGGCGATGCCCGCCTCGAAGCTGCCGAGCTGCATCACATGCCCGCGCGCGCGATCCGCCCGGGCCTGGCGCGCCAGCACCGCGAAGCTCGGCAGCGGCAGCCGTCGCGGCGGGGCCTGCTGCGCCATATCCGCCAGCGCTGCCTCCTCAAGCCCGGCCAGCAGCACGCGCCCCATCGCGGTGGCGTGCGCCGGCAGGCGGGAGCCGACATGGACGATGCTGCGCATCCCCCGCCGCGCCGGCACGCGCAGCAGATAGACGACCTCCGTTCCCTCCAGCACGCCGAGATGCGCGGACCAGCCGGTGGCGTCGCGCAGCGCCTCGAGCTCCGGCAGCGCCACGCCGATCACGTCGCGCGCCGGCAGCACGCCATGCCCCAGCCGCAGCAGCGCCGGCCCCAGCGCATAGCGGCCGCTGGCCGGGTCGTGCAGCAGGAAGCCCAGCTCCGTCAGCGTGTAGACCACGCGGAAGATCGCCGATCGCGTGACGCCGATCGCCGCGGCGATCTCCCCCTGGGTCAGCCGCGGCGTCTCGGGCGTGAAGGCGGCGAGCACCTCCATCCCGCGCACCAGGCCGGGCACCAGGTAGCGGTCCTGCGCATCGGCCGGCGTCTTCCCGATGGGTGTTTTGCCCATGAAACGCAGCCTACGCGTCCCGGCGGCCTGACGCTATGGAAAGCCAGGACAACGCGACCCGAGGAGACGCGCCATGAACGTGATGACGAAGCCCGCGCCCAGCCCGCTCGCCGCCGCGCTGCGCGGCAACGTGGTCCGCCACACCCAGAAGAGCTTCGACTGGGACGCCTTCCCCTCCAACCGCGGCTATCCCGAGCTCGCCCGCGCGCAGATGCGCTATGTCGGCGCCGGCGGCAGCCCGAAGGTTGGCGAGCCCGGCACCCTTGCGCCCGAGCACTTCACCGTCAGCCTCATCCACAAGCCCGTCGGCAACTACGCCGCCTGCCACGCCCATGAGATCGAGGAATCCTTCCTCGTCATCGCCGGTGTGCTGACGGTCGGCTGGGAGCGCGACGGCGAGGTCTGCGAGGTGAAGCTCGGCCCGAAGGACATGATCCTGAACGCCCGCGATGTCGGCCACGGCTTCCGCAACGACGGGATCGAGCCGGTGCTGATGAGCATCAGCGTGGATGTCGGCAAGCCGCTGCCGCCGCGCTACCTCTATCACCCGAAGCTCGGCACGGATCCCGCCCTCGCCCACAGCTTCGGCGCCGCCCCCGGCAAGACCATCCCCTTCGATCCCGCGGGCGACCATCCGCTGCAGCAGCAGATGGCCCGCTGCGTCATTCGCCACGCCGAGCAGGCGCCGATCCATGAGGCCGCCGGCTTCCAGCGCCGCGTCTATGTCGGTCCCGGCGGCGTGGAGAGCGAGACCTGCCGCAAGGAGATGTACGGCATCCCCGCCGGCGCCGGCGTCCGCCCCTATGTGCGCGCCGTCGAGGACGCGCTGATGGTGCTGGAAGGCAGCCTGGTCGTCGGCTGGGAGGAGAATGGCGAGACGGTCGAGATGGAGCTCGGCCCGCGCGACCTCGTGCTGAATCCCGCCGGCCGCAGGCACTGGTTCCGCAACACCGGCATCGGCCCCTGCACCGCCTGGTGCGTGGTGGGCAACGCCGAGCCCGAGAGCGTCAGGTTCGAAGCGGCGTAACGCCCGCGGCTCCCTCCCCCGCCCAGTGCCTCCCTCCCCGCTCCGAGGCTCCCTCCCCCGCAGTGCGGGGGAGGGATGGGGTGGGGGCCCGCGCGTCGCTACCTCACGCGCGCGCCACCGACGCCCGCCTCACGCCGTTTCCCACTCCAGCGTCGCATACTGGAAGTGGTCCCCCCGCACGTCATAGATCGTCACCGACGCCCCCGCCGCGCCGCGCCCCGTGAAACGCTCGCGCGAGACCGGATCGCAGCCCGCAAAGCCCACATCCCCATCCAGCGCGAACAGGATCGCCGTGCCGTCCGGCAGCAGGATGCGATCCGCCTCCGCCCGCACCGCCATCCCGCTCGCCGCATCCACGAACCCGTCCTCGCGTGCCACGAAGGCGAAGGATTCGCCGGTGCCGAGCGCATGCAGCACCGCCGGGCAGCGCCCGCTGCGCCGCCGCTGCGCCTCCGCCGCGACGATCCGGCGCAGTTCGGACCTCACGAGGCGGCCTCCGCAGGAGGCCGAGCGCGCGAATGCGCGCCGCCGCAAGTGCGGCGTAGCCAAGCGACGCGGAGGCGACGCGCCGCCGTCTGAGGGCATGCATGCGGCAGCATGCATGCGCGCCCGTCACGCATGCCCGCGCCCGCTATTGTCCACCGCCACGATCTGCCGCCGCGTCGTGCCGTCGATGCCGCCCGCGATCGCCCATTCGGCAAACAGCTCCGGCTTGCGCGTCCATTCCTGCGCCTGCCAAGCCTCGGTGCAGTAGTCGTCGTCCGCGTAGTATTCCAGCGGCGGGCCAAGCGGGTTGTGGAAATACCAGAAATAGGCCGAGGAGATCGGATGCCGGCCCGGCCCGATCTCGGTCTTCCAGCCCTTCTTCGCCATCGCGATCCCGCCGCCGATCACCTCATGCACGTCGGTCAGCGTGAAGGCCACGTGGTTGACGCCCGGCTTGCCGGGACGGTTGAGGATGAACAGGTTGTGGTGCTCGCCGCGCCGGCGGCAGCGCAGGAAGACGCCGTGGCCCGGATACTCGTCCGACACGATGAAACCCATCGTATCCACGTAGAAGGCGCGCATCGCCGCGAAATCCGCCGCGAACAGCACGATGTGCCCCAGCTTGATCGGCTCCGCCCGCTCATGCACCGGCGAGCGGCGGTCGATCCGCGCCGGATTGCCCGGCGCATTCGCCGGCGTCGGCGTCACCTTGACGGACCGGCGGCGACTGACGCGGAACGCCAGACGCAGGCCGTTCGGATCATGCGCGCGCGGCAGACCGTCCGGCCCGGGCACCAGCGCGCCGGCGGCGCTGAGACGGTCGAGCGAATCCTTCAGCGCACCCGCATCCGGCGCACCCCAGATCACCTCGCGCAGCGTGTTGCCCGGCTCGATCGCCGGCGGCAGGTCCGGCGCATCCTTCGGCCGCAGGATCACCTCGCCGCCGTCGCGCGTCTCGTACACGGCGCGGTCGGCATCCACATGCAGTTGGTGCAGGCCCCAATCGTCGCAGAAGCGCTGCGCCTCCGCCATGTCGGCGACGCCGAACACGACCGCATCCACCCCCGAGAAGCCCATCGGAATCCTCCCCAACTCCCTCGCGTCAATCCGCCATGGCGGCCGGCTCGCCGAGCGGCGCCGCCCAGGCATCGTAGCCATAGACCCAGTCGGCATTGCCGCCTTCGCGCAGCCAGGTGTTCTGGCGCGAGCCGATCTGGATGCGCGCGGTGCGCGCCAGGCGCATGCGCTCATAGGCGGCGAAGGCGCCCGGCAGGTCGTTCGCCGCCTGCACGCAGCGCGCCAGCGCCACGCCGTCCTCCACCGCCTGGCAGGCACCCTGGGCCATGAAGGGCAGCATCGGATGCGCCGCATCGCCGAGCAAGGTGATGTGCCCGCGCGACCAGAAGGGCAGGGGGTCGCGTTCCCACAGCGCGGTCTTCAGCACCGCATCGCAGGCATCCAGCAGCGCCCGCGCTTCCGGGTGGTAGTCGGCGTAGAGGTCGCGCAGCTCCTCCACGCTGCCGGGCTGCGTCCAGCCTTCGTGCCGCCAGCTCTCCTGGCCGATGGTCGCGAAGATGAAGATGTCCTCGCCGCGGTTCAGCGGGAAGGTGACAATCTGGCTCTGCGGATTCGGACCCCACCATTTGGTGAAGCTGTCGAGGTTGGGCAGCCCCGAAAGCTTCGCCGCCGGCACCACCGCGCGGAAGGCGACGACGCCGGTGAAGCGCGGATGCTCCACGCCATGCAGCGCGGTGCGCGCGACGGAATGGATGCCGTCGGCGCCCACCAGCGCCTGCACGCGTTCCTCCCGCCCGTCGGCAAAGCGGATCGTGGCGTGGTCGGCTTCATCCGCCACCTCCACGGCGCGCCGGCCGAGCTGGATCGCATCCTCCGGCAGCGCCGATTCCAGCGCCGAGAGCAGGTCCGCGCGATGCAGCGTGAGCTGCGGCGCGCCGTATTTGCGCTCCGCCTCCTCGGCCATCGGCAGGCGCGAGGTCTCGGCGCCGCTGTCCCACATGCGGCTGATGCGGAAGCGCGGCCGCGCCGCGGTCTGCCGCAGCGCCGCGTCGAGGCCGAGCCCGTCCAGCGCGCGCACGGCATTGGGCGTGAGGTTGATGTCCGCGCCGACGCGCGAGAAGCGCGAGGCCTGCTCGAACACCGTCACCTCGCGCCCGGCCTTGCGCAGCGCAATGGCCGCGACGAGTCCGCCGATGCCGCCGCCGAGGATTGCGATGGTGCTCATGCCTTCCCGGCTTCCCTCAGTGCGACAAGCTGTCCGCGCGCCTCCTTCGCGAGATAGCGCCGCAGCCGGATCAGCCCGGCGTCGTGCTGGTAGAGCATCTCGTGCCGCTCCAGCCCGAGCCCGCAGCCATCCATCATCTCGCGGTCCTGCTCCAGCACATGCCAGTGCCGCGGCTCGAGCTTCGTGCGATACAGGAATCGCCACACGTCGCGCTGCCAGCCCTGCACCTTGCGCACGCGGAAGAAGAAGCAGGCGGAGTTCGTCTCGTCGATCGGCGTGATGACGGAGACGATGCCGAAGTTCCCGCCCGGCCCGCCCGTCTTCGGATAGGGAATCTCGAGCCGCACATACAGCGCGCCATCGTCCAGGAATTCCGACCAGTCGAAGTTCACGTCGCGCTGGCCTGCCTTCTCGAAGACGAAGCCCTTCGGCGTGTCGCGCGTGACGAAGGTCGCCTGCGTGTCGCCCTGGTACATCGTATGGGAATTGGCGTGCAGGAAGGTCCCGTGCATCGGGTCCATCAGGTTGTCGTAGATGTAGCGCCAGGAAGCGTTCCAGTCCGCATAGCAGCAGAAGCTGCCCCATTCGCCGCCGGCGAGCTGTTCCGGCGGGTTGAACGGCGCCGCTTCCTCATGCAGCGCATCGCCGAACCACACCCAGATCGCGTCGGCGCATTCCACGGTGGGAAACGTCTTCACCGCCTTGCGCCCTTCCAGCGGGCAGCCTGGCTGGCCCGGCACGGACAGCACCGTGCCGTCCGGCCCCACCTCCACGCCGTGATAGGCGCAGCGCAGCCGGTCACCCTCATTCATCCCGCGGGAGAGCGGCACGGCGCGGTGCGGGCAGCGATCCGTCTGCACATGGATCGCCCCCTGCACATCCCGCCACAGCACGATCTTCTCGCCCAGCCGCGTCAGTCCGACCGGGCGGCCCCCGGTCTCCACGAAGCGCGACGGCAGCACCGGGTACCAGCGGTTCCGCAAGCCTGTGGCGAGCGCGCCCTGCACCTCCTTGTCGGTCGGCGTCGCGAGCCCCGCGGCGGGGCGTTCCAGCACGGTGCTCATGGCCCTACCTCCCCAGCTCGCGCATCAATGCGCAGAAACTCTCCTCGGTCCAGGCGCCGCCGTCGCGCGGCCGCACGCGGGAGGCATTGAGCGCCGCGACCAGCGCCGGCAGCTCGTGATGCCCGTTGCCGAAGGCCTGCTCGATCGCGCCGGCCAGCGCCATCTCCCAATCCGTCGGCTCGCGCGTTCGGGACTGGTGGGGATCGAGATAGGGGAAGCGGTAGGTCGCCATGATCCTGCTCCCTGTTCAGATATCCAGCACGAGCCGCGCGCCCTTCGCGCGCGACACGCAGGTCATCATCACGTCGTTCGCCGCGCGCTCGGAGGCGGAGAGGATCGAATCGCGATGATCCACCTCGCCTTCCAGCACGCGGCATTCGCAGGTGCCGCAGACGCCCTGCTCGCAGGAGGACGGCCGATCAAGCCCCGCCTCGCGCAGCGCCTGCAGCACGGAGACACCGGGCGCCACCTTCAGCGTCAGCCCCGATTGCGCGCAGACCACCTCGAAGGCGTCCGCGCCCTCGCCCTCCGGCCGGCTGCGCGGCGTGAACCATTCGAAGCGGACGCTGCCCTCGGGCCAGGCGGCGGTCGCCTGCTCCACCGCATTCATCAGCCGCTCCGGCCCGCAGCAATAGACCAGCGTGTCCGCCTCCGGCGTGGCAAGCCGCGCCGCCACGTCCAGCCGCGTGCCGTCATCCGCGCAATGCGTGACGACCTCCGCGAACTCGCGCGCCTCCGCCAGGAACGGTGCGTCCGCCGCGCTGCGCGCGCAGAACAGCAGCATCGCCTGCGCGCCGGCCAGCCTGGCGGCGCGCAGCATCGGCAGGATCGGCGTGATGCCGATGCCGCCAGCGATGAACAGATATCGAGGTGCGGCAACGAACAAAAAATTGTTGCGCGGCCCCTCCGCCTCGATCAGCGCGCCCGGCCGCAGTGCCTTGTGCACGAGGCCGGAGACACGCCCGCCCGGCACCTCCCGCACCGCCACGCGCCAGGTGTCGCGCCGCGCCGGATCGCCGCACAGCGAGTATTGCCGCACCGGCGCGCCAGCCAGGTGGAGATCGATATGCGCGCCCGGCTCCCAGGCCGGCAGCGCCGAGCCATCCGCCGCAACCAGATCGAGCGAGACGACGCCCGGCGATTCCCACGTCATGCGCTTGACGCGCAGCACCCGCCGCCCGGTGACGGCCGCGCTCATCGCATGGGGGAGCGCGTCCGCCATCACACCACCACCACCGCATCGCGGTTCAGCACCGCCCGCGCCATGCTGAGCCCCGCCGTCAGCGACGTCTTCGGATTGCTGCGCGAGGGCACGCCGACCAGCCGGATGCTGAAGCGCACCGCGTCGCTCTCCACTTCCAGCTCATGCACATTGGCGGAGATGGTGGGATCCGCCACCAGCCGCACCCGCGTCGCCTCGAACCCGACGCCGGCGAGCGCAATGGTCGCGGCGACATTCGCGTTCTGCGGGAAGTCGCGCGCGGCGTCCCGCGCCGCGCCCTCGTAGAAGGTCGTCGCCTCCGTCAAGGCATCCAGCGCCACCAGCGCTTCCGCCTTCGTGCCCTTCCAGGCGCGCGGCGGCTTTCGGCCGATATAGGTCACGCGCGGCGTGCCAAGAAGCCGCGCCGCGGCCAATGCATCGATGCCGCCCACGGCCCCCGCCGGCAGCAGCATCTGCGCGCCGCCCTGCACCGCCGCGGCCTTCAGCGCCTCCAGCAGCGATGCGTCCGCCAGCGCGCCGGTGGAGGCGATCACCAGGTCGCGCCCCGCCTTCAGCACCGCCGCGCCATGCTCGCGCACCGCTCCATGCCCCGCGCATTCGCAAACCACGCCCGCGCCGCTGTGCAGGAAATCCTCGATCTCCGTATGCACGCTGGTCACGCGCGCGCAGCTGCCCTGCGCCGCGACCAGCGCCTCGCCCTTCGCGCGGTCGCGCACCAACACCGCCAGATGATCCAGCAGCCGCGGCTCATGCGCGGCGATCGCCTCCAGCATGGTCGCGGCCATGCCGCCCGCGCCGATCAGGCCCAGCTTCATCGCACCGACCCCGCTGCCCCGGCCGGCGGGCCCGCAAAATTTTCGGCGAAGGGCCCGATCGCGACCATGTCCACCTCGATCATGCGCGGCCCGGGCGCGTCCAGCGCCGCGTCCAGCGCTGCCGCGAAGTCCTCGGCGCGCGATATGCGCGCATGCGCCAGGCCGACCGCCTGGCAGACGAGGGAAAAATCGGGCGTCAGGATCGAGGCGTAGTGCTGCCGCCCGCCATACTGCGCGTCCTGGATGTTGCGGATCACGCCATAGCCGCGGTCGTTCATCAGCACGAAGACCGCGTCCGTGCCGCTCTCCACCCCCGTCGCCAGTTCGCCGAGCGAGAGTTGCGCAGCCCCGTCGCCCACCAGCACGACGGCCTTGCCCTTCGCGGCAAGCCCCGCGCCGATCCCCATCGCGATGCCCTGCCCGATGCCGCCGCCCAGCGCATGCACGCCGTATTCCGGCGCCGCCAGCCGCACAAAGCGGTTGCCGAAGGTGGAGTTGGAGATCGTCACGTCCCGCACCCAGGGCCTGCCTTCCGCGACGCGCGCCGAGATCGCCTCCGCCACCGCGCTGTAGGGCCCAATCATCCTGCGCAGCGCGGCCTCGCCCTTGGCACGTGCGGTGCCGATAGAATCGAGGAACGCGACGTCGGTCGCCAGCTTCGCCGGCAGCCGCGCCAACAGGCCCTCCAATACCAGCCGCGCATCGCCGCTGACGAAGAGTTCCACGGGATAGTTGCGCCCCGCCTGCGTCGCGTCCGCATCGGCCTGCAGCAGCGGCGGCAGGCGCATCGCGTTGTTGCGCGTCTCGTTGCCGCGCAGGCGCGAGCCCACCACCAGCATCAGGTCGGCGGCGTCGTACACCGCCTGCGCATCCGGCGTCATGTTGAAGGCGCCGAGGCTCCAGCGATGCCCTTCCGGCACCACCGCGCGCCCATTGGTGCTGGTGACCGCGCCGATGCCGCGCTCCACCAGCGCCGTCGCCGCTTCCGCCGCGCCGCGCGCCCCGCCGCCGAGCCACAGCATCGGCCGCTCCGCGCGCAGCATCCGCTCCGCCAGCTCATCGAGCAGACGCGGATCGGGCACGACGCCTTGCGGCGCGATCCGCGCCGGCGTCGCGCGCCCGCGCAACGGCACCCGCTGCACATCCACCGGAATCTCCAGCGAGACCGGCCCGCTCGGCGCGCTCAGCGCAGCCTGCGCGGCCGCCAGCAGCGCATCCACCGCCTGGTGCGGCTCCCACACGCGCACCACCTGCTTGCTGATGGCGCGGAGCATGTCCGGTTGCCGCGGCACGTCATGGATCGCGGCGCGGTCCCGGTCCATGAAGGGGCGGTCGATCTGCGTGGTGATGTGCAGCACCGGGCTGCCCGCCGTCAGCGCCTCCACCTGCGCGCCCGCCGCATTGCCCGCCGCCGTGCCGGTGGAGGTGATGCACACGCCAAGCCCGCGCGTCACGCGCGCGAAGGCATCCGCCATGTTCATCGCGCCGGCCTCGCCGCGCGCCGGCACGAAGCGGATGCGCCCCTGCCGCGCGATCGCGTCCAGTATCGGCATGTTGTGGATCGAGATCACGCCGAAGGCATGCGTCACGCCCAGATCGGCCAGCGCCCCGGCGATGAGGTCACCGACCGGCTGTTCCAGCGTCGTGTCCACGATGGCGTCCATCGAACCGTCCTAGATGTGCCGCGACACGCCGCCCGAAACCTCGAGACTGGCGCCGGTGATGTAGCTGGCCGCCGGTGAGCCGAGGAACAGGATCGCCCGCGCCGGCTCCTCCGGCTCCCCCAACCGCGCCAACGGTATTTTTTTCTCGTTCGCGAGCGCCGAGTACCACTGCTCGCGCGTCTGGGACTGGTCCGCCCGGGCGGCGAACCGGCGCTGCCACTGGCCGGAATCCACCAGCCCCAGCAGGATGGAATTCACGCGGATGCGTGGCGCGAATTCCGTCGCCAAAGACTTCATCAGGCTCTGCACGCCCGCGCGCGCCGCGCTCGTGCAGACCATGTGCGGCTCCGGCTGCAGCGCCAGCAGGGAGTTCACCGCGACGATCGCCGGCGCCGCCGCCTTGTCCAGCAGCGGCTTGAACGCACGGATCGGCAGGATCTGCGAGAAGAACTTCAGATCGAGCTCCTGCCGCCAATCCGCGTCGCTCGTATTGCCGAATGTGGAGACGCGCCCCTGCCCCGCATTGTTCACCAGCAGGTCCAGCGACCCGCCGCCCCACTCCGCGACGGCCTGCGCAAAGGCAGCGACCTGCGCCGCATCCAGCACGTCGCAGCGCATCGCCAGCAGCCGCTCCGAACCCAGAAGCGCGCTCGCCGCTTCCAGCCGCCCCGCATCGCGCCCGCAGATCGCCACGCGCGCCCCTTCCGCCAGCAGCAGCTTCGCCGTCGCCAGCCCGATGCCGGATGTGCCGCCCGTCACGACCGCCACGCGGCCCGCATAGCCCAGGTCCATCACGCCACCTTCCGCAAGGTGAAGCCGAGCCGCGCGGAGATTTCCGAAGCCGCCTCCGCCACCGCGCCGCCGATGCGCGCGCGATGCGCCTCGAAGCTCGCCGCCTGCCCGCTGACATTGATCGCCGCCACCGGCCGCCCCGTCGCGTCGCGCACGGCCGCGGCGACGGAGGCGATGCCCGGCTCGAAATGGCCGTCGCTCCAGGCGAGGCCAGCCTCCCGGTCCTGCGCCAGCCGATGCAGCAGCCCGTCCAGCGTCGTCGCGGTATGCGCCGTCGCGGCCGGCATCGGCGCGCGGGCATACAGCGCGCGCACCTCGCTTTCCGGCAGATGCGCCAGGATGATGCGGCCCATATTCGCCGCATGCGCCGGCAGCCGGGAACCGACGCGGATGTTCGACACGAAGGAGGCGTTCGGCGTGCGCCGCGCCAGATACACCACTTCCCGCCCATCCAGCACGCCGAGATGGGCGGAAAGGCCGAGCGTCTCCGCCAGGCGCTGCAACACGGGCTGCGCCGCTTCCGCCAGGTCGCCGGAGCCGAACGCATGCGCCGCGATGCCGATCAGCCCCGGCCCGATCCGCCAGCCCGCATCGCCCGCCGGCTCGATGAAGCGCTCCGCCTCCAGCGTGTGCAGCAGGCGCAACAGCGTGGTGCGGCTGATGTCGAGCTCGCGCGCCGTGCGCGACATGTTCGTCACGCGGTCGCCCTCCGCGATGCGGCGCAGCAGCCGCGTCGCGCGCTGCACTGGCGGCGAGAGATAGGCGTCCTCCGCGGCCTCACCCATGCGTGGCCTCCACCGCCGCTTCCAGCAGCGCCGCCAGCGCCTCCGGCGTTTCCTGCGGCATGGCGTGGCCGGCTTCGGGGATCAGCTGCAGCGTGCTGCCGGCGGGCAGCGCGGCGTGCAGGCTCCGCGCATTGTCCGGCGGCGTCACCACATCCTGCTCGCCGCAGGCCACCAGCACCGGGCGCGCAATCCGCGCCGCATCCGCGAGCAGGTCGCCCGCACCCAGCGCCCGCACCGCCTGCGCGTAGCCCTCCGGCTTCACCAGCGCCATCGCCCGCTGCACGCCGGCCAGCGCCTCCGGGCGGTGCACCAGCCGCGCCGCGCGCTTCGCCGCGAATTCCGTCGGCCCGAGCGCGACCAGATCGTCGATGCGCCCCTGCACATTCGCCGGCAGCGCGGCGCCGGCCGGCACGCGATAGCCCAGCGCCGGCGAGAGCAGCGCCAGCGCACCGACGCGCTCCGCCCAGCGCGCCGCGAAACGCCCGGCGAAGAGCGCGCCGAGCGAATGGCCCACCAGCGCCACGCGCTCCAGCCGCATCCCCGCGAGGATCTCCGCCAGGCGCATCGCGTAATCGTCCGGCGTCGGCGCATCCGGCGCGACGGGCGCGGAGGCGCCATAGCCCGGCGCCCACCAGGCCAGCACATTCCAATCCGCCGGCAGCGCGCCGATCAGCGGCAGCCAGGTCTCGGCATCGCTGCCGATGCCGTGCAGCAGCACGAGCGTCGGGCCGGTGCCCGGGCGATGCAGCAGCGCGGTTCCGGCGACCATCAGGCGGTTCATGTGAAGACGAATCCGTTGTTCACCGGCAGGACCTGCCCGGTCACCGCCAGCGCGCCCGGCGTCAGCAGGAAGACCACCGTCGGCGCGATGTCCTCCGGCATCATCGGGCCCGGCGCCGCGCGGCCGTTCTCGTACAGCGCGTGCCGCTCGGCCGGCACGTATTCCGTCGCCTCGTTGCGCAGGATGCCGGGCGCGACCGCCGTCACGCCGATGCCGCGCGGCCCCATCTCGCGGGCCAGGCTGCGCGTCATGGAGATCACCGCGCCCTTGCTCGCCACATAGGCCAGCAGCCGCGGCGCGCCCCACAGCGCGGTGTCGGAGGCGAGGTTCACCACCCGCCCGCTGCCGCTCTCCGCCAGCATCTTCCCGAGCGCCCGCGTCACCAGCCAGGTGCCGCGGACATTCACGGTCATCACGCGGTCCCAGGTGCCGATGTCGATCGCGTCGTATTCCGGCCCGCCGATGCCCGTGGCGATGGCGGCATTGTTCACCAGGCCGTGCAGCACGCCTTCGGTGCGCGCGATGCTGTCCGCCATCGCCGCGATGCTGCCAGGATCCGCCAGATCCACCGGGACGAAGCGCGCGCCGATCTCGGCCGCCGTCGCGCGGCCCGCTTCCTCCAGCACATCCGCGATCACCACCCGCGCACCGGCGCCGATGCAGGCTTCCGCCAGCGCGCGCCCCACGCCGCGCGCCGCGCCCGTCACCAGCACCGTGCGGCCATCCAGCATGTGGCGCATCACGCCACCGCGCGCGGGATGTAGTGCAGCACCCGTGCCTCGATCGCCGCCACAGCCCAGTACATCGCAATCCCGATCACCGTCAGCAGGATGATCGCGTTGAACACCATCGCCGTGTTCGCCGCGCCCTGCCCATAGACGATGAGGTAGCCGAGCCCGACCTGCGATCCCACCACCTCGCCCACGGTGATCCCGATCACCGCCAGCGTCGCGCCGATGCGCAGCCCCGCCATCAGCGACGGCATGGAGGAAGGGAACAGCACCTTCCAGAACACCTGCGCGCGCGACATCGAATAGGCCCGCGCCAGGTTCACCAGGTCCCGGTCGGCCACGCGCATGGATTGCAGCACGTTGACGAGGATCGGGAAGAACACGATCAGCACGGTCACAAGCAGCTTCGGCATGGCGTTGTAGCCGAACCACATGATGAACAGCGGCGCGAAGGCGACCTTCGGCGCGATCTGCAGCCCCAGCAGATAGGGCGACAGCACCTTCTCCCACAGCGGGCTCAGGCCCAGCAGATAGCCGAACACCGCGCCGAACAGCCCGCCCAGCACGAAGCCCACCACCGACCAGACGGCGGTGGAGACCACATGCTGTGCCAGATCCTCGTCCGCCCACATGCGCCCCATCTCCGCCACCAGGTCGGTGACGGTCGGGATCACGTATTTCGGCACGCCGAAGGCCGGCGGCAGGAACTGCCAGGCCAGCAGCACCACGACCGCGACGGAGAGCGTGGCCGCGGGCAGCATCAGGCTGCCGGCCCAGTCGCGCCGCGCGCCGCCGAAGGCGCGGCTGGGCTTCGGGGCGGCCGCGCTCTCCACCGCGCCGCTCATGATCCGACGAAGTCGTTGGAATAGAGCTCGGCCACCGGCACCGCGTTCCGGATGATCTCGTTGTCCATGTAGAACTTCTGGGTCGCCGCCAGGCGTTCCGGGTTGAAGCGGCCGAGCGCGGAAGGCGGCGTGGTCGGATAGACCGTGGTGGCGTAGGTGCGGATGATCCGCTCGATCCCCGCCTCCTTGCCGCGATGCTGCGGCACCTGCGCGACATAGTCGCGCGTGGCGGCGGCGGGGTCCTCCATGCAGTCGCGCACCGCCTTCAGCACCGCCGTCACGAAGCCGCGCACCACCTCCGGGCGGCGCTGCGCGGTGGTGTCGCTGGTCATGATCGCCTGCGCCAGCGCCGGGAAGATCGCGTTGATGTCGATGACATCCACCTCCACGCCGGCTTCCCGGATCGCGTCCGTCCACTCCGGCACCGCCATGATCGCGTCCACGCCGCCCGAGATCATCAGCTGCACCACGCCGGCCGCGCCCACCGCCTGGATCTGCAGGTCGGTGCGCCGCATGCCGTTCGCCGCCAGCACGCCGAGCAGCGCGTAGAAGCCGGTGTCCTGGAAGCCGATGACGCCCACCTTCTTGCCGCGCATCGAGGCCACGTCGGCGATGTTCGCCGCCTTGCGCACCGCGATGTGGAACAGGGAACGGCCGCCGAGCAGCCCGACGCCGCGCACCGGCACGCCGTTGGCGCGCACCAGCATCGAGGTCTCGCCCACGCCGCCGCCGAGCGTCGCGTTGCCCGTGCCGACCTGCGTCGCGACATTCGCGCCGCCCTGGCCGGTCTGGAAGGTCACGTTCAGCCCGTTCGCCGCGTAGTAGCCGCGCCTCATCGCAAGCTGGTGCGGCGCGAAGGCCGGCAGGAAGGGCGGCGCCGGGAACAGGTAGGTCACGGCTTCCTGCGCCGAGGCGCTGCCCAGCGCCGGCAGCGCGAGCGTGGCGCCGAGCATCATGCGGCGGCTGATCGTCATTCCCGGTTCCCCTTCGTCTCAGGCATCCACGGCCTCGTCCAGGTGCAGCGCGTGCAGCAGGTGGCGCACCAGCTCCTGTGCGCGCGGCATGGATTGCCGCGCGATCGGGTTGTCGCGGTCGGGCAGTCCCACCGCGATCTCCTCCACGATGCGGCCGGGCCGCTCGCTCATCACAAGGATGCGGTCGGCCATCGCCACCGCCTCGTTCAAGTCGTGCGTGATCAGCAGCGTGGTGACGCCGGAGGCCGAGATCGTCTGCGCGAAGCTGCGCTGCAGCAGGATCTTCGTTTGTGCATCCAGCGCCGAGAAGGGCTCGTCGAGCAGCACCAGCGAAGGTTCTATCGCCAGGGTGCGCGCCAGCGCGGCGCGCTGCCGCTGGCCGCCCGAAAGCTGGTGCGGGTAGCGTTCGGCGTAGTCGGTCAGGCGGCAGCGGCGCAGCTCGCGCTCGATCCGCGCGGCGCGTTCGGCGGCGGAAAGCCCGCGCGCCTCCAGCCCGAACTCCACGTTGCGGCGGATGCTGCGCCAGGGCAGCAGCAGGTCCTTCTGCAGCATGAAGCCGACATGGCTGCTCGGGCCCGTCACCTCTTCGCCGCTGAGGAAGACTTGGCCTTCGCTCGGGCGGTCGAGCCCGGATACCAGGTTCAGCACCGTGCTCTTGCCGCAGCCCGACGGGCCGACGAGGGCCACGAACTCGCCGGGGGCGACATGAAAGCTCAGCCGCTCGATCGCGGTGAAGGGCAGGGCGCCGCGCTCACGCGCGGGGAAGCGCCGCGTGACCGCCTGCATCTCCAGCGCCGGCACCGTGCGAGCCATCGCGCGCCCATCCCGTCCGTGGCTTCCGATCCGGATGGGCCGTTCGTATTTGAACGATCTATCCAGATACGAACGGATTTAGGCATGTGCCCGCGGCTGCGTCAAACACTTTCCGCCAACACGGAAACGGCGGTCACCTTGTGGTGACCGCCGCTTCCCCAGGCACCGATGACGGGGCGCGACCGCGCCCGCCCTGTCAGATCCGGGCGGTATCCGCCAGGCCACGCGCGGCCCGGGCCTCGAACACATGTTCGAGCCGGGACGCCCAGACCGCCTGCGCCGGCATGCGCTGCGCGCCGATGTCGCACATCCGGTCGAGCAGCCCGATCGCCATGTCCCACAGCCGGTCCGCCTCGCGCGGGTCGGTCGCGTCGCGGGCCGCGCGCGCCAGCAGCCGCCCGACCGCGCCCGCCGCCGCGACGGCCCGCGCCATGTCGGCGCCGTCCGCCAGCGCCACCGCGCGGTCCATCATCCACTCCGCCTCGCGCTCCAGCCGCCGCATGCCGAGCAGCGACCACAGCCGCCACAGCGGGCCGGCGAAGCGGCGCGCCGGCTGTGCGTTCCGCCCGCCGAGCCGCGGCAGGATCTCCTCCGCCAGCGCCATGCGCAGCAGTTCGGCCCGCGCGGGATCCTGGCCGTCCTGCGTGCCGAGGATGCGCGGCGCGAAGGGCTTCAGCCGCTGCCGGACCGCATGCGGCATGTTGTCGTTCAACGGGATGGCGAAGGCGCGGATCAGCGCCGAGGCGCAGCTCGGGCTGTCGCCATGTTCCTCGCCGGCCAGGCATGCGACCAGCGACATCACGCACATTCGGCCGGCATCGCGCGTGCCGACGCCGGTGACCAGTTCGACGCGCTCAAGGGCCCTTTCGAGCCGGAGATCGAGGTGCATGCGGAGTTCCTCCATGCAGCCGCGGCGTGGTCGCGGGGCGGTGCGGGATCCTTTGTCTGCCCTGCTCCGCCGCGGGTGCCCGTTGCCACAATGCTCGACACGGGCCTCGCGTTCCCGGACCTCATCCGGATGCGACGGAACCTGCGACGCCGCGCCTGCGCGCGCACGTCACAACGCCGCGACGCGGTGTGTGCCGCGCGGCAAAGCCGCGACACACGCCGCGCGGGATTGCGCAAGGCCGCTCGCGCGTGGTGTGGTCCGACGTGAACCGGCCGGCGGATGCCTCGCGATGGATCTCTCCCTCTGGCTCGCCTTCGTCGCCGCGGCGACGGCCATGCTGCTGATCCCCGGCCCGACCATCCTGCTCGTCATCGGGCAGTCGCTCGGCGGCGGCGCGCGCAACGCGCTGCCGCTGGCCGCCGGCGTCGCGCTCGGCGACCTGACGGCGATGAGCCTCTCGCTGGCCGGCATGGGCGCGCTCCTCGCCGCCTCCGCCACGGCCTTCACAGCGCTGAAATGGGCCGGCGCGGCCTACCTGATCTGGCTCGGCGTGAAGCTCTGGCGCGCACCGGTGGACGCTGCCGCGGCACCGCCCTTGCCCGCCGGCCGCGCCATGCGGGAAGCCTATGTCGTCACCGCGCTCAATCCGAAGAGCATCGTCTTCTTCGTCGCCTTCGTCCCGCAATTCCTCGATCCCGCGCGGCCCTTCCTGCCGCAGGCGGCCATCCTGGTCGCGACCTTCGTCACCCTCGGCGCGCTGAACGCCGCCGCCTATGCGCTGCTCGCCGCGCGTCTCTCCGGCGCGGTGCGCCGCCCGGGCCTGCGCCGAGTGCTCAACCGCGCCGGCGGCGCCGTGCTGGTCGGCGCCGGCCTCACCGTCGCGCTGCGCCGCGGGACTTGACAGAGGCCCCCGCGCCGCGCGACGCGCCCCAGCGGAGAGCCCTGCCATGGCCGAGAGCTACAGCGCGACGACCCGGTCCATCCGCGTCTCCGTGCGCGCCTTCTACCTTGCCGACCAGTCCGAGCCGGAACGCGCCCATTACGTCTGGGCCTACCGCGTCGCCATCGTGAACGAGGGCAAGGAGACGGTGCAGCTGCTTCGCCGCAGCTGGTTCATCACCGACGGCCAGGGCCGCACCCAGCAGGTGCATGGGGAGGGCGTGGTCGGCGAGCAGCCCGTGCTCGAGCCGGGCCAGAACTTCGAATACACCTCCGGCACGCCGCTCTCGACGCCCTCCGGCTTCATGCGCGGCGCCTATCACATGGTGGTCAGCGGCACCGGCGAGACCTTCGACGTCGCCATCCCCGCCTTCAGCCTGGACAGCCCGCATCTGCCGACCAGTCGCCTGCACTGAGCGTCTGCTTGCCCCGCGCCGAGGTCGTGCCGCCCACCATTGCGGGATCGAAGGCGGCCCCCATCTGCCCCGATGAGGAAGGCGCCGTGCCGCGGTGGCGCGGACCGATGACCGCCGCAAGATGACGCCCAAGGATTCCCACGCTGTGAACATCCAGACGCCCCCGCGCCACCTGGCGAAGGCCAACCCCGCTGCCGAGCCGCCTCCCACGCGCGAGGACGCCGAGGCCGCGATCCGCACCCTGCTCCGCTGGGCCGGTGACGACCCCAGCCGCGAGGGCCTGCAGGACACGCCCGCCCGCGTCGCCCGCGCCTATCGCGAATGGTTCTGCGGCTACGAGGAAGACCCCGTCGAGCTCCTCGCCCGCTCCTTCGAGGAGACGGACGGCTACGACGAGATGGTGCTGCTCCGCGACATCCGCCTGGAATCCACCTGCGAGCACCACATGGCGCCCATCCTCGGCAAGGTGCATGTCGCCTACCTGCCGAATGGCCGCGTCGTCGGCATCAGCAAGCTCGCCCGCGTGGTCGAGGCCTATGCCAAGCGCCTGCAGATCCAGGAGAAGATGACGGCGCAGATCGCCAACACGATCAACGACGTCCTCAAGCCCAAGGGCGTCGCCGTGGTGGTCGAGGCCGCGCACCAGTGCATGACCACCCGGGGCGTCCACAAGCCCGGCGTGACGATGGTGACCAGCCGCATGCTCGGCGCCTTCCGCGACGACGCCTCCACCCGCCGCGAATTCCTGGCCATGGTCGCCGCCCCCCGCCCCGGCACCGAAGGCTGACCCTCTCCCCCCACGTCCGAAAAGCCCTCTCCCCCAACAGGGGGGAGAGGGTTGGGTGAGGGGGGCTCCCGCAACCCAGAACTGCCTCCCAAACCGCACCACCACCACGCAACAAAAAACCCGGGGACGATGATCGTCCCCGGACCCCTCCATGCGTGAAGTGCCCCGCCGCACCTGTCCGGGGCGCATCCGCGTGGCATAAGGCCGGCACACCAGGTCCGAAGCCTCCGCGCCCCCGATGATCCGCCTCGACAACGTCAGCAAGCAGAACGGACGGCAGCTCCTCTTCGTCGAGGCCGCCGCCGCGCTCCAGAAAGGCGAGAAGATCGGCCTCGTCGGCCCCAACGGGGCGGGCAAGACCACCCTCTTTCGCCTGATCACCGGGCAGGAACCCCCGGATGAGGGCCAGGTCCTGGTGGACCGCGGCGTCACCATCGGCTTCTTCAGCCAGGATGTCGGCGAGATGGCCGGCCGCCCCGCCGTGGCGGAGGTGATGGACGGCGCCGGCCCGGTCAGCGAGGTCGCCGCGGAACTCGCGGCCCTCGAAGCCGCCATGGCCGACCCCGACCGCGCCGACGAGCTCGACGCCATCATCGAACGCTTCGGCGAGGTGCAGTCCCGCTTCGAGGAACTCGGAGGCTACGCGCTGGAAGGCCGCGCGCGCGAGGTGCTGGCCGGCCTCGGCTTCAGCCAGGAGATGATGGACGGCGATGTGGGCGCCCTCTCGGGCGGCTGGAAGATGCGCGTCGCGCTGGCCCGCATCCTGCTGATGCGCCCCGACGTCATGCTGCTCGACGAGCCGAGCAACCACCTCGACCTGGAAAGCCTCATCTGGCTCGAGCAGTTCCTGGCCGCCTATGAGGGCGCGCTGCTCATGACCTCGCACGACCGCGAATTCATGAACCGCGTGGTCCGCAAGATCATCGAGATCGACGGCGGCAGCCTGACGACCTATTCCGGCGACTACGCCTTCTACGAGCAGCAGCGCACGCTGAACGAGCGCCAGCAGCAGGCCCAGTTCGAGCGCCAGCAGGCCATGCTGGCGAAGGAGATCAGCTTCATCGAGCGGTTCAAGGCCCGCGCCTCGCACGCGGCCCAGGTGCAGAGCCGCGTGAAGAAGCTCGAGAAGATCGAGCGGGTCGAGCCCCCGAAGCGCCGGCAGAGCGTCTCCTTCGACTTCCCCCAGGCGCCGCGTTCCGGCGAGGACGTCGTGAACCTCCGCCAGGTGCACAAGCGCTACGGCAGCCGCGCCATCTACGAGGGCCTGGACTTCATGGTGCGAAGGCGCGAGCGCTGGTGCGTGCTCGGCGTCAACGGCGCCGGCAAGTCCACCCTGCTGAAGCTGGTGGCCGGCGCGACCGAGCCGGACGCGGGAACGGTCTCCGTCGGCGGCAGCGTCCGGATGGGCTACTTCGCGCAGCACGCGATGGAGCTGCTGGACGGCGACCGCACCGTGTTCCAGGCGCTGGAGGATGCCTTCCCCCTGGCGAACCAGGGATCGCTGCGCACGCTGGCGGGCTGCTTCGGCTTCTCCGGCGACGAGGTCGAGAAGCGCTGCCGCGTGCTGTCCGGCGGCGAGAAGGCGCGGCTGGTGATGGCGAGGATGCTCTACGATCCGCCGAACTTCCTCGTGCTCGACGAGCCCACCAACCACCTGGACATGGCGACGAAGGAGATGCTGGTCGCCGCGCTGGCGCAGTACGAGGGCACCATGCTCTTCGTCTCGCACGACCGGCACTTCCTCGCGGCGCTGTCGAACCGCGTGCTCGAACTCACGCCGGACGGCGTGCACCAGTATGGCGGCGGCTACACCGAATACGTGGCCCGCACCGGCCAGGAAGCGCCGGGCCTGCACGCCTGACGACATTCGGCGCTGCGCATCACGCCGCATCCTCGCCATAGGCGAAGGCGCCAAGCCCGGCCGCGTCCAGCAGAAGGATCCGGTTGTAGCCGCAGCGGATCCAGCCCTCCGCCTCGAAGGAGGCCAGCTTGCGGCCGACATGGTGGCGCGACAGGTTCGCCATCTCGCCCAGCTGCCGGTGCGTCAGCCAGAAGCCGTGCCGGTCGTCCGGCACCACCTCGCCCGCGCCCAGGACCCGCAGCAGCACGGAGGCCAGGCGCCGTCCGGCATCCGGCGTCAGCAGGTCGCGCACGATCCAGGCGCCGAGGCGGTTGCCGATCTCCGCCAATTGGCCGACACGCACGGCGATGTCGGAATCCTCCTGCATCAGCGGCACCAGCCGCGTCCGGTCGATGAACAGCAGGCGGGTCGGCTCGATCGCGCGATAGGTCAGTTCCCGCGGGCCGCCATGCAGCAGCGCCTTGATCCCGAACCACTCGCCGGGCCGCATGACATGGCCGAGCAGCGGCGTCTGGCGTCGGTGCCCGCCCTCCACGCCGATCGCGCCTGACAGGATGCCGTAGAGGCCGTTCGAGGCGTCGTCGATGCGGAAGATGGTGCTGCCCGCCCGCGCCTCCACCGGCACCGCCTCGCGGATCAGCAGCGACCGGAAGGCGGCCGGGTGCCCGGCGAGCCAGCCGCGCGCCGCGAAGACGGCAGCCGGATCGGGTGCGGCCATGCGGGCTGCGGCCTGCTGGATCATCCGACAATGCTACCTCGCGCAACATTCCGGGGTCGAGGCACCGCTACACCCAGGCGTTGGACGCACGGCGGCGCCCGCGACGGCCGGCGCGACGCACGGCACGACAGGAGGAAGCGCGATGACGATCACTCTCGGACGACGCTGGCTGCTTGGCGCCGGCGTCGCGCTGCCGGCGCTGGCGGCCATCCCCCGCCAGGCGCAGGCCTGCTCCCGCGCCCTGTGGAACTGGCCCGGCCTCGGCGTCTTCATCGGCCGCAACATGGACTGGTTCGAGGACACCGAGAGCAACATCTGGATCCTGCCCCGCGGCATGGAGCGGAACGGCGCGACGCCGGTGAACCCGCTGCGCTGGACCAGCCGCTACGGCAGCCTGGTCGTCACCGTCTACGACAACACGAATGTGGACGGGGTGAACGAGGCCGGGCTGGCGGGCCACGTGCTCTACCTGCCCGACACCTCGACCGGGCCGCGCGACCCGTCGAAGCCCGGCCTTGCGATCGGCCACTGGCTCACCTGGTTTCTCGACACCTGCGGGTCCGTCGCGGAAGCCGTCGAGCGCACGCGCGCCGAGCCCTTCCAGCTGCGCATGGCGGTCGAGCCGAACAGCGGCATGCCGGGCACGCTGCACATCGCGCTGAACGACAAGGGCGGCGACAGCGCGATCTTCGAATGCATCAACGGCCGCATCAACATCTACCACGACCGCCGCTACGTGGTGATGACCAACCAGCCCACCTTCGACAAGCAGCTCGAGAACCTCGGCCGCTTCCAGGGCTTCGGCGGCACCGAGCGCCTGCCCGGCACGCATGAGGCGGCCGACCGCTTCGTCCGCGCCGCCTACTACGTCACGCACCTGCCCACGCCGCGGTCGCAGCGCGAGGCGGTGGCCTCCATCATGAGCGTGATGCGCAACGTCTCCGCGCCCTTCGGCGTGGCGGACCGCGCACGCCCCAACATCGCCACGACCATCTGGCGCAGCGTGAACAGCCTCGAGCAGCGGACGATGTATTTCGACGGCGTCTACAGCGCCAACGTCTTCTGGATGAACTACGGCACCTTCCACTACGCGCCCGGCTCCGGCGTGCGGAAGCTCACGGTGGTGGGCAACTACGACCTGATCGGCGACGTCGGCGCCCGCTTCACCCCCGCCACCATGTTCGCGGGCCTGCCATCCAACGAGTGAGGCCCCCAGCCTCCCCCACCCCAAAAGCCCTCTCCCCCCGCAGGCGGGGGTCCAACGCCAAAGGCGTTGGACGGTGGGTGAGGGGGGCTCCCAGAACGAAGCGCCACAGCGCCAACGAAACAAAAAACCCGGGGACGATGATCGTCCCCGGACCCCTCCATTCATGATTTCCTTGCCCACAAAGACAACATTCCTATATCCTCCCGCAGACACCCGCTGCGAGGGCCCCCCAGAAGATGCTGCCGCCGGCCTACCCCCTCCGCCCCACGCCCCGGCAGCCCTGGTCCCCCATGACCGACGCCGAATGGGCCGCCCTCGCCCCGCTGGTCCAGCCAGGCGGCCCCGGCCGCCCCGCCGCCGATCCCCGCCGCCTCTGGGACGCGATCTTCTGGATCGCCTGCTCCCGCGAGCCCTGGCGCGCCCTGCCCGAGGCGCTCGGCCGCGCCGACAGCGCCCACCGCGCGCTCCGCCGCCACGCCCGCAACGGCACCCTCGACCGCCTGATGATCGCCGCCTCGCCCCACCCGCTGTCCGGCGGCGACGGCCTCGAAACCCTCGCCTGGCGCATTTTGCGCGCCATCCGCCGCGTCGCCCGCCTGCTGACCATGGCGCAACTCCTCATGGCCAAACGCCTCGGCCTCGCGTCAGCACTCCCCTGCGCCCCAGAACACCTCCCCCGCCCCCACTTGGCCGCGACCCTCCACCGCCTCATCCCGTCGCTGCCCGGCGCCCGCCCCGCCTTGCTGCGCTGGATGATCGCCCTGCACGACGCCATCCCCGGCGAGCGGCGCCTGTGGCGGCTGACGGATTGACCGTCGCAGAGTGACGGACGCCCTTCGACCCCGAGCGGACATTGGCGTGCGAATGTCCGCCCTGCGTCGCCGCCGGCGATCCCCTGGCGGCGCGACGTGCGTGATGCGCCGGTAGCAGGTCCCCGCCGACAGGGGAGGCCGAGGCTTGCGGGCATTCCCGCCGCCTTCGATTGCGTCGCCGTGCGGCCCGGGAGAACATTCCGATGCTGTCTGCGAGGTGAGGAGAGCGCCTGGCGGGTCGGCCGGCGATGGAGGCAAGCCGGATGCGGAACATGCTGCGCGAGCACCTCGGGGTTCGCCGTCACGTCGCGGCGGCGCCGTGCCTCGCGGCCTGTCCCACGCTCCTGCAGCTTCGGATCCGCAGGTGAGCGCCGCCCACACTCTCGCGGCCATCGTCGCCGCGCAGGTCTTCGTACAGGTCGGCGCCTTCTTCCTGCCCGCCCTGCTGCCGGCGTTCATCGCGCGCTGGTCGTTGTCGGCCACGGAGGCCGGCTGGCTCGTCGGTGCCTTCTTCGCCGCCTACGTGCCGACAGTCCCCGTTCTCGTCGCCCTGACCGACCGTGTGCCGGCGCGGCGGGTCTATCTCGCCGGCGCTGGTCTGACGGCGCTCTCGCATCTGGGCATGGCTGTCGCCGCCGATGGCTTCTGGGGCGCGCTTCTCCTGCGCGCCGTCGCAGGAGTCGGATGGGCGGCTTGCTACATGCCCGGGCTCAAGATGATCGCCGACCGGCTGGAAGGCGCCGCGCAGTCGCGCGCAGTGAGCTGGCATGCGCTTGGCGTTGGCATCGCCGGAGCCGCCTCCTTCGCGGTCGCCGGGCTCCTGGACGCCATCGCGGGCCCGGCCCTCGTCTTCATGTTCGGCGCCGTCACAGCGGCGGCCGCCTTTGGCACCGTCGCGCTCGTCATCAGGCCAGGTGGCGCCAGGTCCGGTCCGAAGGTGCCGGTTGCCGAGCTGCTGGATTTCCGCCCGGTCTTCCGGAACCGCCCGGCCATGGCATGGATCGCAGGCTACAGCGTGCACACCTGGGAGATGGCCGCGCTGCGCGCATGGGGCGTCACCTTCCTCGCGCTCATCATGACCCGGAGCGATGCACCGGACTGGCTGCCCGGTCCCAATACCCTGTTCTCGGCCGCCGGCCTCCTCGGCATCGCCATCTCGGTAAGCGGGAACGAGCTCGCGCAGCGGTTCGGGCGCGCGCGGATCGTCGCCGGCGCGATGCTCGCGGGCGCGGTGCTGAGCGTTGCGACCGGCCTCTCCTTCGGCCTTTGGCCTCCCATCGCCATCTGCTGCGTGCTCGCCTGGAATGCGGCGATCTACCTCGACAGCGCCGCGCTGACCGCGGGAACCGTGGCCGCGGCCGACAAGGCACGACGCGGCGCAACCATGGGACTGCACAGCATGTGCGGCTACGCCGGCGGCTTCATCGGGCCGCTCGGGGTCGGCCTCGCGCTCGACGTCGCGGGGCGGGACACCGTCATGGGCTGGGCGGTCGCCTTCGGGCACCTCGCGCCCGTCGTGCTGGTCGGGCTGTTGGTTCTGCGCCGGCTGCGCTGACGACCATGCCCTCTGGCCCGAGCGATCACGAGGCTTGCTCGCGAATGACGGCTTCCCGCCCGAAGTGGACGCTCGCGGCTTGGGCCTCGCGGATCACAGACCGCTATCGGTTGGAGGCCGCATCGCTCGAAGCAGCGTCCGCAACGCCGGCGTTGCATCAGCCTAAGAATGATGTCCTAATGCCGGGCAGTGCGCCAGCCGGCCCGGGAGCAAAGGCGCGCACTCCGCTCTTTGACCTCGCGAATCCGCTCCCGTCCAAACCACCCCGCCGCCGAGCCCCGGCAATTTGTCCGAAAACGCGCAACGCCCCAAAAGAATCACGTCGGCGGCGCGACGCCGTCCTTCTCCACGCTCACCCGCACCGCCGTCAGCGCGCCATCCGCGCCGCGCGTCGCCAGCACGAACACCGCCGCCCCTTCGCGCAGATCCGCGCGCGTCGCCGGCACCGGCCGCACCAGGGCGGTGCGCTCATCCACCCGCACCGGCACGCTGCGGCCATTGATGGTCAGCGTCAGCTCATGGCCCTCGGCGCGTTCCATCACCGCGGCCACGGCGCCGTTGTTCATGGAGCTGCCGGGCGTCAGGTCCCATTCTGACTGGAACTGCCGCGTGGCGGTCGCCGGCAGCAGCGTCACGGCCACCGCGCGCAGCCCCTCGCCCGCCGGCTCCGCCACCACGCCGAGATTCGCCCCCGGCACCAGCTCCGCCAGCGTCGCGCGCCGCAGCGCGGAAACCGGCGCGTTCTCCGGCAGCGTCACCTTGGCGTTGCCGCCTTCCCGCGTCGCCACCGTCAGCACGCCATCGGCGAAGGCCAGGATGCGGCCGCGCAGGCGCAGCGCCGGCGCGCCCTGCGCTCCCGCCGGTCCCGACGCCAGTGCAGCAAAACCCGCCGCGAGCACCGCGCGGCGCATGACCTTCGGCATGACGCCTACCCCGTTGGTGGCGTCGAGCCTATCACGTCCGTTCCGTGGCCAAGCCGCGAAGTGCGAAGGTGGCGAAGTCTTAAACCGGCGCGGCCACGCTCAGCCGACCGCTTCCGCCTCCACCTCGAAGACGAAGCGCGGATCGGCCAGCCCCGCCACCAGCAGCAGCGTGCTCGTCGGCGCCAGCGTCCCCAGGAACTTTTCGCGCTCGGCCCGCCAGACCGGGATCAGCGCCCGGTCGGTCAGGAACACGCCCAGCTTCACGATGTTCGCCGGCCCCATCCCATGCGCCGAGAGGATCGCGCCGAGATTGGCGATCGCTTGGCGGATCTGGTCCTCCCCTGCCGGCAGCACCGTGCCATCCGGCGCCACCCCGATCTGCCCCGAGATCACCAGCCGCCGCCCCGGCCCCTCGACCAGCGCGGCATGGGAATAGCGCGAGCCCGGCGCGTGCACGCCGGCGGGGTTCGCGAAGGTCACGGGCATCCCTTAACTCCTCGGCAGGTCTTCGCGCTGGATGCCGCCGGGCGCGCCGATCGGCGGCGGCGCCGCGCCCTCCACCAGCCAGTCGCGCAGCGCGCGGCGGATCTGGAACTCGAACTCCACGTTCAGCTCCTCCATCGCCTGGCGCACCGTCTCCTCCGCGGCACGGCGCCGCGCCGCGTCGGAGGTTCCGCCCGGCAGGGTGCGCTGGCGCCGGGCCTGCGCCTCCACGAAGCCGGCACCCTGCCCATCGGCCGAGGCAATCTCCAGCCGCGCTTCCATCCGCACGGAAAGCCGCTCGCCCGGAGAGCCGCCGAACAGCCCGCCGGAGCCGCCAGTGGTCTCGCGGCGAAACTCGGCCACCTGGGTGATGAAGCGCGCCCGCCCCGTGGTGCCCATCGGCACCAGGCGTTCCTCCGCCATGCGGCGCATCTCGACCTCCGGCCGCAGCGGCGCCGGCTCATCCACCCGCACCGCGCCCGCGGCCGGCGGCACGATCTCCACATCCGCGACATTCAGCCGCAGCGGCGTCAGGTGCCGATAGCCGGAGACCAGCGGCGGCAGCGGCTCCGGCTCCCCCCCGCCGCCGGCGCAGGCGGCCAGCAGCCCCGGCAGGGCGATCAGCAGCGTCCGGCGCTGCGGCAGCAAGCGTTTCGCGGCAGGCATGCGGCAAGCCTAACCCGGAACGGGCGCCGAGGGAAAATCACGCCCTGCCCGCGCGGCTCTGCACCTCGTCCCGGTCGAAGCGGAAATCGAGGTTGCAGAACTCGCAGGTCATGGTGATCGCGCCGTCCTCGGCCATGTGATCCAGGTCGTCCGGCGGGAAGCCTTCCAGCACCTGCGCCAGCCGCGCGCGCGAACAGCGGCAGCCATAGGACAGCGCCCGGGCCCGATCGAGCGCCAGGCCCTCGGCATGGAACAGCCGGTGCAGCAGCCGCTCCGAGGGCAGCGCGTCGTCCAGCATCTCCTCGGCCGTGATGGTGCCGGCCAGCACCAGCGCGGTCTGCCAGGCATCCTCCTGCGCCGCGGCGTCGGCCTGCGGGTCCACCCCGCCCTCCCCGGCGACGCGCTCCAGCACCAGCGCGCTCGCGCGCCAGCCGGCCTCGGTGCGGGCGCAGGCCAGGTGCACCTGGCTCTGCAACTGCTCCGAGCTGCGGAAATAGGCGCCCGTCATGTCGGCGAGCGTCACGCCTTCCAGCGCGACGATGCCCTGGTAGCGGTCCATGTCGGGCCCCTGGTCGCAGGTGAAGGCGAGATAGCCGGTGCCGAGCAGCGCGCCCGCCGGCGGCGCCGGTTCGGCCCGCAGCATCTTGGAAAGCTTCGCCTCGTCGGCCCGGGCATAGCCGCGCAGCGCCCCCGATTCGGTGCAGTCGGCCAGCAGCATCGGCACCGGCCCGTCGCCCTTCGCTTGCAGGCTGAAGGAGCCGCGGAACTTCAGCGCGGTGGCAAGCGCCGCGGTCAGCGCCATCGCCTCGCCCATCAGGGTCAGCACGGCCGGGTGCAGCGCCGGATGCCGGCCGAGCAACGCATCCGCCAGCGGGCCGAGCCGCACCAGGCGCCCGCGCACCGGCTTCTGGTGCAGATGGAAGGGCTGCACCCCCCGCGGCACCACCAGGTCGGGCACCGGGGGCCGGTCATGGTTCAGGAAGGCCGGAGTGGCCGAAGGCAGGGTCGGATCGGTCAAGGATGAGGCGCCGGATTAAAGGGAACGCAGGATAGATAGGCACGATCTGTCCGGGCGGCCATGTCGCGGCGTCGGACCGGCCATTTCTCAATTCCATGTCATCTTCGGGCAAGGTATGGAACCGCCGCGGATCGTCGGGGGTCCGTGACGCGCCGCAAAGGAGAGCGCGATGCAGAACCGACTGGCGGCGCCCGGGAGCGCCCGCCGATGCTGAGCGAGGTCGTGTGGCACCTGCCGGCGGCCTCGGCGGGACTTGGCAGCCTGGCCCTCGGCCCCGCCTCCGGCCTGGCGCTGGCAGGGCTGCTCGCGGCGGCGGTCTTCGTCGCCCTGCTCGGCGCCTGCGCCCCGGCGGATGAGGCGCGGCCGTCCGGGCTGGAGCAGGCGGGCATAAGCCGCCCGGCTGCCATGCTGTGCGCCGCGGCGCTGGGGCTGATCGCCGGGCTGGCCGGCGGCGTCGCCCTGATGATCTGGGCCGGGCAGGGACCGGCCCCGGCGCTGGGCCTGCTCGCCCTGGCGCTGGCCTGCGTCGCCGGCGCGCTCGCCTTCGGCGGCCTCGCCCTGCGCCGCCGCTGAGCCGTTCAGGTGCCCAGCAGGCGCTGAAGGAAGGTGCGGGAGCGGGGCTGGACGATCGGCGTCTGGCCCTCGCCGGGGTCGCGGCCAAGCGCCGCGTTCTCCCGCAGGCGCTGGGCCTCGCCCGACGGATCCACGGCGATGCCGGGCGGCGGCGGTTCGTTGAGCCAGTTCATCAGCCGGTCCACGGTGCCGGAGGGCGGCCGGTCGAGCCGCAGCGTCTCCTCGTCCACCTGTCGGCGGATGTCGCCCTCCACCGGCCCGCCCGCGCGCGCCACCAGCGCCTGCTCCGCCGGGGTGGGCGCGGCCGCGGTGGTGCCGGGTGCGAGGATCGCGGCGGCGTTGCGGCTGTCCTGCGGGCGCGGGGCGCCGGGCGTGGGCACCGGCAAGTTCCCGAGTTGCGGCGGCACCGAGAGCGGCGCCCGGGTCGTCACCAGGAACTCATCCGGCGCGTCCCGGGTGAAGCCGAGGGCGCGGGAGGTGTCGGAACCGCAGCCGGCGAACGCCAGGAGCGGCAGGGCCATCAGGGCGGGGCGCAGGCGTCTCATCACTCAGCACGCTTAACGCTGGGCGATGGCCTGAACAAGGCATCCGCCACCAATGTGAGCACGCCGATGACGATCGCGGCATCGGCGATGTTGAACACATACCAGTGCCAGCCCCAGGCATGGGCGTCGAAGAAGTCCACCACGGCGCCGAAGCGCGCCCGGTCGATCACGTTTCCGACCGCGCCGCCCACGACCGCGCCGAGCGCCAGCGCGGTGGCGCGGTTCTCGGCCCGCGCCATCCAGCGCAGCAGGAAGGCGGAGATGGCGAGCGCGAGCGCGCCGAGCGCCGCCTGGGTCCAGGGCGCGTCGCCCGCCAGCATCCCGAAGGTGACGCCCCGGTTCCACACCATGGTCAGGTCGAAGCCGAAGGGCCCGGCCGCGAGCAGCGGGATGTGCCGCACCTCGTCGAGGTCCAGCACCTCCAGCATGAACCACTTGGTCACCTGGTCGGCGACCAGGATGATGGCGGCGATGATCAGGCCGAGGCGAAGCATCAGCTGGTTTGGCCCTCCACCACCGCCTCGCAGCGGCGGCAGAGCGTCGGGTGGGCGGCGGACCGGCCGACTTCCGGCAGCACACGCCAGCAGCGGTCGCATTTGGTCCCTGCTGCTTGTTCGACGCGCACCGCTAGTCGATCTTGTGGGCTCGGTTCCGACTTGTGGTAGACATGAATGATATTCGAAACTATCAACACTTCCGCCCACACCTCTTCGGACAAAAGTTCGCCATCGGCTTCTGTAAGATCTAATTCCTCGTCTTCTTCACCAATACCAAATATCACGCCAGCTTGAAGCGAAGAGCCGACTGTCCCCGTTCGGCGCAAGTTCTCAAGGACGGGGTAAACCTGGCTGCGGACCTTTCGCACCCGCTCCCACTTCGCGGCCAGGGCGTCGTCCCGCCAGGCTTCCGGCAGCACCGGCCAGTCCTGCAGGTGGACGCTCTCGCTCGCCGGGAAGCGCGCGAGCCAGGCTTCCTCCGCGGTGAAGACCAGCACCGGCGCGAGCCAGGTGGTGAGGCAGCGATGCAGCTGATCGATCACCGTGCGCGCGCTGCGGCGACGCAGGGAATCCCTGGCATCGCAGTAGAGGCTGTCCTTGCGGATGTCGAAGTAGAAGGCCGACAGGTCGCTGGCGCAGAAGGCGTGGATTTCGGGAAAGACGCCGGTCCAGTCGTGGTTGCGCTGCGCCGTCCGCAGCTTCGCGTCCAGTTCCGTCAGCCGGTGCAGCACCCAGCGTTCCAGCTCCGGCAGCTCGGCATGCGGGACGATCTCGCTGCCGTCGAAGCCGTCGAGGTTGCCGAGCAGCCAGCGCAGCGTGTTGCGGATGCGGCGATAGAGCTCGCCCTGCTGCTCCAGGATGTTCTTGCCGATGCGCTGGTCCTCGGTGACGTCGGTGTTCATCACCCAGAGGCGCAGGATGTCGGCGCCGGACTTGCTGACCACTTCCTGCGGCGCGACGACGTTGCCGAGCGACTTCGACATTTTCCGGCCCTGCTCGTCGAGCACGAAGCCATGCGTCAGGATCGCCTTGAACGGCGCCACCCCGCGCGTGCCGACGGACTCGAGCAGCGACGACTGGAACCAGCCGCGATGCTGGTCGGAGCCTTCCAGATACAGATCCGCCGGCCAGGGCAGGCCGCGCTCCGGCGTCAGCACGAAGGCGTGGGTGGAGCCGGACTCGAACCAGACATCCACGATGTCCATCACCTGCTCGTAGTCGGCCGGATCGCGGCCTTCGCCAAGGAAGCGGGCGGCGGCGCCAGGCTGGTACCAGGCATCGGCGCCCTCCGCCGTGAAGGCGGCGACGATGCGGTCCATCACCGCCTGGTCGCGCAGCGGCTCGCCCGTCTTCTTGTCCACGAAGACCGCGATGGGCACGCCCCAGGCGCGCTGGCGGCTGATGCACCAGTCGGGGCGGTTCTGTACCATCGAGCCGATGCGGTTCCGGCCGATATCCGGCACGAAATGCGTCGCCGCGATCGCATCCAGTGACTTCCGACGGATCTCATTGCCGTCATCCATCGCGATGAACCACTGCGGCGTTGCGCGGAAGATGACGGGCTTCTTGGAGCGCCAGCTATGCGGGTAGCTGTGCGTCAGCTTCCCCTTCCCGGCGAGCGTGCCGAGCGCCTGCATCGCGGCATAGACCGCGTCATGCGCCTTCCACACATGCAGCCCCTCGAAGCCGTGGGCGTGGCGCGTGTAGGTGCCATCGTCGCCGACCGTCTCCGGGATCGGCAGCCCATGCGCGCGGCCCAGGATGAAGTCGTCCTCGCCATGGCCCGGGGCGATGTGCACGAAGCCGGTGCCGGCCTCCGTCGTGACGAAGTCGCCGGGCAGCAGCGGCACATCGAAGCTGTAGCCAGCATTCGCTTCGGGCATGCCCTTCAGCGGATGCGCGGCGATCACGCCGGCAAGCTCCGCGCCCTTCAGCACGCGCTTGATGCTGTGCGCGCCGAGCCCCGTGTCCTTCTCGAATTGCGGAAGAAGGGGGAGCGCAACGATCAAAAACTCGCCGACGCGCAGCAGGCTGCCCTCGTTCACGCCCTCGACATGCACCAGCGCGTAGTCGATCTCCTCGCCATAGGCGACCGCGCGGTTGCCCGGGATGGTCCAGGGCGTGGTGGTCCAGATCACCACGCTCGCGCCGACCAGATCGGGCGCCCCCGCGCTGACGATCGAAAAACGCGCCCAGAGCGTGGGCGAGACATGGTCGTGATACTCGATCTCGGCCTCGGCCAGCGCGGTCTTCTCGACCGGGCTCCACATCACCGGCCGCAGCCCGCGATAGAGCGAGCCGTTCATCAGGAACTTGCCGATCTCGCCGGCGATCACGGCTTCCGAGGGGAAGTCCATGGTGGCGTAGCGGCCGGCCCAATCGCCGGCGACGCCTAGGCGCCGAAACTCGTCGCGCTGGACGCCCAGCCAGTGCTGCGCATAGGCGCGGCATTCCGCGCGGAACTCCAGGATGGGGACCTCGTCCTTGTTCTTCTTCTTCGCGCGGTATTCCTCCTCGACCTTCCATTCGATCGGCAGGCCGTGGCAGTCCCAGCCGGGGACGTAGTCGGCGTCGTGCCCGGCCATCTGGGCGGCGCGGTTGATCACGTCCTTCAGGATCTTGTTGAGCGCCGTGCCGATATGCAGCGGGCCGTTGGCATAGGGCGGGCCGTCATGCAGGACGAATTTCGGCTTCCCCGCCGACGCCGCGCGGATGCGGTTCCAGATCTCCATCTTCTCCCACCGGGCGAGCCAGTCCGGCTCGCGCTTCGGCAGGTCGCCGCGCATCGGGAAGTCGGTCTTCGGCAGGATCACCGTGCCGCGATAGTCGCGGGCGGCCGGGGTCTCGGGAGCGTCGTTCATCGGTCAGGGTCTCGGGCGGCCGGGCGCGGCCGCGGGGGTTTCGGTGGGATGCGCGCGCGAAAGAATCCCGGCCTTCAGCGGAAGGCCGGGCGGATAATTCGGGCGGGCACGCGCGACCGGAACATGGCCGACATATGCGGACGGGGGCGGGTGGGGGTCAAGCGCGCGGCGCGAGCCCCAGCCCTGCGGCGAAGGCCGTGATCTCGTCGCGCAGGCGGGGGATGACGGTCGCTGCGAGCGCCACGTTGGGGGCGGCGCGACCGAAGTCGAAGGTGCCGTAGACGTGGCGGAAGACGTGCCGAAACCCCAGCAGGTCTTCCAGGCCCGCCGCCGTATCGGCGCTGATGATCGCAAGCCGGCCTCCCGGGATGGGCATCGCTGCGCGGCGGATCAGATCCCGGTGGAAGCTGCGGCCACGCGGGATGTCGCCGTCCACCACCTCCACCACCCGCTCGACCGCCTTCTCCGCGGCCGTGTAGGCGTCGTGCAGGTGCTTCCCGATGGCGAGTTCGTGAGCCGAGCGGTCATCCCCGGTGCGCCCGGCCAGCCCCCGGGCACGCGCCTGCGCAAGCGCCGCCTGGTTCAGCGCCGCGTCGAGGTCGGCTGCGATGTCAGCCCAGGCCGGCGGGGTCACGCCCGGTCTCCCGGATGCGCGCGGCGAGGCCAGGCGCGGCGTGGCTGAGCCAGACGATGTCAGGCTCGAAGCCTTCGGCCGCCGCCGCGCTGAAGGCGGCGCCGTTGGCGCGGTTCAGCATGTCCTCAGGCCCCTCCAGGGCCAGGTCGAGATCCGAGCTGCGGTGGAAGCGCCCCGTCGCCAGCGACCCGAACACGATCACCCGCACGCCGAGCTTCGCCGCCGCGGCCGCTGCCGCCTGCGCCGCCTTCACCGCCTGCGCGCGGCGCGCCGCGATGTGGCGGGCGTTCAGCGTCTCCCAGTCCGGATAGGTGGCCTCGGCCATGGCCCATGTTACCACAGTGCCGCCTGGGCGCCCCACACCGCCGCCACGCCGGCGCAGATCGCCAGCCCCAGGTTTCGGGTGGCGAGCTGCACGCCGACCACCGCGGCCGCCCCGATCCAGGCCGGCACCGAGCCCGCCACCAGCGGCGGGGTCGCATAGGCCATGAACAGCGCGCCGGGCAGGTGGCGCAGCATCGCCTCCACGAATTCCGGCGGGCGGACGCTGCGCAGGATCGCGTAGCCGCCGGCGCGGCAGGCATAGCTCACCGCCGCCATGCCGAGGATCGCCAGCAGCACATCCGCGCGGATCTCCATCAGCCGCGCTCCCGCTCGTCGGCGGCCAGGCGTGCCTTGCCGCGCAGCTCGATCCAGGCGCCGAGCGCCGCACCCGCCAGCGTGCCGGCCAACAGCGGCAGCGGCACCGGCAGCCCCGCCCGATGCGCCGCCAGCGCGACCAGCCCCGCCACCACCCAGGGGGCGAGGTCCACCCGCGGCCCGCGCCACAGCCCGACCAGGATGGAGATGAAGGCCGCGACCGAGGCGAAGTAGAGCGGATGCCCGGGCGGCAGCTTCACCAGGCTGCCCGCCAGCCAGCCGATCGCGGTCGTCGGCACCCAGCTCGCCCACAGCCCGAGCCCCACCCCCAGCAGGTAGCCGGCATCCCGCCCGCCGCGCCGCTGCTCCTGCACCGAAAGAGCGAAGGAGTGGTCCACCAGCGTGGCCAGCGTTCCCCACAGCTTCCAGCCGCGCAGCCGGTCCAGCCAGCCGGCCAGCGCCGCCCCCTGCGGCGCCATGCGCAGGTTCACCACCCCGGCCGCGACGATCGCCGCCATGACGGGCGCCGGGTCGGTCCAGAGCTCCAGCGCCAGCAGCTGCGCCGCGCCGGCATAGACCAGCGCACTCATCAGCACCGTCTCCGTGAAGCTGAGCCCCTTCGCATCGGCCAGCACGCCGATCACCAGGCCGAAGGGCACCATGCCGAGCCAGAGCGGCAGGCTCGCGACGGCCCCGCGCCAGACCCCGGCGCGGGTGAAGACGACGCCGCCGCTCACGCCCGGTGCGCCGCGAGCAGCCGTGTCTCCGCTTCCTCGGCGTCCATGCGGAGTGCGCGGCTGGCGATCTCGCGCCCGAAGCCGGCGCGGGCGAGCGCGCCCAGCGCCTTCGGGTCCGCTGCGTCCGGTATTTCACGCGCGAAGGGGCCGATGCGGCGGCGGCGGCAGAAGGCGAGCGCGGCGACGAGCTCGGCGTCCTCGCCCTCCGGCACGGCGGCCAGCGCCGTCTCGGCGTCCACGCCCTTGGCGCGGAGATGCGCGAGGGCGGCGCGCTGCGAGCGGCCGGTGCGCAGCAGCCGCCGCGCGCGGCTTTCGGCGAAGGCGGCGTCGTCCACCGCGCCCTGCGCCACCATCCGTCGCGCGACCTCGGCCGCGGCCGCCTTCGCGGCGGCGGCGCGGCGGGCGATGTCGTCCTGCCCTTCCTCCTCCGCCGCGCGCGCCCAGCGTTCCACGCGGCGCTGCAGCACGCGGCGCAGCCCGGCCTCGGTCGCGGCGAAACGCGCGAGATGCGCAAGGGCCGCGTCCTGCAACCGCGCGGCGTCCGGGGGCGGGCCGGCGGGACGACGCGCCGGCGGGCGGCGTTGGTCTGCCATGGCCGCCTTCTGCCACGCCACGGTGGCCGCTGACGACCCGGGCCCGCGCCGGTGCGGAACCGGACAGGTCGAGGCCGCGTTGAGGCGCGACATCGAGGAGGAGGTCGAAGACCATGAGGAATGGCAACCGCTGGCTGCTGATGACGACCGCCGCTGCGCTCTGCGCCGCGCCGGTGCTCGCCTTCGGGCAGGCGAATACGGGCGGCAGCTCCATGCAGACCCAGACGACGCAGACCACGCCGCAGCAGGGCCCGACGCGGGGCACGCCGGCGGCGCGCGACGCCGCCACCACGGGCACGCAGGCGACCCAGGGTGCGGCGAGCGGTAGCGGGTCGAGCGCCGGGGCTGACCAGCAGCGCACGACGCAGACCGAGCGCGTTCAGCAGAATCCGGCCAACACCACGGGCACCGATGCGCGCCCCGGCTCGGCCAGCAGCACGGACGGCACGCCGGGCAACCCGCCCTCCACGGCGACGCAGCGCGCCGTGGATTCGGTGACCGGCCAGCGCACCGATCCCGACGGCACCGGCAACAACCCGCCCGGCACCGCCGCGGGCCGCGCGCTCGACCGCGCCACCGACGGCACGACCACCACGACCACGACGAGGACCGCGCCGGCGAACCAGGCGACGGGCGCGACCACGCCCGGCATGGCGGTGGACAGCGCACGGCTGCAGGGCGGGCGGCGCGCGACCAAGATGATCGGCGCCAACGTCTACAACGAGTCCAACGACAGCATCGGCGAGGTGGACGACATCATCGTGCCGCAGAACGGTGCGGGGCAGCCCGTTGCCGTGCTCTCGGTGGGCGGGTTCCTCGGCATCGGCGCGCGGCTGGTCGCGGTGCCCTATGAGCGGCTGCAGTGGAATGCCGAGCGTGAGCGCTGGATGCTGCCCGGCGCGACGAAGGACAGCCTGCAGAGCCTGCCGCCCTACAGCTACGAGGACGGCAACCGCCGCGGCTGAGCCCCGGCGATGCCCACCTGCCCGGCCGCCGAGGCGCGGCCGGGCCCTTCGGACACAAGGATCCCTGCATGACCCGCTTCCTTCTCCTGGCGGCGCTCGCGCTGCCCGTCGTGGCCTGCGCCGATTCGCGCGACGGCGCCCCCGGCAACCCGCCCTCGACCGCGGCGCAGCGCGCCTATGACCGGGCCACGGACAGCCCCCGCACCACGGCCGACGGCACCGGCAACAACCCCGCCGGCACCGCGGCCGAGCGCGCCCTGGATCGCGCGGCCGGCACGAATGTCTCGGGCGCCTATCCGTCGCAGCGTGACGGCACGCCGGCCAACCCGCCGGGAACCGCCGCCGAGCGCGCCTATGACCGCGCGACGGGGTCGAACACCTCGGGCGCCTATCCGTCGAACAGCGGCGGCGTGCGGCAGTAATCTGCGGCGTCGATTCATGCCGGGCCGGCGGGGCGCGCATGCCTCGCCGGCCCTTCGCGTTTTGACCCGTCCCGGGGATTGAGGCATTTTCACCGGCTTCCGCGCCTGGCTGGGCATGTCGCCCGCGGCCCGCGCGGAGCTGGAGGAAGCGAGGAACCATCGTGATCCCCGCCCTGATGCCGAACTATGCCCGCGCCGACCTTGCCTTCGAGCGGGGCGAGGGTGCGCGTCTGTGGACGGCGGACGGGCGACGATTCCTCGATTTCGGCGCGGGCATCGCGACCAGCTCCATCGGCCACGGTCATCCGCATCTGGTGAAGGCCATCGCCGAGCAGGCCGCGAAGGTGATGCACGTCTCCAACCTGTATCGCGTGCCGCAGGCCGAGGAACTCGCCCGGCGTCACGTGGAGGCTTCGTTCGCGGACAGCGTGCTGTTCTGCAACTCGGGCGCCGAGGCGAACGAGGGCATGATCAAGGCCGTCCGCAAGTATCACGCCGAGAACGGCCACCCCGAGCGCTTCCGCACCATCTGCTTCGAGGGCGCCTTCCACGGCCGCACGCTGGCGATGATCTCGGCCACCGGCAACGCGAAGTATCTCGCCGGCTTCGGCCCGCCGGTGGAGGGCTTCGACCATGTGCCCTTCGGCAACATGAACGCCGTGCGCGACGCCATCGGCAAGGAGACGGCGGCGATCCTGATCGAGCCGGTGCAGGGCGAGGGCGGCGTGCGCCCGGCCTCGCTGCGCTTCCTGCAGGAACTGCGCGCGGTCTGCGACGAGTTCGGGCTGCTGCTGGCGCTGGACGAGGTGCAGACCGGCATGGGCCGCTCGGGCAAGCTCTGGGCGCATCAATGGGCCGGGATCGAGCCGGATGTGATGTCCTCGGCCAAGGGCATCGGCGGCGGCTTCCCGCTGGGTGCGGTCTTCGCCAAGGAGCATGTGGCGAAGCACCTGAAGCCCGGCACGCATGGCCACACCTATGGCGGCAATCCGCTGGCCTGCGCGGCGGGCAACGCGGTGCTGGACGTGGTGCTGGCGCCCGGCTTCCTCGACGGCGTGGATCGCGTGGCGCGGCATCTGTGGCGCGGGCTTGAGGGCCTGGCGCGCCGCCACCCCGATGTGATCGCGGGCGTGCAGGGCGCCGGGCTGCTGCTCGGCCTGCGCTTGCAGGAGGCGGTGACCAATTCCGCGCTGCAGGAAGCCGCGGCGGCGGAAGGGCTGCTGACGGTCGCGGCGGGGATGAACGTGCTGCGCGTCGCGCCGCCGCTGATCATCACCGATGCGGATGCGGATGAGGCCGTCGCGCTGCTCGACCGCGCCTGCCTGAGGGTGACGCCGCAGAAGGCGGCGGCGCAGTGAGCGCTGCGCTCAAGGTGACGGGGGGCGCCGGCCAGGCGCCCCCGCGCCACTTCCTCGAGATCATGGACCACGACGCGGCGACGCTGCGCCGGATGCTGGATCTCGGCGTGCAGGCGAAGAAGGGCGCCGTCGGCGGCAGGCCGCTGGCCGGCAAGCATGTCGCGCTGATCTTCGAGAAGCCCTCCACCCGCACCCGCGTCTCCTTCGAGGTCGGCATCCGCCAGCTCGGGGGCGAGGTGATCGTGCTGTCGTCGAAGGATATGCAGCTCGGCCGCGGCGAGACGCCGGCGGACACCGCGCGCGTTCTGTCGCGCTACGTGGACGCGATCATGCTGCGGACCGACAACGTGGCGAAGATCCGCGAGCTTGCGGAGCACGCGACGGTGCCGGTGATCAACGGCCTGACCGACGTGTCGCATCCCTGCCAGATCATGGCCGATGTGATGACCTTCGAGGAGCATCGCGGCCCGATCGCCGGGCAGACCGTCGCCTGGACCGGCGACGGCAACAACGTCGCGCAGTCCTTCATCCAGGCCGCCGCGCGCTTCGGCTTCGTGCTGCGCATCGCCACGCCGCCCGAACTCGCCCCGCCCGCCGAGCTGATCGAATGGGCGCGCAGGGAAGGTGCCGCGATCGAGCTGACCTCGGACCCGCAGGCCGCGGTGCGCGGCGCGCGCTGCGTCGTCACCGACACCTGGGTCAGCATGTCGGACGAGAAGCCGGATGCGGCGACGATCAACCGCCACAACCTGCTGGCGCCCTATCAGCTGAACGCCGGGCTGCTGCGCCATGCCGCGCCCGACGCGATCGTGATGCACTGCCTGCCGGCGCATCGTGGCGAGGAGATCACCGACGAGGTGATGGACGGGCCGCAGAGCGTGGTGTTCGACGAGGCGGAGAACCGGCTGCACGCGCAGAAGGGCGTGCTGCTCTGGGCGCTCGGCCAGGGTTAGCGGAAAGGGCGCCCCGGCGCCGGCGGGGCATACGCCGATCCGGCCCATGCGACTTCATGAAGCCTTCATGCAAGCCGCCGATCCTCCGCCCCGGCAAGTTGGCGGAGGACCTCCATGCTGGCGAAACTGCGCGGCGCAACCGTCCGATGGACGAAGCTCGGGGTGCGCGCGCGCATCCTGCTGGTCAGCCTGGCCTGCCTCGGCGTCGGCCTGGCGGCGCTCACCACGGTCACCGTGAACGACCTGCGCGAGCGCGCCCGTGAATTGGCCGGCGAACAGCTGGAGAGCAACCTGCGGCTCATGTACCTGCTGCTCGGCGATTTCGGCAGCGAGTGGACGCTGGAGGGCGACCGCCTGCTGCTGAGCGGGACGGAGCTCAACGGCCAGACGGAGATCGTGGACCGGATCAGCACGGTCGGTGGCGGCGTGGCGACGATCTTTGCCGGGGAGACGCGCATCGCCACCACCGTGCCCGGCGCGAACGGAGGACGCGCCACCGGAACCGCCCTCGCGGCCGGGCCGGTGCGTGACGCGATCCGCGCCGGCAACGCCTTCCGCGGCGAGACGACGATCCTCGGCCGGCCCTATCTCACGATCTACGATCCGGTCTTCGACCATGCGGGCCAGACCGTCGGCATCCTCTTCGTCGGCCTGCCGCTCGACGAGATCGCGGCCATGCAGGATGCCGCCGTCATGCATGCGGTCCTGGCCGGCGTCGCGGTGCTGGCCGCGGTTGCCGTGCTGCTCTGGCTGCTGCTGCGGCGCCAGTTGCGGCCGCTCGGCGGCCTCGCGGCCAGCCTGAACGGGATCGCGGCCGGCCGGCTCGATACCGAAGTGCCCTGCACCGATCGTGCCGACGAGCTGGGCGCGATCGGCCGCGCCGTCGCCGCGCTGCGCGATGCGGCGCAGGCGGCGAAGGCGGCACAGGCGGAGGCGGAGGCCGCGCGCGAGGCGGCGCAGGCCCGGCTTCTCGCGGAGCGGGCGGAGAGCGCCGTGCGGCTCGAGGCCAGCGTGGGCGAGGCCGCATCGCGGCTGATCGCCGCGGCGGGCGAACTGCGCGACGCGGCGGATGCGGCGGGCACGGCCGGGGAGCGTGGCGCGGGGCGCGCGCGCGACGGCGCGGCGCGCCTCTCCGGCGCGACGGAGAACGTCCATGCCGTGGCGGCTGCGGCGGAGGAACTCGCCGCCTCCGTGGCGGAGATCACGCGCCAGGTGGCGGAAGGCGCGCGCACCGCGCAGGAGGCGGCGGCGGCGGCGCGCGCCTCCGACGGCACGGTGGCGAGCCTGTCGGAGGCAGCGGCGCGCATCGGCGACGTGGTGCGCCTGATCAGCGACATCGCCGGCCAGACCAACCTGCTGGCGCTGAACGCGACGATCGAGGCGGCGCGCGCGGGCGAGGCCGGCAAGGGCTTCGCGGTGGTCGCGGGCGAGGTGAAGTCGCTCGCCGCGCAGACCGCCAAGGCGACCGAGGAGATCGCCTCCCAGATCGCGGCGATGCGCGGCGCAACGGAGCAGGCGGTGGCGGCGGTGCGCGGCATCGCCGGCTCGGTCGGCCGGATGGAGGAGGTGACCGGCGCGATCGCCGCCGCGGTGGAGCAGCAGGGCGCCGCCACGCGGGAGATCGCGCGCCATGCCGCCCAGGCGGCGTCCGGCACCAGCGAGGCGGCGGGGGAGATCGCTCAGCTGACCGAGGATGTCGCGGCGGGCGCGGGCGGCATCGCGCGCGTGCGCAAGGCCGGCGCCGATGTGGGCGCGCAGGCCGCGGCGATCCGCACCCAGGTCAACGACTTCACGGCGCAGCTGCGGGCGGCGTGACGGCGCCGGCCGGGGGCGGGCAGGCAAGGCGCTGCGCGTCCTGCTCCGCGGCGGACAGGCGGGGCCCCGCCGGGAGGTCCTGCGGGAAGACATCACCGAGGATGCGGCGGGTCAGCAGGCCGATGCCGAGGCCGAGCTCCCGCTCGAAGGTTGCGCCATCCGGCGCGGCCCAGTCGGAGAAGCGATGCGCCTCGCTGCGCCAGCTCCATCGGCGCTTCGCCGGATCCCCCGCCGCGGCGGGCGGGAGCTCGCCCTGCACCGAGAGCGCCAGCCGAAGCTGCGGGTCGGAGGGGTTCAGCTGGCCGGACTGCTCGGACACCAGGCCGACGGCGTTGAAGGAGGCGACGAGCGCCCCTTCGGTCCCGTCAGCGGCCAGGACCATCCGGCCTCCTGAGCGCGCCACCAGCGCGTCCCGCAGGCAGGCGCCGAGGCGTTCCGGAGCCGCCCGGAGCCGGAGCCGCGCCGCGGCCTCGGCCAGTGGCTCTTCGGAGGTGGTGACATGCGCCAGTTCGGTGACCGCGGCGCCGACGCCGACGATCCCCCCGATCCCGGCGCCGATCGGGATGCAGACGAGCAGGCCGAGCGGATCGGAGACGCCCTGGCAGAGCCCGACCATGCCGTAGAGGACGCCGCCCGCGGGCAGTCCCAGCGCGATCGCGGCGACATTGCCGGCCGTCGCCGGGCTGGCGCCGGCGATCGAAGGCGATTCGTGCAGGCCGGCGCGAAGCGGCAGGGGCGCGGCCGGCAGGCCGGCGCGCACCCGGGCAAGGTCGGCGCCCGCCGAGGTCACCGGATCGGGCTGCGTGCAACCCGCCAGGCTCACGGCAGCCAGCACCAGGACGGCACCGCCGAGCCGGCGGCATGCTGCTGCGCTTCGCCGATCCCGACCCATGACCGCGCCCTCCTGCCGGCCCAGTCAATAATGGTGTTCGCATATTCTCAAGGTGCCAGCATGGAAAGCTTCCGCCCGGGCGTGCCGGTGGTGCGGGCCCGGGCGGGACGGGTTTCCGCGATGCGGGAGACGTGACCGCGCCGCGGCTTGACCCGCGGGCGGCGCCGCGCAAGGGAGGATCAACCCTGGTTTGCCGGAGAGGCCCATGACTGCCCGCAGCGCGACCCCCATCGCGCCCTTCACCGCCCAGGAGGCGCTGGTCTGCGCCATGGTGCTGATGTCGGTCGCCGACGGCCCGATGTCCGATGCCGAGCTCGGCATGATGAGCCGTCTCGTGCAGGAACTGCCGGCCTTCAGCGACTTTCACAGCCGCGAGATCGAGACGGTGACCGATGCGGTCACCCGGTTGCTCGGGCGCAGCGACGGCCTGGACCAGGCGATGACGCTGCTGCGCGACGCGCTGCCGATGCGCCTGCGCGAGACGGCCTATCTGCTGGCCTGCGAGGTCTGCGCCGCGGATGGCGAGGCGACGCAGGAGGAGCTGCAGTTCCTCCAGGACCTGCGGATCGGCCTCGACCTGGACCGGCTGATCGCCGGCGCCATCGAGCGGGCGGCCAAGGCGCGCTACCAGATCATCTGAATTTTCATTTCGCCTGCCGCGACTAACGTGCATGCTTCCTGCGCGGCGGGCATTCCGCCCGGGCCGCGGAGGAACGCCATGCGAAACAGTGTGAAGGCCCTGCTTGCGGGCGGCTGCCTGCTTGCCGCCCTGCCGGCCGCCGATGCGCAGTCGCCCGCGCCCGATCCGGCCGCGATGACCTTCTTCGTCACGAGCACCGGCATCGGCCGCGGCGCCGATCTCGGCGGTCTGGCGGGTGCCGATGCGCATTGCCAGGCGCTGGCGCAGGCGGCGGGCGCGGGCAACCGCACCTGGCGCGCCTATCTCAGCACGCAGGGCCAGGGCGCGGTGAATGCCCGTGACCGCATCGGCAACGGGCCGTGGCAGAACGCCAGGGGCGTGGTGATCGCGCGCAGCGTCGCGGACCTGCACTCGCCGGCCAACGCCATGACCAAGCAGACCAACGTGAACGAGCGCGGGCAGGTGGTGAACGGCCGCGGCGACACGCCGAACGAGCATGACGTGCTGACCGGGTCGCAGGCGGACGGCACGGCCTTTGCCGCGGGGCAGGACCGCACCTGCCGCAACTGGACCTACAGCGGCGGCGAAGGTTCGGCGATGGTGGGCCATCACGACCGCATCGGGCTGGACGAGTCGGATGCGGCGAAGTCCTGGAACACTTCGCATCCCTCGCGCGGCTGCAGCCAGGACAACCTGCGCAGCAGCGGCGGAGCCGGCCTGTTCTACTGCTTCGCCGTGAACTGAGCCGGGGCTGCCCTCAATCCACGATGAAGAGCCGCGCACCGGTCCGCGTGGCGGAGCGGTGCGCGGCGTCGCCGAAATCGGAGACCTGGTAGGACATGCCGGGCTTCAGGGTGAAGCGTCTGCCGTCGCGGAGCTCGGTCTCGAGTTCGCCTTCGACGACGAAGAGGACATGGCCGCGGTCGCACCAGTGGTCGGCGAGGTAGCCGGGCGAATACTCCACCATGCGCACGCGCAGCTCGCCGATGTTCAGCGTGCGCCACAGCGCATGGCCGGTCTCACCGGGATGGCGCGTGGGCTCCACCTGCGACCAGTCGGTGACCGTGAAGGGAAGTTCCGGGATCTTCATCTTCTTGAGCCCTCAGACGCCGGGCGCGCGCATCCGCGCGCTTGGCTTCGCGGCACTGGCCGCGGCGGCCATTCGGCCGCTCGGCCGGCTTCGCCGGCCGGCACGTTGCCCTGATCCGCGAAGCGTCACGCCGGCGGTCGCTTCGGCGGCAGCGGCTCCGTCGCGCCGCCGGCGGCGCGCCAGGCGCCGTAGCCGCCCTTGAGGTGGGAAACAGGCTTCAGCCCCATCTCCTGCGCGGCGCGCGCGGCCAGCGCGCTGCGCAGTCCGCCGGCACAGAAGAACACGAAATGCTTGTCCTGCTGGAATTGCGGCTTGGCATAGGGGCTGGCGGGGTCGATCCAGAATTCCAGCATGCCGCGCGGGCAGTGGAAGGCACCGGGCACGCGGCCCTCCCGTTCCAGCTCGCGGATGTCGCGAATGTCCACGAACTGCACGTCCTCGCGGCCGTAGAGGTCGCGCGCGCGATCCACGTCGATCTCTTCGACGATCGCATTCGCCTCGTCCACGAGCTGGCGATAGCCCTTGGTGATCTGCTGCGGCATCTGCGCGTCTCCTACGCCACCAGCGCGCCGTCGCGCGCGACGATCCGGCCATGGCTGATCACGACGCGGCGCGGCGGCTGCGCGACCACCGCCTCGGCCAGCGTCTCGGCGTCGAGCAGCACGAGGTCGGCGCGTTCGCCGACCGCAAGCCGGCAGGTCTCGAAGCCGCAGGCCTCGGCGGCCCAGTCGCTGACGGTGGCGAAGGCCAGCGCCACCTCGTCGTCGCGCCGCAGGTCGTTCTTCATGCCGAGGATCATCGCGCGCTGCAGCATGTCCGGCTTGCCGTACGGGCCCCAGGTGTCGCGGATCCCGTCATTGCCGGCAAAGATCTTTGTTCCACTCGCGCGCGCAGCCTTCACCAACGGGACCGGGCGCGAGGGTGGCGCGGTGGTGGCCAGCGCGATGCCGGCCTCGGCCAGCGCCTCGTAGAGCGCGGGCGCGCGCGAAACCTCGCCGAGGCAGAAGGCGTGGCTGACCACGACCTTGCCTTGCATGCCGAGCGCCAGCGTGCGCTCGATGATCAGGTCGAGCGCGAAGGCGCCGAGCTCCCCGGGCTCGTGCAGATGGATGTCGAGCGGCTTGCCATGCTTCGTGCAGAGCCCGAACACCGCATCCAGATGCCCCTTCGGATCGCGGTCGATGCCGGAGGGATCGAGGCCGCCGACGATGTCCGCGCCGTTCCTCAGCGCCGCATCCAGCAGCTCCAGCGTGCCGGGTCGGATCAGCAGGCCGGATTGCGGGAAGGCGACGACCTGCATGTCCATGGTGCCGCGCATCGCATCGCGCAGCGCGACGAGCGCATCGGAATGCGCGGTGCCCACGGCCACGTCCACATCCGCATGGGTGCGGATGCGCGTGGTGCCGAGGGCGAGGAACATCCGCGCCATGTGCTCGCCCTGGCGGCGCGGATCGAGGCCGAGGCGCTTGCGCTCGTTCCGCTCGTTGTCGATGCGGTCGATCAGCCGCGATCCGACCTCGTTGCGGTACCACCCCATGCCCCAGAGCGTCTTGTCGAGATGCGTGTGCCCCTCGACGAAGGCGGGCAGCGCCAGCAGGCCGCGCGCCGCCTCCACCGATGCGCCGGCCGGCGCGTCGAGGCCGGGGCCGATCGCGGCGATGCGGCCGTCGCGCACCAGGATGTCGGCGGCGGCGCCGTCGGGCAGGCGGCAATCGCGGATCAGCAGCGTCGTCATGCCAGCACCCAGCTCCGGAACAGGTCGAGGTCGATGTTGCCGCCGCAGAGGATGGTGGCCACGCGCCGGCCCTGCATCCGTTCCTTCTCCTGCAGCAGCGCGGCGAGCGGCGCGGCGCCGGCACCCTCCGCCAGGTTGTGCGTGTCCTGCCAGTAGGCGCGGATCGCGGCCGCCACCTCGTCATCGGTGACGGTGACGATGCGCGCGGCGCCCTTGCGGATCATCGCCAGCGCCGCGGGATCGGGCACGCGCGTCGCCATGCCGTCGGCGCGGGTGTTGGCGGTCGGCGTCTCCACCACATGGCCCGCGGCGAAGGAGAGCGCGTAGGCGGGCGCCTCGGTGCTCTGCACGCCGATGATCTCGGTGGGCAGGCCGAGAAGGTCGCGCGCCATGATGCAGCCGCAGATGCCGGAGCCGAGGCCGACCGGGACATAGAGCGCATCGAGCCTGGGCGCGGCCCGGAACAGCTCCAGCGCATAGGTCGCGACACCCAGAACAAGTGCCGGCGCGAAGGAGGGCGCGAAGACGAGGCCCTGCCCCTCCGCCAGGCGCGCTGCCTCGACACGCGCGGCGTCGAAATCCGCACCATGCTCGATCAGCGTCGCGCCGAAGGCGCGCATCGCCGCGTTCTTCTCCACGCTGTTGCCGCGTGGCACCACGATGGTGACGGGCACGCCCGCGCGCGCGCCGGCGAAGGCGAGGCTCTGCCCGTGGTTGCCGCGCGTGGCGGAGATCACGCCCCGCGCGTCCGGCCGCTCGCGCTTCAGGCGATCGAAATAGGTGATGCCGCCGCGGACCTTGAAGGCGCCGGTCGGCGTGTGGTTCTCGTGCTTGACCCAGAGCTCGGCACCTACGCGCCGTGCCAGCAGCGGCCAGGCATATTGCGGCGTCGGCGGGAAGACGCCGTGCACCAGGCGGGCGGCCTCTTCCAGGGCGGGCAGGTCGAACACGCGGAAACCTCCGGACGAAACAGCTTCGCGCCGCGGGCGTTGACGGCGCGAGAGGCAACCATAGCGGAGGCGGCTGACATGGCCATCACGGTGGACAGCAGCCAGTGGACCGGCCAGCGCGACGAGACGCCGCTGGCCGTGCCGGTGGTGTGGGGGGAATTCGCCGACGAGGCGGCGCGCGAGGCGGCGGAGCGGCGATTGCGCGAGGCCGGGGCCCGGGACGCCGGCAGCGTGCCGGCGGCGCAGGCGGGCGGCGTGGCGCCGCCGAAGCGCGCGGCGAATGAGGGCCAGGTGGACGTACCCGACGAGCATCCGAAGGAGGCCGACATCCGCAACCAGCGGCAGTTGCATGTCGGGACGACGATGGCCGCGACATCCATGGCGGCGGCCGGCCTGGTGATCGCGACCGGCGGCGCGGTGCTGCCCGCGGTGGCGGCGGCCGCCGCTGCGGGCGCCGTGACCGCCGCGGTGGGCGAGCCGATCGCGGATGCGCTCGCGCCGCAATCGGCGGACAAGCCGCATGAGGACCACCCCGTGCCGCCGGCGCGGCTGCATGGGCCTGTGCTGGGGCTGCAGGCGCCGGATGCGGAGACGCGGGCACGTGCCGAGGCGCTGCTGCGCGAAGCCGGCGCGCGCCGCATCCTGGTGCAGGAGACGCGCGCGGGCTGAGGCCCGGCCCGAGACGCAAGCAGGCGGCCTTCCGACGGGCCGCCTGCTGCACGCCGCGATGCGGGTGTCGGCCGGTCAGACGGGCCGGAGATTGGTGGCGGCGGCCTTGCCGCGCTCCATCTCGACTTCGTAGGAGAGCTTCTGGCCTTCGTTCAGGCCTTGCAGGCCGGCCTTCTGGACGGCCGTGATGTGCACGAACACGTCCTTGCCGCCATCCTGCGGGACGATGAAGCCGAAGCCCTTCGTCGCGTTGAACCACTTCACGGTGCCGATCGCCATGCGATCCGGGCTCCTCGACTCTGGTGCCGCGCGCCGATCGCGCGGACTGGGGCCACGCGCCGGCGGGAACTCCAGGCAGACCGGGTGATTCGGACCCGGCAGGCACGGCGAGCCTTACGCGTTGACGACGGCAAGATGCGCGGGCGCCGGAAGCCAAGTCAAAGCATGAGCGGCGTGGTCACGCGTTTGTCAGCCGGCGATTGCCGCATGGCGCGCGAGACGTACGGAAAAGCGCAGGATGCACGCGGGATGCGTCGCGGCGCGTGCATCGGCGACAGGAATGGCGCCAACGCAAACGGGCGGGCCCGAAGGCCCGCCCGTCGCGAGAACGGCGATCGCGGTGCCGTCCGGGTCGAAGCCCGGACGGCGCGCGGATCAGAAGTCCATGCCGCCCATGTCGCCGCCCGGAGGACCGCCGGCCGGGGCCTTCTTCTCCGGACGCTCGGCGATCATCGCCTCCGTCGTGATCAGCAGCGAGGCGACCGAGGCCGCATCCTGCAGCGCCGTGCGCACGACCTTGGTCGGGTCGATGATGCCGGCGGCGACGAGGTCCTTGTACTCGTCCTTCTGCGCGTCGTAGCCGAAGGAGGGGCTGTCGTTGCGGAGCGTCTCGCCCGCAACCACCGCGCCGTCCTTGCCGGCGTTCTCGGCGATCTGCTTGAGCGGCGCCTGGATCGCGCGGCGCACGATCTCGATGCCGACCTGCTCGTCGTTGTTCAGGCCCTTCAGGTGGCCAAGCTTGGTGGAGGCGCGCAGCAGGGCGACGCCGCCGCCCGGCACGATGCCTTCCTCGACCGCGGCGCGGGTCGCATGCAGCGCGTCGTCGACGCGGTCCTTGCGCTCCTTCACCTCGACCTCGGTGGAGCCGCCCACGCGGATGACCGCCACGCCGCCGGCGAGCTTCGCCAGGCGCTCCTGCAGCTTCTCGCGGTCGTAGTCCGAGGTGGTCTCCTCGATCTGCGCCTTGATCTGCTCGCAGCGGCCCTGGATCTCCTCCTTGGAGCCGGCGCCGTCGACGATCGTGGTGTTCTCCTTCTCGATGCGGACGGTCTTCGCCTTGCCCAGCATGTTGAGGGTGACGTTCTCGAGCTTGATGCCGAGATCCTCGCTGATCACCTGGCCGCCGGTGAGGATCGCGATGTCCTCGAGCATCGCCTTGCGGCGATCACCGAAGCCCGGCGCCTTCACCGCCGCGACCTTCAGGCCGCCGCGCAGCTTGTTGACCACCAGGGTGGCCAGCGCCTCGCCCTCGACGTCCTCGGCGACGATCACCAGCGGACGGCCCGACTGCACCACCGCCTCGAGCAGCGGAAGCATGGGCTGCAGGCCCGACAGCTTCTTCTCGAAGATGAGGATGTAGGGGTTGTCCATCTCGGCGATCATCTTCTCCGCATTCGTGATGAAGTACGGAGAGACGTAGCCGCGGTCGAACTGCATGCCCTCGACGACGTCGAGCTCGGTCTGGATGCTCTTGGCTTCCTCGACCGTGATGACGCCCTCGTTGCCGACCTTCTCCATCGCCTTGGCGATCATCTCGCCGATCTCGGCCTCGCCGTTGGCGGAGAGGGTGCCGACCTGGGCGACCTCGGCGGAGGTCGTGATCTTCTTGGTGTTCGCCTCGAGGTACTTCACGACCTCGGCCACGGCCTTGTCCACGCCGCGCTTCAGGTCCATCGGGTTCATGCCGGCGGCCACCGACTTCGCGCCCTCGCGGACGATCGCCTGGGCGAGCACGGTCGCGGTGGTGGTGCCGTCACCGGCGATGTCGTTGGTCTTCGAGGCCACTTCGCGCACCATCTGGGCGCCCATGTTCTCGAACTTGTCGGCCAGCTCGATCTCCTTGGCGACGGTCACGCCGTCCTTGGTGATCCGCGGCGCGCCGAAGCTCTTGTCGATCACGACGTTGCGACCCTTCGGGCCGAGCGTGACCTTCACCGCGTCGGCGAGGATGTCGACGCCGCGGAGCATACGCTCACGCGCGCCGGCGCCGAACTTGACGTCCTTTGCAGCCATGTTTTCCGTTCCCTAGATCTGTGTGTCCGAGACGATGAGCCTGAGATGAGCTCTCAGGCCGCCTTCGCGACGGAAGGGTTGTCGAGGATCCCCATGATGTCGGACTCCTTCATGATCAGGAGCTCCTCACCATTGAGCTTCACCTCGGTGCCCGACCACTTGCCGAACAGGATGCGGTCGCCGGCCTTCACGTCGAGCGGGCGGACCTCGCCCTTCTCGTTGATGGTGCCGGAGCCGACGGCGATCACTTCGCCTTCCTGCGGCTTCTCCTTGGCGGTGTCGGGGATGATGATGCCTCCCGCGGTCTTCTCCTCGGCCGTCACGCGGCGAACGAGAACGCGGTCGTGCAGGGGACGGAAGTTCATGCGAATCCTCTCCTGACTGCTTCCATATGAGTGGCAAGCTCTTCCGGAGATACGCGGGGGCATGCCGGACCCGGCCTGCTTCCCGCCGCCAACGGACCCATTCCGGCGTCCGCTAGCACTCCCCCCAGAGGAGTGCCAGCGATCTAGGGCAGCCCCGGCGCAACGTCAAGCGTCGGCAGCACTCTCTGAGTGCGAGTGCTAATGCGTTGAACTTCAACGTTTTTCTTGCGTTGTCCCCATCCAGCCATGGCATGCTTCATGCGTCCGGCGGTCGCGCTGCGCCGCGCCGTCAGGAACAGGGAAGGAACAGCACGGCCCATCGCGCCGGAACGAGGACAGGAACAGGATGGATCTCAGCGGCCTCGAGCGTCTCGCCCGTTTCCCCACGCTGCCCGACTGGCGGCTGACCACCGCCGAACTGCTCTACCACATGCCGGACCATCCGGGAGTCCTGCAGAGCTTCATCTGGCAGAAGCACGATTTGGCGCCGCGCTTCCCCGAGCTTGGCCGGTTCCTGGAATTCTGGAAGCGCGAGATCGAGGCGCCGCTGCATTCCGTCCGCGTCGCCTCCGCCGCGCTGATCAAGCCGGCCGAGCTGCGCTACGCGGGCGGGGAGTTCCGGCTGCACTGAGCGGAGATCCCCGGGCCCTACCCCGGGCGCATGGCTGCCCCTCCCGCCCCTCGCCTTGAGCGCGGGCTGGCCGGGAGGATAGCCTTCTCTCCCATGCCCGAGGCGCAGCAAGACCGTTCCCTGGACGCCCGGGCGAGGGCCAATCTCGGCCTGCTGGCGACCTGCCAGGCGTTGGGCCAGGCCTGCAACACCATGATGCTGGCGGCCACGGCGCTTTCGGTCGTGACCTTCTATGCCAATCGCGACCTCGCCACCCTGCCGGTGACCATGCAGCACCTGGGCGTGATGCTGTGGGTGTTCCCGGCGGCGATGTTGATGCAGCGCATGGGGCGGCGCTTCGGCTTCCGGGTCGGCTCGATCTTCGGCATGGCCGGCGCGGCGACCATCGGCACGGGGCTCTACAACGGCAGCTTCGTGACGATGTGCGCGGGCGGCTTCCTGCTGGGCTATGCCGTGGCCTGCCTGCACCAGTACCGCTTCGCCGCGGTGGAACTCGTGCCGATGTCGCACCGCGCCAAGGCGATCTCCTGGGTGACCGCGGGCGGCATCGTCGCCGCCTTCGTCGGGCCGAGCCTGGTGCGCTGGACGCATGACCAGTGGATGCCCTTCTACATCGGCACCTATGCGGCGATCTTCCTGATCCACGCCGTCGTCTTCACCATCATGTCCTTCATCCGCTTCCCCGAGATGGCGGCGACGGTGCCGGGCGTCCGCGATCCGGCCGCCATGGCGCCGCGCCCGCTGGCCGAGATCGCGCGGCAGCCGCGCTTCATCGCGGCCGTGGTCTCGGCGATGGTCGGCTACGGGGTGATGGTGTTCCTGATGGGCGCCTCGCCGCTGGCCATCGTCGGCTGCGGCATGCCGCATTCCGAGGCGCACATGGTCATCCTGATGCATGTGCTGGGCATGTTCGTGCCTGCGCTGTTCACCGGGAACCTGATCACCCGCTTCGGCACGACGCGCGTGATGACGGTGGGCGTGGTGCTGCTGTTCGCCGGCGTGGCCGCCGGGCTGGCGGGCCTCAGCGAGTGGCACTTCCGTGCCGCGATGACGCTGAACGGCGTGGGCTGGAACTTCCTGTTCGTCGGCGCGACGACGCTGGTCACCACCTGCTATCGCCCGAACGAGCGCGGGAAGGTGCAGGCACTGAACGACTTCCTGATCTTCGGCACCACGGCGATGATGAGCTTCACCGCCGGCTTCCTGCAGGAGCGGCTGGGCTGGTTCGCGCTGAACTGGTTCTCGCTCGTTCTGCTCTGCGTCGCCGCGCTTGCCGTCGTGTGGCTGCGCCTGCGCGAGGGTCGTCCCGTTCCCGCCGCCGCTTAGCGCCGCTTCGGGCCGCACCGCAGATCAGGCGGCCTGTTCCAACGTCGGCGCGGAATCGGCCACGGTGGTGCGGTGCAGGTCGCGCTTCTGCTCGGCCGGGTAGCGTCGTGCCCGGTGCATGGTGACGCGGTTGTCCCACATCACCAGGTCATGCGGCTGCCAGACATGGGCATGGACGAAGTCCCGCTGCGTCGCGTGCTCGGTCAGGTCGCGCAGCAGCATCAGCGCTTCCGGCTTCGGCCAGCCCTGGATGCCACCGGCATGCGCCGACAGGAACAGGGAGAGGCGCCCGGTGCGCGGATGGCGGCGCACCAGGCGCTGCGGCACCGGCGCCCATCGCGCGCGCTCCTCCTCGGTGAAGTCGGAAAAGCCGAGCGTGCCGCGGGAGTGGATCTGCGTGTGCTCGCAGACCAGGTCGCGCACCAGTGCCTTCGTCTCGTCGTCCAGCGCGTCCCAGGCGGCGCGCATGTCCGCGAATTCGGTGTTGCCGCCGGAGCCCGGGATGACGCGCGCGGAGAGCAGCGAATACTTGGCCGGCGTGGGCTTGAAGCTGGAATCGCTGTGCCAGAGCATGTTGCCGAGCGCGAAGAGCCGCCGGCGATCGTCGCGCGCCAGCACGCTGCCGTCGCGATCGAGGTTGGAGATGTCGTTCACCTCCATCGAGAGGCGCCGCTGGTCGGATCGCGCGATGTCGCCTGTCGCCTGCTCCAGCGGGCCGAAATGGCGGCTGAAGGCGATCTGCTGCGCGTCGTCGATGTCCTGCCCGCGGAACACGAGCACGGCGTAGCGGTCCATGCCGGCTTCGATCTCGGCGGCCTCCGTGCCGTCGATGCCGCGGCGGAGGTCCACGCCCGACACCTCGCCCACGAAGTCCGGGCGCGCGGGATTCGCGGGGCGGATCGTGATCGTCATGCCGTCTCCTCCTCGGCCTGTCGGGCGGCCTTCGCGACTCATCCAGGAGGCGGAGGCTATCGCGCGCGCGGCGATGCGGCCAGCCTGCCGCATTCCCGCCCCGACCTGGCCCTTTGGTCGCCCTTGGCGGGGGCGAGCCTCCTCGCATGCGGAAGGAGGCAGACGAGATGCGACCGATCCGACGTGCCGCCGTCACCGGGCTCTTCGCGCTGTGGCTGGCACCCTTGCCCGCGCTGGCGGGCAGTCAATACGCCGAGGTTCCGCCCGGCTGCCCGGACGACCGCAGCCATGTCGTGGAGCGCCGGATGGCGGCGCAGGACGATCCGCGAAGCGGCGCGCGGCCGCATCGCACGGAACCCGACGACGCGTGACGCGCCGTGCGGGCGCGCCGCCCGGTCAGGAGTGTCCTTCGCGCTCCGCCTGCGACTGCGCCGCCAGCGCGCGCGCCATCTGGCTCAGCGCTTCCTGGTGCTTCTCGTTGTCGATCAGCGCGAAGTTGCGCGCGAGCTCGAGGCACATGCGCTGGCGCGGGCTGGCTTCCTGCGCATCGGATTCCGGCGCGAGCCCTTCGAAGAACCAGGAGACGGGCACGCCCAGCACCTGGCCGATCTCGAACAGGCGGCCGGCCGAGATGCGGTTCAATCCGCGCTCGTATTTGTGCGCCTGCTGGTAGGTGACGCCGATCATCTTCGCCAGTTGCTGCTGCGAAAGCCCCATCATCACGCGCCGCTCACGGATCCGCGCGCCGACATGCCGGTCCGCGGCGTTCGCGCGCTGGCCCGGCCGTTCGGCGGATGCGTTGGCGCCCGTCCGGCGCTCGGTGTTGGTTGTGGCCATCTTCTTCTTTCCCTTACCCCGGGTGAGTAGCCCGCCCCGAATGCCTGACATGGCCACGTGTTCGCCCGAAGCGCGCATGAATTGCGCGTGAGTTTCGCCTCGTCAGCAATAGCGCGCTGCGTGTTACCATCACGAGTGCGACAGTGAAACCGCTAATCTTGCTGGAAGAGCGGCTTCCATACGCTCCAGGTTGCAGCGAGGACCAGTATACCTTGCGCGCAGACAACGGCGGTCGCTGTTGCGGCGCCCAGCGACTCGGCAAGAAGGCCGAGTTGCAGGAAGCCGAGCAGGCCCGTGCCGATGGCAGTGGAGAGCACGCCGAGCGCCCGGCTGCGCTGCTCCGGCGGGGCGGAAAGGTAGATCAGCGTCGCCTGCATGCTGGCGAAGCCAGCGCCGCCGACGCCAACGGCCACCAGCAGCAATCCTGCCAGCAGCGGCGAGGGCGAGAGCGCGAAGCCTGCCATCATGGCAAGATAGATGATGGTCCCGCCGACATAGATCGCGGCGTGGCGGTGCGGCGCGACGAAGGCGCCCACCAGCGCGGCACCGACCAGCGCGCCCAACCCGTCCATGCTGGCGAGGATGCCGACGCCCTCCGGGCCCAGTCCCAGCCCGGACTGGCCGATGACCGGGATCATGCTGGTGCAGGGCCAGGCGGAGAGATTGAATACGATCGTGACCAGCAGCACGGCGCGCAGGCGCGGATGGTGCAGCGCGAAGGCGAAGCTCTCGCGCATCTCCTGCAGCACGCCGCGGCTGCGCTGCCGCTCCACGGTGGTCCCGACGGTCAGCCTGAGCGCGGTCGCGAAAGATACAAGATGAAACAGAAGGCAGAGCCCGAAGGCGGCGCCTGGCCCGAGCAGCGCGAGCAACGTGCCGCCGAGCGCCGGGCCGGCGACGCGGCTGGCATTGCTCGCCATCACGTCGAGCGACATCGCCTGGCTCATGCGCGCGGGCCCGACCGCCTCGCCGATCAGCATCCGGCGCACCGGATTGTCGGTGGCCCAGCCGAGGCCGCCGAGCAGGCTGGCGAGTGCGATCTGCCAGACGGCGAGGGTGCCGAGCAGGTCGGCCAGCACCAGCTCGCCCACCGCCACGGCCTGCAGCACCAGCACGGCCAGCAGCGCGCCGCGGCGCGGAACGCGGTCGGCCATGACGCCGAGGATCGCGCCGAAGAGCCCCATCGGCAGCATCCGCAGCAGGGTCATCGCGGCGACCAGCAGCGCGGAGTCCGTCGCCTGGTAGACGACGACGCCGATGACCAGCATCTCCAGCCAGCGCGCGACCGAGCCGACGAGGCCAACCAGCCAGAGGCGCCGGAAATCCGGCACCGCCAGGACGCGCCGAGCCTGACCGGACTCCAAGCTTTCCACCCGCAGAATTGTTGGCGCCGAGCTTTGCAGCCGCGGGCCGGAGGCTCAATCCCCGTGCGGCCCCGCGCGTCGGACGGACGGCGTCAGCCGGGCACCGTGTCGGACTGCACGATGCGCCCGTCCTCCATCGCGACGATGCGGTCGGCGATGTCGAGGATGCGCGGATCGTGCGTGACCAGCAGGATCGCGACGCCGCGCGACTTCGCGAGGTTGCGAAGAAGCTGCACCACTTCCTGGCCGCTTGCCTTGTCGAGCGCCGCCGTCGGCTCGTCAGCCAGGATCAGGCCGGGATCGGCGGCGAGCGCGCGCGCGACCGAGACGCGCTGGCGCTGGCCGCCCGAGAGCTTCGCCGGCACCCTGTCCTCATGGCCCGCCAGGCCGACGGCGCCGAGCAGGCGGCCGGCGCGATCCAGCCGTGCCGCCTCGCCCAGGGCGCCGTCCTGCTCCAGCGCCATCGCGACGTTCTGCCGCGCGGTGAGGAAGCCCAGCAGGTTGTGGTTCTGGAAGATGAAGCCGATGCGCCGGCGCAGGCGCACGCGCGCCGTCTCGGTCGCGTCCATCAGCTCCTCGCCGAGCACGCGGGCGCTGCCTTCCTGCATGGCGCGCAGCGCGCCGATCAGCGTCAGCAGCGTGGTCTTGCCGCTGCCCGACGGGCCGGTGAGCAGCACGATCTCGCCGGTGCGCACCGTCAGGTCCACGTTGCGCAGCACGGGCCGTCGCAGCTCGCCTTCCCCGTACGCGTAGGAGAGGCCGCGCAGCTCGACGGGGTTCATGAGCTGAAAGCCGAACGGAACGCTGACGGCGTGCGCAGCACGCCGAGGCCGCGAATGCGGCCCGCGCACAGACCAGCCGCGTGGCCCGGCGCAACCGTGGCCTGCGCGAAGCCAACCGGCGCGGATGCGCCGCGCCCGGCGTTTGAGGGCACCATCAAAACATGTCCGCGGGGTTGGCGTCCCGCAGCTTGCGCACCGCGAGCAGGCCGGCCAGCGCGCACATGGTGAAGATCATGCCGAACACCAGGCCGGCGAGCGCCAGGTCGAGGCGCAGCGGCAGGAAGGTGGCGTCGGCGACCACGCCGTAGAGGAACCAGGAGAGCACGAGGCCGGGGATGAAGCCCGCGACGGCCAGGATCAGCGCGGCGCCGAGCACCACGCGCGCCAGGTAGAAGCCGGAATAGCCCATCGCCTTCAGCGTCGCGTATTCCTTCTGGTGGCTCGCGATGTCGCTGAACAGGATCTGGTAGACGATCACCATCCCGACCACGAGGCCCATCAGGCTGCCGAAGGCGAAGATGAAGCCGATCGGCGTCGCCTCCTCCCAGTAGCGGCGCTCATGCGCGCGCAGCTCCTCCTGCGTCAGCACCATCACGTCGGGCGGCAGCAGCGCGCGCAGCCGCGCCTGCGCCTGCGCAATGTCGGTGCCGGGCCGCAGCTTCACCGCGACGAGATCCACCGCCGCGACCTGGCGCTCCTTCACCACGCGGCGGAAATTCACCTCGGACAGCACGACGTTGCCGTCCGCGCCGAAGGAGGGGCCGATCTCGATCAACCCGACCACGTCCATGCGGCGGTTGCCGATCTCCGCCTCGATCGGCCCGCCGCGCTCGGCCAGCAACGCGGCGATGGGGCCGAACTCGGGGCGGGAGCTGCGGTCGAAGGCAACCGTGTCGGCGCGCTTCAGCTGGTCCACCAGCGGCGCGAGGCCGGGGAAGTCCAGCACGCCGGCCGCGACATCCACGCCGATCAGCTGGATGGTGCGGCGCGAGCCGTCCACCGGGTTCCGCCAGGTGGACTGCGCCAGGTAGATCGGCGCCGCGCGCTCCACCTCCGGCAGTGCCAGCGCCTGCTGCGCGCGCACGCGCGGCAGCGGCTCGGGCCGGAAGCTGGCCAGCGTCATCGGGTGCATCAGGAACAGGTCGCCGCGCATGCTGCCGATGAGGTTCGTCGCGCTCTCGAACAGCGCGCCGCGGAAGCCGAGCTGCATGAAGACGAGCACGCAGGCGAAGAGCACGCCCGCGATGGCGGAGGCGAGGCGCGCCTTCTCCGCCCGCAGCTGGCGCCAGGCGAGGCGGACCGCCAGCAGCGTGGCGGCCAGCAGGCCGGGGCCCTTGCGGCGGGGCGCGGCCGCGGCGGGCGGCGGTGCCTCCCCGGTGCGCTCGGGCGCCCAGGGCAGCAGCGTCTCGGGGCGGGGGATCTCGTTCACGGCCGGATCGCCACCTGCACCTGCATGTTGGACCGGCGCGACAGCGCCTCCGCCGCCTCGGGCGAGAGGGCGAGGCGCACTTCCACCGTGCGGGCGTCCACGGCGGCCACGGGATCGGTGTTCGCCTGGGTGTTGCGCCGCACCTGCCAGCCGATCTCGCGCACGGTCGCGGGGAAGCGCGCGGCCTCGCCGGGCACGACCACTTCGGCCGCCGCGCCCATGCGCAGCCGCGGCAGGTCGGTCTCGTAGACATCGGCGACGACATCCATGCGCGAGAGATCGGCGATCTCCATCACGCCGTCGGTCCCGGCGCGCTCGCCGGCGCGGGCCATCACGCGGATGACCGTGCCGGCGATCGGCGCCTTGAGCCGGGCGAGATCCGCCTCGGCCTGCGCCCGCGCCAGCGCCGCCTCGGCGGCCTGCAGCTCGGCCTCGGCCAGGGCGACGTCCTCGGGGCGGGGATGCAGCAGCGTCTCCAGGATCGCCTCTGCCTCGGCGCGCTCGGCGCGGGCGCGGTTGGCGAGGAAGCGGGCGCGTTCGGCCACCGCCTCGGCGCCGGCGCCGCTGCGTTCCAGGCGCTCCGCGCGCTCGGCCTCGCGCCGGGCGCTGGCCTCGGCATTGCGCAGCGCCTCGATGCGGGCGCGCTGGGCGTCGATCTCGGCGGGGCGGCCGGCGGCGCGGGTGCGCGCGAGCTTGGCGCGTGCCTGGGCCGCCAGCCCCTCCGCCTGCTGCGCGGCGGCGTCGCGCAGCGGCGCCTCGCTGAACTCGGCCAGCACCTGGCCTTCGGTGACGCGGTCGCCTTCAGCGACCAGCAGCCGTGCGATGCGGGCCCCTTCCTGGGCGGGCCCGGGGGCGAGGCGGCGGATGCGCGAGGCCGGCTCCACGCGGCCCAGCGCGCCGATGCCGACCGGGCCGGCCTCCGCCGCCGGGGCGGGGGCGGGGGCGCGCTCGGCTTCCCCGTTGCGGGTCCAGAGGAAGCCGCCGCCGGCCGCCGCGGCGAGCAGCATGGCGGTGGCGAGCAGTTTCGCCCGGCGCGTCATCGCGCGGCCTCCAGCAGCCGCTCCAGCCTGCCGCGCATCGCGGCGCGCTCGGCGTCGCTCGGCGCGTAGAGGCGGAAGATGCGGGCCATGAACATGCCGTCGGCGGCGGCGTGGATCACCTCGCCGAGCCCGGGCGGCAGGCCGTCCGCGGCGTTGTCCGCGCGCATCCGGGCGATCACCGCGCGCACCGGGTCGAGCAGGGCGGGGTCGTGGTGGAAGGCGGCGAGGAAGATCGCCGCGGCGCGGTCGTGCTTCTCGTTGCAGGACATCGCGCCGTCGCCGAAGCCCCATTCGAGGTTGGCGCGCGCCACGCGGCCGGGGCCGGGCGGCTGGGCTTCGACGCAGGCGCGGTACTCGCTCTGCATGAACTCGGCCAGGCGCGCCATCAGCGCCATCAGCAGCGCCTCCTTCGAGGCGAAGTGGTAGAGCAGCCCGCCCTTGGAGACGCCGGCATCGCGCGCCGCGGCTTCCAGCGTCAGCCCGGCGACGCCGCGGGCCTGGATGATCGCCTCGGCGGCGTCCAGGACGCGGGTTCGAACATCGGGCGGAGCGCTGGGCGGGCCGTCGGTCATTCCGCTTCAACTATACCGGCTGGACGGTTCGTCAAGCACAAACCGTCCAGCCGGTATAGTTTGCCGTCGTGGCGCCGGCACAGGGTTCCGGCGCCGGCCGCCGCCGGGCGCGGGACGCAGGAAAGTTACGCGGCCGTCGGCACCCAGTCCGGCACCGGCGGCATCGGTCGCTCGGCCAGCGGCCAGGTGAAGTCGAAGGAGGATCGCTCCCGCCCCGGCGGCACCGCGCCATTGCCGAAGCCCAGCGCGTAGTCGGCGTAGAGCTTGATGAAATCCTCCGCCGGCATGCCGGTCCGCACCACCAGGTCATGCGCCAGGCAGGCGTCCCGCCAGCGCCGGACGCGCGCGGTGCCGGCCTCCGGCAGCACGAAGCGGCGGAACCAGTCGTTCAGCACCCAGCGCTGGAAGAAGGGCGCGGCGGAGAGATCGGCCATGCCGAAATCGTCCCAGAGCCAGGTGCCGTCCGGGTTGTGCCGGAGCAGGAAGGCGTCGAGCCAGCGCCAGGACGCCACCGCCTTCTCCACCAGCCCGGCATGGCGGGCCGGGTCCTGGTTCAGCAGCAGCGTGTACATCGCCGGCACGAAGACCGCGTTGAGGTGGTCGATCAGGATGCGCGACTGCGCCCGCCGATAAGCGTCGGCGGGGAAGACGCGCGGTTCCGGAAAGACCTCCTCCAGATATTCGTTGATCACGCTGGATTCGTTGAGCACCCGGCCGTCATGCCGGATCACCGGCACCTGCCCGAGCGGGTTCATCTCCAGGAACCAGTCCGGCCGGGGCTTCGTGATGTCGATCTCGGTCAGCGCGAAGGGCACGCCCTTCAGCGTGAGCACCATGCGGCTGCGCTGCGCGAAGGGGCAGACTGCGATGCTGTAGATCTGCACCTCGGCCATCGCCGGCCCTCCTTCTCGGCGGCGCTCAGGCCGGTATCGGCACCTTGGCGGCGAGCGGATCGAGCAGGCTCTCGACCGCCGCCGGCTCCTCCCAGGCGAGGCTCACGGTGACCACCGTCACGCGGGAGCGGAACTGCGCCGGGATGCGCACGAAGTCCTTCTTCGTGGTCACCGCGACCGCGCGCAGGGTCTCGGCCTGGGCCAGCAGCTCCTTCAGGTCGCCCTCGTCATAGGGGTAGTGGTCGGCGAAGGCCTCCCGCCCCGCCAGCACGGCGCCGGCCTCCTGCAGGGTGGCGAAGAATTTCTGGGGGTTGGCGATGCCGCAGAAGGCGAAGACGGGCTGGCCGGCGAGCATCGCCGCCTCCGGCCCCGCCACGAGCTTCGCCCGCAGCACTGGCAAGCCGGGCGGAAGCTGGGAAAGCGCGCCGGTCTCGTCCTTGCCGATCAGCACCGCGGCGCCGGAGCGCGCGGCGGCGGCCGCCACCGGCTCCCGCAGCGGGCCGGCGGGGATGACGCGGCCGTTGCCGAAGCCGAAGCCGCCATCGATCACCAGCAGCGACAGGTCCTTCTCGAGCGTCGGGTTCTGCAGCCCGTCATCCATCACGATTGCCTGTGCGCCCGCCGCCACCGCCGCCTGGGCGCCGGCGCCGCGGTCGCCGGAGATCCAAGTTGGGCGCGTCTCCGCCAGCAGCAGCGCCTCGTCGCCGACCTGGGTGCTGTCATGCGCATCGGGGTCCACCCGAAGCGGCCCCTTCAGGCTGCCGCCATAGCCGCGCAACAGGAAATGCGCCGCGATCCCGCGATTGGCGAGCCGCCGGCCGATATCGAGCGCGACGGTGGTCTTGCCGGCGCCGCCCGCCGTGGCGTTGCCGCAGCAGATCACCGGCACGGGCGCCTGCCAGCCGCGGCGGGCCATGCGCCGGGCGGTCGCGCCGGCATAGATCGCCGAAAGGGGGGTGAGGAGAAGGGGCGCGATGCCCCCGCTGCCCACCCAGAACCCGGGTGCCCTCATCAGACCTCGTTCGTCAGGAAGCCTGTCCGGCGCCCTTCCGCGGGCGTCTCCGCCGGAGGATCCGGCGGCGGCAGCAGGCCCAGCAACGCCTCGGCCAGCCGCTCCGGCAGGTCGGCGCGGCCTTCGGCGACCGCGGCGGCGGCCTCAGCAATGGCCCGCGCGCGGCCCGGATCCGATAGCACGTCGCGGATCGCGGGCGCCAGCGCCGCGGCGTCGGGCAGCCGGAGGGCGCCGCCGGCCGCCAGCAGCCGCTCCATGGCCTCGGCGAAGTTGCGCGTATGGGGGCCGACCAGGATGGGGCAGCCGAGCCGCGCCGGCTCCAGCGGGTTCTGCCCACCATGCGGCACCAGCGACCCGCCCACGAGGGCGACCCGCGCCAGCCGGTAGAACAGGCCGAGCTCGCCCAGCGTGTCGGCGACATAGATCGCGGTGCCCGGCCCGGGCAGTTCGCCGGCGCCGCGCCGGGCGGTGGGCAGGTCCCCGGCCTCGGCCGCCACCGGCGCGCCGCGCTCCGGGTGGCGGGGGACGAGGATCGTCAGCAGGCCCGGCACCTCTGGCGCCAGCGCCCGATGGGCGGCGAGCGCCAGCGCCTCCTCCCCCGGATGGGTCGAAGCGGCGAGAAAGACCGGCCGGTCGCCGATCGCCGTGCGCAGCGCCTCCAGCGCCGCCGGATCGGCCGGCAGGGGCGCCGCCGCCGTCTTCACGTCGCCCCAGCAGAGCACCTGCGGCAGGCCGAGGCCGCGCAGCCGCGCCGCATCCTCCTCCGACCGCGCCAGCACGGTCTGGAAGGCGCCGAGGGTCTGGCGGGCGAGACCGGGGGCGCGGCGCCAGCGGGCGGCGCTGCGCGCGCTCATCCGGGCGTTCACCAAAGCCAGCGGCACCGCCCGGCGCTGCGCCTCGGCCAGCAGGTTGGGCCAGAGCTCGCTTTCGACGAAGGCGCCGGCATCCGGCCGCCAATCGCGCAGGAACCGCGCCGTCCAGGCTGGCACGTCGAGCGGGACGAAGCGATGCGCGACGCGCGGGGCGAGCGCGGCCGGCAGCCTCTGGGCGAGCAGCTCGGCCGAGGTGACGGTGCCGGTGGTGACGAGGAAATGCAGCGCCGGATCGCGCGCCGCCATCGCGCCGAGCACCGGCAGCATCGAGCCGGTTTCGCCGACGCTCGCGGCATGCCACCAGAACAGCCGGCCCGGCGGGCGCGCCGCGCCCTGCCCGCGCCGCTCGCCGAGGCGCGCGGCGATCTCCTTCCCCCGCCGGGCGCGGCGGGCCAGGTGCAGCGGCAGCAGCGGCGCGAGCAGCGTCGCGCCGATCCGCCAGGCGATCGGGCCGGGTTTCACGGCGTGATGCCGAGCGCCGCATCGGCCGCGGCGCAGGCGGCGTCGAGTTCCGCCGCGATCTCCGGCAGCGCCGCCTCCGCGCCGTCCCGCGGCACGTGGATCAGCCTGCCGCAGGCGATGGCGCCGCGGCCGAAGGGCAGGGGCAGCATCATCCGGTCCCAGCTCGGCAACAGCCGGTGATGGCGGGTGGCGCCGCCGAGCGGCAGCACCGCGGCGCCGGAGAGCGCGGCGAGCTGCGCCACGCCCGGGGCCGCCCGGCGGCGCGGCCCGCGCGGCCCGTCCGGCGTGATCGCCACAGGGTCCCCGCGCTCCAGGATGCGCATCATCTCGAGCAGCGCCTGCCCGCCCCCGCGGGAGGAGGAGCCGTAGACCATGCGGAAGCCGAAGCGCTCCACCGCCGCGCCGATGAAGCGGCCGTCGCGGTGCTGGCTGACGAGGATGTAGGGGGTCAGCCGGGCGATGGCCGGGTTCTGGGCGATGGCAAGCCGGCGCACCACCGGCAGCACCGGCAGGCGTTCGTGCCAGAAGGCGAGGATGAGCGGCCGGCCGGAGGCGACCTCGGCCAGGGCGGCGTCCTGGTTCAGCAAGGTCCAGCGCGTGGTGCGGGCGACGAAGGCGATATAGGCGCCGAGGATGCGCGCCAGCCCGGCCTGCACGGCGGGATGGCGGATCAGCTTGCGCATATGTCCCGCTGCGGGAGGCACGTCATGCGCGCGCCCCTAGCACGGGCGGGGCGGGACAGGAAATTTCCCGCCCCTCTCTCCAGCGTCAGCCCCCGACGGGCACCAGGCTGTCGCGGAAGCGGCTGGCGCAGGCCTCCCAGGAATACTGCTCGGCATGGGCGCGGCAGCGCGCCCGGTCGGTGCCGAGCGCGCGGAGGCAGGCGGCGCGCAGATCCTCGTCCAGCGCGCCGACGGGCGTTTCGCCGATCACGTCGAGCGGGCCGGTGACCGGATAGGCAGCCACCGGCGTGCCGCTGGCCAGCGCCTCGAGCAGCACCAGCCCGAAGGTGTCGGTGCGGGAGGGGAAGACGAAGACATCCGCCTGCGCATAGGCCCGAGCGAGCGCGCCATTCTCCCGATAGCCGGCGAAATGCGCGTGCGGGAAGCGCTTCTGCAGCGCGGCGCGCTGCGGCCCGTCGCCGACCACCACCTTGCTGCCCGGCAGGTCGAGCGCGAGGAAGGCCCCGATGTTCTTCTCGAGCGCGACGCGCCCGGCATAGAGGAAGATCGGCCGCGGCAGCGCCTCCCACGTCTCCGGCGCGCCATGCGCCGCGGCATCCGGCCGGAAGCGGGCGAGGTCCACGCCGCGCGACCAGGGCACCACATGCGTGAAGCCCTGCCCCGCGAGTTCGCGCGCGAGGGAGGGCGTGGCGCAGAAGGTGCCGGACCCGGCCTCATGGAAGCGGCGCATCACGGCCCAGGACCAGGCGGTGGGGATGCGCGTGCGCGCGTGCAGATATTCGGGGAAGCGGGTGTGGAAGCTGGTGGTGAAGCGCCAGCCGCGCTTCAGGCAGATGCGGCGCATCGCCCAGCCGAGCGGGCCTTCCGTGGCGATGTGCACCGCATCCGGCGCGAAGGCCTCCGTCATGCGTGCCAGCTTGCGTCCGGGCGCGATGGCCAGCCGGATCTCCGCATAGCCCGGCATGGGAAAGGAGGCGAAGCGGTCCGGGCCGATCACCTCCACAGTGTCGCCTGCTGCGCGCAATTCCTTCACGACCGTGGTCAGGGTGCGCACGACGCCGTTCACCTGCGGATGCCACGCATCGCTGACCACCAGGATGCGGTGCGGGCCGGGTCGGCTTTCGGCGAGCGCGCCCATCCCCCAGACCGGAATGCCGTCCAATGCCGCCCGTCCGCGTCAGGCAGCCGCTTCGACCGGGCGCGCCGGCGCCTGGAAGAAGGAGAGGCGGTTCTCCCGCGCCCAGTCCACCAGTTCGAAGCGGCCGTCGAAATGCTCGACCAGCGCGGTGCAGCTTTCCACCCAGTCGCCGTCGTTCATGTAGAGCACGCCGTTCACCGTGCGCATCTCCGCATGGTGGATGTGGCCGCAGACCACGCCGTCCAGGCCGCGACGGCGCGCTTCCTGCGCCAGCGCCGTCTCGAAGCGGTCGATCGCCTTCACCGCCTCCTTCACCTGGCGCTTCAGCCATTGCGACAGCGACCAGTAGGGATAGCCGAAGCGCCGGCGCGCCGCGTTGAACCAGCGGTTCATCGTCAGCGCCCAGTCGTAAGCCCAGTCGCCGAGATGGGCGAGGAACTTGGCGTAGCGCACCACGCTGTCGAACTGATCGCCATGGATCACCAGGTAGCGGCGGCCGTCCGCGGCGTGGTGCACGGCCTCGTTCAGCAGGCGCACGCCGGCGATCTCCATGCCGAGCCAGTCGCGCAGCGCCTCGTCGTGGTTGCCGGGGATGTAGGTGACTTCGGTGCCGTTGCGCGCGGCGCGCAGCACCAGGCGGATCACCTCGTCGTGGTGGGAGTCCCAGTACCAGGATTTCCGCAGGCGCCAGCCATCCACGATGTCGCCGACCAGGAACAGCCGGTCGCACTCGACGCGGCGCAGGAAGTCCACCAGGAAATCGGCGCGGCAGCCGCGGGTGCCGAGATGCAGGTCGGAGAGGAACACGCTGCGGTAGTGACGCTTCGCCTCGATGCTGTGCATGCCCGTCCGGCTCCCGCCACCACCACCGCGCAACGCGGCCTGACGGCTTCCGTTGCGTGGGCGGGCTTTAGCCGACCGCTCAACGATTCGACGTGAATCTTGAATGACGTGTTGTGCGCGGCAGGCCGCGGAGCGATGCGCGCATCGCATGTCACGCGCTCGTCAGCAAAGCGTTTGCGAATCGTCACGTGGCGGCGCTACGCGGCGCCCGTGCTCATCGTGTTCAATCCGGCGGCCGGCGCCGGGCGGCAACGCCGCCTCTCGCGTGCGCTCGGCGCGCTGCGCGCACGCGGGCTTGCGCCGCAGGTCGCGGAGACACGCGGGCCGGGCGACGCGGCCGTGCTGGCGCGCAGCGCCGCCGCGCGCGGCGTCCCGCTGGTGGTCGCCGCCGGCGGCGACGGCACGATCGCGGAGGTCGCGGCGGGCCTTGCCGGCAGCGCCGCGGCGCTCGGCGTGCTGCCGCTCGGCACGGCGAATGTGCTGGCCTGGGAACTCGGCCTGCCGCAGGCGCCGGACCGCGCGGCGGCGGTGATCGCAGCCGGGCGCATCGCGACGCTGCGGCCAGGCCTGGCGCGGTTCGCCGATGGCAGCGAGCGGCTCTTCGTGCAGATGCTCGGTGCCGGCTTCGACGCGGCCGTCGTGGCGCGGCTCGATCTCGGGCTCAAGCGTCGCATCGGGCGTGCGGCCTATGTGCTGGAATCGCTGCGACAGATGGCGCGCTACGACTTCCCGCCGATCGCCGTGACCTTCGACGGCGTGACCACGACGGCGGCAAGCGCCATCGTGACGAAGGGCCGGCTCTATGCCGGGCGCTACCGCATCGCGCCCGATGCGCGCGCCGCCGAGCCGGGCTTCCGGCTGGTGCTGTTCCGGCGCAGCGGCGCGCTGCAGGCGGCGCTGGCCGGCGCGGCGCTGCCGCTCGGGCTGATCCCGCGCCTGCCCGGCGTGGAGATCATGCCGGCGCGGCGCATCCGCCTTGCCGCCGCCGGCGCGGTGCCGGTGCAGGCGGATGGCGATCCGGCCGGGCTGCTGCCGGTGGAGGTGACGGACGCGCCGTCGCCGCTCGGCATCGTCGTGCCGTGAGGCGTCGCACGCCGCCTCAGCGGCGCGTCGCCTCATCGTAGAGGATGCGCCCGTCCACCAGATGCACCTGCCGCGTGGCGCGCGCGGCGAGGCCGGGATCGTGGGTGACGACGATGACCGAGCGTCCGTCCCGCGCCACCATCTGCGCGAAGGTGTCGAACACCGCGGCGGCGTTCTTGGTGTCGAGGTTGCCGGTCGGCTCGTCCGCCAGCAGCAGGGCCGGATCATTCGCCAGCGCCCGCGCGATGGCCGCGCGCTGGCGCATGCCGCCCGAGAGCTGTTCCGGCAGTTTTCGGGCGGCATCCGCCAGGCCGAGCGTGTCGAGCAGCGCCATCGCGCGTTCCCGCCCCGCCTTGTCACTGAGGCGGCCGAGCCGGCGGATCGGGATGAGCACGTTGTCGAGCGCGCTGAACTCCGGCAGCAGGAAGTGGAACTGGAACACGAAGCCGAGCCGCGCGAGGCGCAGCGCCGCCATCTCCTTCGCCGGCAGCCGCGCGGTGTCCTGCCCTTCCAGCAGCACCTCGCCGGAGGTGGGGCGGTCGAGCAGGCCGAGCAGATACAGCAGCGAGGACTTGCCGGAGCCGGACGGTCCGGTGATCGCGACGAACTCGCCCGGCCCGATCGCGAGCGAGATGTCGCGCACCAGCGTGACGCCTTCCGGCAGGGTGCGCGTGACGCCGCGCGCCTCGATCAGCGGCGGCTTCTGCGCGCGGTCGTCGGAATGGTCGCTCACGCCGCCCCGCGCACGACCTGCACCGGATCGAGCCGGCTGGCGCGGCGCGCCGGGATCACCGCCGCGATGCCGGCGGCGAGCACGGCGAAGATGCTGGCCGCCACATAGACGCGCCAGTCGCGCGCCAGGATGAAGCGGTCGTTGCCGGCCGGCGTGTTCACGTTGAAGCGGATCTGCGCCAGCGCCTCCACCATCAGCGCGCCGAGCAGGCAGCCGGCGATGGCGCCGAGCAGGCCGGCGATGATGCCCTGCACCAGGAACAGGCGCTGGATGTCGCCCTCGGTGAAGCCGAGCGACTTCAGGATGGCGATATCGCGCGTCTTCTCGAACACGACGGTGGAGATGATGTTGTAGATGCCGAAGGCGGCGACCAGCAGGATCGCGCCCGTCACCGAATACATGATCGCGTTCTGGATCACGAAGACGGTGAGGATGTTCTGGTTCTGCTCCTCCCAGCTTTCGGTGCGTTCGCCGAAGCGCGCCTCGATCTGGCGGGCCAGCGGCTCGGCGCGCGTCACGTCGGCCAGGCGCAGCAGGATCTGGTTCACCACGTTCGGCCGGTCCTGCAGCACCTGGTTCACCTTCAGCAGCGCGAAGCCGTTGGACTGGTCCACCTGCTGGATGCCGGTGCGGAACAGCCCGACCACCTTCATGGACAGCGCGACGCCGGACGGCGACACGGCGGAGATGGTGTCGCCCATCTTCACGCCGAGCTTGAAGGCGAGCCCCTCGCCGATGACGATCCCGTTCGCGGTGCTGCGCAGATCCTCGAGTCGCCCCGCGGTCATGTCCTTCTCGATGTTGGAGACGCGGACATGGCGCGCGGGATCGATCCCCGTGATGACGGCCGAGACGTCGCGCGACCCGTAGCGCAGCAGCGCCTGGCCCTGCAGAACGGGCGCGGCGGCGACGCCATCCATCGCTTCCAGGATCGCGAGCTTGTCGCCGGCCGCGCGAATGCCGCGGATGCGGTCGCGCGGCTTCACGCCATGCACCTGCACGGCGCCGTCGGTCACCATGATCTCGGCGGCTTGCGCGGGCGGAAGGCGGGTTTCGTCCTTGATCGTGATGTGCGGCGCGACATCGATGATCTGGTTGACGAAGTAGGTCTGGAAGCCACGCATCAGCGCGGCGATGGCGATGAAGAAGGCGACGCCGAGCGCCACGCCGGAGACCGAGACGATGGTCTGCCGGCGGCGCCGGCGCAGCATCCCGCGGGCGAGCTCCAGGATCAGGTTCATGGCCTGAGCCTGATCGCGTGGCCGTCGCGCAGGCTTTCGGGCGGGTCGAGGATCACCGCCTCGCCGGCCGCGACGCCGCGGCGGATCTCGGTGGCGCGCGGACCCTGCACGCCGATCTCCACCTGGCGGCGCTGCGCGGCTTCCTTCACCACCACCCAGACCGTGCCGGTGCGGGTGGCGCCGGGCCGGAGGGGCGCCGCGGCCACGCCGCGCCCGGCCGAGGGCAGCACCACGGCGGCCGGCGGCACCAGCACGGCATCGGGCGTCTCGCGCAGGACGATGTTGGCCTCCACGGTCATGCCGATCAGCAGCGGCGTATCGTCGGGCAGGGCGAGGCGCACGCGATAGGCCTTGCGCGTGGTGTCGCCCTTGGGCGTGATCTGCGCCACCTCCCCTGTCAGAACGCGCGCGGCGAAGGCGTCGGCGCGCAGCAGCACGCGCTGGCCGGGCTCGATGCGCGCGATGTCCTCCTCGTCAACCTCGGCAGTGACGCGCAGCGGACGCGGCTCGCCGATCCAGAACAGGGAGGCCGGGGTGTCCACCACCTCGCCCACCTCCGCGTCGCGCCGCAGCACGAGGCCGTCGGTGGGCGCGCGGACGACGAAATCCTCGAGCCGCTGCACCAGGGCGTCTGCCGCGGCGCGGGCGGCGCGGGCGTCGCGCTCGGCGCGTTCCAGCGTGGCGCGGGCGGCGATGTCGCGGGTGACGAGGGTGCGGGTGCGGGTCAGGTCGTCATCCGCGAAGCGGGCGCGCGCCTCGGCCTCGCGTGCAAGAAGCTCGGCCTGGCGTGCGTCGAGGCGGGCCAGGGCCTGGCCTTCGGTGACCCTCTCTCCTTCCTGGACCAGCACCTCCGTGATGCGGGCGCGGGTGGCAGGGCCGACGCGGGCCCAGTGGACGGGCTCCACCGAGCCGGTGGCGTAGACGGCTTCGAGCGCGGGGCCGGTGGTGGCGACGGCGATGGCGACCCGCGGCGGCAGCGCCCGCCAGGCCCACCAAGCCCCCGCGCCCAGGGCTGCCACGGCGAGGAGGAGCAAGGTGCGGCGCAGCATGTTCCGAAAAGCGTAGCATCCTCCGCCGGACAGCGGCAGGCGCGGGGGCGTGGCGGCCACGGAGGTTGCCGGCGGGCCCGGGGGCCGCTATAGGCGCCGGGTCGCGCGCCGACATAGCTCAGCGGTAGAGCAACTGATTCGTAATCAGTAGGTCCCCGGTTCAAATCCGGGTGTCGGCACCAGCGCCCGGCGCACCTTTTTCAAGCATCCAGGTCGGATTTGCAGCCGCGGGCTTTGCGCCGCGCGCTGCCTCGGGCTCTGGCCTCGACGCTGCAGGGACAGGTACAGGCGCTGCATGTCATGCCGGCGCCGGTGTCGGGCAGGAACGGAGAGGGTGGGATTCGAACCCACGGTCCGCTTGCACGGACTTCGGTTTTCGAGACCGACGCGATCGACCACTCTGCCACCTCTCCGCAGGTGGGCGGCGCGGTATAGAAGCGGCGCGGCGCGCTGGCAACTCGCCTGTGCGTCCGCGACGTTGACTCCCGCCGGCCGCGACCGCTATACGCCCGCTCCTCCGGCAGGCCCCGCGGCCGCCGGCGGTTGCGTTTGGCCGGCACCGGCCAGGTGCGGCCGATCCAGACCAACCGGGCGCCAGCCCGGACAGACCGAAGCACCGGACCCCGAAAGCCCGAGCGCGAGCAATGACCTACGCAGTGATCCGCACCGGCGGCAAGCAGTACCGCGTCACCCCCGACGCCGTGCTCACCGTCGAGAAGCTCGAGGCCGAGCCCGGCGCCACCATCACCTTCCACGACGTCCTGGCCATCGGCACCGATGCCGGCGTGACCCTCGGCGCGCCGACCGTCCCGGGCGCGAAGGTGACCGCGACCGTCGTCGAGCAGACCCGCGGCGACAAGGTCATCATCTTCAAGAAGCGCCGCCGGCAGAACAGCCGCCGGAAGAACGGCCACCGCCAGCACCAGACCGTGCTGAAGATCGCCGAGATCGCGGCGGCCTGACGCAGAGCTAAGGGAGCACCCCACCATGGCACACAAGAAGGCAGGCGGCTCCTCGCGCAACGGGCGCGATTCGGCCGGCAAGCGGCTCGGCGTGAAGCGCTCGGGCGGGCAGGTCGTGAAGGCCGGCAACATCATCGTCACCCAGCGCGGCACCAAGATGCGCCCCGGCACCAACGTGCTGGTCGGCCGCACCCACTCCATCCACGCCGCCGTGGACGGCCAGGTGAAGTTCGAGCGCAAGGCCGAAGGCCGCGTGCACGTCTCCGTCGTGCCGCTGCCGGCCGCGGCCGAGTAACCCTTCCGCCCGCGCGGACGCTGGACGGGGGCCTCTCGGCCCCCGTTCGCGTTTCCAGGCCCCTGCCATGAAATTCCTCGACGAGGCGAAGGTCCACCTGAAGGCCGGCGACGGCGGCGACGGCGTCGTGGCGTTCCGCCGCGAGAAATACATCGAGTTCGGCGGGCCGGATGGCGGCAATGGCGGCAAGGGCGGCGACGTGCTGGCCGAGGCGGTGGACGGCCTCAACACCCTGATCGACTACCGCTACGCGCAGCATTTCCGCGCGCGGAAGGGCGGCAACGGCGCGGGTTCCGACCGCACCGGCGCGGCCTCGGACGACGTGGTGCTGAAGGTGCCCGTCGGCACGCAGATCCTGGCCGAGGACCGGGAGACGCTGCTGGCGGACCTGACCGCGGTGGGCCAGCGCGTGGTGCTGTGCCGCGGCGGCGATGGCGGCTTCGGCAACGCCCACTACAAATCCTCCACCAACCGCGCCCCGCGCCGCGCCGACAAGGGCCATCCGGGCGAGGAGCGCAGCGTCTGGCTGCGGCTGAAGCTGATCGCCGATGCGGGCCTGGTCGGGCTGCCGAACGCCGGCAAATCCACCTTTCTCGCCGCCGTCTCCGCCGCGCGGCCGAAGATCGCGGACTACCCCTTCACCACGCTGCACCCGCAGCTCGGCGTGGTGCGGCCGGATGCGACGACCGAATTCGTGCTGGCCGACATCCCCGGCCTGATCGAGGGCGCGAGCGAGGGTGCCGGGCTCGGCGACCGCTTCCTCGGCCACATCGAGCGCTGCGCCGTGCTGCTGCACCTGGTGGACGGCACCCAGGCCGACCCGGCGCGCGCCTACCGCACCGTCCGGCGCGAACTGGAAGGGTATGGCCACGACCTGGCGGACAAGCCGGAGATCGTCGCCCTCAACAAGGTGGATGCGATCACGCCGCAGGTGCGCGCCGCGCGGTTGAAGGCGCTCTCGCGCGCCGCCGGGCGCCCGGCGATGGCCGTCTCGGGCGTTGCCGGCGAGGGCGTGGCGGAGGTGCTGCGCGCACTCGGCGCCGCCATCGCGGAGGGTCGCGGCGGCTGAGGGCCGCGCCGCGAAGCGGCCGCGCGCCCGGTGCGTTGTGCCGCAACGCCCCCCTCGGTCGGGGGTGGCAGCGGAGGAACGCGCGATGCCTGCGAAGTCGAAGAAGCAGCAGATGGCGGCCGGCGCCGCCCTGTCCGCGAAGCGCGGAGAGACGCCCAAGTCCAGCCTGAAGGGCGCCTCGAAGGGCATGGCCGAGTCCATGAGCGAGAAGGAATTGCACGACTTGGCCAGTGCCAAGCGCAGCAAGCTGCCGCGGCGCGCGACCCGGCACTGACCGCGCGGGGCGCGCGGAACGGCCTGCCGCGCAACGGGTTAGCGGCGGATGGACCTTTCGGAGCTGCTGCCCTCCGTGCGGCATTTGTCCTTCCTGCCGGAGGTGCGCGACCTCGCGATCGCCTATGCGCTCGCCTTCCTGATCGGCTGGAACCGCGAGCGGGAGGATCGCAGCGCCGGGTTGCGCACCTTTCCGCTCGTCGCCGTGGCCTCCTGCGGCTTCGTCCTCGCCACCGAGCATGTGACCGCCGGCGAACCGGAGGCCGTCGCGCGCGTGATCGAGGGCGTGATCACGGGCATCGGCTTCATCGGCGGCGGTGCGATCCTGAAGGGCGGCGGCGAGGTGCATGGCACGGCCACGGCCGCGTCCCTCTGGGCCACGGGCGCAATCGGGATCGCGGTGGCGCTCTCGGCCTATGACGTGGCGGTGGTGATCGCGGTCTTCACGGTGCTGACGCTGTACGTGCTGAGCCGGCTGAAGCCTGACGGCCATTCGAAGGGGTGAGCGGCTGAAGCGTGCCGGTGACGTGGTGTCCGCGCGGGATCCCACCCGCCCGGCTGAGGCGCGAGCGCGAAAATTGCGGGATCGAAAACGAAAAAAGTGTTGCCGGCGGGATTCGAACCGTCCCGCCGCAGGCGGGCGACACCGAAACCGTGGGTTCGCAGCGCTGAAGTCGGCGGAAGTGTTGCCGGCGGGATTCGAACCGTCCCGCCGCAGGCGGGCGACACCGAAACCGTGGGTTCGCAGCGCTGAAGTCGGCGGAAGTGTTCCCGGCGGGATTCGAACCCACGGCCCCCAGATTAGGAATCTGGTGCTCTATCCAGCTGAGCTACGGGAACTCGCCAACATGCTACCACGGCCCCGCCGCGCCGCGCGAGGGGCGGAACCGGTGGGGTCGGTCTGCCGTTCCCCCCGCACCCCCTGCGAAAGGACCACGGCGCATGGCCACGAGCATTCGCGACATCTACATCGCCGGCCTGAAGGATGCGCATGCGCTGGAAGCGCAGGCCATCCAGCTCTGCCAGCGGCAAGTCGAAAGGCTGGAGAACTACCCCGAGCTTCGGGAACGTCTGCGCGAGCATGTCGAGGAAAGCCGCCGGCAGCAGCAGCGGATCGACCGCATCCTGAACGCGCTCGGCACCTCGCCCTCCACGCTCAAGGATATCGGCACCACCATCATGGGCAACATGGCCGCGATGGGGCACGCGATCGCGCAGGACGAGGTGGTGAAGAACAGCTTCGCCAACTACGCCTTCGAGCACTACGAGATCGCCACCTACCGCGCGCTGCAGACCATGGCCGACGCCGCGGGAGACAGCGCCGCCCAGCCGCTGCTGCAGGAGAGCCTGCAGGAGGAGCAGCGCATGGCGGAGTGGATCGCGCAGAACCTGGAGCCCACCATCCGCCGCTACATGCAACGCGAAGCCGCGGGCCAGACCGCGGGCGTCTGAGCTCAGGCCGGCCGTCGCGCGCGCAGCGCGGCGGCCAGCGTGCCCTCGTCCAGCACGTCCAGCGCGCCGCCCAACGGCACGCCCTGCGCCAGGCGCGTGACGGCGATTCCGGCAGGGCGCAGACGGTCCGTCAGGTAATGCGCGGTCGCGGTGCCATCCACGGTGGCCGGCAGCGCGATGATCACCTCCTCCACGCCGCCGGCGGCGATGCGCGTCAGCAGCGGGCCGACGGCGAGATCCTCCGGGCCGATGCCGGCCAGCGGCGAGAGGACGCCGCCGAGCACGTGATACAGCCCGCGATGCGCATGCGCGCGTTCCAGCGCCCAGAGATCGGCGACGCCCTCAACCACGCAGACCAGGTGGCGGTCGCGCTGCGGGTCGCGGCAGATGCCGCAGGGGCTCTGCGCGTCGAGGTTGCCGCAGGTCTCGCAGGGGCGCACGGCGCGCGCGGCTTCGGTCAGCGCCTCGGCCAGCGGCAGCATCGTCTCCTGCGGGCGCATCAGCATCTTCAGCACGGCCCGGCGCGCGCTGCGCCGCCCCATGCCGGGCGTCCTCGCCAGCAGCGCGATGAGGCGCTCAATGGGATCGTTGGGTAGATCGGTCATGTGATGCCGGCGGGAGCGCCGCCCCCACCCCGACCCTCCCCCGCATGCGGGGGAGGGAGACGGGACGTCAGAAGGGCAGCTTCATGCCGCCAAGGCCACCGAGGCCGCCCGGGATGTTCAGCCCAGCGGTGGCCTTCTGCATCTCCTCGGCCATGGTGGATTCCACCTTCTGCTTGGCATCCGCATGCGCGGCGACGAGCAGGTCCTCGAGCACTTCCTTCTCGTCCGCCGTCATCAGCGAGGGGTCGATCGCCACGCGGCGCAGGTCGCCCTTGCCGGACAGCGTGACCTTCACCATGCCGCCGCCGGAGGCGCCTTCCACCTCCATCGCCTCCAGCTTCGCCTGCATCTCCTGCATGCGCGCCTGCATCTGCTGCGCCTGCTTCAGCATGTTGCCGAGGTTCTTCATCGCGTCTCAGTCCTCTGCGGGGAATTCGTCGTCGAAGCCGGCCGGCTCCGCATCCGGCGGCGCGAAGTCGCGGCCGTCGCCGTCGGGGGCGGAAGGTGGCGGCAGGCCATAGGCATCCAGCGCGCCGTCGCGCACAGCCTCGATCGTGGCGCCGGGGAAGGCTTCCAGCACGGCCTGCACCAGCGGATGCGCGCGGGCCAGCGCGCGGCGGTCCTGCTCGGCGGCCCGGCCCTGCTCGGCCAGCGTTGCGCCGCCGCCGGCATTGACCAGGCTGATGGTCCAGCGCGTGCCGGTCGCCTGCTGCAGGAAGGCGGAGAGACGCTGCGCGAGATCGCGCGAGGCGTTCGCGTCGGGCTGCAGCTCGATGCGGCCGGGCGTGACCGAGACGGGGCGCGCGTAGAACAGCAGCTCGGAATGCAGCCGCGGCTCGCGGCCAGATGTCAGCGCGACCACCTCGCGCCAGTTGGCCGGCTGCGGCAGCGCGGCCGGGGCCGGCGCGGGCGCGGCGGCCGCAACGGCGCCGCCGCCCGCGATGGCGCGCAGCCCGCCACCCGGACCGCCGCCGGGAGCGGGCGAGGCCGGCGCCGCACCGCCCTGCTCGGTCAGCCGCCGCACCAGGTCGCCCGGCGTCGGCAGCTCGGCCGCATGGGCAAGCCGGATCAGCACCATCTCCATCGCGGCGCGGCGGTCCACGCCGTCCTGCGCCACTTCCTGCACGCCCTTCAGCAGCATCTGCCAGGCGCGCGCGAGCACGGGAATCGAGAGCCGGTCGGCCAGCGCCGCGCCGCGCACGCGCTCGTCCTCGGTCAGCGCGGCGTCCTTGCGCAGCGCCGGGATGGTCTTGAGGCGCGAGAGCAGATGCGTCAGCGCCAGCAGGTCCGAGAGCACCACGCCCGGATCGGTGCCGCGCGCATGCGCTTCCTCGGACAGCGCCAGGGCGCGCGCCACGTCCCCGCCCATCAGCGCCTCCATCAGGCTGAGCGCCAGGCCGCGCTCCGCCAGGCCCAGCATCTCCTGCACGCCCTGCGCGGTCACGCCCGCGCCGCCGGCCAGCGCGATCGCCTGGTCCAGGATGGAGAGGCCGTCGCGCACCGAGCCGTCGGCGGCGCGGGCGACCATGGCCAGCGCCTCCTCCTCCGCCGTCACGGCCTCGGCGGCGCAGATCTTCGCGAAATGCGCGCGCAGCTGTTCCTGCGGCACGCGGCGCAGATGGAAGGTCTGGCAGCGCGAGAGGATGGTGGCCGGTACCTTCCGCAGCTCCGTCGTCGCCAGCATGAACTTGGCGTCCGGCGGCGGCTCCTCCAGCGTCTTGAGCAGGGCGTTGAAGGCGGGCTCGGTCAGCATGTGGACCTCGTCCAGCATGATGACCTTGAACCGCCCCTGGCTGGGGCGGAAGCGCAGCATGTCCCGCAGCTCCCGCACATCGTCGATGCCGCGGTTGGAGGCGGCGTCGAGCTCGATGTAGTCGGGATGGCGGTCGGCCAGGATGGCGCGGCATTCGGGGCAGACGCCGCAGGGATCGGGCGTCGGGCCGCCCTTGCCGTCGGGGCCGACGCAGTTCAACGCGCGGGCGATGATGCGCGCGGTCGTGGTCTTTCCGACGCCGCGCACGCCGGTCAGCATGAAGGCGTGGTGGACGCGGCCCTGCGCGAAGGCGTTGCGCAGGGTGCGGACCAGCGCCTCCTGCCCGATCAGGTCGTCGAAGGCGGTGGGGCGGTATTTGCGGGCGAGGACGCGATAGGGCGCGGCGGGCTCGGCCGAAAGGCTCGGGGCGGCGGGCGGCGGGGCGGCGGGCGGCGGGGCGGCGGGGGCAGGGTCGCCGAACAGGCCCGGCCCGTCGGGCGCTGGCGGCTCCGGCAGGTCTTCTGGGATGGAATTGCCGAGGAGGTCGCTGGCCATCGGTCCGGGATCGCTGAGGGGGCCGGTCGGGCCAGGGTGGGAAAAGGCCGGGTGGAAGGCCGGCGGGCGACCCGCGCGAGAACTCGTTACGGCTGCTTCCTTCCGGACCTGACCGGGTTGGCGAGGGGCACGTCCGTCGCCGACCTTCCGCCCCCAATATCGGGGTTCGGGCGTCCTGGGGCAATGGTCAGGGATCAGCCCTTGCGCAGCCGGGCCACCAGCGCATCCGGGCGCAGGTCGCGCGAAAGCAACTCATCCAGGGTCAGGTCGGTATCGGCGCGCAGCGCCATCGGCGGCTGGCCCATGTCCATCTCCAGCACGGCATCCAGCGCGTCGGCATGGATTCCCGGCAGGTCCAGAAGCTGCCGCATGCTGGGTGTGAAGCGTCTGAGCGCGTTGTTCAGGAAGGTCCGGACTTCGCCGCGCCAGTGCCCGGCGGCGGGGTGGTCCGGCCAAGCCGCGACCTTCATCGCGTGGATCAGCCCCTGCTCGAGCAGCGACGCCACAGCCTGGACCTCGCTCCGCCCCGAGGTCTCGATCTCCTCGATGACATTCGCCCAATCGAGATCGTTCACCCGTTCGCCGGCAGCGACCCGGCGCAGGCGATCGGCCTGGGCCTGGGCCCAGGCGACGAAGTCACGGTCATAGAGGTCGTCGGGCATGCTCGCCTCCGCTGGCCGAGAATAGCCGATCCCGGAAGTCTCCCGCCACGCCCGCGGTTGCCGGCCCAAGGGCCGCATGGCACATCACCGGGCGCATGCTCTCGATCCCCGCCAGCCGGCCCAACGCCTATACCGGCAGTCCCCTCGACCGCGCCGGCCACCTGCGCGAGGACGCGGACTGGATCCACCAGACCCTGGCCGACCCCGAGACGCTCTTCGCCCCCGTCTGGCGCAGCCGCAACCTGATGAAAGGCGTGGAGGACGGCCATCCCGAGGCCGTGCTGCTCACCGCCGAGGCCGCCGAGGCGTTGCGCATGCAGGACGGCCCCTGGGCCTTCCTCGGCCTGTGGGAGAAGCGGCCGGTCTTCGCCGTGGACTGCTCGGCCGCCGAGGACCCGCTGCCGCTGCTGCCCGAGGGCATGGGCAGCTTCGCCGACCTGCGGCAGGTGGCCGGGCTGCTGCCGCCCGGCGAGGCCAGCGTGCTGGCGCATGCCCGCGGCATGATGCACTGGCGCACCCGGCACCGCTTCTGCGGCGCCTGCGGCGCCCCCTGCGCACCGCGCAGCGCCGGCCATGCGATGGTCTGCACCGGCTGCAACACGCAGCATTTCCCCCGCACCGACCCCGCGGTGATCATGCTGGTGGTGCGCGGCGACCATTGCCTGCTCGGCCACTCGCACCGCTTCCCGAACGTGACGATGTATTCGACGCTGGCCGGCTTCGTGGAGCCGGGCGAAAGCTTCGAGGAGGCGGTGCGGCGCGAGGTGATGGAGGAGGCGGGCGTCGCGGTGGGCGAGGTCGCCTATCATTCCTCCCAGCCCTGGCCCTTCCCCTCCTCCATCATGATCGGCTTCCACGCCGAGGGCCTGACCGAGGCGATCCGGATCGACCCGGAGGAGCTCAAGGACGCGCGCTGGTTCTCCCGCGCGGAGCTGCGCAACCACCAGGCGCTCGGCTTCTCCCTGCCGCGGGTCGATTCCATCGCGCGGCGGCTGATCGAGGACTGGCTGGAGGCCGGGACATGATGCGCGCAACCCTGCTCGCGCTGGCGCTGCCGGCGCTTCTGGCCGCTGGCTGTGGCAGCACGCCGGAGGAGCGGCGCGTCGCGGCGGAACTGCCGAACGATCCCGTCGTGGCGGAATGCCGGCAGGAGGCGCGGCGCGACCCGTCGGTGCGCAATGTCTGGCGCGAGATGAACCCGAGCAACCGCACGCAGGAGGACAGGCTGACCGCGATGGCGGTGGAGGCGGAATCGAACGCCTTCGACGCCTGCCTGCGGCGCCGCGGCGTGATCCGCAGCGGCGGCGTGGAGCGCGTGCGCCCGCAGGGCTTCTACTGGTAGCGCGGAGCTCCCGTCGGACGGGGCGCCTCAGTTCCCCTCGCGCTGCGCCAGCCGGTAGGGGTGCGCGGGATAGGTGCCGAGGATGCGCAGGTCGGCCGAGAAGAAGGCCAGTTCCTCCAGCGCGCGCGCCAGCGCCGGCTCGTCCGGCTTGCCGTCCACATCGGCCAGGAACTGCGTCGCGGTGAACTCGCCGTTGACCATGTAGCTCTCGAGCTTGGTCATGTTCACGCCGTTGGTCGCGAAGCCGCCGAGCGCCTTGTAGAGCGCGGCGGGGATGTTGCGGACGCGGAAGACGAAGCTGGTCACCCAGTGGCCCTCGCCATAGGGCGGCGAGAGGGGGGTGCGGGACATGACGTAGAAGCGCGTGGTGTTGTGCGCCTCGTCCTCGACGTTGCGGCGCAGGATCTCGAGCCCGTAGACCGCCGCGGCGAGCTCGCTCGCGATCGCCGCGTCCTCGATGCCGCCGCGCTCCGCGATCAGCTTCGCGGCGCCGGCGGTGTCGGCCTCGATCACCGCCTGCAGGTCGAGCTCCTTCAGCACCCGCAGCACCTGGCCGAGCGCCATCGGATGGCTGTGCGCACGCTTCAGCGTGGCGATGCTGGCGCCCTTCGGCGCGAGCAGGCAGTGCTCGACGCGCTGGAAATGCTCGCCGACGACATGCAGGCCGGAATCGGGCAGCAGGCGGTGGATGTCGGGCACGCGGCCTGCCAGCGAGTTCTCGCAGGGCAGCATGGCGAGCGCGGCGCGGCCTTCGCGCACCGCCTGCATCGCCGCCTCGAAGGAGGCACAGGGCAGGGTGGTCCATCCCGGATAGGCGTGCCGGCAGGACAGGTCCGAATAGGCGCCGGGCATGCCCTGGAAGGCGATGATCTGGCCACCCTCCGGCGAAGCGGTCTGGCGCGGGGCGGCGGCGGTGCTGTCCATTTCTGTCCTGTGGGCGCTGGGCGGCGACGCGGCCGCGCGTTCGGCGGGCGGGCGGGTTGTCGAGGTTTCGCACCGCCTCTATGTTCCGCGCGGTTTTACGGCACGTTGGCCCCGGCGCAAGCCTGCCGGCGCAGCCCGGCCAGCGGCTCCGTCCTGCGCGGCAGCCGGGACGGGCGGCAAGGCAGCGGGGCCGCGTTCGGGAAGGGTGGCATCCGGGATGAGTCTGGAATTCAACAAGGCCGCGGCCGCGGTGCTGACCGCGGGCATCACCTTCATGGTCGCGGGCCTGGTCGGCAAGTTCCTGGTCTCGCCGCCGCATCAATACGAGGCGGCGATCGCAACGGGCGCGCCGCCCCCGGCTGCCACGCCGGCGACGCCGGCCGCTCCGGCGCTCGAGCCGGTCGGGCCGCTCCTGGCCGCGGCCAATGTGGATAGTGGCCGCCAGCTGGCGCAGCGCCTCTGCGCTTCCTGCCACAACTTCGCCAAGGGCGGGCCGAACGGCGTCGGGCCGAACCTCTGGGGCGTCGTCGGCGGGCCGCATGCGCATGCGCAGGGCTTCAACTATTCGCCGGCGAACCGCGCCCTGGCCGACAAGCCGTGGGACTACGAGGCGCTGAACGCCTTCATCGCGAACCCGCGCGAGGCGATGCCGGGCACGCGCATGGCCTTCGCCGGCCTGCGCAACCTTCAGCAGCGCGCCGACGTCATCGCCTTCCTGCGCTCGCTGGACGACAATCCGAAGCCGCTGCCCTGAGGGCGCGGCCGGGCCGGCGGGCGTGACGGCGCAGGCCGCCGACTTCCTCGCTATCGCGGAGGAAGCGGCCGACCTGGCGGGGCAGGTGATCCGCCCGCTGTTCCGCTCGGCCCTGCTGGTCGAAGCCAAGGGCGACGCCAGCCCCGTCACCGAGGCCGACAAGGCCGCGGAGCGGGCGATCCGCGGGCTTCTGGCGCATCGCCTGCCCGATCATGGGGTGATCGGCGAGGAATATGGCGAGGAACGCGCGGATGCCGATTGGGTCTGGGTGCTCGACCCGATCGACGGCACGCGCGCCTTCGTCACCGGCCGACCGCTGTTCGGCACGCTGATCGGCCTGCTGCATCGCGGCGCCCCCGTCCTTGGCATCATCGACCAGCCGACGACCGGGGAACGCTGGATCGGCATCGCCGGGGAGCCGACCCGCTTCGCCTCCCGCTTCGGCGGCACGCCGCGCTGCCGGCCCTGCGCCAGTCTTGCCGAGGCCGAGCTGTCCTGCACCTCGCCCGACATATTCGATGCGGCCACCGCGCCGCGCTTCGCCGCCGTGAAGGAAGCGGCTCGGCGGACCACCTGGGGCGGCGACTGCTACGCCTATGGCCTGCTGGCGCTGGGCCTGGTGGACGTGGTGGTGGACGCGACGATGAAGCCCTGGGACTGGGCCGCCCTGGTCCCGGTGGTGGAGGGTGCCGGCGGGCGGTGCACCGACTGGGCCGGGCGGCCGCTGCGGCTCGATGGGGACGGCACCGTGCTCGCGGTGGGAGACCCGGCGCTGTTGCCGGAAGTTTCCGCCCTGCTCGACTTGTGACGGCGCTGTTGCCGCGGGCGCGGCGCGTCCCCACACTCTCGGCCATGCGACGCCGAGACCTGCTTTCGCTGTCCCTTGCGCTCGGCCTCGTGCCGGCCGCCGCCCGTGCCGTCACACCCGCGGGCGGCACCCCCGGCCAGGCGGTGCGGACCCATGCGCTGTCCCTGCTGGGCGAGCCGCAACTGCCGGCCGACTTCACCCACTTCCCCTGGGTAAACCCGGAGGCGCCGAAGGGCGGCGAGATCGCGCGCTGGGCGCTCGGCAGCTTCGACAGCTTCAACCCCTTCATCATCCGCGGCACGGCCGGCGTCGGCTCGACGCTGATCTACGACACTCTGCTCAAGGAGAGCGCCGACGAGGCGAGCACCGAATACCCCTATCTCGCGCAATGGATCGACCTGCCGGCGGACCGCAAGGGCGTCACCTTCGCGCTGAACCCGGCCGCGCGCTGGCATGATGGCCGGCCGCTGACGGCCGAGGACGTCGTCTGGAGCTTCGAGACGCTGCGCCAGCACGGCCGCCCCTTCTTCCGCGCCTACTACGCCGACGTGACCGAGGCCGTGGCCGAGACGCCGCATCGCGTCACCTTCCGCTTCCGCACGGATGAGAACCGCGAGCTGGCGCTGATCCTGGGGCAGCTGATGGTGCTGCCGAAGCATTGGTGGGAAGGCCGCGACTTCACGCGCCCGATCCTGGAAGCGCCGCTCGGCTCCGGCCCCTACCGGATCGAGCGCTTCGACGCGGGACGCAGCATCGTCTATCGCCGCGTCGCGGACTGGTGGGCGAAGGACATCCCGGCGATGCGCGGCACGCAGAATTTCGACGTGACGCGGTTCGAGTATTTCCGCGACAACACCGTCGCCCTTGAGGCCTTCAAGGCCGGCCAGATCGACTTCCGAACCGAGAACGTCGCGCGCGACTGGGCCACGGGCTACGACTTCCCCGCGCGCCGCGCCGGCCTGGTGAAGCTCGAGGAGATCCGCCACGAGCTGCCGACCGGCATGCAGGCCTTCATCGTCAACCTGCGCCGGCCGCTGTTCCAGGACCAGCGCGTGCGCCGCGCCCTGGTCGAGCTGTTCGACTTCGAGTGGATGAACGCCAACATCTTCTACGGTGCCTATACCCGCACCAACAGCTACTTCAGCAATTCCGAGCTTGCTTCCTCCGGCCTGCCGCAAGGGCGCGAGAAGGAGATCCTGGAAGGTTTTCGGGGGCGCATCCCGGACAGCGTCTTCACGACCGAATTCCGGCTGCCCGTGACGGACGGCTCAGGCAACAACCGCGAGGGGCTTCGCCGCGCGCTCGGGCTGCTGCAGCAGGCGGGCTGGCGCGTGCAGGACCGCCGCCTGGTGAACGCCCAGGGCCGCCCCTTCGAGTTCGAGATCCTGCTCGTCTCCCCCACCTTCGAGCGCGTGGCGCTGCCCTATGTGCAGGCGCTGCAGCGCGTCGGCATGACCGTGAACGTCCGCACGGTGGACCCGGCTCAGTACCAGCGCCGCATGGACAGCTTCGACTACGACATGACGGTGGGCGGCCAGGGCCAGAGCCTCTCGCCCGGCAACGAGCAGCGCGACTTCTTCACCTGCGCCAAGGCGCGGGAGGAAGGCAGCCGCAACGCCTCCGGCATCTGCGATCCGGCGATCGACGCGCTGGTGGAGCTGGTGATCAACGCGCCCGACCGGGAGGAATTGGTCGCGCGCACCCGTGCGCTCGACCGCGTGCTGCTGGCCCACGACTTCCTCATCCCGCACTGGCACATCCAGAGCTTCCGCGTCGCCTACTGGGACAAGTTCGGGCGCCCGCCGCGCAATCCGCGCTTCGACATCGGCCTCGACACCTGGTGGGTCGACCCGGCGAAGGAACGCGCGCTCGCCGAAGCCCGCCGGACGCTCTGAGCCGCATGCGCGCGCCCCCGTCCTTGCCCGGCGCGCGCCGGGCCGCGCCCACGGGCTGAGATGGCCGCCTATATCCTCCGCCGCCTGATCCTGGTGGTGCCGACGCTGCTCGGCATCATCCTGATCAACTTCGCCGTGGTGCAGTTCGCGCCGGGCGGGCCGGTGGAGCAGATGCTGGCGGAGCTGCGTGGCGAGGGGCAGACGCTCGGGCGCCTCACCGGCGAGGGCGGCGGCGAGACGCGCCAGCCCGGCGGCGGGCCGACGGCGGCGGCGGGTGGCGATGCGGGCGGCGGCCCCGTCGGCACCTATCGCGGCGCACGTGGCCTCGACCCCAACATCGTCGCCGAGATCGAGCGCATGTTCGGCTTCGACAAGCCGGCGCATGTGCGCTTCATGGAGATGCTGGGCGGCTACCTGACCTTCGACTTCGGCCGCAGCCTGTTCCAGGACCGCCCGGTGGTGGACCTCATCCTGGAGAAGATGCCGGTCTCCGTCAGCCTCGGCCTCTGGTCCACGCTGATCATCTACCTGGTCTCCATCCCGCTCGGCATCCGCAAGGCGGTGAAGGACGGCACGCGCTTCGATGTCGCGACATCCGGCGTGGTGCTGGTGGGCTATGCGATCCCGGGCTTCCTCTTCGCCATCCTGCTGGTGGTGCTGTTCGCCGGCGGGTCCTTCTTCCAGTGGTTCCCGCTGCGCGGCCTGGCCTCTCCGGGCAGCGAGACCTGGCCATTCTGGGATCGCGCGCTCGACTATTTCTGGCACATGGCGCTGCCGACGCTGGCCCTGGTGATCGGCGGCTTCGCCGGGCTGACCATGCTGACCAAGAACAGCTTCCTCGACGAGATCGGCAAGCAATACGTCGTCACGGCGCGCGCCAAGGGGAACAACGAGACGCGCGTGCTGTACGGCCACGTCTTCCGCAACGCGATGCTGCTGATCATCGCGGGCTTCCCGGCGGCCTTCATCGGCATCCTCTTCACCGGCGCGCTGCTGGTCGAGATCGTGTTCAGCCTGGACGGCCTCGGGCTGCTGGGCTTCGAAGCGGCGATCCGACGTGACTACCCGATCATGTTCGCCACGCTCTACATCTTCACCCTGCTCGGGCTGATCATGCAGATCGTCGGCGACGTGATGTACACCGTCGTGGATCCGCGCATCGACTTCGAGGCGCGGCGGTGAACGGGGTGATGGTTGATGCGCCCGCAGGGGGGCTCTGCCCCCCTGCACCCCCCGCCAGGAAGCTGAGCTTCCTGGACCTGCATCCATTTAACGCCAAGGAGGGAGGGGGCTTTAGGCCCCCTCCCTCCTTGGCGTTGAAAGCGAATGTGGGGGTTCGGGGAGCTTCAAGCTCCCCGGCGGGGGTGCGGGGGCAGCGCCCCCGCGGAGCGCGCAAACCATGACCCCCATCAACCGGCGGCGCCTTGCCAACTTCAAGGCCAACCGGCGCGGCTTCTGGTCGCTCTGGGTGTTCCTGCTTCTCTTCGTGCTGACGTTGTTCGCGGAGTTCATCGCCAACGACAAGCCGCTGCTCGCGCGCGTGGACGGCGCTTGGCTGTTCCCGACCGTGGTCGGCTATGCCGAGAGCGACGTGATCCCCGATGGCCTGCCGGTCGAGATGGACTGGAAGGATCCGACGGTGCTCGGCGAGTTCGCGGAGCGCGGCGGCTGGGCGTTGTGGCCGCCGATTCCCTACAAATACGACACGGTGGTGCGCGATCTCGGCCGGCCTTCGCCGGCGCCGCCCTCGGCACGCAACTGGCTCGGCACGGACGACCAGGGGCGGGACGTGCTGGCGCGGGTGATCTACGGCTTCCGCATCTCCGTGCTGTTCGGCTTCTCGCTGACCATCGTGAGCTCCATCATCGGCGTCGCGGCCGGCGCGGTGCAGGGCTACTACGGCGGCTGGGTGGACCTGTCCTTCCAGCGCTTCATCGAGGTGTGGTCGGGCATGCCGCAGCTCTACCTGCTGATCATCCTGGCCAGCATCATCGAGCCGAGCTTCTGGACGTTGCTGGTCTTCCTGCTGCTGTTCTCCTGGATGGGGCTGACGGGCGTGGTGCGCGCGGAATTCCTGCGCGGGCGCAACTTCGACTATGTGCGCGCGGCGAAGGCGATGGGGGTGAGCGACACCACCGTGATGTGGCGCCACATCCTGCCGAACGCGATGGTCGCCACGCTCACCTTCCTGCCCTTCATCCTGTCGGGCTCGGTGACGGTGCTGGCGAGCCTGGATTTCCTCGGCTTCGGCCTGCCGCCGGGTTCGCCTTCGCTGGGCGAGCTCGTCGCGCAGGGCAAGAACAACCTGCAGGCGCCCTGGCTCGGCATCACCGCCTTCGTCGTGCTGGGCGGCGTGCTGACGCTGCTGATCTTCGTCGGCGAGGCCGTGCGCGACGCCTTCGATCCGCGGAAGCTACCGGGGGGAGGCCGATGAGCGATCCGATCCTCGCCGTCGAGAACCTCTCGGTCGCCTTCAACGGCAGGCGCGTGGTGGAGGGCGTTTCGTTTCACGTGAAGCGCGGCGAGACCGTCGCGCTGGTGGGCGAATCCGGCTCCGGCAAGTCCGTCACCGCGCTCTCCTGCCTGCGCCTGCTGCCGGGCGCGGGCGCCAATCCCGAAGGGCGCATCCTGCTGGACGGCACCGATGTGCTGGGTGCGGAGGGCGAGGCGCTGCGACGGCTGCGCGGCGGCACCGCCGGCATGGTCTTCCAGGAGCCGATGACCTCGCTCAACCCGCTGCACACGGTGGGCCGCCAGGTGGGCGAGGCAATCACGCTGCACAGGCCGCTGAAGGGCGCGGCGCTGCAGGCGCGCATCGTGGAGCTGCTGCGCCGCGCCGGCTTCCCGCAGGCCGAGGACCGGCTGAACGCCTATCCGCACCAGCTCTCCGGCGGCCAGCGCCAGCGCGTGATGATCGCGGCCGCACTTGCCAACGATCCCGCGCTGCTGATCGCGGACGAGCCGACCACCGCGCTCGACGTCACGATCCAGGCGCAGATCCTGGAACTGCTCGCGCATCTCAAGCGCACGCTGGACATGGCGATGCTGCTGATCACCCACGACCTGCAGATCGTGAAGCGGCATGCCGACCGCGTGGTGGTGATGCGCAACGGCCAGGCGGTCGAGCAGGGCGATGTCGCCGAGGTCTTCGCCAATCCCCGGCACGACTACACGAAGATGCTGCTGGCCACCGAGCCGCGCGGCCGGCCCGCAGCGGTGCAGTCCACTGCACCGGTGGTGATGCAGGGTGAGCAGGTGAAGGTGCATTTCCCGATCCGGCGCGGCCTGCTGCGGCGCACCGTGGGCATGGTGAAGGCCGTGGACGGCGTCTCCCTGACGATCCGCGAGGGCGAGACGATCGGGCTCGTCGGCGAATCGGGCAGCGGCAAGACCACGCTCGGCCTGGCGATGCTGCGGCTGGAGGGATCGGAAGGCGCGATCCGCTTCGAGGGGCGCGACATCCAGGGCCTGGATCGCGCGGCGTTGCGGCCCTTGCGCGCGCGCATGCAGATCGTCTTCCAGGACCCATACGGCGCGCTCAGCCCGCGCATGACGGTCGGCGAGATCGTGGGCGAGGGGCTGGCGGTGCATGAGAAGCTCGCGCCCGCCGAGCGCGCGGATCGTGTCGCCGCCGCGCTGCGCGAGGTCGGCCTGACGCCGGAGATGGCGGAGCGCTATCCGCACGAATTCTCCGGCGGCCAGCGCCAGCGCATCGCCATCGCCCGCGCCCTGGTGCTGAAGCCCCGCCTGGTGGTGCTGGACGAGCCGACCAGCGCGCTCGATGTCAGCGTGCAGGCGCAGGTGGTGGAGCTGCTGCGCGAACTGCAGGCCCGCCATCGGCTCGCCTATCTCTTCATCAGCCACGACCTGCGCGTGGTCCGCGCCATGGCGCACCGGATCGTCGTGCTGAAGGACGGCAGGGTGGTGGAGGAAGGCGAGGCGGAGGCGGTTGTCGACGCGCCGAAGCAGCCCTACACGCGGGCGCTGATGGCGGCGGCCTTCGACCTGGCCGCGGCCGAGCCGGGCCAGGTCAGGACATGACGGACGAGGAAGAGCCGCGATCGCCGCTCGAGATGCTGCGCGAATTGCTCGGGGCCGAGCGGATGAAGCTCGGCGTGCACATCCGCAAGATGAACTCTCCCGGCAGCCCGGTCTATCGCTATGGCGAAAATGTCTGGCCGGCGGCGCTGATCCTCGTCTCCTCCTTCGCGGCGACGGCGTGGGTGCATTTCTATCTCGGCGCGGCCATCCTGGTCGTCGGCTGCTGGTGGTGGCTGGCGAAGGTGCAGCCGCGCGTGAAGGACGGCGTGTTCGACCGCACCACGGCCTGGGCGCTCCAGTCCGATGTGCATTTCGACGCGCTCTGGGCGAAGGGCGTGCTCAGCCTCTATGCGGAGTTGCCCGACGGCAGGAAGCTCGCCGCGACGCGCCGGGATGACTGGCGCGGCTTCGTCCGCCTCGTGGCGCGGGAGCATGCCGCGCCGGAAGCGCCCCGGGAGGCTGCCTGATGGCCGTTCTGCTCTCCACCAAGGCCAATGCGATGGAGGCCTGGCGCGGCGCGCTGCTGGCGCTCGATCCCGGCCTCGAGATCCGGATGTTCCCCGATGCCGGCGATCCGGCCGCGATCGAGGCGGCGGTGGTCTGGACCTCGCACGACATGGCGGAGCTGCGCCGCTATCCCAACCTGAAGCTCATCGTCTCGATGGGCGCCGGCGTGGACCATCTGCTGCGCCCGCCGGGACCGCCGCCGGGCATCCCGGTCGCGCGGCTGGTGGACCGCATGCTGACGACGCAGATGGGCGAGTGGGTGCTGCTGAACGTGCTGCGCTTCCACCGCCAGGACCTGGAATACCGCGCGCTGCAGCGCGACCGGCACTGGCTGGAACTGCCTGCGCCGGTCACCGCCGAGCGCCGCATCGGCATCCTCGGCCTCGGTGAGCTCGGCAGCCATGCCGGCGGGCTGCTGCGCGGCCTGGGCTTCCCGGTGATGGGCTGGACCCGCCGGCCGCGCCAGGTGGAGGGCGTCGAGACCTTCCACGGCGAGGAGGGTCTGGCCGCCATGGCGGCGCGGTCCGACATCCTGATCTGCCTGCTGCCGCTGACGCCGGCGACGCGGGGGATCGTGGACGCCCGGTTGCTGGGCCGGCTGCCGCGCGGCGCCTTCGTGATCAACGGCGCGCGTGGCGGCCATGTGGTGGATGCCGACCTGCTGGCCGCGCTCGACAGCGGCCAGGTGGCCGGCGCGGCGCTCGACGTCTTCCAGCCGGAGCCGCTGCCGCCCGAGCACCCCTACTGGGCGCATCCAAAGGTGATCATGACGCCGCACGCGGCCAGCATCACCATTCCGGCAAGTGCCGCGCCGCAGGTTGTCGAAAACCTGCGCAGGGCGCGGACGGGCGCGCCCCTGCTGAACCTCGTGGACTTCGCCGCCGGCTACTGAGGGGGCCTGCGCAACGCCGGCCGGCTTCAGCCGGCCCGGCGCGCCGAGCCCTCGGCCGGGTTCTCGCCGCCCTGCGGGGCCTCGCGCGCGGCCTGGTCCATGATGCTGCGCATGTCGCGCAGGAAGGCGGCGCCCTTGAGCGTGCGCTGCACCAGCACGCTGCGGCGGTCCATCGGGTCCACTTTCCGCCGGGCCAGGTCCAGCTCGCCGAGCCGGTCCAGCGCGCGGGTGATCGCGGGCTTGGAGACGTTCAGCTCGGCCGCCAGGCCGCGCACGGTGTGCGGCCCGTCGGTCAGGTAGACCGTCAGGAATACGCCAAGCTGGCGGGCCGACAGGTCCGGCCCGTCGCGGCGCACCAGCGCCACGACCGTGTCCCTGAGGATACCGACAAGCACGTCGGGGTTCGTCTGCATTGCCATGCTCTCAAATCCTTCCTGGCTGCCCTCCCGGCCGTCCGAACCGGGCTTGGCCGCGGCCCCGGAGCGCATCTTGCCACGCCTTCTCGAGATGCCGTTACGTGAATGGTCGTCGCGCGAAGCACCCTTTTGAGAGCGGCTTGAAGCAGAAAGTTCCCGTTTCATCTTGGCTTTGTTACCTTCCCGCGCCGCCGGCCCCCCCGGCAAGCGTTTCGGCCGCTCGAAAGATGGCCCTGGCCGCCTGGATCTCGCCGCCCTCTGGCCGACCGGGACGACTCTGATCGTTCCATGCGTATAAGTCTATATGTGCCCAGCGCGCATCTCGTTCCACGAAATGACGGAGGAATAGCGCTGCAACGATCGCCCCCGCCATTGGCTTCGTGGAAACATTGTTAAGATCAGCGATCGAACTGTCTAGCCAGGATAGATAATTTTTTTGTAATGGGAGCCGCCATAGCGGGTCGCTCACCGCCTCGCCGGCCCGCACCACGCTCTCGGCAAGGCTGTCGTCGTCGGTGAAGAGCGCCGGCAGGTCGGGTCCGAGCGCCACCCGCGCCGCGCCGGTCAGCGTGGCGCAATCCACCAGCAGGGCCGGCGCCGATTCGCAGGCCAGCGCCAGCAGGTCCGCCAGCACGAGCCGCCCTTCGGCATCGGTGTTCCCGATCTCGACCGTCAGGCCCTTGCGCGTGCGGATCACGTCGAGCGGCCGGAAGGCGGTGCCGGAGACCGCGTTCTCCACCGCGCCGATGAGCAGCAGCAGCCGGATCGGGGCGCGGGCGGCCATCAGCATCTCGGCCGCCGCCATCACCGCCGCGGCGCCGCCCATGTCCTTCTTCATGCGCAGCATGGCCGCCGCGGGCTTCAGGTCGAGCCCGCCCGTGTCGAAGCAGACGCCCTTGCCGCAGAGCGCGACGAGCGGGCCGTCCGCCGCCCCGTCCCAGCGCAGGATCGCCACGCGCGGGGCGCGCGGCGAGCCGCCGCCCACCGCCTGCACCGCCGGGAAGCCCTCGGCCAGCGCGGCGCCTTCGATGACCTCGACCGACGCGCCGTGCCGGGCGCCGAGGTCGCGCACCGCCTCGGCCAGCTCCGCCGGGCCGAGATGGTTCGCCGGCATGTTGATCAGGTCCCGCCCGCGCCGGATCGCCGCCGCCTGCTGCTGCGCCGCCTCCGTCCCCGCCGGGGCGACGAGCCGCGCGGGTGCGCGGGCGCCCTCCGACTTCAGCCGGCGGAAGCGATAGGCGCCGAGGCACCAGCCGAGCACCGCGGCGGCCGGATCGGGCGCGCCGACGAGGTGCCAGGCGGTGCCCTCCGGCAGGGCGAAGGCTGCGCCGCCGAAGGCCCAGGGCCGCGCCGCCTCCGCCGCGTCGGCGCCTAGGCCCAGCACCGCGCCGCCCAGCCCCGCCTCGCCCGGCAGCAGCCTGATCTCCTGTGCCTTCGCGGCGAAGCCGGAGGCCCGGAGGAAGCCGGCCTGCGAAGCCGGGAGCCCCTCCAGCAGCGCCTCCAGCCCGGCCGGCGTCACCGCATGCAGCGGCAGCGAATCGACGGAGGGTTCCGCGAGGCATTCCAGCATGGCGCTTCCTCATGCAGGCCAGAGAGGCGGCGGAGACTAGCCATGCCGGACTGCCGCGGGAATCGGGGGCGCCTGGGAACCCGATGCCGCGCGCAAGAAAAACTCCCTTGGATCCGCGGGTGGCGGCGGGCGGTCAGGCCTCGACGATCTCGGCCACCGGGCCGTCGGCAACGATCCGCCCGCCCGAGAGCTTGATCGCCCGGGTGCACCATTGCCGGACGATGGACATGTTGTGCGTGGCAAGCACCAGGATGTCGGCCCCTTCCACCAGCTGCGACAGGCGCTCGCTGGCCCGCTCGATGAAGTCCGCGTCGCCGGCCAGGAACCACTCGTCCATCAGCAGGATCTGGGGTTCCATCAGCGTCGCCGCCGCGAAGGACAGGCGTACCGCCATGCCCGCGGAATAGGTGCGGATCGGCACGTCGAGGAACTCGCCGAGGCCGCTGAAACGCCCCGCCTCCTCGGCCAGCCGCTCGCACTCGCTTTCCGACATGCCGAGGAACAGGCCGCGCAGGATGATGTTCTCCCGCCCGGTCGCCTCGGTGTCCATGCCCGCACCCGGGTCGATCAGGGAGCCGATGGTGCCATTCACCTCGAGCCGGCCCGCCACGGGCTCGTAGATGCCGGCCAGGGTGCGGAGCAGCGTGGTCTTGCCGGCGCCGTTGCTGCCCACCAGCGCCACGCGCTCGCCGGGCTCGATGCGGAAGGTCAGGTCGCGCAGCGCCGCGACGACGATGCGGTGGCTCTCGTCCTCCTTCAGGCGGATCGGGGAGCGCGCGAGCAGCCGCTTCTTCAGCGACCGCGCGCCGACGTGATAGAGGGGGAACTCGATCGAGATCCCGTCTGCCTGGATCAGCGGCATCTGCGACGGCTCACACCCAGAAGGCGATGCGCGCGCGGAAGCGCACGAAGAAGACGAAGGCGACCGCGCAGGCCGCCGCGGTGTAGACCAGCGCCGCCAGCCAGATCAGCCAGGACGCGCCGCCTTCCACCAGCGGGCCGCGCACCGTCTCCATCAGCGCGAAGAAGGGGTTCAGCGGCAGCAGGACCTGCCATTCGCGCAGCAGCTCGGGCTTCCAGATCACCGGCGTCATGAAGAAGGCGAGCTGCATCACGCTGGCGACGATCTGCTGGATGTCGCGGAACCGCGCGCAGATCATGCCGAGGAAGAGCCCGCCCGCGAAGGCGTTGATGAACAGCAGCGCCAGCCCGGGCAGCGCCATCAGCGCCCCCCATCCCGGCACCACGCCGCAGATCAGGAACACCACGGCGATCAGCGGCAGGCTGTGCGCCGCGACGATCACGTTGCGGATCACGAAGCGCAGCACATGCACCGTGTAGGGCAGCGGCACCTGCCGGATCACGCCTTCCGAGGCGATCAGGCTGTTGCCCGCATCGTTGATGATCTGGTTCAGCGTGTTCCAGACCAGCAGGCTCACCGTCAGGTAGGGCAGGTATTCCGTCAGCGGCAGCCTGAAGAGCGTGGAGTAGAGCAGCCCGATGCCGGCCACCATCACCGCGGTCGAGACCGTCAGCCAGAACGGGCCGATCACGGAGCCGCGGTAGCGGTTGCGGATGTCGAGCCGCGCCAGCGCCATCGCCAGGCGCCAGCGGGCCAGGCCGCCGCGCATGTCGTCGATCGCGCGCTCGACATGGCGCGGGTCCGCGGCGTCCCGCACATAGCGCGGCGATGCCAGGGGAAGGGTGGGGGACCGCATGGCGCGCCTCATACCCCGCCCGCCGCCGGCCCGCCAGCGACCTGGGGCTAGTCGCGGGCGACCGGGATCCTGTCGAGATCCGCGAGCCAGGCCGCCGGGGAGGCGTCGCTCGGCGCCCGCCAGTCGCCGCGGGGCGAGAGCGAGCCCCCGGAACTCACCTTCGGCCCGTTCGGCAGGGCGGAGCGCTTGAACTGGCTGGTGGCGAAGAAGCGCCGCACGAAGACGCGGAGCCATCTCGCGATCACCGGCAGGTCATAGGCGATGCGCTTGTCGGGCGGCGTGTGCGGCGGCCAGGCGCCCGCCGCCACGTCGTGCCACGCATGCCAGGCGAGGAAGGCGACCTTGGACGGCCGCATGCCGAAGCGCGTGGTGTAGAACAGCGTGAAGTCCTGCAGCGCGTAGGGACCGACGAAATCCTCGGTCTTCTGCGCGGGACCGTCCTCGCCCGCGCCCGGCACCAGCTCGGGCGAGATCTCGGTGGCCAGGATGTCGAGCAGCACCGGCTTCGCGGCCTCGCCGAAGGCGCCGCTCTCCGCGACCCAGCGGATCAGGTGCTGGATCAGCGTCTTCGGCACGCTGGCATTGACGTTGTAGTGCGACATGTGGTCGCCGACGCCATAGGTCGCCCAGCCCAGCGCGAGCTCCGAGAGGTCGCCGGTGCCGAGCACCAGCGCGTCGTGGTGGTTGGCCAGGCGGAACAGCAGCGAGGTGCGCGCGCCGGCCTGCACGTTCTCGAAGGTGACGTCGTGCACCGGCTCGCCCTCGGCGAAGGGATGGCCGATGTCGCGCAGCATCTGCAGGCTGGCCGGCGTCATGTCGATCTCGGCGGCGGAGACGCCGAGCGCCTTCATGAGCGCCCAGGCATTCGACTTGGTGCGCGCGGTCGTAGCGAAGGCGGGGAGGGTGTAGGCCAGGATGCCGCTGCGCGGCAGGCCGAGCGTGTCGAAGGCATGCGCCGCGACGAGCAGCGCCTGGGTCGAATCCAGCCCGCCGGAGACGCCGATCACGAGGCGCTTGATGCCGGTGGATTCCAGCCGCTGCCGCAGGCCGTAGGACTGGATGTTGTACGCCTCGTAGCAGAGCTCCGACAGGCGCGCGTCGTCATCCGGCACGAAGGGGAAGCGGCTCAGCGGACGCATCAACCCGAGGTCGCTTTCGGTGTCCGGTGCCAGCGCGAAGCCGACGGTGCGGAACGGGCGCGAAGGCGGGTTGAAGTCGGCCGCGTCGCCGAAGCTCGTCATGCGCAGCCGTTCCTGCTGCAGCCGCTCAAGGTCGAGATCGGCCAGGATCGGCGCGGCCTCGCGGGCGAAGCGCGGCGCCTCGGCCAGCAGGGTGCCGTTCTCGTAGATCATCGCCTGGCCGTCCCAGGCGAGGTCGGTGCTGGATTCGCCGTTGCCGGCGGCCGAGTAGAGATAGGCCGCGACGCAGCGTGCCGAATGCACTTGGCACAGCGCATGGCGATAGGCCGACTTGCCGACGGTGACGTTGCTGGCCGAGAGGTTCAGCAGCACCGTCGCGCCGGCCAGCGCCGCGGCCGTGGAGGGCGGCACCGGCGCCCAGACATCCTCGCAGATCTCCACATGGATGGTCAGGTCCGGCAGGTCGGTGGCGCGCAGCAGGATGTCGGTGCCGAACGGCGCCTCCTGCCCGGCGAGGTGCAGCGTGGGCGGCACCGCGCCGAGGCCGGTCGCGAAGTGCCGCTTCTCGTAGAATTCCCGGTAGCTGGGCAGGTAGGATTTCGGCCAGGCGGCCAGCAGACGGCCGCGATGGATCGCCAGCGCGGTGTTGAACAGCCGCCCGCCCACCCGCACCGGCGCGCCGACGAACAGCACCGGCGCCAGGTCGCGCGACTCCGCCAGCAGCCGCGCAACGGCCTGCTCCACGGCCTCCAGCAGTGCGGATTGCTGCAGCAGGTCGTCGATGGCGTAGGCCGAGAGGCCGAGCTCCGGGAACAGCACCAGCGACGCGCCCTGCGCCGCCGCCTCGCGCGCCATTGCGATGGTCTCGGCCACGTTGAAGGCCGGATCGGCCACGCGCAGCCGCGGCGCGACGGCGGCGGCGCGCACGAAGCCGTGGGTGTGGAGATTGTGGAAGGCGGTCACGAACAGCGTCTCCGTTTGGCGTCGGTGCGGTGGCCTGACGCCGGAAAGATGGGCCGTCGGGCCGGCCTGCGGGAGCCCGGCCCCTTCAATCCCTGATGCCGAGCAGAAGCCAGCTCGGCCGGAGCCAGTAGAGCGCCCGGAGCTTCGGCCGCCAGCGGTCGTGATGCTCGACCCAGGCGCGCATGACGCCGCGACCGGCCTCGGACGCCGCGAGCGCCGTGGGGTCGGGGCAGAAATCATGCCAGATCACCGCGCCGCCCGGTCGCACCAGATGCAGCGCATTGTCGGTGTCCACGGCGACGACCTCGGGCGTGTGGCCGCCATCCACGAGCACGGTGTCGAAGAAGCCGGGGCCGAACTGCGCCACGGGGATGTCGCGGCTGTCCATCAGCAGTTGATGCACGCGGCCCGCAAAACCGGCGGCGCGATAGCGCCAGCCGATCCGCTCCCCGGCATCCCCCGCCGCGCCCGCTTGCGGCGCCGCCGTTTCGCCCGGCAACCGCTGTGCGGCATAGAGCGGCGCGCCGGCGGCGTCGCGCTCGCCTTCGGGCAGGTTGACGGTCCAGATCTCGGCCTCGCAGGACTCGGCGCAGAGCACCGTGCCGAAGCCTTCCCAGGTGCCGAATTCCAGGTGCCGCTTCGGGCGCAGCCAGCGATAGAGGTAGCGATAGAGGCCCGGCTCGTCGATCTCGGTGCGGAATTCCTCCAGCCCGTAGCGATAGACCATGCGTTCCGGGATGTAGGGCACGGGGAAGCCGAGCGCGGACCCGATGTCCTGCACCGGCAGGATCGGGATGCTTCGCCCGTCCCTTTCGGGTGCGGCGGGGTCGAGCACCTGGTCGAGCGCGAAGGCCCGCACGTCGTGGCGCAGCACCGCCGAGACGACGGGCGCCGCCGGCCGTGCCGCGGCCGCGCGAAGCCCGATCAGGCGGGCGCGAGCCGTCCCGCCGTCCTCGGTGACGTTGCGGAGCATGAAGTGTCCGATGGCGGACCCGTCCGGGACGAAGATGCGCGCGAGCTGCGGCCCCGCCGCCGCCGAGACGGCGATCTCCTTGCCGACATAGCCGGACTGGTCCGGCGTCAGGGCGCCGAGGCCGACGGCGCCGGCCTCCACCTGGAGCTCGGCCTCGATCATCACGGGGCCGGCGGCGCCCTGCGCCGCCACGGGCCAGGCGGCGGCATAGGCCCAGCGCGGGCCGGGCGAGACCACGACCTCGTCCTGCCATGTCGCGCCGTTGTGCAGGACGGGCTGTTCGGCTAAGAAACCCGGCAGCGGCTCCGCCGCGGCATGGGCGGCGGCGAGCATCACCGGCTCGCGGTCGAAGCGCAGCGCGACGCCTTCGCCGGCCGGGGCCGCGCCGGCGCGCTTCAGCACGAAGTTCTCCTGGTCGAGGACCAGCGCCTCCGTATAGCCCTCGGCGCGCAGCCACAGCAGCGCCTCGCCGACCGACTGGCCGCGCGTGGCCAGCGCGTGATTGAGCTCGACCACCAGCCAGGGATCGAAGCGCGCCAGGGTCTCGCGCGCGCCCTTCAGCACTTCCAGGTCGAAGCCGTCCACGTCGATCTTCACGCAGTCCAGGCGGTCGAGGCCGTTGCGGCGCACGAAGCTGTCCAGGGTGGAGAAGGGATAGGTGCGCGTCTCCGGCGCCGCGCCCCAGATCCGGTAGATCGCCTCGTCCCGCGCGCCGTCGGCGGCGCCGAGCGCGACATCGTGTACGCTGACATTGGCGGCCCCCGCCGCGGCGAGGTTGGCGCGCAGGAGCCGCGCGGTCTCGGTCGGCTCGAAGGCATGCACATGGCCCTGCGGCGCCAGCCGCGCGAAGAGCATGGCATAGAGCCCGACATTCGCGCCGACATCCGCGATCACCCAGTCCGGCGCGACATGGCGCTGGAACCAGCGCTTCGTCTGCAGCTCGGCCTCCGGGTAGTAGTCGGCGAAGCGCGGGTAGTAGGCGCAGAGCTCGAGCGGCGCGCCGCCCGGCACGAGGGAGTGGATCCGCGTCTGCGTGCCGGGCTTGAGGGGAATGTCGTCAGCCATGGGTTCCGTGGTGTCCGATCAGGACGGCGGGCGTCCAGGCTGGCCGGCGTCGCACGTCAGAGAGCGCGCCGCAAGTTCACCGACAGGATCTCGAGGCGGCTCGGCCCGAGCGCCGAGGCGTTGCGGACCACGAGCCGCGTCTCCGGTCCGAATTCCGTGGTGGTCAGGTGGATGAGCTGGGTGCCGCTGCGCGCCTCGATCGCGGCTTCGCGGGACACGAAGCGGCCGTCCTGCATCAGGGCCAAGCCCGGCGTGCCGTTCCGGACGACGCAGGTGATCTCCACCGTGATCCGGGCGCCGAGGTCGCCCCGCCCGATCGGGTGATCCCAGGCATGGTTCCAGAGCAGCGGCGGCGTTTCGATCGCGACGGGCGAGGCGAGCGCCGGCCGCAGCGCCTGGTCGTCGATTCCCCCAACCCCGTCATGCTGGAGGTCCAGCCAGACATAGTTGTCGGAGGAGAAGCGATACTCGAGGATCGGCAGCATGCGGTGCGGCGCGAGGCGCTGCCGCAACTTCTCCATGTCGTACCATTCCATCCAGGGCGTGCCCGGGCCGTCCGTCATGGCGCCCCAGTCCTCGAAGCGGGGCGAGCCTTCCCGCACCCAGCGCTCGCGCGGATAGGCCAGCTCGATCCAGCGTCCGCCGGGGCGGAGATGGCGCAGGATGGCGGCGCATTCCTCCCGCGCCGCCTCGTAGGGCAGGTTGATCAGCGAGCCGTTGCACCAGATGGCGTCGAAGCCGTCCGGCAGGGCGTCGAAGGAGGCGAGCGAGTCGATCAGGTGCCGCCCGATGTCGAGCCCCTTCATCCCCGCCACGCGCCCGATGACGCCGAGGTTGGTGTCCACGATGTCGCAGCAGGTCCAGCGCGCGCCCGCGCCCGCGAAATGCATCGCATCGAAGCCGAGGCCCGACCCGATCTCCAGCACCCGGCGGCCTTCGAGGAGCGGCGCGTAGAGCCGCCACCACCAGCCGCGCAGTTCCTTGCCACGGTCGGACAGTGCCTGCCACTCCGCGAGGAGGGTCGCGTCGTCCTTGGCGAGCAGCTGGGCGCTGAAGTAGCGGCCGTCCATGTCGGAGCCGGCGGGCACTTCGCCCCATTTCTGGCGCAACAGCGAAAGGAAATTGTCGAAGGACAAGGCGGGGCCGATCGCGTTTTGAGACGGCCTGAAACTGCCCGAGTTGCCTCGCCGGGGCAACGCCCATAGCTTCAGCCGAAGGGCTCGATATCCGCCTGCCAGACGCCGCCGCGGCCGATCCGGTCGAAGCTGTCGCCGTCCCAGACCCGGTCCTCCTCGTTGCCGAGGAAGCGGCCGGTGCTGGGTCCACGCAGGACGGAATAGCCGTAGCTGTCCATCCAGGTAGAGGTGCCGGCGTCGAAGTAGCGCTTCAGGTACAGCGTGCCGTCCGGCACGATTGCGGCCGTTCCGTAGAAATACTCGTCTTCGATGACATAGCGGCCGAACGCGGTGGTGATGATGTCGTCCCGGTCGTGCAGGGCGGCATTGGCGAACATCGAGCCCTCGTAGCGGTCGCCCGAATCCGCCTCGAAGCGCCAGATGAAGACGGAGAAGCCCTCGAAATCGGATTGCAGTGCGCCGCCGCGGCCGATGTTGTCGAAGGTGTCGCCATCCCAGACGCGGTCCTCCTCGTTGCCGAGGAAGCGGCCGGTGCTGGGTCCGCGCAGGACGGAATAGCCATAGCTTTCCACCCAGGTGGAGGTTCCGGCGTCGAAGTAGCGCTTGAGGTAGAGCGTGCCGTCCGGGACCACCTCGGCGGCGCCGTAGAAATACTCGTCCTCGATGACGTAGCGGCCGAAGGCGGTGGTGACAGTGTCGCCCCTCTCGTGCCGGGCGGCATTGGCGAACATCGAGCCTTCGTAGCGGTCGCCGGAATCCGCCTCGAAGCGCCAGATGAAGACGGAGAAGCCCTCGAAATCGGATTGCAGCGCGCCGCCGCGGCCGATGCTGTCGAAGCCGTCGCCGTCCCAGACCCGGTCCTCCTCGTTGCCGAGGAAGCGGCCGGTGCTGGGTCCGCGCAGGACGGAATAGCCGTAGCTGTCGGTCCAACTGCCCGTCGCCGCGTCGAAGTAGCGCTTGAGGTAGAGCGTGCCGTCCGGGACCACCTCGGCGGCGCCGTAGAAATACTCGTCCTCGATGACGTAGCGGCCGAAGCCGGTGGTGATGACGTCGCCCTTCGCGTGCAGGGTGGCATTGGCGAACATCGAGCCGTCGTAGCGGTCGCCGGAATCCGCCTCGAAGCGCCAGATGTAGACGGAGAAGCCCTCGAGGTCGGATTGCAGCGCGCCGCCGCGGCCGATCCGGTCGAAGCCGTCGCCGTCCCAGATCCGGTCCTCCTCGTTGCCGAGGAAGCGGCCGGTGCTGGGTGCGCGCAGGACGGAATAGCCGTAGCTGTCGGTCCAACTGCCCGTCGCCGCGTCGAAGTAGCGCTTGAGGTAGAGCGTGCCGTCCGGCACCACCTCGGCGGTGCCGTAGAAATACTCGTCCTCGATGACGTAGCGGCCAAAGCCGTTCGTGATGACGTCGCCCTTCTCGTGCAGGATGGCGTTGGCGAACATCGAACCGTCGTAGCGGTCGCCCGAATTCGCCTCGAAGCGCCAGATGTAGACGGAGTATCCCTCGACATCCGCCTGCCATGCGCCGCCGCGCCCCACGCGGTCGAAGCCGTCCCCGTCCCAGACGCGATCCTCCTCGTTGCCGAGGAAGCGGCCGGTGCTGGGCGCGCGCAGCACGGAGTAGCCGTAGCTGTCGATCCAGGTCGCCGAGCCGGCGTCGAAATAGCGCTTCAGGTAGAGCGTGCCATCCGGCACCACCTCGGCGGTGCCGTAGACGAATTCATCCTCGATGACGTAGCGGCCGAAGGCCGTCGTGATGACGTCGCCCTTCGCGTGCAGGGCCGAACTGGCGAACATCGAGCCCTCGTAGCGGTCGCCCGAATCCGCCTCGAAGCGCCAGATGTAGACGGAGTAGCGCTCGATATCCGCCTGCCAGGCGCCGCCGCGGCCGACGCGGTCGAAATTGTCGCCATCCCAGACCTGGTCCTCCTCATTGCCGAGGAAGCGCCCGGTGCTCGGCGCGCGCAGGGCGGAGAAGCCGTGGCTGTCCAGCCAGGTCGCCGAGCCGGCGTCGAAATAGCGCTTCAGGTAGAGCGTGCCGTCCGGCACCACCTCGACCGCGCCATAGGCGGACTCGCTCAGGATGACGTAGCGGCCGAAGCCTGTGGCGATGATGTCGCCCGCCTGATGCCGCAAAGCGTTCGCGAACATCGAGCCCTCGTAGCGGTCGCCCGAATTCGCTTCGAAGACCCACTCGTAGACGGAGAACTGGATGTCGGCCTGCTGCGCGCCGCCCTGGCCGACCCAGACCCAGCCGAAGCCGTTCCAGACCTGGTCGAGCTCGCTGCCGAGCCCCGCCCCGCCGCTCGGTGCGCCGCCCTCGCTCCGCGTCGCGTATTCGCTCCGCGTGCCCGCGTCGAAGTAGCGGGTCGTGCGCACCTCGCCGCGCGCGCCAAGCGTCGGATCGCCCGGCGCCAGCGCCTCCTCCGACAGGATGCGATACCGGCCGAAGGCCGTGCGCAGCGTGTCGCCGACGCCGTATTCCAGCGAACTCCCCAGCAGCGTGCCCCAGAGCCGGTCGCCGCTGTCCGCCTCGAAGATCCAGGAGAAACGCATGTCCGTCGGCACGCTGGCCTGCTCCGCGCCGCCGCGCCCGAACGGCATCCAGCCCGAGCTTGTCCAGACGGCATCCACTTCCGAGCCGAGCCCGCCAAGCCCCGCGCTGGCGCCGGAGCCGGCGCGGGTGATGAGGAACTGGCCGGTGGCGCCGTCGCGGTACCACTCGACGCGCACATCGCCCTCGACGAGACCGAGCGCGGACAGGTCGAGCCCGCGCTCCTCCTCGCCTGTGATGGTGTAACGGCCGAACGCTGTCACGAGCGTCGCGCCCAGCGCGTAGTCCTGGCTGTCCGCGACCAGCCAGCCGCCCCACGCATTGCCGGTCGCGGTCGCCTCGAAGACCCATGCGAACAGGCTGTCCGGCAGGAGGTCGGCGCTGGCCTGGCTGGCTGTGGTTCCGCTTTGCGACATCGCTGGGTGTGTGTTCGAGGGCCGTCTCCGGCGGGGCTGCGGGCCACGCTCTCATCTGCGCGTGAAGTCGCGGTTAAGGGCCGCGCTTCCGCAAGGTCCGGGCGCGTGATAGAGGCGCGGCCATGTTCGGGCTGGGTCTGATACGCTTCGTCCCGGCGCCGCTGCGTCCGCTGTTCGTCCGGACGGTGGACGGCCTGCGGACCCGGGTTATTCGCTGGCGCTTGTCGCACGGCGCCGCCCGCGACCGCGAAGCGCGTGTCGCGCATGCATCCCGCGAGACGACGCAGCAGGAACCCATGACCATCCTCGGGCTCTTTGCCTCGCCGACCGGGCTGGGGCAGGGGGCGCGGCTGATGTGGGCCGAGCAGAAGCGCCAGGGTCGTGCGGTGCGGGCGGTGGATTGCACCGCGGCGCTGCATCTGCCGGGCGGGCCCGTGCCCGAGGGCGTCCTGCCGGTCACGGCCCTCGAGACCTTGCCGCCCGGGCCGATCGTGATCCACCTCAACCCGCCACTCTACGGCCTGATGTATCTGCGGCTGCCGCGGCGCCTGCGCCGGTCAGCCCGGCTGATCGCCTATTGGGCCTGGGAACTCGACCGCGTCCCCGCCAGCTGGGCGGAAGCGGTGCTCGCGGCGGACGAGATCTGGGTGCCGTCCGACTTCGTTGCCGGCGCCGTGCGGGCGCGGCTCGAAGGGGCGGAGGAGGTTCCTGTCCGCGTCGTGCCCCACCCGGTGGAGGCGCTGCCCTTCGGTCCGCGCAAGACAGCCGAGAGCATGGCCGCCGCGCGGGCGCGCCACGACCTGCCGGCCGAGGCCTTCATCGCGGCCTGCTCCTTCTCGATGAGCTCGAACTACGCCCGGAAGAATCCGATGGCGGCGGTGGCCGCCTTCCGCGCCGCCTTCCCGCCGGGCGGCCCCGCGGCGTGCCTGGTCCTGCGCTGCAACGACCGGGAGGTCTGGCCGGCGGGCCATGCCGAGCTGCTGCAGGCCGCCGCCCAGGACCCGCGCATCCTGCTGATCGATGGCGATCCCCGTCGCATCCCGATCGGCGACCTGTACTACGCTGCCGACGTCTATCTCTCGCTGCATCGGAGCGAGGGCTACGGGCTCAACCTGGCGGAGGCGGCGAGCCTCGGCACCGCGGTCCTCGCCACCGGCTGGGGGCTGGCGGCCGACATCGCGGCGCGGCCCGATGTCCGCACGGTCTCCTGGCGGCTCGTGCCGGTGAAGGATCCGCAGGGCGCCTATGACGACCCGGACGCGCACTGGGCCGAGCCCGACATCGCGGAGGCCGCGGCGAAGCTCCGCGCCCTCGCGGAAGGCTGATACGCGGGGGCGACGGCGGGGCGGACGCCGCGCTAAAGGCCGTGGAGCCGCGCCGCGCCCCACACGGCGATGTGCGGCAGCACCCCGGCGGCGCCCTGGCGCAGCGCCGCCTCGACCTCCGCCACTGGCATCAGCCGCATCTCCATGCTCTCGAGGTCGCCCGAGGCAGCCTCGCCGACCTTCCGGCAGCCGCGCATGAGGAACATGTGGGCCGTGCCGCAACCCTGGTTGCCGCTGACCGCCGCACGGCCGATCGGGACGATCTCCGCCGGCTCGAACCCGGTCTCCTCGCGCAGTTCGCGTCGCATCGCCGCCGCTGGATCTTCGCCCTCACCGACATGCCCGGCCGGGAAGGTGAGGCCCCAGTGACGGGCGCCGTGCTTGTACTGCCAGAGGGTGATCACGTCGCCCGCCTCGGTCAGCGCCACCGCGATGGCGAAGTCGGACAGCTTCACCTGCCAGTAGTCCGGCACGGTGACGCCGCCATCCGTCAGGACCCGCTGCTTCGAGACGGTGAGCCAGGGCGCCGCGTCGAGCACCGTCTCCTCGTCCAGGATGCGCCAGACGGGCGCGGCGGGCCGCATCTCAGCGGCCCCGCACCAGCCGGACCGCGGATCTCAGCGGCGCGGTGACGCGCCAGGATGTGGAGCTGCGCAGGGCGGCGATCTCCTTGGTCAGGGCCTCGATGCGCAGCATCGCCGCCGCGGCGTCCCGAGGCCAGCCTGTCTCCACCGACCTGGCCTCGGCGCGGCCGTTTGCCCGGTTGACCATGGCCCGGAGCGGCGCCGTCACGCGCCAGGACGTGGAGGCGCGCAGCGCCTGCGCCTCGGCCGAGAGTTCCTCGATGCGCATCAGCAGTTGCTCGTCCGGCCAAACCTCCCGCCCCGGCGCCGCGCCTTGCTCGCCCTGCAGCTGGCGCAGCAGGATCTCGTCCGGCGATGCGGCGGCGACCGGCCCGGTTCCGCCGGCCTGCCCGGCCGCGCCTGGGGGCGCGGTGAAGAAGCAGCGCGCCTCCGCTGCGAAGGCAGCCTGGTATGCCGGGTAGCTCTCGGGCATGTCGCCGTCGCGTGCCGAGCGGACCAGGATGTCGAGCGCCGCATCCACGTCGAACAGCGGCGCCAGCATGTCGCGGTGCCGGACGAGCACCTCGGCCGCGCAATCCGGCAGGCCGCCCAGCGAGAAGAGAATGGCGAGCTTGGCCAGCTTCGCCTGCGAGAGGGCGGTGGCGCCTTCGGCGGCGCAGGGGTCCAGCAGGTAGAGCGCATCGCCCTGCAGCGGCCGGCCGAAGCGCGTCTCGGTCGGGAAGTCGTAGATGTAGCGCGAGGGCAGGGCCGCGTTCGAGTAGTGCCGGACGGTCAGGCCGAAGAGGTCGAAGCCGAGCCCGCGCAGCAGCCGGTCCGTGTTGTGGAAGCTGTGGTCGGTCGGGTCGTCGGTGCCGAAGTAGTTGACCTCGACGCCGATGCCGAGCAGGCCGAGCCGCCCGACCGAGCCGGCCAGCGAATGCATCACGGCGAGGTCGTCGCCGTCGATGTCGAGCTTGACGAAGTCGACATCCGTGATGCCGGCCTCGTCCAGGAAGGACGGCAGCACGATCTTCGGCAGCGGCTTCGTGGTTCCAGCCTCGTCGGCGGGATCCCCGGCGGCAGCTTCCCGTCGCTGCAGCGTCCGGGCGACGCTGAGGCGGGACCACGGGTTGCCCGGCAGCCGGGGACGCCCCGCGCGCGCCTGCAGGAAGGGATGGTCTTCGGGCGCCGACACATAGCCCGCGACGTAGCGCAGGAGCGGGTTGCTCTCCCGCGCCGCCAGGCGGTCGATCTCCGCCGCATCCGCATCGAAGCCGACGCCGCGCAGCGCCGGGCCGAGGGCGCGCCAGGACCGCTGCAGGCCCCCGCTGCAGCCGATATCCACGAGCGTGAAGCTGCCCGCCGGAAGGTGGCGGGAGACGAAGACCGCGAAGCTCGGATCGCCGACGAGCACGTCCATGCGCGCCTCACCTCATCGCCGTGCGGAGGACGGCGTCTATGTTACGACTGCGGAGCGTCCTCCGGGAAGTCCTCCTTGCCATAGGCGCGGATCAGCGCGTCGAACAGCCGCGTCTGCTCCTGCACCATGGCATCCGTGAAGGACGCGTAGCCGGCATCCCTGGCGAACTGCTCCACCCATCCGGCGCCGTGCGGCTCCAGCCCCGCCATGGGGCCGAAGAAATTGTACGCGTCCACGCTGTCCTGCTGCCGCATGGCCGCGAGCATCATGCCGCAGCCGCAGCTCTTCACCTCGCAGGGCGTCGGGCCCGGCAGCGGCGCGGCAAGCTTGCGCTTGTCGTAGGTGCAGCGGCGGAAGCTTCCGTCGCGCGACAGATAGAGGTTGCGGTGGCCCGCATTGCACGGGATGCCCCGGAACAGCCGCGTCCGGTTGAGATGCGGCTGCACCCGCACCAGCCAGTTCGCGTCGCCCTCATCGGTCATGCCGATGAGCCGCTTCTCCTCATCCGTGTAGGCGTGGGGATAGGACTTGCCCTCATGCGTCCCGATGAAGCCGATCGGCTGGAATGGCACGCCCCGCTCCGCGAAGAAGGCGCGCAGCTCCGGCAGGCGCGGCAGGCGCGTCGGGTGCGCGATGAACATGCTCGCGAAGCGCGCGCCGGCATCCATCAGGTACCGTGCGTTCCGGGCATAGGTCTCGAGGCCGGTCTTCGTCTCGGTCTCCGGATGCACGGCGGCCCGCATGTAGAGCCGCCCCGCATGCTGCCGCGGCAGCCAGCGCGCGGGGTCCTGCGAGTTGTTGCTCGGGAAGGAGACGGGGCCGCGGGCGGCGAGGATGCGGATGAGGTCGGGGAACTGCGGGTGGACCGTCGGCTCCCCGCCGCCGCATTCCAGCTCGATGATGACGAGGTCCGCCTTGATCTGCGCGAGGCTGCGCTCGATCGCGTCGAGGTCGAAGCGCTTGACCGGCTCGTTGTTCTGGCCCGCCGCCACGCAATAGAAGCAGCGGTAGTTGCAGGGGTTGCGGACCTCAACCGTCACGATGCGGGTGTCGATGGGGTGCCGGCTCGCGAGGGCATCCATGACGGGCGTCGCGGGCTGCCGGAAGGCGAGCCGCCCAAGATGGGCGATGGCGGGCGTGTGTGCCGGATCAAGCTCCAGCGCCCGACGGTACCACGTGATCGCCTCTTCGGCATAACCGCGTGCTTCGGCGAGTTGGGCCTGCAGCATCGCCTCGGTGAGCCGCGCCTGGTCGATGGCATCGCCGGATTCGGCTGCATGCCGGGGTCTATCCGGTCTCGGCTCCCGCGGGTTCCGAACAGCGGCGGGCGATGGGTGCATCACGGAGGCCCCCTAGGTCAGGTTCCTCCGTTAATATATTTAGGATTGCGCATTCGAGACAATGGCCATCCGCACGAGGCGGGTCGGCCACTGTCCGATGCCTGGCGGATGGACGCGTTCAGACCGGCTTCGCGGTGATCAGCATGTGCCAGCCGAGCCGCCGTTCCAGCGCCTTGAACATCTCCTCCGGCATCGCCTTGAACCAGGGCTGCGGCTCGTATTCGTAGCGGATGTATTTCTCGATCACGTAGGGGAAGATGTGGTCCTGCCGGATCTCCGTCGGCTCGAAGCAGCCGCGCAGCAGGTCGCGCACGCCGTCGGCGGTGTAGGTGAAGGCGATCGGGCAGCCCGACTGCGCCTCCGGCTGGTCGAAGCCGGCCTCGATCATGATCGCCTTCCAGGAGATCTCCGCATACAGCATGATGCGCAGCTCGCCGTCCGGCTTCACCAGCTTGCGCGCGCTCTCGATCACCGCGCGCGGGTTCGGCGTGTGGTGGATGACGCCGAAGGAGTAGACGAGGTCGAACTGCTCGGCGCCGACGACGCTGTCCACCTGCTCGGCATTGCCGTGGTGGAAGCGGCCCTTCAGGCCGAACACCTCGAAGCGCTTCTTCGCCAGGGCGAGGCTTTCGGCCGACAACTCGACCCCGGTGTAGTCCGCGCCGGCGCGGGCGAAGTTCGTGGCGTCCGTGCCGAGGCCGCAGCCGATCTCGAGCACCTTCCTGCCCTTCCACAGGTCGAACTGCGCGAAGCCGGGGATATGCGGCTCGACGAAGTACTTCCGCGCCTCGACCTCGTCGAAATACTCCCGCGTGCCGATCGGCTGCTTGGAGTGGCGGATGTTGCACGGACGCCGGTCCCAGTAGGACTGGACGTCGTCGATCCCGGGCAGTGGCGCGGCAAGGCTCGCGGACATGGCTGTCTCCTTCAGGGTTGCGTGGCGACGCGGGGAATCGGTCCGACCCGGCGGGCCGACACGCGGACGATCCGGAAGCCGCGCAGGCCGTTGGTGTGCACGCGCAATTCGATCCCGTCGCGCTCGGGCGACAGGAACAGGTCGGGCGCCACGTCGAAGCTCATCTCGACGCTGCCGCGTCCCGCTTCCGGGCCCAGCAGGCGGCGGCTTGCCATGATCGTGTCCTCGCTGGCGACTTCCAGCACGACCTCGGCGTAGCGGTCGTCGGTGGCCGAGGCCTTGATCCAGCGGTCGCGCACCCAGGTCGCACGCTCGCGCCCGAGCGCGTCCCGCACGAGATGGCGCGCCCGGCGGGTCGCCGAGTCGCCCAGCACCATCCGAGCCGCCGTCAGGGCCCGGCGGTGGAGCGGCGGCTCGGTCGCCTCGGCCGCGGCCCCGATGACGTCATTCGTGCCGAAATCCACGGCGAGCGCATAGCGCCCCGGCAGGGGGTGCAGATACGGGCCGTAGCCGACATTGCCCGCCTCGCCCGGCTCGGACACGAGCGCGCCCGCCTCCTGCCGCCCCGCGGGGCCGGGCAGCATCAGCCGGAGCCAGTCCTGCGGCGTCGGCCTCAGGGTGCCGTCCGCCGCGAGGCTCATGCCCTCGGGCACGACGAAGCCGTGGCGCAGCCGGACGCTGAACGGCGTGCGCGCCGTGACGACATGGCTGCCGAAGACATGCTCGAAGCCGTTGTGGATGGCGTTGATGCCGACGAAGCGGCGCGGCGCGGCGCCATCGGCCTGAGCGCCGCTTTCGACCAGCACCGCTTCCATGAAGATCCCGAGCAGTGCCTCGGAGACCGGATGGACCGCCTTGGTCTCGCCGTGCGGCAGCGGTCCGCCGGCGGCATCGACGAAGTCGAACACCAGCACGTCGGCCTCCGCCAGGATGGTAGCGGTCGGCAGGGCGCTCAGGCCCGCACGCCCGGCCTGCCCCAGCAGGGCCGGGCGGTCCGCCGGCAGCAGGATCTCGCCGCTTCCGCCGAGTGCCCGCCAGGCGCCGAGGAACTGGTCGAGCATCGCCGCATGCGTGCCGAACCAGCCGAACCGCGTGCCGCGCGGCGCGCTGGCGAACAGGTCGAGCAGGAAGGGCAGCACATGCTCCGGCGTGTAGCCCACCTCGTCCCGGCTCTCGGGCACATAGGCGGAGACGAGCGGCGCGCCGAGCGGCGCCCGGAGCACGGTGTTCAAGGCGCCGAGGAAGGTGTTGCCCGAGCCGAGGCGGATCTCCTCGATCGTCTCGTCGGGGCAGCCCCAGCTCTCGGCCTGCTCCGGCACGTCGGGCCGGTCCACCTTCGTGAAGAACCGCTCCACGCTGTTCTGCGCCGCATCGCGCCGGTGCGCCGGCGTCACCTGCCGCGTGTGATCGCAGTGGTAGCCGAACAGCTCGCCGGAGAGGTCGCCGACATCGCCGTAGACCAGCGAGAAGCGCTTCGCGATGTTCGCATCCACGTGCCAGCCGAGCAGCATGTCCTCGTGGAAGCCGTGCAGGCGGAAGAGATCCTCACGCAGCATCAGCTGGAAGTCGCCCGGGCCGTCGAAGCGGAAGGGCCGCATGCCCTGCACGATCTCGTTCAGGTGCAGGTCCCATCCCCATCGCGCGAAGCTGTCGATCACGCCGCGCGCATCGGTGCGGTCGAGGCCTTCCCACAGCGTCTCCGGGATCTCGAAGCGCGGGATGCCGTAGTGGCCGGCCGGCAGGTCGCGCAGGATCGCGCCGAGGCCGCGGCCGTCGCGCGGGACGAAGATCATGTCCGTGTTGGTGGACAGGATCCAGCGGTTCGCCGGATTGGCGCGCCGCAGCGCGATGTTGCGCGCCACCGGCTCCAACGCGAGGAGGTGGGTGCGGCCGGCGAAGCGCGCATGCAGCGCCGGCCTTGCCCGCAGGATCCGCAGGTGTCGCTTCGCCTTCGCGGTCAGCGTGTCCTGGATGGCTTCGGGAAAGGTCGGATAGTCGTTCGGCGTGTTGTAGTCGACGAAGAGGATCTCCTCCGCCTCGTCGTCGAGCAGTTCCGCCATGCAGTTCAGGCTGAGGGCGGCGCGCTTGTGGAGGTTGTATCCGTAGTTGTCGTTGCGGCCATAGAGGATCAGGGAGAGCACGTCGCGCCGCCGTCCGGTCTCAGGCCGCCGCTGCGTTGAGCGAAGGCGCGCCGCGCCGCCAGTCGCCCTGCCCGAGGCGCACCACCCGCACCGTGCCGGCCGCGTCGCGCGGCACCAGGCTCCAGGGGTCGATCACCGCCGCGGCGCCGCACTCGGCCCAGGCGATCTCCTTGAACGCCGCCCAGGGCGTCGTCAGGACGGCGGCGGCGACGCCACGCAGCGCATCCGCGGCGGTCTCCGACCGCGTGACGCGGTCGCCGAGGATCGCGGCGGCGGCGGACATCGCGAGCGGATCGAAGACGCGGACCTGGTAGCCCGCCTCCGCGAGCTGCAGCGCGAGGGCCACGCCCTGGCTCTCCTCCACCACCGCCGTGTCCGGCTTGTAGGACAGGCCGAGCACCGCGACGGCCTGGCCCGGCTCGGCGCAGGCGGCGACGGCGCCGATCATGCGCTGGAACTGGTGCTCGTTGATCGCGTCCGTCGCCTCGGCCAGCGCCGTGTTGACGCCGAGGCGGCGGCCGAGCGCGGCGAAGGCCTTGTTGTCGCGCGGGAAGCAGGGGCCGCCATAGCCGATCGCCGGCTTGAGGTATTTCCGTCCGATCCGGCTGTCCGCGCCGACGGCGCGCGTGACGACATCCGCGTCCGCGCCGGGCAGGTGGTCGCACAGCTCGGCGATCATGTTGGCGTAGCTGATCTTGGTGGTGACGAAGGTGTTCACGGAGATCTTGCAGAGCTCCGCGTTCACCAGGTTCATCCGGTGGAACTCGGGCTTGCTGTCCACCGAGCCGCGATAGACCTGCTCCAGCATCTCGCCCGCGCGGGCGTCGCTCTCGCCGATCAGGATCATGTCGGGGAACAGCATGTCGCGCACGACGGAGCCGAGCGCGATGAATTCCGGATTGTAGCAGAGGCCGACATCCTGCCCGACGGTGCGGCCCGAGCTGCGCTCCAGCGCGGCACGGATCTCGCCGTCGGTGGAGCCGGGCATCACCGTGCTCGTCACCACCACCACGTGATAGTCGGGCTTGCCGCGCAGCGCCGCGCCGATCCGCTCCACGGCGTCCACCACGAAGCGGTTGACGAACATGCGGTCGGGCCCGGAAGGCGTCGGCACGATGATGAAGCTGATGTCGGTGCTGGTGACGAGGTCGTTCCAGTCCTGCGTGGCGCGCACGCGGCCGCGGGCGCGGTCGAGCTGCTCCTGCAGCCCGGGCTCCTGCACGGGCGCGCGGCCTTCGTTGATCGCCTGCACGAAGGCGGGGTTGAGGTCGATGCCGACGACGTCGAAGCCCTTGGCGCCGAACACCGCCGCCATCGGCGAACCGAGCTTGCCAAGGCCGATCACCGAGAGCCGGGGCGGCTGCGTCTTGCGGTCCATGCGTCCTGCTTCCTTAGCGGGCGTTCTGCGTGATGCGTGCCGAGCGGCGCTGCCGCGCCTGCGGCGGCGGCGCCGTTGCGGTTCAGGCGGCGGCGCGCGCGTTCCGGCCGCGCTTGCGCTCCACCTGGGCCGCGATCCAGGGATAGGTGCGGCGCAGCCCCTCCGCCAGGGGCTCGTCGGGGGCCCAGCCGAGGCGCTTGCGGATCAGCTCGTTGTGCGAGTTGCGGCCGCGCACGCCCACCGGGCCCGGAATGTGGCGGATGCCGAGCGGCTTGGCGGCGATGTCCATGATCATCCGCGCCAGGTCGTTGATGGTGACCATCTCTTCCGACCCGATGTTCACCGGCCCCTCGAAATCCGACCGCGTGAGCAGGATCGTGCCCTTGATGCACTGGTCGATGTAGAGGAAGGAACGGGTCTGCTTGCCGTCGCCCCACATCTCGATCTCGCTGCCGGGCTCGGCCTCGGCGATCTTGCGGCAGAGCGCGGCGGGCGCCTTCTCCTTGCCGCCTTCCCAGGTGCCTTCCGGGCCGAAGATGTTGTGGTAGCGCGCGACGCGGCATTCCATGCCGTGGTTGCGGTTGAAGGCGAGATAGAGCCGCTCGCTGAACAGCTTCTCCCAGCCGTACTCGGAATCCGGCGCGGCAGGATAGGCGCTGTCCTCATGCGTCTTCGGATTGTCCGGGTCTTCCTGGTTGTAGGCCGGGTACATGCAGGCGGAGGAGGAGTAGAAGACCCGCTTGATGTTGCGCTTGTGGCAGGCCTCGAGCATGTTGAGGTTGATCAGCGCGGAGTTGTGCATGATGTCGGCGTCGTTCTCGCCGGTGAAGATGTACCCCGCCCCGCCCATATCCGCCGCAAGCTGATAGACCTCGTCGAACTTGCGATCTATGGCCGCGCGGCAGACATAGGGATCGCGCAGATCGCCAATGATGAAGTCGTCGGCTGCCGTCTCGGCGAACTGCGGGTATTTGAGGTCCACGCCGCGCACCCAGAAGCCCTGGCGCTTCAACTCCTTCACCAGGTGCGAGCCGATGAAGCCCCCAGCCCCGCACACCAGCGCAGACTTCATGCCGACATCTCCTGCAATAGAGCCGCGATGGAGCAGAATCGGGCATGGTGCACGCGCGCCCCGGCCGCCGCGCCCGGCGGGTAACACACGGTATGCGGTACACTCAACCCTTCCTTCGCGGACCCTTTGCGTTCCGGGCCCGAAACCGGCTTCACGCAGGGTGAAGGTTGATCCGCCATGCTGAAACGGTTGCATCGCGGCGTTTGGCAGCGGCTGCCGTACGGGATGCGACGCGCGGGACTGTTCCGTGCCACCGCGCTTCTCGCGCCGCGGCCGATGCGTGCCGCGCCCGCCCCGCCGCTGATCGTCGCCGGCGCGCTGCGCACGGCCACGGGCCTCGGCCGCTCGGCCCGGCTTTCCCTTGCGGCGCTGCGGGCGGCGGGCGCCGAGGTCGCCGCGCTCGATCTCACGGCCGCTCTGCGCCAATCCTCTGATCTTCCTCTCGATCCGGCCGTCGGCGAGGCGGTCGAGGGCGCCGGGACGCTGGTCGTCCACGTCAATGCGCCGCTCATGGGGCTGGCGCTTCTCGGGGTCGGGCGGCGTCGCGCGCGGGGGAAGCGGATCGTCGGCTACTGGGCCTGGGAGTTGCCGGAGGTGCCGGCGGAATGGCGCCTCGGCATCCCGCTGGTGGACGAGATCTGGGTGCCGAGCGCCTTCACGGCGGCTGCGATCGCCCCGATCGCGGAAGGCCGGCCCGTCCATGTGGTGCCGCACCCCGTCGCGGTGGAGCCGGCGCCGACCCGCGCCGGGCGCACGCCCGGTGCGCCGTTCACGGTATTGTGCATGCTCGATGCGAGTTCGAGCCTGGCGCGCAAGAACCCGCAGGGCGTGATCGCCGCCTTCCGTCTCGCCTTCGGCGACGATCCGGGCGTGCGGCTCGTGCTGAAGACCCAGCGGCTGCGGGATCTGCCGGAGGCGCGTGCGCAGCTTGCCGCGCTGGCCGACCGCCCGAACATGGAGCTGCGCGACGCGACGCTCGACGAGCGCGGCATCGACGCGCTCTACGCCGAGGCCGATGTGCTGCTCTCCCTGCACCGGGCGGAGGGATTCGGGCTGACGCTGGCCGAGGCGATGCGCCGCGGGCTGCCTGTCGTCGCCACGGGATGGTCCGGCAATGCCGATTTCCTCACCGAGGCGGTCGGCGTCCCGGTGCCCTGGCGCCTGGTGCCCGCCGAGGATCCGCAGCGCACCTACCATCATCCCGGCCTGCGCTGGGCGGAGGCGGATGTGGAAGCCGCCGCCGCCGCGCTGCGGAGCCTGCGGGACGATCCGGACCGGCGGGCGCGCCTCGGCGCCGCCGCGGCGGACTACGCCGCCACGCATTGGACGCCCGCGGCCTATGTCGCCCGCCTGCGCGAGATCGGGGTGCCGGCATGACGCGCATGCTGCTGTGGTACTGGGGCCGGCGCGGCGGCGGCGCGCAATTCGCGCTGAACCTGGCGCGTGCGCTCGCGCCGGGCGGGCTGGCGCTGTCCGTGTCGCGCCAGAACGAGCTGATCGGCGCCCTTCGCGCCCTGCCCGTGCCGCGGCAGGAAGTGTCAACCTACAATGGCGTTGCGGGCTTCGTCGCCGGCTTCGCGCGCCTGCCGCGGCTGTCCGCACGGCTGGTGCGCTTCGCGCGGGATGAGCAGACGCCGGTGGTGTTCTCCGCCATGGCGCATCCCTGGACGCCCTTCGTCGCCCCCGCGCTGGCCCGCGCCGGCCTCGCCTTCGTCCCGGCGATCCACGACGCGGTGCCGCATCCGGGCGATCCGGCCGTGCTGTTCGACTGGCGGCTGCGGCGCGAACTGGCGCCGGCGCGCGCCGCCGTGGTGTTCAGCGACGCGGTGGCGGAGGCGGTGGCGGCGCGGCGGCCGGGCCTGAAGCTGATCCGCCTCGCACTCGGCGCGCATCTGCCCTTCGGCACGGCGACGGCGGAGAAAACGACCGACTTCCTCTTCTTCGGCCGCTTCCGCCGCTACAAGGGCCTCGACCTGTTGCGCGACGCCTGGCCGGCGCTGCGCGCCGCGCATCCCGGCGCGACCCTGCGCGTGGTGGGCGAGGGCGATGCCGAGGCGCTGGCCCCGGGCCTCGCTTCGCTGCCGGGCGTCACGTTGGAGCAGCGCTGGGTGCCCGATGCCGAGATGGCCGCGCTGGTCGCCGCCGCGCGCGTGCTGGTGCTGCCCTATCGCGAGGCGAGCCAGTCCGGCGTGCTGCCGGTGGCGCTCGCCTCCGGCGTGCCGGTGGTCGCCACCGAGGTCGGCGGCCTTTCGGAGCAGCTCCGCGGCACCGGCGCCGGCCTGCTGGTGCCGCCGGAGCCCGCGGCGATCGCCGCGGCGATGGCAAGGCTGCTGGATCCTGCGGCATTCGCGCCCGCGGTGGAGGCGGCGCGCAAGGCGGGTGCGCGGCTGAACGACTGGGACGGGATGGCCGCGCAGTTGCGGGAGGGCATCGCGCGCGCGCTGCGCGGATAGCGCGCGTCAGTCCGTCTCGCCGATCGCGAGTTCCGGCACGCCGACGCGGCCCTCATGCAGGCGCAGCACCGTCTCGGCCACCGCCAGGGCGCGGCCCTGCGGGGCGTAGAACACGCCGCGGATCTGCGTCGTCCCCTGCAGCGCGGCGAGGAAATCCTCGCGCAGCGCCGCGTCGGGCGGCGCGCCTTCGGACCAGAACGCGTCGAGCGGCCCCTGATGCGCCAGCCCCGGCACGTCCCACACCGCGCTGCCGAGCGCCTTCGTCGCGCGGTCCAGAACGATGGAGCGCAGCCCGACCGTGCTGTTGACGGTGACGAGGCCGCGCGACCGCGCCAGCATCGCATCCAGCTCGCCATGATGCGCCAGGTGCACCCGGTCCTGGATGCCGGCCTCGGCGGCCAGCGCCGGCACGCGCGATCCCCAGCGCTTCAGGCAGGGATCGAGCGGATGCACCTTCACGATCAACCGCGCCTGCGCCGGCGCATGGCGCGAGAACGACCGAAAAACCTCGGCGAGCGGCGTGTCCATGTCGCGGAAGCGCGAATAGGCGCGGATGGAGAAGTCGGTCTCCATCTGCATCGCGAAGACCCAGAAGGGGCTGTCGCCCACTGTCGCCAGCGCTCGCGCGCCTTCCGCGCGCTCCGCGCCGCGCCGCAGCAGGCGCAGCCCGATGCCGGCATAGGTCGCCAGCGGGTGATGCAGGTGATGGCTGCGGTAATGCGGGAAGGGCCAGGGCAGCAGATTCGCCAGGTGATAGGTCACGTCCCAGATGGCCTGGCGGCGGAAATCGTCCTTCAGACGTTCCGTCAGATCGGCCCTGGGAAGCCCGGCAGCCAGGGCACGGATTGCCGCCGGCGTGCGCGGGAAGCGGCTGTCGCCGCCCATCCCGTCGCGTTCCAGCGTGATCCAGTCCGGACGGAAATAGCCGAAATCGGTGACCGTCACCGCGACGCCGCGCCGCAGCGCCGCCTCGATGGCCGCGCGGTGGTAGTCGCGCTGTTCGCCAAGCAGCACGAGGTCGCTGACCCGCTCCCGATCGAGGAAATCGGCGACGAAGCGGGGCCAATCGGCGCTGCGGCCGGCATAGTCCACCGCCGGCAGCGACCGTGCCGCCTGCCGCCAGGCCAGCCGGTCCCCGAGCGAGAGGTTGATCCGCCGGACGCCATGGCCGAGCGCGGCGAGCCCCTCCGCGACCTCGGCGAAGAAGGGGCTGATCGGACCCTGCAGGAACAGGAAGCACCGCCCGCGCGGCAAGCCTTCCTCCGTCGGCAGGGTGGCGTCTCGCGGCGACATCACGGGCGGCTTCGTCCGCCGGACGCCGCACCCTGTCAATTCCATGCCCGTCGGCATGGCATCACGACATCCGCTCCGTGCCGCCGCGCCACAGCCGCCAGCGCCCGCTCACCGGCGCGCCGAGCCGCGCCATGGCGTTCCGCATGGCCGTGTTCTCCTCGAGGATCCAGGAGATCTCGACCTGCCGCCAGCCGCGCCGGGCCGCGACGCCGATCGCCGCATCCAGCAGCGCCCCCATGGCGAGTGCCGAGGCGGGATGACCACGGAAGGCGCGCGCGATGCCCAGCATCGGGATGCGCGCGCTGCCCACCCGGCCGGCCAGCGCCTTCGCCAGGGCGATCCAACCGAAGGGCAGCAACCGGCCGTCGCGCGGCAGCGCCGGCTCGATGTTCGGCACGATGGAGACCAGCCCGACCGGCGCGCCGTCCCATTCGGCGAAGACCACCTCGCCCGACATCAGAAGCGGCCGCAGCAGCTTCGACATCGTCGCGATCTCGCCGGGGCGGAGCGGCACCGCGTGGCGGTTCTCGGCCCAGGCGTCATCGTACAGGTCGGCGACGCGTGCCACCTCGGCATCGAAGTCCCGCCGGTCGAAGCCGCGCAGCCGGAGGCGCGCCATCTCGGCCTGGCGCCGCGCCGCAAGCGCCACGAAGCGCGCCCGGTGCCGCTCGGAGGCAAGGTCCAGCGTGCAGGCCAGCACGTCGCCGAGCGGCGTGAAGCCGGCCTGCGCGATCATGTCCGGCAGCCAGGGCGGCGTGCGGGGCATGCGCAGCATCGGCGCGCGGTCCGCGGGTTCGATCAGCGCGCCGACCTCGTGGTTGATGGTGAAGGAGAGCGGCCCGTCCAGCGTGGCGCGGCCGTGCAGGGCGGCGAAGCCGCGCGCCGCATCGAGCAGCGCCGAGACCGCCGCAGCGTCCTGCTCGGCGCGGAGGAAGCCGAAGCTTGCCGGGCCCGGCCCGGCCAGGGGCACGCAGGCGGCGATGCGCCCCACCGCGCGTCCGTCGCGCCAGGCCAGGAAGCGAGCCACGGCGTGGTCACGCAGGAAGCCGTTCTTGCCGGCATCGAACAGCCGCCGCTCTTCCCAGCGCAGCGGGACCGACCAGCCGAGCGGCCCGAGCCGCGCGGGCAGCTCGATGAAGGCGCGCATGTCTGCGCCCGTCGCAACGGCGCGGATGAGAGGGGAAGTCACCCGCCCGGATCGGCCACCGGCACGCTGTCCACTGCCGCGGCCAGCGCCTCCACCGTCGTGCGGATATCGGCTTCCTCATGCGCGGCGGAGAGGAAGAAGCGCAGCCGCGCCGAGCCTTCCGGCACGGCGGGGAAGACGATCGGCAGCGCGTTCACGCCGCGCTCCAGCAGCGCCGCCGAGACCCGCGCGGCCCGCACCGAACTGCCGAGCACCACCGGCACGATGCCGAGGCCTGCGGACTCACCTGTGTCGAAGCCGCGCGTGCGGCAGAGGTCGCGGAGCAGCCGCGCATTGGCCTGCAGCTTCGCCACGCGCCAGGGCTCGGCATGCAGGATATCCAGCGCGGCGGCGGCGGAGCCGGCGAGCGGCGGCGGCATGCCGACGGAATAGACGAAGCCCGGCGCGGTGTGGCGCAGCCAGTCCACCAGCTCCGACCGGCCGGCGACATAGCCGCCGCAGGCGCAGAGCGTCTTGGACAGCGTGCCCATCCAGATATCCACCTCGGCCGGGTCCACGCCCGCGGCCTCGAAGGCGCCCTTGCCGGTGGCGCCGACCACGCCGAGGCCATGCGCGTCGTCCACCATCAGCCAGGCATCGTGCTTGCGCGCCATCCGCACGAAGGCCGCGAGGTCCGGCACGTCGCCATCCATCGAATAGTGGCCCTCGACCACCAGCAGCGCGCGCTGTGCGCCGCGGCGCGCGGCCCGCAATTCGCGCTCCGCCGCCGCGGCGTCGTTGTGCGCGAAGGGCACGCGCCGCGCGCCGGACAGCCGCGCGCCCTCGACGCAGGAATTGTGGATCGCCGCGTCATGCACGATCACGTCGCGCGGCCCCATCAGGTGGCCGATCAGCGTGACGTTGGTCGCGTGGCCGCTGACGAAGGCGAGCGCCGCTTCTGCGCCGTAATGCGCGGCGAGCTTGCGTTCCAGCACGCCATGCACCGGCCGCTCGCCGGAGACGAGGCGCGAGGCGGAGGCGGAGATGCCGTAGCGCGCCATCGCCTCCATTGCCGCCTGGTGCAGCCGCGGATCGCCGTTCAGGCCGATGTAGTCGTAGCTGCCGAAATTGATGACCTCGCGCTCGCCGATCAGGCTGCGCGCGCCGGCGATGCCCTCATGCTGGCGGAAGAACGGGCTCTCGATGCCGAGCGCGTCCATCGCGTCGCGCACCAGGCCCCAGTCCTTGACGTTCTGGATGGCGCCGAAGCCGCGCGGGTCCGACGCGGCCTGCGCCTCCTGCCCTTCGCGACGACGGGCGAGGCGCTGGACCAGGGCGAGCCGGGCAGTCGTGGAAAGTCCGAAAGCCTGCCCTCTGCCCATCCGGTGCGACCTGCTCCTCTGTTCAGCCCGCCTCGCGCAGATCCTGCTGCGAAGGCTCGAAGGTCTCCATCAGCACGGCGATCGTGGCCTCCTCGGCCGCGGGCGCCAGCACCGCTGCGGCGATCTGCCGTGCCAGGGCGGCGACCGTCAACTCCTCGGACAGGCCGGCGATCGGCACCTGCCGCTTCAGCCGCGATTCCAGCGCGCCGCGCAGCTCCAGCGCACCGAGGCTGTCGAGGCCGAGGCCGGTGACGGGGGCGTCGGCGGCGATCGCCTCGGCCGGCAACCGCAGGATGCGGCCGATCTCCTCCTGCACCAGGCGCTGGATGGTCGCCTCGGCTTCCTCGCGCGGCATGGCGGCGAGGCGGGCGCGCAGGTCGCCGTCGCCGGCACCGCTGTCCTTGGCCGCCACCGCGGCGAACATCGGCTCGTCCATCACCGGCAGGCGCAGGCGCGTGCCGGCACCGGCGAGCCGGGCGAGGATCGGCGCGGCATGCGGCGCGGCGAGCAGCGCGGGCAGGGCGGAGAGCGCCTGGTCCGCCGTCATCGCCTCGACACCCAGGCGGCGATGCAGAGTCTCGGCCTTGCCCGCATCGGCCGCCAGCATGCCGACATCGGCGATCGGCCCCCAGGCGACGACGAGCGCGGGCCTGCCCGCGGCGCGGCGCCGGCGCGCGAGCGCTTCCAGCGCGGCATTGGCGGCGACGTAGTTGGCCTGGCCGGGATTGCCGAAGGCCGTGGTGGCGGAGCCGAACAGCAGGAACAGGCGCAGCGGATCGCCCGCGGTCAGCCGGTCCAGCGCCTCCGCCGCGCCCAGCTTCGGCGCCAGCACCTGCCGGAATTTCTGCTCGTCCATCGCGAGCGCGGCGCCATCGGCCAGCACGCCCGCGGCATGCACCACGCCGCCGATCGGATGCGCCTTGCGGATGCGCGTGAGCGTGGCTTCCAGCGCTGTCGCGTCGGCGACGTCGCAGGCATGGATCGCGGCCTGGGCGCCGAGTTCGCCGAGGGCGCGCAGCGCGGCCGCATCGTTCTCTGCGGCGCGGCGGCCGATCAGCGCGAGATGCTTCACGCCCTGCCGCGCCAGCCACTTCGCACAGGCCAGGCCGAAGCCGCGCGTGCCGCCGGTGACGACCACGACCTGTTCCGGCTCCGGCAGCCAGGGCGCGGCGGCGGCGGTCTCGCGCGGCGCGGGCGGGCGGATCACCAGCTTGCCGATATGGGCGGAGGCCTGCAGCGTGCGGAAGGCCGCCTCCACCTCCTCCGGCCCGAAGACAGACAGGGGCAGCGGCCGGAAGGTGCCGTCGCGCAGGCCTTCCGTGATGCGGGCGAGCAGGCGCGCGGCGAGGGCGGGGCGGGCGCGCGGCAGCTCGTCCACGTCCACAGCGTAGTAGGTGGCGTTGCGCCGCAGCGGGCGCAGCGGCGCGCGCCGGTTCTCCACGAAGTCGCGCTTGCCGAGCTCCACGAAGCGGCCGAAGGGCTTGGTCAGTGCCAGGCTGCGCTCCATCGCCTCGCCGGCCAGCGAGTTGAGCACGACGTCCACGCCTTCCGGCCACTGCGCGCGCAGCGCGTCGGCGAAGCCGGGATCGCGGCTGTCCAGCACCAGGTCGGCGCCGGCGGCGCGCAGGAAGGCGCGCTTGGCGGCGCTGCCCGCCGTCATCGCGACGCGCGCGCCGATCGCCTGCGCCACCTGCAGCGCGGCGAGGCCGACCGCGCCGGCGCCCCCATGGATCAGCACCGTCTCCTCGGGTTGGAGACGCGCGCATTCCTCCAGAGCGTAGACGGCGGTGAGGAAGGCGACGGGGATGGTTGCGGCCTGCTCCGGTGTCAGCCCCTCCGGCAGCCGTGCCAGCGCCTCCACCCGCGTGACGGCGCGGGCGGCCAGCGCGGCCGGCGCCACGCCGAACACCCTGGCGCCGGGGCGCAGCGCGACGCCGGGCCCGGCCGCCTCCACCACGCCGGCGCATTCCATGCCGAGGGTCGGCCCGGCGAAGCCGGCTTCCAGCACCTCCTCAGGCAGCAGGCCCTGGGCCCACATCAGGTCGCGGAAATTGAGGCCGGCAGCCTCCACGCGGATCGCGACCTCGCCGGGGCCGGGCCGGCTGCGCGCCGCTTCCTCCCAGCGCAGCGTGCCGAGCCGGCCGGGCTGGGCGATGCCGAGGGAAAGCGGCCCGGCGGGCGGCGGCGGCAGGATGCCCGGCGTCAGGCGCGGCACCAGCCGGCCACCGGCGGACAGGCTCGCCTCCGGCTCGGCGTCCTTCGTGTCGAGTTCCGCTGCCAGTCGCCGCGCGGCCGCCTGGATCGGCAGGTCGGGCGCGAGATCGAGCCGCCGTGGCTTCAGCGCCGGCATCTCATTCGCCAGCACGCGCAGCAGGCCGAGCGCGGCGGCGGCGGCCGGGCGGTGCGCGCCCTCCATGGGCTGCGCGCCGCCCTGGGTGACGACGACGAACTCCGCCGCGCTGCCGGCCGCCGCATTGGCAAGGGCGACCAGCCCGGCGAGCGTCGCGGCCAGGTCGTGCGGCTCCGGCGCCAGCAGCGCCACAACCCGCGCGCCCGCCAGCGCGCGGGGCGCGGGGGCCGGGCCGAAGGGCAGGCTTTCGGGCACCGTGGTGCCACGTGCCAGGCGTGCCGTCAGCGACTCGGCCAGCTTCCCCGCGCCCGGCTCGGCCAGCAGGACGCAGCGCGGCGCGGCAGGCTGCGCGGCGGCGGGCGGCGGCGGCGCTTCGGCGCCGAGCAGCACCGCCGGCCAGGGCGCGCAGGAGAGCGTTTCGGCGACCGCGGCGCGATAGCCGGCCTCGCCCAGCCGGCTCAGCCATCGCTCCGCATCCGGAAGCGCCCCGCCCTCCGACCCGCCGGCCGGATCGGGGCCGAGGCCTGTCCACCAGGCCGGGTCCTGGCCGCAGACGAAGGTCCAGACGCGGCCGGGCGTCGGCTCCGCCAGCAGCAGCGCGCCGCCTTCCGCCAGCGCCGGCCGCAAGGCGGCCGGCAGGCGCGCCCCAAGCCTGGTGCGCGCCGCGGCGGCAAGGCCGAGGACGATGTCGGCCGGGCCGGGCGGCGGTGCCTCGCCGCGCGGGTCCCAGGCGACGGAGCCCAGCGCCATGCCGGAAGGCGCCGCGGGCAGCGCCAGCCGCGCCTCTCCGGCCAGACAATACTCCACGCGGCGTCCGAGCGGGGAAAGCCGCGCCAGCACGCGCCGCGCCAGCAGGTCGCCGGCGGCGCCGACTTCCAGGATGCGCAGCGGCCGTCCTTCCGGCCATGTGGCCGCGAGGCCCGCGACGGCGGCGGCCAGCGCATCGGCCAGCGCGCCGAGTGCCGCGCCCGCAAGCGGCGGCGGCGAAACGGGCTTCGGCATGCCGCGCAGCGCTTCGGGCACGCGCTCGGCGGCCTCGGCGATCCAGGCGAGGTCGAGGGCGAGGTCGGGATGCTCGGCCAGCACGGAGCGCCAGATCTCCGCCGACGGCGGCAGGCTGCCTTCCGGCAGAAGCCGGAAGCCGCGCGGCCCGGATTCGGCCGCGCCATCCTCCACCAGCGACAGCCGCAGGAAGGCGAGATAGGCGGCCGCGGAGGGCGCGGCGGCGAGCAGCGGCACTTCCTGCGCCGCGGCGGCGACATGCGCCTCCAGCAGCAGCGCGGCCTCGGCCAGGTCGCGCTTCGCCGCCTCCTCCTTCGCCGCGGCGATGGCCGGCGGCAGGGCGGGCAGCGGCGGCGGGCCTTCCGGGGCCGGGACAAGCTCGATCCGGGCGGCGGCGTCCAGCGGATCGGCGGCGCCCGGCAGGGGAATGCGCTGGAAGACGATGCCGTCCAGCCGCGCGACCACGCGCCCGGCCGTGTCCCGCAGCACGCAATCGGCAGCGGCCGAGCGCGCGCCGCGCCGCGCCAGCGTGATCTCCGCCGAAATCGCGGGGGCGGCGGCGGCGAGCGCCACGAGCCGCCCGGCCTTCACCGGCACCAGCCCGATGCCGGGCGGCAGCGCGGCGGGATCGAGCAGCGCGAAGAGGCCCTGGAAAGCGCCATCCAGCCGCGCCGGATGCAGCACGAATTTGTCATCCTGGGGCGCCGCTTCGGGAAGCGTAAGCCGCACCAGCGCGCGGTCGCCCTCGGCCTGCACCGACTCCACGGTCGCGAAGGCGTCCGCATAGGTCAGGCCGAGCGCCGCGGCGCGGGCCCGCACCGTCTCGCCCTGCATGGTCGCGCCGACGGCCGGGGCGGCGCGCGCCACCTCCAGCGCGGCCTGCGCCACGGGCCGCACCTCGCCGAGCGCATGCAGCGTCCAGGCCTCCTCCGTCAGGCGCCGCCGGCTTTCCAGCCGGAAGGCGCCATCGGCGTCGAGCGTGCTGCGAACCTCCCGCGCCGCGCCCTCCTCCAGCACCAGCGGGCGAAGGATGCGGAATTCAGAGGCTTCCAGCGCCGTCGCGTCGGGGTGGCGCGCGCGCCCGGCGGCGAGCGCGACATCGAGCATCGCCGCCGCGGGCAGCACCGCATCGGCGCCGAGCCGGTGATCCGCGAGCCAGGGCTCCAGCGCCGTGTCGAGCATCCGCGTCCAGAGGCCGGCCTCGTTGCCGTCGCGGAAGCCGAGCAGTGGATGGTCCTGCACCGGGTCGGTCAGCCGCGCGCCCTCGGCGGTGTGCGCCTGGCGGTAGCGCTGCCGGTCGAAGGGCGTCAGCGGCAGGTCGCGCGCGGCGGGGCCGGCGAAGGCGGGGCCGCCGCGCGGATCGGCGCCGGCCTGCGCCGCGCGATCGGCAATGAGCGCGAAGGGATCTTCGGACGTTTCCGCATCCCGCCGGGAGAGGCTGGCGAGTTGCGCGGCGTCCACGCCGGCGGCGCGAGCCGTGTCACGCAGATAGGATTGCAGGACGGGATGCGGCCCCATCTCGAGGAAGATCCGCGCGCCGCGTTCCAGCGCGGCGCGCACCGCCGCCTCGAACCGCACCGGCTCGCGCAGGTTGCGCCACCAATAGGCGGCGTCGGCCTCGCCCGCTTCCAGCGCCGCGCCGGTGACAGTGGAGAGCATCGGCCGCGCCGGCGCGCCGCAGCGCAGGCCCGCCAGGTCGGCCAGCAGCGCGTCCCGCACCGGGTCCATCGCCGCGCTGTGGAAGGCGTAGTCGAGGTCGAGCGGCACGAAGGCGAAGCGCCGCGCCTCGGCCGCCGCGCGCACGCGCTCCAGCGCCTCCGCGGGGCCGGCCAAAGTGAAGGCGCCGGGCGCGTTGCGCGCGGCGATCTCGACGCCCTCCGCCGCAGCCAGCGCCTCGGCGTCGTCGGCCGGGGCGTTCAGCGCGGCCATGCGGCCGACGCCGCGCTGCGCATGCTGGTGCCGGCTGCGCGCGACGACGAGCCGCGCCGCCTCCGGCAGGTCGAGCAGGCCCGCGGCATGCGCGGCGGCGACCTCGCCCACGGAATGGCCGAGCACCATCTCCGGCACGATGCCCTGCGCGGCGAGCGCCGGCAGCATCGCCACCTGGATCGCGAAGATCAGCGGCTGCGCGACATCGGTGGCGGCGAGTTCCTCGGCCGTGACGCCGGCCTCGAGGCGCGCGAGCGGCGACCAGCGGAGCAGCGGCGCCAGCGCCGCATCCGCCTCGCGCAGCGCCTTCCGGAAGGAAGGGGAGCGGCGCAGCGCCTGCTGCGCCATGCCCGCATGCTGCGCGCCGTTGCCGCTGAACACGAAGCAGAGGCCGCCGGAGACGGCCTGGGTCGGGACGCCGCCCTCGCGCCAGGCGGCGAGCCCGCCGGCCAGCGCGGCGCCGTCCGCGCCGCGCAGCGAAAGCCGGTATGGAAGCAGGTCGCGATGCCGCGCCACGCCGCGCGCGAGCGCCGCGGCCTGCTTCGCATCGGCGCCGTCGAGCCGCGCTTCCCAGCGCTCCGCCAGCGCCTTCAGTGCTGCGGCGGAGCGCGCCGAGAGCACCAGCGGCGGCATCGCCTTCGCCGCCGAGGCGCGGGCGGGCTTCGGGCTTGGGGCGGGGCCCAGCAGCGCGCAGGCATTGGTGCCGCCGAAGCCGAAGGAATTGACGCCGGCCAGCGCATCCGCCGGTGCGTCCAGCGCCTCGGCCTCGGCCGCCACGCGGATGTTCAGCGTGTCGAACGGAATATGCGGGTTGGGCTCGCCCTGGTGCAGCGTCGCCGGGACGCGGCGCTTCTCCAGCACCAGCATCGCCTTGAGCAGCCCGGCGATGCCGGAGGCGGGCTCCAGATGGCCGATATTGGTCTTCACCGAGCCGACCGGCAGCGGCGCGGCGCGGCCCCCCGCCGCGGAGCGGCCGCCTTGCCTGCCAGCGGCCGCCTCCCCGATCGCCCAGGCCTCGGCCGGGTCGCCCACCTGGGTGCCGGTGCCATGCGCCTCGAAATAGGCGAGGCGGTCGGGCGCCACGCCGGCCTCTTCCATCACCTGGCGGATCAGCCGCGCCTGCGCCTCCCGGTTCGGCAAGGCGAGGCCGATGGTGCGGCCGGCGCTGTTGACGCCGGTGGCATGGATCACGCCGCGGATCCGGTCGCCGTCGCGCAGCGCGGCATCGAGCGGCTTCAGGATCAGCGCCCCCGCCCCCTCCGCCCGCACATAGCCGTCGGCCAGCGCCGAGAAGGCGCGGCAGCGCCCGGTGGGCGAGAGCATTCCCGCGCGGGAGAAGCCGAGGAAGGCATAGGGCGAGAGCAGCATCTGCACCCCCGCCGCGATCGCCGCGGGCACCCGCCCTTCCGCCAGCGCCCGGCAGGCGGCGTGCAGCGCGACCAGGGAGGAGGAGCAGGCCGTGTCGATCGTCTCTGCGGGGCCGCGCAGGTCGAAGACGTTGGTCAGGCGGTTGGACAGGATCGAGAGCGCGTTGCCCGTCATGAAGTAGCGGTCGCCGCCCCCGGGGTCCTGCAGGCGCAGCTCGCCATGGTCGGTGGAGGAACCGCCAACGAAGACGCCGACCTCCTGGCCGGCAAGGGCGGAGGGCCGCCAGCCGGCATCCTCGACGGCGCCGAGCGCCACCTCCAGCAGCAGGCGCTGCTGCGGGTCCATCTCCTGCGCCTCCCGCGGGGAGATGCCGAAGGCGGTGGCGTCGAAGGCATAGCCGTCGCCGATATGCCCGGCGGCGAAGGTGTAGCTGCGCCCGGGCTCGCCGCGGCGGGGATGGAAGAAGGCGGCTTGGCTGAAGCGGTCCGTCGGCAAGGTGGAGACGGCGTCCGTGCCGCTGTCCAGCAGCGACCAGAACGCGTCGAGGTCGGGCGCGCCGGGCAGGCGGCAGGCGGCGCCGACGATGGCGACGGGAACGGGGGCACGGTCCGCCGGCCGGCGGCTGCGAGGCGCCATCACACGGGTCCGGGCGTCGTCAGGGGCGAGCGACGCGGCGCCATGCGCGCCGAGGCATCCCGGGCATCGTCATCCGGCCGTGTCGTCGCGGCCGACCGCGTCCAGCGCCGCCGCGCGCTCGCGCGCCGACGGTCGGGATAGGGCTGGCGGCGGGTGCGGCACCGGCAGCCGTTCCGGCGCGGGTCCGCGGACCAGTGCCTCCAGCAGGCGATCCACTTCCTCGAAATGATCGCTCCAGGCCGGCGGCTTCCAGCCGCCCAGCCGGCCGAGCTGTGCCCGCCGGGCGCCGCTGTCGGCGCGCGCATAATCCAGGATGCTGGTGCGCCAGGCCGGCCCGTCCAGCGGATCGAGGTAGTCCGGCACGCTTCCCCCCACCTCCCGCAGCGCGGCGAGGTCGGAGGCGATGGCCGGCACGCCGAGCGCCAGCGCCTCCGCCAGCGGCAGGCCGAAGCCCTCGGCGAAGGAAGGGAAGAGCAAAGCGCGGGCGCCGCGCAGCAGGGAGGCCACCTCGCGGTCCGGCAGCGCGCCGGTCTCGCGCACCAGCCCGTCGATGGCGGCGCAGCGCTCGAGCATGTCGAGCACGTTCTCGTTCTCCCAGCCGCGCCGGCCGACGACGACGAGGCGCGGCGCCGCGGTGCCCAGCGTGGCGGCGAACTGGCGCCACAGATTGAGCAGCAGGAGGTGGTTCTTGCGCGGCTCGATGGTGCCGAGCGCGACGAAATAGGGCCGGAGCGCCACCGGCGGCTCGTCCACCTGCGGCGGGCTGACGCCGAGCGGGGCGACGGCGATGGCGGGCGGTGCGGAGCGGCCGGCCAGCCAGGGCGTCAACTCGGCGCCCGTCGCGGCGGAATTGACCACGATCCCGTCGGCCAGGGCCGCCGTGGTGGCGATCCGCCGCCGATGCGTCTCCGCAACGCCGGCGCGCGCGAATTCGGGGTGTTGCAGCGGGATCAGGTCGTGGATCAGCGGGATGAACCAGCAGCCCTGGCGCCGCAGAGCCGCGATCCGGCCCGGCCGTTCCAGCGCCCGGTGCGAGACCAGCAGGAAGGCCTTGGGGCCCGGCCGCCGCAGCAGCCCCACCAGGGCGGAGCGGCCGAAGGGCAGCGCGAGCTTGGCGCGGCGCGCCACCGGGGCGGCGCTGCGGCCGCCGTGGAGCCAGCATTCTTCCAGGGCGGCAACAAGCTCCGCCACAACCTGGCGTGGCAAAGCCGCGAAGCCGACGAGGGGAATTTCTGCAACGAAAGCGCAACGGTTATCGGTCTCGGCCGACCATCTTCGGGCATAGGCCAGCTCGACCCGGTCGATGCCTGTCGGCGCCGGCCGGTGTGCGACGGTCAAAAGCCGGGAGATGTCAAGGATGACCTGCAACCGACCCCCCAAAAAACCGCGCGAGGACTAACACAATGAGTCAAATCATTCCATGCCCGAGGACGAAGTTCGCCTTACGGACTTGGACGGATCAGATTTTCTGACGCGACGCGAGAGTATGCGTCGGGGCGGCCCGGCGATCAATCAAAGGTGCGTCATCGGAACGTCAACAACCAGAAGTTGTAAAATCCGCAGCCGAGGGTGGCCATGCGGCAGTCCGCTGCGACCCCACGGCGAGCCGGTTCAATCCGATTCGGGCGCGATCGCGTTGGCCGAGCCGCCGAGCAGCAGCGCATCGCGCATCGTCTCGGCGCTCTTGCGGCGGATGTCGGCCCAGGCCTCCGGGGTGTGGAAGGCGCTGTGCGGGGTGATGATCACGCGGCCCTGCAGCCAGGCCTCCCGCCGGCGATAGGCGGCCAGCAGCCCGGGCACCGGCTCCACTGGCGGCTCCACCGGGATCACGTCCAGCCCCGCGCCCGCCAGGTGGCCGGAACGCAGCGCGGCTTCCAGCGCGTCGATGTCGAGGCTGGTGCCGCGGGCGGTGTTCACCACCACCGCATCCTTCGGCAGCAGCGCCAGCTCCTTCGCGCCGACCAGGCCGCGGGTCTTGCGCGTGTCCGGCACGTGGATGGAGAGCACATCCGCCTGCGGCAGCAGTTCCTCCAGCGTCCGGGCGCGCGCGATGCCGAGCGCGCGGTCCACGCCGTTCGGCAGGAAGGGGTCGAAGAACACCACGCGGAAGCCGAGTGCCTTGGCCCGCAGCGCCGCCGCGGTGCCGATCCGGCCGAGGCCGATGATGCCGAAGCCCTGCACGCCCAGGCGGCGGATCAGCGGGCTGTCCATGTAGCGCCAGGGTGCCGGGGGATCGGCGCGCTGCAGGTCGTGGTGCAGCAGCAGGCCGCGCCGCAGGGCGAGGGTCAGCGCGATGGCGTGGTCGGCCACTTCCATCGTGCCGTAGTCGGGCACGTTGCAGACGGTGATGCCCCGCGCCGCGCAGGCCGCGCGGTCCAGCCGGTCATAGCCGACGCCCATCCGCACCACGACCTTGAGCTTCGGGAAGCGCGCGATGTGCTGGGGCTTCAGCCAGTGGCGGAAGATCAGCAGCCCGTCCACCTTCGCGCAGACCTCGTCGGTCAGCATGTCGAGGCTGCCGGTGTGCGGCGCGCCGCCGTGGATGATCTCGACATCCGGGCCGAGCACCTCCTGCTCGAGCAGGGTGTCCGGATACATCGCCTCCGGCTCGAGCACCGTCAGTCGCGCCACGTGGAAAGCTCCTGCGCTGCAGCCGCCCAGGGGCGGCTTTCAACTTTGTGTGATGGAAAGCTGCGGCGCGACCGGTCAGGCCGGTCGCGCCGCGAGGGCGAGGATCAGCGGCGCCACCAGCCGCGCTTGCGCGGCAGCTCGGCGGCCGGCTCGGCGCCGAGCACGATCGGCGCGACCGGCGCGCCGATCACCGGCGCCTCCGGTGCGGGCGGCGCCTCGGGGGCGGGCGGGGCCGGCTCGGGCGCTGCCGCGGCCGGCGGCTCCGGCGCGGCGGGTGCCTCCGCCACGACATGCTCGGGCGCGGCGGAAGCGGACGGGGCGGGCTCCTGCGGCGCGGCCATGACAGGCTCGGCCGCCGGGGGGGCCTCAGCCTCGGGTGTCGCCGCGATCGGCGTCTCCGGCAGCGGCGCGGGCTCGGCGGCGGCGGGCACGACCGGCTCGGCGGCGGGCACCGCCGGCCGGCGCGGGCGGCTGGCGCGCTCCGCCGCTTCCTGCTCGGCGGCCTCCATGGCCATCAGGATCTCGTCCATCTGGCCCGCGAAGGGATCGGCCGGGGTCGGGGCGCGGCGCGCTGCGGGGGCCGGGGCCGGCGCGGCAGGCGTCGCGGCGGCGGGTGCCTCGGGCGCCTCGCCCTGGCCCTCGCCCTCGGGGCGGCGGCGGCGACCGCCGCGGCGGCCGCGACGACGACGGCCATCGGCGGCATCGGCCTCTGCATCGCCTTCCGCTTCGGGCTCCTGCTCCGGCAGGGCGGCGGGCTCGGCACCCTCGGCCGCTTCGGGGGCGGCGATCGCCTCGCCCTCCTCGGCGTCCTCCTCCTCCTCGCCTTCCTCGGCGGCGGCTTCGCCCGGTGCGGCGTCGGCGCCCTCGCGGCGTCCGCCACGCCGGCGGCGGCGACGGCGGCGGCCGCGGTTCGCGGCGCCCTCGCCCTCCGCCTCGGCGCGCGCCTCCGGCTCGGGGCGGCCTTCCGCGATCTCGGGCTCGGCCTCGACGGCCTCGGGCTCCTCCGGCTCGGGCGCATAGTCCATGCGCAGCGCGGCGGGGCGCTCGGCGACGGCGTCCGGGCTCTGCGCGCGGGTGCGCTCGATCCGCACGCCCGGCCCCGCCAGGCTGTCATCGGCCTGGACGAGGATGCTCATGCCGAAGCGCTGCTCGTCCTCCATCAGGCGCTCGCGCTTCTTGTTGAGCAGCCAGAAGGCCACCGGCGTCGCGCAATGCACGACGATCTCGGCGGCGCGGCGGCGGCCGCCCTCCTCCTCGATGGCGCGCAGCACGGCGAGGCCGCTGCTCTCCACGCTGCGCACGAGGCCCCGGCCCTGGCAGTGCGGGCAGGCGATGAAGGCGTGCTCCACCAGCGAGGGCCGCAGCCGCTGGCGCGACATCTCCAGCAGGCCGAAATGGCTGATGCGGCCGACCTGGATGCGCGCGCGGTCCTGCTTCAGCGCCTCCTTCAGGCGGCGCTCCACCATGCCGTCGTGCTTGGACGACTCCATGTCGATGAAGTCGATGACGATGAGGCCCGCCAGGTCGCGCAGGCGAAGCTGGCGCGCCACCTCGTCGGCGGCTTCCAGGTTGGTGCGCAGCGCCGTGTCCTCGATGTGCCGGTCGCGCGTGGCGCGGCCCGAGTTCACGTCGATGGCGACCAGCGCCTCGGTCTGGTTGATGACGATGTAGCCGCCCGACTTCAGCTGCACCGTCGGGCTGTGCATCTGCTCCAGCTGCTGGTCCACGCCATGCTTGGCGAAGAGCGGCACCGGATCGCGCGAGATCCGCACCTTCTGCGCATGCTGCGGCATCAGCATGCGCATGAATTCGCGCGCGTCGTTGTAGGCGTCGTCGCCGTCCACCACGACCTCGTCCACGTCCTTGCCGAAGGTGTCGCGGATCGATCGCTTGATGAGGTCGGCCTCCTCGTAGATCAGGGCCGGCGCCGTGCTGGCGAAGGTGCGCTCGCGGATGTTGTCCCACAGGCGCAGCAGGTATTCGCAATCGCGCTTGATCTCGGGCTTCGGCCGCTGCGCGCCGGCGGTGCGCACGATCAGGCTCATGCCGTCGGGCAGGGAGAGGTCGTCGATCACCTCCCGCAGCCGCTTGCGGTCGGCGGCCGAGGTGATCTTGCGGGAGACGCCGCCGCCGCGGGGCGAGTTCGGCATCAGCACGGAGAAGCGGCCGGCGAGCGAGATGTAGGTGGTCAGCGCCGCGCCCTTCGTGCCGCGCTCTTCCTTCACCACCTGCACCAGCATGATCTGCCGGCGCTTGATGACTTCCTGGATCTTGTAGTGGCGGAGGAACTTCGGCGGGATGCGGCGCTCCCGCACGTCGTCCTCGGTGGAGCCGCCGACCGTCTCGGGCGGCAGCGCCGGCTCGGCGTCGGCCTCGGCCCCTTCGCCGCCGGCCTCGGCATAGCCCTCGCTCTCCGCCTCGGCCGCCTCGGCCGCCGCGATGTCCTGCGCGGCCTCGCCGGGCAGGCGGTCCTCGCCCTCGGGGGCGGCGTCGGCGGCGTGCTCCGGCGCGGCGGAGGGCACGCCCTCGGGCGGCAGCGCCACGCCTTCATGCGGCACGGTCGCTTCCGCCGCCGCGGCCTCGATGGTCACGATCCGCGCTTCGGCCGCCTCTTCCGCGGCGCCCTCGGCGTCCGGCGCGGGCGGCGCCGCGTCCTCGGCGCCGGGGAAGGCTTCGCCTGTCTCGGCCGGCGGCTCGGCGGCGGCCGATTCCAGCGCGTCGTTCAGCGCGGCGTCGTTGGCGCGGGCGGCGTCCTCCGCCTCCTCCCGGCGGCGGTCCTCCTCGGCCTCGGCGCGCTGCATCTCGAGCAGGCGCTGCCGGTCGGCAACGGGGATCTGGTAGTAGTCGGGGTGGATCTCGCCGAAGGCCAGGAAGCCGTGGCGGTTGCCGCCGTATTCGACGAAGGCGGCCTGCAGGCTGGGCTCCACCCGCACGACGCGGGCGAGGTAGATGTTGCCTTTCAGCGGCAGGCGGTTGGCGGACTCGATGTCGAAGGCCTCGAGCCGGTTGCCGTCCAGCACCGCCACCCGGGTCTCCTCCGGGTGGGATGCGTCGATCAGCATGCGCTTGGTCATGGAAAGGGGGACTCCGCGCCGCAGAGACGCATGGCCAGGCTGCGGCGGAGAAGGGTGGCGGGGCCCGGGAAGCGGCGGCGGCGCGGCAGGACGATGACCATGCGCGGCGACCCGATCCTCTTCTCGGTGGACCGGCCCGATCGGGCCTGGTCCGGTGGGGTCTCTGGACCGGCCTGCGCGGCAGCGGCGAAGCGCCGCATCCACGGTCCGCCGGTCCGGCGGAAGCGCCTCGCGATGCCCCAGGGCCCTCCGGGCGGCGCGCGGGCCGGACGCCTTGCGGCAGGCCGGAGTCGCGGGCGCCGATCGCAGGCGCGGTCGGGCGGGCGGCGGGCGAGGGGCAAGCCCCGGGCCCGGGCGGAACTGGCCAGGGAGGGGGCATGTCGCGCGCGCTCCGCGCCGGCGGGGACGCGGCTGCGGCTCCTGGCGAAGCGCGAGGCGGGCGACTGCCCGTCCCATGCCAGGACTGAGGCCCGGGCCTGCCGCCATCCGCCGCGCACGGCGGTCTGGGACGGGGCGAGGCGGACCACGCGAACCGGAACGACCCTGCCGACGGCGTCGCCGCCGGGGCAAGGCACCATAGTTGCCCGATCCCCGGACCACAAGGCGCTGCCGCAGGGGGGCTCACGCGTCCTTCAACCGCCGCGGCAGCCTTTCCTGGCAAGCCTCGGCCGGTATGTGGTATTCCCTCGGCGGCCGGGCCGCGGGGGTGGCGCCGGCACAGGGGGTTTCGGATGCTGCGTCGTCGCGACCTGGCGGGCCTGCTGCTCGCCTTCGCCGCGCTGCCGCCGCCGGCAGCCGCACAGGGGCAGAGGAATACGTCGCGGCGCTCCGCGGCGCCGAAGCCGCTTGTGGTGCTCGATCCCGGCCATGGCGGCCGCGATCCGGGCGCGATCGGCGGCCGGGGCACGCGGGAGAAGACCATCGTGCTGGCCACGGCGCAGGAACTGCGCCGGCAGTTGGAATCCTCCGGCCGCTGCCGGGTGGTCATGACCCGGACCGGCGATCGCTTCGTCTCGCTCGGCAACCGCGTGGAGTTCGCCCGCCGGCGGAACGCCGCCCTGTTCGTCTCGATCCATGCCGACAGCGCCCCGGGCGCGCGGGGCGCTTCCGTCTATACGCTTGGCGAAAGCTCCGATGCGCTCGCCGGCGCCCTGGCGCGGCGGGAGAACCAGGCCGACCGCGCGGGCGGGCTGCGCATGCCGTCCCTCACGCCGGAGGTGCAGGCCATCCTGCTCTCCCTGATGCGGGCCGAGACCCGCGCCGGCAGCGCACGCATGGCCAGGGAGGTGGTGGAGTCCCTGGATGGCCAGGTGCCGCTGCTGCCCAATACGCATCGGCGGGCCGGCTTCGCCGTGCTGAAGGCGCCCGAGATCCCGTCCGTTCTGGTGGAGATCGGCTTCCTCTCCCACCCGCAGGACGAGGCGGCGCTGCGCCGGGCCGATCACCGCGCCAAGGTGGCCCGGGCACTTTCGCGGGCGGTGCAGGGCTATCTGGCGCAGGCCGGGCGCTCGCCCGCGCTCGCCGCCGGATAGGAGCCTCGCGCGGCCGGCATGTGCCAGCGGGCGAAGGCTGGTGTATGAAAAGCGACATGGACGTCCCCGAGCTTCGCGCCGAGGGCCGCATGGTCGGCGGCAGCCCCGCCGACCCCGCCGCCGCCGCGCCGCCCCCGAAGGAGAAAGCCCCGCGCAAGCGGCGGCGCGTGAGCGTCCTCGGCCTCATGCTGCGCACCGGGCTGGTGCTGACCGTGGCCGGCGGGCTCGCGGCGGGGGTGGCCGGCTGGTCGCTCTACCGCTCGGCCGAGGCCGACCTGCCGGACCACACCTGGCTGGCCGACTACCAGCCGCCGCAGATGAGCCGGATCTACGCCGCCGACAGCCGCCTGATGGCGGAGCTGGCGCAGGAACGCCGCGTCTTCGTGCCGATCGAGGCGATCCCCGAGCGCATCCAGCAGGCCTTCGTCTCGGCCGAGGACCAGAATTTCTGGACCCATCCCGGCGTGGACCCGATGGCCATCGCGCGCGCCGCGCTGGTGAATGTGGAGCAGATGAGCACCGGCCGCCGGCCGATCGGCGCCTCCACCATCACCCAGCAGGTCGCCAAGAACATGCTGGTCGGCAACGACCGCACCCTGACGCGCAAGCTGCGCGAGGCGGTGCTGGCGCTGCGCATCGAGCAGGCGATGCCCAAGGGGCGCATCCTGGAGATCTACCTGAACGAGATCTTCCTGGGCGCGCAGGCCTATGGCGTGGCCGCGGCGGCGCAGAACTACTTCAACAAGTCGCTCGACGAGCTGACCCTGGCCGAGGCCGCCTTCCTGGCCGCCCTGCCGAAGGCGCCGAACAACTACAATCCGTTGCGCTTCCCCGACGCCGCCAAGGCGCGGCGCGACTGGGTGCTGGGCCGCATGGCCGAGGATGGCCGCGTCACGCGCGCGGAGGCCGAGGCGGCGATGGCCGAGCCGATCGTCCCGCGCCCCTCCCGCCGGCCCGACATGGTCGCGGTGGGCCAGCACTTCACCGAGGAGGTGCGGCGCGAGCTCGTCGCCCGCTTCGGCGCCGACCAGACCACGATGGGCGGGCTCGTCGTCCGCACCTCGCTCGAGCCGACGCTGCAGGCCGAGGCAGAGCGCGCCCTGCGCCGCGGCCTGCTGGACTTCGACCGCCGCCGCGGCGGCTGGCGCGGCCCCGTGGCCCAGATCCCGGCCGCCGCGACCGAATGGCTGCCCGCCCTGCAGGAGGTGCAGCGCCCGCCCGGCATGGCCCCCGAATGGCGCCTAGCCGTGGCGCTGGAGGTGCGCGACCGCGAAGCGCGGCTGGCCTGGCTGGAGCGGCCCGATCCGCGCAGCGCGCCGCAGCCGCGCACCATGTCGCTGTTCTACGAGGAGGTCTCCGGCTGGGCGCGCCCGGTGCGCGACGGCAGGCTCGGCCCCGCGCCGCGCCGCCTCGGCGAGGTCATCGCGCCCGGCGACGTGGTGATGGTGGAAGTGCTGCCGGCGACCCCGGCGCAGGGCCGCACCCCGGCCCGGCCGGAGCGGCTCGCGCTGCGCCAGGTGCCGGAGGTGGAAGGCGCGGTGGTCGCGCTCGACCCCAACAACGGCCGCGTGCTGGCGATGGTGGGCGGCTGGTCCTTCGACAAGTCCTGGTTCAACCGCGCCACCCAGGCGCAGCGCCAGCCCGGCTCCTCCTTCAAGCCCTATGTCTATCTGACGGCGCTGGAGGCCGGCATCCCGCCGAACCAGCAGCTGCTGGACGCGCCGGTGGAGATCATGACGCCGCAGGGCCTGTGGCGGCCCGGCAACTACGGCGCCACGCAACCGCAGGGCTGGGTGACGATGCGCAGCGCGATGGAGCGCAGCCTCAACCTCGTGACCATCCGCCTCGCCCAGCAGGTGGGCATCGCGGCGGTGGCGGAGACGGCGAACCGCTTCGGCGTGATCCCGAACATGCCGCGCCTGCTGTCCATGTCGCTCGGCGCCGGGGAGACGACGGTGCTGCGCCAGGCGGCGGGCTATGCCGGCTTCGTCAATGGCGGCCGGCAGGTGACGCCGACGCTGATCGACACCGTGCAGGACCGCCACGGGCGGCTGGTGTGGCGCACCGACCAGCGCCGCTGCGAGGCCTGCGAGAGCGCCGGGCCCGCGGGCGGGCCGCCTGCCCTGACCGAGGAGCGCCGCCAGATCGCCGATCCCGTCGCGGCCTTCCAGATGGTGAGCCTGCTCCAGGGCGTGGTGCAGCGCGGCACCGGCACGCGGGCGGGCGAGGGACTCGGCCGCCCGGTCGCCGGCAAGACCGGGACCACGGACGACTACAAGGACGCCTGGTTCGTCGGCTTCACCCCCGACCTCGTGGTGGCGGTGTGGATCGGTTACGACGATCCGCGCAGCATGGCGGTGCCGGGACTGCCCGATGCGGACGTGACCGGCGGGCGCATGGCGGCGCCGGTGTTCCGCGACGTGGTCGCGGCGGCGCTGCAGGACAGCCCGCCTGTTCCCTTCCGTGCGCCCCCGGGCACCGCGCTGGTGCGCGTGCAGGTGGCGAACGGCCAGACCATCCTCGAGCCCTTCCGGCCGGGCACGGAGAATTCCGCCCGGCCGCCCTCCGATCCCTTCGCCACGGGGAGCGGCGGCGGTTCCGCCGCGGCCGGGTTGGACAGAGGTCTCGGGGGTTTGTACTGAGCGCCCCATCATGCGCGCCGATGCCGAGAGCCTGAAGACTGAGATCGCGGACAGCATCGCGCTGCTCCGCCGCCACCTGGACTGGGACGCCGCCGTGGTGCGCCTGGCCGAGCTGAACGCCCGCGCCGAGGACCCCGAGCTGTGGAACAAGGCCGATGAGGCCCAGGCGGTGATGCGCGAGCGCAACCGCCTCGCCGCCCAGGTCGAGGGCGTGCAGAAGCTGGAGAAGGACGTCGCCGACGCGCTCGAGCTGATCGAGCTGGCGGAGATGGAGGAGGATGCGGCGACCGCCGACGCGGCCGTGGCCGACCTGCGCGCCTATGCCGCCGAGGCCAAGCGCCGCGAGATCGAGAGCCTGCTGTCCGGGGAGGCCGACGCCAACGACGCCTACCTGGAAGTGAATGCCGGCGCCGGCGGCACCGAGGCCCAGGACTGGGCCGAGATGCTGCTGCGCATGTACACCCGCTGGGCCGAGGCGCATGGCTACAAGGTGACCATGACCGAGCAGTCCGAAGGGGAGCAGGCCGGCGTGAAATCCGCCACCATCCAGGTGACCGGCACCAACGCCTATGGCTGGCTGAAGACGGAATCGGGGGTGCACCGGCTGGTGCGCATCAGCCCCTTCGACGCGGCGGCGCGGCGCCAGACCAGCTTCGCCAGCGTCTATGTCTATCCGGTGATCGACGACCGCATCCAGATCGAGATCAACCCGGCCGACCTGAAGACCGACACCTTCCGCGCGAGCGGCGCCGGCGGCCAGCACGTGAACAAGACGGAATCGGGCGTCCGCTTCACCCACATCCCGACCGGGATCGTGGTCGCCTCCACCCAGGACCGCAGCCAGCACCGCAACCGCGCCATCGCGATGGAGATGCTGAAGGCGCGCCTCTACGAGTTGGAACTGTCCAAGCGCGAGGCGATCAACGCCGCGACCGAGGCCGGCAAGACCGACATCGGCTGGGGCCACCAGATCCGCAGCTACGTGCTGCAGCCCTATCAGATGGTGAAGGACCTGCGGACCGGCGTGGAGAAGGGCAACCCGGACGCCGTGCTGGACGGCGAGCTCGACGAGTTCATGGCCGCGGCCCTGGCGCTGCGGGTGGGCGCGACGCGGTCGGACGCGAGCGCGCAGGCGCAGTAGACCGCAGATCCGGGGAGTCATGGCGGCCCCCTGGCGCGGTGCTTGCATGGGTACGACCATGCAGCGACGCATCCTCCTCGCCGGCCTTGCCGGCGCCCTTCTCGCCCGTCCCGCCCTGGCGCAGGCCTGGGCGCCCTCCCGCCAGGTGACGCTCGTCCTGGGCTTCCCGCCGGGCGGCGCATCCGATGCCGCCCTACGCATCATCCAGCCGCATCTGCAGGCGGCACTTGGGCAGACCGTGGTCATCGACAACCGCGCCGGTGCCGGGGGCAATCTCGGCGCGCTGGCGGTGGCGCGGTCGGCGCCGGACGGCACGACGATCGGCTCGGCCAACATGGGCACGCTTGCGGTGAACCCGGCGCTGGTGCGCAACATGGGCTTCGAGGTGTCGGAGCTCGCGCCGGTCTCGATGATCTTCAACGCCGTGAACGTGCTCTACGTGCCGGCGAACCGGCCCTGGCGCAGCGTGGCGGAGCTGGTGGCGGCGGCGAAGGCGCGGCCGGAGACGCTCAACTACGGCACGGGCGGCGTGGGCTCCCCGGGGCATCTCTCCGGCATCCTGCTGGACCACATCGCAGGGACGCGGACGGTGCCGGTGCCCTATCGCGGCGGCGGGCCGCAGATCCTGGCCGCGGTGGCGGCGGAGCACGATTTCGGCTTCTCGCCGCTCGGCACCGTGCTCTCGCATATGCAGGCGGGGACGCTGCGTGCGCTCGGCGTCGCCACCAGGACCCGCGCCCCGCAGCTCTCGGCCGTGCCGACCATGATCGAGGCCGGGCTGCCGGAGTACGAGGTGCTGAACTGGGACGGCATCGTCGTGCCGCGCGCGACGCCGGCGCCGATCCGCGCGCGGCTGGGCGAGGTGATCCGCGCGACGCTGTCCGACCCGCAGGTGGCGGCGGACTTCGCGCGCCGCGGCCTGACGCCCTGGCCGACGAGCGAGGAGGCGATGGAAGCGCAGCTCGGCGCCGATGCGACCAAGTGGCAGGCGCTGATCCGCGCGGCCGGCATCCAGCCGAGCTGAGAGTCTTGCCGCCGGGGCCCTCCGCGCGGGAGGATCGCGCGGGAGGCGCGGCATGGCGGACACCGACAGGAAGGACCTCGTCGCCGCGGCGCGTGCGCTGGATGCGGCGGGGCACATGCCGCAGAAATCCGGCAACCTCTCGCTGCGCACGGCGCGCGGCTTCGTCATCACGCCCTCGGGCCTGCCCTATGCGGCGATGACGGAGGCTGACCTGGTGGAGTGCGCCGCGGATGGCGCGCCGCTGTCGAACGGGCGGCCTTCCTCCGAATGGCGGCTGCATGCGGCGATCTTTTCCGCGCGGGCGGATGCGCAGGCCGTCGTGCACACGCATTCGCCGCGCGCGACCGCGCTGGCCTGCGCGCGGCGCGGCATCCCGCCGCTCCATTACATGATCACGCTGGCCGGCGCGGTGGGACGCGCCGGCATTCCCTGCGCGCGCCACGCGACCTTCGGCACGGAGGCGCTGGCGCAGGAATGCGTCGCGGCGCTGGGCGAGGGGCTGCGCGCAACGCTGCTGGCGAATCACGGCGTGGTGGCGCTGGGCGCCTCGCTGGCGGGCGCGGTCGCGCTGGCGCGGGAGGTGGAGAACCTGGCCGGGCAGTATCTCGACCTGCTCGCGGCGGGGCTGAAGCCGGTGCTGCTGAGCAAGGCGGAGCTGGCCGACGCGGCCGCGCAGCTGAAGGGCTACGGGCGCCCTGCCTGAAACTGAAGAGGGCCCCGCGGATCGCTCCGCGAGGCCCCCCGCATTGCCGGTGGCTTGCGCCGCGGCTGGACCCTAGTGACTCGCCGTCGCGGTGGCGATGGCGATGATCCAGGCGCCCACGGAATGGGCCGAACTGCAATGAGACACTGGATCACCTCCTTTCAGCTGGTTGCGGATGAGAGGAAGGTGGGGCCTTCCGCGTCCTGCTGCAAGGAAAGATTCCGTCAGCCGCGCAGCTCCGTCCGGAAGACCTTCTGCGCGACCTGCCAGCGCCCGTCGATCTTCAGCAGCGACAGCGCATCGGTGAAGAAGCGCGGCGGGATCGCGCAGCGCAGCGTCACCACCGCCATCTCCGGCCCGTGCTGCGCGATGGAGAGGATCTCGTCCGTCCGCGCCAGGCCCTGCGCCTTCGGAGACGGGCGGTTGCGCACCGCGTCGAGCCACGCGTCGCGCGGCACGATCGTCAGATCGCCCTTCCAGACCTGCGTCAGCGCGCTGGTGGGGTGGAAGGCGGCGGCCAGCTTGTCGGCGTCGCCTTCGTAGAGACCGTCGAGATAGGTCCGGACCACAGCCTCGATCGCGTTGCGTTCGTCCATGATTCTCCTCCGGCCGGCCGATTCACGGCTCCGGGCGCAAGCGCCCTGCGCCGATCGGACGGCTCACCCCTTCGCCTTGCCACGCAGCACGTGCTTCTGGATCTTGCCGGTGCTGGTCTTCGGCAGCTCCTCGAACAGCACCTGCTTCGGCAGCTTGAAGCTGGCGAGGTGCTGGCGACAATGCGCGATCAGCTCCTCCGCCGTCGCGGTCATGCCGGGACGCAGCTCGACGAAGGCGCAGGGCACCTCGCCCCACTTCTCGTCTGGCTTCGCCACCACCGCGGCGACCGCGACGGCGGGATGCTTGTACAAGGCATCCTCGACCTCGATGGACGAAATGTTCTCGCCGCCGGAGATGATGATGTCCTTCGAGCGGTCCTTCAGCTGGATGTAGCCATCCGGGTATTTCACCGCGAGGTCGCCGGTGTGGAACCATCCGCCCGCGAAAGCCTTCCGCGTGGCCTCCGCGTCCTTCAGGTAGCCTTTCATCACGACGTTGCCGCGCATCATCACCTCGCCCATGGTCGCGCCATCGGCCGGCACGGCGGTTATGCTGTCGGGGTCCATCACGTCGAGGCCTTCGAGCGCGAGATAGCGCACGCCCTGGCGCGCCATCAGCCCGGCCTGTTCCTGCGCGGGCTTCGCGTTCCATTCGGCGTGCCACTCGTTCACGACGGAGGGGCCGTAGACCTCCGTGAGGCCATAGACGTGGCACACGGCGAAGCCCGCTTCCTTCATCGCGGCCAGCACCGCTTCCGGTGGCGGCGCCCCGGCGACGACGAATTGCACCTGGTGCGGCAGTTTCTTCTTTTCATCCTCCGGCGTGGCGAGCAGCGTGGACATCACGATGGGCGCGCCGCACATGTGCGTGACGCCCTCGGCCGCCATCAGGCGCCACATGTCGGGGCCGCGCACGGCGCGCAGGCACACATGCACGCCGGCCTGCGCGGTGACGGTCCAGGGGAAGCACCAGCCATTGCAGTGGAACATCGGCAGCGTCCAGAGATACACGGGATGCTTGCCCATGCCCGCGCTCAGCACGTTGCCGATGGCCAGAAGCTGCGCGCCGCGATGATGATACACCACGCCCTTCGGCCGGCCGGTGGTGCCGGAGGTGTAGTTCAGCGTGATCGCGTCCCACTCGTCGCCGGGCATGATCCAGGACCAGCCGGCATCGCCGCCTGCGATGAAGGCCTCGTAGTCGGTGGCGCCGTCGAGCCGGTTGGCGCGCGCGGCCTCGCTCGCTTCCGGGTCGTCCACCTCGATCAGCAGCGGCTTCGCCTTGCACTGCGTCAGCGCGACGCGCAGCAGCGGCACCAGCTCGCGGTCCACGATCACCGCCTTCGCCTCCCCATGGTCGAGGCAATAGGCGATGGTGCCGGCATCGAGCCGCGTGTTGAGCGTGTTCAGCACGCCGCCCGTCATCGGCACGCCGTAATGGCATTCCAGCATCTGCGGGATGTTCGGCAGCAGCGCCGCCACCGTGTCGCCGCGGCCAATGCCGGCCTTGTGCAGCGCATGCGCCAGCTGCACGCAGCGATCGCGCAGCTGCCGGTAGCTGCGGCGCAGCGCGCCATGCACCACCGCGACATTGTCGGGATAGACCTGCGCCGAGCGCTCCATGAACAGCAGCGGCGTCAGCGGCTGGTGGTTCGCGGGAACCCGCGGCAGGGCGTCGTAGTCGGCGGCGGCCATATCTAGCGGTCTCTCCAGACGGGCTTGCGCTTGCCGAGGAAGGCGCCGATGCCTTCGATCGCGTCCTCGGCCAGCAGGTTCTCGGTCATCACGGCGGCGCAATGCGCATAGGCCTCGGCCAGCGGCAGCCCGCGTTGCCTGTGGAAGGCGGCCTTGCCGATGCGCACGGTATGTGCGCTGCGCGCCGCGATGTTGCGGGCGAGGGCAAGCGTTGCCTCCGCCAGTTCCGCATGCGGCACCACGCGGTTCACCAGGCCGAGGCGCTCGGCATGCTCGGCGCCGATCATCTCGCCGGTCAGCAGCATCTCCATCGCCGCCTTGGCCGGTACCGCGCGGGAGAGCGCGACGGCGGGCGTGGAGCAGAACAGGCCGATATCCACGCCCGGCGTCGCGAAGCGCGCCTCGGTGGAGGCGACCGCCAGGTCGCAGGTGGCGACGAGCTGGCAGCCGGCGGCGGTCGCCACGCCCTGCACCTCCGCGATCACCGGCTGCGGCAGCGCGACGATCGCCTGCATCACCTGCGCGCAGCGCCGCATCGCCGCTTCGAAGAAGGCGCGGCCGCCATCCGCGTCGGCGCGACGGCCCGTGATCTCCCGCAGGTCGTGGCCGGCGGAGAAGACGGGGCCTTCAGCCGCGAGGATCACAACCCGCACGCTCTGGTCATCTGCGATCTGCGCCAGCGCGTCCTGTATCGCGCCGAGCAGCGCGAAGGAGAGGGCGTTGCGTTGCGCCGGGCGGTTGAGCGCGAGCCGCGTCACGCCCTCGCCGAGATCGGCGCGCAGCAGCAGCGCGTTCCCACCATCCATCGCTATTTCTCCGCGGCCCGCAGCACCTCCCCGATCTCGTCGAGGATGGCCGGATCGTCAATGGTGGGCGGCACGGCATAGCTCTCGCCATCGGCGATCTTGCGGATCGTCCCGCGCAGGATTTTTCCAGAGCGTGTCTTCGGCAGGCGCGCGACGACGCGCGCTTCCTTGAAGGCTGCGACCGGGCCGATCCGGTCCCGCACCAGCGCCACGAGTTCCCGCGCGATGTCGGCGTCCGCGCGCGCGACGCCGGCTTTCAGCACGACCAGGCCGATCGGCGCCTGGCCCTTGAGCGAATCCTTCACGCCGACCACGGCGCATTCGGCCACATCCGGATGTGCCGCCAGCACCTCCTCCATCGCGCCGGTGGAGAGGCGGTGGCCGGCGACGTTGATGATGTCGTCGGTGCGGCTCATCACCCAGACATAGCCGTCCTCGTCCACCATCCCGGCATCGGAGGTGTTGTAGTAGCCGGGGAAGGTTTCGAGATAGGCGCTGCGGAAGCGCTCGTCGGCGTTCCACAGCGTCGGCAGGTTCGCGGGCGGCAGCGGCAGCTTCACCGCCAGCGTGCCGATCTGCCCGCGCGGCACTTCCTGCCCACCCTCGTCCAGCACGCGCAAATCGTAGCCCGGCGCCGGCTTGCCGCCCGAGCCGAAGCGCGATTCGAACAGGCCGAAGCCGCGGAAATTGCCGCTGATGGACCAGCCTGTCTCGGTCTGCCACCAATGGTCGATCACCGGCCGCTTCAGCAGCGCGCTGGCCCATTCCGCCGTCGGCGGATCACAGCGCTCGCCGGCGAGGAACAGTGCCTCGAACTTCGAGAGGTCGTATTGCCCGACGAGCTTGCCCTCCGGGTCTTCCTTCTTGATGGCGCGGAGTGCGGTCGGCGCGGTGAACAGCACCTTCGCGCCGTGCTGCGACAGCACGCGCCAGAAGGCGCCGGCATCCGGCGTGCCGACCGGCTTCCCCTCGTAGAGGATCGAGGTGCAGCCGGCGAGCAGCGGGCCGTAGACGATGTAGGAATGCCCGACGACCCAGCCGACATCGGAAGCGGTCCACATCACGTCGCCCGCGCGCAGCCCGTACAGCATGCCCATCGAGTTCATCAAGGCGACGGCGTGCCCGCCATTGTCGCGCACGATGCCCTTCGGCGCGCCCGTCGTGCCGGAGGTGTAGAGGATGTAGAGCGGATCGGTCGCCGCGACCGGCGTGCAGGGCTCGTGCGGCGCCTCCGCCTCGGCTTCCAGGAAGTCCGTGTCGCGGCCCGGCGTCAGCTCGGAGGGGCTCTCGGGGCGCTGCAGGATCAGGCAGAAATCGGGCTTGTGCGGTGACAGCGCGATGGCCGCGTCCAGCAGCGGCTTGTATTTCACGATGCGCCCCGGCTCGAGCCCGCAGGATGCGCTGACGATCGCCTTCGGCTTCGCATCCGCGATGCGCGCGGCGAGCTCCGCTGCGGCGAAGCCGCCGAACACCACGGAATGCACGGCGCCGAGCCGCGCGCAGGCCAGCATGGCGATCGCGGCTTCCGGCACCATCGGCATGTAGACGATGACGCGGTCGCCCTTGCCGACGCCGCGCGCCGCCAGCGCGCCGGCGCAGCGCGCGACGCGGTCGAGCAGCTGCGCATAGGTGATCGTCGCGCTGCGGCCGGTGATCGGGCTGTCCCAGATGATGGCCGGCTGTGCGCCGCGCCCGGCGCCGACATGCCGGTCCAGGGCGTTCCAGCAGGTGTTCAGCACGCCATCGGGAAACCAGCGTCCATAGACGCCCCGCTTCGGGTCGAAGACCTTGGCCGGCGGCGTGACCCAGTCGATGGCGCGGGCGGCGCGCGACCAGAAGGCGTCGGGGTCCGCCTTCCAGGCTCCGTAGGCGTCGTCGTAGCGGCTGGGCGTCATGTGTTCGGACATGGCGCGGCGTCCTCCCCTTCGCGGTTGCACGGCATTCCGCTTCCGCGACCTTCGGCCAGTGTGCCATCCTCCTGCGCATGGCGGGAGGCGTCTGGCAATCCTGGCGGTCCCTGTTCACGGCGGTGCCGGTGGGCTCTCCCATTGCGCCGGCTGCCGCGCCCTTGCCGGACGGGCCGGTCGAGGAGCAGCCCTATGTCGTCTTCGACCTGGAGACGACGGGCCTGCGCCCGAGCGTCAGCGACGCCATCGTGCAGATCGGCGCGGTGCGGCTGGAAGGCGGTGTCGAGACCGGCAGCTTCATGACGCTGGTGCATCCCGGCCGCCCGATCCCGCCCGTCTCCATCCGCTATCACGGCGTCACCGACGAGATGGTCGCCGATGCGCCGAAGCCGGCGCAGGCCCTGGCCGATTTCCGTGACTTCGCCGCGGGCGCGGTGCTGGTCGCGCACAACGCTGCCTTCGACCTGACGGCGCTGGCCGGCGCGGCGGAGCGGCAGGGCGCGCCGCGCCTGCCCAACCCGGCCATGTGCTCGATGATGCTGGCGCGCTGGCTCGACCCGCGCGAGCCCGATGTCTCGCTCGACGGGCTCTGCGGCCGCGCCGGGCTGGTGATCGAGCATCGCCATCATGCGCTGGGCGATGCGCGCGCCACGGCGGCGCTGTGGATGAGCCTGCTGTCGCGCGCCTCGGCCCGCGGCGTGCTCTCCCTGCCGGACCTGGCCTTCCGCAGCCGCATGGCCGCGCGCATCGCGGAGGTCGCCCAGAACTTCTGAGCGCGCGCGCGGGATCACCAGAGCTGGCCCGTGAGGCTGGCGGTGGTGGACTTCGCGAAGCCACGCACCGCCTTCAGCGCATCCTTCAGCGCCGCGCGACGCGGCGGCGCGATCGCGGCCGTGTCGACCAGCGATCCGGGCGCGAGGCCCGCGGCCTGGTCGGCCAGCTGCTGGCGCAGCACCGCATCCAGCAGCGTGGCGAAGGCCGCCTGCAGGCGCTCCGCCTCCGCCGCCGAGATTGCGCCCCGCGCCGCGAGACCTGCCAGGCGGTCCGGGGTGCCCGGCGCGCCGATGCCCGCCTGCAGCGCGGCGAGCCGTGCCGCGGCGACCAGCGGCATCAGCCCGTGCAGCTTGAGATCGGTGCGCGCGCCGGGGCCCGGCTCGTCATCGGCGAAGCCGCCCCAGAAGGTGAGGCCGACGCCGAGCTGCGCCGTCTGGCCGGCCAGCATGGCGGCCCAGGCGGGCTGCGCGGCGAGAAGGCGCAGCGCTTCCTCGCGCAGCGCGGCGGCGGGCTCCGGGTCGCCCCAGCCCGGGCGGAAATCGAGGAAGATGTCGGCAAAGAGCAGCGCGGCGCCGGCGCGGCGCTGCGCCCAGATGCGGATCTGGTCGCGCCATTGCGTGCGCGTCTTCCGCCAGAGCGGATTCATCGCCATCACGCCGCCCTTGCACAGCGTGAAGCCCGCATCGGCGAGCGCCAGGCAGAAGCGCTCCGAGACGCGGCGGAACCAGGCATCCACGTGGTCGTGCTCGGCGTCGTCGTAGTCGTACAGGATGAAGCCGTTGTCCTGGTCCGGCCGCAGCAGCGATTCGCCGCGGCCCAGGCTGCCCATCAGCAGCAGCGTGAAGGGCACCGGCGGCGGCGTGTCCTCGGCGGCGATGGCGCGCTCCAGGATGCGGCGATGCAGGTCCGCATTGATGCCGCTGACCAGCGCGACAACGTCGGTGGCGGAGAGGCCTTCCTCGAGCAGCCTGGCGGCCAGCGCCGCCTGCGCCTGCTTCACCGCCGCGTCCTCGCCCGCCAGCGCGTCGAGATGCGCGATCATGCGGCCGGATGCGGCTTCCAAGGCTTCCGCCCGGTGCAGCATGCCGACGCAGCGCCCGGCGGCATCCAGCAGCGGCAGATGGCGCAGCCGGTGCGCCCGCAGCAGCGCGACGGCGCGCCACAGCCCTTCCTCCGCGCCGATGCCGATCACCGGCGTCGTCATCGCGGCGGCGAGCGGCGCCCCCGGCGGCAGGCGGAAGGCGACGCGCCGCGCGATGTCCTGTTCCGTCAGGATGCCGACCGGGCGGCCCGCCGCATCCACTGCCAGCAGGGCGGAGGCACGGGCGGCAACCATGGCCGAGAGGGCGTCCGTGATCGGCGTAGCTGCCGGCAGCGAAGGCGGGACCGCACCCACGGCATCCGCGGCGGGGCGCAGCAGGGCGGCGGCGGGCGAGGGCATGCTCATGGCGCCGGCACATTGCCACGCTTGGCGGGATGCCGGCTTGACCCAGCGCAAGCAAAAAGGCGCCGGGGGCTTCCCCCCGGCGCCTCTCCGTCAGGCCAGGCCAGCCCGATCAGGGCAGGCTGGATTCCGGCTCCAGCCCGTGCGGGCTGCGCCGCCGCGGCGTCCCGCCGGCGTCGTCGGCGAAGATGTCCCGGTCCTTGGTCTCGGGGATCATGAAGATGCCGATCACCACGGTCGCCAGCGCGATGATCACCGGATACCAGAGGCCGGAATAGACGTCGCCGGTCTGGGCGATGATCGCGAAGGCGGTGGCCGGCATCAGGCCGCCGAACCAGCCATTGCCGATGTGGTAGGGCAGCGACATGGAGGTGTAGCGGATGCGGGTGGGGAAGAGCTCCACCAGCGCCGCGGCGATCGGGCCGTAGACCATGGTCACGTAGATCACCAGCAGCGTCAGGATGCCCACCAGCGTCAGGCCGCGCGGGCTGAAGATGTCGAGCGCGCTCGCCATCTTGAACACCGTCGGGTTCGCCGCCGCCGGATAGCCGGCCGCCGTCACCGCCGTGGCCAGCGCCTGGGCGAAGTCCGGCTGCGCGGTGGAGATCTGGTGATCGCCGACCCGCACCACCGCATCGCGCTGGCCGGGCGTGTTCTCGACCGAGTAGTTCACCGACAGCCGCGCGAGCGCCGCCTTGGCGATGTCGCAGGGCTGGGTGAACTTGGCCGTGCCCGTCGGGTTGAACTGGAACGAGCAGGTGGAGCGGTCCACCGAGACCGTGGTGGTGATCGTCTCATGCGCCTGCGTCAGCGCCGGGTTGGCGTTCTGGCTGAGGGCGTGGAACAGCGGGAAGTAGGTCACTGCCGCGATCAGGCAGCCGCCGAGGATGATCGGCTTGCGGCCGATCTTGTCCGACAGCCAGCCGAACAGCACGAAGCCGCCCGAGCCGAGCAGCAGCGACCAGGCGATCAGCATGTTGGTGGTGAAGCCGTCCACCTTCAGCACGGTGCCGAGGAAGAACAGCGCGTAGAACTGGCCGGTGTACCAGACCACAGCCTGGCCCATCACCAGGCCGAGCAGGGCGAAGAGCGCGATCTTCGCGTTCTTCCACTGGCCGAAGGCCTCGCTGATCGGCGCCTTGGAGCCCGTGCCTTCCTCCTTCATCTTCTTGAAGGCGGGGCTTTCCTGCATCTGCATGCGGATCCAGACGGAGACGCCGAGCAGCACGATTGAAAGCAGGAAGGGCACGCGCCAGCCCCATTCGGCGAAGGCGGCCTCGCCCAGGATGGAGCGGGTGGAGAGGATCACCAGCAGCGAGAGGAACAGGCCGGCCGTCGCGGTGATCTGGATGAAGCTGGTGTAGAAGCCGCGGCGGCCGTTCGGTGCGTGCTCGGCCACATAGGTCGCCGCGCCGCCGTATTCGCCGCCGAGCGCCAGGCCCTGCAGCATGCGCAGCACGATCAGGATGATGGGGGCGAGGAAGCCGATCTGGTCGGAGGTGGGCAGGATGCCGACGATGAAGGTCGAGGCGCCCATGATCAGGATGGTGACGAGGAAGGTGTATTTGCGCCCCACCAGGTCGCCGAGCCGGCCGAACACCAGGGCGCCGAGCGGCCGAACCAGGAAGCCGGCGGCGAAGGCGAGCAGCGCGAAGATGTTGCGCGTGGTCTCGTCGTACATGCCGAAGAACTTGGCGCCGATCACGGCAGCCAGCGAACCGTAGAGATAGAAGTCGTACCACTCGAACACCGTGCCGAGCGATGAGGCCAGAATGACCTTTCGCTCCTCGCGCGTCATCGGCCGCGCCTTGTCGCCGACTGCTCTCGCCATCCCGTTCCCCTTCGGCCGCCTGCACGGCCCCTGCTTGCTTGTCCGGCCACCGCACCGGCGGCGAGGCCCCCGCGGAGCCTTCGCCGCGGCAGGGCGCAAACTCCGGGTCGGCGCATGGCGGTTCCATGTGCCGCGCGGTTAATTTGTGTCCAGATTGTGGGGGCGCCTCGGGAATCCGTAACATATCGGGCCGGAAAATGACGGCCCTGCAAGCTTTCGGTCAGCCCGCGGAGAGCTCCCGGGCGAGTGCGGCTGCGTCGAAGCCCCGCTCCATCTCCTGCTGCGTGCTGACGATGTGGAATCGCAGCGCCCCGCGGATCGAGGGGGTCTCTCCCACCCGCTGGTCGGGATGGATCGGCAGCGTGGCGAGCAGCGGCGCGTCGGCCAGCAGCGGCAGGCGGTTCGCGGCCAGTGGCGGCGCTTCCTGCAGCTGTGCCAGGTGGCGGGGCAGGGCGTCGCGCCCGGCATCCAGCGCCTCGCGCTCCTCGGGCGGCGCGGGTGCGCCGTCCAGGATGGCGGCGCCGAGGCGGGCGAGCCCCGTCGCGAGGGCCGATTCGTGCCCGGCCGCATGCGGGCGCAGCCAGGCTTCGGCGAGCGCCACGACATCCTGCACCGTGGCGCCGAAGGTCTGCCATCGGCAGTGCCGCAGCGCCGCCTGGAAATCAGGGTCCGCGAAGAGTTCCCGCTCGGTCCGGCCGGCCTTCACCCGGCAATAGTCGATCACCGTCTTCTGGGTGACGAAGGCCGCCTGACGGTCGAGAAAGGCCTGGAATGCCGCGGGCGAGGCGGAGCGGCGGCGGCCGAGGAGCCTGTCGAGCGAAAAAATCATGCCCCCACCCCCGGCGGCATGCCGGGCATATTGCAATGTATGTCCTCAACATGATAGCGCCGTAACGTGGAATTGTAATGCCGCCGGGCCCCTGGGGAGGGCTTGCCGCGTCGGGCAGGTCCGGCGCTGCGTGTCGGGGAGAGGAACATCGTATGCCCTTGGTCGAAGACGTGAAGGAGGCCCGGGGCGCGACAAGCGCCGCCGTGGACCGTGCGACAGGCGAGGCCTACTGGAAGAAGACCTCGGGCCTGATGTGGACCGTGCTGGCGATCTGGTTCGTCGCGGGCTTCGGAATCCATCTCTTCGCACCCTCGCTGAACGCCATCCATGTCCTGGGCTTCCCGCTTGGCTTCTACTTCGCCGCGCAGGGCAGCCTGATCATCTTCGTCGTCGGGCTCTTCTGGTTCGCCAAGCGCCAGAACCAGATCGACGAAGAGTTCGGCGTCCAGGAGGATTGAGCGGATGAGCACCTCCACCAAGGAGAAGGATCCCTTCATCGCCTCGCTCGGCAAGATCTATGCCGGGTATACGGGCGGCTTCGCGGCCTTCGTCATCCTGATCGCCATCCTCGAGCAGATGGGGGTTCCGGACCGGATCCTCGGTTATCTCTTCGTCGGCCTGACGATCGGCGTCTACGCTTATATCGGCATCATCAGCCGCACCCAGGCGGTGGCGGAATACTATGTCGCAGGCCGGCGCGTGCCCGCGCTGTACAACGGCATGGCGACCGGGTCCGACTGGATGTCGGCGGCGAGCTTCATCGGCATGGCCGGCAGCCTCTACGCGCTCGGCTATGGCGGCCTCGCCTTCATCCTGGGCTGGACCGGCGGCTACATGCTGGTGGCGATCCTGCTCGCGCCCTACCTGCGCAAGTTCGGCCAGTACACCGTGCCCGACTTCCTGGGTGCCCGCTATGGCGGCAACGCGGCGCGCCTGATCGGCGTGATCGTGCTGATCACCGCGAGCTTCGTCTACGTGGTCGCGCAGATCGTCGGCGTCGGCATCATCACCCAGCGCTTCCTCGACGTCAGCTTCGGCGTCGCGGTGTTCGTGGGCCTCGCCGGCATCCTGGTCTGCTCGATGCTGGGCGGCATGCGCGCCGTCACCTGGACGCAGGTGGCGCAGTACATCGTGCTGATCATCGCCTACCTGATCCCGGCCTTCCTGATGTCGGCCAAGGTCACGGGCGTGCCGCTGCCGCAGCTGATGTACGGCTTCGCGCTGGAACGGATCGAGGGGCTGGAGAACGGCTTCCGCGCCGCCGGCATGACGCCGCCGCCCGGCGTCACCGGCTGGCACAGCGCGCCCTTCATCGGCGCCAACGGCCAGTTCTCGATGCCCGCGGCGGTGAACTTCTTCGCGCTGGTCTTCTGCCTGATGGTCGGCACCGCCGCTCTGCCGCACATCCTGATGCGCTACTTCACGACCCCGTCCGTGCGCGAGGCCCGTGCCTCCGTTGCGTGGTCGCTGTTCTTCATCTTCCTGCTCTACTTCACCGCGCCGGCCTATGCCGCCTTCGGCAAGGTGGAGATCTACCAGAACATCATCGGCCAGCCGATCGCGGCCCTGCCGGACTGGATCAAGAACTGGCAGATCATGTCGCCCTATGGCGTGCCGTGGATCAACATCGTGGACGTCAACCGCGACGGCATCGTGCAGTGGGGCGACTTCCGCATCCATCCTGACGTCGTCGTGCTGGCGACGCCGGAGATCGCGGGCCTGCCCTATGTGATCGCCGGCTTGGTGGCCGCGGGCGGCCTGGCCGCCGCGCTCTCCACCGCCGACGGCCTGCTGCTGGCGCTGGCCAACGCGCTGTCGCACGACGTCTACTACAAGATGATCGACCGCAACGCGCCGACCGCGCGCCGGCTGATCATCTCCCGCGTGCTGCTGCTCATCGTCGCCCTCGCGGCGGCCTGGACGGCAGGCAATGCCGGCGCGGACATCCTGTTCCTGGTCGCCTGGGCCTTCTCCATCGCTGCGGCCGGCCTGTTCGCCGCGCTGGTCATGGGCGTCTGGTACAAGAAGACCACGAACATCGCCGCCATCGCCGGCATGGCGGTCGGCTACGTCGCCACCTTCGGCTACCTGATCCACTCCGAGTGGTTCGGGCTGGATTTCATCCAGATCTTCGGCTCGAAGGACGCGATCGTCGCCGCTGCGCGCCAGGTGGGCACGATCAACCCGAACTTCATCTCGGAGGAACTCCGGGCCGAGGCTGCGGCGATCGTCGCCAACGCGGCGAATGTCCGGGACGGCGCGCTGGCCTGGTTCGGCAACCTCATCGGCATCCCGACGGATACCGTTGTGCTGCGCAACCGCGTGGTCGGCCGCCTCTGGGGCATCAACAACATCTCGGGCGGCATCATCGGCGTGCCGCTCTCCTTCCTCACCATCTGGCTGGTGTCCAAGTTCACTCCGGCGCCCAGCCAGGCGATGCAGGACTTCATCGACGACATCCGTGTCCCGCGCGGCGGCGTGCGCCTCGCGGATCAGCGGGAAGCCGTCGAGTAATTCCCCGCGACGACGCCTCCGGCGTCGCCACGGGGGCCCCGGAGGGTCCTGCCTTCCTGGGTCGAGCACCCTTCCGCGGCGAAGCCGCGGGAGGATTCCAGGGGGCGGCCAGTTGCGGCCGCCCCCTTTTTCTTGCACACGCGCCGCCGTCCGCGCGGCGCCTGAGGGGGCGATGCAGTCCTTCATCACCGACCACCTCGCCTTCTGGATCCCGATGTATGTCCTGGCGCTGACCGCCTGGGCCTGCATCGGCCGATTCCTCATGCAGGTCTTCGTGCCGGAGGAGAGCCCGAACTACATCTGGCGCGGCTTCCGCATGCTGACCGACTGGGCCGTGTGGTGCGCGCGGCGCCTGGTGCCGAGCTATGTCGGGCCGCGACTGCTGCCCCTGGTCGCCGCCTGCTGGCTGTTCGGCATCCGGCTCGTCGCCGGCATCATCCTCATCGGCGCGGGCCTCGCCCCGCGCCTCGTCCCGCCGCCGGGGGCCGGCTGAGATGAGCCCGCAGAACATCTTCGTCGCGACTGTCGGCATCTGCCTGGTCAACGGCCTAGTCAGCCCGATGCTCGGCGTCGTGTGGATGCTGCACCCCGTCTGGATGCCGGAGATGGTGCCGCTGACCAACGAGACGGTGTTCTACGGCGCCTCGCTGCTGGTCTCGACCACGACATTGCTGCTCTCGGCCGTGCCGGCCGCGATCGCCGAGCGCCTGGGGCTGACGCTGGAACACGCGATGTGGGTCTGGCTGGCCGGCGCGGGGCTGCTGCTGCTGCTCGGCCTGGGCTGACCCGCCGGCCTCCCGCTGCCGGCCGGCGCGTGCTAAGCGCGCCCGCCATGTCCCTGGCCGCATCCGAACAGCCCGATCTCCGCGCCGCGCGCCGCGTGGTGGTGAAGATCGGCTCCGCCCTGGTGGTGGACGAGGCCACCGCCGCGCCGCGGGAGGCCTGGCTCGCCGGCGTCGCCGCCGATGTCGCCGCGATGCGCGCGCGCGGCGCGGAGGTGATCCTGGTCTCCTCCGGCGCCATCGCGCTGGCGCGGCGCGCCCTCGGCCTGACGCGGCGCAAGCTGCGGCTGGAGGAGAAGCAGGCGGCCGCCGCCGTCGGCCAGATCCGCCTGGCCGGCGCCTGGGCGCAGGCGCTTTCCGCCGTCGGGCTGAACGCCGCGCAGCTGCTGCTGACGCTGGAAGACAGCGAGGACCGCCGGCGCTACCTGAACGCGCGCGCCACGCTCGGCACGCTTCTCGGGCTCGGCTGCGTGCCGGTGATCAACGAGAACGACACGGTCGCCACCACCGAGATCCGCTTCGGCGACAACGACCGCCTGGCCGCCCGCGTGGCGGAGATGGTGGAGGCCGATGTACTGGTGCTGCTGTCCGACATCGACGGGCTCTACACCGCCGACCCCCGCAAGGACCCGGCCGCCGAGCATCTCGGCGTGGTGCCGCAGGTGACGGACCGCATCATGGCGATGGGGGGCGAGCCGCCGCCCGGCTATTCCTCCGGCGGGATGCGCACCAAGCTGATCGCCGCACGCATCGCCACCGGCGCGGGCTGCGCCATGGCCATCGCCCTCGGCAAGGCGGATCGGCCGCTGCAGGCAATGGAGCAGGGCGCGCGCTGCACCTGGTTCCTGCCCGAGCCCGCCGGCCGGTCCGCGCGCAAGCGCTGGATCGCGGGATCGCTCGCGCCGCTCGGCACCATCGTGGTGGATGCCGGCGCCGCGCGTGCGCTGGCGCGCGGCTCCTCCCTGCTGCCGGCCGGCGTGCACGCCGTCTCGGGCGAGTTCCGGCGCGGCGATCCGGTCAGCGTGCGCGACGCCGAAGGCCATGAGCTGGCGCGCGGCCTCGTCGCCTATGATTCCGCGGATGCCGCGCGCATCGCGGGCCATCGCAGCGAGGAGCTGGAAGTCATCCTTGGCTGGCGCGGGCGCGACGAGATCATCCATCGCGACGACCTCGTGCTGCTCTGACCGCCCTGGCGGGCGGCGCTTCGTCGGGCGGGCGATCCGTGGGATAACGCCGCCGCAAACGAACCCAGCAGGGAGGAAAAAGCATGACCCAGCCAACCCTCGGCCGTCGCGGGCTGCTTGCCGGCACCGCGGCTGTCGCGCTGGCCAGCCCCGCGCTGGCGCAGTCCGGCTTCCCGGACCGCCCGGTGCGCCTCGTGGTCGGCTTCGTGCCCGGCGGCGCGACCGACATCTCGGCCCGTGCCATCGCGCCGAAGATGAGCGAGGTGCTTGGCCAGCCCGTGGTGGTCGAGAACCGGCCCGGGGCGGGCTCGAACCTCGCATCCGAGATCGTCGCGCGCAGCCCGGCGGATGGCCACACGATCCTGCTCGCCACGCTGGGCGCGCTGGTCATCAGCCCGATGATCATGCGCCTGCCGGTGGATCCGGCGAAGGACCTGGTGCCGATCTCGACGGGCGTGAACCTGTTCAACATCATGGTGACGCCGGCCGAGCGGCCCTGGCGCAGCCCGGCGGATGTGATCGCCGCGGCGAAGGCCAGGCCCGGCGAGCTGTCCTGGGGGCATAGCGGCATCGGCAGCGCGCCGCAGCTCGCCGGGCTGCTGTTCAGCCAGATGGCCGGGCTCGACACCATCGGCGTGGCCTATCGCGGCGGCGGCCTGGTGGTGACGGATCTGGTCTCCGGCCGGCTCGACTTCGGCTTCCCCACCGCGCCCTCGGTGCTGCCGCAGGTCCAGGCTGGCCAGGTGCGGGCGCTGGCCGTGCCGACGGCGCGCCGTTCCCGCCTGCTGCCGGATGTGCCGACCGTCGCCGAAAGCGGCCTGCCCGGCTACGACGTGCCCTCCTGGTACGGACTGGTCGCGCCGGCGGGCACGCCGGATGCGGCGCTGAACCGGCTGAACCAGGCGGCGGTGACGGCGCTGAACGATCCCGGCGTGATCGAGACGCTCGCGCGCGCCGGCCTCGAAGCCCTGCCCTCCACGCGCGCGGAGATGGCCCAGGCCCTGGTCGCCGAGCGCGAGAAGTGGGGCCCGGTGATCCGCAACAGCGGCATCCGCATCGAGGGCTGATCGCTTCCGCCCGGCAGGGTCACCGATCCTGCCGGGCTGCACCTCTGTTGTCCCGCCTGGCGGAATCGGTCAGCCTGACCTGCCCGCCGCAGGAGACAGATCATGCGTGCCCTTCGCCTCGCCGCTGCGATTCTTCCGCTGCTTGCCATGCCGGCGTTCGGCCAGACCACGCTGCGCATCGGCATCGGCGCCGATCCGAACCAGCTCGATCCCGCGCAGTCCAGCGCCTTCGTGGACCGCGTCGTCTTCGCGGCGATGTGCGACAAGCTGGTGGATGTCGGGCCCGACCTGCAGTTCCAGCCGGAGCTCGCGACGGCCTGGGAATGGGCGCCGGACGGCCGCGCGCTGACGCTGACGCTGCGCGACGGCGCGCGCTTCCAGGACGGCACGCCGGTGGATGCGGCAGCGGTGAAGGCGAATCTCGACCGCTATCGCACGGCGCGCGAAAGCCGCCGCCGCAGCGAGCTGCAGCAGGTCAGCGCGGTCGAGACGCCCGATGCGCGCACCGTGCGCCTCGTGCTCAGCGAACCCTTCGCGCCGCTGCTCTCCGTGCTGTCGGACCGTGCCGGCATGATGCTCGCGCCCTCGGTCCTGCCGATGGGCGAGCGCGTGAGCGAGAACCCCGTCTGCTCCGGCCCCTTCCGCCTGACGCGCCGCGTCGCGCAGGACCGCATCGAGATGGAGAAGCATGCGGCCCACTGGAACGCCGCCAACATCCATTTCGACCGGCTGGTCTTCCTGCCGCTCACCGACAACAACGTGCGCCTGCTGAACCTGCGTGGCGGGCAGCTCGACCTGATCGAGCGCGTCTCGCCCACCGACATCCCGACGGTGGAGCGCGACCGGCGGCTGCGCCTCGTCGCCGGCGCCTCGATCGCCTACCAGGCGATCCAGATCAACACGGGCCACGGGCCGGCGGCGCAGAATCCGCTCGGCACCGATCCGCGCGTGCGCGAGGCCTTCGAGCTCTCGATCGACCGCGCCATCATCAACCAGGTTGCGCTGGAAGGGCGCTTCACGCCGAACAACCAGCCGGAGCCGCCGGGCACCACCTTCCACTTCGCCGATCTCGCGCCGCCCGCACGCGATCCGGCGCGCGCGCGTGCGCTGCTGCGCGCCGCCGGCCACGACCGCGTGAGCTTCACCTTCCGCGTCCCGAACCAGCCGCTCGAAGCGCAGATCGCCGAGATCATCCAGGCGATGGCGGCGGAAGGCGGCTTCGACATCAAGCTCGAAGTCACGGAGGCCTCGACCATGGTCGCGGCGGCGCAGCGCGGCGACTTCGAGGCGACGATGAACATCTGGTCGGGCCGTCCCGATCCGGACGGCAATATCGCCTTCTGGCTGGCGACGGATGGATTCCTGAACCGCGGGAAGTATTCGAACGTCGCGCTCGACAGGCTGCTGGCGCAGGCGCGTGCGTCGACCGCCGTGCCGGAGCGCCAGCGCCTGTATCACGAGGCGGCGCGCATCTGGCTGGCCGAGCGGCCGTTCATGGTGCTCTACCACTACCGCTGGTTCTGGGCGATGCGTGCGGATCTGCAGGGCTTCGAGCCGCGGCCCGACGGCATCATCCGGCTGGCGGGCCTGCGACTGCCGCGTTGAGCCGCGGCGGGGCGGCGGGTTCGCCGCCGCCCCTGCGGGGCCGCATGGATCAGCCCCGCTCGCCGGCCTTGGCCATCAGCGCCTGCGTCGCGGGCGCGTCATACACCACGCTCATGTTCTCGCCGGAGCCGACCACGCGCGCGACGCGGCCCGGCTGGGCGTGCTGCGCGTCGAGCACCACGACCTCGGCGCTCTCGCCGGAGCCGACCGTGCGGGTCAGCGCACCACCGACGATGTTCTGGCTCGGGCTGCTGTAGACGACCGAGGCGTTCTGGCCGGTGCCGACCACGCGCGGGCCGGTCCATTCCTCCGCGGCGGCGGCGGTGCCGAAGCCGGCGGCCAAGGCGGCGGCGAGGGCGATGCGTGCATAGGCGTTCATGACTGGTCTCCTGTTCCTGGTTGTGTGTGCGGCCGTGCTTGCGCCTGTCCGCTTCGGCGCCGGTCCGGCTCTGCGAGTGCCGGCGTTCCGATGGGCTCAATCTGGCGCGGCGAGGTTTCGGCCGCGTGTCGCCAACGAACTCGCGTGCGACGGCGACGGATTGCGGAGGTTTCGCGTGCGACGTCCGAGTCAGTTCGCCGCGATGCTGCGATGGCGTAGTTCCATCTTGTCCTCCTTCGTGGTGGCGGGCCTGTATCCTGCCCGCCGTGACGCTTCGGCAGATGTGCCGCGCCCGGCGTCCCGCCCAATCGTGGGCATCCATCGCCTTCATTCGGCATCCGAATGGCCGCACAGGGTTGCGGCGGCGCTTCCCTCGCCCAGGGCCGCAGGCTAGGGATGGCACGCAGGAGAACAGGACCATGAACGCCCTCGCCGACGAGGCCACCCGCCTGCTGCAATCCGCCGCGCGCGACGCGCGCGAAGCCGCGCATGTGCTGTCCGTCGCGCCGCGACCGCAGAAGGACGCGGCGCTGCTGGCCGCCGCCGCCGCGCTGCGCGCGCGGATCGCAGAGGTGCTGGAGGCGAATGCGCAGGACCTCGCCGCCGCGACCGGTCTCACGCCCGCCTTCCGCGACCGCCTCGCGCTGACGCCGGCGCGGGTGGAGGCGATGGCGAAGGGCATCGAGGAGGTTGCGGCGCTGCCCGACCCGGTCGGCCGCGTGCTGGCGGAATGGACGCGCCCGAACGGCCTGGTGATGCGCCGCGTCGCGCAGCCGATCGGCGTGGTCGGCATGATCTACGAGAGCCGCCCGAACGTGACGGCCGATGCCGGCGCGCTCTGCCTGAAGGCGGGCAGCGCGGTGATCCTGCGCGGCGGCAGCGAGAGCCTGCGCAGCGCGCTCGCGATCCATGCCTGCATGGCGCAGGGCCTGCGCGAGGCCGGGCTGCCGGACGCCTGCGTCAGCGTCGCGCCCACCGCCGATCGCGGCTTCGTCGCGGCGATGCTGCGCGCGGCGGGGCTGATCGACCTGATCGTGCCGCGCGGCGGCAAGGGCCTCGTCACCCGCGTGATGGAGGAGGCACGGGTGCCCGTGCTCGCGCATGCGGAGGGCCTCTGCCACAGCTACGTCCACGCCGCCGCCGATCACGCCATGGCGCGCAGCCTGGTCGCCAATGCGAAGATGCGCCGCACCGGCGTCTGCGGCGCGACGGAGACGCTGCTGATCGACGCCGCCATCGCGCCCGCGCTGCTGCCCGCCATCGTCGCGGACCTGCGCGCGCTCGGCTGCGACTTCCGGGCCGATGAGCGCGCGCGCGCGGTCTGCCCGGATCTCCCCGCGGCGACCGAGGAGGATTTCCGCACCGAGTGGCTCGACGCGATCCTCTCCGTGAAGGTCGTGGAGGGCGTGGACGATGCGCTCGATCACATCCGCCGCTACGGCAGCGAGCACACGGAGGCGATCGTCACGCAGGACGAGGCCGCGGCGCGGCGCTTCCTCGACCGGCTCGGCTCGGCCGTTGGGATGTGGAACGCCTCCACGCAGTTCTGCGACGGCGGCGAGTTCGGCTTCGGCGCGGAGATCGGCATCGCCACCGGGCGGCTGCATGCGCGCGGGCCCGTGGGCCTCGAGCAGCTCTGCACCTATCGCTACCAGGTGCTCGGCACCGGCCAGACCCGGCCCTGAGATCGCGCAAGGAGGCGCATCGCCATGCCTGCCTATCTGATCGCCAATATCGAGGTCACCGACCCCGCCGGCTTCGAGCGCTACCGCAGCGCGGTGCCGGCGGTGATCGCGGCCCATGGCGGGCGCTACCTGGTGCGCGGCGGCGCGCATCAGGCGGTGGAGGGCAACCTGCCGCTCAAGCGGCTGGTGATCCTGGAATTCCCCACCATGGCCGCGCTGCAGGGCTTCTACGAGAGCGCCGACTACCGCCCGCTGCTGGAGCTCCGCCTCGCCAGCGCCCGCAGCGAGGTCGCCTTCGTGGAGGGCTACGCGCCGGCCGGATGACGATTCAGCCGCGCCGCGCCCTGCGCTAGACTGCGTCCGACCTGACCGGGAGGATCCATGCGCCCCATCCTCGCTGCCCTCTGCCTCGCGCTGCTGCCGGGCGTGGCCTTCGCGGCCTGCCCCTCGGTGCCCGAGGTGGCGCGCTTCGCCCGCGCCTTCCTGGACCGCAGCGCGCCGCCGCCGCCGCCGCTCTACCCGGACCTCTCCATGGCCGATGCGCTCTGCGCGCAGGACCGGTTCGTGGCGGTGCTCGCGCAGCCCTTCGGCGACCAGGTCGGCTGGAAGGTCGGGCTGACCAACCCGGTCATCCAGGGCCGCTTCGGCGTGAACCACCCGGTGGCCGGCGCGATCTTCCACGGCACCATCCGCGAAAGCTCGGGCGCCGAGCTGCCGGCGAATTTCGGCATCCTGCCGATCGTCGAGAGCGACCTGCTGGTCCGCATCCGCGACGAGGGCGTGAACACCGCCGGCGACGACCCGGTGGCGCTGCTGCGCCATGTCGAGAGCGTGATCCCCTTTATCGAGCTGGCCGACCTCGTCTATCCGCCCGACGCGCCCTGGAATGCGCCGATGATCGTCGCGATCAATGTCGGCGCGCGGCTCGGCGTGCTCGGCACGCCCATCCCGGCCGAGGCGACGCCCGATTTCGCCGCTCGCCTCGCCGCGATGACGGTGATCCTTTCCGACGACACGCGGGAGATCGCACGTGCGCCGGGCCGCGCCATCCTGGGCCAGCCGATGAACGCGCTGGCCTGGCTGGTGGCCGACCTGAAGTCGCGGGGCCGTCCGCTGCGCGCGGGGGAGTATGTCTCGCTCGGCGGCTTCTCCGCCCCGGTGCGGCCGGAGGCGGGGCGCAGCTATCGCGTGACCTATGACGGGCTGGTCGCGCAGCCCGTGCATGTGGACGTCCGCTTCCGTTGAGTTTTCTTGTGCCTTTGCCGCGCCCAGGCATCCTGGCGTGACACCCAACCACCGCGGCGACCGGCGCCGGCGCCGCATCGGGCTGCTCGGCGGCAGCTTCAATCCCGCGCATGCCGGCCATCGCCACGTTGCGGAGCGGGTGCGGCGCGCGCTCCGGCTGGACGAGATCTGGCTGATGGTCTCCCCCGGCAACCCGCTGAAGCCCCGCGCCGGCATGGCGCCGCTGGCCGACCGGCTGGCTTCCGCGCGCGCCATCGCCGATGGGCGGCGCATCATCGCCACCGACATCGAGGCAAGGCTCGGCACGCGCTACACCCAGGACACGCTGCGGGAGCTGCATCGCCGCTTCCCCCGCAGCCGCTTCGTCTTCGTGATCGGCGCGGACAACCTGGTGCAGCTGCCACGCTGGCAGGGTTGGACCCGGCTGGCCGCGCGCACGCCGATCGCCGTGCTGCCGCGGCCCCGCTGGACGCGGAAGGCGTTGGCCTCGAAGGCTGCGAAGCGGCTGGCGCGGCATCGGCGTCGCCCGGGCGCGCTGCTCGCCGGCCCGCCGCCCGCCCATGCGCCCTCTTCTCATGCGCCTTGGGCCTTCGTGCCGGCCGCAGAGCACCCGGCCTCGGCCACCGCCATCCGTGCCGCCGCGGCCCGGGCGCCCTCGCGTGCGCCCGCGCCACGCCCGGCCGCAATGCGCCGCGCCATGCCATCGCCGCGGATGCAGGCGGCGGCGCCGGCTGCTAGGTGAGGGCAGAGGCAGATCGATAGGAGGCGGAGATAGCCCGCGCGCCCAAGGCAAGTCCGGACACACTCAAGCCCGCGTCGCGTCGCGCGCCCGCCAAGGCGGCCCCGGCGAAGCCGAAGACCCCGGCGGCAAAGGCCGCCGCCCCGGCGAAGGACGGCACGACGAAAGCGGGCACGACGAAGGCCCCGTCCAGGTCGCCGGCGAAGAAGTCCGCCGCGCCCGCGAAGGCCGGTACGACACGGGCCACTACGGCGAAGGCTCCGGCCAGGCCGGCGGCGAAGACGTCCGCTGCGTCGGCCAGGGCCAGCACGGCAAAGGCCCCGGCCAGGTCGTCCGCGAAGAAGGCCGCCACGCCTGCCGCGAAGGCACCGGCGCCGAAGACGACGGCCGCCAAGTCGCGCGCCACGGCCAAGCCTGCCGTGAAGCCTTCCGCGAAGGCCGCCGCGCCGCGTCCGGCGCGCGCGCCGCGGTCCCGCAAGCCGAAGATCCAGCCTGCCCTGCTCGACCGCCTGGTCGAAGCCGCCCGCAAGAGCCTGGAGGACGACAAGGCCGAGGAGGTGGTGGTGCTCGACGTCACCGGCCGCGCCGACTACGCCGACCGCCTGGTGATCGCCACCGGCCTCGCCGACCGGCAGATCCAGGCCATGGCCAGCCATCTGGAGGACGCCTTCGAGAAGGAGGGGCTGAAGCTCCGCCGCGACGCGACCCAGGCCAGCCCGGACTGGGTGCTGATCGACGCCGGCGACCTGGTGGTCCACCTGTTCAAGCCGGAGGCCCGCCGCCTCTACGCGCTGGAACGCATGTGGGGCCCCGACAGCCCCGCCGCCGCCGCGCCGCAGGACCGTACCCCGCTGCCCGATGACGGCGCCGGCGGCTCGACCGCGACGGAGGAGGACGACGAATAGGCCCGCGACGCTGCTGGCCGTCGGGCGCCTCAAGCCCGGGCCGGAGCGCGCCCTGTTCGAGCACTACGCCGCCCGGCTGCGCCCCGCGCCCGTCGTGGTGGAGATCCCCGAGGCCCGCGGCAGCGCCGCCGAGGTGCGCCGGCGCGAAGGCGCCGCGCTGCTCGCCGCCCTGCCGGAGGGCTGCACGGCGGTGGCGCTCGACCTCGGCGGGCCGATGCCGGACAGCGAGGCCTTCGCCGCGCTGCTGGAACGCTGGGCCGGCGCCGGCCGCCCGCCGGCCTTCCTGATCGGCGGGGCGGAGGGGCTGGATCCAGCAGTGCTGGCGCGTTCGGAGCACCGGATCTCGCTCGGGCCCATGACCTGGCCGCACTTCCTGGTGCGCGGGATGCTGGCCGAGCAGCTGTATCGCGCCCAGGCGATCCGGCAGAACCATCCCTATCACCGGGCCTGGCGGCCGGGTTGAATCGCATCGCCCCGTTGCCGCGCGGCGCCCCGCCGGGGCAGGCTGCGCCATCGCCACGACGGAGCCTGCCCCGGTGACGCTGCTGATCCTCGCCGCCGCCCTCTGGATCTTCATCCATATCGGCATCTCCGGCACGCGCCTGCGGGATGCCGTGGTGGCGCGGCTCGGCGAGGGGCGGTTCATGCTGGTCTTCTCCGTCGCCTCCTTCGTCTCGATCTTCCTGCTCGTGATCGCCTGGCAGAATGCCGGGACGACCTTCCTCTGGGCGGCGCCGGGCTGGCTGCGCTGGATCCTGGCCTTCCTGATGCTGCCGGCCTTCGTGCTGTTCATGGCCTCCCACAAGCGCAACCCGACCGCGGTCGGCAACAAGGGGCTCGGCGAGGAGCCGCGCGGCGTCCAGCGCGTCACGCGCCATCCCATGCTGTGGTCCTTCGCGATCTGGGGCTTCGTGCATGTGCTGGGCAACGGCGACACGGCGAGCCTGGTGTTCTTCGGCGCCTTCCTCGTCACCGCCCTGGCAGGCATGCCCTCGATCGACGCCAAGCTCGCGCGCCGCAGCCCCGAGGCGTGGCGCGGCTTTGCCCAAAGGACCTCGGTCGTGCCCTTCGGCGCGATCCTCTCCGGGCGGAACCGGCTGGTGCTGTCGGAGATCGGCTGGATGCCGCCGGTGGTCGGGCTGGTGCTGTGGGCGGCGCTGCTGCATTTCCACCGCGGCATCTTCGGCGTGCCGGCCCTCATCCTGGGTGGCTGAGGCGGCCCGAAGGTCTGAATCGGTCCGCACAAGGCACGACAACACGCCCTTGAACTCTCCCGGCGGCCGCGCCATTCCCAGCGCCGCCGAAACTGCTGACAAAGCCGGGAACCATGCAGGAAGTCCTGACGCGCGCCGACCAGGGCGTCGATACCCGTGCGCGCCTCGCGCGGGTCATCCTCTCCCCGCTGTTCCAGCGGACCGTGGTCGGGCTCATCCTGCTGAACGCGGTGACGCTTGGGCTCGAGACCTCGAACGTCGTCATGGCGTCCTGGGGCGGGCTGCTGCTGGCGATCGACCGCGTGCTGCTGGTGATCTTCACGGCGGAGATCGCGCTGCGCATCTACGCCTTCCGTGGCCGCTTCTTCCGCGACCCCTGGGGCATCTTCGACCTTCTGGTCGTGGGCATCGCCTGGCTGCCCGCCACGGGGCCGCTTTCCGTGCTGCGCGCGCTGCGCGTGCTGCGGGTTCTGCGCCTGGTCAGCGTGGTGCCGAGCCTGCGCAACGTGGTGGAAGCCATGCTGGCGGCCCTGCCAGGCATGGGCTCCATCGTGCTGCTGATGCTGCTGATCTTCTACGTCGCCGCGGTGATGGCGGTGAAGCTGTTCGGCGGCGCGATGCCGGAGCAGTTCGGCGACCTCGGCACCGCCTTCTTCACGCTGTTCCAGCTGATGGCGATGGACGATTTCGGCAATGTGGTGCGCGAGGCGATGGAGCATAGCCCGCTGGCCTGGCTGTTCTTCATCCCCTTCTCCGTCGTCGCCACCTTCGTCGTGCTGAACCTGTTCATCGGCGTGATCGTCGAGAGCATCCAGACGCTGCGCGAGCAGCGCGAGAGCGCCGATGCCGCCGCCGCGCAGGTCGCGACGGAAGCCGCGCGGTCGGAAGCGCATCTCGACGCGCAGACCCTGCTGACGGAGATCCGCGCGCTACGCGCGGAGGTGCGGGAACTGCGCGCGGCGCGGCAAGGTTGACCCTGGCGGGCGCTGGCCCTAGCTGCGCCCGACCCTGCCGACGGACCGCGCCATGCCACGCCCTGCCCACCGCCCCGTGATGCTCGTCATCCTCGATGGCTGGGGCTGGCGCGAGTATGCGGCGGACAATGCGGTGAAGCAGGCCAGGACGCCCTGCTTCGACGCGCTTTGGGCGAAGGGGCCGCATGCCTTCCTGCGCACCTCGGGCCGCGATGTCGGCCTGCCCGAGGGGCAGATGGGCAATTCCGAGGTCGGGCACCTCAACATCGGCGCCGGCCGCGTGGTGATGCAGGACCTCGTGCGCATCGATGCCGCTTGCGAGGATGGCAGCATCGGCACGTTGCCGGCCTTCCGCACGCTGGTGGAGAAGGTGAAGGCGGGCAGCGGCAGGCTGCATCTGCTCGGCCTGCTCTCGCCCGGCGGCGTGCACAGCCACCAGGACCATGCCGTCGCGCTGGCCAAGGCAGCGACCGCGGCCGGGCTGCAGGTGCTGGTGCATGCCTGGACCGATGGACGCGACACCGCGCCCCAGGCCGCGCCGCAGTTCCTGGCGGATTTCGAGGCGAAGCTGCCGCCGGGCGCGCGCATCGCGAGCATCTGCGGCCGCTACTTTTCCATGGACCGCGACAAGCGGTGGGAGCGCGTGCAGCAGGCCTATGACGTGATGGTCAACCCGAAGGGCGCCCGCTTCGCCACCGCCCAGGAGGCCGTCGCGGCCGCGCATGCGAACGGGAAATTCGACGAGTTCGTGCCGGCGGCGGCGATCGGCGACTACACGGGCATGCATCACGGCGACGGGCTGCTTTGCTTCAATTTCCGGGCCGACCGCGTGCGCGAAATTCTCACGGCCCTGCTCGACCCGTCCTTCGACGGCTTCGTGGCCGACCCGACCGTGCGCTTCTCCGCCGCCGCGGGCATGACGGAATACAGCGCGGCGCTGAAGCCCTTCCTGCTGACGCTGTTCCCGCCGCAATCCATGGCCGACATCCTGGGCGAGGTGGTCAGCAAGGCCGGCCTGACGCAGCTGCGCATGGCGGAGACGGAGAAGTATCCGCATGTCACCTACTTCCTGAACGGCGGCGAGGAGACGCCCTACCCCGGCGAGGACCGCATCATGGTGCCCTCGCCCAAGGTCGCGACCTATGACCTGCAGCCCGAGATGTCGGCGCCGGAGCTGACGGAGAAGGCGGTGCAGGCGATCCGGTCGGGCAAATACGACCTGATCGTGCTGAACTTCGCCAATCCCGACATGGTGGGCCATACCGGCAGCCTGCCGGCGGCGATCAAGGCCTGCGAGACGGTCGATGCCGGGCTTGCGCGCATCGCGGAGGCGATCACGCAGGCGGGCGGGCGGCTGCTGGTCACCGCCGACCATGGCAATGCGGAGCTGATGAAGGACCCCGTCACCGGCGGCCCGCACACCGCGCACACCACCAACGCCGTGCCCGTGCTGCTGCACAACGCGCCGGCCGGCGCGACGCTGGCCGAGGGCCGGCTGGCCGACATCGCGCCGACGCTGCTGGCGCTGCTCGGCCTGGAGCAGCCTGCGGCGATGACCGGGACCTCGCTGCTGCGCGGGTAGCAATCCGGGATTGTTGCAGCCCGAAACGCTTGCTCACGCGCCGAAGCTTGCGGCGCGGCGTCCCGGAGGCGGACAATGCGCCTGTGCATGACACCGCCCGCATGATCCGCCTGTCGGCGGCGCTGCTCCTGCTGCACGGCCTCGCGGCTGCGCCGGCGCTGGCGCAATCCGCGCGCGAGGTGCGGGAGGCGGAGCGCATCGCGACCGAGCGGCGCCGCGCGGCGGAAGCCGCCGCGGCGGAGGCGCGCCGCCGCGCCGAGGAGGAGGTGCGCGTCGCCGACCGGCTGGTGGAGGCCGCCCGGACGGCGCAGGCGGCCGAGGAGGAACTCATCGCGACCCGGGCGCGCGCCCAGGCCGCCCGGAGGCTCGGCGACCAGGCGAGGGCCGCGATGCGTCAGCGGGCGGAGCAACTGCGCCCGGTGCTGCCGGTGATGCTGCGACTCGGGCTTTGGCCGGCCGAGACGGTTCTCGCGGTCCCTGCCGAACCGGAAGAGGCCTTGCGGGGCGCGCTGGTTCTGCGCGGCCTGGTCCGGCAGCTGGAAGAGGAGGCCGCCTCGCTTCGCGCCGCCCAGCGGGAGGCCGAGGCCGCGCTTGCCGAGGCGCGACGCGAGGAAGCCGCCCTGGCCGCCGCCGAGGAAGCGGCGCGGGCCGCCGCCACGACCCTGGAGGCCGAGCTCGAGGCGGCGCGCGGCGCGCGGGCCGAGGCCGAGGCCGAGGAGGATGCGGCGGCCGAGCGCGCCCAGGCGGCTGCCGCGCAGGCGCGCGACCTGGCCGAGGCCCTGCAGCGGCTGGAGCGGGAACGCGCCAGGCAGGAGGCGCGCGAGCGGGCCAGCGCAGCCGCCCGCGCCGCCGCCGAGGCCCGGCAGGCGGCGGAGGCCGCGCGGGAGCGACGCCTTGCGGCCGAGGCGGAGCGCCGCCGCGCCGCCGAGTCGCCCCGCGAGGCGGCCATCCCGGCCCCGCCGGCCCGCGGCGGGCGGGCCCTGCCGGTGGCCGGCCGCATCGTCACCGACTGGGGCGAGCGGGTGGCCGGGGGGCCGCATCGCGGCGTCACCTTCGCGGCCGCGGGGCGCGCCCGGGTGGTCTCGCCCTGCGCGGGACGGGCCGTCTATGCGGCGCCGTTTCGATCCTACGGGCTCTTGTTGATTGTGGACTGCGGCGGGGGATACCATTTTGTCCTGGCCGGCCTCGACCGGCTCGATACCGCGGCGGGGCGGCGGCTATTGGCGGGCGAGCCCGTCGGTGTGCTGGGGAGCGCTGGCAATGACGGCGCCACGCTCTATGTGGAGTTGCGTCGGAACGGGCAGCCGGTGGATCCGCGGCCCTGGTTCTCCGCGCGGGGGTAGCCTTCGGGTGATCGGCCCGGACGGATGTGGTTGTTTTTCAGGCGGCGTCGCGAGGCGTCGGCAAAGGATCGGGTGGTCGCATGAGCGGCAAGTCTGGACAGGGTTCGACGCGGCTGCGTGACGCCAGGGTGCCGAGCGTCGGCGCGGCGCAACCTGCGCCGACTGGCAGCCGCCGACGGCGGATGTTGCGCATGGGCGCAATCGGGGCGGCCTTCCTGGCCGGCGCGGTCACCGGCCCCTTCATCGCCCTGCCGACCTTCCAGGCCTGGGCGCAGGACAGCGGCCGGGGCGAGACCTATCGCCTGCTGAACCTGTTCGGCGACGTCTTCGAGCGGATCCGCGCCGAATACGTCGAACCGGTGAACGACCGCGAGGTGATCGAGGCCGCGATCAACGGCATGCTGCAGGGCCTCGACCCGCACAGCTCCTACATGAACCCGCGCAGCTTCCGCGACATGCAGGTGCAGACGCGCGGCGAGTTCGGCGGCCTCGGCATCGAGGTCACGCAGGAGAACGGCTACGTCAAGGTCATCTCCCCGATCGACGACACCCCGGCGGCCCGCGCCGGCGTGAAGCCGGGCGACCTGATCACCCACCTCAACGGCCAGTCCACCCAGGGCCTCTCCCTGCAGGAGGCGGTGGAGCAGATGCGCGGCGAGCGCGGCACGCAGATCCGCCTGACCGTTCGGCGCGAGGGCGAGCGCCAGCCCCTGGAACTCACCCTGACGCGCGACGTGATCCGCCCGCAGGTGGCCCGCTTCCGGCTGGAGGGCGGGGACGTCGCCTATGTCCGCCTCTCCGCCTTCAACGAGCAGACCGAAGGCGCGCTGCGCCGCGCCATCTCCACCATGCGCCAGCAGGCCGGCGGGAACCTGAAGGGCCTGATCCTCGACCTGCGCAACAACCCGGGCGGCCTGCTCGACCAGGCGGTGCAGGTGGCGGACGACTTCCTCGACCAGGGCGAGATCGTCTCCACCCGCGCCCGCCGGGCCGAGGATGCGCAGCGCTGGAACGCGCGGGCGGGCGACATCGCCCAGGGCCTGCCGATGGTCGTGCTGATCAACGGCGGCTCGGCCAGCGCCAGCGAGATCGTGGCCGGCGCGCTGCAAGATCATCGCCGCGCGGTGGTGATGGGCGTGAAGAGCTTCGGCAAGGGCAGCGTGCAGACCGTGATGCCGATCCCCGGCCAGGGCGCGATCCGGCTCACCACGGCGCGCTACTACACGCCCTCCGGCCGCTCCATCCAGGCGACGGGGATCGAGCCGGACATCGAGGTGCTGGCCGCGCGGCCCGACCCCAACGCGCCGCACCGCGACCGCGAGGCCGACCTGCGCCGCGCGCTGCGCAACGACAACGGCGACCGCCAGGCGGCGCAGCCCGCGACGCCGCCGCCGCCGCTGAACCTGCCCGCCGGCGTGCAGGAGCGCGTGGCGCGCGTGCCGGCCGAGGGCGCACCCGCCTTCGATGCCACCAAGCCCGAGACCGACCACCAGCTGCAGCAGGCCGTCCAGTTCCTGCGCAACCTCGCTGCGGCCCAGGGTGGCCCGCAGCGCCGCGCGCAGCGCTGAGCCGCCAGCCCGCTGACGCGTCCCGAACATGGTCGGGACATGAGGCTCCTCGGGCTGTTCTGGGCGGCGGTGCTGCTGGCCCTGGCCGGCGGCGTCGGCGTGCTTGCCTGGCTCGGCCCGCCGGCCGGGCCACCGCAAGCCGCCCTCGAAGCGCCTCCGGTAGTCCCGGTGCCGGCAGCGCCGGCTCCGGCGCCCACCCCGGCGCCCCAGCCCGTGGCCGCGCCAGCGCCGTCCGCCACCGCCGCACCGGCGGCGCCGCCGGCCGCACCCGAGCCCCCGCCGCTGCGCCTGGCCGAGGCGCGGACCGCGGCCGCCGATCCTGTCATCCCCCCGCCTGACGAGCAGCTGCTCGAAACTTCCCGCCACGGGCTCGTGCCGCGGCTGGGGCCGGGGGAGCGGACCTCCATCCGCACCTACGCCCGGCCCTTCGACCGCGAGGACCGGCGGCCGCGCGTGGGTATCGTCATCAACAACATCGGCCTCTTCGCCCAGCATTCTGAGGAGGCGATCCGCCGCCTGCCCGGCGGCGTGACGCTGGCCTTCAGCCCCTATTCGCTGCGGTCGGCGCCGCTGCTGGAGCGCGCCCGCGCGCGCGGGATGGAGGTGCTGGTCGCGCTGCCCCTGGAACCCCAGGGCTTCGGCGCGCAGGCCGATCCGGGCGAGCGCGCGCTGCTCACCAGCCTGACCGTCGGCGAGAATCTCGACCGGCTGGAATGGGCCCTGTCCCGCATCCGGGGCCAGGTGGGCGCCATCGGCGGGCTGGGCGGGATGCGCGGCGAGCGCTTCGCCGCCAATGCCGAGTTGCTGGGGATCATCCAGGCCTCGCTCACCCGTCGCGGCCTTCTTTACGTGGACCCGAGGCCTGGCGCGCCGCAGCCGGCGCGCGCCTTCGGCCGCAGCGTGGACGTGCTGCTCGACGAACCTTCCGCCGTGCGGGTGGAGGTCGAGCGCCGGCTGGCGGAGCTCGAGGATCTGGCGCGGCAGAACAACTCGGCCTTGGGCCTGGCGAACGACCCGGTGCCCTCGGTGGTCGCGGCGATCGCGGCCTGGAGCGCGGGGCTCGAGGCGCGCGGCGTGGTGATCGCGCCCGTCACCGTGCTGATCCGCCGCCCGGCGGAGCAGGCGGCGCGGTAGGCGGCGCGGTCACCGCCCGGCCACGCGGCGCACCGCCCGCAGCGCGAGATAGGCGCCGACGCCGCAGCCGGCCATGGTCAGCCCGGTGCCGATGCCGGCGCCGAACTCCACCAGCCCGACCACGAAGCTCATCAGCGCGCCGAATCCCATCTGCATCGCCCCGACCAGGGAGGAGGCGGTGCCCGCCAGCTGCGGCCGCGCGGACAGCGCGCCGGCAATCGAGCTCGGCTGCGTCATGCCGTTGCCGACCGCGACCAGCGCCATCGGCAGGAAGAAGACCAGGATGTGCGGCGGCAGGAGCAGCAGCAGCAGCGTCGCCAGCAGCGCGCCGCCGGTGCAGACCGCGACGCCCCACTCCAGCAGCCGCAGCGCGCCGAGCCGCGGGGCGAAGCGCCCGGCGATCCAGTTGCCGAGCGCGAAGGCGATGGAGATCGCCGCGAAGGCCAGCGCGAAGGCGACGGGCGAATAGCCCATGCCCTGCACCACGACATAGGGCGCGCCGCCAAGGAAGGCGAAGAACACCGCGGTGGAACTGGCGGTGAGCGCGGCATAGGCGCGGAAGGACGGCACCGCCCAGAGGCCGCGATAGGCGCCCCAGATCGCGGCGAGCCCCGGCAGCTTCTGCGGCGCGGCCAGCGTCTCCGGCAGGCGGAACCAGCTGGCCGCGGCCAGCGGCAGCGCGAAGGCGAGGCAGGCCAGCATTGTCGCGCGCCAGCCCGCCGCCTGTTCCAGCAGGCTGCCGAGGATCGGCGCCAGCATCGGCGCGATGGTCATGCCCATTGTGACATAGCCCAGCACGCTGGTCGCTTCCTCCCGCGACCAGACATCGCGGATCACCGCGCGCGCCAGCACCACGCCGGCACAGGCACCGATCGCCTGGAAGCTGCGCGCGACGACCAGGCCGAGCACGCCGACGCTCAGCGCCGCCGCCAGGCTCGCGACCGCATAGAGGGCGAGCCCGCCCATCAGCAGCGGGCGCCGCCCGAAGCGGTCCGACAGCGGGCCGTAGATCAGCTGCCCGAAGCCCACTGCCAGCAGGTAGAGCGTGACGGTGAGCTGGATGGTGGCGATCGAGGCGTTCAGGTCGCGCGCCATCGCCGGCAGCGAGGGCACGACGATCTGCATCGTGAAGGGGCCGAGGCCGATCATCGCGACCAGCAGCCAGATGGGCGGCCGGCGGCGGGTGGCGGCGGGCAGCGGGGCGGGCGCGGTGTCGGCGGGGATGTCGCGGGGGGTCACGGCGGCGGGAGGCTACTCCCGCACACCGCGTGGCGATACCGCCGGCACCCCCGCGGGGAGCCCGCCCTCAGATCACGATGAAGTCGGAGGCATCGAGCGGGGAGGAGCTGCCGAAGCGCGCCACGAGCTCGCGCCCCGCCTCGGCGCCATCCGTGTCCCACCACAGCCAGGCCTTGTCGGTCTCGAAGACGAAGACGCCCTGGCCCGCCGTGGTCGCCTGGCCGCGCGCATTCGCCTCGAACCGCGACGGATCGAGCGCCCCGGCGGCAAGCGACGGATCGAACGCGGCCGCCAGGATCGCGATCATGTCCTCGCCCGATGCGAAGCCGTGGATCAGCTTCGCATCGGTCAGCCCCCCCGGACCGACCGAGAACAGATAGGTGTCCGCGCCGGCATCGCCCCGCAGCCAGTCGCCATCCGCGCCGCCATCGAGCGTGTCGGCTCCTTCGCCGCCGAACAGCACGTCACGGCCCTCGCCGCCCAGCAGCAGGTCGTCCCCGTTGCCGCCGATGAGCGTGTCCCTGCCTTCGCCGCCCAGTATCGCATCGGCCCCGTCGAAGCCCTCGATCTTGTTGTTGCCCAGGTTCCCGACCAGGCGGTTGTCGAGCCCGTTGGCGCGGATCGCGACGTTGGCCTCTCCCGTGAGCTGCGCGGCCTCGATGTTGGCGCCGAGCCGGAGCTCCACCTCGCCCATGATGGTGTCGGCGCCTTCGCCCGCCTGCTCGACCACGCGGTCGAACCGGCTGTCGAGATGGTAGAGGTCGTTGCCCGCACCGCCTTCCATCGTGTCGTTGCCCGCCTCGCCGTCGAGCTCGTCATCGCCCTCGCCGCCGATCAGGCTGTCGTCGCCGCCGCCGCCCAGGATCGTGTCGTCGCCCGCGCCGCCATCCACCGTGTCGTCGCCGTCGCCGCGAACAATCAGCTCGTTCTCGTTGACGAAGTTCAGGCCGACCAGCAGCGGATCGTGGTCGGAGGTGCGGAAGGGCACGGTGCCGTCGAAGATCGCCGGGTCGCGGCCGAAATCGAGGTTGTAGTCCAGCGCATCCGCCTCGTCCGCGTTGATGTGCCACGCCGCCGCGCCCGAAACTTTCGCCGCGAGCGAGGCCGAGGCGAGCGCGTGATCGAGCGAGCCCGTCAGCCCGTCGAAGACATAGGAGTAGCTGCCGGGCTGCTCGAGATTCACGTAGCCGGCATTCTCCAGCAGCCGGATCGGGTCCTCCATCGCATAGGCGTTGAGGTCGCCGATGATCAGCACGTCGTCGTCGTTCGCGCCGGTCGGGTCGGTGCCAAGCCAGTCCAGCAGCTCCTGCGCCTGCTGCACGCGCGTGGCGTTGGAGAGGCCCTGGCCGTCGCCGGCATCGGCATCGCCCGGCAGGCCGGCGGCGGAGCCCTTCGACTTGAAGTGGTTGACCGTGACGGTGAAGACCTCGCCGCTCGTGATGTCCTCGAAGCTGGCCGCGATGGGCGCGCGGCCATCCTGCGCGATGAGCCCGGAATCGAGGATGGACACGGTGGTGCCGCCGGCGAGCTGCACCGCGTCGTTGCGGTAGATCAGCCCGACGGCGATGGCGTCCGTGCCGACGAAGCGCGTGTCCGGGTTCACCCAGGACCAGACATCGCCGCCTTCGAGCGCGTTCAGCCCCTCGACGATGAACTCGATCGCGTTGCCGGAAGCGCCGACAGCGAAGTCGTTCTCGAGCTCGATCAGGCCGATGACGTCGGCGCCGAGCAGATGCAGCGTGGTCAGCAGCTTCTCCGCCTGGCGGTCGAACTCCGCCGCGGAATTGGCGCCGCGCGGATCGAGGCCGATGGCCGTCAGCGCGCCGCCGGCGCTCAGCGTGGTGAAGAAGTTGAGCACGTTGAAGGACGCGACCTGCAGCGTGCCGCCGACATCGGGCGCCGCGGCGGGGCGCGGCGCCGCGTCCACGAAGCTGTTGGCGCCGTCCTGGGTGGCGCGGACGCGCCAGGTGGCGCCGCTCGTCGCATTGCCGGCGAACTGGTAGTCGAGCACGCCGGAGAGGTTGGTGACCGTATCGCCCATGCGCGGCGCATTGGCCGTGCCGTAGGTCGGCCCGAAGCCGTCCAGGTTGCCGATGGGCCCGTTCTGGATGTTGAGCCCGTCGTCATAGGTGATGGTGCGCGCGCCGACCTCGACGAGCGAGGCCTGGTAGCCCGGGGCGTCGGGCAGGTTCTCCTGCGTGAACTGCATCGGCCGGTCGCCGGCGACCAGCTTGATCTCATTGAAGCGGTCGAGCTGGAACTGCTCCGTGACGGTCAGCGTCTGCGTGAAGACGACCCGCATGCCTTCATAGGATTCGAGGTCGGGCTGGACGCGGCCGTTCTGGTTCAGCGTGGTCGCCGCGGCGGGCAGCAGGATCTCTGCGGCGGTCGGCAGCGGGTTGCCGCTGTCGAGCACGCTGATGCTGGCCGCGGTGATCTGCGTCATGCCGAAGAACTCGGAGACCGTGCCGGTGATCCGCACGCGGTCGCCGAGCGCGACATCGCCGAGGGCGCCGCCCTGGAAGACGAAGATGCCTTCCGAGGTCAGCGCGTTGGCGTCCGCATCGGCATCCTCCTCCTGCAGGTAGAAGCCGCCGAGGTTGCGCTTCGCATCGGCGTCGCCGTTCTGGAAATCGCCGACGACGATCGCCTCGACCGTGACGGTCTGGCCGACCAGCGGGCTGGCCGCACCCGCGCCCTGCACCTCGTGGATCTTCCGGAAATTCGCATCGTCGTTGAGGATCGTGCCGGTGCCCGAGGCGTCGTCCAGCGTCGCCGTGCCGCCCGTGACGGCGAGGTTGGAGAGGGTGACGGTGAAGCTCTCGTCGCCCTCGAAGACGGTGTCGCCGTTGACGGTGACGGAGATGGTCTGGGTGAGGTCGCCGCCGGCGGCGAAGGTCAGCGTGCCGCTTGCCGCCTCGTAGTCGCTGCCCGCGGTCGCGCCGCCATCGGCGGTGACGAAGTCCAGCGTGAAGGCGCCCGTGTTGTCGCTGCGCGTGACGGTGAAGACCAGCTGCGTGGTGCCGGAATCGCCCTCGGCGATCGAGACGTCGTTGATCGTCACGCTGGCGCCGACCGGCGGGGCATAGGCCTGGTTCGGCGCGCCCGGCGTGTTCAGCGCCTCGCCCACCACCGGGGTGCCGGCGAAGCCGGGGATGCCGGCCAGGTCGAAATCGTTGCGCACCCAGTCGGCGGTGCTGTCGGTGTCGGTGCCGTCCGGGATGCGGCTCGCGCCGCCGGGGGCGAAGGACAGGCCGTCATAGGCGACGCCCAAAACGGGCGCACCATAGGTCAGGTCGCCCACGCCACCATCATTCACCGCGACGCTGTCCACGATCGCGGTCCAGGGCGTCACGTCCAGGACGCCGTCGTCATTCGTGTCGAGGTCGGTGCCCACGGAGCCGGTCCAATCGGAGACCAGCAGCAGCGTGACGGTCCCGTTCTCGAAGGTATTGGCGGCGACGCTGCCGAGCCAGAATCCAGCGGCGTCGGTCGTGCCGACCTGCAGCACGCTGTCCACCGTGCCGCGTGGACTGCCGGTGTCTCCTTCGATCTGCAGCAGGTAGAGGGTGGAGAGCGCGGTGTTCGGCGCGCCCTTCACCTCGACATACTCCACGTCGGTGCCGGCCGTGCTGAAGCTGAACTCGTTGATCACGGGGATGACGACGGCCGCAACGAAGGTCTGCCCGTCATTCACCGCGCCCGGGCTGTCGTCGGCGGAGATCGACCAGGTGAAGTCCGCATGGTCGTCGCCGGCGCCGACCAGGTGCAGGGAGGTGCCGACCAGGGTGGAGCTGGTCTGCGCCACGCCGACATCGATGCTGGTCAGGCCCGCGGCGGGTCCGTTGGAGGCGGTGAAGACGCCCTCGTAGCTGAGCAGCTGCACGACGATGCCGTTGTCGTCGACCAGCGCGAAGCCGTCATTGGCCCCATTCTGCAGGCCGTCCTGCGGCAGCGCAAAGGAAACGGTGCCGAAGCCGTTCTGCTGGTTCGGGATGACGACGCTGGTGAGGGTGATGCTCCCGGGGGACGAATAGACCACCGCCGCGCCGGGCGCGCTGCCATTGTAGCGCACCAGCGACCAGCCAGTGAGGTCGGTGCCGGCCTTGCCGGCGATCTCGATGAACTCGCCGACGTCCGTGCCGGTGTTGTCGTAGTGGAACTCGTTGATCCAGGCCGACATCGCTCGCTCTTTCTCCCGTGCGGGGCCGTCGCCCCGATTCCGCTTCGCGAACGGAGTAAGCGGAGGAATCGGGCGGCGTGCAATGACGGACTTGTGAAACCTCACCCACTCTGAACGGGGCACTGGCTCAGAGCCGCTTCGCCTTCTCGAATCGCCAGGGCGCGGCGCTGTCCTCATTGGGGTCGAGCATCAGGCGGTGTTCCAGCGGCGGGAAGGCGCGGCTGCGGCAGTCCGTGCGGTCGCAGAGCCGGCAGGACAGGCCGATTCCCACCGCCGCGCGCGGTATGTCGAGCGCATCCGCATAGGCGAGCTCATCCGAGCGTGCGATGTCGCAGCCCATCGCCACCACATGCATCGGCGCGGGTTCCCCCCAGCGCGTGGTGGGTGCCGCGATGGCGCGCGCGAAGGTCAGGAAGGTCGCACCATCCGGCAGTTGTGCGACCTGCACCTGGGTCTCGCCAGGATGGGCGAAGGCGCGGTGGACGATCCATTTCGGGCAGCTGCCGCCGAAGCGCGCGAAGGGGAAGCCGGCCGCCGAGAAGCGCTTGTCCACATTGCCCGCCGGGTCCACGCGCAGGAAGAAGAAGGGCACGCCGCGCGCGCCGTCGCGCTGCAGCGTGGAGAGGCGGTGCGCCGCCTGCTCGAAGGACACGCCGAAGCGCGCGGCCATCGCCTCCACCTCGTGCCGCAGTTCCCGCGCGGCGGCGAGGAAGGCGGCGTAGGGCATCAGCAGCGCCCCGGCCAGGTAGTTCAGCAGGCCGAGCCGGATGATCGACGCGGCTTCGGGCGTGGAGGGCTCGGCCGGCGCGACCACCGCTTCCACCGCCTCCCGCGCCTCGAGCAGCATGAGCTGGAAGGCCATCTGGAATCCGCGCGATTCGCGCGGCAGCGACTCGGAGAGATCGAGCCGCCGTAGTGCCGGATCGTAGCGCCGCAGCGAGCCTTCCAGCGGCCCAACAGCGACCGTCACGCCATGGGTGTGGCGCAGCCTTTCGGCGATGGCGTGGTTCATCTCCGCCGGGCTTGCGCGCAGCTCCGCGCCCAGGCGCTCCGCGATCGCCTCCAGCGCGGGGAAGTGGTTGGCATGGTCGTGGAAGAAGTCGCGCGCCTCTTCCGTCGGCAGCAGGATGCGTCGGCCTGTCGGCAGCGCAATGCCCGAGGCGTCCTCCTTCGCGACGCGCCAGGCGCGGTACAGCGCGAGCATCGCGCGCGCCGCATTCGGCGCGGAGGCGGCGAGCGACGCGACCTCCATCTCCGGCACGGCATCGAGCCCGAGCAGCGGATCGGACAGCACCTCGCGCAGCCCGGCCTCCGTCTGGCGCTCGCGGTTGCCCGAGAGCGCGGCGAGATCCACCGACAGATGCTCGCCGAGCTTGATCAGCAGGCTTGCGGTGACGGTGCGCTGGTCGTGCTCGATCAGGTTCAGGTAGCTGGCGGAGATGCCGAGCCGGGCCGCGAGCGCCTGCTGGGTCAGGCCGCGCTCCATGCGCAGGCGGCGGATCGTGCGGCCGATCAGCGGGCGCGCCATGTATCATCCTTTACAAAACGCGTGGCAGTGCCTGTGAAATCATGCACAGCCTTGCCGCTCGACACGCATTCTCCCTGCTGAACTTCGGCGCTGCAATGTGAATTATTGACGAGAGCCGCGCGCAAGGATGCGCGGCAAGGAGCGCCAATGACCCGTCACACCACCTCCCCGAACTTCGCCCCCGATGGCTCGGGCCTTGGCGGCGGCGCGCCCATGCCGGGCCGCTTCGAGGGCATCCGCCGCGACTACACGCCGGCCGATGTCGCACGCCTCTCCGGCAGTTTCCGGGTGCAGCACACGCTGGCCGACATGGGCGCGCGCCGCCTGTGGCAGTTGCTGAAGACTGAGCCCTTCGTGAACACGCTCGGCGCGCTGACCGGCATGCAGGCGGTGCAGCAGGTGAAGGCGGGGCTGAAGGCGATCTACCTCTCCGGCTGGCAGGTCGCGGCCGATGCGAACACCGGCGGGGAGATGTATCCGGACCAGTCGCTCTACCCGGTCGATTCCGTGCCGAATGTCGTGCGCCGCATCAACAACGCGCTGCGCCGCTGCGACCAGATCGCGGTGCAGGAGGGGAAGGGCGACAGCACCTGCTGGATGGCCCCCATCATCGCGGATGCCGAGGCCGGCTTCGGCGGCGCGCTGAACGCCTATGAGCTGATGCGCCACATGATCGAGGCCGGCGCCGCCGGCGTGCATTTCGAGGACCAGCTGAGCAGCGAGAAGAAGTGCGGCCATCTCGGCGGCAAGGTGCTGGTCCCGATCAGCCAGCACATCCGCACGCTGAACGCCGCGCGGCTGGCGGCCGAGGTGGAAGGCGTGCCGACGGTGCTGCTGTGCCGCACCGATGCGGAATCCGCGCAGCTTCTCACCGCCGACATCGACGAGCGCGACCGCCCCTTCCTGACCGGCGAGCGCACGCCGGAGGGCTTCTTCCGCATCCGCCCCGGCATGGGCAAGCAATACGCCATCGCCCGCAGCCTGGCCTATGCGCCCTATGCCGACCTGCTGTGGTGGGAGACCTCCGACCCCGACCTGCAGGATGCGCGCGATTTCGCGGCAGCCATCCAGCGCGAATTCCCGGGCAAGATGCTCGCCTACAACTGCTCGCCCAGCTTCAACTGGCAGCGCAAGATGGGCGTCGAGGCCGCGACGCGCTTCCAGCGCGAGCTCGGCGCGATGGGCTACAAGTTCCAGTTCGTCACACTCGCCGGCTTCCACAGCCTGAACCTGTCGATGTTCAAGCTGGCGCGTGGCTACGCCGAGCACGGCATGGGCGCCTACAGCGAATTGCAGCAGGCCGAGTTCGCCGCCGAGGCCGAGGGCTTCACCGCGGTGCGCCACCAGCGCGAGGTCGGCGTCGGCTATTTCGACGCGGTCGCGACCGCGGCCTCCGGCGGCACCGCCAGCACCACCGCGCTCGCCACCTCCACCGAGGCGGCGCAGTTCGAGCACGCCCACTGATCCGCTTCGGAACCGTCCAGGAAAGGAACACCACCATGACCGACGACCATCACGATGACGGCCTGGTGCACGGCCATCGCTGGGCCACCGAGCCGCCGCCCTCGGTCGGCGAGCTGCTGCGCCAGGCCTCCGCGCCGCGCGCCGAGCGCGTGATCGAGGAAGCGCATGACGACGGCCTGGTGCATGGCCATGACTGGGCCAGCGCGCACAGCTCGCGGCGCTTCCACGGCTGAGCCGCACTGGCGCTCAGGGCCGCGAGTCGCCTGGCCGCGCGGCGGGGATGATGCTGATCGTCCCGTCGGCCTCCAGCACCGCCCAGCGGATCTGCTCGAGGCCGACCAGCCCGTGACGGATCCGCGCCGCCTGCAGCACGTCCGTCACGTCCACGCGCGCGCGGCGCAGGCGCTCCTCGATCGGCTTGCCATCCGCCACCAGCAGGGTCGGCACGCCGTCGATCACCCGCTCGGCCGCCTCGCTGCGCTGCTTGAGCAGCGAGAGGCCGACATCCATCAGCAGCAGCGTGACGACGACCAGCACCGCATTGACCAGCGAGAAATCCTCGCCGAGCAGCGCCTGTTGCGTCGCCTCCCCGATCACCAGCAACAGCACCAGGTCGAAGGCGCTGGTCTCGCGCATGCTGCGCCGGCCGGTGAGGCGCACCAGAACCAGCAGCACGAGATAGAGCGCCGCGGCGCGGAGCACGCTCTCCATCTCAGGGCCAGACGAAGACCGGCAGGTCGAGCATCCGCCCCGCGACCTCCAGCCGCAGCCGTTGCGGCCCGGGTGCGCCGACCGGCTCGATATGCAGCGCGAGGTCGCGGCCATCCGCCCCCGCCGTCGTGTCGCGCAGTCGCCATCGCGCCGCGAATCCGGCGGGCGGGCGGAGCGCGGCCGGCACGCCCGGCGGCAGGGTGATGCGCAGCGGGGTGGCCAGGCCCAGGCGCTGGAACCGCGCCCAGCTCACCGAGACGCCTTCGACCCGGCGCTCGGCGGTGCCGAGCGGTCCGCCGCCACCGAGCAGGCCCAGCAGCGCCGCCAGCACCAGGCCGGCCATGGCCAACCAGCCGATCCGCTCAGCCACCCAGAAGCGTCGCTGGAAGCCGTGCTGCCCCTCCATGCGCGCGATCTCGGGTGGGGACTGCATCGCTGCCTCGGTGACGGTCCGTCCCCGCAACGCGCCCCGCGCGGTCCGCGTTCCGTGCATCGGGCTGGTCACGGACGGTGCGCCTCGCCTAGTTTGGCGGGGATGGCGCCGCGGGCGCCGGGAACACAGGGAGAGACCGAGAAGATGTTGCAGCGCAGGACGGTGATGCTGGGCGCGCTCGCCGCGCCCGTGGTGCTCGGGGGGCGCGGCGCCCTCGCCCAGGGCAGCGGCCCGATCCGCATCGCGACCGCCGGCCCGATGACCGGCCAGTATGCGGCCTTCGGCGGCCAGATGCGCGCCGGCGCCGAGCAGGTGGTGGCCGACCTCAACGCCGCGGGCGGCGTGCTCGGCCGCCAGCTTGCGCTCGAGATCGGCGACGACGCCTGCGACCCGCGCCAGGCGGTCTCCGTCGCCAACCAGCTCGCCGGCCGCCGCGTGGCGCTGGTGGCAGGGCATTTCTGCTCCGGCAGCTCGATCCCGGCGCGCGACGTCTATGCCGAGGAAGGCGTGCTGCAGATCAGCCCCGCCTCCACCAACCCGCGCTTCACGGACGAGGGCAAGTGGAACACCTTCCGCGTCTGCGGCCGTGACGACCAGCAGGGCCAGGTGGCCGGGCGCTACATCGCGCAGAACATGCGCGACCGGAACGTCGCCATCCTGCACGACAACTCCGCCTATGGCCGCGGCCTGGCGGAGGAGACGAAGAAGGCGATGAACGCCGCCGGCAAGCAGGAGGCGCTGTTCAGCGCGTACAACCCGGGCGAGCGTGACTACTCCGCTATCGTCTCCCGCCTGCAGGCGGCGAATATCGGCGTGGTCTATGTCGGCGGCTACCACACCGAATCGGGGCTGATCCTGCGCCAGGCCAAGGAGCGCGGGATGAACATCACGCTGATCGGCGGCGACGCGCTGGTGACCAACGAGTTCTGGCAGATCACCGGCGCGGCCGGTGAAGGCACGCTGATGACCTTCAGCTCCGACCCGCGCAAGCGCGCGAGCGCGGCGCAGGTGGTGCAGGCCTTCCGGGCGAAGAACGTCGACCCCGAGGGCTATGTCCTCTACACCTACGCGGCCGTGCAGATCTGGGCGGACGCCGCGAAGAAGATCAACAGCGTGGACCCGCGCCGCGTCGCGCAGGCGCTGAAGGCGCAGGGGCCGTGGCAGAGCGTGCTCGGCGAGATCTCCTTCACCGAGAAGGGCGACGTGACCGTGCCCGACTACGTCTTCTACGTCTGGAAGAACGGCTCCTACGCCGAGATGTGACCGGCGCCGCGGGCAGTGCGCCCGCGGCCGCCCGGCTTGAAGATGCCAACGCCCCCGGCGCGGCGATGCGCCGGGGGTTTTTCGTGCCCTATTCCACGCGCATGCCCGCGGCGCGCACCACCGCCTGCCAGCGCGGGGATGCCGCGGCGAGCCACGCGGCGGCGTCCCGCGCATCGCCCGTCTCCGGCGTCACGGCCCAACCGGCCAGGCGCTGCTCCGCGGCAGGGTCGGCGAAGACCTTCCGCACCAGATCCGCCCAGGCGCGCTTCGTCGCATCCGGGATGCCGCGCGGCGCCATCAGCAGATAGGCGAAGCGCACGTCGAAGCCGGGATGCCCCTGCGCCGCCACCGGCTGCACCTGCGGCAGGAACGGGATCGGCGCCGGGCCGGAGACGGCGAGCGCCCGCAGCCTGCCATCGGTGACGAAGGCGGCGCCGCCCGAGATCGCGATGAAACCGGCCTGCACATTGCCCGCCAGCAGGTTGGTGATCGCCTCCGCATTGCCGCGGAACGGCACATGCTCCAGCGCGCCGGTGGGAAGCCCGAGCGCATGGCCAAGATGCGCCATGGCGAGATGCCCGGGCGAGCCGTAGCCGGCGGAGGCGTAGAGCAGCGGCCGTCGCCGCGCCGAATCCAGGAACTGCGCCAGGCTCGTGATCCCGCTCGAGGGATGCACCAGCAGCACCACCGGATAGGTGCCGGCCAGCGCTACGGGCTCCAGCGACGCGACGTCGTAGCCGAGATTGCCGTAGAGATGCGGGTTCACGGTGAAGGCGGTGTCGATGGCGAAGAGCAGGGTGCGGCCATCCGGCTGCGCCCTGGCGACCATCGCGGCGGCGATGTTGCCGTTGGCGCCCGGCCGGTTGTCCACGATGACATTGCCAAGGCCCTCCCGCTGCGCGGCTTCGGCCAGCAACCGCGCGATGCCATCCAGCGCGGCGCCGGGCGGGAAGGTCGCGACGATCCGTGCCGCCTCCTGTGCCGTGGCGCCCTGCGCTGCGGTGAGCGCGGCGGTGGCGAGCATCGTCCTGCGCGTGATGGTCATGCGATCCTCCCGTCATGTCGCCCTGCGGGGAGCCTGTCAGCCGCCGCGTCTGCGGGCAACCGCCCGGTCTTGCGCCGTGCCGCGAGAGGCCCGACAGAGGATGCGACACGGGGGACCGCCGCGGCATGACCACGATCCGCAACGTGCTGTTCATCATGTGCGACCAGCTGCGCTGGGACCACATGGGCTGCGCCGGCCATCCCTTCCTGCGCACGCCGAACCTCGATGCGCTGGCCGCGCGCGGCGTGCGCTTCACCCAGGCCTATGTGCAGTCCGGCATCTGTGGCCCGTCGCGCATGAGCTACTACACAGGGCGCTACGTCGCCTCGCATGGCGCCACGCACAACCGCGTGCCGCTCTCGATCGGCGAGGTGACGCTGGGGTGGCACCTGCGCGAGGCCGGCAGGACGCTGGCGCTGGCCGGCAAGACGCATGTGCTGCCCGATGCGCGCGGGATGAAGCGGCTGCAGCTGGATGGCCAGCACGACCTGAAGGCGCTGCTCGACGAGGGCTGGTTCACCCTGGTGGACCGCCATGACGGCCATCATGCCGAGCCCGACAGCGCCTATGCGCATTGGCTGCGCGCGCAGGGCTATGACAGCAAGGATCCCTGGACCGACTACGTGATCGCGGTGGAGGACGCGGAGGGCCGCGTCCTGAACGGCTGGAAGATGCGCAACGCGCGCCTGCCCGCCCGCGTGAAGGAACAGCACAGCGAGACGGCCTACACCACCGATGTCGCGCTGGACTTCATGCGCCGGCAGGGCGATGCGCCCTGGGTGCTGCACCTCTCCTACGTGAAGCCGCACTGGCCCTACATCGCGCCCGCGCCCTTCCACGCGATGTATTCCGAGAACGAGTGCCTGCCCGTTTCACGCCACCCGGACGAACGCGGCGACGCGGCGCATCCCGTGATGCGCGCCTGGCAGGACGAGGAAGTGTCGCGCAGTTTTCAGGACGATGCCTGCATCCGCACCGTGCGCCCGGCCTATCAGGGGCTGATCTCGCAGCTGGATCACCATCTGGGCCGCGTGTGGGAGGAGATGGAGCGGCTCGGGCGCTGGAAGGACACGCTGGTCGTGTTCTGCTCCGACCATGGCGATTATCTCGGCGACCACTGGCTCGGCGAGAAGGAGCTGTTCCACGACTGCGTGCAGCGCATTCCGTTCATCCTCTACGATCCCTCGCCCGAGGCCGACGCCACGCGCGGCACGGCGGAGGACCGCTTCGTCGAGGCGATCGACGTCGTGCCGACCATCCTGGATGCGCTGGCGCTCGATCCCGCGCTGCATGTCGTGGAGGGGCGGTCACTGCTGCCGATCACGCGCGGCAACGCCGGCGACTGGCGCGACGCGGTGTTCAGCGAGCTGGACTGGACCTTCCGCGGCGCGCGGCGGCGGCTGGGTCACCCGACCGGCCAGCACCACGCCTGGATGGTGCGCGATGCGCGCTGGAAATACGTGCATTGGAGCAGCGGCTACCGGCCGCAGCTCTTCGACCTCGCCGCCGACCCGCAGGAATTCCACGACCTCGGCGCCGATCCGTCGCTGGAAGGCGTGCGGGACGCGATGCGGGAGAAGCTGCTCGCCTGGTTCTGCGCCCTGAAGCGCCGCACCACCCTGACCTGGGCCGAGGCCGAGTTCCGCACCGACCGCCACAAGGCGGCGGGCGTCTTCTACGGGGAGTGGTAAAGGCGCCTACGCCGCCGCGACGGCGCCCACGGGATGGTAGTCGCGGCCGTACCAGATCAGCGCGCCGCCGGGCGCGCCCTGCCGGATCGCCTCGATCTCCGCGAAGAGCACGCTGTGCGTGCCCTTCTCCACCACCTCGGTGATGCGGCAGTCGAAGGCGACCACGGCCGCATCGTCCAGCACCGGCGCGCCGGTCGCCAGGCGGCTCCATTTTGCCAGCGCAAAGCGGCCTTCGGTGTCGAGCCCGCCCTTGCCGGCGAAGGCGTCGGACAGACCACGGCAGCCGGCGGCCAGCGTGTTCACGCACAGCACGCCGTTGGCCTTGAACAGCGCGTTGCCGCGGCTGGCGCGGTTCAGGCAGACCAGCAGCGTCGGCGGGTCGTCCGTCACGGAGCAGACCGCGCTGGCGGTGAAGCCGGCGCGGCCCGCGGCGCCATCGGTGGTGACCACGTTCACCGCCGCGCCGAGCCGCGCCATCGCGTCGCGGAACTCAAGGCTGGAAATCGTCATGGCCGGGAAGATGGTGCGGGAGAGGGCGCCTGCAAAGCAAGCCGGCGCCGGATCGTCAGCGGCAGGGGCCGAGCCGCACGTCCCTGACCTGCGCCTCGACCCGGGCACCGGTGTCGTCGCTGTCGGTGGAGATCATCACCTCCATCACGGCGGGCACCTGGTCGCCGCCGAAGGCCGCCCGCCAATCGGCGCCGAGGTCCACCCGTTCCTCCACCCACTGCCCGCGCGGGGCCTGAGCCGGGCGCACCACCCGCATCATCGAAAGGCCCTGGCTCCATGGGCTGGCGAAGAACCCGCCGGGCCCGGTCCTGCCCTCCTGGCCGGTGCCGCCCCAGACATACATCAGCACGCTGCGCGGCAGCTGGGACTGGCCGCTGGCCATCTGCGCCGCGGCATGCTGGGCGCGCACCGTGAACCCCGCCTGGGGGCCGAAGCCGGCGAAGCCGACCGCCACGGCCACGGCCCGGTCATCGCCGCCGCGGCGGGTCAGGTCGGTGGGTGGCGGCCCCGAATCCACCCGCCAGCGCCACGAGAGGCAGGCCGGCGCGCCCTGCAACGGCCGTGCGATGAGGCTTGCCTGGCCATGGGCCGATAGCCGGACGCCGCCATCCGCCGTTGCGGCGAACTCCGCCGGGCGGATGCCGTGCCACTGCACCTTGCGCCAGCCCGCCGCCTCCAGTTCCGGCGCGGTGCGGCCGGGCGAGGCCGCGCCGCCGAGCAGCGGGGCCGCAAGCATCACGACGAAGGCCAGGGGGGCGCGCCGCATCATAAAGAATTGGTAACCCGCCCCTGCGGCGACAAGAAGGCGGGGTCAGGGAAAGCGGTCCGCGATCCAGTCCGCCCGGTCTATGCCGTAGAGCAGGTGGGGCCGCAGGGGGTGGCCGGGCGGCAGGCTCGGATGGTCGAAGATCCTGTCCCGCCGCATGCCGAGCTTCTCCATCAACCGCCAGGAGGGTTCGTTCGCCGGCGGCGTCCAGGCGACGATCCGGTCGAGCCTGGCGGGGCCGAAGCCATAGGCCAATGCAAGCCGCGCCGCTTCCTCGGCGAGGCCCCGGCGCTGCAGGCGGGTCGCGATGCGCCAGCCGATCTCGGTGCAGGGGGTGAATTCGGCCTCGAAGGGCGCGGGCTTGATCCCGACCGAGCCGACCATGCCCTCGCCGGGCAGCTCGACGGCCCAGAAGCCCCAGCCGCGGGTGTCGAAATCCGCGGCGATGCGCGTCCCCCAGGCATCGCTCTCGGCCCGGTCATGGACATTGGGGAAGAAGCGCATGGCCGCGGGGTCGCCATTGATGGCGAAGAGGGGGTCGAGGTCCTCCGGCAGGCGCCAGGGCCTGAGCGTCACGCGCGGGCCGTGCAGGGTGACCGGCTGGGCTGGCATGGGCGGCGATCCTTCTCCCGTCCCGCCATGTAGCGGCTGCGGGGCGCCCCGTGACCCCTTCGCGTCGCTCCGGCCAGCCTGTAGGTAGGTCCGCCGAAGGAGGGCCCGCATGTTCCTGCAGGATGCCGATGCGCTGGCCGCGACCGTGCCGGATGGCGCGCTGCTCGCGCTGCCGCCCGACAATTCGCTGCCCTCGGTCGCCCTGGCGCGCGCGCTGGTGCGGCGCGGGGCGAAGCGGCTGCGGCTGCTCGGCGTGCCGGTCTCGGGCTTCGCGACCGACCTGCTGATCGGCGCCGGCTGCGTGGCGGAGGTGGAGACCAGCGCCGTCTCGCTCGGCGAGGCCGGCTTCGCGCCGCGCTTCACGGCCGCGCTGAAGGCCGGCGCCATCACGGTGCGCGACGCGACCTGCCCGGCCATCCACACCATGCTGCAGGCGGCCGAGAAGGGCGTGCCCTTCATGCCGCTGCGCGGGATCATCGGGAGCGACATCCTGGCGAACCGGCCGGACTGGCAGGTGATCCAGAACCCGTTCTCGGAAACCGAGGACCGCATCGTCCTGCTGCCCGCGAAATCGCCCGACGTCGCGGCGATCCACGGCGTGATGGCCGATGACGAAGGGAATGTCTGGGTCGGGCGCCGGCGCGAACTGGCCACCCTCGCCCATGCATCCCGGCGCGTGCTGGTGACGGTGGAGCGCCGCGTGCCGGGCTCGATGCTGGAAGACGAGCGCCTCGCCCCCGGCTGCATCAGCGCCACCTACATCGAGGCGATCGCGGTGGCGGAGCGCGGTGCGCATCCCGTGGCGCTGCTCGACGAATACGGCTTCGACGCGGCGCATGTGACGGAATACGCCCGGCTGGCGAAGACCGAAGCCGGCTTCCGCGAATACCTCGATCGCTTCGTCTTCGCCCCGCGCGCACAGGCCGCCGAATGAGCATCCAGCCCGAGGAACGCCTGGCCGCCACGCTGGCGCGACTGATCCTGGACCCCGCGGCGCCGCCGGCGCGGCACATCGCGGTGGGCGCCGCTTCGCCGATTCCCGCCGCGGCCTGCTGGCTGCTGCGCAAGCAGGGCCATCCGGTGCGACTCTCCCTGCTGCACAAGCGTTCGGGCAATCCCTTCACCGAAGGCTCGCGCGAGCTGTTCGACCTGACCGGCCAGGGCCGCATCGACCTGTTCTTCCTCGGCGGCGGGCAGATCGATGGCCAGGCGAACATCAACCTGGTCGGCACCGGCGAATGGCCCGGCACCGGCGTGCGCTTCCCGGGCAGCTTCGGAAGCGCCTTCATGTATTTCATGACGCCCCGTACGATCCTGTTCCGCGAGGAGCATTCGCCGCGCGTGCTGGTGCAGCGTGTGGACAACGTCTCCGCCCCCGGCGTCTCGCCGCCCGGCGTGTTTCGCCGCGGCACGGCGCAGGCGCTGGTGACGGGGCGTTGCGTGTTCCGCTTCCACCCCGACCGCGCGCGATTCGCGCTGGAGAGCGTGCATCCCGGCGAGAGCGTGCAGTCCATCCGCGCGGCCACCGGCTTCGACTTCGATGTCGCCGATGCGGTGCCGGAGACGCCCGACCCGACCGATGCGGAGCTCGCGCTGCTGCGCGGCCCGGTCTGCGACGAGATGCTGGAAACCTACCCGGAATTCTGCGCCCGGGTCTTCGGAAGGAAACAGGCGGCATGACGGACGCGGTGCCCATGACCGAGGGCAAGGGCCTGGCGCTGTCCCCCGGCGCGCTGGCCGGCCTGAAGGTGATCGACCTGACGCGCGTGCTCGGCGGCCCCTACTGCACGATGATCCTGTCGGATCACGGTGCCGAGGTGATCAAGATCGAGCCGCCGCAGGGCGACGAGGTGCGTGACTGGGGCCCGCCCTTCCATGACGCGGACGCCAGCTACTTCATCGGCGTGAACCGCAACAAGCGCTCGCTCGCGCTCGACCTCTCGAAGCCGGAGGGGCGCGCGGTGCTGCTGCGCCTGCTCGAGGGCGCCGACGTGCTGATCGAGAACTACAAGCCTGGCAGCATGGAGAAATGGGGCATCGGCTACGCGGTGCTGTCGCAGCGCTTCCCGCGCCTGGTGCATTGCCGCGTCTCCGGCTTCGGCGCCGACGGGCCGCTCGGCGCGCTGCCGGGCTATGACGCGGTGATCCAGGCGATGGTCGGGCTGATGTCCATCAACGGCAACGACACGACCGGGCCGTTGCGCATGGGCACGCCGATCGTGGATCTCGCCACCGGCCTCTATTCCTGCATCGGCATCCTGATGGCGCTGCAGGAGCGTCAGCGCAGCGGCCAGGGCCAGTTCCTGGACATGACGCTGCATGATTGCGGCATGGCGCTGCTGCATCCCCAGGCGGCCAACCACTTCCTGAATGGCAAGCGGCCCAAGGCGACCGGCAACCCGCATCCGAACATCAGCCCCTACTCGAAATACCGCACGCGGACCTGCGAGATTTTTTGTGCGATCGGCAACGAGCCGACTTTCCGGCGCTTCTGCGCCTTCCTTGGCCTGGATGACCTTCCGAAGGACCCGCGCTTCGCGACCAATGCGCTGCGCCTGGCCAACCGCGAGGCGCTCGACGCCATCCTCGATGAGCGGCTCTCGCAGGAGGATGGGCATGAGCTGGCCGACAAGCTGCTGCGCAGCGGCGTCCCCGCCGGCCCCGTGCTGCATGTGGACGAGACGATGCAGGCCGCGCACACCGCGCATCGCCAGATGGTGACGGAGCTCGGCTGGTATCGGGGCCTCGGCACGCCGATCAAGATGAGCCGCACGCCGGGCGGCACCCGCGCGGTGCCGCCGCGCTTCAACGAGCATGGCGCGGCGATCCTGGCCGCGCATGGCTTCACGGAGGAGCAGATCGCCGAACTCGCCGCGACCGGAATCGTGGTGGACAAGCGCCGGACCTGACCTAGGTCATGGCGGCGCGGGCGGGATCCGCGGAGGGTTCGGGGATGGAATGCGACATCGCCGTCATCGGCGCTGGCCCTGCGGGGCTTTCCTTCGCGCGGCTGCTCGCCGGCAGCGGGATTTCCGTCGTGCTGGTCGAGCGCGCGCCGGAAGCGGCCATCGCCGATCCCGCCTTCGATGGGCGCGAGATCGCGCTGACCCATCGCTCGCAGGAAATCCTGCAGGAGATCGAGGCCTGGGACCGCATCCCGGCCAACGAAATGGCGCCGCTGCGGCACGCGCGCGTGCAGGACGGCGCATCCCCCTTCGTGCTGGATTTCTCGCCGCCGGGCGAGACGCCGCTCGGGATGCTGGTGCCGAACCACCTGATCCGCCGCGCGCTGCACGAGAGCGTGCGCGAGACCGGCTGCGCGACACTGCTGGCGGGGGTTGCCGTGACGGCGGTGGAAACCTCGCCGCGGCATGGCCGGCTGACGCTGGCCGATGGCCAGACGATCCGCGCGAAGCTGGTGGTCGCCGCCGACACGCGCATGTCGGAGGCGCGGCGCCAGATGGGGATCGCGACGCGCATGCGCGACCTCGGCAAGTCCATGCTGGTGGCCCGCGTCGCGCATGAGAAGCCGCATGGCGGCGTCGCGACGGAGTGGTTCGGGCACGGGCAGACCGTGGCGATGCTGCCGTTGAACGGCGACGTCTCCTCCATCGTGCTCACCTTGTCGGCCCGCGAGATCGCAGACCTCATGGCGATGACGCCCGAGGCTTTCGGCGCCGATGCGACGCGGCGCACGCAGGATCGCTGGGGCGCGATGCGCCTGGTCGGCACGCGCCATGCCTATCCGCTGGTGACCACCTACGCCATGCGCTTCGTCGGCACGCGCTTCGCGCTGGTGGGCGATGCGGCGGTGGGGATGCATCCGGTCACCGCGCATGGCTTCAATTTCGGCCTGGCTGGCGCGGCGCGGCTGGCGAAGGAGATCCGCGCATCCCTGGCGCGCGGGCGCGACATCGCCGATCCCGGCGGGCTGCTGCGGTATGAGCGCGCGCATCGGATCGCGACGGCGCCGCTCTACGCCGCGACCAACACCATCGCGAGCCTCTACACGGACGACCGTGCGCCGGCGCGCCTCCTGCGCGGCGCCGTGCTGCGGCTCGGCTCGGCGCTGGCGCCGGTGCGGCGGATGGTGACCGCGCAGCTCATGGAAGCGACGCCCGCGCGTTGAGCCCTCTCCCCCCTTTGGGTGGAGAGGGAGCAACCGCGCATTCCGGATGCGCGCAACACGCGGATGGCGCGCGGGGCCGAAGCGGGCCCAGATACCGCCATGCCGGGCCCGATGACGCCGCAGCAATGGGGATTGCTCCTCGCCCTTTCCCTGGTCTGGGGTGCGTCCTTCTACTTCGTCGCCATCGCGCTGACGGGCTTTCCGCCCTTCACCATCGTGCTCGCGCGCGTCGGGATCGCCGCGGCGGCGCTGCTGCTCGCCTGCCGGCTGCTCGGCCTGGCGCTGCCGCGTGGGCGGGAGGCGTGGATGGCCTGCGCGGGGATGGGCCTGCTCAACAACGCGCTGCCCTTCGTGCTGATCGTTACGGCGCAGCTCTTCATCCCCTCCGTCCTCGCGGCGGTGGTGAATGCGGCGACGCCGGTCTTCGCGGTGCTCTGTGCGCACTGGTTGACCACGGACGAGAAGCTCACGCCGAACCGCCTGGCTGGCACGCTCACCGGCCTGCTCGGGGTCGCCATCCTGGCGGGTCCCGCGGTGTTCGCGGCCGGGCATGGCGCGGAGCTGCTCGGCATCGCGCTCGCCCTCGGCGCCTGCCTCTCCTACGGGCTCTCGGGCGTCTGGTCGCGGCGCGTGAAGCGGGCGGGGCTCGCCCCGCTGCCGACGGCCGCCGGGCAGTGCCTGTCCTCGACGCTGATGCTGCTGCCGCTGGTGCTCATCTTCGACCAGCCCTGGACCTTCGCCGCGCCGCCGGCTTCCGCCGTGCTGGCGCTGGTCGGCTTCGGCCTGTTCTCGACCGCGCTCGCCTACTGGATGTTCTACGCGCTGATCGCCCGTGCCGGGGCGACGAATGCCATGCTGGTGACGCTGCTGGTGCCGGTCACCGCGCTGCTGCTCGGCACGCAGATGCTCGGCGAGACGCTGGCGCCGCGGCATTTCGCGGGCATGGCGGTGATCGCGCTCGGGCTGCTGCTGATCGACGGGCGCGTGACCGGGTGGCTGACCGGCGTCCTCAGGGCCAGGTGAAGCCCCGCGCCATCGCCTGCTGCGCCTCCGTCTCGGCGGCATGCGGCAGGTAGTGGCGGCGCACATAGTCCAGCGGATCGCCCTCCACGCCGGCCGCGCGGGCGAGGCAGGCGAGGAACAGGCCGGTGCGGCCGATGCCGGCGCGGCAGCCGACATGCAGCGGCCGCTCCGGCTCGGCCTCGAGCTGCGCCAGCGCCGCCGCGACCGCCGCGCGCAGCGCCGCCGGATCGGGCAGGCCGAAATCGGGCGTCGGCAGCGCGATGTCGGCCAGCCACGCCTTCTCCGAGGCGGCTTCCAGGCAGACGCCGAAGGCGCCCTCCGGGATCGCGTCGAAGGGGCCGCCGGTGATCGTCACCGCGCGGCCCGCCACGGTCAGCGGCAGGGTGCCGCGTATCCTCACTGCCGCGCCGGCAGCGAGCGCAGATAGGCGATCAGGTCGCTCATGTCGCGGTCCGACATGTTCGCATAGGCGTAGAAGGCCATCGGCGGCATCAGGCGTGACCCGTCTCGCGCGACGCCGGTGCGGATGGCGCGCGCGATCTCCGCGTCGCTCCATTGGCCGAGGCCCGTCGGGGTGAGGTTGCGCGCCACCGCAACGCCGCCGGGACCGGGGAATTGCTGCCCGCCCGCGCCGATGCGCGTCATGTCGAGATGCCCGTTGGCGCCCATTGGCGTGTGGCATTCCATGCAATGGGCGACAGGACCGGCCAGGTACTCGCCGCGCGCCACGGCGTTGTCGGCCGGCGCGGCGACCGAGGTGACCGGCGGCCCGTAGTTCGGCGGCAGCGGGATGCGATAGACGCTCTTCTCCACCGCGTTGCGGATCGGCGGCACGGTGCGGAGATAGGCGACCATCGCGGCCAGGTCGCGATCCGACAGGTGGCGATAGAACGCGATGGGCATCGGCGGGCCGATCAGGCTGCCATCGGGGCGGATGCCCTCGCGGATGGCGCGCGCAATCTGGGCGTCGGTCCAGCGGCCGATGCCGGTCTCTGGATCCGGCGTGATGTTGGAGGCGACGGCGCGGAAGGGCGGCGCGTCGATGGTGAAGCCGCCGGCCAACTCGCGGCCGGGGATGTTGCCGGTCGGGCCCTTCGGGGTGTGGCAGTTGCCGCAGGCGGCGGTGACCTCGACCAGGTAGCGCCCGCGCTCGAGCAACGCGGGATCCTGGGCGAGGGCGGGCCCGGCCAGGCACAGCGCGGCCACGGCCGCACTCAGCAGACGTTTCACGTGCTTTCGCTCCCTCAACGCGCCGCGAAGGCGCGCAAGGATGCTGCACCGACCTTCCCCCGATAGGCAACAACCTGCCGGTAGCCGCTGAGCCTGCCCGCGCCACCCTGGCGGGAAGCGCGAGGGTCAGGGCAGGTTGGCGGGTGCCTTGGGCGGATCCTCGATCAGCGCCTCGGCCTCCGCCTTCAGCGCCAGGTAGGACCGCACGGAGAAGGGCAGCATGCCGAGATAGATGATCCCCGCCGCCGCCAGCGCCGCCCAGGGCTCCGCCACCAGCAGCGCGACATAGAAGCCGACGCCGAGCAGAAGCGGCAGCACCGCGGAGCGCGGGACCTTGAAGTTCTTGAACGACCAGGTCGGGAGGGTGCTCACCATCAGCCCCCCGACCGCGATCAGCACGATGGCGACGAACACCGGATGGCGGATCGCGGCGGCAAAGCCCTCCCAGCCCCATTCGCCGAAGGCGATCGCGGCAAACAGCGGAAACAGCGCGCAGCCCGCGCCGGCCGGCGCCGGCACGCCGGTGAAGAAGTTGTAGGCATAGGCCGGCTTCGGCTTCTCCAGGCCCACATCCAGCGCCGCGTTGAAGCGCGCGAGGCGCAGCGAGGAGCACACGGCGAAGAGCAGGCAGGGCACGAAGCCCAGCGGCCCGATGGTGTTCATGGACCAGAGATACAGCACCAGCGCCGGCGCCACGCCGAAGGAGAGGAAGTCGGCCAGGCTGTCGAATTCCGCGCCGAAGCGGCTGGTCGCCTTCAGCAGCCGCGCCAGCCGCCCGTCCAGCCCGTCGATGACGCCGGCCACCACGATGAAGGTCGCCGCCTGCGGCCAGCGGCCGTCGATGGCGAAGCGGATCGCCACCAGCCCGGCGCAGAGGCCGAGCATGGTCAGGATGTTCGGGATCAGCCGGTTGAAGGACAGGCCCTCGAAGCGCGGTCGCGTCCGCGGCCGGAAGCGCCGGCCGAGGCGCCGGTGCAGCGAGGCGGGCCGCCGCGCCGGCTCGCTCATCGCGGCACCAGCGGCGGCAGCTCGGCGATCACCGTCTCTCCGCCGATCATCGTCTGGCCCTCCGCCACCATCGGCCGCACGCCCTCGGGCAGGTAGACGTCCGTGCGGCTGCCGAAGCGGATGATGCCGAAGCGCTCGCCGGTGGCCAGCATCTCGCCCTCCCGCACGGTGCAGACGATGCGCCGCGCGATCAGGCCGGCGATCTGCACCACCGCCAGGTCGCGCCCGTCCGGCGTGCGGATCGCCAGCGCGTTGCGCTCGTTGTCCTCGCTCGCCTTGTCGAGCGCGGCGTTGACGAAGGCGCCGTGGCGATAGGCGATGCGCGTGACGCGCCCCTCGATCGGCGCACGGTTCACATGCACGTCGAGCACCGAGAGGAAGATCGCCACGCGCCAGCGCGGCGCGTCGCCCAGGCCGAGCTCGGCCGGCGGGACGGCGGGCGCGACGGAGACGACGCGGCCATCGGCCGGCGCCACCACGGCATGGTGCCGGGTCGGCACCACGCGCTCCGGGTCGCGGAAGAAATACAGGCAGAATGCGGTGAAGGCCGCGCCGATCCAGAACAGCCAGCTGCCGAGGATCAGGCCGCCGATCACGGCGACCGCGGCGCCGCCCCAGATGAAGGGCCGGCCAGCGGGGTGCGGCTTCGCCAGCACCATGCGAATGGTCGAGGAGAGGTCCATGCGGCGGGTTATGGTCCCTTCACCTTTCCCGGACAACATGAGGCCATGCCGTCCGCCCCCGATCCGGCGTGCCGCAAGGCCTGCCCGCCCGATGCGCCCTTCCCGCATGGTCCCTTCCTGGTCGAGGGGGATGGCAGCCTGCACCCGCGTGCCGCCCCCTCGCTCCGCTTCGTCTGGCGCGGGCGCCGCTGCGAGGCGCGGCTCGCGGAGGGGCGGATGCGGCTGACCGCCACGGCCGGCGCCATCCCCTACACCGCCGAATCCCCGGGGCATCGGGCGGGCACGTTGGCGGCCCTCGGCGCGCTGCCGGCGGATCTTCCGGTGGGCTGGCGTCTCAGCCTGCTGCCCGACCATCGCCTGCGGCTGGAGGCGGAGGAACAACTGCCGGCGCCGACCACGGCCACCGCCCTGGTCGGGCGGATGGTGGGCTTCGCGCTGGCCCTCGATCCCTATCTGGACCGGCTGGAATCGGCTGGCGCGGCCGATGCGCCCTCAGGCGACATGCCCGGCATGGTGAAGACCTGACCCGGGAAGATCAGGTTCGGGTTGCGGATCTGCTCGCGATTCGCGTCGTAGATCACCGTGTAGCGCACGCCCTGGCCATAGACGGCGCGCGCCAGCCGCCAGAGGCTGTGGCCGGGCTGGACCACGATGCGTCCGTCGCTGGTCGCCGCATCCGGCAGGCGGTCGCGCTGGAAGGGCACCTCGATGCGCGCCGCGACCACGCCCGCCGCGGCGATCTGGTCCACCCGCAGCCGGTGCCGGCCGATCTCCACGGCCTCGCCGGGTGCCAGCGCCCAGCGACCCTGGTCGTCCGCCTGGGCATCCCCGGCGTGCCGGTCGTTCACATAGAGCCTGAGCGTGGCGCCGGGCGGCGCGGTGCCGGCGAAGCGGATGCTGCCGGCGTCGTCATAGTCCACCTGGCCGATCGCGAGGCCAGGCTGCGATGCGGCCCGTTGCAGCACACGGGCCTCCGGCTGCGTGCCGGGCAGCAGCACGACCAGCGGCTGGGCGGGCGTCTCCGCGCGGCGTGAGGGCGGTTCCTCGCGCGGTGCCGGAGCCTCCGCAACGCTCCGCGCCGCGTCGCGCGGCTCGGCGGCGGGCGGTGTCGGGCGCGGCGCGGCGGCCTCCGGGCCCGGTGCGGCGGCGGCGAGCCGGTCCGCCGGAGGCGGCGCGGCCGGCGCGATCGACGGGGCTCGCGCCACGGCATGGTCCGTGGCGGCGGGGGCCGGGTCGGGGCGCGCCGGCGGCACCGGCGATGCAGTGGCGCCCCGCGGCTGCGCGGCCTCGGCCAGCGTGGTGGGCGGCGCGCCGCGCGGCGTCTCGGCCACGGCCGGGGCGGGCTCGGGCACCACCACCACGACGGTGTCCGGGCCGACCACCTCCTCGCCGCCAAGGCGGGCGAGCAGCATGAAGCGGCGGGTGCCGGGCCGCAGCGGCTCCGGCGGCAGGATCACCCACTCGCCGCGGGCATCGGCGCGCGCGCGCGCGATCTCCCGGCCATCCTCCATCAGCAGCACTTCCGCGCCCGCGGCGGCGCGGCCGGCGACCACGGCGGCACCGCGCGCGCCGACCCGCACCACGTCGAAGCGCGGCGGTTCCTGAGGCGCGGGCGCAGCCTGGGTCGCGGCGGTGGCGGCGGGCGGCGAGGCGGCCGGCGTCGTCGTCGCGGCCGGGGGTGTTGCCGCCGGCGGGGCTGCGGCCACGGCGGTCGGCGGCGTTGCGCGGCGCGGCTCCGCCACCGGCGCGGCGGGCGACGGTGCGGATGCCGGCGCCGCGACGGGCGCCGGTGCGGCAGCCGAAGGCGCGGCGGGCGAGGGCATGGGTGCCGGGGCCTCGGCCACGAAGCGCGCCGCCACGAAGCCGGCCAGGCCCGCGGTGACCAACACGACGATGAGGAGCGCGCGCCCGCTGGCCGTCATCGATTCGCTACCGGAGCCCCCCGACACTGCCGAACCGGCTCGGCAGTCAAGTCAAACATGTGTCAGCGTATCAGGAAAGCGAAGATCCCGCAGCCGGTCGCGACGAGCACTGCGCCCAGCACGGCGCCCATGCGGCCGGCCAGCCTCGCGCCGAGCGGGATGCCAACCGCGGCGGTGAGCAGCGGCGCGGCCGCCACTACCCAATCGGCGGCCGCGCCGCGCGCGATCACGGGCAGGGAGGCCAGCGCCACCGTCGCGCCGGCCACGGGAAGCGCCGAAAGGGCGGCCGGGCTTGTCTGACGGGACGGCACCACAGCGGCGGCCAGCGTCGCCGCCAGCAGCACCGCCGCCAGCACGCCCTGTGGTCCTGGCATCGGCGCGAGCAGCAGGCCGCCGAGCAGCGCGGCTGCGGCCGCCGCCGGCGACCAGCGCGGCGCCAGCGCCCGCGCCAGCAGGAAACTCGCCGCAGCCACGCCGGCCAGCACCGCCGCGCCGCGCGCGAGGTCGGCCCGCACCAGCGGCGCGCCGGCCATCCACCAGCCGGCGAGCAGCGCGCCCAGCAGCGTCGCGGGCAACGTGACGCGCGGCCAGCGCCGCGCCGGCGGCAGCAGCAGCGCCACCGCCAGCAGCAGCATCAGGACCAGCAAGGGCAGCCGCTCGGGCAATTGCCGCGGGCTTGCCGTCAGCAGGCCGAAGCTGAGCCACCAGCCGGCGAGCAGCCCGGCGCCGGCGGCGATCCCGGCCGGCAGCGGCCGGCGCAGCAGCCGGGCCGCCCCCGCCAGGCCAAGCGCGACGACGAAGCCCAGCGCGGCACCGCGCTGGAGCTGCAGCGACTCGATCAGGTCCGGCACCGCCATGGCCGTTCTCCTGCCCGCCGCGGGCGCGATCGGCAAACCGTCACCGACCGAAACTTGCCCGGCGCGGCGCTGCCCCAGCACAGTGCGCCGGCAGGACAGCGGGACATCGCATGACGCAAGCGACGGATGGGGGCGCGACGCGCCGGCTGAAGGTGTGGGATCCGTGGGTGCGGCTGGTCCACTGGTCCATCGTGATCCTGCTCCCCGTCTCCTGGTGGACCGCCGAGACCGGCCGCTTCGACCTGCATTTCCTCTCGGGCTACGCGATCCTGGCGCTGGTGCTGTTCCGCATCGCCTGGGGCCTGGTCGGGTCGGAGACGGCGCGCTTCGCCCACTTCCTGCGCGGCCCCGCCGCGGCGCTGGGCCACTTGGCGCATCTGCGCCGGCGCGATGCGCCGGTCGAGATCGGGCACAACGCCGCGGGCGGCTGGATGGTGCTGCTGCTGCTGCTGCTGCTGCTGGTCCAGGCCGGCGCGGGGCTCTTCGCCGACGACCAGGTGATGAGCCGCGGTCCGCTGGCGCGCCGCGTGGACCCGGCCTTCGCCGATGCCGCGACATCGGTGCATCTGCGGGTCTTCTGGGTGATCGTCGCCGCCGCGGTGCTGCATGTGCTGGCGGTCCTCGCCTACCGCGTGCTGCTGCGGCGGAACCTGGTGAAGCCGATGGTCACCGGTGTGCTGGAGGTGCCGCGGGAATCGCCGCTGCAGGCGCCGCGCATGGGCCATGCGCTGCTCGCCGTCGCCCTGCTCGCGGCGGCGGCGGCCTTCGCGTGGTGGATCTCCACCCTGCGGCCGCCCTCCTTCTTCTGAGCGGCACGCGCGGTCAGCCGATCACCAGGTTCTGCAGGCTTTCCTCGAGCTCCTGGAAGGTCGGCATGGAATGGCTCGGCGCCATCTTGCGGCCGGTCTCCACGGCGACCTGGGGCGCATTGCCGTGCAGATGCGCGACGAGGACGGCGCGGATCACCTCGAAATACTTCGCCTCCTCCTCGACGATGCTCTTCAGCCGCGTCGCCAGCGGCCCCATCAGCCCGTAGGCGAGCAGAACGCCGAGGAAGGTGCCGACCAGCGCGCCGCCGATCATCTTGCCGAGTACGGGCGGTGGCTGGTCGATCGAGCCCATCGTCTTGATCACGCCGAGCACGGCGGCGACGATGCCGAGCGCGGGCAGCGCATCGGCGATGGTCTGCATCGCGTGGGAGGGGTGCATCTCCTCCTCCTTCAGCTTCTTCAGCTCCCGCGCCATCACGTCCTCGATCTGGTGCGGATCGTCGGCGTTCATGCCGATCATGCGCAGGTAGTCGCAGATCAGCGCGACGACATGGTGGTCGCCGGCGATCTTCGGGAATTTCTGGAAGGCCGCGGATTCCTGCGGGCGCTCGATATGCGCCTCCAGCGCCATCGCGCCCTTCTGCTGCGCAAGCCGCACGAACCAGTAGAGCAGCGAGAGGATCTCGACGTAGTCCGACTTGTGGTATTTCGGGCCCTTGAGGATCTTCCCGAAGCCGCCGAGCGTGTGCTTCACGTCGTGCATGCTGTTGGCCATGACGAAGGCGCCGATGGCCGCGCCGCCGATCATCATCATCTCGAAGGGCAGGGCGCCCAGGATGATGGCGAACTTGCCGCCGGCGATCAGGTAGCCGCCGAACACCATCACCAGCAGGAAGACGAAGCCGGCGATCGCGGTCATGGCGTGGCGGTTCCGGCGGCGCGCGGGGCCGCGGCCTCCTGCCGGGGTGGCGGGGGCGGCTCGCGCAGCAGGGTGATGGCGACGCGGCGGTTCGCGGCGGCGGTCGGCTGGTCGGGCAGCAGCGGCTGGCGTTCCGCATAGCCGGCGACGCTGCGGATCCGGCCTTCCGCCAGGCCGGCCTCCGCCAGCAGGCGCCGGGTCGCGTTGGCGCGCTCCGCCGACAGATCCCAGTTCGAGCGGTCGCCGCCGCCGCGGAAGGGCGTGGCATCCGTATGGCCGGTGATCGCGATGGCGTTCGGCAGCCGCGCGGCCACCTGCGCCACGCGCGCGATCAGCTGGCGCGCCCGCTCGTTCGGCGCGGCGCCGCCGAGGGCGAACATCGGCTGGCCGTCGGCGTCCAGCAGCTGGATGCGCAGGCCCTCCGGCACCTGCTCGATGCGCAGCTGCCGGCCGAGTTCCGCCAGGGCGGGATCGCCGGCGACCATGCGGCGGATCTCCTCCGCCGCCTGCTCGAAGGCGGCGCGCTCGCGGCGCTCATGCTCGGCGCGCAGCTCGGCGTCGGAGAGGTTGCGCGGGTCGGTCGCCTCGCCGGTGCCATCGGCGCGGCGCGCGCGCGGGGCGTCCCATTCGCGCGCCTCCTGCGCGACATCACCGGGCGGCGCATCGGCGCGGGCGGTGCGGACGCGGCGCGGGTCGTTCTCCTCGTCCTCGCCCTCCGGCCCCTCGCGCATCGGCACGGGGCGGGCGACGACGGTGCTGTCGTCCTCCGTCTCCACATCCGGCAGGACGGGCAGCGGACCGCGCTCCACGCGCACAGCGCCGGTGTCCTGCGTCATCTGCTCGGAGGCATGCGGCGTGCGGCCGCCGAAGGGCTCGCCGGAGCCGGTGGTGCTGCGGCCCAGCACGTTCGTCGGCGCGAAATAGTCGGCGATGCCGCGCCGCTGCTCCTCCGTGGTGGCGTTGAGCAGCCACATCAGCAGGAAGAAGGCCATCATGGCGGTGACGAAGTCGGCATAGGCCACCTTCCAGGCACCGCCATGGTGCCCGTGCCCGCCTTCCTCGACCTTCTTCAGGACGATCGTCGCCCCGTTGCCGCCTTTTGCCATCGCCCGCGCCGGAAGCCTCCGGGCGCGGGTATGGGGCGGGGCGGGTTAAGGCCCGGCTAAGCGCGCGCCCGTCACCGCCCCCACCGCAGCACCAGCGGATCGAGCCGCCGCGCCACCTCGACCAGGCCCGCGCGCGTGGCCGGGTGCAGCGGCGCGATCGGGGCGCGCGGAGCGCCGCAGCGGATCACGCCGCCTTCCTCCATCAGCGCCTTGGCGGCCAGCAGCCCGCATTGCCGGTTCTCGTAGTTGATCAGCGGCAGCCAGCGGCAATAGGCGTCCATCGCCGCTTCGCGGTCGCCGGCGAACCAGGGATCGGTGATCCGGCGGATGCCGTCCGGGAAGCCGCCGCCGGTCATCGAGCCTGTCGCCCCGGCGTCGAGATCGGCCATCAGCGTGATCGCCTCCTCCCCGTCCCAGGGGCCGACGATCGCCTCGCCGCCGAGCGCGATCAGGTCGCGCAGCTTGGCCGCGGCCTGCGGCACCTCGATCTTGAAATAGGAGACATTGGCGATCTCGCGGGCCATGCGCGCCAGGAAGGGTGCGGAGAGCGTCGTGCCCGAGACCGGCGCATCCTGGATCATGATCGGGATGGAGATCGCATCCGAGACGCGACGGAAGAACTCGAAGATCCCCGCCTCGCCGACGCGGATCGTCGCACCGTGATAGGGCGGCATGATCATCACCATCGCCGCGCCCATCTCCTGCGCGCGGCGGCTGCGCTCGGCGCAGACATGGGTGGCGAAATGCGTCGTGGTGACGATCACCGGCACGCGGCCGGCGACATGCTCCAGCACCACCCGCATTACCCGCTCGCGGTCCTCGTCAGTCAGCACGAACTGCTCGGAGAAGTTCGCGAGGATGCAGAGTCCCTCGGAGCCCGCATCGATCATGAAGTCGATGGCGCGCTTCTGGCCTTCCAGGTCCAGCGCCCCATCGGCGTGGAAGATGGTGGGGACGACGGGGAAGACCCCGCGATAGGCTTGCGGCATCGGAACCTCCTTCACGCCGCCGCGCGGCGTCGCGCGCCCATGGCGCAGGCCAGGTCGAAGGCCGCCTGCAGCGCGCCGACGCGGGCGACGCCCTTGCCCTGGATGTCGAAGCCGGTGCCATGTGCGCAGGTGGTGATCGGCACCGGCAGTCCGCCCGCGACGGTGATGCCGCGCCAGAATCCCATCAGCTTCATCGCGATCTGCCCCTGGTCGTGGTACATCGTCACGATCGCGTCCACGTCCCGCGTGCCGTCGGCCTTGGGCTGGGCGCGCAGGAAGATGGTGTCGGCCGGATAGGGCCCCTCGCAGGGCAGGCCGCGGCGGCGCGCCTCCTCCAGCGCGGGGCCGATGATCTCGATCTCCTCGCGGCCGAAGGCGCCGTTGTCGCCGTTGTGCGGGTTGAGGCCGCAGACCGCGATGCGCGGCCGCTCGATCCCGGCCTGCAAAAGCGCGTCGCGGATCAGCGCGACGGCGCCGATCACCTTCTCCGGCGTGATGAGGTCGGCCACCTCGCGCAGCGCGACATGGCTGGTGACGCGGCAGGTCCAGAGGCCGTCGAGCACGTTGAACTCGCTGTGCGCGCCCTTGTGGCCCAGCACCTCGGCGAACCAGTGCAGCTCGTCCGGATGCCCCATCTTCGCCATGTGCAGCGAGGCCTTGTTGAGCGGCGCGAAGCAGATGCCGTCCACCGTGCCGGCCTGCGCGAGCGAAAGGCACTCGCGCAGCGTCGCCATGGCATGCGCGCCGCCTTCCGCGCTGGACTGCGCTCGCGGGATCGGCGCCGCGCGGCGAAGCTCGTGCAGCGCGATGCGGCCGGGCGCGACGGCCGCCGGGTCGTTCACGCGCGTGATCGGCAGGTCCACGCCGGCGATGCGCATGCCTTCGGCCAGCTCGTCCGGGTCGGCCACCAGCAGCAGCGCCGCCTTCTGACGGTTGCCCTCCTCGGCGAGCAGCTTCGCCATGATCTCGGGCCCTATCCCGGCGGGATCGCCGAGCACGAGGGCGAGACGGGGAATCATGCGGCAGGTCTCCGGCTGAGTTGCACGCCGCCGCGCAGCAGCCAGGCCAGCACGGGCCAGGCGAGCAGCAGCAGCGCGAGGGTGGTGATCGAACCGACCAGCCAGTTCGACCAGAAGACGGTCAGGTTGCCCTGGCTGATCAGCATGGACTGGCGGAACGCATCCTCGGCCTTGTCGCCGAGCACCATCGCCAGCACCATCGGCGCGATCGGGTAGTCCAGCTTCTTCATCAGATAGCCCAGCACGCCGAAGCCGATCGCGAGCAGCACGTCGAAGCCGCTGCCCGAGACCATCCAGGCGCCGGTCAGGCAGATCGCCATGATCAGCGGCGCCAGCAGCCCGAAGGGCGCGCGCATGACGGAGGCGAAGATCGGCACGGTCGCCAGCACCAGCACCACGGCGACCAGGTTCGCGACATACATGCTGGCGATCAGGCCCCAGACGAAGTCGGGCCGGTCCTGGAACAGCATCGGCCCGGGCTGCAGGCCCCAGATCATCAGCCCGCCCAGCATCACCGCCGCAGTGGCCGAGCCAGGCACGCCGAGTGCCAGCATCGGCAGCAGCGCCGAGACGCCCGCCGCGTGGTCCGAGGTCTCGGGGCTGACCACGCCTTCCGGCTCGCCGCGCCCGAAATTGTCGCCCCGCTTCGAGAAGCGGCGCGCGATGCCGTAGGACATGAAGGAGGCCGCGGTCGGCCCGCCCGGCGTCAGCCCCATCCAGATGCCGATCGCCGCGCTGCGCAGCAACGCGACCCAGTAGCGCGGCAACTCCACCAGCGTCTTCAGCACGGCGGCCAGCCGCACGCGGGCGCGGATGCCTTCCACCTTTTCCGTCTCGTCGGCCGTTGCCAGCAATTCGCCGATGCCGAACAACCCGATCACCGCGACCAGGAAGGAGATGCCGCGCACCAGCTCGTCCTGCCCGAACGTCAGCCGCATCTCGCCGGAGACGGTGTCCATGCCGATGGTGGCGAGCGAGAGCCCGACCAGCAGCGAAACCGCGGTCTTCAGCGGATTGGCGCCGCCCATGCCGATGAAGGCGCAGAAGGCGAGGAGATAAACGGCGAAGTATTCCGCCGGGCTGAAGCGCAGCGCGAATTCGGCGATATCGTCGGCCACGATGGTGATGGTGATCACGCCCGCCAGCGCGCCGAAGCCCGAGCAGAGGAAGGCGAGCGAAAGCGCCTCCGCCGCGCGGCCCTGCTTCGCCATCGGATGCCCGTCGAAGGTGGTGGCGACGGAGGAGGGCTCGCCTGGGATGTTGAACAGGATCGAAGTGGTCGAGCCGCCGAGCAGCGCGCCCCAGTACATCGAGCTCAGCAGGATGATCGCGCTGACCGGCGGCATGAAGAAGGTGAGCGGCATCAGCAGCGCGACGCCGTTCGGCGCGCCGAGCCCGGGCAGCACGCCCACCAGGATGCCGATCAGCACGCCCGCCACCATCAGCCCGAGGTGATAGGCGGTGAGCGCGACCTCGAAGCCGTGCAGGAGGGCGGGCAGGCCTTCCATCAGTAGATGCCCAGCGCCTCTTCCAGCGGACCCTTGGCCAGCGGCACGCCGAGCCATGTCTCGAACAGCAGGAAGAAGGCGGCCGGCGTGCCGAGCGCCAGGGCCAGCGCCACGGGCCAGCCGGCCCGCGCCTCGACGCGCGCCATCCACAGCAGGAACAGCGCCATCGGCACATAGGTGCCGAGCGGCGCGATCGCGATGCCGAAGACCAGGGTCGGCGCCAGCAGCCGCGCCACGCGCCGCAGTGCGCCCGGCTCGGCGAAGCGGCCCGCGGCGGCGCGCAGTTGCAGCAGCGCGAGGATCGCCGCCACGCCGATCAGCAGCAGGCCGATGCGAAGCGGGAAATAGCCGGCGCCGGGGCCGGTCGGGCCCCAGCCCGTGTCGTGCTGAAGCGCCCCCAGCACCACCACACCGCCGAAGCCGGCGGCGCCGAGCGCCATGCCGAGCTCGGCGGCGCGGCGACCGCCGAGGCGATCGTCCGGCCGGCTCATCACCCGTGTCCCATGCCGGCCGGACGCGTCACCGGATCAGCCCTGCTCGACAAGCCAGCCGTATTCGCGGAAATGCGCGCGGTTCGTCGCCTCGTCCTCGCGGATGAAGCTGGCGAGCTCCGCGCCGGTCTGCCACAGGTCGCCCTGGCTGCCGGCCTGCAGCCAGGCCTTCCATTCCGGCGTCTCCCGCACGCGGGACAGCAGCTCGGTCCAGAAGGCCGCCTGCGCATCCGTCGTGCGCGCCGGGAGCCAGACCGTGCGCGGCATGCGGAAATCGGCGGGGCCGATGCCGGCCTCGGTGGAGGTCGGGATGTCGGACCAGCCGACGCCGTCATGCACCTTCTCGGTCAGCGTCAGGCGTTGCGGGTTGAAGACGCAGAGCGGGCGGACGCGCCCGGCGCGCCACTGCGCGACATTCTCCGCCGGGTTGTTGGTGTTGGCCTCGACATGCTTGCCGGCCAGCTGGATCGCGACCTCGCCGCCCGAGCGGAACGGCACGTAGGTGAAGGTCACGCCCGTGGCGCGCTCGATCTGCTTGGTCAGGATGTGGTCGGTGTCGCGCGCCTGGCTGCCGCCCATGCGGAAGGTGCCGTTCTGCGCGCGCGCCGCCTCCACGAGGTCCTTCGCCGTGCGGTAGGGTGCATCGGTGTAGGTCCAGAGGATGAACTCGTCCGCGGCCATGGAGGCGACGGGGCGAAGATCCGCCAGGCCGTAGCCGACGCGCGTGACCAGCGGCATCAGCCAGACGTTGTTGGTGCCGAACACCACCTTGTGCGGGTCGCCCGCGGCGCCGCGGCCATAGACGAAGGCCTCGGTGCCCGCGCCGCCGCCCTTGTTGGAGACGATGATCGGCGTGCGCATCAGGTTGTGCTTCTGCACGATGGACTGGACGATGCGCGCGAACTGGTCGGTGCCGCCACCCGGCCCGGCCGCGACGATGAACTCGACCGGGCGCGCCGGCTGCCAGGACTGCGCCAGGGCGGGGCGCGCCAGAAGCGCGGCGCCGGCGCCGAGCAGCAGGCCGCGGCGCGACGGCACGAAGCGCGACGATGCGTGAGGCGATGCAATGCGGGTCATTGGCGGTTCCTTCCCAAGGTCGTTGCTCGATCCGGATCTTGCGCCGGCTTCCGCGCGGAGCCTGGACGAGCCCGACCAAACTTGTCAACCGGACCGATGACCGGACCAGTGGACCGGCCGCCCGGTCCTGCGTTACGCTTGCGCGATGCAACACAGCTTCGACCTGCTGCGCTCCGCCGTCTCGAAGCGCACGATGCGCGAGCAGATCACGGACCGGCTCGCCGGCATGATCGCGTCCGGCCTGCTGCGTCCCGGCGACGCCCTGCCCGGGGAGCGGGAACTGGCGGCGCAGCTCGATGTCAGCCGCGAGACGGTGCGCGGCGCCATCCAGGCACTGGCCGCGCGCGGCCTGGTCGAGGTGGCGCAGGGCGCGCGCTCCCGCGTGCTGCCGGCGGCCAGCTGGGTCGCGCGGCCCGGCCCCGCGGCGCGCTATACGCCCGAGGAAGTGCATGGCGCGCGCCTCGTGCTGGAGGTCGCCGCGGCGCGCGACGCCGCGCGCAACGCGGATGCGCCGACGCGCGCCAGGCTGACGCAGTTGGCGGAGGAGCAGGGCCGTGCGCTGGATGACGCCGCCGCCTTCCACATCTGCGGTTCGGAATTCCACGCGACGCTGCAGCGCGCCGCCGGCAATCGCCTCCTCGCCGCGCTGCTCGCCGAGGCGTATGGCCAGTCGTCCGAGCTCAGCCATCGCGCGACGGCCGCGCCGGGCGCGATGCGCCGGTCCTGGCTGGATCACAAGCGCATCGCCGCGGCGATCGCCGCGCGCGACCCGGAGGCCGCGGCGGCTGCGATGCGCCAGCATCTCGACCGCATCGGCAGGGCCGCGAAGCGCGCGGAGGACAAGCGCGACGCCGCCTGAACGGCGCGCAGTTCCGGAGGAAGCACGACGGTGCAGTTCACCACGCTGTTCCGGCCGGCCATGGAGCGGCCGGTCACCGCCGCCCTGCTCGGTTGCGGCGAGTTCGGCCTGTCGCTGATCGCGCAGGCCCGCCGGCTGCGCGGGCTGCGGATCGTCGCCGCGCTGGATCTCGACACCATGCGCGTCGCCGCGGCGCTGGCCGAGGACGGCGTGCCGCATGCGCGCTGCGACGGACCGGCCGCGATCCGCGCCGCGCTGGCGGCCGGCGCCATCGCGCTGACCGAGCGGCTCGACGACCTGCTCGCCATTCCTGAGCTCGAACTGGTGGTGGAGGCGACGGGCCATCCGGAGGGCGCGGCGCGGCATGCGCTGGCGGCCATCGCGGCGGGCAAGCACATCGCGATGGTGTCGAAGGAATCCGAATGCGTCGTCGGCCCGCTGCTGGCGGCGAAAGCGCGCGCGGCAGGCCTGTCCTACACGCTGGTGGAGGGCGACCAGCCCGCGCTGCTGGTCGGCCTGATGAGCTGGGCGGAGACGCTCGGCCTGCCGATCCTCGCCGCGGGCAAGAGCAGCGAATACGACTACGTCTTCGATCCCGCCACCGGCCGCACGCGCTGGCTGGCGGAGGAGGTGGCGAGCCCCGGCCTCGCCGCGCTGATGACCCTCGGCGACGACCCTGCCGCCACCATCGCCGCGCGCGCGGAGGCGCTGGCTGCGCTGCCGCAGCGCACCGTGCCGGATTATTGCGAGATGGCGCTGGTGGCGAACGCCACGGGCTTCACCATCGCGCGGCCCGATTTCCACGCGCCGCTCGCGCGCACCCCGGAACTGCCGGAGCTTTATGGCCTGCGACGCACAGGCGGGCTGCTGGACAGCGCAGGCGTCATCGATGTCTTCAACTGCCTGCGTCGCCCGGACGAGGCCTCCTTCGCCGGCGGCGTCTTCGTCGTGGTCGATCTTGCGGACAGGCGCACGGGCGAGCTTTTCGCCGTCAAGGGCATCCCGGTCTCGCGCGACCGAAGGCGGGCGCTGATCTACAACCCTTCGCACCTGCTGGGCGTGGAGGCGCCGATCTCCGCCATGGCGGCGGGCCGGCTCCGCCACGTGATCCCGGCGGAGGGCTACCGGCCGGTGGTGGATCTTGTCGCGCGTGCCGCGCGCGACCTGCCGGCGGGGCACCTGCTGGCCATCGAGGGTAACCGCCATGCCGTGCCGGGGCTGGATGCGCTGCTGCTGCCGGCTGCACCGGCGCGCGGCGAGGCGCCCGCCCCCTACTACCTTGCGGTCGGCCAGCGCCTGCGGCGCCCCGTCGCGGCCGGGGCGCTCATCACCTGCGCGGATCTCGACATCGCCACGGACGGCCTGCTGTGGCGGCTCCGGCAGGAGCAGGACGCGCTGTTCGCGGGATGAGCCAGTTGGAAGCTGGTTGGGGCGCCAGGATTCGAACCTGGGAATGGCGGTACCAAAAACCGCTGCCTTACCGCTTGGCGACGCCCCAGCCGGCCCTCCGTTAGCCCGGACGGGCGCGGCGTTCAATCTGCCGGGCGCGCGACGCCATCGCCCTGCGGCTTCACCAACTCTTCATCGCCGTCCTTCAGGATGCGACATGCGGGGCGCGCCGGCGCGTGGCCCCGCGTCCCGCAGGAGGCGGAGGCCGGCCAGGTCATGAGGACGGGCCGCCACGCCGGATCCTCCGCGACACCGCCCCCGCATGTGCTGGCAGTGCTGGGCCTCCACCGGCTTCAGCTCCGATTCCCCGGATTCGCCGCTCGGCGTCGCCGCCGTGGCGGCCGTGCCGACCGCGCCGCGGCTGTTCCTGGCCCCGACCGGCCATGCCGGCGTGGACGGGGTGTTGAGCGGCTTCGCCTGGAGCCTCGGCGACCCCGTCTCCTTCGCCTTCCCCGACAGCGCGGGCGACTACGAAGCCTTCTACGGCGCCTCCGAGCCCGCGCGCGGCTTCGCGCAGGTCGGCACCGTCATGCGCGACGCGGTGCGCAAGATCCTGCTCGGCGACGCGGCGGGCGTGGCCTCCGGGCCGGGCAGCCCGGGGCCTTCCGTCCTTGCCTTCACCGGCCTCGAACTGGTCGAGACGGCGCAGGACAGCTGGGCGGATATCCGCATCGCCCGCTCCTCGGCTCCCTCCACCGCCTGGGCGTATTATCCGAACGGGCGCGAAGGCGGCGATGTGTGGTTCGGCGGGCGCTACAACTTCGATTCGCCGCGCCTCGGGACCTACCAGTTCATGGTGGCGGTGCATGAGCTCGGCCATGCGCTGGGCCTGAAGCATCCGCATGAGAGCTGGAACGGCTACGGCGCGATGCCGCTGGAATGGGACAGCCTGGAATTCACGGTGATGTCCTATCGCTCCAAGGTCGGCGCCTCGACCAGCGCGGGCTACACCAACGGCACCTTCGACTACGCGCAGGGCTGGATGATGCTCGACATCGCCGCGCTGCAGGCGATGTACGGCGCCGACTACACGCACCGCGCGGGCGACACGGTCTATCGCTGGGACGCGGCCACCGGCGAGAGCTTCGTGGACGGCATCGGCCAGGGCGCGCCGGGCAACGGCATCGGCGGCAACGCCAACCGCGTCTTCCTCACGATCTGGGATGGCGGCGGCGTGGACACCTACGACCTGTCGAACTACGGCGAGGGTGTCTCGGTGGACCTGGCGCCGGGCGGATTCTCCGTGCTGTCGGCCGCGCAGCTCGCCACGCTCGACACGCGCGACGGCACCAAGGCGCGCGGCAATGTCTTCAACAGCCTGCTCTTCGAGGGCAACGCCGCTTCGCTGATCGAGAATGCGGTCGGCGGCGCCGGCGCCGACACGTTGGCCGGCAACCAGGCCGGGAACCGGCTGCAGGGCGGCGCGGGCAATGACTGGCTCGATGGGCGCGAGGGCGCGGACATGCTGATCGGCGGCCTGGGCGCCGACACGATGCTCGGCGGCGCGGGCTTCGACAGCTTCGTCGTGGACGATGCGCGCGACGTCGTCATCGAGGCGGCCGGCGCGGAGCTGGACCGCCTGATCGTGGCGACGACGCAGGCGGTGACGCTGCCGGCCGGCGTCGAGATGCTGTGGCTCGGCGCTTCGGGCGGCATCGGCATCGGCAATGACGGGCACAACCTGCTGGTCGGCGGCGCCGGCGCCGACCGGCTGGACGGCCGCGGCGGCAAGGACCTGATCGAGGGCGGCGGCGGCGCCGACACGCTGCTGGGCGGCACGGGCGCCGACAGCTTTGTGCTCCGTCGCGGCGATGGATGGGACCGGATCGAGGATTTCGCGCCGGGCCAGGACAAGCTGGTGCTGACCGGCTTCGGCCTCACCGTGTCCGAGGTGCTGGGCCTGCTCGCGACCGTGCCAGGCGGGACGTCTCTCGACCTCGGCGGCGGCGATGGCGTGCTGCTGGCGGCATTGGCGCCGGGCCAGCTCTCGTCAGGCGACTTCGTGCTTTAGCCTCACGCCCAGAGCTCGGGCCGCGCCATCTCCTCCGCGATGCGCGAGGCGGCGGCTTCCAGCAGGCGCTCGCCCTTTTCCGCGCTGGCCGCGCGGGGATCGCCGAGCACGCCGGTGTCCGTCATCTCGATGAAGCCGCGATGGCGCTTGAAGCCGGGCGGCGCCGGCGGCACGGCGCGCTTCGGCACGGCGCGCGCGATGTTGTCGGCGCGCACGCCGTCGGGCTGCACCGCCATCACCATGGAGGTCTCGGCCTCGCAGGCGTGCTGCACGTTGGTCTGGGTTTCCAGGATGGCGGCGAAGCGGTCGGCGGCGGCCTGCCAGTAGGTGACGCCCACCACCGGCACGCCGAGCGACTTGGTCAGCTCGATCGCGGCCGTGAAGATCGCCTCCACATTGCCGCCATGGCCGTTGACGAGCCCGATGCGCCGGAAGCCGTGCCGCGCGACGGAGCGCGCGATGCCGCCGACCACCGCGGCGAAGCCGTGGATGTCGAGCGTCAGCGTGCCGCCGAAGGGCATGTGATGGTCGGCGAGGCCCGACCAGATGCAGGGCGTGACCAGTGCCGGCGTGCCGGCCGCCTGCAGCTTGCGCGCCGTGCGCTCGGCCACCGCGGAGGCCAGCCACATGTCCACGCCCGTCGCTAGATGCGGCCCGTGCTGCTCGATGGAGGCGGTCGGGATCAGCACGACCGTCTCGGGCCTGGCGCGCGCCTGGATCTCGGCGGCGGTCAGCCGCGCCCAGGCGACCTCCTCGTCATGCTTCGTCACGCGCGGATCTCCTGGCAGGCGGATCAGGGCGGGGATGGTTGCAGGCGGCGGCGAGTTCGGCAATTTGCCGGCATGCGTTTCCTGCTTCTGCTCCTGTTGCTGCTTGCGCCGGGCCTCCGCGCGCAGGAAGCCGTGCATGGCGGCCCGGTGCGGGCGCTGGCCGTTTCCGGCGGCGCCCTGGCCTCGGCCGGCTTCGACCAGTCCATGATCGTCTGGGACCCGGAGGCGGGGCGCGCCCGCGCGGTGGTGCGCTGGCATGCCGGGGCGGTGAACGCGTTGGCGCCGCTGCCGGGCGGCGGCTTCGCCTCGGCCGGTGAGGATGGGCGCATCGCACTGTGGCCGGCGCGGCCGGGGCTGCAGCCGGCGCGGGTGCTGGAAGGCCATACCGAGCCCGTGGCCTCGCTCGCGCTCTCGCCGAATGGCAGCCAGCTGGCCTCGGCGGCGTGGGACGGCACGGCGCGCCTGTGGACCCTCGCGACCGGCGAGGCGCGCGTGCTGGAAGGACATCGCGGCAATGTCAACGCGGTGGCCTTCCGCCCCGACGGCACCCTCGCGACGGCAGGCTTCGACGGCACGGTGCGGCTGTGGCCGGCGGGTGAGGCGGGCCTGGTGCTGGCCGAGTTCGGCTTCCCGCAGAACGCGCTCGCGGCGCTGCCGGACGGCACGTTGGCGGTCGGCGGCGTGGACGGGATGCTGCGGCTGGTCGCGCCCGATGGCGTGGTGCGGGAGGTGCGGGCCGGCGCGCGGCCCGTCGTCGCGCTGGCGGCGGCGCCGGATGGCGCGCTGCTCGCCGCCGCCTCGCTCGGCGGCAGCGTCACGCTGTGGGATCCCGCCACGCTGCGGCTGCGCCACACGCTGGAAGGTCCCGGCCTGCCGGTGTGGTCCGCCATCTTCGCCGCCGACGGCCGCAGCCTCTGGACCGGTGGCACGGATCGCCGCGTGCGGCGCTGGGACGTGGCGACGGGCCGGCCCATCGGCCCGCTCGGCGCCGATGCGGACCAGGCGATCCCCGAGGGCGCCGACCCGCATGGTGCGCGCGTCTGGCGCGCCTGCGCCGCCTGCCATTCGCTGACGGCTGAGGGCGGCAACATGGCCGGGCCGCATCTGCACAACCTGTTCGGCCGCCGCATGGGCAGCGTGACGGGCTACGAGTATTCCGAGCGCCTCGCGCGCGGCGACATCGTCTGGACGCGGGAGACGGTGGCGGACCTGTTCACCCGCGGACCGGACATTGTGACGCCGGGGACGAAGATGCCGGTGCAGCGGGTGGACAACGACCAGGACCTGCGTGCGCTGCTCGATTTCCTTGAAGTCGTCACGAGGTAGCCAGTTCCTCCGGCGTCGCGGCGATGCGGCGCGCGCGCAGCCAGGCGGAAAGCGCGGGATCGGCGCTCCACACGCAGAGCGGCACGGCCAGCACCATACCCAGCGTGAAAGGCAGGGCGAGCAGCAGCGCCGCTGGCGAGACAGTCGCGAAGGCCAGCGTCAGCGCAACGCCTATGAGGGTGTGGGGCCAGAGCAGCCGCGCCGCGTCGCCCCAGGCAATGCCACGCTCCGCGCGGTTCTGCGGCGCCCAGCCGGTGCGGCGGCCGAAGGGCAGGCTCGCCAGGAAGATTGCCTTGTTGAGCGTCGAGAGCGGCTCGAACAGCTGCATGAAGGCGATCTCGGCGAGCGCGCCCTTCGCAAAGGCGATGCGCCCGCCATAGCGCGCCGCGACCTCGCCCTTCAGCAGCGCATGCGCATAGCCGGAGAGTTTCGGCGAGAAGTAGCAGAGCCAATGCGCGAAGACCGCGAGCGCCAGCGCGCACATCGGCGTCCCGGCCCCGCCACCCGAAACGGCGTTGATCGCGGCAAGCAGCAGGATGGCCGCGTAGAGCGGCGCGCCAAGAAACAGAAGAATCGCCTGGAGCAGTTGCAGGCGGCCCATGGCGGTGAAGTTCGGCAGGCGCAGCAGCTGCCAATACTGCATGTTGCCGGCACCCCAGCGCTCATCGCGGCGCATGAATTCCGGCATGGCGGGCGGGTTCGCCTCCAGGCTGCCCTCTTCCGCCGGCAGGCAGCGCACGCGCCAGCCGGCGGCCTGCAGCCGCACCGATTCCACCATGTCGTGGGACAGGATGCGGCTGCCATCCGGCAGCGCCTCCAGCCGCGCATGCTGCCGGAAGGGCTCGCAGCGGATGATCGCGTTGTGGCCCCAATAGGGCCCGGCATCGAGCTGCCACCAGGCCTGCCCCGTCGCCCAGCTCCGCATGCCTGCGCGCATGCCGAACTGGAACAGCCGCGGGAAGGCCGCGACGGCGGGCCGCCCGACGATGAGCTGCTGCACGATGCCGAGGCGCGGATCGGCCTCCATCACCGCGACCAGGCGCAGCACGGCCTCGGCCGTCATCACGCTGTCGGCGTCGAGCGTGATGAAGAATTTTTCGTCGGTGGCGTGATGATCGAGGAAGTCCATCACGTTGCCGGCCTTGAAGCCGGTGTTTTCCGTCCGGCGCCGGTAGCGGACATTCGCGCGCCCCTCGGCGAAGCGCGCCACCGCCGCTTCCTCGGCCGCGGCCAGTGCGGCGTCCTGCGTGTCGGAGAGCAGCCACAGACGAAAGCGGTCGCCGGCTTCCGCCGCCGCCAGATCATCCAGCAGCCGCGCCAGCGGCGGCAGCACCGCTTGCATGTCCTCGTTACGGATGCAGACGGCGAGCGCGGTGACGGCGTTCGGCACGCCCGGCCGCGCTTGCCGCAGCGCCGGCAGAACCGCGCCGGGCGGATCGCGCGAGCCCAGAAGGATGGCGAGCCCCACCAGCGAGTTCCCGGCCGAGAGCGCCGCCCAGGGCGTCACCAGCAGCACGGCGAGCAGGATCAGCCATTCCGCCAGGCTCACGCCGCCCGGCGCGAGGGCGCGCCAGGTCAGCCAGAGCAGCAGCAGGGCGATGGCCGCGACCAGCGCGCCGAACAGCGCACGCCGTAGCCCAGGATTCTCATGAGTCACGCCCGCGGCATCGGCCAGGATGATGGCGGGCGTGCGGCAGGCCGCGCGGGATCAGCCCACGCGCTGCGCCTCGGCCTCGATCTGCGCGACGAGGCCGTCCGGCAGCGACAGCCGATGCGCGAGCGCCGCGAGCCAGGCGCGTTCGGACGCCTCGTCCGGGTCGATGGCGAGCCGCGCGGCGAGGTAGAGCTCCGCCGCCTGCTCGGGCGTCGCGGCGCCAGCGGCGATCTCCTCGAAGGGGATGTCGCGGCGCAGCAGGTCGAAGACGAAGGCCTTGGCTTCGGCGTCCAGCCCGGCGCGCTCCACCGCCTCGAAGATCGCGCGCTGCTCGGCGGCGTCCACATGCCCGTCGGCCTTGGCCGCCGCGACCATGGTGCGGACCAGGGCGAGCTCGAAGGGCGTGCCGTCGGCGGCGGGGGCTGCGCTTGGCAGAAAGCGATCCGAGGCGGGCTGCGGCGTGCCGGACGCGGGCTGCGCACCCTGCTGCGCCTGCCAGTTCTGCCAGGCTCGATAGGCCAGCGCGCCGAGCGCCGCCGCGCCGCCATAGCCGATCGCGCCGCCGGTCATCTTCCGCAGCTTCTTGCCGCCCAGCATCGTCGCGAGCAGGCCTGCCCCGGCGGCGAGCCCGGCAGCACCGCCCGGCACATGGCGCGTGATGTCGGAAAGCCCGCCGGGAAGCTGGAAGCCCGCGCCGGGCGCGGCCGGCGCGCCTGGCGGGCGGTTGCCGCCCTGCGCACCGAGGAAGCGGTCGAGAAGCTGCTTGGCGTCGATCATGCCCCCGATTTCGGGTGGGGCGCGCAACGGATCAAGCGCGAGGCCGGCGCGGAAACACGGCGGAAACAGACTGAACGAGTTCGTGATCCGCCGCGCTCAGAAGCCGGTCAGCAACAGGTCCAGGGCGCGCGTGATGTCGTCGCGATGAGCATCCAGGGTGCCGACCACGGGGCCAAGTTCCCGCTTCGGCACGGCAGCCATGAATTGCGGAAAGAGGATGTGCGGCCCGTCTTCCAGCTCGAATTGCGGATTGAGGCCCCGCGCCGGCGGGGGTGCCCCCGCCGCCGGCAGAAGCGGCGCAACCACGCGCGTGGAGAGGTGGGCGTGCAGGTCGTGCTGGAGGTTGAGCAGATAGCCGCCACCCCGAGGAATTCGATGCAAGTCGTAGCGCGGCACCGGATCAGAACATCCGATGTTTCGCCAGCGGCAATCCGTGCTTCTCGATCCAGGCGTTCTGGGCGTCGAGCGCCGCCCGGTTCTCCTCCTGCCAGCGGCGGGCCTTCTCGGCGCGAATGGCGTCCTGGATCGCCTTGGCGGCGATTGCGTCGGGATCGAGGCCGAGGGCGCGGGCTTCGGCGGCCAAGGGGGCCTGGGTCTCGGCGAGGCCGTACGTGCGTGCCAGCTCGCCGCTCGGGAAAAAGTCCCCTGCCGTAACGGCACCACCGGTCGCCCGCGCGACCGCCTCCATCATTCCCTTGTCGCGTGGCGCAGCCTGGCCGGTCGCCCAACGCTGGACCGTCGAATGACAAACCCCGACGCGCTGGCCGAAGGCGCTCAGCGTCGTACCGGTCCGGCGCAGATAATCAGCCAGCGTCATATGCTTTGATCGCACAGCCGCGCTGTGCATTTCAAGCACAACGGCGGCTACCCCGCCATCCGCCGCAGCCAGGCCCCGTACAGCTTCGGGCCGAGCAGCGCCGCCACCGCCACCAGCAGGATCACCAGGCTCGCCGGCCGCGTGACGAAGGTGGACCAGTCGCCCTGGCTGATGGTCAGTGCCTGCCGCATCGCCTGCTCGGCCATCGGGCCCAGGATCATGCCGATCACCACCGGCGCCACCGGGAAGTCGAAGCGGCGCATGAACATCGCAATGATCCCGATGCCATACAGCAGCACCAGGTCCACCACCGAATTGCTGATGCCGTAGGTGCCGATCGTCGCGAAGATCAGGATGCCGGCGTAGAGCTGCGGCTGCGGGATCTTGAGGATGCGCGCCCAGAGCCCGACCAGCGGCAGGTTCAGCACCACGAGCATGACGTTCGCGATGAACAGCGAGGCGATCAGCGTCCAGACCAGCTCGCCCTGCGTGGTGAACAGCATCGGCCCCGGCTGGATGCCGTAGCTCTGGAAGGCGCTCAGCATGATCGCGGCCGTCGCGCTGGTCGGCAGGCCGAGGGTGAGCATCGGCACCAGCACGCCCGCCGCCGCGGCGTTGTTCGCCGCCTCCGGCCCCGCCACGCCCTCGATTGCGCCGGTGGTGCCGAACTCCTTCTGCGCTTCGGGCGGGGCTAGCTTCCGCTCGGCGTAGTAGCTCAGCATGGTCGGCATCTCGGTTCCGCCCGCCGGCATCACGCCGAAGGGGAAGCCGAGGCCGGCGCCGCGGATCCAGGGCCAGAAGCTGCGCTTCCAGTCGCTGCGCGACATCATGATGCGACCGACGGGCAGCACCTCCGCCTTGCCCTCCACATGGCGCCAGGCGAGGTAGAGCGTCTCCCCCACCGCGAACAGCGCGACCGCGACCAGCACCACGTTCACGCCATCCAGCAATTCGGGGACGCCGAAGGTCAGGCGCGGCTGGCCGGTCTGCAGGTCGATGCCCACCAGGCCGAGCAGCAGGCCGAAGAACAGGCTTGTCAGGCCGCGCAGCGCGCTGCCGCCCAGCACGGCGGAGACGGTGACGAAGCACAGCACCATGAGGGAGAAATACTCGGCCGGGCCGAGCTTCAGCGCGAGTTCCACGATCACGGGGCCGAGGAAGGCGATGCCGAGCGTGCCGACCGTGCCGGCGACGAAGCTGCCGATGGCGGAGGTGGCCAGCGCCGGCCCGGCGCGGCCGTTCCGCGCCATCTTCGCCCCTTCGAGCGCGGTGATGATCGAGCCCGATTCGCCTGGCGTGTTGAGCAGGATCGAGGTGGTCGAACCGCCATACATCGCGCCGTAGAAGATGCCGCAGAACAGGATGAAGGCGCCGGTGGCGCTGACGCTGAAGGTGATCGGCAGCAGCAGCGCGATGGTCAGCGCGGGGCCGAGCCCCGGCAGCACGCCGATCGCGGTGCCGAGGAAGCAGCCGAGCAGCGCCCAGCCGAGGTTGCTCAGGCTCAGCGCATTGGCGAAGCCCATCGAGAGGCCGGCGATGGCATCCATTATCCTGCCCTCAGGCGGCGCGCGCCACCTTCGGTGGCTTGCCTTGCGCGCCGACGCACTGTCGCGACGGCGCCGTTGCGCGCGTCGTGCGCGGGGCCGCGTTCGCGGCCCGGAGTATGGCGCCGCGCGATCACTCCGGCGTTCCGAACACCAGGCCCTCGACCAGGCCCGCGCCGATGTTCACGCCGAGCAGCTTGACGAAGAGCGTGTAGGCGCCGAGCGCCACGACGAAGGCGATCACGGCGTTGCGCAGATACGCGCGGGAGCCGAAGGCGGCCGCCACCAGCGTGAACTGCACCGTGGCGGCGAGGGTGAAGCCGAGCGGCCCGATCAGCACCAGGTTCGCCAGCAGCCCCGCCAGCAGCAGCGCCAGAGAGCGCGGATTGGGCGGCGGCGCCTCCGCGATCTCCGGGATGTCCGCCGACCAGCCGCCGCGCAGCGCCGCCGCCGTCAGCAGCGCGCCGAGCACCAGCAGCCCGGCGGCGACCAGCCAGGGAACGAGCTTCGGCCCGACCTGCGCGTAGAGCGGCGAGGTCGGGATCGCCAGCGCCTGCCAGACCGCGACCCCGCCGAGCCCCAGAACGGCGAGCCCGGCACCGAGATCCGCGCGGTCCGGCCGCGCCTTCGTCACGTCGCGAGGCCGAGGTCGCGGAGCACCTCCTCGGTGGAGGTGATGTCGCGGTTCAGATACTCCGCGAACGGCGCACCGGCGAGGAAGGCGTCGTCCCAGCCGCGCGTCTCGAGGGTCTGCTTCCAGGCCGGCAACGCATGGATCGCCGTCATCAGGTCGGTCAGCGCCTGGCGCTGGCTGGCATTGATGCCGGGCGCGCCGAACACGCCGCGCCAGTTGGAGGTGACGACATCCACCCCGCTCTCCTTGAGCGTCGGCACGTTCGGATCGGACCGGCGCTCGCCCGTCGTGGCCAGCGCGCGCATACGGCCCGCCTTGATCTGCTCGGCGAACTCCGAATAGCCGGAGATGCCGGCCTTCACCTGGCCGCCGATGATCGCGGCCTGGGCCGGGCCGCCGCCGGCGAAGGCGACATAGGAGGCCTCCCGCGGGTTGCGCCCGAGCGCCTTCAGGATCAGGCCGAGCGTGATGTGGTCGGTGCCGCCGGCCGAGCCGCCGCCCACCGCCACCGCGCCGGGGTTCGTGCGCAGCGCCTGCAGCAGCTGCCCCATGTTCTGGAACTCGGAGGAGGAGGGCACGACGACCACGCCGATCTCCTCCGTCATGCGCGCGATCGGCACCACGTCCTTGATCGTCATCGGCGACTTGTTGGTGATGCCCGCGCCGACCATCACCGAGCCGCCGACCATCAGGCTGTCCGCGCGGCCGCGGCGCTGCGACGCGAAGCGCGGCAGGCCCACCATGCCGCCGGCGCCGCCGACATTCTCGAACTGGAAGTTTCCGACCAGGCCGGCGCCGCGGGCCACCTGCTCGATGGCGCGGCCGAGGCCGTCCCAGCCGCCGCCCGGGCCGGCTGGGACGAACATGTAGATGTTGGCGAAACGCTGCTGCGCCCAGGCGGGCGAGCCCATCATGCCGGCTGCGGAAAGGCCGAGGGCGGCGGTGAACAGGTTGCGACGATGCAGGCTCATGGTTCCTCCCCGGAATCGATCGGTCTGCGGTGTTGCGGAAAGCCTAGGACAGCCGCACCACGGGCGCAAACGGCGCGCGCGAAACCGGCCGGCCGGCCGGCGCGTCTCGTACTGAGGAGGGCCTTGACGCATGGCGGAGCAGGGTGTCGTCGCCCAGCCGGGTCTGCAGCGCAGCATCGGGCCCTTCCAGCTGTTCGCGTATACGCTCGGCGGGATGCTCGGCGCCGGTATCTACGGCCTGGTCGGGCGCGCGGCGGGCGAACTGGGCTCGGCCGTCTGGCTCGGCTTTCTGGTGGCGATGGTCGCGGCGCTGCTGACAGGCCTGTCCTACGCTTCGCTCGGCAGCCGCTATCCGCGGGCGGGCGGCGCTGCCTACGTCACCGGGCGCGCCTTCGCCATGCCGCTGCTGACCTGGGTGGTGGGCCTGGCGGTGATGGCTTCCGGCCTCACCTCGGTCGCGACTCAGTCGCGAGTCGTGGCGGCGAACCTGCTCGCGCTCACGGGACTGCAGGCCGTGCCGGCAGTCGCGGTGGCGATCGGCTTCGTGCTGCTGCTGGCCGGCATCGTGCTGCGCGGCATCCGCGAGAGCATGTGGGTGAACATCGTCTGCACCGTCATCGAGGCCTGCGGCCTGGTGCTGGTGATCGTGGTCGGCATCGGCTGGTGGGGCAGCCGGCCGCTGCTGGAGACGCCGACCGGCGAGGGCATCGGCCTGTCCTTCCTGATGACCGGCGCGATCCTGACCTTCTTCGCCTTCATCGGCTTCGAGGACACGCTGAACGTCGCGGAGGAGGCGCGCAACCCGCGCCGTACCCTGCCGATCGGCATCATCGCGGCGATGCTCACCGCGACGGCGCTCTACATCGCCGTGGCGATCACCGCCGTCTCCGTCGTGCCGTGGCAGGAGCTTGCGGTCGCGCCCGGCCCGCTGGTGGCGGTCATGGCGCGCGCCGCGCCCTGGTTCCCGGAGTGGGGCTATGCCGCCATCACCCTCTTCGCGGTGGCGAATACCGGGCTGCTGAACTACGTCACCGCCTCGCGCCTGCTGCTGGGCATGGCGCGGCACGGGCTGTTCCCGCCCGCGCTGACCCGCATCCATCCGCGGCGGCACACGCCGCATGTGGCGATCCTGGCGCTGCTGCCGGTGGTGCTGGCGCTGGTGCTGGCGGGCGATATCGGCCAGCTCGCCGCGGCGACGGTGCTGCTGCTGCTCGGCGTGTTCAGCGTGGTGAACGTGGCCCTGCTGGTGCTGCAGCGCCGGGCCGGCGAACCGCATGGCGGCTTCGAGGTTCCGGCGATCGTGCCCGCCGCGGGCGCCCTGGTCTGCGCCGCGCTGCTGGCCAACCGGGTGCTGGCGGGAGACTGGCGGGCCCCGGCGCTCGCCGGCGCACTGCTTCTTGCCATCCTGCTGGCCTTCGCCCTGCTGCGCCCCGCCGCCACGCCCGAAGCGATGGAAGGCTGAGGCGGCCCGCCCGCCCTGCAGGCCCCCCATCGCCGCACCTGCGAAGCGCCCGGCTTCCGCCGCGACGCGCCCGGCCTCATAAGTGTCCCTGAGGTTGGGGAGAAAGCCGGAACGATGGACGACGCGCGCAAGACGCCTGGCGAGATTGTCGGGGACACACGCACGGCCCGGATCACGGCGGAGGAAGCGCTGGCCATGCATGCCGAGGGGCGCCCCGGCAAGCTGGAGATCCGCCTGACCAAGCCGCTGATCACCGCGCGGGACCTGTCGCTCGCCTACAGTCCGGGCGTGGCGGAGCCCTGCCTGCACATCCATCGCGACAAGAAGCTTGCCTACGACTACACGGCGAAGGGCAATTTCGTTGCGGTCGTGTCCAACGGCACCGCGGTGCTCGGCCTCGGCAATCTCGGCGCGCTGGCCTCCAAGCCGGTGATGGAGGGCAAGGCGGCGCTGTTCAAGCGCTTCGCCGACGTCGATTCCATCGACCTCTGCGTGGACACCGAGGACGTGGACGCCTTCGTCAACTCGGTGCGCTACCTCGGGCCCAGCTTCGGCGGCATCAACCTCGAGGACATCAAGGCGCCCGAATGCTTCGTCATCGAGCAGCGCCTGCGCGAGCTGATGGACATCCCGGTCTTCCATGACGACCAGCATGGGACCGCGATCGTCGCCGCGGCCGGGCTGATCAACGCCATCCACCTGACCGGGCGCGACATCAAGACGACTAAGCTGGTGATCAACGGCGCGGGTGCGGCCTCCATCGCCTGCGCCGAGCTGGTGAAGGCGATGGGCATGCGGCCCGAGAATGTTCTGCTGTGCGACACCAAGGGCGTGATCTGGCGCGGCCGGACCGAGGGCATGAACCAGTGGAAGTCGGCGCATGCGGTGGAGACGCCGGCGCGCACGCTGTCCCAGGCGCTGGACGGCGCCGACGTGTTCTTCGGCCTGTCGGTGAAGGGCGCGCTGACGCCCGACATGGTCCGCGCCATGGCGCCGAAGCCGATCATCTTCGCCATGGCCAACCCCGACCCCGAGATCACGCCGGACGAGGCGCGCTCCGCCCGGCCCGACGCGATCGTCGCCACGGGCCGGTCGGACTATCCGAACCAGGTCAACAACGTCCTCGGCTTTCCCTTCATCTTCCGCGGCGCGCTGGACGTCCGCGCCAGCACGATCAACGACGCGATGAAGATCGCGGCGGCCGAGGCGCTGGCCATGCTGGCGCGGGAGGACGTGCCGGAGGAAGTGGCGGGCGCCGGCGCCGGCAAGTCGCTGCGCTTCGGCCCGGAATACATCATCCCCAACGCCTTCGACCCGCGCCTGATCAGCCGCGTCTCGCCGGCGGTGGCGAAGGCGGCCATGGAATCGGGCGTGGCGCGCAAGCCGCTGGCCGACCTGCACCGCTACGCCCGCGACCTGGCGAACCGGCTGGACGCGACGGTCGGCGCGCTGGAGGCGATCGCGGAGTCGGTGCGCAACAACCCGAAGCGCGTCGTCTTCGCCGAAGGCGAGGAGGAGAAGGTGATCCGCGCGGCGATCGCCTTCCTCAATGCCGGCTACGGCACGCCGGTGCTGGTCGGGCGGGAGGACCGGATCAACGCGATCACCGCGGCGCTCGGCATTCCGCTGCCGGCGGGAATCGAGATCCAGAATGCGCGCGTCTCCGATTCCAACGTCCGCTACGCGGAGTTCCTCTACAAGCGCAAGCAGCGCGACGGCTTCCTGTTCCGCGACTGCCAGCGCCTGGTGAACCAGGACCGCAACGTCTTCGCCGCCTGCATGGTGGCATGCGGCGATGCCGATGCGATCGTCACCGGCAGCACGCGGTCCTATTCCGTCGCGATGGAGGGCATCTCCATGGCGATCGACCCCGTTCCCGGCCGCTCGGTCTTCGGGCTTTCGATCGTCGTCTCGCGCCGCGCCGGCACGGTGCTGGTGGCGGACACCGCGATCCATGAGCGCCCGAACGCCGAGACGCTGGCCGCCATCGCGCGCGGCTCGGCGGCGGCGGCGCGGCGGCTGGGGCTGGAGCCGCGCGTGGCCTTCCTCTCCTTCTCCACCTTCGGCGATCCGAAGGGCAGCATCCCAGGCTCGATCCGCGACGCGGTGAAGCTGCTGGCCGAGCGCGGCGCGGATTTCGAGTTCGACGGGGAGATGGCGGCCGATGTCGCGCTTGATCCCGCTCTGCGCGCGGCGCTTTATCCCTTCTGCCGCCTGACCGGGCCGGCGAATGTGCTGATCATGCCGGGGCTGCATGCGGCGCATGTGCTCACCAAGGCGGTGCCGAAGCTGACCAGCTCGCAGGTGATCGGCCCGCTGCTGACCGGGCTGACGCATTCGGCCCAGATCGTGCCGATGCAGGCGGGGGTGAACCAGATCCTGGACGTGGCGTGTCTCGCGGCACATGCCGCGGCAACCAAATGATGGCGCACGCCGCGGCGACGAAGTGACGGCGTGACCGGGCCGGCCGTCGCCACCATCGGCTACGAGGAGGCGACGCCGGCGGCGCTCGTCGCGGCGCTGCGGCAGGCCGGCATCACGACCGTGGTGGATGTGCGCGCGCTGGCGAACAGTCGCCGTCCCGGCTTCGCCAAGCGCGCGCTGTCCGCCGCCCTGGCGGAGGCCGGGATCGGTTACGCGCACATGCCCGCCCTCGGGACGCCGGCGGCCGGACGACAGGCGGCGCGCAGCGGCAAGCCCGAGGCGATGCGGCGCATCTTCGCCGCGCATCTCGCCGGGGTGGAGCCGCAGGCGGCACTGGCCGAGCTGAAGGCGCGCGCGGCGCGCGAACCGGTCTGCCTGCTCTGCCTCGAAGCCGATCCCGCGCAGTGCCACCGCACGCTGGTGGCGGAGGCCATCGGCCTGCCGATCCGCCACCTGGCGCCGGCCAGCCCCGCATGAAGCGCCGCGCCGCCAGGGCCTGACGGCGCCGGACGCACTGCGGCCCGGCACCCGACAAAGCGATCTTCCGGCCTCCCATCGCATCAGGCAACATGCCGTTGCGGAAACGGGATAGTTGCAGGATGGCTACACAACAGATCTGGTTCGGCACGCGCGCGGTGCGCTTCGAAGGCGGCGGCAACACCGGGCCGCAGATCGAGACCCTGGACGATGCCGGCGACTTCTTCACCCGGACCTTTCCCTGGGGCACCTACGACACCACCGGCAGCGAGTGGCAGCAGTTGCTCGCCTTCACCGGCACGGCCGCGCAGCAGGCGGCGCTCGGCGTGGACCTGTCGGACGGCGTGAACGCTGCCGATGTCGGCAAGGTGGACAGCACCGGCGACCTGCGTGTCGGCGCCGGCGTGACCGCGCAGAACCTGGCGGACATCGCCGGCGGCGGGCGGCTCATGGACGTGACCGGCACGCTCGATGCCTCCGACGACATGGTGGCCATCTCCGGCTTCGGGCGAAGCAACGGGGCCACCCTCTCCGGCGCCACGCTGGACGGCAGCGAGACCGGCAACCGCGTGGTGTTCTCCAACGCCACGGGCTTCGGCTTCCTCGGCGGCAGCGGCTTCGATCCGAATGGCGGGGCGACGCGGCTGAACGGCGGCGAGTCGATCGACATCGCGGTGCGGCTCGGCAAGGTGCTGGCCGAGGTCTCCTTCACCGTCTCCGTGCACGATCGCCGCGCGGCGGAAGTGCTGCTCGACAGCGACGGCCGCACCCTGCGCGACGTGAACGGCGCAGCGCAGGGCGGCTTCGTGCAGGACGGCTCGGCGGGCGAGCTCAACCTGGGCGTGCTGGCGCACGGCACGACGGTGCGGGTGGACTACCGCAACGAGGCCATCTGGGTCGGCGGCCTGGCGTTCACCGGCGATGCCGCGGCCTTCTTCGCGGCCTTCGAGGCCGGCGGCAGCACGCATGTCACCTTCGGCTCCGCGGTGGACGCCACGATCGGCTGGTCGGTGGCCGACCTGGTGCTGAGCACCGACGATCCCGCGGATCCCAATGCGCCGCCGGTGGCTGAAGGCTTCACCGGCGGCAGCGGCGACGAGGACACGTCGATCGCCGGCGCGGTGCTCGCCGCCGATCCCGACCTCGATCCGCTGACCTACACGGTCGAGGCCGGCGATGGGCCGGCGCGTGGCACGGTCATCGTCACGGCCGGGACGGGGGCCTTCGTCTATACGCCCGGCAGCAACGACAACGGCCCCGACAGCTTCACCGTGACGATCAGCGACGGCCGCGGCGGCGTCACGACGCAGCTCGTGAACATCGCGGTCGCCGCGGTGAACGATGCCGCGTCGATCTCCGGCACCGCGACCGGCACGGTGTACGAGGACGGCACGCTGGCCGCCTCGGGCGACCTCGACGTGGCGGACGTGGATGCGGGCGAGGCGCGCTTCGCTGATCCTGGATCGCTCGACGGGCTTTACGGCACCTTCACCTTCGATGCGACGAGCGGCGCCTGGGGCTACCTGCTCGCGAACGACCTGGAGGCGGTGCAGGCGCTGAGCAACGGGGAGACGCTGACGGACACGCTGACCGTCCTCTCCCTCGACGGAACGGACCAGGAGACGATCAGCGTCACCATCCGCGGCCGGCCCGAAGGCTACGCGCCGGTGAGCCTCGCCGCGATCGCCACCGGCACCAGCACGCTGGGCTTCAAGATCCTGGGCACGGTCTTCTTCGAGCAGGCCGGCTATGGCGTGGGCGGCGGCGGCGACGTGGACGGCGACGGCAAGGCGGACCTCATCATCGGCACCTTCCCCGCCGATGCCGCCGATACGACGGCTGCCTACATCGTCTTCGGGAAGGAAGACGGCGCGACGGTGGATCTCGTCGACGTCAAGGGAGGCGACGGCACGCTCGGCACCCACATCGTAAACCCGCTGCAGGATGCCTCGGGCGAAGCGGTCGGCAACGCCGGCGACGTGAACGGCGACGGGCTGGCGGATGTGCTCGTCGCGGCACGGTTCGACAGCACCTTGGTCAATGGCGGCGGTGCAGCCTATGTCCTGTTCGGCGGCGACCGCGTCGGCACGGCGAACCTCGGCGATGTCGGCGCCGATGGCGGCCCGCCCGGCTTCAGGATCATCGGCGAGGCGAACGCCGACTTCGGTGGCGGACAGGCAGGTTCGTCGCTCGGCGGCGGCGGCGACGTGAACGGCGACGGGCTGGCGGACATCGTGCTCGGCGCCCCCGACCTCGACGTGGGAGACAAGTCGCTTGCCGGCGCGGCCTATGTGGTGTTCGGCAAGGCGGATGCGGATGCCGTGGACCTTGCGGAGGTGGCCGCCGGCACGGGCGGGCTCGGCTTCAAGATCCTCGCCGAGGCGGCGCAGGATGGCCTGGGCTCCGCGGTAGGCATCGCCGGCGACGTGAACGGCGACGGGCTGGCGGACATCATCGTCGGCGCGCGGTTTCACGACCGCCCCGGCGCAAGCAACAGCGGCGCGGCCTATATCGTGTTCGGCAAGGAAGACGGCGGCGAGGTGGACCTGCTCGACGTCGCCGGCGGCAGCAGTTCGCTGGGCTTCAAGATTCTCGGCGAACCGTTGAACAGCGCCTTCGCCGGCTTCTCGGTCAGCGCTGCGGGCGATGTGAATGGCGACGGTCTGGCGGATGTGGTGGTCGGCGCGCCCGGTCCGGGCGCCTATGTGGTGTTCGGCAAGGCCGATGGCGGCGCGGTGGACCTGATCGACATCGCTGGCGGCGGCAGCACGCAGGGCTTCAAGATCGTCGGCGAGGCGGGCATCAACGACACGGGCTTGTCGGTGAGCGCGGCCGGCGACTTGAACGGCGACGGGCTGGGCGACCTGCTGGTCGGTGCCCCCTTCATCAACGCGGCCTACATCGTCTTCGGCAAGGCCGGAGGCGCGGTCGTGGATCTCGCGCAGGTCGCCGCCGGCACCAGCAGCGACGGCGTGAAGATCGTCGGCGAAGCGGGCGGCTCCACCGGCTATTCCGTCAGCGCGGCGGGCGACGTGAACGCCGATGGCCTGGACGACGTGCTGGTCGGCGCGCCGGGCCGCAGCGAAGTCGATTTCGCCAACGGCGCAGCCTATGTGGTTTTCGGCCAGACGGACTGGCTGGTCTGAAGCGCGCGCCTCGCCCAGCCGCGCGCACGACGAGGCCGATGCTGGTCGCGACGTGCTCGCGTCTCCGATGCCGCCTGTCCTTCACCGGCAGCGTGCCGTCCGGCGGCGCGAAGGCCGGCAGGCCCGCGAAGCGGCCCGGCAAGCCCTCGCAAGGGGCTTGGCGCGCAGCCGTCGGCGTCAGGCCGCCTTGCGCAGCACCAGCGTGGTCCAGGGGCCGACGGGCAGCGCGCGTTCCAGCCTGAGGCCGTGGCGGCGATGCGCCGCCAGCACCATGCGCGCCTGGGTGCCGAGCAGCCCGGCCAGGATCGCCGTGCCGCCCGGTGCAAGCCCGTTCGCCATGTGCTTCGCCATGGCGCAGAGCGGGCGGGCGAGGATGTTGGCGAAGACCAGGTCATAGGGCCGCCCGCCCCGCACATGGCGCTCGCCCCAGCCATCGGCGAGGCGCGCGCGGACCAGCCTGCCCACGCCGTTCATGGCCGCGTTCTGCTCGGCGACGCGCACGCTCCAGGGCTCGATGTCGGTGGCCAGCACCGGGCGCCTGCGCCGCTTCGCCGCGGCCATCGCAAGGATGCCCGACCCGGTGCCGAGATCGAGGATGCGCCGCATGCGCCGCCGGTCCTTCTGCGCACGCGCAAAGGCGACCAGGCAGCCGCGGGTCGAGGCATGCTCGCCGGAGCCGAAGGCGATGCCCGCATCCAGCACCAGCACCGTGCGGCCATACACGCGCGTCGCGGGGAGATGGGTCGGGCGGATGAGAAAGTCGCCGCCGATCTCCTGCTCGCCGAAAGCCTGCGCGGTGCGGGCGAGCCAGCCCTCCGCCTCCACCGGCGCCGCCTGCAGCGCCGCGTCATGGCCGGTGACGACGGCGGCGAGTGCCAGCGCGCCCGCCAGCTCCTCCTCCCCCGCGCCCTGCGGCCGCACGCCCTCGAGGCGCCACGTGTCGGTCGCCTCGTCGCGGAACAGCGCGACGGAGCGGCAGACGGTCTGCAGCGCAGCCTCATAGGGCGGGACCGCATCCTCGGGCAGCGCATCCAGCCAGATCGTCTCGAGCGGATCGGCGCGGCGGTCGCGCGGGCCGGAATAGGTGTCGCGCATCACGCCTCGCTCGCCTTGCGCAGGAACCGGTCCAGCACGCGCTTGGTGTCCGCCTTGTCGAAGGCGACCTCCAGCCGGTCGTCCTCCACCTGCAGCACGGTGCCGTAGCCGAACTTGTCGTGGAACACGCGCTCCCCGCGCGCGAAGCTCGCGGAATGCGCCGGGCGCTCCTTCACTTCCCAGGCGCCGGCCTCGATCACGCGCGGGCGGCGCGCGAGCAGCCCGCCACCGCCGAAGACCGAGGGCGTGTCGCGCATGCCGCGCGAGGCGGAGGCGCCTTCGCGCATGATCATCTCCTCCGGCAATTCGTCGAGGAAGCGGGAGGGAATGGCGGGCGACCAGTTGCCGTAGATGCGGCGGTTCGCGGCGTGGCTGATGATGGCGTGCTTCCGCGCGCGGGTGATGCCGACATAGGCGAGGCGCCGCTCCTCCTCCAGCGACTTCTCCCCGCCCTCGTCCAGGCTGCGCTGGGAGGGGAACAGCCCTTCCTCCCAGCCAGGCAGGAAGACGGTGTCGAATTCCAGCCCCTTCGCGGCGTGCAGCGTCATGATCTGCAGCCGCTCGCCCTCGGCGTTCTCGTCATTCTCCATCACCAGCGCGACATGGTCGAGGAAGCCGGCGAGGTTCTGGAACTCGCCCATCGCACGCAGCAATTCCTTCAGGTTCTCGAGCCGGCCGGGCGCTTCCGGGCTGCGATCCGCCTGCCACATGGCGGTATAGCCGCTTTCCTCCAGCACCGTCGCCGCGGCGACGACATGGCCTTCCTTCGCATTCACCTGCCGCCAGCGCGCGAAGCCCTGGATCAGCTCGCGCAGCGCATTGCGCGGCTTGGGCTTCAGCGCGTCGCCTTCGGTGATGCGGGCGGCGGCGTCGTGCAGCGGGATGCGCTCGGCGCGCGCCAATTCGTGCAGCGCGCGCATGCCGGACTCGCCGAGGCCCCGCTTCGGCGTGTTGACGATGCGCTCGAAGGCCAGGTCGTCGGCGGGCTGGTTCAGCACGCGCAGATAGGCCATCGCATCGCGGATCTCGGCGCGCTCGTAGAATTTCAGCCCGCCCACCACGCGATAGGGCAGGCCGAGCACGATCAGCCGTTCCTCGAAGCTGCGGGTCTGGAAGCCCGCGCGCACCAGGATCGCGACCTCGTTGAGCGAATGGCCGGAGCGGCGCAGCGATTCGATGCGCTCGCCCACCATGCGCGCCTCCTCCTCGCTGTCCCAGAGAGAGACGACGCGCACCTTCTCCCCATCGGCGTCGTTGCGCCCGGGCCGCAAGGTCTTGCCGAGCCGGCCGGTGTTGCGCGCGATGAGCCCGGATGCGGCGCCGAGGATCGGGCGCGTGGAACGGTAGTTCGCCTCCAGGCGCACGATCTTCGCGCCCCGGAAATCCTTCTCGAAGCGAAGGATGTTCTCGATCTCGGCGCCGCGCCAGGAATAGATCGACTGGTCGTCGTCGCCGACGCAGCAGATGTTCTGCGGCTGCGGATCGGGCCGCTGCGCGAGCAGGCGCAGCCAGTAGTACTGCACCAGGTTGGTGTCCTGGTACTCGTCGACCAGGATGTAGCGGAAGGCGCGGTGGTAATCCGCCAGCACCTCGGGATGCGTGCGCAGGATCTCCGTCATGTGCAGCAGCAAATCGCCGAAATCCGCGGCGTTCAGCGCGCGCAGCCGCTCCTGATACGCCTCATACAGTGCGCGGCCGCGATTGGCGGCGTAGTCCGTGTCCTCCGCCGGCGTGACGCGCGCGGGCGTCAGGCCCCGGTCCTTCCAGCGCTGGATGATCGCCATCATCCCCTGCGCGGGCCAGCGCTTCAGGTCCACACGCTCGGCCTCCATCACCTGCTTCAGCAGGCGAAGCTGGTCGTCGGCGTCGAGGATGGTGAAGCTGCTCTTCAGCCCGACCAGCTCCGCATGCCGGCGCAGCATGCGTGCGCAGAGCGCGTGGAAGGTGCCGAGCCAGAGACCCTCAACCGGCCGGCCGAGGATGTGCGCGACGCGCTCGCGCATCTCGCGCGCGGCCTTGTTGGTGAAGGTGACGGCCAGCACCTCCCACGGCCGTGCCTTGCCGCTCATCAGGATGTGGGCGAAGCGCGTGGTCAGCACGCGGGTCTTGCCGGTGCCGGCACCCGCCAGCACCAGCAGCGGCCCGTCCAGCGTCTCGACGGCCTCGCGCTGCTCCGGGTTCAGCTTCGCGAGGTAATCACTCATTGGCAGGCACCCACGCTGCCGGCGGCGCAGACGCGCTGCCCGTCGGTCCAGCGCACGCCGGCCAGCACGGTGTGGGAGAGATCGGCGCCCTCCAGATTGGCGCCGGTGAGATCGGCGCCGGTGAGGTCCGCGCGGAACAGCCTGGCGCGGCGCAGATCCGCCCCGGCCAGCTTCGCGTTGCGCAGCACGGCCCGGGTGAAGTCCACCTCCCGCAAGGTCGCGCCGCTCATGTCCACATCCGTGAGATCGGAAGAGACGAAGCGCGCATTGAAGGCGTCGGCGCCCGTAAGATTCGCCCCCACCAGCCGGGCCCGCTGCAGCGACGTGTCGCGCAGCACCGCGCCCGCCAGATTGGCGCCGGACAGGTCCCGCCCATCCAGCAGGCAGCGCCGCCAGACGACCTCGGGCCCGGCCGGATCGGTGCAGGCCGCAAGGGCGGGCGGCGCGGCAAGCAGGGCCAACGCGACGAGCGGGAGGAGATGGCGCGGGAACACACCCCAGGATATAGAACACAGATCGAACGTCTCCAACCGCGCCCGAACCCCCGGTCCCTTGTCTCCGATCAGGTCTTTTCTCGAATGGGCGGCGCGGCACGGCGGGCCGCTGCTCGCCGGCTGCATCTTCGTGGGCGTGGCCGTGCCGCCGCTCGCCGCGCTGCTGCGAGAGACGCTGACCATCACCGTCGCCGGGCTGATGACGCTGGTGATGCTGCGGATCGATCTCGGCCAGGTGCTGGGCTATCTGCGCCGACCGCTGCTGGTGGCGGCGCTGATCGCCTGGATCCTGTTGGCCTGCCCGCTGATCGTCTTCGCGCTGACGCGGTTGGTCGGGCTGGACGGGCCGCTCGGCGCGGCGCTGGTGATCATGGCGACGGGCTGCGCCGCCACCTCCTCGCCGGCTTTTGCGCGACTGGTGGGGCTGGATGCTTCGATCTCGCTGGTCGTGGCGGTGATCTCCACGCTGCTCGTGCCCTTCACGGCGCCGCCGCTGGCGCTCGGCCTGCTCGGCATCGACCTCGCCATCTCGATCGGCGGGCTGATGGCGCGGCTGACGCTGATCGTGCTGCTGCCGCTGATCCTGGCGCTCATCATCCGGCGGGTGGTGGCGCCGGCACGGCTGGCGGACTGGTCCGGCATGGTGGACGGTACGGTCGTGGTGCTGCTGGTGATGTACGGCATCGGCGTGATGGACGGCATGCTGGCCAAGCTGCTGGCCGAGCCGGCCTGGGTGGCGGGCGGCCTGGCGCTGGCCTTCCTCGGCAATTTCGGCCTGAACGCGCTGACGGCGCTGGTGACCTGGCCGGCCGGGCCGCGCGTCGCGCTCGCGACCGGGCTGCTCAGCGGCAACCGCAACATGGCACTTTACCTGGCGGTGCTGCCGGCCGCGACGGAGCCGCGCATCCTGCTGTTCTTCGCGCTGTGCCAGTTCCCGCTCTTCCTGAGCCCCTTCCTGCTGCGCCCGGTGTACGACCGCTTGCGACCGGCCTGCTGACCGCACGGGGTTACGGCCAGGCGCCGAGGTGATCTAGGCTGACCTGGCAACAGCCTGGGTGATGCGATGTCCTGGCCCGATTCCCGCCTCGGCGAGCCCGCCGACCCCAACCGGCCCTGGCACTGGGTGAGCCGGTCGGAGGAAGCCGGCGGGCATCCGCTGCCGATCGGGTGGAACACGCATCTGCGCCATTGGGTGCTGTGGGACGGCAGCACGATCGGGCCCGAGGAGGCGGCGCGGCGCTTCGTCTATCTCGGCCCCTGCCTGACGCCGTCCGAGGCCCAGGCCGCGGTGGCCGACGCCGTCGCTGCCGCCACCCCTGCCGCGCCGCCACCCGAGCAGGAGCCGCGGGGCCTGGCCGCACTCGCCGCCTCCGCCTTGCCGGAGCCGCCGCCGGCGATGGTCTATCGGAAGGAGGCCATCCGGAACCACCTGCTGATCTTCGCGGGCACGCTGTTCGGCACGCTGTTCCTGGCGGAGAAGTTCAACCTGTTCCGCTGATGCCGGCCGTCCGGTAGAGCGCGCCGACCGGGCCGGCGAAGCCGAGGCTGTCCAGCACCAGCTCGCCCTGCGTCACCTGCAGCGAGTTGGCGGGCCAGTTGCCGTCCGGCTGGCGTCGCAGCAGCTCCGCGCGGACTTCCCTCGTATGCAGGACCAGGATCTCCCGCACGCTCGGGATGGTCGTGTAGGCCCAGACATTCGCCCAGCTGTCGCGTTCGTTGCCGGGCGAGAGGATCTCAACCAGCAGGACGGGCGCCGGGAGGAAGACCGCATCGGGCGGCACCGGCGTGCAGGTGACGCCCAGGTGGGGCACGCGGAAATTCACCCCGGCGCGGAAATGCGGCACGACGCCGGGCGCCGTCAGCACCACGCAGGGGCTGCCGCGCGCGGCGAGGTGATTGGACAGCAGGCGGGAGGCCTCGGACTGCAGCGCGGCGTGCCCGAACCGGGCCGGCGCCATGGCCACCGGCTCGCCGTCCAGCAACTGCCAGCGCTGGCCGTCATCCGGGCACCAGGCCAGGAATTCATCGCGCGTCAGGTGGAAGGGCAGCTTCGGACTGGCCGACATGCGGCCAGCCTGGCACATGCGCCCCGGCCCGGGGCGACTCCCTGGATGTCGGGCGGGCCGATCCGCACCTTCGGGGCCGGCGCCCCTCCGGTCACTGGGCCGCCTCAGCCGGCCGACTGCGGCCGCACCCCCAGCAGATGCGCGATGGCATAGGTCAGGTCGGCGCGGTTCAGGGTGTAGAAGTGGAACTCGTCCACCCCGTTGGCCTGCAGCAGCCGCACCTGTTCCGCCGCGACGACGGCGGCGATCAGGCGGCGCGTCTCTGCGTCCTCGTCCAGACCGTCGAACAGGCGCGCCATCCAGGCGGGAACCGAGGCGCCGCACATCGCGCTGAACTTCTGCACCTGCTTGAAGTTTGAGACCGGCAGGATGCCCGGCACGATCGGGACGGTGATGCCCGCCGCCGCGCAGCGATCCAGGAACCGCAGATAGATGTCGGTGTCGAAGAAATACTGGGTGATGGCCCGCGTGGCGCCGGCATCGATCTTGCGCTTGAGGAAGTCGAGGTCTGCATCGGCGGAGGTCGCGGCGGGATGCGTCTCGGGATAGGCCCCGACGCTGATGTCGAAATCGGCGATGCGGCGGAGGCCGCGCACCAGGTCCTCGGCCTGGGCGTAGCCGCCCGGATGGGGCGTGTATTCGCTGGCGCCGGCGGGCGGATCGCCGCGGAGCGCGACGATGTGGCGCACCCCGGCCGCGAGATAGCCGCGCGCCACCTCGTCCACCTCCTCGCAGGTGGCGCCGACGCAGGTGAGATGCGCCGCCGGCGTCAGCGAGGTCTCCCGCGCGAGGCGGGACACGGTTTCGTGCGTGCGCGCGCGGGTGGACCCGCCGGCGCCGTAGGTGACGGAGACGAAGCGCGGGGCAAGCGGCTCCAGCCGGCGGATCGCGGTCCAGAGCTGCTGCTCCAGCGTCTCGTTCTTCGGCGGGAAGAATTCGAAGGAGAGCTTGGGCGGCGGCAGTTCGGTGGGCTGCGGCAAGCCGGCCACGCGCGGGCCGGTCAGCCAGCGCTGCAGCGTGCCAGACAAGGCCATGTTCATCCGCGCATACTCCCCCGCGATCTCGGCACGCTGCGCCAACGGCCCGCAACACGCCGCAACAGCACGACCGTTCCGCTACGGCGCGCGGGCGCTTATAAGGGCGCCGCCGCGCCACTTGGAAGTCCCGGGGCGCGACCGTCCGGTGCCCCCCCGCCGGATATCCGCCCGGAGGTCCCCTTGAGCCGCACGCGCATGCCCGCGTATCGCCTTCCCGTTGCGCTCGCCCTCGGCGCCGCGCTGGCGCTTGGCGCCTGCGCGACACGGCCGGACCCGACCGACCCCGAGGCGGTGGCCGAGTTCGAGGCCAACAACGATCCGATCGAGCCCTTGAACCGGGCCATGTATATCGTCAATGACGGGCTGGACACGCTGATCCTTCGCCCGGCTGCGGAAGCATACCGTATCTTCCTGCCGCCCGAGGTGCGCACCGCGATCCGCAACGTGCTGGCGAATCTGCGATCCCCGATCATCCTCGTGAACGACGTGCTGCAGGGCGAGACGCAGCGCGCCGGCACCACGGCCGGGCGGTTCCTGCTCAACACCACCCTCGGCATCGGCGGCATCTTCGACGTGGCGAAGGATTTCGGCCTGCTCGGCCACACCGAGGATTTCGGCCAGACCCTGGCGGTCTGGGGCTTCCCGGAGGGTCCCTACCTGTTCGTTCCGGTGCTCGGGCCATCCAATCCGCGCGACCTGAGCGGCGCCGCAATGGGTCTGGCGAGCGACCCGTTCTCCTGGTTGAGCGGTGGCGAACTGATCGAGACGGTGACGATCAGCCGCGGTGCCTTGGGCGCCGTGGACACGCGCGAAGGGCTGATCGAGCCGCTCGATGCCCTGCGCGAGGGCTCCCTCGACCCGTATGCCGCGCTGCGCAGCGCCTACCGGCAGCGCCGCGCCAACGAGATCAGCAACCAGAGTCTCGAATCGCCCGCCGCCCGCGGCACCGGCTTCGGCGCCGGCACCGGCATCGAGGGCCCGCGCCGTTGATGGCGGTCGAGACCTGCCGCAGCAGAGAGGATGACGCGATGACGTCCACGCCCCGCCGCCTTCTCCTGGTCGCCGCCGCTGCGGTCGCAACCGGCCTGCCGCTTCGGGGGGGCATGGCGCAGCAGGTGGATATCGGGCGCGCCACGGCCTTCATCCAGCAGACCGGGGAGCAGCTTGTCGGCGCGATCAACGCCGCCGGCCAGTCGGTCGCGCAGCGGCGCGAGCGGGTGGCGGAGATCCTGCGCCGCGCCGTGGACGTGGAAGGCGTCGGGCGTTTCATCCTGGGCCGCTGGTGGCGCCAGGCGACGCCCGAGCAGCAGCAGGAATACCTCAAGCTCTTCGAGCAGGTGCTGATCCACAACCTCTCGTCGCGCTTCGGCGAATACCAGGGCGTGCGCTTCACGCTTGGCCGGACACAGGCGCGCACCGAGGAGGATGCGCTGGTCAACACCGTGGTGGAGCGGCCGGGCAACCCGGCCTTCGGGCTGGACTGGCGCGTGGCGGAGATCGGCGGCCAGCCCAAGGTCGTGGACGTCATCGCCGAGGGAACGAGCCTGCGGCTGACCACGCGCAGCGAATACAGCAGCGTGATCACCCGCAACGGCGGTCAGGTCGCGGCGCTGCTGCAGGCGATGCGCAACCAGATCCAGCAGATGGCGGCGCGCGCAGGCGGCTGACGCGCCGGGACTGCCGCCGGCGCATGAGGCCTAACGAAGACTCTCGAACACCAGCATCCGGTGGCCCTGGTGGCGGAACTCGCCGCATTCGCGCATGCCGATATCCGTCAGCACGCCGCGAGAGGACAGGTTCGTCTCCCGCGCCACCGCGATGATCCGCTTGAGGCCGGCGCGGTGGCCGAAGGCCAGCGCGGCCGCCGCCGCTTCCCGCGCATAGCCCTTGCCGCGGCACTCCGGCCAGAGCGCGAAGCGCAGCGCCACGCCGCGCCCGTCGGGCCGTTCCATCAGCCCGCAGATGCCGAGGAAGGTGCCGGTCTCCCGCTCGAAGACGCTCCAGGTGCCGTAGCCGCGCACCAGCCAGAACTCGATGTCGTCCTCGAGCTCCTCCTTCGTGCGCGCGGGCGTGCGCACGCCGTGCAGCATGAAGCCGAAGACGGCTTCGTCGGCCTTGAGGCGGATGAGGTCGGGCAGCTGCTCCGGCGCCGGCGGAAGGAGGGAGAGGCGCGCCGTGTTCAGCGTGCGCGGCGCGCCATGCAGCCCGATGCTCACCTGGCGAGCGGCTTGTACTTCAGCCGGTGCGGCTCGGTGGCGGCGGCGCCGAGACGGCGGCGCTTGTCGTTCTCATAGGCCTCGAAATTGCCCTCGAACCACTCGACATGGCTGTCGCCCTCGAAGGCGAGGATGTGGGTCGCGAGACGGTCGAGGAACCAGCGGTCGTGGCTGATCACCACCGCGCAGCCCGCGAAATCCTCGAGCGCGTCTTCCAGCGCGCGCAGCGTGTCCACGTCGAGGTCGTTGGTCGGCTCGTCCAGCAGCAGCACGTTGTGCTCGCGCTTCAGCATCTTTGCCAGGTGCACGCGGTTGCGCTCGCCGCCCGAGAGGATGCCCACGCGCTTCTGCTGGTCGGCGCCCTTGAAGTTGAAGGCGGCGACGTAGGCGCGCGACGGGATGGTGCGCTTGCCGATGGTGATCTGGTCCATCCCGTCCGAGATTTCCTGCCAGACGGTCTTGTTGTCGTCGAGGCTGTCGCGCGACTGGTCCACGTAGCCGAGCTTCACGCTGTCACCGATGGTCAGCTTGCCGCCGTCGGGCTGCTCGACGCCGGTGATCATCTTGAACAGCGTGGACTTGCCCGCGCCGTTGGGCCCGATGATGCCGACGATGCCGCCCGGCGGCAGCTTGAAGTCGAGGTCCTCGATCAGCAGGCGGTTGCCGTAGCCCTTGCGCAGCTTCTCTGCCTGGATGACCAGGTTGCCGAGGCGCGGCGCGGGCGGGATCACGATCTCGGCCTCGCCGATGCCTTTCTCCTGGCTCTTGGCCAGCAGGTCCTCATAGGCGGTGATGCGCGCCTTGGACTTGGCCTGGCGCGCGGCCGGGGAACGCCCGATCCACTCCTGCTCCCGAGCAAGCTGGCGCTGCCGCGCGCTCTCCTCGCGCTCCTCCTGCTGCAGGCGCTTGCGCTTCTGGTCGAGGTAGGAACTGTAGTTCCCCTGGTACGGGAAGCCGCGCCCGCGATCCACTTCCAGGATCCAGTTGGTCACGTTGTCCAGGAAGTAGCGGTCATGGGTGACGACCAGCACCGCGCCCTGCCATTCGCGCAGCGTCTTCTCCAGCCAGGCGACGCTTTCGGCATCGAGGTGGTTGGTCGGCTCGTCCAGCAGCAGCAGGTCGGGCTTTTCCAGCAGCAGCTTGCACAGCGCGACGCGCCGGCGCTCGCCGCCCGAGAGATGCGCCACCGGGCTGTCGAAGGGCGGGCAGCGCAGCGCGTCCAGCGCGATCTCCACCCGCCGCTCCATCTCCCATCCCTCGGCGGCGTCGATCTTCTCCTGCAGCGCGGCCTGCTCGGCGAGCAGGGCGTTCATCTCGTCCTCCGACATCTCGTTGGCGAAGGCCTCCGAGATCTCGTTGAAGCGCTTCATCTGCGCGTTGAGCTCGGTGAACGCCTCCATGACGTTCTCGCCGACCGTCTTGTCGGGGTTGAGGTGCGGCTCCTGCGGCAGGTAGCCGACGCGCGCCCCCTCCGCGGCCCAGGCCTCGCCGCCGAATTCCTTGTCGAGGCCGGCCATGATCTTCATCAGCGTGGACTTGCCGGCCCCGTTCGGGCCGAGCACGCCGATCTTGGCGTCGGGCAGGAAGGAGAGGGTGATGCCCTTGAAGACCTCGCGCCCGCCCGGATAGGACTTGGTGAGGTCTTTCATCACATAGACGTATTGCCACGCAGGCATGGGCAGGACTTCCGGCGGAGGGAGTGGAGGCCGGGCTTCTACCGCGCCCCGCCCCCCTCTGCCAACCGCGTCGGCCTATGCCGCCCGGGAGATCAGAACCGGTAGCGGACACTCACGCCGATGACCCAGGGATCGAGATCGGCCTGGCCGGTCACGGCCCCGCCATTCACCCGCACATCCGGGCTCAGCCAGATGCGCTTCACGTCGAGGTTGGCGAGCCAGTTGGGCGTGATCTCGTAGTCCACGCCGGCATTCAGCGCCCAGCCCCAGGCATTCTCGACATCCACCGAGTTGATGCCGGCGCTGCGCCCGCCGCCCTCGCCGTAGAACACGGTGTAGTTCAACCCGACGCCGATATAGGGGCTGAAGCGCGAGGCCGGCAGCGGGTGGTACTGCAGCGTCAGGGTGGGCGGCAGGGCCCAGACCCGGCCCAGGTCGATCGTGCCGGCGCCGGGCACGTTCTGCACCTCCACATCGTGGCGGGACGTGGCGGCGATCAGGTTCAGCGCGATGTTCGGCGAGATGTAGTAGGTGAAATCGAGCTGCGGCGTCACCGAATCGCTCGCGCTCGGGGTGCCGCCGATGCTGGTGCTGCCGCCGGAGACGGGCAGCACGCCGATCAGCCCCGCGCCGAGCACGAAGTCGCCCGCCCGCTTGCCGCGCGCGTCCTGCGCCAGCGCCGGCGCGGCCGCGGTGGCGAGGGCCAGGGCCGCGGCGATCATCTTGACGTTCATCTTGAGCCTTCCGATCCGCGGCCTGTCTCTGCGCGACCGCGGCAGGGAGACTTCAACCAGCGGGTTCGGAGAACCTTGACCTAAATCAAGACACTACCGCGATGCAGCATACCGTTGCATCATTGCAACGCCTTGCCATTCCGGGAATCTCCGGGTCCATCACCCCTTGCCGGCCTTGCGCGCTGCCTTGCCGGTGGGCCAACCGGCCGCGCCAAGCTCGGCCAGGCGCGCGGCCAGGGCGGAGCGCAGCGCCGGCCGCCCCTCCTTGTCCTTCTTCCAGCGCTTCTTCTCGGGCTTCGTCATGCCGCAGCCGAAGCACCAGCCGGTGGCGCTGTCGTAGCGGCAGACATCGATGCAGGGGCTCGCCATGCGCGCGCAACGCGCCGGGCGACGCCTGGTGTCACGGCCAGAAGCGGTAGGCCAATGTCAGCCCGACCACGCCCTGGGTCGCGCTGCCGCGCTGCACCAGCGGGCTGTCGGCGGAATCGCCGAAGATCTGGCCGACCTCACCGAAGGCGATCAACGCCCATCGGTCGTTGATCACCCAGGTCGCGCCGCCCGCGACCGCCGCGAACCAGTAGTCGTTCGGCGTGAACACGGCGTAGCCGCTTCTTTGCGACTGCGAGGGGTCCACGCCGAACCAGGTCTCGGCGAAGCCGGAATTGCCCCAGGACAGCCGCGGTCCGGTGGACAGGATCAGGTCCTGCCGTGGCCGGAAGATACGGTCGAGCCGGGCTTCGGCCACAACGCCCGAATAGCCGCCGAAGGCCTGCCGCACCTCGCCGCGGGCGAGCCATTCACGCGTGCCGTAGGACAGGAAGGCGCCACCCTCGCCGGAGATGCGGATGTCGCCCATGCCCGCGAGGGCCGCGTTGTCGTCCTGGTCGCGGCCGAAGCGCGGCTTCAGCACCAGCCCGGCGCTCAAGCCACCGTCCCGCAGCAAGGTGGTGCCGAGCCCGTCGCGGAAGGACAGGAAGAAGGTGTCGTTCGGCGAGCGAATGTCGGGCGACGCCAGCGGCCGGACGATGAAATCGTTGGAGCCGAGATAGTCCGGGGAGAGCAGCGCGCCGATGGCGATGCCGACCCGCCACCGGTCCTGCTGCGGCTGGCCCAGGGCCGGGGCGGCCTGCGGGGCGAGGCCTGTCTGTGCCCATGCGGGCGCTGCGAGAAGGCACGGCAGCAATGCGGCGAGCCCGCGCAGGAGTCGGTTCATCGAAAGGAGGTCCACCCTGGATTTCGCGCCGAGATGGTGTCTCGGCGCCCGAGTTCCACCGCTTTACCTTTCGCTCCCGGCCGGATAAGCGCCCGCGGGACGCCCTGCACAATCCGGAGAAAAGCGCGGCCATGCCGACGGACCTCGATATCGCGCGCGCCGCGACGCTCCGCCCGATCGCCGAAATCGCCGCGAGGGCCGGCATCCCCGATTCGGCGCTCGAGCCCTACGGCAAGTACAAGGCCAAGCTGTCCCAGGACTTCGTCGCGGAGGCCTCCGCCCGCCCGGCCGGCAAGCTGGTGCTGGTGACGGGCATCAGCCCGACCCCGGCCGGGGAGGGCAAGACCACCACCACCATCGGCCTCGGCGATGCGCTGAACGCGCTCGGCAGCCGCACCATGATCGCGCTGCGCGAGCCCTCGCTCGGGCCGTGCTTCGGGGTGAAGGGCGGCGCCACGGGCGGCGGCTACGCGCAGGTGCTGCCGATGGAGGACATCAACCTCCACTTCACGGGCGACTTCCACGCGATCACCAGCGCCAACAACCTGCTCTCCGCGATGCTCGACAATCACCTCTACTGGGGAAACGAGCTCGGCCTCGATCCGCGGCGCGTCACCTGGCGGCGGGCGATGGACATGAACGACCGCAACCTGCGCGACTGCGTCGTCGGCCTCGGCGGCGCGACGCAGGGCGTGGTGCGGGAGGACGGGTTCGACATCACCGTGGCGTCCGAGGTGATGGCGGTGTTCTGCCTGGCGCGTGACCTCGCCGACCTCAAGGCGCGGCTCGGCCGGATGATCGTGGGCCGCACGCGGGACGGGAAGGCGGTGACCGCGGCGGACCTCAAGGCGGACGGCGCCATGGCGGTGCTGCTGAAGGATGCGCTGTCGCCAAACCTGGTGCAGACCATCGCGGGCTCCCCGGCGCTGGTGCATGGCGGCCCCTTCGCCAACATCGCGCATGGTTGCAACAGCGTCGTCGCCACGCGCCTCGGCCTCGGCCTGGCCGATGTGGTGGTCACGGAAGCGGGCTTCGGCGCCGATCTCGGCGCGGAGAAGTTCCTGGACATCAAGTGCCGCTTGGCCGGGCTGGAGCCGGGGGCCTGCGTCGTCGTCGCGACCGTTCGCGCGCTCAAGATGCACGGCGGCGTGGCCAAAGCCGATCTGGGGCGGGAGGACGTGGCGGCGGTGGAGCGCGGCGTGGTGAACCTCGCCCGCCATGTCGAGAACATGCACAAGTTCGGCCTGCCGGTGGTGGTGGCGCTGAACCGCTTCACCTCCGACACGGCAGCGGAGATCGCGGCGATCCAGCAGGCGATGGCGCGGCTCGACACCGAGGCGATCCTCTGCACGCACTGGGCCGACGGCGCCGAGGGGGCGATGGACCTGGCCCGGGCGGTGAAGGCGCGGCTCGATCGCGGCGCGGCGCGCTTCGCCCCGCTCTACCCGGATGCGATGCCGCTGGCCGAGAAGCTGCGCACCATCGCGCGCGAGATCTATCGCGCCGCGGAGGTGACCATTCCGGCGCCGGTCGCGCAGCGCCTGGCGCGGTGGGAGCAGGAAGGCTTCGGACACCTGCCGGTCTGCGTGGCGAAGACGCAGTATTCCTTCAGCGTGGACCCGACCGCGCTCGGCGCGCCAAGCGGCCATGCGCTGCCGCTGCGCGACGTGCGCCTCTCCGCCGGCGCGGGCTTCGTGGTGGCGATCTGCGGGGAGATCATGACGATGCCGGGCCTGCCGCGCCGCCCCGCCGCGGAGACGATCACGCTGGATGCGGCCGGGAATGTGGAGGGGCTGTTCTGAGGCGCCGGCGACCGCGCCCTATTCACGGTCCTGCCGCCCGGCGTCCAGCAGCGCCGTCAGTGCCTCCGGCAGCGGCTCGGTGAGCGCGGCGTCGTAGAGGCGGCCGAGTTCCCGGCGCAGCCAGCTGCCGAGTGCCGCGTCGGCGGCGGGGTCCGTTTCGCTGTCAGGAGAGCGCGCCGCCGGGGGCGGCGCCTCCGCCGGTCGAAGCTGCGCGCTCATCCGGGAAGGAGCGTCCATGCCTGCTGGCGGTTCCTCCCTTCCCAGCATGGGTGTGTCCGACGCGCTGCATCTCAGCGGCGCATATCCGCCACGCCCTGCCGGATGAACGCAACGAGCGCGCGTGCCAGGCAGTCATGCAGGGCATCGGCGACCGCCATGCGGCGCTCCCGCGGTGCGCGCTCCAGGTCCACCGTGTCCGTTTCGGCCCAGTGCTGCATGATGGACCAGCGGCTGAACAGCTGCGCGCCGGCGGCGGCGGCGGCGATGCGCAACTGGTCGCGATAGGCCTCGACATTCGCGTTGGCGCGGAAGAAGCGCGAGAACTGCATGTCCATCAGGATCAGGTCGGTCAGCTCGCCGCGCGCGGCGCGCAGGCGCGCGGCGGCGTCCTGGACGGCTTCCGACATCTCCTCAGCCGGCAGGCCGCGCGCCGCCTCCACGGTGCCCAGCTGCCAGATGATCAGGTGCGGGCGGAAGCGCGCCGCCTCGGCCGCGATGATCCTGGCGTGGTCCGCGGCCGTGGAGCCGCGTCGGCCGAAGCTCTCCAGCCGCACCACCACCGGCGACAGCCGCGTGGCCAGCCTCGCCTGCAGCCGCGCGGGCCAGGTGGCCTCCGGCCCCGAGGTGCCGCCGCCCGCCGTGGAGGCGCTGCCCACCACCATGATCCGAAGCTCGCCGCGGGCGATGGCGGCGAAGGTGCCGGGCAGCGGCGCTGCCTCGATCAGCTCCGGTGTGACATCACAGGCGGGCTCGGGCCCGGCGGCGGCGGCTGGCGGCAGCCCCCACAGGGCGAGAACCAGCGGTAGGGTGGCAGCCAGGCGGCGCATCGCGCTCAACCGGTAACCGCGCCGGGCTGGGCCGGCAAGCCGGGCGCCGGCGGCTTGCGGCGCCGGCTGCCCTCCCCGCCATACCAGGCCGAGACGGCGCCGACCGCCACCAGTGCCGCCAGCCCCGCGAGGTTGACCGCGACCTGCATGGGCAGGCCGGCCGAGACCTCTATCGCGAGCCGCCCGAGGAACGACAGGAAGATGCCGGAACAGAAGACCGGCAGGCTCTGCTGGCCCATCAGCACGAAGAGCGCGGCCAGCCGGCCGGAGAGGAAACCCGCCTGCGCCGGCAGCAGATGCGCCACCAGCCAGGCCGCGAGCAGCACGGTGGCCAGCCGCGCCGGGTGCAGGCCGGTCTTGTCCACCCCGGCGAGCCAGGCGGCGAGCGCCGCGGGCGGCTCCCACCCCCGCGCCGGACCGTGCCAGACAAGGTTCAGCAGCACCGCCACGGCGACCAGCGCCAGCACCGCCAGCGCCGCGACCCAGCGGTTCCAGGGCAGGCGCCGCGCCAGCCAGGCCGGGTCGGCGCGCGCCAGCACCACGCCGATCGCGAACAGCAGCTGCCAGGCGAGCGGGTTGAAGAACCATTCGGCATCGCCCCAGCCCGGCGGCGCCAGGTCCAGCCCGCGTGCGATCAGGTAGAGCCCAAGCGACAGGCCCAGCAGCAGCAGCGGCCGCGCCACCAGCGGCAGCGCCAGCGCGAACATCGCCAGCACGGCGATGTAGAGCGGCAGGATGTCCAGGAAATGCGGCTGATAGCGCAGCAGCAGCGCCTCCAGCATGGCGCGGTAGGGCTCCTGCCCGAAGGGATCGAGGGCGAGCTCGTCCAGATAGGCGGCGTGATCCAGCAGCGCGGCGGAATAGCCCACCTGCGCCGTGAAGACGACGAAGAGGAAGATGTGCGCGACGTAGAGCGTGCCGACCCGGCCCGCCACCCGCGCCGCCGCGGGCGCCCAGCCCTCCCGCTCCAGCAGCCGGCCATAGGCGAGCCCCGAGGCGTACCCGGCCAGCAGCACGAAGACCTCCGTGGCATCCATCAGGGCCACGTTGCGCAGCGTGAGCTTGCCGAGCAGATTGCCGGGCGTGTGGTCGATGAAGATGAACCAGAGCGCCAGCCCCCGTACGAAATCCACGCGCAGGTCGCGCCCGGGCCGGACGAGGGAGGAGAGGGCGCCAAGCATGCCGGGCCAGCTTCGCGGAGCGGGGACGCATGGCGCAAGCCTCGGTTGACGAGCTCCTGCGCGAGGGCACGGCGCGGCATGCGCAGGGCGACCTGGACGGGGCGGCGCGTCTGTATCGCAAGGTGCTTTCGCAGCAGCCGCGCAACGGCAATGCGCTGAACCTGCTCGGCATCGTGGCGCGGCAGCGCGGCGACACGGCACGCGCCCTGGAACTGTCCCGCCGCGCCGTGGCGGAGCGGCCGGACAGCCCGATCTTCCTGGCCAATCACGGCGCCACCCTGGCCGAGGCCGGGCGCATCGGCGAAGCGGTGGCGGCGCTGCGGGCCGCGCTGGCGCGCCGGCCGGATGATGCGGTCACGCTGCGCAACCTGGGCCAGGCGCTGACCGCGGCGGGTGATGCCGTCGGCGCGCTGGCGCCGCTGCGCCGCGCCGTGACGATCGCCCCCGATGCGCCCGAGCCCTGGCTGGCCTTGGCCCATGCGCTGCGCGAGGCGAAGGATCCTGGCGCGGCGGAAGCGGCGCGCCGCGTGCTGGCGCTGCCCGCGCCGGCGCCGTTGCTGGCGCAGGCACGCTTCCTGCTGGCCGGACTCGGCGAGGAAGCGCCGCCGGATCGTGCCCCCGCTTCCTATGTGAAGGATCTGTTCGACCAGTACGCGCCGCGCTTCGACGCAGAGCTGGAAGGAAGGCTGGGCTACCGCACGCCGGCGCTGCTCGCGCAGATGCTGCGCGATGCGGGGGTGGCGGCGGACGGATCGCGGCGCGTGCTCGACCTTGGCTGCGGCACCGGCCTGTCGGGCGTGGCGCTGCAACCCTTCGCGAAGCGGATGACGGGGCTCGACCTGTCGCCGCGCATGCTGGCGGAAGCGGGAAGGCGCAAGCTCTACGATGCGCTGGAAGAAGCCGATCTTGTCGAATGGCTGCCGCGCCAGCGCGACCGCTTCGACCTGGTCGCGGCGGCCGATGTGCTGAACTACCTCGGCGACCTCGCGCCCGCGTTTCAAGGCATCGCCGGCGCGCTCGCCCCCGGCGGCATCGCCGCCTTCAGCATCGAGGCCGGCGAGGACTCGCCCTTCGCGCTCGGCGCCGGGCTGCGCTACCGCCACGACCCCGCGCATGTGGCCCGCCTGGCCGCCGCTGCGGGCCTCCTGGAGATCGCGCGGCAGGAGACGGTGCTGCGCGAGGAGAAGGGCGCGCCGGTGCGCGGCGTGCTTTTTCTTCTACGCCGCGAGTGAGCGCGCGATCGCGCTGACATCCGCCGCCGCGGCGCTGGTCGGGTGGCGCGTCAGCAGCGGGGTCTGCGCGCGGATCGCCTCCGGCACCTTCGCGTCGCGCCGTATGTGGCCGCCCTGCGCCAGGCCGCGCCCGAGGAAGCGGCGCGTCGCCGCGTCCAGCGCGCCATGCACGCGCTGCGCCGCGACGGCGCTCGGCGCGAGGTTCACGACAAGGCGCGGCGCGCGCTCCGGCGCATCGCGCGCCAGCAGCTTCAGCACGGCGTAGGCGTCCGTCAGGCTGGTCGGCTCCTCCGTGGCGAGAACCAGCGGAATGTCGGCGGCGGCGAGCAGGCTGCGCTGCGCTGCGCCGACGCCGGCGCCGATGTCGAGCACGACATGCTGGAAGCCGGCGCAGAGATGCCGCGTCAGCGCCAGCACCGCATCGCGCTCCGCCGCGCCGAGCTCGGCCAGCGCACCGGAGCCGGAGCGGCCCGGCAGCAGATAGAACCCCGCGGGATGCGCGATGAGCGCCGCCTCGGCGCTCGCGCGGCCGGCCAGCACGGCGCCGAGATCCTGCGTGGGCGCGAGGCCGAGCTGCACATCGGCGTTGGCCAGGCCCAGATCGGCGTCGAGCAGCACCACGCGCCGGCCGTGCTGCGCCAGCGCATGCGTCAGCGTGATGGCGAACCAGGTCTTGCCCACGCCGCCCTTGCCGGACGCCACCGCGATCACTTGCGCCGTCACGACACCCCCTGCGAAAGCCGCTGCGCGAGCCAGGCCGCTGCCAGCGGAGTCAAGCCGTCGGCCACATCCATGCCGGTGCCGGCCTCGGTGAAGGCGAGGTCGGCCGCCGCCGCCGCGGCCAGCACGCCGCCGAGCCGCCGCGCCGCATCGAGGCGCGTCGGCAGCAGGTGCCGGCAGCCGAGCAGATGAAATGCGCGCGCCGTCTCGGCCGCTTCCTCGGCATCCAGGCCGGCCGGCAGCACGAGCACCGGCGTGCCACGCGCGGCCTCCACCAGCGCGGCGTGGCGGCGCGCCGCGGCATCGTCGAAGGGATCGCAGCCTGGCAGGTCCACCAGCGCCGGCTGGCCCGCCGCGCGCCGCGCCAGCGCCTTGGCCAGCGCCGCGGGCGAATTCGCGATGGCCAGCGGCAGGTCCAGCACGCGTGCGAAGGCGGCGAGCTGCTCCGCCGCACCGGCGCGCCGCCCATCGGCGGTGATCAGCAAGGGCCTCGTGCCGCCGAGCACGAGCCGCGTGGCGAGCTTTGCGCAGCTCGTCGTCTTGCCCGCGCCGGGCGGCCCCGAGAGCAGCAGCGGCGCGGCCGAGAGCGGTAGCGCCTCGAACCGGAAGGTCCGTGCGATCGCCGCTTCCAGCGTTCCGCCCGCGAGGCGCTGCGCCAGCGCATGCGGCAGGTTGTGGCGCCGCAGCGCGGCCGGGATGGCGGCCGCGTGCGGCGCATCCGGCGCGATGACCAGCGGCTCGTCGTCGCCGCTCTCCAGCGCCGCGGTGACTTCGACGCCGCCCGCGACGTGGCGCGTGCCGAGGATCACGGCCTCCTCGCCGAGCTCGGCGCGCAGCGTCGCCATCGCCTCGCCCATGCGCGCCGCGCGGATCGTGCGAAGCCTCATATCGGCGTTGCGGAATGCTGGCGCATTCCGCCCTCAGGCGCCGGCGCACGCATCCGCGTGCTTGGCTCGCGCCACTTGGCGCGGCCGCCATTCGGCGGCTCGGCCCGCTCCGCGGGCCGCATGGGATGGCGGACATCCAGGGACTTCATCCGGCGACCGTCCCCACGGTGCGGATGCGCGCGCGCGGGTGGATCTCGGCATGGGCGAGAACCACGGTCTGCGGCCGGAAGCGCTCGACCACGGCGCGCACATGCGCGCGGATGCCGCCGGAGCAGACCAGCACCGCCGGCTCGCCCTGCGCGCTCGCCGCGTCGAAGGCCGCGCGCAGCGCCGCCATGAAGTCCGACAGGCGCGAGGGCGCCATGGCGAGCTGCTTCTCCTCGCCCGGCCCGACCAGGGATTCGGCGAAGTCGCGTTCCCATTCCGCGGCGAGCGAGACGATCGGGATAGCGCCATGCGGCGCGCGCGCGGCGTCGCTGATCTGCCGTGCCAGCCGCGCGCGAACCGTCGCCACGATGCCCGGCAGGCTGCGCGTTCCGATGGCGGCGGCTTCCTGGATGCCCTCGAGGATGGTCGGCAGGTCGCGGATGGAGACGCGCTCGGCCAGCAGCGCCTGCAGCACGCGCTGCACCGTGCCCATGCTGGCCTGCGCCGGGATCAGGTCGGAGACCAGGCGCCGATGCTCGGGCGGCAGCTCGTCCAGCAGCTTCTGGGTCTCCGCGAAGGAGAGCAGCTCCGGCATGGTGTCGCGCACGATCTCGGTCAGGTGCGTCGCCAGCACGCCGGCGGAATCCACCACGGTGCAGCCCAGCGCCAGAGCCTCCTCGCGCCGCGATTCCTCGATCCAGGCGGCGGGCAGGCCGAAGCTTGGCTCCTGCACACGCTCGCCCTGGATCGGCGGCGGGTTACCGGAGGGATCGATGGCGAGATGCAGCGGCGGCTTCAGCACGCCGCGCCCGGCCTCGATCTCCTTCACGCGGACCACATAGGTGTCGGGCGGAAGCTGCAGATTGTCCTGGATGCGCACGGAGGGCAGCACGAAGCCCATCTCCTGCGCCGTCGTGCGGCGCAGCGCGCGGATCTGCTCCGACAGCCGCGGCGCGTCGCCGGCCGCGAGGCTGAGCAGCCCATAGCCGAGCTCGAGCCGCAGCAGGTCCATCTTCAGCGCATCGGCCGGCGGCGGCTCGGATGGCGCGGGCGGCGGTGCCGCGGCCTCTGCTTCCTTGCGCCGGTCGGCGCGCCATTGCTCCCGCGCGAGCCACGCGGCGGCGCCGGCCAGGCCGAGGAAGGGCAGCATCGGCATCCCCGGCAGCAGCGCCATGAAGCCCGCCGCGCCGGCCGCGAGCGCCAGCGGCTTCGCGCCGCCGAGCTGCAAAGCGAGCGCCTTGTCCGCGCGGCCCTCCACGCCGCCCTTGGTCACCACGATGCCGGCCGCGACCGAGACCAGCAGCGCCGGGATCTGGCCGACGAGGCCGTCGCCCACGGTGAGGAAGGAGAAGGTCGCCACCGCCTCGCCGAAGGGCAGGCCGTGGCGCAGCGTGCCGATGGCGATGCCAGCGAGCAGGTTGATGAAGGTGGTGACGAGGCCCGCGATGGCGTCGCCGCGGACGAATTTGGCGGCGCCGTCCATGGCGCCGTAGAAGCTGCTTTCCTCCTCCAGCTCCTTGCGGCGGGTGCGGGCCTCGGCCTCCGTGATGATGCCGGCGGAGAGGTCGGCGTCGATCGCCATCTGCTTGCCCGGCATCGCATCCAGGCTGAAGCGCGCGGCCACTTCCGCGATGCGGCCGGAGCCCTTCGTCACGACGACGAAATTCACCACCAGCAGGATCGCGAAGACGATCAGCCCCACCAGCACGTCGCCGCCCATCAGGAAGCCGCCGAAGGCCGAGATGACCGCGCCCGCCGCCTGCTCGCCTTCATGGCCGGAGGTCAGGATGGCGCGCGTGGTCGCGACGTTCAGCGCCAGGCGCAGCAGCGTCGCCAGCAGCAGCACGGTGGGAAAGGCCGTGAAGTCCAGCGGCCGGTGCATGAAGAGCGAGACCATCAGCACCAGCACCGAGGCGGTGATGGACAACGCTAGCCCGACATCCAGCAACCAGGGCGGCAGCGGCACCACCAGCACCGCGACCAGCATCACGACGCCGAGCCCGAGCGCCACGTCGCCCGAGGGCTTCGCAAGCCCGACCCAATGCGGCAGTACGATCGTGCGCATGCGTCAGGCGTAGGGCAGCGGGATCGGCGCCTGGCCCGGCGCGGGCGGCACCGCAATTCCGGCGGCGCGGTACTCCTGCAGCTTGTTGCGCAGCGTGCGGATGGAGATGCCGAGGATCTCGGCCGCGCGCGTGCGGTTGCCAAGGCAGTGCGACAGCGTCTCCAGGATCAGCTCCTGCTCCACCTCCTCGACCTTCCGGCCGACGAGGCCGGTGACGCGCGGCGCCGCGGGCGCCTGCGCGACGGGCGCGTCAGCGAACGCTTCTTGTGTGCGCGGCGGCGTCAACTCGATCACCTCGGGGCCGATCTCCGTTCCCTCGGCGAGCAGCACGGCGCGGTGGATGCAGTTCTCCAGCTCGCGCACATTGCCTGGCCAGGTATGCGCGGCCAGCGCCGCGCGGGCCAGCGGCGAAACGGCGCGCAGCGGCAGCCCGTTGGCGCGCGCATAGCGCGCGGCGAAATGCTCGGCGAGCGGCAGGATGTCGGCCGGCCGGCCGCGCAGCGGCGGGATGTGCAGCGCCAGCACGTTCAGGCGGAAATAGAGATCCTCGCGGAACCGGCCCTTGGCAACGTCCGCGGCGAGGTCGCGATGCGTCGCCGCCAGCAGCCGCACATCCACCTTCACCGGCGCCGTGCCGCCCAGCCGGTCCACCTCCCGCTCCTGGATGACGCGCAGGATCTTGGCCTGCAGGCGGGGATCCATCTCGCCGATCTCGTCCAGCAGCAGCGTGCCGCCATCGGCCTGCTCGAATTTCCCTTTCCTGGCCGCCACCGCGCCGCTGAAGGCGCCCTTCTCGTGGCCGAACAGCTCGGATTCGAGCAGCGTCTCCGGCAGCGCCGCGCAGTTCAGCGCGACGAAGGGCCCGCGCGCACGGCGGCTGAGCGCATGGATGTGCCGCGCCAGCACCTCCTTGCCGGTGCCGCTTTCCCCGGTGATCAGCAGGCTCGCCTCCGCGCGGGCCAGCTGCGCGGCGCGGGCCAGGAGCGTCAGCATCGCCGGGTCGCGCGCGATCGGGCCTTCCGGCGCGGGCTCCGCGCCGGCGGCTTCCAGCATGGCGACGATCAGGTCCGCATCGGGCGGCAGCGGCAGGAAGTCGCGCGCACCGGCCTCGATGGCGCGCACCGCGGCGTCCGCGTCCTCCGCATGGCCGCACGCCACCACAGGGCAGGCAATGCGCTCGGCCGCCAGCGCCTGCACCAGCCATGCGACGTCGTGGCGCAGGTCCACCAGCGCGAGATCGGCACCTTCCGCCCGCAGGCGCCCGAGGCCCGCCGCGACACCCTCCGCATGCGCCAGCTTCGCGCCACGCGCGATCGCCACGCGCGCCGCCGCGCCAAGCTCGCCTTCCAGCGACCCGACGATGAGAAGACGGGACATTATTGGTGCCTCAAGCGCCGGCCTCCGCCGGCTTGGCTTGCGCCGCATGTGCGGCGGGCCGCATTCGCGGCCTCGGCCTGCCTTGCAGGCCGCATGTCATGCCCGATCCTCATGGCGCTCACTGCCCCCCGCGATCGGCCTTGACGATCTCGGTCATCGTCACGCCGAGCCGGTTGTCGTCCACCATCACCACCTCGCCGCGCGCGACGAGGCGGTTGTTGACATAGATGTCCACCGCCTCGCCCAGCTTGCGGTCCAGCTCCACCACCGCGCCGCGGCCGAGCTTGAGCAGCTGGCTCACCTGCATCGTGGCGCGGCCGAGCACGGCGCTGACCTGCACCGGGATGTCGTACACTGCATCGAGGTCACGCTGGCCGGGCGATGCCGCGCCCTGCTGCGCCTCCGTCACCGGGACCGGTTCGAACCCCTGCTCGCCGCTCATGCGTCCTCGCTCCCGATCTCGAACCCTGCGGCGCGCAGCGCAGCGCGCACCGCATCCCGTCGCGTCTCCAGTTGCACGAGGCAGGCGCCGTCGCGCCACGCGATGCGCGCATCGCCTTCCGGCACCCCGTCGTCCGCTTCCACCGCCGGCCCCTGCGACAGGCGGCGCGCCACGCCTTCCACCAGCGCTGGCGCCACGAAGATCGTCGCCTCCGGGCGGTCGGCGAGCGCCGGCAGCAACTCCGCCGCAACGCGCGCGATCAGGGGCGCGCCGCAGCGCGCGACCTCTGCCGGCAGCGCGGCGTCCATGGCGGCGAGCAGTGTGGTCGCCAGCGCATCGGCCGCCTCCTCCGCCACCATGCGACCGCGCTCCGCCGCCTCCTGCAGCGCGGCCGCAACCTGCGCGAGGCTTGCGGCGATCGCGGCCTGCTGCGCGGCGGCCTGGCGCCGCAGCCCTTCCTCCAGCCCCTCGGCGAAGCCGCGCGCATGGCCATCGGCCTCGCCCTCCTCGCGCGCCGCCTGCAGCAGCGCGGGATCGGGCGGCGGCGGCGCATCCACCGGTGGCGGGCGCGACAGGTCCGGCAGCGGCAGCGCGAAGGCGGAGAGGCGGTGCGCGGTCCTCATGCGATCATCTCGTCCTCGCGGCCGTCGGCCAGCTGGATCTGGCCCTGCGCGGCCAGGTCCTTGGCCTGCCCGACGATGGTGGCCTGCGCCTCGTCCACGTCGCGCAGGCGCACCGGACCGAGCGCCGCCAGGTCGTCCTTCAGCAGCTTCGCCGCGCGCTCCGACAGGTTGCGGAAGAACATGTCGCGCAGGTTCTCCGAAGCGCCCTTCAGCGCCAGCACCAGCTTGTCCTTCGGCACGCTGCGCAGCAGCACCTGGATGCCGGCCTGGTCCAGTCGCTGCAGGTCGTCGAAGGTGAACATCAGCGCGCGGATCTTCTCGGCGCTCTCGCGGTTGCGCTCCTCCAGCGCGGCCAGGATGCGCGTCTCGGCGGCGCGGTCGAGGTTGTTGAAGATCTCCGCCATCACCTCATGCGCGTCGCGGCGCGAGCCGCGGGCGAGGTTGGACATGAACTCCAGGCGCAGCGTGCGCTCCACGCCCTCCAGCGCCTCCTTCTGCACCGTCTCCATGCGCAGCATCCGCATCACCACTTCCATGGCGAAGGCTTCCGGCAGCAGCGCCAGCACGCGCGCGGCATGGTCCGGCCGCACCTTGGACAGCACGACGGCGACGGTCTGCGGGTATTCGTTCTTGAGGTAGTTCGCGAGCACCGCCTCGTTCACGTTGCCCAGCTTGTCCCACATGGTGCGGCCGGCGGGGCCGCGGATCTCCTCCATGATCTGGTGCACGCGTTCCTTCGGCAACGACTTCAGCAGCAGCCGCTCCGTCACCTCGAAGGAGCCGACGAGATGCCCGGTCTGGCCGAGCGCCGCCGTGAACTCCCGCGCCACCTCCTCCACTTGGCCCGACGGAACGGTTCCCAGCGCCGCCATGGCGATGGACAGGTCGCGGATCTCGTCCTCGTGCAGCAACGCGAAGACCTTGGCGGCCTGCTCCTCGCGCAGCGCCAGCATCAGCGTCGCGGCCTTCTGCGGCCCGGTCAGTCCCTTGCCATACGCCATCAATCATCGTCCTGCGGCGTCAGCCAGCGGCGCAGCACGGCCGCGCTCTGGTCGGGGTTGGCGTCCACGAGATCGGCCAGCGCCTGCAGCGCGGAGGCACGCATCTGCCCGTCCACGCGCTCGACATTGACCATCCGGTCATCCGCGGGCGCGGCACCCTCGCCCGCGGCACCGGGCAGCGCGGGGCTGCCGCCCGCGGCGAGCGCGGCCGGCCCGCCGCCGGGCAGCACGCCCTGCGCCTCCACCCCGCCCGGCAGGGCGCCAGCGCCGGCGGCGGCGAGCGCGGGCGGCGGCGCCAGCGCCACGCCGAGACGCCCGACCAGCGGCCGGCCGAGCAGCAGGATCGCCACCAGCGCCACGAGCGCCAGGATCGCGCTTTCGACGATGCGCCCCATCAGCGCCGGCGGCACGGTCTGGCCGAGGATGACGAAACCCTCGGGCGCGAGATCGGCCGGCGGCGGCTCCGCGAAGCGCAGGCTCACCACCTCCACCTTGTCGCCGCGCCGCTCGTCGAAGCCGACGGCGGAGCGGGCCAGCGCAGCGATCCGCTCCAGCTCGTCCGCATTTCGCTCGCGCCAGCGCGGCGGGGCACCCTCCACCGGCTCCCACACGCCATCCACCAGCACCGCGACGGAGATGCGCCGGACCGAGGGCTGCTCGCGCGTCGTGTTGCGCGTGGTGCGGCCGATCTCGAAATTCGTCGTCTCCTCCTGGCGCGACTGGTCGGTGCGCGCGCCGCCCTGCTCGTTCGCCCCGCCCGGCAGCTGGTTCTGCACGGAGACATTCCCCGGCTCGGTGCTGCGGCTGGTCTCCTGCGTGGATTGCGTGCTGCGCGGCACCTGGTTCTCGGGGTCGAAGCGCTCCTCCTGCGTCTGCACGCGGTCGAAATCGAGCTCGACCGCCGCTTCCGCGCGCACGCGGCCCGGCCCGAGGGTGCGTTCCAGCAGGTCTTCCACGGCACGCGCGAGGCGCAGCTCCTGCCCGCGGCGGAGCTCGTCGGCGGTCTGCGCGGCCGCGGGGCCGGAGATCGGCTGCCCGCCGCGCGCCAGCAGCTCGCCGCGGCTGTCCACGATGGAGACGTTCTGCGGGCGCAGCCCCGGCACCGCGGTGGAGACGAGGTGCAGCACCGCCTGCACGCCCTCCCGGTCGAGGCGCTGCGCGCCGACCATGGTGAGCACGACGGAGGCCTGCGCCTCCCCCCGCTCGCGCGAGAAGGGCTCGCGCCGCGGCAGCACCAGGTGCACGCGCGCCTGCCGCACGCCATTCAGGCCACGGATGGTGCGCGACAGCTCGCCTTCCAGCGCGCGCAGGCGGTTGATGTCCTGCTGGAAGGGCGTGGTCGTCAGCCGCTCGCCGCGGTCGAAGATCTCGTAGCCGACGGAGCCGCCGGAAGGCAGGCCCTCGCGCGCCAGCAGCAGGCGGACACGGGCCACCTCGGCTTCCGGCACCAGCACCTGGCTGCCGCCGCCGGCCAGGCGATGCGGGATGCGCTGGCGTTCCAGCGCGGCCACCACCTGCGCCGCGTCGCGCTGCTCGAGCTCCCCATAGAGCAGAGCCATCGGCGGGTCCGCCGCGCGCAGCGCCAGGAAGGCCAGCAACCCGAGCAGCGCGACGCCCACGCCGGCCAGCGCGGCCAGGCGCAACGGACCGAAGCCGCGCAGCTGCGCGATCAGCCCGCCCATGCGCGCCCCGCGGCCGACTGTGCCCTTGCGCCTCTTGCGCCATACATGCCCGGCAACCCTGCTCCGCCGTCCTTCGGCGGCATTTCTTGCCGGGGAGCGGTAACGGCGGAGTTAAGAGCCCGGCACTTCCCGCAGCCTGTCGAAGCCGATGGTCGCGGCGCCCAGGCGCAGCACCAGCTCGCCCTCGCTGCGCGCCGCGCCGGTCACGCGGCCGGCGACGGTCGCGGTCATCGGCAGGTCGGTGCCGTCCTCGGCGCGGCCGGTCACCACCACGCGATAGGCGCCGTCGCCGCGGCGCGTGCCGCGATCGTCGCGGCCGTCCCAGATCCAGCTCCGCGCACCGGCACCGAGCGTCACCGTCTCGCGCCGCAGCGCGGCGCCGGTGGAATCCTGCACCTCGATCACGGCGCTACGGGCGGCGCCGGCGGCGGGCAGCACCACCTCCGCCTGTCCGTCCTGCAGCGGCAGCGTGTCGCTTTCCACCGTCACGCGCCGCCCGATCAGCGACGCGGTCTCGGCAAGCTGCCCGGCCTGCTGCAGCGTCAGCAGGCGTTCCAGCGTCTGGTTGCCGGCAAGCTGCTGCTCCACGCTGGCGAACTGCACCAGCTGCTGGGTCAGCGTTTCCGTGTCCATCGGCTTGGTCGGGTCCTGGTTGCGCAGCTGCGTCGTCAGCAGCGTCAGGAAGGTGCCGAGATCGGCGGAGAGGCGCGGGCCCGTCGGGCGCGCGGCGCTACCGCCGGTGGCGGAAACGGAGAGGCTGCCGCTCATCGCGCGGATTCCTTCATCAGATGGCGAGGTCGATCAGGCCGCGCGACGCGCTGCCGGAAGGGGATGCGGCGACGATGTCGCGCTGCGGCGCGGGCGGCGCCTGGTGTCGTGCCTCGCGCCGCTCGCGGCGCGCCGATCCCTCGCCGCCCAGGCCGAAGGAGAGGCTTGCGCCGCGGCCCTCGCCGCCAAGCCCCGCATCGGAGAGCGCGCGTTCCAGCTCGGCGCGGTCGCGCTGCAGCAGCGCGAGCGTATCGGCGCGCTCGGCGCGCAGGCTGACCATCGCCTCGCCCCCGCTGCGCTCGATGGCGACCTCGACGCGTCCGAGCTCGCCTGGTTCGAGCGTCAGTTCCAGACGGGAATCGGGACCGAGCGCGAGCGCCACCACGAAGGGCGCGACCTGGCGTGCCGGCCAGGGCACGGGCGCCGCCGCGCGGGCCGGCGCGGGCGCGGGGGGCGCGGGCGCATCCGCGGTGGGCGGCGCGGGCGGCTGCCAGGCCGCCGTCTCCACCTCGGGCGATGGATCGGGCGAGGCGACGCGCCGGCTGCGCTCCGGCTCCACCGCGGCAGGCGTGGCGACCGGTGCGGGAAGCTGCACCGCCGGCTCCGCCTCCTGCGCCGCCGGTGACAGCGCGACGGCGGGCGATGGCACGACAGGCGCGGTGGCGGGCGGCGGGATCGCGGGCGCGTCCTCGGGCGCCGCGAGCGGTGCCGTCGCGGTAACCGCCGATGCTGGGGTACGCGGTGCGGGCGCGGGCGGCGCCACGGGCGCAGCCGCTCCCTCCGGCCGTGCGGCGAGGAGGGGCGAGGCGACCTCCGCCTCGCGCGGCGGCAAGGGCGCGGGCGCAGCGACGGCCGGCGCATCGGCGCGCGGCGAGACCGTCGGCTCCGGCGCGGCGACCTTGGGTGCTTCCGGTGGCGCAGCTGTAACGACGGGCGGCGGGGCCGCGGGTTGCGCGGGCTCCGTCGCGGCCGAGGGCGGCGCTGCGCCCGTCACGGCCGGCGGCAGAGCAGGCGAAGGCGAATCGGACGCCGGCGCGACTTGCGCCTGACGTGGCGGCGCGGCCGGCGTGGGCTCGGCGCGCAGGCTCGGCTGCGGCGCGGCTGCGACGCCCGGCTCCTCCGCCGGTGCGACCGCAGAGGCAACGGGTGCCGGCGGCGGCGGCGCGAGCGGCGAAGCGAGCGGCGTCGCCACCGGCATCGCGACGGTCGGAGCGGCGACGAGGACCGGTGCTTCTTCAACGACCGCCGTGCTGTCCTCCTTCGCCGCCTCCTCCGCGACGGGCATCGCAGCGACATGCTCCGGCGCGGTCTCGACCGCCTCCTGTTCGACAAGGATGATCGGCGCGGAGAGCGGCAGCGACGGCAGCGCCACCGCGAGTTCAGGCGTGGCAGGCGGCAGCACCGCCGGCGCGACGGGCGACGGCGCGATCAATCCGGTACCCAGCGCCGGTGCCTCCGTGGTTGGCGCGACGAGTCCGGCCAGCAGCACGGCGAAGCCGGCGGCATCGGCACCGTCTTGCGCCGCCGGGGCGGCGGGCATCACGGGCTGGGGCGACAGGGGGGGCAACGCGTCCATGCGGCGCCGCCTGCGCAAGCGCCGTGCCGCGCGCTCCGCGGCGCGAGCCGGCAATCACGCGCCGCCGCCGGGCAAATCCTGCCGGCGGGCGGCAAGCCTTGTCGCGCATCAGCCGCGCCGAAGCTGGCACGCGGGTTGCGATCCCGGTCCCGAACGAATCCGCCAACGAGGATCATCCCGGATGTCGCTGCTCGGCTCGATGACCACCGCGATCAGCGGCCTGACCGCGCAGTCGCGCGCACTCGGCCATGTGTCGGACAATGTCGCCAACAGCCAGACCGTCGGCTTCAAGCGCGTTGACACCAACTTCACGAGCTGGCTCACGCGTTCCACGCTCCGCCTGCACATGCCCGGCAGCGTGGAGGCGCGGCCGGACTACACCAACACCGTGCAGGGCGCGATCGAGCAGGTGGAGAACCCGCTCGCCATGGCGATCGCCGGGCAGGGCTTCTTCTCCGTCGCGCAGTCGCGCGGCGGCACGATCGGCAACCCGCTGTTCGACGAGCGGCAGTTCTTCACCCGCGCCGGCGACTTCGCGCTCGACCGAGACGGCTACATGGTGAACGGATCGAGCTACTACCTCGAGGGCTGGCGCATGCTGCCGACCGGCGAGCCGGACCGCACCGCGCTGGCGCCGATCCGCATCACGGAGCTGGTCTACAACCCCGTGCCGACCAGCCGGATCGACTTGGCCGCCAACCTGCCCTTCAACGTGCCGCAGGTGGCGGCCGTCCCCGCCGCCGCGCCCTGGGCGCCGGCGGAACCGCCCGTCTCCTCCGTGCTGCAGATCTTCGATGCGCTCGGCAACCAGCGCCAGGTGACGCTGGACTGGTGGAAGCTGGACGACGACACCTGGCGCCTGCGCATCACGCCGGCGGGCGACACGCTGGCGCCCGCGAACGGGCGCTTCGTGGACGTGAACTTCGGCGGCGTGATCAGCGCCGGCCCGCCGGCGGTCACCGCGCCGCCGGGCACCGTCTCCTCCATCGTGCCGCTCTCGGCGACCACGGGCACAGTGCCGGCGCCGCTGGCCGTCGGCGATCCGGCGTCCCTTGGCTTCACCGCCGATTACGGCTTCGGCAACCAGGACATCTCGCTCCGGCTTGGTGGCTATGGCGTGCCGACCGGTCTGACCAACTATGCCGGCACCGAATACGGCGTGCGCGACCTCAGCCAGGACGGCGTGCCGCTCGGCGCCTATTCCGGCGTGATCGTGCGGGAGAATGGCGATGTCGCGGTGAACTACGACAACGGCCAGACGCGCATCGTCGCGCGCGTGCCGGTGGTTGCCTTCAACGATCCGGACCGGCTGCAGCGCCTGGACGGCCAGGCCTTCATGCGCACGGTGGAGAGCGGCGAGGCCCGCGTGACGGATGCCGCCTCGAACGGCGTGGGCAAGCTGGTGACGGGCGCGGTGGAGCGATCCAACGTCGACATCGCCGGCGAGTTCTCGAAGCTGATCCTCGCGCAGCGCGCCTACACCTCGAACACGCGCATCGTGACCGCGGCAGACGAGATGCTGCAGGACACCATCAACATGCGGAGATAGCGAGTGCCCTCAGACGCCGGGCGCGGCCTCCGGCCGCTTGGCTTCGCGCCAGGCACTGCCGCGCTTGTCGGCGCGGACAGTCCGGGCGCGGCGCGCATGCGCGCGCTCGGCCGGCCGGTCGCCGGCCGCCAGTGCTTTGCTGAGAAGGGTTTGGGATGACCCTCGATCTCGCCCTCTCCGTCGCGCGCAGCGGGCTGCGGTTGCTCGACCGGCAGATGGCGCGCACGGCGGACGACATTGCGAATGCCGGCACGGAAGGCCACACCCGAAAAATCCTGGAAGGCAAGGCGCTCTCGGCCGAGGGCACCGGCATCGGCGTGCGCAGCCTGCCCGCCGCGCGCGATGTGGACCTGGCGCTCCAAGCCGCCGAGATGCGCGCGGGCGGTGATCTGGCCGCGGCGGCGCTGCGCACCGACCTGCTCGGCGCGGTCGAGACGGCGCATGGCAGGCCGGAGGATGGCGATAGCGTCGGCGGCCTGCTCTCCACGCTGCGCGCCGCCTTCATCGACCTGCGCGAGGCGCCGGAGGATCCGATCCGCCGCAGCGCCGTCGTCACCGCATCCGGCGACCTCGCCGCGCGCTTCAACGGCGTCGCGCGCGCGCTGGAGGAGACGCGCCAGGCCGCGCATGACGCGCTGGTCCAGGAAGCGGCGGCGGCGAATGCCGCGCTGGCCGAGATCGCCGGCCTGACCACCGACATCCGCCGCGAGCTCTCCGCCGGCCGCACCGCCGCCGATCTCGAGGACAAGCGCGACCTAGCGCTCGGCCGCCTCGCGCAGTCCCTCGACATCGGCGTGATCCGCGGGACGATGGGCGAGATCACCGTCGTCGCGCGCGGCGGCATGGTGCTGCCGCTGGATGGCGCGCCGGCCTTCTCCGTCACGCCCGCCACCGTGGGCACCGGCGCCTGGCATGGCGGCGCGGGCACGCTGCCCGGTCTGATGCTGCGCGGCGAGGACGTGACGCGCCGCGTGATCGGCGGTCGCATGGCTGCGGCCGCCGAGCTGCGCGACCTGACGCTGCCGCGCATGCAGGCGGAGCTCGACCTGGCCGCCGCGCACACCGCCGCGCGCTTCGAGGCGCAGGGCCTGCGCCTGTTCACCGACGGCGCCGGCACCGTGCCGGATGTGACGCTGCCCTATGCCGGCGGCCCGGTGCTCGGCTTCGCCGCGGCGATCGGGGTGAACCCCGCGGTCGCCGCCGATCCCGCGCTGGTGCGCAACGGCACGCATGCGGTGGTCGCGGTGCCTGGCGGCGCCACGGCCTTCGCGCCCAACCCGCCGGGCGGTCCCGCCGGCTTCGCCGTGCTGCTCGACCGCGTGCTGGACTTCACCTTCGGCGCCAACGTGGCCGCGGGCAGCGCGCATCCGGGCATCCCCACCGCCGCCCTAGGGCCGGACGGCTCTCTGGTCTCGACCCTGTCGGGCCTCGCCTCGCTCGAGGCCTATGGCGGCGCGCTGGTCGCGACGCAGTCCGGCGCGCGCGCCGAGGCCGAGGCCGCGCGCGAGCGCGCCGGCGCGATGGGCGAACTGCTGGGCACGCGGATGCAGCAGCGCTCCGGCGTGGATGTGGACCGCGAGGTGGCGGCGATGGTGGAGCTGCAGAACGCCTACACGATCAACGCGCGCGTGATCGCCACGGTGCAGGCGATGTGGGACGCGCTGCTCGGGTCGGTGAGGTGAACAGGAGGGCCGCCTTATGGCGATGATCTCGACGCTGGGCGGCATGGCGCTCGACCAGATCCGCCTGCGGCAGGAGCTCGGCGTGATGACGCGCCAGGTCGCCACCGGCTTCGTCGGCCAGGCGCACGGCGACCTGGGCGCCGAGGCACGGCGCGCCATCAGCCTGCGCGGCGAGATCGCGCGGCGAGAGGCCTATGTCGGCGCCGCCGACACCGCGCTGGCGCGCATGGACACGACGCAGGAAGTGCTGGCGCGGCTGGAAGGCATCGCGGCGGACCTCTCCGCGGAAGCGCAGCGCAGCCGCACCTTCGGTGCGTCCGGCGTCGAGACGCTGGCGCGCCGCGCGCGCTCGGCGCTGGAGGAAGCCGCCTCCCTGCTCAACACGCGCCATGACGGCGACTATCTCTTCTCCGGCACCGATCTTGGCGGCATCCCCGTGCCCGACGATGCTTCGATCGCGACCGGCGCGATGGCCACCGCCATCGCCGCCGCGGTCGCGACGCTGAACCCCGGCAACGCCGCCGCCGTGCTCGCGGACACCGCGCTGATCGCCAGCGACCCGGCGACGCGCCCCTTCAGCGCGCATCTGGAAGGCCCGGCGCTGACCGAGCCGCGGCGCGCGCTGCAACTGGCCGATGGCGAGCGCGTGGAATGGGGCGTTCTTGCCAGCCAGGACCAGGGCGGCGCCGTCGCCGCATCCTGGGGGCGGGAGCTGTTGCGCGGCCTGGCGACGCTGGCCGCGCTGACCCCCGCCTCCGCCGCGCAGGTCGGCGGCTATGACGCGCTGCTCGCGGGCGTGGCGGACGACCTGTCCGCCGCAGGGCGCGGCCTGACGCAGGAGCGCAGCGCGCTCGGCGCGGCGGAGCAGCGGGTGGAGCAGGGCCGGGAGCGGCATGAGAACCTGCTGGTCGCGCTGCGCGGGCAGCTCGGCGGCATCGAGGAGGTGGATCTCGCCGCCGTCTCCGCCGCGCTGCGCCAGACGGAGCTTCGGCTGCAGGCCTCCTACGAGGCTACGGCGACGCTCTCGCGCCTGTCCCTCGCGGCGCTGCTGCGCTGATCGCCTTCAGCCCCGGTTAAGCCGCCGCGGTGCAGGATGGCGACGTGCAATGCGGCGAGACTGTCCGCCGCGGCATCTCCCGAGGATCGGGCACGCGGTGGTCCGCGTGGCGGCGAAGATCGCGCAGTCGCCGGCAAAGGCCGGCTGCCGGCAGGGCGGCTTCCCCCCGCTGCCCCGCCGACAGGATTGGAGAGTGGCATGTCCACACTGGTGCTCGAACTGCGCGCAGGCGACCTGCTGGTCGTCAACGGCGCCTCGCTGCGCTTCCGCAGCCGCACGCGGGTGGAGCTGGTGGCGCGGGCGCGCTTCCTGTTCGGCAAGCAGGTGATGTCGCCCGAGACGGCGAACACGCCGGCGCGGCGCATCTATTTCGCCATGCAATGCGCCTATGTCGGGCCGGAGGAGGAGCGGGAGATGGCGATGGCCGATGCGCACCGCCTCGTCGCCGAGTTCCAGGAGGCGACGACCTCCAACATGGCGCGGCAACTGCTGGAACGCGCGCTGGCGCTGGCCGAGCAGGACGAATGGTATCAGGCGCTCCGCCTCGTTCGCCATGTCATCCGGCACGAGGCGGCGGTGCTGAACCTCGACCCGCAGAGCGGCTCGGCGCTGCCGCCCGGCGTGGCTGCCGGTGCCGGCGCGTCGGCGATGCCGCGCCCCGCGCTGCACCACGCCGCGCAATAGGGTTTCTCGCCCGGCCTTCACGCTTCCTTCACCCGCTGAAGGCAGGATGATCAAGCGGCGCCGCGTCGGGCGCCGCCTCCCGGTGCGGCCCAGGCCGCGCCGCCACCGCGGAAGGTCGCCAAGACGGCTCTCCCTTCGCGGAACGCAGGACCAGGAGAGAGGACCATGTCCTCCGTCAACACCAATGTCGCCGCGATGGCGGCGATCCGCTCGCTGAGCTCCATCTCGAAAGACATGGGCACCACCCAGGCCCGCATCGAGAGCGGCTTCCGCATCAGCCAGGCGAACCACGACCCCGCGGTCTTCGCGATCGCGCAGAACATGCGCGCCGACCTCAACGGCATGTCGGCAGTGAAGGACAGCCTGTCCTTCGGCAAGGCGGCCCTGACCGTCGCGCGCGACGCGGCGACGAAGATCAGCGACGAGCTGGGCAAGCTGAAGCAGACCGTCACGCAGGGCCAGCAGCAGGGTGTGGACGTCAACCAGATCAACGCGCAGATCACCAACGCGCTGGCGAACATCGATGCCTATGCCCGCACCGCGACATTCAACGGCGTGAACCTGCTGACCTCGGGCGTCGCGGGCGTCACGGGCGTGACGGACAACAACCTGAACGTCGTGCGCGACATCAACGGCACGACCACGGCGGTGACAGGCACCAACAGCACCTCGGCGGGCCTGGCGCTGGCCGGCCTGACGGCGGCGACCGGCGGCCGCACCCTGACCTTCGACGCCACCTTCGCCGCGGCGAATGCGGACTTCATCCAGTTCACGCAGGGCGGCAACACCTACGTCTTCGAGTTCAGCGACGGCTCCGCGCCGCTGACCCAGACGCCGACCGCGACGACCGACGTGTACGACGTGCAGATCACCGCGACGGATTCGCCGCTGCAGGCGGTCTCCAAGCTGATCGGCCGCATGCAGCAGGAAGGCTTCGACGCGAGCCTGGACAACCAGGGGCGCCTGGTCGTCAACGGCAACATCGGCGCGATCACGGCCACCTTTGCCTCGGGCGGCGCCACCGCCGGCACGCTGCCGGGCGGCACGGGCGCGATCGCCGCGGTGGAAGGTGCGATCGACACGATGGGCACGCGGCTCGCCACCATCGGCGCCGCGCTGCGCCAGGTGGAAGGGCTGCAGGACTTCACGACCAAGCTGAACGACTCGCTGAAGGAAGGCCTCGGCGCGCTGGTGGATGCGGACCTCGCCGAGGAATCGGCGCGCCTCACCAGCCTGCAGACGCGCCAGCAGCTGGCGACGCAGTCGCTCTCCATCGCGAACCAGCAGAGCCAGTCGCTGCTCAGCTTGTTCCGTTGATCACACGCGCGGGGGCCAGCACGGCCCCCGCGCCCATCCTCGCGCCAGGGAAAGCGCCGCCGCCGCATGATGCACGCACGCTACGCCGCCCAGCAGAACGCCGCCGCGAACCCGCGCGAGATCGAGCTGCGCGCCTTCCGCTACGTGAACGGCCTGCTTGCCGGGGCGACGGACGTCCCTTCGCGCATGGCGGCGCTGCACAAGGCGCACCGGCTTTGGTCGCTGCTGATCGCGGATCTCGCCCAACCCGGAAATGCGCTGCCGCCCGATCTCAAGGGCCGGCTCATCTCGCTCGGCCTCTGGGCCCAGCGGGAGGTGGATGCGCGCATGGCCGACGAGGGCGGCCTGGACGCGCTGATCGCCCTGCACCGGGACATGATCGCGGGGCTGGAGGCGCAGCAGGCCGCTGCCGCCGCCACGCCGCTTCCCTTCGTCGCCGGCGCGGCCTGAGATGCTGGCGGGCATCGGCGGCCTCAATGCGCTGTCGGTGGCGGAGCGCCAGGGCGCGGCGCTGCAGGACCGCTTCGCCGCCCGCCGCGACGTCGCCGCCGACATGGCCCGCTTCCGCGAACGCGCGCCGCAGATCGCCGATGCCGAGGCGCTGCTGAAGGACCGCCGCACCCTCACCGTCGTGCTGGAGGCCTTCCAGCTCGAATCCGAGATCGACAAGCGCGCCATGCTGCGCAAGGTCCTCACGGAGGATCCCGCCGCGGAGGGCAGCCTGGTGAACCGGCTGACCGATCCGCGCTGGAAGCAGCTCGCCCAGGCCTTCGCCGGCGGCACCACCGCGCCGCTGGCCGATGGCGCGCTGGTGGAGCGGATCGTCAGCGGCGCGCTGACCAACCGTTACGAGAAAGCGATGGGCGACGCCAATCCCGGCCTGCGGGAGGCGCTGTATTTCAAGCGCATGGCCGGCAACGCCTCCACCATCGCCCAGCTCATGTCGGATCGCGCCCTGGCGACGGTCGCGCGCGGCGCTCTCGGCCTGCCCGAGCAGTTCGGCCTGCTGAGCTTCGAGCAGCAGCGCGACCTGCTGACGCGCCGTATCGACGTCGCCGATCTCAAGGATCCGAAGGCGGTGTCGCGCATGGCGCAGCGCTACGTCGCGCAGCTTTCGGCGACGCAGACGGGCGCGCCGATGGCGAGCCTGCTTGATGGCTCGGGCAGCGCGAACGGCATCGCGACCCTGGCGATGGGACTGCGTCGCACCGTCTGACCATCCGCTCCCGGCGGCGTCAGCGCTGGACGTCGAGCGCGGGTGTCGCCTCGGGCGGCGCGGTCCGATAGGCATCGAGCTCGCGCGCGGTCGGGATGGAGCGCACCTCGCCCTTCGCGTCGCGGAACTCCAGCACGACCAGGTTCAGCGCGGTGTCGATCCGCAGGCTCGGATTGGGCACCGGCGGCGCGGGCGATGCGGGCGCCTCCTCGGGCGCGGCACGAGGCGCCTCTGGCTGGCGGGCGAGGGCGCGGAGCGGGGCGGGGGCGGCGGGATCGGGGATCATGGCGGCGCGGACCATCCTTGGCGCCGTCCTGGCCTGGCGACGCCGCGCGCAGGATCATCGCGCGGCCATCCCTCAGCCTATGCGACAGGGATGAAGGAAGGGTTGAACTCCGCCGGTTTGACGCGCCCGGCGGGCCGGCCGAAGGTGGCGCCGGAACCCCCCAAGTGTTGTCGCGCCTGCTCGATCCCCGCTCGCTGCCTTATCTGTGGACCGCCGCGGCCGCCGTGCTGGGTGGCACGCTGTTCTCGCTGCTGCACGTCCCGCTGGCCTGGATGCTGGGCGCGATGGCGGCGACCGGCGCGCTGGCCTGGACCGAACGGGCCGCGGTGGCCAAGCCGACGCGCCCGATCGCGCTGATCTTCCTCGGGCTCGGGCTGGGCCAGACCTTCACCCAGCCGGTGATGGCGGCGCTGGCGCTGGCACTGCCCTGGCTGGTGCTGGGTGCCTTCCTGGCCATCATGGCCGGCGCGCTGACCGCGCGCGTGTTTGCCCGCATGGCGGGCACCGATTCGGAGACCGGCTACTACGCCTCCGTCCCCGGTGGCGTGATCGTGATGGCGATCCTGGCGCAGCGCGCGGGCGTCTCGGTGCCGGCGGTGACGCTGGCGCAGACCATCCGGGTGATGGTGGTCGTGGTGGTGGTGCCGCCGCTCGTCACCTGGCTCGCGCCGCATGGCGGCGCCGGCGTGTTCTTCACCGAACGGCCGGAGCTGCATCTCGGCGGCCTGGCGCTGCTGGTCGCCCTGGGCACGGCGGCGGCGCTGGCGATGACGCGGACGGGCCTCGCCAATCCCTGGATGATCGGGCCCTGCGTGCTGGTGATCCTGCTCTCGGCCTTCGGCGCGCTGCCCTCGGGGGTGCCCGTCTGGATGGTGGATGCGGCGCAGATCGGCATGGGCATGGCGCTCGGCGGGCGGATGAGCCGCAGCTTCATCCTCTCCTCGCGCCGCGTGGCGCAGACCGCGCTGCTGACCACGCTGCTGCTGATCGCGCTGATGGCGCTGCTGGCGATCGGCCTCGGCGCCGTCTCGGGCCTGCCGCTGGCGGCGGCGGTGCTCGGCATGTCGCCGGGCGGCATGCCGGAGATGACGATCACGGCGAAGGCGCTGGAGGTCGGCGTGCCGCTGGTGCTGGGCTTCCACCTGGTGCGGACGTTGACCTGCAACCTCTTCGTGCTGCCGATCTGGCGGCTGCTGGTGCGACTGCGCCTCGCGTAGAGCAGCCGGGGCCGCCTCAGCCGGCCTGGAAGGCCAGCCTGCGGTGGAGCCACTCGCGATAGGCCAGCACGCCGCCCGGCGCGGGGCAAAGCGTGGCGAGCAGGTCCGCGGCCGCCTGGGCATGCACGCGATGCGCGCCGGCTTCGGCCGCATCCGGCTCTGCCTCGCCCCATCGGCGCGCGGCTTCGCGCCATAGCGCGACGGAGTCGGCCGGGGTCAGGGTCGGCAGCACCACGACGGCGCGCGCGCGCATCGCGGCGGCCGCGGCGCGGCAGCCGGCCAGCAGGTCGGGATGCGCCGGATCGGCCAGCAACTCGCCCAGGGCAGGCACATCGGGCAGGTGCGGATCGCGCCCGCCGGCGGCGAGGTCGAAGGCGAACCAGGGCGTCAGCCCCAGCGCCGCCGCGCGCGCGACGGCACCCCCGCCGGTCAGCACGATCGCGTCGGCGGACCCGACGGCGACCGCGGCCTCCGGCGCCATGGCGGCCGGCAGGAAGACCGGCGTGGCCGCGCGGCCGAGCATCTCGAGGGCGAGCAGCCCCGCCACCTCCGGCGCGCCGGGCCCGGCCAGCGCCAGCCGGGGCGGGTGCGCAGCGGCCAGCGGGCCGCGGCCGGCCAGCAGGGCGGGCACCAGGCTGGCGGTGACCGCCGGCCATTGGCGCGGCTCGAAGCGGGCGCGCGGATCGCCGATCAGCAGCGCCTGGGCCGACTGGCCGGGCAGCGCGAGCAACATGCGGCCATCGGCCGGCGCGGTCACCGCGAAGCGGTTCGCGGCCGTGATGCCGTCCGCCCCGCCCAGCACGCTGACCCGCATGGCGGCGGCATGCACCAGCCCGCGCGCGAGGCCGCGCGCCGCCCGCTGTGCATAGGTGGCGGCGGCACCCTCCTCCGGGCCGGGGGCGAGCAGCGTGGCGGCTTCCGGCACGGCGGTCGCCGCAGCCAGCGGCCGGGCCGCCGCAACGGCCAGAAGGCCGGCGATCACACCCCGGCGGGTGGCGAATGGATGGGTCATCCCCTCTGGCCTCCCCTCGGTTCGAAGCGACACCTAGACCGCGCGAATGGGGCCAAAAGGTGGCGAAAGGGGGAAAGAGGCCCGGGGCGGGCCGTGGCTCAGTCCCGGCCCGCGGTCACGCCGGCAGCGCGGGAGAGCACCTGCAGGGTCCGCTCGACCAGCCGCGGCAGGGCCGAGACAGCCTCCCGCACCGCTGCGGCATCGCCCCCGGCGGCGGCCCGTTCCAGTGCCGTCGCGGCCTCCCGCAGGGCGGCGGCGCCGAAGGTGCCGGCGGCCGATTGCAGGGCATGCGCCTCCGCCTCCACCGCCTCGAGCGCCGGTTCCTCACGCAGGCGGCGCAGCCGCGCCAGCGTCTCGGCGGCGAAGACGCCGATCAGGTCGGGCAGGCGCCCGGGACCGACCGCCGCGCGCAGCTCCTCCAGCGTGTCCCGCACCAGCAGGGCATGGGCGGGACCGGGCTCCGCCAGCGGCGCCGCCACCCTCGGCCGCGCCGGCGCGGCGCCGAGCAGGGCGGCGACCGCCCCGAGCAGCCCTGCCCGGTCCACCGGCTTGGTCAGATGCGCGTCCATCCCGGCGGCCAGGCTGCGCTCCACATCGGCCGGCATGGCGGACGCGGTGAGGGCCAGGATGCGCACCCGCCCCGCCGGCCCTTCCAGCGCGCGGATGCGGCGCGTCGCCGCGTGGCCGTCGAGGCCCGGCATGCGGACATCCATCAGGATCGCGTCATAGGCCCCGCTCGCCGCCGCCTCCACCGCGCTTTCCCCGTCGCGCACCAGGTCCACCTCGTAGCCGGCCTTGCGCAGGATGGCGGCGGCGACGAGCTGGCTCGCCTCGCTGTCCTCGGCCAGCAGCAGGCGGGCGAAGGGTTCCTCGCCCGCGCGGCGCGGCGGCAGCGGCGCGACAGCGGGGGCAGCTTGCTCCGCCGGGGCCTCGGCCGGTGCCTCGCGCAGCGGCAGGGCGAAGCGGAAGACGCTGCCGCTGCCGGGCTCGCTCTCCAGCCCGATCTCGCCGCCCATCAGCCCGACCAGGCGGCGGCAGATCATCAGGCCGAGCCCGGAGCCACCGTGGCGCCGCGCGGTGCCGGCATCGGCCTGCTGGAAGCGGCGGAACAGCCGCCGGCGCAGTGCGGGGCTGATTCCCGGCCCGGTGTCGCGCACGGCGAAATCCATCCGCGCCCCGTCGCGCCGCACGCTGATCTCGACGCTGCCGGCGGCGGTGAACTTGATGGCATTGTCCACCAGGTTCATCAGCACCTGCTTCAGGCGCCCCGGATCGCCCATGACCCGCGCCGGCAGCGTGGCGTCGAGATTCGCGGTCAGCCGAAGCCCCTTGTCCGCCGCCGCGGCCGCCTGCAGCGACAGCACGTCCCGCACCGGCTGGGCCAGCTCGAAGCCGATCTCCTCCAGATCGAGCTTGCCGGCCTCGATGCGCGAGAGGTCCAGCAGCTCGTTGACGGTCCAGAGCAGCGTCTCGCCCGACCGCCGCGCCGTCTCGGCATAGGCGCGCTGCTCGGCATCGAGCGGCGTGTCGAGCAGCAGCGAAAGCGTGCCGAGCACGCCGTTCAGCGGCGTTCGCACCTCATGGCTGACGAAGGCGAGGAACTCGGATTTCTCGGCGTTGGCGCGCTCCGCGGCGCGGCGTGCGCGGCGGGCGGCCTCCTCGGCCTTCACGCGCTCGGTCACGTCGTGCTGGATGCCGAGGAAATACAGCAGCTTCCCGGCGGCGTCGCGCACGGGGGAGATGTGCAACTCGTTGACGAACCGGGTGCCATCGCGGCGGTAGTTCACCAGCCTGATGTCGATCGCCCGCGCCTCCGCAATGGCCTGCCGGATCGCCGCGACCGAGGCAGGCGCGCTGCCGGGGCCCTGGAGGAAGCGGCAGTTCCGGCCCAGCACCTCCTCCGGCGGATAGCCGGTGATGCGGTGGAAGGCGGGGTTGGCGAAGACGATAGGGCAGTCCGGCAGGTTGGGATCGGAGATCACCACACCCGTCGGCGCGGCGGCGACCGCCGTCGCGATCGCCTCGGCGAAGCGCGCGGCCTCGGCGATCGCGGCGGCGCCGTCGGGCGCCGCCGGATCAGCTGTCGTAGGCGACGAGCGCTTCGAACGGGACATCGAGGCGATCGCGCCCCTTGAGGAAGGTCAGCTCGATCAGGCAGGCCGCGCAGGGCACGACCGCGCCGGCCTGGCGCAGCAGGGAGATGCCGGCCGACATCGTGCCGCCGGTGGCGAGCAGGTCGTCCAGCACCACCACGCGCTGGCCCTTCTGCACGGCATCGGCCTGCATCTCGATGCGATCGGTGCCGTATTCGAGGGCGTAGTTCAGCCCGATGGTCAGGCCCGGCAGCTTGCGCGGCTTGCGCAGCATCACGAAGCCGAGGCCGAGTTCCAGCGCCAGCGGCGCGGCGACGAGGAAGCCGCGGCTCTCGATGCCCGCCAGCACGTCGGGCTTGTGGGGGGCGATCGTCTCGGCAAGCCGCGCCATGGCGGTTCGCCAGGCGCTGGCATGCCGCAGCAGGGTGGAGATGTCGTAGAACAGGATCCCCGGCTTTGGGAAATCGGGGATTCCGCGGATGTGGTCCTTGAGGTCGATGCCCGGATCGGCGTCCAGCCGCGAAAGGGCGGCGGGGCTCGTCTTGTCATCCATCGTCGGCGTCGTGCTCGTCTGTCGGGCCGGAATGCGCACGAACGCGGGGCGCCCCGCCGCGGGTGCGCCAGCCTGTCGCTTGCCTTCCTCACGGCCAAGCTACGCTTCGGGCGGGGCCGCCGCAACAGCCGCGCGCGGGCTTGGCAGCCCCGCAAGGCCGGGCCACATGCGCCGCGATGCCCCGCCCGCTGCTCGCCCTGATCGTCGGCCTTCTCGGCTTCCTGCTCTATGTCGGGGCCGTCGTCGCCATGGCCGATTGGGTGCTGCACCTGCATTGGCTGGTGCAGCTGGCCTATTTCACCGTGGCCGGCATCGCCTGGGTCTGGCCGGCGCGGGCGCTGATGTTCTGGGCGGCGCGCGCCGACGGCTGAACGAAAAAACCCCGCCAGGAGGGGCCTCCTGGCGGGGTTCTCGCGCGCTGCGACGTCTGGTCGGAGTGAGAGGATTCGAACCTCCGGCCCCTGCGTCCCGAACACAGTGCTCTACCAGGCTGAGCTACACTCCGGCATGGCGACCGCCCGGGGGCGGTCGTCGTCGGCGCGGCACCGCGGCGAGGCCGGCCGTATAGCGAAGCCCCCGCGGCGCGGCAAGCCGGGCGCAACGCTTCGTCACGCAACGCACCGTTGCGCGGTCATACAGGTGCTGCAAGCATCCCGCCTTCCCACAAGGAGGGGTTGCTGATGCGGGTATGGATGCTGGCGGCCACGATGGCCGCGGGGCTTGGCATGGCCGGCGCCGCGATGGCGCAGGGCGACGTGATCTCCGAGCGCCGCGCGGGCCTCAGGCAGATGGGCCAGAACATGGAAGCGATCGGCGCCGTGGTGCAGTCGCGCGGCGACCAGGCGCCGATCGTCGCCCGCGTGGACCAGATGATCGCCTTCTACCAGTCGCTGCCCGGTCGCTTCCCCGCCAACAGCCTGACGCCGCCGGTCGCGCAGGGCACGGGCGAGGGCCAGACCCGCGCGCTCGCCGCGATCGAGGCCAACCGCGCCGATTTCGGAACGCGTGCGCAGAACATGATTGCCGCGCTGAACACGATGAAGACGGCGGCGGCGAGCGGCGGGGTCACCGCCGACATGCTGCGCAGCACCGGCGGCGTCTGCGCCGCCTGCCACCGGGACTACCGCGCGCGCTGAGCGCCGCCCGTCGGGCCGCCTTCCGTCGCCCGGGGGCCTGCCGGCGGCGAGCCGGCGGGCCCGATGACGGGGGCTGGCCCGGCCTCCGCCAGGCGTGACGGGCTGTCGCTCAGCCCTGGCCCGGCCGGCGCGGCTCCTGCGCCTCCAGCAGGGAGAGCAGCCCTTCCAGCAATTGCAGCGGCGTGGGCGGGCAGCCGGGGATCACCAGGTCCACCGGCAGCACATTGGCCACGCCGGCCTCCACCCCGTAGCTGCCCTTGAACACGCCGCCATCCGCCGCGCAGTCGCCGGCGGCGACGATCCAGCAGGGATCGGGCGTGCACTCCCGCGTTCGCAGCAGCGCCTCCCGCATGTTGCGGGTGACGGGGCCGGTGACCAGCAGCACATCGGCATGGCGGGGGCTGGCCACGATGCGCAGGCCGAAGCGCTCCATGTCGTAGAGCACGCCGGCCATGGCGTTCGCCTCCAGCTCGCAGCCATTGCAGCTGCCGGCATCCACCTCCCGGATGGCCAGGCTGCGGCCGAGCCGGGCGCGCGCCGTCGCCTCCAGCCGCGCTGCCAGGGCCTGCACCACCTCATCCGGCGCCGCGGGCGCCGCATCCGTCAGCGGGCGGCCGAGCAGGCGCTTGCCGAGCCGTGGCCAGAGCATCGGGTCTCCTCCTAGGCCAGCCGCGCGATGCGCAGCAGGTCGTTGCCCTCGGGGTCGCGGAGCACCAGCTCGGTGCCCGGCGGCACGCGCTCCGCGATCAGGCCGAGCTCGGCCAGGGCCTGGCCGCGCTCGTCATAGGCCCAGTGCTCGGCCACCTGCCGGCCCTTTCCGGGCTTCACGAGGGTGACGGTGAACATGCCGGAGGCGCCGGCGGCCTCGCCCGCCAGGGTCGGGAAGCGCGCCATGTCAGGCCGCCTTCGCCATCACAGGTCCACCCCGCTGTAGGAGCAGTTGAACGACTTGTTGCACAACGGGAAGTCCGCGACGATGTTTCCCTCGATTGCTGCTTCCAGCAGCGGCCATTGCAGCCAGGAGGGATCGCGCGGGAACACGGCGCGGATGATCCCGCCATCATCGAGCGCCATCCAGGTCAGGATCTCGCCCCGGAAGCCCTCGACGGCGGCGATGCCCTCGCCGCCTTTCTGCGGCAGCGGCTGGTGGATCTCGCCGGGTTCCAGCGCGGCGAGCAGCGCGCGGACGATCCGGATGCTTTCCCGCAACTCCGCCACGCGCACCCGCACCCGCGCATCCACGTCGCCTTCGGCGAGCACCGGCACCTCGAAGGCGATGGCGTCATAGGGCGCATGCGGCAGCACGCGGCGTGCATCGAAGCCGCGGCCGGAAGCACGGCCGACATGCCCGCCCGCGGCGAAGCGCGCGGCGAGATCAGGCTTCAGGGTTCCGGTGCCGACCACGCGGTCCTGCAGGCTGGCATGCGTCTCGTAGATCGTCAGCAGCGGCGCGATCTCGGCTTCCGCCGCGGCCAGTGCGGCGAGGATCGCCGCCTCGCCGCCCGGCGCGATGTCCACGGAAAGGCCGCCGGGGATCACCACATCCATCATCAGCCGGTGCCCGAAGGCGGCCGCGTTGGCGCGCAGCACGCCTTCGCGCAACTCGCCGCAGCGCGCATGCGGATAGACGAAGGCGGCGTCGTTGCAGATGAACCCCCAATCATTCAGGTGGTTCGCGATCCGCTCCAGTTCCAGCATCGCGGCGCGCAGCAGCACCGCGCGCCGGGGCGGCTGCGCGCCGATCGCGGCCTCCGCGGCGAGGGCGAAGGCGAGGGAATGCGCCACCGTCGTGTCGCCCGAGAGCCGCGCGGCGAAGCGCGCCGCCGCGCGCGGCGACTTGCCGACCATGAGCGAGAGCGTGCCCTTGTGCGTGTAGCCGAGCAGCTGCTCCAGCCGCACCACCGTCTCGCCCTGCACGGTGAAGCGGAAATGGCCGGGCTCGATCACGCCGGCATGCACCGGGCCGACGGGGATCTGGTGCCACCCCTCGCCCTCGATCGGCAGGAATTCCGGCTGCAGCGGCGGCACGGGATCGCGCGAGGGCCTTGCCGAGAGCGGCGCCTGCACCGGCCAGCGGCCGTGATCCAGCCAGGGGCGCAGGTCAACGCCGCCCTCCGACGTCAGGCCCCAGAGGTCGCGGATCGCGCGCTCGAACCGCACCGCCCCCGGCCGCACCGGCGACAGCGCCGGGTATTTTTGTTCCGTCGCGAAGCAGGAAGCGAGCAGCAGCGTGCCCCGTTCAGCCGCCTCGTCCAGGAAGGCGGCGTGGATCGCGGAAGGCTCGGCCCAGAGGGAGAGCAGCGCGAGCGTCGGTTCCTGCGGCAGCGCATCGCGCAGCCCGGCGAAGGCGGATTGCGTCAGCAGGTACCGCTCGAAGGGCCGGCAGCCCTGCGGCGCGCCGCGACGGATCAGGTCGGACGCAGCGCCGCTCATCCCAGGATCTCCGCACCGCCGCGCAGCAGCGCGGTGAAGGCCGGCGGCGCCAGCAGGATCAGCGCGGCGGCCAGCGCCAAATGCAGCCAGACCGGCACCGTCGCCCAGGCCAACCCGCCCGGCAGGTGGAAGGCGCCGGGCACGGGGTTGTCGCGCGTCGGCTCGCCCAGGCACAGCTGCTGCAAGGCGCGGATCAGCGCCGCGGCGGCGGTGAGCAGGCCGAGGCCGATCGGCACGACCAGCCACGGGATCTGCGCCGCCGCCTCCGCGACCAGGCGCAACTCCGAGAGGAACAGCGCGAAGGGCGGCATGCCCGCCAGCGCCGCGATGCCGAGCGCCAGGCCCCAGCCCAGCGCCGGATGACTCGCCACCAGACCGCCGATGTCCTGCAGCTTCTGGCTGCCCTTGAGCTGCGCCGCGGCGCCGACGGCGAAGAAGACGCCGCTCTTCACCAGCGAATGGCCGAGCAGGTGGATGATGCCGGCCAGGTTCGCCACCGCGCCGCCGATGCCGAAGGCGAGGGTCGCGAGGCCGACATGCTCGATCGAACTCCAGGCAAACAGCCGCCGCGCATCGCGTCGCCGCCACAGCGAGAAGGCCGCGAGCAGCAGGGAGAGCAGGCCGAAGCCGATCAGGAAGGGACCGGGCGGCAGCGCGGCGGGGTTCGCACCGACGATGGATTCCGCGCGCAGGATGGCCAGCAGCGCCGCGTTCAGCAGCAGGCCGGACAGCACGGCGCAGATCGGCAGCGGCCCCTCGGCCTCGGCATCCGGCAGCCAGGAATGCAGCGGGACGAGGCCCGCCTTGGTGCCGTAGCCCACCAGCAGGAAGACGAAGGCCAGCGAGAGCAGCCCCGGATCGCAGTTCGCCGCCACGGCCTGCAGCGCCGCCCAGGAAAGCCCCGGATCGCCGCTGCCGACGACCGGCTGCGCCGCGAGGTACAAAAGGATCGTCCCGAACAGCGCGAGTGCGATCCCCACGCCGCACAGCACGAAAAACTTCCAGGCGGCCTCGATGGCGGCGGGGGTGCCGTGCACGCCGACCATCAGCACGGAGGCGAGCGTCGCGATCTCGATCGCCACCCACATCACGCCGAGATTGTCGGAGACGAGCGCCAGGAACTGCGCGCCCATGAAGACCTGGAAGGCGGTGTGGTAGGCGCGGATCCGCAGGCTGTCGAACTTCTCGGCGTCGAGCGTGGCGGCGGAGAAGATCGCGGTGGTCAGCCCGACCAGCGCGGAGACCGCGACGAAGGGGAGGTTGAGCGCATCGGTGCGCGTCCAGCCCTGCTCGCCATGCGGATGGCCGAGCAGCAGCAGCGCGATCACCAGCGAGCCCGCGGCGATGCCGATATTGACGAAGCGGCCCACGCCGAAGCGGGGCGGGATCAGCGCGAGCGCGACCGCGCCGAGCCAGGGAAAGAACACCAGGACCCAGGGCAGCGGCATCAGCTGTCGCCCCGCGCCCGGTCGAGCACATGCGTGTCGAGCGTATCCAGCCGGTCGCGTATCTGGAACACGACGACGGCCGCGACGAGGGCCACCATCAGCACCAGCGCCGCGGTCGAAAGCTCCACCACCAGCGGCATGCCCGCGACGCCGACGGCCGCCAGGATCAGCCCGTTCTCCAGCGTCAGCAGCCCGATCACCTGGCTGATCGCGTTGCGTCGCGCGATCATCGCCAGCATCCCCAACAGCACGACGGACAGCGCGATGGTCAGGTCCACCCGCGCCAGCGGCGTCGCGCCGCCCGCTGTCACGGGCAGCACCACAAGTACGGAAAGCCCGACCAGCCCGATGGCGGCAGCGAGCGAGGCGCCGATGCCGATTGATGTCTCCACCGCCTTGTGCAGCCCGAGCCGCCCGACCAGCAGACGCAGCGCCAGGGGAATCGCGACGGCCTTGGCGCCGAAGGCGATCAACGCGGTCAGATAGAGTTCCGGCGCGGATTGCACATATCCCTGCCACGCCGCGGCGCAGGCGAGCAGCGCGCCCTGCACGGCGAAGACGTTGATCACCGCGCCGATGCGACGCTGGTAGAGCATCACGAAGGACAGCAGCAGCACGCCGCCGCCGATCAGGTGCGAGACGTCGTAGGCCGGGGTGCCGAAGCCTGATGTCATGGGCGCGGTATCCGCACACGATCCTGCGCTGTCAGTCGTGCCCCCACCCCAGCCCTCCCCCGCAAGCAGGGGAGGGAGTGATTGGCGGCGCGCTCCGCTCCCTCCCCCGCAGTGCGGGGGAGGGTCAGGGTGGGGGCGCGGCCGACCTCACCCATCACGCCAGCCTCGTCGAAACGAACAACAGGATCGCGCCCAGCAGCCCCAGCAACAGCGCGGCCCCCAAAAACTCCGGAACGCGGAAGACGCGCATCTTGGCGATGGCGCTTTCGAACGCCGCAAGCGCGAAGCACAGCAGCGCCATCTTCGCGATCCAAGCCACCACGCCCAGCACCCAGCCGAACGGCGCAAAACCCGCCGGCGCCGTACCGAAGGGCAGGAACACCGCGACGATCAGCGCCAGCCACAGCGTCAGCCGCAGCGCCGCCGCCGCTTCCCAGAGCGCCAGATGCCGGCCGGAGGCTTCCAGAATCATCGCCTCATGCACCATCGTCAGTTCCAGATGCGTCGCCGGGTTGTCCACCGGGATGCGCGCATTCTCCGCCACGGCCACGGCACAGAGCGCGATCAGCGCCAGCGCCAGCGAGACGCGCAGCCCCACCGCGCCGTCCTGGAAGGTGGCGGCGATCTGCTCGAGGCCGGTGCTGCCGGCCAGGATCGCGAAGCTCAGCGCCACCAGCAGCAGCGCCGGTTCCGCCAGCGCCGCGAAGGACATTTCGCGCGCCGCGCCGAGCCCGCCGAAGGCGGTGCCGACATCCATGCCCGCGAGCGCCAGCGCGACACGGCCCAGCGCCAGCAGCCCCGCGATCAGCAGCAGGTCCGACATCGGGGCGAACAGCATCGCGCGTGAAAAACTCGGCACCAGCGCCAGCGCCGCCACGGCGGCGCCCACGGCCACATAAGGCGCGGCACGGCTGATCCAGCTGGCATTCTCCGCCAGTACCGGCCGCTTGCGCAGCAGCTTGAGCAGGTCGCGCCAGGGCTGCAGCGGATGCGGGCCGATGCGGCCCATCATGCGCGCCTTCAGCCAGCGCACGCCGCCGACCACCAGCGGCGCCGCCACCAGCACCAAGGCCAGGTGCAAGAGCTGGGTCAGGATCGCGGCGAGGACGATCACGCGCCGCCCTCCAACGTCGGCGCGCTCACGCGCCGCCCTCCAACCAAGCCACCAGCAGCAGCAGCGCGACCAGCGCGGCGAAGGGCAGCATCAGGCATTGCCGGATGGAGAGGTCGCGCAGCCGTTCCGTCCGCGCCACCACCGCATCCCGCGCGGTCGCCAGCGGCGCCAGCAGCAGCGCGAAGGCAGGATCGCCGAAGGACATCGCGATCCGCGCCGGCGCCACCGTGCCGGGCTCCGGCATCTCCACCCGCTCCGTCACCGCCAGCACGGGCTGGGCGAGCATGCGGCGCAGCGGCTGACCCATGCCGGCCGCGGTGGGCTGGGTCAGCGGGTCGCCGAAGGGCAGGTGCTGCGGCGGTGCGGCAAAGCCGCAATCCCAGGCGGGGCCGCGCGCCGGTTCCTCCGTGCCGCGCTTCACCAGCAGCCAGACGCCGAACAGCGCGAGCGCGAGCAGCAGCGCGGCGCCGAGCGGCCAATAGGCGGCCGCGCCGTCCCCGACGGCCACGAAGGCGAGGCCGGCGCGCCCCTCCATCGCCTGCCCGGTCAGCAGCGCCTGCGCGCCGCCGCCGAGCGCGAGCATCGGTCCGGGCAGCAGGCCGAGCAGCACCGTCAGCCCGGCCGGCAACAGCAGGGAGAGGCGCGCGGCGCCCTTGCCCTCATGCGCCCCCGCCCCGCGCGGGGAACGCGGCCGGCCGAGGAACACAAGGCCGAACAGCCGCACCATCGCCGCCGCCGCCAGCGCCGCGGCCAGCGCGACCATGGCGGCGGCGACCAGCACCAGCATCTGCACCGTCAGGTCACCGACGCGCCAGGCGGCGATCAGCGCCTGCAGCAGCAGCCATTCGCTCGCGAATCCCGAGAGCGGCGGCAGGCTCGCCGCCGCGCCCACGCCCACCAGCATGCAGGCGGCGGTCCAGGGCATCGCGTGGATCAGCCCGCCCAGCCGGTCCAGCAGCCGCGATCCCGCGCCATGCGCGACCTCCCCCATGCCGAGGAAGAGCAGCGTCTTGAAGACCCCGTGGTTCAGCGCATGCAGCAGCGCCGCCCCCGCCGCCAGCGCCGCCAGCGCCCCGAGATCGGCCGCGCGGAAGCAGGCCGCCAGCCCGAGCCCCACCGCCACCAGCCCCACATTCTCGATGGTGGAGAAGGCGAGCAGGGTCTTTCCCTCCTCCTCCAGATTGGCGCGCAAGGCGCCCAGCACGGCCGAGGCCGCGCCCAGCGCGACCAGCGGCACGCCCCACCACACGGGCTGCGCCGGCCCGCCGAGATCGAGCAGCATCCGCGCCGCGACATACAGCGCGACCTTGGTCATGGCGGCCGACATCAGCGCCGAGACATGGCTCGGCGCCGCGGGATGGGCGAGCGGCAGCCAGGCATGCAGCGGCACCAGCCCCGCCTTGGCCCCGGCTCCGGCCACGACCAGCGCCAGGATCAGCGCCGCCCGCCAGCCATCCGGCGGCGCCTCCCGGATCGCCGCGAAGGCCAGGTCGCCGCCCGGTCCAGCCAGCAGGCCGAGCGCCGGCACCAGGCAGACCGCCGCCAGCGCCGCGAAAACCAGATACAGCCGGGCGGCCCGGCGATTCTCCGCCTTCGCATGGTCGGACGCCACCAGCGCCCAGCTCGCGAGCGACATCGCCTCGAAGCCGAGCAGCAGCGTGACGCCGTCCGCCGCCAGCAGTGTCAGCGCCATGCCGGCGAGGAACAGCGGATAGGCCAGCAGCGCCCGCGCCGGCGCCGCATCCTCATGCGCCAGCGCGAAGACCGACGCACAGAGCCCCGCCAGGCCGAGCAGCAGCAGGAACCAGGCCGAAAGCCCGTCCAGCGCCACCAGCAGCGGCCCGAAGGGCGTGCCGAAGGGCAGCTCCGCCACCGGCGCCCCACCCCCGGCCAGGGCGGCGACCGCCATCAGCACGAAAACCGCCGAGGCCAGCGCCGAGCCGCCATGGGCCAGCCGCGGCGCGATCCGGCGGCCGGCCAGCACCGGCATGGCCAGCGCCAGCAGCACCAGCCCGAGCAGGGTGAGGAGGATCGCCGTCAGCACGGGGCGGGGAGCAGCATCGGCACGAGGGGGAGCTTACGGGCCGCGGGGACCGGGCAGAAGGGGCGCACGCTTGAAGAAGCCTTCATCCGCGCGCCGCCCGGCCCGGAAGCTTTCCATCCGCGCCCCCCGGCGCTAAGTGGCCGGCTCCGCGGCGCCGAAGCCGCCCCCGCCGGGAGAAACGCCAAGGCCCATGGGCGCCCTGCTCGCCTTCAGCCGCTTGGTCGATTCGCTCAACGCGCGCCTCGGGCGCGTGGCGGACTGGTGCGTGCTGCTGGCCTGCGCGCTCTCGGCCGGCAACGCCTTCCTGCGCTACGGCTTCTCGCTCGGCTCCAACGCCTCGCTCGAGGGGCAGTGGTACTTGTTCGCCGCGGTGGTGATGCTCGGCGGCAGCTACACGCTGTTCCGCAACGAGCATGTGCGGGTGGACGTGCTCTACGGCGCCTTGTCGGAACGGCGACGCATCTGGGTGGACGTGATCGGGATCAGCCTGTTCCTGCTGCCCGCCATGGCGCTGCTCGCCTGGATGACCTGGCCCTTCTTCGTGGAATCCTGGGTGCGGGCCGAGACCTCCTCCTCCCCCGGCGGACTGATCCGCTGGCCGGTGAAGATCCTGATGCCGCTGGGCTTCGCCCTGATCACGCTGCAGGGCCTGTCGGAGCTGATCAAGCGCGTCGCGCTGCTGCGCGGCATCCATGTGCCCGAAGGGCGCATCCACGCCTCCTACGCGAGGCCCGAGCAGTGACGCTGTTCGGCATCCCCTCCGAGGACCTGATGCCGCCGCTGATGTTCGGCGGCCTGATCCTGTTCCTGCTGTTCGGCTTCCCGGCCGCGTTCTCGCTGGCCGCGGTCGGGCTGTTCTTCGGCTTCCTTTCGATCGAGATCGGGCTGTTCCCCGACGCCTTCCTCAACAACCTGCCGCTGCGCGTCTTCAACATCCTCTCCAACGACCTGCTGCTGGCGATCCCCTTCTTCACCTTGATGGGGGCGATCCTGGAACGCTGCGGCCTGGCGGAGGACCTGCTGGAAGGCACCGGGCAGCTCTTCGGCAAGATTCCCGGCGGGCTGGCTTATGCGGTGATCATCGTCGGCGCGATCCTGGGTGCCATCACCGGCACGGTGGCGGCCAGCGTGATCGCGATGGGCATGATCAGCCTGCCCATCATGATGCGCTACGGCTACGACATGCGGATCGCGACCGGCGTGATCGCGGCCAGTGGCACGATCACGCAGGTGATCCCGCCCTCCCTCGTGCTGATCGTGCTGGGCGACCAGCTGGGGCAGTCGGTCGGCGACATGTATGCCGGCGCCATCGGCCCGTCCCTGCTGCAGATCGCGCTGTTCCTGGCCTTCATCGCGGTGGTGAGCATCGTCGCGCCGCAGAAGGTCCCGCCCCTGCCGCCGGAGGCCCTGGTGCCGCGCGACTGGCGCCTGTGGTGGCGCGTGCTGAAGGGCATGGTGCCCTCCATCGTGCTGATCTTCATGGTGCTGGGCACAATTTTCATGGGGCTGGCGACGCCGACCGAGGCCGGCGCGATGGGCGTGGTCGGCGCGGTGGTGCTGGCGGCAATCAACCGCCGCCTGAGCTGGCCGCTGGTGCGCCAGGCCATGGCGAACACCACGCGCATCACGGCGATGGTGATCTACATCCTGATCGGCGCCACTGTCTTCAGCCTGGTGTTCCAGGGCGTGGATGGCGGCATCTGGATCGAGCACCTGCTGTCCTACCTGCCGGGCGGCGCCACGGGCTTCCTGATCTTCGTCAACATCTTCATCTTCTTCCTGGCGTTCTTCCTCGACTTCTTCGAGATCGCCTTCATCGTCATCCCGCTGCTGGCGCCCGTGGCGAAGAACCTCGGCATCGACCTGGTGTGGTTCGGCGTGCTGATCTGCATCAACATGCAGACCAGCTTCATGCATCCGCCCTTCGGCTTCGCGCTGTTCTACCTGCGCGGCATCGCGCCGAAGGAGGTGCTGACCAAGGACATCTATCTCGGCGCAATCCCCTGGCTCGGCCTGCAGCTGCTGCTGGTGGCGATCGTGATCTTCTGGCCGGAGAGCGTGACCTACTGGCTGGACCGCGGCCCGAAGGTGGACCCGAGCACGGTCATCATCGACCTGCCCCCCCCACCCGCCGTGCCGGACACGCCGCAGGTGCCGATCTTCCAATGAGTCTTTCGGTCGTTCCCATCGGGTTCGTGCGCGGCGGGCGCGCCGAGCCGGTGGACGATGCCTGGGACAGCGTCACGGCGGAGATCGTGCTGGACCCGGCGCAACTCGGCCCGGATGCCGCGCTCGGCCTCGACAGCTTCAGCCACATCGTCGTGGTCTTCGTCTTCGACCGCCTGGACCCGGCGAAGCTGGAGCGCAACGCGCGCCATCCGCGTGGCCGCACGGACTGGCCGCGGGTGGGGATCCTCGCGCAGCGCGGCTCGCCGCGGCCGAACCGCATCGGCGTGACGACCTGCCGGCTGCTGGGCGTGGACGGCATGACGCTGCGCGTGCAGGGGCTGGACGCGATCGACGGCACGCCGGTGCTCGACATCAAGCCGCACATGACCGGCTTCGACCCGCGCGGCGAGATTCGCGAGCCCGGCTGGGCGCGCGAGATCATGGAAGGCTACTGGTAGCCACCCCGCAGCAGTCGCGCGACAACCTTCCCCTGTCGCGGCGCGGTGATGTCGAAATGCTCGGCCTGCGTCACCGCGCCGATGCGGCGTGGCCGATACGCGACGATGTTCACGCCGCCCGCATGACGCAGGCTGGGATACACGAAGCCGGCCTCGCCGGCGGCGCGCGCCGCCTCGCCAAGCAGCTGGCCCGCGGCGTGGCTGTGCCGGTCGAGGACGCCCGGTGGCGCGGCGATGCGCAGGTCGCGCCAGTCATCGCCCGAGAGCGTCGCGCGATAGGCGCGGTAGCTCCGCCGCATCGCCGCCCGGCCGAGCGCCACCGCCTCGCGCCGCAGATGATGCGCGACCTCGGCGATTGCGGTGCGGAGCGCGGCGCTGGCGTACCAGGCGCCGAGCTCCGGTCCGGCGAAGCGCGTGCCGGCCGGCGCGGCGTGGAGGAAGGCGGCCATGACGACGCTCGCATTGGGCACGCCGAACACCCACTCGTCGCGGTCGAGCCGCGCAAGGCGTTCGGCGACCAGCCTGTCGTTGGTCCAGCCTTCCAGCTCGATCACCGCCTCCAGTTCCTCGGGCGAGGTGCAGAAGTCGAAGGCCTGGACCGGCGGGAAGCGAGAGGGAATCAGGCGATGGCAAGGCTGCGGCGGCGCGCAGCGCGGCGTGTCGCTCACGCGATCACGATGTCGTCGTCGCGCCAGGGCGGCGCCTCGTCGGCAGCATTGGGCGCCATGTGCAGCCCGCCGCGCGCGGCATCGAGGAAGCGCCGCACCTGCATCAGGCCGTCCTGTGTGCCGCCCGTGATCAGGGCGAGCGGCGCCTGGCCGGCGAAGGGCAGCGCGGCATTCGCGGCGCGCAGCCAGGCGGCGCCCTCGGCCTCGGTCTCGAACAGGATGCGCAGGGCCTTGTGGATGCCGAGAACGGCGGAGATGCGCAGCAGCACATCCACCGGCAGGGTCACCTCCGCCGCCTTGAGCCAGCCATAGAAGGTTGAGCGGGACGGCAGGCCTAGCACCAGCAGTCGCTCGGCTTCGGTGAGGCGCCAGAGGTCGGCGATGTGCTGGAAGGCGCGCAGGCCCGGACCGCCCAACCGCCGCCGGGCGGCCGGCGCGAAGCGAGCGGCGTCGAGGGGCGAAGCCAGCGGTACGGCACGGCCGAGCATACGGAGCCTCCTCGGAGTCCAGATGCGGATATCATGTCCGAATTTGGACTTACAAGGGAATTCTGGGGGCGCGCGGCCTCCGCCCCCTAAAGCATCGCCAGCGAGCGCTTCCGCTTCGGCGGCGGGAACGCGGCGTCCAGCCCCCGGAAATCCTGCTGGGTCAGCTTGAGGTCGCGCGCCTTCGCGTTGTCGCGCAGGTGCTGCGGGTCGGCCGCCTTCGGGATGGCGATGACGCCGGGCTTCGCCAGCACGAAGGCCAGCGCCACCTGCGCCGGCGTCGCGCCATGGCGCTCGGCGATCTCCGCCAGCGCGCGGTGCCGCAGCAGCGCGCCGCCCTGGCCGACCGGGGAATAGGCCATCACGGGCATGCGATGCTTCGCGCAGAAGGGCAGCAGGTCGAACTCCACGCCGCGCGCCTCCAGGTTCCACAGCACCTGGTCGGTCGCGCAGTCCTTCAGCGCGGGACCAAGCTCCTCCAGCTCGTCCACATCCAGGTTGCTCACGCCCCAGCGCAGGATCTTCCCGTCCGCCTTCGCGCGCTCCATCGCCTCCACGGTCTCGGCCAGCGGCACGGAACCGCGCCAGTGCAGCAGATAGAGGTCCAGCGTCTCCACCCGCAGCCGGCGCAGAGAGGCATCCAGCGCCCGCGGAAGCTTCGTGCGCGACGCGTTGTGCGGATAGACCTTGGAGACGAGGAAAGCCTGGTCCCGCCGTCCGGCGATGGCTTCCGCCACGACCTCCTCGGCGCCGCCCTCGGCATACATCTCCGCCGTGTCGATCAGCGTCAGGCCGAGATCGAGGCCGAGGCGCAGGGCGTCGGCCTCACGCCGCCGGTCGCTGCCACGCTCGCCCATATGCCAGGTGCCCTGGCCGAGCGCCGGCACCGTCGTGCCATCGGGAAACCGCACGCTGGTCATGGAACAAGCCCTCCGATCGGCCTATCTTTCCGCGCATGACAGCGCGCGCCAACATCCTTGCGATCCTCGCCGGCGTCGGCCTGGCTACCGCCGCCGCGGCGCAGACCAGCACGCCGGCGGCCGTGCCGCCGGAGGAGATCGGCAGCTGGCGCCTCTCCTGCCTCGCGGACCGCATGACCGACCGCGCCGACTGCCAGCTCCGCCATCGCGAGCCGGTGGAACGCGCGCAGGCGGCTGCGGGCTCCTCCCTGCTGCTGGAAGTGCAGGATCGCGGCGGCAAGCTGGTGCCCGTGGTGACGGCCCGCGACCTCAGCCTGGAGGCCGCCGGCCGCGGGCTGCTGGCGCTGACCGGCACGGCGCAGCTGCGCTTCCCGCCCAACCGCTTCTTCGAGATGCCCTGCACGCTGGAAGGCCGGAACCTGGTCTGCGCCCCGAAGCCGGAGGACATGGCCCGCGCCGCCGAGGAACTGCCCACGGCGCAGACCGCGCTGGTGCGCATGGTCGGCTTCGGCGCCGGCGCCACCAATGCGGAGCCGACGGAACTGCGGCTTGAGCGGACGCGCGATGCCCTGGCCCGCTACCGCGCCCGCGTGCCGGAAGGCAGCGGGCCCGCGGCTTCGGCGCAGAGCGGCCTCTCCCTGCCGGAGATGCTGCTGCGGATGCAGCGCCTGTTCGGGAACTGAGCGCGGCGGCTCCTCCGTAAGCGGCAGAGCCCGCCTCGCATCACGTCCGGTAGCTGGGATCCATCCGGTCGAGCTTGCGCAGCAGCGCCGGCCATTCCATCACGCCATAGGGGCGGCGGGTGCCGGGCTGGTAGTTGTTCCAGGTCTCCTCCACCACCTTCTGCGGCACCTGGATGATCTTCTGCCCGGTCGCCTGCGCGGCAAGCTGCGCCTTGCAGGACAGTTCCAGGCGATGCATCCAGTTGAAGGCCTCGCCGATGGTGCGGCCGACCGTCAGCAGCCCGTGGTTGCGCAGGATCAGCGCCGGGAAGTCGCCCAGGTCCTTCACCAGCTTTTCCTGCATGGCCACGTCCAGCACCACGCCCTCGTAGTCGTGGTAGCCGATCTTGGCGAAGCGCATCGCCGTCTGGTTCATCGGGAGCAGGCCGCATTCCAGGCTGCTGACGGCCATGCCCGGCCAGGTGTGGGTGTGGATCACGCATTTGTATTCGGGCTTCGCCTGATGGATCGCGCCATGGATCACGAAGCCCGCGCGGTTCACGCCGTAGTTCAGCCCGTCCGGGAATTCCGGCTTCATCAGCACGTTGCCGTGGATGTCGATCTTCGTCAGCGAGGAGGCCGTGATCTCCTCGTACAGCATGCCGTAGGAGTTGATCAGGAAGGCGCCTTCCTCCCCCGGCACGGCGAGCGAGATGTGGTTCGCCCCCATGTCGTCCATGCCGTAGACGGCCATCAGCCGGTAGCAGGCGGCGAGGTCCACGCGGGCATTCCATTCCTCCGGGCTGACGCGGTCGCGCAGCGAGGGGATGCGGAAACGGTCGGCGGCACTCTCGGGCATGTCGGTCCTTCCTCCTGGCAGGCGCGCGCTATTCGCTGCGCAGCGCCTGGATCGGGTCCAGCATAGCCGCCCGCCGCGCCGGCCAGAAGCCGAAGAACAGGCCCGTCAGGCCCGAGACGCCCACCGCCAGCGCCACGGCGTCCCACTGGATCAGCACGGGCCAGCCGGCCCATTGCGACATCAGCTGCGACACGCCGATCCCCGCCGCGACACCCGCCGCGCCGCCGAGCAGCGCGAGTGTCACCGCCTCCAGCAGGAACTGCCACAGGATGTCGCGGCGCCTGGCGCCAACCGCCAGCCGCAGCCCGATCTCCCGCGTGCGCTCCGTGACGCTCACCAGCATGATGTTCATCACGCCGATGCCGCCCACCAGCAGCGACACGGCGGCAACCGCCGCGAGCAGGGTGGAGAGCGTGCGGGCCGAGGCGTCGCGGGTCGCCGCCACCTCCGCCAGGTTGCGGATGTTCACCGTGTCGGGCTCGTTCGCCACCACGCGGTGGTGCTGGCGGAACAGCGCGCGCAGCTGTTCCTCGACCAGCTTCATGTCCTCGCCCTCATGCACCTTCACGCTGATCGCGTTGACCGAGCGGAACCAGGCGCGGGAGGCGCCCATGATGGAGCGCCGCGCGGTCCAGAAGGGGATCAGCACGATGTCGTCCTGGTCCCAGCCGCCCTGCCCCTCGCCCTTGGAGGCCAGCACGCCCACCACCTCGAAGGGCGTGGTGCGGATGCGCACCTGCCGCCCCACCGGGTCCTCGTCGCCGAACAGGTTCTGGGCGACCGTCGCGCCGAGCAGCGCCACCTTGCGCCCGCCGGCCGCTTCCTCCGGCGTGAAGAAGCGGCCCGAGGCCAGGCCCCATTCGTGGGCCACGAGATATTCGGGGTCGATCCCCTGCACGAAGGTCGGCCAGTTCTGGTTCTGCGCGACGAGCTGCTGCTGGCTGCGGATGAAGGCGCCGGCCACCTCCACCGCGGGCAGGTCGCGCTCGATCACGCGCGCATCGTCCCATGTCAGGTTCTGCCGCGCCCCCGCGCCCAGCCGCACGCCGCCCATGTTGAAGCTGCCCGGCGTGACGACGAGCAGGTTCGAGCCCAGCGAGCGGATCTGCGCCAGCACCTGCTCCCGCGCGCCGGCGCCGACGCCGACCGTCGCGATCACCGCCGCGACGCCGATGAAGATGCCGAGCGCGGTCAGCATCGCGCGCAGCTTGTTCGCCGCCAGCGCGGCCAGCGCGCCGCGCAGCGCCTCGGCCAGGTCCATGCCCGGCCGGGTCGGCGGCAGCGGCGGCAGGATGCGCGCGGCCGCCGGCGTCGCGCTCGGCGTGGCAGTGAGGCTCGGGCGGTAGACGGTCACGCGGCGATGCCCTGCGCGCCTGGGCGCATCGCCGCCAGCGCCTCGGCCGCGTCGCGCGGGGCATGGCGGGTGTCCGACACCAGCCGCCCGTCGCGGAAGCGCAGCGTGCGCGTGGCGAAGGCCGCGACCTCGGCGTCGTGGGTCACCATCAGGATCGCGACACCCGCGGCGTTCAGCGCCTGGAACAGCGCCATGATCTCGAGGCCGGTCACCGAATCCAGCGCGCCGGTCGGCTCATCCGCCAGCAGCAGGTCCGGCCCGTTCACCAGGGCGCGCGCAATCGCCACGCGCTGCATCTGGCCGCCCGAGAGCTGGCTCGGCCGGTGGTGCAGCCGCTCGCCCAGGCCGACCATCGCCAGCGCCTGCGCCGCGCGGTCGCGCCGGGCGCGGCGGCCGACGCCGCGATAGATCATCGGCAGCTCGACATTGCCGAGCGCATCCACCCGCGGCAGCAGGTTGAAGGACTGGAAGACGAAGCCGAGGCGGCGGGAACGCAGCTCCGCCAGCCGGTCGGCGGACAGCGCCGCGGTGTCGTCGCCCATCAGCCGGTAGCGTCCGCGGGTCGGGCGATCGAGGCAGCCGACCAGGTTGAGGAAGGTGGACTTGCCGGAGCCCGAGGGGCCCATGGCGGCGACGAAGGCGCCGGGCTCGACCGCCACCGAGACATCCTGCAGCGCTGCCACCACGCCCTCGCCGGCGGGGTAGTGGCGGGTCAGGCCCTCGGTCTCGATGAGCGCGCCGCTCATCAGAAGCCCCGGAGCGCGCTGCCGGCGCCGGCGCGGGCCGTGGCGCGCTCCGTGCCGATCACCACCTGCGCGCCTTCCTCGAGGCCGGCAAGGATCTCGGTGATGGTGCCGTCGGTCAGGCCGCTGCGCACCGGAACGGCGCGGGGCGCGCCGGTGGCCTCATCCACCACCCACACGGTACCCGCGGTGCCGCGGCCCTGACCGCCGCCGCGCGCGGAAGCGAGGCGCGCGCGCTGCTCGCCGCTCAGCACGCCGTTGAAGCGCGCGATCAGCCGCCTTCGTGCCGCCTGTGACTGCACGCGGCGCGCATCGCCATCCTGCGGCAGGGAGGCCATGCGTTCGCGGAACTCGGCCTCGGCGGCGGCGATCTCGGCGCGCTGGGCCGGCGTCAGGTCCTCCAGCTCGCGCAGCGCCTGCTCGATCATGGCGCTGCTGCCCTGCACCTCCGCCCCGCCCTCGGCGGTGCTGCCGGGCGGGCGCCAGCGCAGCGCGGCGTTGGGCACGCGCAGCACGTTCTCGCGCCGGTCGGCGATGATGCGCATGTTCGCCGTCATCCCCGGCAGCATCCGCCCGCCGACATTCGGCGCGGCGACGACGACCGTGTAGGTCACGACGTTCTGCAGCGTGGTGGGGGAGAGGCGGATCTCCTTGACCCGGCCCTGCAGCGGGAAGGCCGGGTGGGCGGCGACGGTGAAGGTCACCTCCTGCCCGGCGCGGATGCGGCCGATGTCGCTCTCATCCACCGTGGCCCAGACCTCCATCTCGTCCAGGCTGGCGGCGATCATGAACAGGATCGGCGATTGCAGGCTGGCCGCGACGGTCTGGCCGATGTCGATGTTGCGCGAGATCACCACGCCGTCGATCGGTGCGCGGATCGTCGCATTGGCCAGGTCCACCTCGACCTGGCGAAGCTGCGCGGCGCGCTGCGCCTGCGCGGCCTCCGCCGCCGTGACCTGCGCCGCGGCGGTGCGCTGCGCCGCCTCCGCCCCCAGCAGCTGGGCTTCCTGCTGTGCGATGGAGGCGTGGGCGGCGGCGGTCTCTGCGCGCAGCCGCTCGGCCAGGAAGCGGGCGCGGGAGAGGTCACGCTCGGCGTTCACGCCGCGGTTGCGCAACTGCTGCGCGCGATCGAGCTCGGCCTCCGCGTCGCGCATCTGCGCTTCCGCGCTGTCCAGCCGGGCGCGGGCGGAGTCGAGCTGCGCGCGGGCGGAGGCGAGGTCGGCGGCCGACTTGTCCGCATTGGCGCGTGCCACCAGCACGGCGGCGGTGGCCGATTGCAGGTCGGCCTGGGCGGCGGCCTGGCGGGCCTCGATGGTGCGCGTGTCGAGGCGGGCCACCGGCTCCCCGGCGGTCACCCGGCTGTTGAAATCGGCGAACAGCTCCCGGATCTGGCCGGAGAGCTGGCTGCCCACCTGCACCGACAGCACGGGGTTCACCGTGCCGGTGGCCGAGACCACGGCGGTGATGTTGCCCCGGTCCACCTCCGCCAGCCGCGGCCGGGGTCCGTCCGGCGCGGCGCCGGTCGCCCAGCCCGGCAGCCAGCGGGGCAGCCAGCCGGACGTCGTGCCCTGGGCCGCGGGCGCACCCATCCACCACCCGGCGGCGCCGAGCAGGGCAAGCACGATCAGGACGAGCGGCAGGCGGCGCATTGCGGTGACCAGTTTGCGCCCGAAGATGTAACGCGCCTATGTCCGGCGTGCATCGGGAGATGGCAGGGGGAGGGGGCGGGATGCGGCTGCTGGTTCTGGGGGCGGGGGCGCTCGGGGGGTATTTCGGCGGCAGGGCGCTGGAGCGGGGCCTCGATGTCGTGTTCCTGGTCCGGCCCGGACGGGCGGCACAGCTGGCGCGGGACGGGCTGCGGGTGGAGAGCCCGCTCGGGGACATCCACCGCACGGTTGAGACCACGGCCGAGGCCGGGAAGGGCTTCGATGCCGTGCTGCTCTCCTGCAAGGCCTTTGACCTGGATACGGCCATCGCCGCGAGCCGCCCGGCTGTCGAGGCCGGCGCCTGCGTGCTGCCCGTGCTGAACGGCCTTGCCCATATGGAGGCGCTGAACGCGGCCTTCGGGCGCGAGCGCGTCTGGGGCGGGCTCGCCAAGTGCCAGGCCACGCTGACGCCGGAGGGGGTGGTGAGGCACCTCGGCGACTGGCGCTGGCTGACCTTCGGCGAGCAGGACGGCCGCTTGGACGGCCGCGCCGCCGCCCTGGCGCAGGCGCTCGGCAAGTCCCGGGGCCTGGCGGCGGAGGCCGTCCCCGACATCCGCCGGCGCATGTGGGAGAAGCTGGTGCATCTCGGCACCGTCGCCGCCGGCACGGTGCTGATGCGGGCCAATGTGGGCGAGATCGTCCGCGCCGGCGGCCGGGACTTCCTCGTGACCCTGCTGGAGCGCAACGCCGCCATCGCCGCGGCGGAGGGCCATGCGATGACGCCCGCCTTCATGGAGAGCTACCGCGCGTTGTTCTCCGACCCCGCCAGCGCCTACACCGCCTCCATGCTGCGGGACCTGGAAGCCGGCGGCCGGACCGAGGCCGAGCACATCCTGGGCTTCCTGGCGGAGGCCGCGCGGCAGGCCGGCGTGGACGACACGCTGCACGGCCTCGCGGTCCTGCACGCCCGCGCCTATGACCAGCGGCGCCAGGCCGGGCGGCTGGCCTGATCCGGCCGCCGCGCCTATGTTCCGCGCCATCGAAGCAGGGATCCCTCATGCGCGACCAGCGACAGACGGGCTACACGCCGGTGATGCTGCCCGGCGTGACGCCGCAGGAGACCATCACGGTGCAGGCCCGCACCGTCGGCTGCGACGGCGGCGGCGGCGCGCTGGGGCATCCGCTGGTCTATCTGCGGATCGAGGACCGGCAGGTGACCTGCCCCTATTGCTCGCGCACCTATGTGCTGGCCGAGGGCGCGGGTGACGATCACGGACACTAGCGCCCCCGAAGGCGCGACGCGCACGGCGCCGGAGGCCGGGGCGAACGGCAACGGCAACGGCCTCGGCCCGGTCGCGCCGGGCCAGAAGCGGCTGATCCTGGTGGACGGCTCGGGCTACATCTTCCGCGCCTTCCACGCCCTGCCGCCGATGACCCGCCCCGATGGCGTGCATGTGAACGCCGTCTACGGCTTCACGCAGATGCTGGCGCAATTCCTCTCGAAGCATGCGGCGAGCCACATCGCCGTGGTGTTCGACAGCGCGCGCCTCACCTTCCGCAACGAAATCTATCCCGAGTACAAGGCGCATCGGCCGGAGCCGCCGCCCGAGCTCGTCCCGCAGTTCCAACTGATCCGGGAGGCGACGGACGCCCTCGGCGTCTGCTGCATCGAGCAGCCGGGCTACGAGGCGGACGACATGATCGCCGCCTATGCCAAGGCTTTCGTCGCCGAAGGCGGCAGCGTCTCCATCGTCTCCTCCGACAAGGACCTGATGCAGCTGATCCGGCCGGGCGTGGAGATGCTTGACCCGATCAAGCAGAAGCCGATCCGCGAGCCGGAGGTGCTCGAGAAATTCGGCGTGACGCCGGACAAGGTCGTGGAGGTGCAGGCGCTCGCCGGCGATTCCACCGACAATGTCCCCGGCGTTCCGGGCATCGGCGTGAAGACCGCGGCGCAGCTCATCACCGAATACGGCGACCTGGACACGCTGCTCTCCAAGGCGGAGAACATCAAGCAGCCGAAGCGGCGCGAGGCGCTGATCGCGAATGCCGAGAAGGCGCGGATCAGCCGGCGCCTGGTGCAGCTCGACGCCGATGCGCCGATGCCCGTTCCCGTCGAGAAGATGGTGGCGAAGGCGCCGCAGGCGCCGACGCTCGAGAAATTCCTGCGCGAGAACGGGTTCCGCAGCCTGCTCGCGCGGCTCGGCTTCGGCGACGGCGCGGGCACGGCGCGCCCGGTGCGCCATGCGGTGCAGCAAGCCGCCGCCCCCGTCGCCACGCCGCAGGAGGCGCCTTTCGGGCCTTACGAAACCGTGACGACGATGGCGGCGCTCGATGGCTGGATCGCGGCCGCCCGCGAAGCCGGCGTGATCGGCTTCGATACTGAAACGGACGGGCTGAACTGCCTGCGCTGCAGCCTGGTGGGCCTTTCCATCGCCGTCGCGCCGGGCAAGGCCTGCTACGTGCCGCTCGGCCACGAGGGCAGCGGCGACCTGATGGGCGAGGCGAAGCCGGAGCAGCTCGATGCCGCCGCGGCGCTCGCCGCGCTGAAGCCGTTGCTGGAGGACCCCGCGGTCCTCAAGGTGCTGCACAACGCCAAATACGACGTGGAAGTGCTGTGCCGCGCCGAGAATGGCGGCATCGACGTCTCCCCCGTCGACGACACGATGCTGATTTCCTACTCCATGGATGCCGGGCGCTGGGGCCAGGGCATGGATGAGCTCTCCCGCCAGCATCTCGGCCATCAGCCGGTCACCTATGACAGCGTCACCGGCACCGGCCGCGCCCGCATCCCCTTCAGCAAGGTGCCGCTCGAGAAGGCGACCGCCTATGCGGCGGAAGATGCCGACGTCACGCTCCGCCTCTGGCTGCTGCTGCGGCCGCGGCTGCGCGAAGCCCGCGCGCTGGCACTGTACGAGCAGGTGGAGCGCCGCATGGTGCCGGTGCTGCGCGACATGGAGCTGCGCGGCATCAGGATCGACGCCGCCGAGCTCGCCCGCATCGGCGAGGATTTCTCGGGCAAGCTCGCGCAGTACGAGAAGCAGCTGCACGGGCTGGCAGGCCGCCCCTTCAATGTCGGCTCGCCGAAGCAACTGGGCGAAATCCTGTTCGACGAGATGAAGCTGCCGGGCGGCCGTCGCAGCAAGCTCACCGGCGCCTGGAGCACCGATGCCTCCGTGCTGGAGGAGCTCGCCGCGCAGGGCGTGGGGATCGCGCAGGTCGCGATGCAGCACCGGCAGATCCAGAAGCTGAAATCCACCTATGTGGAGGCGCTGGCGCAGGCCGCCGATGCGCAAGGCCGCATCCACACCGACTACGCGATGGCGGTGACCACCACCGGCCGCCTCTCCTCCAACGATCCGAACCTGCAGAACATCCCGATCCGCACCGAGGAAGGCGCGCGCATCCGCGGCGCCTTCGTCGCCGAGCCGGGCCATGTGCTGCTCTCGGCCGACTACAGCCAGATCGAGCTGCGCATCCTGGCGCATGTCGCCGACGTGCCGAGCCTGAAGCAGGCCTTCGCGCGCGGCGAGGACATCCACAGCCGCACCGCCGCCGACATCTTCCGGCTCGATCCGGCGCATGTGGACAAGGAAGCGCGGCGCCGCGCCAAGACGATCAATTTCGGCCTGATCTACGGCATGTCCGCCTTCGGCCTGGCGGCGCGGCTCGGCATTCCCCCCGGCGAGGCGCGCACGATCATCGACGCCTATTTCGCCCAGTATCCCGGCGTGCGCGACGCGATGGAGCGGATCAAGGAGGATGCGCGCACACGCGGCTACGTGCAGACGCCGTTCGGGCGGAAGATCTGGATCGCCGACATCGGTGCGAAGGACCCGGCGCGCCGCGCGGGCGCCGAGCGCGCCGCGATCAACGCGCCCTTCCAGGGCGGCGCCGCCGAGATCATCAAGCGCGCCATGGTGCGCATCCCGCACCGCCTGCGCGAAGCCGGCCTGAATGCCCGCATGCTGCTGCAGGTGCATGACGAACTCGTCTTCGAGGTGCCGGAGGCGGAGGTGGAGGCCACCGCCGCGTTGGTGCGCGACGTGATGGAGAACGCCGCCACGCTCTCCGTGCCGCTCTCGGTCGAGGTGGGGCACGGGCGTTCCTGGGCGGAGGCGCATTGAGCACCGCGACCGCCACCGCCGCGCCGGCTGCAGGCTGGACCGGCGCCGAACGCAGGCTGCTCACCGCCGTCGCGGCGGCGCATGCGCTCAGCCACATGCACATGCTGGTCTTCCCGCCGCTGTTCCCGCTGCTGCGGGACCAGCTCGGCGTGGGGTTCCTGGAACTCGGCCTGGTCGTCACGGTGTTCAGCGTGGTCTCGGCGCTGACCCAGGCGCCGATGGGTTTCGTGGTGGACCGCATCGGGCCGCGCCGCGTGCTGACCGCGGGCCTCGTCACCGGCGGCATCGCCTTCACCAGCTTCGCGATCTTCGGCGGCTATGCCTGGATGATCCTGGCCGGTGCCATCGCGGGGCTGGCGAATGCGACCTATCACCCCGCCGACTACGCGCTGCTGAATGGCGGCATCGGCGGGCCGCGCATGGGCCGCGCCTTCTCGCTGCACACCTTCGCCGGCTATGCGGGCGGCGCCGCCGCGCCGGCGCTGATGCTGGCGCTGGCCGCGGGTTTTGGCGTGCAGGCCGCGGTGCTCTGCGCCGGGCTGCTTGCCTTCGCGGTCGCCGCCTTCGTCTGGATTGCCTGCCCGCGCGACGTGAAGCCGCAGGCGGCGAAGCCGGGCGCCGGGCCGAAGCCGCGCGTGCTGAGCCCGGCGATCCTTGGCCTGACCGGCTTCTTCGTGCTGATCGCGCTCTCCATCGGCGGCACCAACGGCTTCGCCGTCGCCTCGCTGGTCGCGGGGCATGGGTTGTCGCTGACCCTGGCGAGCGCCGCGCTGACCGCCTTCCTCGTCGGCTCCGCGACCGGCGTGCTGCTCGGCGGCGGGCTGGCGGATCGGGCGCAGCGGCACGGGCTGGTCGCGGCGGGCGGTTTCGCCGCGGCCTCCGCCATCACGCTCTGCGTCGCGCTGCTGCCGCTGCCGGGGATCGCGGTGGTGGCGCTGCTCGGCGCCTCCGGCGTGCTGAGCGGGCTCTGCATGCCCTCGCGCGACATGATGGTGCGCGCGGCGGCGCCGCCGGGCCAGGCGGGCGCGGCCTTCGGCATCGTCTCTACCGGCTTCAACATCGGCGGCATGATCGCGCCGCTGATGTTCGGCTGGCTGATGGATGCCGGCCACCCGAACGCGGTGTTCCTGCTCGGCGCCGTCTTCATGGCGATCACCGCGCTCGCCGCCGCGCTGCCGGAGCTGCGGCGGCGGTAGCGCGGCCGCGTCACACAGGCGGTCGAAGGTCCTTCCACGGCGCGGCGCGCTCATAGGCCGCGGCGGCGCGGTAGATCGTCGCCTCTTCGAACCAGCGCCCGACCAGCTGCAGCGACAGCGGCACCCCGCCCTCGCGCGAGACGCCGCACATCAGCGTCAGGGCCGGGTGGCCCGTGACGTTCAGCGGCGTGCGCGCCTGGCGCGGATAGGTCACCTCGACGGCCGCCGCGTCGTCGATGCGGCATGCGGGGTCCAGGCTGCTCGCCGTCAGCAGCAGGTCCACCTCCTCCAGCGCCGCGGCGACGGCGGCGGTCAGTTCCCGCCGCCGGCGCTGCGCCTGCACATAGGCCTCGGCCGGGATGAACAGGCCCGGCAGCAGCCGCTTGCGGGTCAGCGCGGAATAGCCCTCCGGCCGTTCGCGCAGCCACCGCCCGTGGATCGCCGCCGCTTCCGAGAGGGAGATGGTGCGGTTCACCGCGCCGAACTCGCCGAGCGGCGGCAGCGTCACGTTGCGCAGCGTCGCGCCCTCCCGCCGCAGCAGCTTCGCCGCGCCGTCGAGCGCCGCGGCGACTTCCGGCGTCGCCGGGTCGTCCTTTTCGTGCCAGTTCCGCACATAGCCGATGCGCAGGCCCTTGAGCCCCTTGCGCAGGTTGCGTGCGTAGTTTTCCGCCCGCAGCGACACGCTGCCGGGATCGGCCGCGTCGTGCCCAGCCATCGCGTTCAGCAGCATCGCGTTGGAGGCGACGTCGCGCGTCATCGGCCCGACATGGTCGAGCGAATAGGCCAGCGGAAACACGCCGCGCCGCGAGACCACGCCATAGGTCGGCTTCATGCCGACGATGCCGCATTGGCTCGCCGGGTTGCGCACCGATCCGCCGGTGTCGGTGCCGAGCGCGGCCGGCAGGATCCCCGCCGCCACCGCCGCGCCGGAGCCGGAGGAGGAGCCGCCGGGATGATGCCCCGGGTTCCACGGGTTCCGCGCGGGAGGGAAGGGCAGGTCGAAGGCCGGCCCGCCGATGGCGAATTCATGCGTCGCGAGCTTCACCGGGAACACCGCGCCCGCCGCGCGCAGCCGCGCCACCACCGCCGCATCCTCGGTCTTGTGGTTGTCCAGCAGCAGCCGCGAATGGCAGGTGGTCGGGTGGCCCGCGATGTCGATGATGTCCTTGAGGCCGACCGGCAGCCCATCCAGCGGCGAGCGTGGCCCGCTGCGCGCGATGCGGCGCCCGGCCTTCGCCGCCTCCTGCCGCGCCTCGTCCCAGAGGGGGCGGATGGTGGTGTTCAGCCGCGGCTCCAGCGCCTCGAAGCGCGCGCGCAGCGCATCGAGCAGCTCGACCGGCGAGAGGTTCCGGCGCGCGATGGCGCGCGACGCTTCGGCGAGCGTCATGTCCTCGGGCACGACGCTCATCGGCGTGGCTCCTTGGCGGCGGGCACGACGAAGGCGGGCAGGGGCTCGGCCTTCTCATCCGCCGGCCGCGTGAAGCCGCCGATGGTCTTGCGGGCCGTCGCGATCGCCTCCGCGATCTCGCCATCCCGCGCCGGCCAGGGCGCGCCCAGCCCGACCGCCGCCGCCAGCACATCCTTCTCCTGCATCCGCCCCTTCTCCCCCTGACCTCGGCCTATGCCGCCAGCGCTTCGGCGAAGACCGCCGGGTCCACGTTGCCGCCGCTCACCACCACGCCGACCGTGCGGCCGCGCGCATCGAGCTTGCCCGCCAGCACCGCGGCCAGCGCGACCGCGCCGCCGGGCTCCGCCACGATCTTCAGATGCTCGAAGGCGAAGCGCATCGCCCGGAACACCTCGGCGCGCGTGACGACGACGCCGCCCTTGAGGCGCGGCTGGTTCACCGCGAAGGTGATCTCGCCGGGGCGCAAGGAAAGCAGCGCGTCGCAGATCGTCTCGCCCTGCCCGTCATTGGCGATGCGCGCGCCGGCTTCCAGGCTGCGCTTGGTGTCGTCCCAGCCCTCCGGCTCCACCGCCCAGACCTGCGTGGCCGGGGAGGCGCCTTCCACCGCCAGCGCGCAGCCCGCGACCAGCCCGCCACCGCCGGTGCAGACGGCCAGCGCATCCAGCGTGAGGCCCGCCGCGGCCGCGTCCTCGATCAGCTCCAGCGCCAGGGTTCCCTGGCCGGCGATGACGTCCGGGTGGTCGAAGGGCGGCAGCACCGTGCCGCCGCGCTCGGCCGCCAGCGTCTGCGCCAGCGTCTCGCGGTCGGTGGTCTTGCGGTCGAAGAAGGTGATCTCGGCGCCCCAGCGCCTGGTGCTCTCCACCTTGATCGCGGGCGCATCCATCGGCATCGCGATCAGCGCGGGCATGCCCAGCATGGCCGCGGCGCAGGCGGTCGCCTGGCCGTGATTGCCGGAGGAATGCGTGACGACGCCGGCCTTGCGCAGCGCGGGATCGAGCTTCAGCGCGGCGTTGGTCGCGCCGCGCAGCTTGAAGCTGCCGGTGCGCTGCAGCGGCTCCGGCTTCACCAGGATGGTGCCGCCGGTGATCTCGTCCAGCAGCCGGTGGCGCAGCATCGGCGTGCGGATGATGTGCGGTGCGATGCGCGCGGCGGCTTCGCGCACATCGTCATGGCTCGGCAGCGTCATGCGCGACTCCTCCGGAAGCGGTTGGGATCCACCATCGGCACGACAGGCGCCAGCGGACCGGGGTCGTCGCCGCGCACCAGCGAAGCGATCAGCGCGCCGGCCGCCGGCGAGGTCTGGATTCCGAAGCCGCCCTGGCCGACCATCCAGAAGAAGCCCGGCGCCGCGGCATCCGGCCCGATCGCGAGCGAGCGGTCCGGCGTGAAGCTGCGCAGCCCCGCCCAGCGATGCTCGATGCGCGTCACGGGGATGTCCAGCGCTTCCTGCATGCGCTCGACGGCGATGGCGATGTCGAGCTCGTCCGGCTGCACGTCATGCGGGTTCATGTCTGTCTCGTCGGCCGGCGAGACCATCAGCTTCCGCCGCGCCTCCGCGCGCACGTACCAGGTATGGTCGGCGTCGCCGAGCAGCGGCCACTGCGTGCAGTCGTACTGGCCGGGATCCACGATCAGCGCGGTGCGGCGCTTGGGCTGCAGCCCGATGCGCCCCACGCCCGCGATCGCCGCCACCTCGTCGCCCCAGGCGCCGGCCGCGTCCACGATTTTTGGCGCACGGAACACCGCGCCGGAGGATGTCTCGGCCTCCCAGGCGCCGTTGCGCCGTTCGATCCGCCCCGCACGGTTGCGCAGCGCCAGCACGCCCCCCGATTTGCGGAGAACATTCAAAAAACCCTGGTGCAGGCTGGCGACGTCGATCTCGAAGGCGTCGCGCTCGATGGAGGCGGCGACGGCGTAGCCGGGCCGCAAGGCCGGCACCATCGTCGCGACCTCGCTGACGGCGATGGGCTCGATGCCCGTGCCTTCCGCGATCATCGCTTCCAGATGCGCGCGCTGGCTCTCCGGCGCCAGGTTGATCACCGGCCGCGGCGCCAGCAGCGGCGCGGAGGCGAAGCCGGGCCAGGGGTTCTCGAAGAAGGCGCGGGAGGCCAGCGTCAGCGCGCGCGCATCCGGCCCGCCGTAATTGCCGATCCACAGCGCGGCCGAGCGGCCGGTCGAGTGGTAGCCGGCGCTCTCCTCCGCCTCGAGCAGCGCAACTTTGTGCGTGGCGGCGAGATGCGCCGCCGTCGTCGCCCCGGCCATGCCGGCGCCGATGACGATCGCGTCGAAATCCTGGGTGTCCATGCCGCGCATCGTTCGGCCGCCGGGCGCGGCGGTCAACCGTCCCGCCGAGGCGGCCGCATCACCACACCAGGTCCCCGCGAAGGAAGGCGGCGGCCTCCGCGGTCGGCGGCGCCGCGAAGAAACGCTCCGCCGGCCCCTGCGCATTCAGCATCCCGCCGAGCAGCAGCATCACATCTCCCGCCAGCCGCCGCGCCTGGCCGAGGTGATGGGTCGTCATCACCACCTTGGTGCCGGATGCGGCGATTGCGCCGATGATCTCCTCCACCTGCCGCGTCGCGGCGGGATCGAGCGCGGCGGTCGGCTCGTCCAGGAAGAGGATCTCGGGCGCCAGCGCCCAGGCGCGGGCCAGCGCCAGCCGCTGCTGCTCCCCGCCCGAGAGCTTTCGCGCGGGGCGGTCCGCCAGCGCCGCCATGCCAACGCGGTCCAGCGCCGCGCGCGCGGCTGCCTCCGCCTCCGGCAGGCCGGCCAGCCGCAGGGGATAGAGCGCGTTCGCCAGCACGCTCCGCCGCAGCATGACCGGGCGTTGGAACACCATCGCCTGGCGCCGTTGCGCCGCCTCCGCCGGCAGCGACCAGCGCAGGGTGCCGCCGGTTGGCTCGAGCAGCCCGTGCAGCACGCGCAGCAGCACGGACTTGCCCGCGCCGTTCGGCCCCAGGATCACCGTGGGCGCGCCGGCGACGAGCGAGAAATCCAGGCCGTGCAGGATCTCCACGCCGCCCGCCGCGAAGCGCAGCCCCTCGGCCCGCAGCGGCAGCGCGGTGGCCTCCTGCCGCATCGCTCAGGCGCCCCGCCGAGCAGCGAGCTCGCGCACCGCCTGCGCCAGCGCATTCACCGCCAGCACCACCGCCATCAGCACGATGCCGAGCGCGAGCGCCAGCGGAAGGTCGCCCTTGCTGGTTTCCAGCGCGATGGCGGTGGTCATCACGCGCGTGAAGCCCTCGATGTTGCCGCCCACCACCATGACCGCGCCGACCTCTGCGCTGGCCCGGCCGAAACCGGCGAGCAGCACGGTCAGCAGCGCGAAGCGCCCGTCCCAGAGCAGGGTCGGCACGGCGCGCGCGGTGCCGGCGCCGAAGGAGCGCAGCTGCTCGGCATATTCCTCCCACAGCGCCTCCAGCGCCTGGCGAGCAAGGGCGGCGATGATGGGCGCGATGAGCACGGCCTGGGCGATGATCATTGCCGTCGGCGTGAAGAGCAGCCCGAGATGGCCCAGCGGGCCGCTGCGCGACAGCAGAAGGTAGATCAGCAGCCCCGCGACCACCGGCGGCAGGCCCATCAGCGCATTCAGCGCCACCACGATCGCGTGCCGCCCCGGAAACCGCGCCACCGCCAGCAACGCGCCGAGCGGCAGGCCGACCGCCGCGGCGATCGCCACCGCGATCAGCGAGACGCGCAGCGACAGGCCGACGATCTGCGCCAGCGTCGCATCCGCCTCGGCGATCAGTCCGAGGGCCAGCGTCGCCGCTGTTCCCAGGTCGTTCATGTCGGTGGTAACCCTGCACCCGGCATTTGACGTCGGCCCTTATGCCGGACCAGATCCCGTCGTCGAAGCTGCCAGTGTTTGCCGAGGTTTGCCGATTTGCACGAGATCCTGACCCTGAAGGAGGCCGCCACCCTGCTCCGCCTCTCGGAGCGCGCCCTCTATGACCTGGCGCGCGGGCGCCGGCTTCCGTCGGTGCAGCTCGGCGGCAAGTGGCTGTTCCCCCGCACGGAGCTGATGCTCTGGCTCACCCGCCAGGCCGAGGCGCCGGAAGGTCGCCTTGCCGCCCCCCCGATCCTGGCTGGCAGCCAGGATCCGCTGCTGGACTGGGCGGTGCGGCAATCGGGCTGTGGCCTCGCGCTGCGCAGCGGCGGCAGCCTGGAAGGGCTCGCGGCGCTGGCCGCGCGGGAGGCGCTGGCGGCCGCCGTGCATGTACCCGACCCCGACACGGGTGGTTTCAACGAGGCCGCGTGTCGGGCGGAATTGCCGGGCGAGCCCCTGGTCGGAATCACCTGGGCCTTCCGCGAGCAGGGGCTGATCCTGCCCGCCGGCAATCCGCGCAACCTGACGCGGCTGGCGGACCTGGCGCGGCAGGGCATCATCGTGGCGGGCCGGCAGGCGCGGGCGGGCAGCCACCTGCTGCTGCTGCATCTGCTGAACGAGGCGGGGATCCGGCTCGATGCGCTGCGCTTCATGGCGAAGCCCGCCGCGAGCGAGGACGAGGTTGCGGCGGCGGTGGCCGAGGGCCGCGCCGATGCCGGCTTCGGCATCCGCGCCGAGGCCACGTTGCGCGGCCTGGTCTTCGTGCCGCTGGTGAAGGAACGATTCGATCTGGTCGCACGCCCGCGCGACTGGTTCGAGCCGCCCTTGCAGGCGCTGCTCGGCTTCGCACGTGGCGAGGCCTTCCGCGCACGCGCCGAGCGGCTGGGAGGCTACGAGGTCGGCGCGACGGGCTCCGTCGCGTTCCGCGTGTAGCGCCCGCCGGCCGTCTCCAGGGCCTCGGCGGCGGCCGGCGCGATCTCCGCCGCCACGCGCGCCGTCACCGCCACGGCGCCCTGTTCGAGCGCGGCGTGATGCGTCGCATAGTTGGGGTCCGGCCGGAACAGCAGGTCGAGCAGCGAGGGCAGCCAGGGCTCGCTGCCGGGCGCCGCATCGGTCGCCGGCGTCATGTCATGCTCGGCCTTGCTGTGCAGCGCGATGCTGCCGGCCGGCACGCCGATCGCACGCAGCGCATCGCGGGCGCGTCGGGCTTCGGCTCGGGTCTCGAAGATGGCGGTGACGATGCGCTTCATCCGAACGGCCCTTCTGGTGGAAGGCGGGCCTCCTGTTGCGCTGCAGCAGCAGGCTTGCGCCATGCACCCTGCAGATGTGTCGTCGCATGCCCGCGCTGCAGCCGCTTCCCGGCATCGTGACTGTCGCGCGTGCAATGCCGCGCGCGTGCAATCCCGCGCATGGGCGAAACCCTGACAAGGCTTCATTTGCAACGGGCTTGCGGCATCCGCTCGCCGATGCCTAACCTGCACCGTGTTGCAACCGGGGCACGGCCGATACACGGCCGGCCGATGCAGGAAGGAATACGGGGAGATGGCCAAGACTGTGAGCCGTCGCGGTGCCTTGCGCGCCGGCGCCGGCGTTCTCGCGGCAGGCACGCTCGGCGCGCCGATGGTCCATGCGCAGGGCAGCGCGGGCAATCTGCGCATCGCCTTCTGGGACCACTGGGTGCCGGGCGGCAACGACGCGCTGAAGGAGCTGGGGGAGACCTGGGGCCGGCAGAACCGCGTCAACGTCTCGCTCGACTTCATCAACACCACGGGCAACCAGCTGCAGCTGACCGCCGCCGCGCAGGCGCAGTCCCGCAGCGGGCACGACGCCATCTCGCTCACGCCGTGGGATCCGGGCGCCTATGCCGACCAGCTCGAGCCAGTGGACGACGTGATCCAGCGGCTGGTCGCGAAATACGGCCCGATCAACGAAGTCGCGGAGTTCCTTGCCAAGCGCCAGGGCGCCTGGCGCGGCATTCCCGCCACCTCGGGCACGCAGAACAAGCCCGCCTGCGTGCGCTGGGACCTGTTCCAGCAGCATGCCGGCATCGACATCCGCGCCATGTGGCCGGCGAAGGCCGAGCGCGGCCCGGGTGCCGACAACTGGACCTGGGAGACCTTCCTCAAGGCCGCCGAGGCCTGCCAGAAGGCGGGCTTCGCCTTCGGCCTGCCGATGGGCCAGTTCACCGATGCGGTGGACTGGGTGGGCGCCCTGTTCAACAGCTACGGCGCGCGCATGACGAACGAGAAGGGCGAGCCGACCATCCGCAACAACGACAAGCTGCGCCAGGCGGTGGACTACGCCGTGCGGCTGTCGCGCTTCCTGCCCAACGACGTCTGGGCCTGGGACGACGCCTCCAACAACCGGGCGCTGATCTCGGGGCGCTCCGCGCTGATCTTCAACCCGCCTTCGGCCTGGGCGGTGGCCAAGCGTGACGCGCCGGACGTGGCGGAGAAGTGCTGGTACGCGCCGATGCCGGCCGGGCCGGAGGGACGGTTCAACGCCTACCTGCCCTACACCACCGGCATCTGGTCCTTCAGCCGCAACAAGAACGCGGCGAAGAGCTTCCTGGAGTTCATCTCGCAGCGCGACAGCGCGGAGGCGATCACCAACAAGAGCTCGGGCTACGACATTCCGCCCTTCGCGACCATGACCGACTTCAAGATCTGGGAGACGGTGGGCCCGCCGGAGGGCTTCCAGTTCAACTACCCGGTGAAGCCGCACCACCAGTCGAAGCAGTCCATCGCCTTCTCGCCCGCGCCTCCGGAACTGGCGCAGCAGATGTACATCCAGGGCATGAACACGAAGCTGATCGCGCGCATCGCGCAGGGCGGCGAGAGCATGGACGCGGCGCTCGGCTGGGCGGAGCGCGAGATCAACAACATGCGGCGCGGCCTGTAGGGCGCCGTCAAAGGCCGCGCCGCGGGGCGCAGTCCCCGCGGCGCGGCCCAAGCAATGTCGAACGAACGGGGAGTCCGGGATGGCTGACGGCGCGACGCTCGCCATCGCCCAGCAGGGAGCGCCGTCAGGCTCCTCCCTGAAACGCTTCGCGCGGCGGCGATCGACCATCGCCTTCGTGATGACGTTGCCGTTGCTGCTCGTGATCGGCGGCCTGGTCGCCTGGCCGGCCGGCTACGCCATCTGGCTCTCCATGCTCAACCGCCGGATGAACACCTTCATCGGCCTCGGCAACTTCGAGATCCTGCTCGATTCCGAGACCTTCCGGATGGTGATCTTCCAGTCGGTGTTCTTCGCGGTGACCGCCGTCATCCTGAAGGCGCTGATCGGCTTCTGGCTGGCGCACATGCTGCACCACATCCCCACCAAGGGGCAGCGCAAGTGGCGCGGCATGCTGCTGGTGCCCTGGGTCATCCCGCCGGCGCTCTCCACGCTCGGCTGGTGGTGGATGTTCGACCCTTCCTACTCCTCGATCAACTGGTTGCTGAACGTCTTCGCCGTGCCCTCGGTCCCCTGGCTCGGGGAGCCGTGGTGGGCGCGGATCAGCGTCATCATCGTGAATGTCTGGTACGGCGCGCCCTTCTTCATGATCATGTATCTCGCAGCGCTGAAATCCGTGCCGGAGCAGCTTTACGAGGCGGCTGCGATCGACGGCGCGTCGTCCTGGCAGCGGCTGCGCTACGTGACGCTGCCGATGATGCGCAACATCATCTCGATCACCGTGCTGTTCAGCCTGATCGTGACCTTCGCGAACTACGACATCGTGCGCGTGCTGACCAATGGCGGCCCGCGCGACCTGACGCATGTCTTCGCCTCCTACGCCTTCCAGGTCGGCATCCTGGCCGGCAACATCCCCCGCGGCGCCGCGGTGTCGCTGTTCATGTTCCCGATCCTCGCGGTGATCGCCTTCTTCGTGCTGCGCGGCATCAACCGGCGGAACAAGGAGGAGATGTGAGATGAGCGCCTCTGCCGCCGCGAACCGCGACCTCCCGTCGATCTACCACAAGGCCGGCAGCCTGCGCGCCGAAAGGCGCTGGGCGCTGTGGTCGGCCTATATCTCCCTGATCTTCGCCGCCATCATCATGCTGGCCCCGCCGGTCTACATGCTGATGACCAGCCTCAAGACCAGCGCCGAGATCGCCGACCAGCTGAACAGCACGCCCTGGTGGGTCTATTCGCCGACGCTCGAGAACTATGCCGCGCTGATCGGCAACGAGATGTTCCGCGGCTTCTTCTGGAACAGCGTGAAGGTCACCGTGCTGGTGGTGGCCGTCACCATGGTGATCTCCGTCCTCGCCGCTTTCGCGCTGGGGCGCATGCGCTTCTGGGGCAGCCAGGCTCTGGCGACGGGCGTGTTCCTCACCTACCTGATCCCGGACACGTTGCTGTTCATCCCGCTCTACCAGATCGTCGGCTCCCTCGGCCTCTTGAACAGCGCCTGGGGCCTGGTGCTGGTCTATCCGACCCTGACCGTGCCCTTCTGCACCTGGATCATGATCGGCTACTTCGCCTCGATCCCGAAGGAGCTGGACGAGGCCGCGCTGATCGACGGCGCGAACTGGATGCAGATGCTGTGGAAGATCTTCATCCCGGTGGCGCTGCCTGGCATCATCGCCGCGACGATCTTCGCCTTCACCGTCTCCTGGGCGGCCTTCGTCTATCCGACCGCCTTCATCACCACGCCCGAGGAGATGCCGATGACCATCGGCGTGGTCAGCCAGCTGATCCGCGGCGACACCTTCGCCTGGGGCCAGCTGATGGCCGGCGCGTTGCTGGCGGCGCTGCCGCCGGTGATCGTCTATGCCTTCCTCATGGACTACTACATCGCGGGCCTCACCGCCGGCGCAACCAAAGGGTAGCCGGCCGATTCACGCCGCCGGGCCCTCGGCCCTCCGGCGATCGGACGGCAGGACTGAACGGGGAAACGATTGAATGGCACAGGTCTCCATCCGCAAGGTCGTCAAGGCCTATGAAGGCGGCGTCCAGGCCGTGAAGGGCATCGACCTCGAGATCGCGGACCATGAATTCGTCGTGCTCGTCGGCCCCTCCGGCTGCGGCAAGTCCACCACGCTGCGCATGATCGCCGGACTCGAGGAGATCACCTCGGGCGAGATCGCGATCGGCGGAACGGTGGTGAACGACATCCCGCCGCGCGACCGCGACATCGCGATGGTGTTCCAGAACTACGCGCTCTATCCGCACATGTCCGTGTTCGACAACATGGCCTTCGGCCTGACGTTGCGGAAGTTCCCCAAGGACGAGATCAAGCGCCGCGTGGACAACGCGGCCCGCATCCTCGACATCACGCCGCTGCTCGACCGCAAGCCGAAGGCGCTTTCGGGCGGCCAGCGCCAGCGCGTGGCGATGGGCCGCGCCATCGTGCGCGATCCCAAGGTCTTCCTGTTCGACGAGCCGCTGTCGAACCTCGACGCCAAGCTGCGCGTGCAGATGCGCACCGAGATCAAGAAGGTGCACCAGGCGGTGAAGACCACCACCGTCTACGTCACCCACGACCAGGTGGAGGCGATGACGCTCGCCGACCGCGTGGTGGTGATGAACCACGGTGTCATCGAGCAGGTCGGCCCGCCGCAGGAGCTGTATCACCGCCCGGTCACGCGCTTCGTCGCGGGCTTCATCGGCAGCCCGGCGATGAACTTCATCCCCGCGCGGGTCGAGAACGGATCGGGCGCGCTGCGCCTCAACCTGCCGAACGGCATCGTCCTGCCCGTGCCCGCCGACCGCACGCAGCGCTACGCCGCGGCCGCGGGGAAGGAGATGATCTTCGGCATCCGGCCCGAGCACCTGACGGAGCCGAAGAACCTCGACCGCGACAACATCGCCACCTTCGACCTGACGCCCGAAGTCATCGAGCCGATGGGGATGGAGACGCTGGTCCATCTGTGGCTGCAGGGCGCCGAGGTCTGCAGCCGCATAGATCCCACCACGCCTGCCGAGCCCGGGCGGCCCCTGCAGGTGGCTGCCGACCTCAACCACATGCACCTGATCGACCCCCAGACTGGCCGCGTCCTGTAGCGCCCGCCTCGTTTCAGGCTGAACCCGATCCCCGTGGCGCGTCGCCGCGGCGCGCGCTACTTCCGCGCGGACGGAACGCGACCGGGACGTGTCACGCATGAGCGAAGCGAAACCGGCACGCCTCGCGCGCTCGCCGGAGATCGAGGGCAGGCTGCGCAGCATGGCGCTGCTCCTCAGCAGCCTCGCCGAGGAAGCGGCCGAGCAGGGCCTTGATCAGGTCTTCCAGGTGCTGCGGGAGGCGCGGCAGGCCCTGATCGCCGAGGCGCGGCGATACTACGGCGTGGAGCTTTGATTCCGGTCGCGTTTCAACCTAGCCTGGGCGGGTGCGAAAGACCCCGCCCCCCGCGCCCTTCACCGGGCCGCCATCCCCGGATCTGATGGTCCGTGCCGCTGCGCTGAGCGAGATGTATGCCCTGGCCCAGCGCCGCGGCATGATCGCCATTCGCGTGGTCGGTCAGCCGAGCGTGCGGTCCCGCGAGGTGACCTGGTGCGTGGCCGAGGCGCTGAATGCCTCCTTCCACGGCCGTCGGCTCACCCACAAGGACCTGGCCGCGCTGGCCAGCGGCGTGATCAGCCCCGCCACCGTCACCAGGGCGCTGGACCGCGCCGAGCTGCGGGGCCTCGTCACGCGCCGCCCCTCCGCGGAGGATGCGCGCGTCCTGCTGATCGAGCCGACCGCCGCCGCGGTGGACCATCTGCTCCGCCACGCCGAGGAGGGCTATGCCGAGCTCGCCGCCGCGGCGCTGGAAGCCGAGCGCCGGCTGGCCGCCCTGCGCCAGATGACGCAGGAAGGCAGCGCGGCCCTGGCGCAGGCCACGACGCGCTGACCCGCCCGTCTTGCCGCGCCCGCCCCGCGGCATGATGCTCGGCGCCGTCAGTCCGCACGGAACACGCCATGCCCGTTGATCAGGTCCTCGTCGAGGCGAAGAAGCTCGACGCCTATGTTGCCGCCATCTTCCGCGCCATCGGCTGCGATGCCGCCGAAGCCGGCCGCATCTCCTCCCATCTGCTCGGTGCCAACCTCGCCGGCCATGACAGCCACGGCGTCGCCCGCGTGCCGCGCTATGTCGAATGGTGCGAGGCGGGCTACGTGCTGAAGGGCCAGACGGCGGAGGTCGTGACCGATGGCGGCTGCTTCGCCCTGCTCGACGGAAAGTTCGGCTTCGGCCAGACCGTGACGCCGCAGGCGGTGGATCTCGGCATCGCGCGCGCGCAGCAGCACGGCATCGCGGTGGTGGGCCTGCGCAATGCCGGCCATATCGGCCGCGTCGGCGACTATGCCGAGACCGCGATCCGCGCCGGGCTGATCTCGGTGCACTTCGTGAACGTCGCGGGCAGCGTGCTGGTCGCGCCCTTCGGCGCCACGGATCGCCGCTTCTCCACCGCGCCCTTCAGCGTCGGCGTGCCGCTGCCCGGCCGTCCGCTGGTGCTGGATTTCGCGACCTCGCTGGTCGCCGAGGGCAAGGTCATGGTCGCCTCGAATGGCGGCAAGGCGTTGCCGCCCGATGCGCTGATCGAGCCGGATGGGCGCCTGTCGGGCGATCCGCACACGCTCTACGGCCCCTATGAGAAGGTCGGCCCGCGCGACGTCACCAAGGGCAGCGGCGCGATCCGCGCCTTCGGCGAGCACAAGGGATCCGGCCTCGCCTTCATGTGCGAGATGCTCGGCGGCGCGCTGACCGGCGGCGGCACCTCCGGCCCGATCAGCGAACGCACGCGCATCGCCAACGGCATGCTGAGCTTCTACGTCTCGCCGCGGCATTTCGGCACCGAGGCAGAGTTCCACGCCTCCGGCCGCGCCTATGTGGACTGGGTGCTGGCCGCGAACCGCGCCGACCCGGATCAGCCGGTGCTGGCGCCGGGCGACAAGGAGGCGACGACGCGGGCCGACCGCCTCGCCAACGGCGTGCCGCTGCAGCCCGACACCTGGGAGGGCATCCGCCAGGTGGCGCGGCGGCTCGGCGTGGTGGAGCCGAACTGACGGCGCGACAGCGTGGATCCGCTGACGCGCCTGCTGATCCGGCTGGCGCAGTGGCACCGCAATCCGCCCTCGCGCCGGTGGGTGCGGATCGCGGTGGTCACGCTGGTCCTCGTTGCCGTCGTCGTGGCGATCGAGAAGCTGGTCGGCTGGCCCGACTGGCTGAGCGCCGAGCGGGTGCCGATCCGGCGCATGTGACGGCGCGTCGGAAGGGGCGGCACGGCGTGCCGCCCGCCGACCTCCTCAGCCGAAGGAGAAGTCGTCGCTGGTGATCGTCGCGGGCGCGACGCCGATCAGCCGCACGCTGGCGAAGTCCGCCCCGATCCCCCAGCTCACGAGCGCGCCGCCCGCGCCGTCGCCGCGGATCGTCAGGTCGCCAAAATCGTCCACGCCGGGGACGTCGCGAATCTCGAACTTGTCGTTGGTCACCGAGAAGTCGGTGATCACGTCGCGGCCCGAACCGCGCCCGAAGTAGAAGGTGTCGTCGCCCGCGCCGCCCGTCATGGTGTCGTTGCCGGCGCCGCCGATCAGCTCGTCCGCGCTCAGCCCGCCATCCAGCCGGTCCGCGCCGATCCCGCCATCCAGCGTGTCGTCGCCGTCGCCGCCGAAGGCGCGGTCGTTGCCGCCATCGCCGCGGATCAGGTCGTTGCCGCCCTCGCCATACATCAGGTCGGCGCCGTTGCCGCCGAGGATGGTGTCGTTGTCCGCACCGGCATAGGCGACGTCGTTGCCGTTGCCGCCCAGGATCGAATCATTGCCCTCGCCGCTGCGCATCGTGTCGTTGCCGTCGCCGCCGTTCAGCGTGTCGTTGCCGTGGTCGTCGAGCAGCAGGTCGTTGCCGGCCTCGCCGAACAGCCCGTCATTGCCGAGGTTGCCCACCACGCGGTCATCGCCGATGCCGGCGAGGACCGTGTCGTCGCCGTCCCCGGCATCCACCGTGTCGGCGCCGCTGCCTGCCAGGATGGTGTCGTTCCCCGTCTCGCCGAACAGCCGGTCGTTGCCGTCGCGGCCCTCGATGCGGTCATTGCCCGACCGGCCGCGGATCACGTCCGCGACGGCGGTGCCGAGCAGGATGTCGTCGTCCTCGGTGCCGAAGAGGTTTGCCATCTGAGATCTCCCGTTCTGCGCGCCGCTGCTGGCCCGCCGCCTCCCGAACGACAGGACGGCCGCCCCTATTCCCGGGCGCGCGCGAATTCCTCCGCCCTGTTCTCCGCCGCTGGACAGGCGAGGCGCCCGGCGCAAGGCTGGCGCCCAGGGAAGGGGAACGCATGCAGCCGGTCGAAGCGGACATCATCGTCGTCGGCGGCGGATCCGCCGGCTGCATCGTCGCCGCGCGGATGTCGGAGGATCCCGGCACGCGCGTGCTGCTGCTGGAAGCCGGCCCGCCCGATTCCAGCCCCTGGGTCGCGCTGCCCGCCGGCTATGCGCGCCTGTTCGGCAGCCAGGTCTACGACCCGAAGTTCAACACCGAGCCGGTGCCGGCGCTGAACGACCGCGCCATTCACTGGCCGCGCGGTCGCGTGCTTGGCGGCTCGGGCAGCGTCAACGGCCTGGTGTTCCTGCGCGGCTCCCCGCATGACTACGACCGCTGGGCGCAGGCCGGGGCCCGCGGCTGGTCCTATGAGGATTGCGCCCCCGCCTTCCGCCGCATGGAGACCTGGCTCGGCCCGCCCTCGCCCGAGCGCGGCGACAGCGGACCGATCCGGGTGATGGCGCCGCGGCGCATGGCGCGCGCCACCCAGGCCTTCGTGGACGCCGCCGCCGCCGCCGGCATAAGGCGCCACCGCGACGTCAACGACGGCAGCAGCATTGAGGGCGTCGGCCCGGTGCAGCTCAACGTGGATGGCCGTTTCCGGTCTTCCTCCGCGCGCACCTATCTGCGCCCGGCGATGAAGCGCCCGAATCTCGAGGTGCGCACCGGCATCCAGGCGCATCGCCTGCTCTTCGAGGGCAATCGCTGCGTCGGCGTCGCCACGGCGCAGGGGACGTTCCGCGCGCGGCGCTGCGTCGTCGCCTCCTGCGGCGCGCTGGAGACGCCGAAGCTGCTCATGCTGTCGGGGATCGGCGACGGTGCGGCGCTGCAGGCGATGGGCCTGCCCGTCGTCGTGCACAGCCCGGATGTCGGGCGCAACCTGCAGGACCACCTGATCGCCAAGTTCATCTGGCGCGTGAAGCCCTGCGGCACGCTGAACGAGATCCTGGCGAGCAAGGTGAAGCAGGCGGCGATGGGGCTCGACTGGTTGCTGCGCAAGGCCGGGCCGATGGCGGTCGGCGCCGGGGAGGCCAGCGCCTTCGTCCGCGTGACGCCGGGCGCCGAGGAAGCGGAGGCGCAGCTTCTCTTCATCAACTTCGCCACCTTCGACTACCGCCAGGGCCTCACGCCCTTCCCGGGGCTGATGCTGAACTACGGCGCCTGCCGCCCGGACAGCCGCGGCACGCTGACGCTGCGCAGCCCGGACCCCGCCGATCCGCCGGTGATCCGGCCGAACTACCTGGATCATCCGAACGACCTGCGCGTGATGCTCGGCGCCGCCGCCATCTGTCGCGACATCGCCCGCCAGGCGCCGCTGCGCGACCTGATCGAGGAGGAACTGCGCCCGGGGCCCGAGGCCACGACGGATGCTGCGATCGAGGCCAACATCCGCGCCACCGCGAGCACGGTCTTCCACCCCTGCGGCACCGCCCGGATGGGCAGCGACGACCGCGCCGTGCTCGACCCCGAGCTCCGTGTGCGCGGGGTGGAGGGGCTGCGCGTGGCCGATGCCAGCGTCTTCCCCTTGATCCCATCCCCGAATATCCAGCCGGCCGCCCTGATGGTAGGCGAGCGCTGCGCGGAGTTCCTGCGCCGCGCCGCCTGAAGGCCGGAGAGAAAAGACATGTCCGCTCGCAAGACCGCGCTGATCACCGGCGCCGGCCGCAACATCGGCCGCGCCGTCGCGCTGCACCTGGCCCGGGACGGGCTGAACGTGGTGATCAACGGCGCGACCGACCGTGCCGCCGCCGAGTCCGTCGCGGCGGAAGCCCGCGCCCTCGGCGCCGAAGCGCTGGTGGTCATGGGCGATGTCGGCAGCCGCGCGGAATGCGCCCGCATCGCACAGGAAGCGATCGCTGCCTTCGGCGCGGTGCAGGTGCTGGTCAACAACGCCGCGCTGCGCCCCGCCAAGCCCTTCCTGGAGACGACGGAGGAGGATTGGCGCCGCATCATGGCGGTGGATGTCGAGGCGGCGATCTGGCTCTCCCAGGCCTGCCTGCCGGGCATGGTGGCCGCGGGCTTCGGGCGCATCGTCAACTTCACCGGCATGAACGCCATCCACGGCTATTCCGGCCGCGCGCCGGTCTCGGTGGCGAAGCACGGGCTCTGGGGGCTGACCAAGTCGCTGGCGAAGGAGTTCGCGAAGCAGGGGGTGACGGTGAACGCCATCTCGCCCGGGCCCATCGCGGCCGATGACGACGTGCCGGGCGTGACGAACAGCCGCTCGGGCTATGTCGCGAAGGTCCCGATGGGCCGCATGGGCACGCCGGCCGAGATCGCAACCGTGGTAGGCATGCTGGTGAGCGAGGGCGGCGCCTATGTCACCGGTCAGATGATTCAGGTGAATGGCGGGGCGGAGACCTGAAGCGGCTTATCCAATCCGTTACAAGAAGAAAGTTTTCTACGCCTTGCGGAGCTGGCTGGTGGGGCCGATCTTGCCGTCCTGAAGGACCCTCCCAAGGATGGAATGGGCTTGGACTCCATCACGCATATCCTGGCCGACCTGCTCGCCGGCATGGACGCCCAGGAGGTGATGCTCTGGCGCCGCGCCGTGCCGGCGCCCGCAGAACTCCTGTGCCGCGTCGGCCGCCCCGCCGACGGGGCGTTGCCGTTCCCCGACGTGGAGAACGGGTTCGCGGGAACGCGCTTCACGGAACAAGGCCATCTCGCGCTGGCCGCCCTGGATGCGCCCGGAGGGCTTTTGGTCATCGCCGCCCGCCGCGATGCCCCGTTCGGTGACAGGGATGCGAAGGCGTTGCGAAGCGTGCTGCACGCCCTGGCCGTCTCAAAAATATAATCTGAAATCGGTAACGTCGAATCGTTTTGTATTACCAACCTGTGTTGCGCATCCATTGCGCCGGCAGAATGCATGCTGGGGCAGGTGGCGTGGAACCTCAGATCGTCGCGGAGGATGGGCCGGGCGGGATCGCGGCCATCCAAGCCTGTATCGCGGACCTGGCAGCAGGACTCGGGTTCCGCGCCGCCTTCCTTCTTATCCGGGCCGGACGCGACGCCTCCGTCCTCGCTGCCTGCGGCCTGACGGAAGACGCGGCTGCGGCCTACGCCACCCACTGGCATCGCCTCGATCCATGGGTGGCGGCCCTTCCGGCCGGCCGGGGCAGCCGGGCCCTGCGCGGCGAGGAACTGGTGGCGCCTCGGCTGCTGCGCCAATCGAGCTTCCATGCCGGCTGGCTTGCGCCCAACGGGTTCGGCTATGCGGGCTTTGCCGATGTCGCCGCATCCGGCGGCACAACCGCGCTTCTCTATGTGCTGCGGGGCGCGGAGGCAAAGCCTCTCGCCCGCCAGGACCTTCTGGTGCTGCGCGCCGTGGCTGGCGCGCTGGGTCTCGTCGTGCGGCGGTCCGACCTTTCCGCGGGCGCCGCCGCCGCGGCCGAGGTGATCGGCCGTGCGCCGACGCCCGTGGTGCTGCTCCTGCCTGACGGCACGGCCATCTGGAGCAACAGCGCGGCCGAAAGCCTCTGGGCGCCAGGAGGCCCGCTGCGGCGTGTCGGCCGCCGGGTCACTGACAGGTCCGGCAATCCGGCCTCCGGCTTCGCGCGCGCCCTGGCGTCGGCCGCCGCGCCGGGCGCCAAGCCGCATATCATCGGTCTGGCCGGCGGCGCGACGCCCATCCCGGCCCGGCTGCAGCCGGTGCAACTCGGCTCCGGCCGCACGGTCGTGCTGCTCGCGGCAGCGGTGCCGGCGAACGGGGTGCCCACGGTGGAAGCGGTCGCGGCCACGCTCGGCCTCACCCGGGCACAGGCCGAGGTCGCGGTGCTGCTTTGCCGCGGTCTGGAGACGGCTGCGATATCGGAGCGAATCGGCATCAGCCAGCACACGCTGAACGGGCATCTGCGCGACCTGTACGCCCGGCTCCGCGCGGCCAACCGGGTGCAGGCGGTGGTGCGCCTGCTCGGCGCTTCGGCGGCACTCTCCGTGTTTTCCGATGCGGAGGCCCCGCCCGCACCGGCAGAGGGCCACGCGCCAGGGTAGAAGAACTACCTTTCGCGGATTTCTTTCCCATCAATCCTCGGGGCGCGGCCTCCTGCGCCGAAACGGCACGATTCCTCCTGCGCGCCGGAGTGTCCGGACCGCGTGGGCGCCGGCCCATCGGCAATACTCGGCAGGAGACACGCCATGTTCGTCTTGAAGGTACCCGACAGCCTGAAGTTCGTCCTGGACGGCGACCCCCTCGTCAATGACAGCATCGATCTGTCCAACGGCTTCATCGATCCCGGCGAGGCCGACGCGGAGGTGCGCCCCGGCGTCGTCGTGCCGCTGCTGCTGCCGGTCGACCTGGATGCGGGCGGCGTCGGCCAGTTCCGCAAGGTCGTCATCAACGACCTCGGCGGGGACAACACGGTCCTCGCTGGCAACAGCGTCCTGCCGAACCTCTGGATCACCATGGGCAACGGCGACGACTTGATCGAGGGCGGCTGGAACAACGACAAGATCAACGCCGGCGACGGCGACAACACGGTGTCCGGCTTCGACGGCAACGACACCATCGTCGCGGGTTTCGGGAATGACCAGGTCGATGGCGGCGCCGGTAACGACGACATCGACGCGGGCGAGGGCGACAACGTCGTCAGCGGCGGCGCCGGCGACGACGGCATCACGACCGGCGACGGCGACGACGTGGTCAATGGCGGCGCGGGCAACGACGTCATCGACGCGGGCGACGGCAACAACGTTGTCAACGGCGAGGACGGCGACGATGACATCACGACCGGCGACGGCGCCGACGTGGTCACCGGCGGCGCCGGCAACGACGTTATCGCCACCGGCGGCGGAGACGACGTCGCCAACGGAAATGCCGGCAACGACGTGATGGACGGCGGCGCCGGCAACGACGTGCTCGCCGGCGACGACGGCGACGACGTGGTCAACGGCAGCGCCGGCAACGACCAGATGGACGGCGGGCGCGGCAACGACCTGATGGCCGGTGGTGACGACAACGACACGGTCGACGGCGGCGCCCAGCACGACACCGTCCTCGGCGAGGCGGGCAATGACGACCTGGCCGGCCAGGCCGGCAACGACGTGGTGGATGGCGGCGAGGGCGACGACCTCGTCGAGGGCAATGCGGGCGCCGACACCGTGATGGGCGGCGACGGCGACGACACCGTCGATGGCGCCGACGGCAACGACAGCATTGTCGGTGGCGCCGGCGACGACCTGATGATGGACGGCATCGGCCGCGACCGGATCGACATGACCGGGGGCGACGACAGCGTCATGAACACCAACGACGGTGAGCGCGACGTCTTCTTCTGGGGCAACGCCGGCAGCATGGTGCGGGCCGCCCGCAGCAGCGACGACTACTGCGGAGAATTCGACTCCATCGAGTTCTTCGACGTCCGCGGCGCGCGCAACAACGACGTGTTCGACCTGCGCAGCTTCGGCAAGGACAAGGTCCTGGAGGTCTATGGCGGCGGCGAGGGCGAGGCCGGCTCCTTCGCGGTCTACGACAGCAAGCAGGACTACTACGACGGCAAGTACCTCCTGCTCGTCGAGTGGAACGAGCAGGTCGGCGCCGGGCCGATCAACATCGGCACCAACGCGAACAGCGACATCGTGATCAAGACCGGCTGGACGGTCTACAACACGGTGGCCGGCGACACCTTCATCTGACCGTCGCACCGCTGCGGCGGAACGGGGGCGGGCCTTCGGGCCCGCCCCTTTTCGTGCCTCCCCGGCGCCTGCCCGTCGCAGAAGGCTTGCGGTGCGCGCCTCCAGGGCGAAACTGTTCCGCAGATCGTCCCGGAGGGAGTTCCATGACCCGTCTTGCGCGCCGTCCGCTGTTGCACCTGGCGCTCGGGGCCTTGGCCGCACGCGGTGCACCGGCCCAGGCGCAGACGCCCGCCTACCCCACGCGGCCCGTCACGATGATCGTGGGCTTCGCGCCAGGCGGGCCGGCCGACACCATCGCCCGCCTCATCGCGCCCGCGCTCGGCGCCGATCTCGGCCAGACGGTGGTGGTGGAGAACGTGTCCGGCGCCGGCGGCTCGATCGGGCAGGGGCGCGTCGCGGCCGCCCGGCCGGACGGGTATACGATCCTGTTCGGCAGCCTGGCCCAGGCGACCATCCCGACCCTCTACCCACGCCTGAGCTTCGATCCGACGGCGATGGAGCCGATCGGCATGATCAACGAGGTGCCGATGTCCATCATCGCCCGCCGCGACTTCCCCGCGAACACGCTGGCGGAGCTGGTCGCGGTGGTGCGGCGGGAGGGGACGAAGCTCAACCTGGGCAATTCCGGCGTCGGCGGCACCAGCCATCTCTGCAGCCTGTTGCTGCAGCAGGCGATCGGCACGCAGGTGACGCTGGTGCCCTATCGCGGCACCGGGCCTGCGATGAACGACCTGCTGGCGGGCCGCCTCGACCTCGGCTGCGACCAGACGACGAACAACTCCGAGCAGATCCGCTCGGGCGCCGTCCGCGGCTATGCGATCACCACCGATCAGCGCGTCTCCGCCCTGCCCGACACGCCGACCACGGCGGAGGCCGGGCTGCCCGCGATGCGCATGTCCGGCTGGAACATGCTGTTCGCACCCCCCGGCACGCCGCGCCCCATCGTGGAGCGGCTGAACCGGGCGCTTCTCGGCATGCTGGGGGATGAGGCGGTCCGGCGCCGCATGGTGGAACTCGGGAGCCTGCCCGCCAGCGGCGAGCGCACCACGCCGGAGGGGGCGAAGGCCTTCTGGCAGGCCGAGATCGCGCGCTGGAAGCCGCTGCTGGAGGCCTCTGGGGGGACCTGAGCGGCGGGGTAGGCTACCCCGCCGGACCCCGCCGGGCTTGCGATACCCGCCGCAAGCGCGTCATGCGAAAGCATGCCTTCGGCATGACGAGCCAAGCGCAGCGCCGGCGCCTGAGGGCATGAAGGTCAAACCTTCATGCGCCCGGTCTCATGCAAGCGGCGCGGAGCGCCCCGGCGATCAGACGGCCGGAACGCGCAGGCGTTCCAGCCCTCCGGCGAGAGGGGCCGAAGCGGGACCGTCGAGTCACGGGGTGACGATCCAATCCGACTGCGCGAACACGACATAGGCCGAGCCGGGATCGGGCAGGGGGGACGTGAAGCTGATCTGCCCGATCAGCACTTCGCCACGGCCGTCGCCATTCATGTCGCCGGCCGAGCCGACAGCCCAGCCGACCCCGTCGCCCGGTGCGGCGCCGATGAACTTCACGCCATGGCCGTTCTGCGCCAGCCCCGAAAGCGTGATCGTATCCAGATCGTCCTGGCCCCAGACGAGATAGGCCGCGCCAGCGAAGTCGCCGCCCGCGTCGTTGTACGGGGAGCCGATCAGGATGTCGGACCTGCCGTCGCCGTTCATGTCGCCCGCGTCGGCCACGGAGAAGCCGGCGAAGTCATAAGCGGCCTCCCCCTGGATGCGGAAGCCCGCGAAAGGCGCCGTGCCGGCCAGGTCGATCTCGACCGGCGCGGAATCCGCCTTGCCCCACACGACGAAGGCCCCGCCCACATCCTCGGCATGCGCATCGGCGAAGGGCGAGCCGAGCAGGATCTCCTCCAGCCCGTCGCCATTGATGTCGCCGAGGGAGGAGACATACACCGAGGCGCTCCACGCGCCCTGGCCGCCCAGGGTGATGGCGAAGCCGCCATTGCCCGTGGCGACCGCGGCGAGGTCCACCGCGCCGCCATCCGCCTTGCCCCAGACGACATAGGCCCGCCCCAGCGCCTCGTCGCCCTGCGTCCAGGCTTCGCTGCCGATCAGGATCTCGCGCAGCCCGTCGCCGTTCAGGTCCGCGATCGAAGTCAGCGATTGCAGGATGCGCTGGCCGCCATCCTCGCCGGTGATGACGAAGCCGCCCGTGCCCGCGGTGACGTCGGCGAGGGCGACCGGATCGCCATCCGCCTTGCCCCAGACGACATGCACGAGGCCCGGGCTTTCGCCCCCGTTGTTGCTGCCGCGGGAGGTGATGGCGAAGTCCGGCAGCCCGTCGCCGTTGAGGTCGCCGACGGCTCGCACGACATCGCCGGCCAACTGGCCGTCGCTGCCGATCACCTTGAACCCGCCCGTGCCGGCGGCGACGTCGTCCAGGTTCACCGCCGTGCTGTCGGCCTGCCCCCAGACCACATAGGCCGCGCCATTGCGCCCCGTGCCGGTCGGATCGAGCGACAGCGCGCTGATGAGCATCTCGGGCAGCCCGTCACCGTTCATGTCTCCGATCGCGGAGACCGATGTGCCGGCCAGATCCTGACCCGTCTCGCCGATGATCGCGAAGCCGCCCTGGCCGGCTGCGACGTTCTCCAGCGGCACCGCGGCGCCGTCCGCCTTGCCGAACACCACATAGGCGGCGCCGGCCTCGACGCCGCCCGCGCTGTTGCGCGGTGCGCCGACGATCAGGTCCGACCGGCCGTCACCATTCAGGTCGCCGACGGTGGCGAGCGCCACGCCGAGGCCGTCCGCCGTGACATCCTCGTCGCCGAGCATGCGGAAGCCGCCCATGCCGGCGGCGATGTCGGCAAGGAAGACAGGCGGCGGGCCGGCGGACGGCACGAAGATGTTGACCGCGATGGTGCGGCTGGCGCCGCCGTCGAGAAGCGTGACGGTCAGAGTCTCGGTCACCAAGTCGCCTGGCAGCAGCGCCTGGGAAGCCTGCGTCGTCGGATCGTAGGTAAAGCTCCAGGCGCCGGAATACGGATCGAAGCCGAAGCTGCCGTACGGCCCGGACACATCGGCCGGATCTGCGTCCGCGAACCACATGCCGAAGTCGGCATCCTCGATGAGGAGCTCGCCTTGGGCGAAGGCCCAGGGGTTGGACGCATCGATACGGGCCGTCAGCGATCCGGTGATGGTGCCAGGATCGTTGACGCCGACCAGCGTGATGCCGGCGGTGACCGTGGCTTCCAGGCCGCCGGCGTCGCGGATCGTGTAGGCGATGTCGAAGGTCGCCCCCTCCCGCTCCCACAGCGTCCGGTAGAAGTCGTCCGTCTCGAGCAGGACGCGACCGTTCTGCAGCGTCACCTCCGGCATGATGCTGTCCGGCGGGGTCGGATCCCACGCGAAGGTCACCTCCCCGACGCCGACGATCTCAAGCGGCTGGGCTTCGGGATCGCTGTCGTTCGCGAGCAAGGCATCCGTGATGTCGATGACCCCGAGCACTTCGCCGGGTTCTGTCGCGCGGTAGAAGAGGAAATCCGCCTCCGCCACGGGCGGCGCATTGCCGCGCAGCTCGACCACGATCTCGGCCTCGGCGCTGCCGTCGAGGGAGGTGATGCGCAGCCTGTCCTGCAGCGTCTCATCCGGCGCGAGCGCCAGCACATCCGCGTTCTCGCCATCCAGCAGATACGTCCACTCGCCGGTCGCGACATCGAAGGTGAACTGGCCGTAGCTGCCGGACAGGCCCGAAGGCAGCGTGAAGACGGCCTCGCCGATATCGGGATCGGCGATGGTCGCGCGACCGCCGACCTGCGGGCCGGCGAGGCTGGCAGCGGCGGCAAGATCGCCGCCGATCGTCGCGTCGTCGGCGGTGCCGGCGATGCTGAGCCAGCCTGTTGCACGGCTCTCGAAGCCGGCCTGGTCGAAGATCGTGTAGGCGAAGGTGAATTCCGCCGTCTGGCCTAGCGCCATGGCGCCGAAGAAGGCGCTGTCCAAGGTGAGCGTCTGGCTGCCGTCATCGCCCTGCAGGAACACGGCCGGCTCGGATCCGAAGACATCGAACCGCGCATCCCAGCCGCCGAGAGGCGAGGTGACGCCGAGCAGCACGACATCGGTCACCCACTTGATCCTGAGCGGCGAGCCGTCGGGGTCGCGGTCGTTCGCGAGAAGCGTGCCGCTGACCTCCACCGGCGCGAAGCCCTGGTTCGGATCCGGTGAGCCGAACACAAGGCCATCCGGCGCGGCGATGGGCGTGAAGAAGTCGGTCGGCATCTCGTGGACGAAGATGAAGACGTCCGCGGTGGGGAGCCAGGGTCCGAAGTCGCTTTCGAAACGGATGACGTCGCCGCCGATCTGCCAGGTCCCGCCGCCCAGGTCGATCGCTGGCGCGCCGCCGTAGCCGACGAGGAAGACGTTGTCGCGCGGGAGGGTGACGAAGATGTCGCTGTAGCCAAAGCCGTCGACGTTCCGCAGCACGTCGCCATTCGCCTCGCCGGCCACCAGGACGAAGACCTCCTGCTGGTTGCTTTGCCCGCCCTCGAAGGTGTCGGCGCCGGCGCCGCCGTAGAGCACGTTCAGCCCGGCGCCGCCGCCGAGCCTGTCGTCGCCGTCGCCGCCGGAGAGGATGTCGTCCGCGTCGCCGCCGGTGATCTGGTCGTTGCCGGCGCCGCCATCGGCGACCAGCCGCACCGGCGGCGTGCCGGCAAGCAGCGCGCCGTTGATCACGTCGTCGCCGTCTCCGCCATCCACCCGCACCGTGTTCGGCGATACCCCGACCGATGCGAGGTCGCCCGAGATGACGACGTTGTCGCTGCCGTCGGTGCCGCGCAGGACGATCTCCTCGATGGAGGTGGCCGTCACGCCGGAGCCCGGGCCGGTCTGCACGACGAGCCTGCCCCCCGCCGCGGTGATGGTGACCGCGTTCGCGACGACGACCAGCGTGTCCCGGCCGTCGCCGCCATCCACGCTGTCCTGGCCCTCGCCCGCGCGGTGCAGGATGGCGTCGTCGCCGCCCCCGGCATCCACACTGTCGTTGCCGAGGCCGGGGTCGATCAGCTGCGCGGCCGCACTCGGCGCCACCGTGTCGTCCGCGTCGCTGCCCGGTGCGAGCGCGCCCCCGAGCACGACGAGCGTGACCGTGCGCTCCGCGGAGAGCGCCGCGTCTTCGTCCATGGCGACATAGCTGAAGGAGACCACTTCGGAGCCGCCCGCCGGCAGAGCGGCGAAGTCCTCGCCAGGGTCGAAGGTGAAGGTGCCGCCCGGAAACAGCGTGACGCGGCCCTTGGCCGGCCCTGAGGTCATCTCGAAATCGAGCGCGCCCGGCTCGGCATCGTAGGCCGGGAAAGCCCAGGACGATGCGCTGCCGCCGGGCGCCATCACGATCAGGTCGGCTGCCACGGGCGCGTCGTTCACGCCGGTCAGCGTCAGCGTCGCCGTCGCCGTGTCCTCCAGCCCGCCGGCGTCGCGCACCGTGTAGGTGAAGGTCACGTCCAGCGTCTGGCCTTCGCCGAGCGCGCGATAGGCAGCGGCATCGGCGGTATAGGCGACGACGCCGTCCACCAGGGATACGAAGCCGGAGGAAGCCGGCCCGACTGCGACGACCTGCAGCGGCAGGCCTTCCGGATCGACGTCGTTCGAGAGCAGCGCGGCCGTGACGTCGGCGCCGCCCGGCGTTGCACCGAAGGCGTCGTCGCGTGCATCGGGTGCACGGTTGACGATCGTCTCCTCCGCGTCGCGCGTCTCCAGGATCAGGTCGTCCGCCGACCAGCCGATGGCATTCCCCACCACGGAGCCGAGCGTCAGCGCAGCCCCGCCAGCCTCCGCGAAGGCGGCGAGGAATGCCGCGGCCTCGATCGCCGCATCGCCGACCAGCACCTGGCCGGCGTCGAACAGGATGCGCACCCGGGTGCCGTCCGCGACGTCGCGGATCAGCACCTCGCCGGCCGATCCGTCCTGCACGAAGCCGCCCTGCGCCGCGTCATTGGTGTCGCGGATCGTGCGGCCGTCGCTGTCGAGAGCGATGGTGGTCGCGCCGGCGTTCAGCACGCGAACGGTGAAGCTCGCCTCTGCCAGCATGCGGCCGCCGGCCAGCGTGAAGGTGATGCTTTCTCCGTCGTTCAGGCGGGTGGCGTTGCCGCCCGGATCCCATCCCGAGCCGCCGATCAGCCCGAAGCCCAGCCCATTCGAGAAGGTGACGTAGTTCCCCGTCCCGCCGCCCTCCGTGATCGCCGCGGCGAGGACCGCACCATTCGCGCGGCCATGGCCGCTGATCCGGACGGGGTCCTCTTCTCCGAGCGCCCCGGTCAGGTCGGTGACCCGGGTTCCGCCCGTGACATCGGCGATGTTGTGCGCAACGACGCCTTCGCCGACCTGCAGGTCGCCGACCAGGGTGACGTCCGGACGCGGTGCGTTCGGCGCGTCCACCACGCCGTCCGACAGGTCTATGCCGAGCGTCGCGATCTGCTCGGTCGTGCCGATGAACGCCAGAAGCTGCTGGGCGGTGACCTGGTCGGTATCGAATTCGCCCGAGGCGAGGCGCCGCGTGAAGAAATCGGAAGCCTCGTCGAGCACGCCGATCTGCTCGCCCGTGACGGGGTCGAGAAAGTCCACCGCGCGCGTGCCGAACCAGATGGTCTGACGAGCCATGAGCGCCTCGATGCCGTTCCGATCCGAGCTCGGTACGACATGAACCCAGGCGTGCGCAACGGTCGGCAAAACACAACCATTGCGCGAAAACAGAAGATCTGAAATCTACCGAATGGTTTTGTGTGCGCTACGGCTTGTCTGTTGCGGCTTTCATGGCGATCCGCGACACAGTGCTGTTCCGGAGATGTCTGGCCGCCTCACACCGGCCCCGCCACGAATTCCCCTTTGCGCATCAGCGGCTCCACGGCGCCGGACTTCGTCACGCCGTCAAGGTCCACCCCGCCCGATCCGATCATCCAGTCGATATGGATCAGGGAGGCATTGGCGCCGCGTTCCGCGAGCTTGTCCTTCGGCACGCCGGCGGTGTCCCGCAGGCAGGTGGTGTAGGCCTGGCCGAGCGCGATGTGGCTTGCCGCGTTCTCGTCGAACAGCGTGTTGCGGAACAGCAGGCCCGATTTCGAGATCGGCGAGGAATGCGGCACCAGCGCCACCTCCCCGAGCCGCGCCGCGCCCTCGTCCGTGGTCAGCACCTTGCGCAGCACCTCGGCGCCCTTCGACGCATTAGCCTCGACAATCCGCCCACTTTCAAAACGAACGGAAATGTCCTCGATCAGCGTGCCCTGGTAGGCGAGCGGCTTGGTCGAGCGCACGGTGCCGTCCACGCGCAGGCGGTGCGGCGTGGTGAAGACCTCTTCCGTCGGGATGTTCGGGTTGCAGGTGATCCCGTTCTTCGCCGGCTCCGCCCCGCCCGCCCAGAGATGCCCGTCGGCAAGTCCCACGCGCAGATCCGTGCCGGGGCCACGGAAATGGATGGCCGCAAAATCCTTGCCGTTGAGGAAGGCGGTGCGGGCATGCAGCGTCGCATTGTGCCGCGCCCATTCGGCGACAGGATCGGCCACCTCCACGCGGCAGGCGGCGAAGATCGCGTCCCACAGCTTTGCCACGGCTTCGTCGTCCGGCACGCCCGGAAACACTTGGCGCGCCCAGCCCGGCGTCGCGGCCGGCACCAGGTTCCAGTTGATCGAGAAGCTGGTGATCAGTTCCAGCGCCGGGCGATAGGCCATGCTGCGCGCCTTGTTGGCGCGCGCCACCTTCTCGGGATCCTCGGCCGAGAGCAGCGTCGGGTCGTCGCCCACCACCGCAAGCCGCGCCGCGCCAGCCCGGAAAGCCTCGGCCATGGCGTTAAACAGCCAGCCCGGCGCGACGTCGAAGGCCTCGGCCGGATGCGCGTGGCGGTAGCGCGCCAGCGCCACCGCGTCGTCCGAGATCAGCGGCGTCACCAGCGTCGCGCCGGCCTTGTAGGCGTGCTCCGCGATGCGGCGCACCAGCGGCATCGCTTCCAGCGGCGCGGTCATGACCACTTCCTGGCCAGGGCGCAGGTTCAGCCCCACGCGCACCGCCAGCGCGGCCAGCTTGTCGAGCTTCGCCTCGAAGGTCGTGGCGGGCATCGCGTCATCCGGCATGGTCGTGTTCCTGCGCTCAGGTGGTGGTGTTGGCGGGGGAGCCGCCGCGCACGAGGCGGCGGATCGCGGCGAGCATCTCGGGCGTGTCCCAGGCGGCCTCGCCTTCCAGGCGCGCGACTTCGAGGCCGCGCCGGTCGAGGATGACGGTGGTCGGCAGGCCACGGATGCCGAGCGCGCGGCCCGTCGCGCCGCGCGCGTCGAACCACATCGCCAGGTGGCGCAGGCCCGTGCGCTGGTAGAAGGGCTCCACCACGGTGCGCCCGCCGCGGTCGGAGGACAGCGCCAGCACCTCGATCCCCTCGCGCGCCAGCGCGGCGTGCGCGCGGTCCAGCGCGGGCATCTCGGCCACGCAGGGCGGGCACCAGGTGGCCCAGAAATTCACGACGAGACCCTTGCCGCGGAAGGCGTCGAAGCGCGTCTCCTTTCCCTCCGCATCCTGGAAGACCAGGTTCTCGGGCAGGGGGCGGCCTTCCGGCGTCTCCCGCAGCTTCTCGGGGCCCGCGGCGGCCGCGGCTTGACGCGCCGCGGCGGCCGTGGCCAGCGTCCCGCCCAGGACGCCGAACTGCCGGCGTGTCAGCACAGGATGCACTCCTCCGTGGGCGACGAGACGAACAAGACGCAAAACTCCCTTTGGGGCGGGCGCTATGCCGAGGGCCCCGGCGCCATCATGCGGGAGATCAATGCCAGCATCGGCTTCGACCGCAAGATGTGGCGCCAGGACATTTTCGGCAGCCTCGCCCACGCGCAGATGTTGTCCCGGGTCGGGATCATCTCAAGCGAGGACGAGGCGGCAATCCGGCAGGGCCTCGCGGACATCGCGCGCGACATCGAGGCGGGTGGCTTCGCCTGGTCCGAGGCGCTGGAAGACATCCACATGAACATCGAGGCGCGCCTGACGGAGCGCATCGGGGAGGCCGGCAAGCGCCTGCACACCGGCCGCAGCCGCAACGACCAGGTCGCGCTGGACGTGCGCCTCTGGGTGCGCGACGCGATCGACGGGCTGGATGCGCAGATCGCCGACGTCATGCGCGCCCTGGTCGCGCGCGCGGCGGAGCATGCCGGCACGGTGATGCCAGGCTTCACCCATCTGCAGCCCGCCCAGCCCACCACCTTCGGCCATCACCTGCTGGCCTATGTCGAGATGCTGTCGCGCGATCGCGGGCGCCTCGCGGATTGCCGCGCCCGGCTGAACGAAAGCCCGCTCGGCGCCGCTGCGCTCTGCGGCACCGGCTTCCCGATCGACCGCCACATGACGGCCAAGGCGCTCGGCTTCGACGGCCCCACGCGCAACAGCCTGGACAGCGTCGCGTCGCGCGACTTCGCCGCGGAGTTCCTGTTCGCCTGCGCGATGTGCGCCACGCATCTCAGCCGCTTCGCGGAGGAGATCGTGATCTGGACGAACCCCTATTTCGGCTTCGTCAAGCTGAGCGACGCCTTCACCACCGGCAGCTCCATCATGCCGCAGAAGCGCAACCCCGATGCGGCGGAGCTGGTGCGGGGCAAGACGGGGCGGATGATCGGCAACCTCGTCGGCATGCTCACGGTGATGAAGGGCCTCGCGCTGACCTATTTCAAGGACATGCAGGAGGACAAGGAGCCGGTCTTCGACGCCGCCGAGAACCTGGCGCTGGCGCTGGCGGCCATCGGCGGCATGGTGCGCGACATGCAGCCGCAGGTCGCGCGGCTGGAGGCCGCGGCGGGCGCCGGCTTCTCCACCGCGACGGACCTGGCGGACTGGCTGGTGCGCGAATTGAAGATGCCGTTCCGCGACGCCCACCATGTGACGGGGAAGCTGGTGGCGATGGCGGAGCAGAAGGGCGTGGACCTGGCCGGCCTGACGCTGGCGGAGATGCAGGCGGTGGAGCCGCGCATCTCGGAGGGAATCTTCGACGTGCTGAGCGTCGGTGCCTCGGTCCGCTCCCGGACCAGCTATGGCGGCACCGCCCCAGCCAATGTCGCGAAGATGGCGGCGGAGTGGAAGGAGAAGCTGGCATGAGCGCTCAGTTCTCCCTCCCCCGCATGCGGGGGAGGGTCGGGGTGGGGGCGGCGCAACCCCTCCTCCTCCTCGTCCTCGTCCTCCTTGCCGCCTGCGGCCGCACCGGCGACATCCGCCCGCCCGGCCCGCCGGAGCAGATCACCTACCCGCGGGTCTATCCGGCGCGCTGACGGCCTTCATCCGCCCGGCGTGCTGCCGGGCAGCGGGCGATAGGGCAGAGGCGCGACGCGTCCGGGCAGGATGGTGACATCCTTCCAAACGCCCTCCTGCATGTAGGGGTCCTCCGCCAGCCAGGCGCGCACCGCGGCCTCGTCCGGCAGGTCCACCACCATAATCGAGCCGACCATCGTGCCGTCGGGCCGATCGAGCAGCGCCACGCCCGCCAGGATCTCGCCCTTCTCGGCGCAGGGTCCGATCCGCGCCATGTGTCGCGGACGCACTGCCATGCGGCGCGCCGGCGCTTCGGCATCCTTGCCGTCCTTCGCGATGACGACGAAAACCATCGGACCCTCCCCATTCGCGTTTCCGCGCACGGTAGCGGCAGGGAAGGCGGCCGATCCAGTCACGCTCGCGGGTTGGGCCGAACCGCCGCGCATGCCATATCGGGCCAATGTCACGCTGGCACACATCGCGCGGCCCCTGGGGGCGCCGGCCCGAGGAGCCGGCCGAGGGCGCCGCGCCCTTCGGCTTCTGCCGCCGCGGCTATCACCACGGCAACCTCAAGGAAGCCCTGCTCGAGGCCGCGCGGCAGCTCGCGGCCGAGCGCGGCGCGCATGGCTTCACCCTGGTCGAGGCCGCGCGCCTCGCCGGCGTCTCGCCTTCCGCCCCCTACCGCCACTTCCGCGACAAGGACGCGCTGCTGTCGGAACTCTGCCGCCGCGGCTTCGAGGCCTTCGGCGCCAGGCTGAAGGACGCCGCGATCGGCAAGGGCGTGCGTGAGGGGCTGCTCGCCATGGGCCATGCCTATCTCGCCTTCGCGCGGGAGGAGCCGGGCTATTACGGCGTGATGTTCGCCTGGCGCGACCCGACGCCGCCCCCGTCCGACCAGGCGCCCGACGGACCCTTCGCCGCGCTGGTCGGCGCCATCGCCCGCGTCCTGCCCGAGGCCGGTGACCCCAACCGCGTCCGGCTGCTCGCGCTGGAGGTGTGGGCGATCTCCCATGGCTTGGCGGGTCTGGAACGCGCGGGCATGCCACCGCCCGGCTCCGGCGCGCCGCCGCCCGAGGCGGTGCTGGAGGATGCGGTCGGCCGCCTGCTGCGTGTGTCGTAATGTAAACACCTTTGACATCGCGCGGCCCGGGCCGATATGTGAATGTGTGTCACATCGACACGCCACAGGCATGAAGGAGCCGACCGACGATGACCGCCGCTTCCTCCGCGGTGCCCTCCGATCTCCCGCCTGACCTCGCCTGGCGCTGGCACAAGCAGCAGCTGAAGCAGGCACGGCGCGAGGCCCGTCAGGCCCGCTGGGCCCCATGGGGCGGCCATCCGCTGCGCGGCTGGCGCCTGCCCGCGATGATTTTGGGGTTCATCCTCTGGTGGCCGCTCGGCCTCGCCCTGCTCGCCTTCTTCTTCCTCTGGAGACCTGCCATGGCCTGCAATGCCGCCCCTTGGGCCGCCCCCTGGATGACCCCCTGGAAGGACCGCATGCGGGAACGCGTGCGGGAGCACGTTCCGGGCTTCGGCAGCACGGGGAACGTCGCCTTCGACGAGTATCGCCAGAACGTGCTGGCCCGCCTGGACGAGGAGCGCCGGCAGCTCGATGCGCAGGCCGCGGAATTCTCGGACTTCGTGAAGCAACTCCGCCGCGCCAAGGACCAGGAGGAGTTCGAGCGCTTCATGGCCAGCCGCGAGCGGAAGAGCTGAGGGGCGCGCAGGCCCCCACCCCGACCCTCCCCCGCCATGCGGGGGAGGGAGAAGGGAGGCGCCTCATCTTCCCGAACCCGCGCCCCAGCCCCATTCTTGGCGCATGGCCGCCCCCGCCCCGTCGCTTCCCCCGGACGACGCCGACCCCACCTTCGCCGAGCTTCTCGCCGGCCGCCCCGACCTCGCCGCGCATGCCCAGGACGGGCTGACGATGGAGGATGTGCCGCTCGCCCGCATCGCGGCCGAGATCGGCACCCCCACCTGGGTCTATTCCGCGGCAACGCTCCGCCGGCGCTACCGCGCGATGCAGGCGGCGCTCAGCGAGGCCGCGCTCGACTGCGAGATCCATTTCGCGGTGAAGGCCAACCCCAACCTGGCCGTTCTGCGCACCCTGGCGCGCGAAGGCGCCGGCGCCGACATCGTCTCGGAAGGCGAGCTGCGCACCGCGCTCGCGGCCGGCATCGCGCCCCACCACGTCGTCTTCTCCGGCGTGGGCAAGACGATGCGCGAGTTGCGTTTCGCCATCGGCCAGGGCGTCGGCCAGATCAATGCCGAGAGCGTGGAGGAGATCGCCATGATCTCCGCCGCCGCCACCGAACTCGGCCGCACCGTGGATGTCGCGATCCGCGTGAACCCGGATGTGGACCCGCTGACCCACGCCAAGATCACCACCGGCAAGAGCGAGAACAAGTTCGGCGTCGCCATGGCCGACGCGCCCGCGCTCTACGCCCGCATGGCCGCGACGCCCGGCATCCGCCCCGCCGGCATCGCCACCCATATCGGCAGCCAGATCACCGCGGGCATGGGCGCCTATGCCGCCGCCTATCGGGCGCTGGCCGATCTCGTCCGCGCGCTGCGCGCGCAGGGCCTGCCGGTGGACCGCGTGGATTGCGGCGGCGGCCTCGGCATCCCCTATCGCAACGAACCGGCGCCCAGCCCCGCCGCGCTCGCCGGCGCGATCCGGACCACGCTCGGCAATCTCGGCGTGCGGCTGATGATGGAGCCCGGCCGCTGGATCGCCGGGCCGGCTGGCGTGCTGCTGGCGTCTGTCGTCCTCTCGAAGCGCAACGGCGCGCGCCGCTTCGTCATCCTCGACGCCGCGATGAACGACCTGGTGCGGCCGGCGATGTACGAGGCCTGGCACGGCATCGTCCCGGTCTCGCCCACCGATTACGTCGCGCCCGTCTCGTCCTGCGACGTGGTCGGTCCGGTCTGCGAGACCGGCGACACCTTCGCGCGAAATCGTGGCCTTCCCACCCTGGAACCGGGTAGCCTTGTCGCGTTCCTCGATGCGGGGGCGTACGGAGCGGCGATGAGCAGCACCTACAATGCGCGGCCCCTGGCCGCGGAGGTCCTGGTGGACGGCGCCCGCTTCGGCGTGGTGCGCGAACGCCAGACGCCCGAAGCCCTGCTCGCCGGCCAGCGCTTGCCCGACTGGTACGCGGCGTGACGCCCGCGCCGCTCGCCCCACTGGCCCGGCGCCGCCGCCTCGCGCGGCTGGCGCTGGCCTGGGAGGCGATCTGGCCCGCCATCTGGCCGGCGCTCGGCGTTCTCGGCGTCTTCCTCACCTTCGCCCTGCTCGGGATCCCGCTGCTGCTGCCGGGATGGCTGCGCATGCTCATCGCGGCCGGGTTCTTCGCCGGCTTCGTCGTGGCGCTGCGCCACGGCCTGCGCGGCTTCCGCTGGCCGGGCGACGATCCCGCCGACCGGCGGCTGGAGCGCGAATCCGGCCTCGATCACCGCCCCCTCGCCACGCTGACCGACAAGCCCGCCGGCGACGATCCGCTGGCGCAGGCGGTGTGGCAGGTGCATCGCGACCGCGTGCTGTCGAATGTCCGCAGGCTGCGCGTCGGCCTGCCGCGGCCCGGTCTCGCGAAGCGCGACCCGATCGCGCTGCGCGCCGCGCTCGGCCTGTCGCTGCTCGCATCACTCGTCGTCGCCGGGCCGGAGGCGCCGGAGCGCCTGCGCCGCGCCTTCGCCGGCGAGGTCGCGATGCCCGCCGCCCCGCCGCCAATGCGTCTGGAGGCCTGGATCACCCCGCCCGCCTACACCGCCGCGGCACCCGTCTTCCTCGACCCGGCCGGCGGCGAGGCCTCCGTTCCGGCCGGCAGCCGTCTGCAGGTCGCGCTCTCGGGCGGCACCGGCGGCGTGCCGGAGTTGCAGACCGGCAACACGGTCAGCGCCTTCCGCGCGCTCGACACGCGTTCCTTCGGCGCCGAGGCGGTGCTGGACCACGGCGCGCGGCTGGTGATCCGCCGCGACGGGTCCGAGGTCGCGGCCTGGACGCTGACGGTGCAGGCCGACCAGCCGCCCCGCGCCAGCTTCACCGAGGCGCCCGGCCGGGCGCTGCGCGGCCTGGCCATCCGCCTGCCGTGGCAGGTGCAGGACGATTGGGGCGCCGTCTCGCTGAATGCCGAGATCCGCCTGAAGGCGCGGCCCGACGCGCCGCCTCATGTGGTGGAGATCCCGCTGCCGGCCCAGGCGCGCGACGCGCGCGGCGTGTCCGCGCCCGACCTCTCCGCCCATCCCTGGGCGGGGCTCGAGGTGGAGATACTGCTGCGCGCCCGCGACGGCGCGGAGCAGGAGGGCGTCTCCGCCGCCGCGCCGCTGACCCTTCCGGAGCGCAGCTTCACCCACCCCGTGGCGCAGGCGCTGATCGCGCTGCGCAAGGCGCTCTCGCTCGACCCCACTGCGCGCGCCGAGGCGCGGCGGGCGCTCGATGGCCTCGCCGCCGCGCCGGAAGCCTTCGAGCACGACACCACCACCTACCTGGCGCTCCGCGCGGCGCGCCACCGCCTGACCCGCGACCGCCGGCCGGAGGCGGTGACCGAGGCGCAGGAGATCATGTGGGAGACGGCGCTGGCGCTGGAGGAAGGCCGCGCCGAGCGCACCGCCCGTGCGCTGCAGCAGGCGCGCGAGGAGCTGCGCCAGGCGCTGCAGGAGGCGCAGCGCCAGATGGAGGAACAGCGCAACGGCGAGCGCGAGGAGCGCAACGCCGAGCAGCGCAGCGAGACGGAGCGCCGCATCCAGGAACTGCGCGATGCGATCCGCCGCCATCTGGAAGCCATGGCGGAGCGCCTGCAGCAGGAGAATGCGGAGGCGATGCCCTTCGATCCGCAGAACCGGCTGATGGACCGCCGCGACCTCGATCGCCGCACGGATCGCATGCGCGAGGCCAACCGCCAGGACCGCCCCGAGGACGCCGAGCGCGAGCTCGCCGAGCTCGAGGAGATGCTGCGCGCGCTGGAGGAAGGCCGCTCCGCCCGCAACGAGCAGCAGGAACGCCGCCGCCAGCAGCGCCAGCGCGGCGAGCAGCAGATGGGCGTGGTGCAGGACATGGTGCAGCGCCAGACCCGCATGCTCGACAGCGGCCATCGCCGCGCCGAGGCCGAGACGCAGCGGCGGGAGGCGGAGCGCCGCGCCGAGCAGGCGCAGCGCCGCAGCCCCTGGAACCGCCAGACGCCGGAACAGCAGCAGCAACAGCAGCAGCAGCGCGCCGAGGCCGAGCAACAGGCCCAGGCGGAAGCGAACCGCGAGGCCCGCGTGCAGCGCGCGCTGCGCCGCGCGCTGGGCGAGGTGATGCAGCAATTCGGCGACCTCACCGGCGAGGTCCCGCCGCAACTCGGCCGCGCCGACCAGGCGATGCGGGAGGCGCAGGACCAGCTCATGGATGGCGGCGATGCGCGGGACGCGCAGCAGCGCGCGATCCGCGAGCTGGTGGAAGGCGCCCGCCAGATGGCGCAGCAGATGCAGCGCCAGTTCGGCCAGCAGGAAGGCGAGGGCGAGGGCGAGGGCGAAGAGTCCGGCGAGATGATGGGCGAGGGCCAGGGCGAGGGCGAAGGCCAGGACCAGGCGCAGAACCAGGGCGACGGCCGCGATCCGCTCGGCCGGCGCACGCGCGAGGCCCCCGGCGCCCAGGACAATGGCAGCGACACCCGCGTGCCCGACGAGGCCGAGCTGCTGCGCACCCGCCGCCTGCAGGAGGAGCTGCGCAAGCGCGGCGCCGAGCGCGAGCGCCCCCAGGACGAGCTGGACTACATAGACCGGCTGCTGCGCCGCTTCTGAGCCGTCGCGCCTCGTTGCGCGGCGGCTGACCGGCAGCCGCGCCGGGGAGGCCCGCGCGTCGGCGCTCTGCCCGTATTTCCTGCCGAGATCCGTGTGTCCGCCGGCGCTGCGCACGGCGGGCAGTGCATCGCCGCATGCGACGCGGTCCGATTTTCCGACTCACGCCTTGTATGTCCGAGGCCCGTCCAGGCCTGCCGGGCGGACGCCCGGTCCGAGCCTCGGCCACCGTCCCGGCCGTCACCCGGCGGCATGCCCCCCGCTGCTGGCGTGCTTCGTCCGGGCCAGCCCGAGATGGCCGCCTTCGCCACAACCATTGCGCGAATACAATGGTGTGAAATGTCAGTCAACACAAAAACAAATTGGCCATACGGACGACAAACCTCACTAAAAACTACGGAATATGACAATCAAGCACAAACATAACAAAGTAAAAGACACACTTTCATACATTGTCTTTGCGATTGCGTAACTTGACAATGTGGAGCGAATTTTTGACTATTGCCTCAACATTGAGCCATTCGGCTGCGGAGTGTGACGCGATGCGAAACTTTGTGCCGGGCGAGAGGGCAGGCCGCTGCGCCGGTCCGCAAGCCAGGCCGGGCCGCCGGCGCGGTTCGGCCGCGGCCGAGTTCGGTCTCCTCCTGCCCGCTTTCCTCATGGCGGCGATCGGGGTGGTGGAGGTGGGCTGGCAACTCGCCGTCGCCTCCACGCTGGATCGCGCCACCGCCAAGGCCAGCCGCTTCGGCATCACTGGCCAGCAGACGCGCGCCGGCGCGCCCGCCGAGATCGCCTGCCGCTCCCAGGCCATTCCCTGGATCATCGCCGATGCGGGCGGACGCATCCTGTCGCCCGAGCGACTGCAGGTGACCACGGGCGCCCATGCCGCGGCCTCCGCCATGAACACGCCGCCGACGGCCGGCGCCGGTCGCGGCGGACAGGTCGTCACCTACAGCGTCACCTACACCGAGCCCTTCATGAGCGGCGTCTGGCTGCGCCTGCTCGGCGGCCCGGAGCATCTGGTCCACCGCGCGACGATCGTCGTGAAGAACGAGGCCTTCGACAATGCGACCTGCTAAGCCGATCCCGAGCTCGCGCGGCGGCGCCGGCCTGTTCCGTCCCATGCAGCTGGTGCCGCAGGCCAGGCTCCGCCGCGATGTCGCGCTGGTGGATGCCGCGGGCACCGGCGGCGTCTGGCGCGTGGCCGGCGCACGCAGCCCCTGGCGCCTGCTGCGGCGCCGCCATTCGCTCACCGACGCGCCGGCGGTCCGGCAGCACCGGCCGGGCTGACGCGGCGCCGTCGCCGTGTATTCGGAGAGGGGAGGCGGACCGTCTTCGCCGCCGGATATATTGCTCATCAGCGACGAAAAATAATTAAAACAATTACGAATTAAAAACGACAAGATCTGGTTTGAGCGTCGCCGTCTCGTTGTTTACTCGATCCGAACGCCGGCGCTCCGCCGGACGCCGGATGCGGACCCATGACCCGACCAGGCAGCCGAGGCGTCGCCTCGGCTGAGTTCAGCTTCCTGTTCCTCGCGATCCTCGCCGTGGTGATCGGCCTGGTCGAGGTGACGTGGCAGGCGACCGTCGCGGCGGCGCTCGACCGCGCGACCCTGCGCGCCAGCCGCTTCGGCGTGACCGGGCAGGCAACGCGCCCCGACACGCCGGCCGGCATCACTTGCCGATCCCAGACGGTCCGCTGGCTCGTCGCCAACGCCACCGGGAGCATCCTGACCCCCGCGCGGATCCAGGTGACGACCGGCGCCCATGACAGCGCCGTGGATCTCGGCGTGGCGCCGCCTGTCGCCGGTGAAGGCACGGGCGGGCAGGTCGTGACCTACACCGTGCTCTACACCGAGCCCTTCCTCACCGGCGCTTGGCTGCGGGTGATCGGCGGGCCCGAGCACGTCGTGCACCGCGCCGCGGTCGTGGTGAAGAACGAGGCCTTCGACAATGCGGTCTGTTAGAGCGTTTTCGAGCCAGGCCAGGCCCGCTTCGCCGCGCCATTCGCGGCGGAACGCGTCCAGGCGCCCGCGCCGCGGCAGCGCCAGCGCGGAATTCGGGCTGCTCGTGCCGGTGCTGCTGCTGCTGGCCATGGCCGGCACCGACCTCGTGAACTTCATGCGCACGCAGATGCGGCTCGATTCCGCGGCGCTGCAGCTCGGCCAGCTGGTCTCCCAGTGCAACCGCATCGCGGCCCCCGGCGACACCGACCAGTTCTGGACCTATGCGCAGCGCATCGTCGGCTCCGCCGGAAACGTAACCGGCGCCTCGGCGACCGGCGCGGTCGTGCTCAGCGCGGTCGCGCAGCAGAACGGCGCCACGCGCGTGATGTGGCAGCAGCGCGGCGGCAGCGCCGCGCATGCCAGCCGGATCGGGGTCGCCGGCGGCAACGCCGCCCTGCCCGGCGGCTTCGCGGTGCCGCAGGGCCAGACCCTGTTCGTGACCGAGGTCTTCCTGCCGCGCGCGCCCTGGTCGCTCGGCACGCTCTTCATGGAGGACGGCGCCGAGCAGGTGCTGCGCGGCATGACCGTGTTCCTGACGCGCGCGGCCGATGCGCCCGCGCTGCAGCTCGCCCCTGCCGCGAGCGCGCAACCCGACTGCACCGGCTGAAGGAGACCCGCGATGGACAAGCGCGGCACGACCGCGGCGCTGACCGCGATGATGATGGCCTCGATGATTGGTGCCGCCGGCCTTGCCGTGGACAGCACGCGGATCTGGCTGGTCGAGACGCGGCTGCGCACCGCCGTGGATGCCGCCGCGCTGGCCGCGGCCCGCCGGCTGACCGACCCGAACCGAGACAGCGAGGCCGCGGCGGTCTTCTGGGCCCACTTCACCCAGCGCGACGGCACGCGCGGCTATCTCGGCGCGACCATCGGCGATCCGCAGATCAGCCTGGCCGCGCCCGGCTCCACCGCGCTCACGGTGCAGGCCAGCGCCACCATTGGCACGACCCTGTTCGGCGTGCTTTCCAACGCAAGCGTCGTGCGCACGGAGCGCACCACGGTCCAGCGCGGCGGCAGCGGGCTCGAGCTCGCGATCGTCGTGGACCAGACGGCCTCGATGCGCGACCCTGCCGGCGGCGGCATCGCCGGCACCAAGCTCGATGCCGCACGCACGGCCATCCACACCATGCTCGACGTGCTCTATGGCGGGCGCGACACGCAGCAGAACCTCTATGTCTCCGTCGTGCCCTTCGCGCGCACGATCAACATCGGCAGCGGCAATTCCGCCATGCTCGACACCAGCAACATGCCCGCCGGCTGGACCCTCGGCGGCTGGTCCGGCTGCGTCGAGGCGCGGCGCAACGGCCACGACACGACGGACGCCGCCCCCACCGGCGCTGCACGGTTCCGGCCCTATTTCTGGGAAAGCACCTACCGTAGGGTCGGCACCGTCGGCTCAGGCCGCTGCGTCAGCGGCAATGCCTATCCCGGCAGCAACAACAACACGCGCTTCTGCCACGGCGACAACGACTGGCCGACCGCCGCCGGTGCGCCGACCCAGTCCCAGCTCAACGCGAACAAGATGTACGACACGCTGCGCGACGCGGGCATGGCCCATGCCGATTCGATCGGGCCGAACCTGCTCTGCGCAATGACGCCGATCCAGCCGCTGACGGCGCGCCGCAGCCAGGTGAACGCCGCGCTGGCCTCGATCGTCGCACCGCAACGCAGCGGCGGCACCACCACGGCGGTGGGCCTGCAGGGGGCCTGGTACACTCTCAGCCCGAACTGGCAGGGCTACTGGCAGAACCCGAATGCCGGCATTCCCAACACGCCCAACCTGCCGCTGCCCTACAACACGCCGAACATGCGCAAGGTGGTGGTGATCCTGACTGACGGCGACAACAACTGGCAGCCGCCCTACGGGGCGAGCTGCGGCGCGAGCGACGACGGCGTCTGCCCCAGCGCCAACGGCACGGAGCTGATCTACAACGCCTATGGCCGCGTCGCGGACTACAATGCGCGCTTCCCGAGCGCCCGCATCAGCCCGGTCACGCAGACGAACGCCGATGCGCGGCTCGACGAGCGCTTCGCCGCGGTCTGCGAGGCGATGAAGGCGCCGGGCGTGAACATCACCGTCTATGTCATCGGCTTCCAGGTCGCCAATGCGCATCGCGCCCGGCTGCAGGCCTGCGCCAGCAGCCCCGCCCACTACCTGGAGAGCCCGAACGCGGCGCAGCTCCAGGCGGTGTTCCAGCAGGTCGGCGCGCAGCTCGCCAGCGTCCGCATCACCGACTGACGCGGGGCGCTGCGAGGTGCGCGAAGCTGCGCACCAGCTCCACATAGATGTCGCGCTTGAACGCCACGGCGAGGTCCGGCAGCTCCTCCAGCCTCGCCCAGCGCCACGCGTCGAATTCGGGGTGCTCGTCCGCGTCCAGCCGGATGTCGGCATCGGTGCCGGTGAAGCGCAGCGCGAACCATTTCTGCCGCTGGCCGCGATAGCGCCGCGCGATGCGGAAGCCGCGCGCCGCGAGCTCCGGCGGGAAGTCGTAGGTGAGCCAGCCCGGGAATTCCTCGAGGATCTCGGCCTTGTCGGTGCCGACCTCCTCCTTCAGCTCGCGCAGCACCGCCACGCGCAGGTCCTCGCCCGCATCCACGCCGCCCTGCGGCAATTGCCAGCCGCCCGCCGCGCCCTCCGCATTCGGCAGGTCGGCGCGGCGCGCCACCAGCACCAGCCCCGCCGCATTGAACAGCAGCGCGCCGACATTGTCCCGGTACGGTTTCGTCATCGCCACAGCCCGCGGATCTCCGCCACCATCGCCGCCGTCGCCGGATCGCTCGCCGCGGCGCGGCCATCGAGCGCCGGCAGGATGCCGGCGGCCAGCTGCTTGCCCAGCTCCACGCCCCACTGGTCGAAAGGATTGATCCCCCAGAAGGCGCCGAGGCAGGCGACCTTGTGCTCGTAGAGCGCGACCAGCGCGCCGAGCGCCTCCGGCGTCAGGGCCGGCAGCAGGATGGAAACGCTCGGCCGGTCGCCGGGGAAGCTGCGATGCGGCGCAAGCCGCGCCACCTCCTCCGCCGGCAGGCCGGCGCTGGCCATCGCGGCGCGCGCTTCCGTCTCGCTGCGCCCGCGCGCCAGCGCCTCGGCCTGCGCCAGGGCATTGGCCAGCAGGATGCGGTGGCTGTCGGCACGGGCGTGGTCCGGCCGCGCGACCAGCACGAAGTCCACCGGCACGGGCGTGGTGCCCTGGTGGATCAGCTGCATGAAGGAATGCTGCGCATTGGTCCCGGGCTCCCCGAACACCACCGGGCCGGTCGGCATCGCCACCGGCGCGCCCGAGACCGTCACCCGCTTGCCGAGCGATTCCATCTCGAGCTGCTGCAGATGGGCCGGCAGCCGCGCCAGGCGCTCGTCGTACGGCAGCACCGCGCGTGCCGGATAGCCGAGGCCGTCCACGTGCCAGACCTCGGTCGCGGCCAGCAGCAGCGGCAGGTTCTGCGCGTCCGGCGCGGTGAGGAAATGCTCGTCCATCGCCCGCGCGCCGGCGAGCAGATGCTCGAACGCGTCCCAGCCGCAGGCCAGCGCCACGGAAAGCCCGACCGCCGACCACAGGGAGAAGCGCCCGCCGACCCAGTCGCGGAAGCCGAAGACGCGGTCCGGCGCGATACCGAAGGCCGACGTCGCCGCGAGGTTGGTGGAGAGCGCCGCCATCTGCGCCGCCGCCGCCTCCGCGCCGACGGTGCCCGCCAGCCAGGCGCGGACCAGGCGCGCATTGGCCATCGTCTCCTGCGTCGTGAAGGTCTTGGAGGCCACCAGCACCAGCGTGCTGCGCGGATCGAGCTCCGGCCGCAGCGCCTCCCACGCATGCGCATCCACGTTGGAGAGGTAATGCGCGCGCAGCCCGCTCCCCGGGCGCCACAGCGCGCGGGTCACCATCGCCGGGCCGAGGTCGGACCCGCCGATCCCGATGTTGAGCACGCTCGTGAAGCGGCTGCCGTCGGCAGCCAGGATCCGCCCCGCATGCACGCCTTCGACGAAGTCGCGCATCGCGCGCAGCGTCTCATGGACCGCGGCCGAGGCATCCTCGGCGCCGGCGCGATAGCGACCCGACGGACCGCGCAGCGCCATGTGCAGCGCGGCACGCCCTTCGGTGGCGTTCACCGCCTCGCCGCGCGCCATCGCATCCCGGAAGGCCGTCACGCCGGTCGCGCGCGCCAGCGTCAGCAGCGCCTCCAGCGTGCCGTCGTCGAGCGAGGTGCGGGAGAGGTCCAGCAGCAACCCGGCGGCGCGGCGGCTCAATCGGCGGAAGCGATCCGGATCGGCATCCAGCCGTGCGCGCACCGCGGCGGCACCCGGGGCTGTGGCCAGGGTGCGCAGGGCCCGCCAGGCATCCTCCGGCGTTGCGGCCGCGCGGGTCGCGGGATCGGCCATGCGCTCGCCCTCCTCATTGCGCCGCCGGGCGCAAGCCGATGGTTCATGCCGCAGCTTCGGGTTAGATACCGTCCCGCGGAGGAACTGCGAAGGGATCGGCATGGCCGGCGCCCGACACGGGGTGGAGAGCACCGGACCGGCGTGGCGCCGCCTGCGCCTCGCGCTGGTGGCCTTCGCCCTGATCGCGACCGCGCTGTTCACCGCCGCCAGCATCGCCGACCGCGACACGACCCTGGCGCAGGGCCGCGCCGCGGCGGAGAACGCGGCCGCCCTGCTGGCCGAGACGGCCGAGAGCGCGCTGCGCATCGCCGAGCTGACCAGCGCCAATGTCGCGGATCTGGTGGAGCGCAACGGCCTCGATGCCCTGCGCGACCGGAGCTGGCCCGACCTCTCGGCGCTCGATACGCTGGCGCATGAGGTCGGCGCGATCTGGGTGGCGGATGCGACGGGCCGCCTGGTCGCCAGCTCGCTTCGCCCCGATCCGCCGTCGCTCGATCTCGGGCAGGAGGAATGCTTCGTCGCCGTGGCGAATGGCGCGGGAGAGCATCTCGCCCGGCTCGACCTGTCGCCCGAGACGCGGGTGTGGAATTTCGGCTGGATGCGGCCGCTGCGATCAGAGGGCCGCTTCATCGGCGCGGTGCATGCCGCGATCCATGTCGATCAGTTCAGCCGCGTCCTGGAGCGGCTCGCGCTCGGCCCGGCGGCGGAGGTGCGGCTGCTGCGGGCGGATGGGGCGGTGCTGCTGCGCTGGCCCGTGCCGCCGCACCCGCCGGTGCCGCCGGAGACGCCGCGCCGCGGCACGAGCGGCTTCGCCGAGGAAGCCGGCCCGGACGGACGCGCCCGCCTCGTGGCGTGGCGTGCCGCCCTCTCGGTGCCGGCGACGGCGGTCGTGGCCGTGTCCGAGGACGACGTGCTCGCGCCCTTCCGCCGACGGCTGCTGCGCAACGGCCTGCTCTTCTGCCTCTCCTTCGCGCTGGCGGGCAGCCTCGGCGCCGCCGCGCTGCGCGCCGGCCGGCGCGAGGCGGACGCGATCCGCACGACGGTGGAGCGCGGCGCCGCCCTGGCCGAGGCGCTGTCGGACCGGCTGCACCTGCTCGCCTCGCTGCAGGAAGGCGAGGCGCGGCTGCGGCTCGCGCAGCAATCGGGCGGCATCGGGCTCTGGGACCTGGATCTCGAGACGGCGCGCATCGCGCTGGCCGGCGACGTCTTCGGCCATTGGGGCCTGCCGGGCGCGGAGCAGCGCGGCTTCCGCAGCCTGCCGGTGCGCGCGCTGCTGCGCGCCATCCACCCGGATGACCGCGGCGTGCTGGTGGCGGCGCTGTCGGATGCGGTGAGCCACGGTGCGCCGCTGGATGTCGAGTTCCGGCTCGCCGGCGTGCTGCCGCCGCGCTGGATCGGCGCGAAGGCCGAAGGTCGTGCCGCCGGGGAGGCCCGCCCGCGCCGCCTGCTCGGCATCGCGCGCGACGTCACCGCGGAGCGCGCGGCGCAGCGGGCGATGGAGGAGGCGCGGCTGACGCTCGAGCGGCGCGTCGCCGAGCGCACCGGCGCGCTGGCCGAGGCGAATGCGCGCCTGCGGGAGGGCGAGGCGCGCTTCCGCGGCCTGTTCAACGCCACCTTCCAGTTCATCGGCCTGCTCTCCCCCGACGGCACGGTGCTGGAGGCGAATGCGGCGATGCTGCGCCTCGGCGACGTCACCCCTGTGGAGGTGATCGGCGAGCCCTATTGGGCGGCACGCTGGTGGCCGCAGGACGCCGCGACGCAGGCGGAGTTGCGGGAGGCCATCGCCGAGGCCGCATCCGGCCGCTTCGTGCGACGCGAGACGCGGATGCGCGATGCCGCGGGGCAGGCGGTGACGGTGGACTTCTCCGTCACGCCCGTGCGCGGCGAGGACGGGCTGGTCTCGCTGCTGGTGGCGGAGGCTCGCGACGTCTCCGCGCTGAAGGCGGCGCAGGCGCTGCTGCATGAGGCGCAGAAGATGGACACGCTTGGCCAGCTCACCGGCGGCGTGGCGCATGACTTCAACAACCTGCTGATGGCCGTGCTCGCCAATCTCGGCATCGCCCGCCGTCGCGCGGAGGTCGCCGCGCCGGACCTGCTGCGCCACCTGGACGCCGCGACCCAGGCGGCCGAGCGCGGCGCCACGTTGACGCAGCGCCTGCTGGCCTTCGCCCGGCGCCAGGACCTGAAGCCGATGCCGGTGGACCTGCGCGCGCTGCTGCTGGGGGTGGAGGCGCTGCTCCGCCGTTCCGCCGGCCCGCTCGTGACGCTGGAGCTCGATGCGCCGGAGGACCTCTCGCCGGCGCTGGTGGACCCGCACGCGCTGGAACTCGCCCTCGTCAACCTCACGGTCAATGCGCGCGACGCGATGCCGGAAGGCGGCCGGATCGGCGTGCGAATCGCGCAGGTGGACGGACCCGCGCCCGGGCGCCTGCCGGCGGGGCGCTGGCTCACCGTGGCAGTGAGCGACGAAGGCGGCGGCATGGACGAGGCGACGCTGTCGCGCGCCGTCGAACCCTTCTTCACCACCAAGGCGGCGGGGCAGGGCACCGGCCTCGGCCTCTCCATGGTGCATGGCCTTGCCGCGCAGTCCGGGGGCGCGTTGGTGCTGGACAGCGCGCCGGGCCGCGGCACCACCGCGACGCTGTGGCTGCCGGCATCGAACCGCCTGCCCGTGCCGGCGCCTTCCCAGGAGGCGGATGCGCCGATGCCCGGCCGCGGCGCCGTGCTGGTGGTGGATGACGAGCCGCTGGTGCTGGAGAGCACCGCGGCCATGCTGGAGGAACTGGGCTATGAGCCGGTGCCGGCCGAGAGCGCGGAGGCCGCGCTCGCGTTGCTCGATGCGCGCCGCGACGTCACGGCCGTGCTGACCGACCACGCCATGCCCGGCATGACCGGCGCCGCGCTGGCGGCGCGGCTGCGCCTGGACCATCCGGGGCTGCCCGTCATCCTGGCCACCGGCTATGCCGGCGGCGGGCAGGAGGAGCCCGGCGGCCCGCCGCGCCTCGCCAAGCCCTACAGCCTGGCGCAGCTTTCCACCGTGCTGAGCGGCGCCATGGCGCGCGCGGCGGAGTAGCCGCCGCCTTTGCTCGAGCCCGCGTCGCTACAGCCCGACGGGCTGCCCCGCGATCGCGACCGACAGCGCGCCCGGCTCCAGCAGCCGCTGCGCGACCGCCGTGGTCTGCGCCGTAGTCAGCCCGCGCAGCCGCTCCGCCCGCGCATTCAGCCAGTCGAGTGGCCGCCCGTTGCGGCGCAGCGCGAGCAGCGTGCCGGCGATGCGGCGGCTGTCGGTGAACTGCAGCGGCAGGTTGCCGGTGAGGAAGGCGACGGCGTCGTCCAGTTCCTCCCGCGTCGGCCCTTCCGCGGCCATGCGCGCCCATTCCTCCCGCGTCACCGCCAGCGTCTCGGCCACGCGTGCATTGTCGGTGGCGGAGGAGCCGACGACGATGCCCTGCCCGAACAGCACGTCGAGCCCCGCGCCGATGCCATAGGCGAGCCCGCGCTTCACCCGCACCGCCTCCATCAGGCGGGAGGAGAAGCCGCCGCCGGCCAGAACGCGGAGCACCACCTGCGCCGTCTCCCATTCCGGGTCGGTCACCGGCAGGCCGGGCTGGCCGAACAGGATCGCCGATTGCGGCGATGCGACCTCCACCACGCGCCGGTCGAAGGCAGTGAAGGCGGGCAGCGGCGGCGCCTCGGGCGGTGCGCCCGGGGGCAGGCCCTCGAACAGGGCCGGCATCAGCCGCGTCAGTTCGTCCGGCGTGATCGCGCCCGCGGCGGCGACCAGCAGCCCCCCGGACCGGATCTGCCGCGTCAGCGCGGCGCGGATCGCCTCCTCCGGCAGGGCCGAGAGCGTCTCCACCGTGCCGCCCGTCGGGCGGCCCGCGGGATGGTCGGGAAAGGCCGCGGCCCAGAAGGCGCGCCCGACCTGGCCGCGCGGCGTCTCCAGCTGCGCGCGCGCGCCGGCCACCGCGCGGGCGCGCACCCGTGCCACCGCGGGCTGATCGAGCCGCGGCGCGCGCATCGCGAGATTGGCCAGTCGCACCGCCTCCGGCAGCGCCGTCCGCAGCGCGCGCAGCGAGCCTTCGAAGCCGTCGCGCTCCGCGCCGAAACCCAGGCCGATCGCCTCGTCGCGCAGCGCATCGGCGAAGGCGCGGTTGTCGAGGTCGCCCGCGCCCTCGGTCAGCAGCGCCGCACCCATGGAGAGCGCACCGGCATGCTCCGCCGGATCGAGCGCGGCGCCGCCGCGCCAGGCCCAGGCGATGGAGACGACGGGAACGGATTGGTCCTTGATCAGCCAGGCGGAGCGCCCGCCCGCCTCGACGGTCTGGATGTCGAGCCGAAAGGTGTCGGTCATGCCCGCACCTCCGCCGGCGCCGGGACGCCTTCGGGCAGCAGCCAGCCGCTGGCCGAGGGCGCCTTGCCGAGCACCGCCTCGGCGGCCTCCGCCACCTGGTCGCGCGTGACGGCGCGCAGCCGGGCCGGCCAGAACTCCACCGTCTCCAGCGGCAGGCCGATCGCCAGCGCGCCGCCGATCATTCGGGGCGCCGCGCCGAGCCCGTCCAGCGCCAGCAGCGCGCCGGCCGTCATCTGCCGGATGGCGCGCGCGACCTCGGCCTCGGTCGGGCCGCCGCCATCCAGCAGGCGCTTCACCTCGGCCATCATGGCTTGCTCGACGCGCTCCGGCGCCACCTCGCGCCGCGGCACGGCGGAGATGCCGAAATCCGTCCAGGAGGCCGCATCGGAATCGTAGGAAGCGCCGACCGAAACGGCGAGGCCACCCTCCACCAGGGCGTGATGCAGGCGCGATCCGGTGCCGCCGCCGAGCAGGTGGCGCAGCACTTCCAGCGGCTCGCCGAGGCGCGTCTCGCCCGCGGTCAGGGAGGGCGCCTGCCAGTCGCGCAGGAACACCGCCTCGCCGCGCAGCCGCGGATCGTTGCGGCTGTAGCGCGGCTCCGGGATCTCGGCCGGCGGCGCGGCGCGGTTGCGGGGCACGGGCGGGCCGGGCGGCAGGGCGCCCCATTTCGCCTCGGCCACCTGCCAGAAGCTGTCGGAGGGCACGGCGCCGGTCACCACCAGCACGGCGTTGCCCGCGGCGTAGCGGGCGCGGTGGAACTCGACCAGGTCGGCATGGGTGATCGCGCGGATCTCCTCCTCCCAGCCGATGATCGGTCGGCCGGCCCAGTGCTGCCGACCCCACATCGCCGCCTGGAAGCCCTCGAAGAACAGCGCGCGGGGCGAGGAGGAGGTGCGCTGCGCGCGCTCCTCCAGGATCACCTGCCGTTCCGGCTCCACCTCGTCCGCCGGGATGCGCGCGGCGGCGAAGCGGTCCGCCTCCATCATCGCGACGAGGTCGAGGCGCGAGGCCTCGACATGCTGGAAGTAGCCGGTGACGTCGCGCGAGGTGAAGGCGTTGTCGTTCCCGCCCTCCCGCGCCACGCGGCGGGAGAACTCGCCGGAGGCCACCTGCGGGCTGCCCTTGAACATCATGTGCTCGAGGAAATGGGCGACGCCCGACTTCCCGGCCGGGTCCTCGCCGCCGCCCGCGGCGACATAGGCGTATTGCGCCACGACCGGCGCGCGCCGGTTCTCCACGAAGGCGACGCGCAGCCCGTTGGGCAGCGTGCGCAGCGTGGCGCCGAACAGTGGGCGCTCTGTCACGCCGGCGGGCGTGGCGGGTTGCGCCAGGGCCTCGGCGGGCAGGGTGGCGGCGGCCGCGCAAGCGGCAGCGGCCTGAAGGGCGGCACGGCGGGTCATGCGGGACATGCCGCGAAAGTGGCCCCGGCCGGGGGATCGGCCAAGCCCGGGAACGGTATCGAAAGGTGAACGCGCCGGGGGCGGGCCATCAGGCGCCGGGCGGCAGGCGGATCTGCGCCAGATGCCCTGCCTTGGCCCAGACGGTCGCGCCCTGCGGCCCGGCCACAGCCACGCCGCGATGGCCGGGCGGCAGGCGCAGCCAGGCATGCCGGCCGAATGCCTCGCCCCCTTCCGTGAAGCCGCCGGCCAGGACCAGCAATTCCAGCCCGCGCGGGGCGAGCAGCGGCACCCGTGCCCCCGGCACCCAGTCCTCGATCCGCACCGTCTCGTCCTGGCGGGCGAGCAGCGGCGCCACGAGCACGCCGGGCCGGAGCGGATCGGCGGCGCGAGGCAGGGCGGCGATGTCGGCGCGCAGCGGCGTCAGGTCCTCCGGGTCGAACTGCCAGAGCTTGACGAAGATGGTGCAGCCCGGCGCCGAGGCCGGGACATGCGATGTGCCCGGCGGGTTGCGCACATAGGTGCCCGCCGGGTGGTCGCCCGTCTCGTCCTGGAACACCCCGTCCAGCACCAGGAATTCCTCGCCGCCGTCATGGCGGTGGCCGGAGAAGGCGCTGCCCGGCGCATACCGCACCAGGGAGGTGGCGCGCGCCACCTCGCCGCCCACGCGGTCCAGCATCAGCCGCTCGACCCCGGCCATGGGCGAGGCCACCCAGGCCTCGGGCGCGGGATGCACCGCGGCGCGGCAGGCGAAGTCGGCGTTGAGGCGCAGCGTCATGGCGGCAGTCTAGCACCGCGTCACGGGCGGACCGAAGGGCGTGCTCCGGGCCGCGCCGCGCCGGCTCACCAGGCGGCGTCGAGCCGCGGCGCGTCGCAGCCCTGGGCCGGGCGGATCAGGCCCCAGCCGAAGATCCGGTCGCGCCCGGGCGAGCCGAGGTCCTCCGCGCCGGCCGCGAGCAGTTGCAAGGCCGCATCGCGGTCCTGCCCGGCCATGGCCCAGGCGAAGGCGGCGCTGACGAAGGGCACCGCGTAGGAGGTGCCGCTGAGCCGCACCCCGGCGCGCCCGGGCGCCGCCAACCCGACGCCCGGCGCGGCGAAGGCGAGATGCGGCCCGCGCACCGCGCGCACGAAGGGCCGCCGCGCGCGGTCCACCGCGGTGACCGCGACCACCCAGGGATAGGCGGCGGGATAGCGGGGCGGGCTCTGCTGCCCGTCATTTCCCGCGGCCGCGGCGAGCAGCAGGCCCTGCGCTGCGGCCCGCTCCGTCGCCAGGGCCAGTACCGCATTGTCCGGGCCCGCGAAGGAGAGGTTCACCACAGCGACACCCCGCGCGACCAGCAGCGCCAGCGCGCCGGCGATGTCGAAGGCATCCGCCGCGTCACCATCCGGGCGCCGGTGGAACGCATCCACCGCGACGATCGGCACATCGCCGAGCGCGGCGCCGAGCAGCGCGGCGACGGCGGTGCCATGCGCCGCGTCGGACGGCGCGCGGCCGCTGCCGCGGCGCGTCAGGCGCTCGATGCGCGATCCGGCGAGCGCGGGATGCTCCGCGGCGATGGCCGTGTCGATCATGCCGACCGGCAGGGCGGCGCAGCGCGCCGGCGCCGGGCCGCCGCTCGCCGCGGCGGGCGCCGCCATCCCTGGCGCGGCCGAGCCCGGGCGATAGAGGTGGTTCAGGTCGAAGCGCGCGGCCGGCGCCAGGCTGCGCGCGGTGGCCGCGGCGGCGGCGGGCGTGCTGCCGCGGGGCGGGCCGAGCCGCATGATGCTTCCCGGCACCAGCAGCGCCGGCGTCTCCTCGATCACCGTGAAGCCGACGGCGACCAGCCTGGCCCGGGCGGGCGCATCCACCCCGATCGCGGCAATCTCACGCGGCACCGTGGTCGCGGCCTGCGCCGGCGGCCGCGCGGCCTGGCGGGGCGCGGGGGCCGGCGCCGGGGCGGTCGGGGCGGGCGCCGGCGTGACGCCGGGCACGAAGACGCCGAGGAAACTCCGGAGATCGCGGAGCGGGTCGCCGGTGGAGGGCGCGCCCCGCGGCATGGGGGTCGCGGGATCCCCGCCGCCTCCGTCCGACGCGCCGCCTTGCGCGCCGCCGGCGCTGCTGCTCGCGCCGCCGCCACCCGGACCGCCGCCGTCATCGTCGTCGTCGGCCCGCGGCGCACCCGCCGGCAGCGCAAGCAGTAGCAAGGCGACAAGCAGGGCGGCGATCCGTCGCGGGTCGCGCATGGACTGTTCTCCCGGTCTGCCGACGCCTGATTGGGGCACGCGGGATGTGGTATCTGCCCCGGCTGTGGGAATAACGCCGGGGGCCGGACGATTTGATGGCGGAGTGTTGATGTCGTCCGACGGAAGTCAGCCCGGGCCGAGCGACTTCGCCAAGGCGCTGGTGGCGCTGCTGCCGCGGCTGCGGCGCTTCGGCGCGGGTCTCGCCGGCTCGCTCGACGCGGCCGACGACCTGGTGCAGGCGGCCTGCGAGCGGGCGCTGCGCATGCCGGAGCGGTTCACGCCCGGCACGCGGCTCGATTCCTGGATGTTCCGCATCATGCAGAACATCTGGATCGACCAGCGCCGGGCGCAGGCCCGCCGCGGCCCCGCAACCGGCGAGCCGGACGCGATCGCGGCACTCGTGGGCGCGGATGGGCGGCGCGAGACGGAGGCCACCCTGACGCTGGAGCGCGTCTGGGCGGCGATGGATGCGCTGCCGGAGGAGCAGCGCGCGGTGCTGGTGGCGGTCTGCGTGGAGGGGCTGAGCTATGCGGAGACGGCGGAACTCCTGGAGATCCCGGTGGGCACGGTGATGAGCCGGCTGTTCCGCGCGCGCCGCGCCCTGGGCGCCGCGCTCGGCCTGGCGAGCGCGGCCTACACCGGCGGGAGCGACTGACGCATGGACCGGGAGGAGGAGGACATGCTGCTGATGCGCCTGGCCGATGGCGAACTCGCCGAGGTCGAGGCCGCGCCGCTCCGCGCCCGTCTCACCGCGGAGCCCGGGCTCGCGGCGCGCTATGCGCTCTTCGCGGAGACACGCCGCGCCGCCGCGGCCGCGCTCGGGCCGGTGGCGGAGGCGCCGGTGCCGGCCGCGCTGGTCGCCGCGGTGCTGGCTGCCGATGCAGCGGGCAGTCCTGGCACAGGTGCGCGCAAGGTCGTGCCCCTGCCCACGCGACCGCGCCCCGCCACGCGCAGCTGGCTGCCGATGGCACTCGCGGCCTCCGTCGCCGCGCTGCTCGCCGCGCCGGTCGGCTACTGGCTCGGGCGCGAGGGCGCCACGGCGCCGGGCGGGTTGCGCGATCCGCTGGCCGGCGCGCAGGCGCTCGTCGCGGCCGCGCTGGAGGCGACGCCGTCCGGCAGCGCCCGCACCGAGGGCAGCTATCGCGTGCAGCCTCTCGCAACGCATCCGGTCGCCGGCGGCGCCTGCCGGGACTTCCTGCTCGAGGGCCCCGCCGGCGCGCTGGCGGGGCTCGCTTGCCGCGACGGCGGCGCCTGGGCGCTGCGCGCCGGCGTCACGCTCGAAACCGGCGACGCGCTGCGCACCGCATCGGCGGAGCATCCGGTGATCGGCGCGATGCTGGAGCGGCTGGGTGCCGCGCCGCCGCTCGACGAGGCGGCGGAAGCCGCGCTGATGCGTCGCGGCTGGCGCTGAGCGCGTCCGGCCCGGCAAGCGCCGGCCCGGGCGCCGGGCGTCACCCGCTGGCCATCGCCTCCCCGAACTGGTCCGCCACCGCCGGCACGCCGGCCGCGATCAGGGTCGCGACCATCCGCGCATAATCCGCGCGCGTCAGCTTCGCGCCCTCGCGGTGCCACAGATAATGCCAGTTCAGCATCGCGAAGAAGGACATGGTCAGCGGCATCAGCAGATGCCGCTGCCGCGCGATGTCGGGATGCAGGTCCGCGACGATGCCCGCGGCCTCCTCCACCAGCGCCCGTTCCAGCGACTTCAAGGCTTCCTGCCGCTCCGGCGAGAGCAGGGAGAGGCAGGCGATCTGCACGCGGTGCACCGCATCCGCGTCGCGATACGCATCCAGCAGCAGGAAGGCGAAGGTCTCGAGGCGTTCGCGTGGGCTGCGCGTGAGCATGTGGACGCCGCGCGCGAGCTCCACCAGGTGCTGCAGGTGCTGCGCCAGCACGTCGAAGAGCAGTTCCTCCTTGTCGCGCCAGTAGTGATAGACCAGCGCCTTGGAGACGCCGCAGGCCTGCGCCAGCATCGCCAGCGAGGCGCGGTCGTAGCCGTGCCGTGCGAACAGCTCCGCCGCCTGCGCCATGAAGGCCTGGCGTTTTTCGAAGTGGTCGGCGGCCCGTGGTCGCGCCATCTTACTTCCTCTTGTCCACGACACGTCGCGCCTTGCCGAGGCTGCGCTCGATCGCGCCGGGGTCGCGCACATCCACGGCGGCAGAGACGCCGATCATCTCCTTCACGTGATGCGCCAGCGCCTGCGCGGCGGCGGCGCGCTCGCCCGCATCGCTGCCGGGCTCGCATTCCACCGCGATGGTCATCGCATCCATCGGGCCCTCGCGCGTCAGGACCAGCTGGTAGTGCGGCGCCAGGTGCGGCACGCGCAGGATCTGCTCCTCCACCTGCGAAGGGAACACGTTGACGCCGCGCAGGATGATCATGTCGTCGCTGCGGCCGGTGATCTTCTGCATGCGCCGGAAGGCGGGACGCGCCGTGCCCGGCAGCAGCCGCGTCAGGTCGCGCGTGCGGTAGCGGATGACCGGCATCGCCTGCTTGGTGAGGCTGGTGAAGACCAGCTCGCCCGGCTCGCCATCCAGCACCGGCTCGCCGGTCTCGGGGTTCACGATCTCCGGGTAGAAATGGTCCTCCCAGATATGCGGGCCGTCTTTGGTCTCGACGCATTCATTGGCGACGCCGGGGCCCATCACCTCGGACAGGCCATAGATGTCCACGGCGTGCAGGTCGAAGGCTTCCTCGATCTGCGTGCGCATCGCCTCGGTCCAGGGCTCGGCGCCGAAGATGCCGACCTTGAGGGAGGATTTGCGCGGGTCCACGCCCTGTCGCCGGAACTCGTCCAGCAAGGCGAGCATGTAGGAGGGTGTGACCATGATGATCTCGGGCCGGAAATCCTCGATCAGCTGGACCTGGCGCTCGGTCATGCCGCCGGAAACGGGGATGACGGTGCAGCCCATGGCCTCCGCGCCGTAATGCGCGCCGAGCCCGCCGGTGAAGAGGCCGTAGCCATAGGCGACATGCACGATCATCCCCGGCCTGCCGCCGCTGGCGCGGATGGATCGGGCGACGAGCGCGGCCCAGCTGTCGATGTCCTGCTTCGTGTAGCCGACGACGGTGGGCTTGCCCGTGGTGCCGGAGGAGGCGTGGATGCGGACAACCTGCTCGCGCGGCACGGCGAACATACCGAAGGGATAGTTGGCGCGCAGGTCCGCCTTCGTCGTGAAGGGGAACTTCCGCAGGTCTTCCGGGTCGCGGAAATCCAGCGGCGTGACGCCGGCTTCCTCGAAGGCGCGGCGGTAATGCGGGACATTCTCATAGGCGTTGGCGAGGGTGGCGGCGAGGCGCTCGCGCTGCAGCGCGCGCAGCTGCGGCGGCGAGAGCCGCTCGCCTTCGTCGAGCAACTCGGCCGGCGGCGGATCGCCGAGGCGCGTCGTCATGGCGTGACCTCCACGAGATGACCTTCGATGACGCGGGACAGGCCGCGGAACACGGCGATGGCGCGGCCGTCCTGGTCGCTGACGGTGACGTCCGTGATGCCGCTGCGGCCTGCGCTGGTGGTCTGCACGGCGCGCGCCGTCAGCGTGTCGCCGAGCTTCGCGGGGCGCAGATAGGTGATGGTGTTGCTCTGCGCGACGGCGCGACGGTTGAAGGAATTGCAGGCGAAGGCGAAGGCGGAATCGGCCAGCGCGAAGATGAAGCCGCCATGGCAGATGCCGTGCCCGTTCACCATGCGGCTCTCCACCGGCATGGTCAGCTCGGCCTCGCCCGGCGCGACACGCGCGATGCGCATGCCGAGGCCGGCGGAGGCGCGGTCCTCCGCCCACATGGCGTCGGCGCAGGCTTCGGCCAATTGCTGTGGCGTCATTCGGGCGCGCCTTCGAAGCGTGCGGCGCGCTTCTGCTGGAAGGCCGCGACGCCCTCCGCATAGTCAGCACTGCGACCGAGCTCGCGCTGCATCTGCGCTTCCAGTGCCAGCTGCGCGTCGAAGCCGTTGCTTTCGGCGGCGGCCAGCGCACGCTTCGTCGCCGCCAGTGCGCCGGCAGGCAGGCGCGCGAGGCGGTCGCAGAGCTTCTCCGCCTCCCCCATGACCGCGTCCGACGGCACCGCGCGCCACACCAGCCCCATCGCCGCGGCCTCGCTGCCGCTGATCGGATCGCCGAGCATCGCCAGCGCCCGCGCGCGCGCGGGGCCCGCGAGATGCGTCAGCGTCCAGGTCGCGCCGCTGTCGGGGATCAGGCCGATGCGGATGAAAGCCTGGGCGAAGCGCGCATCCTCGGCGGCCAGGGTGATGTCGCAGGCGAAGGCGATGGAGGCGCCGGCACCGGCGGCGACGCCATGCACCGCGCAAACCACCGGCTTCGGCAGGTCGCGGATCGTGCGCACCAGCCGGTTCCAGCCGCGATCGAGCACCGCGCCGAGATCGGCCTCCTGCCCCGTCAGCCCCGGCTCCGCCAGGTCCTGCCCCGCGCAGAAGCCGCGCCCGGCGCCGCTCAGAAGCACCGCCCGACAAGCCGGATCGCGCCCCGCATCCTCGAGCGCATCGCACAGCGTGGCATGCAGCGCCGCGTCGAAGGCATTGAGCTTCTGCGGCCGATTCAGCGTGAGCTTCCGCCAGCCCTGCCGCTGCTCGACCAGTAGCGGTCCCGCTTCCTCCGCCATCCACCCCTCCCTCAGACATCCGATCCGGATCGTTTAGTATTGACTGTCCGTTCGGTTAATCTATTTTGGCGGCTCGCCAGGGTCAACAGGGCGGGGAGGAAGCGATGGCGGGCGATTTCCGCGACGCGCTGTTCGCGAAGCATCGCGCGACGCTGGAGCAGGCCATGCAGGCGGCGCGCTCGCGCGCCTATTTCTCCGCCTATCCCGAGGCGCCTTCCGGCAGGATCTATGGCGAGACGGCCAAGGCCGATGCAGACGCCGGCTTCGCCGCTCTGCTCGCAAAGCCTTTCGCGCCCGGTGCGCGGCAGGTCGGCGCCGAGGTCTCGCCCTGGGGACCGGCGCTACGCATCACCTATCCGTCCGAGGATGTCGCGACGCTGGTCGCGCGCGCGGAGGAAGCTGCGCCGGCTTGGGCGGAAGCCTCGCCGGAACATCGCGCGGGCGTCTGCCTGGAGATCCTGCATCGCCTCAACCGCGACAGCTTCCTGATGGCGCAGGCGGTGATGCACACCACCGGCCAGGGCTGGGCCATGGCCTTCCAGGCCGGCGGGCCGCATGCGCAGGATCGCGGGCTGGAAGCGGTCGCCTATGCGATGGAGGAACTCGGGAAAATCCCCGGCGCGGTGCGCTGGAGCAAGCCCGCGGGGAAGGAGACGCTCAACCTCGACAAGACCTTTCGGGTGATCCCGCGCGGCATCGGGCTGGTGATCGGCTGCGCGACCTTCCCGACCTGGAACGGCTATCCCGGGCTCTTCGCCGATCTCGCCACCGGCAATGCGGTGATCGTGAAGCCGCACCCGGCGGCGATCCTGCCGCTGGCGCTGACGGTGCGCACCGCGCGCGCCGTGCTGGCGGAGGCGGGCTTCCCGGAAGACGTGGTGCAGCTCGCGCCCGATACCGCGGACGCGCCGCTTGCGGCCGAGCTCGCGCGGCATCCGGCGATCGGCATCGTGGACTTCACCGGCGGCCCGGCCTTCGGCGGCTGGCTGCGCACGCATGTCGCGGGCGCCAAGCCGCTGCACACCGAGGAGGCCGGCATCAACCCGGTCGTGCTGCATTCCACCGCGGATTTCGCGGGGCTGTGCCGCAACCTGGCCTTCTCGCTCAGCCTGTACAGCGGCCAGATGTGCACCGCGCCGCAGAATCTTTTCGTGCCGTCTGGCGGCATCATGACCGAAAGCGGGCCCAAGGCTTTCGACGAGGTCGCGCAGGCGCTTGCCGCGGCGGTGGACGCCCTGCTCGCCGATCCGGCGCGTGCCGCGGGCGTGCTCGGCACCGTGCAGAACCCGGCGACGCTGGACCGCATCGCCGCCGCGCGCGGACTGGGACGCGTGGTGCGCGACAGCGGGACGGTGGAGATGCCGGGCTTTGCCCAAGCGCGCAGCGCCACGCCGCTGATCGTTGCGGTCGAAGCCGCGGACCGCGCCGCCTGGGGCGAGGAGCGCTTCGGCCCAATCGCCTTCCTGATCCGTTGCAAGGATGCAGATGAAGCACTCGCGCTGGCCGCAGCCTCCGTGCGCGAGAAGGGCGCCATCACCGCGCTGGTCCACAGCACGGACGAGGCGTTCCTGCAGCGCGCCGAGACAGCGTTCGCCAGGGCCGGCGTGGCGCTCAGCGAGAATCTCTGCGGCGGGCTGTTCGTGAACCAGTCCGCGGCCTTCAGCGACTATCATGTCTCGGGCGCGAACCCGGCCGGCACCTCCTGCCTGACGGACGCCGCCTTCGTCGCCAACCGGTTCCACATCGCCATGGCACGGCGCCCCGCCGCGGCCTGAGCGCGTCACACAGGGAGGAAGAAGAAACATGGGTATCGCTTCCATGCTCCGGCGCGGCGCGCTCGCGCTCGGCGCCGCCGCCATCGTCGCACTGCCGGCGCTGGCGCAGCGCAACGACCCGATCCGCATCGGCGCCGTGCTGTCCGTCACCGGGCCGGCGAGCTTCCTCGGCGACCCCGAGGACAAGACGCTGCGGCTCTACGTCAACCGCATCAACGCCGCGGGCGGCGTGAACGGGCGGCCGATCCAGCTGATCGTCTACGACGATGGCGGCGACGCGAACCGCGCCCGCACCTTCGCCACCCGCCTGGTCGAGGACGACCGCGTGGTGGCGATGGTCGGTGGCACCACCACCGGCACGACGATGGCCATGCGCCCGGTCTTCGAGGATGCGCGAATTCCCTTCATCTCGCTCGCCGGTGGGATCGAGATCATCGACCCCGTCTCGCCCTACACCTTCAAGACGCCGCACACCGACCGCATGGCCTGCGAGAAGATCTTTTCCGACGTTCGCGCCCGCGGCCTTTCCCGCGTGGCGCTCATCAGCGGCACGGACGGGTTCGGGCAGTCCATGCGCACGCAATGCCAGCGCGTGGCGCAGGCGGCGGGCATCACCATCGTCGCCGACGAGCAATACGGCCCGCGCGACTCCGACATGACCCCGCAGCTGACGCGCATCCGCAACACCCAGGGCGTCGAGGCGGTGGTGAACCCGGGCTTCGGCCAGGGCCCGGCGATCGTCACGCGCAACTACGCCCAGCTCGGCATCCGGCTGCCGCTCTATCAGTCGCATGGCGTGGCCAGCGCGCAGTTCATCCAGCTCGCGACGCCACAGGCCGCCGAGGGCGTGCGCCTGCCCGCGGCCGCGCTGCTGGTGGCCGAGCAGCTGCCGGCGAACGATCCGCAGCGCCAGGTGCTGATCGACTACAAGACCGCCTTCGAGCGCGAGACCGGCCAGCCCGTCTCCACCTTCGGCGGGCATGCCTATGACGGGCTGATGATCCTGGTGGAGGCGATCAAGCGCGCCAACAGCACCGACGGCACGCGCCTGCGCGACGCGATCCGCGCCACGCGCGGCTTCGTCGGCACCGGCGGCGTCGTGAACATGAGTGCTACGGACCATATGGGCCTCGATCTCTCCGCCTTCCGCATGGTGGAGATCCGCAACGGGCAGTTCGTGTTGATTGGAAACTGAAGACGTCTCCCTCCCTCGCTTGCGGGGGAGGGTCGGGGTGGGGGCAGGTGACTGGGGTGCGCCGATACTGCGGCCCCCACCCAACCCTCCCCCGCAAGCGGGAGAGGGCTTCTTCGTGGGTGCAGAACTCCTGCAATTCCTCGTCTCCGGCCTGACGGTCGGCGCGGTCTATGCGCTGGTCGCGCTGGGCTTCACGCTGATCTACAACGCGTCCGACGTGGTGAACTTCGCGCAGGGCGAGTTCGTCATGCTCGGCGGCATGGTGACGGTCTTTGCCGTTGCGGCGGGGCTCGCGCTGCCGCTGGCAGCGGCGTTGGCGATCCTGGTGGCGGTCGCGGTCGGGCTGCTGCTGCATCGCCTGGCGATCGAGCCGGCGCGTGGCGCCTCCGCCGTCACGCTCATCATCATCACGATCGGCGCTTCCATCTTCCTGCGCGGCGTAGCGCAGATCGTCTTCGACAAGCAGTTCCATCAGTTGCCGGCCTTCAGTGGCAGCGATCCCATCCTGCTCGCCGGCGCCGCCATCCTGCCGCAGAGCTTCTGGGTGCTGGGCGGCGCGGTGCTGGTGTTCCTCGGGCTGTTCGTGTTCCTGGAGAAGACGCTGCTCGGCAAGGCGGTGCTGGCGACGGCGGCGAACCGGCTGGCCGCGCGGCTGGTCGGCGTGGACACCTCCTTCGTGCTGGCGCTCTCTTTCGGCCTGAGCGCGGCGATTGGTGCGCTCGCGGGAATCCTGATCACCCCGATCACGCTGACCTCCTTCGACGTCGGCACGATGCTGGCGCTGAAGGGTTTCGCGGCGGCGATGCTGGGCGGCATGGGCAGCCCGTTGGGCGCCGTGGTGGGCGGGCTGTTGTTGGGGCTGCTCGAAAGCTTCGCGGCGGGCACCATCTCCTCGGCCTACAAGGATGCGGTCGCCTTCGTGGTGATCCTCGCCGTGCTGTTCACCATGCCACAGGGCCTCTTCGGCCGGCGCAGCGTGGAGCGCGTGTAGCATGAGCGCGCGCTGGGCCACGCTGATCATCCTTGCGGTGATCATCGGCACCATCCCCTGGTTCTTCCCCTCCGGCTTCTACTTCCGGGTCGCGGCGCTGATCTGGGTGACCGCACTCGCCGCCGTCGGGCTGCAGATCCTGATGGGGCAGGCGGGGCAGGTCAGCCTCGGCCATGCGGGGTTCGTCGGCATCGGTGCCTACACCATGGCGCTCGGGCCCAAGCTGCTCGGCCTGGACGTGCTGCTCTGCCTGCCGCTGGGCGCGGCAATTGCGGGTTGCGTCGCCTTCGTGGTCGGGCGGCCGATCCTGCGGCTGAAGGGGCACTACCTGGCGGTGGCGACGCTTGGCTTCGGCATGCTGGTGACGATGGTGCTGGTGAACGAGGTGGCGCTGACCGGCGGGCCGGACGGCATCCGCATCCCGCGCCCCGAACTCCTCGGCTGGCGCATCCGCGGCGGCGAGACCTTCTACTGGATCACCGGCGGCGCACTCCTCATCGGCGTCTGGATCGCGCTGAACCTGCAGGCGAGCCCCTCGGGCCGGGCGCTCGCCGCGCTGCATGACAGCGAAGTGGCCGCGCGCACCGTCGGCATCGACGTCGCCGCACACAAGCTGCGCGCCTTCGTCATCGCGGCGGTCTACGGTTCGGTCGCGGGCGGGTTGCTGGCGCTGATGAACGGCTTCGTCACGCCCGATGCGGCGGGATTCCTGGCTTCGATCGAGTACGTGACGATGGTGGTGATCGGCGGCCTCGCCTCGGTTCCGGGCGCGGTGGTGGGCGCGGCGCTGCTTGTCCTGCTGCCGCAGACCCTGACCTTCCTGCACGAATACGAGCAGGCGGTGATCGGCCTGCTCATCATGCTGTTCATGATCTTCCTTCGTGCGGGCATCGTGCCGGGCCTGGCGGCGCTTCTGCGGCGGAGGCCGGCGTGACCGGGCGGTCCGACGCGCTGCTGAGCGCCGAGAACATCGGCATCTCCTTCGGCGGCCTGCGCGCGCTGGATGGCGTCGGCTTTGCCGCGCGTGCCGGCGAGATCCTGGCGATCATCGGACCGAACGGCGCGGGCAAGACCACGCTGTTCAACATCGTCTCCGGCCTCTATCGCGCGACGGAGGGGCGCATCACGCTGGACGGGAAGGACGTGACGCAGGCGCCGCCGCACCGCCTGGCGGCGCTCGGCCTGTCGCGGACCTTCCAGAACCTGCAGGTGTTCTTCCGCATGACCGCGCTGGAGAACGTGATGGCGGGGCGGCACCTGCGGGAAGGCTCCAGCCTGTTTGCCGACCTGTTCCGCCTGCCGCGCGCGCGCCGCGCCAATGCCGCGACGCGGGATGCGGCGATGGCGCTGCTGGAGGAGGTGGGGCTGGCCGACAAGGCGGAGCTGCCCGCGGGCTCGTTGCCCTACGGCGCGCTGAAGCGCCTGGAGATCGCGCGCGCGCTGGCGACGAATCCCCGCGTGCTGCTGCTGGACGAGCCCGCCGCTGGCTGCAACCCGGTCGAGACGGAGGAGATCGACCGGCTGATCGCGCAGGTCGCCGCGCGTGGCGTCGCGGTGGTGCTGATCGAGCACGACATGAAGCTGGTGATGCGCATCAGCCGCCATGTCGTCGTGCTGAACCAGGGCCGCATGCTGGCGGAGGGCACGCCGGAGCAGGTGCGCACGAACCCCGAGGTGATCGCCGCCTATCTCGGGACGCATGGCGTGAAGGAGGCCAGTCTTGCTTGAAGTGCGGGACCTGCAATCCGCCTACGGTCGGATCCTCGCGCTGAAGGGCGTCTCGCTGCGCGTCGAGACGGGCGAGATCACGGCGATCGTCGGCGGCAACGGCGCGGGCAAGACGACGCTGCTTCGCTGCCTTTCCGGCGTGCAACCGGTCAGCGCCGGCACGGTGAAGTTCCACGGCGAGGACATCACCGGCTGGACGCCGCATCGCCGCGTCGCCGCCGGCATCGCGCAATCGCCGGAGGGCCGCCAGGTCTTCGGGCCGCTGAGCGTCGAGGACAATCTGCGCCTGGGTGCCTTCCGGCGTGGGCGCGCGACAACGGACGAAAATCTCGAAAGTGTCTTCGAGATGTTCCCGATCCTGCGCGAGAAGCGCGCGTTGCCCTCGGCGGGCTTGTCTGGCGGGCAGCAGCAGATGCTGGCGATCGGTCGCGCCCTGATGAGCGAGCCGCGGCTGCTGCTGCTGGACGAGCCGAGCATGGGCCTGGCGCCCGTGCTGGTGGACCAGATCCTGGATGCGGTGGTGGCGCTGAAGCGCGCCGGCGTGACGGTGCTGCTGGTGGAGCAGAACGCGTCCGCGGCGCTGGCCATCGCGGACCGGGGCTATGTGATCGAGACCGGCCGGATCGCGCATGGCGGCACCGGTCAGGCGCTGCTGCACGATCCGGCTGTCAGGGAAGCCTATCTGGGCCTCTGATGGGCTCGCCGGTATGACGCGGCCTTCCGGCGGCGCTTCGCCTCACGCTGCGCGCGCCAGGCTGCCGCGCGACGCTTCCAGGAAGACAAGGCCTGCCCGGCCGTCCCTTGCGTGGCGCACCTCCACGGCAACGGATGGCTGGCCCGGACGGTGGAGGATGCCGCGCTGGCCGGGCACCAGGTTGTCCGCGCCAGTCACGCCGATCCCGGTGCTGTTGCTGTCCACCACCTCAACGGTCCGGGTCACGCCGCCGATGTCCAGCGTCGCCCTGCCATGCACGTTCTCCCGCGGCTGTTGCCGTCGGTCCACCTCGGGCACCGAGGTGCGGACGATGCTGACCACCTGCTGCGTCAGGCTCTCCGCCGCGGCGGCAAGGCTCGCCGTCTCGGCACGGGTGCGCTCGGCACGTCCGCCGGCGTCGCGCGAATCGGCGCTGACATGGGCGATGCGCTGGGTTGCTTCGCGTGTCGCGTGTGTCGCATCCGCGATGCTGCGGGCGATCTCCCGCGTGGCGTTATCCTGCTGGCCGACGGCTTCGGCGAGGTTCGCGGCGAAGCGGTCGATCCGGGCGACGGAGCCGGCGATGCGCCGCACCGTGCCGACGGCCGCTTCGGTGCGCCGGCTGACGGATTCGATGTGCTGGCGGATCTCCTCCGTCGCCTTGGCGGTCTGCCCGGCGAGTTCCTTCACCTCGCCGGCGACGACGGCGAAGCCCTTTCCGGCATCGCCGGCGCGTGCCGCCTCGATGGTCGCGTTCAGCGCGAGAAGGTTCGTCTTGCTCGCGATCTCGCTGATCAGGCGTGTCACGTCGCCGATCTGCGCGACGGCCGCCGAGAGATCCACGATCGCCGTCTCCGTCTCGGAGCTGTCCGCCGCCGTCGCGCGGCTGACTTCCGCGGCTTCGCGCACCTCGGTGGTGATCGCGCGGATCGCGGCGGCGAGTTGTTCCGCCGCGGCCGCCACCTGTTCGGTCATTCGCAGCGAATCGCCAGCCGCGCTGCCGGCGGCGCCGGCATTCTGGTCCACGCGGCCTGCGGCGGCGGCCATCTCGGCGGCGTCGGCCGCGAGAGCCCGCGTCTGCTCCGCGATGCGGGACATGGCGACGAGCGTCTCGTTCTCCACCCGGTCGGCCATGCCGCGCAGCGCGGCGACCTGCGCCTCATGCGCTGCCGCGCGATCGGCCTCCTGCTGGGCGCGCAGGTTCACCGCCTCCTCGCCTTGCAGCCGGAAGACCTCCACCGCTTCCGCCATCTGTCCGACCTCGTCGGCGCGCCCGCTGCCCGGGATCGTCACGCCGAGCTCGCCCGCAGCCATGCGGCGCATCGTACCCGCCAGCGCGCGCAGCGGCGCAATGGCGCGCAGGGACCAGAAGGCGATGCCCGCGCCCAGCGCGAGGCCGAGCGCCACGAGGCCCGCCATCAGCTCCTGGAAGCCTTCCGCCACGTCCCGCGCCTGACGCGCCACCACGCCGTTCTTCGCCTCCTGCAGGTCGATGAACTGGTTGATGCGGGCCAGCCATTCGATGAAGGCCGGCCGCGCCTGCGTCAGCAGCAGCGCATGCGCCCGCGCGGCATCGCCGGCGCGCTGTGCCTCGATCACCGACTGGATGATGGGCAGGGTGCGCGCCTCGGTCTGCTTGATGGAGGCGAGGATGCGGCTCTCCTCGGGCGTCACCTCCACGCCGGTCGCCATGATCTGGTCCAGCCGCCGCGCGCTGTCGGCATAGAAGGCGGCGAGGCGCTCGATCTCCTCGAGTGCGGCGCGGCGTTCCTCCGCCGCCGTCACCAGCACGACGTCGCGCAGGCTGATGGCGCGGTCATGCACGCTGCCCCGGAAATTGATGGCGTAGCGCTGCTTCACGCTGTTCACGTCGTTCACCGTGGCGAGGCTTGCGCTGATGTCGTTGACGCGATGCACGGCCACGATGCCGAGGGCGACGATCAGCGCGAGGACCGCGGCGAAGCCGAGCAGCAGGCGCCGGCCGATGCCGCCGCGCGGGCCGAGGATGCCGTCTGCGGGAGGTGTCATGCTTGGAGATCTCCTGGGGCCTTGCCGAGTCGTGCATGGCCGGCGGTCGGCGGCCGGTCTGCGCGCGACGGCCGATCTCCTAGCGGGTGCTCCCTAAATCCTCGTTAAGCGCGGTTGCAGAAAAAGGACCCGTCACCGCGCCATCTGCACCACCCCGTGCTGTTCCCGCACGGCGTGGAACTTGAGCTCGGGGAAATCCTCCTCCGCCCGCTTGCGGCGCCAGTCGCTGCTGAACAGCGCGACGTATTCGCCGTCATGGTCCTCCGCCGTGTCGCCGCGGTTGGTGGCGGCCCAGCGTTCGATCTGCGCGCGGTCGCCGCTGATCCAGCGCAGCACCTGCCAGCGCGTGGCGTCGAAGCCGGCAGGCACGCCGTACTCGACCTTCAGGCGCGATTGCAGCACGTCGAGCTGAAGCTGGCCGACGACGCCTACCACCGGCGGGCTGCCGTCCAACGGCCGAAAGATCTGCACGACGCCTTCCTCGGCGAGCTGGTCGAGCGCGGTGCGCAGCTTCTTCGCCAGCATCGGGTCTTCCAGCCGGACATGCCGCAGGATCTCCGGCGCGAAGCTCGGCACGCCCTTGAAGTTGACCTCCTCGCCCTCGGTCAGCGTGTCGCCGATGCGCAGCGTGCCGTGGTTGGCGATGCCGACGACGTCGCCGGGCCAGGCTTCCTCGGCCACCTGGCGTTCCTTGGCGAAGAAAAACAGCGGCGCGTTGACCGGCACCTGCTTGCCGGTGCGGACCTGGCGCAGGCGCATGCCCTTGGTCAGCCGCCCGCTGCACAGCCGCACGAAGGCGACGCGGTCGCGGTGGTTGGGGTCCATGTTGGCCTGGACCTTGAAGACGAAGCCGGTCAGGCGCGGCTCCTCCGGCTCCACGTCACGCGGATCGGCCTCGCGCGCGCCGGGCGGCGGCGCGAAGCGGGCGAGCCCTTCCAGCAGGTGGCCCACGCCGAAATCGCGCAGCGCACTGCCGAAAAACACCGGCGTCAGCGTGCCCTCACGGAATGCCTGGAGATCGAAGGGCTTGAGGCCGGCCTCGGCCAGCAGGACCTCCTCGGCCAGCGCCGTGGCGCGTGCCTCGCCGACCAGCTCCGCGATCTTCGGGTCGTCGTAGCCGCTGACCGGGATGCCCTCGTCCTCGCTCGCGTCCACGGGCATCAGGCGCTTGGCCAGGATGTCGTAGGTGCCCCAGAACTCGCTGGCGCGGCCGACCGGCCAGGCGACGGGGGCGGCGTCGAGCGCCAGCGTCTTCTCGATCTCGTCGATCAGCTCGAAGGGATCGCGCGCCTCGCGGTCCATCTTGTTGACGAAGGTGACGATCGGGATGTCGCGCAGGCGGCACACCTCGAACAGCTTGCGGGTCTGGCTCTCGATGCCCTTGGCGGCATCGAGCACCATCACCGCGGCGTCCACGGCCGTCAGCGTGCGGTAGGTGTCTTCCGAAAAATCCTCGTGGCCCGGCGTGTCCAGCAGGTTGAACACCACGCCCGCGCGCTCGAAGGTCATGACGCTGGTCGCCACGGAGATGCCGCGGTCCTGCTCGATCTTCATCCAGTCCGACCGCGTGCGGCGTGCATTGCCCTTGGCGCGCACCGCGCCGGCAAGCTGGATCGCGCCGCCCTTCAGCAGCAGCTTCTCGGTCAGGGTGGTCTTGCCCGCGTCGGGGTGGGCGATGATCGCGAAGGTGCGCCGGCGCGCGGCTTCCCGCGCGACCGCGTCAACGGCCAGGGTTTCGCTCATGGCCGGGCATATAGCGTTTCGCGGCCCGCCGTATCAGCCCCGAAGAATGCATGGCGGGGCAGATTCACGCCTCCGGGCGTGCCGCCCTGCGGCGATCCGACACGCGTTCCAGCAGCGCCACCAGCCCATGCACCCCGCGCATCACCGGGGCGGGGTGGCCCAGCCGCTCCGCCATCTCCACCAGGGCGCCGAGGATCGGGCCGAGCTCCAGCCGCCGCCCGGCCTCCAGGTCCTGCAGCATGGAGGTCCGGAAGGCGCCGATCCGGCGGGTGACGGCCATGCGGTCCGCGATGGAGCCGAGCGGCGCCAGGCCGATCGCCTGCCCGAGCCCGTCCATCTCCGCCATCATCGCCTCCGCCAGGCTGCGCACGCCGGGCTCGTCCAGCATGTCGGAAAGGGTGGCGCGGCAGAGGGCGCTGAGGGGGTTCATGTTCGAATTGCCCCACAGCTTCCGCCAGATCTCCTGCCGGAGCGCCGCGGTGGGCTCGGCCGGGATGCCGCCGGCGCGGAGCATGGCGACCGTCGCCTCCAGCAGCGGCCCGTTCGTGCCCCCCATGTCGCCGATCGGCAGGCGGTCGGCCTTGGCGAGGCGGATCACGCCGGGCGCCTCGGCTGTGGCGGCGGCATGCACCACGGCCGCCAGGATGCGCCCGGGCGGGATGGAAGCGGCCAGCGCGCCGCCGGGGTCCACGCTCTCCAGCGCCGCGTCGCGCAGCGGGCCGCCGAAGCCCTGCAGGAAGAACCAGGGCACGCCGTTCTGGGCCGAGAGCACGCGCGTTTCCGGGCCCATCGCCGCCCGGATCAGCGGCAGCGCGCCCGGCAGGTCCTGGCCCTTGAGGCCGAGCACCAGCAACTCCGGCACCGGCAGGTCGGCCGGATCGGCGGCGGCGTGGAGGGGAAAGCGGCGCTCGGCCGTGCCGTCGCGCAGCACCAGCCCGTCCCGCCGGAGCGCGGCGAGGGTGCCGCCGCGGGCGAGCGCCGCCACCTCCGCGCCGCCGGCGGCAAAGCCTGCCGCCAGCCAGCCGCCGATCGCGCCGATGCCGAGAACCGTGACCTTCATGCCGAATCCCTCTGCCGCAAGCGGCGCGGTGCGGCAACAATGGCGGCGCCCGGACCGGAGGACCCTGCGATGATCGCGCGCCGCGCCCTGCTCGCCTTGCCCCTGCTCGCCAGCCCGGCGCTGGCGCAGTCGCCGGCCTGGCCGACGCGGGCAGTGCGGCTGATCGTGCCCTTTCCGCCCGGCGGCACCACGGATGTCCTGGCCCGCGCCCTGGCGGCGAAGTGGCAGGATCGTTGGGGGCAGCAGGTGGTGGTGGACAACAAGGGCGGCGGCGGCGGCGTGATCGGCACGCAGGACGCCTTCCGCGCCGCGCCGGACGGCTACACGCTGGTGCTCGGCAACAACCAGACGCATGCCACGAACGGCGCGCTGATCCCCAACCTGCCCTATGACCCCGCGGGCTTCGCCGCGATCAGCCTGGTGGCCCGCGCACCGCATGCGCTGGTGGTGCCGGCCTCTTCCCCGGCCAGGACGGTGGCGGAGCTGGTGGCGTTGGGGCGGCAGCCGGGACGGGGGCTGTCCTATGCCTCCTCCTCGGCCGGCTCGTCGTCCCATCTGATGAGCGAGACCTTCGCGCGGCGGAACGGGATGAACGCCACGCATGTGCCCTATCGCGGCGCCGCGCCGGCGGCGCAGGACCTGGCGGCGGGGACGGTGGATTTCATGATGGCGACCTGGGCCAGCGTTTCGGGCCTGGCGGCAGGCGGGCGCATCCGCGCGCTCGGCGTCGGCGGCGATGCGCGCTTTCCCGACATCCCGGAGGTCCCGACGCTGAAGGAGCTCGGCTACGACTATGTCTCGGGCGATGCCTGGTTCGGCCTGTTCGCGCCGCAGGGCACGCCCGCGCCGATCCTGCAGACGGGCTACGACGCCACCGTTGCGGCGCTGGCCGACCCCGTGCTGCGCGGCCGGCTGGAGGCGGCGGGCTTCCGCATCGCCACCATGCCGCCCGCGGAATTCGGCCCCTTCCATCAGGCCGAGGTCGCGCGCTGGGCCGCGCTGGTGAGGGAATCCGGCGTCACGCTGGCGAACTGAACCCATGCTCACGAAGTGATGAGGGGGGTGGGTTGCGCCTGCCGCGGCCCACGACCCCTTCACCTTGGCCGTGCCTGCGGCTAAATGGCGCACGATGCAGACGAAGAAGCTCTTCGATTTCAACGAGCGCAAGAACGCCGCGGAGGAGGCCCGCAAGGCCGCCGCCGAGAAGTTCGCCGCGATGAAGTCCCGCCTCGAGGATCCCGAGGTGCAGAAGCGCATGGCCGAGCAGAAGGCCATCGCCGAGGCGCGCGCCGCCCGCGAGGCCGAGAAGCGCGCCGCGAAGCTGGCCGAGAAGCAGGCCGCCGAGGCTGCGCGCCAGGCTGCCAAGCGCGAGGCCGAGCGCAAGGCGCAGGAAGAACTCGCCCGCCGCCGCGCGGCCGAGATCGAGGCCGCCAACGCCGCCGCCCGCCGGGCCGCCGACCAGCGCAACCGTGCCCATACGCTGGCGGCTGCCCACAAGGCCATGATGGACGCCCGCAAGGCGCGCCAGCGCTAGGTTTGCCCGGTTCCCCGCCTATGGGCGGGGGAGTTGCCCCGCCAGGTCCGGGCAGCAGGACCGCATCGCCTCGCTCGCCGGCAGGTCCAGCCTGCGGCAGGCGGCGAAGGCGCAGGCGATGTTCGATGAGAGCAGCGGCACGCCGAGCCGCGCCCGCATCCATTCCATCGCGTCCAGCGTCGCCGCGCCGGTGCCCGAGATCAGCACGGCGCAATCCGGCGACGGGGAGAGCTTCGCGAGGCCGTCGGCCACTTCTTCCGGTGTCAGGTCATAGGCGCGGAACGTGTCCGAGACCTTGAAGGATTGGACCAGGTCGAGCCCCGCCTCCGACCAGTAGCGCTCGGCGCGCTCCGTCAGCCAGCCCGGATAAGGCGAGAACAGCAGCAGCCGCGTGCGCCCCAGCGCCGCCAGCGCCTCCGCGATGGCGCGGGCGGCAAGGATCACCGGGCGGCCGGCGCCAGCCGAGAGCCGGTCCTGCAGGGCCTGGTCCTCTTGCGGCGGCAGCGCGTAGCTCGGCCCGGTGAGGCCGACTATCACCGCATCCAGCGCCAGCGCGCCGAAGGCGCCGAGAGCGGTCTCGACATGGGCGGGATAGGCAGCGTTGCGCTGCTCGAGCGTGGTGTTCGGCATCACCGGAAGCCGCGCGACATGCAGCGCCGCCTGATGCGGCAGAAGGTGGCGCATCTCCGGCTCCACGGCCGGATTGGCGGAGGGCGAGAGCAGCCCGACGCGGTGCGTGGGATGCCAGCGGCGGGGCGGGTGGATCACGGCGCGCCCACCTTCGCGATGTCCAGCATGCTCGCCTCCCGCGCCCAGGCGCGCTGCTGATCGGGCGCCAGCGCCGCCATGCGCGCGACCTCGCCCGAGGGGGCCGCCGCCACGCGCGCATCGGTGCGTGGCAGCAGGGCGTTCCGCACCGTGCCCAGCCGCGCATCCGCCCAGGCGTCCAGCAGCGCCTCGCCGCCGCCATCGAGGACGCGGCGCAACGTCGCTGCCAGCGTCATCGCATCGTGGATGCCGGCATTCATGTTCATGCCACCGCGCGTGTTGGTGAGATGCGCGGCATCGCCCGCCAGCAGCACGCGGCCGGCGCGATAGCCCACCGCCATCGCCTTGCGTACGCCATAGACGTCGCGCCCGTCGATCGGCATGCCCCCCACCTGCGGCAGGAAGCGCGCGAGCTGCGCGCGCGCGTGACCCTCCGAGAGCGCTTCGTCATCGGTCATCGTCGGCGGGACGCGCAGGATCACGCGCCAGACCTGCGGCATGCGCAGGAGCGAGCAGGATCCCGACGCGTCGTAGAGGTAGCCGAGCCCGTCCAGCCCCGGCACGTGGTCGCGCAGGTCGAGCGGCGTCAGCAGCCGCAGCACGCGGTGCGCGTAGTCGCTTGTCTCCGTCGCGATGCCCGCCAGCCCACGCACCGCCCCGGAGGAGCCGTCGCAGCCGATGAGGTAGCGGGCGCGATGCGTGCTGCCGTCCTCGCAAGTGACTGCGACGCCGCGCTCGTCCTGCGCCAGCGCCGAGATGCCCGCATGGAAGCGCACGGTGCCCGCGGGCAGCGCGGCGAGCAGCGCGGGCGTCAGAAACTGCTGCTCGCGGTGCCAGCGGAAGGGGAAGCGTGTCTCCCCCTTCAGGATGCCGAGGTCGAGGATCGCGCCCTCGCCGCTGTCCACCCTGCGCCAGAGGATGCGGTCCACCTGCACGCCGCCGGGCCGCAGCGCGGCGAACACGCCGAGCTCGTCCAGCGCCTCCAGCGTCGGCGGATGGAAGGTGGATGCGCGGGAGGCGGTGGAGAGTTCGGCGCGCTTCTCCAATACGCGCACCGCCACGCCGCGCCGGTGCAGCGCCAGCGCGAGCGTCAGCCCGACCGGCCCGGCGCCGGCTACGAGCACATCCGTCATGCGAAGAGGCTTTCGGCGGGCGCGTCATGCAGCAGCGCGGCGACGGCGCGCGCCACGCCGGCTTCGCCGAGGGTGGGCCCGGCGAAACGCGCGAATTTCGCAATCGCCTCGGCTTCGGTCATCGGGCGGTCGGGGTCGCCGGTGACGCCGGTGACGGTCTCGCTCTCGCCATCCACGGTGAGGGTCGCGCCGCGCTTGCCGATGGCGGTGAGGGCGCTGTCCTCGACAAGCTCGACCTTGACTTCCAGCGCGCGCAGCCGCGGATCGTCGAGGGCTGCATCCGTGTAGGCGGCAGGGCCGAGATCGCCCTGCACCAGCGCGGCGGCGACGGCCCAGCTCAGGCTGAACTGCGCGGCGATCGCGGCGCGCGGCGCGCGGTTGCCGGCATAGCGCAGCGCCTCCGCGTAGGTGGAGAGGACGACGCGCTGCGGCGTGGCGGAGACGCGGTCGCGCAGCGCGATGGCGGCGGCGGCGGCGTAATGCGCGTGGCGCACGCCGGCGAAGGGCTTGAGATAGGCGTGCTCCAGCAGCCAGGTGCCGGGGCCAGTGGTGACTGCCTGCTCGTCGTGCCCGAGCGCGATCCGCCGCGCCTGCGCGAAGCCGTCCTCCGGCGCATCCATCCCGGCCACCGCGGCGGCGGCGGCCATGCTGCCGAGCAGCGCGGCATGCGCGGGGTAGCTGTTGCGCCCATCCATCCCCGCCGCGATCGGGGCGTAGAGGGAGAACGGCACCTGGCACGCCACCAGCCGCACCGCGCGCGCGACGCCGCCGGCGCCGAGCCCCGCCAGCCGCGCCGCGCAGGCGGCGGCGCCCAGGCCGTGCCAGGAACCGTCCACATGCATGCCTGGCTTGATGCGCCAGGCTTCTCCGGCGCGCGCCGCGACCTCGTAGCCCAATGCGAAGGCCGCGACCGTGTCGTGCGCCGACGCGCCGCGCGCGCGCGCGACCAGCGCCAGCGGCGCCACCGGCAGCGCCGGGCGGCCATGCGCGATGGCCAGGCCCTCATTCGCCTCGTCCCAGCAGGTCGCGGTGGAGAGCACCGCCGCGGCGACGCCGGGCGCAAGCCGCGCGCCAGCCAGGGTCACGTCGCCAGGGAAGGCGGCCTGCATCGCGCGCGCGAAGGCCGCAACGCGTGGATGCCGCAACCCCGCAAGCGCGCAGCCCAGGCTGTCGAGCAGGAGCAGCCGCGCCTTCCGCGCCGTCGCACTGCCGGCGGGCGGGCCCGGCAGCGCCCAGCCGATGACGTCCTGCAAGATCAGTCCGCGCGAGCGCCGGACCGCTGCACCGCCTCGCGCCAGACCTGGCGTTCCCGCGCCATCAGCGGCACCAGCGCGGCACGGCCCTGCGGCATCGCATCGGCGCGGCGCTGCTGCAGCACGGCCGCCCATTCCGGGCTCTCCAGCACGGCCTTGAAGGCGGCCTCCAGCCCCGCCTGGATCGGCTCCGGCAGCGCGGACTGGATGAACAGGCCATACCAAGGGCTCGCGTCGAAGCCCGGCAGCGTCTCGGCGACAGCGGGCACATCGGGCATGGCGCGGAAGCGCTGGCCGGAGCTGACGGCGATGGCGCGCAGCGGCCCACCCTGGCCGACCTGCGGTGCGGAGGTGGCCAGGCCGTCGAAGGCGACGGGGATCGTGCCCGCGATCATGTCGGTCAGCAGCGGTGCGCTGCCCCGATAGGGCACATGGGTCATCTCGATGCCCGCCATGCTGCGGAACAGCTCCATCGAGAGATGGGTGAAGCTGCCGACGCCGTTCGACCCGTAGTTCAGCCCGCCCGGCGTCGCCTTCGCCTTGGCGACCAGCTGCGCAGTGTCGGAGACGTCCGGCAGTGCCTTGGGCGAGACCACCAGCAGGTTCGGCTGTTGGCCGAGCATGCCGATGGGCGTGAAATCCGCGTCCGGGTCATAGGACAGCCGCGCATAGAGTGCCTTGTTGATGGCGATGATGCCCTGCGTCGCGACCAGCACCGTGCTGCCATCCGGCGTCGCGCGCGCCACGACCTCGGCCGCCAGGTTGCCGCCGGCGCCGCCGCGGTTCTCCACCACCACCGGCTGGCCGATGCGCGCCTGGAGCTGCTCGGCGCAGGCGCGGGCGAGGATGTCCGTCAGGCCGCCAGGCGCGAAGGGCACCACCAGGCGCATCGGGCGCGTCGGCGTCCATGCGGTCTGCGCCTGCGCGATGGCCGGCATGGCAAGAAGGGACAGCGCGGCGCGCCGGCCGAGCGGAAGGGTCATGGCTTAGGCCTCTTGCTCTCGAGCGTCAGAAGAAGGTGCGGATCGCGCCGGTGATGCGGAAGTCTTCGTCCACCAGCGGGATCGCCTGCCACTTGTCGAAGGTGGTGCAGGGATGCGCGACGCCGAGCACGACGATGTCGCCCACGCGCAGCAGCCCGTCGGCCGGGCCGATCAGGTAGCCGTGCTGGTCGTTCATGCCCGTCACCTTGTGGAAGGCGCCGAAGGGCATGGATCGCGTCTCCCCCGCGCGGATCAGGCGCAGCGGTACGGGCCAGCCCGTGTCGAAACCGATGTCGCGCTTGCCGCAGGTGATGATCGCGCGGCCCGGCTCGGGGATGGATTGCACATGCGCCCAGACTTCCATCGCCGCATGCAGGTCGCCCACCGGCCAGTCCAGCGTCAGGCTCTCCTTGCGCATGCGCTTGTAGGATTGCTCGTAGCCGAGGCTGTCATGCGTGATGTAGCAGCCGCTGCGCAGCACGCGGCGCACCGGCAGGCCGAGATCGCCGGCTTCGGCCAGGCGCGGGCCGATGCGGTCGAAGAAGGCGGAGCCGCCGGCGGTCAGCAGGATTTCCGGGTTGCCGAACAGGCCTTCCGTGGCGCAGGCGCGTGCGGTTTCCGTCAGCGTGTGGAGGAAGGCGTCCACCTGCGCCGTCTCACTGAGCAGGCCCTCGAAGGCCTCCACGCCGGCGAGCGACAGGCCCGGCGCGGCGGCGATGGCGCGTCCGACGGCAAGCGCGGTTTTCGCATCGCGCGCGCCGGTGCGGCCGCCCATCGCGCCGACCTCGAGCAGCACGTTGAGACGCCGCGCATGGCCCGACCGCGCTGCGCCGGCGGCGAGGCCCTCCACCACGGCGAGGCTGTCGGCCAGGACGTAGAGTTCGAAGTCCGGATCGGCGATGGCGGCGAAGGCGGCGTCCACCGCGATGCGGCCCACCGGCTGATTGGCCCAGATCACGCGCTTCACGCCGAAGCGCCGCGCGACCTGCAGCTGATGCGCCGTGGCGACGGTGATGCCCCAGGCGCCTTCCGCGACCTGCAGGGCCCAGATCTGCGGCGCCATGGTCGTCTTGCCATGCGGGCAGAGCGAGAGGCCGTTGCGCCGCGCGAAATCCGCCATCCAGCGCGCGTTGCGCCGCATGACGTCCACGCGCAGCACGGCGAGCGGCAGCGGCATCTCCGGCAGCGACCAGCCCTGCGCGCCGATCTGATCGAGCCGCAGCGACGCGCCCGGCTTCACGCCCTTGACCGTGCCGTCGAGCGCGAAGCCGGCGATGGCCTCGTCGGCCGGCGCGAGCGGGTCGGCCAGCAGCACGCCGTCGGTCATTGCTTGTAGTCCGGCTCTTCCTTGTCGAGGATGCGCCGCCAGGCATCCAGATGCAGCCGCGCGTCGTAGCGATCGCCCCAGGGCCCGTTGTAGCGGCGGCGCAGGCGCTCCGGCAGGTGATGCATCGCCTGTCCGGTGGACATCGCGGTCATCTGGTACATCGCGGTGCGCTCCGCGATGAAGCATTCGTCGAAGGCGTCGGCGACGGTCGGGCCGACCACGGTCACGCCATGGCCGCGCATCACCATGGTGGACTTGTCCCCGAGGCAGCGCGCGATCCGGTCGCCTTCCTCGTTGTGGTGCACCGGCTCATCGCCCTCATGGTCGTAGACGATGCGGTCGTTCAGCGCGAGGTTGTTGTGGTGCGACAGGTGCATCTCGGCGTCGCGCAGCAGAGACAGCGCGGTCAGCCAGCGCGGATGCACATGGATCACGCAGGCCGCGTTCGGGTTCAGCAGGTGGATGCGCGCATGGATGTGGAAGGCGACCTTGCGCAGCTCGCCGGTGCCGCGCAGCACCTTGCCGTCCAGGTCGCAGACGATCAGGTCGCTCGCCTTCAGCTCCTGGAACAGGTAGCCGCGCGGGTTGATCAGGAAGAGCGGCTCCTTCTCGTCAGGCAGCATCAGCGAATTGTGGTTGCCGATCTGCTCGTTCCAGCCCTCGCGCGCGGCGACGCGGAACACCGCCGCCATGTCGCAGCGCAGCTCCCACTCACGCTCTTCCGCCTTGGAATTGGTGCGGGCTTCGATGATGGCGGACATGGCCGTGCCTTCCTCATGTTGCCGTTTGGACGAGCCTACATATCCCGGGCGATGACGGCTACCGGGTCGCCGGCCTTAACGCGCCCGGCGAAGCGCGCGCACCAGAGCAGGCCGGTTGCCTTGTAGGCGAGCTCGATCGGCGGGGCGCCCGGGTCCTCGATGCGGTGCAGCAATCCGGCCGGGGTGCCAGCCTGCACGGTGGTGTTCAGCGGATGCGCCGCTTCCCAGATGCCGTCGGCCGGGGCGAAGACGTAATGCGCCAGGTCCGGCACGGTCATCCGGCGCGAGGGACCGTACTCTCCGACTTCGGGAAGCCCCTCCAGCACGCCGGCATGGCGCAGCACGTTGCGCACGCCGCGCTTCGTGATGGTCAGCGCCGCCGGGTTGAGCCGCCCGCCGCCGCCGAGCTCGGAGGAGAGCGCCACGATGCCGCGGTTCTCGGCCGCGGCCAGCAGCGTCGGGCCGGCATTCACCTCCTTCAAAAGCAGCGTGATCGGCGCGCCGAAGGCGTCGGCCATGGCGAGCGTCCGCGCCTGCATCTCCGGGTGGTCCAGGATGTGGCCGACGGCGCTCGGGACGATGTCCATCCCCGTCCCGCCGCTGTGCAGGTCCATCTGGTAGTCGCAGATCGGCAGCAGCACGCTGTCCACGAAATGCGCGAGCGACAGCGCGAAGCCGCCGAAGGGGTCGCCCGGGAAGCAGCGGTTGAAGTCGCGGCCATCCAGCGGCGACAGGCGCTTGCCGGCGGCGCAGGCCGGGTAGTGCATGGCCGGCAGCAGGATGACGCGGCCCTGCAACTCTTCCGGCCGCAGGCTGCGCGCCAGGTCCAGCAGGGAGACCTGGCCCTCGTATTCGTCGCCATGGTTGCCGGCGGTCAGCAGCACCGTCGGGCCCGTGCCGTTGGCGACGACAACGATCGGAACCTGGATGGTGCCCCAGCCGGAATCGTCGCGCGACTGCGGCACGCGCAGATGGCCGACCTGCCGACCACTGGCCCAGAGGTCCACCTCCGGCACAACCGGGCTGTTCGTCACGCTGCGTTCCCCCGCATTGAAGTTTTTCGCGACCCGACGGTAGCATCCCCCGGAGAACAGGTAAGAGAGGGGAACGGCTATGCTGACGCGACGCGAACTTGGTCTGGCCGCCGGGGCGGCGGCGGTGCTGCCGCTGGGTAGGCCCGCGCTGGCGCAGGGCGCCGGCGGCTCCATCGTGATGGCGCAGCAGGCGCAGCCGCCGACACTGGACGCGCAGGTCACCAGCGCGCAGGCCAGCCGCAACATCACCCTGCATGTCTTCGAGACGCTGTTCGCGCGTGACGAGGCCGGCAATCCCGTTCCCGACCTGGCCGAAGGCGTGGACATCTCGCCCGACGGCCTGACCTACCGCTTCGCGCTGCGCGACGCGCGCTTCCACAACGGCAAGCGCATGACCAGCGCGGATGTGAAGGCCTCGCTGCAGCGCTACGGGCGCGTCGGCGCGTCCGCCTTCATCATGCAGCCGGTCGAGGCGATCGACACGCCGGACGCCAAGACGGTCGTGGTGCGGCTGAAGAACCCGAGCCCCGGCTTCATCGCCGGCATCTCCTCTCCCCGCGCGCCCTGCGCCATCATCCCGGAGGAGGAGGCCGGCAAGGAAGCCAATCGGATCGAGATCATCGGCACCGGCCCCTACCGCTTCGTGGAATACCGGCCCGACAGCCATGTGCGGCTGACACGCTTCGCCGACTACGTGCAGAATACGAAATACCAGGGCATGGACGGCTTCGCCGGCCGCAAGGTCGCGAACGTCCAGGACATCACCATCCGCTTCGTGCCGGAAGCGGGCGCGCGCACCGCCGGCCTGCAGACGGGCGAGATGCACATCCTGGAAGCGATCGCCGTGCCCGCCGCGCAGCGGCTGCGCAACGACCGCAACCTGGTGATGCACGAGATGATGCCCTGGTCCTTCCAGACGCTCATGCTCAACCACGCCATGGAGCCGATGAACAACCCGGTGTTCCGCCGCGCGCTGCAGGCCGCGCTGGACCTGGAGGAGATCATGGCGATCTCCACCGACGGGCTCTATCGCATGCTGCATGGCTGGCAGCACCCGGGCACCACCTATTTCGCCGGGGATGTCGGCAAGCCGCTCTACAACGTCAACAACAAGGAGCGCGCGCGCGCGCTGCTGCGGGAGAGCGGCTACCGCAACGAGGAGATCATCATGCTGGGGGATTCGAGCTTCTCGAACCACCAGGCGACGATCGTCACCGCGGCGGAGCAGCTGAAGTCCATCGGCCTGAACGTGCGCACGGTGATCACCGACTGGCCCACCGCCTTCAGCCAGCGCACCCAGCGCACCGGCTGGCACATGTGGGCGCTCATGCTGGGCATCGAGCCCTATGAGGGACCCTATGGCGTCGTCGGCTTCTTCAGCGGCAACGCGCCGGTGCAGCATGTGCGCGATGACGTGATCGAGGACTGCCAGCGCCGCCTCAACACCAGCCTGGCGGAGGCCGACCGCAAGAAGGCAGTCAGCGACTTCCAGGCGCGGATGTACGACCAGGCCATCGCCATCAAGTGCGGCGATGTCGGCATCGTGCAGGCGACGCGCGCGCAGGTGCGGGACTACAAGCCGTACCGGATCCCGCGCATGTGGGGCGTCACGCTCGCGTAGAAGCGGGTGCTGCGATACGCGGCAGGGCGGCTCGTCTCCGCCCTGCCGGTGCTGCTGATCGTCTCTCTGCTGTCCTTCGGCATCGTCTGGATCGTGCCGGGCGACGTCGCGGTGGAGATGGCCGGGCCGACCGCGACGGCTGAGGAGCTCGCGCGCCTGCGCGAGCGCCTCGGGCTGACCAAGCCCTGGCATGAGCAGCTGATCGGCTGGTACGGCGCGCTGCTGCAGGGCGACCTTGGGGAGAGCATCCTGCTGCGCCAGGGCGTCGGCGCCGCCATCGTGGAGCGCCTGCCGGTCACGCTTTCGCTAACCTTCACCGCGCTCCTCATCGCCTTCGTCTGCGGGACCGCGCTGGGCGTGCTCGCGGCCGTGCGGGCAGGGAAGGCGGCGGACCGGGCGGCGATGGGCACGGCGCTGATCGGCTTCTCGTTGCCGGATTTCTGGCTCGGGCTCGTCTTCGTCTACCTCTTCGCGGTCGTGCTCGGCTGGCTGCCGACCGGCGGCTATGTCCCGTTCACGCAGGATCCGCTCGGCTGGGCGCAGGCGATGATCCTGCCGGCGGGAACCCTCGCGCTGTCTCAGATGGGCCTGTTCGCACGCATGACGCGGGCGGCGATGCTGGAGGTGCTTCGCCAGGACTATGTCCGCACCGCGCGCGCCAAGGGCATGCCGGGCTGGATCGTGGTGGGCAAGCATGCCTTGCGCAACGCGCTGATCCCCGTCGTGACGGTTGCCGGCATCGCCTGCGGCGTGCTGCTCGGCGGCGCCGTGGTGATCGAGAGCGTGTTCAGCCTGCCCGGCGTCGGGCGGTTGATCGTCGGCGCGATCCAGCGGCGGGATTATCCGGTGATCCAGGGGGGGCTGTTGCTGACCGCGACCATCTTCGTGCTGGTGAACCTGGCCGTGGACCTTCTCTATGCCGCCCTCGATCCGCGGATCCGCCATGGCCGGCGTTGAAGCGCTTCCCGCCGCCGCGCCGGCACCGCGTGTGAAGGCGCCCGGGGCGCTCGCGCGGCTGCTCGCGCATCCCTCCTTCCGCTGGGGACTGCTGCTGTTCGGCGCGGTCGCCGTCTGCGGCCTGCTGGCGGATTGGCTCGCGCCCTACGATCCGCTGCGCAACAACTTCCGCACCCGCTTCCAGCCGCCCTCCGAGACCTTCTGGTTCGGCACGGACCGCTTCGGACGCGACATTCTCTCGCGCACGCTGTTCGGCATCCAGGTGAGCCTGCGCATCGGCCTTGGGGTCGCGCTGGTGACGGCCCTGGTCGGCGGCGCGATTGGCGCCGTCGCGGGGTTCTGGCGACGCGCCGACGGGCCGATCATGCGCGTCATGGATGCGCTGATGGCCTTCCCGGCGGTGCTGCTGGCCATCGCGCTCGCCGCGGCGCTCGGCCCGTCTGAGCTCAACGTGATCGTCGCGCTCTCCATCGCCTATGTGCCGCGCACCGCGCGCGTCATGCGCGCCGGCGTGCTGGTAGTGCGGGAGTTCCCCTTCGTGGAGGGCGCGCGCGCCATCGGCGCATCCCCCACGCGGGTGCTGCTGCGGCACGTGCTGCCCAACGCGATGGCGCCGCTGGTGGTGCAGCAGACCTATGTCTTCGCGCTGGCGGTGCTGGCCGAAGCCGTGCTGAGCTTCCTCGGCGTCGGCCCGCCGCCGCCGACGCCCACGCTCGGCGGCGTGATCGCGGACGGGCGCGACTTCATCCAGGAAGCGCCCTGGATCTCCATCACGCCGGGCGTGGTGATCGCGCTGGTGGTGCTGGGGCTAAACCTGATGGGCGACGGGCTGCGCGACGCGCTCGATCCTCGGCTGCGCACGGCTATTCGATGAGTCTTCTGTCCGTGCAGGATCTCGCCGTCTCCTTCGGCCCGACGCGCGTGCTGGAAGGCGTGTCCTTCGACATCGCGGAGGGCGAGGTGCTCGGCGTCGTCGGCGAATCCGGCAGCGGCAAGTCCATGACCGCGCTTGCCATCATGGGCCTGCTGCCGATCGGCGGCCGCGCCGCCGGGCGCATCACCTTCCAGGATCGCGACCTTCTCACCCTGCCGGAGCGCGCGATGCAGCGCCTGCGCGGCGACAGCGTCGCGATGATCTTCCAGGAGCCGATGTCCTCGCTGAACCCGGTGCTCACGATCGGCGAGCAGATCGCTGAGGTCCTGCGGCGCCATCGCGGCATGCGCCGGCGCGACGCGCATGCTGAAGCCGTCTCATTGCTGAAGCTCGTGGAGATCGCCGCGGCGGAGCGGCGCGTGGACGAGTATCCGCACCAGCTCTCGGGCGGCATGCGGCAGCGCGCGATGATCGCCATCGCGCTGGCCTGCCGGCCGAAGCTGCTGATCGCGGACGAGCCGACGACCGCGCTGGACGCCACGGTGCAGGCCGGCATCCTCGACCTGCTGCGCGGCCTGCGTCGGGAACTCGGGATGGCGGTGCTGCTCATCACGCACGACCTCGGCGTCGTCTCCGACATCTGCGAACGCGTGGTGGTGATGTATGCCGGGCGCGTTGCGGAGGCCGGGCCGGCGGGCAGGATCTTCGAGCAGCCGGCGCATCCCTATACGCGGGCGCTGCTGGCCGCGATTCCCCGCCTGGAGGGTCCGATCGGCGACCTGCCGGCGATCCCCGGCGTCGTGCCCTCGCCGGCCGACTTCCCCAAGGGCTGCCGCTTCGCCCCGCGCTGCGCCCATGCGCGCCCGGCCTGCGAGGTCGCGCCGCCGGTGCTGCGCGCCTTGCCCTCTGGCACCGAGGCTGCCTGCATCCGCGCGGAGGAGGTCTCGTGAGCGCGCTCGTCGAGGCCCGTGCGCTCGGCAAGGTCTTCGCCGGCGGCGTGCGCGCCGTGGATGGCGTGGATCTGGCGATCGGGCCGGGCGAAACGCTCGGCCTCGTCGGCGAGTCCGGCTGCGGCAAGTCCACCCTCGCGCGGCTGCTGATACGGCTCATCGAGCCCGACGCCGGCACGCTGCTGTTCCGCGGCGCCGACATCACGCATCTGCCGGACCGCGCCATGCGCGCGCTGCGCCGCGACATGGGCGTGGTGTTCCAGGACCCCTTCGGCAGCCTCAACCCACGCATGACGGTGCGCGACCTGGTGGCGGAGCCGATGGTCGTGCACGGCACGGGCGACGGCGCGTTCCGCCGCGCGCGCGTGGCGGAGTTGCTCGGCACGGTCGGCCTGCTGCCGGACCATGCCGAGCGCTACCCGCACGAGTTCAGCGGCGGCCAGCGCCAGCGCATCGCCATCGCCCGCGCGCTGGCGACCGAGCCCGCCTTCCTGGTCTGCGACGAGCCGACGAGCGCGCTGGACGTCTCGATCCAGGCGCAGGTGCTGAACCTGCTGCGGGAGCTGCAGTCGCGGCTCGGGCTCGCCTGCCTGTTCGTCAGCCACAACCTCGCGGCGGTGCGGCACATGGCCCCGCGCGTGGCGGTGATGTATCTCGGCCGCATCGTGGAGGAGGCGCCGCGCGAGGCGCTGTTCGCCACGCCGCAGCATCCCTACACCCAGGCGCTGCTCTCCGCCGCGGCGGAACCCGGCGGCGAGCGGCGCACGCGCATCGTGCTGAAGGGAGAGGTGCCGAGCCCGGCCGATCCGCCGAGCGGCTGCCGCTTCCGCACGCGATGCCCGCGGGCCGTTGCGCGCTGCGCGGCGGAGGAACCGAAGCTGGCCGAGGTCGCCCCCGGCCAGCGTGTCGCCTGCCATTTCCCGGGCGCGCTGCGCCCGGAGGAGCTCAGCGCCCCTTGAACTGCGGCGGGCGCTTTTCCATGAAGGCGCGGCGGCCCTCGATGTAGTCCTCGCTGGCGAAGCAGCGCTTCACCCAGGCGTCGCACAGCGCCTCGTCCGCCGCGCCGCGATCCTTCAGCGCCTCGCGCACGATCACCTTCACGCTGGCGACCGTCAGCGGCGCGTTGGAGGCGATGGTCTTCGCATAGTCAATCACGAAGGCCTCCAGCTCCTCGTTGGGCACCACGCGGTTCACCAGCCCCATGATGCGCGCATCCTCGGAGCCCCACTTCTTGGCGGTGAAGAAGATCTCCTTCGCGAAGCTCGGGCCGACGATATCCACCAGGCGGCGGATGCCCTCGATCGGGTAGCCGAGGCCAAGCTTCGCCGCGGGCACCCCGAAGCTCGCCGTCTCGCCGCAGATGCGCAGGTCGCAGGTGACGGCGAGCGCGGTGCCGCCGCCGATGCAGTGGCCCTGGATCATCGCGATGGTCGGCTTCGGCAGGTCGGCCAGCAGGTCGTAGACCTTCTTGGTCTGCGTCTGGTAGGCGGCCACCGCCTCCTCGCTCGCGCGCTCGCTCTCGAACTTCGAGATGTCGGCACCGGAGACGAAGGCGCGACCGCCTGCGCCGGTCACGATCACCACGCGCACCGCATCGTCGTTGGTGAAGTCGGTCAGGATGCGCTCGGCCGCCTGCCACATCTCCATCGAGACGGCGTTGTGCCGCTCGGGGTTGTTGAAGATCATCCAGCCGATGCCGTCGGCCTTCCGGGCGAGCATCTTCTCGCTGCCCGTCACCATCATCCCGTCCATGGGAGTGTCTCCTCAGATCACCTGGCGCGCGCGCAGGTCGTCGATGGTCGCCTGGTCGAGGCCGATGCCGGCCAGGATCTCGTCGGTGTGCTGGCCGAGCTCGGGCGGGTGGCTCACCACCTTCGACGGCGTGCGGGACAGCGCGATGGGCTGGCCGACATAGGCGACGTCGCGGCCATCGGCATCGCAATGCTGGGCGATGCCCAGGTGCTGCACCTGCGGGTCGGCGAACATCTCGTCCACCTTGTAGATCGGGCCGCAGGGCACGCCGGCTTCGTTCAGCGCGTTCACCCAATGCGTCGTGGTGTTGCTGCGCGTGGTCTTCTCGATCTCGGCGTTCAGTACGTCACGATGCGTGCTGCGCGACGCCGCGGTCTTGTAGCGTTCATCGGCCAGCAGGTCGTCGCGGCCGAGCGCCTTGGCGCAGCGTTCCCAGATCTTGTTGCCGCTGGCGGCGATGTTCATGTAGCCGTCGCTGGTCTGGAACACGCCGGTCGGGATGGAGGTCGGGTGGTTGTTGCCCGCCTGCTTCGGCACCTGGCCTTCCATCAGCCAGCGGCTGGCCTGGAAGTCCAGCATGAAGATCTGCGCCTGCAGCAGGGACGACTGCACCCACTGGCCCTTGCCCGACACCTCGCGCTCCAGCAGCGCGACCAGGATGCCCTGGGCGGCGAAGATTCCGGCGCAGAGATCGGCGATCGGGATGCCGACGCGCACCGGGCCCTGGCCCGGCAGGCCGGTGATGGACATGAGCCCGCCCATGCCCTGTGCGATCTGGTCGAAGCCCGGCCGCGTCGCATAGGGCCCGTCCTGCCCGAAGCCGGAGATAGAGGCGTAGACGATGCGCGGGTTCACCGCCGCGATCGCCTCGTAGTCGATGCCGAGGCGCTTCTTCACGTCGGGGCGGAAGTTCTCGACGATCACGTCGGCGGTCTCGGCAAGCTTCTTGAACAGCGCGACGCCGTCGGGCGACTTCAGGTTGAGCGTCATCGCCCGCTTGTTGCGGTGCAGGTTCTGGAAGTCGGAGCCGGCGCGCGGGCCGCCCATCGGGTCGCCCTCGTCGAGCGCGGGCGGCATCTCGATCTTGATGACCTCGGCGCCCCAGTCGGCCAGCTGGCGCACGCAGGTGGGGCCGGAGCGGACACGCGTCAGGTCGAGCACCTTGAAGCGCGACAGCGCGGTCGAGGCGTGCATGGCGGCGCCTGGGGCGACGTGACCTTCGGGCATCGGCGGTTCCTCCTTCGCGGTGGTGCTGCATAGCATCGGGGGCCTCGGCCGCAAACTGTTGACAGATGACAGTCGCGGCGGCCAGTGTCCGCGCCATGGAGGAGACCCGGACCCGCAGCGGCGCCGGACGCGCGGCCCTGCGGGCCGCCGCGGCGGAAGCCGTGCCGCCCAGTGCGCTCGAGATCGTGCGCACCCGGTCCCTGTCCTCCCTCGTCGCCCAGGAACTCGAGCGCATGATTCTCGCCGGCACGCTGGCGGCGGGGGAGCGGCTGAACGAACAATCCCTCGCCACCCGCCTCGGTGTCTCCCGCGGGCCGGTGCGGGAGGCGGTGCGGGGGCTGGAGCGTTCCGGGCTGGTCGTCGCGGTGCGCAACCAGGGCAGCTATGTGCGCCAGGTCAGCGCCGAGGAGGCGCTCGAGATCTACGACCTGCGCGCCGCCATCACGGGCCTTGCCTGCGCGCGCCTGGCGGAGGCGGCGACGCCGGCGCAGCTCGGCGCGCTGAGGGCCTTGGTGAAGCGCATGGACGAGGCGCGCAGGGCCGAGGACGCGCCGGCCTACTACGCCACCAACCTCGATTTCCACGCCGCGCTGCTGGCGCATGGCGCCGGGCCGCGCACGCGCCGGCTCTATGAGGAGCTGGGCAACGAGCTGCACCTGTTCCGCCGCCGCGCGCTGGTCGAGGCGGAGAACATGCGCGAGAGCAACGCGGAGCACGCCGCCATGTTGCGCGCCATCGCGGCGGGCGACGCCGAGGCCGCGAGGAAGGCGGGCGAGACGCACATCGCCGGCGGGAAGCGTCGCTTCCGCGCCACCGACATCACCACGCCGCAGCCAGCGGCATCGAAGGGAGAGAACGGACATGACGCAGGAGATCCATCTTCGCCGCCGCGGCCTGTTGCTGGGCGGCGCGGTGCTGGGCGCGGGCCTCGCGGCGCCGCGTAGCCTCCGCGCGCAGGAGGCCTTCCCCTCCCGCACGATCGAGGTGGTGACGCATGCCGGCGTCGGCGGCGGCACGGACATCACGGCGCGCATGATGATGGTGCAGGCGCCCGGCGTGTTCAAACAGGAGTTCCTGGTCGTCAACCGCACGGCGGGCAGCGGCGCGCAGGCGCTGCAGTACCTGGCCAGCAAGCCGGCCGACGGGCACGCCATCATCCTGGTGACGCAGACGCATCTGCTGACGCAGCTGCGCAACCCGTCGCTGCCGCAATTCGCCGACCTGATCCCGGTGGCGCGCGCCACCGCCGACCCGCAGCTGGTGCTGGTGCGGCGCGATAGCCCCTTCCGCACGCCGCAGGACCTGGTGGAGGCCGGCAAGCAGCGTTCGCTGCGCTTCGGCGGCACGCATGTCGGCGGCGTGGATCATGTGACGATCTTCGCCTTCGGCCGCGCCGCGGGCATCCAGCGCCCGACGCTGGTGCCCTTCCGCGGCGGCGGCGAGATCGTGATCAACCTGGTCGGCGGCAACATCGACACCGCCGTCGTGAACCCGGGCGAGGCCGAGGCGCAGCTCCGCGCCGGCGAGCTGCGGCCGCTCATCTCCCTTGCGGAGGGGCGCCTCGACGCCTTCCGCGACGTGCCGACGGCGAAGGAACTCGGCATCGATGTCACGGGCTATACGCTGCGTGGCTTCTGCGTGCTGAAGGGCACGCCGGAGGACCGCGTGGCGAAGCTCGAAGCCGGGCTGATCGAGGCGATGTCCGGCCCGATCTACAAGAGCTACCTGCAGAACACGGGCCAGGCGCCGGACAGCGTCGCGGGCCGCCAGGTCTGGGGCGCACAGCTCGAGCAGTTCCACAAGGACGGCCGCGAGGCGCTGCAGGCCCTCGGCCTGCTGCGCGGGTGATGCGCGCCGCGCGCAACCCGAACCCCGCCATCGCGGCGGCCGTGGCGGCGGTGGCCGCCGCGGCCTTCGCCGGCACCTTCTGGTTCGACGCGGTGCCGGAGGGGCTGCCGGGCCTCGGCGCGGTGGACTTCCCGCGCCTGGTCTGCGTGTTGCTGTTCGGGCTTGCCGCGCTGCTGGCGCTGAAGCAGGGGAACCCGTCGAGCGAGGAGGAGGCGCCGCGGATCGACCGCGGCGCCTGGCTCATCTTCGGCGCCTGCCTGCTGTTCCTGCCGGCGATGGAGATCGCCGGCATCTGGGGCGCCATCCCGCTGTTCCTGGTCTTCACCGGGACGATCTGGGGCGAGGTGCCGCTGCGCACGCTGGTGCTGAACGCCATCGGGCTGACGGCGGCGCTGTGGCTCGTCTTCGTTCGCGTCTTCCAGCTGACCCTGCCTTCCGGCTGGCTCGGCGCCGCCTTCGGATACTGAGAGATGGAAGCCTTCCTCGGCGGCCTCGCGATCCTGCTCGATCCCTATGTGATGCTGATGGTGCTGCTCGGCACCGTGCTCGGCATCTTCGTCGGCGCGCTGCCGGGGATCAGCGGTTCCACCACCATCGCGTTGCTGCTGCCGATGACCATCGCCATGGGGCCGATCCCGGCGATCTGCTTCCTCGGCGCGATCTATTGCGCGGCGAATTTCGGCGGCTCCATCACCGCCATCATGGTCAACGCGCCGGGCGATCCCTCGGCCAGCGCGACCGCGCTCGAAGGCTACAAGATGGCGGAGAAGGGCCAGGCCGGGCTCGCCCTCGGCATGTCGGCCGTCTCCTCCGCGATTGGCGGCATCTTCTCGGTCGTGGTCCTGATCTTCGCCGCGCCGATGCTCGCGCGGGCGGCCTACAGCTTCGGCCCACCGGAGTATTTCGCCCTCGCCCTGTTCGGGCTTTCGATGTGCGCCGCGATCGGTGGCGACAGCGCGATCAAGAACCTGATCGCCGCAGCGTTCGGCCTGCTGCTCGCAACCGTCGGCATGGACCTGACGACCGGCGTGGAGCGCTTCACCTTCGGCTCCTATGAGCTGTCCGACGGCATCGGCTTCGTGCCCGTGCTGATCGGCCTCTTCGCGGTGGGCGAGATGCTGGACCAGGCCGCGCGGCGCGTGGGCAAGGCGAAGATCATCCACCTGGACGCGGCGCGCGTGCCGGGCTGGGCGGAATTCAAGAAGTGCAACCGCTCGATCTGGATCGGCAGCGGCATCGGCACCTTCATCGGCGCGCTGCCCGCGCTCGGCGCCACCACCGCCGCGCTGATCGGCTACAACGAGACGCGCCGCTGGTCGAAGCACAAGCATGAATTCGGCAAGGGCAGCATCGAGGGCGTGGCGGGGCCGGAGGCGGCCAACAACGCCGCCGTTGGCGGCTCCATGGTGCCCACGCTGGCGCTCGGCATCCCCGGCAGCGCGACCACCGCGATCATCCTGGCCGCGCTGATCGTGCAAGGCGTGCGCCCGGGCCCGCACCTGTTCAACGAGCAGCCGACGCTGCTCTACGCGGTCTTCGCCTCCATGCTGGCGGCCAACATGTTCTACCTCTTCATGGGCCTCTACATGGCGAAGCTGTTCGCGCGGATCTCGCTGATCCCGCCGGCGATCCTCTGGCCCGCGGTCTTCGTGCTGTCCATCATCGGCGCCTATGGCCCGAACCAGTCGATGGGCGACGTGGTGATCATGCTGGTCGCCGGCGTGGTCGGCTTCCTGTTCCGCCGCACCGGCTTCTCCCCCGCGCCGCTGATCATGGGCCTGGTGCTCGGCGGCATGGTGGAGGAGACTCTGAAGCAGAGCCTGATCATCTTCGGCGACGACGTGACCGGCTTCCTCGGCCGGCCGATCGCGCTGGCGCTGTTTGCCGTCACCGCCACGGGCCTGCTCTGGCCCGTCGTTTCGCGGCTGCTGCGCGTGGCACGCGCCGCGCGCGCCTGAGCCTCCTCAGGCGGGCGCGAGGCCCACGGTGAGGCCGCCGCAGACATAGACCGTCTGGCCGGTGACGAAGCCGGCCCGGTCGTCGAGGAAGAAGGCCGCCGCATGCGCCACGTCCTCCGGCGTGCCGAGGCGGCGTACCGGCACGCCCTCGATGATCGCGCGCGTGCGCGGGCTGTTGTCCGGGTTGGCGCGGCGGAACAGCTCGGTCGCGATCGGGCCGGGGCCGATGGCGTTCACCGTGATGCCGCGTGCCGCCAGTTCCAGCGCCCAGGTGCGCGTCAGGCCGAGCAGCCCGGCCTTGCTGGCCGCGTAGGCGGTGCGCAGTTCCTTGCCCAGCGCGGCGCGGCTGGCGATGTTGACGATGCGGCCGAAGCCCGCCGCCTGCATCGACGGCAGCAGCGCCTGTGCGGCGAGCACCGCGCTGCGCAGGTTCACATCCATCACCGCGGCCAGGTCCTCGATGCTGGTTTCCTCGAGCGGCGCGGGGCGAACGATGCCGACATTGTTCACCAGCCGTGTCGGCGCATGACGCGAAGCGGTCTCCGCCAGGGTATCGCGCGCCATGGCCGCATCGGCGAAGTCGCAAGGAACGAAAACCTCGCTGGGCAGCATGTCCTCGGGCTTGCGCAGGTCGAGCGTGATGGGCCGCCAGCCGGCCTCCGCGGCGCGGCGGGCCAACGCGCGGCCGATGCCGCCGGCGCCGCCGGTGATGACGATGGCGCTCATCGGAAGCTCTCCTCCAGCCAGTTGAGCAGGCGGTCCGCCAAGGCCTCGCGCCCCGCATCCAGCATCATGGCGTGGCCTGTCTCGTCGAGCAGCGCGAAGCTGCAGCCATGCCAGGCGGCGGTGCGCACCACGGCATCGACGGGGATGAGCCGGTCGCGCCGCGCGCCATAGACGATGCAGGGCTTGCCGAGGCCCCAGGCGGGCGCGACGGGCTGCGCCGCCTGCGCCTCCAGCAGCGCCACGCGGCTCTCGCCGCCCATGCGGCGCAGATGGCGCGCCGCCACGCCATCCGGCAGCAGCGTGGAGAACAGCGCGTTCCGCAGCACCGCGGCGTCGGCGGCCGGCCCCGCCGTTTCCGTCATGCGCGCCACGGCGCGCCACAGCGGCGGGTCCGCCATCGCGAGCCGCCAATTCACCCAGGCGAGGCCTTCGGGCGGCACCGGCGCCAGCAGCGCGCAGCCCAGTACGTCGGGATCGGACAGCATGCGCTGCGCGACGAGCCCGCCCAGCGAGTGACCCACCAGCACCGCGGGGCGGCGCATCGCGGCGAGCGCGGCGCGGGCATCGGCGATGAAATCCGCGACGCCGGCCGGGGCGCCCGGCGCACCACGCCGGAACTCCGGCGCAAAGACCGCATGCCCCGCCGCTGCCAGGCGCGCGCCGAACCCCTCCTGCCAGACCCAGGCGCCGCAGGCCGCGCCGTGCAGCAGCAGCAGGGCGGGCGCGCCGGGGCGCGGCACCGGCGGGTCCCAGGCGAGCAGGGTGCCGCGGGCGAAGCGCAATTGTACCGCATCGGGCGAACGCATCGCGCGATCCTGGGGCCCCGCGCCGGCCGCGGCAACGGGGCGGGTGCGATGGCGCGACGGGGCGGCGCCGTCCTATGGTCGGGCGCATGCACCACGGCCCCGACCCGATGCTGGCGACCATCGTCGCCTGCATCCTGCTCGCCTTCCTGCTCGGCGCCGCGGCCCGCGCCATGAAGCTGCCGACGATCCTCGGCTACATCGCGGCGGGGATCATCATCGGCCCCTACACGCCCGGCTTCGTGGCGGAGCATGGGCTCGTCTCCGCCATGGCGGAGCTCGGCGTCGCGCTGCTGCTGTTCTCGGTCGGGCTGCATTTCCGGCCTGCCGACCTGCTGGCGGTGCGGCGCGTCGCGGTGCCGGGCGCGCTGGGGCAGATCGCGCTGGCCACGGCGCTCGGTGCCGTCGTCGGCGCGGTGGCGCTGGGGCTGGCCTTCGGCGCGGCGCTCGCCTTCGGGATGGCGCTGGCGATCTCCTCCACCGCCGTCGCGACGCGCGCGCTGGAGGAACGGGGCCGCCTCGGCAGCGAGGCCGGGCGGATCGCGCTGGGCTGGCTGGTGATGCAGGACCTGGTCGTGGTGTTCGCCCTGGTGATGCTGCCCGCCACGGCGGGGGCCACGCAGGCAGGCGGCGAGGGCGCGCTGCTCTACGAGCTCGGCAAGGCCGCGCTCTCCCTCGTTGCCTTCATCGGCGTGATGTGGCTGTTCGGCCGCCGTGCCCTGCCCTGGCTGCTGGTGCGTGTGGCGCGCGGTGGCTCGCGGGAGTTGTTCACGCTGGCGGTGCTGGCCATGGCGCTCGGCGTCGCCTTCCTGGCTTCGACGCTGTTCGGCGTCTCCTTCGCGCTCGGCGCCTTCTTCGCCGGCGTCGTGCTGGGCGAGAGCGACCTGGGCCACCAGGCGGCGGCCGAGGCGATGCCGATGCAGCGCATCTTCGCCGCCATCTTCTTCGTCTCGGTCGGCATGCTGCTGGATCCCGCCGCCGTCATGGCCCAGCCGCTGGCCGGCGCCGCCGCGGTGCTGGTGGTGCTGCTGGCGATCGCGGGCGGCACCTTCGCACTGCTGCTGCTGCTGCGCGTGCATCCGCGCACCGCGGCGATCGTCGCCGGCTCGCTCGGCCAGATCGGCGAGTTCTCCTTCCTGCTGACCGAGGTCGCGGTGCGGCAGCAGATCCTGCCTGACACGGTGCGCGGCCCGGTGCTGGTGGCGGCCGTCGCGACCATCCTGCTCACGCCGCTGCTGCTGCGCGCGGCCGAGGCCGCGGCGCCCCGTCTGGAACGCTCCGCGCGGCTGGCGCTCTGGCGGGGCGAGCGGCGGCCGCGTCGCATCCTCTCGGCCGGGGATGCGCCGGCCACCGGCCATGCGGTGGTGGTCGGCAGCGGGCGCGTCGGCGCGATGGTGATCGGCGCGCTGCGCCGGCACGGCCTGCCCGTGGTCGCCGTGGAGGAGAACCGCGCCGCCGCCGAGCGCCTCGTCGCCGCGGGCACGGCCGCGATCTGGGGCGACGCCACGCGGCCCGAGGTGCTGGAGGCGGCGGCGCTGGACCGGGCGCGGCTGCTGGTGGTTGCGCTGCCGGGCGCGGTGGAGGCCCGCGCCGTGCTGGCGCTCGCGCGCGCCGCGAACCCCGCGATCCACGTCGTCATCCGCACCCACAGCGACGAGGAGGCGGTGCTGATGGAGGCGGAGGAGGGCGTTGGCCTCGTGATGATGGGCGAGCGCGAAGTGGCGCTCGGCATGGCGGACTACGCCATGCAGCATCTCGGTGTGCCGCCGGCGGCGGCGCAGCAGACCGTGGACGCGCTGCGCCGTCGCCAGCTCGCGGGGTGAGCCCGGAGGCGGCGTCAGGGCCGCGGCAGTTCCTGCTCGACCAGCGTCGCGAAGAAGCTGGCGCCGACCGGCAGCAGCTCGTCGTTGAAGTCGTAGAGCGTGGTGTGCACCGGGCGCGCGCCCTTGCTGCCCTGCGCCTGGCCCAGCTTGATGTAGGCGCCCGGCCGGTCCTCGAGGAAATAGGCGAAGTCCTCGGCGCCCATCACCGGCGGCTTGTCCCGATGGATGCGCCCGCCGCCCAGCACCGTCTCCGCCGCGCGCGCGGCGCGGCGCGCCTGGTCGGCGTGGTTGATGGTGGGCGGATACCCGCGGCTGTATTCCAGGCGCACGGTGGCGTCGTGCGCGGCGGCCGTCGCCTCCACCACGCGCCGCATCGTCACCTCCACCAGGTCGCGCACGGCGGGCGAGAGGGTGCGCACCGTGCCGTTCAGCATCGCCGTGTCGGCGATCACGTTCTGCGCCGTGCCGGCATGGAACTGGGTGATGCTGACCACCGCGCTCTCCAGCGGGTCCACCCGGCGCGACACGATGCTCTGCAGCGCGGTCACCATCTGCGCGCCGACGATGATCGGGTCCACGCCCGCATGTGGCCGCGCGGCATGGCCGCCGGCGCCCTGGACGGTGATGGTGAAGCCATCCGCCGCGGCCATCATCACGTCGTCGCGGATGTCCGCCTGGCCGAAGGGCAGGGTCGGGTCGTTGTGCATCCCATAGACCGCGTCGCAGGGGAAACGGCTGAACAACCCTTCCTCCATCATCACCTTCGCGCCCGCGCCGCCTTCCTCGGCGGGCTGGAAGATGAAGACCACGGTGCCGTCGAAGTTCTTCGTCTCGGCCAGGTATTTCGCCGCGCCGAGCAGCATGGCGGTGTGCCCGTCATGGCCGCAGGCATGCATCTTGCCGGGCGTCACGGAAGCATAGGGCAGGCCCGTCTCCTCCGGCATCGGCAGCGCGTCCATGTCGGCGCGCAGCCCGATGGAGCGCGTGCCGCCGCCGGCGCGCAGCACGCCGACCACGCCGGTGGTGGCGATGTTGGTGTGCGTCTCGATTCCCCAGGACCGCAGCAGCTTGGCCACTTGCGCCGCGGTGCGGTGCTCCTCGAACCGCAGTTCCGGATGCTGGTGGAAGTCCTGCCGCCAGCCGGTCATCTCCGGCTGGAACTCTGCGATGCGGTTGAGGATCGGCATGATTACCCCTGAATGGCGGATCGTCGCGCGCCGGCTATAGCACGATCGCCGCGTCCGGGTTGAGCACCCGCACGACATAGGCCTCCACCAGGGGCGCATATTCGTTCCAGAGCGAACGCAGGCGCGGGATGGGGGCGGCATCGCCATCCACCCGCAAATCCACCAGGGCGAAGTCGTGGTCGCCGAAGACCAGCAGGCTGGCGGAGCGCACATCGCCATGCTCGCCGCCCGCCGCCTCCCCGGCTTCCAGCCCGCGCAGCAGGCGCTCGGCGAGCGGCAGGTCCGGATGCGCGACGAAGGCCTCGGCCATGGCCTGTGGCACCTTGTCGCTCGACAGGATGTTGCCGATGGCGACCACGTCGCGCGCATGCGCGGCACCCGATTCCGGCTTAACCCTCGCGCCGTGGAAATGCGCGGTGCGGCCGGCGGCGTCGATCGCGGCCAGCTGGCGCCACTTGTGGTCGGGCGTGGAGGCGACCAGCGCCGCCACCGTCTCCTCCGCCGTGCAGCCGGAGCGGAGCAGCGCGAGCCCGCGCGGGCCAAGCCGCGGGTCCGTGCGGTGCTGCGTCAATACGGCGCCGACCTTGGGCGCCACCGCCTGCACCCGCGCCCCGACCGCGAGGGAGGAGGTGGTCGCCGCCGCGCCGAACTGGCCGGTGCGGGCGCAGCGTCCGATCAGGGAGAAGGTCATCTGCGTGCCTGTGCGTGATCCCAGTAGGTGAAGGTGAAATCCTGCGCCGCGCGGGCCTGCAGGTGGCAGGCGAAGCAGTTGTTGAGCGGGATGTTGCGGCGTTCTCCGTTGCCGGTGAAGGCGGCGTATTCCCATTCGCCGTTGCGCAGCTCCGGCCCGTAGCCCTCGCCCCAGCCCGCTTCCTTCTGCTGCGCGCCGATGGCGATCCAGCCCGGCTCCGGGATGAAGCGGCCGGAGGTATCGAGCAGCGGGTTGCCCTGCGCATCGAGCCGCGCGCGGGTGTCGGCCATGATCAGCAGGGTGCCGTAGGGTGCCGGCTGCCCGGACCGCAGGGCGGCGAAGGATTCGGGGTTCACGTACATGTGGCGGATGATCTTGCGGTCCGCCTTGTCCACCGTGGCGTAGCGGATGAAGCGGGTCTGCCAGTCGGATGGCAGCTCGATGTTCTGCGGGCCTGGCGCGTAGGGTGCGCGCGGCTGCGCCGCGGCCAGGGCCGTCAGCGCCAGCAGGCCGAGGCCAGCGGCCAGCATGGTGCGTCGCATGGGTGCACTCCGCGTGCGGGATTGCCTGGAGACGCATGAAGCCATGCCTTCCGGGCCGAGGCCAGCGGCATCGCGCGGCCCCTGGCGCGGCGCGCGCCATGCCGATATCAGCGGGGAAAGGCTGTGGAGGAGATGCGATGAAGGACGCGCTGCTGGCCCTGGACCAGGGCACCACCTCCACCCGCGCCATCCTGCACGACGCGGCGCTGGTACCCCGCGCCACGGCGCAGTCGCCGCTGGAGCAGCATTACCCTTCGCCCGGCTGGGTGGAGCACGAGCCGGAGGAAATCTGGCGCGCCAGCCTGGGGGTGCTGAAGGACGCGCTGGCGCAGGGCGGCGTGGCGGCCGCCGGCGTCGCCGGGATCGGCATCACCAACCAGCGCGAGACCACGCTGCTGTGGGACCGCGCGACGGGCAGGGCGATCCACCGCGCGATCGTCTGGCAGGACCGGCGCACCGCGGCGCATTGCGCGCGGCTCGTCTCCGCGGGCGCGGCGGCGGCGATCACGGGGAAGACCGGGCTGCTCTGCGATCCCTATTTCAGCGCGACGAAGCTCGCCTGGCTGCTGGACCACCTGCCCGGCGCACGCGCCGCGGCGGAGCGTGGCGAGCTTGCCTTCGGCACGGTGGATTCGTTCCTGCTGTGGCGGCTCACCGGCGGGCGCGTGCATGCGACGGATGCGACCAATGCCTGCCGCACCATGCTGTACGACATCCGCCGCGGCGACTGGGACGACGACCTGCTGCAACTGTTCCGCATCCCGCGCGCGGTGCTGCCGCGGATCATGGATTGCGCGGCGGAGTTCGGCACGACCGATCCCGCGCTGCTCGGCGCCGCCGTGCCGATCCGCGGCATCGCCGGCGACCAGCATGCGGCGACGCTCGGCCAGGCCTGCTTCGCGCCGGGCATGGTGAAATCCACCTACGGCACGGGCTGCTTCGCGCTGCTGAACACCGGTGATGCGCCCGTCGCCTCGCGCAACCGGCTCCTGACGACGCTGGCCTGGCAGCTCGGCGGCAAGCGGACCTATGCGCTGGAAGGCGCGATCTTCATCGCTGGCGCGGCCGTGCAGTGGCTGCGCGACGGGCTGAAGCTGATCGCCGACGCGGCGGAGACCGGCACGCTCGCCCGGCAGGCGGATGCGGCGCAGAACGTGGTGTTCGTGCCGGCCTTCGTGGGCCTCGGCGCGCCGCATTGGGATGCGGAGGCGCGCGGCGCCATCTTCGGCCTGACGCGCGGAACGGGGCCTGCGGAGATCGCGCGCGCGGCGCTGGAAGCCGTGGCGTTCCAGACGCGTGACCTGATCGAGGCGATGGAGGCCGACTGGTCCGCTTCCGGCGCGCAGCGCGTGCTGCGCGTGGATGGCGGGATGGTGGCGTCGGACTGGACGATGCAGTTCCTGTCGGACCTGCTCGGCGCGCCGGTGGACCGGCCGGTGGTGCAGGAGACGACGGCGCTGGGCGCCGCCTATCTGGCGGGCCTGCAGGCGGGCTTGCTGCCACCGCCGGGCCCGTCGGTCGCGCATTGGCGGCTGGAACGCCGCTTCACGCCGCGGATGCCGCGGGAGGAGGCGGATCGGCGCTACGCCTTGTGGAAGGACGCCGTGCGGCGTGTATTGAGCGGATGATCTACGAGACGCTGGGCGTCACGCCCATCATCAACGCCGCGGGCACCAACACGCGCCTTTCGGGCGGCATGATGGCGCCCGAGGTCACCGCAGCGATGGCCGAGGCCGCGACGGCCTGCGTGGACATCGTCGCGCTGCAGGCCGCCGCGAGCCGCGTGATCGCGGAGATCACGGGTGCGGAAGCGGGCATCGTGACCTCTGGCGCCTCCGCCGCGTTGCTGCTCGGCGCCGCCGCCTGCCTCGCACGGCTCGACACCGCGGCGATGGATGCGCTGCCGGATGCGGGCGAGCGGCGCGACTTCGTCATGGCGCGCAGCCAGCGGAACATGTACGACCGCGCGCTGCGCGTGCCCGGCGGGCGCATCGTGGAGGTCGGCATCCCGGACCGCTTCAGCGGCGCCGGCGTGCGCGACGCCTCCGCCGCCGAGATCGCCGCCGCCATCGGCCCGCGCACCGCCGGGTTGTTCTGGGTGGCGCAGCCATGGAGCGAGCCGTCGCTGCCGGAACTGTCGCGCGTCGCGCGCGAGGCGGGCGTGCCGCTGCTGGTGGATGCCGCCGCGCAACTGCCGCCCTCCGGCAATCTGAGACGCTTCATCGCCGAAGGCGCGGACCTCGTCTGCTTCTCTGGCGGCAAGGCGATCGGCGGGCCGCAATCGAGCGGCATCCTGGCGGGCCGGCGCGACCTGGTGTGCTCGGCGCTGCTCCAGATGCTCGACCTGGACCTGCCGGAGCCGCAGTTCCGCCTGCCGCCCGAATTCGCCGGCAACGCCGCGCCGCCGCGCCTGCCGCAACATGGCATCGGGCGGTCCTGCAAGGCGGGCAAGGAGGAGATCGTCGGACTGCTGGTCGCGCTGCGCCGCTTCGTGGCGGAGAGCGACGCGGATCGCACCGCGCGCCTTTGCGCCGTGCTGGAACGGGTGCGCGCCGCGGCCGGCGTCGGCGAGATCGCGGACGGCGCCGTGCCGCTGTTGTTGCTGCGCCCGCGCGACGCCCGCGCGGCCGAGGCAGTGCTGCGATCCGAACGAATCCATGTCGGCCAGGGGCGGCTCCGGGAGGGCCTGCTGGTGGTCAATCCGCTGGCGCTGGCGGAACGCGACCTGGAACGGCTCGGCGCGGCGCTGGGGCGCGTGATGCGCGACGCGCCGGGCTGATTGCGCGGGCCGCTTACGGGCTTTACGACACCGCCGCCGGACTGGGGAGAGACGCGTGGAGGAACTGGACGCCGTCGTCATCGGCGCGGGCGTGGTGGGACTGGCGGTGGCGCGCGCGCTCGCGCTGGCCGGGCGCGAGGTCTTCGTGCTGGAAGCCGCGGAGGGCATCGGCACCGAGACCTCCTCGCGCAACAGCGAGGTCATCCACGCCGGGATCTACTACAAGGCCGGCAGCCTCATCGCGCGTACCTGCGTCGAGGGGAAGTGGCGGCTCTACGCCTTCTGCCGCGAGCGCGGCGTGCCCTTCAGCAATTGCGGCAAGCTGATCGTCGCCACCGATGCCGAGGAAGCCGAGAAGCTGGAAGGCATCCGCGGCCGCGCCGCCGCGAACGGCGTGGACGACCTGCGCCTGCTGACGCGCGACGAGGCGCTGGCGCTGGAGCCGGCGCTGCATTGCACGGCGGCGCTGCTCTCGCCTTCCACCGGCATCGTGGACAGCCACGCCTTCATGCTCGCCCTGCAGGGCGAGGCGGAACATGCCGGCACGATCTTCGCCTTCCATGCGCCGGTCAGCGCGGGGCGCGCGACGGAGGAGGGCATCGAGCTGGATGTCGGCGGCGCGGAGCCGATGCAGCTGCGCGCGAAGCTGGTGGTGAACGCCGCCGGGCTGCATGCGCCGGCGCTGGCGCGGCGCATCGCGGGCATGCCGGCGGAGCATGTGCCCGGCGCCTGGTTCGCCAAGGGCAACTACTTCACCCTGACGGGCCGCACGCCCTTCAGCCGGCTGATCTATCCCGTGCCGGTGCCGGGCGGCCTTGGCACGCATCTCACCATCGACCTCGGCGGCCGCGCACGCTTCGGCCCGGATGTGGAGTGGGTGGAGGGCATCGACTACGCCGTGGATCCGCGGCGCGGCGACAGCTTCTACGCGGCGATCCGGCGCTACTGGCCGGACCTGCCGGACGGCGCGCTGGAGCCGGGCTATTCCGGCATCCGCCCGAAGATCGTCCCGCCCGGCGCGCCGGCGCAGGACTTCGTGGTGCAGGGCGAAGCGGATCACGGCGTGAAGGGCCTCGTGAACCTGTTCGGCATCGAGAGCCCGGGGCTGACGGCCTCGCTCGCGCTGGCGGACCATGTGCTGGCCGCGGCGGGGATGGAGCCGGCGCGGGGCTGAGGCGCAAACCGGCGCTGACTTGGCACCGTCGGTCGCGCCCCCACCCCGACCCTCCCCCGCACTGCGGGGGAGGGAGCAGCGAGCGCGTCAGCCCCCCGGCGCGCCCTGCGTGTTCAGGAACAGCGCGTAGAGCGAATGCGCCGCGGCCATGAACAGGCGGTTGCGATGCCGGCCGCCGAAGCAGACATTCGCGCAGCGTTCCGGCAGGTCGATGAAGCCGATCGGCGCGCCCGCGGCGTTGAACACCTTCACGCCGTCCAGCCCCGGCCCGCCCATGCCCCAGCCGCACCAGAGGTTGCCGTCCACATCCACCCGAAAACCATCCGGCGTCTCGCCCGGCTCGCAGGCGATGAAGACGCGTCGGTTGCGCAGCGTAGCGCCTGCCACGTCGTAGGCCAGGATGTTGCGCGGCTCGCTGCGGCTCTCGACGATGTAGAGGATGCTCTCATCCGGGCTGAAGGCGAGCCCGTTCGGATGGTTGATGTCGTCGGCCACCAGCCCGATCGCGCCGGTCGCGCCATCCACGCGATAGACATTGGTGTGCGGCAGTTCGGCGACGTGGCGCTCGCCTTCGTAGAAGCCGCCGATGCCGAAGGGCGGGTCGGTGAACCAGATGCTGCCGTCGCTCTTCACCACCACGTCGTTCGGGCTGTTGAGCTTCTTCCCCTGGTAGCTGTCCGCGATCACGGTGACGCTGCCGTCGTATTCGTGGCGGATCACCCGGCGCCCGCCATGCTCGCAGGCGACGATGCGGCCCTGCCGGTCGCGGGTGTGGCCGTTGGCGTTGTTGGACGGCTTGCGGAAGATGCTGACCGCGCCCGTCTCCTCCTCCCATTTCAGCACGCGGTTGTTCGGGATGTCGGACCAGAGCAGGCAGCGCATGTCGCCAAGCCACACCGGCCCTTCGCCCCAGCGGCTGCCGGTCCAGAGCCGCTCCACCGAGCTCAGCGGCAGGTGATAGCGCCTGAAGGCCGGGTCCAGCGCGCGGATCGCGGGGTCTGGGTAGCGAAGGCTTTCGGTCCAGGTCATGCGGGGCATCCTCCCTCTCTCTTGGCGTCGCGGCGTAAGCCGCGCCATGGGGTTGCGGCGTAAGCCGCGCCATGGTGTTGCGGCGCCACTCGCGTCATGCTGCCCCGAAGCGGAGGGGAGGGAAACCATGGCAGGCGTGACGGCGCGCAAGCCGGCACCGGAGACGCCCGCGCTCTCGCCGCGCGCCGACAAGCCCGTCTCCGCGCGCGCCGCGGCGACGCGCCAGCGAATCCTGGACGCCGCGCTGGTCGAGTTTGCCGAGAAGGGCCTGGCCGGCAGCCGCGTGGACGAGATCGCCGCCCGCGCCGGCGCCAACAAGCGGATGCTCTACGCGCATTTCGGCTCCAAGGAGGAGCTGTGGCTCACGGTGCTGGAACGTGCCTATGCCGCGAAGCGCGAGGAGGAGCGCGCAGTGGTGGTGGAGGGCCTCTCGCCGCAGGACGCCATGGCGCGGCTGGTCGCCTTCAACCTGCGCTACACGGCGCGGCACCCGGAATTCGTCGCGCTGCTGAACCAGGAGAACCTGCACCGCGCCGCCTATCTGCTGCGGTCGGAGGATGTGCCTGCACTCTACTCGCCCATCCCGGAGGCGCTGCGCGGCGTGCTGGCGCGCGGCGAGGCGGCGGGCGTGTTCCGCGCGGGCGTGGACCCGATGCAGCTCTACATCACGATGCTGGCGCTGGGGCATTTCTACGTGGCGAACCGGCACACGCTGTCCACCATCTTCGGCACGCAGCTCGACACCGAAGCCGCCATCGCGGCGCGGGAGCGGCATGTGATCGAGGTGGTGCTGGGCTACCTGCGGCCTTGACCGTGCCGGCCCGTGCGGAGTAACCAACCGGTTACTCAAAGGGGGAACGTCAGCGCCATGGCGGAACGCCGCATCGGCCTCATCATGAACGGCGTCACCGGCCGGATGGGGATGAACCAGCACCTCATCCGCTCCATCGCCGCGATCCGCGCCGAGGGCGGCGTGAAGCTCGCCAATGGCGACCGGGTGATGCCCGACCCGGTCCTGGTCGGCCGCAACCGCGAGAAGCTGGAGGCGCTGGCGAAGGCCCACGGCATCGCGCGAGTCTCCACAGACCTCGATGCCTGCCTCGCCGATCCGAAGGACGAGCTGTTCTTCGACGCCGCGACCACGCAGATGCGCGCGGCCCTGCTGCGCAAGGCGATCGCCGCCGGCAAGCACATCTACTGCGAGAAGCCGACCGCCGATTCGCTGGAAGACGCGATGGATGTCGCGCGCCTGGCGAAGCGGGCCGGCATCAAGGCCGGCGTGGTGCAGGACAAGCTGTTCCTGCCGGGCCTGCGCAAGCTGAAGATGGTCATCGACAGCGGCTTCCTCGGCCGCATCTGCTCGGTCAAGGGGGAGTTCGGCTACTGGGTGTTCGAGGGCGACCTGCAGCCCGCGCAGCGCCCCTCCTGGAACTACAAGAAGGCTGAAGGCGGCGGCATCATCCTCGATATGCTCTGCCACTGGCGCTACGTGCTGGACAACCTGTTCGGCGAGGTCGAGGCCGTCTCCTGCCTCGGCGCCATCCAGATCCCGGAACGCATCGACGAAGCCGGCAAGCGCTACAAGGCCGATGCCGATGATGCCGCCTATGCCACCTTCCAGCTCGCCGGCGGCATCGTCGCGCACATCAACTCCAGCTGGGTGACGCGCGTGCGCCGCGACGACCTGGTCACCTTCCAGGTGGACGGCACGCATGGCTCGGCCATCGCCGGCCTGCAGAAGTGCTGGACGCAGAGCCGCGTCAACACGCCGAAGCCGGTGTGGAACCCCGACATCCCGCAGCCCATCGATTTCTACGAGGGCTGGCAGGAAGTGCCGAGCACGCAGGACTACCCCAACGGTTTTCGGGCGCAGTGGGAGCTCTTCTTCCGCTACCTCGCCGGCGATGTCGCCACCTATCCGTGGGATCTGCTGGCTGGCGCGAAGGGCGTGCAGCTGGCGGAAGCCGGGCTGCAATCCTGGGCCGAGCGCCGCTGGATCGACCTGCCGAAGCTGGAGGTGTGACGGCCATGCCGACGATCAGCCTTCCGAACGCATCTGGTCGCGTCGAAGTCTTCACCACCAGCGTGCCGCGTGACTTTCCGAAGGCGACGCCGCCCTTCCCGCGCGTGGCGCTGGCCGCCGCGCATGTGGTGGCCGACCCGCTGGCCGAGCAGGATCCCTGGCTCGACGCCAAGGTGGACTGGGACCGCACCATCGCCTTCCGCAAGTATCTCTGGTCCCTCGGCCTCGGCGTGGCGGAAGCCATGGACACGGCGCAGCGCGGCATGGGGCTGGACTGGACCGCCGCGCAGGAACTGATCCGCCGCTCGCTCGACGCGATGAAGGACGTGCCCGGCGCGGTGATGGCGTCCGGCGCCGGCACGGATCACCTCGCACCCGGCCCCGACGTCACCGTGGACGACGTCATCCGCGCCTACGAAGAGCAGTGCGAAGCGGTCGAGAAGATGGGCGGCCGCATCATCCTGATGGCGTCGCGCGCCCTGGCCAAGGCCGCGCGCAGCCCGGCCGACTACGAGCGCGTCTACAACCGCATCCTGGGCCAGGTGAAGCAGCCGGTGATCATCCACTGGCTCGGCGAGATGTTCGACCCCGCGCTGGAAGGCTATTGGGGCAACCACGACCACATGGCCGCGATGGAGACGGCGCTCGCCGTCATCCACGCCAACGCCGCCAAGGTGGACGGCGTGAAGATTTCCCTCCTCGATGACAGGAAGGAGATCGCGATGCGCCGCCGCCTGCCGAAGGGCGTGCGCATGTACACCGGCGACGACTTCAACTACGCGGAGCTGATCGCCGGCGACGAGCACGGCTATTCGGATGCGCTGCTCGGCATCTTCGACCCGATCGCGCCGGCGGTGGGCGGGGCGCTGGCCAGCCTGCAGCGCAACGACCTGACGACCTTCCACGACATCCTGGCGCCGACAGTCCCGCTGAGCCGCCACATTTTTCGGGCGCCGACGCGCTTCTACAAGACGGGCGTCGTGTTCATGGCGTGGCTGAACGGCCACCAGGAGCATTTCGTCATGGTCGGCGGCCAGCAGAGCGCGCGCAGCATCCAGCATTTTTCCGAGTTGTTCCGCCTGGCCGACAAGGCCGGGCTGCTGCGCGATCCGGATATGGCCGTCAGCCGCATGCGCTCGCTGCTGGCGGTGCACGGCGTCGCCTGATGCAGATCTCGCTCAACTCGGTCACCGTCAAGGAACGCTGGAACCTCGCGCAGTGCATCGAGGGCTGCGTGCGGCACGGCATCGCCGGCATCTCGCCCTGGCGCGACGTGCTGCAGGCGATGGGCGTCGAGAAGGCGGCGCGGCACATCCGTGACGCGGGCCTCACCGTGACGGGCCTCTGCCGGGGCGGCATGTTCCCCGCCGCGGACGCCGCCGGCCGCGCCGCCGCGATCGAGGACAACCGCCGCGCCATCGCGGAGGCGCATGCCATCGGCGCGCGCTGCCTGGTGGTGCTGGGCGGCGGATTGCCGCCCGGATCGAAGGACCTGCCCGGCGCACGGGAGCAGATGCGCGAGGGCCTGCACGCCATCCTGCCGGACGCCCGCGCGGCCGGCGTGACGCTGGCGCTGGAGCCCCTGCACCCGATGACCTGCGCGGACCGTTCCGTGCTCTCCACGCTGTCCCAGGCGCTCGATCTTTGCGACGAGCTGGGCGAAGGCGTGGGCATCGCGCTCGATGTCTATCACGTGTGGTGGGATCCCGATCTGGCGCGGCAGGTGGCGCGCGCGGGCACGCGCATCGCCGCCTTCCATGTCTGCGACTGGAAGGTGCCCACCACCGACACCGTCTTCGACCGCGGTCTCCCCGGCGAGGGCGTGATCGACATTCCCGCCATCCGCCGCATGGCGGTCGAGGCCGGCTATGCCGGCGGTTTCGCGGAGGTGGAGATCCTCTCGAAGCTCTGGTGGGCAAGGGACCCGGACGAGGTCCTGGACGAGATCACCAGGCGGCACGCCGCCTTCGTCTGACAGAAGAAAGACCGGGAGGACAACGAAGCATGCAACGCACCACACGCCGAACCCTTCTCGGCGCCGCCCTGGCGGCGCCACTGCTGCCGGGCGCCGCGCGCGCGCAAGCATGGGCGCCGACGCGCCCGATGCGCTTCGTCGTACCCTTCCCGCCGGGCGGTGCCACGGATGTCGTCGCGCGCATCCTCGGCGAGCGCATCCAGGCGAAGCTCGGCCAGCCCGTGACCGTGGAGAACCGCACGGGCGCGGCCGGCAATGTCGGCGTGGAGAACATCGTGCGCAGCGCGCCGGACGGCTATGCCATCCTGATGGGCACGACCGGCACGCTGACCATCAACCCGCACCTCTACAACAACATGAGCTTCAACCCGGCGACCGACCTCGCCGGCATCTCGATGGCCTTCGCGACCGACCATGTCGTGATCGTGAATCCCGCGGTGCAGGCGCAGACGCTGCAGGATCTGGTGGCGCTGCTGAAGGCGCGGCCCGGCCAGCTCTCCTACGGATCGGGCGGCAATGGCAGCTCCACCCATCTGGTGCCCGAGCTGTTCAAGCTCGTCGCGCGCGTCGACATGCAGCACGTGCCCTATCGCGGCAGCGCGCCGGCGCTGAACGACACGGTGGCGGGCACCGTGCAGATCATGCTCGACCAGCTGCCCTCGGCGCTGCCGATGATCCAGGCCAACCGCGTGCGCGCGCTGGCCGTCACCGGCCCGCGGCGATCCGCGCTGCTGCCGAACGTGCCGACCATGGCGGAGGCCGGCTTCCCCGAGGCGCAGGCGACCTCCTGGGGCGCGGTGATGGCGCCGGCCGGCACGCCCGCCCCGGTGATCGAGCGGCTGAACGCCGTGATCCGCGAAGCCCTGGCGGAGCCCGCGACGCAGCAGCGCCTGGCCGCGGCCGGCGCCGACGCGGTCTCCTCGACGCCGGCCGAGCTTGCCGCGACGATGCGCAGCGAAACCGAGAAATGGGGCCGCGTCATCCGCGAGGCCCGCATCACCGTGAACTGAGATGGGCGCGCTGCGCCGCCACGCGCCGGCCGTTCTCGCCCACCTTGCCGTCCTGGCGCTGTGGGCCTGGGCGACGAGCTGGGGCGGCGTGCCGCGCTTCATCCTGCCCGGTCCGCTCGAGACCATCCGCGCGCTCGGCGCGCCGCAGATCGACTGGTGGCGCCATGTGCTGATCACCGCCGCGGAGGCCTTCGGCGGCTTCGCGCTGGCGGTGGGCATCGGCGTGATGCTGGCCGTGCTCTTCACTTGGTTCGCGCCGCTGCGCCGCGCGCTGATGCCGCTGTTGGTCACGCTGAACCTGATCCCGAAGGTCGCGCTGGCGCCGCTCTTCATCGTGTGGCTCGGCTACGGGCTGGTGCCGAACATCGCGATCACCTTCGTCATCGCCTTCTTCCCCATCGTCATCACCACCGCGCGCGGCCTGGCGGAGGTGGAGCCCGAGCTGCTCGACCTGGTGCGCACCGTGCGCGCCACGCGCTGGCAGGTCTTTCGGAAGATCCAGCTTCCCTCCTCGCTGCCCTATCTGTTCAGCGGCATGCGCGTGGCCGCGGTGCTGGCCATCGCCGGCACGATCGTGGGCGAGTTCGTGGGATCGGAGGCGGGCCTCGGCTTCGTGATCATGTCGGCGCAGGGCACGCTCGACACGCCGGTGATGGTGATGTCCCTGATCCTTGTGACGCTGGTGGGCGTCACGCTCTATGGCCTCGTCGTCGCGCTGGAGCGGCTGGTGGTGACCGAAGATGCGCGCCTCCGCTGAGCCTTTCCTCAGCCTCCGCGGCGTCTCCAAGACCTACCGCACCGGCGGGCGTGAGACGGTGGCGGTCAGCGATGCCAGCTTCGACCTGGGCGATGGCGAGTTCCTCGCCCTTGTCGGCCCGTCGGGTTGCGGCAAGTCCACACTACTGAAGATCCTCGCCGGGCTGCATCCGCATGACGGGGGCGAGTTGCGCATCGGCCATGCCGGCTTCGATCCGGGGCGCGACATCGGCGTGGCCTTCCAGGCGCCGCTGCTGCTGAAATGGCGCCGCGTGCTGGACAACGTGATGCTGCCCGCCGAGATCCTCGGCCTGCCCACGAAGGCCGCGCGGGAACGCGCGCGCGACCTGCTGGCGCTGGTCGGGCTCGAGGGCAACGAGGACAAGTATCCCTACGAGCTTTCGGGCGGCATGCAGCAGCGCGTGAGCCTCGCCCGCGCGCTGGTGCACGACCCCAAGCTCGTGCTGCTGGACGAGCCCTTCGGCGCGCTGGATGCGCTGACGCGCGAGCGGATGAACCTCGAGATCCGGCGCATCTGGGCGAGTTCCGGCAAGACCGTCGTGCTGGTGACGCATGGCGTGCAGGAAGCGGTGTTCTGCGCCACCCAGGTCGCGGTGCTCACCGCCGGCCCAGCCCGCATGGCCGATCATTTCGCCGTGGACCTGCCGGAGCCGCGCGAGCTCGCGATCCGCAACACCCCGGAATTCGGCGCCCTGGCGCGCCGGGTCTACGACCGGCTCGGAATAGCATGAGGGAGGAAGAACCATGATCCGACGCACATTGCTCGCCGCCGCCGCGGCGCTCGGCCTCGCCGTGCCTGCAGCGGCACAGGACCGCATGGCGCTGGTGCTGAACTGGACGCCGGGCCCCGATCACGCGCCGCTCTACTGGGCGCAGCAGCAGGGCATGTACCGCGATGCCGGCATCGCGCTGACGATCGAGAACGGCCGCGGCTCCGGCTTTGCCGCGCAGCGCGTCGGCGCCGGCCAGGCGCAGGTCGGCATCGTGGACAGCCCGGTCGCGCTGCAGGCGCGCGCGCAGGGCGCCGATCTCGTCGCGGGCATGATGATCTATGTCCAATCGCCCTACGGCATCTACTGGCGCAAGTCGGCGGGCATCGCCTCACCGCAGGATTTCCGCGGAAGGCGCATCGGCACGCCGCCGGCGGATGCGGCGCGCGTGATGTGGCCGATGATCTCCCGCGCACTCGGCATCCCGGCCGATTCCGTCTCCTGGGTGAACATCGCGCCGCCGGCCAAGGTGACCTCGCTGCAGTCGGGCGCGATCGACATCACGACGGAGTTCTACACCTCGCATCACGTCTATCAGCGTGCGCTCGGGCAGGATCTCGGCTTCGTCGCGACGCGCGACATCGGCTTCAATCCCTATGGCAACGCCTTCTTCTTCAACGGCGCCTGGCTGCGCGGCAATCGCGACGCCGCGCAGCGCTTCACCCGCGTGACGCAGCGCGCCTATGCCGCCTGCCTCGCCAACCCCGAGCCCTGCCTTGCCGCCACGGCGCAGCCGGCGGCGATGAGCGTCGAGGACCTGCGCGTCGGCTGGGGCCTGGTCGGCGTGCTGATGACCTCCGATGCGGGCTCGACGCAGCCGCTCGGCGGCATGGAGCCGGCGCGCATGGAGCAGACGATCGAGGCGGTGAAGACTGCCTTCAACATCCCCGCCACCACGCCTGCCGAGGTGATGACCAACGAGCTGCTGGACCCCGCCGTGCCCGGCTTCCGGGGGGCCGCGCGATGAGCACCCCGCGTATCCTCACCACCGTCGTCGGGAGCTATCCGGTTCCCGACTGGCTGGCCGCGCTGCCGTCGGAGACGGCCGTCGCCGACGCGACGCGCGTGGTGATCACCACGCAGGAGCAGGCGGGGATCGACCTGGTCTGCGACGGCGAGCTCTACCGCTTCGACGTGAACCATCCCGAGACCAACGGGATGATCGAGTATTTCACCCGCCCGCTCTCCGGCATCCGCAACGACGCCACCTTCGAGGAGGTGCTGGAGTACCGCGCCCAGCGCGGCATGGCCTTCCGCCTGCGTCCGCCCGGCGTGGTGGACGGACCGATCGGGCACGGCACGCTGGACCTGCCGGCGGCCTGCGCGAAGGCGCGACGGTTGGCGACGAAGCCGCTGAAGTTCACCCTGACCGGCCCGCACATGCTGGCGAAGACGCTGATCGACAAACACTACGGCGGCAGCGCGGAGAAGGTGGCGCTCGCCATCGCCGACGTGCTGGCCGAGCAGGTGGCGCATTGCGACGCGGCGGTGATCCAGGTGGACGAGGCGAACCTGCCCGGCAGCCCGGAGGAGGCGCCCTGGGCCGCGGAGGCGATCAACCGCGTGCTGCGCGCGGTGAAGACCAAGGCCGCGGTGCATCTCTGCTTCGGCAACTATGGGGGCCAGTCGATCCAGAAGGGCGGCTGGGACAAGCTGATGGGCTACCTGAACAGCCTGCAGGTGGACCATGTGGTGATGGAGAACGCCCACCGTCCCGCCGAGGAACTCGCGGTCTTCCGCAACCTGCGGCCGGAGATCGGCATGGGCCTCGGCGTGGTGGACATCAAGCGCACCGATGTCGAGAGCGCGGACGACATCGCCCGCGCGATCGAGCGGGCGGAGACGGTGATCGGCCCCGGCCGCGTGCGCTACATCCACCCCGACTGCGGCTTCTGGATGTTGAAGCGCAACATCGTGGATGCGAAGATCCGCGCCCTGGTCGCCGGTCGCGACCTGTTCGAAGGCAGGAGCGTCCGACGCGCCGCGTAGCCAGCAATCGTCCGGGGCTCTGGCCTCTTGTCATCCTCGGGACCGCCGTGCTCGCCGCGGCGGTCCTGCTCTGGATGGGGCGGACGCCGATCTGCAAGTGCGGCTATGTCTCGCTCTGGCATGGCGAGGTGTTCTCCAGCGGCAACTCCCAGCACCTCACGGACTGGTACACGCCGTCCCACGTCGTGCACGGCTTGCTGTTCTACGGCGCCACCTGGCTGCTGCTGCGCAATGCCGGCTTCTGGCCGCGCCTCGCCATTGCGACGCTGGTCGAGGCCGCGTGGGAAGTCATCGAGAACACCGATGCGGTGATCCGCCACTACCGCGAGACGACCATCTCCCTCGACTATTTCGGCGACAGCGTGATCAATTCGGTGGCCGACATCGCCGCCATGTGGGTGGGCTTCTGGCTGGCCGCGCGGCTGCCGGTCTGGCTCAGCGTCGTCCTGGTGCTGGCGATGGAGCTCTTCGTCGGCTGGATGATCCGCGACAACCTGACGCTGAACGTGCTGATGCTGCTCTGGCCTATCGAGGCGGTGAAGCAGTGGCAGGGCGGCGGATAGCCGCCCGCTACGCCACCAGCGCGTCGATCGCCTGCGCGAGCGCGACGTCGCGCGCCGAAAGGCCGCCCGCGTCATGCGTGCTCAGCACGATCTCCACCCGGTTCCAGACGTTGAACCATTCGGGGTGATGGTCCTGCTTCTCCGCCAGCAACGCCACGCGGCCCATGAAGCCCCAGGCCTCGGAGAAGTCGCGGAAGCGGAAATCGCGCCGGATCGCGTCGCGCCCCTCCACCAGGGTCCAGCGCGGCAGGGTCTCGGGCAGGGCCGCGCGGGCGGCGTCATCCAGCTTCTCGATCATCGGTCACGGCTCCGGCTTGACGGGACGATGCCGCAAGAGGTGGATGCGGCATGGCACGGTTCCACCACCCCCCCACGCTCGAGGACATCGTCGAGCTGGCCGAGCAGGCCTTCTCGGCGATCCCGAAGGAACTGCGCGACCTGGTGCGCGGCGCCGCCATCGTTGTGGAGGAGGTCGCCGACGAGGAGACCGCCCAGGCGGTCGGCCTGGAAAGCCCCTGGGCGCTGACCGGCCTCTACCGGGGCACGCCGCTGACGCAGAAGAGCGTGCTGGACGTGCCGGCGGAGCCCGACAGCATCACCCTCTACCGCGAGCCGATCCTGCTGGAATGGATCGAGACCGGGGAGGATCTGTTCCGCCTGGTCCGCAACGTGCTGATCCACGAGATCGCCCATCATTTCGGCTTCTCGGACGACGACATCGAGCGGCTGGAACGCGACGGGGGCTGATCCCGCCTATTCCAGCTCGGGCAGCACCTCGGCCGGCACGGCCACGCCGATCGGCATGCCGCGCCGCATCGCCACCAGCACGCCCGCAACGGCCCAGCCGCCCGCCTCCGGCAGTTCCACCAGCACCGGCCCGCCGGAGGCGCCGCGCGTCGCGGTGCAGTCATGCAGCAGCATGGGGCGGCCGAGGTCGTGCATCGTTGTGCCGACCACCCGGCAATCCGGGTCCGCCAGCAGCACGTCGCGCCGGTCCTGCTGGTAGCCGCCCACCATCGCCCGGTCGCTCGCCAGCGGCACCCGGCGCAGCAGCGGCAGCACGCGGTCCGGCGTGCCGAGCGGCCGGTCCAGCGTCAGCAGCGCCCAATCCGCCCAGTCCGGCCCGGGCGAGGCGGCGGAGGCGTCGAAATCCGGGTCCACCCGGATCGCCCTGACCCGCGCTTCGGCCACCCAGCGCCCGCGCTCGAAGCCCAGCAGGAAGCGGAAGGCGGAGGCGGGCATGATCCGCTTGCCGTCCTCGCCGCCCCCCACCAGGCAATGGGCGGCGGTGACGACGCTGCGCGGCCCGACCAGCGCCCCGGTGCAGGTGGCGCCGTCCCGCTGCAGGCGGCCCACGCCGCGCCAGGGGGCGACGGCCGGATCCACCGGCACGCGCGGATCCTCCCGCCCGATGCCCAGGCGCCGCGCCGCCGGCGGGGCCGCAGCCTGCGGGGAGGGCGACTGCCCGGCCGGCGGCGGCGTCGCGGATTGGCGCGGCGCGGCGGGCGGGGCCGCGGGCTCGGCGGGTCGCGGCGCCGCCGGGCGCTGGCCCTGCGGCCGGCCCTGCTCAGGCGTGATCAGCCAGTCGGGCGCGCGGCGCAGCTCGACCTTCGGCGGGCCGCTCGGCGGGTTGGTCATCCAGGCCGGCGGCGGCCGCAGCTGCACCTGCGGGCGGGACGGCGCCTCCTGCGCCGCGGCGGGCGCGACCAGCAGGGCGGCCGCCGCGGCGGCCAGGATACGATGCCTCATCCCGCCCATCTCACTCCACCTCGCCCACCACCGCGGCCGGGACGGCGAAGCCGAGCGCCATGTCGGCGCTCACGGCCGCCGCCACGCCCGCCACGCCCCAGCCGCCGCCCGGCAGCTGGACCAGCAGCGGCGCGCCGCTCGATCCGCGCGTGCCGGCGCAGTCATGCACCAGCGTCGGCAGGCCGCCGCGCGGCCGGTTGAGGCCGAGGATGCGGCACTGGGAATCCGCCAGCAGCACCTCCGGCCGGTCCTGCTGGTAGCCGGCGAGCATCGCGGGCGTGCGCGGCGCCGGCACCTGGCGCAGCAGCGGCAGCGGCCGATGCGGCGGGCCGAGGCGCCGGTCCAGCGTCAGCAGCGCCCAGTCGGCGCCCGCCTCCCCCCGCTGCGGGTCATAGCCGTCCCCGATGACGAAGCTGGCGACGCGCGCCTGCGCCGTCCATTCGCCGCGCTCATAGCCCAGCAGGAAATGCACCGAGCGCGGCTGCACCGGGCGGTTGGTGCGGGGTGCGATCAGGCAATGCGCCGCCGTCAGCACCCGGTCCGGCGCCACCAGCGCGCCGGTGCAGCGCCCGCCGAGCTCGGTCTGCACCCGGCCGAGGGATTCGAAGGGCTGCAGGCGACGGTTCACCGGCCGCCGCGGGTCGTCGGGGCCGACGCCCGGCATGAGCAGCCCGGGCGGCGGACGCCTTGTATCCTGCGCCGCCGCGGGCAGCGCGAGCAGCAGAACGGCCAGCGCGGCGCGGATCAGCATCTGGCGAGCAGCTCCGCCACGAAGCGCGGCACGATCTCGGTCGCCTTGCCGTGTCGCGCCTCGTCGAAGTCGCCGCGCACCGCCGAGGCTTCGAGGTTCAGCTCCACCGTGCGGGCGCGGCCGCGCACCTCGGCGACGAAGCCCGCGGCGGGATAGACCTGCCCGCTGGTGCCGATCGCGACAAACAGGCCGCAGCGGTCCAGCGCGGCGCCGATCTCCTCCATGTGCAGCGGCATCTCGCCGAACCAGACGACATGCGGCCGCATGCCGCCCGCCTTGCCGCAGGCGGGGCAGGGCGTGGCGGTGGAGAGGTCCGCCTCCCAGGGCGAGACGGCGCCGCAATGGCGGCAGCGCGCCTTCATCAGCTCGCCATGCATGTGCAGCAGCCGGCGGGAGCCGGCACGGTCGTGCAGGGAATCCACGTTCTGCGTGACCAGCAGGAAGTCCCCGGGCCAGCGTGCCTCCAGCTCGGCCAGGGCGTGATGGGCGGCGTTCGGCAGGATGGCGGGATCGCGCAGCTGGGCGCGGCGCGCGTTGTAGAAGGCGTGGACGCGCGCCGGGTCGCGCGCGAAGGCCTCCGGCGTCGCGACATCCTCGATCCGCACCTTGGCCCAGATGCCGTCGGCGTCGCGAAAGGTCGCCAGGCCCGATTCCCGGCTGATCCCGGCGCCGGTGAGCACCACGATGGAGGGGGCTGCCATGCCGCCAGGATAGCGCCTCCCGCGCGGGGTGTCCCGCCGGGAACAGGTGGCGCCCGGCCCCGTGCGGCAGTGTCCCCCCATCGCCGCGCACCGAAGCGGCCAGGCAAGAAGGGACCTCCGCCATGAGCATCTTCCGCTACGACGGCGACGACCGCGCCGACGACTTCACCGGCTGGCGCGCCACCGGCCTGTTCGGGGAGACCTTCTTCCTCAACGGCGGCAACAACCGCGCCCGCGGCTTCGAGGGCGACGACCTGATCTTCGTCGGCGACGGCAACGACACGCTCTGGGGCGATGCCGGCAACGACTACCTGCATGGCGGCGGCGGCAACGACCTGCTGAAGGGCGGGGCCGACAACGACACGCTGTTCGGCCACCAGGGCAACGACACCCTCGAAGGCGGCGACGGCAACGACCAGCTCGAGGGCTTCGAAGACAATGACCGCCTGCTGGGCGGCGCCGGGCGCGACACGATGAACGGCGGCGACGGCGACGACTGGATGGATGGAGGCACCGGCAACGACGTGCTGCGCGGCGGCGCGGGCCTCGACACGATGTATGGCGGCGACGGCAACGACACGATGTCGGGCTATGACGGCGCGGACCTGATGGTGGGCGGCGCCGGCGCCGACAGCCTGATGGGCGAGTTCGGCAGCGACACGATCAGTGGCGGCAGCGGCAACGACACGATCAATGGCGGCGACAACGGCGACGTTCTGCAGGGCAACGAGGGGTCCGACCACATCCTCGGCGGCAATGGCGACGACCTGATCCAGGGCGACGTGCTCGGTGCGGCCGATGCGGGCAACGACAAGCTGTTCGGCGGCGCGGGGCGCGACACGCTGCGCGGCCATGCCGGCGCCGACACGCTGGACGGCGGCAGCGAGGATGACCTGCTGGAAGGCGGCGACGGCAACGACGTGCTGGACGGCTTCAGCGGCAACGACCAGCTGCATGGCGGCTACGGCAACGACAAGCTCTCCGGTGGCGCCGGCAACGACCATCTCTCCGGCAGCTTCGACAACGACACGCTGGATGGCGGCCATAACAACGACAGCCTCTCGGGCGATGGCGGGAACGACCTGCTGATCGGCGGCTACGGCGCCGATTCCCTCTCCGGCGGGTTCGGGGATGACACCCTGCAGGGCGATGCCGGGCGGGACGTGATGCGCGGCGGCGAGGGCGCGGACATCTTCGTCTGGAGCCGCATCGGCGACATCGTGCAGACCCACAGCGCTGTCGGCGCCAACCGCGACGTGGTGGAGGATTTCACCCGCGGCGACCGGCTGGACGTCTCGGCCATCGATGCGCGGACCGCGACGCTCGAGGACGACGCCTTCACCTTCATCGGCACCGACGCCTTCGCAACCGGCAAGGGCGGGCAGGCGCGCTACACCGTGCAGGACGGCAAGGCGATCGTGCAGTTCGACGTGAACGGCGACGCGGCGGCCGACATGGAGATCGCGCTGACCGGCGTGACGAGCCTCGCCGCCACGGACTTCATCCTGTAGCCGAAGCGGCACGGGGCTCCGGCAGGCGCAGCACCAGCCAGGCCAGCAGCACCGAGAGCCCCACCAGGAGCCAGGGCACCGCCGCCGCGCCGAAGGCGTCGGCGGCGAGCCCCATCAGCCCCGGCAGCACCGCCACCCCGGCCATCGCCGCCGCCACCTGCAGCCCGAAGGCATGGGTGGCGAGCGGCCCGAGCCGCGCGGGCGTCCGCGCCATCACGGTCGGATAGACCGGCGCCAGCAGGGTGGCGAGCAGCACCAGCGCCAGCAGGTCGGCCCCGCCGAAGGCCAGCAGCAGCGCTGCCACTGCGGTCGGCGGCACCGCGAGGCGCAGCAGCCGGTCGGGACCGATCCGGTCCACCACGAAGCCCATCCCGATGCGCGCGCCGGCCAGCGCGGCGAAGAACAGCGTGGCGGCGGCCGCGCCCTCGGCCGGGGTTGCGCCGCGCGCGGTGAGGATCGTCGCCGCCCATTGGCCGGCGCCGGCCTCCAACCCGGTGTAGACAAAGAACACCGCCATCTGCAGCCGCGCGACCGGGGAGCGCAGCGCGGCAATGGTGCCGTGGCGCGGCGGGGCCTCGGGCGGCGGCGTGTCGTCCCAGCGCCGGCGGGTCAGCACGAAGCCGCCGGCCAGCGCGGCGAGCAGCGCGCCGGCGGTCGCATACACCGCCTGCCACCCCGCGCCCGCCGCCAGCAGTGCCGCGGCGGCGGCAGGGCCGAGCGTGGCGCCGATCCCCCAGCAGGCATGCAGCCAGTTCAGGTGGCGCGGCGCGAGATGCCGCGCCGACCAGGCGTTCAGCGCCGCATCCACCGCGCCACCGCCCGCCCCGGCCAGCACCGCCAGCGTGACGAACAGGCCGAAGGGCGGCGCCAGCGCCTGGCCGAAGGCGGCGAGGGCGGTGGCGCCGACGCTCGCCGCCAGCACGCCGCCGATGCCGAGTGCCGCGATGATCCGCCCGGCCAGCAGCCCGGCCAGTATGTAGCCGACCGAAAGCCCTGCCAGCAGCAGGCCGAGCCCGGCATTCGGCAGGCCATAGGCCGGCGCGACCTCGGGCCACAGCGCGCCGGGCAGCGGATCGGGCAGGCCGAGCCCGATGAAGGCGAGATAAGCGAGGGCGAGGAGGGGCACGCGGCCCTCTACACCCCGCCCTCGCTGCGCGTCAGTGGCCGTGGCCTTGCGCGGCGGGTCCGCGGGCGCCGGCGCTTTCGACCTTGAGCTCGATGGCGATCTCGCCGGCGCGCTCGAAGACCAAAGTCACCGGCACGCTGCTTCCCTGCTCCAGCGCTGCGTTGAGGCCGATCAGCATCAGGTGCAGCCCGCCGGGCTGGAGCGTGACGGTGCCGCCGGCCGGCACCTCGATCGCCGGCACCGGGCGCATGCGCATCACGTCGCCTTCGCGGACATGCGTGTGCAACTCGACCACGCGCGCGATGCCAGCGCGGGCCGCGACCAGGCGGTCGGGGGTCGTACCGGCGTTGCGGATGGTCATGAAGCCGGCGCCTGTGCCGCCGGCCCGCATGGCGCGGGTCCAGGGGGCGGTGACGGTGATCCCGCCCGCCGGTTGCGCCCGCGCGGCAGCGGGCAGGAGGAGGGGGGTGGCCAAAGTGAGAAGGACGCGCCGCGACAGCGGGCGCGCGCGAAGACCATCGTTCGACATGAGCTGAATTCCTGAATCCGGAGAGTTGGGACGGGTCGGATCAGGAGGTCGGCGGCGCCCTCGGCTGGCAGGACCGCGGCGGCGTCGGGAATTGCGGCTGGGGCGGGGGCGGCGGGTCGGCGCTCTGGGCCAGCACCACGGGCGCGGCGACGCCGGGCGTGGGTGGCAGCAGCGCGAAGGCGGCCGGGCCCTGGCAGGCGGGGCAGATGCCGCCGGCATGCGCATGCTCGGCCGGCGCGTCCTCGCCGCCCGGCAGGGTCACCCGGTGCAAGCCCTCCGCGGTGCAGATCTCCACCGTGAAGCCCGGCGCCGGCGCCGCCAGGCGCAGGCAATGGCCGAGGGCCGTGCCCCACTGCAGCAGCAGCAGGACGACCAGCAGGCGCGTCAGGGCGGGGCGGAAGCGCACGGCAGCCACCTTACCACCGTGGGGCGCGGCCGCGAAAGCGGATCACGCGAGCTCGTACTCCACCTCCGGAACATAATGCGCGGCTTCCTTCCCGAGCCGGGAGGAGAACAGGGTGAAGTGCTCGATCGGCACCGGCGGCGGGCGGAACAGCGCATGCGCCTGCAGGAAGGAGACGAGCTTGTGCGTCTCCGCCTTCTCAGTGCGGGCCAGGGTGACATGCGGGGCGAAGCGGCGCCGCTCCGGCTCCAGGCCCACACGCTGCAGCGCGGTCTCCACCTTGCCCTGCAGACGGCCCAGCGCCTCCGACCGCTCCGCCGGGACATGCAGGGACATGATCCGCCCGGCCTTCTCGAAGGTGCCGATCCCGGCCAGCGCCAGGTCGAAGCGTGGCGAGCGGATGCCGGCCAGCGCCGCGTCCACCTCCTCGGCGCGCCAGGGCTCGATCTCGCCGATGAAGCGGAGCGTCAGGTGGTAGTTCTCGGGCGGGACCCATTTCGCCCCGGGGATGCCGCCCGCCAGCGCGCCGAGCTGCGTCTTGACCAGGGCGGGCAGGGCGAGGGCGACGAAGAGGCGCAGCATGGGGAGCCCTCCGCGAATCCGAACCCGTTTAGCCTGCGGCGGGAATCGCGACGCGGTCCAGAAGGGTTTTGATGAAAGGCAGCATCCGGCGGGCGATCAGGTCGGCCCCCTCCGCCGTCGGGTGGATGCGGTCCGCCTGGTTGAGCGCCGGGTTCCCGGCCACGCCGTCCAGCAGGAAGGGATAGAACACGACGTTCGGCCTCTCCCGCGCCAGCGTCTCGAAAACCGCGGAAAATTCCTCCCCGTAGTCGCGGCCGAGATTGGGGGGCGCGACCATGCCGGCCAGCAGCACCGGGATGTTGCGCTGGCCGAGGCGGTCCAGGATGTCCTCGAGATTGGCCTTCATCTGCGCCGGGGTCAGCCCGCGCAACCCGTCATTGCCCCCCAGCGCCACGATCACCGCATGCGGGCGGTCGGCCAGCGCCCAGGCCAGGCGCGCCCGGCCCCCCGCCGTGGTGTCGCCCGAGACGCCGGCATCGATCACCCGGACATTCCGCCCCTTCTCCCGCAGAAGCGCCTGGATCCGGGCCGGCGGCCCCTCGGAGCGCGCCAAGCCGAAGCCGGCCGTGATGGAATCCCCCAGCATCAGCAGGCGGATCTCCCCTCCGCCAGCCCCCTGCGCCGCGGCGCCGTGACTCGCCGCCAGCAACATTGCGATACCGGCGCATGCCTTTCGCAGCACCGCCCGGCGCCCATATCGGGGGGAAATGCCGGAGAGACCCGTGATCGACCAGCCAGCGTCCCTCATCCAGGCCAGCGGCCTCGTCTTCACCGCCCAGGCCGTTTCCGGCCCGGTGCAGGTGCTGCGGGGGGTGGATCTGTCCGTGGCCGCCGGGGAGGCGGTGGGGATCGTCGGACCCTCGGGTTCGGGCAAGACCTCGCTCCTGATGCTGCTGGCCGGGCTGGAGCGGCCGACGGCCGGCCGCCTCTCCGTGGCGGGCCGGGACCTCGCCGGGCTGGACGAGGATGCGCTGGCCCGGTTCCGCCGCGATGAGATTGGGATTGTCTTCCAGGCCTTCCACCTCGTGCCGACCATGACGGCCCTGGAGAATGTCGCGATCCCCCTGGAATTCGCCGGGCGGCGCGACGCCTTCGACCGCGCCGCGGCAGCGTTGAAGGAGGTCGGGCTCGGCCACCGGCTGGAGCATTATCCCGGCCAGCTCTCGGGCGGCGAGCAGCAGCGCGTGGCGCTGGCCCGCGCCGTGGTGGCGGAGCCGCGGCTGATCCTGGCCGACGAGCCGACCGGCAACCTCGACCGCGCGACGGGCGTCGTGGTGATGGACCTGCTGTTCGGCCTGCGCGCCCGGCTCGGCACCACGCTGCTGCTGATCACCCACGACCCGGCGCTGGCCGAGCGTTGTGGTCGCCAGGTGCGGATCGAGGATGGGCGGATCGTCAGCGACACCCAGGCGCTGCGGCTCGCCGCCGAATGACCACGCATATCCTGCAGGGCTGGCGGCTCGCCCGCCGCGAGCTGCGCGGCGGGCTGAAGTCGCTGCGCATCGTGCTCGCCTGCCTCGCCCTCGGCGTGGCGGCCATCGCCGCGGTCGGCACGCTGCGCGCCGCGACCGAGGCCGGGCTGCGGGCCGACGGCGCCAGGCTGCTCGGCGGCGACCTCGAGGTGGAGACCAACCAGCGCGCGCTCTCCCAGGCCGCGAAGGACTGGGCGACGGCGCGCGGCGCCGTCGTCTCCGAAGTGATCGAGATGCGCGCCATGGCCATCGCCCCCTCGGGCGAGCGGTCGCTGGTGGAGCTGAAGGCGGTGGATGCCCTCTATCCGCTTTATGGCGAACTGGTGCTGGCGCCCGCCGACGCCACCCTCGCCCCGCGCCAGGGCCGGCACGGCGTGGCGCTGGAAGGTTCGGTGGCCGAGCGCCTCGGGCTGCGGCCCGGCGATCCGGTCCGGATCGGGGAGGCGACCTTCCGCTTCGTCGGCATCGTCGCGACGGAGCCCGACCGCATCGCGAGCCCCGCGGTGCTCGGCCCGCGCGCCCTGGCGCTGGCCTCCGCCATCCCCGAGACCGGGCTGATCCAGCCGGGCTCGCTCTTCGACTACGACACCCGCGTGCGGCTGCCCGCCGGGGTGGACGCGCGCCGCTTCGCGGAGGAATGGCAGGCGGCGCATGGCGATGGCGGCTGGCGGGTGCGTTTCGCCGGCGAGGCCGAGCCGCGCGTCACCCGCTTCCTGGACCGCGCCGCCTCCTTCCTCACCCTCGCCGGCTTCACGGCCCTGCTGGTGGGTGGCATCGGCGTGGCGACGGGCGTGCGCGCCTGGCTGGAGGCGCGCGGGCGCACCATCGCGACGCTGCGCTGCCTGGGCGCGCCGGCCGGGACGATCCTGGCGACCTATCTGATCCAGGTGCTGGCGCTGGCGCTGCTCGGCATCGGGATCGGGCTGGTGGCGGGCTTCGGGCTGACCTGGCTGGCGGCGCAGGCGCTGGCCGGTGCGCTGCCGGTGCCGCCGCGCCTCGGCATCTATCCGTATGAACTGGCCCTCGCCGCGCTGTTCGGCCTGCTGACGGCGCTGGCCTTCGCGCTCTGGCCGCTCGGCCGGGCGCAGCGCATCCCGGGTGCGGCGCTGTTCCGCGACACGGTCACCGCCAATCCGGGCTGGCCCTCGCGCGGGCTGATCCTGGCCAATGCGGCGGCGGGGCTGGCACTGGCGGTGCTGGTGATCGCGACGGCCGAGCAGCCGCGCTTCGCCATGGGCTTCGTCGCCGGCGCGGCGGCAACGCTGCTGCTGTTCCGCCTGGGGGCGAGCGCGCTCATGCGGCTCGCGCGGTCGCTGCGGCACATCCGCCGCCCCGCCTGGCGGCTGGGCCTCGCCAACCTGCACCGCCCCGGCGCGCCGACGCCGACCATGCTGGTGGCGCTCGGCATCGGGCTGACCACGCTCGCCGCCATCGCCACCATCGAGGGCAATCTGCGCCGGCAGATCTCCGACCAGATCCCGCAGGCCGCGCCTTCCTTCTTCTTCATCGACATCCAGAACGAGCAGGCGCGGGAGTTCGACCGCCTCGCCGCGGCGCAGCCCGGCGTGGCCGAGGTGAAGCGCGCCCCGTCGCTCCGCGCCCGCGTGGTCGCGGTGGATGGCGTGCCGGCCGAGGAGATGATGGGCCGCGTGCGGGAGGATACGCGCTGGGCGATGCGTGGCGACCGCGGCCTGACCTATGCCGCGACGCCACCGGAAGGCACGCGGCTCGTCGCCGGGCAGTGGTGGCCGGCCGATTATGACGGCCCACCGCTGGTGTCCTTCGACGCCAACATCGCCGATGGCTGGGGCATCGGTCTTGGCTCCGTCATCACCGTCAACGTGCTGGGCCGCGACATCGACCTGACGATCGCCTCCCTGCGGGAGATCCAGTGGCGGGGCTTGGGCATCAACTATGTCATGGTCGCCTCGCCCGGCCTGCTGGAGGCGGCGCCGCACACGCATATCGCGACCGTGCGGAGCGCGCCGGAGGCCGAGACGGGCGTGCTGCGAGCCATCACGGACGCCTTCCCCAACGTCTCCGGCATCCGCGTGCGCGACGCGCTGGAGGCGGTGGCGGGGCTCCTCACGCGTGTCGGCGTGGCGCTGCAGGCGACCTCCTCGGTCACGCTGCTGGCGGGGATGCTGGTGCTTGCTGGCGCCGTCGCGGCCGGGCAGCGGCGGCGGGTCCGCGACGCGGTGGTGCTGAAGACCGTCGGCGCGACCCGGTCGCAGATCCGCGCTGCCTGGCTGGTGGAATTCGGCCTGCTCGGGCTGGTGGCCGGGCTGCTGGCCGCGGCGGCGGGCTCCGCCGCGTCCTGGGCGGTGGTGCGCTTCGTCATGCGCGGCGAATGGGTGTTCCTGCCGGGCACGCTGGCCGCCGTGGTGGTGGGCTGCGTGCTGCTGACGCTGGCGCTTGGCTATGTGGGCACGGCGCTGGCGCTGCGCGCCCGCCCGGCGCCGCTGTTGCGCAACGAGTAGCGGCGGGCTTCCCTGGCGGAATGGAACAGCCGATCGCCGAGGGCGACGCCGCCCAGCTCCGCCATGCCTTCGCGCTTGCCATGAAGGCGCGCGAGCGCGGCGACCGCCCCTTCGCCGCCGTGATCGTCGCGGAGGACGGCACCATCCTCGCCGAGGGCCTCTCCACCCAGGGGGCCGGCGGGGGCGGGACGCTCGCGCATTCCGAGATGAACGCCTGCCAGGCGGTGATCGCGGCGGGTCTTCCGCGCGCGCGGCTGCGCCGGGCGACGATCTATTCCTCGGGCGAGCCCTGCGCGATGTGCTCGGCGGCCATCTTCTACACCGGCGTCGGGCGGGTGGTTTACGGCCTGTCGGCCGCCGCCATCCTGCACCTGCGCAACGCCCAGCCGCACACCGCCGGCCTGTCGCTCTCCTGCCGGGCGGTGCTGGACAGCGCAGCGGAGCCGGTCGAGGTGGTCGGACCCTGCCTGGAGGCCGAGGGCGCGGTGCCGCACCAGGGCTACTGGGTGACCGGCGCCGCCTGACGGCCATGTCACCTTTGCGGGCCGGCTCCATCAAGCCGTCACGGATGCCCCAGTTGATCTGGATTACGAAAACTCCATATGATGGCGGACGCCGGGACGTGACAGCCTTTCCTGATTCCACCCTCGTCCCGCCGGGAGGATGATCTCACCATGGCTTTCGGCCCCGACAACCGCTTCCAGACGGGCGGCTCGGCCTGGACCCAGCCCTTCGGGCGGGCCTCGGCCGTGGACGCCGCCCAGCTCGATGAGGGTCTCCGGGCGTATATGCTGCGGGTCTACAACTGGATGGCCTCCGGCCTCCTGCTGACCGGCATCGTCGCCTTCCTCATCGCCAGCAACCCCGCCATTGCCAGCCTCTTCTACGAGGTGGTCCGCACCCCGCGCGGCAACGCCACGGTGCCGACGATCCTCGGCTGGGTGGCGATGTTCTCGCCCCTCGCCTTCATCCTGGTGCTGAGCTTCGGCATCAACCGGATGAGCAAGACCGGCGCGCAGGCCCTGTTCTGGGCCTTCTGCGCGGTGATGGGCGCGTCGATGTCCAACATCTTCGCGATCTACACCTCGGCCTCCATCGCCAGCACCTTCTTCATCACGGCGGCGATGTTCGGCGCGGTCAGCCTCTATGGCTACACGACGAAGGCGGACCTGACGAAGATGGGCAGCTTCATGATGATGGGCCTGATCGGCATCATCATCGCGAGCATCGTCAACATCTTCATCGGCAGCAGCGCGCTGCAGTTCGCGATCAGCGTGATCGGCGTGGTGGTCTTCGTCGGCCTCACCGCCTACGACACGCAGCGGATCAAGGCGGACTACATCGAGCACGCCTACGCCGAGGGCACGGAGCTCGCGGGCAAGCGCAGCGTCTTCGACGCGCTGGCGCTGTATCTGAACTTCGTGAACCTGTTCCAGCTGCTGCTGCAGTTCATGGGCGTGCGCCAGAACAGCGAGTGATCCTCGCGGCGCACCGCACCACGACAAGAGGCTGAACGCCCGTCACACGAACCCCGGCAGTCCCCCTGCCGGGGTTTTTTCGTACTGCTGCCGCGGTCGCGTTGCGAAGGTGTCTCGCGGCCACCGGCCGGCGGTGCCGCTGCGCTGTCAGCCGGCGCAACCTGACGCCGGCGGGGTGCCCCACTTGGCAACCCGACAGCGGCAGCCGCTCAAAAATACCCTTCGCGCTTTTTGCGTTCCATGGAGGCTTCCTGGTCGCGGTCGATCAGGCGGCCGGCGCGTTCGCTCACGCGGCTCTCGCGCAGTTCGAGGATGACCTCGTCGATGGTGGCGGCGCGGCTTTCATGGGCGGCGGTGAGTGGCCAGTCACCCATGGTGCGGAAGCGCACCCAGCACATCTCCACCTGTTCGCCTGGCAGCAGGGGCATGCGCTCGTCGTCGCGCATGATGATCATGCCGTCGCGGCGCAGGATCGGCCGTTCGGCGGCGTAGTAGAGCGGGACGATCGGGATGTCCTCCGCGGCGATGTAGTCCCACACGTCGAACTCGGTCCAGTTGGACAGCGGGAAGACGCGCATCCCTTCGCCCTGGTTGATCCGCGTGTTGTAGAGGCCCCAGAGCTCCGGCCGTTGGTTGCGGGGCTCCCAGGTGTGGCCGGCGGTGCGGTGGCTGAAGACGCGTTCCTTGGCGCGGGCCTTTTCCTCGTCGCGCCGGGCGCCGCCGATCGCGGCGTCGAACTTGTGCAGGTCCAGCGCCTGCTTCAGCGCCTCCGTGCCCATGACGTTCATGTGCACCTGGCTGCCATGCTCGATCGGGTTGATGCCGCGCGCCAGCCCGTCCGGGTTGGTGTGGACGATCAGGTTGAGGTCGAGCTCCTTCGCGCGGCGGTCGCGGAAGTCGAGCATCGCGCGGAAGTCCCAGCCGGTGGCGATGTGCAGGCAGGGGAAGGGCAGCCGCCCGGGCGCGAAGGCCTTCTGCGCCAGGTGCAGGACGACGGAGCTGTCCTTGCCGATCGAGTAGAGCAGCACCGGGTTGCGGAAGCTCGCCGCGGTCTCGCGCAGGATGCCGATGGCCTCGGCTTCCAGGCGCCGCAGATGCGGGGTCAGCCGGCTGGTGGCCGCGATTGTCATGCTTGGTGGGATCCTCGGGCGATGCGGACCGGTCGGGGCGAGATGGCACGACCGCGGGTTGAGGGAAACCCCCGCGGCCGCACGGGGCTGCCGGCCATCCGGCCGCCCCGTGCGGAGAGGGCCGCTACCAGCCACGCCGCAGCATCAGCCAGGTCGCGATCACCAGCGGCACGGTCGCGACCAGGCCCCAGGCGATCCAGCGCCGGCTCAGCCGCCGGTATTCCTCCGGCACCTGGCCGCCGCGGGCGAAGCCGCGCGCCAGGCGCGACTGCCGGATCTGGATCGGTACGAGGAGGAGCAGCCAGATCGCGCCGGCGAGCGCGAACATCACCTCGGCCCAGACGATCCAGTCGTCGCGCAGCACGTCCAGCCCGGCGATCCAGGCGGCGCCGTATCCGCCGGCGACCAGCAGCACGATGCCCCAGAAGGTGAAGAACCAGTCGGTGATCGTGACCAGGCGTTGGGCGAAGGCGATGACCACGGGGTCCCGCGTGCGGTCCGCGTAGAGCTTCCAGATCGAGGTGACCGTCACGTTGCCGAGGAGCAGCACCACTACCAGCACATGCAGCAGCTTGAACACGTCGTAGGCGAAGGGCATCGCGACATCATAAGCGCGGTCGTGTCGGCACGCTCAGCCCCACATCCGGCGCGCCGTCTCCTGGATCACTTCAATCTTCCGCCATTGCGCGCTCTCCGGCAGCAGGTTGCCGCCGATGCCGGAGGCGAAGCCGCATTGCGGGGAGAGCGCGACCCGGTCCAGGTCCACGAAGCGGCCCGCTTCCTCGAGCCGGCGCAGCAGGGACTCGACCGTCTCGACCTCGCCGCTTTTCGTCGTGACCAGGCCGAGCACGACCATAGGCCCGTCCTTCGGCAGGAAGCGCAGCGGCTCGAAGCCGCCGGCGCGGGCGGTGTCGTATTCCAGCAGCAGCCGGTCGAAGCGCAGCCCGCCCAGCACGGCCTCCGCGATCGCGTCGTAGGTGCCCTCGCGGTGCCACATGCTGGCGCGGTTGCCGCGGCAGATGTGCAGGCCCGTCACGACGCGTCCGGCAAGGCCCGCGATCACCGCGTTGTCCGCCTCCACCGCGCGGCGCAGGTTGCGCAGCGGATCCTCGCCGCGTTCCGTCATGCGCGCGAGCGTCGCGGGGTCCACATAGCCGGTGTAGCTGGGCTCATCGAGCTGCAGGTAGGAACAGCCGGCAGCGACCAGCTCCTCCGCCATGCGGCGCTGGATGGCGACGACATCGGCAAGGAAGTCGTCGCCGTCGGCGTAGTGCGGCGCGGAGCCGGCGACGTCGCACATCTGGCAGACGCGGTCGGGGCCCATCAGCGTGACTTTCGCCGGCAGGTCCGGCGCGATGTCGCGCAGGTAGCGCAGCTCCTTCAGCGGAAAACTGTCGGCCAGGCGCAGGCGGGCGGTTGCCGGCGTGCGGGCGGAAACGACGGTGTCGAGGCCTCGGGCGTTCGGCTGCTCGCCTTCCGCCATGTTGGACGGCGCCTTGAGGAAGGCTTCCCAGGTGCCGGGCCAGAGATCCCAGCCCTCGACCGCGGAGAAGGAGACCTGCCAGTTCAGGCGGCGATACTCGCCGTCCGTCACGAAGGGCAGGCCGAGGGCGCGCTGCTTCGCGACGAGCTCGGCGATGGCGCGGTCCTGCGCCGCTTCCAGCTCCGACAAGGGCAGCTTGCCGCGGGCATGGGCGAGGAAGGCGGATTTCAGCCATTCGGGGCGGAGGAAGGAGCCGACCTGGTCCACGCGGGAACGGCGGAGGCTGGCGATGTCCATGGGGCGGAATCCTAAGGTGCGCCGCTGCGCGGCGCGACTCTCATCCCTCCGGGGGATTTCCCCCTCACGGACGCTGCGCGTCCTATTCTTCGGTCCCATGCGGGACCGAAGAAGCGGGGGAAATGGGCCCGGAGGGACTCGAACCCCCAACCAAGCCGTTATGAGCGGCCCGCTCTGACCATTGAGCTACAGGCCCGGAGAAGCCCACTAGAACCCCGGAACCGGCGCCTCATGCAAGCCCGGCCAGCACCTTCGCCGTCGCGCCGCTGATCTCGCCCAGCTTCTCGCCGGCGGCGCAGCGGGCCTGGGTGCCGAGGCCGCGCTCCTGCCGGGCGATCGCCTGGCGCGCCTCGGCCTCGGCCTCGCCCGGCGGCAGCACCAGCACGCCGGATTCGTCGCAGAGCACGGCATCGCCTGGCATCACCACGACGCCGCCGATCGAAACCGGCACGTTCATCCGCCCGCCCAGGTCGTAGATGCGCGTGGTGATCGGCGCGAGGCCGCGGCACCACAAGGGGAAGGCGGACGCCTCCACCTCCTCGATGTCGGTGCAGGCGCCGTCCACCACGCCGGCCTTGCAGCCCGCCGCCTTCGCCGCGACGGTGACGCCGCCGCCCCAGCAGGCATGGCGATCGTCGCCGAGCCGGTCCACCAGCAGGATGTCGCCCGGCCGCAGCAGGCCGAGCGCATGGTGCAGCAGCGTCGAATCCGGTCCCGGCACCTGCAGCGTCACCGCCGTGCCGGCCACGCGCTTGCGCAGCAGGCCCTGGATGCGCCGGTCGCAGAAGCCCCAGTGGCGCCAATGGCCCACCGTCGCCGTCTCGGTCTTTTCCAGCAATTCGATGACCTCGGCGCTGATCGGCGCCGGCATCTTCTCGACAACGTATTTCGGCATCCTCAACTCCTCCCGAGAGCGCGGTTGAAACCGACCAGCCGCTCCACCAGCAGCACGACCGCGAGCGCGACCCCGATCAGCGCCATCGCCAGGGCGGCGACGAGCGGATCGGTGCGCGTCTCGACATAGCGGAACATCTCGACCGGCAGGGTGGACAGCCGCGGGCCGACCAGGAACAGGCTGATCACCGTCTCGTCGAAGGACACCAGGAAGCACAGCGCGCCCGCCGCCGCCGCGCCGGGTGCGGCGATCGGCAGGGTGATGCGCAGCGCGGCGCGCATGGGCGTGGCGCCGAGCGTCCAGGCGGCTTCCTCGACTTCCCTCGGCACGGCGCCGAAGGCGGTGGTCATGATGCGCACCGCGAAGGGCAGCGCGACCATGGAATGCGCCAGCACCAGGCCGGGCCAGGTCGCCGCCAGCTTCAGCGGCTGCAATGCCAGCAGCAGCGCGAGGCCGAGCACCAGCGTCGGCAGCAGCAGCGGCGCCGCGATCAGCATGGCGATGGCGTCGCGCCCTGGAAAGCGCAGCCGCGCGATCGCATAGGCGGCCGGCAACCCGGCCAGCAGCGCGATCACGGCGACGACCGAGGCCAGGATCGCGGAGCGCTGCAGCGCCGCCATCAGCTGCCCGTTCGCGAACAGCGCCTCGTACCAGCGTGTCGAGAATCCTGGCGGGGGAAACGTCAGGAAATCGCCGGCGGAGAAGGAGATGAGGGCGACGACGATCACCGGCGCCAGCAGCAGCGCATAGCCGCAGAAAGCCAGCAGCCGCAGCGCCCAGCCCGGCCTCATGCGCGCGCGCTCCGCATCAACGCCGTGCGCAGCACCAGCGCCACCGCCAGCGCGCCGAGCAGCAGCATCGCCAGCGCCGCGGCGGCGGGCCAGTCCACCGTCTCCAGCGCGAGGTCGAAGATCTCGGTCGCCACGACGAAGACGCGCCCGCCGCCCATCAGCCGCGGGGTGATGAAGGCGGAGACGCCGAGCACGAAGGTCAGCAGGAAAGCCGCCAGCAGCGCCGGCGCCGCCAGCGGCAGCGTCACCCGCAGGAAGGTCTTCGTGCGTGTCGCACCGAGCGTCGCCGCGGCTTCCTCGAGCCGCGGATCCAACCGGCCGAGGCCGGCGATCAGCACCAGGCAGGCATAGGGCATCAGGCTTTCCGTCAGCCCGATGCGCACGCCGGTCCAGTTGTTGATCAGCCGCACGGGCTCGCTCGTCAGGCCGAGGCCTTCCAGCATCGCGTTGATCAGCCCCTGGTCGCCGAGGATCGCGAGCCAGCCGACGATGCGCGCGGTGCCCGAGACCAGCAGCGGCGCGATCGCCATCAGGGAGAGCAGGCCGCGCCAGCGCGGCGGGGCGGCGCGGATCAGCAGCACCACGGGCAGCGCCAGCGCGGTCGCAGCCAGCGCGCTGCCGGCGGCGAGCGTCGCGGTGTTCCAGGCGAGTTCCCAGGTGAAGTCGTCGCCCACCACCTTCTCGAAGGTGGCGAGGGTGAGATCGGGCTCCATAGCGCCGATGTCGCTGGTGCGGTTGAGGCTGATCCGCCCGAGCAGCGCGACGGGATAGAGGAACCCCGCCGCCAGGATCAGCACCGCCGGCAGCAGCAGCAGCGCCGCGCTCATGCCGGGAACACGCGCACATCCTGCGCGGCGAAGCCGAGGCGAAGGCGGCTGCCGACGGCGGCGGAGGCGCCCGGCGTGCCGCCATGCAGCTCGGCCGTCAGCGTCCCGGCGGGCGTGGCGCATTCCAGCGCGACCACGTCGCCGGTGAAGGTCCGGCGCAGCACCTGCGCATCGAGCGCATTGTCCGCCGAATGGCCCTCCGCGAGCGGGCGGATGTGGTGCGGGCGGATAAAGAGTTCGACGGACGCGCCGGGCGCGGGAGTGGCCGCGGCCTTCACCGCGACCGCCCCGCAATGCACCACGCCCGGCGCCTCCACCTTGCCCGGCAGGCGTGCGGCACGGCCGACGAAGGTGGCGACGAAGCGCGTCGCTGGGCGCTCGAACACCTCTTCCGGCGTGCCGAGCTGCTCGACGCGGCCCTCGTTCATCACCGCGACCAGGTCGGCCATCGCGAGGGCTTCCGTCTGGTCATGCGTGACGAAGACGGTGGTGGCGCCGACGCGCTGCTGCAGCGCACGGATCTCGTCCCGCACGCCCTCGCGCAGCTTGGCGTCGAGCGCCGAGAGCGGCTCGTCCAGCAGCAGCAGGTCGGGCCGGATCGCCAGGGCGCGCGCCAGCGCCACGCGCTGCTGCTGCCCGCCCGAAAGCTTGCTCGGCTTGCGCGCCGCGTAGTCGCGCAGGCCGACAAGGTCCAGCGCCTCGGCCACGCGCGCCTGCCGCTCGGCGCGCGGGATGCCGCGCATCTCCAACCCGAAGGCGACATTCGCCGCGGCGGTCATGTGGGGGAACAGGGCGTAGGACTGGAACACCACGCCCATGTTGCGCCGGTGCGGCGGCAGGGCGGTCACGTCGCGGTCCGCGACGACGACGCGCCCCGTATCCGGCACCTCCAGCCCGGCGATCATGCGCAGCGTGGTGGTCTTGCCGCAGCCTGAGGGGCCGAGCAGCGCCAGAAGCGCGCCGCGCGGCAACTCCAGGGAGACGCCGTCCACCGCCGGATGGGGCGTGCCCGCGAATCGGCGGGTCAGCCCCTCCAGGCGCAGATGGGTCACCGGCTGCTGGCTGCGATCACCTCGCGGCGCCAGCGCTGGTTCCACTGATCGCGCAGCCGCACCATCTCCTCCCAGTCCACGCCGACGATCCGCTCGCGGAACTGCGGCGCCAGCGCGGTGCGGTTCAGCGCCGCCGGGGACACCTGCGCATTGGGGTTGGTCGGGCCGTAGAACATCCGCTCCGTGAAGGCCTTCTGGGCCTCCGCCGACAGCGCATGCGCCACGAAGGCCAGCGCCTGGGCGCGGTTCTTGGCGTTGGCGACGACGTTGATCGTGTTGATCTGGAAGGCGGTGCCTTCCTCCGGCAGCACCACGCCGATGCGGCCCTGGCTCTGGTCGTGATAGAGCTGCGCGCGCGCGTTCCAGCCGGTGGCGAAGCGCACCTGGTCGTTCAGGATCAGCGTGTAGCCGTCCGGGTTGGGCGTGAAGGTCTGCACATTCGGCGCCAGCTCGCGCAGCATGGGCATCGCGGCGTTGATGTTGCGCCAGTCGCCGCCGGCCGCCTTGGCCAGGATGGCGGTCAGCGCCAGGCCCTGGATGTTCGGCGGGGCGGAGACCGCCACGCGGCCGCGCTGGGCCGGGTCCCACATCGCCGCCCAGCGCGTCGGCGCCGGCTGCACCGCGCGGGTGTCGTAGACCATCACCAGGTGGTCGTAGGTGACCGCCGGCCCGCAGGCGCCGCCGGCCTCCCGCGCCATCGGGCCGAGCTCCCCGATCACCGGCAGGACGGAGGCGTCGATCCGCTCCACCAGTCCCTCGGCGCAGGCCACCGCGGCGGTGGTCACGTCCATGATGACCACGTCGGTCTGGGGGTCGGCGCGCTGCGCGCGCAGGCGGCCGAGCATCTGGGCGCTGGTGCCGCCATCGAAATACTGCACCTGCGTGCCCGATCGGGCGGTGAAGGGATTCACCACCACCTCGGTGTAGTTGTCGCGGAAGATGCCGGCATAGGCCTGCAGCGTCATCTGCCCCCCAGGCTGGCCCCCTTGGGCGAAGGCGGGGGCCGAGGCGGCGATGCCGAAGGCGGTGAACGCGGCGAGGAAGGCGCTGCGGCGCATGATTCCGTTCTCCCGTTCCGTGAAGCATGGCGAGCATGGCAAGGTCGGGCAGCCGCGCCAAGTGCTGCGCCGGCGCGGCGGGATTTGCCCGGGCCCGGGAAGGCTGCTACGCGCGCGGCGGCCTCCTCCCCCCTCGCAAGGCTCGTCGCCATGAATCTCGCCCAGGTCCCGACCGGCAAGGCACCGCCCCACGACATCAACGTGGTGGTGGAGATCCCCCAGGGCAGCCAGGTGAAATATGAGCTCGACAAGGACAGCGGCGCGGTGGTGGTGGACCGCTTCCTGTTCACGCCGATGGCCTATCCGGCGGCCTATGGCTTCATCCCCGGCACGCTCGCCGACGACGGCGACCCGACCGACGTGCTGGTGCTGACGCCCGCGCCGGTGGTGCCGGGCTGCGTGCTGCGCTCCCGCCCGATCGGCGTGCTGCACATGGAGGACGAGGCGGGGTCGGACGAGAAGCTGATCTGCGTGCCCCACGACAAGGTCCACCCGATGTTCTCGGGCATCACCGACGCGGACGAGCTGCCGCACATCACCCGCGCGACGATCGAGCACTTCTTCGCCACCTACAAGGACCTCGAGAGCGACAAGTGGGTGAAGGTGAAGGGCTGGGGCACCGCGAGCGAGGCGGTGGAAATCATCCTGCGCTCCATGGCGGCCTACAAGGCGGCGGCGAAGTAGCCCGCCTGCCGCTCCCGGTGCGCCGGGAGTGGGCGGTTTTTTAACGAATCCGGTCCCGGGTGGCGTTGCCAGCCCGCCGGGCTTCGCGCAAGTTGCGGCGGGCCCGCAGGCCGGGCCGGCCCGATTGCGCGCGCCCTCCGCGCGCCCTGAGGTCGGCCGCCTAGCCGGCACCGGGGAAGGAAGGGGGTACGCCACCTTGATGACGCTGTCCGTGTTGTTGATCATCCTGCTGGGGGCGCTGTCGATCGCCTACGGCGTGGTGACGTCGAAGGAGGTGCTGAGCCGCGATGCCGGCACCGCCCGCATGCAGGAAATCGCCAAGGCGATCGAGGAAGGCGCCTCGGCCTATCTGAAGCGGCAGTACACCACCATCGGCATCGTCGGCGTGGTGCTGTTCTTCCTGATCCTGATCGCCTTCGGCTTCGGCGGGCACGCCTTCGCGGTCGCCATCGGCTTCCTGATCGGCGCGGTGCTGTCGGGCGCGGCGGGCTTCATCGGCATGAACGTCTCCGTCCGCGCCAATGTCCGCACCGCCCAGGCGGCGACGCAGTCGCTGGCGCAGGGCCTGGACGTGGCGTTCAAGTCGGGCGCCATCACGGGCATGCTGGTCGCCGGCCTCGCGCTGCTCGGCGTCGCGGTCTACTTCCTCATCCTGGTGCCGATCGGCGGCGCGGCGCCGAACAGCCGCCTGGTGATCGACGCGCTGGTGGCGCTCGGCTTTGGCGCCTCGCTGATCTCGATCTTCGCCCGTCTCGGCGGCGGCATCTTCACCAAGGGCGCGGACGTCGGCGGCGACATGGTGGGCAAGGTCGAGGCCGGCATCCCCGAGGACGACCCCCGCAACCCGGCGACCATCGCCGACAACGTGGGCGACAACGTCGGCGACTGCGCCGGGATGGCCGCCGACCTGTTCGAGACCTATGCGGTGACCATGGTCGCCACGATGGTGCTGGCCGCGATCTCCTTCGGCGACGAGTTCCGCACGGCGGCGATGCTGTTCCCGCTGGCGATCGGCGCGGTCTGCGTCGTCACCTCCATCGCCGGCACCTACTTCGTGAAGCTGCCGGCCAACAACTCCATCATGGGCGCGATGTATCGCGGCTTCATCGTGACGGGCGCGCTCTCGCTCGCGGTGCTGCTGCCGCTCTCCTACATCGTGTTCGGCACGGGCACGATGACCGCGGGCGGCGCCACCTTCGGCGCCTTCAGCCTGTTCCTCTGCGGCGCGGTCGGCCTGGCCGTCACGGCGGCGATCATCGTCGTGACGGAGTACTACACCGGCACCGACTTTCGCCCGGTGAAGGCGATCGCCGAGGCGTCCCAGACCGGCCACGGCACCAACGTGATCCGCGGCCTCGCGGTCTCGATGGAATCCACGGCCCTGCCGGCGCTGATCATCATTGCCGGCGTGCTCTGCGCCTATGGCCTGGCGGGCCTCTACGGCATCGCCATCGCGACCGCGACGATGCTGGCGCTGGCCGGCATGGTGGTGGCGCTGGATGCCTTCGGCCCGGTCACGGACAATGCCGGCGGCATCGCGGAGATGGCCGGCCTGCCGAAGGAAGTGCGCGTCTCCACCGACGCGCTGGACGCGGTCGGCAACACCACCAAGGCGGTGACCAAGGGCTATGCGATCGGCTCGGCGGGCCTCGGCGCGCTGGTGCTCTTCGCGGCCTACACGCAGGACCTGAACTACTTCATCGCCAATCCGCAGACCTACCCCTACTTCGCGGGCCTCGGCGAACTGACCTTCAGCCTGTCGAACCCGTATGTCGTGGTCGGCCTGCTGTTCGGCGGCCTGCTGCCCTACCTGTTCGGCGGCATGTCCATGACGGCGGTGGGCCGCGCGGCCTTCGCGGTGGTGGAGGAAGTGCGTCGCCAGTTCCGCGAGAAGCCGGGCATCATGCAGGGCACCGACAAGCCGGATTACGGGCGCGCGGTGGACATGCTCACCAAGGCGGCGATCAAGGAGATGATCATCCCCTCACTGCTTCCGGTGCTGAGCCCGATCGTGGTCTTCCTGGTGATCCTGATGATCGGCGGCAAGGCGGCGGCCTTCTCGGCGCTCGGCGCGATGCTGCTCGGCGTGATCGTCACGGGCTTCTTCGTCGCGGTCTCCATGACCACCGGCGGCGGTGCCTGGGACAACGCGAAGAAGTATATCGAGGAAGGCCACTACGGCGGCAAGGGCAGCGAGGCCCATAAGGCCGCGGTGACCGGCGACACGGTCGGCGACCCGTACAAGGACACGGCGGGCCCGGCGGTGAACCCGATGATCAAGATCACCAACATCGTGGCGCTGATGCTGCTGGCGATGCTGGCGCACTGACCGCGCGCGGCTTCGGCCGATCGGGAAGGGCCGGCGGGGCAACCCGCCGGCCTTTTCGTGCGCGCCCGGGCGGAGGGCGCTCTTTCCGCTCCGGCGCTGCTCTGCCATCACGGAGCACGGCCCTGCAGGGGAGCCCGCCGGCCTTGAGCGCGCATGATCTCGTCTTCAGCCTCGGCCCGAACTGCAAGACGGCCTGGAACACGCGCGCACATTTCGGCGTCACGCAGGCCTATCCCTTCGACTGGTGGATCACGCCCGCCCGCGCGATGCTGCGCATGATCGAGCCGGGCTTCACCTTCTCCGTCGCCATGGACGACCTGGTCATGGTCCCGCCGAAGGAGAACGGCGAGGATTCCGTCTACAACCGGCGGCTCAACCTGCTGCACCACCACGACTTTCCCCGGCGAAACCGGCTGGTCACGGGCATGGACCAGGACCGGCTCGACGAGATCAACCGGAAATACACGCAGCGCTTCGCCCGGCTGCGCGCCGACATCGAGGCGGCGCGCGCGCCGCTTGCGCTGCTCGGCGGCATCTCCGCGGGGTGGCGGCAGGATCCGACCGGCACGGGCAACTGGAACGCCGCGCTGAACGGGCGCGTGCCGCCCGGTGAACTGATCGCCGGCATCCGCGACCGGCTCGGCCGCAAGCTGCGCGTTCTGGTGATCGCCGCCGGCGAGCCGGAGGTGCAGGAATACGAGGGCGGCGTGCTGGTCCGCCGCCCCGACCGCGGCGTGCGGGAGCCGAAGGGCACGGTGCCGTCCTATGCCGAGCCGGTGCACCTGTTCCGCGACGCCTTCGCCGCGCTGGGCCTGGAGTCGGCGCTCACCCCGCCAGGATGATCACGGCCAGCCGCCGCAACTCGTCCTGCTGCACGCGCAGCAGCCGCGCGGTCTCGCTCTGGGAGAGGGTCCTGGCGCGCTCCACCAGCAGCTTGTGGCCCTCGTTCACGCGCGCGATCGCGGCGCGGCGGGCGGCGGCGGCCTCGCCGCGGCGGTCGAGCTCGGCCTGGCGGGTCACCTGCAGTTCCTGGAGCGCGGCGCGGGTTTCGGGCTGCCGCGCGGCCGCGATCAGCTCCGCCATGCGCGCATCCTGCTGCGCGCGTGCATCGGGCGTCTCCGCCGCGAGCAGGTCGCTCTGCCGCACGAGCGCCGCCATGACGGCCTCGAAGGCCGGCGCGCCTTCCAGCACGGCATAGGCGAGCTGCGGCGCGCGCCAGCTGCGCCGCGCCATGGAGGCGAGCGTCTCGCCGATGCGCTCCGCGGCCGCCGCGCCCTCGGGGTCGAAGGGCGCGATGCGGGGCGGCAGGGCGGTGAGCGGGTTCTCCCGGTCCGAGAGCCTGCCGTCATCGGCGAGATAGCCGAGCGCGGCGAGCCAGGCGGCGGCGGCTTCCTGCAGCGCGCGCACCGCGCCGGCGCGGCCCGACTCCTCCACCGCGACCGTCGGGGCGGGGGCCGCGGGCGCGGAGGGCACGCGCGCGAGCGGGGAGGGCAGCAAGGTGCCGCGCGCTTCCAGGGACCAGTCGCGCACGGCCGAGTAGTCGGGCGTGCAGGCGGCCAGCGGCAGCATGCCTGCGATCAAGATCACGCCGCGCCGCATCCCGCCACCCCCGCTTGGACCAAGGCAAGGGTAGAGCAGATCGCCCGCGGCCGGAATCCGGCCCGAAGCGAGGATCCCTCAGCCGATGCGTGCGACCGCCCTGGCGACGGGCAACGCCACCTCGCAGACAAGGCCCGTGCGCGGCCAGGCCCAGTCCAGGCGGCCTCCGAGCTGCTCGACGATGGTGCCCCGCATGACGCGGGATCCGAAGCCTTGCCGCGCCGGCGGCTCCGGGATCGGTGGGCCGCCGCGCTCCGCCCAGCGCAGCCGCAGCGTGGCGGCGCGAATGGACCAGGTGACGCTCACCCGCCCGCCCTCGGCCGACAGCGCGCCGTGCTTCACCGCATTGGTGGCGAGTTCATGCAGCGCCATGGAGAGCGGCTGCGCCGCCGGCGCCGAAAGCAGCACCGTCGGGCCGACGAGCCGCGCGCGGGGCGCGCTGCCCGTCGCTGCCTCGGACAGGAAGGGTCGGAGCTCGCCGCGCACGAGATCACCGAGGTCGGCGCCAGCCCAGTGTTTTTCGGTCAGCAGCGTGTGCGCGCGCGCCAGCGCGGCGACGCGCCCCTCGACAGCGGCCGCATAGGCGCGGGGTTCCTCGCGTGGCGTCAGGCGCAGCGCGGCCAGCACCACGGCCAACGCATTCTTGGCGCGGTGATCCAGCTCGCGCGTCATCAGCTCCTGCCGTTCGTCGGCGCGGCGCCGCTCCGTCACGTCCTGCAGCAGGCCGGCGACGCGCCAGGCCGCGCTCGGCCCGGCCTCGTGCCGCACCTCGCCGCGCAGCTGCACCCAGCGCGTCTCGTCGCCTTCGCGCAAGGCGCGGAACTCGGCGGCGATCTCGCCGTCTTCGCGGGCCATATGCAGCGCGAGTTCCTCGAGCCGCGCACGATCGGCGCCCGCGGCCAGCAGCCGCTGGCCATGCAGTTCCAGCGGCGCGTCCCGCAACAGGCCGAGAAGGCCGCGGATCGTGCCGTGCAGGCGGGCAGGCGGGCCGCTCACCTCGAAGGCGACCACGCCCGCCGCTTCCTGCGCCCGGCGCAACCGCGCCTCGGCCTCCGCGGCCTCACGCGCGCGCCGTGCCTGCAGGCGAAGCTCCAACTCGTCCGAGGCGAGGCCCGCGAGCGTGCCGAGCCAACGCCGCTGCACGGCGCTGATCCCCTCCGGCCGCGGCTTGTCGGAGATCACGCAGACCGTGCCGAGGTTGAAGCCGTCCGGCGTGCGCAGCGGCGCCGCGGCGTAGAAGCGGATGCTCGGCGCGTCCGTCACCAGCGGATTGTCGGCGAAGCGCGGATCCTGCCGCGCGTCGGGCACCACGAAGACGTCCTCGCCGCTGGCGATGGCATGGGTGCAGAAGGCCCATTCGCGCGGCGTCTGCTGCACGGATAGGCCCACGCGCGCCTTGAACCACTGCCGCTCCTCGTCGATGAAGGAAACGAGGGCGATCGGCGTGTCGAACAGGTCGCGCGCCAGCAGGGCCACCCGGTTGAAGGGTTCTTCGTCGGGCGTGTCGAGGATGTGGTAGCGATGCAGCGCGGCGAGGCGCTCGGCCTCGGCCTGCGCGGAGCCCGGCATGCCGGTCCGCCTGCCTGCCCGGGAGGGGGAGGGGCGCCGCACGCCGCTTCCGGATCTTGCCATCCCGCGATTCCGTGGGTGGCGGCCGAACGCGGCCGGAGCCCGGCGGGTTCCCGCCCGGGCGGCGATCAGATCCGCAGCCGGTCCGGGATGCGCAGGCCCAGGCGGTTCGGCACCGGCCAGACCTCCCGCACGGTGCGCAGCACCTTGAAGCCGGCGGCGACGTAGTTCGGCAGGGCGCGCGGATGATCGGCGGTGCAGGTGTTGACCGTGACGGCGCGCGGCTTCTCGCTCCAGGCGGCGTCCACCGCGTGGCGCAGCAGCGCCTTGCCAGCGCCGACGCCGATCGCATGCGGCATCAGCCCGAAATAGGAGAGGTTGATCCCCGCATCCCCGCCGCGCCGCTCCAGCTCGTAGAAGCCGGCCGGCTCGCCGCCCTGGTAGAGCACGTCGATGGTGATGTCGGGCCGCGCCAGCAGCCCGGCCATCTCCTCGTCCGGCACGGTGCGGCGCAGCCACCACACCCAGTCGCGCCCGACCGTGTCGTAGAGGTAGCGGTAGAAGGGCACCGAGCAGCGGCGCAGCCGCACCACGCTCGATCCCGGCGGCAGCGGCGGCGCGGCGCCCACGGGCGGCGCCTCCATGCGCAGGAAGGTCACGTCCACCGCGATGCGGGTGACCGGCTCCCGCAGCGCCGTCGCCGAGGACATCTCAGTTGTCCAGGAAGCTGCGCAGCTTCCGGCTGCGGCTGGGATGCTTGAGCTTGCGCAGCGCCTTGGCCTCGATCTGGCGGATGCGCTCGCGCGTCACGTTGAACTGCTGCCCGACCTCCTCCAGCGTGTGGTCGGTGTTCATGCCGATGCCGAAGCGCATGCGCAGCACGCGCTCCTCGCGCGGCGTCAGGCTGGACAGCACCCGCGTGGTGGCCTCGCGCAGGTTGGACTGGATCGCGGCATCGAGCGGGATGATCGCGTTCTTGTCCTCGATGAAGTCGCCGAGATGGCTGTCCTCCTCGTCGCCGATCGGCGTCTCGAGGGAGATCGGCTCCTTCGCGATCTTCAGCACCTTTCGGACTTTTTCGAGAGGCATTCCCAGCTTCTCGGCAAGTTCCTCGGGGGTGGGTTCACGCCCGATCTCGTGCAGCATCTGGCGGGATGTGCGGACCAGCTTGTTGATCGTCTCGATCATGTGGACCGGGATGCGGATGGTCCGCGCCTGGTCCGCGATGGAGCGCGTGATCGCCTGGCGGATCCACCACGTCGCGTAGGTGCTGAACTTGTAGCCGCGGCGATACTCGAACTTGTCCACGGCCTTCATGAGGCCGATGTTGCCTTCCTGGATCAGGTCCAGGAACTGCAGGCCGCGGTTCGTGTACTTCTTGGCGATGGAGATGACGAGGCGGAGGTTCGCCTCGATCATCTCCTTCTTCGCCTGGGTCATGTCGCGCTCGCCGCGCGACACGGTGGCATAGACCCGCTTGAACTCGTCCACCGGCAGGCCGGTCTCGGCGGCGACCTTCGCGATCTCGCCGCGCACCGCCTCCACGTCGTCCTTCGACTTGGCGACGAAATTCTGCCAGCCCTTGCCCTTCTGCTTGGCCAGCCCGTCGAACCAGGCGGGATCCAGCTCATGCCCGCGCCACTGGCCGATGAACTCCTCGCGCTTCACCTTGTGGCTCTCGGCCATGCGCAGGATCTGGCCTTCCAGCCCGGTGAGGCGGCGGTTCAGGCCCTTGAGCTGGTCCACCAGCTCCTCGATCCGGTTGTTGTGGAGCTGCACCTTCTCCACCAGCGCCACCAGCTCCGTGCGCTGCTTTTCATAGGTCTTCTCGGACCGCGCGGAGGTCTCGCCGCCCGAGGTGTAGGCGTCCATCCGCTTGGAGGAGAGCTTGTGCAGCTTGGAGTAGAGCGCCTCGATCGCCTCGAAGGCGGCGAGCGCCTCCGGCTTCAGCTTCTCCTCGAGGGCGGAGAGGGAGAGTCCGAGGCCGCCCTCGCCTTCCTCGCCCTCCTCGATCTCCTCCTCCTGCGGCTCCGCGGCGCCGACCTCGGGATTGTCGGCGTTGGCGGTGGCCTCCAGGTCGATCACGTCGCGCAGCAGCATGCGGCCTTCCTTGACCGCGTCGTGCCAGGCGACGATCGCCTTGAAGGTCAGCGGGCTCTCGCAGAGGCCGCCGATCATCATGTCGCGGCCGGCCTCGATGCGCTTGGCGATCGCGATCTCGCCCTCGCGGGAGAGCAGCTCCACGCTGCCCATCTCGCGGAGGTACATGCGCACGGGGTCGTCGGTGCGGCCGAGGCTCTCCTCGTCCACGTTGCCGCCGGATTCCTCGTCCTCCTCGTCCTCGGACTTCGCGACGGGCTTGGCGGCCGGCGCCTCGCCGTCCTCGCTCTCCTCGTTCTCGACGACGTTGATGCCGAGGTCCGACAGCATCGCCATCGTGTCCTCGATCATCTCGGAGGAGACCTGCTCGGGCGGCAGCGCGGCGTTCAGCTCATCGATGGTGATGTAGCCGCGTTCCTTGCCGCGGGCGATCAGCTTCTTGACGGCGGCGGACTGGATGTCGAGCAGCACGCCCTCCACCGCCTCGTCCCGACCTTCCACCGTCTCGGCGCCGTTCGCGACCTTGGTTGCCATGCCTGACCTGCTCCGTCGAAACCGTGGGCGGCACCGCCCCGCCGGCGATGCGATGCCCCTCTACCCTATGGGCCGTACTCTATGGGGTGGTGTTTGCGCCCGCCGGCGATGCCTCCGCCGCCTCGGGCCCGCCCCCTTCGTTCCACTCGCCGCGCCTGAGCGCCTCCAGCGCCTGGGTGAGGCGGATCAGCCGCCGCTGCGCCGCGGCGTCGTTGGTTTCCGCCAAGGCCTGCCTCGCGGCCGCCTGGTCCGCCCGCAACTCCGTCTCGCCGCGCAGCAATCCGAAGAAATGCCACCAGGCATCCAGTGCCTCCCCCGGCTGCGCGTCCGGCCGCGCCGCGGCCGGCAGGCCCGCATCGCGCAGCAGGCGCGTGCAGAACTCTCCCAGGCCAACCTGCGCGAGGTGGTCCATCAACCCCGCAGAGTCAAGCACATGGCCTTCCGCGAGCCATGCGAGAGCCCCGGCCCGGCATTGCGCCAGCGGGCCGTCACCGAGGTCGAGGCCCGCCAGGCTCTCCTCCACCTCCGGCAGCAGCCAGGGATGGCCCAGGGTGATCGCGACCAGCGCGGCGGCCTGGGCGGCCCGGGTGCGCTCGGCGGTGATGGCAGGGCGCGCGAAGCGCGCGGGCGCCTGGCGCTGGCCGGGGCGGACGGGCCGCGTGGCCTGGAAGAAGCGATCGAGCAGGGCGCGGCGGTATTCGCCGGCCAGCGCGCGATCCTTGATGGCGCCGGCCGCTTCCTCCAGCCGCTTGCGCAGCGCGGCGCGCTGCTCGGGCGTCGCAGCGGGGCGGCCTTCGGCGATCAGGCCATACAGCGCCTCCCCCAGCGGGCGGGCGCCGTCCAGCACGGCCTGGAAGGCGGCCGGGCCGCCCTTCACCACCAGCGTGTCCGGGTCCTCGCCGGGCGGAAGGGTGGCGAGCTTCAGGCTGCGCTCCGTGCTGAGCAGCGGCAGCGCCGCCTCCGCCGCGCGGGCGGCGGCGCGGGCGCCGGCGGCATCGCCGTCGAAGCAGAGCACCGGCTCCGGCGTCAGGCGCCAGAGTTCCTCCATCTGCTCCTCGGTCAGGGCAGTGCCGAGGGGCGCGACGGCGGCGCCGAAGCCGGCCTGATGGAGCGCGATGACGTCCATGTAGCCCTCGACCGCCACCACCACGCCGCCGCGGAAAGCGCCCTCCCGCGCGAGATCCAGCGCGTAGAGGCTGCGGCGCTTCTGGAAGAGCGGCGTCTCCGGGCCGTTGACGTATTTCGGCACGCCGTCGCCCAGGATGCGACCGCCGAAGCTGATGATGCGGCCGCGCCGGTCGCGGATGGGGAACATCACGCGGTTGAAGAAGAGTTCGGTGGGCGGCCCGTCCTCCCGCTCCCGGAGCAGGCCGGCTTCCAGCAGCTGTTCAGGCGTGATTCCCTCGCCCTTGAGGTCCGCGATCAGCGTGCCACGCCCCGCGCCCGACCAGCCGAGCCCGAACCTTTCGAGCGTCTCCTCCGTCAGGCCGCGTCGCTTGAGATAGGCAAGGCCCTCCGCGCCCTCGGGCAGGCGCAGGCGGCGGCGGAAGGCGGCGGCGGCGGCCTCCATGACGCCATGCAGGTCGCGGGCGCGCTTCTCCCGCGCCGCGGCTTCGGGCGTGGGCTTCGGTACCTCGAGCCCGGCCTCGTTCGCCAGGCGCTCGACGGCTTCGGGGAAGGAGGCACCCTCGGCCCGCATGACGAAGGTGATGGCATCGCCATGCGCGCCGCAGCCGAAGCAGTGGAAATGGTCGTCATAGACGTAGAAGGAGGGCGTCTTCTCCCCATGGAAGGGGCAGCAGCCCTTCCAGTTGCGTCCCGAGCGCACGAGCCGCGTCTTGCGCCCGATCAGCGGCGCAAGCGGCGTGCGGAGCCGGAGCTCGTCCAGGAATTGCGGGGGCAGGGCCATGGGCGCGGCCCCCGCTTAGCACATCCTCAACCGCCGAGCTTCGCCTTCACCAGCGGATTGGCCTTGGCCATGTCGAGCGCGCCGCCGTGCTTGCGCAGCACGGCCATGACCTTGCCCATGTCCTTCACGCTGGCCGCACCCGTCTCGGCGATCGCGGCGTCCACCGCCGCGGCGATGGCTGCCTCGTCCATCTGCTGCGGCAGGAAGCTTTCGATCACCGCGATCTCGGCTTCCTCCTTCGCTGCCAGTTCCTCCCGGCCGCCCTGGCGGTAGAGGTCCACGCTCTCGCGGCGGGATTTCTGCATCGAGCGCAGCATCGCGACGACCTGTTCGTCGGGCACCTTGTCCACGCCCGAGGGCCTGGCGGCGATGTCCACATCCTTCAGCTTGGCCAGGATCATCCGCACCGTCGAGGTGCGGGCCGTGTCCTTGGCCAGCATGGCCTCCTTCAGGGCGGCGTTGAATCGGCTGCGCAGGTCGTCGGCCATGGCGGTTCTCCTTTCCCCGCCCCTTACTCCTTCCCCCGTTCACGGGGGAGGGTCGGGTGGGGGAGGCGCGCCCATCCAAGCCTGGGAATTTTCTTCCCATTCCCAGGTCGTGCTGGACACGGGAAAAAACTTCCCACATATCCCAGCCATGCGCACCGTCGAGGATATCGTCGCCCTGCTGGGCGGCGCGGAGACCACCGCGACCCGGCTTGGCATCGGCACGGAGGCGCTGCGCAAATGGCGCCAGGCCCGGGCCATCCCGGCCAAGCACTGGCCGGCGGTCATCGCCGCCACCGGCCTCGCCCTCGACGACCTGCCCCGCAAGAGCCCGACGGAGACCGCCGTGACCGACTCGACCATCCCGGAAGGAGCGACTGCCGCCCTGGTCCTGGCCGACGGGTCGGTCTTCTGGGGCCGCGGCTTCGGCGCGCATGGCACCACCGTCGCCGAGATCTGCTTCAACACCTCCATGACCGGCTACCAGGAGGTGCTGACCGATCCTTCCTATGCCGGCCAGACCATCTGCTTCACCTTCCCCCATATCGGCAATGTCGGCGCCAACCCCGAGGACATCGAGGCGGTGACGCCGGTCGCGCGCGGCCTCATCGTCAAGCAGGACGTCACCGAGCCGTCCAGCTGGCGCGCGACGCGGCACCTGGACGACTGGCTGAAGTCGCATGGCGTGCCGGGCATCGCCGGCGTGGACACCCGCGCACTCACCGCCCGCATCCGCGACGGCGGCGCGCCCAACGGCGTGCTGGCCTTCCCGGCCGATGGCCGCTTCGACATCCCGGCCCTGGTGGCGCAGGCGCGCGACTGGCCGGGGCTGGAGGGCATGGACCTCGCGAAGGAGGTCTCCACCCGCCAGAGCTACGCCTGGGACGAGACGACCTGGGAACTCGGCCGGGGCTATGGCACGCAGGCGGCGCCGCGCTTCAAGGTCGTCGCCGTGGATTTCGGGGCGAAGCGCAACATCCTGCGCTGCCTCGCCTCCGCCGGCTGCGCCGTGACGGTGGTGCCCGCGACCGCCACCGCGGAAGAGATTCTGGGCCACAAGCCGGACGGAGTGTTTCTTTCGAACGGCCCCGGCGACCCTGCGGCGACCGGCGCCTACGCCGTGCCGGCGATCAAGGGCGTGCTGGAAGCCGGCGTGCCGACCTTCGGCATCTGCCTCGGCCACCAGCTGCTCGCCCTGGCGCTGGGTGCGAAGACCTACAAGCTCGACCGCGGCCATCGCGGCGGCAACCAGCCTGTGAAGGATCTGCGCACCGGAAAGGTGGAGATCACGTCCCAGAACCACGGCTTCGCGGTGGACGAGGCGACGCTGCCGGACGGCGTGGAGGTCACGCATCGCAGCCTGTTCGACGGCACCAACGAAGGCATCGCGAGCACGAAGCACCCGGCCTTTTCCGTGCAGTACCACCCGGAGGCCTCACCCGGCCCGACCGACAGCCACCACCTGTTCCATCGCTTCGTCGGGCTGATCGAGCAGCGGAAGGCGGCCTGAGATGTCGCTGTTCGACCTCACCGGCCGCGTCGCGCTCGTCACCGGCGGCAATGGCGGCATCGGGCTCGGCATGGCGAAGGGCCTTGCCGCCTGCGGCGCGCGGGTGATGATCACCGGGCGCGACGCGGCGAAGAACGCGGCGGCGCTGGCCGAACTCGGCACGGGCGCGGCGGCCTTCCAGGCGGACCTGACCGCGACGGGCGCGGCGGAGACGCTGCTTGCCGACGTGCTGGCGCTGGCCGGGCGGCTCGACATCCTGGTGAACAATGCCGGCACCAACATCCGCAAGCGGCCCGAGCTCGTCACCGACGAGGAATGGGCGACCGTCCTCGACACCAACCTCACCGCGCTGATGCGCCTGACGCGCGCCGCCTATCCGGCGCTGAAGGCATCGGCACGCGGGCGGGTGATCAACATCGGCTCGATGTTGTCGCTCTTCGGCGTGCCCTTCTCGCCGGCATATGGCGCGTCCAAGGGCGCGGTGGTGCAGTACACGAAGTCGCTCGCCAGCGCCTGGGCGGCCGACGGCATCACGGCCAACGCCATCCTGCCCGGCTGGATCGACACGGCGCTGACGCGGCAGGCGCGCAAGGACGTTCCCACGCTGCATGACAGCGTGATGGCGCGCGTGCCGGCGAAGCGCTGGGGCGATCCCGCGGATTTCGCGGGCATCGCCGCCTTCCTCGCTTCCGACGCCGCCGCCTTCGTGACCGGCGCAGCCATCCCGGTGGATGGCGGGTACTCGACCCAGGGCTGAGCCATGCCCAGCGCAGAGACGCTTCTCGTCTTCGCCGCGCTGTCGCTCGGCCTCGCGATCACGCCGGGGCCGAACATGCTCTATCTCGTCTCGCGCTCGCTCGCGCAGGGCGTGGGCGCGGGGATGATCTCGCTGGTCGGGTGCCAGGCGGGATCGCTGTTCATCATGCTCTGCGCGGCGGCGGGCATCACGGCGGCGCTGCTGGCGATTCCCTATGCCTGGGACGTGCTGCGCATCGGCGGCGCGATCTACCTGCTCTATCTCGCCTGGCAATGCGTGAAGCCGGGCGGGCAGCCGCTGTTTGCGCCCCGAAAGCTGCCGCAGGAGCCGCCAGCGCGCCTGTTCGGCGTGGGCTTCGCCACCGCGGCGCTGAACCCGAAGGTCGCTTTGTTCTACATGGCGGTGCTCCCGCCCTTCCTCGATCCCGATCGCGGCAGCCTGTTCCTGCAGGCGACGATGCTCGGCGCGCTGCAGATCGCCGTCTGCGCCGCCTGGGATGCGGTGCTGGTCTATGGCGCGGCCGGCGCGGCGCGGTTCCTCTCCACCAAGCCGGTGTGGATGGCCGTGCAGCGCTGGGTGCTGGGCGCGGCACTCGGGCTGATCGCCGTGAAGCTCGCCACCGACAGCGGCCGCGGCTGAGATGGGGATGGCCGCATGAACCTGCCCGCCCTCGGCCTTTTCGCGCTCGCCTATTCGGGGCTGGTGCTGTTCATGCTGGCGCAGGCGCTTCGCAAGCTCTACCCGCCCATGCGTGCCGCCTTGACCGCCTTCGGCATCTCCGCCGTCGTGCATGGCGCGACACCCTTCCTGCTGGCCGATTCCGAGCGCTGGCTGCCGCTGACGCTGTTCTGGATGGTGCCGCATCTGCTGACGCTGCCGATGCTGCTGTGGGTCGCCCGCAAGCAGGAGCGCGGATCGTGATGCCCGCGACGGACGACGTGCCGGAGATCGCGCGGATGGCCGCCTATGCGCTCGGCATCGGCTGCTTCCTGACGATGCGCCGGCGCGGCTTCTGGCCTGCCGCCGCGGCCGCGCTGGTCGCGGCCGCCGGGCTGATGCTGCTCGCCTATGCCGTGCTGGCCTGGGGGCCGCCGGCGATCTTCGCACTGGCGATGCTCTATCTCGGCCTCTTCGCCATCCTGCAGATCCTGCCGCTGCTCGCCATCCTGGCGGTGCTGCATGGCGCGCTGCTGTGGTGGGCGCGGAGGCGCGCGGCATGAGCGGCATCTCCGTTCCGATCTCCTGCGTGGCCATGCCCCGGCCGCCTTACTCCCCTCTCAAGATTCCGCCGAAGGGCTGACCATGCCGAAGCGCACCGACATCAAGTCCATCCTCATCATCGGCGCCGGCCCGATCGTCATCGGCCAGGCCTGCGAGTTCGACTATTCCGGCGCGCAGGCCTGCAAGGCGCTGCGCGCGGAAGGCTACCGCGTGATCCTGGTGAACTCGAACCCCGCCACGATCATGACCGATCCCGGCCTGGCGGACGCCACCTACATCGAGCCGATCACGCCCGAGATGGTGGAGAAAATCATCGCGAAGGAACGGCCGGACGCGCTGCTGCCGACGATGGGCGGCCAGACCGCGCTGAACACGGCGCTGAAGCTCGATGCCGCCGGCGTGCTGACGAAATACGGCTGCGAGCTGATCGGCGCGAAGGCCGATGTCATCGACAAGGCGGAGGATCGGCAGAAATTCCGCGATGCGATGTCCAGGATCGGCATCGAGAGCCCGAAGAGCGCCATCGCGCATTCGATGGAGGAAGCCTGGGCCGCGCTGGAGCAGGTGGGCCTGCCCTGCGTCATCCGCCCGTCCTTCACCCTCGGCGGCACCGGCGGCGGCATCGCCTACAACCGCGAGGATTTTTCCCAGATCGTCGGCGCCGGCCTGGCCGCCTCCATGACGACCGAGGTGCTGGTGGAGGAGAGCGTCCTCGGCTGGAAGGAATTCGAGATGGAGGTGGTCCGCGACAAGGCGGACAACTGCATCATCGTCTGCTCCATCGAGAATCTCGACCCGATGGGTGTGCACACGGGCGACAGCGTCACCATCGCGCCGGCGCTGACGCTGACCGACAAGGAATACCAGCTGATGCGCGACGCGAGCATCGCGTGCCTGCGCGAGATCGGCGTCGACACCGGCGGGTCCAACGTGCAGTTCGGCATCAACCCCGCCGATGGCCGCATGGTCATCATCGAGATGAACCCGCGCGTGTCGCGCAGCTCCGCGCTGGCGTCCAAGGCGACGGGCTTTCCCATCGCCAAGGTCGCGGCGAAGCTCGCCGTCGGCTACACGCTGGACGAGCTGGCGAACGACATCACCAAGGTCACGCCCGCGAGCTTCGAGCCGACCATCGACTACGTCGTGGTCAAGATCCCCCGCTTCACCTTCGAAAAATTCCCCGGCACGCCGGCGACGCTGACGACCTCCATGAAGTCGGTCGGCGAGACCATGGCGATCGGCCGCAGCTTCTGCGAGGCTTTCCAGAAGGGGCTGCGCGGGCTGGAGACGGGGCTTTCGGGCCTCGATGACCTCGACATCACCGATCCCACCGCGCTGCGCACCGCGCTTGCGACGCCCACACCCGATCGCGCGCTCGTCGTCGCGCAGGCGCTGCGCGCGGGGATGAGCGTCGAGGAGATCCACGAGGCATCGAAGTTCGATCCGTGGTTCATCCGCGAATTCGACCGCATCGTGCAGGCCGAGAAGGGCGTGATCGCGCAGGGCCTGCCGAAGACGGCGCAGGCCTTCCGCGCGCTGAAGGCGCTCGGCTTCTCCGACCGGCGGCTGGCGAAGCTCGCGAACAGCACGGAGGCGAAGGTCGCGGCCGCGCGGCAGGCGCTGAACGTCGCGCCCGTCTACAAGCGCATCGACACCTGCGCCGCCGAGTTCGCCTCCGACACGCCCTACATGTACTCGACCTATGAAGGCGGGTTCGGCACGCCCGTCTGCGAATCCCGCCCGACCGACCGGAATAAGATCGTGATCCTCGGCGGCGGGCCGAACCGCATCGGCCAGGGCATCGAGTTCGACTATTGCTGCGTCCACGCGGCCTATGCGCTGCGCGAAGCCGGCTTCGAGACCATCATGGTCAACTGCAACCCGGAGACGGTCAGCACCGACTACGACACCTCTGATCGCCTGTATTTCGAACCCCTCACCGCGGAGGACGTCATCGCCCTTGTCCGCAAGGAGCAGGAGAGCGGCGAGGTTCTGGGCTGCATCGTGCAGTATGGCGGCCAGACGCCGCTCAAGCTGTCCCAGGCGCTGCACAAGGCCGGCATCCCGATCCTCGGCACCAGCGCCGAAGCCATCGACATCGCCGAGGATCGCGAGCGCTTCCAGCAACTGCTGAAGGGCCTCGGCCTGAAGCAGCCGGCCAACGGCACCGCGCGCGACCTGGAGGAGGCCGAGAAGGTCGCCGACCAGATCGGCTATCCGGTGGTGGTGCGGCCGAGCTACGTGCTCGGCGGCCGCGCGATGGAGATCTGCCACAACCGCGAGCAGCTCCGCCGCTTCGGCGCCGTCGCCGTGCAGGTCTCGGGCGACAACCCGATCCTGGTGGACAAGTATCTTGTCGACGCGATCGAGGTGGATGTGGACTGCATCGCGGACGAGAAGGGCGAGGTCTATGTCGCCGGCGTGATGGAGCACATCGAGGAAGCCGGCATCCATTCCGGCGACAGCGCCTGCTCGCTTCCGCCCTATTCGCTCGCCCCCGCGCTGGTGACGGAGCTGAAGGCCGAGACGGAAGCCATGGCGAAGGCGCTCAAGGTCAAGGGCCTGATGAACGTGCAATACGCCGTGAAGGACGGCGAGGTGTACGTGCTGGAGGTCAACCCGCGCGCGTCCCGCACCGTGCCCTTCGTGGCGAAGGCGACCGGCGTTCCGGTGGCGAAGATCGGCGCGCGCGTGATGGCCGGTGCGGCGCTGAAGGAATTCGACCTGGACGACGCCGCCATCGCGCCGCATGTCGCGGTGAAGGAAGCGGTCTTCCCCTTCAACCGCTTCCCCGGCGTGGACGTGCTGCTGGGGCCGGAGATGAAGTCCACCGGCGAAGTGATGGGCCTCGATTCCAGCTTCGAGCGCGCCTTCCTCAAGTCGCAGCTCGGCGCCGGCGTGAAGCTGCCGGAAGCCGGCACCGCCTTCATCTCGGTCAAGGATTCCGACAAGGGTGCGGCGGTCACGCTGGCGCGACGGCTGATCGAGATGGGCTTCAAGGTCAGCGCCACGCGCGGCACGGCCGCCCGCCTGAAGGAGGCCGGGATCGAGGCGACGGTGGTCAACAAGGTGCTGGAAGGCCGGCCGCATTGCGTGGACGCGATCAAGTCCGACGCCATCCAGCTGGTGATCAACACGACCAGCGGCGGCCAGTCCGTTTCGGACAGTTTCGACATCCGCCGCAGCGCCCTGACGCATGGCGTTCCGCACTACACGACGATGTCCGGCGCCCGCGCGGCCGTCCATGCCATCGCGGCCTTGAAGGGCGGAACCCTTGATGTGGCACCCCTCCAGGCCTATTTTGGGCGATCATTCTGAGCGGGCGGCGGCAGGGAACCTCCCTCCGCCGCCCTCTCTGCTTTCTTGCCAGGCCGGATCGAACCCGTTGGCGCCGGCCCGGCGGCCGTCTGAAGGAAGGACGTGACGTGCAGAAGTTCCCGATGACCGCGGAAGGTCTCGCGCGCCTGCAGGACGAGTTGCGCCAGCTTAAGGCCGAGGAGCGGCCCGCGGTGATCCGCGCCATCGCGGAGGCGCGGGCGCATGGCGACCTCTCCGAGAATGCCGAGTATCACGCGGCGCGCGAGCGTCAGTCCTTCATCGAGGGCCGCATCACCGAGCTCGAGAGCATCATCCCCTCCGTCGAGGTGATCGACACCTCCAAGCTGTCCGGCGACCAGGTGCGCTTCGGCGCCCATGTCACCGTGGTGGACGAGGAGACGGAGGACGAGAAGACCTACCGCATCGTCGGCCAGTACGAGGCGGACATGAAGACCGGCTCCATCTCCATCTCCTCGCCGCTGGCCAAGGCGCTGATGGGCAAGAAGATCGGCGACAGCGTGGAGGTGCCTGCGCCAGGCGGCTCCAAGGTCTACGAGATCGCGGGCGTCCGCTTCGCGTAGCGCCGCGATGCCCCCGATGCGCGGCGAGGCCGCGGCCCTCGATGCGCCCCCGGCCGCCCATGTCACCCTTGCCGATGTCCGTGCGGCGGCGGCGCGCATTCAGGGCGCGGTGCTGCGCACGCCGACCATCCGCTGCGAGACGCTTTCCCGCGTCACTGGCGCCTCCATCTTCCTGAAGCTCGACAACCTGCAGGCCACCGGCGCCTTCAAGGAACGCGGCGCCGCCAACCGCATCGCGCTGCTCTCGCCGCGCGAGCGCGAGGCCGGCGTGATCGCCATGTCCGCCGGCAACCATGCGCAGGCCGTGGCGCGCCACGCCTCGCTCGCCGGCATCCGCGCCACCATCGTGATGCCGCGCTACACGCCGGCGACGAAGGTGACGCGCACCGAAGGCTGGGGCGCGCGCGTGGTGCTGCACGGGGAGACGCTGGCCGAAGCCGCCGCGCATGCGCTCGATCTCTCGCTGCGCGAGGGGCTGTTCTTCCTGCATCCCTATGACGATCCCGGCGTGATCGCCGGCCAGGGCACCGCCGCGCTCGAGATGCTGGAGGATGCGCCGGAGATCGACACCCTCGCCGTGCCCGTCGGCGGCGGCGGGCTGCTCGCTGGCTGCGCCACGGCCGCGCATGAGATGAAGCCCGGCGCGACCGTCTACGGCGTGGAGGTCGAGGCCTATTCGGCCATGGCGCAACGCCTGGCCGGCAAGCCCGTGCAGGTCGGCGGCCCGACGGTTGCGGAGGGCATCGCCGTGCGCGACGTGGGCGAGCTGCCCTTCGCGCTGATCAAGCGCCTCGGCCTCGACGTGCTGGTCGTGCCGGAGCGCGCGGTCGAGGAAGCCATCGCGCTGCTGGCGGAGGGTGCGAAGGTGGTGGCCGAGGGCGCCGGCGCGGCGGGGCTCGCCGCCGTGCTCGCCTTCCCGGAGCGCTTCGCGGGCAAGGCGGTCGGCATTCCCGTCTGCGGCGGCAACATCGATGCGCGTGCGCTGTCGAACGTGCTGCTGCGGCAGCTGCTGCGCGACGGCCGCCTGCTGCGCCTGCATTTCGACATCCCCGACCGGCCCGGCATGCTGGCCGACATTGCCAAGCGCATCTCCGATCTTGGCGGCAACGTGATCGAGGTGCAGCACCAGCAACTGTTCGGCGCGCCGACCGTGCAGAGCACCGAGCTGCACCTGATGGTGGAGGTGCGCGACGCTGCCCAGGGCAACGCCATCATCGCCGCGCTGCGCGCCGGCAACTACGAGGTGCGGCGGGGCTGATCGGTGCCGCTCAGCGCCGCGCGGTGATCGTCCCCGACCCGCCGCGCGGATTGACCCGCGCTTCCCAGGGCTGCGGCACGTAGTCCGGCACGATCCGGCAATCGCCCGGATAGACCCATTGCAGGCCGAGGCAGCGCATCTGCAGGGCGGCGGGCGTCGGCTTCTCGCCGCGCTCGATCCAGGCGACCAGCGCATCCAGCGCCGCCGGATAGAGCACGGGCGAGAGCCTCGTGTGGTTGTCCTCGTCCACGAAGACCTGCACCAGGCGCTCGGCCATGCCGGCGCGCGCTACGGTTTCCCGGTAGGCGGCCTGGTGCTCGACGAAGACGGTCAGGTCGCCGATGCCGTGCAGCGTCAGGACCGGCACGGTGATGCGGCCGGTCGGGTCGCCATCGGCGGCCAGCAGCGCGCGCGCCTCGGGGTCCGGGCTGATGCGGGGGACGCGGGCGTTGAAGGCCGCGTCGTCCGAGGTGCCGCGATACTGGACCCCGTCATTGCCGAAGGCGCTGCGGCCGCCGGTGATGTTCCAGGCGATGTCGGCGAAGACCTGCGTCGCCCACCAGAGATGGATGGGGATCGCCGCCTCCGGGATGCGGCTGGCCGCGGCGAGGTCGGAGAGTGCGCGGCGCTGCGCAGGGCTGCGCTGCTCCGGCGCCTTGTCCGCCCCGGTGCAAGCCAGGTAGCGCGCGATCACCTGCTCGCGCGTCAGGCGATGGCCGCGCGCCTGGCCGAGCGTGACCGCGTAGGCCGGCTCGCCGCGAGCCGGCAGCGTGCCGCAGACCGCCTGGAAGGCGGCGCGCAGGTCCACGCGCATGTCGTAGGCCCGTGTCGGCCCGGTCAGCACCGCGGCCGTCAGCAGGGCGCCGTCATAGGGGCGCCGCCCGTCCGGCCCCGGCGCGTTCATCGCCTCGACCGCGCGGGCGCCGACATTCCCGCCCCAGGACTGGCCGCGCAGGATGGTCAGGCGCGGCTGGCCGAACACCGCGACGGCTGCGCGGCGGGCGTTCTCCGTATCCTCGGCCGCGCGCAGCACCCCGAACCCGCCGGCACGGCGGCTGGTCGCGGCGAAGGCCCAGCCATGCTGCAGCATCTCGACGTCGCGCAGCAGGTCCTCGTCCGAGGTGTGCGGACCGGGCCTGGCCATGCGCGGCCCGCCATGGATGTGGACCATGAGCCGGCCGTTCCAGTTCGCCGGGCGGGCCAGCAGCAGATGCGCGCCGTTGTCGTCCTCGCCGCGCCAGCAGGCGATGTCGGCGGGCATGCCGGGCGGGCAGGCTGCCGGGAAGGCGCCGAAGGCACGCGCCGGGCGGTCACCGCCGAGCAGCACTGCGCCGGCGATCAGCGCCGGCGCCAGCCAGCGCGTCAGGCCGGCTCGGTCTCGCGCTCCACCGGCACGCCGGAGAGGTCCTGGGCGGTGCGGATGGTCGGCATGGTCTGCACGCGCAGCACGTGCGGCGCCTCGGTCAGGCGCGAGGTCAGCGCATTCTCGTGCTGCGTGTCCCGCGCGACCAGCCGGAGCAGGAAGTCGCCCCCGCCGCGGATCATGTGGCACTCCCGCACCTCCGGCCACGAGGTCACCATGCGCTCGAAGGCGGAGAGCACCGCCTCCTTCTGCGTCTCCAGCCCGACCAGGGCGAAGAAGGTGATCTGCCATCCCAGCACCTGCGGGTCGAGATCCGCATGGTAGCCGCGGATGATGCCTTGTTCCTCCAGGCGCCGGACCCGGCGCAGGCAGGGCGGGGCGGAGAGCCCCACGCGGCGGGCCAGCTCGACATTCGTCATCCGGCCATCCGCCTGCAGTTCGGCCAGGATCTGGCGGTCAACCGCGTCCAGGTCGGGCAGGTCGTACCGTCGCATCGTCGCGCCTCTTCCATGCATTCGCATACATTCCGCGCGTAACATAGTTCCACATTACTTTTTTGCAAGATGGCGCGGATCGGATCCTGCCGCGTCCTGCCGAAGAACATCGCGGAACCGGTTGAGCAAGCGTCGCGACTGGACGATATGGTGCAGCGCACCCGATCCGGAAGCGCGAACCGTGCCAGAACACCGCCGCACCAGGCTCCTCGTCATCGGCGCAGGCCCCGCGGGCTATACGGCCGCCATCTACGCCGCCCGCGCCGGCCTGGCGCCGCTGGTGGTCGCCGGGCTGCAGCCGGGCGGGCAACTCACCATCACCACCGATGTCGAGAACTATCCGGGCTTCGCGGAGGCCATCCAGGGCCCCTGGCTGATGGAGCAGATGCAGGCCCAGGCCGAGCATGTCGGCGCCACGGTCGTGCAGGACGTGATCACGGCGGTCGAGCTCGGCCGCCGACCGTTCCGCGCCACCGGCGATTCCGGCGACACCTACGAGGCCGAGGCGGTGGTGATCGCCACCGGCGCCCAGGCCCGCTGGCTCGGCATTCCGGGCGAAAAGGAGCTCTCGGGCTTCGGTGTCTCCGCCTGCGCCACCTGCGACGGGTTCTTCTTCCGCGGCAAGGACGTTGCCGTGATCGGCGGCGGCAATTCCGCGACGGAGGAGGCGCTGTATCTCTCCAACCTCGCGCGCCACGTGACGCTGGTGCACCGGCGCGGGGAGCTGCGGTCGGAGAAGATCCTGCAGCAGCGCCTCTTCGCGAAGGAGAATGTCTCGGTCGTCTGGGACAGCGTGGTGGAGGCGGTGCTGGCCGATACTTCCGGCCGCGTGCCGGTGGCGCGCGCGCTGGCGCTGCGCAACGTCAAGACCGATGCGCGATCCGAGCTGCCCGTGCACGGCGTCTTCGTCGCGATCGGCCACGATCCGGCCACCGCGCTGTTCAAGGGCCAGGTGGCGATGGATGCGGAGGGCTACATCCTGACGGAGCCTGGCACCACCCGCACCTCGGTGCCCGGCGTCTTCGCCGCCGGCGACGTGCAGGACCGCATCTACCGCCAGGCGGTGACGGCCGCGGGCACGGGCTGCATGGCGGCGCTGGAGGCGGAGAAGTTCCTCGCCCATGCGCCGGCCGACGCGCCGGCGGCCGCCGCCTACTGAAGGACCGGCGACGCGCGCGGCGTTCCGCGTGCGATCGTCTCTATCCAGGCTGCCGCCGCTCATGGCAGCCTGACGACTCGGGAGAAGCCTTGGCGGGCCCGTCGCCCCGTTCCGCCGCCGCGGATGGGGAACGCTTCAAGGGCCACGCCTGCAGGGAGACGCCGCGGGGATGCCGCTGGACTGGGACAAGCTGCGTGTGTTCCACGCCGTCGCCGAGGCGGGATCCTTCACCCATGCGGGCGAGACGCTGAACCTCAGCCAGTCCGCCGTGTCGCGGCAGATCCAGGCGCTGGAGGAAGCGCTGCAGGTGCCGCTGTTCCACCGGCACGCCCGCGGCCTGATCCTGACCGAGCAGGGCGAGACGCTGAACCGCGCCGTGCGCGAGGTCTTCGCCAAGCTCGCGATGACCGAGGCGCTGCTGACGGAAAGCCGGGAGAAGCCCACCGGCCGGCTCAAGGTCACCACCACCACCGGCTTTGGCAGCGTCTGGCTGGCACCGCGACTGCACCGCTTCCTGCAGCTGCACCCGGATGTCTCGCTGACCGTGCTGCTCGACGACGCCGATCTCGACCTGGCGATGCGCGAGGCCGATGTGGCGATCCGCATGCATCCGCCGCGGCAGCCGGACCTGATCCAGCGCAATCTCGGCAGCTTCAACTGGCGGGTCTGCGGCGCGCCCGACTACCTCAAGCGCTTCGGCATGCCGCAGCGGGCCGAGGACCTCGATGCCCACCGCATGATCGTCTATGGCGACTACCGTCCCCCGATCGAGAGCGTGAACTGGCTGGCGGAGGCCGGCCGGCGCCCCGGCGCGCCGCGCCGCGCGGTGCTGGAGCTGAACTCGCTGCCCGGCATCCTGCAGGCGGTTCGCAGCGGCCTCGGCCTCGCCGCGCTGCCCGACTACATGGGCGAGGAGCTGGAGGGGCTGGTGCAGGTGCTGCCGGAGCTGAAGGCGCCCCGGATCGAGGCCTATTTCGTCTATCCGGAGGAGCTGCGGCACTCCAAGCGGGTGGCGGTGTTCCGCGACTTCCTCGTCGCGGAACTGGCGGCGCCGGGGCGGATCGCCGCACAGTGATGTGATCGCCTGCGGGCGATTCATGCCTTGCAGGCGGTGATGCCTCGGAGTCCCGCGGGCCGGTCAGGCTCAATAAGGCGTCGCGGTGGCGAAATCCTGCTGACTCATGCCGTAGGCGCATGCCCGCCCGCGCGTTTTCTCCAATCGCGCATGCGGCGAAGCAGCATATCTTTTCGGTGTTCCGGCGGCGACGTCGGATCAGGGTCATTCGGGTCACTTCCCGAACCCCTTCGTCTCCCAGACGTGAAGCCTCCCTGTTTGACTTGCCCGGAAGACATCGTCTTCCGGGCTTTTCTTTTCGGGTCTAGGATGATCTGCTGGGTGGCCTTGGGGAGCGGAGATGCGTTGGGTCCTGCCGGTGCTGATGGCCACGCTGGTGAATGCCGCGTGCACCGATGGAAAGACGCAGCCATCGCCTCCCATCCAAGTACAAAATCAGTCACCGGCGGCGGCTGGGTTGGACCCGGGATCTGCCAACTTCATCATGGCTGGCTGCCACGATTTCATCGCGAGGAGTGGCGACCTAAGCACCGCATATCAACGCGGCCTTTGTGTGGGCAAGGTTGAAGGCGTGGCAGTCTTCGCGACGGGGGTCTGCTACCCGCCGGAGGCTACGCTCGGACAGATGATTCGTGTGGTCGCAAGATACATCGATGATCGCCCCGCTCGCCTGCACGAAAATTTTCTCGTTCTGGCACAAGACGCCATGCGCGCCGCCTGGCCGTGCCGTCGGTGATGGACAAAGCACCGCACCGTCTGGACGGACAGCGGCTGATCTGGCCTGCTCCCTCACTCCGCCCTGAGCGCCGCCCCCGCCGCGAGCGGCGCCATCGGCAGCGCCAGCGCCAGCAGCGCGCCCAGCAGCAGCAGGTAGGGGCGCGGCTCGAGCCCGGCCGCCGCCGCCTCGATCCCCGCCGCGCCGAAGATCACGGCGGGGATCGCCAGCGGCAGCACCAGCAGCGGCAGCAGCACGCCGCCGCGCCGCGCGCCGAGCGTCAGCGCCGCGCCCGCCGTGCCAAACAGCGACAGGATCGCGGTCGCCAGCGCCAGCGCGATCACCGCAGCACCCCAGGCCTCGGTCGGCAGGTTGAGCATCGCCGCGGCCATCGGCGTGGCGGCCAGCAGCGGCAGGCCCGTGGTCACCCAATGGCCGAGCGCCTTGGCCATGGCCAAGGCGGCGGGCGGCAGGCCGGACAGCAGGAGCTGCTCGAGCGAGCCGTCCTCGGCCTCGGCGCCGAACAGGCGATCGAGCGGCAGCAAGGCGGCGAGCAACGCGGCGGCCAGCAGTGCGCCCGGCGCGATGCGCGCCAGCGTCTCCGGCGCCGGCCCGACGCCGAAGGGAAACAGGGCGCAGACGAGGACGAAGAACAGCACGGCGGCGAGGGTGTCCGCCGGGTGGCGGAGCGCGAGCTGCACCTCGCGCCGGAAGACGGCGAGGAAGGCGCTCACAGGCGGAACTCCGCGGCGTCCGGCATCGGCAGGGGCAGGTGGGTCGCGGCGATCACCATGCCCCCCGCCCCGCGATGCCGAGCCAGCAGCGCGCCCAGCCGCTCCACGGAAGCCGCATCCAGCCCGACCGTCGGCTCGTCGAGCAGCCAGAGATCGGCCGGCGCCAGGGCCAGCCGGGCCAGCGCCAGCCGCCGCTTCTGGCCGGAGGACAGCACGCGGGCCGGCAGGTCGCCCAATTCCGCAAGGCCGAGCGCCGCGAGGGCAGGCTCCACCTCCCCACCCCAGAGCCTTGAAAAGAAAAAAAGATTCTCCCGGGCGGTCAGGGAGGGCTTCAGGGCATCGGCGTGGCTCAGGTAGCGCAGCCGCCTTGCATGGGCGAGGCGGTCGGCGAAGGCATCGGCACCGTTCCAGAGCAGCCGGCCCTCGGCGGCCGGGATCAGCCCCGCCAGCAGCCGCAGCAGCGAGGACTTGCCCGCGCCGTTCGCCCCGGTCAGCAGCAGGGCGCCGCCCGGGGCGAGCCGGAAGGACAGGCCGGCGAAGACCGCCCGCTCCCCCCGCCAGCAGGCCAGCTCCTCCGCCTCCAGCATCCGTCCTCCCTCCGCACCGAATCCATGCCGGTGCGCCACTGGCCTGCCCCGTGATGGTGTGGTTTAAGCCGCGTGCTGCGGGTGCGAAAGCGCCCGGGGCGGAGCATCGCGCCAGGGTCGGCGGAAGGCACCCGGCAAGCCCGGGGCGCATCCGGCCGTGGCGCCAAACAAGCGCCCCTTGGGCGACACGGGGATACCGGACCATGCGCATGATCGGGCAGGACAGCCTGAAGACGCGCCGCACGCTGAATGTCGGCGGCAAGGAATACCATTACTTCAGCCTGCCCGAGGCGGCGAAGCAGATCGGCGACATCACGCGCCTGCCCTTCAGCCTCAAGGTGCTGCTGGAGAACGTGCTGCGCTTCGAGGACGGGCGCAGCTACACGGTGGACGACGCCAAGGCGATCGCCGAATGGGCGAAGGAAGGCCGCTCCACCAAGGAAGTGCCGTTCCGCCCCGCCCGCATCCTGCTGCAGGACTTCACCGGCGTCCCCGCGGTGGTGGACCTCGCCGCGATGCGCGATGCGCTGGCGAAGCTCGGCGGCGACCCGCGCAAGGTGAACCCGCTGGTCCCGGTGGACCTCGTCATCGACCACTCGGTGATGGTGGACGTCTCCGGCACGGCCGACGCGCTCAAGAAGAATGTGGACATCGAGTTCGAGCGCAACGGCGAGCGCTACGAGTTCCTGCGCTGGGGCCAGAGCGGCTTCGCGAATTTCCGCGTGGTGCCGCCGGGCACCGGCATCTGCCACCAGGTGAACCTGGAATACCTGGCGCAGGTGGTCTGGACGTCGCAGGACGGCCCCGATTCCTACGCCTTCCCGGACAGCTGCTACGGCACGGACAGCCACACCACGATGGTGAACGGCCTCGGCGTGCTGGGTTGGGGCGTCGGCGGCATCGAGGCGGAGGCCGCGATGCTCGGCCAGCCCATCGCCATGCTCATCCCCGACGTGATCGGCTTCAAGCTGTCCGGTCGCCTCAAGGAAGGCGTCACCGCGACCGACCTGGTGCTGACGGTCACGCAGATGCTGCGCAAGAAGGGCGTGGTCGGGAAATTCGTGGAGTTCTATGGCCCCGGCCTCGCGGACCTGCCGCTCGCGGACCGGGCCACGATCGGCAACATGGCGCCCGAATACGGCGCGACCTGCGGCTTCTTCCCCGTGGACAAGACCACGCTGGACTACCTGCGCCTGTCGGGGCGCGACGAGCACCGCATCGCGCTGGCCGAGGCGTATTGCAAGGCGCAGGGCATGTGGCACGACGCCTCGACGCCCGACCCGGTCTTCACCGACACGCTCGAGCTCGACCTGTCGACGGTGGAGCCCTCGCTCGCGGGGCCGAAGCGGCCGCAGGACCGGGTGGCGCTCGGCAGTGTCGGCGCATCCTTCAGCAAGGATCTCGCCGCCGGCGTCATGGGCGTGCCGGGCGACAAGGCCGACCTGCGCGTGCCGGTGGAAGGTGCCAACTATGATCTCGGCCATGGCGATGTGGTGATCGCCGCGATCACCAGCTGCACCAACACCTCCAACCCCTATGTGCTGGTCGCCGCCGGGCTTGTGGCGAAGAAGGCGCGCGCCAAGGGGCTGAAGCCGAAGCCCTGGGTGAAGACCTCGCTCGCGCCCGGGTCGCAGGTGGTGACCGACTACCTGACGAAGTCGGGCCTTCAGGCGGATCTCGACGCGCTCGGCTTCCAGACGGTGGGCTATGGCTGCACCACCTGCATCGGCAACAGCGGCCCGCTCGCCGACCCGATCGTGGACGCGGTCGAGAACAACAAGCTGGTCGTCGCCAGCGTGCTGTCGGGCAACCGCAACTTCGAAGGCCGCGTGCACCAGAATGTGCGCGCGAACTACCTCGCCTCGCCGCCGCTGGTCGTCGCCTATGCGCTGGCCGGCACGGTGAAGCTGAACCTGACGACCGACCCGATCGGCACCGGCAGCGACGGCAAGCCGGTGTTCCTCAAGGACATCTGGCCGACGCAGCAGGAGGTGAACGACACCGTCCACGCCGTGCTGACGCGCCAGATGTTCCAGACGCGCTACGGCGACGTCTTCAAGGGCCCGGCGCAGTGGCAGGCGATCCGCGTGGACGCCGACAGCGACACCTATCGCTGGAACTCGGGCTCCACCTACGTCCAGAACCCGCCCTATTTCGAGGGCATGACGATGGAGGTGAAGCCGATCGCCTCCGTCCACGGGGCGCGCGTGCTGGCGGTGCTGGCCGACAGCATCACCACCGACCACATCTCGCCCGCCGGCTCGATCCGGAAGGTCTCGCCGGCCGGCGAGTATCTGCTGGAGCACCAGGTGCGGCAGGCGGACTTCAACAGCTACGGCGCGCGCCGCGGCAACCACCAGGTGATGATGCGCGGCACCTTCGCCAACAGCCGCATCCGCAACGAGATGCTGCCCGGCATCGAGGGCGGCATGAGCAAGCACTACCCCTCGGGCGAGCAGGCGCCGATCTACGACGTGGCGATGAAGTACAAGGCCGAGGGCGTGCCGCTGGTGGTGTTCGGCGGGAAGGAATACGGCACCGGATCCTCCCGCGACTGGGCGGCGAAGGGCACCTTCCTGCTGGGCGTGAAGGCGGTGATCGCCGAGAGCTTCGAGCGCATCCATCGCTCCAACCTGGTCGGCATGGGCGTGCTGCCGCTCACCTTCAAGGAAGGCGAGGACCGCAAGACGCTCGGCCTCAAGGGCGACGAGACGATCGACCTGCTCGGCCTGGAGGCGCTGAAGCCGCGCATGGAGGTGAAGATGGTCATCACCCGCGCCGACGGGTCGAAGACCGAGACGACGCTGCTCTGCCGCGTGGATACGGCGGATGAGGTCGAGTACTACAAGAACGGCGGCATCCTGCACTACGTGCTGCGCGGGATGGCCAAGGCGGCGTAACGCCCGCCGGACCGGGTGTTGAGCGAGGGCGCGGTCCGCGAGGGCCGCGCCCTTCTGCTTTCGCCGGCCCGCCTCCATGCTGGGCGGACCATGTCGGAAGGTCCCATGGCCAGCGTCTTCGCCGAGGGTTGGATCGCCGCGCTTCTGCTCGCCGTCCTGGCGACCGAGTTCGTTGTTCTCGTGGCGCGGCACCGGCGCGGCCGGGGCGGCCTGCCGCCGCGCTCCGCGCTGCTGCTCGTGCTGCCCGGCGCGGGCTTCGTGCTGGCGATCCAGGCGGCGCTGTCCGGTGCGCATTGGTCGCTGGTCGCGCTCGGGCTGGCGCTGGCCGGGCTTGCCCACCTGGCCGACCTCGCCGAGCGCCTGCGCCGCTGAACCATCGCGGCGCAGAGCCGTTGCGGCCCTGTGCGTGTCGCCGTCGTCCTCAACCGCTCGGCCGGCTCCCTGCTCGGCCGCGAGGAAGCCGAGGCGGAGGTCGCGCGCCTGCTCGCCGATGCCGGGCTCGAGGCCCTGCTGGTGCCCGACCGGGACGAGGGCCTCGCCGCCCGGCTCGAAAGCGCCGTCGCGCACGGCGCCGAGGCGGTGGTGGTCGGCGGCGGCGACGGGACCATCGCCGCCGCCGCTGCGCGGCTGGCGGGCACCGGCACCGCGCTCGGCATCCTGCCGCTCGGCACCATGAACATGCTGGCGCGCGACCTCGGCATCCCGCTCGAGCTGCACGAGGCCGCCACGGCGCTGGCGCGCGGCACGATCCGCCGCATCGACGTGGCGGAGGTGAACGGCCATGTCTTCCTGTGCAACGCGCTGATCGGCTCGCCGTCCTGGCTCGGGCGGCATCGGGAGCGGCATCGCGGCCGCGCCTCGCTCCGCACGCGCTTCGCCTTCGCGCTGGCGGGGCTGCGGGCGGAATGGCGCCACCGGCCGATGCGCCTTTCCGTGGCACTCGACGGAAGGCGGCCGGTGCGGCTCTGGACGCGCGCGCTCGCCGTGGCCAGCAACCGCTACGCGGAGGGCTTCGGTCTGGTCATGGCGCGCACCGGCCTGGATGCCGGCGAGCTCACCCTCTATGTCGCGCGCCGCTACGGCCTCTGGTGGTGGGTGCGGCTGCTCTTCGGCATGCTGTTTGGCACCTGGCGCGGCACGAGCCTCGTGCATGAGCGCGCGGCGCGCGAGGTGGCGATCCGCTCGCCGCGCACCGCGCTGCGCGTCATGGCGGATGGGGAGGCGCTGGTGCTCACGACGCCGCTGACATTCCGAATCCGCCCGCTCGCCTTGCGCGTGATCGTGCCGGGAGGGGCGCCGTGACGGTCATCGCCCACCTCTCCGACCTGCATTTCGGCGCCGAGGACCCGGCGGTGGTCGCCGCAATCCTGGCCGATGTCGCCGCCGCGAAGCCCGACCTCGTCGCCATCTCCGGCGACTTGACGCAGCGCGCCCGCACGCGCGAATACCTCGCGGCCGCCGCCTTCCTGCGCAGCCTGCCCGCGCCCTGGCTGGCGGTGCCGGGCAACCACGACATGCCAAGCTTCGAGCTGCTGGAGCGCTTCGCCAATCCCTGGCGTCGCTGGCGCCAGTTCATCGGGCCGGAGACGGAGCCCGACTGGCGCGACGACTGCGTGGCCGTGGTCGGGCTGAACACCGCGCGGCGCGGCGGCTTCGACTTCGCCTGGGAACGCGGGCGCGTCGGCAGCGGCCGGCTCGCGCGGCTGGAGGCGCGGCTGGGGGCACAGCCGCCGCAGCTCTTCCGCATCGTCCTCGCCCATCATCCCTTCGCCGCGCCCGCCGACAGCCCGCGGGCGCCGCTGGTCGGCGGCGCCGCCCGCGCGCTGGCGGCCTTCGCGCGGCAGCGGGTGGGGATGGTGCTCAGCGGCCACCTGCACCTGCCCGACGTGGCGCAGGCGGCCGGCACCCGGATCCTGCTGGTGCAGGGTGCGACCGCCACCTCCCACCGGCTGCGCGGCAGGCCGAATGCCTGGCATCGCATCACCGTGACGGCCGGAAGCGTCGAGGTCGCTTCCCGCGTCTGGGACGGCCAGGCGTGGCGGGACGCCGCGCCGGTCAGCGCCTGAGTGCGGCGCCGAGGGCGAGGCTCGCCGGGATCGCGGCGGCGCAGAGCAGCGCCATCACCAGGTAGCCGCCCCCGCCGAAGCTGGCGAAGAGCGGGCCGCAGGCGAGCGTCAGCACGCCCATCGGAAGGCCGACGCCGAGCGCCGCATGCAGCGTCTGCGCCGTGCCCGCCTGCTGTGCCGGGACGATGCGCCCCAGCACCATCATCGCCGCCAGGTGCTGCGCCCCGAAGCTGCCCGCGTGCAGGACCTGCAGCGGAAACAGCAGCAGCGGGTCGGTCGTGAACGCCGTCGCAGCCCAGCGCAGCAGCCCCGCCCCCGCCGCGACCAGCGAAAGCCCCATCGGCCCGAGCCGCTGCACGACCCCGCGGCCCCAGAAGAACAGCAGGATCTCGGCGATGACGCCGATGGCCCAGAGCGCGCCGATCAGCCCCTCGCCCAGCCCCGCCGCCTGCCAGGTCAGCGTGCCGAACGCGTAGTAGAAGGCATGGCTGCCCTGGATCAGGGCGGAAACCAGCACCAGGCGCCGGAAGCCCGGGATCGCCAGCGGCGCCAGGAACCCGGCCAGCCCGCCGCGCGCGCCGGCCGGCGGCGCCGGCCCGGCCGGCAGGGCCAGCGCGGCGAGCGCCGTCGCGGCCAGCCCCGCGGCGATCATCAGCGTTGCCGCATCGGTCCCGAGTAGCGCCACCGCCTGCCCGGCCGCCAGCGCCGCCAGGATGAAGGCGACGGAGCCGGCCGAGCGGACGCGGCCATAGTCGAACCCCTCTCGGCGCGCCGCGGCGACCGTCGCGGCATCGGTCAGCGGCACGATCGGCGCCATGGCGACGCTCATCGCCGCATAGGCCAGCAGCAGCAGCGCGAAGCCGGAAGCGGCGAGGAAACCGAGCGCGGCCAGCGCCGCCGCCGCCGCGCCGAGGGCAAGCACGATGCGTGGCCCGCCCAGCGCATCGGCCAGCCGCCCCCCCATCGGCCCCGCCACGAGCCGGAGCGCGGAGCCGATGGCCAGCGCCAGGGCGACCTCCGTCGCGGTCATCCCGCGTGCCGCCAACACCGCCGGCAGGAAGGGCAGGATCACGCCGAAGGCGAAGAACTGCGCGGCGAAGAGCAGGGCATGTCGGCGGGGGGCGCTCACCGCGCGCAGGCTGCCCGCCGGGCCCGAGGTTGCCAAGGCGGCCCTGCCGTGCGACGCGTCGCCACCCCCGACGGACCACGCAACGCCTCACGATGTCCGACCGATCGATGTTCCCCGCGCGGGTGCGGGCCGTGCTCGGCCCCACCAACACCGGCAAGACGCACCTCGCCATCACGCGCATGCTGGCGCATGCCTCCGGCATCATCGGCTTCCCGCTGCGCCTGCTCGCGCGCGAGAACTACGACCGCATGGTCGCGGTGAAGGGCGAGAAGCATGTCGCGCTGATCACCGGCGAGGAGAAGATCGTCCCGCCCGAGGCCAGGTGGTTCGCCTGCACGGTGGAGGCGATGCCGCTCGACCGCCGGGCGGAGTTCGTGGCGGTGGACGAGATCCAGCTTTGCGCCGACGCCGATCGCGGTCACATCTTCACCGACCGCCTGCTCAACGCGCGCGGCATGGTCGAGACCATGTTCCTGGGCGCCGAGACGATCCGCCCGCTGCTGCAGCGCCTGGTGCCGCAGGCCGAGATCGAGACGCGGCCGCGCCTGTCGCAGCTGACCCATGCGGGCCAGCAGAAGCTGACGCGCCTGCCCGCGCGCTCCGCCATCGTCGCCTTCAGCGCCACCGAGGTCTACGCCATCGCCGAGGCGGTGCGACGGCGCCGCGGCGGCTGCGCCGTGGTGATGGGCCGGCTCTCGCCGCGCACGCGCAATGCGCAGGTCGCGCTCTACCAGAACCGCGAGGTGGATTTCCTGGTCGCGACGGATGCGATCGGCATGGGCCTCAACATGGATGTGGACCATGTCGCCTTCGCGTCCCTGCGCAAGTTCGACGGCCACGCGCTGCGCGACCTGACGGCGCAGGAAGCCGCGCAGATCGCCGGCCGCGCCGGCCGCGGCATGCGCGACGGCACCTTCGGCACCACCGCGGATTCGCCGCCCATCCCCGACGAGATGGCGAAGCAGATCGAGAACCACGCCTTCGAGCCGCTGGCGCAGCTCGCCTGGCGCAATTCCGACCTCGACTTCGCGAGCGTGGATGCGCTGCTCGCCTCCCTCGCCGCGCCGCCGCCCGCCGCGGGCCTGTCCAAGGGCAACGACGCGGTGGACCACATCACCCTGCACGCCCTCTCGCGCGAGGCCGAGATCCGCGACTTGGCGCAGGGCCGCGCCCGCGTTCGGCTGCTCTGGGAAGCCTGCCAGGTGCCGGATTTCCGCAAGATCGCGGACGACAGCCACACGCGCCTCTGCGGCAAGATCTTCGGGCATCTCGCCAAGGAAGGCCGGCTGCCGCAGGAATGGGTGGCGGGTTCCATCGCCGGCCTCGACAACACCGAGGGCGACCTCGACACGCTGATGGCGCGGCTCGCGAATATCCGCGTCTGGTCCTATGTCGCCGCGCGCGCCGACTGGATGGACGATGCCGCGACACACCAGGCGGAGGCGCGCAAGGCCGAGGACAACGTCTCCGACGCGCTGCATGAACGCCTGCTGGCGCGCTTCGTGGACCGTCGCGCGGCGCATCTGATCCGCAGCCTCGACGATGCCGAGAAGGAGCTGCTCTCCGCCGTCACCCGCCAGGGCGAGGTCGTGGTGGAAGGCCACACGGTCGGCCGCGTGAAGGGCTTCCACTTCGAGCCCGACCCGGCGGCGACCGAGGCCGAGGAGAAGCGCCTCGTGCTGCGCGCCGCCCGGCGCGCCCTGCGGGAGGAGATGCCGCGCCGCCTCGCCTCGCTGGAAGTGGCGAAGGACGAGGCCTTCACCCTCACGCCGCAGCATCGCGTGCTGTGGGACGGCGCCGAGGTGGCGCGGCTGCGCCCCGGGCCCGAGCCCTTGAAGCCGCATGTGGACCCGGTCGCCAGCGAGTTCCTGGACAACGCCCAGCGGGAGCGGGTGCGCGCGCGCATCGCCGGCTGGCTCGACGGTCTGGTGAAGAAGGAACTCGGCACCCTCGGCGCGATCGAGGCGAAGGCCGCCGAGGACAACACGCTGCGTGGCCCGGCCTTCCGCCTGCGCGAAGGCATGGGCCTGGTGCCCGGCGCCACCGAGCGCGACGTGCCGGCCGAGCTGCGGACGCGGCTCAAGACCATTGGCATCCGCGCCGGGCGCTACGCGCTCTACGTGCCGGAGGTGCTGAAGCCGCGCGCTATGGCGCTGCGCGCGCAGCTCTGGGCGCTGCGCCACCACCTGCCGACGCCGGCGCTGCCCAATCCGGGGCTCGTCTCCGTGACGCTGCCCGAAATCCCGCAGCCGCCGCCGGAGGACCCGCAGGCGCCGCGCCCGCCGGAGAGCTGGCCGCCCGGCTTCGCGCCGTTCATCGGCTGGCTGCAGGCCGGCCATGTGCTGCTGCGCCTGGATGTGGTGGAGCGGGTGGCGGGCGAGCTCGGCCATCTGACGCGCCGCGCGCCCGCGCCGCTGCCGGAGGGGCTCGCCTCGCGCCTGGGGCTGAAGGGCGACACGCTCGGGATGGTGCTGGAGGCGATGGGCTTCCGGCTGATCCCCTCCGTGCCGCTCGAGGAAGGGCAGTTCGGCCCGCCGCTGCCTGCCCGCATCGGCACGCTGCGGGCGGAGCGCCCGCCGCGCCGCCCGCCTCAGCCGGAGCGCGCGCCGCAGCAGCCGCGCCAGGATGCGCCGCGCCAGGATGCGCCGCGCTGGGATCCGGCGGTGATGTTTGGCCCGCCGATCCCGCGCGAGCTGCGCGGCCCGCGGCCGGAGCGCGGCCCGCGCCGCGATCCGCGGCGCGAGGGACCGCGCCCCGATCGGCCCCGCCAGGACGGCCCGCGCCCGGAGGCCGCGCCTCAGGAAGGCGCGCCGCCGCGGCGCGAGGACCGCGGCCCGCGGCCCGATCGCCCGCGCTTCGACCGGCCGCGCCAGGACGGGCCGCGGCCCGAGGGGCCGCCGCGCGAAGGGCGCCGCGACGACCGTGGTCCGCGCCCCGATCGTCCGCGCTTTGACGGGCCGCGCCGCGACCGGGACCGCGAGGGCGACCGGGCGCCGCGCGAATACCAGTCCGGTCCGAAGGCCGATTCGCCCTTCGCCGTGCTGGCGCAGCTCAAGCTCAAGAAGGACTGAGCGTTGCAACCAGAGGGCGGCGCCGACTGGCAGCGGCTCGACCTCTGGCTCTGGTGCGCGCGGCTGGCGAAGACGCGGGCGGAATGCGCCCGGCTCGTCGCCGCCGGCGCGGTGCGGCTGAACCGCCAGCCCACCGACAAGGCGCATGCGCGGCTGCGGGTGGGCGACGTGCTGACCCTGGCCCTGCATGGCCGCGTGCGGGTCTGGCGCGTGCTGGCGTTGGCCACGCGCCGCGGCCCGCCGGCCGAGGCACGCGGGCTGTACGAGGACCTGTCCGAGGAGGCCCGCTAAGCGCCCGGGGGCGGCTTGCGTGACGCGGCGCAACAGGCCAATTCTGCGCGGCCGGGCGGGCCGCGGGATATCGCGGCGCCCGCGCCGTGCCGGAGGCTGAAGTGACCTACGTCGTCACCGAGAACTGCATCAAGTGCAAATACATGGACTGCGTCGAAGTCTGTCCCGTGGACTGCTTCTACGTCGGCGAGAACATGCTGGTGATCCATCCGGACGAATGCATCGATTGCGGCGTCTGCGAGCCGGAATGCCCGGCCGAGGCGATCGTGCCGGATTCGGATGACAAGGCCACGGCCTGGGTGGAGCTGAACCGCACCTACGCCACGCAATGGCCGAACATCACCCGCAAGGGTGAGGCGCCGGCCGATGCGGATGAGTGGAAGGACAAGCCCGGCAAGAAGGAGCTGTTCAGCCCGGAGCCGGGGAAGCCCTGAGGCGCCCCGGCGGCCGGCGCGCCGCCGCCGCGCGGCCCCGACCGCTGCCCCGGGGCGGCAACAGCCCTGATCATCCCGCGAGGCGCGCCCCGCCGACCCGCCACGAGGTGCGGGGGTGGCAAAAAGCGCGCGATTGCATTATCTTTTCAACGGGATCGGAAACAGGTTACCGCTTCGGATGCTCATCCGGGCGTAACCCAGGGCGTGCCTGCGAGGGCCCTTTGCGGGGCTCGGGCCCGCCACGCGTAACCGAGCCCGGCGGCGGGACACCGGCTCGCGAGAGCGCGGCGGCAGGGATGAGCGGGTAACGCGATGAAGGCAAGTGCCCAGTCGAAGGCCGGCCGTACCGCCAAGGGCGCGGCCAAGCCTGCCCGGGCCGCCCAGCCGGCGGCGAAGGCGACCACGCGGCCCGCGAAGCCTGCTGCGAGGCCGAAGCAGGACGCCGCCGCAAGACGGACCGGCGCCAAGCCGGCGAAGCCAGCGGCCGCGAAGTCCGCACCGAAGCGGCCAGCGGCGAAGCCCGCCGCGAAGCCGGCCACCAAGGCGGCAGCGCACGCGGCGACCAGGGCCGCGACCAAGACGGCTGGCAAGGCGGTGGCCAAGGCCCCGGCGAAGCCGCCGGTCCGCAAGGCGGCCGCGAAGCCCGCCGCACGCACCGCTCCGCCCGCGCGCAAGCCTGCCGCGCCGACCCTTTCCCGCAGCGCCGCCAAGGCCTCCGCCAAGGCGGCCGCGAAGCCGCCCGTCGCGGTCGTGAAGCCCGCGAAGGCGAAGCCCGTCGCCGCGCCGGCCCCGGTCAAGAAGGCGGCCCTGCCGAAGGCGCTGCCGGCCGTCGCCGCGCCGCCAAAGGTCGCGGTGCCGAAGCCACAAGCATCCAAGCCCGCAGCCTCCAGCCCTGAGGCAGCGAAGCCCGCGCCCGCCAAGGAGGCCCCCCGCCCCACGTCGCCGGCAGTCCCGCCAGCCGAGGTGGCGGCGAAGCCGCACCCGGTCGCCGCAGCCCCGAACGGCGCTGCCCCGAACGGTGCCGCCCCGGCCGCCGCCGCGCCGCAAGCCTCCGCGTCGCCGCCCCGGCCGGCAGCGCCCCAGCCCAACGGTTCGCCCCCCGCGCCCTCCTTCGCCGCGCGTCCGTCGCAGCCGTCCCGCATGATGGGCGGGCCGCCGGCGCCGCCGCCGCGCCAGCGATCGCCGCAGGTGGAGTTCAAGGCGGGCGACCATGTGGTCTATCCCACGCATGGCGTCGGCCAGGTGCAGGGCATCGAGGAGATCCCCGTCGCCGGCCTCTCCCTCAAGGTGATCATCGTCACCTTCGAGGAGAACCGGATGACGCTGCGCGTCCCGGTGAACAAGGCCTCCTCCTCCGGCCTGCGCAAGCTGGCGAGCGAGGCGATCATCAAGGAGGCGCTGGACGTGCTGCGCGGCCGCGCCCGCATCAAGCGCACCATGTGGTCGCGCCGCGCGCAGGAATACGAGCAGAAGATCAATTCCGGCGATCCGCTGGCCATCGCGGAGGTGGTGCGCGACCTGCACCGCAATGCCGGCCAGCCGGACCAGTCCTTCTCCGAGCGGCAGATCTACGAGCAGGCGCTGGACCGCCTCGCGGCCGAACTCGCCGCCATCGACCGCACCGACAAGCCGACCGCGGCGGAGAAGCTGCAGGGCGTGCTCAAGTCGGGCTGACGGGATCGGCTGGAGGCGGGCTCGGCGCTGCCGCGCGCTGGAAACCTGGAGCGGGCGATGGGAATCGAACCCACGACATTCAGCTTGGGAAGCTGACGTTCTACCTCTGAACTACGCCCGCAAGCCAATTAAATCAGCTATTTAGCAGCTCTCGGCGTGGAGTTTTCACTCCACTTTCACTCCCAGCATCGCGCCTGTCTTTCTAGCTGGCGTTCTGGGGTTGGGCAAGGCGACTCCGGCGAGCTGTGCTAGGTTGGTGCGGCAGCGAACGGAGTGACTGGTGGCGAAACGGGGCACGAAGGCTTACGAGCAGGAGATTGTCTGGGTCTTCTACGGCATCAACCCGACAAAGAAGCGGGTTGAGCGCGTAAGCCAGCAGCGTAACGGTGTTCTCTCGAAGATGAATGACGATGCTGTTTTCGTCACACACTACGTGATGCCTGGCCGCAAGGCCGAAACCGAAATCGTAATCGTGTTCGGGCTGACAGACGTGTTCGGCGTTCCGGTATCGTCGGCAGATAGCGAGTGGGTGAAGAAGCAAGTAGCCGAGCTGGAGGCTAAGGCTCGCGCAACGTAGGTCGTGCGCTTTGGCAACTGGGTAGCATGTTGATAATCGGGGACGCACCAAGAGCTACCTCGTAGCGCTCCCCCGACAGTAGCCCTTGTTATCTCTTTAAGCTGTTTGCCAGCGCTTCGGTCAGTATGCGCTCTGCAAGAATTTGCTTGAATTTCTCATCGGTCAGAATGGAGGCGAGCGTCTCCTTGACCAGCAACCTTATCGCCCCATCCTGCTCTTTCACTGCTTCTTCGACTGCCTTTTTTATGGGGCTTGGGTACCCGTCCAAATTATCCTTCATCATCTTGGGCAAACTCTCTATGATGAGAGACTGCACCAAATCCTTTGATACAACAAAATCGTTCATATTATTGATGTTATAGCTACCCAGTTGTCAAAGAACACGTCCTGCTACCTAGCCACGATACCACAAGTGGGACAAAAGACAATAATCCTGTGTGGATAAGTATTTTGTCTTCACTCCCTTTTCACTCTCTAATCCCGTGGATAGGGGCGATGCAGCATGGTCAGCATGAGGAGGGTCGGCGACTCTGAACGTCAGCGATTTCAGAGCTTTGCGAGCTGTATGAGGAATGGTGAGGCGATATGATTACTTGCCTCAAACCTCTTGGGAAGCTGACGTTCTACCTCTGAACTACGCCCGCAGCCCGAGGTCGCCCGCACATATAGGAGCCTCGGCCCGCCGCGGGCAAGCCGCCTTGACCGCCGGCGCCGCGGCAGCCTAAGCACGAGATCGGCGGCGACGCCCCTCGCGATTTGTCCGGCCTGCTTGCGGCGAGGTCCCGGTTGCCCCCGGGCGGTGGCGGAAGCCAGCGAAAACAAGCGCGCTAAACGGCCGTCGCGTCGGCGCCCCGCGCCGCCGCCACGCCCCGCGACAGGGGCCGGACACCCCAGCCGCGTGGCGATGGCCGCGCCGCAGACCGAGGTGTCACGATGGCCAAGCGCCTGCCCGACCGCCCCCTCCGGCCCGCCACCCAGCTCGTTCGCGGGGGACAGATGCGCTCGGGCTTCGACGAGACGGCCGAGGCGCTCTTCCTCACCTCCGGCTTCGTCTACGACAGCGCCGAGCAGGCCGAGGCGACCTTCCTCGGGCAAGTCCAGCACTACCAGTATTCGCGCTTCGGCAACCCGACCGTCTCGATGCTGGAGGAGCGGCTGGCGCTGCTCGAAGGCGCCGAGGCCTGCCGCATGACGGCGACGGGCATGGCGGCGGTTCATGCCTCGATGCTGTCGCACCTCAAGGCCGGCGACCGCGTCGTGGCGAGCCGCGCGCTGTTCGGCTCCTGCCACTGGATCGTCTCCACGCTGCTGCCGCGCTACGGCATCCGCACGGAATTCGTGGATTGCGGCGATCTCGACCAATGGAAGGCCGCGCTCTCCACGCCCGCCGCGCTCGTGCTGCTCGAGACGCCGTCGAACCCGATGCTGGAGCTGGTGGACCTCGCCGCGGTCTGCGACCTAGCGCATCGCGCGGGCGCGATCGTGGTGGTGGACAATGTCTTCGCCACGCCGCTGCTGCAGAAGCCGATGCAGTTCGGCGCCGATGTCATCGTCTATTCCTGCACCAAGCACATGGACGGCCAGGGCCGCGTGCTGGGCGGCGCGGTGCTCGGGAAGAAGAAGTGGGTGGACGAGGTGCTGCAGCCCTTCATCCGCAACACCGGCCCCTCGCTCTCGCCCTTCAACACCTGGGTGATCCTGAAGGGGTTGGAGACGCTGCATCTGCGCCTGCCGGCGATGTGCCGCTCCGCCGCCGCGATCGCCGATTTCCTGGCGGAGCGGGCCGAGGTGGCGCGCGTGCTCTATCCCTTCCGCGTGGACCACCCGCAGCAGGCGCTGGCCAAGGCGCAGATGGCCGCCGGCGGCAGCCTGGTGACCTTCGACGTGAAGGGCGGCAAGGAAGCGGCGTTCCGCTTCATGAACGCGCTCGGCATCGTGGATGTCTCGAACAACCTGGGCGACTCCAAGTCGCTGGCGACGCATCCGGCGACGACCACGCATATGCGCGTGGGGTCGGAGGAGCGCGCGAAGCTCGGCATCACCGACGGCACGATCCGGCTTTCGGTCGGCCTCGAGGACGTGGCGGACCTGGTGGACGACCTCGCCGCGGCGCTCGACAGCCTGACGCCGAGCGCGCCGCCGAAGCGGCGCCCGGCGCCGGTCGAACCGCTGGCCGAGCCGCCGGTCCTCGCCGCCCCGGAGCCGCCGGCCGAATCGGCGCCGCGGCCGAAGCGCAGCCGGCCGAAGGCCGAGCCCAAAGGAGAGGCAGAGGTGCCACCGTTGCTGGATCTTGCCGGCAGCCTGCCAGATGCACCCTCACGCAAACATTAAACGAAAATGCTTCCGCTTGAATTCGCTTCGGGTAACAAGGTATCCGGGCAGGGTGCCCTGATAGGTTGCCATAGTGGATAGGATAGAGGAACTTTCCGCACTCGATCCGGCGCAGGCGTCGCCTGTCAGCCTGGATCAGATGATGGAGGAGAGCGCCGCGGAAGCCGCTGCGCTACTCCGGCTGCTCGGCAATGAGCGCCGGTTGCTGCTGCTCTGCATGCTGATCTCGGAAGGCGAGGCTCACGTCGGTAAGCTTGCCGCGCGCGTCCGCCTGTCCCAGCCGGCGGTGTCGCAGCACCTCGCCAAGCTGCGCGAGGACGGCCTGGTCAAGACGCGGCGCACCGGGACGACGATCCATTACCGGATCGCCGATCCCCGCGTGGAACGCGTGATCCAGGTCCTCACGGACGTCTTCTGCCCGCCTCCGGGCTGAGCGTTCGGCGCGGCGCCGCGTAGGTCCACGCCCGCCGGGTCTCCGGTCCGGGCCGCTACCGGTCGCCGCGGATCAGGCGCGCGCCGCCGGCACGGCATTGCGCGCCCAGGCCACGATGCGCCGCGCCGGTTGAGCGCCCGCCTGCCGCGCCACCTCCCGCCCGCCCGAGAACAACGCAAGCGTCGGGATGCTCGCAATCCCGAGTTCCGCCGCGAGCGCCGGCGCTTCCTCGGTCGAGACCTTCACCAGCCGGATGGCCGGCTCCAGCTCGCGCGCCGCGGCTTCGAATTCGGGCGCCATGGTCCGGCACGGCCCGCACCAGCTTGCCCAGAAATCCACCAGCAGCGGCACGCCGCTATGCTCGGCATGGCGACGGAAGCGCGCCTCGTCCAGCGCCACGGGCCGCGCCTCGAACAGGCGGCGATGGCAGGAGCCGCAGCGCGGACCGTCGGCGAGCCGCGTGCTCGGCACGCGGTTGATCGCGTCGCAATGCGGACAAACGACCTGGGTGGCTTCCTGCATCGGCCTCGCTCCATCGCGGCGAGCCGGCCCGGAAGGACCCTCGCCTGCCGAAACGGATATGGGGTGCCGCCCCTCAGCGCGTCATCGCCGCGCGCAGCCATCCATCCGGCATGCCGGCCATGAACGCCGCGCGCAGCGCCGCGATGCGCTCCGGCGACAGCCCGACGGCGGCCGGGTCGAAGAAGCGGTCGTCCGGCGTGTGGAACAGGAAGGCATGCGCCTCGTTTGCCATGACCTCCTCGAGGGCCTGGTCATAGGACGCCTGGGCGAGCAGCGTCCGGAACCGATCGCGCTCCTCCCCCGTCAGCATCTCCTGCCAGAAGCGCCAGACCAGGGCGGCATAGGCCGGGCTGGTGAAGAACTCGCCATGCGCCAGCTCGTGCCGCAGCATGGCCGCGCGTGCCCGTCCGTCGAGCCAGGGCTCCACGCCGGCATGCGGCACGGAGACCAGCGCACCGGCGGCGTCCGGCCGCAGCCAGTCCAGTTCGCGCAGCAGGGCGCGCAGCCTCTCCTCCTCGGCGTTCAGCGCGATCGCGCCGGCATCGGCGAGCGCGAAGAAGCGCACCAGGTCCGCGGCGCGGTAGTTGTGCCCGTAATAGAAGGTCTCGGCCGTGCCGCCGCCGGCGCGCGTGGCCGCGGCCAGCGCCGCATCGTCCAGCACGCGGTCGCGCGGCAGCCCGGCCTTTTCCACCAGCGCCGCGACGCGGTTCAGCATGCGCGCCTGCTCGCCGAGGGTGGGGAAGTCGAGGACGACGACCAGCGGATTGCCGGCAAGCCGCCGGATCCGCAGCGCAGGGGCGGTGTTGGCGAGGATCTCCGCCTCGGTCGCCATCGGCAGGGCGGGCGCGGGCGGCGGCGGCGCGGCCGGCGGCGTCACAGCGGGTGGCGTGACAGCCGGGGGCGTCGCGGGCTGCGGCGCCTCGGCGCGCGGCGGCGGGGCCGGCACCGGGGCTGGCGGCGGCGCTTCGACAACCGCGGGCGGAGGCGCGGGCGGGGGCGCGGGCGGGGGCGCCTGCCTGATCGCGGGCGGCGCCTCGACGACCGGGCCGGGCGACGGCCGGAACAGGACCAGGGCGCCGCCGCCGGCGAGCGCCAGCGCGATCAGCGCCAGCCAGGGCCAGGCGCCACGGCGCGATGCGGCCGGGGGCGGCGGTTCCGGCGGCGAAGGGGGCGGTGGCTCCGGCACGATCCTGCGCCCGCGCGGAAGGATGACGGTGTCATCCTCGCCGTCGGGCGCCACGGTTCGTGCCGGACAGGAAAGGCGGCGTCAGGCGCCGATGTTGACGACCTGCACGCGGCGATTGCGCGGCTCCGGCACCTGGTCGCGCGTCGGCACCACGGGCTGGGTCTCGCCCATGCCGATCGCCTGCAGGCGCGCGGCCGGGATGGCGAAGCGGGCGGTGAGATATTCGACCACCGCGGCGGCCCGGCGCTCCGAGAGGCTCTGGTTCAGCTCGGTCGCGCCGACCGTGTCGGTGTGGCCTTCCACGCGGAAGCGGAAGCCGGAGAGGTCGGGGCTGGACAGCGCGCGGCCGAGTTCGTCCAGCGTGCGCATCGCCTGCGGCGTCAATTCGGCCGAGCCCGTGGCGAAGTTGACGGTGAGGTTCACCGAGGGCGCGGCCGGCGGCGGCGCCGTGCGGGCCGCGGCCTGCTGCGTCGCGGGCGCCGCCTGGCGCGGCGCGGTCCCAGCGGGCGAGGCGGCCGCGGGCTGCGCCTGCTGCGGGGCGGCAGCCGGCGGGTTCACCGGGCGGATGCCGCGCGTCGGGCCGCCGAGCAGGTCGCCGCTCGGCCGGAGTGCGTCGATGATCTGCTGGGAACTCGGGTTGGACTGCGCCGCGAGGTGCAGTGGCAGCCCGCAGATCCCGAGCACGGCGGCGATGGCGAGGGTCCTGCGCATTCTGACGTCCCTTTGGACGGATGTTTCCCAATTGCATTAAAGCATATCGGCGGTCGTTGCGCGATGCCCGTCCACGCGCCGCCGGAGGGCTGGCCATGTCCTGCCCGGACCGGCGCCGGCGCGCGCGGCCCCGACGGGAAGCGCAGGCGCGGGGCGGCTTGTCCCGCGCTGCCCGGGCTCCGCGGCCCGCCCGCTCGTGAAGGCCTGTCCGGGGCGGTTCGCCCGGACAGGCTTCAAATCCTCGTGTCCGAACGGGGCCGCCGGCGGCCCCCGGCCTCAGGCCGGTGTGCGTTTTCGGTGACCCGAAAACGCCCTCAGACGCCGGCGCTCGCATGCGCTCGCTTGGCTACGTCATGCCGAAGGCATGCTCTCCGCATGCCGCACAAGCGGCGGCGGCCATTCGGCCGCTCGGCCCGCGCACAGTGCGCAGGCCGCCATCGGATCACCAGAAAGGCTCGCCGGTATCAGGCCGCGCGCCGCGCGGGCCCGCTGCCGGCGCGCGCCGGCTCGGGCGCCGCCTCCGCCCCCTCGAGGGCCGCGAGGAAGCGCCGGCACCAGGCGGACGCGTTGTTGGCGCGGATCGCCGCATCCATAGGCTTCCACCGCGCCAGCCGCTCCTCCGCGGGCATGGTCAGCGCGACGTCGAGGGCTTCCGCGATGTCGTCCGGGTCGAGCGGGTTCACCAGAAGCGCGCCTTCCATCTCGCCGGATGCGCCGGCGAAGCGGGAGAGCACCAGCACGCCCGGATCCTCCGGGTCCTGCGCGGCGACATATTCCTTCGCCACCAGGTTCATCCCGTCGCGCAGCGGCGTGACGAGCCCGATGCGCGCAAGCCGCATGTAGCCCGCGAGCGTCGGCCGGGCGACCGCGCGCGTGATGTAGCGGATCGGCCCCCAGTCGGGCTCGGCATACTGGCCGTTGATGCGCCCCACCATCTCGTCCAGCTCGCGGCGCAACGCGCGATAGGTGGCAACGTCGCCGCGGCTGACCGGCGCCACCTGCAGGAAGGTGACGCGCGACCGATGCTGCGGGAAGCGCTGCAGCAGCTTGCCGAAGCCGGCGATGCGCTGCGGCAGGCCCTTGGTGTAGTCCAGCCGGTCCACGCCGATGGCCAGCGCGCGGCCGGCGAGCGAATCGCGCAGCTGGTCCACCTCCTTCGTGCGGAAGCGCCGCGCCGCAAGCGCCGCGAAGCCGGCCGCGTCGATCCCGATGGCGAAGGCGCCCACGCGCGTGGCGGCCTCCGCCTCGCCGCCTGTGACCAGCGCGGCGCGCAGGTTCTCGGCGTCGTCCTCGGTCTGCACGCCGATTGCGTCATGCGCGCCCAGGGCCTGCAGGATCGCCTCGGCCTTGGGCATGCCCATGATCACCGCGCGGGGCGGGAAAGGCACATGCAGGAAGAAGCCGATCTTCTGCCGGCACCCCAGCTTTCGCAGCTCGGCGGCGAGCAGGAACAGGTGGAAGTCGTGCACCCAGATCGTGTCGTCGGGCCTGAGCATCGGCGCCAGCGCCGCGGCAAAGGCGGCATTGACGCGGCGGTAGCCTTCCCAGTCCTCCCGCGCGAAGCGGGCGATGCCCAGCCGGTAGTGCAGCACAGGCCAGAGCGCGCCGTTGGAGAAGCCGAGATAGTAGTGCCGGTAGTCCTCCTCGCTCAGGTCCAGGGTGGCATAGGTGACCCGGCCCTTGCGGTGCTCGGCCGGCGTCGCGGCGGCCTCGGCCACGGTGGCGCCGGACCAGCCGAACCAGAGCGCCTCGCGCCGGTGCAGCGCATCCTTGAGCGCGACCGCAAGCCCGCCGGCGGTGGCCCCGCGTTCCCGCGGATCGGGCACGCGGTTCGCGACGATGACGAGGCGGCTCATCGGGCCACCGCCTCGGCCGGGGCGCCTTCCGCCAGGCGCGCGAGCCAGTCGCGCAGCGCCGCGGGCGTGCCGAAGCTGTCCTGCAGCCTGAGGCCCAGGCCGCCGGCGGCGCGGGCGGCCGCCATGCCCGCCTCGTCGGTGACGTCGTCGCCGACATAGACCGGCAGGCGCCCGGCGAAGGGCGGCGCGGCCATCAGCCGCTCGACGGCCATCGCCTTGGAGACGGCGGCGGGCTTCACCTCCCAGGCCATATGCGCCGGCATGACGACGAAATCCGCGTCGCCGCCGACGAGATCCTCGAGCAGCGCGCGGCCGGGCTGCCCGGCTTCCGGTGCCTGGCGGTAATGCAGCACGAAGCCATGCGCCTTCGGCTCCACCAGGGCGCCGGGATGGGCGGCGGCGAGCGCCTCCGCGCGGTGACGCCATTCGGGCGGCGGGAGGGGCAGGGGTGGGCGCTGGGCCCTGCCACCAGGGGCAGGGCGCAGAGCGGCGCCATGCTCGCCGGCCATGGCGAGCGGGACGGGGAGGAAGGAATCGAGCTCGGCCAGCGGCCGGCCCGAGACGATGGCCAGCGCACCTTCCAACCGGGCCGCGAGGCGGCGCAGCAGCCCCGGCAGCGCCGGCGGAACCACTACCGCATCGGGCCGGGGGGCGATCTCGACGAGCGTGCCGTCGAAGTCGAGGAAGAGCGCTGCCCGGTCGAGGGCGATCGGGAGCGTGTCCATGGCGGTGGCACATAGCAGCCCCGGCCCTGGAATGGGCGTCCGCTCACGGCTTTGTGCCCGTATCGGGGCCGGATTGTGTCAATCCGATGGCGTCGGGGCGAGGCTGGCCAGCGCCATGGCCGGCGGCAGCACCCCCAGCAGAACCCAGTGCACGACCGCCGCTTCCCGCGAGAGCAGCCCGATGGACCAGGCGAGCACGGCGAGCAACTGGACCAGGACCAGCCAGCCGACGGATATGGCCAGGGCACGGGATTCCGGGTCGAGCGCGGCGAGGAAGTTCTTCACGGGCGGCTGTCCGAATGCGGGCGCTGGGCCCGTCAAGGTGAGGATCGTATACGTGCCACGTCTCATCCGGAGCGTCCACACGGGAATGCGAGCATGATGCCTTCGCCCGCGGTTTCCCCTTCGCGCGATCCATCGTAGGACTCCGGCGGCGGCCCCTGTGGCGGAACGGTAGACGCAGGCGACTCAAAATCGCTCGCCCGAGAGGGTGTGGGAGTTCGAATCTCCCCGGGGGCACCAAACCGCGCTGGTCCGGCGCCCCGCGCCGCGACTACAGCGCGATCGCCGCCGCGGGTCGTCGCGGATCGGCGGCGGCGGCGAGAAGGCCACTCTCCGGATCGCTGCGGATCAGCTCGACGCAGCCCGCCACCGCCGTCCATTCCGGCCAATCGGCGACGACATGGCCGCGTGCGGCAAGCTCCGCCTTCACCTCGGCGCCGATGCGTCCCTCGAGCGAAAGCCGTCCCGGGAAGTAGTCATGCGGCGCGGAGGAGGAGGGGAAGGCATAGGTCGCGACGCGCGGCGCCTCCACGGCCTCCTGCGGGCTCATGCCGAAATGCAGCAGGTTCAGCAGCACCTGCAGCATCGCCTGCGGCTGCACGTCGTTGCCCGGCGTGCCGAAGGGCATGACGCCGCCATCGGCGAGTTCCATCAGCGCCGGCATCGGCGTCAGCCGTGGCCGCTTGCCCGGCGCATAGCCGGCGGGATGCGCGGGATCGGTGCGGTTCTGCGAGCCGCGCCCCGAGACCATCAGCCCCGTCCCCGGCACCAGCGGCCCGGTCCAGGATCCGTCCGACGGCGTGGCCGAGACCGCATTGCCCCAGCGATCCACCACGCAGACATAGGAAGTGCCGGCTTCGACCGGCGGTTCGGTCTCGCGCGATGGCGCGTCGGACATCGCCATGCCCGGGGCCGGCCCGGCGCCGATCAGCCGTTCCGGCATGCCGGGATGCGCGTGTTGCCGATCGATGGCGGCGACGCGGCGCGCGATATGCGCGGGCGACAGCATCTCCGCCATCGGCACATCCACGAAGCGCGGGTCGCCCACATGGTATTCGCGGTCGGCGAAGGCGGCCTTGAGACATTCCGTGATCAGGTGGATGTAGTCGGCGGAATTGTGCGCGAGCCCGTCGAGCCCCGCGCGCTCCACCAGCAGCAGCGCCTGCGCGAGCGTCGGCCCCTGGCACCACGGGCCGCAGGTGAAGAGGCGGTGGCCGCGCCAATCCACCGACAGCGCCGGCTCGACGGGCGAATGGTAGGCCGCCATGTCCTCCATCGTCAGGAAGCCGCCTTCCTGTGCCTGGAAGCGCGTGATCTCGCGCGCGATGTCGCCGCGGTAGAAGGCGTCATGCGCCGCCTGCAGGCCGGCCTCGCGGCCCTTCTGCGCCGCGGCGCGCTCCTGCTCGATCATGTGGCGCAGCGACTTCGCCAGGTCCGCCTGCACGAATTTCCGGCCGACCTGCGGCACCGCGCCGCCCGGCAGGAAGATCGCCGCGTTGTAGGCCCAGCGGCGATAGGCTGCCTCGTTCTTCGCGATGTTGTTCGCCAGCACGTCGTACACCGCAAAGCCGTCCTCGGCGAAGCGGAGCGCGTATTGCGCGACGTCGCCGAAGCCCATCGTCCCGTGCCGGCGCAGCGCGGTGATCCAGGCATCCGGCGCGGCAGGCACCACGCTGCGCAGCACGCCCGGCGGCATCTTCCCGCCATGCCGCTCGCGGAACAGGTCGCGCGGGATGGACATCGGCCAGGGGCCGAGGCCGGCGATGGTCTCCACGCGCCCATCCGCCAGGCGGATCAGGATCGGCGCAACGCCCGCGACGCTCACGATGTCCGGATGCAGCACGCCGAGCGCGATGCCCGCCGCCGCGGCCGCATCCACAGCGTTCCCGCCGCCCTCCAGCACCGAGAAGGCGGCGGCGGAGGCCAGGTAGTGCCCCGCGGACACCGCATGCCGCGTGCCGCAGATGGTCGGGCGGGTGGTGCGCATGCCCTCAATCCATCTTCGCGCCGGAGCGCCGCGCGATGTCGCGCCAGCGCCCGATCTCCACCGCCATGTAGTCCTGGAACTCCTGCGCGGTGGAGCTCTGCGGCCGCATCCCCGCGGTGATCATCGCCTGCTGGAAGGGCTCGCTCCGTGTCACCTGGCGGATGCCCTCGCTGAGCTTGCGCAGCACCTCCGGCGGCAGGCCCGCGGGGCCGGCGAAGCCGAGCCAGCCGCTCGCCTCATAGGCTGCGAAGCCCGCCTCGACGAAGCTCGGCACGTCGGGCAGCAGCGGATCGCGCGAGCGGCCGGTGCTGGCGAGTGCGCGGATCTGATCATTGCGCACCGCGGCGAGCAGCGAGTTGATCGTGTTGAACAGCATGTCCACCTGGCCGCCGAGCAGCGCGGTCAGCGCCGCGGGGCTGCCGCGATAGGGCACGTGCACCACGTCCACGCCCGCTTCCAGCCGGAACAGCTCGCCCGCCATGTGGGTGGAGGTGCCGCTGCCCGCGGAGGCCCAGGTGAGCTGTCCCGGCCGCGCCTTCGCCGCCGCGACGACATCCGCCACGCCGCGGAAGGGCGAATCCGCCTTCACCGCCAGCGCGCAGTCGTTCGCCGCGCCGAGGCCGAGCGGCGTGAAGGAGGTCAGGGGATCGTAGGGCACGCTCGGCAGCAGCGCCGGCGAGATCGCCATCGAGGAGGAGTTGATGACGCCGATCGTGTAGCCGTCCCGTGGCGCCTTCGCGATCAGGTCGCTGCCGATGGTGCCGCCGGCGCCGACGCGGTTCTCCACGACGACGGGCTGGCCCCATAGTTCCGACAGGCGCTGCGCGACCACGCGGGCGAGGATGTCCTGCCCCGATCCCGCGGCCGAGGGCACGATCATGCGGATCGGGCGCGTCGGGAAATCGGCCTGCGCGCGCGCGACGAGCGGTGCGGCCAGCGCGGCGACGCCGCCGAGCAGCGCGCGGCGGGAGAATGGCGGGAGAGAGGGCATGCGTCGCACCTTCGGGACCGATGCGCGATCATGGCGCGGTGAGGCGGATCGTCGTCAACCGCTTCGTGCGCCCGCGCGGCCGGGCTGCCGACGCGCGCCCCGAAACCCGCCGGCCCTCGGCCCGTTCTCCCGCTGTCACAGTGCGGAAGCGGAAGCGGCCATGAACAACATCGTCTATATCGTCGGCGCGGTGGTGATCGTCCTTGCGATCCTCAGCTTCATCGGGTTCCGCTGACGTCGGGTCGCAGGCTGGCGGCGCTCAGCCGGGGGGATCCTCCGCCCCGGCCTCCACCACCACGGCCGTGACGTTGTCGCTCGCCTGCCGCGCCAGCGCCGCGGCGACCAGGCGCTCCGGCGCCTCCGTCGCGTCCGGCGTCGCCAGCAGCGCGGCGATCTCCCCGCTGGGCAGCGACTTGGTCAGGCCGTCGGTGCAGAGCAGGAAGCGGTCGCCGGGCAGCACGCGGTCGGAGGTCCGCTCGAGCTCCGGGCCGTCGTCGCCGGCGCCGATCGCGCGGGTGATGACGTTGGCGCGCGGGTGGTTCTCCGCCTCGTCCGGACGGACCATCCCCGCATCCACCAGTTCCTGCACGAGCGAATGGTCGCGCGTGAGTTGCTGCAGCGCGCCGTCGCGCAGGCGGTAGAGCCGCGAGTCGCCTGACCAGAGGCAGGCGAAATGCCCGCCGCGCACCACCAGGACGACGACGGTGGAGGCGATCATGCCGCTGCCCTGGCGTGCCCCGGCCTGGCGCAGCGCCGCATGCACCTTCGCCAGCCGCTCCTGCACCTCGTCCAGCACGCGCCCGGCCGGAAGGTCGTCCGGGACGGTGGCGAGGGCGTCGCGGATCATGCCGGAGGCGACCTCCCCCGCGTGATGGCCGCCGGCGCCGTCCGCCACGGCCCAGAGCCCGGCCTCGGGCCGCTCCACGAAGCTGTCCTCGTTGTGCGCGCGGCGGGCGCCCGGATCGGTCCTGCCTGCGGAGCGGAAGCGCGTGCGCGATGCGGCGGTCATCGCGCATCGCCCGGGATGCGGCGGTGCCGCGGGATCGCGCGATGCGGCCCGTTCACGCGCAATGGCCCATGTCGGGGCGTCGTCCTGCCGTCATCCGGTGGCCTCCGGGTCAGGCAAGGACCGTATCAGCATCGCCCGGCGTCGGTAAGCCGATCCTCCCTCGCCTCAGGCGTCCCTGGCCTGCGCGGCCTTGCGCAGCTCGGCCTCGTAGGCGCGGGCGAAGGCCCTGCCGAAGATGCCGTCGAAATCCTCGGAGAGGCCCTGTAGCAGGGCCGCGTGCCGCGCCTCGAGGGCATCGAAGGCCCGCGCCTTCTGCTGCGGCGAGCGCGAAGCGCCCTGCGCGGGGGGCGGCAGCGCGTCGGGCGAGAGCTCCGCGAGCAACGTGCGCAGGGCCGGCTGCATGGCGGCCAGCCAGGCGACCTCATGCTCCCGCAGGTCACGCAGCACCTCCGCCACCGCTTCCGCAGGGCGCATCGCGCTGCGCCGCCCGGCGCCGAGCAGGGCGGCCATCGCATCGTCGTCGTCGGTCGAGAACTTCAGCGGGTTGTTGCCGCGGGCGCGGATGATCGTGTGCTCGAGGCGCAGCTGCCCCTTGGTTGCCGCGCGCGCGATGAGCACCGCGCGCAGGCCCACGACCATCGCGCGGAAGGCGGCGCCGAGCGCGGCCATGGTGGCGGCCGGATCCTCGATGCGCGCATCCGGCAGGCCCGCGCCCCTCAGGAAGGCCGCGACCGACGCATCCTGCGCGGCCGGGCCTCGCCCGGGCTGCGACACGGCCGCGACGGCCTCGCCCTGCAGGCGGACCTCGATCTCATAGGCGCCGAGATGGATGCGGTCGCCGTCGCGCAGCTCGCGCACCGCACCCTTGCCGATCGCCTCCTCCTCGTCGTTGAGGAAGGTGCCGTTGGTGCTGATGTCGGAGATCCGCCAGCCGCCGTCCTGGAAGGCGATCACGCAATGCCGCTTGGAGAGGTGCCGGTCCGGATCAGGCAGCACCCAGGAATTGCCGGGCGCGCGGCCGAGCGAGACCTCGCCGCCGTCGATCTCGCGGGATTCGGGCACAAGGGGGCCGGGGCCGCGCAGGGCGGAGAGGGTCAGGCGCATCGCGGCGGCGCGTCGGGCGGTGCCATCACGGGGCTATCCTTCGGGTGGCAGGCGGCCGGCGCCGCCCGCGGCGATGTCGCGCGCCGAGTCCAGGAACCGCGCGAGCCGCGCATCGCGCCGGAGCGGGTCGTCGCGCACCGCCGCCAGGTTGATCGCACCCGCGACGGCCGTGCCGGTCAGGTGCGGTGCCGGCGACACCTTGGGCACCGCGGGCGGGGCGATGGAATCGCCGGCCCAGAAGGCCCCCATCGCCGCCCAGGCCTCGGGCGAGTCGAGGCCCTGTGCCTGCGCCAGCTCGAAGGCGGCGTGCCGTGCCGAATCGGTCTGGCGGCGCACCCAGGTCTCGGCGGCGTCGCGCAGCGCGGCGAGCTCCTCCGCCCCGGCCGGGGCGGTGTGGCGCGCGCACATGCAGGCCCACCACACCGCTTCGCGCCTGGGCAGGGCGTGCGCCGCGAGCTGCGCCGCCTCCAGCAGGAAGCCTTCGGCCTCGAGCCGGTCCATCGCCTCGGTCACATGGGCGGTGCCCGCCAGGACCGCACGCGCCGCGTCACCGGCGGTGATGCGATCCAGAAGCGCTGCCAGGTCGCCGTCGAGCCTGTCGGAAACCGCTGCCGGCATGGCTGCCTTCGCCTAGGGCAGCCGCGCGGCCGCGCCGTCGGGACGGGCCGGCGATGCACGGCCTTCGCCCGCTTCTTGCCGGGCAGCCGGCAAGGCCTTCGCGTAACGTGGCAACGCAAGCGGCATCGGCCTGCCCTGTCCCCCCGAGCCGGAGCACTGATTAATTCGGATGCAGTCTATCGTCGCCCGACGCGGCATGCCAGACGTGCACACTGTACTGAAAAGTTGAGACGCCTCTTGATACGTCAGGCGGCGTTCATCTAGCTAGGCAACCAGCGAGCGCGGGGGATCTTCTTGCGATGAGGGGGCTGAGGCGCACAGCCTTGCTGGTGCTGCCGCTCCTGACGCTGCCGCCGCCTTCGGCCGCCCAGCAGATCGGACCGGTGCCGCAGGGCTCTCCGATCCCGCGCATCCTGCCGCGCAGCGCGCCGGAACTCGGCCCGGCGGGGCCCGAGGTGCCCGCCCCGGCGGAAACGCCGATGCCCGACATGGCGGTCCCGATCGCGACGGTCCGCATCGAGGGCGCCACCGCGTACCCCGTCTCGGAACTCGAGCGCCTGCTGCCGCCGCTGACCGGCCCCGCCGTGCCGCTCGCGCGCATCGAGCAGGCGCGGCTCGCGCTGCTGCGGCGCTACCGGGAGGACGGCTACGTGCTGACCGGCGTCTCGGCCGAGGTCGAGGCCGGTGGCAGGCTGCGCTTCCTGGTCGCCGAGGGGCGGATCAGCCAGGTGCTGCTGGATGGCGACATCGGCCCGGCGGCGACCCAGGTGCTGCTGTTCCTGCAGCGGCTCGTCACGACCGGGCCGCTCGACCAGGCGCTGCTGGAGCGGCAATTGCTGCTGGCGCAGGAAGTGCCGGGCGTCACCATCCGCTCCGTGCTGCGCCCGGTGCCGGGCGGCGATCCGGGGGAGCTGCAGCTCATCGCGCAGCTCTCGCGCACGCCCTGGTCGGCGCTGCTCGCGGCGGACAACCGCGGCTACCAGCTGGTCGGCCCGGAACAGGCGGTCGCTGCGCTCAGCCTGAACAGCTTCACGCAGTATGGCGAACGCACCGACATCATCCTCTTCCGCAGCTTCAACGACACCCAGACCTTCGGGCAGGTCGCCTTCGAGACCTTCGTCGGCGGCTCCGGGCTGCGCTTCCGGCTGCAGGGCGGCGCGGGCAACTCGAACCCGACCGGCGAGCTGCGCGCCATCGGCTACGAGGGCACCACCTCCCTCGTCAGCGGCTCGCTGATCTATCCGCTGGTCCGCCGGCGCAGCCAGGTGGCGACGCTCTTCGCCGGGCTGGAGGCGCTGGAGAACGAGATCCGCCTGGGCGTCCAGGGCGGCGGCGACGCGCGTGCCAGCTACGACAGCCTGCGCGTGCTGCGCGCGGGCGGCGAATGGGCCTCGCAGGACGTGCTGCTGGGCGATGCCTTCCCGGCGCTGAACAGCGCCAATATCCGCTTCAGTCAGGGCCTGTCGGGGCTCGGGGCGAGTTCCAACGGCGCGGCGCTGGCAGGCCGCTCCGGGCAGGTGGTGGATTTCTTCAAGGTGGCCGGCGAGGTCACCCGCACGCAGTCGCTGTTCACCCCCTGGGACGGCGCCGTGGTGGGGCTGTTCGGCTTGGTCGCCTTCCAGTGGTCGCCCGACGTGCTGCCGCCGATCGAGAAGTTCTACCTCGGCGGCCTGCGGCTCAACCGCGGCTACTATGCGGGCGAGGTGACCGGCGACAAGGCGTTGTCCACCTCGGTCGAGCTGCGGCTGGACGATGCGTGGAACGTGGATCTCTTCGGCCGCAGCACCGAGGTCGCGGCGCAGTTCTACATGTTCTATGACTGGGGCCAGAGCTTCGAGAACCAGCCGGACCAGCCCGACAGGCGGCTGTCCTCGGCCGGGGCCGGGGTGCGGTTCCTGGTGGACCGGCGCACCGAGATCCAGTTCGAGGGTGTGACCCGGTTCAACCGCTACCCGCAGGGCAACCTGCCGGGGGTGGAGCCACTGTCGCAGGATGCGGCCTACTGGCGCGTCGTGACGCGCTTCTGATGGGGGCGGGAATGCGGCCGCGGAGGCGGAGCAGGACGCAGGCGGGGCAGACGGGGGGCGCGGTGGTGCGGCTGCGCCGCCGCGCGCTGCTGGCCAGCACCGCGCTGCAGGCCGGCTTCGCGATCGGCTTCGCGATCCCCGCCGCGGCGCAGCCGGCGCCCAATGCCGGCCCGCAGGGCGGCGCCGTGGTGGCGGGGCAGGCCAGCATCGCCCGCCAGGGCAACGCCACCACCATCACCCAGTCCACCGACCGCGCCGCCATAGACTGGCGGACCTTCGATGTCGGGCGCGACCACACGGTGCGCTTCCAGCAGCCCGGCGCCTCCTCGATGACGCTGAACCGCGTCACCACGCCGCGGCCTTCGGAGATCGCCGGGCGCATCCAGGCCAATGGCGGCGTCGTGGTGATCAACGGCGCCGGCGTGCTGTTCCATCGCGGCGCACAGGTGGAGGCGCAGAGCTTCGTCGCCTCCACCGCCGACACCACCAATGCCGCCTTCATGGCGGGCAGGCTGCGCTTCGACCGTCCGGGGCAGCCCGGCGCCCGCGTCGAGAACCGCGGCGAGATCACGGTGCGCGAAGCCGGTCTGGCGGCGCTGGTCGCGCCCGGCGTGGCGAATTCCGGCACGATCCGCGCCCGCCTCGGCACCGTGGTGCTGGCCGGCGCGGAGACGCACACGCTCGACCTGCATGGCGACGGGCTGGTCGCCTTCGACGTGACGGGCCAGGTGCGGACCGCGCCCCGCGGCGCCGATGGCCAGCCGGCGCAGGCGTTGGTGACCAACACCGGCGTGGTGGTCGCCGAGGGCGGCACCGTGCTGATGACGGCGCGCGCGGCCGATGGCGTTGTGCAGCAGCTCGTCTCGGCCGGCGGCACGATCCGCGCCGACAGCAGTGGCAGCCGCACCGGCAGCATCGAGATCGCCGGCGTCGGCGGCGGCATCCGCATCCACGGCACGGTCGCCGCGGAGGGCGCGCGCCCGGGCGAGCGCGGCGGCACCGTGGTGGCGCGGGCGAGCGGCGATGTCGAACTCGCCCCCTCCGCGCGTGTCTCCGCCTCCGGCGTGGCGGGCGGCGGCACGGTCGCGATCGGCACCACGGCGGCGCGTGCCCGTGCGCAGGGCGGCGGCGTGCCCGCGGATGCGGCAGCGCGTGTGCGCGTGGCCGAAGGCGCCGAGGTGCGCGCCGATGCGACGCAGGCCGGCAATGGCGGCCGGATCGCCTTCATCGGCCGCCAGGCCGTCGCCATGGCCGGCAAGGTCAGCGCGCGCGGCGGCCCGAAGGGCGGCGATGGCGGGCAGGTGGAGGTCTCGGCCGATCGCGGCCTGGCGATCACCGGCGGGGTGGACGCGCTGGCGCCGGCCGGGAAGGCGGGGACGCTGCTGCTCGATCCGCTCAACCTGCACATCGTCGGCGCCATTCCCGATCCGCCGAATGTCGAGCAGCCGACCAGTCCCACGTCGCCGCAGGTCGGCGCCGGCGATGCCGCGCCGGGCGGCGGCGACGACGGCTACCTGCTGGCCAGCACCGTCACGGCGCTGCTCGGCGGCGGCAATGTGCGGCTCGAGGCGGGGAACGACCTGACCGTCTCCGAGGCATTCGGCTTCTCGGCCAATGCCAATTCCCTCACGCTCGCGGCCGGCAACAGCGTGGTGGTCAATCAGGCGATCACCCTGCAGGGCGACGTGATCCTGCTTGCCTCCGATCCCGCCATCCCGGGGGCGACCGCGACGGGGCAGGTGCAGGTCAATGCCGCGATCGCCTCCACCGCGGGCTCGGTCCTGCTCCGCGCCTTCGGCGATGCGGGGCAGGTCGCCTTCGGTCCCGGCGGCACGGCGCAGGCGGCGGAGCGCGTGACGCTGGTGGCGAACGGCATGGCCCTGCCGAGCGCAGCGGGAGCGATCCAGGCACCCGCTGTCGAGATCAGCCCCAATGCGGGCCGCGCGCTGTCCTTCGGCGCGGGCGCCGCCTCCGGCCTCGCCTTGCCGGACCTCGCGGGCGTGCAGGCGGGGACGCTGCGGCTGGGGGCGGCAACCTTGTCCGGCGGCGCGCCGACGACGCTGGCGGGCAGCGCCCGTCTCGCCGGCGCCCTGTCGCTGTCCGGCGTCGATCTCGATCTGCGCGCCACCGGCGCGGTGACGCAGGACGCGGCCCTCGGCCTCTCGGGCGGCATGCTCAGGGCGGAGGCCGGGAGCATCCGGCTCGACAACGCATCCAACGCGATCGCCAGCCTCGGCCCGCTCACGGCGACCGCCGGCGACCTCACGCTCGTGACCGCCGGCGCGCTGACGGCGCAGGACGCCATCGGCGCGACCGGCACGGCCACGCTGCGGGCGGGCGGAACGCTGACCCTGGGAGCCGGCGGCTCGATCGGCGGCGCGGCCGTCTCGCTGCGCGCCGGCGCCGGGGGCATGGCCCTGGCCGGCGGCATCGCCACGCCCGGCACGCTGGAACTCGCCACGACGGGTGCGGTCGGCGGCGATGGGGTGATCTCCGCCGGGCTGCTGGCGGGCGCGGTCGGCTCCCTGTCGCTCGGCGGGACGACGCCGGCGGCGATTGCGGCCATCGGCGACCTGACGGTGCGCGGCGCCTTCGACCTCCGCGCCGCCGGCCCGCTGGCCGTGACGGGCGGGCTGCGGGCGGCGCTGCTGACCGATGGGGCGCTGAGGCTTGAACTCGCCTCCGGCGCGCTGACCGCGGATGGCGTGATCGCCACCGGCACCGCGGGCGTCACCGGCGGGGAGATCGCCCTCGTCGCGCCGGGCGGCGTGACGCTGAGCGGCACCGTGCGGGCGCGCAGCTCGGCCGGCAGCGACGGGGATATCAGCATCGCCGCGAGTGGCGGCGTGATCCGGCAGACCGCCGGCAGCGTGGTGGCGGCGCGCAACCTGACCCTGGCCGGCGCCGAGGGCATCGTGCAGGCGGGCGGCACGCTGGACGCGCTGCGCCTCGATGCGGCGACGAGCGCGGCGGGGGCGGCCATCGAGCTCGGCGGCGCCAATCGCCTCGATGCGCTGGGCTCGGTCAGCGCCGCCGGCAGCCTCGGCGTGAACAATGCCATCGCGCTCGCCCTGGCCGGCCCCGTGCGGGCGGGCCAGGCGCCGGCCGGCGCGCCCGACGGCACACTGGCGGAGCTGCGCATCGCGGCTGAGGGGGCCATCGCGGTCACCGGGACGATCGCGGCGGGGCAGGCGGGCGGCGGCGGTGCGCCGGCGGTGGCCGGCATCGTCCTGCTGCAATCGAGCGACGGTGCGCAGCGCAGCGGCGCGGCCTCCGCCGCGGCGATCGACGTGGCGCCCGGCGCCGCCATCACGGCCGAGCGCAGCGGCGGGCGCGGCGGCGAGGTGACGCTCGGCGCGACCTCCACGCTGCCCGGCGGTGGCGCGGTCACGATCCGCGCGCCGCTCGCCGTGCCCATGGGCGGCGGCATCGCCGTGACGGCGAATGCGGTGACGATCGGCGGCGGCGCCGGCGCCGGCGCCGGGGCGCTGGTGGCGCCGTCGGGGCACATCGCGCTCACCACCGATGCGCTGGTGCTGGAGGGCATGCCCGCCGCGGGAGCCAATCTCGTGGCCTCCGGCGGCACCATCACGATCGCGCAGCGCAGCGCCGCAGTCGGCGTCTCGCTCGGCGGTGCCGCGCCGGGCCTGGCGCTCGACGCCGACGCGCTGACGCGCATCGTCGGCGACACCCTGCAGGTCGGCCGGGCGGATGGCGGCGCGGTGACGATCAATGGCGCGGCCGCGCTGCCGAGCGTGGAGACCCTCCGCCTGCTGAGCGGCGGCGACCTCTCAGCGACGGTCGGCGGCACGCTGCAGGTGAACCGGCTGACCGCCGCGATCGGCGGCACCATCGCACTCGATACGCCCGGCGGGCCGCATCAGGTCGGCACGATCGGCGCGCTGTCGGCGGGCGGCAGCCTGGCCTTTCGCGGCCAGGGCGACCTGGTCGTGGATGGCGCGGTGCAGGGTGGGCCGTCCGTCGCGCTGGCCACCGGCCCGGGCGGCAGCCTGACGCTGCAAGGCGGCGGCTCGGTGACGGCCGCCGCGGCCGGGGTCTTGACGCTGCAGGCGGACCAGGTGGCGCTGGGCGGGCCGGTGAGCACGCCGGGCGGGCACATCGAGATCCTGCCGGCCACCTCCGGGCGCACGATGACGCTCGGCGGCACCGGCGGCCTCTCCCTCCAGCAGGGCGATCTCGACCGGCTCTCGGCGGCGACGCTGCTGCTCGGCGGGCGCGAGGCCGACACGGCGCAGGCGGGCGATCTCTCCGTCGCGGCCGCGGTGGATCTGTCGGGGCGCGTGGACCGGCTGAGATTGCGGCTGCAGGGCGTCGCGGCGGATGCGGGCGGCGGCACGGGCATCCGCGTGGGGCGCCTGGGCAATACCGCGGCGGGAAGCGCGCCCGACGTGGCGGGCCTCTCGCTGCTCGGGACCGGCAATGCCATCGGCGCGGTGGATGCGTTCCGCAGCGGCGGCGGCTTCGCGCTGCAGAGCGCCGTGCCGCTGAGCCTGATCGGGCCGATCGAGGCCGCGGGCGCCTTGGCCGTCACCGGCACCGGCACGGGCGCGAATGCGCTGCGCGTCACCGGCAGCATCGCCTCGGGCACGTCGGGCGGCGCGGCCTCCGGCACGGCCGGCCCGCTGACGCTGGAGACGACGCAGGGCGGGCTGGTGGTGGCGGGCGGCAGCGTGCTGCGCTCGCGCAACGGTGGCCTGACGATCCATGGCGCGAGCTCCGGCACCGGCGGCCTGACGACGATCGCCGCCGGGGCGAATGTGAGTTCCGCGAGCCAGGCCACGATCCGCGGCGATGCGGGCCTGTTCATCGCCGGCACCGTCAGCGGGCCGGGTGGCGTGCAGCTGCGAGCCACCGCGCCCGGCACGGGCCCGGCCTTCACCCTTGCCGCGACGGGCAGCGTGACGAGTCCGGCCGGCGACATCGGGCTGAGCATCGGCGGCATCGGCAGCGCGACGCTGGACGGCACGCTGGCGGCGACGAACGGGCGCCTGGTTCTGGATGGGGGCGTGGTGTCGGGCCGGGGTCCGGTGCGCGTGGAGACGGTGACGGGCAGCGCGCGCGCGCTGTCGCTGACCGGCACGGCCAACCGCATCGGCGCGCTCGAGGCGCTGGGCACGAGCACGGGCGGGATCACGGTGAGTTCGCTCGATCCTCTGACGGTTCGTGGCGTGGTGCAGGCGGCCGGCCCGGTGACGCTGAGCGCCGCCGCGCTGACCGTCGCCTCCGGCGCGCTGCTGTCGGCGCCCGGTAGCGCGATGAGCCTGACGGCGAACACGATCCAGGCCGATGGGCGCGTGGAGGCGGCGAGCCTCACCGGCCGCGCGACGGGCGGGCCGGCACGCTTCGCGCATGCCGCGAATGCGGTGGCGACGCTTGGCGACTTCAGCGCGGGCACGAGCTTCCTCTATCGCGGTGCCGCGGCGCTGACGGTCGCGGGCACCGTGGTGGCGCCGGCCGGCGTGACGATCGCGACCACGGCCGCGGGCGCCGACGCGCTGCGCCTGTCCGGCAGCGCCACCGCGGCGTCCGGCCCGGTGTCGCTGGAGGTGCCGAATGGCCGGCTGCGGCTGACGGGCAACGCGACGGCCGGCACCGCGATGACGCTGCTGGCCGGGCAACTGTCGCAGGAGGCCGGCCTTGCGCGGGGCGCGAGCCTGCAGGCGACCATCGGCGGGGCGGCGACGCAGGCGGCAGGCGCCACGCTGCGCAGCACGGCGACCGATGCGGCGCTGACGGCGGCGAGCTTCGACCTCGCTGGCACGCTGGATGCGGCGCGCGATCTGCGCCTGACGGCGACGGGTGGCGACGGCGTTCTCTCCGCGACGACGACGGCGGGGCAGGACGCGATCATCGCGGTGACCGGCGGCGGCTTTGCGTTGTCCGGGGCGCTCGCCGCGGGCCGCGATGTCAGCGCGACGGCGAGCGGCGATGTCGGCGTCGCGGCGGCGCTGACGGCGGGCACGGGCACGGCGACGCTGGTCGCTACCTCCGGTGCGCTGACGCTTTCGAACGATGTGACGGCCGCCAGCGCGGTGACGCTGCAGGCCGGCGCCGGGATCGCGCAGGCCTTGGGCACGGTGCAGGGCGCCTCGGTCGAGGCGACGGCGGGCGGCGCGGCGACGCAGGCGGCGGGCGCCACGATGGTGGCGACCGCGACCGACATCGCCGTGACCGCGGCGAGCTTCGACCTCGCTGGCACGCTGGATGCGGCGCGCGATCTGCGCCTGACGGCGACGGGTGGCGACGGCGTTCTCTCCGCGACGACCACAGCAGGTCAGGACGCGATCATCGCGGTGACCGGCGGCGGCTTTGCGTTGTCCGGGACGCTCGCCGTGGGCCGCGACGTCAGCGCGACGGCGAGCGGCGATGTCGGCGTCGCGGCGGCGCTGACGGCGGGCACGGGCACGGCGACGCTGGTCGCTACATCCGGTGCGCTGACGCTTTCGAACGATGTGACGGCCGCCGGCGCGGTGACGCTGCAGGCCGGCGCCGGGATCGCGCAGACCGTAGGCACGGTGCAGGGCGCTTCGATCGAGGCCACGGCCGGCGCGGCGGCGACGCAGGCCGGCGGAGCAACGCTGCGCAGCACGGCGACGGACATCGCCATCACCGCGGTGAGCTTCGATCTGGCCGGCACGCTGGATGCGGCGCGCGACGTGATGCTCACAGCGACCTCGGGCGGCGCGCGGCTTGCCGGCATCGTCACCGCAGACCGATCCATCGCTGTCGAGGCCGCCGACGGCATCGTGCAGACCGGCAGCATGGATGCCGGCTGGACCATGTCGCTGACCGCGCAGGATGGCGACATCGAGATCGCCGGCAGCCTCGCGACCGGCGGCAGCCCGTTCCACCTGCTCGACATCGCCGCGACGCGCGGCAGCATCCGTCTCACCGGCGACATCGACGCGGGCTTCAATGCCGCGGTGATGACTGCCGGCACCGACATCGTGCAGAGCGCCGGCAGTGTCGTGGGCCACAGCGTGAGCCTGAAGGCGGACGGCGCGGTGACGCAGACGGCAGGGCTTCTGCACGCCACGGGCGTTGCATCGCCCGCCTCCACCTTCCTCGGCATCGAGGCCGCGCGCTTCGACCTGGCCGGCACGCTGGAGGCCGCTTCCGGCATCTCCGCCGTCGCGCTGAGCGGGCCCGGCGTCATCTCAGGCACGGTCACCGCCGGTGGCAATCTCAGCGCCGACGCGGTCGCCGGGACGCTCACCCTGAGCGGCACGCTGAGCAGCCTGAACCAGGGGATCTTCGCCGGCGCGGCCGGGATCACGCAGTCGGGCTCCGTCACCGCGGTCGACAGCCTTTCCTTCGTTGCCACCTCCGGCTCTGTCACGATCGGCGGGACGGTGCGCAGCGGCGACGTGTTCCTGGGCGCCGGTGGCGACATCCGGGTCACCGGCGAGGTCCGCGCGAGCGGCGAGTTGTCGCTCCAGGCGGCCGGCGCGATCGAGGCACCCGGCCTGCTCGTCGCCGACCGCCTCTTCGGCAGCGCGGGCGGCGGCGCGACGATGACTGGCGACAACCTGATCGCGGAACTCGGCGGCTTCCGCGCGGGCGGCGACCTGACGCTGCGCAACGCGCAGCCGCTGACCGTGCTCGGCGCGGCGACCGCGGGCGGCACGATCGGCATTGAGACGCGCGGCGCGCTGACCTTCGCCACCATCTTCGGCGATGTCGCGCTGGATGCGCCCGCGATCCGCCTCGATGCCGGCGCGATCCTGCAGAGCAGCGGCATCCTGCGCACCGGCGCGCTGGACGCGCGCGCGACCGGCGATATCCTGCTTGCGCTTCCCACCAACCGCATCCCGCTGCTGACCGCGCGCGCCGGCGGCGACCTCACCCTGGTCACCGAGACCGCGCTGACGCTGAACGGCCCGGTGACCGCGGGCGGCGCGCTTTCGCTGACGGCCAGCGACACGATCACCGTGCCGGCGGGTATCCAGGCCAGCGCCGGCACGACGATGACGCTGAGCGGCGCGGCGCTGGATCTCTCCGGCGAGATCTCGGCGCAGGACCTCGGCTTCGACGCGACCTCCGGCGACATCGCGCAGCGCGCGGGCAGCATCGCCTGGACCGGCACGGCGGCGATGAACGCGCCGGGCGCGCTTTCGCAAAGCGGCGGCGCGCTGCTCGGCGGGCCGGATGCGCTGCTCACTGGCAGCGCGGGCGGGGCGATCGATCTCGCGGCCGGCGGCAACCGCCTGCCGCGCCTCGGCCCGCTCGATGCCGGGCAGCAGATCACCGTCGCGAGCCTCGGCGACACCACCGTGGTGGGCGCGCTCGCCGCCGCGGGCGGGCCGCTGACGCTGGCGACGGAAGGCTCGCTGACCATCCAGCCGGTGTCGCTGACGGCAACCGCGGCCACGCTCACGGCCGGCGGCGACATCGCGCAGCAGGCGGGCGGCAGCCTGGCGGTGCCCGGCGCGGTGGCAGTGACCGCGACGGGCAACGCCGCGCTCGACGGCAGCGTCACCGGCGCGACGATCACGGTCACCACTGGCCTGGCCACAAGCCAGCAGGCCAGCGGCAGCATGATCGCCACCGGCCCGCTGACGGTCACCGCCGGCACGGACATCGCGCTGGACGGCGTCGTGATCGGCAATCCCGTCACGCTGAATGCCGGTCGCAACCTGTCGCAGGCCGTGACCGGCCGCCTGACGACGACGACGCTGACGCTCGGCATCGGCGGCGACGCCGGCTTCGCAGGCGGGATCACCGCGGACCTGCTCACCGGCACCATCGGCGGCGCGCTGCTGGCGGACGGGCCGGAGATGCGCATCGGATTGCTGCGCGACATCGCGGCGGGGCGGAGCCTGATCCTCGTGAACGACCAGGCGCTGCAGGTGGAGGGCAGCATCGCCGCGCCCTCGCTGATCGTCTACGCCGCGGGCCCGCTGACGATCGGCAATGTCGCGCTGAACACGTCGGGCGTTCCCTATGTCGAGCCGCCGCCCGGGCCGCTCGCGATCAGCCGCCTGCCCGAGCCCATCCCCGGCACGCCCGGCGCGGTGTTCGGAACCGGCGCGCCGCGGCTCGATGTCGGCACGCTCACGGTCACGCCGCTCGGCACGCCGAACGCGACGCTGGCGCTGCGCCTGCCGGAGAGCGGCGGGGCGCTGACGATCTCGGATATCCTGCAGGCGCCGACCACGGACGTCACCTTCGACCTCGGCACCGGCGGCAACGCGACAGGGCGGATCAATGTGCGCAACCTGACCGTGCTCGGCGTCGGCGGCACGGCGGTGCTGGAAGGCACGGTGCGCGGGCTGGAAGGCACGGCGGCCGCCTCCGTCTCGGTGATCGGCCCGCAGGTCGAGCCTGACTACCAGATCAACGAATGCCCCGTCGGCGCGGTGAACTGCGTGCTCCTGATCGTGCAGATCCCGGTGGTCACCGATCCGCTGAAGGAACTCGGCGTCACCACCACGCCCGACGACCAGGACGACATGGACATCTATGTCCCGAACGTGGCGGAGCGGGACTTCTGATGCGCGCGGCCGCCGCCCTGCTGCTGCTGGTTCTCGGCGCCTGCAACGCGCCGCCGCCCTCCGCCTTCGTCGGCGGCGGCGGCGCGGAAGGCGAGCCGGTCGGCAACAACACGGTGGGCGAAGCCTGCACGCAGCAGCGCCACGCGGACCGCTCGGCCGACATCTATTGCGGCAGCTGGCAGCAGCCGAGTGGGCGGGTGCGCCCCGCCGGCGCCGGCGGCGCGGCGGAGATGCAGGCGCTCGCCACCTCCGGCCCCTGGCGGGCGGGGCTGGATTCGCGCTTCGCCTGCGGCGCGCCGCGCGGCACGACGATCCTGGGCGATGCGCCGGCGCTGCTGATGGAGTGCACGCGCCGCGCCGGCGGCTGGCCCTATGTCGCGCTCGTCGCCTCGGTCGGCGGCACGGCCTGGCTGGCGGATGGCGTGCTGCCCGCCCTGCCGGCGATGGAACGCGCGATCGGGCAGGCGACGGGCCGGCTGCGCGCGGAAGGTGCCGCGGCGCCGGCCTCGGGCGCCGAGGCGCTGATGGCCGAAAGGCTCGCCGCGCGCGCCTTCGGATCGAACGACATCGGCACCTATGAGGCGCTGATGCAGGCCGGCACGCGCGCTAACCAGGCGGAGAACGCGGCGGCGGCCGAGACCGCCTATCGCGCCGCGCTCGGCGTGCAGGAACGTGCGCTCGGCAAGGACGATCCGGCGCTGGCGAACACGCTGGCGCTCCTGTCGCTTCAATTGTCGAACCAGGGCCGCTACCCGGCCGCGGAGGAGGCGCTGGACCGCGCCGATGCGCTGGCCCGCCGCCCCGGCGCCGAGGAGGGGCTGACCGCCCGCATCGCGCATTATCGCGCGCTGCACCTGCTGAACCTCGACCGCAACGCCGATGCGCTGGTGTTGCTGGACCAGGCCGCGGCCGACTACGCGCGGCTGCTGCCGCCGGCCATGCTGGCGGCGCGCCCCGCGCCGCGCACCCTTGCCGACACCTTCTCCGGCGGCGAGATGCTGGCGAGCCCGCAGACGCGCTCCGCGCTGCTCGGCCTGGTCGAGGTGCGACGCTACCGCTCCATCGCGCTGCGTGGCCTCGACCGCGTTCCGGAAGCGGACGAGGCGCTGCGCAGTGCCGCGACGCTCGCCCGGGCCAACCGCGTGGCGCTGCCGCTGGTCTCCGCCCGCATCAGCCGCGCGGTGGCCATGGCGGACGCGCAGCGCGGCGATTCGGCGGAAGCGGCCACGGCGCTGTCGCAGGCCGCCGCAGCCTTCGCGCGCGGCATGCCCGGCACGCGGCCGGTGGCGCGCACGCAGCTGCTGCGCGCCGACATGCTCTCCCGCCTCGATCGGCCGATCCAGGTGATCGGGGCCTGCCGCAGCGCGATTGCCGTGCTGACCCTGCTGCGCTCGGGCGTGGAGGCGGAACTGCTGGAACCCTGCCTCGCCGCCTATGCCGAGGAGGCGCGGCGCGATCCCGGCGCGAGCCAGGCGCTGCTGGCCGAGATGTTCGCCGCCGCGCAGCTCGCGCAGTCCGGCCTGACCAGCCGGCAGATCGACCAGGCGACGGTGCGGCTGGCCGATGGCGCGCGCAATCCCGGCGCCGGTGAGGCGATCCGGCGCTACCAGGATGCGCAGAACGCGCTCGGCGACCTGCTGCGCGAGCGCGACGAGATCGCCGCCGGCGGCGGCGGGCGCGGCAGCGCGACGGAGGCGCTGGATCGGCGCATCGCCGATGCGCGCACCGCGCTCGCCGAGGCCGACGACGCGCTGCAGGCCGCGGCGCCGCGCTATGGCCAGCTGGTGCAGCAGGCGACGAGCGCGGCCGATGTGCTGGCGGCGCTGCGCCCGGGCGAGGCCTTCGCGAGCGTGGTGCTCACCGGCCGCAGCGGCTGGACCTTCGTGCTGCGCGAGGGCCGCATCGCTGCGGCGCCGGTGCCGGGCGGGGAGGCGCGGATCGGCGGGCTGGTGCGGCGCGTGCGCGCCAGCATCGAGCGCACCGGCCCCGGCCTGCCGCGCTTCGACACCACGGCCGCGGCCGAGCTCTATAGTGCGACGCTCGGCGCGCTCGGCCCGGCGCTGGAAGGCGCCACCGCGCTGTCGGTCGCGCCGAGCGGCCCGCTGCTGGCGCTGCCCTTCGAGGTGCTGCTGACCGGCCCGGCCGATCCGGACAGGCTCTCGGCCGCGCCCTTCCTCGCGCGGCGCTTCGCCATCGCGCATGTGCCCGCGGCGGCGAATTTCGTCGGCCTGCGCCGGCTGGAGGGCTCGCGCGCGACGCGGCCCTGGTTCGGCTTCGGCGATTTCCGCCCGCCCTCCCGCGCCCAGGCGGCGCGCAGCTTCCCCGCCGACAGTTGCGCCGAGAGCGCGACGCTGTTCGCGAACCTGCCGCCGCTGCCCTCCGCCACGCGGGAACTGGAAGCGGCGCGGCAGTTGCTGCAGGCGGGGCCGCAGGACCGGCTGCTCGGCCCGGCCTTCACCGCCGATGCGGTGCGGCGCGCGGCGTTGCGCGACTACCGCGTGCTGCATTTCGCCACGCACGCCGTGCTGCCTTCCGAGATCGCCTGCCAGCCGGAGCCGGCGATCCTGGCCTCCACGCCACCGAATGCGCCGGATGCCGCGCCGGCGCTGCTGACCGCCTCGGCGATCGTCAACCTGGATCTCGACGCGGACCTGGTGATCCTCTCGGCCTGCAATTCCGGCGGCCCGGCCGGCTCGACCGCCGGTGAGAGCCTGTCGGGCCTGGCGCGTGCCTTCTTCTACGCCGGCGCGCGGTCGCTGCTGGTGACGCATTGGGCGGTCGACGACCGTATGGCGGCCTATCTCGTCGCCAAGACGCTGGGCGAGATGCGCGGCGGGCGCGGCCCGTCGCAGGCGCTGCAGGCGGCGCAGCTCTCGATCCTGAACGACGCCGGGCGCGGCCTGCCGGAACAGGCGGCGCATCCCTTCTTCTGGGCGCCCTTCGCGGTGATCGGCGAGGGCGGGGCGGTGCGCCCGGTTTCCGTCGCCGATGCTTCGCGCCTATGATGACGGCGTGACGACCGAATCGCGCCTGCGTGGAAGTGCCGGGAAGGCAGGGCGCCGCGCAGACCGCGGCGCGGCGCGGGCGCGGCGCGCGGCATGATCGAGCCCGGCGGCAATCTCGGCAAATACGAGCTCCGCAGCACGCTCGGCCGCGGTGCGATGGGCGTGGTGTACGAGGGCTGGGACCCCGTCATCGCCCGGCGCGTCGCGATCAAGACGGTGCGCCTGCCCGCCGAGGACGACACCGACGCGCAGGAGGAACTGGCCCGCTTCCGGCGGGAGGCGCAGGCGGCCGGCCGGCTGACGCATCCGAACATCGTCGGCGTCTACGACTACGGCGAGGATCGTGGCGTCGCCTACATCGTCATGGAGTTCGTGGACGGCCCGACGCTGAAGAGCCTGCTCGACCGGCAGGAGCGGATGGCGCTGCCGCAGGTGGTGCGCGTGATGGAGGAGGTGCTGGCGGGGCTGGCCTTCAGCCATGCGCGCGGCATCGTCCATCGCGACATCAAGCCCGCGAACGTCATGCTCACCTCCGAGGGCCAGGCGAAGCTCGCCGATTTCGGCATCGCCCGGATCGAGAGCAGCAGCATGACGCAGGCCGGCACGGTGATGGGCACGCCGGCCTACATGTCGCCCGAGCAGTTCATGGGCCAGACGGTGGATGCCCGCACGGACATCTACTCCGCGGGCGTGCTGCTCTATCAGCTGCTGACCGGCGAGCGCCCCTTCGAGGGCGGCATGGCCGCGATCATGCACAAGGCGCTGAACACGGAGGCGCCGAAGCCCTCCGACCTGTCGGTGACGGCGCCGCCCGCGCTGGACGCGGTGGTGGCGCGCGCCATGGCGAAGCGGCCGGATGGCCGCTTCCCGAATGCCGAGGCCTTCGCCGTGGCGCTGCGCGCCGCGCTGGCCGCGCCGGCGCCGTCGGTCGAGGCAACGATGATCGCCGCGCCGGGCATGGCGGAGCGCTCGGTCGAGGCGACGATGATCGCATCGTCGGCCGCCCCCCCGGCACCGACCGCGACAGTCCCGACCGCGCCGGCCCCGCCGCCCGTGGCCGCCCCCGCGCCGGCCGCCACCCCCACGCCGCGGCAGGGCGCCCCGATCGGCGCAATCGCCGCAGGCGTGGCCGCGCTGGTCGCGATCGGCGGCGGCGCCTGGTTCATGCTCGGCCGCGAGGCACCGCAAGCCCCGCCGCAGGCGACGGCCGTGCAGCAGCCGCCGGCCGCACCCGCACCGCTGCCGCCGCCGATATCGGTGACTGCGCAACCGGCCCCGGCACCGGCTGCGCCGCCGCCGACGGTCGTCGCCGCGCCTGCCCCGGCGCCGAGCGCGCCCTTGCCCGCGGCACCCGCGCCGTCCCCTGCGCCGCCGGTGCCTGCCGTGACCGCGGCGCCGCCCATGCCAGCGGCGCCCGCACCGGATGTCGCGGCGGCGCCTGTGCCGGCCGTGAGCGCGCCGGCGCAGCCGGCTGCCTCGCCCGCGGCGCCTCTCCAGCCCGCCGCCGTCGCGCCTCCGGCGCCGACCGTTGCCGTCGCGCCGGACCCGGCGCCGAGCGCACCCGCCCCGATGGTGCCCGCGGCCCCGCCTGCCGCGGAGGCGGCGCCCGCAGCGGGGTCGCCGGCACGCCCTCCGGCGGAGCCGGCGCCGGCCAGCCCGGCGCCAAGCGTGGTTGCCGCGCCTGCTTCACCGGCGACCGCGGCCTCGCCCGCTGCCACCTCACCGGCCGTGCCGACAGTGGCCGTCGTGGCACCGCCGCCAGGGCCTGCGCCGCAGGCGCCGGACGCGACAGGGGCGCCGGTAACGGCCACCGTCGCACCCCAGCCAGGCCCGGCCGCCGAGGCACCAGCGCCTGCTGCGCCGCCCCCCACGGCCTCCGCTGCGCCGTCTCCGGCAGTTGTGGTCGCGCCGCCGGTGGTCGTCCCGGCACCGTCCCTAGGCCCTCTGCCACAGGCTCCCGCGCCCACGGCGGCATCCACGCCCGCGCCGAGCCCGGCCGCGCCCGAGGCGCCGGCGACCGCCAGCGTCGCGCCTCAGCCAAGCCCAGGCCCCGCGATGCCTGCGCCTGCCGTAGCCGCGCCGGCGGCGCCGCCTGCCAATGCCGGCAACCAGGCGCCACAGGTGCTGGCGCTCGGCCCCGTGCCGCCGCAGCCGCCCGTCATGCCGGCACCGGCGCAGCCTGCCGCCTTGCCGCCCGCCGCCGTCGCGCGCGCGGCGCTGGCCGCTGCGCTGCCCTCGGTGACCTGCTCCCTGGTGCATGGGACCGCGACGGCGGAACGCGTGACGCTGCAGGGCATCGTCGGCCGCGGCGCGCCGGAGCGGGCGCTGCGCGCCACGCTGGCCAGCGGTGCCGGCACCCTGCCCAGCGACTGGCGCGTGGCGACCTTCGACGCACCCTTCTGCACGGCCCTCGACACCATCCGGCCGGTGGCGCAGCCCTTCGGAACCGCGGGTGCGATGACCGTCGCGCTGGCCGGCGAGGCGACGAGGCTGCGGGACGGCGAACTGGTGACCGTTGTCGTGAACGGGCCGGACTTCCCGGCCTATGTCTACGTCTCCTTCCTCGTGCATGACGGCACGCTGGCGCATCTGCATCCGACGCCGACCGATCCCGCCCGAAGGCTGCCGGCCTTCGGCAGTCTCAGGCTTGGCGATCCGGCGATCGGCGGGCCGGCCTGGGCCGTGGGGCCGCCCTATGGGAAGGACCTGGTGATCGCCGTCGCCTCCTCCGTGCCGCTGTTCGATCGGCCGAGGCCGGACGACGAGGACACCGGCGCCTATCTGCGCGCGCTGCGCACGGCGCTGGAGCAGGCGCGGCGCCGCGGCGCGACTCTGGCGGCGGATGCCTGGCTGCTGGAGACGGTGGCGCGCTGAACCGCCGACACGCGGCGGCGATGGCGGGATGGGCGACCAACGGGACTCGAACCCGTGACATCCAGGACCACAACCTGGCGCTCTACCAACTGAGCTATGGCCGCCACACGCCTGGGCGGCGGGGTTTACGGCCCCCGGGGCTGCCCCGTCAATCGGCGAAGGCCACGGCGGCGACGGGTGGCATATGCGCCGAGAGCAGGCGCCATGTCTCGCCGCCATCGGCGCTCGACCACAGGTTCCCCGTGGTGGAGCCCATGGCGAGGCGCCGGCCGCTCCGGTCCACCGCCAGCGCGTGGCGGTACACCAGGTCGTAGCTCGGGCCTTCCGGCAGTCCGGCCGACAGGGTCTGCAGCGTCTCGCCGCCGTCGCTTGTGCGGGTGACGACCAGGCGGCCCTCCACCGGCACGCGGCATTCGTCCTTCACCGCGGGCACGAACCAGGCGGTCGCCGCATCGGCCGGATGCGCCGCGACGGCGAAGCCGAAGCGCGACGGTGCCGCGGCGGTGACCTCGGCGAAGGTCGCGCCGCCGTCCACGGATCGAAAGATGCCGTTGTGGTGCTGCGCCCACAGCACGTCGGGCTGCGCCGTGCAGGCGGCGAGCAAATGCACGTCCTGCACCAGCGGGTCGAAGGCCTGGGCAGGCGGCATGTATTCCGCGCGGAGCCCCTGGCCGCCGATGCGCCAGCTCTCGCCCCCATCCGCGCTCAGCCAGACGCCGCCGGTGGAGATCGCGATCGCGATCCGCCGCGGATCGCGCGGATCCACGCCGATGGAGTGCAGGCCGGGATCGTCATAGCCGCCGCCCACCCAGTCCCTGCGCTCCGGCAGATCCCACAGCGCCTGGCAGAGCTGCCAGCTCGCGCCGCGATCGGCGCTGCGGAACAGCGCGGCCGGCAGCGTGCCGGCCCAGAGGACGCCCGGTTCCTCGGCGCCCCCCGGCACCAGCGCCCAGATCATGTCGAGCGCCTTGGGCTTCTCGCCTTCCGCCGGCAGGGCGGGCACGGCCACTTCCTGCCAGGTCACGCCGCCATCGGAGGAGCGATGCAGCTTGGTGCCGAAATGCCCGAGGCGCAGCGCGGCGTAGAGCGTGCCGTCGCGCGGATCGGCGCAGATCGCGGAGACCGGCTCGGCCAGGAAGGCGGGCGGACCGAAGCGCCAGCCCGCGCCTTCAGGCACGCCGGTGAACAGGCCCTTGCGGGTGGCGACGAGCAGGCGCGGGGCCATTCCTATCCTCCCGAGAGGGCCTGGAAGACGAAGACCTCGTCCTCCGGCGCTAGGGCGTCGCCGAGCGTCTCGCGGTCGGCGGCGGGGCGGTCATTCACGAAGATCGTGACGTGCTTGCGCAAGCGTCCGTGCTCGTCGAGCAGGTAGGCGCGGAGCCGCGGATTGCCCGCGAAGACGGCATCCAGGGCCTCGCGCAGCGTCGCGCCGGCTGCATCCTGCGCGGGACAGTCGAGGTGGCGACGCAGGTTCGGCGTGAAGGCGATGCGCGGCATGGCGCGACGCTAGCGGAAGCGCGCCGCGCGGGCGACAAAATAGTTATCCGTTAGGTAAACTATTTAGGAGGGGCATGTCCGGGGCCGAGCCCCGGCTGTCTCAGCCCGCCGCCGCCGCCTGCGGCGCGGCGCGGCGCGCTTCCAGCCAACGCTCCATCCGTTCGAGCGCCGCGTCCAGCACCGCCTCTCCCTTGCAGAAGGCGAAGCGGACATAGTGGTTGGGCGCGTCGGGGCCGGCATAAAACGCTGTCACGGGAATCGCCGTGACCTTCGCCTCCACCGTCAGCGCGCGGCAGAAGCTGACGTCGTCGCCCGTCCAGCCGAGCGGGCGGACGTCGGTGGTGATGAAGTAGCTGCCCTGGGTCTGCAGCACGCCGAAGCCCAGCCGCGCGAGGCCGGCCGCGAGGCGGTCGCGCTTCGCCTGCAGATGCGCGGACAGGCCCGCGAAATAGGCGTCGTCCTTCATCAGCCCCACGGCGACGCCGCGCTGCAGGTTCGGCGGCGTGGTGAAGGTGAGGTTCTGGTGCGCCTTGGCGACGTTGGGCGCGAGCGAGGCGTCGCAAGTGACGTAGCCCACCTTCCAGCCGGTGAGGCTGAAGGTCTTGCCCGCGCTGCCGATGCGCATGCAGCGCTCCCGCATGCCCGGCAGGGTCATCAGCGGGATGTGCTGCCAGCCGTCGAAGGTGAGGTGCTCATAGACCTCGTCGCAGACGGCGTAGCAGTCGTGCCGGGTGACGAGCTCCGCGATGAAGGCGAGCTCGGCCGCGGTGAACACCTTGCTCGCCGGGTTCATCGGCGTGTTGAGCAGGATCGCCTTGGTCTTCGGGCCGAAGGCGGCGGCGAGCTCGGCGCGCGGCAGCTCCCATTTCGGGGGCGAGAGCCGCACGAGCTTCGGCACCGCGCCCAGCAGCTTCACCACGGGAAGATAGGTATCGTAGAGCGGCTCGATCAGCACGCATTCGTCGCCGGGGTTCAGCACCGCCATGAGGCAGGCGGTGATCGCCTCCGTCGCGCCGGAGGTGACGACGACCTCGCGCGCGGGGTCCACCTCCAGGCCGTAGAAGCGCTTGTTGGCGTGGGCGACGGCGGCGCGGAGCTCGGGCAGGCCGGTCATCGGCGGATACTGGTTGCGCCCGTCGAGCAGCGCGGCGGCCGCGGAGTGGATCACGTCGGACGGACCGTCATAGTCGGGAAAGCCCTGGCCCAGATTGATCGCACCATGCTCGACGGCCAGCGCCGACATGACGGTGAAGATCGTGGTGCCGGTGGCGGAGAGCAGGTCGTTCTGGGGCTTCACGTCGGTGTTCCAGCGTTGGCGCGGCCGGGCGGTGCCCGAGGCGGGCGGAGAATGGGGATAGCCGGGCTGCCGCGCAACGGTGGGGGATGGTTGCTGCCCGCAGATTGAGCAGTCTGCCTATCTGCGGTACAGGGTTGATGACGCGACCGCCAGAATCCCCGGCCAGTGGCGTTGCCCCTCTGGCACGAGGCATGCAAAACCGCGCCGGCCGCCGGCAGGATCGCCGGCGCCTTCGCAGCCGCGCCGCGGCGACGAGGTTCGGGAGGAGGGGTCGCAGGCTGGCGCACTGGGGCGCGGCGTGCGGAGCGACGGAGCCGATGAAGAAAATCGAGGCCATCATCAAGCCCTTCAAGCTCGACGAGGTGAAGGACGCGCTGCACGAGATCGGGCTGCAGGGCCTGACCGTGGTCGAGGCGAAGGGGTTCGGCCGCCAGAAGGGCCATACGGAGCTCTATCGCGGCGCCGAATACGTCGTGGACTTCCTGCCCAAGGTGAAGATCGAGGTGGTCTGCCCGGACGACCTGGCGGAGCGCGCGATTGAGGCGATCACCGCCGCGGCCCGCACCGGGCGCATCGGCGACGGCAAGATCTTCGTCAGCGACGTGCAGGAGGTGGTGCGGATCCGCACCGGCGAGCGCGGCGAGGAGGCGGTGTAGGCCGCAGCGGAACGCGCCTTCGCCAGGACGGCGGAGGACAGGGAAGGGCCGGCGCGGAGGAACGCGCGCGGCCCACCGGATCGCCGGGATCGCCCCGCAGGGCAGGACGGCGAGATGGGCGCGCGGCGGGGCAACCGGTCTCCGCGGCGCGGCAAACGGGACCGGAACACGCAGAGGAACAGGACCTCACACGATGGCGAAGAAGCCGGCAGCTAGCGGGGGCAATGCCGCCGTCTCCAAGGTCATGGAGATGATCAAGGAGCATAGCGTCGAGTACGTGGACTTCCGATTCACGGATCCGCGCGGCAAGTGGCAGCACACCGCGCAGCACGTCTCCACCATCGAGGAGGAGGTGTTCACCGACGGCATCATGTTCGACGGCTCCTCCATCGCCGGCTGGAAGGCGATCAACGAGTCCGACATGATCCTGATGCCGGATGCGGAATCCGCCTGCATGGATCCCTTCGCGGCGAAGCCCTCGCTGATCCTGTTCTGCGACATCGTCGAGCCCTCCACCGGGCAGATGTATTCGCGCGACCCGCGCAGCACGGCGAAGCGCGCCGAGGCCTACCTGAAGTCCACCGGCGTCGGCGACACGGCGTTCTTCGGCCCCGAGGCCGAGTTCTTCGTGTTCGACAGCGTGAAGTTCGGCGTCGGCGGCAACTACGGCATCTACCAGCTCGACAGCGTCGAGGGCCCCGGTGCGAGCCTGAAGGACTACCCCGAGGGCAACATGGGCCACCGCCCGGTGGTGAAGGGCGGCTATTTCCCGGTGCCGCCGGTCGACAGCGAGAGCGACCTGCGCGCCGAGATGCTCTCCACCATGGGCGAAATGGGCGTGGTGATCGAGAAGCACCACCACGAGGTGGCGCAGAGCCAGCACGAGCTCGGCATGAAGTTCGGCACGCTCGTGAAGATGGCCGACCACATGCAGATCTATAAGTACTGCATCCACAACGTGGCGCACAGCTACGGCAAGACCGCGACCTTCATGCCGAAGCCGATCTACGGCGACAACGGCAGCGGCATGCACGTCCACCAGTCCATCTGGAAGGCCGGCAAGCCGGTGTTCGCGGGCAACGGCTACGCCGACCTCAGCGAGATGGCGCTCTACTACATCGGCGGCATCATCAAGCACGCCAAGGCGCTGAACGCCTTCACCAACCCGCTGACCAACTCCTACAAGCGCCTGATCCCGGGCTTCGAGGCGCCGGTGCTGCTGGCCTACTCCGCCCGCAACCGCTCCGCCTCCTGCCGCATCCCCTACGCGACGAGCCCGAAGGCGAAGCGCGTCGAGGTGCGCTTCCCGGATCCGGGCGCGAACCCCTACCTGGCCTTCGCCGCGATGCTCATGGCCGGCCTCGATGGCATCAAGAACAAGATCCATCCGGGCGACGCCATGGACAAGGACCTCTACGACCTGCCGCCGGAAGAGCTGAAGGGCATCCCGACGGTGTGCGGCAGCCTCCGCGAGGCGCTGCAGTCCCTCGCCGCCGACCACGACTTCCTGCTGGCCGGCGACGTGTTCACGAAGGACCAGATCGAGTCCTACATCGAGCTGAAGTGGGGCGAGGTGTATCGCTTCGAGCACACCCCGCACCCGGTCGAGTTCGAGATGTACTACAGCGTCTGATCCCGCCTTCGGCTGGATGAGTTCCGGGGGGCCGGGCCGCGCAAGCGGCCCGGCCCTTTCGCGTTCAGGCCCCGTCAGCAACGACGCCCTTGCAACGGCTGGGCGCGTCTGCCAGTCTTCCAAAACGATTTGGAAGATTGGCCGCCAAGGCCGCGGACAGGGGAGGGGCAGGGCGCGCCGCGCCCGCATCGGCATGACCAGGCTGCGCGACCTCGCCCAGGAACTCGGCCTTTCCGCCACCACGGTCTCCCGCGCGCTGGACGGCTACCCCGACGTGGCCGAGGCAACGCGCGCGCGCGTCATGGCGGCGGCGCGGCGCGTCGGATACCTGCCCGACCCGGCCGCGCGGCGGCTTCGCCGCGGCCGTGCCGACACGGTCGCCGCCCTGATCCCCGGCGGCCCGGGCGTGGAGCTCACCGCGCTGCTGCATGCGCTCGGCACCTGTTCCGCCACGCTGGCCGAGGGCGGGCTCGACCTGATGCTCGTGCCGGCGCGCGACGAGGCCGAGGAGCGGCGGCGCCTGGCGCGCCTCGTCGCCCGCCGCGAGGCCGATGCCTTCGTGATCCTGCGCACGCGGCGCGAGGATGCGCGGGTGGACTGGCTGCTGGAACAGGGCGTGCCCTTCGTGACGCATGGGCGCACCGCCCGCGCGGCCGAGCATCCGCATATCGACGGCGACGCCTTCGCCGGCTTCCGCGACGCGCTGCGCCATCTCGCGGCGCGCGGGCATCGCCGCATCGCCCATGTCGCGGCGCCGGATTCCTTCATGTTCGGCCATCTCCGCCGCCTCGGGGCGATGGCCGGCGCGACGGAGGCGGGCATCGCGCTGAGCCTGGCGGAGGCCACGCCGGACGCCGCGGGCGGCCATGCCGCCGTGCGCCGCCTTCTGCAGCAGGGCCCGCCCCCCACCGCGCTGCTCTGCGCGACGGATGCCATCGCGATCGGCGCGGCGCATGCGCTGCGCGAGGCGGGGCTGCGGCCCGGGCACGACGTCGCGCTGTGGGGGCACGACAACATCCCTGCCGGCACCTTCCTCGATCCGCCGCTGGCCAGCATGGAAATCGCCGATCCCGACATCGGCGCGCATCTCGCGCGGCTGCTGCTGGCCGTGCTCGGCGGCGCCGATCCGGCCACGCTCGGCACGGTCCTGCCGCTGCGCCACATCCCGCGCGCGAGCCTCGATGCCACCCTGACGACCCAGGAGGAAACACCATGAAGCGACGCAGCCTTCTCGCCGCCGGCGCCGGCCTTCTCGCCGCGCCGGGCTTCGCACGCGCCCAGTCGGGCGATGTCGTGTTCCTGTCCACCCAGCTCCGCCCGGTGGAGGAGGCGACGCGGCTGCGCAACGCCATCCTGCGCCCCGCCCCGGTGCAGAGCACCTTCGTCACCGAGGAGCCGCAGAACCTGACGGTGCGGATGCGCGCCGAGGCGCAGGCCGGCCGGCGCACCGTCTCCCTCGTCGGCGCGCTGCACGGGGAGTTGCAGCCGCTGGCCGCCGACAGCCTCGACGCGCTCGACGACGTCGCGGCGCAACTGGCCGACCGCGGCATCCCGCAGAACCTGCTCGAGCTGGGCAAGCTCGGCACGGGGCAGCAGCGCTACATCCCCTGGATGCAGGCGACCTACATCATGGCCGCGCATCGCCGCGCGCTGGAATTCCTGCCGGCGGGCGCCGACATCAACGCGCTGAGCTACGACCAGCTGCGCGCCTGGGCGGCCGCGATCCAGCAGCGGACCAACCAGCGCCGCCTCGGCTTCCCCGCCGGCCCGCGCGGGCTGATGGCGCGCTTCTTCCAGGGCTATCTCTACCCCTCCTACACCGGCGGCGTGGTGCGGACCTTCCGCAGCGCGGAAGCCGAGCAGGGCTGGGCGGCGCTGAAGGCGACCTGGGCGCATGTCGCACCCGCCTCCACCACCTACAACTTCATGCAGGAGCCGCTGATGGCGGGCGAGGTGTGGATCGCCTTCGACCACGTCGCGCGGCTGATGGATGCGCTGCGCGCGGCACCCGGCGACTACGTCACCTTCCCCGCGCCCGCCGGCCCGATGGGCCGCGGCTACATGCCGGTGATCGCCGGCCTCGGCATCGCGCGCGGCGCGCCGAACCGCGCGGGCGCTGCGCAGCTGATCGAGTATCTCTCCCGCCCGGCGACGCAGCTGCGGCTGGCTGCCGAGACCGGCTTCTTCCCAGTGGTGCGCGCCGAGCTGCCGGCCGACCTGCCGCCGGCGGTGCGCCTCGCGGCCTCGGCGATCGGCGCGACGCAGTCGGCGCGCGACGCGAAGGTCTCGCTGCTGCCGGTCGGGCTCGGCGACAAGGGCGGCGAGTTCAACAAGGTCTACATGGACAGCTTCCAGCGCATCGTGCTGCGCAACGAGAACATCCGCACCGTGCTGGATGCCGAGGCCGCCAACCTGCGCGCGGTGATGAACGCAACGGCCGCGCCCTGCTGGTCGCCCGACGCGGCCTCCGACGGCGCCTGCCCGGTGGCCTGAGCAGGAGGCGCCCCGGCCCGCGCGGGCCGGGGCATCCGCCATGGCGCCGAAGCCCTGGGTCCCCTATCTGCTGATCGCACCGGCGGTGCTGTTCCTCGGCGCGCTCTTCCTGCTGCCGCTGGTCCAGACGCTGGTGCTCTCGCTGCAGGGCGAGGGCGGGCTTTCCTTCGCGAACTACGCGCGCATGCTGGGCGACCTGAACTTCGCCGATGCGCTGCGCAACACCTTCTTGCTGACGCTGGTGGTGGTGCCGGTGCAGATCGCGCTGGCGCTGCTGATGGCGACGATGATCGCGCGCATCGGCGCGGGGCGCGACTTGGTGCTGTGGGTGTGGGTGATCCCGCTCGCGATCTCCGATCTCGCGGCGGGTCTCGCCTGGCTCGCGATCCTGCAATCCACCGGCTACCTCAATTCGGTGCTGTTCGCGCTCGGCCTGCTGGACGGGCCGACGCCCTGGCTCACGCAGGAGACGCCGGTGGTGCTCTTCATCGGCATCGCGCTGGCGGAGATCTGGCGCGCGACGGCGATCGTGCTGGTGATCCTGGTGGCGGGGATGCAGCTGATCCCCAAGGAATTCGGCGAGGCCGCGGAGGTGTTCGGCGCCTCCCCCTGGCAACGCTTCCGCCGCGTCACCCTGCCGCTGCTGAAGCCTTCCATCCAGTCGGCGCTGATCCTGCGCACCGTGCTCGCCTTCGAGGTCTTCGCGGTGGTCTATGCGCTGGGCGGGCGGAACTTCCCGGTGCTGGTGGGCGAGGCCTATGTCTGGCAGGGCGAGAACCAGAACACTGGCGTCGCGGCGGCCTATGCGGCGCTGATCATGCTGATCTCCATGCTGGCGACCTTCGTCTATCTGCGCGTCCTGCGAACGCCGCGGGAGCAGATGGCATGAACCCCGCGATGACGCCGGTGCGGCGGCTGCTGTTCTGGACGCTGGTCGCGGTGCTGCTGCTCTGGGTCCTGCTGCCGATCTGGCTGGTGGCCATGGGCGCCTTCGGCGGACGCGCGGCGGTGTTCCAATGGCCGAAGAGCCTGCTGCCGGCCTCGCTATCCTTCGACCACATGGCCGCCTTCCTCGCGGTGGAGGGCGTGGCGAACGCCTTCCTCAACTCGGTGATCGCGGCCGCGGTCACGGTCGTGCTCTCGGTCGCACTCGGCGCGCCGGCGGGCTATGCGCTGGCGCGCTACGCCTTCCGCGGCGCGGATGCCTTCAAGCTTCTCGTGCTGCTGACGCGCGCCTTCCCGCTGGCGATCCTCGCCTTGCCGCTGGCGGTCGGCTTCATCCGCATCGGCCTCTATGACAGCCCCTTCGGCGTGGCGCTGATGCACACCGTCCTCGCGCTGCCCTTCGCCGTGCTGGTGACGCAGTCGCTCTTCATGGGCATCCCGCGCGAGCTGGAGGAAGCCGCCTGGGTGTTCGGCTGCTCCCCGGTGCAGGCCTTCTTCCGCGTGGTCATGCCGCTGGCGCTGCCCGGCCTTGCCGCCACGGCGATCTTCGCCTTCGTGATCTCCTGGAACGAGGTCTTCGCCGCTTCGGTGCTGACCGTGCGTGAGCGCACGCTGACGGCCTATCTGCTCGCCGTGCTGTCGGAATCGCCGCTGCACACGCGCTTCGCCGGCGGGCTGCTGCTGATCCTGCCTTCCGTACTGTTCGTCTTCGCCGTGCGGAAATGGCTGTTCACCGTGTGGGGAATCTCGGGGAGGTGACGCGGTCATGGCCGACATCCTGATCGACCGCGTTGCCAAAAGCTTCGGGGCCGCGCGCGCGCTAGCCGAGGTCTCGCTCCAGGTCGCCGATGGCGAGTTCGTCGCCCTGCTCGGCCCCTCCGGCTGCGGCAAGACGACGCTGCTGCGCATCGTCGCTGGGCTGGAGACGGCGAGCGGCGGGCGCGTGGTGATCGGCGGTCGCGACGTGGGCGCGCTGCCGCCGCGCGCGCGCGGCATCGCCATGGTGTTCCAGAACTACGCGGTCTTCCCCCACATGACCGTCGCCGACAACATCGGCTTCGGCCTGCGCATGCAGAAGCGCCCCGTCGAGGAGGTCGCGCGCCAGGTCGGTCGCGCGGCGGAGATGCTGCGCATCTCCCACCTGCTGGATCGCTGGCCGGCGCGGCTCTCCGGCGGCCAGCGGCAGCGTGTGGCGGTGGCGCGGGCGCTGGCGGTGCAGCCGGCCGTGCTGCTGATGGACGAGCCGCTCTCCAACCTCGATGCGCTGCTGCGTCTGGAGATGCGGGCCGACCTGAAGGCGGTGCTGCGCGAGGCCGGGACCACCACGCTCTACGTCACGCATGACCAGACCGAGGCGATGGGCCTCGCGGACCGCATCGCGGTGATGCATGGCGGCGTGATCGAGCAGATCGGCGCGCCCGGCGCGATCTATGCGCGCCCCGCGACGCGCTTCGTCGGCGGCTTCCTCGGCAGTCCCCCGATGAATTTTCTCCTGTGCAGCGCGTCGGGAGGGCGCGCCGCGATCGGCGACTTCGCGCTCGCCGCGCCGCAGGACGGCGCGGTGATGCTCGGGCTGCGCGCCGAGGATGCGGTGCCGGTCGGTGCGGCCGAGGGCATTCCCTTCGATGTGCGCGTGGTCGAGCCGATGGGCGCGCATCTTCTGCTGACCGGCGCGGTCGGCGACCAGCCGCTCCGCGCCATCGCGCCGCCGGATGCGGCGATCGCGCCGGGCGCGCGCATCGGGCTGCGCCCCGATCCGGCGCGCCTGTCCTGGTTCGATCCCGAAACCGGCCGTCGCCTGGAGGCCGCCTGATGCATCCCGCCGAACTCGACGCCGCCGCGCGCGCCGTGCTCTCCGCCAATGACCGCGGCGGCTACACCGTGCCGACCGAGGGGCTCTATCCCTTCCAGTGGAACTGGGATTCCGCCTTCGTCGCCATGGGCTTCGCCACCTTCGACGCCGACCGCGCGCTGCGCGAGCTGGAGCGGCTGGTGGAGGGCCAGTGGGATGACGGGATGATCCCGCACATCGTCTTCCACGCGCCGGCGGACAGCTACTTCCCGGGCCCCGAGGTCTGGGGCACGCGGCACCGCATCCCGACCTCAGGCATCTCGCAGCCGCCCGTGATGGGCATGGCGCTGCGCTTCGTCGCGGCGCGCGCGCCGGCGGCGATGCGGCCGCGCATCGCAACGCTCGCGCATGCCGCCGCGCGCAGCCACGCCTGGTGGCGCGCCGCGCGCGATCCGGAGGGGATCGGCCTGGTTGCGGTGCTGCATCCCTGGGAGACAGGCAGCGACAACTCGCCCGCCTGGGACGCCGCGCTGGCCCGCGTGCCGCAGGACACGACGACGCCGGTCCGCCGCCGCGACACCGGCCATGTGGACGCCGCGATGCGTCCGCGCGACGAGGATTATCGCCGCTACATCCACCTGCTGGACACCTACCGCGCGGCCGGATGGCAGCCGGCGGCGATGTGGCGCGCCGCACCCTTCCGCATCGCGGAGGTGCAGGTGAGCGCCATCCTCTGCCGCGCCGCGCAGGATCTTTCGTCCGTGTTCGACGAACTGGGCGAGCCCGGGGCCGCCGCCGCGCAGCGCGCCCTGGCGACGCATCTCGCGCACGGGCTGGACGCCGCCTGGCGTCCGGCGCTGTCGCGCTTCGTCTCGCGCGACCTGGTCGCTGGCGAGGACATCGCGGCGCCGACCCAGGCAGGCTTCCTGCCGCTGCTCGCGCTCGACCTCGACGCACCGCGCCGCAAGGCGGTGCTGGCGGAGATGCGGCGCTGGAGCGCGGGCTGCGTGCTGGGCCTGCCGACGACGCCGCCCTACCATCCCGCCTTTGACGCGAAGCGCTACTGGCGCGGGCCGGTCTGGGCGGTGGTGGACTGGCTGCTCGCCGAAGGGCTGCGCCGCAATGGCGAGGCGGAAGCGGCGCAGGCCCTGATCGCCCCGCTGCTCGCCGCCATCGCGCGTGCGGGCTTCGACGAGTATTTTGACCCGCTGACCGGCGAGGGGCTCGGCGGCCGCCGGTTCTCCTGGACGGCCGCGGCCTGGCTGGTGCTGTCGCGCGACGGCGCGGCGGAACGGGCGGAGACGCCGGCCGCAGCCTGAGGCGCAACGCGCGGCGTCACTCGATCCGCGCGCCGGAGATGCGCACCACCTCCCGCCCGCGTTCGAGGTCGCCCGGCAGGAAGTCGCGGAACTGCGCGGCGTTCAGGCCGATGATGGTGGTGCCGTCGGCGGTCACCCGCTGGCGGAAGGCGGCATCGGCGAGCGCGGCCTGCGCCGCGGCATCGAGGCGCGCGACGATCTCGGGCGGCAGCCGCGCCGGGCCGAGCAGCCCCATCCAGCTGAAATAGTCGAAGCCCGGTATCGTCTCGGACAGCGCCGGCACCTCGGGCAGTTGCGGCGCACGTTCCTTCGAGGTGACGGCCAGCGCCCGCAATTGCCCCGCGCGGATCAGCGGTAGCGCGACCTGCAACTGCGGCATGCCGAACACGACCGTGCCGCCGCGCACGGAATTGACGATGTCGGGGGCGCCGCGGAAGGGGATGTGCTCGGCCTCCGTGCCCGTGCGCGAGAGGAAGAGCGCCACGGTCAGATGCGCCGCGCTGCCGAAGCCGCCGGAGGCGAAGGGCGTCTTCGGGTCTTCCTTCAGCCGCGCGATCAGCCCGGCGACGTCGCGGATCGGGCTGTCGGCGCGCACGATCACCGCGTTCGACATGCCGAAGGCGAGCGTGATCGGCGCGAAGTCGCGCAGGGCGTCGTACTCCACCCGCGCATACAGCGCGGGGTTCACCGCCAGCGAGCCGGTGCCCCACAGCAGCGTGTAGCCATCCGGCGGGGCCTGCTTCGCGACATAGGTGAAGCCGATGTTGCCCGCGGCGCCGGGCCGGTTCTCGATGACGATGGTCTGCCCGATGCGGCCGCCGATCGCCTCGGCCAGTTGCCGCGCATTGATGTCCGGCGCGCTGCCGGGAATGAAAGGCACGATCAGGCGAACCGGACGCGCAGGCCAGCTATCCTGCGCAGCGGCAAGGCGCGGTGCGGCGAGCGCGCCGAGCGCGGCGGCCAGGTTGCGACGCCCGATCTTCATCCCGTTTCCTCCTTCGTCACCAGTCAATCTGCCTTGGCGCCGGAACGGCGGACGACCTCCGCCCAGCGATCCACTTCCGCGCGCAGGAAGCGCCGCATGTCTTCCGGCGTGCCGCCGACCGGGCGCGCGCCCAGCTCCGCGAAGCGGGCCTGCACATCGGGCTGGCGCATTATGGCGTTCACCTCGGCATTCAGCTTCGCGAGGATGGGCGCCGGCGTGCCGGCCGGCGCGAACATCGCGTTCCAGGCGGCGGCGGAGAGGTTCGGGAAGCCGGATTCGATCAGCGTCGGCACATCCGGCAGTGCGGCCAGCCGCTCGGGCTCCGCCGCGGCCAGCGCGCGCAGCTCGCCGTTGCGGATCACCGGCAGCAGCGGCGGGATGCTTTCCAGCATCATCGGCACGCGGCCGGAGAGTACGTCCGGCATCGCCGTCGCCTGGCCGCGATAGGGGATGTGCGTCAGCTTCACGCCGGATTCGAAGCGCAGCAATTCGGTGGCAAGATGCGGGATGGTGCCGTTGCCGCCGGTGGCGGCATTCAGGCCTTCGGGCCGGCTGCGTGCCAGCGCGAGCAGGTCCTGCACGTTGCGCGCGGGCACCGAGGGATGCACCACCAGCACCAGCGGCGTGCGGCCGATCACCGCAATGGGCTCCAGGTCCTTGAACAGGTCGTAGGGCATGGAGGGCAGCAGCGAGGGATTGGTCGCCATCGCGGCCGCGCCGAACAGCAGCGTGTAGCCGTCCGGCCGCGACTTCACGACGTATTCCGCGGCGATGTTGGTGCCGCCGCCCGGCTTGTTCTCCACGATGAACTGCTGCTCGAGCCGGTTCGACAGATGCTGCGCGATCAGCCGCGCGAGGATGTCCGTGGAGCCGCCGGCGGCGAAGGGCACGACCATCCGCACCGGCCGCGTGGGGTAGGCCTCCTGCGCGTGCAGCGCGGGCGCGAGGGACAGCGACAGGCCGAGGATGCCGAGCGTGCGGCGCGACAGGCGTGTGCGCATCCGTCCTTCCTCCCATGGCGGCCGACCCTTTGGGGCCGTGCCGCCGACAGCCTGCCCGTGCCGGGCGCCCCGGTTCAAGGGGCTTTCACCTAGCGCGCCGTCGGCGGCGGGGTGTAGGCCATGCGCTCCCGCGCGCGGATCGCCGCTTCGCCGCCGTAATGCGCGATCATCGCCGCCTGGTCTGCCTTGGCACGACGATCGGCGTCGTCGAGGTCCAGCAAGTCGCGCAGCCGCGCCTCCATCGTCGCGCGCACATCGGCATACGCAGGATCCTCGCCACGATCGGAAAGCTCCTCCGGGTCCTGCTCCATGTCGAAGAGCTGCGGCGGGGCGCCGATGTAGCGCACGTATTTCCAGCGCGGCGTTCGGATCATCGCCATGCCGTCGGGGCCGTAGGTGTGGAACTCCGACAGCGCCGCGCGGTCCTGCGTCGGCTTGCCCGCGAGATCGAGCAGCGAGACGCCGGGCAGGCCCATCTCCCGCGCCGCATCGCCCGCGCCGACTGCATCGAGGATGGTGGCCGAGAGGTCGCACAGCGTCACCGGCGTGCCACAGCTGGCGTGCGGCACGTCAGGTCCCGTCATGATCATCGGGATACCCGCGCTCTCCTCGTACATCGTCGCCTTGCCCCAGAGGCCGCGCGTGCCGAGGTTGTCGCCGTGATCGGAGGTGTAGACCACGCGCGTATTCTCCGAGAGCCCCGCCTCCTTCAGCGCCGCCAGGATTTTGCCGACGTTCTCGTCCATGAAGGACACCAGGCCGAAATAGCCGGCGAGGCAGCGCTGCAGGTCGTCGGGTGACTTGAAGTGGCGATAATGGTCGGAGCGCTTTGCGAAGGTCTGCACATAGGGATGCTTCGGCCGCTCCTCCGCCGTCGCCAGCTTCGGCCGCGGCAGGTCGCGCTCGTAGTAGCGGTAGTAATGCTCGGGCGGCGCGGTCAGCGGGAAATGCGGCGCGACCATGGAGACGAACAGCACCCACGGCTTTTCGTGCTGTTGCTTCCCCTTCGTCCGCAGCCACACCTGCGCCTGCGCGGCCACCTGGCGGTCATACAGCGTGTAGCTGCTCTCGCCGGGGCCGGCTTCCTTCAGCAGCTTGCGCGCGGCGCCTTCGCGGATGTCGTCGGGGTCGCGGATCAGCATAGTGACGTCGCCGGTGCCGTTGGTGATGTGCATCGGCAGGATCGTATCGGTGAAGCCGTCGTCGTCGCCTTCATGGCCACGGAAATGCAGCTTCCCGATGGACGCCACGTGATGCCCGCGCTCGCGCAGCGCATGGTGCCAGGACTTCATCTGGCCGCGATACGCGATGGCGTTGTCCCAGCAGGCATTGCGATGCACCGGCTGGCCTGTGGCGAAGGCGGCGCGCGCCGGGACGCAGATGGGCGATGGCGTGTAGGCCGCGGTGAAGCGCGTGCCGGACGCGGCCATGCCGTCCAGCGCGGGTGTGGTCACCACGGGATGGCCGGCATGCCCCGCCACATACTTGTTGTGCTCGTCGGACATGATGACGAGCATGTTCATCGGCTTCGCCATGGCCGCGCTTCCTCCTGCCGTTCTTCGTTCAGCCGCCGCGCACCGGCACGTCCTGCGGCGCGGGTGGGGTCCAATCCATCGCCGGGTCCAGCGGGTAGATCGGCCGCGGCACCTCCCGCCAGGGCACGCGGCTCAGCACCACCGTCGTCAGGCCTGGCACGTCCACCTCGATGATCCGGTCGGGCGTCCAGATGTCGTCGAAGCCGGCGCGGAAATGCCCGCGCGATTTCACCACCAGGCTGCGCACGGCGCGAAGATCCATGCCGAGGCTCTCGATCATGCGCGGCTCCGCCAGTTGTCGCCGCAGCGTGACGACCGCGACGCGCACGCCGCCGATGCGCAGCAGCGCGGTCGGGCCGAGCGAGACGCTGCGGCCTCGATAGATGCCGCGCCGGCCGACCACCTCGCCATCCGTCAGCGCCTCCACCACCGCTTCGGCCTCGAAGGACTTGGAGAAGACATTGGTCTCGTCGCGGTTGAAGCGGGCGAGGAAGCGCGCGCCGAGGCCCTTCGCATGCGCCTCCGCCGCCAGGGCGGGATCGTTGTGGATGCCGAAGACCGCGCCCTCCACGCCGGCCTTCACGAAGCTTTCCAGGATGAAGGCCGTGTTGCCGCGCCCGCCGCCGCCCGGATTGTCGGCCACGTCGGCGAAGAGCAGCGACGGCTTCGACGGATCGCGCCCGGCCTCCAGCGCCATGCGCGTCGCGTCTTCCAGGCTGGTCAGGTTCGTCACCCACTTCGCGCGCGTGGACCAGATCCAGGCGGCGATGTCGGAAGCGACCGCCTGCGCGCGCGCCGCATCCGTGCGCGTCGTCACCATCACCGAAAGACCGTTCTTCGGCGTGTCGCCGAGCGAGAAGCCAGAGACCACCGAGACGTTCAGCACCTCATGGTCCAGGAAGCGCTGGCCATAGGCGATGGCGTCCGCATAGGGCCCACCTGCCGTGTTCTGGCTGGTCGCAGGCGGGATGAAGGGCAGCTTGGCGAAGGCCATGCGCGGCCGCATGCCGCCGAGCATCGCGCGCATCACGCCCGCGCATTCCGCGCCGCGCTCCGCCTGGTCCACATGCGGGTTGGTGATGAAGCCGCAGAGCATATCCGCCTGCTTCACCATCTCCCACGAGACGTTGGTGTGCAGGTCGAGCGTGGCGAGCACCGGCACATCGGGCCCGACCACCTCCCGCACCATCCGCAGCAGCGTGCCGTCCGGGTCGCGGTCCACCGTCGCGGTGGCGGCGCCGTGCAGCGCCAGGAACACGCCGTCCAGCGGCATCGCGGCCTTCAGCGCCGCGACGAGCCGCGCGCAGATGTCGTCGAAGACCGTCTGGTCGATGGGGCCGGAGGCGCCGGCCGTCGCCGCGATGGTGAACACCGGCTGCCATGGCCGTCCCGCCTGCATCGCCCGCATGAAGCCGGACAATCCCGCCGAGGCGCGCGGCGCCGGGGTGGCAAGGTCGGCCTGCAGCGCCGCGCCCTCCAGCCAGCAGGAGGCTTCGAACTCCTCCCGCGTCGCCACGGGCGAATGGCCGTTGCTCTCGAGCATGAAGCTGCCGAGCGCGATCCTGGGTCGTGTCATCCTGGGAAGCTCCTCCGGGCCGAAGGCTGGCATGACGCCCTTGGCGCGTCCACGCGCCGCGTGCAGGATGCCCCGCAGCGGAACGGGAGGCAGGCATGCGCAGGATGATTGTCGCGGCGGCGATGATGGCGGCGAGCACGGGGCTGGCGGCGGCGCAGACGCTGACGCTCGGCACCAATCTCCAACTCAACACCATGGACCCGCATTTCTTCAACGGCTTCCCGGCCGGCAGCGCGCATCCGCAGATCTTCGAGGGCCTGACCGAGATCAGCCCGACGCTGGAGGTGAAGCCGGCACTCGCCACCGCCTGGCGCATGATCGACCCCAACACCTGGGAATTCGACCTGCGCGAGGGCGTGCGTTTCCACGACGGCACGCCCTTCACCGCGCGCGACATCATCGCGACCTTCGCGCGCGTGCCGAACGTGCCGAACAGCCCGGCGTTGTTCACGCCCTTCATCCGCCCGGTGAAGGAGGTGCAGGTCATCAGCGACCACCGCATCCGCATCATCACGAACACGCCGACCGCGACGCTGCCAGGCGACGTGGCGCGCGTGCTGCTGCTGGCGGAGCGCGATGCCGGCCAGTCCACCAGCGACTTCAACGCCGGCCGCGTCAACGGCACCGGCCCCTATCGCTTCGCCTCCTGGACCAACATCGAGAGCCTCTCCATCACGCGCAACGACACCTATTGGGGCAGCCGCGCGCCCTGGCAGGCGGTGACGATCCGCACCATCTCCCGCGATCCCTCCCGCGTCGCGGCGCTGCTGGCGGGCGACGTGGACGCGATCGACCAGGTGCCGCCCGCGGACAAGGCGCGGATCGAGGCCGATCCGCGCTTCCGCCTGTTCAGCGGCGAGGCCGCCGTGGTGCACTACATCGCGCTGGATTCCGCGCGTGCCGAAAGCCCCTTCGTCGCCGGGCGTGACGGCCAGCCGGTGCCGAACCCGCTGCGCGACCGGCGCGTGCGCCAGGCGCTGTCCATGGCGATCGACCGCACCGCCATCACCGAGCGGCTGATGGAAAGCACTGCGACGCCGGCCAGCCAGTTCCTGCCGAGCAGCATCGACGGCACCAGCCCCAACCTGCGCCCGACGCCCTACGACCTTGCGCGCGCCCGCGCATTGCTGACCGAAGCGGGCTTCCCCCAGGGATTCCGCCTGACGCTGCACGCCACCACCGACCGCTATCCGAAGGATGCGCAGATCGCCCAGGCCGTCGCGCAGATGTGGACGCGCGCCGGCATCCAGGCGCAGGTGGCGGGCGTCGCCGGCCAGGTCTTCTTCTCCGAGGCGTCGCGGCAGGCCTATTCCGCCTTCATCGCGCAATACGGCACCAACGAGGCCGGCGAGGGGCCGCGCGCCGTGGTGCACAGCTTCGAAGCCGGGCGCGGCTACGGCAACGCCAACCGCACGCGCTATTCCAACCCGCAGGTGGATGCGCTGATCCAGGCCGCGATGGCCGAGATCGATCCGGACAAGCGGCGCGAGAAGCTGCACGCCGCGATCGACGCCGCCTTCGAGGACGTGGCGCTGATCCCCGTCTTCCACCCCGCCTGGCAATTCGCCGCGCGGCGCGGGCTCGTCGTCGAATCCCGGCCGGAGCGCCGGTTCAATGCGTTGATGATCCGGCCCGAATAGGGCCGGGCGCCACGGCGGCGCGTGCGTCAGGCGGTGGTCGCCAGCAGCACGACGCCGCCGCAGATCAGTGCGATGGCCGCCAGCTTCTGCGCGCCCAGGCTCTCGCCGAACACCGCCCAGCCGATCAGCGCGATCACCACGTAGCTCGCGGCGGTGCAGGGCAGCGCCACGCTCATCGGGATCTTGCGCAGCGCGATGATGTAGAGCAGCGCGGCGCCGCCATAGGCGCCAAGCCCGATGATCGTCTGCCAGCGGAAGAGCTGGTCGATGAATCCGGCCGAGGCCGCGACCGAGCCGCTGGCGCCCGCCTTCAGCAACACCTGGCCGACCAGCGATGTGGTGATCGCCGCAGCCAGGGTCAGCCATGCCGCCGTCATGCCCATCGGTTCAGGACACCGCGCGCATGCGTGCGGGCTCGCCGGGCGGAGGCGCCGCCTGCTGTGCTGCGTCCTTCGGTCCGAGCACTTCGCGCACCACGCCCTGCGGCTTGCCGTTCGCCGAGAGGAAGGCGCGGCCCACATACTCGCCCAGCACGCCGAGGATCAGGAACTGCACGCCGGCGAGCAGCAGCGTGACCGTCATCATCGAGGCCCAGCCGGAGGGCGTCTCGCCCATCAGCGCCTCGATGAAGACCAGCACGGCGCCGAGCAGCCCGAACACGCCCATCGCGACGCCGGCCAGGATCGCCAGGCGCAGCGGCAGCACGGAGAAGTTGGTCGCCAGGTTCAGCCATAGCAGCACGAGCCGCTTCAGCGTGTAGTTGCTGCGCCCCTCGGCGCGCGGCAGGTGCTTCACCTCGATGCTGTCCAGGCGCTGCGTCACCTGCATCAGCAGCCCGTCCACATAGGGGTAGGGCCCGCGATACTTCGTCACTTCCCCCACCGCCAGCGCCGACATGCAGCGGAAGGAGGAGAGGTACAGGCCCTTCGGCTTGTCCAGCAGGTGGTCGGCGACCATGTTCGCGAAACGGCTGCCGAGGTTGCGCCAGCCCTCATGCTCCTTCTTGGCGTACCGCGTGTAGACCACGTCCCAGCCGCCGAGCCGGGCGTGGTCGTAGAGCTTGATGACCTCCTCCGGCGGGTTCTGCAGGTCGTCGTCCATGGTGATGACGTAGCTGCCGCGGGCATGCCGAAGGCCGGTCATGACCGCGTTGTGCTCGCCGAAGTTGCGCGCGTGTTCGATATAGGTCAGCGGCACCGTCGCGGTCTTCTGAAGCGCGCGGCAGACCTCGCCGGAATTGTCCGGGCTCCCGTCATTGACCAGGATGACCTCGAGGCCGCCGGCCGGATGCAGTTCCGACAGCGCGGCGACCAGCGCGCCGATGGTGGTCGCCCCGCGATAGACCGGCACGACGATCGACAGGCCCGGGGCGTTCGGGGCGGCGGTTTCGTTCACGTCATTGGCCTCCGTCACGGGCGGGTCGCCGTCATCAGCACAGAGCCGCCTGCCGGCATCGGCAGGCCGCGGCCGCCGAGCCAGCGCTCCAGCTCCGACACCGCATGCAGGCTGCGGTCCAGCCAGGGGGGGAATTCCGTCACGTCGCTCGGCGCATCCGGGCGGCGCTGCAGCACCTTGCGCTGCAGCACCATCAGCGGCAGCAGCAAGCTGTTCCAGTAGCGGCCCTCGACCGCGGTGAAGCCGGCCTCCCGCAGCAGGGCGGCGGCGCTCTCGCGGGTAAAGCGGCGCGCGTTGTGGACGCGCAGGTCGTGCGCGCTGCGCAGCCACTCGAAGGCGGGCAGGTTCAGCACCAGCGTGGCGCCGGGGCGCAGCACGCGATGCAGCTCAGCGAGCGCCTGCGCCGGCTCCACGCCGGCATGGCAGATCACGTCGATGCTGACGGCGGCGCCGAAGCTCGCCTCGGGGAAGGGCAGGCGGTTGGCGTCGCCGGCGGTGACGGGCCGGCCGGACTTGGCCGCGGCGCGCCCGGCGGCCTGCGGCACGAAGTCGAGCCCCACCGCAGCCACGTCCGGCAGGTCCTCGGCAAGGCGGCGCAGCAGCCCCCCCGTCCCGCAGCCGGCATCCAGCAGCGGGCCGCGCGCGCCGGGCCTGCGGCGCAGCGCATCGAGGACGCGCGCATGGGCGGCGCGATACCACCACATGCCGTCCTCGGCGGCGTCCATCAGGTCGTATTCGGCTGGTTCCACGCGATCCTTCTGGCGTCGCGCGAGGGCGAGGGCAAGGCGGCCGCGCGGCGGCCACGGGGCAGCCCTGCCCCGGATGCGCCGCAATGCGATTGCACAATGCGCCGCCGCGCCCAAGGATGACGCGGCCGGTCACACGCATGAGCCCCCCGCCGTCCCGATCCGCCCGCCCGGCCGAAGCCGCCGAGGCCGCCACCCCCCCGCTGGGCCTGTCGGGGTTGCTGGCGCGCGCGCCGCGGGCGCTGGCGCTGCTCCCGGCCGCGGCCTTCCTGCTGATGGTGCTGGCGCCGCCGCTGAACCACGACGTCGCGGCCATCCTGAACTTCGCCGAGCGCTGGGTCGCCGGGGAGCGGCTGTATCGCGACCTGATCGACGTCAACCCGCCGCTGATCTTCGTGCTGACCGCGATCCCCGCCTGGATCGCGCACTGGACGCCGCTGGACGGGGTGCAGGCGCTGCTGCTCTGCGTCCTGGCCTGCTGCTTTGCCGCGTGGCGGATGACGGCGCGGCTGCGCCGGGACCGGGCCGAGGGTGCGGTGGAGCGCGCCGTGCTGGACGCGCTGGTGCCGCTCGCCATCCTGCTGCCGGCCTATGACGTGGGCCAACGCGAGCACCTGATGGCGCTCTTCGCCATTCCCTATGCCTTCCTCGCCGCCAGGCGGATCGAGGGGCCGCCGGTCTCGCGCCCCCTGGCCTGGGCGGTCAGCCTCCCGGCCGCGGTGGGCTTTGCGCTGAAGCCGCATTTCCTGGTCGTGCCGCTGCTCGTGGAGGGGCTGGTGCTGCTGCGCCGCGGCCCGGCGGCGGCGCTGCGGGACCCGCTGCCCTGGGGGATGGCGGCGGTGTGGCTGCTCTACCTCGCCTCCCTGCCGCTGTTGTTCCCGGCCTATCTGGATTTCGTCGTGCCGCTGGTGATGGGCTTCTACCTCGCCAATGGCGGCGTCGGCCTGATCGACGTGCTGCTGACCGCGCCCTTCGCCCCCGCGGCCCTGATGCTGGCGGCGCTGGCGCCCTTCGCGATCCGCCCAGCGGCCGGGGCGACGGCGCAGGCGCTGCTGGCGGTCGGGTTGGGCGGCACGATCGCCGCCTGGGTGCAGCACAAGGGCTGGAGCTACCACATCGTGCCGATGGCGATGGCCGGCGCGCTGCTCGCCGGGCTGCTCGCCGCGCGCTGGATGGACCGCGCGCTGCCGCCCGCCCGCGCCGCCTCCGTCGCGCCCGGCTTCGCCCTGGCGGTCGCCGTGGCGGTGGCCCTGCTGCATATCCGCGGCGAAAGCCCCTGGCGGCAGATCTGGTATTTCGATCTGCGCGACGGCCAGATCGCCACGACCCTGCGGCGCGAGGTGGCGGGCGAGCGGCTGCTGGTGCTCTCGCCCGACATCTACCCGGTCTATCCGGCCCTCAACTACGCGCGCGCCCGGTCCACGCTGCGCACGATGAATCTCTGGCTGCTGGTCGGCGCCTATCCCGACTGCCCCGAGGGCGCGCCGCGCTACCGCGAGACCTGGGAGATGAGCCGGCCCGAATTCCTGGTCTACCGCACCGTCGCCGAGGATTTCGCCCGCGCGCCGCCGGCCGGCGTGCTGGTGGCGAAGAATTCGGGCATACCGCGCTGCGGCGCCGAGGATTTCGACCCCATCGCCTATTTCAGCCGGCACCCCGCCTTCGCCGAGACCTGGCGGCGCTATACACGCGTGGTCCACATGGACACCTACCTGCTTTATGTGCGCGAGGATTGATGTCGTACGAGGACTATGTCGGCCGCAGCGAAACCCGCGAGGACCGGCTTGATGCGCGGCTGATCCAGGGCATGGCGGCGACGCTCGGCACCAATGTGCCGGAGGCGCTGCCGCCGCTCTGGCACTGGATGCTGTTCCAGGACTGGGTGATGCCGGACCGGATCGGGCCGGACGGCCACCCGAAGCGAGGCGGTTTCCTGCCGCCGGTGCACGACCTGCCGCGCCGCATGTGGGCGGGCGGACGGCTCATCTTTCACGATGCGGTGCTGCGCGCCGGCGATGCGGTGCGGCGGACGAGCACGATCCTCTCCGTGCAGGAGAAGGCGGGCGGGTCCGGCCGGCTGGTCTTCGTCACGGTGCGGCACCTGGTGGAAGGCCCGGCGGGCCTCGCCATCGAGGAGGAGCAGGACATCGTCTATCGCGGCGCCGAGGGCGCGGCGGTGAAGGTGGCGCCGGCCGCGCCCGACTGGCCCGGCGCAGCACGGCGCGATCTCGTGCCCGATCCGGTGATGCTGTTCCGATACTCGGCCCTGACGGGCAACGGCCACCGCATCCATTACGACCACCCCTATGTCACGCAGGTGGAGGGCTATCCCGGCCTGGTCGTGCATGGCCCGCTGCAGGCGACGCTGATGGCCGCGTTGGCGGTGGAGACGACGCCGGGCGCGACGCTCCGCCGCTTCGCCTTCCGCGGCCGCCGCCCCTGCTTCGACGGGCGACCGCTCAGCGTGCTGGCGCGGGTGGCGGGCGGACAGGTGGAGGTGGAGACGCGCGACGACAGCGGCGCCACCTGCATGCAGGGCGAGGCCCTGCTGGACGCCGCGGGTGCCTGAGGGACCCCAACGCGGACTACCCCTGACGCAGGACACGCTGCGTGGCATCGCCACGATCTCCGCAGGCTATGCGGTGATCTCGGCGGCCGATGCGGCGGTGAAATGGGCGCTGCCCGAGGTGGGCGTCGCCATGGCGATGATCTGGCGCGGCGTCTTCGGCATGCTGGCGATTGCGCTGCTGTCCCGCGGGCGGCGGCTGCGGCCGCGGCGTGTGCCGCTGCTGGCCTTGCGCTCCACGCTGCACTGCATGGTCACGGTCGCCTTCTATCTCGCCTGGTTCAACCATTTCCCGCTGGCCGACAGCTATGCGGTGAACGCCGCGGCGCCGCTGATCATGACGGTGCTGGCGATTCCGCTGCTCGGCGAGACGGTGGGCTGGCGGCGTTGGGTCAGCACCGTCGTCGGCTTCATCGGCGTGCTGATCATGCTGCAGCCGGGCGGCGAGCTGTGGCGGTGGGAGACGGCGATGCTGCTGGCCGGCACCGCGACCCTCGCCGTCACGCGGATCTGGACGCGGGTGCTGGCGGCCACCGATACGCCGCAGGCCATCGCCTTCTGGCTGCTCTTCGCACATGTGCCGATGGGCCTGCTGCTGCTGCCGGCTTTTCCGCCGCCGGGTTCGCTGCTGCCGGGCTGGGGCGTGGCCTTCGCGCTGGCCTTCCTCGGCCTGGCGAATGGCTGCGCGCATTTCCTCTTCGCCCGCGCCTTCGCGATCGCGCCGGTCTCCGCGCTGGCGCCCTATGAATACACCACGCTGCTATGGGGCGGGCTGCTGGGCTTCGCGATCTGGGCCGAGCTGCCATCCTGGACGACGCTCGGCGGTGCTTCGCTGGTGATCGCGGCGGGTCTCTACAATCTGCATCGCGAGCGGGTGCGACGTGCGGAGGCGCGCGGCCTGCAGGGCCAAAACGCAGGCGCGTCCGATCGCCGAAGGGCGGAGGGGCCGGAGGCCCCGAGCACCGCAGGCGTGAATCGGCCGCGCGGCCCGCAGGGCCAAACATAATGCCGCTCCGCCATGACATCCGGCGCGGCGTGCTGCTCATGCTTGGCGCCTGTGCGCTGTTCACGCTGATGAGCGCGCTGATCAAGGCGCTCGGCGACCGCATCCCGGTGGCGGAGATCATGTTCTTCCGCAGTGCGCTGGCGGTGCCCGTGGTGCTGCTGGTGGTCGCGCGGGCGCGACCCGGCCGGCCCGTATGGCAGGCGCTGCGCACCAGCCGCTTCCCCGCGCATCTTGTGCGCGCCGGCACGGGCACCAGCGCGCAGGCGTGCTCCTTCTACGCGCTGGCGCTGCTGCCCTTGGCCGAGCACACCGCGCTGACCAACACCACGCCGATCTTCATCACGCTGCTGTCCATTCCCTTCCTCGGCGAGAAGGTGGGCATCCATCGTGCCGGAGCGGTGCTGCTGGGCTTTCTGGGCATCGTCGTCATCGCGCTCGGCCAGGGGGCGTTCGGCGGCGGTCTGCAGGGCGTGGCGCAGATCGGCGTCGCGGCGGCGGTGGCGCAGGGCGTCTTCTCCGCCTGCACGACGCTGCTGGTGCGCAACCTGTCCGCGACCGAGGCCTCCACCACCATCACGCTGTGGCAGTCGCTGCTGATGACGGCCTTCGCCGGCGTGGTGCTGCCCTTCGTCTGGGTGACGCCCGCATGGTGGGAGCTCGGCGTGCTGATCCTGGTCGGGTTGCTCGGCGGTGCGGCGCAGGTGATGCTGACGGAGGCCTGGGCGAGCGCGGAGGTCTCGGCGCTCGCGCCCTACAGCTATTCGTCGCTGCTCTGGGCGATCCTGTTCGGCTGGATCGCCTTCGGCGACGTGCCGGGGTTCGCGACAATCGCCGGCGCCTTGCTCATCGTGATCGCCAGCCTCTACATCCTGCACCGCGAGCTGATGCGGCGGAGACGCGGCCAATGAGTCTGTCATTCCTGCGCGAGGACGCGCTGCCGCATGGCGCGGTGGAGGAGGTTGCGCCCGGCGTGCGGCGGATCCTCTGCGGCAATCCCGGGCCCTTCACCTTCCGCGGCACGAACACCTATGTGATCGGGCGCGGCCGCGTGGCGGTCCTGGACCCGGGACCGGCGGATGAGGCGCATCTGGCGGCCATCCTGCGTGCGATCGAGGGCGAGAAGGTCGGACAAATCCTCGTCAGCCACACGCATCGCGACCACTCGCCGGGCGTCGCCGCGCTGGCCGCCGCGACGGGCGCCAAAAGCTTCGGCTTCGGCCCGCATCTGACGCCGCCCGATGCGGGCGGGGAGGGTGGCGACCACAGCTTTCGCCCCGATGTCGTGCTGCCCGATGGCGGCATTGTGGAGACGGACAGCTTCCGCCTGACCGCACTGCACACGCCCGGCCATTGCGCCAACCATCTCTGCTTCGCGCTGGAGGGCTTCGGGCAGGGCGTCCTGTTCAGCGCCGACCATGTGATGAGCTGGTCCACCACGGTGGTGAGCCCGCCCGATGGCGACATGGCCGCCTACATGGCCTCGCTTGCGAAGCTCGCCGCGCGCGACGACCGCCTCTACCTGCCTGGCCATGGTCCGAAGCTGCCCGAGCCCGCGCCCTTCGTCGCCGCGCTGGCGGCGCATCGGCGCGAGCGCGAGGCGAAGGTGCTGAACGCGCTGCGTGCCGCGAGGCGCGCGACCGCGGTGGAACTTGTGCCGCCGGTCTATGGTCCGGATCTCGACCCGCGCCTTGTGAACGGCGCGGCACGCAGCCTGCTGGCGCATTTGATCAAGCTGGCGGCGGAAGGCCAGGCCGCGCGCGACGGGGATGCATTCGAAGCGCGATGATGCGGCCCTCCCCTGCGTCAGCGGGGGAGGGTGCCCGAGCGAAGCGAGGGCGGGTGGGGGCGCGACCGACCGCGCCGATCCCACGCCCGCCCTTCACGCGTCGATCGTGCGATTGTCCATCCCGCGGAAGCAGATCATCGGCCGCGTCGCGCGCGCATTCGGCGGCATCGCGACCCACTCCGCGAATTCCGCCAGGATCTTGTAGGTGATGGCGGCGAGCTCCGAACTCCGCGCCTTCGACAGCGGATACCAGTCGAGCTTCTCGAGCTCGCCGGAGCCGCCGATCTCGCCGGCGAGCCGCTCCGCCGGCGCCAGCAGGAAGCGCGCATTGAAGCGCATCGCGCGGGAGGAGGGCGTGACCGCGCGGCAGAGATAGTCGAGCGCGGAGAGGTCGGCGAGCAGGCGCGTGCCCTTGCGCTCGCCGAGGATCAGCCCCGTCTCCTCGAACAGCTCCCGCACCGCCGCGACACCGAGCGCGCGCGCGAGGGAGGGCGGCGCGCGATGGCGAAGCATCGCCTCCGTCTCCGCCCGCAATTCGGAGGCGACCTTCACGCCGTGATCGGCCCGGTCCACGCGCCCGCCCGGAAAGACCAGCACGCTCGGCATGAATTTGTGCTTGGCGTGGCGCATGCCCATCAGGATCTCGGGCTCGCCGCTGCCCTGCCGCCACACCACCAGGCTGGCGGCATGGCGCGGCTTCACGGCGCGCGTGCCGGGCGCGCGCGCGGCGGCGCGCTTCAGGTCGCCGCCGCCGGGATTGTCGGCGCCGCCATCGGGCCGTGGTCCGTCAGCCAAGGTTGATCCCCTTCGTCGCGAGCCAGGCGCGGAAATTCGCGCGCTCCGGCACGGAAAGCTGGCGCGCTGCGTTCTCGCTCCAGGCGCAGCCTTCGGGCTTCGCGCCATGCACCTCCGGGTAGCGCGGCTTGCCGGGCGGGCGCAGCGCGTCATAGGCGGGCAGCGCGGCGGCCAGGCCGCTGTCGTCGTAGCGCTCGCGATGGATGACGACGGAAGGCGGCAGGCGCGACGAGGTGGCGTTGCGCGCGGCGGGAAAGCCGAGCGTCAGCCCGGCGACGGGAAACACACCCTCCGGCAGGCCGAACAGCTCGGCGACCAGCGGCAGGTGGTTCCGCACATAGGAGATCGGGCAGGTGCCGAGGCCCGCGGCCTCCGCGGCCATGATGCCGAAGCCCATGGCCAGCGCGGCGTCCACGCTGGCATTGAGGAAGGTGTCCACGCTGTCATTCGCATGCGCACGGCCATGCAGTGCGCAGACCTGCCGGCCGCGCCGGATGTCGCCGCAGAAGATCAACAGGACCGGCGCATCCTTGATCCAGGGCATGCTGCCGATGGCGTCCGCGATCGCCGCGATTTTTTGCGCGTCGCGCGTGACGAGGATCGAATACTGCTGCAGGTCGGACTTCGCCGGCGCCGATTGCGCGCCGGCCAGCACCGTGTCGAGCAGCGCATCCGGCACGACATCGGGCTTGTAGCGCCGGGTCACGCGGCGATCGAGCAGGAGCGCGAGACCATCGGTGATCTCGGCGGGCTGGAAGGGCAGCGCGCCGTAGCGCGCGCGGATCAGGGCTTCGGCATCCATGGGGGTCAGGCTCGCACGATCCAGGCATCCGCGACAGTCACGCCCTGGCCTTCCCCATGGACGATCAGCGGATTGATCTCCGCCTCCCGCACGCCGTCCAGCGCGGCGAGACGGGAGACGGCGACCACGGCCTTCGCCAGCGCATCCAGGTCGCCGCGCGGCAGGTTGCGCCAGCCGGAGAGCGGGGTCAGCGCGCGCACCTCCGCGATCATCTCCCGCGCTTCGTCCTCACTCACCGGAGCCAGTCGCAGAGAGGTGTCGCGATGCAGCTCGGAGAGCACGCCGCCGGCGCCGAGCAGCACCACTGCGCCCACTTCGGGATCGCGCCGGAATCCGAGGATGGCCTCTGCCAGCCCCTTCGCCATCGGCTGCACGAGAATGCCGGTGACGCGCGCATCCGGCGCCCCGGCGGCGACGCGTGCGCGGATGGTCGCGGCCGCTTCGCGCAGCGCGGCTTCGTCGGCGATGTTCAGCACGATGCCGCCGACCTCGGTCTTGTGCGCGATGTCCGGCGACAGGATCTTTGCGGCCACGGGGTAGCGCAGCGCAGGCGGAGGCGCCTCCTGCATCACCACGGCGTCGGAGTACAGGCCGAGCGCGACGAACAGCGCGCGCGCATCGGCTTCGTCGGGCGCATCCGGGATCGCTACGGCAGGCGCGGCTCGCGCGACGACATCGCGCGGTGCGCGCCAGGAGCAATAGGCGGCGATCGCATCCGCCGCGCCCTCCGGCGTGCGGAAGGCGGCGATGCCGGCCTCGGCCAGCAGGCGCAGCGAGGCCTCGGCCTGCGGCGCGAGGAAGGCCGCGACGGGCTTGCCCGGCAGCTTCGCCGCCTCGACCAGGCCGGCCACGGAATCCTGCGGCCGGAACTGCGCCGAGCTGCCGATCACGGCCAGCGCGATGTCGGTGTCCTCGGCCGCGCGCAGCCCGTCCAGCGCGGCCATCACGCGATCCGGCTTGGTGCCGGCCAGCGTCATGTCGAGCAGCCGCGCATGCGTCGGCAGCTTCGCCGCTGCGAGCTTGCAAGCCGCCGCGGCATCGGGCTTCTTCGCCTCGATCCCCCGCACGCCGAGTGCATCCACGGCCAGCGCGCCGCCGCCGCCCGTGGTGGTCATCACGCCCACCGCGCGATGCGTGCGCGCGGGCGGACGACGGCCAGCGACGAGCGGCGGCAACTCCAGCAACGCCTCCAGCATCGTGACGCGCAGGATGCCATGCGCGCGGAAGAAGGCGTCGGCGGCCGCATCCGTGCCCGCCAGCGCGCCGGTGTGGCTCGCGGCCAGCTCCGCGCCGAAGGGCGAGCGACCCAGCTTCAGCGCGACGATCGGCTTGCCCAGCGCATGCGCCTTCCGCGCCGCCTCCGCGAGCATGTCGGGCGCGCGGATCGCCTCCATGAACAGGCACACGACATCCACCTGCGGATCGTCGAGCAACAGAGAAGAAATCTCGCCGGTGGTGAGATCCGCCTCGTTGCCGGTGCCGATGAGATGCGAGAAGCCGAGGCCGCGCGCCGCGCCGCGCGACAGCAGCGCGCCCATCATCGAGCCCGATTGGGAGACCAGCGCGACGCGGCCCGTCGGGATGCTCTCCGCCTCGAAGGCCGCATTGGTCGTCAGCGCGATTTTCTCGGATGTATTGATCACGCCCATGCTGTTCGGGCCGAGCAGGCGGATGCCGGCCTGCTTCGCCGTCGCGACCACCCGCGCCTGCAGGGCGGCACCTTCCGCGCCCGCTTCCGCGAAACCATCCGCCAGCACGCAGGCCACCGGGATGCCGCGCGCCGCGCAGGCGGCGACCTGCGCCTCAACCTGCTCCGTGCCGAGCAGGATGTACGCGAAGTCGATCTGCCCGGGGATGTCCGCCAAGGACGCATAGCCGCGCTCGCCCAGCACCTCGGCCGCGCGCGGATTGACCGGGAACAGCTCGCCGCCGAAGCCGTGGCGCCGCAGGTAGCGCTGCGGCCGCGCTGTCAGCCGCCCTGCATCGGCCGAGGCGCCGACCAGCGCGATGCGGCGCGGCGAAAGCAGAGCTCGGGAAAGGCTCACTTCGGGTTGCGTTGGGGGAAAGACCGCCCGAACACGCCCTCCGCGATGCGGTTCTTCATCATCTCGAGCGAGCCGCCGGCGATCATCCAGCCGCGCGTCTTGCGCACGCAGTATTCGATCAGCAGGTCCTGGCTGTAGCCCGTGCCGCCCATCACCTGCATGGACTCGTTCGCCGCCATCCACCCCGCCTGGTTGCAGGCGTATTTTGCCAGCGCGATCTCCTGCGCATCGGGCAGCCCGTCGCCGGCATTCACCGCGGCGCGGTAGAGCAGCAGCTGCGCGCTATCCAGCGCGACGCGCATCTCCGCGAACTTCCATTGCAGGCCCTGGAATTCCGACAGCGGCTTGCCGAACTGCCTGCGCTGCTCCGCATGCGCCTTGGCCTGCCGGAAGCAGTATTCGCCGAGCGCGAGCGCGCGCGTCGTGTTGCCGCAGCGCTCCACGTTGAAGCCGGCGATCTGCTTGCGGAACCCGCCCTCGCCCAGCAGCACGTTCTCCGGCGGGATGAAGACGTTGTCGAAATACAGCGCGCACCAGGTCTCGCCATTCATGTAGCGGCTGGGCTGGCCGAGCCGAAAGCCCTCCATGCCGCGCTCGACGATGACGCTGCCGATGCCGTTCACGCCGGGGCCGAAGCGGCAATAGACGACGAAGACACCGGCATCCTCGGTGTTCGAGGTGAACACCTTGCCGCCATTCAGGCGCCACCCGTTGCCGTCCTTCGTGCAGGTGGTCTTGAGGTCGGTCAGCGCCGATCCGGCATCCGGCTCTGTCATGCCGACCGCCGCGATGGTCTCGCCCCGCAGCAGCGGCGCGAAATACTTCTCCTTCTGCGCCGGCGTTGCGTATTCAGCGAAGGTCCGAAAGGCGCCGAAATTCCCGGCCTGAAGCACGTCCGCGCTGCGCGGGCAGACATAGGCGATCTGCTCCATCGCCAGCACGGCGTCGAACAGCGACCCGCCCTGGCCGCCATCTTCTTCCGGCAGCATGATGCCGAAGAGGCCGTTCTCGGCCATCAGCTTCGCGACATCCCAGGGGAAGCGCTCGTCATGCGCGCGTTCCAGCGCACCCTTGGCCAGATGCGTCTCCGCGAAGCGGCGGACGGAATCCTGGAAGGCGACCTGCTCCTCGGTGAGCCGGAACTGCATCAGACTGGATCCCACGAAAAGACGTCGCCGCTGCGATCGAGGGGCAGGAAGGCGCTGCGCAGCGCGGGCATCGCGGTCTCCGCGATCGCCTCCGGCGTCCAGCCCTCGCCGCGATGCGTGCTGCGCGCCGGCCGCGGCTGGCTGAACACGAAAATCTCGTTCATCCGCGCGGCGAAGATCTGCCCTGTCACGTCCTTCGCGGCATCCGATGCGAGATAGACCGCGAGCGGCGCGTTCTTGTCCGGCGTCATCTGCTGCAGCCGGGCGACGCGCGCCTTCTCTGCTTCCGTTTCCGCCGGGATGGAACTCGTCATCCGGCTCCAGGCGAAAGGCGCGATGCAATTGGAGCGCACCCCGAAGCGCTGCATGTCCAGCGCGATGCTCTTCGAGAGTGCCGCAATGCCGAGCTTCGCGGCGGAGTAGTTGGCCTGGCCGAAATTGCCAATGAGGCCGGAGGTCGAGGTCATGTGCACGAAGGCGCCAGACCCTTGCTTCCGAAAGTGCTCGGCCGCGGCGCGAGAGACGTAGAAGGTGCCGTTCAGGTGCACGTCGATGACCGCGCGCCAGTCCTCCACGCTCATCTTGTGGAAGATCTGGTCGCGCAGGATGCCTGCATTGTTCACCACGATGTCGATGCGCCCGAAGGCGCTGAGCGCCGCCTGCACGATCTTCTGCGCGCTGTCCCAGGCCGAGACGCTCTCGGTGTTCAGCACCGCCTCGCCGCCGCGCTGCGCGATGATCTGCACCGTCTGCTCGCCCGGCGTCGCGCTGGTGGGGCCCTGTCCGGTCAGGCTCGCGCCGATGTCGTTGACAACCACCTTCGCACCGGCAAGCGCCATCGCCAGCGCGATCTCGCGCCCGATGCCGCCCCCCGCGCCGGTGACGACGGCCACCTTGCCCGCGAGCATCATGCAGACTGCCCCTTCCTTCAGCAGCGGCTTTCTAGTCCCCGGCCGAACAGGCGTGAAGCCGGGTTGCCCCCGCGCAACCTCGCACGTAAATGTCCGTACAAGGACCCAGGGGGGATCGGAATGGGATTTGTCGCCCTGGAGGGCGTCGGCAAGGTGTTCCAGGGCCGCACCGGCAGCTGGGAAGCCGTGCGCGACTTCACGATCTCGCTCGAAGAGGGCGAGTTCTTCTGCCTGCTCGGCACTTCGGGCTGCGGCAAGACCACCGTGCTCAACATGCTCGCCGGCTTCGAGGCGCCGACGAGCGGGCGCATCCTGCTCGACGGCAAGCCCGTGACCGGTCCCGGCGCCGATCGCGGCGTGGTCTTCCAGGGCCATGACAGCCTGTATGACTGGCTCACCGCGCTGGACAATATCGGCTTCGGCCTGCGCCTGCGCGGCCTGCCGCGATCCGAGCGGCGCGCGACGGCGGAGCGCTTCCTGAAGATGGTCGGGCTGACCGGCCAGGGCGCGAAGCACCCGTCGGAGCTTTCCGGCGGGATGAAGCAGCGCATCCAGATCGCGCGCGCGCTCGCCAACGATCCGCGCATCCTGTTGATGGACGAGCCCTTCGGCGCGCTCGATGCGATGACGCGCGCGGTGTTGCAGGCCGAACTCTCGCGCATCTGGGCGGAGACGAAGAAGACCGTCCTGTTCATCACCCACGACATCGAGGAAGCCTGCGCGCTCGCCACCCGCGTGGGCGTGATGAAGCGCGGGCCCGGCGGCACGCTGAAGGCCGTGGTGCCCGTGGACCTTCCCTTCCCGCGCGAACGGACGAGCGACGGATTCATGCGCGTCTTCCGCGAGGTCCATGCCCTGATCCATGAGGAGATCCACGGTGGCCACTAGCCGCGCGGCGACCATCGCCGGCTATGTGGCCGGCTTCCTGCTGCTGTTCGCCATCTGGCACCTGGCGGCGATCTATCTCGTGCGCTCCGCGCTGTTCCCGCCCCCCTGGCCGGTGTTCGAGCGCGCCTGGCTGCTGATCGAGGACCGGATCCTGCAGGAGCAGATCGTCGCCTCGATGCGACGCATCCTGCAGGGCTTCCTGATCGGCAGCGCGGTGGGCGTGCCGATCGGGCTTGCCATCGGCAGCTTCCGGCCGGTGCGCATGCTGCTGGAGCCCTGGACGGAGTTCTTCCGCTTCATCCCGGCCGTCGCCATGATCACCGTTTCCGTGATCTGGTTCGGCATCGGCGAGGAGAGCAAGATTTTCCTCATCGCCTATGCCACCGTTTTCGTGGTGATCATCTCCACCGCCGCCGGCGTCGGCGCGGTCGGGCGGGACAAGATCCGGGCGGCGCAATGCCTCGGCGCGTCGCGGTTGCAGATCTTCGCGCTCGTCGCGCTGCCGGCGACCGTGCCCTACATCCTCACCGGGATGCGCGTCGCCATGGCCAACGCCTTCGTCACCATTGTGGCGGCGGAGCTCGTGGCGTCCAATGACGGGTTGGGCAAGATGCTGTGGGACGCCCGGCTCTTCATGCAGATCGAGGACATCTTCGTGGCGCTGATCTCGCTCGGCCTGCTTGGCTTCCTCACCGACCGCGTCTTCCGCCTGCTGATCCGCGCCTTCGCAGGCCGCTTCAACCCCACCATGTGACACCCAGGGAGAACACAGGAATGCTTCGCCGTCATCTTCTCGCCGCTGGTGCGGCCGCCGCGCTGCCGCTGCCCGCCTTCGCGCAGGGCGCGCCGATCCGCATGACCATCGCGACCGGCGTCGATCCCTCCTTCGCGCAGTTCTACGTCGCGCGCGAAAGCGGTATCTTCGAGCGCAACGGCCTCGACATCACGGTCAACACTGGCCCCTCGGGCTCGGCGATGATCGCGTTCCTGGTGGGCAACCAGATCAACGCCGCCTATGGCGCGGAACAGGCCGGCGTCTCGGCCCACCTGGTCGATCCGAACGTGGTCGTGGTGGCGGAGGGCGTCGCGCTGATCCGCTGGATCGGCATCGTCGGCCGCAACATCGCGAACATGGACGGGCTGAAGGGCAAGCGCGTCGGCGTTGCGCGCGGCACCGGCAGCGAGACCTTCTGGCTCTCGGTCGTCTCCCGCATGAACCTGAACCCGGCCGACTACACCATCGTCAATGTCGAGGCGCCCGAGATGGTGGCGGCGCTGGAGCGCGGCAACATCGACGCCTATGCGGTGTGGGAGCCCTGGATGACGCGCGGCGTGCGCGCGATCTCCGGTGCCAGCATCCTGACGACGAACGAGAACATCCAGATCATCCGCAACCTGATCTACATGAACAAGGGCTGGGCGGAGCAGAACGCCGAGGCGACGCAGCGCTTCATGCGTTCCATGATCCAGGCGACGGACCTGATCGCGTCCAACCGCGACCAGGCCGTGCAGAACGTCTCGCGCTTCCTGCGCCAGGACCGCGCGCTGGTGGCGGAGCTGATGACGAAGGTGGACCACCGCCTGAACCTGACCAGCGACACGGTCGCGAATGTCCAGCTCGCGATCGACCAGCTGCGCGGCATGAACCGCCTCTCGAAGGAGGTCACGCCGAGCCAGGTGATCTGGACTGGCGCGCTGAGCCAGGTGGCGCCGGACCGCGTGCGGATCTGACGCGGGCGCTGGTCAGGCGGGGGGATCCTCGTAGGGGATCTCCTCCTCCACCAGCTTCCAGATGTGGCGCGCGGTGGGGTTCTGCTGTTCCTCCGCGATATGCGCGGTGAGCCCCGCCGAGCGCGACACCACGGACACGCCGCGCATGATCGCCAGCGGCATCCCGATCTCGAGCAGCAGCGCGGCAAGCGCGCCGGTGGCGTTGATGGTCAGGTGGCGGCCATACACCGCGTCCACCGTCCGGCCGAGCTGCTGCAGCAGGGCGATGTAGTCGCCCTTCATCCCCGCCTCCTGCGCCACGCGGAACAGCCGCGGCGGGCGCGGGTCGTCCGGCTTGTGGAAGGGATGGCCGAAGCCGGGCATCGGCTTCTTCGCCGCGCGATGCGCCTGCACGACCTCCTGGCACCAGGCGGCCTTGTCCTCCTTCGCGATGCCTTCGGCGAGCAGCCTCGCGCAGCCATCCATGGTGCCGGCGAAGACATCCCCCACCGCCAGCAGCCCGGCCGCGATGCCCACCTGCACCTGGCTCGGCGCGCTGTCATAGGCGAGGCGGGCGATCATCGAGGTCGGCGTCCAGCCATGGTCCATCAGCGTCACCAGGCAGGCGTCCAGCACGCGGGTCTGACCCGGTTCCGGCATGCGGCCCACGGCCAACAGGTAGAAGACCTCGGTGAAGCCGTGCTTCCCGATCAGTTCCTCCACCAGGTCACGCCCCCGGAAGCGGATGGAGGCGGCGTCCGATCCGGCCAGATGTGTCTTCATGCAGCTCTCACTCCGCGTCGCTGAAATCCAGCAGCTTCGTCTTGTACTCGCTTCGCCCGAGGCTGCCATGGGGCACCAGCGTCACGGGCGCCGTCACCACCAGCGTCGTGCGGATCGCCGCCTCGATCGCCGCGGCGAGGCCCCCTGGCGGCGGCGCGATGCCGGGGCCGAGCTCCACCTGCACGGGCAGCGGCGGTTCCTGCCGCACGCCGCGGGCGCGCGGGCGGATCATGATGGCACCGCTCACCTGCGGCACGAAGCCGGCGACCACGGATCGCAGCGCGGTGGGGAAGACGTTCACGCCGCGCACGATCACCAGGTCGTCCGTGCGGCCTATGCAGCGCACGCGCGGCGTGGTGCGGCCGCAGGCGCAGGGCGCGTTCCACCAGACGACATGATCGCGTGAGCGGAAGCGCAGCAGCGGCACCGCCTCCCGCGTGAGCGCGGTATAGACCAGCTCGCCCGTCGCGCCGTCCGTCTTCTCCACCGGCTCGCCGGTCGCGGGATCCACCAGCTCCACATGCACGTGGTCGCCGCCGGCGAAATGCATGCCCTGCTGCGCATCGCATTCGCCCCAGAGCGAGATGGAGACGTCGCCGATCCCCATCGCTTCGCAGAGTCTGGCGCCGAAGGCCGCTTCCAGCCGATTGCGTATCTCCGCCTCGCCGCCGCCTGGCTCGCCGGCGACGCAGATGCGCCGTACGCCGAGGCGATCCGCCGCGATGCCGCGCTCCGCCAGCACTTCCGCGAGATGCAGGGCGTAGGACGGGGTGCAGAGCAGCGCTTCCGGCTTCAGCAACTGCAATGCGCGGATCAGCCGCTGCGTGTTCCCGGTGCCGACGGGGATGTGGCAGACGCCCAGCGAGGCGATGGTGTCCAGCGCCGCCCCGGCGACGAAGGGGCCGGCATTGTAGGTGCTGACGGCGCGCATGCCGCGGCGCAGACCCGTGGCGGTGTAGCTGCGCGAGGAGATCTCGATCCAGCTCGCCAGGTCCGTCGCCGTGACGGGCATGTAGCAGGGATCGCCCGTGGTGCCGCTGGTCGAGTAGATGCGCGCAAGCGCGGCGGGGTCGGCGGCGAGGTGAGTGCCGAAGGGCGGTGCCTCGGCCTGGCTGCGGCGGATCTCGTCCTTCTCGGTGAAGGGCAGCCGCGGCAGGGTCTCGATCCCGCCGCAGGCGGCCGCATCGCCGAAGCCGGCGGCGCGCAGCTTGCCGGCATAGAAGGGCGAGCGGTCGAACAGGTAGCCAAGTTGCCGGCGCAGCGCGGCGTCGTCACGCGCGCGCTGCGCGGCGGGATCGCGTGTCTCGACCTCGGGCTGGAAGAACATGTCGCGCCCCACGCCTGCGGGTGCATGCATGGTCGCCGAGGCCGGGCGGATCGCGCAACCTGCCCCCCGCCATTGCCCGGCTGTCGTGGCGGGCGGCATGCGATAAGCTGGGTCATGCCCTCCACCTATCAGAACCCGCGCTACCCGCCCGCGCCCACGCCGCAAGGTGCGCAGCACCGCCCGGTGGTGATCGCCGGCGCCGGGCTGGTCGGCCTGACCCTTGCGCTCGACCTCGCGCGGCATGGCGTGGCGGTGACGGTGCTGGACGAGGACGACACCGTTTCCTTCGGGTCGCGTGCCATTTGCTTCGCCAAGCGCACGCTGGAGATCTTCGGGCGGCTCGGCCTCGGCGCGCGCTTCACGCAGAAGGGCATCACCTGGAAGACCGGCCGCGTCTTCCATGGCGACCGCGAGGCGTACGCCTTCGACCTGCTGCCGGAGGAAGGCCACGAATACCCGGCCTTCGTGAACCTGCAGCAATACTATGCCGAGGAATGGCTGGTGGAGGCCTGCCTCGCCGCCGGCGTCGAGATCCGCTGGAAGCACCGCATCACGCGCATCGCGCCGGACGCGGTCGGCGCCACGGTGATCGTGGACACGCCGGATGGCGGCTATGCCCTGCATGCCGACTGGCTGCTGGCCTGTGACGGCGCGCGCAGCTTCATCCGCGAGAGCATGGGCCTGCCCTTCACCGGCCAGGTCTTCCGGGACCGCTTCCTGATCGCCGATGTCGTGATCAAGGGCGACGTGCAGTTTCCGACCGAGCGCTGGTTCTGGTTCGACCCGCCCTTCCATCCCGGCCAGTCCGTGCTGCTGCACAAGCAGCCCGACGATGTCTGGCGCATCGACTTCCAGCTCGGCTGGGACGCCGACCCGGAGGAGGAGAAGCGGCCGGAGAAGGTGATTCCTCGCGTGCGCGCCATGCTCGGCGAGCATGTACCTTTCGACCTCGAATGGGTCAGCGTCTACACCTTCCGCTGCCGCCGCATCGAGCGCTTCCGCCACGGCCGCGTGATCTTCGCCGGCGACGCCGCGCATCAGGTCAGCCCCTTCGGCGCGCGCGGCGGCAATGCCGGCGTGCAGGATGCGGACAACCTGGCCTGGAAGCTCGCCGCGGTGCTGGCGGGGCGCGCGCCGGAAGCGCTGCTCGACAGCTACGACGCCGAGCGGATCCCGGCGACGGACGAGAACATCCTCAACTCCACGCGCAGCACGGATTTCATCACGCCGAAGAACGAGGCCGCGCGCGGCTATCGCGACGCGGTGCTGGAGCTTGCGGCGCATCACGCGTTCGCGCGGCCGCTGGTGAATTCCGGGCGGCTCTCCCGCCCCTCAACCTATGCCGCAAGCCCGTTGAATGGACCGGCGGGATGGGAGGGCGGCGCACCGCCCGGCGCGCCCGCGCCGGATGCGCCGGTGCTGCAGGCTGGCCGGCCGGACTGGTTGCTGCGCCATCTCGGCGACGGGTTCCGGCTGCTGGTCTTCGGCGCGCCCGATGCGGCGCTCGTCGCGGCCCTGCCGGCCGGCGTAGCGGCGGTGTTCGTCACGGCGGAAGAGACGCCGGGCGCGCTGTTCGATCATGCGGGCCTTGCCGCTTCGCGCTTCGCCGCGCCGCGCGGCGGTGCGGTGCTGATCCGCCCCGACCAGCATGTGGCCGCGCGCTTCGCCCTGCCCGATCCTGCCGCCATCGTGTCCGCGCTCGAGCGGGCGCTGTGCCGCTACCCTGCGGAGGCCGCCGCATGACGCTCGACACCACGCCTCGCATCGCCGACCCGGACGGCTTCTTCGCGCTGCTGGTGGAGGCGCATCGCGGCCTGAGCGCCGAGGAATCGCGCCGGCTGGATGCGCGCCTGGTGCTGATCCTCGCCAATCAGGTCGGCGACATGGCGGCGCTGTGCGCCGCGATCGAGGCGGCGCGTGCGGCCGGAACGAAGGTCAGCGACGCAGGCCGCTGACGATCGCCTGCTCCAGCCGCGTGAAGGCGTCGCCGAGCGCCGCCTGCATCGCGGCGGCCTTCGCCGGCTCGTCCGCATCCGCGGCGAGCGGCGCAGCGCCGGCGACGTTGAAGGTCATCAGCACGCGCGTCACGCCGCCGCGATCCAGCAGCAGCACGCCGGCAAGCCCAGCCCGCGCCTCATTGGCGGAGGGCACTGCCTCCAGTGACGTCAGTTCGCCTTCCAGCACCAGCGTCGCATCGGCGCGGCTGCCGGGCGTCACCACCGCGGCGAAGAGGCCGGAGGCGGAGAGCCAGGCGCGCAGCGCGGACTCCGCCAGCTCGCCGGGCGGCGCGATCCATTCGTCATAGGGTGCGAGGCGGATCGCCCCGTCGGGCTGCAGTGTGCGCAGGCCGACATCCTGGATGCCGGCCGCGCCGCGCAAGCCGCGCAGCAGCAGGATGCCGGCGTTGCGGGGTGCCTGCCGCGTATCGGGCCGCCGCGGGCTCAGCGCGTAGCGCATCACGGGAATGTTTGGCTGCTCCAGCACGGAGCAGGCGGACAGCAAGGGCAGGCCGAGCAGAAGGCGTCGGTTCATCGGCGGCGCTCCGGCGGGGCGGGTGGTGCTCCGAACAGCGTCTGTGAGGGCGAGTTCCGCAGCTGCTGCGTCGTCGCGCGCAGATTGGCGGTCACGGAGCGGAGGTTCTCGAGGATCGGCACCAGCTCCGACTGCACGTCCTGCGTGGTTGTGCGGACCGTGCGCAGGGTGCGATCCAGGGCGGCGAGCGTGTCCGGTAGCGCCGCGGTGGCGCGCCGCAGCTCGGCCGCGGTCGCGGTGATGTTCTCCACCGCCGCGCGCAGATCCTCCCCGGCGAGAAGCTCGCGCGCCCCTGCGGCGGCCTGGCGCAGCTCGGTCAGCGTCGCTGCGATCTCGCCCTGCTCGACGGCGGCGCGCACCAGCTCGGCCGTGCGCGCGGTGTCGCGCAGGAGGGCCGCGGCGTCCCCGCCGGAGGCCTGGTCGCGCAGCGCCGCAAGCAACTCGGCGAAGTCGTGCATCATCTGCTCGAGCGGCACCTCGGACAGGCGCTGCATCAGCGTCTCCGCCGCGCTGCGCACCTGCGCGACGGTGGAGGGGATGGCGGGCACCACGGGGTAGCGCGGCGTCCAGGGGATCGTCGGCACGGGAAAGCGTTCGGGATTCACGAAGTCCAGCTCGACGTAGTTCACGCCGGTGATTCCCTGCGCGCTGATGCGCGCGCGCAGGCCGATGCGGATCGCTTCCTCCGCGCGCGGAACCTCGCCGACGCGCTCGGTGTCCACGGCGAAGCGAACGAAGACGAGGCGGAAGGATTCCGTGAAGGGCACGCCTTCGGGCCTGCCGTATTCGGCGGAGACGAGGCCGATCTCCGTCACGCGGCCGATCGGCACGCCGCGGTAGCGCACCGGCGCGCCGACATCGAGGCCCTGCACGGATTCGCGGGAATAGGTCTCGAAGGTGGCGGTCGGGCCTTGGCCGCGGCCGCCCGCGAGGAACAGCACGAAGCCGACGGCGAGCGCCACGCCGACGACGACCAGCGCGCCGACGCGGAGGTAGAGCGCGCTCGATTTCATGCGGCCTCCCGCCGGAAGAAGGCGCGCACCGTGGGCTGGGTGCTCTCCTCCCGCAGTCGCCGCGGATCGCCCTCCGCGATCACGCCCTTCGCTTCCTTGTCCAGCATGATGCAGCGGTCGCCGATGGCGAGGATGGAAGCCAGCTCGTGCGTGACGACGACGAAGGTGGTGCCGAGCGTGCGCGAAAGGTCGCGGATCATCGCGTCGAGCCCGGCCGAGGTGATCGGGTCGAGGCCGGCCGAGGGCTCGTCGAGGAACAGGATCGGCGGATCGAGCGCCAGCGCGCGCGCCACGCCCGCCCGCTTCAGCATGCCGCCCGAAACCTCCGACGGCAGGCGCGAGGCCGCTTCCGAAAGGCCGACCAGGCCGAGCTTCGCGCGCGCCACCTCGGCCCGCGCGGCCGCGCTCAGGCTCGTGTGCTCGGCCAGCGGCATCTCCACGTTCTCGAGCAGCGTGAGCGAGCCGAACAGCGCGCCCTGCTGCCACATCACCCCGATGCGCTTGAGCAGTTCCAGCCGCGCCTTCCCCTCCGTCGCCCAGACATCGGTATCGAGGATCGTCACCCGCCCGGCCAGCGGCGGCACCAGGCCGATCATCAGCTTCAGCAGGGTGGATTTGCCGCAGCCCGATCCGCCGAGGATCACGAAGACCTCGCCGCGCTTCACATCGAAGGTGACGTCGCGGAACAGGATGTTGCTGCCGAAGCCCGCGGCGATCCCCTCGCAGCGGATCACGGCCTCCGCGCTGACGGTCGTTTCGCTCATACGCCGATTTTCTCGTAGAGCACGGCGAATAGCCCGTCGAGCAGGATGATGGAGACGATGCCGCCGACCACCGCCGCGGTCGCCGCATCGCCCACCGCGCGCGGCCCGCGCCCGGCACCGAGGCCGGCGCGGCAGCCGATCGCGGCGATCGCCAGGCCGAAGAAGCAGGCCTTGAACAGGCCGCCGAGCATGTCGCTGAGTTCCAGCCATTGCGAGAGCTGCTGCGTCACGGTCGTCAGCGGGAAGCCGAACAGGCCCATGATCAGCGCCATCCCGGCCAGGCCCGCGAGCGTCAGCACCAACGACAGCACCGGCATCACCAGGATGCCCGCGAGCACCCGGGGCAGCACCAGCAGCGCCATGGGGTCCACGCCCATGATGCGCAGCGCTGCCACCTCCTCGTTCACGCTCATCGTGCCGAGCTCGGCGGCATAGGCGCTGCCGGTGCGTCCCGCCAGGATCACCCCGGCCATCAGTGGCCCGAGCTCGCGCAGCAGCGAGATGCCGACGAGGTTGGGGACGAAGATCTCGGCGCCGAAGCGGCGCAGCGGGATGACGCTCTGGAAGGCCAGGATGACGCCGAGCAGGAAGCCCAGCAACAGGGTCAGCGGGAAGGCCCGCGTTCCCGCCTCGTCCAGGTGGCGCAGCACCTCGCCCCCGCGCAGGCGCCAGGGGCGCAGCAGCGTGCCGAGCGCGACCAGGGCGAGTTCGCCGATGAAGCCGATCCCGTCCAGCACGCCGCGCCCGGCATTCAGGCTGGTCCGGCCGATCCGCGCCAGCAGCGGCAGCCGTTGTTCCGGCTTCGGCCGCGGGGCGGCGAGGGCGGCCCGCACGCGGTCGAGAACATCGGTGACCTGCGGCGGCGCGCCGCGGAGGGCATTGCCATGCCCCGCCGCCTCCGCCGTCAGCAGCAGCGTGGCGCCGGTGGTGTCGAGGGCGGTGAGCCCGGCAAGGTCCAGCACCACCGGCCCGCCGGCAGCCTCCGCCATCAGCTTCGGCCAGAGCACCGCCGCCGCCTGGGTGTCGAGCCGGCCGGAGAGCGCCAGCACGCCCGCCTCCGGCCCCACCGTCATCTCGCAGGACTCCTGCGGGGGGCTTGCTGCCTCAACCATCGCGCATCAATTCGGCCGTGGAGCGCTCGGGTCAAGCCGCGGCGACGAGAGCGTGTGCCGCCGCCCGCTCGCCGGAGATCCAGGCGCCACCCACCGTGCCGGCCAGGGTCGGGTGGCAGGCCTCCCCGGCAAAGCAGAGCCGACCGCCGGCCAGCGGCGTCGCCAGCACCGGGCGCGCCCCTGCGGCGCCGATCCGGGCGTGGCTGTAGGCGCCGCGCACCCACGGATCCGTGATCCAGCCCGAGACCAGCGCGCCCGGCCGGAAGGCGCCGGGGGCGGCGCCGCCGAGGCGCTGCGCGATCTCCTCCCGTACCAGCGCCTCGGCCGCGGCCGGGCCATCCCGCGCAACCACCAGCGCCGTGGGGCCGCCGATCCAGGCGGAGGCGATGGGCTGGCCCTGCGGCCAGAAGGTGATCGGGATCAGGTCCTCGCCGGGCGCCACCATCCTGTCGGTGGAGGCATGGTCCGGCAGGCCGAGCCGCTCCGCCCCGGCGGCCGCCAGCGCGACCTTGATCGCGGCGCCGAGCGGCAGGTCGTGCGCGGCCTGGATCACCTCGGCCGGCAAGGCAGGTTCGAAGCGCAAGGACCCGTCCGCGAGCAGGGTCGTGGGCAGGGTGCAGACCACCGCGCGCGCCCGCAGCGTGCCGAAGGCGCCCTCTGCCACCGCCTCGGTGCCGCCCCAGCGCAGCCGCTCCACCGGCGCGCCGGGCGTGATCGGCAGCCCATCGCCGAGCCGCGCGACCAGCGCGCCCAACCCACCCCGCGGCAGCAGGTTGGCGCCGGAGAGCAGCGTCGCGGCGAAGTCCGCGAGCCCGATCTCCTCCAGCGGCCAGGCGGCGATCACCCGGCCCTGCCAGGCGGCGACGGTCGCGTCCCAGGGGCCGCCGCGCGGCGCGGCCTCGGCCGCGGCGATGTCGGGCCCGGGCGCGGCGGCGCGGGCGCGGATCGCGGGCTCGAAGCGCTCCCAGGCGGCGTCGTAGGCGGCGACCTCAGCGGCATCCGCCTGCCGGCCGCCGATGAAGGTGATCTCGCGTCGCAGCGCGTCGCTGTCGGCGAGCGGTACGCCGAAGCCGCGGGCCAGCGCCGTCAGCGGGTTGTGCTCCGCATCGTGCAGCCAGGTGGCGCCGAGGTCGAAGGGCAGGCCGAGCGAGGTGTCGGTCAGCGCGCGCCCGCCGATGCGGTGCCGCGCTTCCAGCACGCGCACGCGGCGCCCGGCGGCGGTTGCCGCGCGCGCGGCCGCGATGCCGGCCGCGCCGGCACCGATCACCAGGATGTCGCAGTCGCTCATGGCGGCAGCGATTCGAGCGCCTGGATCAGCACCGCCGCGGCGACCGAGACGTTCAGGCTCTCCACGCGGCCCGAGCCGGGCAGCGTCACGCGATGCGCACAGGCGGCGATGGCGGCCGCGCCCGGCCCCGTCTCCTCGTTGCCCAGCAGCAGCGCGAAGTTCTTCGTTCGTGGCAGGGCGGCGGGTGCGACGCCGCCATGGGCGACGGCGGCGACGGTGGTGAAGCGCGGCGCCATGGCGCGCAGCGCGACCGGAAGGCTCGCCGCGCGATGGAGCGCGAGATGCTCGAGCCCGCCTTCGGCCGTGCGATAGGCGGCGTCCGAAAGCCCGGCCTGGCGCGCATCGTCCGACAGGATCATCCCCGCGCAGCCGAAGAAGGCGGCGCTGCGCGCGATGGCGCCGAGGTTGTGCGGATTGCCCACGGCGTCCAGCACCGGCAGCACGCGCGCGGAGAGCAGCGCGGCGGGGAAGGGCGCCCCAAGCTCCGGCACCACGCGCGCCTCCGCCACGGCGACAATGCCGCCGTGATGCGGCGTGCCGGCAATGCGGGCGAGTTCGTCGGGGGGCACCTCGCGATAAGGTTTGCGGGCGGCGGCGAGTTCCTTGCAGAGCGGTCCGGCCTCGCGCCGCCGCGTCGGCAGGTAGAACAGGCGCAGCACCGCCTGCGGCCGCCGCGCAAACAGCGCGGCCACGGCGGCGGGGCCGGCGATGCGCTCGGTCGCGGTGCCGCTCAAGGCTCTGCGACCGCGGCGGCGGGGTTCTGCCGGGCAGCGAGGAACTGCTCGTTGCGCGCGCGGATCTTCGCCGCCTCGTCGTCGTAGAGGAAGGGCAGCGTGGCGTAGCGCCGGCCCCGCGTCACCGGCCGCGCCTCATGGAGCAGGGAGCAGGAGAAGACCACGGCGCCGCCGAGCGGCGCGCGATAGGTCTGCGGCCCGAATTCGGGGAAGCAGAGATCGCCGCCCTCGTATTCGCCCGTGTTCAGGTTGATCGTGACGGCGAAGCGGCGATGCGCGGTGCCGAGCGTGGTGTTGTCGCGGTGGGCGCGGAAGAAGCCCTGGTCGGCGGCATCGTAGCAGGCGACGATGTAGCGCTCGATCCGCGTGGCCTTGAACTGGAAGGCGCGCTGGATCTCCGGCACCAGCCGCGCGACCAGCCGCGCGCGGAACCTCGCCTGCAGCGCGGGATCCTCGATCACCGCGTCCTTGCGGCGCTTGTGGCCGGCATCCAGCAGGCCGACGGTCTTGCCGTCCACGTCGCGCATGAAGCCGCTCTCGCCGCCGCCCTGCGTCTCATACAGGGCGATCAGCTCGCGGCAGAAGGCGGGCTCGAAGACGCGCGGCAGGATCAGCACCGGGGCGTGCAGCGTCACGCCGGCGTGCTGCGCCGGCGGCGGCAGCATTGCGAGGGTCGCCATCGCCTCCGCGCCCTGCTCGAGCGGCCACGCGGCGAAGACGCGCAGCATGGGATCGAGCAGCAGCCAGCCGGTGCAGGGCACGTCCTGTTGCGGTTCGGCGCGCAGCGCGCGCCGCGCGCTGCCGTCGTCGTCCCACAGCACGCGGATGCCGGTGGCGTCGCGCAGCCTTCCGGCGCGCTCGTCCTCCGCATCCGTGCCGATCACGACCATGTAGGCGTTGTCGGTGTCGAGGCGCTGCGCATGCGGCGAGACGGCGGCGGCCAGGCGCGCCGCCTTGCCCGGCTCGGCCAGCGATCCGGGGATCACCACCATCAGCCAGCGCCCGGCGAGGGTGTTGAAGGCGAAGCACGGATTGACGGCGGAACGGGCGTGAAAGTCGCCGACCGGTTCGCCGATCGAGACGCGCGGACGGATCACGGGCCGGCCTGTCGCAGCGACGCCAGCAAGGGGTCCGGGATCTCGATGCCCTCCTCCGCCGCGCGCCGCGCCTGGGCGGCGCTGCGGCTGCCGGGTACGCGCACGCCGGGATCCCCCAGCATCGCCGCCACCAAGGTCTCGATACGGTCGAGGAAGGCCTCTCGGCCGGCCAGCGCGCCGGGGTCTATGGCGAGGATCGCCTGGCCGAGGCGGGGCCGGTTGCCTTCGGCCTCGAAGAAGCTGTCCGCCTCGAAGCCGAAGGCGGCGCCGGTCAGCGCGCAGCACAGCAGCTCCACGATCAGCGCGAGCAGCGCGCCCTTGTCGCCGCCGACCGCCAGCATCGCACCGCCGAGCGCGGTCTTTGCATCGGTGGTGGGGTTGCCCGCGGCATCCAGCGCCCAGCCTTCCGGGATCGGTGTGCCGTTCTTCGCCGCCACCATGATCTTGCCGCGCGCCACCTGGCTGAGTGCCATGTCGACGACCAGCGGATCGGTCGGCACTGGGGCCCCGCCGGGCTTGCCCGGCGGGGTGGGGCGCCTGGGGAAGGCGGCGGCGACGGGGTTGGTGCCCATCAGCGCGCGCCGCCCGCCCGGCACCGGCATGGCGGCGGGCGAGTTGGTGAAGGCGAGTGCGACGAGGCCACGCCGCGCCAGCTCCGCGACGGGCAGCCCCATCGCGCCGCTGTGGTGGCTGTTGGTGATGCCGGCGAAGGCGACGCCATGCGCCGCGGCGCGCGAAGCGGCTTCCTCGATGGCCAGCGCCACCGCGGGATAAGCGAGGCCGTGCCGCGCATCCACCAGCACCGCGCCGCCGCGCGTCGCCACGATGGTCGGCTCGGCCGCGCCGTCGGCGCGACCGTTGCGCAGGAACCCGGCATACATCGCCACGCGCGACAGGCCGTGCCCGGACTGCCCCGTGGCCTCGGCCGCGACGAGCGCGGCGGCGGTCATCGCCGCCATGCGCGGATTGGCGCCGGCCGCGACAAGTGCGTCGCGCGCCAGCGCCTCGGCTTCGGCAAGGGTCATTCGCGGCATCAGGCGGCCCGCCCCGGAAGGGACGGGACGAGGCCGCGAACGCGGCCCGGCACGTGTGCGGCGGAGCCAAGACCGCGGAGCGGTCGCCCGGCGTCTGAGGGCAGCATCACGTCAGGCGTCGGGACGGATGTTGGCCTCGCGCACCAGCGTGGCCCAGCGATCCGTCTCGGCATTGACGAATTGCGTGGAGCGCGCGGCGTCCCAGCCGAGCACCTGGAAGCCGCCCTCCTGCGCGCGCCGCGTCGTGTCGGGATCGTGGATCGCCTTCTGCACCTCGGCCTCGAGCCGCGCGCGCACCGGCGCGGGCGTCGCGGCCTGGGTCAGCACCGCGGTCCAGTTGGTGATCTCGAGCGCCGGCTGGCCGAGCTCGCGCACCGTCGGAACGTCCGGCACCAGCGGGTGGCGCTCGGCGCTGGTGATGGCGAGCGGGCGCAGGCGGCCGCCGCGGATCTGCGCGAGGCACTCCGGCAGGTTGCTCACCATCACGTCGAGATTGCCGGCGGCGAGGTCCGTGACACTCGGCGCGCCGCCGCGATAGGGCACATGCACCAGGTTGTCGCGCGCGCCGGCGGCGCGGCGCAGCAGCTCCAGCCCGAGATGCGGCGGCGAGCCGTTGCCGGAGGTCCCGCCGTTCATCTGCTCGGTGCGCACGAGCCGCAGCAGCGTGGCGAGGTCGCGCGCCGGGCTCTTCTCGGCGTTCACCACCACGACGAGCGGCAGCGAGCCGAGCACGGACAGCGTCGCGAAGTCGCGGCGGAAATTGTAGGGCGCGTTCGGGAACAGCGTGTAGTTCACCGCATGCGTCAGCGTGATGGCGAGCAGCGTGCCGCCATCCGGCGCTGCCTTGGCCGCCACGTCGGCGCCGATCAGCGCGTTGCCGCCGGCGCGGTTGTCCACGACCACGGGCTGGCGCAGGTTCTCCGACATCTTCTGCGCGACCAGCCGCGCCATGATGTCCGTGAGGCCGCCAGGCGGGAAAGGCACGACGTAGCGCAGCCCGCGGTCCGGCAGGCCCTGCGCCCGCGCGAGGCCCGGCAGGGCGAGGGTGGCGGCAAGCCCGAGCGTCGTGCGGCGGTTGATCATGGACGTTCCCCTTTGATGTTGTGCCGCGGGAGAGTGGCGGCGACCGCGCCGCGCGGCAAGTTGTCAGGCCGGGCGTGCCTCGATCTCCGCATAGCAGACGCGGTCATCCGCCGGCCGGCGGTGCAGCGCGGGATGCGCGCCGCCGGGCGGCAGCGGCGGGCTGTCCCAGACCAGGCGATGCGGCGCGGCGGCGGCGAAGCCGGCTTCGGCGAAGGCGTCCAGCATCTCCGTCAGGCCGAGGCGGTTGTTGTAGAGCCCGGCGCGGCCGACCGCCGCCCCCTCCCAGAAGCCGGGCGAGAAGCGCAGGTGGCGCAGCGCGCCGCCAAGATGGTCGTGGAAATCCACGCCATGCAGCCCGATGCCGTCCGGCGCCGTCACGCGGCGCAGCGCGGCGAGCAGCGGCGCGAGCGCGTCCCGCCGCACATGCTCCAGCGCGACTTCCGAGAAGACGAGGTCCACCGAGCCCGCCGGCACCTCCGCCAGCCGCTCCGGCCCGCCGATCAGCAGCCGTGCGCCGCAGGCCGCCAGCACCTCCTCGCGTGTCGCGCAGCCGGACAGATCGGGCGGGGCGAGGCCGGCTTCGCGGGCGGCCTCGGCGGCGCGGCGATAGGGCTCGAGCTCGCGCGGCGCGTCGTCCTCGACATCGAGGTAGAGGATCGGGCCGAGGCCGAGTGCCGCGGCGATCGGCGCGCGGCGCACCATCGCGCCCGGGCCGATCTCCAGCACGCTGCGCTCCGCGCGCCCGAGCCGCTCATTCGCGCGGGCGACGAGGCCGGCGAGCGGCGGGACGAGGCGGGTGGGGTCGTCGGCCGCGAAGGAGTGGCGCCTGAGGCCGAGGGCGCGCCAGGCGCGGGGCGGCACCGGCAGGCTGCCGAGCGCCAGCTTGACCGACAGCTTCACCCACCAGGGCACGGGCGCTCCGGCGGCGTAGCCGGGCGGGACGGGGGTTTCGGTGCTGACGGGCGAACTCATGCGCGCGTGCTTAGCCCGTCGGGGCGACGTGGTCAGCCGGCGCGGTCAAAGGCCGCTGTCGCGCCGGGCCTTGTCGAGCACCGCGACGACCTGCCGGCTCGCCAGCCAGGCCGGGACCCAGCCGAAGCCCGTGGTCAGCGCGCCGCCGATCCAGCCGAGATGGCCGGACAGCGCCCGCAGCACCCGCCGGATGCGCTTGGCGAAGGCGGGCCGCAGCGGCGCCGGATCGAAGCGGCCCACCGGCCAGGCGGGCTCCGGTACCGGGTCCTTCTCCGGGTCCCGCGGGTCGCGCAGATGCGGCGCCAGCCAGACCAGCGGCACCTTGCCCGCCGCCTCGTCCAGGCCGTGTTCGCGCATGATCCGCCGCGCCAGCGGCGTCGGCGCGCCGCTCTCGTCCGAGGCCCAGTGGCGCACCACGACGTTGTCCACCGGCACCGCGAAATAGTGCTGCAGGAAGCTGCGGCAATTGTGCCGGCCGAGCAGGAAGTCGTGCTCCCGAAAATCGCGGCAGAAGAAGCCGAGGAAGCCGCCGAGCGCACCGCCCGCGAGCGGGGAGGCGCCCTGCGGCCGGTCCTTTGCATCCGCGCTGGGCGCGATGATCTGCCGGCTGAACATGTCGGCCTGGGTGGCAAGCCAGATGTCCACCGGGCGGAAGCGCGCCTGGTTCTTCCAGGCGGAGATCAGCGCCGACAGCACCCGTGGCAGCGGCGCGGAGCCTTCGCGCGGGCCCGGTTCGGGCGCCTCGGGGAAGGGATCCACCATGATCATGGCCTGCGTCGCCTCGGCCGGCTTCGGCACGAGCGGCGCGTCGCGCTTGATCAGCAGCGCGTCGCGGCAGAGATCGGTCGGCTCGTTGTTGGCGATGCCGCCATCCACGCAGAGCATGGTCGCCTTGTCGGGGCCGAGCACGGACCAGGCGGGTTCCAGCACTTCCCAGGCGCCTTCGTTCGGTCGGTCGGGGTCGCCCTTCGGCACGAAGACAGGGCGGCGGGCGCGGTTCTCCGGCTGGCGGCTCAGCACCCGCGCCGGCAGCGCGCCGGGAAAGGCGCCGGAGGCCAGCGCCGCATTGCCGAGCGCCGACCAGGTGGGATCGCTGCGCGCCGCGTCGCCTTCAAGCGGCAGGTAGCTCGCCGGCGGCTTCCGTCCGGTCGGAACGGCTAGGAAATCCATCACCTCGGCATGGTCCATCATGCCGCCCGCGATTTTGTCGCTGCCTTCGAAGGTCAGCGTGTAGGGGGTGCCGGTGAGGTTGCCGACGGTCAGGCGCACGCGCAGGTCGGCGATCCAGCCGCGATGTTTCGGCGCCGGGCTGGGCAGCAGCCCGTCCGGGCGCGCGGCATCGGGCGAGAGGATCTGGTCCACCGCATTGGACAGCCAGGCGCCGTTGAGCGCTGAGCGGAAATGGCCAGCATCCAGGTCGGTCGTGTCGAGCAGGCGGGTGATGTCGGGCTGGTCCACCCAGGCCCAGGCGAAGGGGTTCCGGCGCCGCGCCTCCCTGTCGCGCAGGCTGCGCGCATCCATCGGCTGGAAGCTGCGATTGGCCCAGGCGGCGACGGTCGCGGCGTTCATCGCCCCGGCCGAGGCGCCGACCATGGCGCGCAGCACGACCTGGTGTGTCGGCACGTCTTCCATGCCGGCCTCGCGCGCAGCCTCGAAGGCGTCGAGCGCTTCGAACAGCAGGTCCAGCACGCCGGCGGTGTAGGCACCGGCCGAGACGGCGCCGGCGGCGACGATGCCGAGTTCGAAGGGCGGCGGATCCCCGGTTGTGCTCATGCGCGACCTCCTGCCGTGAGACTAGCGCGGCTGGCGGGCGCGGTGCGCGGCGATTCGCGCCTCAGTTCCCGCCGGGCAGCAGGAACGGCATCTCCGCCATGGCGCGGCCGACCCAGTGCAGCGGCACCTCGCCCGCGCGGTCGGCGGCGACGAGTTCGAGCGGCGTGGCCGAGCGCGCCGCGGGCAGCGCCGCGGCGAAGGCGATCACGAAGCCGATGAAGGCGAACATCACGAAAACGGCGGTGCGGTTCATGTACTGGCTCTCCCTGCCTCGGGCCGCTGCAGTCTGGCGGGGCCGCGTGTCGCGGCGGCTTCGCGCTGCGGGCTTCATGTTGCGCGCGTGTTTCGCACGGAGGACGAGGGGCTCAGCGGGCCGGCGGCATGAAGGGCCGGCTGGCCAGCGCCTGGGCGACCCAGTCGGCCGGGACATGCTCGGCCACCGGCACGGGCTGCGGCGCGGCGGAGCGCGCCGAGGGCAGCGCCGCGGCGAAGGCGAAGAGGAAGCCGAGGAAGGCGAACAGGACGAAGACGGTGGTGCGGCGCATGGTTCGGTCCTCCGTGCCCGGAGGCCCCTCGCCGCCGGTGACAGGGACTATGCCGCCGCACCCCTGCAAGGGTGTGTCGCGCGGTTTCGCGCGCGTTGACGGTCCGCTTCGCGTGTTGCGCGGCCCGGCGCGCCGCGGTGGCGCGCCGGGCCCTGTTGCGTCAGGCGCTCTCGTAGAGGCGCGTCAGGCTGAACTCGCGGTGGCCGAGGATCTCGGCCGCCGTGTGCTGCCCGTCGGCGGTGCGGATGATGCAGTCGAGCAGCGCCTCGCCGGCATCGTCCATGTTCATGTTGCGCTGCAGGATGCCGGTCACGTCCACGTCGATGTGCTCGGACATCGTCCGCATGGTGCGCGGGTTCGCGGTCAGCTTGATCACCGGCACGATCGGGTTGCCGATGACGTTGCCCTGGCCGGTCGGGAAGGTGTGCACCGCGAAGCCGGAGGCTGCGCAGAGCGTCACCATCTCCGCTGCCGCGGAGGAGCTGTCCATGAACCACAGCCCGGGATGCGTCGGCTCCTCGGCCTTGTCGAGCACGCCGTCCACCGTGCACTTCTTGCCGATCTTCTGGATGTTGCCGAGCGCCTTCTCCTCGATGGTGGTCAGGCCACCCTCGATGTTGCCCTTGGTCGGCTGGCTCTCGGACAGGTCGGAGGTCTTGTTGGCCTCGATCACCGCCTGGTAGCGGTTGAACATCGCCATGAACTGGTCGCGCACCTCAGGCGTCTTGCAGCGCGCGGCGACCAGGTGCTCGCCGCCGGTGATCTCGGACGTCTCGCCGAAGACCAGCGTGTTGCCGTTCGCCCAGAGCTTGTCGAAGGAATTGCCGACCGTGGGGCAGGAGGCGAGGCCGGAGGTCGTGTCGCTCTCGCCGCACTTCGTGCTGACCCAGAGGTCCTGCAGCGGCGCGCGGGTCTTCTTCAGCGCGGTCGCGTACTTCACCATCCGGTAGGCGGCGCGGGAGGCGGCGGCGATAGTGTTGATGTCGCCGTTCTGCTCGATGGCGAAGAACTCCACCGGCTTGCCGGTCTTCGCGATCCCCTCGGCGACCTTGCCGGCCCAGCCGAGCTCGATGCCGATCACCACCACGGCGGCGACGTTCGGGTTGCAGCCCGTGCCGATGATGGTGCGGAAATGCAGGTCGAGGTCGGCGCCGAACTGCAGCCGCCCATAGGCGTGCGGGATCGCCAGCGTGCCCTGGATGTTGCGCGCGACACCTTCCGCCGCGGCGTTGGAGATGTCGTCCACCGGCAGGATGAGGACGTGGTTGCGCACGCCCATGCGGCCGTTCTCGCGGCGCCAGCCTTCGAAGGTCGCGTTCTTGACGTCGATGCCCATGATCGCGTCTCCCTTACCAGCGCTTCGTCTTGACGTTGTGCACGTGCAGGTGCTCGCCCGCGCCGATGTCCTTCACGGCCTTGCCGATGTCGACACCGTATTTGATGATCGTGTCGCCGGACTTGATGCCCTTGATCGCCAGCTTGTGGCCGATCGGGATGTCGTTCTTCGCGTCGAACTCGATCAGCTTGTCCTGATCCATGATCCAGCCTGTGAGCTTGGTGCCGGCCTTCAGGCCCTCCACCACCACCACGCCCACGCTGTCGCCCTCGTCATGGACGACGAAATGGATCGTCATCGCGCTTCCTTCCCCCAGTTCACGGTATGAAACAGGCGGCGCACCCTAGAGCAGCGCCCGTCCGAGTGGAACCGCTCCACGGCTCCGTCGGACTGCCATAAGCTGCTCTGGAGTCATTTTTTCCAGAGCACGACCTGCCGGCTGACTGATTCCAGTCGGCCGGAACGTGCTCTGGGCACCGCGCCGCGGGGGTTCAACCGGGGGCCATGCCGGCGCGGCGGGCAATCGTGCAGAGGCTGCGGCGATAGGCGGCAAGGCGGTCCGGGTGCATCGCCTCCGCCCCCTCCTGCCGGCGCCCGGCGAGATAGGTGTAGCTCTCGATCCGCTCGACATGGGGCGGCAGCGGCACGGCGGCGCGGTCCACCAGGTGGCGGAACAGGTCGGCGGCCAGGTCGCCCTTCAGCACCAGCCAGCGCGGGGCGGCGGCTTCCAGCTGCCAGCGCAGCACTGCCGCCCAGGTCTCGGCCCGCGCGAGCAGGGGCGCGAGCTTCCCCTCGCGCCGCGCCGGGCTGTCCTCCACCGACTTGATCAGCGCGGTCACGTAGCAGCGCCAGCCGCCCGGTGCGCCGGGGCCCCCCGCCTTGAAGCCGGCCTCCGCCAGGGCGGCGCGGAAGACCTGGTCGCCCGGGGTGGTGTTCCACTGCGCGTCCGGGCTGGCCAGCGGCGGCTTCGGACGCCCGCGCGCACCGAGGTTGGGCGCAGCGGCCAGGAACCAGACCGGCGCGAAGGGGTCGCCGAGGCTCGCGGTCAGACCGGGGTGCTCGGCGCGATGGTCACGGAGGGCCGGATTCGCGCGGAAGACGCCATTCACATGCGCCGCCAGCGCAGTCTCGTAGTCCCGCAGGTGCAAGCCAGCGCCGTCTTTGTCCATGCCAGGGCGCAGAATAGCGGAAGCGGCATGCTGTTGCAGGTACGAAATAGCAACGAAAGGTTTGCGCGGCCGCGCCATCTTGCGGGAGGCCCATGGTCGGGCGCATGCATTCCGCTCGGCAGCCAGGACGGGATGACGATGGCGGGCGTTTTCTTCCACGACGGCACATGGACCACCGAGGAGCCGAAGCTCACCGGCCCGATGGACCATGCCTTCTGGCTGGGCAGCGTGATCTTCGACGGCGGGCGCGCGATCAAGGGCGTGGCGCCCGACCTCGACCGCCATTGCGCGCGCTGCGTCGCCTCCGCCAAGGCGATGCTGATGAAGCCGACCAAGACGCCGGAGGAGATCGAGGCGCTGTGCCGCGAGGGCATCCGCCGCATGGGGCCGGAGGCCACGCTCTACATCCGGCCGATGTTTTTCGTGCGCAAGGGCCTGGGCGCGGCGCGGCCCGATCCGGACAGCACCGATTTCGTGCTGGCGATCTATGACAGCCCGCTGCCGGGCTTCACCGGCTTCTCCGCCACCATGGCGCCCTTCCGCCGCCCGGCGCCGGACATGGCGCCGACCGATGCCAAGGCCTCCTGCCTCTATCCCAACGGCGCGCGCGCGACCTCCTGGGCCGTGGAGCGCGGCTTCGAGATGGCGGTGCTGTGCGACGAGGCCGGCAACGTCGCGGAATTCGCCGCCTCCAACCTGATGTTCGTGAAGGACGGCAAGGTGATCACGCCGGCGCCGAACGGCACCTTCCTCAACGGCATCACCCGCCAGCGCGTCATCGCCCTGCTGCGCGAGGCCGGGGTGACGGTGGAGGAGCGCGCGGTCGCCCCCGCGGAGCTGGACGAGGCCGACGAGATTTTTTCGACGGGCAACTACGCCAAGGTGCAGCCCTGCACGAACTACAACGGCCGCGCCCTGCAGCCCGGCCCGATGGCGCGCAAGGCGCGCGAGCTCTACTTCGACTGGGCCGAGAAGCACTGGCGCATCCTGCCCAAGGCCGGGTGATCCGCAGGGCCGGCCGCGCCGGCCGGCTGCAAAATCAGACAGTTTCATACGCAGCGCGGGCGCGAGTTGAGTTGCATGGCGGCGCGCCGCGCGGGAATCCTCCCGGCGTGACGACCACCCGCCGATCCCTGCTCTGTGCCGCCGCCGCCGTGCCGCTCGGCGTGCTGTGGGCGCGCGCCGCCCGGGCCGCGGCGGCGCCCGAGCGCTTCGTGTGGCTGCGAAACGGCGCCGGCGAGGAAGCGGCCATCGCCTATCGCGCCGGCGAGGAGTACGACGCGCAGGCGCTGGCGAAGCTGCGCCACCTGCTGCGCGACATGCATGCGGGCGCGGAGGGGCCGCTGCCGCCGCTGCTGGTGGACATGCTCTCCGTGCTGCAGGAGCAGTGGGGCTACACGCGTCCGCTGATCGTGCGATCGGGCTTCCGGACGCAGCGCACCAATGCCTCGCTGGAAGGCGCCGCGCCGGCGAGCCTGCACCTGGTGGGCCAGGCGGCCGATCTCACCGTGCCGGGCATGGCGGCCAACGACCTGGCGATGGGCGTCTGGACCCTGTCGCGGCGGATGGGCTTCCTCGGGATCGGCGTCTATCCGCGCTTCGTGCACCTGGATATCGGGCCGCAGCGCGTCTGGACGCGCTGGGCGCGATAGGCGGCGCCGCCGCGCCTACTGCCGCGGCGGGCCGGGCGGTCCGAGATCCGAGCCCGTGCCGGGCGCTTCCAGCGCCTGGCGCTGCTGTGCGAGCCGCGCGCCTAGTTGCGCAAGCTCCTGCCGGCCGGCGCGCAGCCGGTCCTCGGCCTGCGCGATCTGGTTGGCGAGGTCGGCCCGGCGGCGCTCCATCTCCGCCACCTCGCTGCGCAGACCGTCCACGGCCATGCGCAGGCGCTCCTGTTCCTGGCGGATCGCGTCGGTGCCGCCGGCGATGCGCTGCGTCTGTTCCTCGATCCCGCGCAGGCGCGCGACGGCGGCCTCGCCCGCGGCATTCGCGGCCGCCAGGCGCTGCTCCGCCTCGGACAACGCGGCGCGGCGGGCCGCAAGTTGCTCGCTCGTCGCCTGCACCTCGGACCGCGCGGCCTGCAACGCCTGCGCCTCCGCCGCGGTGCCGCTGCGCAGCTCGGCGAGCTGCCGTTCCGCAGCACCCACCTCGTTGCGCAGCGCCGCGCTGCGCGCCTCAAGCTCGCGCAGCGTCGCGGCAGCGGCCTCGCGCTGGCTGCCGAGGCTGGCGAGCCCGCTTTCAGCCTGCGTGACGGCGCCGCGGCGTTCCGCCAGCGCGGCCTCCGCCTGGGCGACGGCTTCGCGCAGGCTCGCCACGCGCTGCTCGGACTGGGCGATGTCGCGGCCGAGACCGCCGGCGCGATCCTCCAGCCCGCGCACGCGCGCGGTGGCCTCGGTCTCGGACTGGGTCAGGCGGCCGAGGCGGGCTTCCAGCTCGCCCAGCAGGCCGCGCCGGGTGGCCAGCGTCTGCTCGGCCGTCCCGGCCTCGCCGCGCAGCGCCTGCACGCGGCGTTCCTCATTGGCCGCGGCCTCGCGCAGCCCGGCAAGGCGGCGTTCCGCCTCGGCAACCGCCTGCTGGCGGTCGGCGAGGTTGCCCTGGGCGCCCTGGATCTCGCCGCGCAGCGCCTGCAGCCGGCCTTCCTCGGCGGCGCCGGTGTCGCGCAGGCCGGCGAGGCGCTGCTGCGCCTCGGTCTGCTGGCCCTGCGCCTGGGCGATGCTGTCGCGCAGGCCCTGCAGGCGGCGCTCCTCGTTCGCGGCCGTCTCGCGCAGCCCGGCGAGGCGGCGTTCCGCTTCGGCGCCGGCGCCCTGGCGCTCGGCGAGCGAGCGCTCCGCCTGGGCGATGTTGTTCCGCAGCCCTTCCAGCCGCCGCTCCTCGGTCGCGGCGTTCTCGCGCAGCCCGGCGAGGCGACGCTCGGCCTCGCTGCCGGCCTGCTGGCGCTGGCCGAGGGTCTGCTCGGCCTGGCCGATCGTGCTGCGCAGCGCGGCCAGGCGCTGCTCGGTGGTGCCCGCCTGTTCCTGCAGCGCGGCGAGGCGGCGTTCCTCCGCGGCGCGGCGTTCCTCCAGCGCGGCCAGGCGGCGATCCTGGGCGGTGCCCTGGTCGCGCAACTCCGCCAGGCGCCGCTCCGCCGCCGCGGCATCGCGCCGCAGCCCGGCCAGGCGCTGGTCCTCGGCCGCCGCGTCACGGCGCAGGCCGGCGAGGCGCTGGTCCTCCGCCGCAGCATCGCGCCGCAGGCCCGCCAGCCGCTGCTCCTCCGACGCCGTGTTGCCGCGCAGGCCGGCAAGGCGCGATTCCTCGCTGCCCGCGGCGCCGCGCAGCGCGGCGAGGCGCGCTTCCTCGGACGCGATGGTGGCGCGCAGGCCGGCGAGGCGCTGCTCAGCGATGCCAAGCTCGTCGCGCGTGCGGCCGGAGGACTGCTCCAGCGCACCGCTCTCGTTCTGCAGCGCGGCAAGGCGCCGTTCCTCCTCGGCGAGCGCGGCGCGCAGGCGCTGCACCTCCGCATCGGCGTTGCGGCGGCCGCGCTCCGCATTGGCGAGGGAACCGCGCGCGGACTGCAGCTGGCGTTCCAGCGCCGCGAGGTCGCCGCGCGCGCGACGCTCCGCCGCCAGCGCACCTTCGAGCTGCGTCACGCGGCCGCTCAGCTCCGTGCCGCGCGTCTCGGCGGCGGCGAGCGCACGCTGGTTCTCGGCGATGACCGCATCGCTCTGCAGCGTGTAGCCGCAGCCGGCGAGCGAGCCGAAGGCGAAGGGCGCAAGCGCGATCAGGGCCGGTCCGCGCCAGCGTGTTGTCTTGTGCATCCGTCAGGCCCCCTTCGCGTCCACGCTGTCATCGTCGCCGCCAGGCGGCCTTCGGCGCAAGCGTCCGCGCCAAGGGCAGCCGCAACGGGACGTCACGTCAACAGCAGGCGTCGTCCGTTGCGACGTGGCTTTTATCACGTTGTGCGGCACCGCGCGACGTTCGCGGTTGCCGGCGCGTCGCGGTGCTCATGCGCCGCGCCAGGGTTCCTCCGGCCAGGCATGCTTCGGATAGCGGCCGCGCATGTCCTTGCGCGCATCCAGCCAGCCGCCGCGCCAGAAGTTGTGGAGGTCGCCCGTGACGGCGATCGGGCGCCCAGCTGGCGACAGCAGCGCCGCCTGGACGGGCACGCGGCCCTCGGCCAACTTCGGCAGCGCATCGAGGCCGAACAGATGTTGCGCGCGCGCCTCCAGTGTCGGCACATCGCGATCATAGTCCACCATCGCGCTGCGCCCGCCCGGCAGGTCGATGCGCGCCGGCAGCGCGGCGTCGAGGCGGCGCTGCCGCTCCCACGGGACGAGGTTGCGCAGGATGGTCGCAAGGTCGAGCGACTTCGCCTCCGACAGCTTCGTGCAACCCTGCAGATGCGGCGCCAGCCAGTCCTGCACGCCGGCGGCGAGCGCCGCATCGGACATGTCGGGCCAGCCTTCCTCCACGCCGGCCATCCAGCGCAGCCGCGCGCGGGTCTGTTTCGCCGCCTCGGTCCAGTTCAGGTCGCGCAGCCCGCGCTCGGCGATGGCGGTGGCGAGTGCGGCGGCGATGGTGGCGGGATCGGGCGCGGGCAGCGCGTGCTCCTCCAGCACCAGCGGGCCGAACATGCGGCGTCGCCGCGCCAGCACGGCGCCCGCGCGCGCATCGAAGGTGGCGCTTTCCTCCCAGCGCAGACGCTCGGGGAAGCGGCGCTCCAGCGTGGCGAGGTCGAGCGGCGCCGCCATGCGGATGCGCGCATCGGTGCCCGCGAGTTCGAGATCCGCGACGGCGAGCAGCGGCGCGCGGCCGAGCGGATCGTTCGCCGCAAGCCGCGCGCCCTGTCCCGATGCGAGGCGGAACGCGCCATCCATCGTGCCGCGCTTCGCCGCGATGCGATCCGGGAAGCCCGCGGCCAGCAGCGGTCCCGCTTCGCCGCCCGGCAACGCCGTGCCGTGCAGCCGCAGGCGCCGCCTGTGCAGCGCCGCCGCGCGGCGGATGCGCTGGATCGTGGCGCGGTCGGCGTTCGGATGATCGCCGCCATGCAGCAATTCGAGCCGCGCGTTGATGTCGGCCGCCGTCTCCCGCCCACGGATCGGGTCGCGTTCCTCCAGCAGCGCGGCGAGGCCGGCGGCCAGCGCCTTCTCGCCTTCGTCCTCCGCCGCCAGCAACATGCGGGCGAGGCGCGGATGCGTGCCCATCCGCGCCATCCCGCGGCCCATCGCCGTGATGCGTCCCGCCTCGTCCAGCGCATCGAGGTTGCGCAGCAGCGCGCGCCCGGCGGCGAGCGCGCCGGAAGGCGGCGGATCGAGAAAGGCGAGGCTGTCTTCCGTTGCGCCCCAGGCCGCGATGTCGAGCGCGAGGCCGGACAACTCGGCCTCGAGGATCTCGGGCCGGTCGGCGGGCGGCAGGCCGCGATGCAGCGCCTCCGTCCACAATCTGATCGCCACGCCCGGCGCGGTGCGGGCGGCGCGCCCCGCGCGCTGCTCGGCCGCCGCCTTGCTGATCCGCACGGTGACGAGCCGCGTGAGGCCGGAGGCGGGATCGAGCCGCGGCGCGCGCCGGAACCCGCCATCCACCACGATGCGCACGCCGGGCACGGTCAGCGACGTCTCGGCGATGGAGGTCGCCAGCACCACCTTGCGTCGTCCCTGCGGGTGCGGGTTCAGCGCGCGGTCCTGCTCGGCCGGCGGCAATTCGCCATGCAGCGGGATTATCTCTGCGTCGAGGCCCGCCAGCCGCTCGGCCGTGCGCCGGATCTCGCCCCAGCCTGGCAGGAAGGCCAGCACGTCGCCTGGGTATTTCGGCAGGGCCCCGCGGATCGCGGACGCCATCGCCTCGGGCAGGTCGCGCGCTTCCGTCAGGTCGCGGGCGCGGTGCTCCACGGCGACGGGGAAGGCGCGGCCGAGGCTTTCGACCACCGGGCAGTCGCCCAGCACCGCGGCGAAGCGCGCGATGTCGAGTGTGGCGGACATCGCCAGCAGCCTCAGCTCCGGCCGCAATGCCCGTTGCAGGTCGAGGCAGAGCGCCAGCGCCAGGTCGGTGTCCAGGTTGCGCTCATGCGCCTCGTCGAACAGCACGGCGGCGACGTCGTCGAGGCCGGGATCGGTTTGCAGCCGCCGCACCAGCAGCCCCTCCGTCACCACCTCCACCCGCGTGCGGTCCGAAATGGCGCGGTCGAGCCGCGTGGCGAGACCGACCGTGCCGCCCGGCTGCGCCTCCCCCACCAGTTCCGCCATGCGCCGCGCCGCGGCGCGCGCGGCGACGCGGCGGGGTTCCAGCACAAGAATCTTTCCCTCGCGCGCCCAGGGCTCCTCCATCAGGGCGATGGGCGCCAGCGTGGTCTTGCCGGCGCCTGGCGGCGCCACGAGCACGGCGTTGCTGCCCTCCTGCAGCGCGGCGGCGAGGCGCGGCAGGGCCTCGGTGACGGGAAGGTCGGGGAGCGGGGGCATCGCCGCGGTGGATAGCCTGCGGGCGCCCCCGGGCGGAACCGGCCGCTGCCGCACGACAGGCGCGCGACAGCCAGGCGCCGGCTTGACCTGCCGAAGCTTTGATGTCATTTATAATGACATGAATACACCCGTGATGCGCCGATACGAGAGCCCGCTGCGCCGCGCACAGGCCGAAGAAACCCGCCGCCTCATCCTCGCGGCGGTCGGGCGGCTTTTCGAATCCGCGCCCGGGCAGGTCCTCTCCTTCGACGCCGTCGCCGCCGAGGCCGGCGTGCAGCGCCGGACGGTGTTCCGCCACTTCCCGACCAAGGACGACCTGCTCGCCGCCTTCTGGGCTTGGATGAACCGCGGCGTCGCGCTGCGCACCTGGCCCGAGAACGAGGCCGACCTCCTGGCCATGCCGCCCGTCACCTTCGCCGGCTTCGACCGGCAGGAGGGGCTGATCCGCGCCGCGCTGGAGACGCCCGCCGGTCGGGAGATGCGCCGCCAGGCCAACCCCGAGCGGCAGGCCGCCTTCCGCCGCAGCCTCGCCGACGCGACGCGCGGTCGCGATCCGCGCCGGGCCCGCCAGGCGGAGGCGGTGATCCAGCTTCTCTACAGCGCCACCGCCTGGCAGTCGCTGCGCGACAACTGGGACATGACCGGCGCCGAGGCCGGCGAGGCGGTGGCCTGGGCCATCGGCGAACTGCTCGCGGCACTCCGGCGGGAAGCCGGCCGCGAAGGGGAAGGAGAACCTGGATGAGTGCTGTCACCCTGCTGCCGGCCTCGGCGGCCGAGAGCCTCTACGTCATGGGCGATCGCCTGCGCTTCGCCGGCGCGCTGCCGCCTGGCGATGTCGTGCTGCTCGAGGTGGAGGTACCGCCCGGCTCCGGTACGCCGCTGCATCGCCACGCCTCGCCCGAGCTCTTCCGCGTGCTGGAAGGCGAGGTGACCTTTGCCACGGGGGAGGGCTCCCGCGTGGCGGTCGCCGGCGACGTGCTCAGCGTCGCCTCCGACGCGCCGCATGGCTACGCCAATCCCAGCACGGCGCCGGCTAGGATGCTGGTCGTGCTCGACCGTGCCATGGCCGCGTTCTTCCGCGAGATCGGCTCGCCCGCACCGATGGACGGCCCGCCGGGACCCGAGGATTTCGCCCGGATCGGGGCGGCCTGCGCGCGGCACGGCATCACCCTCCTCGGCGGACCGCCCCCCGGCCAGGCGGCCTGACGGCCGGAGGATCGCGAGACCCGAAGGCCTGAAGCGGCCCGCCCAGCCCGCAGGGCGATGCGCAGGGCCGGTATCGCGCCGTGGGGGTTGCAGCCGCACCCCGCCGTCCCGTTCTATGCGGGCATGTTCCGGCGCCTCGCGCTGATCCTCCTCGGCATGATCCTCTCCGCCCCGGCCTTCGCGGTGGAGAGCGCGGCCGTGCGCTCCCCCCGCGCCATCGCCTCACTCGCCGCCGATTCGGCCGCGGTGGCGCCCGGCCAGAGCTTCCAGGCCGGGCTGCGGCTGCGTCTTGCGCCGGGCTGGCACAGCTACTGGCGGAATGCCGGCGATGCCGGCGCGCCGCCGGAGGTCACGCTGACGCTGCCGCAGGGCGCGACGGCCGGCCCGATCGCCTGGCCGGCGCCGGAGCGCATCCCCTACGGCCCGCTGGTCAACTACGGCTACACCGGCGAAGTCCTGCTGCCCTTCGAGATCCGCGTGCCCGAGGGCGCGCGGCCGGGCGACGCCTTCGCGGTCGTCGCGGATGCCACCTGGCTGGTCTGCGCCGATGTCTGCATCCCAGAGGAAGGCCGCTTCACCCTCAACCTGCCGGTGGCCGACCGCGCCATCCCCTCGCCGGGCATGGAGGCGGCCTTCAAGGGCGCGGCGGCCCGGGTGCCGCGGCCAGCCCCGTGGTCGGTGGCGGCGGGCGCCACCGGGCGGCAGGCCAGCCTCTCGCTCTCCGGCCCTGGCCTCTCGCCCACGCTAGTGCAGGAGGCGCTGTTCTTCCCGAGCCGCCCCGGCCTGCTCGACAACACCGCGCCGCAGCCGCTGGTCTGGAAGGGCGAGACGCTCACCCTCGGCCTGACCTTGCTGGAGGGGGAGCGGCCCGGCTCGCTCGAGGGCGTGGTGGTGCTGAGCGACCTGGCGGGCCAGCGCCCCGCCTTCGAGGTTTCCGCGCCGGTCGTCGGGCCGGCGGCGTCCGGCCCCCTTCTGCCCTTCGGCCAGGCGCTGCTCTTCGCCCTGCTCGGTGGCCTGATCCTGAACCTGATGCCCTGCGTCTTCCCCGTGCTGGCAATGAAGGCGATGGCGCTGGCCCGCCTCTCGGGCGAGGCGCGCGGGCAGGTGCGGGCCCATGCCGCGAGCTACACCGCCGGCGTGCTGGCGACCTTCGCGCTGATCGGCGGGGCGATGGTCGGGCTGCGGACGGTGGGCATGGCGGTGGGCTGGGGCTTCCAGTTCACCTCTCCCGGCTTCGTGGCCGCCATGGCCTGGCTGATGCTGGCGGTGGCGCTGAACCTGCTGGGCGTGTTCCAGGTGATGCGCCCGGTCGGCGCCGGGCAGTCCCTGGCGGGGCGGGGCGGGCATCTCGGCGCCTTCTTCACGGGCGCGCTGGCCGTGGCGCTGGCCACCCCCTGCACGGCGCCCTTCATGGCGGCGGCGCTGGGCGCGGCGGCGGCGATGCCGGCCGCCATGACGATGGGCGTCTTCCTCGCCCTCGGTCTCGGGCTGGCGCTGCCCTATGCCTTGCTCGGCCTGTTCCCGGGCCTGGCACGGCTGCTGCCGCGGCCCGGACCCTGGATGGAGCGGCTCCGCCAGTTCCTCGCCTTCCCGATGCTCGGCGCGGCGGTCTGGCTGGTCTGGGTGCTGGCGCAGCAGGTGGGTCCGGATGGCGTGCTCTGGGCGCTGGCGGGCGGGCTGCTGCTGTCGGCGGGGCTGTTCGTCCTCGGCCTGGCGCAGCGCAGCGGCGAGGGACGAGGCGCGAAGCTCGCGCGGATGACCGCCGGTGCGACGCTGCTGGCGGCCGTGGCGCTGCTGCCGCGGCTTTCGGCGGCGCCGGCGGTGGCGGCGGATGCGGGGCCCGGCGCGGAGCCCTGGTCCGCGGCGCGGGTCGCGGCGCTGCGCGCTGAAGGCCGGCCCGTCTTCGTCAACGCGACGGCCGCCTGGTGCATCACCTGCCAGGTGAATGAGCGGGTGGCGCTGCGCGCCGCCTCCGTGCAGGACCTCTTCGCCGCGCGCAACGTCGCCTATCTCAAGGCCGACTGGACGCGCGGCGACCCGGCGATCGGCGCGCTGCTGCAGGAGCATGGCCGCGCGGGCGTGCCGCTGTATCTGTTCTGGGCGCCCGGCGCGGCGGAACCGGTGATGCTGCCGCAGCTGCTCACCGAGGGCATCGTGATCGAGGCGCTGGGCGGCACGTAATACCAACGGCCGCCTTCAGCGGCGCGTTGGTATGCCTTGTGGTGCCTCAGACGCCGGCGCGCCTCCGGCTCTCGCCCACCTGTGGCGGGCGCATGGGCCAGCCAATTCGGTCGGGCGTGTAAACCGCGCCTTCACGCGCGCCGGCGAAGCTGGCGCATGCTCCGCCTGCTGCTTCTCCTGCTCTTCGCGATGCCGGCCGCCGCGCAAGAGATCCCCGCCTGCAACCAGGACCGCGTCGGTGCCGTGGCCTGCATGTCCGGCAAGCTCTGCGCCTGCGGTTACCAGCGGGGCGGCAGCGTCTCCGGCCGGCCCGACGGCTATCGCTGGGATTGCGGCGCCCTGCGCCCGGCCTGCGGCGAGGCGCTGGCGCCCGCGGCGCAAGGCCAGCCCCTGCCGATGCCCCAGCTCTATCTGACCGTGCCGCCGCCCGGCGAGGCGCCCATGCCGCCCGGCGCGCCCTTCCCGCCGATGACACCCTGGCCGCGCTGACTACGCCTCACCGCGCCCGCCGGCGCATCAGCGCGCCGAGGGCGAGCGCCCCGGCACCGGCGAGGGTTGCCGTGGCCAGCGGATGCATCTGCGCCTAAAGGAGCAGGCTGTTGCGCCGGTTCGGCACGCCGGACAGGCTGGAATGCGTGTCGCCGTCCTGCGCCGGCGCGTGCAGGTTGTCGCGCATCGCCGCGCGGCCTGCTTCCGCCGTGGTCTGGGAGGGCCGGCCGATCCGCTCCATCGCGAGGTCGGTCAGGCGCGGGAACAGGTTGCCCGCGAGCGCGATCGCCGCGCCCCCGCCGCCCACCACCAGGTCGCGGCGCGGATGCTCGCAGGCGAAGCAGATGGCGCGGGCCACCACGCGCGGATCATAGACCGGCGGCGGCAGCCGCGTGCCCGGGGCGTTCCATTCGAGCTTCGCGTGCTCGGACATAGGGCGTGTCCACCGAGGCCGGCTTCACCAGCGTGACGGAGATCGGCGCGCCCGCGGCCTCGAGCTCCATCCGCAGCGCGTCGGTGAAGGCCTTCACGGCATGCTTCGTCGCGCTGTAGGTGCCCTGGTAGATGAGCGCGCGGTCGGACAGCACGGAGCCGATATTGACCAGCGCGCCACCATGGGCGCGCAGCCGGCGCGCGGCGATCAGGCTGCCATTCACCACGCCCCAGTAGTTCGTCTCGAACAGCCGCCGCTGATCCTCGACGGGCGTGTCCTCGATCGCGCCGACCGTGCTGGCGCCGGCGTCGTTCACCCAGGAATCGAGGCCGCCGAACTCCTGTTCCGCACGATCGGCCGCGGCTTCCAGCGCGGTCGCGTCGGCGACGTCGGCGGCGTGCCAGGCGGCGCGGCCGCCGCTGGCGCGGATGCCCTCGGCCGCCGCGCGCAGCGCGTCCTCGTTGCGCGCGACGAGCGTGACGGCGGCGCCGCGCCCCGCGGCCATGCGCGCGGCCGCCAGCCCGATCCCCGAGCTCGCGCCGGTGATCAGGATGCTCTGCCGCGCGAGCGGCTCCAGGCGAGGTGGCATTGCGCGATCCCTTGCGGTCCGGATCGCGCAACGGGCGGCCGCGGGCAGGGTTCCGCCCCGCGGCCGCGCGCATTCAGCCGAGGATGAAGTCGTCCCGGCCGAACTGGGAGGCGTCGCCGGCGAGCAAGGTCATGCTCCCTTCGTCGCCCACATCGATCACGACGCGGACGCCGCGCTGCGCGATCTCGACCCCCGCGGCGAACTCCGCCTCCGTCATGCCGAGAGCGGAGAGGTCGATCATGTCGGTGCCGTGGGTGAAGCCGCGGACGAGGTCGTCGCCGAAGCCCGGCCCGAAGACATAGGCATCCGCGCCGGGCCCGCCCATGAGGACATCGTCGCCGGCGCCACCCTCGAGGCGGTCGTCGCCGGGTCCGCCATCCAGCGAATCGTGCCCGGCCCCGCCGACGAGATCATCGTCGCCCTGCTTGCCGTGGATCGCTTCCGAACGCTCGCTTCCGGCGATGACGTCGTCCTTGGCGGTGCCGACCAGCTTCGCCGGGCCCGTGGGCGGCCCTGGAGGCGTCTCGGGCTCTGGGCGCGGATCCGGGCGCGGGTCCGGCTCGGGTCGCGGATCCGGTTCCGGCCGCGGATCGGGCGCGGGTGCCCCCAGCCACGGCGCCGAGGTGTCGAGCTTCGGCGGTGTATCGAGGAATGTCGTCCCCGAGACCTTCGCAGGACCCGAAACCAGTCGCGCCTCCTCGAGGCCATGGACGTCGTTGCCCGTGACCGTCGCCGGCGCGCCGGCCTTGTTCCAGAGCATCGGCCCGCCGCCGTCGCGCTGGTTGATCACGGTGTTGTCGCTCATCTCGATGCGGGAGCCGGCGTGCAGCCTTCCTTCGGCGCCGAAGGCGACGATCGCCGCGTTCTGGCTGTTCGGTCCCTGCTGGATGACGTTGCCGCGCAGCACGGCATTGCCGCCATTCGGCAGGTCGATCTCGTAGCTTGCGCTGCTGCCGTGATCGAAGAAGCGGGAATCGGTGATCACCGTCTCCTCCGCCCGGCTCTTCAGGAGGTGGCCGACGGGCACGTCGTGGAAGTAGCTGTTGTCCACCTCGAGCTTGCCGATCCTGCCCGCATAGAGGTTGTGCGTGCGGCCATCGCCAGTGCCGTTGTGGTCGAATTCCGTGTTGCGGATCGTCAGCGTCGCATCCGGCGACGTCGCGTTGGTGAGGATGCCTTCCTGGTTGTGGTGGAAATGGCTGTCGAGGATGGTCAGGTTGCCGTCGCTGAAGCGGATGCCCGCGCCGTTGCCGTCGCGCACCTTCGCGCCCGAGAACTCGAAACCCTTGATGGTGACGTCGGCGTTGATGACCAGGATGGCCTTGCCGTTGGGCGGCGGGATCGTGGCCTTCATGTGCACCCTGCCGCCCACGGCCTCGAGCGTGATGTCGGTGCGGATGGCGCTGAAATCGTTGGTGTAGGTGCCGGCCTGGACCTTCAGCACGTCGCCATCCTGCGAGGCGGCGACCGCCTGCGCGATGGTTCCGTATTGCTGGCCGCGGCCGACCGTAAGCGTTGCCATGAATGTGCGTTCCCGTAGCTGCGAACGGGGCGCACGCTGGCCTCGCGGCGCGGCGGGCGAAAGTTTTACTTCGCGCCGCGCTATGCGCGCGGAAGTGGAGGCGGGAGCGCCCTGCCGCGATGCGGGCAGGGCGCGTCGGGGCTACACGCCGAGCGTGCCGGCCTTCGCTGCCGCGTAGCGCGCGGCGATCCGCGACCAGTCGAGAACGTTCCACCAGTTCGCCGTGTATTCGCCGCGGCGGTTCTGGTAGCGCAGGTAGTAGGCGTGTTCCCACACGTCGTTGCCTATCAGCACGCGCTGCCCGTCCATCAGCGGCGTGTCCTGGCCCGGCTTCGTGACGATGCCGAGGCGCCCCGCCGGCGTCACCGTCACGAAGGCCCAGCCGCTGCCGAAGACGCCGTTGGCGGCCGCGGTGAAGCGCGTCCGGAAGGTGGCGAAGTCGCCGAAATCCTGCGCGATCGCCTGCGCGAGCTCGCCGGTCGGCTCGCCGCCGCGTCCGCCCATGATTTGCCAGAACATGGTGTGGTTCGCGTTGCCGCCGCCATTGTTGCGCACCGCGGTGCGGATGCTCTCCGGCACCTCGTTCAGCTTCATCAGCAGTTGGTCGAGCGGCATGGCCGCAAGCTGCGGCTGGTCGCGCAGGGCGGCGTTCAGCCCGTTCACCTGTCCGCCATGGTGGAAGCGCCAGTGGATCTCCATGGTGCGCGCATCGATCGCCGCCTCGTTGGCGTCGAAGGCATAGGGCAGGTCGGGCAGGCGGAACGGCCCGGCGGGCGGCGGCGTCTGGGCGAGGGTCGCGCGCGGCGCGGCCCAGAGGCTGGCGGCGCCGGCCGCGGCGCCGAACAGCGCCCGGCGATGAAGCAGGGTCATGAGGTCTCTCCTGGGTCCTTCCCCGATGGGAAGCTTACGCGTCCTGTCGGAACCGGAAAGGTGCTATCGCCGCGGCCGGCGCAGCCAGGCGACGGCGCCGAGCAGCAGGGTGGAGAGCAGCACCATCAGCGTGGCAGCGGCCATGATCGCCAGGCTGATCTCGTCGTTCAGCCCGGCGAACATCTGCCGCGGCAGGGTGCGCTGCGCGGGGCCCGCCAGGAACAGCACCACCACCGTCTCGTCGAGCGAGGTGGCGAAGGCGAAGACCGCGCCCGCGGCGACGCCGGGCATGATGCGCGGCAGGCAGATGCGGAAGAAGCCCGTCCACGGATCCGCGCCGCAGGACGCGGCTGCGCGCAGCAGCACCGGGTCGAAGCGCGCGAGCGAGGCGAGCACGGTGATCACCACGAAGGGCACGCAGAGCATGGCGTGGGCGAGGATCAGCCCGGTGAAGCTGTTGGCCAGCCCGCGCGGCCCGAAGGCGAGCAGCAGCGCGACCGCGACGACGATCGCCGGCACCGCGAGCGGCGCGAGGATCACGGCCAGGATCAGCCGCCGTCCCGGCACGTTGCGCTGCCACAGCCCGAAGGCCGCCGGCACGCCGAACAGCGTCGCGAGCGCCGCGCTCACCGTGCCCACGACAAGGGAATTGCGCAAGGCGGGCAGCCAGAAATCCGATGCGAAGAAAGCCTCGTACCACCGCAACGAAAGCCCCGGCAACGGATAAGAAAGAAAACTGCCGGAGGAGAAGGAGAGGGGAATCACCACCAGGATCGGCAGCAGCAGGAACAGCAGCACGAGAAGGCCGAAGGCCCAGAGCGCCCCCCTCATGCCGTGCGCACCTTGTCGAAGCCGACGAGGCGCCCGTAGAGGCCGATCACCACCGCCACCGCGCCGAGCAACAGCACCGACAGCGCCGCCGCCATGCCCCAGTCCACCAGCCGGTTGGCATGGAAGCCGATGAACCAGGCGAGCATCTGGTCGTTCGGCCCGCCGAGCAGCGCCGGCGTCACGTAGAAGCCCAGCGCCTGCACGAAGACCAGCAGGCAGCCCGCGCCGACGCCGGGCAGGGACAGCGGCAGCAGCACGCGCAGGAAGATGCGCAGCTTCCCCGCGCCGAGGGACGCCGCGGCCCGCGGCAGCGCCGGGTCCATTGTGCGCAGCGCGGCCGCGATCGGCAGCACCATGAAGGGCAGCAGGATGTGCACCATCGCGACCAGCACCGCGAAGCGGTTCAGCAACAGCGGCAGCGGCGCATCGAGCAGGCCGAGCCCGATCAGCGCTGCGTTCACGATGCCTTCCTTCTGCAGCAGCACCATCCAGGCGGCGGTGCGCACGATCAGGCTGGTCCAGAAGGGCAGCAGCACCGCGCCGAGCAGCCAGGGCTGCGCACGCGAAGGCGCGGTGGCGATCAGCCATGCCAGCGGATAGCCGAGCAGCAGGCAGAGCAGCGTCGCGGAGAGCGAGATCCAGAGCGTGCGCAGCAGGATGCCGCGCCAGATGCGCTGGTCTTCGGGCGTCTGCGCGATGGCGCCTGCCGCATCGCGGCGCAGGTCCAGCGTGGCGAGCAGGCGGAAGCCCGTATAGGGGCCGCCGGCGCGGAGGATGGCCTGCCAGGGCGCGGCGGTTGCCCAGTCTTCGCTGGCGGAAAGGATCTTCGCCCGCTCGTCGCCCGGTGTCGTCACGCGGCGGCCTGTTGCGGGCAGCAGGCTGCGCATGCCCGGCCATTCCGCGTTGAGCCGCGCGGCGGCGCGCGCGATGCCACCCGCGCCGGTCTCCGCATCGCGGGCGCGGGCCGCGCGCAGGTCCTCGGCGAGCGCGACGAAGGCGACGTCGGGCGGCGCTTCGCCGTTCCAGCCGCGCAGCGCGGCCAGCGTGCGCGGCAGCACGGCGGCGACCTCGTCATCGGCGATCGCGCGCCAGAGGAAGGCGCCGATCGGCGCGACGAAGCCGACCAGCAGCCCGATCAGCAGCGGCGCGATCAGCAGCAGCGCGGTGCGGCGGGAGGTCATGGCGCGGAGGGAGGTTGCGCGGCCCCCACCCGCCCGCTGCGCGGGCACCCTCCCCCGCATGCGGGAGAGGGATGGGGTGGGGGCCGCGCCGCCTTCGCCCGGTCAGCCGCTTAGCGGCTGACCCAGGCGTTGAAGCGCTGGTTCAGGCGGTCGAGATTGTCCAGCCAGAACTTGTCGTCGATCTGCAGCGCGGCCTCGGCGTTCTGCGGCGCCGTCGGCAGCTGCTGCAGCACGTCGCGCGGGATCAACGCATTCGCGCCTTGCGCCGTCACGCCATAGGGGATCTTCGGCGGCAGCTTCGCCTGGTTTTGCGCCTCGCCCACGAATTTCAGGAAATCCAGCGCGCGCTGGCGGTTCGGGCTGCCGCGCATGATCACCCAGGAATCCAGCGTGTAGAGGTTCTGGTTCCAGGCTATGCCGAAATTGCGCCCGTCGCCGGCATTCGCCGCGGCGATGCGGCCGTTGTACGCGTTGGTCAGCGCGACCTCGCCGGTCGCCAGCCATTGCGGCGGCTGCGAGCCGCGCTCCCACCAGGCCAGCTCGCCGCGGATGCTGTCGAGCTTGCGGAAGGCGCGGTCCACGCCCGCCGACGTGCCGAGCACGCGATAGACCTCGTTCGGCGCGACGCCGTCGGCGAGCAGCGCGATCTCCAGCGTCGTCTTCGGGCCCTTGCGCAGCGCGCGGCGGCCCGGGATGCGGGCGGTGTCGAAGAAGTCGGCCCAGCCGCGCGGCGCTTCCCGCACGCGCTCGCGGTCCCAGGCCAGCACGAAGGAATAGAGGATGGCGCCGACGCCGTGCTCGCTCACCGCCTGCGGGATGTAGTTGTCGCGCCCGCCGATGGCGTCCCAGTCGAGCTTCTCGAACAGGCCTTCCTCGGCGCCGATCAGCAGTTCTTCCGATTCTACCTGCACCACGTCCCAGGTGTTCGCGCCGGACTGGATGCGCGCGCGCAGCACGCCGACGCCGCCATCCCAGGTCTCCTCCAGCAGGCGCTGGCTGCGGGCGGTCATCCAGGGCCGGAAATAGACCTCGCGCTGCGCCTCCTGATAGGCGCCGCCCCAGGAGACGACGGTCAGGTCGCGCTGTTGTGCCCGTGCCACCGTGCCGGTCAGCGCCAGCGCCCCCGCGCCCGCCGCCTGCATGATCTGTCTGCGCCGCATGGTCGTCTCCTCCATCGCTGCAGTCGCGCAAGGCTAGCGCGCGGCGTCCTCCGCGCGAAAGGCCCATGCATCGCCCGCTTCCCAGTTGAGCATCGCCGTCGCGCCGGGGCCGGGCATCGCGGCCTCGCCGACCGGGCGCTTGGCGATCACCTCCGCGCCGCCCGGCAGTGCCAGGCGCAGCCGTACATGGTCGCCCTGGAACAGCGCCTCGGTGAGTTGCGCGGGCAGGCCTGCCGCCGCGTCCAGCCGCACCCGCTCGGGGCGCACCATCAGCAGGCAGGGGGCACCGGGCCGCAGGGGTTCGGCCAGCCGCGCCGGCATCTCGCCGCCGCCGTCCAGCACGCAATGCGCCGTCTCGCCCTCGACCGAGGACACACGCGCGGCGAGGCGGTTGTTCTCGCCCACGAAGCCGGCGACGAAGGCATCCGCGGGTTCGTCGTAGAGCGTGCGCGGCGGCGCTACCTGGCGCAGCTCCCCGCCGGCCAGCACCGCGATGCGGTCCGAGAGCGTCAGCGCCTCCTGCTGGTCGTGGGTGACATACAGCATGGTCAGGCCGAGGCGCTGGTGCAGGGTGCGGATCTCGTGCTGCATCTCCTCGCGCAGCGCCTTGTCCAGCGCGCCGAGGGGTTCGTCCAGCAGCACGATCGGCGGCTCGAACACCATGGCGCGGGCCAGCGCCACGCGCTGCTGCTGCCCGCCGGAGAGCTGCGCCGGACGGCGGTCGCCATAGCCGGGCAGGCGCACCATCTCGAGCGCGCGCGCCACGCGGGCGGCGCGCTCCGGCTTCGGCACCCCGCGCGCCTCCAGCGGGAAGGCGACGTTCTCCGCCACGGTCATGTGCGGGAACAGCGCGTAGGACTGGAACACCACGCCGATGCCGCGCTTATGGGCCGGCAGGCGGGCGATGTCGCGCCCTTCCAGCAGGATGCGGCCGGAATCCGGCGTCTCGAACCCCGCCAGCAGCATCAGCGTGGTCGTCTTGCCCGAGCCGGAGGGGCCGAGCAGCGTCAGCAGCTCCCCGCGCGCGACATCGAGGTCGAGCGCCGCCAGGGCGGCCGGATGCGCCGCGCCCCGCGCCGCCGCCGGGTAGCTCTTCGACACGCGCTCGAAGCGCAGCAACGGGCCGTCCATGGGCTGGGAGGCTTCCCGCCGCGCCGAAGCCTGTCAACCGCCGGAACCGCGGAAGCGCAACCGCGTTCGTTGCGGCAGGAACCCAGATGGAGCGGAGAGATCGGCCATGTCCCAGTCAGGCAACGACATGCGCGAGCTGCGCGACCAGGCCGCCGCCTCGGGCCAGCGGCTGGCCGATGATGCGCGGGCGGAGCTGGCGCGGCTGCGCGCCCAGGTGGAGCGGCTGATGGAGGATCGGGTCACGCCCGCCCTCGGCCAGGCCGCCGACACGGTCGAGGATTATTCGCGCCGGGCGCGCGCGCGCTTCGACGACAGCGCGCATGCCGTGACCGATGCGGTGCGCGACCGCCCGCTGCTGTCCATCGCGGCGGCGGCGCTCGGTGGCTACCTGCTCGGGCGGCTCACCGGCCACACCACCTATGTCTACAACGATGAGAAGCATCGGCGCTGAGCCGCGATGCGCCTGCTGAACCTGCTGCGCGTCGCCTGGGACGCGGAGGCGCTGTATCTGCGCCGCTCCGTCCGGGCGCGCGCCGTGCAGGCGGAGCTCGGCCTCGCCGCGGCGGCCTTCGCGGCGCTGCTGCTGCTGATGCTGCACCTGGCGGCCTTCGCCTGGCTGGCGGAATCGCGCGGGCCGGTGGCGGCGGCGCTGCTGGTCGCGCTGGGCGACCTGGTGCTGGCCGTCGTCCTCGGGCTGCTGGCGCGCCGCGCGGGCCGTGACCCGGTGGCGGAGGGGGCCTTGCGGGTGCGCGACGATGCGCTGCGCCAGCTCGGCGACGGCGCGGCGCGGGTCGCGGTGATGGCGCCGCTGCTGAAGGCGCAGACGGCGAAGAAGGGCGTGCTCGGCGCGGCGATGACGGCGATGCTGGTGGGGCTGCTGTCGCGCCGCTGATGCGCGGCCCGTGAACCCTTCCGCAATCCGGCGCGTGCACCCTCCGCGGCATGGCTGCCGAGGGATGCGCGATGCTGCGGGGAAAGGCTTTGGCGGCGCTGGCGGGGCTGGCGCTGCTGGCGGGATGCGCGGCGGAGGCGCCGGCTCCCATCCCCCCCAACCCGGCCGCCGCGCAGGCGGCCTGGTGGGCAGCCCATGTCATGCTGCCCGGCGACGCCGATCCGCAGCGCCTGCCGGAGGCCTCGTCCCGCCTCGCGCGACTCGAGGCCGGCGGCAGGCTGCCCGTGGTACTCTTCGCCCATGGCTGCCGTGGCCTGGACGAGGAGGCGGCGGAGACGATGCGGATGGTCGCCGCGCATGGCTTCGTCGCCATCGCGCCCGACCATTTCGCCCGGCCCGATGCCGGCGCCGCCTGCCGCGCGGGGCCTACGCGCCCGATCGCCTCGCCGCGCCAGGCGCGACGCGACGGCGGCTATGCCCGGATCCTGCCGGCCGAATGGTCGCGCCCGCCCGAGCCGCTCTATGTCGCGCAGCGGCTGGACGAGGTGAACCTCGCCCTGGCGCGGTTGCGCGCCATGCGCTGGGTGGACCGGGACGAGATCTATCTTGTGGGGCACAGTCTGGGTCGCGGCACGACGGATCTCTGGCCCACGCAGGGCCTCGCCGCGGTTGCGGTGCTCGGCCAGGATTGCCGCGGCGCCCGGGCTTCGACGCTGGCGGAACTGCCGCTCGCCGTCCCGGTGCTGCCGGTGGCGGATCGCCGCCTCGGCCTGGGCGCGGAGGCGGTGCGGGGACTGCATTGCGGCGAATTCGCCACCCGTCCGGTGTTCAGCAGCATGGTCGTCGGCCTGGGCGGGACGGGCGCGACCAGCCAGGCGGAGACGCAGCGGGCGCTGCTCGACTTCCTGCTGGGCGGCCTGCCGCCCGGCTGATCCGCCGGCTTGCCCTGGCCGCCCGGCGCGTCTAGCCCCGCTTCCCAGAGAGGTTCGGAAGAGGGAAGCGCGCCATGGCCGAGACGGCCGAGCCGAGCATCGTCGCCCGCCGCGAAGGCGCGGCCGGCACCATCCTGATGAACCGCCCGCGCGCGCTGAACGCCCTCGACCTCGGCATGATCGAGGGCATCGCGGCGGCGCTGCGGGACTTCGGGGACGCAAAGGCGGTTCGCCTCGTGATCCTGGAAGGCGCCGGCGGCCGCGCCTTCTGCGCCGGCGGCGACGTGCGCCGCATGCGGGAATTGGTGCTGGCCGACGATGCGGCCGGCGTCGAGGCCTTCTTCGCCGCGGAATACGCGATGAACCTCGGCATCGCGGAATTCCCGAAACCCTGGATCAGCCTGGTCGACGGCGTCTGCATGGGCGGCGGCATCGGCGTCTCCGTCCATGGCAGCCACCGCATCGTCACCGAGCACGCGCTGCTGGCCATGCCGGAGACGGCGATCGCCCTGTTCCCCGATGTCGGCACCTCCTTCGTGCTGCCGCGGCTGCCGGGCGCGCTGGGCAACTGGCTCGCGCTGACCGGAGCGCGGCTGAAGGGGGCCGAGGCGGTGGAAGCGGGGCTCGCCACGCATTTCGTGCCGCGCGAGACCCTGCCCGCGCTCCGCGCGGCGCTGCTGGAGGGCGACGCGGCCGCCGTCGCGCGCTTCGCGCAGCCGGTGCCGCCCGGCGCGATCGCGGCGCAGCGGCCGGCGATCGACCGCTGCTTCGGCCATGCGACGTTGCCCGCCATCCGCGCCGCGCTGGCGGCGGAGGGGACGGAGTGGGCGGCGGCGCAGCTTGCCATCCTGGACCGCGTGTCACCGACCAGCATGGCGGTGACGCTGGAGCTGCTGCGGCGCGGCGCGACGATGGACCTCGCCACCTGTCTGCGCATGGAACTTGCGCTGACCCGCACCGTCACCCGGCATCCCGATTTCGCCGAGGGCGTCCGCGCCGTGCTGGTGGACAAGGACAACGCCCCACGCTGGGCGCCCCAGGCCGACCTCGCGACGATGTTCGGCTGAGCCGCGCCGCTACAGCTTGATATCGGCGGCGCGCGCCACCTCGCGCCAGCGCGCATCCTCGGCGCGGACCGCCGCCGCGAACTCGGCCGGGGTGATGGGCGTGGGAATGGCGCCTTCCGCCCGCAGCAGCCGCGCGAATTCCGGTGAGCGCAGCGCGGCGTTCGACAACTCGTTCAGCGTGCCGAGGATCGGGGCTGGCAGGCCGGGCGGGCCGAACAGGCCGAACCACAGCCCCGCCTCCATGTCGATGCCCGACTCCTTCAGCGTCGGCGCCGCCAGCCCCTCGGCGGGTTCGCCGGGCGCGGTGTAGGCGATGATGCGCACCCGCCCTTCGCGCGCCAGCGGGATGATCGGCGGCGGCGTCGAGACCAGCAGCTGCAGCTGGCCGGAGGCGAGGTCGGTCACCGCCTGGCTGCCGCCGCGATAGGGCACATGCGTCATCTGGATGCCGGTGCGCAGCGAAAGCGCCTCCGTCATGAAGTGGCCGAGCGAGCCGACGCCGACCGAGCCGTAATTCACCTGGCCGGGCCGCGCGCGGGCATAGGCGATCAGGTCCTGCACGCTGCGGATCGGCAGGCCGGCATGCACCGCGACGGCATTCGGCGAGCGCGCGATCTGCGCGATGGCGCTGAAGCCCTCCACCGCATTCCAGCCGACCGGCTGAAGGATCGCGGCGGTGACGAGGATGGCGGAGGTGACGAGCAGGGTGTGGCCATCCGGCGCGGCGCGGTTCACCGCAGTGGAGCCGATGGTCCCACCTGCCCCGCTGCGGTTCTCCACCACCACCGGCTGGTCGAAGGCGGCCCGGAAGGCCTCGGCGAGCGGCCGGGCCATCAGGTCGTTGGTGCCGCCGCCGGGAAAGGGCACGATGATCCGCACCGGCTGGGTGGGGCGCCAGGCAGGCTGCGCCAGCGCCGGGCGTGACAGGGCGAGCGTGGCGGCGAGGCCGGCGAGGGCATGGCGGCGGGACAGGCGCATCGTCTTCTTCTCCTCCGGCTCAGGCCGAAGGCTAGCGCCGCGTCTCGGGGCGCGGCAACGGCAGCCGGCTCAGCCCTCCGCCATCAGCCGGAGCAGCGCCGCCGAGGCGAGGCGGGAGGTCGCGTCGTCGCTGCGGCTGGTCAGCGCCATCGGCACGCGCAGCCCGAGCACGATGCCCGCGCCCTCCGCGCCGCCGAGATGCGCGAGCTGCTTGGCGAGCATGTTGCCGCTCTCGATATCCGGCACCACCAGGATGTCGGCACGGCCCGCGACGCCGCTGACGATGCCCTTCGCCTGGGCCGCGGCCTCGCTGACCGCGTTGTCGAAGGCGAGCGGGCCGTCGAGCAGGCCGCCGGTGATCTGGCCGCGATCGGCCATCTTGCACAGCGCCGCGGCGTCCAGCGTGGAGACCATCTTGGGCGTCACCGTCTCCACCGCCGAGAGAAGCGCGACGCGCGGCAGCTCGATGCCGATGGCGGCGGCGAGGCGGATGGCGTTGCGCACGATGTCCGCCTTGGCTTCCAGATCCGGTGCGATGTTCACCGCGGCATCGGTGATGATCAGCAGCCGCGGATAGAGCGGCGCATCCATCACGAAGGCATGGCTGACGCGACGTTCCGTGCGCAGCCCGGCTTCCCGGGCGATGGCGGCGCCGAGCAGCTCGTCCGTATGCAGGCTGCCTTTCATCAGCGCGGCCGCGCGGCCCTGCGCGACCAGGGCGACGGCCGCTTCGGCGCTGGCATGGCTGTGCGGGGTGGGCACCAGCTCGCAGCCTGTGAGGTCCAGGCCGGCGGCTTCGGCGGCGGCCCGGATGCGGGCTTCCGGCCCGACCAGGATCGGCGCGATCAGGCCGTGGCGGGCAGCGAGCAGCGTGCCTTCCAGGCTGGCGGCGTCGCAGGGATGGGCGACGGCGGTCGGCACCGGCGGCAGCGGACGGCAGCGCGCCAGCAGGATCTCCAGCATCCGCCGCGGCTGGGTGCCGAAGGGCGTGTCGGGGCTGAGCGCCGGCGCGGCGGGGGGCGCGACCTCCGCCATGCCCTCCAGCACGGCCGAGCCGTCCTCCCGCCGGACGGCGCAACGTAGCAGCAGCGCGCCCGGCGGGCCGGCGCCGGCGACCTCCGCCGAGAGGTCGAGCAGGTCGCCCTCCGTCAGCGGGCCCGCATAGCGGAAGTCCTCACGCAGCAGCCGCGTGCCCGGGCCTGGGAAGCGGGTGACCAGCAGGCGGGTCATGAGCGTGGCGGCGGCACGGCTGGCCAGCGCGGGATCGGCCGAGCCGATCAGTGCGGCGACGGGGGCGAGCTCGGCGGCGGTGATGCGGTGGCGCAGCGCGTGGCGTGCGCCGGGCGGGAAGGCGGGGGAGGCATCCATGACCGCACCTTTGCGAAGCGGATCGGCGGCTGTCCAGCGCGGGCGCGTGACAGGCGACGGGTCAGTGTCCCGGCCGGCCCCGCAGCCAGGCGAGGGTGCCGGCGATGCCGGCCAAGTCGGCGACGGTCTTGCCGATCCGCAGCGTCAGGGCGTGCCCGGCCGCCTTTCCGGCATGGTGCAGCAGGCGGGCGCGGGCCTCCCGCCGGGCGGCGGCCGCCCCCCCGCCATGAAGGGCCGTGAAGCGCAGCCTGGACCAGGCCATGCACCGCGCTTTCCGCCAGGTGGTGGCAAGGGTCGGCGGGGAGGATCGGCCGCCGGCATGGGCGACGCGGGCCGTGGGCTCAAGCAGGGCACCGCCGGCCCGGGCGCAGAGATCGTCATCCTCGTAGAACAGGAAGAAATGCTCGTCGAAGCGGAGCCGGTCGGCGCCGCGCAGCAGCAGGCAGGCGCCGGAGGCGAAGTCCACGCAGACCGGACCCTCGGGCCAGGGCTCCGCGCCGCGGTCGCGGGGCAGCAGGCGCCGGCGGGGCTGGGCGGCGTTCCAGGAGCGGACCGGGCGACCCTCGGCATCCAGCAGCAGGGGGGCGACAAGCCGGTGCCCGGGATGCGCCTCGGCCGCCGCGACCAGGGCGGCGATGGCGGCCTCCGAGAGGCGGGAGTCGGGATTGGCGAGCAGGACGAACTCCGTCCGCGCGGCCTCGAGCCCGATATTGCAGGCGGCGCCGAAGCCAAGATTGTTAATGTTTTCAATAATCTGGGCGTCGGGCCGCTGCGCCCGCGCTATCGCCCGCGTCTCGTCGGGTGAGGCATTGTCCACCACGATGACCGGCATGCCGGCGGGGCAGGCGGCGAGGAATCCGCCGATTGTCCCGGCGCTGCGCCAGGTGACCGTCACGATGGTGACGCGCGGCGCGGTCGACATGGCGCCGCTTCGCACGGGTCGCCCGGCCCGGCAAGGCGCGATTCATACGTAACGGCTAAGGGTAGGGGCGAAAAACGCAGGGCGGCCCTGCCCAATAAAATGGCTGCAAGACGGGTCCGACTGCGCTACACGGGCGCCTTTCCAAGGCAAACCTTTGACGGAACTGACTGAACGATGGGTGTCGTGATCGGGGAGGTGGCTCGGAAACTCGGCTATCGCCCGGGAATGGCCTGTGCGGTGATCGGCAATCCGCCTGGCCTTACATTTGGTCTTCCGAGCGGCGCGACCGCGGCGGCGGACCTGATCCTGGCCTTCGCGGCCGACCGTGCGACCCTGCGGTCGGTGGCTCCGCGCGCGCTGAACCTCTACGGGATCGGGGCGCGGCTCTGGTTCGCCTACCCGAAGAAGACCGGGCCGGTGCGGTCCGACCTCGACCGCGACCATGGCTGGGACCCGGTGACCAGCGAGGGTCTGCTGCCGGTGACACAGATCGCACTGGACGATACCTGGTCCGCGCTGCGTTTCCGCTTCCGCGAGGAAATCCCGAAGGTGATGCGCGCCGGCGCCTGAGCGCCGCGCGCCCGCCCGCCCCCGGCGCCTATTCGTTCAGGCCCTTCCCCGGATAGGGATGCGTGGCCATCCAGTGGCGCGCGATCTCGATCCGGCGGGCGAACCACACCCCGCCCTTCGCCTGCATGTGGTCCAGCAGCCGCGCCAGCCCCATCGCGCGCGCCGGGTGGCCGATGATGCGGCTGTGCAGGCCGATGGACATCATCCGCGGCTGACCTGCCGCGCCCTCCTGCCAGAGCAAGTCGAAGGCATCCCGGCAGAAGCCGAACCACTGATCCGCCGTGCCATGGCCGGAATAGAAGCGCGTGTCGTTGGTCGTCAGCGAGTAGGGGACGATCAGCCGCGGCCTGCCTTCCACGGTCATCCAGAAGGGCAGCTCATCCCCGTAGTGGTCGCTGTCGTAGAGGATGCAGTCGTACTCCATCAGCAGCCGGCGCGTGTTCACGCTCGGCGCGTAGCGGCAGTACCAGCCGGCCGGGGGCATGCCGAGGGTGCGGCGGAAGGACTCCACGGCGCGCGCGATGTGGTCGCGCTCCGTCGCCTCATCCAACTCGAAATGCTTCTCCCACCGCCAGCCATGGCCGCAGAGGTCGTGACCCGACTCGCGGATCGCGGCGGCGAGCGGCGGATTGCGTTCCAGCGCGCGGGCGCAGGCGAACATGGTCATGGGGATGCCGCGCTCCGCGAAGATGCGCAGCACGCGCCAGGCGCCGACGCGGCTGCCGAATTCGAACAGCGTCTCCGCCCCCATGTCGCGGCCGCCGGGCAAGGAGGCGCGGCCATGGCTCTCGCTGAGATGCGTCTCGGTGAAGCCGTCCCCGTCCTGCACGGAGTATTCCGAGCCTTCCTCGACATTCAGCACGAAGTTGACCGCGACCTTCGCGCCGCCCGGCCACTGCGGATCGGGCCATTTCCCGCCATAGCCGATGAAGTCGCGCTTGGTTTCCCAGGGCATTCCGCCGCTCCCGCCGATTGACCACGCTCTCTCGCGGCCCATAGCTTCGGTCCTGTTCAGGGCATCGGGCAAGACATGGCAGCACGCGCGCGCAAGACGCTCCGGCAGTTCGATCCATCAGCGCGCGGCGCGCTGGATGGCGTGCGCGTGGTGGATCTCTCCCGCCTCGTAGCGGGGAACGTGCTGACCAAGGTGCTGGCCGACCACGGCGCCGATGTGATCAAGGTGGAGCCGCCCGCCGGCGACAGCCTGCGCGCCTGGAAGGTGAAGGGCGTCGAGACGAGCTGGAAGGCCTTCTGCCGCAACAAGCGCAGCGTGTGCCTGGACCTGCGCGCGCCGGAGGGCATCGTGATCGTGCGCCGCCTGGCCCAGGACGCCGCGATGCTGGTGGAAAGCTTCCGGCCGGGCGTGCTGGAGGCGATGGGGCTGGCGCCGGAGGACCTGCTCGCGCTCAATCCGAAGCTGGTGATCGTGCGCGTCTCGGGCTGGGGGCAGACGGGGCCGTATCGCCACAAGCCCGGCTTCGGCACGCTGGTGGAAGGCTATGCCGGCTTCGCCGCGCTGAACGGCTTCGGCGACCGCGAGCCGGTCCTGCCGCCGATGTTCATGGCCGATGCCTATGCCGGGCTGTATGGCGCGTCCGCCGCGATGATCGCGCTGCACCACGCAAACCGCAGGGGCGAGGGCCAGGTGGTGGACCTCTCGCTGTTCGAGCCGATCTTCGCGGTGCTGGAGCCGCAGATGGCGAATTGGCGCCTGACGGGGCAGGTGAAGCCGCGCACCGGCAGCCGCAGCACCAACACCGCGCCGCGCAACGCCTATCGCACGAAGGATGGGCGCTGGCTGGGCCTGTCCACCTCCACGCAGGGCGTCTTCGTGCGCCTGATGCAGAGCATCGGCCGGCCGGAACTGGCCGAGGACCCGCGCTTCCGCAGCAATCCCGACCGGCTGCAGCACATCGAGGAGCTCGACGCGGTGGTGCGGGATGCGGTGGCGCAACTCACCATCGAGGAGGCGCTGCGGAAGTTTGACGCGGACGGCGTGACGATCGGGCCGATCATGGATGTGCGCGACCTGGACGCCGACGCCTATGTCGCGGAGCGCGAGGCGCTGATCGAGGTGCCGGACCCGGAGATGCCGGACGGCGTGCTGCCCATGCATGGCGAGGTGCCGCGCCTGTCCCGCACGCCGGGCATCCTGCGCAACCCGGCGCCGAAGCTGGGGCAGGACAATGAAGCGGTGTTGGCGCCGCTGCTGGGCGACGCCGACTACGCGCGGCTCAGCGAGGCGGGGGTGATCAAGGGCTGATCGGGCGCGAGGTGAGCGCCTTCCTCCTCCCTGCCATCCCCCCTCACCCAATCCTCTCCCACCTGTGGGGGGAGAGGGCTTTGAAGCGTCACTGCGCGGGCCTGATCGCGGTGGCGAAGGTGTAGCCGTCGCCGCGGGGCTGCAGCGTGAGCCCGCGCCGCACCCCGTAGCCGGCGCGCAGCGAGATGATGGGGAGGATCGCATTGTCCTCGATGGCGATGCGCGTGGCGATGGCGTTCAACCGGTCGCGCTCCGCCTCGTCGAAGGCGGCGTCCACGCGATCGAGCGCCGCGTCGAATTCCGCGTTGGAATAGCGGCCGCGGTTCAGCGAGCCATGGCCGCGCGCCGCGTTCCGCGTGCGCAGGATGGTGGCCATGCTCTCGCTCGCCACGCCGGTGGACGAGGCGAAGATGGCGAGGAAGGCGGTGAATTCCGGGTCCAGCCCCTGGCCGCCATTGGCCCGGCGGAAGAACACGGCGGATGGCAGAGCCTCCACGGTGGTGCGGATGCCGACGGACGAAAGCATTTGCCCGATCGCCTGGCAGACCCGCGCATCACCGGCGAAGCGGTCATTGGTGCATTGGATGGTCAGGTTGAAGCCGTTGGGGTAGCCGGCCTCGGCCAGCAGCGTGCGGGCGCGGGCGGGATCGTGCGGCGCCACGCCGATGGACGGGACATGCCCGATGAAGCCGGGCGCGGCGAACTGGCCCATCGGATCCGCGAAGCCTTCCATGCCGCGCTCGGCCAGTGCGACGCGGTTGATCGCAAGATTCATCGCCTGGCGGATGCGCGCGTCCCGGATCGGGTTGCGGGGCAGCGGCTGGCCGTCGGCGCCGGTGGCGAAGACCACCTGGTCGCGGAAGTGATCCAGATACATGTAGAGTGTGAACATGCCGGGCCCGCTGACCACCTGCGTCCGCTCGCTCTCCCTGAGGCGCGTGGCGAGGGAGGGTGGCACGTTGTCGATCACGTCCACGTCGCCGGCCAGCAGCGCGGCCACGCGCGAACTGTCGTTCGGGATGAAGCGGAAGCTCACGCGCTGCCACGGCTCCTGCGGACGCCAGTGGGACGCGGCACGTTCCAGCACCACCTCCTGCCCCGGCGTGAAACGCACCCAGCGATAGGGCCCCGTGCCGATCGCGGCGCGGCCGCCGTTGAAGTCGGCCTCCGTCGCGCCCTCCGTGGCGCGGGCGGAGACGATGGCGATGACGGCGAGTTGGTTCGGCAGCAGCGGCGCCGGGCCGTTGGTGCGGATCACGACGGTGCGCGCATCCTTCGCCTCCACCGCGGCGACGCTGCGGGTCTGCACAACGAAGGTGCGCAGCCCCGTGATCGCGCGCGCGCGGCGAATGGAGAAGACCACGTCATCCGCCGTCACCGGCGTGCCGTCGTGGAAGGTCAGCCCCTCGCGCAGGGTGAACTCCCAGGTGGTGGGGTCCACCAGCCGCCAGAAGGATGCGGCGCCGGGGATGGGCTTCAGGAATTCGTCCTGCAGCACCAGCGGCTCGTAGACATGCAGCTGGACGTTGCGGTTCGGCGTGTAGTTGAGATGCGGGTCGGAGCCGTCCACCGCCGCCTTGAAGCCGATGGTGAGCTGCTGCGCCGCGGCGGGCACGGCCAGCGCGGCGAGCAGGCAGGCGGTGGCGAGGCGCTTCATCGCATTGCTCCTTGCATTACTCGGCGAGCGACATGCCGAGCGCCGGCTTCGCATCCGCCGGCAGCGGGCTCTGATAGGGCTTGCCGCCGGTGCGCGCGTGGTGGTCGGCCTTGGCCTTGGCGATCAGGTCGGGGTTGAGGATCGCATCCACCGCCGTGCCGGCCATGATCTTCGCGACATGCACCATGCCGGTATGCGCCGCATCCGTCTTGCCCTGCGCCACCACCTGCCAGGAATGGCCGGGCGTGCCGATGGCATAGGTGGCGCCGCGCGCCTGCACGGTGGGAACCTTCCAGGAGACGTCGCCCACATCGGTGGAGCCGTTCATCCCCGCGCCCTTCGCGCCGAGCGGCACGATCGCGTCGCACAGTGCCTTCCCCGTCTCCGGCGGCAGGCCCTGGCGACGATAGGCGGAGCTGATGTCCTCCGGCCGCAGCGTCTTCTGGATCTCGGCGGCGAAGGCGCGGTCCTCCGCCGTGAAGGGCGGCGGGCCGAGGCGCTCGAAATTCGCATGCATCGCCTGCTCCAGCGGCGTGTTGCCGAGCAGGTTGGAGACGGCGGAGATCACCTGGGTGGTGACCGTCGTCTCCGTCATCAGCGCCGCGCCGTCGGCGATCTTGCGCACGCGCTCCACCAGCCCGGTCAGCTCCTCCAGGTTCCGCGCGCGGATCAGGTAGCGCACCTTGGTGCGTGCCTGCACGACGTTGGGCGCGATGCCGCCGGCATCGAGATAGGCGTAGTGGATGCGCGCGTCGGATGGCATGTGCTCGCGCATGTAGTTGACGCCGACATTCATCAACTCGATCGCGTCGAGCGCGGAGCGGCCGAGATGCGGGGAGGAGGCCGCATGCGCCGCGCGGCCCTGGAAGCTGAAGTCGATGCGGGTGTTGGCGAGGCTGACCGCCTCGTTCACCCCGGAGAAGGCGGCCGGATGCCAGGAGATCGCGATGTCCACGTCGTCGAAGGCGCCGGCGCGGACCATGAAGCCCTTGGCGGCGCCGCCTTCCTCCGCCGGGCAGCCATAGTAGCGCACGCGGCCCTTCACGTTGTTCGCCTTCAGCCAGTCCTTCACCGCCGCCGCGGCGAGCAGCGAGGCGGAGCCGAGAAGGTTGTGGCCGCAGCCATGCCCGCGCGTCTCGCCCGGCATCGGCTTCGGCTCCGCGATGCCGGCTTCCTGGCTGAGGCCCGGCAGCGCGTCGTATTCGCCGAGGATGGCGATGACCGGCCCGTCCTCGCCCGCCTCGCCCATCACGGCAGTGGGAATATCCGCGACGTTCTGCGTGATGCGGAAGCCCTCGCGCTCCAGCATCGCGACATGCTCGGCGCAGGAACGGTGCTCATCGTAGCAGAGCTCCGGCATGCCCCAGACGGTGTCGCTGAGCGCGGCATAGGGCTCGCGGCGCTCATCCACCAGGCGCCAGATCTGTTCATCGTTGCGGATCATCGTCAGTGTCCCATCGCGGCGCGTGCGGCATGGAGCGCGGCGGTCGCTTCCCGCAGCGCATGGGCCAGGCGGTTGCGGGCGCGCAGCGCGTCCACCATGGCGAATTTCTCCGCGTCGGATCCGGGCGCGGTCGCGGCCAGGTCGCGCAGCGGCTGCACGGCGGCCCAGGCGGGCGTCGGCAGCGCCGGGTCGTGGCGGAAGCGGTCGCCCAGCGTGTAGTCCGCCGGCACCAGCGCGCGCGAGGCTCGCATCAGCGCCGCATTCACGGCTGCGACATCCTTCGCGCCGCCACCCGGCGCCGAGAGCGCCTGTGCGGCCTGCCGCAGCGACGCCGCAGCCTGCATCAGCGGCGCAATCGGGAAGCGCCTGTCGAGCTTGCCCGCCAACGGCTCCAGCTCCTTCGCCAGCGCCTCGGCGGTCGCGGCGTGATCGAGCGGCACGACCGCATCCGTCAGCAGGCGCCAGCACACCTGCATCAGCACGCGCGTGTCGCGCACCAGGTTGGACTCGTCGATCTTGTCGAGCAGGTCGTGCGGCGTGTGCCACCACCAGCCCAGCGCATTGCGCGCCGCGCTGTGCCGGTGCGGCTGTTCGCTGATCGAGCCGAGCATCGAGGGGATGCCGATGCCGACGAAGCTCTCGTCGGAATTGCGCGCCTTACGCTTGCCCTTGTAGGTCTGGTTGGTGTGCGCCTGCACCGCCTCCGCCGCGAGGTGCCTCAGCTCCGTCATCGCGGCCGCATTCTCCAGCACGGCCGCGCCGGCGCCACCCAGGCTGTCCACGTTCACATGCGCGACACAGCGGCGGTCCAGCTCGTCCCAATGCGTGTCGGCATACCAGGCCGAGCCCGAATAGCGCCCATGCGAATGGCCGGACCAGAAGCAGATGCGCAGCCCGCGCCGCAGCGAGGATCGGCGCTGCGCCAGCAGGCGGCCGACCTCCATCATGCCGCAATTGGCCGAGCCGTTGTCCATCACGCCGTAGTACCAAGTGTCGTAGTGGCCCGACATCATCACGAAGGGGCCGTCGGCCTCCGACCCGTCGAGCTCGCATTGCAGGATCGGCGTCTTGCGCCAGCCTGTGTCCACCTCGGCATGTAGCGTCACCTGCGGCTGCTTCCCGGCGGCGAGCGCATCGCGGATCGCGCCGCCATCGGCGTTGTTGACGCTGCAGGCGACGGTGCGCGGCATCTCCGCCAGCGTGCTCGCGCCCGGGCTGCCCCAGACCGGGGAGATGCACATCTCGTGAATGTGCTCGTGATGGCTGATGTGGAGCTGTCCCGCCGCGCCGGCCGCGGTGGCGCGCGCCGCGACGGCAGGCGTCGCCATCCCCTCCACCAGCACGATGCGGCCGCGCAGATCCTTGCCGGCGAAATCCTCGTCGGTGCCGTGGCCGAGATAGACCGGCACGCCCGAAAGCCCGCCGGCGGGCGAGGGCAGGGAGAAGGATTGCGTGATCGCGGTCACCGCCTTGCCGTCAACGGTCACGCTCGCCTTGCCGGGCAGGCTGATGAAGGCGTCGTGCAGCAGCAGCGTCGTGCGGAAGCCGTATTCCTGCATCCGCTTCTCGAGGAAGCCGAAGGCCTCGCGCTCCTCCGCGGTGCCCGACAGCTTCACCCAGCGCGCGATCTCGCGCAGGTTCGCCATCATCTCCGGGCCGCTGACGGCGGCGGCGAGGCTGTCGGGCGGGGCGTCGGTCATCGGGGGGTTCCTTTCGCATCGCGGCGAGGCGTCTGGCCCTCGCCGATGTCCCACCAGAGCCCGGCCATCAGGCCGAGCCCCTCGCGCAGCAGCGGCGCCAGCGCGTGCTCGTCCGGGCCGTGCTGGTTGCATCCGGCATAGCTGTTCGGGATCCAGATCACCGGCAGTCCCAGCTCCTCCTGGAACATGTCCGAAGGATTGGAGCCGGAGGAATTCGGCACGACGTTGGGCGCGCGGCCGGCGCTGCGCTGCATGCTGTCGGCGACGAAGCGCACCCAGGGATCGTCCGGATCGGTGCGGCTGGCGCCGAACATGTCGCGCTCCAGCACCGGCTCGACGCGCACGATCTGGAAGCCGTGCTTGTCCAGGTGGCGGCGCAGCGCCGGCACGATGTCGGCGCCCTTGATGTCGGCGCAATGGCGCACCTGCAGCCGTGCCCGGGCCTCGCCCTGCACGGCGTTGGTCGGCGCGTCCGGATGGCCGGTGAGGGCGGCGAGCACGATCACGCTCGTCCAGCCGAACATCTTTTCCGCTTTCGTCAGACCGGGCTCGCCCCAGTCGGGGTCGCCTTCCGGCAGGCCGGGGATGTCCTCGAAAACCAGGGCGCCGATCGCGCGCTTCACGGCGGGCGGGATCTCCTTCGGAGTCCAGCCCTCCACCTGGATGCGGCCCTTGCGGTCCACGATGCTCGCCATGGCCTGCGCGAGCACGAAGCCGGGATCGGTCAGCACGCCGCCCCAATGGCCGGAATGATGCGCGTGGTCGCGCAGATGCACCACGAGGTCGAAGGCGACGCCGCCCCGCGCGCCGAGCTTCATCTCCGGCATGAAGGTCGTCTGCCGCGGCCCGTCGAGGCCGATGAAGACATCGGCGGCGAGCCGGTGCTTCTCCGCCCGCAGCAGCTCGCGCAGGCCGGGCGAGCCCTGTTCCTCGCCGGTCTCCACCAGCACCTTCGCATTGAAGCCCAGGCGGCCGCGCTCCGCGATGACGGCGCGCAGCGCATCGATGGCGATCAGATGCTGGCCCTTGTTGTCCACCGTGCCGCGGCCGTACCATTTCTCGCCGCGCACCGTGACCTGCCAGGGATCGAGCCCCGCGCTCCATTTCGGCGCGAGGCCGCGCACGACGTCGCCATGACCATAGACCAGCACGGTGGGCAGCGCGGGGTCCTCGATGCGCGTGCCGACGAAGACCGGGCCGCGCCCCTCGCGGGGGTTGTCGAGAACGGTGGGCTCGAAGCCCATGCCCCGCATCAGCGCCGGCATCGTCTCCGCGCAATAGCGCGTCAGCGCCGGCAGGCTGCCCTCGAGCTGGCTCTCGGTCGGCACGGCGACGAGGTCGCGCAGCCGCGCGAGGTACTCGCCCTCGTCGAAGCCGCGCTGCGCCCGCGCGATGGCCCCAGCCCGCGAAGCCGTCATGCCCTGATCCCCAACCCGTCGCCCCGATGCTGGCACGCATCCGCGCCCGGCGAAAAGAGGCCGGGCGCGATTGCGTCGCGTCAGCCGTCGGCGAAACGTACCAGCCGCGTCGCCTCGCGCAGCGCGGCCACGTAGCGGTTCCGCCCGCGCAGCAGCTGGGTTTGCGCGAAGCCGCGCATCGTGCCCTCGTGGCGCTTCAGCTCGGCCGCCGCCGCAAGGCAGGGCAGGGAACCCGTGGAATAGGCGGGATCGTGCGTGAAGCGCGGGCCGGTGGTGAAATCCAGCGGCACCAGCAGGCGCGCAAGCCGCTTCAGCACCGCATTGGCGCGCGCCGCCGGCACGGCGCCGGCGGCGGCATCGCGCTGCAGCGTCGCGACCGCGCCGCGGAACTCCTCCGTCGCGGCGATGGCGGGCGAGAGATCGGCAAGACCACCCGCGGCCTCGGCGTAGCGCGCCAGCGTCCGGGCGAAGTTTTCGGCCGTCGCGGTGAACTCGAAAGGCAGCAGTTCCGGCTGCGTCACGCGCAGCACGGAGAGCAGGTAGATCCGCATGTCGCGCAGCAAATTGTCCTTGTCCGCGATCTCCAGCGTGTCGTTCTCGGTGTGCCAGGCGATGTTCCCGCCGCAGCCGGAGACGTCGTAGTAGCCCTTCTCCTTCCGCAGCTCGTCCGGCATGGTCGAGCTCAGCATGTAGAAGCTGGTGATGCCGATGTTGTTGAAGGAGTAGTCACCCGCCTGCTTCGGGCGCTTGGTCTTCACCACCGCGTCGGGAACCACCTCGGTGATCGCGGCCGTCACCAGCGCATTCGTCTCCGGCATGCTGGTAGTGTCGTGGAAGCTGGTGGCCCAGCGGCAGCCGGGGCTGTCGCAGTTCACCTGCGCCACGCAATGCTCGTCGAGGTCGATGGCGAAGGCATCCGAGTACCAGGTGCTGCCAGCATAGCGGCCCGTCGAATGGCCGGGCCACCAGCAGATGCGCACGCCGCGGCGAAGCTGCGCGCGATTCGCCCACAACACGCGTGCGATCTCCAGCAGCGTGGCGTTGCCGGTAGCGTTGTCGCCGACGCCGACATCCCAGGAATCGTAGTGGCCATGTAGCAGCACGAAGTCATCGGTGCCGTCCGTGCCGGGGATGCGCACCTCCGGCACGACCTGCGCGAACAGGCCTTCGAGCAGTTCGCTCCGGATCGTCGCGCTGCCGCCGGCCTCGGCGACCTTCCGCAGCGCCTCGCCGCTCGCCTTGTTCACCGTGGCCATCGGGATCTTCGGCTTGCGCGGCAGGTCATCGAGATCAGGCGTGCCCCAGATCGTGGTGCAGGTGCCCCAATGCACATCGACGCCCGGATTGGCCGCGATCACGCCGAGCCCGCCCCATTCCTCCACCAGGGAGGCGATGGCGGGGTTGCCGAAGCCTTCCGTCAGCAGGATCTTGCCGGCGACGCGGTCGCGCGCCTCCGCCTCGTCGCGGATGCTGCCGCCGAACAGCTTGCCGATGTCGCGCGAATAGGAGCGCAGCGCGGCCGGGTTCGCCGGCAGGTAGACCAGCGGCGCGGTGCGCCCCTGCGGCACCGGCAGCGAGGAGGTGGGCGGCTTTGCGCGATGCGTGACGCCGCCGGCTTCCACCGAGGCCGAGAGCGGCACCGCCAGGTAAATCTCCGGCCGGTGCAGCGTGACGGGAATGCCGCGGGCGCGCAGCCGTTCCCCGATCATCTCGCCGCTGCGGTTCACCTCGTCGGGCAGGGTGCGCACCGTGCGGGAGAAGGTTTCCACCAGCTCCCAGGGCGCATCCAGCGTCACCTGGTCCAGCAGCTTGCGCTCGAATGCGTCCATCGCCTGCCATCTCCTCGCCATCGGCCAGGCGACAGGCTTGCACCGGATCGCGCCGGGCGGAAGCGCCCCCGCTATGCGCCTTCCAGGCCCTGGAGCCGCGCGCGGCGCACGGCCGAGAGGTGGCGGCGCATCGCGGCGCGCGCCGCGGCGGCATCGCCAGCCACGATCGCCGTAGCGATGGCCGCGTGCTCCGCCAGGTTGTCGCGCCGCCGTGCCGGCGACACGGCGAGGTCGGTCAGGCGGCTCGCCAGCGGCGCCGTCTGGTCGCGCCACAGCCCGCCGACGATGCGCGCGAGCGCGGTGTTCCCCGCGGCTTCCGCGATGGCGAGGTGGAAGGCGCGGTCGCTGTCCTCGTCCGGCCGGCCGGCGCGGCGCGCGGCGGCCATGCGGCCGAAGGCCTCGGCGACGGCGGCGCGCGCCGCCGGCTCGGCCCGCGCGGCGCGGGCGGCGCATTCGGGCTCCACCACCATGCGCGCTTCCAGCACGTCGAAGGGCCCGGGCGCATCGGCGGGTTGCGCCACGGGTTCCGGCGCGCCGTTGCGGACATAGACGCCCGAGCCGCCGCGCACCTCGACGAGGCCCGCGATCTCGAGCGCGATCAGCGCCTCCCGCACCGATGGCCGGCTGACGTTGAGGCGCTGCGCCAGTTCGCGTTCCGCGGGCAGGCGGCTGCCGGGCGGCAGGTCGCCGCGGGCGATCATCGCCGCGATCTGCTCGGCGATACGGCGGAACAGGCGCCGCGGCTCGATGGGTTCGAAGGGCATGCGGTGGCTTCGCTGGTTGACAGGTGTTTGGCACCCGGACCAGCATCCTTCAACTGGTCAGGCCACTTTGCCACGGAACCGGGGGAGGAAGGGATGTCCGAACGCCATCACGGGGCCGCCTTGGCGCGGCCCGGCCGTCGCGCGCTGCTGCTCGGCACGGCGGGCGCGCTGGCCCTGCCTGCGGCGGTCCAGGCGCAGGGCGAGTGGCCCGCGCGCAACATCCGCATCGTGGTTCCCTTTGCGCCCGGCGGCTCCTCCGATGTCTCCGCGCGGCTGGTTGCCAACCACCTGGGCACGCGGCTCGGCCGCACGGTCGTGGTGGACAACAAGCCCGGTGCCGCCACCGTCATCGGCACCACGGAAGTCGCGCGCAGCGCGCCGGATGGCTACACGCTGCTGCTGACGCCGCCGCCCTTCGCCATCATCCCCTTCGCCTACGCCAACCTGCCCTTCAATTCCGAGCGCGACTTCCGGCCCGTCGCGCTGCTCGTGCTCAGCCCGAACGCGCTGATGGTCAGCAGCGAAGTGCCGGCGCAGAACTTCGCGGAGTTCGTCGCGCTGGCGAAGTCGCGGCCGGGGCAGCTCAACTACGCCTCGCCGGGCAACGGTTCGCTGCCGCATGTCGCGTTCGAACTGTTGAAGCTGCGCGCCGGCATCGACCTGGTGCATGTGCCCTATCGCGGCGGCGGGCCCGCCGTAGCGGACCTCGCCGCCGGCCGCGTGCAGGCGATGATCGCAAGCCCGCTGGAAGCCGCGGGGCAGGTGCAGGCCGGGCGCGTGCGGCCGCTGATGGTCGCCGGCACGCCGCGCATCTCCGCCTGGCCGGAGGTGCCGACGGCGGACGAGGCGGGGCTCGCCGGCTTCTCGACACCCGGCTGGTTCGGGCTGACGGCGCCCGCTGGCGTGCCGGATGCGATCGTCCAGCGCCTGAACACCGAGATCAACGCGGTGCTCGCGATGCCGGAGGTGACGGGACGCCTGGGCGAGATGGGAGCGAGCGCCGCGCCGGGAACAGCGGAATCCTTCGGCGCGCTGATTGCCGACCAGCGCAAGCAATGGGCCGAGGCGGTGCGCGCCGCGGGGATCCGCATCGAGTGAGCAAACGCCCGAACATCCTCTGGATCTGCACCGATCAGCAGCGCTGGGACACGATCCGCCGCCTCGGCAATCCGCATATCCGCACGCCGGCGCAGGACGGGCTGGCCGAGCGCGGCACGGCGTTCCGCCGTGCCTACACGCAGTCGCCAATCTGCACACCGTCGCGCGCGAGCATGCTCACGGGACGCTACCCGGCGAGCCACCACGTCTACCGCAACGGCAACGCCTTCTTCCCGCCGAACGAGGTGCTGGTCACGCGCATCCTGGCCGACCACGGCTATGATTGCGGGCTGGTCGGCAAGCTGCATCTCTCCGCCGCGAAGCACCATGAGAAGCGCACCGACGACGGCTACCGCGTGTTCCACTGGAACCACCACCCCACGCCGGATGCCGCGCGTGGCGATGCCTATGAGCACTGGCTGCGGCACGAGAAGAAGGTGGACCCGCAGGCGCTGTATCGCGACAAGGGCGCCTTCGTCGGCGCAGGCGTGCCTGCGGAGTACCACCAATCCACCTGGTGCGCCGAGATGGCGATCCGGTTCATCACCGATCGCCGCGACGGGCCCTGGTGCCTCTCGCTGAATTTCTTCGACCCGCACGCACCCTTTGATGCGCCGCCGGAGGCGCTGGCGCGGGTGGATGCGGCGACGCTGCCGCTGCCGCTGTGGCGCCCTTCGGACGCCGAGCGCTGGCGCGACTTCGAGGGGGTTGACCAGCAGCAGAAGAAGCCGGTGGACCCCACCATCCGCCGCAATGCCGCGCCGGCCCCGCCGCCGAAGGAACGCGACCACGACAAGGTGGCGTCGCATGTGCCCGAGGATTACGACGCGTTGCAGGTGAAGGCCAACTACTACGCCATGATCGAGCACCTGGACGTCCAGGTCGCGCGCATCCTGGCAGCGCTGCGCGACAGCGGGCAGGAGGAGGACACGCTGGTCCTGTTCCACTCGGATCATGGCGAATTGCTCGGCGACCACGGCCTTGTGCTGAAGGGCTGCCGGTTCTTCGAAGGGCTTGTGCATGTGCCGATGCTGTGGCGCTGGCCCGGCCGCGTGCAGGCGGGGCTTGAGAGCGACGCGCTGGTGGAGCTCGTGGACATCGCGCCGACGCTGCTGGAGGCCGCCGGCATCGCGGTGCCCTGGCAGATGCAGGGCCGCTCGCTTCTGCCGATTCTGGAAGGCCGCGCCGACCCGCATGTCCACAAGGCGCATGTCGTCTGCGAGTTCAAGGACAGCATCGGCGGTCACTCGGACCACAGCCACGGCTCCATGGTGTTCGACGGGCGCTGGAAGTCGGTGGTCTATCATGGGCACGCGAAGGGCGAGATCTTCGACCACGCCAGCGATCCCGGCGAGTTCGACAATCTGTGGGACGACGCCGCGCTGCGGGCGGACAGGCTGAAGGCGCATCTGGACGCGCTGGCCGCGACGATCAGCGCGGGCCCGCCGCGCAGCGCCCTGTATTGAGGAGAGTGCGGATGCGACGCAGGACATTCGGGCTTGTCGCGGCGGCGCTGGCCGCGCCGGGAATCGCGCGCGCCGCCTGGCCGGAGAAGCCAGTGACGGTGATCGTCCCCTATCCGCCCGGCGGCAACAACGACATCATGGCGCGGCTTCTCGCGCCGACCGTGGAAAAGGAGATCGGTCAGCCGCTGGTGATCGAGAATCGCGGCGGCGGCGGCGGCACCATCGGCGCCGGCGCGGCGGCGCGCGCACCGGCGGATGGCCACACGCTGCTCTTCGCCGATATCGGCATCCTGGCGATCGCGCCGCACCTCTTCGCGCGTCTGCCCTACGACCCGGACGCCTTCGCGCCGATCATCCGTCTGACGGAGGTCTCGCTGCTGGTCGGCGTGCCGAAGGACAGCCCGCATCGCACGGTGGCGGATCTCGTCGCCGCGGCGAAGGCGCGGCCCGATGCGCTGAATTTCGGCACGCCTGGCCCCGGCACGGCGGGGCATCTCGCGACGCAGATGCTGATGAGCCTGAGCGGGACGAAGATGACGCATGTGCCCTTCCGGGGCAGCGCGCCCGCGGCGCAGGAGCTGATCGCGGGGCGCATCGACCTGCTGATCGACGGCACGCTGCTGCCCGCGGTGAACCAGGGCCAGGTGCGGGCCATCGCCGTGACGGGCGCGAGCCGCAGCCCGTTCACGCCGGACCTGCCGACCGTCGCGGAGAGCGGGGTGCCTGGCTATGCCTTCACATCCTGGCATGGCGTGGTGGCGCCGCGCGGCGTGCCAGCTGATGCGGTGCAGAAGCTCAACGCCGCGTTCAACGCGGCGCTGCGCGAGCCTGCGGTGATCGAGCGCGCGCGCCAGCTCGGCCTGCCCTTCGCGGGCGGCAGCGCGGCCGACTTCGCAAGCTGGATCCAGGCGGAGCGCCAGAAGTTCGGGCCGCTGGTGCAGGCAAGCGGGGCGCGGGTGGAGTGACTGCCCGCCCGAACATTCTCTTCGTCACGGTGGACCAGTGGCCGGCCTCGCTTGCCGGCTATGAGGGCCACCCGACCATCCTGACGCCGACGCTCGACCAGCTGGCGCGCGTCGGCGTGCGCTATCCGCGCACCTATTCCGAATGCCCGATCTGCATCCCCGCGCGCCGCACGATGATGACCGGCACCACCGCGAAGCAGCATGGCGACCGCAGCTTCGACCCCGCGCTGCGCATGCCGGACCTTCCGACGCTGCCCGCGCTGCTGCACGAGGCCGGCTACCAGACGACGGCGGTGGGCAAGCTGCATGTCTATCCGCCGCGCGACCGCATCGGCTTCGACGAGGTGCATCTGGCCGAGGAAGGGCGACCGCATCTCGGCGGGCCGGACGACCACGACATCTACATCGCCGACCAGGGGTTCCCGGGCCGCGGCTTCGACCACGGCATGAACAACAACGACTATCTCTGGCGCCCCTGGCACCTGCCGGAGCATTGCCACGTCACGAACTGGACGACCTGGCGGATGTGCCGGGAGATCAAGCGCCGCGACCCGACGCGGCCGGGCTTCTGGCACCTGTCCTACACGGCGCCGCATCCGCCGCTGATCCCGCTGAACGCCTATCTCGACATCTACCGCGACGCGGATGCGCCGCCGCCGCCGATGGGCGCCTGGGCGCAGGAGGAGACGGCGCAGCCCTATGCGCTGCGTGCGGTGCGCGACTACTGGGCGCATGTGAAGCCGCATCACTACCGGCAGATCATGCAGGCCTTCATGGCGCTCTGCACCCATATCGACCACCAGCTTCGCCTGGTGATCGGCACGCTGCGGGAGGAAGGTCTGCTGGACGAGACGGTGATCCTGTTCACCGCGGATCACGGCGACATGCTGGGCGCCCACGGGCTCTGGGCGAAGCGGCTCTACTACGAGGACAGCGCGCGCGTGCCGACGCTGCTGGTCGGGCCGGCCGGCGATGCCCGCACGCCGCCGGGCAGCGTGGACAAGCGCCTGGTCGGCCTTGCGGATGTGATGCCGACGCTGCTGGACTTCGCCGGCGTGGAATCGCCCGCGCATGTCGAGGGCCTGTCGATGGTGGGGCAGGCACGCCGCGAGGTCTTCCTCGGCGCCTGCCGCGAGGATGCGAACGCGACGCGCATGGCGACGGACGGCCGGCACAAGTTGCTCTGGTATCCCTGCGGCAACGTCATGCAGCTCTTCGACCTGCAGGAGGATCCGCGCGAGCTGCATGACCGCAGCGCCGACCCCGAGCTCGACGGGGTTCGCGCGCGGCTGGAGGCGGCGCTGGTCGAGGGCGCCTGGGGCGCGGATCTTGACTGGATCCGGGACGGCAGGCTGGTCGGCATGCCGGCGCGCGAATTCCGCGGCGGCGTCAATCGCGGCCTCTCCGGCCAGCGCGGCCATCACTACCCGCCGCCGCCCATCATGGATGCCAGCGTTGTTGTGGGGACACCGGGATGACACAGCATATCGGCCGCTCGCGCGAGGAAAGCACGCCGGAATGGCCGGCGCGGCACCATGCGCCGAAGGGCGCGCCGAACATCGTTGTCATCCTGATGGACGACATGGGCTTCTCCGATCCCGGCTGCTTCGGCGGCGAGATCGAGACGCCGAACATGGATCGCCTGGCGAAGGAAGGGCTGCGCTTCAACCACTACACCACGCATCCCATCTGCTCCCCCGCGCGGGCCGCGCTGCTGACCGGCATCAACGCACATGCCGCCGGCACGGGATGGCTCGCCAACAACGACGCCGGCTATCCCGGCTATCGCGGCGAGATCCCGATGGATTGCGCCACCTTGCCGGAGACGCTGCGCGCGTCCGGCTACGCCACCTGCGCGGTCGGCAAGTGGCACAACACGCCGACGGCGGATTGCACGCCGGCCGGCGACAAGCGGTCCTGGCCCTGCCAGCGCGGCTTCGACCATTTCCACGGCTTCCTGGAAGGCGAGACGCATTTCTTCTTCCCGACCGCGCTGACCGCCGGCAACCAGGTGATCCCGATGGAAGCGTATCCGCGCGACTACTACGCGACGGATGACTGGATGACGCAGTCGCTGCGCTGGCTGTCCGACCTGCGCGCGCATTCCCCCGAGAAGCCCTTTTTCCTCTACGTCGCCAACAACGCGCCGCACGCGCCCCTGCAGGCGAAGCCGGCCGACCTCGCGAAATACCGCGGCCGCTACGACATCGGCTGGAGCGTGCTGCGCGCGGCGCGCCACAGGCGCCAGATCGCGATGGGGCTGATCCCGCCGGGCACGAAGCTGCCGGCCTCCGACCCGCGCGTCGCCGCGTGGGAGAACACCGATCCCGCCGACCGCGCCATGCTGGCGCGGCACATGGAATGCTACGCGGCGATGATCGACTGCGTGGACCAGAACATCGGCCGCCTGCTGGACTTCCTGGACGAGACCGGCGAGCGCGACAACACGATCATCCTCGTCACCTCCGACAACGGCGCGACCGATGCCGGCGGGCCGACGGGAATGTTCAACAACAACCGCCGCTACATGGGCCTCGCCCCGCCACCGATCGAGGTGGAGCGCGCGACGGCGCACGACCTCGGCAGCCCGCGTAGCGCCAGCCTGTATCCCACGGGCTGGGGCGAGATGTGCAACGCGCCCTTCCCGTCCTTCAAGACCTACACCGGCGCGGGCGGAAGGCGCGTCTCCTTCATCCTGTCCTGGCCGCGGCGCATCCCGGACCCCGGCGCGATCCGGCAGCAATTCGTGCATGTCACCGACATCATGCCGACGCTGCTGGATTGCGCCGCGGCGCCGCCGCTGGAGCGCTTGCATGACCGGCCGGCGCGGGCCATGGACGGGCGCAGCTTTGCCGCGCTGCTGCGCGAGCCCGCCGCCGTCGCGCCGCGCAACGAGCAGTACTACGAATGCTGGTCGAACCGCGCCTATTACCGCGACGGCTGGCTGGCGCGCTCCATCCAGAAGCGCGGCGCGGAGATCGACTGGAACAACTGGACGCTGCACGACCTGACGCGCGATTTTTCCGAGTCCACCGACCTTGCGCGGGAGAAACCGGACAAGCTGAAGGAACTGGTGGAAGCGTTCGACACGGCGGCCTGGTCGAACCAGGTCTATCCGCTGGACAATCGCGACCGGCTCGACAAGTTCCGCGACCTGGCGCCGGAGTTCGCCGCGCGCGCCGACCAGCCGCGGCGCTTCCTGCCGGGCGCGGACACGGTGCACCGCTTCGACCTGTTCCCGCTGATCAGCGACCGCGACTACGCCATCGAAGTCCGCGCCTCCTGCCGCAAGGGCGACCAGGGCATCCTGTGGGCCATCGGCGATCCGACCGGCGGCATGGTGCTGTGGGTCGAGGGCGGGCGGCTGCACTTCCACTACAACGGCTTCGGCGAGACCACCGATCTGCCCTCCGTGCCGATGCCGGAGGGCGATGTCACCATTGCCTTCGAGTATCGCGCGCATGGCCAGCGCCGCGGCGAGGGCAGGCTCACCATCAACGGGGCGGAGGTCGTGCCCTTCACGCCGATGGCGCCGAGCATGGTGTTCTACGGCGTCTTCGAAGGGTTGGATGTGGGGCTGGACCGCCGCGGTCCGGTGCTGTGGGACCTATACGAGCGGCACGGCGCCTTCCCCTATTCCGGCCGCATCCGCGACGTCACCGTCACGCCCGGCAAACGCGCGCCGCGCTGAACGCAGAAGACAGGGAGGACACGCCATGCTGCGCCGTCACTTCACCACGCTCGCAGTCGGGGCGCTCGCCACGCCCGCGCTCGCCCAGGGCGCCGATGCCTGGCCGACGCGGCCGGTGCGCTTCGTCCTGCCGGTTGCTGCCGGTGGGGCGCTCGACATGGTGGGACGCCTGCTGGCGCAGCAGCTGCAGCAGCGCTTCGGCCAGAGCTTCGTGATCGAGAATCGCGGCGGCGCCGCGGGCGTGCCGGGCATGGATGCGGTCGCGAAGTCGCAGCCGGACGGCTACACGCTGCTCTTCGCCGCCGCGCCCATCGCGCTGAACACCGCGCTCGGCATGCGGCTGCCCTACGATGTGGGCCGGGATTTCGCGCCGGTGAGCCTGGTCGCCTCGATCCCTGCGCTGGCGGCAGTGCATCCGACGCGGCCGGAGCGGTCGCTGGCCGATGTGATCGCCGCGGGCAAGAGCCCGCAGGGCTTCAACATGGCCGTGCCGAATGTCGGCGCGGTGACGCATCTGATGGCGGAGGTGCTGCGCGCCAAGAGCGGCCCGGGATTCACGGTGGTCGCCTATCGCGGCGCCGGCCAGGCGATCCAGGATGCGCTCTCGGGCCAGGTGCATGGCTTCTACGATGCGCTGGTGCCGACCGGGGCGCATGTGGTGGGCGGGCGACTGCGCGGCATCGCCATTGGTTCGCGCCAGCGGCATCCGATGCTGCCCGATGTCGCGACGGTCATCGAACAGGGCATGCCGGAGCTCATCGGCTCGGGCTTCTACGGCATCCTCGCGCCGGCGGGCACCGATCCAGCGATCCTGGCGAAGCTGCATGCCGGCATCGTCGCCACCATGGGCGAAGGAACGGAGCTGCGCACGCGCCTGATCAGCCAGGGCTACGAGGTGCATGCCAGCACCCCCGCCGAGTACAGCGCCTTCATCCGCGAAGAGATCACGCGCTGGACGCCGGTGGTCCAGGCGGCCGGCATCAAGGTGGAGTAGCCGGCCCGCCGCGTTTCCGCCGGGCGGCGCTAGAGCGCTTTCAGGCCGAGCGGAATCGCTCGGCGACTCGGAAAACGCGTCAAACAAGAGCTAGACCCGCCTCACCGCGTCTGGACGCGGTGAGGCGGGTCTAGTCCGCGCGGATCCCGGCGCGTTCGATCACCGGGCCGTAGCGCCGCCGTTCCGCCTGGATGAAGGCGGCGAATTCCGCGGGCTGCATCGGCGCCGGCAGCATCACCGCCTGGCGCATGCGCTGGTCGATCGATGGATCGCGCAGCACCGCCTGGATCTCTCGCGACAGCCGCTCGGCGACCGGCGCCGGCGCGCCTGCGGGCAGGGCGAAGCCGTGCCAGGGGTCGATGATGGTGTCGGGGAACATCTCGTGGAGCGTCGGCAGCTCCGGCGCGAAGAAGGCGCGCTGCGCTCCGGTGGTCGCGATGGCGCGGATGCTGCCGGCCTGCACATGTGGCCAGGCGACCGCGGCGCCGTCCACCGCGAGGTCCACTTGGCCGGCGATCAGGTCTGTCATCATCGGCGCCGAGCCGCGATACGCCACATGCGTCGCGCGGGTGCCGCTGGCGGCGAGGAACATCTCCATCGCGACATGGATCGCGGTACCCGCCGCGCCGGCGCCGTAATTCGCGCGGCCCGGATTGGCGCGCAGCCAGGCAACAAGCTCGGCCAGGTTCGTCGCGGGGATCTTGCGCGGATTGACCACGAGCACGTTCGGCGTGATCGCGCCGTTGGTCAGCGGCATGAAGTCGCGGTCGGGGTCGAAGGGCAGCCGGTCCTTGTACAGCCAGGGATTGATGCCCATGGTCGTCAGGCTGACGACGCCGAAGGTGTAGCCGTCGGGCACGGCGCGCGCGAGCGCCGCGACGCCGATATTGGCCGCGGCCCCCGGCCTGTTGTCCACCACGACCGGGCGACCGAGGCGCGGCGCCAGTCCTTCGGCGACCATCCGTCCGATCATGTCGGTGGCGCCGCCGGGCGGGAAGGGCACGATCATCGTCACGCCGCGCTCCGGCCAGGCGCCTTGCGCGCGGGCGATCGCCGGCAGCGCCAACAGGGTGAGCGCGGCGCGGCGGGTCGAGCGGATCATGGCGTTCCTCCCAGGATGCTGCAGCATAGCCTGGGGCCCCACGCGCGGTGCAAGCGGCTTCACGGTCGCGCGATGCCGCGTCCGACGCTTGACGCAGGGTGCGGGACGCGTATGGTAAACCGCATGGTTAACCGTCAATCGCCCGCGCTGGATCGCGTGTTCGGCGCCCTCTCCGACCCGACGCGGCGCGCGATCATCGCCCGGCTCGACGCGGCGGAGGCGCTGACGGTCAGCGAGATCGCAGCGCCCCTGCCGATCTCGCTGCCGGCGGTGATGAAGCACCTCGACGTGCTGGAACAGGCCGGCCTCGTCACAAGGCGGAAGGCTGGACGGACCGTGACGTGCCGCCTCGACGGGAAGGGGATACGGGACGCCATGGGCTGGCTGGCGCATTACCAGCGCTTCTGGGGCGAGAGCCTCGACCGGCTCGCCGCGATACTGGAGGACGGCCGGTGAACGTGATCGCGCCCTATCTCACGCTGGTGAAGCGCATCAAGGCGCCGCCGGCGCGCGTCTGGGCCGCCTGGACGCAGCCGGAGCTCATGATGCTCTGGTTCGGCCCGCACCACACGCGCGCCGAGGAGGCGGAGGCGGATCTCAACCTCGGCGGCCGCTTCCGCGTCGTGCTGCGCGAGGACAATGGCGAGCGGCACGAGGCGAATGGCCGCTACACCGCGATCGAGCCCGAGCGCCGTCTGGTCTTCGACTGGCACTGGACCAGCACGCCGGAGCGCGTCTCCCGCGTGACGGTCGAGTTCCGCGTGGTGCCGGAGGGCACCGAGGTGACGCTCACGCATGACCGCTTCGCCGACGAGGCGACGGCCACGCGTCATACCCGCGGCTGGACGGAATCGCTGGAGCGACTGGTGGCGCTGCACGAGCCCGGCGGCGTGCGGGGCTGACACGCAACGACGGGAAGGGATGCGATGACGAGGATGCGGCTGCACTACGCGGACACGCTCGCCCCGCGGAAGGCCTGCGCGGCGGCGCGGCACCTGGGCCTGCCCATGGAGTATCGCCGCGTCGATCTCGGGCGCGGGGAGCACAAGGCGCCGGCCTATCTCGCGATCAACCCGAACGGGAAGGTGCCCGCGCTGGAGGATGGCGCGCTGCGGCTTTGGGAATCCAACGCGATCATCTGTCACCTGGCGATGCGCGCCGGATCGGCGCTGTGGCCAGCGGAACCGGCGCAGCAGGTCGAGGTGCTCCGCTGGATGAGCTGGGAAGCGGATGCGCTGAACCGGCACGGCGGCGCGCTGTATTTCGAGCACGTGATCCGTCCGCGCTTCGCCCTCGGCCCGCCCGACGAAGCGGCGATGGAGGCGGCGACGCGCGGCTTCCGCGAGGCGGCGGCGCTGGTGGAGGCGCATCTCGACGGACGGCGCTTCCTGCTCGGCGATGCGCTGACGGTCGCGGATTTCGCGGTGGCGGCGGTGCTGCCCTATGCCGACCAGGCCGCGATCCCGCTCTCCGATTTCCCGCGCATCGCGCGCTGGCACGACCGGCTGATGGCGCTGCCCGCCTGGGCCGATCCCTATCCGCCCGCGACGCGGCACTGAACGAACGCAACGAGGAAGGAGCGGCCAGATGGACACGCATGTCGCCACGCAGGAACTGGTCAAGACGCGCCACATCCCCGCTTCGCCCGAGGCGGTCTTCGCCGCCTGGGTGGAGCCGGAGCGGATCAAGGCCTGGTGGGGGCCGCACGGCATGACCACGCCCGAGGCCGAGGTGGATCTGCGGCCGGGCGGCATCCATCGCACGCTGATGCGCGATGCCGAAGGGAGGGAATACCCGAACCTGATGGCGGTGGACGCGGTGGAGGCGCCGCGCCGCCTGGTGCTGCGCGTGCTGGGCGAATCCTGCTGCCCGCTGGTCGGCGCCGTCGGCACGACGACCTTCGCGCCGGAAGGAGAGGGCACGCGCCTCGATGTCCGCTGGACGCATCCGACGCCTGCGATGCGCGCGACGCATCTGGAACTCGGCTTCGAGCGCGCCTGGAACGAGACGCTGGACAGGCTCACTGCCCATGTCCTGCAGACGCCAGCGATCTGCCCCGGCGCGATCCCGCACGCGCCGGAGCATGGCTGGCTGCACCGGATGATCGGATCCTGGACCTTCGAAGGCGAATGCATGGGGCCCGATGGGCAGGTCATGCACTCCTCCGGCACGGAGCGCGTCACCTCGCTCGGCGGCTTCTGGGTGGTCGGCGAGAACGAGGGCGAGATGCCGGGCGGCGGCCACGCGCGCTGGACCATCGCCTTGGGCTACGACGCGCGCGCGCAGCGGTTCCGCGGCAACTTCATCGGCTCGATGATGCCGCACATGTTCGTCTACGAGGGAACACTCAGCGAGGACGGGCGGTCCCTGCTGCTCGATACGACGGGTCCGGCGATGTCGGGCGAGGGGACCGCGCGCTACCGCGACATCGTCACGCTGGAGGACGACGACACGCGCCTCATTGCCTCCGAGGTCGAAGGCCCCGACGGCGCCATGGCTCGCTTCATGACGGCGCGCTACCGGCGCGTGGCCTGAGCGGGTGGCGGCCTTCTCCTCCGCGCGCCTCGCGCGCGTGGACGCCCTGCTCCACCGTGCGGTGGAGCAGGGCACGATCGCCGGCGCGGTCGTGCTGCTCTGGCGGCGCGGCACGGTGCGCGCGAGCTATGTCGGCGAGCAGGCGCCGGCCGGACCGCCGATGCGCCGCGAAAGCCTGTTCCGCATCGCCTCCGTCACCAAGCCGATCCTCGCCGTCGCGACACTGGCGCTGGTCGAGGAGGGGCGGCTCACGCTCGACGGCTCGGTGGAGCCGTGGCTGCCGGAACTCGCATCCCGCCGCGTGCTGCGCGCGCCGCGCGCGCCGCTGCAGGAGAGCATGCCGGCGCAACGGCCGATCTCGGTGCGCGACCTGCTGACGATGCGCTGCGGGCTCGGCGCGCTCGACTTCCTCGATGGCCCCAAGGCGCCGCTGCGCAGCGCGATGGAGGAGGCCGGCGTCGCGCCCGGCCCCTTCGCCTTCGCCGGTGACTCGGATGACTTCATGCGACGAATCGGGGCGCTGCCGCTGGCGCACCAGCCCGGTGAGCGCTGGCTCTATCACACCGCGAGCGACATCCTCGGCGTGCTGCTGGCGCGGTGCGAGGGCAAGCCGCTCGGTGCGGTGCTGCAGGAACGCGTGCTCGGGCCGCTCGGCATGACCGACACCGGCTTCAGCGTGCCCGAGGCTCAGATCGGGCGACTGACGGCGGCGTGCCGGGCCCGGCCCGACGGCGCGCTCGAACTCTTCGATCCGGCGCAGGGCGGGCGCTTCGCCGCGCCGCCGCTGTTCGAGTCCGGCGGCGGCGGGCTGGTCTCGACGGCCGATGACCTTCTGGCGCTCGGCCGCATGATGCTCTCGGGCGGGCGGCATGGCGACCTGCGCGTGCTCGGCCGCAACACGGTGGCGGCGATGGTCACCGACCAGATCACGCCGGCGCAGAAGGCGGCCTCGCCCTTCTTCCCGGGCTTCTGGGAGGCGCGCGGCTGGGGTCTCGGCGTCGGTGTCGTGACGCATCGCGACGGGCCGGCGGGCTCGCCGGGCCGCTTCGGCTGGGATGGCGGCTTCGGCACCAGCTTCTGGTGCGACCCGGCCGAGGAACTGATCGGCGTGCTGCTGACGCAGCGGATGTGGGATGCGGGCTGGATGACGCTCTACGAGGCGTTCTGGAACGGCGTCTACGCGGCGCTGGACTGATCCCGCGCCGCGCAGAGCAGGAAGCCGGGGCGCGAGCGGCGCCCCGCTGCGTGTCAGGCCGCGGCCGTCTCGGTGCGGCGGCCGAGCAGCCGGCCCGGGTCGAGCGCGAAGGCGCCGGCGCCGAGCCCGGCCTGCACCAGCAGCGCCACCGTCCAGAAGGCGGGGAATTCCCAGCCGCCGCCCTGCGCGCTGAACAGCCAGCCGGCCGGCAGGTGCTGGATCGTCGCGCCGATCATGATCGGCACCATCAGCAGGCTCGCCAGCCGCACCCAGACGCCGGCGATCAGTGCCACGCCCGCGGCGATCTCGGCGATCGCGACGATCGCGCCGAACACCGGCGGGTAGCCGAGCGATCCGAAGAAGCCCATCGTACCCGCCAGCCCGAAGGTCATCACCTTCAGCAGCAGGCCATGCGCCAGCAGCATCACGCCCATCGTGACGCGCAGCAGGAAGGCGGCGTAGGGGGCTGTGTTGCGCTCGTCGAAGCTCATCGTCGTTCTCCTGTCCGGTGCCGCGGCGTCATGCCGCCGGCGTGGCGCGGTTATGCGCCTCGGTGGGCAGAGCCTTCCAACCGGCGGAACGAACACCCATCATCACGGCCATCAATGACCGGGGGCGCCGCTTGGCCGACCTGCAGAATCTCGACCTCAACCTGCTGCGCGTCTTCGATGCGGTGGTGCGCGAGCGGCACGTCACGCGCGCCGCCGAGACGCTGAACCTGTCGCAGCCAGCGGTGTCGAACGCCCTGTCCCGCCTGCGCCAGGCGCTGAACGACGAGCTGTTCCTGCGCCGCCCCGGCGGCGTGGAGCCGACCGCGCTGGCGCTCTCCCTCGCCGGGCCGGTGGCGGAGGTGCTCGATCGCCTGCGCCAGACGCTCGCGACGCATGCGCCCTTCGATCCCGCGACGACCGACCGCGTCTTTCCCGTCGCCTTCAGCGAATACGCCGAGAGCGTGCTGGCGCCTCCGCTGCTCGAGGTGATGGCGAAGGAGGCACCGCGCGCCCTGCTCGCGATCCGCCATGCCGACCGCACCAATGCGCAGGCCCTGCTGGAGGCCGGCGCGGCCGAGCTCGCCGTCGCGGTGCTGCCGGAGCCGCCGGCGCTCTACACCCGCGTGCGCCTGCTGCCGGAGGGGTTCCTGACGCTGATGCGCGCCGGCCACCCGCTGGCGGAGGGGCCGATGACGGTGGAGCGCTTCACCGACTATCCGCATCTGCTGCATTCGCCGAACGGCTCGCGCGACGGCGCGCTGGACGGTCCGCTGCGCGAGGCGGGGCATCCGCGCCGGCTCGGCGCCGTTGTGGCGCATCTCGGCGCCGTGCCGGAGATACTCGCGCGCACGGACATGGTGATGACGCTCTCGGCGCGGCTGGCAATGCGCATGGCGGAGGCGCCGGGCCTGGTGGTGCGGCCGGTGCCGGTGGAGATCCGGCACACGCGCCTCTCCCTCGTGTTCCACCGGCGCTTCGAGGCCGATGCCGGCCATGCCTGGCTGCGCCGCACCCTGCTGGCCGTCGCGCGGGAGGTCGGGCCGGTGCCGGGGGTGGGAGCCTGATCGGTCCCACGCCAGGCGGCCGGCGCCCGCCGGCCGAAGTCGCGAAGGCGGCCCGCGGCTTATGCCGCGACGCCGAGCCGCGGAGCGGCGCTGGCGTCTGAAGGCGTTTTCGGGTTACCGAAAACGCGGATCGAAAACGGGTTCAGCTTTCGAAGCGCAGGCCGCGTGCCCGGATCAGGTTGCCCCACTTCTCCGACTCGCGGCGCATATGCGCCTCGGCGCCCGGGATGTCGGCGCCGACCAGGATGAACCCGACCTCGCCCGCGCGGGTGCGCACATCCGGCTGCGCCAGGCCGTGCAGCGCCGCCGCCGCCAGGCGGCGCGCGGCCGCGTCCGGCGTGGCGGCAGGCACCCACCACATCACCCAGGAATTCGCGTCGAAGCCCGGCGCCACCGATTCGGCCATGGTCGGGACGCCCGGCAGGGCGGCGACGCGTTCCAGGGTGCAGACGGCAAGCGCCTGCAGGTCGCCCGACCGGATCTGGCCGAGCGCCGCAGGCAGGTCGGCGAACATGAAGTCCACATTGCCGGCGCGCAGATCGGTCAGTGCCGGCGCCGTGCCGCGATAGCCCACCAGTTCGAACCGGGTGTCCGAGGCGGATCGGTACAGCTCCGCCGCCAGCTGGTGCGGCGTGCCGGTGCCGCCCGTGGCGCCGGTCAGCCGGCCTGGATTGGCCTTCATGAAGGCGTCGAAGGCGCGCACATCGGCGAAGCGGCCCGGCCGGACCACCAGTGCGAAGGGCGTCGTCGCGAGCCAGGCGAGGGGGCGGAACTCGGAGAGCTGGTAGCCCGGCTCGGCCATCATGAAGGGCGCGATGACCGAGGAGATCGGCGCCAGCAGCACCGTCGTGCCATCCGGCGCGGCGCGTGCGACGGACCGCGTGCCGACCGCGGCGCCGGCGCCGGGCCGGTTTTCCACCACCATCGGCTGGCCGAGGAAGGCCTGCATGTGCGGCGCCATGACGCGGGCCAGGATGTCCGGGCTGCCGCCCGGGGCGAAGGGATTGACCAGCCGGACCGGTCCGGGCGGCGTCCAATCCGCCTGCGCGGCGGCAGGCAGGGCAAGCGTGGCCAGGGCGGCGCCAAGCGCGCCGCGGCGTGAGAGATGCATCGTCGTTCTTTCCCGTCGGATGAAGCCTGCTGGCGTGGCGGCCTTCTTCGGGCCGTCCGTCCGCACACATGACGTTCCGCCTGCGGCGTCGCAAGCACCCGGCCGCCTTCCGTGCTACATCGCGGGGCAATGACGCGCGCCGCACCTGCCCGCCGCTCGCCTGCCCGGCGGCAAGCCACCCAGGGACGCGCGGCGCCGCGCGCCGACCGGCGGGCGGCGCCCCGGCCGGCCCGCGGCTGGCGCTGGCTGCGCTGGACCATCCTGCTTCTCGTCTGGGGCGGCGTCGCGCTCGGCGCGCTGCTGCTGGTGCTCACCTGGGACCTGCCGCGCAGCGACCTCGCGCTCTCCGCCACGCGCCGCCCCGGGGTGACGCTGGAAGCCGCGGACGGGCGCGTCATCGCCACGTCGGGCGACGTGCATGGCGAGATCGTGCGGCTGCGCGACCTGCCGCCGCACCTGCCGGCCGCGGTCATCGCCATCGAGGATCGCCGCTTCCGGTCGCATTTCGGCATCGACCCGATCGGGCTTGCGCGCGCCGCCTGGGCGAACTGGTCGAGCGGCCGCGTCGTGCAGGGCGGCTCCACCCTGACGCAGCAGCTGGCGAAGAACCTGTTCCTCACGCCGGAGCGCAGCCTGTGGCGCAAGGCGCAGGAAGCCGTGCTCGCGCTCTGGCTCGAATGGAAATTCAGCAAGGACGAGCTGCTCGAGATCTATCTCAACCGCGTCTATCTCGGCGGCGGTGCCTATGGCGTGGACGCGGCGGCGCGGCTTTTCTTCGGCGTGCCGGCGACGCGGGTGAACCTGTGGCAGTCCGCGGTGCTGGCGGGGCTGCCGCAGGCGCCCTCCCGCCTCAATCCGCGCGTCGCCCCCGATGCGGCGGCCGGCCGCGCGGTGGAGGTGCTGGAGGCGATGGCGGAGACCGGCTTCCTCACCCGCCAGCAGGCGACGCTGGCCGTCGAGCATATCCGCATTCCGCCGCGCCCCGTGCGCCAGGGCGGCTGGTTCGCCGACTGGGTGATGGACGACCTGGCGGAGCGCTTCCCCGGCAATGCCGACCTGGCGCTGCGCACCACGCTCGATCCGCGCATCCAGGCGGTGGTGGAGCAGCGGCTGGAGGCCCTGCTGGCCGGCCCCGGCGCGCGGGCCAACGCCACCCAGGGCGCGGTGGTGGTGATGGAGGCCGCCACGGGCAATGTGCGCGCCATGGCGGGCGGCCGCGACTTCCGAACGAGCCAGTTCAACCGCGCGACCCAGGCGCGCCGCCAGCCCGGCTCGGTGTTCAAGCCCTTCGTCTTCCTCGCGGCGCTGGAGCAGGGTGCGACGCCGTCTGACCTCGTTTCCGATGCGCCGCTCAATCTCGGCGGCTGGTCGCCCGGGAACGGCGAGTGGCGCATGCGCGGCGAGCTCACGCTGGAGGACGCGCTGGCGCATTCGGTCAACACCGCGGCCGTGCGCGTGCTGCAGCGCGCCGGCGGCCCGCGGGAGGCGGCCGCCATGGCGCAGCGCTTCGGCCTGGCCGGGCCGTTCCCGCGCGACGCCACGGTCGCGCTCGGCACCGGCGAGGTGACGCTGCTTGAGCTCACCGCGGCCTATGCGGCCTTCGCGAATGGCGGGTTGCGGCCGGTGCCGCGCGGCCTGGCCGCGGCGCGCGCCGATGGCCGCACCGTCCCGATCGCGCCGGCCGCCGCGATGCGCGCCACCAGCGCCGAGCAGGCAGCCCGGATGCGGGCGATGCTCGCCGCCGTCGTTGCGCGCGGCACCGGCCGCGCGGCGCAACCGCCGGGGGAGCGCCCCCTGGCCGGGAAGACCGGGACCACGCAGGATTTCCGGGATGCCTGGTTCCTCGGCCTGGTGCCGGGGCCGGGCGCCGGGCTCGTCATCGGGGTCTGGCTCGGCAACGACGACGGCACCCCGATGGCAGGGGTGCGTGGCGGCACCCTGCCGGCGCGGCTGGTCCGGGATATCGTGACCGGACTTCATGCGGGCGCCGGTACGCCGGGCGGCTGAGGGGAGAGGAACGGCTTGGACGACGAGACTCGCGCGGCACCGCGGCAGGGCAACGATCTGGTTCCGTTGCGGCATGACAGCCTGCGCAGGGCCGCGCCGGCCGTGCAGCATGAGGTCAACAACGCCATGATGGTGCTGGCCTCCAACCTGGAGATGCTGGGCCGCAGCGCCGCGGAGGGCGCGCCGCGCCGGCAGCTCGACCGTGCGTTGGAGGCGGCGCGGCGGCTGGACGCCACGGTGCGCGGCTATCTCGACGCGGCGCGGCGGGAGGCGGAGGAGCCGGCCCTGGCATCGCCGACCGCGGTGCTGCAGCAGGCGCTGCCGCTGCTGCGCGTCGCGCTGGGCGGGCGCTACGGCTTCGACGTAGAGGCGGAGGGCGGCGAATCCCTGCCCGCAATCCGGCTGGACCGCGCCCGCCTCGACCTCGCCCTGCTGCGCCTGGTGCAGCACGCGGCCCGGGTGATGCCGGCCGGATCGCGCATCGCGGCGCGCGGCGAGCGCCGCGCCGGGACGGAGGAGGTCGCCCTCGTCCTCCGCCTGCCGCCGGGCGCCGAGCCGGCCGGCGAGGTCGCGGCGCTGCTGGCCGAGGCGGCCGGCGCCACGGGTGGGCGGTTGGAGCGGGCGCCGGGCGGCATCGCCCTGGTCTGGCCGCGCGCGCCCTAGCCTGCTGCGCGATCCGCCGCGGCTTGCGTTGCGTCAAGGATTGGCGGCGCGGGTGGTGCAATGTTCCCGTCGCCGGCCTGACGAGACGGGGACGTGGCCATGCGCCGCTATGCGATGTCGAGCATCCTGTTGCACTGGACCATGGCGCTGGCGATTGGCGGCGCCTGGCTGATCGGGCAGTTGCTGGAGGAGTTCCCACGCGCCGAGCGCGCCGGGCCGCAGGCGGCGCATGTCCTGCTCGGCCTCGGCGTCGCCGCCTTGCTGCTGCCGCGACTGCTGGCCCGCCTGCTCGGCGGCGCCCCGGCGACGGCCGGCCCCGAATGGGAACGTCGCCTGGCGGCGGCGGCGCATGGCCTGCTCTATCTGCTGATGCTGGCCGTCCCGCTGAGCGGGCTGGCGATCGCCGTGACCGGCCGCGCGCCTCTGCAGGTCTTCGGCCTGTTCTCCGTGCCGAACCTGATGCCCGACCGCAGCCTGCACGGCGTGTTCGAGGAGGTGCACGAGGTGCTCTCGAACCTCATGCTGGGCGCGGTGGCGCTGCATGTGGCGGCGACGCTGTGGCACGCCCTCGTTCGCCGCGACGGCGTGCTGCGCCACATGATGCCGGGCGGCGCCCGCTGATCAGCCCGCGGCGGCCAGCACCGCCGCGGCGAGATCCTCGCCGGCCCAGCCGACGGACTTGAACACCGTGATCTCCTCGGCGCGCGTCCGGCCCGGATGCGCGCCGCGGCAGAGTTCCGCGAGATCCGCGGCGACGGCGGCCTCGGTGATCGCGCCCTCCGCGATCGCCTGAACCAGGTCTCCGGCCTCCGCGAGCGCGCCGGCGCGCGTGTCCACCACCAGCGTCGCGCGGGCGAGCAGCGCGCCGTCGCTCTCGCGCATCGTCGGGCGATAGGCGCCGACCAGGTCCACATGCGTCCCGGGCGAGACCTCCGCCCCCCGCACCAGCGGCTCTTCGGCAAGCGTGGCGACGGAGACGATGTCGAACCCGCGCGGATCGGCCGAGGCTGCGGGCCGTGCCGGCACGCCATGCGCGGCGAGTCGCGCGGCGAGTTCCGCCGCGCGCGCCGGGTTGCGCGCCCAGATGGCGACTTCCTCGATCGGGAAGCGGGCGCACCAGGCCTCGGCCAGCGCCCCGGCGACCTTCCCCGCGCCGATCACCAGCAGCCGCCGGCTGTCGGGCCGCGCCAGGAATCGCCCGGCGAGCGTGCTCGCCGCGGCGGTGCGGCGGTCGGTCAACTCCCCGCCATCCAGCATGGCGACCGGCACACCGGTGTCCGCGTCCGACAGCAGGTAGGAGGCATGCACGGCCGGCAGGCCGCGTGCCCCGTTTCCGGGCAGCACATGCACGATCTTCACGCCGGTATGGCGTCGTCCGGGATGGCCGGGCAGCTCCCAGGCCGGCATCAGCAGCAGCGTGCCTTCCGGGCCTTCGGCCTGCGGCAGGGCGTGGCGATGCCGCAGCGGGGCGGCGCAGCCCTCGCGGAAGATCCGCTCCAGCGCGGCTTCCAGCGCCGGCCAGGGCAGGGCCCGGCGCAACTCCTCGGCACCCATCCGGCGCATGTCGGACCTCCCTCGCGGCCGGGAGCGGTCTTGCATCCCGCCACCCTTCCGTGAAGAGCCCGGGGCGCGGGCGGAGTTGACGGCGGGCCTCCCCCGCCCCGAAAGAATACCTCCATTGATCCCTTTGCGGGGCTGGCGCAGTGTCGCAGGTCAGGCAGGGGAACAAGGGCGGCCCGCTCTCGCGGGCCGGAAAAACGTTTGGAGAAGATGCACATGAAGGCCTTGCGCCTCGCCATGACGCGCGCTGTCGGCGGATTTGCCCTTGCGGCCACTGTCACGCTGCCGGTCCTCGCGCAGCAGCCCGCGGTGAGCGGCCCGACCCTCGATACGATCCGCCAGCGCGGCACGCTGATCTGCGGCGTCAACACCGGCCTCGCCGGCTTCGCCCAGCCCGACAGCCAGGGCGTGTGGCGCGGCTTCGACGTGGACTACTGCCGCGCCGTCGCCATCGCGCTGTGGAACGACCCGAGCAAGGTCCGCTACGTGCCGACCACGGCGCAGAACCGCTTCACGGCGCTGCAGTCGGGCGAAGTGGACATGCTGGCGCGCAACACGACCTGGACCCTGTCGCGCGACACCTCGCTGGGCTTCGACTTCACCGGCATCAACTTCTATGACGGCCAGGGCTTCATGGTGAAGACCTCGACCGGCGTGAAGACCGCGCGCGAGCTGGATGGCGCCACGATCTGCGTGCAGCCCGGCACCACGACGGAGCAGAACCTGACCGATTGGGCCCGCAGCAACCGGATCAACTTCACGCCCGTCGTGATCGAGCGGCTGGAGGAAGTGGTGCAGGCCTATGTCGCCGGCCGCTGCGACGCCTACACCACCGACGTTTCCGGCCTCGCCGCCACGCGCTCCGCCCAGCCGCGCCCGGCCGAGCACACGATCCTGCCCGACGTGATCTCCAAGGAGCCGCTCGGGCCGCTGGTGCGGCACGGCGACCAGGCCTTCGCGGACCTGGTGCGCTGGATCCACAACGGCCTGCTGACCGCCGAGGAACTCGGCATCAATGCCGGCAACGTGCGCCAGGCGGCGCAAGGCGACACCCGCCCGGACGCACAGCGTCTGACGGGCCGCACCGGCGATCTCGGCCGCATGCTCGGCGTGGACAATGCCTTCATGGTGAACATCGTCGCCACGCTGGGCAATTACGGCGAGCTCTTCGAGCGCAACCTCGGCCCGATCGGCCTGCAGCGCGGCCCCAACGCGCTGTGGAACCGGGGCGGGCTGCAGTATTCGCCGCCCTTCCGGTGAATGGGAGCCGGGGCCGGGCGATGCCGGCTGGCCCCCTTCTTGCTGTGACGGATTTGCATTGATGAACCGGCCGGCCGCGATGGATCATCCACCGCAGCCGGCCGCGTGACCGGGCGGGCCGCAGGCCGCCAAGGGACGGAGACCATGTCCGCATCCACAGATCCCCGCTTCGCCTCCCCCGGCCCGCCGAAACGACCGCTTCGGCTGTCCTGGGGCGACGAGCGGGTGCGCGGAATCGTCTGGCAGGTGCTCGTCGTGGGCATCGTGGTCAGCGTCGTCTACTGGTTGTGGTCGAACACGGTCCACAACCTGGAGGTCCGGCGCATCGCCACGGGCTTCGGCTTCCTCAGCCGCGAGGCCGGCCTGCCGATCGGCGAGAGCCTGATCCCCTACGATCCCTCCAACACCTATCTGCGGGCGCTGACCGTCGGCGTGCTGAACACGCTGAAGGTCGCGGTGATCGGCGTCATCCTGGCGACCCTGCTGGGCACGGTCGTGGGCATCGCGCGGCTGTCGAACAACTGGCTGCTGTCGAAGCTGGCGGCGGTCTATGTCGAGGTGATCCGCGACCTGCCGCTGCTGCTGCAGCTGCTGTTCTGGTACACCATCCTGCAGGGCCTGCCCGGGCCGCGCCAGGCGCTGAACCCGATCGATGGGGTCTTCCTCTCCAACCGCGGCATGAAGCTGCCCTTCATCGAGTGGACCAGCGCGCATTGGTGGACGCTGCTGGTGATGGTGGTGGGCATCGTGCTGACCTGGCTCTATGCCCGCGTTGCGCGCGCGAAGCAGTATGCCGACGGCCAGCCGCGCAAGGTCTGGCCGGCCGGCCTTGCCCTGATCCTTGGCTTCCCGCTCGCGGTCTGGGCGGCCTTCGGCGCGCCCTTCACGCCCGACATCCCGGAGCTGCGCGGCTTCAACTTCCGGGGCGGCCTGACCGTCAGCCCCGAGTTCTTCGCGCTGCTGATCGGCCTGGTCACCTACACCGCCGGCTTCATCGCCGAGATCGTGCGCGCCGGCATCCAGGCGGTGAACCAGGGCCAGTGGGAGGCCGCCGAGGCGCTGGGCCTCAGGCGCACCGAGGTGCTGCGCAAGATCGTGCTGCCCCAGGCGCTGCGCGTGATCGTGCCGCCCATGACCAGCCAGTACCTGAACCTGACGAAGAACAGCTCGCTCGCGGTTGCGATCGGCTACCAGGACATCGTCAGCATCGCGAACACCACGCTGAACCAGACCGGCCAGGCGATCGAGGGCATCGCGATCATCATGCTGGTCTATCTGACGATCAGCCTGAGCATCAGCCTGTTCATGAACTGGTACAACGCGAAGATCGCGTTGGTGGAACGGTGAGCGCCATGCGTGACCACACCCTGAACCGGCCCGCGCATCGGGCCCGCGCCGCGAGCCACGCCGTCGTCTTGCGCGCCATGTCTGAGGCGCGCAAGCCAAGCGGCCGGAGGCCGCGCGTCACGCCGGAGGCGTGCCTTCGGCACGACGCGCTTGAGGGCCCCCGATAATGTCCGAGATCACGCTCAACACAGCCGTATCCGGCGTGCCCGAGGCACCGTCCCGCACGGCCCCCGTGCGCACCACGGGCGCCGTCGCCTGGGCGCGGCAGAACCTGTTCGGCAGCTGGTGGTCCACCGCCGTCACGCTGGCGCTCGCCTATCTGATCGTGCGCTGGACCATCGGCTTCGTCGAATGGGCCTTCCTGAACGCCATCTGGGAGGTGCCGGTCGTCAACGGCCAGGCGCAGACCCAGGCCTGCCGCGAGATCAAGGGCATCGGCGCCTGCTGGGCGGTGATCACGGAGAAGCACCGCTTCATCCTGTTCGGCACCTACCCCTTCGAGGAGCACTGGCGCCCCGCGCTGGTCTGCCTGCTCTTCGTCGGTCTCTACGTCGTCTCCGCGATGCGGCGCTTCTGGAACTGGACGCTGGTGCCGATCTGGGCGGTGACGCTGACGCTGATCGGCGTGCTGATGTGGGGCGGCGTGTTCGGGCTTTCCTATGTGCCGCAGGAGCGCTGGGGCGGGCTGCCGATCACGCTGATCCTTTCCACCTTCGGCCTCGCCTTCGCTTTCCCGCTGGCGATCCTCGTGGCGCTCGGCCGGCGGTCGAAGCTGCCGGCGATCAAGATGCTCTGCGTGCTGTACGTGGAGCTGATCCGCGGCGTGCCGCTGATCTCGCTGCTGTTCATGGCGAGCGTGATGTTCCCGCTCTTCCTGCCGGAAGGCATGAACATCGACAAGCTGCTGCGGGCGCAGGTGGCGATCACGCTTTTCGCCGGCGCCTACCTGGCGGAGGTGGTGCGCGGCGGCCTGCAGGCGCTGTCGCGCGGCCAGTACGAGGCGGCGGACGCGCTCGGCCTCAGCTACTGGCAGAAGACCGGGCTGATCATCCTGCCGCAGGCGCTGCGCATGGTGATCCCGCCGCTGGTCAACACCTTCATCGGCTTCTTCAAGGACACCTCGCTGGTGCTGATCATCGGCATCTTCGACCTGCTGACGGCGGGCAAGACCGCGATCGTGGAGCCCGCCTGGCAGGGCTTCGGCATCGAGGTGTACATCACTGTCGGCGTCATCTACCTGGTGTTCTGCTTCGCGATGAGCAGATACAGCCAGGATCTGGAACGGGACCTGAACCGGCACAGGCGCCGCTGAGCGCGCGGCCGGACAGGGAAGAACAAGGGGGTTTCCGCGTATGGGTGAATCGGTCCTGACGGCCCATGTGGCCTCCGCCGTGAAGGCGGATGCGCCACCGGCCATCGTGCTCGACGGCGTCAACAAGTGGTTCGGCGCGCTGCACGTGCTGCGCGACATCAACCTGCAGGTCGCCGCCGGCGAGCGCGTGGTGGTCTGCGGCCCCTCGGGCTCGGGCAAGTCCACCATGATCCGCTGCATCAACCGGCTGGAGCAGCACCAGGAAGGCCGCATCGTCGTGGACGGCATCGAGTTGACCGACGACCTGCGCAGCCTGGACGCGATCCGCCGCGAGGTCGGCATGGTGTTCCAGAGCTTCAACCTGTTCCCGCACCTGACCGTGCTGGACAACTGCACCCTCGCGCCGATCTGGGTGCGCCGGATGCCGAAGAAGGAGGCCGAGGAGCGCGCGCGCGGCTTCCTCAACCTGATGCGCATCCCCGAGCAGGCGGAGAAGTATCCGGGCCAGCTCTCGGGCGGCCAGCAGCAGCGCGTGGCGATCGCCCGCGCGCTCTGCATGCAGCCGAAGATCATGCTGTTCGACGAGCCCACTTCCGCCCTCGACCCCGAGATGATCAAGGAGGTGCTGGACACCATGGTCATGCTGGCGGAGATGGGCATGACCATGGTCTGCGTGACGCATGAGATGGGCTTCGCCCGCCAGGTCGCCGACCGCGTCGTGTTCATGGACCGCGGCGAGATCGTCGAGAGCGGCGAGCCGGAGGCGATCTTCAACAACCCGCAGACCGACCGCCTGAAGCTGTTCCTCAGCCAGATCCTGCGCGGCCACTGAGCGGGATCGCCCGTGGCAGGCGGCGCTTGCGCCGCTGCCGCGGGCGGTTCTATGCGTAGCGGCGTTCCGCCACCGGAGCGCGATCTTGAGCCACCCTTCCCCGGCCGACCGCCCGCTTTCGACGGCCGGCCTCATCGGCGTCCTCGGCGTCGTCTACGGCGACATCGGGACGAGCCCGCTCTACGCCCTGCGCGAGTCCCTCGCGCACTTCGCGGATGATGGCGTCGAGCGATGGGAAGTCCTGGGGCTTCTCAGCCTCATCTTCTGGTCGCTGATTCTCACGGTCACGATCAAGTACGTCCTGTTCATCCTGCGCGCGGACAACAAGGGCGAGGGCGGCATCCTCGCGCTGATGGCGCTTGCGCAGCGCCATGCGCACTCCGATCGCGGCCGCTGGCTGCTCGCGCTGATCGGCATCACCGGCGCCGCGCTGTTCTTCGGCGACGGGATCATCACGCCGGCCATCTCCGTGCTGTCCGCGGTCGAAGGTCTGAAGGTCATCTCGCCGGCCTTCGAGACTTCGGTGATCCCGATCGCGCTCGGCATCCTGCTCGCCCTGTTCCTGGTCCAGTGGAAGGGGACCAGCAGCATGGGCCTGGTGTTCGGGCCGATCTGCGCCGTCTGGTTCGGCGTCCTCGGCCTGCTCGGGCTGATCGAGGTCGTGCAGCAGCCCGGCGTGCTGGTCGCACTGTCGCCGCATTATGCCATCGCCTTCTGCATCCACTACAAGCTCGCGGCCTTCATCGCCTTCGGCGCGGTGGTGCTGGCCGTGACGGGGGCCGAGGCCCTCTATGCCGACATGGGACATTTCGGCCGCAAGCCGATCCGCGTCGCCTGGATCGGCTTCGTCCTGCCCGCGCTCGCGCTCAATTACTTCGGCCAGGGCGCACTCATCCTCTCGACGCCCGACGCGATCGAGAACCCCTTCTTCCTGCTCGCGCCCGAATGGTTCCGCCTGCCGCTGGTGATCCTGGCCACCGCGGCGACCGTCATCGCCAGTCAGGCGATGATCTCCGGCGCCTATTCGATAGCGCGCCAATGCGTCCAGCTCGGCTTCCTGCCGAGGCTGCAGGTGGTCCACACCAGCGAGACGGAGCAGGGCCAGATCTACATGCCCCAGGTGAACACGATGCTGCTGATCGGCGTCGTCATCCTGGTGCTCGAGTTCAAGAACAGCTCGGCGCTGGCCGCTGCTTATGGGCTTGCGGTGACGGGCACCTTCCTCTGCACCTCCTGCCTGGCGATCCTTGTCTTCCGCAGGGCCTTCCGCTGGCCGTGGCTTGCGGTGATCGGTGTCTTCGGGCCGCTCTGGATGCTCGATGCGGCCTTCTTCATCTCGACCGCGCTCAAGATCCCGCAAGGCGGCTACGTGCCGCTGCTGCTTGGCCTGGTGCTGTTTTTCCTGATGCTGACCTGGAAGCAGGGACGCGAGCTGCTCTTCGCCCGGTTCCGGCAGGACAGCCTGCCGCTCAAGTCCTTCATCGCCCGCCTGCCGCAGAGCCGCACCGTGCGCGTTCCCGGCATCGCGGTGTTCATGACGGGGCAGGCGGATTTCGTGCCCGGCGCCCTGCTGCACAACCTGAAGCACAACAAGGTGCTGCATGAACGGGTTCTGTTCGTCACCGTGGTGAACGACGACATACCCCGCGTCGGGACGGCGGCGCGGCGGGAGGTGACGGAACTCGCACCCGGCATTCATCGCGTCATCCTGCGCTACGGCTTCCAGGAAAGCCCGAACATCCCGAAGGAGCTGGAGTCGCTGCAGGAATTCGGCATACCCTTTGAAGCGATGCAGGCCAGCTATTTCCTGGGCCGGGAGACGGTGGTGGCGGCGGCGGTGCCAAAGATGTCGCGCTGGCGGCAGTGGATCTTCACCACCCTCAGCCGCAACTCCCTCTCCGCCACGGAGTTCTTCCGCATCCCGTCGGATCGCGTCGTGGAACTCGGGGTGCGCGTGGCGATCTGAACCGCGGCAGCGTCGGTTGCGTTGTGCCGGGTGGTGTGCGGGCCGTGGGGCTGGGCAGGAAAGGAGCGCGGTGTGGCGTCCGGGCGACTGGTGACGGTGACCCTCGCGCGGGCCTGGGATGCCGGCGAGCGCATGGAGCAGGCCGGGCACGTCGAATTCGCCGTGGTGCTCGACGCGAATGGGCGGCCCGACCTGCAGGCCTGGTTCGACGATCCTGATCCGTGGCCGGCGACGCGGATCGTCCCCGGCCAGCCGCCGGAAGGCGGCGATGTCGGCCATGACGAGGAAGGCTGGGTGCTGCGCTTCTTTGCGGGCGAGGGGTCGGCGGCGGACGTGCCGCCGCACCGCATCGTGGACGCCTCCGGCCCCTTCCGCCCCGGTGAGATCCTGACCCTGCGCGCGCCGGACGGTGCGGAGGCCGCCTGGCGCGTCGTGAATGTCAGCGCGCGGGCGCTGTAGCGCCCGCTTCAGCGCTTCGCGGCCGCGTCACTCCGCCGCGGCGAAGGCTGCGGGCCGCCGCACCGGCGCCACCAGCAGATGCACGAGCCGGCCGAGGAACAGCAGCGCCCCGACGAGCCACACCATTCCGGCGACGATGGCGAGCCCCGGCGCGTCATGGATCACGGCGAAATAGATCCCCACCGGGAAGGCCAGCGCAGAGCCGGCCGAGACAAGGAACTGGGCCACGGCGAGCTTCCCCTCCGCCAGTTGCGGCCAGGCGCGGAGCGTGAGGCCCATCAGCGCCAGCGAGGCCCAGCCCACCAGGTTGGTATGCGCATGCACGGGCATCAGGCGGAAGTCGTGCGCCATCCCCATCCCGATGCCGAGCATGACGCCGCCCACCATGCAGGCGGCGGCGGTGACGAGGAAGAGCAGCGGAAGGCGGGACATGGACGGGGTTCCTCCGTGGTGTTGGCCCCCGCCCTATCGCGCCGCGATGTTTCGCCGCGATGCCGCCGGCGGCGGAATCGCGTTCCGTCCGTGACAGCGTGCGACACACGCGAAACGCGCCTTGCAGGTCGGGCGGGCCGCCTCAGCTCAGCAACTGCCCGCCATCCACGATGATGGTCTGCCCCGTCACCCAGCGCGCCGCCGGGCCGGCGAGGAACAGCACCACATCCGCCACCTCCTCCGGCGTGCCGAGCCGACCGAAGGGGATGGAATCCCGGATGCGGTTGTAGAGCGCCGGATCGCTGCTGCGCCGCTGTTCCCAGCTGCCGCCGGGGAACTCGATCGAGCCGGGCGCCACCGCATTCACGCGCACGCCGTCCTTTGCGAAGGCCGCCGCCTGGCTCTGCGTGTAGTTGATCAGCAGCGCCTTCACCGCCGCATAGGCCGGCGTGCGCAGCGACGGGCGGTAGCCGGAGATGGAGGTCACGTTGACGATGCAGCCGCTCGCCGCGCGCAGCAGCGGCGCCGCGGCGCGGCTGGCGCGCACCGTCGCCATCACGTCCACCTGCAGCCCCTTCGCCCAGTCCTCCTCCGTGTCGCGGGAGCCGAAGCCGGAGGCGTTGTTGACCAGCACGTCCACGCCGCCGAGCGCCGTCGCCGCCTGCATCACCCAGCGCGCGACCTCGCTCGCCTCCGCCAGGTCGGTGGGCAGCGCATGGGCGGTGACGCCGAGTGCCGCGATCTCGGCGCGCGTCGCCTCCAGCGCCTCGGCACCGCGGGCGCAGATGGACACGGCGGCACCCTGCCGCGCGAAAGCCAGCGCGACGGACCGCCCGATCCCCTTGCTGCCGCCCGCCACCAGCACGCGCTTGCCCGCGAATGTCGTCATCGCTCATGCCCTTCCGAGGTGTGGCGCCATGCAAGGCGCGCCCGGGCGGGATGGCAAGCCGCCGGGGTGACGTTGCGCGTCCCGCGATGCATAACCCACGGCAAGCTGATGGGGAGGGGGGCGATGCCGGACGACATGGGGCGGGGCACCACGCCGCAGACGGTGGCGGAGGCGCTGCTGGCGGATCTCGCGCGGCGCGGCACGCGGCGCATCTGGGGCGTGCCCGGCGGCGGCTCCTCGCTGGACCTGCTGCTCGGCATGCCGCGCTACGGCATCGAGTTCGTGCTGGCGAAGCACGAAGGCGCGGCGGCGATGGCGGCGCTCGCGGATGCCGAGTTGACCGGCGCGCCCGGCGTGGTGCTCACCACCAAGGGGCCGGGCGTCGGCAATGCGCTGAACGGCCTTGCCTGCGCCAGCCTGGAACGGGCGCCGGTGGTGCTGGTCTCGGACGGCTTCACGCCGCAGCAGCTCGGCTGGGTGACGCACCAGGTCTTCGACCAGCGCGCCGCCAGCGCGCCCTATGTCGCGGGCTATGCCACGGGCGTTGACGCGGCCGAGGTCGCGGCGCTGCTGGACCTCGCGGAGCGTGAGCGGCGCCCGGTGCATCTCGACCTGACCGGCCCCGCCGCGCGGCGCGTGCCCGGTATCCGCACGGCGCGACACGTCGCGGAGAAGGTCGCGGCCAATCTCGGCCATGGCGCGGCGCTGCTGCTGAATGCCCGCCGCCCCGTGCTGGTCGCCGGGCTGGAAGCCGCGGAGCCCGCGGCCGCGGCGGCGCTGCGCGTGCTGGCGGAGGCGCTGCAGGCGCCGGTGCTGGTCACCTACAAGGCGAAGGGCGTGCTGCCGGATGCGCATCCGCTGCATGCCGGCATCTTCACCGGCGGCACGCTGGAAGCGCCGCTGATGGAGGTGGCCGACCTGATCCTGACCATCGGCCTCGACACGGTGGAACTGATCCTGCAGCCCTGGCGCTATGCCGCGCCCGTGGTGGACATCGCGCTGCGGCCTTTCGCGGTGCGCTACGTCACGCCCGCCGCGACGCTGCACGGCGCGCTCGCCGCCTCCCTGCGCAGCCTGCACCGCGCGGTGCATCCTATGGACTGGACGCTGGAAGAGATCGCCGCGCACCGCGCAACGGCCGAACGGGCGCTGGCCTGGGAGGGCGATCGTGGCGTCTCGCCACCCGACATCGTGCGCATCGCGCAGCAGGAGGCACGGCGTGCCGGCCTCGCGCCACGCGTGGCGGTGGATGCCGGGGCGCACATGTTCTCCGCCACCGCCTTCTGGCAGTGCGACGCGCCGCGCGACCTGCTGATCTCGAACGGCCTCGCCTCCATGGGTTTCGCGCTGCCGGCCGGCATCGCGGCGGCGCTGCACGACCCCGGGCGCGGCGCCATCTGCTTCACCGGCGATGGCGGGCTGATGATGGTGGCGGGCGAACTGGCGACCGCGGCGGCCACCGGCGCGAAGCTGGTGACGGTGGTGTTCAACGACGGCGCGCTCTCGCTGATCGACATCAAGCAGCAGAGCCGGCAGCTGCCGCCCGCCGGCGTGCGCTGGACGCGCCCGGATTTCACCCGCGTTGCGGAAGGCTTCGGCCTGCGCGGCTTCCTCGCGACCGATCCGGACTCCTACGCCGATGCGCTGCGGGCCGCCTTCGCGCATGACGGACCGTCGCTGATCGACGTGCATGTGGACCCCGCCGGCTACCCCGCGCAGCTGCGGGCGATGCGGGGATGACCATTCCCGCGCTGCGCCTCGGCACCGCCTGGGCGCGTATTTGCGGCCTGATGGACGAGGCGGCGGAAACCTTCGTCCGCACCTCCTTCTCCTCCGTCGTGCGCGACAACTGGGACATGGCGGTCGGGCTGATGGACAGCGCCGGCCGCCAGGTCGCGCAATCCTCGCGCTCCGTGCCGAGCTTCGTCGGCACCATGCCGCGCACCCTCGCCGCGATGCTGGAGCGCATCCCGGCGGCGCGGCTTTCGCCGGGCGACGTGCTGATCAGCAATGACGGCTACCTCGGCACCGGCCACCTGAACGACATCACCATGATCCGCCCGCTGTTCCGGAGCGGCCGCATCGCCGCCTGGATCGGCAGCACCTTCCACTGCACCGACATCGGCGGCGCGCCGAGCGTCGAGGCGCGCGATTCCTGGGAGGAAGGGCTGACCATCCCCGTCGCGCGCATCCTCCGCGCCGGCGAGGAGAACGAGGACGTCGTCGCCTTCCTCGAGGCCAATCTCCGCATGCCGGAGGAAGCGCTGGGCGACATCCGCGCGCAATTCGCGATGTACGACCAGGCCGCGCCGCGCCTGTTCCGCATCCTGGAGGAGGAGGGCATCCCCGACCTCGACGCGCTCGCCGCCGACATTTTTGGCCGCTCCGAACGCGCGATGCGCGCCGCCATCGCGGCCGTGCCGGATGGCGAGGTGACGGATGAGGTCACCGCGGACGGCTTCGACCATCCGGTGACGATCCGCCTGCGCCTCGCGATCCAGGGCGATTCCATCACACTCGACTTCAGCGGCACCGATCCGCAGATCGCGCGGCCCGTGAATTCGCCGCTGAACTTCTCGCGCGCCTATTCGAACTACGCCGTGAAATGCGCCTTCGATCCGGCGACGCCCAACAACGACGGCAGCTTCCGGCCCATCACGCTCATCGCGCCGGAAGGCTGCATCGTGAACCCGCGCCGTCCCGCGCCTGTCTGGGGCCGGCATCTGACTGGCCACTACCTGCCGATGCTGGTGCTGGCCGCGCTCGGCCGGCTCATACCGGATCGCGTCATCGCCGAATCCGGCAGCCCGCTGTGGAACGTGTATTTCACCGGCGAGCACGCGGATGGCCGTCGCTACACGCGCATGTTCTTCATGAATGGCGGCCATGGCGCGGCGGCTTCGCATGACGGCCCCTCCTGCCTCTCTTTCCCCTCCAATGTCGCGACGCAGCCCGTCGAGCAGTTCGAGAATGCGGTGCCGATGCTCATCACGCAGAAGTCGCTAATCCCAGGCTCGGGCGGCGACGGCGCCCGCCGCGGCGGCCTCGGCCAGCGTCTTTCCTTCGAGGTCGTCGGCGGGAAGCCGGTGACAGCCACCTATCGCCACGAGCGCGTGCAGCATCCGCCGCGCGGCCTGCTCGGCGGCGGCGCCGGCCGCGGCGGCCGCGACCTGGTGAACGGCAAGCCGGTGCCGGCCAAGGCGCGCATCGTGCTGCAGCCCGGCGACGTGATCGCCTTCGAGACGCCCGGCGGCGGCGGCTTCGGCGATCCGCGCGAGCGCAGCGCCGAGGATCGCGCGCGGGATGCGGCGGAGGGCTACGTCTGATGCAGGCGCCCTACCGCATCGGCGTGGATATCGGCGGCACCTTCACCGACCTCGTCCTGCTCGACACCCGCGATGGCCGCCTGTTCAACGGCAAGGTCCTCACCACGCCGCACGCGCCCGAGCAGGCCGTGCTGGACGGCGTGCGCGGCCTGCTGGCGCAGCACGGCGTCGCACCTGAAGACGTGCGCCACGTCATCCACGGCACCACCCTCGTCGCCAATGCGCTGATCGAGCGCCGCGGCGTGAAGACCGGCTTCCTCACCACCCAGGGCTTCCGGGACGTGCAGGAAATCGGCACCGAGCTCCGCCACGACACCTACGACCTCTTCATGCGCCGCCCCGACCCGCTGGTGCCGCGCCGCCTGCGCCTGGAGATCCCGGAGCGCCTGCTGCCCGATGGCGGCATCCGCACGCCGCTCGACGAAGCCGCCGCGCGCGCCGCGATCCGCGCGCTGCGCGAGGACGGCGTGAGCGCCATCGCCGTCTGCCTGCTGCACGCCTTCGCCAATCCCGCGCATGAGCGCCGCATCGCGGAACTCGCCGCCGAGGAAGCGCCCGATATCGCGCTCTGCCTCTCCTCCGACCTCGTGCCGGAGATCGGTGAATACGAGCGCGGCTCCACCACCATCGCCAACGCCTATGTCCTGCCGGTCTTCGCACGCTACCTCGCGCGGCTGGAAGCTGGCCTGCGCGAGGCGGGCATCGCCGGCCCGCTCTTCCTGATGCTGTCGGATGGCGGCACGGTCGCCGGCGCGGTCGCGGCGCGGCACCCGATCCGCCTCGTGCAGTCCGGCCCCGCCGGTGGCGTGCAGGCCGCGCGCGTGATCGGCGCGGCGGCCGGCGCACCCGACGTGCTCTGCTTCGACATGGGCGGCACCACCGCCAAGGCCGCGCTGATCGACGGCGGCCAGCCGCAGCGAAGCCTCGATTTCGAAGTCTCCCGCGTGGATCGCTTCCGCAAGGGCAGCGGCCTGCCGCTGAAGGTGCCCGTCGTCGAGATGATCGAGATCGGTGCGGGCGGCGGTTCCATCGCGCGCGTGGACGCGCTCGGCCTGGTGCGCGTCGGTCCGGACAGCGCCAGCAGCGATCCCGGCCCCGCCTGCTACGGCCTCGGCGGCACGGAGCCGACCGTCACCGATTGCGACCTGCTCCTCGGCTATCTCGCGCCCGGCAGTTTCCTGGGGGGCGCGATGACGCTGGACGTCGCCGCGGCCGAAACCGCGGTGCACGAGAAGCTGGCGAAGCCGCTCGGCCTCTCGCCGGTCGAGGCAGCCTTCGCCGTGCATGAGACGGTGAACACCGCCATGGCGCAGGCCGCCGCGATCCATGCGCTGGAGAAGGCGCGGCGGATCGAAGGCTACACGCTGGTGCCCATCGGCGGCGCCGGCCCGGTGCATGCGGTGGAGGTCGCGCGGAAGCTGGGCATCGCGCGGATGGTTGTGCCCGCCGGCGCGGGCGTCGCCTCCGCCTTCGGCTTCCTCGCCGCGCCGATCAGTTTTTCGCTTCTTCGCGGTCAGGTCGCGGCGCTCGCCACGCTCGACCTGGATGCGCTGCGCGCGATGCTCGACGGCATGGAAGCCGAAGGCCGCGCGCTTGTCGCGCAGGCCGGCGTGGAAGCCGCCGAGATCCGCATCCGCGCGGCGCTGCGCTATGCCGGCCAGGGCTACCAGGTGGAAGCCGACATCGCCGAACTGGACCGTACGACGATCCGTGCCGCCTTCGAGGCCGAATACCGCCGCCTCTACGGCCGCGTCGAAAGCAACCTGCCAGTCGAATGCGTCGGTTGGCGCGTCACCGTCAGTGGCCCGACGCCGAACCTTGATCTCGGCGCCGTTCCCGGCGGCTCCGGCAACGCGCGCAAGGGAACGCGCCAGGCGTGGTTCGGCGGCCGCTTCGTCGAAGCCGCCGTGTTCGACCGCGCGGCACTCGCGCCCGGCGAGGCCATCAGCGGGCCCGCGCTGATCGAGGAGCGCGAGAGCACCCTCGTGCTGCCCCCCGGCACGACGGCGCGATACGACGCGGCGCGCAACCTTGTGGTGGAGATCGGGTAGCGCCGTCGCGGCTTCACGCCCCGAGCGCCAAGGCAAGCGGCATCAGGTCCTCGATCGAGGCGCGTTCCGGATCGCGCTGCGCGACGGCTGCCGCCAGCCTGTCCTGCTCGCCCTGCAACGCGCGCGCCGCTGCAGCCTGGTCGATCGTCAGCACGCGGCCATCGGCCACGACCTGCCGCCCATCCACCCAGACATCGCGCACGACGCGCTCGGCGGCCACATGGATCAGGTTGCGCAGCGGGTCGCGCAGCGGCTGCATCGCGGGGTGATCGAGCGTGCAGCAGACGATGTCCGCCCGCGCGCCCACCGCAAGCCGCCCCAGATCCGCGCGCCCCAGCACCTCCGCCGCCGCGATCGTCGCGGCGTGAAACACCCGTGCCGTGTCGCAGCGATGCCGCGTGCCGGCGGCGGCGCGGGCCAGCAGCTCGGCCGTGCGCATCTCCTCCAGCAGGCTTTGCGGATGGGTGTCGGTGCCGATCGCGATGCGGATGCCGGCTTCCAAGTAGGTGCCGAGGTCATGCAGCAGCGTGCCGTCGCGCAGGAAGACGGTGGGGCAATGCGCGACCGCGGTGCCGCTCTCCGCCAGCAGGCGCAGGTCGTCACGGCGCGGCCAGACCAGCCAGGGATGCTCGTCCGTGAAGACCGCATGGCCCAGGATGGTGCGCGGCCCCAGGAAGCCCAGGCGATGCAGCCATGCGATCGGCGTCATGTCGTGCCGCCGCGTCATCCCGGCGAACTCGGCATAGCTCTGCGCCGCATGGGTGTGCAGCGGCCGCCCCGTGTCGCGGGCGAGCGCGGCACTCCGCTGCAGCAGCTCCGGCGTGCAGGTATCCACCTGCGCCGGCGAGACCATCGCGGACAGGCGCCCCGAAGGATGCCGCTCCGCCGCCTCCATCACCGCGGCCGCTTCCGCGAAGGCGGCCTCGCCGAGGTCGGGCGCCCACTCGTACTGCGTCTCCTGCCCCGTCTCGGTGAACCAGGCCGCAGAGCGGAACATTGGCGCGGCGACGGCGCGGATGCCGCTTTCGGCCAGCAGCTCGATCCAGCCGGGATAGGCGTGGCTGAGGTCCACCGCCGTCGTCACCCCGCCGGCCAGCAGCTCCGCCAGGCCGAAGCGCGCCGAGGCAAGCTGCGCCTCGGTATCGGGGATGAATGCCTGGCGGAAGCGGTGGCGCGAGGAATAGAACAGGCGCGGATTGCCGAACTCCTCGACGAAGCCGCGGAAGATCGGCGACTGCGCCGGGTGGCAGTGGATGTTGATCAGGCCGGGGATGACGAACAGCGCGGCGCCGTCGATGTCGCGCGCCGCCACGCCGTCCCAATGCCCGCCGACATGGATGATGGCGCCGCCGGCAAAGGCGATGTCGGCGTCGCGCAGATAGACATGCGAACCCCGCGCGGCATCCCAGGCGACGACCCAGGCGGCGCGGCGGATGCAGGTGACGGGCGCGCTCACGACAGCAGGCTGGGCAGGAAGCCGATGAAGGCCGGCCACACGGTCATCAGCGCCACCATGGCGAACATGCAGCACAGGAATGGCAGCGTGCCCATCACCACCTCCCCGATCGTGCCGCGTCCGCGCACGCCCTGCACGACATAGAGGTTCATTCCGACCGGCGGCGTGATCAGCGCGATCTCGCACATGATCACCAGGAAGATGCCGAACCAGATGGCGTCGTAGCCGAGATGGGAGACGATGGGGAACACGATCGGGATGGTGGCGATCATCATCGCCAGGCTGTCCAGGAAGCAGCCGAGGAAGATGTAGAGCAGCACCAGCAGCAGGATCATCGTCCAGGGATGCACGTCGATGCCGGACATGAAGGCCGAGACCTGTTCCGGCACGCCCAGCACGCCGACGATGAAGTTCAGGTAGAAGGCCGCGACCAGGATCAGCAGCGTCATCGCCGTGACGCCCACCGTGGTCAGCATGGACTGCACCAGCATGTGCACCGTCAGCCGCCCGCTGAGCCCGACCAGCAGCAGCGCCGCCACCACGCCGACGCCGGCGGCCTCGGTCGGCGTGGCCCAGCCGGCATAGATGCTGCCCATCACCAGGATGAAGATGGACAGCGGCGGCAGCAGGTCCTTCAGCCGGCCCACGCGTTCGGCCAGCGGCGCCACCTGCTCCTTGCTTCCGGCAATGGACGGATACAGCACGCTCGCGACGACGATCACCGCCATGAACATCGCCGCCATCAGCAGCCCGGGCAGGAAGCCCGCAAGGAAAAGCGCGCCGATCGAGGTGTTGGTCAGCGCGCCGTAGATGATCATGTTGATCGAGGGCGGGATGAGGATGCCGAGCGTCGCGCCGGACGCGACCGACCCGAGCACCCATTTCTCGCTGTAGCCGCGCTTGCGGAAGGCCGGGAAGGCGACGGTGCCGATCGTCGCCGCGGTCGCGACGGAAGACCCCGAGATCGAGGCGAAGAGCGTGGAGGCGGCGATGTTGGTGTGCAGCAGCCCGCCCGGCAGCCGGTTCAGCCAGTCCGCCAGTGCCACGTACATGCGCTCCGTCACGCCGCCGCGCACCAGGATCTCGCCCATCAGCACATACAGCGGGATGGCGACCAGGAGGAAGTTGTTGAGCGTGCCCCACATCATGGTGCCGAAGGGACGGAACATCACGTCCCCGAAGAAGAACCAGGCGCCAGCCGCGGCCGTGGCGAAGAGGGCGGTCGCGATGTGCAGCCCGAGCATCATCAGGCCGAGCAGGATCAGGAAGCCGACGAGGATGCCTTCCAGGCCGATCATGCGTGCGGCTCCGTCATCATCGCAGCGTCGGCGCAGGGCCGCTGCCGCTGCGCTCCTCCTGGAATTCCTGGAGCTCCTCCTGCGTTGTCAGCGGGCCGTAGAAGGGGGCGATCCGGTCCGGCGCACGCAGCAGCAGCCAGCCCGCGTGCAGCGCCTGGGCCAGGGCGCAGACGGCGAAGGCGATCGTCCCGGCCAGCCAGAAGGCCTGCGGGATCCACAGCGGCGTCTGCAACGGCGTGTTCGCCAGGCTGTCGAAGGTCCAGGTCTCCTCGAAGGCGACCCAGGCATGGTCGGCAATGAACACGGCGAAGCCTGCCAGCGTCGCCACCGCCAGCGCATCCAGCGCCCGGGCGATCCGCTCCGGCATGTAGGGCAGCAGGATGTCGATGCGCGTGTGTCGTCGGCGCATCAGCGCATAGGCGAGTCCGAGCGAGCCGATCAGCGCCAGCGTGTAGCCGCCGAGCTCGTCCGTGCCCTGCACGGAGAAGCCCGCGAAACGCCGCGCCAGAACGTCGAAGCCGATCATCAGCGCGAGCACGAACACCGCGAAGCCGGCGAGCAGCGCAAGGCTGCTCGCCACCCAGTCCAGCAGCCGGAGCGGAAGCGGCGGCCGCGCCGGCGGCTTCCGCATCTCAGCGGATCGCCATGCCGCGGGCGCGGCCGACCGTCTCGTTCCAGACCTGCGCGCAGTTCGGATAGCCGCGGGCGCAGCGCTGCGCCCAGTCGGACAGCACCACTTCCTCGGCGATCTGCCGCACCCGCGCCTTGTCGGCCTCGCTCACCTGCACGAGCGTCATGCTGTAGGGCTGGTGCGCCCGGCGCAGGCAGCTCGGCAGGCCGATCGAGCAGTTCGTCGCATCCTCGTTGGTGGTGCGCGCCAGATCCCAGAATGCATCCTCCATCTGGCGGAACTGCGCCGTCAGGCCCTCCCGCATCGCTGGCGTCTGCCGGTTCCACCAGGCGAGATTCACCATATGCGCCTGCACCGAGCCCGAGACCGAGAGCGGCAGCAGATGCGTCGTCACCTCGGGCCACTTGCCAGTGTTGGCGGAGGTGGGCGAGGTGATGCCGCAGCTCGCCACGCCGCGCTGCAGCGCCGGATAGACTTCGGGGAAGGCGAGCGTCACCGGTGTCGCGCCCAGCCGTTCCAGCAGCGCCGACATGGAGGCGGTGAAGGAGCGCACCTTCAGCCCGCGCAGGTCGTCCAGCGTGCGGATCGGCTGGTTGCAGAAGAACACCTGCGTGCCGAAGGGCCAGATGGCGAGGACGCGCGCGCCGAAGCGCTGCTCGATGCGGGCGTTGAACACCTCGCGGTAGGCATTCACCGCGCTGCGCAGCTCGTCCATGTCGGTCGAAACGCCGATCAGGTCGATGCCTTCCAGGAAGGGATCGTCGCGCGCGGCGAGGCCGACCTGTGCGGAGACGACATCGAAGGTGCCGGCGCGCACCAGGCGGAAGGCGTCCGCCATGTTGAGGCCGAGCGCTTGGAACTCGCTGCGCTCGATGCGCAGGTTCAGCTCCGACCGCATGCGGTCCATCGCCGCGCTCTCGACCGGGAACTGGGTGCTGGCCTGCTGCGACTGGCTCAGCCAGCGCATGCCGGTCTGGGCGCTTGCCGTGCCGGCGGCCAGCACGAGGCCGAGGGCTGCGGCAAGTAGAAGCCGGGCTCGACGCATGGTTGCCGTTCTCCCTCCAGGGTGGAACCGCATTGCAACCCGTTCAGGCTCCGGGACGCAAGGCGAAGAATGCCGATTTCTTCCGCTGTCCGGCGCGGATTGCTTCCGATCGCCACGCCGGCTGCACCGCCGTTGGGCAGGTTCTGGCAGGCGACACAGGCCTGGCAGGCGGGCATACTTGGACCCCTGAACTCCTCCAGCGTCCCGGAGATTCCGCCTTGCGCCTGCTGGTTGCCAATCCCAACACCACGCCGCAGGTGACGGAGCTCTGCGCCCGCGCCGCGCGCGCCGTCGCCTCGCCGGGCACCGAGATCCTGCCGGTCACCGGCCGGTTCGGCGCGGAGATCATCAACTCCCGCGCCGAGAACGCGATCGCCGCCCATGCCATGCTGGAGATGCTGGCCGAGCACGCGCCGGGCGCCGACGTCGTGCTGCTCGCCGTCTCCTACGACACCGGGCTGCTCGCCGCGCGGGAGGTGCTGTCCGTGCCGGTGGTCGGCATGACGGAGGCGTCCATGCTCTCCGCCTGCCTGCTCGGCACGAGCTTCGGGCTGGTGACCTTCGGCACGCCCACCGTCTATCGCGAGCTCGTCGCGCTGTACGGCCTGACCGACCGGCTGGCGGGCATCCGCTCCATCGTGGCCTCGCCCAAGGACGCCTATGCCGATCCGGCGACGGTGGACGCCAAGGTCGCGGACGCCGCGGCGGCACTGGTCGAGGAGACGGGGGCGGAGGTGGCGGTGCTGTGTGGTGCTGCGATGGCGGGCATGCCCGCGCGCATCGCCGATCGCGTGCCGGTGCCGGTGATCGACGGCATCGCGGCCGGCGTCGGCCTCTGCGAGATGCTGGTGAAGCTGAAGGCGGCGAAGGCGAAGGTCGGCAGCCTTGCGCATCCCGGCATGAGGCCGACGGTCGGGCTTGCGGCGCCGCTCTCGGCGCTGCTGAAGGGCGGCTAGACGGCGCGCGACGGATCGGCGTGGATGAAATCCGCGATGTCGACGCCGCGCGTGATCCAGAGGTCGTCGGCGCGGGCGCGGATATGGTCCAGCGCGCGCGCGAAATGCCGGCGACGGAAGGGCTGGCCGATGATGTTGGTGTGCAGCGCGATGCCGAAGGCCAGCGCCACGCCGTCCTTCGCATCCTCGATCAGCTGGTCCACCTGCGCGACGACCATGTCCGCGAATTCGGCGGCGCTCGCCTGGCGGCCCATGACGACGACGCTGTCATTGACTTCCTGCGAATAGGGGAGCGCCAGCAGCTGCCCTTCCGCCGTGTTCAGCCAGAAGGGCTGGTCGTCCGCGCACCAGTCCAGGATGTAGCGATAGCCGGCCGCGCGGATCAGCTCCGGCGTGCGTTCCGTCTCGGAAAGCCAGGGGCCGAGCCAGCCCGGCGGTGGTGTGCCGGTGGCGTGCTCAATGCGCCTGGTTGCTTCCGCGATCAGCGCGCGCTCCGCGTCTTCGTCCAGCCCCGCCTGGCTCTCGGAATTGGTGCGGCCGTGGCAGGAGATCTCGTGGCCGAGCGCCGTGCAGGCGGCGGCGAAATCGGGCGCGTGATCCAGCAGCGCGCTGTTCAGCAGAATGGTCAGCGGAAGCCCCTGCGATTCGAATAGCCGCAGCAATCGCCACGCGCCCACGCGCGTGCCGTATTCCCGCCAGGACGGGTTCAGCACGTCCGGCTTCGTCATGCCGGGCACGAGGTCTTCCACCAGCCCCTCGTCCCAGGCGTAGTGCTCGACGTTCAGCGCGAAATAGACCGCGACCCCGGCGCCGTTCGGCCAGCGAAAGCGCGGTCGGACCTCGATGGAGCGGTAGGCGAAGCGATCCTGCGACCTGAGCATCGCGATCCTCACACGGTGGCGGCGAGCTTCGGATAGAGCGGCTTCAGCCGCTCATAGGTCTCGCGCCAGAGCGGATACAGCGCGTCGTAGCGTGCCACCCAGGCCGGGTCGGGCTGCACCACGCGGGCGGGACGGACGAAGCGGCCCATCTCGTTCCAGTCCGGGAAGGCGCCGACGGCCATGCCCGCGACATAGGCGGCGCCGAGGCAGGAGCCGGGATGGCCGTGCAGCAGCTGCACGGGCTGGCCGAGCACGCCGGCGGCGATGCGCATCCACAGCGCGCTCTGCGCGCCGCCATCCGAGGCGATGATTCGCGTCACGGGCTGCCCGAGTTCGCGCAGCACCTCCAGGTGATGGCGGAAGCCGAAGCACACCGCCTCCAGCGCCGCGCGCCAGACATGCCCGAGGCCGTGATGCAGCCCGAGCCCCACCAGCGTGCCGCGCGCATGCGGATCGTGCAGCGGCGTCTTCTCGCCGAGGAAATAAGGCAGCAGCAGCAGCCCCTCCGCGCCCGGCGGCACGGCTTCGGCGCGCGCATCGAGCGCGGCGTGATCGAGCCCGCCGCCCCACTCGCGGACGATCCAGTTCAGCACCGCGCCGGAGGACGCCATGCAGCCATTCGGCAGGAACAGCCCCGGCACGAGATGGAAGTCGAGGAACAGCCGCGGATCGGGGCGCGGCGCATCCGTCGCCAACAGGATGTCGCCCGCACCGCCGAACTTGATCAGCAGGTCGCCCGGCCGCGCGATGCCCGCGACGAAGGCCGAGGCGACATGGTCGGCGCAGCCCGCGACCACCGGCGTGCCGGCAGCGAGCCCGGTCGCCGCGGCGGCCCCCGGCGTGACGCGGCCGACGATCTCATGCGCGTCGCGCAGCGGCGGCAGCGCGCCGGGCCTGCCGCCCAGCGCGACCAGGTCATCCGCGAGAGCCCCCGTGCCGAGATCGAGGAACCCCGCCTCCAGCGCCCAGTTCCGCTCCAGCGAGAGCGCGCCCGACAACTTCCAGGCGATGAAGTCGTAGGAGCCGAACATCGTCGCGATGCGCGCGAAGTTTTCCGGCTCGTGCTTCGCCAGCCAGCGCAGCTTCGGCGCGACGAGCTGCTGGTTGATGCCGTTGCCGGTGCGGCGGACGAAGGCGCCTTCGTCGGTTGCGCTTCGGATCTCCTCGACTTCCGCCGCGGTGCGCCCGTCGCTCTGCTGGATGCTGGGGCGGATCAGCCGGCCTTCCGCGTCCAGCAGCAGCAGCGCCGGGACCATGCCGGTCGCGCCGATTGCGGCGACATCCGCCGCGCGCACACCCGCCTCCGCCAGCAGTTCGTGAATGATGGCGCAGGCATTCCCCCACCATTCCGCGGGATCCTCCTCCGCCCAGCCCGGCTTCGGGCTGCTGAGCGCGACGGGGCGCGAGGCCGTGGCCAGCACGCGCCCGTTGGCCTCGACCAGGATGCCGATGGTGGAGGTCGTCCCGATGTCGAGGCCGAGCAGGATCACGCGCGCAGCCGACGCACGCGCTCCATGAAGCGCGCGACGCGGTCGGGGTCCACCTTGTTCCAGGTGTATCCCTCGTGCTTGAAATGCGTGCCGATCACGCAGCCATCCGCGACCGCCAGGATCTTTTCCACGTTGTCGATGTTGACGCCGGTGTTGGCGAAGACGGGCACGCTGCCGGCCGCGCCCTTCGCGGCCTCGAGATCGGAGCCGTCCACCGCCTGCCCGGTGATCGCGCCGGACACGCAGATCACGTCGGCCAGCGAGGAGAACACCACGCTCCGCACCCGCTGCGCCACGCTGCGGCTATCCAGCGCGCTGGCGAATTCCGCATTCACGTTGAACAGCAGCTTGAGGTCCGGCCGGCCGAGCTGCGCGCGCAGCCGCAGCGCGCCGGCGCAATCCGGCTGCCACATCCCCATGTCGGAGGCGTAGACGCCGGTGAACACCTCCCGCGCGAAACTCGCGCCGGTGGCAACGGCGAGCCCCACGGTCGCCACCGGATCCCACAGGTAGTTCACGCCGAAGGGCACGGTCAGCCGCGCCTTCACCTGGCCGATGATCGCGGCCATGGCGGCGAGCGACTCCGGCGTGGCCTTCAGCAGATAGGGCCGGTCGCCCTCGTTGCCGAACATGATCGCATCCACGCCGCCCGCCTGCAGCGCCGCGATGTCCTCCTCGATGTCGGCGACCAGGCCCGCCATGCCGCGCGCCGCATCGTAGAGCGGTGAGCCCGGCAGCGGGCCGAGATGCGCCATGCCGATGATCGTCTTCCGTGTCGAGAAAAGGCCGGGAATCACGCTCGAAAAATTCCTTTCAGCTCATGAAGACGCCGCCATTCACGTCCACGGCCAGGCCGGTCATGAATCGCGACGCGTCGCCCAGCAGGAACACGACCACATCGGCCACGTCCTCCGGCACCTGCAGCCGGCCGAGCGGCGTGAGGGAGACGTATTCGGCCCGGACCGCTTCCGGCGTCATGCCGCGCAGCTCCGCTTCCCACACCGTCTCGCGGTCCTGCATGGAGGTGTTGACGAAGCCGGGGCAGACGCAGTTCACGCGGATGCCCTGCGGCGCGACTTCCCTGGCAAGAGCCTGGGTGAAGCCGGCGACCGCGAACTTGCTGGCGGAGTAGTGCGCCAGCAGCGGCGCGCCGACCTTCGCGGCCAGCGAGGCCGTGTTGACGATCACGCCCTTCGTGCCGCTCGCCAGGAAATGTCGCACCACGGCCTGGTCGGTGAGGAACACGCCCTTGGCGTTCACCGCCATGTTCGCATCCCACTCCGCTTCGGTAAGGTCCACCACGCGCGCCATGGTGGAGATGCCGGCATTCGCCACCGCCGCATCCAGCCCGCCCAGTGCCTCGGCCGCTTCCTGCACCACGCGCCCAGTCGCCGCCGCATGCGTCACGTCGAGCGGGAACCCGACATGCCCCGCCCCCGCCTCGCGCGCCACACGCTCGGCTGCCGCGCCGTCCAGGTCCGTGACCGCCACGCGCGCCCCGGCTGCGGCGAGCGCAAGCACGATCGCCCGCCCGATGCCCGCGCCGCCGCCGGTGACCAGGGCGCGTCGGCCTTCCAGCGCGCGCCCCGTCATCCGCGCTGTTGCCTCTGGCCAGATCGCGCCAGCCCCGGCGAAGATGCGCCCATGTCCCTGCTGATCCGCAACGCCCAGGTCCTCACCTTCGATGGCGGCCGCATCTGGCCCGAGGCCGACATTCATGTCGCCGACGGTCGCATCCTGGCCATCGGTCCCGGCCTCTGTCCAGAGACGCCGCCTGCCCGCGTGATCGAGGCGCGCGGGATGCTGGCGATGCCCGGCCTGATCAACGCCCACTTCCATTCTCCCGGCAACTTCCTGCGCGGCGCGCTGGATGGCCTGCCGCTCGAGGTCTTCATGCTCTACGAGGTGCCGCCGCTCGCCACGGGCGTACCGGTGAAGCGCCTGAACTACGTGCGCACCATGCTGGGCGCGGTGGAGATGCTGCGCCAAGGCGTCACCAGCGTGATGGACGACGCCTTCCACATCCCCGTCGCCAGCGCCGAGGGCATCGACGGCATCGCCGAGGCGTATCGCGATAGCGGCATCCGCGCCCGCCTCGCGATCGACCAGCCCAATGTCGTCGAATACGAGAAGTTTCCGTTCCTCGCGGAGCTTCTGCCGGCGGATATCCGCGCCGGCATGGCGGCGGCGCCGATCCAGCCGGCGGAGGAGCTGCTGGAGCTCTACGACCACCTGATCGCGCGCTGGGACGGCGCGGCGGAGGGACGCATCGGTGCGGCACTCTCCTGCTCCGCGCCGCAGCGCGTCACGCTCGACTATTTCCGGGCGCTCTCCGCGCTTTCCGCGAAGCATGACCTGCCCTTCAACTGCCACATCCTGGAGACCAAGCTGCAGCGCGTGCTCGGCGAGGAGAAATACGGCAGGAGCCTGGTGCGCCTGGTGCATGACCTCGGCGTGCTGGACGAGCGCATGGTGGTGATCCACGCCATCTGGATCGACGCCGACGACATCGCGCTGCTCGCCGCCTCCGGCGCGACGGTGGCGCACAACCCCGTCTGCAACCTGCGGCTCGGCAGCGGCGTCATGCCCTTCCGCGCGCTGCGCGACGCGGGCGTCCCGATCTGCATCGGCACCGACGAGGCGGTGGCGGACGACGCGATCAATCCCTGGGCCGCTTTGAAGATGGCGGGCCTGGTGCACACATTGTCCGAGGTGGACTACCGAAGCTGGCCCGCCGCGCCCGAGATCCTGCACTGCATGATGACGGGCGGCGCGCGGGCGCTGCGCTGGCCCGACATCGGCCGCCTGGTGCCGGGCGCGCGCGCCGACATCGCGTTGCTCGACCTCGACAGCCTGCCCTTTACGCCGCTGAACGACCTGCACCGCCAGCTCGTCTTCTGCGAGCCCGCCTCCGCCGTCCGGATGACCATCGTGGACGGGCGCGTCGTGTTCGAGGACGGCCGCGTGACCACCGTGGATGAGCGCGCGCTGCGCCAGGAAGCGCGCGCGCTGACCGAGGGCTACCGCGCGGAATTCGCGCCGGCCATTGCGGAGGCGCGACGGCTGGAGCCCTACTACCGCGCGATGTATCTGCAGGCGCAGGCGCGCGATGTCGGCCTGCAGCGACGCCTCACCCGCTAGAGACCGGACGGAGCACGCATGACCCATCCCGCCATCGGCACCGTCACGCCCTCCTCGAACCGCGTCGTGGAACGCACGCTGGCCGCGATCCTGCCGCTGTTTCCCGGCCTCGATTCCTGCATCGCGCGCATCCCCTATCACGGCGCCGGCCTTGGCCAGCCGAAGGACCGCTATGATGCGGAGCCGTTTCGCCACGCGGCCTGGCAGCTCGGCCACGCCGGCGTCGGCATGGTGTGCTGGAACGGCACGCGCGGCGCCGGGCTTGGGCTCGATGCGGACCGGGCGCTCTGTGCCGTGATGGCGGAGGTCGCCGGCTGCCCGGCGACCACCGCCGCGCTCGCCACAGCCACGCTTCTCGACCGGCTCGATGCGCGGCGCATCGGCATCGTCACGCCGGGCGACGCCGCCTATGCGGAGGAGGCGGCAGCCGGCCTCGGCCGAACGCTCGCCGGCGCGCGCACGCTCGGCCTAACGGACAACCTCGTGGCCGCCGCTGTGCCGTCGGAGCGGATCGTCGCACTCGCCCGCGACCTCGCGGCGGAAGCGAAGCCCGACGCGATCCTGCTCTGGAGCACGAACCTGGCGGGATGGGGGACAATGGCGCCGCTGGAGGCGGCGCTCGGCATACCGGTGATCGACTCCGCCGCGGCCGGAGTCTGGGCGTGCCTGGATGCGATCGGCCGCGACATGACGCCCGCCGCGCATCTCGGCCGCATCTTTCGGCAGGCGCCCGCATGACCGATGCGGCTTTCGGCTGGCGCCTCCGCGATCCCGCGCCTGGCGAATTCTTCCGGCTTGGGAAGGGCGGCCTCTGGATGCCGCATGCCGTGCAGCGCGCTGCAGCGCCGCCGCTGCTCTTCGTGCCCGGGGGCTATCACGGCGCCTGGTGCTATGCCGGCTACCTGGATGACTGCGCCGCGGCCGGCATCGCTGCGGCGGCTGCGGAGCCGCGCGGCCATGGCGTGCTGGCGGCTGACGGCCTGCATCCCGGCAGCGGGCTTGCCGACTACGCCGCGGATGTCGCCGAGGCGTCGCGCCATCTCGCGTCGCTGGCCGGAACCGCGCCGGTGCTGGTCGGCCACAGCCTCGGCGCGCTGGTCGTCGCGATGGCGGCACATCTGGCGCCCGGTTCGGGTCTCGTGCTGCTCGCACCCTCGCCGCCCGGCAACCTGCCCGATGCGCAACCCGTTCCACCGGTGCCGGAGGACCGCCTGCGCCCGCCGCCGTCCCGCGCCGAGGCGTTGGCCCGCTTCTTCGGCGGCGTCCGACCGCGCGGCCTCGACGCATGGTGCGCGCGGCTCTGCCCGGAAAGCCCGCGCGCGCTGAACGACCGCTACCTGCTGCGCGTGGGCGTAGACCCTGCGCCGTTGCGACGCCTCCCATCCCTCTGCATCGAGGCCGGGCGCGAGGACCCCGCGCGCCATCCGGCCGGCCAGGACGAGGCGGTGGCCGCCTTCTACGGCGCGCGCCACCTGCTGCTGCCGGAGGCGCCGCATTGCCTGATGGTCGGGCCTGCCGGTGCAGAAAGCGCGGCGATCATCCGCGCCTGGCACGCCGCCCTGCCGCGAAGCTGATCCCGGGGTGCTGTTGCAGCGGAACGCGAGCCGTTCCTATCATCGCCCGTTGCCTGCGAAGACATAAGAGGGAGGAAGGACATGAACGCGCTCCTGCGCCTTGCGGCGGCGGCGACGCTTGCCGTCTCGGCTGCCATCGCGAAGCCCGCGGCGGCCCAGCCGACCCAGCTTTCCATGGGCGGCTCCACGACGACGACGCCCTTCTTCGCCTACTACTCCGCGGTGGCGCGCAGCATCTCGCAGTCCGATCCCGGGCTGAACGTGACAGTCGTCTCCACCGGCGGCTTCGGCACCAACATCCGGCAGATGATCGGCGGCCAGATGAATTTCGGCGGCGTTTCGCCCGACCTGCTCGAGGATGCCGAGAACGCCGCGACGCCTTTCCGCGATTTCCGGGTGCTGTGGTGGGCGGTGCCCGCCGTGCAGTACATCGTGGTGCGCGCGGACAGCCCGGTGCGGAGCCTGTCGGACCTGAACGGCCGCTGCTTCCATGCCGGGATGCGCGGCTCCTCCTCCGAGAAGAACATGCTGCGCATCATCCGCGCGCTCGGCTACACGCCGCAGCATTATCCGGCGGATGCGGCGGATGCGATCAACGCTATCCGGACGGGCCGCTGCCTGGGCCAGGCGCGCACCGGCGGCAACCGCAATGTGGATGCCAACACGGCGGAGCTCGCGCTGACCGTGCCGCTGCGGGCGATCGGCTACACCGACGCCGAGATCGCCAGGGTCCAGCGGGAGATCCCCTGGATGAGCTTCCGCGAGGTGCCGGCCGGTGTGCTCGGCGCGGGGCCCTTCCGCACGCATGAGCTGATGGTCGGCTTCGCTGCCACCACGCGCATGAGCGACGACATCGCCTATCGCGTGGTGCGCGGCATGCATTCCGGCATCGCCGAGCAGCGGGAGGCCTTCGCGCCGCTGCGCGACACCGACGTGATCGCCAACACCATGTCGGTGCGCGGCGTGAAGCTGCATCCGGGTGCGATCCGCTTCTACCGCGAGATTGGCGTGCAGGTGCCCGCCGAACTGGTGCCCTGATCCATGGCCGCGCCCGTCCCACCCGCCGCTGAGGCGGGCGCGGTCCTTCCGGCTGCCGAGGCCGTGCCGCCGGCACGCATCGGCGGCTGGCGACGGCCGCTGCTGCTGGTGCTGACGGCGGGGCTCGTCGGCTTCCTTTGCATCACCGCGGTGTACGGCCAGCTGCCGAACATGCAGCAGCGCAACATCGCGGTGACGCTGGTGCTGCTGATCGGCCTGATCAGCTTCCCCGCCCATGCCGGCGCGCGCGATCGCGTGCCCTGGTACGACTGGGCGATGGCGGTGGTGCTGGTGGTCGCCGCGGTCAACCTGCACCTGAAGTTCTGGGACATCATGATGGACCCCATGGCGGCCATCGCGGTGCCCGACCTGGTGCTGGGCCTCTGCGTCGCCGCCATCACGGTGGAGGTCTCGCGCCGCGCGGTCGGCTCATCCTTCGCGGTGCTGGTCGTGATCGCGGTCCTCTACACGCTCTACGGCAACCTCATCCCCGGCCGCTTCGCGCATACCGGTCTCACCTGGCAGTTTCTGGCGGAGAATGTCTATTTCAGCACCTCCGGCCTGTGGGGGCCGCTGACCGATTCCTTCGTCAGCCTCATCGCGCTCTTCGTGATCTTCGGCGCGCTGATGATGAACACCGGCGTCGGCGCGGCGATGATGGATGCGGCGAAGCTTGCCGCGGGCCGTTTCACCGGCGGTGCGGCGAAGATCGCGGTGGTGTCCTCGGCGATGGTCGGCACGATCACCGGATCCTCCGTCACCAATGTCGCTATGACGGGGCAGTTCACCATCCCGCTGATGAAGCGGCTGGGCTACAAGCCCGCCGTCGCCGGCGCGGTGGAGGCCACCGCTTCCTCCGGTGGGCAGATCACGCCGCCGCTGATGGGGGCGGGGCTGTTCCTGATGGCGGATTTCCTCAACGTCGCCGTCACCGACATCATGCTGGCCGCGCTGATCCCGGCCTTCCTGTTCTATGTCGGCGTACTCGCCTCCGTGCATTTCGACAGCGCGAAGGAAGGCGTGGGCGGCGTGCCGCCTGAGGAGATGCCGGATCCGCGCCGCCTGCGCGACCCGCGTGTCGTCATCCCGTTGCTGCTGCCCTTCGTCGTGCTGATCGGGATGATCGCGCAGGGCTGGCCGGTTTCGTGGTCCGTGCTCGCAGCCTCCGCCGCCATCGCGCTCTCGCATCTGCTGACCGCACGCAGCCTGGCCGAGCTGGCGAAGAACACGCGTGAGCTGGTGAACGCGCTGATCGAGACGGGGCCGGGCCTCGTCACGCTCGGCGCGCTGATCGCCGCGGCCTCCGTGCTGGTCGGCCTGATCGACCTGACCGGCGTCGGCGTGAAGTTCACCGAGGTGATCCTCGGCCTCTCGGACGGCAGTCTGATCGTCACGCTGCTGCTCTCGGCGGCGGTGATGCTGCTGCTGGGCATGGGCATGCCGACCACGGCCGCTTATGTGCTCTCCACCGCCGTCATCGTCGTGGCGCTGCAGCGGGTGGGGCTTTCGCCGTTGCAGGCGCATCTCTTCGCCTTCTACGTGGCGACCCTCTCGGCGCTGACGCCGCCGGTCTGCGCCGCGGTCTTCGTCGCCGCCGGCATCGCCGGCGCACCCTGGACCGAGACCGCGTACCACACGGTCCGCCTCGCCATCATCAAGTACCTGCTGCCCTTCCTCTTCGCGCTGCACCCGGCGCTGCTGATGGAGGGCAGCGCGGCAATGGTGCTGGTCACGCTCGTCGTCGCCGTGATCGGCACCGTGCTGATGAGCGCCTCGCTCTCGGGCTACCTGCTCGCACCGCTCAATCCGCTGGCGCGCGTCGCGCTGTTCGTCGCCTCCGCCCTGATCCTGGAGCCGGAGCCGATCAGCAGCCTCGTCGGGCTGGCGATGGCGGGCGCCCTGATCTGGCTACTCCGCCGGCGGGCCTGAGGGCAGGAAGTCGCGCAGGCCGCCGCGGTCATAGCCATGCGGCACGGCGCCGGGCACGGCGAGCGTGCCCGCTGTTCCGTCCTGCGTGCGTATCACGTCGCCGCGTGCGGCGAAGTAGGGATCCTGCTGCAGGCTCATGCCGTCCTGCACCGGCGCCGCCTGCACGCCCGCCGCGCGCAGTGCCGCCAGCGCATCCGGGCGTGCCTGTGCCGCGGCCAGGGCATCGAGATCGAGCGTGCTGCCGGGCTCGAGGATCGCGGCGATCCAGCCGCCATCCGCGCAGCGCGCCGTGGCGATGCGGCGTTCGCCTGGCGCCCCGAAGCCCCACGGGTCGTTGCTGCCCTGCCGGCGCGCGGCCGTGCCGAGCAGCCGCGTCAGCGCCGCCTGGCACTCCGCCATGCGCAGCATCGGCTCGTAGAGCGCCACGTCCACATGCGCGCCGCGCCCGGTGCCCAGCACGTCCCGCGCATGCAGCGCCGCGGCCACGCCATACACCGCGGCGAGGCCCGCGCAGGCATCCGCCAGGCTGAAACCGACATGCAGCGGAATGTCCTGCGGTGCGCCGGTCAGGGCGACGGCGCCCGAGAACGCCTCCGCGATCTTCCCGAAGCCCGGCCGCGGCGCATAGGGCCCGGTCTGGCCGAAGCCGGAGATGCTCGCCATCACCAGCCGTGGATTGCGCGCCGAGAGCGCCTTCCAGCCGAAGCCGAGGCGGTCCATCACGCCGGGCCGGTTGTTCTCCAGCAGCACGTCGGCCGCATCCACCAGCGCGAGGAACGCCGCGCGGCCTTCCTCCTCCTTCAGGTCCAGCGTCACCAGCCGCTTGTTGCGGGATGCCACATGCCACCACAGCGGCACGCCATTGGCGCGCACGCCCATGTTGCGCAGCGCGTCGCCGCCATCGGGCCGCTCGACCTTTACCACCTCGGCGCCGAATTCCGCCAGCAGGCTCGCGGCATAGGGCGCGGCGATGACGCTGCCGAGCTCCACCACCTTCACGCCGCGTAGCGGCAGTGGCGCGCTCATCGCGGCAGCACGCCGAAGCGGCGCGCGGCGCGCACCAGATCCTCGGCATACGGGATCATCGCGTAGTCCACCATCTGCCCGCGATAGGAGACGGCGCCGAGACCCTTCGCCTCCGCTTCGCGCATTGCCGCGATCATGCCGGCGAAATGCTCGGCCTGCTCGCGCGTCGGCGTGAACACCTCATGCGCGATCGCGACATGGGAGGGATGGATCAGCACCGCGCCGGTGTAACCGTAGTGGAAGGCGCGCTGCGCCAGGGTGCGGACATGCTCGTGGTCGTCCAGCGCCGTGCCGATCAGGCTGCCCATCGGATGGAACGCACCCGCCGCGCGACTCTCCAGCACCATCTTGCAGGCGAGAAAGACCTGCTCCGTGCCGTCCCGCGTCGGGATGAAGCCGGCGGCCCGCGCCACATCGCCGATGATCGGCCCGCCCACCACGCCGATCAGCCCGCGCACGCGGGGGCTTGCCGCCGCCAGCTCGCGCGCGTCGCACATGCCCACCGCCGTCTCCGGCAGCGGCATGATCGCGACGGAGCGGAAGGGCAGGTTGGCGCGGCCTTCCGCGAAGCCGAGCGCCGCGTCGAGATCCTGCACCTCCCGCGCGCGCGCGGCCTTGGGCAGCATCACGCCGGCATAGCCTTCCGCCGCCACGGTGATGGCGTCCTCTATGCCGCCCTGGTCGAGCGCGTTGATCCGCACGAAGGCCGGGATGCCGTGGCCGCGCAGGAAGCCGATCGCCTCCCGCGCCTGGTCGCGCGCGGCGATCTTGTGCTGCGGCGGCACGGCGTCTTCCAGGTCGAGCACCACGCTGTCCGGCGCGAAGCGCGGCACCTTGGCGACGAAGTCCGGCCGGTGCGCCGGCACGAACAGCATCGAGCGCAGCGGCCAGATCGAGTCGTTCGGTGCTTCGTTCATGCCCAGATCACTCCCGTCCTGCGCAGCGCCGCAATCTCACCGGGCTCGAAGCCGAGCGAGCCCAGCACCGCGTCGCTGTCCGCGCCCGGCGCCGGTCCCGCATTGCGCACCGCACCGCCGAGGCCGTGCGGCATCACACCCGGCATCGGCAGGCTGCCGCCTTCCGGCAGCGCGACCTCCACGAAGCCCTCGCGCGCCGCGACATGCGGGTCGGCCATCAGCTCGCCGGCATCGAGGATCGGTCCCACGACCACGTCGTTCGCCTGCACCAGTGCCAGCGCCTCCGCCGTGTCGTGGCGGCCCATCCATTCGGCGATGCGCGCCTCGATCTCGTCCATATGGGCGCGTCGGTCCGCCTGGGTGCGGAAGCGCGGATCGGCGGCCAGCGCCTCGCCGCCGATCATGCGCAGCATCCGCTCCGCAACCGCGTTGGTCGCGGCCGATACGGTCAGCAGCCCGCCGTCGCGCGTGCGGAAGACGTTGCCGATATTGGCGTTCATCGGGAAGCGGTTGCCGCAGCGCAGTTCCGCCCGGCCCTGCGCCGCCGCGACGGGAAGCTGCCATTCGATCATGCGCATCAGCCCCTCATGCAGGGCGAAGCCGAGCGGCGCGGCCGCGCGACCTTCCAGGACGGCGGCGCGCTGCTCGAACAGGGCGGCGGCGGCGGCGAGCATGCCGGTGGCGTGCTCGGCCAGCGGGATTTCGGGCAGCACGGGCGGGCCGTCGTTCTCACCAGTGAGCGCCATCATGCCGCTCGCCGCGCCCGCAAGTTCCGGCGCGGTGCTCCACGGCCAGAGCTCCGGTCGGTCCGCGCCGGTCGGGAACAGATGCACGTCCTGCGGCGGGTTCGTGGCGCGCGCGGCAGCCTCCCGCCACGGCGGCGCGTCGTCGTCGCGCAGCATCATGCGCGCCACACCCACCAGCCGGTCGAGCACCGGCGCGGCGTCCGGATGCGTCGCGTCCACCGCGAGCGAGAGCTTGTTGCGCGCGGCGATCGGCCACCAGACGCGCCGCACCGCCTCAGGCCCGAGGCGTCGCAGCGCCGATCCGCCGGGCGGTTCGCAGACGATCACGCGCGCACCGAGATCGGCGAGCAGCGCGGCACCGAAGGCCGGGCCGGGCGAGCCCGAAAGCTCCAGCACCGTCAGTCCCGCAAGCGGCCCTGCCTCCGTCTCATCCGTTGTCATGCCGCGCGCCTCTGCCGCTTCACACTGGATGGAACCACGGCCGACGGCCGCGCGCCTAGACCGGCGTGCGCCATTCGGAATGCGCGTCGCTGGTGCCGCGCACCACGCCCTCATAGGCCGCCTGCAGCCGACGCGTGACGGCGCCCGGCGCGCCGTCGCCGACCGGCAGGCGGTCCACGCTCGTCACCGCCACAAGCTCCTGCCCGGTGCCGCAGAGGAAGATCTCGTCCGCGACGTAGAGCTCCGTGCGGTCCACCTCGCGCTCCTCCACCGGGATGCCGGCCTCGCGCGCCAGCACCATCACGGTGTCGCGCGTGATGCTCTCCAGGATGTCGCTGCCGCGGCTCGGCGTCGCAAGCACGCCGTCGCGCACCAGGAACAGGCAGGCGGCCGCGGCCTCGCTCACCTTGCCGCGCTGCGTCAGCAGGATCGCGCTGTCATAGCCATCCGCCTTCGCCTGCAGCGTGGCGAGGCGCGAGGCATGGTAGTTCGCGCTCGCCTTCACCCGCGGCGGCATGGCGTTGTCGGGCAGGCGCGTCCAGGAGGAGACCTGCGCGGCCAGCCCCGTGGCGAATTTTGCCGACCGTTCCCGCGGCAGCGCCGCCGCGATCCAGCCGACCGGGCCCGTCGTCGCCATCATGCCCAGCCCCTCGATCTGCACCTGCAGGCGCAGATAGGCGTCCTCGTCCGGCTCATTCAGCCGGATCACCTCCAGCAGCGCCTGGCGCAGCGTGTCCTTGGAAGGCGGGTCGGCCAGGCGCAGGACTTTCATGCCCTGTGCCAGTCGATCCAGATGCTCCTCCAGCCGGAACACGGAGAAGCCGCCGCCGGGATGGCGATAGGCGCGCAGCCCCTCGAACACCGCGATGCCGAAGGCCACGCCGAGCGCGAGCGGATGGATGCGCGCCTCCGCGAAGGGGATCGCCTGGCCGTTGTGGATGATGGTGCGGGCCTGCCACATGGCGCTCTTGCTCCCCTCGCGAACCGGGGCGAGTCTGTCCCGGCACGGGGCGCATGGGAAGGGCGATGCAGCCACTGGACGGACTTCCGCAGGGCATCCGGTCGCGCATCGTCGCGGGCGTGAACGGCCTCGCCATGCATGTGCTGGAAGCGGGGGAGGCCGGCCGGCCCGCGCTGCTGCTGCTGCACGGCTTCCCGGAGCTTGCGTATTCGTGGCGGAAGGTGATGCCGGCGCTCGCCGCCGCCGGCTTCCACGTGATCGCGCCGGACCAGCGCGGCTATGGCCGCACCACCGGCTGGAGCGCCGACTACGACGCCGACACCGCGCCCTTCCGCATGCCGAACCTCGTGCGCGACCAGCTCGCGCTCCTGCACGCGCTGGGCATCGCGCGCGTCCAGGCCGTGATCGGCCATGACTTCGGCTCGCCGGTCGCGGCCTGCTGCGCGCTGATCCGTCCGGACATCTTCGCGCGCGTCGCGATGATGAGCTCGCCCTTCGCCGGCGCGCCGCGTTGGGACGCGGCGCCGCGCGACACGGTGCATGAGGACCTCGCGGCGCTCGATCCGGCGCGCAAGCACTACCAGTGGTACTATGCGACGCGCGAGGCGAACGACGACATGCTGCGCGCGAAGCAGGGCCTGCACGATTTCCTGCGCGCCTACTACCATCACAAGAGCGCGGACTGGCCGGAGAACAGGCCCTTCGAGCTGGCGGGCTGGACCGCGGCGGAGCTCGCGAAGCTGCCGACCTACTACGTTATGCATGCTGCCGAGACGATGGCGGAGACCGTCGCGCCGCACATGCCGCATGGCGCATGCGCGTGGCTGACGGAGGCCGAGCTCGACGTATACGCGGCCGAGTATGCGCGCACCGGCTTCCAGGGCGGGCTCAACTGGTATCGCTGCCAGACCGGCGGCGGCAATGCGGCGGAGCTGCGCCTGTTCAGCGGCCTGCGGATCAGCGTGCCGAGCCTCTTCGTCGCTGGCGCGGCCGACTGGGGCATCCACCAGTTCCCCGGTGCGCTGCGACGCATGCGGGAGGAAGCCTGCAAGGACATGCGCGGCGTCCACTTGGTGCCCGGCGCCGGCCACTGGGTGCAGCAGGAACGCCCGGAGGCGGTGATCCGGCATCTGCTGGATTTTCTGCGCGCGACGGGGTGAAGTGAGGGCATGGCCGTCCTCGCCACCACCGCCGATCCCCGTTCCGACGCGTTTCGGGCCAATGCGGCCGCGATGGAGGCCCTCGTCGCGCAGCTGCGCGCAACGGTGGAGCGCATCCGCGAAGGCGGCGGGGAGGCGGCTCGCAAGCGGCATCTCGACCGGGGAAAACTGCTGCCGCGGGAGCGCATCCGCACGCTGCTCGACGCCGCCTCGCCCTTCCTTGAATTCTCGCAGCTCGCCGCACAGGGGATGTACGGAGAAGACATCCCAGCCGCGGGCATCATCACCGGCATCGGCCGCGTCTCGGGGCGCGACTGCGTGATCGTCGCGAACGACGCGACGGTGAAGGGTGGCACCTACTACCCGATGACGGTGAAGAAGCACCTGCGCGCGCAGGAGATCGCGGAGCAGAACCGCCTGCCCTGCATCTACCTGGTGGATTCCGGCGGCGCGAACCTGCCGAGCCAGGACGAGGTCTTCCCGGATCGCGATCACTTCGGCCGCATCTTCTTCAACCAGGCGCGCATGAGCGCGGCGGGGATCCCGCAGATCGCGGTGGTGATGGGAAGCTGCACGGCCGGCGGCGCTTACGTGCCAGCGATGTCCGACCAGGCGATCATCGTGCGCAACCAGGGCACGATCTTCCTCGGCGGTCCGCCGCTGGTGAAGGCCGCGACGGGCGAGGTGGTCACGGCGGAGGAGCTGGGCGGCGGCGATTTGCACAGCCGCACCTCCGGCGTCACGGACCACCTGGCGGAGAGCGACGCGCATGCGCTCGGCCTGGCGCGGCGCATCGTCGCGGGGCTGAACCGCGCGAAGCCCGCGGGGGCGGACGACCTCGCGCCGCCGCGCGCGCCGCTGTACGAGGGGATCGGCGGCGTGATCCCCGCCGACATCCGCGAACCCTATGACGTGCGGGAGGTCATCGCCCGCGTCGTGGACGGGTCCGAGTTCGACGAATTCAAGCCGCTCTATGGCCCGACATTGGTCACCGGCTTCGCGCGCATCTGGGGCTATCGCGTCGGCATCGTCGCGAACAACGGCGTGCTGTTCTCCGAATCCGCGCAGAAGGGTGCGCATTTCATCGAGCTCTGCGACCAGCGCGGCATCCCGCTGGTCTTCCTGCAGAACATCACGGGCTTCATGGTCGGCCGCAAATACGAGGCCGGAGGCATCGCCAAGGACGGCGCGAAGATGGTGACCGCCGTGGCCACGGCCCGCGTGCCGAAATTCACCGTGATCATCGGCGGCAGCTTCGGCGCAGGGAATTACGGCATGTGCGGCCGCGCCTATGCGCCGCGCTTCCTGTTCATGTGGCCGAATGCGCGAATCAGCGTGATGGGTGGCACCCAGGCCGCGAGCGTGCTCGCGCAGATCCGGCGTGATGCGCTGGAAGCGCGCGGCCAGACCTGGCCCGAAGACGAGGAGAAAAGATTCAAGGCGCCGATCGAGGCGCAGTACGAGGCGCAGGGCAATCCGACCTATGCCTCGGCGCGGCTGTGGGACGATGGCGTGATCGCGCCCGAGGATACGCGCATGGTGCTAGCGCTATGCCTCTCGGCGGCGCGCAACAACCCCGTCGCGGGGTGGTCGGGGGAGGCGCGCTTCGGCGCGTTCCGGATGTGAGGGTTGTGTTGCGCTCACCCCCACCCCGACCCTCCCCCGCTTCGCGGGAGAGCGAGCAGGGTGCGCCGACCACCGCTCTCCCGCGAAGCGGGGGAGGATGCCCGAGCGGAGCGAGGGCGGGTGGGGGCGCGACCGAAGCCCATGCACTGGGCGCCTGACAGCATGACCCGTTTCTCCACCCTCCTCATCGCCAACCGCGGCGAGATCGCCTGTCGCGTCATCCGCACCGCGCGCCGCATGGGCCTCCGCACCGTCGCCGTCTTCTCCGACGCCGACGCCGAGGCGATGCATGTCGCGCTGGCAGACGCCGCCATCCGCATCGGCCCCGCCCCCGCACGCGAAAGCTACCTGAACATCCCCGCGCTCCTCGCCGCCGCGCGCGAGACCGGCGCCGAGGCCATCCATCCCGGCTACGGCTTCCTCTCCGAGAATGCCGACTTCGCCGAGGCCTGCGCGCAGTCCGGCATCACCTTCGTCGGGCCGCCGCCCGCGGCGATCCGCGCCATGGGCAGCAAGGCCGCCGCGAAGGCGCTGATGGAGCAGGCCGGCGTGCCCCTCGTCCCCGGCTACCACGGCGAGGACCAGTCGGATGCCACGCTGCGCGCCGCAGCCGCGCGCATCGGCTTCCCAATCCTGGTGAAGGCCAGCGCCGGCGGCGGCGGCAAGGGCATGAAGATCGCCCGCGACGCGACGGAACTGGAGGAGGCGATCGCGCTCGCGCGCGGCGAGGCGCTTGCGGCCTTCGGCGACGACCGCCTGCTGCTCGAGCGCTACCTGACGAAGCCGCGCCACATCGAGATCCAGGTCTTCGGCGACACCCACGGCAATGTCGTCAGCCTCTTCGAGCGGGACTGCTCCATCCAGCGCCGTCACCAGAAGGTTGTGGAGGAAGCACCGGCCCCCGGCATGACGTCGGAACGCCGCGCCGCGATGGGCAAGGCCGCCTGCGACGCCGCCCGCGCCATCGGCTATGTCGGCGCCGGGACGGTCGAGTTCATCGCGGAGGGCGACACATTCGCCTTCATGGAGATGAACACCCGCCTGCAGGTGGAGCATCCCGTCACCGAGGCGATCACCGGCCTCGACCTCGTCGAATGGCAGCTCCGCGTGGCCGCCGGCGAGCCCCTGCCGACGCTGCAGCCCGCCATCGCCGGCCACGCGATCGAGGTCCGCCTCTACGCCGAGGATCCGTCGCGCGACTTCGCACCGAGCACCGGCACGCTCCACCATCTCGCGCTACCCGAGGGCGAGGGCATCCGCGTGGATGCCGGCGTGCACCAGGGCGACGCGGTCTCCGTCAACTACGACCCGATGCTGGCGAAAATCATCGCCCATGGCACGGACCGCGAGGAAGCGCGCCGCCGGCTCCTGCGCGCCGTCACGCAGACGGAAGTCGCGGGCCTGCGCACCAACCTGCCGCTGCTGCGCGCCATCCTCGCCAATCCGGACTTCGCCGCCGCCGATCTCGACACCGGCTTCATCGCGCGCCACGCCGATGCGCTGCTCGCGCCCGCGTCCGCCGCCCCGCGCGCCGCCCTCGCCGCCGCCGTGCTGCGCCTGCTGCGCGACGAGCCCGTCACCGACCCCGCAGACCCGCATTCGCCTTGGGGGCTCGCCACGGCCTGGCGGCTGAACGGCGAAGGCTGGCAGGATTTCTCGCTGATGGACGGCGAGACGACGCTTGTCGTCCGCGCGCATCTCGGCGCCGCGCTGACCCTCGACCTGCCGGATGGCGCCGCGCGCGTCGAAGGCGCGCGTTGGGATGGCGACGGGCTGACATTCCGCCTCGACGGCGCCGCCATCCGCGCGCGCGTGCTGCGCGACGGCGACGCGCTCTCCGTCATCGTGGATGGCGCGACGCACGACTTGCGTCACCGCGATCCGCGTGCGGCCTCCGGCGCCGCGGACAGCGCCGGCGGGCGCGTCGTCGCGCCGATGCCGGGCCGCGTGCTGCAGATCCTGGTCACGCCCGGCGATGCCGTCGCGCGCGGCGCCGTGCTGCTGGTGATCGAGGCGATGAAGGTGCAGATGCGGATCACCGCACCCGCCGACGGCACCGTCGCCGCCATCCGCTGCGCCGTCGGCGACCTGGTCGAGGACGGAGCCGAGCTCGTCACGCTCGAGACGCCGGCGGCCTGAGCCGGCGTCGCGGCGCCTGGTTCAGCCCCGCCCGCCGCGCCGCGCCGAGGCCGGCGCTGTCGCACCGGCAGGGCGCCCCGCATCGAAGCCGAGGAAGCCGATATCGGGCTGCGCGCTTCCGCCGTCATTCGCCCAGAGGCGCGCGGAACGCGGCGTCGCCGGCGCCTGGTTGCGGGCCGAGGCCCTCGCCGCCGCGGTCAGCGCCGCATCGCGCCGTGCTGCGTTGGCGCGCCGCGCCGCCTCGGGCGGGGGCGCATCCAGCCCGCCGGGGCCGGGCGCCGGCGGCGGGCCGCCCCGCGTCAGGTCGCGGGCGGAAAGCAGGTAGAAGGCGATCTCGTTCCGCCCACGGTCCACCGCCGCGTCGATCGGCGTCAGGCCCAGCGCGTTGCGCGCGTTCAGGTCGGCGCCGCGCGAGACCGCGTCGCGCACCGCCGCCAGGTCGCCGCGCATGATGCCGTCGAACAGCGCGGCGTTCGGCGACATGTCCCCAGTGTTCTCGCCGGCGGGAATGGGCGCGACGCTCTGCCGCGAGGACAGGCCGGGCAGGGCGGGGGCCGGCGCCAGGGGCGCGTTGTCGCGCGGCGGCGGCCGGATCATGCCCTGCGCGGCGGCCTCGCCGGCAGGGATCAGGCCCGGCAGCGCCAGCAGGGGGAGGAGGACGGCAAGGCGGATGGCGGCATGCATGGCGGGAAACTAGGCGACCGGGGGCCGCCGAGGGAAGGGCGCCGGCGGCTCAGGAACAGCCCTGACCCCGGAATGTGAAGTTCTCCACGCGGTCCTGGCGGATGATGAAGGTGACGTCGCATTCCACCACCGCATAGGACGGCGGCGGCGGCCAATAGCCGGCGCGCGGGCCCCAGGGCCCGTACCAGGGGTCATAGGCCGGCGCCGCCACGGGCACGGTCCGGCGCTGCTCGTATTGCAGGAAGCGCCGCCCCTCCAGCTCATAGGTGCGGTTCGGCACCCCGAGCGCGGTGACCAGGTCCAGCTCGCTCCGTCCGATCCAGACAGACAGCCGCTCCTGCAGCGTCGGTCCCTGGGCGCAGCCTGCCAGCAGCAGCGGCAGGCAGAGGATCGCGCGTCGCATGGCGGGCCGCTCGGCCTCAGGCTGGGCGCCGGTCACGTCAGCGCCCCTCGCGCCGCCATGCCAGGATGGCGAGGCCCAGCACGAAGGGCAGGGCCAGCCAGGGCGGCAGCAGCGGCATGGCGGTGATGCCGGTGACCGTGTGGTCCTCGTTGCGCCGCAGCCCGATCCAGCCGGGCCCGTAGGTGTCGCGGCTGGCGGCGACGCGGCGCAGCTCCGGCACGGCGGGCGCCGGATCGGCGCCCAGCCAGCGCACCGCGCCACCGGTCGCCTCCGCCACCGGGCGCAGTCGGGCGGCGTCGGCGCGCAGATCGGCAATCTCCAGCGGGTTGCCCGCCTCGGCCGCGGCATAGGCGGTGCGGCGCCCGTCGGTCGCCTGCCAGACGCCGGGCAGCGTCGCCGGGATCTCCACCAGGGCTCGGCCGCCGCGTGCCTGGGGCTGGTGGCGGCTGGTGCCGCCATCCGGCGCGGTGATGGTGATCTCCGGCGCCGGCGAGGCATCGAGGCTGCGGCGCAGCACGGTCATCTGGCCGTGCTCGATGCGCGCCGTCAGATCCTCCTCCTCCAGCTCCGGTTCCTTCATCGTCCAATGGGCGATGCGGCGCAGCAGCTCGGCCTGCGGGCCGCCGCCGTCATGGCCGCGCGACCACAACCAGATATGGTCGGAGAGCATCAGCGCGACGCGCCCTTCCCCCACGCGGTCCAGCACCATCAGCGGCGCGCCGCCCGGCCCGTCCATCACCGTGGCGCCCGATCGCGCCTCGGTCCGTAGTGCGCGGTACCAGCGGCCCCAGCTCGGGTCGCCCGGGCCCTCGGCGGGGTTGGCGCCGGGCAACTCCTCGGTGACGGGGTGGCGCGCGCCGGTCTCGGTGACGCGGGGGCGGAAGGGCTGCTCGACCAGCGCGGCCTGCGCGGCGCCCGGCCCGGTCGGCGGGCGCGCCGGAAGGATCTGGCCGAGCGGCGTCGCCGCCAGGCTGGTCGGGCCGAGATATTCCGGCCCCACCGCCAGCAGCAGCGCTCCGCCGCCGCGGACGTAGTCGGCGATGTTGCGCATGTACACCGGCGGCAGCAGGCCGCGATTGGCGAAGCGGTCGAAGACGATCAGGTCGAATTCGCGCAGCTTCACCTGGAACAGCTCCCGCACCGGGAAGGCGATCAGCGCCAGCTCGTGCAGCGGCGTCAGGTCGTCCTTCTCGGGCGGGCGCAGGATGGTGAAGTGGACCAGGTCCACATTCGGGTCGGCCTTCAGCAAGCGGCGCCAGGTCCGCTCCCCGGCATGCGGCTCCCCGCTCACGAGCAGCACGCGCAGCCGGTCGCGCACGCCGTTGATGCTCACCACCGCGCGGTTGTTCCGCTCCGAGACCTCTCCCGGGCGCGTCTCCGCGGTCAGTTCCACCACGGTCGGGCCGCCGCGTTCGATGTTGAGCGCGATGCGGTGCTCGCGGCCCACGGGCACGGATTCCACGCGCGGCGTGCCGCCGTCCCGGCGGATCGAAAGCCGCGCAGCGGTGCCGGGGCTCGTCGTGCCGAGATCCTCGACCACCACGCGCAGTTCCACCTGCCGGCCGACGATGCCGTAGCCCGGCGCCTCCACCACGCGGATGCGCCGGTCCACCTCGCCCTCCTGGCCCGGCAGCAGCAGGTGCAGCGGCGCTTCCAGCGCCGGCGCGGCGGGGATGTCGTGCACCTGGCCATCCGTCAGCGCGACCACGCCGGCCAGCCGCGCGCGCGGGATTTCCGCCAGCGCGCGCTCCATCGCGGTCCAGAGCCGCGTGCCCTGGTTGCCGCCTTCCGGCACCTCCACCGTGCGTAGTTCGAGCTCAGGCAGCCGCTTGGCGCGGGCATCCAGCGCGGCGCGCGCCGCCTCGATCTGCGCGGCGCGCGGGCCGAGGGTGGCGCTGTCGCTGCGATCCACCACCAGCAGCGCGATATCCGGCCGAGTCTCCCGCGTTTCCTCGACCAGGCGCGGATTGGCCAGGGCCAGCACCAGTGCGGCGAAGGCCGCGAGGCGCAGCAGCGCGCCGCGCGCCGGAACCAGGCGGCGCTTCCCCTCCCCGGTGACGCCGATGCGAATCAGCGCCGGGGCGAGCGCGAGGAGCGCCACGACGGCAAGCGCGATCAGCAGCCAAGCGGGGATGACCGGGGCGAAGTCCAGGCCGGCGAGGACGTGAGTCATCTATCGGATGCCCTCAGACGCCGGGCGGCCGCTCCGCGGCCTTGGCTTCCGCGCCTCAGACGTGCGGCGCCGGGCGGGCAGGGCGCGAGCCGCGCGGGGCCGCTGTGCGGCCCAGGAAAGAGCGGGGTGCGCATCATCAATTCCCGAGCCTTTCCAGGATCGCCGGCACATGCACCTGGTCGCCCTTGTAGTTCCCGGTGAGCGCGTACATCACGAGGTTGACGCCGAAACGATAGGCGAGGGTCCGCTGGCGCGCGCCGCCGGGGACGGTGGCGTAGGGATTGTTGCCGCGCGCATCCACCGCCCAGGCCGCCGCCCAGTCATGGCCGCCGATGATCACCGGGCTCACGCTGTCATTGGCGCGGTCCTGCTCGCGCGCCACCCAGACACTGCCGCCGGCGAAGCGGCCCGGCAGGTCCTGCAGCAGGTAGAAGGCGCGCTTCAGCACATGGTCCTCCGGCACCGTCGCCAGCGGCGGCACCACCAGGTCCCGCGTCACCCGCCGCAGCGCGGCGCGGGACCCCGGTGAAAACCCCTCGCCCGAGCCTTCGTCGCGCGTGTCGAACAGGATGATCCCGCCCTGGCGCATGAAGGCGTTGAGCGCGGCGGCCATCGCCGGGTCGGGCTGCGGCGCGTCCGGCAGTACGGGCCAGTAGAGCAGCGGGAAGAAGGAGAGGTCGTCCCGCCCCGGCGTCACGCCATGCGGATCGGCGAGTGCGGCCGCCGTGCGCCGGTTCACGAAGTCCGACAGGCCAACCAGCCCGGCGCGCGAGATCTCGTCCACCTCGGCATTGCCGGTCAGCACATAGGCCAGCCGCGTGGCGAGCGCGGCATTGCCCTCCGGCTGCGCCATCGCCGGCCCCGAAAGCAGAGAGGCCAGCAGCAGCGGCGCCAGCACGCCGCGCGCCAGCGCCGCCGGCCGCACCAGCAGCCCGCGCAGCAGCAACGACACGATCAGGTCCGCCACCAGCAGCAGCAGCGCCAGGGCCAGCAGCCAGGGCCCGAGGTCGCGCTCCGCCGGCACGCCGCCGATCGCCTGGGTGCGGGTACCGGGCGGCGGCGCCGCGGCCGGGCGCGGCGCGGGGATGCCGGCGCCGAGGTTCAGCGCGCGGCGCTGCGTCGCCTCGCTGCCCGCCACGCCGGTGCCGTACCAGCCCGGCGGATGGCGCGGGGATGCCGCTTCCTCCTCGATGCGCGCGGCGGGAATGGGCTGCGCGCCCGGCTGCGGCGGGCCGAGCCGGCCGAAGCCGTCCAGCGTCTCGAGCGGCGCGAGCGGCGCTTCCCCTTCCGCGCCGGCGACGCCGGCCGAGAGCGCGACGATCCGCCGCAGCATGTCCACGAACAGGCCCGACAGCGGCAGGTTCGACCAGTCGGCATTGGCCGTGATGTGGAACAGCACGATGCGCCCGGCGCCGCGCGCCTCCTGCGTCACCAGCGGCGTGCCATCGGCCAGCCGCGCCCAGGTACGGCCGGTCAGCCGCGCAGAGGGTTCGGCCAGCACCTGCCGCTCCACCGTCACCTCGGCGGGCGGAGCGAGGGTGGCGAAGGGCGAGCCCTCCGGGAACGGCGCGAGTCGCTGCGGCTGCTCCCAGGAGAGCGCGCCGCCGATCTGACGCTCCCCGGCGCGCAGCGGCACGGGCAGCAGCGGATCGGGCGATTCGGCCACGCGCGGCCCGGCGAAGCGCAGCAGCGTGCCGCCTTCCTGCACCCAGCGCGCCAGCGCATCGCGCTCGCGCGGCTCGGTGATGGGACGATCGGCCAGCACCAGCACGGAAAGCCGGCGCTGCAGCAGCTCCTCCACCGTGCCGCGGCGCAGTTCCGCGAAGGGCGAGAGCGCGCGGTCGATGTAGAACAACTCGCCGATCAGCGGCGCATCGGCCGCCGTCGTCGCGCCGCCGGCGATCAGCCCGACCGGCCGACGACGGAAGCGTTCATCCAGCAGCACCGTGGCATTGGCACCGTTGACGCCGTCGAGGTCGAGCCGAACCACCTGGTTGCGGATCTCGAGCGGCAGCGGCAGCGCGGCCTCGGCCTCCGTCGCGCCGGCGGGCACCGGAATCACGGCGCGGTCCAGGGTGCGGCCATCGCCGGTGCGCGCCAGCACGACGGCCTCGGAATCCACCGGCAGAGGCGTGGTGCGCAGGGACACGACCAGCCGGTCGGCCTCGGCGCGCGGCGTCGGCAGCAGCCTCGTCGGGCGCCCCTCGGCACGCGCGACGGTCAGCGCGCCGCCCTGCGCGAGCGCGGCGGCGAAGGGCGTGAAGGCGTCGCCCTCGCGCGCATGCTCGATCCCGTCGGCGACGTAGAGTGCGGCGAAGGGGCCGGGATTCTGTTCCCGCCAGGCGGTGAGCGCGGCGAGCGCCGCGCTGCGGTCGGGCGCCCAGGGCTTCGGGCGCAGCGCGGCGAGGCGGCCGGCCATCTCCTCGGCCGGCATCAGGCCGGTGGCGCGCAGCGGCTCCGGCCCGGGTACGGCGGCGGTCAGCAGCAGCGCGGTGCGGCGGCCTTCGCGTGCGGCGGCGGTCAGCGCGGCCTCCACCGCGGCGGTGCGGTCGGGCCAGTCGGCGCCGGCGGCCCAGCCATCATCCATCACGATCAGCAGCGGCCCCTCGCCGCCGCGCCCGCCGGAGGGGCCCCAGACCGGCCGGGCGAGGCCGATGATGATCAGCGCGGCCGCCAGCAGGCGCAGCAGCAGCAGCCACCAGGGCGTGCGCTGCGGCGTCTCCTCCGGCGCCGGCAGGTCGCGCAGCAGCGCGATGGCGGGGAAGTCCTGGCGCTTCGGCGCCGGCGGCGTGACGCGCAGCAGCCAGTAGAGGATCGGCAGCGCCGGCAGCGCGAGCAGCAGCCAGGGCGCGGCAAAGGCAACGGGGCCAAGCGTCAGCATGGGGCACGCCCGCTATCGGCGGCTGTCGGTCGTGCCCCCACCCCGACCCTCCCCCGCTTCGCAGGGGAGGGAGCAGGTGGCGCCGCCCCCAACTCCCTCCCCCGTTTACGGGGGAGGGCTGGGGTGGGGGCGCGACCAACCCGCGTCGAACAGGAAAACATCACGCCGGCGCCAGCATCTGGTGCAGCGACAGCAGCGCCATCTCCGGCGGCTGGTCGGTGCGGTGGGTGGCGAAGGTCCAGCCGGCGGATTGCGCCAGCGCGGCCAAGCCCGCGCGATGCCGCGCCAGGCGTTCCGCGTACAGCTCGCGCACCGCTTCCACGCGCGGCACCAGGGCAGGGGGCATGGTCGACTCGCCGACCTCCTCGAAGCGGACCCGCCCGGCATAGGGCAGCGTCTCCTCCGCCGGGTCGATCACCTGCACCAGATGGCCCCGCACCCCCTGCGTCGCCAGCGCCCCGACCGCCTTGCCCGTCGCCTCCAGCGGCTCCCAGAAATCGCCGAACAGCACGGCCCGGGCATGGCGGGCGATGCGCGGATCCTCCGGCCGCGCCGCCATCTGCGGCAGAGAGCCGGCGATGGAGGGCATCGCATGGCGCCCGGCGAAGGGCCGCGGCAGGCCGAACAGCCGCACCCGCTCGCCGCCGCGCAGCAGCAGCGAGGCGAGCGCGAGCAACAGCAGCTGCGCCCGGAACGCCTTGGCCGGCACCTCCTTCGAGCTGCGCCATTCCATGCCTGGCCCCGACGCGACCCAGAGCGCGACCGTCTGCGCCGCCTCCCACTCCGTCTCGCGGATGAAGAGGCGGTCGGACTTGCCGGATTGCCGCCAGTCGATGCGATTCGCCGGGTCGCCGGCGACGAAGGGACGGAACTGCCAGAAGGATTCGCCAGGCCCCGCGCGGCGGCGGCCATGCAGGCCGGGCATCACCGTCGCGGCGACGCGCTCCGCCTGCACCAGCAGCGGCGGCAGGCTCGCGCCGAGCTGCTCTGCCCAGGGGACGGCGAGGGCGGTCGGCGGACTAGCCAAGCTGCGCCTTCAGCCGGTCGAGGATCTCGGACAGATGCACGCCATCCGCGCGGGCCGAGAAGTTCAGCGCCATGCGGTGGCGCAGCACCGGCTCGGCCAGCGCCAGCACGTCCTCGACGCTCGGCGAGAGGCGGCCGTCCAGCACGGCGCGGGCGCGGGTCGCCAGCATCAGCGCCTGCGCCGCCCGCGGGCCGGGGCCGTAGGAGAGATGCCGCCGCACCTCCTCGATCTCGGTGGTCTCGGGCCGGGCGCCGCGCACCAGGCGCAGGATCGCCTCCACCACGCCTTCGCCCACCGGCAGGCGCCGGATCAGCGTCTGCGCCGCCAGCAGCTCGGGCCCGCTCATCGCCTGGACGGGCTGCGCCTGGCTCGCGCCGGTGGTGGCCAGCAGCATCGCCCGTTCCGCCGCCAGGTCGGGGTAGGAGACGTCGATCTCCAGCAGGAAGCGGTCGAGCTGCGCCTCCGGCAGGGGATAGGTGCCTTCCTGCTCGATCGGGTTCTGGGTGGCCAGCACATGGAAGGGGCCGGGGAGCGGATGCACCTCGCCGGCGATCGCCACCTTGTGCTCCTGCATCGCCTGCAGCAGCGCCGACTGGGTGCGGGGGGAGGCGCGGTTGATCTCGTCGGCCATCAGCAACTGGCAGAAGATCGGCCCCTTGATGAAGCGGAAGTGGCGGCGGCCCGCCTGGTCCTCCTCCAGAACCTCGGAGCCGAGAATGTCCGACGGCATGAGGTCCGGCGTGAACTGCACCCGCTTCGCGTCGAGCCCGAGCACCGTGCCCAGCGTCTCGACCAGCTTGGTCTTGCCGAGCCCCGGCACGCCCACCAGCAGCACATGGCCGCCCGAGAGCAGGGTGATGAGCGTGCGCTCCACCACCTGCTCCTGGCCGAAGATCACGCGGCCCACGGATTGGCGCACGCGGCCGAGGCGCTCGGCCAGGGCTTCCGCCTCGGCGACAAGCATCCTCGCTTCCGTGGGGTCTGCCACTTCAACCATGCGGGTGAGGCTCCCTATATCCGGCGCCAGTGCATATGGTCCGAGTATCCACCTTGCCCATCCGCTTCGCCAGCACGGTTACACCTTTGCGGCGAGCGGTTCGGGCGGGGCCGGCGGTGCGGGGCGGCGCGGATGCTCGGAGTGGGGGCGGGTGCTTCACGGATGCGGGAAAAGCCATGACGGACGGCCATCCGGAGAAGGCGCGGAACGGGCAGGAGGGGCGCGGCGGCCCGCCCCGCAAGCGCCATGATTGCGGCGATTTCCCCATGCGGATCGCCAAGGACGGCACCTGGTTCTATCGGGGCAGCCCGATCGGCCGGAAGGAGCTGGTCTGCCTCTTCGCCTCCGTCCTGAAGCGCGAGGGCGACGCCTATGTGCTGGAGACGCCCGTGGAGCGCGGCCGGATCGAGGTGGAGGACGCGCCCTTCGTCGCCGTCGAGATGTTCTGGCGCGACTGCGCCGATCCCTTCGTGCCCAACCCCACGCCGCGCCAGTGCCTGACATTCCGCACCAACCTGGACGAGATGGTCACCGCCGACGCCGACCACCCGATCCGCGTGGCCATCGACCCGAAGTCGCGCGAGCCGCGCCCCTACATCACCGTCCGCCCGGGGCTCGAGGCGCGGATCAACCGCGCCGTCTTCTACGAGCTGGTGGCGCTGGCCCAGCCCGAGACGGTGGAGGGGCGCGCGGTGCTCGGCGTCTGGTCCGAAGGCGTCTTCTTCCCGATCGACGAGGCGCCGGCCGAGTTGAGCCTCCGCCGCGCCGCCGAGTGAGCTTCGCCCTCAGCCGCGAGGCGATTGCGGATCGGCTCGGCGATCCCGCCGCGCTGGCCCGCGCCGCGCCGACCTTTTCGGACGACGCCGAGGCCGCGGCCCAGTCGGGCCGGCTGCGCGATGCCGCCGTGCTGGTCCCGATCGTCTGGCACGACGCCACGCCCTCCATCCTGCTGACCCTGCGCTCGGCGCGACTCACCGCCCATGCCGGCCAGGTGGCGTTTCCCGGCGGGCGCCTCGAGCCGGGCGAGACGGCGGAAGCCGCGGCGCTGCGCGAGGCGGCCGAGGAAGTTGGCCTCGACCCGCGCCTGCCCGTGGTGGCCGGCCACCTGCCGGAACACCTGACCGGCACCGGTTTCCGCGTGACGCCGGTGGTCGCCTTCCTGGACCCGCCGCTGACCCTGACGCCCGATCCCGGCGAGGTCGCCGCCATCTTCGAATTGCCGCTGGCGACCGTGCTGGACCCGGCCGCGCCGGAGCGGCGGCAGGCCGAGTTCCGCGGCCGCATGCGGGAATTCTGGGTCTGGCCGCATCCCGAGCATCTGATCTGGGGCGCCACCGCGACCATGCTGGTGAGCCTGGCGCGCATCCTGCGGGACTGACGGCGGCGGCTTCTCGGCGGCGCGGGGTGCGGCGGCGGGGCGGCGCCTCTATATCCGTTGCATCATGGCCGCCGTCATCGCCGTCCTCCTCACGCTCCTGCCCTTCGGGCTCTACCTCGCCTGGCGACGCTACGGGCCAAATTCGGGCGAGCCCTCCTCCGGCATGGTGCTGTCGCTGCTGCTCGGCGTCGGGCTGATGCTGGGCACCGCCGTATGGTGGGGGCTGTCGCGCAGCCTCGAGCCTGGCGGGACCTACGTGCCGGCGGTGCTCGGCCCCGATGGCACGGTGCAGCGCGGCCATACGGAGCCGCGCCGGTGAGCTGGGCGGGGGACGATCCGCCCCAGGCGCGTATCGCCCCGCCGGCCTTTCTCTCGGAAGCCGCCCCGGCGGCCGTGCTGGCCGCGCTGCCGGGTGCCCGCGCCGTCGGCGGCTGCGTGCGGGACGCGCTGGCCGGCCGCGCGGTGCACGACGTGGACGTCGCCGCGCCGATGCCGCCCGAGGAGATCGTGGCCCGCCTGCGCGCGGCCGGGCTCAAGGTGTTCGAGACGGGGCTCGCCCACGGCACCATCACCGCCGTGTTGGCGCACCATCCCGTGGAAGTGACCGCGCTCCGGCGCGACATCGCGACCGACGGCCGGCACGCCGAGGTGGAATGGACCACCGACTGGCGGGAGGACGCGGCGCGGCGCGACTTCCGGATCAACGCCATGTCCTGCGATGCCGCGGGCAATCTCTGGGACTATTTCGGCGGGCGCGAGGATCTTGCGGCCGGGCGGGTGCTCTTCGTCGGTGACCCCTCCACCCGTCTCGCCGAGGATTTCTTGCGCGCCCTGCGCTTCTTCCGGTTCTGGGCGCGCTACGGCCGCGGCGCGCCGGATGAAGCAGCGCTGGCGGCGATCGCGGAGTCCATCGAGGGATTCCGGGCGCGCATCGCGCCGGAGCGCATCTGGATGGAGCTGAAGCGCCTGCTGCAGGCGCCCGATCCGGTGCCGGCGATCGCGCTGATGGAGGGCACGGGCCTGCGGGCTGCCGCACTGCCGGAGGCCGGGCCGACGGAGTCGCTGCGCCGGCTGGTCGCGCTGGATGCGCCGCACGATCCGCTCCTGCGCCTGGCCGCCTGGCTGCCCTTCCGCGCCGGCGTGGTGCCGGGCCTGGCGCGCCGGCTGCGCCTCTCCGGCGAGGAACGCGCGCGGCTCATGGCGCTCTGCGAATCGGAGGCCGCGCCGGGTCGGGAGCCGGACGACGCCGCGCTCCGGCGTTATCTCGCCACCCGCCCGAGATCCCAGGCGCTCGACGAGCAATGGCTCGCCGAATCCCGCGACGGCCAGGACCGCGGCGATCTCCGCGCGCGACTCGCCGAAATGGACCCGCCGGTCTTTCCCCTGCTCGGCCGCGACCTGCTGGCGCAGGGCATCCCGCCCGGCCCGCATGTCGGCGCGCTGCTGGCGGCGCTGCGATCCTGGTGGCTGGAGGGCGGCTGCACCGCGACCCGGGCGGAACTCCTCGCGGAGCTGCACCGCCGGAAAGACACCGGGGCGGCGGACGGGCCCGCCGCCCCGGCAGGAAAGACGCCGGCGGGGACCTGACAGATCCGCCGGCACTTCGGAACAAAAAGAGAACTAACCCATCCGCGCGGCGAAGGCAACACCCTCGCGCAGCCAACCTGCCCGGGCTAGACCCCCCACCCATGGCCCGTCCCGCCTTCGATGCCGCTTCCCTCCCGCTCGTCCGGCGGCTCTGGCGCGAGCATGTCCGCCACTATCCGCGCCTGCTGGTGTTGGCGGCGGTCTGCACCTTGGGCGTCGCGGGCTTCACCGCGCTCTACCCCATCATCATCCAGCAGGCCTTCAACCGCTTCACCGAGGGCGATCCCCGCGTCGTCTGGCTGCTGCCGCCCATCATCATCGCCGTCACCTCCGGCAAGGCGCTGTTCCAGTTCGGCCAGGCCGTCGCGACGCAATCCGTCGTGCTCCGGGTGATCGAGGGGCTGCAGAAGCGCCTGTTTGCCGCGCTGACCCGCGCCGACCTGGCCCAGGTGGCGCGGGAGGCGCCAGCCCGCCACGCCGCGCGCTTCACCACCGATGCCGGCCTGATCCGGGAGGCGCTGACCAAGGGCATCAGCGGCGTCGCCGACCTCTTCACCATCATCGGCCTAGTCGGCTCGATGCTCTGGATGGACTGGAAGATGGCGCTGCTGGCGGCGATGCTCTACCCGATCGCCGCGGTGCCGATCGTCAAGCTCGGCAAGCGCATCCGCCGCGCCTCCGCCGGCATGCAGGACCGCGTGGGCGAGACCGCCGCGCTGCTGACCGAAAGCTTCGGCGCCGCGCGCGTGGTGCGGACCTACCGGCTTGAGAGCGCCGAGCAGGCGCGGGCCGAGGGCGCCTTCGAACGCCTGCGCGAGAGCACCTTCGCGATCCAGCGCACCCGCGCGCGCGTCGATCCCGTGCTGGAGGCGCTGGGCGGCCTCGCGGTGGCGGGCGTGCTCGGCTTCGTCGGCTGGCGCGTCTCCGAAGGGCTCGGTACCATCGGCGACTTCACCGGCTTCGTCGCCGCGCTGCTGATCGCCGCCCGCCCGGTGCGCGCACTCGGCAGCCTGAACGCCGCGCTGCAGGAGGGCCTCGCCGGCCTCAGCCGCGTCTTCGCCACCGTGGACGAGCAGCCGCGCATCCAGGATGCGCCCGATGCGCGCCCGCTGCCCGAAGGCCAGGGCCGCGTCGTCTTCGACCGGGTCGGCTTTGCGTACGAAGGCGTGCCGGACGCCGCGCTGCGCGATCTTTCCTTCGTGGCCGAGCCCGGCCGCACGGTGGCCCTGGTCGGCCCTTCCGGCGCTGGCAAATCCACGGCGCTGGCGCTCGTGCCGCGCCTCTACGACGTGACGGACGGCAGGATAACGCTGGACGGCGCGGCGCTGCGGGGCGTGACGCTCGGCTCGCTGCGCGACGCCATCGCCTATGTCGGTCAGGACGCCGTGATCTTCGACGACACCGCGCTCGCCAACATCGCCTGCGGCCGCCCCGGCGCGACGCGCGCCGAGGTCGAGGACGCCGCCCGCGCCGCGGCCGCCCACGACTTCCTCTCGTCGCTGCCACAGGGCTACGACACGGTGCTCGGCCCCGGCGGGCAACGCCTCTCGGGCGGCCAGCGCCAGCGCGTCGCGCTCGCGCGCGCGTTGTTGCGCAACCCGCGCGTGCTGCTGCTGGACGAGGCGACGAGTGCGCTGGATGCGGAGAACGAGGCGCTGGTGCAGGAGGCCATCGGCCGGCTCCGCGCCGGCCGCACGACGCTGGTGATCGCGCATCGCCTCTCCACCGTGCGCGACGCCGACCTGATCGTGGCGATGGAGAACGGCAGCGCGGTGGAACAGGGCACCCATGCCGAGCTGATGGCGCGAGACGGGCTGTACGCGCGCCTGGTGAAGACCCAGGCCTTCGTCGCGTGACCTTTCCCGATCCGGACCTGCTGCACCCGATCCAGGGCACGACCCGCGTGGTGCAGCTGCGCCCGCTGATCGCCGCGCAGGAGGCGGTGGCGAATGTCGCGGCGGGCCGCTTCACCTACTACGACGACCCCGAGCACGCGACAGCCTTCCTTGACCGCAACATCCTCTACAATTTCGGCTTCTCCGGCGCGCGCCTGGAGATCGGCAGCTTCTGCGCCATTGCGACCGGCGCGCGCTTCGTCATGCCGGATGCGATGCATGCGATGGAGGGCGTCTCGACCTTCCCCTTCGCGATCCTCGGCGGCGCCTTCGCGGAGGCGCTCGATCTCGGCGCCTATCCCTTCCCGCAGGCGCGCGACACCGTGGTGGGCCACGATGTCTGGATCGGGATGGAGGCGCTGGTGATGCCCGGGCTGCGCATCGGCCATGGCGCCGTCGTCGCGGCCCACGCGGTGGTGACGCAGGACGTGCCCGACTACGCCGTCGTCGCCGGCAATCCCGCGCGCGTGGTGCGGCGCCGCTTCACGGAAGACGAGGCCGCGCGCCTCGTCGCGCTCGCCTGGTGGGACTGGCCGTTGGAGCGCATCGCCGCCGCGATCCCCGCCCTGGTGCGCGGCGGCGTCCCGGCGCTCGAGGACGTCGCGGCGCGCCGTTGACTCGTCCGCGCATCGCGCGGGACGATGCGGCGCCGGGGCCAACAGGGAGTCGAACTGCATGTTCTGGGGACGAGGCCTTGCGGCCGCGGCGATTGCCGCCTGCGCCGCCTTCTTCACCGCGCCGGCCGTGGCCGGGCCGACGCTCGACGCCGTCCGCGCGCGCGGGCAGCTGGTCTGCGGCATCCATACCGGCGTCGCCGGCTTCGCGCTGCCCGACAGCCGCGGCACCTGGCAGGGGATGGACGTGGATCTCTGCCGCGGCCTGGCGGTGGCGATCTTCAACGACGCGTCCAAGGTGCGCTTCGTGGGGCTCTCCTCCTCCACGCGCTTCACGGCGCTGGGCTCGGGCGAGATCGACGTGCTGTTCCGCACCTCCACGCAGACCATGCTGCGCGACACCACGCTCGGCCTGCGCCATGCCGTGACCTATTTCTACGACGGCCACGGCTTCATGGTGCGCGCCAATCTCGGCGTGCAGAAGGTCGCGGAGCTGAACGGCGCGACCATCTGCCTGATCCAGGGCACGACGAACGAGCAGGTGACGGCGGACTACTTCCGCAGCATCAACGTGCCCTTCCGCCCGGTGGTGTTCGAGCGCACCGACCAGGCCTCGGAAGCGCTGCAGGCCGGGCGCTGCGACGCCTTCGGCACGGATGCGTCGCAGCTCGCCGGCGTGCGCTCCTCCATGACGAACCCGAACGAGTGGACCATCCTGCCGGAGCGCTTCTCGAAGGAGCCCTATGGCGCCTATCTGCGCCGCGGCGACGACGAGTGGTTCGACCTGATCCGCTGGTACACCTATGCGGTGATCGAGGCCGAGGAGCAGGGCGTCACGCGCACCAATGCCGAGGAGATGCGCCGCACCAGCGTCAACCCGAACACGCGCCGCCTGCTGGGCGTGACGCCGGAGCTCGGCCAGTCCCTGAAGCTCGACCCGCTCTGGGCCTACAACGTGGTCCGCGCGATGGGGAACTACGGCGAGATCTACGATCGCCACTTCGGCCCGCAGACGCGCGTGAACCTGCCGCGCGGCCCCAACGAGCTCTGGACGCGCGGCGGCCTGATCTACGCCCTGCCGTTGCGTTGATGCCGGCGAGCCATTCCGTGCGAACGGAAGGGCTCGCTGCTGTCAGGCTGCGAGGCCGAGCAGGTCCCGCAGCCTGCGGTCCGGCTGCGCGAGCTCGGCGATCGTCACGCCGTCGAGCACGCCGAGAAAGGCCTCGCGCGCCGTCTGCAGGGTGCGCTTGAGCCGGCAGGCGGGCAGGATCGCGCAATCCGCGCCGCCGAGGCAGGGCACGAGGTCCATGTCCGGCTCCACCGCGCGCACCACCTCGCCGGCGGTGATGCGGCTGGCCGGCCGCGCCAACTCCAGCCCCCCGCCGCGGCCGCGCAGCGTCGCCACGAAGCCGCCCTGGCCGAGTTGGTGCGCCACCTTCATCAGGTGGTTCTCCGAGATGCCATAGGCATCCGCCACCTCCGCGATGGTGGCCCGCTCCGGCGCCTTCAGCGCCAGGTGGATCAGCAGGCGGAGCGAGAAATCGGTCAGGGTGGCGAGGCGCATCGAATCAAAGATGCATGAGGGAGATTGCTTTGCAAGGCCGATCGGGCGCAAAGATGCATAGAGGATGTATCTTTGGAGATGGCCATGAGCCCCGTCCGCCTGTTCCTCCTGCCCGGCAACCTGGTCTGCGACGTGCTGCACGTCGAGGATGACAGCAGCCGCGCCATGCTGCGCACGCTCGTGAACATGCTGGTCTGGAACACGATGGCGGTGCTCGCCCTGCTGCCCTTCGTGTAGGGCGGGGCGGGCGCGGAAGGACTTCCGTCACTCCCGTCGCAGCAGCCCGTCCACGAGCCTGTCCGCCCAGGGCTTGCTGGTGAAGTCGGCGCGCAGCGCGGCCTCGTCGTAGTCCTCGCGCAGCCAGTCCAGGAACGGCTTGGCGCCGTGGCGCGCCTGGAAGGCGGCATACTTGGCGAAGAAGGCGTCGAGAATGCCGGTGCGGCTGGCCGCCACATGGCCGAACCGCCAGTGCAGCTGGTCGAGCGCCGCCGCAACGGGCCGTCTCTGCAGCAGCAGCCAGATGCCGGCGACCAGCCCGGTGCGGTCCGCGCCCGACTTGCAGTGGATCAGGATCGGCTCCGGCAGCTCCGCGAACAGCCCGGCGAGGCGCAGGATGCGGTCCTTGTGCGGCGCGCCGCGGCTCTCGAAGGGCGCGTCGGCGTGGATCAGCCCGAGCTCGCCGGCGCGCGCGCGGCCCAGCGCGTCCGATCCGCACTCCTGCCGGTGGCCGCGCAGGTTGATCACGCTGCGCAGCCCGTGCCGGCGCTTCGCCTGCGCCAGCTGCCAGGGCAGCGGGTGGTTGGAGCGATAGAGCCGGCCGGGCTCCACCACCCCCCAGTTGCGCCAGGACAGGCGCAGCAGGGCATGGTCCACCACCAGGCTGTTGAGCCAGGCGGCGCGACGGCCGGCCAGGGACGAGAGGTCGGGAGGCACGGCGCCGATATGGCCGGGCGCGGCGCGGAAGGCCAGACCGGACGGCGAACGCGGCGCTGGCCGGGGCGTTCTGGTCCCTCCAATCCAAGGGGACAGGACGTCATGTCGAACAAGGCCAAGCTGCCGCCCGTGCCGGCGGAACAGACCAGCCCGGCGGGCACGGGCAGCGCCACGCCCGGCAAGGGCCCGCTCAAGCGGAACGAGGCGGAGCGGAACGCCGAGTCGAAGAACCGCGAGCTCGAGCAGCAGGGGCGCCAGGGCAACACCTGGCAGAACACGCACAACCAGGGCTACCAGCAGGATCGCTGATCAATGCCGGAGAAGCACCCGAACACGAAGCGCTGGGGCGGCCCGGGCGCCAGCCACGAGGACGCCTCGAAGCCGATGCCGGATCCGCCGCCGGCGCATCCGCCCGGCGCCGCCAGCACCAGCCCGCGGACCAGCAAGGTCTCGGGCGGCGGCGGCGAGCGGGACGAGAAGCACGCCGCGGTGGATACGATCCGCAGCTCGAAGTCGAACGCGACCGACGGCGACACGCCAAGCGGCCGCAGCCGCGAATACCGCGACAACCGCTCGCGCAGCGACCGGGCGGAGGACCGGGAGAAGGCCGAAGGCCGGGGCGAGTGAACGCCCCGGCCGCCAGGGGCGCTACTCCACCCGCGCGCCGCTGACGCGCACGGCTTCCTGCCAGAGCGGGCGGTCCTGGTTCGCGCGCTCCGACATGCCATCCGGCGAGGACCAGACGGCGAGGGCGCCGGCACGCAGCACGCGGTCCTTGAAGCCCTCGTCATTGGCGACCTGGCGCAGCGCGTTGCCGAGCCTCTCGGTGATCGCGCGCGGCGTGCCGGCGGGTGCGACGAAGCCCTGCCAGGAGGTCAGCACCATGTTCGGCACGCCGGCCTCGGCCATGGTCGGCACGTCCGGCACCGTCGGGAAGCGCTCGGCGCTGGTTACCGCCAGGGCCCGCATGCGGCCTTCCTGGATGACCGGGACGTAGCTGGCCAGGTTGTCCAGCGCGAAGTCGAGATCGCCCGACAGCATCGCCGGGATGGTCTGCGCCGCGCCGCGGAAGGGCACATGCGTCGCCTCGATGCCGGTGCGCGCGGCGAAGAGCGCGCCCGACAGATGCGGCGTGGTGCCGACGCCCGGCGAGCCATAGGAGATGCCGCCGCGCTTGGCCTTCGCGCCGGCGATGAACTCGGCCAGCGTCTTCGCCGGGTTGTGCTGCGCCGCCACCACCGCGACGTTCGGCAGGTCCCAGGCGATCGCGACCGGCTGCAGGTCCTTCGCCGGGTCGTAGGGCAGGCGGGCATAGAGGAACGGGTTGATGCAGAGATGCCCGACCGAGGCGATGCTGAACGTCGAGCCGTCCGGCGCCGACTTGGCCAGCGCGTCGAGACCGATGTTGCCGCCGGCGCCGCTGCGGTTCTCGATCACCACATTGGTGCCGAGGATCGGCCCGAGCCGTTCCGCATAGAGCCGCACCAGCACGTCGGTCGAGCCGCCGGCCGGCCAGGGCACGATCATGCGGACATTGCCCGGGGGCCATTGCGCCTGGCCGAGGGCGGGCGCGGCGAGCGGCGTGGCCAGCGCGGAGGCCAGCAGGCTGCGGCGTGCGATCATTGGGCGTCTCCCTGTGCGAATGACGGCGTGTCGGTCGCACGGGGAGGCCCGTCTGGCAAGCTTGCGCGCCGCCCGGGGCCGCACGGCCGTGCCGGGCGGCCGGCGGATGCGGTGGGATCAGCCGTCCCGGCGCGCCTGGGCCGCCTTGTTCTGCTGGCTGACGCTGCCGATCCGGCTCGGATTCACACCGCCGCGCCCCTTGCCGCTCGGGCTGGCGCGCATGCCCTTGCCGGCGCTGAAGCCGCCCTGCGGATGGGCCGCCCGCGTCGCCTGCTTGCGCGCCAGCGCGGCCTTCAGCGCGGCGCGGTGCGCGGCGCGCTTCCGCTCGTGGTCGATCTCGTCGAAGCGGGCATTCACGCGCTTCAGCGCGGCGGCATAGACCTGCTTGCGCCGCGTCGCCTTCCCGGCCTCGGCCGTGGCGGCGGCGCGCGCATCGCCCTTGCCGCGCTTGGCGCGCTTGCCCTCGCGGATCAGGTCGCGCGCCTTGGCATGCTGCTCGCGCAGGCGCGTGGCCAGGGTGCGCAACTCCTCGCCGGACAATGCGCCGAGGGCGGGATAGTGGCTCGGCTCGATCAGCTTGTAGGCGTCGTGGCCGAGCAGGGCGCGCTCCTCGCGCTGGGTGGTCGCCATGTGTCGAAATCCTCCTGTCGTACAGATACGTTCCGCGAGCGCGCCGAGTCCAGCGACGCGGGTCCCTCGTCTTGGCGCGGCGTGCCGCGGCGTCAGGGCCAGCCCGTCTCCGGCGGCAGGGACATCAGGATCGCTTCCACGTTCCCGCCGGTCTTGAGCCCGAAGATCGTGCCGCGGTCGTAGAGCAGGTTGAACTCCACGTAGCGCCCGCGTCGGACCAGCTGGTGCTGGCGCTCCGCCTCGGTCCAGGGCTCGTGCATGCGCTTGCGGATGATGGCGGGATAGGACTGGAGGAACGCCTCGCCGACGTCGCGGGTGAAGGCGAAGTCGGCGTCGATTCCCTTGCCCGGCGTGCGGTCGCCGAGCCAGTCGTAGAAGATGCCGCCCAGGCCGCGCGGCTCGTTGCGGTGCGGCAGGAAGAAATATTCGTCGCACCACTGCTTGAAGCGCGGGTAGTAGGTCTCGTCGTGCCGGTCGCAGGCCGCCTTGAAGGCGGCGTGGAAGTCGGCCGCGTCCTCCTTCGAATGCGGCGCGGCGTGGTCCATCGGCGTGATGTCGCCGCCGCCGCCGAACCAGGCCTTGGTGGTGACGATGAAGCGCGTGTTCATGTGGGCCGCCGGCACGCGCGGGCTGCGCATATGCGCCACGAGGCTGACGCCGGTGGCCAGGAAGCGCGGGTCGGCCTCGGCGCCGGGGATCTGCTTGCGGAATTCGGGGGAGAACTCGCCGAAGACGGTGGAGACGTTGACGCCCACCTTCTCGAAGACGCGGCCCTTCATGACGGACATCACCCCGCCGCCGCCCTCCGGCCGGTCCCAGGCGGTGCGCGTGAACCGGCCGGGCGGCAAATGCGCGTGCGGCCCCGACTCCAACCCATCCTCGCAGGCCTCGAAAGCGGCGCAGAGGCGGTCGCGCAGCGATTCGAACCACGCGCGGGCGCTGGGCAGAAGGGGATGCTCGATCGGTGCCGGGCTTTCGACCATGCGGGGCTGCTTCCTCAGGCGTTACGGCCGTTGCGCCGTGCGTGGCGGAGATTGACAGCCCCTTGCCGGGCTGGCGACCCCCGGGCGCCTTGCGTCGTTTTCACGTCCGGAGCCGGATGGACAGCCCCGAAGACCGGCCTTTATATGCGCCGCAACGTCGCCGGATGCCGGGCCGGGCCGCGTGCGCCTGCCTGCCTGCACCACGGCGGGCGCCGGCGCCCGGGCTGGCGGGAAGACGCGTTTCACGTGCCGCACGCCGCCGTCCTGGCGACGCCTCGCGGAAGGGGAAGAACGATGGCCGATGCGATGGCGCCCCATGCGGCGCCTCATGGGGAGGCGGGGGAGACCCGCCGCGACTTCCTGAAGCTCACCACCGGCGCCTTCGCCGCGGTCGGCGTGGGCGCGATCGCCTGGCCCTTCATCAGCTCGATGAACCCGGCGCGCGACGTGCTGGCGCTGGCCAGCACCGAGGTGGACCTGTCGCCCATCGCGGTCGGCCAGGCCGTGACGGTGATGTGGCGCGGCAAGCCGGTCTTCGTGCGCCGCCGCGCCGAGGAAGAGATCAAGGCGGCGCGCGAGGTGCCGCTGTCGCAGCTCCGCGATCCGCAGACCGACCAGTCCCGCGTCATCCGCGATCCCTGGCTCGTCGTGGTCGGCGTCTGCACGCATCTGGGCTGCGTGCCGCTCGGCCAGAAGCCGACCGATGCGCGGGGTGACTATGGCGGGTGGTTCTGCCCGTGCCACGGCAGCCACTACGACACCTCGGGTCGAATCCGCCTCGGCCCCGCGCCGGCGAACCTTGCGGTTCCCGAGTACAACTTCACCTCCGACACGCAGATCCGCATCGGCTGAGGCCGGTCGGCGCGCGGTATGGTCCGCACGCCCCCGCCCGCCGCGCGAAACCCGAGGAGCCAAGCTGCGATGGCCATCGGCCTTCACCAGAGCGACTTCAAGAACCCGGTGGTACGCTGGATCGACAGCCGCCTGCCGGTCTTCACCATGATGCAGAAGGAGTACGGGACGTTCCCCACGCCCCGTAACTTCAACTACTTCTGGAACTTCGGCGCGCTCGCCATGGTCAACCTGCTGATCATGATCGCGACCGGCGTGTTCCTGTCGATGCACTACACCGCGCACACCGCCTACGCCTTCGACAGCGTGGAGCGGATCATGCGCGACGTGAACTTCGGCTGGCTGCTGCGCTACGTGCACATGAACGGCGCCAGCATGTTCTTCATCGTGGTCTACATCCACATCTGGCGGGGCCTCTGGTACGGCTCCTACAAGGCGCCGCGCGAGATCCTCTGGATCCTCGGCGTGGTGATCTTCCTGCTGATGATGGCGACCGCCTTCATGGGCTACGTGCTGCCCTGGGGCCAGATGTCCTTCTGGGGCGCCACCGTCATCACCAACCTCTTCAGCGCCATCCCGGTCGTCGGCAACGACATCGTGGTGTGGCTGTGGGGCGGCTTCAGCGTGGACAACCCGACGCTCAACCGTTTCTTCAGCCTGCACTACCTGTTGCCATTCGTGATCGTCGGCGTGGTCTTCCTGCACGTGGCCGCGCTGCACATCACGGGGTCCAACAACCCGCTGGGCATCGACCCGAAGGGCCCGCAGGACACGCTGCCTTTCCACCCGTACTACACGATCAAGGACAGCGTCGGCCTGATCGTCTACTTCATCTTCTTCGCCTTCCTGGTGTTCTTCGCGCCAAACTACCTCGGCCACCCGGACAACTACATCCCGGCCAACCCGCTGGTGACGCCCGCGCACATCGTGCCTGAGTGGTACTTCCTGCCCTTCTACGCGATCCTGCGCGCAGTGCCGGACAAGCTGGGCGGCGTGGCGCTGATGTTCGGCTCCATCGCCATCCTGTTCATCCTGCCCTGGCTCGACACCTCGCCCGTGCGCTCCATGCGCTTCCGCCCGGTGGCGAAGTGGTTCTTGGTGCTGTGGGGCATCAACTTCTGCATCCTCACCTGGGTGGGCGCGAAGCCGGCCGAGGGCCACTACGTGACCATCGCCCGCTGGGCGACCACCTACTACTTCCTCTACTTCCTCGTGATCCTGCCGCTGCTCGGCCGCCTCGAGCGCCCGCTCAAGCTGCCGGAGAGCATCGCCCTGCCGGTGCTGCGCGGCGGCGGGCCGATCCCTGCTGGCGCGGCCGCGAAGCCGATGGAGAAGGCCTGATGTCGCGCTTCCGCAACCTCGTCGGCGCCCTGGTCCTCGGCGCCGCCGCGGCCCTCAACGCCGCCCCCGCGCGGGCGGCCGGTGAGGCCATCGCGCTGCCCGACACGCGCTTCTCCTTCGAGGGGCTGTTCGGCACCTTCGACCGCGGCAGCCTCCAGCGCGGCTTCCAGGTCTACAAGGAGGTCTGCTCGGCCTGCCACGCCATGAAGCAGCTCTCCTACCGCAACCTGCTTGAGATCGGCCTGACCGAGGAGCAGGCGCGCAACATCGCCGCGCAGTTCCAGGTGGTGGACGGGCCGAACGACCAGGGCGAAATGTTCGAGCGCCCGGCCCGCCTCTCCGACCGCTTCCGCCGCCCGTTCGCGAACGAGCAGGCGGCGCGCGCGGCGAACAACGGCGCCTATCCGCCCGACCTGTCGGTGATCGTGAAGGCGCGCGCCGGCGGCGCCGACTACATCCACGCCCTGCTGATCGGCTACACCGAGCCGCCGGCCGGCTTCAACCTGATGGACGGGATGAACTACAACGCCTACTTCCCGGGCCATCAGATCGCCATGCCGAACGTGCTCAACCCCGGCCAGGTCGAGTTCGCCGACCGCACCGAGGCGACGGTCGACCAGATGGCGACGGACGTCGCCACCTTCCTCGCCTGGGCGGCCGAGCCGGAGCTCGAGCAGCGGCGCCAGATGGGGGTGCGGATCATCCTGTTCCTGATCGTGCTGGGCGGCCTGACCTATGCCGTGAAGCGCAAGATCTGGGCCGACGTGAAGCACTGAGCCACCGGTTGCACCGATGAACCGCAGGGGGCCGTCCGCAAGGGCGGCCCCTTTCGTTTCAACCCCCCCGCCACGCCGGCCTGGCCGCCGCCTTGCGGCATCGCCCGTCGTGCGGCGATGCTGGCTCGGCGATGCGCAAGCCGCCTGACCTCACCTACGGGCTGAACGAGCTCCCGACCCCGGCGGTCCTGCTCTCCGCTGCCCTGCAGCAGACGGCGATCATCGTCGTCTTCATCTACCCCGCCATCCTGCTCGCCCAGGCCGTCGGCGCATCGCCGTCGCAATCGGCCGCGATGCTGAGCCTCGCCTTCCTGGCCTGCGGCGCCAGCGCGCTGATCCAGTCGGCCGGCCGCTTCGGCATCGGCGCGGGCTATCTGGCCCCAGCGACCGGCTCGGCCGCCTTCCTCGCGCCCTCCCTGCTGGCGGTGCAGATCGGCGGGCTCGCGCTCGCGGCAGGCATGACCATCGCCGGCGGCGCGGCGATGATGCTCTTCGCCCGCACCCTGCACCGTGCGCGCGCCTTCTTCCCGCCCGAGATCGCGGGCGCCGTCGTGCTGATCATCGGCATCGCCGTCACGCTCGCCGGCGTGCGCGCCCTGCTGATCACGCCGGACCAGCAGCCGCCATCCGCCGGGGCGCTGGCCGTGGCGGGCGTCACGCTCGCCATCGCCGTCGGGCTCAGCGTCTGGGGTGGTGGCGCGCTGCGCGGCGCCTGCGTTCTGGTGGCCCTGCTCGCGGGAACCGCGGTTGCGTCCTGGCTCGGCCTGTTCCGGCTGGACACCGCGGCACTGGCGGGGCTGCCGCTGGTCGGGCTGCCCGCCACCGGCCACCTCGGCTGGAGCTTCGACCTTGCGCTGCTGCCCGTCTTCCTGGTTGCCGCCCTGGCGAATTCGCTGAAGACCGTCGGTCTCGTCACCACGCTGCAGAAGCTGAACGACGCCGACTGGGTGCGGCCGGAGCCGCGCAGCATCGCCGGCGGCGTGGCGGGCGACGGCGCGGCGACGGCGCTCGCCGGCCTGCTCTGCACCGCCGCCCCGAATGTCAGCGCGACCAATGTGACCATCCAGGCGGCGAGCGGGGTGACGAGCCGCGCCATCGGCTATGCCACCGCCGCCTTCTGCCTGGTGCTGGCCTGCTTCCCGCGGCTCGCTGCGCTGCTGGCGCAGGTGCCGGGGCCGGTGATCGCCGCGGTGCTGCTGCATGCGGGCGGGCTGATGCTGGTCAACGGCATGCAGCTTGCGACATCGCGCATGCTCGACTCGCGCAAATCCTTCGTGGTCGGCTTCGCGCTGGTGACCACGCTGGCGGTGGAGGCGATCCCGCAGGTGGCGGACTGGGTGTCGCCCGAACTGCGGCCCTACATGTCGGCCACCGCGCTCGGCACGGTCGTCGCCATCGGCCTCAACGCGATCCTGCGCATCGGCATCCGGCGGCAGATGGAGATCGTGCTGCCCGCGCGCGACATGCCGCACCGCGAGCTGGCCGATTTCGTTGCGCGCGCCGGCGCCGCCTGGGGCGCGCGGCGCGACGTGCTGACGCGGGTGGAGGAGCAGATCGTCTGGTGTGTCGATTCGATCGCCGGCTTCGGCCTGGCGGAGGGCGACGTCGCCGTACGCATCGGCTTCGACGAACTGCGCATCGACGTGACCATCGCCTATCGCGGTCCGCCGCTCGAGCTCTCGCAGGTCGCGCCGACGGCCGACGAGATGCTCACCGAAGCCGGCGCGGCGAAGCTCGCCGGCCACATGATCCTCAAGCGTGCGACGCGCGCGAGCGTGCGCAGCCGCGACGGCGGCACGGAGTTGCGGCTCGTCTTCGATCATTGAGCTTTGCGCATGCATCGCCGGCCGGCTTGCGCGCCACCGCGTCCGGCGCGAAGGAGCGTCCGCCCGGGCCGATCCGGGCTCGGGCAGGGCAGGGATGCGCAGGCCGGTCAACATCGCCTACTGGGTTGACGAGCGCCCGCCCGCCTCCGTGCTGGCAATGGCTGCGCTGCAGCAGGGTGCAGTCGTGCTGGTCTTCAGCTTCACCGCCATCCTGCTTGCGCGGGAGGTGGGCGCGAACCCGGCGCAGGCCGCCGATATCCTCGGCCTGACCTTCCTGGTCTGCGGCGCGATGGCGCTGATCCAGGCCTTCGGCGCGCGCTTCGGGGTGGGCAGCGGCTATCTCGCGCCGGGTTCCGGCTCGCCGATCATGCTTGCGCCGTCGCTGCTGGCGGCGCAGATCGGCGGCATGCCGCTGGTCGCCGGCATGACGATCTTCGCCGGACTGGTCACCGCGCTGCTCGCGCGCACGCTGTACCGTCTGCGGTCGCTGCTGCCGCCCGAGATCGCCGGCACCGTCGCGCTGGTCGTCGGCCTTGTCGTGGGTCTTTCCGGGGTGCGAAGCCTGCTCGTCACGCCGGACGGCACGCCGCCGACCCTCGCCGCCTTCGCGGTGGCCGGCGTGACGCTTGCGGTGTCCGGTGGGCTCAGCGTCTGGGCCAAGGGCATGCTGCGCTTCGCCTGCGTCGCGATCGGGATGGCGGCGGGATGCCTGCTGGCCTGGCCGCTCGGCCTGCTGCACGGGCAGCCCGGCTTCGACATGGCCTCGGTGCCATGGGTGGGGCTGCCGCATGCGGCGCATGTCGGCTGGGCCTTCGACCCGGCTCTCGTGCCGGTCTTCGCGGTGGCCGCGCTCGCCCATGTCATGAAGGACATCGGCATGGTCACCACGCTGCAGAAGATCAACGATGCCGGCTGGGTACGGCCCGATCCGCGCAGCATCGCCGGCGGGGTCACCGGCGGCGGCGTGGCGCTGGTGCTGGCCGGGCTGCTCGGCGCACACGGCACCACGCTCAGCGCGACGAATGTCGCGATCCAGCAGGCCTCCGGCATCACCAGCCGTGTCGTGGCCTTCGGCACCGCCGGCTTCTGCGTGCTGCTGGCCTGCTTTCCCCGCGCGGCGGCGCTGCTGTCGCAGGTGCCCGCGCCGGTGATCGCGGGCGTGCTGATCCATGCCGGCGCGCTGATGCTGATCAACGGCATGGCGCTCGCCACCTCCCGCATGCTGGATGCGCGACGCAGCTTCACCATCGGCGTGGCGGTGCTCGCCGCGGCTGCGGCCGAGGCCGTGCCGCAGCTCAGCGCCGGGTCGGCGCCCGGGCTTCGGCCGCTGCTCTCCGCGACCGCGCTCGGCGCGCTGACGGCGCTGCTGCTGAACGCGCTGCTGCGCATCGGCGTGCGCCAGGAGGTCACCATGTCGGTGCCGGCCGCGGCGATCCCGGAAGCGGCGGTGGCCGATTTCGCGACGCGCGCCGGCGCGTCCTGGGGCGCGCGGCCGGAGGTGGTGGCGCGCACCTCAGAGCTGGTCTCCTGGTGCCTCGATGCGATCATCCAGTCCGGGCTGGCGCGCGGCGAGGTGACGGTGACGCTGCGCTTCGACGAGTTCCGGCTGGACGTGCTGATCCGCTACCAGGGCGCGCCGATCGCGCTGCGCGACCATCCGCCGCCGCCCGAGGCGCTGCTGGAAGACGACGGCGCGGCGCTGCTGGCCGGGCACATGATCCGCCGTCGCGCCGATCGCGCGACGGTGCGGCAGCGCGGCGACGTCACGGAACTGCGCCTGTCCGTGGATCACTGAACCCGCGCCGGACGCTACCGCGCCGCGGCGTCGCACCGGTCCCTGATGCTGCATGCATGCGGCCACGGAGCGGGGCGGGGCCCGGGCACCAGAATGCTTGCGCAACGCTCTATGGAGCGTTCAGACTATATTCGGGGAAGATAGATCAGCGGCGGAATGCCCCGATGCGCAAGCCGGCAGACCTCGCCTATGGCCTCGACGACAGGCCGCCCTTGCGGGTGCTGCTGACGGCCGCCTTGCAGCAGACGGCGATCATCGTCGTCTTCATCTATCCGGCCATCCTGATCGGGCGCGCGGTGGACGCCCCGCCGCGGGAAGCGGCGGCGATCCTTAGCCTGACCTTCCTCACCTGCGGCCTGAGCACCCTGCTGCAGGCGTTCGGGCGCGGCGGCTTCGGCAGCGGCTTCCTCGCGCCGGGCTCGGCGGCCGGCGGCTTCCTGGCGCCCTCGCTGCTCGCCGCGCAGAACGGGGGCCTGCCGATGGTCGCCGGGATGACCATGGCGGCCGGGGCCGCGACCCTCGTCTTCGCGCGCATGCTGCGCCGGCTGCGCGCGGTCCTGCCGCCGGAGATCGCAGGCACCGTCGCGCTCATCATCGCGCTCGTCATCGCGCTGACCGGCGTGCGCCTGCTCATGCACGGGCCGGAGGGCGAGCCGCCGACGGCGCGCGGCCTGTTCGTCGCCGCCGTGACGCTGGCCGTGGCGGGCGGCCTCAGCGTCTGGGGCAAGGGGATGCTGCGCTGGACCTGCGTGCTGGTCGCGCTCGCGGTCGGCAGCCTGGTCGCGCTCGCGCTCGGCGAGACGGATTCCCGTGCGTCGGTGGACCTCGCCACGATCCCGCTGGTCGGCCTGCCGCAGCTCGGCCACATCGGCTACGACTTCGACATCGCCCTGCTGCCGGCCTTCCTGGTCACGGCGCTGGCGGCGGCGGTGCGCAGCGTCGGGCTGCTCACCACGCTGCAGAAGATCAACGACGCGGACTGGGTGCGCCCCGACCAGCGCAGCATCGCCGGCGGCGTCAGCGGCGACGGCGTGACCATCCTGATCGCCGGGCTGCTGGCCGCGCCCGCGGCCAACATGAGCACCACCAACATCACGGTGCAGGGCGCGACCGGCATCACCAGCCGCATCATCGCGCTCGGCACCGCCGGCGCCTGCTTCCTGCTGGCCTGCTTCCCACGCGCGGCGGCGCTGCTGGCCCAGGTGCCGGCCCCCGTCATCGCGGCCATCCTTTTGCAGGCCGGCGCGCAGATGATGGTGAACGGCATGCAGCTTGCCACCTCGCGCATGCTCGATGCGCGCAAGACGCTCGCGATCGGCCTGGCCTTCATCACCGCGCTCGGCGTCGCGATCCTGCCGGAGATGCGCGATCTCGTCGCGCCGTCCTGGCGGCCGCTGGTGTCGGAGATCGCGCTCGGCACGATCGTGGCGATCGGGCTCAATGCTCTGCTGCGCATCGGCATCCGCCGCAGGGTCTCGCTCACCGTCCCGGGCGATGCGATCGACGAGAAGGCGGTGGCCGACTTCGCGACGCGCGCCGGCGCCTCCTGGGGCGCGCGGCCGGATGTGGTGGCGCGCACGACGGAGCTCGTCTCCTGGTGCCTGGACGCGATCATCGACGCCCGGCTGGCCCGCGGCGACATCACCGTGACGCTGGCCTTCGACGAATTCCGCCTGGACGTGCTGGTCGCCTATCACGGCGCCCCGATCGAGCTCGCCGCCGCGCCGCCCTCGCCCGAGGAGCTGCTGCAGGATGACGGGGCCGGCGCGCGGCTGGCCGGGCACATGATCCGCCGCCGCGCCAGCCGCGCCACCGTGCGCCACCGCGACGGCCTGACGGAGCTGCGCCTGGTCGTGGACCACTGACCGCGCATCGGCCTTGCGCGGTCTTTTTCCGATCCCGCAACAACCATCGGTTCACCTTCCCGCGGCAGACAGGCGCACCTCCCACCGTCGGAGCCGCCCATGCCGCGCAAGGTCTCGATCGGACGCATAGCGACCACGCTCGCGGCGGTGCTCGCCGCCAGCACCCTCGCCCTCGCCGCCATCCTGCTGCCCGAGCGGTGGCGGAACTGGCAGGCGGCGGAGCGCCAGCGCACCCTCACCGCGGCCGTGGCCACGCTGGGCAAGGCGCTGGTCGAGCTCTCGCTGGAACGGTCGCTGGTGCAGGTCACGCTGCAGCTGCCGGACCCGCTCTCGGCGCAGCATCGCGCCATGATCGAGCGGCAGCGCAGCGTCGCCGCGGCGGGCTTCGCCGAGGCACTCGAAGGGTTGCGTTCGGTCGGCACGCCCGAGGCCGCGGCGCTCGCGGACGACACCGAGGGCCGGCTGGCCGGGCTCGATGCGTTGCGCCGGCCGGCCGATGCGAATCTCGCGCGCCCCCTGGCGCAGCGCGACCCGGCGATACTGTTGGGCTGGTCAACCGGCGTGCCGGCGCTGATCTATGCCATCGAGAACCGCCGGCTCACCGCCCGCAGCACGAACGAGCCGGTGCCGGGCGGCGTGCTGGTCCGCGACCAGCTGCAGCACCTGGCCTGGGCCGTGCGCGAATATGGCGGGCGCGACCGGACGCTGATCGCCGTCGCGCTCGCGCGCGGCGAGCCGATCTCCGCCGCGGTGGCGCAGCAGATGGCCGCCTTCGACGCCACGGCGGCGCGCCGTCTGGACGCGCTGGAGGCGATCGCCGCGCATCCCGCCCTCTCCCCGCGCCTGCAGCAGGCGCTGCGGGAGCTTCTGGCCGAATACCGTGGCGGCTACGCCGCGCTGCGCCGCTCCATCCTCGAGGCCGCGGCGGCGGGGCGCCCCTATCCCATCGCGTTCGACGCCTATTTCGCGGAATCGAGCCGGGTGCTCGACCTCGCCACCGCGCTCTCCGTCGCGGCGGGCGACGCGAACAAGAGCTACTGGACCGACATCAGCGGCCAGGTCGCGCGCCAGACGGCGCTCGTGCTCGTGCTGACGCTGCTCGCCATCGCCGCCGCCTCCGCCCTCGTCTGGTTCGTCCGCCGCCGCGTCACCACCCCGGCCGCGGGCCTCGCCGCACTGGTGGAGCGCATCGCGGAAGGCGACCTGCAGGCGCAGGCCGATCTCGGGCATCCGCCGCAGGAGATCGCGCGCGTCGCCGGTGCGGTGGAGACGCTGCGCACGCGCCTCGCCCAGGCGCGCGCGGAGGAGGTGCGCGCCAGCGCCGATCGCGATGCGAAGCTGCGACGCCAGCAGGCGACGGAGCGCTTCGCCGCGGACTTCTCCGCCGTGATCGGCGGCGTGCTCGGCGGGCTCGGCGCATCCGCCACGCGCATGCGCGACAATGCCGGGACGATGGCGAACCTCGCCGCCTCCACGCGCAACGAGGCGGCCGCGGTGCGCGCGGCGAGCGAGGCCGGCGCCACCGGCCTGCGCGAGGCCGGGGAGGCCGCCGGCAGCCTGCGCGAGAACGCCATCGCGGTGACCGGCGCGGTGCACCAGGCCGGCACGCAGGTCGCCGCCGCCGTCGCGCAGGCCGCCGACAGCGAGCGCCTGGTGAACAGCCTCTCCTCCGCCGCAGCGGAGATCGGCGCGGTGATGGAGACGATCCGCAGCATCGCCGCCCAGACCAACCTGCTCGCGCTGAACGCCACCATCGAGGCGGCGCGCGCCGGGGAGGCCGGCAAGGGCTTCGCCGTGGTGGCCGGCGAGGTGAAGGCGCTGGCCGCCCAGACCGCCAGGGCGACGGAGGAAGTGGCGAGCCGCATCGCCGCCGTGCAGGCCTCGACCGGGGAGGCCGCCGGCAGCATCGCGCGCATCGCCGAGGCGGTGGGCGAGGTGCGCGGCGCCGCAGCCACCATCGCCGACGCCATCGAGGCGCAGGCCGGCGCGATCGGCGCCATCGCCGGCCGGGTGGAGGCGGCGGCGCGCGGCAATGACGAGGTGCTGCAGCGCATGCGCGCCCTGACCGAGGCCGCGGAGGCCGGCGGCGGCGCCGCGCAGGGCGTGCTCGCCGCCTCGGAGGAGGTGGGCGGCCGGGCGGAGGCGCTGCGCGGCGAGGTGGACGGCTTCCTCGCCTCGCTCGAGCGCGCGGGCGACCGCCGGCAATACGACCGCTACCGGCTGGACCTGCCCTGCCGCCTGGAATGGGCGGGCGGGTCGAGCACGGCGCGGCTCGACAACCTCTCGCGCGGCGGCGCCGGGGTGCGCGGCGAGCTCGGCCTGCCGGCCGGCACCGAGATCCGCATCGCCATCGCCGGCGGCGCCTTCCTGCCCGCCCGCGTGGCGCGCCACGAGGACGGCGTGACCGGCCTGCTCTTCGTCGCCGGCACCGGCGTGACGGCGGAACTCGACCGCCTGTTGGCGGCGGAGGAGGCGATGGCGGCCTGAGCATCGGGGTGGAGCGCGGCTTCCGGCGCGGCCACGGCGTGATCCACGAAGATGGATCACGCCGTAGCTCTTGTTTGAGCGACTGATTCACCGCTTCGGCGATTCCGCCTTCGCGGATCAGGCGCTACAAGCGCCGCGCGCATCGATCCCCCGACGGAGCCCCGCCATGTCCACCGAGATCACCCCCGTCATCGGCCTGATCGGCGGCTCCGGCCTCTATGACATCCCGGGCCTCGAGGACCGCGAATGGCGGCGCGTGCACACGCCCTGGGGCGCGCCCTCGGACGAGATCCTGTTCGGGCGCCTTGGCGGCGTGCCGGTGCGCTTCCTGCCGCGCCACGGCCGCGGCCATCCGACCCCGCCCTCGGAGCTCAACTACCGCGCCAACATCGACGCGATGAAGCGCGCCGGCTGCACGGAGCTTCTCTCCCTCTCCGCCGTCGGCTCGCTGAAGGAGCACCTGCCGCCCGGCCACTTCGTCATCGTGGACCAGTTCATCGACCGCACTTTCGCGCGCAAAAAGAGCTTCTTCGAAAGCGGCTGCGTCGCGCATGTCTCCATGGCGCATCCGGTCTGCCCGCGGCTCGGCGATGCGCTGGAGGCTTCGGCGCGCAAGCTTGGCCTGCCGGTGACGCGCGGCGGCACCTACCTGGTGATGGAAGGCCCGCAATTCTCGACGAAGGCGGAGAGCGAGCTCTATCGCCAATGGGGCTGCAGCGTGATCGGCATGACCAACATGCCCGAGGCCAAGTTGGCCCGCGAGGCGGAGCTCTGCTACGCCACCGTCGCGATGGTGACCGACTTCGACTGCTGGCACCCGGACCACGACCACGTCACCGTCGAGCAGGTCGTGAAGGTGCTTTTCTCGAACGCCGACAAGGCGCGGGCGCTGGTCGCCGATGTGGTGCCGGCGCTCGGTGCCAGGCGCGGGCCGTGCCCGGCGGGCTGCGACCGCGCGCTCGACAACGCGATCATCACCGCGCCCGAGAAGCGCGACCCTGCGCTGATCGCCAAGCTGGACGCGGTGGCCGCGCGCGTTTTCTGAGGGCGCGCGGCCCCCACCCCGACCAGCCTTCATAAGCGGCGGAAGGCCGCCGCAACTCCGGCGTCCGACGCTTTGCGTCGACCCCCCCGCAAGCGGGAGAGGGAGAAGGGCGGGCCGCGCCGCCTACCCCAGGTGCCTGCCGAAGAAATCCAGCGTCCGGCCCCAGGCGATCTCGGCGAGCTCGCGGTTGTAGCTGCCGCGCTCGTCGCAGCCGAAGCCGTGCTGGCCGCCTTCGTAGACGAACACCGCGACGCCCGGCTGCGCCGCCTTGATCGCCTCCACGTCGCTCATCGGGATGGAGGCGTCGAGCGTGCCGAAATGCAGCTCCACCGGGCAGTTCGGCGTCTCGGTCCGCGTGCCGGCCACGCCGCCGCCGTACCACCCATTCGCCGCCGCGAAGCTCTTGGTGCGCGTGGCGCCCCACCAGGCGACGGTGCCGCCCCAGCAATAGCCGACGATGCCCTTCTTCGCGCCCGCCGGCAGCGCCCCCGCCGCAGCCTCGATGTCGGCGATGGTGCCGGCTTCCGGCACCTTGCTGCGCAGCTCCCGCCCGCGCGCCACATCCTCGGGCTTGTAGCCCAGCTCGACGCCGCGCTCGGTCCGGTCGAACAGCGCCGGCGCCACCACCGCGTAGCCCGCCTTCACGAAGCGGTCGCACACGTTGCGCATGTGATGATTGACGCCAAAGATCTCCTGCACGACCACCAGCGCCTTCTTCGCATCGGCCGGCCCGTCCTTCCACGCGGCGAGCTTGTGGCCGTCGGCGGCGGTGAGTTCGATCCACATGGCGCGTTCCTTCCTGGGCGGGTCCGCGGCTAGTCTCCCGCCATGGCCGAGATCGTCAACCTCAACCGGGTGAAGAAGGCGCGCGCCAGGGCCGAGGCCGAGGCGGAGGCCGCTGCGAACCGCGCGAAGCACGGGCGGACGAAGGCGGAGAAGGCGGCCGACCGCGCCGCCGAGGAGCAGCGCCGGCGCCTGCTGGATGGCGCGGAGCGCGACGACGCCGGAGAAAAATAGCGCCCGCCTGTCGAAATCCCCCCAGCCGCCGCGTCATCATCCCGGCGGCGCATCGGCGCGGCCCGGGAACAGGAGAGACGACGATGCAGGCGATGCTGCTGATCTATAGCGACGAGAAGGCCTGGGCCGCCCGGTCGCAGGAGGAGAAGGGCGCGATCTACGGCGCCTACATGGCCTACACCGCCGCGCTGAAGGAGGCCGGCGCCCTGATCTCCGGCGATCCGCTCCAGCCCTCCATGACGGCCCACACGGTCCGCGTGGCGGCCGGCGCGCCGCAGGTGCTGGACGGCCCCTATGCCGAGACCAAGGAGCAGCTTGCCGGCTACTACCTCATCGAGGTGGAGGACATGCAGGCGGCGCTGCGCTGGGCCGCCCGCTGCCCCGGCGCGACGCATGGCGTGATGGAGGTGCGCCCCGTGATGGTCATGGGCCCGCCGCCGGGCTGACCGGCATGACGGCGGCTGTCCTTGCCGCGGAGCGCGCGGCGCGGGAGGGCTATGGCAGGCTGCTCGCCTTCCTGCTCGCGCGCGGCGCCGGACTCGCCGCGGCGGAGGATGCGCTGGCGGATGCCTTCGCCGCCGCCCTCGCCGCCTGGTCGTCCTCGGGCGTGCCGGAGAAGCCGGAGGCCTGGCTGCTCACCGCCGCGCGGCGCCGGCTGCTGGACGGGCATCGCCGCGCCGCCACCGCCGGCGCCGCCCTGCCCGAAATGCTGCGCAGCGCGGAGGAAGCGGCCGATCCGGACGACCCCGACCGCCTGCCCGACCACCGCCTCGCCCTGCTGCTGGCCTGCGCGGCGGAGGAGGTGGAGCAGGCCGCGCGGGCGCCGCTTATGCTGCAATGCGTGCTGGGGCTGGACGCGGCGCGCATCGCCTCGGCCTTCCTCGTCTCGCCCTCTGCGATGGGCCAGCGCCTGGTCCGCGCCAAGCGCCGGCTTGCCGCGGGCGGCGGGCGCTTCGCCCTGCCGGGCCGGGCCGAGGTGGCGGCGCGGCTGCCGGCGGCGCTGGAGGCGATCTATGCCGCCTATGCCGCCGGCGCCGCCGATCCGGCCGATGGCGGTGCGCTCGCCGGGGAGGCGGTGTGGCTCGCCCGCCTGTCAGCCGCGCTCGCGCCGGAGGAGCCGGAGGCCGCCGGCCTCGCCGCGCTGCTGCTGCATCTGGAGGCGCGGCGCCAGGCGGCGCGCGACGGCGCCGGGCGCTACGTGCCGCTCTCGGCGCAAGACCCGGTGCGCTGGAACGCGCCGATGCAGGCCGAGGCCGAGCGGCTTCTGCGCGCCGCCGGCGCCCTTGGCCGTCCCGGCCGCTTCCAGTGGGAGGCCGCGGTGCAGTCCGTCCATGCCGCGCGGCGCGTCACCGGGCGGACGGACTGGCCGGCGATCCGGCTGCTCTACGACGCCCTGCTGGCCGCCACCGGATCGCCCGTGGTGGCGGTCAACCGTGCCGTGGCAGTCGCGGAGACCGAGGGCGCGCCGGCCGGCCTCGCCGCCCTGCACGCCGCGGCGGCCGATGCGCGGCTGGCGGAATACCAGCCCTACTGGGCGGCGCTCGCCGCGCTGGCGGCCCGCGCCGGCGACGCGCCGGCGGCCGAGGCGGCGCGCCAGCGCGCGGCCGGCCTCGCGACCGATCCCGCGCTGCGCGCCTTCCTGCTGCGGTCCGGCGGGCCGCACTGCGATGCTCGCGCGATGGAGTGCTGACCCGCGCCCGCCGCGCGGCTTCCGGCCTTCCGCAGCCACCGGTCAGGCGCCAGAGTCCCGCCGCAAACTGCCCGATGGGAGGAACCGCATGATCCGTCGTCGCCAGCTCTCGGCGCTGCTGCCGGCGGGCCTTGCCCTGGCCGCGGTGCGCCCCGCCGCCGCGCAGTCGGACTACCCGAACCGGTCGATCCGCCTGATCGTCGGCTTCGCTGCCGGCGGCGGCACCGATCTCACCGCCCGCACGATGCAGCCGAAGATGCAGCAGCTGCTCGGCCAGTCCATCGTCATCGACAACCGCCCGGGCGCCGGCGGAAACCTTGCCACGGAACTCACCGTGCGCGCCGCGCCGGACGGCTACACGCTGCTGATGGGGACCATCGCCGCGCTGGCGATCAACCCGACCCTGCACACCAATCTGAGCTTCAACCCGCAGACCGACCTGACGCCGATCAGCCAGGCCGGCTCGATCCTGAACGTGCTGGTGGTGCCCGCCGACCGGCCCTGGCGCAGCACGGCTGAGCTGATCGCGGCCGCGAAGGAGCGGCCGGACACCATCACCTACGGCTCATCCGGCGTCGGCGGTGCGGGGCACCTCGCGGGCGCGCTGCTCGACCAGATGGCGGGCATCAAGACCGTGCACGTGCCCTATCGCGGCGGCGGGCCACTGATGACGGACCTCGTCGGCGGCAAGATCGACTACGCCTTCTCGACCGCGCCGACCGCCATCCCGCAGATCGAGGCGGGCAAGCTGCGCGCCCTCGCGGTGCCGACGCTGCAGCGCTCGCCGCTGATGCCGCAGGTGCCGACCGTGGCGGAGACGCTGCCGGGCTACGAGGTGGGCAACTGGTATGCGCTGGTCGGGCCCAAGGGCCTGCCGCAGCCCATCGTGGACAGGCTGGCCGCCGCCATGCGCGCCACGCTCGAGGACCCGGAGGTGCGCCGGCACTTGGCGACGCATGGGGTGGAGCCGACGCCCTCCACCCCGGCGGAACTCGCCCGCTTCATCCGGGACGAGACGGCGAAATGGGCGCCGATCGTCCGGGCGAGCGGCGCCAGCACCAACTGACGATGGCCCCGGGGGCGCGGCTTCCGCGCTCTCCGGTTCCGCGGTAAGCCCGCCGGCCATGCGCCACTTCCTGGAATTCGAGAAGCCGATCGCCGAGCTCGAAGGCAAGATCGAGGAGCTGCGCCGGACCACCGACGCGGGCGGGATCGACGTCGCCGAGGAGGTCGGCAAGCTCCGCGACAAGGCCGAGACGCTGCTGCGCCAGACCTATGCGAAGCTCTCGCCCTGGCAGAAGACGCTGGTGGCGCGCCATCCGGAACGGCCGAAGGCGATGGACTATGTCCGCGCCCTGGTTGCGGAGTTCATGCCGCTGGCCGGCGACCGCGCCTTCGCCGACGACGCCGCGGTGGTCGCCGGGCTCGGCCGCTTCCGCGGCCATGCGGTGGCCGTGCTCGGCACCGAGAAGGGCCGCGACACCGAAAGCCGCGTGCAGCACAATTTCGGCATGGCGCGGCCGGAGGGCTATCGCAAGGCGCGGCGCGTGATGGAACTCGCCGGCCGCTTCGGCTTGCCGATTCTGTCGTTCGTGGATACCGCCGGGGCGTTTCCGGGCATCGAGGCCGAGGCGCGCGGCCAGGCGGAAGCCATCGCTCGCTCGATCGAGGCGGGGCTGGAGGCGCCGGTGCCCTTCGTCGCCACCATCATCGGGGAAGGCGGGTCGGGCGGCGCCATCGCGCTCGCCGCGGCCGACCGCATCCTGATGCTGGAACACGCCGTCTATTCCGTGATCAGCCCGGAGGGCTGCGCCTCCATCCTGTGGCGCGACGCCGCGCAGGCGCCGACCGCGGCCGAGGCGCTGCGCATGACCGCCGAGGACCTGCGCAAGCTCGCGCTGGTGGATGCGGTGGTGCCGGAGCCGCTCGGCGGCGCGCATCGCGACCCGGCGGCGATGATGGCGGCCGTGGGCGACAAGGTCTGGTCCGTGCTGGAGCCGCTGCTGGCGCTGGACGGCGCCACGCTCCGCGCCCGCCGGCGCGAGAAATTCCTGGAGATGGGCCGCGCCGGCGTGGTGTGACCCGCTGACCACCGCCATGCCCCCTGCGGGGCGCGGGGCTGGGTCATGCGGAGGGGCGTTCACGGCATCCGGGCTTCGGCGTTAGCCTTGGCCGGCATGCCTCCCCGCCCCGACGCCGCGCCCCCCGAAGGGGTGCCGCCCGATCTGCGCCGCCTGTTCCTGCAGGTCTTCCCGGCGGTCGGCCTCGCCATGTTCGGCGCCGCGCTGGACCAGACCATCGTCTCCGCCGCGCTGCCGGCCATAGCGCGGTCGCTTGGCGAGGTCGAGCGCATCTCCTGGGTGGTCGTCTCCTACCTTGTCGCCACGACGGTCGCGGCGCCGGTCTATGGCCGGCTGGGCGATGCCTTCGGGCGGCGGCGCATGCTGCTTGTGGCGCTCGGCGTCTACGCCCTCGGCGCCATGCTCTGCGCGGTGGCGCCGAGCCTCGACCTGCTGACGCTGGCGCGGATGGTGCAGGGCTTCGGCGGCGGCGGGTTGATCTCGCTGTCCGTGGCGCTGATCGCCGAGGTGGTGCCGCCGCGCGAGAGGGGCCGCTTCCAGGGCTACATCGCCGGCGTCTTCGCGCTGGCCAGCGCGCTCGGCCCGCTCGCGGGCGGGCTCCTGACGGAGTTCTTCGGCTGGCGCGCGGTGTTCCTGCTGCAGCCGCCGCTCTCGCTGCTGGCCGCGGTCATGGCGGTGCGGCGCTTGCGCAACGCGCAGCCCGGCGTCGCGCGCGGCTTCAGCTTCGACTGGGCGGGGCTGCTGCTGTTTGCGCTGTTCGTCGGTCCGGCGCTGCTGGCGCTGGACCAGGCGCGCCGGCTGGATCCCTCCGCGCTCGGCGTCGCCGCGCTGCTGGCCATGCTGGCGGGCGGCGCGTTGTTCCTGCTGTGGCGGTGGGAGCGGCGCGCGCCCGATCCGCTGCTGCCGCTCGCGGTGCTGGGCGAGCCATCCGTGTGGCGGGCCAACCTGCTCTCGGCCATGGTCGCGGGCGCCTTCGTCGGCTCCATCGCCTTCCTGCCGCTCTATTTCTTCGCGGTGCGCGGCCTTTCGCCCTCCGGCGCCGGGCTGGCGCTGCTGCCGCTGGCGGCGACCGCCGCCTTCGGCGCCATGCTGGTCGGGCGGCTCTTCGCGCGCACCGGGCGGACCATGCGCTGGTCCGGCATCGGACTGAGCTGCTCGGCGGTGCTGCTGCTCGGCGTGGCCTATGAGCTCGGCGCGATGCCGCTCTGGGCGATGGCCACGGTGCTCGGCCTCGCCTCCTTCGGCTTCGGCACCTCCTTCCCGATGGTGCAGGTGACGGTGCAGCTGGCGGTCCCGCGGGAGCGGCTGGGCTCCGCCACCGCCTCCGTCCAGTTCACCCGCGCGCTGGGTGCTGCGACGGGCACGGCGCTGATGGGCGCGGTGCTGTTCGGCGCGCTGGTCTCGCAGGGCGGGGCGGCGGCAGAGCTGTTCGTCGCGCTGGTCAATCGCGGCCCGGAGGTGCTGGCGGCGCTCAGCGAGGCCGCGCGGGCCGAGTTCCGGGCCGAGATGGTGAACGCCTTCCGCGCGGCCTTCCTGACGGCGGCGCTGCTGGTGGCCGGCGCCGCCTGGCTGACGACGCGCGTACCGCTGCGGCGGGTGTGACGATCAGCCCCCGCGCCGCAGCACCGTCCAGGCGAAGCGCTGCGTCCCGCCGCCAGGCGTGCGGTGGTCTTCCTCCTCCGCATGCTCCAGCGCGAAGGGCGGGCCGATGCGGGCGGCGAGCTCCGCGGGCGCCCAGCGTCGCACCGGCAGCCCGGAGCAGCGTTCGGGCCCCTCCGGCGCGAAGCCGGCGATGATCACCGCCGCAGCCGGAAGCGTGCCGGCGCGCAGGGCGGCGATGTAGCCATCCTGCTCGGCCTCGCCGGTGAGGAAGTGGAAGGCGGCGCGGTCGTGCCAGAGCGCGTAGCGGCGCGGCGGCGCCCAGCGCGCGAGGTCCGCCTCGATCCAGGCCACTTGCGCGGCAGCCGCGCCGAGCCGCGCGCGGGAGAGCGCGAGCGCCCCGGGCGACACATCCGCCACCGTCAGGTCGGAAAAGCCGCGCGCGAGCAGCGCATCCACCAGCCGAGAAGTCCCGCCGCCGGCATCGAGCAGCGGCGCCGCGGGATCGGCGCCGGCCGCGGCGATCAGCCGCAGCGAGGTCGCAGGCTCCGCCTGGAACCAGGACCGGGTCGCCTCGCCCGCCGCATAGGCCGCGTTCCAATGCTCGGCCCTGTGCATCCTGCCCTCCTCGGCCGTTGCGCCATTGCGTCGTGGCGCCGCTGGTGCGCACCATACCCTCCAGCGGGCTGCCGGGCGCGACAAGACATCCGAGGGAGGGTTGCGCGCATGGCGCTCGAGGTCATCGGGCCGGGCTTCGGCCGTACCGGCACCGCTTCGCTGAAGCGGGCGCTGGAGATGCTGGGCTTCGGCCCATGCCACCACATGGAGGAGATCTTCGCCAACCCGCCCCAGGCGGCGCATTGGGTGAAGATCGCGGCGCGCCAGCCGATGGACTGGGACGAGGTCTTCGCCGGCTATCGCAGCCAGGTGGACTGGCCCGGCGCGCATGTCTGGCGCGAGCTCGCCGCGCACTACCCGAAGGCGAAGGTGGTGCTCTCGGTGCGGCCGGAGGAGAGCTGGTGGAAGAGCTTCTCCGCCACCATCGGCAAGCTGGTGCATGAGCGCGCCAGCTTCCCCCTGCCGCCGCATGTGGCGACCATGCTGGAGGCGGCCGGCGTCGAGATGATCGAGCGCCAGACCTTCGGCGGCCGCATCACCGACAAGGAAGGCGCGCTCGCCGCCTTCCGCCGCCGCATCGCGGAGGTGAAGGCGGCCATCCCCGCGGAACGGCTGCTGGTGTTCGACGTGGCGGAGGGCTGGGAGCCGCTCTGCCGCTTCCTCGGCGTGCCCGTGCCGGACGCGCCGTTTCCGCGGGTGAACTCCACCGAGGAGTTCTGGCCGATGGTGCGCGGCGAGAAGGCGCTGGGATAGGGCCAGGGCGGGCCGCTCACCCCCGCCCGTGGCAGTGCTTGTACTTCTTCCCGCTGCCGCAGGGGCAGGGCGCGTTGCGCGGGGTGTTGGCCCAGGTGGTCGGGTCGTTCGGGTCCACCGCCGCGGCCGTCATCGGCGCGCGCGCCGCCTGCACGGCCGTGCCATAGGCCGGCGCCTCGCCGGCATCGGCATATTCCAGCTCGCCGCCCATCGCGCCATCGGGCGCCGGGTGGCGCATGTCCATCACGCGCACGGGCTCCGGCATCGGCGGCGGGGCGTCGGTGCGGATCTCGATGCGCATCAGCACACTGGTCACCCGCTCCCGCAGGTCCACCAGCATCGCGTTGAACAGGTTGAAGGCCTCGCTCTTGTACTCGTTCAGCGGATCGCGCTGGCCATAGGCGCGCAGCCCGATGCCCTGGCGCAGGTGATCGAGCGCGAGAAGGTGTTCCTTCCACACCGCGTCGAAGATCTGCAGCAGCAGGCTCTTCTCCACCTGGCGCATCAGCTCGGGGCCGATATTGGCCACGCGCGCGGCATAGGCCTCGTCGGCGGCCTTCTCCAGGCGCTCGCGCACCTCGGTCTCGTCGATGCCTTCCTCGCGCGCCCAGTCCGCCACCGGCAGGTTGAGGCCGAGGATGCGCTCCACCTTCTCCTGCAGGCCGACCAGGTCCCACTGCTCGGGATAGGCGTTCTCGGGGATCGCCTTATCCACCATGGCGCCGATCGTCTCGCGGCGCATCTCATGCACCGTCTCGGAGACGTCCTCGGTCGTCATGAACGCCTTGCGCTGGGCATAGACCTCCTTGCGCTGGTTGTTCATGACGTCGTCGTATTTCAGCAGGTTCTTGCGCGTGTCGAAGTTGCGCGCCTCGACCTTCTTCTGCGCCTTCTCCAGCGCCTTGTTGATCCAGGGATGGATGATCGCCTCGCCCGGCTTCAGGCCGAGCTTCTCGAGCATCCCGCCCATGCGGTCGGACCCGAAGATGCGCATCAGGTCGTCTTCGAGCGACAGGAAGAAGCGCGATGCGCCCGGATCGCCCTGGCGTCCCGAACGGCCGCGGAGCTGGTTGTCGATGCGCCGGCTCTCATGCCGCTCGGTGCCGATGACCAGCAGGCCGCCGGCCTCCTTCACCTTCGGGCGCACCGCCTCGACCTCGGCCTTGTGCTTCGCCAGCGCGGCCTCGAATTCCGGGCCCTCGCCCACGCCCGCCTCGACGCGGGCGAGCATCTCGGCGTTGCCGCCGAGCTGGATGTCGGTGCCGCGGCCGGCCATGTTGGTCGCGATGGTCACCGCGCCGGGGCGGCCGGCCTGCGCGATGATGCCGGCCTCCTGCTCGTGCTGGCGGGCGTTCAGCACCTGGTGCGGGATCTTCTTCTGCTTCAGCAGCCCGGCGATCAGCTCCGACTTCTCGATGCTGGTGGTGCCGACCAGGATCGGCTGGCCCTTGGCGCGGCTCTCCTCGACCAGCGCGATGACCGCGTCGTATTTCTCCTGCGCGTTGCGATAGACCTCGTCGTCGGAATCGGCGCGCGCGACAGGCACGTTGGTCGGGATCTCCACCACGTCGAGCTTGTAGATCTCGGAGAATTCGTCCGCCTCGGTCGCCGCGGTCCCGGTCATGCCCGCCAGCTTGGGATACAGCCGGAAGTAGTTCTGGAAGGTGATGGAGGCGAGCGTCTGGTTCTCCGGCTGGACCGGCACGCCCTCCTTCGCCTCCAGCGCCTGGTGCAGGCCGTCGGAGTAGCGGCGGCCTTCCATCATGCGCCCGGTGAACTCGTCGATGATGATCACCTTGTCCTGCGTCTGGCCGAATTCGGTGACCTTCTTGACGATGTAGTCCACGTCCCGCGTGAACAGCGCATGCGCCCGCAGCGACTGGTTGGCGTGATGCACCAGCGAGACGTTCTGGATGTCGTAGAGCCCGCCCTCGGTCAGCAGCCCCGCTTCGGCCAGCATCTCCTCGAGCTTCTCGGTGCCGGCCTCCACGAGGTGGACGGTCTTGAACTTCTCGTCCTTCTCGTAGAGCGACTTGTCCTTCACCAGCTCCTTCATCACCGCGTTCACGCGGTTGTAGAGCTCGGAGGTGTCGTCGGTCGGGCCGGAGATGATCAGCGGCGTCCGCGCCTCGTCCACGAGGATGCTGTCCACCTCGTCGACGATCGCGTAGTTGAACTCGCGCTGGACCATGTCCTCCAGGCGGTACTTCATGTTGTCGCGCAGGTAGTCGAAGCCGAACTCGTTGTTCGTGCCGTAGGTGACGTCGCAGGCATAGGCCGCGCGCCGTTCCTCGTCCGTCAGGCCGTGCACGATCACGCCGGTGGTCAGGCCGAGGAAGCCGTAGAGCCGCCCCATCCATTCCGCGTCGCGCTTCGCCAGGTAGTCGTTCACGGTGACGACATGCACGCCCTTCTCGCTGAGCGCGTTGAGGTAGACCGGCAGGGTGGCGACCAGCGTCTTGCCCTCGCCGGTCTTCATCTCGGCGATCTTGCCTTCGTGCAGGACCATGCCGCCGATCATCTGCACGTCGAAATGGCGCATGCCCATCACGCGCCGCCCGGCCTCCCGCACCACGGCGAAGGCCTCGGGCAGGATGTCGTCGAGCGTCTTGCCGGCGGCGAGCTGCGCGCGGAACTCCGCGGTCCTGCCGCGCAGCGCGTCGTCGGACAGCGCCTTGATCTGCGGCTCAAGCGCGTTGATCGCGGGCACGCGCGCCTGGTAGCGCTTCAGCGCGCGATCGTTGGTGGTCCCGATGAAGGCGCGGACGAGGCGTTGGAACATCTCAGCGTGTCGTCTCCGGCCGCGCTCTCCGTCATTCCCGCCGGGCCGGGGGAAGGCGGTGCGGGGGCCGTGCAGGGAAGGGCGCAACCGGCCGGTCGCCGGCGCGTGCCGGCGTCGGCGCAGCCGCCGAGAGATAGGCGGCCCGGGGGGGCGCGTCAACGCGACCGGCCCCCGTGCCCCCCCTGGCCCCGCCTTGTGGCGCCCGGGCGCATCCTCCATCTTCCGCCGCTCCTGCGGAGTTGTTTCCCGATGCGCCGTCCGGCCCTTGTTCTCGCCGCCCTGCTGCTGCCGGCGAGCCTCTCGCTCGCCCAGGCCCCGCCCGCCGACCCGGTGCTGGCGCGGGTGGATGGGCTGGAGATCCGGCAATCCGACCTGGACGCCGAGATCCAGCGCCTGCCGCCGGAGCTCCGCACCATGCCGCCCCAGGCCCTGCAACCCCTCCTGCTCGACCAGATGATCACCCAGAAGGCGCTGGTCGCCGCCGCCCGCGAGATGGGCCTCGACCGGGAGCCGGAGGTGCAGGCCCGCATCCGCCGCGCCGAGGAGGAGACGCTGCAGCAGGCGCTGCTGCTGCGCGCCGTCCAGCCCCTGCTGACCGAGGAGGCGCTGCGCGCCCGCTATGCGCGCGAGGCCGCCGCCCGCCCGGCTGAGGAGGAGATCCGCGCCCGCCACATCCTGGTCCCGACCGAGCAGGAAGCCCGGACCGCGCTGGCCGAGGCCAGCCGCACCGGCGCGGACTTCTCCGAGGTCGCCCGCCGGCGCTCCACCGGCCCCGGCGCGCGGGAGGGCGGCGATCTCGGCTTCTTCAAGCGCGGCGACATGATCCCGGAATTCGAGGAGGCCGCCTTCGCCCTGCAGCCCGGCCAGATCAGCCAGAACCCGGTCCGCACCCAGTTCGGCTGGCACGTGATCAAGGTGGAGGAGCGCCGCGCCGCGCCCGCGCCGAGCTTCGAGGAAAGCCGCGAGCAGCTGCGCCAGCAGGCCTTCGAGGAAGGCGTGAACGCGGCGGTGGAGCGCATCCGCACCGCCGCGAAGGTGGAGCGCACCGATGCCGCCGGCGCGCCGCGCGCGCCCTCCCTGCTCGACGGCGCCGCCCCGCCGCCCGCCCAGGCCCCCGCGCCCGCGCAGCGGCGCTGATCCCTTCCCCTCCCCCGCTTGCGGGGGAGGGTTGGGTGGGGGCAGAGACTCCGGTTCCGAAACGCCCAGCCTGGATTGCGCGCGCATGGCCTCCGGTAAGGACCTCCCCGTCTCCCCCCTGGCGCTGCCGCTGCCGGAACTGCCGCCGGTGCCCGGCGTGCTGCTCGGCACGGGCGTCGCCGGCATCCGCTACAAGGCGCGCGAGGACGTCACCATGATGGCCTTCCCCGCCGGCACGACCGTCGCGGGGGTGTTCACGAAGAACCAGTGCCCCGGCGCGCCCGTGGACTGGTGCCGCGCCGCGCTGAAGGGCGGCAAGGCGCGCGCCCTGGTCGTGACGGCCGGCAACTCCAACGTCTTCACCGGCAAGGCCGGGCGCGAGACCTGCAAAGCGACCGCCGCGGCGATGGCGAAGCTCGCCGGCTGCAAGCCGAACGAGGTCTTCCTCGCCTCCACCGGCGTGATCGGGGAGAAGCTGCCGACCGAGAAGCTCACCGCCGCCCTGCCTGCCGTGCATGCCGTGCTCGAGCCCGATCCCTGGCAGCACGCCGCCCGCGCCATCATGACCACCGACACCTTCCCCAAGGGCGCGACCCGCACCGCGAAGATCGGCGATGCGACGGTCACGGTGAACGGCATCGCGAAGGGCAGCGGCATGATTGCGCCGGACATGGCGACGATGCTGTGCTTCCTGGCGACCGACGCGAAGGTGCCTGCCGGCGCGCTGCAGGCGATACTGAAGAAGGGCGTGGACCGCAGCTTCAACTGCGTCACGGTCGATTCCGACACCTCGACCAGCGACACCGTGCTGCTCTTCGCAACGGGCGCGACGAAGCATCCGCGCGTACCGGCCGAAGGCGGCGCGATGCTGAAGGACTTCGCCCGCGCGGTGCATGAGGTGCTGATGGACCTTGCGCTGCTCGTCGCCCGCGACGGGGAAGGCGCGCAGAAGCTGATCGAGATCCATGTCGCCGGCGCGGTCTCCGCGAAGAGCGCGCACCGGGTCGCCATGTCCATCGCCAATTCGCCGCTGGTGAAGACCGCGATCGCCGGCGAGGACGCCAACTGGGGCCGCATCGTCATGGCCGTCGGCAAGTCCGGCGAGAAGGCGGATCGCGACAGGCTCAGCGTCGGCGTCGGCGGCACCTGGATGGCGCGGGAGGGCGAGATCGTGCCCGGCTACGACGAGGCGCCGGTGGTCGCGCACATGAAGGGCCGCGAGGTTCGGATCGACGTGGATCTCGGCCTCGGCCGCGGCAGCGCGACGGTGTGGACCTGCGACCTGACGCATGGCTACATCGACATCAACGGCGCCTACCGGAGCTGAGCCGGAGCGCCCGTCGGCCATTCGGAGCGCCGCCATGCTCAAGCCCGTGCTGCCGGTCGTGCTGCTCGCGCTGGCCGGCTGCGCGGCGGATCGCAGCGTGCCGCTCACCGGCGATTCCGAGCGCCCCGCCTGGCTGCCCGAGCAGCCGCCGCGCTACGAGCGCTACCCGCTGCCCGATGCCCTGGGCGACACGCTGGCGCTGCGCCGGACGGAACCGCGGGGCCTGCCGCAGGCCTGACGCGCCGGGTGATGGCGTGGCGCGCGCACCGCACCGCGGCGCAATCCTCGCGCGTCATCCCCCTGCGCCTTACCCGCGGCGGCGGCATCCCCTATGAGGCCCGCCTGCGCGCCGGACGGCAGCCCGCCGGGCGTGCGAGGCCGCAAGCAACGGGGCGAGTGTCCTGACCGAGCTGCACGATCCGACGGCGCCGCCCCCTTTCGCGCCGCTGCGCACCGACCGCCTCACGCTGCGCCCGCTGCGCGCGGAGGACGCCGCCGACCTCCATCGCCTGGTCAATGACTGGGAGGTCGCGAAGATGCTCGCGCGCGTGCCCTTCCCCTATCCGCGCGAGCTTGCCGACGAGTGGATCGCCTCCACCCGGGCCCTCATCGCCGAAGGCCGCGCCTGGCACCTCGCGATCGTGGGCCGCGAGCAGGAGAAGGAGGTGCTGCTCGGCTGCGTCGGGCTGACGCTGCAGGCCGAGCGCAGGCAGGCCGAGCTCGGCTACTGGGTGGGGCGCAAATCCTGGGGGCAGGGCATCGGGCCGGAGGCCGCCGGGCGCCTTGCGCGCTGGGCGCTGGCCAATCTCGGGATCGAGAAGCTGGTCGCCTCGGCGCTGCTCGAGAATCCGCGCAGCCAGGCGCTGCTGCGCCGCATCGGCTTCCGCCAGCTGGGCGAGGCGGCGCAGGATTTCCTCTCGCGCGGCGGCGCCATGCCGGTGCTCACCTTCGAGATGACGCGCGCCGACCTGCCGGCCGAGCCGATGCCCGCCCCGCCGCCTCCCGCCGCCGCGGAGCCCGCCGCGGAGGGCAAGCGCATCGTCCTCGTCTCCGCCGTGGCGCTGATCGACCCCGATGGTCGCGTGCTGCTGGCGCGCCGGCCGGAAGGCAAGCCGCTCGCCGGCCTCTGGGAGTTCCCCGGCGGCAAGGTGCATCCTGGCGAGACGCCGGAGGCCGCGCTGATCCGCGAGCTGAAGGAGGAACTGGCGATCGACGTGGCGGAAAGCTGCCTCGCCCCCTTCGCCTTCGCCTCGCATGGCTACGCAAACTTCCACCTGCTGATGCCGCTCTATCTCTGCCGCCGGTGGGAGGGCGCGGTGACGCCGCAGGAAGGCCAGGCCCTGGCCTGGGTGCGGCCGCAGAAGCTCGCCGACTATCCGATGCCGCCGGCGGACAAGCCACTGGTCGCGCTGCTCCGGGATTTCCTGTAGCGGGTGCAGGAGTGCGCTTGCTATCATGTCGTGATAGCGGAGGCCTCGATGGGACAGTTGCTGGTCCGCAACCTCGATGACGACGTGATCGAGTGCCTGAAGGCGCGCGCCCTCGAACGCGGCACCTCGCTGGAACAAGTGGCGCGGGAGGCGCTGACCGAGTCCGCGCGGCGGTCGGATCGTGCGGCCTGGCTCGCGGAGATGCAGGCGCTGCGCGCCATGACACGCTTCGACCCGGTCGGCTCCACGGCGGCAATCCGTGAGTCGCGTGACGCCCTGGCGCGCCGCCTCGATGCGCCGCGGCGGGCCACGCCCGGGAAGCCCGGGTGACGGTCGTCGTCGATGCCTCCGTGGCCGTCGCCTGGTATGCGGAGGAGGGCGGCTCGGAAGCGGCGCTGACGCTTGCGGCGACTGCCGACCGGCTGATCGCCCCGGCCTTCCTGGCGCTTCAGATCGGCAATGCGCTGGCGCGCAAGGCCAATGGCGGCCTGGTGCCGCCAGGCTTCGCCATCAAGGCGCTGCGGTCGATCCGCCGCCGCCCGGAACTCGTGCTGCATCCCACTGAGCCGCTGATCGAGCATGCCGCGGCGCTGGCCGAGCGGCTGCCCCATCCCATCTACGATTGCCTGTATCTTGCGCTGGCGCAGCGCGAGGGCGCGACGCTCGCCACCTTCGATGCGCGGCTGCGCGCGCATGCGCTCGATCTCTCCATCCCCCTCTGGCCTTCGGACGACGTGGCATGACCAACCCCACCGCCTGCCTCCTCGTCATCGGCAACGAGGTGCTCTCCGGCCGCACGCGCGACGCCAATGTGCAGTTCCTGGCCACGCGCCTCGGTGAGATCGGCATCCCGCTGCGCGAGGTGCGGATCATCCCCGACGTGCCGGAGACCATCGTCGCCGCGGTCAACGAGACGCGCGCGAAATACGACCATGTCTTCACCACGGGCGGCATCGGCCCGACGCATGACGACATCACCAGCGAATGCATCGCCGCCGCCTTCGGCGTGCCCTGGGAACCGCATCCGGAGGCCTGGGCGCGCATGGAGCGGCATTATCCGCCCGGCGAGTTCAACCCGGCGCGCCAGCGCATGGCGACCATGCCGCGCGGCGCCACGCTGATCGACAACGCGATCTCCATCGCGCCGGGCTTCACCATCGGCAACGTGCATGTGCTCGCCGGCGTGCCGCGCATCATGCAGGCGATGTTCGAGAGCCTGGCGCCCACCCTGGAAGGCGGGCCGCCGATCGCCTCGCGCACCGTGCACGCCGACGGCGTGATGGAGGGGCGCATCGCGGAGGGCCTTGCCGACATCCAGCGCCGCTGGCCGGCGCTCGATATCGGCAGCTATCCCTATTACCGCATGGGCGGCGGCGGCGTGGCGCTGGTGGCGAAGGGCGTGGATGCCGCCGCGGTGGACGCCGCGGCGCATGACATCACCGTTCTGCTGCGCGCGATCGGCGGCAAGCCCGTGCCCGGCGAGCCGCCGGTTTAGGGGCGCCTCAAGCGCCGGCGCGCGCATCCGCGCGCTTGGCCTGTGCGCCTCAGACATGGCGCGCGGGTTGGTCTGTCACGAGCTGCGCGCGCCGCCTTCGGCGGCGGGACATGGTCGCGCCCGGCTTGCCTAGAGCAATATCCGATCTGACTGAATCGGTCAGATCGGATTTCTTGCTCTAGAAATAGTGATTCTAGAGCAGCTTATGCCCGTTCGGCGGAACCGCGCAGCGGTTCCACTCGAACGGGCGCTGCTCTAGGCCTCGAACCGCGCGAGGCGGACGGCGGTGTGGCCGCGCATCGCGCGCGGGCTCGGCATCACCAGCAGGCAGTCGTCATGCGGCGTGCGCAGCTCGGCCTCGCCGTCCAGTGCGATCAGCGTGTTCCGGCGCGGAATCACCTCGCCGCCGCGGAAGGCGCGGAGGAAGGCGAAGTCGGCGCTCTGCGCGGTGACGGTGCGCGTCACCCGCGCCAGCCTGCCCGGCGGCAGCGTCTCCGCGGGCGGCAGGGCCGCGCCCTCCTCGGCCAGACCCAGCCGGCGCAGCAGCGCCGCCGCGGTGCGCTCCATCTGGGCCAGCGTCTCAGGCTGCCAGTGCGGCCCGGCTTCCAGCAGCAGCGCGCGCGCACCGCCGGCGAAATGCGCATGGTCGATGACCCGCAGCCCGGCCGCGTGGCCCTCGTCGGCGACCACCACGGGCGGCGTGCCGAGCGCCCGCCCGAGATCGCGCGAAGCCGCGCCCGGCCCCGCGATCATCAGCGCGTCGGACGGCCACAGCATGGAATGCAGGTCGAGCAGCACATCGGCGCGCCGCAGCGCCGGCAGCAGCGCCCGCGCGCGGTCGAGCTCCGCCGAGCGCCGGCCGCCGGCCAGCAGCTCCGTCGCCCAGACCCGGTTCAGGTCCTCGTCCAGGAAGCGGCTTGCGGCGGGATCGGCCGGGTCGAAGCGGTCGAAGGCGGCGAGGTTGGCGAAGCAGAACGTCAGCGCGCCGCGCCGCGGGCGGATGCCCTCGCGCAGCCAGCGCAGCAGCAGCAGCGCGCCCGTCACCTCGTTGCCATGCACCAGCGCCGTCAGCATCAGGTGCGGGCCGGGCTCCGGCGCCGCGAAGGTCCAGACGCCCTCAATCCCGGTGTTGCCCGCCCGCCAGGCGCCCAGTTCCGGCACGGGCACCCGCACCTCGAGCGTCGGCAGGGTCGCGACCGCAGGCTGCATGGTCAGGCCGAGGGCAGGGGACGCCGTCGCGCGCGCGCTGTCGCGCGGCACGCCGCAGCCCCGCTCCGCCTTCTGGCGGCGTCGACCATCGCCCCCATGATCCATGCTCCCGACGCGGCGTATTCTATACCGGGCTCGTCGGCCTCTCCAACCTACGGTGCCGCGGCATCTACCGGGCCGCGCGGGCCTCCGCGACCATACGCTCGAGCGCGGCAAGGTCCACCGCGCCCGGCACCAGCGTCGCGCCGGCCCCGCGCGCATCGGCGGAGGAGGCCACCACCAGCGCCGGCGTCCCCTGGATGCCGAGGGTCTGCGCCAGCCGGACATTCGCCTCGATCCTGCGGGCGATGGCCGGGTCGTCCATCTCCCGGCGCAGCCGCGACCAGTCGAGCCCCACGCGCTCCGCCTGCTGGCGCAGCACCGCCTCGGTCGGCTCGGTGCGCAGCGACAGCAGCGCATCCTGCAGCGCCGGGTAGCGGCCCTGGCGCTGCGCCGCGAGCAGGGCGCGCGCGGCCAGCACGCTGTTGGGGCCGAGGATGGGCAGGTCCTTCATCACGATCCGCACATTCGGATCACGCCGCAGCAGCGCCTCCAGCGCGGGATGCAACTGCTTGCAGTAGCCGCAGCGCGCATCGAAGAACTCCACGATGGTGACATCGCCGCGAGGATTGCCGCGCACCGGGTCGGCGGCGTCGCGGAACAGCGCCTCGGCCTGCTGCGTGATGGCGGCGCGCCGCGCCTCGGTGCGCTGCTGCTGCTCGGCTTCCTCCAGCCCCATCAGCGCGTCGCGCAGGATCGATGGGTCCTGGCGCAGCGCCTCGCGCAGGATCTCCACGATCTCCGCGCGCTGGGCGGGGCTGAACAGGGTCCCTTGCGCCTGCGCCGCGACCGGCGCGGCGAGGAAGGGCAGGAGAAGCAGCGCCGGGATCAGGCGCCGCCAGCGGGAGAATGTCTGTCGCATCGGTTCCTCGTCAGCGGCCCCTGCTGCCTGGCGCCGCGGCCCGGCGAAGGCCGCATCATCCCGCAGATGGGCGGCGATCGCCAGCGGCCCGGCCCTTCCCCGCCGGGGCGCGGTGTCCGATCATGCGGTTGCCGGCGCTGGTGAAGGCGTCTAAGGCCCGGCACCGGAGCAGGGCAAGCGGGATGGAGAGCAGCGCGGTGGGGGATGGCCAGCTTCGGGCCCGGCGGCAGCGCATGACGTCGAAGCCGCGCCTGTCCAGGATGGCGGGGCTGCTGGCCCTGATGGCCCTGCCGGGCTGCAGCACCCTGGACTCCATGGGCGCGATGCTCGGCGGCCCGCCGCCGCTGCAGCCGGGGCAGGAAGGCTTCGTCCGGGGCTTCCTCGGTCATGTCGTCGCCGACGAGCCGCGCGCCGCCACCGTGGCCCGCACCGTACTGTCCACCGGCGGCTCCGCGGCGGATGCGGCGGTTGCGGCCGGTCTCACCATGGCGGTCACGCTGCCCTCCCGCGCCGGCCTTGGCGGCGGCGGCGCGTGCCTGCTGTTCAACCCCGCCCGCAACGCGGTCGAGGCCGTCGTCTTCCCGCCCGGCGCGCGCTCCGGCGTGCCGGCCGGCGCGGACCGGCCGGCGGCGGTGCCGATGCTGGCGCGCGGGCTGTTCGCGCTCCACACTCGCGGCGGGCGCCGCCCCTTCGAGGAGCTGATGGCCCCGGCCGAGCAGGCTGCGCGCTTCGGCTTCGAGGTCAGCCGCGCCCTCGCCACCGATTTCGCCGCCGTCTCCGGCCCGCTCTTCGCCGATCCCTGGGCCGCCGCGTCCTTCGGCGGCGCCGATGGCCGCCCGCCACAGGTGGGCGAGCGGCTGGTTCAGGCGGATCTCGGCGTCACCCTGGCGACGCTGCGCACCGCGGGCGTCGGGGACCTCTACCAGGGCGGCCTGGCGCGGCGGGTGGAGGAAGCCTCCGTGCCGGCTGGCGGCGGGCTGACCTCGGCCGACCTGCGCGCCTCCGTGCCGCGCATCGTGCAGGCGCGGCAGCAGCGGATCGGCTCCGACATCGCCTCCTTCCTGCCGGCGGAGATTTCGGGCGGGGCGGAGACGGAGGCGGCCTTCCAGGCCTTGATGGCGGGCGGCGCGCCGCCACCGGCCGGCCCCTCGCTGATGCCGGCGAGCGCGACGCTGCTGACGCTCGACCGCGACGGCATGGCGGTGGCGTGCGCCTTCACCATGAACAACCTCTTCGGCACCGGGCGCGTCGCGCCGGGCACCGGCATCCTGCTCGGCGCGGCGCCCGATGTCGGGCAGGTGCGCCCGCCGCTGCTCGCCACGGGCCTGGTGCACAACCCCAATGTGCGCGCCTTCCGGGCCGCCGCCGCGGGCAGCGGGCAGGGCATGGCCGCGCTGGCCGCGGCCCAGGCGCTGGCGGGCATGGTGCGCGGGCAGCCCGCCCCGCAGGCGGTGGCCGGCATCCCGGAGCCCGGCCGCGCCGCCGCGATCGGCTGCACGCGCTACCTGCCCGGGCCGGCCCAGGACTGCACCGCGGCGACCGACCCGCGCGGCTCCGGCCTTGCCCTCGGCGGGCTGGACCGCTGAGCCCATGGCGCTGAAGGTCGGGCGCGGCGCCGCGGCGCCGCCCTTCCTGGTGATGGACGTGATCGCGGCCGCCAATGCGCGCGCCGCGGCGCTGCCGCCGGGCGCGCCCGGCGTCATCCGCATGGAGGTCGGCCAGCCCGGCACCGGCGCGCCGCGCGGCGCCGCGGAGGCCGCGATCCGCGCCCTGCAGGTCGGCGCACCGATGGGCTACACGGAGGCCTTCGGCCTCGCCTCGCTGCGCGCGCGCATCGCGGGGCACTACGCGGCGAAATACGGCGTCGCGGTGCCGGCCTCGCGCATTGCCGTCACGGTCGGCGCCTCGGGCGCCTTTCCGCTCGCCTTCCTCGCGGCCTTCGACGTGGGGGACCGCGTGGCGATGGCGGCGCCCTTCTACCCGCCCTATGCCAACATCCTGACCGCGCTCGGCATGGTGCCGCAGCTGCTGCCCTGCGACGCCTCCACCCGCTTCCAGCCGACCATCGCCATGCTGGAGAAGCTCGATCCGCTGCCGGCCGGCCTGATCGTCGCCAGCCCCTGCAATCCCGCCGGCACCATGCTCGCGCCCGAGGAGCTGCGCGGCATCGCGGATTGGTGCGGCCGCAACGGCGTGCGCCTCGTCTCGGACGAGATCTATCACGGCCTGTCCTATGGCAGCGTCGCGGAGAGCACGGCGGCCGCCTTCAGCGACAGCGCCATCGTCGTGAACAGCTTCTCCAAATACTTCTCGATGACGGGCTGGCGCATCGGCTGGCTGGTGCTGCCGGAGGATCTGGTGCGCCCGGTCGAGTGCCTGGCGCAGAACATGTTCATCAGCGCGCCGCATGTGGCGCAGGTGGCGGCCGAGGCGGCCTTCGACTGCACGGAGGAGCTGGAGGCGAACAAGGCGCGCTACGCCCGCGCCCGCGCCGCCCTGCTGGCCGGACTGCCGGCGGCGGGCTTCGACCGCATCGCGCAGGCGGACGGCGCCTTTTATCTCTGGTGCGACATCGGCCACCTGACGAATGACAGCCTGGATTTCTGCGCCCGCATGCTGGAAGGCGCCGGCATCGCCGCGACGCCGGGCGTCGATTTCGAGCGCGACCGCGGCGCGCGCTTCCTCCGCTTCTCCTATTGCGGCCCGGAGGCCGACATGATGGCCGCGCCGGGGCGTCTCAGGGAGTGGCTGGGGCGGTAGGCGCCGCAAGGCCTCCGCCCTGGCGCCACCAGGCGGGAGGCAGGGCGCGCGCCGCACTTTCGGCGGCGCTCTCGTCGGGGAAGATGCCGAAGCAGGTCGCGCCGCTGCCGCTCATGCGCGCCAGCAGGCAGCCCGGCTGCGCCGCGATGGCGGCAATCACCTCCGCAACGGCGGGACAGAGGCCGATCGCGGCCGTCTGCAGGTCGTTGCCGAGCGGGCGCAGCCAGTCGGCCAGCGCCGCCGCATCGGCAATGCGGTCCGGCAGCTCGGCCGGAGGCGAAAAATCGCCGCGCCGCGCCTTGAAGACCGCCGGCGTCGGCAGCGCGATGCGCGGATTGACGAGCAGCAGCCCGAAGCGCGGCAGCGGGAGGACTGCGGACAGGATCTCGCCGATGCCCTGCATGCGGGTGGCGCGGCTCTCGACGCAGACCGGTACGTCGGCGCCGAGTCGCGCCGCGATGCCCCGTAGCGCCGCGGTGTCGAGCGCCGTGCCCCAGAGCACGTTCAGCGCCCGCAGCGCCGCCGCCGCATCCGCCGAGCCGCCGCCGATCCCGGAGGCCACCGGCAGGTTTTTTTGGAGCGTCAGGGCTGCCCCGGCGCGAAGGCCGGCATGGTCCGCCAATGCGCGCGCCGCGCGCAGCACCAGGTTGTCCGGCTCATCGGCCAGCGCGCCGGCTTCCGGCCCGGTGACGGAGAGGCTCAGCGCATCGGCCGGCATCGCCTCGATCACGTCGCCCGCGGCGGCGAAGACGGCGAGGCTGTCGAGCATGTGGTAGCCATCCGCGCGCCGTCCCGTGACGCGCAGGTACAGGTTCACCTTCGCCGGTGCCGCTTCCGGCCGGGGTTGCAAGGGCCTCAGGCCCTTGCCGGGGGTCGCAGGGGGCGGCGCCCCCCGCTCATCGCGTCGCCGGCGCTTCGTCCGTGCGGCTCGCCGTTGCCGCTGGCGGCGTCGGCAGTCCGTCGCGCAGCTTCGCCTCGATGCGCGGGATATCGCCGGCCTCGGGCTCCGTGCGCAGTGCGCGCAGCCACTGGAAGCGGGCCTCGCTTTGCCGCCCCGCCGCCCAGTAGGCATCGCCAAGATGGTCGTTGATCACGCTGTTGCGCGGCTCGAGCTCGACGGCGCGTTCCAGCCAGCGCACCGCCCCCGGGATGTCGCCGAGCCTGAAGAGCGCCCAGCCGAGGCTGTCCACGATGTTGCCGTCGTTGGGGCGAAGCTCCACCGCGCGTTCCAGCATCCGCCGCGCCTCCGCCAGGTTGAGCCCGTGCTCCACCCAGGTATAGGCGAGGTAGTTGAGGACATAGGGCTGTTCCGGCGCGAGCTCGAGCGCCTTCTGGAAATCGGCCTCGGCGCGCGGCCAGCGCCCGGCGCGCTCGTTGGAGATGCCGCGGGCGTAGAACACCACCCAGTCGTCGCCATCCGGCGTGCCGATCCGCTCGATCGCCGAATCATAGGCGGCGACGGCGTCGGCGAAGCGGTTGCGCTTGCGCAGCATCTCGCCGAGGCGGAGCATCGGCTGCGGCGCGCCGGGATCGGCCTGCGCCACCTGGCGCAGCGTCGCCTCGGCCTCCGGGATGCGGTCCAGGCGGTCGAGCATCTCGGCCTTGCGCAGCGCGGCGACCCGGCCGAGCGGGTCCGTGGCCGGGATCGTCTCGATCTGCGCGAGTGCCGCCTCGGGATGGCTCTCGTCGGCGAAATAGTCGGCCAGCAGCAGGGTGCTCGGTCCGAAGTCGGGCCGCAGCCGGATCGCGAGGCGGGTCAGCATCAGCCCGACCTCGCCCCCGCGCTGCCCTCGCAGTGCCGCGGCCAGCGCGATATGGGCTTCCGCCATGCCCTCGGTCGGCGAGGCGACGCCGCCGCCGGCCAGCAGGGACCGGCGGCCTTCCGCGCTGCGCGCGGCGATCGCGAAGTCGCCATTGCCGCGGCCGAGCGCCTCCATCAGGCGCATCGCATCGGCCTCGCCGCCGTTGCGCGCCAGGATTCCGCCCGCCACCTGCAGCATGCGCAGTGAGGCGTCCGGCGTCTCGGCCAGCGCCATGCGCGCATAGCGCTCCGCATCCCGCCCGCGGCCCGCCACATCCGCCACCATCGCAAGGTGCAGGGCATGCATCCCGCGCAGGCGGCCGGTTTCCGCCAGCGGGCGCAGCAGGGCGATCGCCTGGTCGGTCTGGCCCTTGCCATGAAGCGTCCAGGCCAGCAGCAGCGGCCCGAGCAGCCCCGCGGGGCCCTGCCGGGGCAGGGCGCGGATGCGCTGCTCGGCGCGGTCCCAGCGGCCGGCCTGGGCCTCGGTGCCGATCAGCAGCAGGGCGGCGGCCTGGTTGTCGGGCAGCCGGCGGGCGAGTCGCACCGCTTCCGGGCGGCCATCGAGCAGCGCCGCGACGAAGGCGCGGGTCACCACCTCGGCCTGGTCGGGATCGCGCCGCAGCGCTTCGAGCATGCTGTCCGCGGCGGTGCGCGTATCGGCTTCCGATTGCGCGAAGCGGCCGGCGAGGTAGACGCCGAAGGGGCCGGTCTGGCCGGCTGCCGCGGATTCCGCCGCCGTGGCGGAGGGCGAGACGGCCGAACCGCCGGCGCCGCAAGCGGAGAGCAGGGCCGCGGCCAGCAGCAGGGCCCGGCGGGACGGGAACGGGCTGAACATGCGCCTCACCCTAGCAGGCCGATGCTGCACGGCGCCACAACCGCTTGGCGCAGCAGCGGCGGCGGCGCCCGCCGCTGCAGGCGTGTCTCAGCGCCTGTCGGACCCGGCCAGGAGGCCCTCGGCCCAGTCCGCCATGCGCAGCGCGGCATCGGTCGGCGCCTGCGCGCGCACCAGTTTCTGGCCCTGAAGCCCCGCCGCGGCCGCATCGGCGAAGCCCAGCAGGCGAGAGACGGCGTCCGCCAGGCCGGGCTTCGGCTCCGGCCCGAGCCGGGCGATCTCCGCCATGGCGGCGGCCAGCGCCGCCTGGGTCACCGTCAGTTCGGCGCGCAACTCGACCAGCGCCGCCGAGAGCCGGCGCAACTCGCCGGTCTCCTCCGCACGATCAGACATCTCACGCTCCCGTGATCCAGCGCCAGAGTGCCGATCCGGATCGCAACGGACAATGCCGGCCTGCGACATGACAGCGCTTTCACTCGTCCTCCACACACGCGCTGATAGAATCATCGCGTAGATTTTCCTGCTCGGAGGAGACATCGGCATGCGTCGCCACGTTCTAGCAATCCTCGCGGTCCTCGCGGGGATGGCCGGGGGATTCGTCCCGGCCTCGGCGGAAGCGCAGAACCGGTTCTGGCTGGTGAACAACACCGGCCGCGTGATCGAGCAGGCTTATGTTTCTTCCTCGCGCGTCGAGGATTGGGGGCCGGACATCCTCGGCACCTCGGTGCTGCCGTCCGGCAACCGCGTGTGGGTGACGCCGAGCTTCGGCGACTGCGTGCTGGATGTGCGCGTCACCTATCAGGGTGGCGGGGAAGAGCGGCGGATGCAGGTGAATGCCTGCAACATTTCGCAGATCGTGTTCGGGCGCGCGGGCGCCGGCGCGGGCGCGAGCGTCGGCGGCGGCGGGGCAGGTGCGACCGTGTCCCCGGGCCGGCCCGCGGCCGCCAACCCGTCCTTCTACCTGCGCAACGGCACCGGTGTGACGATCCGCGAGGTGTATGTCTCGCTGTCCTCGGACAGCAACTGGGGCGGCGACCGGCTCGGCCAGAACGTGCTGCAGCCGAACCAGCGGCTGCAGGTGAGCCTGCCGGCCGGCCGGGGCTGCAACGTGGACATCCGCGTGGTCTACATGGACGGACGCGCCGGCGAGCGGCGCGGCTTGGAGACCTGCAGCCTCGCCGAAGTCATCTGGCGCTGAGGCCGCGAAGCGCCGGCGTTTCGCGCCGGCGCTTCCGCCTGTTCGGCGTCAGCCCTCGCGCAGCTTGCGCGCCTTGAGCGCCGCCGGGCGGTTCAGGCAGGCATCGAGCCAGGCCTTCACCTTCGGATAGGGCGCGTAGTCGAAGCCGTTCAGCCAGGACCCGTAGAGCACCGCGGCCAGGTTGCAGTCCGCGATGGTGAAGTTCGCGCCCAGCAGCCACGGGCCGCCGGCGGCCAGGTGCTTTTCCAGCACGGCCAGCCGCGGCGCCAGCGCCTCGGCGCCCGCCCTGGCCAGGGCGGGGTCCCGCTGCTCGGGCGGGCGAACATAAGTATTGTAGGCCCATTGCTGGTGCGTGGGCTCCGCCTCGGTCGCCGCCCAGAGCGTCCATTGCAGCACGCGGGAGGCGTCGTCGCCCGCCGGCATCAGCGGCGCGCCTGCCTTGGCCGCGATGTGCAGGTTGATCGCCAGGCTCTCGAACAGCGTGAGGTCGCCGTCCTGCAGGGCCGGGATCTTGCCGTTCGGGTTGACCTTCAGGACCTCCGGCTTGTGCTCGGCGCCGAAGCCGACGGGCACGACCTCATAGGGCAGGCCAGCTTCCTCCGCCGCCCAGATGCAGCGGAAGGCGCGGCTTCGCGCGATGCCGTGGATACGCAGCATGAAGACTCTCCGATCCCTCCTTGGGAGAGGAACGGATTGCCCTTTTCGCGCCGCGAGGCAAGGCGCGCTCCGGCCCCGGCGCCCGAGGGGTGGAGCTGGCGGCGTGGCAACAGCCGTTGCCACGCCGCGGCGGCTCCCGCGATGTTCATGGGCGCCTCCGTTCAAGAAGCGGATGCCGTGCGTCATCTTCCCCCAGGGTAGGGAAACCGAAGCGGAATTGGGCGCTTGGCCGGCACGGATCTGGCAGTGGAAACGGATCTGGCAATGAACCGGCCGGGGCACGAGGTGCCGGGCCGGGCGGTTGCGTCCGCCTCGGGGCTCGATCTGCTGCTCGTCGCCGTCGCGCTGCTGGTTCCGGCGATTCTGTTCGGGCTCGCCGCGCTGCAGAACCGTGCCGATGTGCTGCGGGAGGGACGCGATGTGCTCGTGCGGAGCACGGCTGTCCTGCAGGAGCACGCCGGCAAGGTGATGCAGACCCAGGAACTCGCGCTGGCGCTGGTCGGCGACCGCATCCGGGGACTGACGGAGGAGCAGGTCGCAGCACCGGAGATCAGCGACTTCCTCGCCGGCCTGCGGGCGCCGCTCGACCAGGCCGTCTCGATCTGGATCACCGACGCGGATGGCGTGGTGCGCGCCGGCAGCCAGGCCTGGAACCCGGCGACGCGCATTACCGACCGCGACTTCTTCACGGTGCATCGCGACCATCGCCGCGGCCCCTATGTCTCCGCCGCCTTCGTCGGCCGTGCCACGGCCTTGCCCAGCTTCGCGCTGAGCCGCCGCCGCGAGACCGGCGACGGCACCTTCGCGGGCACCATCCACATTGCGCTGAGGCCCACCTACTTCGCGCGCTTCTTCGCCGAGGCCGCGCCGGCCCTGCCGCATCGGGCGCTGCTGCTCCGCGCCGAGGGCGACGTTCTCGCCAGCGAGCCCAGCGGGGGACTGGAGCGCCTGCCGCCGGACGGGCCGCTGATGGGCGCCTTCGCGGCGGCGCCTGGAGGCGGCGTCTTCGAGGCAGCCTCACCCGTGGACGGCAGGCGCTATCTCTATGCCTATGCGCCCGTCGCGGACTACCCGCTCTATGTCGCGCTCGGCATCCCGACACAGGCCCTGCTGAAGCGCTGGCGCGACAATCTGCGGCTGTTCGGCGCGGTCGCCGCGGCGGCTTCCGCACTGCTTCTCGCCGCATCCTGGCTGGCCATGCGCCGCGCGGCGGCCGAACGCGCGGCGCTCGCCCGGCTGCGCGCGGCGCTCGATGATCTCCGGCGCGAGACGGAAGGGCGCGCGGCGGCCGAGAGCCGGGTGCGCCAGGCCCAGCGGATGGAGGCGCTCGGCCAGCTGGCCGGCGGTGTCGCGCATGACGTGAACAACGTGCTTCAGGCCGTGGCGAGCGGCGCGCGGATGATGCTGCGCAAGCCGGAGGATGCGCCACAGGTGCGCCGGCTGGCCGGCATGGTGCTGGAAGCGACCGAGCGGGGCGCGGCGGTGGCGCGCCGGCTGCTCGCCTTCGCGCGGCAAGGCGAGCTGCGCGCCGCCGACGTCGCCGCGGGGCCCCTGCTGGAGGATCTGCGCGAGGTGCTGACGCACACCCTCGGCGCGGGCGTCACGGTGCACATCCAGGTCGCGCCCGGGCTTCCCACGCTGCGCGCGGACAAGGGGCAGCTCGAGACCGTGCTGGTCAACCTCGCCACCAATGCGCGCGACGCGATGGCGGGAACGGGCGGCGGCGTGCTGACGCTGGCGGCGGTGCCGGAGGAGGTGGCCGAAGGCGTGCGCCATCCGGCCGGACTGCTGCCCGGGCATTATGTGCGGCTCGGCGTGGCCGACACTGGTTCCGGCATGGATGCCGCGACGCTGGCGCGCGCCGCCGAGCCCTTCTTCACCACGAAGCCGGCGGGCAGCGGCACCGGCCTCGGGCTCGCCATGGCCAAGGGGTTCGCCGAGCAGTCCGGCGGCGGCTTCGCGATCCGGAGCGCGCCCGGCGCCGGCACCACCGTGACGCTCTGGCTACCGCGCAGCGTCGCGGCGGCGGATGCTGTGCTGGCCGATCAGGCCGCCGCGCCGGAGGCCGAGGCGCTTCCGTCGCCTCGCGTGCTGCTGGTGGAGGACGAGACGCTGGTGCGGGAGACGCTCGCCGCGGAGCTTGTCCTGCGCGGGTGGCGCGTGAGCGCGGCCGCCGACGGTCCGGAGGCGTTGCGCCAGCTCGATGCCGGCCTGGACGACCTGGACCTTCTGGTCACGGACCAGGCCATGCCGGGGATGAACGGGCTCGCACTGCTCCGCCAGGCGCGTCTTCGCCGGCCGCGGCTTCCCGGCATCCTGCTCACCGGGCTGGTCGGCGACGGCCCCGAAACCCAGGCGGGCCTGGCCGAGGCGGTGCGAGACGGCCCTTTCGCGCTGCTGCGCAAGCCGGCGGATGCCGCGGAACTGGCGGCCCGCGCCGCGGCGCTGCTGCGCAGCGAGGGGCGTGCGTGAGGCGGCCCGATGACCCAAGGCCGCCGCCTCACGCCGGCTGGTCGGCCGGCGCGGGCGCGGCGACGCGCAGGGCGACGGGTGGCGGCGCCGGGCGGCGGCGCAGGGCCAGCGCATGCAGCGCCGGCACGACCAGCAGCGTTGCGACCGTCGCAATGGCAAGCCCGCCGATCATCGCCACCGCCATCGGCCCCCAGAACACCGAGAGCGTCAGCGGCACGAAGGCGAAGATCGCGGCGAGCGCCGTCAGGATCACCGGGCGCGCGCGGCGCACCGTGCTCTCGATGATCGCCTCGCGCAGCTCCATCCCCGCTTCCGTGTCCTGGCGTACCTGGTCCACCAGGATCAACGTGTTGCGCATGATCATCCCGGCCAGCGCGATCACGCCGAGCAGCGCGACGAAGCCGAAGGGCATGCCCGCGATCAGCAGCGCGGCGGCCGCACCCGGGATGCCGAGCGGCCCGGTCGCCACCACCAGCGCCACGCGGCCGAAATGCCGCAGCTGGACCATCAGGATCAGCAGCATCGCCGCGACCATGGCCGGGAACAGCGCGAAGAGGCTGGCATTGGCCTTGGCGGATTCCTCCGCCGCGCCGCCGGTCTCGATGCGCATCCCGACGGGCAGCGCGGCCTTGATCTCCGCCAGCCGCGGCAGCGCGGCGGCGGTGACGTCGGGCGCCTGCAGGCCGGGCGCGATCTCGGCGCGCACCGTCAGGAAGGGCTCGCGGTTGCGACGCCAGAGGATCGGCTCCTCCATCGTGGGCTCCAGCCGTGCGATCTGCGCCAGCGGCACCGGACCCGCGGCGGTGACGATGTTGAGGTCGCCGAGCGAGGCCAGCGCGCCGCGCTCCGCGGCCGGCGCGCGCAGCACCACGTCCACCAGCCGCTCGCCTTCGCGCAGCCGCGTCGCGGTCGCGCCCGAGAGCAGGCCCTGCACGGATTGCGCCACCGCCTCGGGCGAGAGGCCGAGCTGCGCGACGCGCTCCTCGTCCAACACCAGGCGCATCGCCGGCGCGCGCTCGCCCCAGGCGAGCTGCACGTCGCGCGTGCCCGGCGTGGCGCGCAGCGCCGCCATCACCTGGTCCGCCACCGCGCGCAGCTGCGCGGGATCGCCGCCCATCACGCGGAACTGCACGGGGAAGCCGACCGGCGGGCCGAAATCAAGCCGCGAGACGCGCACCCGCGCCTCCGGCACCGCGCCCGATTCGGCGAAGGCGATCAGCTTCGCGCGCAGGCGTTCCCGCGCGGGGACGTCGCGCGACTGGATCACCAGCTTGCCGAAGGCCTCGTTCGGCAGGTCGGGGTTCAGCGCCAGGAAGAAGCGCGGCGCGCCGGCGCCGACATAGGCGGTGTAGGTCTCGGCGTCCGGGTCGTCCGCGACCTGCGCGGCGATGCGTTCCACCGCGCCGCGGGTCGCGGCGAAGCCGGCGCCGGCGCGCAGGTCCACATCCACCAGCAATTCGAGCCGCGCGGAGGTCGGGAAGAACTGCTTCTTCGTCAGCCCCATGCCGACGAAGCCGGCGGCGAGCAGCAGAAGCGTCGCACCGAGCACGACGGCGCGATGGTCGGTGCACCAGGACACCACGGCGCGCAGCACGCGATACCCGCGGCCGTTGTACAGGTGCTCATGGTGGACGACGCGCTTCGGCGTGGGCAGCAGCTTCACGCCGAGCCAGGGCGTGAACCACACCGCGACGAGCCAGGACGCGATCAGCGCCGCGCCGACCACCCAGAAGATGCCGCCGGCATACTCGCCCGAAGTGGAGTTGGCGAAGCCCACCGGAATGAAGCCCGCGACCGTCACCAGCGTGCCCGACAGCATGGGCCCCGCCGTGCTGCCCCAGGCGAAGGCGGCGGCGCGCAGGCGGTCCCAGCCTTCCTCGAGCTTCACCACCATCGCCTCGATCGCGATGATCGCGTCGTCCACCAGTAGCCCGAGGGCGAGGATCAGCGCCCCGAGCGAGACGCGCTCCAGCTCCATCCCCCACCACAGCATGAACATGAAGACGGCCGAGAGCGTCAGCGGCACGGAGAGCGCGACGATCAGCCCGGCGCGCAGCCCGAGCGAGAGCAGCGAGACCACCAGCACCACCGCCAGGGCGGCCACGAATTTCTGCAGGAACTCCGTGATGCTCTCGGCGACGATGTGCGGCTGGTCCGAGATCGCCTGCAATTGCAGCCCAACGGGCAGGTCGGCGCGGATGGCGGCGAGCTCCGCGTTCAGGCTCGCACCCATCGCCAGCACGTCGAAGCCGCGCTGCTTCGCGACCGAGACCAGCACGGCCGGCCGGCCTTCGTGGAAGATCGCGGCCGAGGGCGGATCGGCCAGGCCGCGCCGCACCTCCGCGATCTCGCCGAGGCGGATGGTGCGGCCGTCGGGCGCGGCGACGGGCACCGCGCGGATCGCGCTCACGCCGTCCAGCCCGCCGCCGACGCGCAGATGCACGCGTGTGGAGCCGGTCTCCACCACGCCGGCCGGCGCCACCGGGTTCTGCCGCGCCAGCGCCTCCAGGATCGCGGTCGGCGCGATGCCGAGCGTGGCGAGGCGCGCATGCGACACTTCCACATAGATGCGCTGCTCTATCTCGCCCTGGATCGCGACCTTCTCGACGCCCGGGATGCGCAGCAGGCGCAGCCTGATCTTCTCGGCCTGGCGCACCAGCTCGGCATTGTCGGCGCCCGTGAGGGCAAAGACCGCGGAATAGACGTCGGAGTACTCGTCATTGAAGAAGGGTCCACGCACCCCGGCGGGCAATGTCGGAGAAATGTCGCCGACCTTCTTGCGCACCTGGTACCAAAGCCCCTGCACCTGTCGCGGCGGCGTGGTGTCGCGCAGCACGACGGTGGTGGTGGCGACGCCGGGGCGGACATAGGTCTCGAGGCGATCGAGCCAGGGCAGGTCCTGCAGCCGGCTCTCGATGCGGTCCGCCACCTGCGCCTGCATCTCCTCCGCCGTCGCGCCGGGCCAGGCGGCGCTGACCACCATGACCTTCAGCGTGAAGGAGGGATCCTCGGCGCGGCCGAGCTTCTGCCAGGCGCCGAAGCCGAGCGCGGCGAGCAGCAGCATCGCGAAGAGCGTCAGCGCGCCGTTGCGCACGCCCCAGGCGGAGAGGTTGAAGCGCTCCATCGGGATCACCGCAGCGTCGCGGCGAGGCGGGTGGAGACCACCCGCACGCGGCTTTCGGGATCGAGCAGCTGCGGGCCGAGCGCGACCACCTTCTCGCCCGGCTGCAGCGCACCCGCGACCTGCACGATCGCCTCGCCGAGCGCGGTGACGCGCACCGGCACGGCCTCGATCCGCTCGCCCGCGACGCGCCAGACCATCGGCCCCTGGCCGCGATCGTGCAGCGCGCCGAGCGGCAGCGTCGCGACCATGCCGGCATCGCGCGCAAGGCGCACCGTGCCCGTCATGCCGAGCGCGACCCAGTCCGGCGCATCGGGCAGCGAGAAGCGCGCGGCATAGGTGCGCAGCGCGCCATCGGCCTGCGGCGCCAGTTCGCGCAGGGCGGTGGCGAGCGGCGCATCGGGGCGGGCCCAGAAGCGCGCCTCGGCGGCGGCTTCGCGCAGCTCCGGCAGCGCGGATTCCGGCACGCGCACCACCAGCTCGCGCTCCGACGGATCGGCTAGGCGCAGCACCGCATCGCCTTCCGGCACCACCTGCCCGGCCTCGGCCAGCAGCGCCGTGACGACACCGGCGGAAGGCGCGCGCAGCGTGGCGTAGGAAAGCCGGTTGCGCGCGAGTTCCAGCGCGGCCTGGGCGGAGGCGACGCGCTCCGCCGCGGCGCTGGCGGCGGCTTGGCGCTGGTCGTCGAAGGCGGCGGCGACATGGCCGGCGCGCAGCAGCGCGCGCGAGCGTGCGGCATCGTTGGCCGCCTGGCGTGACTGCGCCTCGGCCGCGGCGAGGTCGGCATCGGCGCTGCGCAGCGCCAGCGCGAGGTCGGCGGGATCGATCCGGGCGAGCTCCTGGCCCTCCGCCACGACCTGCCCGACCTCGACCAGCCGCGCCGCGATGCGCCCGCCGGTGCGGAAGCCGACCTCCACCTCCCGCCTGGCCCGGACCGTCCCGGTATAGGCGACGCGGCTTTCGGCCGGGGCGAGGACGACCTCGGCGACCTGGACCGGGCGCGGCGGGGGAGGGGCGCTGGCCTGGGCGGCGGGGGGCTCGGCGCGGCAGGCGGCGAGCAGGGGCAGGATCAGAAGGGCGGCGGCGGCACGTCGCATGGCAGGCCTCGTGCGGTTGGCCTGCCCATAATGACCATCAACTGACGAAAGTCAATAATCGTCAGTTCGCTTTCCTCAGCCCCCGGACGACCAGCGCCAGCAGCCGGTCCAGGTCGGCCGCCATCTCCTCCTCCGGCGTGCCCAGGCCCATGCATTCGGCGATCAGCACCGGGTGGATGAAGGCGATGCCGGCCTGCTTGATCGCCTTGGCCGTCGCCTCCGCGTCGCAGGGGGCGAATTCCCCGGCCGCGATCCCGTCCATCAGCACATGGCGGATCGCCGTGGTGCAGGAATGGATGAAGCGCTCCACCACGCCCCAGTGCTCGGCCATGGCGGCGGTGACCATGTCGTGCAGGCGGCGTTCCGAGAAGAACAGGCCGAGATGCCGGCGGTGCAGGGTGTGGACCAGGGCCGGCAGGCGCTCCCCGGCCGGGCCGGGTCCGCGGGCGATGTCCCAGATCTCGGCCTCCAGGCCGCTCAGCATCCGCGCCGCGATCGCCTCGTTGATCGCGGATTTGGAGGGGAAGAAGCGATAGACATTGGCCGGCGACATGCCGAGTTCGCGCGCGATGTCGGCCACCGCGGTCTTCTGGTAGCCCATCGTCTTGAACAGGCGTTCGGCGGTGTCCTCGATCCGCCGCCTGGTTTCCTCGGCGGGGGCGCCGCGGCGGGCGGGGGCTTCGGTGCTGGCGCTCATGACAGTTTACATAATCCGTCACTTGTCAAAGCGCCAGACGCTTTCGCGGCTAATCCGGCCTGCCCATCTGCCGCACCCCCATCGCCCGCAGCGTATCCGCCAGCGCATCCAGCGCGCGGCCGATGTCGTGTTCCGTGACGATGCCGATGCAGGCGATGCGGAAGGTGTTCGCCGCCGCGAGCCGCCCCGGGAAGATCACGAAGCCGCGCCGCTTCATGCCGTCGTACAGCGCCTTGAACGAGTAGTTCGGGTCCGGCGGGTCGTGGAAGGTCGCGACGATCGGCGAGGCGACGGAGTCCTCCAGCAGCGTGCGAAAACCCATCTGCCGCATGCCGTCCACCAGGCGCCGCCAGCTGCGGCGGAAGCGCGCCTGCCGCGCCTCCAGACCGCCCTCGTCCTGGTGCTCGCGCAGCGCCTCCGCCATGCCGAGCAGCAGATGCGTCGCCGGCGTGAAGCGGAACATGCCCGTGCGCTCCAGGTGCTGGTTCTGGTCCCAGAGATCGAGCGTCAGGCTGTGCGCGTTGCCCTTTGCCTCCTCCAGCGCGGATTTCTTGGCGACGACCCAGGCGAGGCCGGGCGGCGCCTGCAGCCCCTTGTTCGCGCTGCACACCGCCGCGTCGAAGGCGAGTTTCTTCGCATCCAGCATGAAGGCGCCGTAGCTGGCGACGGCGTCGATCAGCAGCCCCTTGCCGCGGCGCTTGCAGACCTCCGCGATCGCCTCGATCGGGTTGAGGATGCCCGTCGAGGTCTCGCAATGCACCACCATCACATGCGTGATGGCGGGGTCGGCGGCCAGCGCGTCCTCGAATTGCTGCGGTGTCGGCGGCGTGTAGGGCGCGGTCCGGAAGCTCGCATGCGGCGTGCGGATCTTGCGCGCGACCTCCACCAGCCGGTCGCCATAGACGCCGTTGGTGTGGATCAGCAGCTTGCCGTTCTCCGGCACGAAGCTGCCGATCGTCGCCTCGGTGCCGGATGTGCCGCTGCCGACCAGCGGGATCGCCGTGTGGCTGCCATGCCCGTTGCAGAGATCGAGCAGGTATTTCCGGCAGAAGGCGATGGTCTCCAGCATCTTCTGCTCGCCGGAGGCGTAGTCGTGCAGCATCGCCCGCTTCACGCGCATCGAGAGCGTCGCCGGGCCGGGGGTGAGCATCAGCGGCTCGTCCTCGATCCGCGCGCTGTCCTCGTCCATCGCCCTGCCTCCGGTGCCGGCGCCATCCTGCCATGGCGGAACGGCGCTTCAAGCGGCACGCGATGCTTGCGCAGGGTCGCGCCGCGCCGCAAGCTTCCGGAATCGCCACGGGAGAAGCACCACATGCTCAGCCGCGTCCTGGGGCGCCTGCTCGCCCCGGCCTGCCTCGCCCTGCTCGCCGCCTTCGGCACGGGCCACGCCCGGGCGCAAGGCTCCTGGCCCGACCGGCCGATCCGGCTGATCATCCCCTTCGGCCCCGGCGGCGTCAGCGACGGCATCGGACGCATCGGCGCCGAATGGCTCTCCCGCCACATCGGCCAGCCGGTCGTGGTGGAGAACCGCCCGGGCGGCGGCGGCGCCATCGGGATGGAGGCGGCGCTGCGCAGCCCGGCCGACGGCTACACCCTGCTGCATGCCAGCGCCTCGCATGTGGTGGTGCTGCCGCTGATGCAGCGCCTGCCCTTCGATCCGCAGCAGGACTTCGCGCCGATCTCCATCATCGCCGGCAATTCGCTGGTGCTCGGCGTCTCGACCAGCCTTGGTCCGAAGACGCTGGCGGAGTTCCGCGACTACGTCGCGGCGCGGCCGGGACAGCTCGACTACGCCTCCGGCGGCACCGGCGGGCTCAGCCATCTCGGCATGGCCTATCTGCTGAAGCGCATGGACCTGCGGATGGAGCATGTGCCCTATCGCAGCGGCCCGCTGGCGATGCAGGACGTGATGGGCGGGCGCATCCATGTGTATCTCGGCAACGCCGTGGAGATGATGCCGGCGCGCGAGGCCGGCACGCTGCGCACCATCGCGGTGACGGGCGCGCAGCGCAGCGCGCTGCTGCCCGACGTGCCGACCGTGGCTGAGCAGGGCTATCCCGGATTCCAGATCGGCACCTGGAACGGCCTCGCCGCGCCGGCCGGCGTGCCGGCCGAGATCCGCGAGCGCATCGGCGCCATCATGGCGCGCGCCTGCGCCGATGACGGCGTGCGCACCGCGCTGCTGCGCCTCGGCACCGATCCCGTCTGCAGCACGCCGCAGGCCATGGCGGAGGCGATGCGCGCGATGACACCGGTGATGCGCGACGCCATCGCCCTGTCCGGCGCGACGGTGAATTGATGCCCTCCGCGGCCGAGATCTTCCTCCGCCAGCTCGGCGCCAGCGGGGTCGAGTATTTCTTCGCCAATGGCGGCACCGACTTCCCGCCGATCGTCGAGGCCTATGCCGCGCTCGAGGGCAGCAACCACCGCCTGCCCCGGCCCATGACCGTGCCGCATGAGAACGCCGCCGTCGCGATGGCGCATGGCGTGACGATGATCACCGGCAAGCCCCAGGCGGTGATGGTGCATGTGAATGTCGGCACGGCGAACACGGTGAACGGGCTGCTCAACGCCAACCGCGACCACGTGCCGGTCTTCGTGCTGGCCGGCCGCACGCCCTATGCCGAGAAGGGCCGGCACGGCGCGCGCACGCGCAACATCCACTGGGCGCAGGAGATGTTCGACCAGGCCTCCATGGTGCGGGAGGCGGTGAAGTGGGATGGCGAGCTGCGCCAGCCGGAGCAGGCCGCGGACCTCGTCACGCGCGCGCTGTCCATCGCCATGGCATCGCCGCGCGGGCCCGTCTACGCCACGCTGCCGCGCGACACGCTGGCCGCCGCGGCCGACGCCGCCATGGTGCGCGAGCCCGCCGCGCCGCCCGCCGTGCCGCTGCCCGATCCCGCGGCGCTGGAGGCGGCCGCGCGCATGATCGCCGCGGCCGAGCGGCCGCTGGTGATCACCTCCGCCGCCGGGCGCACGCGCGCGGGGTTCGACGCGCTGTCGGCCTTCGCCACGCGCTTCGCCGTGCCGGTGATCAGCTTCACCCCGCGCTTCGTGAACATCGCCGCCGACCATCCGATGCATTGCGGCTACGAGCCCGGGCCGCTGCTCGCCAAGGCGGATTGCGTGATCGTGCTGGACACCGACGTGCCCTGGATCCCGCATCTGCAGGGGCCGCCCGAAGGCAGCCGCGTGATCCATATCGGCGAGGACCCGCTCTTCGCGCTCTACCCGATGCGCAACTTCCCGCTGGACCTGGCGATCACCGGGACGCCGGCGGCGGCGCTGGCCGGCATCGCCGCCGCGCTCGCCCCGCTGCTACCCGCGGATGCGGCGGTCGTGCGGCGTCGCGCGGAGGAGTACGGCGCACTCTCCGCAGCCCAGCGCGCGGCGTGGAAGGAGAGCGTCGCCGCGCCGCCCACCGGGCCGATCACGCCGGAATGGATCAGCCACTGCCTGGCCGAGGCGCTGGACGAGGACGCGATCGTCGTCAACGAGTATCCGCTGCGCCAGACGCATTGCCCGCGCACGCAACACGGCAGCTTCTACGGCCAGAGCACCGCGGGCGGTCTCGGCTGGGGTTTTGGCGCGGCACTCGGCGCGAAGCTCGCCGCACCGGATCGCCTGGTGGTCGCGACGCTCGGTGACGGCGCCTATGTCTTCAACAACCCGACCGCCTGCCACTGGGTGGCCGAGGCGCATGGCCTGCCCGTGCTGGTGATCGTGTTCAACAACGGCATGTACGCCGCGGTGCGGAACTCGACGCTGGCGATGTATCGCGACGGCGCCGCGGCGAAGGCGGGCGGCGAGCTGCTGGCCGACCTCCGCCCCGCCCCCGCCTTCGAGAAACTTTCCGAGGCCAGCGGCGGATATGGCGAGCGGGTGACCGACCCGGCCGAGCTTCCGGCCGCGCTGCGCCGCGCCATCGCGGTGGTGACGCAGGAGAAGCGGCAGGCGCTGCTCAACGTCGTCTGCGAATATTGACGATGGCGCCGGCCGCCCATTGAACTTCTGCGGCCTCGGGCGGAGAGTTGCGGCGGGCGGTCGCCGGGCGGCCGCCAGGGAAGGAAACCGACCATGCAACGCCGCAAGCTCCTGCTCGCCGCCGCGGGCGCGCCGATGCTGCTGCACGCCCCCGCGCTGCGCGCCCAGGCCTTCAGCCAGACGGTGCGAATCATCGTGCCCTTCGGCCCGGGCGGCACCAGCGACATCCTGGCGCGGCTGATCGCGCCCTCGCTGCAGGCGCGCATCGGCCAGAACGTGGTGGTGGAGAATCGGCCGGGCGCCGGCGGCAACATCGGCGCCGATGCGGTGGCGAAGAGCCGGCCGGACGGGCACACGATGGTGCTGCTCGACATCTCCGTCCTCGCGACCAACCCGTTCCTCTTTGCGCGCCTGCCCTTCGACGTGGAGCGGGACCTGGCGCCGGTGCAGATGGTGGTCTTCGCGCCCTACATCCTGGCCGTGAACAACGCGTTGCCGGTGCAGAACGCGGCCGAGCTCGCTGCCTATGTGAAGGCCAATCCCGGCAAGCTGAACGCGGCGAATTCAGGCACCGGCACGCTGACCCACCTCGTCGCGCTCTCGCTCGCCTCGCATTGGGGCGGTGCGATGGAGCATGTGCCCTATCGCGGCGGCGCGCCCGCCTTGACGGCTCTGGTGTCCAACGAGTCGAACCTGACGATGGCGGGGGCAACGCAATCCATGCCCTATGTCGTGCAGGGCCAGATGCGCGGGATCGCGGTGACCGGCCCACGCCGCTTCGACACCCTGCCGAACCTGCCGACCTTCCGCGAACTCGGCTGGCCGGAGCCCGACGCGGGCACCTGGCAGGGCATCCTGGTGCAGGGCCAGACGCCGCCCGCCATGGTCGCACGGCTTGAGCAGGAGATCGCGGCCGTGCTGAACGAGCCGGCGGTGAAGGCCCGCATCGTCCAGCTCGGCGGCGAGGTGCAGGCCGATGGCGCCGCCTCCTTCCGCAACCGCCTGCGCGAACAGACGGAGAGCTACGGCCGCATCATTCGCACCAACAACGTCAGGCTCGAATGACGCGCGATCGCGTCCTGCGCGTCCACGCGCATGTCAGCCCGAAGGCGAACCTCGCCGACCAGTTCACCGAGGCGAAGCTGCGCGCGGCGTTGGCACCGCTCGCGCAGCGCCTCGCGCTGAGCCATGGCGGCACGCAGGAATCGCTGGAGGCCGCGCTGGCGGACGCCGAGGTGCTGTTCCTGACCGGCAGCGCGCCGCTGCACGACCTTGCCCGACGCGCGCCGCATCTGCGCTGGATCAGCTACACCAGCGCGGGCGTGGAGGGGCTGCTGAAGCTCGACATCCCCGCCCACGTCACCATCACCAATGCCAGCGGCACGCATGCGCCGAAGGCGGCGGAATTCGCGCTGGCCGCGGTGCTGATGCTGAACAACGCCATCCCGCACCTGGTCACGGCGCAGCGCGCGCATCGCTGGTCGCCGCGCGCCGGCGGCACCGTGGCCGGGAAGACCGTGCTGATCCTCGGCATGGGCGCGCTCGGCGGCGCGGCGGCGCGCGCGTTGAAGGCGCAGGGCATGCGCGTGATCGGCAACAGCCGCTCCGGCCGCGCGCATCCAGACGTGGACGTTATGACCGCGGGCGGCGACTTCCGGCGGCACCTCCCGGAGGCCGACTTCCTCATCATCGCGCTGCCGCTGACGCCCGAGACGCACGGCCTGGTCGGACGCGCGGAGCTGGACGCGCTGCCTCGCCACGCGGGCGTGGTGAACATCGGCCGCGGCGAGCAGCTCGACGAAGGCGCGCTCGCCGCGAAGCTGCACGAAGGCAGCCTCAGCGGTGCGGTGCTGGATGCGCTGACGCAGGAGCCGCTGCCCGCCGACAGCCCGCTCTGGGACACGCCGAACCTGATCATCACGGCGCATTGCGGGGTGTACGACCCCACGGCCTACGGCACGCGCTGCATGGCGGCCTTCGCGGCGAACATCCAGCGCTACCTTGACGACGCCGCCCTTGAGCAGGTGGTCCAGCGCGACCGGGGCTACTGAAAAGCGAACAAAAAAACCGGGGACGATGATCGTCCCCGGACCCCTGCGTTCGTTCAGCCTACCGTGATGTTGGCTTCGCGGACGACCTGGCCCCAGAGCGCGATCTCGCGTTGCAGGGTGTCGGCGAGCTCGGCGGGGGTGGAATACAGGGCGTCGCCGCCGGCGCGGGCGAGCGCGGCCTTGGTCGGCTCATGCGTCAGCGCCTCCTTCGTGGCGGCGGCGAGGCGCCCGATGATCGGCTCCGGCGTGCCGGCGGGCGCGAAGACCGCACCCCAGGTGCCGGCGACGTAGTTCGCCACACCGGCCTCCTGCATCGTCGGCAGTTCCGGCACCAGCGGATGACGCTGCGCGGCACAGATCGCCAGCCCCTTGATCCGCCCGCCCCGCAACTGCGGCACCAGCGAGGGCAGGCTGTCGAACATCGCGTTGATGTTGCCCGCGACGAGATCATTCATCGCCGGCGCACCGCCGCGATAGGGCACATGGATCAGCTTCACGCCGGCCCGGAGATTGAACAATTCGCCCGCCAGGTGCAGCGAGCTGCCGGCGCCGCCTGAGCCCCAGGTGAGCTCGCGCCGCTTCGCCAGCGCGACGAACTCCTGCACGTTGTTCACCGGGAGTGACGGATTCACCACCAGCGCCTGCTCGATGCGGAAGGTCAGCGAGACCGGCGCGAGATCCTTCGAGGGATCGAAGGTCATGTCCCGGAACAGATGGCGATTCACCGCGACCGGGCCGTTGCTGGACAGCACCAGCGAATAGCCGTCCGGCGCGGATCGCACGATGTTCTCGATGCCGAGATTGCCGCCCGCGCCGGCGCGGTTCTCCACCACCATCGGCTGGCCGAGCAGCTCCGTCATCTTCTGCGCGTAGATGCGCGCGACGATGTCCGTGCCGCCGCCCGCGGCGAATGGCACCACGAGCCGGATCGGCCGTGTGGGATAGGCGCCCTGTGCGAGCGCCGGCGCAGGCAACGCGACGGCGGCGAGCAGCGCGCGGCGCGAGAGACGAAGCGTCATGACCTGTCCTCCCATCCTGCAAGAGCCTGTTGGACATGGGCCGTGCCGTAGTCGCGCTCGGCGGCCTCCCTGGAAACCTTGCCGTCATGGATGTCCGCGGCCAACGCCTGCGGATCGCGCTGCGAGGGCGCGCCGAAGCCGCCGCCGCCCGGCGTCTGGATGCGCACCGCCTCGCCGGCTGTGAGGCGCATCGCGGTGGTGGCGGTCGGCAGCGGCGCTTCCTGCGGCGTGCCTGGCCGGTGGCGCAGCTTCGCGAGGCCGCCGGGCAGCCCGCCTTCACAGCCCGGCGCATCCGTGACGTAGCCCTCGCCGCGCGCCGTCAGCAGCGAGCCGTCCACGCGGGAAGAAATCTGGCGCGCGAGCCCAAGGCCGCCGCGCCAACGACCGGCACCGCCGGAATCCGCGACCAGCGCGTATTCGTCCACCAGCAACGGATACTCGATCTCCAGCGCCTCGGCGGGCAGGTTGGACGAGTTCACCGTGTGCACCTGCGCCGCATCCGCGCCGTCAGCGCCGCAGGTCGCGCCGATGCCGCCGGCGAGCGTCTCCAGATAGACATAGGGGCCGCCGTTGCGGCGCTCGCCGGCCACCAACAGCAGCGGCACGGAATCATGGCTCATCGCCATCCGCCGTTCCGGCGGCACCGCACGGTTCATCGCATCGAAGATGGCGCCCGATGCGCGGTTGCAGGTGATGGCGCGCACCGCTGTGGCGGCGGGAAAGCGCGGGTTGAGGATGCTGCCCTCCGGCGCCGTAAGCCGCACCGTGTCGAACAACCCGCTGTTCGCGGGAAGGTCGGGATCGAGCAGCGCCTTCACGGCGTAGTAGCAGGTCGCTTCCAGGGCGACGCCTGCGACATTCATCGCGCCGCGCGCCTGCGGGGCGGAGCCTGCGAAATCCAGCAGCAGGTCGCTGCCCTTCACGGCCACGCGCACCGCGAGCCGGATCTTCTCGCCGCCCGGCACGCCATCGGAATCCATCCAGCGCTCGCCATGCCATTCGCCATCGGGCATGGCGGCGATGCGGGCGCGCAGGCGCCGCGCCGTGTAGGCGATGAGGTCGTCGATCGCGCGCTCCACGGCCGCGATGCCATCGGCCGCCACGAGGCGCAGCATCAGGTCGGCGCCGCGGCGGTTCACCGCGATCTGCGCGCGGAGATCCAGCGTGCGCTCCACCGGCTCGCGCGAGTTATGCGCGATCATGCGCAGCAAATCCTCGTCCACCTCGCCGGCGCGCGCGATGCGCATCACGGGAATGCGCAGCCCTTCCTCGAAGATGCTGCGCGCGGTCTGCGACATGGAGCCGGGATAGGGACCGCCAACATCCGAATGGTGCCCCGTGTTCACCGCGAAGAACGCCACCCGTTGATCGAAAAAAATCGGCGTGACGATGGTGATGTCCGGCTGGTGCGTACCGCGCGCGAGGAAGACGTCGTTGCAGACGAAGGCGTCGCCGTCCTTCATCGCCTCCACCGGCGTGTGCTCCAGCACGGAGCGCACGGCGCCGAGCAGCGATCCCAGGTGCAGCGGCATATGCGCGGCCTGCGCGATGCAGCGGCCCTTCGCGTCGAACATGCCGACGGAACAGTCCTTGCGTTCCTTGATGTTGGTGGAGAAGGAGGCGCGGATCAGGATGTGGCCCATCTCCTCCGTGATGGAGAGCAGGCGGTTGGCGAAGACCTCCATCGCCACCGGGTCGGCGGCGGGGGTCGGATTCGTGTCAGGCATGGGCCAGCGCCTCCTGCGATGCGGCGCTGCGGGTGGTCTGGCGCAGCACGATGTTGCCCTCGGCATCGAGCTCGACCACCTGGCCCGGGAAGGCGACGGTGGTGGCGCTCATCTCCTCGATCACGGCCGGGCCGGTCAGCCGCGCGCCGGCGGGCAGGCGGTCGCGGTCGTACACCGGCGTGTCGCGCCAGCCGATCTCGCGGTCGAAATAGACGCGGCGCGCGCCGATGCGCGCGGCTTCCGGCGAGCCCTCACTTGGCGGCGGTTCCGGCGCGCCGCGCGGCACGCGTCCCAGCGCCGTGAGGCGGCAATTCACCAGCTCCACGGTGCGGCCGGGGATGGCGTAGCCATAGGTGCGCTCATGCTCGATGGCGAAGGCGTCCATCAGCGCGGGCAGGTCCATGCCGCCTTCCGGCAGCTTGACCCGCACCTCGAAATTCTGGCCGTCATAGCGAAGGTCCACGGCGCGGGCGGCGTCGCGCTGCGCCGGCGGCACGCCTTCGCCTTCCAGCCAGGCTTGCGCGTCCCGCTCCATTTCGGCGAAGAGCGCGGCGGCGTTGCTCCAGCTGCTTTCATCGAGCGGCGCGATGGCCGTGCGGACGAAATCCAGCGCGATGTCGGCCAGCAGGATGCCGCGCGCGCACATCGTGCCGGGCTCGCGCGGCACGACCACCACTGGAATGCCGCATTCGGCGGCGACTTCCGTCGCGTGCAGCGGACCGGCGCCGCCATAGGCGAAGAGCGCGAAGCGTTCCGGCGCATAGCCGCGCTCCGTCGTCACGCCGCGGATCGCGCGGCCCATATTGGCGACGGCGACGCGGATGATGCCGAGCGCGGCTTCCTCCACGGAAAGCCGCAGCGGAGTCGCGATCTTCTCCTCCACCGCACGCCGCGCCGCCGCTGCATCCACCGGCATCGCCCCGCGCAGCAGCGCGACGGGATCGAGCCGGCCGAGCACGATGTTCGCATCCGTCAGCGTCGGCTCCGTGCCGCCCTTGCCGTAAGCCACCGGGCCGGGATGCGCGCCGACGCTGCGCGGCCCGACCTTCAGCGCGCCGCCGGCATCGATGAAGGCGACGGACCCGCCGCCGGCGCCGATCACGTCGATGCCGATCGCCGGCACCTTCACCGGATGCCCGGCGACGTCACGTGAGGAGGTGGAGGTCGGCGCGCCATCGGCGATCACCGAGACATCGGTGGAAGTGCCGCCGACATCGAAGGTGACGACATTCGGGAAGCCCGCCGCGCCCGCGACGACGGCTGCGCCGATCACGCCCGCGGCCGGGCCGGAGAGGCAGGTGCGCACCGGCGCCGCGCCGGCCGTCGCCACCGACATCAGCCCGCCATTGGAATGCACGGTGTAGGGACCGGGCGCGATGCCCGCGCCCCTCAGCCGTGCCTGGAGCTTGTCGAGGTAGCGAGCCATGCGCGGGCCGACATAGGCGTTCATCAAGGTCGTGGAGAAACGGTCGAACTCGCGGAATTCCGGCAGCACCTCGGCGGAGATCGAGAGATAGGCGTCAGGCGCCACGCGCTGCAGCACACGCTTCGCCGCCGCCTCGTGGCGCGGATCGCGCCAGGCATGCAGGAAGCCGACGGCGATGGCCTCCACCCCCTGCGCCAGCAGCGCGCGCGCGGCCTGTTCCACCTCCGCCTCGTCCAGCGCCTGCAGCACCGTACCCTCGGCCGCCAGGCGCTCGGCGATCTCGATGCGGCGCCGGCGCGGCACCAGCGGCTCCGGGCGCTTCACCGTGTAGTCGTAGAGATGCGGCCGCGTCTGCCGGCCGATCTCCAGCACGTCCCGAAAACCCCTCGTCGTCAGCAGGCCGGTGCGCGCGCCGCGGCGCTCGATCACCATGTTGGTCGCGACGGTCGTGCCATGCCCGAGGAACACCACCTCGCCGGCCGCGCCCTGCGCGCGGGCAAGCAGGCCGATGATGCCGGTCTCGATCGCCTCGGACGGATCGTGCGGCGTCGAGGGCACCTTGTGGAAGGTGATGCGGCCCGTCGCTTCGTCCACCAGGGCAAGGTCGGTGAAGGTTCCGCCGACATCGAGGCCGATCCGCAGCCTTCGTGCCATCTCCGCGCATCCCACGCTGTCCCGCGCGCGAGCCTTGCATTGCGGAGCGGGGGCGTCGAGACGGAAGATGCGTCGCTCCGCCGATTGTCGGCATGCGATACGCTGGCTACCGTGGCCCCGAGCAAGGAGGTGCCCGATGCCGCAACGCGTGCCGGTGCTGATCGCCGGCGGCGGGCCGGTGGGGCTGACCCTCGGCATCGACCTCGCGCATCGCGGCGTGCCCGCCCTGCTGGTGGAGCCGCGGCACGGGCCGACGCAGCATCCGAAGGCGACGCTGCTCGGCGCACGCTCGATGGAGTTGTTCCGGCGCTGGGGGCTCGACGAGCGGGTCTACGAAGCCTGCATGCCGCAGAACGACGCCTACTACATCGTCTTCTGCGACCGTCTGGCGGGGCACGAGATCCATCGCTTCGCCTCGCCGCCCGTCGCGGCGATCCGCGCCCGCGATCCGGATGCGGCGGCGCGCTGGCGGGAACTCGCCTGGTCGCCCTATGGCAAGACGCAGATCGGGCAGCAGGCGCTGGAGCCGGTGCTGCTGAAGCACGCGGCAGCTCTGTCGCCGCTGACGATGCGGCATGGCTGGCGCCTGACTGCCTTCGAGGATCGCGGCGACCATGTGCTCGCGACGCTGGAGGACGAGGCCGGCGCGAGCGAGCAGGTGGAGGCGGATTACCTTGTGGGCTGCGACGGCGGCGCGTCCCTGGTGCGCAAGACGCTCGCCATCCCGATGGTCGGCCGCGGACGGATGCGCAGCAACCTCTCCTTCCTGTTCCGCAGCGCCGATTTCCTGCGGGCGCACGGCAAGGGCCTGGCGAACCTGTATTTCTGCTTCACGCCCGGCTGCTACGGCGTCTTCACCGCGATCGACGGGCGGGAGCTCTGGAACTACCAGTTCTACTGGGCCGATCCCGCGCGGGAGGGCGCCGACGATCCCGCCGCCGTCCTGCACGCCGCGATGGGCGCACCCTTCGATTTCGAGCTGGTCGGCACCACGCATTGGCATCATCACCAATCCGTTGCGGCGGAATGGCGGCGCGGCCGTGTCTTCCTCGCCGGCGATGCCGCGCATCTCTTCGTGCCGACCGGCGGCGTCGGCATGAACACCGGCATCGGCGACGCCTGCGACCTCGCCTGGAAGCTTTGGGCCATTCGCGAAGGCTGGGCGGGTGAGAAACTGCTCGACAGCTACGAGGCCGAGCGCAAGCCGGTGGCGATCCGCAACTCCATCATCTCCGCGACCAACTCCGACCGCATCGACATGGTGATGGCGGAAACGCCCGCTTTCATCGGCGAGGACAGTGCGCGCGGCGCGGCGGCCCGCGTGCGGCTGAAGCAGCGCATCGCCTGGATGTCGCGGCAGTTCAACAGCGCGGGCGTGCATCTCGGCTACCGCTACGCAGACAGCCCGGCGGTCGTGCCGGATGGCACATACGAGCCGCCGGACGATCCAAACCAGGTCGTGCCCTCCACCTGGCCGGGCAGCCGCTTGCCGCATGCCTGGCTGCCGGACGGGCGCAGCACGCTGGACCTGCTGGGCGCTGGCTTTTCGCTCATCGGCGCCGGCATGGACGCCGAGGCGCCACGGCTTCTGGCCGCGCTGTGCGGCGCAGGCGTGCCCGTGCGCACGCAACGCTGCGACGCCGCCGTGCTGGAAGGCCCGCGCCTCATTCTGGTGCGGCCCGACGGGCATGTGGGATGGCGCGGCGCGGCCGATCCGGCGGAGCCGGGGCCAATCGTCGCACGGCTGACGGGAAGGGATTGAACCATGGCGGTGGAATACGCTCCGCGCGGCCTGCTCGGCGTGCTGACGCCGCAGGCGAACACCACGGTGGAGCCGGAATTCGCGGCGCTGCTGCCGCCCGGCACGGCGATGCTGAACGCGCGCATGACCAGCACGAAGCCGACCATCATCGCGCGGCTGCTGGACTATCTCGCCTCGCTCGAGGCCTGGTCGGACCAGTTCGCCAACGCCCCCATCGGCGCCATCGCCTTCGCCTGCACCGGGGCCTCCTACTTCGCCGGCGTGGCGGAGGAGGAGGCGGCGGTCGCGCGCATCACCGCGGCGCGCGGCGTGCCCTTCGTCACGGCGGGACATGCGGTGCGCGACGCCTTCCGCGCCTTGGGTGCGAAGCGCATCGGCCTGGTCAGCCCCTATCCGCAGGACCTGACGGATGCGGGCATCGCCTACTTCACCGCGCTCGGCTTCGAGGTGGTGCGCGTCTCAGGCTCCGTGCTGCAGGACGGCGTGTTCCACCCGATCTACGCGATGAGCGGGGAGGGCGCGCACCAGGCGCTGCTGGCGCTCGATCCCACGGGGCTGGATGCGATCGCGATGCTCGGCACGGGGATGCCGACGATGCTGCCGATCCGCCGCACGCCCTTCCATGGCGGCGTGCCGGTGCTGTCCTGCATGCTGGCGCTGGCCTGGCGCAGCCAATGCGCGCTGGATCGCGCGCCACCTCAGCGGGAGAACCTGCTCGCCTGGGTCCGCGGCGAAGGCTGGGGCGCGCGCTACGAAGCCCGCGCCTTCAAGGGCGGTGGCGGCGGCCGGCCGGACTGAGCGCGCCCACCCCTCTTGATCCGGCGCGGCAGGACCGGGATGTTCCCGCCCCGTCGCGCCGGCCGGGCGCGGCAGCCATCAGGAGACGCACCGCGCATGAGCCAGTCCGGGCCGTTCTATCTGCGTTGGCGCCCCGCCGGGACGGCGGCGCCGGAACTCGAGCGCTTCGATGACCTCGACGCCGCCCTGGACGCGGTGGAGGCGCGCTGGGCGTCGCTGCGCGAGCAGGCGCCGCAGATCCTGGATGGCCGCAAGGTGCTGATCCTCAGCACTGCCGAGCTCCAGGGCGAGTTCGACGCGGCGCCGGAGGCCTGAGCCGGGCGGCGCCGCGGCGCCTCAAAGCGCGCCGTGGCGCGCCTCGTGCTCAGACATCAGGCGCGTCAGCAGGTCGTGGAAGCGCTTGGCCGCGACCGGGCTCATGATGATCCGGTGAAGCAGCTGCACGTCCATCGCGCCGCCGCCCTGCTGCTGCTGCAGGTCCCAGTTCTGGTTGACGCCGAAGGTGAGCACGACTTCCTCGCGCGTGCTGGTGGCGCTGCAAACGTTGCAATAGCTGCTCTTCAGCTGCGAGGTGTCGAGCTTCATCTCCGGCTGGGTCGGCGGCTGCGCCATCTCGATGCTCCTTGCGCCGCGCGATCGCTGCCGGGGGTCCGGGCGTCAACGCGGGGTTGCGCGGACGATATCGGCGGCGCGGCACAGCGGCAAGCGGCGGCGGGGCGTTGCATTTCCCCACCGATGGACGATGCTCGGCGCGATCGGCGCCGCACGCGCCGCTTGTGTGGATGAGCATGCATCGCAACGGTTACGCGCCCCGCCCGCTCCACCTCGCCGCGCTGCCGCTGCTGTTCGCCCTGGCCGGCGGCGCCTCGGCGCAGCCAGCGCCGCGGCTCGCCGAGGGCGAGTTCGACTGCCTGATGGACGCCGCCCAGCGCGTGAAGCTCGGCGCCTCCGTCACCGGGCTGATCCGCAGCGTGCAGGTCAACCGCGGCGACGTGGTGCGGCAGGGCCAGGTCGTGGCGCAGCTCGCCGCGGAGGTGGAGGAGGCGAACCTCGCTCTCGCCCGCGTCCGCGCGGAGAACGACGCGCCGGTGGCCAGCGCCGAGCAGCGCGCCGAATACGCCGAGCGCCGCGCCGGACGGCTGCAGCGCCTGCGCGCCAGCAGCGCGGTCAGCGAGCGCGAATACGACGAGGCCGCCACCGAGGCCCGCGTGGCGGCGCTGACGCTGCGCGACGCGCAGATGAACCTGCAGGCGGCGCGCGCCGAGCTGCTGCGCGCCGAGGAACAGGTGGCCCAGCGGCGCATCCTGAGCCCGGTGGACGGCATCGTGGTGGAGCGTCACCTCGCTGCCGGCGAGTATTTCCACGAGCAGGCACAACTGCTCACCCTCGCGCAGATCGACCCGATCCACGTCGAGGTGTTCCTGCCGGTTTCCTATTTTGGCCAGGTCAAGCCCGGCGATGTCGCGACGGTACTGCCGGAGGCGCCGGTCGGCGGCGCGCATCCGGCGGAGGTTTCCGTCGTGGACCGGGTGATGGACGCGGCCAGCGGCACCTTCGGCGTGCGGCTGCGCCTGCCGAACCCCGATCTCGCGCTGCCGGCGGGACTGCGCTGCCGCATTCGCTTCCGCGCGCCAAGCTAAATTCTCCGTAATTTTTTTTCGGAGCGTTTCGCCGGTTATTGCCGCCTGATGCCGTTCCGCATCTGTCGCTGCAAGCACGCGAAAGAAAAACATCCAGCGAACCTGCAGTCATCAATTGACGTCTCGTTTACCGTGGTTTTTCCTCCCTGATTGAATACGGCGTCATGGATGCACCGCGGAGGGGAAGCCCGGCCCGCGGTCGTCGGTGTCGCCGCCGTGGTTCTCTGTGTGCGGGGTGATCCGATGGCGCGGGATGTCTTCAACGAGCCTCTGGAACAACCCGGACAGGATGTCCGAAACAGGCGCCGTTGGCGCGGCGGCCAGGATGGCCGCAAGCCGGCGCGGGGGAGCGCGAAGCCGCGCGCCGATCGGCGCCTGTTGCTCGAATCCCTCGAGCCGCGCGTGCTGCTCTCGGCCGATCTAGACCTGCTCGGCACCACCGCGCTCACCTCCTCCCTCGGCACGCCGGCGCCCACGGTGGATCTCGGCGGCTCGAACGACGCCAGCGACTACGACATCGCCATCCACACCCAGGCCGGCGATCCGATCAGCGCGCCGGTGATCGCCGGCACGCTCGACGTGCCGGGCGAGACGGACCGCTTCAGCTTCACCCTGACCGAGGCGAAGCGCGTCGTCTTCGACAGCCTGGCCAACCGCAGCGACATCCTCTGGTCGTTGACCGGGCCGCGCGGCAGCGAGGTGTCGGGCCGCCGCTTCGACCTCTCCGACAGCAACAACTTCACGAACAATGTCGGCGGCTCGCCGGTGATGACGCTGCTGCCGGGCGACTACCTGCTGAGCGTGGACGGCAACGGCGCGGCGACCGGCGACTACGCCTTCCGCCTGCTCGACATGCAGCAGAGCCGCCAGGTGACCTATGGCGAGAACGTCACCGGCGCGCTGACCGAGGCGGACTTCACCGACAGCTTCCAGTTCACCGCGACCGCCGGCGACCGGGTGTATTTCCAGCGCACCGCGCTGTCCGGCGCCGGAACGCCGATGTGGCGGCTGATCGGACCCGGCGACGAGGTGCTGTTCACCAACAGCAACTTCACCGACGTGGACACGCTGACGCTGGGCGCGGGCGGCCTCTACACGCTGCTGCTGGAAGGCCCGGTGAACAATGCGGGCGCCGCGATCGACTACGGCTTCACGCTCCATCTTGCCTCCACCGACAGCGCGCCGCTCGTGCTCGGCGAACTGGTGATGGGCGAGATCGAGCAGCCGGGGCGCCAGGATTCCTACAGCTTCACCCTGGCCGCCGCCGCGCGGCTCTATTTCGATTCGCTGGCCAATGATTCCGGGAAGACCTGGACACTGACCGGCCCGCGCGGCGTCGAGGTGGACAGCCGCCAGTTCAACCAGTCGGACGGAAGCGGCATCGGCGGCTCGCCGCTGCTCGACCTCGTCGCCGGCGACTACACGCTGACGGTGCAGGGCAACGGTGCGAACACCGGCCGCTATGGCTTCCGTCTGCTCGACCTGGCGGATGCCACGGAGATCGCCGCGGGCGCGGCGGTGTCGGGCACGCTGGGCGACCAGGGCTACGCCGCGGCGCTGATGCGCAGCCCGAACGCCGCGCCGCTGACCTATCCGGAAGGCGCGACCAACCGCGCGCTGCAGAGCATCGGCACCACCACCTATGCCGGCGTTCCCGACGACGCATCCCTGAAGCCGACGCAGCTCACGTTGGAAGCCTGGGTGCGGCGCGACGCCGATGCGCCGCAATGGGCCTCGGTGGCGATGAAGACAAGCACCGGCAACTGGAACGACGGCTACGGGCTGCACTACACCAACGACGGCTACATCAACTTCTTCGTCAACAGCTACAGCAACGTCCGGGTGCGCGCCCTGCTGCCGGCGAATGACTGGACGCATGTTGCCGGCACCTATGACGGTGCCAACCTCCGCCTGTTCATCGACGGCGTGGAGGCCGCGACGCTGGCCTACACCCAGCCCATCAACCACAGCAGCGCCGAGTTCCGCATCGGCACCGACGGCGGCGGCAACTATCCCTGGCGTGGCGCCATCGACGACCTGCGCGTCTGGAACGTGGCGCGCACGGCGGAGCAGATCCAGGCGGCGATGGGCGCGCCGCTCGCCGGCAATGAGTCCGGGCTCGCCGCCTACTGGAAGCTCGACGAAGCCAGCGGCGCGGCGGTGGTCGATTCCGGTCCGAACGGCAACGACGGCACGCTGACGAACCTCGGGCGCGAGACGCGGGTGTTCCGCTTCGACGCGGAGCGCGGCGACCAGATCCTGCTCGATGCCACCACCTCCTCCTCCGGCCTTTACTGGCGGCTGTTCGATCCCACGGGGCGGGAGCTCGTGGACCAGAGCTTCACCGACGCCACGCGCAGCCTGCTGCTGACCGGCAGCTACACCCTCATCGTCGAGGGGCTGATCGGCAATGTGCGGCCGGTCAATTTCGGCTTCACCCTGGTGGACCAGGGCAACACGCCGGTCGAGGCCTTCACCGGCGATGCGCTGACGCTCGGCGCCCGCGTGGACGGCAACATCGCCGTCGCGGGCGAGGTGGATTCCTTCGTCTTCACGCTCGCCGGCCCGACACGCCTCTACCTCGACAGCCTGACCAACAACGGCAACCTGCGCTTCGCCCTCGAGGGGCCGCGCGGCGTCGAGTTCTCCGACCACCCGACCTCGAACGGCGACCGGGTCATCGACCTGCCGCTCGGCGGCGAATACCGCCTCACGGTCCGGGCGACGACCACCAACACCGGCGCCTATGCCTTCCAGCTGCTCGACTTCGCGGCGGCGACCGAGATCGCCTATGGCGCGGAGGTGACGCACACCGCGACGCCGAACAACGGCGCCGCGATCTTCCGCTTCGATGGCAGCGCGGGCGACCGCATCTTCTTCAACGCCACGCAGAACAACACCTGGTGGACCAACTGGCGCCTGTTCGACCCCTGGGGCCGTGAGATCTACTACACCGACTTCCAGGACAACGGCCCGCGCAACCTGCCCTTCGACGGCACCTACACGCTGGTGATGGAAGGCGAGGTCTGGCAATCCGGCACCGGCACCGTCTTCAAGTTCCGCCTGGAGGAAGTGACGGACAAGGCGGCGGCGCTGGCCCTTGGCGATTCCGTGGCCGACAGCATCGAGATTCCCGGCCAGGCCGCGCGCTACAGCTTCGAGCTGGCGGAGGCGACGCAGCTCTATTTCGATTCGCTCACCAATGACGGCAGCCTGCGCTGGACGCTGTCGCGGCCCGGCGCGACGCTGGTCGGCGGCCGCGCCTTCAGCTCCGCCGACCTGCCCTTCACCGCCGGGCCCGGCCAGTACACCCTCACGGTCTATCGCGACGGCGACGGCACCGGCGCCTTCGCGTTCCGCCTCTCCGACCTCGCCTCCGCGACGCCGATCGCATTCGGCGAGACGGTGACCGTGACCAACACGCCCGCCCGCAGCGCCAGCTTCTACAGCTTCGAGGCGGAGGCGGGGGACCGCGTCTTCTTCAACGCGCTGCGCAACGCCCTCTGGTGGACCGATATCCGGCTGATCGACCCGGTCGGCCGCCAGATCCGCTACCAGGACTTCAACGATTTCGGTCCCCAGACCCTCGATGTCGCCGGCCGCTACACGCTGGTGATGGACGGCGAGGTCCACATCACCGACGCCAGCGCGCGCTTCGCCTTCGCGCTGACCAAGGTGGAGGATTCGCAGCAGGCGATCGCGATCGACGGGGCCGGCACCACCGGTCCGCTCGCGACCGAGGGCAGGATCGGCGGCGCGCTGACCTTCACCGGCGCCGAATACGCGACCGTGCCGGACGGCGCCAGCACCGACCTCGTCCGCGACGTCACGGTGGAATTCTGGCTGCGCTACGACCACACCACGACGACCTGGACGCCGCTGGTCATCAAGGCGGTCGACCCCAATCCGGTGAACACGCGCACCTATTCCTTCTGGCTGAACGATGCCGGCTACATCCACTTCACCACCACGGATGCGAGCGGCCAGCAGGAGCTCAACTCCGCCACGGGCTCGGTGGCGCGGAACGAGTGGGTTCACGTCGCAGGCATCATCGACCGCACCACCGGCCAGATGCGGCTGCTGCTCAACGGCGCGGAAGCGGCCAGCCGGACGATCCGCACGACCGATGCGGTGACGCATGACGGGCCGCTGTACGTCGGCGGCGCCGGGAACACGGCGAGGCTGTTCGGCACGATCGACGAGCTGCGCCTGTGGTCGGTCGTGCGCACCGACCAGCAGATCCAGGACTCGATGAACGCCGCGCTGGTCGGCGACGAGGAGGGGCTCGAGCTCCGCCTGCCGATGGACGAGGCGACGGATCCGGCCACGCTCGCCGATCTCGGCCCGGCCGGCACGGACGCCACCGTGGTGGATGCGCGGCAGGGCCTGCCCGGCATCATCATGGGGCGCATCCCGTCCCCGGGCGGGGTCAGCCGCTACAGCTTCACGCTGGCTCAGGACGCGCTGCTCTATTTCGACACGCTGACCAACAACGACGCCGCGACCGTCACCGTCACCGGGCCGGGCGGCATCGGCTTCTCGCGCAACCTGCGCAACGGCGACAGCCACGAGTTCGGCGGCAGCAGCCCGGTCTTCGCCGCCATCGCGGGCGACTACACCATCACCGTGGACGGCACCGGCGACAGCACCACCCCCTTCGCCTTCCGCCTGCTCGATCTCAAGGCCGCGCCGACCGTCGCCTACGACACGGTGGTGACGAGCCCGCCGGCGGTGGGCGACCGCACCGACATGTTCCGCCTCGACGCGACGGCAGGCGACCGCGTCTATTTCGACCTGCTCAGCTCCAGCAGGGCGGACTGGCAGGCCAGCTGGCGCGTCTTCGACCCGCTCGGCCGCCAGGTGCTGGGCCTGACCAGCCTCAACGACGTCGAGACGCTGACGCTGTCCATGACCGGCGCCTACACGGTGCTGGTGGAGGGCCGCACCGCCTATCCCGAGCCCTTCTCGTATTCGTTCCAACTGCGGAAGGTAGAGAACGAGTCCACGCCGGCGGTGTTCGGCACCAATCCGCAGCCCGGCCCGCTCTGGACCGAGGGTCGCCTCGACGGCGGCGTTCAGTTCACCGGCGCCGACGCCATCGCCATTGACGGCGCAGGCACCAACCAGACCACGAACCTCACCATGGAGGCCTGGGTCCGGCTGGACGAGTTCAGCGACACCTGGTCCGCGATCTTCTACAAGGGCAACGGCGACAACGGCCATCGCAGCTATTCGCTGTGGGTGAACAACAGCGGCGCGCTCTATCTCGGCACCCGCGATGGCAGCAACGAGCAGGGCACGCAGACCGCCAACGGCGTCATGCAACTCGGCGTCTGGACGCATGTGGCCGCGGTGATCGACCGCAGCAGCGGCCAGCTCCGGATCGTGGTGAACGGCGAGGATCGCGCCACGGGCGCCGTGCGTGCGGGCCCTGCCGTCAGCACCGCCGAGCCGCTGCTGATCGGGCGCACCTCGGAAACCTCGACGGGCTTCGACTTCCTGCGCGGCGCCGTGGACGAGGTCCGCCTGTGGAACGTCGCGCGCACCACGGACGAGATCGACGACAACAAGGCTGTCGCCCTCACCGCCCCGCAGGCCGGACTCGTCATGCGCCTTGCCCTCGACGAGGAGGACGGCGATGCCGCCGCCGACACAAGCGGCAACGGCAATGCCGGCACGCTGGAACGCTTCAACGCGGACGGCATCACCGGGCGGATCGACCATGTCGGCCAGCGGGACAGCTACAGCTTCACCCTGGCATCCTCCAGCCGCCTGCTGCTCGACATCCTCTCGCCCTACAACGGCAACTTCACCCTGACCCTGACGGGCCCGCGCGGCACCGAATTCTCCGGCTGGCGCTTCGACAACACGGATAGCGGCGCGCTCGGCGGCAGCAGGCTGCTCGACCTGCCGGCGGGCGACTACACGGTGACGGTGGACGGCGCCGGCGAGACGACCGGCTGGTACAATTTCCGCCTGCTCGATCTTGCCGCGGCGACGCCGGTCACTGTCGGCACGAGCTTCTCGGGCGCGCTGGTGCCCGGCAGCGCGACGCAGCTTTTCGCCTTCGACGGGACGGCGGGCGACCGCGTCTATCTCGACCACCTCGGCTTTACCAACTCGACCTATGTCCGGCTGTACGACCCGACCGGGCGGCTGGTGCTCGGCCAGACCTACATCGACAGCCTGCGCAGCCAGGGCGCGGTGACCCTCGCCGCCACCGGCACCTATGTGATCGCCGTCGAAGGCCATCCGGGCGAGGGCACGCGGCAAACCTTCAGCCTGATCGTCGATCCGATCATCGACCAGGATTTCCCGCTGACCCTGGGCGCATCGGTGAGCGGCGCGATCGAGAGTCGCGGCCAGGTGGACCGCTACAGCTTCACGGTGGCGGCAGAGACCTTCGTCATCTTCGACGCGCTGACCGACACGCCGAACCTGAGCTGGACGCTCTCCACGCCGGGCTACACGCCGGTGTCGGGCCGCGGCTGGCAGGGCTCGGATTCAGAAAACCTGGACGGCTCTCCAGCCATCCGCCTGCTGCCCGGCACCTACACGCTGACGGTGGACGCGACGAACGACAACATGCCGGGCTACGGCTTCCGCCTGCTGGAGATGGCCGGCGCGACGTCGATGGCGCTGGATGCGTCCGTCACGGGCACGCTCTCGCCCGGCGCGCAGACGGCGATGTACCGCTTCGACGGCACGGCCGGCACGCGGCTGCGCTTCGACAGGGAGAGCCTCTCGGCCGGCAGCCCGAAGGTCCGGGTGCTGGACGAGCGCGGCCGCGTGGTGTTCGGGCGCGCGGAGTTCGCGGACAGCGACCTCTTCGTCCTGCCCATCGACGGCGCCTACACCGTGCTGATCGAGGGTCGCCGCTACGACGGCGGCGACATCAACTTCGGCTTCGCCCTCCGCTCCGATGCGCAGCCGGCCTGGAATGGCGAGACGACGCAGGATTTCGGCGCGGAGGTCGCGGCCTCCGACGGCGAGGCGAGCGGCATCCCCTATGTCCTGGCGAATTATCAGGGGCCGGCCGCGACGCTCGTGTCGGACGGCAACGGCGGCAACGCGCTGCGGTTGACGAGCGCGACGGTCGGGCTGCATCGCAACACGGTCGGCTTCACCTCCACGGCCGACGGGCCGCATGACAGCGTCACCGTCAGCTTCGACGCGCGCATGATCGTCTCCAACGCCGGGCGGAACCAGTCGGGCGACGGGCTCGGCTTTGCGCTGCTGCCGACGCGGCTCTACGGCCCGGCCGGATCGGCGCCGAACTTCGGCGAGGAGCCGAACATCGCCGGCGCGCTCGGCATCGGCTTCGACATCGTCAACAACGGCGAGGTCAATAACAACCACGTCTCGCTGCACTTCAACGGTGGCGAGATCGGCGAATACGCGGTCGACATCGCAGCGCTCGACCTGGCCGGCGGGCAGTTCTTCGGCGTGGACGTCTCCGTGCAGCGCGCGGTCGGCGGCAGCCGGGTGACCGTGACGCTGACGCCCCCGGGCGGCGGCGCTGCCATCACGCCGATCAACAACATCTTCGTCGGCGGGCTGTTCCTGGAAACCAGCCGCGTCGCCTTCGGCGCGCGCAACGGCGGATGGTCCGCGCACCACGACATCGACAACGTGGCGGTCGCGACCACCGCCTCCACCGAGGTGCCGCTGACCTTCGCGCTGGACCAGCCGACGGGCAGCGCCGAGGTGCTGGCCGCGGCGGGCATCACGACGCTGCCGGTCGGCGGCGTCTTCCGCCACCAGATCACGCTGGCCGAGGACGCCACCGTGCTGATGGACTGGCAGGGCACGGACTGGCAGCCGGTGTGGACGCTCACCGGCCCGGACGGCGTGGTGGCGTCTCGTCGCGCCGACAACAGCGATTCCTATGACGGCTTCGACCTGCAGCCGATGACGCTGAAGGCGGGCACCTACACCGTCACGGTCTCCGCCCTCCCGAACGCCAGCAGCACCTATCGCTTCCGCCTGCTCGACCTGGACAACGCCACGGCGCTCACGCCCGGCACGGCCGTGACGGGCACCTCGATCAACCCCGGCAACGAGGTGGACCTCTACAGCTTCACCGCCTCGGCCGGCGACCGCTTCTTCTTCGACGCGACCAACACCGGCTGGGACACCTATTGGCGTCTCTTCGGCCCGAACGGCCAGCTCGTCACCTGGCGCAACCACACCTATTCCGACGCGGGACCGTTCAGCGTGCCGCTGGACGGCACCTATGTGCTGGCCATCGAGGGCCGCTACTACAACACGGGCGCCAACAACTACAGCTTCAACCTGCGGCCGGTGGTGGACGAGACCACGGCGCTCGATCTCAACACGCGGGTGGACGCGACCATCGCCGGCCCCGGGAGTGTGGACCGCTACACCTTCACGCTCGGCAGCGCGCGGCTGCTCTATCTCGACACCTTCACCAACCGCTCGGACATCCGGTACTACCTCGATGGTCCGAACGGTGAGCGGATCGGCTGGCAGTATTTCTCGAACAGCGACCTGAACCAGGATGGCGCCGCCTTCCGCGCGCAACCGGGCGCCTGGACGCTGACGGTCTATGGCGACGGCGAGGCGAACGGCGCCTATTCCTTCCGCCTGCTCGACCTGACCGATCCGGCTGTCGCAACGGCGATCACGCCCGGCACTCCCGTCTCCGCGACGCTCGATCCATACAACCAGACGGATGCGTATCGCTTCTCCGGCATCGCCGGCCAGCGGCTGTATTTCGACGTGCAGCAGCAGCCCTCGGCCTATTGGCGACTGGTGGACCCCACGGGCCGGCAGCTGTTCCGTGAGGGCTTTTCGGACCGCGGCATCGTCACGCTGCCCGCGACGGGCGAATACACGCTGCTGATCGAGGGCTACCCGTACAACACCGGCAGCGCGGCCTACGCCTTCAACCTGCAGCCGATCGCGGACAGCAGCGCGGCCGCGACCCTCGGCGCGCTGGTCGAGGGCGAGATCGCGCATGCCGGCCAGACGGCCAGCTTCACCTTCACCCTCGCCGAGACGAAGCGCATCTTCGTCGACACCGTCGGCAACGCCGTCGAGACCGCGTGGTGGGCCGATCAGCTGCGCTGGTCGCTGACCGGCCCGAACGGCTTCGTCACCGAACGCAGCTGGACCAACGGCAACGGCAGCCAGTTCGGCGCCGGCAATCCGCTGCTCACGCTGCCGCCCGGCGACTACACGCTTGCGGTGCGCAGCACCGTGGATCGCACCGGCGCCTTCAGCTTCCGGCTGATAGATGTCGCCGCGGCGGAGGATCTGATCCTCGGCTCGCCGGTCAGCGGTGCGCTGACGCCGGGCAGCGAGGCGGACCTCTACAAGTTCGAGGCGACGGCCGGCGACCGCTTCTACTTCGACGCCCAGCAATGGGGATCGGGCAACACCTATTGGCGCCTGATCGGTCCCTATGGCGAAGTGCGATTCGCGCAGGGCATCTCGGAAGACGAGGACACGCTCACCCTCACCGAGACGGGCACCTACCTGCTGATGATCGACGGCCACCCGGCCGACCTCGGCAGCAGCCCGACCTACCGCTTCGGCGTCTATGCGAACCCGCTGCAGGCGCCGGTGCGCATCTCCTCGCTCGAGGCCGTGCCCTCGCCCGACCTCGTCGTGCAGAACGTCGCGGTCGCGCCGGTCGGTGGCGCGGTGGAATCGGGAGGCCAGATCACCGTCAGCTGGCGCGACGCGAATATCGGCGCGTTGCCGGCCGATGCCACCTGGTCGGACCGCGTGATCGTGCGCCGCGTGGACACCGGCGAGATCCTGGCGAGCGTCGTGCTGCCCTTCACGCCGGCCGGCGGCGCCCTGGCCGCCGGCGGCTTCGTGGACCGGCAGGCGACGCTGACGCTGCCGCCGGGCAACCGAGGCGCGGGCGAGCTCACCGTGCAGGTCACGACCGACCTCACCAACGCGCTCGATGAGGAGAATGCCAACGGGACGGGCGAGAGCAACAACGCCACGCAGGTGGCGCTGACCTCCGCCCTCGCGCCCTATCCCGACCTGGTCGTGCAGTCCGTCGCCGCGACGCCGCCTTCCGGCTGGGCGCCGGGCGATGCCGTGACCGTCAGCTGGACCACGCGCAACGACGGCACGGCGGCGGTGCAGACCGACGTGACGGAGCGCCTGATCCTGCGCAACGCCACGACCGGCCAGCAGATGCTGCTGACCACGCTGACGCTGGCCGCAAGCCCCGGCGCGCCCCTCGGCGCGGGGGAGACGCGCGCGCGCAGCACCAGCGTCACCTGGCCGGGCGGGATCTCCTCCACCGGCGTGATCGAGTTCATCGTCACCACCGACACCACCGACCTGGTGTTCGAGGCGAATGCCGGCGGCAACGGCGAGGCCAACAACGCCAGCACGACCTCTATTGTTTCGGCTCCGGATCTTCGTGTCTCCGGCCTCACGCTGGTCAACCCGTCGCCGGAGTCGGGCGACACGCTGACCATCCAGTGGACCGACGAGAACGGAGGCAACGCCGCCACGCCGCAGGGCTGGGTGGACCGCGTGCGGGTGGTGAACACCACCACGAACCAGGTGCTGCTCGACACCACCGTGGCCTATGACCAGGGCGCGCTCGGGCCGCTCGCCTCCGGTGCCACGGCGGCGCGCAGCGTCTCCTTCACCCTGCCGCATGGCGCGGCGGGCGCCGGCAACCTCAGCATCACCGTCACCGCCGACCAGGCGACGAACGGCGCGACGCAGATCACGGAAGCGCTGCCGGCCGGCAATGCGGAGGGCAACAACAGCGCCTCCATCTCCCGCAGTGTCGCGCTGCGCGCCTATCCGGACCTGCTGCCCTCCGACCTCGTCGCGCCCGACACGGGCCGTGGCGAAGGCACGATCCAGGTCTCCTGGACCGTCGCGAACCAGGGCACCGGCGCGACGGACGCGTCCGCCTGGACCGACCTCGTGGTCCTCAGCGACGACGCGGTGTTCGGCGATGCCGACGACGTGGTGATCGGCACGCATCAGCGCAGCGGCGCGCTCGCCGCCGGCGCCGAATACGACGTCCTGCTCGACGTGTCGCTGCCGCCGCGGCTCGAGGGCAACTACTTCCTCTTCGTGCGCACCGACAGCGGCCTGGCGGTGCTGGAGCCCGACACACGCGCCGACAACGTCACTGCGGCGCGGCCCATCGCGATCACCTCGCCTTTCGCAGACCTGACCGTGACGGAGGTGACGGCGCCGGCCACCGTCTCCAGCGGCGGCCAGATCACCGTCGAATGGACCGTCGCGAACCAGGGCGACGGGCCGACCAGCTCCGGCATCTGGCGCGACCGCGTCTATCTCTCCACCGACGGCACGCTGGACGGCGCGGACACGCTGCTCGGCACCTATGTGCGCAACGCCGCGCCGCTGGCGGCCGGCGCCGAGACGCAGGGCACGCTGACGGCGACGCTGCCCGCCAACCTCGCCGGCCAGCGCTACGTCATCGTGCGCACGGATGCGCTCGGCGAGATCTACGAGAAGGGCCTGACCGGCAACAACACCGGCGTCAGCACCGCGCCGATCACGCTGCAGAGCCCGGACCTGACGGTCAGCGACATCGACGTGCCGGAGACGGCACTGCCTGGCCAGCAGCGCAACGTCAGCTGGACGGTGACGAACCAGGGCTTCGGCGACGCCTTCGGCAGCTGGACCGACCGCATCCTGCTGGTGCAGGACGGTCAGCCCGGCAGCACCGTGCTCGGCCATGTCACGCGCAGCGGCGGGCTCGCCGCTGGCGCCAGCTACACCGCCTCGGCCACCATCAACTGGCCGGTTGTGGCCGATGGCGACTGGCGCATCCGCATCGAGAGCGACTACGCGAACCAGCTCTTCGAGGCCGGCGCCGAGGCGAACAACGCCACCACCTCGGCCGACGCCGTGGCGGTGACGCATCCCGACATCACCATTCCTTCCGTCACCGCGCCGCCGACCGCGACCTCGGCGCAGACCATCACCGTCTCCTGGACGATGCGCAACGACGGCACGGCGGCGATCCCGGGCGGCTGGACGGAGCGCGTCTTCCTCTCGCCGACGCAGGAGATCACCAACGCCTCGCGCTTCGTGGGCGAGCGCAGCGGCACGCCCGGCATGGCAGCCGGCGCGGAGGTGAACCGCAGCCTCGACATCACGCTGCCGATCGACCTCTCCGGCACCTGGTACGTGATCGTCTCGGGCGACCACTGGAACCAGGTGAATGAGGGCCTGTCGGAGGGCAACAACCGCGGCGTCTCGGCCGCGATCGCCGTCACCCAGGCGGCCCTGCCCGATCTCGTGGTGGAGAACCTGGCGCTGAACGGCGCGCCGGCGCTGGAATCCGGCGCGGTCGCGACGGTCAGCTGGACGGTGCGCAACACGGGCGCGGGCGACGCCGCGGCGTCCTTCTACGACCGCATCGTCGTGCTGAACGAGACCACCGGCGAGACGCTGGTGAACACGGTGCTGTTCCGCGACGCCGCCGCGCTCGGCGCCATCGCCGCCGGCACCGGCGCGCCGCGGCAGTATCAGTTCACGCTGCCGAACGGCGAACGCGCCGTCGGCGACCTGAAGGTGACGGTCACCACCGACACCTACAACAGCGCCTATGAAGGCGCGGGCGGCAGCGCCGCCGAGACGAACAACGCGGCGACGATCACGCGCGCGAGCGTCATGGCCGACTATGCCGACCTGCAGGTGCAGAACCTGGCGGTCGTGCCGGCCACGCCGCGCTCCGGCGACCTGCTGACCATCACCTGGGACAGCGCCAATATCGGCGACGCCCCCGCGGGGCCCTATGCCGAGCGGCTGCAGGTGATCAACCAGACCACCGGCGAGACGCTGCATGACCAGTATCTCAGCTATCCGGGATTCGGCGGCGCCGCGAATGCGCCGCTGCCCGCCGGCGAATCGCTCGCGCGGCAGGCGAATGTCCGGCTGCCGGACGGCGTGCGCAGCGTCGGCGACATCCTGGTGCGCGTCACCACCGATGCCTTCAGCCAGATCTTCGAGCGCAGCGGCGGCGTCTCCGGCGAGGGCAATAACGTCGCGAGCCTGACGCGCGCCGCGACGCTCGGCGCCTATGCCGACCTCGTCATCAGCGACATCTCGGCGCCCACGAATGCCGGCGCCGGCAAGACGGTGCAGCTTTCCTACACCGTCACCAACACCGGCACCGCCGCGGCGACCGGCGCCTGGACCGAGCAGATCTTCCTCTCGACCGACGAGGTGCTGGGCGGCGACACGCTGCTGCGCAGCGACTACGTGCAGAACCAGTCCATCGCCGCCGGCGCATCTGTGGTGCGGACCGTCTCGGTCACCATGCCCGCCTTCGGCGAGGGCGCGCGCTGGTTCGCGGTGCGCACCGACGCCGCCAATGCGGTGTTCGAGCTGAACGAGCAGAACAACGCGGCGCTCGACGACGTTGCGGTGGAGCTCGACCCCAGCCTGACCATCGGCGTCAGCGTGAACCCGATCTCGGAGGCCGCGGGCGGCGCGGCCAGCACGGGCACGGTCTCGCGCAGCGGCGACATCAGCCAGGCGTTGGTGGTGAACCTCGCCACCAGCCGGCCCGAACTGGTGCTGCCGCCGACCGTGACCATCGCGGCCGGTGCCGCTTCGGCGTCCTTTGCGATCGGCGTGACCGACAACACGCTGGTGGATGGCAGCCGCACCGCGACGCTGACGGCCTCCGCCTCCGGCTATGCCGACGGCCAGGCGAATCTCGGCATCAACGACAACGACGTGGCCGCGCTGACGGTCAGCATCCCGCCCGCCGTGGGCGAGGGCGAGGGCCAGATCCTCGCCACGATCACCCGCAACACGCCGACCAACGCCGCGCTCGACGTCACGCTCGGCGTGGACAAGAGCTGGAAGGCGACAGTGCCGACCGGCTTCACCTTCGCGGTCGGCCAGTCCTCCATCCAGATCCCCGTGACGCTGATCGACGACACGATCATCGAAGGCGCGCGCGACGTGCGCATCACGGCGCAGGCGGCGGGCCACGCCACCGGCTCCGCGCTGATGACGGTGCTCGACAACGATATCCCGAACATCGAACTGTCGCTGAGCAAGACGGCCGTGTCGGAAGGCGCGGGCGCTGCGGGCACCGTGCTGACGATCCGGCGCGACATCGCGGCAAACCAGCCGCTGGAGCTGATCCTGCTCGGCGCGCCGACGCAGATGCGCTTCCCCAACCGCGTGACGATCGCGGCGAACGAGCACGAGGTGCATGTGCCGATCGCGATCGAGGACAACGCGCTGGCTGACGGCAACCGCCTGGTGCCGCTGCGCGTGCAGATCGCCGACAGCGTGCTGAAGGTGGCGGTGCCTGGCACGCAGCAGCAGATCGGCGTGCAGATCCTGGACGATGACGGGCCTTCGCTGTCCGTCACGCTGGCGCACAACGTCATCGGCGAATCCGGCCAGACCACGGGCACGGTCCGGCGCAACACCGGAACCACCGGCGACCTCGTCGTCACGCTGACCAGCGACGACACCACCGAGGCGACGGTGCCCGCGACGGTGACGATCCTCGACGGCCAGGACTCCGCGACCTTCACCGTCACCGGCGTGATCGACGGCGTCAGCGACGGTACGCGCCCCGTCACGCTGCTGGCCTCGGCCGGTGGCTTCAACGCCGGCGCCGCCGGCCTGCAGGTGACCGACCGCGACCTGCCCGACCTGCAGGTGACGAGCATCGCGCTGCCGACCTCCGTCAAGACCGGCCAGGCCGTGACGGGCACCTTCACCGTGGCCAATCGCGGCCTTGGCGCGACGAGCGGCTCCTGGGTGGATCGCGTCTACATCTCCACCGACGTGACGCTCGGCGCCGACGACGTGCTGGTCGCGACCCATGCGGGCGAGCCGCTGGACGTGAACCAGGCCTATCAGCGCACCGTGAACTTCCTCGCGGGATCGCTGACCGGCACGGTCTACATGATCGTGGTCTCCGACCCGAACGGCGCGCTGGAGGAGATCTCCAACGGCAACAACCAGTCGGTCGGCTCGCTGCAGGTCAACCCGGCCTATCGCGCGACCGTCAGCGCCGACATCGAGGCCGCGCCGGCGGGCACCCGCATCCCGCTCACTGGCAACATCTTCGACCCCGACGCGCCGACGCCGGGCGATGCCGCCACGGCGGACACGAACCCCGCCCTGATGTTCAAGCCGGTGACGATCCAGGTCACCTCGGCGAACGGCAACACGCGCACGCTGACCACGGTCACCGACATCAACGGCAACTTCACCGTGGACTTCGTGCCGCTGCCCGGCGAGGCCGGCCGCTACACCATCGCTGCCGACCATCCCGGCGTGACGCAGCGCACGCCTCAGGACAGCTTCGTGCTGATGGCGATGAAGGCGACGAGCTTCCCCGGCTCGGTCGACCTGCTGCCCAACACGCCCGAGAGCTTCGATTTCACCATCGCGAATCTCGGCGACGTGCCGCTCACCAGCCTCGCCATCGCGGTGGAGGGCGCGCCGCCCTGGCTCGACCTGGACATCGACCTGGCGGACGTCATCGCGGCCGACGGCAGCGTCACCGGCAGCGTCACCGGCAGCGTCCAGCTCACGGCGAACCAGGACCTACAGACCTCCGGTCGGCTCGTCTTCGTGCTGACCACGGCCGAAGGCGTGACGCTGCGCGTGCCGCTGAGCGTCAGCGTCACGCCGCTGACGCCGCGCCTGGTCGCGCAGCCCGGCTTCCTGAACGCCGGCATGCTGCGGGGCGAGCAGACGCTGGTCAGCTTCGAGGTGACGAACAACGGCGGCACCGAGACCGGGCCGCTGACCCTCGTGCTGCCGAACGAGCCCTGGCTCGCCGCCGCGACGCCGACCAGCATCGCCTCGCTCGGCGTGGGCGAGAAGACCACCGTCACGCTGCGCCTTAACCCGGGCGAGGACCTGCCGCTCGGCCTCTACAAGGGCACCGTGGTGCTGAACGGCACGCGGACCACGCTCTCCACCGCCTACGAGTTCCGCGCGATCTCGGAGGCCGTGGGCGACGCCCGCATCAAGGTTGAGGACGAGTACACCTACTTCGCCGAAGGCAACCCCGGCCTTGCCGGCGCCGCGGTGAAGCTGATCGACCCGTACTCCTACCAGGTCATCGCCTCGGGCATCGCCGACGAGGACGGCTTCGTCAACTTCACCGGCATCGCGGAGGGCAAGTACATGCTCTCCGTCTCGGCCGACAAGCACGACAGCGTGCAGACGGCGTTCGAGATCAAGCCCGGCATCCTGAACGAGACCACCGCCTTCCTGCACCGCCAGGTGGTGACGTACAAGTGGACCGTCGTCCCGATCGAGGTCGAGGATCGCTACAAGATCGTCCTGGAATCGGTCTTCGAGACCGAAGTGCCGATGCCCGTTGTCACCACGGACACGCCGCGGCTGATGCCGCTGATCGTGCCGGGCGAGACGACGCAGATGGAGATCACGCTCACCAACCACGGCCTGATCCAGGCCGAGCAGGTGCAGATCAAGGTGCCGAACGACCCGGACCTGATCATCACCCCGCTGGTGGACGTGATCGACGTGCTGCCGGCCAAGAGCTCCGTCACCATCCCGATCACCATCCGCCTGCGCGAAGGCTCGCCGCTCGCCGCGCAGATGGCGTCCAACTCCAGCGCGATGGTCATCCCGACCGGCGACGGCATCATGCCGGCCTCCGCGCTCGACATGCCGATCACCGCCCAGGGCTGGGGCAACGCGATCGCCAAGTGCCTCGGGATCGAGGCGGTCTACACCTATGAATGCCAGAACGGGCAGTGGGTGTCGGTGCCGCACAAGCTGGATGCGGTGTTCTGCGCCGAGGACATCCTCGGCGCCGGCGGCTCGGCGAAGGACTTCCTGAAGGACTGGATCAAGGATCCGAAGAAGGCGAACCCCGCCAACCTGGTCTGCGACGCCATCGGCATGATCCTGCAATGCGCGGGCGCCGATGACTGCACCCAGGCCATCGTCTCCACCATCTGCGGCGTCGGCCTCGGCGCGCTGACCGGCGGCTGGGCCGGCGCGGGCGCCGGCCTCGGCGGCGCGCTGGACGACATCCTCGCCTGCCTCTGCAGCCTCGACTGGGGCATTGGCGGCGACGGCAGCACCGGCGGTGGCGGCGGCGGCGGCGGCGGTGGCGGCTGGGGCATCTATGGCGGCGGCATCGGCACGCCCTGGTCGGTCCCGGTGATCTGGGACGGCGGCGGCGTGTCCTGCGGCCCCGGCAGCTCCGACGCGACGGTGCTGGACGCGGACGGCAACCTCTCGCCCACCGCGGCCGGCGTCTGCGCCCAGGTGCGCCTGAAGCTGGAGCAGGAGGCGGTGATCACGCGCACCGCCTTCCTCGGCACGCTCGAGCTCGACAACGGCACCGCGGGCACGCTGGAGGACATCCAGCTCATCCTCGACATCCGCGACGAGAACGGGAACGTCGCCAACGACAAGTTCTTTGTCATCGGCCCGGATGGCGAGAACATGACCGGCGGGCCGGAGTTCTGGTCGCTCGCGGCCGGCGCGACCGGTGCGCTGAAGTACACCTTCCTGCCCACCGTGGACGCCGCGATGGACGCGCCGACGCGCTACTCCATCGGCGGGCGCCTGGTCTACAAGGATGGCGGCAACGTCGTGGACGTGCCGCTGCTCTCGTCCAAGATCACGGTCTATCCGGAAGCGCGGCTGCAGCTTGACTACTTCTGGCAGCGCGACGTCTTCGGCGACGATCCCTTCACCGACCCGATCGAGCCGTCCGAGCCCTTCGCCCTCGGCCTGCAGGTGACGAACCTGGGCAAGGGCGACGCCAACCGGATGACGATCACCTCCGCCCAGCCGGAGATCATCGAGAACGAGAAGGGCCTGCTGATCGACTTCGAGATCATCAGCAGCCAGGTCGGCGCCGCGGCGGCCCAGCCCTCGCTGACGGTGGATCTCGGCCGCATCGCCGCGGGCGAGACCAAGACCGCGCAGTGGAACATGATCTCGTCCCTGCAGGGCAAGTTCATCGACTACAAGGCCAGCTTCGAGCATCTCGACGCGTTCGGCGGCCTGCGCACCTCGCTGATCGAGAGCGTGAACATCCACGAGCTCATCCGGCAGGTGGAGGTGAACCACCCGGCCAGCGACGACATCCCGGACTACCTGGTCAACGACCTGCCGGACGACGAGCACCTGCCGGACACGCTGTATCTCTCCACGGGCGGCAAGATGCCGGTCACCGTGGCGCAGAACGTGCAGGTCACCGGCGGGCTGACGCGCACGCTGACCGCCGATGTGCAGGCCGGCTGGACCTATCTGAAGGTGGCGGATCCCGGTGCGGGCTATCGCCTGACTCAGGTGCTGCGCTCCGACGGAACGGCTCTGCCGATCGGCGACATGGTCTGGCGTACCGACCGCACCTTCAGGCCGGGCGAGCCCGGCGCCACCTATGAGAACCTGCTGCACCTGCTGGATCGCAACTCCACCGGCAGCTACACGCTGGTCTATGCGGTGGACGACAAGGTGCCGCCTGCGATCCTGTCGCTGGAAGCGCCCGCGGCAGTCGTCACCAGCGCGGTCGGCCAGCTCGACGTCACCTTCACCGAGCCGCTCGACCTCGGCACCTTCACCGTCGCGGATCTCACGCTGACGCGGAACGGCACGGCGCTGGATCTCAGCGCCGCGACGATCACGCAGGTCTCCACCAGCGTCTACCGCATCGGCAATCTCGGCGCGCTGACCACGCCGGATGGCAACTACGCGCTGACCGTGGACAGCCGCAGCATGGCGGACGGCGCCGGGAACGCCGGCACCAATGCGCGCAGCGTCTCCTGGGCGATGTCCGCCGCCTCCGTCGTGGTGGCCAGCATCCAGACGGTGGAGCCCGATCCGCGCAACATCGCGGTCGGCGCGCTGGAGGTCGAGTTCTCCCGCACCATCGACCCGGCGACCTTCGGCGTGGCCGACATCGCCCTGACGCGCGATGGCGAGGCGGTCGAGCTCGACGGCCGCGTCGTTGTCACGCAGCTCAGCGACACGCGCTTCCGCATCAACGGCCTCGGCACGCTCACGGGCACGGCCGGCACCTATGCGCTGACGGTCTTCGCATCCGGCGTGGGCGAGGCGGGCAGCGGCAATGCCGGCACCGGCCAGCTCACCGAGACCTGGACGACGGACACCACGGCGCCCGTCGTCCTCGACCTCGAGGATGTGGCGACCAATCCGCGCAACACGGTGATCCTCTCGCTCGATGTCACCTTCTCCGAGGCGATCGACCCGGCGAGCTTCACCGCGGCGGACCTGACGCTGACGCGCAACGGCGGCGCCAACCTGATCGTCGCCGACGACATCGAGCTGACGCAGCTCAGCGAGACGGTCTGGCGCATCGCGGGCTTCAACTGGGTCTCCGGCCTCGCGGGCGACTACGTGCTCACCGTGGACGGCGCGGGCCTCGCCGACCTCGCGGGCAATGCCGGCACCGGCTCCGCCTCCTCCTCCTGGCGGATGGACATCGGCGCGCCGCCGGCGGCGACCAACCTGCGCATCACGCCGGACCGCGGCGTGGCCGATGACGACGAGCTGACCAACACCCAGGCCTTCTCGATCCTCGGCGACCTGGCGGAGGAAGGTCTCACCGTCCGCTTCTACGACCTGACGACGAAGACCGATCTCGGCGTCGCAGTCGTGACCGGCCAGACCTTCGAGGGCGCGATCGCGCTGAACAGCCCGGGCAAGCACGACATCCGTGTGCGCACGGTGGACGTCGCGGGCAACACGACCGATGCGGTGCTGAGCGTCTTCATCGACGTCTCCGCCCCCGCGGTCACCGCCATCCAGCAGGTCACGCCGAATCCGCGCACCACGGGCGTCGCCACGCTGGACGTGACGCTCTCCGAAGCGGTGGACGCCGCCAGCTTCGATGCGCAGGACATCGTGCTGACGCGCGACGGCGCGGCGCTGGACCTGTCCGGCGTGACGGTCGCACTGCTGTCCGGCACCACCTACCGCATCTCGGGCCTCGAGGCGGTGACCGGCGAGCCGGGCGACTACGAACTGACCGTCGCCGGCGCCGGCATGCTCGACAATGCCGGCAATGCCGGCACCGGCAGCGCGACCGCAAGCTGGACGCGGGCCGGGAGCCTGCCCACCGGCATCACCGGCCGCGTCTTCGAGGATTTCGACGCGAACGCGGTCTTCGGCACCAGCCCCTTCGGCACCACCGATGTCGGTCTCGAAGGCTGGACGGTGTTCCTCGACCTCGATGGCGACAGCGTGCTCGACGACGGCGAGGCCAGCACCACCACCGCCGCGAACGGCACCTACGCCTTCACCGGCCTCACGGCGGGCAGCTACGCGATCGTCGCGGAGCTGCGCACCGGCTGGTCCTCGACGGGGCCTGTCTCCAACCGCATCGAGGTGACGCTGCTCGCCGAGCAGACCCTGACGAACGCCAACTTCGCGCGCTTCGAGCTCGGCACGATCGGCGGCGTGAAGTTCAACGACCTCGACGGCGACGGCATCCGCGACGGGGGCGAGGAAGGCCTCGCCGGCGTCACGCTCTTCGTGGACCGCGACGGCGACAACGTGCTCGACGACGGCGAAGCCAGCACGGTCACCGCGGCGGATGGCAGCTACGCATTCACCGGCTTGGCCTACGGCACGGTGCGCATCGGCGAGGTCGCGCGGGATGGCTGGGCGCGCACCACGCCGCCGGCCTCCATGCGGGTGATCAGCGGCTACGAGAACGCCACGGTCGCCATCGGCAATGTCCGCACGGTCTCGATCAGCGGCATGAAGTTCGAAGACCTCAACGGCAATGGCCTGCGCGAGGACGGCGAGGGCGGCGTCGAGGGCTGGACGATCTTCATCGACGCCAACGGCGACGGCGTGCTGCAGGAGACGGAGGCCAGCGTCCTCACCGGCGCGGACGGCACCTACAGCTTCACCGGCCTGCTGCCCGGCACCTACATCATCGCGGAAGTGCAGCGGACCGGCTGGGTGCAGACCACGCCGACCGGATCCGCCGCGGGCAGCGGCATCGCGGTCAGCCTTGCCGGCTCGGATGTCGAGCTGACGATGGAAGGCTGTTCCTGCGGCGGCACCTGGTCGTTGCCGGACGGGTCGGACATCGTGGATCTCGGTGCGCTTTCGACGCGCGAATCCCGTGACATCACCGGCCTGACCTCTGCGCTGCAGGACGCGCGCTTCACCGGCCTGACCGGCAGCGGCGTGCGCACCGTGCTGATCGACACCGGCATCGACGTGGACCATTCCTTCTTCGGGCCGGACACGGACGGCAACGGCATCGCTGACCGCATCGTCTACCAGTGGGACTTCGCGGACAACGACGCCGACGCTTCCGACATCGCGAAGGGCCATGGCAGCCACGTCGCCAGCCTGATCGCCAGCGGCGACAGCCGCTACGGCGGCGTTGCGCAGGGCACCGACCTGATCGTGCTGAAGGTGTTCAGCGACAGCGGCCGCGGCACCTTCGCGAATGTCGAGAAGGCGCTGCAGTGGGTGATCGCCAATGCCGAGGCGTGGAACGTCGGCGTGATCAACATGTCGCTCGGCGACAACGGGAACTGGAACACCACCATCCCGCGCTACGGCCTCGGCGACGAGTTCGCGACGCTGGCCGCCATGGACGTCATCACGGTCGCCGCCGCGGGCAACTTCTACAACCAGTACAACGCGATGGGCGTGGCCTATCCCGCGGCCGACCCGGCGGTGCTCTCCGTCGGCGCCGTCTGGTCGGGCGATTTCGGCGGCCCCTGGACGGTCGCGACCGGCGCCACGGACTACACCACCGGCGCCGACCGCATCGCGGCCTTCAGCCAGCGCGACGACGAGCTGCTGGACATCATGGCGCCCGGTGCGCGCTTCAACGGCGCGAACGCCACGGGCGGCGTGCAGACGATGCAGGGCACCAGCCAGGCCGCGGGCTTCGTCTCCGGCGCGGCGGCGCTCTCGCAGCAGCTCGCGCAGCAGGTGCTCGGGCGCAACCTCTCCACGGCGGAATTCGCGGAGCTGCTGAAGCGCACCGGGGACATGATCCTCGACGGCGATGACGAGAACGACAACGTCAAGAACACGGGTCTCTCCTTCCCGCGCATCCAGTTCACGCGGCTGTTCGAGGAGATCCTGACCTTCACCTCGCTGCCCGATGACGGCGGCGCGGGCGGGGGCGCGGGCGGTGGCACCGGCGGCGGCACCACGCGGCCGCAGCAGGCGGCGGCGCCGGGCGTGCACAGCGTCACGCTCGCCGCCGGCGAGAGCCGCGCGGATGTCAGCTTCGGCAACTTCAAGCTGGCGACGATGACCGGCGTCGTCTTCCTTGATGCGGACGCCGACGGGCAGCGCGATGCCGGCGAGGATGGCGTCGCGGACCGGACCGTCTTCCTCGACGCCAACGGCAACGCCACGCTCGACGAGAACGAGACCGAGGCGCTGACCGACGCCGCCGGCGCATTCGATCTCGGCCTGCTCGGCCCGGGCGCGTATGCTGTGCGCATGGTGGGCGTGCCCGACTGGGTTGTGACCACGCCGCAGCCTGTCGCCGGCACCTCCGGCAGCGGCCAGGCCATCGCCCTGCAGATCGGGACGCGGCTTGCGCCGACCGGCGGCGAGCTGGCGGCGCTGCCCGACAGCGCGACGACCGACGAGGACACGACGCAGGTCATCGACGTCACGGCGAATGACGGCGGCACGGCGCCACTGACGGTCACGCTGCCGCAGGCGCAGTCGGCGCAGGGCGCTGTGCTGACGGTGCTGGCGGACGGTCGCGTCCACTACAACCCGAAGATCGCGCCGACGCTGCAGGCGCTGCTGCCCGGCCAGACGGCGACCGACAGCTTCGAATACACGGTCACAGACGCCACCGGCGCCACCGCGACGACCACCGTGACGGTGACTGTCGAGGGCACGAACGACGAGCCGAAGGCGCGGCCGAACAGCTACACGACGCATGAGGACCGGGCGATGATCCTGCCCGTCCTGCTGAACGACACGGATGCCGATGCCGGCCAGTCCCTGTCGCTCGTCGGGCTGCCGGCCTTCAGCACCCGCGGCGCCGCCCTCGTGGCGCTGCCGGACGGGCGGGTCAGCTACGACCCACGCGTCTCCGCCGAGCTGCAGCAGATCAAGTTCGGCGAGGAGCTGACGGACAGCTTCACCTACCGCATCTCGGACGGCGCGGGCGGCGAGGCGGAGGCGACCGTCACGGTGCTGGTCACGGGGCGGCGTGATCCCTTCGTGCCCTTCAGCACCAGCACGACGGAGGACGCCGAGATCCTCGTCGCCGTGCCGGACGTGACCGTCACGTCGGTCGGCAGCATCAGCGCGCAGACTGCGGCCGTCAGCCTGGTGGGCGGAAAGATCCTCTACGATCCGCGCAACACTCCGCGCGTGCAGCGGCTTGCCGAAGGCGAGACGATGCAGGACGGGATCAACTTCAGCGGCTTCACCGCGCTCGGCGAACCGGTGACCGGCCGTCTGTCCATCATGCTGACCGGCGTGAATGACGCGCCCGTGGCGCAGCGCGTGAACGCCGAGACGGATGCCCGCACCGTCGCGGAGATCGACGCGAAGGTCGGCGGCGCTGATCGCGACAACGGCGCGGTGCTGACGCTCGACGGCGTGGCGGCGACCAGCCGCCTCGGCGCCAGCATCGCGATCGTGGACGGCAAGGCGGTCTACGACCCCACCGGCGCGCCGGCGCTGCAGGCGCTGCTGTTCGGCGAGACCGCGCTGGACAGCTTCAGCTACACCGTCCGCGACGAGCACGGCGCCACGGCCAGTGCCACGGTCTACGTCACCGTGGCGGGGCTGGGCGACACCAGCCATCTGATCCCGCTCGCCCCAGGCAGCACCGACGAGGACACGGTGCTGCGCATGGCCGTCGGATCCTGGCCGCTGGTCTCGGTCAGCCCGGTCACTGGGCTCGGCGCGCAGGTCAGCATCGTCAACGGCAAGGTGAACTACGATCCGCGCCGCTCCGCCGCCATCCAGGCGCTGGATGCCGGCGACAGCGCCGCGGACCTCGTCACCGTCACCTTGCGCGACAATGCGGGCAAGCTGCGCCAGGGCCAGATCGCCGTCACGGTGAACGGCGTGAACGACGCGCCGGTCGCCATCGCGGATGCCGCCTCGGCGCGCGCCGACCAGGTCACCGAGGTCGCTGTCCTGGCCAATGACCGCGACGGCGACGCCTCCGCCGTGCTGTCCATCACCGGGCTCGCGGCGAGCAGCGCCGGCGGCGCGACGCTGTCGGTGGTCAACGGCAAGGTCGCCTACGACCCGACCGGCGTCGCCGCCTTCCAGGCGCTGCCGGTCGGTGCGACGGCCAACGACAGCTTCAGCTACACGGTCGTGGACGAGCATGGCGCAAGCTCGACCGCGACGGTGCAGATCCGGGTGGTCGGCCGCAACAACCCGCCGGTCGCCACGGCCGACGCAGCCGCCGCGACGTCCCGCGCGCCGATCGTGATCGACGTGCTGGCGAACGACAGCGACGTGGACACCGGCGCCGTGCTCACGCTGCTGGAGGCGCAGACGGTCAGCCGCTTCGGCGCCGCCGTCAGCATCAACCCGGACGGCACGCTGACCTACGATCCCACCGCCTCCGCCACGCTGACCGCGCTGGCGCCCGGCGCGGTCCGCACCGACCGCTTCACCTACACCATCACCGACGAGCAGGGCGCGCGGCGCTCGGCCTGGGTGACGGTGACGGTGACCGGCGCCGCGCCGGCGCCCGCGGCCCTGGCGCTGCCCGCCTCCACGCCCGCGACGAAGCGCGTCGCCGCGGCAGAGCCGGAGGAGGAGGAGTTCGTCGTGGACCTCGCCGCCGAGTTCTCCGGCTTCGCGGCGCCGGTCCAGCCGGCGGGCGGCGTCTCCTCCTGGCAGGTCGGCTTCGTCGCCGAAGGCACGGGAACCGAGGATCCGAATCGCGACATCGAAGTCGTGATCGGCCAGGTGGCCTGAGCGGCGGGGGCGCGCGATGTCCTTCGCCGAAGATATCGGGCGCCCCGGCGCAGCGGAGCCGAAGCTCCGCCTCGTCGCGCAGACGGATGGGGAGGCCGCGCTCTGGGCCTCCTTCGCCGGCGCGAAGCAGGCCAGCGAGTTCTGCAACGCCTGGCTTGCCATCCAGTGCCGCAACGTGCCGGATGTGCAGGCGGGCCTGCTGCTGCTGCAGGAAGGCCGCGGCCGCTTCACGCCGGCCGCGATCTGGCCGGACCGCGCGCGCGACGTGACGCATCTCGCCAAGACCGCGCAGCAGGCGCTGGCCGAGAAGCGCGGCGTCGTTCTCGCCGGGCGCGACGGCGCCTCCGAGGTCGCCTACCCGCTGGAACTCGACGGCGCCGTGCATGGCGCGGTGGTGCTGGAAGTGCGCGCCACCGGCGCCGCGCTGCAGGCCGCGCTGCGCCAGCTGCATTGGGGCGCAGGCTGGCTGGAGACGCTGTTCCGCCGCCGCCAGGCCAGCATGGATGCGGAACAGCTGCGCCGCACCGCCATCGCCCTCGATGTCGCCGCCGTCGCCGGCGAGCATGCGCGGCTGCATGCCGCGGCCGTCGCCGTCGCCACCGATCTCGCGACGCGGCTGAACTGCCGCCGCGTCTGCCTCGGCCTCGCGAAGCATCGTGGCGCACGGCTCGTCGCCGTCTCCCACACGGCCTGGTTCGAGGAGAAGGCCCAGACCGTCGCCGCGATCGAGGCCGCGATGGAGGAGGTGCTGGACCAGGACGCGGCCGTGCTGCTGCCGGCCCTGCCGGAGACGGCGCGGCGCATCGCCGTTGCGGCGACCGAGCTCGGCCGCCTCTCCGGCGCGACGACCGTGGCGTCCATCCCGCTCACCGCCGGCCCGCGCACCATCGGCGTGCTGACCTTCGAGCGCGAGGGCGAGGCCTTCGACGCCACGACGCTGCGCATGCTGGAAGCGGTCGGCCATGCGCTCGGCCCGCTGATCGTGGCGAAGGCCGAGGGCGAGAAGCTCGTCACCGGCCGCATCGCGACCATGGCCGGCGATGCGCTGCGCGCGGTCTTCGGCCCGCGCCGGCCGGCGCTGAAGCTCGCGCTCGCCGCGGCGCTGGCGCTTGGTGCCTGGCTCGCGGTCGCCACCGGCGAGTTCCGCGTCGCGGCCAAGGCGGCGATCGAGGGCTCCGTCCAGCGCGCCGCCGTCGCACCCTTCGAGGGCTTCGTCGCCACCGCGCCGGCACGCGCCGGCGACGTGGTGGAGGAAGGCCAGGTGCTGGCCACGCTCGACGACCGCGAGCTGAAGCTGGAAGCCGCGCGCTGGCGGGCGGAGCGCGAGCAGCAGCTGCTCCGCTACCAGGAAGCGCTGGGCAAGCAGGACCGCGCCCAGGCGCGCATGCTCGCCGCGCAGGTGCGCCAGACGGAAGCGCAGCTTGCGCTGGTGGAAGGCAAGCTGGCGCGGGCGCAGGTCCGCGCGCCATTCCGCGGCATCGTCGTCTCGGGCGACCTCTCGCAGCAGCTCGGCGCGCCGGTGGAAACGGGCAAGGTGCTGTTCGAGATCGCGCCGCTCGATGGCTTCCGCGTCGTGCTGCAGGTGGATGAGCGCGACATGCGCTACGTGGCGGAAGGGCAGGGGGGCGAGCTGGTGCTGACCGGCCTTTCGGGCCAGTCCTTCCCCGTGGCGATCAGCAAGGTGACGCCGGTCGCGAATGCGCAGGACGGCCGCAACGTCTTCCGCGTCGAGGCCGCCGTGACCGACCCTGCGGCACGGCTGCGCCCGGGAATGGAAGGCGTGGCGAAGCTCTCGGTCGAGGACCGCTCCCTGGTCTGGATCTGGACTCGCAGCCTCGTGGACTGGGTGCGCATGAGCCTGTGGACATGGCTGCCGTGACCATGCGCCGGCGGACATAACCCATGGCCGCCGACGCCTTCCTCAGCCCCGAATGGCACCGCGTCGCGCGCCTCAAGCCGCGGCTGCGCCCGCATGTGAAGATCCATCGGCACCGCTACCGCGGCCACACCTGGTACGTGGTGCAGGACCACGCCTCCGGGCGCTATCACCGCTTCAGCCCCTCCGCCTACCAGCTCGCCGGCATGATGGACGGCAAGCGCACAGTGGATGAGCTGTGGAAGGCGCTGGTGGACCAGCTCGGCGACGATGCACCGACGCAGACCTCGGTGGTGAACCTGCTCTCGCAGCTCCATTCCGCCGACCTGCTGCAGACCGATGTCGCGGCCGACCCGAAGGAGATGCTGCAGCGCCGCGGCAAGCAGAAGCGCCGCAAGCTGCTCGGCCGCGCGGGCAATCCGCTTGCCGTGAAGTTCCCGCTCTGGGACCCGGACCGCTTCCTGCTCGCCACGCTGCCCTTCGTGCAGCCGCTGATGTCGAAATTCGGTGCGCTGCTCTGGCTGCTGGTGGTCGGCGCCGGCGCGGTGCTGGCCGGCATGCACTGGCCGGAGCTGACGGCGAACCTCGCGGACCGCGTGCTCACGCCCGACGGCTTGCTGATGGTGGCGATCGTCTTCCCCGTGCTCAAGCTGCTGCACGAGATGGGGCATGCCTATGCCACGCGCGCCGGCGGCGGCGAGGTGCACGAGATGGGCGTGATGCTGATGGCGCTCGCCCCGGTGCCCTATGTGGACGGCACCGCCTCCGCCGCCTTCCGCAGCAAGTGGCGGCGCGCGGGCGTAGGCGCGGCGGGCGTGATCGTGGAGGCCTTCATCGCGGCGCTGGCGATGATCGCCTGGACGCTGCTGGAACCCGGGCTGCTGCGCGCGCTGTGCTTCAACGTGATGCTGGTCGCCGGCGTCTCGACCGTGATCTTCAACCTGAACCCGCTGATGCGGCTGGATGGCTATTTCATCGCCTGCGACCTGCTCGAGATCCCGAACCTCGGCGGCCGCGCCAACAAGTGGTGGGGCTGGATCGCCGAACGCAGGCTGTTCGGCGCCGACGTCGAGGAACCGAGCGCGACGCCGTGGGAGCGCTTCTGGTTCGCCGTCTATGCCCCTGCCTCCTTCGCCTGGCGCATGGTGGTGTTGTTCGGCATCGCGCTGTTCGTGGCGGAGCGCTTCTTCGTCATCGGCGCGCTCGTCGCGATCGCGGGCATCGTCATGGGCCTGGTCTGGCCGATGGCGAAGGCCTTCTGGCATGTCGGCACCAGCCCGAAGCTGCAGCTGAAGCGCGGCCGCGCCATGGCGATCACCTTCGGCGGCCTTGCCGCGGCCGCCTTCCTGCTCGCCGTCGCGCCGGCGCCGCTGCGCACCACCTCCGAAGGCGTGGTCTGGCTGCCGGAGGAGGCGATCGTGCGCGCCGGCGGCGACGGCTTCATCCGCGCGGTTGCCATCGCGCCCGGCAGCCATGTCGGGAAGGGGATGCGGCTGGTGGAGGCCGAGCACCCCGAGCTCGTCGCGCAGGTCGCGGTGCTGCGCACCCAGATCGAGGCGCTGCGCGCGCGCCTCGATTCCGAGCAGTTCACCAACCGCGTGCAGGCCGGCGTGACGCAGCAGGAGATCGCGCTCAAGACGCAGGAACTGGCGCGCGCCGAGGAGAAGCTCGCGGCGCTGGAGGTGGTCAGCGGTGCCGAGGGCACCTTCCGCGTGCCGCGCGCCGAGGACCTGCCCGGCCGCTACGTGAAGCGGGGCGACGTCATCGGCTTCATCACGCCGGAGAGCGCATCCCTGGTGCGCGTGGTGGTGCCGCAGGCTGATATCGAGCTGGTGCGCGACCGCCTCGGCGAGGTCGAGATCAAGCTGCCCGGCCGCGTCTGGGAACCGCTTTCGGCGCGCCTGGTGCGGGAAGTGCCGGCAGCCTCCGACCGCCTGCCGAGCCGTGCGCTCGCGGTGGAAGGCGGCGGCCGCTTCGCCTCCGATCCGGCCTCGGGCGGCGAGGCGCCGCGCACGCTGCAGCGCCTGTTCCAGTTCGACCTCGCCCTGCCGGACGGGCTGGTGCGCGAGGCCTATGGCAGCCGCGTCTTCGTGCGCTTCGACCATGGCTGGGAGCCCTTGGGCGCCCAATGGTGGCGCCGCGGCCGCCAGTTGGTGCTCGCGCGATTGCAGTTATGACGCCCCTCAGACGCCGGGCGGCCGCATCCGCGGCCTTGGCTTCGCGGCTTTGCCGCGGGGCGCATTCCGGGACCCCATGCACGTTGCACGGCAACGTGCATGGGAACCCGTCGCGCCCTCGGCCCGCCTGAAGAGCGGCGGGCCGCCTGACAATGAGCCACGAACGGCTCAAGCCCTGGCGCACCGAGGAACGCCAGTCCGGGCCGTATCCCGAACGCGCGGAGCGCGATCCCAACCTGGCCGATCGCGCGCTGATGGCCTGGGGCGAGGTGACGGCGCGCAGCCTCGGCCATCGCCGCCGCATGCTCGAGAAATTCTGCGACCGCGTGGACGCGGCGGAGCCTGAGGTGCAGCCGCTCAGCGACGAGCGCCTGAAGGATGCCGCGCAGGCGCTGCGCCCGCTCTTCCTGCGCCACGGCCTGCGCGACGACCTGCTGGTGCGCTGCTTCGCCCTGGCGCGCGAGGGCAGCCGCCGCGTCCTTGGCAAGCGCCACTACCGCGTGCAGCTCATGGGCGGCCGCGCGCTGGTGGAAGGCTGGCTCGCGGAGATGGCGACGGGCGAGGGCAAGACCATCACCGCCGGACCGCCCGCCATCGCGGCCGCGCTCGCCGGCCTGCCCGTGCATGTCGTCACCGTCAACGACTACCTGGCCGAGCGCGACGCCGAGATCGTGCGCCCGCTCTACGAGCTGTTCGGCCTGACGGTGGGCATCTGCCGCCACGGCCAGAAACCGGACGAGCGCCGCAAGGCCTATGAGGCCGACATCACCTACGGCGCGAACAAGGAGATTGCCTTCGACTACCTGCGCGACCGCATCGCGCTCGGCCATCGCCGCGACCGCGCCGGGCGCGCCGTGCAGGCGATGCTGCGCGACCGCTTCGCGCAGCCGCTGCTGCTGCGCGGCCTCGGCTTTGCCATCGTGGACGAGGCAGACAGCGTGCTGGTGGATGAGGCGCGGACGCCGCTGATCATCTCCGCCGAGGTCGAGGGCGACGACGAGGCCGCGACCTATGCGCTCGCGCTCGAAGTCGCCTCCCGCCTGACGGAAGGGCAGCACTACGAGCGGCTGCCCGCGCGCCGCCTGATCCGCCTCACGGAAGCCGGCAAGGCGCGCGTGGAGGAGGATACGCGCCTGCGCGGCGGCCTCTGGGGCATCCGCCGCGCGCGAGAGGAGCTGGCCGAGCAGGCGCTGTCCGCGCTGCACCTCTTCCTCCGCGGCCAGCAATACGTCGTGGCCGAGGGCAAGGTGCAGATCGTGGACGAATACACCGGCCGCATCGCCGAAGGCCGCACCTGGGAACGCGGCCTGCACCAGCTGATCGAGCAGAAGGAAGGCGTCGAGCTGACCGGAAGGCGGGAGACGCTGGCCCGCATCACCTACCAGCGCTTCTTCCGCCGCTACCTGCGCCTCTCCGGCATGACCGGCACGGGCTGGGAGCTGGCGGGCGAGCTGCGCGCCGTCTACGGCCTGCCCATCGCGCGCATCCCCACCAACAAGCCCAGCCGCCGCCAGGATCTCGGCGCCAAGCTGTTCGCCGACATGGCATCGAAATGGGACGCCGTGGCCGAAGCCGCGCGCAGGGTCAGCGCCACGGGCCGCCCCGTGCTGATCGGCACGAAGAGCGTCGAGGCGTCGGAGGCGCTTTCGGAACGTCTCGCGGCGCGCGGCCTGGCGCACACCGTGCTGAACGCCCGCTTCGACAAGGAGGAGGCGGAGATCGTCGCCCGCGCCGGGGAGCGCGGCCGCATCACCGTCGCCACCAACATGGCCGGCCGCGGCACCGACATCCATCTCGGCGAAGGCGTGGAGGAGCTCGGCGGGCTGCATGTGATCGTGGCGGAGTATCACGACAGCCCGCGCATCGACCGCCAGCTGATCGGCCGCGGCGCGCGGCAGGGCAATCCCGGCAGCTTCGAGGCGATCGTCTGCCTGCAGGACGAGCTCTTCGCGAAATTCGGCGGCGGCCGGCTCGGCCATGTCGCGCGCGCGGTGCCGGGCGGCGGCGTCGCGCTGCTGCGGCGCGTGGCGCAATGGCGCGCGGAGGCGATGAACGCCGCGACCCGCCGGCAGACGCTGCGGTCCGATACGGAGACGCGCAAGCAACTCGGCTTCGCCGGCGCGCCGGAGTAGGGGCGCACCGCCCCCACCCCGGCCCTCCCCCGCACAGCGGGGGAGGGAGAAGCGCCCTTTTCCAACCCGGCCCGCTTAGGCAGGATGCTGCGCTGCAAAAGCGAACGGACCGGCCCGCATGACCACCTCCGAGCCCGACCTCGAGACCTATGCTCGCCAGGCCGCCGCGCTGATCGGGCTGACGCTGCAGGACCGCCATTTGCCCGGCGTCGTGCAGAACCTCCGCGTCGCCGCGCGCGCCGCTTCCGTGGTCGACTCGGTTCCGCTGACGCCGACCGACGAGCCCGCGCCGGTCTTCGTCGCCGCGCCGCGATGAAGGCCGCCGCCACCGCCGCAGCGATCCGCGCGGGCAGGCTCAGCGCCGCCGAAGCGGTCGAACGGACACTCGACGCCATCGCCGCGCGCAGCCCCGCAATCAACGCCTTCACCGCCGTCATCGCGGACCGCGCACGCGCCGATGCGAAGGCCGTGGACGCCGCCATCGCCGCGGATCGCAGCCCCGGCCCGCTCGCCGGCGTGCCCTTCGCCGTGAAGAATCTGTTCGATCTCGAAGGCGTCACGACGCTGGCGGGATCGGTCATCGAGAAGGGCGCGCCGCCCGCATCGCGCGACGCCTTCCTGGTGCGCCAGCTTCGCGCCGCGGGGGCGATCTGCGTCGGCGCGCTGAACATGGACGAATACGCCTTCGGCTTCACGACCGAGAACACGCATTACGGTCCGGCGCGGAATCCGCACGACACCACGCGCATCGCGGGCGGTTCCTCGGGCGGCTCGGCGGCGGCTGTTGCTGCCGGGCTCGTGCCGCTCAGCCTAGGCAGCGACACCAACGGCTCCATCCGCGTGCCGGCCTCGCTCTGCGGCATCTTCGGGCTGAAGCCGACCTATGGTCGCCTCTCGCGCCAGGGCGCGTATCTCTTCGCTGCCAGCTTCGACCATGTCGGCCCCTTCGCGCGCGACGTCGCCGATCTGGCGCTGGCCTACGACGCTTTGCAGGGCAGCGACACGGACGATCCCGTGCAGCAGCGCCGCGCGAAGGAGCCGGTGATGCCGCGCCTTTCCGTGGGTACGAAGGGCCTGCGCATCGCCACCCTCGGCGGGCACTTCGCCGCCAACGGCCTCCCCGAATGCTTCGCCGCGGCGGAGATCGTGGCGCGCGCGCTGGATGCGACGGCGCGCGTCGAACTCCCGCTCGCCGCGCAGGTCCGCGCCGCCGCGGTGATCATCACCATGGCGGAAGGCGCGAACCTGCATCTGCCGGATCTGCGCACGCGCCCCGACGATTTCGACCCGATGACGCGCGACCGCTTCCTCGCCGGCGCGCTGCTGCCGGCGCATTGGCTGGCGCAGGCGCAGCGCCTCCGCGCCGCCTTCCGCGAACAGGCGCTCGCGCTATTCGAGGAGGCGGACGTGCTCATCACCCCCGCCACGCCCTTCGCCGCCACGCCGATCGGCCAGGACATGATCGAGATCGACGGCGCCGCCATCCCGCTGCGCCCCGCGCTTGGCGCCTTCAGCCAGCCGATCTCCGCCATCGGCCTGCCCGCGATGGTCGTGCCGCTCGCCGATCCCGCCGCCGCCGGCACCACCAACGGCCTGCCCATCGGCGTGCAGCTCATCGCCGCGCCCTGGCGCGAGGATCACCTCTTCCGCGTCGCCGCCGCGCTGGAACGCGCCGGCGTCGTCGCCTCACCCAGCCCGCCGGAGCGCTGAATGGAGATCAACCACCCCGAGACCCATGCCGAGGTCTCCGCCGCCTTCGCCCGCTACGAGCAGGCGCTGGTGACGAACGACGTCGCCGTGCTGGATGAGCTGTTCTGGGACAGCCCGCACACCATCCGCTACGGCGCCGGCGAGAACCTCTACGGCTCCGCGGAGATCCAGGCCTTTCGCGCCGCCCGCCCTTCGACGGGCCTGGCGCGGGAGTTGGATCGGACCGTGATCACCACCTATGGCCGGGACTTCGCCACCGCCAACACGCTGTTCCACCGCAACGGCAAGGTCGGGCGGCAGAGCCAGAGCTGGGCGCGCCTGCCCGGCCTCGGCTGGCGGGTTGTGGCCGCGCATGTGAGCATGCTGGCGTAGTCGCCCGTCCGCGCTACGCGCCCGGCGGCGTGGCGCGCGCTTCCATCACGAACAGCCGGTGCGTGGCGATGTCCACCTTCCGCCGCATGTGGTCGCGCCAGGCGCGCTCCGCACTCGCCAGGTCGTGGAAGGGGCCGTGCAGCTCCTCCGTGCCGGGATCGAGCCGCGTGAAGCTCGTGTCGGTGAAGACGCCGCCCCACACCACCCAGATCCTGCGCTCGTCCATGCCGCTCTCCTGCCGGGCCTGCCACGTTCCGGCAGTCACATCGCGGCGCGTCAGGCCTCGCACAAGACCTCATGCACCGGGCGGCGCGCGGAAGGCGCGGGCTTCGGGCCACGCCCGATGCGCAGCAGGACCTGCGGCATCGCCGCGCCCACCGCCTCCGCCACGCGCGGCCGCAGCCAGGGCACCTCGATGGGCTGGTTCAGGTAGGACGCGGTGAGGCCGCCGGCGGTCAGCGCCAGCAGCAGCCGTTCCAGCGCCTCTCCGGCCGCCATCCAGTCGCGCGGCGTGTCGCCCGGCGTGGCGAGGACGGCAAGCGCCGGTGCGCCCTCCGCCAGCGTCGAATCGTGCGCCGCCTGGCCGTTGCCGATGTCGAAGCGGCGCAGCACCATCGCGGCGACGCCGGAGAGCAGGTCAGGCATGCCGAAGCCCGCCGCCGAGAGGCCGTCGCGCCGCGCGCTGTGGCGCGAACGGATCCATGTGGCGAGCTCGCCGCGGAACGCCGGATCGCCCATCTGGGCGCGATCGCCCTCGGCGATCAGCAGCGCGAGCGCATGCCGCTCGCGCCGCGCTTCCACCCAGTGCAGCCGCGCATCGCCCTCGCGCTCCGCCGCCGAGATGGCCGCGAGGCGCAGCGGTTCCGGCACGGGGTCCGGGTCGTAGACCTGCCGGCTTGTGCGGCGGGCGGTGACGGCGCGCAGCAGCGGCGCGCTCCCCACCGCGGGCGGGCACGGGCCCAGCGCATGGATGCGGGCCATCAGGTCGCGATCGGCGGGATCGGGCAGCACCTCGACGGCGAGCGCCTCGCCCAGGCCCGCCGCGGCGCAGCGGAGATTGCCCAGCGCCGCGCCGCAGGAGATCGTCAGCTCCCGGTCGTCGGGGTCCACCACCGGCAGGGCGCGGCTGCGATCCGCCAGCATCTCCAGCGTCGCATCGTCGCGCAGGCGGAAGCGCCAGGGCTGGGTGTTGTGGCCGGACGGCGCGAGGACGGCATAGGCAAGCAGGAAGCGCAGGCGCGAGGCCGGTTCCGCGAAGCCGGCGAACACCGCCGGATCCACCGCCCAGGGATCCTCAAGCCAGGTTCCGTCCATGCAGCCCTCCGGTTCTGTCACTTGGAGGGAACAGCATGGCCCTGCAGCCGGACCGGCGCGTTGCGCCGGATCAAGTTCTCGCGCGGGTGAGCTTGCGCAGATTGGCCGCGACACGTCGCCGCGCCGGCCGCAGGGCGGCGGCGGCGACCAGGTCGGGGCGCGTGCCGGCCATCGCCGCGCGCCCCGCGGCGACGGCGCCGGCGGCGAAGGCGCGATGCTTCTCGGCCGCCATCTCCGCCAGGGCGCCTGCCGCCTCGGCCGGCTGGGTCCAGAGCTGCGCGCTGCGCAGCGCGAAGACCCAGCTCGCCTGCCAGGCCAGCAGCGCGTAGTCGCCCGGCGGCGGCGTTGTGCCGCGGGCGCGCCGTGCCACGGCTAGAGCGCCGCCAGGACCGCCTCGGCCTTGCTCACCTCGAAGGCGCCCGGCTGCTCGACGGCGACGTGCGTGACCTTGCCGTTCTTCGCCACCAGGGCGAAGCGCTGGCAGCGCAGGCCAAGGCCGCGTGCCGTCAGGTCGAACACGAGGCCCATCGCCTTCGTGAAGGCCGCCGAGCCATCGGCCAGCATCACGACCTTGTCGTCCACGCCCTGGTCCTTGCCCCAGGCGCCCATCACGAAGGCGTCGTTCACCGCCATGCAGGCGATCAGGTCCACGCCCTTGGCCTTCAGCGCGTCGTGATGCTGCACGAAGCCCGGCAGGTGCTTGGCCGAGCAGGTGGGGGTGAAGGCGCCCGGCACGCCGAACAGCACCACCGTCTTGCCGGCGAAGAGCTCGGCGGTGTCCACCTCCTTCGGGCCTTCGGCGGTGGCCTGCATGATCTTCGCCGACGGGATCTGGTCGCCCACCTTGATGGTCATCGCGTTCTCTCCGGAGGTCTCGGGGTTGCGCCCGCATCTAGATCGGATCCTGGCCGGTCGTCCATGCGGGGAGGGGTCCGGCGGATCACGGAGCGTCCTTGCGGGGCCACCCGGCCGCCGCCATCTTCCGTGCATGGCCAGACAGAGTCCCAGGAAGCCGTTTGCCGGTCGCCGAGGTGCCCTTCCCGGCGCTCCCGGCGGCGAGGGCTGGCTGACCGGCCAGCTCCTGATCGCCATGCCGACCATGCAGGACCCGCGCTTCGCCCGCAGCGTGATCTGCCTCTGCGCCCATTCCGGCGAGGGGGCGATGGGCATCGTGCTCAACAAGCCGTTGGACGGGCTGTCCTTCGACGACCTCCTCAAGCAGCTCGACCTCGACCCGGTGCCGCCGCAGCGCCGCATCCGCCTGATGTCGGGCGGGCCGGTGGAGAACGGCCGCGGCTTCGTGCTGCACACCGAGGACTGGGAGACCGAGGGCAGCCTCAAGGTCCGCCCCGGCTTGGTCCTCACCGCCAGCGTGGACATCCTGAAGGCGATCGCCGGCGGCGGCGGCCCGCGCGAGGGCTTCCTGGCGCTGGGCTATGCCGGCTGGGGCCCCGGCCAGCTGGAAAGCGAGATCCAGCAGAATGCCTGGCTGTCCGTGCCGGCGGACGAGGCGCTGCTGTTCTCCGCCGATCCAGGCGGCCTCTGGCGCCAGGCGCTGGCCAAGCTGCAGGTGGACCCCGCCCTGCTCTCCGGCGTCGCCGGGCACGCCTGACCCGCTTCCGGCGCGCTGGACGGCGCGCCCGGGCCTGCCAGAGTGCGGCGGATGTCCCGCACCCTCCAGGGCGTTCTGCTGCAGCTCGTGGCGCTCGCGCTCTTCGTCGCCATGGATGCGCTGCTGAAGGTGCTGGTCGCCTTCTATCCGGTGCCGCAGCTGATGTTCGTGCGCTTCGTGGCGCACACGCTGGTGGTCGTCGTCACGCTGTGGCTGCTGGATGGCGGGGTGCCGTGGCGGTCCCGCGCACCGCTGCTGCAGACGCTGCGCAGCGCCATGCTTGCGGTGGCCAATGCCGCGCTCTCCTTCGCGCTGATCCACATCCCGCTGGCCGACGCCACGGCCGTGATCTTCGCCGCCCCGGTGCTGACCGTCGCCGCCGCGGCGCTCTGGCTGGGGGAGCGCGTCTCGCCCCGGCGCTGGCTCGGCGTGGCGATTGGCCTCGCGGGCGTGATGGTGGCGATCCGCCCGCCCTTCCTCACCGGGGAGCCGCTGCATTGGGCGATGCTGCTCCCGCTGGTCACCGCGGTCGCCAACTCGGCCTACCAGCTGCTGACCCGCAGGCTTGCCACGGTGGACGACCCGCGCACGACCTTCGTGCATACCAGCCTTGCGGCCTGCGCGCTCACGGCCCTCGCGCAGCCCTTCGTCTGGGTCACCCCGCCGCTCTCGGACCTGCCCTGGATGCTGCTGCTGGGTGCGCTCGGCGCGGCGGGGCACAGCCTGCTGATCCTGGCCTTCGCGCGCGCCCCGGCCTCCGTCCTGGCGCCGATGTCCTACAGCCAGCTGGTCTGGGCGGGGCTGGCCGGGGTGCTGGTCTTCGGCGACTGGCCGGATGGCTGGACCCTGCTCGGCGCGGCGGTGATCGCGGCGGGCGGGGTGCTGGTCGCCCTGCCCGGCGGGCGCCGCCCCGAGCCCGGAACCGCAACGCGACCTTCATGATCCGCTTGCGCCGGCGGCCGGTTGGCCCTAGCACCGCGCTTCCGGAACGGGCCAGCATGAGCATCCGCACCGACATCCCCGATCGTGACCACCCCCGCGCCGTCCTCGACGCCGAAGGCGTCCGTGACGCCTATCGCCGCTGGGCGGGCGTCTATGACGTCGTCTTCGGCGGCGTCTCGGCCCATGGCCGCCGCCGCGCCGTGGAGGAGGTGAACCGCCTGCCCGGCACCCGCGTGCTGGAGGTCGGCGTCGGCACCGGCCTCGCCCTGCCGCGCTACCGGCGCGAGAAGCGCGTGGTCGGCGTGGACCTCTCGCGCGAGATGCTCGAGAAGGCCGCCCAGCGCGTCCGGCAGGAAGGTCTTTCCCAGGTTGTCGGCCTCTGCGAGATGGACGCGGAGCGCATGGCCTTCGCCGATGGCAGCTTCGACATCGCGGTGGCGATGTTCACCGCCTCCGTCGTGCCCAACGCCAAGACGCTCTTCGCCGAGATGTCGCGCGTGGTGCGCCCCGGCGGCGACCTGCTCTTCGTGAACCACTTCGCCGCCGAGTCGGGACTGCGCTGGTGGGCCGAGCGCTCCATGGCGCCGCTCGCGCGGCTGCTCGGCTGGCATCCCGACTTCGCCCTGTCCGACCTGCTCGACCCCGCCCAGGTCCGGGTGGAGGCGATGGAGCCCTGCCAGCCGGCCGGGCTGTTCACCCTCGTGCGCGTGCGCAACCACGCGGCGATGGCGCTCGCGGCCTGAGGCCGCGACTCAGGCCGTGATCGCAGCCGCGGCCGGACGCCGCCGCGGCCGCAGCAGCGCGGCGGCCGCCACCACCAGCCCGCCGAGCGTCCCGATCACCCCGGCCGCGTTGAGCGCCAGATCGACACCGAGCGCCGCGGGCACCGGTCCGGCCAGCGCATAGCCCACGGCGCCCAGCAGCGCGCCGAGCCCCGCCCCGCCCAGCACCTGCACCGTGTAGCGGTCCGTCATCAGACGCAGCGCCGCCGCCGGGCAGACCAGCAGCGCCACCACCAGGATCGAGCCCACCGCCTCGAAGGCGGCCACCGCCGCCGCGGCCACCAGCAGCGCCAGGGCGAGCTCGATGCTGCGGGACGGCAGGCCGATGGCGCGCGCGAAGGCCGGATCGAAGCAGGCCAGCTTGATCGGCCGCCAGAAGGCCGCGACCGCCACCGCCACGACCAGCGCGACCCCCGCCATCAGGCCGAGCTGGCGCGGCAGCGCCGCGAGCGCCGCGGGATCGAGCAGCGCCGCCAGGTCGCGCCCCTCCGTCCAGACCAGCGTCTCCAACTGGCCGAACAGCACGCAGTCGAGGTCGAGATCCACGCTCCGCGCGCCGGTCACCTCCAGCAGCACCAGCCCGACGGCGAAGAAGGTGGTGAAGACGGCGCCGATCGCCGCGCCCGGATCGAGTCGCGCCGCCTTCTGCACCACGGCGATCAGCGCCACGGCGGCAAGGCCGGCCAGCATCGCGCCGAGCAGCATCGGCAGCCCCGCCCGCGCCCCGGTGAAGGCGAAGCCCAGAACGATGCCGGGCAGCACCGCATGCGACAGCGCATCGCCGATCAGGCTCTCGCGTCGCAGCAGCAGGAAGGAGCCGAGCAGCCCGCAGGTGCCGCCGGCCAGCATCGCCGCCAGCAGCGGCGGCAGGTCGAGCATCAGGAAATCCTGCAGCGTCATCGCCCGGCGCCCAGCGCATGCGGGCTCGCCGGCAGCGCCGAGGGCTCCGGCAGCAGGCGTGCGGCCATCTCGGGAGGCAGCCCGTGTTCCAGCAGGTCGGCGAGCCGGTCTGCCGAGTCGGCGTCAGCGGTGCCGGCGGCGAGCAGGTGGTGCTCCACCGCGCGATGCGCCCGCACGGCGCGGCGGGCGAGGGTGGCGCCGCGCGGCGTCAGATGCACATGGCCTTCCGCGCGGGCGACCAAGCCACGCAGCGCAAGCCAGGCGGCGAGTCGCGCGGCCTTCCCCGCGCTCCAGCCGCGCGCCGCGGCGACCGCGCCGATCGGCGCCCAGCGGTCGCCCGCCGTGCCCGGCCCGGCTCCCGCGGCTTCCTGCGCCTCCCAGGCGGCACGCAGGAAATGCTCCGTGTCGGCGGCAAGCCGCCGGCGCAGCAGCACCCAGAGACGGGCGAGCAGGCCGCGCTCCGGCGCGAAGAGCAGCGCCAGCGTGAACAGCAGCGCGGCGAGCAGCACCACCGCCGCACCCGTCGGCACCTCCGGCCGCATGGCGGAAACCCAGGCGCCCGCCGCCCCGGCCAGGGCGCCGCACCCGGCGGCCAGCGCCAGCATGCGCGGCAGGCGGTGCGTCAGCAGCCGGGCGGTGGCCGCCGGCAGCACCAGCAGCGCCACCACCAGGATCAGCCCCACCGCCTGCAGCCCGCTGACGCAGACCAGCACGATCAGCGCGAGCAGCAGCAGGTCCGTCCGGTCTGTGCGCAGCCCCTGCACGCGCGCGAAATCCATGTCGAAGGCGACGGCGCGAAGGCGCTGGAAGGCCAGCAGCACCAGCACCAGGCAGGTCGCGGCGACGGTCGCGGCGATATAGGCGTCCTCCGCCCGCATCGCCGCCGCCTGGCCCAGGATGAACTTGGAAAGCCCCGCCTGCGCCGCGCCCGGCAGCGTCTGCAGCCAGGAGAGCAGCGCGACGCCCGCCGCGTAGAAGGCCGAGAGCACGATGGCGATCGCCGCGTCCTCCCGGATGCGGCGCGTGCGCGTCAGCGCCTGCACCGCGAGCACGCCGAGCAGACCGGCGATGGCCGCACCCGCCAGCAGCGGCGGCAGCGCGCGCGGATCGGCGCCGACCAGTGCGACGATCAGGGCAGCGACCGCGACGCCCGGCAGCGCCGCATGCCCCACGGCATCCGCCACCAGCGCCCGGCCGCGCAGCAGCGCGAAGGTGCCGACCGTGCCCGCGGCGACGCCGAGCAGCGCGCAGCCCGAGAGGACGACGAGCGTGTTGTAGGCGATCACGCCCCCACCGCCCCGGCGCCGACGCTGGCCTCGTCCAGCACGGCGAGCCGCGCGCCGTACGTCGCGGCGATGCTGCGGTTGGTGAAGACGTCCTGCACCGCCCCCGCCGCGAAGACCCGCGCATTCAGCAGCAGGACGGAGGAAAAATACTCCGGCACCGTGCCGAGGTCGTGATGCACGGCCACGACATGCCGCCCCTTCGCCGCCAGCTCGCGCAGCACCGCGACGATCGCCGCCTCCGTCGCCGCGTCCACCGCCGCGAAGGGCTCGTCCATCAGCACGAGGTCGGCATCCTGCGCCAGCGCGCGGGCCAGGAACACGCGCTGCTGCTGGCCACCGGAAAGCCTGCCGATCTGCCGGTCGGCGAAATCGGCCATGCCCACCTGCGCCAGCGCGGCGCGTGCGGCTTCCTTGTCCCGGCGCGGCACCAGGCCCCACCAGCGCATGCGCGGGTATCGCGCCATGCACACCACGTCGAGCGCGGTCGCCGGGAAGTCCCAGTCCACGGACGCGCGCTGCGGCAGGTACCCGACGCGGTCGCGCACCGTGTCGAGCGGCCGCCCGAAGAACCGCACCTCCCCCGACAGCGCCGGCACCAGGCCGAGCGCCGACTTGAGCAGGGTGGACTTGCCCGCGCCGTTCGGCCCGACGATCGCCGTCAGGCCAGGGGGCGCCGACCAGGTGACATCCCATACCGCCGGCTTCTCGCCATAGGCGACCGTCAGGTGCCGGACCTCCAGCGGTGCGGGCGGGTTCATGCTGCGAGCCGGCTGTTCAGTCCGCGATCCGGCGCACGGCCGCCCAGCGCGCGGGCGATGGTGGTGATGTTGTGGTCCAGCATGCCCTCGTAGGTGCCCTCATAGGTGCCGGCCCGGCCCATCGCGTCGGAGAACAGGTTGCCGCCAAGCGCCACGCGCTGGCCGCGCGCGCCCGCGCCCTCGATCAGCGCGCGCACCGCGCGATCCGGCACCGAGGTCTCGGCGAAGACCGCCGGCACGCGCCGTTCGACGAGCTTTGTCACCAGCGCCTCGATCGCGGCGAGGTTCGCCTCGGCCTCGGTGGAGAGGCCCTGGATGCTCTCCAGCGCGAAGCCGTAGCGTGCGCCGAAATAGCTGAAGGCGTCATGCGCGGTGACGAGCAGCCGCGCATTCTCCGGCACCGTGCCGAGCACCTCCTTCGCATAGGTGTCGAGCCGGGCGCAGCGGGCGCGGAAGCTCGCCAGGTTATCCGTCATCGCCTCCCGCGCATCCGGAACCAGCCGGTTGAGGGCGGGCTCCACGGCCTTCGCGGCATCGGCCCAGAGCGTCGGGTCCATCCAGACATGCGGGTCGGCCGCGTCGGGGTAGTCCGGGTTGGCGCGCAGCCGGTCGCGCGGCAGCGATTCGGCCAGCAGCACGACCGGCTTCCCCGCCTGGCGCACGCGCTCCATCACGTCGCCCATCCGCCCTTCCAGCCGATGTCCGACGCCGAACACCGCATCGGCCGACAGCAGCCGTGAGATGTCGGACCGCGTCGGACGGAACAGATGCGGGTCAACGCCCTCGCCGATCAGCGTCTCCACGCGGACGCGCCCGCCCGACACCTCCCGCACCGCGTCGCCCACCATGGCGACGGTCGCCACCACGCTGCGCCCCGGGCGCGCCTGGGCCAGGGCCGGCAGGGGGAGGGCGGCGGCCAGTGTGCCGAGGAGCGCGCGGCGGCCAACACATGAACTCCTGTTCACATGTATGGCTGTCGAGACGTGATCCCTGTTCATCTGTTCAGATGTTCCTTTATTTTCAAACACTTGCCTTGGGGCGGCAGATTGGGCACGCGACCGGTCGCGTCAAGTGCCGCTGGACGCGCGACCCCGCGCGCATGATGCTGGCAAGTGGCAACAGGACAGCGCGATGGGCGTGCGGGCGCGGATCGGCGAGGACCAGGTGGTCGAACTGGCGGAGATGTTCCGCCTGATGAGCGACCCGACTCGCCTGCGCATCATCCTGGCCAGCCTCGACGCGCCGGTCTCGGTCGGCGACATGGCTGACGGGCTGAACCTCTCGGCCTCGCTGGTCTCGCACCATCTCCGGCTGCTGCGCGCGGCGCGGCTGCTGCAGGCGGAGCGGCGCGGACGGCAGGTGTTCTACGTCGTCGGCGACAGCCATATCCGCTCGATGCTCACCGACATGGTGGATCATGTCGCCGAAGGCGAGGTCGAGGCCGAGGCGGCGCCCGGCGGCTGACGTCGCCGCGCAACTCCTTGACAAATGAGGCAGGTTTTGGCGGCCGCCGCTTGCCGGAAGACGCCTCCGCCTCACTTGTGCGGTGCGGGAGGCGCTTCTATAGGTCGCCTGTGGGGAGCACGACCGCCGAAGCAGCGGAAGGATCCCCGTGCGCCGGGCAAACGCCCGGCCCATCACGGTTTGAGGAAGAGCGCGGCGATCCGTCGCGCCGGCGGGACGGCAGGATGAGGCAGGCAATCGGCGTGCTGATGGGACGGGTGGCCCGTATCTGCGGGGCTGCCGCGATGGCGTTCGGCCTTCTGGCCTTGGGCGCCGGGGCGGCGCTGGCGCAGGCGGAAGCGCCCATGGTCGGCGCGCCGACCCCTTGGGGCATGGGGCTGCAGGCTTCTGGCGGGCCGATCAAGGACGCGATCTCGTCCTTCAACAGCCTGGTCTTCTGGATCATCGTGGCGATCACGATCTTCGTCGCCATCCTGCTGGTCTACGTGATCTGGCGCTTCCGCGCCGCGGCGAACCCGAACCCCACCCGCACCAGCCACAACACCATGCTGGAGATCGCCTGGACGGTCGTGCCGGTGCTGATCCTGGTGGTGATCGCGATCCCGTCCTTCCGCCTGATCTACTACCAGGACCGCGCGGTGGACGCGGAGATGACGATCAACGTGCAGGGCCGTCAGTGGTACTGGCACTACGCCTACCCCGACCACGGCAACTTCACCTTCGACAGCTACCCGGTGGCGCAGGGCGAGCTTGGCCAGGGCCAGATCCGCAACCTCTCGGTGGACAACCCGCTGGTCGTTCCCGTCGGCGCCAATGTGCGCATCCTGACCACGGGCCAGGACGTGATCCACAGCTTCTTCGTGCCCTCCCTCGGCGTGCAGAAATACACGATCCCCGGCCGCACGCTGGAAACCTGGATCCGCGCCGACCGCCCCGGCGTCTACTACGGGCAGTGCAACCAGATCTGCGGCGTGAACCACTGGTTCATGCCGATCGAGGTCCGCGCCGTCCCGCGTGAGGAGTTCAACGCCTGGGCCGAGCAGGCGCGCACGCGCTTCGCCCAGGGCCTGCCGCCCGGCCCGCCGCCCTCCGCGCTCGCCGAGCGCGCCCCCGCCGAAGCCTCCACCACCACCCTCGCCGAGGCGCGCCGCTAAGGCCGCCCCCACCCAGCCCAGGATCGGACAGACCCCGATGGCGACCGCCTCGCACGCCCACGACGACCACCACGACCACAAGCCCGGCTTCGTGCAACGCTGGCTGTTCAGCACGAACCACAAGGATATCGGCACGCTCTACATCGGCTTCGCGCTGATCGCCGCGATCCTGGGCGTCGGCCTGTCCTTCCTGATGCGGCTCGAGCTGCAGCAGCCGGGCATGCAGATCTTCGCCGACGGCCAGATGTGGAACTCCTTCGTCTCGGCGCACGGCCTGATCATGGTGTTCTTCGTGGTCATGCCCGCGCTGATCGGCGGCTTCGGCAACTGGTTCGTGCCGATCATGATCGGTGCGCCGGACATGGCCTTCCCGCGGATGAACAACATCAGCTTCTGGCTGCTGGTGCCGTCCTTCCTGATGCTCGGCGCGTCGCTCTTCGTGGGCGAGGGCCCCGGCGGCGGCTGGACGATCTATCCGCCGCTGACCGACAACACCTACCACCCGTCCATGGCGATGGACCTCGCGCTGTTCTCGCTGCACCTGGCGGGTGCGAGCTCCATCCTCGGCGCGGCGAACTTCATCACCACGATCTTCAACATGCGCGCGCCCGGCATGACGCTGCACAAGATGCCGCTCTTCGTGTGGTCCATGCTGGTCACCGCCTTCCTGCTGCTGCTGGCGGTGCCGGTTCTCGCCGGCGCGATCACCATGCTGATCACCGACCGCAACTTCGGCACGGCCTTCTTCGACCCGGCCGGCGGCGGCGACCCGGTGCTGTTCCAGCACCTGTTCTGGTTCTTCGGCCACCCCGAAGTCTACATCATGATCCTGCCGGCCTTCGGCATCATCAGCCACATCGTCTCGACCTTCAGCCGCAAGCCGGTCTTCGGCTACCTCGGCATGGCCTATGCGATGGTGGCGATCGGCTTCGTCGGCTTCATCGTGTGGGCGCACCACATGTTCACCTCGGGCATCGACGTGGACACGCGCGCCTACTTCATGGCCGCGACGATGGTCATCGCCGTGCCGACCGGCATCAAGATCTTCAGCTGGATCGCCACCATGTGGGGCGGCAAGCTGACCTTCGAGACGCCGATGCTCTTCGCGATCGGCTTCATCTTCCTGTTCACCGTGGGCGGCGTGACGGGCGTCGTGCTGGCCAATGCCGGCATCACCCAGATCCTGCACAACACCTACTACGTGGTGGCGCACTTCCACTACGTGCTGAGCCTCGGCGCGGTGTTCGGCATCTATGCCGGCATCTACTACTGGCTTGGCAAGATGTCGGGCCGCCAGTATCCGGAGAAGCTCGGCCAGATCCACTTCTGGCTGACCTTCGCAGGCGTGAACCTGACCTTCTTCCCGATGCATTTCCTGGGCAACCAGGGCATGCCGCGCCGCTACCCGGACTACCCGGACGCCTTCACCGGCTGGAACGTGATCGCCTCGATCGGATCCTACATCTCCGTCGCGTCGTTCCTGTTCTTCTTCTACGTGCTCTACGTCACCTTCGCGAAGGGCGCGAAGGCGGCCGACAATCCGTGGGGCGAGGGCGCGACCACGCTGGAATGGCAGGTGAGCTCGCCGCCGCCCTTCCACACCTTCGACGAGCTGCCCCGCGTGCGCTGACGCACGGGCGACGAGGAACGGATGAGCGGCCACGCCATCGACCCGAGGGGGGCGCAAGCCCCCCTCGACACATCCGCCGATCTCTCCGAGGTGCGTGACTGGATCGCGCTCCTCAAGCCACGGGTGATGACGCTCGTGGTCTTCACGGCCGTGGTCGGCCTGCTGGTTGCGCCGGCGCCGATCCATCCCGTGCTCGGCGTCGCGGCGATCCTCTGCATCGCGGTCGCCGCGGGCGCGGCAGGCGCGATCAACATGTGGTACGACCGCGACATCGACGCGCTGATGCGCCGCACCGCGCGCCGCCCGATCCCCTCGGGCCGGATCGAGCCGGGACAGGCGCTGGGCTTCGGCCTGGTGCTGTCCGCCGCCTCGGTCGCGGTGATGGGCCTTGCGACGAACTGGGTCGCGGCGGGCTGGCTCGCCTTCTCGATCTTCTTCTACGTCGCGATCTACACGATGTGGCTGAAGCGGCGCACGCCGCAGAACATCGTCATCGGCGGCGCCGCCGGCGCCTTCCCGCCGGTGATCGGCTGGGCCGCGGCGACGGGCGACGTCACGCTGGTGCCGCTCATCCTCTTCGCCATAATTTTCATGTGGACGCCGCCGCATTTCTGGGCGCTGTCGCTCTGGGCGCATGGCGACTACGCGCGCGCCAAGGTGCCGATGCTGCCCGTCACCCACGGCGCCAGGGAAACGCGGCGGCAGGTGATGGTCTACACCGTCGCGCTGGTGCCGGTGACGCTCGCGCCCTGGCTGGTCGGCTTCGCCGGCCCTGCCTATGCCGCGGTCGCCGCGCTGCTCGGGGCGGGCTTCCTGTTCCACGCCTGGCGCGTGCTGAACGAACCGCAGGACGCGGCCGGGCGGAGCCTCGCCAACGACGCCGCGGCGCGCGCGACCTTCAAGTATTCGCTCTACTACCTCTTCGCGCTCTTCGCCGCGCTCGCGGTGGACCGCATGGCCTTCGCCGCATGACGCCCGAGGAACGCACCGCCTTCGAGAAGCGGCGTCGCGGCCGCAACTGGGCGATCTTCCTGACGCTCGTCGGGTTGGTGGTGCTGTTCTACTTCATCTCCATGGCGCGGATTCTCCGGGGGTGAGCATGGACGCCTCTCGTCAGGCCCTGGTCGCAAGGCGGAACAGGCGCGTCGCCGGCGCGGCCTTCGGCGTCGTCTTCGGCATGGTCGGCGTCTCCTTCGCCGCCGTGCCGCTCTACGACCTGTTTTGCCGCGTGACCGGCTTCGGCGGCACGCCGATGATCGGCCAGCAGGCGCCGGCGGCGCCGGGCGACTTCGTCGTCACCGTGCGCTTCAACGCCAACACCCAGCCGCAGCTGCCCTGGCGCTTCGAACCGGCGCAGCCTTCCGTGCAGCTGCGCGTCGGCGAGGAGGCGATGGGCTTCTACCACGCGCGCAACCTCTCGGACCGGCCGGCGACGGGCATCTCCACCTACAACGTCACGCCCGAGGTGGTGGGGAAGTATTTCCATAAGACCGCCTGCTTCTGCTTCGAGGAGCAGACGCTCGAGCCCGGTCAGCAGGTGGACATGCCGCTCGCCTTCTGGGTGGACCCCCGCATCGCGGAGGATCCGAACACCCGCGGCATCCGCACCATCACCGTGAACTACACCTTCCACCGCAGCCTGCATGACGCCGAGCGCTCCGGCGCGCTGGCCAATGCCGGGCCGCATGTCGGCCGCCAGGGGGCGCCGACCGGAGCGCCGACCGTGGTGCGCTGACGCCGCCAGAACCCTTGATCCGCCCCGCATCTTGCGGGATTCATCCACCACCAAAGGCCGGGGCCGAACCCCGCCGCGACCACCCAGGACGAGCGATGGCAAGCCACAGCGAAACGGGCGCCAGCCCCTACAAGCACCCCTACCACCTGGTGGACCCTTCGCCCTGGCCGATCGCCGGCGCCTTCGCCGGCGGCGCGCTGGTCCTCGGCATCATCTTCATCGCCCATGGCGGCGGCTGGTGGCTGCTCGCCCTCGGCCTGCTCGCCGTGCTCGCGACCATGTTCTTCTGGTGGCGCGACGTGCTGAAGGAGAGCAACACCCCCGGCCTGCACAGCCCGGTGGTCCGCCTCGGCCTGCGCTACGGCATGGTGCTGTTCATCGCCTCCGAGGTGATGTTCTTCGTCGCCTTCTTCTGGGCCTACTTCCACTTCGCGCTGTTCCCCGAGCATGTCTCCGGCGCGGAGAAGGCGATCTGGCCGCCGGCGGGTGTCTACACCTTCGACCCGTTCAGCCTGCCCTTCCTGAACACCATGATCCTGCTGCTGTCGGGCACCACGGTGACCTGGGCGCACCACGCGCTGCTCAACAACGACCGTCGCTCGCTGATCATCGGCCTGTCGCTGACCGTGCTGCTCGGCCTCAGCTTCAGCGCCTTCCAGGCCTACGAATATCTGGTCGCGCCCTTCGCCTTCACCGACGGCATCTATCCCTCGACCTTCTACCTCGCCACCGGCTTCCACGGCTTCCACGTGATCGTCGGCACCATCTTCCTGGCGGTGTGCCTGGTGCGCGCGATCCGCGGCGCCTTCACGCCGGAACGCCACTTCGGCTTCGAGGCGGCGGCCTGGTACTGGCACTTCGTGGACGTGGTCTGGCTGTTCCTCTTCATCTTCATCTACTGGTGGGGCGCCGGCCAGATCGCGCATCATTGAGTGCTGCCCTCAGACGCCGGGCGCGGGCCGATGGCCCGCCGCCGATCATGAATGGTGAACCGACCCCGTCCGCACCCGCGGGCGGGGTCGCGCCATTTCCACGGGTCGCGCTGGCCGGCCGCTGCCCGCGCTGCGGACAGGGCGCGCTGTTCCGCGGGCTGCTCGATGTCGCGCCCTCCTGCACCGTCTGCGGCCTCGATCTCTCGCAGCAGGATGCCGGCGACGGTCCCGCCGTGGCGGCGATCTTCCTGCTCGGCGCGCTGACCGTCATTGGGGCCTTCCTCGTCGAGTTCCGGCTGGAGCCGCCCTTCTGGGTCCATCTGGTGCTGTGGCCGCTCGTGCTGCTGCCCGGCTCCGTCCTGACCATGCGCATCGCCAAGGCCGCGCTGATCTGGGCGCAGTGGCGCCATCGCGCGGCCGGGATGCGATGAGCCGCCGCGCGACATGGCGGCGGCCTGCGCGCCGCACCACATGACGGGCCGATGCGCCGCCCTGTCCTGATCGCCGTCCTGGCCTCGATTCCCGTGCTCGGCCTGCTGCTGTTCCTCGGCACCTGGCAGGTGCAGCGGCTCGCCTGGAAGAACGACCTGATCGCGCGCATTGCGGCCAGCGAGGCCGCGCCCGCCGCGCCGCTGGCAGGGCCGCCGGAGATGCTCGCCAAGGTGCGCGTCACCGGCCGCTTCGACCACACGAAGGAAGCGCTGCTCGGGCTCGAGGTGCGCGGCCCCGTGCTCGGCGCCCATCTCGTCACGCCGCTGCTGCGCGTGGGCGCGCCGCCGATCCTCGTGGATCGCGGCTGGGTGCCCCTGCAGAACGACCGCCCCATCGCCCGTCCGGAAGGCGAGGTGACGCTGGAAGGCTGGGTGCATCCGGGCGACCGCCCGAACTGGTTTTCCGCCACCGACGATCCCGCCGGGCGCCGCTTCTACACCTTCGACCCGCCGGCGATCGGGCGGGCGCTCGGCCTTGCGGAGGTCGCCCCCTACGGCCTTGTCGCGCTCGGCACGCAAGGCGGCGGCCTGCCCGATCCGGCGCGCACGCTGCCGCGACCGACGAACAACCACCTGGGCTATGCGATCACCTGGTACGGGCTGGCGCTGTCGCTGGTCGGCGTCCTCGCCGCCTTCGCGCTCCGCCGGCCCGAACCGAACGCGACGGAGCGCGAGGCATGAACGCCGCATATGACCGCCTGAAGGCGCGCTTCGCGCGGATCGGCGCGCTGAACGAGGCCGCGGGCATCCTGCACTGGGACGCCAGCGCGATGATGCCGCCCGGCGGCGGCCATGCGCGCGGCGAACAGCTCGCCGCGCTGGCCGGCGTGTCGCACGAGCTTCTCACGGCGCCGCAGGTCGCCGAGGATCTCGCGGCCGCGACGGCGGATGGCGAATGGGACGGCGCGAACCTCGCCCTCATGCGCCGCGCCCATGCGCGCGCCACCGCGCTGCCGGTGGCTTTGGTGGAGGCGTCGAGCCGCGCCAACTCGGCCTGCGAGATGGTCTGGCGGGAGGCGAAGGCCGATGCCGACTTCGGCAAGGTGCGCAAGGCGCTGACCGAGGTGGTGGCCCTGCAGCGGGAGATCGCGCAGGCCCTCGGCGCCGCACTCGGCATGGACCCCTACGACGCGCTGATGGACGGCTACCAGCCCGGCGTCACGGCCGCCGATGTCGAGCCGGTCTTCGCCGCCTATGAATCCTGGCTGGCCGAGGCGCTGCCGCGCGCCGAGGCGATCCAGGCACAGCGGCCGGCGCCACTGCCGCTTGAAGGAAGATTCCCGGTGGCGGCGCAGCGCGCGCTCTGCCGCGAGATGGCGGAGCGCGTGGGCCTGCAGTTCAGCCATGCGCGGCTCGACGAATCGCTGCATCCCTTCTGCGGCGGCAACCCGTCCGACGTGCGCATCACCACCTTCTACGACGAGCACAACCCCGCCAAGGCGCTGCTCGGCGTGCTGCACGAGACCGGCCACGCGATGTACGAACGCCACCTGCCCGCGGGCTTCGCGCGCCAGCCGGTGGGCGAGGCCGCGGGGATGGCGGCGCATGAATCCCAGTCCCTGATCGTGGAGATGCAGGCCTGCCGCTCGGATGCCTTCCTCGGCTTCCTCGCCGGGCGGCTGCGCCAGGAATTCGGCCTCTCCACCCGCATCGCCTGCCGGGAAAACCTGGCGCGGCTGTGGCGCCGCGTCGGGCGCGGCTTCATCCGCGTGGACGCGGACGAGATCACCTATCCCGCCCATGTCATCCTGCGCTTTCGGCTGGAGCGCGCGATGATCGGCGGCACGCTGGCGGTCGCGGACCTGCCGCAGGCCTGGAACGAGGGGCTGCGCGCGCTGCTCGGCATCGTGCCGCCGGACGATGCGCAGGGCTGCCTGCAGGACATCCACTGGCACGACGGCGCCTTCGGCTATTTCCCGTCCTACACCCTTGGCGCCATGGCCGCGGCGCAGCTGATGGCGGCGATCCGCGGCGATATGCCGGAACTGGACGCACAACTGGCGAAGGGCGACCTCTCGGCGATGATGCGCTGGCTGAACCTGCGGGTGCATGGCCAGGGCGCGCGCCTCGGCTTCCAGGACCTGCTGCGCGCGGCCACGGGCAGGCCGCTCGACCCCGGCGATTTCACCGCGCATCTCACGCGCCGCTACCTCGACGGTTGATGCCCTCTCCACCGGCCGGCACGCCCGGCCATGCCCGCCGCGCTACCCTCCCAGCGCCGGCCCGGGCACCCGCGGCTACCGCCCTCGTCGCTTATTAAGCGAATATTGATGTAGCGGATTTCATCAAGGATTCCGCCGGACTTGATACATGTCATATAGGGAACGTAAGCGCCGGCGCAGGGTGTCCACACTGGTTCTGTGGAGGACACGATGAGCACGACTTTGATCAAGACCCTCGCGATCGAGCCCGCGGCTGAAGAAGGCGGCGGCGGCGGCGGCGGTGGCGGCGGTGGCGGTGGCGGTGGCGGTGGCGACCTTTTCGCCGACCTCTACGTGCTGTTGCGCGACCTCGACCCGGCCGGCGGCGGCGGCGATGGCGAGCCGGTGCTGGACGCCAACGGCCAGACCATCCCGGTCGGCCTCGACACGGCGAGCGGCGATATCTTCCCGATCTACTACGAGGAGATCGCGGAGGGCGACTACGAGATCCCCGCCGACATGGTGCCCTATCTGCAGGAAGTCGTGCTGGAGCGTGTCAACGTGATCCGCGCGCCGGATAGCGTCAGGGAGCACGCGCTCGAGGAAGCGCTCGCCAAGATCACCGCGGGCACCACGATCACCACCGATTTCGCGGGCCGGATCGTCGTGGATGGCGCGACGATCGATGCGCCGAACGAGAACCTCGCCCTCTACCACCTGATCATGACCGAAGGCGGCGTGAACAGCTGGACCGAGGTGCTGGCCAATGCCGCGACGAACCTCCCGTCGCAGCTGGCGGATCTGCTCGCCTCCGGCTGGGACCCGACGGGCCTGCTCGGCGGCGCCGCCGCGAAGTCCACGCCCTTCAGCATGGACGCCGTGCTCACGGCGCATTCGATCGCCGGCATCAACGAGGTGACGGGCTCGGGCGACACGCTGCAGATCGACTACTTCAGCTTCACCGACGGCACGACCGAGACCTTCGACTACGACCGCGTCGCCCAATACGGCGACATGTGGGTCAAGTGGTATCAGGACATGGACGGCGACCTCTCCGACCTGGAAGCCGTGCAGCGCACCGTGCTCGACGCCGTCTGGGGCAGCGACAACGATGGCGACGGCGTGAACGACGTCGGCAGCGGCGTGAACTGGGTGGACGAGTACATCAAGCTCTCGGCCGACGGCACCGACTTCGAGACCTTCGCCGCGACCGGCGCCGGCATCAACGACTGGGCGCAGTCGGTCGATGACTCCCGTGCGGTGATCAACTTCTTCCACGAGGCGGTCGGCGGGGTCGAGGTTCCGCCGCCCCCTGCCACGGACGACACGCTGATCGGCGGCCCCTGCGCCGACCTGCTGACCGGCTGGGGCGGCAACGATCTGCTGAAGGGCAATGCCGGCCAGGATACGCTGGAAGGCGGCACGGGTCGGGACCGGATCTTCGGCGGCCGCGATGCCGACGTGCTCACCGGCGGCGCGGACCGGGACTTCTTCATCTTCACGACGCACGACTTCGTCGGCATCGACACCATCACCGACTACTCGCTGTCGCAGCACGACCTGATCGTCCTGAACCGTCTGGACGCGAACAGCAACACGGCGGTGGATGAGGAGTTCAACTTCATCGGCTACACCGAGTTCAGCGGCGCCGGCGGCGAGCTGCGGGTCGTTGACCTCGGCAGCACCCAGCGGCTCGAGGCCGACCTGAACGGCGACAAGGTGGCCGAGCTGGTCATCGATGTCCGCACCAGCACCCACGCCACGGTGGACTGGTTCGCCCTGTAGAGCGGATCGCTCCCGGCTGGAGACAGCCGGGAGCGTGAAGCTGCCGGGCGCCAGCCCCCGACATGGAAAGGCCCTCTCATCCAGGCGGATGAGAGGGCCTTCGCCATGACAGCCCTCAATCGGCCGTCCCCCGCCGTGACCCGGCGGGCGACGCGCGATCAGATCTCCTCGTCGTAGCCGCCGTCGTCGTAGCCGCCATCGTCATAGGCGGCCGCGTCGTCCTGGCCATGGGCCGCGGCGTCGTTGCCGCTGGCCGGGTCGGTCCAGGGCGAGGAGGTCGGCACCGCATCCTGGCCGAAGTCACCCGCGGTCGCCGCCTCGGCCGCGCCGCCGCCGGAGAAGGCGGACATCAGCGCGTTGCCGAGCATCATGCCGCCCGCCACGCCGACCGCCGTCATCATCGCGGTGCCGAGGAAGCCCGAGCCGCCGCGCTGCATCGCGGCCGGGTTGTAGCCCGGCGGATACTGCGGCTGCGGCCGCGGCGGCATCGCCGCCGGACGGCTGCCGCCGCCGAACAGGCCGCCGAGCATGCCGCGGTTCTGCGCCGCCTGGCCCTGGCGGCGGGCGTTCTCCGCCTCCCACTCCAGCTGCTGGATGCGGTTCTGCATCTCGACCAGCGCGGCCTCCTGCACGAAGGCCATCTGGGTCAGCCGGTAGCGGGCCTCCGGGTGGCGGGCCATCAGGTCGGCGATCAGCCGGTCCGCCTCCGGATCCACCGGAGGCAGCGGGGGCTGCGCCGGCTGGGCGCTGCCGCCCAGCGCCCCCCAGGGCGAGGCCGGGCGCGCGGCAGGCGCGCCAGCAGCGCCGCTCACCCGCTCCACGAAGCTGGTGATGATCCGGCGTTCCTCGTCCGTCATGGTCCTGTCTGTTCCTTTCTCAGGGGCCGTCAGGGGCCGCGCATCGCGGGGGAGGGATCGGCAAGGCGCCCGCGTCACCTTACCGAAGGTTCATGTATCGCGGAACGTGGCCCGGCCCAATGGGGTTTTCAAGCGCCGCCCGCGTGACGTTCCGCGTCGCCCGCGCCGGGCGGCGCCGTCACGCAAAGGTCGTGCGGATCAGCCCGGAAGCCGGGCCGGCAGGCCGAGCCGCCGCCACTCGATCACCGGGCAGCGGTCCATCACCACGACCAGCCCCGCCTCCCGCGCCCGTGCCGCCGCCCCCGCGTCCACCACGCCGAGCTGCAGCCAGACGGACCGCGCGCCGAGCCGCACCGCCTCGTCCACCACCGCGCCAGCAAGGGAGGACCGGCGGAACACGTCCACCATGTCGAGCGGCTGGGCCGCGGCGAGGTCTGGCAGCACCGTCCGGCCATGGACGCTGCGGCCGGCGAGCTGCGGGTTGACCGGCACGGTGTCGTAGCCGCGCGCGAGCAGGAAGCCGAAGACGCCGTGGCTCGGTCGCTCCGGCCGGTCGGAGGCGCCGACCACGGCGATGCGCCGCGTGGCCAGCAGCAGGTCGCGGATGGCGGAATCGTCCAAGGCCGTCTCCCCTCGAGCGCCCGGCGCGCTAACGCAACTGCATCCCGCGCCCTAACGCACGCCCAGCGCCTGGTACAGCCGCTCGGCCGGGGGCCAGGCCGCCACGATCTCGGCATGATAGTGCCAGGTCGCCCAGCCGGCGCCGCCGAGGATCGCGAGCGAGAGGAGCCAGGCGAGCACCAGCGGCAATCCGCCGCGCGGCGAATCGGGCGGCGGGCGATAGGGCAGCGGCGGGTCGGCGACGCGCGGCGCGCGCGCGGCGCGCGGTGGCGGCGTGGGCTCCGGCTCCGGTTCCCGCTCCGGCCGGGCCGGTTCCGGGCCGGGCGGCGCTGCGGCCTCCGGCGGGGGCGGGGGCTCCGTCACCTGCGGCTCGGCAGCGGGCGCGGGTGGCGGCGCGGGCTCCTCGGCGGGCGCGGGCGTCGCAGCCGGGCCCGCGGCCGCAACCGCGACGGCACCGGGGGCCGAGGCCTCGAACTGGTGGCTGCAGCGCGCGCAGCGCAGCAGCCGCGGACCGGCCGCCAGCAGCGTGTCCGGCACCTCGTATTCGGCGGAGCAGTTGGGGCAGGCGATGCGCATCTGGTCCGAATGTGATCGGCGCCGCGCCGGCACGCAATCTCCCGCCGGGGCACGATCCCGCGGAGGCACCGCGCGATCACCCCTTGGCGCGCCCGGCCTCGCGGGGCAGACAGGGTGCATGATCCGCTTCGAGGCGGTCGGCCTGCGCTATCCGGGCGGAGGTCCCCATCGCGGCGCGTGGGGCCCCGAGGCGCTCTCCGACATCACCTTCGCGTTGCCCCGCGGCTCCTTCACCTGGCTTCTCGGCGCCTCGGGCGCGGGCAAGTCCTCGGTGCTGCGGCTGATGCACCTGGCGCTGCGGCCGACCCGTGGCGAGGTCGAGGTGCTCGGCCTGCGCGTCGCCCGCGCGCCGCGTGCCGCGCTGCCGCCGGTGCGGCGCCGCATCGGCGTGGTGTTCCAGGATTTCCGGCTGCTGCCCTATCTCTCCGTCTTCGACAACGTCGCGCTGCCGCTGCGCCTCGCGGGCCGCGCGGAGGCATCGCTGCGCGCCGATGTCGCGGAGATGCTGCGCTGGGTGGGTCTGGAGGCGAAGGCGCAGTCCTCCCCCCTCGAGCTCTCGGGCGGCGAGCAGCAGCGCATCGCCATCGCCCGCGCCGTCATTCACCGGCCGGAGCTTCTGGTCGCCGACGAGCCGACCGGCAACCTCGACACGCGCCAGGCGCGCCGCCTGCTGGCGCTGCTGCGGGAGATGAACCGGCTCGGCACCACCGTGGTGGTGGCGAGCCATGACGAGGAACTGGTGGCGCGCTTCCCGGCGCCCTCGCTGTTCCTGCATGAGGGCCGCCTGCACGACCCCGACAATGCCCGCGGCCTGGATGGCTGGGCCGAGGATGACGAGCTTGCCTGAGAGACCGCTTGAGAACACCGGACGGGTCGGTTCCGCGGGTCTTTTCCGCCCCTGCGTCGCGCCGCAGGCGCGCTGCCTGCACGACGGCCGGTTTGCCGATGCAACCAGCATCGGCCGCGCCGTCCGCGTCACGCCGCAGGCGTGCCTCCGGCACGACGCCGGGACGAAAAATCCCCTGCGGCCCCTCGGCCGCCGGCATTCTCAAACGGTCTCCGAGAGGCGGACGCCGCATGGCTAGGCGCGCGCGCTATTCGCATGGCTAGGCGCGCGCGCTATTCGCGCGACCCGCTCGGGCTGCGCCGCGCGCTGGCCGGCTGGCTGCTGCCCGGCCTGGTGGCGGCGATGGCGCTGCTCGCGGCGCTCGCGGTCGCGGGCGCGCAGGGCGCGGCGGCGCTGGCCGATCGCTGGCAGCGCGGCGCCGCGGCGGCCGTCACCGTGCAACTGCCGGAAGCCGAGGCGGCGCAGATCGAGCGCGCGCTGGGCGTGCTGCGCGGCCTGCCGGAGGTCGCCGAGGCCCGAGCGATGGACCCGGCGCGGCTGGCCGAGCTGCTCCGGCCCTGGCTCGGCGGCAGCGCCGGGCTGCCGCTGCCGGCGGTGATCGAGATCCGGCTGCGCGACGCCCGCGCCGACCCGGTGCTGGTCGGCGACCGGCTCGCCGCCAGCGTGCCGGGCGCGGTGGTGGAGGCGCATGGCCTCTGGGTGCAACGGCTCGCCGCGCTGGCGCGCAGCCTGCAGGCATTGTCCTGGGTCATCCTCGTGCTGGTCGCCGGCGTGGCGGCGGCGGTGGTTGCGGTGGCGACGCGCGCGGGGCTCGCAGCGCGGCGCGACGCGGTGGAGGTGCTGCACGGGCTCGGCGCGCAGGATTCCTACATCGCCGGCCGGTTCGCGCGTCGCCTCGGCCTGCTGGCGGCGGGCGGCGCGCTGCTCGGCACGCTCGCCGCGCTGCCGGCCCTCGCCCTGCTGGCGGGCCTCGCCGCGCCCTGGATCGCCGACGAGCAGGCCGGCGCGGTGGCGGCGTGGGGGATGCTGCCCTGGCCGGCGCTCGCAGCCGTGCCGCCGCTCGCCTTCCTGGTCGGCTGGGCGACCGCCCAGGCCACGGTGCGCCGCTGGCTGAGGCGGCTGCCATGACCTGGCTGCGTCGCCTGCTGCCGCCGCTGGTCCTGCTGGGGCTGGCGGCTCTCGGCTTCCTCTGGTTCCTGCACGAGGTCAGCGCCGCGCCGGCGGAGCCGGCGCGCCGAACCGGCGGGATCGTCGTGCTGACCGGCGGCGCGGGGCGGGTGGAGGCCGGGCTCGCCCTGCTGGAGGCCGGCGCCGCGCCGCGCCTGCTGGTCTCGGGCGCCGCGCCGCGCCTGACATTGGCGGAGCTGGCGCGGGCGAACCAGCGCGCGCCGGCGGCTCTGGCCGGACGCGTGGATCTGGGCCATGCCGCGGCGACCACCACCGGCAACGCGGCCGAGACCGCGGCCTGGGCGCGGGCGCGGGGCATCGACTCGCTCCGCGTGGTCACCGCCGACTACCACATGCCCCGCGCCATGCTGGAGCTGCGCCGCGCCATGCCGAACGTCACCCTGCTGCCCCATCCGGTGCCGATCCCGGGCCTGCCCTTCGCGCGCCGCGCCTGGCTGCTCACGCTGGAATACGCGAAGCTCGGCGCCGCCTTCACGGGGCTTGCCGCGCTGCTGCCGGCGCGGGAGGCGGCGTCGCGATGATCGTGCTGCGCTCGCTGCTGTTCAACGTGGCGTTCTTCGCGCTCACCGCGCTCGTCGCCGTGGCGGCGGTGCCGCTGCTGCTCGCGCCGCGCGGCGCGATGCTCTGGGTGATGCGGGTCTGGGCGCGCGGGGTGATCGCGCTGCTCCGGCTGATCTGCGGCGTGACGCTCGATCTGCGCGGCATGGAGCATATCCCGCAGGGGGCCTGCGTGCTGGCCTGCAAGCACCAGTCGGCCTTCGACACCATCGTCTGGCTCGCCCTGCTGCCGGACGCCGCCTATGTGCTGAAGAAGGAACTGCTCGCGATCCCGCTCTATGGCTGGCATGCGCGCCGCGTCGGCATGATCCCGGTGGACCGCAGCGGCGGCGGCCCGGCCCTGCGCGGCATGCTGCGCAAGGCGCAGGCGGCGCTGGAGTCGGGACGGCAGGTGGTGATCTTCCCCGAAGGCACGCGCACGGCGCCCGGCGAGCGGGTGCGCTACCAGCCCGGCGTCGTGGCGATCGCCGGCGCCAGCGACGCGCCGGTGATCCCGGTCGCCACCGACAGCGGCCGTGTCTGGGGCCGGCGCGCCTTCCACAAGCGGCCGGGCGTGATCCGCATCTCCGTGCTGCCGCCCCTGCCGCCGCGCCTTCCGCGGGCGCGGCTGCTGCCGGCCCTGGAAACCGCCATCGAGACGGAAACCGACCGGCTGCTGGCGGAATCCCCACGGCCTGTGGATAAAACTGTGGGTTAACACCTGCCCACAGGGTGAAGCCGCGCCAGACAAGCCTTACAAAAGGCTTGTTTTTTGCTCCGCAGCGCAACAGCTTGGTAACAACTCACAGGCGCCCCGAATCGCTAAGTGCCTGTTTTTCCAGAATCCGTGCCAGCGGCCTTCGCCAAGCCCCCAAGCCGTTGCGCTGACAATGTTACTATTTCGTGGCCGTCTGCGAGGCCCATGGCACCCCCGGCTTGACTGTGGACAGAAGCTTTGTCAGGCGGCCCCGCGCACGCGGGGAAGCAGCGCCGCGATGCGCGCCAGCCCCGCATCCCGCACGCCCATCCCGGTCAGGTGCTCCAGGGTGTTGAGCAGGTAGTCCCGGTTCGCGCCCATCTGCCCGACCCCTTGCGCGATCACCTGCGCCGCATGCTCCGGCGTCAGCGCCGGCGCATAGAGCCGGCAGGCCCGGTTCGCCACATAGGCGATGGCCGGCACCACCCGCCCCGGCGAATCCACCAGCCGCACCGGCACCAGACGCCGGTGGTAGACCTGCTCCGCCCCGTCCGGCAGTTCGCGGTCGTCGAGATAGCGCAGCACGGCGGCCGCGTGCTGGCCCGGAACCCGGAACACGATGCCGTGGCAGGCCCCGCCGCGATCGAGCCCGAGCACCAGCCCGGGCCGCTCCGGCGTGCCGCGGTAGCGATGCGACCACAGGCAGAAGCGGCGGTGATAGCCGCGCAGGAAGGCGCGATGCTGCCCGGCATGGTCGAAGCCGGGCCGCCAGATGAGGGAGCCATAGGCGAACACCCACATGTGCCCGCAGGGCGCGAGCGGCGGGTCGTCGGGCTTGGCGAGGCGATGCGGGGGCGGCTGCACGGGCGGAAGGATGCGGGCTATAGGGCTGACGAGCATGGACCGGAAGCCCCCTTCGCGCCTGCCGCGCCGCCTGCTGCTGCTGCTCGCGCTCGGCCTCGTCGCGCTCGGCGCCGGCCACGCGGTGCTGTGGCGCGGCATGGCCAACGGCCTGGAACAGGGCTGGCAGGTCTGGGTGCAGCTGCGCCGCGCCCAGGGCTGGCGGGTGGAGCACACGGAGCCGGTGCGCGGCGGCTGGCCGCTTTCCGCGACGCTCACCATCGCGCGCGTGCGGCTCGAGGGCGGCGCGACGACGCTGCCCGGCGGCATCGCGCTGACCGCCACCCCGGTGGTGCTGCGCGTCAGCCTGCCCTGGCTGGACCGCCTGTCCGTCGAATTGCCGGGCCAGCAGCGGCTGCGCCTCGGCGCCGCGGAGTTCCCCTTCGCCGCCGACATGCTGACCGCCACTGTGCCGCTCGAGCCCGACACCCCGCCGAGCTCGGCCGAGCTGAGGGGAGAGCGGCTGCGCATCGGCACGCCGGCGGGCGGCGTCGAGGTGCGCAGCCTGATGCTCACGGCTGCCGGCAGCGCCTCCGCCACCGAGACGGAGCCCGCGCTCGCGCTGCGGCTCGGCGCCGAGGGCGTGGAACTGCCTGCCGGCTCCGGCCGCGGCGCCGAGGCGCTCGGCCGCAGCATCCAGTCCCTCGCCGCCGATCTGTGGGTGAGCGGTCCGGTGCCCCCGGGCCGCGCGCCGGCCGCGCGGGCCGAGAGCTGGCGCGACGGCGGCGGCACGCTGGAGCTGCGCTCGCTCGCGCTCCGCTGGGGCGAGGTGGCCGCCCAGGGCGCCGCCACGCTCGCCTTCGACGACGCGCTGCAGCCGATGGGCGCGGGCACGCTGCGGATCAGCGGCGCCGTGGCGGCGCTCGAGACGCTGGCGGAAGCCGGGGTGGTCGGCCGCCGTGCGGCCACCACCGCACGCACCATCCTGCCGCTGCTGTCGCGCCCCTCGGCCGAGACGGGCGTGCCGGAGATCGAGGTGCCGCTGACGCTGGAGGACCGCGTCCTGGCCTTGGCCCGCATCCCGGTGCTGCGCTTCGCGCCGCTCGATTGGCCGTCCGTCGGCCCGCGCTGACCCACGCGCCCCCTGGGCGTGAAGCGGGCGCTACGGGTCGCCCCGGCTGAGCACCAGCAGCGTGTCCTCCCGCCGCGGCAGGATCTCCGCGATGCCCACGCGGTGCAGCGCGCCGTCGAAGCCGAGCTCGCGCAGGCGGTAGCGGTCCGCGATGGCGCGCAGCGTCTCCTCCGGCGCGCGGCAGCGCAGCGCGTTGAACTCCATCAGCACCGTGATGTCCGGGCTGCGGTCGAGCACGCGCTGCATGCCGGCCCAGACCTGCTCCTCGGCGCCTTCCACGTCGATCTTGATGAAGTCCACCGGGCCCTCCGCCACCTCGTCGAGCGACATGGCGCGCACCGCGACCTCGAGCGTGTCCTCCTCCTCATCGGCGGCGGGCGGTGGCGCGCCTTCGGGCAGCAGGCGGCCGTTCTTCGGATCGGAGAGCGCGGCGCGGAAGCGCAGCGTGCCCGCGCGGTCCGAGGCGGCGAGGCGTCGCACGGTGGCGGTCGCCCAGTAGCCGTTCAGCGCCAGCGTGCGCTCGCACAGCAGCGCGAGGCGCGGATTGGGCTCGAGCGCCAGCACCTTGCCCTGCCGGCCGACCAGGTCGGCCATCAGCACCGCGTAGTAGCCGAGATTGGCGCCGACATCCCACGCCACCTGGCCGGGGCGGATGCAGCGCAGCATGAACTCGGTGCACCACATCTCCCAGTAGCCATCGAGCATCAGGTGCGGCGCGAGGCCGAAATCGCGGCTGTCCACCAGGAACTTGTACTTGCCCAGCACCCGGCACAGCACCGTGTGCTGGTCGAGCGTCACGGCATGGCAGCGGGCGCGCACAGCCGCCTGCAGCGTCAGGCGCGGCGCCCCCGCGCGCAGGTCGTCGAGGGTCAGCAGCGTGCCGGCATCCTGCTGCGCACCCGCGGCGAGGCCGCGCCGCCCCAGCATGTCCATCAGCCCGCTCATCCGGCCGCGGAAGCTAGAGCGGCGCCGCCGCCGCGGCAACGCGCCGCCTTGAAATGCTTGCCTCGCGCTCGGCGCCGGTGGGAAGCTTCCCCTGCTGCGGCGCGTTGCATGCCGCAGGAGGCGCCAGAATGAACCGAATGACGAAGCACGGGCCGGAACGGTCGGGGAGGCGAGCGATGCGGGAAGAGCCCGTGCCTGGGTGGCAGGCAGAAATCCCCTTTGCGCTGCTGGTCGCCTCGGCCCTCGCGACGCCGCTGGTCGTGCTCAACCAGGGCGGCGACCTGCATTTCGCGATCCTGTCGGGCCTCGTGGTGCTGAGCCTGCCCGGCGCCGCGATCGAGAGCATGGTGGGCGTGGCGCGCGCGGCGCTCTATCTGCGCGGCGAGTGATCGCGTCGTCACGGCCGCGCGCGACGAGTTGCGGCGTGGTGGTGACCGACGGCCTGCATCTGCTGCTCGGCCGCTTCACCGGCCTTGCGCTGTGGGACATCCCCAAGGGGCTTGCCGATCCCGGCGAGGACTTCGAGCGCGCCGCGGCGCGTGAACTGGCCGAGGAGACCGGGCTCGAGGCGCCGCCCGGCGCGCTGCGACCGCTCGGCCTGCATCGCTACCGGCCGGGCAAGGATCTCGCGCTGTTCCTCTGGCGCGTCGCGGCGATGCCCGATCCGGCGCGCCTTGTCTGCCGTTCGACCTTCCGCGCGCGCGACGGCCGCGTGCTGCCGAAATTCGACGCCTTCGCGACGCCACCCTGGGACGAGGCGATCACGCGCGTCGGGCGGAACCTCGCGCGCGTGCTGGGCGAGGTCGCCGCACGCGCGCGGCAGCCCGCGCTGGATCAGCCATCCTCCTCGGCATAGGGATTGTCCGTGCCGCGGAGGTTGAGACGGATCGGCACGCCCGGCATGACGAAGGCCTCGCGGAAGCTGTTCACCAGGTAGCGGCGGTAATCCTCCGGCAGCAGCTCCGCCCGCGTGCCGAACACGGCGAGCGTCGGCGGGCGCGCCTTCGGCATCGTCACGTAGCGCAGCTTGATGCGCTTGCCCTCGACCAGCGGCGGCTGGTGGCGTTCCTTCATCGCCTCGAACCAGCGGTTCAGCTCGCCGGTCGGCACGCGGCGGTTCCACAGCGCGTAGACCTCGCGCACGGTCGGCATCAGCTTCTCCACGCCGCGCCCGGTCGCGGCCGAGATCGGCACCACCGCGACGCCCTTCGACTGCGCAAGGCTCGCCGTCAGCACGTCCTCCAGCGCCTTGCGCGTCGCCGCGCGGTCCTCGACCGCATCCCACTTGTTCAGCGCGATCACCACGGCGCGGCCCTCGCGCTCCGCCAGGCGCGCGATGCGCAGATCCTGCTCGTCCATGCCGAGCAGCGCGTCCAGCACCAGCACGACCACCTCGGCTTCCTTCAGCGCGGCGAGGGTGGCGGCGACGGACATCTGCTCGAGCCGGTGCGAGATGCGCGCCTTCTTGCGCATCCCCGCGGTGTCCACGATGCGCACGGGCCCTTCGGCGTCGCGGAATTCCAGCGCGACGGCGTCGCGCGTGAGGCCCGGCTCGGGGCCGGTGATCATCCGCTCCTCGCCGAGCAGCGTGTTCACCAGCGTGGATTTCCCCGCATTGGGGCGGCCGACGATCGCGATGCGCAGCGGCCGCTCGGCCTCGCCGCGCGGGGCGCGGCCGGGATCGGTCAGGCGGTCGCGGATCTCGTCATGCAGCCCGCCGATGCCGTCGCCATGCTCCGCGCTGACCGGCAGCGGATCGCCGAGGCCGAGCTCATAGGCCTCCATCGCCATCTGCGTGCCGAGCCTTCCCTCCGCCTTGTTGGCGACCAGGATCACCGGCAGGCCGGAGCGGCGCAGCCAGTTGGCGAAGGCGCGGTCGGCCGGCGTGATGCCGGCACGGGCGTCGATCACGAAGATGGCGAGGTCCGCGGCCTTCAGCGCCGCCTCGGAGCTCGCGCGCATGCGGCCGGGGATGGTGTCGGGCGCGGCTTCCTCGAGCCCCGCCGTGTCGGCCAGCAGGACGGAGAGGCCGCCGAGCGTCGCCTCGGCCTCCTTGCGGTCGCGGGTGACGCCCGGCGTGTCGTCCACGATGGCGAGCTTGCGGCCCACCAGCCGGTTGAACAGCGTGGACTTGCCGACATTGGGGCGGCCGAGGATGGCGATGCGGTGCATGGCGCCCTTGCGGTACTTCCGTGAATCAGGCGGCGCGCCCAAGGCGGGCCGAGGCGCCGAAGGGCGCCCGCGCCTTATGCCGCGTTCTTTTCGCCGATGCAGCTCATTGCGCCGCGCTCAGCGCAGCGCGATCAGCGTGCCATCGTCGGCGAGCGCCACGACATAGCCCTCGGCCGAGGCCATCGGCAGCGACAGTGGGGAGCGCACCGGGATGCGCCCGACGATCTGGCCCGAGGTCGGGTCGAGCTGCAGGACCTCCCCGCGGGTCGAGGGCACCAGCACGCGCCCGCCCGCGACCATCGGCCGGCCGAAGCGCGCCGGATCGCCGCGACGGCCCGTGGGCGGGGCCGGGTCGAGCTCGGTGACCCAGCTGATGCGCCCATCCTCCCGCCCGATCGCCAGCGCCTCCCCGGCATCGGTGACGGCGAAGGCCCAGTCGCCGGCCACCGCCGGCCCGGCGCCGCCGCCGAAGGGCCGCTCCCACAGCCGCCGCCCGCTGCGCAGGTCCACGGCGATCGCGATATTGGCCTGGCCGAGCGCGATCACCCGCCCGCCGGCGATCACCGGCAGCCCGGTGATGCCGACGATGTCGGCGAGGCTCATCCGCCCCGTGCCGCCCAGGCTCTCGGCCCAGAGCACGCGCCCGTCATTCGCGCGCAGCGCCAGCAGCTCGCCGGAGCCGAAGCCGGCCACCACCGCATCCCCCTCCACCGCCGGGGCCGGCAGGCCAAGCGGGATGGTGACCAGGGGCGCGGCGCTGTGCATCCAGATCCGCTTGCCATCCTCCACCGAATGGGCGGCGAGCTGGTTCTCGATGGTCGGCACGAAGATGCGGCCGCCGGCGACGGTGGGCGCCCCGCGCGCCGCGCTGGGCAGCCTTTCGCGCCACCGGATCGAGCCGTTGGTGGGATCGAGCGCCATCACCTCGGCCGCGGCGGTGGCGACGAACAGGGTGCCGTCGGCGAAGGCGGCGCCGCCGCCGAGGGGGACCGCGCTCTCATCCTCCGGCGTGGTGTCGGTGCGCCAGCGCTGCCGCCCGTCGGCCAGCGCATGGGCCGAGACAACGCCCCAGGCATCCACGGTGAAGATCGTGCCATTGGCGATCACCGGCCCGGTCACGATGCGCTGGCGATAGGCCGAGCCCGAGCCGACGGAGCTGCGCCAGGCGACGGACAGCGCCTCGCTCACCGCGATATGGCCGGGGCTGTGGCTCGGCGTGCCGCCGGCCATGGGCCATTCGGCCACGGGGCCGGGTGCGGGCAGGGCGACGCGGCCGGCTTCCTCGGCATCGGCAGCCAGCGGCGCCTCCGCCTGCAGCACGCTGCGCCGCTCGCCTGGCAGGCGGACCTTCCGCTCGCCCAGGAGGTTGTTCAGGGTCTCGCAGCCGCCGAGCAGCGCCGGGGCGGCGAGCATCAGCAGGCGGCGCGGCAGGGGGGGTGGCACGCGGCGCGTCACGAGCGCAGACCCGCGGCGACGCGCTGCGCCCGCTCGCGCAGGCCGGCGGGCGCGGCGGTGTCGGCTGCGAGCGCTTCCAGGATGCGGCGCGCCTCGGCGGTCTCGCCACGGCGCAGCGCGACCAGGGCCTGCGCCTCCCGCGCCGAGGACCGCCAGGGATTGCCCTCCACGGTGAGCGGGGCGATGCGGGCCGCCAGCTGCGCCGGGTCGCCGGTGTCGAGCGCGTGGCTCACGGTCATCAGCGTGGCGAGGTCGCGATAGAGCGGATCGGCGCCGGTATCCGTCGCCACCTGCTCCCACAGCACCAGCGCGCCGGGCAGGTCGCCGGTCTCGGCCTTCAGCGCCGCGGCGCGCAGCCGGGCGAGGGTCTGGTAGCCGGAGGGCGCCTCCCGCGCGAGGGCGGCGAAGCCGTTGCCGGCGGCGGCGAGGTCGGCACCCTGTAGTTCCGTGGCGCGGTGCAGGTTGAGATAGGTCTCGGCGGCGGCGGAGGCCTCGCGCGCCTGATACCAGCGCCAGCCCTGCACCCCGGCCGTCGCGGCGATGGCCACCAGCACCACGCCGGCCGCGAGCCCGCCCCAGCGCTGGGCGAGCTTCCTGGCCTTCTCGGCGCGGAGATCCTCCTCGACCTCGTCGAAGATGTCGGGCACGGCGTGTCCTTCTTCCTACCGGCCGTCTCGGCCAGCGGGCCGGACCATACAGGCGCCTCCATCCAGCGTTAAGCCCGCGGCACGGGACGATGCGTCCACGGCAGGCAGGGCCGCTGGCCCGCCAGCGCGCCGGTCCCGGCAGACCGGCGCGACCTGCCCTTGTGGCAGCTGCACCCACGGCGGTGTCAGCTTTTCTTACATGGTAAGGTTCGGCGGCGGATATTGGTCGCCAACGCGCTGAATTCGCAAGGCTGCGCCGTCTGGCGCGGAGATTGCTTAATGGTTTCCTGCGACAGGAACGATCCTGGGCAATGGCGGAGACTCGTGAATGCTGAAGACTTGCGCGGCTATGGCGCTGGCCATGTCACTCGCCGCCGGGACGGCGCAGGCGGGGCTGGTCGTCTATGACGAGGCCGTGGATGGCGACCTCGCGGGGCAGACCCTGACCTTCGACACCCCCGGCACGCAGACCGTGACGGGCCGGGCCAGCTGGAATACCTTGACCTTCGCTTCCGATACCGACCCTTTCAGTTTCGACATCGCTGCCGGTCTGCGGGTCGTGTCGATCACGCTATCGTCCGTCAGCAGCGTCGACGGCGTGCGGACGGCGTGGAACTTGAACTCCGGGATTGGCCTGGATCCACTGCTCAGTCCCGATCACCCGGCCATCGGCGCCAGCCTGCTGCCTGTCACGGGTCTCAACGCCCTGCCTAGCACCGGCGTCGGCTGCTCGACCTTAACCCGCTGCGTCGGATCCATGGATTACACGATCAGCTTCGTGGTCGAGCAGGTACCCGTGGGCGTGCCGGAACCGACGGCGCTCATGCTTCTGGGGCTCGGCCTTGCCGGGCTGGGTGTCGCCCGCCGGCGCGGCTGAAAAGCGCCCTGTCCGATCCACGCAGCGTTAAGGCCGGGCGGGCGATGTTTGGGGGATGCGATCCCTCTCCGCCCTGGTCCTGACGCTGCCCCTTGGTGGCTGCTGGATCGACGCGGCCATCGGGCCGGCGGCGGTGGTCAGCGGCACCTCGGTGATCCTGATCGGGCGGACGCCGGTGGATGCCGTGGCAACCCTGGCGACCGGGCGGGACTGCTCCGTGGTGAACCGCGAGCGGCGGCTGCCCTGGTGCCTGGAGCCGCCGGCCCCGCCGCCGCCGACACCCTTCTGCACGCCGTCCCTCGGGCGGGTGGATTGCTGGACGGTGCCGCCGCCGGGCGCGCCGCTGCGCGGGGTGGCGGACCCGCCGCGTGCGCCGGCGCCGCCGACCGAGACGGGGCCGCGCCGGGGCCTCGACATCCTGCTCGGCGGGGTCAGCCCCTGAAGCGCACCGGCGCGCCCTCGGGGCTGCCGAGCACCTCGTCCTCCCGCATCGCGATCCGCCCGCGGATCACCGTCATCACCGGCCAGCCGGTGCAGCGCTGCCCGGCGAAGGGGGTCCAGCCGCAGGGGGAAACGATCCAGTTCTCCTCGATGGTGCGGCTCCGCTTCATGTCCACCACGGTGAAGTCGCCGTCATAGCCGGCGGCGAGCCGCCCCTTGCCGACCACGCCATAGACCCGCGCCGGACCCGCGCACATCAGGTCCGCGAGGCGCGAGAGCGAGAGACGCCCCGCGCTGACGTGATCGAGCATCAGCGGCACGATGGTCTGGATGCCGGTGAGGCCCGAGCCGCCTGTCGGCCACGGCTTTTCCTTCGATTCGCGCGAATGCGGCGCGTGGTCGCTGCCCACCGTGTCCACCGTGCCGTCGGCCACCGCTGCCCAGGCCGCGTCCAGGTGGCGCTGGTCGCGGATCGGCGGGTTCATCACCGCATAGCCGCCGAGCCTGTCATACGCTTCGTCGGTCTGCGTCAGGTGGTTGAGGAGGACCTCGACCGTGCAGACGTCGCGGTAGTCCTTGAGGTATTCCAGCTCCTCGGCGGTGGAGACGTGCAGGATATGCGCCGGCCGGCCGGTCTTGCGCGCCAGCGCCATCAGCCGCCGCGTGCCGAGGAAGGCGGTCTCCACGTCGCGCCATTCCGCATGCATGCGATAGGGCATGCCCGTGGTGTAGTTCGGCTTGCGCGCCTGCAGGCGATACTCGTCCTCGGAGTGGTAGCTGATGCGGCGGCGGCCGGCGCGCATAACGCGCTCCAGGTTCTCGTCGTCCTCCACCATCAGGTCGCCGGTGGAGGAGCCGGCGAAGACCTTGATGCCGCAGACATTCGGCTGCAGCTCCAGCTCCGCCAGGCCGGCGATGTTCGCCTTGGTGGCGCCGACATAGAAGCCGATGTCGCACCAGGCGCGACCCTTCACATGCTCGCGCTTCCAGTCGAGGCGCGCGGTGTCGGTGATGGAGGGGCTGGTGTTCGGCATGTCGAACACCGCCGCGAGCCCGCCGAGCAGCGCCGCCTTCGTGCCGGTCTCGATTGTTTCCACCTTCGGGTCGCCGGGCTCGCGCAGATGCACATGGCTGTCGATCAGGCCGGGCAGCACATGCAGGCCGGTGCAATCCACCTCCTCCGCGGCATGGGCGGTGCGGAGGTCGCCGATCGCCGCGATGCGCCCGGCGCGGACGCCGACATCGGCCCGCTCCATGCCCCAGGGCAGCACCAGCGTGCCGCCGCGGAGAACGAGATCGAAGCTCTGGGCCATGGTCGGAAGGTTCCTCTGGGACGGGCCGGTCGGGCTTCCTATACTCCAGCCTGTCATGCCGGACACCGCCACCCTCTACGACACGGACTGGTACGCCTGGACGCAGGACCAGGCGGCGCGGCTGCGCGAGCTTCCGCCCTCCCAGCGGCCGAACGGGCTGGATGTCGAGCACCTGGCCGAGGAGGTGGAGGACATGGGCAGGTCCGAGCGGAAGGCGGCCATGTCGCTGATGCGCAACATCGCCACGCACCTTCTGAAGCTGGAATTCCATCCGGACCAGCAGCCACGCCGGCATTGGCAGCGCGAGGTGGCGACCTGGCGAGCAGACCTGGAGCTGGACTTCAAGGCGAGCCCTTCCCTCCGCGCTCGCCGGGAGGAGCTGTTCGTGGATGTGTGGCCGCAGGCCTGGCGAGTACTAAACGACAGTGACGGCCTGGATTCGCCGGAGCTTCTGCGCTGCATTGCCGAGGCTGGCGTCTCCGCCGAGGTTCCGTACTTCGACGTGGACGCGCAGCTGCTTGCGTCCGGCTGGTACCCTCCGCCGCGCGCCTGAACGCTCACCCGCGCGAGGCCAGAACCTCCCACACATCGCCCTCGCTGCCCGCGCGCTCCACATGCGCGCGGTGCCACAGCGCGTAGAACAGCAGGTGCCACGCGGCGAAGCCGCGATGCTTGTCGCCGCCGGCGTTGCGAAACAGCGCGGCGACGCGGTCCGGCCGCGCGATCTCCGCGACACCGGGCTGCGCCGCGACGAGCGGGCCGAGGCGCTCGCCGACATGCGCGATCCAGGCGGCGACCGGCACGGTGAAGCCCTGCTTCGGCGCGAAGGGCTGGCTGCTCGGCAGGTTGCGCGACAGCCATTCGCGCAGCAGCCACTTGCCGGTGCGGCCGCGCACCTTCAGCGCATCGGGCAGGCGCCAGCAGGCGGCGGCGACGCCGGGATCGAGGAAGGGCGTGCGGCCTTCCACCGCATGCGCCATGAGGCAGCGATCGAGCTTGATCAGCAGGTCGTTCGGCAGCCATTCCGCGATGTCGGCCGCCTGCGCCGCCATCAGCCGCGTGCGGCCCGGCATGGCCGCCGCCGCCTCCGCCGCCGCGATGCCGTCGCGCCAGGTGGAGGGCGGCGCGCGCAGCACGTCCTTCACATGGTCGAAGCTGCCCGAGGCGCGGGGCTGGCGCCCCCCGAGCCACCAGGGCCGCATCGCGCTGCGGTAGCGGCCGTAGCCCCCAAAGATCTCGTCGCCGCCCTCGCCGGAGAGCACGACCTTCACCTCCTGCCGCGCGCGGCGGGCGAGGAACCAGGAGGGGATGATGGCGTAGTCGGCGGCCGGGTCGTCCATCGCGGCGACGATCTCCGGCAGATGGCGCCAGACCTCATCCTCCGTGATCGTCACGGTCGCGTGGCGCGCGCCGGTCGCCGCGGCGGCGGCCTCGGCCGCCTGCTGCTCGTCCGCCGCGCCCGGGACGTCGAAGCGCGCGGTGTAGGCGAGCACGGGCTTCTCGTTCAGCCGCGCCATCATCGCCAGCACCGCGTTGGAATCGATGCCGCCCGAGAGGAACAGGCCATAGGGCACGTCGCTGCGCTGGTGCAGCAGCACGCTATCCTGGAAGGCCGTGTCGAAGCGGGCGAGCGCCTCCTCCTCCGTCACGTGTTCCGGGCCGCCTTCCGGCAGCGCGGCGCGGCGGTGGCGCTCAACGATCGCGCCGTCCGCGATGACGATGCTCTCGCCGGGCAACACGCGGCTTATGCCGTCGAAGATCGTCTCGGCCCCGGTGGTGAACTGCAACTGCATCAGCTCGTCCCGCGCCTCCTGCCGCACGCGCGGCGCGACGAGGCCGGCTTCGAGCAGAGCGCGCGGCTCTGAGGCGAAGGCGATACCGCCTGCGACCTGCGCGATGTAGAGCGGCTTGATGCCGAAGGGATCGCGCGTCAGCACGAGGCGCCGCTCGTGCCGGTCATGCAGCGCGACGGCGTACATGCCGCGCATCGCCTGCGCGTAGCCGTCGAGGCCATCGCGGCGGAACAGGTGCAGCGGCGGCTCGCAGTCGCTGCCGGTGGTGCAGGCGAGCGCATGCGCCTCCCGCAGCTCGAGGTAGTTGTACACCTCGCCATTCGCGACCAGCGCGGCGGGGCCGGCGAACAGCGGCTGGTCGCCCGTCGCCAGGTCGATGATGGCAAGGCGGGTGTGCGCGAGGCCCACATTGTCCGCGAGATGCAGGCCCGAGCCGTCCGGCCCGCGATGCGCCAGCGCGCGCGTCATGGCGCGCAGGATGGAGTCATCGGGCGTCATGCCCTGGCGCAGTGCGAGCCCCGCGATGCCGCACATCAGCGCGGCACCCCGGTGCGGATCATCGCGGCGGCCTGCAGGAACAACGACCAGGCTGCGAGCACCGGCGCCTCCGCGTGATGCGTCTCGAACTCCGCGCGGCCGGCCTGCGCGATCGCTGCGGCGCGCGCGCGGTCGGCCAGCAGGCATGCGATCGCGCCGGCCATGGCGGCATGGTCGCCGATCGGCACCAGCAGCCCGCTGCGCCCGTCCTCGATCAGCTCGCGCGGTCCGTCCGCCGCGGCGGCGACGACGGGGCGCGTGGCCGAAAATCCCTCGATCACGACATTGCCCAGTGGCTCGATGCGCGAGGGGACGACGAGCATGTCGCTCGCCGCCAGCAGCGCGCCGACATCCTGGCGCCAGCCGAGGAAGGCGATGCGCGAGGCGATGCCGAGCTCGCGCGCCAGTGCTTCCAGCGCGCCGCGTTCCTCCCCCTCGCCGGCGAGCGCCAGATGCACCTCCGCCGGCAGCAGGGCGACGGCGCGGAGCAACGTGGAAAAATCCTTGTTGGGATGCAGGCGGCCCATGGCGAGCAGGATGGGCACGCCCGATGGCAAGGGAAGATCGGCCGGCGCGGCGCCGCCCATGTCGGATGCGAAATTCGGCAGGTGCTTCAGCCGCTGCCGCGGCCAGCCCTGCCCGGCGATCCACTCGCAGAGACCGCGGGTGTTCGCCACCAGGATGTCGCAGCCGCGGTAATAGCCGAGGTCGTATTGCCCGCCGAGGCGCCCCACCAGCGTCCAGGCGGCACCGCGCGAGGCGCTGCGGGCGAAGCGCGCGGCGCGGTTCATCCACGCGACGACGACCTGCGGGCGGAAGGCTTCGAGCGTCGCGCGCAGCTGCCGGCCGGTCAGCAGGTCGAGCGGGCCGCCGAAGCCGAGCTCGACCGGCGCGAGCCCGCCCGCGGCGAGGCGCGCGGCGCGTTCCGCGTTGCGGCGGACGACGGCCAGCACCTCCATCCCGCTGCGATGCTGCGCCAGGACGAGGCGTTCGTAGAAGCCCTCCGCGCCGCCATGCGCGGCGCCTGCCATCACATGAGCGACCCTCACGCGGGCACGCGCTGCGCGAGCAGTCCTTCCGCCGCCGCCACCACGCGCTCCACCGGCAGCCGCGTCATGCTGGTGTGGAAGGGCTCGCCGTCGGCGGAGACGGCGAGGCTGCGCGGCCCGACCGGCCCGTATTCGCGCGCATCGGACTGCCCGAACAGCCCGACCACCGGCGCGCCGGCCGCCGCCGCCAGATGCATCAGGCCGGAATCATTGCCGAGATAGAGCGCGGCGCGGCGCAGCACGGCGGCGACTTCCGGCAGCGCCAGCGTGCCGACCAGGTCCACCGCGCCGGGCAGGGCCGCGAGCACCGGCGCGGCCATCTCGCGCTCGGCCGCGCCCGGCCCGCCGAGGATCGCGATGCGCGCGCCTTCCAGCGCGCCGCCCGGCGCGGTCAGCGCCTGCGCCACGGCGACGAAGCGCTCCGCCGGCCAGACCTTCTGCGACCAGTTCGCGGTGGGGCCCAACACCAGCCAGGGGCCGCCGGGCAGCAGCGCGGCGGCGCGGGCCTCATCCTCCGCCGCGGTCCAGGCCACCGGCAAGGGCGGGGGGGAGAGGCCGAGCACGGCGCCGATATGGGTCAGCCGATGGCCGGGCCGGCGGCCGCCCTTGCCCACCGCGCGGCGCCGCGCCGGCACCATCCAGGCGAGCGCCGAGGCGCGCAGGTCCACCACCAGGTCCCAGCGCGTCAGGGCCACCTGCGCCCAGAGCAATGGCCAGTGCAGGGAGAAGCGCTTCTTCTCCACCACGATCAGCCGCTCCAGCCCCGGCATGCGCGCGAAGACGCCGGCGGCCGCCGGGCCGCAGGCGACCGTGATCCGCGCCGCGGGATGGGCGCGGAGCAGATGGCCGAGCAGCGCGGTGGAGAGCACCGCATCGCCGATCCGGGTGGCCGTGACGAAGAGGATCCGCATGGGTCGCCACGGGCTCTAGCACGGCGGGCCCCTGCGCCCCACCCCGGCGCGGGCGCCGCGCGGGATGTTGCATCCCCGGCGCCGCCCTCCCACCTTGGGCGGCATGCCGATCGCCTTCCTGCCGGGGCGGGGCGTGGTGGAGGTGACGGGCGGGGATCGCCTCACCTTCCTGCAGGGCCTCGTTTCCAACGACATGACCCAGGCCGGTCCGGGCCGCGCCCTATGGGCCGCGCTGCTGACCCCCCAGGGCAAGTGGCTGGCCGATTTTTTCGTTCATTCGGACGGGGATCGCCTGCTGCTGGACTGCGGGCGGGAGCAGGCGCCGTTGATCGTGACGACGCTCTCGCGCTTCCGCCTGCGGGCGAAGGTGGCGCTGCGCGATGCCTCGGGCGAGTTCGCGGTGCATGCCGGCTGGGACGGGCCGCCGCCGGAAGGGCTGATCGCCGCACCCGATCCGCGACTGGACGGGGCAGGGTGGCGCGCGCTGGCGCCGGCGCCCCTGCCGGGTGCGCTGGATGCGGCGGAGTATGACCGGCACCGCCTCGCCCTCGGCCTGCCCGAGCCCGCGGACATGGAGGCGCAGAAATCGGTGCTGCTCGAAGGTGGCTTCGACGAGCTGCACGGCGTCTCCTGGTCCAAGGGCTGCTACATGGGCCAGGAGCTGACGGCGCGGACGAAATACCGCGGGCTGCTCAAGAAGCGCCTCTTCCCCGTCGCGGTGGAGGGCACGCTGCCCGCACCCGGCACGCCAGTGACGCGGGAGGGCGCCGAGATCGGCGAGATGCGCAGCGGCCGAGACGGCCTCGGCCTCGCGCTGCTGCGGATCGAGGCGGTGGAGGCCGGCGGCCGCCTCGCCTGCGGCGAGGCGGTGCTGACGCCGCGCATCCCCGGCTGGATGACGCTGCCGGCGCGGGAGAGCGCCTGATGGCGGAAGCCGCGCGCGACCATGGCCCCGGCGTGCGCATCCCGCCGCCGGTCTATTTCGTCGGCGTCATGGCCGCCGCCTGGCTGCTGGACCGCGTCTGGACGGTGCAGATCGGGCCGCCGCTCACCGAGCTCGGCACGATGGTGATCTTCCTCGCCATCGCGCTGTGCGGCTGGGCGGTGCTGGTGCTGGTGAAGGCGGGCAACGACCCGCGGCCCGACAAGCCCGACGCCGCGATGGTGGAAGCCGGGCCCTACCGCTTCAGCCGCAATCCGATCTATCTCGGCTTCCTGCTGGCGGCGACCGGCCTCGCGCTGGTGTGGGGCACGCTCTGGGGCTGGATCGGCGTGGCGGTGTTGCACGGCCTGCTCGACCGGCTGGTGATCGCGAAGGAGGAGAGCTACCTCTCCGCCCGCTTCGGCGCTCCCTACGCGGCCTACAAGGCGCGCGTCCGGCGCTGGATGTAGCGCCGCGCCTCAGCCATTCACCACGCTGCCCCCGTTCGGGTGCAGCACCTGGCCGGACATGTAGGAGCTGTCGGCCGCGCTCGCGAGGAAGATGTAGCTCGGCGCCACCTCGTCCGGCTGGCCCGCGCGCTCCATCGGCGCGCCGCTGCCATGCTGGGCGGTGCGGTCCGCGTCGAAGCTGGCGGGGATCAGCGGCGTCCAGATCGGGCCGGGCGCCACGCCGTTCACCCGGATCTTCCGCTTCTCCAGCGCCGCCGAGAGGCTGCGCGTGAAGGCCACGATCGCGCCCTTGGTCGAGGCATAGTCGATCAGCGTCGGGTTGCCCTTGTAGGCGGTGATCGAGGTCGTGTTGATGATCGCGCTGCCTTCCAGCAGATGCGGCAGCGCCGCCTTCGTCATCCACATCATGCCGAGGATGTTGGTGCGGAAGGTCCGCTCCACCTGCTCCACGGGGATCTCGGCGAAGTCCTCGCACACATGCTGCTCGGCGGCGTTGTTCACCAGGATGTCGAGGCGCCCGAGCCGTTCGACGGCGCGCTTCACCGCCTGCTGGCAGAAGCCCGGATCGCCGATGTCGCCCGCGACCGCGAGGCAGCGGCGGCCCTCGGCCTCGATCCGGCGCCGCGTGTCCTGCGCATCCTCCGTCTCGTCCAGGTAAAGGATCGCGACATCGGCGCCTTCCTTGGCGAAGCCGATCGCGACCGCGCGGCCGATGCCGGAATCCCCGCCGGTGACGAGCGCCACCTTGCCCGCCAGCTTGCCGGAGGGCTGCCACGTCTCCATGGCGGAGGCAGGACGCGGCTGCATCTCGGCCTCGCGGCCGGGCTGATGCGCCTGCGCCTGCGGCGGGAATGTCTGGTCGGCCATGCGGGGATGCTCGCTGCGCTGCTCCCCGGGCCAACGGCCCAACGGGCGGCAGGTTTCAGCCCTTCGGGCGTTCCCGCGGCAGCGCAGAAAGCACCACGGCCACGAGAACCAGGCTCGCGATCCACCAGGCCTGCCAGACGCCGAAGGAAAGCTGGCCCGTCGCGGCGCCCGCCACCGCGACGCCGAGCGCCGCCGGCGCGAAGGGCATGGCGCCCGCCGCCAGCATCACCGAAGCGGCGACCAGCGCCGCCAGCGCCGCGCCGACCAGCCCGAGCTCCAGCCAGATCTGCAGCGCATTGTTGTGCGTGTGCAGCGGCAGGCGGCGCGCGGCTTCGGCACCGAACCAGTCGCGCGCTTCGGGCGAGGTGAGACCGAAGCGGTCCAGCGTCGCGCGGTCGAAACGCTCGGCGCCGCCCGGGATCTCGCGGCTGGATTCCATGCCCCATCCGAGCAGCGGCCGCTCCGCGATGCGATCCTCCACGAAATCCCAGATCAGCACGCGATGCGCGGCGGAAGGCGGCAGTGCGGCCAGGTTCGGCGCGCGGTCCAGCACGGCGGCGAACAGCAGCGGCGCGGCGAGGAACAGCAGCGCGAGCGCGGCCGCCGCCACGCGCGCGACCAGCCGCGGCGCGAAGCGCGCGGCCAATGCCGCCAGCAGCCCGGCCACCGCCGCGATCTTCGCGGATTCGCCCGGCAGCCACAGCGCGACGGCCAGGCCGCCGAGCACAAGGGCCGCGCGCAACAGCTTGGGCGCGGCCGGCACCGCCAGCACCAGGGGCAGCAGCAGCGCGACCAGCGAGACGGTCGGTTTCAGCCCGAAATCCACGAAGGGCGTCCAGGGCGGAAAGCCGCGCACCGCCAGCCGGAACAGGTTCTGGCTGCCATGGTCGAAGGCGAGCAGCGGGATTCCGATGCAGAGCCCGATCACCAGCGCCCCGCCGAGCCGCGAACGATGTTCCGGCGCATCCTGCTCCAGCGCCCGCGCGGCCGCGCCGCCGAGCAGCAGCAGCGCGACGAGGCTCGCCACCGTGCCGAGCGCGCGATCCGGCTCGATGGCCCAGAGCGACGAGATCGCCGCCCAGCCCAGCAGCGCAAGCGCCGGCGCCAGCAGCGGCGTCCAACGCGGCCAAGGCACGCTGCGATGGTTGCGCCAATGCGCGACGAGCGTGAGCGCCAGCGCGATGGTCACCGCCGGCGCCATGGTGCGGAACTGCGCCACCGCCATCGCCGGCGCGACCGCCAGCAACACCGCGAGCGGAAAGCTGGCGGAGCGGAGGAACGCGCTCACCGCCCGTGCCTCTCCGGCTCGATCCGCGCCTTCAAATGGGACAGCAGCGGGAAGGCGCCGGTGCAGAAGGCCAGCAGCACGCCCATCGCGCCCTCGCGGTAGCCCTTGCGCGAGACATAGCTCTTGAAGGCGCGGCTGACGAAGCGGCGCAGATTGCCCGCCAGCGTGCCGATATCCCCGCTCGCCAGCAGGTCCGCCGCCTTCGCGCTGGAATACTTGTCGAGCCGGCGCAGCATGTCGGAGACGTCGCGGTCCACCAGGTGGATCAGCGCGCCCTGCGTGATCCTCGGGCCCTCCTGCCCCGTCCAGTCCAGCCCGGGATGCACGCGCTGCGCGCGCCAGCGCTTGGCGCCCTTGCGCGAAAGCCGCGGCACGGAGGTGGTGCCGAAACTGCCAGCCCAGCCATACCGCACCAGCCGCTCGCCGACATAATTGTCCACTGGCACCTGGTGCCAGGCATGCGACGACGTCGCGATGGTCGCGCGCACCGCCGCGGCGAGATCGGGCGAGACACGCTCATCCGCATCCACCTCCAGCACCCAGTCGCCGCTGCAGGCATCGAGCCCCGTATTGCGACGCGCGCCCTCCAGCTCCCACGCGCCCTCGACCACCTGCGCGCCACGCTCCCGCGCGATCGCCGCACTGCGGTCCGTGCTGCGATCCAGCACCACCACCACCTCATCCGCGAAGGCACAGGACGCCAGACAATCCGGCAACCGCGCCTCCTCGTTGCGCGCGACGACGAGGGCGGAGAGGCGCGGTGCGGTCATCGCCGTGCGGCCGCAGGGGGGCGCCGCCCCCCTGCACCCCCCGCCAAGGGGCAGAGGACCCTTGGAACCCATGAGTCAAACGCCGAAGGCGGAGGGGGCCGAAGTGCCCCCTCCGCCTTCGGCGTTGAACTGATCGAGGTCCAGGAGGCCACTGCCTCCTGGCGGGAGGGGTGCGGGGAGGGCAGAGCCCTCCCCGTGGCCGGCACGCGAGGCCTCACGCCGTCCTGTCGCCGCCGCCGGCGAGCGCGGCCTGGGCGGCCGCGAGGCGTGCGATGGGCACGCGGTAGGGCGAGCAGGAGACGTAGTCGAGGCCTGCCTTGCCGCAGAAGTGGATCGAGGCCGGGTCGCCGCCGTGTTCGCCGCAGATGCCGAGCTTGAGGTCAGCCTTGACCTTGCGCCCCTTCTCCGCGGCGATCTCGACCAGGGCGCCGACGCCGTCGACGTCGATGGAGACGAAGGGGTCCTTCGGCAGGATGCCCTTCTCCGTGTAGTACGGCAGGAATTTTCCGGCATCGTCGCGCGACAGGCCGAAGACGGTCTGGGTCAGATCGTTGGTGCCGAAGCTGAAGAAGTCGGCGCTTTCGGCGATGGCGTCCGCGGTCAGCGCGGCGCGCGGCAGCTCGATCATCGTGCCGACCAGGTATTCGATGTGGTAGCCGGTCTCGGCGAAGACCTCCTGCGCCACCTTGTCCACGAGTGCGCGCAGGATCTCGAGCTCGCGCTTCGTCATGACCAGCGGGATCATGATCTCCGGCACGGGCGCCTTGTGGGTTTCCTTGCCGATGGCGACCGCGGCCTCGAAGATGGCGCGGGCCTGCATCTCGTAGATCTCGGGGAAGGTGATGCCGAGCCTGCAGCCGCGGTGGCCGAGCATCGGGTTGGCTTCCGAGAGTTCCGTCACGCGCCGCTGCATCGCCGCGACGTCGGCGCCGAGATCGGCCGCGACCTCCTCGATCTCCTCCGCGCTGTGCGGCAGGAATTCGTGCAGCGGCGGATCGAGCAGGCGGATCGTGACGGGCAGCCCCGCCATGATGCGGAACAGGTCCACGAAGTCCTGCCGCTGGAAGGGCAGCAGGCGCGAGAGCGCGGCGCGGCGCCCGGTCTCGGTCTCCGCCATGATCATCTGGCGCACGGCGCCGATGCGCGCCGGATCGAAGAACATGTGCTCCGTGCGGCAGAGCCCGATGCCCTCCGCGCCGAATTTCCTCGCGGTTTCGGCGTCGAGCGGGGTCTCGGCGTTGGTGCGCACCTTCAGCTTGCGAACGCCGTCTGCCCACTCCATCAGCGTCGCGAAATCGCCCGACAGCTTCGGCTCGATCATCGCGACGGCGCCGCGGAACACTTCGCCGGTGGCGCCGTCGAGGGTGATGGTCTCGCCCGCCTGCACGCGCTGGCCGCCGGCCGAGAGCACCTGCTGCGCGTAGTCCACGGTGATGGAGCCGGCGCCGGCCACGCAGGGGCGGCCCATGCCGCGCGCGACCACGGCGGCGTGGCTGGTCATGCCGCCGCGTGTGGTGAGGATGCCCTTCGCGGCGTGCATGCCGTGGATGTCCTCGGGCGACGTCTCGATGCGCACGAGGATCACCGCCTCGCCCTTCGCCGCGCGCGTCTCCGCCTCGTCGGCGGAGAAGACGACGACGCCGCAGGCGGCACCGGGGGAGGCGGGCAGGCCCTTGGCCAGCGACTTCCGCGGCGCCTTGGGATCGAGCGTCGGATGCAGCAGCTGGTCGAGGGCCTTGGGGTCGACGCGCTTCACCGCCTCCGTCTGGTCGATCAGGCCCTCGCGCGCCATGTCCACGGCAATCTTGAGCGAGGCCGCGGCGGTGCGCTTCCCGTTGCGTGTCTGCAGCATGTACAGCTTGTTCTGCTGCACCGTGAACTCGATGTCCTGCATGTCGCGGTAGTGCTTTTCCAGCGTCGCGCGCACCTGCACGAGTTCCGCATAGGCGCCCGGCATGGCTTCTTCCATGCTCTTCTCGCCGGGCTTGGAGCGCTCCTTCGCCATGGGCTGCGGCGTGCGGATGCCGGCGACGACGTCCTCGCCCTGCGCATTGATCAGGTACTCGCCGTAGAAGACGTTCTCGCCGGTGCTGGGATCGCGCGTGAAGCAGACGCCGGTGGCGCAGTCATTGCCCATGTTGCCGAACACCATGGCCTGGACGTTGACCGCGGTGCCCCAGTCGGCGGGAATGTCGTGCAGGCGGCGATAGGTGTTGGCGCGCGGGTTCATCCAGCTGCCGAACACCGCGCCGATCGCGCCCCAGAGCTGCTGGTGCGGGTCCTGCGGGAAGGGCTTGCCGGTGACTTCCTCCACCATGTCCTTGTAGCCCGCGACGACGCGGTGCCAGTCGGTCGCGTCGAGCTCCGTGTCCTCCGTCGCGCCCTTGTCGAGCTTCACATGCTCGATGATTTCCTCGAAGCGGTGGTGGTCCACGCCGAGCACGACGGAGCCGAACATCTGGATGAAGCGGCGGTAGCTGTCCCAGGCGAAGCGCGCATCGCCGGAGGCGGCGGCGAGGCCGTCGACGGTCGCGTCGTTCAGGCCGAGGTTCAGCACCGTGTCCATCATGCCCGGCATCGAGACGCGGGCGCCGGAGCGCACGGAGACGAGCAGCGGCTTGTGCGTGTCGCCGAACTTCGCGCCGACGGCGGCCTCCACACGCGCGAGTGCCTCGCTCACCTGGCCGCGCAGATCCTCGGGGTAGGTGTGCTTGTGGGCGTAGTAGTAGGTGCAGACCTCGGTGGTCACGGTGAAGCCGGGCGGCACGGGCAGGCCGATGCTCGCCATCTCGGCCAGGTTCGCGCCCTTGCCGCCGAGCAGGTTGCGCATGTCCGCGCGGCCTTCGTTGTGGCCGGCCCCGAAGCTGTACACCCACTTGGTCATGCAGCGCGTCTCCTGATGAACGTCTCCCTCTCCCCCGGGCGGGGGGGGGGGCGGGGCGGGGCCTGGACTAGCCCTCGAGTTTCGAGAAGTCGGCCACGGCGTCCATGGCGCTTCGCAGCCGGTTGAGCAAGCGCAGACGGTTCTGCCGGAGTTCCTTTTCGGGTGCGTTGACCGTCACCCGGTCGAAGAAGGCGTCCACCGGCCCGCGCAGCGCGGCAAGCGCTGCCATCGCCTCGGGGTATTTTTCGTCCGCCAGGGCCGTCTTCGCGGCGGGTTCGGCGGCATCGAGGGCGGCGGCGAGGGCCTGTTCCTCGGGCAGTGCCAGCAGGGCGGCGTCCACCGCGCCGGTGTGGGGGCCGTCCTTCTTCTCCTCGATGCGCAGGATATTCGCTGCCCGCTTGTAGGCGGCCAGGAGGTTACGGCCCGTGTCGGACTCGACCAGATCCTTCAGTGCGTCGGCGCGGGCGAGCAGGCGCAGCAGATCATCCTCGCCGGCGGTGAAGGCTGCGGCGACGACATCGTGCCGCGCGCCCTCGGCGCGGAGCTGCACGCGGAGGCGCTCGGCGAGGAAGTCCACCAGGCCGGCCGCGAAGGCCGAGACCATCGGCGGATGCGCGCTGTCGGCCGGCGGCCTCCAGCCGGCGTTCAGCTTCTCCTGCGCGACCGCCATGCCGAATTCCGGCGCCGGGGAGACGCCGACCGCCTGCGGGAAGCCGAAGAAGGCCTCGGCGAAGGCGCCGGCGAGGCGCAGGCGCAGGCCGTTCTCGCGGATGATGCGGATGATGCCGAGCGCCGCGCGGCGCAGCGCAAAAGGATCGCCGCTGCCGGTCGGGCGCTCATCGGCCGCGAAGAAGCCGGCGAGCGTGTCGAGCTTGTCGGCCAGCGCGACGGCGATCGCGGTGGGTTCGGCGGGCACCGCATCGCCGGGGCCGAGCGGGCGATACTGCGTGCCGATCGCGTCCGCCACGCAGGCATCCTCGCCGCCAGCGCGCGCGTAGTAGCGGCCCATCACGCCCTGCAGCTCGGGGAACTCGCCCACCATGCCGGAGGCAAGGTCCGCCTTGGCAAGCTGCGCCGCGCGTGCGGCGAGGTTCGCGTCCGCACCGACATGCGGGGCAAGCCAACGCGCCAGGCGCTCCAGACGCGCCACGCGCTGGCCCTGCGTGCCGAGCTTCGCGTGGAACACGACCTCGTCGAGCTTCGGGAGGAAATCCTCCAGCTTCTGCTTGCGGTCCTGGTCCCAGAAGAAGCGCGCGTCGGAAAGGCGCGCGCGCAGCACGCGTTCGTTGCCGGCGACCAGCGCCCCGCCGCCATCGTTGGCGGCGATGTTCGCGACCACGCCGAAGAAGGGCGCGGCGGAGCCGTCCGGCTTCACCATCGCGAAGTAGCGCTGGTTGACGCGCATCGTGGTGCGCATCAGCTCCGGCGGCAGGTCCATGAAGGCGTCGTCGATGCGGCCGAGCAGCGGCACAGGCCATTCCACCAGGCCCGACACTTCCTCCAGCAGGCCGCGATCCGGCACCACGCGCACGCCTTGCGCGGCGGCCAGCGCGTTCAGCCCATCCTCGATGATCTGCATGCGCTCGGCGGCGTCGAGCACGACGCGGCGGTGGCGCAGCTCGGCCTCGTAGCTGGCGAAGGAGAAGACGGAAACCTCTCCCGGCGCCATCACGCGGTGGCCTTCCGTCAGGTTCGCGCTGCGCAGCCCATGCGCGTCGTCTTCGCCCTGCCGGAGGTCGAAGGGCACGACGTCGCCATCCAGCAGGCAGAGGATGCGCTGCAGGGGGCGCACCCAGGTGAGGCTGCCGCCCGTTCCCCAGCGCATGGATTTCGGCCAAGCGAAGCCGCGGATCAGCTTCGGCATCTCGCGCGCGATGAGGTCGCGTGCCGCGAGCGTCTCGCCGGGCTTGTCGAGCACCCAGAAGCCGTTGCGCTCCACCAGCGCCGACCTCTCCGCGCCATGCTTCTTGAGGAAGCCGGCGAGCGCCGGTTCCGGCGCGCTCACCCGCGGCCCGCGTTCCTCCTTGCCCTCGGTCGTGACCTCGGCACGGAGCGTCGCCGTCACAGCGATGCGGCGCGGTCCGTGGAAGGCGCGCGGCGCGCCCAGCATCACCGGCGCCAGCGCCGCCGCGACAACGCGCGAAAGATCCTCGGCGCCGCGCGCCTGCATGCGCGCGGGGATTTCCTCGCTGAACAGTTCGAGCAGGAGTTCGGGCATGCGCTACAGCGCCCTTTTCACATCGGTCTGGGCGAAGTCGTCGCCCTTGAACAGCAGCGGCTCGTCACGCTCGATCGCGAGCGCATAGGCGAAACAATCGCCGAAATTGAGGCCGGCCTTGTGCCGCCCCTTGCCGAAGCGGCGCCAGCCGGCCTGTGCGATCCGGACGGTCTGCTGGGTCACTGGGCAGACCTCTGCGGCCAGGTCGCCGAGCAGGCGCGCAAGTCGCGCCTCGGCCCTTGGCCCGCCGCGGCCTTCGACGACCATCGTCGCCTCCAGCAACGTCGCGGCCGAAAGCTGTACGGTCTCGGCGCCGGCCAGTTCGTGCTCGAAGCGCGCGGCGTCAGGCTCGCGCGAGACGATGGCGACAATGGCCGAAGTGTCCAGGATCACTTGGGCAATCCGTTCTCGTCATAGAGATCGGAGTGGTCGCTGGTCCGCAGATGCGGTGGGATCATCGCACTGATCGCGTCGGCAGCCTCGCGGATAATCTTCAACCGCTTCTCATAGTCGGGATGCCGGCCCGGCCTTGCGCCCTTTTCCTGCTCGACCCGCGCCAGCCGTTCCCGCAGTGCGGTCACCACCGCCTGGGTCTTGCTCTCGCCGGTCAGCGCCACCAAGCGGGTGACGAGTTCGTCCGCACGGTCGCTCTTGATGTTCAACTGGCCCATGGCGCCCTCATGGTAGAAAGCGCGTGGCATATGGTAGAAAGGGCCCCGCCCGGCAAGCTCACGCGGCCTTCTCCCCCGCCAGCCAGGCCTCACAGCAGCGCTTCGCCAGGTTCCGCACGCGCCCGATATAGGCCTGCCGCTCGGCCACGCTGATCGCGCCGCGCGCATCCAGCAGGTTGAAGCGGTGGCTCGCCTTGATGCACTGGTCATAGGCCGGCAACGCCAGGCCGCGCTCCACCAGGGCGGTGCATTCCTTCTCGGCGTCGGCGAAGTGCTGGAACAGCATCGCGGTGTCCGCGGCCTCGAAGTTGTGGTGCGAGTATTCCACCTCGGCGCGCTTGAAGACGTCGCCATAGGTTACGCCGCGGCCGTTGAAATCCAGGTCGTAGACGTTCTCGACGCCCTGGATGTACATCGCCAGCCGCTCGAGGCCATAGGTCAGCTCGCAGCTCGGCACCTCGCAGGGGATGCCGCCGACCTGCTGGAAATAGGTGAACTGCGTCACCTCCATCCCGTCGCACCACACTTCCCAGCCCAGCCCCCAGGCGCCGAGCGTCGGGCTTTCCCAATCGTCCTCGACGAAGCGGATGTCGTGCAGCATCGGGTCGATGCCGAGCGCGCGGTAGCTCTCGATCAGCAGGCGCTGCGGGTCGGGCGGGCTCGGCTTCAGGATGACCTGGTACTGGTAGTAGTGCTGCAGCCGGTTCGGGTTCTCGCCGTAGCGGCCGTCCGCGGGGCGGCGGCTGGGCTGCACATAGGCGGCGTTCCAGGGCTTCGGGCCGAGCGCGCGCAGCGTGGTCGCCGGGTGGAAGGTGCCGGCGCCGACCTCCATGTCGTAGGGCTGCAGGATCAGGCAACCCTGCTCGCCCCAGAAGCGATGGAGGCGCAGGATCATGTCCTGGAAGGAGGGGGGCTTTTCGGGCATCTCGGGGCGCGGAATAGACCAGCCGGGGCCAAGGGCCAACTGCGCCGGGAGGGCATGATGACCGAAACGACGCCGCGCGCGGCCGCCGAGGCGCTGGTTGGCGCCTATTACGCCGCCTTCAATGCAGGCGACCGGGCGGCAATGTGCGCCCTGCTGGCCGCGGATGTGGCGCATGACGTGAACCAGGGCGGGCGGCGGATCGGGCTGCCGGCCTTCCGCGCCTTCATGGCCCAGATGGACGCCGCTTATGAGGAGCGGCTGGAGGACATCGTGGTCATGGCGGATGCCACGGGCACCCGCGCCGCGGCGGAATTCGTGGTCGTGGGAAGATACCTCCGCACCGAGCCCGGCCTGCCGGAGGCCCGGGGCCAGGCCTATCGCCTGCCGGCCGGCGCCTTCCTGGCCATTGCGGACGGGAAGATTGCGCGGGTGACGACCTACTACAACCTGCAGGACTGGATCGCGCAGGTCTCGGCGTGACGGCGCTGACGACCGGGGCGCTGCTGGCGGCGGTCCGGGCCTGGGTGGAGATCGAGAGCCCCACCAATGACGTCGCCGGGGTGAACCGCTTGGCGGACCATGCGGAGGGCCTGCTGCGCGGTCTCGGCTCGGCCATCGAGCGCACCCCCGGCCGGGGCGGCTTCGGGGACATCCTGATCGGCCGCGTCCCGGGCGCGGAGACAGGGCCGGGGCTGCTGCTGCTCGGCCATATGGACACGGTGCATCAGCGCGGCAGCTTCGGTTTTCGGGTGGCGGGCGAGCGCGCCTATGGCCCGGGGATCTACGACATGAAGGGCGGCGACGCGATGGCGCTGGAGGCGCTGCGCCACCTGCACGCGCAAGGCCGCCGCCCGCGGACGCCGGTCACCGTCATGATGATCCCGGACGAGGAGGTCGGCAGCCCGACCTCCCGCACCGCCATCGAGGCCGAGGCACGGAAACACCGCGCCGTGCTGGTCGTGGAACCCTCCGGCGAAGGCGGCAAGTTCACGGTGGCCCGCCATGGTATCGCCCGCTGGCACCTGCGCACGCTCGGGCGCCCGGCCCATGCCGGCGCCTATCACGCCGAGGGGCGCAGCGCCGTGCGGGAGATGGCGCATCACATCCTGGCGCTGGAGGCGCTGACCGACCATGCGCGGAATTTCTGCGTGAACATCGGCCTGGTGCAGGGCGGCACGCATGAGAACATGGTCCCCGCCGAATGCCGCGCCATCTGCTACGCGCTGGTGCCGACGGAAGCGGAAGCGCGGGAGCTGCGCGACGCCGTCCATGCCTTGCCGTGCCACGACGCGGATGTGCGGACCGAGGTGACGGAGGGGCTGGGGCGGCCGCCCTACACGAAGACGCCTGCGATCCAGGCGCTCTATGACCACGCCGCGGCGCTGGCGGTCGAGACGGGGCTGCCCTCCGCCGGGGAGCGCGTGGCGGGCGGTGGCAGCGACGGCAACTTCACCGGCGCGCTCGGCGTGCCGACGCTGGACGGGCTCGGCGCGATCGGCGGCGGCCCGCACACGCGCGAGGAATACATCGAGCTGGCCTGCCTGGTGCCCCGCACGCGCTTGCTGGCGCGACTGTTCGAGACGCTGGGCCCCGGCGTGGCTGGACTGTGAGGAGGGATGATCGGATGGATCGCGCGACCTGGGAGGCCGGGCTTCGGGCCGATGGTTATGCCGGCCCGCTGGACCGCCGGATGGAGCCGGGCCAGACGGCGCCGGAGCACACCCATCCCTTCGACGCGCGCCTGCTGATCCTGGACGGCGAGCTCATCCTGACCTGCGAGGGCGAGAGCCGGCGCTACGGCGTGGGGGACTGCTTCGAGCTGGCGGCGAACATCCCGCATGCCGAGGCCGTCGGGCCGCAGGGCGCGACCTATCTCGTCGGGCGGCGGCCGCGACAGGCGACTGCCGCCGCGTGACGGGCCGGCGCGCGTCAGTGCGCGACGGGCTGGGCGGCCTGCAGCCAGCGGCGGTTCGGAATGCTGCGCGGGCGGTTCGCGAGCCGCTCATGCGCCAGGGCGAGCGCCACGTCGTGCAAGCCCGCCCGGATCGCGGCCTCCGTCAGCGTCCACTCGATCACGTCGCGTTGCGCGTGGCTGCCGCCCATCAGCCACAGGTCGCCGCGCGCGGGCAGCAGGCGCTCCACCGCTTCCGCATGGGCGCCGCGATGGAAGGCGGAGAGCGCCTCGACCACCGGAACCGCGACCTTGCGGTAGGAATGCGCCATCTCGCCATCGCCGGCCGCGACCTGCCGCATGGCGACGAGGCGCGCCTCGCAGCGTCCCTCCTGGCCGGATGCGAGCTCGGCCATGGCCGCATGAATGTCGGTGAACGGGACCGCCGTGCCGTCTGCGTGCCCCTCCCACAGCGCCGCCAGCTCTGCCCAGCGCGCCCCGCCGTCGCAGCCGGCGATCTGCAGCCGCCAGAGCAGCGAGGTCGTGTTGGCGAGATGGGAGGCGAGGCGGCGCTGGGTGCGCATGACAGGCCCGTCGCAGATCGCGAGCGCCTCCGCATTCTGGCCGAGCTCGAGATGGAACAGGGCGCGATGCCACCAGAGATGGAGCTGGTAGCCATGCTCGGGCGAGGCCCACAACGCTTCGCGGGTCGCCATCCAGCCGAGGCCGGATTCGGGCCGGCCGGTCATCTCCATGACATGGGCGACGGTGTGATGCGGGAAGAAGCCCAGCGGCTCGAGCTCCGCGGCCTGCCGCGATTCCTCCTCGGCCCGCGCGTAGTCGCCCGCTTCCTCCAGGCCGAAGGCATGGAAGGCGAGCATCGAGCCGTAGCCGTCCATCTCCCGTGACCAGAGGGGCAGGGCGCGCGCGATGCGCGCAGCGACCCGCGACAGGCGCCCGAGATAGACGTCGAGCATGACAGCGATGGTGTGGCCCAGCAGGTCGCGCGGGAAGGCCATCAGGTGGCGCTCGAGGATGTCCACGGCAGCACCGCGGGATCGGTCCACGGCGCGGCTGAGCGCCGCCAGATGCGCTTCCTCGCGCGGCAGCAGGCGGAGGGGCCGGATCGTATCGAGCAGCGCTTCCGCCATGGCGCGCGTGACGGGGTCGTTGGGCAGCACCATGGCCCAGGCCTTGCCGATGCGCGCCATGGCGAAGTCCGGCGCGGCGGCGATCGCGGCGTCGAAGCGCGCGACCGGGTCGCCATGCATCAGCGCAAGGGAGCGGACGGCGGCCTCATAGGGTGCAAGAGCATCGCTTGTCGCGCCCGACACGGCGTGATCCTGCGCATCGCGGAGCATCCGAGCACACTCCCGTGTCGCGGCGGCGGAGGCCGGAACGGCCCGTGGCCGGCCCCGAACCTAGCACTCGCCGGAAACCCACCCGCATCGCGCCCGGAGGGCATCACCGGATCTTGATGCTGGGCGCCGGAGATGACCCGCCGGATCGGCCGGGGCGGCGTTCAGAGCCCCAGCCGAGCCCAGGCCGCGCGTTCCTCGGCCGCGGCGAGCAGCGCATCCGCCGAGAGGCCCGGCAGAAGCCGCACCGGCCAGGGCGGGCGGCGGGCGCCGATCGGGACGACCTTCGCCTTCTCGCCGAAGCGCGCCTTGATCTCACCGGAAGCCTCGCCGAGACGGTCCGCGAGGCCGAGCGCCACGGCCTGCTTCCCGGTCCAGAACCGGCCGGTGAAGAGCTCCTCCTCTGGCGCCTTCAGCTTGGGTCCGCGGCGGGCGCGGACCCAGTCCTTGAAGGTCTCGTGCAACTCATCCAGCAGGTCGCGCAGGCGCGCCACATCCTCGGGCCGTTCCGGGCGGAACGGGTCCATGAAGCTCTTTTCCGCCCCGGCAGTGTGCAGGCGGCGCTCCACGCCCCAGCGCGACAGCGTGTCCGACAGGCCGAAGCCGGCGCTGATCACCCCGATGGAGCCAAGGATGGAGGCAGGGTCGGCCACGATCTCGTCCGCCGCGCAGGCCAGCCAGTAGCCGCCCGAGGCGGCCGCATCCTCGACGCAGGCGATCACCGGCACCTTCTTCTCCTCCGCCAGGCGGCGGATGCGCTGCGCGACCAGGCTCGACTGCACCGGGGAGCCACCCGGCGAGTTCACGACCAGCACGACGCCCGCCAGGTGCCGCAGCGCGAAGGCGCGCCTGATCAGCGGCGCCATGGAGGCGGCGGAGATGCCGGAGGGCGTGAAGCCGCCGGTGCGCGCGGCGATGAGGCCCGAGAGGCGGAGCAGCGCGACCCGCGGCGGGCGCGACAGGAAGGGGAGGTTCATACGCCATAGATGCCCCGGCCGCGGGCCTGGGCAAGAACGCGGCTCCGGGGCATCTTCGCCGCGGATCGGAGTCACGGAATGGACAAGTCGCGTCGCGTGATCGTCGCCGGCGCCGGCCCCGCGGGGCTGGTCGCTGCCGCCTACCTCGCCGGGGAAGGCATCCCGGTCACCATCGTGGAGCAGGAGCGCGACCTGCCGGACGACCTGCGTGCCTCCACCTTCCATCCGCCGACGCTCGACATGCTCGGCCGCTTCCCGGGCGTGGTGGATCGTCTGATCGCGCAGGGGCTGATCTGCCCGACCTGGCAGTTCCGCGACCGCGCGACCGGGCCGATCGCCACCTTCGAGATGGCGCGCCTGAAGGACGACACGGCGCATCCCTACCGGCTGCAATGTGAGCAGTGGCGGCTGACGCGCATGCTGCGCGACATCCTGGCCGACAACCCCGACGTGGAATTCCTCTACGACGCGAAGGCGACCGAGGTCGCGCAGGACGCCGATGGCGTGACGCTGACGATCGAGCGGCCGGACGGCAGCGCGGAGAAGATCGCCGGCGCCTATCTCGTCGGCGCGGATGGTGCGCGCAGCGCGGTGCGCCGCTCGCTCGGCATCGGCTTCGACGGGATGACGATCCCCGAGACCTACCTGACGCTCTCCACCACCTTCCGCTTCGAGGACCACATCCCGGATGTGGCGAACATCGCCTACATCTCGGACCCCGAGGAATGGTTCGTGCTGCTGCAGGCGGCGGGGCTGTGGCGCGTGCTGCTGCCGACGGCGCCGGAGGAAGCGGCGGACGAGGCGAGGATGCTGGCGCCCGCGCGCATCCAGGAACGGATGCAGGGCGTGTGGCCGAACCCGGCGGGCTACGAGATCCGCCACCGCACCGCCTATCGCGTGCATGAGCGCGTGGCGGACAGCTACGTGAAGGGGCGCGTGTTCCTGGCGGGCGATGCTGCGCATATCAACAACCCGCTCGGCGGCATGGGGATGAATGGCGGCGTGCACGACGCCTTCAACCTGGCGCAGAAGCTCTCGGCGGTGTGGCGCGGCGAGGCCGACCTTTCGCTGATGGAGCGCTATTCGCGGCAGCGGCGAAAGGTGGCGCTGGACGTCGTGCAGCAGCAGGCCCTGCGCAACCGCCAGCTGCTGAACCAGCGCGATCCGGCGGTGCGCAAGGCGTACCACGACGAGCTGCGCGGCATCGTCGCGGACCCGGAGAAGCACCGCGCCTACCTGCTGCGCTCCTCCATGATCCAGTCGCTGCGCGACCTGGAGGATGTGGCGTGAAGCGCCCCCTCCCAACCCTCCCCCGCACGGCGGGGGAGGGCCTGATGAGCCCGCGCCACGCTCCCTCCCCCGCCGTGCGGGGGAGGGTCGGGGTGGGGGCCGGCGCAGCATCCGTCGGAGGCACCGCATAATGTCCGGTCACCCCGAAGCCGACATCTACCATCGCCAGGGCATGGGCCAGCGCGCCGGAATGGGCACGCGGCCGGCGCTGGTGATCGTGGATTTCGTCAACGGCTTCGCCGATCCCGAACACTTCGGCGGCGGCAACATCGGCCCTGCCATCGAGCAGACGGTGAAGCTGCTGGCCTTCGCGCGGCAGCGCCACTGGCCCGTGGCTCATACCCGCGTGGTCTATGCCGATGACGGCGCGGATGCCGGCGTCTTCACGCGCAAGTCGCCGCCGCTGCTGAAGCTGACCGAGCATTCGCCGCTGTCGCAGATCGTGCCGGAACTGACGCCGGTGAAGGGCGAGCACATTGTCCGCAAACAGGGCGCCTCCGGCTTCTTCGCCACCAACCTCGCGATGTGGCTGACGCAGCAGCGGGCCGACACGGTGGTGGTGGCGGGCTGCACCACCTCGGGCTGCGTGCGCGCGACGGTGGTGGATTCGATGCAGCACAATTTCCGCACCATCGTGGCGACCGACTGCGTGGGCGACCGCGCGCTCGGCCCGCATGAGGCGAACCTGTTCGACATGGGCCAGAAATACGCGGACCTGATGACCCGCGCGGAGATCGAGGCGGCCACCGGCTGAAGGGCACGCCCGACCGCGCGGCAGCGAGGGAGGGAGCCATGGCGGAGACGGAGCGTGTGCAGGTGGTGTCGCCGGGGCGGACCTATGTCGGCCGGCAGGGCTTCACCTATGGCGCGGGCGCCTCGGCCGAGACGGTCGGCGCCGCGCATGTGTGCATGAACGTGCTGCCGATGCCGCCCGGCATCCGCGCGAAGGTCCACTACCACGAGGGCATCGAGACCATCGCCTACATGCTGGAAGGAAGCTGCGCCGTGCATTACGGCGAGAGGCTGGAGCACCGCGTCGAGGTGCGCCAGGGCGAGCAGATCTTCATCCCCGCCGACGTGCCGCATGCGCCGAGCAACGAAAGCGGCGCGCCCTGCACCTGGATCGTGGTGCATTCCTCCGGCAGCGACCAGGACGGCATCGTGCTGCTGCCGGAGCTCGACAGGCTGCTCGCCGAGCGTCTCGGCGGTTGATACCCGCCCCCGGGTTCAGACCACCTGGTTGAACAGCGCGGCCTCGCCGCGGCGCAGCCGCGCCAGGTTCTCCTCCATCAGGTCGAGGACATTGTCCTCGTAGCGCCGCGTCTCGCCGCCGGTATGCGGCGTGACCAGCACGTTCGGCATCGCCCAGAGCGGGCTCTCGGCCGGCAGCGGCTCGTCCGCCGTCACGTCCAGCGCGGCCTGGCCGATCCGGCCGGATTGCAGCGCGGTGATCAGCGCCGCCTCGTCGCAGACGCGCCCGCGCGCGACATTCACCAGCGCGGCACCCGGCTTCATCGCGGCGAAGGCCGCGGCATTCATCAGGCCGCGCGTCTCCTCGGTCAGCGCGCAGGTCAGCGCGACGATGTCGGCGCGCGGCAGCTGCGCCTTCAGGGCGGACATCGGATGGATCTCGTCGGCGCCCTCCGCGCCCTTCTCCGGGTCGCGGCGCAGGCCGACGACCTTCATGTCGAAGGCCTTGGCCAGCCGCGCGAGCCGCCCGCCGATGCGGCCGATGCCGACGACGAGCAGCGTCTTGCCGCCGAGCTCGTCCTCGCGCCGTGTCAGGTCGCCGATCATGCCGCGCCAGTGGCGCTGCGCCTGGTTGGCGCAGGCTTCCGGGATGCGCCGCGCCATCGCCAGGATCAGCGCCATCGCGTGCTCGCTGACGGCGTTGGCGTTCGCACCCTGCGCGGAAGCGAGGCGGATGCCGGCTGCGGCGAGCGCGGCGCGGTCGTACTGGTCGACGCCGGCGCTGATGGACTGGATGAACTTCAGGCGCCCGCCCGGCTTCGCCAGGTGGTTGCGCCAGAAGCCGGAGACGAGCAGCACATCCGCCTCGCCGATCCGCGCCTCCAGCTCGTCGAGGCTGCGCACCTCGATGACGGGCAGCTGGCCGCCGCGCGCCGCGTAGCGTTCCGCGAAGCGATAGGCGACATGGGCGAACATCACGGTCGGCGTCTGCGGCAGCATTTTTCGTCCGTTCGGGTTGCGCGGGCCGGCAGGTAAGCGCCCGGCCGCGAAAGGCACAAGGTCAACCGCGGTCGAGGAGTGTCCGCGCGAGCCGGTCGAACTCCGCAATCGTCAGCGTCTCCGCGCGGCGTTCGCCGGCGATGCCGGCCGCCGCCAGCAGCCCCTCCGCGTCGCCGAGCGACTTCAGCGCGCCGCGCAGCATCTTGCGACGCTGGCCGAAGGCGGCGGCGGTCAGGCGCTCCATCGCCGCGAACAGCGCCGGGCCGGGATCTTCCGCATGCGGCACCAGCCCGACTACGGCCGACCAGACCTTGGGCGGCGGGCTGAAGGCGCCGGGCGGCAGCGTCAGCAGCAGCGTGCAGCGGCAGCGCCACTGCGCCAGCACGCCGAGCCGGCCATAGGCCTCCGTGCCCGGCGCCGCGGTGATGCGCTCGGCCACTTCCTGCTGGAACATCAGCGTCATGGATTCGAGCGCCGCGGCCTGCCGCAGCCAGCCGACGAGCAGCGGCGTGCCGACGTTGTACGGCAGGTTCGCCACGATCCGGCGCGGCGCCGCGAGCAGCACCTTCGGGTCGAGCTTCAGCGCATCGCCCTCGATGATCTCCAGCCGGCCCGGATAGGCGGCCGCGAGCTCCGCGAGTGCCGCGACGGCGCGGCGGTCGAGCTCCACCGCCACGACCTTCTCGGCAGCGGTGGCGAGCAGGGCACGCGTCAGCCCGCCGGGTCCGGGCCCGACTTCCAGCACCTGCCGCCCTTCCATCGGACCGGCCGCCATGGCGATGCGGGCGCAAAGCGCGGGATCGAGCAGGAAGTGCTGTCCAAGCGCCTTCCGCGCCTCCAACCCATGCCGCGCGATCGTCTCGCGCAGCGAGGGCAACCCATCCACCATGCTATCGCGAGGCTGCTCGATCAGTGCAGGCGGGCCGCGGCGCAGCCCGAGCGGCTGAAGGCCAGCCGCGCCCAGAGCGTCTGTCCGGCACGTGCATCAGTGCGTGGCGCGCAAGCCAAGCCGCCGGAGGCGGCGCCCGGCGTCTGAGGGCGCCAAAAAACAACGGCGCCCGGCGTCTGAGGGCACCGAATCACGTATTCCTCATCTCGATCTGGGCGCGGCGGCGCAGGTCGCGCTGCAGCTGGCGGGCCAGCAGCTCCGCGCGGTCGCGCACGATCGCGGAGCGCGCCATGTCGGGCGTGACCTCGCCCTCGTTCCGACGCTCACGCGAGCAGACCATGATCACGGCGATGCCGTCCGGGGCGATGATGGGCTCGCTCGCGCGCCCGATCGCCAGGCCGGCGATCATCTGGCGCAGCGGCGGCGGGTTCAGCTGCTCCAGCCGCACCTCGCCAGGATCGGCCGGGCGGTCGCTGCCGGTGCTCCGGGATGCCGCCTCCATCCCCTCACAGCCGCGCACCGAGCCGGCCAGCGCCTGCGCCCGCTGCAACTGCTGGAGCTGCTGCGCGTCCGGCGCGTCGGGGTTGAGCGCCGCGGTGAAGGGGAAGAACACCTGGCGCATGCTGAGGATGGTCACCTCGTCGCGACCGACCAGGCGGCGCTGGCGCAGCGCGACGATCTGGTAGCCGCCCGGCACCCGGATCGGGTTGGCGATCGCGCCCGGCGGCATCTGGTTGACGACCGAGGCCACCGCGGGGTCCAGCGCCTCCGGCCCCACCCAGCCCAGGTCGCCGCCGGCCAGCGCGGTCTGCGACTGGCTGAACTGCGTCGCCGCCAGCGGGAAGGGCACGCCGGCGCGGAGCTGCCCGACCACATCGTCCACGAAGCGCTGCACCTGCGGCGCCTCGGAGGGGTCGTCCACCGGGATGAAGATCTCCGAGACAAGGAATTCCGGCTGCCCGGTGCGGGCCTTCTGGGCCGCAATGTAGTCGTTGATCTCCGCCTCGCCCGGCCGGGCCTGCGGGCCGAGCAGCGCGCGGATCAGCCGGGCCCAGCCGATCTGCACGCGGATCTGGTCATAGAGTACGCGGGGCTCGACGCCGGCGCGGCGCAGCTGCGCCACCAGCTGGCCCTCCGCCAGGTTGTTGCGGCGCTCGAGGTCGGCGACGGCGCTGGCCACGTCCACATCGGTGACGGCGACGCGGCGGCGCTGCACCTCCTGCATGCGCAGCCGCTCGTCCACCAGCAGGCGGGTCACCTGCGGGGTCAGGCGGTCCAGCACCTGGGGGGAGACCGGCAGGCCGGCATTGATGGCGAACAGGCGGCGTCGGCCATCGACGTCGGCGCTGGTGACGATGTCGCCATTGACCACCGCGACGATGCGCGTGGTCTGCGCCAGGGCCGGCGGCGCGGCCGGCGCGGCGGCGAGGAGCGTCGAGAGCAGCAGGGCGCGGAGGAGGGGGCGCATCCTGGATTCCTAGTGTCGCGCGGCCCGCGAGGGAAGGGCCCGCCCGCCCGCCGGGGTCTCGGGACGGGAGGTCACAGCGCGCGGATGCCGAAATCGCCGATCGTCTTCAGCGTCACCCGGAACAGCAGCATGGTGCCGGTCGGGTCATCCTGCAGCGTCACCGGGTCCTGGATCCAGCGGCGGATCAGCCGCGTCTCGAAGATCAGGCACTCATCCTCGTAGGCGAGCACCGCCTGGGCCGCCACCGGCTCGTCGCGGAACCGGTCGTAGCGGCCGAAGGCGCCGATGCGCCAGTTGTCGTTCACCTGCAGGAACCCACCCAGGCTGACCTCGTTGCGCTTGGGATAGGAATCGTTGTAGGCCGCCTGCGTCCCGAGATAGCCGGCACTGACAGAGTAGCCGTTGCCAAAGACGGTGCCGGTGATGTCCCAGAGCTGCTGCTCGCCGGTCTCGGCCGAGTAGCGGCTGCGGCCGATCACCTCGAACCAGGGCACCGGCGCCAGCCGGAGGCGACCGACATAGTCCGAGCGCTGGTTCTCGAGGCCGGAGCCGGGCGGGAAAAGCGGCTCGTCCGAGGTGCGGAAGCTGCGGCCGACCAGGCCCTCCACCTGGCCGCCATTGGGGAACAGCCAGGCGGCGCGGATCGCCGCGTCCATCCGCGTGCCGCCTTCCTGCAGGTCGCGCCCGGGATAGCGGTTCAGCTCGAACAGGTTGGCGTCGGTGAACTGCAGGTCGAGGCTGTCCTCGGCCGGGATGTTGGTCTGCCGCCCGGTCTGCGGGCCGGTGACGACCTGCACGCGCGGCTCCAGCACCTGGGTGCCCCATTCGCCCGCGGAGCGCGCCAGCGGCCAGCGCAGGTCAACCGCCGCGCGGACATTGCCGTTGGTCCAGTTGCCGTCCTGGCCGGGCGGTCCGTAGAAGGGCGCCGCCTGCAGGTCCTGCACATAGCCGGCCAGCAGGTCCGCCTGCGTGCGGATGGTCCAGACCTCGCCGGCATTCCCGATCAGCGGCAGCTCATAGGCGGCACGGGTTCCGATGCGGCGCGAACTGGTGCCCTGCTCGCGGGTGATGGAATAGCCCTGCGCATCCACGCGGAATTGCCCGCCCAGCGGGTCGCGCGCGAACAGCCACTCGGCATAGCCATAGGGCAGCACCAGCGGCACCTGGCTGGAGGTGTTGGTCTGCAGCAGGCTCTGGTAGAGGCGCGAATCGGCGCGGGCATAGCCCTGCACGCCCCAGAACCCCTCCAGGAAGGCGTTCGAGGTCAGCACCTGCGGCGAGCCGTAGCGATAGGCGCGCAGGTAGTCGCGGGAGGAGGCGCGGTTGAGCGCAAAGCCCGTGCGCCAGGTCTCGTCCAGCGAGAACTGGCCCTGGGAGAAGAAGTGCCAGCCGATCCCCTCCTGGTCCACGTCGTTGCCCTGGAGGTTGCCGAAGGACCCGTCCAGCGAGATCACCCCGCTGTTGAACCGGCGCCGATACGCAAGGCCGAGGCCGCCGATCTGCTCGGTGGAGAGGGTGGCGCGGATCGTCGCGTCGGAGCTGTCGTCGATCACCCAGTAGAAAGGCTGCTCGTAGAAGCCGCCGAGCAGCTTGGTCACGCCGAAGGTCGGCGACAGGAAGCCGCTGATGCGCGGCGCGCCCGGCGCGGCGTGGCTGAAGTAGGGCGCGTAGAGCAGCGGCACGCCGAACATCTCGAGCGAGGCGTCGCGGTAGCGCACGCGCTGCTCCTGCGAGTGCAGGCTGGCGATGCCGGCGCGCAGCTGCCACAGCGGCGGGCGGTCCGGGTCCTCCGGGCAGAGGTTGCAGGGCGAATAGACGACGCGGGCAAGGTCGGTGATGTCGCCGTTGGTGCGCCGGGCGCCGGCGGCGGCGACGCGCGTATTGCCGGCCAGCAGGCCGCGGATGCCCTCCAGCACGGCGTCGCGCATGCCGCCAGAGAGCTCCGCGCGCTCGGCGAAGAGGATCTGCCCGTCGGGCTCGATCAGCACGACGTTCCCGGTGGCGGTCGCGACCCCGGTGGTGCGGTTGTAGGTGAACTGGTCGGCGCGGATCACGCGGTTGCCCTGCCAGGCCTCGACGCGGCCGCGCGCGGTGACGGTGTCCGTGTTCTGGTCGAACTCCACCTCCTCGGCCGTGAACGTCACCGGCTCGTCGGAGGAGACGCCGCGGCCGTCGAGGCCGGGAATGCCCTGCGCCGCCAGCGGCCCCGGGGCGGCCATCAGGGCGAGGAGCAGCAGGCCGCGTCGCAGTCTCGCCATCAGCCGTCTTCCAGATGCAGCAGCAGGGCCAGCGCCAGGAGCAGGCCGGCGACGGTCGGCGCCCAGGCGGCGAGCAGGACGGGCAGGGAGCCGGCCTCGCCGAATTCGTTGCTCACGCGGTCCACCACGAACAGCGCGAAGCCCGCGGCGACGCCGCCCGCGATCATCTGCGCGACGCCGCCGCGGCGGTTGTGGCGCATCGAAAATCCGGCCGCGAGCAGCGCCATGGCCAGCGCCAGCACCGGCATGGACAGCAGCGACTGGAACTGGATGCGATGCCGCACGGCGGAAAAGCCGGCTTCTTCCAGCACCGCGATGAAGTCGGGCAGGGACCAGAAGCTCAGCGTCTCGGGCGAGGCGAAGCTGTCCTCGATCCGCCCGGCGGTGAGCTCGGTCGGCAGCTCGATGGCGGCGGGCGTGCTGGGCCGGCGGTCCGCGCCGAAGGTGACCGCATCCTCCAGCACCCAGCGGCCGGGCGCGAGATGCGCCCGCGGTGCCTCGATGCGCGCCAGCGGCCGGTCGTCGCCGGACAGCCGCCAGACGGTCACGCCCTGCAGCTCGAACCGGCCGCGCCCGTCAGGGGCGCGTGCCGCGGCGGGGCGTCCGGTGAGGATGGCAACCCCCTGCGGGTCGAGTTCCCGGTCGCCCTGGCGCAGCCAGAGCCGGCCGCCCGCCAGCGAGGACAGCCCGCCGCCGGTGCGCAGGAAGGTCTGGTCCATCCGCTCCGCCCGCGCCAGCATCATGGAAGACAGCGGCGAGAGCCCGGTCACCGCGACGGTGCCGAGCAGCAGCGCCACCAGCGCCGGCCCGGTGAGGAATCCCCAGGCCGAGACGCCGGCGGCGCGAGCCACGATCAACTCCGAGGAGCGCGTCAGCCGCCAGAAGGCGACGATGCCGCCGAGCAGGATGGCGAAGGGCAGGATCTGCAGCGCGACGAAGGGCAGCCGCAGCGCCGCGATCGTCGCCGGGATGTCGAAGCCGACATTGGGCCGGGTCGCCGCGCGGCGCAGCAGCTCGATGAAGTCGAACAGCGCGACCAGGCCGGTCAGCGCCGCAAGCATGATCATCGTCGCGGCCAGGAAGCCGCGGGCGACATAGACCGTGAGCGTCGGCGTGAAGGTCATGCGGTCAGGCCGAGGCCGGCCGCGGGCGCGGCCGCGGCAGGCCTGGCGCGCCGATCATCCACCACAGCGCAACGATGCCGGGCACCAGGGCATGCGCCCAGATCAACCAGACGAAGGCGTTCTCGCGCGTCGCCAGGTTGCCGATGGTCAGCCCGAGCGCAAGCAGCCCCACGGTGATGCCGATGCCCGCGGCGAGGCGCAGCCCGCCGCCATGCCGCCGGAACTGCCCGGTGAGCGCGACGGCCAACGCCACCAGCGCATAGGACAGCGCGGTGAGCGGCGCCGACATGCGCTGGTGCGCCTCCCCGTAGAACCGGGCGACGTCGCGCGGCCGCAGGCCCTCGGCCGGGTCGGGATCGAGCAGCTCGGGGATGCTGCGCTCGCGCGAATCGCGGGCGCGCACCTCCTCCTGCCGCGTGGCGCGGGCAAGGTCCACGCTGTTCTCGGCGAAGGAGAGGGTGTTGAGCCGCGGCGGCTGGCCGTTACGGCCCGCCTCCATCTGCTCGCGCACGCCGTTGATCAGCAGCACGCGCGGCCCGAGCGGGGTCGTCGTGATGCGCCCCTGCTCGGCGATGATCGTCACCGGCGCGCCGGGCTCGCGCTGGTCGTGCACCAGGATGCCGCGCAGCGTGCCGTCGCGCTCGCGCGAGCGCGCATAGACTGTCAGCTCGTTGCCGATCGAGGAGAAGACGCCTTCCTGCAGCAGGATCGCGGCCATCTGGTTGCGGATCTCGAACTGCCACATGCGGAAGGCGCCGTGCGACAGCGGCACCAGCCACATGTTCAGCATGTAGCCGACCGCGACCGAGATCAGCGCCAGGCTGATCGCCGGCCGCGCGAGCCGCAGCGGCGAGAGGCCGGCGGCGCGCATCACGACAAGCTCGCGGTCGCTGTTCATCCGCACATAGACGAACAGCACGACGACGAAGGTGGTGATCGGCAGGATCACCGCGATGAAGCCCGGCAGCATCAGGCTGGTGAGCTCGATGAACACCGTCAGCGACAGGCCGCGGTCCAGCACCAGCTCGATGAAGCGGAGCGACTGCGTAAGCCACACCAGCGCCGCAAGCCCCGCGGTGACGGCCAGCAGCCCGCCCGCGAGCTGGCGGAAGATGTAGCGGTCGATCCGGGTCATCCGCCCATCCCTACCACCCCCGGCCGGTCAGGGCAGCACCTTCCCCGGATTCATGAGGCCCTGCGGATCGAGCGCCGCCTTGATGGCGCGCATGGCGGCGAGTTCCGCCCCGCCGCGCCAATCCTCCATCATGTCGGTCTTGAGCCGGCCGATCCCGTGCTCGGCGCTGAAGGAGCCGCCGAGGTCGCGCACCACCGCGTTCACGCAATCCATGATGTCGTGGCTGCGCGCGAGGAAGGCGGCCGGGTCCATGCCCTCCGGCTGCTCCAGGTTCATGTGGATGTTGCCGTCGCCGATATGCCCGAAGGGCACCGGCCGGCTGCCCGGGATCAGCTCCCGCAGCGCCGCGGAGCAGCGGCGGATCATCTCCGGCACCTTCGAGACGGGCACGGAGACGTCGTTCTTCACGCTCGCCCCCTCGCGCTTCTGCGCCTCGGGGTGTTCCTCGCGGATGCGCCAGATCTTCTGGGCCTGCGCCTCGTTGGCGGCGATCGCGGCGTCCGTCACCTCCTCCGCCTGCATCGCCTCGAACAGCACGGATTCCGCCATCTCGCGCAGCTGCGCGTCGGGCCGGGGCGATGCCAGGTCCACCAGCACGTAGTGATCCGCGCGCGCTTCCAGCGGCAGCGTCACGCCCTCGATGTGCGACGTGCAAAAGTCGACGCCGGTGCCGGACATGTATTCGAAGGCGCGCACCGCGCTCTCGTCGCGGTCGCGGAAGCGACGGAACAGGGCGAGCGCCGCGTCCTCGTCCGCCACCGCGCAGAAGGCCAGCGCCGTGTCGCGCGCGCGGGGGAACAGGCGCAGCACCGCCGCGGTCACGATGCCGAGCGTGCCCTCCGCCCCCACCAGCAGGTGGCGCAGCGCATAGCCGGTGTTGTCCTTGCGCAGCCGCCGGAGCCCGTTCCAGATGCTGCCGTCGGGCAGCACGGCCTCCAGCCCCAGCATCAATTCGCGCGCATTGCCGTAGCGCACGGTGGTGTTGCCGCCCGCATTGGTGGAGAGCACGCCCCCGATCGTGGCCGAGCCCTCGGCGCCGAGGCTGAGGGGGAACAGGCAGCCGGCCTCGGCCGCCGCGTCCTGCGCGGCCTTCAGCACCACGCCGGCCTCGGCCGTCATGGTCATGTCGAGCGGATCGAGCGCGCGGATGCGGTTCACGCGCGCCAGCGACAGCACCAGGTGCCGCCCGCTCTCGTCCGGCGTGGCGCCGCCGACCATGGAGGTGTTGCCGCCCTGCGGCGTGATCGGCACGCCCGCCGCCGCGCAGAGCCGGACCACGGCGGCGACTTCCTCGGTGGAGGCGGGGCGCGCCACGGCGAAGGCCGCGCCGCGATAGAGCGCGCGCCAGTCCGAAAGATGCGGCGCGATGTCCGCGGGCTCGGTCAGCAGGCCGCGCGGGCCGAGGATGGCGGCAAGCTCGTCGAGGATGCGCGAAGGCGTGGAATCCGGCATGGCCGCCCTTCTACAGGAAAAGCGCGCCCGCCACCGCCCCCGCCCCGAGCACCCAGAGCGGGCTGCGGTCGCTCCGCCAGACGAAGAGGGTTGAGCCGATGGTCAGCGCCACAGCCACCCAGCCCGTGGCGGCGGTGATGCCGAGCAGGATGCCGGCGGCCAGGATCAACCCGACCGCGATCGGCACCAGCCCGCGTTCCACCAGGCGCAGCTTCGCATTGCCGCGCAGTCGCGTGCGCAGGCGGGAGAAGCCGAAGGCGAGCACGCTGGCCGGCACCGTCATGGCCGCGGTCGCGACCAGCATCCCGACCAGCCCCGCCACCTGCCAGCCGATCAGCCCGACCACCAGCACATTCGGCCCCGGCGCGGCCTGCGCCAGGGCGAAGAGCTGGGCGAAGCGCGCATCGCTCATCCAGCCATGCACCTCGACCACCAGGCGGTGCATCTCCGGCACCACGGCGATGCCGCCGCCCACGGCGATCAGGGAGATTGCCATGAACCCCCAGGCGAGTTGCCAGAGGACGTCCTCGTCCCCGCTCACCGGCCGGGCTTCGCCGGCTGGCGCCCCGTCCACCAGGCGGCGGCGATCCCGAAAGGGGCGAGGCCGAGCACGATGACCGGCAGCGGCAGGCGCAACAGCGCGGCGCCTACCAGCGCGGCGAGGCCGACGGCGAGGATCGGCGGCGCCGGGCGCAGGTTCTGCGCCATTTTCAGCGCGGTGCCGATCACCATCCCCGCCGCCGCCGCCGCGGTGCCGGCCAGCACCGCCTTGACCAGCGGCAACTCCCCCCAGCGGTCATGCGCCCAGGCCATCAGCACCAGCACCGCCATCGGCCCGCCGAACAGGCCGAGCGAGGCCAGCAGCGCCCCGCGCGCGCCGTGCCAGCGCTCGCCGAGCTGGATCGCGACATTCAGCGCGTTCGGGCCGGGCAGCGCCTGGGCGAGGCCGAGCACCTCGGCATAGTCCTGCTCGGACAGCCAGCGCTCCTCCTCCACGATCACCCGGCGGGCCCAGGCATTGACCCCGCCGAAGCCGATCAGGCCGATGCGGAGATAGGTGACGAAGAGCTTCGTGAGGCTGGGGCGCGGCGCGGTGTCGGGCGGCATCCCCCGAACGGAGCGCCTGCCGCCCGGCCGATCAAGCCCCCGCGGCGGCGCGCCGGCGCACCACCACCAAGCCGCCGAGCGCGACCAGCAGCAGCCCCGCCGCGCCCGGCGCCGGCACCGCGGCCAGGGCCGCATTGGCGATCAGCACATGCGTCGCGGCCGAGGGATGCAGGTCGTCGAAGAACAGCGAGGTGGTCAACTGCGCGGGCGTGCAGACAAGGTTCGCGGGGATGGTCGTGGTGTAGTTCACCGGCCCGCCCTCCAGGCAGGCATCGGTGACGTTGGTCAGCCCGAAGGCCGCCGGCGCCGCCACGGCGCGGTTGATCAGGGCGAAGGTGTCCACGCCGAACACCCGCACGCCGGGCAGCGCGTCGAAGGCGGCCAGCCCGTTCGCCAGCGCGGCATTGAAGGCGGCGGCGATGCCGGTGCCGGCGGCGCTGCTCATCGGGTCGCCGTTCAGCCGCGGGATCTTGCCGAGATCGGGCAGGTTGAGCACCAGGAAGTGCTCCGCGCCCGCCGCCTCCAGCGCCTGCATCTGCCCGATCAGCGAGGAGACGGAGGTGGCGATGGCGTTGTTGATGAACAGCGCGCGCGCGACCGGATCGGCGATCAGGCTCGCATCCGCCAGCGTCTGGAGCATGTCGTTGGACCCGGCCCAGACGGCGTAGAGCGCATCGGCCGGCGCGGTGCCGCCGGCTGCGGCGAGGAAGGCGCCGACCTGGCCGGGCAGGTTGATCTGCGCGCCGGCAGCCGGCGGCAGCGGCGGGGGGGCCGGAGCCGTATCGGCGCGCCCGAGCGCATAGGCGAAGACGCCCCCGCCGAGCAAGGAGGGCGCGGTCGGGCCGGTGCCGAGCCGTTGCGAGAAGGACTCGACCCAGGTGTTGCCGTTGCTGAGCTGCCCCGCGACATAGGGCGGGACGGGCGCGGCGCCGCCCGTCGCGATGAACAGGTTGCCGCGGTCGGTCAGGCTGTCGCCGAAGGCGTAGAGGCCCGCATAGCCGGCCTCGGCAGGGCGCGCCGCCAGCGGCGCGGCGGCGATCAGGGCAAGTGCCGCAAGGCGCGGCAGGACTCGGCGCAGCATGTCATTCCCCCACAGGTTGAGGCGGAGAGTTCCGCAGCCGAACGCGCCCCGCAAGCTCACGAACGCGTGAAATCGCGGATTACCCCCGCGGCGCCGCGGCGCGTGCCAGCCGGTCGTTGATCGCGGCGCCCAGCCCCGCCTGCGGCACCGCCATCGCGGCGATGCGCACGAGACCGAGGCGGCGCCCCTCCGCATCCAGCCAGCGCAACCCGGCGAAGAGCCGCGCGGCGGCCTCGCGCAGATCGCCACCGGGCGAGAGGTTCCAGACCGCGCCCGCGCCCGGCAGCGGCGCCGGCCCGAAGGCGAGCAGCGCCTCCTCCGGCCCGACTTCAGTCGCATCGAGCCGCACGGGCAGCGACGGCGCGTAGTGGGACAGCAGCATCCCCGGGCTGCGCAGGCTGCGCGTCGCCGCCGCCGCTTCCGGGGGCAGGGGCCGCCCGACCCGCCCGATGGCGGCCTCGATCGCCTCCACCGGCACGCCGCCGGGGCGCAGCAGCACCGCGCCGCCGCCCGAGAGGTCGAGCACGCTGCTCTCCACGCCGACGGCGCAGGGCCCGCCATCCAGCACCGCGGCGATCCGCCCGCCGAGGCTTTCCAGCACATGCGCGGCCGTGGTCGGGCTGACGCCGCCCGAGCGGTTGGCCGAGGGCGCGGCGACAGGCCTACCCACCTGGCGCAGCAATTCGAGCGCCAGCGGATGGTCCGGCACCCGCACCGCCAGCGTGTCGAGCCCGGCGCCGGCAAGCAGGTCCACCCGGCAGGTCTCGCGCCGCGGCAGCACCAGCGTCAGCGGCCCCGGCCAGAACAGCCGCGCCAGCTCCCGCGCCCGCTCATCCGCGACGACCTCGGTGTCGAAGGCCGCTTCAGCCGTCCAAAAATGACAGATGAGCGGGTTGAAGTGGGGGCGGCCCTTGGCCTCGAAGATGGCGGCGACGGCGCGGCCATCCAGCGCATCGGCGCCGAGCCCGTAGACCGTCTCGGTCGGGAAGGCGACGAGTTCGCCGGCGCGGAGCAGCGCGGCGGCCTCCGCGACATCGGTGATCACGCGCGTCACGCGGCGCCCCGCGCCAGGAAGGGCGGGTTTCGCCAGCCGGGCTTGCCGTAGCGCATCGGCGTGCCGTCCCACTCCGCCACCTCGCCGCCCGCGGCGCGCAGCACGGCCTCGGCGGCGGCGGTGTCCCATTCCATGGTCGGGCCGAAGCGCGGATAGAGATCGGCGCTGCCCTCCGCCAGCCGGCAGAATTTCTCGGCCGAGCCGATGTTCACGATGCGTTGCGCGCGCTGCGCCCGAGCGAAATCCGCGATGCGGGAATCCTTCGCGTAGTGGCGGCTGGCCATCACCACCGGCCCCTCCGCCGGCACGCGCCGTGCCGCGATTTTTTCGCGTTCGCCGCCCCGCTTCTTCCACGCACCGGCGCCGACAATGCCGCCAAAAAGCTCGCCGGTGGCAGGCAGGGCGACGGCGCCGAGCAGCGGCCGGCCCCCGGCCACCAGGCCGATGCACACCGCGAAGCTGTCGGTGCCCTCGGCGAATTCGCGGGTGCCGTCCAGCGGGTCCACCAGCCAGAAGCGGTCGCCGAGCGTGGCGACATGCCCGGCCTCCACCTCCTCCTCGGCCACCACGGGGATGCCGGGCGCCGCCTCCCGCAGGCCTTCCACGATCAGCGCCTCGGCGATCCGGTCGGCGGCGGTCACGGGCGAGAAGTCCCGCTTGCGCTCCACCGCGAAGCCCCCTTCGCGCACCGCCATGATGGCCTCGGCCGCCCGTCGCGCGAAATCCGCGGCGAGCTCGAGGAGCGCCCTGTCATCCATGGGAGGGCGCCTTACCTGCCGCGGGACGTGGCGCCAAGCCGCGCCGGCTTGCCCGGACCGCCGCGCCCGGTGGTAGGCTCCCGCCAGACGAAAGACACGGAATCGCCCGCGCATGCCCGACATCGCCTTCGTGAAGCCTGCCCTGCCCCGCGGCGGGGCGCTGGTGCTCTGCATGACCGAAGGCGATCCGCCCGCCGGCCTGGCCCGCGAGGCCGAGGACGCCAGCGGCGGCCTGCTCTCCCGCGCGCTGGAAGCCGCCGGCTTCAAGGGCCGCAAGGGCCACGCGACGACGCTCTACGGCCTCGGCCCCTGGACCCGCGTGGTCGCGGTCGGCCTCGGCAAGGCGGCGGAGCTCTCGGCGGAGGCGGCGGAAGCCGCCGGCGGCGCCATCGCGCCCGCCGTCGCGCAGGAGCGCGAGGCGACGGTGGCCGCCGAGGCGCTGGACCCCGCGCTGGCCGCGCAACTCGGCTTCGGCGCCGTGCTGCGCGCCTGGCGCTTCGACCGCTACCGCACCAAGGAGAAGGAGGAGGACAAGCCGAAGCTCGAGCGCCTGGCCATCGCGACGGGCAACGCGGCCGCTTCGAAATCCGCCTTCGCGCCGCTGCGCGCCGTCGCCGACGGCGTCTTCCTGGCGCGCGAGCTGGTGAGCGAGCCGCCCAACGTGCTGCACCCGGTCGAATTCGCCGAGCGCTGCAAGGGCCTGGAGCGCCTCGGCGTCGAGGTCGAGGTGATGGGGCCGAAGGAGCTGAAGCGGCTCGGCTTCGGCGCGATGCTCGGCGTGGCGCAGGGCTCGGCGCATGAGGCCCGCATGGTGGTGATGCAGTGGAAGGGCGCGCCGCGCGGGAAGAAGCAGAAGCCGCTGGCGCTGATCGGCAAGGGCGTGACCTTCGACACCGGCGGCATCTCCATCAAGCCCGCCGGCGGGATGGAGGACATGAAGTGGGACATGGCCGGGGCCGGCGCGGTGGTCGGCGCGATGGCCGCGCTCGCCGGACGCAAGGCGAAGGCCGATGTGGTGGGACTGGTCGGGCTGGTGGAGAACATGCCCTCCGGCACGGCGCAGCGGCCGGGCGACGTGGTGAAGACCGCCTCGGGCCAGACGGTGGAGGTGATCAACACCGATGCGGAAGGCCGCCTCGTACTCGCCGATGTCATGTGGTACTGCCAGGACCGCTTCGACCCGCGCGGCATGGTGGATCTCGCCACGCTCACCGGCGCGATCATCATCGCGCTCGGCCACGAGCATGCGGGCCTGTTCAGCAACGACGAGACGCTGGCGCAGCAGGTGATCGCGGCCGGCGCGGCGGTGGGCGAGAAGTGCTGGCGCATGCCGCTGGCCGATGCCTACGACAAGCAGATCAAGTCCGACATCGCGGACATGAAGAATGTCGGCGGGCGTCCCGGCGGCTCGATCACAGCGGCGCAGTTCCTGCAGCGCTTCACCAACGGCAAGCCCTGGGCGCATCTCGACATCGCCGGCACGGCCTGGAGCAGCAAGGATGCGGCGACGGTGCCGAAGGGCGCGACGGCCTTCGGCGTAAGGCTGCTGGATCGCCTCGTCGCGGAGACGATGGAGGAGGGCTGAGGCCCTTTCCGTGCTGAAGGTCTCCTTCCGTCGCGCGGAGCCGGATCCGGGCCTTCCCGTGGTGCGGCCGGTCGCCGCCGTGCCGGCGGGGTTCGAGGTGCTTGCAGCGGCCCGGAACTTCCGCGCGCAGGCCGGGCAGGTGCTGGAGCCCGCCGCCGCGCCGCGGCACGTCTTCGTCGGCACCGGCGCGTGGACGCGGCGCGACTGCGAGACGGCCGGCGCCGCCGTCGTCGCGCATCTGGCGGATGCGCCGCATCTGCAACTCGATGCGCGCGGTATTGCGCCCGAGCGCGCCTGCATGATCGCCGCCGGCGCGGCGCTGCGCGCCTGGCGCTTCGACCTGCACCGCACGCGCGACGTGAGGCCGGGCCCGTCGCGGCTGACCGTCCTCACCGAGGATCCCGCCGCTGCGAAGGATGCGTGGGAGGGCGTCGTCGCGCCGGTGCGCGGCTGCCTCTTCGCGCGCGACCTGGTGGCGGAGCCGGCGAACCACCTGACCACCAAGAGCTTCGTGAAGCGGCTGGAGGGCCTCGCCGAGCACGGCATCCATGTGGACGTGCTGGGGCGCAAGCGCCTGGCGCGCGCAGGCTTCGGCGCGCTGCTCGCGGTGGGCGCGGGCGGCTCCACGCCGCCACTCCTTGCCGTGCTGCGCTGGCGCGGCAGCATCGCGGCGCCGCCCGTCGCCTTCGTCGGCAAGGGGATCGTCTTCGACACGGGCGGCCTCTCCATCAAGCCGGCGCAGGGGATGGCGGCGATGCGCGCCGACATGGCGGGTGCCGCCGCCTGCGCCGGCGCGATGCTGTCGCTCGCCCTGCGCCGCAGCCCCGCGCCGGCCGTCGCCGTGCTGGCCATCGCGGAGAACGCGACGGATGCGCGCAGCTACCGCCCCTCCGATGTGCTGCGCACGCTGTCGGGCCGCACGGTGGAGGTGGTGGACACCGATGCGGAAGGCCGCCTGGTGCTGACCGATGCGCTGCACTACGCGGTGGATCGCTTCCGCCCGCGCGCGGTGGTGGACCTTGCCACGCTGACCGGTGCGATCGTCTCCGCGCTCGGGCATCACCGCGCGGGCCTGTTCGGCAACGACGCGGCGCTGACGGCCGCGCTGGCCGCGGCGGGCGAGGCAGTGGGCGAGGCGCTCTGGCCGATGCCGATCGGCGAGAGCCATCGCGCCGACCTCGCTTCCGACATCGCCGACATCCGCCAATGCGTGCCCTCGGCGCGCGGGGAGGGCGGCTGGGCCACGCGCTTCATCCCCGACGCCTGCCACGCCGCGGCCTTCCTGCGCGAATTCGTGGGCGAGGGCGTGCCCTGGGCGCATTGCGACATCGCGGGCGTGGACACGCAGGACGCGCCGCATCCGCTCGGCCCCGCCGGCCCGACCGGCTTCGGCGTGCGCCTGCTGGATGCGCTGGTGGCGGCGCAGTTCGAGGAGGAGGACCACCACGTGTCGCCGTGAGCGGCGCCTTGAGCGGTTCGGCGGCGATGTGCATATCTGGGCCCTGCGATACACATCGGTGCGGCCATGCGGACCAATATCGACATCGACGACCGCCTGATGGCGGAGGTGCTGAAGGAGACCGGCCTGCCCTCCAAGCGGGCGGCGGTGGAGGAGGGGCTCCGCCTGCTGCTCCAGGTCAGGCGGCAGCGCCGCATCCGGGAGCTGTTCGGCACGGTGGACTGGCAGGGCGACCTGGATGAGAGCCGGCGTTCTTGATCGTCGTGGACACCTCGGTCTTGATCGACTTCCTGCGCGGCGTGCGCAGCCCCGAGGCCCTGAAGCTGCTCGACCTGCTGGGCGACGATGCGGTGATCGTGGGCGATCTCGTGCTCTGCGAGGTGCTGCAGGGCATGCCGACGGAGCGTGAGGCGCGGCGCGTCGAGGCGCAGTTGCGCCGCGCCATCGTCGTCGGGATGGTGGATGACCTGCTGGCGACCGAAGCGGCTGCGCATGACCGCCTGCTGCGCGGCAAGGGGGTGACCATCCGCAAGACCATGGACCTGCTGATCGCGACCTTCTGCCTGTCGGAGGACCTGCCCCTGCTCCATCGCGACCGCGACTTCGACGCGATGGAGCAGCATCTCGGCCTGCGCGTGCTGCACGCCTGACGCCATGGCGGAATACGGCTTCTACCACCTGACCCGCACGCCGCTCGACCGCGCGCTGCCGCGCCTGCTCGGGCGCGTGCTGGAGGCGGGCGGGCGCGCGATGGTGCTGCTCGGCAGCCGGGAGCGGATGGAGGCGCTGGATGCCGCGCTGTGGACCGCCACCGATCCCGACTGGCTGCCGCACGGCACGCCGCTGATCGGCCACGCGCCGCTGCAGCCGATCTGGCTGACCACCGAGGACGCGCCGGAGGAGGGCGCGCCGAACGCCGCGCGCTTCCTCTTCCTGCTGGACGGCATGACCTCCGCCCGGCTCGACCGCTTCGAGCGCGTGCTGGACCTGTTCGATGGCGGCGACGAGGCCGCGGTGCAGGCCGCGCGCACGCGCTGGCGGCAGGCCAAGGCGGCCGGCCATGCGCTGACCTACTGGCAGCAGGGCGCGCGCGGCTGGGAAAAGGCGGGCTGAAATCGCCCTGCCACGGCGTTCGCCTCCTGTGCGCGCGGCGTCCGCGCAACTTGCCTGCATGGTTTCCGGCACCGTAGCGTTCCGGCGCGCCAAGGTGCGCGAGGAGACGGGCGATGAAGATCGTCAAGGACCGGATCGAGGGCATTCCCTTCCACGCAAGCCCGCATGTGCGCGGGAAGATCACGCCGCGCTTCCTGGTGATGCACTACACCGCCGGCGGCTCCGCGCTCGGCTCCGTGCAGGCCATCGCCAATCGCGGCCTCTCGGCGCATCTCTTCGTGGATCGCGACGGGGCGGTGATCCAGACCGTGCCCTTCAATGTCGAGGCGCTGCATGCCGGCCCCTCCAACTGGCGCGGCTTCAACGGGCTGAACGGGCATTCGATCGGCATCGAGATCGCCAATCTCGGCTGGCTGGACCAGCGCGTCGCCGGCGGCTGGACGCGGGAGGGGCTGGGCCGCGTGCTGCCGGACAGCCAGGTGATCGTCGCCCGCCACCGCAATGGCGGGCCGGAGATGGCGTGGGAGATCTTCCCCGATGCGCAGCTCAAGGCGCTGGCGGAACTGACGCTGCTGATCCGCGGCGCCTATGCCTCGATCCAGGAGGTGGTCGGCCATGACGACATCTCGCCCGGCCGCAAGCAGGATCCCGGCCCGGCCTTCCCGGTGGCGCGGTTCCAGGGGCTGGGCGGCGCGGCGGGGTCGGGCACGCTGGCGGACAACGACCTCGGCGAGTTCGAGGTGATCTCCCGCGACACGCTGAACCTGCGCGGCGGGCCGGGCACCGACTTCAAGGCGCTGAAGAAGCTCGCGCCCGGCAGCAAGCTGCGCGTGCTGCGCGAGCAGGGCGAATGGCGGATGGTGGACCTGGAAGGCGACGGCAACCCCGACGGCTTCGTCCACGGCGCCTTCCTGCGCCGCCTGGGAAGCTGACGCGCAAAGGGGCTCGGGGCGCCGGTCAGGGCGCCCCGACCCGGCTCATCACCCGTCGAGCTTCACGCCGGTGAGCTGCACCATCTCCGCCCAGCGCGCCACCTCGGCGCGCTGGAAGGCGGCGAAGGCGGCGGGGGGCAGGGGGTCGAGCGTGAAGCCGGCCGCGGCCAGGCGCCGCTGCACCTCGGCGTCGGCGAAGGTGCCGATGAAGGCAGCGGCGAGCCGCTCGGCAACCGGCGCCGGCAGGCCGGCCGGGCCGAACAGGCCGAACCAGGCATCCACCGCCATGTAGCCGACGCCCGCCTCCTCCGTGGTCGGGATGGCGGGGAAGTCCGCGAGCCGCCGCGGCGCGCCGACCGAGAGCGCGCGCAGCCGCCCGTCGCGGATCAGGTTGGCAACGGTGGGGAAAGTGGAGACGTAGAAATCCACCTGCCCCGCCACCGTCGCGGTCGCCGCCGGCGCCGCGCCGTTGAAGGGCACATGCGTCGCATCCAGGCCCGAGCGGCGCACGAAGGTCTCCGCGATGACGTGGCTCGCCGAGCCCGCCTGGGAGGAGGCGTAGTTCAGCCGCCCGCCATTGCGGCCCATCGCCTGCAGATCGGCCATGCTCTGCGCGCGCGAGTTCGCCGGCACCACCGTGGCGTGGTGGACGGTGCCGAGCTTGGCCACGGCGGTGAAGCCCTCCACCACGTTGAAGGGCAGCCGCGCCATCATCGCTTGGTTGGAGGCATGGGTCTGGTTGTGGCCGATCATCACCGTCAGCCCGTCCGGCGCCGCGCGGTGCGTCGCCTCGGAGCCGATCACGCCGCCGCCGCCGGCGCGGTTGTCCACGACCACGGGCTGGCCGAGCGCGGCCGCGGCCTTCTCGCCGGTGACGCGGGCGAGGATGTCGGTCGGGCCGCCGGGCGGCGCCGGCACGATCAGCCGGATCGGCCGGTCCGAGCCCTGGGCGCGGACGGCGGGCGCGGCGAGCGCCGCGGGCAGGGCGGCGAGGGCAAGGGCGTGGCGACGCGTGATGCGCATGGCGCGGAAATCCTCCCGGGAACGCCGTCGCTTCGCGCCGCTCGCATGGCAGGTCAAGTCTCCGTCAGCGCACAACCGATCGTTGCGCCGGCTGTGCCGTTTTTGGCAGGATGACGTCTCCTTCGAGGGCGAGCGAGGGTCAGGTCATGTTGCAACGCGACACGGAAGGCGGCTGTCCCGCGCGGTCGGAGCCGCATGCACTCGCCCCGAGCGAGCCGGCGACCGCACGCGCGCTCTGGCCGACCTTCATGCGCCGCACGCTCAGCGAGGAAGCGCTGCGCGTCGCGCCGGAGCCGCCCCAGGGCAAGTAGCGCAGCTCAACGCCCGGCGGGTTGCGGGGCGCCCTGTTGGCCGATGTCAAAGAGCCCGCGCAGGAACCCCGGCGTCAGCGCCGCGAGCGGGTTCACGCTCACTTCCGGATCGGCGAGCGGCCCGCGCAGGCGGAAGGTCGCGGCGAAGAGGCCGCCGCCGCGCTCGGGCGAGAAGATGCGGCCGAGCAGCGGGATGTGGCCGAGCAGCGAATTCAGGATGTAGGCGGGCACGATCGTGCCATCCATCGCCACCCGCTCCCGCCGCCGGTCCAGCGTCCCGCGCGCGGTGAGGCCGAGCGAGGCGGAGAAGGCGCGCGCATCCTCGAGCTGCAGCGCATCCGGCGTCAGGGTGAAGGGCGCCACCAGCCGCACGAAGTTCAGCCCCGGGCCGGACAGCGCCTCGACCAGGCCGAACAGCGTCATGGCCTGCAGCAGCTTGCCGAAGGCGGGCGCGTTGTGGACCACGAACTCGTCCATCTCCGCCGAGCCCGAAAGCGCCGCGCCGGGCGCGTTGGAGGCATAGGTGGCGGTCACGGACAGGCGCCCGCCCTCGATGTGGCGCAGCACGTCGAAGGCGCCGAGCAGGGCGCCGGCATCCTGCGCGGTCAGGCGCAGCGACCGGCCCTGGCCCTGCGGCTGGAGCGTCATCTCGAAGGGGCCGCGCGGGCCGGTGCGCCCCGTGACGCGGCCGGCGCGCAGCACGCCATGCCCGTCCACCTGCACCTGCCCTTCCACCGCCGCGAGTTCGCGCCGCTCGCCGAGCAGCACGCGCTCGAAGCGCGCCTGCACATCGAAGGCCGGGCCGCTGGCCTGGTGCGGCGCCTCGGGCACCCGTTCGCGCGACAGAGGCTGCCGCAGGTCGAGCGCCGGGCCGCGCAGCGAGATCTGCCAGGCGGCATCGGCACGCGCGGGCGGGCGTGCCTCCCCCGCGAAGCGGCTGCCCTCCAGCCGGCCCTCGGCGATCGCCACGCGCTGCAAGCGTGCGCCCGCGCCGAACTGGGCGCTGCCCCGCAGCAGCAGCGACGGCGCCTCCACCCGGAAGCTCTCGATCGCCTCCAGCGCATCGCGGTTCAGCCGCAGCACGAGGTCGGCGCCGGCATTCTGGCCCGGCGGCTTGCTCCAGCCGAAGGGGTCGAGCATCAGCCGCGCCTCGCGCAGGTCGCCGCGGACATCGATGCGGGCCGCGCCGCTACGCATCTGCTGGTAGCGCAGGTCGAGACCGACCGGGCCGCTCAGCACCTCCTCATGGCCGAGGTCGAGCGCGGCGAGCTGCGCCCCGGTGGCGCGGCCCTGCATGGTGGCGCGCAGCACCACCTGGCTCGCCGGGCCGCGACGGAAATCCGCCTGCAGGCCGAGCCGCGCCGCCGCGACCGGCCCGAGATTGCCGGTGCCGCTGGCGCGCAGCCCGTCGGTGTCCACCGTGACCTCGAACTGCCCGCGCTCCAGGGCCTGGCCGAGCGCGACATCGGGCACGCGCAGGTCGCGCAGCCGGCCCTGCGCGCCGATGCGGATCTGCTCCACCGGCAGGTCGTTCAGCAGCGGGAAGGCGAGACTGAGGCGCCCTTCCAGCGTGCCGCGCGCGCTCTGCACCGGCAACGGCCGCCGCTCGAACAGCTTGAGGCGCGGATGCTTGAGCAGCGCCAGCCCGTCCGCGGCGGGCCCGGCCAGGGAGAGCTCGATCTCCGCGCGCTCCTGGTCGGCGGGCGTCAGAAGGATGCGCACGGTGCCCCCGCGCAGCTCGAGCCCCGTGCCGGACTGACGGGCAGCGGCCGCTTCCACCGTCACCGCGTCCAGCCCGAACAGGATGCGTCCCTGCACGCCTTCGGCGGGTGGGATCGGCCGCAGCCAGTGCACCGTCGCATCCGACACCTCGACCGCGCCGCGCGCCTCCGTCACGCGCAGGTCGGAAAGGTCGGCGGTGGCCTCCGCGGTGATCTCCCAGGCGCCGTTGCGCGCCGTGCCGGCGGTGACGTTCTCCACCACCCAGTCGCGCGCGCCGCGCGCCACGCCCTCCGGCCACCAGGCCCGCAGCCCGGCGGCGGGCAGCGCATCGAGCCCGAGCCGCGCCTGCATCCTCCACCCGGCATCGTGGCGCGTCGCCGTGCCGGTCGCGGTGAGCGTCGGCGCCTCCGGCCCGGCCAGGTGCAGCCGCACCTGCCGCAGCACGGCTCCGCGCGGCTGCACCTGCACCGAGAGATCGCCCGCGGCGATCGGCACGCTGCCGAGCTGCGCCAGGTCCAGCCGGCCGGCGCCGGACTCCGCGGTGACGCCCAGCTCCCACACCGCGCCGTCGGTGCTGATGCGCCCATGCACCTCGCCATGCACGGGTGCATCCATCATGCCGAGTGGCTCAAGCCCCGGCAGGGTCGCGGCGAGCTGGCGCGTGCCGAGCGCCGGCAGGCCGAAGCGGAACTCCACCTGCGCCGGCTGGCCGGTGGCGACCGCCGTGCCGTTGACCGGGATGCGCGCCTCGCCCAGCTGCATCGTCGCGGAGACGCGCCCGGCGACGCCGCCCTCCGCCCGGCGCCGCAGCTGCAGCGCGACGTCGTCCATCGCCCAGACCGCGCCGAGCTGCGCATCCTCCACCACCACCCGCGCGCCGGTGATGGCGAGGTTGCGCAGCGCATCGAGCGGCTGCTCGTCGCCGGGCGGGCGCATCATGGCGGCGATCCGGTCGCGCAGCGCCGCGCCGCCATCCTCCGTCGCCGCCTCCGGCTCGGCGCCCGGCGGGCCGAGCTGCAGCGAGAGGCGCCCTTCCTCGTCGCGGCGCAGCCGCAGCACCGCGCCGCGCAGCTCCAGCCGGCTCGGCGCCAGGGAACCGCGCAGCAGCCAGGGCAGGGAGAGGCTGACGCTGGCATCCGGCAACTCCGCCCGCACCGCGCCGTCCCGCCCCACCATGCGCACGCCGGAGAGCTGGATCTCGAGCGGCGTCGACCCTTCGCCATGCAGCCCTTCCCAGGCGATGCCCACATGGCCGATGTCGAGTTCCGCCTCGGAATCGGGGGTGTTGAGCGACTGCTCGATGGCGCGGGCGAGGAAATCGAGCGGGATCGGGCCCTGGGCCAGGCGCCAGCCCAGCACCGCGAGGCCGAGCAGCAGCAGCAGGCACAGACCGAGCAGCAGATGCGCCAGCCGGTGCGCCTCGCGCGCCACTTGACCGGCGGCCCGCCTCACGACTTCCCTCCCCGGTCATGCCGAGATCCCGAGAGGCGGCCGCCGCCGCGCCCGCCAGCCCATCGCCCGGCGCGCCGCAGATCGCCGCCGCCAGGCTGCCGCGCCCCTTCGACCCCCAGGCGGCGTCGCAGCTCGCCCAGCGCTTCGCCGAGCGCGGCGCCGCCGAGCAGGCCTTCGCCGCGACTGCGGAGGGCGCGGCGCTGCTCGCGGCGATGGGGGGACATTCCAGCTACCTGGCCGACCTGGCGGTGCGGGAATCCGCCACGCTGCTGCGGCTGGCCGAGCGCGGGCCGGATGCGGCCTTTGCCCTGGCGGTGGACCCGCTCGGCCGCGCCGACCCGGATGCCGGGCGGGCGCAGGTCGCGGCGCTGCTGCGCCAGGCGAAGCGGCAGGCGGCGCTGATCGCGGCCGCGGCCGACCTCGCCGGCCTCTGGCCGCTGGATCGCGTCACCGGCGCGCTGTCGGACCTCGCGGATGCCTGCACCGACTATGCCTGCGCGCATCTGCTGCGGGAGGCGCAGGCGAGGGGCGAGTTGAAGCTGGCCGGTGGCGGCGCACGGCATGATCCGCGGGCGACGGGCCGCGGCTCCGGGCTGGTGGTGCTCGGCATGGGCAAGCTCGGCGGGCGGGAGCTGAACTACTCCTCTGATATCGACCTCATGGTGCTCTACGATCCGCTCGCGGCAGCCTACGACGCGGACCGCGCGGGCGCCATCTACGTTCGTCTCGCCCGGGACCTCGTGCGGCTGCTCGAGGACCGGACCGAGGACGGCTACGTCTTCCGCACCGACCTGCGGTTGCGCCCCGACCCGGCGGCGACGCCGCTGGCGGTCTCGCTGCCCGCCGCCATCGCCTACTACGAGAGCATGGGGCAGAACTGGGAACGCGCCGCGATGATCAAGGCGCGGCCCGTCGCGGGCGACCGCGCGCTCGGCGACGGCTTCCTGCGCGAGATCCGCCCCTTCGTCTGGCGCCGGCACCTGGATTTCGCCGCGGTCGCCGACATCCATTCCATCAAGCGGCAGATCCACGCGCACAAGGGCGCGCGCGGCGCGCATGCGCGGGTGCAGGTGGAAGGCCATGACGTGAAGCTCGGCCGGGGCGGCATCCGGGAGATCGAGTTCAGCACGCAGGTGCTGCAGCTGATCTGGGGCGGGCGCGATCCTGTGCTGCGCGACCCCACCACGCTCGGCGCGCTCGCCGCGCTGGTCGCGGCCGGGCGGATCGAGCGGCGCACCGCCGCCGACATGGCGGACGCCTATGTCTTCCTGCGCAATGTCGAGCACCGGCTGCAGATGGTCGCCGACCGCCAGACCCACCGCCTGCCGGAGGACGAGGCCGGCCTTGCGCGCATCGCCTCCTTCCTCGGCTTCGACGCGCCCGAAAGCTTCGCCGCGGCGCTGACCGGCCATCTCACGCGCGTCGAGCGCGCCTATGCCGGCCTGTTCGAGGCCGCGCCCGATCTCGGCACCAATCGCGAGGGCGCCAGCGGCAGCCTGGTCTTCACCGGCGTCGAGGACGACCCCGAGACCATCGAGACGCTGCGCCGCATGGGCTTCCAGAACCCACAGGCGGTCGGCGCGACGGTGCGCGCCTGGCATCACGGCCGTACCCGCGCGACCCGCAGCGAGCGCGCGCGCGAATTGCTGACCGAGATCATGCCCGCGCTGCTCGGCGCCTTCGCGAAGCAGCCGCAGCCGGACCAGGCGCTGCTGCGGCTGGATGCGGCCTTCGCGCGCATGCAGGCGGGCGTGCAGGCGCTGTCGCTGCTGCACCGCAACCCGGCGCTGCTCGACCGCCTCGCCTTCGTGCTCGGCGCGGCGCCGGCGCTGGCCGACCATGTCGCGCACAGCGCGGCGGCGCTGGATGCGCTGCTGTCCGGCACGCTCGCGGCCGACACCGACGTGGCCGCGCCGCTGCCCGCGCTGGTGAAGGAGGCGCGCTTCTTCGAGGAAGCGCTGGACTCGACGCGCCGCGTGGTGACGGAACGCCGCTTCGAGATCGACGCCGCGGCGCTGGAAGGCCGGATCGACGTGGACGCGGCGGGCATGGCGCGCAGCGACCTCGCGGACGCCGCCATCGCCGCACTGCTGCCGCGCATCGCCGCCGAATTCGCGCAGCGCCACGGCAAGGTGAAGGGCGGCGCGCTCGGCGTCGTGGCGCTCGGCAAGCTCGGCGCGCGGGACATGCTGCCGGCCTCCGACCTCGACCTGATCCTCGTCTACGACCATCCCGAGGACGCGCTGGAGAGCACGGGCGGCGCGAAGCAGCTTCCACCGAGCCAGTATTTCGGCCGGCTGGCGAACCAGGTGGTGGCGGCACTCACCTCGCCGGGCGCGGAGGGCAAGCTGTTCGAGGTGGACATGCGGCTGCGTCCCTCGGGCTCGAAGGGGCCGGTCGCGGTCTCGCTCGCCGGCTTCGCGCGCTACCAGGCGGAAAGCGCCTGGACCTGGGAACGCATGGCGCTGACCCGCGCGCGCTTCGTCGCCGGCGCGCCGGGCCTCAAGCGGAAGGTGGAAGCGGCGCTGAAGGCGGCGCGCACGCGCCCGGCCGATGCCGCGCAGGTGCTGGCCGATGCGGGCGCGATGCGCGCGCGCATGCTGCGCGACCTGCCGGCGGAAGGGCCGTGGGACGTGAAGCTGATGCCGGGCGGGCTGGTGGAGACGGAGTTCGTCGCCCAGGCACTGCAGGTCGCGCATGCGCATCGCCTGCCCGCGGTGCTGTCGCCCACCACGCGGATCGCGCTGCGCAACCTGGCCGCGGCGGGGCTGCTGACGGAGGCGGAGGCCGCGACGCTGACCGCGGCCGACCGGCTGTGGCGCGCCATCCTCGCGCATCTGCGCCTGACCGTCGGCCGCTGGGGCGAGGAGGCGCTGCCCGAGGCCGTGGCGGGCGGGTTGCTCGCCGCGGTCGGCAAGCAGATGGCGGAACCGCCGGTTGACCAGGCGGGGCTGCGCACACAGATGCGCGCGATGGCGGAGGCGGTGCGCGCGGTGTTCGTGCGGCGCATCGGCCTGCCGGACGCGACCTGACGGAGGGGGATTCTTTTGGTCATGCCTGCAGCGAAGAAGCCGGCGGCGCCGGCGAAGACCACGGCCGCGAAGAGCACGGCCGCAAAGACCAGCGCGGCGAAGAAGCCTGCCGCGCCGAAGCCCGCGGCGAAGGCGGCCCCGGCGGCTGCCGGCCCCGCGGAGGGCGCGGCGGCGCCCGCCTTCTCGATGCCGGCGAGCGGCGGGCGCACTGTCAGCAGCGCCTCGCTGAAGGGCAAAGCCTATCTGCTGTATTTCTACCCGAAGGCCGACACGCCCGGCTGCACCAAGCAGGCCTGCGGCGTGCAGGAGGCGCTGCCGCAGCTCGGCAAGCTTGGCCTCGAGATCATCGGCGTCTCGCCCGATCCCATGAAGCCGATCGAGAAGTTCGCCGAGAAGTACAAGCTGACCTTCCCGCTCGCCTCCGACGAGGACCACAAGGTTGCCGAGGCCTATGGCACGTGGGTGGAAAAGTCCATGTACGGCAAGACCTACATGGGCATGGAGCGCTCCAGTTTTCTGATCGATGGCGCGGGCAAGGTGCGGAAGGTCTGGCGCAAGGTGAAGCCGGAGGAACACGCGGCGCAGGTGATGGAAGCCGCGAAGGGGCTCTGACCGCAACGCCCTTCCTCACGCGCGGAGGGAGGGCAGGTCCTCAGCGTGCGCGGCGGCCGGGCAGCGCCACGATCGCGATGATCGCGGTGAAGACCGCCGCGCCGATCGCCGCGATGATGCCGAGCAGCATCAGCACCGCCGGCGTCTCCCCCGTGTCGCCGGCGAGGCGCATCAGCCAGCCGATGCCTGCCAGGATCAGGGCCGCGCCCATGATGCCGAGGCCCCAGCCGATCACCAGCCAGGGCCGGCGGAAGGCAAGGCCCTCGCGCGGCCTGGGGATGCGTGAATGGAAATGGTGGAAGACCCGGATCCCCTCGTCCCGCGCCGCGCGTGCGACGGGCACGCGCAGACGGAAGCTGATCGTGCCGCCGTAGCGGCTGCGCGGGTGGACCATCTCGAACTCCAGGCATTCGGGCGCGCCTTCCGGCTGCAGCCAGGCGACCGAGCCGAGTGCCGGCAGCGCCCATCGGCTCAGGCGGTGATAGGATCCGTCCACGATCACCTGGCGCCGGCCGAACACCACCTCGACGCCCTGCCCGCTGCGGCGCGGCGTGAACTCGTTGGTCAGCGCCGGATCCGCCCTGCCGCGGCGGGCGTCGAACAGCCGGAACGCCTCCCACTCGCGCGCCGAAACTTCCCAGCGCGCCAGCCGGCCGATACCGCCGCGCAGCCGCGCCTCGCCGAGGGCGGCCAGCACGCCCGACAGGCCGAAGAACAGGCCGAAGCCGATCGCCGTCACACCGCCGGCGCCAAGGAGCCCCCGCGCCAGGTCGCCCAGTTGCTCGTATCGCAGGCCGAGCACGGTCATCGCCGCCGCGCCGAGAAGCGCCGTCGCGAGCCAGAATGCCGCCTTGCGGCCTGGACGACGCATCGGCTCAGCCCTCCCGCGTCAACGCGTCCCCGAGGCGGATCGCACCGCCCTCGATCACGCGCGCGGTGATCCCGCCATGGCCGCGGACGGCGTTGTAGCCGCCGGGGCCGAATTCTTCCTCCATGCGGGAGCAGGGGTGGCATTCGCCGCTGTGTTCCAGCAGCGCCGCGCCGATGCGGAAGCGGCGGCCCTTCAGAGCCAGCAGGTTCACGCCCTGGATGACGAGGTTGCGCCGCAGCGCCTCGGGCGCGACCGCGTCCCGCCCGAGGAAGCCGGCGATGGCGGCGAGGTGCTCGGCGGCGATCAGCGTGACCTGGCGGGCGCCGGTCGCGCTGCCGCGCCAGCGGTCGCCGATCACCCCGCGCCCTGGCTCCAGCAGCGCCTGCTCCACGGCGATCATTGGTGCGCGCCGCTCCGGCCGCAGCCCGATCCAAACGAGGCTGCCGGGGCGCATCGGCGCGTCCAGCAGACGCGCCATGAGCGACCCCTCGGGTGGCCTCACCCCGCGCGCACCAGCAGATGCTTCTTCTTCCCGAGCGACAACTTCGCTGCGCCGTCGCGCAGGTCGCCCGGCGTGACCTGCGCGGCAGGATCGGTGACCGCAACGTCGTTCAGCCGCACGCCATTCTGCGCGATCAGCCGCCGCGCCTCGCCCTTGCTCGCGACCAGCTTCGCGGCGGCGAGCAGGTCCACCACGCCAGCCGGCAGCGCCGCCAGATGCGTCGGCAGCGTCTCCGCCGTCACGCCTTCCTCGAAGGTGCGGCGCGCGGTCTCGGCGGCGGCGACCGCCGCGTCGCGGCCATGCAGCAGCGCGGTGGCCTCGGTCGCCAGCACCTTCTTCGCGTCGTTCACCTCGGCGCCGCTGAGCGCGGCCAGCCGCGCGACCTCCGCCATCGGCAGGTCCGTGAACAGCGCGAGGAAGCGGCCGACATCGGCGTCCTCGGCGTTGCGCCAGAACTGCCAGTAGTCATAGGGCGCGACCTTCGCGGCATCGAGCCACACCGCGCCCTGCGCCGTCTTGCCCATCTTCGCGCCCGAGGCCGTGGTGATCAGCGGCGTGGTGACGACATGCGCCTCCGCCCCCGTCACGCGGCGGATCAGGTCGGCGCCCATGACGATGTTGCCCCACTGGTCGGAGCCGCCCATCTGCAGCGCAACCCCGTGCCGCCGCGACAACTCCAGGAAGTCGTAGGCCTGCAGCAGCATGTAGTTGAACTCGAGGAACGACAGGTTCTGCTCGCGGTCGAGGCGCTGCTTCACGCTCTCCATCGTCAGCATGCGGTTGACGCTGAAATGCTTCCCGATGTCGCGCAGGAAGGGGATGTAGAGCAGAGCGTCGAGCCACTCGGCATTGTCGAGCATGACCGCGTCGGTAGGACCGTCGCCGAACTGAAGAAAAGAATCGAACACCTTGCGGATGCCGGCCTTGTTGGCCTCGATCCGCGCCTCGTCGAGCAGCGGCCGCGCCTCGTCGCGGAAGGAGGGATCGCCGACCTTCGTCGTGCCGCCGCCCATCAGCACGACGGGCTTGTTGCCGGTGCGCTGCAGCAGGCGCAGCAGCATGATCTGCACGAGCGACCCGACATGCAGGCTGTCGGCGGTCGCGTCGAAGCCGATATAGCCGGGCAGCGGGCCCTGCTTCAGCCGCGCGGTCAGCGCCGCCTCGTCGGTGGACTGGTGGATGAAGCCGCGGCTCTTGGCCTCGTGCAGGAAGTCTGTCGTGCTCATCGGTGCGGTGCTTTGCGAAGGCCGGGGGTGGTAGCACACTGGCGGAAATGCTGAGAACCATCGGTCTGATGAGCGGCACCTCGCTGGACGGGGTGGACGCGGCGTGGGTGGAGACGGATGGCGAGGCGATCGCGCGCTTCGGCCCGACCCTGACCCTGCCCTACGACCCCGCACTGCGGCGCGACCTGCGCCGCCTGCTGGACCTGGCGCAGGAGCAGGGGGCGGACCTGCCGCCGGACGATCCGCTGCTGGCCGATTGCGTGGCGCGGCTGACGGCGCGGCATGTGGAGGCGGTGAAGGCGATCGGCTGGCAGGCCGACCTCATCGGCTTCCACGGCCAGACCATCCTGCACCGTCCCCGCAGGCCCGGATCGAACCACAGGCCCTTCACCTGCCAGGTGGGCGACGCGGCGCGCCTGGCGCGGGAGACGGGGCTTTCCGTCGCGCACGACTTCCGCTCGGCCGATGTCGCGGCCGGCGGGCAGGGGGCGCCGCTGGTGCCGATCGTCCATGCCGTGATGGCGCGCGACCTGCCGAAGCCGCTGGCGGTGCTCAACCTCGGCGGCGTCGGCAACGTCACCTGGATCGGCGCCGATGGGGAGCTGATCGCCTTCGACACCGGCCCCGCCAACGGCCCGCTGGACGACTGGGCGCGCCGCGCCACCGGCGAGCCCTATGACCGGGACGGCCGGCTGGCGCTGGCCGGGCAGCCGGACGGGGGCGTGCTGGCGCGGCTGATCGGCCATCCCTACCTGGCGGCGCCGCCGCCGAAATCGCTCGACCGCCTGGACTTCGACCGCGCCCTGAAGGAGGCTGGCGCGGCCGCGCTCTCGCCCTGGGACGGCGCGGCGACGCTGGTGGCCTTCTGCGCCGTCTGCGTCGCCGCCGCCTCGCGGCACTTCCCGGCGCCGCCCGTGCAGTGGCTGGTCGCCGGCGGCGGGCGGCGCAATCCGGCGGTGATGCGCGCGCTGGCCGCGGCGCTGACCGAGCCCGTGCGGCCCGTCGAGGTCGCGGGCTGGAACGGCGACGCGCTGGAGGCGCAGGCCTTCGGCGTGCTGGCCGCCCGCGTCTGGCGCGGCCTGCCGCTGACCTTCCCCGGCACCACCGGCGCGCCGGAGCCGCTGCGCGGCGGCCGCATCACCGGGCCGCTGCTGTAGAGGAGATGGCGATGGGCGCCGCCTTCGTGCTGCTGATCTGCGCGCTGCTGGCGGTCGCCGGCATGCTCCTGCTCTCGGCTGTCGTCCCGGAGGCCGGCTTCTCCGCCGCCTTCCGCAACGGCGTGGCCGCCACGGACCCGGTGCGCACCTGGGCCGAGCTCGCCTACTTCATCACCGGCGCCGCGCTGTCCGCGATCGCCCTGCTGGCCCTGATCTTCGCGAAGCGCCAGGCGGAGCATTCCCGCGAGCAGGCCGGCCATGCCGCGCGGCAGACCGCGATCTCGGCCCGCGCCACGGAGAACGCCGCGAAGGCGGAGCAGGCCCAGGCCTACATGCAGTTCTTCACCTCCGAGCGGCCCAGCATCATCACGGCGGTGAAGCTTGCGCAGACGCTGGAGCGCTCCTGGCGCGCCCTGCCGGACGCCCAGCGCGCCGGCACGACGCTGGGCCAGTTCATCCACCAGCGCATGCTGCAATGGGAGAGTTCTGCCGATGCCCCCGATCGGGAGCTCTACAACGAGGTGATCGACGCGCTGATCACCCTCGAAAACCTCGCGCTGCTGGTGCGGCGCGGCTACCTCTCGATGGACGACGTCTACTACTTCCTGGAGGGCCCGCTGGATCGCCTCTCGGACGTGCTGCTGCACCATGTGCAGGCCCGGCGTGCACGCTCACCGGACGGGCGGGAATGCGAGCACGCCGACTGGCTGCTGACGAGGATCCTGACGCACGTGCCGCACGCCCCGCTGCTCAGCTAGCGGGGCGCGCGGGCGCGGTTCAGCGCGGGTCGGTCGGGTCGCCCGGCCGCCGCGGCATGTCGATCGGCTTCGGCCAGTAGGCGTTGCCGTGCATGTTCAATCCGCCGCCAGCATGTTCAATCCGCCGCCAGCGAGATGCGCTTGCGGTTCAGCGTCACGTTGATGTGGTCCTCCGCCGCATCCGCCACCTGGTCCGCCTGGGGCGGGGTGAAGATGTGGCCGGCGGCGGGCATCACCCGGTAGTCGATGCTGATGCCCTTCTGGGTGTTCAGCTTCTCCACCAGCTTCCGCACGCTGCTCTCCGGCACCAGCTCGTCATCGGCGCCGTGCAGCATCAGGCCGTTGCAGGGGCAGGGGGCGAGGAAGCCGAAATCGTAGTGGCTGGCCGGCGGGCTGATGGAGATGAAGCCCGACATCTCCGGCCGCCGCATCAGCAGCTGCATGCCCACATAGGAGCCGAAGGAATAGCCCGCGACCCAGAGGGAGGAGGCGTTGGGGTTCACCGCCTGCAAAAAGTCGAGCGCCGCCGCGGCGTCCGAGATCTCGCCGATGCCGCCGTCGTAGCGGCCCTGGCTGCGACCGACGCCGCGGAAGTTGAAGCGCAGCGTCGAAAAGCCCATCGCCTGGAAGCGCTGATACAGCGCGTGGACGATGCGGTTGTTCATGGTGCCGCCATGCAGGGGGTGCGGATGCAGCACCAGGGCGACCGGGGCGTTGGCCTGCTTCGCGTGGTGGTAGCGGCCTTCGAGCCGACCATCGGGGCCGGCGAACATCACTTCGGGCATCGCGCGTCAGGTCCAGTCTCGGTTGCGGTCACGGCGCGGGGCACGCGCCGGGCCAATTGGGGAACCACAGGGGCCGCCGCCGCGGCGCATCCGGCGCGGAAGGACCGTGCCACGCTCCACCATCGGCCATCCCCACTCTGCCCCGATCCCGCGCAATTGTTGACGCGTGGGGTCGGAAACAATAGCTTCGCGGCGCTGACACGCTTTCGCGCTCATCAGGCTCCGATCTTGGCTCTGGTGGGAGCGAGGTGGCCCGCGCCCGAACGTTCCCGGGGCGGGCTCCCGAGCCCCAGGGTGCAAGCAATATAGTGAGTCGAACGCGGGTTTCATATCGGATTCACGGCATGGTGCCCATGTTCCTTGCTCTGGGCCGGCGAGACGTCGTCCATATTACCGACACAATCCTTGCCGGATCGTGTCCGTACCCCCAGGAATCGCGTCCATGAGGCTGTCCACCCGCGGCCGCTATGCCGTCATGGCCATGGTCGAGCTCGCCGCCCGCCAGCACGGGCCGGCGCGGCCGGGGGCTGGCGTCGCGGGCAGCGGGCAGGTGAGCCTGGCCGAGATCGCCCAGGCCCAGCACCTCTCCCTCGCCTATCTCGAACAACTCTTCGGGCCCCTGCGCCGCGCCGGGCTCGTCGCCTCCGCCCGCGGACCGGGGGGCGGCTACCGCCTGGCGCGCCCCGCGGCCGAGATCTCCATCTCCGCGATCGTGAATGCGGTGGACGAGCCGATCCAGGCGACGCGCTGCGAGGAAGGCGGGCCGGGCTGCCTGGCCGGTCAGCGCTGCCTCACCCATGACCTGTGGGCGGAGCTCGGCGAGCAGATCCGCATGTTCCTGGAAGGTGTGAGCCTCGCCGACGTGATCCGCGCGGAGGTCTGCGGCCGCGCCGCACCGCCGCGCCCGGCCGGGGAGGATGCCCGCCCGGCCTGAGCCGCGCGGGCCAGGATCATGCAGCCCGAGCTCTACCTGGACGCCAATGCGACCGAGCCGCTGCGGCCGGAGGCGCGGGCGGCCGTGCTGGCGGCGCTGGACATGCCAGGCAACCCGTCCTCGGTGCATGCCGCGGGCCGGGCGGCGCGGCGAGTGCTGGAGGGGACGCGCGAGCGGATCGCCGCAACCTTCGGCGGCAGCCCGGCCGACCTGGTCCTGACCGCGGGCGGGACGGAGGCGAATGCGCTGGCCGTGCGGGGCCTCGCCGCCGGCCGGCGGGTGCTGGTCGGGGCCACGGAGCACCCGGCCGTGCTGGCCGCCGCGCCGGGCGCCGAGGTTCTGCCCGTGCATTCCGACGGCACGCTCGACCTTGGCGCGCTGGAGCGGGCGCTGGCGGGGCCGCCGGCGCTGGTCTGCCTGATGGCGGCCAACAACGAGACCGGCGTGCTGCACCCGCTGGCCGAGGCCGCCGCGCTCTGCCGCAAGGCCGGGGCGCTGCTGCATGTGGATGCGGTGCAGGCGGCCGGTCGGGTGCCGGTGGCGTCGGACCAGGCGGATTCGCTGGCGCTGTCGGGCCACAAGCTGGGCGGGCCGAAGGGGGCGGGGGCTCTGCTGCTCCGCCCCGGCCTGTCCCTCTCCCCCCTGGTCACGGGCGGCGGCCAGGAACGCGGCCGGCGCGGCGGCACGGAGCCGCTGCCCGCCATCGCCGGCATGGCCGCCGCGGCCGAGGCTGCCCGGCCCGAGGCGGCGGCCCGTCTCGCGGCGCTGCGCGATGCCATCGAGGCCGCCTGCGCGGCGCAGGGCGCGATCGTGGCCGGCGCCGGCGCGCCGCGGCTGCCGAACACCACAAGCCTGGTGCTGCCCGGCGTGCCGGCCGAGACGCAGGTGATCGCGCTGGACCTGGCGGGGGTGCGCGTCTCGGCCGGGGCGGCCTGTTCCTCGGGCAAGGTCGGGCGCAGCCATGTGCTGGCCGCGATGGGCCTCGGCGAGGATGCGGCCTGCGCCATCCGCGTCTCGCTGCCCTGGAACGCGCCGGAGGATGCGGCGGACCGCTTCGTGGCGGCCTGGTCCGCCATGCGCGAGCGGCTGGCGCGGCGCCCGGCGCTTGCGTGAGGCGGGGCCGCGGCCCAGCTTATGCGCATGGCTGCGCAGGGAGGCTCCCATGGGCCATGAGGGCAAGGCGAAGCGCCAGGCGGTGAACCTCTCGCTGCCGGCGGATCTCGTCCAGCGCGCCCGCGCCTGTACCGGCAACCTCAGCGGGACGGTTGAGGAACTGCTGTCCGGCTTCGTGGCGCGGGAAGAGGCGCGGCGGCGGGACGAGGATGAGCGGCTCGCGCGCACCCTGGATGCGTTGAACGCCATGACGCGCGAGCACGGCACCTTCGGCGACGATCTGTCGCGCCTGTAGCGCGCGCCCGTGGCGCAGTTCGACATCCATCGGAACCCGAGCCCCCGCAGCGGCCGCTCGCGACCCTATCTGCTCGTCATCCAGTCCGACCGCTTCGCCGCCCTTGAGACGCGGCTGGTCGCTGCGCTCGCCCTCCGCTCGGCCCTGCCGCGCGGCAGGCTGGAACTGGACTGGCTGACGCCGGGCTTCGCGGTCGAGGGCCAGGACGTGTTCCTGAACCCGTTCGAGATCACCGACATTGCCGCGGACCGCCTCGGCCCCGCCATTGCCTCCCTCGCCGGCGACGAAGAGGCCAGGCGGCGGGTGCAGCGTGCGCTGGACGAGGTGCTGAGCCACTTCTGACGCACTTCACCCGGCCGCCCGCCCGCGCCACATAGGCCCCGATGAGCCGGCCCAACCGCCCGATCTACCTCGACAACCATGCGACCACGCCGGTGGACCCGCGCGTGCTGGCCGCCATGCGCCCCTGGTGGGAGCAGAATTTTGCGAACCCCGGCTCGGTCGAGCACGCAATGGGCCGCGCGGCGGAGGCCGCGGTGGAGGAAGCACGCGGCCATGTCGCGGCGCTGGTCGGGGCCGAGCCGTCGGAAATCCTGTTCACCTCAGGCGCCACGGAATCCAACAACCTGGCCATCAAGGGCGCGGCGCGCTTCGCGAAGGCGCAGGGCACGGAGCGGCTGCGTGTCGTCACCCTCGCCACCGAGCACAAATGCGTCCTCGAAAGCGTGCGCGACCTTGGCGCCGAGGGCTTTGCGCCCGTGATCCTGCCGGTCCGCCCCGACGGCCTACTCGACCTCCACCGGCTTGAGGAAACGCTTGCCGAGGCGCCGACGCTGCTCGTCTCCGTCATGGCGGTGAACAACGAGATCGGCGTGATCCAGGACCTCGCCGCGATCGGCGCCATCGCCAAGCGGCATGGCGCTCTGTTCCACACGGACGCGGCGCAGGGCTGCGGCCGCATCCCGCTCGACGTGGGCGCGATCCGTGCGGACCTGCTCTCCATCTCCGGCCACAAGCTCTACGGGCCGAAGGGGATCGGCGCCCTCTACGTCCGCCGTCGTCCGCGGGTGCGGCTCGCGCCACTCTTCTCCGGCGGCGGGCAGGAGCGGGGCCTGCGCTCCGGCACGCTGCCGGCGCCGCTGATCGTCGGCCTCGGCGAGGCCTGCCGGATCGCCGCGCAGGAGATGGCGCTGGATACCGGCCGCATGGCCGCGCAGCGCGACCGGTTCCTGGCGGCGATCCAGGCCGAGGTGCCCGGGATCGTCGTGAATGCCGACCGCGAGCGGCGCGTGGCCGGCAACCTCTCCCTCGCCTTCCCCGGCGGCGTCACCGCGCAGCAGATCATGGAGGCGGCGCCCGAGATCTGCGTCTCCACCGGCTCCGCCTGTTCCTCGGCGGAGGTCGAGCCCTCCCATGTGCTGCAGGCGCTCGGCCTTCCGGAGGCGCAGGCGCGCGCCACCTTGCGGATCGGGATCGGCCGCTTTACCTCCCCCGCCGAGGTGGACCTGGCCGCCGCGGCGCTCGGCGCCGCCTGGCGCCGGGCCGTTGCGTCATTGGACAGCGTCCTGGCCGGGTCGGCGGGCGCGGCGGAGTAGGGCTGGCAATGCCGAAGATGACTTTCGTCGAGCGCGACGGGACGCGCAAGGAAGTGGACGCGCCGCTCGGCCTCTCCGTGCTGGAGATCGCGCACAAGCACGGCGTGGACATCGAGGGTGCCTGCGAGGGCAGCCTCGCCTGCTCCACCTGCCATGTGGTGGTGGACGGCGCCTGGTTCGGCAAGCTGAGCAAGCCGACGGAAGACGAGGAGGACATGCTCGACCTCGCCTTCGACCTGCAGGAGACCAGCCGTCTCGGCTGCCAGATCATCATGACCGAGGCGCTGGACGGGCTGGTGGTGAAGCTCCCCGCCGGCACCCGCAACGCCCTGGGGTGACCCACTCCCTCCCCCGCTTGCGGGGGCTTCGACGCCACGGGCGTCGGAGGCCGCAGGCTGGTCGGGGTGGGGGCCGCACGACCTGACATGAACGACACCACCCCTTACGGCTCCGCCACCGGCCTCTATCGCCGCCTGAAGCAGGCCAACGCGGCCGACTGGCGGGCCTACACCTGGCATCCCTTCGTGCAGGGCCTCGCCGACGGCTCGCTGCCGCTGCCCGCCTTCAAGCGCTACCTGGTGCAGGACTACCTGTTCCTCGTCCAGTTCGTGCGCGCCTTCGCGCTCGCCGCCTACAAGGCCGAAAGCCTCGCCGCCTTCCGCGAGAAGGCCGGCGCCATCCAGGCGCTGCTGCACGAGATGACGCTGCATGTCGGCTACTGCGCCGAGTGGGGCATCGCGGAGGACGCGATCCTGGCCGAGCCGGAAGCCGCCGAAACCGTCGCCTACACCCGCTGGGTGCTGGACCGCGGCATCGCCGGCGACATCTTGGACCTGGAAGTCGCGCTCGCGCCCTGCACGGCGGGCTATGGCGAGATCGCACTCGCCATCGAGGCGAGCCCGACGCGGCGGCACGAGGGCAATCCCTACGAATCCTGGATCGCGATGTATGCCGGCGACGAGTACCAGGCGCTGGCGCGTGGCGCCGCCGCGCGGCTCGACACGCTGGGCGAGAGCCATGGCGGCGCGGCGCGCTTCGCCGCGCTCAGCGCCGACTTCGCGAAGGCCGCGCGGCTGGAGGCCGATTTCTGGCAGATGGGCCTCCGCGGATGAGGGTCCTGGTTGCCATGTCGGGCGGCGTGGACTCCTCCGTCGTCGCCGGCCTGCTGAAGGAAGCGGGCCACGAGGTGGTCGGCGCCACGCTGCAGCTCTACGACCACGGCGCCGCGGTGCAGAAGAAGGGCGCCTGCTGCGCCGGGCAGGACATCCACGATGCCCGCAGCGTCGCCGATGCGCTCGACATCCCGCACTACGTGCTGGACCGGGAGGCGCGCTTCCGAGCCGCGGTCATCGAGGACTTCGCCGACAGCTACGCCCGCGGCGAGACGCCGATCCCCTGCATCCGCTGCAACCAGACGGTGAAGTTCCGCGACCTTGTGGAGCTTGCCCGCGACCTCGGCTGCGAGGCGCTAGCCACCGGCCACTACGCCCGGCGCGTGGAGGGCGCGAACGGCCCGGAGCTCCACCGCGCCGCCGATCCCGCGCGCGACCAGTCCTATTTCCTCGCGCTCACCACCCGCGAGCAGCTCGACTTTGCGCGCTTCCCGCTCGGCGACATGCCGGACAAGGCGGCGGTGCGCGCCGTGGCGGATCGTCTCGGCCTGAAGGTGGCGCAGAAGCCGGACAGCCAGGACATCTGCTTCGTCCCCTCCGGCCACTACGCCGAGACGGTGGCGAAGCTGCGCCCGGAGACGGCGGAGCCCGGCGAGATCGTGGACGAGGCCGGCCGCGTGCTCGGCACCCATCGCGGCATCGGCCGCTACACGGTGGGGCAGGGCCGCGGCATCGGAATCGGCGGCGGCGAGCGGCTCTACGTCTCCGCCGTGGACGCGACGCGCCGGCGCATCGTGGTCGCCCCCCGCGAATCCCTGCCGAAGCAGGAGGTGACGGCGGTCGAGGTGAACTGGCTGATCCCGCCCCCCGCCGCGCCGATCGCCGCCCAGGTGAAGCTCCGCGGCCGCGAAGCGCCGCGCGCCGCCACGGTGGCCTGGGACGCCGAGGAAGGCGTGATGCGCGTGCGGCTCGCCGAGCCGAATGTCGCGGCACCCGGCCAGGCCTGCGTGGTCTATGACGGCGACCGCGTGCTGGCCGGCGGCTTCCTGCGCGCGGCGTGAAGGCGGCCGGCGCGGTTGACAATGCGGGGTGCCGGGCGCTAGGCGACGGCTCCCCCGCGCGGGGTTCGCCCTTGGGGCGGCGTAGCTCAGCTGGTTAGAGCACGGCACTCATAATGCCGGGGTCAGCGGTTCAAGTCCGCTCGCCGCTACCATCGAAAAACTCAGGCATATCAAGGCGTTAAGCGAGGTCGTCCCGCGCGGGTTAGTGCGGTGTCGATTTCGGCTGACCGGACATTGACCGGACGGACGGCCTGACCGGACGCGCGCGGGCGCCTGACCGGACAGCGCATCGCGCGCCGCGTCTCGCCCCGGCCGCCGGCGCGCTGCCCGCGACCCCTCCCCGGGGGCCTCGAGCGCGATGCGGGAGCGGAGGGGCAGGGGTTGAAAAATGGCGCCGCAGCGTGTCGCGCCTCTCCCGCGCACGATTTGCTCTCTCTGACCGGCTGCCCTCCTGCGCGCGGAATGAATTGTCGCGCAGTTGGCATTGGCTCCCTGTAGTCTGGGGCAGCCCTGGGGCTGGAGCGTGGCGACGGATGGCGGATAGGCGGTTGGCTGAGGCGGCTCTTCTGGTTCAGGCGATGGCTGATGATGACGCGTCGAATGAGGTGCGGCTGGATGCCTCCCGACGGTTCATCGCCCTCTTGGAGGAAGTCGCGTCTGATGCCTCAGCCGCCCCGGCTGACCGGGATCTTGCGCGGACGCTTCTAGATCGGGAGCGGGCTGACGCGCGGATGGACATTCCGTTTGCCCTCGCCGATCTGGCGGACATCGCCCGCAACGGGGAAGATGCCACGCTTCGGCAGAGGGCGCGCGAGGCTCTGCAGGCGTTCAGCAAGCAGCTTGCGGGCGCCGGGGCTGACGTGAGCCGCTGGCCGGTGGTGCCGGAGACGAAGCAGTAGCGAGGGGCGGCCATAGGGCGCGCATAGCAGGGGAGCAGCATGACTGATCGCACACCTCCGGTGATCCCTGAGGCTTTGCTGGCGCTGCTGAGGCAGCCGTGGCGGGTCGAGGGAGGCTTCCAGGCGTGGTCTGTCGCATGGGATCGGGATGACGGTCGGCGCCGGGCCGATCCGAGCGGCTACGTGCTGCGCAAGGGGAGCGACGAGCCGAACCCGATCACGCATGCCGAGGCAGACGCGCTGCTGAAGGCTGGCGTTCTGCCAGGCCTCGCGAAGCCGCGGGAGAATGGCGGGCTCTGGCTGAATGAGCATGCGGCGCATGCGCTGAGCGACTTCGGATCAGACGTCTATGCGGCCTGGGAGAAGCTCAGGGGGCGCCTCGCGGCTGCGGCTGCCGCGGATGGCCGCGGGAGCGACTGACCGCCCGCGCCTCCCTCATCGGCGGCCGCAGGCGTGACACTTTGGCTCGAGATGCATTGGCAGGAAGGGGCTTCGAGAAGCGGTGGTGAAGTGCGGGGGCTGATCTCTTTCGTTGCGCAGCATGCGCTGGCTTTCATCTGGAATGCTGCCGCGCTCGTCTTTCTCGGGACCGCGTGGCACGAGCTCGCCATTCGTGACAATTCGCGCACTGAGAATTCCGTGCTCCTGCTCGGCGCTGGCGCGTTGTGCGGGCTCATCGGCAATGCCGACCGCTTCGAGGTTCTGAAGGTTTTCGGGCTAGAAGCGAGGATGCGGCGCGCGGTTGTCGAAGCTGAGGACGTTCTGCAGCGCCTTCGAGCCTTCGCGGCTGATCTCGGCGCTGTCGTCATTCACCACAACGCGGGCCTGAGCCGGTGGGCAGACCCGGGCATCTTTCAGCGCCAAGACGCACAGAAGAGGGAAGTCCTCCGTTCGCTGGAAAAGCTCGGCGTCTCTCCTGAGCAGCTGCGGGAGGCGCGGGCTGCGGACAAGGTGTATGTGCTGCAAGATTACACATCCGGCGTGATGAGCCTCATTCGGAAGCATTACCCAGGCTCAGCGGAGCGCCGCGCCGAGGTCGAAACGGAGGCAAGGTCGGCAGGGCGGCCAATTACTGCCGGCGATCTGCGCAAGCTCGCGGTATCCCTTGGGCCAGTGCCCCCCGATGTGGCCGAATTGCTCGCGGACATCGAGCACTACGAGGCGCACGGCGAGCATCGGCGCCCCGAGGTGTGGGCGCAGCGCCGAAACTGGTGACGGTGAACCCCTGCGCTCACCTACGGCGAAGCTCCCTGTTTCCGGGCCAAGCAGGGCGCGTCCGTTTCGCCCTGCACTTCGAGGCCGAGCGCCTCGATCAGACCGCGCGAGGTTTCGCCCGCGGCGTAGAGGCGGAGGGCTCGCTCCTGCCAGGTCTGACAGTCGGCGACGATGGCAGCCCGTCGCGCATGGAACGCAGCGCGCCATTCCGCCATGCCGTCGCGGTCGAGGCCGGGCGGCGGATCGACACTCACGCGGCGGTGCCACCCACCACCAGCCAGGGCGCAGCGCCGCGGGCGAGGGCGCGGCGGATCGGGCGCTGAGCGTGGTGTTCCTCGGCCAGCGCGCGCCAGGCGTGTTGCCGGAGGTCGGCGTCCGCGGTCGGGTCGGCCACCGTCTCGGCGAGGTCGGCGGCGGCATCCGCGATCCAGGGAAGCCGCGCCGTCTCCATCGCGCCGAGCATCGCTTGCGCAATCGCCCTGTCGCGGTCGCACGTCTCGCGATCATCCAGCGCCGCATGGATCAGCCGCACGGCTTGCCAGAGGGGCGGGCGGGCGCTGTGCTCGTCCTTCATGGCGTGCCCCTCGGCGCCGGCTGCTGCGCGCCGGAGAGGAAGCCGCGCGCCGCTCCCAGGGCGTCGGCGCCGGAGCGGAACGCCTGCCCATACGCGGCAAGGGCCTGCCCCTGCGCGCCTGCCATCGCCGCTTCGCCGCTGAGGTAAGCCCGGCTCGCCGCAAGCCCCAGGCTGCGCCGCTCACGGCCGGCGTTGATGGCGATGGTATCGAGGTCGCGGGCAAGCTCGGCTTCGCTGGCGCTGCGCAGGACGCTCGCGCCCATGCTGTCGCTCGCCAGCCCGCGGGCGCCCCTATAGGCCTCCTGCGCCCCGAGGGTGCGCCTGAGCGCCACCATCCGGTTTCCCGCCTCCTGCGCTGCGGCATCGGCCACCTGCTGCCGCTGCTCGCCATAGAGCATCGCCTGCTGCTCGGCCTGCTGCCGCTGGAGCCGCCCGGCCGCCTGCGCCTGCTGCGCTCCCGCGACCGCCGTGACCGTGCTGGCAGCCGACGCGGCGAGAGCGGCGATCGCGGCGAACTCACCCATCGGCGGCAATCCCGAGCGCCGCGCGCGCCTTCTCGATCCGGCCATTGAGGGCGGCCAGCGTCGCCTCTGCATCCCGGATGCGCGCCTCGGCGGCCTCGGCCTCCGCCACCTTCGGCGCGGCATCCTTCACGCGCTGCTCGGCGGCGTTGAGGGCGTCGGCGGCCTTCCGCGTCTGCCCGCGCAGGCTCGCCAGGTCGGCGCGCGCCGTTTCGATCTCCCCCGCCACCTGCGCCGCCTCGCTGCGGAGCGCTGCGAGATGCTCGGCCGCCTCGCTCTGCTGCTGCGCCAGCGCGGCGCAGGTATCGAGGAACTCGCCGAGGCGGTGGAAGGCGACGAACTGCGCCTGGACTTGCCGCGCGATTTCGAGGGCGCTGGCGAGGGCGGGTGCATCCATGTCGGTTCTCCTATTCGGCTCGGCCGGTGTGTGAGGTGGGAAGGTCGCCGGGGTGCAGCGCGCGCCATCCGGCATCCACTTGCTGCACGAAGGCGGGATCGCGCCTGTCCGGTCGCGCGTAGCGGGGATCGCGCTGCATGGCCCGGAGGCCCGCTTCCGTGACGCCAGGCGGGGCGGCGGGCTCAGGCTGCGGCGAGGCCGGCGTCGAGTAGTACTTCTGGAACAGCGCCGATACCTCGGCCTGTAAGCCAGCGTCCTGCCAGTAGCGCGGGTGCTTCATCAGGTCCGCGATGCGGTCGCCGTCGCGCTCGGCCTGCGTCTGCGGCGCCGGCCAGGTCTTTCCGCTCATCGGTGCAGCCCGCCGACTGCGAACCGGCGGAGGGCCTCGCGCTCGCCGGCGCCGATCGAAGCCGCGAAGGCCGCGACAGCCTCGCGCCAGGCCTCGCCCTGCGCAGCCATCACCCGGTCATCCCGCACGCCGCCTGGGCGGAAGGCGGGATCGTCCAGAAGCTCGGCCTCGCGCTGCGCCATCCGGTCGCGCCAGGGGATCAGCGCCGGATCGGTCGGCGGCGCGCGCTCCGGGATCGGCGCGAAGACGAAGCCGAGCCGCAGCGGCGCGCGCTCCGGCGTTTCCTCCGTCACCGTGAAGAAGCGCCCTTCGCCATCCGGCCAGCCGGCGAGGTGCCACGCGATGGCGCCCGCAACCTCCTGCCGCGTCGCCTCCGCAGCGCCGGCGCCGGCGACGAAGGCGGCCACCTCATGCGCAATCGCATCGGGCGTCACAACGTCTGTCCCGTGATGCTCCCGCCAGATCGTGGCGAGGTGTTCGACGGCCGCGCGGGGGGCGGAGGTGACGAACTCGGCGACGTTCCGCGGGCGCCACTTCGGCGGCGGCGGCGGGGCCTGCCGCTCGGCCTCGCGCTCGGCCCGGCGGAACCTCTCGGCGGCGCGGTTGCCGTCGCCGGGCGCGAAGTCGTCCGCGGGCCGCAGCCGGCTCCAGAACCGGGTCGGGACCGAACTGCGCGCCGGCCAGGCGAGCCCGGCCGCGGTCAGGGTGGCGAAGCCATCGTAGAGGCTGCCGCCCGTCGCGCGCGCCGCCTCCTGCGCGGTCCCCAGGTAGGCAGCGAACGGCGCCCACCTCGGCTCCACGCCATCGGCGACAAGCTCGGCGTGCAGCGCGTCATGCTCGCGCCGCCAGTCACGCGCGGTCGAGGCTTGCGGCCGGCGCGCGGCGGAGGTGGTGGTCATGTCCGATCGTCTCCTTCGTGCTTCGCGAATGCCGGCGCATCGCCGGCGGGATCGTGTTCGATCGCCGGCGGGTGCTCGGGCTTCTGCCAAGGCGTCGAGAGCATGGCCTGCAGCTCGCCAGGCAGGACCACCGCGATGCTGATTTCCCCTGGTCCGCCGATATTCGGCTGCTCGCCGAACTCGTCTCGGCTGACAGGCATCTTCTCGAGCAGCGCGAAGGATGCGCGCCAGTCGCGCTTGCCGGCATCGCGGATGTTGTCCACCAGGCCGGATGCAAACTCCGCCTGCGCCTGCTCCACCATCGCCGCGAGCTGCTCATCCTGCTCGAGCCACCGCCGCACGCTTAGCGGCGCCATGCCAAGGCGCTTCGCCGCGAGCGTCACCGTCGCGCCACATGCCAGCATGTCCAGGAGGCGCTGAGCGTTGGTCATTGACCGCTTCGAGCCGCCACCGCCGTTGACCATGCGGTGGTCCGTGCCCGTCGCCGGCTGCGAGAGCCGGCGCGCCGTGTCGGTCAGCGCGAGGGCGTCGGCGTCGGGCGTGCGCTCCCATCCCTCCTTGCGAACACGCTTGCGCACGGCCTCGCGGCTGATCTTGTGGCGGCGCCCGATCGCAGTCAGCGAAAGGCCGCACTCGTATTCGCGGCGTGCAGTCTCCCAATCCACATCCGGCCGCCAGCACACGCCTACCACCTGCCCAACCTCCTTCATCCGATGCGAGCCGCGTAGCGGTTGCCGCTGCGGACAATCCGCTGATCTCGAACCATGCGGTTCAAGGTGCGGCGCGCGGTGTCCGCCTTCAGCTCGGCGAGCTCGGCAATCTCGCCCGCCGTGAGCGGCTCGGAGGCCTCGGCGACGATCCGGGATAGTTTCTGCCGCGTCTCTCCCTCGAGCACCGAAGCCGCATCGCCGAGGCAGCGCCAGATGCCATTCTCGAGGCGGATCGCGAGCTTGCTTTCGCGGATGTCGCGGCCGGTCACGTGCAGCACCGCGTCTTCAGATCCGCGCGCGCGCTCCATTGCCAAAATCGTGTCAGCCGCGCCGGTGATGCCTGCGCTGCCGGTCACGGCCTCCACGAAGTCTCCGCCGGCTGCGCCCTTCCGGTAATGCGTGATCGCGAGCACCGCGAGCTTGCTTGCCGTGGCGAAGGCGTGAAGCTGCCCGTGCAGCGCGTAGTCCGCATCATATGCGTTGACGTTGCGCGAGCTCGGCGGCTTCAGCTTCGCGAAGGTGTCCACGATCACCAGCCGGGCACTCGGCGTGCGGCTGGCCCATGCCTGCATCTGCTCAAGCCCGCCGTCGCCGATGCGCGGCCAGGCTGTCGCGATCGAGAGCCCGGCCGGCGCGGCGCGGTTGTCGAGCACCTTCAGGAGCCGATCTTGAACGCGACGCTCCCCGTCTTCGAGAGCCAGAAGCAGAACCTCGCCCCTATCCGTCGCCTGCGCGAAGAGGTCGCGTCCCTCCGCCACTGCGGCCGCGATCTGATAGGCGAGCCAGGACTTCCCGAGCTTCGGCGCGCCGGCGAGGATCGCATATCCCTGCGGAAGCAACTCCCGCACGACATAGCGGATGGCCGGGAAGCTCTGCGCCAAGAGGTCGCCCGCGGTCCAGATGCGCGGCGCAGCCCCGGCAGGAGGCGGCGTCGGTTTCGGCGCGGCAGCCGCGCGGGTCGGCGGATGCGCGCCGTTCACGCGGGCGACCGGAGGCAGCGCCACAGCGCCCCGCGCGGCAAGCAGCGCCTCCGGGCTCACGCTGCATGCTCCGCGGCGAGGTCGGCGAAGTCACCGGCCGGAGCGGCGTAGATGTGCACCTCTCGGCCCGCCTCTGCCCACCTCGAGGCGCAGGCCTGCGCAGCTTCCGAGCCAGCCTCGTCCATGTCGCTGAAGACCGTCAGGGCGAGGCCCGGCAGCACCGGGAAGCGGGCGATCGCGCCGGCGGAGGTCGCGGCCCATACCGGCCGCCATTGGAAATGCTGCATCACGGCAAGCGCCGTCTCGATGCCTTCGGCGAGGCCGAGGCCCATCGTCACATCCGCGTCCGGCACGAGCCGGATGCAGCCGGTGTCGCCGAGCATGATCTTCGCCCGCTTGCCCTCGGCCTTCCCGCTGCCGTCCGGCTGCAGGTAGGTGACATGCGTTCCGCAGGGCGCGTTGGTCGCGGGGTCGGTCATCAGCGCGACCATCGCGGGACCATCCGGGCCGTACTGTCGATTGCGCCAGGCGCGCGGATGGAAGCGGATCGGCGCGTCGTGCTCGATCTCCAGGCCGCGCGCTGCGAGGTATGTCTCCACCAGCGTCCCGGCCGGCGCCACGGCTTCGCGCCAGATGCGGGCAGCCAGGTCGCGGCTCCATGCCTTCGCATCGCCACCACCCCCGCGCGGCGGCTCCGGTGGCGCTACAGCGGCGCGGCGCTCCGGCGGGTGCATCGTGCTGTCGCCCAGGCCGAGCCAGCCCAGCGCCCAGCGGAACGCGCCCGACATGGTGGTCCCGTGCGCGTGCGCGACCAGCGCCAGCGCATCGCCACCCTCGCCGGCTTCGTGGTCGTACCAGCTTCCGCGCTTCGGCCCCGCGATCTCGACGGACAGAGAGCCCCGGGCACGGAAGCGCCACGTCTCCCGGCCGCGGTGCGTCGGCTCGCCATGAAGCTCGCGCGCCAGCTCGGGCATGCGCTCGGCCAGCATGTCGGCGATCGCCGCGGCGGTCGGGAGCGTCCTCATTGCAGCACCACCTCGGCCGGCCGCGTCTCGCACGGGTGCTGACCGCCGCCGGGCACCGCCACGGCCAGCGTCGGCGTCCGCGCCGCATGGCGCTTGCAGAAGGCCACCCACTCCGGCAGCAGCGCGGAACTCGTCTCGATGATCAGCAGCCGCCGAGCCGACATCGCGGCATGTGCCGCAAGCGCGTAGTGCTCTGGCGCGCCGGCTGCGCCGTGCACCATGATCCGCGCTGCCCACTGCACCAGGCGCTTCGCCTGCGGGAACTCGGCCGCCTGCGCAGCCTCCACATCGTCGCCGGAGAGGATCAGCACCAAGGGCTTCGGGTGCTTCACCGGATCGAGCACCCAGAGCGGCACGCGACCGCCCGGCATGACGAAGCACACGGCCAGCGCGTCCGCCATCGCCGCGCGCAGCAGGGGCGCATGCCATCCGGCGCCAGCCTGTTCCAGCTTCGCGGCGAGCTCGGCGATGTGTGCCGAAGCGGAGGCGGGCGCGCTCATCGTGGCGCCACCGCAAGGCGAGCCGGGAACGATCGCCCGCCGGCGAACCGCTGCAGGACAGCCCGGAGCATGGCCGGGCGGAGGCGCCGCCAGATGTCGAGGCGCGCCGCGATGTCGTCGCCGATGCCATGCGCCGCGCCGATTTCGGCGAGGAACTCCGCAATGGCGCGCGGCCCGAGCTCGGCGAGGTGTTCGGCGCCGCGCTGCAGGCGGAGGGAGGCATCGGGCATCACGGCCCGGCCTCCGTCGCGTTCACGGCCAGGCCGGCGAGCTTCGCCAGCTCGAGGGCGGTAGCTGCAATCTCCGCCGTGATCGCTGGCGGCGGCGGCTGCCGCTGCGCGACCCAATCGGCCCACCGCGCCCTGAATGTCTGCGAGGCCTCCCGCAGCTCGCGAAGGGCAGGATCGGCCGCGGGCGGGGCCTCGGCCAGCCGCCGATGCGCCGCGCAGTAGGGGCTGGCGTCGTCCGTCACGGCGCCGCACACCAGCCGGCGATGGTCGCCGGATGCAGTCGGCCACATCGGCCACTGGCAACGGTCGTGGCGCACCCTGCCGACATCGGCGAGCCGCTGAGGCATCGCGCCATGCGCGCGGCGCTCCGCACCACTCCGGCCGGCATTGGTGAGCGCAGCAGACAGGCGGCGGCGGAACTCGGCGGGCTCCATGTCACGCCGCCACCTGCGAAGGGTCGAGGCGCCGCCCCCCGCGGATCGCTGGCGCGGCGTTGAAGCGCGCTTCGGCAACGGTCAGGAGCTCGCGCGTCTCGCACACGGCGCGGCCGCCGAAGTGGCGCCATGCCAGCGGCCACCGCTCGAGGGTCCGGGCGGAAACCTTGCCGTAGTAGCGTTCGAGGATGGCAGCGGCGGCCTTCCGGTCCACTCGGCGCGGCAGAAGCGCCGGGTCGGGCTCACCCGCCGGCCAGATCGCGGCCGGATCGGCGACGATCACCGGCGCGGGCTTCGTCGTCGTCGTCGCGCGCTTTCGCGGCATGCTGCGGCCCCGTCTCCATACACGCCCTTCGGCGTGTTGGGCGGGACCCTAAAGACCGGAGCGAAAGGCTTGGCGGGGCTGGAATGCGCTATTTGTGCCGGCGCCGTTCAAGGCGGGTGATCGCGAAGGGTGCTTGCGACAGTGCCGCGATCTCGTCCCGCCAGTGCCGCATTGCACGGTCGGGGTTCATGGACTGGCCGCGCACCGCGATCTCACCCTCAACGGCCATAGTTGCGAGGATGCGGGTGAAGCGCTCCGCAGGCGGCTCGTCCTCGCCTGCGTCGCGGCGCGCGCGCGGTGCCCGCCCAGTGAGCAGGGTCCAGGCTGAGCGGGCTCCTTCCTCGAAGGTAATGGCAGCGAGCTTCGGCGGCCGGCCGGGCTTCGGATGCTGCTCCCGCGAGAACTCGGCACGCACTGCCCGCCAGACGCGGGCGTTGGGCAGCCTGCTGAGCTGGGCCGCGCGGTGCTCCCGGTGAGCAGCTGCAATCTCTGCAGCAATCGGCAGCTCGCCTGCGTTCCGCGCCCCGTCGCGCGCGTTCTTCACCTCATCCGCCTGCGCTGCTCTCGCGGTGCTGCGCTCGGCGGCGTGTAGCGATGCCCGAAACGCACGGTTCATTGCATCGCATGCTTCGCTGGCTGCCGCAGGATGCAGCCGCTGCCGGCGCGCAGCGCCCTGCAGCACCAGCGTGGCAGCAAGCACCAGAAGCGGGCCGGAGAACGGTCCAGTTTCGCCTTCGTCCATACCTCGCGCCTCCGCGCGCTCCGCGGGCAGGGTCGGCGGGGCAGCCCGGCGCGGAGGGTCCGGGCGTTCGGGGGCCAGCCTAGCCCCGCCGATCTGTCAGGCGTCCGGCAGCGCCGCGAGGTCGCGCGCCAGGCTCCAAGCCGCCTCCGCCTCGGGAGCAAGCACGTCCGGCGCCGGCATGTCCGCGAGGATCGCTCGCGCCTTCAGCCGAAGGTCCGCCAGCGTCATCGCGCGCCCCTCTGCCACCTTCCGCCGCAGCCGATGCACCAGCGCCGTACGCTGCCCCTCATCCGGCCGCGCCGGCGTCTCCGCCTCGCTCGCATGCAAGGCGACATGCCGCGCGAAGGCCTCGCCCTCCGCCCGCAGCTCAGTCGCCGCCACGCGCCAGCCCGCATTCATGTTGTCAGACATCCGGCTCTCTCCGCCGCTATGAGCGCACTCGATCGCCCATCACCGGGAGCCGCCCGGCACGGTGGGGAGCGTCGCAGCCGGAACCATCCAGCCGTCCGCGCCAGAAACCCCACCGGCGCTCCGTCCCGATCACAACCAGGACGGCTTCGATTGCGGAGAATAGCGGAAACGCGCGGAGAGAGGGAGCGCGAAAAATGGGCGCGCGTGGCGCGGGGTGCGCTTTCGCAACCAGCCCCATCGGTGGCCGGCCCTTTCCTTTCCCTTCCTTCCTCATCCTCGAGAGAGAGAGAGAGAGAGGGAGAGTGTGTCCGGTATGTCCGTGGTGTCCCGGATGTCCGTGGCATCCCGGATGTCCGCGATGTCCCGTGTATCCCGTGAGGGGGTGTTTCGGGATGTCCGGGACATGGGGGGTCAGAGCATGTCCCGCCCGGAAGCCCTAGAGATAGCTGGCTTTCAGCGCGTTCGGGATGTCCGGGATATGCGGGACATGGGGTAGGGGGTCGGGACATCCGGGGCCGCTTTCGGGCTCGGGACATCCCGAAACGGACATGTCCCGGGATATCCCGATAAGCCCGTTGTCGGCCTCAAAGGCCGGTTTGCGCGCGGGTCGGGACATGGCGGGACGGGACATCCGCGGACATGTCCCGCGCGGCTAGGCGACCGCCAGGCGCACCACCTGCGCGCCGGCCTCGCGGCCTTCCAGTGCCGCGGCCAGCATGTCGCCCCATGCCTGCATCGCCCGCACCTGCTCAGGCCACCGGGTCGCGCGCTGATAGACCCCGAGCACGCCGCCCCGCGTCGCGGCCTGCCGATGGTTCAGCACGGCATCAACCACCGGCTCAGCGAAGCCGGCCTCGCCGAGTGCGGTCGCGAAGGATCGCCGGAAGTCGTGGAAGCGCCAGTCGTCGCGCCCCGCCTTCTTCTCGATCGCGAGCTTCAAGTCGCTGAAGGTGGTCAAAGCGCGCCGGGCGGAGGGCGAGGGGAAGACCAGGCCGGCCGCGGGCTCGTCGGCATCGGCGTGGCGCCTGCACAGGATTTCGAGCGCGAGCGGATGCAAGTGCAGCCGGTGCGGGTCGCCGTTCTTCGTGAGGGCGCCGGGCTGCGTCCACTCTGCGCCGGCCAGGTCCACATGCGCCCAATCGAGCGTTGCGGCCTCATTCCGCCGGCAGGGAACCGCAATGAGGAACCGCGCGAAGTCGCGGTGCACGTCCTCGAGCCCCTCGGCCTCGCCGATCGCGTTCCACAGTGCGGCGAGCTCGGCAGGCCTCAGGAAGTGCTGGCGCGCGGGAATGGGCTTCGGGCGCTTCTCCTTGCCGATCGCAAGGCATGGGTTCGTCGGGATCAGCCGTTCATCCCGGCACCAGTCGAAGAACCGGGACAGCGCGCCGAAGCGGTGTCGGGCCGCGCCAGGCTGCTCCGCGGTCGCGCGCAGGAGCGTGCGGATGTCGCGGTCGGTGATGTCTGCCACCGGGCGGCCGGAGGCCTTCATGTCGGCGACCGCGGCCCTCACGCGGCCAATCTCCCGCGCCACGTAGTCCGCTGAGGCCTTGCCGCTGCCGCGCAGCTTCGGGCGCTTCGGGAGTGCCTTGGCGTAGTCCTCCACCAGCCGGTCAATCGTCCGGCTGCGCTTCTCTGCTGCGGCGGTGATCGCGGCCTTTCGCGCCTTGGCGGGGTCCTCCCCGGTCTGAGCCTGCCCCCTGAGCCGGTTCGCGGCGTCGCGCGCCTCTTCCGGCGAGTGCGTCTTCTCATTGCCAATCGTCACGGACTGGCTCGGGAACCGCTTGCCGGTGGTCGGGTCCACGCCGCGCGGCTTGTAGTCATACCGCCAGGTCATGCCGGTGGGGTTCACCACCAGCGCCAGGCCGCGGCGCTCGAGGTCGGCAATGACGATGCGCAGCCCCTTCGCCCGCCGCTTCCAAGCCGCCTCGATCGTCGGCTTCGTGATCTTCACCGGCCCTTCCCGAAGCACCTGCATCGTCCCGTCCTTCGCTGCTGTCCCTGACCGGACGCGAATGCCGTGGTCCGGTCTGACCGGACATTGACCGGACGCAGCCTGCGGAAGCAAGCGGAAATGTGCGGAAAGATGCGGAACGCCAAAAGGCGAGGAAAACCGGGGATTTCCGGGGCTCTCGGGGCTCTCGGCCAGGATGCGCAAGGTCCGGCGGATCAGCCCTGCACGGCACTCATAATGCCGGGGTCAGCGGTTCAAGTCCGCTCGCCGCTACCATCTCTTCCGCCGGGTCAATCCACCAGCGCCTCAGCCTCGATCTCAACGAGGTATGGCCCGACCAGCCGACCCACCTCGACCAGCGTGTTCGCCGGCCGCGCCGCGGCGAAGGCGCGGCCGTGGACGCGGCCGACGGCTTCCCAGTCATTCGCGTCGCGCAGCCAGATGCGGGTCTGCACGACGTCGTCCAGCGTGCCGCCCAGCGCCTCGATCGCGGCGGCGATCTTGTCGAGGATGTAGACCGCCTGGCCGCCGGGATCGCCGGGGCAGACGACGGAACCATCCGTGTGCGTGGCCGTGGTGCCGCTGACCAGGATGCGCTTGCCCACGCGCACCGCGCGCGAATAGCCGCAAAGCCCTTCCCAGACGCTCCCGGAATCGACCCGGAAGCGGCCGGGGCGGAACTCCGTCGCGCCATAGATCCTCGGCAGGCTTTCCAGGTGGTGGCTGAGGTCGCCCGCCGCGGTCAGGTAGGGCGGCTTGCGGTATTCGTCGCCGCAATCGCCGGGGATCGGCGTGCTGCCGACGAGCGCGCTGTCGATCCGCGCCTGGTCCTCCGCATCCAGCGCGAAGGAGAAGAGGCGGAGGTTGTCCGCGCGATGCTCCGATTCCGTCAGCCGCGCGCCGACGATCACCGCGCCCACGGCCGGATGCTGCAGCACCCAGCGCGTCGCGACATTGGAGACGGAGACGCCGTGGCGCCGCGCAATCGCCTGCAACTCGCGCATCAGACGCTGGAACACGCCCCAGCCGCCCATCGCGCCTATGAAGCGGCGGTATTTCATCTTCGACCAGTCGCCGATGTCGGACTCGGCCGGCTCCTCGCGCCCCACCCAGCGCTCCGAGAGGAAGCCGCCGCCGAGCGTGCCGTAGGCGAGGATCTTCACGCCGTTCGCCACGCAGAAGGCGGACATCTCGCCCGCAGCGCGACGATCGAGCAGCGAGAAGGAGAGCTGGTTGGTCGCGATCGGGATGCCGTTCTTCACCGCGACGCGCAGATGGTCGGTGTCGAAATTCGTCACGCCGAGATGCTTCAGCGTGCCTTCCGCGCGCATCGCCGCCATCTGCTTTAGTGCATCGAGCCAGGCGGGGTGCTTGAAGGTCCACCAGTGGAACTGCATCAGGTCCGGCGCGCCGCCAAGCCGTTCCAGGCTGCGGCCGACACCTTCGCGCACGACCTCGCTGGTCATCGGGCCGGGGGTGGGCACCCACTTGGTGAAGAGCGCGGCCTGTCCGCCCTGCCGGCGGAACAGGCCGGCGATGTCCTCGGCGCCGCCGTAGTGGTCGGCCATGTCGAAGCTGTCGAAGCCGGCCGCGGCGTATTCCGCGAGCGTCGCCGCGGCCGCCGCGTGATCGAGGCTGCGTCCCTCGCGTTCCTGGTCCGCGACCTGCCAGAGGCCGGTGACGATGCGGCTGCTGTCGAGGCCGGGGGCGAGGAGGGTGCGAGGCGGGCGAGAGGGAATGGTCACGACGTCACCCATTCAGTGCTGGCGGCGCGCTGAGCGCGCCGAGCGGCCGAATGGCCGCCGCGCACAAACCAACAGTGACGCCGGGCGCGACAGTCGCCTGCGCGCAAGCCAAGCCGGCGGAGCCGGCGCCCGGCGATTGAGGGCATGCTATCTGGGCGGCAACTGCCGCTGTACCGCCTGCACTTCCTCGGTCGTCATCTGGCCGACGGTGGTGATCTCGCCGTTCTGGATGCGCCACTTGCGGAAGGGGCCGGTGATGTCGCCGTTCTGGTCGAAGGTCACCGGGCCGATCACGCCGACATAGCGGATTTTCTGACCGCTGCGCAGCAGTTCGAGGGCCCGCCGGAATCCCTCGGGGCTGGCATGCACCACCTCGCCCTCGGCGCCCGTCACCTCGCGGATGGCGTCGCGGATCGGCGCGGCTTCGAAGCGGCCGGCCTTCGCCACCGCCAGGCCGAGGATCGCCGCCGCATCGAAGGCGCGGTCGGCCGCCGGCGCGCCGGCGCCGAAGCCGCCCGACATCGGCGGATAGGCGCGGCCGAAGAATTCGGTGGAGGGCGTCGTCACCGTGCCGGAGGAGGTGCCGAAGGCGTTGTTCAGGAAGCGCGGGCCGACATCGCGGATGAAGTCCGCGCTGTTCATTCCGTCGTTCAGCAGGAAGGTCGGCGTGCCGCCCTGCTGGATCCAGGTGCGCGCGATGGTGGTGCCGTCGCCCGGATAGGAAACGAGGTAGAGCGCGGGCGGATCGCCGGCCAGCGCACGCGTCACTTCCGGCGCGTAGCTCGCCTGGCCCTGGTTGTAGGGCGTGGTGGAGGTGATCTGCCCGCCCAGCGCGACATAGGCGCGGCGGAATTCGTTCACCATGTTCACGCCGAAATCGTTGTTGACGTGGATGATCGCGAGGCGCCGCAGCCCCTGGTCCATCGCGTACTTCGCCGCCGCCGTGCCCTGCAGCGCGTCGGAGGTGATGGTGCGGAAGAACCAGCCGCGCGTCTGCCCCTCCACCGCCATGCGCGTCAGCGTCGGCGAGGAGGAGGCCGGGCTGATCTGCACCACGCCCGCGGGGCCCGTCACGCTCGTCACGATCGGGATCGAGACGGAGCTGATGATGCCGCCGATGATCGCCGGCACGCGCCGCAGGTCCACCAGCTGGCGCGCCTGGTCCACCGCGACGCTGCCCTGGGACTGCGCGTCGCGCAGGTCGAAGGCGAGGCGCCCGCCCGCGATGCCGGCGCTGCCGGCCGCCTCGTTCAGCGTGTTGAAGGCGAGTTCCACCGACTTCGCCGCGGCCTGGCCGAAGCGGCCCGCGGGGCCGGTCAGCGAGACCACCATGCCGACGGTGTGGGTGGCGCCCTGCGCGAGGGCAGGCGCCGCCAGGATGCCGAGGCCGGCGCCGAGCGTGGCGCGGCGGGTGATGGACATGAAGTTCGCTCCCGATCCACAGATGGATTTCAGGCAATCTCGCCCTGCGCCCGGCGCTTGTAAACGGGGGTTCAGGCCGGGGGCGGGCTTACCCACGTCTCCTGCACGAACAGCCAGCGCGGGCCGGCGGGTTCCACCCGGAACAGGGCGGCGGCGCGGCGGGCGGTCTCGATGCCGCCCGGAAGCCATTGCCGCTCGATGTAGTGCATCAGCATCAGCGGCGGCGCGGCGTGCAGCACCGCCACATCCTCGATGGCGATGCGGAAGCCCGGGCCGCGGCTGCCGCGCGCCTGGCGCAGGAAGCCCAGCACCTCGGCGCGGTCCAGCCGGTGGCCGTTCGGCATCACCATGGCGAAGCCGGGCGCGAAGGCCGCTTCGTAGCGACCACCGTCCTCGGCGCCGGGCGCGCCAAGCGTTTTCTCGAAGACGCGGTGCAGGTCGCGGATCTCCTCCGCGCAGCGTTCCGCGTCAGTCACGGTTGAGCTCGTATTTCATGATGCGCCCATGCGGCCCGGTGCGGTCGCGTTCCAGCGCGTAGAAATCGCCCTGCGGGCCGGGATGCTGCGCGAGCAGCGCCCCGATGGCGGCGCGGTCCGCGGCGTCCAGCGCGAAGCGGAAGACCGCGAGGTTGTCCGGCAGGTGCTCGGCATAGCGCGCGCCGACGATCGCGCCCGCGACATGCGGCTGGTCCAGCACCCAGCGCGTGGCGACGGCGGTGATGGAGACGCCATGCTTGCGTGCGATGCCGTCCAGCAGCCGCAGCAGCGCCTGGAAGGCGTCCCAGCCGCCGAACTCCTCGATGATGAGCCCGTATTTGACGAGGCTGCGGTTCGCCAGCGGCTCGGCCGGCGCCTTCTGCCCGAGCCAGCGCGAGGACAGAAAACCGCCGGCGACGGTGCCGTAGCAGAGGAAGCGCATACCACTGCGTGCGCAGAGCTCGCTCATCGGCCCCGCTACGCGGCGGTCCAGCAGCGAATACTGCACCTGCATCGAAACCAGCGGGACGCCGCCCGCGATCATCGCCGCGCTGTGGGCGGTGTCGAAATTGGTGCCGGCGACGTTGCGGATCTTGCCGCGTTCCTTCAGCCGCGCCAGGTGCTGCGCGGCCTCCAGCCAGCCCGGTATCGCGTAGTCCCACCAGTGGAACTGCACCAGGTCCAGCGTGTCGGCGTTCAGGCGTTGCAGCGAGCGGTCGATGATCCGCTCGATGTCGTCGGGTGTGAGCGTCGCGAGCGCCGAAAGGTCGGGCACGAACTTCGTGTGCACCTGCAGCAGCGCGCGGTCGGCCTGCGGCAGCGTGGTGCGGAAGGCACCGATCATCTCCTCGACGCCGGTGTAGATGTCGGCGCAGTCGAAGGTGGTGATGCCGGCATCGAGGAAGGCGCGCATGTCCGCGATGGCGCGGTCGCGCTCGATCGCGCCATGGCCGCCGGCAAGCTGCCAGCCGCCGCGGATCAGGCGGGAGATGCGGTAGCCGGGGGCGAGTTCGAAGCGTTCGACGGTCATGGCGCGGGCGTCGCCGTGGTGTCGGAGCGCTTGAAGCGCCGCAGCTGCGTGCGGGTGATGCGGAGGCGGCTCGGGCAGTTCGGGTCGGGGCAGGCGACCTCGGCGTCAGAGGTCATCCAGTCCAACGGGTGGGTCGGGCGCTGCTTCGCCGCCAGCAGGGGCAGCACCGCCGCGAGCGAATAGACCGAAAAACCCTGGCCGGGCGGCAGATGCAGCATCTCCCCGCGCAGCTCGAAATAATCGCCCGGCTCGGCGCCGCACCAGAGCTTCGCGCCCGGCGGCGCCACCACCTCGACCCTGAGGTCCCAGAGGTCGAATCCGTCCTCGTCCATCGCCGCTCCCCCGCTGGCGGCTATCTCGTCCGGCCCGGGCGGCGGCGCAAGCGGGGGACTTGACGGCCGCCGCTGCGCACGGCCTTTCCGCGCGCAAGACCGGGGGATGAGCCGCGTGCTGGTGGCCGAGGGCGTGACGAAGGGATTCGGGGGGCCGCCCGTGGTGGACGGCGTCTCCTTCGCCCTCGCGCGCGGCACCATCACCGGGCTGATCGGCCCGAACGGCGCCGGCAAGACCACGCTGTTCAACCTGATCGCCGCCAGCCTGGCGCCGGATCGTGGCAGCATCACGCTGGACGGCGCGCGCATCGACGGCCTCCGGCCGGACGAGGTCTTCGCCCGCGGCCTGGCCCGAACCTTCCAGATCCCGCGCCCCTTCCCGGCGATGACCGTGCTGGAGAATGTGATGCTCGCGCCGCAGGGCCAGCCCGGCGAGCGCTTCTGGGCGAACTGGCTCAGCCCCGGCGCGGTGGCGGCCGAGGAGCGCCGCAACCGCGGGCGTGCGCTGGAATGGCTGGACTTCGTGGGCCTCGCGAAGCTTGCCGGCCAGCCGGCCAGCGTGCTGTCGGGCGGGCAGCGCAAGCTGCTGGAACTGGCGCGCGTACTGGTCGCCGAGCCGAAGCTGATCCTGCTGGACGAGCCCGGCGCCGGCGTGGCGCCGCCGCTGCTCGCGATCATCATGGAAAAGATCGCGGCGCTGAACGCGCGTGGCATCACCTTCCTCGTCATCGAGCACAACATGGACCTGGTGATGACGCTGTGCCGCCCGGTGATGGTGCTGGCGCAGGGCAGGCTGCTGCTGGAAGGCTCGCCGGAGGAGGTGAAGCGCGATCCGCGCGTGGTCGAGGCGTATCTCGGATGACGCCCGCACTGGAACTGGACGCGATCGAAGGCGGGTACGAGCCCGGCCTGCCGATCCTGCGCGGCGCGTCCGTCAGCGTGGCGCCGGGCGAGATCGTGGCGCTGCTCGGGCCGAACGGCGCGGGCAAGTCCACGCTGGTGAAGGCCGCCGCGGGGCTCGTGCCGATCTGGTCGGGGCGCGTGCGGCTCGCGGGGCGCGACATCACCGGCCTGCCCGCGCATCGCATGGTGCATGAGGGGCTGGGCTTCGTGCCGCAGACCGAGAATGTCTTCGCCAACCTTTCCGTCCTCGAGAACCTGCAACTCGCGGCCGCCCTCATCGCAAGGCAGCGCCGCGGCAGCCTCGAGAAGATGTTTAGCCTGTTCCCCGATCTCGACCGGCAGCGGAAGCTGCCGGCGGGCCGGCTCTCGGGCGGGCAGCGGCAGATGCTGGCGGTGGCGCGCGCGCTGGTCGCCTCGCCGTCGGTGCTGATGCTGGACGAGCCCTCGGCCGGCCTCTCGCCCAAGCTGGTCGGCGTGGTGTTCGAGCGGCTGCGCGCGGTGCGCGACACAGGGGTGACGATCCTGCTGGTCGAGCAGAACGTGAAGGCCGCGCTGGCGCTCGCCGACCGCGCGGTGGTGCTGGTGGAGGGCCGCGAGCGCCTGGAAGGCGCCGCCCGCGACCTTGCCGACGACCCGCGCATGGCCGCGCTCTATCTGGGGCACGCCGCCTGATGCTGCAGCTGATCGCCGATGGGCTTGTCGTTGGCAGCGTGATCGCGCTCGGCGCGGTGGGGCTCACGCTGACCTATTCCATCCTGCGCTTCGCCAATTTCGGCCAGGGCGAGTTCATGACCTGGGGCGCCTATCTCGCCGTCTCCGCGCTTGCCGTGGTGCTGGCAGCGACGGGCGCGGGCGTGATGGAGCCGCTCGGCCCCTTCAGCTTCGGCTGGCAGCTGATCGTCGCGATGATCCTGGCCGCCGCGCTGACGGCGGTTCTCGCCTTGCTCGTGGACTGGCTGCTGTTCCGCCGCCTCCGGCGCGGCAATGCCATCACGCTGGTGATCGCGAGCTTCGGCGCGGCGCTCGCGCTGCGCAACCTGGTGCAGTTCCTCTACGGCACGTTGCCCGAATACTACACGCGGGAGATCCAGATCGCGATCCGCCTGGTGCCGCGCGATGTCCTCGGCGGGCTGCGCATCACGCCGGACCAGATGCTGGTGATCGGACTGACGCTGGTGCTGATGCTCGCGCTGCAAGGACTGCTGACGCGCACCACGCTCGGCCGCGCGATGCGCGCCACGGCGCAGAACCCGGCGCTGGCGCGCGTCGCCGGCGTGGATGTGGAAGGCGTGATCCGGGCCACCTGGGTCATCGGCGCGGCGCTCGCCGCCGTCGCGGGCGTGCTGGCCGGCGTGGTCGGGCAGGTGCGCCCCGGCCTCGGCTTCGAGCTGCTGCTGCCGCTGTTTGCCGCGGCGATCCTGGGCGGCATCGGCAGCGTGCGCGGCGCGGTCGTCGGCGGCTACATCGTCGGTCTTGCCGAAAGCCTCTCCGTGCCGCTGGTCGGCGCCGAGTATCGCGCGGCGACCGCCTTCGTCGTGCTGATCGGCATTCTGCTGCTGCGCCCGACGGGCCTGTTCGGGGAGCGCGCGTGATGGAACTGCTGCCCGTCCTGAACTACCTGGCCTTCTTCCTGGTTTTCGCCGGCATCTTCGCGGTCATGGCGCTGGGCCTCAATCTGCAATGGGGCTTCTGCGGCCTGTTCAACGTGGGCGTCGCGGGCTTCGTCGCGGTCGGCGCCTATGCCTCCGCGCTGCTCACCGGCCCGCCGGAGCCCGAGCGCTTCGGCGGCTTCGGCCTGCCCGTCGCGGTCGGATGGCTGGGCGCGATGGGCTTCTCGGGCCTTGCCGCGCTGGTCGTCGGCCTCGCGGCGCTGCGCCTGCGCGAGGATTATCTGGCGATAACCACCTTCGGCATCGCCGTGGTCATCCAGCTCGTCGCATTGAACGCGCAGGCGCTGACCGGCGGGCCCTTCGGCATCCAGTCCATCCCAAAACCCTTCGCCGATGCGCTCGGCACCGGGCTCGGCTGGAACCTGGCGTATCTTGGCCTGGTGCTGGCGGTGCTGGGGCTCGCCTGGTGGGCGCTGGAGCGGCTCGTCGCCAGCCCCTGGGGCCGCGTGCTGCGCGCGATCCGGGAGGACGAGCTCGCCGCCGCCTCGCTCGGCAAGCGGGCCAGCGCCTTCCGGCTGCAGAGCTTCGTCATCGGCTGCATGCTGATGGGGCTGGCGGGCGCGATGTATGCGCATTTCGTGGGCTACATCGCGCCGGAGGATTTCCTGCCCGTGCTGACCTTCCAGATCTGGGCGATGCTGATCGTCGGTGGGTCCGGCCGCAATGCGGGGGCGGTGCTGGGCGCGGTGCTGGTCTGGGCGATCTGGAGCGCCGCCGGCACCCTGATCCGGGAGGCGCTGCCGGCCGCCGAGCAGGCGCGCGGCGCGGCGCTGCAGGTCGTGCTGATCGGCGTGCTGATCGCCGCGATCCTGGTGCTGCGCCCGCGCGGCGTGCTGGGCGAGCGCGCGACGGTCTCCCGGCATGCCGGATAGGGACGCGGAAGGGCGTTACCTTGGCGGCCGAAACACGATAGAGCTTCCAATAGCGGGCCAGGGCGCCCCACCGGGACAACGAACCAGGCGCCCCTACGGGGCGACGAAGGAGAGACAGATGACGATCGGTCGCAGGACTGCGTTGCTGATGGGCGCGGGCGCCGCGCTCGGCCTGGCCCGCCCTGCCTTTGCGCAGGGCGGCAACGTGGTCGCCTACACCGCCTTCTCCGACTCGGTCACCGCGCTCGCGCCCGGCTTCAAGGCGCGCAGCGGCGCCGACATCCAGGTGGTCGCGGCCGGCTCGGGCGAGCTGGTGCGCCGCGTCGTGGCGGAACGCGCCCGGCCGCTGGCGGACGCCATCGTCTCGGTCGGCGGCGAATCGATCGACGCCAACCCGGGCGTCTTCGCCCGCTACACGCCGCGCGAGGATGCGGCGATCCTGCCGGCGCTGAAGGTCAGCCCGAACTACATCCCCTTCTCCGTCACGCTGCCGACCGTTGTCGCGGTGAACACGCGCCTTGTCCCGGAAGCCGAGATCCCGATGACCTGGGCCGCGCTCGCCGACCCGAAGTGGAAGGGCAAGATCGCCTTCGCCGGCGCCGACCGCTCCGGCTCCGCGCTGCAGCAGCTGATGCAGATCCTCTACAATTTCGGCGAGGAGGAAGGCTGGCGCCTGTTCGAGCGCATGCTGGAGAACTTCGTCATCACCGGCAGCTCCGGCGCGGTGCCGCGTGGCGTGGCGCAGGGCGAATACGCGATCGGCCTCACGCTCGAGGATTTCGCGCAGCGCTTCATCCAGGGCGGCGCGCCGGTGCGCATCGTCTACCCGCGCGAGGGCATCACCATGGCGGCGGATGCGATGGCGCTGGTCGCCGGCGGGCCGAACCCGGATGGCGGGCGCGCGCTGCTGGACTACATCGTCTCGGCCGAGGCGCAGAAGCTGATCGTGGAGCGCTTCAACCGCCGCCCCATCCGCAACGACGTGGCGCCGCCGGCCGGCGCCGTGGCGCCCGCCGACCTGCCGATCAAGAACATCCCGGTCGAGTGGTCGAACGCGAACCAGCGCAACATCCTGAACCGCTACCTGCGCCTTGTCCGTCGCTGAGACCCGCCCCGGCCCGGCCCCGCATCTTGCGGCGGCCGGGCTGGTCAAGCGGTTCGGCAGCTTCACCGCGCTCGACCGCGTGGAGCTCTCCGCGCAGCGCGGCGAGCTGCTGACGCTGCTCGGCCCCTCGGGCTGCGGCAAGACCACGCTGCTGCGCGTGATCGCTGGCTTCCTCCAGCATGACGAAGGCACGCTGCGCCTCGCCGGCCGCAGCCTGGACGGCACGCCGCCGGAAGCGCGCAACTTCGGCATGGTGTTCCAGAGCTATGCGATCTTCCCGCATCTGTCCGTGGCGGAGAATGTCGCCTACGGCCTGCGCGCCCGCCGCGTCCCGCGGGAGGCCGCGGAGCGGAAGGTGGCGGCCGCGCTGGAGCGCGTGCGCCTCGGCAACCTGGGCGCACGCTACCCGGATGCGCTCTCCGGCGGGCAGAAGCAGCGCGTGGGCCTCGCGCGGGCGATGGTGATCGAGCCCGACCTGCTGCTGATGGACGAGCCGTTGTCGAACCTCGACGCCAAGCTGCGCATCGAGATGCGCGACGAGATCCGCCGCATGCAGCGGGAACTCGGCATCACCACCATCTACGTCACCCATGACCAGGAGGAGGCGCTGGCCATCTCCGACCGCATCGCGGTGATGGAGCGCGGCCATATCCGCCAGTTCGCGACGCCGCGCGAGGTCTTCGAATCGCCCGCCCATGCCTTCGTCGCGGAGTTCGTCGGCGGCTGCAACTGGCTCGACGCGACACTGCTGCAGGACGGCGCCGGCGCCGCGGCGCGCATTGGCGCCGGCGCGGCCTTCGCGCTGCCCGCCGCGACGCGGGGCGCGGAAGGCCCGGCGCGGGCCGCGTTGCGCACCGAGGATCTGCGCCTCGCCACGCCGGAAGACCCGCCGGGCTGCTGCCTGGAAGGCCGCGTCGGCAGCCTCGCCTATCTCGGCCCGCGCACGCGCATGCGGGTGATCATCGGCCCCGGCGACGCGGCGGTGGAAGCCGACCTGCCGAGCGCCCTGCCCCTGCCCAACGAGGGCGAGCCCGTGCGGCTGTCCTTCGAGCCGCACCGCCTGCGCGTCTTCGCGCCGGAAAGCGGCGTGCGGATCGCATGAGCGCGACGGGGATCGCGGCGCCGGAGGCGCCAAGCTGGCCGGCGCGGCTGCTGCGCGGCATCCGCCACGATCCCTGGTCGGCCATTGCCTGGGCGACGGTCGCCTTCATGCTGGTCTTCGTCGCCTGGCCGCTGGCCGAGCTCGCGCGGCAGAGCTTCATCGGGCAGGAGAGCGGGCGCTTCGGGCTGGAGAACTACCAGACCTTCTTCGGCTCCAGCTATTTCCGCCGCGCCCTGTTCAACAGCCTGACGGTCGGCGTGCTGGGCACCGTCATCGCGCTCGCCATCGGCCTGCCGCTGGCGCTCGCCTTCGCGCGCTACGACTTCGCCGGCAAGCCCTGGATCGAGGTGGCGATCCTGCTCTCCATGCTCTCGCCGCCCTTCGTCGGCGCCTATGCCTGGATCATGCTGTTCGGCCGCAGCGGCCTGGTGACCGAGGCCGCGCGCGGCATCGGCATCGAGCTGCCGCCGATCTACGGCGCCTTCGGCATCGCGCTCGCCAGCGCCTTCGCGCTCTATCCCGTGGTGTTCCTGGTGGTGCGCGGCGGCCTCGCGCGGGTGAACCGCACGCTGGAGGATGCAGCCGCCAGCCTCGGTCGCGGGCGCATCGGCGTGGTGCGCACGGTGACGCTGCCGCTGATCCTGCCCTCCGTCCTGACGGCCGCGCTGCTGGTCTTCCTCGGCATCATCTCCGATTTCGGCACGCCCTCGATCCTGGGGGAGGGCGAGCGCTTCCCGGTGCTCGCGACGCTCGCCTTCTCGCTCTACCTGTCCGAGATCGGGGCGGAGCCGGGCATGGCGGCGACCACCTGCGCCGTGCTGGTGGTGATCGCGATGGCGCTGGTGGTGGCGGTGCGCATCTTCTCCACCCGCCGTTCGGTCGCCGACGACACCGGCGGCGGCGCGCCGCCGATCCGCCTGCAGGGCCGCGCGGGCGCGCTGCTCGGCTTCGGCACCGCGGTTCTGGTCGCGATCGCCAGCACGCCGCAGATCGTGGTCACCGTCTGCTCCTTCCTGGAAGTGCGCGGCGTGGTGTTCCAGCCGGTCTTCACCCTCGACAACTTCGCCCGCGCGATCGATGCGCTGGGCGATGCGCTGTGGAACAGCCTGGTCTTCGCCGGCCTTGCCCTGGCGCTGATCATCCTGGTGGGCTCGGCCATCGGCTATGTCATCGCGCGCCGCACCGGCCCGCTGACCCGCACGCTCGACCTGCTGATCATGGTGCCCTACGTCGTGCCTGGCACGGTGCTCGGCATCGGCTACGCCACCGTCTTCAACGAGCCGCCGCTGCTGCTGACAGGAACGGCGACGATCATCGTCACCGTCTATTTCGTCCGTCGCCTGCCCTACATGACGCGCGCCTCCGCCGGCATCGTCTACCAGATCGACCGGGGGCTCGAGGATGCGGCGCGCAGCCTGGGCGACCCGCCGCTGACGGGCTTCCGCCGGGTGATGGCGCCGCTGATGCGCCCGGGCATCCTGGCCGGCGCCGCCATCGCCTGGGTGGAGGTGTTCAGCGAGCTTTCCGCCTCCATCGTGCTCTACACCGGCGGCACGCGCACGCTGCCCATCGCGGCCTACCAGCAGGCACTGTCGGGCGATGTCGGCATGGCGGCGGCCTATGCGACCATGCTGGTCGGCGTCGCCGCGGCGGGGCTCGTGCTGTTCGTCATCGCCCGCGGGTCGGAGCGCGAGCGCAGCCTGGGCTGGCTGTAGCGCCGGCTCACGGGCGCTTGAAAGCGCAAAACGGGCTGGTGACAAATACCCTGTCGGGCAGGTAATCCTCCGCCCACAACCGGCGGCCGGCATGGACACGGCGCGACGAGGGCAGGAGACCAACCCTATGACGAAGCTGAACGTCAATGGACGCGTGGTGGAGGTGGACGCCTCCCCCGACACGCCCCTGCTCTGGGCGCTGCGCGACCATGTCGGGCTGACCGGCACGAAGTATGGCTGCGGCATCGCCGCGTGCGGCGCCTGCACGGTTCATATCGACGGCCAGGCCATCCGCGCCTGCGTCACCCCGCTCTCGGCACTCGACGAGAGCCAGAAGATCGTCACGATCGAAGGCCTGTCGCCCGACGGCAACCACCCGGTTCAGGTCGCCTGGCGCGAGCTGGACGTGCCGCAATGTGGCTTCTGCCAGTCCGGCATGATCATGGCCGCCGCCGCGCTGCTGGCGCAGACGCCGCGCCCGACCGACGCCGACATCGACGCCGCGATGAGCAACATCTGCCGCTGCGGCACCTACAACCGCGTGCGCGCCGGCATCCACCAGGCCGCCCGCGGCGGCATCACGGGCTGAGGGAGACACGCATCATGGCTCCGCTCGACACCGTCTCCTCCTCCCGCCGCAGCCTGCTGAAGGGCGCGGCCGCCGGCGCCGTCCTGCTCGGCTTCCATGTGCCGGCCAAGGGCGCGCTTGCCCAGGCCGCCGCACCCGCCCAGGTGCCGGAGGTCAATGCCTGGGTGGTGATCCACCCGGACGACCGCGTGGTGCTGCGCATGGCGCGCTCCGAGATGGGGCAGGGCACGCGCACCGGCCTCGCGCAGATGATCGCCGAGGAACTGCACTGCGACTGGTCGAAGATCGGCACGGAATACGTGACGCCGGCCGAGAGCCTGCGGCGCAACCGCGTCTGGGGCGCCTTCCTCACCGCCGGCAGCCAGGGCATCCGCAACAGCCAGGACTATGTCCGCAAGGGCGGCGCCGCGGCGCGCATCATGCTGGTCCAGGCCGCGGCGAATCGCTGGAACGTGCCGGCCGCCGAGTGCAGCGCGAAGGACAGCGTGATCACCCACGGCCCCACCGGCCGCACGCTGCGCTATGGCGAGGTCGCGGCCGAGGCCGCGCGCCTGACGCCGCCGGCCGACCCGCCGCTGAAGGATCCGCGCGAATGGACGGTGATCGGCACCTCCAAGCCGCGGCTCGACACGGCGGCGAAGACCACGGGCTCGCTGGTCTACGGCATGGACCTGAAGATGCCGAACATGCTGGTGGCGGTGCCGCGGCGCTGCCCGGTCTTCGGCGGCACGGTGCGCTCGGTGGATCGCGCTTCGGTGGCGAACATGCCCGGCGTGCGGCACGTGCTGCAGGTGGGCGACAGCGCCGTGGCGGTGGTGGCCGACACCTTCTGGCAGGCCAAGACCGCGCTCGATGCGCTGAAGGTCGAATGGGACCTGGGCGAGAACGCGAATGTCTCCTCCGCCACCATCGATGCGCGCCTGACCGAGGGGCTGGACGCGGCGGAAGCCTTCGTCGGCAACCAGAACGGCGATGCGCGCGCGGCCATCGCCGCGGCGCCGCGCAAGATCGAGGCGGTGTATTCCTACCCCTTCCAGAACCACGCGCCGATGGAGCCGATGAACGCGACCGTGGTCTGGACGCCGCAGCGCTGCGACGTCTGGTGCCCGACGCAGAACGGCGAGGCGGCGCTGGCGGCCGCGGCGCAGGCCGCCGGCCTGCCGCAGACCGCCTGCGACATCCATCGCGTGGACCTCGGCGGCGGCTTCGGCCGGCGCACCACGCATGACTGGCTGATCGACGCCGTGCTGATCGCCAAGCAGATCCCCGGCCGCCCCATCAAGACGATGTGGACGCGCGAGGAGGACATGATGCATGGGCGCTTCCACCCGGTCACCAAGTGCAAGCTGACGGCGGGGCTGGATGCGCAGGGCAACGTCACCGGCCTGCACATGCGCATCTCCGGCCAGTCCATCCTGTCCTTCGTCTTCCCGAACGCGCTGCAGAACGGGCGCGATCCGGTGGTGTTCCAGGGCCTGAACCCGTCGGGCGCGGAAGGGCAGATCGGCTACACCTTCCCGAACCTGCTGATCGACCACGCGATGCGGAACACGCATGTGCCGCCGCATTTCTGGCGCGGCGTGAACCACAACCAGAACGCCGTGTACCTGGAGTGCTTCATCGACGAGATCGCGCATGCGACGAACCAGGATCCGCTGGCGCTGCGCCGCAAGCTGATGGCGAACCACCCGAAGCACCTGGCGGTGCTGAACGCGGTCGCCGAGCGCATCGGCTGGGGCGGCGCGCTGCCGGCCGGCGTGCAGGGCCGCGGCATCGCGCAGCAGATGGGCTTCGGCAGCTACGTGGCGGCCGCGGCCGAGGTCTCGGTGAACGACCGGGGCGAGTTGCGCATCCACCGCATCGTCGCGGCGACGGATTGCGGGCACGCCGTCAATCCGCGCCAGATCGAGATGCAGGTGGAGGGGTCCTTCGTCTACGGCCTCTCCGCGCTGCTGCACGGCGCCTGCACGGTGAAGGACGGCGCGATCGAGCAGACCAACTTCGACAGCTACAACGTGCTCCGCATGGACGAGATGCCGAAGGTCGAGACGATCGTCATGCCCTCCGGCGGGTTCTGGGGCGGCGTGGGCGAGCCGACCATCATGGTCGCCGCGCCCGCCGTGCTGAACGCGATCTTCGCCGCCACCGGCAAGCGCCTCCGCAACGTCCCGCTCGCCGGCCAGGACCTGCGCCGGGCGTGACGCCGCGCGCCGCCACCTTTCTCCCTCCCCCGTTCACGGGGGAGGGCCGGGGTGGGGGCCCGCGCGCCTTCGCCGCTCTGCTGCTGATGTCCGTGCTCAACGGCACGGCGTCGGCCCAGGTGGCGCCCTTCGTCGTGACGGAGGACGCCATCCTCGCCCCGCTCGAGGGTCGTATCGGCGATGCGGCGCGCGGCGCGGCGGTGGTGCGGAACCGGGAGACGGCGAACTGCCTGATCTGCCATTCCATCCCCGATCCGCGCGAGCGCTTCATGGGCGATATCGGCCCGCCGCTCGCCGGCGTCGGATCGCGGCTCACGGCGGGCCAGATCCGGCTGCGCCTGGTGGATGCGACGCTGCTCAACCCCGATGCGGTGATGCCGCCCTATCACCGCGTCGCGGGGCTCGTGCGCGTGGATGAACGCTATCGCGGCCAGCCCGTGCTGACCGCGCAGGAGATCGAAGACGTGGTGGCCTTCCTCGCCACGCTGAAGGACGAAGGGGAATGAGCCTGCACCGACGCACCGTGCTGGTGCTGCCGCTCGCCGTCGCGGCGACCGGGGCCGCCGCGCAATCCGCCGTGCAATCCGCCGCGAGCGAGAACTTCGCTGCGGCGGAGCGCGCGATCCTCGCCGGTCGCACGCCGATCGCCGGCGGCATCGAGATCGACATGCCGCCGCTGTCGGAGAACGGCAATTCGGTGGACCTTTCCATCCGCGTGGACAGCCCGATGACGGAGGACGACCACGTCGCCGCCATCCACATCCTGTCCGAGCGCAATCCCTTTCCGCGCGTCGCGCGCTTCGCCCTTTCGCCCCGCGCCGGACGGGCGGAGGTCGCAACCCGCATCCGCCTGGCGACGACGCAGACCATCCTGGTGCTGGCCGAGACCAGCAAGGGGCAGGTGCATCGCGCGGGCCGCGAGGTGATCGTGGTGCTCGGCGCCTGCGTGGACGGAGGCTGAGCGGCCATGAGCGGCAGCATCATCGCGCGCATCACCCTGCCGGAGAGCGCGAAGAAGGGCGAGGTCGTGCCGGTGCGCGTGATCGTTCGCCACCCGATGGAACGCGCCGTGGACGCGCCCGGCCTGCGCCCGGTGCCGCGCAGGATCCTCCACACGCTGCGCGTCACCTATGCCGGCGCGGAAGTGTTCCGCATGGAGATGTCGCCCGGCATCGCCGCCAATCCCTATGTCGAGTTCACCACCGTCGCCGTCGAGACCGGCCCGATGGTCTTCGAATGGGAGGAGGATGGCGGCGCCGTCTACCGGCGGGAGGCGCAACTCGTCGTCGCATGATCCGTCGCGCGGTGCTCCTTGCCGGTCTCTGCGCCGCGACGCTGGCCGGCGCGGCGGAGATCCGGCCCACGCGCGACTACCTCTCGCCCGAGCTCCGCGCGCAGCAGCAGGATCCCTCGCGCCATCCCGGCTGGCTCTGGGTGGATGAGGGGGAGGCGCTGTGGCGGCGCGGCGAGACAAGCTGCCAGTCCTGCCACGGCGACATCGCGCGCATGGCGGGCGTCGCCGCGCGCTATCCGGCGGTCGCTTCGGATGGCGCGCTGCTGAACCTGGAAGGCCGCATCGAGCGCTGCCGCACGCAGCACCAGGGCCAGCCGGCCTTCGGCTACGAAAGCGACGAGCTGCTCGCGCTCACCGCGGCCATCGCGCTGCGCTCGCGGGGCATGCCGATGTCGGTCGCCGTGGACGGCCCCGCTGCGCCGTTCCTCGAAGCCGGACGACGGCTCTACGAGACGCGGCAGGGCCAGCTCAATCTCGCCTGCGGCCAGTGCCATGACGACAACGCCGGCCGCCGGCTGCGGGGCGACGTGATCTCCAACGGGCTCGGCACCGGCTATCCGGCCTATCGGCTGGAATGGAACGGCATGGGCTCGCTGCATCGCCGCCTGCGCGCCTGCTCGCTCGGCGTGCGCGCGACGCAGTTCGATCTCGGCTCGCCGGAATACCTCGCGCTCGAGCTTTTCCTCGCCGACCGCGCCCGCGGCCTGCCGGTGGAGGCGCCGGGGCTGCGGCGTTAGGCCGGCGTGACGGCCGCCGGGTTTTGCGTGCGACCTGCGCCCGCCGCAGGTGGGCGAGGCCGCGACGGGTTCCCGCCAGCGTTGCTTCGCAACGCGTGCGGGGTCCCGGAATGCGGCCCGCGCCTCGTGGCGCGAAGCCAAGGCCCGGCGGGCCGCCGGCGTCTGAGGGGCTTGCCGCGTCAGCGGAAAGGCTCGCCCATGTCAGGCGTCGGAAAACATGTCCGCCGTGATGCTCTCGTACCAGGCATCCGCGTAGCCCGCCTCCAGCCGCCGCTGGTCGGGCAGGTCGCCGCGCGGCGAGGTGCCGCCGCCGTCGCGGTCCTCGATCACCGCGCTGCCATCGGCGTTGGGCCGGAAGATGCCGACGATGGAGATGCCGTAGTCGGGCGCGACATGCGAATAGCAGGTGTTGAAATACACGCCCTCCGGCGGCGGGGCGCCGCGCAGCGCGGCGAGTGCGCTCGCCACCGCCTGCTTCGCGCTGTTGTTCGCGATGAAGCCGGATTTCGGCATCGGGCCGGGCTGGTTCGCGTCGCCGATCACATGGATGCCGGGCGCGTTGCGCGCTTCGAAGCTGCGATAGTCCACGGGCACCCAGCCGCTGCGGTCGGCAAGCCCGCTGTCGAGCGCGATGGCCGCCGCCGATTGCGGCGGGATCACATTCGCCACGTCCACGCGATGCCGCGTGCCGAGCTCCGTTTCCAGCACGCGCGCGCGCGCATCCACCTGCACCACGCGCCCATCCACGTTGCCCGGCACCCATTCGATCATGCCGCCATACAGCGCGCGCCAGGCATCCTGGAACAGCGGCTGCTTGCTGAAGCGCTCCTTCGCGTCCAGCGCCAGGATCTTCGCGCGCGGCTTATGCCGCTTCAGCCAATGCGCGATCATGCTGATGCGCTCATAGGGGCCGGGCGGGCAGCGGAAGGGATTGGGCGGGATCGCCAGCCCCACCACGCCGCCATCCGGCATCGCCTGCAGCTGCCGCTGCAGCAGCCGCAGCTGCGCGCCGTCCGCCGCGATCCAGGCATGCGGCATGAGCTGCGCCGCCGCCTCGTCATAACCCTCGATCGCGTCCCAGCGCAGCGCGATGCCGGGCGAGAGGATCAGCCGGTCGTACTCCACGCTCTCCCCGCCGCCGAGCCGCACGCGCCGCGCGACCGGGTCGATGCCCACCGCGCGATCCTGCACCACGCGCACGCCGAGCTTCACGAGACCCGCATAGCCGAAGGTGATCGTGTCCATCTCCCGCAGGCCGCCGAGCACCAGGTTGCCGTAGGGGCAGGTGATGAAGCGCGGCTGCGGCTCGATCAGCGTGACCGCGACCTCGGGCGCCGTGAGCCTTGCGAAGCGCGCGGCGGAGGCGCCGCCGAAGCCGCCGCCCACCACCACCAGCCGCGCCTGGCCCTGCGCGCGCGCCAGCGCCGGCGCGGCGAGCAAGGCGAGCGCGGCGCGGCGCGTCAGGGCGCTCATGGCTCAGCGGCTCCCGGCGAAATGTTCGACCGCGGCGGCGACCTCCGCCTCGGTGTAGCCGCGCGCGATGCGGTCCATGATCGTCGCGGGGCGCGTGCCGTCGCGGAAGGCCTGCATTAGCGCGCGCAACTCCGCCCCGTCGCGCCCGGCAAGCGCCGGCACCGGCCCCATGCCCGCGCCATTCGGCCCGTGGCAGCCGAGGCAGCCCTGCGCCACCAGCGCGCCCGTCTCTGCCGCGGCAGGCAGCGGCGCGACAGCAAGCAGGCCGAACAGGAGGGTGGCGCGCGACGGGCGGTGGGTCATGGCGTTTCCTCTGCGGGCTCCACGAGTCTAGGCCAGGCGGCGCCGCCCCTGCCAGCGCGCATGGCGCGCGGCGCGGGGTTCCGCCTGTGGTGGTCGCAGTGGGCGGCGCGGCGGCGAAGTCGAACCCGATCCGCTGCCACGCGCCGCCGCCCAACGACGGCACGCCTGCGCTTCGCGGTCGCTGGCATGCGCCGCGGCGCCCATCGCCGATTGCCCGCGCATCCTGACAGGAGCGGCCATCGCGTCCCATATTCGCGAATAGACCTAATTTCTGGGCGATGCCGGCCTCGCGTCAGAGCCTGCCGCGTACCCAGGCACGCGGTAACGCCGCCGTGAGCCTGGCGTGGCCATGCCTGTGCTCGGCGCTGGCCCCGCTGGTTTCAACAACCTGGACGTGTATCGCAAGGGGTGTCGGTGTCGGTGGATTTTACAATCTGCCGGTTCGGCCGGAAGCATCACCCCTTCCACCTAGGCATGCCGAACGCGTAATATTTTATGGATCACTCTCGGAATATCAGCGCTTTGCAGTGTCCGCGCGGGCCTCGACCGCCGCAAGCGCGGCGGCGCGGCCGGCACGCGGGCACATGAATCCATTCTGAACCGGCAAGCAATTTCCGATCGGAGCCCGCTCTGTGTCGGGAAACTTGACAGGGCGCATGCGCGCGATGCGCGAAACGGGGATTAAGCGCCTCATTGGCTTACATTTTCATGACTGGCATGCGGCTTGCTGCACATTGTGCGTGAGTGTCACAAGGAGTGCGACAATGAAGAAATGGTTGATGGCCGCCGCGCTGCTGGGGGGGCTCGGCTTTGCCGGCCAGGGGCAGGCGGCGACCTTCTCGTCCTGCGTCGGCACCGGCTACGACATCTCGGGCAACGTCAGCGGTGCGACGGGATGCACCATCGGCAGCCAGCCGCAGGACTTCACGAACACCAATCCCATCACGGTGAATGAGCCGCCGGGCTTCTTCGGTCTCACGGACTGGGTCTACATCGACCGCGACGATCCGCCCGTAGGTGGTGACCAGTCCGGCACTTATGATTTCGGCGCCGCCTTCGGCAGCTACACGACCGTCATGCTCATCTTCAAGTCGGGCAACGACAACTCGGGTGCTACGCTAGTTGGCTATACGGTGAACACGCAGTCCGGCACGTGGCGCACGCCGTTCGTCGATCCCCCGTTCAACTTCCCGGGCAACTCAACCATCAAGGATGTGTCCCACATTAGCTACTATGGCAGCATGTCGGGCCCGGACCCGAACCCGCCCATCCCCGAGCCGATGTCGCTGGCCCTGTTCGGCCTCGGCCTCGCGGGCCTCGGCGTGGCTCGCCGGCGTCGCAAGGCGGCCTGATCCGCCTCGCCTGACACTGTCGCCTTCCGGGAAGGCCGGTCCGCAAGGGCCGGCCTTTTCGTTTGCGCAACCCACCCCGTTGACGGCCGCGCCGCGCCCCGCGAACTGTGCCCCATGTCCTTCCGAATCCTCGTCACCGCCCCCCAGCTCGAACCCGCCGGGCGCGCGCTGCTGGAAGAGGCCGGCTGCCGTCTCGACTTCGTCGCCCCGGCCGGCGCGCGGCCGGTGATGGAGGCGCTGCTCGCCGCCAACCCCTATGAGGGCGTGCTCTCCCGCTCCATCCCCATCTCGGGCGCGGCCATCGCCTCCTGCCCCAGCCTGCGCGTCATCTCCCGCGCCGCGGCCGGCTACGACGCCATCGACCTCCCCGCCGCCACCGCCCGCGGCATCCCCGTGCTGGCCGCGCCGGGCGCCAATGCGCAGTCGGTCGCGGAATACACCATCGGCCTGATCATCGCCGCCGCCCGCGACATCCCCCGCCTCGACCGCGCCACCCAGGCGGGCGGGTGGGAGCGCGGGACGCTCGGGATCGAGCTGCATGGCCGCACGCTGGGCCTGCTCGGCTACGGCCGCATCGCGCGGGGCGTCGCGCGCATCGCGCTCGCCATCGGCATGCGCGTCCTGGCCTGGAGCCCGCGCCTGCACCAGGCGGGCGACATCGCGCCGGTCGAGCGCGCCGCGTCGGTCGAGGACCTGCTGGACCGCGCCGACATCCTCTCCCTCCACGCGCCCCTGAACGCCGCCACGCGCAACATCATCGACGCCGTGGCGCTGGCGCGTCTCGGGAAGGAGGGGATCCTGGTGAACACCGCCCGCGGCGGCCTGGTGGAGGAAGCGGCGCTGGTCGCGGCACTGCGCGAAGGCCGGCTGCGCGCCGCGGCGCTGGATGTGCGCCCGACGGAACCCCCGCCGCCCGAACTGGCGCTGGGCGAGGTGCCGAACCTGATCCTGACGCCGCATATGGGCGCGGCGACCACGGTTGCGCGCGCGGCGACCGCCAGGGCCGCCGCGACGCATCTGCTCCACGCCCTCACCGGGCGGCCCCTGCCGCCCGGCGTCTGCGTCAATCCGGAAGTGCTGGTGCGGTCAGACCCATCGCGACAGGAGGCCGCGAGTCCGCGGTGACATCACGCTCCGTTCCGGGAGGCAACGCCATCGTGTAACCTGTCGGGATGTCGGAACGCCCGCCTCATAGCGGCTCTTTCTGGACGACGCTGCCAGGTATCCTCACTGGCCTTGCCGCCGTCATCGGCGCCTTGGCCACCGCCTGGGTGGCGTTCCGCCCAGCGGTCGATGCGCCGCCGAGGGACCATCCGGCCCGGCAGGCCGCGCCTGCCTCGCAGGCCGCGACGTCGGCCGCACGCCGCACGTTCCGTATTTCCGCGCTGGACTACAGCAATGGTCCGGACGTCTCCCCGGCCAGCAGGACCAGCGCGCCGCACGCCTTCGGCAACATCCTCATGAACCGCGACCCGCCCGACAACAGCCGGCCGAACTGGGCCGAGTGGCGTATCCAGGGCGGAACGGGCAGCGTCTGGTTGCTGCGTGTCGAATACGCCGCGGGCGAGCCGCGCCCTGTCCAGGTGCTTGTCAACGGACGAGTCGTGGTGCCGTCTGCCCTGAACGCCACGACAGGTTGCTGGGACTCACAATGCCAGCAGTGGCGGGACGTCGGCACGATCGCGCTGGAGCCGGGCGAGAACGTGCTGCGCCTGGACCGCCCGGAAGGGGTCTTCCCCCACATCCGGATGCTCGAGTTCGTGCCGGTGGAGTAGGCGGGCAGTTCGCACTGCCCGCCCCTCCGCCAGCTCAGGCGTTCGACGGCACCAGCCGGTATCCCGTGCCGGCGCGCTCCACGCGGCCGGTCGCGGGCATCGGGAAGTGGTAGCCGATGATCTGGATGCGGTCCGTGGCCAGCCGGTCGAGCAGGCCCTTGCGGGTCTCGACGGCCTGGGTCGGGTCCATGTCGAAGATCGGATACCACTGCGGGTTGGCCATGAAGAGCGCGGGCGCGTGCACCGCATCGCCGATCACCATGATCTGCTCCGCGCCGTCCGCGATCAGCAGCGAGGTATGGCCCGGCGAATGTCCCGGCGTCGGCACCGCCGTCACCCCGGGCGCCACCTGCGCGCCGGCTGCATAGGGCGTGACCTTGCCCTGGTAGGCGGCGAAGCGCTGGCGCACCATCGCGAAGCCGGGCCGGCGGCCCGGCGCCGCGCGGCTCTCCTCGCCCGCATCGGTCCAGAAGGCCCATTCGCGCTCCGGCACCATGATCCGGGCGTTGGGGAAGTTCGCCACGCCCTCGTTGGTGGCCAGGCCGCTGATGTGGTCGCCATGGAAATGCGTCTGCACGATCAGCACCACCTGCGCCGGGTCGAGCCCCGCCGCGCGCATCCGCTCCGGCGCCTTGCCGGATTCCGGGCCGGCGATGCCGCCGGTGCCGGCGTCGAACATCACCAGGCCCTGCGGCGTGCGCAGCACCGTCACGTTGTAGGGGTTCTGCAGCGCCGTGCCGGCGATGCCGCCGGCCTGCAGCGCGGCACCCACCTCGGCGGGCTGCGCATTCACCACGAAGCCCTGGGTGGCATCAGCGCGCACGTTGAAGCCGTCATGGATGACGAACACCTCCAGCGCGCCGACGCGGATGCGATGGACGCCTTCGGGCGTTCCCTGCGCGGCGCCGATGGCGGGCGCCAACGCAAGGCCCGCGCCGGCGGCCAGCGCGGCACGTCGTGTGATCTCGGTCATGTCTCGATGCTCTCCCTGGAGGTTCAGGCGCCGTCGATCCAGTCGGCGCGGACGTAGCGGAAGCCGTCGCCTTCGCGCGCGATGCGGCCGGCGATGGGGAAGGGGAAGTGGTAGCCGGTGACCCACAGGCGGTCGGTCGCGGCGCGGTCCAGCAGCCGGCGGCGATTCGCCTCGGCCGCCTGCGGGTCCATGTCGAAGATCGCGTGCCAGCCGGGGTTGCGCGCGAAGAGTTCCGGGCGGTTCGTGGTGTCGCCCAGCACCAGCATCCCGGCCTGGCCCGAGGTCACCTCGAACACGCTGTGCCCCGGCGTGTGGCCGGCGGCGAGGATGGCGCGCACGCCCGGCGCGAGTTCCGCCCCGTCGCCAAACTGGCGCAGCCGCGCGCGATAGGGGCCGAAGCGGCGCTCGACGGCCGTGGCGATGCCGCGCAGCCCCTCCGGCAGGCGGGAGATGCTGCCGGCATCCGTCCAGAAGCGCCATTCGGCCTCCGGCACCGCGATCTCGGCATTGGGGAACACCGCGGCGTTGTCGCGCGTGGTGAGGCCGGAGATGTGGTCCGGGTGGAAATGGCTGTGGACGACCAGCGTCACCTGCTCCGGCGTGAGGCCCGCCGCGCGCATGTTCGGAATGGCCCAGCCGCCGGTCGGCGCAAGCTGCCCGCCGGTGCCGGCATCGAACAGGATGGTCTGGCCCGCGACCTGGAGCATTGTGACCGAGTAGGGGATGCGCAGGGGATCGGTGCCGAGGAAGGCCGCGGCCGCGGCCTGCTCGGCCGCGCCGGGCGGGGCGTTGCGGATCAGCCCGGCCAGCGGGCGCTGGAAGAAGCCGTCGAACAGGGTGGTCACGGTGACCTCGCCCAGGCGGAAGCGGAAGAAGCCCGGCGTGGCCGGCGGCGGCACCGGCGCGGGCGCCTGCGCGGGAGCCGGGGTTGCGCGCATCAGCGCGGGCAGGCTGAGGGCAGCCGCCCCCAGCATCACGACGCGACGGTTCATTCCCGGCCCTCTCCTGCGCCCCATGGACGCCGCGTCATGTGGGGATGGCTGGCGGATTGCAAGAACTCGGTACGCGGACCCGCACGGATCGTGCCCGTCGCGCCAGGCCAGCAGGTGCCGCATTGCGCGGATCAGGGCGAGTTGGCCGTCCATCGGCACCGCCGCCGGCTCCACATGGCCGAAGCCCGGCACCGGCACCAGCACGGCGCGCCCGGGTGGCAGTGCGGCGGCCAGCGCGGCCGATTGCGTCCAGGGGATGATCGGGTCCTCGAGCCCGTGGATCGCCAGGGTGCAGGTGACGAGCCCGGCGCCGGCGGGATCCAGCGCGGCGAGCACGCTGCGTGCGGGCGCGGGCAGTGCCGCCAGCCGGTCCGGGATGCGCGCCGGGTCGCGCTCCGCGATCAGGGCCAGCGCGGCGCGGCCGGCCGGCGTCATGTCGCGCGCCAGGTCGTCGAGCGGCGCTGCCGGCGCGCGGAGCCGGCGCGCCCCCGCCTCCCGCAGCAGCCAGCGGTCCCCGGGATCGGGCATGGCCTCGGCGATCGCGAGCAGGAAGGCCGGGCCGGCGAAGGGATTCGGCGCGCCACGTCGCCAAGCGGTCTCGCCCGGCGCCCGATGCGCGCCGGTGGCGGCGAAGACGGCCAGCGCCGTCATGTCATGGAAGCCGCCGAGCGTGACGATGAGCGAGGCGGTGCCGTCCTGCCCCGCCAGCAGCGCCGGGGCGGCGGCGAAGGAGATGCCGGCCAGCGCCACGCGCCGCCCCGCCGCGCGCTCGACCTCGGCCGCGCGACGCATCGCCGCGATGTCCGCGGGATCGAGCGTCAGGCGCCGCGCGCCCGGCAGCTCCGGCACGCGCACCGCGAACCCGGCGCGCGCCAGGCTTTCGGCCACCGGCAGCAGGCGGGGATCGTCGCGCCCGGCCTCCGAGAAGCCGGGCGCCAGCACCACCGCGGCGCGCGGCGCGGCATCGCGCGGCAGCCAGAGATCGGCCTCGGGCAGGCGGGTGCGGAGGGGCGGCGGCGTGATGCGGCCGAGCTCGGTGCGGGCCGGTCCGTGCTCGATCGCCTCCAGCACGACGCCGGCCTCGCCGCCGATCAGCCGCGCGCAGCCGGGTAGCGCCGCGAGGGTCAGCGCGAGAAGGAAACGACCGATTCGAGATGCGCGGACCATCGGAACTGGTCCACAGGTGTGGCCGAGACGAGGCCGAAACCAGCCCCGCGCAGCACCGCTGCATCCCGCGCCAGCGCCACCGGGTTGCAGGAGACATAGACCAGGTGCCGCACCGCGCTGCGGGCGATCTGCGCCACCTGCTCCGCCGCGCCGGCATAGGGCGGGTCCAGCACCACCACGTCGTAGGCCTTGAGCTCCGCCGGCAGATAGGGCTGGCGCGCGAGGTCGCGCTTCACCGCCTCGACGCGGGCCACCGCCTTGCGCGCGGCGGCGTCCAGCGCGGCGACCGCCTCCGCGCTGCCCTCCGCCGCGGTGACGCGGCCGCGCTTGGCGAGCGGAAAGCTCAGCGTGCCGATGCCGGCATAGAGATCGAGCAGCTTCGGGCGCGCCGGCAGCTTCGTGGGCAGGCCGGCGAGCACCGCCGCGACGATCGCCGCCTCGCCCTCCCGGCTGGCCTGCAGGAAGGCGCCGGGCGGCGGCGCGACCTCGACGGCGCCGAGCATCAGCCGCACCGGCCCGGTCTGCGCCGCGGTTTCGTGCAGGTTCTCGCCTTGCGCCCAGGCGATGCGCGGGACGCCGAGCTGCTGCGCGGCGGCCGCCAGCAGCCGGCGCCCCGCCGCGTCCAGCGCCTTGTCGGTGCGCAGCAGGATGTCCGGCCCGCTGTCGAGCAGGTTCACCACCGCCGAGCCCTCGCGCGCCAATGCCGACAGGCGCCGCAGCACCACGCGCAGCGGCGCGAGCAGCGCGAAGAGGGCGGGCTCCAGGATGTGGCATTCGCGCAGGTCCAGCACCTCGGCGCTGCCGCGCGCATGGAAGCCGATGGCGACACTGCCGTCCTGCGCGCGGCGCAGCGCGAGGTCGGCGCGGCGGCGGCTGTCCGTCGGCGTTGCGACGGTCTCCGCCACGGGCGCCTCCGCGAAGCCGGCACGCGCCAGCGCCTCGATCAGCCTCTCGCGCTTCCAGCGCGCCTGCGCGGCGAGGTCCCAGTGCTGCAGCGCGCAGCCGCCGCAGCCTTCGAGGAAATGCGCGCAGGGCGGCGCGACACGCTCGGGGGAGGGCGCCTCGACGGTGTCGAGCACGGCCTGCCCGCGGCCGGCGGGGCGCGCTGTCACGCTCTCGCCGGGCAGGGCACGCGGGATGTGCAGCGGCCCGTCCGGCGTGTCCGCGACGCCGTCGCCCGCGCTGCCAAGGCGCGCGACGGCGAACCGCCGCGCCGCGGCGCTCATCGCCCGCCCGGCCCGTGGTCGCGGCCGGAGCGCATGACTTCCCAGAAGAACAGCGCCAGCGCCGTGGTCAGCGCCAGCATCGCGACCAGCATCAGCCCGACGATGTGCATGCCGGCGCCAATGCCGAAGACCGGCTCGACGAAGGCGACGATGACCAGCACGCAGATCGCGACGGCGCACAGCACGCAGGCCGCCATCGCGCCATGCGTCGCCGCGATCCGGCGGCGCACCATGCTGCGCTCCGCCTCATCGGTCACCTCGCGCTGGCGGTCCACCAGGCGTTGCAGCCGCGTGCTGAGCAGGTTCAGCACCGCCATGGCGCCGGTCAGGATGAAGGCCGGCGCGATGGCAAGCTGCAGCGTCCGCTCGATGGTCAGCGGATCGCCGCCGGTCAGCATGGAACGAGCCTGAGCCCTACCCGCCGAAGGCGTTGAGACCGGTCTGCGCGCGGCCGAGGATCAGCGCGTGCACGTCATGCGTGCCCTCGTAGGTGTTCACCGTCTCGAGGTTCATGACGTGGCGGATCACGTGGTACTCGTCCACGATGCCGTTGCCGCCGTGCATGTCGCGCGCGACGCGGGCGATATCCAGCGCCTTGCCGCAGTTGTTGCGCTTGACCAGGCTGATCATTTCCGGCGAGGCCTTGTGCTCGTCGAACAGCCGCCCGACGCGCAGCACGGCGTGCAGGCCGAGGGTGATCTCGGTCTGCATGTCGGCCAGCTTCTTCTGAATCAGCTGCGTCTGCGCCAGCGGCTTGCCGAACATCTTGCGGTTCATGGTGTAGTCGCGCGCGGCGTGCCAGCAGAACTCGGCGGCGCCCATCGCGCCCCAGGCGATGCCGTAGCGCGCGCGGTTCAGGCACTGGAACGGACCCGCGAGGCTCTTCACGCCCGGCAGGCGGTTCGCCTCCGGCACGAAGACCTCGTCCATCATGATCATGCCGGTGACGCTGGCACGCAGGCTGAACTTGCCCTCGATCTTCGGGAAGGTGAGGCCCTTCATGCCGCGCTCCAGGATGAAGCCGCGCAGCACGCCCTCATCGTCCTTCGCCCAGACCACCGCGACATCGGCGATCGGCGAGTTGGTGATCCAGGTCTTGGAGCCGGACAGCAGGTAGCCGCCATCCACCTTCTTCGCGCGGGTGCGCATCGAGGCGGGGTCGGAGCCCGCATCGGGCTCGGTCAGGCCGAAGCACCCGACCCATTCGCCGGTGCGCAGCTTGGGCAGGAACTTCTGGCGCTGCTCCTCCGACCCGAAGGCGTGGATCGGGAACATCACCAGGCTGGACTGCACGGAGAAGGCGGAACGGTAGCCGGAATCGACCCGCTCCACCTCGCGCGCCATCAGCCCGTAGGCGACATAGGAGACGCCGGCGCAGCCGTAGCCTTCCAGGGTCGCACCCAGGAAGCCCATCTCGCCGAACTCGTTCATGATCTCGCGATCGAAGTGCTCGTTGCGGTTCGCCATGAGCACGCGCGGCATCAGCTTTTCCTGGCAGAACTGCCGGGCGGCGTCGCGGATCATCCGCTCGTCCTCGGTCAGCGCCTCGTCGAGCAGCAGCGGGTCGTCCCACTTGAAGGGCGGCAGCGTCGACTTCTTCGCGACCGGGGCGACGACGTTCATGGCTTCCTCCTCACGGCGCGGCAGGGGCCGCGCAGGGCAATCTAGGTGCTCGGCGCGCCAGGGCAAACGCCGGGCGGCCTGGCTCAGGCCGCCTCGGCCTCGCCAGCGGCGTCGGACGCGGCGTCGCGCTTCGGGCGGGGAATCGCGATCAGCATGAAGGCGGGCACGCTGTCGCCGAAGCCCTGCACCGAGGGGCCGAGATCCTCGCGCCGGTCGCGGCGATAGTCGTCCCGCGGGCGGCGCTCGTCCCGCCGCGGCTCCGCCGAGCGGTCGCCATACCGCGGCTCTGCCGCGCGGTCGCTCCGCCGCGGCTCGGCGCCGCGCTCGTGGCGGCGCGCATCGTCACGCCGGGGCGCGTCGCGTCGCCCATCATCGCGCCGGGACTCGGGCCCGCGCTCCTCGCGCCGCGGCGCGGCGGCCTCGGCGGCGATGCGCTCGTCGCGGCCACGCTCCCTCGGTTCGCGGCGCGGCGCATCGCGGCGATCGTCCCGCCTCTCGTCGCGGCGCCCGCGATCCTCGCGGCCACGGCCGCCCCGATCACCCCCGCGATCGCCGCCGCGGCCCATCACCTTGCCGCCACGGCCGCGGCGCAGCTTCGCGCCCTCGGCGATCTCCTCCGCCGTCACGGGATCGAGACCGTCGATCTCCATGCGCGGGATCGGCGTGCCGGTCAGCTTCTCGATCGCGGCGAGGGACTTCGCATCCTCCGGGCAACTCAGCGTGAAGGCATGGCCCTCCCGCCCGGCGCGGCCGGTGCGGCCGATGCGGTGGACGTAGTCCTCCGCGTGGAAGGGCACGTCGAAGTTGAACACGTGGCTGAGGCCGCCGATGTCGAGCCCGCGCGCCGCCACGTCGCTGCACACCAGCAGCTTGATGTCGCCCGCCTTGAAGCGGTTCAGCGTGGCGAAGCGGGCCGACTGGTCCATGTCGCCATGCAGCTCGCCCACCGAGAAGCCGTGCTTCTTGAGCGACTTGTAGAGGATGTTCACGTCGATCTTGCGGTTGCAGAAGATCAGCGCGTTCTGCACCGCTTCCCGCCGCAGCATCCGGCGCAACGCCTCGCGCTTGTCGTGCTCGCGCACCCAGACCAGGCCGGTGACGATCGTCGTCGCCACCGTCGCGGGGCGGCTGACGCTGATCTCCTTCGGGTTCGACAGGAACTGGTCGGCCAGGCGCCGGATCTCGGGCGCCATCGTCGCCGAGAAGAACAGCGTCTGCCGCAGCTTCGGCAGGAAGGAGACGATCTTCTCGACATCCGGGATGAAGCCCATGTCGAGCATGCGGTCGGCCTCGTCGATGACGAGCACCTTGCAGTCCGCCAGCAGGATGCGCCCGCGGTCGAAAAGGTCGAGCAACCGGCCGGGCGTCGCGATCAGCACGTCCACGCCCTTCTCGAGCACGTCGCGCTGGTCGTTCATGCTCTCGCCGCCGATGAGCAGCGCGTGGTTCAGGTTCAGGTGCTTGCCGTATTTGACGAACTGCTCGGCGACCTGCAGCGCGAGTTCCCGCGTCGGCTCCAGGATCAGGCTGCGCGGCATGCGCGCCTTGGCGCGGCTGCCGGCCAGGATGTCTAGCATCGGCAGGGTGAAGCCGGCGGTCTTGCCGGTGCCGGTCTGCGCCACGCCCATCACGTCGCGGCCCATCAGGACGATGGGGATCGCCTGTTCCTGGATCGGCGTGGGGTAGAGATAGCCGGATTCGGCGACGGCCCGCAGGATCGGCTCGGACAGGCCGAGATCGGCGAAGGTGGTCTTCGCGGCCTCCTCGGCGAGCTGCTCGTCCTCCTCCGTCGGGCCTTCCTCGTCCTCGTCGGAGGACTCGTCGTCCTCATCCTCGTCGGAGGCGTCGTCGTCGTACTCGGAGCTCTCCTCCGCGTCCTCGTCGTGAGCCTCGTCGGCGGAGGCCATCTCCGGACCATCGCCGGGCGGCTGCGCCATGGCCATCGCAGGCGCCTCGTCCGGCGCCTCGGCAGGCGCCGCCTTCGCCGAATCGGCGCCGGGGGCGGCCGCGGCTGCGGGGGCTTCGGGGTTGTGTTCGGGCTCGGCCGCGCGCGGGGCGGTCGCGTCGCTCTGATCGTTCAAAGTCGGTTCTCTGTCGGCCTCGGGCCTGTCGCGCCGCCAGCCCGTGTCGGGCCTGCGCCGGCAGGATCGCCCCGCAGGCGCAACCTTCGGCGCAGCGGGGCCTGTGGGAACGCGCCGCATATGCGCCGAAGCGGCCGCAAAATCAAGCTTGGCGCCTTGCGGACCGGCCATGCGCGGCCGAGGTTCCCCCCATGACCGACGGAACGACCCTGCTCCTGCTCCCCGGCCTGCTCTGCGATGCGCGGCTCTGGCGCGACCAGGCGGCCGCGCTCGGCGCCGTGCTGCCCTGCCGCATCGCCGACCTCACGCATGACGACAGCATCGGGGGCATGGCCGGGCGCGCGCTCGCCGCCGTGCCGGGGGAGGGGCCGCTCGCCGTCTGCGGCCTGTCCATGGGCGGCTATGTCGCCTTCGAGATCTGGCGCCGCGCGCCGCATCGCGTGGCGCGGATCGCACTGTTCGACACCTCCGCCCGGCCGGACACGGAGGAGCAGACGCGCCGTCGCCGCGCCCTGCTCGCGCTGTCGGAGAGCGGGATGTTCCGCGGCGTCACGCCGCGCCTGCTGCCGCAGCTGCTGCACCCCGATCACCTGGCCGGCCCGCTCGCCGCCGAGGTGATGGCCATGGCCGAGCGCGTCGGCCGCCCGGCCTTCCACCGCCAGCAGCGCGCCATCATGCACCGTGCGGACAGCCGCCCCGACCTGCCGCGCATCGCGATCCCGGCGCTGGTGGCGGTGGGGGAGGGCGATACGCTCACCCCGCCGCACCTGGCCGAGGAGATGGCCGCCGGCATCCCCGGCGCGCGCCTGGCCCGCATTCCCGGCGCGGGCCACCTGCCGTCGATGGAGAAGCCGGAGGCGGTGACGGCGTTGCTGCGGGAGTGGCTCGACGCCTGAGGCCGGCCGCAAGCGCTGGCCGAGCGTTCCAGAAGAATCAGCCGAGGCAGCGGAGGAACAGCACGGAGGGATGGGCGATCTCGCCCACCTCTGCGGCGCTGCGCTGCGCGCCGTCATCCAGGCGCGGCTCCACGCGGTTGCGGCGCAGGAAGTCCAGCGCCTCCGTCCCCTTCACCGCGAAATTCACGTTCTGCGGAATGTCGCCGGTCTGCTGCGCGATGCGCTGCGCATTCAGCTTGGAGACGATCACGCCCACCACCTGCCCGCTCATGTCGAGCAGCGGCCCGCCGGAATTGCCCGGCTGCACCGGCGCGCTGATCTGGTACTGGGTCTGGTTGTCGCGCAGCCCCGCCAGCGCCGAGATCTCGCCGGTAGTCAGCGTCGGCCCGGAGGAGAGCAGCCCGGCCAGCGGGAAGCCGTAGGTCACGACGTTCTCGCCGCGGCGGATGTTCGGGTTGCGCCGGAAGGTCAGCGGCGGCCCGGCTTCGCTCGGCACCTCCAGCAGCGCCAGGTCGCGCTGCCGGTCGGAGGCCAGCACGCGGGCCGGCATCTCGTTGCCCGCGGAGGTGCGCAGCCGCACGGCGCGGCATCCCTCGATGACATGGTAGTTGGTCAGCGCGCGCCCGGTGGCGACGACGAAGCCGGTGCCGGTGGACAGCGTGCGGCCCGTGCCGCCGGGCGGCGCCGCGGGCGGCGCGCCGGGCTTGCCGGCCACGGCGGGTGCCGGCGCGCCGGCAAGCGGCGGCGGCTTGGCGGTGGGCAGCGGCGGGAAGGCGGCTGGCGCCGGCTGGAATTGCGGCGCGTTGGAGGGCGGCGGCTTTCCCGGCACGCCCTGCGCCAGCACCGCGCCGGAGGCGGCGAGGCCGATCAACAGCGCGGGAAGCAGGACGGAACGTCGCATCGGGCGGGAACCATGCCGGGGGCGGAGCATCAGGGTCAATCGTGGCGGATGTTCGTTACTGTCAGCCTTCCTGCGGCCGCAGGGCTACAGCAGCCCCTCCCGCCTGAAGGACAGATGCCGCCCGTTGCCGATGATCAGGTGGTCGTGCAGCACGATCCCGAGCGCGGCGGCGGCCGCCTTCACCTCCGCCGTCATCTCGACATCGGCGCGGGACGGCGTGGGGTCGCCGCTCGGGTGGTTGTGCACCAGGATCAGCGCGGTGGCGCCGAGCTCCAGCGCGCGCTTCACCACCTCCCGCGGATAGACCGGCGTGTGATTCACCGTGCCCCGCGCCTGCGCCTCGTCGGCGATCATGCGGTTGCGCGTGTCGAGGAAAATCACCCGGAACTGCTCGATCGGCTCGCGCGCCAGCGCGGCCGTCAGGTAGGCGAGCAGCCGGTCCCAGTTGTTCAGCACCGGCTGTTCCTTCGCCTCGGCGCGCAGCATGTGCAGCGCGGCGGCGTTGGCCGCCTTGATGGTGGCCGCGGCGCCGGGGCCGACGCGCTCCACCTCCTGCAGTTCCTCCGGCCGCGCGGCCAGCACGCGGGCCAGGCTGCCGAAGCGCGCGATCAGCGCCTTGGCGACGGGCTTGGTGTCCTGCCGCGGGTAGTTGGCGAAGAGCAGGACTTCCAGGATCTCGTATTCCGCCAGCGCCTCCGCGCCGCGCCCCAGCAGCTTCTCCCGGATGCGCTCGCGATGGCCGAGATGGCCCGGCACCGCCTCGCTGCCCGGCAGCGGGGCGAGGTCCAGGAGGCCGGGGCCTGCCTCGGCAAAGTGCCTGGGTCTGCGCGCCATGAACAGCCAGCCTGCACGGCGGCGGCGCGATGTTCAACCAGGGCGTGAGTGTCAGGCGTGATACGGCGGGCGGTGCAGGCCGGCGGGGGAGATGGTGAAGATCTCCACGCCGTCCTCGGTCACGCCGACCATGTGCTCGAACTGCGCGGAGAGTGAGCGGTCGCGCGTCACCGCCGTCCAGCCATCGTCCAAAATCTTCACCTCGGGCCGGCCGGCATTCACCATCGGCTCCACGGTGAAGAACATCCCCGGCTTGAGCTGCGGGCCTTCGCCCGGGCGGCCGAAATGCAGCACGTTCGGCGGCTCGTGGAAGCGGCGGCCGATGCCGTGTCCGCAGAAGTCGCGCACCACGGAGAAGCGGTGCTTCTCCACGAAGGACTGGATCGCGTGGCCGATGTCGCCGAGCGTGGCACCCGGGCGGATCGCCGCGATGCCGCGCATCATCGCCTCATAGGTCACGTCCATCAGCAGCCGCGCCTTGGTGGAGGGCTGGCCCGCCACGTACATGCGGCTGGTGTCGCCGTGCCAGCCATCGAGGATGACGGTGACGTCGATGTTGACGATGTCGCCTTCCAGCAGCACGCGCTCGCCCGGGATGCCGTGGCAGACCACGTGGTTGATCGAGGTGCAGGACGACTTGGTGTAGCCGCGATAGCCGAGCGTCGCCGGCGTCGCGTGATGCGCCACGATATAGTCGTGCAGGATGCGGTCGAGCTGCTCCGTCGTCACGCCGGGCTTCACATGCGGCGTGATCATGTCGAGCGTCTCGGCGGCCAGTTGCCCGGCGCGGCGCATGCCCGCGAAGTCCTCGGGGCGATGGAGGGTGATGCGGCGGGATTCGCCGCCCTGCTGTTCCATTCTGTTTCGGAATTCCGGGCGCGGTCTCGGTGGGCCGCAAGATGCGCGTCGGACCCCGCCATTGCAAGGCGAGAGGCTGCGGGGCGGCCATGCGCACGAGCCGGCGCCGATTGTCTCAATATTAAGATGGACCATGCGAACAGGCGAGCCTCGGTTCGGAGGCCCCGCTCGTCATGCTGTCCTGTGTTCCGCGCTTCCTTGTCCGCCAGGTGCGTCGCGCCGCGCCGGCCAAGGCGCCGGCTGCCGGGGCCGGAGTGGGCGGGACGGTCGGCGCAGTGCGGGCGGTGCGGCGCGTCTCCCGCCCGCTGCGGGTCTGCCGCGATGCGGGGGCGCTGAGCCTCGCTGCAGCGGGCCCCACCGCCACCCCGGCCCAGGCGCCACCACCGGCCGAGCCCGCGCCCGGCGGGGCGGGCCAGCCCGGCGGCGTGGCGACGGCAGATCCCCGTTTCGCGCTGCTGCCCGGGGAGTTGCTGTTCGGCGCCAACCCGCCTTTCGCGCCGACCCCTGGCGGCGGTCCGGAAGGCGAGATCGGCCCGCCGGTCCGGGTGCCCGAAATCCCGCCGCCCGTCCCGGCCGAGGTGCCGGAACCCGCCGCGCTGCTCTGGCTGCCGATGGCGCTTGCGCTCGTCGTGCTGGTCCGCCGGTTGCGCCGCGCCGATCGGGTCAGCTAGGTCCTGGACTCAAACCTGGTCCATAGCCTGATGGCGGCGATGGCGACGGCGCTGAGGTAATTTCGAGCGAGCTTGTCGAAGCGCGTGGCGATGCGGCGGAAGTGCTTCAGCCGGTTGAAGCA